>NZ_RBIT01000001.1:0-762500 GCF_003633835.1 Acidovorax sp. 93
CCCAGGCGCTTGAGGTCGCGCACCAGCCCACCGTTGATGACCGTGAATTCACCCGACAGGTTGGACTTGACCGACAGGTTGCCGAACGAAGGCTCGATCGAGGCATCAACGCCGATGATGTTGGAGATGGTGGCCGTGGGGGCAATGGCGACGCAGTTGGAGTTGCGCATGCCGTCCTGTGCAATTTTCTTGCGCAGGGCATCCCAGTCCAGGGTGGACGAGCGATCCACTTCCACATATCCGCCACGGGCCTGCGAGAGCATGTCCAGCGTGTCGAAAGGCAGGATGCCGCGATCCCACAGCGAGCCCTTGTAGCTGGAGTACTGGCCGCGTTCCCGGGCCAATTCGGTGGACGCCCAGTAGGCGTAGTAGCAGATGGCCTCCATCGACTTGTCGGCGAATTCCACGGCCTCCTGCGAGGCGTAGGGAATGCGCAGTTCGTACAGGCTGTCTTGGAACGCCATGACGCCCAGGCCCACGGGGCGGTGGCGCAGATTGGAGTCGCGGGCCTTCTTGACGGCGTAATAGTTGATGTCGATCACGTTGTCGAGCATGCGCATGGCAACCGTGATTGTCTTCTTGAGCTTCTCGTGGTCGATCTGGCCGTCCTTGATGTGCTGCAGCAGGTTGACCGAACCGAGATTGCAGACGGCGGTTTCGGTGTCGCTGGTGTTGAGTGTGATCTCAGTGCACAGGTTGGACGAGTGCACCACACCAGCGTGCTGCTGGGGTGAACGCACGTTGCAGGCATCCTTGAAGGTGATCCAAGGATGGCCGGTCTCGAACAGCATGGTCAGCATCTTGCGCCACATGTCGGTGGCCTGCACCGTCTTGGCGGGTTTGATCTCGCCACGCGCGGCCTTCTCTTCGTAGGCCACATAGGCCTTCTCGAAGTCGGCGCCGAACAGATCGTGCAGGTCGGGCACGTTGGAGGGCGAGAACAATGTCCAGGTTCCCTTTTCCATCACGCGGCGCATGAACAGGTCAGGGATCCAGTTGGCCGTGTTCATGTCGTGCGTGCGGCGGCGGTCGTCGCCGGTGTTCTTGCGCAGTTCCAGGAACTCTTCGATATCCAGGTGCCAGGTTTCCAGGTAGGTGCAGACGGCGCCTTTGCGCTTGCCGCCCTGGTTCACCGCCACAGCGGTGTCGTTGACCACCTTGAGGAAGGGCACCACGCCTTGCGATTCGCCGTTCGTGCCCTTGATGTGGGAGCCCAGGGCGCGCACGCGGGTCCAGTCATTGCCCAGGCCGCCAGCAAACTTGGACAGCAGGGCGTTTTCCTTGATCGATTCGTAAATGCCATCCAGGTCGTCGGGCACCGTGGTCAGGTAGCAGCTGGACAGCTGCGAGCGCAGGGTGCCGCTGTTGAACAGCGTGGGGGTGGACGACATGAAGTCGAAGGACGACAGCACTTCGTAGAACTCGATGGCGCGGGCCTCGCGGTCGGTTTCATTGAGTGCCAGGCCCATGGCCACGCGCATGAAGAACGCCTGGGGCAGTTCGATGCGGGTTTTCTTGACGTGCAGGAAGTAGCGGTCATACAGGGTCTGCAGGCCGAGGTAGTCGAACTGCAGGTCGCGCTCGGCCTTGAGCGCGGCGCCCAGGCGGTTCAGGTCATATTGCTTGAGCAGGCGCTCGTCCAACAGCTCGTTGTCCACCCCCTTCTGGATGAAGGCGGGGAAATAGTCCCTGTAGGCCTGGCCCATGTCGCTCTGGGCGACCTCGCGTCCCAGCACCTCGCGCACGATGGTATGCAGCAGCAGGCGGGCCGTGGCATAGGTGTAGTCGGGGTCTTTTTCGATCAGGGTGCGGGCAGCGAGGATGGACGCCTTGTAGACCTCGTCCATGGGAACGCCGTCATACAGGTTGCGCATGGTCTCGGCGACGATGGGCGCGGCCTGGATGTCGGCGCCGAGGTTGGCGCAGGCCGATTCGATGAGCCCGTGCAGGCGCAGGATGTCCAACTGCACGCGTTGGCCGTTGTCGATCACGTTCAACATGGGGGTTGCGGGCGCGAGCTGTTCCTGGTGGTGGGCACGCTCTTGTGTGCGGCGCTCGCGGTACAGAACATAGGCCCGGGCGACTTCGTGGTGTTCGCCGCGCATCAGGCCCAGTTCAACCTGATCCTGCACGTCTTCAATATGGAAGGTGCCGCCACCGGGACGCGAGCGCATGAGGGCGCGGACCACATTCTGGGTGAGCGTGTCCACCACCTCGCGCACGCTGGCGGAGGCGGCGCCCTGCGTGCCGTGCACTGCCAGAAATGCCTTCATCATCGCCACCGCAATTTTTTGCGGCTCAAAGGGCACGACTGCTCCGTTGCGGCGAATGATCTGATAGTGCGCCAGCGAGTTACCCGCCGCTGCTGGTGCGGACTGGGGGGTTGGGGCCTCGGGGGAGGCGGCATGGGGCGTGGAAGGCGTGTTCAAAGCAGCTTGCATGGGGGGTCCTCTTCTGTGGGCTGTCTGGGGTGTGGTGCGCGGCCTGGATGCCGTCGCAGCGTGTGAGTGGTGCGGCGGACTACTGTCTGGCGCACACTATATATGGTGTGTCACATGCATTCAAGACACTACCGGTAGTGTACCGTCGTATTGCCCTCAGAAAAACGAAACAGCATGTCAGCGGCGCCGCAGGGCCTTCTGCTGACCCCGTCGGAACCCGTTGCCCCTGCGGAAAAGCAGGACGAAAACCTCGCAAAGACAAGCGTTTCGAGCGGATTTTCTGCGCGAGGCCGCGTGGTGTCTGGGGACGCGACGATGTGCAAGTGCACATAGAAAAAAGTCGCTGAATGTGGCGCTGCCGCAGCGCCCTCAGCGGGCGGCTTGAATGTCAGGCCAGGTGGCTGCCGGAAAACGTTGCACGGGCCAGTCCAGTGCTTTTTGTACCTGCGCCCAATCGAAGCCGGAGCCTGGGTCCTGCTTGCGCCCGGGCGCGATGTGCTCATGCCCTGCGATGTGTTCAATGGGGTAGCGCTGTTCGATGTCCTGGCAGAGCGTTGTCAGTGTCTGGTACTGCGCGGGTTCGAACTCAAGCCCTTCAAGGCCTTCCAGTTCAATGCCAATCGAGTCATCGTTGCACTGGCTGCGGCCACGGTAGGCCGACTGGCCAGCATGCCAGGCCCGAAGATCACAGTCCACAAACTGCCAAAGGGCGCCGGTGCGGTCAATGAAGAAATGCGACGAAACGGCCAAACCACGGATGCTCTGGTAGTAGGGGTGTGCATCCCAGTCCAGCGAGTTGGTGAATAGCTGTTGCACCGCATTTCCGCCATATTTGCCTGGCGGCAAACTGATGGAATGCACCACGATCAGGTCGATGGAGGTACTTGCCGGGGCAGGGCGCACACCATGGTTGGGGGATTCCAGCCTGGTTGCTGCACGGTGCCATCCACCGTCCCAAGGCGTTGATCTGCCTGGTGCCGCGTCAGCCGATCTCGTCATGCGGGTCCTGGTCATTGGGGACGGCGATGTTCAGCCGGGCGATGCGGTAGCGTATCTGGCGCAGGCTGATGCCCAGCCGGGCTGCGGTGGCGGTTCTGTTGAAACCCGCTTCGCGCAAGGCTCGTATCAGAATGTCCCGCTCCTGCTGGTCCAGCCAGGCCTGAAGGTCATTGGGCAGAGGGACCGAGCAGCCCGTGCTGGCTGCAGGCTGTGGTGGTTGATGGGCAGGCTGCGCCTCGGTGTGGTTGGGGAGGGTAGGGGTTGGTAGCGTCCGCGCCCCCAATGGGATGGGGGTGCCAGAGGGCCAGTCCACATGCAGCTCGTCTCCGTCGCTGAGTGCCACGGCCCGGTGCAACAGGTTTTCCAGTTCGCGGACGTTGCCGGTCAGGGGGTGTGCGGCAATGGCTTGGAGCGCATGCTCTGTCAGAGAAGGCACTGGCATGCCGGATTCCTGGGCGATGCGCGCCAGAAGTGCGGCACACAGCACAGGCAGATCTTCGCGCCGCTCGCGCAACGGGGGGATCACGATTTCGATCACGTTGAGCCGGTAATAGAGATCCTGGCGGAAGCGGCCCGATTGCACGTCGGCAGCCAGGTCGCGGTGTGTGGCGCTCACGATGCGCACATCCACGGTCTCCTCCTGGGTGGAGCCAAGAGGCCGTACGCTGCGCTCCTGGATGGCGCGCAGCAATTTGGACTGCATGGCCAAGGGAAGGTCACCGATTTCGTCCAGAAACAGCGTGCCGCCACGGGCTGCCTGAAAGTAGCCGTCCCGATCCTGGGTGGCACCGGTGTAAGAGCCTTTCCGGGCACCAAAAAATTCTGCCTCCAGCAGGTTTTCTGGGATGGCGCCGCAGTTCACGGCAACCAGGGGACCATCGGCACGCTGGCTGCTGGCATGCAGCGCTTGCGCAACCAGTTCCTTGCCCGTGCCGGATTCCCCATGAATCAGCACGGGCGCCATGCCCCGTGCCACCTTGGCCACGCGCTGCTTGACGTTGCGAATGGCCTCTGAGGTGCCCACCAGCCGGTCCAGTGCGGTGCCCGCCGCCAAGGGGTCTGCGCTGAACGCCCCCTGCCGACCCTGTACGCCGCCGGTGCGTGCGGCCCGGGGCGCGGGGACACCCCCGGTGCCTTGCACGGCCGATGCGACGACCGAGCGGAACTGCTTCAGATCCACGGGTTTGGTTAGATAGTCGAAGGCACCAGAGCGCAGGGCTTCCACGGCGTTCTCGGCGGAGCCATACGCTGTCATGACCACGCAGCGCTCGCGGCGCTGCTGGTCGCGCAGATCCTGCAGCAGTTCCATGCCGAAACCGTCGGGCAGGCGCATGTCGGTGATGACGGCGTCAAAGCGGTGGGCCTTGAGCTGTTCGCGCGCCTCCTGGACGCTGGATGCGGTCTCCACCCGGTAGCCTTCGCGCAGCAAGGTCAGTTCGTACAAGGTGCGCAGGTCGGGTTCGTCGTCCACGACGAGGATGGAAGCGGTAGGTGCGTTCATGGCAGGGCGTTTCAGACCACGATGGTGTCAAACAGCGTGGCAGCATCGGCAGGGCGTGTGGTGCGGCGAAAGCCGACGGTAAAGGCGTTGCCGCCCACCTCGCCCCGCAAGGTGGTGCGGGTCAGCCGCTGGTAGCTGATGGACGCTCCATGGCGCTGGCACAACTCGCGGCAAATATAGAGGCCCAGGCCGCTGGAGCGGCTTTCGGAGGAAAAAAACGGTTCGAACAGGTGACGCTCCACGGACTTGTCCATGGGGGCACCGTCGCTCCAGACTTGCAGGCTGGTCTGGCCGGAGGGCAAGGTGCGGGTGGTCACCGTGAGGGAGTCAGGCTCCTGTCCCACATAGCGCAGGGCATTGTCCAGCAGGTTCACGAGCACGCGGCGCAGGTGTTCGGTGTCGAATTCCACCTGCGGATTGCCCGCTTCCAGCATCACTACTGCCCGGCGCTGCACGGGGTCCTGGGCCTGCCAGTCATTCCATATTTGCGACACCGTTTCGTCCAGGGGCAAGGTGGACGCGGGCGCATGGCTGATCTGGTGCTGCACGCGGGCGATGTCCAGTACCTCCTCGGCAATGCGCGCGAGGCGGTCGGCGTTCTGCTGCACCATGTGGGCCAGGCGCTTGTGTGCCGGGTCGTGCAGGTCTTCTTCGAGCAAGGCATTGGCCTGTACGATGGCGGCCAGCGGGTTGCGGATCTCATGGGCCACGGCGGCAGACATGCGGCCCATGGCCGCCAGCTTTTCCGTGCGCAGGCGGGCCTCCATCTCGCGCAGGTCGTGCAGGAACATCACGCACAGGCGCTCGGTCTGCGTCTGCCGCGCTGCCTCGCGCGTCGAAGTCAACCACGTGCGTACATGCAACCCGGTGGGGCTTTGTCCCGGGTGCAGGAGGTCTACGTCGGCGGTCTGGGGCTGTTCCTGGCGGAAGGTGCGCCGAGCCAGGATCACGAGCGGATTCCAGGGTGTCTCGGATGCCAGGATGAATGGCAGCTCGGGCAGCGAGGTGCCCCCGAGCAACTGCAGCCCTGCGGGGTTTGCAATGCGCACAACATCGCTTTCGTCCACGACCAACACCCCATCGGTCAGGTTCTGGATGACCAGTGCGCTGACCTGCGTCTGCACGCGGGCAGCAACCTGGCTTTGCTGCGCCACTTCCTGCTCGCGCGCCAGGCGTGTTGCCAGTTGGTGCACAAGATAGCTCACGATGAAATAGCCTGTGCCAGTCAGCGCGCTTTGCAGGTAGCGCGGTGCGTCGTCGCCCGCAGTGCCCGAGCCGAGCCACCAGGCCCAGCCCAGCAGCAGCAGCGTGACGCCTGCTGTGGTGCCCAGTGCCAAGGTCAGCGTTCCCAGCACGGCTGCCATCAGGATGGGCAAGCCAAACAGGGGGGTGTAGTTCATGGCGCCCGCGTTCAGCAGTTGCAGGGCGGCAATCGCAGCAAGGTCAACACCAATGGAGGGGAGCCATTGGGGGCCGGTCTTGGGTGATGGCGGGCTGTGCCTGCCGAGCACGCGCAGCATGACGGCGGCCACCAGATAGGCCACACACACTGCCAGCACGGCGGGTTCGGTGGTCTGGTTGATGGCCTGCCCGGCCCCTTGCAGTACCAGCAGGGCCAGTGCGACCATGACGCGGCCTGTCAGAAAACCGCGCCACAGGCGCACAAATGGCGCATCCATGGTGGACGCAAAGGTACTTGCGGACAGCGGTGGCATGGTCGGCTTCAGACCGGGCCCAGGCGCCGGTGTTCTGTGCAGCAGTAGGCTTGTTCGCCCACCATCAGAGCGTCTGCCTGCGGAATGTGAACGCCGCAGTGGGCGCAGGCCAGCATGTTCTGCGGGAGGGCCAGCGGAGGTGCAGGCGTTTTGGAAGCGTTTGCATCTGGCGCGCGTCGGCTGCGCCAGATACCGAAGGCGATGGCCAGAACCACCAGCAAGACCAGGTATTTCATGCGCTGCGGCCCAGGACGACTTCCATGACAAAGCGGGAGCCCACATAGGCCAGCAACAGCAGCGCTGATCCGGCGTAGAGCACGCGCACGGCATTGCGTCCCCGCCACCCGAAGCGTGCTCGGCCCACCAGCAACGTGGCAAACGTGATCCAGGACAGCAGCGAGAACACGGCCTTGTGGTCCCACCGCCAGGCCCTGCCGTACAGCGTGTCACCAAACAGCCAGCCCGCCAGCAGCGTGGCAGTCAGCAGGATGAAGCCCGCCGTCACAAACCGGAAGGTCAGGCGCTCCAGCGTGAGCAGGGGGATGCCGCTGTGGGGATCTTCGGCCTGCCGGATGCGTTGCTCTGCCCGTGTCATCAGCCAGGCGTGCACCACGGCGGCGGCAAACAAGCCATAGCAGGCAATGCCCAGCGCCAGGTGCAGCGGCAGCCAGGCGGAAGCCGTCACATGCAGCGGCTGGCCCGGAAATAGCATCGCCAGCACAATGGCAACCGCCCCCAGCGCTGCCAGTATCCAGCGTGACTGCATCTGCGGAAACAGCTGCCGCTCTACCGCGTACACCGTCAGCACCAGCCAGGCGGTCATCGACAAGGCGGGTGCAAAACCAAATCGGGGGGAATCGCCCCACAGGCCCCATACCAGCACGGCGCCATGCAGCAACCAGGCCACCAGCAGTGCATTGCGCGCCGCTGTAGCGCCCAGCCGCGAGGATGCGGCAGCCGGAACGGCGTATGCCACGGCAGCGGCCAGGGCCAGGAGCCAGCTGGCAGGGGAAGCACTGGGTAAAATCATGGATCGCAGTTTAGCCTTTCGCCCCACCGCCAGCACCCTGGCGCGCAGGCAACACCGGACATCTCCCCTATGGCCTCCGCCCTTACCGACAAACTCACGCGCCTCGTCAAGGAGATGCGTGGCCAGGCCCGTATCACCGAAACCAACGTGCAGGACATGCTGCGCGAGGTGCGCATGGCCCTGCTCGAAGCCGATGTGGCCCTGCCGGTGGTGCGCGATTTCATCGCCCGTGTCAAAGAGAAGGCCCTGGGCCAGGAAGTGCTGGGCTCGCTCAAGCCCGGTCAGACGCTGGTCAGCATCGTCAATCGTGAACTGGCCGCCACCATGGGCGAAGGCGTGGCTGACATCAACCTGGCCGCCCAGCCGCCCGCCGTGATCCTGATGGCTGGTCTGCAAGGCGCGGGCAAGACCACCACCACGGCCAAGCTGGCCAAGCACCTGATCGAAAAGCGCAAGAAGAAGGTGCTGACCGTGTCGGGCGACGTGTACCGCCCGGCCGCTATCGAGCAGCTCAAGACGGTGACCAAGCAGGCCGGTGCCGAATGGTTTCCCAGCACGCCCGACCAGAAGCCGCTCGACATCGCCCACGCCGCACTGGACTACGCCAAGAAGCACTACTTTGACGTGCTGCTGGTCGATACGGCGGGTCGCTTGGCCATCGATGAAGCCTTGATGAAGGAAATCAAGGACCTGCACGCCGCGCTGAACCCGGTCGAAACCTTGTTCGTGGTTGATGCCATGCAGGGCCAGGACGCGATCAACACGGCCAAGGCCTTCAAGGAAGCGCTGCCGCTCACTGGCATCGTGCTCACCAAGCTCGACGGCGATTCGCGCGGCGGCGCTGCGCTGTCCGTGCGCCAGATCACGGGCGCGCCCATCAAGTTTGCGGGTGTGTCTGAAAAGCTCGATGGCCTGGAGGTGTTCGATGCCGAGCGCCACGCGGGCCGCATTCTGGGCATGGGCGACATCGTGGCCCTGGTGGAGCAGGTCACCGCCGGGGTGGACATGGAGGCCGCGCAAAAGCTGGCGGCCAAGGTCAAGAGTGGCGACGGGTTCGATCTGAACGACTTCCTGTCGCAGATCCAGCAGATGAAGCAGATGGGGGGGCTCTCCAGCCTGATGGACAAGCTGCCGTCTCAGCTGACTGCCAAGGCAGGCGCACTCGACATGGACAAGGCCGAGAAGGACATCAAACGCAAGGAGGGCATCATCCAGAGCATGACGCCGCTGGAGCGCCGCAAGCCCGAACTCATCAAGGCTACGCGCAAGAAGCGCATCGCCAACGGGGCGGGTGTGCATGTGCAAGAGGTCAACCGCTTGCTCAAGGAGTTTGAGCAGATGCAGGGCATGATGAAGAAGATGAAGGGCGGCGGCCTGATGAAGATGATGAAGAAGATGGGCGGGATGAAGGGTATGGGCGGGGGCGGCATGCCCAAGATGCCTTTCTGAGCCCCCGGCGCTGAAATGCAAAAACCCTGAAGAGGCACGGCTTCTTCAGGGTTTTTTGCATTCGGGGGAGACGGGCTTGTGGCGCCCGGCTTATGGCGCTTTCGGTGCTTGCAACCAGTTCTTGAGAGGTTGATTCGTCCAGGCCTTGGCCTCGTCACCGACAAAGATGCGCGGCTGGGATGCGGGGACCTTGCGGCGCCTTTCCTGCGCTGCGATGGATTTCTGCGCCTCGCCCATCCAGTCGATCACAGAACGGTTTTCTGCGCCCGCCTGGCCAAACAGCGCTTCGGCAAACGGTGTGTGGTCGCCTTTGTACTGGCAATTGAAAGTGGTGCGGCGGGCGTCCGTGGCAGTGAGCAGCACGCGGTTCGGAGCTTTCAGGGGCTCGATGAACGCACCGCTGTAGCAGGCGGAAAGCACCACCAGCGTTGGCACATCGTTGAGCGGGGCCAGCGCATTGCTAAGGATTTGGGGGTTGAGCGGCGGCAGGTGTTTGCCGCCCGCGTTGATGTTGAGCAGACCGGGGTTGCTGTGGGTCGAAATGAGCAGCAGAACGCGGTCTCGTGGGCGCGCCACTTCGGCCATTTTGGACATCACCAGCGAGAAGTTCTCGGGAGTGGCCTGCGGCCAGTCGGCGCTCTGATCGCGTGCCGGGTTGGCCAGCTTGAGCATCAGCGCATTCGGATCGATGTCTTTAACCAGCTTTTCGGCCAGAAGCACGTCGTTGCGGAAAACCTTGGATTGCGAATGCATCGCAAATCCCGCAAAGATGATGCGCCCAGGGGGCTCGGGTGGTGGAGCCGGTGGCGCTGGGGCAGCGACTGGGGCCGGTGCTGCCACAGGAGCCTGTGCTGTGGGCACGGCGCAGCCAGTGATGACAAGGGTCAGGGCGAGTGCGCTGGCATGGCGCAGCCGCCGACGGGCGGCAGTTAAAAACAGAGACGATTGCATCGATGACAGGGCCGCTCACCGCAGAAACCGCGATGAATCGGTTTCACGCACAGGGGCCGGTTGGAAGGGATGCGTATCGTAACGGTGCCCCAACAACGGGGGGGGCGCCACCCCGCTGCTGGTTAATTTGCTGTTTTTCGGTGCTAGCGCTTATTGGTAAACATTTTATTGCTATAAATAAAATAGCAATCGCAAAAAAGCCGGTGCATGCACCGGCTTGTGGCTTGTGGGGCAATTGTCACATGCCTACAACGCAGTCAGCGGCGCTGGCCGTGCCAGCCGGCTTGCATGCAGCCAGGCTCGGCGCAGTACCGGCGGTGACCAGGACTCCTCGGGGATCAGCAACAGGCGTTGTGCGCGCATGGCCTTGCCCAACGCGATCTGGCTGGTGAACACGGCCAGCGGTATGGCCAGCGCCAGGGGCAGGCCCACAGGCATGAGCCACAGCAGGGCGCTGCTATCGATCACGGCGACACCCACTGCCAGCAGGGCAATCACCAGGCTCATGGGTGCCAGCTGGCGCACGGCGTGGCGCCAGGGCACGGCATGGGCTTCGCGCGGAGGCGATTTCCATTCCAGCTTCAGGCCGGTGAGCGCAATCAGCACGAACAGCGAATGCGCCAGCATGCGGATGGGGGCCTGCAGGATGGCCAGCACGCTCTCCAGCGCGGCGCTCTTGAGCAGGCTGACGGCACCGCCGTATTCCTTTTGCTCGCGGCGCATGAACACGGCGGCCACACCCAGGATGCGGGGCAGGAACAGCATGCACAGCGTCCAGGCCCACAGCGACAGCAATTCGGCCGGCAGGATGTGCCAGTCGGCCACGAGCTTGGCGCCCGACAGCCACAGCGCCGTGCCCAGTGTCAGGAAGGCGAGCCACAGCGGCGCCGACAGGTAGGCCATGGCACCCGTGATGAACATCGAGCGGTGCACCGCGTGGATGCCGGGCTCGGCCATCAAGCGTGCGTTTTGCAGGTTGCCCTGGCACCAGCGGCGGTCGCGCTGCAGTTCGGCCAGCAGGTCGGGGGGTTGCTGTTCATAGCTGCCAATCAGGTCCGACACCAGCCACACGTGGTAGCCAGCGCGGCGCATCAGCGCGGCTTCGACAAAGTCGTGCGACATGATGCCGCCCGCCAGGCCACCATTGCCCTTGATGGGCGCGAGGGCGCAGTGTTCCATGAAGGGTGCCACGCGAATAATCGCGTTGTGGCCCCAGTAGTGGGATTCACCCAGCTGCCAGTACTGCATGCCCAGCGTAAACAGGCGACCGGTGACGCGTGAGGCGAACTGCTGCGCGCGGGCGTGCAGCGTGACGTGGCCGATGGCCTGGGTTGCCGTCTGGATGATGCCCGCCGTGGGGTTCGCTTCCATGAGCTTGGCCATCGAGACGATGCAGTCACCGCTCATCACGCTGTCGGCGTCCAGCACCACCATGTAGCGGTAGTCCTTGCCCCAGCGGCGGCAGAAGTCGGCCACATTGCCGGCCTTGCGGTGCGTGCGGCGTGCGCGCAGGCGGTAGTACACCTGCACCTGGGGTTGCTGACTGTGCTGCGCCAGGGCGCTGCGCAGTTCCTCCCAGGCGGCGCGTTCAGCCTGGGCGATGGCGGGGTCATAGCTGTCGGACAGCACAAACACGTCGAAGGTGGCCCCGTGGCCGGTCGATGCCACCGACTCGCACGTTGCCCGCAGCCCCGCAAACACGGTGGCCACGTCCTCGTTGCAGATCGGCATGATGATGGCCGTGCGCGCGCCGGGTGCCAGTTCGTGCTCCACCACACTGCGCACGGACAGCGCATGCCTGTCGCCGCGCAGCATGACCCAAAAGCCCATCAAGCCGGTGAGAAAGCCGGTGACCACCCAGGCCGACAGCAGGGCAAACAGCGCGATCTGCCCATAGCCCAGCCACGGGTTCTCATACTCAGGCTGCACGCCGGCAAACAGGAAACTCGCCAGGGCCGTGGTCAGCACCGTCAGCACCGCAAAGGTCCAGCGGCGGCGCTGCGCAGCACCCTCCCATTCCTGGGCTGGCCGGTTTTCGGGCGATGCGGGAGGGCTGGTTTCGGTGCGACCGGTCAGCTTGAGAAGCAGGGCTGTGCCCATGCTGTTCCAGAAGCCGCGCCAGGGCACGGGTGCCATGGAACCCCGGTGGACGGGCGGCGCGGTGACGGCATTGGGATGCCGTTCCTCGCGCAGCGTGCTGCGTTGGGGGTGATGGGGCACCGGGGGGCTTACTCGGGAAGAATGATGTGCGTCCATGTTTCACTCACAGCGTTGTTGTCGTGTTGAAGAAAAGCGCGCAGCTCGATCGGTCGATCGGCCTTTTGGCGCTGTACGCGAACGGTCATGCGCCACTGCTCGGTGGCGGGATTGCGGTAGACGATGTTTTCCAGCACCTTGCCGTTGGCATCGCTGGTCACCACGGCTTTCACGGTGGCGTCAGCGGGCAAAGCCTTGAGGGCGGGGCCGTCGAAATCGACCACGTACTGCGCCTGCTGGCGCAAGGCTGCAGCGGTCTCTTTGGTGTAGCCCACGCCCCGGCGCGATTGCGTGGCCCAGGCCCCGGGCGGCCGCTGCTGTTCATCGCCTTGCCAGCTCAGCTCGTAGGCGAATTCCAGGGGCTGGCCGGGGGCGGGCATCTGGGCGGGCACCCAATACGCCACGATGTTGTCGTGCGTTTCGTCGGGGGTGTTGAGCTGCACCAGTTCGACGCGGCCAGCGCCCCAGTCGTGCAGGGGGCGCACCCAGGCACTTGGGCGGCGCTCATAGCGGGCCTCCACGTCCTCATAGTTCGACCATTGGCGGTCGCGCTGCATCAGGCCAAAGCCTTTGGGATTTTTGGTGGCAAACGATGTGACCAGCGTCTGCTTGGGGTTTTGCAGCGGACGCCAGAGCCATTCGCCCTCGCCCGTGGCAATCATCAGCCCGTCGGAGTCATGGACCTCGGGCCGGAAGTCTTCTTTGCGGGGCTGGTTCTCGCCAAAGAAAAACATGCTGGTCAAGGGCGCAATGCCCAGCGTGGCGATGGGCTTGCTGCCCGTGCTGGGCCGCACAAAAATGCGGCTGCGCACGGTGGTGGTGGTCTGCGTCCCCGGCTGGATGTCGAAGCGGTAGGCGCCGGTGGCACGGGGCGAATCCAGCAGCGCATACACGGTGACCTGTGTGGACAAGGGATCGGGCCGCACCAGCCAGAACTCGGTGAAGCGTGGGAACTCTTCGCCACTGCCACCCACGGTGTCGATGGCCAGCCCGCGCGCTGACAGGCCGTATTGCTGACCCTTGCCCAGTGCGCGGAAGTAGCTCGCGCCCTGGAAGACCACCAGCTCATCCTTGTAGGCGCTGGAGTTGAGGTGGTTGTGCAGACGAAAGCCCGCAAAGCCGAGGTCGCCCCAGGCCTCAGGCCGCACCTGGTTCTTGCCGTAGTCGAAGTCCGCGCGGCTGTAGCCGATGTGGCGCGCGCCCTGCGGTGTCACCTCGTTGATCAGCACCGGCTCCTTCTGGTACAGGCCCAGGTGGAAGAACATGGCCTCGAACGGCAGCTTTTCGGCGCGCCACAGGGCACGATCGGGGCGCCAGCGGATGTCGCGCACCTGGTCGTAGTTGAGTTTGGCGAGGTCGGCGGGGAGCTTGTCGCTGGATGCGCGATAGGGCTTCTCCGCCCGTTCCCGGGCGATGCGGGTGACGCTGTCGAAATCGAAGCTCTGGGCCTGTGCGGCGCCTGCCAACAGGGTGGCGGCCAGCGCTATCGCGGCCTGTTGGAGGCGGCCGGTGAAGCGTGAACAGTGAGAAAAAACAGCTTGCATGCTGAGACTAGGGCAAACCCTGTGCCAGCTTCAAAAAACTGTTTTAAATCAATGGGTTAAGTCATCAATTGCATGTAAGCAGTTGTGCGACTCGCGGATTGGGGGGGAAATCCAGTGTTTTTGTCGCCGAATGGCGACAGCGGAGCAAGGCGCTAGAGAAAAACTGAATCAAATCAACGACCTAGTCGTGTCGCTCATCAGCGACGTCTTCGTTGTCCACAGCGTCGTTCTTGAAGTTTCCGGGGGTCAATGCGTGCTTTTGCAGCAGCCGGTAGAACTCCGTGCGGTTGCGCTGTGCCAGGCGCGCCGCGTCGGCTACATTGCCATCCGTCATCTTGAGCAGGCCCACCAGGTACTCGCGCTCAAACCTTTGCCGGGCCTCGGCAAAGCTCAGCACCTGGGTAGATGGCGTGCGCAGCGCGCGCTGCACCAGCGTCAGGGGCACCAGGGGCGTGGTGGACAGGGCACACACCTGTTCGACGACGTTGTAGAGCTGGCGCACGTTGCCAGGCCAGGCGGCCAGGGTCAGTGCCTTGAGCGCCTCGGGTGCAAAGCCTGACAGGCGCTTGTCGTACTTGCGCGCCAGCTTGTCGAGAAAGTGGTTGGCCAGCAGTGCGATGTCTTCGCGCCGGTCTCCCAGGGTGGGCAGCGCCAGCGTGACCACATTGAGCCGGTAGTACAGGTCTTCGCGGAACTGGGCCGTGGCCATGGCGGATTCCAGGTCGCGGTGGGTGGCCGAGATGATGCGCACGTCGATGGGAATCGACTGGCTGGCACCCACGGGGCGCACCGCGCGCTCTTGCAGCACCCGCAGCAGCTTGACCTGCAGGGCGGGCGGCATGTCGCCAATCTCGTCGAGCAACAAGGTGCCGCCTTCCGCTGCCTGGAACAGCCCCTTGTGATTGCTCACCGCATCGGTAAAAGCTCCTTTGACGTGGCCGAACAGTTCGGATTCGAGCAGGGCCTCGGGGATAGCGCCGCAGTTGACCGCCACAAAGGGGTAGCGCGCGCGCGGGCTGGCGCGGTGGATGGCCTGGGCCAGCAGCTCCTTGCCCGAGCCGCTATCGCCCAGCAGCAGCACACTCGCGTCTGACTGGGCCACCATGTAGGCCTCGGCCAGCAAGTCGGTCATGCGGTTGGAACGGCTCACGATGTCGGCACGCCATGCTTCATGGGCGTGGGCATGTGTGACAGCTGGGGCGCTCAGGGCCAGTGCCTGGGCAATCTTTTCCAGCAGTTCCTTGCCGTCGTAGGGCTTGGTGAGGTAGGTGAACACCCCGCGCGAAGTGGCTTCCACCGCGTCGGGAATGGTGCCGTGGGCAGTGAGCAGGATGACCGGCAGCGAAGGGTGTCGCGCACGCACTTCGTCGAACAGCGCGAGGCCATCACGCCCAGGTAGGCGCACATCGCTCAGCACGAGCTGTGGGCGTGCCATGTCCAACTGCGCCAAGGCCGCCTCGGCCGAGCCCACGGCGACCACGTCGTATCCGGCGGCCTGCAAGCGCAGCGACAGCAGCCGCAGCATGTCGGCATCGTCGTCCACCACAAGGACGCGGGCGCGGGGCGTTGTGCGGGATGGGGTGGGGGCAGCTGCCATGGCGGTTTCCTTTGACACCTTCCTGAGCGATCAGGGCGTGGGGCGCTGGGGGCTACTGCCCGGGGGCGAGGCGGGGGCGGCAGGAAGCGGGGCCGGGCGCGTGGTCAGGCTGCGTTCGATGGCGCGCACGGCCTCCAGCCGTTCGTTGAGCTGGTCGTTGCGGCGCTGCGCCTCGCGCAGTTGCTGGCCCTGCCGCTCCAGCTGGTCTTCCAGCCTGCGTTGCTGCAGAAGCCGCGACTCCATCAGCCGCGCCAGGGGGTGGAGGGCTTGTGCCGCTGCCGTGGTGTTGCTCATCACCCGCTGCACCAGGCCCAGGGCACGGGCCGTATCGACGGGCTGGCGCGTCTGGGCCAATGCTGTTGCCAGAAGTAGGGGGGTCTCCACCGAGGCATCTTCCGCCTCGCCCAGGCGGGCAATCTCTTTGGCCAGCTCTGCGGGGGCCATACGCAGGGTACGGTCCGTTTGCGCCAGCACCTGCAGGACCGGGATGGCATCCGAAGGAGCGCTGGTGGCGGCGGCCGGGTTGGGGCTGGGGGATTCCGTAGCCACCGGGGCTGGCGTGGGGGCGGTCATGGGCGGAACAGGCGCCGCAACCGCTTGGGGCGCCGTCGCATTGCATCCGGCCAACGTGATGGCTGCAGCCAGCAACATCACCCATACCGGAAAGTCCAGGGCGCGCATGTTGGTGGGGTGGACGGGAAGACAACTAGGCAGCATGCGGTAGTTCCATGCGAAAAAAGGTGTGGACGCCATCTTCCACCAACCGCACCTGGCCGCCGTGGGCGACGATGTACTCTTGGACGATGGAAAGCCCGATGCCGGTGCCGCGCACTGCGTCGTCCGGCTGGCGGATGCCACGGTAAAAAGGTTCGAACACGCGGTCACGGTCTGCCTGGGCCACGCCAGGGCCCTGGTCCGAAACGTCCACGCGCACGCAGCCCGCATGGCGCGAGAGCGACAGCCGCACCGTTCCCCCTTTGGGCGAAAAACGAATGGCGTTGGACAGCAGGTTGCTGATTGCCGAGGCGATTTTGTCGGCGTCAATGGGCAGAGAGATGGCGGATCCTTCCACCAGCACCCGCAGGCCCCGGGCTTGCCATTGCAGCCGCTGGGCTTCCACCTGGGCTTCCAGCAGCGCGAGCAGATCGGTGTCGCGCCGCTGCAGCTGGCGTGCCTCGAAGGCTGCAGCATTAAAGCGCAGCAAGGCTTCAATCTCACCTTGCAAAACCAATGTGTTGTGGTGAAGGATCTGTGTAACTTCGCGCTGGTCGGCATTGAGTTCACCGGTCACACCGTCCTGCAGCAGCGCCACGCCCTCGCGCATCGCGGCCAGCGGCGTCTTGAGTTCGTGCGAGACATGGCGCAGGAAGCGGGCCTTGTCCGAATCAAGTTCCAGCAGCCTCAGGCGCAGCCATTCCAGCTGCTGCCCCACGCGGCGTACGTCGTCGGGGCCGGAGATCACCACGGGCGCTTCAAGCTGGTTCTCGCCCAACCGCCGAATCGTGCCTTCCAGCCGCTTGAAAGGACGGGCAAGCCAGATGCCCAGCGCCAGGGCCAGGACGAGCGCCAGGACGATCACCCCTACCACCTGGTGCGTCACGTTGCGGCGGCTCGCTTCCACCCGGTCTAGCAGCGCGCGGTTACGTTGTGCATTGATCTCCTGGACCGATTGCACGATGGCGGTATGCAGCGCTTCAAGCGTGACAAATTCTTCCGCTACCCGTTGCTCGTTTTCCAGGGCCCGTTCCGGCGGTGCATCCAGCAGTGCCTTCACGGCGTCAAGATGCTCACGCCACTGGCTGGCCTGGTCTTCGGGAAGGCCGCCCTGGTGCAACTGGTCGAGAACGGCTTGTGCCTCTACGGACATTTCGTTGAAGCTGCGCCGCAGCGGCGCATCCCGCAGAACCAGGGACTGGCGTGCCGCGCGTTCCAGGGCCTGCCCGCGCTGGTTCAATGCCTGGGCCGCTGTGCTCAGCGTGGTGGCCTCGGCGGCACCAAGCCGACTTTGCACCATGAGCTGTTCCAGGGTGTACAGCGCCCGCAACGAGCTCACCCCCAGCAGTCCCGCTATGAGCAGAAAGGCCAGCAGCAAAAGCTGCTGGAACGAGAGGCCGTGCAGCGGGCCGTCGGACTTGCGAAGATCCGCGCTTGGCGGGGTGTCTGCCGTCATTGCCACGGGCGCCGGGTGCGCGTCAGGCTGCGACTGCCGCCTCGCGGGTGAGCACTTCGCCGCGCAGCGTGTAGGCCTTGGCTTCGGTGATGGTGACATCCACCATCTGGCCTACCAGGCGTGACTGACCCACAAAGTTCACCACGCGGTTGCATTCGGTACGGCCCATCAGCTCGGTGGTATCGCGCTTGGAAGCGCCTTCTACCAGGATGCGCTGTACCGTGCCCACGCGGCTTTCGCTGATGGACTTGATGTTGGCGTTGATGACGCCTTGCAGGTGCTGCAGGCGGCGCAGCTTTGCGTCGTGCGGCGTGTCGTCGTGCAGGCCAGCCGCTGGGGTGCCGGGGCGGGGGCTGAAGATGAAGCTGAAGCTGTTGTCAAAGTGGATGTCGTCAATCAACTTCATCATCTTGTTGAAGTCGTCTTCGGTCTCGCCGGGGAAGCCCACGATGAAGTCGCTGCTCATGGCCAGGTCAGGTCGGATGGCGCGCAGCTTGCGCACCGTGCTCTTGTATTCCATGGCGGTGTAGCCGCGCTTCATGGCCATCAGGATGCGGTCGCTGCCGTGCTGCACAGGCAGGTGCAAGTGGCTGGCCAGCTTGGGCAGCTTGGCATAGGCCTCGATCAGTCGGGGCGTGAACTCATTGGGGTGGCTGGTGGTGTAGCGGATGCGCTCGATGCCCGGGATGTCGGACACGTATTCGAGCAGCAGGGCAAAGTCGGCAATCTCGGCCGTGCCACCCATCTTGCCCAGGTAGGCGTTCACGTTCTGGCCCAAAAGGGTGATTTCCTTCACGCCCTGGTCGGCCAGCCCTGCCACTTCCACCAGCACGTCGTCAAACGGGCGGCTCACCTCTTCGCCCCGGGTGTAGGGAACCACGCAGTAGCTGCAGTATTTGCTGCAGCCTTCCATGATCGACACAAAGGCCGAGGCGCCCTCCACGCGCGCGGGCGGCAAGTGGTCGAACTTCTCGATCTCAGGAAAGCTGATGTCCACTTGCGGCTTGTCCAGGCGCTCGCGCTGGTTCAGCATCTCGGGCAGGCGGTGCAGGGTTTGGGGTCCAAACACCACGTCCACATAGGGGGCGCGCTTGATGATCTCTGCGCCTTCCTGGCTGGCCACGCAGCCACCCACGCCAATCTTCACGCCGCGCGCCTTCAGGTGCTTGATGCGGCCCAGGTCGCTGAAGACTTTCTCTTGCGCCTTTTCGCGCACCGAGCAGGTGTTGAAGAGGATGAGGTCGGCTTCGTCCACGTTCTGCGTGGGCTCGTAGCCCTGGGCAGCGTGGAGCACGTCGGCCATCTTGTCCGAGTCGTACTCGTTCATCTGGCAGCCGAAGGTTTTGATGAAGACTTTTTTGGCCATGGCAGGCTCTCTTGCAATCAGAAAGAAAAAGGGCGGAGCACCGCAGCGCGCCGCAAATATTCAATGGCCGCGCCGGGACACAGGGCGCGGCTGATGGGTCAACGCATCACTTGCGGATGACGTCGTACTCGGTGCGGTAGTTGCGCTCGACCGTGTCGCTGCCCTTGCGGGGCTGCTCGGCTTCGCCCTGGGTCAGGATCCAGGCGGTGATCAGCATGCCGGTGCTGTTTTCGATCACGTAGTTCACCTTGTAGCTCTGCCCCAGCACCGTGTGCATCATGACCAGCGTGTTCTGAGGGCTTAGCAGGCGCATGCCAGGCGCCAGGCGGATGGTGCGGCCATTGAGCGTGGCCTCTGATGCTGTGTTGAGGGTCAGGGTGCCGCGCTGGGCCGCATCGGGAAAGGTCCGCATGCCGCCAAGCCCGGGCTGTACCTGGGCGGACACCGGCAGGGTGCCGCAGAGTAGGGCGCAGGCCACAGCCGCGATGAGCTTTCGCGCGGGTGCCGTCGGCGAAGTGAGGGAGGAAGCAGGCGAGGAAGTCGTGGTGCAGCGGTTCATGGTTTACATCCAGGGGCTGAAACAGCGATTCTAAAAGCGGGGCCAATCCCGCAGTTCTCAAAAATAATAGCTGCTCGCGCTTGGTTTTAAAGGATTTCCAGCGGTTTCCCATTAAAAACCAATGGTACCAAGCGTCGGCAGCTATGATTTTTGCGTGCGGCTGCCCAATAAAAAACCCACAGTGCGCATGCACTGTGGGTTGGATTTGGTGGTCGTAGGTGGACTTGAACCACCGACATCAGCATTATGAATGCTGCGCTCTAACCAACTGAGCTATACGACCGCAGTCCAAGATTATAGAACAAAAATTATTGGTGTGTGAAGTTCGCGGTGCGCTTGTTCATGAAAGCGTCCATGCCTTCCTTTTGGTCCTGGGTGGAGAACAGGGCGTGGAAGAGGCGGCGCTCGAACATCACACCGTCCGACAAGCTGCCTTCGAAGGCGCGGTTGACCGACTCCTTGGCCGCCATCACGGCGATCTGGGAGAAGCCTGCAATGATGATGGCGGCACCCAGTGCTTCGTCCATGAGCTTGTCGTAGGGCACCACGCGGCTGACCAGGCCGGAACGTTCGGCTTCCACCGCGTCCATCATGCGACCGGTCAGGGCCATGTCCATCGCCTTGGATTTGCCCACTGCGCGCGGCAGACGCTGCGTACCGCCTGCGCCGGGGATCACGCCCAGTTTGATTTCGGGTTGGCCGAATTTGGCGTTTTCAGCGGCGATGATGAAATCGCACATCATGGCCAACTCGCAGCCACCGCCCAGCGCAAAACCGCTGACAGCGGCAATGACGGGCTTGCGGATGGAGCGGATCACTTCCCAGTTGCGGGTGATGTAGTCGCCCTTGTAAGTGTCTGCGAAGCTGTATTTCGCCATGGCGCCAATGTCGGCGCCTGCGGCAAACGCCTTTTCACTGCCTGTGACGATGATGCAGCCGATTTTTTCGTCTGCATCAAAGGCCTTCAGTGCCGCGCCCAGCTCATCCATGAGCTGGTCGTTCAGCGCGTTGAGCTGCTTGGGCCGGTTGAGCGTGACGATACCAACCTTGTCCGCCTCGATGCGAACCTCGATAGTTTCGTAAGACATGAAATCTCCTGGGTTTATAGGTAGTTATGAAAGCACGAACGAATATACCCAAGCATGCCCGAACCTATGCGCTGGTAGGTAGAACACCGTACCAATCCGGTGTCATGTCCCTGGCTCAATTCAACCAGCGCCCCAGGGTGGCAGCGTTGGCAATCGACAGGCTCACCGTATCTGGCACCGTGGCGGCGGTGGTGCGGGATGTCTTCTTGGGGGGCGTGGACGCACTGCGGGCCGACAGTTCGAGCGGCAATCGCAGCAGTCGGCCGTCCCGCGCCACCAGGGCCGTCAGGGATGTCTCGGTGCCAGCATAGAACGCCACATCTTCCAGCTTGCTGATGCGCCACCCCTGGCCTTTCACATCGATGCCCAGCCACTCATCGCCAGCCGCCATGCCCGCCTTTTCCGCAGGGCCGCCTCGCAGCACGGTCTTGATTTGCACGCTGTGGTTTTCTCCCACCCGCAGCCCCAGCCGCTGCGCCCATTGGGGGGGCTCCGCCTTGAGCAAAACGCCGTTGGCTTCCAGCAATTCTGCCAGCGGCAGTTCTGCGGTGCTGTGCACCCACCGCGCCAGTTCTGTATCGAAGGGCCGGTCGGACAGTTCTTTCAATACTGCCAGCAAATCGTCTTGCGACATCGGGCCGCCCTGGCACCGCAGCCACAGCGTGCGCATGACCTCATCCAGGCTGGTCTTGCCTTCGCGGCGCAGGGTCAGGTCCAGGCACAGGGCCACCAGCGAGCCCTTGGTGTAGTAGCTGACCGTCGCGTTGGGGGTGTTTTCGTCCTGGCGGTAGTACTTGACCCAGGCGTCAAAGCTGGCTTGCGCCACGGTCTGCACGGCCCTGCCTGGTGTCTGAAGCACCTGGTTGATGGTTTTGGTGATGAGCTTTAGGTACGCAGCGTCGTCAATCAACCCTGCACGGCGTAGCAGCAAATCGTCGTAGTAACTGGTAAAGCCCTCGAAGAACCACAGTAGCTCCGTGTAGTTTTCGCGGGTGTAGTCGTATTGGGCAAAATCGGCGGGGCGCAGCCGCTTGACGTTCCACGCGTGGAAGTACTCGTGGCTGATCAGGCCCAGCAGTGTGGTGTATCCATCACCAGTGCGGCCCTCATCGACCCGTGGCAGGTCGCGCCGGCCACAGATGAGCGCGGTGGAGTTGCGGTGCTCCAGCCCTCCGTAGCCGTCGCCCACGGCGTTGAGCATGAACAGGTAGCTCTTGAAAGGCGCCTTGCCTTCGCCATGCCAGAAGCGGATCGCGGTCTCGCAGATCTTCTGGGTGTCTGCCAGCAGGCGCTTGCCGTCAAAAGAGGGCGCTGCACCGGCCACCACAAAGCGGTGCGGAACGCCGCAGGCCGTGAAGCGGCCGGTCCAGAACACGCCCATTTCCACCGGGCAGTCAACCAGCTCGTCGTAGTTCGCCGCAGCGTAGAGACCAAAACCCTTCTTGTCTGTCTTGACGGGGGACAAGCCGGTGGCCACTGACCAGGTGGCCGTAGCAGGCGTGCTGGCAATATCGAGCGTGTGGCGCTGCGTTTCCTGGCCCTGCACGCGCAGGCACAGGCTGGTGCCGTTGAAAAACCCGCGCGATGCGTCCAGCCAGGCCGTGCGCACCGAGGTGTCGTAGGCGCAGACGGCGTAGGACAGCACAAGGGGCTTGTTGGGGCTGCATTCAGCTTGCCACCGATGCTTGTCCAGTTGCGTGAGCTTCACTTCCCGCGTGCCCTGGTGGGCTTTGAGCTCTTGCAGATTTTTGGAGAACTCCCGCACCAGATAGCTCCCCGGAATCCAGATCGGCAGCGAGACCTCTTGCTGCGCCGAAGGGTGGGGAATCGTCAGTGCAATGCGAAACAGATGACCGTGCAGGTCCGCTGGCTCAACGTGGTAGTGAATGGCGGCGGATTCTGGCTTGCGGGTTGAGGGCATGGGCAACTGCAGGTTCGGGCCTTGTGGTCAGATGGCGCGGCCCGTGGGAGCGGGGCCTGCGCGCATGCAAAACGCGTATTAGTTGGCGGCAGGGGTTTCGCTGCTGGCCTCGGCCAGGCGCTTTTCCACTTCCTTGGCACCGATGGCTCCCGGCACGCGGGCGCCGTTGGCAAAAATCAGCGTAGGCGTTCCTGTGATCTTGTGCTTGCGGCCAAATGCCAGGTTGCGCTGCAAGGCGCTGGTATCGCAGCTCGCTGCAGGCACAGGCTTGTCCCGCACCATGAGATCCTGCCAGGCCGTCACCTGGTCTTTGGAGCACCAGATGTTGCGCGATTTTTCCGCAGAGTCGGGGCTGAGGATGGGGTACAGGAACAGGTACACCGTCACGTTGTCCACGTTCTGCAGGTCGCGTTCAAAACGCTTGCAGTAGCCGCAGTTGGGGTCCTCAAACACGGCCAACTTGCGTTTCCCGTCGCC
The DNA here is from genome assembly GCF_003633835.1 of Acidovorax sp. 93. Classification (NCBI taxonomy): domain Bacteria; kingdom Pseudomonadati; phylum Pseudomonadota; class Betaproteobacteria; order Burkholderiales; family Comamonadaceae; genus Acidovorax; species Acidovorax sp. 93. The sequence continues at coordinate 23,065 of NZ_RBIT01000001.1, forward strand.
GCGCACAATGGTGAAGGCGTCTTTGAGGGGCAGTGCCGAGAACTCGACGGCTGTGAGCTTTGCAATGCGGTCTTCGGTCAGATTTCGGCGCACTTTCGTATCGATCAGTTCACCCTGGATCACATAGTTGCCCTTGGCGTCCGTGTAGAAAAGGTCCGTCCCGATGCGTACCTCGTAGAGGCCTTTCATGGGGGTGGGGCGCACCTCGTCAATCTTGTCCATTTGGGGAATGCGTTCGGCGAGCGCCTTGCGGATGTCCGCTTCTTGTGCGGTGGCGGCAAAGCCGGAGGCCAGCGCGGCGGCAGCGAGCAGGGTGGGAATCAGTTTCATGGTGTTCTCGTTAAAACGGTCTGGTGGCTTCCAGAGGGCGGCCACCGGTGTGGTCAGTAATTTCCCATGGCCTGGCGGGCCACGAAGTGCTTCAGCGGGCCGCTCAGTTCAAAGCCCTTCATTCCCCAGTTGCGCAGCGCCTGCAGCGGCCCTTCCTGGCGGGAGAAGAGTTGTTGCAGGCCATCCGTCGCCAATCCCATCGGCAGCAGGGCTGCCTTGCGCTCGCGCTCGTAGCCCCGCAGCAAACGTACATCAGCCACACTGCGCCAGTAGTCGCGCCCATGCAGTGCGCTGGCCAGGGCTTGGGCGTCTGCCAGTCCCAGGTTCAACCCCTGGCCTGCGAGCGGATGCACGTTGTGCGCCGCGTCACCAGCCAGCACCCAGCTGCGCGGGTTTTTTCCGGTGGATGGCAAGCTGCCACACCAGCGGTCTGCTTTTGCAAGCTGCAGAGGCCAGGCTGCTCGTTCCGCACTGAGCGTCAGCGACCCCAGGGATTCCCGGCTGGCCATCTGGAGCTTCTGCGCGAATTCTTCAGGGGACAAGGCCATCAGCGGCGCGACATGTTCCTGCAAGACGGACCAGACAACCGCCACGGAGTTCCCCTGCGGCCCGCCCAAAGGCAAAAAAGCCAGAATGCCGTCGGGCAAAAACCATTGCCGTGCCACCTGTTCGTGGGCGCGTTCACACTGCAATCGGGTGGCGATGGCGTGTTGCCCATACGGCGTTACCTGAAAACCCACACCAAACTCTTCGCGCGTGCTGCTGGCGCGGCCCTCGCACACCACGGTCAGGGCCGCTGGCACGGGGGCATCGACCATTTCCACCTGGGGCTGGTAGCGCAGAGCTTCGGCGAGGCGGGCCTCCAGGGCGGGCACGTCAACGATCCAGGCCAGGGCTTCCACCCCTTGGGTGGCCGCATCAAAATGCACGGCGCCATCCCGGTCTCCCTGTACCTGCATGGATCGCACGGCTGTGGCGTGCTCTGCATCGGGCCAGCTGCGAAGCGAATCCAGCAGTTTGCGCGATGCTGCGTTCAGCGCATAGGCCCGCACATCGGCGGTTGCGGGGGCCTTCGGGCCGGGTGCAGGTAGCAGGGCCACTTTCAGCCTTTCGCGGGCCAGCAGCAGTGCCAGCGTCTTGCCCACAATGCCGGTGCCGCGAATACAGATATCAAAGGTTTGGGCCATGGCGGCATTGTAGGAGCGGGCCTGGGCCCTTGGGCGCGGTGCAAAATCGGGCTCGCTGTCCAACTGGTCATTTTTGAGGAGCACCTTCGCGTGAGTTTCTACCCTGATTCCGATCTGTCGGGCACCATCGCGCGCCTGTTTGTCTATCCCGTCAAGTCGTGTGCCGGCATTGAAGTGCAGCAGGCCTTGCTCACCGATACGGGGCTCGATCTGGACCGTGCCTGGATGGTGGTAGACGCTGAGGGCATGTTTGTAACCCAGCGCACGCTGCCGCGCATGGCGCTGATTCGCCCGCAGCTCAAAGGCGATGAGATGGTGCTGCGTGCGCCTGGCATGCTGGCCTTGCATGTGGCCATCGATGCGGTCGAGGCGCCCGCCACAGTGACCGTGTGGCGCGACACGGTGCCCGCATGGGACATGGGTGCCGTGGCGGCGCAGTGGTTTACGGACTTCCTCGGTCAGCCCTGCCGCCTTGTCCGTTTTGATCCTGAATACCGCCGCTTGTCCAGCATGGAATGGACGGGCGGTGTCGAGGCGCCGAACCAGTTTGCCGATGGTTTTCCGTTGTTGCTCGCCAGCCAGGCATCGATGGATGAGCTGAACGTGCGACTTCAGGCTGCAGGCCATGCCGCCGCGGGGATCGAGCGATTTCGGCCCAATGTGGTCCTGGCCGGGGTGGACGCACACGACGAGGACCGAGTGGATCTGGTGCGTGTGGATGCGCAAGAGGGTGAAATCCACCTTCAGCCCGTCAAACCCTGTTCGCGGTGCCCCATTCCTGACATCGACCCCGCGACAGCCGAAAGCAACCCATCGGTGGGGGACACCCTGCGGACCTATCGGAAGGACCAACGGCTCGATGGCGCCATCACGTTCGGAATGAATGCCATCGTGCGCCAGGGGGCGGGCCAGACGCTGCGCGTGGGTCAGCGGGTGGCGGCCAATCTGCGCTTCGACTGACGGTGTGAACATGGCGTGAAAGGGTGATAGCTGGCTGGCCCGTAAAATCGGCGGTTTGTCTCCGAAATCCAGAAAGCCCTGCCATGAGCCTCCAATGCGGCATCGTGGGCCTGCCCAACGTCGGCAAGTCCACCCTTTTCAACGCGCTGACCAAGGCCGGCATCGCCGCCGAAAACTATCCGTTCTGCACCATTGAGCCCAACGTGGGCGTGGTGGAAGTGCCTGACCCCCGCCTGCAGCAGCTCGCCCAGATCATCTCGCCCGAGCGCATCGTGCCCGCCATTGTCGAGTTTGTGGACATCGCTGGTTTGGTGGCCGGTGCCAGCCAGGGTGAAGGCCTGGGCAACCAGTTCCTGGCCCACATCCGAGAAACCGACGCCATCGTGAACGTGGTGCGCTGCTTTGAAGACGACAACGTGATCCACGTGGCTGGCCGTGTGGACCCGATCTCGGACATCGAGGTGATCCAGACCGAGCTGTGCCTGGCCGACATGGGCACCGTCGAAAAGGCGCTCAATCGCTACACCAAGGCTGCCAAGTCGGGCAACGACAAGGATGCCGCCAAGCTGGTGGCGCTGCTCACGCGCATCCAGGCTGCGCTCAATGAAGGCAAGCCCGCCCGCTCGGTCGAGATCACCAAGGAAGAGCAGCCGCTGCTCAAGTCCTTGTGCCTGATCACAGCCAAGCCCGCGATGTTCGTGGGCAACGTGAGCGAAGACGGCTTTGAGAACAACCCTTTCCTCGACCGCCTCAAGGACTACGCTGCCAGCCAGAACGCCCCCGTGGTGGCCATCTGCGCCAAGATGGAAGCCGAGATGGCTGAAATGAGCGACGAAGACCGTGACATGTTCCTGGCCGAAATGGGCCAGACCGAACCCGGCCTCGCGCGCCTGATCCGGGGCGCCTTCAAGCTGCTGGGCCTGCAGACCTATTTCACTGCGGGTGTGAAGGAGGTGCGCGCGTGGACCATCCACATTGGTGACACGGCACCTCAGGCGGCCGGCGTGATCCACGGTGACTTCGAGCGCGGCTTCATCCGTGCGCAGACGATTGCCTTTGACGATTTCATCGCCTACAAGGGTGAGCAGGGCGCCAAGGATGCTGGCAAGATGCGCGCCGAAGGCAAGGAATACGTGGTCAAGGACGGCGACGTGCTGAACTTCCTGTTCAACGTCTAAAAATCACTGAAAACGCCATCGGGTTATGGCCCGGTGGCCCGCAATCCCTGCAGGGCCCCTGGCATGCAGGGATTTTTTACGACCGTTTGGCAGGGGGGGCCACGCATCCCCCTGAGCATCGATTTCTATGAACACTGGAATCCTCTACGCCGCCCTGGCTTACATCGCCTGGGGCCTGTTCCCCCTGTATTTCAAGCAGGTGGCAGACGTGCCCTCGCTCGAAGTGGTGATGCACCGCACACTGTGGTCGCTGGTGTTTGTATTTGGCGTACTGATGGTGCGCAGGCAATGGTCGTGGATGGGGACCGTGCTGCGCCAGCCCAAGGTGCTGGCGGCATTTGTGCTGTCTGCGATGCTGCTGTCGGGCAACTGGCTTACCTATGTGTGGGCGGTGCAAAACCAGCACGTGGTAGACGCCAGCCTGGGCTATTTCATCCTTCCGCTGGTCAACGTCGCGCTGGGCTTTGTATTTCTGCGTGAGCGGCCTCGCTCGGGCCAATGGATGGCGGTGGCCGTGGCGGCCGCTGGCGTGCTGTGGCTGGCGGTGCAGGCTGGGCGCCTGCCCTGGATTGCACTGGTGCTGGCCTTGAGTTTTGGCTTTTATGGGTTGTTGCGCAAGGTTGCTGTGCTGGGCGCACTGGAGGGTCTCGCGCTGGAGACGCTGGTGCTCGCGCCGGTGGCCGCCGTCGTGCTGGGCTGGTGGGCGTGGCAAGGCCAGGGTGCGCTGGTGCAGGGCACGCCCGCCACCGTCGGCTGGTTGCTGCTTGCGGGCCCCATGACGGCAGTTCCGCTGCTGCTGTTTGCGGCGGGTGCGCGCCTGATCCCCATGTCCACCTTGGGCATCCTGCAGTACATCTCGCCCAGCCTGCAGTTTGCGCTGGGCGTGTGGTTGTTCCATGAACCGTTCGAGCCAGCGCGCCTGGTGGGGTTTGTCTTGATCTGGGCGGCGCTGCTGGTCTACAGCATGGAAGGCTGGTGGACGCGCCGGCGGGTTGTAGTGGTCTGAGAAGAAGGGCCGTGTTCTCCCCGCACCGCATGCGTGGAACCGGGGCTGGGAGTCTTTTCGATGGGCTCGCGTCGCATTCATTGCACAGATTTGCTGCGCCGCTGGTGGCGCTACTGGAAAACACGGAGCGCGACGGTGTCAGTTCTGCGTAAGATGCGCGGGCTCGTCTGCCGGGTGTTGGTGCCTGCAGCCTGCGCATTTCGGTGAAGCATCACCCGAACGAACCCGGGCTCAGGCCTGCCTCCACATGTTTTTTGGTCGCAAGAATCCGTTTTCGGCGACGGACGCCTTTCCCCTGTCCGACGCTGTCATGGAGTTCGATGACTCGTCTTCAGCCATGGTGCGCCCGGCCCGCCGCGCGCTGGATGGAATGGGGCCCCGCAGTGGGCGCAGTGCGCGCGAAAAATGGTTGCTGGCCGCAGGGCTGATGGGGCTCTATGCGCTGGCGATGCTGGGGTTTTGTGCGCTGGGCATGGTGGACCTTCAGGTGCTCGCCGTGTTGGGCGTGCTGGTGGCGGTGGTCTGCGCGACCTTCTGGGGCATTTTCAACACGGGCTTGCACAAAAATGTGCGGCATCGGCACCTGAAGCTGGCCATGGTGGCTACAGCGCTCGCGTGCATGCTCGGCATTGTCTACCTGGCGCCCGTTACGCAAATCCTGTTGGCGCCATTCACCTTTGTGGCCGTGGCCTATGGCATTTTCACTGTGCCACGGCCCACCCTGCTGGCACTGGCGGCCTGCATGTTGTGCCTCTATGCCGGGGTGGTGGGGCTGCACTACCTGGAGCAGCAGAACAACGCCCTGCTGCGTCTGGAGGCATTGCATTGGGTGGCTCTGGCGGTCTCTTTGCCCGCCTTCATTGCCCTCATGGGCCGCGTGCAGCGCCTGTACCGCAGCCTCTACCATGCAAGCCGCAAGATCAAGAACATCCAGGAAGACGCCCAGCGCGATCCGCTGGTGGGATGCTTCAACCGCCGCTACGTGTTGGCCGCGCTGGAAGAGCAAAAACAGCTGGCCGACGAAAGTGGCATCCCGTTGTGCCTGGCCGTGCTGGACATTGACCACTTCAAGCGCATCAACGATGAGCTGGGGCATCTGGGGGGCGACGAGGTGCTGCGCACCTTTGCGCGCATCGCGCAGCAGGGCGTTCGCGGGGGCGACGTGTTTGGCCGGTATGGGGGTGAAGAGTTTCTGCTCATCTTCCCTGGCACTTCGTTGCTGCCTGCGCTCAATACCTGTGAGCGCATTCGCGCGCAGGTGGAAACCCATGCCTGGACCGGATTGCTCAAGGGCCGGGTGACGGTATCGGTCGGGGTGACGCAGTATGTGTTGGGCGAGTCGGTGCTGGAGTTCTTCTCGCGGGCCGATACCGCCATGTACATGGCCAAGGAAGGCGGGCGCAACCAGGTGGTGGTCGAGGAGCCCGTTGCCAAAGGCGATTCGCAGCTGTCGGACTTGTCGATCTCCAGCAGCAACGCTTTCCTGTAGCTGCTGGCCGTTGTTTGTGCTGGCCGGGTTGACAAGCGGCCTTCGGTGTTCACACTGAACGCCTGTTTCCATCCCCCACGTTGGGTGGCATGGCTGCCTTTCGCGCTTGTGCGTTGGTGCCTTTCCCCCGCGTCCGTTCCATGCCCTCATCCACCGACCTGTCGGCCGAATTCGCCACCGCCCTGCAGCGTGTGCGTCTGCTGCAGCAACAACCGCAGGCTTTTCCCCACCCTGTAGAGCGCGTGGAATGTATCGAGACCCACATCTCCTGGGTGCTGCTTGCGGGTGACTTTGCCTACAAGCTCAAGAAACCCTTGCAGCTGGACTTTCTGGACTTCAGTACCCATGCCCTGCGGCACGCCGCCTGCGAGGAAGAGCTGCGCATCAATCGCCGCACGGCGCCGGGCCTGTACTTGGGCCTTGTCGGTTTGGTGGGTCAGGTGACTGCTGGGGCGGATGGCGCCCCCACCACGCTTCAGGTCGTGCCGTGGATAGACGCTCTGCCAGGCGCCGAACCCGTCGTGTGGATGCGACGTTTTGCCCAGGACGCACTACTCGCCACTGCACTGGATGCGCATCGCGTGTTGCCTGCGCAGATCGACCAGCTGGCGTGCCATGTGGCGCAGTTCCACGACGCAGCCGCCATCGCTGCAAGCACCGACAGCTGGGGCACGGCGGCAGCGGCGCAAGCGCCAGTGGATGACTGTGTGGCGGCTCTGCGCGCACCCGTGGCAAGCGCGTTGCCCGGTCAGGGCCCCCTGCTAGCGCAGGTGGTCGGCTGGTGCCGGCACCAGGGGCGGACCCTGGCCACCACATTCGAGGCACGGCGGGCAGCCGGTCGGGTGCGCGAATGCCATGGCGATTTGCATCTGACCAACATTGCACTCATCGATGGCGAGGCCCAGCTGTTCGATGCCATCGAGTTCAACCCCGCCTTGCGCTGGATCGACTGTGTGGCCGATATCGCCTTTGTGGTGATGGACCTCGCGGCCCATGGCCGGGCCGATCTGGCCTGGCGGTTTTTGAACCGGTGGCTGGAGCACACGGGAGACTACGCGGGCCTGTCCGTTTTGCGGTACTACGGAGCCTACCGCGCGTTGGTGCGGGCGCGGGTTGCTGCCCTGCGGCTGAATCCAACCTGCGGTGATGGCAGTGCGCAGGCTGTTCAAGCCCTGGAGGAATATCTGGAACTGGCGGCGGGTTTTGCGGGGCAACGGCCTGCGCGCTGGCCGGTGGCGCGCCCTGCTGCGTTGTGGCTGGCCCATGGCTTTTCGGGGGCGGGCAAGAGCACCCATGCGCTGACCCTGGCGTGCCAGCGTGGATTGGTGCGCGTGCGGGCGGATGTGGAGCGCAAGCGCCTGTTCGGCCTGGCGCCTAATGCTTCCAGCGACGGCGTGCCTGGCGGCATCTACACCGCCGAGGCTACATTCCGCACGCACCAGCGGTTGGCGCAAGTGGCACGCGAGGTGCTGGTGGCAGGCTACTCCGTGATCGTGGATGCCACCTTGCTGGACCGCGATGCCCGCGCGCTTTTCCTGGCCCTGGCCGATTCTGTGCAAGTGCCCTGCCACATCCTGTCGTTCGAGGCCCCCTTGCCGGTGCTGCGCGAGCGTGTGCGCCAGCGCGCGCTGGCCGGAGCCGGTGCGTCAGAGGCGGACGTGGCCGTGCTGGACGCCCGGTGGGCCCGCGCCCACCCGCTGCAGTCCCACGAAGAGGCGATCACGCTGCACGTGGACACCACGGTGCCCGTGAACTGGGACCGTCTATTGCCGCCCTGATCCCGGTGGCTTCGGCGGGCCACTACATCGCCAGATGCCCTGGCATGAAGTACAGCAACACGCTCGTCATAACCAGGTAGCGGAAGAATTTCCCCACAGCCATATAAGCCAGGCAAGGCCAGAACGGCAGCTTGAGCCAGCCTGCCACAGCACACAGCGGGTCGCCCACCACGGGCAGCCAGCTCATCAGGCAGGCGGGGGCGCCAAAGCGCCGAAGCCAGTTCAGCGCGCGAACTTCAGTGGCATTGCCACGGGCCTTGTCCACCACCTTGTGAGCGCCCAGGCCCATCCACCAGCTCACACCACCGCCCAGCGTGTTGCCAACCGTGGCCACCAGGATGGCGGGCCAGAAGAGTTCAGGGTTGATCTTGATCAAGCCGAACACCGCAGGCTCCGAGCCTAAAGGCAGCAGCGTGGCGGAGATGAACGCCACCACAAAGACCGTGCTCAGGCCGAACTGCGGCAGCGCAAGCCATTCCAGCAGCTGGTGCATCCAGATTTCCATAGGGGCCAAGTGTAGGGCTGCGCAGCCGGTGCTTTGGTGCCAGGGGGCGCTGTCCTACGCCGGGCTGCGCCATCTGCGCATGGCTTGCAAGGGGCTCCTTTCTTATCGTGGTAACCACACCGTCCCCCGAAAAATTCCCAAGGAGGAGGCAGCATGCAACGTTTTGAACCCCACGTCTTCCCCAGCACCACCCCTCTGGCTGGCGCGCCTGTTGGCTCTCGCTGGCTGCCGCTGGCCCTGGCGCTGCTGATGGCTGCCTGTGTGCACAGCCCACAGGCAGCGGTGCCTGAACTGCAACCCGCTGAGGTGCATGTCGCCAGCCCTTGCAGCGAAACTCCTTCTGCGCGTGCCGCCTTGCAGCGGGTGGGCCAGGAATTGCAGGCCCAGGGCATGGTGTTGCAAGCCACCTGCCCGGCCACTGGTGGCGGCTGGGTGGTGCAGGTGCGTGTGGTGGATGGTATGAAGGCCAGCAAGGTGGTGCGCGGGCCGCTGGCCGACGGGCACGACGTGGACATGGGAACGCCTGCGGGTGCGGCGCTGGCAGGTGCAGAGTCGGCCGCCCAGGGCTTCTCGCCCGATGTGTTGCACAACCGCGCCTGGCTGCGTGCGACGATGGCCCGCCACCAGTTTGAAAACACCCCCGATGCTTGGTGGCACTTTGCGCTGCGCGGCGCTGCACCGGTGCACACCGCGGACGCTGACCTCGCCGCGCGATGACCTTGCTCCCTGCGGGGTGGTACTCGCCCCGGCTGCGCGTGAGGGTGACAAAGCCGTCCGATTTTCAGCGGTCGAGATATTTCATTTGCTGAAATTTTGAGCAGGTACAATCCTGCCTCCTTTTTCAGCATCTGCTGCTGCCTCCCTATCCCACCCCGCCCATGCACATCGGCCACATTCCTTTGGCGAACCGGTTGTTCGTCGCCCCGATGGCGGGCGTCACCGACCGGCCGTTCCGCCAGCTGTGCAAGGCGCTGGGTGCGGGCTATGCGGTGAGCGAGATGGTGACCTCGCGCAAGGACTTGTGGAACAGTCTCAAGACCTCGCGCCGGGCCAACCATGAAGGGGAGCCGGGCCCCATTGCCGTGCAGATCGCCGGCACCGATGCGCCGATGATGGCTGAGGCTGCGGTCTACAACGTGGAACGCGGCGCGCAGATCATCGACATCAACATGGGTTGTCCGGCCAAGAAGGTCTGCAACAAATGGGCGGGTTCTGCGCTGATGCAGAACGAAGCACTCGCGGTGGAAATTGCCGCTGCCGTGGTCGAGGCCTGCGCGCCCTTCAACGTGCCCGTCACGCTGAAGATGCGCACCGGCTGGTGCCAGGAGCACAAGAACGCCGTGCAACTCGCGCGGCAGTTCGAGGCCGTCGGCATCCAGATGCTGACCGTGCATGGCCGAACGCGTGAGCAGGGCTACAAGGGCCACGCGGAATACGACACCATCGCAGCCGTCAAGGCGGCGGTGAAGGTGCCCGTGGTGGCCAATGGCGACATCACTTCGCCCGAGAAGGCGCGCGATGTGCTGGCCGCCACCGGGGCCGACGCGATCATGATCGGCCGCGCCGCACAGGGCCGACCATGGATCTTCCGCGAGATCGGCCACTTTCTGGCCACGGGCGAACACCTGGCACCACCGCTGGTGGCCGAGGTGCGGCGTCTGCTGCTGGACCACCTGCAAGACCACTACCGCCTGTATGGCGAGCTGACCGGCGTGCGCAGTGCGCGCAAGCACATTGCCTGGTACCTGCGCGCGCTGCCGGGCGGCGAGGCCTTCAGGCAACACATCAACACGATCGAAGACTGCACCACGCAGTGGCAGGCCGTGGCCGACCACCTGGACGCCCTCGGGCAACAGATGGACCGGCTGCCTGCCGCCACGGGCTTGGACGCAGAACCAGAAGAACAAGAGGGATTGGCTGCATGAGCAAGAAACACATAGAAGAATGCGTGCGCGAGAGCCTGCAGGGCTACTTTCGCGACCTGGGCGGCGAGACGCCCGATGGCATGTACGACATGCTGGTGCGTGTGGTCGAAAGGCCGCTGCTGGAAGTCGTGATGCAGCAAGCCGACAACAACCAGTCCCGCGCGGCCGAATGGCTGGGCTTGAACCGCAACACGCTGCGCAAAAAGCTCGTCGAGCACAAGCTGCTCTGACGTCATTGTGTTATTTGCTATTTAATTTGTAGCTGATTGCGCTTGATGGATAAGCGCTAGAGCCTGTTTTTATTCAAACTCTCCCTTCCCACACCATGAACGCACTTCTCTCCGTTTCCGACAAGACCGGCATCGTCGAATTCGCGCAAGCGCTGCACGCGCTGGGCATCCAGCTGCTGTCCACCGGCGGCACCGCCAAGCTGCTGGCCGACAAGGGCCTGCCCGTCACCGAAGTGGCCGAGGTCACCCAGTTCCCCGAAATGCTCGACGGCCGCGTGAAGACGCTGCACCCCAAGGTGCATGGCGGTCTGCTGGCCCGCCGCGATGTGCCTGCTCACATGGCGGCCCTGAAGGAACATGGCATCGACACCATCGACCTGCTGGTGGTCAACCTCTACCCCTTTGAAGCCACCGTGGCCAAGGCCGGTTGCTCGCTGGCCGACGCCATCGAGAACATCGACATCGGCGGCCCCGCCATGGTGCGCAGCGCCGCCAAGAACTGGAAGGATGTGGGCGTGATCACCTCGGCCGACCAATACGACGCTGTGCTGGCTGAACTCAAGGCCGGTGGCAAGTTGAGCGACAAGCTGCGCTTTGCACTGTCGGTGGCCGCATTCAACCGCATCGCCCAGTACGACGGCGCGATCAGCGACTACCTCTCCTCCGTCACGTTCGAAGAAGAAAAACTGTCGGAAACCTATGTGCCCACACGCGCTCAGTTCCCGGGCCAGAGCAACGGCATCTTCACCAAGGTGCAGGACCTGCGCTACGGTGAAAACAGCCACCAGCAGGCCGCGCTGTACCGTGACCTGCACCCCGCGCCCGGCTCGCTGGTCACCGGCGTGCAGCTGCAGGGCAAGGAGCTGAGCTACAACAACATCGCCGATGCCGATGCCGCCTGGGAATGTGTGAAGAGCTTTGACGCCGCCGCCTGTGTGATCGTCAAGCACGCCAACCCCTGCGGCGTGGCCGTGGGCCTGGATGCGCTGAGCGCCTACAGCAAGGCCTTCCAGACCGACCCCACCAGCGCCTTCGGCGGCATCATCGCCTTCAACCGCGTGGTGGACGGGCAGGCCGCAGCCCAGGTCAGCAAGCAGTTTGTCGAAGTGCTGATGGCCCCCGACTTCACCGCCGAGGCGCTGGAAATCTTCAAGGCCAAGGCCAATGTGCGCCTGCTCAAGATCGCACTGCCAACACACGGTGGCAAGACGGACTGGGAACGCGGCCGCAACGCCATGGATGCCAAGCGCATCGGCTCGGGCCTGCTGCTGCAGACGGCCGACAACCACGAGCTGTCGCTCATCGACCTCAAGGTCGTGACCCAGAAGCAGCCCACGCTGGAAGAAATGGAAGACCTGCTGTTCGCCTGGAAGGTCGCCAAGTACGTCAAGAGCAACGCCATCGTCTTCTGCAAGGGCGGCATGACCATGGGCGTGGGTGCCGGCCAGATGAGCCGCCTGGACTCGGCCCGCATCGCCAGCATCAAGGCCGGCCACGCCAACCTGAGCCTGCAGGGCACGGTGGTGGCGAGCGACGCTTTCTTCCCCTTCCGCGACGGCCTCGACGTGGTGGTGGATGCAGGCGCCACCTGCGTGATCCAGCCCGGTGGCTCCATGCGCGACAACGAAGTGATCGACGCCGCCAACGAGCGCGGCGTGGCGATGGTCTTCAGCGGCGTGCGCCATTTCCGCCATTGATTCGACCGGCGGGCACCCAACAAAAAGCGGCTTCCAAGGAAGCCGCTTTTTTATGCCCGTTGTCAGGATGAAGGCGAGGTTCAAGCGCCGAAGTTCATCGGCAGCCCCACATAGTTCTCCGCCAGCGAGACCGAGGCGGCGCGCGAGTTCACCAGGTAGTCCAGCTCGGCCTCCTGGATCTTCTGACCGAACTCGCCGGTCTCGGGGAAGCGGTGCATCAGCGAGGTGAACCACCACGAGAAGCGCTCTGCCCGCCACACGCGGCGCAGGCAGCGGTCGGAGTAGGTGTCGATGCCCAGGGCGGATTTCTCTGTGTAGAACTCGGTGAGCGCAGTCCACAGGTAACCCACGTCGCTGGCCGCCAGGTTCAGGCCCTTGGCGCCCGTGGGCGGCACGATGTGGGCCGCGTCGCCCGCCAGGAACATGCGGCCAAACCGCATGGGCTCGGCCACAAAGCTGCGCAGCGGGGCAATGCTCATCTCCAGCGCCGGGCCGGTGACCAGATTGGCACGTGCCTCAGGGTCCAGGCGGTTGCCCAGCTCGGCCCAGAACTGGTCGATGGTCCAGTTCTCGATCTTGTCGGTGTTGGGCACCTGCACGTAGTAGCGGCTGCGGGTGGCGCTGCGCATGCTGCACAGCGCAAAGCCGCGCTCGGTGTTGGCGTAAATCAGTTCGTGCGAGACCGGCGGCACATCGGCCAGCACACCCAGCCAGCCAAAGGGGTAGACGCGTTCGTAAGTCTTGAGCAGGTCGGCCGGGGCGCTGGCGCGACACACGCCGTGGTAACCGTCGCAGCCTGCGATGAAGTCACAGGCCAGCTCGTGCGTCTGGCCGTCCTTCTGGTAGGTCACGCGGGGGCTTTGGCCTTCGAAGTCGTGCACTTGTACGTTCTGCGCGTCGTACACGGTGGTCAAGCCTTCTGCAGCGCGTGCGTCCATCAGGTCGCGAGTCACTTCGGTCTGGCCATACACCGTCACGCGGCTGCCGCCGGTCAGCGCATGCAGGTCGATGCGGTGGCGCTGCCCCTTGAACAGCAGCTCGATGCCGTCGTGGGGCAGCCCTTCGGCATGGGCACGGGCCCCGACACCGGCCTGGGCCAGCAGGTCCATGCTGACCTGCTCCAGCACGCCGGCACGGATGCGGCCCAGCACGTAGTCGGGGCTGCGCTGTTCGATGATGACGGCGTCAATGCCGGATTTGTAGAGCAACTGGCCGAGCAGCAGACCGGCGGGGCCTGCGCCGATGATGGCAACCTGGGTACGCATGGTGGACAACCTCACAAAGGCGTTAGAAAGCGGTAAAGGAACAGGGCCAAGCGTAGGTTGATCCATGTCAATTGAAGCCCGGCCCGCGCCGCTATCGTGCGATTGATGGATCTGATGTGCGATCATCGCGCAATCTTCCATAGCCTCGGCTCACCTCCAGTCTTCGACCGGGCGACCGACCCCAAGCGCCCCAGGCAAACCATGACCACCGTTCCCATCGCCAAGGCAGATTTCATCGAAGGCATGGCCAAGGGCATGGCGGTGCTGGAGAGTTTTGACACCGAGCGCCAGCGGCTCAATGCCACACTGGCCGCGCAGCGCACGGGTCTCACGCGCGCGGCAGCGCGGCGGCACCTGCTGACGCTGGCGCACCTGGGGTATCTGGAGACGGATGGCAGCTACTTCTGGCTGGCGCCCAAGGTGCTGCGGTTTTCAGGCAGCTACTTGGCCTCAGCCCGGCTGCCGCGTGTGCTGCAGCCCACGCTGAACCGGCTGGCGGCCCAGACGCAGCAGTCGTTTTCGGCCGTGGTGCTGGATGGCAGCGAGGTGGTGATCGTGGCGCGCAGCGGGGTGTACGGCGCGCCGTCGCGCGTGCTGGCCTATGGCCTGCACCTGGGGGCGCGGCTGCCGGCGCACCCCACGTCCACGGGGCGCGTGCTGCTGGCGGCATTGCCTCCTGCGCAGCTCACTGCGTGGCTCAAGGCCTGCTCACTGCACCGCCTCACGCCCCACACCATCACCCAGGTCGGCCCGCTGCGGCAGGTGGTTGCCAAGGTGCGGCGCGATGACTATTGCCTGGCGGTGGAAGAGCACGAACTGGGCGTGCACGCGCTGGCCGTGCCCCTGCGCAACTTGCAGGGCGACACGGTGGCGGCGCTCAATGTGGTGGCGTCACCCAAGCAGGTGGATGAAAGCAGCCTGCAGCGCGACATGCTGCCGCTGCTGCAGGAGGCCGCGCGCGAGTTGCGGGGGCTGCTGTAAGCCTGAGCTTATGCAGCGACAATGCGCCCCGTGCCCGCCGCGCCCGCCAGCACCTTCAGAGATTTGTCGGTGCTGGCCGTGTAGTTGCGACTGGTGATGGTGCTCACGTACACCCAGTCGGCGCGGCACTCAGTGGCGGTGGCAGTCAACACCATGTAGCCACGGCGCGAGGTATCGCAGTACTTCAGCGGCGCGATGAGCTGCTGCAGCGCACCGGCCAGTGGGGCGGGGTTTTCGTTCGGCAGGTATTCCTCAAACCCCGGCGAGGTGACGGACGAGGTGGCAAATTCCACACCCACGGCATTGCCGCTCATGTCCCGCAGCTCGTTGGCCCAGGCGTTGTGGGTGTCGCCCGACAGCACCACCAGGTTCTTGCCCAGGCTGCGCGAGGTGGCCAGCACCGTCTCGCGTGCCACCTGGTAGCCGTCCCAGGCGTCTAGGTTGTAGGGAATGGAGGGCTGTGCCAGGATGGCCTGCTCGGCCGGTGTGAGGCTGGCGGGGTCTGTCTGCGCGCGTCCCACCAGGGCCGCGTACTGGCTGACGGTGACGCCTGCGCCGGGTTGCAGCGTTTCCATCAGGATGGGCGCTGGAATGTTCATGCGACCCATCAGTACCTGCTGCCCCAGCACCTGCCAGGTAGCGCTGGATGTGGCCATCTGCTGCTGAAGCCACTGTGTCTGCGTGGTGCCCAGCAGCTGGCGACTGGTGCTGCCCACGGCGGCGGTGAATGCGGCGGCGTCAAAGCCGGTGGCAGTGAAAAACTGGCCGTAGTCGAGCTGCTGATCACGTGCCACCACGCGGGTGTCGAGCATGTGCAGCGCCACCAGGTTGCCAAAAGCAAAGCTGCGGTAGATCAGCTCGGGCTGCGCGTTGCGGGTGGGCATCCACTCGTGGTACGCCTGCATGGCCGCGGCTTTGCGCGCGCTGAAACTGCCTTCGGTGGCGCTCTGGTGGTTTTCTGCGCCGTTGCTCCAGGTGTCGTTGGTGATCTCGTGGTCGTCCCACACGGCGATCATGGGGGCGGCTGCGTGCAGGTCCTGCAGGTCGGAGTCGGTTTTGTATTGGGCGTGGCGCTGGCGGTAGTCGGCAAGGCTCAGGATCTCGTGTGCAGGCTGCGACAGGCGCCCCAACGCGCCTGCGTTGGCTGACGCATATCCACCCCGGGCATATTCATAGACGTAGTCGCCCAGGTGGACGGTGGCATCCAGATCATTGCGGCGGGCCGCGTCGGCATACACATTGAAGTAGCCGGCGGGGTAGTTGGCGCACGAAAACACGGCCAGCTTGACCTGCGCCACGCTGCCGGTGGGCAGGGTGCGCGTGCGGCCGGTGGCGGTGTGGGCAGCGTACGCACGAAAGCGGTAGTAGTACGCAGTGGCCGCCTTGAGCCCGGTGGCATCGACCTTGACGGTGAAGTCCTTGCTGGCCAGCGCCGTGGTCTTGCCTTGGGCGGTGATGGAGGTGAAGTTGCTGTCTGTGGCAAGTTCCCATTCGACAGGGATATCGCTGGTGTGGCCAGCGGGTGGGGTCACCCGTGTCCACAGCATCACGCGGTCGGCCAGCGGGTCGCCGCTGGCGATGCCGTGTGCAAACTGCACGGCAGGCGCATCGTCATCGCCGCCGCCGCAGGCCGCCAGCGGCAGGGTGCCCAGCGCGGCTGCAGCGATGCCGAGCTGGCGCACGAAGCGCCGCCGCCCGGCATCGGCCTGCGCAGCGTCGCGGAAAGGGTGGGAGGTAGAGACGAGGGGTTTGTGTGCCATGGCGCGGGTGGTGTGGGGTAAAACACCCGAGCCTGCCCGCATTGCATGACGGCCGCGTGAAGCGAGGGCGCTGCGCCCCCTGCTACAAAAAAATATCAATAAAAAAAGCCTCTAGCGCTTGGTGGTAAAGCGCTGATAGCTATTATTTTGATAGCTCTTTGAACACTGCGCGCGCGGCAGCCACGGTGGCGGCAATGTCTTCGGGTGTGTGGGCGGCGCTGACAAAACCGGCCTCGTACAGCGCAGGTGCAATATAGATACCGCGATCAAGCAGGCCGTGGAACAGCTGGTTGAAACGCGCGCTGTCGGTCTTGAGCACCTGGGCGTAGTTCTGGGGTAGCTCGGGCATCAGGAAGAAGCCGAACATGCCGCCTTCGCTGTCGGTGCTGAAGGGCACGCCTTCAGCCGCCGCCGCAGCGGCGAGGCCATCAACCAGGGAGCGTGTGGTGGCCGACAGTGCGTCGAAGAAGCCCGGCTTCTTGATCTCGCGCAGCGTGGCCAGCCCGCAGGCCGTGGCCACAGGGTTGCCCGACAGCGTGCCTGCTTGGTACACGGCGCCCAACGGTGCGAGGTTTTCCATGATGGCGCGCGGGCCACCAAAGGCTGCCAGCGGCATACCACCGCCAATGACCTTGCCCAGCACCGTGATGTCGGGTTTGAAGCCGGGGATGCTCTTGGCATAGACGCTCTGCGCGCTGCCCAGGGCCACACGGAAGCCCGTCATCACCTCATCCAGCACCAGCAGCGCGCCGTATTCGGTGCACAGCTCGCGGCAGCGCTTCATGAACGGCACGCTGGCGCGCACCAGGTTCATATTGCCCGCGATGGGCTCGATCATCACGCAGGCCAGTTCCTTGCCGTGCAGGGCAAAGGCCTCTTCGAGCTGAGCGACATTGTTGTACTCGAGCACCAGGGTGTGCTGCACCACCTCGGGCGGCACGCCCGCGCTGGTGGCATTGCCGAAGGTGGCCAGGCCCGATCCGGCCTTGACCAGCAGCGAATCGGCATGGCCGTGGTAGCAGCCTTCGAACTTGATGAACTTGCTGCGGCCTGTGGCGCCACGGGCCAGGCGGATCGCGCTCATGCCCGCTTCGGTACCCGAGCTGACGAGGCGGATCATTTCCATCGACGGTACGAGGCTCAGAATTTCCTCGGCCAGCTCCACCTCGCGTTCGGTCGGTGCGCCAAAGCTGAAGCCTTCGAGCGCTGCGCTCTGCACGGCTTCGAGCACAGCGGGGTGGCCGTGGCCCAGGATCATCGGGCCCCAGGAGCCGATGTAGTCGATGAAACGCTGGTCGTTGGCGTCCCAGAAGTAGGCGCCTTTTGCACGCTTCACAAACCGCGGCGTGCCGCCCACGGCCTTGAAGGCCCGCACGGGCGAATTCACGCCGCCGGGGATCAGCGCCTTGGCGCGTTCGAACAGGGGGATGTTGAGATCAGTGCTTCGTGTCATGGGGGGGCATCACAAAGCCTTCTAGGGCCTGTGCTTCGTCAATTGGGGGTTCTTCTTCGTCACCATCGGCCTCGTCATCGTCGGGTTGGGCCCAGAACATGCGGTCGGGCACGATGTGCCCCATGCCGGGGCGAAAGCCGGCATCCAGGCAGCGGTCGAGGTAGCCCAGAGCTTCGCTGGTGGCTTCGCCCAGGTCGTTGCCGCTGGCCACCAGGGCTGTGAGGGCGGCCGACAAGGTATCGCCCGCGCCGGAGAAAGTGGCGTCGAACAGTTCGAACTTGCCACTGCCCAGCACGGTCTGGGGGGAGGCCAGCACGTTCTCGACAAACTGCTCGGGCAGCGGAATGCCGGTAACCAGGGTGTAAGGCACGCCCATCTCGGAGGCGGCCCGGGCAATGTCGCGGGCAGTGGGACTGCGGTCGCTGGTCCAGTCGGGCAGCAGCCAACGCCACAAGGTGCTGTGGTTTCCAACCAACACCGAGGTCTGCGGTAACAACAATTCGCGGAAGGCATCCAGGTACTCGTCGATCAGCTCGTCGCGCCACCAGGACAGGTTGGGCATGTACGCTATCACCGGGACTTCATCATAGTCTGTGGTTATCTCGGCGATGGTGCTGATGTTCTCCGGACTGCCCACGAAACCGACCTTGATGGCCTGGACCGGCAGGTCTTCCAGCACGGCCCGGGCCTGCTCGGCCACCGCCTCGTCGTCAAAGCTGAAGTGGTCGAAAATCTGCGCCGTGTCGCGGGCATAGGCGCCTGTGACCACGGCAATCGGATGCCCGCCCACGGAGGCAATGGTGGTGATGTCGGCTGTCAGTCCGCCAGCGCCGCTGGGGTCGCTGGCATTGAAGACGAGCACGCATGCAGGGCTTGCGTCCTCCAAACCGTCATCTTCAATATCTATGCTTTCGGGGGGGGGAGGGGATGCTTTGATGGTCATGGACCAGATCCTGCTTGAGGGGTGGCACCGAAGCCGCAGCCCACGGAGATGACTAGATACAATCGTTGCATTCTATGTGAAGGCCCTTTAAGCTGTGATCGACTCTAAAACTTGGATGTGTTTGATTTGCGGTTGGATTTATGACGAAGCAGAGGGTTCACCTGAGCACGGCATTGCACCCAATACACCATGGGATCAGGTTCCGATGAACTGGACCTGCCCCGAGTGTGGGGCCCGCAAGGAAGACTTCGAGATGGTTCAGATTTGAGGCGCACCAGCATCATGTGCTGCTGCGTTGTTTTTTTCTCCATCAGGAGCAGTAACAATTGACTACAACAGGCGCATCTTTCAAAGTGCTCGTGGTGGATGACAGCAACACCATCCGTCGAAGCGCCGAGATTTTTCTCAAGCAGGGGGGGCACGAAGTCTTGTTGGCCGACGACGGCTTTGATGCTTTGGCCAAAGTCAATGATTACCAGCCTCAGCTGATTTTCTGCGACATCCTCATGCCCAAGCTCGACGGGTACCAGACCTGCGCCATCATCAAGCGCAATGCCCGTTTTGCAGATACTCCGGTGGTGATGCTGTCCTCCAAGGATGGTGTATTCGACAAAGCGCGCGGGCGCATGGTCGGCTGCCAGGAATATCTCACCAAACCGTTTACCAAAGACCAGTTGCTGCAAGCCGTGCAGCAATTTGGCAATGCCCAACAAGGAGCGATGTAATGCCCATCCAGAAAGTATTGGTCGTCGACGACTCGAAGACCGAGTTGATGTTTTTGACCGACCTGCTTCAGAAAAAAGGCATGCAGGTACGCACCGCAGAAAATGCCGATGAGGCTTTCCGCCGTCTGGCGGAGGAAAAGCCCGACTTGATCCTCATGGACGTTGTCATGCCCGGCCAAAACGGCTTCCAGCTCACACGTGCCATCACCCGCGACCCGCTGTACGCCGATGTGCCCATCATCATGTGCACCAGCAAGAACCAGGAAACGGATCGCGTCTGGGGGATGCGGCAGGGTGCGCGCGGCTATATCACCAAGCCCGTGGATCCCGCTGAACTGCAGGCCAAAATTGACGCTCTGAACTAAGGCTGCGGCGCGTTCATGGCCAACCGCGAAGCCCTGCGAGAGCTCCAGACCCGACTTGCTAGCCGCCTTCAGGCTGCAAGAACCGAAGGGTCCTCTGTTTCATCCTGGCTGGCTGTCGAGTCGGCCGGGAGTTTTTACTTGCTGCCACTGGGTCAGTCGGGGGAGATCTTTCCCTGGGTCTCGATCCAGGCGGTGCCCTACACCCAGCGGTGGTTTCTGGGTGTGGCCAACCTGCGCGGCGGGCTGGTCGGCGTGGTGGATCTGGCAGGCCTTCTGGGTTCAGCCGCTCCGCGAACGGAGCAGGCCTTGTCCGAAGCCAGCCTGCTGGCCTTCAATGCAGCCCTGGAGGTCAATGCAGCGTTGCTGGTGGATCGCCTTGCAGGCCTGCGTGGGACCGATGCATTTGTGTCTTCTGAGCCGCCCGCCGAGGATTCGCCCGCGTTCTTTGGCACCACCTATATCGATTCCAGCGGCACACGCTGGCAGGAGCTGAACTTGCAGATCCTGTCCCAACATCCCGCTTTCCTGAGCATCAGTGCTTGAGTTTTTCTGTAAGGCTGCACCATGTCCGTCGTCAATCAATTTGGAAAACTGTTCAACCGGAAACCTGCCACGCCGGAAACCGGCGCGACTGCCGGCGCCGCCGACGACGGGCAGGATCTTCTTGCCACGGGTTCGCTGGATGGTGCGCAGCTGCGCGACACCTACCAGGCTGAAGCGATGAACAGCGTGCAGGGCGATCCAGATGGTTATTCGCCGGAACTGGCCGCATCGGACGCAGAGGAAGACCTGATCGCGCTGCCGGTGCTGGGGCGTGCCACGGCCGCCGCTCACCAGCGGCGATTGCTCGCGCTCCTTGGTATCGGTGTGGCTGTTCTCGCGTTGATTGCCTTCTGGGTGCTGCAGCAGGCAGACCGATCAGCTCAGCAGCTTGCGGCTACCGGCCAATCCCTGATGCAATCACAGCGTCTCGCCAAGTCCGTATCTCAGGCCCTGGTGGGTAGTCCCCAGGCCTTCCCGGATGTGGTGGAAAGCTCCGGCGTGCTGGCGCGCAATGTGCGTGCCCTCAACGCGGGTGATGGCGAACTTGGCGTGGAATCCCTGGGCGAGCCCTACAAGCCCGATCTGGACGCCGTGAACCCGCTCATGGAACGTGCCGAGCGCAATGCCAGCGTGGTGATGGGACAGCAGAAGATCCTGACCCAGGTGGGCGACGCTCTGCGCACCATCAACCGCCAGTCCTCGGACCTGCTCGAAATCGCAGAAACTGTGTCTTCCCTGAAGCTGCAGCAGAACGCCCCGGCCGCTGAAATTTCTGCTGCTGGCCAGCTGGTGATGTTGACCCAGCGTATCGGCAAGTCCGCCAACGAATTCCAGACCATGGAAGGTGTGAGCCCTGAGGCCGTGTTCCTGCTGGGCAAGGACTTGAATTCGTTCAAGGAAATTGCCCAGGGCCTGCTGGACGGCAGCCCGGAACTGCGCCTGGCCGCCACCAAGGATGCCCAGACCCGCGAACAGCTGGAAGCTCTGGTGAAGCTCTATGAGCAGACCCGCACCCAGGCCAGCGCCATTCTGGGCAACCTGCAAGGTCTGGTGTCGGCCCGTGAAGCGCAGTCCGCCATCATTGCTGACAGTGAGCCTCTGCGCCGTCAGCTCGAAGGACTGCAAACCAAACTGTCGGCCCAGACGGGTGTGGGCGGCGGCCAACTGGCAGCTCTTGCGCTTGCTGGTTTGTTTGT
Source organism: Acidovorax sp. 93 (assembly GCF_003633835.1). Lineage (NCBI taxonomy): Bacteria > Pseudomonadati > Pseudomonadota > Betaproteobacteria > Burkholderiales > Comamonadaceae > Acidovorax > Acidovorax sp. 93. Next base: position 44,581 of record NZ_RBIT01000001.1, read on the forward strand.
GATCTTTTGCGGTGTGGGCATCTCTCGTGTTCAGTTGCTCGACAGCCGTGGCCGCCAGGCGGCTGCTGAAATGCAGCAGAAGGACGCCAAGCGCCAGGAGCAAGAAGCCAAGCGCGTCAACGACGCCAACCAGGCTGCCATTTTGCGTTTGATGAACGAACTGCAATCGGTCGCTGAGGGTGATTTAACGCAAGAAGCCACGGTGACGGAAGACATCACGGGCGCCATTGCTGACTCGGTGAACTACACGGTGGAAGAGCTGCGCCAACTGGTGGGCAGCGTGCAGAACACGGCCACCCGCGTGGCACAAACGACGGCTCAGGTGGACAACACCTCCACCGAACTGCTGGCAGCATCGACCGAGCAACTGCGCGAAATTCGCGAAACCGGCCGCTCGGTGCTCGACATGGCGACCCGCATTAACGAGGTGTCCACACAGGCGCAAGAATCCGCCACGGTGGCCCGCCAGTCGCTGCAAGCGGCTGACTCCGGTCTGCAGGCCGTGCAAAACGCCATCGGCGGTATGAACTCCATCCGTGACCAGATCCAGGACACATCCAAGCGCATCAAGCGACTGGGCGAATCGTCGCAGGAGATCGGTGAAATCACGGAGCTGATCTCTGACATTACCGAACAGACGAACGTGCTGGCTCTGAACGCAGCCATTCAGGCTGCATCCGCTGGTGAAGCCGGTCGTGGCTTCTCGGTGGTGGCGGAAGAAGTGCAGCGGCTGGCCGAACGTTCCGCTGATGCGACGCGCCAGATTTCTGCGCTGGTGAAGGCCATTCAGACCGACACCCAGGATGCCGTGGCCGCTATGGAGCGCTCCACGCAGGGTGTGGTGGAAGGGGCCCGCCTGTCTGACAGCGCCGGTACCGCGCTGACCGAGATTGACCGCGTGTCGCGTCGCCTCGCCGAACTGATTGAGCAGATTTCGTCTTCAACTTCGCGGGAAGCCGTTTTGGCCAACGAAGTGGCCGACAACATCCAGCACATTTTTGCGGTGACCGAGCAGACGGGTGAAGGTACCCGTACCACAGCGCAGCAGGTGCGCGAGCTGTCGCACATGGCTGAGGAACTGCGCCAATCGGTGGCACGGTTCAAGATTGCCTGACGCTGTAGTCATCAACCAGCTGGCTCATAGCAGCCGGGGACGAATCCATGTCATCTATTGATGTCAACAATGCACCGGCCGCGGATGGGACCCAGGGGGATCAGGACCTGGGTCCTTTGGCATGGGTGCTTGACGAACTGCGCAAATCTCTGGATGGCGCTGTCAAGGCCATGCGCCGTTTTGTGCGAGATGCAGAAGCCGCACGCGAGTCGGATCTTGCAGCGCTGGACGCAGGCCCACTGCGCATCGCTCGCCAGCAGTTGCACCAAGCGTGTGGTGCGCTGGAAATGGTGGGCATGGGCCCTCCAGCTTTGGTCCTGCGCGCCATGGAGTCGGCAGTCCAGAAGTTCGTTCAACGGCCTGAGACCTGCAGCGACGATGCTGCCGCAGTGATTGAGCGTGCGAGCTTTGCGCTGATCGAATACCTGGAAACCGTTCTGGCTGGCAAGGCAGCGTCGCCTGTCGCGTTGTTTCCCCAGTATCGCGATGCCCAGGCCCTGGCAGGTGCAGACCGTGTCCATCCGGCCGATCTCTGGCCCGTGGAGCGCAGGTTTCGCGAGCCTGAGGGGGCTGTTGCAGCCACGCCGCTGCCCTACGGGCCTGAGGCGCGTGCTCGCCTGGATGCGGCAGTTCTAAGAATCGTCAAATCCGGCGATCTCAGGGCTTCGTTGAGTTTGCGGGATACCTGCCTGGGATTTGTGGCATCCCAGCAAGACCGCCAGTCCCGCGCTTTCTGGAAGATATGCGCAGGCTTTTTTGAGGCTTTCGGCTCCGGCCTTTTGCCTGCAGACGTCTACGTCAAGCGTGTGGCATCCCGCGTGCTGATGCAGTACTCCACCCTTGCCAAGGGTGACACGACGATTGCAGACCGCTTGGTTCAGGATCTGCTGTTCTTCTGTTCGCAGGCCAAGCCAGCCGAATCCAATGACAGTGCTGCTCCGTCTTTGCAGGCGGTCCGGCAGGCTTTTGCCCTTGATCGGTTCAAGCCGGTGGACTATGAAGCAGCCCGTTTTGGCAGGTTTGATCCTGCCATGCTGGCGCAGGCACGCAAGCGAATAGCTGCTGCCACGGAAACCTGGTCTGCCCTGGCGGGCGGCGACCGCAACAAGCTCAAGCCAGCGGCGGACCAATTCAGTCTGGTCTGCGACTCGCTGCGCAAGCTGCACCCCGGTAGCGAAAGTCTCGCTCAGGCGCTGACCCGCGCGCTGGAATCCACCACCCGCTCGGGTGAACCTCCTTCGGCCGCGCTGGCCATGGAAGTAGCCACCTCGGTCTTGTATCTGCAAGCAGCCTTTGAAGAGCTGGATGCGGACGGCAATCAGATGGAAATCCGCGCGGGCCGACTGGCAGAGCGCCTGGATGCGGTGGGGGCGGGCGCTGAGCCAGAACCTCTCGAGCAGTGGATGGAAGAGCTGTACCGCAGGGTCAGCGACAACCAGACCATGGGCAGTGTGGTGGACGAATTGCGCTCCACGCTCGGCGAGGCGGAAAAGGCGCTGGACCAGTTCTTCCGCAGCCCGCAGGACACTGCAGTCCTGGCAACCGTACCGGGGCATCTTGCCCAAATGCGCGGCGTGCTGTCGGTGCTGGGGCTGGACCAGGCATCGCTCGCCGTGGTTCGCATGCGCGACATGGTGGAGCGTTTGCTCATCAATGAAGTCCCCGAGTCGGACCGCCAGGGCGTGTTCGAGAAACTGGGCAACAGCTTGGGCGCCCTGGGCTTCCTGATCGACATGCTCAGCTACCAGCGCACCATGGCGCGCAAGCTGTTTGTGTATGACGAGGAACTGGGCGAGTTGCGCATTCTCACGGGCAAGAGTCGGCCGCGTGCCTCGGATGCTTTGGAAGAGACTCCTGCCAAGCTGGAGGAGCGGTCGGCCGTTCCCCTGCCTGACGTGGTGCCGCGTTTTCCTGTGCAGGAACCACTCAGCGAGCCGACCGATTTCGGTTCGCTGCCTTCGTTGCCGGACATGCCCGCAGCGACCACCGCTGAGCCATTGGCTCCCGTAGAGGCGGATTCGCTGGCCCCTGATATTTCGTTCGATCTGCCCGCTGTGGCGGGCAGCGAGCCGGCGCCCTTGCCCCTGGCTGTGGCAGCGCCCGCACCAGCCCCTGTGCAGGTGCCTGAGGTCGAGGACGAATTGCTGGAGGTCTTCCTGGAAGAGGCGCGCGAGGTGGTAGTCAATGGTCTGGCTGCGATCGAGGTGCTGAAGGACGATCCGGGCAACCTGAGTGAGCAGACGACACTGCGGCGTGCCTTTCACACGCTCAAGGGCAGTTCGCGGATGGTGGGGCTGAACGATTTTGGTGAGGCCGCCTGGTCGATGGAGCAGTTGCTCAATGCCTGGCTGGCTGAGCAAAAGCCCATGCACCCTGGTTTGCTGCAGCTTTCTTCCGACGCGTTGCGGGCCTTCAGCCGCTGGGCGGACGACATTGCGGCGGGCCAAGCCTCTGGCTGGCAACCGGACGCGTTCCGGCAATCTGCGGATGCCATGCGCCTGGATGGAACCCTGTTGCCGCTGGTGGTGCCGTCTGCCGACGGAGAAGCCCCGGTCCTGGCTGAAGTGGCACTTGAGCCTGAGGTGGCTGTGCTGGATGACCTGCCTCCTGAGGTGCCCGCGCCAACGGTTGCAGAAGTTCCGAAGGTCGTGGAAGAAGAGCTGGCGATGCCGGACTTCGAAGCCACCGAAATTTTCGACCATGTGCCCGAACTGCCGGCAGAGGCGATCGCTCCAGCCCCCGAGGTGGCCGAGGAGATCGATTTCTCCGTGTTCGCCGCTGCGCTCAATGAAGCGCCTGCTGCTCCTGAAGCTATCGCCCCCTCCAGTGTCGACTTTGTTCTGGATCTCGAACTCCCAGACCTGGAACCTGTCGCGACCGCTCCCGAGGTGGAGGCTCTTTCGCAGGCACCCGTAGTGCCCGACGAACCTGCAGTGGATGAGGCCTTTGTTCTGCCTGTCGAGTCGCTCGATGACATCGAATCCCATGAAGTGCCGAGCGAGACAGAGCCCGAGCATCAGCTGTCGGGTGCCGATGGGTCGGAATCTGTGGGTCAGGATGTACCCGCCGAAGTCATAGAAGCCGCAGAGGCCGTGGCCTTTGAGACTGCCTCTGAAGTGCCGCAGGCCATCGAAGCCGTGCCGCAGGAGCCGGAAGACAGCGCCAGCGATGAAGCGGTGAAGGTCATTGACACCCTGCGCATTGGCATCCCGCTCTATAACGTTTATCTGAACGAGGCCGACGAGTGGTCGCGCCGATTGGTGACCTGCCTGCAGGAATGGTCGCTGGAGCTGCACGAACCTCTGCCCGATATGGCCGTGGCATTGGCGCACTCGTTGGCGGGCAGCTCGGCCACGGTGGGGTTCAATGCCCTGTCAGAGATGGCCAGGGTGCTCGAACACGCGCTTCAGCACGTGACGCTGCAGTCTGGCGGCACACAGGAGCAGGCCCAGGCCTTCATGGCAGCGGCGGAAGACATCCGTCGTTTGCTGCACCAGTTTGCGGCAGGTTTCCTCAAGGAACCAAGTCAGGAGGTGCTGGAGCAGCTGCGCCAGATCCTGCAAACCGAAGTGGACAACACCTTGTCACCGCCTGAAGAGGAGGCTGCAGACGAGTTGTTGTCGGTGCAGGATCAGACTGCTCCGGTGGAAGCAGAAGTGGCGCAGCCACTGCCACTTGTCGAACCCGAGCCGGACCTGCAAGCCATGCCGGAGCCTGCGGCTGTTGTGGGCCCCAAAGGGCATGTGGCCCCTGCTTTGTCGGCCGTCATCCACGACCACGATCAGCGTATTGATGATGCGATCGCCCATGCTGTGGCGCTTGGCTCGGATGTGGACGACGATATCGATGCGATTGACGTTATCGACCCGGATCTGTTCCCGATCTTTGAGGAAGAGGCTGCCGAGCTGTTGCCACAGCTTGGTGGTGCGCTGCGCCAATGGGCCTCGCGTCCCGACAACCTTGGTGCCCGCAGTGAAGTGCTGCGTGCGTTGCACACCCTCAAGGGAAGTTCGCGCTTGGCAGGTGCCATGCGCCTGGGTGAGATGGCCCACCGGCTGGAATCCGCCATCGAGCAGCTTGACGCTGAGACGGTGACATCCGATCAAATCGAGCCTTTGCAGGGTAGTTTTGACGGCATCCAGGCGAACTTTGATGCGCTGCGTGCGATTGGCCAGGGGCCCGCCGATACGGTGGTTTCTCTGCCCGTTGAAACACCGCGCAGCCAGCCTGAAGCCTCCGAGGCCCCATCAGCTCCAGTGCCAGCAGCAGCGCCCGCGTCTGCCGTGTCCTCTGCTCCAGCGGTGCGCCTGCCTGGTCCTTCGCAGCTCGCGCCTTTGCGTGTTGCTGCTAACCAGTCGGTGCGGGTGCGTGCCCAGTTGCTGGACCGGTTGGTCAATCAGGCGGGTGAGGTGATGATCAGCCGCTCGCGCCTGGATGTGCGGCTGGGTCAGTTCCGCAGCTCGCTGACTGACCTGTCGGGCAATTTGGACCGTCTGCGCCAGCAATTGCGGGACATCGAGCTGCAAGCTGAGTCGCAGATGCAGTCGCGCCTGGCCCTGTCGAAGGACTCGGCGGCGGGCTTTGATCCGCTGGAGTTTGACCGCTTTACCCGTGTGCAGGAGCTCACACGCATGATGGCCGAGTCGGTGAACGACGTGGCCACCGTGCAGCGCAACCTGCAGCGTGCCATGGAAGGTGCAGAAGACGACCTGATTGCCCAAGGCCGCCAGGCGCGGGAGCTGCAGCGCGACTTGCTGCGCACCCGCATGGTGGAGTTCGAAGGCATTGCTGAACGTCTGTATGCCGTGGTGCGCCAGGCCTCCAAGGAAACCAACAAGCAGATCAAGCTCGACATCACCGGCGGCTCCATTGAGATGGACCGTGGTGTGCTGGACCGCATGACCCCCGCGTTCGAGCATCTGTTGCGCAACTGCGTGGCCCATGGCATTGAAGATCCGCAGGTGCGCACGGCCGCAGGCAAGCCTGCATCGGGCACGATCACTGTGGAGTTGCACCACGAAGGCAACGACGTGTCGGTGGAGTTCCGGGATGACGGTGCCGGACTGAACCTGCCCCGTATCCGTGAAAAGGCGTTGGCGCAGGGCATTGTGGCGCCCGATACCGAGTTGAGCGATGCCGAAGCTGCCAACCTGATTTTCATGCCCGGGTTCTCCACGGCTTCCGAGGTGACCGGCTTGGCAGGGCGTGGTATTGGCATGGACGTGGTGCGTGCCGAGATCAATGCACTGGGCGGTCGGATCGAGACCTCGACAGAAGCTGGCAAGGGCGCGGCCTTCCGCATGGTCCTTCCCTTGACCACGGCGGTGACGCAGGTGGTGATGCTGCGCGCGGGTGACCTCGCGATCGGCGTGCCGGCCAACGTGGTCGAGATCGTTCGGCGCACGTCTGCGGCAGACCTGGAGGTCGCATACCGCACGGGCCATTTTGATGACGGCATGGAGCAACTGCCTTTCTTCTGGGCTGGAGCGCTCCTGCAGGCTTCTTCCCGCAGCAACGAGCCTGCTGGAAAGACGCGCCCTGTGGTGATCTTCCGCAGCGCATCGCAGCGCATCGCCATGCACGTGGACGAAGTTCTGGGCAATCAGGAAGTCGTGGTGAAGAACCTGGGTCCGCAGCTGTCCCGTTTGCCTGGCTTGGCCGGCATGTCGGTGCTGGCATCGGGTGCTGTGGTGCTGATCTACAACCCCGTGGCGCTGGCGACGGTGTATGGCGACCAGGTGCGTGCCGCCAGTGCCGGTCTGCCTTCAGTGCTGGAGGCCGATGGCTCTTCGGGTGCGGGCAAGTCGGTCGTCTCGCCCCAATTGGCGGGCCCCAGCCAGGTGCCCCTGGTTCTGGTGGTGGACGATTCGATCACGGTGCGCCGGGTTACGCAGCGTTTGCTGCAGCGCGAAGGCTATCGTGTGGCGCTCGCGGCCGATGGCTTGCAAGCGCTGGAGCGTCTGCAGGAAGAGCGCCCCACCGTTGTGCTGTCCGACATCGAAATGCCACGCATGGACGGGTTCGACTTGGCGCGGAACATCCGTGCAGACGGTGCCCTGCGCGACCTGCCCATCATCATGATCACGTCGCGCATCGCTGAAAAGCACCGCGAGCATGCGATGGAGCTGGGCGTTAACCATTACCTGGGCAAGCCTTACTCCGACGAAGAGCTGCTGAGCCTCATTCAGCACTACGCCCGCATCGCGGCAACCGCAGAGGCCTAGCCAGCATGCATGTGCACCACAGGTCTGCCTTGAACCGGCGGGCCTGTGGCCTGCCAATATTCCTGTTGGTGCGGGCCACGGCCACGGCAGCTTCCCTTTGGAGGCTGTTCTGATGGAGCCGACGGCAACTGTTCCTTCTCCGGACCCTCGCCTCCTGGCTTGTCTGGCTGTGGTGGTGCGGGAAAGGGCCTCTGATCTATTCATCATGGCGGGTGCACCACCCACGCTCAAGCGGCAGGGCGTGTTTGTGGCCATGGGGCAGCAGCAGCTGTCCGCCGACGATGTCAAGCAGATGGCGTATTCCATCCTCCGCGAAACGCAGCGGCAGGAGTTCGATGCCACCATGGAGTGCGACCTGTCCTTGCAGACCCCGGAGGGCGAGCGGTTTCGTGTGAATGTGCACCGGCAGCGTGGGCAGGTAGGCATGGTGATCCGCCATGTTATTGCCCAGATCCCCAGCCTGGCGGCGCTCGGCCTTCCGCCCGTGCTCCAGCAACTGGCGTTTCTCAAAGGGGGGCTGGTACTCACGGTAGGGTCGGCGGGTTCTGGCAAGACCACCACATTGGCCGCGCTGCTGGACCACCGCAATGCCCACACGGGCGGGCATATCCTGACGGTGGAAGACCCCATCGAATACCTTCACACCCACAAGAAGTCACTCGTGACACAGCGCGAGGTGGGGCTCGATACGCTGTCCTATGACGAGGCCCTGCGTCGCGCGATGCGGGAAGCGCCGAACGTGATCATGATTGGTGAAATCCGCGACCGGGCCACCATGCAGCACGCGCTGCACTATGCCGAGTCCGGCCACCTGTGTGTTTCCACACTGCATGCCAACAATGCGAACCAGGCGGTGCAGCGCATTGTGAATTTCTTCCCCGAAGACGCCCACCGCCAATTGCTCATGGACCTGTCCCTCAACCTGCGCGCTATCGTAGCGCAGCGCCTGGTGGCGGGGCTGGCGGGTGGCCTGGTGCCTGCCACCGAGATCATGCTGCTCACGCCCTATGTGGCCGAGCTGATCCAGAAGGGGCAGATCGACGAACTCAAGACCGCCATTACCCGCAGCGCAGAGCAAGGCATGTGGAGCTTCGACCAATCCTTGCTGGCCATGGTCGAGTCCGGTGCCATATCGCCCGAAGAAGCGATTGCCAATGCCGATAACCGCACCGATGTGCGGCTGCGCCTTCGGCTGGCGGCGGGGGCGCCGCTGGGTGGTGAGGGCATGCAGATGAGCCCGGATGAGCCCGCTGGGCCCGACAGCGTTCCACCGCCTGCCACCCGCCGGTGAGTGCGGGGATCAGGCCGCAGCAGACTTTACGACCGCATACCGCTCCAGGGTGCGGTGCCGCGCTGCGTCGTGCTCCACCACCGGCAGCGGGTAGGTATCCCCCAGCCGCACTCCCGCATCCTGCAACTCCAACGGGCGCGCCAGCCAGGGCGCGTGCAACGCCTTGGTAGGCAAACTCGCCAGCTGCGGCAGATAGCGGCGGATGAACTTGCCCTCGGGGTCGAACTTTTCACTCTGGCTCACGGGGTTGAAGATGCGGAAATAGGGCTGGGCATTGCACCCGCTGGAGCTGGCCCACTGCCAGCCACCGTTGTTGGCGGCCAGATCGAAGTCATTGAGGTGTGTGGCGAAATAGGCTTCGCCCCAGCGCCAGTCGATGCCCAGATCCTTGACCAGGAAGCTCGCCACCACCATGCGCAAGCGGTTGTGCATGTAGCCCGTCTGGTTGATCTGCGCCATGGCCGCATCCACCAGCGGGTAGCCCGTGCGCCCCTCACACCAGGCGGCAAACAGGGTGTTGGCCTCGGGGCCTGATTCCCACTGGATCGCGTCATACGCGGGCTTGAAACTGTGGCCCACCACATGGGGATGGTGGTGCAGGATCTGAAAGTAGAAGTCCCGCCAGATCAGCTCGCTGAGCCAGGTGGCGGCGCCTGGGTTGCCTTGCAGCATCAGCCCGTGCGCGGTGCGGGCCAGCAGGCGCGGCGAGATGGTGCCAAAACGCAGGTGCACGCTGAGGTAGCTGGGCCCTTTGACAGCTGGAAAGTTGCGCGTGTCCTCGTACCGCTCGATGCGGCCCAGGAAGTCGTTGAACAGCCGCTGCGCGCCGCTGGCGCCCGTGGGCAGATTGAGCTGCGATAGGGCTGTGGCCTCAAAACCCAGGCGTGCCAGGGTGGGCACCGCCTGGCAGTGCGCCTGCGGGCGCGGTGCCAACCGGTGTGCATGGCGCTCCACGGGGTAGCCGGTGAGTTGAAACGCATCCACCTTCTTGAGCCAGGCGTTCTTGTACGGTGTGAACACGCTGTACGGATTGCCGGTCTGCGTCAGCACCTCGCTGCGTTCCAGAATGGTGTGGTCCTTGAAGGTGTGAAATGCCCTTCCGGCAGCGGCCAACCGTGTGCGCACCAGTCGGTCGCGTTCCAGGGCCTGGGGCTCGTCATCGTGGTTGGCAAACACGGCCTGCACGCCCAGGGCTTTGGCCAGTTCTGGAATGGCATCACTGGCCACTGCATGCAGCACGATGAGGCCACCCTGTTCATGCCCGGAAAGCGTTCGCAGCGTTTCATCCAGCTCCACGAGCGACTCGCGGATGAACTCCACCCGCCGGTCAGCCCGGGGCAGGGCGTCGATGATTTCGCGGTCAAAAACAAAGGCGCAGTGCACCTCCTGGCATTGAGTCAGTGCGCGGTAAAGAGCGGCCTGATCGTTCGCGCGCAGGTCGCGGCGGAACCAGACCAGACCGCTGGGGTACGAGGGCTCGGAGGAGGGGGCCATGTTCACCGTTAAAATTGCCGAATGTCTTTCGATTCTGCGCCCATCAACCTGACGCATCACTTCCTGATTGCGATGCCCGGTCTGGAAGATGAGTCTTTCTCGCGCAGCGTCGTTTACCTGTGCGAGCACAGCGAACGCGGTGCACTCGGCCTCATCATCAACAAGCCTTCTGACATCACCCTCAAAGGCCTTTTTGACAAGGTGGACCTGTCCCTGCGGCGCGAAGATCTCACCCAGGAACCTGTTTTCCAAGGCGGCCCGGTGCAGACCGAGCGCGGTTTTGTGTTGCATGAGCCCATGCTCATGGACAAGGCAGAAACCGATGAATCGGCATATGCCTCCACCATGACCATCCCCGGCGGGCTGGAGATGACCACCTCCAAGGACGTGCTCGAAGCGCTGTCCACGGGCGCAGGCCCGCGCCGCGTGCTCATCACGCTGGGGTATTCGTCCTGGGGTGAGGGCCAGCTTGAATCGGAGCTGGCCGAGAACGCCTGGCTCACCGTGGCGGCCGATCTGTCCGTGATCTTCGACACCCCTGTGCCCGAGCGCTACGACCGGGCCCTTTCGCTGCTGGGCCTCAAGGCCTGGATGTTGTCGCCCGAGGCGGGGCACGCATGACCGGCCTGCCCGTTCAGCCCGCCGTTCCTGCGCATTTCCAGACCTTTCTTGCTTTCGATTTTGGCCTCAAGCGCACGGGGGTCGCCACGGGCAACCGCATGTTGCGCAGCGCCACGCCGCAGGCCACCATCAAGGCCGAGGGCGATGCCCGTTTTGTGCAGGTGGCGCAGCGCATCAAGGAGTGGCAGCCCGACGCCCTCGTGATCGGCGTGCCCTACCACCCTGACGGCGCGAGCCATGAGAACACTGAACGCGCGCTCAAGTTCGGCCGCCAGCTGCGCGGCCGCTTTGGTTTGCAGGTGTTCGAGGTGGACGAGCGTTACAGCACCACCGAAGCCATTGCAGGTGGCGCCAAGGATGCCGACGCCGCTTCGGCCTGCATCATCCTGGAACAGTTTTTGAGGAATCTCCCATGACCACCCCCTCCCCCGGAGTGTCCGGCAGCCTGGTGCTTGATGCCGAGGCGCTGTACCGCGAACTGCTGCGCGGCGTGCGCAGCATGCTGACCCCCACCACGCGCCTGGCGGGCATTGCCTCGGGCGGCGCCTGGCTGGCCGAGCGCCTGCAAAAAGACCTGGGCCTCGAAGGCCCCGCCGGTGTGCTCTCGTCGGTGATGCACCGCGACGACTTCGCCCAGCGCGGCCTGTCGGCCAGCGCGCAGACCGCGCTGCCGTTCGATGTGAACGGTGCCGACGTGCTGGTGCTCGACGACGTGCTCTACACCGGCCGCACCATCCGTGCCGTGCTCAACGAGCTGTTCGACTACGGCCGCCCTGCCAGCGTGCGCCTGGCCGTGCTGGTGGACCGGGGCGGGCGCGAGCTGCCCGTGCAGGCCGACTTTGCCGCCGCCCGCGTGGCCCTGCCTGCCGCCCAGTCGCTGGCCCTGGCGCGCGACGACAGCGGCATCTTCCAATTCCAAGTCAAAGAGGCCTGACCGTGCTGCACAAGCGCAATCCCCAACTCAACGGCAACGGCGAACTTATCCACCTGCTGTCCATCGAAGGGCTGCCGCGCGACATCGTCACGCACATCCTCGACACGGCGGCCAACTTCGTGAGCGTGAACGACCGCGAAGTGAAGAAGGTGCCCCTCTTGCGTGGCAAGAGCGTGTTCAACCTGTTCTTCGAGAACAGCACGCGCACCCGCACCACGTTCGAGATCGCGGCCAAGCGCCTGTCGGCCGACGTGCTCAACCTCGACATCGCGCGCAGCTCGGCCAGCAAGGGCGAGTCGCTGCTCGACACCATCGCCAACCTGAGCGCGATGGCGGCCGACCTGTTCGTGGTGCGGCACAGCGAATCCGGTGCGCCCTACCTGATTGCGCAGCATGTGGCGCCCCATGTGCATGTGATCAATGCGGGCGACGGCCGGCATGCCCACCCCACGCAGGGGCTGCTGGACATGTACACCATCCGCCACTACAAGAAGGACTTCAGCAACCTCACCGTGGCCATCGTGGGCGACGTGCTGCACTCGCGCGTGGCGCGCTCCGACATCCACGGCCTGACCACATTGGGCTGCGCCGAAGTGCGTGTGGTGGGCCCGCGCACCCTGGTGCCGTCCGACATGGCGCAGATGGGCGTGCGCGTGTGCCACACGCTCGAAGAAGGCATCAAGGATGCCGACGTGGTCATCATGCTGCGCCTGCAGAACGAGCGCATGAGCGGTGCGCTCTTGCCGTCGAGCCAGGAGTATTTCAAGAGCTTCGGCCTCACGCAGGAAAAGCTGCAGCTGGCCAAGCCCGACGCCATCGTCATGCACCCCGGCCCCATCAACCGCGGTGTGGAAATCGACTCCGCCGTGGTCGATGGCAAACAAAGCGTGATCCTGCCTCAGGTGACTTTCGGTATTGCGGTCCGTATGGCTGTCATGTCCATCGTTGCTGGTAACGAAGCATGACGCTTGGAATGAATACTCCTGTTTTCATAGCTGATAGCGTTTATCCAATAAGCGCTAGCAGCCAATTTGGCTTGAAATCATGAAGATACTGATCCAGAACGGCCGTGTGATCGATCCCGCTTCGGGGCTTGACCAGACCTGCGACATCGCGCTGGCGGCAGGCCGCATCGTGAGCGTCAACCGCGTGCCCCCCGACTTTGCGCCCAACCGCACCATCAATGCTGCTGGCTGCATCGTGTTGCCCGGCCTGGTGGACCTGGCGGCGCGCCTGCGCGAGCCCGGCCACGAACACGAAGGCATGCTCGAATCCGAAATGGCCGCCGCCGTGGCCGGTGGCGTGACCAGCCTGGTCTGCCCGCCCGACACCGACCCCGTGCTCGACGAGCCGGGCTTGGTGGAGATGCTCAAGTTCCGCGCCGAGAAGTTGCACCAGGCGCGCCTGTTCCCTCTGGGGGCCCTCACGCGCAACCTTGCAGGCGAGGTGCTGACCGAGATGGCCGAGCTGACCGAATCCGGCTGCGTGGGCTTTGGCCAGGCCGAGGTGCCGCTGGCCAGCACCCAGGTGCTGCAGCGCGCGCTGCAATACGCCGCCACCTTTGGCTACACCGTGTGGCTGCGCCCGCAGGAGATGCACCTGGGTAAGGGCGTGGCTGCCAGCGGCCCGCTGGCCACGCGCCTGGGCCTGTCGGGCGTGCCCGTGGCGGCCGAGACCATTGCGCTGCACACCATTTTTGAACTGCTCAAGACCACCGGCGCCCGCGTGCACCTGTGCCGCATCAGCAGTGCTGCCGGTGTCGAGTTGCTGCGCCGCGCCAAGGCCGAGGGCCTGAAGGTGACGGCCGATGTCAGCATCAACTCGCTGCACCTCACCGACGTGGACATCGGCTTCTTCGACAGCCGCGCCCGCCTGTCGCCCCCGCTGCGCCAGCAGCGCGACCGCGATGCGCTGAACGCTGCGCTGGCCGACGGCACCATCGACGCCCTGGTGTCTGACCACACGCCGGTCGATGAAGACGCCAAGACCTTGCCATTCGCCGAAGCCGAGCCCGGCGCCACGGGGCTGGAGCTGCTGCTGTCGCTCGCGCTCAAGTGGTCGCAGGACAGCGGTGTGCCCCTGCAGCGTGCGCTCGCCACCGTCACGTCCGAACCCGCGCGCGTGCTCGGCAGCGCCCTGGGCACACTGCAGGCCAGCGTCGGCCAGATCGTGGAAGGTGGCGTGGGCGACCTGTGCGTCTTTGACCCGCAGGCGGCGTGGACGGTGCAGGACGACGCATTGCGCAGCCAAGGCAAACACACCCCGTTCTCGGGCTACGAACTGCCTGGCTGTGTGCGCATGACCCTCGTCGGTGGCCAGGTGGCTTTTGACCGGGGTTGAGGTAGTGCGACGCTGCGAGGCCCTGCGGTGAAGTCTTTGCGTGCCTGCTGGCGCCTGCTGCGCCTGCTGGGCCACATTGTCAAAGGGCTCGCCATCGTGGCGTTGCGTTTTCCAGCGCTCTCGCCGGACCAGCAGCATGCCCGGGTGCAGGTGTGGTCGCTGCAGCTGCTGGCGCACCTAGGCATCAGCCTGCGCATCTTGGGTCAGCCCCCGCTCACCGGCCCGGTGATGCTGGTGGCCAACCACATCTCGTGGCTTGATATCCCGGTGATGCACGCGGCGCGGCATTGCCGCTTTGTCTCCAAGTCCGACGTACAGGGCTGGCCGCTGATCGGCACCCTGGCCACGGCCGCAGGCACGCTCTACATCGAGCGCAGCTCGCGCCGTGATGCGCTGCGCATGGTGCGGTCGATGCAGGAGGCGCTGGAGCGGGGCGAGGTGCTGGCCGTGTTCCCTGAGGGAACCACGGGCGATGGGCGCGAGATGCTGCCTTTTCACGCCAATTTGCTGCAAGCCGCTGTGGTGGCGCAGGCTCCGGTGCAGCCCGTGGGCCTGCGTTTTGCCGACAAGGCCACGGGTGCCACCAGTTTTGCGCCCAGCTACATCGGCGACGAAACCCTGGTGGGCTCCATCTGGCGCACGCTGTGCGCCCCGCCCATCGAGGCTGTGGTGCATTACGGCCCCCCCGAGCTGGCGGGCGAGCGCGACCGCCGTACCTGGACGCAGCACCTGCACGATACGGTCGATCAGTTGCGCAAAGCCTGAGCTGGCGCTCTGGGGACAGGGGTGGTTTCCGTGGGCAAAAGCGTGCATATTCCACGTTTGCAGCCGCGCGGTCTGCACATCCGATCTCTATTGCACGCAATTTCCCGTATCGTCCGCGTCTTTCGCCTGCAAGCGCTTGCAAATGCGTGGGCAGGCTCACCCACACTGCCGGGAGGGCACCATGAACCTGATTGAGCGCGCCAAGAGCATTCTTCTGCAACCCAAGGACACCTGGGTCACCATTGAGGCCGAGAGCACCGACGCCGCCACCCTGTACACCCGCTACGCCATGATTTTGGCCGCCATCCCGGCAGTCTGCGGTTTCATTGGCATGTCGCTGATCGGTTTTGGGGGCTTTGGCGTCACCATCCGCGTGCCCTTTGTCTCGGGGCTGGTGAACATGGTGGTGTCGTATGTGCTCAGCCTCGTGGGCATCTTCGTGCTCGGGCTCATCATCGATGCGCTGGCCTCCACCTTTGGTGGCCAGAAAAACTCCATCCAGGCCCTGAAGGTGGCGGTGTATGCCAGCACGGCGGCCATGCTGGGCGGGGTGTTCAGCCTGCTGCCTGCGCTATCCATGCTGGGCCTGCTGGCGGCTTTGTACTCCATCTACCTGCTCTACACCGGCCTGCCGGTGCTCATGAAAAACGCCCCCGACAAGTCGGTGGTCTACACAGTGGTGGTCATCATCGCGGCCATTGTGATGGGGGTGGTCATCGGCGCCGTCAGTGCGCTCTTTCTGCCCCGTGGCGGAGCGATGTTTGGCGGGGCCGATGCGCCCGCCATCACGATGAATACGCCGGGCGGCAAGGTGTCCATCGACACCGCCGGCCTGGAGGCCGCAGGCAAGAAGATGGAAGAGGCTGCCCGCAAGATGGAAGAAGCGCAAAAGAGCCAGGACCCCGCCGCCATTGCCGCGGCTGCTGGTGATGCAGCCAAGGCCGCCGCAGGTGCGCTGGGGGGTGGCCAGGCCATTGCGGCGCAATCGCTCAAGGCGGCACTGCCCGAGAAGCTCGCCGGCCTGCCGCGCACGGGCTTTGATGTGCAGGACGGTGCCGCCCTGGGCCTGCCCACCAGCCAGGCCAGTGCGCAGTACGGCAGCGATGACAAGCAGGTGCGCCTGGAGATCGTGGACATCGGCGGCCTGGGGCAGATGGCGGTCATGGCCATGGGCATGGCCCAGGGCGAAAAAGAAGACCCAACGAGCGCCGAGAAGACTTGGCAGGAGGGTGGCCGCACCCTGCACCAGCGCTATGAAAAGGACGGCAGCCATGCCGAGTTCAAGACCATCCTGAAAAACGGCCTGGTGGTCAGCATTGAGGGCGACAACATGGGCGTGAAGGATCTGCGGGGCTTCATGTCGCAGGTGGATCTCAATGCCTTGGAAAGCCTGCAGCGCAAGGGCAAATCCTGAAGGCCGCAGTGCGCCGTGGCGCAATGAGCCATCAAAAGTAATAGCAACCAGCGCTTTGTGGATAAGCGCTAGAGCCTATTTTGGCTTAGATGGTGGTTCCCTGTTCGCGGGGGAACGTCACCACATGGTCCACCTGGGCGCGGATGCCTATCCACTCGCCCAAGGCGTGGTCATGGTGGCTGGGCACATGCGCCAGCACCGTGTGGCCGCTGGCCAGGCGCAGCGTGTACAGAAACTCCGAACCCCGGAACGACTTGCGCACGATCTGCGCCTGCACGGGGGCATGGTCGTCGTGCACGATGTCATCCGCACGCAGCAGCACATCACATTCGCCACCGGGGTAGCTGCTGGGCAGCGGGCATTCCTCCAGGTCGGTCAGCTCGCCCAGCGGCGTCTGCGCCACCACGTTGTTGCCGCGCTGCAGCAGCGTGGCAGGGGCGAACACGCCATGGCCGATGAAGTCGGCCACAAACCGGGTGGCGGGGCGGTGGTACAGCGTGTACGCATCGTCCCACTGGTGCAGATGGCCTTCGTGCATCACGCCGATCACGTCGCCAATGGCAAAGGCCTCGAACTGGTCATGCGTCACAAACAGGGCCGTGGCGCCAGCGGCTTTCAGAATGCCGCGCACCTCGTGGGCCAGGCGCTCGCGCAGGTCCACGTCGAGGTTCGAAAAAGGCTCGTCCAGCAGCATGAGCTGAGGGCGCGGTGCCAGGGCCCGAGCCAGGGCCACACGCTGCTGCTGCCCGCCAGAAAGCTCGTGCGGAAAGCGGTTCTCGCTGCCCTCCAGCCCCACCAGCTGCAGCACCTCGGCCACGCGCGCGGCCTGCTCGGCACGGGGTAACTGGTGGATGCCAAACGCCACGTTGCGGCCTACCGACAGGTGCGGGAACAGCGCGTAGTCCTGGAACACCATGCCAATGCGCCGCAGCTCAGGCGGCACGCTGAGCGTGGCGCTGCTGACCACACTTTTGGTCAGGCGGATCTCGCCGCCCGTCACGGGCTCCAGCCCTGCCACAGCGCGCAGCAAGGTCGTCTTGCCGCAGCCCGAGGGGCCGATCAGCACACCGATGTCGCCTGCGTGCAGGCCCAGCGTGACGCCTTCCACCGCCGCGTTGGGGCGGCCTGCGTAGCGCACTTCGAGTTGGGAGACCTCTAGAAACATCGCTTGATTCTAGGCGGGCAGGGACGAATGCTTAAAATTCGCATTTGCATTCCTGATCGTTGCCCGGCCTGAGCCTGCCAGCGGGTGTGCGCTTTCTTACTTTGCCGAGCCACTCGCCTTGCGCCGCACGCCATTTTCTGCCCTTCGCACCATCCCTTTGATCCTGTTCGCGGGGTTTTTGGCGCTGCCCGTGCTGGCCGTGCTCGCATCGTGGTTGCCCGTGGGGCAGGGCGATGCGCAGGCGGGCGCCATCCTGCGCGAGATGGCGGCCACCGTGTTGCCCGGCTATGTGTGGACCACCTTGTGGCTGAGCGTGCTGGTGGCCCTGGGCGCGGCCATTGTGGGCACAGGCACGGCAGCAGCGGTGACGCTGTTCGACTTTCCGGGCCGCCGCACCTTCGAGTGGCTGCTGTTGTTGCCCCTGGCCATGCCTGCGTATGTCACCGCGTATGCCTACACCGACTTTCTGCAGTTCAGCGGCCCGCTGCAGGTGGGCCTGCGCAACACCTTTGGCCTGGAAGGCCGCCTGCTGCCCGAGGTGCGCAGCCTGGGCGGCGCGGTGTGGGTGTTCATCTTTTCGCTGTACCCGTATGTGTACCTGCTGGCGCGCACGGCGCTGGGCGAGCGTGCCGCGCACCTCATGGAGGCCGCGCGCCTGCTGGGCGCTCCGCTGTCGCGCCGCATTCGCGCCGTGGCACTGCCCCTGGCACGCCCGGCAGTCGCTGCAGGCGTTGCGCTGGTGCTGATGGAAACGCTGGCTGACTTTGGCGTGGCCAGCTACTTCGGCATCCAGACCTTCACCACCGGCATCTACAAGGCCTGGCTGTCGATGGACAACCGCCTGGCCGCCGCGCAGCTGGCCACCATGCTGCTGGTGGTGGTGATGGCGCTGCTGCACTTGGAACATCGCGCGCAAAAGCGCATGCGTTTCGCCACGGGCGGCGGGCGCGCAGGCTCGGCCGAGGCACAGCCCCTGGCGCTGCGCGGCGCACGCCGCTGGGCCGCCTGGGTGGTGTGCGCGGTGCCGGTGGTGATGGGTTTTGTGGCCCCGGTCCTCTTCATGCTGCGCCCGCTGGCGGCCGACTGGTCGGTGCTGCCGTGGGAGCGATTCATGGAATGGGCCTGGCACAGCGTGCGCCTGGGGGGCATCACCGCCGTGCTGGCCGTGGTCATCGCCCTGGCGCTGGCATTTGCAGTGCGCCGCCAGCCGGACGCCATCACACGCGGCGTGGTGCAACTGGCCAGCGTGGGCTACGCCGTGCCAGGTGCCGTCATCGTGGTGGGCCTGCTGCTGCCCGTGGGGTGGCTGCAGGCGGCCATGCCGCAGTGGGGCGTGGGCGCGCTGGTCACGGCCACGGCGTTGGGCATCGTATGGGCGTACCTGGTGCGGTTCTGCGCGGTGGCGCTGCAGTCCATTCAGAGCGGATACGCGCGAATTCCCCCCAGCCTGGATGACTCTGCCCGCATGCTGGGCATGGGCAGCGTGGGCCTGATGGCGCGTGTGCATGGGCCACTGCTCAAGCGGTCTACCGCTGCTGCCGCGCTGCTGGTGTTTGTGGACGTGATGAAGGAGCTGCCCGCCACCATGGTGCTGCGCCCCTTCAACAGCGACACCCTGGCCGTGGTGGCCTACCAGCTGGCGCGCGATGAGCGGCTGGGTGAGGCGGCGTTGCCGTCCCTGGCGCTGGTGGCCGTGGGGTTGGTGCCCGTGATCTTGCTGAGCCGCACGCTGCGCAGCCGGGGGTGACCTGCGCTGAGGCATCCCGCTCC
The DNA here is from genome assembly GCF_003633835.1 of Acidovorax sp. 93. Taxonomy (NCBI): domain Bacteria; kingdom Pseudomonadati; phylum Pseudomonadota; class Betaproteobacteria; order Burkholderiales; family Comamonadaceae; genus Acidovorax; species Acidovorax sp. 93. Next base: position 63,713 of record NZ_RBIT01000001.1, read on the forward strand.
CGTCCAACAAAAAGCCGCCCGAAGGCGGCTGGCAGTGCGCTGCTGTGAGCGGACCCTTTTCATTCGCTCCAATCGGAGTGCTTCTCGCACAGCTTGTTGGTTTCCTTGCCCTTGCGGGTTTCGGCGAACTTCACGAGGTTGCCCTTGAAATCTTCGGGCGTTTCGTTCCACATGCAGGTGCACCAGGCCTGGGCCTTGGTTTGGCCCTTGATGGGGCTGGGCTCGTTGCCACCCTCGTAGACGGTGGCAGAGTAGCTCAGGCACTGCCGGTATTGCGCGTCGCCTGCAGGTGGGCGGTTGTAGTCGGTGGCGGCCCAGGCCGAAGTGCCAGCGGCCAACAGGAGGGCGGCGCCAGTGATGGTGCGGATCAGTTGCATGGGGAAAATCTCTGCGAGGGATGGAGCCCCAGCACGCCCGGGATGGACGTGCGGTGGGTGAAGCCCAGTGTAGTTGTTTGAAACAAAAAGTATCAAACAAAAAATGACGGCTCAGCCACCTGTCGTAGGCAAGACACGGGCGCGCCTGCGGCGGCCCTGTCCGGCAAGCTGCGACGCTGGGCCCGCTGCGAATGCGAACTTGGCGCCCAGCCGCCGCAGTCCAATGACCACCCCCGTTGCGCTCAGCAACGTACCGCCCAGGCTCAGCACAATGAGAACGATGTCCCACAGCGGGCGCCGCTCCAGCAGCGGCAGCCAGTCCCAGCTGTGCAGCATGGAGAACAGCCAGCGGCTGGTACGGCGATAACTGTCGGTGCGGCCGAGTACGGCGCCGGTGTGGGGGTCGATGTGGACCCAGGTGGCATGGGGGTCGTCAAACACCAGGCGCAGCGCGGGCAGGGGCTTGTCGCCCCCACCCGTCATGGTGTGGGTGGCGCGGTCGTAGTAGTGCAGGTCGTAGGCGGTCAGCGTTTCGGTGCGCACCACGGCGTGGGGCAGCAGGCGCGCTGCGGCCTCGGCCACCGCGCCTGGGGGCCACTGGTGGGGTGCGGCAGTGGTCGCGTCGAGCAGCGCGGGGGCGCCGGTCGGGCTGTACGCAAGTACCAGCGGGTGGCCCGCGCTTTGCACCCAGCGCAGCTCCCGCGTGTTCGGCGAAACGCCTGACAGCAAAGCCTGCACGGCGGCGGCTTGCGGGGGCAACACCAGCGGGCCGCCGTTCATGGCCTGCTGGCGCAGTGGCGCGGCGCCGCTGTCAAAAATCTTCCATGGGTTCATGGACATGAGGCCGCTGAAGATCCAGGTGAATGTGATCAGCGCAAACACCAGCCCGAACACATGGTGCCAGCGCATCATGAAGCCCCGGTAGGGCGTGCGCGAACCGGTCTTGTACCGGCCCTGGAAGCGCCAGCGCAGCACCCCCACCACGGTGCCCGTCAGCGTGAGCACGATGCCCGCAATGGAAAGCCAGTTGACGATGTCCGTCCAGTAGCCGTTGAAGACATTGCCCCGGAAGGGGTAGAGCCAGTGGATCCAGGCGCCTGCGTAGTTCCAGGCGCGCTCCTGCAGCGGCGCATCGCGCACCACCTCGCCCGTGCTGCCCGACACATACACCACGGTGCCCGCGCTGTCGCCCAGGTGCAGGCGGTGCAGGGGGCGGTGCACGTCGAGCGCGCGCGAGTGGGTGAAGGCGTCTTCGTCGATCGTGCCCAGGTGTGCGATCCGTGCGCCGGGCTCCTGCGCGAAGGCGCGAGCCGAAGCGAGGGCGTGCTCGGCGTCTACGCGCTGCAACCGTTCGCCCGTGAGGGCGTCGATGACCGCAGGCGCTGGCGCCCTGCTTGGGCGTGGTACGGCGTCTCCGGCAGGGGCGGCGGGAACCACCATGTACACCGCGCGCGCGCCGCTGGCCACGGCGAGCCTCAGGTCCTGCAGCGGGCCTGTCAGGCCTGCGTGCGCCAAGGCGTCAGCGGGCTCCAGCAGAGGCTCTGTGCCCAGCGTTGCGCTGCGCAGCGGCGGCAGGTGGGCCAGCCGCTCGGCCTGCGTGAGCTTGGGGTAGCCCACGTACATCATCACTACGCCCGAGAGGAACCACATGGCGAAGAAGGCGCACAGCAGCACGCCCAGCCAGCGGTGGACGAGGTACAGCCAGCGTTTGGCGTGTGGCATGTCTGGTGTTCCGCCTGCGTCAGAACGCGGTGTGCAGTGTCACGTCCAGCGTGCGCGGTGCGCCCAGGTAGACCTGGTCGCGCGTCTCTGCCGCGTAGATGCGGTCGGTGGCGTTGCGCACGCGGGTGGTGAGCGTTGTGGTCTTGTTGACCTTCCAGGCCAGGCCCAGGTCCAGCAGCGTGTACGACGGCCAGAACTTGGTGTTGGCGGCGTTGCCGTACACCTTGCCCACATGGCGCACGCCCACGCTGGCCGTGACGGTGGGCGTGATCGCGTACGAGGCCCACAGGTTGGCCACCTGCTGCGGCACCAGTTGGGGCACATTGCCCGCGCGCGAGACACCGCCCTGCACAAAGTTCTCGTATCGCGCGCGGGTCAGCGTCAGGTTGCCCTGCAACTGCCATTGCGGCGTGGGCCGAATGCCAGCCGACAGCTCGATGCCCTTGGACGACTGCTCGCCCACCAGCACTGTGAGGTTGGGGTTGGATGGATCTTGCGATGCGATGTTCTTGCGGCGGATGTCAAACGCCGCCACCGTGGCGCTGCCCTTGCCGTCCCAGAAGTCGAACTTGCTGCCCACCTCGACCTGGCGGCCCGTGGTCAGTTCGCTGTTGTTGCGCACATCGGCAAACGAGGCCGAGGCCAGCGAGCCCGAGGGTGGGTCGGCCGCGTTGGAGGCCTGCGCATACAGGTTGGCGCCGGGCGCAATGTCCCACACCACGCCCAGGCGGCCAGTGGTGGGGCTGTAGCTGCGGCTGAAGGTGGCGGGCGCGGTGGCTGTGACGGCGCGGCGGTTCACCAGGTCGAGATCGATGCGCTCGTGCCGCAGCGCGGTGACGAGGTTCACGCCGGAGGCCACCAGGGTGCGGTTTTCCAGGTACAGCGCGGTGTTGGTGATCTTGTTGTCCTTGTCAGGGTTCAGGACGGGTGACATGCCGGGAATGTCGAAGAAGTTCTCGGTGGAGAAGTGGTACGGGTTGACCGTGCTCACGGTGACCAAGGGGCCGAACGGGAAGCGCGTCTGCTTGTTCACGCTCACGTCCAGGCCAAAGGCCCAGTCGCTCTTTCGGCCTGCGAGCTGGCCATGGTACGTGCCCTCCAGCCGGTCGCCCACGAGCTGCTGGTCGTGGCGTTGCAACAGCGGGGACGTGCGCGTGACCGCCGTGTTGGTGGCATTGAAGGTGTAGGTCTCCACGTTGCGGTAGTCGCGCAGGGCGTCGTACACGTAGAACGTGTTCTTGAGCTGCAGCGCATCCGACACACGCCATTGCGCCACCGAGCGCAGCCATTGCACGCGCTGCTCGTACATCCCGTCGGCACTGTTGTAGTTCTTGAAGCGCGTGGCCGGGTCGATGGCCAGCGCGCCCACGGCGGGGTTGAGCACCGGCGTGCCCCAGTACGGGCGGTCCACGTGGTCCCTCTGGTATTCGTAGGCCAGTGTGTGCGTGAAGCCGCCGCCCAGGTCGGACAGCAGCGAGGTCGCCAGTTGGGTGGACTGTGTTCTGGTGCCTTCGATCCAGCTGCCTGCGTTGCGGTGGTTGAGGTCGATGCGCGCGTAATGGGCAGGGCCTGCACTGCCATCGCCGCCTGCAATGCGGCGGTTCAGGCCTACCGACACTTCCTTCAGGTTGTAGGAGCCCAGGCGCAGCTGGCCCTCGGTGAAGTCGCTGCGCTCGGCCGTCTTGGTGATGTAGTTGATAGAGCCGCCCACGCCGCCCGATCCGTACAGAAAACTCGACGCGCCGCCGATGGCCTCGACCCGGTCGTAGATCCAGCTATCGACCGCGCGTGTGGCGCTGCCGTACTGCGGATTGATGCCGTTGTACAGCTGCGCGACCGAGTTGCTGGTGAAGCCCCGGTAGTGCGCGGACATGGAGCCCGGCGCGTTGTGCGCCACCACGCCCGGCACGGCGCGCAGGATTTCCTGCGTGTCCTGTGCGCTGCGTGCGTCGATGGTGGCGCGATCCACCACGGTGACGGAGGCCGGGTTCTCGCGCGCCGTCAGGCCCAGGCGGCTGCCGGTGTCCACGGGTGTGTCCAGGTTCAGCTTGCCGTTGGGGGATGCGGCGGTGTCCACCACGTCCACGGCCTTGAGCGTGGGCGTGGTGGTCTGGGCAGGGACGGAGAGGGAGGCCAGTGCGCAGGTGGCGAACACGCCCCAGCACGAAGGAGAAAGAGGCAGGCGCGGAGAGCCCGCAGCATGGCAGGAGGAGGAGTACGAACGGGACATGAAAACGCTCTAGTCTTGAGGCGACAGCGCAACCAGGCCCGCGTGGAGTGCACGCAGGGCTGCGCGGTCTGGAAACCAGCGGGAACAAGGCAGCGCCCGACCACCAGGTACGGGGTACTGCCAACAGGCTTCAGATCAAGAGCGCGATGGGGGCCCGCGTGCGGGCAGTGGCGCTGCAGTGGCCGCTGCGATGCGGGCGGCCTCGACGGGCTGCAGCGCATGGGCCAGGGGGTGGGGTGGCAGCACGGCGGCTACCGGGGTGGGGGGCGGCGCGCTGGGAGTGGCGCACAAGGGGCAGTCCATGCCCATGGCGCCCATCTCCACCGTGCCATCGTCGGCCTGCACCAGCAGCTTGATGGCGCCGGTGCCCGAGCAGATCACTTCAAAGGATTGCGGGTTTACCAGCGGCGATGCAATCGCCACCCCCATCGACGCCACGAACCATGCCAGCACCCACAGGCGCAGCGCGGCAAAGGTTGTTCGTGGGAGGGCGGTCATGGGGCGCGATGATACTGCGGCGACACAGCGGTGCAGGGCGTTTTGCTATAAATGTTATAGCTTCCCCCGCTTTCTACATCAGCGCCAGGGCCGGATTTTGCGGCAATTTGACGCAGGGCAAGCACCGTGGCTGCTGGCGCCCCCGCCGCCGCCGCGTCGGCGGCGGCGCCAGGTTCACGCCTGGGTGTAGGCTGTCTTGACCGTGGTGTAGAACTCGGCCGCATACCGGCCTTGCTCGCGTGGGCCGTAGCTGCTGCTCTTACGGCCGCCAAACGGCACGTGGTAGTCCACGCCCGCCGTGGGCAGGTTCACCATCACCATGCCCGCTTGCGCGTGGCGCTTGAAGTGCGTGGCGTGCTTGAGGCTGGTGGTGGCGATGCCGCTGGCCAGGCCGAAGGGCGTGTCGTTGGCCAGGGCCAGCGCTTCCTCGTAGTTCTTGGCGCGCAGCACGCTCACTACGGGGCCGAAGATTTCTTCGCGGTTGATGCGCATGCCGGGCGTGGTCTCGGTGAACAGGGCGGGGCGCAGGTAGTAGCCGGGCGCGCCGTCGGCGTTCTTCTCCAGGGCTTCGCCGCCGTAGGCGAGCTTGGCGCCCTCCTGCTGGCCGATGCCGATGTATTCCAGGTCTTGCGCGAGCTGGCGGTCGTCCACCACGGGGCCGATGTCGGTGCCGGCCTTGCGGGCGTCGTCCACCTTCAGGGTCTTCATTTTCTCGACCATGGCGGCCACGAAGCGGTCGTGGATGCCTTCGGTCACGATCAAGCGGCTGCTGGCGGTGCAGCGCTGGCCGGTCGAGAAGAACCCGCTGTTGATGGCGGCGCCCACAGCAACGTTCAGGTCGGCGTCGTCCAGCACCACAAACGGGTTCTTGCCGCCCATCTCCAGCTGCACCTTGGCACCGCGCGGCACGCAGGCGGCGGCCACACGCTGGCCCGTGCCGACGGAGCCGGTAAAGCTCACGCCCGCAATGCGCTCGTCTTCCAGCAGCACGGCGCCCACGTCCGATCCCCGGCCCATGACCAGGTTGAACACACCGGCCGGCAGGCCTGCGCGGTGCAGGATGTCGGCCAGCGCCCAGGCGGAGCCGGGCACCACCTCGGCGGGCTTGAACACTACGCAGTTGCCATAGGCCAGGGCGGGCGCGATCTTCCAAGCCGGGATGGCGATGGGGAAGTTCCACGGCGTGATGATGCCGATGGTGCCCAGGGGTTCGCGTGTGATCTCGATGCCCACGCCAGGGCGCACGGACGGGATCATCTCACCGCCGGGGCGCAGCGCCTCGCCGGCAAAGAACTTGAAGATGGCCGCGGCGCGGCCGACTTCGCCAATGGCTTCGGGCAGGGTCTTGCCTTCTTCGCGGGCCAGCAGGTCGCCCAGCTCGGCCTTGCGGGCGATGATCTCGTTGCCCACCGCGTCCAGGATGTCAAAGCGCTGTTGGGGCGTGGACAGGCTCCATGCCGGGAAGGCCGCGTGCGCTGCGGCGACGGCCTCGAGTGCCTGCTCGCGGCTCGCCACGGCGTAGTCGCCTATCACATCGCGCGTGTCGGACGGGTTGGTGTTCTGGTAGGTGCGAACGCCGTCAGTCCAGGCGCCGCCAATCAGGTTTGCATGCATGGTGGTGGTGTGGTGGTGAAGAAGAGGGTGTTGAGAAAAAAAGGGGCGGTTGCATGCTGAGTGCGCAGCTTGCGCAGCGCAAACTGGCGCTGCACCCAGGAAGGATGTCTTTCAATGAGCGCTGAGGGCTTTACGACAGACAACTCCTGGTGGTTTGAAAGGCGCCGCAGGCCCGACCGCGCGAAAGCATTGCAATATTTCGTTGTATGTCATCGTACAACATAAGAAGTCCCCTCGGGTGTCGGGTAACTACTGATGGGACAACCGGGCACCTCACCTTGGCCATGATTCCCCAGGGTTCATGAATGAGTGACTCGGCTGGGGTGATTCAGCCCGCTTCGGCCTGCGCGCGCCGCCGACGTTCGCGGCTGTTGGCCAGGTGGGTGCGCATGGCGGCCCGTGCACCGTCGGGGTCCTGGCCCACGATGGCGTCGTAGATGCTTTCGTGTTCGCCGTTGACACGGCGCAGGTACTGGCGCCGTTCGTCATTGGCCGAATCCATGGCGGCCAGGCGGGCGCGCGGGATGATCATGCTGCCCAGCGTGCCCATCAGTTCGGCGAAGTGGCTGTTCTGCGTGGCACGTGCGATTTCCAGGTGGAACTGGAAGTCCGCCGCCACCGCGTCGCGGCCCGCATCCACGGCGGCTGCCACGGCGTCCAGCGCCTCGCGCATGGCTTTCAGGTTGGCCTCGGTGCGGCGTTGCGCGGCCAGCGCGGCGGCTTCAGTTTCTACCCCAATGCGCAGCTCCAGTACGGCAATCACGTCACGCAGGGTGCTGAACTGGTCGGGGGTGATCTTGAAGCCGGGCGCCTGCCCCAGCCCCAGCACAAAGGTGCCGATGCCGTGCCGCGTTTCCACCAGGCCAGAGGCTTGCAGCTTGGAAATCGCCTCGCGCACCACGGTGCGGCTCACGCTGAACTCGGCCATGATGGCGGCCTCGGTGGGTAGCTTGTCGCCCAGAGCCAGGCGGCCGTCGCGGATGCGGTCTCCCAGGGATTCGACAAGCTCCAGGGCCAGTGTGCGGGGCTTGCGGCGAAGCGGGGTATCGGTGGTCATTTCTTGGTGTTATCCCTATGGGGCGCCGGGGGCAGAAGCGGTACATTGCTTTTCGTTGTACGACAACTGATGACGTTCAACGGAATCTGTTGCCACTGTACCAAGAACCTCTGCCTTTGTAACCGCCATGCCTTGCCATCCGACGCCTATTCGTTTCCAACGCCTGTTATTGACCGGAGCTGCCGGAGGCCTGGGCCAGGAATTGCGTGCGCGCCTGAAAGCCTACTGCACCACCTTGCGGTTGTCTGATATCGCGAACCTGGGCGACGAAGGCGCAGGGGAGGAGCTGCGCCCCGCACGCCTCGAAGACGCGGGCGCCGTGCTCAGCTTGCTGGAGGGCGTTGATGCCGTGGTGCACCTCGGGGGCGTCTCCACCGAGCAGCCCTGGGAGCCCATCCTGCAGGCCAATATCGTGGGTGTCTACAACCTGTATGAAGCGGCGCGCAAGCAAGGCGTCAAGCGGGTGGTGTTTGCCAGCTCCAACCACGTCACCGGTTTCTATCGCCAGGACGAAGTGGTGGGCCCCAACGACCCGGCCCGGCCTGACGGCCTGTACGGCGTGTCCAAAGCCTTTGGCGAAGACCTGTCGCGCTTCTACTTTGACCGCCATGGCATTGAAACCGTGTGCCTGCGCATTGGCTCTTCCTTCCCCGAGCCGCGCAACCGCCGCATGCTGGCCACCTGGATGAGCTACGACGACCTGGAGCGCCTCGTTGTTGCCAGCCTCACGGCACCGGTGGTGGGCCACAGCATCATCTACGGCATGGGCGACAACACCACCACTTGGTGGGACAACACCCTGGCGCGCCACATCGGCTACCGCCCGCAGGACAGCTCCGAGCCCTTCCGCGCCAAGGTTGAAGCCGCCGATCCGCACCCCGACCTGACCGACCCCGCCGTCATCTACCAGGGCGGTCCGTTCGTGCGCACCGGTCCTTTCGAATGAGCGCGCAGAGGACGCTTGCGGTGGAACTGCTGCTGCCCGACCACCGGGACCAAGTGGGCGAAAGCCCAGTGTGGAGCCCTGCCGAGCAGGCGCTCTACTGGGTGGACATCGAAGGCCGCAAGCTGCACCGCTGGACCTATGCGGACCAGCGCGTACAAAGCTGGGACACCGCAGAGCGCCCTGCCTGCATCGCCCTGCATGCGGCGGGCGGCCTCATCGCGGGCATGGACACCGGCGTGTTCCATCTGCAGCCCCAGGCGGGCGGCCTGCTGTCAGCCACGCTGCATGCAGGTGTGGATCACCCACAGCCCGGCATGCGCTTCAACGACGGCCGCTGCGACCGCCAGGGCCGCTTCTGGGCAGGCACCATGGTGCGCGACATGTCGCTGGCGCGGCCCGCGGGCAGCCTGTACCGCATGGATGCGCAGCACGGCCTGTCTGCACCACAAGTGCAGGGCCTGGTCACGCAGAACGGGCTGGGCTTCAGTCCAGACGGCACAACTATGTACCTGAGCGACAGTCACCCCAGCGTGCAGCTGATCTGGCAGTTGCCTCTGCACGACGATGGATCGGTGGGCGACCGCTCGCTGTTCGTGGACATGCGCGATCTGCCCGGCCGGCCCGACGGCGGCGCGGTGGATGCCGACGGCTGCTACTGGATCTGCGGCAACGACGCCGGCGTGGTGCACCGCTTCACGCCCGACGGCCGCCTGGACCGGTCCATCGCCGTGCCCACGAGCAAGCCCTCGATGTGCAGCTTCGGCGGCCCGGGTCTGGACGTGCTGTTCATCACCTCCATCCGCCCCGGTCAGCCGCAGGGCGACGACGTGGCGCTGGGCGGCGGCATTTTCGCCACCCGCCCCGGCGTGGCGGGACTGCCAGAAACACCCTACCGGAGCGCCTGACGACCACAGGCCTTCGGAGCTCTCCCCCAATTCACAACACTTTCAACCAGGAGACAACCATGAAGATCCCCCACTTGTTCGGCCGCGTCGCTCTGGCCGCCAGCATGCTGTTTGGCAGCCTGGCCGCGCAGGCCACGGAGTTCCGCTCGTCGGACATCCACCCCGAGGACTACCCCACCGTGCTGGCCGTGCGCCACATGGGCGAGACGCTGTCCAAAGCCACGGGCGGCAAGCACAGCATCAAGGTCTACGCCAAGGGATCGCTCGGCATCGAGAAGGACACCATCGAGCAGACCAAACTGGGCGCCATTGCCATGACGCGCGTGAACGTCGCCCCCATGAACAACATCTGTCCCGCCACCATGGTGCCCACCATGCCCTTTCTGTTCCGCGACAAGGAACACATGCGCAAGGTGCTTGATGGCGCGATTGGCGACGAGATCCTGAAGGACTGCGAATCGCAAGGCTTCGTCGGCCTGGCGTTCTATGACTCCGGCGCCCGCTCGATCTATACCGTCAAGAAACCGGTCAAGACGCTGGCCGACGTCAAGGGCCTGAAGGTGCGCGTGCAGCAGAGCGATCTGTGGGTTTCCCTGCTCGAAGCCATGGGTGCCAACGCCACCCCCATGCCGTTTGGTGAGGTCTACACCGCGCTCAAGACCGGCCTGGTGGACGCCGCCGAAAACAACTACCCCAGCTACGAGAGCTCACGCCACTTCGAGGTTGCCAAGTACTTCAACAAGACCGAGCACTCGATGGCGCCTGAGATTCTGTTGTTCAGCAAGCGCGTGTGGGACACCCTGAGCGCCGACGAGCAAAAGGCCATCCGCGCTGCCGCCAAGGAATCGGTGGGCTTCATGCGCAAGATCTGGGACGAGCGTGAAGAAAAGTCCCTGGCCACGGTGAAGGCTGCGGGGGCGCAGATCGTCGAAATCGACAAGGTCGCCTTCAAGACAGCGATGAAGCCGGTGTACGACAAATTCCTGAAGGACCCCAAGCTCCAGGACATGGTCAAGCGCATCGACACGGTGCAGTAATCCTGGCATTCCATGCCGCAGCGCAGTATGCCCTGCGGCGGGTCCCTCTTTCCGTCTTCTGAATGTTCTCTATGTACACGCGTCTTTGCGCCTTCATTGCGCGCTCTTGTCTGCAGCTGGGAGTGGCGGGGCTGGTGCTTCTGGTCTGCGCCGTGCTCTACCAGGTCATTGGACGCTATATCTTCAATAACACACCGACCTGGGCCGAGAGTGGTGCAGTGCTCCTGGTGCTGTACGTCACCATGCTGGGCATGGCCGTAGGTGTGCGCGATGCGGGGCACATCGGCCTCGAATCGTTCCTGGTGCTCGCGCCCGACTGGCTGCGCCACAAGCTGGAAATCGTGATCCACGTATTGGTGCTGATCTTCGGCGTGGTCATGGCCTGGAACTGCGGCGTGCTCGCCGAGTCCGTGGCGCCCTACAAGATTCCCACGCTCGGTATCTCCGAAGCGTTCAAGTACGTTCCTCCCGCGCTCGCCGGCGTGCTGGTGGCGATGTTCTCCCTGGAGCACATCATCGCCCTGGTCCGCGGCACAGAGGTCGAGCCAGCCTGGCATTAGGATGAAAGTACACCCCCCTGAGCGCCTGCGGCGCTTCCCCCCGCTCTTGCATGGCTGCGCCATGCGGGCAGGGGAACGCAGCCCTCGCGGCGGGGCGGCCCTGGCTCGGCTGCCCTGGCCCGGGTCCCGCCCACTGCATGCACCGTACCGGGTGCGGCCAAAGAATTCCCAGCCTCTGATTTCGCCCCCGCATCTCACGTCCCTACAAAGATTTCCATCATGGCGCTGACCATTCTGTGCGTGACCTTCACGCTCCTGCTGCTGCTGGGCGTGCCCGTGGCGTTTTCCATCGGCCTGTCGTCGCTGGCCACCATCCTGTATGAAGGCCTGCCGCTGGCAGTGGGCTTCCAGCAGATGATTTCGGGGATGAACCCGTTCTCGTTCCTGGCGATTCCGTTCTTCATCTTCGCGGGCGAAATCATGATGTACGGCGGCATTGCCGACCGCATTGTGGTGTTTGCCAAGAGCGTGGCCGGCCATGTGCGCGGCGGGCTGGGCATGAGCAACGTGCTTGCCTGCACGCTGTTCGGCGGCGTCTCGGGCTCGCCCGTGGCCGATGTGTCTGCCATGGGCGCCGTGCTTATCCCGCAGATGAAGAAAGAGGGCTATCACGCCGACTATGCGGTGAACGTGACCACGCACGCCTCGCTGGTGGGCGCGCTCATGCCCACGTCGCACAATCTGATCATCTTCACGCTGGCTGCTGGCGGCAAGGTGAGCATTGCGGCGCTGATCCTGGCCGGCATCGTGCCTGCGTTGCTGCTGACCGTCTGCAACCTGTTGGCAGCCTACCTCGTGGCCGTCAAGCGCGGCTACCCTGCGGGCACGTTCCCCGGCTGGGAGATCGTGTGGATCTCGTTCCGGGCATCGGTTCCCGGGCTGGCGGTGGTGGTCATCATCATTGCGGGCATCTTGTCGGGGGCGTTCACGGCCACGGAGTCCGCCTCGGTGGCCGTGCTCTGGGCGTTGCTGCTCTCGGTCTTCGTCTACAAGAAACTTACCCGCGAGCAGTTTCTCAAGGCTGCCTCCAAGGCGGTCAAGACCACGGGCACCGTGCTGCTGCTGATCGGCATCTCGTCGATGTTCGGCTACCTCATCGGCCTGTACGGCGTGGCCGAACTCACGGGCGACGCCCTTAAGTCCATGAGCACCTCGCCGTGGGTGATCTTCCTGTGCGTGAACATCATCCTCTTCATTCTGGGCACGTTCCTGGACATGGCGGCCACCATCCTCATTTGCACGCCGATCTTCCTGCCCATCTGCCAGCAGTTCGGCATGAGCACGGAGCAGTTCGGCATCGTGATTTTGATCAACTGCGCGCTCGGGCTGAACACACCGCCGGTGGGCACCACGCAGTTCATTGGCTGCACCATCGGGGGTATCAGCGTGGGTGAAGTGATGAAGACCATCTGGCCGTTCTACAGCGCGCTCATCGTCGCGCTGATGCTCGTGACCTATGTGCCCCAGTTCTCGATGTGGCTGCCGGACCTGGTGTTGAAATGAGACACCCCCTGAGCCGCTTCGCGTCTTCCCCCTCTCTCGCTTCGCTGCGCGATGCGGGAGGGGGACGCACCCGGTGGCCCGGCGAAGCCGGTTCCACGGGTGCGCTGGCTCTCGCCGCGCCAGTTGCATCGGCAGCGGGTCATGCACGAGGCTACGGAAAACCGATATGAACAACCCCTTGACCATCCGCATGCATGCGGACGACAACGTCGCCATCGTCGCCAACGACGGCGGCCTGCCCGTGGGCACGCTGTTGCCTGAGGGCGTGCCCGGCGCCGGCATCGCGTTGCGCGACAAGGTGCCGCAGGGCCACAAGGTGGCGCTGCAGGACATGGCCGAGGGCGATGTGGTGCGCCGCTACAACGTGCCCATCGGCTATGCGCTCAAGGCCATCCCGGCGGGAAGCTGGGTGCACGAGCGCCTGCTGCAGATGCCCTCGGCCCGCGCGCTCGAAGGCCTGCCCATGGCCACGGTGAAGCCGCCGGTGCTCGAACCCGTCACGGGCTACACCTTCGAGGGCTACCGCAATGCCGATGGCTCCGTAGGCACGCGCAACATCCTGGCCATCACCACCACCGTGCAGTGCGTGGCGGGCGTGGTGGCCCTAGCGGTGCGCCGCATCAAGGACGAGCTGCTGCCTTCGTTTCCGCACGTCGACGACGTGATCGGCCTGGAGCACACCTACGGCTGCGGCGTGGCCATTGATGCGCCCGACGCCATCATCCCCATCCGCACCCTGCGCAACATCAGCCTCAACCCCAACTTTGGGGGCGAGGTCATGGTGGTGAGTCTCGGCTGCGAAAAGCTGCAGCCCGACCGCCTGCTGCCCCCGGGCAGCTTCCCCATCACCGACGAGCGCGATGCAGCCCTGGGGCCCGAGACGGTGTGCCTGCAGGCCGACGAGCATGTGGGCTTCATGTCCATGCTCGACCACATCGTGCAAAGCGCGCAGCCCCACCTCGAACGCCTCAACGCCCGCCGCCGCGAGACCATCCCCGCCAGCGAGCTGGTGCTGGGCGTGCAGTGCGGCGGCAGCGATGCGTTCTCGGGCGTCACCGCAAACCCGGCCGTGGGCTTTTGCGCAGACCTGCTGGTGCGCGCGGGTGCCACGGTGATGTTTAGCGAGAACACCGAGGTGCGCGACGCCGTGGAGCAGCTCACCAGCCGCGCCGCCACGCCTGAAGTCGCGCAAGCCATCGTGCGAGAACTCGGCTGGTACGACCAGTATCTTGACCGAGGCCGCGTGGACCGCGCGGCCAACACCACGCCGGGCAACAAGGCGGGCGGCCTGTCCAACATCGCCGAGAAGGCCATGGGCTCCATCATCAAGAGCGGCACCGCGCCCATCGCGCACGTTCTGGCTCCGGGCGAAAAACTACGCCGCGACCAGCGTGGCCTGGTGTACGCCGCCACGCCCGCCAGCGACTTCATCTGCGGCACGCTGCAGCTGGCCGCCGGCATGAACCTGCATGTCTTCACCACCGGCCGGGGCACGCCCTATGGCCTGGCCGAATGCCCGGTGGTCAAGGTGGCCACGCGTAGCGACCTGGCGCGCCGTTGGCATGACCTGATGGACATCAACGCCGGAAAGATTGCGGACGGTGAAGCCTCCATCGAAGAGCTGGGCTGGGAGATGTTCCACCTGCTGCTTGACGTGGCCAGCGGCCGCAAGAAGACCTGGGCCGAGCAGTGGAAGCTGCACAACGCGCTGGTGCTGTTCAACCCCGCACCGGTGACTTGAAGTGACACCCCCTGAGTCGCTTCGCGTCTTCCCCCTCTCTCTACGCGCTGCGCGCTACGGGAGGGGGACGCAGCCAGCGCACACAAGCAAAGCACCGCATCCGCGGCGGGCGGCCCTTGCGCGGCTGCCCTCGCCTGGGCCGCGCCCTTCGCATGCGTTGGCGGTGGCGCGTAGCGCAACGGATCACTGAAACGGTGGCCTTGCAGGCTGCGTCCTGGGGCTGCAAGCCTCCCCCTCACAGCCCGTCTTTGCACGGGCTGTTTCACTAGAGAGACCAAGAACTCACATGGGACATCCCCGTTTTTCCGACCCCAGGGTCGTCATCGCACTGGCGCTGCTGTGTTGCCTGCTCTGGGGCAGCTCCTACCCCGCTATCAAGACCGGCTACGCCTGGTTCGGCATCGCCCGCAATGACATTCCCACGCAGCTGGTGTTTGCAGGCTGGCGCTTTCTGGGCGCGGGGCTGATCCTGCTGGCCTGGGCTGTGACCACGCGCAAGGCCATCTGGGGGCTGGGCTTTGTGGCCGGGCGCCAGCTGGTGGTGCTGGGCCTGGCGCAGACCACGCTGCAATACGTGTTCTTCTACGTGGGCCTCGCGCACACCACGGGGGTCAAGGGCTCCATCATGAATGCCACCGGCACGTTCTTCAGCGTGTTGCTCGCTCACTGGGTCTATCACAACGACCGCCTGAGCCACGCCAAGCTGTGGGGCTGCCTGGTCGGCTTTGTCGGAGTGATGGTGGTCAACCTGGGTCGCGGCACGTTGGACATGGATTTCACGCTGCTGGGCGAAGGTTTTGTGGTGATCGCCGCCTTCGTGCTGGCCGCTGCGAGCATCTACGGCAAGCAGGTGTCGCAGCGCATGGACTCGGTGGTGATGACGGGCTGGCAACTGGGGCTTGGCGGCGTGGCGTTGCTGGCCATTGGCTGGGGCCTGGGCGGCTCGCTCACGGGCTTTACCTGGGGCACCACCGTGCTGCTGGTGTACCTGGCGCTGCTGTCGTCGGCCGCGTTTTCGCTGTGGAGCATCTTGCTCAAGCACAACCGCGTGAGCCAGGTCACGGTGTTCAACTTCACGGTGCCGATCTTCGGCGCGGCGCTGTCAGCACTGTTCCTGGGCGAGGCGCTGCTGGAGTGGAAGAACCTGCTGGCCCTGGTGATGGTGTGCGGGGGCATCTGGCTGGTCACGCGCGACGCGCCCGCTGCGTCCGCCACCAAATAGACTCGCAGCCATGGCCTATTCCCTTTCACGCAAAGCGTTTCAGCAAGAGCTTCACGGCCAACCGACTGACCTCTTCACCCTGCGCGGTGCTGGTGGCCTGCAGGTGGCCGTCAGCAACTACGGCGCACGGCTGGTACAGGTGGCGGTGCCCGACGGGCAGGGCGGCCTCGTTGATGTGGCGCTGGGCTACGACAGCCTGCAGGGCTACCTGGACGGGCAACTCTCCATGGGCGCCCTCATCGGCCGCTGGGCTGGGCGGTTGCGCAGTGGTTTGTTGACTCTGCCCGATGGTGCACAGCGGCAACTGCCCACCAACAGCGGCCCCCACCACCACCATGGCGGGCCCAAGGGCAGCCGCTTTCAGGTGTTTGCGGTGGATGACGTGCAGGCCGATGCGCTCACCCTGATCCACACCTTTCGCACCGAGGACGACGGCGTGCCGGGCACGCTCCGCCTGCAGCTGCGCCTGCACATCACGGCCGACAACGCGCTGCATATGGCGTGGACGGGCGAGGCGCTGGACGCCCCCACGCTGCTCAACATCACCGGGCACGCGTTCTTCAACCTGGCGGGCGCTGGCAGCACCCACGGCCACACCCTGCAAGTGCCCGCCAGCCGCTATGTACCGCTGGCGGCTGATGTGTGTCCTAGCGGGTTGGTGCAGCCTGTAGATGCCACGCCTTTCGACCTTCGCGAAGCCCGCAGCGTGGGTGCCGCCGTGGCGGAGCCCAGCGAACAGCTGTCGCTGGCGGGTGGGCTGGACCACTACCTGGTGCTGGATGACCATGTGTGGGACGAAGAGGGCGCGGTGCGGACGCCACCGGTGTCACCCGTCACGCCCTCGCAAGGCCTGCGTCTTGCGGCGCTGCTGAGCGAGCCCCTCACTGGTCGCACCATGGAGGTATGGAGTACCGCGCCCGGGGTGCAGGTTTACGCAGGCCACGGCCTCAAGGCTGATCCGGTGCGCGACCTGGGGCGGGGCGCAGAGCAGGGCGTCTGGCTATGGCAGCCGGGCGACGGCATCTGCCTGGAGCCCATGGAGTATCCCGATGCGCCCAACCAGCCAGGGTTTCCCTTGCGTTGGCTGGCGCCGGGCGACGTGGTGCAGGGGGCCATCGTGTACCGCTTCACCGGGTGAGGCTGGGCGGGACTTGGTGAGGGTTGCGATGACACTGTTCATGTGATTTTTAAGTGATTTTGGCCTCTAGCGCTTATCCAGTAAGCGCTAGTAGCTATTTAATTGATAGCTGTCGATTCGATCTCAATCCACTGGAAACCGTTGACTGCGCGTAGTCGAAGCGCCGCGCGAAACCTTCATGCGGCGGCAGGTGCGCCATGGGCCTCGCTCTGCAGATGCGCCTGCACCACTGCGGTCAGCCAGTCCATCACCACCCGCACGCGCTGGGGCAGGTGGCGCCGGTGGGGGTAGATCAGCGTCACCGGCATGGGCGGGGCAGGGTGGTGCGGTAGCACCTCCACCAGCAGTCCCCGGTCGATCAGCTCGCGCACGCCCAGCAAAGGCGCCTGGATCAGGCCCAGCCCTGCTGCGCAGGCGCCCAGGTAGGCCTCGGCGCTGTTGACGGTGACACGCCCAGCCATGGGGTGAAACTGCGGGCTGCCGTCGTCGCCCATCGTTTCAAATCCGGCGGACTTGGTGCCCAGTGTGCTCACGTAGTGCACCAGGTCATGCTGCGCCAGGTCGGCCAGTGATTGGGGTGTGCCCTTGCGCGCCAGGTAGCCCGGGCTGGCGCAGCTGGCCACGCGCACCAGGCCCAGGGGGCGGGCCACCAGCCCGGGTTCTGCCACCGGGCCCACGCGGATCACGCAGTCAAAACCCTCGCGCACCAGGTCCACGCGGCGGTCTGTGCTGCTCAGCTCCACCTCCAGCAGCGGGTGGCGGGCCAGCAGATCGGGCAACGCGGGCAGCACCAGCTGGCGCGCGATGCCGGTGGACATGTCGATGCGCACGCGCCCGCGCAGCGCCGCGCCATCGGGCTGCTGAAACATGGCCTGCAGTTCGTCCACATCGTCCAGCAAGTCCTTGCAGCGCTCGTAAAAGGCCTGCCCGTCTTGCGTCAGCTGCACGCGCCGCGTGGTGCGGTGCAGCAGGCGCGTGCCCAGGTGGGCCTCCAGCTGCTGCACGGCCAGAGAGGCGCTGGCCTTGGGCAGGCCCAGCACCTGCGCAGCCTGGGTAAAGCTGCTCAGCTCGGCCACACGGGCAAAGATCTGCATGCGGTCTAAAGGGTTCATTGTTCTTCGTGGATGGACAATGAATCATATTTTGCATGGTTTATCTTTGATTGGCACTCCAATAAAGTTCATCTCCAGCCCCGGTCACGCGGTGTGACCGGGCTTCAGACACTGCAAAGGACCCTGCCATGACAAGCGCTTCATCCCTTTCTTCAGCCCCCACCCCCGTCGTTTTGATCACCGGCGGCAGCCGCGGCCTGGGCCGCAGCGCAGCGCTGGCCGCTGCACACAGCGGCATCGACGTGGTGCTGACCTACCGCCATCAGGCCGCCGAAGCCCAGGCTGTGGTGGCCGACATCGAAAAGCTGGGCCGCCGTGCTGTGGCTTTGCCACTGGATGTGGGCGATGTAGCCAGCTTCGAAGCCTTCGCTGCGCAGCTGCAGCAAACCCTGCGCAGCCACTGGCAGCGCGAGCGGTTTGACTTTCTGGTCAACAACGCGGGCATGGGCGTGCATGCGCCCATCACCGAAACCACCGAAGCGCAGTTCGATGCGCTGGTCAACGTGCACCTCAAGGGCGTGTTCTTCCTCACGCAGCGCCTGCTGCCGCTGATGAACGATGGCGGCCGCATCCTGAACCTGTCGTCGGGCCTGGCCCGCTTCGCCTTGCCGGGCTACGCCGCCTACGCGGCCATGAAGGGCGCCATCGAGGTGCTGAGCCGCTACCTGGCCAAAGAACTGGGCCCGCGTGGCATCACCGTGAACGTGGTGGCCCCGGGCGCCATCGAGACTGACTTTGGCGGCGGCGCGGTGCGCGACAACGCGCAGCTCAATGCGTTCGTGGCCGCGCAAACGGCACTGGGCCGTGTGGGCGTGTCGGACGATATCGGCCCGCTGGTCGCTTCGCTGCTGCAACCGGCCACACGCTGGGTGAATGCGCAGCGCATCGAGGCGTCGGGCGGCATGTTCCTGTGAAGCAGAGAACACCCCCCTGAGTCGCTTCGCGCCTTCCCCCCGCTCTCGCATCGCTGCGCGATGCGGGCAGGGGGACGCCACCCGTGCGGCGGGGCGGTCCTTGCACGGTGGCACTGGTCTGGGGCAGTGCCGATGTCGACGGCTCTCGGGACGAAACAGGAATGCTGTCCAGATACCCATGGGCACATCACGCCGCCTAAGTTTCGTCTAAGTGTCCGTGCCCACACTGCCTTCCATCGCAACCCTGATTGAAAAGGCAGACACCATGAACAACACGCTTGCATCCACTCCCCGCCGCCTGATCCTGGCCCTGGTGGCCGCGGGCGCTGTGGGCGCCACCGGCGCCGGCCTCATCAGCGGGCACCAGGCCCGCGCGGTCACACCCTCCACGCCCATCGTGGCGCAGACGGCCATGGCCCCGGGCGGTGCGCTGCCCAGCTTTGCGCAGATCACCGCGCAGAACGGCCCGGCCGTGGTCAACATCAGCGTCACGGGCAGCACCAAGACGGCGATGGCCAACGATGACGACGATGACGAGCAACCCGCTGCCCGCCAGGGCCGTGGCCCGCAGATCGACCCGAACGATCCGTTTTACGAATTCTTTCGCCAGTTCGGTTTCCCCGGCGCGGGCCCGCAAGGCCAGCCCAACGTACCCACCCATGGCCAGGGCTCGGGCTTCATCGTCAGCCCTGATGGCCTGGTGCTGACCAATGCCCACGTGGTCAAGGGCGCGAGCGAAGTGGTCGTCAAGCTCACTGACCGGCGCGAGTTCCGCGCCAAGGTGCTGGGCGCCGACCCCAAGACCGACGTGGCCGTGCTCAAGATCGACGCCAAGGATCTGCCCACCGTGCGCCTGGGCAGCACGCGCGACCTGCAGGTGGGCGAATGGGTGCTGGCCATCGGCTCGCCCTTTGGCTTTGAAAACAGCGTGACGGCGGGCGTGGTCAGCGCCAAGGGCCGCTCGCTGCCCGACGACAGCCTGGTGCCTTTCATCCAGACCGACGTGGCGGTGAACCCCGGCAACTCTGGCGGGCCGCTGTTCAACGCGCGCGGCGAGGTGGTGGGCATCAACTCGCAGATCTACAGCCGCTCGGGCGGCTACCAGGGCGTGTCGTTCTCCATCCCCATCGAGCTGGCCGCCAAGATCAAGGACCAGATTGTGGCCACCGGCAAGGTGCGCCACGCCCAGCTGGGCGTGGCCGTGCAGGAGGTGAACCAGGCGTTTGCTGAATCCTTCCAGCTGGACAAGCCCGAGGGCGCTTTGGTCGCCAGCGTCAGCAAGGGCAGCCCGGCCGAGAAAGCAGGCCTGCAGGCGGGCGACGTGATTCGCCAGGTGAACGGCCAGCCCATCGTGGCCTCGGGCGACCTGCCCGCCTGGGTGGGCCAGGCGCAGCCGGGGCAGCAGGCCAAGCTGTCGGTGTGGCGCCAGGGCAAGCCCCTGGAGCTGACCGCCACGCTGGGCGACGCCAGCGATAAGGCGACCAAGCAGGCGCGCAACGACGATGCCGTGGGCAAGGGCCAGCTGGGCCTGTCGCTGCGCCCGCTGGACCCCGAGGAGCGCCGCGAGGTAGGCGTGAGCGAGGGCCTGGTGATCGAACAGGCGCGCGGCCCCGCTGCGGCGGCCGGTGTGCAGCCGGGGGATGTGCTGCTGGCCATCAACGGCGCGCCCGCCAAGAACATCGAGCAGGTGCGCGCGGCAATGGCCAAGGCCACCACGGGCAAGTCGGTGGCGTTGCTGATCGAGCGCGATGGCAACAAGATCTTTGTGCCGGTGCGTTTGGGCTAAGCGGTCCCAAAGGCTCTCCTGGCGTCGTTGTTCCGTCTTGCCGTACTTTCGGTACTGTCTGCGACGAAACGCGTAGGAGGCTGTCGGACTTGGAAGTCGTCGGCTGCAAATTGGCCGCAGCGGTCCATTTTTTACCGTCTTTTTGCCCCATAGCTCGGCTATGAGGCTGCAAATCCGGCAAAAGCTGTCCTCGCTGGGGCCAATTTTCGCTTCGACGCTCCAAGTCCGACAGCCTCCTGGCCAGAACCGCTGCGCTGAGCTTTGTGGTCCGCTGTGATGCGATGCCTGCACGGGCCACTTCGGTGGCCCGATTGATTTCATTGGCTATGCTTGCCCACCATGCGCCTCTTGCTAGTTGAAGACGACCCCATGATCGGCGAAGCCGTGCAAGACCTGCTGCGCGCCGAGCACTACGCCGTGGACTGGGCGCGTGACGGCGACGCCGCCGACACGGCATTGCGCACCCAGCCCTATGACCTGGTGCTGCTGGACCTGGGTCTGCCCAAGCGCGACGGCCTTGCCGTGCTGCGCGACCTGCGGGCGCGCAAGAACCGCACCCCGGTGCTGGTGGCCACCGCACGTGATGCCGTGGCCCAGCGCATCGAGGGGCTCGACGCGGGGGCGGACGACTACGTGCTCAAGCCTTACGACCTTGATGAACTGCTCGCCCGCATCCGCGCCCTGTTGCGCCGCGCTGCAGGGCGGGCCGAGCCGGTGTATGAGCACAAGGGCGTGTGCATCAACCCCGCCACGCGCGAGGCCACGGTGAATGGAGTTCCTGTTGTGCTGTCGGCGCGCGAATGGGCGGTGCTGGAGCCGCTGATCGCACGGCCCGGCATGGTGCTGTCGCGCCAGCAGCTGGAAGACAAACTCTACGGCTGGGGCGACGAGGTGAGCAGCAACGCGGTGGAGGTCTATATCCACGGCCTGCGCAAGAAGCTGGGGCCCGAGCTGGTGCTGAACGTGCGCGGGGTGGGCTACCTCGTGCCGAAGGCATGACCCCCCTGAGCGGCTTCGCCGCTTCCCCCCAAGGGGACGACAGCCTTTGCTGCGGGGCGGCCCTTGCTGGCTGCCCCCGCGCAATCTCCCGCCCTGAGCATGCGGCGGGGATGGATGGATAGAGATGAAGAACGTGCCAACTACCTCCTGGCGCAGCGCGCTGCAGTCCATGCTCCCGCGCTCGCTGCGCATGCGTCTGCTGGTGTTCCTGCTGGCCGCCATCGTGCTGGCCGGCGCAGTGCAGGGCGCATTGGCCTACCGGGGTGCGCTGGACGAGGCCGATGCGCTGTTCGACTACCACATGCAGCAAACCGCACTGGCCTTGCGCTCGGGCCTGCCGGTGGATGCGCAAGGGCTGGGAAGGGGCCTGGACCCCGAGGACGAAAACCACGAATTCATCGTGCAGGTGTGGACCAACGAAGGCCTGCGCATTTTTGAATCCGCCGTGGGCGCGGCCCTGCCGCAGATCGCCGTGCTGGGCTTTGCCAACGTACAGGCGCGCGGCGGCACCTACCGGGTGTTTTCGATGCAGACGCGTTCGCAGGTGATCCAGGTGGCGCAGAACATGGCCGCGCGGCGCGACATGGCCCGCAGCCTGGCGCTGCGCACGCTGGCGCCGCTGGCCATCATGGCTCCGCTGCTGGTGCTGGCCGTGTGGTGGGGTGTGAGCCGGTCGCTGGCCCCGGTGGAGCGCGTGCGCCGCCAGTTGGCGCAGCGCCAGGCGGATGACCTCTCGCCCGTGAGCGATGCGCAACTGCCCGACGAAGTGCAGCCGCTGGTCAGTGAACTCAACCTGCTGTTCGAGCGCGTGCAGCGCGCCTTTGACGCGCAGGAGCATTTTGTGGCCGATGCCGCGCACGAACTGCGCTCGCCCCTGGCCGCGCTGCGCCTGCAGCTGCAGGGCCTGCAGCGCGCGGGCGATGATGCCGCGCGTGCCGTCGCCATCGAACGCCTGTCGGCCGGCATCGACCGCGCCACGCGCCTGGTGGAGCAATTGCTCACCCTGGCCCGGCAAGAGGCCAGCACCGCCACCACCGAACCCGTGGACCTGCACGCCGTGGCGCAGCTGGCCCTGGCCGACGTGGCCCCCGCCGCGCAGGCGCGCAGCATGGATGTAGGCCTGCTTCACTCCGACGCCGCCAACGTGCCCGTGACCGTGCGTGGTGATGCCGAAGCCCTGCGCATGCTGGCGCGCAATCTGCTGGACAACGCCATCAAGTACACCCTGCCCGGCGGCCGGGTGGACCTGCGGGTGCGCCGCGAGGGTGATGCTGCCGTGCTCACGGTGGAAGACAGCGGCCCCGGCATCGCCCCCGAGCACCGCGAGCGCGTGATGCAGCGTTTTGTGCGCGAAACCTCGGAAGGCGCCCCGGGCAGCGGCCTGGGCCTGGCCATCGTGCAGGCCATTGCGCAAGGCCATGGCGCCACGGTGCAACTCAGCGCTTCGCCGCGTCTGGGGGGGCTGCTGGTGACGGTGCGGTTTGGCTGAGGGCTGCTGGTGGAAGGCCCGTTGGGCGCAGGTGGTGGTGGTGACGATGCTTCTATTTTGATAGCTATTGGCGCTTGATGAATAAGCGCCAGAGGCCAAAAAATCCCAAAATATGAAGGCTGCAGGTGTCAGCAGGTACCGTCGCCTCTGCGCCAGGCTGCAAGAGCGCGCCGCCGCACAATGCGCAGGCGCGGCACCCATCCCTGTGCACTGTCTTCCGTTGATCAACAAAGCACTCGCATGCACTTCATCGTTCTCGGCGCAGGCGCCATTGGTTGTTATGTGGGTGGGCGCCTGGCCGCCCACGGCCAGCCGGTCTGCCTGGTGGGCCGTCCGCATGCGCTGGAGCCCATCGCGTTGCACGGCCTCAAAGTCACGGACCTCGACGGCTTTGACCGTACCGCGCCCGTGTCTGCGCTGCAACTGGCACACACACTGGCCGACGCGGCGCCGGGCCCGGACAGCATCATCCTGCTGTGCGTCAAAAGCGGCGCCACCGAATCCGCTGCGCGCGAACTGGCCGACGC
The DNA here is from genome assembly GCF_003633835.1 of Acidovorax sp. 93. Classification (NCBI taxonomy): domain Bacteria; kingdom Pseudomonadati; phylum Pseudomonadota; class Betaproteobacteria; order Burkholderiales; family Comamonadaceae; genus Acidovorax; species Acidovorax sp. 93. The sequence goes on from NZ_RBIT01000001.1 coordinate 87,090, forward strand.
CTGTGCGCCGGGAACGCCCGTCATCTCGCTGCAAAACGGCGTGGACAACGTGGCCCGTGTCACAGCCCGGGCGCCAGGCCTGAGTGTTCTGGCGGGCATGGTGCCTTACAACGTGGTGCTGCGCGGCGCCCAGGTGCACCGTGCCACCGCGGGCCATTTGCAACTGCAGCGTGATGCCGTCACCGAACGCATCGCGCCGGTCTTCAACGCTGCAGGCCTGGCCACCGTGTTGCCCGCCGACATCCGTGCGGTGCAGTGGGGCAAGCTGCTGCTCAACCTCAACAACCCGGTCAATGCGCTGTCCGACCTGCCTCTGCGGCAAGAGCTGCTCGACCGCGACTGCCGCCGCGTCTTTGCTGCCCTGCAAACCGAGGCGCTGCGTGTGATGGCGCGCGCAGGCATCGCACCCGCCCAGGTCACAGCCGTGTCGCCCACGCTCCTGCCCCATGTGCTGCGCCTGCCCAACTGGCTCTTCACCCGGCTGGCAAAACGCATGCTGCAGATCGACGCCAAGGCGCGCTCATCGATGTGGGACGACCTGGAAGCCGGGCGTGTGACCGAGATTGATGCACTCAGCGGGGCTGTGGTGAGGCTGGCGGCTCAGCAGGGCATGGAGGCGCCGCTGAATGCGCGCATGTGCGAGCTGCTGGGCGGCCCGCGCCAGCGCCTCACGGGCGCGCAGATGCGCAGGGCGTTGGGGCTGTAGTCAGGCAGTTGGAAGCGCGTGGTCCAGCGGCACACGCAGCCCGGTCTTCAGGCTGGCCAGTGCGACCGACGTTCTGAACCGCTTGATGTTGTCATCCCCCTCAAACAGCCGCTGCGTCAGCCCCTCGTAGTCTTCCATCGATGCCACGTTCACCACCAGCAGGTAGTCCGCCTCGCCCGTCACGCTGTAGCACTGCTGCACCGCGTCTTCGCTGGCAATGCGCGCGCGCAGCGGGGCGGTGCGGTCGGGGCGCTCGTTTTCCAGGTGCACCTCCAGCACGATGGTCAGCGGTTTGCCCACTTTCACCGGGTCCAGCACGGCCACGTTGGCGCGGATCACGCCGCTGTCTTTCAGCCGCTGGATGCGCCGCTGCACAGCGGGTGCCGAGAGGTTGACCGCCTGCGCAATCACGCGCTGGGGTGTGGTGTTGTCGGTCTGCAGGATGTCCAGGATGGCGATGTCAAAGCGGTCGAGTGCTGGGGTGGCGGGCATGGGGCGCCTCGTGGTGGTGAGCGAAAGTTGCACGCGGGCCCTGAAAATCGAGCAAAAAGCACGCATGGGTCACACTATATTTTCAACCCATGAGCGCTTCCCTTCTGCACCGTTTTTTCCCATTTCTCGCCGTCCTGGGCTCCGTCACCGCGTTGGGCATTGGTACCTCCTGGGCCAAGCACTGGCTGTTTCCGGTGGTGGGGGCGCAGGGCACCACTGCCGTGCGCGTGGGCTTTTCGGCGTTGCTGGTGCTGTTGCTGTGGCGGCCGTGGCGCTGGCATCTGTCGCGGGCTGATGCGCGTGCCGTCATGTTGTACGGCGCGGCGCTGGGGGGCATGAACCTTATGTTCTACATGTCGCTGCGCACCCTGCCGTTTGGGCTGGCGGTGGCCATCGAGTTCTCAGGGCCGCTGGCGGTGGCGATCTGGTCTTCGCGGCGCGCCGTGGATTTTGTGTGGGTGGCGCTGGCCATGGCCGGGTTGGGCATGCTGCTGCCGCTGGGTTTGAACGGCAGCACGCTGGACCTCGTGGGAGTTTTGTATGCCCTAGGCGCGGCGGTGTTCTGGGCGCTGTACATCGTGTTCGGCAAGCGCGCCGGGCACCTGCACGCCGGGCACACGGTGTCGCTGGGCCTCCTGGTGGCGGCGCTGGTGGTGGTGCCGGTGGGCGTGGTGCATGCGGGCGCTGCGCTGCTGTCGCCGACCGTGCTGCTCATCGGGCTGGCGGTGGCGGCAGTGTCCAGCGCCCTTCCGATCTCGCTGGAGATGATGGCCTTGAAGCGCCTGCCCAAGGAGGCCTTCGGCATCATGATCAGCATGGAGCCTGCGGTGGCTGCCGTGCTGGCCTTGCTGCTGCTGGGCGAGCATCTGAGCGTCATCCAGTGGCTGGCCATTGGCTGCATCGTGGCGGCGTCCATGGGCAGTGCGATGACTGCTGGTCGGCCCTCTGGCGCCGACCGCGCAGCGCCTCAGGCGGCCTGAAATCGCGCACCGCCTGGGCATGTCCAGACCTCCGGGATGGCCGTCACGCTGACACCCGGCCGTCGGCAAAGGATGACACGCACAGAGCGTGCTCCGTGGCCAGAATGGGTCTATCTCACAGGAGCCGCCCATGATGCGCACTTCGCCGTTGCCACAATCCAAGGTCGCTGAGGCTGAACGCAAGGTCAGCGCCATCCTGGCCGACCTGGAAGAAACGACCCATTCAGAGGTCAAGGACATCGCTTTGGAAGACGTGGTGGAAACCGACGCCGCTAGCGGCCAGCCAGCCGTGCACCAGAGCGTCGACATCACCGTACAGCCGCGCGCGCAGCGCAAGTGGCTCACCAAATAACGCAAAAGCCCGAGGCCCTTGGCTGGGCTGCCAGCCGGTCAACCGGCGGTAGGTCGGCCGCCTTGGCGCAGCTGCAACACCCGCGCAATGAGGTTGGCATACCCTTCGTCTGCCTGCGCCAGCAGCGGCAAACCTGTCTCGCGCACGGCATGGTCCACCGCGTCGGTCCATGCGGGCGTACCGGGCGCCGCCTGTGCGCTGGCCATGGCACCCAACACCAGTTCTTGCCCCCAGAAGTACACCTGGTCAGCGTGCACGTTGGCCTGCATGCGCTGCACCTCCGCCAAGGTTTGTGGCTCCGCCAGGTACAGCCAGATGTCTGCATACAGGAAGTCAACGGGCGCGCCCTGGGGTTGCCACTGCAGCGCGTCGGCCTGCACCAGCTCTACCTTGCGCGCTGCAGACTCCGGCAGCCCCTCCAGCACGCGGCAACGGCCAAACAGCTCCAGCACATCCCCATCCCGCTCCACCACGGTCACGCGCTCCACCGTGGGCTGCAGCGCGATGTTGGCCGCCACCCAGCCCATGCCCAGGCCCATCACGACCGTGTGGCCCCGCGCATGGCGGCAGGCCAGTTCCTGGCTTTCCACTTCCATCGGCGACAGCGACATCCAGGTTTCCCACCCGCCCGCAGCGCTCTGGCGCATCAGCACTGTCGAGCCCGAGGTGACACACGGGCCGCTGTGGTAACCACGGTCCAGCCCCACCCCAGTGCGCTTCATCTGCCACGGCCCCACGGCCCCATCGGGGTATTGCGGCATGTGCCAGTGCGGGGAAAAAACGGGAATCCCCAGCGCCTGTGCCAGTGCGCTGGCGGAGGGCTGTGGGGCAAAGGGAAGGATGGAGGGGGAAGGGGATGCCGACATGGGGTGATCTTAGAACCTGTTCAAGCTCTTTTCGGGGATCGCATTGGAGTGCAATCGGGATGAGTGGATGCAACGGATGCGCCGCATGGGCTTGTGCCCATGCAAGCAGCCGGGGCTTCCAATCGCCCGATTTCACTCTAACCCTTCGGGCAAGTGCCTTGCCGGGCGGTCTGCAGCGTTGCGGCGCTTGCCAATAGCCGAGCTATTGGCTACGCACCGCGCCTTGCATCCTATCCCGGCAAGGTACTTGTGCGACCCCGAAAAGAGCTTGAACAGGTTCTTAGGTGGGCAAGTGGCGTATTGACTTGAGAAAGTGCGCATCTGCCGGGGCACCGGGCATTGTCCGACAGCCTCACGGTCTGCAGGATGGCGCACACGGCGCTGAGTGGACCCTAAAAGAGAGGGAGATGAAACTGTTTTGTTTTGTCACCCCCTTCCAGGAGACGCACATGCATCCATCCACACTCCCTCATCCGGCCACCCCACCGGTGGATGAAGACTTGGCCGACCAAGCCCGCCCCGGCTACGGCATCCCGTCGCAAGACCCGCGACCTGGCGCCCAGACCGCCCTGGAGCCCGAAGACGCAGAGCGCGAGGCCCATTCCGTGCTGGTGGGCGGCGGCATGATGGCGGGCGCGGCTGCCGGTGCGGCCGTGGGCGTTGCAGTCGCTGGTCCGGTCGGCGTGGTCGTCGGAGGCACCTTGGGCGGCATTGCGGGTGCCTTGGGCGGCGCGGCAGCGGGTACGGCGGTCAATACCGAAGAGGCTGGTGAGGTCCCCGACCCTACCGTTAAAAACGCTGAGCACCCGGTCGCTGCAAAAGGCGGGCGGGGTGATCCGTCTGCCTGATCCGCCTGCGGCTGTGTCCCTCGCGAATGCAAAGCGGCAACCCAATGCGACTGCTGGCGGCAAGTGCGGTCCCGCGAGCGAGTTCGGTCGCCGTTACGCCTTCGGCGCACGCTCGCGCAGGTTGTCGATCATGTTCTCCAGCCGTTCGACCTCCTGGTGCATCTTGGCGTCTGTGCCCACCCGTGCTTCCACGGCCCGCACCAGCGGCATGATGAGCTGGCGGTAGGTGACTGACAGGGACAGCAGCGCATCCACCATGCGCTGGTTCTGTGCCTGGTCGCTGTGGCTGTGCAGGGTCTGGGTGCTGGCCTGCAGGGCTTGCAGGGCCTGAGCAGTCGCTTCCAGGCTGGCGCGCATCTGGGCCTGCGTCTGCGTCGTTCCCGATTGCAGATGCTGGGCCATCTCCGCCAGGGCGGCCAGCGAAGGTTCGATGCGTGAGAGCGTGGCCGCCTGGGCCTGGGCCAGCTGCTCGGAGACCTTGCGGGGCTGCAGCGCTTCCACGCTGCGGGCAATGTCCAGCAGCCCGCGTGTTACGCGCACGCTGGGGTCGTCTTCGGCGCCGCCCATCTTGCGCTGGCGCTGGTAGTCGCCCCGGATCTGGTCCCAGCGCTCCTGCTCTTGGGGCGTGGGGCGGCCTATCAGCTGCGCCAGCTGCAGCAGGTTTTCTTCGGCGCCGGTGGTCAGCGTTTGCGCCTCTCCCCGGTAGTGGTCGCGCAGCAGCGCGTCCAGCTCATCGTCCTGCATCAGCGGCGTGACCTGCGGCGCCAGGCGCGACATGTTGCGGTAACTGCCCTGCAGGCGGAAGGGGGGAGCCTCGCGGTAGCGGTCGTCCTGCGCGGCCGAGGCGATGTAGGCCAGGTTCACCTTCAGCAGCACATCGCGCACCTTGAACAGGCGCTGCAGCAGGCCCTTGAGCTCCTGCAGCTCCACCGCGCTGTAGGGGTGGGCGAAGCTGTTGGTGTCGATGGCTTCTCCCTGCGCCATGTGCACCAGCAGGTGCACGTCCTGCGGTTCGCGTGCGGCTAAGGGCTGGGTCACGGGGTGGGCGGTCAGGCTGTTTTCGATGTACGACAGCGCAAACACGGCCTCGCGGCCCGAGAGCACGTCGCCCAGGTTGTAGATGTCGGCCCGGTTGGCCAGCATGTCGGGGATGCGGAACACGTCGCCGGACTCGGTGTACGGGTTGCCCGCCATCACGATGGCAAAGCGCTTGCCGCGCATGTCCCAGGTGCGGGGCTGGCCCTGCCACACGCCTTCGATGCGGCGGGTGCCGTCGGCCAGGGCGATGAACTTTTGCAGAAACTCGGGGTGCGTGTGCTGGATGTCGTCCAGGTACAGCATCACGTTGCTGCCCATGGCCAGGCCCAGGTTGAGCTTTTCCAGCTCTTGCCGGGCGGCGCTGTTGGGCGCGGTGCTGGGGTCGATGCTGGTCACGCCGTGGCCCAGGGCGGGGCAGTTGATGCGCACAAACACCAGGCCCAGGCGGTTGGCCACATATTCCATCAGCGTGGTCTTGCCGTAGCCGGGCGGCGAGATCAGCAGCAGCATGCCCATGCGGTCGGTGCGTGCGTTGTCGCCTGCGGCGCCCAACTGCTTGGCTAAGTTGTTGCCCACCAGCGGCAGGTACACCTCGTCGATGAGTCGGTTGCGCACAAAGGTGGCCAGCGGCTTGGCCTGGAACTGCGCCAGATGCAGGCGCGCTTTTTCTTGCACGAGCAGCTCGTGCCGCAGGGCCTGCAGCTGCGTGAAGCCCTGCACCGCGTGGCTGCGGTGGTGGCGCACGCGGCGGCGGAAGTCATTGAGGTTGAACGCCAGCGCGCCGTGCTGGATGCGCGCGTGTTCGCTGCGCAGCCCGGCCACCTGCGCGTCCAGCGTGGTATTGATGCGGCGGCGTGCACCCTGAAAGGTGAGCGCCGTGGCAGCGTCGTCAATCCAGGCCAGGCCCGGTGCGGCGCCATCGGCCGTGGCTTGTGTGGCTGCAAACGCGCGCAGCCAGCCACGCGCCAGGCGCCAGCGCTCCAGCGGCTCTGCTGCGGCCAGATCGCGCTGCCAGGCGCTGGCCAGGCCGCCATGGTCCAGCGCGCGCTGCAGGGCTTGCACCAGGTCGGCGCCGGTGTTGCTGATGACCCACTGGGGTGTAACGGGCGACAGCTCGGCGGTACCGATCTCGGTCTGCGCCAGCTCGCGCACCAGATACGCACCGGCTTCTTCCACCAGGGTGCGCAGCAGGGCCTCGTCGCTTGCACCTTCCGAGTTGCCGGTGCTCAGTGCATGGGCCAGTTCGGGCAGCCATTCCGCGGTCAGCACGGGGTGCTGCTCCACAAACTGGCGCAGGCCCTGCGCAGCTTCGGCCTCCAGCGTGTCGCGCAGGTGGGTCTTTGAAAACAGCTGGGCAATGTGCTGCGCGCTGCGTGCGCGGCGCGCCAGGGAGTGGCGGCTTTCCTCGCGCAGGCCCAGGTGCCAGTAGAGCTTGGCCAGCGCACGCTCGGCCGGGCCGTAGACCAGCAGCCCGGCCGCATCCTGGATGGGTGCCAGCACGCGCACGATGGCCAGGGCATCGTCGTCGTGGATGCCGCGCTGGTAGCCCTCCTGGTAGCGGCTGGCGGCAAAGCGGCGCAGCGAATCCAGCAGCACGGCGGGCGGGGCGGTGGGCTCGGTGCCATCGGTGCTGGCGTGCTCGGCCAGCTGCACCAGCAACTCGCTCCAGCCGGGCTCGGCCTCGCCGCGCTGCAGGGCGTCCAGCCATTCGGCGGCCAGGTATTCGGCACGCGCAAGCTGCGGTGTTTCGGACACTAGCGCCTGTTGCCAGAAGGGGCGCAGGGCCTCCAGACGGTCGTGGTGCGCCGGGGTCAGGTAGTCGGTGCCGGTGATCTGCCAGGCCAGGCCATCGCCGTGTGCGACGAGGGTGAGGTCCAGCGGCTGTTTGTTGATGGTGAAGGTGTGGCTGCCCAGCTTCAGGCCGCCTTCTGTGCCGGCAGACAGGTCACGCTGGTCGCGCACCGCACGCACGGCCTGGTCGCGTGCGGTTTTCAGGCGCGTGTCGATATCGTCCGCCGCTACGGCCGCGCCCAGGCGGCGCAGCTCGGCCACCTGCTCGCGCAGCTTGGCCAGCATGGGGTCGGACGCAAAATAGCTGTGCACCTGGGCCAGCTCGTTGAAACCGGCGATGCGGCGCGGCACACCATCCAGCACGCGTGTGGCCGCATCGGCCAGCGCCTTGGCACGGCGCTGTTGCGCATCCACCAGGCTCTGGCGGCGTGCCGACAGGGCCTCGTACACGCTCTCGCGCTGGGTGGCGATGTCGGCCAGAAACTCTTCCTGCTCGGCAAAGCGGCCTTCGATGTCTTCCAGCTGCGCGAGCAGGCGGGTCAGCGCTTCGTCGCACTTTTCGGGCGTGTCCGACAGTTCCAGCGCGTTCTCCACGGCCTGGCCAAACAGCTTGAACTGCGCGCCAAACTCGGCACGTTGCTCGGCCGCACCCAGGTTACGTCGGCGTGCGCGGGCATCGGCGCGCAGGCGGTTGATGTCGGCGTACAGCAGCGCAATGCGGTCGAGGATGGTGGTGCGCTGTACCGCATCGCCGCCGGGCAGGCTGCCCAGTTGTTCGCTGAGCAAATCGAGGCTCGCGGCTTCGGTGTCCAGCGTGGCCAGGTGTTCGGCCAGCAGCCCCGCCGTCGTTGCCTGGGGCAGGGAGGCGGCCACCTTGGTCAGGGCCTGGCGCTGGCCGTCAAAGGCTTTTTCGTCGGACAGGAACTGCAGCGCCCGCTCGCCCACACGCTGCTGTTCGGCCGTGAGTTGCGCGGCCATGGCATCAATGGTGGCCAGATCGGCATAGCGCAGCTCGCGCAGCAGGTGCAGCTCGCCCTGGCGCTGGCGCAGGCGGTTCAATGCCTGCACAAAGTCACTGGGGCTGCGCCAGAGCTGGCTGGCAATGGCGGTCATCAGCTCGCGCTGCTGGCCTTCGGCCTTTTGCAGCGCGCGGCTGGTGTCCTGGCGGATGCTCTCCACCTTTTCAAACTCGCCCAGCGTGGCCTGCGCGGCCTGCTCGATGCCGCCCAGGTCGGCGGCGGCGTTCTGCACCTCTCCCGCATCCAGCCAGAAGTAGGCGTCGCGTGCGCGCTGGCACTGGCGGATCAGGTCTTCGTACGCGGTGCGCGTGGGCACCTGTTCGCGCACCATGCGGGCAATGCCCAGCAGGTCCGAGATGCCGCGCACCAGGTCGGCATTGCCCACACGCCCGAAGAAGCCCGTGCCTGCGGGCTGGCGGCTGGCGTGTTCTTCGGTTGCAAACGGGGTGCGCCACAGCTGCATGGGGTGCACGCGCGTCGCCTCGCCCCGCGCGGCCTGGAACACCAGCATGCGGCCGTCGGGGAAGGTGCTGTACCCGTCCGCCAGGATGGGCGGCGCGAGGGATTTTTCGATGAGGTTGTAGGTGAATATGGCGTAGCAGCCCGCATCCAGCGTGGCCGGGCTGCCCTGCGGCGGGGGCACGGTGCCGTAGAAGATGTAGGCCACGTCCTCGCCGTTGGGCGAGCGCTTCATGCGCGTAAAGCGCAGCTGCTCGGTCAGCTCGGGTGGCAGGTCAAAGCGCTTGGTCTCCCCCGATTGCAGGTAGTACCCACCGGGGAAGATGATGCCGTGGTCCTCCGGCAGCTGCATGCACGACGCGCCAACCGCGTCGATGCGCACCACCTGCTGCGTGCGCTGGTTGAACACCAGGTAGCGCGTGGTGCTTTCGCGGTAGGGGCGCACCTGCAGCAGGATCAGCAGGCCCAGCTTGGCATACGCAAACTCGGCATCGCCCAGCGCCTGGTTGGCGTCGTCCACCGGTTCTTCGTAGATGCCAAGACCGGTTTCGGTGTTGTTCTCGACCTTGACGGTGAGCGTGCCGCCCACGGTTTCGACAAACACTGTGTCCAGCACGTTGATGTGCGGGTGGGCGCCGCCTACATGGTGTTCACGCGTCAGCGGCGTCCAGCTGAAGTCGTGGCTGGGTGGCGGCGTCAGGTCACGCTCGCCCCGGTTGTCCACGTATTTCAGCGAGCCATCGCTCTCGCGCCGCCAGCGGAACACGCGGATGTCTTGCGCCTGTTGCCCGATCTGGAAGGCCGCCAGCAGAAACTCGGGCGTGGGCCGCAGCAGTTGCAGCGTCGCCTGCTTGTAGTAGGTATACAGCTCGTTGAAGTCGGCCACAAAGCGTGGGTCGTCCAGAAAACTGCCTGCGATGGGCACCTGCACAAGCTCATCGCTCTCGGGCGCGCCCACCCCTTCAATACTCGCATCGTGGTGCGCCAGCTCGTACAGCGCAAACACGTCCTCCACCCGCGTCTCGCGCTTGAGGCCCATGAACACGTTGTAGCCAAACAGCAGCCGGTTGCCGCCGATGTAGGCCAGGTCGCGCGCCACGCAATTGTGCTCGGTGCGCGCACGCAGCCGCATCAGCAGCTGCTGGTCACGCTGGCCGAACTGTTCAATGCGTGCCGCATTGAGCGCCTGGGCCTTGGACAGCAGCTGGTCGCCCTGGGCTTCCAGGCGCTTTTTCAGCAGCTCGTAGCTGCTACTTTCGGCCACGCTGGTGTCGATGGCGTTCCTGGGGTCTGTAGGGGGGGCGTGATCGGTCATGGGCCGTTTCAGTTAACTTGACGGACTGGGCGCCTCAGGCGGCAGAAGGCGCTACCCTCGCTCACCCACAGAAACCATGCAGCAGCCTTTTCGCAAGGTCTGTGTAATCTGGGGCGGTGAGGGTGCTTCAAAATCAGGAGCGGCTGGCGCTTTTTCTTGTTCGGTTTCGGCTCGATAACAACCTGAATTCCTTACAAAAAAAGCGCAAGCAGCTATGGTTTTTATTTGCGCAAGCTCTGCACCAGCTGCTGCAGCGCCTGCTTTTGGCCATCGGTGCCCTGGGTGGCAATGCGGGTCAGCAGGGCCGAAACGCTCAGGTTCTGCAGCTCGCTGGCTGATCCGCCCGCAGCGCCGAGGATCTGTTTGAGGTCGTCCACGACATCCCGCTCGCCGCTTAACTGGTCCTTGAAGGCGACCTGTAGCGTCTGGCTCTTGCCCACCGTGGCGTCGATGCCCTTGCCCACCGACAGGGCGCGCACAAAGCTGTCGAAATAGTCACCCTGGCCGCCCACGATGTCGATCTTGGCGTTTTGCAGCGCTACGCCCAGCACCTCGGCCTGTTCCTTGGCGATGGCGGTTTGCGCCTCGATGCCCTTGAGGGTTTCGGTGTGTGCGCGCTCCAGGCGCATGCGATATTCCTCGTGCTCGCGGGTCTCTGGACTCATGGCCTTCATGGCCTCGAACTTTTCCTTCAGGCCGCGTGCTTCGGCGTTGAACTTCACGTCGATGTTGTGCGCCTCGGCGTCGCCCATCTTGGCCAGGGCTTCGGCATCCACGGTGCGCACCAGGGCTTCGGCCTGGCCGACCTTTTCTTTGCCGGCGGCTTCGGCTTCCATGCGGGCTCGCAGGCCCACGGCCTCTGCCTGGGCCTGGGCTTCGATGACCTGGGCCTCGGCACGGCCCACTTTTTCCTTGCCGCTGGCTTCGGCCTCCATGGTGGCCAGCTTGGCGCTGGCGCTGGCCATCTGCACCTTGGCTTCGGCCAGGCCGGGCGCTGCGGTCAGGGCTTCAATGCCTTCGGCATCGCGCTTTTTGGCTTCGGCATCGCGTTCGGCCACCTTCAGGCGGGCATCGGCCAGTACCAGGTCTTCGGCGGCCTTGTGGCGGGCCTTGCGTTCCTGCGCCTCGGCGGTCTTCACTTCCATGATGACCTTTTCTTCGGCAGCGGCCTCGGCGCCAATCACGATGGACTTGCGCGTGCGGTCGGCCTCTGCCACTTCCCGCACTTCCTTGATGGCTTCTTCCTGCTCGGCCACCGTGCGTTCGACCACGATGCGCTCGCGCACCACGTCGGCGATGGCCTTCTTCTGCACTTCCACAGCCTTGTCTTTTTCAATGCGCTGCAGCGTCACTTCCTTCTCGCGAGCCACCACTTCCAGTTCTTGTGCACGGGTTACGCGTTCCTGTTCGATCACCACGGCGCGCTTGCGGTTGTTCTCGGCCACCTCCTTTTCGCGCAGCACGTTTTCCTGCTGAACAGCGAGTTGCTGCTCCGACTGCAGGCGCGCCATTTCGGAGCGGGTGCGCTCCTCGGCCTGGATCTTGGAGGTTTCGGCTTCTTCGCGTGCCTTCACGGTGGCTACTTCGCGGGCCTGGCGGGCGGTGGCGTCGGCCTGCTGGCGCTCTAGCTCCAGCAGGGCTTCCTGTGTCTCCACGTTTTTCTTCTTGATCTGCATTTCCTCGTTGCGGCGCAGCTCGTTGGTCACCACGTGTTCCACGGCCGTGAGCTGGGTGATCTTCTTGATACCTTGCGCGTCAAGGATGTTGTTGGCATCGAGCTTGGACAGCGGCGTCTGCTCCAGGTAATCGATGGCCGCGTCTTCCAGCACATAGCCCGAGAGGTCATCGCCAATCTGCTCGATGATCTTGTCGCGAAAACGGTCGCGCGCCTGGTACAGGTCCACAAAGTCCAGCGACTTGCCGACGGTTTTGAGCGCCTCGGAGAACTTGGCCGAGAACAGGTCTTCCAGAATCTCATGGTTGGAGGCGCGCGCGCAGCCAATGCCCTGGGCCACGCGCAGCACGTCCTCGGCCGTCTTGTTCACCCGCACGAAGAACTTCACCTTGATGTCGGCGCGGATGTTGTCCGCGCAGATCAGGCCCTGGTCGCCAGAGCGGTCGATCTCGATGGTCTTGACCGAGATGTCCATCAGCTCGGCCTTGTGGATGATGGGGTAGACCATGCGGCCGGTGAAGGTGACTTCGGGCTCGGAGCGCAGGGTGTTGATGATGAGCGCGTGGCCTTGCTCCACCTTGCGGTAGAACTTCGCGAACATGGCGAACATCGCCAGGATCAGGAAGACAAGGACGCCAACGGCAATCAGGATGACCATGAAGGATTGCTGCATGAGAACGCTTTCTGCTGAAAGGGTTGAATTGAAGAGAACGGAAGATCAGGGACCGGCTGGCGCACGGTTTTGGTTGTCGCAAGCCATGGGTGGCTGCAAGGTCACGCGGGCGGCAGCGGCATGACGAGGTAGCGGTGGCTGCCCGAGTCGTAGTCGGTGATCAGCGCGGTGTCGCCGCGTTTGAGCAGGTTGGGGCTGGGCGACCACACGCGGATATTGATGCTGGCGCCGCGCTGGGCCACCTCGGCACGGCCCTGGCGCTCGTCCACCACGCCGGTCAGCACCTTGCAGGTCTGGCCCACCAGCGACGCATTGGTTTGCGCCGTGTGGCTCACAAACAGGCCTCGCAGCGGCCGCACGATGCGCGCGGTAATCACCAGCGACAGCGCGGCCGACACCACCAGAATCACCAGGCCCGCCAGCCACCGCAGGATGTCCGTCGGGATCCACGCCTGCAGCGTGACGCCCGCCATGCACGACAGCGTCCAGCCCACCAGCACCAGCAGGCTCACCACAATGGAAAACGGCACCCCGTTCAGGCCGAAGGCCACCACGTAGCTCGCAATGGCGCCCAGGTCGTCGGCGCTGGCATCGGCATGGGCCTCGATGTCCAGGTCAATGCCGCTGGACTCGAAATCGACCATGCCCACAATGGCCAGCAGCCAATACACCAGCACCACGCCCAGCAGCACGGTATAGATGGCGGTCGGAAACCCGGTGGCCGCAGCAACAAGATTGGCGAACATGAAACTCCCTCCTCCTCGTTGTGTTGGTTCTTGATCGAGGATTGCTTGTTTTTGATTTTGTTTTTTTGCGAGTCGGTGCCGTGTCAGGGCCTCATCTCGCCTTTGCCTTTGCCCCTGCGGGCCGCCTTGGCCGGGCCGGGGCTGGGGGCAACTTGCGGCACTTGCTCTACAAACGCAATCAGCTCGCGTGTTGCCGCTTCCTTGATGCCCAGCCGGTCGTCGGGTGCCAGGCCGTAGCGGCTGGCCAGCACGGTGTAGTCGGCGGTGTCCAGCGTGACCGTAAGCCGGGGCCGCTTGGGACGCGCCGCCACAGGCAGGTTGAGCACGCTGCGGATTTGTGTGGAGGTCGACACGTTGGCATGGAAGGCCGCGACCCGGATGGCTTCCATCACCGCTTCCTCCACATCAAAGGCCACCTGCACGGCACGCAGCGCGGGCTCGGAGCCCTGCCACCGCACCGGCTTGCGCGGGGCGGGGCTCATGGCGTGGCCGGGGACGTGGTGGTGCCCGCAACGGCAGCTGCTTGGCGGGCACGAATGCGTTCCATCACCTGGGCGGCGCGCACCTTGTCGCTGTCGCCAATGCCCGCGTCGGCCAGCTTGCGCTCCAGCGCGCGGTGGCCAAACTCCTGGTCCAGCTGTTCCGCCGCCGCCATGCGGTCGGCCAGGTCTTCGTGGCGCTTCTTGATGCGCTCCAGCGAATCGCGGGCGCTGGTCAGCTGCGAGCCCGTGGCGCCAATGCTTTCCGAAATGCTCTGGGTGGCGCGGTACACGCTCTCGGTGGTCTTGGCGATGCCAATCTCACGCTCGTGTTCGCGCACGCGGGTCTCTGCGGCGCGGATCAAGTCCTTGAGCCGCGACACCTGCATGGCGTAGCTGGCATGGGCCTGGGTCTGCGCGTTCAGCTCCGTCTCCAGGCCCGCCACGCGCTCGGCCACTTCCAGCGCCAGGTTCTCCTGCGCCTTGTGCAGCGCCTGCACGGCCAGGTCTTCGTGGCGCAGCAGATCGGCCTTGATACGCTCAATGTCGCGCGCCGTCTGCATCTGTTTGGCCATCACGCCCGTGAGTTCGGTCTTGGCCTCGGTGATGCTGGCCTTGGCGTCGATGATTTCCTGTTCGTAGATGCGCGTGGCATTGCCATCGACCACGCTCTGGCCCAGTTCGCGGGCGCTGCCGCGCAGCAGGGTGACGAGTTTCTTGATGACCGACATGGTGTTCTCCTGTCAACGTCGAAAGATCATGAAAAAAGGGGACTGCGAGGGGGGGGCCGCCGTTCAGCGCAGAAATTCAGCCAGCGCATCCAGTGCATCCAGCGCGTTGTCGCTGAGCACCGCCACCTCGTGCGCCACGTCTTCAGCGCGCGCCGCACGGGCCAGCGCACCCACCAGCACAAAGCGCCCATCCACACGGCCAAAGGCAGACAGCGGCACCGAAGGGTTCAGGTCCAGCAGTGCTTCCATCAGCTCGGCGCGCCGCTCGGGGCGCACATCGGCATCGGTCCACAGGTAGCACAGGCATATGACCTGCATGTCCGAGCAGGTCACAAAGATAGGCAGCTCATCGCGCCCCTCGATGCTGACCTGCACCACAGGCACATCCCCTGCGATGGGCTGCAACTGCACCGCTGCGCCGCCCATGAGTGCGGAGGTCAGCACGTCCAGGTTGTTGAGTTGTTCCAGCAAAGTGGGCACAGCGTCTCCTTCATCACACGGGTGGGACAGGCGGCCGGGGAAGATCCGTGTGCCTGCATGGATGGGGAGAATAGGTGCGTTGACATATCATGTCAATCTACACATTTGTGACCAAATGCAAACGGCGATTGGATAGCGCAGCTCGATGGCTTGGTGCGCATTCTGCAGGCTGCGGCTGCAGTGTTGGCTATTGATTAAATAGCTGCTAGCGCTTATCCACCAAGCGCTAGAGGCCATTTCGCCATGAATTTGGTCCCCTCGACAGGAATCGAACCTGTATCTAGCGCTTAGGAGGCACTCGTTCTATCCATTGAACTACGAGGAGCAAGACAGCCGCGCATTGTAGTGGGCACGCGCACGCCCGCCGGAGTGCGCAGCCTCAGTCGTACTTCACCGTGTAGATGATGTCCACCGCGCTCTTCTCGCCCGTTTGCCCGCGCAGCGTGAGGCTGCGGGTAAGGTCGTAAAAGATGTACAGCGTGCCCAGCGTGCCCGACAAGCTGCGTTCGTAGGTCACATACAAATCCTTGGACAGGCGTTTGCCGAAGGTGAGGGCGGCGGCGCTGGCGTCTTCGCCTGTGGTGGCGCTGCGAAAGCCGATTTCGTCCAGGCCGATGCGGCTGGCGATGTTGGCGCTGGTGTTGCCGCCGCCACGGCGGCCCAGCAGGGCCAGGGCGGCCTGCTGCATGACGGCGGCTTCGGCGCCGCCTGCGGAGGCGTTGCGGCCCAGGACCACCCACGAGAGTTTTTCGGCATCGGGCAGCTCGGGGTCTGAATACAGCTTGACGCGCGGCGCCTGGGCGCTGCCGGTGACCTGCACCCCTGCGCGCACGCTGATGTTGGGCCGCAGCGCCAGGATATCGAGCGAGGGGTTGTTGTAGGGGCCGTTGAAGCGGATGAGCCCCGTCTCCACGTCCAGCATCTGGCCCCAGGCGCGGTAGCGGCCTTCTTCGGTGCGCACCTCGCCGGTCACGCGCGGCGGGGCGCCGGGCACGGCGCTGCTGCGGATGTCCACCTCGCCCGTCAGCCGCGTGGTGATGCCCTGGCCGCTCAGGGCAAAGTCGCGCCCCAGGTTCAGGGTGATCGCGATGTCGGGGGGCTTGGCGGTTTCGGCCTGCGCCGCTACCTGGTTGGCCTTGGCGGCGGCCTGGGCCTTGGCCTGGTCTTCGCGGTCCTTGGCAGCAGAGCGCACCACCACGTCGGAGCCCAGCGTGGGCGCGGTTTCGTCGGGCAGGATGATGGTGGCGCGGTCGGTGGTGAGCTTGCCGCGCAGGCTGATCTGGCCTTGCTGAAGCTGTGCTTGCAGCTGGCCCGACACGCTGATCTGCCGGTCGGCCCGCACCAGCACCTGTAGCGCTTTGGCCTCGGCCTGCAGTGACATGGTTATGCCTGATAGGCCCGTGGCTGCGGTTGCGGTGGCGCTGTCGCCCCAGCTCACGCGGCCAGTAGCGGTGAGCATGCCTCCGTCTTGCGGGGCGGCCGTGCGGTTGCCGCTGAAGCCTGCAATGCGCGCGCCACTGCCGCGCCCGCCCTGCAGGCGGAACTCGGTGATATTGAGCTGGTTGCCTTGCAGCGTGGCGCGCAGGCGGCCGCCCTGCAGGTCTACGCCATCGACCACCGAGCGCACGGCCATGTCGTCGGCGCCCAGCGTGCCGGCCCAGCGCGGCGCATTTCGGGTGCCTGACAAGGTGGCGCTGGCGTCCAGCGTGCCGCGCACGCGCCAGCCGGGCGGGGCCAGGGCCGACCACACGCCCACGTCGGGCAGGCGCGCGCGCAGGGTGCCGGCCAGGGGTGCATCGGGCGCCCAGGTGAAGGGCGAAGAGGTGGCTGGCGAAGAGTTGACGGGCGAGGAGGGGCTGGCGCCCGCAGCGGCGGAGGCGCCGGGCGCTCCGGGTGTGAGACGGGTGCTGACGTTGGCCTGCACCTCGCCCGCCCGATCGCTCGCCCAGGCGAGTTGGGCCCGCAGGGCTTCCCCTTCGATTTCGACGGTAACTTCGGCCTGGCGCACACCGGCGGCGGTGCCTGCCCCTGCACCGGATGCAGCAGCTGATGCCGAGGGGCTTGCCGAGGCCTCGGTGGCGATCACCGCCGTGGCGCCTGCGCCCGTGCCCTGGCCGCTGCTTTGCACGGCGGTGATGGTGGTGGCGTCGCCCGCCAGGATGCGCAGGTCGCCACTGGCGCGGCGCAGGCTGGCGCTGGCACGCAGGGGGCCTTGGGTGTTGTCCACTTTCCATTGCCCGTCCAGCACGATGCTGGTGGCCAGCCCCATGCGGGCCAGCAGCGGCTGGGCAGGGCGGCCTGCGGCGGCCGGGGTGTTGCCCAGGCCCAGCGCGTCGACCCAGGCCATGGGCAGGCCCTGCACGGTGCCCTGGGTTTGCAATTGCACAGGGTTCGCGTCGGTGGCCACGCGCAGGGGCTGCCAGCGCAGCACGGCGGTGCCGGGCAGGGGGCCGGTCAGGCGGGCCTGGCCTGCAGTGGCCAACACGGTGTAGCCCGCTGTTGGCGAGCGTGTACCGGTGGTGGCGCGTGCGGTGATAGATACAGGCTCGGCCAGTTGCAGCGTCCAGGGGCCGGGGCGTGCTGTGTCTTGTGCCACCAGCCGCAGTTCGCTGATCTGCACCTGCGCCCCTTGCGTGGGTGTGGCCAGCCCGACCGTGGCGCGGGTTTGCAGGGCCAGCCGCTGCATCTGCTGGGGCTGGGATGCATTCAGCCGGGCTTCGCCATCCAGCGTGAGCGTGGCCTGCGCCAGGGTGCCCGAGAGGCCGGCCTGCACAGCGCGCAGTTGCACGGCGGTGGCACCGCCGCCCTCGTCTTTACCGGGAGGCAGTGACAGGTCCAGCAGCGAGGTGGAGAGCTTGGCTTGCAGCTCGAAGGTGGCTTTGTCCGATGGTGGCGTGTTGCCCGCGCGGCTGGCGTTGGGGGATGTGCTGTCGCTGGTGGTTGCGGTGGCGGCTTGCAGTTGCCGGGCCGCTGTCTGCCAGCCACCTTTCCATCGCGCGTTCAGCTGCACGGCGCCTTTGGCGGTGGCACCCCGCAGGGATTCATTCAAACGGGGGCCTACCAGCGGCAGGCTGGCCAGCCAGCGTTGGGTTTGGTCCACGTCGGTCCATTGGACCTGCAGGTCGCCCGCACCCGCCTGGGGCGCCAGGCTGCCTTGGGCGCGCGCTGTGGCGCCGGGCACGGTCAGCGCAATCTGGCCCTGGCCCGACAGATCGCCGGGGGCCACACGCAGGTTGGTGGCTTCAATGCGGGCCTGCAGGGCGTCCAGCAGCAGGCGATCCAGCTGCAAGGTGCCGCCGGGCTGGGTGGGTGACGGGGGTTGCCAGCTACCTTGGGTGGTCAGCGTGTTGATGCGCAGCAAGGCGGGGCGGTTGGTGGGAGTTTTGCCGGAGGCGGCGGTGCCGGTGGCGCGGATATCTGCCGTAAAGCGCACCACGTCGCCCTGCATCTGCGCGCCCACGCGGCCCGCCAGCGGGGCGGCTGCCCAGGCGGTGTGCAGGGCGTCTGGGCGCAGGTTGCGCAGTTCAGCCTGGCCCTCCAGCGCGCCAGTGCCAGGGGTGTAGCTGCCTTGCAGGGTGACTGCGCCGGTGCCTGTATTCACAGTGGCGCCGGGCACCGTCCAGCGGGTGCCGTCGTAGCTGGCATCGGCCTGCAGGGCGGTGATGGGCAGACGGGCCTGGTCCCACGGGCCTGCCAGTTCGTTGCGCAGCTGTGCCTGCAGGGACCAACCAGTGCTGGCTGTTGCTCCGCTCCCGGTGGGCCCGGCCTGCACGGTGCCATGCAGCCGGGTGGTCGGGGCCTGGGGCCACAGAGCTGCCAGGTTGACGGCACGCAGCGTGGCCTGGGCCGATTGCAAGGGCTGTGGGGACCAGGGTGCCAGCGTGGCCTGCAGGTCGGCCTGCATGGGTTCTGCGGCGGGTGGTGGCGGTGCTGCTGGTTTGGCGGTGGGTGGTTTGGCAGGGGCAGGGGGTGGCTGCGTGGGCCCGGCCTGGGCGGCGGTGGGGCTGATGCGCGCCTGCAGCTGTAGCTGCGCTGCCGCTGTGGCCAGCGTGCCTTGCAGGGTAGCGTGTGCACCCACCTGCAGGGCGGTGGCGCCGCCGGGCACGGCGGCGCTCACCGTGCCGTCCACAGTGGCGTTCAGCGCCATGGGGGCCTGGGCCTGCAGCGTCAGCCGCGCGGTGTATTGACCTTGGGCCAGCGCCACGCTGGCGATGTTCAGGCGGTGCTCGCGCCCGTCAAAGCGGTAGTCGCCGGCCAGGCCCTGGGCTTCCACGGCCGGGGCACCCGCCCATTGGATCTGGTCTACGCGGAACGGCACACCGATCTGCAAGGGCAGCACCAGCTGTGTCAGGGGCGTGGGTGGCTCTGCACTGGGCTGGCTGCCCAGTGGCGTGATCTGCACGCGTGCGGCATGCACCTCGCCCAGCTCCAGGCGGCGTTGCAGCAAGGGGGCCAACTGCCAGCCCAGGCGGATGTCGGTCACCTCGACAGACAGGCTGGGGCTGCGCCAGCGCAGCCAGCCAATACGCCCCCCGCTGCGCAGTGATCCGGTGACCTCGCGGCTCTCCAGTTGCTGGTTGGCGGGCAGGTACTGCGCCGCGCGCGCCAGCGCCAGGGCCAGCGAAGTGCTGCTGCCTGCCCACCACCACACGGCGGCTGCGGCAGTGATCAGCAGCGCAATCATTGCGACCAACAGCCAGCCCAGTGCACGCAGCGCACGGCGGCCACGTCGTGGCGAAGGGTGCTGGCCACCCTGGTGGTGCGATGCCCCTGCGCTGAAATCGGAGGAGCGTGCGCGGGGTGTCGGGGAGTGGGGGGGCATGGGTGCAGCGCTCATCAGAAGCTGAACCCCAGCCGCAGGTGCAGTCGCACTTCCTTGGTTTTCACGCCATAGGCCAAGTCGGCCTGCAGCGGCCCCACAGGGCTGCGCCAGCGCACGCCAGCGCCAATGCCCACGCGCGGGTCCAGGTCGCCCAGGCGGTCGGCCACGGCGCCAGCATCCACGAACAGCGTGCTCTCCCAGTCGGTCATGGCGCCCTGGTAGACGATGGGGCGCTGCCATTCGACGCTGCCCACGGCCAGGTAGCGGCCGCCGTAGAGCTGGCCGTTGTCGGTGCGGGCGCCGATGCTGCGGTAGCCGTAGCCACGCACCGTGGTGTCGCCCCCGGTCAGGAAGAGTTGGGTGACAGGGATTTGCGCGCCATCGCGCGCCAGCACGGTCCCGCCCTCTGCGCGCAAGGCCACGCGGGCACTGCGGCCCACGCCAGCGGCGTCCTGCACGCGGCCTGCGGGGATGAACGACTGCCAGCGCAACAGGGTGCGCACAAACGGGTCGCGCTCAGGCCGCAGCGTGGTGCCCAGCCCCAGCTCCACGGCGATGCCATGGCCGCGCGTGGGGGCGGTGGCGCTGTTGAAGTAGCGGCCCGTCCAGCCGTAGTTCACGCTCAGGGCCGTGCTGGTGTCGGACGGCGACTGCACGTTGGCGGCAAGCCCCTGGCTGTTGGCGTAGTCGTACTGCAGGAAGTAGTTGCGGTCGATGTTCTTGGTGCTTTTGCTGCGGCCATAGCGCACGCGTCCGCTGTTGACGTCGTAGTCGCCCGTCGCCTCGCGCTGCAGCTGGGCGCCTGCAAACCAGCGCCAGCCGTTGTTGTTGGGCAGGTCGGTCCATTCGCTGCTGGCGTGTTTGGTCTCGCGGTCCAGCGAGAGCTTGCTCACCGCGCGCCAACCGATGACGGGCAACTGGTTGTGGATGTGCTCCAGCGACAGGCGCGCGCCGCTGTCCGTTGAGAAGCCGGGGCCGAACACCAGCTTTTGCATCGGTGCCTCACGCACCTGGGCCACCACGGGCGCGGCCTGCGGGTCAGTACCCTCGGTGTCGAGCGTGAGGAACACCGAATCGTAGTAACCGCTGCTGGCCAGCCGCAGCTGGGCGTCGAGCAGTTCGGCCTCGTCATACACCGCACCTGTGGGCAGGCGCGCCAGGCGCCGGGCGCCGTCGGGGTCGTAGCGCTGGCTGCCCTCTACCCGCAGCGGCCCGAAGCGGTAGGGCGGGCCGGTCTCGTAGGTTACGCTGAGTTTTGCCGCGTGTTGGTCGGCATCGATCTCGGCCCGGCTGCTGGCGATGCGGGCGGTGGGGTGCCGGCGCGCCTGCAGCTGGCGCAGGCCGTCGTTCTTGGCCGAGTCCCAGGCAGACTGGGTGAACGGCTGGCCCGGCTGCAGGGACCAGTTGCGCTGCACGCGCTGCTGCTGGCGGATGCTGGCGCTGGTACCGGTTTCTTCTGTTGGTTGCTCCGCGCTGGAGCTGTCCGTACCGCCCGTGTTGCCCGTGAAGTCGATGTCCGCGCTGGCAATGCGGGTCTGCGGGCCGGGCTGCACCGTGACCACCACCGTGCGCGGGGCAGCCTTGCTGTCGGGCGTTTCGGTCAGCTCCACCGTGATGGTGGGTGCAAAGTAGCCCATCGTGCCCAACAGTTCGCGGGCGTTGGCATCGGCTGCGCCCAGCAGGCGCTGCAGCTCGTTGGCGTGGAGATCGGGCAGGTGGCGAAAGCGCTGCAGCTCCAGGTGGCGCTCCAGCGTCTCGCGCACGTTGGCGGGGGCGTTGACCTGAACAGCGAAAGAGGGCGTGCCCGATTCGGCAATGGCCGGGGTAGGCGCCGAGCCTGTGCTCTCGCTATCCTCACCGCGCGGCAGCAGGCTGCAGCCCTGCAGGCACAGCGCGCTGAAAAGCAGCAACGCCGACCATGGGGCCGGCGTTGACAAAAGGGCAGTGGGGCGCAGGACGCGAAAAGGCACGGCAGGAGAAGGTGGTTTGGGTGGTTGGGGCTGGCTGCAAAACCGGCCCACCGCCACTATGCACCGAAAATCAGCCCGGTCGTGTCAGACAGTTCCGCGCGATGGGCTCCAAAGCGCTGGGGCCCCATCCCGCCTACTTCGACAGCAGTCGCATGGTCTCTTCCAGCCCCTTGAGCGACAGCGGGTACATGCGGTTGCTCACCAGTTGCTGGATGATGCTGATGCTCTGGCGGTATTGCCACACGCCCTGGGGCTCGGGGTTGATCCACGCAAACTTGGGGAAGGCGTGCGTGAGGCGCTGAATCCACTCGGCGCCCGCTTCCTCGTTGTTGTATTCCACACTGCCGCCGGGCTGCAGGATTTCGTAGGGGCTCATGGTCGCGTCGCCCACAAAGATCAGCTTGTAGTCTTTGTTGTACTTGCGGATGATGTCCAGGGTCGGAAACTTCTCGGCAAAGCGGCGGCGGTTGTTCTTCCACATGAAGTCGTACACGCAGTTGTGGAAGTAATAGAACTCCAGGTGCTTGAACTCGCTCTTGACCGCGCTGAACAGCTCTTCCACCCGCTGGATGTGTTCGTCCATGGTGCCGCCCACGTCCATCAGCAGCAGCACCTTCACGTTGTTGTGCCGCTCGGGCACCATCTTGATGTCCAGGTAACCCGCGTTGGCGGCCGTGCTGCGGATGGTGTCGGGCAGGTCCAGCTCCAGCTCATGCCCTTCGCGCGCAAACTTGCGCAGGCGGCGCAGGGCCACCTTGATGTTGCGCGTGCCCAGCTCCTGCTGGTCGTCGTAGTCCTTGTAGGCGCGCTGCTCCCACACCTTCACCGCGCTCTTGTTCTTGCCCGCGCCACCAATGCGCACGCCCTGCGGGTTGTAGCCGCCGTGGCCGAACGGGCTGGTGCCGCCCGTGCCGATCCACTTGCTGCCGCCCTCGTGGCGCTCCTTTTGTTCTTCGAGGCGCTTCTTCAGCGTCTCCATCAGCTCGTCCCAGCCCATCTTCTCGATGGCGGCCTTTTGCTCGGGCGTGAGCTCGTTTTCCAGGATCTTGCGCAGCCAGTCGGCCGGGATCTCCTTGGTGAAGTCGGCCACCATCTCCACGCCCTTGAAGTAGGCGCCAAAGGCCCGGTCGAACTTGTCGTAGTGCTTCTCGTCCTTGACCAGCGTGAGGCGCGAGAGGTTGTAGAAGTCGTCCAGGCTCCATGCGTCATCCGACTTGGGGCCCACCACACCGGCCTGCAGGGCTTCGAGCAGGGTGAGGTATTCCTTGACCGACACGGGCAACTTGGCCGAGCGCAGGGTGTAGAAGAAGTCGATGAGCATGATTTGGGCCTCTAGCGCCAGTGCTTATTGCGCGTGGCGCTCTAAAAGATATAGCAACTGCGCCTTGGCCTCAGGCCACTCGCCTGAGCGCATGCTGTACATCACCGTGTCGCGGATGGTGCCGTCGCGGCGCAGCGCGTGGCCGCGCAGCACGCCGTCCTTCTTGGCGCCTAGGCGTTCGATGGCTTTTTGCGATGCAAAGTTGTAGTTGTCGGTGCGCCAGCCCACCACATGGCAGCCCAGCGTGTCGAAGGCGTGGCCCATCATCAAGAGCTTGGCGGTGGTGTTGACGTGGGTGCGCTGCACACTTTGGCAGTACCAGGTCCAGCCGATCTCCACGCGCTTCACGGCCGGCACGATGTCGTGGTAGCTGGTGGAGCCGAGCACTTTGCCCGTCGCGTCATCCACCACCGCAAAGGCAAAGCGGTTCCCGTCTTCGCGCATCTTCAAGGCGGCTTCGATGTACGCGCGGGTGTCCTGGGGCTCGGGTACCGAGGTGATGCGCAGCTTCCACAGCTCGCCATCGGCCGCAGCGGCGGCCAAGCCGTGTTCGTGGGAGAGCGCCAGGGGCTCCAGGCGGATGCCTCGGTCGCGCAGGGTGACTGGTTCTACAAAAGCCATGGGTCTTTTCTCTTCGTCAATCCTTGGAGGGCTTGTTGCGCCGACTGGTCTGCCAGCGCCGCGCAGCGTGCAGGCCCAGGCCGCCGCCCAGTCCCACCAGGGCAATGCCCACCAGGGCCGGGGTGCCGTAGCCTGGCGCAAAGATGTCCATGCCCAGCCACTGACCCAGCCAGAAACCGGCGAGTGCGCCGCCAACAAAACCAATGGCGTCGGCAATGCCGTCTGCCAGCGAAGGGGTAGGGTGTTGGGACATTGCCGGGGAGTCAGCGGTTGCGCTGATTCATGAACACCAGCTTTTCGAACAGGCTCACGTCCTGTTCATTCTTGAGCAGCGCCCCCACCAGCGGGGGTACCGCCACCTTGTTGTCGGCGCTTTGCAAGGCGGTGAGCGGAATGTCTTCAGCCACCAGCAGCTTGAGCCAGTCGATCAGTTCGCTGGTCGATGGCTTCTTCTTGAGGCCCGGCAGGTTGCGCACGTCATAGAACGTCTTCATCGCCACGCTGAGCAGCTCGCTCTTGAGCGTGGGGAAGTGCACGTTGATGATCTGCCGCATGGTGTCGGCCTCGGGGAACTTGATGAAGTGGAAGAAGCAGCGGCGCAGGAAGGCGTCGGGCAGCTCCTTTTCGTTGTTCGACGTGATGAACACCAGCGGGCGGTGCTTGGCCTTGATGAGTTCGCGCGTTTCGTAGCAGTAGAACTCCATGCGGTCGATTTCGCGCAGCAGGTCGTTCGGGAATTCAATGTCGGCCTTGTCGATCTCGTCGATCAGCAGTGCCACGGGCCGGTCGGCCGTGAAGGCTTGCCACAGCACGCCCTGGATGATGTAGTTGCGGATGTTCTTCACGCGCTCTGCGCTGTCGCCGTCGTTGAGCTGGCTGTCCCGCAAGCGACTCACGGCGTCATATTCATACAGGCCCTGCTGGGCCTTGGTGGTGGACTTGATGTGCCACTGCAACAGCGGCATGTCCAGCGCTTGGGCCACTTCCTCGGCCAGCATCGTCTTGCCCGTGCCGGGCTCGCCCTTGATCAGCAGCGGCCGTTGCAGCGTGATGGCGGCATTGACGGCGAGCATCAGGTCCTGGGTGGCGACGTAGTTCTGGGAGCCTTGGAATTTCATGGGGGAAAACACCGGATCGTTGATGAATGGGCTTGACAGGGCGCTGGCTATAATCGACGGCTGATCAGAGCCCAGAGCTGAACTTCCACGAGATTGTGCGCGCAAAATGAACAAAACGCTGACCACGCTATTTGCCCTGGCTGTCGCTTCCGTGACCGCCTTGTCCCATGCCCAGGAAGCCAAAGGCGACGTGGAAGCCGGCAAGCAAAAGATTGCCATGTGCATTGGCTGCCACGGCATTGTTGGCTACCAGGCCAGCTTTCCTGAGATCCACAAGGTGCCCATGATCTCGGGCCAAAGCGCCAAGTACATTGCGGCAGCCCTGGTCGCCTACCAGAAGGGCGAGCGCAAGCACCCCACCATGCGCGGCATCGCCGAGTCGTTGTCCGAGAAGGACATCGCAGACGTGTCGGCCTACTACGAACAGCACGGCAAGACGGGGGCCGAGCTGCCCGCCAAGCCCGGCCGCGAACCCAGTGTGCAGGTGGCCGAGCTGTTGAAGAAGGGCGCCTGCGTGTCCTGCCACGGCGACAACTTCGCCAAGCCCATTGATCCCTCGTACCCCAAGATCGCCGGCCAGCATGCCGACTACCTCTTCGTGGCCCTCAAGTCCTACAAGGTCGAGAAGAACGCCAATGTGGGCCGTGGTAACGCCATCATGGGCGGTGTGGCCAAGCAATTCACCAACGCTGAGCTGAAGGCGCTGTCCAACTACATCAGCGGCCTCGAAGGTGATCTGCACACGGTGCCTCAGTCACGTTTCCGTTAAGCGACACCACCGTTGATAAAAAGCCCGCTTCGGCGGGCTTTTTGCTGGGCTATCGAATCGTCAGCGGCTGGCGGCCATGGCGCCAACGGCCAGGCACACGCAGGCCGTGGTTGTCAGGCGCCAGCGCAGCGGCAGGTACCACGCCGGCAGCGATGTGCGTGCGGCCAGCCAATGGTCTTGCACCAGGTGCGCCACAAAGCCTGTCACCAGCAGCGCTGCCCCTCCCGCTGGGGGTAACAGCGTCGCAGGCCAGACCATCAGCGATGGCACCACACTCCACACAAAGCAGCGTGTGCGCTCGGCGGTGCTGAGGCCGCTCAGCGCCATGGCGAAGCCCCAGTGCAGCGCTCCCACAAAGCTCAGAATCACCGCGCCATAGGCCAGTAGCGCCGCGCTCCACCAGGGCGTGCTGGGTGCCCACAGGCCCCCAGCCGCCAGTGCCACAAACGGCAGCAGGCCACCATAGCCCAGCCAGGCCACGGGACCAGGGATCGGCGCAGGGGGTGGTGAAGTCAAGGGTTGTGCGGATGGGTGACTGTGCATGGTGCCTCCGGGTACGGTGCCCGCATTGTCTGGAAAGCGCGACTCCCGAGTGCGGTGCATGGTTGTGTGTATGCCGTGAGCGGCGTTCCAAGCGCGCTGCGCCTACACGGAGCCGCCGTTGTGCAACGGTAAAATGGAAGCTGGGTGTCGGCGCCATGGTGGCCTGGCAGGTTCATGCGCTGGTCGGGCCGCCACGCGGTTTTTCTGCGACCCATGAACTCCTCTCCCACCCTGATCCAGGTGATCGGTGCCGTCCTGTTCGGCCTGGCCATCCTCCACACCTTCTCCACCAAGTATTTCGAACGCCTGGCGCATACGCAGCCCAAGCATGCGGGCATCTGGCATTTGCTGGGCGAGGTCGAGGTGGTATTCGGCTTCTGGGCGCTGGTGCTCATGCTGTTCATGTTCTCCATCAGCGGCAAGCAGGAGGCCACGGCCTACCTGGACTCGCGCAATTTCACCGAACCGCTGTTTGTGTTCGCGATCATGGTGATTGCGGCTACACGGCCGATTCTTCAGATGGCTGGCTCCGCGGTGCGGGTGTTGGCAAGGTGCATGCCTTTTCAGCGCGGTGTGGCGATGTACTTTGTGGTGTTGTCGGCCGTTCCGCTGCTGGGCTCCTTCATCACCGAGCCTGCTGCGATGACGCTGGCGGCACTGATGCTGCGTGACATCCTGTTTTCGCAGCCTTTGTCGAACAAGCTCAAGTATTCGACCATTGGCGTGCTGTTCGTCAACATCTCGATCGGCGGCACCCTCACGCCGTTCGCTGCGCCGCCGGTGCTCATGGTGGCGGCGCAGTGGAACTGGGACCTGTGGTTCATGGTGTCCAACTTTGGCTGGAAGGCGGCCGTCGCAGTGGTGGTCAACGCCGGTATCGCCACGCTGCTGTTTCGCCAACAGGTGGGGCACATGGGACGCAAGATCACGACGCACGAGGCGCCCGTGCCTGTGTCCGTGATGCTGGTGCATCTGGTATTTCTGGGGCTTGTCGTGCTGTTTGCGCACCACCCAGCAGTCTTCATGGGCCTGTTCCTGTTTTTCATGGGGTTCACCACGGCCTACCAGCGCCACCAAAACCCGCTGATCCTGCGGGAGGCCTTGCTGGTGGCTTTCTTCCTGGCCGGGCTGGTGGTGCTGGGTGGTTTGCAGCAGTGGTGGCTGCAGCCGGTGCTCATGAAGATGGACGCCAATGCCGTGTTCTTTGGGGCGGCGGCGCTCACGGCTTTTACGGACAACGCTGCGCTGACCTACCTGGGCTCGTTGGTCGAAGGCCTGAGTGACGAGTTCAAGGTCGCCTTGGTGGCGGGTGCAGTAACGGGTGGGGGGCTGACTGTGATTGCCAATGCACCCAACCCTGCAGGCGCGGCGATCCTGAAAGAGAAGTTCGCTGACAACGCCATCCACCCCTTGGGGCTGCTGCTGGGTGCCTTGCCACCTACCATGGTGGCGGTGCTGGCGTTCAAGTTGTTGTGACCGGCCAGCGGATGTAGCGTGGGTGGTCAGTCCCGTGTGGCGCGCCGCTGCACGCAGGCGATGTAGGCGTCGCCATCGGGCGGACGGCCTGCGCGCTGGCTCTCCCACAGCATCTCGCCCAGGCAGTCCATGGCGGCATGGTGCGCGTCGTGCAAGGAGTCGAGCCGTGCTGTCAGCAGTTCCACCGCCTGGCGGATGCCGCGCGGCTGGTCGATGCTGCACTGCTCGCTGATGGACAGGTGCATCGAGAGGTGCAGGAAGGGATTGGTCTGTCCCGGTGTTTCGTCGTAGTTGCGGGCCACGGCCGCATCGGCGTCGGACAGGTCGGCGTGGTACTCGGGGTGCTCGGCGATCCACAGGCTGGCCAGCGTCTCGATGGCTTCCATGGGGGCGCCGCTCTGGGTCTTGGCGTGCACACCGCACAGAAAGCGGCGCACATCGGCTTGGGAGGGGCTGAACATGGGGCGTGAGGGTAGCACGCAGGGCAAGAGCCCGGAGCGCACAGGGGAAGGCGGTTCGGATCGCGCCCGCCTGCTACATCGCGCCGGGGCGGCGTCCTACGATGGCCCTGCGCTGGCGCACCTACATTGGGCTGGCGCAAAGGCCGGGAGCCGGGTCCACTTTGTCGCAGTCCTCCAAACCCGGCATCGGGAGAAGTGTCATGAATGCAATGCGAATCGTTGGTGTGCTGTTGTTGGTGGCGGGGCTGGCCGGGTTTTTGACCGGCGGCTTCAGCTTTACCAAGGACACCACCCAAGCCAAGCTGGGCCCGCTGGAACTCACCGTGAAGGAAAAAGAATCCGTCAATATCCCCCAGTGGATGAGCCTGGGTGCGATGGTGCTGGGCGGCGTGGTGCTGGTGCTGGGGTTTCGCAAGAACTGATTTCACCTGTCATGGCGAGCGACTGGGGTTACGACTCCGGTTCTTGCCCTCTCCAACTAAGACGGGAGTCGGTGCTTTAGCACGGGCTGCTCGTTGCGGGGGTGATCACCGGCTTTTCTCGGTGTGCCTTCCCCTTCATCACCCCCGCGGTGCGCCCATCATGCGCGAAATGGTCCGGGCCGCACTCAGCAGTGCGGACAGCAGGCTCTCCTGCATCATTGCCGCACTCGTGCGATTGGCCTGACCGCTGATGTTGAGCGCCGCCACCGTCTGCCCCGTGCGGTTGGTCAGCGGCGCAGCAATCGATATCAAACCCTCTTCCAGTTCCTGGTTCACCAGGCACCAGCCCTGCTGCCGCGCCTGGCGGATGTGGGCCAGCAGTGCATCCACATCGGTGGTGGTGTGTTCGGTAAAACGCTGCATCGGGTGGCCCTGCAGCCGGGTCTGCAGTTCGTCGTCCGGCAACCCGGCCAGCAGCATGCGGCCCATGGACGTCCAGCACGCGGGCAGGCGCGAGCCCACGCCCAGTGTGGTGCGCATGATCTTGTGGGTGGGCACGCGCAGCACATAGACGATGTCCAGGCCGTCGAGCACGGCGGCCGATGACGACTCGCGCACCTCTTCCACCAGGTCCTCCATCACCGGCTCGGCCAGGTTCCAGATGGGCAGCGATGAGAGGTAGGCAAATCCCAAATCGAGAATGCGCGGGCTGAGGCGAAACAGCTTGCCGTCCGTCTCCACATAGCCCAGCGTCTGCAGCGTGAGCAGGATGCGGCGCGCGCCTGCGCGCGTGAGGCCTGTCTGCGCGGCGACTTCACTCAGGGTTTGCTGCGGCGTGGCCGCGCTGAACGAGCGGATCACCTCCAGCCCGCGCGCGAACGACTGCACATAGCTGTCGCTCGGTTTGGGGTCTTTGGCTTCAGGGGTTTGTGAATTCATACGTATGCCAACTATAATTCTTTAAGCGAACATTTGTTCTACAGACGAACAAATTTCAAAGAGACAACAGAGAAACCAAGAAAGCGTTGCAATGATCAACAAATTGGCGGACTCGGTGGCCCAGGCCCTTGCGGGGGTGAAGGATGGTGCCACGGTGTTGATAGGCGGGTTCGGCACGGCCGGCATTCCCGGTGAGCTGATCGACGGCCTGATCGCCCAGGGCGCGCGCGACCTCACGGTGGTCAACAACAACGCCGGCAATGCCGACCAGGGCCTGGCCGCGCTGCTCAAGGCGGGCCAGGTGCGCAAGATCATCTGCAGCTTTCCGCGCCAGGTCGACAGCTACGTGTTCGACGACCTGTACCGCAGCGGCAAGCTGGAACTGGAACTGGTGCCCCAGGGCAACCTGGCCGAGCGCCTGCGCGCTGCGGGTGCGGGCATCGGCGCCTTTTTCTGCCCCACGGCCTATGGCACCGAATTGGCTGCAGGCAAGGAAACGCGTGAGATCAATGGCAAACACTACGTGCTCGAATACCCCATCCACGGCGATGTGGCCCTGATCAAGGCCGAGAAGGGCGACCGCTGGGGCAACCTTACCTACCGCATGTCGGCGCGCAACTTTGGCCCCGTGATGGCCACGGCCGCCAAGACCACGATTGCCACCGTGCACGAGGTGGTGGAGCTGGGCGCGCTCGACCCCGAGGCCATCGTCACCCCTGGCATCTACGTGAGCCATGTGGTCAAGATCGACCGCACGGCCACGCAGGCGGGTGGTTTCAAGAAATCGGCATGAAATCGGCACCTACCGCACAAGGATAAAGCGTGAGCAGCTATCAAAAGCGTAGTAAAGAAGAACTGGCGAAGCGCGTGGCGCAAGACATCCACGACGGCGCCTACGTCAACCTGGGCATCGGTCAGCCGACCCTGGTGGCCAATCACATCCCGGCAGGCCGCGAGGTCATCCTGCAAAGCGAAAACGGCATTCTGGGCATGGGCCCGGCGCCCGCTGCGGGGCTGGAGGACTATGACCTGATCAACGCGGGCAAGCAGCCCGTCACGCTGCTGCCCGGCGGCGCGTACTTTCACCACGCCGACAGCTTCGCGATGATGCGCGGCGGGCACCTCGACATCTGTGTGCTGGGCGCCTTCCAGGTCAGCGCCACGGGCGACCTGGCCAACTGGAGCACGGGCGAGCCCGGCGCCATCCCCGCCGTGGGCGGGGCCATGGACCTGGCCATCGGCGCCAAGCAGACCTGGGTGATGATGGACCTGCTGACCAAGCAGGGCGCGAGCAAGATCGTGGCGCAGTGCACCTACCCGCTCACCGGTGTCGCCTGCGTGAAGCGCATCTACACCGATCTGTGCACACTGGCCTGCACGCCCGCCGAGCTGCAGCTCATCGACACCGTGCCCGGCCTGTCGCACGCCGAGCTGGAGCAACTGGTGGGCCTGCCCATCCGCCCCGCCGCCTGACCGAATCCAACCCCCAGAAACGAGGAGACAAAACCATGAGCCAAGCTCAACGCCAAGCCTTCATCTGCGACGCCATCCGCACCCCCTTCGGGCGCTACGGCGGCGCGCTCTCCAGCGTGCGCACCGACGACCTGGGCGCCATCCCCATCAAGGCGCTGATGGAGCGCAACCCCGGCGTGGACTGGGCCGCCGTCACCGACGTGCTCTATGGCTGCGCCAACCAGGCCGGTGAAGACAACCGCAACGTGGCCCACATGAGCAGCCTGCTGGCGGGCTTGCCGATCGACGTGCCCGGGGCCACCATCAACCGCCTGTGCGGCTCGGGCCTGGACGCCGTGGGCACCGCAGCGCGCGCCATCAAGGCGGGCGAGGCGGGCCTGATGATTGCAGGCGGCGTGGAGAGCATGAGCCGTGCGCCCTTCGTCATGCCCAAAGCAGAGTCGGCCTTCAGCCGCAGCAACGCGGTGTACGACACCACCATCGGCTGGCGCTTCATCAACAAGCTGATGAAGGAAAAGTACGGCGTCGACTCCATGCCCGAAACCGCCGAGAACGTGGCCACCGACTTCAAGATCGAGCGCGAAGCCCAGGACCAGATGGCGCTGCGCAGCCAGCTCAACGCCGTGGCCGCCATCAAGGCTGGGCACCTGGCGCGCGAGATCGTGCCCGTGCACATCCCGCAAAAGAAGGGCGACGCCATCATCGTGAGCCAGGACGAACACCCCCGCGAGACCAGTCTGGAAGCGCTGGCCAAGCTCAAGGGTGTGGTGCGGCCCGATGGCACGGTGACTGCGGGCAACGCCAGCGGCGTGAACGACGGCGCCTGCGCGCTGCTGCTGGCCGACGAGGCCAACGCCGCCAAATATGGCCTCAAGCCCCGCGCCCGCGTGGTGGGCATGGCCGTGGCCGGTGTGGCGCCGCGCATCATGGGCTTTGGCCCCACGCCCGCCACGCTGAAGGTGCTGGCGCAGACGGGCCTGACCATCGACCACATGGACGTGATCGAACTGAACGAAGCCTTTGCCGCGCAAGGCCTGGCCGTGCTGCGTGCCCTGGGCATCAAGGACGACGACGCCCGAGTGAACGCCTGGGGCGGCGCCATTGCGCTGGGCCACCCGCTGGGCGCCAGCGGCGCGCGCCTGGTCACCACTGCCATCAACCGCCTGCACGAACACGCCGGCCAGTACGCGCTGTGCACCATGTGCATCGGCGTGGGGCAAGGCATTGCCATCATCCTGGAGCGCGTGTGACCGTGATCGAGCGCAACCCGACACCGGTCACCGTCATCACGGGTGCCAGCAATGGCATCGGCCGCGCGATTGCCGAAGCCGTGTTGTCCCAGGGCCACGCCGTGGTCAATCTGGACTACGTGCTGCCCAGCTGGAGCCACCCGCAACTCACCTCCTACCAGGGAGACCTGACCAATGAAGCCTCGACCCGCGAACGCGCGGCCGAGATCTCGGCCAAGCACAACGTGACGGCGCTGGTGAACAACGCGGGCGCCACGCGCCCCGGCACCATCGACACTGCCACCACCGCGCAGCTCGACGACGTGGTGGGCCTGCACCTGCGCGCGCCCATGCTGCTGGTGCAAGCGTTCCTGCCCACGCTGCGCGCCAGCGGGCAGGGCCGCATCGTCAACATGTCGTCGCGCGCAGCGCTGGGCAAGGGCGAGCGCATCGTGTACTCCGCCACCAAAGCTGGAATGATCGGCATGACACGCACGCTCGCCATGGAGCTGGGGCGTGACGGCATCACCGTCAACGCCATCGGCCCCGGCCCGATTGCGACTGAACTCTTCCGACAGAGCAACCCTGAGGGTGCGCCGCAGACGCAGCGCATCCTGAACAGCATTGCCGTGGGCCGCATGGGCACGCCCGACGACGTGGCGCGCGCAGCGCTGTTTTTCCTCTCACCTGACAACGGCTTTGTAACCGGCCAGATTCTGTATGTGTGCGGAGGCACCACGCTGGGAGTGGCGCCTGTATGAACACCTGATTTGAAGACTTTCACCGCCCCCTGACCCGGGGCAGCCACCGATGTTCTCGCCCAGGCGCCAGCGCCCGGTTGAGGCCATGGCACGGCCACCTTCTGGCACGCCCTCGCGATTTTTTTACCACCATCCTGAAGGAGACAAGCCTTATGAACCCGATCAACACCCGTGCACGCCGCCGCTTTACCCTCGGCGCCATCGCCTCTGCCGCCATGCTGGGCGCAGGCCTCATCGCCAGCCCCGCCGCGCTGGCGCAAGCCTTCCCCACCAAGCCCGTCACCATCATCGTGCCGTTCGCAGCAGGCGGCACCACCGACATCCTTGCCCGCATCATCGGCCAGGCGCTGACCAGCGAACTAGGCCAGTCTGTCATCGTGGACAACCGCGCGGGCGCGGGCGGCAACATCGGAGGCGCCATGGCGGCCAAGGCGCAGGCCGACGGCTACACGCTGTTCATGGGCACGGTGGGCACGCACGCCATCAATGCCGCGCTGTACAAGAAGATGCCGTTCGACCCGGTGAAGGACTTTGCCCCGCTGACGCGCGTGGCCAATGTGCCCAACCTGCTGGTGGCCAACCCCGCCCAGCCGTTCAAGACCGTGCCCGAGCTGATTGCCTACGCCAAGGCCAACCCCGGCAAGCTCAACTTTGGCTCGTCGGGCAACGGCAGCTCCATCCATCTGTCGGGCGAGCTGTTCAAGAGCCTGGCCAAGGTGGACATGGTGCACGTGCCCTACAAGGGCAGCGCGCCCGCCGTCACCGACCTGCTGGGCAACCAGATCGGCATCATGTTCGACAACATGCCCTCGGCCATCCAGCATGTTCGTAGCGGCAAACTGGTGCCCATTGCCGTGACCACCGCCAAGCGCTCACCCGAGCTGCCCAACGTGCCCACCATCGCCGAAGCGGGTGTGGCGGGTTACGAAGCCACGTCGTGGTTCGGCATGTTTGCCCCCGCAGGCACGCCCGCGCCAGTGCTGGCCAAGCTGAACACCGCGTTGGTCAAGGTGCTGAACCAGGCTGATGTGAAGAAGAAGATCAATGACCAGGGCGCGGAAGCCATGAGCGAAACGCCCGCGCAGTTCGCCGCCTTCATCCAGGCCGAGTCGGTGAAGTGGGGCAAGGTGGTGAAGGAGTCGGGCGCAAGTCTCGACTGATCTGCACCTTCGATCACTGCAGCTACCAAATTGATAGCTGCTGCCGCCTGTTCGACGGGCGGCAGCAGCTATTTTTCTTTCAAATCCAGGTGGTGTGGCTCACTGAACCCGGTACACCCGCCCCGTCTGCGCCCCTTCCACGCTGCGCTGGTAGCCGCGCGCGGCGCGCTCGGCAGAAACCGTGTCGAACCCCGGGAAGAACGGCCCGTACACGCCCACGGATTCGGTCAGGATGGAGGGGCTCACGGCGTTGATGCGCAGGCCGCGCGGCAGCTCAATGGCGGCAGCGGCCACAAAGCCCTCGATGGCCGCGTTCACCGCCGTGGCATTGGCGCCGTTGCGGATGGGCTCGATCGAGAGGATGCCCGCCGTCAGCGTGATGGAGCCGCCATCGTTCAAATACTTCTGACCGACCAGCGCCAGTTGCACCTGGCCCAGCAGTTTGTCTTGCAGGCCCAGGTTGAATTGCTCGGCTGTCATCTCGGCCAGCGGGCCAAAGTGCAGGTTGCCTGCGCTGCTGACGATGGCATCGACTTTGCCCACCGCCTCGAAAAGCTTTGCGACCGCACCTGGCTGCGAAAAGTCCGCACGGTGCGTGCCGCTGGTGCGGCCCACGGTGATCACGTCGTGGCGTGCGCCCAGGTTGGCCAGCACGGCCTGGCCGATGGTGCCGCTGGCGCCGATGAGAAGGATCTTGGACATGGTGTTTTCCTTGGGTGTCAAAAAGGGTTGATGAGGAACTGACAGCCCGATTCTTTTGCTAATCAATCGGAGCATAAAGTACCTGCAAGTTATGCTTGTGCTAACCATTGATTAGGAATTGAGGGAGTTGCCGTGGACAAGCTGCGCAATATGGAAGTCATGGTGGCCGTGGTGGAGGCCGGCAGCTTTGCCGCTGCCGCGCGCCAGCTGCAGATCTCCGCCGTGATGGTGGGCAAGCACATCCAGCAGCTGGAGACCCACCTGGGCGCGCGCCTGTTCCAGCGCAGCACGCGCCAGAACAGCCTGACCGAGGTGGGCGCCGCGTTCTACGACGACAGCAAACGCGTGCTGGAGCAGGTGCGCTGGGCCGAGTCCGCCGTGGAGCGCAGCCGCGCCGTGCCGCAGGGCCTGCTGCGAGTGAGCGCGCCCTTCACGCTGGGCAACCACGTGATCGCGCCGCTGGTGGCCGACTTTCTACAGCGCCACGACCAGGTGCGTGTTGACCTGCAGCTCACCGACAGCGTGGTGGACCTGGCGGGCGAGGGCTTTGACGTGGCCGTGCGCATTGGCCAGGTGGTGAACGAGGGCCTGGTGGCGCGCCCGCTGCGCCCCTATCGCATGGTGATTGCCGCAGCACCCGCCTACCTGCAGCGCCACGGCACGCCCGAGTGCGCGGCCGACCTGGCCCGGCACCAGTGCCTGAGCCACTCGGTGTGGCAGCGCCGCGTGGAATGGACGCTGCGCGACGGTGACGAGGAGTTCTTCTGGCCTGAGAACGCCCGCCTGACTTGCAACCAGGGCGACGGCCTGCGCCAGGCGGCGCTGCGCGGCCTGGGCCTGATCATGCAACCCGAGGTGCTACTGGCTGACGATCTGGCCAGCGGCGCCTTGGTGCCCGTGATGCAGCCCTGCCTGCCCGCGCCGCGGCCCGTGCAGCTGGTCTATGCGCCCGACAGGAGGCAGCTGCCCAAGCTGGCGCGGTTTGTGGAGTACGTAGTGGGGACGCTGGGCGTAGATGGCCACTGACTGAGCTATACGGCAGCAGGCTCAGCAGAATGCTTTGCGCTGGTCCTTGAGTGCATCGCGGTCGATGCTCGCCGCGAGCTGTTCCATGTCGGCCGCGCAGACGCCGTGCTGCGCAAAATGCAGTGGCCATTGCTCTATCGCGTGAGCAACCTCCTGAATCAACCCGATGGCCCGGGCGCGGGTGATGCCGAATTCGCTCAACTCGGTCAGCGCGTTGTCCAGCGTGGATTGCGCGCCGTGCCGGCCCACCACCATCGCCTGGTAGCCCATGTTCTGCAGCGTGGGCACCACGTCGAACGCCGGGGCCAGGTCGTAGTAGCCATCAAAGCCCAGGCGCAGGCAGTGGTTGCGTTCGTGGTCGTCGGTGTTGTCAATGAGGATGTTGAACACCATGCGCCGAAACAGTTCTTCGCGCTGTGCCTTTTGCCTGTCTGGGTGCGCCTGGCGCAGCAGCACGGTGGCCAGTGCGCCATAGCTATCGGCCAGGCCCGCCGCAGCCAGTGCCGTCTTGGCAGATATGCAATGCACGCGCAGGCTCAGGGCACCCATCTGCACCCGGTCAAACCGCTCAATGGTCAGCGCATGGCGCTGCGGCCCCCGGCCCAACCGCGATGGGATGGGCAGCACGCCCGTGCTGGCAACATGGATGCCTGCCAGGGCCGCCAGCGTCATGGTGGCGTGTTCGATGAGGGGCGTGTCCACCGTGTCATCCAGCTCGCTGAACTTGATGACGCAGGGCCCGCTGTCGGTTTGCAGCAATGCCTTGGGCCGGGCGCCGCCCAGCGTCACGCCGGGCTGCACCAGCCGCTGAATTTCTGGTGTGACCGGGGCTTGAGACTGCACCTCTTCCACCGCCCGCACCATGGCCTCCAGATCACGCAATTGCGGGTACGGCCCGATGCGCCGGGGGATGTACTGTTCGGCTGAGGTGGAGATACCCAAGGCGCCAAAACGGTCGTCACCAGCGAACAGCAGCATCTCCAGAATCGACAGGCGCGCAGGGCGGTCGATGTGGCGGATGATGCGCTCGCCCCAACGGTCGGGGCGCGCATCGTCAATGGCGCCGGGCGCGCTGTCCTTGTGGCCTGCGCTGAACATCTGGCCAGCCAGCAGGGGCAGGTCTTCGCTCAGCGCAAATTGCCACCAGTCTGCGGCATAGGTGAAGGTGGCGCAGTTGGGCACCAGCTGCGACAAGCCCACCGACCCAGTCAGCACCGGCTGGGCGGGGTTGACCAGCGTCCAGACGTAGAGCGTGTCTTGCGGCACGTAGGAGCGCGGAGTGACCTGCGGCGCGTTGGGCTGCAGGCTCATGGCCGCGCTTTCTTCTGGCCCGCGATCAGTGCGGCCAGGCCTGCGGCGGTGCTGTTGGGCTGGCGCTTTGGCGCACCGAGTCCTGTAACTCGAATGGCTTGCCGGATCTGTTCTTCGGGGCCCAGTCCAGCGACCTTCTGCGCGGCCCCTATGGTTGGTTTGGCAGGGCTTGCTTCCTCGAAGGAGCCCTTCATCTCTTCGGCAACGTGCACGGTCCCCAAGTGGGCAGGTGCGTTGGTTTTGGAGGCGGACGGCAAGGCGGCAGGCTTCGCGTTGCCCGCTGGCGTCTTTGCGTCTTTCTGCGCCGTCTTCTGTGCAGCGCGCCGGGGGCGGGCTTTGGCTACCTCAAGCTCCAGCGATGTGAGGTCGTGCTGCGGTGCAATCAGGTCGGCCAGCCCCTGGGCCTGGTTGATGAGCCACATGCACATCACATACGACGCCATCGACACCGACGGGTCGCCGCGCTCGATGCGCGCCATGGTCGGCTGGGACACGCCCAGCCGCTGGGCCCACTGGGCTTGTGTTTCCTTGCGGCGCTTGCGTGCAATCACGATGTTCTGCGCGAGCAACGCGATCTGCTGGAGGACCGCCTGGGGGTAGTCAGCGGGCTTGGTGTTTTGAGATGGCATTCATAGATATTAGTTCAAGAAGGAATTTTTGAACATCTATGAATTATTTGCAGGTGACTGAGGGCAAGATCTGAATGGTATAAATTATTCATAGATGCGCGTTAATGTGATAAAAAATAACATCTATGATTAAATTGTGCTGAGCTGTCGGCATGGTCGTGCAACAAGGGGGCAATCAGCACAAGGACGTGCTGCTGCGCGCCGCCATGCCGGGCCTACAGGGCTCACTCCACAGCGTTGCTGGGCACCGCAGGCCCGATCTTGAACACCCCGCTCACCCGCGCACAGGGCACGCCATCGGCCGTCACCAGTCCCTGAGCAAACACCAGCGAACGCGTGACGCGCAGCGGCTCGGCCTCGCCCTGCACCCAGGCGCCCAGCGAGGCAGGGGCCAGGTAGTCGATCTGCAGGCTGATGGTGGGCAGGAAACGGTCGGCCACCTGGTCGCTTTTGCGGTGTACCGACAGCGGCAGCAGCATGTCGCAAAAGCTGGCCATCATGCCGCCGTGCAGGTTGTTCATGGGGTTCACATGGCGGCGCTCCACGCGAAAGCCGAACTGCACCACGCTGCCTTCGTGGCGCAGGTAGAGCGGGCCGTTGTGCTGGATGAACGGGCCGCCGGACTGCAGCGGCGCAAAGCCCGGTGGGATCTCGGCGTGGCTGCTCATGCGCGGGCCTCCTTCTCCACATCCTGCGCAAAGCTGGCGCCCTCCAGGCTGCTGTGGGTGGCGCCGTCCTCGGGCAGCCAGCCGCTGTACACCGTGCGAAAGTCCGCCGCGATCTGCGTCAGCGGCATGTCGTCAAACGCGCCGCGCTGGTGCACATACTCCATGTGGCGCGCGCCGGATTTGTCGAACGGGTGGTAGATCGAATCGTTCTCGCCATCGAACTCCAGCGGCAGCAGCCCAAAGCGCTCGCACAGCTCGATGTTGAACGCGGGCGTGGCCTTGCGCCAGGCGCCATCCAGCCAGATGTCGGTGTAGCCGTGCCAGATGAAGAGGTCGGTCTTCATCGTCTCTCGCATGCGCTCGGTGCTGAGGTGGTTGCGCACATCGGCAAAGCCCATGCGCGCCGGGATGCCCGCCGAGCGGCACACGGCGGTGAGCAGCGCGGCCTTGGGCACGCACCAGCCGTGGCCGTTGGCCAGCACCGTGCTGGCTGCCATGCCCTGGGGCGAGAGGTCGATGCGGTAGGGGTCGTAGCGAAAGCCGTCACGCACGGCCAGGTACAGGGCCACGGCGCGCTCGCGGTCGGTGGCGCCCTGCGCGTGTTGCTCTGCAAAGGCCTGCACGGCAGGGGCGTCGCTGTCGATGAGTGCAGTGGGGGCGAGGGTGGTGGGCGAGGGCGCAAGCGTGGTCATCGGGCGTGTCTCCTGGTATCGAACCGGCCCAGTGTGCGGGCCTTGGGTTCAGCATGCTGTCACGGGTGCGCCAGCCCGAAGGGGGCGAGGCCGATGCGCAGGCCGGTCACACCCGCCAGGCAGGCAGCTCCCAGTTGCGCCACAGCGCCAGCCCGCGCAGCCCGGCCGTGAGCAGCACGCAGACCACCAGCGGTGCCCAATCGGGCGCTTGCAGGTGGCGCAAGGCCACGTCGGCCCAGCCACCGGCAAACGCGCACAGCGCGTAGGGGCGGTGGTCGCTGAAGGCCTGGGGCACCTCGTTGCACAGCACATCGCGCAGCACGCCGCCAAACACGCCAGTGGTCACGCCCATCATCACGCTGATGATGGGCGGCATGCCGATGGCGGTGGCAATGTCCACACCCACGGCGGCAAACAGGCCCAGGCCAATGGCGTCGGGCAGCAGCATGGCGCGCTCGGTGGGCTGAAAGTGGCGCTGGCGCATAAACAGCATGGCGCCGATGCACAGCGCCAGAATGCCCCATACGAATTCGGTGTGGCGGATCCAGAAGAAAGGCCGCTGGTCCAGCAGCAGGTCGCGCAGCGTGCCCCCGCCAAACGCGGCCACAAAGGCCACGACACACACGCCCACGGCATCGAGCCGCTTGCGCGCGGCCATGATCACGCCCGACAGGGCAAACGCGATGGTGGCGGCCACTTCCAGCGTGAAGCGCAGTGTGTGAATCCAGGGGGCGTCGAGCGGCAGGTCCATGGGCGCGATTGTGCCGTGGCGCTGTGGGAGCGGGCAGGGGCTTGCAGCACGCTGCCTGTCAAGTTTTGCTATTGAAAATATAGCTTATAGCGCTTTCTGATAAAGCGCTAGGGCCTGTTTTTATCCAAAAACAATCTGCCAACGTCCCTGCTCCTGGACAACTGGGGTGCTTCATGACGCCAAGCCCCCCGCCCGAAGAAGCTGCCAGGCCAGCGCCAGCAAACAGCCCGTGCCGCCCAGTGCGCCCAGGCGGTGTCCCCAGCGCAGGCTGCCCGCGGGCCATTGGTTCATGGCCAGCACCAGCAGCCAGCCCATCACCATCCAGGCCGCCACCACCAGCGCCAGCCCCGCCGCCAGCCCCGCCGCAGCGGTGGCCGCGAGGGCCTGCAGCACCAGGGTAGCCAGAACCACCGCCCAGGCGCGCCGGGATGCCGCAGTGGCGGGGGGCGTGCCGTCGCCCCAGGCGCGGGTGGGCACGGTGCGCGCCCAGCGGGTCAGTGCGATCAATGAGGCCAGCGCGGCGCTGGCGCCGATGAGTTCGTTCATGCGGCCTCCGGCGGGTGGCGGTCGGGCCCAGGGTTGGGCGCTGGCGGCGCCCCGTGGCCCGCCCGCCGCCAGCGCAGCGCCCACCACGCCTGTCCTGCGCGCCACCGCAGCGGTGCCCCCACAGCCAGGGCACACAGCGCCGACGCCACTGCCCACTGCACCATCCCCGCCTTGGCCGCCAGGCCGCCATAGGCCAACGCGGCCAGTGCCCACAGCAGCACGGCGGTGCGGGGCGTCCAGTGGCGCAAGGTGGCAGCGGGCAGGGCCACGAAGAAGGCGAGCAGCAGGCCCAGCATGCCCGACGAACGTGCGGGTTCGGTCGCCACGATGTGGGCCAGGCGGAAGGATTCCACCGCTAGCACACCGGTCAGCCAGAAGGGCCAGTGGGCTGACCCCACCCAGCGGGCCCAGCCGCGTGGGTGCCAGCGCGGGGGGGCGGTGGTTGTGTGCACTGCAGAGCCCGGTCGGGCCACGGCCGCAGACCGCGACGCCCTGCGCCGGTGCGCCTGCACCCGCTGGGGGCCGATGAAAACCGCGATGCCCCCAAAGACCAGCCCCATGGCGACCAGGCTGACGAACATGGCGGGTCCTTGGGCACTGCCCAGCACCAGCCCGGCCACACCGGCCACGGCCAGCAGCGCGCCCGCTCCACCCAGCGAGACGCGCCACAGCGCCACCGTGCGCAGCGCCCACGCCGCTGCAGCCGACAGCAGCAGCCACACGCCGATGAGCGCCCACACCGACCACACGGGCCGCTGCGCCAGCGAGGGCAGACCTGCAGGCCCCCACAGGTGCACAAACACCGCCACGATGAGCGCGGCGGGCGTGGTGGCGTGCAGTGCCAGAAAGAAACGTTGCATGGTGGGCGAAGCTGTGACGCTGTGAGAGAGACGCTGGTGGGTGTCAGCCTGCCGCCGCGATGCCGCCCGCGGCGCCCTGCGCAGCCTCTGCATCGCGCCTGCGCTGCTGGCGCGCATCCAGCCAGATCAGCGTGCCCGAGATCGACAAAAACGCGGGTGTCATGCCCAGAAAGAAATAGAGCCATTTCAGCGCCAGACCGCCAAAATCGCCAAAGTGCAGGGGCTCCATCAGCCCATTGACCAGCGACCAGAAGCCCGCCGTGCGCGGGTCGTGCACCTTCTTCGGCACGCCCGTGGCGGCATGGATGTCCACCCGCGCGGTGCTGGCCAGGTGGTCGCTCAGGTTGCCGGTGAAGCCCGCCTCGGCGGTGCCTGTGCCCCAGCGGCGCAGCGACACATAACGCGCCTCCAGCCCCGGCACGGCCTGCTGCGCGGTGGCGTACAGAGTGTCCAGCGACTGCATGGGCACGGGCTCGCTGGCCTCGGCCTTGCGCGCAGGCTTGGTGGCCGTCATTGCTGCAGGGGTGGTGATGTATTGGTAGCCCTGCTCAAACAGCGGCGCCAGCCCCATCCATGCGCCTGTGGCCGCGATCAGGATGTGAAAGCCCAGCCCCCAGATGCCTGCGGACTTGTGCAGGTCCGACATCACCACGCGGAAGCTGCGGCCCCAGCGCTGCGTGAACAGCTCGGCCAGGATCTTGCGGTGGATGACGATGCCCGTGGCAATCAGCACCAGCATCGCCGCGCCGAGGAACCCCACGATCCAGCGCGGCCCGAAGAACAAAAACACATGCAGCATGCGCAGGTACTGGCCGAGCTGGCTGTCCACCGGGCCCACCACCGCGCCTGTGTCGGAGCGCATGGCCACCTTGGTGCGCGTGTTGGCAGGCGCGCCGCGCTCGCGCACAAACGCGAAGTAGCTGGGGTTGACGGCATCCGGCAGCGCAATGGTCTCCACCGTGGCGCCAGGGTAGCGGGTCTGCAGCTGCGTGAGCACCGCGTCGAGCGAGGCCGGCTTTTCCGAGCGTGGCAGCTTTGCCAGTGAAGGGTTGGCCCAGAGGTCGATCTCGTTCTTGAACACCACCACCGCGCCCGAAAAGCACACGATGAACATCAGCAGCCCCGTGACGATGCCTGCCCAGGAGTGCAGGGTGAACAGACGGTTGAGCGTGCGCTGGCTGGTCATGGCGTGCGGGCGGCAGGGGTGGAGCAGTGCGTCAGAAGAAGTAGGTCACGCCCAGGCTGAAGTTGCGTGGCAACGCGGGCGAGACCACGTTGGCGTTGATCGCGCCGTCGTAATACGCCTTGTTGAACACGTTCTTCACGCCCGCGGTCACGCGGTAGTTCTCGCCCACGTAGCTCACGGACGCATCGGCCACAAAGTACGAAGGCAGTGTGAACGGGTACGAGCCAATCTGCTCGCTCACATACCGCCCGCCCAGGCCCAGCGTCACGCGCTGGTACTGCGGCAGCTTGTACGTGGCCCAGGCCGTGAGCGTGTGGCGCGGCGTGAGGTTGAGTGGCTTGCCCACGATGGCAGTGTTGGTGTCACGCGTGACCTTGGTCTGTGTGTAGGTGTAGGCGCTGGTGATCTTCCAGCCGTTCTTCAGGTCTGCACCCAGCTCCAGCTCCAGCCCGCGTGCGCGCTGCTCGCCTGTCTGCACGCTGAAGCCCGTGTTCACCGGGTCGGCCGTAGTCACGTTCTCGCGCACCAGGTCAAACACGGCGAGCGCGCCGGTGACCTGGCCGCCGGGGGCTTCGTACTTCACGCCCGCCTCCCACTGCTTGCCGGTTTCGGGCACAAAGTTCGATCCGCCAAACGTCAGGCCCGACTGGGGCAGAAACGACTCGCCATAGCTGCCATACGCGGCCCAGCCGGGCTTGAACTCGTACACCAGCCCGGCCGACAGCGTGGTGGCGTTGTCCTTCTGGCGCGTCTGCGTGTTGGCCACGCGGTTGTTCGTATCGGTGGTGGACCAGTCGCGGCGCAGGCCCACCAGGGCCGTCCAGCCCTGGCCAAACTTGATCTGGTCCTGCGCATACAGGCCCGCCACGGTGAGCTTGGCGGGCGCATCCTGCGTCAGCGCCTCGGGGCAGGTGGCCTGCATGCCATACACGGGTGCAAACAGGTCCAGCGCACCGATGCGGCAGGTGCGGCTGGCCAGCAGGCTGGTGCCGCTGCGCGCATCGAGGCCCGTCACCAGCTGATGCTTCACGCCCAGCGCTTCAAAGCGTGACAGCAGCGAGGTGTCGGTGGCCAGCAGATCGTAGTCCATGTACTGGCGCGAGGCCTGGCGGTTCTGCAGCCGCTGGTTGGCCTGCAATGCCTGGTTGGAGACGAAGTTGCCCGTGCCCTTCTCGGTCTCGTAGCGCACGTTCTGGCGGAAGGTCATGGCCTCCGACATCTTGTGCTCCAGTGTGTAGCCCACGGTTTTGCTCTCTACGTCATACCCGCCAAAACTTGGGTCGCCCGTGAACATCGTGACGGGCAGCGTGCCGTTGCGGTTGGGCAGCAGCGTGCCGTAGGGCGTGATGCCCTGCTGGCGCATCCACTGGCTCTGGCTGTAGGTGGCAAACAGCACCAGGTCGGTCTGCGGGCCCAGGTCGATGGATAGCGATGGCGCAAACCAGCGGTCCTTGCGGTAAACGAACTGTGTGGGGTCGTCCACGTTGGAGACATGCGCATTGATGCGCAGCGCCGTCTTGCCCGATTCGGACAGGGGCCTGTTGATGTCGGCCTGCAGCGTGCGCTGGCCGAAACTGCCCACCTCCACGCCCACCTCGTTGATCGCCTCCTTCTTGGGCCGCTTGCTCACCGCGTTGACGATGCCGCCGGGCTGCACCTGGCCGTACAACACTGAGGCCGAGCCCTTGAGCACCTCGAAGCGCTCGTAGCCGTAGGGCTGCAGCTTGGCCCACATGCCGGGGCTTTGCACCAGGCCATCGACCAGGATCGATTCGGTGGAGCGAAATCCCCGGATGTTCAGGTCGTCAAACCCCCGGCGCCCAAAGTTGACCGGGCTGACCCCCGCCACCGTCTGCAGCGCTTGCTGCACGTTGGT
Organism: Acidovorax sp. 93; assembly: GCF_003633835.1. Taxonomy (NCBI): domain Bacteria; kingdom Pseudomonadati; phylum Pseudomonadota; class Betaproteobacteria; order Burkholderiales; family Comamonadaceae; genus Acidovorax; species Acidovorax sp. 93. The sequence continues at coordinate 131,072 of NZ_RBIT01000001.1, forward strand.
GATCTGCCGCGACTCCATTTGCTCGCGCGTGACCACGCTGACGGACTGTGGGGTTTCCAACCGCCGCATGGGCGCCTTGCTGGCGGTCTGTGCCTCCACGGGCGCAAAACCCATGTCTTTTTCGGTGCTGGCGTTGATGCGGACTTCTTGCAGCTGGGGCGCTGCCGTTGCTGGGTCTGCAGTGGGTGCGCTGCCCTGCTGCGCCATGGCGGCCTGGGCGAGGCACAAGGCCAGCGGGGTCAGGGTGAAGAGGCGGGCCGCGCGGACGGATGGCAAGCGCGCGGCGTGCGCGGAGCGCAGGGGCTGAGAAGGCATGGGGGTCCCGATGAAGGTGAGCGGACAACAAACGCTGGGGGCGCTGGCTCACGTGGCAAGGGACGTTGGCTGGCGAGAAAGTGATGAATTATAATGCGAATGGTTATCGTTTGAAATTATGCAATGAAGTGACTGGAGTGCGAGAAGTCGCAGTGCCTTCTTGAGGGAGTTGAGGTAAACACCACCGCCGTGCGGCGCGAAAACTGGGACTGTTTGGGCTATTCCGGGACAACGCGAAACGTATCGTTGAAACGAAGTAGCAATCCATGTAGCAGCACGCGGCCCCGCCAGGAGCCCAATCTGAACTCCGAGGCTAGACTTCTGCCTTCGGCCATGAGCGGTCGTTTGCTGCAAGGACTCGAAGCCACTTAACCCGCAGCAATTCTCTGTTGGCGTCGGCTTTGCGAACCAACTGGCGTCACTAATTATTTCGCTGAGCTACGCATGGCCGATTCCGAGTCTTGAGGAAGGCGGATCTCGCTGTAACGCATGTAGTTCAAGTTTCCAGCTGACTCGAGCTTGCGCTGGTTGACCAGAGCGACTACCCGGGTGGCATAGCAAACGTCCGGCAGACGCATCTCCTTAAAGGGCTGAGTCATCATTGTCGTTCCAACAACTCTCGCGACCTTGCGCCAGCTATGAGCGCAATTTGTCAAGAGTGCAGAATCGATTTCCCGAATCGTAGATTCGCTCAGCGCATCTAGAAGGGCTTGCTCATCCTCAAACAATGGAAGGTCGGGCTGATCGTCGTCTTTGTCTGTTGACATGAGTTTTCCTTAGGCGCGGAGGCAACCCAATAGCTTACGAACTGTTTGGGCAGGACACCAGATAGGCGATTTCCGAGCAGAAGATTACTTCACACCCCTGATCGCGAAAGGATGCGACGTTCAGCGTCGCCTTCAGGCCCATAGCGGAAGTTGCGACATGCCGCAGAAGCAAATTTTGCGGTGCTTGACATCTAGGTGGAGCCCTCCGCTCCGCGCGAGGTTTTTGCTATTAAATGTGTAGCTAAAAGTCATGATGGTCGAGCGGAGGAAGCTATTTTCAATCCAATTTTTGGATAGAGGTAGCACCCTCCCCATCCTCGGCCCCTTCCGCCCCGCCATACCCTGGGTACGCCCCTCCCGCCGCATTCAACGCCGCACTTTCCTGCCGCTCCCGCGCCATCTGCTCCGCAAACTGGTTGCGCCCTTCTCGCGCCACGGCGATGAACTTGGCGCGGTCCTTGTGGTGCGGGTACATGCGGTCGGCCAGGGCGATGTTGTGGGTGCGAAAACGCTGGGTGATGGCGGTGGCTTGCGCAGGGGGCAGGCCCATCAGCTCCAGCACGGTGTGGGCGCTTTGCAGGCTGGACTCGAACAGCTCGCGCTGCACCAGGGTCACGCCCAGGTCGCGCAGCTTGTTCCAGTGCGTCACATCGCGCGCGCGCGCCACGATCTGCAGCTGGGGGAAGTGTTCGCGCGCCAGCTTGGCGATCTTGAGGGATTGATCCGCATCGTCCACGGCAATGACGAGGATGCGCGCATGTTCGGCCCCGGCGATGCGCAGCAGGTCGAGCCGCGTGGCGTCGCCGTAGAACACGCGGTAGCCGAAGGTGCGGGCCACTTCCAGCATGTCCACGCTGTGGTCCAGCACGGTGGTGGGGATGCCTTGGGCCAGCAGCACGCGCGAGACGATCTGACCATAGCGGCCGAAGCCCGCGATGATGATGGGCGCCTCTTGGGGTTCGGAAATTTCCTCGGCCTGGGGCGTTGTGTTTTTGAGCTGTGCGTAGCGGCGCAGCAGCACGCGGTCCAGCAGCACCAGCAGCAGCGGGCTGATCAGCATCGACAGCGCCACGGCCCCAATCAGCAGCGAGGCAGTCTCGGCCGGGAACACGTTGGCGCCGGCGGCGGCCTGGAACACCACAAACGCAAACTCGCCGCCCTGGGCCAGCAGCAGGGTGAACACCGGCCGCTCCTGGTAGGGGATGCCGACGATCTTGGCCAGGGAGTAGATGACCACGGCCTTGGCCGCCAGAAATCCGACCAGGATGGCTGCCATGAGCCCGGGCGAGCGCAGGATCACGCCGAAGTCGATGCTCATGCCCACGGCGATGAAGAACAGCCCGAGCAACAGGCCCTTGAAGGGTTCGATGTCGGCCTCCAGCTCGCGGCGGTATTCGCTGTCGGCCAGCAGCACGCCGGCAAGAAAGGCGCCCAGCGCCATCGACAGGCCCACCAGCACCATCAGGTAGGCAATGCCCACCACCAGCAGCAGCGCGGCGGCGGTGAAGATCTCGGGGGTGTTGCTCTTGGCGATCCAGCGCAGCACGGGGCGCAGCAGCAGGCGCCCGCCGAGGATGATGGCGGCGATCACGCCGACGATCTTGAGCACCTCCAGCACCATCTCGCCCGGCGTGTGGCCCGCGCCTTCGCCAGCGGCGGCGCCCAGCACGGGCAGCAGGGCCAGGATGGGGATGGCGGCCACGTCCTGGAACAGCAGGATCGAAAAACCTGCCTGGCCGCTGCTGGTGCGCATCAGGTTGCGCTCGGCCAGCACCTGCAGCGCAATCGCCGTGGACGACAGCGCCAGGCCCAGTGCGCCCACCAGGCTCACGCGCCAGGGCAGGCCAGCCAGCGCACCCAGCGCAAACAGCACAGCTGCGCAGCCCAGCACCTGGGCGGTGCCGGTGCCAAAGATGGGGCGGCGCAGCGCCCACAGGCGGCTGGGTTGCAGCTCCAGCCCGACCAGGAAGAGCATGAGCACCACGCCGAATTCGGCAAAGTGCAGGATGTCCTGCACGTTGCTGACCAGCCCCAGGCCCCAGGGCCCGATGGCGATGCCCGCCGCCAAGTAGCCAATGATGGCGCCCAGGCCCAGCGCCTTGGCAATGGGCACGGCCAGCACGGCGGCGGTGAGGTACAGGAAACCGTAGGTGAGCCAGGTGGGGGCGTGTTCCATGGAGGCGCGGCAATAGTGGTGGCGTTGGGAGGGGCGTCGCAGGGGGCGGACGGGCGGGCGTGGGCGTGTCAGGATTCTGGCATTGCCGTAGCGATGCGGGGGTGCGCATGGCATAGCATTGAAATGCTTCTATTTTGATAGCTGGTAGCGCTTTATGGTCAAGCGCTAGCAGGCATTTTTATCCAGATCATGGCAGCGACACGGGGGCGTTGTTAAGATGCTCGCCCTTCTTCGCACACGGGCTTGGTGATTCATGGACTTTCAGACTTGGCTGGCTTTTTTTGCGGCATCGTGCCTGATTGCGGTGTCGCCGGGTTCGGGGGCCGTGTTGTCGATGAGCCATGGGCTGTCGTACGGCGTGCGCAAGACGGGCGCCACCATCCTGGGCCTGCAGCTGGGCCTGTTGCTGATTTTGCTGATTGCCGGGGCGGGCGTGGGTTCGCTGCTGCTGGCGTCCGAGGTGGCTTTCAGCGTGGTGAAAGTGCTGGGCGCCTGCTATCTGATCTATGTGGGCTTTGCGCAGTGGCGTGCCGGGGACAAATCGCCGGTGCAGGGCGATGAAGCAGAGTCGGCCGGCACCTGGCAAAAACGCTGCCTCACGGGTTTTTTGACCAACGCCACCAACCCCAAGGGCATTATCTTCATGGTGGCGGTGCTGCCCCAGTTCATGACCGACACGCGCCCACTGTGGACGCAGCTGGTGGTGATGGCCGCCACCACGGTGACGGTGGACGTGGTGGTGATGCACGGCTACGCTGCAGGGGCCAGCGCGCTGCGCCGCCTGATGCGCAGCGCGCGTGCGGTGCGGGCGCAAAACCGTGTGTTTGGCGGCTTGCTGATGGCGGTGGGCGCCGGGCTGTTCTTCGTCAAGCGCGGCGGGCAGCACGCTTGATAGGATGGTTGCGCTTCGATTTTAATAGCTGCTTACGCTTGCCTATAAAGCGCTAGAGGCTGATTTGGCTTGGTTTTTCATGGATACGCAGATTCCAAGGAGGTTGTCATGCCAGTAGTTGTTGTCGCCAACCCGAAGGGTGGTGTGGGCAAGTCCACACTGTCCACCAACATCGCGGGCTACTACGCGAGCCAGGGGCATCCCGTGATCCTGGGCGACACCGACCGGCAGGAATCCGCCAAGCTCTGGCTGGGTCTGCGCCCGCCAGCCGCGCGCCCCATTGGCGCCTGGGATGGCATCAGCTCGGACGTGATCAGCCGCCCGCCCAAGGGCACCACGCACGCGGTGCTCGACACCCCTGCCGGGCTGCACGGCTGGCGGCTGAACGATGTGCTCAAGCTGGCCGACAAGATCATCGTGCCGCTGCAGCCCAGCGTGTTCGACATCTTTGCCACACGCAGTTTCCTGGACCAGCTGGCCGAGCACCGCCGCGCTGAAGGGGTGCAGATCGGCATCGTGGGCATGCGCGTGGACGCCCGCACCAAGGCCGCCGAGCAGCTGCACCATTTTGTGGACAGCCTGGGCTTCCCGGTGCTGGGCTACCTGCGCGATACGCAGAACTACATCCACCTGGCGGCGCATGGCCTCACGCTGTTTGACGTGGCGCCCGGCCGCGTGGCGCGCGACCTGGAGCAGTGGCAGGGCATCTGTGCATGGCTCAATTCTTGAAGGTCAGCGTGAAGCAGAACGTACAACCAGCCCCTCGGGAAAACACCTGTCACCCGGCAGACAAGGCGCGCCAAGGCGCGGGGCTACATTGCGACGATGAAAATCTTCCGCTCTTATTCCGAAGTCAGCGCCTGCGTGGGCCAGGAGGTCGCCGTGACCGACTGGATCACCATCACGCAGGAACAGGTCAACCTGTTTGCCCAGGCCACGGGCGACCACCAGTGGATCCATGTGGACCCCGAGCGTGCCAAGGCCGGGCCGTTTGGCGCGCCCATTGCGCATGGGTTTCTCACGCTGTCGCTGATCCCGCAGTTTTTCGAGACGGGCCTGACCATCGAGGGTGCGCGCATGGGCGTGAACTACGGGCTGAACAAGGTGCGCTTCACGGCACCGGTGCCGGTGGGCAGCCGCCTGCGCGCGCGCCTCACCTTGCAGGCTGCCGAGCCCGTGGCGCCCGATGGTATGCAGATGACCTGGCTGGTGACCGTGGAGCGCGAGGGCAGCGACAAGCCGGTGTGCGTGGCCGAGTCTTTGGCGCGCAATTTCGGCGCCCCGGCGTAGCAGGACAACCCCCTGAGCGGCTGCGCCGCTTCCCCCTTCTCTCGAATGGCTGCGCCATTCGGGAAGGGAGACACCGCCAGCGCGGCGGGGCGGCCCTTGCGCGGCGGTCGCTGGCCTGGATCCAGCGTGTTCCACGGACTGTGTTCTCGTTAGATGCTCGTGTTTTTGGGCAGGAGGTCTGAACCATGGACCGCCTGCAAGCCATGAAAATTTTCGAGCGTGTGGTGGAAGAGGGCGGCTTTGCCGCCGCCGCCCGCGCCATGGACATGTCACCCCCCGTGGTCACCCGCATGGTGGCCGAGCTGGAGCAGCATCTGGGCACGCGGCTGCTGCAGCGCACTACCCGCAAGCTGGCGCTCACCGACGCGGGTGATGCCTATCTGCAGCGCGTACGCACCATCCTGCACGAGATCGACGACGCCGAAGCGGCAGCGGCGGCCAACACGCGCGATCTGCGCGGCACCATCCGCATCGTTGCGGCGCCTGTGCTGGCGACCAACTTTCTGGCGCCCATGGTGGCGCTGTGGCATGCGGAATTCCCCAAGCTGTTGCTTGACATCGACCTGGACGCCTATGCCTCGGCGAGGGTGGATGAATATGATGTGACCATCATGGTGGCGGGCGAGGATTTTGATGCCAACATCGTGGCACGCCCCCTGTTGAAGGGGGAGGCGATTGTTGTTGCATCACCCGACTACCTGGAGCGCAAGGGCATTCCGCGCGAGCCGCAAGACCTGCTGCAACACGACTATCTGCGCGACTCCGGCATGGCCGCGCGAGCGCAGTTGGGGCCAGCGCGCAAGCTGCGCCTGCAATCGCTCAACGGCAGCATGCCCGCGCAAGAGGTCGATGTGCCGGCAGTGCTGCAATCGGTCAGCACCGAGCTGCTTCTGCGCGCGGCGGTAGACGGCGCGGGGGTGGCCGTCACATCGCGCCTTCTGGCCGAGGAACACCTGGCCCGTGGCGAACTGGTGCACATCCTGCCGGCGTGGATTTTTTCGCGCTACACCATCTATGCCGCGCTGCCGTCCGGCCGCATGCTGCCCGCGCGCACCAAGGTGTTTCTGGACTTTCTCAGCGAGCAGGTGCCCCTGGCCGTGGCGGACCAACGCGGGCAGCAGTCCAAGTAGCCCAAGGCCATCGGCCAGGGTGATGCACCCACCAACAATCAGCCAGGCATCAACCCAGCTGCGCAAATCCGCTGATGATGGTGCCCTCTGGCTCCACGGCGATTTCGCCGTCGGGCATGGCAAAACTGTTCTGGCGCCAGGCTTCGAACACCGTCACAGCCACGGCGTTGGACAAATTCAGGCTGCGCTGGCCCGCCACCATGGGCAGGCGCAGGCGTTGCGCGGGCGGAAAACTCTCGCGCAGTTCGGGCGGAAGCCCCCGCGTTTCAGCGCCAAACACCATCCAGTCGCCCGGCAGGAAGCAGGTGGAATGCACGGGCTGCGAGCCGTGCGTGGTCATCGCGAACATGCGGGTCGGGTCTGGTTGGGTATCCCGCAGGAAGGCGGTCCAGCCTGCATGCACTTGCACCTGGGCGTATTCGTGATAGTCCAGCCCCGCACGGCGCATCTGGCGGTCTTCCATCGAGAACCCGAGCGGCTCGATGAGGTGCAGAGTGCACCCCGTGTTGGCCGCCAGGCGAATCACATTCCCCGTGTTGGGCGGTATCTCGGGTTCGACGAGGACGATATGGAACATGCCGCCAATTGTCATCGCTGGGCGTGTGAGTTGAGCAACCGCTCGTAATCAAAAGTATCCCGCTGGTACTGCGAGGTTGCGGGGCTCAGTCGAGCCCCGTGCGCGCCAGGACGGCGGCGGTGACATGCGTCACGCCTGCCTCGCGCAGCGCCAGGGTGGCCGCCTGCAGCGTGGCACCGGTGGTCATCACGTCATCGATCAGCACCACCCGCTGGCCGCGCAGGGCTGCCGCGCGGCTGGGTTCAACGGCGAAGGCGCCGCGCAGGTTGCGCATGCGCTGGGCGCGGGGCAGGCTGCTTTGCGCCTCGGTGGCGTGCAGGCGCAGCAGGGTGTGGAGGTCGGTTTTGGGGCCTACCAGGTGCCTTGCCAGCAGGGCCGACTGGTTGAAGCCCCGCTCGCGCAGGCGTTCGGTGGACAGCGGCACCGGAAGCACGCGGTCAGCCGCTTCCAGCGCCGGTTCCATCCACGGCGTGCTGCGCATCAGTGTGGCCAGCGCCTTGGCCCAGCCCGGATCACCGCGAAACTTGAACTGCGCCAGCGCATCGGCCCAGGGGTAGGCGTAGTCCACTGCGGCAATGCAGGCATCAAAGCTGGGCGGGGTCTGGATGCAGGCGCCGCAGACCTCTACCCCTGCGGGCACCCGCAGGGCGCAGCGCTGGCAGCGCGTGGTGGGCTGGGCAAACCGCGCCACGCAGGCGTTGCAGACGCGCTGCGAGGGCCAGGTGTGGCAGAACGCGCACTGGCTGGGCACCTGGTGGGCCCAGGTGTGGAAACGGCGCGAAATCCCTGTCAGGCCCGTAAAAAGCATGAATCAATATACTCGCGCGGCCCATGACGTCCTCCGAGCGCCCCCCCACCATTGATCCCGTTGCTGCGGCCCGCTGGCATGCAGCAGCCCCCGCCGTATCTCCCTGGCTTCATGAAGAAGTGGCCCGCCGCATGGAGGACCGCTTGCAATGGATTCGCCAGGCCCCTGAATCGTGGTGCCATTGGGACGCAGTGCGTGGCGGCCTGCAGGCGCATGCGCTGGTGAGCGCACGCTATCCCAAAGCGCGTTGTCAGATCTACGAAACGGCAGCCCATTGCGAGGACTCTGCCCGGCAGGCGCTGGCCAAGCCGTGGTGGAGCCCTGCACGCTGGAGCGCAGGCAACCCCCAGCTGGGTATGCCAGCAGATGCGAGTGTGCGGATGCTGTGGGCCAACATGGCGCTGCACACGGCAGCCGATCCGCAGGCGCTGATCGCGCAATGGCACCGTGCCCTGGCGGTGGATGGCTACCTGATGTTCTCGTGCCTGGGGCCCGACACCCTGCGTGAACTGCATGCGGTGTATGCCGAGCTGGGCTGGCCCCCGGCCGGGCATGCCTTCACCGACATGCACGATTGGGGTGACATGCTGGTGCACGCCGGTTTTGCCGAACCGGTGATGGACATGGAGCGCATCACGCTCACGTTTGCCACGCCCGAGCGGCTGATTCAAGAGCTGCGCGAGCTGGGTTGCAATCTGCACCCTGATCGCTTTCCCTCATTGCGCGGTCGGCGCTGGCGCGAGAAGCTCTACCAAGTGCTGTCCGACCGGTTGGCAGATCCGCAACAAGGTGGTCAGTTGGCACTGACTTTCGAAATCATTTATGGCCATGCCTTCAAGCCCGCGCCTCGGGTGCGCGTCAGTTCCAGCAGCGCTGTGTCGCTGCAGGACATGCGCACCATGTTGCGCCAGGGCGGCAAAGAGAACTAGCCTGTAACGGCGTGTCAATGACATGGAACAAGGCACGCTACAATTCCGGGTTATTGAGATTTCGGGCATCTTCCCGCGCAACTTTGCGGGCTGCGCCTGTCTTGCCTTTGGCATGACAGGCGCCCAGCTGGCAGTCTTGTGAGCACTTCTGGTGACGGGCTTGGTTTTTCGTTTTGCCACGGTGTCGGGTCAACGCATTGACTGGCGTCTCGTTCGCAACTGTTCGGTCACGCCGGTGCAGTTGGGCTGGATGTATCTGTCCTTGTGTGTGGTGTCCCTGGGTATCGCAACGTGCTTCTGGATACTCGGTGCCCGCCTGGTCATGCCCTTTGCGTGGCTGGAGATGGTGGCGGTAGGAGTTGCATTCGCCATGTACGGTCGCCATGCGGCGGATGGCGAGAGGATTTCGCTGCAGGGTTCGCGCCTTGTGGTGGAACTGGAGACAGCAGGCAAGCTGGAGCGCGCCGAGTTTGACCGGAGTTGGGTTCGCGTAGAGCCCAAGTCTGGGGACCGTTCGCTGATCATGCTGTCTGCGCAGGGCCGAACGGTCGAAGTGGGGCGCTTCATGCGCCCCGAACTTCGACCGGCTCTGGCATCGGAGATCCGCATGGCCTTGCGCGCAGCCTGACCCCACGCAGGCGCGCGAAAGGGATTGGTTAAATTGAGGCTTAGAAGTAAGTGAGAACTATGAAGAGCATTTCCAACAAGCTGGCTTCTCTGCTGCTGATTGCCGGTGCATGGGTGGGCTCCGCAGCCCATGCCGTTCAGGACCTGCCTGGCGGCCCTGCAGTCAACCAGCTGAACCTGCATCCCCCGGTCACCAAGATCGCAGAAGAGCAACATTTTCTGCACTGGATGATGCTGATCATCTGCACGGTGATCTTTGTTGCAGTGTTCTCCGTGATGTTCTACTCGATTTGGAAACACCGCCGTTCCAAGGGCGCCAAGTCGGCCAATTTCCATGAATCCGTGACGGTGGAAGTGGTCTGGACCATTGTTCCGTTCATCATCGTGATCCTGATGGCCCTGCCTGCCACCAAGGTGCTGGTGGCCCAGAAGGACACCACCAACGCCGATCTCACCATTAAGACCACGGGCTACCAGTGGAAGTGGGGTTATGACTACATCACCGGCGAGGGCGAGGGTCTGGCCTTCATCTCCACGCTGGACAGCAGCCACCGCGTGATGTCTGACAGCGGCAATGTCAAGGATGCGCCGACCGACTACCTGCTCAAGGTGGACAACCCGATGGTGGTGCCGGTGGGCAAGAAGATCCGCATCATTACGACGGCCAACGACGTGATCCACGCCTTCATGGTGCCCGCCTTCGGCATCAAGCAGGATGCGATCCCTGGCTTTGTACGCGACACCTGGTTCCGCGCCGAGAAGATTGGCGATTACTACGGCCAGTGCGCCGAGCTGTGCGGCAAGGAGCACGCTTACATGCCCATCCATGTGAAGGTCGTGTCTGCTGAGGACTACACCGCCTGGGTGGCTGATCAGAAGAAGAAGGCTGCTGCCAAGCTGGACGACCCCACCAAGGTCTGGGCGCTGGACGACATCATGAAGCGTGGCGAGAAGGTGTATGCCGCCAACTGTGCGGCCTGCCACCAGGCCAACGGCAAGGGCGCTGGCCCCATCAAGCCATTGGACGGTTCGGCCATCGTGCTGGACGCGGACCATGTCAAGCAGATCCAGGTACTGCTCAAGGGCGCAGCCAATGGTGCCATGCCTGCATGGGCGCAACTGAGCGATACCGATATCGCAGCCGTTGCCACCTACACCAAGAATTCGTGGTCCAACAAGACCGGCCAGCTGGTGCAGCCTGCTGAAATCGTGGCCCAGCGCGGCAAGTAATCAGCGCCCTAACGTATTGAGGAATCCAAGATGAGTGCAGTTCTCGACAACCACGGGCATGCGGGCGACCACGCACACGACGACCATGGACACCATGGTCCCACCGGCTGGCGCCGCTGGGTGTATGCCACCAACCACAAGGACATCGGTACCCTGTACCTGCTGTTTGCCTTCGCGATGCTTATGGTGGGCGGCGTCCTGGCGCTGTTGATTCGCGCCGAGCTGTTCCAGCCCGGCCTTCAGCTGGTGAACCCCGAGCTGTTCAACCAGCTCACCACCATGCACGGTCTGATCATGGTGTTCGGCGCCATCATGCCGGCCTTCGTGGGCTTTGCGAACTGGATGATCCCGCTGCAGATCGGCGCATCCGACATGGCTTTTGCCCGCATGAACAACTTCAGCTTCTGGCTGATGATCCCTGCGGCCATCATGCTGGTGGCATCGTTCTTCATGCCCGGTGGCGCTCCTGCTGCGGGCTGGACGCTGTATGCGCCGCTGACGCTGCAGATGGGCCCCTCCATGGATGCCGGCATCTTCGCGATGCACATTCTGGGTGCCTCGTCCATCATGGGCTCGATCAACATCATCGTGACCATCCTGAACATGCGCGCACCCGGCATGACGCTGATGAAGATGCCCATGTTCGCCTGGACCTGGCTCATCACCGCCTACCTGCTGATCGCCGTGATGCCCGTGCTGGCTGGCGCCATCACCATGACGCTGACGGATCGCCACTTCGGCACCAGCTTCTTCAACCCCGCTGGCGGCGGTGACCCGGTGATGTACCAGCACATCTTCTGGTTCTTCGGCCACCCCGAGGTGTACATCATGATCTTGCCGGCCTTCGGCATCATCAGCCAGATCGTGCCTGCATTTGCCCGCAAGAAGCTGTTCGGCTACGCCTCCATGGTGTACGCCACGTCGTCCATCGCCATCCTGTCGTTCATCGTGTGGGCCCACCACATGTTCACGACGGGCATGCCCGTGACGGGCCAGCTCTTCTTCATGTACGCCACCATGCTGATCTCCGTGCCCACGGCCGTGAAGATCTTCAACTGGATCGCCACCATGTGGCGCGGCTCCATGACCTTTGAGACCCCCATGCTGTTTGCGGTGGGCTTCATCTTCGTGTTCACCATGGGTGGTTTCACCGGCCTGATTCTGGCCATGGCCCCTATCGATATCCAGTTGCAAGACACGTACTACGTAGTGGCCCACTTCCACTACGTGCTGGTGGCAGGCTCGCTGTTCTCCATGTTTGCTGGTGTCTACTACTGGCTGCCCAAGTGGACGGGTGTGATGTACTCTGAAACGCGCGGCCAGATCCACTTCTGGGGCTCGTTGATCACGTTCAACATCACCTTCTTCCCCATGCACTTCCTGGGTCTGGCCGGTATGCCCCGTCGCTACGCCGACTACCCCATGCAATTCGCTGACTTCAACGCGATTGCCTCGGTCGGCGCGCTGGGCTTCGGTCTGATGCAGGTCTACTTCTTCCTGGCGGTGATTGTTCCTGCCATGCGTGGCAAGGGTGAAAAGGCAGCTGCTAAGCCTTGGGACGGTGCTGAAGGTCTGGAATGGGAAGTTCCCTCCCCAGCGCCTTTCCACACTTTTGAGAATCCACCCAAGCTGGATGCCACGGCCACCCGTGTGATCGGCTGAGGATCACGACCATGACACCCGAGCAGAAAAAGAGCAACCTGCGGATGGCGCTGATCCTGGCGTCGATTGCGGTGGTGTTCTTCGTCGGGTTCATGGCCAAGGTGTTCTTCCTTTCCCGTTGAGTCCACACCTGCCATGAGCCTGCACCGCGAAAACGCCAAGATGGTCGGCAAGCTGGTCGTGATCGCGGCTGGCATGTTCGCCTTCGGCTATGTGCTGATTCCCATCTACAAGCACATCTGCGAGATGACGGGCATCAACATCCTGTCGCTCTCCGAGCGTCAGGTGCCTGGTAACGGCGTGGCGGGCAAGGATGTCAAGGTTCCTGCCAACACGCAGGTGGACAAGACCCGTACGATCACGGTGGAGTTTGATGCCAACGCGCGGGGTCCCTGGGATTTCAAACCTGCCCAGCGATCGGTGCAGGTGCACCCGGGTGAGCTCACCACGGTGATGTACCAGTTTCAGAACATCCAGAACCGCCGCATGGCTGCGCAGGCCATTCCTAGCTATGCGCCTCGCCAGGCTGCTGCACACTTCAACAAGCTGGAGTGCTTCTGCTTTAACCAGTACACGCTGGAGCCCGGCGAGAAAAAGGAATGGCCGGTGGCGTTTGTGATTGACCCCCGTATTTCAAAGGACGTGACGACCATTACGTTGTCCTACACGTTCTTTGAAGTGGGTGGCAAGACACCCGCAGCACCGCAGTCCACAGCAGCCGTGGATGTATCCCTTCCGGCCATTTCCTCATTGGAAGGGGCTGGCTCATGAATACCCCACTGGAGCAGCCCGTGGTGAAGCCGCATGCGCGCAAAGGCTCGTTGCTGCGCACCGTGCGCGCCGTGGCCTGGTCGCTGATCGGCCTGCGCAAGGGCAGCGAATACCAGCAGGATGTCGAAAAACTCAACCCACTGCACATCATTGTGGTGGGATTGATCGCGGTCTTTCTGCTGGTCATCGGCCTGATCGGGCTGGTGAACTGGATCGTGTGAGTGAGTGTGTGTTGGTTGGTACGAACAAATACTGAAAACAAAGATTTTGAGAGTCAGGAGCTGAAATGAGTGCATCAACCCACGGCGGAACCCCGTACTACTATGTGCCTGCCGAGTCGCGTCACCCTGTGATGGCGGCTGCAGGCCTGTTCTTCGTCATTCTGGGCGCAGGGCAGTGGATCAACGGCCACGACTGGGGCAAGTATTCCCTGGCGCTGGGCCTGGTGTGGTGGCTGTTCACGCTGTACCAATGGTTCGGCGATGCGGTGCGTGAGAGTGAAGGTGGCCTGTATGGCCACAAGATCGACCTGTCGTACCGCTGGAGCATGAGCTGGTTCATCTTCTCGGAGGTGATGTTTTTCGGCGCGTTCTTCACGGCCCTGTGGTGGGCGCGTTCGCACTCTGTACCTGCCCTGGGAAGCCTGGACAATGCACTGCTGTGGCCTGATTTCAAGGCGGTCTGGCCCAGTCTGGCTGCTGGTGTGACCGGTTCGCCGGCTGGCATCGTCGAGCCCTTCCAGACGGTGGGCCCTTTCTGGCTGCCCACCATCAACACGGCGCTGCTGTTGACCTCGGGTGTGACGCTGACCATCGCCCACCACGCCCTGCGCGAAAACCATCGCGGCAAGACGATCGGCTTCATGTGGGCCACGGTGCTGCTGGGTTTTGTCTTCCTGCTGGTGCAAGGCTATGAGTATTACCACCTCTACACCGACCTGAACCTCAAGCTCAACTCGGGCGTGTTCGGTTCGACGTTCTTCATGCTGACCGGCTTCCACGGTTTCCACGTGTTCCTGGGTATGCTGATGCTGCTGGTGATCACGCTGCGATTGCAAAAGGGCCATTTCACCGCCGACAAGCACTTCGGTTTCGAGGGCGCTGCCTGGTACTGGCACTTTGTGGACGTGGTGTGGCTGGGTCTGTACGTGCTGGTCTACTGGATGTAAACCGCGCCTGCCATGTAAAAAAAGCGCCTCGCGGCGCTTTTTTTGTTGGCATGCATGCTGTCAGCGCAGAGCCTGGTCCATCGCTGACGGCGTCCTGCTCGCCACGGTTGGAGGGGGTTAGCGGGCGGTTGCCGGCAGGCCAGTAGGCTGGATGTAGCCCAGCTGCCAGGCGACCAGGATACACAGGAACAGCACGATGGAGATCCCCACCCGCACGGCCAGCGCCTTGGCCATGTGGTTGCCCTTGGACTTGTCATCGCGTCCATTGCGCATCATGAAGAACAGGGCGGATGCCAGGCTGGCCAGAATGGCGATGAACGCCAGCACTACGAGGTATTTCATGGAGCACATTATCCCGTGACCACTTTCCGCCGTCCCGCAGACCTGCGTTTCTGGTTGATCACACTCGCCGCAGTGGCGGGCATGCTGGTCACGGCATCGCTGGGCCGCTGGCAGCTGTCGCGCGCAGCCGAAAAAGAGGCGCTTCAGGCCGCGCTGGACGAACGGGGGCGCATGCCTGCCATTGACGGCCGCGCCTTGCTTGCTGCTGCGGTGGCAGATCCATCCTCGAAGGACGCCTCTTCGTTGGTGCACCGTGCCGTGGTTCTGGAGGGGCGGTGGCTGTCGGAGCACACGGTGTACCTCGACAACCGCCAGATGCACGGGCGTCCGGGCTTTTTTGTGGTGACGCCCTTGCAGCTGGCAGGGCAAAGTGGCGCGGCGGTGCTGGTGCAGCGTGGCTGGGCGCCGCGCAATTTCCAGGACCGTACGCGGCTGCCACAGGTGCAGACGCCACAGGATGTGACGGTGCGGGTGCAAGGCCGTGTGGCGCCCGCGCCTTCACGTTTGTATGAGTTCCAGGGCGCCGACAGTGCCCAGGGGTCTTCTCGCATCCGGCAAAATCTCGATCTGGCAGCGTTTCGCACCGAAACCGGTCTGGCGCTTGCCCACCTCACGGTGCTGCAGACGGGCGAAGCAGGCGAGGGGCTTCAACGCGACTGGCCCGTGGTCGGCGCAGGCGTCGACAAACACTACGGTTACGCATTTCAATGGTTCGGGCTCTGCGGCCTGATTGCACTTCTCTATGTCTGGTTCCAAATCGTCCGACGGTTCATTCGCCCGCGCAGCCACCCTGCCGCCTGAAGCCCAGGGGGACCATCCCCTGGGGCTCACCGTGCACACGCTGCCCGAAGCGGCGGGCGCCGTGGCCCTGACGCAGCGCACGCGCCATGGGCGTTTGAAGATGCTGGGCGTGCTGCTCATCTGCGCGGCGCCGGTCATCGCCTCGTATTTCACGTACTACGTCATCCGCCCCGAAGGCCGGCGCAACTATGGCGAGTTGATCAACCCGCAGCGCACCCTGCCGGACCTGAGCGCCACGGCACTCGATGGCCAGGCCGTTCCCCTGGCTTCGCTGAAGGGGCAATGGCTTCTGGTCAGCGTTGCGGGCGCGGCCTGTGATGCCGCCTGCCAGAAGCATCTGTACCTGCAGCGGCAACTGCGCGAAAGTGTGGGCAAGGAGAAAGACCGCGTGGACTGGGTCTGGCTGGTGAACGACGCTACCAGCGTGCCCCCGGAGCTCACGCCCGCATTGCAGAAAGCGACGGTGCTGCGCATGGATGCTGCTGCACTCAATGCGTGGCTTGCGCCTGCCGAGGGGCACCAGATCGCGGACCACCTGTATGTGGTGGACCCCATGGGCAACTGGATGATGCGTTTTCCGGCAGCCATGGATGCGGCAGGCGCGGCCAAGGCCAAGCGGGATCTTGAACGCCTGTTGCGTGCGTCCTCGTCATGGGATGAGGCCGGGCGTCCCGGGAAGCCGTGATGGACACCCCACACCCGCTCTACGATCTGGCGCCCATCGCCCGGCTGATGCTGCTGGGCGTGCTGATTGCGCTCGGGCCGCTCGCCTGGGTGGGCTGGCGCAACCGCAACAGCTCCCCCATGCGGCGCCTGCAGGCACTCACGGTGCTCACCCTGTTCCTGACGTTTGATCTGGTGCTTTTTGGCGCCTTCACCCGCCTGACCGACTCGGGCCTGGGCTGCCCCGACTGGCCCGGATGCTACGGCAGCGCCAGCCCCGTGGGGGCGCGCACCGAAATCGCGGCGGCCCAGGAGGCCATGCCCACCGGCCCTGTGACCCATGGCAAGGCATGGGTTGAAATGATCCACCGTTACCTGGCCACGGGCGTGGGCGTGCTCATCATCGTGCTCACGGTGTCGGCGTGGGTGCAGCACCGCAAGGCCTCGCGTATGGGGGGCGAGCGTCCCCCCATCAGCCCGTGGTGGCCGACCTTCACGCTGTTCTGGGTGTGTCTGCAAGGGGCTTTCGGGGCGCTGACGGTGACGATGAAACTCTTTCCGGCCATCGTCACGCTGCACCTCATCGGGGGGCTGGTGCTGCTGGCGCTGCTGTGTGTGCAGGCAGTGCGCCACACCCAGAGCGCTCAGGGCAAGCTGCCTGTGCGTGTCTCCACCGGGTTGCGCTGGGGCCTGGTGATCACCGGCGTGCTCGTGGCGGTGCAGGTGGTGCTGGGTGGCTGGGTCAGCACCAACTACGCGGTGCTGGCTTGCACCACCTTTCCCACTTGTCAGGGGAGTTGGTGGCCTGCCATGGACTTTGGCCAGGGTTTTCAGGTCTGGCGCGCGCTGGGTATGCTGCAGGACGGCAGCCACATCAGTTTTGCCGGGCTCACAGCCATCCACTATGTACACCGGCTCATGGCTTATGTGGTCCTCTTGGCCCTGGGCATCGTTTGCTGGCGCCTTCGCCAGGCGGGCGTGCTCCGGGTTCAGTCCCGCTGGCTGGCCGCGTTGGCGCTGCTGCAACTGGCCACCGGTCTCTCCAACGTGGTGCTGGACTGGCCGCTGCTGGCCGCCGTGCTGCATACCGGTGGCGCTGCGGCGCTGGTGGTGGTGTTGACCTGGGCCTTGGTGTCCAGCCGCGCGGTGTCCGCGCCGCAAGAGTTTTCCGCGCCTTCGGGTGCATCGAGAGTTTCCGCATGAGTGTTGCTGCCCCCGCCGCTGTTTCTACGCCGTCGCGCATTGCGCAGTTCTATGCGCTGACCAAGCCGCGCGTGGTCCAGCTCATTGTGTTTTGTGCCCTCATTGGCATGGTGCTGGCTGTGCCTGGGCTTCCGTCGGCCTCGCAACTTGGGCTGATGGCCTTGGCCTGTGCCGGGGTGTGGCTGGTGGCGGGCGCTGCCGCCGCCTTCAACTGCATCGTGGAGCAGGGCATCGACGCCAAGATGAAGCGCACCGCCTGGCGTCCCACGGCCAAGGGCCAGCTGTCCAACGCCCAGACGCTGCTGTTTTCTGCCGTGTTGTGTGGTGCGGGGTCCGCACTGTTGTACTTCTGGGTGAACCCTCTCACGATGTGGCTCACGTTCGCCACATTTGTGGGCTATGCGGTCATCTACACAGTGATTCTCAAGCCCCTTACGCCGCAGAACATTGTGATTGGTGGTGCGTCAGGCGCCATGCCGCCCGTGCTCGGTTGGGCGGCCATGACCAACGATGTCGGCCCGGAAGCGCTCATCCTGTTCCTCATCATCTTTCTGTGGACGCCTCCTCACTTCTGGGCGCTGGCCCTGTACCGGGTGGAGGACTACCGCAAGTCTGGCCTGCCCATGTTGCCGGTGACCCATGGCAACGAGTTCACCCGCCTGCAGGTGTTTCTGTACACCCTGATCCTGTTTGCCGGGTGCCTGATGCCGTTCGTCTACGGCATGAGCTCGTGGATCTACCTGGCCGCCGCGGTGGTGCTCAGCGCAGGCTTCTGCGGCTACGGTTTTGCCCTGTGGCGCAACTATTCGGACGCGCTCGCGCGCAAGACCTTCCGCTTTTCCCTCATCCACCTGAGCGCCCTGTTTGCCGCCCTCCTGGTGGACCACTACGTGCTGTGAAGACCGCCATGACCATGCTGAAAAGAAGTGCTCTTAAAACGATAGCTGTTAGCGCTTTATCTATAAGCGCTGCGGGCATTTTTAGTGCCTGTTCCGAGAAAAAGGCAGAGTTTCGTGGCGTGGATATCACCGGTGCGGACTATGCCCGTGACATCCCGCTGACCGACCACAACGGCCAGGCGCGACACCTCAAGGACTTTGCGGGCAAGGTGGTGGTGGTGTTCTTCGGCTTCACGCAGTGCCCGGACGTGTGCCCCACCTCCATGCAAGAGCTGGCCGAGGTGAAGAAGATGCTGGGCAAGGACGGCGACCGCCTGCAGGGCATCTTCGTCACGGTAGACCCCGAACGCGATACGCCGGAAGTGCTCAAGGCCTACATGGCCAATTTCGATCCAAGTTTTCTGGCCCTGTATGGCTCGCCAGAGCAACTGGCTGCGGTCGCCAAGGACTTCAAGATCTACTACAAGAAGGTCGATGGCAAAACGCCCACCAGTTACACCATGGACCACTCGGCGGGCAGCTACGTGTATGACACGGCGGGGCGCCTGCGCATCTACAACCGCTATGGCAGTGGCGCGCAGGCCCTGGCGGCAGACGTCAAGGCACTGCTGGCCGAGGCGGGCTGAGGTTTCTGCGGGCCCGCCAGCCCGCCTGCTGGTTTGACAGCACCTGCAACAAAAAACCCGGGCAGGCGCATCGGCCAGACCCGGGTTGATGTTTGCTAGCAGCAAAGGCGTGCGGCGTTTCCGTCGCGCAGATTTATTCCGCCTTGATGCCGCGCATCGCGATCACGCCGCCCAGCAAGTTGGTGTCGGCCTTCACGCGGTTAGCCAGCCCCTCGGGCGACGAGCCCACCGTCTGCCAGCCCTGCTGGAACAGCTTGCCGCGCACCTCTTCGCTTCGCGCGATTTCGCTGATCAGCGCCGCCAGCTTGGCCTGGATGGGCTTGGGCAGGGTCGAAGGCGCCGCAAAGGCGTTCCAGATTTCCAGGTTGAAGTTGCTGATGCCGGCCTCGGCCAGGCTCGGCACATCGGGTGCCAGCGGGCTGCGCCCGGAAGACGTCACACCAATCGCGCGCAACTTGCCCGCACGCACCTGTGCCTGCGCCAGGGCCGGGGGCAGCAAGGCCATCTGCAACTGCCCGCCCAGCATGGCGGTGGCCACCTGCGGGTAGCCCGGGTAGGGCACATGCACCGGGTTGATGTTGCTGCGCGACTTGAGCAACTCGGTGCCAATGTGGCCCACCGTGCCCACGCCGGGCGTGCCATAGCTCCACTTGTCGCCGCCATTGCGGGCTGCCACAAAGAAGTCGCGGGCGCTGCTGTTGGCGGGCACTCCGGGTTGGCTCACGGGCGCGGTCAGGATCAGGGGCGATGTGCCGATGAGGCTCAGCGGTGCCAGGTCCTTGAGCGGGTCGTAGGGTACGGCCGGGTTCAGCAGCTTGGCAATTGTCATGTTGCCGTTGATCATCAGGCCGACGGTGTGGTCATCACGCGCTTTGGCCACGGCATCAGCCGCAATATTGCCGCCTGCGCCCACCTTGTTTTCCACGATCACCGGCTGGCCCAGGGCCTTGGACAGCGGCTCGCTGAACGTGCGCGCCGTGAGGTCGGGCGAAGACCCGGCCGGAAAGCCCACGATGATCTTGAGCGGCTTGGTGGGCCATGCCAGGGGCGCGGCGGCTGCTGCGGCACCGGGCTTGGCGGCGTTCTGGGCGAGAGCCCAGGGGGAGGCGGCTGCCAGGGCAATCAGCAGCGTAGACGCACGGCGAGAAACAACAGGACGTGACGACAACATGGGAAGGGGTCTCCTCAACAAGAACATTCAGGGGCCAAAACGGCACGGGGCCCCAGAACTGGGGCCCCGTGAGGCAACTTCTGCAGCCGGGGATATTAACCCCGCCGCCCTCAGGCTCAGGCGTACTCCGCCAGCGCCTTCTTCATCTTCTTCATTGCAGCCACTTCAATCTGCCGGATGCGCTCGGCGCTCACGCCATACACAGCTGCCAGCTCGTGCAGCGTCATGCCGCCCGTGCCGTCATCGTTGACCTTGAGCCAGCGCTCTTCCACGATGCGGCGGCTGCGGTCGTCCAGGCTGCCCAGCGCCGTGGCAATGCCATCGGTGGCCAGGGCATCGCGCTGGCGCGACTCGATCATGGCCGTAGGTTCGTGCGAGGCGTCGGCCAGATAGGCAATCGGCCCAAAAGCCTGTTCGCCATCGTCGGAGGGTGCGGGGTCCAGCAGCACATCACCGCCCGACATGCGGGTTTCCATCTCGATGACTTCCTCGCGCTTGACGTTGAGCTGCGCAGCCACCGTGTCGATTTCTTGGTCCGACAGCGTATCGCGGTGCGTGGCCGCATCAGCGGCAGACGCATCGGCCTTGAACCCCTGCTTCATGGAACGCAGGTTGAAGAAAAGCTTGCGCTGCGCCTTGGTGGTGGCAACCTTCACCATGCGCCAGTTTTTCAGGATGTACTCGTGGATCTCGGCCTTGATCCAGTGCATCGCATAGCTCACCAGACGCACGCCCTGGTCGGGGTCAAAGCGCTTGACGGCTTTCATCAGGCCCACATTGCCTTCCTGGATCAGGTCGCCATGGGGCAGGCCATAGCCCAGGTACTGGCGCGCAATCGAAACCACCAGACGCAGATGCGACATCACCAGCCGACCGGCGGCGTCCAGATCGTTGTTGTCCTTGAGCTGCCGAGCGTAGGTCTGCTCTTCTTCGTGCGTGAGCAGCGGCAGGCGATTGACGGCGGAGATGTACGCGTCCAGGTTGCCCAATGGGGGCACCAGCGCCCAGGGGTTGGCGGGCGCCAAAGTCGTCGTAGCGGTTCCAGATTGAATGTTCATTCCGGGAATCCTTTCCTCTAAGCCATGATATTAGCACTCCATAGGACAGAGTGCTAAGCCAGGAGTTCCCCTCCGGTTGTAGGCGATGCCGCCTGCCTGTCGCCTGGACCATCGGCCCAGGAGCCCGAAGGCGCTATGGTTGGATGGTTTTGCTAAGCCATTGATTCAAAAGGGAATTTTATGGCTGTAGAGGCCGCGATGAACGCAGTATTTCGTTGTCAGAGCGTGTTCTGGGTTCAGGGTTCCAGCCCCTTGTAGCCAAGTTTTTTCCGATTGTTGCGACAAATAGAACAGTGTTTTCATGATCTAGGGATGACCTGCATAACTCCCTGCGGTCTGTGATAGCGCGGCCCCGGGCGGTTCGCTGCGTTGCTTTTCTTGCCAATAGCCCGGCTATTGGCTGTCAAGGGACGCC
Source organism: Acidovorax sp. 93 (assembly GCF_003633835.1). Classification (NCBI taxonomy): domain Bacteria; kingdom Pseudomonadati; phylum Pseudomonadota; class Betaproteobacteria; order Burkholderiales; family Comamonadaceae; genus Acidovorax; species Acidovorax sp. 93. The sequence goes on from NZ_RBIT01000001.1 coordinate 152,592, forward strand.
TTGCGGCCCCACCCGATCCGCACTACCACCGCCTCGCGAGGGTTGTGCAGGACATCCCTAGGGACCCTCTGCACGAATCACCGCACCGTGTGCATCTGCGGACTCGGGTGGTCTGCGGTGTTGCAAAACCTCGCAATAGCTACAGCTATTGCTGCGTCTTGCGCCTGGCAGCCCCTCCCGATCCGTAGCGCACACTTACCGCTCGATTCGTGCAGAGGATCCCTGGCGGTTTTCGCGCCGCTGGCATTGCATCCCCCGCTATGGCAGACTGCACCGCCCAACGCCTTCGGGAGACGCGCATGACTGAGCCGACCGCACTTTGCGACATTCTCGTTGTCACTACCACGGTGGCCACCGAAGCGGAAGCGCGGCGGCTGGCGCAACTGGTGTTGCAGGCGCGGCTGGCAGCCTGTGTGCAGGTGGAGCCCATCACGGCCTACTTCCGTTGGCAGGGCGCGTTGCAGGAGGACCGCGAGCTCCGGCTGGTGTGCAAGACCGTGCCCCGTGCGCTGCACCCGCTGCTGGCGCTGCTGCGGGCGCAGCATCCCTATGCGCTGCCGCAGCTGGTCACGCACGCGCTGCAGGGGTCTGCGGAATATGCTGACTGGGTGGATGCGCAGGTGGCCCACGCTACGGTGCTGGCCTGAAGCTTGGGCATTCCCCAGTTTGCGGACGTCTCGGCCGCTGGTACGGGTCGCTCAAACTCTTGGATCGCGATCACACGCTCAGGTCGATCTGCTGCACCGTGCCCGCGCTGCCGTTTTCTCGCAGGTAGATGCTGGTGGAGCGCACGGCGCCCAGGCTGTGGTTGTCCGCCGTGCGCAGGGCGAAGGGCGTTGCCTGGGCGGTGAGTTGCACCGCGCCCACGCCCAGTTCCTCCAGGGTCTGCAGGCTACCGCTGCCATCTGCATTCGGGGTCCACACGCGCAGCTGATGGAAGACCGGGTCGGCCTCATCGATCCAGCCGTTGCTGTCGCTGTCATGCCGGGCCAGTTCTGTAAAGCCGTTGCCCGTGTCCGGGCCGAAGAGTTCCAGGCCGCTGTCGATGCGCGCGTTCTGGTTGGTGTCCAGCGCCAGATAACCCCGGTTGCCAGCGAGCAAGGGCACTTGTTCGGTCTGCCCGTCGCCGTCCAGGTCGAAGGCAAAGCGCAGGTCCTGCAATTGGGCGGCGGTGCCGTCGAAGTTGATGACCAGCGGGTCCACCGCCACGGCGTCGCCCAGCCGCAGGCTCACGGAGGATTCCTCGCGGTAGCTGCGTTGCATATCCAGCTGCAGCGTGAACCGGATTTCCCGGCCATCGGCGGTGCGCACAGTGCCCGCTGCAGCAAACTGGGTGCGCTCGGTTTCTTCCAGCACTTCGCGCTGCTCATAGATCAGGCCAAAGCCCGCGCGCTGGCGCGGGGCTGCGGCCGTGCTGTTCGTTGGGGCCAAGGGGGGCGGGGGAGCTGCGGGCGCGTCAGTGGACTGCGGCCCGGCATAGACGCGGACGAGCACCCCGGTCATGCGTTCGATCAGATCGCGGATCATGGCGAGCTGGGGCGTCAGGCCCTCGTCGCGGGCGCGCTCCGGCAGAGGCTCGACCGAGGTGGTGACCCCATGGGGTGCATGGGCGGCCTGGGCCAGGCGGGCAGCGGTGGAGATTTGCAGCGGCGGTGCCTGGCGGGCGAGGGGCGTGCTGGCGGGGCGGTCGCCCACCCACATTTCCAGGCGGCTTGTCTGGCTGTGCATGCGCGTGGCGACATGCTGGGACTGCATCTGCAGGGTGGACGACTCGATTCTCATGGGGCACCTCCATGGTTTCCACGGAGGTCCGGCGCGGTGCGGGCTGGCGTGGCCCCTGGTTATCGGCACTTCTGCGCGGTACCTTGAATGCAATCCCGATACCGGCCCAAGGTCAGCCGGAGGTGCCTTCCGGGCCCAGCACCTCCCGCGCGACCCGTTCAAAGTCTTCCAGCGCCATCGGCCTGCCAAACAGATAGCCCTGAAACGCCTTGCAGCCGTGCACCAGCAGAAATTGGTGGTGCGCCGCCGTTTCGACCCCCTCGGCGATCACGTCCAGACCCAGGCTGCCGGCCAGCGCGATGATGGAGCGTGCGATGGCCGCGTCGCTGGGGTCCAGCAGCACGTCGCGTACAAAACCCTGGTCAATCTTGATCTGGTCCAGCGGCAGGCGCTTGAGGTAGCTCAAGGACGAATAGCCGGTGCCAAAGTCATCCAGCGAAAAGCCCAGGCCCTGGGCTTTGAGTGCGCGCATGGTGGCGATCACGCTGTCCACGTTGTCCAGCAGCAGGCTTTCGGTCAGCTCCAGCTTGATGTGCGCCGGGTCGGCGCCAGTGCGCTGCAGCAAGGCCAGCACCTGTGTCACAAAGTCTTCCTGCAGAAACTGCCGCGCGCTGACGTTGATGGCCAGGCTCAGGTGGGCCATTGCCGGGTCCAGCCGCCACCGGGCTTGTTGGCGCAGGGCGGTTTCCATCACCCAATAACCCAAGGGCAGGATGAGGCCCGATTCTTCTGCCAGCGGGATGAACTCCGATGGCGGCACCATGCCGTGCGCGGGGTGTTGCCAGCGCACCAACGCCTCTGCGCCGGTAACCCGCCCCTGCGCGTTCACCTGGGGCTGGTACAGCAGCAGGAACTGCGACTGGCGCAGGCCGTTGTGCAGCTCCGTTTCCAGCAGCGCGCGGCGGTTCACGGCCTGCTGCATGTCAGGGTCAAAAAAACGCAGGGTGTTGCGGCCCGCGTCCTTGGCGCGGTACATGGCCATGTCGGCCTGTTTGAGCACCTCGTCCACCGAGTCACGGTGCTCGCGCAGCAGCGTCACCCCGATGCTGGCTGTGAAGTGGTGTTCATGCCCGGCCAGATCGTAGGGCTGGCGCAGCTGGGCCAGGATCAGTTCGCCCAGCGTGCGCGCCTGGGCGGCGGCTTCCGGCGGGTCACTGCTCAGGTTCTGCAGCACCACCACAAACTCGTCGCCCCCCAGCCGGGCCACCGTGTCCTGCTCGCGCACGCAGCCGCGCAGGCGCAGGGCCACTTCCTTGAGCAGCAGGTCGCCCACCTCGTGGCCCCGGGTGTCGTTCAGGGTCTTGAAGTTGTCCAGGTCCACAAACAGCACGGCTGTGGTCAAGCCCGAGCGCGCGCCGCTGGCCAACACCTGCTGCAGACGGTCTACCAGCAGGCGCCGATTGGGCAGCTGCGTGAGGGCGTCGTAGAAGGCCAGGTAGCGGGCCTCGTCCTCGGCCGCCTTGCGGCCCGAGATGTCGATGTCGATACAGAACATCTCCGGTGGGTGGCCTGGCACCCGGATGTAGGCATGGCTGGAGAAGACATGCACGGGCGTACCGTCCTTGCGCTGCAGCTGCAGCTCGCCAGCGGGAATCACCTCGGCCGTGGCGAACATGTGGCGTACGTGTTCACGCACGGCGTCGCGCATGGGGGGCGGAATGATGAGGTCGAGCAGGTTGCTGCCCAGTGCCTCCTCGGCCGTGTAGCCATACAGCTCCTCGGAGGCCTGGTTCCAGTAGCTCGTGGTGCCATCTTCCAGATAGCCTTGCACCGAGATGGACGGGATATTGCGCAGCAGCGAGCGAAAGCGAAGCTCTGACTCGCGCAGCGCACTTTCCGCGCGCTTGCGTTGGGTGATGTCCCGCGCCAGGAAGACCACGGCCGCCTGGCCACCCACTTTCACCCCCAGGGGCTGTGCGCGCCCTTCAAATTGCCGCGTGCCCGAGAGGGTTTGCATCTCGTATTCCACGCTCTGCGTCTGGCCCGACAGCAAGGTGCTGCGGATCAGTTCCACAAATCTGTCGGCCTGCTCTGCGGGCAGCACGTCATGCATCCGCTTGCCCACAAGTTGGGCGGGGCGGGCGGCCAGCGGGGCGTCGTCGGGCGAGAGCACTTCCACATAGCGCCCCTGGGCATCCAGCACCAGCAGAACGTCGGGAATGGCCTGCGCAATGGCCCGCAGCCGGGCGGCCGTGCCGTGCAGTGCGCGTTCGGTGGCCAGGCGTTCTTCCACGTCGTGCAGCAGCAGGCCCAGCGCCACCGTGGCGGGTGTGAAGGTCAGCAGAAAGGGCAGGGCCAGGGTCTGGTTGACGCGCTGAACCACTTCGGTCGGCAGCAGCTGGAACACCGCCAGCACGGCGGTGTGCAACAGCAGTCCGAACAGCGCCAGCGTCACGGGCTCGACCCCCAGGCGCCCACGCGCCCGGCCCTCGCGGTAGACCAGGCCCAGTGCGGTGCACAGTGCGATCACCATCAAGCCCACCTCCGCCCCCGCGCCGCCCAGCCACAGGCGGCCGGTGGCGGCCATGGCGGCGGCGATGCAGGCCACCAGAGGGCCGCCAAACAGGCCTGCCATGCTCAGCACCACCGAGCGGGCGTCAAAGATCACCCCGGGCATCAGCACTACCGGTGTGAGCATGCCCACCACGCAGATGGTGCCAAAAAGAATGCCCGAGAACACCTGCCCGGTGCGCGGATGCTGGCGCCAGACGCGGATGTTGAACCCATGCAGAAAGCACAGCGCCAACAGCAGGGCAACACCTTTGACCAGCTCAATGAACATGGGCCTCCGTGCCTTTCCAGGGGGAAGCCCATCATGGGGGAATAGCCGCAGTTCGTAAACGTGAAAATGGCCCCCGAAGGGGCCATGGATCACGCTGGCGGGGGAAGGGGGCGGCCCGGACCGCCGGGCTGCATCAGGTGAGCAGCGCCTGCGCGAACTCGCGCGCGTTAAAGGTTTCCAGGTCTTCGAGCTTTTCGCCCACGCCGATGAAATACACCGGAATCGGGCGCTCCTGCGCGATGGCGGCCAGCACACCGCCCTTGGCCGTGCCATCGAGCTTGGTCACGATGAGGCCTGTGAGCTGCAGCGCGTCGTCAAACGCCCGCACCTGGGCCAGGGCGTTCTGGCCAGTGTTGCCGTCGATCACCAGCAGCACCTCGTGCGGCGCCGTGGCGTCGGCCTTGGTCACCACGCGGCGGATCTTTTTCAGCTCTTCCATCAGGTGCAGCTGGGTGGGCAAACGGCCCGCCGTGTCCACCAGCACCACATCCTTGCCGCGCGCCTTGCCGGCCGTGACGGCGTCAAAGCTCACGGCGGCCGGGTCGCCGCCTTCCTGGCTCACGATCTCGACCGTGTTGCGGTCGGCCCAGACGCCGAGCTGCTCGCGCGCTGCCGCGCGGAAGGTGTCGGCCGCCGCCAGCAGCACGGCCGCCCCTTCGCCAGCCAAGTGTTTGGTGAGTTTGCCAATCGACGTGGTCTTGCCCGCGCCGTTGACGCCCGCCACCATGATCACCGTGGGGGTGTGTTCACCGATGACCAGGGCTTTTTCGAGCGGGCGCAGCAGGTCGGTCAGTGCGTCGGCCAGCAAACCCTTGACAGCGGCGGGGTCGGTGGCCTTGGCCTCCTTCACGCGGCGCTTGAGGTCGGCCAGCAGGTGGGTGGTGGCCTTGACGCCGGTGTCGGCCATCAGCAGGGCCTCTTCCAGCTCTTCATACAGCGCATCGTCGATCTGCGTGCCGGTGAACACCGTGGTGATGCTGCTGCCGGTTTTGCGCAGGCCGGCCTTGAGGCGATCCAGCCAGCCCTTGCGTTCCGTGGGGGCGGCTGCCGGTGCGGAAGCGGGTGCTAGGGCAGCGATGGCGGGGGCTGCCACCGGCACGGGTGCCGCAGGAGTTGCCTGAACCGGGGCTGCCACCGGCACGGGTGTGGCCGGGGGCGCTGCGGTTGGCACTGGCGCAGGCGGTGGGGCTGGCGCTGTTGCGGGCGTGGGCGCCGGAGCTGCCTCGGGCGCCTTGGGGGCAAACGGGTTGCGCAGCCAGCCAAACGCTGCCGGTGCTGCAGCCGGGGCTTCGACCGGCGGTGGCGCGGGCACAGGTGCTGGTGCGAGCGAAGGGGCCGGAGACGGCGGTTGTGCCGCCGCAGCTGTCGCCGCTGGCACGACCGGGGTGTGGGGAGCGGCAGGCGCCGGAGCGCCGTGCGAAACGGCCGGGGAGGGCGCATCGGACGGTGCAGGCGTCGATGGCGGAGCGGCGGGCTTTTTCTTGAAAAAACTGAACATTGGAGGGTTCTTAGAATCATCCATTCTATGAAACGTGCTTTCACCCTACTGGGCCTGCTGGCCTGCCTCTCGTCCGGGGCTGCCTTTGCGGCAACGCCTCCCGCCTCTCAATCCCCCGCTGCGCCTTCCACCACGCCGTCCGCCACGGCCTCTGGCGCGCAGCAGTTCACGCTCAAGAACGGCATGCAGCTCATCGTGCAGCCCGACCGGCGTGCCCCCACTGCGGTGCACATGGTGTGGGTGCGCGTGGGCTCCATGGACGAGGTGGATGGCACCACGGGTGTGGCCCATGTGCTGGAGCACATGATGTTCAAAGGCACCAAGACGTTGCCGCCGGGCGAGTTCTCGCGGCGTGTGGCGGCTTTGGGCGGGCGCGAAAACGCTTTCACGAGCCGCGACTACACGGGTTACTACCAGCAAATCCCGTCCAACCGGCTCGAAGATGTGATGAAACTCGAATCCGACCGGTTTGCCAACAATCACTGGCCGGATGACGAGTTCAAGAAGGAGCTGGAGGTCGTCAAGGAAGAGCGCCGCCTGCGCACCGAAGACCAGCCCCGCGCCATGCTGGCCGAGCAGCTGTTTGCCGCCACCTTCACCGCATCGCCCTACCGCCGACCGATCGTGGGCTGGATGAGCGACCTGGATGCCATGACACCGAATGATGCCCGCGCCTTCTACCGCCAGTGGTACACGCCCACCAACGCCGCCGTGGTGGTGGCAGGCGATGTGGACGTGGCCCAGGTCCGCGCACTGGCCGAGAAGTATTACGGCAGCCTGCCCGCCCACGCGCTGCCCGAGCGCAAGCCCCGCACCGAGCCCGCGCAGCAGGGCCTGCGCCGCATTGCCGTGAAGGCCCCGGCCGAGCAGGCCTACGTGGCGCTGGCGTTTCGTGCGCCCAGCCTGAACCGTGTGGAGAACCTGACCGAAACCGACCGCGACGCTCTGGCGCTCATGGTGCTGTCGGCGGTGTTCAACGGCTACGACGGCGCGCGGCTCGACCGTGCGCTGACCCAGGGCGAAAACCGCGTGGCCGACAGCGCCAGCAGCGGCGCCATGGTCACGGGCCGTGGCCCCAGCCTGTTCATGCTCAGCGGTGTGCCCGCTGCAGGCAAGACGGCCCAGCAGGTGGAAGACGCGCTGCGCGCCGAGGTCACCCGCGTCGCCCGCGATGGGGTCAGCGAGGCTGAGCTGACCCGCGTGAAGACGCAGTGGATCGCCTCGACCGTGTACGAACGCGACTCGGTGATGAACCAGGCGCAGGAGCTGGGGGGCAACTGGATTCAGGGATTTCCGCTCGACGCCAACGAACGCCTTCTGGAGCTGCTGCGCACCGTGACGCCCGCCCAGGTGCAGGCCGTGGCCGCCAAATATTTTGGCGACGACCAGCTCACGGTGGCCACCTTGCTGCCCCAGCCGCTGGATTCCCCCCGCCCCCGCGCACAGCCCGCACCCGGTGCGTCCCGCCACTGAACCCGCTTTGCGCCCTATTTCATGATTACTATTAAAAACATAGCTGCTCGCGCTTTACTGATAGGCGCTGGAGCCGTTTTTTATTCAAATTCTGCCTGGGCGCTGCTGCCCATCCAGCACTGGACGGAGGGGAACGGCGCCAAGGTCTACCTGGTCGAAAGCCCGGTCATCCCCATGGTGGACGTGCAGATCGACTTTGATGCTGGCAGCCGCCGCGACCCGGCGGGCCAGTCTGGCCTGGCCAGCGCTGTGGCCGCCATGGCCAGCAAGGGCGTGAAGGCCGGGCGCGACACAAGCACCGAACCCGCGCTGGACGAAAACGGCCTGGGCGAGGCCTGGGCCGACCTGGGCGCCAGTTTCGAGGTGGCCGCCGACAACGACAGGCTGCAGTATTCACTGCGCTCGCTCACCGACCCGCCGCTGCTCGACAAGGCCGCCCGTCTGGCCGCGCGCCAGATCGGCGAGCCCAGTTTTCCGGCCGACGTGTGGCCACGCGACCGCGCCCGCTGGAGTGCCAGCATCAAAGAGTCGCTGACACGCCCGGCCACCGTGGCCAACCACGCGTTTGAAGCCGCCGTGTACGGCAGCCACCCCTACGGCGTGCAGACCACCGCAGAGACGCTGGCGCGCATCAGCGTGGCCGACATGCAGGCGTTTCACACCCAGCACATCGGCGCCTGCCGCGCCAAGGTCAGCATTGTGGGCGCCGTGTCGCGCACACAGGCCCAGGCGCTGGTGGCCACGCTGCTGTCGCGCCTGCCCGCCAGCACCGGGTGCGCGCTGCTGCCGCCCGTGGGCGAGATCGCAGCGCTCGCTGCCCCCGCCGAGCAGAACATCCCCTTCACCTCGGCCCAGGCCCATGTGCTGATTGGCCAGCCGGGCTTCCAGCGGCGCGACCCGGACTTTGTGGCGCTGCTGGTGGGCAACCACATCCTGGGTGGCGGCGGTTTTGTCTCGCGCCTGACCAACGAGGTGCGTGAAAAGCGCGGCCTTAGCTACAGCGTCTACAGCTACTTCGCCGTCGGCATGCATGCCGGTGCCTTCACCGTGGGCCTGCAGACCCGCCCCGACCAGGCGGCCCAGGCCGTGAAGGTCTCGCGCGACGTGATCGCGCGCTTCGTGGCCGAAGGCCCCACCGAAGCCGAGCTGCGCGCCGCCAAGGACAACCTCATCGGCGGCTTTGCGCTGCGCATCGACAGCAACAAGAAGCTCCTGGGCAACGTGGCCAACATCGCCTGGAACGAGTTGCCGCTGGACTACCTGGACCAGTGGACGAAGAAGGTCGAAGCCCTTACCGTGGCCGATGTGCGCACGGCCATGGCCAAGAAGCTGCAACCCGAACGCATGGTGACCGTGGTGGTGGGGGGCAAGCCATGAGCCGCTCGACCCTGAAAACCACCGCCATCAACGCCGAGATCCGCAAAGCCCAGGCCGCAGCGGCCACCCCGCCGGTTGCCGCTGGCAAAAAGGGCGCGCCCAAGGACAAGGCCGTTGCCGCAGCAGCGCCCAAGGGCGCGGGGGAAATCCGCATTATTGGCGGGCAATGGAAACGCACCCGCCTGCCCGTGGCCCAGCGCCCCGGCCTGCGCCCCACGCCCGACCGCGTGCGCGAAACGCTGTTCAACTGGTTGGGCCAGGACCTGACCGGCTGGCGCTGCCTGGATGCCTTTGCGGGCACGGGCGCGTTGGGGCTCGAAGCCGCGTCGCGTGGAGCGGCCGCCGTGCAGCTGGTGGAAAGCGATGCCGCTCTGGTGGCCCAGCTGCACACCCTGCAGCAGCGCCTTTCGGCCACGGCCGTGCGCGTGCAGCGTGGCGACGGGATTGCCGCCCTCAAACAGGCGGCGCCCGCCAGCATCGACCTCGTGCTGCTGGACCCGCCGTTTGACAGCGACCTGTTCGTCGCTGCCCTGCAGGCCGCTTCCAAGGCTGTGGCCGCCCAGGGCTTTGTCTACCTCGAAGCGCCCCGCGCCTGGACGGACGAGGAGCTGGCTGCGAGTGGCCTGGTGCTGTACCGCCACCTCAAGGCCGGCGCCGTGCACGCGCACCTGCTTCAGCGCAGCGCCTGAAGCACGCAGGGCCGCAGACCCGTAGCGACCTACCTTTTCAACGTCGCCAGCCGGGCGCTGCCGTCGGCCTCGATGCCCGCCATGTTCCAGCGCAGCGTCTGCGGCAGCCCCGCCAGCGTGGGCTGGCGCACCCAGGCCAGGTGCACCGTGTAGCTGCCCGCAGGTGGGCTCGGCAAGGTCCAGGTGGTGTTGATCTGCGCGGGCACACCCGGAAGAATGGCACGCGCCTGGGCGGTGCTCAGCAGCTCCCGGCTGGCCACCACCTGGCCGGAGCCATCGCGCAGCTGAGCCTGCAGTTGCCAAGGGGTGTAGAGCGGTGCGTTACCCGTGTTGTCCACGCGCACCTGCACCTGCACCGTGCTGGGCGTGGGGGCCGTGACAGTGATGGGCCCCAGCGCAAAGCGGTAGCCCGCCTCGCGCCCCACGGCGGCCAGGTGGGCCTGTTCGGTGCCCGTAAAGCTGGACCACGGCGCGTTCAGGTTGCCATTGCCCACGGTGGAGACATGGATGTCGCGCACCTGCTGCAGCGCGGTGGCGGCGTTGGTCTTGGACTCGCCGGGGCCGAAGGGGCAGAACTCCGCGATCCAGGGGGCGGTCTTCCAGCGGTCCGAGATCTGTGCCCAGTCGCTCGGGCGATCGGTCCACTGCTTCATGAAGCCGTCCTGCGCCAGGCAGTCCCAGCGCAGGCCCACCGGCAGCGTGGTGGTGGTCTGCTGGAAGAACGCGTACTGCAGCGTGTCCAGGTTGGCATGCGGGATGAACATCGCATGCTGCGCATCCGGGAACCTGTCGAAATGCATCTGCGCAATGCTGCGCTTGGTGGCGTTGGAGGCCGGGGTGATGCCTTGGGTTTCCAGGGCCGGTGTGTAGACCACGTTGGTGGTGTTCATGGCCCACTCGCCGTACTGCCCGTACAGGCCCACGTCGATCCAGGCCAGGTCCGACGTGTCGCCCAGCGCGGCGGCCACGGCCTGCAGCAGGGCCTGCATGCGCTCCAGCACATAGGGGTGGTTCCAGTTGGGCACCAGCGTGGGAGGCAATGCGGGCGCGGGCGGGGTGGGGGCGGGCATCGGGGCCGCCCATACACAAGCGGGGTTGGGTGCCGAGCATTGCGGCTGCGCCGTGCCCGCACCGTGCAGGTAGGTGGGCACGTCCAGCGTGTTGGTGCCGTAGCCGCGCATGGCCTGGATGCGAAACGCAAACTGCCGCCCAGCGGCCCGGGCGGCATCGCGCGCGGCCACCAGGTTGCCGAGGGTGTATTGGCCGGGTGTGGTGCCTTCCAGGTCTTTCCAGAGGTAGCGCTGGTAGGCGGCCTGGGGTGGTGCCGATTGTGCGAGCGGCACGTCACCCGGGTCCGAGCGCCACTGGTAGTAGCCCCGGCCGGGGTTGGGGGTCAGGTCGCTGGCGATGGCCAGGGGCGCGAGCAGGGAGTTCACTGAAACCACGCTCCATCCCGCGCCGGGCGGCGGGGGCGCAGGAGGTGGCGGCGGCGGTGGTACCGAGGGTGGCTGCGACGGCGGCGGCGATGGGGGTGGTGCAGACGGGGGCTGCACCGGCGGTGCTGTGGGGGCCGGCGGGGGCGGTGGTGGGGGTTCCGGCGTGGGCCCTGGTGCAGGCGCCGTGCCTGGGGCTGGCGTGGGAGTGGGAGTGGGAGTGGGTGCCTCGTTGGCGTCCCCGCCGCCACAGGCCGCCGCAAACAGGGCGGCCGCCAGGGCCGTGAGCCGCGCCATGCGGACCGGGTGCAAGGTGCTGAAGGTGTTCATGGACGCCATTTTTTGGATGAAATTGGGCTCTAGCGCTTATCTGATAAGCGCTATCTGCTATTGTTTTTGATGTGATCTGTCCAACGCGGTGGTCCCGGCTTCCGGTATCACCGTCAACCGCAGTGCATCGTCCTCCAGCGTGTAGGCGAAGGTGTAGCGGCCCGGCTCCAGGGTGGCGCGGCCTCGTGGGAAGGAGGTGTCGGTCACGTCGGTGAGCTGGCGCTGGGCCAGCTGGATGCGCGTCTTGCGGTAGTGCGCCAGCGTGGCCGGAACGGCGTGCCACCGGCTGGTCTGGCCGGGCCGCAAGGGGCCCAGGTCCACATCGCTGCGGGTGCGCGGCAGGCCTTGCCAGACATGCTCGAACACCTCCTGGCTGTTGTTGCGCACGCGCAGCCACACCGTGGGTTGGTCCTGCGCGTGGGCCAGTCCGGGTGCCAGCATGGGGAGCAGCCGCAGGAGTGTGCGGCGCATCATTCCGAATCCTTCAGGCTTTGCAGGTCCATGCTCAGGTCGCACACCCGCGCGCGGCGGCGTTCCAGCGCGGCGCCGGCGATGTTGAGCGCGGCCGATGTGCCCTGGTCGGCATGCAGCATGGCGTCCCACTGGCCCTGCGCGGTGTCAAACGCCAGCCATGCGCGCTGTGCCGCACGCAGGGCGTCGCGCCGGGTCGGGCCAGCGGCCTTGAGGGCCTGGGCGTAGACGCGGTTGAGCTCCTTGTCCCACGCGGCGTAGGCGGCCGACTGCGCGTCACGCAGGTCCACCGTCACGCCACCGCTGCGTTCGGACGCCGCCGCCAGGGCCTTGTCGATGGGGTGGGCGGTGGGCTGCCCGCAGAAGTGTTCGGCTGCCTGGGCTGTCTGTGTCCCGGTAGCCAGCAGGGTGAGTGTGGTCAGCAGTGCGAGGGTGGTGCTGCAAAGCGGCTTGAGCAAGGGATGGTGCATGGAGGCTTGTCCTTCTTTGCGGATTTTTTCTTTCGAGGAAGGGTGCCGCCAGCTCATGCGCCCACCCACAGCAGCGCTGCCACGGTGGCCAGTAGCGCCAGCACGGTGAAAGCGACTACCGCGCCTCCGCTGGCCGCTGCGACGTTGACCACGGTGGACCAGCCGCGCGCCTGGCCCCAGTGGGCAAGGTGGCGGGCTAGCCCCAGCGCGGCGAGCCAGCCCAGCACCAGCAGCACGGCCAAGGCGCCCAGCAGCTTTCCGCCCTGGGTGGAGTTCATCCCGTTGCTGCCGAGCAGTGCCGTAAACATGAAAAACAGCGCGGGCAGCAGATTGGCAGCGCCCGCCAGGAGCATGGTGAGGGTCGTGGCTGACATGCGGTGGGCCTGCGGCTTACTCCGTGACGGCGTAGCTCAGCACATCCAGCGACTGCGTGTGCTGGGGGTTGCCCGAGATCCAGTCCGCACGGGCGATCACCGTGTACACCCTGCCCTGTTCCAGCTTGCCGCCAGGTTGCAGGGCGGCGGTGCGCGGGTCTACGTAGAGCATGGCCGTGAACCCTTCGGCGCTGCGAAGCAGCACGGCCTGTTTGCCGTTTTTCACCTTGATATCGTTCACCCAGGCCGCCTTGTTGCCGGTGGGCGGGTTCAGGCTCTCCACGGTGCCCGACAGGCGCACGATCTTGCGCCAGACCTTGCTGTCCTTCGGGTTGGTGACCTTGCCGTTTTCAGCGGCATCGGCCTTCTGGATGTCGCCCAGCGACTGGTAGGCGATGGTCCAGTCGGCGTGGCTGGTATCGCGGCGCAGGTGGTCGGCTGCGAGCATCAGGTTTTCGGTCCAGTTGCCGCAGGCGCTCTTTTTCTTGCACAGCGCCCAGGCCGTGTTCATCCAGCGCTTGAGCTGCTCCGTCTTGTCGTGGCTGCCCATCTCCAGCGCGACGCCCGATCCCAGCACGGCGGCGGCCTGGTTCTGCTCAGGTGCCACCACCAGCACGGCACCGTTGCCCACATCGAGCTTGCCTACGCGCAGCTGGCGCATCATGGCGTGGGCGTATTCCTCGGCGGTCTTGCCGCCCAGGTCCTTTACCAGCAGGGTGACGATCTCCACGCCCGTCTTCTGCGCATGGTCGTACATCTGCTTTTCAAACTGCGCACGGATGGCCGGGTCCAGGATGCCGAACTCGTCGTAGATGAACTGGGTGCCCTTGGACGGGATGGCGGCCGCGTCCACCTTGGGCAGGGTTTCGGCCGCGGCGGCAAGGGCTGGGGCGGGCGTCTTGGCCGAGGGGACCGCCGGTGCTGCCGTGGGCGCTGGGGCCTTGGCCACCGTGGTAGCCGGTGCCGGGGCGGGTGATGCGGCAGCCGGTGCCGGTGCAGCGGGGGCAGCCGCTGCGGTGCGCACCGGCAATCCGCCAGAGCACTGCGGCCCACCGCCTTGCAGCTCGCAGGCTTCTGTCCAGCCGTTGGCAATGGCGGCCAGGCGCTTCTTGCGGCCCGGGTGGGTTTCGCCGTCCTTCTCGGGGATCAGCGTGGCAATGGCGCGCTGGGCATCGGCCAGCGGCGCGCCCATCTTGTAGAGCACAAAGCCGCTGAACTTGTCCGACTCCAGCTCGATGGGCGGCTGGCTGCCGCCGGGCACGATGGTGTGGCCCGAGAGGTGGTGCCCGATCTCGTGGGCCATGATGCTCACGGGCGCCCAGTTGTTGGATTTGGTGGCCTGAATGACTTCGCCCATGAAGGCCGGGTTGTAGGCAATCACGCGGCGCGGCACCTTGTCAGGCCCCTGCATGATCACCGCCGCCGCATTGGGCACCTTGCCCTCCACCACCACAAAGTTGGCGGGCAGTCCGGTGTATTTCATGATCTCGGCCACCACCTGCTTGCCGGTGCCGCCGCCCTTGGATAGGTCGGGTGGCGAGAAGGCCAGCGGGCTGCCGTCGTACGAGCAGGCCTGCAGCGTGGCGGCCAGCTCGGCCGCCAGCTGGGCCTTGCTGGGCTTGGCCACGGCAGCCGTCTTTTGGGCCATGGCCAGGCCGCCCACGGCCAGGCCCAGCATGGTGGCGCAGGCGAAGGCGACAGGGCGAACAATGCGGTGTTTCATGGGGATGGGTTCCTTGGGTTGGGATCAGTGAATGCGGTGGCCGGTTGCGCTGCGTGTTGCGCGCAGCCGTCGATACTGTCGCGCCCCAAGCCAGGGCGGCCGAGCAAGGGCCGCCCCGCAGTGAGGGCCGCGTCCCCCTGCCCGCATTGCGTAGCAATGCGAGAGCGGGGGGGGAAGGCGCCGAAGGCGACTCAGGGGGTGTCTCATGCTGTCACGAGGGCCGCCACGCGCAGCACGCGCTGGGCCAGTTCGGCCTGGCCGCGTGTGCCGGTCTTGGCGTACAGGCTGGCCAGCTGGGAGCGCACGGTGGGCATCTTCACGTGCCGGTTGTCGGCCATTTCGCGCGGGGTCATGCCCTGCAGCAGCAGGGGTAGCAGGGCGGCTTCGGCGGGGGTCAGGCCATAGAGCGCGCTGCACACCGACACCGTGGCGCCCGCGTGGGGTGGTGCCTCGGGCACCAGGATGAACTGGGCCAGCGGCTCGGCGGCGGGCCCCGGGCCATTGCGCAGCGGCGCGGCCAGGGCCACCAGTGTCCCCGGCGCGGTGTCGTGCTGGGTCTGCAGCCGGGCCGAGACCGGCGAGCGTGTGCTCAGGCTGGCGGTGAGCAGTGGCGTCAGCCCGGGGTGGATCTGCGCCAGCTGCAAGGGCTGGCGCGCCTGCCAGCCCGTGGCGTTGCGCAGCAGGATGCGGCATTCGTCCTCCACCCCCAGCCAGGCGCGGGCGTGTTCGTTCAGGTAGCGCACCTCGCCACGCTGGTTCACATGCATCAGCCCCAGCGGCAGCTGGTCCAGCGTGCGCTCCAGCGCACTGCTGTGGCGGCGGGCCTGCTGCAGGCGGCGCTGGGCGCGCATGAGGCTGCGCACCCAGGGCGTCACGGCGCGCAGCCGGGCAAATTGTTCGGGCGTGAACTCGTTCTGGCCCAGGTCGTTGTACATCGCCAGCACGTGCATTCCCACCTCGGGCGAGGCCTCCACGATGCTGTTGACCATGGCGTCGATGCCCAGGGGCTTGAGGTAGTCGGCATAAAACGCGCCACGGCGCAG
The DNA here is from genome assembly GCF_003633835.1 of Acidovorax sp. 93. NCBI lineage: Bacteria > Pseudomonadati > Pseudomonadota > Betaproteobacteria > Burkholderiales > Comamonadaceae > Acidovorax > Acidovorax sp. 93. The sequence goes on from NZ_RBIT01000001.1 coordinate 168,037, forward strand.
GGCTGGGGTGCTGACGAGCTGCTGGCTCAGCGAACCGCCGCGTGCCAGCGCCTCACCCTGCTGGCGCACGAGCGCTTCGCTCCACGCATCGCTGCCCTGGATCAGGTTCGCATAGCGCGCCAGAAAATCATCGGGCATGCCCCATTGGTAGGCGGCCAGGGGGTCGTCCGAGCCGGGCAGGGGGCAAAACAGCACCACCTTGTGGCTGCCCAGCGATTCGCCCACACGGTGCAGCAGGCGCTCCACCATGCCGGGCTCGCCCAGGGCCTCCAGGCTTTCGGCCATCAGGGTCTCGAAACCAGGTATTCCCGCAGGCTGCGGGTCCCGCTCTTCACCGCTCAATGGGTGCTCCTCATCAGGTTGAATGAACTGCGCCGGATGGTAGGGTTGATGCCTGCGCCGCAACATCATTCAGGTGAAGGATGTGGCTGCGGCCCGACAGGTTTTCATGAACTTGTTCACGCTTTTCACGCGCCCATTTGCCACAGCACGAGTTCGACCACTGCGCGGGCATAAAGCTGGGTGGCCTGCCACTTGAGCGCCGCGAACAGCGCACCGGCCAGCAGCAGCCGCCAGCCATCACGCCGCCAATCCAGCACCAAAAACTGCCGCAGCGCCACCATGAGCATCAGCGTCTGCAGCGCCGTCATGTACCAGGGAGACCAGGCCTTGTGCCACCTGAACAGCTCGGGCGACGACGCCAGCACCAGCGGCAGCTGGTTGACCATCTGCAGCGCAATGAACACCGCCTGGCAATACAGTGCCAGGGTCAGCAGCTCTGCCACGTTGTAGCCCCACCGGCGGAACACCAGCCACATGCTGGCAAACGCCGCCACTGCGCCCAGCGAGAACGACCACTTGGAGTAGCCCGTGACCAGAGCGACCATGCGCTGCGCCTCTTCGCTGGGTAGCTCGGGCCGCAAGTAGTCGGTGTGGCCCAGCACGATCAGCAGGAAGCCGATGGCCAGGCACAGCAGGGTCAGCGGGTGCGGGTGGTCCTTGCGCTGGCCCAGCACGTATTCGCGTGCGGTGGTGCCGGGCTGGGGCAGCACGCGCAGTGCGTTGCGGAGGGTGTTCCATTCAAACCAGCGAAAACGCTCCCACGCTTCCTTGCGCACGGTGCTGCTGCCCATGCGCGCGGCCTTTTTCTGCCCGCACTGCGCACAAAACGGGCCAGAGAGCGCCGCGCCGCAGTTCAGGCATGCCTGGGTGTCGAACAGCGCGTCGCTGACGGTGGTGGGAGTGGGCTGGGGCGGACGGGGAATCACAAGGAAGAAACGGCGCAGGCCGGGCTGGGGTGGGCTGCGGATCGTAGGCTGTGGCCCGGCAGCCGCCATCGTTCACATGAACGACGATGAGCGACGGCGCTGCGTGGATTTGCTATGTTTTGTGTAGCTATTAGCGCTTGATGGATAAGCGCTGGCGCCCAAAAGTTTTAAAAATTCTTGCGACGCAGTGCCCCCATGCCCAGCGTGGCCGCCGCGAGCGACAGCAGGATCAGCGCCCATTCACCCAGGGTGGGCACGGGGGTGGCGGCGGGTGGGGCGCTGCACGCGGCATACCAGGGTGTGCTGCCCGTCGCTTTGTCCCAGGCAGCGCTGGTCGAAGGGGTCAGCTGGTTGGGGCACAGGGCAGACGCATCCGCCACCAGGGCTGCAGGCGGGGCGGGCAGGGGGCCGGTGAGCTGGTTGTTCTCCACCCGCAGTTGCTCCACCGTGGGCGGCAAGGCCGGCAGCGAGCCGGTGAACTGGTTGTTGTGGGCGTGGTAGAGGAAAAAGTGGGTCAGGCCGGCTGGGCTTGGCAGCGTGCCTTGCAGATCGTTGTTGGAGACATTGAGCACCCGCAGTTCCGGCAGGCCTGCAATGGGGGGCAGCCGCCCTGCGAGGTTGTTGCCGCTCAGATTGATGGTGCGGATGCCCGTCAGTGCCGACCAGTCGGGCAGCACCGCGCCCACGGGGTCGGTGAGGTTGTTGCTTTGCACGCTCAGGGCGACCACGGTGGTCTGGCCCCCGTCGCAAGTCACTCCGATCCAGGTGCATTCGGTGCCCGGCGCGCCCAGCCAGCCGTTTTGGACAGTCCAGGTCGGGCCGTTGGTGTGGTTGTAGAAGTCGATCAGAAACTGTCGCTGGTCGGCCGGTATGGCAGCCTGGGCCGAGGTGGCGGTCAGCGCGGCAAGCGCCACGGCAAAACCAGTGCCGACGCGGCGCAACAGGGTGGTGGTGCAGGAAGATTTCATGGATAAGGGACCGGAACAAAGGAAATGAACATCGCGCACCTGCCCTGCCGAGGGGGCCAGGCGGCGCCGTGGCCAGAATGTAGAAATGAGGCCCTGGCCTGCCTATCCGCCACCTGGAGGAAGCGAGCAGGGCCCACCCAGCCCGGGCGCGGGCGTGCGGGCAGGATGGCTCTTTTGGTAACAAGCCGTAGCCAGCGTCGGCGCCGTGCCACATCATTCGCTTGAACGATGTGGTGGCTGTCGGTGGGCCGTACCATCTGCCGCTCTTTGTTGTGCGAGGCCGCCAGACGGTGTTGACGGGTTGCGACTCCCGGCAGGGTCGTGAACAGGCTTTTGGAGGTCCACTGTGGAAAGGTTCTGGGTTGCACCACGCTCTGGGTGAATTGCTGGGCTCTGTCGCCGACGATGCGCGCTGGAGCGACGCGCTGGCCCGCTACGCCGCCAGCTTTCGCGCGGACCTGCTCGGCGGCGCCTTCCTGGCCAGCGATCTGGACCAGCTGGCGCAGTGGGGCGCGGAGTTTGCCGCGCACCCCGAGGTGGACTACTGGCTGCAGTCGCCATCGAGCGACGGCGCGCCCGCGCTGCTGGCGATGGGCGTGACGCCCGAGGCGGCGCAGCGCTATGTCACGCACTTTCGCCTGCAAGACCCGCTGTGGGACGACGCCATGGCGCAGCGTGCGCGCACGGGCCCGTCGGGCACCTGGGTGGCCACGGACGCGCCCGTGCACGCCACGCGCGGCTTTCGCCGCAGCGAGATCTACAGCGACTTCCTGCGCGAGTACGGCATCGGCACCCGTATGTTTGGCGGCAGCCAGGGCGCGTCGCACCCGGTGGGCAATTTGTTCATGTCGGTGTACCGCCAGGGGGACGACGAGGGCTTCACACCGGAGGAAGTCGCGCGTTTTCGCGCAGAGTTTGGCGGCGTGCAGCGCGCGGCCTTTCTGCACCGCGAGATGGTGGCGCTGCGCGCGCGCACCCAGGGCCTGGAGTCGCTGATGGAGCAGATGCCTATGGGCCTGCTGTTCTTTGACACCGCCGGCCGCCTGCTGCACGCCAATGCACGCGCCCGGCTGCTGAGCGCCCGGCCCGAAAGCGTGGCCCTGCGCACGCTGCTGCGCAGCCCGGTGCTGGCCAGCACGGCCGATGCCGCGCTGCGCGCGCTGTTCCAGCAATCGCTGCAGGGCCGCAGCGGCTGTGTGGAGCTGCCCGGCACCGAGGGCGGCTTGCTGCTGGTGACGCTGCCCCTGAGCGACCTGGCCGCGCTGGGCCTGTGCCACCGCGCGCCGGGCATCGCCTGGGTGGTGCTGGAGCGCAGCCTGTGCGGCGAGGCCGCCGTCGCCCTGGCCCGCCAGGCCTACCGCCTGAGCCCCTCCGAGGCCGATCTGCTGCTGGCGCTGATGCGCGGCCAGACCCCGCAGGATTTTGCCGACGCACGCGGCTCGCGCATCTCCACCGTGCGCACGCAGATGAGCGCGCTGCTGGCCAAGACGCGCACCCAGCGCCAGCAGGATCTGGTGGCGCTGGTGGCCCGGCTGATGCTGCTGGCACCGGGCAACGTGGCACTGCAGGGGATTGCGGTGGTGTGATCTCGTGGGGAGAGGGCGGCCCGCCGGTCCATGTTGCAGTGCACTGCATAATGCGCGCACGCGGCCCGCAGGCCCTGCGGCACGGGTGGTTCATCCGCTCCCAGGGCCCGGGCCAACGTCTATACAGCCAGACAGGAGACAACCAGCCATGGCCCAGAACGTGCTCGCCGTGTACCCCGGAACCTTTGACCCCATCACGCTGGGCCATGAAGACGTGGTGCGCAGGGCCACCCAGTTGTTCGAACGCGTGATCGTGGCCGTGGCTGCGGGCCACCACAAGAAGACGCTGTTCACCCTGGAAGAACGCATCGACATGGTCCGCGAGGCGGTCAAAAACTACCCACAAGTGCAGGTCGAAGCCTTCTCGGGCCTGCTGCGCGATTTTGTCGTGGAGCGTGGCGGCAAGGCCATGGTGCGTGGCCTGCGCGCCGTGACCGACTTTGACTACGAGTTCCAGCTGGCGGGCATGAACCGCAGCCTGATGCCGCAGGTGGAAACCGTGTTCCTCACCCCCAGCGACAAGTACCAGTTCATCAGCAGCACCTTTGTGCGCGAGATCGCCGTGCTCGGCGGCGAGGTGACCAAGTTTGTGTCGCCCTCGGTGGAGCAGCGGCTGGCCGAGAAGGTGCGCACGCTCACGCCGCCCTGATTTTTAGCCAAAACAGCCTCTGGCGCTTATCTGGTAAGCGCGAAAAGCTATATAAATAGTAGCAAACTCTCTGTGGCGGCAGTGGTCACGCCACGGCCTCCAGGCGGCGCGCCACCTCCGCCGCCTCGGCCCGCAGGGCCTCCAGCATGGGCGCCACCTCGGGCAGCGGTGGGCGGTACAGCGGCAGTACGGCCGCCACGCTGAACGGGATCGACAACGCGAGCCGACGCACCACCAGCCGGCCATTGGCTGCGGCGGTCAGGGCCGTCAGCGGGTTGACGATGGCCAGCCCCAGGCCATGCTCCACCATCGCGCACACGGCAGCCGCGCTGTGGGTTTCCATGCGCAGCGTGCGTGGCACGGCGGCTTCGGCGAAGCGCGCGTCGATGATGCGGCGATAGGGGTCGTCGGCCGACAGGCTCACAAAGGGCTGGTCGGCAAAGTCCGCCAGCTGCAGCACGGGTTGGCGGGCCAGGGCGTGGCTTGCGGGCAGCACGGCCACTTCGTCCAGGGTGAGCAGCACCTCGGCGCGGGTGCCGGGCGGGGCGGCGGTCTGCTCGCACAGGCCCAGGTCAAAACGCTGGGCGCTCATCCATTCTTCGAGCAGCGGCGAATCCTGCGGCGTGACCGACAGGCGCGCGTGGGGCTGCCCCTGCATCAGCCGCGCCGCCGCGCCGGGCAGCAGCGCATGCGCCAGCGCGGGCAGGCACAGCACTGCCAGCTGCACGGCGTCGGGCCGGCCCAGCGCCACGGCGCGGTCCACCACGCGCTCCAGCCCCTGCCACGAGCGCTGTACCTCGTCCCACAGCGCCAGCGCCCGCGCGTTGGCGCGCAGGCGGCCCTGTATGCGCTCGAACAGCGCATAGCCCAATAACGATTCAAGCCTGGCCAGCTCGCGGCTCACCGTGGGCTGCGAGCTGTGCAGCAGGTCGGCGGCGCCGGTGGCGCTGCCAGCGGTCATCACGGCGCGGAACACCTCGATGTGCCGGTGGGTGATGCGGTGGGCCAGTGCGGTGTCGGTCATGGGCAAAGCATATCCATATTGAATAGAGGATGTAAATCAAAGCATTCGACCAAATACCTTGGAAGGGGCATCATCCGCGCTTCCCTTCAGTCATGACTTACGCAAAACAGGGTTCAGGCAAGCGGTTCACCCCAGGGCGAGGCGGTTGTTGCATCCCGATTTGCGTAAGTCCTATCAGTCTTTGTGCCTTCGGAGTCCCCATGTCCAACCCCTTCTCGCCCGCCCAGCTGTGGTCCCTGGCCGACCAGTTCGGCACCCCCTTGTGGGTGTATGACGCGGCCACCATCCGCCAGCGCATTGCGCAGGTGTCCAATTTCGAGACCATCCGGTTCGCGCAAAAGGCCTGCTCCAACATCCACATCCTGAAGCTCATGCGCGAGCAGGGCGTGAAGGTGGATGCGGTCTCGCGCGGCGAGATCCTGCGTGCGCTGGCGGCCGGCTACGCGGCCGGCAAAGGCGGGGAAGGGCCGTCGGAGATCGTCTTTACCGCCGACCTGTTCGACGCCGCCACGCTCGACTGCGTGGTGGAACACGGCGTGCCGGTCAACGCTGGCTCGATCGACATGCTGCACCAGCTGGGCGCGCGTTCGCCGGGCCATGCGGTGTGGCTGCGCATCAACCCCGGCTTTGGCCATGGCCACAGCAACAAGACCAACACGGGTGGCGAGCACAGCAAGCACGGCATCTGGCACACCGACCTGCCTGCAGCGCTGGCCGCGATCAAGCAGCACGGCCTGAAGCTCGTGGGCCTGCACATGCACATCGGCTCGGGCGTGGACTACAGCCACTTGCAGGAGGTGTGTGGTGCGATGGTCAACTTGGTGCGCACGGCGCATGCGGCCGGGCATGACCTGCACGCCATCTCGGCCGGTGGCGGCCTGTCCATCCCCTACCGCAGTGGCGACCCGGTGGTCGATACGCAGCATTACCACGGCCTGTGGGACGCCGCGCGGCAGCAGGCCGAGGCCATCGTGGGCCACAAGCTGGGCCTGGAGATCGAGCCCGGCCGCTATCTGGTGGCCGAATCCGGCGTGCTGCTGGGCCAAGTGCGGGCCACCAAGAACGCGGGCAACAACCACTTTGTGCTGGTCGATACCGGCTTCAACGAACTCATGCGCCCCTCGATGTACGGCAGCTACCACGGCATGAGCGTGCTGCGTCGCGATGGCTCGACGGCGGCAGAGCAACCCACGGTGGTGGCAGGCCCGTTGTGCGAATCGGGCGACGTGTTCACCCAGGGCGACGGCGGCGTGGTGCTGCCACGCGACCTGCCCGCCGCCCAGGTGGGCGATCTGCTGGTGATCCACGACACCGGGGCCTATGGCGCATCGATGTCCTCCAACTACAACACGCGTCCGCTGATTGCCGAGGTGCTCGTTGACGGTGGCCAGGCGCGCCTGATCCGCCGCCGTCAGACGGTGGACGAACTGCTGGCGCTGGAACTGGGGCTTTGATCGTGCTGTGGGGCGGGTGCCGCTCCCACAGCCGGTAGGCGCGCGCCTACGGCCACGCGCCGTGCTGGCGCACACGGGCGGGAAAAGGAGGGCCATACAGTGAAATCACTTATCCCCTTCAACCCTTTTCAGGAGATCACTATGCCCATCATTGCCTGGCTGCTCGGCGTCCCACTGTCCGTTGTTCTGTTGCTCATGCTGTTCGGCGTGTTCTGATCCTGCCCCGCAAGGGGATTGCCAAAAAAGCCGCAGGGCGCCTATCCATGGTGCCCTGCGGCTTTTTTGCTGGGCATGCCTTTCGCCAAGGTCGTGCGTCCGTTCGTCCGCTTGCCATGCCAACCCGGGCTCCAGGGAACGAGAGAAGCCGTTAAGCTGGCCTTTCGCCCTGTTTTCAACGGAGCGACGAGGCCCCGGCTGCCTCGCGCCACGCACGGCGCGCGGGCGGGTAGAGGCCACTTTGCCCACCCCTGGAGCCGCCATGGACGCCGAAGAACAGACCATTGTCGAGCTGGCCTACCCCGGCGAGTACCTGAGCCGCCTGGGCTGTGCCGAAACCAAGACCTGCAAGATCCGTCTGTCCCGCAAGGGCCAGGGGCTGCTGGCCCGCATGTACGCCCGCAAGGGCTACAGCATGCAGGCCACCTTGTCGCACGACTGCGACTTGAGCAGCCTGGTGGTGCAGATTGATGGGCAGTCGCAGGGGACGATTTCGGTCCGCATGGATGACGGGCACCTGGCGGCCGAGGAGCAGTACCCCGAGTTCATTGCCGAACTGCGCCAGCGCGGCGCGCGCATCTGCGAAATGGGCAAGCTTGCAATGGACCCCGGGGTGCGTTCCAAGCATGTGCTGGGTGCCATCTTCCACATTGCGTGGATCGTGGCCTTCCGCGCCCGGCGCGCCACCGACATCGTCATCGAGGTGAACCCGCGCCACGCCCCGTTCTACCGGCGCATGCTGTGTTTTGACCAGATCGGCCCCGAACGCATGTGCGAGCGTGTGGGTGCGCCCGCCGTGCTGCTGCACATCGGCGCCGACAAGGGGCGCCGCCTCATCGACCAATTTGGCGGCCAGCCCAAGCTGGCCAGCGTGGAGCGCAGCTTCTACCCCTATTTCTTCCACCCCGACGATGAAGAGGGTCTGCTGCGGCGCCTGTCGGTGGGGTAGCCGTCAGGTCTTGCGCGGGGCCTCTACCGTCAGAGCTCGCCCCGGGGGCCGCGCCCCATGAGCTGCGCCACGGCCTCGGCAGGTTGCAGGCGGCCGTCAAGCAAGGCCACGGCGGCCTCGGCGATGGGCATGTCCACACCCAGGGTCTGTGCGCGCTGCACCACGGTGCGGGCGCTGTAGACGCCTTCCGCCACATGGCCCAGGGATTCCACCGCCTGAGCCAGGGTCTGGCCCTGTGCCAGCAGCATGCCCACGCGCCGGTTGCGCGACAGGTCGCCGGTGGCGGTCAGCACCAGGTCGCCCAGGCCGGACAGGCCCATGAAGGTGTCGGGCCGCGCGCCCAGCGCCAGGCCCAGCCGCGTCATCTCAGCCAGGCCGCGCGTGATGAGTGCGGCGCGGGCGTTGAGACCCAGCGCCAGCCCGTCGCACAGGCCGGTGGCAATGGCCAGCACGTTCTTCACCGCGCCGCCCACTTCCACGCCCACGATGTCTTCGTTGGCATACACGCGCACGCTCGGGCTGTGAAAGGCGTTGACCAGCGCATCGCGCACGGCGGCATGGGCGCTGGCGGCCACCAGGGCTGTGGGCTGCCCCAGGGCGACTTCCTGCGCAAAGCTCGGGCCGCTGAACACGCCTGCTATTAAATCAGGAGCTACTTGCGCTTGTACTTCGTGCGCTAGCAGTCCAAAAGATGCTGAATTGGCACCGACAGGCACCGCCTCAAACCCCTTGCACAGCCAGGCCACAGGTGCCGTGCACCCGCGCAGCGCCAGCAGCATGCCGCGCAGGGCGGCCATGGGCGTGGCCACGATGACCAGGTCGGCACCGGGCAACAGCGCGCGGAAGTCGCCATCGACCACTGAGAGGGCCGGGGGGAGGGCAATGCCCGGCAGGTAGCGGGCGTTTTGTGCCTGGGCGCGCATGCTTTGCGCCTGGGCTGCATCGCGGGCCCACAGGGTGACCGCGTGCCCGGCAGGGTGCTGGGCTGCGCTCATGGCGACCGCAGAGCCCCAGGCACCAGCGCCCAATACTATGATTTTCATAGCTGCTTGCGCTTATCTATCGGGCGGTAGAGGCCAAAAAAGCCTCTAAACGCTGATGATTACTGCGTGATGATGGGCGAGGCTTGGCCGGCGGCCTGCGCTTGCTGCTGCTCGTACATGGCCTGGAAGTTGATTTCGGCCAGGTGGACTGGCGGGAAGCCAGCGCGGTTGATCACGTCGGCCACGTTGCCGCGCAGGTACGGGTACACGATCTGTGGGCAGGCGATGCCCATGATGGGGCCCATCTGGTCTTCGGGCACGTTGCGGATTTCGAAGATGCCGGCCTGCTTGGCTTCGACCAGGAACACGGTCTTGTCCTTGATCTTGGTCTGCACGGTAGCCGTCACGGCCACTTCAAAAATGCCTTCGGCCACGGGAGTGGCTTCCACACCCAGCTGGATGTCCACGCTGGGTTGCTCTTGTTCGAGCAGGATACCGGGGGAATTGGGTTGTTCCAGCGACAGGTCCTTGAGGTAGACGCGCTGGATCTGGAACACGGGGTTTTCTTGATCGGCCATGGTGAAGTCTCTTTGAGCTTACAAAATTGCTAGCAAAACAAAACCCGCCGGGGAGCAGCTCCCGCAGCGGGCACATGGGGCTGCATTATGCAGCGCCCGGGGAGGGGGTCAGGCGCCCAACAAGGGCATGAGCTCGCCACGGCTGTCCAGCGCCACCAGATCGTCGTGGCCGCCCACGTGGGTGTCACCGATGTAGATCTGCGGCACCGTGCGGCGGCCGGTGATCTCCATCATGTGGCTGCGCGCGGCGGGGTCGGTGTCGATGCGGATCTCCTCGATCTGCTCCACACCCTTGGACTTGAGGATCTGCTTGGCCCGGATGCAGTAGGGGCAGACGGCGGTGGTGTACATCTTCACGGGTTGCATGGCGGACCTTCCTCTTTCTTCCTGTGGGGCTAAAAATCAGTGGCAAGACTATCGCGGACCCAATAACTGGGGGCGGATCAGGCTTTTTCCACAGGCAGGCTGGCTTCTCGCCAGGCCTTCAGGCCACCAGCGAGCGACTGGGCGTTTTCGTAGCCCAGTTTTTTGGCAATGGCGACGGCGCGGTTGGAGCGGGCGCCACTGGCACACACCAGCACCACGGGCAGGGCCTTGTTCTTGACCACGGTGGGCAGGCGCTCTTCGAGCTGGCCCAGGGGCACGTTCTTGGCTCCGTTCACGTGGCCGGCGGCGAATTCCTCGGTTTCGCAGACGTCGATGACCACCGCTTTTTCGCGGTTGATGAGCTGCACGGCGCGCGCTGGCGTCAGCGAGCCGCCACTGGCGTTCTTGAGGACCGGCCACAGCAACATGCTGCCCGAAGCCAGTGCAACGAGGAACAGATACCAGTTATCAATAATGAATTTCACGAAGCTTCCTTGGGTTGGCGAACAGCGTAATTCTAGAATGCTGGGTTTTGGCCCGCATTTTTTTGACCTGCCTTTCCTGGGGAAACCATGTACAAGCTCGTTCTGATTCGCCACGGCGAATCCACCTGGAACCTTGAAAACCGCTTTACCGGCTGGACCGACGTGGATCTCACGCCCACCGGTGTTTCCCAGGCCATGTCGGCCGGCAAGCTGCTCAAGGCCGAGGGCTACGAGTTCGACCTGGCGTTCACCAGCGTGCTCAAGCGCGCCATCCACACCCTGTGGTACACGCTGGACGAAATGGATTGCACCTGGCTGCCCGTGGTCAAGGACTGGCGCCTGAACGAGCGACACTACGGTGCCCTGCAGGGCCTGAACAAGGCCGACATGGCCAAGCAGTACGGCGACGAGCAGGTGCTGGTGTGGCGCCGCAGCTATGACACCCCGCCGCCAGCGCTGGAAGCCACCGACCCCCGCAGCGAGCGCAGCGACCGCCGCTACGCCGCTCTGGCCGAAGGCAGCGTGCCGCTCACGGAATGCCTGAAGGACACCGTGGCCCGCGTGCTGCCGTTCTGGAACGATGCCATGGCACCGGCCATCCGCTCAGGCAAGCGCGTGGTGGTCGCCGCGCACGGCAATTCCATCCGCGCCCTGGTGAAGTACCTGGACAACATCTCCGAGTCGGACATCGTGGGCCTGAACATTCCCAACGGAATCCCGTTGGTATATGAACTGGACGCCGACCTCAAGCCCATCCGCCACTACTATCTGGGCGATGCAGAAGCGGCTGCCAAGGCAGCTGCGGCAGTCGCCTCGCAAGGCAAGGCGTAAAGCCTGGGTAAAGACGGGGAAAACCCGCCGATACCCTGTCTAAAGTGAGTGCCTGCGCGGAACTGCAGCGGGTTTGGTCCTTCCAAGGTGTATATTGGTTTTGAAGCGGTAAAGGTGTTGTATGGGCCACAAACTCAAAATTGCGGGATGGGTATCGGTTGGTGTCGTGGCTGGGGCTCTGACGACGGTTTCGTTGCAGACGGTCGCGCGTGGTGCGATGACTCCGCTGCCGCTGGAAGAAATCCAGCAGCTGTCGGCGGTGTTTGGCCTCGTAAAGACCGACTATGTCGAACCGGTGGATGACAAGAAGCTCATCACCGACGCCATCTCCGGCATGGTCGCCAGCCTGGACCCGCACTCCCAGTATTTCGACAAGAAGTCCTTCAAGGAATTTCGCGAAGGCACTTCCGGCCGTTTTGTGGGGGTTGGTATCGAAATCACCCAGGAAGACGGCTTGATCAAGGTGGTGTCGCCCATCGAAGGGTCTCCCGCCTTCCGCGCTGGCCTCAAGACCAATGACCTGATCACCAAGATCGACGAAACGGCGGTCAAAGGCCTGTCCCTGAACGATGCCGTCAAGCGCATGCGTGGCGAGCCCAACACCAAGGTCACGCTCACCATCTTCCGCAAGGACGAGAGCCGCACCTTCCCGGTCACCATCACGCGCGAAGAGATCAAGACCCAGTCCGTCAAGGGCAAGGTGGTGGAGCCCGGCTACGCCTGGATCCGCCTGTCGCAGTTCCAGGAGCGCACGGTCGATGACTTTGTGCGCAAGGTGGAAGAGGTCTACAAGCAGGAACCCAACCTCAAGGGCCTGGTGCTTGACCTGCGCAACGATCCCGGCGGCCTGCTGGATGCGGCTGTGGCCGTGTCGGCCGCGTTCCTGCCAGAAAACGTCACGGTGGTCACGACCAACGGACAGCTCGCGGACAGCAAGGCCACTTACAAGGCCTCGCCCGACTTCTACCAGCGCCGTGGCGGGGGTGACCCGTTGCGCCGCCTGCCCGCAGCCCTCAAGTCCGTGCCACTCGTGGTGCTGGTGAATGAAGGCTCTGCGTCGGCCAGCGAGATCGTGGCGGGCGCTCTGCAGGACCACAAGCGCGCCACCATCATGGGCAGCCAGACCTTTGGCAAGGGCTCGGTGCAGACCGTGCGTCCGCTGGGGCCTGATACCGGCATCAAGCTGACCACCGCGCGCTATTACACCCCGAGCGGCAAGTCGATCCAGGCCAAGGGCATCGTGCCCGACGTGATGATCGACGAATCGGAAGAAGGCAACATCTTCGCTGCTTTGCGCATGCGCGAGGCCGATCTGGACAAGCACCTGGGCAGCGGCCAAGGCGAGGAAAAGAAGGATGAGGCCCGTGAAAAGGCCCGCGAAAGCGCCCTCAAGCGCATGGAAGAAGAAGCCAAAAAGCCTGCAGCAGAACGCAAGGCTCCAGAGTTCGGTTCGGACAAGGACTTCCAGCTCGTGCAGGCGCTCAACCAGCTCAAGGGCCGCCCCGTGCTGGTCAGCAAGACACTGACGGAACGCAAGGACGAAAAGAAAGAAAATTGAGCTTTCGCTCCCTGTGCTGAAGGCCGGATTTCCAGCGAAGTCCGGCCTTTTTTCTTGTCCTTCTTGCTCTTCTTTTCTTGAGACTATCGCCATGACCGATGACCAGCTCCTGCGGTACTCCCGCCACATCCTGCTCGATGAGATGGGCATCGAGGGGCAGGAGCAGGTGCTGGCGTCCCATGCCCTCATCATCGGTGCGGGTGGCCTGGGCTCGCCTGCCGCGCTGTACCTGGCGTCTGCCGGTGTGGGGCACATCACCCTGGTGGACGACGATGTGGTGGACCTGACCAACCTGCAACGCCAAATCGCACACACCACCGCGCGCGTCGGCCAGCCCAAGGTGGCGTCTGCAGCCAGCGCCATGGCAGCTATCAACCCCGAAGTGCAGGTGACCGTGCTCCAGGCGCGCGCAGATGCCGCTGTGCTCGATACCCTGGTGCAAGACGCCTGCGTTGTGCTCGATTGCAGCGACAACTACGCAACACGCCACGCCATCAATGCGGCCTGTGTGCGCCATCGCAAGCCCCTCGTTGCGGGGGCCGTCATCCGCTTTGATGCCCAGATCACGGTGGTGGACCCGCGCCAGGCTGCATCGCCCTGTTACGCCTGTATTTTTCCGCCTGAGGCGGATTTTGAAGAGGTGCGTTGCTCCACCATGGGCGTGTTTGCCCCGCTGGTGGGCGTGGTGGGTGCCCTGCAGGCGGCCGAGGCGCTCAAGCTGCTTGCAGGCATCGGAACGTCACTGGCTGGGCGTCTGTTGATGCTGGATGGACGGTCCATGGAATGGAGCACGATGAACGTGGCGCGTGCGCCGCACTGCACGGTGTGTGTTGCTCGGTAGGATTACTCCTACAGCGTCCGCGTGCGGCGGCTGGCAGAATCCGCTCAGCTGAGCCACTAAATTTGAGGCTCGACCAGCGTAAATGTGCGTTGGTAGTGAAACGGGACCCTTCTGTGATACTCCGCACCTATATCGTTGAAGACAACGCCACCATTCGAGAGAACCTGATCGGGACGCTCGAAGAATTGGCGTCCGTAGAGGCGGTAGGGGTCGCTGAGACCGAGGACGAGGGCAAGAACTGGCTCGCCACCCATGGTGAGCAGTGGGATCTGGCAATAGTGGATCTTTTTCTGCGCCAAGGCAGTGGGCTGGGGGTCCTGGCGGCATGCCGCTCGCGCCGCCCTGGCCAGAAGATGGTGGTGCTGAGCAACTACGCGACACCCGATGTGCGCATGCGCTGCGCTCAGCTGGGGGTGGACGCGGTCTTCGACAAATCCAACGAAATTGATGCGCTGGTGGACTACTGCATCCAGCACAGCAGCAGTCCTGCGGGTATGGAAGCTGGCCAGTCCCTGTCGTCGCCGGGCCATTCGCTGTGATGCTGCGCCCTGCAGCGCGGGTGCGCGCGGCGGGGTTTTTTATTTTCTACTCTTCTCGCCAGCGGGCTGAGGCAGGCCCAATGACCCCGGACTGAGGCCACTGCTCCATGTCAGTCAATCAAGCGGTTCTTGAGCGCGTAGTAGGTCAGATCGCTGTTGGACGACAGGCTCATCTTTTCCATCAGTCGAGTGCGGTAGGTGCTCACCGTCTTGACGCTGAGCGACAAGGCCTTGGCGATATCGCCTGCCGTCTCTCCCTTGGCCAGCTTGAGGAACACCTGGAACTCGCGTTCCGACAACTGCTCGTGGGGTGGTGCGTCGTCCTTGCGATTGAGTTGCTGGGCCAGCAGTTCGGCCACGGCAGGCGTCAGGTAGCGCCGGCCCAGCGCAATGGTGCGAATCGCCTCCACGATTTCAGAGGGTTCGCACTCCTTATTCAGGTAGCCGCTCGCGCCCTGGCGGATCAGGTTGATCGCATAGTGCTCTTCGGGGTAGCCGCTCAGAATCAGGATGCCCATGTCCGGGGCTTTGGCCCGCAGCATGGCCAGCGCATCCAGCCCGCTCTGTCCGGGCATCGACAGGTCCATGAGCAGGACATCAATTTCCTTGTTGCGCACCAGGTCGATGGCTTCACGGCCGTTGGAGGCCTCACCCTCCACCCGCAGATCCACATGCTCGGACAGGAACTGCCGCAGCCCGGAACGAACTATCGCGTGGTCATCCACAATGCCAATCTTGATCATCGATCTTTCTTTCGCAGGGCGGTGATGCCGCTCCTGATGTTTGTTGGTTGGAAAGCTTATCCGGCACGTCATCCCTGTTGGCAGGGTGGTACCCGGGTCTTCACACATTATCCAGAATACCGCGTATGAGTCTTAAAGAAAACACCCGCATCTGGCTGCCCAAGGTCCGCAAGATGGCCTTGAGCCTGCCCATGGCGTTGCTGGCGGCCATGGTGCTGGTGGGTATCAACGAAACGGGTCACATGCGCTCACAAGATGCGGTGGAGCAGATGAGCCACGGTCAGAACACGCGCAAGGCCGTCAACCTGTTGCTGCAGAGCATGCTGGACGCAGAAACCGGGCAGCGTGGCTATCTGCTCACCGGCAACGAGACTTATCTGGAGCCATACGACAAGGCGGTGGCTACCGTGCAGACCAACCTGGACGGCTTGCGCGGGCTGTTCATGGATGCCCCCGAAGACATGCAGGAATTTGCGCTGCTGTCGCGGCAGATATCCCGCAAGCTCGCGGAGATGGAACTGAGCCTGCGTTTGCGCCGGCAGGGCAATGAAGATGCCTGGAAGTTCATCCTGCATACCGATGTGGGCAAGGAGCATATGGAGGCCATCCGCAAGCACGCGCTGGAGTTGATTGCCCGCAGCGACATGCACGTGAAACAAGGCCAGGACCAGATCGAGCAGTCGCTCATGCTGTCGCGCATTGGCATTGCCACGGTGACGGTCATTGGCTTGCTGGCGTTCTACATGTATCTGCGCCAGGCGCAGGCGCTGCAGGTCGTCAACCAGCGCGAACAGGCCCTGCTGGAGCGCGAACGGGACCGCCTCGAAGGCCTTGTAAAGGCCCGTACCGCAACTCTTTCCGAGCTGGCAAACCATCTGCAGCAAGTACGTGAAGATGAGCGTGGGCACCTTGCGCGCGAGCTGCACGATGAGCTGGGTGCACTGCTCACTGCGGCCAAGCTGGATGTTGCGCGGCTCAAGTCCAGGATCGACGCCAACGCCCCCGAGGTGGCAGAGCGGCTCAAGCACCTGACCGAAACGCTCAACAGCGGTATTGCGCTCAAGCGCCGCATCATTGAAGACCTGCGGCCCTCATCGCTCTCCAACCTCGGACTGACGGCCGCGATCGAGATCCTCACGCGCGAATATGCCGAACGCGCAGGTATCGAAGTGGAAACGAGCCTGGAATCCGTGCAGTTGCCTGATGCCTCGCAACTCACGGTGTACCGCATGGTGCAGGAGGCGTTGACCAACATCGGCAAATACGCCAAAGCCAACAAGGTGCTGGTGTCGGTACACGGTTACCCCACGCATGTGGCAGTTCAGGTGCGCGACGATGGCGAGGGGTTCGATCCCGCCACGGTGCGTCCTACCTCGCACGGGCTGTCGGGAATGCGCCACCGCGTGGAGTCTGCGGGCGGCAGGCTGTCCATCACCTCGCGCCCGGGCAACGGCACCCTGGTCTCTGCCGTGCTCCCGCTGCAGCGCCATGGCGCCGAGGCGTCGTCGCAGCCGCCCTCTCTGGCCGCTTGACCTAGCGGCCTTGGGCCAGGGATAGCGAGCCGCAGCGCGCCGTCCTACAGGCGGCCCGCTGCGCCGCCGACAGGCTGGCGCGCCGGGCACCGGCATCTTTGACTCTCCATGCTCCTTACAGTGGATTCCAGGCGCTGAAATTCATGTGCCAACCCACCCGCCGGCAACCGGCCCCCTCAAGAGGAGAAGGAGAAAGAAATGTTGCACTACGCAGTTGTTTTTCTGGTGATCGCGCTGATCGCAGCCCTGTTCGGCTTTGGCGGTATTGCTGCCGGTGCCGTGGGCATCGCCAAGATTCTGTTCTTCGTGTTCGTCATCATGGCGGTTGTGACCTTTGTACTGGGTCTGCTCAAAAAGGGCTGACGCCCCGGCCGTGAAACCAAGCATTCCGCATCCACCCCTTCAAGGAGTTTCCGCATGAGTATCCAGACCGCTACCGACAAAGTTGCCAACGGCGCACGCCATCTCGCAGATGATGTGCTGCAAAGCGCCCAAGACGCCGTGCAGTCCACCCGCACGGCCGCCAACACCTCGCTGGAAAAAGCAGAAGAAGGCGTACGTGCCCTTCGCAGCCAGACCGACCCCGTCATTGACGACTTGGCAGCGCGTGCCCAGGATCTGGCAGCCCGCAGCATCGGCTATTGCGCAGAAACCAGTGCCCGTGCCCGTCGCCAGATGCAGCATGCAGCAGACGCCACCACCAAGTATGTGGCGGAGCAACCTGGCAAATCGATGGTGATCGCCGCAGCATCGGGTGCCGTACTCGCAACCCTTGTGCTCTGGATGTCGCGCCGCAAGCACGCCTACTGAAGCCTGTATCCCTACAGTCCGCCGGTCGCGGAGGGTGCAACAGACCGGCAGATTGCAATCTTCCAGCACCCGCGTTCCCAACCATTTTCAAACAAGGACAACACCATGAAATACGCACGTGCACTCGCCTTTGCCGCTGTCGCTGGCATCACCATCATCACGGCCACGGGCTGCTCGGTGGCCCGTGAACAACAGACCGTTGGCGCCTATGTAGATGACGCCGGCATCACCACCGCCGTCAAGGCAAAAATGGCTGAAGACAAATCCGTCTCCGCCACGTCGATCAGCGTGGAAACGCTCAACGGCACGGTGCAGCTCTCGGGCTTTGCCAAGTCGCAGGCTGAAAAGAACCAGGCTGAAGCCATTGCACGCAACACCAAGAATGTGCGTGAAGTGCGCAACAGCATCGTGGTTCGTCCCTGACCGGATTGCCTGAACATTGCGCTGCGGGCTTCCTGCCGGTAGCGCATAGGCACTGACCGCTGAGCAGGCTCCGGGTACCTCCTGGAGCCTGCTTTTTTCATGGGGCGCCAGCAGGCATACCCCTGGGTCTTGCTCGTTTGCCACACCCTACCGGGTATAAGCTCCACACCATGCGGGTATTCAATTGCGACCATTGCGGTCATCTGGTTTTTTTCGACAGCGTGCAGTGTCTGCACTGTGGCAGCGCGCTGGCATTTTTGCCCGATGTGTTGACCATCGCGGCCCTGGCGCCTGCGCCGCAGGATGGCGCCGACCTGTGGCGCCGCAGGGGCGGGCGCGGTGGCTCGGATTACAGCGGTCGCTTGTACCGTATGTGCCGCAACCATACCGAACACCAGGCCTGCAACTTTGCCGTGCCTGCCAACGACTATGCAGAACTGTGTGTCTCGTGCCGCCAGACCCGGGTGTTGCCCGATCTGTCGGAGCCCGCGAACATGGGCCGCTGGATGCAGATCGAGGCCGCCAAGCGGCGCCTGTTTTACAGCCTGGCCCGCTTGGGCCTGGAGCCCGCCCCCGGGCGCACCGGACCCGTTTTTGAATTTTTGGCCGAGGTGCCCGGTGGTCCGCCGGTGTTGACGGGCCACCACAGCGGAACGATTACGCTCAATGTGGCCGAGGCCGATGACGATGAGCGCGCACGCCGCCGCATCGCGCTGGGTGAGCCCTACCGCACGCTGATTGGCCACCTGCGCCATGAGTCCGGCCATTTTTATTGGGATCAGCTGGTGCGCGACGGCGGCCGCCTGGAAGATTTTCGCCAGATGTTTGGCGATGAGCGCCAGGACTACGCCGCCGCGCTGGAGGCTCACTACGCCAAGGGCAACGACCTGGGCGACTGGGCTGACCACCATGTCAGCGCCTATGCCGCTGCCCACCCCTGGGAAGACTGGGCCGAAACATGGGCCCATTATCTGCACATGATCGATCTGCTGGAGACGTCGGCCAGCTACGCTACCGAGGTCACGATCCCGGGCATTTATGGGGCGCAGCGCAGCAGCGCCATCGACCCGTTTGCCAGCCCGGCGCCTGATTTCCAGTCGATGGTGCAGCACCTGGTGCCGCTGACACTGCTGCTCAACAGCCTCACCCGCAGCTTGGGGCAGCCAGATGCCTATCCGTTTGCGTTGGCAGGCGAGGTGCTGGCCAAACTGCGGTTTGTGCATGACGTGGTGCGCGAAGCCGCCCGGCGGCCCGCCCCAGTCGCCGCTCCGGCTCCGCAGCCCGCACCGGTTCCCAAACAAAACGTCAAAAAAAATAGCAAAACAACCAGTAAGGACGTGCGCTAGCGCCATTTTTTCCTTGGTTTTTTGCCTGCATCAAAGAGCGGCAAGGGTGGCGGCCTGGAACTTGCTAGGTGTCTGCCATGGGGCTGTTGAAACCCCTTGAGCAGCCAGTACCGAGCCACACACGACGCCAAGGGAGGGCGCGACCATGCTGAGCCGCACCGCTGACCATCTTTTCTGGATGGCACGCTATACCGAGCGCGCCGAAAATACGGCGCGCATGCTGGATGTGAATTACCAGAGCGCGCTGCTGCCGCAATCGACCGAGGTCGCCAAGCAGGGCTGGCAAGGGTTGCTGTCCATCAGCGAGCTGCTGCCCGCCTACACCGCCCAGCATGGCGAAGTGACTCCGGCGAAGGTGCTGGACTTCATGGTCAAAGACCCTTCCAACCCCTCGTCCATTCTGGCCTGCCTGCAGGCCGCGCGGGAGAACGCGCGGGCCGTACGCGGTGCGCTCAACACCGAGGCCTGGGAGATCCAGAACCAGACCTGGCTCGAAGTGAACCGCCTGATCGCCAGCGGTGCACTGGAGCAGGACCCGGCGCGATTCTTCGAATGGGTGAAGTTCCGCTCGCACCTCTCGCGGGGTGTGACGGTGGGCACCATGCTGCAGGACGAGGCGCTGCACTTCATGCGCCTGGGCACCTTTCTGGAGCGGGCCGACAACACGGCGCGGCTGCTGGATGTGAAGTTTCACGCGGTGCAAAGCGACTTCATGGGCGCGGCCACGGCGCAGGACCAAGACTACGATTTCTACCACTGGAGCGCCATCCTGCTCAGCGTGTCGGGCTTCGAGACCTACCGCAAGGTGTACCGCGACGTCATCACGCCCGAACGTGTGGCCGAACTGCTGATCCTGCGGGCCGACATGCCCCGCTCACTGCACGCTTGCATGAAAGAGGTGCTAGGCAACCTCGACATGCTGGGCAGCGGCCAGTCGGCCGAGACCCAGCGGCACGCGGGGCGGCTGCTGGCGCACCTGAAGTTCGCACGCATCGATGAAATCCTGACCCATGGACTGCACGCCTACCTCACCCAGTTCCTGGAGCGGGTGAACGACCTGGGCGCGCGGATCAGCCGGGACTTTCTGGTGCCTGCGGCGGTGTGAGGGGTGTATCTGGTGCGTCTGGCGCAGCGGCCATAGCGGCCGGCACCGGCTCCACCGTCACGCCCACCTGCAGCACATGGTGGTCGCCGCCGTGGATCACGCCGCGCAGCGGCGACACATCCGAAAAATCGCGGCCGATGGCCAGGGTCACGTAGTCCTCGCCCGCCGCGCGGTCGTTGGTGGGGTCCAGGTCAAACCAGGTGTTGTCGCCTGATGCGCCATTACTTTCGTCGGCTGCCGGTGACCACACCGACACCCAGGCGTGCGAGGCATCGGCCCCCACCAGCCGGGGTTGTCCGGGCGGGGGCTCGGTCAGCAGGTAGCCGCTCACATACCGCGCCGCCAGGCCCAGGCTGCGCAGGCAGCCGATCATCACGTGGGCAAAGTCCTGGCACACGCCCCGGCGCAGCCGCAACGATTCGAGCGCGGGCGTGCCCGCGTCGGTGGCGTTGGCGGTGTAGGCAAAGTCGGCATGGATGCGCGACATCAGGTGGCGGGCGGCCTGCATCAGCGGGCGGCCGGGTGCAAAGCTCTCGGCGGCATAGGCCACGAAGTCGGCATGCCGGGGAATATAGGGCGACGCAAAGCTGAACTCGGTGGCCGCGTGGTAGGGCTGGCCGCGCCGATAACCCAGGCGCTCGCGCACGGCCTCCCAGGGCTCGCCGGGCGGTGCGGCGGGCACGGGCAGGGTCTCCAGCAGGCTTTCGGCGCGCACCCGCAGTTGCTCGTGGGTGAACGGCAGGCTGAAGAACGCGCGGGTGTTGCCAAACACGTCCTGCACCATGTTGCACTGTGTTGGGGCGGGGTCCACCTGCAGGCTGTGGGTCAGCACACGCTGCACCACACCGGTGCGCGGACGCAGATGGGCCATGTGCTGGGCGTTCTGCACCGCCGGGCTGTAGTGGTACACCGTTTCGTGGATGACGCGCAGCTTCATGGTCAAGCTCCTACGCTGTGCCGAAGTGCATCCGCCGAATGCGTGAAGTAGCGCGTGGCCAGCACATCCGACAAGCCCATCACGCCCCGCACACACCGGCCCAGATATTCCTCCAGAGTGGCATGGCGGCCTTCGGCGTCCTGTGCGCACAGGGCCACCAGCGACAGGTCGGACGCTTCGGGGATGCCCGTGGCGGCGGATTCGCAGGGCGTACCGGCGGTCGCTTCGATCTTGGCAATGCGCCCGCGCAGCGTCTGTGCGACCCAGGCCAGCGAGCGGGGGTTGTCGCGGTCGATCACCAGCAGGTCCAGCAGGGCGGGCATGTCGCGCCGCTGCTGGTACTGCGCGTGGAAGGTGATGGTGCTGTCAAACAGCGCCACCATGGCCTCGAAGCCGCCCTCATCGTGCACGGCGCCGGTCTGCAGGCCACTTTCCAGCGCCGAGGCCAGAAAGCCCAGGCGCTCCAGGTGGCGCCCGATGGACAGCAGGCGCCAGCCGTCGTCGCGGGTCATGCGGTCGGTCTGCTGGCCCGTCATGGCTGCGGTGTGGCCGCTCAGGCCTTCCAGCTGGCGCAGCGCGTCCAGCGGCGAATAGTCGCCGTCGTCTTCGGCTCCTGTGCGGGGCGCAAAAAACTCCGCCTCGGCGCGCACGATGAGGTTCCAGTGTTCCTGCGACAAACGGTCGCGCACGGCCGAGGCCGCACCCAGGATGCCGCGCAGGTTGTAGCCCACGCTGGTCACCTGCGCGGGCTGCGTCAGCCCGGCGATCAGCGAGCGCTCGAACACGCGCCGTGCCTGCCCGGCCGCAGGCACGGTCGGTAGCACCAGCCCCTGGCTCACGCCCATGGCGCTCAGCCAGGTCAGCAGCGGCTGCGAGGTCTGGTCCTCCCCATTGAGGCATTGCAGCGTGATGCGCGCCAGGCGCGTGACGTTCTCGGTGCGTTCGGTGTAGCGACCCAGCCAGAACAGGTTTTCGGCCGCGCGGCTGGTCACCTGGCGGCTGCGGTGCACCACGGCGGGCGCGGCCTGGTTGTGGGCCAGCAGCGTGGTGGTGTCCACGGGGCCATCTGTCTGCACCCATACATCGGCGCTGCTGCCGCCGCGCTGCATGGATGTAATGCCGCTGTCGCCCTGGGCCAGGCGGGCCAGCCCGCCCGGCAACACGCGCCACGAGCCGGGGCCGTCGCACACCGCAAACACGCGCAGCATCACCGAGCGGGGGGCGATGGGGCTGCCGCCCTGGCCCGCACCTTCTGCGGCTTCACTGCGCCAGGTGGGCATTTGCGACAGCGGCAGGTGGGCCTGCACGGTGTATTCGTCGCCCTGGGCTTCGATGCGTGCGGACCACTGCGCCAGGTCTTGCGCCGACAGCGCACCGCCCAGCACGGGCACGCGCTGCGCCATGGGCCAGGTGGGGCGGATCACGCTGTGCGCGAGCTGCGGCAGCACCGCCTGCATGGCCGATCGCTCGCCACACCACCAGGTGGGCAGCGACGGCAGGGCCAGCTCTTCGCCCAGCAGGTGGCGCGACAGCGCAGGCATGAAGCCCAGCAGCGCCGACGATTCGAGGAACGCCGAGCCCGGCGCATTGGCCACCAGCACGTTGCCCGCACGGATGGCCTGCAGCAGGCCGGGCACGCCCAGGCGCGAGTCGCTGCGCAGCTCCAGCGGGTCCAGAAACTCGTCGTCCAGGCGCTTGAGGATGCCGTGCACCGGCTGCAGGCCATGCAGCGTCTTGAGGTACAGGCGCGCGTCGCGCACGGTGAGGTCGTTGCCCTCCACCAGCGTCAGACCCAGGTAGCGCGCCAGGTACGCGTGCTCAAAGTAGGTCTCGTTGTACGGGCCGGGCGTGAGCAGCACGATGCGCGCATCCGCCCCCGCCGGGCTCATCTGCCGCAGTCCGTCGAGCAGTGCGCGGTAGGTGGCGGCCAGGCGCTGCACATGCATCTGGCTGAACGCCTCGGGGAACAGGCGCGAGATGAGCAGCCGGTTCTCCAGCAAATATCCCAGGCCTGAGGGCGCCTGCGTGCGCTGCGTCACCACCCACCAGTCGCCCTGCGCGTCGCGCGCCATGTCGAACGCCGCGATGTGCAAATGGGTGCCGCCCACGGGCTGCATGCCATGCATGGCGCGCAGGTAGCCCGGGTGGCCCTGCACCAGCGCGCTGGGCAGCAGGCCTTTGCGCAGCAGCTCCTGCGGGCCATACACGTCGGCCATCACGCGGTTGAGCAGGCGCGCGCGTTGCAGCACACCGCGCTCGATGTGTGCCCAGTCGCCCTGCGAGAGGATCAGCGGGAACAGATCCACCGACCAGGGCCGCTGCGGGCCGTCGGCGTCGGCATAGACGTTGTAGGTGATGCCGTTGTCGCGCACCTGGCGCTGCAGGCTTTGCATGCGCCGGTCCAGGTCCTGGAAGCCCTCGGGCCCCAATTGATCAAAGAATTGGGACCAGGCGCTAGTGATATCTGGCTTGTTTGCTATTGATTTGGGAGTGGTTGATGCAGTGGCAGCGCCGGGGGCGTCCGCCACGCTGGCACCCCGCAGCTCGTCAAAATGCCCGGCCGCCGCAGCAGGCGCCAGTGCAGCCGCCAATTGGGCTGCGCTGTCAGAAGGGTCGGGGGTGGGGAGGCTGTCGTTGAGGTGGTTCACTGCGCTCGATTTTCGGGCATTTGGTCGACAACACTCTGCGGGTAACCCGCACCGTCGAAACTGGCGGGGCCGATGCCAGAGACGCCAAGCAAGGGCCGCCCCGCAGCAAGGGCGTCGTCCCCCTGGGGGGAAGGCGCGCAGCGACTCAGGGGGGCTTCTCTACCTCCGCATCTTGCGCCGCAGATCCAGCGTGAACGGAAACTCCCGGCTGCCCGGCAGCTCAATCGTCGCAGGCGGCACCGCCAGCCTGCCCGGCGTGTGGCCCATGCGCGAGAAGCGCGCCAGGCGGCGGCTTTCGGCCTCGTAGGCGTTGACCGGGAAGGTGTCGTAGTTGCGCCCGCCCGGGTGCGCCACGTGGTACTGGCAGCCGCCCAGCGAGCGATTCATCCAGGTGTCCACGATGTCGAACGTGAGCGGCGCATGGGCGCCAATGGTGGGGTGCAGGGCCGAGGGCGGGTTCCAGGCCTTGTAGCGCACACCGGCCACAAACTCGCCGGTGGTGCCGGTGCTTTGCAGCGGCAGCGGCTGGCCGTTGACGGTGACCACATGGCGGCTTTCGTTCATGCCCGTCACGCGCACCTCGATGCGCTCCAGCGACGAGTCCACATAGCGCACGGTGCCCCCGGCGGAGCCTTCCTCGCCCATCACATGCCAGGGCTCCAGCGCATTGCGCAGGGTCAGCTCCACGCCCATCGATTTCACCGTGCCGACCATGGGGAAGCGGAACTCGAACTGCGGTGCAAACCAGGCCGCGTCAAACGCGTAGCCTGCGGCGTTCATCTCGGCCACCACATCGTGCATGTCCTGCTGGATGAAGGTGGGCAGCATCCAGCGGTCGTGCAGCTCGGTGCCCCAGCGGGCGGCGGGCGCGCGGTAGGGCGTCTTCCAGAAGCGGGCGATCAGGGCGCGCAGCAGCAGCTGCTGCACCACGCTCATGTGGGCGTGGGGCGGCATCTCGAACGCGCGCAACTCCAGCAGGCCCAGCCGGCCGGTGCTGCTGTCGGGCGAGAACATCTTGTCGATGGAAAACTCGCTGCGGTGGGTGTTGCCCGTCACGTCCACCAGGATGTTGCGCAGCGTGCGGTCCACCAGCCAGGGCGGCATGTCCTGGCCATAGGTTGCGCGGTTGGTTTCGATCTCGCGCAGTGCAATCTCCAGCTCATACAGCTGGTCGTTGCGCGCCTCGTCCACGCGCGGCGACTGGCTGGTGGGGCCGATGAACAGGCCGCTGAACAGATAGCTCAGGCTGGGGTGGTTGTGCCAGTAGAGCAGCAGGCTGGCCAGCAGCTCGGGCTTGCGCAAGAACGGCGAGTCGGCCGGTGAGGCGCCGCCCATCACAAAGTGGTTGCCGCCACCGGTGCCGGTGTGGCGGCCATCGGTCATGAACTTCTCGGCCGACAGGCGCGTCTCCCACGCGGCGTGGTACAAAAATTCGGTGTGCTGCACCAGCTCCTTCCAGTGGCTGGCGGGGTGGATGTTCACCTCGATCACGCCCGGGTCGGGCGTGACTGCCAGCACCTTCAGGCGTGCGTCGCGCGGGGGCGGGTAGCCTTCCAGCACGATCTTCATGCCCAGCTCTTCGGCCGTGGCTTCGATGGCGGCCAGCAGGTCCAGGTAATCATGGAGGCGCGACAGCGGCGGCATGAAGACATAGAGCACGCCGTATTTCTCGCCCACCTTCTCGGCCTTGGGGCCGCTGGCGCGGCGCGGGTCGCGCACTTCCACGCACAGCGCCGTGCGCGACAGGCCTGCGGCCGACTGGAACTTGCCGGGTGGCTGCACGCCCGCATGCGGGTCGGGCTGACCGGACAGGCGCGCGTTATCACCACCCGCAGTGCTCTGCGTTACGCGCCGTGCCTCGCCCGGCGCGGTGGCGCCTGCCAGGTAGGGCAGGTCGCGGTCGCCAGTGATCGGGCCGGATGGCACGGAATACCGCGCCCGCAGCGTGGTGGCAGCGGCCAGCGGGCCCTGGGGTGCGGTCGGGTCTTGCGGGATCAGGTGCTCGGTGTCCGATGCCTTCACCCAGGGCAGGGCGTCCAGCGGCAGGCGGTAGCCCATGGGCGAATCGCCGGGGATGAGCAGCATGCGGTCATCGCGGAAGAACCACGGCCCGGTGCTCCACACGCTGCCCGCCAGCGTGCCCGCGCCTTCGCCTGCCTGCAGCGGCAGCACATAGCCCACCACGCTGTCGAGCTTTTGCTCGAACACGCGGCGCAGGCGTGCGCGCTCCAGCTCATCGTCCAGGCGCGCGTCAAACGGGTCCACGTTGACCGGCAGGCGCCGCTCGCGCCACAGGTAGTAGAAGGTGTCTTCATAACCGGGCTGGATGTAGCGGTCCGTCACGCCCAGCTTGCGTGTGAGGTGGCGCACAAAACGCTCGGCGTCGGCGCTGGTGTAGTGCGAGGGGTTGCGTTCGTCAGCAAAAAGCGCGGGGTTCTGCCACGCGGGCTGGCCGTCGGCGCGCCAGCAGATCGACAGCGCCCAGCGCGGCAGCTGCTCACCCGGGTACCACTTGCCCTGGCCAAAATGCAGAAAGCCGCCCTGGCCATATTCGGCGCGCAGCTTGTGCGTGAGTTCGGTGGCAAAGCCGCGTTTGGTGGGGCCCAGCGCGTCGGTGTTCCACTCGGGCGCGTCGCGGTCGCCCACGGCCACAAAGGTGGGCTCGCCACCCATCGTCAGCCGCACATCGCCCGCCACCAGGTCGGCGTCCACCCGCTCGCCCAGGGCCAGCACGGCCTGCCACTGGGCTTCGGTGTAGGGCTTGGTCACGCGGGGCGATTCAAAGATGCGCGTGACGCGCATCTCGTGGCTGAACTCCACCTCGGCCTTGTCCACGCCACCTTCAATCGGCGCGGCGCCCGAGGGCTGGGGTGTGCAGGCCAGGGGGATATGCCCCTCGCCCGCCATCAGGCCACTGGTGGCATCCAGGCCGATCCAGCCCGCGCCGGGCAGGTAGACCTCGCACCAGGCGTGCAGGTCGGTGAAGTCGTGGTCGGTGCCGCTGGGGCCATCGAGCGCCTTCACATCGGGGGTGAGCTGGATCAGGTAGCCCGACACAAACCGCGCCGCCAGCCCCAGGTGGCGAAGCAGCTGCACCAGCAGCCAGCCCGAGTCGCGGCACGAGCCGCTGGCCTTTTGCAGCGTTTCCTCGGGTGTCTGCACCCCGGGCTCCAGGCGGATGAGGTAGCGGATGTCTTGCGAGACCTGCTGGTTGAGCTTGACCAGGAAATCGATGGTGCGCTGCTTGCTGCGGTCCACCTTGTCCAGATAGGCCTGCACCGGCGGCGTCATCGGGTCGGTGGCCAGGTAGGGCGCCAGCTCCTGCTGCACATCGCTGCTGTAGTTGAACGGGATGTTCTCGGCCTCGGGCTCCAGGAAGAAGTCGAAGGGGTTGTAAACCGCCATTTCCACCACCAGGTCCACCGTGACCTTGAACTCGCGCGTCTTCTCGGGGAAGACCAGCCGCGCCTGGTAGTTGGCAAACGGGTCCTGCTGCCAATTGATGAAGTGCTGCGCGGGCTCGACCTTGAGCGAATACGAAATGACGTTGCTGCGGCAGTGGGGCGCGGGCCGCAATCGGATGGTCTGTGGCCCGAGGCCTACCAGCCGGTCGTATTGGTAATGCGTGACGTGGTGGAGCGCGGCGTGGATGGGCATATGCAGGCCATGCTAGCAAGTCCCGAGCCATCGCGGGCAACTATTCCGGGGGCGGTGACAAGCGGTCATCGGCTGTTCACAATGTGCGGTCCGTACCCCGCTGCCGGGGCCGCCTGTTTTTCTGACTGCGCACCAACTTGGTGATGCCCTGATTCACCCATGTCCCAATCCCCCCAACTGCTGCTCCTCCCCGGCCTGGCCGCCGATGAACGCATGTGGCGCGGCGTGCTGCCACTGCTGCCCGCCGCGCTGCGCCCCGAGGTCGCCACCGCCCACCAGGATGTGAACCTGCACCGCATCGAAGACTTTGCCGCACGCCTGCTGGCACAACACGCGGGGCCGCTGGTGCTGGCCGGTGCGTCGATGGGCGGCATGATCGCCATGGAAGCCGCGCGCCAGGCGCCGCAGCGTGTGGCAGGGCTGGCGCTGCTGGGCACCACCGCGCGGCCCGAGACGCCGGATATGCGGGCGCTGCGCGAAGCCGCTATCGAACTCTTTGAACAAGGCCGCCTGCGCGAAGTGATCGAGCCCAACGTGGCCTTTGCCTTTCATCCTGACAACGCCACGCGGCCTGAGCTGGTGCAGGCCTATCTCGACTTTGTGCTGGACGCAGGCGCCTCCCACCTGGTTCGCCAGAACCGCGCCGTCATCCATCGGCCCGATGCCCGCCAGCACCTGCCCGGCGTGGCCTGCCCGGTGCTGGTGGTATGCGGCGAGGCTGACCAGCTCACGCCGCCCGAATGTTCGGCTGAGATTGCGGCGCTGGTGCCCGGTGCTGAGCACCACCTCTTGCCGGACAGCGGCCACATGCTGACCATGGAGCAACCTGAAACGGTGACACGGCTGCTGGTGCAGTGGCTGGCGCGCAGTGGATGGATCTGACCTGAGCTTCCTTCCTCTCGCCTTGTGGACGAGGGCGCAGTGGTGGGCGGGATGGACTTAGAGCGGCTCAAAAAACTCAGCGAAGCGGCCATCCCTAGGCGTTCGGCCTCAGGCCGTACAAGGAGTACGGCAAGGTGGGACAACGACGCCAGGGAAGTTTGTGAGGCGCTCTCAGGCAGTTTGTCGCGCTGGCTTTGTCTCGGGCGCCAGTTGTGTTTCCGCATACCAGCTGCGCAGTTTGCCGGGGTTGAGCAGGCCCTGCGGGTCGAAGCGGCGCTTCATGCCCACCACGGCCGGGTCCAGGTGGTTCTGCTTGCCGTCTTCTACGATGTACACGTGCGGGTTGTTGATCTGCACGCCGTGGTCGCGGTAGATCTGCATGATCTGGTTCAGGCGTTCTTCGGTGGTGTAGCGGATGATCTGCAGGCCGCTGCAGTTGAAGGCGCCTTCCTTGGTGCGCAAGAACTCCAGGTGCATCATGACCTCGCCCTTCAGCGCTGCCTCCAGCGCCTTCACCTGCTTGAGGCGGTGCATGGGGTTGAAGCCGCTCTGGATGTAAGTCAGGCCCTTGTCCACCTTGAGGGCGTGCAGGGTGGTGTGGTTCCAGGTGTATTCGAGCAGCGTCTTGTGGCTGCCGGCCACTTCGTCGGCGGTCTTGCGGTAGGTAATCTGGCCGCCGTGCTGAGCCACCATATCGCGCATGCCGGCTTCGGAGTGCGGGGCTACCAGCATCAGCACCGCGTGCTGGTCGGCGGGCAAGTGCTCGGCCAGGCTGGTGAAGTATTGCGGGATGGGTGCGGCCAGAAAACACACCTCTTTTTTCTCCAGCCCGGGGGCGCTGCCAAAGCGGTCGGCAAATTCCAGCGCGTCGTCAAACTTGTCGAAAGTAGCGATGCATTCGGTCCACTCCACGGCCGGGGCCAGGGCCACTTCCAGCTCCAGCACGATGCCGTTGGTGCCGTAGGTGTGGTGCAGCAGCATGGCCTCGGGGCCGCGCAACTCGATGACCTGGGGCTCGGGCTCCACCGTCATCGCGCGCACGGCCAGCACGTTGCCAGGCGCGGCCAGCGGACCATGGTTGATGGAGCCTGCACCCCCAAAGCCGCCGCCAAACAGCCCGCCCAGCGTGGCGCTGCGGTAGGTGCTGGGCAGCCAGCGCAGCTCTTGCCCGTGGGGCTTGGCCTGCGCGTCAAAGTCTGCCAGCCGGATACCCGACTGCGCGCGGCCCACGCCGCCGCGCACCCAGCCAAAGCCGTTGTAGCCCGACAGGTCCAGGATCACGCCGCCGTGCAGCGGCGTGCTTTGCCCGTAGTTGCCGGTGCCGCTGCCGCGCACGGTGAGGGGAATGCCCGCGCTGGCGCAGGCGGCCACCACCTGCCGGATTTCTGCTTCGGTGCGCGGGCGCACCGCGATGTCGCCGCGCTTGCCGGCCAGGTCGCGTTTGAGCACGGGGCTGAACCAGGCAAAGTCCTGCGAGAGGCGGCCCACGCGCAGCGGGTCGGCGATCCAGTCGAGGTCGGGCAGCAGGTCGGGCAGTTGATGGGCGGTGGTGGTCATGTCGGTATCTCCTTGGCCGCTGGTGGCCGTTTTGGGCAAAAGAAAGCCCTTGCCGCGCGCCAGTGGCTGCGCGCGGTGTGTTGGCGATGGGGTTGAAAGGGCTAGTCGTGCGACGTTTCGCTGGCGTGCCAGCCGCCCAAGGCGACACGGGTGAGCCAGGCCATCAGCACGAACAAGGCGACGCCAGTGAGCGAAATCAGCAGCAGTGCAGCAAACATGCGCGGGATGTTGAGCTGAAAGCCGGCCTGCAGAATCTGGTACGCCAGCCCCGCACCCTGGCCCCCGGTGCCCGCCACAAACTCCGCCACCACGGCGCCTATGAGCGCCAGGCCGCTGGAAATGCGCAGCCCGCCAAAAAAGTAGGGCAGCGCGCTCGGGATGCGCAGGCGCAGCAGCGTCTGCAGCCGCGTGGCGCGGTTGAGCTGGAAGTAGCTTTGCAGGTCAGGCTCCACGCTGCGCAAACCCAGCGTGGTGTTGCTGATGATGGGGAACAGGGCGACCAGTGCGGCGCAGATCACCATCGAGGCCGTCGGGTCCTTCACCCAGATGATGATGAGCGGCGCCACGGCCACGATGGGCGTGACCTGCAGCAGCACGGCGTAGGGGAAGAGCGCGGTCTCGATGCGTTTGCTCTGCACAAACAGGAACGAGATGAGCACACCCGCCACGGTGGCCACCACAAAGGCCAGCACCGTGATCTTGACGGTGACCCACAGCGAGCCGCCCAGGGCAGCCCAGTCGGTGAACAGCGTCTTCATCATCAAGATGGGTGAGGGCACCAGGTAGGGTGGCAGCTCCATGGCCGTGACCAGCCCCTGCCACAGCGCGATCAGCACCAGGCCGACCAGCACGGGGTACACCACGCGCTGCACGCGGGGTTGGGCCATGAGCGGCGGGCGTTTGGGTGTGGCCTTGGCGGCAGGTTTGGCAGCGACTGTTGCAGGCGCTGAGCGCGGTGCGGCTGCGGGGTGGGCGGTGACCACGGGCGACGCCATCGGTGCGGAAGGGAAGGGGGTGCTCATGCCACGGTCTCCTCGGTGTCCACGCTGGCGCGCAGCAGGCTGTCCTGCAGCAGCTTGGCATAGCGGCTGAATTCGGGCGAGACCATGAAGTCGGCCGTGCGGGGGTAGGGCGCGTCGATGCGGAACTCTTCGACCACGCGGCCCGGGCGCGCGGCCATCATGACCACGCGGCTGGAGAGGAACACCGCCTCGTGGATCGAGTGCGTCACAAAGATCACGGTGAGCTTCTTCTTGCGCCACAGATCCAGCAGGTCGGCGTCGAGCTTGTGGCGCGTGATTTCGTCCAGTGCTCCAAAGGGCTCGTCCATCAGCAGCAGGTCAGGCTGGGTGACCAGGCCGCGCGCAATCGACACGCGCATCTGCATGCCGCCCGACAGCGCACGGGGCAGGGCGTTGGCAAACTTTGACAAGCCCACCAGCGCCAGTGCCTCGGTCACGCGCGCATCGGCCTCGGCACGCGGCACGCCCGCCAGGTCCAGTGGCAGGCGCACATTGGTCTGCACACTGGCCCAGGGCATGAGCGTGGGCGACTGGAAGACAAACGCCATCTTCTTGCCGCTCTCGTCCAGCTGCGCCACGGGCTTGCGCCACAGGTGCAGGCGGCCGTCGGTGGGCTCCAGCAGGCCCGCCACCATTTTCAGCAACGTGCTCTTGCCGCAGCCCGAGGGGCCGAGCAGGGTGACGAATTCGCCTTCCTCAATGGTCAGGTCTACCGGCAGCAGGGCCTGGGTGCCGTTGGGGTAGGTTTTTTCGGCGGAGAGCACCTCCACGGCGGGCGTGGAATAGGTGGCTGGCGTCGGGGCGTGCGCCAGCGGTGGGGAGTTAGCGGGGGATGTCATGGTCGCCTTTCGATGGATGCGGCCGGGCGTGCAAGGGAGCGCACCGGCCGCTGTTTCAGGGCTGTCAGGCTCAGGGAAGAACCTTGAGGTCTTTGACGAACGACGTGGTGTAGGTCTCTGTCAGCTTGACCTTGGCAGGGTCGATGAGCTTGGCGTCCACCAGGAAGTCGTAGCTGGCCTTGGCGCGTGCGTCGGTCATGATGCCGATGCCCATGGTGGCCGCGTCACCCCCGGTGGCCATGCCCATTTCCTTGAGTTTGGCCACGCTGTAGGCGAGCTGCTCGTCGGTCATGTTCGGGTTGTCCTTCTTGATGAGCGCGTTGGCGGGTGCGGGGTCGGCCAGGTAGCTCTTCCAGCCTTCCATCGATGCCTTCACGAACGAGGCCACGGCGGTGCCGCGGTCCTTCACCGTCTTTTCCATGCACGAGATGGTGGTGGCGTACGCTGGGTAGCCCTGGTCGCTGAACATCAGCGTATTGGCCTTGACGCCCGCCTTGGCAATCGCAAACGGCTCGGAGGTCAGGTAGCCCTGCTGCGCGGTGTTCTTGTCGGCCACGAAGGGCTGGATGTTGAAGGTGTAGGGGCGCGTCTGCGAGTCGGTGAAGCCGTACTTGGCCTTGAGCCAGGGCCAGTAGCCGCGCTGGGCCGACGAGGCGATCAGGATGGTTTTGCCCTTGAGGTCTTCGAATTTCTTCACGTCCTCGTGCGCGATGAGCACCTGCGGGTCCTTCTGGAACACGGCCGCCACGTTGACCACGGGCACACCGCCTTCACGCATCTGGATCATCTGCAGGTCGCTCGACCCCATCACGCATTCGGCCTGGCCGGCGGCCATCATCTGCACGATGTTGACCTGCGGGCCGCCCATCTTGATGGTCACATCCAGCCCGTACTTTTTGTACAGGCCCGTGGCCACCGCCTGGTAGAAGCCGCCATGCTCGGCCTGCGCGTACCAGTTGGTCATGTAGGTGAACTTTTCCTGCGCGTGGGCCTGCATGGTGCCGACGGCACCAACAGCGAGCAGCGCGGCTGCACCAAGTTTGGAAAGGCGGGAGGCGGTCTTCATCATGGTGGTACTCCGGTAGGGTGGTGGAGGTGGAACGAAGGGACAACGAAGGGAAAAGCGAAGAGGACTTTGTGGTGGCGTTCGCAGGTTTCAGGCCAGTGCGCTGGAGTGCTCCACGTGGCCGGTGTGATGGGCGCGGCCCCAGGTGGGCTCAGTGCGCGGTGCCCACTGCAGCCGATGCAGCTCGGTAATGGCGGCGGCCCAGCTCACGGCCAGCGAGTCGAGGATGGCGTGCCCCTGTTCGGCCGTGGCGGGCAGCGGGTCGCCAATGATTCCGCTGGGGCCGAAGTCGCGCGCACTCCAGGCGCAGGCCGGGCGGCCGTCGGGTGAGAGCAGGGGCGAATCAAAAACGGGCGGGTAGTTGACTACCGCACGCTCCATGTGCACGGTGTCGGGGGCCAGCGCCAGCATCAACGCGGTCTCGGCGTGGCCTGCGTGCATCGCCAGCTTCTTTTCGGTGTCGGACAGGTACTTGCCCGCCACATGCGGCACACGCCAGGTGAAGCTGGGCACCACGATGAAGTCGCCATGGCGCAGGCGCAGCTCGCGCGCGCACATCTCCATCACCTGCGGCTGACCGCCGTGGCCGTTGACGAACAGCAGCTTGCGAAAGCCTGCGCGGTACACCGATTCGCCCACCTCGTTCATGGTAGCCAGCAGGGTCTCGCCGCTCAGCGTGACGGTGCCGGGGAAGTGCAGGTGCTCTTCGGACTTGCCGTAGGTGATGGGGGCCATCGCAAACGCAGGCACATCGGCCGGCAGGCGGGCCAGTGCATGGCCCACCACCCCCGCGCTGATCACCGTGTCCACCGCACACGGCAGGTGCGGGCCATGCTGCTCTGTGGCGCCCGTGGGCAGCACGATGACGGTGTTTTCCTTGTCTGGCAGGTCGGCGATCTCGGTCCAGCTCAGGTAAGGCAGGTAGCGGTGGGGCGGGTTGTAGCCGTGCAGCATGGGTGGTTCTTTCGTGAAGGAAGCTGTTGTCAGCGCAAAGGGAGGTAGGCCGTGGCCTCCACCTCGATGAGGATGTCGGGCGTGGGCAACATGCCGCTCACTTCCACCACGGTGGATGCAGGGGGCTCGCCGGGGAAGAACAGCTTGCGCACGCGGCTGTACTGCGGGAAGTGGTCCAGGTTCTTGAAGTACTGCACCAGCTTGAACACGTCGGACATCTGGCCGCCCGCCGCTTCAATGGTCTGGCGAATGCGGTCCAGCACATACCAGCTCTGCGCGAGGATGGGGCCCTCCTTGATGTCGCTGCTGAACTCGCCCGTGCGGCCAATCAGCGTGGCGGCCTCGTCAGGGATGTCGGCATAGCCGCGCACGATGCGGCTGGCGGCAGGGTCCACGGCGATGATCCCGCTCAGGTAGATGAAGTCGCCTGCGCGGCGCCATGCGGCGTAGCGGGCCAGGGGCTGGGCGATACCTGGCGCAGGTACGGGTGCTGATGTGGGGCTCATGCCAGGCTCCTTGCGGATTGGGTGGTTGGCACATGCCAGGCAGCCGGTGCATGGCCGCTGGCGACGCGGCCCTGGCGCAGCACCACACGGCCTTGCGCGCGCGATGGAAAGCCCCAGTGGTCGGCCTGTGTGAAAACCAGCAGGTCGGCCGCCGTGCCGGGCTGCAGCGGCAGCGCCGTGGTGCCAGTGCGGCCGGTGCGCAGCCAGTCGGTGCGGCACAGCGATTCGCTCCATTGGTCGAAAGGTGCATCCAGCTGCGCAGCCAGAACGCCCGTGGCCAGGGCCTCCAGCGGGTCAAAGCTGCCTACGGGGCAGAACGGGTCTTGCACGTTGTCGCTGGCGACCAGCACCGGGATGCCACGTGCGCGCGCCTCCTTCACCAGCGTCAGACCACGCTGGCGCGGTGTGCGGCCGGTGGTGGCGTCCTGCAGCAGCAGGTTGGTGATGGGCAGCGTGACCAGCGTGATCGGGCTTTGTGCCACCGCGTCGAGCGTGGCGAGGGCCGTGGCCTCGTCCTGTGCGGCCAGTGCGCAGGTGTGGCCGCAGACCACATGGCCTTCGAAACCCAGCTCCTTGAGCAGTGCGGCGGTGGTCGCCAAGCCCTGGGCGCCGGGGTGCAGTTCTTCGTCCACATGCAGGTCCACGTTCAGGCCGTGGTGTTGTGCGGCTTCCAACAGGAGGCGCAGGGCCTGCGGGTCCCAGTTGGTGGAATGCACAAAGCCGCCTAGCAATGCGCCGGGGCCGCTCGCAGCCACGGTGGCGGCCAGTCGCAGGGCGGCGCTGCGGTCCGTATACAGGTGTAAGGGGATCAGGCTCACGCGCTCCAGCGTGATGCGGTCGGCCCAGTCGTGGGCCAGTGCGCGCAACACGTTCCAGGCCAGTGGCTGCGCGTCGGGCTCCCACCAGTCGCAGTGGGTGCGCAGGTGCACGGTGCCTGCGTCGTAGGCCCATTGCAGCGCGCGGCTGGCGCGGGCGTGGATGTCGGCTTCGGTCCAGCCCTGGCGGTCCACCATCATGGCCTCGATGGCGCCCAGCAGGCCTGGTTTGACCACGCCCATGCGGGGTAGGGTGAAGGCCTTGTCCAGGTGGGTGTGGGCATCGACCAGGCCGGGCAGCACCAGCGCGCCTGCCACGTCCCACACAGCGCCGTGTAGCGCAGGCTGGGTGCCGTGGGGCAGCACTTGCACGATGCGGCCCTGGGCCAGGCGCAGATCGGCCAGTGCGGGCTGGTGGCCCTGCTGCGGCCACGCGGAGGGCAGCAGCCAGCGCGGCAACCGGGCGCGCAGGATGTGGTCGGGGGTGTTGGATGCGTGCATGCCGTGGCCCTTAGAACGTTGTCTTATGCAAAGCGCGCCATCGCCTGGCCCACGCGGGCCTTGAAGGCCGCCAGCCGGGGCGGTGTGGCCACGTTCATGTGGTAGTAGGCGTGGTAGTTCACCCGCGCCTTGCCGCCCGTGAGCAGGCGCATGTAGCGGGTGATGGACTTGCGCGGCGGGTCGCCCATGAACAGGGCCGTCCAGCGGGGGCGCCCGTAAGTGACCACGGCCGAGATGCGCTTGATGTGCGTGAGCGAGGGTTTGACGTTGTGCGGGTCGCTGATGTCAAAGGCCACGCCGGGCATGAGCACGCGGTCGAAAAATCCCTTGAGCATCGCCGGCATGCCAAAGCACCAGGTGGGAAAGCAGAAGACCACGGCTTCGGCCCAGAGCAGGCGGTCCACATAGCCCTGCACAGGCAACTGGTTGCTGGGCACCTCGTGGTAGCCCAGGCGCTCTTCGCGTGTCATCACGGGGTTGAAGCCCTCGGCGTACAGGTCGCAGTCGTCCACCTCATGGCCCGCGCCGCGCAGCTGCTGCACCACCTCGGTGTGCAGGGCTGCGTTGTAGCTGGTCTCTACCGGGTGGCAATAGATCACGAGGATGCGCATGGCGGGGGTCCTTCGGGTTGTGGGGGATGGGCCTAGAGGTCCAGCGTCAGCGTGGCGCTGTGGCTGCGTGCGCAGCACACGGCGACGTGGGTGGCATGCTCTGCAGTGCTCAGGCAGCTGTCGCGGTGGTCGGGCTCGCCGTCCAGCCAGCGGGTCACGCAGGTGCCGCACACGCCCTGCTCGCACAGGGTTTCGAGCGGCACGCCAGCGAGCTGCAGCACGTCGGCCATGCTCTCGCCGGAGGCAACGGGCAAGCGCATATGGCTGCGCTGCAGGATCAGCTCGAACGTGTGTTCTGTGCGGGCGGTGTCAGGGGCTGTCTGCATTGTTTGACCATGTGATTTGATCGATTGGTCAAACTATTGCAAAGGCTGTGCCAGCCACAAAAAGCGGTCAAACGTCTTTGTGGTGGATCAACGCGGCCTGAAAGCGGCTTTTGACGCCGCGCGCTGGTGCAAATTTCCCGGGACTCGTCCCTCGGGCACCCGAGGGATGCCCAGAATGGGGCGGGGGCCTTAGTCTGGTGCGAGGCCGCAGCCCAGCAGCACAAAGCTGGTGAGTTCACGCACGATGGGCTCGCGGTCGATGGGCTCGTCGGGCGCCAGGCCCAGCATGATGTGCACCTGCACGCCGTAGTCGGCGTAGTGCTGCGTCATGCCCCAGATCTGCATGAGCAGCAGCGTGGGATTCACGGCGCGCATGCGGCCCTCGGTAATCCAGCGGTTGATCAGGTCCACCTTCTGCTGGGTGGACTTGACGGCCACCGGCCAGTATTTGCCCAGATTGCGCCCACCTCCAAGCACCTCGGTGGTGAAGATGCGCGACAGGCCTGGGTTGTCCAGCGCGTAGTCGAGCTTCTTGCGCACGTAGCTGCTCAACACCTTCTTGGGGTCGTCGCTGTTGCTGTCGAAAATGAAGGCGCCCGACCAGCCGTTGAGCACCGAGTACAGCAGCTCTTCATAGAGTTCTTCCTTGCTGCTGATGTAGTAGTGCAGCTGCGGCTTGGTGAGGCCCGCACGCTCGGCAATGGCCTTGGTGGATGCCCCCTTGAAACCATGGCGGCTGAACTCGGCAATGGCCGCCTCGCGGATGGCGGTGAGGATGCGCTCGCGCCCTTGTTTGGCGCGGCCCAGGAGTGCGCCTGAGGCGACATCGGTTTCGGTTTCAGTCATGGACGGGCGGGGTGCGGGATGCGCGGCTTGCACAGGGACAACAGGTAGAAGATAGCGATTTTGCGCGCTACTGCTCGCTTCACGCTTTCCAGAAGCCGATGTGGGGAACGCTGGCCTCCTCGATCAGCGCGGGGCCAATGCACTCGATGGAATGGGGCGATGCTGCGAACACATCGCGACAGGACAGCTCTGCATCGCGTTGTTCCGCTCGCTCGCCGCGATAAACCCGCAGGCGAACGGCGTCAATGCCAAACACCACGCGACCGATGCCAGACCAGAAAATTGCGCCTGCGCACATCACGCAGGGCTCGGCCGACGAGTACAGCGTGGCCTTGGCCAGTGCATCGCGGCCCACGCGAGGGCTGAGCTGGCGCACGGCGTTGGTTTCGGCATGGCCTGTGCAGTCGCCAGTTTCAGTGGTGTTGCAGTAAGCCTCGGCAAGCAGTTCGCCGCCTGCGCCCACCACCACGGCGCCAAATGGACGATTGCCGCGCGCGCGTGCCGTGCAGGACCAGACGATGGCCTGGCGCAGGTAGGTGCCGTCGGTGTCGTTGATGGGCGTGGGGTCGTCAAAACTGGCAGGGCGTGCAGACATGAGCGCGTGCATGGGGTGTCTCCGTCGATGGTGGGTGGGTTGCTGTCGTTGTGCAACGCCGGACTGTCTGCACGCCCGCCGTTGTGGTGCAGGGCGCTATGCATTTGGCATGCCAATCACAATCAGTGACATGTATGCATGGCTTTTGACGCGCTGTGCACAAGCGCTTTGACTGCTTGCTGGCACACATGCAAGGCGCTGTGGGCATTCTTCTTGCATCGCCATTGGCAAGAGTAGAAGCGTTCACTGCGTAGCCCCTGTGCAATCCTGCACGAGGCGATGCCAGTCGGAAATTGCTCTTGAAGCCCGCTGTGCGCACAGCGGTGTGCGCTTGCACACCGTGGCTTCAAGGGTTGAACGGACGGCCGCAGCAGGCGGTGCCAAACGCTCTTGAAGCACCCAGCGGGAGGGCCTTTCTTCCTTCCACTTGTCTTCAGGAGAACTGCATGACCACCACTGCCACCTACGACCTCGCCGAGCTGCAAAGAGAAACGCGCATGGGCGCGATGGGCTCGGAAACCGCGAGCCGCGAGATCCGCCGCATCGACCTCAGCCAGTTTGCTCAGCGCAAGACCGAGATTGCCGACCAGCTGTGGGACGCCGCCGTCGATGTCGGCTTTTTCCAGATCGTGAACCACGGCATTGACCTGGCCGAGGTGCACAACGCCTTCGCGATGACCGAGCGCTTCTTTGCGCTGCCGGATGCCGTGAAGGCGCAGTACCCGCTCAAGAAGGCGCTCAATGTGGGCTGGGAGAGCCGCGCGCAGGTCCGCCCCTCCACCGGCACACCGGACCAGAAGGAGTCGTACCAGATCACCCGCCCGCACATGGCAGGCCTGTGGCCCACCGACGAGGAGCTGGCGGGCTTTCAGGCCACCATGCTCGCCTTTGAGGGCCAGTGCTGGCAGGTGGCCATGCAGGTGCTGTCTTGCTTTGCGTGGAAGCTGGGGTTTGACGAGGCCTTCTTTGCCCGTGCGCACGACCCTGCACCGGCCAGCTACCAAAGCACCTTGCGCCTGCTGCACTACTTTGCGACTCCGCCCGAGCAACAAGCCAGCCTGGGCCTGTGGCGCGCCGGGGCGCATACCGACTTTGATTGCCTGACCCTGCTCTTTCAGCGCCAGGGCCAGGGCGGCCTGCAGGTGTGCCCGGGCAAGGAGATGGACACCCAGGCCTGGACCTCGGTAGAGCCCGACGAGCAGGCCATCACCTGCAATATCGGCGACATGCTGATGCGCTGGAGTGACGACCAGCTGCCCAGCAACTTCCATCGTGTGAAGAACCCGCTGCCGGGCGAGTACATGGGCCCGCGCTACAGCATCGCCTTCTTTGCCCAGGCCAACCGCGACGCCATCATCGAAGGGCCGGGCAAGAAGTACCCGGCGATTGCTGCGGGTGACTACCTGAACCAGCGGGTGGCGGCCAACTTCAAGGCGTACTGATGGCGCGTAGGCCGCCGGTGGCCGTGCGGCTTACAGCCAGGGCTGGAGCCAGCCCAGTCCGTCGCTGGTGGCGTGGGCTGCTGCGCCGCGCGCGGGGCGGTATTCGCAGCCGATCCAGCCGTCATAGCCCAGGCTGTCCAGCAGCTTGAACAGGTAGGTGTAGTTGATTTCGCCCACATCAGGCTCGTGGCGCTCGGGCACACCGGCAATCTGGAAGTGGCCGACGTTGCCGGTGGGCAGGTACTGGCGCACCTTCATGGCCAGGTCGCCTTCCACGATCTGGCAGTGGTACAGGTCCATCTGCACCTTGACGTTGGGGGCACCGATCTCGGCGATCAGCGCATGGGCCTGGTCCTGGCGGCTCAGGAAGAAGCCGGGCATGTCGCGGCCGTTGATGGGCTCCAGCAGGATCTGGATGCCATGGGGCGCGGCCTGTTCGGCCGCGTAGCGCACGTTGGCGATGTAGGTGGCGTGCACGTTGGCCGCATCTGCACCCTGGGGCACCAGCCCGGCCATCACGTGGATGCGGGGGCATTGCAGGGCCTGGGCGTATTCAACCGCTTTGGTAATGCCGTCGCGGAACTCGGCCTCACGCCCCGGCAGGCAGGTAAGCCCGCGTTCGCCCGCGTCCCAGTTGCCAGGGGGGGCGTTGAACAACACCTGCTGCAGGCCGTTGGCTTGCAGCCGCGTGGCCAGTTCTTGCGCCGGGTAGGCGTAGGGAAAGAGGTACTCCACCGCCTTGAAACCATCGCGGGCAGCGGCGGCAAAGCGATCGAGAAAGTCCACGTCGTTGTAGAGCATGGACAGGTTGGCGGCAAAGCGGGGCATGAGAAAAGGCTTTCTGAAAAAAACGGGTCAGCGGCGCGGTGCGCTGGTGAGCACCTGGGCCAGCCGGTCTTGGTACAAGCGCGCCAGGCCCACCGTGCCGTGGCCGAGGGTGTCAGCGCTGGCAGGGATCAGGTAGGCCTGGGCGTGCGGGATGCGGGCGATGGCTTTGTCCAGCACACCCAGCTCGGGTGGGTTGCGCTCATCGTCTGC
Source organism: Acidovorax sp. 93 (assembly GCF_003633835.1). NCBI lineage: Bacteria > Pseudomonadati > Pseudomonadota > Betaproteobacteria > Burkholderiales > Comamonadaceae > Acidovorax > Acidovorax sp. 93. The sequence goes on from NZ_RBIT01000001.1 coordinate 208,533, forward strand.
CGAGTTGATGGCCAGTACGCGCGCGGTGATGCGTTCCAGCCCGGGCTCGGGGTCGTAGTCGCGCGATGCTTCCCACTGGTAGATGTGGTCGTTGGCATCGCCACGGAAAGGCGCTTTGAGGCGTTGCTCCACCAGGGCATCGGCCGCAGCGCGGTTGGGGGCCAGCTTTTGCAAGCCTTGATTGCCACCGTTGGTGCCCGTGCCAAAAAACACCGACGCAAACTGCAGACTGCGGGGCTGGCGGGTGTAGTTGCCGCCTTGCCATTCGGGGTCGTTGCGGATGGCATCGATCAGCAGGCGGCGCATCATCCAGTTGCGGCCCGACATGGCGGTGGGCAGCGAGGCCATGGGCACGGCAATGTCCATGAAGTCGGGATGGCGCTGGGCCCACACCCAGGTGTGCATGCCGCCCATGGAGTTGCCAATGATGGCGCGCACATGGCGCACTCCCAGGTGCTCGGTCAGCAGGCGGTACTGGGCCTGCACCATGTCGTCGTAGTTGTAGGCCGGAAAGGCGGCGCGCAGGCCGTCCGATGGCTTGCTGGAGCGGCCGGTGCCGATGGCGTCCGGCAGGATGATGAAGTGCTTGCGTGCATCCAGCGGCTGCCCGGGGCCAAACAGCGTGCCTGCAAAGCCGGGTGTGAGCATGCTCTCTGCCGAGCCATTGGTGCCATGCAGCACCAGCACGGGCTCTCCGGTGGGCTCGCCCACGGTGGAGTAGGCCAGCTTGAGTTCGGGCAGGGTCTGGCCGGTGTGGAAGCGGAAGTCCTTGACCACCCATTCGCCGTGCTTGGGGGCGGGGTAGTCCGCAGCCGATGCGCCACCGGTGGTCAGCACGCCCAGCAGCACGGGGGCAAAGGCTTTGCGCCAGAAAGAAAGGGTCATGGTTTGTCTCCTTGTGTGTGTTCTTTCGTCCCCGCGCCTTGTGCGCAGCCCGCCCGTTACCAGTGGGCACCAAAGCTCTGGCGCAGCTCCTCGATCTGGGGCTCGGTCAGCGGTGTGGGGCGGGGCTGGCACAGCAGCCACAGGCGTGCGGTTTCTTCCAGCTCTTCCAGCACGGCCATGGCGGCGGCGGGCGTGTCGTGCCACACATTGGGCCCCAGGCGCGCCAGCATCACAGCATGCACGGGGCTGCCCTGGGCGGCATAGCGGGTGATGGTCTGCGCCACCAGTGCAGCCGCTGCGGCGTCACCCGGGCGGTGGTACGGGATGTGCGGCACGCGGCCTACCTTCATGACGAAGTAGGGCGTGATGGGGGGCAGCAATTGCGCATCGGACGCCAACTGGCCGTCTGCGGCGGTGTCGGCTTGCAGCGAGCAGGCCACCAGATGCGTGCTGTGGGTGTGGATCACGCAGCGTGCAGGTGCGGCTGTCGATGCCGATGCCTCGTAAATCTGCCGGTGCAGCGCAATGGTTTTGCTGGCCCGGTCGCCCGCCATCTGCTGGCCCTGTGCGTCCAGGCGCGCCAGCCGCTCGGGCTGCAGTGTGCCCAGGCAGGCATCGGTGGGGGTGATGAGGTAGCCATCGGCCAAGCGCACGCTGATATTGCCTGCGGTGGCATGCACATAGCCCCGCTCAAACAGGCTGCGGCCCACGCGGCAGATTTCGTCGCGGGCCTGGCGCTCATCCATGAAGGCAGGGGTAGAGGTCATGCCTGCAATTGTGCAAAAGCCTTGGTGAAAAAGTCGGTGCTACCAAAATTGCCCGACTTCAGCGTGATGTGCAGCCCGTCCTTGGCGTCGGGGGCCACGGCGTGGCACCACGGTACGCCGGGGTCAATCTGCGCGCCAATGCGCATTTGCGTGATGCCGAGGGCCTGCACGCAGGCGCCCGAGGTTTCGCCTCCCGCCACGATGAGTTGGCGCACACCGCGCTGCACCAGGCCGCGTGCAATGGCGGCAATGGTTTCTTCCACCATGGCACCGGCTTTCTCGGAACCCAGCTTGCCCTGAATGGTGCGCACGGCCGAGGGCTCGGCGGTGGAATACACCAGCACCGGGCCTTGGCTCATGTGGCCTTCAGCCCATGCCAGCGCTTCGGCGGCCACGTCCACGCCCGCAGCAATGCGCAGCGGGTCGATGGCCAGGGCGGGCTTGCCTGCCTTGATGAAATCCATCACCTGCTGGTTGGTCGCCACGGAGCAACTGCCCGACACGATGGCCTGCAGCCCTTGCGCGGCGGGCAGGCGGGCGGCCTCGTTGCTGGGGACCACGCCAAAGTTGCCCGGCAGGCCAATCGCCACGCCCGAGCCTGCGGTGACCAGCGGCATGCCCTTGAGGGCAGGGCCCAGGCGCAGCAGGTCGGCGTTGGACACCGCATCGACCACGGCCATGCGCACGCCCTCGGCCTTGAGTTGATCGGTGCGCGCGCGGATGGCGGCCTCGCCCTGTGCGACCACGCTGTGGTCGATCAGGCCCACGCGGCTGGGTGTTTGTGCCTGCAGCACGCGCACCAGGTTGGGGTCGGTCATGGGCGTGAGCGGGTGGTTCTGCATGCCGCTCTCGTTCAGCAGCACATCGCCCACAAACAGGTAGCCCTTGAACACGGTGCGCTTGTTGTCGGGGAACGCGGGCGTGGCGATGGTGAAGTCGGTGCCCAGGGCCTGCATCAGCGCATCGGTCACGGGGCCGATGTTGCCTTCGGCCGTGCTGTCAAAGGTGGAGCAGTATTTGAAGTAGATCTGCTCGGCGCCTTGCGCTTTCAGCCATTGCAGCGCGGCCAGGGACTGGGCGATGGCCTCGTCTTTGGGAATGGTGCGCGACTTGAGCGCGACCACAATGGCGTCTGCCTCGGCGTCGAGCGGTGCGGTGGGCACGCCCATGGCCTGCACCACGCGCATGCCTGCGCGCACGAGGTTGTTGGCCAGGTCGGTCGCGCCCGTGAAGTCGTCGGCAATGCAGCCCAGCAACGCGCGTGTCATGCCTTCTCCTTTCCTTCGGGCAACGTGATGCCAGGGAAGATCTTGATCACTGCGCTGTCATCTTCCTTGGCAAAGCCTGCGGTGGAGGCTTGCATGAACATCTGGTGCGCCGTGGCGGCCAGCGGCAGGGGGAATTTGCTGGCGCGTGCGGTGTCCAGCACCAGGCCTAGGTCCTTCACGAAGATATCGACGGCCGACAGCGGCGTGTAGTCGCCCGCCAGCACATGGGCCATGCGGTTTTCAAACATCCAGCTGTTGCCCGCGCTGTTCGTGATCACTTCATACAAGGCGCTGGCCTCCACGCCTTCGCGCAGGCCCAGGGCCATGGCTTCGGCGGCTACGGCAATGTGCACACCGGCCAGCAGCTGGTTGATGATCTTGACCTTGCTGCCCGCACCCGCCTTGTCGCCCAGGCGGTACACCTTGCCGGCCATGCCGTCGAGCACAGCGCCCGCCGCGGCATAGGCCTCGGGCTTGGCCGAGGTCATCATGGTCATCTGGCCCGATGCGGCCTTGGCTGCGCCGCCGGAGATGGGCGCGTCCACATAGTGCAGGCCCAGGGCGTTGAGGCGGGCTTCCATCGCCACCGACCAGTTGGGGTCCACGGTGGAGCACATCACAAAGGTGCTGCCGGGGCGCATGGTGCTGGCTGCACCGCTTTGGCCGTCGTCGCCAAACAGCACGCTCTCGGTCTGTGCCGCGTTGACCACCACCGACACCACCACATCACTCACCGCTGCCAGCGCAGCGGTGTTGGCGTGGGCGGTGCCGCCGTCCGCCACAAAGGCATCGGCCACGCCGGGGCGCACGTCACACACGTGGATGGTGAAACCGTTGTTGCGCAGGGTCTTGGCAATGCCAGCGCCCATGGCGCCCAGGCCGATGATGCCGACGGTGGGTTTTGTCATGTTGTCAGTCCTTCAAAGAAATTCAAAAAGGGGGCGTTCAGGCCACCAGCACCCAAAGCAAAGCCGTGAGTGCAAAACCCGCCAGGCCCAGCACAGTGGTCAGTACGGTCCAGGTGCGCAGGCCATCGCCCACGCTCAGGCCCAGGTAGCGGGTCACGATCCAGAAGCCCGAATCGTTGACGTGCGACAGCCCAAGGCTGCCAAAGCCGATGGCAACCGTGAGCAGCGCCACTTGCAAGGGGGAATACCCGCCACCTGCAATGGCATCGGCCAGCAGGCCGCAGGTGGTGATGATGGCCACGGTGGCCGAACCCTGGGCAGCGCGCAGGGCCAGAGAGATGATGAATGCCAGCAGGATGAGCGGCAGATGGGTAGCGGTGAGGCTTTGCGACAGCGCAGCGCCAATGCCGCTGGCCGTGAGCACCTTGGCAAACACCCCGCCTGCACCCGTCACCAGAATCACGGTGGCGGCGGGGGGCAGGGCGGATTCCATGATGGCGTTGGTGCGCTCGCGGTTCCAGCCCTGGTTGCGGCCCAGCAGAAACATCGCCAGGCCCACGGCCACCATCAGCGCAAAGATGGGCGAGCCGATGAAGCCCAGCACGTTGCGCAGGTTGTCGCCCTTGGGCAGCAGCGTGGCGCCGGTGGTGCCCGCCATGATGAGGGCCAGGGGGATGAGGATCAGCGCCATGATGGTGCCGACGCTTGGAGCAGCGCTTGCTTTGCTGGTCTTGCTGTCTTCGCTGTTGCCAAAGGCTGCAAACTGCTCGGCCGTCGTGGGCAGCATGGGGTAGCCCTTGCGATTGAGCCAGCCCGCCACGACCTGCGACAGCGCCGCCAGAGGGATGCAGATGGCCAGGCCAATGATGGTGATCCAGCCAATGTCGCCCTTGACGATGGCCGCACCGCCCACGATGCCGGGGTGCGGTGGCACCACCACGTGCGCAGCCAGCATGATGCCCGCTACGGGCAGGCCGAACTTGATGGGGTTCACGCCCGCCGCCTTGCAAAAGCCGTAGACGATGGGCACCAGGATGATGAAGCCCACATCAAAAAACACCGGGATGGCCAGCACCAGCGCGGCGGCCGTGAGCGCCATGGGCACCCGTGTGGGGCCCAGCAGCTGCGTGAAGCGGTTGGCTAGGCTGGCGGCGCCGCCTGAGACCTCGATCATGCGCCCCAGCATGGAGCCCAGCGCCACCAGGATGGCCACCGACCCCAGCGTGCCGCCCATGCCTGCAATCAGCGTGCTGATGATGTCGCCAATGGGCATGCCCGTGGCAAAAGCCACCAGAAAGCTCACCAGCATCATCGCCACGAAGGCGTGGACCTGCCAGCGGATGATGAGCAACAGGAGCAGGGCAATGCTGCCGGCGCCGATGCCGAGAAGTGCGAGGGTGGACATGAACGGGGTATCTCCGGGATGGAAGGGGGGCAGGCCCAGATGGAGGCCGATGAAAACGGCCTGGTGAGGAAGGCTGGGCGCACCCGGTTTGATATGTTTATATGGTTATCATACAAATTATTGCGATCTGCATTCCTACGGGTTAACCCGCGTGTGCCCGTGCGTGGAGAGGGCGGGTGACGCACTTTTGAGGCGTTTTAGTGCTCAAGCGATAGTGCAATATGCCTGAGTAGCTACTAAATAAGTAGCAAATCAACAATGTGGCCGGGGCGCAAGCCCCGCCGCCGCCACGCCACAAGCCTCACACGGCTGCGAGTTACGCCGCTAACGCAGACGCGTTCAAGCCCGTTGCGCAGGCATCTCAGCGATGCAGCTCAGAACACCATTGGCGCGGATGCCGCCACCAGCGGCTGGGCCAGTCGCGCGCCGTCCTGGGCCCAGAACGACAGGTCCGCCTGCTCAATGCGGGCCAGTGCATTCTTCATGTGCTGCGCCGCGGCGGCACGTGCAGCCACCGGGTCGCCCGCCTCGATGGCGCGCACGATGTGGGTGTGCTCGTGGGTCACCGCATCGGCAAAGTCGGCGCGCCGCGCCTCGTTGGCGCGGGTCACGCGGGTGGCGCCCTTGAGAAACTGCGCCAGATAGTCCAGCGTGCTGATCATGAACGGGTTGCCTGCCGCCTGGGCGATGGCGCGGTGGAACAGCACGTCTTCCTCTACCCCGTCGCGGCCTGCGCGCACGGCGTCGGCAATGTGCTGCATGGCGGCGCGGATGGCGGCAATGTCTTCATCGGTGCGACGCAGGGCTGCCAGCTCGGCCACCTCGGCCTCCAGCGCACGGCGCACTTCCACGATCTGCATCACCGCCTCGCGCGATGCGGCAAGGGGCACATCGAACTGCAGCGGCTCGATGCCCGGCGCGAGCACATACACGCCGCTACCCTGCCGCGAGTCCACGAGCCCCAGCGACTTGAGGCGCGAGATGGCCTCGCGCACCACCGTGCGGCTGACCTGAAACTGCTGCGCCAGCACCGCCTCGGTGGGCAGCTTGTCGGACGCCTGGATGCGGCCCGCGCGGATCTCGGCCTCCAGCGCGCTGGCCACCTGGTCGGAGAGCTTGGCGCTGGGTTTGACGGCGGAGAACGGCGAAGACATGGGCGGGGCGGGCAGTGGGGCGTGAAGTCGGTGCCGGGATGTGTGGGCAGGCCGGGGCGCAGGTGACTTTACCCGAAGGGCACTGCGCCGGAATCGTTTGTTTGCCGCGCTACTTGGGCGCCGGGCAGGAGTCGTCCAGTTTGGCCAGGCCCGCCAGCTTCTGCAGCCGGCTGCGGTTGTCCAGGCAGGCCTGGTGCTGCACCTCGGTCGCCTTCTGCTGGGCCTGCACCGCCGCCTTGCTGCGCTCGGCCTGGAGCTGGGCCACACGCTCGCGGATTTGCGGCATCACGGCCAGCGCGGCCTTCTCGCCTTCCACGATGGCGTTGGCGCGCTGGCTGAAGTCGGCGGCGCCGATGTCCAGCACCTGCGGGCGCACGATTACGTCGGCCCGCGCCAGTTCTGCCTGGCCCAGCTTCTGGCCCATGATGGCAATGGACTGGTTGAGCGCGCCCAGCATGTTGCCCGGCGTCTGGCCCCGGGCCTTGTTGGAGATGTCCACCGCGATCACGATGTCGGCGCCCAGCTGGCGCGCGGCGTCCACCGGCACCGGGCTCACGATGCCGCCGTCCACAAAATGGTATTTGCCGATGGTGACGGGCTGGAACACGCCGGGAACGCTGCTCGATGCACGTACCGCCTGCCCCGTGTTGCCGCGTGCAAACACCGTGCGCTCGCCATCTTCGAGGCGCGTTGCCACCACCACAAACGGTTTGGCCATCTGCTCCAGCGGCTTGCGGCGCACCTGCTCGTTCACATAGTCTTCGAGCTTCTGGCCCAGCACCAGGCCGCCGGACGACAGCTGCGGGTCGCGGATCTTGGCTTCGTCCAGCGCCACAGCCTTTTCCTGCATTTCGAACGCATTCATGCCGCTGGCATACAGCGCACCGACCACGCTGCCTGCGCTGGTGCCAGAGACCACAGCGGGCGCGAAGCCGTTGGCTTCCAACATCTTGATCACGCCGATGTGCGCAAACCCCTTGGCGGCGCCGCCGCCCAGCGCGATGCCGATGCGGATGGGGGCGGGGGTAGATGTCGCCAGCGGCGCGCTGGGGGAATCGTCGGCGCGCGCGGGGGCGGTGCTGGTGCTGCCGCATGCCGCCAGCCAGAGGGTCGCCGCCGTGACGATGGCGATCCGGATGACGGGGGGCGCTGCAAACGCCGCGATGGGGTGGAAAAGGGCGGTCAGGTGCATGCCGGGAGTCCTGCGGTCAACGGGCGGGCAGTATATCGGCGGCGTTTTGGCAGCGCGGGAAATACGGCCTTTGCTTCTGAAGAGGAAGTGCCGGCGCATCCTTTGCACTGGCAAGGAGCGCAATCGTCGAAACCGGCGCGGCCTGGTCGAGAACCGCCGCGCAAGGGCCGCCCCGCCGCGCTGGCGGTGTCCCCCTTCCCGAATCGCGCCAGCGATTCGAGAGAACGGGGAAGGCGCCGAAGGCGACTCAGGGGGATGTACCCTACCTACTCGCCTTGCGAACCCCGGTGTGCCCACCCTGTGGTGCGCTTTTCGATCCAGCTGAACAACTCGTACATCACCATGGCCATCGCACCCACCACCATCAGGCCCGCAAAGGCCAGGCCCATCTGCATGGACGAGCCCGCGCTGATGAGCAGGTAGCCGATGCCTTCGTTGGCGGCGGTCATCTCCGACACCGTGGTGCCCACAAACGCGAGCGTGATGGCGACCTTGAGCGAGCCGTAGAAGTACGGCATGGATCGCGGCAGGCCCACCTTGGTCAGCACATCCCAGCGCTTGGCGCCGAGCACGCGCAGCACGTCTTCCAGCTCGGGCTCCAGGGTGGCCAGGCCGGTGGCGATGTTGACCATGATGGGGAAGAAGCTGATGAGAAATGCCGTGAGGATGGCAGGCCCCACGCCAATGCCAAACCACACCACCAGGATGGGCACGAAGGCCGCCTTGGGCAGTGCGTTGAAGGCTGTCATCAGCGGGTACACGGCGGCATAGGCCAGGCGAGAACTGCCGATCACAAAACCCAGCAGCACGCCCACAACAATGGCAATGCCAAAGCCCGCCATCGTGACCCAGTAGGTGCGCCAAGCGTGGGCGGCGATCACGCCGCTGAACTCGACCAGCTGCGTGGCAATGACCCAGGGGCTGGGGAAGAGAAATTCGGGGACGCTGAAGGCCGAACAGGTGATTTGCCACAGCAGGATGGTGGCGGTCAGCAGCAGCCAGGGGGACCAGCGCTCTACGGTTTTCTTGTGCATGGTGGGAAGGTCTTCGGGTTACTGCTGGATGGGCGCGCCTGCTTTTCGCAGGGCACCGATGTGGCCGCGCAGTTCATGCACGATGTCGGTGAATTCCTTGGTGTAGGTCACCTCCAGGTCGCGCGGGCGGGGCCGCTCGATCTCCTTGCGCACCACAAACCGGCCCGGGCTCTTGCTCATCACATACACCGTGTCGGCCAGGAAGACCGATTCGCGCAGGTCGTGCGTGACCAGGATCACGTTGAATTTCTGCTCGGTCCACAGGTCGCGCAGGATGCACCACAGCTCCTCGCGCGTGAAGGCATCCAGCGCCCCAAACGGCTCGTCCAGCAGCAGCATCTTGGGCTCGTGGATCAGCGCGCGGCAGATGCTGGCGCGCTGCTGCATGCCGCCCGACAGCTGCCAGGGAAACTTGTCCTCATAGCCCGCGAGGCCCACCTTCTGCAGCAGCTTGCGGGCGCGTTCTTCGTATTCCTTGCGTTTTTGCTTGAAGTTGCTGCGGTAGGGCTCGACGATTTCGAGCGGCAGCAGCACGTTGTCCACCGTGGTGCGCCAGGGCAGCAGCGAGGGCGCCTGAAACGCCATGCCCGAGACCTTGAGCGGCCCCGTCACCGGCTGGCCGTCGATGAGAATCTTGCCCATCGATGGCATCTTCAGCCCCGTGGCCAGCTTCATGAAGGTGGACTTGCCACAGCCCGAGGGGCCCACGATGGCGATGAATTCGCCCTGGCGTACCTGCAGGTCGATGGCCTCCACCGCAAACTGGTTCTTGGCGCGCAGCTCGTCGTTGTACGCGAGCCAGACATCGCGGAAGTCCACAAAGTAGGAATCAGCAGCCTGCATCAGAGGTCCGTAGTGAGTAGTGTTTGTGCACCGAGGTTGATGCTGGGCGCGGCCCAGGCCAGCGCCCCCGTGCAAGGGCCGCCCCGCCGCACCGGGGGCGTCCCCCTCCCGACTCGCGCAGCGAGTCGAGAGAGGGGGAAGGCGCGAAGCGACTCAGGGGGTGTCACTTCTTCGGCAGGATGTTCAACTCCGCCGTGCTGGGCAGGAAGCTGGGGTTCCACACATCGTCGGCGTTCACGCGGGTCTTGGTGTTGAACGCGTCCGACACCTGCGATGCCATCAGCGACAGGCGGCCGGGCTTGGCTTGGCCAAAACCTTCGGCGCGGGCGTCGGGGCTGTTGATGACAGTGTCAATGGCCAGTTGCAGGCGGCGGGTTTCGAGCGGCACGTTCACGATGCCGTCGCGCGCCTTCACATGCTCGATAGCGGCTGCGGGGTTGGCGATCACTTCCTTGGCACCCTTGGCAAAGGCCGACAGGAACGCTTTGATGGCGGCCGGGTTCTCCTTGATGAGCTTCGGAGACGCGATGATCACGTTGCCATAGAGCTTCACGCCGAAATCGGCATAGGGCAGCACCACCACGTCGGCGGCCTTGGCGCCACGGGCTTCCAGGTTCAGGAGCGAGGTGAAGGTGAAGCCGGTGATGGCGTCCACATCGCCGCGCACCAGCATGGTTTCGCGCAGGGGCGGGTCCATGGCCGTCCAGGTCACAGCGCCAATGCCGTTGGCCTTCTGGAAGATGGGGAACGCGCGGCGGCCTGCGTCGAACACGGGGGCGCCCAGCTTCTTGCCGGCCAGGTCGGCGGGCTTGGTGATGCCGCTCTTTTTCAGCGCCATGACCGATGCGGGCGTGTTGTTGTAGACCATCATCACCGCCACGGGCTTGTTCTGCGCGTCGGGGTTGTTGGCGTGGAACTCCATCACGGCGGCCAGGTCGGCAAAGCCCATGTCGTACGTGCCCGAGGCCACGCGCTGCACTGCACCACCCGAGCCGTTGCCAGCATCCACGGCCACATCCAGGCCTGCGGCCTTGAAGTAACCCTTGGCCACGGGCTGCAGGAACAGCGCGGCGGGGCCTTCAAAGCGCCAGTCGAGCTGGAACTTGATGGGCGTGGTGGCCTGCGCCTGGGCCAGTGAGGTGCTGCCGATCAGGGCCAGGGCGGCAGCGGTTTGCATGAACAGTCTCTTTTTCATCGGGGGCTCCTGTCGGGCGAGGGGAAATGCGGTGAGGGAAGGCATGGGCCCCATCCAGGGGCCATACACCTGCAGTCAGCAAAAACGATGCCCGGTTTGTGTACGCGGGTGCTTTGCTGTGCCCCATTGTTCACCGAAGTGGTGCACGCCAGCATGCTGGGTTTCCCGAAATGGTGCATGCGCCGGGTGAGGGGTTGGCTTGCCCATGAAAAACGGGGCCCGTGGGCCCCTTTGCAACGGTGTGTGGGCAGGCCTGATCATGGACTGCGCACGGTCAGCACGGCACAGCGCGCTCAGCGTGGCCGGGCGGCAGCGCTGGCCACGGCCAGGGCCGTCATGTTGAGCACCCGGCGCACGGTGGCAGCCGGGGTCAGGATGTAGGCCGTGGCAGCGGCACCCATCAGGATGGGGCCCACCGTGACGCCACCGCTGGTGGTCGTCTTGAGCACGTTGTAGAGGATGTTGGCAGCATCCAGGTTGGGGCAGATCAGCAGGTTGGCCGAGTCCGTCAGGGTCGAATCCGCCATGTAGGCGTTGCGGATGTTCGGCTCCAGCGCGGCATCGCCGTGCAGCTCACCGTCACACTCGATCTCGGGGTGGGCGGCCACGAACAGGTCGCGCGCCTCGCGCATCTTGCGGGCCGATGCGCGCTTGGACGAGCCATAGCTGGAGTGCGACAGGAAAGCGACCTTGGGTGGGATGCCAAAGCGTTGCACCTCCTGCACAGACATCCAGGCGATGTCCGCCAGCTGCTGTGCCGTGGGGTCTTCGTTCACGTAGGTGTCGGCAATGAACAGCGTGCCCCGGTTGGTCATCAGCGCGTTCAGGGCAGCGTAGTTGTGGGCACCTTCCTGGCGGCCGATGATGCTGTGGATGCGTTCCAGGTGCGTTTCATACGTGCCCACCAGGCCGCAGATCATCGCGTCGGCATCGCCCAGCTTGACCATTAGCGAGGCAATGATGGTGTTGGAGCGGCGCACGGCGGCCTTGGCCACTTCGGGCGAGGCGCCGTTGCGCTTCATGAGCTGGTGGTAGTGCTCCCAGTACTGGCGAAAGCGTGGGTCGTCCTCGGGGTTGCACACCTCCACATCCTTGCCCAGCTGCATGCGCAGACCGGCCTTGGCGATGCGCGCAGCAATCACGGCAGGGCGACCGATGAGGATGGGTTGCGCGATCTTGTCGTCGATGGCCATCTGCGCGGCACGCAGGGCGCGTTCGTCTTCACCGTCGGCGTAGGCCACGCGCTTTTGTGCATCGGGCAGGGCCTTGGCCGCGTTGATCACGGGGCGCATCAGCATGCCGGTCTGGTAGACAAAGCGCGACAGCGTTTCCTTGTAGGCCTCCATGTCTTCGATGGGGCGCGTGGCCACGCCCGATTCGGCAGCGGCCTTGGCCACGGCGGGCGCGATCTTGAGGATCAGGCGCGAGTCGAACGGTGTAGGGATGAGGTAGTCGGGGCCAAAGGTCAGCTCTTTGCCCGCATAGGCGCTGGCCACTTCTTCGCTGATGTCGGCCTTGGCCAGGTCGGCGATCTGGCGCACGCAGGCCAGCTTCATGGCTTCGGTGATCTTGGTCGCGCCGCAGTCCAGCGCGCCGCGGAAGATGTACGGGAAACACAGGACGTTGTTGACCTGGTTGGGGTAGTCCGAGCGGCCCGTGGCAATGATGCAGTCGGGGCGCACGGCCTTGGCCAGTTCGGGGCGGATCTCGGGCTCGGGGTTGGCCAGCGCCAGGATGATGGGCTTGGGGCCCATGGTCTTGACCATCTCGGCCGTGAGCACGCCGGGGGCCGAGCAGCCCAGGAACACATCGGCGCCGTTGACGGCATCGGCCAGCGTGCGGGCATCGGTCTTTTGCGCGTATCGCGCCTTCGACTCATCGTAGCCCCCGGGGCGGCCTTCGTAGATCACGCCCTTGGAGTCGCAGACAAAGACGTTCTCGATCTTCACGCCCAGGCCCACCATCACGTTCAGGCAGGCAATGGCGGCCGCGCCCGCGCCCGACACGGCGATCTTGACCTGGTCGATCTGCTTGCCAACCAGCTCCAGGCCGTTGAGCAGCGCCGCGCTGCTGATGATGGCCGTGCCGTGCTGGTCGTCATGGAACACCGGGATGTTCATGCGCTTGCTGAGTTCGCGCTCGATGTAAAAGCACTCGGGCGCCTTGATGTCTTCGAGGTTGATGCCGCCCAGCGTGGGTTCCAGCGCCGCGATGATCTCGATGAGCTTGTCGGGGTCGCGCTCGGCCAGTTCGATGTCGAACACATCGACACCGGCAAACTTCTTGAACAGGCAGCCCTTGCCTTCCATCACCGGCTTGCTGGCCAGTGGGCCGATGTCGCCCAGGCCCAGCACCGCCGTGCCGTTGGTGATCACCGCGACCAGGTTGCCGCGCGATGTGTAGTCAAACGCCTTGGAGGGGTCGGCCGCGATGTCCAGGCACGGATAGGCCACGCCTGGCGAGTAGGCCAGCGACAGGTCGCGCTGGTTGGACAGCGGCTTGGTGGGGGTGACCGAAATCTTGCCCCGGGTGGGATTGCGGTGGTATTCGCGCGCAGCGTCGCGCAGGGCCTGTTCGGCGGCGGAAATGTTCTGTGTCATACGGAAATCCTGGAAGTCCTCGGCGGAATGCAAAACAAGGGTACCCGATGGCGTGGGCGGCTGGCATGCAGGTTTATGCGGATGCGGCATAAGAGCCTGTTCGAAGTCTTTTTGGAGTCGCACAAGTCCCTTGCCGGGATGGGATGCAAGGCGCGGGGTGCCGCCAATAGCCCGTGCTATTGGCAAGCGCCGCAACGCCGCAGACCGCCCGGCAAGGCACTTGCCCGCAGGGTTGGAGTGAAATCGGGCGATTGGACGCTCCGGCTGCTTGCATGGGCATGAGCCCATGCGGCGCATCCGACGCATCCACTCCTCCCGATTGCACTCCAATGCGATCTCCAAAAAGACTTTGAACAGGCTCTAAGGCCAAAACCCCCTGGCAGCCATGGCGGACAGGGGGCGGAGCCACGCGGGCGGTGTCAGGTTTTCGGCAGCGTGCAGGCGGGATGCTAGTGGGCGTCGGCCTGGCGTGCGGCGTTGACAGCGGCGGAGGTGTCGCGGCTGGCGCCATTGAAGAAAACGTTCAGGGCCACCGCCGTGATCGAGGCCAGGAGGATACCGGATTCGATCAGCGGGTGGATGGCATGCGGCATCCACTGGCGGAAGTTGGGCGCGATCAGCGGCACCATGCCCACGCCGATGGATACGGCCACGATCATGGCGTTGAAGCGGTTGGTCTTGAAGTCCACCCCGCCCAGAATGCGGATGCCTGTGGCCGCCACCATGCCGAACATCACCAGGCCCGCGCCGCCCAGCACCATGGTGGGCAGCGACTCGACCAGCGCGGCCATCTTGGGCAGCACGCCCAGCACGATCAGGATCACGCCGCCGGCCACGCACACAAAGCGGCTCTTGACGCCGGTGACGGCGACCAGCCCCACGTTCTGCGAGAAGCTGGTGTACGGAAAGGTGTTGAAGATGCCACCCAGCAGCGTGCCCAGGCCGTCGGTGCGCAGGCCGCGCGTGAGGGCCGCCTGGTCCACCTTGCGGTCGGTCATCTCCCCCAGGGCCAGGAACATGCCGGTGGATTCGATCATGACCACGATCATCACCAGGGTCATGGTCAGGATCAGGATGGGGTCGAAGACAGGGTTGGCAATCTCGAACGGCAGCACCAGGTCAAACCACTGTGCCTTGGCCACCTTGTCGAAGTTCATCAGTCCCATGCCCACGGCCACCACTGCGCCGATCACGATGCCCAACAGCACCGAGATGTTGGCGACGAAGCCCTTGGCGAACTTGGCTATCAGCAGGATGGACAGCAGCACCAGGGCCGAGATGCCTACGCCGGTCAGGTCCGCGTACTTGGGGTTGGGCACCGTGGGCACCACCGCAAAGCCCTTGGGCACCGGAGGCAGCGAAGAGCCGGGGGCTCCGGCAGCGGCTTGGGCATCGGCCAGCCACTTGAGGTGCTCGGGGTTGGGCACGCTGGGCGCCGTGGGGCCCACGGGGTTGCCAAAGATCCAGTTGATGCCCACGCGCATCAGGCTGATGCCGATCACCGCGATGATGGTGCCCGTGACCACCGGCGGGAAGAACCGGAGCATGCGGCTGACCAGCGGAGCGATCAGGATGGAAATCACGCCCGCGCCAATCACCGAGCCAAAGATCAACCCGGCCCCGGCCGTGCCGCCCGTGGTCTGCGCCATCGAGACCATGGGCGCCACCGATGCGAAGGTCACCCCCATCATCACGGGCAGCTGAATGCCGAACCAGCGCGAGGCGCCGAGCGCCTGGATCAGCGTGACCAGCCCGCATACAAACAGGTCGGCCGAAATCAGCTTGGCAACCTGATCGGGCGTGAGGTTGAGGGCGCGGCCCACGATGAGCGGCACCGCTACAGCGCCCGCATACATCACCAGCACATGCTGCAAGCCTAGCGCCGTGAGTCGCCCCAAAGGTAGGTGTTCGTCCACGGGGTGTACAGGCGGGTTCATGCGAGTCTTTCGGGGGTTGGGGGTATGAATACGGAAGGGACACCTGAGCCGGATGGTGCACAAGTGTCCATACAAAAATCGTATACAAAATGACCGGACGCGCTTATCCCGGTAAACCCTTAGAGGGGCGCAGCAAAATACCCGCCTGCAGTGGATGCAGGCGATGGGAAGGTCTGTGGCCGTGGCGCGACCGGCTTGGGCTAGCTCAGGGCTGTCGATGCCGCCTTGGTGCGTTGGCTGGTCAGCGGTGCGAGGGATTCACGCAGCCGGTCCCGCACCAGCGGCTGGCCGGGGTTGAGGGCGCCTTCCACGTGCCCGATGTGGGCCAGCATGCGTTCGCGGGCCAGCGTGGTGTTGCCTGCTTCCAGCGCTTCGACGATGGAGGCGTGTTCGGCGCACGACTGGCTGGCCGCGTGCTGCGACTGGTACAGCGAGGCCGCCAAAGTGGTGCGCGCCGTGAGGTCGCGCAGGATGTCGCTCAGGCTGCGGTGTCCCATCGCCTCGGCCAGGCAGACGTGGAAGTCTGCGAGCAGAAAAGCGCGTGTGGCGGCATCTGCACCTTCGATGGCCTGCTGTTCTTCGGCGATGTGCGCCCGCAGGCGGCGGGTCACGCTCTGCAGCGGGCGGCCCGCATCGGCCAGGATGCCCGACTCGATGATGCGCCGGGCCGAGAACGCATCGCGTGCGTCTTCCACCGTAGGCTCCACCACATACCAGCCCCGGCGTGGCCGCACTTCGACAAAACCACGGGCCTGCAGCTGCATGAGCGCCTCGCGCACCAGGGTACGGCTCACACCGAAGAGGTCGGCCAGTTCCTGCTCGCCCAGGCGCTCGCCGGGTGAGAGCTTTTGCGCAAGGATGGATTCCACCACCTGCTGGGCGATCTGGGTCTGGTTGATGCTCATGCGGCCGATTGTGGCGCTACCGGGGGCGCCATCTCTGGCCAGACCTCGGGGGCCAGCGGCGGCGTGCTGCGGCCGTCCAGCACGGCATGTGCGCGCTCGCGGTCGATGTCGCCCTCCCAGGCCGCGATGGCCACGGTTGCCACGCAGTTGCCAATCAGGTTGCCCAGGGCGCGGGCAATGCCCATGAACCAGTCCACCGACAGCACCAGCACCAGCCCGATGGCGGGGATGGCCGGGATTGCGTGCAGCGTGGCGGCCAGCACCACAATGGCCGAGCCCGGCACACCGTGAGCGCCCTTGGACGTGACCAGCGAGATCGCCAGGATGGTCAGCAGGTCGGCCATCGAGATGGGCGTGTTCGTGGCCTGGGCGATGAACACGGCCGCCAGCGTGATGTAGATCGAGAACGCGTCCAGGTTGAACGAGTAGCCCGTGGGGATCACCAGGCCCACGGTCGAGTCGCGGATGCCCATGTGCTTGAGCTTGGCCATGATCTGGGGCAACACGCTGTCGGACGACGTGGTGGCAAACACCACGGCCAGCTCCTCGCGCAGGTAGCGCAGCAGCTTGAACAGGCTGAAGCCCGAAAACCGCATGATCAGGCCCAGCACCACCACCACGAAGATGGCCACTGCCGCATAGAACAGCACCACCAGCATGCCCAGCTGCTTGAGCGAGCCAATGCCGTACTTGCCCACCGTGAACGCAATCGCGCCCAGCACACCGAGCGGCGCCAGCTTGATGATCAGGCCCATGGTCTTGAACAGCACATGCGACAGGTCTTCGATGAGGCTGGTGACGCGCGCGCCGCGCTCGCCCATCAGCGCCAGCGCGCAGCCAAACACAATGGAGAACAGCAGCACCTGCAGCACATCGCCATTGGCGAAGGCGCTCACGGCGGTGGTGGGGATGAGCTTGAGCAAAAAGTCGCTGAAGCCGCCACCCGTGAGCTTGCTGGCGTTGTCTGCATAGGCGCCCATCGCCTTGGGGTCGAGCGCCTTCGGGTCCACATTCATGCCCACACCGGGTTCAAACCAGAACGCGAGCGCCAGGCCCAGCACCAGCGCGATGGTGGTGACCACCTCGAAGTAGATCAGCGACTTGATGCCCACGCGGCCCACACGCTTCAGGTCGCCCGTGCCCGCGATGCCGTGAACCACCACACAAAAGACGATGAGCGGGATCAGCATCTTGATGAGCTTGATGAAACCATCGCCCAGCGGCTTGAGCTGCACGGCCGTGTCGGGCCAGAGCAGCCCGATGGCCACGCCAGCAATCAAGGCCAGGACCACCCGGCCAAACAAGGAGTTGAGGAAGCGGAGCATGTAAACCCTTTGGATAGGAAGGCGATACTGTTGGTCAATCTTGCATACAAGAACTGTAGACAACAGTTGCAGGCCAGAACATGGGGTTATCCCGCGCTGCGCGTGGTAACCGCGTCGCCACCGCGTCATGCCGCCGGGGGCTGGGTTGAAGTAGTTTTGACTTCTGCGCACGGTCATGCCCTGGCCGTGCCCGCACAATCGCTCGCGGAGACGACCATTCATGACCACCCCCCCCACCGTGCCAAACCCCATTCGCCAGAGCGGCGAATTCCTCGAATATCTCTACGGTGTTGCCGTGCGCCGCGCGCTGCCGCTGCACAACACCGCAGCCTTTTTGCCCCCGCCGCCCAGCCGCGAAAGCGGAGGCCGCACGCTGGTGCTGGGCGCGGGCAAGGCGGGCGGCGCCATGGCGCAGGCCGTCGAAGCACTGTGGCCTGCGGATGCACCCTTGTCGGGGCTGGTGGTCACGCGCTACCACCACACACCGCCCCGGCCGCAAGACCTGGCGCAGCGCATCGAAGTGGTCGAAGCCGCCCACCCCGTGCCCGATGCGGCGGGCCTGGCTGCTGCGCAGCGCATCCTGGCGCTGACGCAGGGTCTGACTGAAAACGACCTCGTGCTGTGCCTCATCTCGGGCGGTGGCTCCGCCCTGCTCACGCTCCCGGGCGACGGCCTCACGCTGGAGGACAAGCAGCGCATCAACAAGGCGCTGCTCGAAAGCGGCGCTGCCATCGACGAAATGAACTGTGTGCGCAAGCACCTCTCGCGCATCAAGGGCGGGCGGCTGGCGGCGGCCTGCGCACCTGCGCGGGTGGTCACGCTCACCATCAGCGATGTGCCGGGGGACGACCCTTCGGTCATTGCCAGCGGCCCCACGGTGCCTGACGCCACCACCTGCGCTGATGCGCTGGCGATCCTGGACCGCTACCGCATCGAGGTGCCCACTGCAGTGCGCTCAGCCCTCGAAGCGGGCACGCCGGAAACCCCGAAGCCCGGCGACGCCCTGTTTGCCCACCATGTGGTGCACATGACCGCCACGCCCCAGCAGTCGCTGGAAGCTGCGGCCGAGGCCGCGCGGGCGGCGGGTGTGCAGGCGCACATCTTGTCGGACGAAATCGAAGGCGAATCGCGCGAGGTGGGCAAGGTGCACGCCGCACTGGCGCGGGCCGTGGCGCGGCGTGGTCAGCCCTTCACAAGGCCGTGCGTGATCCTGTCGGGCGGCGAGACGACCGTGACGGTACGCCCACAGCCGCCAGGCACACCCCGGGGGCGGGGTGGCCGCGCGGGCGAGTTCTGTATGGGCCTGGCGCAGGCGCTGCAGGGGCAGCCGGGTGTGTGGGCGCTGGCTGCAGACACCGACGGCATCGACGGCGTGGAGGACAACGCGGGTGCCCGCGTGGCGCCCGACACGCTGGCGCGGGCCGAGGCGGCGGGCCTGCGCATCGCAGCCCACCTGGACCGCAACGACGCCTATGGCTTCTTTGAGCCCCTGGGGGATCTGGTGGTGACGGGGCCTACCCACACCAATGTGAATGATTTCCGTGTGCTATTGATTTTGTAGCTGCCAGCGCTTGATGGATAAGCGCTAGAGGCTAATTTCACCCCGGTTCTGCCTGACAGTTCACGCCAGGAGATCGCACAGCGCCCGCGCAATCACCTTGGTTGCACGGCGCAGGTCTTCCAGCTGCAGTCGCTCGTCGGCGCGCTTGGCGTGGGATTCGAGCACCGTACGTGGCCCGGCCCCGTAGATCACGCCGGGGATGCCGCGCTCCACATACAGGCGCACGTCGGTGTACAGCGGCGTGCCCACGGCGGGCACGGGCTCGCCCAGCACGGCCTGGGCGTGTTTCTGGATCGCCTCGACCAGCGGTGCATTGCCCGCCAGCGGGGTCATGGCGTTGGCCAGCAGCAGGCGCTTGATCTCCACGCTGATGCCAGCGCGTTCGCCCGCAGCCTCCTCAATGATGCGGCGGATGGCGGCTTCGACTTCCACCGGGTTCTCTTCAGGGATCATGCGGCGGTCGAGCTTGAACATCACCTTGCCGGGCACCACATTGGTGTTGGTGCCGCCTTCGATGCGGCCCACGTTCAGGTAGGGGTGCTTGATGCCCGTGACGTTGGACGTGACCTTCTTGTATTCGTCGTTCTGCGCGTACAGCGCGTTCAGGATGTGCACCGCGCCCTGCAGCGCGTCCACGCCGGTGTGCGGCACGGCGGCGTGGGCCATCTTGCCGTGTACGGTCACTTCCATTTGCAGGCAGCCGTTGTGGGCGGTGACCACTTCGTAGCTGAAGCCTGCGGCAATCATCAGATCGGGCTTCGTCAGCCCCTTTTGAAGCAGCCATCCGGGGCCCAGCTCGCCGCCAAATTCTTCGTCGTAGGTGAAGTGCAGCTCGACCGCGCCTTTCGTGGGCTTGGCCACGGCTTCCAGGGCGCGCACGGCAAAGGTGAACGATGCAAAGTCGCTCTTGCTCACGGCAGTGGCGCGGCCATACATGGCGCCATCCACGATCTCGGCGCCATAGGGGTCGTGCGTCCAGCCTTCGCCGGGGGGCACCACGTCGCCGTGGGCGTTCAGGGCAATGGTCTTGCCGCCGTCGCCCTGCGCACCGTACTTGCGGCGCACGATGAGGTTGGTGATGGACTCCATGCCGTAGGCCAGCACAGCGGAAGCGGGCACCGCGTGTTTTTCGGCCTCGTAGCCAAAGTCCTTCAGCAGCTCGGCCGTGCGTTCGGCGTGGGGTGCGTTGTTTCCGGGCGGTGTGTCGGTGGGCACACGCACCAGTGCCTGCAGAAAGCGCACTTCCTCGTCGAAGTGCTGGTCGATCCAGGCGTCCAGCGCGGCGTAGTTGTTATTCGTTGTCATGGTTGTGGTTCCTCGGCAAGTTGGCGCAGCACCTGGGTGAAGGCGTCCACGGCCAGCTGCATGTCGTTGTTGGTGGTGGATTCGAGCGGGTTGTGGCTGATGCCGGAGTTCTGGCCGCGCACAAAGAGCATGGCCTGGGGCATGATTTCGTGCAGCTTCATCGCGTCGTGCCCCGCGCCGCTGGGCATGCGGAACACGGGCACGCCCAGAGTGTCCACGGCGCGCTCCCACTGGTGCTGCCAGGCGGGCGCACTGGGCGCGGCGGCGGCGCGCATGGATTCTTCCAGGGTGTAGCGCAGGCCACGCCTGGCCGCGATGTGGGCGAGCTGCTCTTTCACATCGCTCACCAGCGCATCGCGCTGGGCATCGGTGGGGGCGCGCAGATCCAGTGAAAACAGGCAACGCCCCGGCACCACGTTGATGGAGCCAGCGGGCACCTGCAGCTGGCCGATGGTGCCCACCGAGTCGCCATCTTGCGCGGCGCGCTGCTCCACATACAGCGCCAGCTCGGCCACGGCCACGGCCGCGTCGCGGCGGCGGTCCATGGGGGTGGTGCCCGCGTGGCTGGCGGTGCCGATCATCTCGCACAGAAAACGCACACTGCCGTTGATGGAGGTGACCACGCCCAGGGGCAGGTCCAGCTCGTTGAGCACGGGGCCTTGCTCGATGTGGACTTCGATAAAGCCCAGGTACTGCGCCGGGTCGCGCTGCAGCTTGGGGATGTCATCAATGCACAAGCCTGCATGCTGCATGGCCGCGCGCATGGTCACACCATCCACGTCCTTCTGGTCGAGCCATGCGGGGTTGAAGTCGCCGATGAGAGCGCCCGAGCCCAGGAAGGTGGCCTTGTAGCGCTGGCCCTCCTCTTCTGCAAAGCCCACCACCTCGATGCCGAAGGGCAGGCGCTGGCCGGTGCGGTGTAGCTCGCGCACGCAGGCCATGGGCACGAAGATGCCCAGGCGGCCGTCGTATTTGCCGCCGTTGCGCACGGTGTCGTAGTGGCTGCCGGTCATGAGGTAGCGTGCGCCTGGGGCCGCCGGGTGGTAGCGGCCCACCACGTTGCCCACGGCGTCGATCTCCACCTCGTCAAAGCCGCAGTCGCGCATCCAGTGGCTGATGCGCTGTGCGCAGGCGCGGTGTGCGTCGGTGAGGTAGGTGACGGTGAGCTGGCCTTTTTCGGCAAAGCCGGGGTCGGAGTGCTCGGCCAGTTTTTCCTGCCAGTCCCACACGTCGTTGCCCAGCACGGGCTCGGCCGCGAACTTGTCGTTCAGGCGAATCTCGGCAATGCGGTGGATGTTGCGCAGGGCCTCGACCAGCTCGAACTCGGGGTGGTTGTCCAGGCGCCGCGCAAAGGTGTCGATGATCTCCCGCTTGGGCAGGCCCGTGCCGCGCGGCCCGCGCACGGCCAGGATGAACGGGAAGCCGAAGCGCTCGTTGTAGGCCGCGTTGAGCTGCTGGATGCGCTCGAACTCCTCGGGCGTGCATTGGGTCAGGCCCGCCGTGCTTTGCTCGTTGGTGGATTCGGCCGTGAGGTTTTTCGCCACCATGGCTTTGCCCGCCAACTCGGGGTGGGCGCGGATCAGGCCCAGCTGGGCGTCCAGCTCGGCAGTGCGCACCACCTGCGCCAGCGCGTGCTTCAGGTGCGCCAGCGTTCGGAAGGGCCGCTGCGCCAGGGCCTGCTCGGCAATCCAGGGCGAGTGTTCGTACATCCCGTCCAGCAGCGCCAAGGCCTCGGCGGGGCTGGCGGCGTTGAGTTGTTCCAGGGTCAGTGGCATGGTGGGTGCTTCAAAAAAGTGAGCTGCTCGCGCTTATCGGATAAGCGCTGGAGGCCAATTTGGTTCATCAATGTGGCTCACGCGGTTGGCGCGGGATGATGCTGCGCCCAGTGGCGCGCAATGTCGATGCGCCGCGCCACCCATACCTTGTCATGCTGTGCGATGTGGTCCAGAAAACGTTGCAGCGCCGTGATGCGGCCGGGGCGGCCCAACAGGCGGCAATGCATGCCGATGCTCATCATCTTGGGGGCGTTGTCACCGTCGGGGTTACCCTCGGCATACAGTGCGTCGAAGGTGTCCTTCATGTACTGAAAGAACGGGTCGGCGTGCGAGTAACCCTGTGGCAGGGCAAAGCGCATGTCGTTGCAGTCCAGCGTGTAGGGCACGATGAGCTGCGGTGCCGTGCTGCCATCGGTTTTGCGCACCTTCATCCAGAAGGGCAGGTCATCGCCGTAGTAGTCGCTGTCGTATTCAAAGCCGCCAAAGTCGGCCACCAGGCGGCGGGTGTTGGGGCTGTCGCGGCCGGTGTACCAGCCCAGGGGTCTCTCACCCGTCATGCGCTGGATGATGTCCATGGCCTCTTGCATGTGGGCGCGTTCCACCTCTTCAGGGATGTGCTGGTAGTGAATCCACTTGAGGCCGTGGCAGGCGATCTCGTGGCCCAGCTCCACAAAGGCGGCTGTGAGCTCGGGGTGGCGCTGCAGAGCAGTGGACACGCCAAACACCGTGAGCGGCAGATTGCGTTTTTCAAACTCGCGCAGGATGCGCCACACGCCGGCGCGCGAGCCGTATTCGTAGATGCCCTCCATGCTCATGTGCCGCTCGGGGTAGCTGGCGGGGTTGAACATTTCGGAGAGGAACTGCTCGCTGCCTGCATCGCCATGCAGCACGGCGTTTTCGCCGCCTTCCTCGTAGTTCAGCACAAACTGCACGGCAATGCGCGCACCGCCCGGCCACTGCGCGTGGGGCGGGGTCTTGCCGTAGCCGATGAGGTCGCGGGGGTAGGCTTGGGTGGAGTCGTAGATCATGGGAATGCGGAAAACGTCGGAAGGTCAGGCAGTGATGGGGGCCAGGGCGGCGGCCAGGTCGCTGGCCGGGCGCTTGCGGTCAAAGGTCAGGCTGGCTTCGACATGTTCGAGGTGGCTTTGCATCAGGGCGACGGCGCGTTCTTCGTCGCGCGCGGCCAGGGCTGTCACGATGTCGGCGTGCTCCTCGTGCGAGTGTTCTGCGGCGCTGGCCGACTGGTACATCAGCGTGATGAGCGCGCAGCGCGAGATCAGGTCGCCCAGCATCTGCGCCAGCACCTCGTTGCCCATCAGCTCGGCCATGCGCACATGGAAGTCGCCCAGCAACTCGGTGCGGCTGCTGGCGTCGGCGGTGTCCATGGCGGCCTTCTCGCTGGCCACATGGGTGCGCAGCGCCTTGATCTTGGCGGGGGTTACGCTCTGCACGAATGCGCGGGTCATCTCGGTCTCCAGCATGCGGCGCACGGCGAACACCTGGCGGGCTTCTTCGACCGAGGGGGTGGACACGAACGCACCGCGCGCAGGCTCCAGCGTGACGAGGCGGTTTTGCGCAAGCTGAAACAGCGCCTGGCGCACCAGCGTGCGCGACACGCCAAAGTGGTCGGCCAGCTTCTGCTCGGCCAGTTTGGTGCCCGGCTGCAGGCGGTGCTCTACGATGGCGCGGGTCAGAGCGTCAACAATGGCGCTGGTGGATGAGGATTCCATGGCGGCATGATACGGTGGATGGCGAAAAGTGTATACACTTTTGGTCTACACACTGCGGTCCGGCAATCCTCGCCGATTGGCCGTGGCCCCCACTTCAGGAGATTCCCTATGGGATTGAGCACCCACGTTCTGGACACCATGAACGGCTGCCCCGCCGCTGGCATGGAGGTGGCCCTGTACTCCACCGACGGCGACAACGCCACCCTCATCAAGCGCCTGGTGCTGAACCACGATGGCCGCACCGATGCCCCACTGTTTGACAACGCCAGCCTGCGCACCGGCACCTACCGGCTGCGGTTTGATGTGGCGGGGTACTTCAAGGCCCGGGGTGTGGAGTTGCCCGAACCCAATTTTCTGAACCAGGTGAGCCTGGACTTCGGCATTGCGCACGCCGACCAGCACTACCACGTGCCCTTGCTGGTGAGCCCGTGGAGCTATTCGACCTACCGTGGGTCGTGAGAGGTACTGCTGCGGTGCGTGGCATCGCGTGGCCGTCTTTACGGGCGCTGCCCGGACCAGGGATGCTAAGCAAGGGCCGCCCCGCGGCGAGGGCATCGTCCCCTTTCCCGAAGTCGCGGAGCGATTTCGAGAGAAGGGGGAAGCGGCGTAGCCGCTCAGGGGGATGTACCTAATGCTGCCCTTCGGTGAGCGTATCGAGCTGGAAATGCCCGCTTTTGTCCCACAACCAGGTGTCGGTGTAAGTGACCTTGCCCATGCGCGTGGGCGCAGGGAAGGGGGCTGCGGCGCGCACGGTGCGTTCGATTTCGGCCACCACCTCGGGGGCGTGTTTGGGAGCACGCATCCAGCGCAGGCGCGTGACCTTGCCGGCGCGGTCGATATCCACCTCCAGCACGCCGATGGCATACAGCATGGGCGGCAGCTTGCCCTTGTACACACGCTGTGCGTTCAGTCCATAGAGGTGGGTGGCGGCGTCTTCGCGGTAGGCGCGTGCCGTGCTGGCGGCAGACGCGCGGGCCGAGCCTGCGGCAGCGGGCACAGGCCCCTTGACGCTGGCGGTGTCCGGGCTGGGCATGGTGCTGTCCTGCGCCGGGGCTGGTGGCTCTGGGGCCGACTTACAGGCCGCCACCAGCGATGCAACGGCGGCCATGAGTCCGGCAAGCAGCCAGTGGCTGCGGTGGCTGGAGGAGCGCTCGGTGGGGGTGGGCGGCATGATGGCTTTTGTGAACTGAACGATGCCCCGTGGGGCGGGCGACCCTTGGTGGCGTGAAGGATCTGGATTGACTGATGTACTTTTGTTGCTGGACGGCCTTGCAGCCGCCCCCGCCTGTCTGGTAAGGGTGGAGTCTACCGAAGGCTCGGCCCCGCGTGAACCCGGCGCGTGGATGGCCGTGTTCGCAGACCGTATCGTGGGCACCATCGGCGGCGGCCATCTGGAGCTGCAGGCGATTGCCGAAGCGCGCCGCCGCCTGGGCGGTGTGCCCGGCCCGGCCCCGGGGCAGCCACCCATACGTTTTGCACTGGGCCCAGCGCTGGGGCAATGCTGCGGGGGCGTGGTGTACCTGGGTTTTGAGGTGCTGACCGCTGCCGACCTGGCCCCCGCTGCGGGTCTGCGCGCGCGCTTGTCGCCGCACCAGCACCCCGTGGCGCTGTTCGGTGGCGGCCATGTGGGCCACGCGCTGGCGCGGGTGCTGGCGCCGCTGCCGTTTGCGCTGACCTGGATCGACAGCCGCGACGGCATCTTCCCTTGCCCCACGCCCGAGGGCGTGGTCTGCGAACACTCCGAGCCCGTGCAACTGGCTGTGCCCCGCCTGGCGCCGGGCAGCCGCGTGCTGATCATGAGCTTCAGCCATGCCGAAGACCTGGACGTGGTGGCCGGCTGCCTGCGCCGCCAGCGTGAACAGGGCGACCTGCCTTTCATCGGCCTCATCGGCAGCAAGACCAAGTGGGCGACGTTTCGCAATCGCCTGCATGGGCGCGGCTTTGCACAGGACGAACTGGCCCAGGTCACCTGCCCCATTGGTATCCCCGGCATTGAGGGCAAGGAGCCCGAAGTGATCGCCGTGGCGGTGGCTGCGCAGCTGCTGCAGACGCTGAAGGGGGCGGGCTGAGGGTAATTCCGGGCCTCCATGCCTCGGATTGGGGCTGGAGTCGGGAACAATTCCTGCATACACTTTTCAACGGATTTGTTGACGGTTTACGGGTCGCAGCGGTGCCCCGGCGGGTTTGCCCGCCAAGGTGCGCGACCAAAATTTCTGCTCAGAGCGCCCGCAGTGGTGAGCAGGTTGTAAGAACGTGTTTGTGGTCTCTCAGGGGCCGCGCAGCGGTCTTTGCGGGATGGAATGCTAGGCGCGGTGCGCAGTGGATAGCTCGGCTATCCGCAAGCGCCGCAACGCCGCAGACCGCCCGCAAAGACCACTGCCCGAAGGGTTGGAACGAAATCGGGCGATTGGACGCCCCGGCTGCTTGCATGGGCATGAGCCCATGCGGCGCATCCGGAGCATCCACTCATCCCGATTGCGCTCCAACGCGGTCCCCTGCGAGATCACAAACACGTTCAATGTGGCGCGCACGCGCCACCAAGGTTGAGATATGGAAAGCTACTTTCTCGACTGGGCCAACCTGCTGTTGCGCTGGGTCCACGTCATCACCGCCATCGCCTGGATTGGCTCGTCGTTCTACTTCGTCTTCCTCGACAGCAGCCTCACGCCGCCCGAAGACGAAGACCTCAAAAAACAGGGCGTCAGCGGCGAACTCTGGGCCGTGCACGGCGGCGGGTTCTACCACCCGGTCAAGTTCGCCGTGTCGCCGCCCAAGCTGCCCGGCCACCTCCACTGGTTCTTCTGGGAAAGCTACAGCACCTGGATCAGCGGCTTTGCGCTGTTCACGGTGTCGTACCTCTACAGCGCCAGCACCTACCTCATCGACAAATCCCGCATGGACTGGGCACCCGCCACGGCCATCGTAGTGGCGCTCGCGTTCTTCGTGGTGTTCTGGCTGCTGTACGACGCCATCTGCCGCATCTTCGGCCAGCGCAAGAACGGTGATGCCATCGTCGGCGCGCTGGTGTTTGTGCTGGTGTGCGTTGCCTCGTGGCTGGCCTGCCACTGGTTTGCAGGCCGTGCAGCCTTCTTGCTGGTGGGCGCCATGATCGCCACGGCCATGAGCGCCAACGTGTTCTTCTGGATCATCCCTGGCCAGCGCACGGTGATTGCGCAGATCAAGGCGGGCGAACCGGTGGACCCGATCCACGGCAAACGCGGCAAGCAGCGCAGCGTGCACAACACCTACTTCACGCTGCCCGTGCTGTTTGCCATGCTGAGCAACCACTACAGCTTTACCTGGAGCCACCCGCAAAACTGGCTGGTGCTGATCCTGATGATGTTTGCGGGCGCCGCCATCCGCCAGTTCTTTGTGATGCGCCACGGCTACAAGCTGCGCCGCAACGGCAACCCGCTGCCGTATGCGCTGGTGGGCGTGGCCGTCATCGTGGGCGCCATCGTGTGGATGCGCCCCGCGCCCATGGCTGCTGTCAGTGGTGCTCCTGTTTCAGGAGCTGGTAGCGCAGGTGGAATAAGCGCTGGCGGCCAAAATGGCTATAAATCAGTGCAAGCCGTGCTGGAGCAGCGCTGCTACCTGTGCCACGGCGAGGCGGTGCAGATGAAGAACCTGCGGCTCGATTCACCCGACAGCGTCAAGCAGCACGCCCAGGCCATCTACCAGCAGGTGGTGGTGCAAAAGCTCATGCCCATGAACAACGCCACGCAGATCACCGACGCGGAGCGGGCGCTGATTGGGCGCTGGTTCGAGGCGGGGGCGCCGACGGGGCCTTGAGGTTTCTGGGGTGGGGTGGCAGGGTTTGGTCAGGAGCTGCCGTGACGGCAAATTGGTGCGGAAGCTCAACGTTGGCGCTCAGCGGGCGGCAAAGCCGTCCGCTGCAGCAAAAGCTTAAGGCGCATTGCGACGTGACCAGCCACAACCGCAAGCCCCGCAAGCGCACAAGATCCAACCGCACTGGCTGCATTCAACATCAATGGAGTTGTCCAACTCAGTTTTGCACGAATAGCAATGCGTCGCGCGAGATAGATTCGCCAGTCGACGCGCGCGAAGCTGCTGTTCCGGTAAGCCCCGTTTGCGTAAAAAATTTCTATGCGCGACACCTACTGGAGCTTTGATTGGTAGACCGGCAGTTGCCTTGAACTGGTTATATCGATTGGTAATCACAACGAATTCGGCATCCGTGACCTCACCCGCAAGCGCCGATCGAAACTCTGCACGATCAAACTCTTCGAGGACATCGGACTCGAGAAGGTATGCACGAAGACGTCCGTCAGCAACACCGTCCTGGTTTGACTCGTCAAGAAGCACCAACCCGAGCTTTGAATGGCGAGCAAGCCAAAACAGCCAGCCATTGGTGAACACCTTGCGAGTGCGCATTCGATGAGCCTTAACGTTCGAGCTAAGCGGGAGAAAGCGGCGTGGTGCTTGAGCGAGGGGTTAGGCCTCACCAGGCAGCGACGCGAAGCTCACTTCATCGTATCCACTGCCTCCTGTAAGCATGAGGCGGCGACGGCTGGCAACGAGTCCTAGGGTGGTGGGCACCTCACTACCTCCTGCAATGCTGTTCGCACAGGTTCGTAGACCATTGTCCGTGAGGCAGAGCAACTCGACGCGACCAACCTTTCTGCTTGAACGTAACCACTCCTTGTCGTTCAGCCAGTAACCGACTGCCCGGGGGCTCATCAGCTTGTTCAGGACGTCTCGTCTCATCTCAGCATCTGTCAGGCGATCTACATTGCCTTGTGCCAGATGAAATGCCGCAATGGTTCGAGCGCGTCCTTCTTCCGTGAGCGGATTCTCGTATTGGCGTGGAGCAAAGAATGTTGGCATAGCCGCGAAGAAAATATATGAGGCCTAACGTTTGACTTAAGCGGACCGCCGTAGGCGGGTCCGCTTGAAGGAAGGTTAGGCGACGCTTGCATCGACATAGCCAATCACCTCGTCCATGAGCTCCAGTGTCTTCGCTCTCGAAAGAAAGCCTGTCGCTTGAAGCGGTCCGTTCTGCATTGTCGTGTCGATAGTTAGGCCAGACCAAGTGACTGGCAGTTGCTTCAGGTCGTGCGCGTTGAAGCGCAATGTCATGTCGTGAGAAATGCAGTTCCGGACCATTCTCAAGAACTGATACCAAGGGGCTGCCTTGAGAATTGCCTCTTGGCTTGTGGTCTTGCCATAGGCGAGAATAATCTCGAACATCTCCTTAAGGCAATTCCGTAGAACAGAATTCCGCATCTCGCCCGTAGCATGTTTGAGACTATTGCCCGTTTCGAAGACATACCGGATATATTCCAACGACGAGATCTCTGGGTGGGGTCGAAGCGTGTTGATCGTGCTCTCGAAGCGTTCTAGCGCGTCCGGTTGTGCGATGAGTGCAATGCCTACCTGACTCAGTGCGTAGTTGTTCTCGATGGTTTGAAGCTGACCTCGGAGATGCGTCTTCGTCATTTTGCGTCGCCTAACGTGATTTATCCCGCAAACCTTGCGAAATAAGCTGGACTGTGCGGGATATTCTGGACACGGATTCCTCCTGAAAGCGGCTTTCAGCCTGGGATTGCGACAGATGTGCTGTGAAAATATTCAGGTATAAAAAATTCCACGAAACTCGGTACCCCTCCGCTCAGCAAACTATAGCCTCCGAAATCGCCAGGCAGGGTTACCGAGGCTAGATTGGAGTCGCAAACATAACAATGGCTGGAATTGGGAGGGGAGCGCA
Organism: Acidovorax sp. 93; assembly: GCF_003633835.1. NCBI lineage: Bacteria > Pseudomonadati > Pseudomonadota > Betaproteobacteria > Burkholderiales > Comamonadaceae > Acidovorax > Acidovorax sp. 93. Next base: position 238,050 of record NZ_RBIT01000001.1, read on the forward strand.
CACAGGCGCGCCTGCGCCCATGCGGACTGACTGCAGCGGGGGATCACCCAACCCCCTGGCTTACGGAACTTAAGCTGCGTGCGCGGGCCTTTGCACTGTGTGTGTCCATGCGCACTGCGGCTAAATCGACCCGCCAGCCACCGACCCCGCTGTCCCATCCATTCCCTACGCCGCCAGTACATCCTGCAACGCCCGAGTGGCCGCCAGTGCGCCCAGGGCTGATTCTGTAAACCCACCATGCAGCACCACCCCGGTCGCTGCCTGCTTAGCCTCGTGCTTGGCCACCGCCGCCAGGTTGGCCACCTCTTCGGCATGCCGAAACCGCCCGGGGGTGATGCGCACCGCACCAATGGCCAGCGTGGTACACGGAAAGAACCGCTGCACCCCATGCCGGTCTTCGGCCTGGATGCCACCGGCGCGCCGGGCCTCGTCGTCAAACAGCGTGAGCGCTTCGCGGGCAAAGGCGTCCACGATGTTCTTGCAGCGCTGTAGCCAGTTGCTGCTCTGGAAGATCAGCATGAAATCGTCCCCACCCACATGGCCCACGAAGTCGCGCCGCGCGTCGCAGTGCGCTGTGGCCAGACGGGCGACGAGGCGGATCATCTGGTCGCCGCGCCAGTAGCCGTAGTGGTCGTTGAAGGGCTTGAAGTTGTTCAGGTCGGCATAGCACGCCACGAACTCGGTGTGGTGGTCCAGCAGGCGCTGTATGTGCAGGCTGATGGGGATGTTGCCGGGCAAGAAGGTCAGCGGGTTGGCGTGGCGGGCGGCTTCGATGCGAGTCTCGGTCACGGCCCGCACCAGTTGGTCGCCAGTGCCCAAGCCCAGGTAGCGGCCGTTGTCGGTGACGATGTAGCCGTCGTTCAGATACCGCTGGTCCTGCGAGGTGAGGATGCCCACGAGCTGGTCCACGTCACAGTCCAGCTCGACCACACGCGGCGCCTGGTTGGCAAACGCCAGGCACGATTTGCGGCCATGCACCTCGCGAAAGTACAGCGTGGCGTAGTGGTTCATGAACTGCTGGCGGTTGATCAGCGCCACGGGGCGGGTGCCGTCCACCACGGCCAGCGCATGCAGGTCGGTGCGCTCATGGAACATGGCGGCCACTGCATCGTTGCTGGTGGCGGGCGCGGCGGTGGGCGCCTGCACCACCAGCAGGCTGCGCAGGATGCCGGGGCGCGCCGTTTGGCCCAGGTGTGGCAGCACGGCCACGCGGCGGTCCTGCATCACTTCCTGTGCCGGGCTCTCCACGGCCTCGCGCGGGGCCTTGGCGGGGCGGCCCAGCAGCCAGCCCTGTCCGTAAGGGACGTCCAGGTCGCGCAGCGCGCGCAGGTCGTCGCGTGTCTCGATGCCTTCGGCTATCAGCTTGGTGCCAAACATATGGGCTATGCCCTTGATGGCCTGCAGCATCTGCAGGTTCTCGGGCTGGTTGCTGATGTCGCGGATGAAGTACTTGTCGATCTTCACGAAGTCGGGCTTCACCTCGGACCACAGCCGCAGGCTGGAGCGGCCGTCGCCAAAGTCGTCCAGCGCCAGCCGCGCGCCGCAGGCGTGCACCGCCTTGATGGCCTGGCGCAGCTGGGGCATGTCGGTCACGCGCTCGTGCTCGGTGATTTCCAGCACCAGAAGGCGTGCGCTCACGCCAAAGCTGCGCACGGCCTCGCCCAGCATCGGCGCGCCCACCAGCGCCACGCCGTGCACCAGCGCGTCGGCGCTGATGTTCACAAACAGGCGGCCTGGTGCCTTCTGAACGCCCCACTGCTGCAAGGCGGTGAACACGCACAGCAGCTCGAAGTCCTGCAGGATGTGCTCGCGCCGGGCCAACTCCAGCAAGGCATCGGGCGTGTGCAAAGGGGTGCCCTCGGGGCCCCGGATCAGGGCTTCGTGGGCATACACGCTGCCCTCGCGCAGGTCGGCCAGGGGCTGAAACACGCAGTGCAGGCCCCCTTCGCGCATGAGTTGTGCCAGAGGGCCCTTGCCATGGCGCGCAGCCGGGGACAGCAAGGCCATCATCGCCTCCAGTCGGCTCCAAAGGGGGTTGTGCGTCACGGTAGATGGGGGGCTCTGAGCAAGGTACCCACGATATCGGCCGGGTGTGACAACCTTGTTACACACTGTTTCCGTGAGGTGACAGGCCATCCCCTGGGGTGGTCGTTCCGGGGGGCATGCAAGCTGTTTATGCGTTGGCTCAACCCTGGCGCAGCGGCAGGGCTGCCGCGAAGGTTCAGTTTGATCTTGCTCAATGACCGGCGGTCCGGGGCGCGGCACAGTCCGTCCCATGCTGCCCTCTACCTATTTCTCACTGCCCGCCGAAACCGAGGTGATTGCCGCCGGTGAAGTGCTGCGCAGGCGCAACGAGGTGCTGACGTCTGTGCTGCACCTCGAAAGTGGCCGCGTGCTGCGCGGTGTGCTCGACGATGGCTACCTGCGCCACCAGCTGGGGGCCGTGGAAGGGCCGTTCTGGCTGGACGCCGCGTCGGCCCTGATGGGCATGCCGCTGCCGGTGGACATGGTGGCCGACACCCGTGTGCAGGTACGCCGCCTTCCCATCGAGGAGTTTCGCCGCAGCCTTGCAGAAATGCCGGCGGGTGCACGGGGCCTGTTGCTTGACATGGCGCAGGGCTACCGCCAGCAGTCCGAGCTGGCCGTGAGCCGCCTCGCGCAGGATGCCGAATCGCGCTGCGCGCAGTGGTTGCTCAACCACGCCGAGCCCGACCACAGCGGCACCATGCAGGTCACGCTGCACCAGCGCAAGCGCCTGATTGCGGCGCAGTTGGGCATCGCCCCCGAAACCTTCTCGCGCGTGCTGCGCCATCTGCGGGAGCTGGGCCTTATCCACGGCACGGGCAATGTGCTGAACCTGCCCCAACCCCGGGCGCTGCAGTCGATGGCCGGTTGCTGAACTGAGCCCAGCGTGGATGGCTTCGGCGCCGCGCGAAAAATAGCGCGCACAGCCTCTGCTACTGGCGCGCCGCCCGCCAGCGCACCCGTGGAACTGGCTTTGCCAGGCCACTGGGTGCGTACCCCTCCGGGGGAAGCCGCGCAGCGGCTCAGGGGGGCTTCCTCGTCAGGGTTTGTCCTTGGGTTTCACTGAGGGTTCTACCCAAGCCCTGGGCTGCAGGGGCTGCGTATATTTGTTGGGACCTGTGCGGTTTGACCTGTCCCCATGCCCAACGCCACCCCTTCGCGCCCATCGGGCGCTCCCTGCGCGGAGTGTCCATGACGCCCCCGACCCACCCTGCGCCGCCACAGGACGCGCCGGGCTGGTCAATGCCCGGTCCGCTGGTGTTGCGGCTGGTGCTGGTGGCGGTGCTGGCCGTGGGGCTGTCGGGGGCGGTGTCGGCGTGGCTGGTTACGCGGGCCTCCGGGCAAGAGGCCATGCGGCGGGTGGTGAGCCAGCAGACCGATGAGGTCGAGGTGGTGGCCCGCCTGCTCGCCAGCAAGATCGAGCAAAGCCAGAAGGTGTTGCGCACGGTGGCCGCTGGTATTACGCCCGCCATGCTCGAATCACCCTCGGCCCTCGAATGGCTGCTCCAGCAGGGCCTGCCCGCCGTTCAGTTCTTTGATGCGATGCAGGTCGCCCGCGACAACGGCGAACTGCGGCTGAACCTGCGTGGGGGGCGGCTGGACAAGGCCTCCAACCTGGACCCCGCCGAGCGCGATGCGCTGCGCCGCACGCTCATCGACGGCAAGCCGCTGGTGTCCGAGCTGATTGCCGGGCGCACCAGCGACGCGCGCGTGATGTTCACCATGCCGCTGCACCGCGAAGACGGCACTGTGCTGGGTGTGGTGGCAGGTGCGTTGCGCCTGCAATCGCAGGGCCTGCTGCCGCCGTCCATGACGCTGCCCGCGCGCGATGATTCTCGGCTGCTGGTGTTTACGCGCGACGGCACCATCCTCTCGCACTCGGACCCGACCCGCATCATGGGCAAGGTGAGCGACGAGACGGGCCTGGCGCCCGTCTACAGCCGCTGGCTGGAGCAGGCCCAGCCAGTGGTAGGGCGGGGCACGACCCATCTTGAAGACCAGCATATCGTCAGCATGGCGGGCATGCCGCTGCCGCAATGGATCGTGGCGCGGGTCAGCCCCTCGCAGGCGCTGCTGGCGCCCCTGCAGGGCGCGCAGCGCGAAGCCTGGTGGCTGGCCGCCGCCAGCATGGCGCTGTGCATGTTGCTCGTGGCCGGGCTGATGGCCTGGATGGCGCAGCCGCTGGCGCAGCTCACGCACAGTGCCCGCCAGCTGCTGCGGCGCAGCACGCGTGCTGGCCCGCCGCAGGGCACCGTCGCCTGGCCGCGTGCGGGGGGTGAAGTGGGCGAACTGGTGCAAATGTTCCAGGGCATGGTGCAGCAGGGCAGCCTGCAGCAGCAGCACAAGGCCACGCTGGACGGGCAGTTCCAGGCCGTGCTGGACAGTGCCTCGGTGGGCATCGTCATCTCGCGCCACGGCATCCTGGAGGTGGTGAGCCGGCAGGCCTGCCTGATGCTGGGCTACACCGAGGGCGAACTGCAGGGCCATCCGGCGCGCACCCTGTATGCCAACGATGCCGAATACGGCCGCATTGGCGAGCGTGTGCAGGCCGAGTTCGCCGCACATGGCGCCTTCGATGGCGATGTCTGCTTCATGCGCAAGGATGGCACCCCCGTGTGGGCCCGCGTGCAGGGCCGTGGTGTGCGGCCCGACGAGACGGCAGGCGGCACCGTCTGGATTTTGGAGGACATCACCGCTGCACGCGAGGCACAGATGCAGCAGGCGTGGGAGCGCACGCACGATGCCCTGACCCAGCTTTACAACCGCAATGCGTTTGACGAGCGCCTGGGCCTGCTGCTGGCCGAACGCTCGATGCGCCCGCGCGCACCGGATGCAGACAGCAGCGAAGCAGCCGGGGACGGCGTGGTGCTGTTTCTGGATCTGGACCACTTCACCGTGGTCAATGACATTGCCGGGCATGACGCGGGCGACGATGTGCTGCGCCACGTGGCCCGCTTGCTCGAATCCCAGGTGCGCCAGATCGGCTGGGCCGCGCGGCTGGGCGGCGACGAGTTTGCGGTGGTGCTGCCCGGATGCGCGCTGGCACGGGGCCAGGCGGTGGCGGAGCAGCTGCGCGCCTCGGTACAGGCGTGGGAGCCTTCGTACCAGGGGCGCAGCTTCACGCTGGGGGTGAGCATCGGGTTGGTGGTGCTGGATGCGAGTCTGCAGGATGTGCCGTCGGTGCTGTATGCGGCCGACATGGCGTGCTACGACGCCAAGCGCGCGGGGCGCAACCGGGTAGAGACGCGCCATGCGAGCCAGGCGACGGCGTCGGGGCGGATGGCGCTGGGAGCGGCGTGAGCAGATTCCAAAAGATTTTGGGGTGTAGCGCTGGCTGGTAATGCGCTGACAGCTATCTTTTTTGAAGTCTATGGTTTGGAGAATGCTGATGAGTGCACGGTGGCGCTTACTCGCATCCCAAGCACGCCCGAGACAAGCACTACAGGCTATATGCTATAAAAATGGTAGCTGTTTACGCTTTTCTAGTAAGCGGTAGAGCCAAAAAATCTCATAAAATCCGCCCGTGCCACCACACCGACAGCCCGGCTGCCAGCAACGCCAACGTCGCCCCCAGCAACGCCAGCAATGACGAGATTTCGGTTTCCCGCTTCTCCACCGTCAGCCGTGAGCTGAGCGTCTCGTACACCTTCTTCAAATCTGCGGCGGTGGCCGCGTGGAAGTACTCGGCGTTGGTGCGCGTGGCCACGGCCTTCAGGGTTTCTTCGTCCAGCCGCACCCGCATGGACCAGCCTTCAAAGCCGATGGTCTCCCCCGCCACCGTACCCACGCCCACGGTATAGACCCGCACCCCCCGGTCGGCCGCCCATTTGGCGGCCTCCAGTGGGTCCACGCCAGTGGTGCGCTGGCCGTCGGTCAGCATGATGATGGCGGCCGAGGTGTAGGAGCCGGGCGCCACAGGTGTGAACGCCTTGGCCGGGTCTTGCTTGCCAATTTCGTCAATGGGTTTGGGTCGCATGGCCTGGCGGCCGCCCAGGGCGGAGATGTCGATGCCCGCGTCGGGGAAGATGGTGGCCAGCGACAGCATGATGCCGTTGCCCGTGGCCGTGCCGCGCTGGAGCTGAAAGCTGTCGATGGCTTTGATGAGGTCTTCGCGGCTTTGCGTGGGCAGCTGGGCCAGCTGGGCGCTGCCGGCAAACGCCACGATGCCCACACGCACATGGCGGGGCAGCTCGGCGATGAAGGCCTTGGCGGCGTTCTGCGCAGCAGTGAGGCGGTCGGGCTCCACATCGGCGGCGCGCATGCTGCCCGAGACATCCATGGCCAGCATGATGGTCTGGTCCTGCGAGGGCAGGGTGATGACGGCCAGCGGGCGTGCGGTGGCCAGCAGCAGCGCCACCAGCGCCAGCAGAAAGAGTGCGGGCGGGATGTGGCGGCGCAGGTTCTGGCCGGGGCCCATGGCCTCGCGCACCAGCGACAGGCTGGAATAGCTCAGCGCCGTTTTCTTGCGCCGGTGCAGCAGCCACCAGTACATCAGCACCAGCAGGGGCACGACCAGCAACAGCCAGAGCAGGGTGGGCCAGAGAAAAACCATGGTGTGTTCCTTCGGGCGGGGCGCGTTTTGGTTCGTTCAGGCGGCGTGCTGCGCCGGGTCTGCAGCGCGGGAGGGCGCGGCTCGGGAGGTGCGTACCCGGCGCTGGCGCAGGTCCATGAAACGCAGCAGGGCATCGACCAGATCGTCGTCGGTGCACAGCTCCAGCGTGTCGGCGCCCGCGCGGGTCAGGCCTTCGCGCAGCACGGCCTCGCGTTCGGCCGCCAAGCGGGCGAAGCGGCGGCGAAAGCCCGCGTCGTGGGTGTCCACCTGCAGCTGCTCGCCGCTTTCGGCATCGCGCAGCGTGATGAGGCCCACATCGGGCAGTTCCAACTCCAGCGGGTCGAGCAGGCGCACGGCCACCACGTCGTGCCGCTGGGCGAGTTGGGCCAGGGGCTTTTCCCAGCCGGGTGCGCTGATGAAGTCGGACACCACAAACACCGTGGAGCGGCGGCGCAGGTTGGCCAGGCCCGTTTGCAGCAAACGGTGCAGTTCTGTGGCGCCTCCGCCGGGTTTGGATGTGCCGGTGGCAGGGGCGGGCGGTGTCAACAGCCGGTGCACCAGATGCAGCACATGGGCGCGGCTGTTGCGGGGCGGTAACACCGCATCCACAGCGCGGGCGGGTGCATTGCCTGCGCCGTAGAGCATGGCGCCCACGCGGTTGCCGTGGCGCGTCAGCAGGCGCGACAGCACGGCCACAAAGCCGGTCAGGATGTCGCGCTTGGCGTTGCCCTGCGGGCCGAAGTTGATGGACGGGCTCAGGTCCAGCAAAAACCAGGCGGACATCTCGCGGTCTTCGGTGAACACGCGCACGTGGGGGATGTTCAGACGCGCGGTCACGTTCCAGTCGATGTGGCGCACGTCGTCATGCGGCTGGTACTCGCGCAGGTCGGCCAGGTCCAGGCCGCTGCCGCGCATCAGCGTGCGGTAGTCGCCCTGCAGCAGGCCGTCCAGGCGGCGGATCACCTTCCACTCCAGCTCGCGCAGCAACCGGTCCGCCTGCCCCGGCAGGGTGGGCAGCGTGTGGACCGCGGCTGAAGTGGTGTCAGGCAACTTTTTGCTCATGATGCAGAGGCCGGGCAGGCGCCGGTATCTTGGCCATGATGCGCTTGACGAGGGCATCGGCATCCAGCCCCTCGGACAGCGCCTCGTACGACAGCGCGATGCGGTGGCGCAGCACGTCGGCCGCCAGGTCGGTCATGTCTTCGGGCAGCACGTAGTTGCGCCCGCGCAGCATGGCCAGGGCCTGGGCGCCCTCTGCGAGGGCAATGGTGGCGCGCGGGCTGGCGCCGCAGCTGATGTAGCCGGTCAGGTCCTTGAGGCCATGCCGCGTGGGCTCGCGGGTGGCGGCCACCAGCTTCACGGCGTATTGCAGCATCGACGGGTCTACATACACGGTGCGGCATTCGGCCTGCAGCGCCGCCAGCTGCGCGGTGGTGGCCACGGGCAGCACCTGCACGGACACATCGAGCGCGCGCTGGGCGATCACGAACTCTTCCTCCTCGGTGGGGTAGCCCAGCAGCACTTTCATCATGAAGCGGTCCACCTGGGCTTCGGGCAGCGCGTAAGTGCCTTCGGTCTCGATGGGGTTCTGGGTGGCCATCACCAGGAAGGGCTCGGGCACCTTGTGGGTCTCGCCTGCAATCGTCACCTGGCGTTCCTGCATCACCTCCAGCAGGGCGCTTTGCACCTTGGCGGGTGCGCGGTTGATTTCGTCGGCCAGCAGCAGGTGGGTGAAGACCGGGCCCAGCGTGGTGCTGAACTCGCCGGTCTTCTGGTTGTACATGCGCGTGCCCACCAGATCGGCGGGCACCAGATCGGGCGTGAACTGGATGCGCTTGAAGCTGCCCTGGATGGTGCTGGCCAGCGTCTTCACCGTCAGCGTCTTGGCCAGGCCCGGCACACCTTCGACCAGCAGATGGCCCTGGGCGAGCATGGCCACCATGACCCGCTCGAGAAAGCGGTCCTGGCCCACCACCACGCGCTTGACTTCGTAGAGCACCTGCTCCATCAGGGTGGCGGTGGCGGCGTTGTTCATGGCAGAGGGCGATGGGGTGGTTTCCATGGTGCTCCTTGTGAAGGGTCGGGATCAGAAGGGGGGCATGCCAACGGCAGAAGCCGCGTTCTCGATGGGCACCGCAAACCCGATGCCGATGAAGGTGCGTGCCGACGTGGGGTTCAGGATGGCGGTGACGATGCCCACCACCTCGCCATCGAGCGTGACCAGTGGGCCACCGGAGTTGCCGGGGTTGGCCGCAGCATCGAACTGGATCAGGTTGCTGAGCTGGCGCTTGCCTTCGGGCGAGGTAAATTCGCGCTGGAGGCCAGAGACCACGCCCGCTGAGGCCGAAGGCCCGATGCCGAACGGGAAGCCCACGGCCACCACGTGGTCGCCGGGGCGCAGGTCCTGGGTGGAGCGCAGCGGGGCTGCGAAGAGGTCATCGGGTACTTTGTGGGCTTGCAGCACGGCCAGGTCGTTTTCGGGCTGGGCGCCCGTGATGCTGGCGGTGGTTTCCAGGCCATCGTGGAAGGTGATTGCAATGCGGTCCGCGCCCGCCACCACGTGCAGGTTGGTCAGGATGATGCCTTTGTCCACAATCACCACGCCCGTGCCAATGCCGCGTTCCACCTCTTCCTTGCCGTTTTTGCTGCGGCCGTAGCCCACCACGCGCACGATCGAGGGAGAGATCGCTTCCACAGCGCGGGCGGCGGCGGAGGGCGGGGTGGTCGTCTCCAGCGTGCGCAGCACGGCGGCATCAATGTCTTCCTGGGTGATCCGCTGGGCGGCGGGGCGTTGGTGCAGCCACAGGCTGTAGAGCAGCAATGTGGTCAGCAGCGCGATCAGTGCCCACAGGGAGTACAGATGGCGCCGCGACAGAGCCGTGCCCGCCACAGGCTTGGTGGCAGGGTTTGGAGAGGGCTCCATCACACTGGCCGCTGGTTGTTCGGTGGGCGCAGGCACTTTTTCAACCGGCTCGGGCGGGGAGCGGCGGGTGTGGCGGGAGCTGCTGTAGAGGGCGGGCCGGGGCATCCTGTCACCTTTTCTACGGAAGACGCCGCGAGACGGCGCACGGTTTTCACGTTAGCACGGATCGCTGCAGAGTGCACTTGCAAGGTTTCACGCCGAGGGAGCGGTCGGGGCTGATGGGGCATCATCACTCCATGACTGTCTGGATCGATACCCATTGCCACCTGGATGCGCCCGAATTTGACCCCGACCGCGATGCCGTGCGTGCCCAGGCGCGGGCCCAGGGCGTAGCCCATTGTGTGATTCCGGCGGTGGAGCGCAGCAACTGGGCCACGGTGCGCGGCCTGGCCCATCGGCATGGCGACAGCTATGCGCTGGGCATTCACCCCCTGTACACAGGGCGCGCGCACGACGCAGATCTGGAGCTGCTGGCGCAGGAGCTGGAACAGCATCGTGCTGACCAGCGCCTGGTGGCCATCGGAGAGATTGGCCTGGATTACTTCGTGCCCGGCCTGGACCCAGCCCGGCAGGAGCAGTTCTATCGCACGCAGCTTCAGCTGGCGCGCCGGTTCGACCTGCCCGTAATCCTGCATGTGCGCCGCTCGTCCGACAAATTGCTCAAAGGCCTGCGGGAGCTGCCGGTACAAGGCGGTATCGCCCATGCCTTCAACGGCAGCCTGCAGCAGGCGCAGGCGTTCATCGCCCTGGGCTTCAAGCTGGGGTTTGGCGGCGCGATGACCTACGACCGGGCGCTGCAGCTGCGTCGCCTGGCGGCAGAACTGCCCGCAGAGGCCCTGGTGGTGGAGACCGATGCGCCGGACATCCCGCCCCATTGGTTGTATGCCACCGCCGCCCAGCGGCTCGAAGGCCTGCCCCAAGGGCGCAATGCACCCGGCGAACTCCCGCGCATTGCAAGCGCATTGGCCGAGCTGCGCAGTCAGCCGCTGGAGGATTTGGCGGGTATCACCTGTGCCAATGCGCTGGTTGCGCTGCCCCGGTTGCAGGCTCTGGTCTCCGTCTGATCCACCAATTGGTAGGTTTTTAGGAGGCCAGCGCTTTGTGGTAAAGGGTTTACAGCTATCGTTTTTTTTGAGGATGTCGCGGGGTTGCTGACGGGTTTCGGTTCAGAATCGGCGGATGCCCGACGCCGCTCTGACGCAGACCCCTTCGCTCCCTGATGCTCCGGCGCCAGCCCTGCCGGTGCGCCTCCAGGGGCTGCCGCCGGTGGTGTCTGCAGGCACGGTGGTGCTGGTCCTCGGAAGTTTTCCGGGGGCTGCCTCCTTGCGGCTGCGCCAGTACTACGCACACCCGCAAAACCATTTCTGGAAGATCTTGCAAGCGCTGTGGCCGCAGCATCCATTGCCGCCCGCAGGGGCCGAAGGGTATGCCGCACGTTGCGACTGGTTGCTGGCACGGGGGCTTGGCCTGTGGGATGTGTATGAGAGCTGCGAGCGGGAGGGCAGCCTGGACACCAGCATCCGCAATGCGCGGGTCAACGACTTTGCGCACCTGCAGGCGGTGTGTCCGCAGCTCGCCGCCGTCGCCCACAATGGGGGTGAGAGCTTCAAGCATGCCCCGGCGGTGCTCGGCAGCTTCCGGCCCCCCCGCGCTGCGGCGCATGATGATGTGCTTCTCGATCAGAGCGTGGGCACGGGTTCCGGGCCTGGTTCCGCCCGCTCTATCGCATCGCACCGTCTGCCCTCGACCAGCCCGGCCAATGCCTCCTGGAGTTTTGAACGTAAATTGGCTGCCTGGGCGGACCTGATGGCGGCCCACCGCCTGCTTTGATTGTTGTGAATGACCCGCAAAAAAGAAAAATCACAAGAACTGCCCGAAGTCAGCGTCTCTGATGACGGCGAAGTGCGCCACCTGCACCTGGGCACCCCGTGGATTCAGGGGTCCATGCGCGTTGCAGAGCCTTTTGAACTGGAACTGGAGTACGTGCAGCGCATGATGGCGTGGCTGTTGTTTGCCGACCTGCCCCAGGTGTCCAAGGGGCACGCCATGCAGCTCGGGCTGGGGGCCGGTGCCATCACCAAGTTCTGCCACAAGAAGCTGCGCATCTGCACCACGGCCATCGAGCTCAACCCACAGGTCTTGGCGGTATGTCGGCAATGGTTCAAGCTGCCGCCCGATGGCCCCAAGCTGCGGGTGGTGCTGGCCGATGCGGCGCAAGAGATCAAGAACCCCATGTGGCAGGGCACGGTGGATGCGCTGGCGGTGGACCTGTACGACCATGAGGCCGCAGCGCCGGTGCTCGACAGCGCAGACTTCTACGCCGACTGCCGCGCCTTGCTGACCGACACGGGGTGCATGACGGTCAACCTGTTCGGGCGGGCGTCCAGCTTTGAGCGCAGCCTGCAGAGCATGGCGGCGGCCTTTGGTGACAAGGCACTCTGGGCCTTCAAGCCCACGCGAGAAGGCAACACCGTGGTGCTGGCCCAGAAGACGCCAACGCGCCCCAAGCGGGCGGAACTCGACGTGCAGGCGCAGGCCATCCAGGCGCGCTGGGACCTGCCGACCACCAAATGGCTGCGGGCATTCAAGCCCGTCGCGGCCTGAGCCCCCGGGCCGCCCACAGCCCCGTTTCGGAAAGGTATCTGATGAAAACAATCTCCGCTTCCCTGGCCAGCACTGCGGCGCGACCCTACGTCGGTCCGGTGGACTGGCGACGCATGGTGCAGTGGCTCAGCGATGACGAAGTCATCTCCCAGGAAGAAGCTCAACGCACCATCGCCCGCTGCTCGCAGGCGGAAAGCTCCCAGCATGCGCTGGTGCGCCTGGCCAACGTGGCCATGGAACGTGCCAGCGATGGCAAGCCGCTGGACATCGAGGCGCTTTCCGAGTACCTCGCCAAGCGCGCGGGCCTGCCCTATTTGCGCATTGACCCGCTCAAGGTGGACGTGGGGCGCGTGGCCGAAACCATGAGCGCCACCTATGCAGAGCGCCACAAGGTGCTGCCCGTGCAGGTCACCCCCAAGGAAGTGGTGGTGGCTACGGCCGAGCCCTTCATCGAGGACTGGGTGGCGGAGGTGGAGCGCCAGTCCCGGCGCACGGTGCGCCGCGTGGTGGCCAGCCCGCTGGACATTCACCGGTTTACTGCAGAGTTTTTTGCCCTGGCCAAGTCCGTGCGCGCCGCGCAGAAGGCAGGGGGCAACTCCGGGGGCAGCAGCTTCGAGCAGCTGGTGGAACTGGGCAAGAGCAACAAGCAGCTCGACGCCAACGACCAGGGCGTGGTCAAGGTGGTGGACTGGCTCTGGCAATATGCCTTTGACCAGCGCGCGAGCGACATCCACCTGGAACCACGGCGCGACCAGGGCGTGATCCGTTTTCGCATCGACGGCGTGCTGCACCCGGTCTACCAGATGCCGATGGGCGTGCACAACGCCATGGTCTCGCGCATCAAGCTCCTGGGCCGCATCGACGTGGTGGAAAAGCGCCGTCCGCAGGACGGCCGCATCAAGACGCGCAACCAGCGCGGGGACGAGGTGGAAATGCGCCTGTCCACCCTGCCCACGGCGTTTGGCGAGAAGATGGTCATGCGGATCTTTGACCCGGACAATGCCGTCAAGGATCTGGACGCCCTGGGCTTTGCCCAGCACGATGCCGAGCGCTGGGAGGCGCTGGTCAAGCGCCCGCACGGCATCATTCTCGTGACGGGGCCGACGGGCTCGGGCAAGACCACCACGCTGTATTCCACCTTGAAGCGGGTGGCGACCGAAGAGGTGAACGTGAGCACGGTGGAAGACCCGATCGAAATGATCGAGCCCAGCTTCAACCAGACCCAGGTGCAGCCCCAGCTCGACTTCAACTTTGCCGAAGGCCTGCGTGCCCTCATGCGCCAGGACCCGGACATCATCATGGTGGGCGAAATCCGCGACCTGGAGACGGCCGAGATGGCCATCCAGGCTGCGCTGACCGGGCATCTGGTGTTCTCCACACTGCACACCAACGACGCCCCGTCGGCCATCACCCGCATGATGGAACTGGGGGTGCCCCCCTATCTGCTCAATGCCACGCTGCTGGGGGTGCTGGCCCAGCGGCTGGTGCGCACGCTGTGCAAGCAGTGCAAACAAAAGGATGAAACGGCGCAGCGCGAAACGCTGGTGGAGGTGGTCAAGCCCTGGAAGCTCAGTGGCGGCTACCACCCCTACAAGCCCGTGGGCTGCGTGGACTGCCGCATGGGAGGATTTCGGGGGCGCATGGGCCTGTATGAATTGCTCACCGTGACCGAGGCGCTCAAGGAGAAGATCAACCAGGCGCCCTCGATCGACCAGCTGCGCCGCCAGGCCGTGCAGGATGGCATGCGGCCCTTGCGCCTGGCAGGCGCGCTGCGGGTGGCAGAGGGCCTGACCACTCTGGACGAGGTGATTGCTGCGACACCGCCGCTGGAGTAAGACCTTGAACCAGCTCCGCAGGAGCAAGGGATGTCCTGCATAACTCCCTGCGGTCTGTGATAGCGCGGCCTCGGGCAGTCCGCTGCGTTGCTTTTCTTGCCAATAGCCATGCTATTGGCCGCAAAAAGACGCCTTGCGGCCTTTCCCGATCCGCACTACCACCGACGCGCGAGGGTTATGCAGGACATCCCAAGCGTTACCGGATGTAGGTGGAATCCACATCCGCGCGGGCCTTGGTTGCACGCACAATCGCGCAGTCGAGATTTCCCGCCAAGGAGACAATTCGTGAAAATCAAAAGTCAAAAAGACTTCTTTGCCGGCCTCATGTTCATGGGGGTTGGTGTTGCGTTTGCGTGGGGAGCCACCACGTACAACGTCGGAAACGGGGCCCGCATGGGCCCGGGTTACTTCCCGCTGCTGCTGGGTATCTTGCTGGCCATCATCGGCGGCGCGATCACCTTCAAGGCCACCACGGTCGAAACCCAGGACGGTGACAAGATTGGAAAGTGGGCCTGGAAGCCGCTGTTCTTCATCCTGGCTGCCAACTTTGCGTTCGGTATCCTGCTGGGCGGTTTGCCCAGCATAGGTGTCCCGGCGATGGGCCTCATCGTGGGCATCTATGCACTGACCTTCATTGCAAGCCTGGCGGGCCAGGAGTTCCACGCGAAGTCCGTGTTCATCCTGGCCACTGTGTTGGCCATTGGCAGTTACGTGGCATTCGTCTGGGCGCTCAAGCTGCAGTTCCCTGTGTGGCCGAGTTTCATCACGGGTTGAGCAGGAGCACCGACCATGGAATTATTTGACAACCTCGCGATGGGTTTTGGCGTTGCGTTCACGTTCCAAAACCTCATTTACTGCTTTGTGGGCTGCTTGCTGGGCACGCTCATTGGTGTGTTGCCCGGCATTGGCCCGGTGGCCACCATCGCCATGCTGCTGCCAGCCACCTACGCGCTGCCGCCCGTGGCTGCGCTGATCATGCTGGCCGGTATCTATTACGGTGCGCAGTACGGTGGTTCGACCACTGCCATTCTGGTGAACCTGCCGGGTGAGTCCTCGTCGGTGGTGACCGTGATCGACGGCTACCAGATGGCGCGCAAGGGCCGTGCGGGCCCTGCGTTGGCGGCGGCGGGCCTGGGCTCGTTCTTTGCCGGCTGCGTGGGTACGCTGATCCTGGCGGCATTCGCACCTCCGTTGACCGAAGTGGCGTTCAAGTTCGGCCCTGCCGAGTACTTCTCGCTGATGGTGCTGGGCCTCATTGGCGCCGTGGTGCTGGCTTCGGGCTCGCTGCTCAAGGCCGTGGCCATGATCGTGCTGGGCCTGCTGATGGGCCTGGTGGGTACCGACGTGAACTCGGGTGTGGCCCGTTTCAGCTTCGACATTCCTGAACTGACCGACGGCATCGGCTTTGTGACCATCGCCATGGGTGTTTTCGGCTACGGCGAGATCATTGCCAACCTCTCGCGCCCTGACGATGAGCGCGAAGTGTTCACTGCCAAGGTGGAAGGCCTGTTCCCCACCAAGGACGACTTCAAGCGCATGATTCCTGCCGTGCTGCGGGGTACGGCGCTGGGTGCCGCCCTCGGTATCCTGCCCGGTGGTGGGGCATTGCTGGCTGCGTTTGCGGCCTACACCGTGGAGAAGAAGACCAAGCTCCAGCCCGGTGAAGTGCCTTTTGGCCAGGGCAACATCCGTGGTGTGGCAGCGCCCGAGTCGGCCAACAATGCCGGTTCGCAGACTTCCTTCATCCCGCTGCTGACGCTGGGTATCCCCCCCAACGCCGTGATGGCGCTGATGGTGGGTGCCATGACGATCCACAACATCCAGCCTGGTCCCCAGGTGATGACGAGCAATCCCGAGCTGTTCTGGGGCCTGATCGCCTCGATGTGGCTGGGCAATGCCATGCTGATCATCTTGAACCTGCCGCTGATCGGCATTTGGATCAAGCTGCTCACGGTGCCCTACCGCTGGCTGTTCCCGTCCATCGTGCTGTTCTGCGCCGTGGGTGTGTATTCGACCAACAACAACACCTGGGACATCTGGATGGTGGGTGCGTTTGGTCTGGTGGGCTACATCTTCCACAAGCTGGGCACCGAACCCGCACCTCTGCTGCTGGGCTTCATCCTGGGCCCGATGATGGAAGAGAACCTGCGCCGCGCGTTGCTGCTGTCGCGTGGCGACTGGAGCGTGTTCGTCACGCGTCCGCTGTCGGCAGGCTTGCTGGCTGCTGCGGCACTGCTGCTCATCATCGTGCTGCTGCCTTCGGTGAAGAGCAAGCGCGAGGAAGCCTTCGTCGAAGACTGACGGCACGGCCTTTTCCATCCGACTCCAGAACAACGGCACCTTCGGGTGCCGTTGTTTTTTGGCGATCTGCAGCCGCAGCACGCCCTCAGCGCCAGTACACAATGGCGGGCAAGAGGCCCGCATGTCCACTCCATTCCATCTGCCACAGCATCCCCACCGGGCGATGCTGCACAACGAAATCCACGCCCGTCCGCCCGAGGCCATGACGGCCCCGCTGGCCATTGCACACATCGTGATGCTGGCCGATGCCGCAGGGCGTGAAGCGAGCCGGGCCCATGTGGCGGCTCTGTTGCGCGACCACCACCTGGCATTGCCCGATGCGGACACCACGCACCTGCGCATGGACCTGGGGGCTTACCGCATGCGCTGGGAGCTGCACACCGAGTTTGTGTCCTGGACCTTCATGGTGCCCATGGCGGCCGACGCCTTTGGCGAGCGGGAGCCGGCCAGCGCCGCAGACGCGGTGCCCCGCGGGTGGCTGGCGGCTTTGCCCGGGCATTGTCTGTGCAGCCTCAACCTGTGGGTACTGCCCACCCACACCTTTGGTTCGGGGTCGCTGGTCAAGCATGTGCTGCATGAGGACACGCTGGTGGCCTCCACGGTGGCCGACGGGCATGGCGAGGTCTACACCGATTTTGCGATCCACGCCGATGGGTTCTCGCGCATGGTGCTGCTCGCGGGCGGCATGACGCAGCGCCGCCTGGGCCGCCTGGTGCAGCGCCTGCTCGAAATCGAGACCTACCGCATGGCTGCCTTGCTGGGCCTGCCTGCTGCGCGCGAGGCCGCCAGTGTGCTGGCTTTTGCCGAACGCGAACTGGCCGAACTGGCCGACGCCATCCGCACCGCCAACCGCGACGCAGAGCCTGCGCTGCTGGACCGCCTGACCCGTCTGGCCGGGCAGGTGGAGAGCCAGTATGCGGCCACCCACTCGCGTTTTTCGGCCAGCAGCGCGTACTTCGAACTGCTGGACAAGCGCATTCAGGACATTGCCGAATCGCGCCTGGCCGGGATGCAGACGATTCGGGAATTCATGGACCGGCGCCTCACGCCTGCACGCAGCACCTGCGAATGGGCGGCGCGGCGCCAGGATGCGCTGTCGCAACGTGTCTCCCGCATGAGCAACCTGCTGCGCACCCGCGTGGAGATCGAGCAGCAGCAAAGCAGCCAGGCGCTGCTGACCACGATGAACCACCGGCAGGATTTGCAGCTGCAGATGCAGTCCACGGTGGAGGGCCTGTCGGTGGCGGCCATCACGTACTACATCGTGGGCCTGGTGAGCTACCTGGCCAAGGGGGCGCAGAAGCTGGGTTGGCCCCTGTCGCCGGAAACCACGGCGGCCATCGCCATTCCGGTGGTGGCGGGCGGCGTGTGGTGGTCGCTGAGGCGGCTGCACCACCGGGTGTTCCGCAAGCACGGCTAGCAGGGATCCACAAGAAGACAGCTCAGCGCACCGCGGCGTGCTGAGTGCTGAGCAGGGATGCTGGGGGTGGGGCCAAGCCCGACGGGCAGGCAGGCCCTTGCCGTATGCCCGGTGTGCGGACATGGCACGCGACCCATAATGGCTCGATGCACTTCAGCTACACCCACCCCTATGCCAGCACCCGCCTGCCGGTGTTTGCGCGCAATGTGGTTTCCACCTCGCATCCGTTGGCCGCCCAGGCGGGCCTGCGCATGCTGCAGCAGGGCGGCAATGCCGTCGATGCTGCTGTGGCGGCGGCAGCGGCCATGACGATCTGCGAGCCCGTGAGCAATGGGCTGGGCAGCGACGCGTTCTGCATCCTGTGGGACGGACAGGCCCTGCACGGGCTCAATGCCTCGGGCCGCGCCCCTGCGGCCTGGACACCCGGGTACTTTCACAGCCGCTACGGCAAGAGCCCGGCGAGCCCTCCCAAACGCGGGATCGATTCCGTCACTGTGCCGGGTGCCGTCAGCGCGTGGGTCGCTCTGTCCGAGCGTTTCGGCAAGCTGCCCTTTGCCGCGCTGATGGAGCCCGCCGCCGAGATTGCCGAGCGTGGCTACCTGGTGCCGGTGGTGGTGCAGCAAAAATGGGCCGCTGCAGTGCCTGAGCTGCAGTCGCAGCCGGGGTTTGCGCGAAGCTTCATGCCCTGGGGCCGCGCGCCGCAGGTGGGTGAGCTGTTCCAGTTTGCCGCCGCAGCCCGAGCGCTGCGCGCCATCGGAGCCACACAAGGCCAGGCGTTCTACACGGGCGAAATTGCCCAGGCGCTGGTCGCCTTCTCGCAGGCCCAGGGCGGCAGCCTGACACTGGCGGATCTGGCAGCACACCGCCCTGAATGGGTTACGCCCATTGCCCGCAACTACCGAGGCTATACCCTGCACGAGATCCCGCCCAACGGGCAGGGCATCGCAGCGCTGATTGCGTTGGGCATACTGGACCGATTCGATCTGGCGAGCCATCCCGTGGATGGCGCAGCGTCCCAGCATCTGCAGATCGAGGCCATGAAGCTCGCATTTGCCGATGTGTACCGCTATGTGGCCGAGCCATCGTCCATGGAGGTGACCCCCGCGCAAATGCTCGATGACGCGTACCTGGCCTCCCGTGCCAAACTCATCGACATGAACAAGGCGCAGGATTTCGGGGCTGGCAATCCGGTCAAGGGTGGCACGATCTACCTCACTGCGGCCGACGAAAACGGCATGATGGTGAGCTTCATCCAGAGCAACTACATGGGCTTCGGCTCGGGTTGTGTGGAGCCCACCTTTGGCATCAGCCTGCAGAACCGGGGCCAGGCGTTCAGCACCGACCCGGCGGGCCCCAACCCAGCCAACCTGGTGGCACCCGGCAAGCGACCGTTTCACACCATCATCCCCGCCTTCCTCACGCAAAACGGCCAGCCCGTGATGAGCTACGGAGTGATGGGCGCCAACATGCAGCCACAGGGCCACATGCAAACCCTGGTGCGCATGCTGGACTACGGCCAGAACCCGCAGGTGGCTTGCGACGCACCACGCTGGCGCTTCAATGAAGGGCTGTCGATCAACGTCGAGGCCGCCATGCCCGCCGCGACGGTGCAGGGCCTGCTGGGCCTGGGGCACCGCATGGAGGTGATCCAGGATTCCTACCAGGACTTTGGCGCCGGCCAGTTCATCTGGCGCATGGGCGACCCCAAGGTACAGGGCTATGTGGCCGCCAGCGATCCGCGTCGCGACGGCCAGGTGGCGGGGTATTGATGAATCCCCCTGAGTCGCTTCGCTCCTTCCCCCTCTCTCTACGCGCTGCGCGCTACGGGAGGGGGACGCGGCCAGCGGCCTGGCAAAGCCAGTTCCGCGGCCACCTCGCGTCAGGGCGTGCCAGTTTCATGGGCTGTGCTGCCGCGCAACGCAATGGATAACCGAAAAATACATTAAAAGTGTCTATAGACCAATCTGTACAAGCGCAAGCAGCTGCAAAAAACGTAGCAGCCGGTCTCGCCCTGGCCCTGCTGGGCTCCATCGCCTTCAGCGGCAAGGCCATCATCGTCAAGCTGGCGTACCGCCATGGTGTTGATGCGGTCACGCTCATCATGTACCGCATGCTGTTTGCGCTGCCCATCTTTGCCGTGATGGCTTGGTGGGCCAGCCGGGGCAAGTCCCCCCTGACCCGCAAGGACTGGCTGGGCGTGCTGGGCCTGGGGCTCACGGGCTACTACCTGGCGAGCTTTCTGGACTTTGCAGGGCTGGCCTACATCAGTGCCAGCCTGGAGCGCCTGATCCTGTATCTCAACCCCACGCTGGTGGTAATGCTGGGCTGGGTGCTGTACCGGCGCAGCATCACCTGGGGGCAGGCGGTGGGCATGCTGATCAGCTACTGCGGCGTGGTGCTGGTGTTCGGCCACGAGGCCAATCTGCAGGGCACCAATGCTGCATGGGGCACCCTGCTGGTGTTCCTGAGTGCGGTGAGCTATGCCATCTATCTGGTCTACAGCGGCGAGATGGTGCGGCGCCTGGGTTCGCTGCGGCTGGTGGGTCTGGCCACCACCGTGGCGTGCCTGCTGTGCCTGCTGCAGTTTGTGGTGCTGCGGCCCTTCAGTGCTGCCGTGGTGGCACCCGAGGTGATCTGGCTGTCTATCCTCAACGCCACGCTCTGCACGGCTGCGCCCGTGCTCATGGTGATGATGGCCATTGAGCGCGTGGGCGCTGGAATGACCGCGCAGACCGGCATGGTGGGGCCGCTGTCCACCATCCTCATGGGGGTGTGGATTCTGGGTGAGCCGTTCACGGTGTGGGTGGCTGCGGGCACGGCACTGGTGATCACGGGTATTTTTGTGTTTACCCAATTGGCGCGCCGCCAAGCGCCCTGACCTGGCAGCGGAGAGCGGGTGCGCGCTCTCCTTGGGGGTGACTTATCCCGCCTTCTTTGCCGCTGCAGGCCGGGCAGAGGGTGCCGGAGCACTGGCAGGCGCACTGCCGCCCAGGCGCTGTGCAATCGATGCGCGCGACCCGCCCAGCCCATCGAGCTGCCGGCCCATGGATTGCTCCAGGTAGTCCAGGCGGGCCTGTGCGGCGGGGTGGGTGGACATCGTCAGCGTGAACATGGGGTTGTCCGGCGTGACGGTGCGCAGCTGCTGCAGCACCGAGACCAGACCGTAGGGGTCAAAACCCGCCTTGGCCGCCAGCGACACCCCGGTGCGGTCCGCCTCGAATTCGTCGGACTGGCTCAGCCCCTTGGTGTAGACGGTGCGGAACAGCGACAGCAGCTGGTCCTTAACGAGCTGTCCGGCGATGTTGCTGGTGCGGATCTGCGAAGCCAGCAGTTGCGTGCCGACCCCCGCCATGGCGCTTTGCCGGATGGCCTGGAGGTGGTGTTTGGAGGTCACGTGCGTGATCTCGTGCGCCAGGATGCCCGCCAGCTCGGACTCGTCGGCGCAGCGGTCAATGAGCCCCTTCGTCACGAACACATAGCCGCCCGGCGCGGCAAAGGCGTTGTAGCCTGCGTCGTCCAGCACCACAAAGGTCCAGGGCAGTCCGGGGCGCGACGACTGCAGGCTCACCCACCGGCCCAGGCGGTTCACATAGCGCTGCAGCGCCATGTCCGGGTGGGCGGGCTTGGCGCCCAGCAGCAGGGCGGCCAGCTGGCGGCCGATCTCGATTTCCTTGGCCTCGTCGATGTTCTCCATCGACTGCGTGAGCAGGCTGATCAGATCGTCACCCTGCGCCGCCGGAGCGGCTTTGCCCCCCGTGATGGCCGAGCCCAGCCCGCCCCCCAGGGAGTTGAGGATGTTCATCACGTTCTGGCTGTGGGCGGCCAGGGGCGCTGCAGCGAGCAGCGCGCACAAGGCTGCCGTCTGCGCACGGCGTTTCCAGGCGGAATTCCGGTTCATGGCCATTTCCTCAGTTAGGGCTGTAGTTGGGGTCGGAGGGGTTGCTGGACCCGCTGCCGGAGCCCCGACTGGATGTGGGCAGTGCGGGCTGCGCCAGGGCGGGCACATCCCGGGATTGCAGGGACGCCGAGCTGGCGAACTGGCGCGCCTGGTCGGCATTCACCCGCAGGCTTTCTGCCCGGCCGACGGCAGCAGGATTGGGCTGCGCATTGGCGATGTCTTCAGCATCCAGGCCACGAATGCCCACCGTGGAGGTGGCCGTGGTGGTGGAGCCGCTGTTGCCGCCAAACAGCCCGCCCAGGCCTCGCAGGCCGCTGGTGGCGGCGTTGTTGGTGGGCGTGGCCGACCCCGACTGCGGTCCCAGGTCGAACATGTGCACCCAGCCGGTGGCGCCTTGCTGTGTGCTCACCTTGGTCCAGGGGCCCTTGCGCTCGTTGCTGCGCGTGACCACAGTGTTGGCCTCCAGCGGGGCCACGCTCGCACCGCTGTCGGCGGGGGTGTCGCGCAACTGGGTGGCACGCTTGACCACGGCCGCCTCCTGCGCATGCGCGCTACCTGCCAGGGGTGCCAATGCGGCCCATGCCAGCCAGGTGGCGAGGGCTCCGCGGTGCAGCCAATTCATGTTGCAGCTCTCCACTTATGATGATCTGTGAATGCTGCGGCTTGCAGCAGAACCGGAGATTGTTATGGATTTGGGTATCGCAGGCAAATGGGCGCTGGTGTGTGGCGCGAGCAAGGGTTTGGGCTATGGCTGTGCGCTGGCCCTGGTGCGTGAGGGCGTCAAGGTGGTCATCAACGCCCGCAATGCCCAGGCGCTGGAGCAGGCTGCTACACAATTGGTAGCTGAAGGTGCAATGCAGGAAAGCGCTGGCGGCCAAAAAAGCTTCAAACCGACGGTGCTGGCGGTAGCTGCTGACATCACCACCGCCGAGGGCCGTGCTGCCGTGTTCTCCGTGACAGGTGGCCCGGGCCGTGACTTTGACATCGTGGTGACAAATGCCGGCGGCCCGCCAACGGGCGACTTCCGCGACTGGGACCGCGATGCATGGATCAAGGCCGTGGACGCCAACATGCTCACCCCCATCGAACTGATCAAGGCCACAGTGGACGGCATGGCTGCGCGAGGCTTTGGCCGCATCGTCAACATCACCTCCAGCGCGGTGAAGGCGCCCATTGACATCCTGGGTCTGTCCAACGGCGCGCGCAGCGGGCTCACGGGCTTTGTGGCGGGGGTCTCGCGCAGCAAGATCGCTGCACGGGGCGTCACCATCAACAACCTCTTGCCCGGCAAGTTCGACACCGACCGACTGGCCGCCACCGTGACCGCTGCTGCCGGTAAGGCTGGCAAGAGCGTGGACGATGTTCGCGCGCAACAGCAGGCCCAGATTCCGGCAGGGCGGTATGGCACGGCGCAGGAGTTCGGTGCCATCTGCGCTTTCCTGTGCAGCCAGCAGGCGGGTTATATGACCGGGCAGAACGTGCTGGCGGACGGCGGCGCTTATCCTGGGACCTTCTGACCCGGGCTGAGACGGAAGGTCACCGCGTCGTCTGTGGTCACTGGCGGGCGAAGGAGATTCCCTGGCGGCAGGGCGTGGCGTTTTGCAGACAGCTTTGCCCGCCGAGGGGGAAAACTTGGTGAAGAATGGTGCCCCAGCATTCCAACCCGAAAGTACCGGAACATGACACCGCGCATCCCTCCCCAGGGCGGCCTTCCAGACCTCTATGCGATCCATGGATGCCGCTGGGGCGCTGGCATGGCCCTGGGCATGAAGGGTGCGCGGCGGTGGCCGTCCACTGCACCCCGGTTGACGAGCCAGAAGTTGCCATGCAGCCCAAACCCGCTGTGACTTCCCGCCTTCTGCACCGCATCGCTGCACTGTGCGTGGCATGGGCCGCGCTGGGTTGTTCGCCACAGGCTGTGGGCCAGCCTGCGGCCACCCCGGCAGCGGCCACTGCGCCCTACAAGCTGCGCATCGTGGGGGGGCTGGCAGGTATCAACCAGTACACCCGGCAGGAAGAGCCCTTCTGGAGCAAGGAACTGCTCCGCTTGAGCGGTGGCCGGTTTGACGCTGAAATCGTGCCCTTTGACCGAGCGGGCGTGCCTGGCGCCGAAATGCTGCGCCTGCTGCAGCTGGGTGTGGTGCCTTTTGGCACCACGCTCATGAGCTCGTTCACGGCCCAGTACCCCGAGTACACCGCACCCGATCTGGCGGGGCTGAACCCCGACATTGCCACGCTCAAGACCACGCTGGCGGCGTTTCGCCCTTACCTGGAGAAGAGTCTGCGTGACCAGCACGGCGTGGAGGCGCTGGCGATGTATGTGTATCCGGCCCAGGTGGTGTTTTGCAAGAAGCCCCTGCGCGGGCTGGCCGATCTGGCCGGGCGCCGCACGCGCGTGTCGTCATCCACCCAGGCGGATTTTGTCGGGGCGCTCGGCGGCATCCCCGTGCTGACTGGCTTCGCGCAGATCGTGCCCAGCCTCACGGCGGGCAATACCGAGTGCGCCATCACCGGCACCATGTCGGGCAACACGCTGGGGCTGCATACCATGACCTCCCATGTGCATGCGCTGCCCGTGACTTGGGGACTGGCGGTGTTCAGCGCCAACAAGGCCGCCTGGGAGGCGCTGCCACCCGATCTGCGGGCCCTGCTGCGGCGCGAGCTGCCCCGGCTGGAGGCCGCCATCTGGGAGGAGTCCGAGCGCGAAACCTCCGACGGCATGGCCTGCAACCGTGGCATCCCCGCCTGTGTGGGGGGACGCAAGGGCAGCATGGTGGTGGTGCCGGTGTCTGCGCAGGATGAACGCAGCCGCCAGGAGATCCTTGCCTCCACCGTGCTGCCGCGCTGGGTGCAGCGCTGCGGGCCGCGTTGCGCCCAGGTGTGGAACCAGACGATCGGTCCCGTCCGTGGCCTGGCTGCGGCCCCGGCGAAATGAGGGATACCACGACCCCACTGCGCATCAGGGCCTTTGTATGGGCCGGGGCGGCGGTGTTCATTGCGGCGGTGGTGATGGTGTCTGCCGCGCTGGTATGGAACGCTCGCAAGGTGGCGCTGGACGATTACGAAGCCCAGGCCACCCGTTTTGTGGCGGGTGCCGAAGCGGCGCTCAATCGTTCCCTGCTGGCGGTGGACGTGCTGCTGGCCAGCATGGACGAACTGCTGGGCCTGTCGGGTTCGATGAGCGAATGGGTGGACCCTGACCTTGCAAGCCAGCGCCTGCGCAGCTCCGCCCGGCAGAATCTCATGGTGCGCTATGTGGCGCTGCTGGACGCGAACGGCAAGACCATCGCCTCTTCCGATGCGGCTGGCAGCGCGCTGCCGCTGCAGCTGCCTCCTGGTTTTCTGGCGTCTGTGCTGGAACAGCCCGTTTCCACCCTGATGATCAGCCCGCCGGTGGTGAGCTTTGCCACCGCCGAGCGCGTGCTGTATTTTGCGCGCCACCTGCGCATGGCCGACAGTTCCCTTGTGGTGGCCATTGCCGAATTGCCGGTGGGGGCGCTCAGCTCGGTGCTGGTCCAGGGTGTGGACATCACAGGCCTGCAAGTGACGCTGGAGCGTGCCGGAGGGCTGCTGCTGTTGAGTGCGCCCAACCGCGAAGAGGCGATCACGCCCGTGCTGTCCCCGCCACTGCAGGAGGTGGCCGCCCTGGGGCAGGCGTGGAAGGCACCCGCCCGCTTGAGTGGCGAGCCGGCGCTGGTGGTCTACCGACCCATCCTGTACCAGGACCTGCGCATCTCGGCGAGCATTCCGCTGCGCGATGCGCTGGCAGGCTGGCGCGACCAGCGCAACGCCATTGCACTGACGGGGCTGTTGTTTGTGGCCATGATCGTGGCAGCGGGCAACCTGGCGCTGCGCTACCTGGACCGCATGTCCCAGGCGCGGCTTGCCATTGCGCAGTCCAAGGCCACCCTCGACCAGGCACTGGAGTCGATGGTGAGTGGTTTTGTTCTGCTCGACGGCGAGCAGCGCGTGGTGCAATGGAACAGCCGGTTTGAGGAAATTTTCCCCTGGCTGCGCGCCGTGATGGCGCCCATGGTGCCGTTTCGGCGCGTGATGGAAGAGACCGCCCGGCACCATCTGCCGCGCGCCAGCGAGGAAGAACGCATGCGCTGGGTGGAGCTGCGGCTGCTCAAGCAGAACCAGCACCATGAGCCCCATGAGCAGGTGCTGCCCAATGGCCGCACGATCCAGATCACCGAACGGCCCACACCCGAGGGCGGGCTGGTCATCACCTACCACGACGTGACGGCCCTGCGCCGCGCCAGCGCCGAGATTGAGAGCCTGGCCTTCTACGACCCTCTGACCAATCTGCCCAACCGCCGGCTGCTGATGGATCGCATGCAGCAGGTGATTGCGGCCAGTGTGCGCAGCGGGCAGTACGGGGCCTTGCTGTTCCTGGATCTGGACCACTTCAAGACGCTGAACGACACCATGGGCCACGAGGTGGGCGACATGCTGCTGCGCCAGGTGGCAGAGCGCCTGAAGACCTGCGTGCGCCGCGAGGACACCGTGGCGCGCCTGGGGGGAGACGAGTTCGTGGTCATGCTGCACGAGCTGTCGCTGCACAGCGAAGAGGCGGCTGCCTATGCGCGCCGCGTGGGCGAAAAGATCCTGCGCACGCTCAACATGCCGTACTCGCTGGCCGGGCTCAGCCACCACAGCACGCCCAGCATCGGGGCCACGCTCATGGGCGGGGCGCTGCAGCCCTCGGTCGATCTGCTCAAACAGGCCGACATCGCCATGTACCAGGTCAAGTCGCAGGGCCGCAATGCGCTGTGTTTTTTCGACCCGCAGATGCAGATTGCCATCAGCGTGCGCGCGCAGCTGGAGGGGGATCTGCAGGCCGCGCTGGCCGCGCGGCAGTTCGCGCTGCACTACCAGCCCCAGTTCCATCTGGACGGGCGCATCGTGGGCGCCGAGGCGCTGATCCGCTGGATCCATCCCGAGCGCGGCCTTATTGCGCCGAGCGCCTTCATTGGCGTGGCAGAAGAAAGCGAACTCATCGTGCCCATGGGCCACTGGGTGCTGCGCACCGCGTGCGAGCAGCTGGCGGCGTGGGAGAACGATGCCCGCTACCGGCATGTGCCGCTGTCGGTCAACGTGAGCGCCCGGCAGTTCCGCCAGCGCGACTTCGTGGCCCGCGTGGTCGAGGTGCTGCGCGAGACCGGCGCGCGGCCCCACCTGCTCAAGCTGGAGCTGACCGAGTCGCTGGTGCTGGACAACGTGGACGACACCATTGCCAAGATGGGCCTGCTCAAGACCAAGGGTGTGCGCTTTTCGGTGGACGACTTCGGCACGGGCTACTCGTCGCTGGCCTACCTCACGCGGCTGCCGCTGGACCAGCTCAAGATCGACCAGTCGTTTGTGCGCAACCTGGGTGTGCGGCACACCGACGACGTGATCGTGCAGACCATCATCGGCATGGCGCGCAACCTGGAGCTGGATGTGATTGCCGAAGGTGTGGAAACCGCACATCAGAAAGCCCTGCTGGCAGACTATGGCTGCCAGCTCTTTCAGGGCTATTTGCTGGGCATGCCCGGGCCGGTATCGGAGCTCGAAGTCTTGTTGCAGCAGGCCGCAACACAAGCCTCGGCCGAAGGCGCAGCAGGCTGATCCCGCCTGCCGCTATCGCCGCGACGACACCACGATCCCGCCCACGATCAGTG
This sequence comes from Acidovorax sp. 93, assembly GCF_003633835.1. Classification (NCBI taxonomy): domain Bacteria; kingdom Pseudomonadati; phylum Pseudomonadota; class Betaproteobacteria; order Burkholderiales; family Comamonadaceae; genus Acidovorax; species Acidovorax sp. 93. The sequence goes on from NZ_RBIT01000001.1 coordinate 265,274, forward strand.
CGAATGCCACACCGTGGAAAAGCTGTGGGGTTTCCCCTAAAAAGGCGGCCGACAGGATGCCCGCAAACAGCGGGGTGAGGTTCACGAAGAAGCCCGCCACCGCAGGCCCGGCGCGCTCCACCCCCACGCCCCAGCAGCGATAGGCCAGCACGGCGGGGCCCACGGCGATGAAAGCCAGCGCTGCGATCAGCGGCCAGCCCCATGCGATGTGGGTGTGGCCCATCGCCCATTCCACGCCCGCGAAGCTGCCCGACCATGCCAGGCCAAACACCATCTGCGCCATCAAAAAAGCGGCCCAGTCGCCCCGGATGCGGGCGGGCTCGCTGGTGCGCGACAGCAGCCAGCTGTAGAACGCCCACGAGATGGTGGCCAGCAGCATGAACACATCGCCTGGCACGAGGCGAAAAGCCAGCAGCTGCGACCACTCGCCCCGGCTGAGCACCAGCAGCACGCCACACATCGACAGCAGCGCCCCCAGCAGTTGCCGCCGCGTGACCGTCGCGCCAAAGAACAGCGCCCCCACGGCCAGCATCCACACCGGCATGCTGGAGCCCACCAGCGTCACGTTGATGGGCGTGGAAGTCTGCAGCGCCATGTACTGCAGCGCGTTGTACAGGCCAATGCCGAGCAGCCCCAGCAGTGCATAACGGCGCCAGTGGGGCCACAGCGGGCTGTCCTTGCGCAGCACGTTGTACGCGAGCGGCAGCAGGATGAAGAAAGCCAGCACCCAGCGGATGAAATTGAGCGTGATGGGCGGGATCAGGTCGTGCACCAGCCGGCCTGTGACGGCGTTGCCAGCCCACAGCAGCGGCGGTATCACCAGCAGCGCCGCCGTGCCGGGCGTGAGTCTTTGAGTCATGGGCTGCACTGTAACGGTGCAGGGCAGGACAAGGCTTTCAGATTCATGGCAGGATGGCCGCCGTTTGTCTCGCCCGTTACAGGCCCTATCCATGCCCGTTGGGGACCCGTTCAACACCCGTTATCCAGGAGCGTTTTGCCATGAGCCTTGCCGTCCAGATCCGCCAGCACGGTGGTCCCGAAGAACTTCACATCGTTGACGTCACCGTGGGCGAGCCCGGCCCTGGCGAGATCCGCATCCGCCACCACGCCATCGGCCTGAACTTCATCGACGTGTACCACCGCACGGGGTTGTACCCCCTGAACATGCCCGCCACCATCGGCATGGAAGGCGCGGGCGTGGTCGAAGCCGTGGGCGAGGGCGTTGCGCACCTGAAGGTGGGCGACCGCGCTGCCTACGCCAGCCAGCCCCCCGGCGCTTATTGCGAAGTGCGGGTGATGCCCGCCAAGTGTGTGTGCAAGTTGCCCGATGCCATCAGCTTTGAGACGGGCGCGGCCATGATGCTCAAGGGCCTGACGGCGCAGTACCTGCTCAAGAAGACGCTGCCCGTGGAAGGCCTGCAGCCCGGCGACCATGTGCTGTTCCACGCCGCTGCGGGTGGGGTAGGCCTGATCGCCAGCCAGTGGGCCAAGGCGCTGGGCCTGCAGCTCATCGGCACGGCAGGCACCGATGCCAAGTGCCAGCTGGCCCTGGCCAACGGCGCGGCGCACGCCATCAACTATCAAAAAGAAGATTTCGCAGCCCGGGTCAAAGAGATCACCGGCGGCAAGGGCGTGAAGGTGGTGTACGACTCGGTGGGCAAGGACACCTGGGACAAGTCACTCGAATGCCTGCGTCCCTTTGGCCTGATGGCCAGCTTCGGCAACGCCTCGGGCCCCGTGGCACCGTTTGCGCCGGGTTCGCTGGGCGCCAAGGGCTCGCTCTACGTCACGCGCCAGACGCTGTTCACCCACATCGCCACGCGCGAAAGCACGCAGGCCATGGCCGACGACCTGTTTGCCGTGGTGGCCAGTGGGCAGGTGAAGATCCACATCGACCAGCGCTACCCGCTGGCCGACGTGCAGCAGGCGCACCGCGACCTGGAAGCACGCAAGACCACGGGCTGCACCATCCTCACGCTGTGACAGCCTCCTACCCCGGCGCATCGTTCGACCAGTGGCTGGTGGGTGCGCGGCAACTGGCGCACCAGCCCGCCCGCCAGCCACGCCAACCCCTGCGGGTGGCGGGGCAGGTGGTAGGGTCGGTTGCGGAAGGATTTCTAAGCAAAATAAGCCTCCAGCGCTTATTGGACAAGCGCTACCAGCTATCAATGGGTGAGCATGGCGGCGCCCCTGCATGGAGTCTGCACCTGCCGCCCCAAGCGGCCTCTGATGCCAACGTCAACGCCACCACCGATGCCCTGAACACCCTGGCCGCAGCGCTGCGCGACGCCAACCTGTGTGGCCCGTGGCGCAACGAGCAACTGGCGGTGACCAACCCCAGCGGCGAAGTCGTGGGCACCGTGGAGCGGGGTGCCGTGCGTGTGCTGGGCATCACCACCTGCGCCGTGCACCTGGTGGGCCTGGCGCCCGATGGGCGCATGTGGGTGCAAAAGCGTTCGCTGAACAAACCCAACGACCCAGGCCTGTGGGACACGCTGATGGGCGGCATGATCTCGGCCGCCGACTCGTTGCCCCAAGCTCTGGTGCGCGAGACCTGGGAAGAAGCCGGGCTGCATGTGCACACCCTTGCCGGCGTGGCGCACGGTGGCCATGTGCTGTTCAGCCGCCCCAGCAGCGAGGGGGGCGGCGCGGGGTACATGGTCGAGCGCATCGACTGGTTCCGCGCCGTGGTGCCAGAGGGCATGGCGCCCGACAACCAGGACGGCGAGGTGGACGAGTTTGCACTGCTGCCCTTGGAAGAGGTGCGCGCGCAGGTTGCCCAGGGCCGGTTCACGCTGGAAGCCGGGCTGGTGATTGCGGGTTTCCTGGGGCTGTGAGCGGCGCTTTCAGGCAGCCCAGACCCAACAGCGTGGCCTGCACCGCCGCGTCCAGCGGCGTGTGGGGCTCTTCGCCCAGCACGGCGCGCAGCGGGTCGTTGGCCATGCGCACCGGTTGCCTCCACAGGTAGCGCATCTCCCGCAGTTCGCGCAGCGTGGCCACAAACGGCGAGGCGAGTGTGACCAGCCACCACGGAAAGGCCCGCACGTGCGGGGCCGCACCACCATGTGCCACCACGGTGCGGCCAATCGCGGCGGCCATCTGCGTGCCGTCGGCGTCCCAGTGCCCGGACATGTGAAAGCGTGCAAACGCGGGCAGTGTGGCGCGGCGCTCCAGCAACTGCACCATGGTGCGCGCCACGTCGGGCAGGTATGACCATTGGTGGCCCACGCCGGGTGCGCCGGGCAGGTTCACCGCCTTCACGGGTTGGCCGGGCTTGACGAGGCCTTGCGAGAACCAGCTGTTGCCCACCTGGGGGCCAAAGTAGTCCCCCGCCCGCACGATGAGCACGCGGCAGGTGCCCGCACTCAGCGGGTGGGGCTGGGTCGCCTGCTGCAGGCGCCGCTCCAGCTCCACGCGCACAGTGCCCTTGCGGGTGTGGGGGCGCTGCGGTGAGTCCTCGCGCAGCACCGGGAAGGCGTCGGGCCCGTAGTTGTAGATCGTGCCGGGCAGCACCACGGTGGCACCCACTGCGGTGGCCGCCGCAATGGTGTTGTCGATCATGGGCAGCACCAGCTCGCTCCAGCGCCGGTAGCCGGGCGGGTTGACCGCGTGCACGATCACGTCGCAGCCTGCGGCAGCGGCCACCACGTCCTCGCGCCGCATCGCGTCGCCGCGAATCCAGGCCATGCCGTCGCGTTGCTCCCCGGCCTGCGCCACGCCCCGGTGCAGTGCGCGTACCTGCCATCCCCGGTCGCGCAGCTGCCGCGCCACTTCGCCACCGATGCCCCCGGTCGCGCCGAGAACCAGAACCGTATTGCCTGCGTTTGCCATGTTTTGCTCCAAAAAAAAGTGGTGATGGATGCAGTGTGGTCGTGGGTGTTGTGAAATGGAATTACCGAAAATCGGCGCATGGCTATACATTTATGTATGGCACAACCTGCACACAAAGACATTGGCTGGGAGCTGTACCGCTCGTACCTGGGCGTGGTGCAAGAGGGATCGCTCTCGGGCGCAGCCCGCGCGCTGGGGGTGACACAACCCACGGTGGGGCGCCACATTGCGGCGCTGGAGCAGGCGCTGGGACTGGTGCTGTTCACCCGCTCGCAGCAGGGCCTGCTGCCGACCGAGGCGGCGCTGGCGCTGCGCCCCTACGCGCAAGCCATGGGCCACACCGCCGCTGCCCTGGTGCGCGCAGCCGACAGCCATGGCGGCGGCGTGCGGGGCACGGTGCGGGTGACGGCCAGCGAGGTGATCGGCGTGGAGGTGCTGCCGCCCATCCTGGCGCAACTGCAAGCCGAGCACCCGGCGCTGACGGTGGAACTGGTGCTCAGCAACCGCGTGCAGGATCTGCTGCAGCACGAGGCCGACATCGCCATCCGCATGACCGAGCCCCGCCAGGACGCGCTGATCGCCCGCCGCGTCGGCAGCATTCCCTTGGGACTGCACGCCCACCTCAGTTACTTGCAGGCGCACGGCGTGCCCGAGACGCTGGCCGACCTCGCGCACCACCGCCTGATTGGTTTTGACGCAGAAACGCCCTTTTTGCGCGCCGCACAAAAGGCGGTGCCCGCGTGGCGGCGCGATCAGTTTGCAGTGCGCAGCGACAGCGATGTGGCGCAACTGGCTTTCATGCGCGCCGGGGGCGGCATTGGCGTTTGCCAGGTGGCACTGGCGCGCCGTAGCACCCCGGCGCTGGTGCATGTGTTGCCACAGCAGTTTGTGTACGGGCTGGAAACCTGGGTGGTGATGCACGAGGACCTGCGCGCCAGCCCGCGCTGCAAGGTCACGCTGGATGCGTTGTGGACGGGGCTGCAGCGCTACGTGGCGGACGTGGAGTGACGGCGAGACAACGCCGCACAGCGGCAGTGGTGAGGTTTTGCTATAAAAATAATAGCTTTTAGCGCTTATGGATAAAGCGCTAGAGACCAGAAAAGGCTTGAATTTCTGCTGAAGGCGCTTCTCAAGCCTGGTCCGCCATCGCCCTTAGCCGGCTGGGCGCCAGTGCTCCGGCCGATTCCAGAATCGGGTAGGCCACCGAGCACAGCAGCGAGTTGATGCGCTTGAGTTCGCTGATCAGGTCGATGTGCAGCGAACTGGTCTCGATGCTTTGCACCGTGTTGTCCGACAGGCGCGCCAGGTGGGTGACGGAATACGCGTGTTCCAGGTCGCGAAAGCGGGCTTTTTCTTCGAGCAGCTTTTGCGCATCGCGCACGCTGCCGTTGAGGAACACGCTCATCGCCAGGCGCAGGTTGTCGATCAGGCGGGCGTGCAGTTCGTTGATTTCTTCCATGCCCGCTTCGGAGAACTGGCGACCCTTCTTGATCTTCTTGTCCTCGATGTCGATCAGCACGCGCTCGATGATGTCGCCGATCTGCTCCATGTTGATCGTGAAGCTGATGATGTCGGCCCAGCGGCGGCCCTCGCGTTCATCCAGGGCCTCGCGCGAGATCTTGGTCATGTAGTACTTGATGGCCGAGTACAGGCCGTCCACCTCGTCGTCCAGTTTGCGCAGGTCCTGCGCCAGCTGTAGGTCGTCGGTGCGGATCACCTTGTGCAGGCCCAGCAGCATGGATTCGACCACGTCGGCCTGGTGCAGGGCCTCGCGCGCGGCGCACGAGATGGCCAGCGAGGGCGTGGCCAGGGCGGAGGGGTCCAGATGCTGGGGTCGGGTGCCCGCAGCCTGCGCCTTTTCCTTCGGCAGCAGGCGTTGCACCACGCGCGCCACTGTGCCCGTCAGGCCGATGCAGATGATGCCCACCACCACGTTGAATGCCAGGTGGAACAGCACCACCAGTGCTGCGATTTCGGGCACGTAGGGGCGCACATGCTGCAGCCACAGCCCGGTGAGCGGGGTCATGATGATGACGCCAATGATCTTGAAGAACAGGTTGCCCAGTGGCACCTGGCGTGTTTGCACGTTGGCCTTCATCGTGGTCAGCACCGCCAGTACGCCGCTGCCGAGGTTGGCACCCAGCACCAGGCCCAGCGCCACGTCGGGCGGGATGCCGCCGGAGCCTGCCAGCGCGGCGGTGAGCAGCACGGTGGCGAGGCTCGAATACGCCACGATGGCCAGGATGGCGCCGGTGAAGATCTCCAGCAGCAGGTCGCTGGTCAGCGCCCCGAGCAGCGTACGCACCGTGGGTGACTGGGTGAGCACCGTGGTCGATTCGGTGATGAGGCGCAGCGCCAGCAGCATCAGCCCCAGGCCGATCAGCACCCTGCCCACACGGCCCACGGCCGTGTCCTTGCGCGAGATGAACAGCACCACACCTGCGAAGATGAACAGGGGCGACAGCCAGGACAAATCCATCGAGAACACCACCGCCATCACGCTGGTGCCCACGTCGGCGCCCAGCATCACAGCCAGCGCGGCGGGCAGGCCCACCAGGCCCTGACCCACGAAGGAGGACACGATGAGCGCCGTGGCCGTGCTCGACTGCACCACGGCGGTCACCCCGATGCCCGACAGCACGGCCGTGAACCGGTTGCTGACGCTGTGCGCGATCAACTGGCGCAAATTGGCGCCAAAGACACGCAGGATGCCGGTGCGCACCAAGTGGGTGCCCCAGATCAGCAGCGATACCGCTGCCAACAGATTCAAGAGATGCTTCATGAAAAACCGTTGTTTCTTCTTCTTGTGTCCACCCAAACGAGCATGCGCCATGCACTGCGCCGACGCAAGCGTTAAAGCTGGCGCCCGTGCAGGGAAGCGGTTTCATTCATTTCTGTGCCCGTAGGCGGCGGCAGGCGGGGAGGCATGAGCCTGGCTGCTCGGCTTCCGGGATGAAGAGCGCGCAGAAAATACTGCGGCACCCGGACCATTTGTCACAAAACTGACATATAAGCATACTCCTGATTGAGGAGTTGTGCAGCGATGACCCTGTCGCGGCTGGGTGCTCGGCGGTGGAGGTCTTGTCGCCAGGGCCCGTTTTTTCAGTCGATCAGCTGCCCGCCGTCATGAAACGGGTAGGGCCCCGCGTATTGGCCGCTGGCCACGGTATGGCTGACCAGCCGCCCCCCCGCAGGCAGGGCGTGCAGCGCAAAGCCGGGCGGCTCCAGCATCCAGGCCGACGCGGCGTTGGGCGCCAGGTCCAGCCGCACCTGGTGCGCGGGCGATGGCACGGTGGCCGCGATGGTGCCGCCAAACCGCACCTGGATGGCCCGGTGCAGGTGCCCGCAGATCACACGCTCCACCTGCGGGTGGCGGGCCACGATGGCTTCGAGCGCATCGGCGCCTTCGCGCAGGCCGATGTCGTCCATGTGGCCAATCAGCGTGCGAAACGGTGGGTGGTGCATGGCGATCACCACCGAGCGGCTGGTGTGGCGTGCCAGCTCTTCCTCCAGCCATTGCAGGCGCTCTGTGCACAGGCTGCCCTCGCTGGCGCCGGGCACCACGGTATCGAGCGCGATGAGCTGCATGCCGCCCACCGGCACGCTGTACTGGATGAAGCCCTCGGACCCCAGGTAGTGGTGCTGCGGAAAGCTCGCGCGCATCTGCTCGCGGCTGTCGTGGTTGCCGGGCAGCAGGTACACCGGCATGTTCAGCGGCGTCAGCAGGGCGCGCAGGTGCTCGTATTCGGCGGCGCGGCCAAAGTCTGTCAGGTCGCCAGTGATGACGGCGGCATGGGGCGCCTGCGGCAGCCGGTTCACGCTGGCCACGGCCTCGGCCAGATAGGGCGCGGTATTGATGCGGCCATAGGCCAGGCGGCCGGGCTCGCGGATGTGGGGGTCAGACAGTTGGAGCAGCAGTGTGGTGGTCATGGCTAAAAGGCGTGCAGGCGGGGTAGGGCTGGCTGGGTCAGTCGCTGGTTTCGTGGCAGGGCATGAGGCGCTCGGGGGCGATGCGCACGCCCACGATGTCGCCCGTGCGGGCGGGGTGGTCGCGCGGCACATCGGCCATCAGCGGGGACTGGTCGGCCAGGGCCAGAACCAGTTGCACGCGGTCGCCCAGAAAGCTGCGGCGCGTGACTTCGGCCTGGCCCCAGCCAGTTTGAAGGGCCGACACCTCGATGTCTTCAGGCCGCACGAGCAAGGCCGTGTAGGCCTGCACGGCGGCAGGGCAGGGCAGAGGCAGCCCACCCAGCATCAACACGGCCTGGGCGCTTGCGGCGGCGTCCCGTTGGAGCCGGTTCACGCGGCCCAGAAACTGCGCCACAAAGGGGTGGGTGGGCGCGCGGTACAGCGTCTCGCCATCGCCCACCTGCACGATCTGGCCCGCGTGCATCACCGCCAGGCGGTCGGCAATGGCCAGGGCTTCCTGCTGGTCGTGGGTGACGTGGATGGCTGTGATATGCAGGCGCCGCAGCAGGTCGGCCAGCTCGTCGCGCAGGGACTCCTTCAGTTTGGCATCCAGCGCGGTCAAGGGCTCGTCCAGCAGCAGCACGCGGGGGCGCACCGCCACGGCGCGGGCCAGGGCCACACGCTGGCGCTGGCCACCGGAGAGCTCGGCGGGGCGCTTGTGCTCCAACCCTTGCAGACGCACCAAGTCCACCAGCTCGCCCACGGTGCGGCGGCGCTCGGCCTCGGGCACGTTGCGGATCTTGAGGCCGTAGCCGATGTTGGCTGCCACCGTCATTTGCGGGAACAAGGCGTAGTGCTGGAACACCATGCCGATGCCACGCTGCTCGATGGGCAGGCGCGTCACGTCGGTGCCGCCAAAGGCAATGCGGCTGCCTTCATCGGGCGCCTCCAGCCCGGCGATCAGGCGCAGCAGTGTGGTCTTGCCGCAGCCCGATGGCCCCAGCAAGGCGACGACCTCGCCGGGCTCCACAGTGAGGTCGGTCGGCCGCAGGCCCCGCGTGCCATCAGGGTAGGTTTTGGCGCATTGGTTTATCTCCACGCGCGTGCGTTCAAGTTCCATGGTGTTTTTCGATCAGGGTGCCGACGGCCTGCAGGCCCCACAGCACGGGCAGGATGACGATTAGAAAGACCAGCGTGTAAGCGGAGCCGATCTCGATGCGCATGGACGCATAGCTGTCGGCCAGGCCCACGGGCAGGGTGCGGGTCAGCGGGGTGTGCAGCATCCATGTGAGGTTGAATTCGCCCACCGACAGCGTGAACACCATCAGGCTGCCCGCCACGATGGCGGGCAACACGGCGGGCACCAGCACACCCAGAAAGCGCTGCCCGAAGCTGGCACCCAACGAGCGTGCCGCTTCTTCAAGCGAGAGCAGTTCCTTGCGCTGGAATGCAGCGCCCACGGTGCGCACCATGAACGGCAGGGTGAACACCATGTGCCCCACCAGGATGAACGCAAAGCTGGTGCGAAAGCCTTGCAGCGTGCCGTAGGTCAGGATCAAGGCCAGCGCGCTGGCCAGGCCGGGCACGGCCACTGGCAAGGTCAGCAGTTCTTCAAACAGGCGTGCGGCGCGCGAGCGGCTGCGTGCCAGCGCATACGCGCAGGGAACGCCCAGCAGCAGGTTGCCCAGCACACACAGCAGCGCAAGGCCCAGCGACCAGCCCACGGTGCCACCGTACAGGTCCCACACCTCGTGCAGCCATCGTGTGGTGAGCCCGCTGGAAATGCCAGTGCTGTAGTTGTTGACGAGCCCCGCCATCACCGACAGCGCGATGGGGGCGAGCATGAACGCCGCCACCAGCGCCGTGAGCGCCAGCAGGGGGAAGGAGGCTTGTTGGGTCGTGCGCATGGTGGTGGTTACGCCCCGGCAGCCGGTGCCGGGCCCGCAACACGGCGGGACAGCCACAGCACCACCCATGTGATGAGCCCCAGGTTGATCGACAGGCTGGCGGCCAGTGCGAAGTTGGCGTAGTTGGTGAACTCGTTGTAGATGGTGATGGGCAGCACCTCGAACTTGCTGGACAGCGTGAACGCGGTGCCAAACGCGCCCATGGCCGTGGCGAACACAATGGCCCCGCACGACAGCGTGGTGGGCGCGAGTTCGGGCACCCACACGTCGCGCACCACCCGCCAGCGCGGCGCGCCCAGCGAGCGGGCGGCTTCTTCCAGTGCCGCATCCATGGCTCCGGCCGCCGCTGTGTATGTCGCAACGGCCCGTGGCAGCGAGAAGTACAGATAGGCCAGGAACAGCCCGGCCAGGCCGTAGGCAAACGTGACGCGGCCCAGGCCCAGCGCGTCCGTCAGGTCGGCCACCAAGCCTTGGCGGCCACCGAGCAAGATCATGAAAAAACCAATGATCACGCCTGGAAACGACAGCGGCAACGTCAGCAGCGACAGCAGCAGCTGCCGCCCTGTAAAACGGTGCCGCGCCAGCGTGATGCCCACGGCCGCGCCCAGCACCAGGGTGGCCAGCGTCACCGCCAGGGACAGCCCCAGTGTCTGCAGCAGGCTTTGCAGGTAGCGCGGGTGGGTGAGCACCACAAAGTAGGTCTCCCAGCCCTTGCTGGCGGGCAGCGCAATCAGCTGCACGATGGGCAGCAGCCAGAACGCTGCAAAGAATGCCACGGCAGGTGCGGTACACGCCAGCAGCAGCGCGCGGGATGGAGCAAAGCTGTTGTGGCGCATGTGCATCTCTCCAGCTCGCCCCGGCTTACTGGGCTTCTTTCAGGTAGCGGTCCGAGAAGGCCTTTTGCACTGCGGCCATCTTGCTGTAGTCCACCGTTTTGGCGCGTGCGTATTCGCTGGCAGGCAGGAAGCGGGCCTGCACCTCCTTGGACATGGCGCTGGCGCGCACGGGGCGCAGGTAGGCATTGGCCCACAGCGCCTGCCCTTCGTCCGACAACACAAAGTCCAGCACCTTCTTGCCGTTGTCGGCGTGCGGCGCGTTGGCCACCAGGCTCATCACGTAGGGCACCACCACCGTGCCTTCAGTGGGGATCACAAACTGCACATTGGCCTTGTCCTTGTACTTGGCGCGGTAGGCGTTGAAGTCGTAGTCCAGCAGGATCGCGATCTCGCCCGACAGTACGCGGGCGTAAGACGTTTGCTTGGGAACGATGGGCTCGTTCTTCTGCAGCGCCTTGAAGTAGTCGATGCCAGGGCCGAAGTTGTCCAGCGTGCCGCCGCGCGCCTGGTTCACTGCCACAGCGCCCACATAGCCCACGAAGGCCGATGCCGGGTCCAGGTAGCCGATGAGGCCCTTGTAGTCGGGCTTGAGCAGGTCGGCCCAGGACTGCGGCACGGGCTTGCCCTTGAGTGCATCCACATTGACCATGAATCCCAGAGTGCCCGAGTGGATGGTGAACCAGTGGCCTGCAGGGTCCTTCAGGCCATCGGGAATCTCGGCCCATGCAGCGGGCTTGTAGGCGGCCACCACGCTGTCCTTTTGCGCCTGGATGGCAAAGGTCACGCCCAGGTAGGTCACATCCGCAACGGGGCTCGCTTTTTCTGCCACCAGCTGGGCCAGCGACTGGCCGGAGTTCTTGTTGTCTGGTGGCACGGTGATGCCGGTCTTGGCCTTGATGGCCTTGATCTGGCTGCCCCAGTCGGCCCATTCGGGCGGGCAGTTGTAGCAGATGGCGTTTTGCGCCATGGCCGTGGCACCGGCTGCCAGGCCCCAGGCCAGCAACGTGGCGCGGGTGAAGTTTTTGAGGGTTGTTTTCATGGATCAGCTCCTTGGGTTCAGGTGAGGGGAGGAACAAGGGAAGAGGCGGGCGGTGCGCAGGACTCGCCAGCGCGGAACTGGTGCGCCAGCGTCAGACCCATGTCGGGCCCCAGCGGGTTGCCACTGGCCACTGCCTGGGCCAGCAGCTCCACGCTGTGGCGGCCGATGTCGGCATTGGGTTGCACCACGGTGCTCAGTTGCGGAGTGAGGTCTTGCCCCAGCGCAATGCCGTCGAAGCCCACCACGCTCAGGTCGCACGGCACCGCCAGGCCCGCCAGGTGCGCGGCGCGGATGCTGCGGATGGCCAGCAGGTCGTTGGAACACACCAGGGCCGTGGGGCGGTCTTGGCTGTTCAGGGCTTCGCCCAACACCTCTGGCGCAGCGGCCACGAAGGGCACCTGCAACACAGGCTGGGCCCGCAGGCCTGCCTGCTCCATGCCGCGCGCGTAGCCCCGGCAGCGTTGTTGCGCGCGGTCAGAGGCGCTGAGCAGCCCGCTGACCATGGCGATGCGGCGGTGCCCCAGCGTGGCCAGATGGGTCACCACGTCGGCCACAGCCAGCTCGCTGTTCACCGACACGCAGGGGTGATCGGGGTGGTGGTTGTAGGCGAGCACATAGGGCAGACCCACCTCGGCCAGCCGCTGCAGTGCGGTGGAGGTGGCGGGGTTCGAAACCACCAGGATCATCCCGTCTACGTTGCCCGCCAGCAGCAGGTTCACCGCGCGGTCTTCCTGGTCCAGGCGGTAGTCGGTGGTGAACGGCGAGATGGCGTAGCCACCCGCTACGGCGGCCTGGGCAATGCCTTCCAGGCATTCGGCAAACACGGGGTTGGTGAGTGTGGGCAACACCACGCCCAGCACACGGCTGCGCTGGGTGCGCAAGGTGCGCGCGCTGGCGTTGGGCAGATAGCCCAGGGTGCGGGCGATGTGCTCCACATGCTCGCGCGTGGCCGGGGCCACTTTGTCAGGCACGTTGAAAACACGCGACACGGTGGCAACCGACACACCGGCCTCGCGGGCGACTTCCAGAATGCTCATGGCAGTTTGGTGCAATACATTTGATGTAAACGTTTACATTGCAACCGCTGACCGTGACATGCGCATGACACTGCATGCGGCAAGAGCAACTGGCGCTACAAAGCAAACAGCCCGCACGAGGCGGGCTGTTGCAAGGCTTGCACGGGGGATGCCGGTGGCGTCAGCGCTCGCGCCGCACGCGAAGCAGCTCATCCAGAATGAGACACGCTGCCCCCAGCGTGATGGCCGAGTCCGCCACGTTGAACGCCGGAAAGTGCCAGCCGCTCACATGGAAGTCCAGAAAGTCCACGACATAGCCGTGCATCAGCCGGTCCACCACATTGCCCACCGCGCCGCCCAGAATGCTCGACAGCGCGAAGCCGAAGAGCTTTTGCCCCGGGTGGGCACGCAGCTGCCACACGATGAAGATCGTGGCTGCCACGCCGATGCCGGTGAACAGCCACCGTTGCCAGCCCCCCGCGTCCGACAGGAACGAAAATGCAGCACCCGTGTTGTGCGCCCGCACGATGTTGAAGAAGCTGGTGATGAACGTGGAATCGCCCAACTGGTAGTGGTTGAGGATCAGGGTCTTTGTGATCTGGTCGACCACCACAAGCACCACAGCCCAGGCCAGCCAGGGCCACATGCTCGCGCCGGAACGCCCGGCCTGCAATGTGCGGTCCATCAGGCGTGCTCCCGGCTCTCGCCGTCGCCGTAGAGGTTGCTGGTGCAGCGGCCGCAGATCGTCGGGTGGGCGGCGTCCTGCCCTACATCGCTGCGGTAGTGCCAGCAGCGCTCGCATTTGGCATCAGAACTGGGCTTGACGCTTATCTGTAATGCGCTACCAGCTACCAATTCGATAGCAGATGTGATGAACACGAACTTGAGGTCATCGCCCAGGCTGGCCAGCAGCGCATGGTCTTCGGGCGCCGCCGTGAGGGTAACGGTGGCCTGCAGGGACGAGCCCACCTTGCCATCGGCGCGCAGTGCTTCGATCTCCTTGTTCACCGCATCACGGATCTCGCGGATGCGCGACCACTTGGCCAGCAGGCCTTCGTCGGCACCGGCACCCACGCCCGCCACGTTGCCGTAGGTCTCCAGGAAGATGGAGTCGGAGCTGCCGAACACCTTCCACGCCTCTTCGGCCGTGAACGACAGGAACGGCGCCATCCAGCGCAGCATGGCGTGCGTGATGTTGTAGAGCGCGGTCTGCGCGCTGCGGCGGGCCAGGCTCTTGGGCGCCGTGGTGTACAGGCGGTCCTTGAGTACGTCGAGGTAAAAGCCGCCCAGGTCTTCCGAGCAGTACAGCTGCAGCTTGGCCACCACGGGGTGGAATTCGTAGACCTTGTAGTGCGCCAGCACCTCGGCCTGGAACTCGGATGCGCGGGTGAGGGCGTAACGGTCGATCTCCAGCATCTGGTCGAACGGCACGGCATCCTTGGCCGGGTCGAAGTCGCTCACGTTGGCCAGCAGGAAGCGCAGTGTGTTGCGGATGCGGCGGTAGGCGTCCACCACGCGCGCCAGGATCTTCTCGTCGCCCGCGATGTCGCCCGAGTAGTCGCTGGCGGCCACCCACAGGCGGATGATTTCGGCACCCAGCTTCTTGTTGATTTCCTGCGGGTCGATGCCGTTGCCCAGCGACTTGCTCATCTTGCGGCCCTGGCTGTCCACGGTGAAGCCATGGGTCAGCAGGCCGCGATAGGGCGCGCGGCCTTCCAGCGCCGATGCCAGCAGCAGCGAACTGTGGAACCAGCCGCGGTGCTGGTCGTGGCCTTCCAGGTACAGGTCGGCCTCGGGGCCCGTGTCGTGGTGCACCTCGGGGTGCGTGCCGCGCAGCACATGGCTGAAGGTGGAGCCGGAGTCGAACCACACTTCGAGGATGTCGGTGCTCTTGGTGTAGTGGGGCGCGTCAGCCACACCCAGGATTTCTTCGGTCGTCACGCGGCTCCAGGCCTCGATACCGCCCTTTTCCACGATGTCGGCGGCCTGGTCCATGATTTCCATGGTGCGCGGGTGCAACTCGCCCGAATCCTTGTGCAGGAAGAACGGGATGGGCACGCCCCAGCTGCGCTGGCGCGAGATGCACCAGTCGGGCCGCCCGGCGATCATGTCGTGCAGGCGGGCCTTGCCGTTCTCGGGGTAGAAGCTGGTGTGTTCGATCGCGTCGAGCGCGATCTGGCGCAGCGTCTTGGCGGGCTTCATGCCGGGCTGGGTGAACACGCCTTCGCCCTCGTCCATGCGCACGAACCACTGTGCGGCGGCGCGGTAGATCACCGGCGTCTTGTGGCGCCAGCAGTGCGGGTAGCTGTGTGTGATGTCCTTGGTGGTCATCAGGCGGCCTGCGTTGCGCAAGGCTTCGATGATCACGGGCACGGCCTTCCAGATGTGCTGGCCGCCAAACAGCGGGAAGTCGGCCGCGTAGGTGCCGTTGCCCTGCACGGGGTTCAGGATGTCGTCGAGCGCCATGCCATGTGCGCGGCAGGAGTTGAAGTCTTCCAGACCGTAGGCGGGCGAGGAGTGCACGATACCCGTGCCGTCGTCGGCCGTGGCGTAGTCGGCCAGGTACACGGGCGAAAGGCGGCGGTAGCCAAAGCTGCCGTCCTCGCTGGCCACGTCGTACAGCGGGTGTTCGAATTCCAGGCCGCCCAGGTTCTTGCCCAGGGTGGAGGCCAGCACGCTGCCGGTGAGGCCATAGCGCTCCAGGCACGAGGCCACCAGCGGCTCGGCCACGAGCAGGATGCGCTCGCCCGTGTCCACCAGCGCATAGCTGATCTCGGGGTTGAGGTTCAGCGCCTGGTTGGCAGGGATGGTCCAGGCGGTGGTGGTCCAGATGACCACAAACGCGTCCTTGGCCAGTGCGGGCAGCCCGAAGGCGGCGGCGAGCTTGGCAGGCTCATGCGATTTGAAGGCCACGTCCAGCGTGGTGCTCTTCTTGTCCTGGTATTCGATTTCGAACTCGGCCAGCGACGAGCCGCAGTCAAAACACCAGTACACGGGCTTGAGGCCGCGATACACAAAGCCGCGCTCCATCACGCGCTTGAAGGCGCGGATTTCGCCCGCCTCGTTGGCGGGGTTCATGGTCTTGTAGGGGTTGTCCCATTCGCCCAGCACGCCCAGGCGCTTGAAGTCCACCATCTGCTGCGCGATCTGCTCGGTGGCAAACGCGCGGCTCTTGGCCTGCATGTCGTCGCGGCTCAGGTTGCGGCCGTGTTTCTTCTCGATGGCGTTCTCGATCGGCAGGCCGTGGCAGTCCCAGCCAGGCACGTACAGCGCGTCAAAGCCTTCGAGCTGGCGCGCTTTGGTGATCATGTCCTTCAGGATCTTGTTGACCGCGTGGCCCATGTGGATCTGGCCGTTGGCGTAGGGCGGGCCGTCGTGCAGGATGAACTTGGGCGCACCCCGACGGGCATCCCGCAGGCGCTTGTAGATGCCTTGGTCTTCCCAGTCCTTGACCCAGCCCGGCTCGCGCTTGGGCAGGTCGCCACGCATGGGGAAGGAGGTGTCGGGCAGGTTGAGGGTGCTGCGGTAATCCGTGGAAGGAGTGCTGGCGTTGTCGTCGGACATGAGGGAGCCTTAAAAACGGGGCATTCCGGGGCAAGGCCCGGAGCAAGAACGGGGTTGGAGCGCGAAGGATGGCGGGCCCGTCAGGAGGGCGCTGCGAGAAGCAGCTCCCTCAAATTCGGTCGCGGGTGGTCTGGCGCCGGGTTTCGGTGTGGTTGGGTGCCTGGGCCGAGGCAAAGTAGGCACGCGCGTCGGCGCAGTCTTTGGCGATGCCCTTCGTCAAGGCATCCAGACCGTCGTATTTCAGCTCGTCGTGCAGTTTGTGTAGCAGTTCCACGCGCACGATTTTACCGTACGCCCCCTCGGGCCCCAGATCGGCGGGCCAATGCAGGCAATGGGTTTCCAGCAGCACGCGCCCGCCGTTGACGTCGTTCGGGTCCAGCGAGGGGCGCACGCCCAGGTTGGCCACCCCTGGTAGCGGCTCGGCGGCAAGGCCATGCACCAGCACGGCAAAGATGCCGCTGGCGGCAGGCTTCCAGTGGGCAAAGCGCAGGTTCAGGGTGCGAAAGCCGTCGCCTGCACCGGCGGCGGTAGCACCCAGTTCGCGACCGAGCTTGCGGCCATGCACCACATGGCCGCTGATGGTGTAGGGCCGTCCCAGCAGGCGTGCCGCGGCTTCCATGTCGCCTGCGGCCAGCGCCTGGCGCACGGCGGAACTGGACACGCGCAGCCCATGCACCTCGTAGCTGTTCATGCGCGCCACGTCAAAACCCTTGGCTTGCCCGGCGGCGTCCAGCATCGCGTAGTCGCCGGCGCGCTGGCGGCCAAAGCGGAAATCGTCGCCCACCAGCACATACCGGGCCCCCAGGCCACGCACCAGCACCTCGTCGATGAAAGCGTCGGGCGACTGGGCGGCCAGCCGCGCGTCAAACGGCAGCACCACGGTCTGCTGCACACCGCAGCGGGCCAGTTCGGTGAGCTTGTCGCGCAGGGTGCCGATGCGTGCGGGTGCCAGCTCGGGCTTTTGGTGGGCGCCCGCGAAGTAGTCGCGGGGGTGGGGCTCGAACGTCAGCACGCAGCTTTCCACGCCCCTGTGTGCAGCCTCGCTGTTCAGCAAGGCCAGCATGGCCTGGTGGCCCCGGTGCACACCATCGAAATTGCCGATGGTCAGCGCACAGGCATTGGCAGTGCCAGGGTGGTGGAATCCGCGAAAGATCTTCATCGGTTTGTTATCTTTTTGATAGCAGCATGCGCAAGTCCATCAAGCGCAGGACGCCAATTTGTCATGAAAACGGAGTATATTGTGACCCACGGCTGGCCCCGCGCAGGGCTGCCCGCGAGACATCTGCGTTCCGATCCTTGTGTACTTTGTGTTCCAGGAGGCGTGTTTTGAAGGTCTTGAAGCTGTCAGCCCAAGGGCTGCCCCAATCGTGGATTTCGCTGGAGCAGGCGGTGATTCATTACGCCGCCGGGGAAGTGCGCTGGGAGTCTGGTGCACAGATTGCCCGGTTCCGGGGCGGGCACAACGCCATCTCGGGTGAGCAATCGGTGATCGCCATCAACAGCATCATCGGCACCAAGGGCGTGCCCAGCATCAATCCGTTCGAGCTCAAGCCCAGCCTGACCAACAGCAAGCTCTTTGCCCGCGACCGCAATGTGTGCGCCTACTGCGGCGGGCATTTTCATGAGGAAGACCTGACGCGCGAGCACATCGTGCCGTTTGCCCGCAACGGCCAGGACCACTGGATGAACGTGGTCACGGCGTGCCGCCCCTGCAACCACCGCAAGGGCCCCCGCACTCCAGAGCAGGCACACATGCCGCTGCTGTATGCGCCCTATGTGCCGAGTCTGTGGGAGGACTTCATCCTGCGTAACCGGCGCATCCTGGCCGATCAGATGGAGTTCCTGATGGCCCACGTCCCCAAGTCCTCGCGTCTTTTGGCGTAGAGCGGCCAATACGACCCCACTGGCGTCGTTGCTCCGTCTTGCCGTGAGGGCCTGCCAACCCTCTTTTCGGGGATCGCGTTGCCCGACCTGGGGGTGGGATGCAAGGCGCCTGTGCGCAGCAAGGTAGGCACCTTGCAAGCGCGGGCAACGCCGCAGACGGCCCCCAGGCCGGGCAACCCGAAGGGAAGGCCCCTGCGGGCGCGCCACTCGTCGTTCCGCTCCTTACGTGTGCAAGAGCGCACGCTGCGTCGCGCGCCTAGATTGGCACGCCCGCAAGGGCCTTCGCGACCCCGAAAAGAGGGTTGACAGGCCCTTCGTACTGTCTGCGACGGAGCGCCTAGCCATCGGGGCCGTCTTGGCCGCTCTTGGTGGTGTGCTGCACGGAGCTCAGGCACCGAGCAACGCCTATTCCATCAGTAAGTCAGTTCGAGAAACACCAGGTGGCCGCTGGCGGCCGGCCAGGTCTGTCCCACCACGCGTTCGCCATTGAACTCACCCGCAATGCTGCGCACGCCGCCCGCAGGCTTGACCTTGGCAGATGCCACGCCAGCGCCAGCGGGCACGCCCGCAGGCACCGCACCATCCAGCAGCATCTTGTCGCGCGCCGGGTCCAGGTAGCCGCGCGGACGGGTCAGTGTCACCACGCTCTCGGCGCTTTTGTCGGCATCGGCCATGCGTTCTGCGCGCAGGTGGATGAGGTTGCTGCTGCGTGGAAAGCCGCTGCGGTAGATGTGGGTGGTGGCATAGCCGGGTGCGCTGATCACGAACTCGACGGGCGCGCCGTTGGGCACCGTCAGTGGTCCCCATTGGCCATCCGCACCCACGGTCTTGCGCAGCAAGGCATTGCCCGCGCGGGCGCCCGTGGCGGGGTCGGTGGCATACACCTCCAGTTGCGCGCCCGCCAGGGGCAGGTTGTTGCTGAAGTTGCCGGTTTTGGGGTCGGCCGGGTCCACGCCCAGGCCGGTGACCTTGCCGTTGAGCACCACCTGCTTTTCAGCCGCAATGGTGGTGACCTGTGGTGCCTTGCCGGTGATGAAGCGGTAGGTTGCTTCAAACGCAGCGGGGGAGTACGACGTCTCGCGGTGGTCGATGCGCGAAATCACCACGTTGGTGGCGCCCTTGAGTTCGGGGCCTGCGGCGGTCACGTAGGTGGGCTTGCCTTTCTGGCCTATCCACAGACCGTCGGGCTGGGCGAACTTGTCGTTGTTGTCCGAGCGGATCGTCATCCATTTCACGGGGCCGCTCACCTCGTCGCCCGCCGCGTTCTTGGGAGCATTCAGCGCTTTGAGGAAAGGGCCCGTGCCCGAGAACTCGTTGCCTTCTCGGAACCCCGGTATCGCCCACACGCCGTGGTTGGGCGTGCCGCCGAGGATCGCGTGGCTCACCGTCTTATCGCCGCCGCCGTTGTAGATGTAGTTGCGGATGGCGTTGCCGCCGCGCGAGTTGCCCACCAATACCACTTGGCTTGCACCCGTGGCCTTGAGCACCTTGTCCACTTCGGCCTTGAGGTAGGCCATGTGCTCTGCGGCCGAGGTGCGGCCCGCCTGGGGTTTGGCGTCCTCATCACGCGACAGGGGGTAGGGCACGTCAATGGCGTGCAGGCGTTCGCGCGGCCAGCCGTTCGATTCAAACCGCCACACGGTGGTTTGCCACAGTGCGGCGGTGTCGCCGTTGCCGTGCACAAAGACGATGGGCGGCGCTTCGGACAGGCTGGGACCCTTGGTGGCGCAACCGGCCAGGGCCAGGGTAGCTGCTGCAGCGGTTGCCAGCAGAAGAGATCGGCGTTGCAGCCAGAATTTGTTGTTCATGAAGGTGTCTCCGACAAGAAAAAATGCCCGTGGATCGGTGAATCCACGAGCATGGCATGCGAGCGTTACATGGCTGCGTCAGTTCACATCAGGCAAACACGCCTGCGGTGTCTTGCATGCGGGCGGACACTTCGCCCAGATGGTGCAGCGTGTCGCCAAAGGCCACTTCCAGCTGGGTGAGCTTCTTGAAATAGTGGCTCACGATGTACTCGTCCGTCACGCCGATGCCACCATGCAGTTGCACGGCCTGCTGGCCGACAAAGCGCATCGATTGACCCAGTTGCACCTTGGCGCGCGCCATGGCGGCGCGGCGCTCTGCGGCAGGGGCGCACAGCTTGAGGCTGGCGTAATAGCTCATCGAGCGGGCCAGTTCCAGCTGCATCTTCATGTCGGCCACGCGGTGGCGCAGCGCCTGGAAGCTGGCAATGAACACGCCAAACTGCTTGCGCTGGTTCATGTATTCGACGGTGATGGCCACGGTCTTGTCCATCACGCCCACGGCTTCGGCGCAGGTGGCGGCGATGCCGGTGTCCACGGCCAGTTCCAGCGCGGCCAGGCCATCGGTGGTGATGAGCATGGCGGGGGCGTTGGTGAACTTCACCTCGGCGGCGCGGCTGCCGTCTTGTGTGACGTAGCCTTGGGTGGTCACGCCAGTGGCGGTGCGCTCGACCAGGAAGAGGGCGATCTTGCCGTCCAGCTGTGCGGGCACGATGAACGCATCGGCCTTGTCGCCGGCAGCTACTACGCTTTTGATAGCTGTCAGTGCATATCCATCTTGCGCTGGGGCCGCTTTTGCCTCGCAAACATCCAGGCGGTATCGCGCCTTGCGCTCCTGCTGGGCCAGTACCACCAGGGCTTCACCACTGGCCACGCGGGGCAGCCAGGCCGATTGCACGTTGGCCGGTGCGTAGTGCGACAGCACGCTGCTGGCCATGAAGGCTTGAGCGATGGGCTCCAGAACGATGCCACGGCCCAGTTCCTCGGCCACCACCATGGCGTCGATCGCGCCCTGGCCCATGCCGTCGTGGGCTTCGGGCACGGTGAGGGCTGTCAGGCCCAGCTCGGCCAGTTCGTTCCAGGCGGCGCGGTCAAAACCACCGGCGGCCACGGCGGCGCGGCGGCGCTCGAACGTGTAGCCCTTGTCCACCCACTTGCGCACGGCGTCGCGCAGTTGTTCCTGGTCGTCAGAAAAATCGAAATCCATGTTCTTGTCTCCTTAGCCCAGAACCGTCTGCGCGACGATGTTGCGTTGAACTTCATTGCTGCCACCGTAGATGGTGGTTTTGCGCAGGTTGAAGTAGGTGGACGCCAGCGGCGCGTTGGCAGTGACGCCGCCGGGGAAGTTGCCCTGCCAGCCAGCTTCCATGGCCTCTTCGATGAAGGGCATGGCAAAGGGGCCTGCGGCCAGCATCATCAGCTCGGCGTAGCGCTGCTGGATCTCGCTGCCCTTGATCTTGAGCAGACCCGCGATGTCGAGCGAGTTCTTGCCCGACTTCTCGGCCGACAGCACGCGCAGCACCAGCATTTCCAGCGCGACGATGTCCACTTCGAGCAGTGCGATCTGGTCGCGGAAGCGCAGGTCATCCCACACGCCTTCGGTCTTGGCGATGCGCTTCAAGCGCTCCAGCTCGCGCTTGCTGCGGTTCACGTCGGCGATGTTGGTGCGCTCGTGGCTCAGCAGGTGCTTGGCGTAGGTCCAGCCCTTGTTCTCTTCGCCGATCAGGTTTTCGGCAGGCACTTCGACGTTGTCGAAGAACACTTCGTTCACCTCGCATTCGCCGTCCAGCAGCTTGATGGGGCGCACGGTGACGCCCTTGGACTTCATGTCGAGCAGCAGGAAGGAGATGCCGGTCTGGGGCTTGCCCTCGGTGCTGGTGCGCACCAGGTTGAACATCCAGTCGCCATGCTGGCCCAGGGTGGTCCAGGTCTTTTGGCCGTTGACGATGTACTTGTCACCCACGCGCTCGGCGCGGGTCTTGACGCTGGCCAGGTCCGAACCCGATCCTGGTTCGCTGTAGCCCTGGCTCCACCAGACTTCGCCGCTTGCGATGCCAGGCAAAAAGCGCTTTTGCTGCTCGGCGTTGCCAAACGCCATGATCACCGGGGCCACCATCACCGGGCCAAACGGCACGATACGGGGCGCACCGGCCAGGGCGCATTCTTCTTCAAACAGGTGCTTTTGCACGGCCGTCCAGCCGGGGCCGCCAAACTCCTTGGGCCAGCCGAAGCCCAGCCAGCCTTTCTTGCCCAGGATCTTGGCCCAGCCCTGCAGATCGTCGCGGGTCAGGCGCAGGGCGTTATGGACCTTGTGCGAAATTTCTTTCGGTAGATTAGCTTGAACCCAGGCGCGAATTTCTTCGCGGAACGCCTGTTCTTCGGGGGTGAATGCGAGATCCATCGGTTTGTCTCCAAGTGATCCGCATTTGTAGCACGGTCGTTCGTTTTAGTCCTGTCCGGGTGGCGACATCGGCGCGGAGTCTGGGGAAATGCCCAGTTCTGTACACAGCCGCTGCACCGTGCTGCGCAGGTTGGCCACCTCGGTCTCCAGTGCGTCCACCCGCGCTTGCAGTGCGGCAGACGTGCCGGTGTTGCCACCGCCGCCACTGCTGGGGGCTGACACACCGGCGCTGGTGTCTACAGGCCCACACATCAGATGCGCCCAACGCTGCTCGCGGGCACCCGGCGCGCGGGGCAACTGCACGACCAGCGGGCCGCCCTTTTCGGCGCTGCGCTCCTGCAGCTCGTCCAGAAATGCCTCGACCGAGGAAATGTCGGCAAAGCGGTACCAGCGCTCGGCGTTGATGCGCAGTTCACCCGCCGTCTGCGGGCCGCGCAGCATGAGCAGGCCCAGCAGCACGGCCGACTGCTCGGGCACGCCCACGCCACGCTGGAAGTTGTGCTCCCAGCGCGTGGTGCGGTTGCCGCTGCTCTCAAACGCCAGGGTCAGCAGCTTGAGCGAATCCAGCGCTTCCTGCGCCTCGGCGTCGCTCAGGTTCATCACCGGGTCGCGGCTGGTTTTCTGGTTGCAGCCGGTGACCAGGCCGTTGAGCGACATGGGGTAGCTGTCGGGCACGGTGCGGGCCTTCTCCATCAGCGTGGCGAGTACGCGGGCTTCGTGGGGGGTGAGGGGGCGGGTGGCGGGATCGAAGGGCATGAGGAGGCTGTCGGGCTTGGGGTTGGCGCTGCGTTGTGCTACAGAGTATGCAGGCTAGGCGCCCAGCGCAAGCTGCACTGGCTGTGCAGCGAGCATGGGCAACGCCGCCTGCGTGCTCTGTCGCACAACCCTTCGGGCCGCCGCCTGGGGCCGCCATGCTGCGTTGCGGGTTCGTTGTGTGGCTGGGCCACACGGCCTCACCCGCGCCTTGCCTGGCACCCCCAGGCGGTGGCGCAGAGCCAACCCCATGCTCGACAGCCTCCTAGATAATCCGTGGCAATTTATGAAGAACATCGTCATTCTGATCTCTGGCGGCGGCTCCAACATGGCCACCATCGTGCGTACCGCACAACAGGAGCACTGGGAGCAGCGCTACGGCGCCCGCGTCGCGGCCGTCATCAGCAACAAGCCCGATGCCGCCGGGCTGGTGTTTGCGCGGGAGCAGGGCATCGCTGCCGAGGCGCTGGACCACAAGGCCTTTGCCAGCCGCGAGGCGTTTGATGCCGAGCTGGCCGCCACCATCGACCGCCACCAGCCCGCCCTGGTGGTGCTGGCCGGGTTCATGCGCATCCTGACGCCCGGGTTTGTGGCGCACTACGCGGGGCGGCTTATCAATATCCACCCCTCGCTGCTCCCCGCCTTTACCGGGCTGCACACGCACCAGCGCGCCATCGATGCAGGCTGCAAGTTTGCGGGCGTAACGGTGCACCAGGTGACGGCCGAGCTGGATGTGGGCCCCATACTGGACCAGGCCGTGGTGCCGGTGCTGCCGGGCGACACGGCCGAGACGCTGGCGGCCCGGGTGCTGACCCAGGAGCACGTGATCTACCCACGTGCCGTGCGGTCACTGATCCAGGCCCTGTAGCCTGGGCGGTGTCGGGCTTGGGACGGTCCAGCTTTCGCACCCACAGCCCTGTGGGTGCGCGGAGATTGTTTTGTGCTATAAAAATAATAGCTGCTTGCGCTTGTCCATCAAGCGCTAGGCCCTGTTTTAATCATATTTCTCGCTGCTGGATGCTTCGGTAATCCCGGCGCACGCAGCTCGTCAACTGACGGGCGAATCGCACTGCGTGGCCAGAAAACCTGCGGCTGGTGGCAAGCCAGCCCCTTCCTTTTGATCAGGCCATTGCGCTCAGGCTGCCGGTGCTGGCGGGCGAATTCCAGTCATTGGCGGCCAGCGCGTACTGCTGCCGGGCAAAGTCGGCCAGTCGCGCCAGGTCGTTGCGTTGGCTGGTGTCCGATGTTGATGCCGGGCTGGCGGGCTGCTGGAGCTGGCTGGTCAACTGGTCGATGAAAGTCCTGGATTCGCTGGCGCTGATGCTGGCGTCGCCATCGGTGTCGATGGCGTTGAACAGCGCGGTGATCGCGTCCTGCTCCACGCTGCTGGTGCTGCCAGCCAGCCGTTCTGTCAGCGAGACTTCACCATCCTTGTTGGTGTCCAGGGCGTCGTAGGTGGTGGTGCTGTCGGCGGAAGCACTTGCACCACCTGGGCCTCCGGGTGGCGGTGGCATGCCGCCCATGACCTGCATGCCGCCGCCTGCTTCACCCGCCGCGCCGGAAGGGCGGCCCGCGTCGAATTCGGCTTGGGTCAGGCTGCCGTCGCCGTCTGCATCCAGTTGGCTGAACACGTCGTCACTGCTGACGCCCGCTTGGCTCGCCGTGCCGCCCGACATCGCTTCCAGCAGGGCCTGCAGCTCGGTCTTGCTCACGGCGCCATCGCCGTCGCTGTCCACCTTGCCAAAGAGGTCGTCGCCCGCCTGGCCGGTGGCGGTGGCGGTGTCGCTGTCGCTGTCGCCCCGCGACTGGGCAAAAGCCATGGTGGACGGTGGCGGGGGCAACACGCTTTGCATCGTCTTGCCCAGCTCGTCGGCGTTGAGGTTGCCGTCCCCATTGCTGTCGTACTGCTTGACCAGGTCCGCAGCGCTGGCCTAGTTGCTGACGCCGGTTTTTTGGGCCACATCGTCCAGCAGGCCCTGCAGTTCGGTGTCACTCACGCCGCCGTTGCCGTCGGTATCGATTTTGGACAGCAGCCGCTCCGGCGTGGGCGCCGGGCGTGATGCCCGCTGCACACTTGCACTGGACCAGGCACTGCTGACGCTACTGATGGTCGTCATCGTCGTTCCTTTCGCTCCAAGGGTGGGTCGGTGCCTGGTCCCCCAAAACGGAAGCCCTCAGCCATGGCCCGTAACCATTCTTGGTTGTGCGTGTCTCCGGGGTTTGTCTGCTTTGTACCAAGGTCGATACAAAGGGCGTCCACAAGGACCGAACAATGGCGGAAATGCCCGCCAGATCGTCGGCAGCGGTGGCTTGTAGCTGCCTAAACTTGGGTGTTCTTTTGCACGACAGAGCCCATGCAACACATCCTGGTGGTGGACGACGATGTGGAGATCACCACACTGCTCACCGAATACCTCGCCCGCTTTGGCCACGCCGCCCACGCGGCGTGTGATGCGGCGTCGATGCGCGCGCAGATGCTCGCGCACCCCATCGGCCTGGTGGTGCTGGATGTGATGCTGCCCGGCACCGACGGCATCACCCTCGCGCGGGAGCTGCGTGAACGCTCCCGGGTGCCGATCATCATGCTCACCGCCCGCGCAAACCCCTACGACTGCGTGCTGGGGCTGGAGATGGGGGCTGACGACTACATGGGCAAACCCTTCGAGCCGCGCGAGCTGGTGGCACGCATCCAGACCGTGCTGCGCCGCACGCGCGGCGAGAGCGCCCCGGCCCGCCAGGAACCCGACGGGCTGGTGCGCTTTGATGGCTGGACCCTGCACAGCATCGAGCGGCACCTGGTGTCCCCGCAGGGCGTGGTGGTGCCGCTGTCCAATGCCGAATTCCGCCTGCTCTGCACCTTCTTGCGCATGCCGCGCCGCATTTTCAGCCGCGACCAGCTCATGGAGCAGGCGCGAGGCCGGGCCATGGACGCGTTCGAGCGCAGCATCGATCTGCTGGTCTCGCGCCTGCGCAGCAAGCTCTCGGACGACCCGCGCTCGCCCTCGATGATCCGCACTGTGCGGGGCGCCGGTTACGTGTTCAACGTGCAGTCGCTGCAGGGGCAGGTGGGATGGCCGCATTGATGGTTGCGCGCTGGCCTGCGGCGCTGCAGCGCTGGCTGCCTGACACCCTTTTTGGCCGGCTCGCGCTGCTGCTTATCGTGGCCGTCATCGTGAGCCATGTGCTGGCGCTGACTTTGATGTTTGAACTGCGCCCCGCGCACCCCGGGCACCCGCCTGGCCCGCAGCCCCTCGGGGTGGCAGCCGATGGGCAATCTTTGCCGTTGCCGCCGCCGGGGCCAGGGCAGGGCTTGTGGAATGCCCCGCCGTCGCTGCAACTGGGGCTGCTGCTCGACATCAGCGTGCGGCTGGCGGCGCTGGTGGCCGTGGCCTGGTGGGCGGCACGCTGGCTGTCGCGCCCCATGCACCGGCTGGCCACGGCGGCGCAGGAGCTGGGCCGCGATATCGACCGCCCCCCGCTGCCCGAGGACGGCACGCTGGAGTGCCGCGACGCCAGCCGTGTGTTCAACCAGATGCAGGCGCGCATCCGCCAGCAATTGGCCGAGCGCGACCGGTTTGTGGCGGCGGTGTCGCATGACCTGCGCACGCCGCTGACCCGGCTGCGCCTGCGCACCGAATGCCTGGACGATAGCCGCGCGCAGCAGCTGTTTCGCCGCGACATTGCAGAGATGGACGCCATGATCGCCTCAACGCTGGACTACCTGCGCGGCGTGGCTGGCGCCGAGGCCTGGGTGCTGCTGGATGTGCAGGCCCTGGTGGACAGCATGGCCGACGACCAACTCGCCATGGGCCATCGGGTCACGGTGGCGGGGCAGGCGGCCCCGCTGCGGGTGCAGGCCGTGGCGCTGCGGCGCTGTCTGGATAACCTGGTGGGCAACGCGATTCGCTACGGCGGCAGCGCCGAGGTCACGCTGCACGATGCGGTTGATGCGCTGACCATCGAGGTGCGCGACCATGGCCCCGGTTTGCCTGCCGAAGAGCTGGAGCGGGTCATGGAGCCTTTTTACCGCGTCGAGGCCTCGCGCAACCGCCAGAGTGGCGGGGCCGGGCTGGGGCTCACCATTGCCAGCGATATCGTGCGGCGGCACGGAGGGAGGCTGGCCTTGCGCAATGCTGCGGGCGGTGGTTTGGTGGCAGCAGCCATTTTTCCGCGCACTGCGGCGTGAGCCCACCGGGCTCAACCCGCTGGGGTTTCATCCCCGCATTTCTCAAACCGTGGCCGCATCACACCGTCAACGAGCACCTGCTCTTCAAACATGGCGGCGGGTCGCACCCACAGCCCACGCTGGCCATAGAGCGCGCGGTACAGCGTCATGGGCTCCAGCGTTTCGCTGTGGCGCACGGTATCAATCACCTCGTAGAGCATGCCCTTGTAGTGGCGGTACAGGCCGGGCGGTGTGCGAATGAGTGCTGGCAGGTCGTCGTCGGTCATGGTGGTGGGTGTGGGGTCGTGAGTGGTTAGGATGGCGGTTGAAAACAACCCAAGAGTGAGGGAAGCCCGTGGATCAGGCAGATTTTGTGCATCTGGTGCGCATGAGCGAGCATGCCAGTGCTGACAACAGCCGCGCATACCGCCGCAGTGTGGCCGTGTTTGCGGCGCTGGGCTATGCCTGGGTGCTGGGGTGCCTGGGACTTGCCGCAGGCATTTTGCTGTGGGTGGTGCCGCAGATGTTGCAGGGGAAGTTTCGCTTTGCCATGGTGTGGCTGCTGCTGGGGGCTGCGGGCCTGCTGTGGGTCAGCCTGCGGGCGCTGTGGGTGCGTTTTGACGCGCCTGAGGGCGTGGAGATCACGGCGCTGGAGGCACCGGAGCTTTTTGAGGCGCTGGAGCGCATCCGCCGCAAGATCAAGGGCCCGCCCATCCACAAGGTCACGCTGAACGACGAGTTCAATGCGAGCATCCAGCAGCTGCCCAAGTACGGCCTGCTGGGTGGCGCCGTTAACCACCTGAGCATCGGGCTGCCTTTGCTGATGGCGTTGGACCGGCCGCGTTTTCTCGCCGTGCTGGCACACGAGTACGGCCACTTGCGCGGCGACCATGGCCGGTTTGCGGCCTGGATCTATCGCACACGCCTGTCGTGGATGCGCCTGAACCACAGTCTGGCCGACGACGAAGGCCCGGTGGCCGCGGCCACGCAGGCGTTCATGCGCTGGTACTTTCCGCGCTTTTCGGCCAAGACGTTTGCGCTGGCCCGCCAGGACGAATACGAGGCCGACCGCATTGCGGGCAAGCTGCTGGGCCGTGATGTGACCGCCGCCGCCCTGGCCGAGATCGAGATCCGGGGCGCAGCGTTGCAGGCAGAGTTCTGGGGCAACCACTGGTGCGGTGCCGCTGGCAATCCGCTGCCGGTGGGGCCTTATCGCAGCATGCGTCGTTTCCTGGCCGAGGCCCCGGATGCTGCTTTTGCCAACGACGCACTGCGCCAAGCGCTCAAGCGCCTGAGCAGTGTGGACGACACCCACCCCGGCTTGCGGGACCGCATTGAAGCGCTGGATGCCACGCCCACACTGCCCGACTGGTCGCGTGGCAATGCCTTGACCCTGCTGGGCGATGAGGCCAAACGGTGGGTCAAACACTTCGACAAACAATGGTGCCGCGACAACGCTACGGAGTGGAAGCAGCACCACGCGTGGCTGGAACGTGTGCGCGCACGCGCCCAGGCGCTGCAGGCTTCCATCGCTCAGAACAGTGCGGCTGAGCTGGTGGAGCTGGCCCGCCTCAAGCGCCATCTGGACCCCCGTGCCGATGTGCGTGCCTTGTATGAGCTGGCGCTGGAGCGCAGCCCCGAGTACGCGCCCGCCCTGTGTGGACTGGTGCCTTGCCTGCCCGAGGACGATCGCGAAGGCAAGCTTCTGCTGCTGCACCGGGTGTGGGAAGCGGGCAGCAACGACCGCTACTGGGCCGCGCGCACCGCGCTGGCCGAGCTGGAAACTCCCCGCATGGGCATGGAGCATGATGCGGCGGCCTTCAAACAGTGGCGCAAGCGGCTGGAGCGCGCGCAGGAATCCGAAGAGCGCGCCTGGGAAGAGCTGTCGGGCACCTCCTTCTTCAGCCAGATCACGCGTCACGACCTGAGCCCCTTCGAACTGGCCGAGCTGCAATCGGAACTGGCCCGCTGTGCGCCCCTTGCCCGCTGCTGGCTAATGCGCAAAAACCTGCGCGAGCATC
This sequence comes from Acidovorax sp. 93, assembly GCF_003633835.1. Taxonomy (NCBI): domain Bacteria; kingdom Pseudomonadati; phylum Pseudomonadota; class Betaproteobacteria; order Burkholderiales; family Comamonadaceae; genus Acidovorax; species Acidovorax sp. 93. The sequence goes on from NZ_RBIT01000001.1 coordinate 294,405, forward strand.
CGCAGCGCCGTGCGTACCTGATCTTTGTCGAGCTGCCGGGGATGGACGATGAAAGCCGTTACCACCTGTGCCGCGCCCTGGAGCGCAATCTGAGCCTTCCCGGCCCCGCGCTGGCGCTGTGGGCGGGTGAATCGCCCAGCCTGAAGGAGATTCAGCGCTATGCGTTTGATCCGGTCTACACGCGTTGACAAACCGAACGGATCGATGCGGGTCGTTTGAAGGAGCCTTGTGGTTGGCTGTTGATCAGACCAGAGTGGGACAATCGGGGGATGCATCCCAAAGTTCTTCTCGACGCCTGTGCCGAATTGGTCAGGCTCACCCTCTCGTTTGAACACCCCGCCGATGCGGTGGTGTCACGATTCTTCCGCGACAACCGGGGCCTGGGCCCCCGCGAGCGGGCCACCCTGGCCGAAACGGTCTACACCGTGCTGCGCAAGAAGCTCCTGTTCGACCACATGGCGCCCTCGGGCTCGGGACCCAAGGAGCGCCGTCTGGCCATCCTGGGGTTTTACGGCCCGCGCGACTTCCTCAAGAGCGCACTGACTGACCAGGAAAAGAACTGGCTGGACCAGTGCGATGCGGTCACGGTCGATGACCTGATGGAGCGCCACCGTCACAACCTGCCCGAATGGCTGGTGAAGCCCCTCAAGGACCAGCTGGGCGACGGCTTCTGGCCGCTGGTGGAAAGCCTGGCGCAGAGCGCCCCGCTGGATTTGCGCGTCAATGCCCTCAAAGACAAGCGTGCCGACGTACAAAAGGAGCTCGCCAAGGCCGGTATCAAGGCCAGCCCCACGCCGTATTCGCCCTGGGGCCTGCGCATTGACGACAAGCCTGCGCTGACCAAGCTGGATGCGTTCACGCGCGGTGCCATCGAGGTGCAGGATGAAGGCTCGCAGTTGCTGGCCCTGCTGCTTGACGCCAAGCGCGGCGAGATGGTGGTGGATTTTTGCGCAGGTGCAGGTGGAAAGACCCTGGCCATCGGCGCGGGCATGCGCAGCACCGGGCGCCTGTATGCGTTTGATGTCTCGGCGCACCGTCTGGATGCTCTGAAACCGCGCCTGGCCCGCAGCGGCCTGTCGAACGTGCACCCCGCCGCCATTGCCCACGAGCGCGATGACCGCGTCAAGCGGCTGGCGGGCAAGATCGACCGCGTGTTGGTGGATGCTCCGTGCTCGGGCCTGGGGACTCTGCGGCGGAACCCGGACCTCAAATGGCGCCAGTCGCCCAAAGCCATCGAAGAGCTGGTGGCCAAACAGACCGCCATTCTGGACAGCGCAGCGCGCCTGCTCAAGCCCGGCGGCCGTCTGGTGTATGCCACCTGCAGCATCCTGCCGCAGGAAAACGAGGCCATCGCAGAGGCATTCACCGCATCGCACCCGGACTTTGAACTGCTCGATGCGGGCGAACTGCTGGAGCAGCTCAAGGTGGAGGGGGCCAAGGGTCTGTGCAGCGGTGGTGAGTCGGGCAGTGGTTATTTGCGCCTGTGGCCCCATGTGCACCAAACGGATGGGTTCTTTGCCGCAATCTGGTCCAAAAAGGCCTGACTTGGCCTTCTAAAGGCGCTAAATCAGCGTAAATACCATGGATACCCCCGAACCTATTTCGTGGGGACCACTCTAAAATCAGATACCCGGTCCGTTGGCGAACGGGTTCTCTGTAGAAGTAAGGCTTTCTGAATATGCTGTTACCCGATTGGGCCGTACTGAACGCTGCCATTGACTGGCTGGGCCATGGGTTGTGGAACCTGGCTTGGTGGCAGATCATTCTGTACACCCTGGCGACGACCCACATTACCATTGCGGCGGTCACGATTTTCCTGCACCGCGCGCAGGCGCACCGCGCGCTGGACTTGCACGCCATCCCTTCGCACTTTTTCCGCTTCTGGCTGTGGATCGGTACGGGCATGGTCACCAAGGAATGGGTCGCTATCCACCGCAAACACCACGCCAAGTGCGAAACCGTGGACGACCCCCACAGCCCCCAGACCCGGGGGCTGGACACCGTGATGTGGCGTGGCGCCGAGCTGTACCGCGCCGAGTCCAAGAACCAGGAGACGATGAAGAAGTTCGGCCACGGCACGCCCGATGACTGGATGGAGCGCAACGTCTACACCCGTTACGGCTGGCAGGGTGTGGGCCTCATGCTGATCCTGAACCTTGCACTGTTCGGCGCTCTGGGCGCCGCAGTGTGGGCGGTGCAGATGCTCTGGATTCCGTTCTGGGCGGCGGGTGTGGTCAACGGTGTGGGCCACTACTGGGGCTACCGCAACTTTGAGGCGCAGGATGCCAGCACCAACCTCTCGCCCTGGGGCATCATCATTGGCGGCGAAGAGCTGCATAACAACCACCACACCTATCCCACGTCGGCCAAGTTCTCGGTCAAGCCGTATGAGTTCGACATCGGCTGGGTCTACATCACCATGATGAAGAAGATTGGCTGGGCCACGGTCAAGAAGGTGCCGCCCAAGCTCCAGTTGGGTGACGTCAAGCCTGTAGCCGATGAAAAGACGCTGGAGGCCCTGATTGCCAACCGCTATGAGGTGATGGCTGGCTATGCACGTGGCGTGCGCCAGGCCTGCAAGGACGAAATCGCAGCGCTCAAGGCACGCAATGCCGATGCCTCGGTGCTCCAGGCCGCCAAGCGCTGGCTGCACCGCGATGCCGAGAAGGTGCCGGCCATCGCATTGCCGCAACTGGCCCAGGCCCGTGCCGCGCACCCCGCGCTCGACAAGATGGTCACCATGCGCGAAGAGCTGCGCCAGCTGTGGCTCAACACCTCGCAATCGCGCGAGCAGCTCACCGCGGACCTGCAAGCCTGGTGCCGCCGCGCGGAAGAAAGCGGTATAGCCGCCCTGCGTGAGTTCTCGCTACGGCTGCGTGCGGCGCAGGCCTGAAGCGGGCCGCGCATTGTCCAAGGCCTTGCCATCTGGCAAGGCCTTTTTCTTTGGTGCAGCGGTTACCGCATTGCGGGCACCTTGCCAAAAGCGCGGTTCTTTGCGGTTTTGTCCCGGCCTGCAAAGGCTGAGCGCAGCAGGTGCCGTACTTGGTGCCAAAGTCCCGGCCTGGGAGTGCCTTCGATCACCTGGATCTCAGAGCGGCAGTGCAGGGCGTTGCCCACCTGCACCCAGGCGGCCTTGGTGTTCCAGCCCTCTGGCAGATGTTCGCCCGCCCCAAGCCGCATTTGCGGCAGAGTGTGCAACGCGTGCCCGAAGTCTCGTGGAGCAAAGCGAAGTGACACCTCTCCCTGAGTGGTGTGCAGTGCGCTGCCGGGCGGCAGGCACAGCCACAGGCTCTGGCCGGGTGTGAGGCCCAAGGTGACTGCGGCCGTTGGGGTGGTGGGCGGGATGGTGGTTGGATTGCGCTGTGGCATGGTGCGGGGCTCCTGAAGGAAGGGCTGCTGTGAGGCTGTAGCGTAAAAAAAGCAGCGTTGCCCCGGCAGGTACACGGCGGTGCAGGAGCGGGTAGAACAGCGCAGATTACTGGCGTGCTGTTATGGTCCGATCTGTACGTTCCTGTATCTGTACCCGCAGAGAGGGCTCGGGCACGATGCGCTTCTAGGCTTCTGAGCCTGCGCCACGGCTCGGCAGCAGTACCCCATACCCGCCATGTCACATTCTTCCGATTCGCGGGATGCCCCGCTCTACCGCCAACTGGCAGCTTTGTACGAACAGGCCATAGCCGCTGGCAGCCTGACGCCTGGCATGCGCATGCCGTCGGTGAGGGAGCTGTGCCAGCGGCACCAAGTGAGCCTGACCACCGCGCTGCAGGTGTTGCGGCATCTCGAATCCCTGGGCTGCGTGGAGGCGCGCGAGCGGGTGGGCTACTTTGTGCGGGAGCCGGGCGATGTGGCGTTGCCCCGGGCGCGCGAGCCCGAGTTGCACGAGCCGCTGGCCCACGACCCGCGGGTGTTTGCGGGCATCAACGAGCGCATTTCCGGTTTTCTCGAAAAAGCCCGCCGCGCAGGCCCGCTGCCGCTGGACTTGGGCAGCGCCATGCCCGCGCCGAGCCTGTTTGATGCAGCAGCGCTCAACCGCCTGGCCCATGGCCTGTTGCGTGAGCAACCCGACGTCCTGGTGTACGGCCCGTCCGCGCCCACCACCCACCCCGAATTCCAGCAGGCCATGGCCCGGCATGCGCTCACCTTCGGCGTGTGTGTTGCGCCAGCCGACATTGGCGCAACACTTGGCAACTCCGAAGCGGTGAACCTGGCGCTGGACGCCGTCGCCGAGCCGGGCGACGTGATCGCCGTCGAATCGCCCACCTTCTTTGGCATCCTGCAGGCCATCGAGGTGCGGGGGCTGCGCGCGCTGGAGATCCCCTGCAGCCCGCACACCGGCATGTCGCTCGAAGCCCTGGAACTGGCCGCGCGCAACGAACCACGGCTCAAGGGTGTTGTGGTGGTCCCCCACCTGCAGATGCCGCAGGGCAGCGTGATGCCCGATGCGCACAAGGAGCGACTGGTGGCTCTGTGCGTGGAGCATGGCTTAGCCCTCATCGAGGACGACATCTACCGGGAGTTCGTGGAGTCGCCGCACGTGCTGCGGCCCGCCAAGGCCTGGGACCGGCAGGGCGATGCCGGGCAGGTGATCTATTGCGCATCGCTCAGCAAGAGCTTTGCTCCCGGTTTGCGCCAGGGCTGGATGAGCGCGGGGCGCTGGCAGGCCCGTGTGCAGATGATCAAGTTCGCTCGCACGCGCAACATGCAGACCTGGTCGCAGCTGCTGGCGGCGCGCAGTGTGGACTCTCCGGCCTACGAGCGCCACATGCGCCGCATGCGGGCGCAGCTGCGCATCCAGCGAGAACAGGCGGCGAGGGCCGTAGCGCGCTACTTTCCCATGGGCACACGCCTGAGCCTCCCGCCGGGTGGCCTGAGCCTGTGGCTGGAGCTGCCGGTCGGCATCTCTTCCACGCGCCTGTACGACGAGGCGCTGCAAAACGGTATCCGTGTGGCCCCGGGCCCCATGTTCTCCAACACCGGGCGGTATGAGCACTTCTTGCGGCTGAGCTGTGGGATGCCGTTCACGGCCGAAGTGGAGGCGGGCTACCGCACGTTGGGCGCCTTGCTGGCTGCGCAGATGGCCGAGTTGCCCGTGCCGCGCAAGGTTGCTTGAGTAAAGAGTCTGGGTGAAAGGTCTGCGCAGCAGGCATAAAAAAAACCGCCCTGGACGGGCGGTTTTTTTGGGGAAAGGGCCGAATTACTTCAGCTTCATTTCCTTGTATTCCACATGCTTGCGAGCTTTTGGATCAAATTTCATGATCAGCATTTTCTCGGGCATGGTCTTTTTGTTCTTGGTCGTGGTGTAGAAGTGGCCGGTACCCGCAGTGGATTCCAGCTTGATCTTGTCGCGTCCGCCTTTGCTTGCCATGGTGCTTCTCCTTAAGCCTGACCACGTGCGCGCAGGTCTGCGAGCACCGAGTCGATACCGTTCTTGTCGATCAAACGCAGGGCAGCGCTCGAAACGCGCAGGCGAACCCAGCGATTTTCGGTCTCGACCCAGAAACGGCGGTATTGCAGGTTCGGCAGGAACCGGCGCTTGGTTTTGTTGTTGGCGTGGGAAACGTTGTTCCCGACCATGGGCTTCTTGCCCGTTACGTCGCAGACGCGTGCCATGAGGACACTCCGATACTTTTTAACGGCCGTTCGCTGGGCCCTGGGCTTGTGTGCCCAGGTTGGCTTGCGGCCTCACCTCGCCAGAAAGGGTGGCGGTAACCCGATTGATTTGCCTGTTTCGAAAGGACCGCAAAAACGGGCCGAATTCAGCAAAGCCGCAGATTATAGCCTGCTGCCCAGTTTTTAATCAAGACTCTTGTTCCAGGAAGCGCTGGGCGTCCAGTGCCGCCATGCAGCCCGTGCCCGCGCTCGTGATCGCTTGGCGGTACACATGGTCCTGCACATCGCCTGCGGCAAACACGCCGGGCACGCTGGTCTGGGTGGCAAAACCCTTGAGGCCGCCCTGGGTGATGATGTAGCCGTTCTCCATCTCCAGTTGGCCCTGGAAGATCTCGGTGTTGGGCGCGTGGCCGATGGCGATGAAGCAGCCCTGCAGCTTGATGTCTTCCGTGCTGCCGTCCTTGGTGCTCTTGATGCGGATGCCGGTCACGCCCGTGTTGTCGCCCAGCACTTCGTCGAGCGTGTGAAACAGCTTGAGCTCAATCTTGCCGGCCGCGACCTTTTCGTTGAGCTTGTCCACCAGGATGGGCTCGGCCTTGAACTTGTCGCGTCGGTGCACCAGGGTGACCTTACGGGCGATGTTCGACAGGTACAGCGCTTCTTCTACCGCCGTATTGCCGCCACCGACCACGCAGACGTCCTGCTCGCGGTAGAAGAAGCCGTCGCAGGTGGCGCAGCCCGACACGCCTTTGCCCATGAAGGCCTCTTCCGAAGGCAGGCCCAGGTACTTGGCCGATGCGCCAGTGGCCAGGATCAGCGCATCGCAGGTGTAGGTGCCGCTGTCGCCGGTGAGGGTGAAGGGGCGCTGGCTGAAATCGACCTTGTTGATGTGGTCAAAGATGATCTGGGTCTTGAAGCGCTCGGCGTGCTCCAGAAAGCGCTGCATCAGCTCCGGCCCCTGCACACCATGCACGTCGGCCGGCCAGTTGTCCACCTCGGTCGTGGTCATCAGCTGGCCACCCTGGGCCATGCCGGTGATGAGCACCGGGTTCAGGTTGGCGCGGGCGGCATAAACCGCTGCGGTGTAGCCCGCAGGGCCAGAGCCAAGGATCAGAACTTTCGCGTGTTGGGTGGTGGACATGGTAAAAGCCTGTGTTTTGCGCCTGCTACATGCGGCGCTGTTGGGGAAGCTGGGGGTTGAACTGGCAAGTATCAACCGTGCACCGCTCACGCGAGCGGTCCCTTTTTCAATCACGGCGATTGTAAGAACCCATTGATACCCCTTGCACAACCCGTGCGGCTCCGGTTGGGTCGCTCTAGAGAGGAGTTTTCATGTCGACGATGTTGTCCAACCTGGACCTGCTGCGCCGGGTGCCCTTGTTTTCGCTGCTTACGGTGGCCCAGGCCGAGGTGATCAGTGGTGCGGTGATCAAGCGCCGCTTCAAGCGTGGCGAGGCGCTGGTGGAGCAAGGGCAAAAATCCAACGCCCTGTTCATCCTGCTCACGGGGCGCGCCCGCGTGATGACATCGGACAGCCGGGGGCGTGAGGTGATTTTGGCCACCCTCGCGCAGGGCGACTACCTCGGCGAGATGAGCATCATCGACAACGAACCCCACTCGGCCACGGTGCGTGCCGAGGTGCAGACCGATGTGCTCATGCTCGGGCGCGCAGAGTTCGCGCGTTGCCTCACAGAGAACGCCTCCATGTCGCTGGTGGTGATGCGGGGGCTGGTCAAGCGTCTGCGCCATGCCGACCGCAAGATTGAGTCACTGGCGTTGCTGGATGTGTATGGGCGTGTGGCCCATGCCCTGCTGGACTTTGCGGTGCCCGACGCTCAGGGCCAGTTGGTGATCAAAGACAAAATCTCCCGGCAGGACCTGGCCAAGATGGTGGGCGCCTCCCGCGAGATGGTCAGCCGCGTGATGAAAGATCTGGAAGAGCGTGGCTTTATCGAGGCATTGCCCAGTGGCGCCACTGTCCTCAAGGACCGACTGAACGCGTTGAGTTAGCAACGCTTCAGCCCGGGTGTCATGCCCGGGGGGCTTGCGGTAAGCTCGCCCGGCACGCTTATGACCTATTCCCTCAATACCCTGAATGCATCGGCTGCGGCGAAGTCGCCGCCGCGTGCGGGCGCTGCCCGTTTTGGCCACGAAATTGGCCTGATGGTGGGGCTGCTGGCCCTGGTTTTCTGGTTGCTGGCCCTGCTGAGCTATTCCGCGCAGGATGCCGCTTGGTCCACTTCGGGCGCCCGGGGTGGGCGTTTGGTCGCCAACTGGGCAGGCCGGTTTGGTGCGTGGCTGGCCGATGGCAGCTACTTTGCACTGGGTTTTTCGGTGTGGTGGTGTGTGGCGGCCGGTGTGCGGGCCTGGTTGTCGTCGCTGGCGCGGTGGATGCGCGGCGGCGAATCGGCCCCGGGCGCGGTAAGCCCGATGCGCAGGCGGGCCATGTTCTGGGTGGGGCTGGTGGTGTTGATGTGTGCCAGCACTGCGCTGGAGTGGTCGCGCCTGTACCGGTTTGAAGCGTTCCTGCCGGGGCATGCTGGTGGCGTGCTGGGCTACATCACGGGGCCTGCCAGTGTGAAGTGGCTGGGTTTTACGGGCTCGGGCCTGCTGGCGATCGTGCTGGCTGTGCTGGGGGCGGCGCTGGTGTTCCGTTTCTCCTGGGGCCATGTCGCGGAAATTGTGGGAGGGCGCATCGACGCATTGGTGCAGTCGCGCCTGGCCAAGCGCGAAGTGGCCAAGGATGTGGCTGTGGGCCGCAAGGCCGCGCGCGAGCGTGAAGTGGTGGTGCTCGAGGAACGCACCGAAAGCGAGGTGCACCACCCCCAACCGATCCAGATCATCGAACCCGTGCTGGTAGACGTGCCGCAGAGCACCCGCGTGGTTAAGGAGCGCCAGAAGCCGCTGTTCACCGAGATGCCCGACAGCAAGCTGCCACTGGTGGACCTGCTCGATGGCCCGCTGCAGCGCCAGGAAACCGTGGCGCCCGAGACGCTGGAGATGACCAGCCGCCTCATCGAGAAAAAGCTCAAGGACTTTGGCGTGGAAGTGCGCGTGGTGGCCGCCATGCCCGGCCCAGTCATCACGCGCTACGAGATCGAGCCTGCCACCGGCGTGAAGGGCTCGCAGATTGTGGGCCTGGCCAAGGACTTGGCGCGTTCGCTCAGCCTGGTGTCGATCCGCGTGGTGGAGACCATCCCCGGCAAGAACTTCATGGCGCTGGAGCTGCCCAACGCCAAGCGGCAGTCCATCCGCCTGTCCGAAATTTTGGGCTCGCAGGTGTACCACGAGGCCAAGAGCATGCTCACCATGGGCCTGGGCAAGGACATCGTGGGCAACCCGGTGGTGGCAGACCTTGCGAAGATGCCGCACGTGCTGGTGGCGGGTACCACGGGCTCGGGCAAGTCGGTGGGGATCAACGCGATGATCCTGTCGCTGCTGTACAAGGCCGAGGCGCGCGATGTGCGCCTGTTGATGATCGACCCCAAGATGCTGGAAATGTCGGTGTACGAAGGCATCCCGCACCTGTTGGCGCCCGTGGTCACCGACATGAAGCAGGCGGCGCACGGCCTGAACTGGTGCGTGGCCGAGATGGAGCGGCGCTACAAGCTCATGTCGAAGCTGGGCGTGCGCAACCTGGCGGGCTACAACACCAAGATCGACGAAGCCAAGGCGCGCGAGGAGTTCATCTACAACCCCTTCAGCCTGACGCCCGAAGAGCCCGAACCGCTGCAGCGCCTGCCGCACATCGTGGTCATCATTGACGAGCTGGCCGACCTGATGATGGTGGTGGGCAAGAAGATCGAAGAACTCATCGCCCGCCTGGCGCAGAAGGCGCGCGCGGCGGGTATCCACCTGATCCTGGCCACCCAGCGCCCCAGCGTGGACGTGATCACCGGCCTGATCAAGGCCAATATCCCCACCCGCATCGCGTTCTCGGTGGGCTCCAAGATCGACAGCCGCACCATTCTCGACCAGATGGGCGCCGAGGCGCTACTGGGCATGGGTGACATGCTCTACATGGCCAGTGGCACGGGCCTGCCGATCCGCGTGCACGGGGCCTTCGTGTCGGACGAGGAAGTACACCGTGTCGTCAGTTACCTCAAGGAACAAGGGGAGCCGGACTACATAGAGGGCGTGCTCGAAGGCGGAACTGTGGATGGCGACGGTGATCTGTCAGGGGACGGCGGCGGTGGTGAAGGGGGCGAGAAGGACCCCATGTACGACCAGGCCGTCGAAGTGGTGCTCAAGGACCGCAAGGCGAGCATCTCGTACGTGCAGCGCAAGCTGCGCATTGGCTACAACCGCTCGGCGCGGCTGCTGGAAGACATGGAAAAGGCGGGCCTCGTGAGTGGCCTGACCACCAGCGGTCAGCGCGAAGTGCTGGTTCCCGCGCGCAGCGAATGACAAGGGCAGGGCGATGAGCCCAGCCCATGCCCCACAGGAGTTCCTTTTGAAAAAGACCGTTACTGCAATTTTGATAGCTGCCAGCGCAACGCTGGCAAGCGCTGATGGCTTGAAAAGCCTTGAATCGTTCATGAAGGGCACACAAACGGGCAAGGCGGATTTCACGCAGACCGTGACTTCGCCCCCCAAGGACGGCCAGACCGCGCGCACCAAGACATCAAGCGGCAGTTTTGAATTCCAGCGCCCCGGGCGTTTCAAGTTCGTCTACAAGAAACCCTTCGAGCAGACCATCGTGGCCGATGGCCAGACCCTGTGGCTGTACGACGTGGACCTGAACCAGGTCACCCAGCGTTCGCAGTCACAGGCGCTGGGCAGCACGCCCGCCGCGCTGCTCGCATCGGCCCCCGACCTGTCGGCGCTCAAGGCCGAGTTCACGCTCGAAGCAGCGCCTGAGCAGGATGGCCTGCAGTGGGTGCTGGCCAGCCCCAAGACCAAGGATGGCCAGCTCAAGAGCGTGCGCGTGGGTTTTGCGGGTGAGCAACTGGCGGCCCTCGACATTCTGGACAGCTTTGGCCAGCGCTCCCTGATTCGTTTCAATGGCATGCAGGCCAACGCAGGGCTGTCCGCCAGCACCTTCCAGTTCAAGCCGCCCGCTGGAGCGGATGTGGTGAAGCAGTAAGTTGCTGCGAAAAATATAGCTGCCAGCGCTTATCAGATAAGCGCTAGAGGCCAATTTGGCTTAAAAATCAGCGTGATGTAGACAGGATACGAACATGGCAGCACGCAGTGCCTCCGCAGCACCTTCCCAGGCCCACCCCTCGGCCCACCAGCCCCTGGCCGAGCGCCTGCGGCCCCGCACGCTGGGCGAGGTGATCGGGCAGCAGCATGTGCTGGGCCCGGGCATGCCGCTGCGGCTCGCGTTCGAATCGGGCCGCCCGCACAGCTGCATCCTCTGGGGCCCGCCGGGTGTGGGCAAGACGACCATCGCGCGGCTCATGGCCGATGCCTTTGACGCGCAGTTCATCAGCATCAGTGCCGTGCTGGGGGGGGTCAAGGACATCCGCGAAGCGGTCGAACGTGCCGAGGCCGCGCGTGATGGTCTGATGCAGCAGCGCACGATCGTCTTCGTGGATGAAGTGCACCGCTTCAACAAGAGCCAGCAAGATGCCTTCTTGCCGCATGTGGAGAGCGGGTTGTTTACCTTCATTGGTGCAACCACCGAAAACCCGTCGTTCGAGGTGAACTCGGCGCTGCTATCCCGCGCCGCCGTGTACGTGCTGCAGCCGCTGTCCGAACAGGATTTGAAGCAAATAGTGGCTCTGGCGCAGGCGGAGAAAGCGCTACCAGCTATCGAAGATGTAGCAATTGACCGCCTGGTGGCCTATGCCGATGGCGATGCCCGCAGATTGCTCAACACACTCGAAACCCTGGCCATGGCGGCCACGCAGGAGAAGCTGTCCGAGATCACCGACGCCTGGCTGCTCAAGGTGCTGGGCGAGCGCATGCGCCGCTATGACAAGGGCGGCGAGCAGTTCTACGACACCATCAGCGCGCTGCACAAGTCGGTGCGCGGCTCCGACCCCGATGCCGCGCTGTATTGGCTGGTGCGCATGCTCGACGGCGGTGCCGACCCGCGCTACATGGCGCGCCGCCTGGTGCGCATGGCCAGCGAGGACATCGGCCTGGCCGACCCGCGTGCGCTGCGCCTGGCGCTGGACGCGACCGAGGTGTACGAGCGCCTGGGCAGCCCCGAGGGTGAGCTGGCCCTGGCCGAGTGTGTGGTGTACCTGGCCGTGGCGCCCAAGTCCAACGCGGTCTACAAGGCCTACAACGCAGCCCGCGCCTGGGTGAAGCAGGACGGCACCCGCCCCGTGCCCATGCACCTGCGCAACGCACCAACACAGCTCATGAAACAGCTCGACTACGGCAAGGGCTACCGCTACGCGCACGACGAAGAGGGCGGCTTCGCCGCAGGCGAAAACTACCTGCCCGAGGGCATGCCGGAGCCCGGTTTTTACGCGCCGGTGGAGCGCGGGCTCGAAATCAAGATTGCACAGAAATTGCGTGAGCTGCGTGCGCGCAATGTTTCGGCCGATCTGGAGGATGGGCCGGACGAAAAGTCCTGAACCTCTGCCCATGGGAGGCGCACCCCGCGTCATGCTGATTTGGCATGAAGCTGGTAATAAGTTTGCACATCAATTTTCCTGCTTGCATCATGTGAGCTTATGGATTGCGTTGCGCGCTGATGTGGCGCCAACCCGAGGGAAAACCCCGCCCGGCTTGGTGGGGGCCGCTTGTGACTACTCGCTACAATCCCGTCCACAAACCCGCACAGCTGCACTTCTGGCGGGTTTTTTGCTAGATGGCAGTCGGGCCCACAAGGCTGTACCGATTCCGGTGCCAAAGCGGTGGGTACGTTACAAACGAAGGACTTCTCTTATGGACATTTTGCTGCAACAGATCATCAACGGTCTGGTACTCGGCAGCATGTACGCCTTGATAGCCTTGGGCTACACGATGGTGTACGGCATTATTCAGCTGATCAATTTCGCCCACGGCGAAGTGCTCATGATCGGGGCTCTGACCAGTTGGAGTTGTATAGGAATGATGCAGGCTGCAATGCCTGGCGCCCCGGGCTGGCTCATCCTGCTGCTGGCCACCCTCATTGCCTGCGTGGTTGCCGCAACGCTCAATTTTGTGATCGAGAAGGTGGCCTACCGCCCTCTGCGCAACAGTCCTCGTCTCGCCCCCCTGATCACCGCCATCGGCATGTCGATCCTGCTGCAGACGCTGGCCATGATCATCTGGAAGCCCAACTACAAGCCCTATCCCACGATGTTGCCCAGCGCGCCGTTCGAGGTGGGTGGCGCTTACATCACCCCCACACAGATCCTGATCCTGGGCGTGACCGCTGTTGCCCTGGCCTCGCTGGTGTACCTGGTGAACCACACCAACCTGGGCCGCGCGATGCGCGCCACGGCGGAGAACCCCCGCGTTGCTTCCCTGATGGGCGTCAAGCCCGACATGGTGATTTCCGCCACCTTCATCATCGGCGCCATTCTGGCCGCCGTGGCCGGCATCATGTATGCCTCCAACTACGGCACGGCGCAGCACACCATGGGCTTCCTGCCGGGCCTCAAGGCCTTCACGGCGGCGGTGTTCGGCGGCATTGGCAACTTGGCCGGTGCAGTGGTGGGCGGCATTTTGCTGGGTCTCATCGAAGCCATCGGCTCGGGCTACATCGGCACGCTCACGGGCGGTCTGCTGGGCAGCCACTACACCGACATCTTTGCGTTCATCGTGCTCATCATCATCCTGACGCTGCGTCCTTCGGGCCTGCTGGGTGAGCGTGTGGCCGATCGCGCCTGAGGAGCCTCACACCATGAAGAACACCAAAACCAACTGGATCATCGGCGCCGTCGCGCTGCTGGTGCTGCCGCTGATCCTGCAATCCTTCGGCAACGCCTGGGTGCGCATTGCCGACCTGGCGCTGCTGTATGTGCTGCTGGCCCTGGGCCTGAACATCGTGGTGGGCTACGCCGGCCTGCTGGACCTGGGCTACGTGGCGTTCTACGCCGTGGGCGCCTACCTGTTTGCCTTGATGGCCTCGCCGCACCTTGCGGACAACTTTGCGGCGTTTGCCGCCATGTTCCCCAACGGCTTGCACACCTCGCTGTGGCTGGTGATACCGGTGGCGGCATTACTGGCGGCGTTCTTCGGAGCGCTTTTGGGGGCGCCCACGCTCAAGTTGCGCGGGGACTACCTGGCCATCGTGACCTTGGGCTTCGGCGAAATCATCCGTATCTTCCTGAACAACCTGGACCACCCCGTCAACCTGACCAACGGCCCCAAGGGCCTGGGCCAGATCGACTCGGTCAAGATTTTTGGCCTGGACCTGGGCAAGCGCCTGGAGGTGTTCGGCTTTGATATCAGCTCCGTCACGCTGTACTACTACCTGTTCCTGGTTCTGGTGGTGATCTCCATCGTTATTTGCTATCGCCTGCAGGACTCACGCATCGGCCGCGCCTGGATGGCCATCCGTGAAGATGAAATCGCCGCCAAGGCGATGGGCATCAACACCCGCAACATGAAGCTGCTGGCCTTCGGCATGGGCGCTTCGTTTGGCGGCGTGTCGGGTGCGATGTTCGGTGCGTTCCAGGGCTTTGTGTCGCCCGAGTCGTTCAGCCTGATGGAGTCGGTCATGATCGTCGCCATGGTGGTGCTGGGCGGTATCGGCCACATTCCCGGCGTGATCCTGGGGGCCGTGCTGCTGTCGGCCTTGCCCGAAGTGCTGCGCTACGTGGCAGGCCCGCTGCAGGCCATGACGGACGGCCGTCTGGACTCCGCCATCCTGCGCCAGCTGCTGATCGCACTGGCCATGATCATCATCATGCTGATGCGTCCCCGTGGTCTGTGGCCAGCGCCCGACCATGGCAAGAGCCTCACGCAGAAGACCTGAACACCGCAGAAAGTTAGAACATGGCAGAGAACATTCAGAAATCAGCCAGCGACGTGGTGCTGCGGGTTGCAGGTATTTCCAAGCGTTTTGGTGGCCTGCAAGCCCTCTCCGACGTGGGCATCACCATCGAGCGTGGCCAGGTCTATGGCCTGATCGGTCCCAACGGCGCGGGCAAGACCACGTTCTTCAACGTGATCACCGGCCTGTACACCCCCGACAGCGGCACCTTTGAGCTCGCCGGCAAGCCTTACGAGCCCACGGCCGTGCATGAAGTGGCCAAGGCGGGCATTGCCCGCACCTTCCAGAACATCCGCCTGTTTGCAGAAATGACGGCGCTGGAAAACGTGATGGTGGGCCGCCACATCCGCACCAAGTCCGGCCTGCTGGGCGCGGTGCTGCGCACCAAGGGTTTCAAGGAAGAAGAGCTGGCCATTGCCAAGCGCGCGCAGGAACTGCTCGACTACGTGGGCATTGGCAAGTTCGCCGACTACAAGGCACGCACGCTGTCGTACGGCGACCAACGCCGCCTGGAGATCGCCCGCGCCCTGGCCACCGATCCGCAACTGATTGCGCTGGACGAGCCCGCAGCCGGCATGAACGCCACCGAAAAGGTGCTGCTGCGCGAGCTGATCGACCGCATCCGCAACGACAACCGCACCATCTTGCTCATCGAGCACGACGTGAAGCTGGTGATGGGCCTGTGCGACCGCGTGACGGTGCTCGACTACGGCAAGCAGATCGCCGAAGGTACGCCTGCCACCGTGCAGAAGAACGAAAAAGTGATTGAGGCCTATCTGGGCACCGGAGGACATTGAGAATGGCCGAAAAATCCAACAAGGTACTGCTGCAGGTCAAGGGCCTGAAAGTGGCCTACGGCGGTATCCAGGCCGTGAAGGGCGTGGACTTTGAAGTGCGCGAGGGGGAATTGGTTTCGCTGATTGGCTCCAACGGCGCTGGCAAGACCACCACCATGAAGGCGATCACCGGCACCCTGGGCATGAACGATGGCGACATCCATTACCTGGGTGAAAGCATCAAGGGCAAAGGCGCGTGGGATCTGGTGAAGAAGGGCCTTGTGATGGTGCCGGAAGGCCGGGGCGTGTTCGCCCGCATGACCATCACCGAGAACCTGCAGATGGGCGCCTACACGCGCCGCGATAAGGCAGGCATCCTGGCCGACATCGAAAAGATGTTCACCATCTTCCCGCGCCTGCGCGAGCGCAAGGACCAACTGGCCGGAACCATGTCGGGCGGTGAGCAGCAGATGCTGGCCATGGGCCGTGCGCTGATGAGCCAGCCCAAGGTGCTGCTGCTGGACGAGCCCTCCATGGGTCTGTCGCCCATCATGGTGGACAAGATCTTTGAAGTGGTGCGCGATGTGTACGCCCTGGGCGTCACCATTTTGCTGGTGGAGCAGAACGCGAGCCGGGCGCTGGCCATTGCCGACCGTGGCTACGTGATGGAGTCCGGCCTGATCACCATGGCCGGCCCCGGCCAGGAACTCTTGAACGATCCCAAGGTGCGCGCCGCCTACCTGGGCGAATAAGGCAACACCCATGCCCGGCCCGCCCTGCGTGGGGCAGGCGCATGGTGCGTCGCACAAGGCACTGCCACACGGCGGTGCTTTTTTTTTGGCGCAGGCGTTGGCGTTTGTATGAAGTGATTGCTATATTTTCTATAGCTTATGGCGGATGTGTATCAAGCGCCAGATGCCAATTTTGTTCATAATTTGCACCCATCCCGCCACCACCTGTCGCCGCATGTCGATGTCCGCTCTGCAATCCTTGCCCGTATCACTCCAGACCGTGTTGCTGCTGATTGCCAGCAACGTTTTCATGACCTTCGCCTGGTACGGGCACCTCAAGAACCTGGCCACGTCACCCTGGTACACCGCAGCGCTGGTGAGTTGGGGCATTGCATTGTTCGAGTACCTGCTGCAGGTGCCCGCCAACCGGATCGGGTTTACCCAGTTCAACGTGGGGCAGCTCAAGATCATGCAGGAGGTGATCACGCTGGCGGTGTTCGTGCCGTTCGCGGTGTTCTACATGGGCCAGCCCCTGAAGTGGGACTACCTCTGGGCAGGCCTGTGCCTGGTGGGGGCTGTGTATTTCATTTTCCGCAGTGCCTGATGAATGGTGCGTGTTGCCCGGTATCCGCGCCGGGCGCCCGTGGCTGCGGGTGAGGGCGGCCGGTTAAACTCGCCCGTCACTTAAAAGTCATGGTTTTGTCATGGCTTTGTCTCATTTTCAAAAAATCGATACCGATCCAGGAGCCTCCATGCTGTTTGCCAAGCTGTTGCCACGCGAAGGCAATTTTTTCGAAATGTTCAACCAGCATGCAGACCGCATCGTCGAGGCGGCCCGGGCTTTCTCGCAACTGGTGGCCAACTACAGCGACCCGCACCTGCGCGACAAATACAACCAGGATGTGGACAACGCCGAGCGTGCTGCTGACCGCGTGACGCACGAGGTGAACAAGGCCATCCACAAGACCTTCATCACCCCTATCGACCGCGAGCAGATCCACACGCTGATCAACACCATGGACGATGTGGCCGACCTGATTCAGGACTCTGCCGAGACCATGGCGCTGTACGACGTGCGCCACATGACGGAAGAGATCACCCGCCTGACCGACCTGAGCCTCAAGTGCTGCGAACGCCTGCGTGATGCCGTCAAGTTGCTCGACAAGATCGCCGATCCGGCCGTGGCTGAAGCCGCGCTCAAGACCTGCGAAGAGATCGACAAGCTCGAATCCGACGCCGACCGCGTGATGCGCAGCGCCATGAGCAAGCTCTTCCGTGAAGAGCCCGATGTGCGCGAGGTGATCAAGCTCAAGGCCATCTACGAGCTGCTGGAGACCATCACCGACAAGTGCGAGGACGTGGCCAATTGCATCGAGGGCATCGTCCTCGAAAACTCCTGATCCGGCAGGCTGACCAGTATGGAAACCGTACAAACGGCCCTCTGGGTTGTGGTTCTGCTCGTGGCACTGGCGATCCTGTTCGATTTCATGAACGGGTTCCATGACGCTGCCAATTCGATTGCCACGGTGGTGTCCACCGGCGTGCTCAAGCCCGCACAGGCGGTGCTGTTCGCCGCGTTCTTCAACTTTGTAGCGATCTTTGTCTTCCACCTGAGCGTGGCCGCCACGGTGGGCAAGGGCATCGTTCAGCCCGGCATCGTGGACACCCATGTGGTGTTCGGTGCCTTGGTGGGCGCCATCACCTGGAACGTCATCACCTGGTACTACGGCATCCCCAGCAGCTCATCGCATGCGCTCATCGGCGGCATCGTGGGGGCGGTGATCGCCAAGGCGGGTGCCAGCGCGCTGATCTCCACCGGCATCCTCAAGACCGTGGCGTTCATCTTCGTTTCGCCCTTGCTCGGCTTCCTGCTGGGCTCTCTCATGATGGTGGCTGTGGCGCACATCTTTCGGCGAACGCGGCCAAGCCGGGTGGACAAATGGTTCCGGCGCCTGCAGCTCGTGTCCGCAGGGGCCTACAGCCTGGGCCACGGCGGCAACGATGCGCAAAAGACCATCGGCATCATCTGGCTGCTGCTGATTGCCACAGGGTATTCGTCGGCAAGCGATGCTTCGCCGCCCACCTGGACGATTGTCAGCTGCTACGTGGCTATCGGCCTTGGAACCATGTTCGGCGGCTGGCGCATCGTGAAAACCATGGGCCAGAAGATCACCAAGCTCAAGCCCGTCGGCGGCTTCTGTGCCGAGACGGGCGGGGCGCTGACCCTGTTCCTGGCAACAACGCTGGGTATTCCGGTGTCCACTACCCACACCATCACAGGCGCCATCGTGGGCGTGGGCTCCACGCAGCGCGCCAGCGCAGTGCGCTGGGGCGTGGCAGGCAATATCGTCTGGGCGTGGATCTTGACCATCCCCGCCAGTGCGTTTGTGGCTGCCGTGGCGTACTGGATCAGTCTGCAGATATTCTGAATGCCCTGACTCCTGATTTGCTATTGAATGTATAGCTAATCAGACAATATGGAAAAGCGCTAACGCCCCATTTGAATGTGAATTTAATGGGGCGTCCGCTTGGTGGGTGTCGGTCACTGCGAGATCTTGCGAGCTTCCTCGATCTGGTACTCGAAGTACCGTTGGAAGCTGAACGCGAGGCTGGCCATCAGCACCGCCGTGCCCACCAACAGCGAGACCACGATGGCGCCGATGGTGATCCATTGGGTCCTGCCCGCCGGGGCGTCGGGTGCGGCCGTGGGGTTGTAGCGCGCGTTCCACGCCTCGGGCGTCTTGAGTGCAAACAGGATGGCTTGCAAGGCGCAGCCCGCAATCGTGAAGCCCAGCAAAGGAATCAGCATCCAGCTGGTGTGGTCGTCCTGGCCGAGCTGCTGCACGCGCTGGATGCCGTAGATACCGAGGGCCGTCGGTATCGGGAGCAGCCAGCCCAGCATGTCGGTGATCCCGTGCAGGTAAAAGCGGTGAAGGCCCAGCGGCCCGCCCACGAAGGCAAGCCATGTCGCCAAAGTTTTGTTTTTCATGGGGCATTATTCATCGTCGGGCCGCCCCAAGATGAACAAGTGGTCTCCAAGGGGGCCGCTTCGGAGGGCTGCGCTCTGTGCTGCGGGGCGAGCATGGGGGCCGTTTTCATTCGGGCGATGTGGTGTCGCCCGCGCCCAGGGTTTTCTCCATGAGCACGATGTCGCGCCAAGCGCCGAACTTCCATCCCACCGAACGCATGACACCCACGTCGGTGAAGCCCAGCGCCCGGTGCACACCGATCGAGCCCGCGTTGGCCGAGTCGCCAATCACGGCCAGCAGCTTGCGTACCCCAGCTGCTTCGGCCTGGGCCGCCAGCTCGGTCAGCAGCTTGCGGCCCAGGCCCATGCCGCGGGCGCTGTCGGCCACGTAGATCGAGTCCTCGGCAGAGAACCGGTAGGCTGGACGGGGCTTGAACCAGTTGGCATAGGCATAGCCCAGCACCTGGCCGTCCTTTTCGGCCACCAGCCAGGGCAGGCCTCGGGCCAGCACGTCGGCACGGCGGCCTGCCATGTCGGCTTCAGATGGTGGATCGATCTCGAAGGTGCCTGTGCCGTGAAGCACATGGTGTTGGTAAATGGCCGTGATGGCGGGAATATCGCTGTCGGTGCTGGAACGAATTTTGGGCATGGAAGAGGGAAATGGATATAATCGCGGGCTTTGCAGCGTGTCGCTGGCCGGGTGGCCATGTCGCGTGTCTCAAGCGTTGCGAATATGGTTGCGAACACAGTGGCTCAAGGCAAATGTTGCCGGAGTTCACCACCCGAAGGATAAATCATGGTCGTCATTCGACTCTCCCGCGGCGGCTCCAAGGGCCGTCCGTTCTTCAACATCGTCGTTGCTGACAAGCGCGTGCGCCGTGATGGCCGCTTCATCGAGCGCATCGGCTTCTACAACCCCACCGCCAAGGAATCTGAAGAAGGCCTGCGCATCGTGCAAGACCGTCTGACGTACTGGAAGAGCGTGGGCGCCCAGTCCTCGCCTACCGTGGACCGCCTGATCAAGCAAGCCGCCAAGAAGGCTGCTTAAAGCTCCCTGAAAAGGGCGGGTTTCGTCGGCATGCCTGGCGAAACCCGCCCTTTTCCTATTCTGGAATCCCCCGCCATGGCCACCAACCTGACCCTCGAACCCGCAGAGCTGCCCACAGACGCCGTTGAAGTGGGGCGCATTGCCGATGCCTGGGGTGTCAAGGGCTGGTTCAAGGTGCTGTCGCACAGCAGCAGCCCTGAGGCGCTGTTTTCATCCAAACGCTGGTACCTGCAGCCTTCCGAACGCGGCGCCAAGACCTTTGCGGGCACCGTGTTGTTGTCCATCCGCCAGGCCAAGGACCATTCGGACACCGTGGTTGCCTGGGCGCAGGGCATTGATGACCGCGATGCCGCCGAAGCCTTGCGCGGCGCGCGCATCTTTGTGCCGCGCTCCAGCTTTCCGTCCACCACGGAGGGCGAGTACTACTGGATCGATCTGATCGGTCTTGCGGTCGTCAACCGCGAAGGTGTGGCGCTGGGGCAGGTGCAGGAATTGATGTCCACCGGTCCGCAGACGGTGCTGGTGTTGACTTATGAGCAGGACGGCAAGGCACAGGAGCGGATGATCCCTTTTGTCTCGGCCTTCATTGACAACGTGGACCTGGCCGAAAAGCGCATCACGGTGGACTGGCAGCCGGACTACTGATCGGAACTCCCGCCCTGGCGCCGCCCACCATGCGCTTTGACATCATCACCCTGTTCCCCGAGCTGTTTGCGCCGTTCCTGGCCAGCGGCGTGACCCGCCGCGCGTATGCCGGCGGCCAGGTCGATGTACGCCTGTGGAACCCGCGCGACTATGCCGATGGCAACTACCGCCGTGTCGATGACCGGCCCTTTGGCGGCGGGCCGGGCATGGTGATGATGGCTGAGCCCCTCGCCCGGTGTCTTGCAGCTATCCGGGTGGAGCGTGGTGAGGCCGAGAGTAGTGAGGCGCCGCTGGTCCTTTTTTCGCCCATTGGCGAAACGCTGAACCATGCTGCCGTAGAGCGCTGGTCTGCAAGTACGGGTGCAATCCTGCTGTGCGGGCGCTATGAAGGCATTGACCAGCGCTTCATCGATACCCATGTCGATCTGCAGATGAGTCTGGGCGACTTTGTGCTGTCGGGTGGCGAAATCGCTGCCATAGCCCTGCTGGACGCTGTGGCGCGCTTGCAGCCCGGTGTGCTCAATGATGAGGGCAGCCACCAGCTCGACAGCTTCAACCCGGCGCTCGACGGCCTGCTCGATTGCCCGCACTACACGCGCCCTGAAGAATGGGCTGGGCAGCAGGTGCCTGCCGCGCTGATGTCTGGCCACCATGCGCAGATCGAGCGCTGGCGGCGCGACCAGCGCCTGGCCACCACGGCCCGGCACAGGCCCGATCTCATCGAGGCGGCGCGCAAAGCAGGGCATCTGGCCGCTGCGGATGAAGCAGTATTGGCCAAGCTCAGCTGAATTGCTATAATCAAAGGCTTTTCGATCCTCTGGCCGGCCGTTTTGACAGGGAGTTCTCCCGCAAAACACTGAGACGTCAATCCCGACGCAGCCATTTTTGGCGCGGACAAGATCGTTGGATATCAAACATGAACCTGATTCAGACCCTGGAAGCGGAAGAAATCGCCCGCTTGAACAAGACCATCCCCGAATTCGCCCCTGGTGACACCGTCATCGTGAGCGTGAATGTGGTGGAAGGTACCCGTAAGCGCGTGCAGGCCTACGAAGGTGTGGTGATTGCCAAGCGCAATCGCGGCCTGAACAGCGGCTTCACCGTGCGCAAGATCTCCAGCGGCGAAGGCGTGGAGCGTACGTTCCAGACCTACAGCCCCCTGATCGCCAGCATTGAAGTCAAGCGCCGTGGTGATGTGCGCCGTGCCAAGCTGTACTACCTGCGTGACCGCAGCGGCAAGTCGGCACGTATCAAGGAAAAGCTGCCTTCGCGTGTCAACAAGGCTGCAGCCGCCACCGCCGCATAAGGCGCAGGCTCGACCTCACAAGCCGCTACAGCGTCTGCCTGTAGCGGCTTTTTGTTTTTTGGCTTGTTCACCTCCCCCTTCTTGTGGACCCTTCTTCCAGTCTTGCTGTCTCGTTGGTGATCGCTCCTTTGTCGAGCCTGCCCGACTTTGACCCCCGCCTTGTTCCGGTGGTGGGGGTGGATGCGCACCTGCCTGCGGTGCCGGTTCAGGCGCAGACCGCTGAAGCGCTGCGGGCGCGTTTTGCGCACCCGCCGCAGTGGGAGCCTGAGGTGCTGCTGGAAAAGAAGTTCATGAACCGCGAGCCCGCCCGTGCGTCGGTGCTGATTGCCATCGTGCTGCGCGAACAGCCCATGGTGCTGTTGACCGAACGCACGGCCCACCTCTCCACCCATTCGGGGCAGGTGGCCTTCCCCGGTGGGCGGGCAGACGCGGGAGATGCAACGCCTGCCGACACGGCCTTGCGCGAGGCGCAGGAAGAGGTGGGGCTTGCTCGGGATTTTGTCGAAGTGCTCGGCACGTTGCCAATCTATGTCACCGGCTCATCGTTCATCATCACGCCCGTGGTGGCGCTGGTGCAGCCGGACTGCGTGCTCCAACCCAATCCGTATGAAGTGGCCGACCTTTTCGAGGTGCCGCTCGATTTTCTGCTCAATCCCGCCAACCACCGGCGCCATGTGTTCGACCGGGATGGCGTACACCGGGAGTGGTTCTCGATGCCCTACCAGGACGGCGGCAAGAACCATTACATCTGGGGTGCGACAGCAGGCATGCTGCGCAACTTCTACCGTTTCATGCAGGCGTAAACCGGGCCCGCGTGCGATAGGGTGCATCGGGGCAAAGCACCAGTATCATTGCCCCCATGAGTTTCTTCGCCATCCTGTTCGCTCTGCTGATCGAGCAGGCCCGCCCGCTGGCACGCAGCAATCCCATTCATGCGGGTCTGCGAGCGTGGGCGCTGTCCGTGAGCCGCAATTTTGATGCGGGCAAGCCGCACCACGGCTGGGTGGCCTGGAGCCTTGCGGTGCTGGTTCCCGCCCTGGTGACCCTGGCCATTCACTGGCTATTGCTTTGGGGGCTGGGGTGGCCCTTTGCGGTGCTGTGGAGTGTGGCAGTGCTGTACATCACGCTCGGGTTTCGGCAGTTCAGCCACCACTTCACGGGCATCCGCGACGCGTTGGAGGAGGGCGATGAAGATGCTGCCCGCGAGCGCCTGGCCCACTGGCAGCAGGTGGATGTAGGGGCGCTACCGCGCAGCGAGATCGTGCGCCATGTAATCGAGTATTCAGTGTTGGCGGCCCACCGGCATGTGTTCGGCGTGTTGGCATGGTTCTCCGTGCTGGCTGCCCTGGGCCTGGGGCCGACCGGGGCTGTTCTGTACCGGTTGGCTGAGTTTGTATCGCGCTATTGGCATTACAAGCAGCGCACGGGCGCCCAGCCTGCCAGCGCCTCCCTGCAGCAGGCCTCTGCGCAGGCGTGGACCGCCATCGACTGGCTTCCGGCCCGGCTCACCGCACTGAGCTTTGCGGTGGTGGGCAGCTTTGAAGAGGCGATCGAGGGCTGGCGGTTTCACGCACAGCGTTTCCCCAATGACAACGACGGCGTGGTGCTGGCCGCCACGGCAGGTGCCATCAATGTACGCCTCGGGGGCGAGGCACTGAAGGCGCGCACTGAATTGCACGCGCCACAGGGCCTGGAGATCGACGCTGACATGGGTGACAGCGATTCCACCCCCGGCCGCGAGCCCGAGGTGGGCCACCTGCGCAGCGTTGTGGGGTTGGTGTGGCGCTCGGTGGTGGTGTGGATGCTGCTGCTGGCGTTGCTCACGCTAGCGCGTTTGCTGGGGTAGCTGGCAAGCCCCCTGAACTGCAGTGCGGCTGCCCTCGGAGGAGGGGGCGCACCCTCACCCATGCAAGCCAGTTTCACGGGTGCGCTGGTTTCCGCCGCGCCAGGAGTGAAGGCCGCGCCCGGCTCAGTACCGGGTGTGGCGCAGTTCTTCAAATAGATCGCTATAGATTTTATAGCGTGTTGCGCTTATGCCGCCTGCGCTGGGGCCCAGTTTGACTGCATCCAGCACGCCACAGCCCGGCTCGTGCAGGTGCGTGCAGTTGTAGAACTTGCAGGCTGTCGCATGTGCTGCAATGTCGGGCATGCAGGCTGCCAGTTGCATGGGGGCAATGTGGTGCAGCCCAAACTCCTGAAAACCTGGTGAATCGATGAGCGCGGTGGTACGGGCCTTGTCCATCCAGTACCAGTGCGTGCTGGTGGTGGTGTGTTTGCCCGAGTTCAGCGCCTGCGAGATTTCACCGGTGAGCACGGAAGCGCCTGGCACCAGCAGATTGATGAGGGTGCTCTTGCCGGACCCTGAGGGCCCCAGCACCAGCGTGGTCTTGCCCTGAAGGTGCTCCATCAGCAGCGCGCGGTCCACGTCGCTGGAGAGCGCCAGCGACAGCGGCAGCACGCCATAGTGCTTGCCGGCGCCCATGTGCCGGTAGGGCAGCAAGCGCTCCCAGGCGCGGGCGAAAGGTTCGACCAGATCGCTCTTGTTGAGTGCAATGATGGGCTTGATGCCCTCGGCCTCGGCGGCAATCAGGGCGCGGGCTAGCTGGCTTTCCGAAAACACCGGCTCTGCCGCGATCAGGATGAGCACCTGGTCGAGGTTGGCGGCAAACGACTTGGTGCGGATCTCGTCCTGTCGGTAAAAGAGGTTGCGCCGTTCCTTGACCTTTTCGATGGTGCCCTCTTCGCCCTGGCCGGGCGGGGGCGCCTGCCACAGCACATGGTCGCCCACCACTGCCTGGCTCTTTTTGCCGCGTGGGTGGCAGATGCGGCGTTCGCCGTCGGGCGTCTCCACCATGCAGTGGCGCCCATGGCTGGCGACCACGGTGCCGTCCATGAGCGCGCTGCGTTCAGCCATGGGAGCCTGTGGTGCGCAAGGTCATGGGGTCAGGCCACCAGGGCATCGAACTGCGTTGCGCACTCGAAATCCGTGGATGAAATGCCATGCACGTCGTGCGTGTTCAGGCGCACCACGCAGCGGCTGTAGTGCACCGACAGATCGGGGTGGTGATCCTGGGCATTGGCAATGAAGGCCAAGGCGTTCACGAACGAGATGGTCTCGTAGTAGTTGGCGAAATGGTAGGTCTTCTCAATGGCGACGTCAGCGCCATCGCCCGTCAGGCTCCAGCCTTCGAGTTTGGCCAGGTTTGCTACAACTTCGGTAGCTGTCAACGCACGACGGGTAAGCGTTGACCAGTCTTTTTTCTTCAACATGGTAGTCATGGATGGGAGGGGTTGCGCATGCGCGCCAGCCGCTCGGTGGCGGGTGGGTGCGAGTAGTAGAACTTCACGTACACCGGGTCGGGTGTGAGCGTGGAGGCATTATCTTCGTAGAGCTTGAGCAGGGCGGAGGACAGGTCGGCGCCGCTGGCCTGGGCGACGGCGTAGGCGTCTGCCTGGAATTCGTGGCGGCGCGAAAGTTGCGAGAACAGCGGCGAGATGAAAAACGTGAAGACTGGCACCACAAGCATGAAAAGCAGCAGGGCCAATGCGTCATTGGGGGCTGCGGCCAGGGTGGGGTCCAACGAGATACTCGGCCGCACGCCCAGCCCGGTGTAGAACCACACCTGGTTGGAGAGCCAGCCCAGCAGTGCAAAGCCTGCCAGGCTCAATGCGAACATGGTCACGATACGCTGGATGATGTGGCGGTGCTTGAAATGCCCCAGCTCATGGGCCAGCACCGCCTCGACCTCGCCCGGGGCCAGCTGGCGCAAGAGGGTGTCGTAAAACACCACGCGCTTTGCTGCGCCAAAGCCCGTGAAGTAGGCGTTGGCATGCGCGCTGCGGCGGCTGCCGTCCATCACGAACAGCCCTTTGGCCGAGAAGCCGCAGCGCTGCATGAGGGCAGTGACACGGGCCTTGAGCGATTCATCTTCGAGGGGCTGGAACTTGTTGAACAGCGGGGCGATGAAGGTGGGATACACCACCATCAGCAGCAGATTGAAACCCATCCAGAAGCACCAGGCCCATAGCCACCACAGCGGACCGGTCGCCGCCATGATCCAAAGGATCAGCGCGGCGATGGGCAGGCCGATGAGTGCGCCGACCAGCAGGCCCTTGAGCGCATCGGCAACCCACAGGCGCCAGGTCATCTTGTTGAAACCAAAGCGCTCTTCCACGACGAAGGTCTGGTACAGCGACAGCGGCAGGTCGATCAGGCCGCTGATGGCGGCGAAGGCGGTCAGCAGCGCCAACTGCTGCCACATCCCGCCGCCCAGGGCGCTGAGCAGGGCCTGATTCAGCACATCCAGTCCACCCAGCAGTGTCCAGCCCAGCAGCACGGCCGCACCCAGTGCCATTTCCAGCAAGCCCAGGCGCGCCTTGGTGATCGCGTAATCCGCGGCCTTCTGGTGCGCCGCCAGCGCGATGCGTTCGGCAAATGGTGCGGGAACGTCGCTGCGGTGTCGCGCCACATGCCGGATCTGGCGCGTAGCCAGCCAGAACTTGAGCACAAGGCCCAGTGTGAGAGCTGCGGCAAACGCAAGCGTCAGCGCCAGGGCGGGAGAGAAGGCGTCGGAAGTGGGCATGAGCGGCGAGTTTAGGCCATCGGCGACAATGCGCGCCATGTCAGAAGCCAACAACCCCACCCCTCACGCACTTGCCAAATCCGACCAGAACCTGGTCTGGCTCGATTGCGAAATGACAGGCCTGGAGCCCGATACCGACCGCCTTCTTGAAATCGCCGTCATCGTGACGGGACCGAGCCTGGAGCCGCGCATCGAGGGGCCAGTTTTTGCGATCCACCAGTCCGATGAACTGCTGGGCAAGATGGATGCCTGGAACAAGGGCACCCACGGCCGCAGCGGCCTCATCGACAAGGTGAAGGCCTCGACCGTGACGGAGGAGGAGGCAGAGCAGCAGATCATTGCCTTCCTGAGCAAGTACGTTCCCAAAGGGACTGCGCCTATGTGCGGCAACAGCATCGGCCAGGACCGGCGCTTTCTGGTGCGCTATATGCCCAAGCTGGAGCGATTCTTCCATTACCGCAACGTGGACGTGAGCACCCTTAAGGAATTGGCCAAGCGCTGGAAGCCCGAGGCCTACACCAGCTTCAAGAAAGCGCAGAAGCACACGGCCCTGGCAGACGTGCATGAGTCCATTGACGAACTGGCGCACTACCGCAAGCACCTGCTTTCGGTGTGACGGATTCCGGGGAGGGCGGCTGAAGACCTTGTGGGTTTGTATCGCAAGAACTGAGAGGGGCTTGCGGGAAAATACCTATCCATGCCATAATCAGCGGCTGCGCAGGAATCCATTCCTCGCAGATTGTGCATCTCCCCTCACACACCGGGCTTGCCAGCCGACTGTTTTCAACGCAGTGCAGGACTAGCGAACAACGCCCACCAGCATCCGCCCAGAGCAATGCAGGTTTCGTTTGATGGTTGATGTTTTTTAACCATTGACGAAGCCACTCGCAGGCTACGCTTGCGATCGTCTTCGTGAGAGAAAAATCATGACCGACACCTCTTTGGTGCAGGGCGAATTCGCGCCTGCCGACACTTCCTTTGCTGCCGACATTTCCGTGCAGTCTTCCCCTCTGGACGCCGTGGTGGCAGCTGCCACCGAGGCCGACGTTGCCGTGACCGCTGAACCCAACGGCTTTATCGAACTGGGCCTGGCCCCTGAACTCGTGCAAGCCGTAGCTGACCTGGGCTACACCCAGCCCACCAGTGTGCAGCTCAAGGCCATTCCCTTGGCAATGGGCGGTGGCAACGACTCCACCAAGTTCATCGACTTGATGGTTTCCAGCCAGACCGGCAGCGGCAAGACTGCCGCCTTCCTGCTGCCCGTGCTGCACACGCTGATCAACCAGCAGGCTGCTGCCGAAGCCGAAGAACGCGCTGCTTTCGAGCGCGCTGTGGCCGAAGCTGCCGCCCGTGGTGAACCTGCCCCCAAGCGCGCCAAGCGCAAGGACCCCACCAGCTCGCGCAATTTCAAGGCCGCCACCCCTGGTGCCCTGATTCTGTGCCCCACGCGTGAACTGGCGCAGCAAGTCGCGCACGATGCTATCGACCTGGTCAAGCACTGCCGTGGCCTGCGTGTCGCTAACGTGGTGGGTGGCATGCCTTACCAATTGCAGATCGCCAAGCTGCAAAACGCCGACCTAGTGGTGGCCACCCCTGGCCGCTTGCTGGACCTGCAGCGCTCGATGCAGATCAAGCTCGACAAGGTGCAGTTCCTGGTCGTTGACGAAGCCGACCGCATGCTCGACCTGGGTTTCTCGGACGATCTGGCCGAACTGAACCAGCTGACCGCCCAGCGCAAGCAGACCATGATGTTCAGCGCTACCTTCGCGCCCCGCATCCAGCAGTTGGCCATGCGCGTGATGCACGACGGAGGTTCGTCTGTGCAGAAGGTCACCATTGACTCTCCGCAAGAGAAGCATGCCAACATCAAGCAAATGCTGTACTGGGCCGACAACGCCCAGCACAAGCGCAAGATGCTGGACCACTGGCTGCGTGACACCACGATCAACCAAGCCATCGTTTTTGCCAGCACCCAGGTGGAGTGCGATGGCCTGGCCAACGACCTGCAGCAAGAAGGCTTTTCGGCCGTTGCATTGCACGGTGCCCTGAGCCAGGGTTTGCGCAATCGCCGTTTGATGGCATTGCGCGCTGGCCAGGTGCAGATTCTGGTGGCTACCGATGTGGCAGCACGTGGCATCGATGTGCCCACAATCACCCATGTGTTCAACTTCGGCCTGCCCATGAAGGCCGAGGACTACACCCACCGCATTGGCCGTACTGGCCGTGCGGGCCGCGATGGCCTGGCCATCACGTTTGCCGAGTTCCGCGATCGCCGCAAGATCTACGACATTGAGTCGTACAGCCGCCAGCAGTTCAAGGCCGAAGTGATTCCCGGCATGGAGCCCTCGCAGCGCGCGCCGCAGGCACCTCGCGGTGGCGATTTTGGTGGTGGCCGTGGCGCCCCGGGCCGTTCGTACGACAACCGTGACAACCAGTCGCGTGGCCGCTTCGGTGGTCCTGCACGTGGTGGCAATGACCGTGGTGGTTTCGGTGGTGGCTTTGGCGGTGGTTTCGCTGGCCGTGACAACCGTGGTGCTCCTGCACGTGGTGAAGGCGCTGGCGGTTTTGCGGGTCGTGATGACCGTAGTTTTGCGCCGCGTCGTGATGGTGAAGGCTATGGCCGCAAACCTGGTTTTGGTGACGCAGGCCGTGGCAACTTTGCGCCCCGTGGTGATGCAGGTGCACCGCGTGGTGATTTCGCTCCCCGCAAGCCAGCGTTTGCCAAGCCAGCTGGTGGTGGCGGCAAGCCGTTCGTGGCACACGATGCCCGCAAGCGCCCTGCGCGCCCCGCGCGCTGATCGCTGACAGGTCTGTGGCGCTAGCGCCACCCCTGTTGCAAAGGCCGGTACCGCAAGGTGCTGGCCTTTTTTGTGGTTGTGGGGACCCTGGACCAAGAATACGCAGAGTAGCTCGACAATAATTGCCCAGGGAGGAATCTGCAGTGTCGTCTTCGTTATCTTCCGAGGCAGACTTCGAACACATGTTCGAACTGGCGCCTGTGTCTCTCTGGCTGGAGGACTACAGCGCCCTGAAGCAACTTTTTGATCGCTGGCGCGCTGCGGGGGTTTCCGATCTTCGTGCCCACCTTGCTCAGGACTCCGCAAGGGTGCGGCAATGCAGCGCTGCCCTCAAGGTGTTGAAAGTCAATCGCCGCACGCTGGAGCTGTTTGCGGCCGAGAACCAACAGGTGCTTGAAGCGAATCTGGACCAGGTCTTCAGGGATGACATGCACGATGCGGTCTTCCATGAGCTGGCGGCGCTGTGGTCCGGGCAGCTGGAGTTTTCGAACCAGACGGTCAACTATGCGCTGGATGGTCGGCGTCTTGACGTTCAGATTCGCGCACGCATCCTTCCAGGGTATGAAGCGGACTGGAGCCGCGTTCTGCTTTCGCTGGAAGACATCACGGCCCAAGTGCGGAGTGCCAGCCAACTTCGGCGCAGCGAACAATATGCGCGGGATTTGTTTGAGCACTCCCCGGTCTCGTTGTGGGTCGAGGATTTCAGTGCCGTGAAAAGCCTGCTCGACGGCGTTCGCGCGCAGGGCATTGACGACTTCAAGACCTTCATCACGGTGCACCCTGAATTCGTCACGCGCTGCATGCAGGAGATTC
The DNA here is from genome assembly GCF_003633835.1 of Acidovorax sp. 93. Classification (NCBI taxonomy): domain Bacteria; kingdom Pseudomonadati; phylum Pseudomonadota; class Betaproteobacteria; order Burkholderiales; family Comamonadaceae; genus Acidovorax; species Acidovorax sp. 93. The sequence goes on from NZ_RBIT01000001.1 coordinate 324,567, forward strand.
GCGTGATCGATGTCAACCAGCAGACGTTGCGCATGTTCGGTGCGTCCAGCAAGGAGATGCTTCTGAACAACATCGGGCGGGTGTTTAGGGGTGAGATGCATGAGTCCTTCGCGGACCAGTTGCTGGACCTGTGGGAGGGCAAGACCTTTCAGCAGCGCGAAGTGGTCAACTACGCGCTGTCGGGGGATGCGGTGCATATCCACATGCAGTTTTCTGTGTTGGCAGACCATCTTGCGGACTGGGGGCTGGTGCTGCTGTCGCTGGTGGACATCACGGCGCGCAAAAAGGCCGAAGCCTACCTGGAGTACCTTGGCAAGCATGACGTCCTGACGCAGCTGCGCAACCGGGCCTTCTATGCGGAAGAACTCAATCGTGTCACCCGCAAGGGGCCGTGGCCTCTGTCCATCATTGCGATTGATCTGAACGGGCTCAAGGTTGTGAACGATGAGCAGGGCCATGCTGCGGGCGATTCCATGCTGCGCAGGGTGGGCGAAGTACTGGCCAAGGCGGTGGACCCGCCAGCCTGCGCCGCGCGCATTGGCGGAGACGAATTCACGGTGTTGCTGCCCGGCATGGACGAGCGCAGCGCCTTTGCGTTGCAGGAGCGCATTCTCTCCATGTTGGACTTGAACAACCAGTTCTATCCGGGTCAGCCTATCAGCCTGGCCATGGGCGTCGCTTCGTGCCGTTCGGGCGACATGGTGGAAGCGGCCATCCATCGTGCCGACCAGGCCATGTATGCCGAAAAAATCCGGTACTACCAGGAAAAAGGGGTGGACCGGCGGCAACTGTCATAGGACCCCTTCCGGGTTGCACGGAAGCTTGGCGTCAGGTGCCGTGGGGTGTACTTCAGAACTCAGCCCGCGTGAACTGCGTAGCCGTAGAGCCACCCGGTTGGCGCCCTGGCTAGAAAGTTGCGCTCCGAGGCATCGATGGCCCCAGTGCCTGGCGGGCGTAGCGGCTTTCCAGAGGCTTCGCCAGGGTGACTACTGTGCCTTTACCTGTGCCTCTACCGCCTTGAACGCTTCGACATCGACAAACTTGCCAAGCTTCCAGTTAGGCTGGGCTTTGTACTCGGGCGCCTGGAATCCCACTCTCGCGGGTGCGCACTGACTTGGCGGGGCGTAGAGTGAGGTCTCATTGTTGCTAGCGCGCAGGGCAATTCACGAACGCCAGGGGCTCAACCTGGCGTTGCAGTCCTTCCAATATCGGGCCAGCGATGGTGCAGATAGATCCAAGCCATCATGCCCACGCACATCATGAGCAGCGATGCGAAGGCCAGCAAGACCGTTGAGTGCATTACCAAAGGGACCAGGATGCCGGCCACAATGCCGTTCGCAGTAGAGCCGACAAACGCTTGCATGGACGAGGCCATACCGCGGCGCTCGGGGTGAAGGTCCAGCACCAGCAGGGTCACTACCGGCACCATCAGTGCCCAGCCAAACGCAAAGACCGCAATCGGCAGCAGCGACCAGGCCGCGTGCACTGGAAAGAGCAGATTTGCTCCCAGGTTGAAGACGGCTACGGTGAACATGATCACAAAGCCGTGCCGTATCTGTCGTTTTGGAGCGATCTTGCCGGCCAGACGCCCGCTCAGCCACGCGCCGCCCATGATGCCCGAAATGGTCAGTAGAAAGAACCAGAAGAACTGCGTGGGGGCTAGTGCAAGGTGTTCGCCCAGAAAGGCAGGTGCTGCCAGTACGTACAGGAACATTCCATTGAAAGGAACGCCGCTTGCGAGCGCCAGCAGCACAAATCGAGGGCTTGACCCCAGCTGCCAGTACCCCCGCATCAGATGGGGCACATTGAACGGCTGGCGATGCTCGGCCTGCAATGTTTCGGGCAGGAGCCTGAAGTTTGCGACCCAGAGCACCAGACCCACGCAGGTCAGAAACCAGAAGATGCTGTGCCAGCCTGCATGTACAAAAAGCCAGCCGCCCACGATGGGAGCGATGGCTGGGGCTATGCCAAAGTAGATCGTCACTTGGCTCATCACCTGCTGCGCGCGCGCTGGGGGAAACATGTCGCGGATGACCGCACGCGACACCACAATGCCAGCGCCCGTAGACAAGCCCTGCAATGCCCTGAACGCTATGAGCTGGCCGATGCTTTGTGACAGCGCGCATCCAGCCGAGGCCAGCGTGAACATGGCAATCCCGCACAGGACCACCGGTCGCCGGCCAAAGCTGTCGGCGAGTGCTCCATGGAAGAGGTTCATGAACGCAAAACCAAAGAGATAGGCCGAAAGGGTCTGTTGCATCTCCACCGGGGTGGCGCCCAGGGCACTGGCAATGCCTGCGAAGGCAGGTATGTAGGTGTCAATCGAGAAAGGCCCCAGCATGCCCAGTACGGCGAGGAGGGCAGCGAGGGTCCATTGGGGCGCGCGCCAAAGTGTGTGGGCGTTGGGATTCATCGGGTGGGCAACGGGTAGAACATCGGGCAGGGGCAGGGGGGGGCTCGGACAGGACCGATGACGGCCGTTGCGGCAAGAGCCGCTGTCAGGGCTTGGTTCTCTGCGGCAGGAGTTGACCCCCGGATGAAAACCGGTACCTCCCCTCCATCCAGCCCAGTCCGAACAGGGCCAGAGTCTGTTCATAGTACGCCGTGGATCGCACGGGATTCGCGACGAGACGGCTGAGCTGCGCTTTAAATGCAGCACTGTCGCCTTGCGCCTGCAAAAAGGGCAGCATCGCTGCCGTAAAGCCTGCCGGACCGGGGCCTGAGCCCTGTCCTGTCAGTACATCAATCGATTCAGGTGGGTACCCCTGTTCGCGCACGTATCTCGCCATGGGGGCCAATGCAGAAAGCAAGGGCTTGCGGCCAGGTGCGGCAGGGTGCAGCATGCCTGCCCACAGGTAGACGCGAATCGCGTTGTAGGCGCCCTGGCCTTTTTCCTTGCCTTTTTCGTCAATGAGAAAGCCTTGCCGTGCGTCGTACAAGGTCCAGTCAGGGGCGTAGCCTTGGGGGGAGGCTCCCACGATGATTTTTTCAGAACTTTGAGTGAGCTGCCTCCAGGCAGGGAGGGGGTAGAGCGTGGCCAGCCGTTGCATGACCTGCAACGGCATATAGCTTGGGTTGAGTTTCCATCGGCCTTCGGCCTCCACAAAGCCGCTTGGCGCAGGGAGCAGGCTCGGCCCCAGGCCAGGGAGGTCTGCGGTCTCCTCTGCAATGATGCGGGCGGCCAGACGAGCCCCCAAGGCGCGATATTGCGGGGCGTTCCACAGGCGTGCAGCCTCGCCCAAGACATAGGCAATCCAGATGTCAGCGTCGGAGGCCGCATTGCTGTCAATAACGCCCCAGGTTCCGTCCGGCCGACGGCCCCACAGCCACGCGGGCAGGCGTGCGCCCAGGTCTCCGCCGCTCAGGTTGTTCTCGGTCCAGCGCAGGAGGGTGTCGAAACCCTTGCGGTCATTGGCGACCAGGGCAAAGAAAAGTCCGTAAGCTTGGCCTTCCGAGTAGGTGCGCCCTCCCTCCCCGTCGTCCGAGATCACCCGGCCTTCCTCGCTGGTGAATTGGGCCTTGAAGGTATCCCAGGCAGGCCATTGACCGCCGCGCGCCAAACCCGCCACTGCTCGCTCCTGCCCTTGCGCGCGTGACAGCGTGGCGGGCGCGAGCAGGCTCAGTCCTGTGAGAAGTGCTGTCCGCCTCAGGAGCATTGGAGTCATAAAAATCCTCGTGTTGCATTACCAACAGGAACGGGTTCTTCTGGATAGCCTATGGTGCACAGCGCATATGTGCGAGCACGATGAGGTTATTTTGTAACCTGAAGATGCTGCTGAGAGCGGAGCCAGCCGAGAAAGGGGCGTGTCGCGCCTCTGTCGTAGCCAGAAAAACAAAAAAGCCGACGCTACATTGAAGTAGCACCGGCTTTGTGCGCCTTGCGGCTTTTGTTTGGTGGGTCCTGAGTGACTCGAACACTCGACCTACGGATTAAGAGTCCGCTGCTCTACCAACTGAGCTAAGAACCCAAACTTTTTATAAATCTGTCTGCATTGCAGCAGAGCCTCGAATTATGCACTAGTTTTTTGTGGCTTGGCAAGCAACCCAGAAAATTATTGCATGGCATTGCGGCTGGCGAGTTCGACAAACAGGCCACTGTGGTCCAGTTCACCCAAGCCATGATCTACGCCTTCGGCATAGAGGGTCTCGAACAGGGCTGTGATGGGCGCGTCGAAGCCGATCTCGCCGGCCGTCGCCAGGGCGTTGCGCATGTCCTTGAGCTGCACTGCCATGCGGCCGCGTGGGGCAAAGTCACGCTCCACCATGCGCTGGCCATGCAGTTGCAGGATGCGGCTGTCTGCAAAACCTCCCTGAATGGCTTCGCGCACCTTGGCCATGTCTGCGCCGCCCTTGGCTGCAAACAGCAGTGCCTCGGCCACCGCGCCGATGGTGATGCCCACGATCATCTGGTTGGCCAACTTGGTGAGCTGGCCCGCGCCGTGCGGGCCCACATGGGTGGCGCGGCCGCAGGCGGCGAACACGGGCTGGGCCTGCGCAAAGTCTTCAGGGCGCCCGCCCACCAGGATGGCGAGCGTGCCGTTTTCTGCTCCCACCGTCCCACCTGATACAGGTGCATCCAGGTGGGCCAGGCCCATCTCGCCCAGGCGGGCGGCGTGGTCCCGTGCTTCGCGGGGCTGGATGGAGGCCATGTCGATGAAGAGGGCGCCTTTGCGCATCGCCTTGGCCGTTCCGGATTCGAACAGGACGTGTCCTACGACAGGGCCGTTTTCCAGCAGGCTGATCACCATATCGGCGTTCTGGACCGCTTCGGTGGGCGAGGCATGGACGGTGATGCCAAACGCTGTCAGGGGCTCCGCCTTGGCTCGGGTACGGTTCCACACCTGGACCTGATGGCCGGCTTCCTTGAGGCGGCGTGCGATGGGGCGGCCCATCATGCCAATGCCCAGGACTGCAATGCGAAGCGGGGTGGTGGTCATGGCGTCATTCATCCGGGATCGTTGTCTCTGTGTGCATCATGTGCCTTTTTGGTGCATCACCCTGTCACGGAGCTTGCAGCATGGCTAGATTGGAATGATGATGCCGCACAGCCCCAGGAGACCCTACCCATGACCTTGCCCCTGCATGACCCCGCCTGGCTGGAGCGCATGTACAACAACCGTGCTCTGGTGCCCGACCACATGGACTACCTGCAACGCTGGGCACGGGATTCTGCGCAGGTGCGGGCCAACGTCCCTTGTGTGCTGGATGTGGCCTATGGCAGCGGTGCAGGGGAAACCCTGGACGTGTTTCCGTCTGCACGTACCACGGGCGGGCCGGTGCCTGTGCTGGTGTTCATCCATGGCGGCTACTGGCGGTCGCTCGACAAATCCGATCACTCGTTCATTGCGCCGCCTTTTACCCAGGCCGGGTTTTGTGTGGTGGTGGTGAACTATGCGTTGTGCCCAGGCACCCCCGAGGCGCCGGTGACCATTCCGCACATCGTGCGGCAAATGGAGAAAGCACTGGGTTGGGTGTGGCTCCACGTTGCCGCCCATGGGGGCGACCCGAAGCGGATTACCGTGGCCGGGCATTCGGCGGGAGGCCAACTGGCGGCCCTGCTGCTCACCAGTGTGTGGCCGCTGATCGGTGACGGTCTGCCGGATGGGCTGGTGCGCAATGCGCTGTCGATCTCCGGGGTCCACGATCTGGAGCCCATCATGCACACCCCCATGTACCAGACGGTGCTGAACCTCACGGAGCAGCAAGTGCTGGAGTGCAGCCCGGCGCGCCTGCTGGAGCCCGCCATCGGTACGCTCTATTGCGCCGTGGGGGCGGATGAAAGCCCCGAGTTCCTACGGCAGAACCAGTTGATGCAGAACGCCTGGGGCAGCCACTTCGTGCCCCGTAGCGTGGCATTACCCGGACTGCACCACTTCAGCATCGTCGATGCCCTGGCCCAGCCGGGGCACGACCTGCACCACATGGCGCAGAACCTGCTGCGGGCCTGACCTCGCGTTGATCTCGGCCCGGTTGCTGGTTTACATCAGCAGGTGCTCACCCGCGTTGTCGCCGCCCAGGATCACATAGTTGACCTTGCGCACGTCCATCAGCTTGGTGCCGCCAGCGTAGCTGATGGAGCTTTGCACATCCTGCTCCATCTCGATCAGCGTCTCGGCCAGCTTGCCCTTGATGGGCTCCAGGATGCGCTTGCCTTCCACGTGCTTGTACTCGCCCTTGTTGAAGTCGCTGGCTGAGCCGTAGTACTCCTTGAACAGAGCGCCGTCCACCTCCACCGTCTTGCCGGGGGACTCTTCATGGCCTGCGAACAGCGAGCCGATCATCACCATGCTGGCGCCAAAACGGATGCTCTTGGCGATGTCGCCATGGCTGCGGATGCCGCCGTCGGCAATGATGGGTTTGGTGGCCACGCGGGCACACCACTTGAGGGCAGATAGCTGCCAGCCGCCCGTGCCAAAGCCGGTCTTGAGTTTGGTGATGCACACCTTGCCCGGGCCCACGCCTACCTTGGTCGCGTCGGCGCCCCAGTTTTCCAGGTCGATGATGGCTTCAGGCGTGGCCACATTGCCAGCAATCACAAACGCCTTGGGCAGGTGCTGCTTGAGGTAGCCAATCATGTTCTTCACGCTGTCGGCATGCCCATGGGCGATGTCGATGGTGATGTATTCGGGCGTGAGGCCCAGGGCCACCAACTGGTCCACGGTGTCGTAGTCGGGTCGTTTGACGCCCAGTGAGATCGAGGCGTAGCAGCCCTTGGCGTGCATGTCCTTGACGAACTGAATGTTGTCCAGGTCAAACCGGTGCATGACATAGAAGTAGCCGTTCTGGGCCATCCAGGTACAGATCTTTTCGTCCACCACCGTTTTCATGTTGGCGGGTACCACGGGGATGCGGAACGAGCGGCCGCCCAACTCCACACTGGCGTCGCATTCCGAGCGGCTTTCCACGCGGCATTTGCGGGGCAGCAGCAAAACGTTGTCGTAATCGAAGATTTCCATGAGATTCCAAGCTCCTTTGAAAAGGTCGCCTGCGAAGGATTTCGCGGGCGTGGGCGCTTGGCTTGGGACCGGCTTTGTGGGCACTGGCGTGGTGGCCAGCTCCGAACCCCGCAGATTGCGCGGGCACAAAAAACCGGGCGTCAAGAAACTTGGGCCCGGTGATTGATTCTACCCGCCTGCCTGGCAGACCCTATAACCGTGCGGGTATGACCGGTATCACCGATGTCATCGGCAGGTGGACTGCGCAGCCGCCAGGACGCTACCCTGGGCGTCCTGCACCCAGCCCACCATGCGCAGCCGCTCGGCCTGTGCGCCTTCCGGGATGCGCATGGACCGGGTTTCCATCCATTTCATTTGCTCTTTTTTTGATAGCTTTTCGCGCTTTTCCCACGTGCCGTGGAGCATGTTTCGAACCATATTTCGTGCCACTTTCGTGCCTTCGGTGCCTGCAGGCACGGATTCGACAAGCAGCAGGTAAAAGTCCATGGCTCCGGGCGTTGCGACGTTGCGCTGCACGGGCGTGAACGCGATGGCCGCGCCCAGGTAGTCGTTAAACGGCATGCCGTGGGCCACGCGCAGGCGGGCGGTCGTGGCGGCCTCGATGGCCGCAGTGTGGACATCGGTGGTGACAGGGGGCTTGCGGCCCAGGGTCTGCAGGCGGGCCAGGGCGTCGTTGGTGGCGGCGGCCGACAAGGGCGCTTCGTCACCGGCCTTGCCCGGCACGATCCAGTCCAGCACCGCCACGCCCGCCGTGGCAGAGGGCGCGGGGGGGGCCGTATCGCTCCAGCAGACTTCGCAGTCGGCACTGATGAAGCGCTCGAAAATGGCCACGGGCTGTGGGAAGCCGTCACTGCTGCAGCTGGCCTGGGCCAGCGCTGAGGCTGTGTAGGTAAGGACCAGGACGCTGGCCAGGGTGCGGGCAATGTTTTTCATGGTCGGGCGGGGGAGGGTGCCGGGGCGCTTTCTACAATGGCCGCATGTTCCCACAAGACCCGTTCCCGGGTGCACCCGAAGCCTTGGTGCCCCCACACGCTGCTGCGGCCTCGGCTGCATCGCCCCTCCTGGCCAATCTGAACGACGAGCAACTGGCGGCCGTCACGCTGCCCGCAGGCCACGCACTGATACTGGCGGGCGCAGGCTCGGGCAAGACGCGTGTGCTCACCACCCGCATTGCCTGGCTGCTGCAAAACGGCTATGCCACGCCCGGTGGCATTCTGGCTGTCACTTTCACGAACAAGGCCGCCAAGGAGATGGTGGCCCGGTTATCCGCCATGCTGCCGGTGAACGTGCGTGGCATGTGGATCGGCACCTTCCACGGCCTGTGCAACCGCCTTTTGCGCGCGCACCACAAGGCGGCGGGCCTGTCGCAATCCTTTCAAATTCTGGATACGCAAGACCAGCTCTCGGCCATCAAGCGCCTGTGCAAGCAGCACAACGTGGACGACGAGCGTTTTCCGCCCAAACAGCTGGCGTATTTCATCGCCAATTGCAAGGAAGAAGGCCTGCGCCCCGCCAACGTGGAGGCGCACGACAGCGACTCGCGCAAGAAGGTCGAGATTTACCAGCTGTACGAAGAACAATGCCAGCGCGAAGGCGTGGTGGACTTTGGCGAGCTGATGCTGCGCAGCTACGAGCTGCTGCGCGACAACGACCCGATCCGCGAGCACTACCAGCGCCGGTTTCAGCACATCCTGGTCGATGAGTTTCAGGACACCAACAAGCTGCAGTACGCCTGGCTCAAGCAGCTGGCGGGCAACGAGGTGGACGGGCGCTTTGAAGCACGCGGCAGCGTGATTGCCGTGGGCGACGACGACCAGAGCATCTACGCCTTTCGCGGTGCGCGCGTGGGCAACATGACCGACTTTGTGCGCGAGTTCGACGTGCAGCGCCAGATCAAGCTGGAGCAGAACTACCGCAGCTACAGCAACATTCTTGATTCGGCCAACGCCCTCATCAGCCACAACAGCCGCCGCCTGGGCAAGAACCTGCGCACCATACAGGGCGCGGGCGAGCCCGTGCGCGTGTACGAAGCCAGCTCCGACCTGGCGGAGGCGCAGTGGATGGTCGATGAGATCAAGCAACTCGTGCGCAACGACGGCTTTGAGCGCAAGGAAATCGCCGTGCTCTACCGCAGCAATGCGCAAAGCCGGGTGATCGAATCGGCACTGTTCAATGCCAGCGTGCCCTACCGCGTGTACGGCGGTCTGCGCTTCTTCGAGCGCGCCGAAATCAAGCATGCGCTGGCCTACCTGCGCCTGCTGGAGAACCCACACGACGACACCAGCTTCACGCGCGTCGTCAACTTTCCGCCGCGTGGCATTGGCGCGCGCAGCATCGAGGTGCTGCAGGACGCGGCCCGCGCCGCAGGTTGCTCGCTGCACGACGCGGTGAGCGCCGTGCCCGGCAAGGCGGGCGCCAACCTGGGCGCGTTCGTCGCTATGGTGGATGTGCTGCGCGAGCAGACCCAAGGCCTGAACCTGCGCGGCATCATCGAGCAGATGCTCGAATCCACGGGCTTGGTGGAGCACTTCCGCACGGAGAAGGAAGGCGCCGACCGCATCGAGAACTTGCAGGAACTGGTCAACGCTGCCGAGAGTTTTGTCACGCAGGAAGGATTTGGCCGCGACGCCGTGGCCCTGCCGCTAGACGAACATGGCACACCGCTCACGCAAAGCGCCCAAAGCCCGGTTAGCCAGGGGTTGGACCCCAATGCGCCGGTGCTGGACGAACCCCTGAAACCCGCCGTGCCGGGTATCGTGGACGCCGACACCGGCGAAACCCTCTCGCCCCTGGCCGCCTTCCTGACCCACGCCGCGCTCGAAGCGGGCGACAACCAGGCCCAGGCTGGCCAAGACGCCGTGCAACTGATGACCGTGCACGCCAGCAAGGGCCTGGAGTTTGACGGTGTGTTCATCGGCGGCATGGAAGAGGGCCTGTTCCCCCACGAAAACTCCGCCAGCGAGCGCGATGGTCTGGAGGAAGAGCGCCGACTGATGTATGTGGCCATCACCCGCGCCCGCAAGCGCCTGTACCTGAGCCACTCGCAAACGCGCATGCTGCATGGGCAGACGCGCTATAATATCAAGAGCCGCTTTTTTGACGAGCTGCCTGAGGCCGCACTCAAGTGGATTACGCCCAAGCAGCAAGGGTTTGGATCGTATGCTCCTAATTCAGGAGCTGGTAGCGCTTATCCATCAAGCGCTAGAGGCCAATTTGGCTTTAAATCCGAGACATTCGCCAGCCCACCGGTGCCCGTGCAAAAGACCGCGCCGTCCCACGGCCTGCGCGCAGGCATCAACGTGTTCCACACCAAGTTCGGCGAAGGCAAGGTGCTGGCCATCGAGGGAACGGGCGACGACGCGCGTGCGCAGGTCAACTTCCCGCGCCATGGCACCAAATGGCTGGCGCTCAGCGTGGCCAAGTTGACGGTGGTGGATTGAGCGCAGCCACCGCTCCTGCTCCCGCCTCGATCCTGGTGGTGCTGGGCGGGCTGCCCGGCGTGGGCAAGAGCACGGTCGCCCATGCGCTGCTGGCGCTCTGGCCTGCGGTGTACCTGCGTATCGACACCATTGAGCAGGCGCTGCGGGATTCCGGCGTGCTGATGGCAGGAGAGGTGGGCGCGGCGGGCTACCGGGTGGCCTATGCGCTGGCGCGCACCCAGCTTGCGCAGGGTTTGCCGGTGCTGGCGGACTGCGTCAACCCGCTGCCGGTGACGCGCGAAGCCTGGCGTACTGTGGCCAGTGATACGCGGGTGCCCCTGCTGGGGGTGGAAGTGATTTGCTCGAATGCCGCAGAGCACCAGCGGCGGGTGGAAACGCGGGCCATGGAAGTCCCAGGGCTGCTGGCGCCGACTTGGCAGGCCGTGCTGCAGCACGATTACTTGCGCCGGAACGATGAGCGGCTGGTGTTGGATACCGCAAGCATGGATGCAGAGCAGGCAGCCGCGCGGTTGCTGGTGGAGGTGCAACAACAGCTGCAGCGAAACAGCGTCGGCAGCTGACCTGACATCAACCCGCGGGGCTTTTCAACCCGCCTGCTTATCCCTCACGTGCCGCTTCCGCCAGCGCCACCGCATCTGCCCCCGCCGCATACCGCAGGCGGTCTGACACATCGTTCACCGCCGCCCACACACCCTCGGCCACATCCTGTTCGGTCGTCACGGCGGCCGGCTGCCCCAGGGCTGCAAAGATTGACTGGGCGTAGGGAGCGTAGGCGGACGGGATCAACCCCTGCATGCGCTCCGCGCCGTTGGCGGTGAACTGGGTGGTGGGCGCGTAGCCGGGCTCGACGAGTTTCACGCGGACGCCAAACGCCGCCAGTTCAAAGGCCAGCGACGCGGTGAACCCCTCGATGGCCGTCTTGCTTGCGGTGTACGCCGCCACCAGCGGCATGGGCGCCAGGGTGGCGCTGGAGGTGACGTTGACCACCAGGCCCGCACCGCGCTCGCGCATCTGCGGCAACACGGCCTGGGTCATCGCCATGGTGCCGAAGGTGTTGGTGTCGAAGATGTCACGCACCGTGGTCATGGGCGTGGCCTCAAAGGCGCCGAACAGCCCCAGGCCCGCGTTGTTCACCAGTACGTCGATGGGACCAGCGGCCTGTAATGCCTGGGCGATGCTGTTGGGCGCTGTGACATCCAGCGGTAGAACGCGCACGCGGTCTGATGCGGGCAACACGTCAGCGCGCGGGGTGCGCATGGTGGCGATCACGTTCCAGCCCTGGGCGTGAAAGTGGCGGGCGGTGGCCAGGCCGTAGCCAGACGAGCAGCCGGTGATGAGAATGGTCTTCATGGTGAAACTCCTTGGGGATGGTGGATGGGAACAGATGGAAGGTGGTGCAACGATATCGGGCCAAGGCTGGATTAACTACAATCAAACGTCCAATTTTTGTTTGCAGGAGTCCGGCGGTGGTGGATCCCCTTGCCCAAGTGATTGCGCTGCTGCGGCCGCGCGCCGTGTTCTCCAAGGTGATCAGCGGCGCGGGCGCCTGGGCCGTGCGTTATGGGGAGTTCGGCAGTCCGAGCTTTTGCACCATGCTGGAAGGCCAGTGCGTGCTGGCCGTGGCGGGGCAAGAGCCGGTGACGCTGGAGGCTGGCGACTTTGTGCTGATGCCCGCGACGCCGGGGTTCACCTTGTCGGGCATGGAGCAGCCACCGGCGCAGCCGGTGTTCATGGACCCCCACCGTTTGTCCCCGCCCGATGGGGAGCACGGGCTGCGCCATGGCACGCCCGACGGCCCGCCGGACATGCGCATGCTGGGCGGCTACTTTGAGTTTGATTCGCCCGACGCCGCGTTGCTGGTGTCGCTGCTGCCGGACCTGCTGCATGTGCGCGGGGTGGAGCGGCTGCCGACCCTGGTGCAACTGGTGCGGCAGGAATGCCTGGCCATGCTGCCCGGCCGAGACCTGGTGCTGGACCGCCTGGTGGAGTTGCTGCTGATCGAGGCCCTGCGGTCGAGCGGCGAGGCGGGTGCGCCCCCCGGGCTGCTGCGCGGCCTGGCAGACGCCCGCGTGGCGGTGGGCCTGCGCCTGATGCACAGCGCGCCAGAGCAGTCGTGGACGGTGGATGCATTGGCGCGCGAGGCGGCGTTGTCGCGATCCACATTCTTTGAGCGCTTCTTGCGCGCCGTGGGGGTGCCGCCCATGGAATACCTGCTGGCCTGGCGCATGGCGCTGGCCAAGAACCTGCTGCGCGGCAGCGACGGCCGCATAGGCATCGACGAAGTGGCCGCGCGCGTGGGCTACAGCTCGGCCAGCACCTTCAGCACCGCATTCAGCCGCCATGTGGGGCTGGCGCCCGGGCGCTATGCGCGCCAGCCGTAGGCGTGCAGGCGGTTTGCTCAGTTATTTATAGCTGCTAGCGCTTATCCAACAAGCGCTAGAGGCACTTTTGGCTTCAATTTTCTACGATGCCAACACCCAGTGATTGTCCAGCCGCACGCCTCGCAGGCTGCGGCCATGCGCGTGGCTCACAGGTGCTGCGGCCTGCGCGTTCTGCAGGCTGGCGCCCAAACCGCCCGCCCACAGCGCGCCGCCGTGCACAGCCAGCGGGCAGACGTCGGGCAGCGGCACCAGCCCGCGCCATTCGCCCTGCGGCGTGTACGTGGCAATGCCATTGGCGCGCGGGCAGCTGACGGCCCAGCCCGCAGGTGTGGCGGCCACGCTGCCGCCGTAGCCGTGGATGCTTTGCGCGATGTGCTCGGGCGTGGGCACCACCCGCAGAGCGGTGCCGTCGAACAGGGCCAGCACGGGGGCGGCGTCTTTGGCGGTGCTGTGGTCATGCTCGGCCTGCAGGGCGATGCCCAGGGTCCGATCATCGGGGGCCCAGGCCAGATGACGCAGGCTCAGGCGCTGATCTTGCAGGCGCCATTGGCCCAGCAGGCGGCCGGTGTGGCCGTCCAGCCGCACGATGGACGAATCCATGGTTTGCAGGTCGCGCTTGACGCGGCCGGTTTCGGGCGCGGTGGGTACGCCGCCGTTGGCAACGATGAGGGTGGGCGCGCCGTGGTTGGTGGTGCGCGTGTCCCAGGTCAGCTCATGGGCGTCGATGCCGTGGGTGGGCCATTCGGCGATTTTTTGCAGGGTGCGGGCGTCGCGCACGCCGACCCAGCTGGCGCCGGTTTCTGCATCCGTTTCGGTGGTGAACAAACGGGCCCCGTCTGCGCTGGCGATGACATGGCCGTTGAAGCTGCGCTCACCGTCCTGCCACAGCCATTGCGGCTCGGTGCGTTGGCCGGGCCACCAACGAACCAGCCAGTCGCCGGGGCGGCGGGCGGTGGCCAGCACCGAGCCATCGGGCAGCACAAAGAGGCCGTGGGCGCGGGTGGGGACTTCGAGCGACGCGTGGATCTGCAACGGCTGCCCGGCGCCCGGTTGCGTGGACAGCAGCCCGATGTGAAAGCTGCCCTCGCGCTCCCAGGCGGCAGCCAATTGCATGGTGCCGTTGTTTCTGGCGAACGCGGAGGCCGGAGCGAACGCCCACGCTCCCAGGCCTGCCAGCGCGGCCAGCCCTGCCAGCGTTTGGCGGCGGTGGAGGTCAATCACCATCGGCGTCAGAAAAACCAATGCTCACCTGCAGCGCCGGTGCCACTTCGGATTCGGCCAGAAACTTGAGTGCGGTCAGGTCCTTGGCGGTTTGCTGGATGGACGCCTTGTTCTGCACGCCCGCTTTTTGCACCTGCGCCATCGATGCATCGACCTTGCTGGCGGCTTGGTGCAGTTTGTCGGCCAGCGGGTTCAGGCCCTTGCCGCGCAAATACATCTCCAGCGGCACCAGCGCCTCGCCGGGCGCGGGTGTGGCGGCGTTCGCAGGCAGGGCGGTCACGCTGCGCAGGCCTGCCCAGGTGGCGGCCCAGGCGGCCAGGGTGTCGCCGCTGGCAGAACGGGGGTAGTCGGGGGTGCGGCTGCCAGATCCCGATCCAGCGGCGCGCAAGGGCTTTTCCATCTGCGCCCAGCGCAGGCGTTCGATGCCGCCCACCCATTGGTTCACAAACTCGCTGATGGCCTGGGTGGACTGCTCCTGTTCGTCCTCGGCGCCCCAGTCGGTGCCTGCGGCGGTGGTGAAGGCGGCTTGCAAGGCGGCGGATTCGCGGGCCACGTCCTGCGCCACTTCGTGTGCGTAGCTGCAGGCAGGGCTGCCGGGCTGCACGGGGCGGGTCCACAGCAGCCATTCCAGCGCGGGCAGGCCCTTGGCGGGGGTGCCGATGCGCTCGAACGCCTTGGCGCCTTGGGGCTGGGCGGCGATGGCTTTTTCGATCAGCGCGGGGCGGGTGGGTGTGAAGTCGATGGCGCGCTGGCTGCGGCGGGCGATGACGGGGCCTATCGACACAGCGGTCAGCTGCTCCCATGCGCGCGCTGTGGCCTGCCAAGCTGTGCGCGCGGCGGCCAGAGCCGTCTTGCTGTCACTGGCCGGGGCCTGGCACAGTGCGGCCACGGCGGGCGCCAGGGCGCGGGCGCTCTGGTCAAAGTCTTTGGCGCGGGGCAGGGCCCAATGCCCGTAGATGCCCTGCAGCGCGTGTACGGTGTCGTAGAACGGCACGGCATCGCGCTGCCAGGCGGGGGCGGCTGCGGCCGTCTGGGCCTGCGTCGCTATGGGGGGCAGTGCGGTCAGCAGCAGGGCGGCAGCAAGGAGGGATGTTTTCATCGCCGGGCCGCCCCAAGATGAAAACGCGCCCCCCTCGGGGGGCAGCGACCCGCGCAGCGGCGGAGCGTGGGGGCTGGTTTTCATCGCCGGGCCGCCCCAAGATGAAAACGCGGCTCCCTCGGGGGGCAGCGACCCGCGCAGCGGCGGAGCGTGGGGGTCAATACTCATAGCGACTCCACAAATTTCACCAGCGCATCGCGGTCGGCCTTCTTCATTTTCAGCACATGGTCCTTGGCTGCTTCGGCCTCGCCGCCGTGCCACAGCACCGCCTCCAGCACGCCGCGCGCGCGGCCGTCGTGCAGCAGGCGCGTGTGGCCGTTCACGTCCTTGATCAGGCCGGTGCCCCACAATGCGGGAGTCTTCCACTGGCGGCCGTTGGCGCCAAAGTCGGGCCGGTTGTCGGCCAGGCGTTCGCCCATGTCGTGCAGCAGCAGGTCGGTGTAGGGCCAGATGCGCTGGCCGTTCAGGGCTTTGCTGGTCAGCGTGGGGAAGGGGCCTTCCTTGGTCACGTAGCTGGGCCGGTGGCAGGTGGCGCACTGGGCCTGGGCAAACAAGGCCTGACCGCGTTGCACCTGCACGTCGTTGACGTTACGGCGCGCGGGCGGTGCCAGCGTGGCTTGGTAGAAGATCACGTCGGCGAGGGTCTTGTCGTCGATCTCCACAGCCGGCTGGCCTTGCACGCTGGCGCCCTCCTTGCCACTTTTGCCGCTGGGTGCAGCCAAGCAGTCCTTTTGTGCGGGGGTGCAGGTCTCGTGCGCGAAGTGGCGGGACGTGATGCCCATATCGCCCAGAAAGGCGCCACCCGTCTGGTGCGCGATGCTGGCCACATTGGCCTTCCAGCCAAATCGCCCTGTCATCATGCTGCCCGAGGGCGCGTCCCACACTTTGTTGGCTTGGCCTTTGATGGGGCCGGGCGCGGCGGCCTGGTCGGCTGCGTTGGCCAGGATGTCGGCCTCGGCAATCGCTTCGAGGAGGCCCACGCCGATGATCTGCGGCGCAATGCGCGGGCTGCTCATCACGTCCGGGTGCATGGGGCCGTAGCCCAGGTCGGCGAAGCCATACACGGGCTTTTGCAGTGTGTAGGGCGTGCCGTCGGCAAACTGGCCTTTGATCGTTTCGTAGCGCAGCGTGACGCGCCCTTCAGGGCTGACGCCCTGGATGGCCGCGTTGTTGAACTGGTCTCCATACACCGGCTCGGGCTGGGGCCCGCCATGCGCGTCTTTGCCGGGGATGGACAGGCGGATCAGCAGGGCCACGGTCGGGTCCTTGGTCTCGCCCAGGCGGTTGAAGATCGCTGGCGGCTCGCCCCGGCCGTCCTGCACATGGCAGCCACCGCACGAGCGCGCGATGAAGTGCGGACCCAGGCCATCACGGGCCTTGGTGGAGGCAGGGGCCTCGACCCAGTTGCGGCGAAAGAACGAGTTGCCGATGACAAAGCGCGTGCGTTCCTCATCGGTCAGGTTGGCGGCTGGGAACGAGAAGGCATTGCGCCCGGTGGCGAATACGGTGGTCTCGCCGCCGGTTTTTTCGCCCTGCGGGTCGGGCTGGGGGGTTGCCGTCAGCGATGGAATGCCCAGGCTGCCGAAGCCGGCGAGTGCGACGATGGCGGTGCTGGCAGCCGCCAGGCGCACAGCGCGCTGGCGGCGTTTGGCTCGCGAGATCTGCATGTTCAAGGCTGGACCAGCGTCAACTTGGTGATGCCAATGGCGTTGGCGGCAGCGACCAGGTCCTTGCTTTGTTGTGTGAGGCTGTCGATGGTCTTCTGGATGCGCTGGCGGCCCGGGGCGTCCTTGCCGCCGATGATTTCGCGATCGAACGGGGCCTGAATGCCTTCTGCGGCGACCACCGATGCGGCGATCTGCTGCGTGGTCATGTCGGCCAGCGCGGCGTCCCTGGCGGCGACCAGGTCACGCAGCGACGGGCCTTGCAGCACCGTGCCGTTGGCCTGCTTGTACTGGCCCAGCCACACGTTCTGGATGCCCAGTGCGTTGGTCACCGCATCGCGGTGGGTGTTGTCCGAAAAGCACGAGTGCTCGTCTTCCTGGTCCTGGCTGTTCAGCGCCACTTCCAGCCGTTCGCCGGCCAGTTCGCCGCGCGACAGCGAGCCCAGGCCCACCAGCATCTTGCGCACCGATTCCTGGCCGCCTTTGACGAAGCGGGCGCGGTAGTTGTTCTTGGCATCTGGCGCCCAGGCCTTCACCAGCGTGGTGAGGTCGTCGATGAGCAGCTCTGTCACCAGGTTCAGGTATTGGCGGCGGCGGTCGGCATTGGGGGTCTTGCCATCCACAAAGTCTTCAAAGCTGCGGTTGCCCGGGCCGCTGTCTGACAGGTCCTGGCCCCACAGGAAGAACTCGATGGCGTGCCAGCCAGTGGCAATGTTTTCCTCGCCGCCACGCTCGTTCTGCGCGGACAGGTTCTTCTTGTTGATGGTGAACTTGCGGTTGTTCACCAGCCCGGCACCGGACTTGCCTTCTACGCTGTCCACAAACGATTCGTCCATGGGCCAGGCGTTGATGCGGCCTTCCGGGCCGTTGTCGTTGTCAATGGGGCCGCCGTAGAAGCGGAAGGCCTCCGTCTGGCCGTAGAACTCGCGTGCGGCCAACCAGGTCTTGCGGGCTTCGGCCAGCGTTTCTGCAGAGGGCTTGGCGGTGAAGGCCTGCACAGCGGTCTGCAGGGCCTTGGCGGCATTCAGCGTGTCGGTGTAGCTGGCATGCACCAGGTGGCCGTAGTGCGCGGCCACCATGTTGGTGTTCACCGCCTGTGCGTTGGCCGACGGGGCCGGCGCCCCACCTGTCTGCGCTGCTGCGTGAGTGCCATAGGTGCACAGAGCCAAAGCGGCCACCAGGACCGAGGTCTTCAGAAAGGAATGGGGCATGCAGAGGTCTCCGGGGCAAAGGGGCGCGCAGGCCATGGCATGGAAGGCGGTTGGGCCTGCAAGGGCGCTGCGGTGGTCAACGAAGGGGCCGCACTGGCTGAGGGAGCCTGTGCACCACAAGGTGCGAGGGCGTGGCTGGGTGGGCGAGGGCAGGTTTTGATTATACAAATAGTAGTGATTCGTATTTGTGTATATCCACCTCTGGTGCGACCACCAGCTAGCAGGGACCGACTGTCATCAAACCGCCGCAAAAGCTTCACGGCGATGTCACCCACGGTTTCTACGCTCCATGGGTTTTGTAACCAACAACCCGAGGAACCCCATGAACCACCGTGTGGCTGCGCCAGAGCAGGCGATTGACTTCAACAACGAGAACTCCAACACCTCTGCCAACCCCAGCTTTGATGCGGTGCTGGGCGCTCGCCTGTCGCGCCGTGGCCTTCTGCGGGGCAGCGTGGGCACGGTGGGCACCACGGTGCTGGCGGGCTTTGGCGTGTCGGCCTGCGGCGGCAGCGACGACCCTGCAGTGACTCCACCCCCTGCCGGCCCCAAGCTGCTGGGCTTTGGCGCGGTGCCCAAGAGCCTGGCCGACGTGGTGGCCGTGCCTGCAGGCTACACCGCCAGTGTGCTGTTTGCGCTGGGCGACCCCATTGCAGCAGGCGTGGCTGCCTACAAGAACGATGGCACCGATGGTGACTTCGACAAGCGCGGTGGTGACCACCACGACGGCATGGAATGGTTTGGCCTGGGTGCTGACGGCAAGCGCAACGACAACGCCATCGAGCGCGGGCTGCTGGCCATCAACCACGAAGCCACCACCGACGAAAAGCTGTCATCCCACTTCCTGCATGCCAACGGCGGCACGACCACCTTGCCACGCCCTGCGGCCGAAATCGACAAGGAAACGGCGATCCACGGCATTGCCGTGATCGAAGTCGCCAAGTCGGGTGGCAAGTGGGCCTACGTGCAGAACTCTGCGCTCAACTTCCGCCTCACGGCACTGAGCCCCATCGAGATCTCGGGCCCTGCGCGTGGCAATGCGCAGATGATCACCAAGTTCTCCCCCACGGGCACCACCACACGCGGCACGCTGAACAACTGCGGCACGGGCAAGACGCCTTGGGGCACGTTCCTCACCGGTGAGGAAAACTGGTTTGGCTACTTCACGCGTGGCGCTGCCGACGATGCCGCACGCGGCAACGACAAGAGCGTCACGGCCCTCAAGCGCTATGGCCGCAACCAGGGTGCTGCATCGCGCCACGGCTGGGAGAGTGGCGGCGCCGCCGACCAGTACCAGCGCTGGAACAACAGCA
Organism: Acidovorax sp. 93; assembly: GCF_003633835.1. Taxonomy (NCBI): domain Bacteria; kingdom Pseudomonadati; phylum Pseudomonadota; class Betaproteobacteria; order Burkholderiales; family Comamonadaceae; genus Acidovorax; species Acidovorax sp. 93. The sequence continues at coordinate 343,852 of NZ_RBIT01000001.1, forward strand.
AGACCGGCACCTCGGTGGACGGCAGCGACGACTACCGCAACGAGATGAATGGCATGGGCTACATCGTCGAGATCGATGCCTACGACAAGACCCGCATGGCCAAGAAGCGCACGGGCCTGGGCCGCTTTGCGCACGAAAGCGCGGCGTTTGGCAAGGTTGAGGCAGGCAAGCCGCTGTCGGTGTACATGGGTGACGATTCGCGCGGCGAATACATCTACAAGTTTGTGTCCACCGCGCTGTGGAATGCCGCCGATGCCAATGCCGCCGACCGCATGGCCGTGGGCGACAAGTACCTGGACAGCGGCAAGCTGTATGTGGCCAAGTTCAATGCCGATGGCACGGGCACCTGGGTCGAGCTGGCGCTGGCCAACACCGCCATCAGCGGCTATGCAGCCTACAAGTTTGCCGATGCAGCCGACATCGCCATCAACACCCGTCTGGCGGCGGATGCCGTGGGCGCCACCAAGATGGACCGCCCCGAATGGAACGCCGTGAACCCCGCCAACGGCGAGATCTATTTCACGCTGACCAACAACAGCAACCGCAGTGTGAACCCCACGGGTAGCCAGTACCTGCCAGACGCCGCCAACCCGCGTGCCTACACCGACATGAAGGGCACCTCGGCACAGACCGGCAACCCCAATGGCCACCTGGTGCGCATGAAAGAAGGCGCCTCGGTCTCGGCCTTTACCTGGGACGTGTACCTGTTCGGCGCCGAAGCCGGGGCCGACAAGGCGCTGGTCAACATCTCGTCGCTGACTGCTGACCAGGACTTCTCCAGCCCCGATGGCCTGGCCTTCAGCAAGGCCACCGGCATCTGCTGGATCCAGACGGACGACGGCGCCTACACCGACGTGACCAACTGCATGATGCTGGCCGCTGTGCCCGGCCAGGTGGGTGACGGCGGCAAGAAGACGCTGAGCTACACCAAGACCGACGGCACCAAGCTGGACATCGTGACCCCCGTGGGCAAGGCTGCCACTGAAAGCACGCTCAAGCGTTTCCTGGTCGGCCCCAAGGGCAGCGAAATCACCGGGGTGGCCGAAACGCCCGACGGCAAGGCCATTTTCGTGAACATTCAGCACCCCGGTGAAGGCACCGCCTTGTCCAATGTGGGCGACGCCACCAAGTACCAGAGCCAGTGGCCCGCCAACGCAGGTTACGGCGCAGGCAAGCGCCCCCGCTCTGCCACCATCGTGATCACCAAGAACGACGGCGGCGTGATCGGGACCTGATCCCCCGTTAGTTCGTTTTTTGACCGACCCGGCCCGCTGGCCAGAGGGTTGCCACCAACAGGGCAAACCACTGGCCGGCGGGCCTTGTCCGTTGCGGTGGGCGCGTTTCCAGGGGTGTGGTCGGCGGGTCAGTAGGTGCTGGTGTCGCCGGGGGGCGGTGGCACGGCGCGGGTGGGGGCGGGGGGTGCTGGCGGCGTGGTTCCTGGTGTTGTGCCGCCGGGCGCTGGGTAGTTCATCTGCCCGCTGCCGTCTTTGGTGCCCTTGCGCCCGGCAATCTGCCAGGCCGTGCGCTGGCCGATGAGGCCGGCCAGAAACTCCAGCTCTTCGTCGGTGTGGTTGATGGCACCAGCAGGGGTCAGAAGGCGGCCGTCGCGCGGCGCAGGCTCGGCCCAGAACGACTGGTGGTAGACCGACTGGCTGACCACGCTTTCGTTGCCAGCGGCCAGGTCCACCGTTCCATAGCAGTTGCAGAAGTAGCCCCGGTGGTCCAGCTCGGGGAACACCTCGGCATACACACCGGTGCCCCGGATTCCCGCCGTGGCGGTGGGCAAAATCACCTGCCGGTCGGTGCCTTGCCCCCACACGCTGGCCACCGCGCCGGTCAGCACTCGCAGCACCTTGACGGCGGTCGGCGTGTCGCCCTCCAGCGCCAGGCGTGTGTTCTGCCGCACCATGAAAGCGCTGTTGCCCACGGCAAAGACGGCAGTGGAGCCCGGCCCCGTTTCGATGCGGTCACCGGCGGCGATGCTGCCCTGTGCCGTCAGCGCCTGCCCATTGCGCAGCACATCCCCGCGCACTTCGACGATGTTGCTGCGCGATTGCGCCTGCGCAGCCATCCACCCGCCTGCGGCCACCCACGCGGCGGCGGCCTGCAACAGGCTGCGCCGCCGGTGCCAGAGAAGCTCGTTGTCAGTCCGGCCCAGGAGCAGGGGAGTCGGGTGGTGGTGTGTCATGGGGCGGCTCGGGTTCTGGGGTTGAAGGGGGCTCGTAGCTGTCACGGAAGGTGAACACCACCGACGTGAAGAACATCGCCGCCATCATCAACGCGGCACCCACCATGATGCCGCCAGCCGCCGATGCCGCAAGCCCCGCCGTGGCCAGCAGTGCCGACACCAGCGCCACCACCAGCCCCCCCAGCAGAAACACGCCCAGCCAACCCAGTCCATAGACCAGGAATGCGCTGAAGTTGCGCACACAGGCCACGATGCTGAAGAACAGCGCCTTGACCGGCGGCACGCCATGCCAGTGCACCAGCCCCGGGGCATGCCAGAACAGCAGCGACAGCGGCAGGTACAGCACCATGGAGAGCCACATCGCGCTCTGGAACGCTGGGTCTTCGGCCACTTCCTTGCTGAGCTGGGCACCGCCCAGGTACACCTTGGCGAACTGCCCGCCGTCGATCAGGGCCGACAGGCCCATTACCGCCAGAAAGCAAGCCGCATACAGGGCACCCAGCACCAGCATGTCACGCAGCCGCTGCTGCCCGGTGCGAAACGCCACCAGCAGCACGGCCGGTGTGGGAAACCGCCCCTGCGAGGCTTGCGCTGCCGCCACCATCATGGCCAGGGTGGCCGATGGCAGCAGCATCAGCGCCACCGCAGGGCCGACCAGTGGAATCATGGAGGCCAGCGACATGGACGCCATGGTCATGAAAAACAGCGCTGCCAATGCCATGGGCTGCTTCCAGAACGTCCGTATACCAAGCTTGACCCAGGTCATGCCAGTGCGGGCGGGGACGATGTGGAGTTTCATGAAGGTGCTGCTGAAGAAAGGTGGGGCCTGCGCCCGGGCATTGCCGGCAGCCAGAAGGCCGCCCATGGCAGTGCAATAGCTTGGAATTTACCCCAGCGGCCCATTCCGGCCACTGCACAAGGGCTCAGGCGTGCACTGGGTGTGCAAGGCGAGCACGCAAGACGCGCTCGAAATGGGTGGGGTCGTGCGGCGTGAGCATTGAGGCTTCGCGCGGCAGGTAAAAGTCCCACAGGCGCGAGATCCAGAACCGCAAGGCACCGGCGCGCAGCATGGCAGGCAGCAGTTCGCGTTCGGCCGCGTTGAGCGGGCGCACTGCCTGGTAGGCGTCCAGCATGCGGATGGCGCGCTCTGCGTCGTGCGCGCCGGTGGCCAGGTCGATGCACCAGTCGTTCAGACACACCGCCAGGTCAAACAGCCAGGTGTCCACGCCCGCAAAGTAGAAGTCGAAGAAACCCGTGAGCTCCTCGCCATCGAACATCACGTTGTCGCGGAACAGGTCGGCGTGCACGGGGCCCCTGGGCAGTGCGGCATACGCTGCGCTGGCCGCCACATGGTTCTGGTAGGCCAGCTCGGACCGCAGCAGGGCGGCCTGGGCCGAATCGATGTGGGGCAGCACCACGGGCACGGTTTCGTTCCACCAGGGCAGGCCGCGCAAGTTGGGCTGGTGCCGGTCAAACCCACGCCCCGCCAGGTGCATGCGGGCCAGCATGGTGCCCACGGCCGCGCAGTGCACGCCCTGGGGTGCGAGCTGGCTTTTGCCGCGCAGCTTGTTCACCACCGCAGCGGGTTTGCCACATACGGTGAGCAGGATGTCGCCGTTCTTGTCAGCACGCGGGTCGGGCACGGGCACGCCGCCGTGCGCCAGGTGTTTCATCAGGTACAGGTAGAACGGCAGTTGTGCCGCCGTGAGGCGCTCGAACAGCGTGAGCACGAACTCGCCCTGATCGCTGGTCAGAAAGTAGTTGGTGTTCTCGATGCCACCCTCAATGCCGCGCAGCTCTACCAGCTCACCCAGTTGCAAACGGCGCAGCAGCTCGCGCGCCTCGGTGTTGGAGACTTCGGTAAAAACGGCCATCGCTCAGGGGGGTTACAAAGAAATGAAAAACTGGCAGAAGAAGGGCAGGGCGTGCTGCGGCTTCATGGGGGCCGCGCGGGGGCGCTGCCAAATACCGCAGTCGCCGCAGGGAGCTCAGAACTTCAGCACGTTCCAGACACGCGGGGCAGTGGTGGTCTCGGCGCCGCTGTTGCTGCCTGCGCGGCTGCGTGCGCCATCGGGCGACTGCACTTCATAGCCGGGCATGTTGCCGGTCTTGGGCTGCACCGAAATCGTCTGTGTTTGCCCGCCCACACGCAGCTCATCAACGCGGCTGCCCGCGTCTTCCACCTGGATGCGCTCGGTGCGCTGGTTGGTGCGGCCTGCAGGTTGCTCTTGATTTGAGAGCGCTTCGCGCTTTTCCGTCGTGCCCTGAGGGGCATTTTGGCTTGAATTTTGGGCCAGGGCGGTGCCGGAGGCAATGCCCAGCAGCAAAAGGAGGTAGAGAGCACGCATCGGGCGATTGTAGAGCGCTGCCTGGGTGGAGTCCGGCCGTGCACAATCCGTGCATGACTGACAAAAAGACCCTGGTGCTGGTGGACGGCTCCAGCTACCTCTACCGCGCCTTCCACGCCATGCCCGACCTGCGGGCGGTGCCGGGCGACCCCACAAGCCCTGCCACCGGTGCCATTCGCGGCATGATCAACATGATGCAGGCCCTGCGCAAAGAGGTGACTGCCGACTACGCCGTCTGCGTGTTCGACGCCTCGGGCCCCACCTTCCGCGACGCCCTGTACACCGAATACAAGGCCACGCGCTCGCCCATGCCCGACGACCTGCGCAGCCAGATCGAGCCCATCCACCAGGTGGTGGACCTGCTGGGCTGGAAGGTAGTGGCCGTGCCCGGCGTGGAGGCCGACGACGTGATCGCCACCTTGGCCCACGTGGCGGCCGCACAGGGCATTGAGGTCATTGTGTCCAGCGGCGACAAAGATTTGAGCCAACTCGTCAACGAGCACATCACCATCATCGACACCATGAGCGGCAAGCGCCGCGATGTGGCGGGCGTGACGGCAGAGTTTGGCGTGCCGCCTGCGCTGATGGTGGACTACCAGGCCCTGGTGGGCGACACCGTGGACAACGTGCCCGGCGTGACCAAGGTGGGGCCCAAGACGGCCGCCAAGTGGCTGGAGGAATATGGCTCGCTCGACAACCTGATTGCCAACGCCGACGCCATCAAGGGCGTGGCGGGCAACAACCTGCGCGAGGCCATTGCCAGCGGCCAGCTGGCCTTGAGCCGCCAGCTCGTCACCATGAAGACCGACTGCGCGCTGGCCGACTACATCCCCGGCCTGCCTGGGTTTGATGACATCACGCTCGACGCGCCAGACAACGCCGGCCTGCTGCCGTTTTACGAACAATACGGCTTCAAGGGCCTGGCCGCTGCCATCAAGGGTGCAGCCGCCCCAGCGGCTACAGCCCCCACCGTCGCCATGCCCGGCCAGAGCGGCGATCTGTTTGCCGACCACTCCGCCAGCACCGTGGCCGAAGAAGCCCAGCACCGCACCGTGGTGTACGACACCATCCTGAACTGGGCGGACTTTGACCAGTGGCTGGAGCGCCTGCACAAAGCCCCACTCGCGGCCATCGACACCGAGACCGACTCCCTCGACGAAATGCGTGCGCAAATCGTCGGCATCTCTTTCAGCGTACAGCCCGGCGAGGCCGCCTACATCCCCCTGCGCCACGAAGGCCCCGACGCGCCCGCGCAACTGCCGCTGGATGATGTGCTCGCCCGCCTCAAGCCCTGGTTGGAAAACCCCAAGCACCATAAGCTGGGTCAGCACATCAAGTACGACCGCCATGTGTTTGCCAACCACGGCATCGAGGTGCAGGGCTACGCGCACGACACCATGCTGCAAAGCTACGTGCTGGAAGTGCACAAGCCCCACAACCTGACCAGCCTGGCCGAGCGCCACACCGGCCGCAAAGGCATCACCTACGAAGACCTGTGCGGCAAAGGCGCGCACCAGATCCCGTTTGCGCAAGTGCCGGTGGACAAAGCAGCCGCCTACTCGTGTGAAGACTCCGACCAGACCCTGGACGTGCATAACGCCTTGTGGCCCCTGCTGCAGGCCGATGACAAACTGCGCTTCATCTACGAGCTGGAGATGCAAAGCAGCGAGGCCCTGTACCGCATCGAACGCAACGGCGTGCTGATCGACGCGCCCACGCTGGCCGCACAAAGCCACGAGCTGGGCCAGCGCATCCTGCAGCTCGAAACCGAGGCGTACGAAATTGCGGGCCAGCCCTTCAACCTGAGCAGCCCCAAGCAACTGGGCGAAATCTTCTTCGACAAGCTGGGCATGCCCGTGGTGAAGAAGACCGCCACCGGCGCCCGCAGCACCGACGAAGAAGTGCTGGAAAAGCTGGCCGAGGACTACCCCCTGCCCGCCAAGCTGCTGGAGCACCGCAGCCTCGTCAAGCTCAAAGGCACCTACACCGACAAGCTGGCGCAACTGGCCCTGCCACGTACAGGCCGCGTGCACACGCACTACGCGCAGGCTGTGGCGGTGACCGGGCGCTTGTCCAGCAACGACCCCAACCTGCAGAACATCCCCATCCGCACGCCCGAAGGCCGCCGCGTGCGCGAGGCCTTTGTGGCGCCCGCAGGCCGGGTGATTGCCAGCGCCGACTACTCCCAGATCGAGCTGCGCATCATGGCCCACCTGAGCGGCGACCACTCGCTGCTGCACGCCTTCCACGCCGGGCTGGACGTGCACCGCGCCACCGCCGCTGAAGTGTTCGGGGTGGAAGTGGACCAGGTCACCAGCGAGCAACGCCGCTATGCCAAGGTCATCAACTTCGGCCTCATCTACGGCATGAGCAGCTTTGGCCTGGCCAAGAACTTAGGCATCGAGACCAAGGCCGCCGCCGCCTACATCGACAAATACTTCCAGCGCTACCCTGGCGTGAAGCAGTACATGGACGAGACCAAGGCCGCCGCCAAGTCCATGGGCTATGTCGAAACCGTGTTTGGCCGTCGCCTGTACCTGCCCGAAATCAACTCCCCCAACGGCCCCCGCCGCGCCGGGGCCGAGCGTGCGGCCATCAACGCACCCATGCAGGGCACGGCGGCCGACCTGATCAAGCTGGCCATGGTGGCGGTGCAGAAGGAGCTGGACGCGCACAAGCCGGACATCAAGATGATCATGCAGGTGCACGATGAACTGGTGTTTGAGTTGCCGGAGGGTGAGGTGGACTGGCTCAAGACCCACATCCCGCGCCTGATGGCGGAGGTGGCGGCGCTGAAGGTGCCGTTGTTGGCCGAGGTGGGGGTGGGGGCTAATTGGGATAAGGCGCATTGAGCGACCGTGGCCGACGGACTGGAACTGTCTGTCGCGCTCCATAGCATGGGAGGGAACGTATGCCGAATCAGCTCTACAAAATTCCGCGTGTGACAGACGTTCAAATCGTGCACGTGTTGACCAAACTTGGCAAAGAGTTTGGCGATTTCGATGTCTCCGCCAATGCGATGCAGCATGGGCTGGGATCTGTGAGGTTTCCCGGTGAACCAGCGCTGCCTGCCTGGCAGCAGGTCATTGCCCTAAACAGTGAACTCATTGACCATTTCACTGCAGGTATTGGCGGGATATCTGTAACTTACTACAGGGGCGGAAGTACTGGAGACCCAGCTCAAAAGTCCCCCGTGCTTGATGACCTTTTGATTGACCTTAATGGCGTTGATCCAGGACGCCTGAAGGCAGCAGCCGCAGTTCTTGCGGCTTTTCGCCCTGTCTCTGTACCGAGATCAGCCAAAGCTAGCGACGCAGTTTTGGCACAACAAGCCATCCAAGAGTCAACATTTGCCCGACTTCAAAAGCAGCTCGAAGAGCTTTTTGCGCAGACGATCCAAGTTCGCCAGCAGCTCGATGATTCTGTGCGACAGAAGACCGAAGACTTGGAGGCGGCGTACTTAGCTAAGCAGCGCGCTGCTGATGAGGAGGTCAACAGACGGCAAGCCGACTTGCAAGAAAGGCACGAGGAGCTTCAGCGTCGCGCTCAGGAGCTGGATGACAGCGACAACACATTCGCGCGTCGAAAGATTCGTGATGGCATGCTCAACGATGTAACCGAGCGAGTCAAAAATTTTGACGTGTCCAACGCTACACGGAATGCTCGTAGGCCTGTGGAATTGGGTATGCGAGGCTTGATTTTTCTTTTTATTCTGTTGATGGTGTTGACGGGATTTGAAATTTTCAAGAGCAGTGAGTCGCAGTCGTCGATCGCCGCGGTCGTAACAAACCTCCGAGAAGCCGGGCCGTCGGCTGCATCTGCTGCATCCCCAAATCTAGGGCTTGCAACATCAATGCTGCATGACACGTCTACTGAACGTATTGCACTTTGGATTCGCTTCTCCTTGTTAACGATTGGTCTCGTTGGAGCAATCCTCTACTACATCCGCTGGCAGAGCCGTTGGGCGGAGCAATTTGCAACCACTGAGAACTCGCTCAAACAGTTTCACTTGGACGTAAATCGTGCGAACTGGGTGGTGGAAACGTGCCTAGAGTGGCGAAAGGAGTCCGACTCTGCTATTCCTCTTCCCCTGATTGAGAGTCTCACCAGAGGCCTATTTACGCAGAACGATCAGGGGCCTCCAGCGGTTCATCCCGCTGACGAGCTGGCCTCTGCACTAGTCGGTAGTGCATCCAAAATTTCGTTAGCTGTTGGTGATAGCAAGATCGAATACGACAAGCCTGGGAAGATACCGAAGTCAGTTCCGGCCCCGAAATAGGAATCGCTGGCATCTGCCCATATCTCAATATTTAGCCTGGAGTCCGCATGTCCACCCCCTACACCCCACCCGCGATTTGGCAATGGAACAAGGAAAACGGCGGCCAGTTCGCCAGCATCAACCGGCCCGTTGCCGGTGCCACGCACGACAAGGAACTGCCCGTAGGGCGCCACCCGCTGCAGCTGTATTCGCTGGGCACGCCCAATGGCGTGAAGGTGACCGTGATGCTGGAAGAGCTGCTGGCACTGGGCCACAGCGGGGCGGAGTACGACGCGTGGCTGATTCGTATCAACGAGGGCGAGCAGTTTGGCAGCGGGTTCGTGTCTGTGAACCCTAATTCCAAGATCCCCGCGCTGCTGGACCGCACCGACCCGGCCAACCCGGTGCGGGTGTTCGAGTCCGGCGCCATCCTGATGTACCTGGCCGAGAAGTTCGGCAGCGCCTTCTTGCCCAAAGACGGCGCGGCGCGGGCCGAATGCCTGTCGTGGCTGTTCTGGCAGATGGGCAGTGCGCCGTTTGTGGGGGGAGGGTTTGGGCATTTTTATGCCTACGCGCCGGTCAAGATCGAGTACGCGATCGACCGCTATGCGATGGAGGCCAAGCGCCAGCTCGATGTGCTGAACCAGCGCCTGGCAGTGACCGAGTACGTGGCGGGCAATGAGTACACGGTGGCGGATATTGCAATCTGGCCCTGGTATGGCTTGCTGGTGAAAGGGCAGGCCTACAATGCGGGCGAGTTTTTGCAGGTGCACGAATACATGCATGTGGTGCGCTGGGCCGAGCAGATCGCCAAGCGCCCGGCGGTGCAGCGGGGGCGCAAGGTGAACCGCGTGCAGGGCGACCTGGCCAGCCAGTTGCGCGAGCGGCATGACGCCAGCGACTTTGACACCAAGACGCAGGACAAGATCGAGGCTGCGGCAGCAGCTTCTTCACCCGCACGCTGAGTGTTTTTGCAAGGCGTCACCATGATCACTTTGTACGACTGCGCCACCGCGCCCAGCCCGCGCCGCGCGCGCATCCTGCTGGCAGAAAAGGGTGTGGCCCACGACACCGTGCAGGTGGACCTGCGCAATGGCGAGCAACTGGGCGATGCCTACCGCCAGATCAACCCGCAGTGCACGGTGCCCGCGCTGCGCACCGAAGAGGGTCTGCTGCTGACCGACAACGCGGCCATCACCGCGTATGTCGAGGCGCGCTACCCGCAGCCTGCATTGCTGGGCGAAACGCCTGCAGAAAAGGCCGAGATTGCCAGCTGGAACTGGCGCATGGAGTTTGAGGGCCTGTTGGCCATTGCCGAGGCGCTGCGCAACAGCGCGCCCGCCATGGCCAACCGGGCATTGCCCGGCGCGGTGGACTACCCGCAAATACCGGCGCTGGCCGAGCGGGGGCTGGTGCGCGTGGGGCAGTTCTTCAACCTGCTCAACGAGCGCTTGGCGGACCGCGACTTCATTGCCACCGACCGCTTCAGCGTGGCCGACATCACGGCTGTGGTGGCGGTGGACTTTGCGCGTGTGGTCAAGCACAAGCCGGGCGAGCAGCACCCGCACCTGCTGCGCTGGCGTGCAGCCATGGCGCAGCGGCCGTCGATGTCGCTCTAACTATCGCGCTGCTCTAGTGTGCTGTCCCGCAAATAACTGCACATGAAATCGCGTCCTCACCCCCAGGGCTGCGTTGCAAATCCTCGCGATAGCTACGGCTATCACTGCAGTTTGCGCCTTGCCCTGGGCGCGATGCCATCGATTTCATTTCGTGCAGCTATTTACGGGACAGCACACTAGTCCCCGTTTGAGTCGCAATGGGTGGATGCAAGGATTGCGCATCGGGCCTGTTCCTTGCATTGTTAGCCCATGCGCCTTCGCCACATAGAAGTTTTCAACGCCGTCATGCTCACCGGCAGCGTGAGTGCGGCGGCCCGCCTCATCAACGTCACCCAGCCAGCGGTCAGCCGCATCCTGGCGCATGCCGAGCTGCAGCTGGGCTTTCCGCTGTTCCATCGCCTCAAGGGCAAGCTGGTGCCCACCACCGAGGCGCAGACGCTGTACCCGCACATCGAGCGTTTGTTCACCCAGCTCGATGATGTGCAGCGCCTGGCCAATAGCTTGAAGGGCGATCAGCGCGAGGGCGAGTTGCACATCCTCAGCGTGCTGGCGCTGAGCTACGAGGTATTGCCACGCGCGCTGCGGTTCTTTCGGCAGAAGCACCCGGATGTGAAGGTCACCATCGATGCGCTCCATTCTCCGCAGATCGTGTCGGCCCTGGTGTTGCAGGAGGCGGATGTGGGCTTTGTGTTCAGCGCCATCGCTCACCCCGCGCTCACGCAAGAGCACTTGGCCGATGGGCGCATGGTGTGTGTGGCGCCCAAGGGCATGCTCAATGCCGTACTGGTGGCTGCGGGCGTGGTGCACCTGGCCGACCTGGCGGATACGCCGGTGGTGCGGCTCGATGTGCGTGACCCCATCGGTACGGTGGTCAACCATGCCTGCCGTGAGGCCGGGGTGGGGTTGCAGACTGCGATCACGGTGCAGACCTACCACGCCGCGCTGGCCCTGGCGCACCACGGCCACGCGGTGGCGGTGGTCGACACCTGCACGGCCGCGTCGGCCGACCGCAGCAAGGTGGAGGTGCTGGCGCTGGCGCCCCACATCGCGGTGCCCATCAAGTCATTGCGCACCGTGAACCGGCCCAGCTCGCTGCTGGCCAGCGCCATGACGCAGTGCATGCGCCAGGCGGTGGCCGAGACGCTGGAGTCCGTGGGTCTGCGGGAGGCCGAATAACGCCGTGTGGGGAGGGCAGCCGCCCTCTCGCTGCTGCTCAGGCTGTCGGCACTACCAGCTCGGCCACCTGCGCGGCCGTGCCAAATGCCAGCGTAAAGCCCAACGCGCCGTGGCCCGTGTTCAGCAGCAGGTTGTCTGGGGCGTGGGTGTGCCTTCCCACCAGCGGCACGCCCGTGGGGGTGGCAGGGCGCATGCCGGTCCAGGGGCGCAGTTCGCTAAAGTCGCTGCAGCCGGGGAACAGCGCGCGGGTGGCCTCGCACAGGCTCTGGATGCGCGCGGGGGGGATGTGGTCGTCGTGCCCCACAAGCTCGGCCATGCCGGCCACGCGCAGGCGCTGGCCGATGCGTGCAAAGACCACCTTGCGCGCCGCATCGGTCACGTTCACGCGGGGAGCTGCTCCGGCAGCGTCCGTCGTATCCAGCGTGACGCTGTAGCCCTTGAGCGGGTAGATGGGCAGGCGAAAGCCCAGGGTCTTTGCCGCCTGGTGGCTGGCGCTCCCCAGGGCCAGCACAAATTGCTGCGCCTCGATGGCGCCCGCGCTGGTCTGGACGGCTGCAATGCGCCGCGCATGGTGCACAAAGCCCTCCACGCGCGTGCCCAGCACAAAGCGCACCCCGCGTGCCGCCAGCAGCCGCTGCAGTCCCAGGCACACCGCCAGGCAGTCGGCCGCGCATTCGCTGGGGGTGTAGATGGCGCCTGCAATGCTGCGATGGTAGTGCTGCAGCGCGGGCTCGATCTCCACACAGCGCTGGGGCGAGACGGCTTCCTGCTCGCTGCCCCAGGCGCGCTGCAGTTCCATCTGCTGCTGCGCTGCGGCGAGACCAGCGGGGGTGCTGTACAGCACGAGCTTGCCAGTGTTGGAGAAATTGCAGTCCAGCTGCTCGGCCTGCAGCATGGCTTCAAAACCGTGGCGGCTGAGTGCGGCCAGGGCCAGCAGGTGTTGGGTGCTGCGCTCGGACGTGCGCCGGTTGCAGGCCCGCAAAAACTCCAGGCCCCAGCGCCACTGGTGCACGTCCCACTGCGGGCGCATCTTGAGCGGCGAGCGGGGCGACAGCAGCAGTTCTGGCAACTGGTGCCACAGGCCGGCATTGGCCAGAGGCTGCACATAGCTGTAGCTCAATTGCGCGCCATTGCCGCCGCTGGCGCCAGCACCGGGCTGGGCCTGGTCGATCACGGTCACCTGCATGCCGCGCTGGTGGAGCTCATAGGCGGTGGCCAGGCCCACGATGCCCGCGCCAAGGACACATACCTGCATCTTGTGTGTTCTACGTTGTTGACTGAAAGTCAATGTAGGGTGGGGGCGGGCCTTTGAACAATGCCAATGCCATGCGCAGCCATGCCGGGAAGTTATGTGTGTGCACCGATGGAAGGCACACAGCACGGAACAGCTGCGCGGAATGGGAAAAATGGCACTTGGATGGTGCGGCGGTGTGCACCAGATCGGCGGCATAACTTTTGGTCATGACGTACCCGTGCAAATGAATTGTTCAAGTGCGGCGCGAATTTTTACAGTGCCCCTGCGTCTCGCTTTTTCAACCGTCCACCTGATTTTTCGCAAAGGGATTCCCATGAAGCTCTCCGCCGTCACCTCCGCCGCCATCGTGCTCACCGGCCTGCTGGCCAGCGCCATGGCCAGTGCCGACACCCTCAAGAAGGTTGCCGAGTCGGGCAAGATCACGCTGGCCTACCGCGAGTCATCGGTGCCCTTCAGCTACCTCTCGGGCCCCGGTGCCCCGGTGGGCTTTGCGGTGGACATCTCGAACGCGGTGGTCGATGCCGTGAAGAAGCGCGTGAATAACCCCGCCCTCAAGGTGGAACTGCAGGCGGTGACATCGCAGAACCGTATTCCGCTGCTGACCAACGGCACCATCGATCTGGAGTGCGGATCGACCACCAACAACACGGCGCGGGGCAAGGATGTGCAATTTGCCATCAACTACTTCTACACCGGCACGCGCCTGCTGACCAAGAAGACATCGGGCGTCAAGAACTACGCAGATCTGGCCAAGAAGAAGGTGGCCAGCACCTCGGGCACCACCAACGCACAGGTGATTCGCAAGTACAACCGCGACAACAACCTCGACATGGACATCGTGCTTGGCAAAGACCATGACGACTCCGTGTTGCTGGTGGAAACGGGGCGGGCGGAAGCGTTTGCGATGGATGACATTCTGCTGTTCGGTCTGATGGGCAACCAGCGCAACCCGGCCGATTGGACGGTGGTGGGCGATTCGCTGCAGGTGGAGCCCTATGCCTGCATGCTGCGCAAGGACGACCCGCAGTTCCAGGCGCTGGTCAACGGCGTGATCGGCGGGATGATGAAGTCGGGCGAGTTCGAAAAGCTCTACACCAAGTGGTTCATGTCGCCCGTGCCACCGCGCAACCAGAACCTGAACCTGGCCATGAGCAAGGAGCTGCGCGAGAACCTGGTGGCCCAAAGCGACAAACCCGCACAGTAAGCCGGAGCGCGCATGTCTTTAGTGTCTGCAAGCCACCCCCACGCCCCGCAGGTGGTGGGGATTCTGGGCGGGATGGGCCCGGCCGCCGGGGCTGACTTTGTGCGCCTGTTCGTGCAGGCCTGCACCGACCGCATGGAGGTGCTGGGCATTCCGGTGCACGACCAGGCCTACCCCGAGCACTGGCTGGCGCAGGTGCCCATACCGGACCGCACGGCCGCGCTGAACGACACGCGCCCCGGCGCGCACCAGCCCGCAGACCCCATGCTGCAGGCCACCGGGCGGCTGGCTGCGCTGGGCGCGCGGGTGGTGGCGATTGCCTGCAACACGGCCCATGCCTGGCACGGCATCCTGCAGCAGCGGTTTCCACAGATGGTGGTCTTGCACGGCGTGCAGGAGGTGGTGGCCGAGCTGTCGGCGCGCAAGGTGCAGGGCGTGGGGCTACTGGCCACACGCGGCGCCTACGACGCGGGCCTGTACCAGCGTGAGCTGGAGCGTGCGCGCATCGCCTGCTTTGTACCTGACGATCATGAGCGCGAGCAGTTGATGCAGGGCATCTACGACGGCGTGAAGGCGGGCAACTATCCGCTGGCGCGACAGCGCTTTGAGGCCGTGTCGATTGCGCTGCAGGAGCGCTACGGCGTGTCCACGCTGATCATGGGCTGCACCGAGATTCCCCTGGCGCTGGCGGAGCACCCCCGGCTCGAAGGGCTCTCGCTGGTGAATCCCTCGGTGGTGCTGGCCTCGGCCCTGGCCCGACATGCCTACTGGCACATCCATCCTGCGGGCTGAGCCCAGCGCACTGCCGTCGGCTTGGTGAGCGGCCGACTCCTTTTTCTTGCCATGTCCTCAGTCTGCCTGGGGTGGCGACTTCTTGATTGAAGGTGAACACCATGACAGTTGCGACGGTCGGAAAAAGGCTGGGCGGGAGCATGAGCGCGGCCGTGCTTGCGCTTGCGTTCGGCACGGCCGGTGGCGGCAAGGTGCTGGCCCAGGCGGCGGCACCATCGCTGGCGGCGCCGTCGTCACCATCCCAGGGGAAGACGCTACAACGCATCCAGTCCAGCGGCGTGGTGGTCATCGGCCACCGCGAATCGTCCATGCCGATGTCCTATGTGGCCCACGGAACACCCATGGGTTACAGCGTGGATGTTTGCCTTCAGGTTGCGCAGGCGCTGGGGCGCCATCTCAAGCTGCGCGAGACCAAGGTGGCCTACCGCCTGGTCACTTCCAGCAGCCGCTTCGATGCCATTGAAAAAGGCGAGGTGGACCTGGAATGTGGCTCCACCACCAACACGGCCGCGCGCCGTGAGCGCGTGGCGTTCACCATTGCGCATTTCATTGCCTCGTCGCGCATCGTGGTGCAAAGCGACAAGCCTTATTCCCGCATCGAAGACCTGGACGGCAAGACGCTGGCATCCACAGCGGGCACCACCAACATCGATTCGCTGGCGCGCGAGGCTGCCACCAAGTCGGTGCGCGTGCGCATCGAGCCCGCCAAGGACCACGCCGAGGGCTTCGGCTGGGTGGTCAGCGGCAAGGTCGAAGGCTTTGCGATGGACGACGTGCTGCTCTACGGCCTGCGCGCCAGCCACACCAAGCCACAGGACCTGAAGGTCATCGGCAAGCCCATGACCATCGAGCCTTATGCGGTGGCGTTTGAGCGCAACAACCCCGAACTCAAGGCCGTGGTGGATGCCGAGCTGCGCCGTTTGATCCAGACCCGCGAGCTGCACCGTCTGTATGACAAGTGGTTCACTCAGCCGATTCCGCCCCAAGGCATTAACCTGGGCATGCGCATGCCGCACCTGCTGGTGGATTCGCTCAAGTACCCGTCGGACTACGTGCCGCAGTAGGCACGGTGGCGCGCGGGGTGGGCCTTCAACGCCAGGCCGTAGCCACCAGCTGGCTGTAATGCACGCCTTTGCGCCCCAGCAACTGCTCGAACACGGCCGGATTGCCCACGTTGTCGCTGCCCAGCATGCTCAGGGTTTCGGTGCACCAGGGCACGCTGGGCACCGCATCGCCCATGCGGGCGCTGAGCTGCGTCAGCGCGTCGGGCAGGCGCAGCACGCGGGCGGGGCCGTGGCCCTGTTGTTGCCGCAGGCTGGCGACGAAATCTCCCATGGTCAGCGCTTCCGGCCCCGGGCATTCAATGAGGCCCTGGGTGGCCATGGCTGGGCCCAGCAGCGCAACGATGGCGGCGGCCAGGTCGTGCACCGACACGGGCTGCACGCGCGCCATGAGCATCGGGCCGGGGAACAGCGCCACGGGCAGGCGGGCCAGATTCATGAACAGGGCGCTGCTGTCGCCGCCTTTGCCAAACACCACGCTGGGCCGCAGGATGGCGGGGTTCAGGGCGCCCTGCGCGGCCAGGGCCTGTAAATGCACGTCGGCCGCGCGCTTGGTGCTGGCGTAGCGCGTGGTGCTGCCTTCAATGCCCAGCGCCGAGATGTGCACCACCCGTCTCACACCCGCCTGAGCACAGGCGTTGAACAAGGCCACGGGGGTGTGCTGGTGGACGGCGTCGATAGGGCGTGCGCTGCTGTCGCGCAGCACGCCCACAGCGTTGACGACGGCGTCGATCCCCGCCAGGCGTGGCAGCCACGCATCGGGCGTGGTGTCGCGGGCAAAGTCCATGGGGATCTGCAGCGGCTGCGCGGTGCGCTTGCGGGGCGAAACCCCGCCGTGCACCGTGTGCCCTGCGCGGGTCAGTGCCGCTGCCACGGTGTGGCCAATGAATCCGGTGGAGCCGGTCAGCAGGATGTGCATCAACAGTGCCTTTGAAAGGAAAAGAAGGTCATCGGCGGGTGCGGGTTCTTGGAGCGGTGCACGAAAAAAACGCTGAGTGCTCCGCTGCTGCCAGCGGCGCCGGGCCTGTTCATGCGCCCGGGTCAAACACCTCAAAGCGGTTGCGGCCCCCATACTTGGCGCGGTACAGGGCTGCATCGGCCGCCTGCACCAGTGTGTCAGACCCGGCCTCCGGGCGTGGGACCACACTCGCAATGCCCATGCTGAACGTGATGATGGGCGCCGTGGGGGAGCGGGGGTGGGCCAGGGCGGCATCCCGCAGGTTGTCCATGCAGCGCTGTGCCACGGTCACGGCCTCGGGCAGCGGCACGTCGGGCAGCAGCAGCACAAACTCTTCGCCGCCATAGCGTGCGGCCACCTCATCCGCGCGTCGGATGGTGGCTTGCAGCAGTTGGGCCACGCGGCGCAGGCATTCGTCGCCGGCCAGGTGGCCGTAGTGGTCGTTGTAGAGCTTGAAGTAGTCGATGTCGATCAGGATGACGGTCAGCGGCAGGCCGTGCCTGCCGCAGCGCATCCATTCCGTGGCCAGCCGGTCGTCAAAACGGCGCCGGTTGCCGATGCCCGTGACACCGTCGGTGGTGGACAGCAGCGCCAGCTTGGCGTTGGCGGCGGCCAGCTCCTGCTCCTTGCGCACCAGCTGGGTCACGTCGGTGCGCACACCGGCAATGCCGCCCTGGGGGGTGCGGCGTTCGTCGGCCTGTACCCACCGGCCGTCGGTCAGGTGCTGCAAAACGGACTGGATGGCGGCCTGGTGGTCGGCCACACGTTGGGCCAGCCAGGCCTCTTCGTTGCCCACTGCGTCCAGGTACTGCCCGCGCTCAACGCCGTAGCGGGCAATTTGCTCAAAGGTGCTACCGGGCAAGATCATGGGTGCCGAGATGGGGTACAGCCGTCGGTACTGCGCGTTGCACACCACCAGCCGGTCGTCGGCATCGAACAGCGCAAACCCCTCGGGCAGCGATTCGATGGCGTCCTGCAGCAGTTGCCGCGCCTGCTGGGCTTCGTCCTGCGCCGCTTCGAGTGCCTGGCGCTGCTCGATAAGGTCGGTGATGTCCAGGCGCACCGCCACCACATAGTTTTCAGGGGTGCGGGTTTCATAAATGTTGATCCAGCGCCCGTCGGCCAGCCGCTGCACCAGGTTGGATGTGCGGCTGCCGTGCTCTGACAGGCGCTCGGCAATCCAGGTTTCCTCGCGGCCGTTGGCAGAGGGGACCAGCCCCCGCTGCACCGAATACCGCAGGATGTCGGCAAAGCTTTTGCCCAGATGCTCTGCGTAGTTCATGTGGGGGTACATGCGCGAGAGCTGCTGGTTAAATAGCACCAGCCTGTCCTGCTCGTCAAAGATCTCGATGCTGACGGGCAGGGCCTCCACCGCGCGCTCCAGCAACTGGCGCATGCGCTGGCTTTCCTGGCGGGCTTCCTCTGCCTTTTGGCGCTGCTCGATCAGGTCGCTGATGTCCAGGCGCACCACCACGGTCATGCCCGAGGGGGTGCGGCTTTCGTGCATGTGCATCCATGCACCATTGGGGTAGTGGCGCACCTCGGGGCCAGGGCGGTGGCCGCGCAGTGCCAGCTCGTGGGCCAGCCACAGCTCTTCCTGGCCGCGCGCTTCTTCGGGAATGCCGTGCTGGAGGCCTTCACGCAGCAGTTCTTCATAGGTCTTGCCCAGCGATGTCTGCACGGGCAGGTGCGGGCGCAGGTTGGCCATGAAGTTGTTGCACAGCACCAGCCTGTCGTTCTCGTCATAGATATCGAGGCCGGCGGGCATGGCGTCCACCGCCTCGTGCAGGCGGCGTTCTGCGCGTTCGGCGTCGGCCAGCGCCTGTTTCAGCGCGCGCTCCTTGTGCACGGTGTCGGTGATGTCGGTGCGCAGCACCACCACGCCGCCGCCGTCGAGCGTGCGCTCGGTCAGCTGCATCCAGCGGTCGCCCCGCACCTCCTGCACTTCGGGGCCGCACGGTGATCGGTGGCGTTCCATGCGGCCCGCCAGCCAGGTTTCCAGGTCTGGTCGCGCGTCCCGGATCTCGCCCGAAGCGGCGGCCCGGCGCAGTACGTCTTCAAACCGTGTCCCATAGTCCACCGCCATCGTGATGCCCGGGGCCACCTCGCGGTAGCGTGTGTTGCACAGCACCAGGCGGTCGTCCGCGTCGTAGATGGCCAGGCCGTCGGGCAGGATGTCGAGCGTGGCCGACAGCTGTGCGCTGGCCTGCTGGGCTGCCTGCTGCGCAGCCTCTGCCGCCACCTGGCAGCGCTGCGCACGCCGTGCAAGCTGCCAGTGCAGGCCGGCCATGGCCCACAGCGCCAGCCCGGCAGCCACCAGCGCCGCGCGCACTGGCGCCTCCAGCACATGGCTGGCCAGCGCCCAGGCCAGCAGCCCCAGCCCACCCATGCCGCAGACCCCACACACGACCGCCGTCAGCAGAGCCGGAGGTTCTTCGCGCGCTGGCGGTGGAGCAGGGGGCATGGTTGGTAGGTCCCAGGTTCGCAGAAAGTCTAGCAGTGCGCCCCTGTTTGCGGTACCGGCAAATGCGGCAAGGCTCCAAACCGCCTAGACTGCGGCTTCCGCCCGTTACCGCCCTTGTTGGCCCCCTCTTCTTTCACCCTGGAGAAACCGATGCTCACTGAAGACCTCCACTCCGACGCACGCGCGCTTTTGCCTGGCCGCACCACCGAGGCGGGCGCCACCCGGCGCACGGCGCTACAGACCGCCCTTGGCCTGGGCTATGCGGCGGCAGCCGCACCCATCATGGCGCAGACGGCCATCGCCACGCCCAGCGACGGCCTGACGGCCGGGGAGGTGAGTTTTACGGTCAACGGCTTCAAGGTGCCCGCCTACCGCGCGGCACCGGCCGGCAAGACGGGCCTGCCCGTGGTGCTGGTGATCCAGGAGATCTTTGGCGTGCACGAGTACATCGCAGACACCTGCCGCCGCTTTGCCAAGGCAGGCTACCTGGCCATTGCGCCCCAGCTGTATGCGCGCCAGGGCGACCCGTCGCAGTACACCGACATTGCCAAGCTCATGGCCGAAGTGGTCTCCAAGGTGCCTGACGCCCAGGTGATGGCCGACCTCGATGGTGCGGTGCAATGGGCCACTGCCAACGGCGGCGATGCCGCGCGCATGGGCATCACCGGCTTTTGCTGGGGCGGCCGCATCACCTGGCTGTACGCAGCCCATGGCCCCGTGAAAGCGGGCGTGGCCTGGTACGGCAGGCTGGCGGGCCAGGCCAGCGAGCTCACGCCCAAGCACCCTGTGGAAATCGCCCCCATCCTCAAGGCCCCGGTGCTGGGGCTGTATGGCGAAAAAGATACCGGGATACCCCTTGACACGATTGATAAGATGAAAGCTGCCCTGGCCAGTGGCTCGCCGCAGGCCAAGGCATCGGAATTTGTGGTGTACCCCGACGCGCCCCACGCCTTCCATGCCGACTACCGCGCGAGCTACCGCAAGGAAGCCGCCGAAGACGGCTGGAAGCGGGCGCTGGCCTGGTTCAAGACGCACGGCGTAGTCTGAGAGGCTGAGAGTCTTTTGCCTATGCCCGCCTTGCGCGCCAAAGCACCGCTGCTCGTCGTTGCAAATGCTCGCCATAGCCCGAGCTATGGCTGCGTTTTGCGCCTCGATCAGCTGCGTTTTGACGCACCTTTCGGGCTCGGGCAAAAAACTCTCGGCCTCTGAGCCGGTACCCTGCAATCCGCCCGCAGCCGCCCCCTCACCGGGGCGGCTTTTTTAATCTCGCGTCCGGGGCGTGGGATTTGAACGAAAATAAGCTCTGTGGCTTATCTATAAAGCGTAAGAAGCTATGACTTTAGTAGCAATCATCTTGGCCACGCTGGCTGCGGGCATTGGCAGCGTGTGGCTGGCCGCACTGCTGATGCGGCTGGGCCTGGGCGGGCGCACCGACAGCGTGGGCCCCCAGCACCTGCTGAGCCTGGCGGCGGGCGCCCTGCTGGCCACGGCCTTCATGCATCTGCTGCCCGAGGCGTTCGAGAGCCAGGCGGGCGCTCACGACCTGTTTGCCACCTTGCTGGTGGGCGTGGTGTTTTTCTTCTTGCTGGACAAGGCCGAGCTGTGGCACCACGGGCATGAGCACAGCCACGCACAGCCCTCCACCCACGGCCACGTCCATGCAGACCACGATCACGCCCATGACCACGGCCATGCGCACCACCATCACCACGGGCCGCGCTCTGGCGGATGGGCGGTGCTCACGGGCGACAGCGTGCATTGTTTTGGCGACGGCATCCTGATCGCCTCGGCCTTCATGGCCGACATCCGCCTGGGCGTGATCGCCGCCGTGTCCGTGTTGGCGCACGAGGTGCCACACCACATGGGCGACCTGGTGGTGCTGCGCCAGACCAGCCCCAACCGCCGCATGGCTCTGGTCAAGGTGTCGCTGGCGGGCGCCGTGACGGCGCTGGGCGGCGTGGTGGGCTACTTCCTGGTGGGGCAGCTGCAAGACTTCTTGCCCTACTTCCTGGCCGTGGCGTCGAGCAGTTTTGTGTATGTGGCGCTGGCCGACCTGATTCCCCAGCTGCAAAAGCGCCTCACGGCGCGCGAAACCATTGCGCAGATCGCCTGGCTGATTGCGGGCATGGTGATCGTGACGCTGGTGAGCGGGGCGGCGCACGCGCATTGACGCCCTTGACCTGGCTCAAGGCCGCGCCAGGTGGTTGTGCCATTCTGGTGAGATGACTTCCCCCCACGCCGCCCCCGCCACCCTGGGCCTGCTCGCCCAGCCCACGCGTTTTCTGTTTTTTACGGGCAAGGGCGGCGTGGGCAAGACCTCGCTGTCCACCGCTGCGGCCATTGTCTTGGCAGACGCCGGTCGGCAGGTGCTGCTGGTCAGCACCGATGCAGCCTCCAACCTCGATGAAATGCTTGGCGTGCCGCTGTCCAACCAGCCGGTGGCCGTGCCCGGGGTGCCGGGGCTGCACATGCTCAACATCGACCCCGACACGGCCGCCGAGGCCTACCGCCAGCGTGTGCTGGCGCAGCTGGAGTCCACGGCCACCAGCGACGAACGCGCGACGGTGCGCGAGCAACTCTCGGGCGCCTGCACCACCGAGATCGCGGCGTTCGACGAATTTGCAGCGCTGCTGGCCAGCGAGGGCAGCGCCATCGGCCACGTGTTCGACCATGTAGTGTTCGACACCGCGCCCACCGGCCACACGCTGCGCCTGCTGAGCCTGCCCAAGGCCTGGACCGGATTCCTGGCGGGCAATGACCGGGGGGCATCGTGCCTGGGCCCGCACTCGGGCCTGAAGATGCAGGAGGCGCGCTTCAACGCCGCCCTGGCCGCGCTGAGCGACCCGGCCCTGACCACCGTGGTGCTGGTCACCCGCCCCGACCCCCGTCCCATGCAGGAGGCCGCGCGCACCGCGCTGGAGCTGCGCGTCCTGGGCCTGGCCAACCAGCGCCTGGCCATCAACGGCGTGTTCCATGCCAGCCGACCGGGGCAGGACGCGGTGGCCGACGCCATTGAGTCCCTGGGCCGCGAAGCCATGGACCAGATGCCCGATGCGCTGGCCCAGTTGCCACGCGACGAGGTGCCGCTGCGCGCCTTTGACACCGTGGGCCTGCCCGCGCTGCGGGCATTGCTGGGGGGCGGCGATGTGCCATTGGGCGCGCCTGCCGCCACGGCGGGTGTGCTGTTGCAGGCCGAACCCCTCTCGTCCTTGGCCGATGCACTGGCCGCCAAGGGCCACGGCCTCATCATGGTGATGGGCAAGGGCGGCGTGGGCAAGACCACCATCGCCGCCGCGCTGGCCGTGGGCCTGGTGCAGCGCGGGCACAGCGTGCACCTCACCACCACCGACCCGGCCGCCCATGTGCAAAGCCAGCTCGACGGCAGCCTGCCCGGCCTGAAGGTGGGGCGCATCGACCCGCAGGCCGAAACCCAGGCGTACATCGACAAGATCATGGCCACGCGCGGCAAGACCCTGGACGACGCGGGCCGCGCCCTGCTGCTGGAAGACCTGCAATCGCCCTGCACGGAAGAGGTGGCCGTGTTCCATGCCTTCAGCCGCGTGGTCAACGAAGCGCGCAGCGCCTTTGTGGTGCTGGACACGGCGCCCACCGGCCACAGCCTGCTGCTGATGGATGCCACCGGCGCCTACCACCGGCAGATGACGCAGCAGTACGAAGGCAGCGCAAACTCCAAACACATCATCACCCCGCTCATGCGCCTGCAGGACGCTGACATGACCCATGTGGTCATCGTCACGCTGCCCGAAGTCACCCCCGTGAGCCAGGCGGCAGCGCTGCAGGACGACCTGCGCCGCGCCCACATCGAGCCATGGGCCTGGGTCATCAACAAAAGCGTGGCGGCCACGGGCACCAGCGACCCGCTGCTGCAGGCCCGCTTGGACGGCGAGCAACAGCAGGCCGCGCGCATTGCCAACGGCCTGGCGCAGCGCACTTATGTGCTGCCCTGGCTGGCTACGCCGCCGGTGGGGGTGGCTGCACTGGGCCAACTGGCGTCGGCGCCCCCAGCCACGATCCGTTGAGGCAAACAGGAATAGGGAATGGGGGGCAAGTGCCAAAGAAAAATAGCTGCCAGCGCTTATCAGTAAAGCGCAAGCAGCTATATTTTTAATAGCGAATGCCGGGCGGTGTGCCACCGCCTTGGGGCATCGCTGAGGTCAGAGCATGGTTTCGCGCTGTTGCTCGGCGCGCGATGCGCCAATGGCGGTTTCCACGTTCTTGACCTCTTCGGGAGGGGGCAGCACGGCAGGCAGGCCCAGCGCCTCCAGGGCCAGCTCGCGGCACCAGCCCTTGGTGTGGTACAGGTGGTGGTCCTCGTCTTTCTCCACCGCCTTGTGGGCCGATTTCAACGTCTGGCCCACGTCGCCCGTGGCCACCTCGGCCACCTTGCCCAGCAGCTCCCAATTGGCGTGGTCTTTCGTCTCGGCGTGCACTACGCATTCACAGGCCACCAACTGGGCGGCGGCGGGGTTGCCCCCCTGTTTGGCCAGCAGCATGGCCTTGACCAGGGATTCGCCGATGTGTTTGACCACCGCCCGGCTGGGCGACTGCGCATCGGGGTCCAGCCCCAGGGTGTCGCACAGGCTGCGCACCACATCCTGGTGGGTCAAGGTTTCTTCCAGATAGCTTTCCCATTCCTTCTTGAGATCGGGGTTCACGGCACAGGTGAGCGCGGTGCGGTACACCTGCTCGCCGCCGAGTTCGGTTTCCATCATCTGGAGCACAAGATCATCAAGCTGGTGGCTGTCATAGTGGGCTTTGGGCATGGTTTCTCCTTGGGTGGTGGGGTTGGGAACGGGATGGATGCGTCATGCGAGGGTGCGGACCTTGGGTTCGCGCTCCCACTGGCGGGTCTGTGCGGCGGCGATGAAGCCCTGCGCGTCGGCGGGGTCCACCACGCCTGCGTCGGGCTCGATGCCACCGGCTTGCAGGATGGCCTGGGTGCCCTTGCAGGCGGCAATCGCCTTGAGGTGGCCGAACGCGTCGCGGAACCAGTCCACGGCGGCGGCCTCTTTGGCCAGCAGTGCGCCCATGTCGGGCGACAGGATGGAGGCCACAGCGTCAAACACAACCGATGGCGTGCCTTGCAGCTGTCCGTCGGCGGGCAACAGCGTGCCGTCTTTCAGCACGGCTCCGCCCACCTTGGGCGACACGATCTTGACGGTGGCGCCCACCTTCTCCAGCGCCTTGCGCAGGTTGGCGATCGTGTTGCCGTTGGAGCCATCGGCCACCAGGATGCCGATGCAGCGCCCCTGCAGCGTAGGCTTCATGCGGTCGATGATGCGCAGCGCGGGTGACGGGGGCAGGTCCTGCACTGGCTCGGCGGCAGTCGGGGCGGGGGGAAGCGCCTGCATGCCCAGGCCGTCGGCCACACGCTGGGCGAGGTCGGGGTCGACATGCTGCAGGTGGCCCACCACGGCTTCACGCACATGCACGGTGGCTACCTTGGACAGCTCGAATACCAAGGCCGACGCCATGTGGGCCTGCTCCAGCGGGCTCTGGCTGCGAAAGAACATGCGCGCCTGGCTGTAGTGGTCGGCAAAACTCTCGGGGCGGATGCGGCCTTTTCCTCGGCCGTCGCCGTCGTCGGCCTGAGCGAAGTGGCGGAAGCCCTGTGCCAGTGAGGCGCGTGGCGTGTCACCCTGCAGGCTGCTGGGTTCGTAGGCAACGCGGCCCTTGGGCACCTGCATCTGCATGTGACCGTCGCGCTGCATGTTGTGGAACGGGCACTTGGGCGCATTGATGGGGATCTGCGTGAAGTTGGGCCCGCCCAGGCGGGACAGCTGCGTGTCCACGTACGAGAACAGGCGGCCCTGCAGCAGCGGGTCGTTGCTGAAGTCGATGCCAGGCGGCACGTTGGCGGGGCAAAACGCCACCTGCTCGGTTTCTGCAAAGAAGTTGTCGGGCCAGCGGTTGAGCACCATGCGGCCAACAGGCTGCAGGGGCACCAGTTCTTCGGGGATGAGCTTGGTGGGGTCCAGGTGGTCGAAGGGGAAGCGCTCGGCGTCTTCTTCGGTGAAGAGCTGCACCGACAGCTCCCATTCCGGGAAGTCGCCCGCCTCGATGGATTCGAACAGGTCGCGCCGGTGGAAGTCGTTGTCGGCCGATTGCAGCTTCACGGCTTCGTCCCACACCGTGGACTGGATGCCCAGCTTGGGACGCCAGTGGAACTTCACGAACGTGCTGTCGCCCGCAGCATTGACGAGCCGGAAGCTGTGCACGCCAAACCCCTCCATCATGCGCAGGCTGCGCGGGATGGTGCGGTCGCTCATGGCCCACATGATCATGTGCATGGTTTCGGGCATCAGCGAGACAAAGTCCCAGAAGGTGTCGTGCGCACTGGCCGCCTGGGGGAACGCGCGGTCGGGTTCCATCTTTACCGCGTGCACCAGGTCCGGGAACTTCATCGCATCCTGGATGAAGAACACGGGGATGTTGTTGCCTACCAGGTCCCAGTTGCCTTCGGGCGTGTAGAACTTGACGGCAAAGCCGCGCACGTCACGCGGTGTGTCCACCGATCCCGCGCCGCCTGCCACGGTCGAAAAGCGCGTGAACACGGGCGTCTGCACGCCCACTTCCGTCAGCACCTTGGCGGTGGTGTATTGCTTGAGCGAATGCGTGAGTTCAAAGAAACCGTGGGCTGCCGAGCCGCGCGCATGCACGATGCGCTCGGGGATGCGCTCGTGGTCAAAGTGCGTGATCTTCTCGCGCAGGACGAAGTCTTCGAGCAGCGTGGGGCCGCGTGGCGACGGGCGCAGGGAATTCTGGTTGTCTGCCACCGGGATGCCCTGCTGGGTGGTCAGCACCGGGTGCTTGCCCCCGGCTTGCTGCTGCAACTCGCCTGCGTTGCCGCGAAAGGTGTCTGACTGGGTGGAAGAGGGCAGGGCAGACGGCGATTTTTTTGCCGCGCCGCGCGAAGTGGGGGTTTGGGCCATGGGCGCTCCTGGGGGTTCTGGGTAATGAAACAAGACCAACCAACATCGTTGGACCCCCGTGCTTTTCGAGGAGTAGGACGCCGCCCCATCCGGGCGTCGTCGTCGTCAGGCAATGGCCCGTTGCCTGTGCGCTAAAGCCTCTCGGTGTTTGCTACGCTTGCGCCCATCCTGCAGGGCCCATTGCCTTGTGGCGCAACCGTCTCCTTTGCCCTTGCCAGACTGATCCATGTTCTACGCCATCCCCCTCGAAAACCGGCCCACCTGGCGCAACCCGCCCTGGATGACGGTGCTGCTGATCCTGGTGAACATGCTCGTGTTCTGGGGCCCGCAGCGCTCGGAAGAAAAGGCGCAGGACCGGGCGGCCGCCTTCTACGTGGCCAGCCCCTTGCCCGCCATCGAAGTCCCGCGTTTTGTGGCCTGGCTGGAAGAGACCGGCGACAAGCACCTCAAAGAGGCCCGCGCCCTGCAAAAGGCGGGCGACCATCGCATGCTGTTGCGCTGGATGGAGCAGGAAGACGGCTTTCAGCAGCGGCTGAAGAGCCCGCGCTTTGTGCCGCCTGAAGACCCGCAGTACACCGACTGGAAGGCCGCGCGCACCCAGTACGAAGCCCGGATGCCAGCCCCCTTCACCCGCAAGTGGGCGCAGAACTTTGAAAAGGACGCGGAGTTGCGCCCCGTCACCTGGCTCACGGCCACCTTCTTGCACGGCAGCACCGGGCACCTCATCGGCAACATGGTGTTTTTGTTTCTGTTCGGCTTTTCGGTGGAGCTGGCACTGGGCCGGGGCTGGTACCTGGCGTTTTACCTGCTGGGTGGCCTGGGTGGCTCGCTGCTGGCGGGCTGGGCCTATGCGGGCATGGGCAGCTACGGCCTGGGCGCTTCGGGCGCCGTGTCGGCCCTGATGGGCATGTACGCGGTGCTGTACCGGCTGCGGCGCGTGCGGTTTTTCTACCAGCTGTTTTTCTACTTCAACTACGTGACCGCACCGGCGTTGCTGCTGTTGCCCGCGTGGATTGCTAACGAGTTGCTGCAGCACTGGCTGAGCGGAAAGGGTGTGGCCTACATGGCCCACCTGGGCGGGCTGGTGACCGGCGCATCGCTGATGGCGCTGGCCATGCTGCTGCGCAAGAAACCGATGGAAGTGCCGGTGACGCAGGACGCCGCGCCCGACGACGGCTTTGACGCCCATGTGGCCAACGCCCAGCGCCTGGCGCAGGGCATGAAGTTCGAACAGGCCCTGACCCAGTGGCGCGCTGCAGCCAAGCTGCGCCCGCAAGACCAGGCGGTGCTCAGCGCCTGGTTCAAAACGGCATCGCTGTGGCCCGACGGCGAAGACTTCCACCGCGCCGCGCGCCGCATCTTTCGCCTGCACGCCCACGACGAGCAGACGCTGCAGTTTCAGCACGCCAGCTACCGCACGTATTTTGAGAAGGCCAAGCCCGGTGCCCGTTTGCAGCCGGACGATATGGCCCGCCTCTCACGCCGCTTTGCGCGTGCGCAGCAATGGGGCGATGCCGAAAAGCTGTTCAACGCCTTGCACATGACTGCCCCCACGCACCCCGAGCTGGGCGAGACGCTGGGCATGCTGGTGTCGGCCTTGTGCCATGCGGGGCGGCGCGAGCAGGCGGCTGCTTTGGGACCGCAGCTGAAGCAGCTGGCGCCGGGGAGTGCGGCGCTGCGGGGCCTGGCGTGAGGATTGTTGTTGGTAAATTTGGTGCTGGCGCTTATTGAGTAAGCGCTAAAAGCTATTAAATTAGTAGCAATTTCCGAAATCGCACTGCTAATTTTTATCGGTTGGGCTGAGCTGGTCGGGGCCTGGTCAACTCGCCCATCAATGCCGATGCGCCACCTGCTGCAGATGCCCGGCAGGCCCCTGGCTGTATCCCCCCATCGGCCCTCCAGGCGCAGTGGGAGGCGCAGCCGGTGGTGCCCGCCGCACGCGCGGCACCACGCTCAATTGCACGGTGTCCAGCACCGGCCCCGGCACCACGTTCAGTGCCTTGCGCGGCAAATCAATCAACTGCTCGGCATGCCACACCCGCACCTGCGCGGCACCATCCGGCACGCCCGCAAAGCGGGCAATGCCATCGGCATCGGTCTTCAGCGTCCAGCCCGAATCCGTCACAAACACATGGCCGCGCATGGAGCCGTGCAGGTGGCATGACAACAGCACCACCCCCGGCGTATCGAGCTTGACCTCAAAGGAGTTTGCAGGCTTGCCGTCGGCCTTGCCCGCCAGGCGCAGTTCAAAACCGCTGTTGGCTGTGCCCGCCGCGGCCGCCAGGCCCGCCGCCGCACCGCGCACGTGGTGGTCCCAGCGGTCCTGGTTGGTAAAGCGCACCGTGGCACCGGGCTCGACCACCGTGACGGCGGGCACAAAGCGCATCTTTTCCTGCTCGATGGTGGGGTTGGCCTGCAGCAGGCTGGGCGATGTGCCGCCCGTGCCACCGGGGTACACCACCACCACGGCTTCGGGCACGGGCTTGCCGTCGCGGTCCAGCACCTGGATTTGAACATTTCCGGCGCTAGCGCTTGCCCACAAAGCGCTAGCAGCTACAAAAATCATAGTATTTTTCATAGATACATTCTCAGCGGATGGTGATCACATCGCGGTGCATGGGCGCCAGCAAGGCCAGCAGGCGGTTTTGCTGTGCGAACGGTATGCCCTGGGCATCCATGGCGCTTTGCAGCACCTCCACCAGGGCGTTGAAGTGGCCCTTGGTGATGTCCATGTCGGCATGGGCTGATTTCATGTCAGCGCCTTCATATTTGCAAGGGCCACCGCTGAGCTGGCAGATCTGGTCGGTCAGGCTCTCCTTGAGCGCGGCGGGTTTGGTGTCCTTGAAGTGGCCGCCGATGCGTGGGTCCACCACCAGACGGTTCACAAAATCGTCCATCAGGCGCGTGATGCCGGGCTTTTCACCCAGGGCCTGGTAGAGGCCAGCCGGGGCCGTGGCATTGGCGGCGCCGGTCTGGGCCAAAGCTGGCTGGGCCAGCAGGCCGCCCAGGGCGAGTGCAAGGGCAATGAGGGTTTTGGGGTGGGTCATGGAAAAATCTCTTCAGAAAGCGACCTGGGCCGACAGGTAGTAGCCCGTCTGGCGGCGGTGGTTGGTGATGCCGGGCACGATGCGGCCCAGGTCTACATAGGCCAGCGTCAGTGACAGGTTCTTGCTGGGCGCCCAGGCGATGAAGATGTCTTTCCAGTCGTCCTCGCGCAACGCGGCGCCCAGGCCGGCGGCGGCGCCCAGCGCCTGCAGATTGTTGGGTTTGAAGCGGACTTCGGCGCCCACCGCCAGGTTCTTGCTGATGAGGTACGCCACCGAGAACTCGGGCTGCAGGCTGCGGCGGTTCTTGCCGGGTGCGGCAGCGCCAAAGCCCAGCAGGCCGTTCTGGTTGGCGTTGGTGGAGCGCAGCGTGCCGTTGACCAGCAGGCTCTGCGCCAGCAGCAGCTTGGTGGCGCTCACATACACGTCGGTGCCGCTGGTTTGGGTGCCCAGAAAGTCGAGCACCGACCCAATGGAGCCAGGGCGCACGCGCTTGTGCTCCAGCCCCACGGCGATCTGCGGCATCCAGCTGTCGGCGTTCAGCACAGCATCGCCTGCCACCTTGACCTTGATGCCCACGATATCCATCTGGATGTGCTGCCCGGGGGTCACGCCAAACGGCGCAATGCCATTGAGCGCGATGGCGGGTGATGCGTCAAAGTCCTGCCGCGCCAGCGACAGCTCCACCCGTTCATGCAAACCCACCGCAACACCGTAGCCATTGAGGCCGTAGTCCTGCGTGGCGGCGCGCGTGGCGTAGCCGGAAAAGCCCACCTCGCCTTCGGTGGCGTTGCTGCCGATCACCGCCCAGGGGGTGAGCCCGCCACCGGCCGACCCGGCGATGGTGCTGACGCCCCCTGTGAGCAGCAGTTTGCCGGTGTCGGCATGGGCCACGGTGGCGGCCAAGGCAAGCGTGGCGGACACCGCAAGCCAGCGTGGATTCTTCATGGGGTCGCTCCTGGGTTGTAAATAAATGCTACACCGATGGAGGTACGTCAGGGCGTCTCCAGCGGATGCACATTCCAGAGCGCTGCCGAGGGTCTTTGAACCACGCCGCCGCTGGCGCGGTGGCTCAGCCCGAAAAAGCGATCCGCTGCACCGTCCAGTACAGCGACAACACCAGCAGCGCCGCCGAGCCCCCCCGCACCACCACCGTGCGGTAAAGCACCCAACGCGCCAGCACCAAGGATGCAGCACACCACAGAGCCACCACCAGGAGCTGCCCCGCCTCGACCCCCAGGTTGAACCCCGCCAACGCCCACACCAGCGAGCTGCCTGAAATCCCTGCTTCCACCAGCACCCCCGAGAAGCCGAGGCCGTGGATCAGGCCAAAGCCCAGCGCCAGCCAGTGGCCGCGCAGGCCCCGGACGGGGAACAGATTCAGCAGCGCCGAGATACCAATGCTGATCGCAATGGCAGGTTCCACCCAATTGCCCGACACCGTCACCCAGCCCAGGCCCGCCAGTGCCAGCGTGACCGAGTGGCCCAAGGTAAAGAGCGTGACGGTGAGCAAAAGCGCCTTCAGCCCGGTACGGCGATCCAGAGCGTCAGTCGTCCGGGACGCAGGCAGCTGCTTTGTCATCGGTTGCGGGCTGCGAGGCAGAGGCTGTCGCACCAGCGAAATGGGCAGCAACAGCGCCAGCAAAAAGGCCAGGTGGTCATAGCCTTGCAGAATGTGGTGCACCCCTTCGGCCACAAATTGCAGCAGTGTTGCCACACCACTGCGTGGGGATGCGGGCTCCTGGGCGTCTGCACCTCCAGCCCCTTGCGCACCTGGCTCCCCTTGGGATGCGACACCGCTGCCTGCGGATCGCAGGTCGGTGCTGGCGCGCCCATCGGGGGCCAGCACGGCCGCCAGCGGCTGGCCGCCGAGCACACCGCCCACCAGCAGACGGTGCGTGGGGTCGATGCCCTGCATCAGCCCGTAGCGCAGGGTGACTGCCTGGGCGGGCGCACAGGGGAGCGTGGCAGCCAGTCGCGCGTAACGGCCATCGGTGCGCTGCTCCAGTGCTTCAAAGCGCCAGGCGGGGGCCGTCGCCGTTCCATCGCACTGCCACAACATGCCATGGCCCACCCACTGGGCCATGGCGGGCACGGACTGCCGCACCTCCCCCCAGGTGAGCTGGCGGTCGCCATCGGCATCGAGCTGCTCCAGCGCGGCGTCCACATCCTTCAACGCCACCGACAGCACCAGGCCTACCGATGCGCCTGCCCCTGCAGCGCCCTCAGGCGCCGGGGCATCCGCCACCCGCAGATAGGCGTCGCTGGCCTTGTGGGCCCGTGCGCTGGGCACCAGCGCCGCGGCAAGCAACACGACCGCCACCATGGCCCGCAGGGGGGCCGTTGTCCAGTGTTCGCAGCGCATCATTGGCCTCCCCGGGGTTGCCAGCGCGCCAGGCGCACGTCCTGCAGCCCGGTTTGCTGGAGGGCCTGCCGCACCGCCTGGTGGGCGGCAGCGTCGCCCGATTGTTCAGAGGTCTGCAGTGCAAGCCACCAGTCGAGTGGCTCTTTTTGCAGGGCAAGGTTGGTGCGGGCCGCCTTCCACGCGGCGGCGGGTTGCCCGTGCAACCACAACGCCAACAGGGCGCGCTCACGGGCATGGGCATCCAGCCCCTCGCCGCGCGCCACGATGGCGGCAAACCGCGCTTCCAGGTCGCGCGCCAGGGGCTGCCACGCGGCGTCCCCCATCAGCCGCAGGGCCTGTGCGCGCCGCAGCAGCACGGCATCGCTGTCGGGCTGGTGCCTGAGTACCTCCAGCGCGGCGCTCGCACGGTTGCGGCGCAGCAGCTGGTCGGCATAGGCCAGCGCGGTGTAGCCGTCGGGGGCATCGGCCAGGCTGCGGCGGTAGGCAGCGTCGGCGGCATCATCGCGCCCTGCGCGCTCTTCGCTTTCGGCCAGCAGCGACCCGATCCAGGCCCGCTGGTAGGCATCCCCCGCAGCCTGCTGCCACAGGGCGGTGAGACCGCTGCGCGCAGCATCGTGCTGACCTTGAAGTGAACGGGTTTCAAGCAGGCAGGCGGTGGCATACAGCGTGGCGCCGTAGCGCGCCACGTTGCGACAGGCGGCCTCGGCGGCCTCATAGCGCGCGGCCACACGCTCCAGCGTGGCCAGCGTGAGCCAGCCCTGCACCTGCGCGGGGTTGGCCTGCAAGGCACGCTCCAGCGTGGCGCGCGCTGCTGCAAATTCATGGCGCCCTTGTTCCACGGTGGCCTGCAACACCAGCAGATCGGCGGGGGCATCGGCCTGGCCCCACCAGCGTGCCAGGGCCGCTTGAGCCCGGCCCAGGTAACGCGGGTCCGCCGTCTCGCGTGACAAGCTGATCCAGCGCCGGGCGATGGCGGCGGCGGCCTGGGGGGTGGCGGGAGCTGCACTCACACGCTCGGGCAGGCGCTCGACCACATCGGCATCCAGGCCGGGGGGCAAGTCCTGCGGCAAGGCAGCCAGGGCCGTGCCAGCCCAGAACATCAGGTGCAGGGCCGCGCACACAAGGTGAGAAGGTTTCTTCATGGGCTCGTGATAACAAGGGGTATGGGAGGAGGCAAACTCACCCACGGACGCTCCTGGCTACGCCCATTCAGGGCGCAGCCAGGGGCATCGCGGAAGGTCAGAGCCGCGAATCGGGCTCTTCGGTCTCGGTGCTGGACAGCACCAACTGGTCCACCGCCTGAGGCTCGGTGTTGTCCGATGCGCCGCTGGCCACAATCGGCTGCACGTATGCGAACGCGTTCACCATCACGGGGCCCCCATTGCCAGGGTCTGCCGTGTTGTCACCGCCTCCGCCCCCGCCGCAACCGGTGATGGCCAATGCCGCCACCGAGGTGAGCGCCAGGTGCTGAATCCGAAGGTTCTTTTGCATGGTGTGGCTCCTTCGGATCAGAAGTTCTTGGCACCGGGCAGCGGTGGGTTCACGTAGGGGAAGGCTGTGCGGTAGTCGGTGGCTTTCGTGCGCGAGCCATCGATAAATGCAACGCCTCCTGCCGGGGCGTCACCGGGCTTGCAGCCCACCTTGAGTGCGTCCGAGGCACCGGTCACCGTGCACAGCGCACCCATGGCCACACGCAGGGACACGTCCACCACATCGTCGCCCAGGCGGCGCCCGTTGGGGAAGCCTGCCGCATCACCGGCGACCACGCCCAGGGAGCTTTGTGCAGCCACTGGCGTGGCCGCAATGCCGGTGTTCAGGCGCAGCATTTCGGCCAGGGGCCCGCCTGCGCCCAGGCCGGTGATGTTTCCGGGGCGGTTCACAGTGGGCAGGCCCGTGAGGAAGGCCGTCATCAAATCCGTGCGTGGGAAGTTGGTGGGGGCCTTGGCGCCAAACAGCGTCTCGACCAGCGCGGGCAGCGTGGGGTGTGTCACATAGTCCGCAAAGTTGGCGGCATCGTCCTTGGGCTTGGACGCGTTGAACTTGTCCTTGTCCTTCAGGCCGATCACCACCTCATTGACCAGCGGCATGCCCAGGCGCGAGACCTGCGTCCATGCGCCACCGGCCTTCTCGCTGGCCTGCAGGCCCGAGTCCGGCTTGCCGTTGAGCAGGCGGGCCTGGCGCAGGCTGGCAGTGGTCCAGCCGCCAATGACCTTCTCGCCCGATGCAGCCGTGAGGCAACTGGTGGGCACTTCCACGGACAGCGAGGTCACGTTCTTGTCGGCAATCTGGCCGGCACCGAAGGCCGCTGCATTCGACTCGCTGGTGATGACCGCAGCGGGCGCATTCACCAGGTCAAAGATGGTGCCCAGCGACACAGGGAACGGGTCCTGCCGCTGGCCCACAAACACCTTGCCGGGCGTGGAGCAGCCGGGGATGTTGATGCCATACACATATTTGCTGGCATAGGCGTCGTAGGCAGCGGCATTGCCCAGGGATTTTTCTCCGATGTAATCGATGGGCTTGGTGAAGGTGGTGCCCCCGCCAGCCATGCTGATCTGCTCGCGCTTGCCGGTGCGGCGGTCACCGCGCACGATGAACATCTCGTACTCTTCCCGGTAGGCCAGCGGGTCGGCCGCCGCGCCGCTGATGCCACCGGCGTTGCGCAGCGGGATCGCTACCTTCTTGCGGGCACCGTCAGGGCCGATGTCGAGGGTGATGCCGTTGCCACCGTTGTTCAGCGTGTTTTTGAAGCGGAACTGGAAGGTGATGTCCTCCGCCGCGTCGCCGTTGTTGTCGATGTGGATCTCATACAGCGCATTCGGGTCCAGGCTGAAGTAGTTGGGGCCGCCATAGGCATCCTGCAGCGGTAGGTAGTTGGCGATCATGGTGACAAAGCCCGCACGGCCCGGTTCGTAGCTGTTGAACAGGTAGAAATCGGCGCCGTCAACCTTGGGCTGGGTCGTGATGAACGGTGCTTCGCGGTGGCTGGACGCCAGGCTGACGCCCGCTGCGCTGGCCGCCAGGGCAGCCAGCACGGCCAGACTGATTCTTCTCAATGGCATGGAGATCTCCTCGTAGGTGGATAGAGAGGTGCCAAGCACCCCACCACCTATACGGCGAAGAGAACCCTCTGGATTCAGCGGCTGCGACGATTCTTTGTGGAAGGCGTCCCGCCGCCCCATACGGCAATCCCACGCGGCAGCCCGCTGCGTGCCGTTCAGGTGGCTTTGCGGATCAGTGCGCCCTTGAACAGCACCGGCCCGGTCGGGCCTGTGGCGCTGGGTACGCCGCCCAGCGGCTCCAGGCTGATGGCCAGTGTGGGCACTTCCTTCACATCACCTTCCTGGGCCACCAGCTTGAGCAGCTTGTCATGCCCCAGCACACCGAGCGAGCGTGGGCCCTGGCCGGGTGGCAGCGCCCACAGTTGCAGCGACTTGTCCGCCCCCTCCTGAAAGCCGCCCACGCGCTGCAGCACCAGCTGGTTGTTCTTGGGGTCGAAGGTGACCAGCATCGACGCGTCCGCCTTGTCGTCGGCCAGCACGGCCACGTACTGAATCTGGGGTGTGGCCTGCAGTTGCTGCTGCAGCGTGGCAATCTGCGCGCCGGTGGTGGCACGCAGGCCACCATTGACCTGCACGCCGACCACCACGGCAGCCAGTGTGGCGATGGCCCCCGCAGCGGCAGCACCGCGCCACACCAGCAGGTTGCGCCACCATCCGCCGGGGGCCGCAGCAGCCGGGGGCACACGCGCAGCCTGCATGGCCGCCGCAGCCTTGTCGGCCTGCACGAGGTTGTCGATGCGGGTCCACACGGCGGGGGCGGGGTCGATGGCAGGTTGCAGCTCGGTCAGGCCCGACCAGCGGGTCTGCCACACCAGGGCGGCGGCGCGCACGGTGGCGTGTTCGCGTGCCAGTGTTTCAAAGCGGCGGCGGGCGCCGCCGCGCAGCGTGCCCAGGGCATAGCTGGCGGCCAGGCGGTCGAGCAGGTCGGGGTGTTGGGTGATGTTCATGGTGGACCTTCCGTGCTCAGGCGTAACGCGCCATACAGCTGCGCAGTTGCTCCAGCCCCCGGCGGATCCAGGTCTTCACGGTGCCCAGCGGCAACTTGAGCTGCTCGGCCAGTTCGCCGTGACTCTGGTCACGCAGATAGGCCAGGCTGACCACCTCGCGTTGTTTGTGGTCGAGCTTGCCCAGGCAGTGGTGCAGCGCAAACGACTGCTCGCTGGCATCGGCCGTGTCCATGGGGTTGGGCGAATCGCCCTCCAGCGTCTGGGCCAGCTCGTCGTCCAGCTCGTTCATGAGGTCGGCCCGGTCGCTGCTGCGCTTGCGCAGCGCATCCAGCGCCCGGCTGCGCACGATGAGCCCCATCCACGCCATGGGCGGGCTGAGTGATGCGCGGTAGTTGCCGGCGCCGCGCCAGATGCTCAGGAAGGCCTCCTGCAGCACGTCCTCGGCCACATCGCGGTTGCGCACAATGCGCAAGGCCAGGCCAAAAAGCGGCGACGAGGTGCGCTCGTACAGCCTTTTGAGCGCAGAGTCTTCCTGCGCGGCGATGCGGTCGAGGAGTTCCATCAGTTCACGGTCTGGTTGGGGGGTGCTCATGCGCCCATTCTCTGGGATGGATCGGGTTTCAAGGACTTGCGGGGCTTTGCTGTAGCTGAATACGCCACAAAAGGGAGGATGGATTCACCGGTAAGCCAGAAACAACAAAGGCCGCAGCGCGGCCTTTGCAAGGGCGAGTCGGCAAGACTCAGGTCGGATAGGTGCCTGGCAACAGAATGGAGCGGTCCACCGTGTTGATGTTGGTGTGGCCGCAGAACGCCATGGTGATGTCCAGCTCTTTCTGGATGATCTGCAGCGCGCGGGTCACGCCTGCCTCACCAAAGGCCCCCAGGCCATACAGGAAGCTGCGGCCGATCAGCGTGCCCTGCGCGCCCAGCGCACGGGCCTTGAGCACGTCCTGCCCGCTGCGGATGCCGCCGTCCATCCACACCTCGATGTCCTTGCCCGCCGCAGCGGCAATGCCGGGCAGCGCGGCGATGGAGGATGGGGCGCCATCGAGCTGGCGGCCGCCATGGTTGCTGACGATGAGCGCATCGGCGCCGCTGTTGACGGCCAGGCGCGCGTCTTCGGCGTCCATGATGCCCTTCAAGATCAGCTTGCCGCCCCAGCGCTTCTTGATCCACTCCACATCGCCCCAGTTGAGCTGCGGATCGAACTGTTCGGCCGTCCACGACGACAGCGACGACAGATCGCCCACGCCCTTGGCATGGCCCACGATGTTGCCAAAGCTGCGGCGCGGCGTTCCCAGCATGCCCAGGCACCAGCGCGGCTTGGTGGCCAGGTTGATGAGGTTGGCGACGGTGGGGCGGGGCGGGGCCGAGAGGCCGTTCTTGATGTCCTTGTGGCGCTGGCCCAGGATCTGCAGGTCCAGCGTGAGCTGCAGCGCTGAGCAGTTGGCGGCTTTGGCGCGGTCGATCAGGCGCTCGATGAAGTCGCGGTCACGCATCACGTACACCTGGAACCAGAACGGGTGGTTGCCCGTGTGCTGGGCCACGTCTTCGATGGAGCAGATGCTCATGGTTGAGAGCGTGAACGGGATGCCGAAGGCCTTGGCCGCCTTGGCACCCAGGATCTCGCCGTCGGCATGCTGCATGCCGGTGAGACCCGTGGGTGCAATGGCCACGGGCATGGCCACGTCCTGGCCGACCATGGTGGTGCGGGTGCTGCGGCCCTCCATGTTCACGGCCACGCGCTGGCGCAGCTTGATGCGCTGAAAGTCGCTTTCGTTGGCACGGTAGGTGCCCTCGGTGTACGAACCCGAATCGGCGTAGTCATAAAACATGCGCGGCACACGGCGCTGGGCAATGACACGCAGGTCTTCAATGCAGGTGATTTTGGACAGATCGGGCACGCGGACACTCCAGAAAGGGGTTGCACAGGGGGCAGACAGGACTGCGCCGAATGGTAGGCACTTGCCTGCGGGTGGGCCATCAAAATTATTTGTGCGGGCTGCAACAAATTTCCAAGGCGGTGGGAGAGCGGGGGCCTTGGAGGGGCAAGAATTTCAAAGAAATTGGCTGCTAGCGCTTATTTGGAAAGCGCTAATAGCTATAAAAGTTATAGCGAAATACCACACCAAAACTCTGGCGGCTTATGGATCCTGCCCAGCCTCCACAGCGGCCAGCACCACCTCGGGCTCGGCGTCCGGGCCCTGGTAGAGCATGAAGCGCATGCGCCCGCCGCGTTTGGCGGCGTACATGGCGCTGTCGGCATGGCGCGAGAGCGCATCGAACGTATCGCCGTGCTGAGGGAAGAGTGCGATGCCGCCGCTCAGCCCCACCTGCAGAAAACGCCCCGCCAGCGCGAAGGGCGCGTCGCACGACGCAAGGATCTTGCCCGCCACTTGGCAGGCGGCCTCGGCGCCGTCCAGCCCCGGCAGCAGCACCACAAACTCATCCCCGCCCTGGCGGCACACGGTGTCGGACGCGCGCACGGCAGCCTTCAGGCGCTGCGCAAACTGCACCAGCAGCAGGTCGCCCACATCGTGGCCCAGGCTATCGTTCACGTCCTTGAAGCCGTCCAGGTCCAGGTACATCACGGCCAGGCACTTGCCGTCGCGGCGGGCCTGCGAGATGGCCAGCTGGGCGCGGTCTTGCAGCAGCACGCGGTTGGGCAGGTCGGTCAGTGCGTCGTACTGGGCCAGGTGGGCCATGCGCTCGGCCATGACCACCGATTCGGTCACGTCGCGCAGTACGGCCACGGCGCCGGTCACGGCACCATGGCGGTCGGTGATGGGGCTGGAGGTCTTGTCCACCTGAAACCGCTGGCCGCTGGTGCGGTGCACCAGCACACCACGCACCGAGCCAGAGACTTTCCCGGTCTGGATGGCGACCAGCAGCGAACTGGCCAGCACGCTGTCGTTGTCGGGGCTGCGCAGCACCACCACCTCGTCGATGCGGCGGCCCGCTGCGTCAAAGGCCTGCCAGCCCGTCAGGCGCTCGGCCACGGGGTTGAGGTAGGTCACCATGCCCTTCGCGTCCGAGCAGACCACTGCGTCGCCAATGGCTTGCAGCGTCAGGCGCACGCGCTCTTTCTCGTCGAACAGCTCGTTCTCCATGCGCTTGCGCTCGGTAATATCCGTCACTTGCACGAAGAGCCCGGTGACCACGCCGCGCGCGTCTGCGTCGGGCAGGTAGGAGACGATACTGTGCCGCGGCTGGCCTTTCGGGTTCTGGTCCGTACGTTCAAAGCGCTGCGGTGCACCCGCCAACGCCAGGTCGTAGTAGGGCTTGCTGGCCGCGTAGCGGGTTTCGCTGAGCAGCTCGCTGATATGCCGGCCGCGCACAGGCACCGGGTAGGTGCCGAACTCCTCCAGTGCTGCCCGGTTGGCAAAGCGGTTGTGCATACTGGCATCCCAGTAGGCAATCATTGACGGCACGTTGTCGAGGGTGGTCCGCAGGTCATGCTCAGTCTCGGCCAAACGCGCCGAAACCTGCTGGCGCAGCACCAGCTCACGCACGAACAGCGCGGCCAGCCCCACGCAACTGACCATCAGAAGCAACGCAAAGCCGCCCAATATCCAGGCGCTGCGGGTCCACTTGGCCAGGATGGAATCTGCGGACTGCGCCACGTTGATGATGAGCGGGTAGCGCCCCACCGGGCGAAACGCATACAGGCGCTTTACGCCGTCGATCGCGGCGGTGCCCACAAACGAACCCGAGCCCTCTTGCTGAAAACGCAGCATGTTGGGCGTGCCCGCCAGGCTGCGGCCCACGTCCGCGTCACCATAGGGAAACCGCATGATGACCACCCCATCGTTGCGAAACAGGTTCACGCCACTCTGGGGGCCCATGTCCAACGAGCCAAACAGCTCATTGAAAACGCTCAGCCGCACGGCCCCCACCACCACGCCCGCAAAGCTGCCGTCTGCGTGGTAATACGCACGCGCCACCGGAAGAATGTTGAGCCCCGTCACGCGGGAAGGAACCGGGCGCCCGATGAACACCCCCTGGTGCCCTCCGGATTTGAAGGCGACGAAGTAGTCGCGGTCCACAAAGCTGACGTTGCTGGGCGCACTCGACCCCGACTCCAGCACAACATTGCCTTGTGCGTTGAGCACCCACACATCGCCCGCACCGCCCACCCGCAGGGAGTTGTCAAACACCACGCGGGCGCGCAGATCGGGGGGCAGCGCCCACACCTCAGGGCGGCTGACCTCCCGGGCCACACCCTCCAAGGATTTGTCAAAACTATCCAGCGTCCAGCTCAGCCCTTGCTCCAGCGTGCGCACCAGGTTGGCATTGCTTTGGCTGGCATAGCTCCATTCGTCGTTGCGGATGGTCCAGATGGCCCGGGCAAAAAGCGCACCGATCCCGAGAGAGAGCAGGAGCGAGAGCCACAGCAGGCGGTGCGAAAAGAACTGACGGGACAACGGCATAGGAAACAATTTGCAACCATTTTAGGGTTCATGCAGTGCTGACCATCTCTCAAACAGCACCGTAGCCGTTGGGCCACGCCCGGTCAATGCGCACTGCCCCTCGGTGGCGGGGTCACAGCCCCGGCTCCGCGCACCTCGATGCGGACCTCGTCCAGCACCTTGCCCTGCGCGTCGGTGAGCTGCACCACATGGCGCCCGGGCCAGGGCAACCAGGCCACCCGAGGGCCTCGGCCCAGGGTTTTGCCGTCCAGCCGCCAATGCACCGCATTGCCCGTGGCGGTGAACTGCAGGCGCTGGCGCGCCGGGGGGATGTCGGGGTCCAGCGCAATGATGGTGCCCGGGGCGGGGGCGGTGATGCGCGGGGGCAGACCCGCAGGAGATGCGGCCGCATCGGGCGCAGATTTTTTAGGATCATTTTGGCCACTAGCGCTTGATGGATAAGCGCTAATAGCTACCGAATCAATAGCAAAAAATGCCTGCTGGGTGCCCTGCACAAACCATTCTTCCCGCGCGGCCTCCAGCGGCTGGCCGCCGCCGCGTGGGTCCGGGCTGCCGGGCTGCGGCGCCACGGGCCCAAATTGCACCGCTGTGCGGGCCAGGCCTAGGGGGGCCTTGGGGGCGCGGCTGGGCTCGCGGGCATGCAAAAACCCCATCACCGCCGACCAGATGGGAGCCGCGCCGCTGGTGCCGCTCACATCGTGCATGGCGGCGCCGCTGGCGTTGCCCACCCACACACCCACGGTGTAGCGCTCGGACCAGCCCACGGCCCAGTTGTCGCGCATGTCCTTGCTGGTGCCGGTTTTCACGGCCGTCCAGAAGCGGGTGGCCAGCACGCTGTCGGTGCCAAAGGTGCGGGCGCGTGCGTTGCCGTCCGAGAGGATGTCGCCCACGATGAAGGCGGCACGGGCGTCCAGCGCAGGGGCAAAGCGCGGCTTGGCAACATCCGAGAGTGCTTCAGCACTCGACCGTCCGCCGTTGGCCAGGGTGCCCGCAACAGGACTTGCGCGCCCGCCGTTGGCGAGCGTGCCCGCAACAGGACTGGCCCGCCCGCCATTGGCGAGCGTGCGATAGGCGTTGGTCAGGTGCAGCAACGGCACCTCCGGGCTGCCCAGCGCCAGGCTGTAGCCAAAATAATCGCCGCTTTCGCGCAGCGGCAAGCCCACGGCGCCGAGCTGGCGGTGGAATGCGTCGGGCGTGACCATCACCAGCGTGCGCACCGCCGGCACGTTGAGCGATGCCGCCAGCGCCGTGCGCACCGACACCCAGCCCTTGAACTGCCGGTCGTAGTTCTGCGGGATGTACAGGCCACTGGCAGTGGTGATCTGCGCGGGCGAATCCTCTACCAGCGAAGCCGCCGTGAGCCGCCGCTCGGCAATCGCCTGCGCATACAAAAAAGGTTTGAGCGTGGAGCCCGGCTGGCGCAGCGCCAGTACACCATCGACCTCGCTGGCCTGGCTCAGTTGCCCTGAAGACCCCACCCAGGCCAGCACCGCGCCCGTGGCGTTGTCGAGCACCAGCACGGCGCCGTCTTCCACATTGCGCCCGCGCAGCTCGCGCAGGTGCTGCTGCAGGCTCTGCACGGCAAAACGCTGCAGCGGCGCGCGCAGGGTGCTGGGCACACGCTCGGGCACGGCGCCGTCTTTGCCAGAGCGCTGGCGAAGCAGGTAGCGGGCGAAGTGCGGCGCCACGCCTTCGCTCGCATCAAATGCGCGGCGCTGCAGGGCGGCGGTGGTGAAGAGGTCCAGCGCATCGCAATCCACACGGGCCGGGGCTGGGGTGGCGCGCTGCGCGGGGCGCGCGCCGCTGGTGGCCTGCATATCGCGCAGCACCCCGCACGCCCGTTGCGCCACCAGCGCGGGCCGGGCATTGGGCGCGCGCACCAGCGCAGCAGCCACCGCCGCCTCGCGGTCGTCCAGCCCGTGCGCGGCCTTGCCAAACAGCGTGCGGCTCAGGGCATCAATGCCCACCAGCTCGCTGCGAAACGGCACGAGGTTGAGGTAGGCCTCCAGGATCT
Source organism: Acidovorax sp. 93 (assembly GCF_003633835.1). Lineage (NCBI taxonomy): Bacteria > Pseudomonadati > Pseudomonadota > Betaproteobacteria > Burkholderiales > Comamonadaceae > Acidovorax > Acidovorax sp. 93. The sequence goes on from NZ_RBIT01000001.1 coordinate 385,987, forward strand.
GGTCTTTGCGCCAGCGCCGGTCCAGCACTTGTGCGGCCACCGTCTGCCCCAGCTTTTGCACCACGGTGCGCCCGCCAGGGCCCTGGCGCCAGTCACCGTCCAGCAAACCCGCCAGCTGCATGGTGATGGTGCTGGCCCCGCGCGTGCGCTGGTTCCACAGGTTGCCCCAGGCAGCGGCCGATGCGGCGCGCCAGTCCACGCCGCTGTGCTCAAAAAAACGCTTGTCCTCGCTGAGCACCAGGGCCGTGCGCAGGGCGGGCGACACCTCCGCCAAAGGCACCCACTGGCCGCGCCGCACGGTGGCGTCGGTGCGCAGGCGCTGCAGTACCTCGCCTTCGCGGGAGAGGATGAGGGTGTCGGAGGGCTTGAAGTCGGCTCGCACCTCGTCAAACGCCGGAATAGCCCAGGCGGCCGATGCGCTGACCATCCAGAGAGTCCAGCCAGCGCACCAGCGTCGAACGACGCCCCCCCGGCGCTCAGCCATTGGGATGCTCCCGGTCAAACCGGGTTTCGGCCTCGCTCAGGTGGCGCAGCAGCACGTGCGAAATCAGGTTGACGCCAATGCCACCAAACACCACGGGCAATACATAGAGCGCGATGGACAGCTCGGAGATGAACACCGCGTCGTCGGCCAGCGACGGCGTGGTTTTGGCCAGGGACGCGAGCGACTGCAGCAGGTACACGTCCACCCCTGCGATCAGCACCAGCGCCACACCAAAGCCGAGTACGGCCACGCGGGAGATGGACCGGGTCGCCAGCAGCAACCCGTAAATGCCCGCAGGCAAAACCAGCGAAAACGCCACCAGCACCCAGAACCGCAGTTCCACAAAAACACTGAGGCTCATGGCGTTGTTCTGAAGGGCAGGCTCAAAACGGAAGGCTGCATGGCGCTGCGGTTTACCGAGCCGCCTCCACCTTTACCCGCGCGTTGGGCACTTCGCCAAACATCTCGGGCGCGTACATGGCTTCCACCCGGCTGGGCGGCAAGGCAAAGTCGCCCACGTTGTTCAGGCGCACGGTGTATTCCATCTTGACCGTGCCCTTGGGCAGGTACTCGTAGTAGCTGCGGAAGGCCTCGAAGCTGCGCTCCTCGAACGCGGGCCAGCCCGCGCCGCTGCGGGCCTTTTCGCCCTGCGTGGCAATGGCCGAATCCCGGCCCAGGCCGCTGCCCAGGATGGTGGCACCGCCCGGAATCGGGTCGGTGATGGCCACCCAGGTCATATCGGCGCTGGCGTTCACCTCCAGCGTCACACGCAGCACGTCGCCGCGCGTGTACTGGCCTGCGGGCAGCGACTTGTTGGCCTGCTCCACGGGCGTCACGGTCTTGGTGATGGCATAGCCCGCAGCAAAGGGCGCCTTGAGCTGGATGGCGGCGACGGATTGCAGGGTGAGCCACGGCTTGCCAGGCCCTTGGTGGGTCACCGCCAGGTTCTCCTTGCCACCGGCCTTGCCCCAGGCCAGGAACATGTCGTTGTTCTTGAGGTTGCCGGGCGATGCGGGCGCGCCGAACCAGGTCGTCTGGTGCGCGGCGCCCGTGGCGTCACTGGCCTTCACGCGTTCGACCTTGCTCCAGTCCACGCTGGCGGTGTTGCCAGACATCGCGGCTTTGGTGGTCCCCGAGACTGGCACGGCCTCGAACTTGGCGCTGAATTTTTCCAGCGCCAGCCCGCCCCACAGATTGGCGGTGGTGGTGTGCCAGGCGCCCGCCTGCTGGCGGCTGATGAAGCCGTTGGCGAGGCGGCCCATGTCGTCCTTCCATGCCGGGTCGTCCATCACCGCGAGCATCAGGCGCGCGGTGTTCACGTCGCCGTTTTGCATCAGCCACCACCAGTAGTCGTCCTGCTCGGTGCTGAAGATGAGCTTGGTGCCCTGGAACGACAGTCGGCTGCGCAGGATCTGCATGGCCTCGGCCAGGCGCTGGTCGCGCTGCGGCACATCGGTCACGCGCTTCAAGACGTTGACCCAGTCGATCACCGTGTGCGTGGGCCACTGGTTGGGCGCGATGTTGATGCTGCTGACCATGCGGCCCTGGGCCTTACCGTAGCGCGACAGCGCTTCGAGCGCGGCCACCTTGCGCATGTCCAGGTCCTTGCGGGGGCTCCAGAAGCTGCGCTGGATGCGGCCTTCCACAAACGCGATCAGGCCACGCTCCATGGGCGCGCGGGCGGCATCGGGCAATGCAAACGCGGGGTTGATGCTGGCGGCCTCGTGCGTGGCGGCCAGCACGTAGGCCGTCAGCGTGTCGCTCCCCCGGTTGCCATCCCCATCACGCGGTGGGAAGTAGTTGGCCAGGCCGTCGCTGTCGAGGTAGGTGGGCAACTGCGCCACCACGGTCTGCCACAGCGCGCCGTCGCGCAGGCCCACGGCCTTGCTGGTCTTTTGCTCCAGGCAGGCAAAGGGGTAGCGTGCCCACCAGTCGCGCACGCCCGGCAGGCCTTCGGCCAGCTTGGGCTGCAGCGACATCTTGAGGCCGCCCCGGCCGGGGATGGCGCCCGCTGGCGGGTTCACATCCAGGTTGAAGCTGCCGTCCACCTGCACCAGCGTGGCCTGCTGCACCGTGAGTGGCACAGCCGGGATGATGCGCTGGCGCGCCTTGAGCGCATCGCGGGCGCCGCCCACGGTGTCCTTCGCCTCGATCTCCCACAGGATGGACTCGGCGCGGGTCTGCGCCAGTTGCGCTGGCGCCGTCACGTTCCAGGCGACCTCACGCGCTTCCTCCGGCGGGATGTCGATGGTCTGCGGCTTCAGGTCGAGCAGCGTGGCGCGAGGCGATACCTCCACCTTCATCGCCGTCTTGGTGGTGTTGCGCAGCGTGATCTGGGCGCGGAACTGGTCGTCCTCGCGCACCAGCGGCGGCAGACCGCTGATGATCTGCAAATCCTGCGTGGCGCGGATACTGGTGCTGCCGGTGCCGAAGAGGCCCGTGGCGGCATCGGCCACAGCCACGATCTTGAAGGTGGTGAGTGCGTCGTTCAGCGGCACCGTCACCTTGGCCTGGCCGTTGGCGTCGAGCTGGATGGAGGGCTCCCACAGCAGCAGCGTGTCGAGCAGCTCACGCGTCTGCGCGCGCCCCCCGCCACCGCCTGCAGGCACGGCCTTTTTGCCGTAGTGGCGGCGGCCGATGATTTCCATCTGCGCGGTCGATGTCTCCACGCCCCAGCTGCGCCGCTGCAGCATGGCTTCGAGCAGGTTCCAGCTGGTGTTGGGCATCAGCTCCAGCAGGGCCTGGTCCACAGCGGCCAGGGCCACCTCGGCATTGGCAGCGGGCTTGCCGCCCGGCAGGGTCGCGGTGATGGTGACCTGGGCCTTGCCGCGCACGGCGTAGCTCTCCTTGTCGGCCGTCACCTTCACGTCGATCTGGTGGGCCGCTGTGCCCACGCGAATCTCGGCCATGCCCAGACGGAACGCGGGTTTGGACAAGTCCACCAGCGCCGTGGGCGCCTGGTACTCTTTGCCTTCGTACCAGAACGAGGTCCACCACTCGCGCGGCGCCTTGAAGCCCCAGGTGAAGAAGCTGTACCACGGCACCTCGCGCAGGCGGCCACGCAGGGCCAGCACGCTCACGTACACATTGGGGCCCCAGTCGGGCTGCACCTTCAGGCTCACCGTGGGGTCTTGCCCGTTGAGCTGCACCACCTGGGTGTCGATGATGCCTTCGCGCTCCACGGCCACCAGGGCCGTGGCAAAACGGAACGGCATGCGCACCTGGAACTTGGCGATCTCGCCGGGCTGGTAGCTTTTCTTTTCGGGCAGCAGGTCGATGCGGTCGTGGTCTTCGCCACCAAACCACAGCTCGCCCTGGCGCGTGACCCACACTGACGAGGCGGCCACGCTGGTGTTGCCGTCCTTGTCGGTGGCGGTCACCACCAGCTCCACCTCGCCGGGCTCGTCGAGCTTGGATTCGCACAGCAGCAGGCCGCGTGCGTCGCTCTTGCCGCTGCACAGCGTGCCCAGGTCTTTGGTTTCGGTCTGATTGTCGTAGCTGTAGAAGCCGCCCACCATGCGCTTGCGCGTGCTGGTGGTGATGCGGGCAATGGCCTGCACCTGCAGCGAGGTGTCGGCGGCGGGTTTGCCGTTGTGCTGCAAGGCCAGCGCCTGGTAGCGGATCTTCTGTCGGGCAGACACCCAGCCCTCGGTCTTGATGCCCGCCACCACACCGGCGGGCCACAGCGCTTGCGTGCTGCGGATGGTCTGCACCTCGCCATTGGGGTCGGCGTAGGTGGCTTCCAGCAGCAGCTCCTGCGGCTGGCGGGCCTGGGGCACGTTGTCGATGGTGACCTTGCCCGCACCGTCCTTGTTCAGCGTGAGCGGCAGCTTGTCGGCAATCACGCGTGCATCCTGGCGGGCCGCAGCTTCTTCGTCGTCGCTGTTCGCACTTTCCTGCTCGCGCTTGCGGGGCGGTGTGAAGCGGAAGGCCTCGTAGTCGCTGTACTGCAGCGCCTTGCCGCGCACCATGGCCGACACGCGCACCGGCAGGTTGGCGGCCCCGCCGCCCGCCACGTAGTTGATCTGCACATCGGTGGGCACCGAGCGCACGCGCACCAGGGCCTTCTTCTCGACCGGGGTGATGCGCCCCTCCAGCACGGGCAGGCGGAACTCCTCCACCCGGAACTCGCCGGAGCCGAAGCTGCGTTCATCACCGGAATCCTTGCGCAGCTCCACCTGGTACACCCCCAGCTTGGCGGCGGGCGGGATGGCGAAGCTGTTCAGCGCACTGAGGCCACCCGTGGCCGTGTCGCGCCAGGCGACGGGCTGGGTGAACTGCTGGCCACTGCCCACATGGGTGATGACCAGGGTTTCGGGCCGTTCCTTGGGCAGCGCAAAACCCTGGCGGGTTTCCGAGCGCAGCACGTGTTTCATCGACACGGTCTCGCCCGCGCGGAACAAGGTGCGGTCAAAAATGGTGTGGGCGCGTTCGCTGGGGCGCGGGTCGCTGCTGGTGGGCACGTTGAAGCGCCAGGGCTCGATGCCGCGCTGCCAGTCACTCCAGGTAAAAGCCATGTCCTCCACGCCGCCCTCGTCCTTGTGGCGCGCGCTCACGAAGTAGGCGTTGCCGCCGTCGCCGTAGTCGCCGCCATCGCCGCAGCGGGTGGGGTCGGACGACAGGCCTTCGATGCGGGCCACGCCCTGGGCATCGGTCAGCGCGTTGGCCAGCTCATTGCCCTTGCAGTCGCTCACACGCACCGTGGCGCCCTGCACCGGCTGGCCCTTGTCCAGCGTGGTCACCCAGGCCAGGGCGTTTTCGCGGCCAAGCTTGAAATGCACGCCCAGGTTGGTCACCAGGGCAGAGGTGCGCACGAACATCGTGCGGGCGTCCCCGTGGCGCTCATCCAGCAGCGAAGCGCCGAGCTTTTGCGAGGCGATCTCCACCACATGGAAGCCGGGCGGCAGCGGAATGCCCACCACCTCGAACGGGCGCGGGTCGTTGCTCGCTGGCTTGGGCAAGTCCAGCGTCTTCACGCCACCCTTGCCCGCCAGCAGCGAAAGCATGCGTGACTGCACATACTCCTTGTCTTCGTCCAGCACCTTGGGCAGCGGTCCGGTCACGTCGCGCCGCGCCTGCTTGCGATCCACCACGTAGCTGTCGTAGCGCTGCACCTTCTTGAACCACGCAATGATGTCGGCGTCGGTGCGCGGCTTGAGCGTGCTCACGGTGCCCGGCTGCAGGCCCTGCACGCGCAGGGCGGCTTCCACGTTGCGCAGTGTCACGGGCAACAGCGCTGGGGGGTTGTCAGAGCGCGGACCTTCGGCAAAACGCTCGACGATGCCAAAGGGCGCTGCCGCAAACTTGGCCAGGGGCGGCATGCCACCCGTGGATACCTTGAGCGGAAAGTTGTCTGCATTGCGCAGCGGGCGGCCCGAGGCGTCCTTGAAGTCCTTGGGCAGCTCCAGCGTGAAGGCCGTGTTTTCAGACAGGGGCGCCGCAAACTGCACGCTGTTGACCAGCGCATCCCCCTTCTGGCCCTCGATGCCGCCGTCGGTCTGGGGCTTCAGGGTTTCCTTGGCCGACTTGAGGCGAATGGCGGTGGCCAGGCCGCGCGGCACCGGGGCGTTGAAAGACAGCTGCATCGGCCGGATGGGCAGGCAGGCGGCCTGCGCGTTCTCGCGCTCGCAGCTGAACTCGGCCGCAAACGGCTCGCGCACCTTGAAGTCAAAGCGCTTCTCCACCGTGTTGGCCACGCCGCTGGGTGTGGCCACGCCCTTGCCAAACACGATCTGCATGCGCGAGCCCGAGGTGAACCGCCGGTTGCAGGCCAGCGTGGCGTACTGCAGGGGTTCTTTCGCCGCGCTTTTTTCCAGGCCCAGCGTCTTCAATATTTCGGCGCGCTGCGCGCCCTCAATCAGCCGCACCGGCACGCGCTCGCCCACGCCTTCCACCGTGCACCACACATTCGCCTGAACGCTGGCGGTGGTGGCGGGCCCGTTCAACTGCAGCACGAAGAACTGCTCTTCGTCGATGGCCTGGTAGGGGTTGGGGCGGATGGTCTGCACAAACGGGCCACCGCTATTGAACTGATAGCTTTTGGCGCCCGTCAGATCAGCGCCAGAGGCCGATTTGAACCCGGGTTTGACCGTTGCGGTGCAGCGCACGCCGGGTGGAAGGTCACTTTCAAAGTCGAAAACCCACTCGCGCTCGCCTGTCCAGCGGCCCGTGCCCTTGGTGGCGCTGGCATCGCTGCAGCTCAGGTTGATGGGCGCGGGCGCCTTGGGGTCGCCGAAGTTGACGGCCGCCGCATCGAACTTGGCCACCACTTGCCGCACCCGGGCCACTTCGCCCTGCGGTGAAAAACTGGTGATCTGCAGGGCGTGTGCGCCCATCGAAACCCAAGCCCCCGACAACAACACCAGGGCACGTTGCAAGACATTCATTTTTGACATCCCTCTATCCGACTCGACCGCGAGGGTAGCCGATATGCCGCGCGGCCACCCCATCCAGCGCGGGGATGCAACGTAACAACTCGTTCGCCCTCGCCTGAAGTGCAAAAAGCCGCACAAAGCCCATCGGTATACTGCGCCGCAAAATAAAGCGGGAGAGAGGGAATCATGAAAAAGATCGTCTTGTTGGCGGCCTTGTGCGCGGTCGCCTGGTATTACTTTGTCGGTGGGCGCACATTGGACGAAAAAATGGTGCGCGCCTACTACGACCAGAGCGCGCACGCCCTCTACAAGCGAGACGCTGAGCTGATGTGCAAACAGCTCAGCAGCAAGGCCATCATCCAGGACGAGACGGTGATGAACGGCCAGACGCAGCGCAGCACACTCAACCACGACCAGCAGTGCGAGGCCTTCAAGGCCAGCATGCAGATGTTCGAGCAGATCGGTGACCGCATGGGCGGCATCCTGACGGTCGAGTTCGAATTCCACATCGACAGCATCGAGATCGAACCGGGCCGCAAAAGCGCCAAGGTCAAAGGCACCAGCCTGCTGAAGATGGGAGAAACCGTCATGCAGTTCAGCTCCACCTTCAACGAGCAACTCGTGCGCGAAATGGGGCAAATGAAGCTCCTGCGCTCCGACCAGCGCACCGTGGTGCGCATGGCGGGCGGGCGCGGGATGTCGCAGTCCGACTTCTTCTCCAAATAAGCCCGGGGCACCCCATGCAGCGCGAAACCGCAAAGACGCCCCGTCCGTTCTGGCACCAGATCAACACCTTTTTCGCGTTTCCGCTGCAACCCAAGCCGCTGATGTACAGCGTGCTGCTGGCGCTCTCCAGCTTGCTGTTCAAGCTGATCTTCTTTGTGCCCGACGCCCTGGGCATCCTGATCGTGGAGATCGGCATCCTGCTGGCCGCATCGCGCTACGGATTCAAAGTCACGGCCCTGGGCTCACGCGGCATCTACAAGGCCGCAGACTACCCTTCCGAGCTGGACCCGGACTGGAAGAACCTTCCTTGGAAGCTGTTCGCCATCCTGATCGTGCAAGCCATGGCAGTGGGCTGGCTGCAGCGCCTGAACCCCCTGCTGGGCACGCTGGCCTGGCTGGCCATGTGTTTTTTGCTGCCCGCCACGCAGATCGTGCTGGTGCAGACCTGCAGCTTTACCGAAACCCTGAACCCCGCCAACGCCTGGAACGCCGTGCGCACCATTGGCTGGCCCTACCTGCTGCTGTGCCTGTTCCTCTTCCTGCTGAGCCAGGGCACCTTCATCGCGCTGGGCATGCTGGTGCCTATCTTCAAGGGCTGGATCCTGCTGCCCATCGTCAACTGGCTGCTGATCTATTTCAGCTGGGTCATGGCCAGCCTGCTGGGCTACGCGATGTACCAGAACCACGCAGCCTTTGGCATTGACCTGCTGCCCGGCGCAGGCCTGGACGACGACGGCGCCCCTGTGGACCGCCGCAGCCCCCGCCAGATCGAGCAAGACGCCACCGACGCACACGTGGCCGCGCTGATCACCGCGGGCGACATGGTCGGCGCCCTGGGCGTAGCCTACGAAGACCAGCGCACCCGCAGCGACGAAGTGCCCGCACAGCGCCGCTACCACCGTGTGCTGACGCTGGCCGAAGGCAAAACCGCCACCCTGCTGGACCATGCCCAGCGCTACATCCCGCTGCTGCTGCGCTCGGGCCAGGGCGGCGAAGCGCTCAAGGTCTTTCAAACCTGCCGGACCAAGGACGCCCAGTTTGCGCTGCAGGACGCCAACGCCACCCTCAACCTGGCCAAAGCCGCCTGGAATGCCAACAACGCCAAAGACGCGCTGGCCCTGCTGCAGGGCTTTGACCGCCGCTTCAAAAACCACGACAGCGTGCCCGCCGCCTATGAACTGGTGGCCCGCGTGCTGCTGCAAGGCATGAACCGCGCCGACATGGCCCTGCGCGTGCTGGCCACGCTGGAGTCCCGCCACCCGGACACCGAGGCCACGCGGGAAACGCGGTGGCTGCTGCGCAACCATGTGCCGCAGGGGGCTGCGGGGGGCTAAGGGTGCTATGGGGCTCTAGCGCTTATCTATAAAGCGTGAGCAGCTATGGTATTGATAGTGATTGCCGAGTGTTCCATGAACCGACCGGGCCTCTTCTCTGAACAGGCATGCCTCACGCACCAGCAAGCCAGCAAACCAGCCCAGGCTTCGGCAAGTTCTGCCCGAGCGGGTGGGGCAAAACCCCAACGTCCACTACAAAAATCGTAGCTGCTAGCGCTTGATAAATAAGCGCTAGCGGCCTAAAACATCAAAAAATCCAAGACCAAACATCACCCCGGCATCCGCAACCCCGAAGACACCGAAGGCACGTTCGACGGCCGATGCTGCGGCCCCTTTGGCTGCTCCACCCGCACCAGATGCGCATCCGCAACTCCATCGTTCAGCCCCACCTCCCCACTCGCCGGTGCATGGCCCACGCCCGCCCCGGCGCCCCCCGCCTTGGCAAGGGCACCAGGGGCTGTCAAGAACAGATACAGCGCCTTCGCATCCACATCACTCAACTGCCCCAGCGACTCAAACGGCATCACCTGGATCGGTGTGCCATCCGGCCGCTTGCCAGTGCGCAGCATCGCCACAAAGCTGGCGGCATTGGGGTAGCGGGCCATGGCGCTGTTGGCGCCGGGGCGGATGTCGGCAGCGGCGGGCCAGTCCGGCGGGCCGCCCGGGATCTTGCCGCCCGACAGGTCTGCGCCGTGGCAGCCGATGCACATGTTGGCCACATACTGGCCGTTGGCCACCGTTACACCCGCAGGCACGGGGCGCGATGGCGCCAGCTGGTGGTCGATGCGCGCGGCTGCGTCGGGGATCGCGCCCAGGCCGTACAGCACCCAGGCAGGGCGGGGCAGTTCCACCACGGCCTGCGTGCCCTCCTGCGGCTTGAACTGGCGTACGTAGGACACCAGGGCATTCAGGTCGTCGTTGGTAAAACGGTTGTAGTCCTCGCTCGGCATCACCAGCAGCGGGCGGCCATTGGGCTTGACGCCGTGGCGGATCACGCTGTTCCAGTCTTCGGGCTGGTAGCGGGCCACCACGCCAGCGGGGGTGATGTTGGGGCCCACGATGCGCGTGCCCTTGCCGTCGTTCACAAACTCGCGGCCCGTGCCTTGCGCGCCGTGGCAGTCGGTGCAGCCTCGCGACGCATACAGGTACCGCCCGCGCTCAATGGTCTGCGCGTCGGTGGTGTAGGCCACGGGGCGCGGCTTGATGTCGATGTAGCGGTTGCGCTTTTGCTCGGCCAGGTACAGGCCGCTGGTGGCTGTGGCCACAACGACCACGCCCAGCAGCAGCGCGCCGCCTGCGGTCCATTTGATCCAGCGTTTCATGGTGGTATCCCTCTTCTTCGAATGAATGGCAACTGAACGAATCAGCGTGTTCAGGCGCCGGATTCTGGATTCGAAGAAGCGGTTTGTGACACCCTCCTGCCGCAGGGCGTGGCGCAGCCGGTGACATTTGTCACAAACGCGCCGCCAGTGTGGTGCGGCGCGCGTCAACGGCCCCGTTGCTCAGCGCTCGATGGTCTTGTTCCAGCGCGTGTTCCAGGCTGGGCGGTTGGCGTTGACGCTGTCCCAGTCCAGGGTCACGGCGTTTTTCATCCACTGGTTGATCTTGGCCACCTGCTCGGCGCCTTCACCCACGGCCGGGGCCTTGGGGTTGGTGGGGATCTGCGCGCCAAACTGCAGCACGTTGGCCTGGGCCAGGGGGCTCAGCAGAAATTCGGCCAGTTTTTGCGCCAGCTCGGGCTCGCTGTTCTTGGCGATCACGCACTGGCCTGTCATCAGCACCACCGAGCCTTCCTTGGGCTGGGCGTATTCCACCGGAATGCCCTTGGATTTGAGTGCAGCCACGGCCGTGGGCGTGAGCGGGAAGATCGCGGCCTCGCCCGTTTGCACCATCTCCGAAATCTTGGCCGAGCTCGGGATGTACTCCAGCACGTTCGGGCCGATGGTCTTGGCCCAGTTGGCAAAGCCGGGTTCCACGTTCTTGTCGTTGCCGCCCTGGATGCGGTTGAACATCAAGAAGCCGTGCAGCCCGAACGATGAGGAGGGCATGGACTGGAACACCACCTTGCCCTTGTACTTGGGGTCGGCAAAGTCCATCCACGAGGTGGGTGCGGCCCAGCCCTTTTCGGCAAACATCTTGGTGTTGTAGGCGATGCCCGTCATGCCCACGCTGACTCCGCTGGCCAGGTCGTCCTTGAAGCGCGCGGCGGGGTAGATGTCGTTCAGATGCTGGTTGGGCTTTTGTTTCTCGCACAGGCCCATGCCCATGGCGCGCACCATGATGCCGTCGTCCAGAAACATCACGTGCATCTGCGGCTTGTCCTTGTTGGCCTGGGCCTTGGCCAGGATGTCCGAGGACGTGCCGGGCACCACCACCACTTTCACACCATGCAGCTTTTCAAACGCCGGGAACACGTACTGTGTGTACGCCTTCTCCATCGTGCCGCCATTCATGCCGATGTACAGCGTTTTGGTCTGCGCGGTGGCGGTGCCTGCGGCGGCCACGGCGGTCAGTGCAGCGGCCGTCACAAGGGCGCGGCGGGTGCGGCTGGCAAAGCGGGGGGAGAAGGTCATGGTGGTTTCCTTTCTGGTGGGGAGGGGAGTTTTGTCGGTGGCAAACGGGGTCAGTGGGCAGCGGCAGTGCTGGCCACGTCAGCCACCGTCGTTGGGAGAAATCGCTCTATCGCAAAGGCATCAATCGGCGTGGTGCTGCGGCCATCGCGGGCCAGCTCGGCCAGCACCTCGCCCACGCCGGGGCCAATCTGAAAGCCCGCACCCGCAAAGCCAAAGCCATGGATCAGGCCGGGCGTGGTGTGGCTCTTGCCCAGCACCGGCTGGCGGTCAGGCAGATAGCCTTCGGTGCCGCTCCAGGTGCGAATGAAGTGCGCGTTCTTGAGGGCGGGCAGCAGTTCCACGGCCTGCACGGCCAGCGTGGCGATGGCGCTGCGCTCGGAGCGGGCGCGGTCGGCATCCAGCGCCACACCTGCGCCGCCGCCCAGCACCAGATTGCCGCGCGCCACCTGTCGGCAGTAGATGCCGCCGCCTTCCACACCCAGGCTCCAGTGCATGAAGAAGGGCAGGGGCTCGGTCACCGCCATGGCGGGGTGGCCAGAGTGAATGGGCACGGCCTCGCCAAACTGCACGGCCAGCGCACCGGCCCAGGCTCCTGCGCAATTGATGAGCACGGGTGCACGCACCGCCACGGTGGTGCCCGAGCGCACGGTGAACCGCTGGCCGTCGTGCTCCACCGAGGTCATCGGTGTGCGCTCCAGAATCTGCGCGCCCGCGCGCTTGGCCGCCAGCGCAAACGCGGGCGACACCAGGCGTGGGTTGGCCTGGCCGTCATCCGGGCAGAGTGATCCACCCGCAGCGCGCCCGCCCAGCCAGGGGCAGCGCTCGCGCAGTGTGGTGCCGGAGATGAGCTGTAGCCCCAAGTCAAAGTCGCGGCTCATTGCTGCATAGGCCTCCAGTGCAGCCATGTCCGCCTCGCTGCGGCCAATCTTGAAATGCCCGCTGCGCTGGTATTCGCCATCGGTGCCAATCAGCGCGGGCAGGTCGGCCCACACCTCGTGAGCGCGCTGCGCCAGCGGCAGCTGGCTCACCGGGCGGCCCTGACGGCGCACGCCGCCATAGTTCACGCCACTGGAGCGCGAGCCGCACAGGTCACGTTCCAGCAGCACCACGGCCACGCCTTTGCGGCGCAGTGCCAGCGCGGTCGATGCGCCCATGATGCCGCCGCCCACAATGGCAACGTCGGTGTCGATCGTTGGGGTGGCGGTCATGCGCGGGCCTCCGCCTGGGGTTGCAGGTGGATGGGAATCGGCTTGATCGGCGCCTGTCCGCGCAGCCGTCCTACCGTGTCAATCGGCTTGCCTGTGGCGTGGGCCAGAATTTCTGCAGCGGCCACACCGCACATGCGGCCTTGGCAGCGGCCCATGCCCACGCGGGTCAGGGCCTTGAGGCGGTTCATCTCATCGGCTCCCGCATCGCGGGCACAGGCGCGCAGCTCACCGGCTGTGATGTTCTCGCAGCGGCACACCACCAGCGCATCGGGCGCGTGGGCGGCCCAGTCAGTGGGAAATGGGAAGGCGCGCTCCAGCCCTTGGCGGAATGGCATCAAGCCCGTGAGCTTGCGTTCCAGCTCCGCCGCGCGCGCAGTGTCCACCTTCACGCCATGGTCTGCCAGCAGCGCCAGCGCTGCGCGCTCGCCCGCCCACTCGGCCGCATCGGCGCCCATGATGCCCGCGCCATCGCCCGCCAGGTACACACCGGCAACGCTGGTGCGGCCTGCTGCGTCGCGTTCAGGCAGGTGGGCGCGGTGCATGGGGGCCCAGGCAAAGCGGCAACCCAGCAGGTCGGCCAGTTGGGTTTCGGACCGCAGCGCATAGCCAAAGCCCACGGCGTCGCAGGGCACGGTGTGCTCGGCGTCCCCGTCGCTCCACACCACGGCGTTCACCCGGGTGTCGCCCTGCACGCGCACGGGCCGCACGCCGGTGTGCACCACCACGCCGTGCGCGCGCAGCCAAGCCACGTAGTACAGGCCCTTGCCTAGCACGGTGGGCTGCGTCAACATGCCGGGCAGGGCGGCCAGCTGGTCGGCAAAGCGCGCGGTGTCCAGCACCGCGGCGACCTTCACCCCAGCCTTTGCGCCCGCCTTGGCATATTGATAGGCCACCAGGTACAGCAGCGGCCCGGTGCCCATCAGCACCACGTTGCGGCCGATGGTGCAGCCCTGGAACTTGAGCGCCACCTGAGCGCCACCCAACGTGTACACGCCGGGCAGCGTCCAGCCCGGCACGGGCAGCACGCGGTCGGTGGCGCCGCTGGCCACGATGAGTTGGCCGTAGGGCACCGTGCGCGTGGTCTGTGTGGGGCCGTGCAGCACATCGAGCTGGCCACCCTGGGCGTTCCACACCAGGCTGTTGGGTTGGTAGTCGATGTGGGCGGCCAAGCCATCCAGCGTGCTGTGCAATGCCGTGGCGCGTGATGCTTCGGTGCCGTACAGCGTTTGCGGGCTGCGGGCAAAGTGGGCGGGCTGGCGGCGGTAGATCTGCCCGCCGCCGCGCGAGGATTCGTCAATCACAACAGGACGCACGCCATGCGCCCCCAGCGTTTTCGCAGCGCGAATGCCCGCAGGGCCAGCGCCCACGATCACGGGTTGTAAGGCGGGGGCGGTCATGCGGCCCCTCCGGTGGTCAGCTGCATGCCCGCCTGGATGAAGGTGGCGCAAGACCGTAGGCGTTCGCCGGTAGCCGTCATCACCCAGCAGTCCTGGCACGCGCCCATCAGGCAAAAGCCTGCGCGCGGCTCGTGGCTGAACTCGTTGCGGCGCAGTTGGGCGCGGTGGGTGAGGATGGCGGTCAGCACCGTGTCGCCTTCGAGCGCAGCGGCGGGTTCTCCATCGAGCATGAAGGGCACGGAGGCCCGGTCTTTTTCGGCCACGCGATGGAGCAGAGGTTGGCTGGAAACCATGGTTGCGGTACTCATTTATTTCCGACCGACCAGGACTCGGTCCAAGCCGTACACTCGGTCGAGAATCACCATCGCGCAGGCCGTCAGGGCCACCATCAGTGCCGACACCGCAGCCATCAGCGGGTCAATCGACTCGGTGGCGTACATGTACATGCGCACCGGCAGCGTCACCGTGCTGGGCGAGGTGACAAAGATCGACATCGTCACTTCGTCAAAGCTGTTGATGAAGGCCAGCAACCAGCCGCCCGTCACGCCGGGCAAAATCATCGGCAGCGTGATGCGTGTGAACACCGTGGCCTGGCTGGCACCCAGCGACAGCGCGGCATGCTCGGCACTGCGGTCAAACCCCACCAGCGCGGCCACCACCAGCCGCAGCGTGTAGGGCGTAACGATGAGCGCATGCGCAAACACCAGCCAGCCAAAGCTGCCCGTGCCCCCCAGCAGCGCAAACAGGCGCAGCAGGGCCACACCCAGCACCAGGTGCGGAATGATCAGCGGCGACAGGAACAGGCCGTTGAGAAAGCCGCGCCCCGCAAACTCGTAGCGTGTGATGGCAATGCCCGCCGGCACGGCCAGCACCGTGGCCAGCGTGGCCGATGCCAGCGCCAGCCACAGGCTGTTCCAGAACGACTGCACAAAGTCCGAATGCGCGAACACTGCCTTGAACCAGCGCAGCGAGAACTCAGTGGTGGGCAGCGTCAGCGTGTTGTGCGGCGTGAACGCCACGATGCACACCACCAGCAGCGGGGCGAGCATGAAGGTGATGACCAGCGCGTTGAACGCGAGGGCCAAAGGTCCGTTCTTCTGCATAACTTCAGCCCAACGCTTTCTTGTACCGGCCCTCAACCAGCCGGTTGTAGCTCAGCATCACCACCAGGTTGGCCACCAGCAGCGTCAGCGCAATCGCTGCGCCCAGGGGCCAGTTCAGCTCGTGCAGGTATTCGTCGTACACCACCGTGGCCACCATCTTCAGCCGCCGCCCGCCCAGCAGGCCGGGGATGGCAAACGAGCTGGCCGCCAGCCCAAACACGATCAGGCTTCCCGACAGGATGCCGGGCAGCACCTGCGGCAACACAATGCGCCGCAGCGTGGTGAAGGGTGTGGCCTGCAGCGACAGGGCGGCGTTCTCCACACCCGGGTCGAGCTTTTGCAGCGAGGTCCACACCGGGATCACCATGAACGGCAGCATCACATGCACCAGCGCAATCACCACGGCGATCTCGGTGTAAAGCATCTTCACGGGGCCAAATCCAAGTAGCCCGAACAGCCCATTCACCAGCCCCTCAGGCCCCAGCAGCATGCTCCAGCCAAAGGCCCGTACCACCACGGATACCAGCAGCGGTGCCAGCACCACCAGCAGCAGGATGGAGCGCCACGGGTTGCCCATGCGGCTCAGGATGTAGGCCTCGGGTGCGCCAATGGCCACGCAGATCAGCGTGACCAGCCCCGCAATCCAGAACGTGCGCCAGAAGATCGTGTGGTAGTACGAATCGGTGAACACATGGGCGTAGTGCTCCAGCGTGAACTCGCCTGCCTTCACCCCTGTGGCCGGGTCAAACGCATTGAACGACAGCACGGCCGTGAGCGCCAGTGGCACCAGCAGCAGCACCGTGAACAGCAGCAGCGCCGGGCCCGACAGCCACCAGGGCGCGGCCTTTTTGTGCAGCAAGGTGGTGGCCAGGCTCATGGCGCCACCTCGGCGGCGTCTTCGGCCTCCAGCTCGGCCATGGCGGTTTCATCGGCGGGCAGCAGGCGCATGCAGTGGTCGGGCCAGTCCACGCCCGTGCGCTCGCCCTCGGCCAGCGCAGCGCGGCCGTCGTTGGGCACCAGCACCATCAGGTCGCCCACGGGGGTGCCCACACGGTACAGCCACTGGCTGCCCAGGAAGAACCGCTCGCACACCTGACCATCCATCCGGCCCTGCACGGCGGGCACCAGTTGCACTTTTTCAGGTCGCACGCTCAGCAGCACGGCGGCGCCGGGGCGGTAGCGGGCACCGTCCACCTCCATCGTGAGGGCGCCCACCTTCACCTGCGTGTGCGTGCCATTGGCATGCGTTACCTGGCCGGGCAGCAGGTTGGCCTTGCCCACAAAGGTGGAGATGAAGCGCGTGCGCGGGTGCTCGTACACGCGGTGCGGGTGGTCGATCTGCGTGGCGCGGCCGGCCTCCATCACCACCACACGGTCGCTGATGGACATGGCTTCGCTCTGGTCGTGCGTGACCATGATGGTGGTGGTGCCCACCTTGCGCTGAATCTGCCGCAGTTCAAACTGCATCTCCTCACGCAGCTTGGCGTCGAGGTTGGACAAGGGCTCGTCCAGCAGCAGCACGGGCGGCTCGATCACCAGCGCACGGGCCAGCGCCACCCGCTGGCGCTGGCCGCCCGACAGCTCGCGCGGGTAGCGCGTGGCATGCTTTTCCAGGTGCACCAGGGCCAGCGCCTGGGCCACGCGCTCGGCGCGCTCGGCCTTGGGCACCTTGCGCATCTCCAGCCCAAAGCTCACGTTGGCCGCCACCGTCATGTGCGGGAAGAGCGCATAGCTCTGGAACACGATGCCCAGCCCGCGCGTGTTGGCCTTGGCGTGGGTGATTTCCTTGCCATCGAGTTCGATGCGCCCGCTGGTCACCGCTTCAAACCCCGCCACCATCTGCAGCGTGGTCGTCTTGCCGCAGCCCGACGGGCCCAGCAACGACACAAATTCACCCTTTTGCACCGTGAGGTTCATGGACTGCACCGCGCAGGTGCTGCCATAGAACTTGGTCACATCCGTGAGCTTGAGAAACGACATGGCGAAAGCCTTTCCGGTGGTGGCATCGCACGGTTTGCCTGGGGGCCGTGCGTGCCACCTGCTGTGGAGTTGCATGGATGGGCTGCGGGCCTTCGGTGTGCGTGCACCGGGGTGGTGCAAGTGCCGCACAAAGGCTGGAACAGCCGCTAGGGGAGCTCTGCACCGATCAAGTGGTAAGCGTGCGCTGCGGATCGGCGTGGGCTGCTAGGCGCAAAGCACAGCAATAGCCGTGGCTATTGCGAGCATTTGCAACAACGCAGACCGCCCGAGGCCGCAGATGCACGCGGCACTTGAATGGTGCAGAGATTCCCTTGTTTCAATTGAATCTATTGCAATAAACAAACCAGAATGCTTCGGGTATTCCATTAATCAGAATTTTTATTGAATTTATTCCGATCAATGAAATATGATGCCTTCAGTTTGATCAACGAATTCCACAGGAGCGAAGTATGGAAGCCGCATCCACCGCCACCGGCGGAGTACCCCGGGTGTTTGCAGTCATCCGGGCCCTGTCGGCCGTGCAGGCCGAGGGCGGGCGAGTCACCCAATTGGCGCGTGCCGTGGGCCTGACGCAAGGCACCACGCACCGTTTGCTGCAATCGCTGGTGGCAGAGGGCATGGTCGAGCAGGACGAGCGCAGCAAGCTCTACCGCCTGAGCATGGACTTCTTCGCCCTGGCCGCCAAAGCGGGCAACCCCGGCGACCTGCGCAGCCTGTGCCGCCCCGCGCTGCTGCGCCTGTGCGCCAGCCTGGGCGACAGCATCTTTCTCTTGGTGCGCAGCGGGTTCGATGCGGTGTGCCTGGACCGCAGCGAAGGCCCGTTCCCCATCCGGTCCTTTACCGGCGACATCGGCGGCCGCGTGGCCCTGGGCGTGGGGCAGGGTGCGCTGGCCATCCTGGCCTTCTTGCCCGAGGCCGAGCGCGAAGAGGTCATCCGCTTCAACCTCTCCCGCGTGCGCGAGTACGGCGTGTTTGACGAGGTCTATCTGCGCACCGAGATCGAGCGCGTGCGCCAGCTGGGCTACGCCGGCCGCAACACCGGCTTGCTCGAAGGCATGGCTGGTGTAGCCGTACCCATACTGGACCGCGAAGGCCGCGCGGTGGCGGCGCTGAGCGTGGGCACCATTTCAGCGCGCCTGAACGACGACCGCCTGCCCACGGTGGTGGAGTTGCTCAAGCGCGAAGCGGCGGCGATTGGGCCGAGGATCAATCCGTTTGATGCGACGCTGCGGAGGCCTGCGCAGAGTTTGTCGGGCGGGGCGCAGGGGTTGGCTATTGGGGGGGGGCGTGACTGAGGTTTGCCGGTGGCCCTACAGCTATCGTTCGTGTTCCCGTGATCGATGGCGGTCACACAGCGAAAGCAGTTTCGAAGCAGACATTGTGCGTAGCCGATTCTGAGATTGCTCAGTCTCATTGGCCATCAGCAACCTGTCGGCGGTCCACAAAGCTGCGTACAGGCGACTGAACAGAACTGCCGTCATCGGGACTCTTGATAAACGAGCGCAGGGCTGCTTCAGGAAGAATTCGGAGCCACTCTTTTTCGAAGAGCTTGCGATGAACCGTTCTTCGGTACACCTCATTGAACTGCTCCTGGGCGTAGCTCTGGATCATCCAGCGCTCCTGGTCACCCGCATGCTTCGAGCTGAAGAACGCATGAATACCCACCTCAGCAATCGTGGGGCTCACGTCCTCAAAGTCCTGGCATGAGGCCACTGTGTAGGGCATGGTTTCCAGCCATGTGAGGTCAAGATTGGCTGCTGCCATTCTCGTTCGCACGGTGTCCGCCAAGAGGTCAGCAGACTTAGCCAACAAGTACCAGTCTTCGAGGGTTACGACGAGCGGATAAATAGGCAGGTTATTGTGCGGCCAGTGCGTGTGCCCCGCCAGCGCGTCGGCTATGTTCTTGTACAGCTGTACGACGGCTTTCGCCAGGTAGTCCACTTGCTGACCAATGATGGTCGGGTCAACCGCTGACCTAGCCCCCGAAGTCATGCGCTTGGCCTTGCATTCAATGAACAAGTTCGCCTTATCGTCGACCAATATCCAGTCCACGCCGTCTTTTCTGTCGCGTCCCACCTGGTATTCACGCTCCTCGTAGATCGTGTACTGAGGGCCTGTGAAGGTTTCACCCATCACCTCACCCAGGTAGGTCTGAAATGAGGAGCCAAACGGATTGTTGAAGCCATCAGCATTGGCGATCTCGTAGTAGAGGCTCTGGCTTACGCGCCTCAAGACGTAGGAGGGAATGGGGCAATGGAGCCGTTCAGGTTGGCTCGGGTCCAGGCCCACGAGTGGCGTGAGTTCGAAAGGGTTCCAGGTGTACATCCAGGTCTCGTCGTACTTGGCAGCATCGCTGATCCTGACGCGAAGTTCCTCGATGGGCAGAGACAGCTTGCGAAACACTGATTGGGATTGCTCAAGCTCGGTCCCAAGGGGGCGGTAGTCTTGACGAGAGGAGATCGTGAATTGCTTTTGTAGATACCCTGTTGTCCCAAAGCCCACTGAAAACCAATTCTTCGTGCTGATCCCTGTTTCGCGCACAAGGAGCTGCTCCACATCAGGCGCTGCGAACACTTTGAAGTAGCGCATGAGCGCATTGAACTCACGCTGGCGCTGCCAAGGAAACTGAAGATGGCCCGTGGGGTTCAGGCTGTTGTACGCCTGCTCTGGTGTGATCTGGGCACCCGCCATATCGTTGCTGACCTGGCGCAGCATATTGAGAACGCGTGCCATGTTCGGCCACGGACGAAGCCTTTGCGTTCCTTGCGTTGTCGCGTTGAGTGCGATTTCGCGCGCGAGTGTGGTTATCTCCCACTTATGGAGAACCCACTTTAGGCCGGTGAATGCTTGGCCTGTCCACACCTTCACATTCGAGGATGGTTGATCCACCGCCTGGAAGTACCACCAGATGTCCTCGATGGAGTCCTGCAGGTTGAACTGGCGCAAGAGGTTGCGAAGCGGTTTGTATTGAGGGTAGTTGTTCAAGGTCTGAGCCGGGTTGAATCTGTAAGCTACGCCGCGGTGAATGACCGCAATCTGTCTGAAGCGGTTGTGGTCATCGTATTCGCAACCGTCCGCTACTGGCTGATATCTGGCCTACCGATGCATGGTTACCGATACCTTGCATCAGGTGCGTTTACTTCACTTTTGATAGCTTTTAGCGCATATCCAATAAGCGCTAGAGGCATCTTTCGTTTGTATTTCTCGCGATGCAAAAGTGATCGGCAATCCATGTTCTTACCCCTGCCGCTGCCCTGCACACTCCCCCACGACCCAATCCCTGAACGCCTTCACCAGCGGCGTCTGTGCCCGCGCCTCTGGGTACACGAGGTAATACGCATCGGTGCTGGTCAGCACCTGGTCTGACAGCTCCACCAGGCTCCCTGCCGCCAGCTCCTGCTCGATCAAGAAGCGCGGCAGCAGCGCTGCACCCAGGTGCGACACGGCAGCCTGCGCAATCATGGCGAAGTGCTCGGACTGCGGGCCGCGCAGTGCCAGGGCGGTGGGCGCGCCTACCAGTTCAAACCACTCGGCCCACTGCGTGGGGCGGGTGCTTTGCTGCTGCAGCACCACACGCGTCAGGTCCTGTGGGGTGCGGATGTTGTGGCGGTCTCGGTAGGTGGGGCTGCACACGGGCACGGTTTCTTCGTGCATCAGGTATTCGCACACGGCGCCCGCCCAGTGCGGGGTGCCGAAGTGGATGGCGGCGTCAAACGGCGTGCCCGCAAAGTCAAACGGCTCGGTGCGGGCCGAGAAGTTGACCATGGCCTCGGGGTGCAGTGCCATGAAGCCGCCCAGGCGCGGGATGAGCCAGCGGGTGCCCAGCGTGGGCAGCACGGCCAGGTTGAGCAGGCCGTCGGTGCTGGAGAACGCCATGGCTTTTTGCGTGCTGGCTGACAGCTGCTGCAGCACGTTTTGCACGTCGGCCGCGTAGACCCGGCCCGCGTCGGTCAGCACCACGCGCTGGCGCACGCGGTGGAAGAGGGCGGTGCCGATTTGCTCTTCCAACTGGCGGATCTGGCGCGACACGGCACTTTGGGTGAGGTGCAGCTCTTCGGCCGCGCGCGACACGCTCTGGTGACGGGCGGCGGCCTCGAAGGCCAGCAGGTCGGCGGTAGAGGGCAGGAAGGTTCGGCGCAGCAGGGTCATACTGGGTCATGCGTTGGGGGAATGATTGGCGACGCCAAAAATTGAGCCTTTTGAGCCCCTGTCGCTCATTGGGTATAGGGTAGCGGTCCTGACATTTTCAGGTACTTCATGCTGATTTGTGATCAAGTAGTTCCATTTTTTTGCTATCCAGCGCGGCGCGATTGGCGGATATTGGCGGATTCACTGCGTGTGTTTTCCCACGCTGTTTCCCTTTCTCTGCCTCCATCCAAGCTAGCGAGCCGCCATGTCCGCCACCCCTGTCGCCACCTCCCTCGTGTCCGAAGTCGATCAACTGCTGCAACGCCTGGGCGTGCCCCGCACGGCGTACACCGGCGGCACGCTGGCGGCGCGCTCGCCCATCACGGGCGAGGTGCTGGCCCAGGTGCCACAGCAAAGCGCGACCGATGCCACGGCCGCCATCGGCCGCGCGCATGCGGCTTTCCAGGCGTGGCGCAATGTGCCTGCACCGCGCCGGGGCGAGCTGGTGCGCCTGCTGGGCGAGGAGCTGCGTGCCGCCAAGGCCGACCTGGGCCTGCTGGTGACCATCGAGGCGGGCAAGATCCCGTCCGAAGGCCTGGGCGAGGTGCAGGAGATGATCGACATTTGCGACTTTGCCGTGGGCCTGTCGCGCCAGCTGTACGGCCTGACGATTGCCACCGAGCGCCCCGGCCACCGCATGATGGAAACCTGGCATCCGCTGGGCGTGTGCGGCGTCATTTCGGCCTTCAACTTCCCGGTAGCCGTGTGGTCGTGGAACGCCGCGCTGGCACTGGTGTGTGGTGATTCAGTGGTGTGGAAACCTTCGGAAAAGACCCCGCTCACGGCCCTGGCCACGCACGCGATTGCGCAGCGTGCCATCGCCCGTTTTGGTGCCGACGCACCCGAAGGCCTGCTGGAGCTGATCGTGGGCCAGCGCGACATTGGCGAGGTGCTGGTGGATGACGCCCGCGTGCCCGTGCTGTCGGCCACGGGCTCCACCGCCATGGGCCGCGCCGTGGGCCCGCACCTTGCAGCGCGTTTTGCGCGCGGCATCTTGGAGCTGGGCGGTAACAACGCCGCCATCGTGGCGCCCTCGGCCGATTTGAACCTGGCCCTGCGCGGCATTGCGTTCGCCGCCATGGGCACGGCGGGCCAGCGCTGCACCACGCTGCGCCGCCTGTTTGTGCACGACAGCATTTACGACCAGCTGGTGCCCCAACTCGCCAAGGTGTACGCCAACGTGCAGGTGGGTGACCCGCGCACCGCTGGCACGCTGGTGGGCCCGCTGATAGACCGCATGGCTTTTGACGGCATGCAAAAGGCGCTGGAGCAAAGCCGCGCGCTGGGCGCCACGGTGCACGGTGGTGGCCGTGTGGAAGGCATCGGCGGTGACCATGCGTACTACGTGCGCCCTGCGCTGGTGGAGCTGCAAAAACACGAAGGCCCCGCGCTGCACGAAACCTTTGCGCCCATTCTGTACGTGGTGCGCTACAGCAGCATCGACGAAGCCATTGCCATGAACAACGCCGTGGGCGCGGGCCTGTCGTCGTCCATTTTCACGCTCAATGTGCGCGAGGCCGAACAGTTCATGTCGGCGGCGGGTTCGGACTGCGGCATTGCCAACGTGAACATTGGCCCGAGCGGCGCCGAAATTGGCGGCGCGTTTGGTGGCGAGAAGGAAACCGGCGGTGGCCGCGAAGCGGGCTCGGACAGCTGGAAGGCCTACATGCGGCGGGCGACGAACACCATCAACTACTCCACCGCGCTGCCTCTGGCACAGGGCGTGACGTTTGACGTGTAACCCACGCGCTGGTTGCCCCGTTCATGTTGATCGCTAAGGAATCACACCCCATCGTCATCATCGGCGGTGGTGTCATTGGCAGTGCGATTGCGTACTTCCTCACGCTGCAGCAGCCGGGCTGCGAGGTGGTGGTGGTCGAGCGCGATCCGACCTATGCGCGGGCTTCGTCGGCGCTGTCGGCCAGCTCCATCCGCCAGCAGTTCTCGACGGACATCAACATCCAGATCTCGGCGTTTGGCATCGGCTTCTTGCGCAACGTGGGCACGCTGCTGGCCTGCCGTGGCGATGTGCCCGACATTGGCCTGCACGAAGGCGGCTACCTGTACCTGGCCACCCAGGCGGGCGAGGCCACACTGCGCGAAAACCATGCGTTGCAAAAGCAGCATGGTGCTGACGTGGCGCTGCTGAGCCCGCAGCAACTGGCCGAGCGTTTTCCCTGGCTGGCGCTGCAGGACGTGGTGCTGGGCTCGCTGGGCCTGTCGGGCGAGGGCTGGTTTGATGGCTACCTGCTGCTGACGGCGCTGCGCAAGAAGGCACAGAGCCAGGGCGTGCGCTATGTGGCCGATGACGCGGTAGGCCTCGACACTGCGGCCAGCGACGGCGTGCTGCATGTGAACGCAGTACGCCTGCAAAGCGGCACCGTGCTGCCTTGCCGCTACGCCGTGAACGCGGGCGGCCCGTGGGCGGCTGCCATTGCGGGCTGGGCTGGCATTGATCTGCCGGTGATGGGCAAGCGCCGTACGGTCTTCAACCTGGCCAGCCCCGCAGCGCTGCCGGGCTGCCCGCTGCTCATCGACACCAGTGGCATCTGGCTGCGGCCCGAGGGCAAAGGCTTCATCTGCGGCTTTGCGCCCGACGCCGACAACGACGCCGACTTTGCCCCGCTGGAGCCCGAGTACACAGCGTTCGAGGACCATATATGGCCCACGCTGGCCGAGCGCATCCCTGGCTTTGAAGCACTGCGCATGCAGGGCGCCTGGGCGGGCTACTACGAGATGAACACCTTCGACCACAACGCCATCGTGGGCCTGCACCCGGCGTGCGACAACCTGGTGTTTGCCAACGGATTTTCGGGCCATGGGCTGCAGCAGTGTCCTGCCGTGGGGCGAGGGCTGGCAGAGCTGTTGCTTACGGGCAGCTACCAAAGCCTGGACCTGTCGCCGCTGTCCATTGAACGCATCGCGCGCAACGCGCCGCTGCTCGAAAAGAACGTAATTTGAGCCTCGCCTTTTTTCAATCTGCCAACGACATAACACCAGGAGACAACGACATGGCAATTTCTCGCAAGACCTTCACCGCGCTCGCTGCAGGCTTGGCCCTGACTTGGGCGGCTACAGCCCCTGCGCAGGCGCAGACGGTCACCCAGCCCACGCTGGAGAAGATCAAGTCCAGCGGCAAGGTGGTGCTGGGCGTACGCGAAACCTCGCCGCCCATGGCCTATGCGCTGGGCGCCAATGAAAAATACGTGGGCTATCACGTGGAGCTGTGCGAGCGCGTGCTGAAAGAAGTCGCGCCCGACGCCAAGCTTGAATACATGGCCGTGACGGCGCAAAACACGCTGCCGCTGGTGCAAAACGGCACGCTGGACATCGGCTGCGGCCCCACCACCAACAACACGGCGCGCCAGCAGCAGGTGGCCTTTGCCGTGACCACCTACGTGAGCGAAGTGCGCATGGCAGTGCGCAAGGATTCGGACCTGAAGTCCATCAGCCAACTTGCCGGGCGCACCATCGCGGCATCCACCGGGACCACGGCCGTGCAGTTGCTGCGCAAGCAAGAGCGCGCACTGGGCGGCGGCGCCATCAAGACCGTGCTGGGCAAGGACCACCACGAAAGCTTCCTGTTGCTGGAAACAGGCCGTGCCGATGCGTTTGTGCTCGACGACAACCTGCTCGCCGGGATGATCGCCAATTCCAAGGACCCGTCGGCCTACCGCATCGTGGGCGAGCCGCTGGGCGCCGAGCCGATTGCGCTGCTCTTCCGCAAGGACGACACCGCCTTCAAAACGGCGGTGGACGGTGTGCTCACCAAGCTCATGCAAAGCGGCGAGATGGAAAAGATCTACACCAAGTGGTTCGTGAACCCCATTCCGCCCAAGAACATGAGCCTGAACCTGCCGCTGGGCACCACGCTGCGCCAGCTGTTTGCCACGCCCAACGACAAGCCCCTGGAGACCTACCAGCAATGAACGCCGCCGTTCCTGCCACGGCCTTCCGCGCGGCCGACCGCATCAGCGCCATCGGTGTGTCCGATATCGTGCGCATCACCCAGGCCGCCAACGAGCTCAAGCGCCAGGGCCAGCCCGTCATTGTGCTGGGCCTGGGCGAGCCCGACTTTGACACGCCCGCCCACGTGATTGAAGCCGCGCAGCAGGCCATGGCGCAGGGCGACACGCACTACACGGTGCTTGATGGCACGCCCGCGCTCAAGGCGGCCATCCAGCTCAAGTTCCGCCGCGACAACGGCCTCGTGTTCGCCACCAACGAAATCACGGTGGGTGCCGGCGCCAAGCAGGTCATCTACAACGCGCTGATGGCCAGCCTGAATCCCGGCGACGAGGTGATCCTGCCCGCGCCGTACTGGACGTCGTACGCCGACATGGTGCTGATTGCCGGTGGCGTGCCTGTGGTGGTGCCCTGCAGCGAAGCCAACGGGTTTCGCATTACGCCCGAACAGCTCGACGCGGCCATCACGTCGCGCACGCGCTGGGTGTTCATCAACTCGCCGTCGAACCCCAGCGGCACGGCCTACAGCGCCGAGCAGTTGCGGCCTATTCTGGAGGTGGTGCTGCACCATCCGCAGGTGTGGGTGCTGGCGGATGACATCTACGAGCACATCCTGTACGACGGGCTCGCGTTTGCCACCCCCGTAGCCGTGCTGCCCGCACTGCGCGAGCGCACGCTGACTGTGAACGGTGTCTCCAAGTCGTATGCCATGACGGGCTGGCGCCTGGGCTACGGCGCCGGGCCCAAGGCATTGATCGCGGCCATGGCCGTGGTGCAAAGCCAGGCCACATCGTGCGCGTCGTCCATCAGCCAGGCCGCTGCGGTGGCGGCGCTCACCGGCCCGCAGGACGTGGTGGCCGAGCGCTGCCGTGCGTTTCAGGCGCGGCGCGACCTGGTGGTGGCGGCCCTCAACGCATCGCCGGGCCTGCGTTGCCGCGTGCCCGAGGGCGCGTTCTACACCTTTGCCAGTTGCGAAGGTGTGCTGGGCCGCACCACGCCGGGCGGTGTATTGCTTCGCACCGACGCCGATTTTTGCGACTACCTGCTGCGCGAGTTCCATGTGGCCGTGGTGCCAGGCAGCGTGCTGGGGCTGGCGCCGTACTTCCGTATCTCGTACGCTGCCAGCATGGCCGAACTGCAAGAGGCCTGCGTGCGCATCCAGCGCGCGTGTAAGGCACTGTTCTGAGTTCTTGTTCTGTTTTGTGAAATGACCGTCTGATATGACTACCGCACCCACCACCTCCCGCACGGGCGGCCAGATCCTGGTCCGCCAGCTCATCACCCACGGCGTGAAGCAGCTGTTCTGCGTGCCGGGCGAGAGCTATCTGGCCGTGCTCGATGCCCTGCACGATGCCGACATTGCCGTGACGGTGTGCCGCCAGGAAGGCGGCGCGGCCATGATGGCCGAGGCACAGGGCAAGCTCACGGGCCAGCCCGGCATCTGCTTTGTGACACGCGGGCCGGGCGCCACCAATGCGTCGGCCGGTGTGCACATCGCTCACCAGGACTCGACCCCCCTGATCCTCTTCGTGGGCCAGGTGGCACGCGGTGCCATGGGGCGCGAGGCGTTCCAGGAGCTGGATTACAGCGCGGTGTTTGGCACCATGGCGAAGTGGGTGGTGCAGATTGACGACCCGGCCCGTGTGCCCGAGCTGATCTCGCGCGCCTTCCACGTCGCCACCTCGGGCCGCCCCGGCCCGGTGGTGGTGGCGCTGCCCGAGGACATGCTGACCGAAGCCGCCAGCGTGGCCGATGCATTGCCCTACCAGGTGACCGAGACGCACCCAGGGGCTGCGCAGATGGCCGAGCTGGCCCAACGCCTGAAAGCCGCGCACCAGCCCGTGGCAATCCTGGGCGGCAGCCGCTGGTCCGAGCAGGCGGTGCGCGAGTTTGTGGCGTTTGCCGAGGCTTGGTCGCTGCCGGTGTATTGCTCGTTCCGGCGACAAATGCTCTTCCCGGCCAACCACGCCTGCTATGGCGGCGACCTGGGCCTGGGGGTGAACCCGCGCCTGTTGGCTCGCATCCGCGAGTCCGATCTGGTGCTGGTGGTGGGCGGGCGCCTGTCAGAGATCCCGTCGCAGGGCTACGAGCTGTTTGCGATCCCCAACCCCACGCAGCCGCTGGTGCATGTGCATGCCGATGCCGATGAGCTGGGCAAGCTGTACCGGCCCGCGCAGGCCATCCACGCAACGCCGCAGGCATTCACGGCGGCGCTGGCGGGTGTCCGGCCTGCGGGTGCCGTGGCCTGGCATGCCCATGCGGAGATGGCACGGTCCGAGTACATCCTGTGGAGCGACACCAACCCCATCCAGATCCCCGGCGAGCTGCAGATGGGCCAGGTCATGCAGCATCTCAAGTCCACGCTGCCGGCCAACACCATCTTCTGCAACGGCGCAGGCAACTTTGCCACCTGGGTGCACCGCTTCTGGCCGTTTACCACTTATGCCAGCCAGCTGGCGCCCACCAGTGGCTCCATGGGTTACGGCCTGCCTGCGGGTGTGGGTGCCAAGCGCCTGTGGCCGCAGCGCGAGGTGGTGGTGTTTGCGGGCGACGGCGATTTCTTGATGCACGGACAGGAGTTTGCGACCGCTGTGCAGTACGGCCTGCCCATCATCGTGGTGCTGCTCGATAACGCCATGTACGGCACCATCCGCATGCACCAGGAGCGTGAGTACCCCGGCCGCATCAGCGCCACCCAGCTCAAGAATCCGGACTTCAAAGCCTACGCCCAGGCCTTTGGCGGGCATGGAGAGCGGGTAGAGCGCACCGAAGACTTCGCTCCGGCTCTTGCCCGTGCACGCGCGAGCGGCCTGCCCAGCGTGTTGCACTGTTTGATCGACCCCGAGGCCATCACGCCCACGGGCACGCTGCAGGGCATTCGCAGCGCGGCGATGGCCAGGCGATAGTCCCTTCATGCCCGGTGGCAGCAGTCTGTCACTGTGCCGCGCACAATAGCGGGCGTGACCGTTTCAGCGCCCGATTTCCCCGATAACGAGCCCGCAACTGCCGCCCCGCCACAGCGCCAGGGGCAGCGGCTGCGCCGCATCGCCCATCTCGATATGGATGCCTTTTTCGCATCTGTCGAACTGCTGCGCTACCCGCAGCTCAAGGGCCTGCCCGTGGTGATTGGGGGCGGGCGGCGCAAGGTGGATGAACTGTTGTTGCAAGGCCCGGATGGCACGGGCTTGCGCGAGCGGCATTTCATCCCGGTGGAGGACTTTCCGCTGCTCAAGGACTATGTGGGCCGGGGCGTGATCACCACCGCCACCTACCCCGCGCGGCAGTTTGGTGTGGGCTCGGCCATGGGGATGATGAAGGCCGCCAAGCTGTGCCCGCAGGCCATTGTGTTGCCGGTGGATTTTGACGAGGTGCGGCGGTTTTCACGCCTGTTCAAAAGCACCATCATGGAGATAGCCCCCGTGATGCAAGACCGGGGCGTGGACGAGGTGTACATCGACTTCACCGACGTGCCCGGCGGTCAGCGCGAAGGGGGCAGGGTGCTGGCGCGGCTCATCCAGAAGAGCATCTTTGACGTGACCGGGCTGACTTGCTCGATTGGCGTGGCGCCCAACCGGCTGCTGGCCAAGATGGCCAGCGAGTTCAACAAGCCCAACGGCATCTCCATCGTTTACGAGGAAGACCTGCAGACCAGGATCTGGCCGCTCAATGTGCGCAAAATCAATGGCATTGGCCCCAAGGCCGGTGAGAAGCTGGCACGGCTGGGCATCGAAACCATCGGGCAGCTGGCGGCGCAGGATGAGCAATGGCTGATGGGCCACTTTGGCAAGTCCACCGGGGCGTGGATGCACCGGGTGGCCTGGGGGCGGGACGACAGCCCGGTGGTGACCGAGAGCGAGCCCGTGAGCATGAGCCGCGAGACCACGTTTGACCGCGACCTGCACGCAGTGCGAGACCGCGCTGAACTGGGCGCGATCTTCACCGACCTGTGTATGCGCCTGGCCGAAGACCTGCAGCGCAAGGGCTATGTGGCGCGCACCATCGGCATCAAGCTGCGCTACGACGACTTCAAGATCGCCACGCGCGACCACACGGCGAACCTTTACACGGCCGATGGCGCCACCATCCGCCAGCTGGCCGGGCAGTGCCTCAAACGCGTGCCGCTGGACAAGCGCCTGCGGCTGCTGGGCGTGCGGGCCAGCACGCTGGCGCGGCGGGGCGAAGAGCCCGTGCTGGAGCCACGGGCTGGGGCAACGGCAGAAGCACGCCGGCGCAAGCCAGGCTCCGCAGATCGCGCAGATGGCGCAGAGGGTGTGGGTGGCACGGCGCAGCTTTTTTAGCGCGGGTTGACGTCGTTTCCTGCCAGTTCACGGCCCGGTGGGGTCGTGGCAATCGGCGTAAACACCCAGAGTGGGACCTGCCTGCACCGCCTGTTGCGTTCCTATACTCGCCCGCATATGGCCACTGCCACCGATGTTCCTTCCGCCAACCTGCAAGCGTTGATCCGCGCCGCAGCCGGGGGAGACCATGCCGCCTTCGCGCAGATCTACCAGCGCACCCACGTGCATCTGTTCGGCGTTGCCGTGCGTATGTTGGGACAAGGACAGGCGGCCGAGGATGTGCTGCAAGAGGCGTATGTGAGCATCTGGAAGAACGCTGGGAGCTACCGCAGCGAAGTGGGCGGGCAGCCTATCCAGCCCATGACATGGCTGATCGCCATCGTGCGCAACAAGGCGCTGGACGCCTTGCGCGCCCGCGCCCGGCGGCCTGAAAGCGCCTGGAATGACACCACGGAGCTTGCAGGCAGCGATGGGGATGGCAGCGACGCGCCGCCGGGTGCTGCGTCTGCATTGGCCCCCGCACCCAGCGCGATGCATCTGCTGGAGCAGGCCACCCAGGCGCTGCGCATCGAAGGCTGCATGAATGCGCTGGACGGAAGCTACCGGCAAAGCCTGGCACTGGCTTACTACCAGGGCCTGTCGCATTCCGAAGTGGCGGCCCAGATGGGCGCGCCGCTAGGTTCGGTCAAGGCGTGGATCCGGCGGGGCCTGGAGCGCCTGAAAAGCTGCCTGTCCGCGCAAGGGATGGGCGCATGAGGTACACCCACCCCGCGCTGCTGGACCACTTGGCGTCTGCGTATGTGCTGGGCACGCTGGGTGGTGGCGCGCGCCGCCGCTTCGAGCGGCTGCTGCGCGATCGCAGCGATGTGCAGCTGTTGGTGGCGCAGTGGGAAGGGCGGCTGGGGATGCTGGCCAGTTCGGTGCCGGTGCAACAGCCACCGCAGCGCGTGTGGGCCGCCATTGAGGCGCGCACCCGGCCGCGCGATGTGAAAGACGCAGCCCCGCAGGGCGGTTGGGCCGGTGTGCTGTGGCGGCGCCATGGTGTGTTGCAGGGCTTGGCGGGTGTGGTGTTGGGTGTGGTGGCCACCGTGGCCCTGGTGGCTGCGGTGCCAACCTTGTTCGTGTCGAGCGACCAGGTGGCCCTGCGCGCAGGGGACAAACTGCCGCAGGCCTATGTGGGCCTGCTGACGGACGCTGCGGGCAACGGCAAGGTGCTGGTGAGTTCGCTGCGCCATGGGCGCACGCTGACGGTGAAGGTCATCGGGCCTATCACGCTTCCCGCGACTCCAGCGACTGTTGCTGGCGCAGCCCCACAGCTGGTGCTGTGGGCGGTGCCAGCCGATGGCGTGCCGTTTGTGCTGGGCACGGTGCCGGTGGCGGGTTCTGCGGTGTCGGTGTTGCCCGATACGTCGGAGAAGCTGCTGCTCAAGGTCAGCAAACTCATGGTGACGCTGGAGACATCGACAACGCCGCAGGTGCCCAGCAGCACCGTGCTTTTCACCGGCAACTGCGCCAAGCTGTGGTGAGCGGCGCAAGGCCCCCATCGGCTTTGCAAAAATAATTGTCCGGTGCTGCATCCGTTTTGCATTCCGTGTCGTTTATCTGAGGTGCCGGTCTCCGGCATGGGGCCAGCGCGGCCTCCGACCATTCCAACTTCACGTTTTCAGGAGCCTCCCATGCCTTCATTCCCTGTTCGCCCCTTGATGTCTGCGCCCCTGCTGAGCCTGGCGCTGGTGCTGGTGCCCGTGTTGGCACTGCCCATGGCCCACGCGGCCGATATGCCCACCACGCCAGTGGAGAACGCACGCATTGACGACTTTTCCGTGGGCAAAAAAGCCATCGAAGCCAAGAACTGGGCGCTGGCGGCCAGCAGCTTCAGCAAGGTGGTGGCCCAGAATCCGCAGAACGCCGATGCCTATAACCTGCTGGGCTACTCCAACCGTTGGCTCGGCAAATACGACGAGGCGTTTGCGGCCTACAACAAGGCACTGGCGCTGGACCCCCGCCACAAGGGAGCGCTGGAATACTCGGGCATGGGCTACCTCAAGGTTGGCCAGAAGGCGCAGGCCGAAGCCCAGCTCGCCAAGCTGCAGGCCATCTGCGCGCAGTGCGAGGAGACCACCGATCTGGCCAAGGCCATAGCGGCCTACAAGCCGGCGCAGTAAGAGCGGCGAAAAAAACCTTCCTGCGTTGTTGTTGCGTCTGGTCGTACTACCCGTACTGCCTGCGACGCAGCGCCTCGCCAGAACCGCTGCGCTGGGTTTTGTTATCCGCTTTGTATCGTTTTCAGGCGCCTGATTTTTAGTGTGTAAGGCGCTGTTGGCCCGTTAGACTTGATCGGTATCAAGCGGTAACGAATAGCGTGCCGCGCTGCCTGCCTCTGCTGCAGGCCCATCAGGAGCCAACATGCGCATCAACCTGCCGGTGACCCAGCAGAACTTCGACTATTCCGGCGATGAACTGCTGGTGTCCAGCACCAACACCAAGGGCGAGATTACCCACTGCAATCCAGCGTTCGTTCGCGTGAGCGGCTACAGCTGCGACGAACTCATTGGCCAGCCGCACAACCTCATCCGCCACCCCGACATGCCCGCCGAGGCCTACAAGGACATGTGGCGCACCATTGGCCGGGGGGAGCCCTGGACGGGCCTGGTCAAGAACCGCCGCAAGAACGGCGACCACTATTGGGTGCGCGCCAATGTCACCCCCATCATGGAGGGCGGCAAGCCACGTGCCTACATGTCGGTGCGCACCAAGCCCAGCGCGGCAGAAATTTCTGCTGCCGAAGCCCTGTATGCCCAGATGCGCAGCGAGGCGGCATCGGGCGCGAGCAGCTTCTACCTGGACTCGGGCAACGTGCGCTACCGGGGAGTGCGTGGCTGGCAGCGGCACCTGGCGCAGATGGCGTTGCTGCCGCGCATGGCGATCCTGCTGCTGGTAACGGTGCTGCTGGCCTTGTTGCCCGATGTGATGGGTCTGCAAGGCACCACCGCCTGGGTAGCCCGCTTGGTGTTGCTGTTGCTGGGGGCGGGGTGGACGCTGTGGCGCTTTCAGGCCACCGTGTTGCAGGGCGTGCACGATGCCACCCGCTTCGCGTCCGACATCTCGGCCTGCAACCTGGCCACGTCGGTGGGCACTGACTATCCCCAACCCCTGGGCGCGCTGATGCAGCGCCTGCTGCAGACCCAGGTCAACCTGCGCGCAGTGGTGGGCGATGTGCGCACCGAGGTGCGCAACTTCATTGACTCAGCCGACGAGATCTCGCGCGGCGGCCTGGACCTGTCGGCCCGCACCGAATCGCAGGCCAGCAGTCTGGAAGAGACTGCTGCGGCCATGGAGCAACTGGCCAGCACGGTGCTGGAGACCTCCGAGACTGCCGCCAAGGTCTCGCGCGAGAGCGCACAGAGCAGCGACATCGCCAAGCGCGGCGGCCAAGCGGTGCAAGAGGTGGGCGCCGCCATGCAGCAGATGAAGTTGTCGTCCACCAAGATCAGCGAAATCGTGGGCGTGATCGAGGGCATCGCCTTCCAGACCAATCTGCTGGCCCTGAACGCCGCCGTCGAGGCGGCCCGTGCCGGTGAGCAGGGGCGGGGTTTTGCGGTGGTGGCGGGTGAGGTGCGGGCGCTGGCCCAGCGCAGCGCCAGCTCCGCCAAGGAGATCAGCGGTCTGATCGGCGTGACGGTGAACCAGATCGCCAGCGGTGCCCAGCAGATGGGCCATGCCGGCACCACCATTGAGGGCGTGGTCGATGCAGTGGAGCGCGTGAGCACGCTGGTGCAGCAGATCAGCAGTGCCACCAAAGAGCAGTCGCAAGGCATCGCCCAGGTCAACGAGGCGGTGACGCAGCTGGACACCGTGACGCAGCAGAACGCGGCGCTGGTCGAGGAGTCTGCGGCGGCGGCGCAGGGGCTCAAGGAAAGTGCGGTGTCGCTGGGCCGCTCGGTGGATGTGTTCCGGCTGGGGTAACGGGTAACGGGTGCTGTGGCGAGCGACCGCCAGCCACGCAGACCTTGACGAATGCTTACTCGTAACTTACAGTGATTTTCCCGTTTTCCGGGAGATCACCATGACCCTCAACGAGCTGCAACGCATCAAGCAGTGGCATGTCGCGCACAAGGCAGACCACCCGCTCGAATACCACCTGTGGGACTTGGTGTTGACGGTCTGGATGCTGGGCTGGGTGGGCTGGTTTCCCATCATCGCTTTTGGCGAGCCGTGGACTGCGCCGCTGTGCCTGATGGGTATCTTCGGGCCCAGCCTCTATGTCACCTGGCGAACGCGTGCACACCTGCGCCACACCCTGCGGTGCGACTGGATCGATGCGCGGAGCTGATGGACGCGACTGACGGCGGCTGGGCCTACTGCCGTGCCGTGCGCACGTTGCGCGGCAGGCCCTGCGGGTGGCTGGTGCGCAGCGGGTTGATGTCCAGCCCGCCCCGGCGCGTGTAGCGCGCGTACACAGTCAGTTTGATGGGTTTGCAGCGCGTCCACACATCCATGAAGATGCGCTCCACGCACTGCTCGTGGAACTCGTTGTGGTTGCGAAAGCTCACCAGGTACTGCAGCAGCCCTTCCTGGTTGATCTGCGGGCCGCTGTAGCTGATCTGCACACTGCCCCAGTCGGGCTGGCCGGTCACCAGGCAGTTGCTTTTGAGCAGGTTGCTGGTCAGGGTTTCGGTCACGGGTGCTTCGTTGAATGTGGCCGTCAGCAATTCGGGGGCTGGCTGGTACTGCGTGCATTCCACATCCAGGCGGTCCAGGCTCAGGCCGTCCAGCTCGTGCACGGGTTCCTGGTCGAACAGCTCCGGCGCGATGAGCCTCACGCCCACGGTGGCCGGGTGTTCCGCACCGCGCCACGCGGCTTCGCTGATGTCGGTGCGGATGCGCGCCTGCACTTCGGCCGCATCGGCAAAACGGGTGTTGTTGAAGCTGTTGAGGTACAGCTTGAACGACTTGCTCTCCACGATGTTGGGCGTCTCGCACGGCACGGTGATGTGCGCCAGCGCCACCTGCGGCTTGCCGCGCAGGTTCAGCCACGACAGCTCGAATGCCGTCCACAGGTCGGCCCCGAAGAACGGCGCGGCGCCGGTGATCCCGATTTCGGCGCGCTTGCCGGAGCGGGGGATGGGAAACAGCAGCGATGCGTCGTACTGGTCCACGTAGGCGGAGGACTTGCCGAGTTGGGATTGTTCCGGGGTGTTCATAAATGCTATCAAATTTATAGCTTATAGCGCTTTATGGATAAGCGCTAGGGCCTTTTTTTACTTGAATTCCCGTTCGCGCAGCCACTTGGTGGCGATCCACTTCTCGCCCGCGATCACCGGCGCACCTCCGTGCAGCGTGCGGGTGGACGGGTGCGGGCGCTCATAGCTGAAGAACACCGCATTGCCGCGCTGCGGCGCGACCTCCAGGTGCACGTCGGGGAAAGTGGTGCCGCCACCTTTTTCGGGGGTGTTCAGGTACATCACCAGTGTGCCCACGCGCTGCCCGCCGCGCTGGACGATGGTGGGTGTGCCGGGCTCGGCGGGGTCGAAGTAGTCGTAGTGCGGCTTGTATTCGGCGCCTGGGCGGTAGTGCAGCACCTGCAGGCCCTCGCCGTTCTCGATGGGCCAGTTCAGCAGGCGCGCAATACGTTCCTCGATGCGCTGGATCAGCGGGCTCTGGCCGCGCTGGAAGAACATGCCGTCGCTGGTGCGGTCGTCGTTGATTTCTTCCCCGCCCGTCTTGGTCGCCACCGTGAGCGAGCGCGCCATGCGCGGCGCAGCGTCCGCGATGAGGGCGTCGCATTCTTCGGGCGAGAGCAGGTTGCCAAACACCACGATGCGCGGCTGGGCCATGGCCAGCAGCACATTCACGGTGCGGTCGCCACAGTCCACCTGGGCGGGCGATGCATCCAGCTGGGGCTCGGGCACAGGCACGGCGGCGGGTTGGCCTTGTTGTACGGCCAGTTCGTTCAGGTGGTCCTGCAGCGTGACCTCCAAGGCGTCGGCGGCCACGTCTTCATCCCAGCCCGCATCGCGCATGGACTGCAGCACCACGGGCGCGGCGTAGCCGGCCTGGGCCTGTTCGATGATCCAGCGGCGCAGCTCGGGCGTGATGGCCTGCCGCACGGCGCTGGCGCGCTGGTGGGTGGTTGGGGTGCTGCTGTCGGGGTGCTGCTCAGAACGCGATGCCATGGCGGTCCTTCAACGTGAATGGGGTTAGCAGAGTCAGGCGGTGGGCAGGGTCTTGCGCCGGAAGACCAGGCGCTCGGGCTCGGATGATGCCGGGGCAAAGGCATAGCCGTCCAGATCAAACCCTTCGAGCTTGTGCGGCGTGGCCACCCGATGCGTGATCGCATAGCGCGCCATCAGGCCCCGCGCACGTTTGGCATGGAAGCTGATGATCTTGTAAGCGCCGCCTTTCCAGTCTTCGAACACACATTCGATGACACGGGCCTTGAGCGCCTTGCGGTCGACGGACTTGAAGTATTCCTGCGACGCCAGGTTGACCACCACGGGGGTCGTGTCGGCGCGCAGGCGGGTGTTGAGGTGCTCGGCAATCTGGCTGCCCCAGAACTGGTACAGGTTGCTGCCTGCGCTGGTGGCCAGGCGCGTGCCCATTTCCAGGCGGTAGGGCTGCATGCGGTCCAGCGGCCGCAGCACGCCATAGAGGCCGCTCAAGATGGCCACATGGCTTTGTGCCCAGTCCAGGTCCTGCGGGGCGAGCGTGCGGGCGTCCAGTCCCTCGTACACATCGCCGTTGAAGGCCAGCAGCGCCTGGCGCGAGTTGGCGGCCGTGAAACGGGGGCGCCAGGCCTGGTAGCGCGCCACGTTCAGCGCGGCGAGCTTGTCACTCAGGTCCATCAGCGAAGCGATTTGCTGCGGAGATTGCTCGCGCAGCACCTCAATGAGCGCGGTGGATTGCGCCACAAACTGGGGCGTGGTGTGTGGCAGGCCTTCGGGCAAGGGCGTGTCGTAGTCGAGCGATTTGGCGGGAGACAGCAGGAACAGCATGGAGGCAGAAGGTCCGTGGATCTCGGAAGGTGAAGCAGGTGGCCGGGTGGGCTGCTGCGATTCTGGGGAGGCGGTGGCTCGAAATGGTACCTGTTGAAGGACGGTCTTCGGGCGCTTGCGGGCATTGGCAGGCTCCCGCAAAAAAAGAAGGCGGCCTGGGCCGCCTTCTTTTTGCATAGCTGCGGCTCCCGGAGGGGCAGCAGCTGTTTTCAGCGCATCAGGCCGAGGGAGTCTGCTCAAACGGCAGCTTCATGGCAGACAGGTCGCGGCGGGTTTCCACCAGCACCAGCGGGCCTTCGTCCAGCACTACCGCAGGTGGGCGCTCGCGTGGCACGCGGATGGGCTTGGGCTCGGCGGCAATCGCAGCTTGCACGGCAGCGATCTTGTCCATGTCGGAGTTGACCCACTGCAGGCCCGATGCGGCAGCCACTTGCTGCAGCTCGTCGATGGGCAGTGCGAACGCCTGGACGCGGGGCAGACCGTTCGCAGCGGGTACCACCGGTGCGACGGGTGCCGCAGCGGGTGCAGATGCTGCAACAGGGGCTGGTGCCGCCACAGGTGCTGGCGCGGCCGCCACCGGGGCTGCTACCGGCGCGGCGACAGGTGCAGCAACGGGGGCCGGTGCGTGGGCCGGGGCGGGCACGGGTGCTGCCACAGGCGCTGGCGCGGGTGCCGCTGCCGCTGGCTCCGCTGCAGGGGCCGTGAAGTAGCTGCGGCGTGGCGCTTCGTCCTGCGCGGGTGCTGGCTCGGCCTGCGTGGGGTCGAAATCCAGCATCGCCGGTGCGGCGGCTTCGGCATTGCCGTTGTTGTCACGCGGACCGCGTTCGCCACGCTCGCGGCGGTCACGGCCGTAGCGGTCGCGCGAACGGCGCTCGCGGCGCTGTTCTTCTGCAGCGGCACCATTGCCGTTGGGCTGAGCGTCGTTGCCGGACAGGTCCAGATCGGGCAAGGCAGCCAGTGGCGCTGTGTCGGCAAAGTCGCCAGGCACTGCGGCAGCGGCCGTTTCCTGGGCTTCCACCGCGCGGGGTGTGCGCTCGCCACGTTCGCCACGGTTGCCGCGATCACCACGTTCACGGCGTGGGCCGCGTTCGCCACGGGGCTGCTGGGTGGGTTGGCCTTCTGTACTGTTGCCGGGGTTGCCAGCGTTGGGGCCTTCCACCTGTGCGGTCACGGCGGTGTTGTTATCACCGTTCAGGCCTGCGTTCTGGTTGCGCGGCTCGGTGTTGTCCCGACGGCCACGGCCACCTCCTTCGCGCCCTTCGCGTCCATTGCGGCCACCGTCGCGGCCTTGGCCTTCGCGGGCCTCGCCTTCGGGGCGGCGCTCGGCGTCGCGGGGTGCGCGGCCTTCGGCCGAGCGTTCGCCACGGCGGCCCCGGCCTTCGCCGTTGCCTTCGCGGTTGCCGTCACGGGGTGCGCCTTCGCGCTGGCCGTCCCGGTTGCCATCGCGGCCACCACGGCGGCCACGGCCTTCACCGTTGCGGCCATCGCGGCGGGGTTCGCCACGGGCGGTGGTCTCCGGGGCTGCTGCCGGTGCGGGCGCAACCACGGGGGCAGGGGCTGCCGGTGTGGTGCCAACGCCGAACAGGCTCTTGATCCACCCAAAGAAGCCTTGCTCTTGGGGGGCGGCCGCAGCCGGGGCCGGGGTTGCCATGGGGGCGGGGGCCGGCGCGGTCGCAGCGGCAGGGCGCAGGCCAGCGCGCGGTGGGCGGGCGGCGCCTTCGGCACGGGGCTCGGCCACCGGGGCGGGTGCGTCGGGCAACACGCCTTTGATCACCGGCGTCTGCTTGTTGGTGGGCTCTTGCGAGCGGCGCGTCACGGCGGTGGGGTCTTCCACTTCTTCGGCGAGCTTGTAGCTGGCTTCGATGTGGTCCAGGCGCGGGTCGTCGTGCTTGAGGCGCTCCAGGCGGTAGTTGGGGGTTTCCAGCGTCTTGTTGGGCACCATCAGCACGGCCACGCGCTGCTTGAGTTCGATCTTGGCGATCTCGGTGCGCTTCTCGTTCAGCAGGAACGAAGCCACTTCCACCGGCACCTGGCAGTGCACGGCGGCCGTGTTGTCCTTCATCGATTCTTCTTGAATGATGCGCAGGATCTGCAGGGCCGACGATTCGGTGTCGCGGATGTGGCCCGAGCCGCCGCAGCGAGGGCAGGGGATGGACGAGCCTTCGCTCAAGGCGGGCTTGAGGCGCTGGCGGCTCATTTCCATGAGGCCGAACTTGCTGATGGTGCCGAACTGCACGCGGGCGCGGTCCTGGCGCAGCGCGTCGCGCAGGCGGTTTTCCACTTCGCGGCGGTTCTTGCTCTCCTCCATGTCGATGAAGTCGATCACGATCAGGCCGCCCAGGTCGCGCAGGCGCATCTGGCGGGCCACTTCGTCGGCAGCTTCCAGGTTGGTGCGGGTGGCGGTTTCCTCGATGTCGCCGCCCTTGATGGCGCGGGCCGAGTTCACGTCCACGGACACCAGCGCTTCGGTGTGGTCGATCACGATGGCGCCACCCGAGGGCAGCTGCACGGTGCGGGCGTAGGCCGATTCGATCTGGTGCTCGATCTGGAAGCGGCTGAACAGGGCGGCGTCGTCGCGGTAGCGCTTCACGCGGGCGGCATGCTCGGGCATGACGTGCGCCATGAACTGCTGTGCCTGTTCGTAGATGTCGTCGGTATCGATGAGGATGTCACCGATGTCGTTGTTGAAGTAGTCGCGGATCGCGCGGATGACGAGGCTCGATTCCTGGTAGATCAGGAAGGCGCCCTTGCCACCCTTGGCGGCGCCGTCGATGGCGTTCCACAGCTTGAGCAGGTAGTTCAGGTCCCATTGCAGTTCGGGCGCGGTGCGGCCAATGCCGGCGGTGCGCGCGATGATGGACATGCCGTTCGGGTATTCCAGCTGGTCCATCGCCTCCTTGAGCTCGGCGCGGTCCTCGCCCTCGATGCGGCGCGATACGCCGCCGCCACGGGGGTTGTTGGGCATCAGCACCACGTAGCGGCCTGCCAGCGAGACGAAGGTGGTCAGGGCCGCGCCCTTGTTGCCGCGCTCTTCCTTTTCAACCTGGACCAGCAGCTCCTGGCCTTCCTTGATCACCTCATTGATGCGCGCCTGGCTGGGCGAGACACCGGGGGTGAAGTAGCTGCGCGAGATTTCCTTGAACGGCAGGAAACCGTGGCGGTCTTCGCCGTAGTCCACAAAACAGGCTTCCAGCGAGGGCTCGACGCGGGTGACGACGGCCTTGTAGATGTTGCCCTTGCGCTGCTCGCGCCCTTCGATTTCGATTTCGTAGTCGAGGAGTTTTTGTCCGTCGACGATGGCCAGGCGCCGTTCTTCGGGCTGCGTGGCGTTGATGAGCATCCGCTTCATGATGCGATTCCTTCAGTGTTTCGCGGACAGCAGCGGAGCAGCCAACCGTGACCCACGGAGAGGGCTGCGCGGGCTGCCGCCCACAGTTTCCAAACCAATACAACAAGCTCTACAGGAGCTGTGAATGCCTGGACTGACGCATCGAAACGAAGGGAATTGCCGGGGATGCCAATGATCTGCCGCGCTCTAGCGCAGCATCGGGAGGCAGGGGCGCGTGGATGGGGGCGAGTGGTAGGAACGCAGTTTTGCTAGCAAAAGAGTAGCTGATTGCGCTTGCTGGCTGTGCGCTGAGGGCGATTTTGAGCATGCAGCCAAAGGCCGCAGCCTCCGCCACAGGGTCACCATCCATGCCATCAACAACCACATGCTCGCTTTGATCCGCTGGCAGGCTGCGCCCGGGTAGGGAACATCTGCCAGCTTGGGGGATTCCGTATCAGTGTTTCAATCTGTCAGTCCGCCGCACGGCGTGCTGGCCACCACAGGCATCTGGCCTGCAATCTGCGCGCACGACGCCCGCTGGCATCGACCTGCCTGCACGAGGGGCAAGGGCTGTGTGGACTAAACTCCAGACAAATCAACCACTTACATAACAACGCGCAGGTGAAACACATTATAGGGGCCAAACCGCCCGCCGCCCCTGGGGGGCTTCCCGCAGCCCGCTTGGTGGAAGTGGATGCTGACTCCGCAGGCCAGCGGCTCGATAACTTTTTGATACGCCACTTGAAAGGTGTGCCTAAAACGCATGTCTACCGCATCATCCGCAGCGGCGAGGTGCGCATCAACAAAGGCCGCGTGAGTGCCGACACCCGCGTGGAAGCAGGGGACGTGGTGCGCCTGCCTCCTGTTCGAATTTCAGACAAGGTGGCCGAAAAGGCCGAGCGCCCGGCGCCCGCGCGCGAATTCCCCATCCTGCTCGAAGACGAGCACCTGATCGCCATTGACAAACCTGCCGGTGTAGCGGTGCATGGCGGGAGCGGGGTGAGCTTTGGCGTGATCGAGCAGCTGCGCCAGGCGCGGCCGGCCTCCAAGTTCCTGGAACTGGTGCACCGGCTGGACCGCGACACCTCGGGCATCCTGCTGGTGGCCAAGAAGCGGTCAGCGCTTACCCACCTGCAGGACCAGTTCCGCGAGCGAGAAACGGGAAAGACCTATCTGGCACTGGTCACTGGCACCTGGCCTGCCAACAAAAAAGTCATCGACCTGCCCCTGCACAAATACCTGCAGGCCGACGGCGAGCGCCGCGTGCGTGTGACCACGGCCGACGACCCGGATGGCATGCGGTCCATCACACTGGTAAAGGTGCGCAGCACCGTGCCCGCGCGCGCTGCGCAGGGCCTGCCCGCCATGTCGTTGCTGGAGGTGACCATCAAGACCGGTCGCACCCACCAGATTCGTGTGCACCTGGCCAGCCAGGGCCACGCCATCGTCGGGGACGACAAATACGGCGACTTTGACCTCAACAAGCGCCTTCAGAAGCTCTCGATGAAGCGCATGTTCCTGCACGCATGGCGGTTACAGTTCAATCACCCCGCTTCGGGCGAGCGTGTGCAGCTGATTGCCGAGCTGCCCCGCGAGCTGGCCGATTTTGTGTCCCCTGCCTGACGATCCTGCGCGAAGAACCCCCTCCATGTCTGCCAAAAACTTCCGTCCGCGCCGCTTCGACCTCATCGCCTTTGACTGGGATGGCACCCTGTTCGACTCCACCGCCATCATCGTGCGCTGCATCCAGGCGGCGGTGCGTGACGTGGGTGGCACCGTGCCAACCGACAAAGAGGCGGCCTATGTGATTGGCATGGGCTTGATGCAGGCCCTGGCCCATGCGGCGCCGGATGTGCCAACCGAAAAGTACACCGAGCTGGGCAACCGCTACCGCTTCCACTACATCCAGCACCAGGACGACCTGAGCCTGTTCGACGGCGTACTGCCCCTGCTGAACGACCTGCGTGAACGCGGCCACCTGCTGGCCGTGGCCACGGGCAAAAGCCGTCGCGGGCTGGACGATGCGCTGCACTCGGTGGACTTGCGCGGCGTGTTTGACGGCTCGCGCACCGCCGACCAGACCGCTGGCAAGCCGCACCCGCTGATGCTGCAGGAGCTGATGGCCGAATTTGACGTGGCGCCGGAGCGCCTGCTGATGATTGGCGACACCACCCACGACCTGCAGATGGCGGTCAACGCGCGCTGTGCGAGCGTGGGGGTGAGCTATGGCGCGCATGAGCCCGACGCCTTTCACGCGCTCCAGCCGCTGGCGGTCGTGCATTCGGTGCGCGAGCTGCACGATTGGCTGCTGCACAACGCGTGACGCCGGATATTGGAGCGGGACGAGCCCATGACCACACCACCCGATCAGCCCATTGCGCTGTGCAACAGTGCCGACCTCGTCGATGGGGGCTTGGCGGTTCCGTTTGATGTGCAGTACGCAGGTCAGACCTGCCGGGCCTTTGCGATCCGCTACCAGGGCCTGCCGCATGCCTACCTGAACCGCTGCACCCATGTGGCCATGGAGATGGACTACCAGCCGGACCGCTTTTTTGACGACACGGGCCACTGGCTGCTGTGTGCCACCCACGGGGCCGCCTACCTGCCGAGCACCGGCCAGTGCGCGGGCGGCCCGTGCCGCGGCGGGCTGGTGAAAATTGCTTTGTCCGAAAGCGATGGTGTGGTGCACTGGCATACTGCCTACAACCTGCAACCCGTAGAGTTCTAGAAAATCCAGATGAATTACCCTTATGTGCTGTCGCCTGGTGCCAGCCAGCGCGATGCGCGGGCAGCAGTGTTGCAGTGCCCAGGACGTACGACATGACAGACCCCCAGCAGCCCGGCTCTTCGGGTTTTGACCCAAAAAGTAATCCCGCGCCCGACCTGTGGGCGCAAGCAGCTACAAATTCAGGAGCATCTGTGAGCGACTCATCGCGTGAACCCGGCTGGGAGCGCGCCACGCTGGAAAAGCTGGCCTTCTCCGCCCTCCAAGAACAGCGCAGCGCCCGCCGCTGGAAGATCTTCTTCCGCCTGGCATGGCTGTTGCTGATTGCCGCAGTTGCCTTTGCGGCCCTGCGCCAGGCATCGCCCAGTGCCAGCAAGAGCACGCCCCATACGGCGGTGGTGGACATCAAAGGTGAGATCGCCAGCGGCGCCGAGGCCAGCGCCGAGTTTGTGGTGGCCGCCATGCGCAGCGCGCTGGAGGACGAAGGCTCGCAGGCCTTGGTGCTGCTCATCAACTCGCCCGGCGGCAGCCCGGTGCAGGCCGGCATCATCAATGACGAAATTGTTCGTTTGAAGGCCAAGCACAACAAGCCGATCTACGCCGTGGTTGAAGAAACCTGCGCCTCGGCGGCTTATTACATTGCCGCAGCAGCCGACGACATCTACGTGGATAAAGCCAGCATCGTGGGCAGTATCGGCGTGCTGATGGATGGCTTTGGCTTCACCGGCACCATGGAAAAGCTGGGCGTGGAGCGCCGCCTGCTGACCGCTGGCGAGAACAAGGGTTTCCTCGACCCGTTCAGCCCGCAGACCGAAAAGCAGCGTGCCTACGCGCAGACCATGCTCGACCAGATCCACCAGCAGTTCATTGCCGTGGTGAAAGCCGGGCGTGGTGACCGCCTCAAGACCACGCCCGACACCTTCAGTGGCCTGTTCTGGACCGGCCAGCAGGCCGTGGAAATGGGCCTGGCCGACAAGCTGGGCAACCTGGACTATGT
Organism: Acidovorax sp. 93; assembly: GCF_003633835.1. NCBI lineage: Bacteria > Pseudomonadati > Pseudomonadota > Betaproteobacteria > Burkholderiales > Comamonadaceae > Acidovorax > Acidovorax sp. 93. The sequence goes on from NZ_RBIT01000001.1 coordinate 429,663, forward strand.
GGCCCGCGAGGTGGTGAAGGCCGAAGACATCATTGACTACACCCGCCGCGACAACGTGGCGGAACGGCTGGTCAAGCGTTTTGGCGCGGCGATTGGTGTGGGCGCCGTGAAGTCATTGGCAGTGGCTGGACCTCAGCTGCGCTGACATTGTCCGACGCGGCCTTTGGGCCATGCACAAAAAAAGCCCCGGGTGGAGACTCCACACGGGGCCTTTTTGCATCTGGGCCTGCGTGGCGGTACGTGGTGTGACGCATCCTGCAGTGCCGGGCCTCCAAGGGCTGGCAGGAGGGGGGGTTTTAGCTGTCCAGCCCGCCCGCCTTGCGCTGGCGCGAGCCGTCTTCCAGGATGGTGTCGTCGGCCACCAGCTTGCCCGTCTCGTCCCACTGCTTGCGGGCCGTAAGGCGCGTGCGTCCCCGGGCATCGGGGGCTGAATACTGTTCTTCAATCGCCAGCCGGCCGTTGTCGTGAAAGGCCTGCTGCGTGCCCACGGGCCATTGCTCGGCATTGAGCTGCTCGCGCCGCGCCAGCTTGCCATCGTCACGGTACATCTCGCGCTGCACGCGCCCCTGCTCACCGGCGCCGGTCCAGGTACTGCGCTCTCGCACCGATCCGTTGAGGTACCAGCGCTCGACCTGCACCTCCCGCCCATCGGCAAAACTGCGCTGCTCGATCAGCTGGCCGGATGCGCCGTAGCGCTTGGCGCTGAACAGCGATCCCCGCGTATCGCGCAGTGTGCGCTCGTCCGGCGCGAACACCCGTTCCTCGCGCAGCACACTTTTGCCGCCCTCGGTGGTGAAGCTGCGGTGCACACGCCGACCGTCCACCACGAGTTGCTGGGCGGCGACGATGCCGTCGCGGGTCCATTCGGTCGCGTTCAGCAGGCGGCCCTGGTCGTAGTGCAGCTGCGCGGTTTTGGCGCCGTTGTCTGCATGGAGCAGGGTGTCAGTGGCACCGTCGAAGCCGCAGAGTTTGCGGTCTTCGGGCAGCACGCTGGTGCGCGGGCAGATCAGGCGTGTGGGCTGGCCCTTGCTGTTGGTTTCCACATAGAACAGCTCCTGCCCGCCGCCGTGGAACGACACGCGCTCCACGCGGCCGGTGGCGTCAAAGCGCCTCACGGCCCCCTGGGTGCGGCCGTTGTCGGCGGTTTCTTCGCGCCGCACCTGGCCGTTGGGCCAGAACTCGGCCACCCGGCCGTGGCTGTTGCCGCGTTCGTTGACCGTGCGTTCGCGCTGCAGGCGGCCTTCGCGGTCGAACATGCGCTCCAGGCCCACGAACTTTCCGTCGCGCAGTTCCTGCTCGCGCTGGAGGTGGCCGGTGTCTTCTTCGCGGCAGCGCACCAGCCCGGACTGGCCGGCGGTTTCGGCACCGTTGGAAATATTGATGGGTTTGCCATTCAATTCACAACGAATAATGGCCTCAGCGCTTGAACCATAAGCGCTAACAGCTATAAAAAATATAGTGAATAGACGGTTCATGCTTAGCGGCCCATCGCAAACACGACAGGGGTGCGGTTGTCTGGGGGCGCGGGTTGCTGGCGCCATTGCCGCACGAGCTGGCTGCGGATGCGTGCGTCGGGCAGCGTCAGCCCGCTGGCCAGCGCCAGGCGGGTGTGGGGCTGCAGCGTTTGCACCAGGGCCTGCCAGAGGGCGGCGTTGCGGTAAGGAGTTTCGATAAAAAGCTGGGTCTGTCCTGTCTTGAGGGCCAGGCTTTCCAGCTCCTTGATACGCTGGATGCGCTCCTGGCTGTCCTGGGGCAGGTAGCCGACAAACGCAAAGTTTTGCCCGTTCAATCCGCTGGCCGCCAGCGCCAGCAGCAGCGACACAGGGCCCACCAGGGGCACAACGGGGATATCAAGGTCGTGTGCCGCGCGCACCACGGACGAACCCGGGTCGGCCACTGCTGGCATGCCCGCCTCGCTGATCAGCCCCATGTCGTGCCCATTCAGTGCCGCTGCGAGCAGCGGGCGTGCGTCGAACGGGGCTGATCCCTTGTCGCCATGGTCGCCTTTTTTGTGGACTTCGCGGGGAAGCTCGGTGATCTGCTGCTGCTGCAGGGGGGCTGCCAGGGGGTGCAGTGCGTCGATGCGTTTGAGGTAGGCGCGTGTACTCTTGGCGTTCTCGCACACCCATTGGGTCAGCCGTGCAGCCGTGTGAAGGGTGGCCGAGGGCAAGGCATTCTGCAGCGGGACCTGGGCGTCGCAGCCAAAGTCGAGGGGGGCGGGCACGAGATAAAGCGTGCCCTTGCGAGCGCCTGAGTGCGGTTCGGTGGGGGGATTTGTCATGGCAGCACCAAGCCTGCCGCGCGCAGCATGCGGCAGGTGCGGATCAAAGGCAGTCCGATGAGGGCTGTGGGATCGTCGCTGTGGATGGCATCCAGCAGCGCAATGCCCAGGCCTTCGCTCTTGGCGCTGCCGGCGCAATCGTAGGGTTGCTCGGCGCGCAGGTAGCGCTCGATTTCCGCGTCGGACAGGTCACGGAATTTCACCTCCACCGGGGCCAGGTCGATCTGCTCGAAACCCGTCGCGGCGCACACCACGGCCACGGCGGTCTGGAACACCACGGTCTGGCTGCGCATCTGGCGCAGTTGCGCCACCGCACGCTCGTGGTGGCCGGGCTTGCCCAGGGGCTCGCCAGCGAGGTCGGCAACCTGGTCGGAGCCGATTACCACCGCATCGGGGTGGAGTTGCGCCACAGCGCGTGCCTTGGCCAGCGCCAGGCGCAAGGCCAGTGAGCGAGGGGCTTCGCCGGGCAGGGGGGTCTCATCCACCTCCGGGGCCGTGACGTCAAAAGGCAGGTTCAACCGCTCTAGCAATTCACGCCGATACCGCGATGTGGAGCCCAATACCAGAGGGCGTTTCAGGGGGGGGGATTGATGCATGCGCCGATTCTCTTACACTGCCGCCATGACCAAGGAATTCTCCCCCCAGCGCCTCGACGTGAAAGCCTTTGCACAGGCGGGCGGTCGGCTGGCGGGCCACGATTCACTGCTGAAGTACGAACGCCTGGCCCAGGAGGCCAAGGGCCTGCACCCGGACCTGATGGTGGACTGGGAGGCTGTAGGCGAAGTGCGCACGGCGCTGGGCGGCATGGGCCAAGTCTGGCTGCATATCAAGGTTACTGCGAGCTTCCCCATGGAATGCCAGCGTTGCATGACGCCGGTGGATGTGCCGCTGGAGGTGGATCGTGAGTTTCGCTTCGTGGCCGACGAGGCCACCGCAGAGGCTCTGGACGACGAAAGCGAAGAAGACCTGCTGGCCATGAGCCGCGAGTTTGACCTTCACGAGCTGATTGAGGATGAGTTGCTGATGGCCTTGCCCGTGGTGCCCAAACACGACGAGTGCCCTACCGCAGTACCACTGGCTTCTTCGGACGACGATTTTGAGGAAGCCAACGACGAAAAGCCCAATCCTTTTGCGGCGTTGGCCGCACTGCGCAAAGACAACAAGGGCTGATTGGACGACCCAAAAATCATTTGGGTTATAATCGTGGGCTTCACGCGAACCCCATCGTGTCTTTTTGGGCTGATCGCGTTTTTACCAACCTATTCCAGATCAGGAGCCATCATGGCCGTTCAGCAAAACAAAAAGTCCCCCTCCAAGCGCGGCATGCACCGCTCGCACAATGCCCTGAATGTGCCAGGCATTGCCGTGGAACCCACCACCGGTGAAACGCACCTGCGTCACCACATCAGCCCCAACGGTTTCTACCGTGGCCGTCAGGTGCTGAAGAACAAGTCTGAAGCCTGATCTTCGCCCCATCCAAAGGCCCGTTGCTACTGAAACCGTAGCGCGGGCCTTTGTTTTGACCGTCGTATTTATTTTTCCGGCCCTCCTGGCCGGCCGGACAAGTCGCCCATGATCACACTGGCTGTTGACTGCATGGGGGGCGACCATGGCCCCCGCGTCACGCTCGCGGCGTGCCGCCAGTTTCTCGATACACACCCTGATGCCCGCCTGCTGCTCGTCGGCCTGGTGGATCGTCTGCAATCGTTTTCGCACGACCGTGCCACGATCATTCCTGCTACCGAAGTGGTGGCCATGGATGATCCTGTCGAGGTGGCTCTGCGCAAGAAGAAAGATTCTTCCATGCGCGTGGCGATTCAGCAGGTCAAGGATGGCGCGGCCTCTGCGGCCGTTTCGGCAGGCAATACCGGCGCGCTGATGGCTATTGCCCGGTATCTCCTCAAGACGCTGGACGGCATCGACCGCCCCGCCATTGCGACGCAATTGCCCAACGCCGCAGGTGGTGCCACCACGGTACTGGACCTTGGGGCGAATGTGGATTGTTCCGCCGAGCATTTGTTGCAGTTTGCCGTGATGGGCTCTGCCTTGGTATCGGTCCTTCGGGATGGCGGGGAGCCCACCGTCGGTTTGCTCAATATCGGTGAAGAGGCGATCAAAGGTAGTGAAGTAATCAAAAAAGCCGGTGAATTGCTGCGATCTGCAGCCAATTCCGGTGATTTGAATTTTTATGGAAATGTTGAAGGCAATGACATTTTCAAGGGCACTGTTGACATCGTGGTATGTGACGGATTTGTGGGCAATGTGGCCCTCAAGGCCAGTGAAGGGGTGGCATCAATGATCATTGGCGCCCTGAAAACGGAGTTCTCCCGCAACATTTTCACTAAAATCGCTGCGATCACCGCGTATCCGATCTTAAAAGCGCTCATGAAGCGCATGGACTACCGCCGTTACAACGGCGCGGCGCTCTTGGGGCTGCGCGGGCTGGTGTTCAAGAGCCATGGGTCGGCTGACACAATGGCGTTCGAGCAGGCTTTGAACCGGGCGTATGATGCAGCCCGCAACAACCTGCTCGACCGCGTCCGGACCCGGATTGCGCACGCAGCGCCGCTTCTGGTGCCTGCGGATGCCCAGCCCCAGCCTGGCGTTGCGGCGACGATGACACATTGATGAGACGCTACTCCCGCATTACCGGCACCGGCAGCTACCTGCCCCCGCGCCGGCTGACCAACGCTGATCTGGTGGCTGAACTGGCCCAGCGCGGCATCGAAACCTCAGATGAGTGGATCGTGGAGCGCACCGGCATCCGCGCGCGCCACTTTGCAGCGCCTGATGTTGCCTGCAGCGATCTGGGCCTGGAGGCTGCGCGCAATGCCTTGCAGGCGGCGGGCCTTCTGCCGACCGACATTGATCTGATCATCGTGGCCACGTCCACCCCGGATATGGTGTTTCCCTCGGCTGCCTGCATATTGCAGAACAAGCTGGGAGCCAATGGTTGCCCTGCGTTTGATGTGCAGGCGGTGTGCAGCGGTTTTGTCTATGCCCTGTCCGTGGCGGATGCCATGATCCAGACGGGTGCTGCCAACCGCGCGCTGGTCATTGGGGCAGAAGTTTTCAGCCGTATTCTGGATTTCAATGACCGCACGACCTGCGTGTTGTTTGGTGATGGTGCGGGTGCCGTGGTGCTGGAGGCGTCGGAAACGCCGGGCATCCTGTCCAGCGACCTGCATGCCGACGGCAAGCATGTCGGCATCCTGTGTGTGCCCGGCAACGTGTCGGGTGGCAAGGTCCTGGGGGACCCCGTCCTCAAGATGGACGGGCAGGCTGTCTTCAAGCTGGCGGTGGGCGTGCTGGAGAAGGCCGCGCATGCGGTGCTGGCCAAGGCGGGGCTGACCGAGGCCGATATTGACTGGCTGATTCCACACCAGGCCAATATCCGCATCATGCAGGGCACGGCCCGCAAGCTCAAGCTGTCCATGGACAAGGTGGTGGTCACGGTGGACCAGCATGGCAACACTTCGGCAGCCTCCATTCCCCTGGCGCTCGACCATGCGGTGCGTACGGGCCAAGTCAAAAAGGGTGAGACCCTGCTGCTCGAAGGTGTGGGCGGCGGCTTTACCTGGGGCGCGGTGCTCCTGAAGTTATAGCTTTTGGCGCTTGCTGGATAAGCGCTAGGCATCAATTTCAATCATATTTCTGGATTTTTCATGAAGTCTTTTGCATTTGTCTTTCCGGGACAAGGCTCGCAATCGGTGGGCATGCTCGACGGATGGGGTGATCACCCGGTGGTGGCCCAGACCGTGCAGGAAGCCTCGGATGCCCTGGGTGAAAACATCGGCCTGCTGATCAAGGAAGGTCCCAAGGAGGCGCTGGCCCTGACCACCAACACGCAGCCGGTGATGCTGGTGGCTGGGGTGGCTGCATGGCGTGTCTGGCGTGCAGAAGGTGGTGCAGCCCCGGTCGCTGTTGCGGGGCATTCTCTGGGCGAGTATTCGGCGCTGGTTGCCGCAGGTGTGTTGACGCTGGCCCAGGCGGCGCCTCTGGTGCGCCTGCGTGCAGCTGCCATGCAGGAGGCCGTGCCGGTCGGCACTGGCGCCATGGCTGCCATCTTGGGGATGGAGGCTTCCAAGGTCATCGCAGGATGTGCCGAGGCAGTGGCCTCGTTCGGTGTGGGAACGGCAGAAGTGGTTGAGGCTGTCAATTTCAACGACCCCGTCCAGACGGTCATTGCGGGCACCAAGGCCGGCGTCGAAAAGGCCTGCGAAATGCTCAAGGCGGCAGGTGCCAAGCGCGCACTGCCATTGCCGGTGTCTGCCCCTTTTCACTCCAGCCTGATGAAGCCTGCCGCTGAGAAGCTGCGCTTGGCGCTGGCGGATGTGGCGCTTGCTGCGCCCCAGACTCCGGTTCTGAACAATGTGGATGTCGCGGTGCAACAGGATGCTGATGCGATCCGAGACGCGCTCTACCGCCAGGCCTTTGGCCCCGTGCGCTGGGTGGAGTGTGTGCAGGCCCTCAAGGCCCGGGGGGTCACCCATATTATTGAAAGTGGCCCTGGCAAAGTGCTGGCGGGTCTGACCAAGCGCATCGATCCTGAGCTGGTGGGTGCGACACTGTTTGATATGGCCACGCTGGCCGAAACCCGGGAGTTGTTGGCATGACGCAATCCTCATCGGCCGCGCAAGTGGCGTTGGTCACTGGCGCATCGCGCGGCATTGGTGCGGCCATTGCGCTCGAGCTGGCGGTACGTGGCTACCAGGTGGTGGGCACGGCCACGACGGACGATGGCGCCGAGCGCATCAGCCAGGCCCTGGCGACCTACCCCGGCTGCCGTGGTGCCAATCTGAACGTGAATGACGGAGCTGCCATCGAGGCGTTGATGGATTCCATCGTCAAGCAGCAGGGTGGTCTGCATGTGCTGGTCAACAATGCGGGCATCACCCGCGACACCCTGGCCATGCGCATGAAGGACGATGACTGGGATGCGGTGCTGGACACCAATCTCAAGGCGGTTTTCCGCGTGAGCCGCGCGGCAATTCGCCCGATGATGAAACAGCGATTCGGGCGCATTATCAGCATCACCAGTGTGGTGGGGGCATCGGGCAATCCCGGTCAGGCCAACTACGCGGCGGCCAAGGCTGGAGTGGCGGGAATGACCCGTGCACTGGCCCGCGAACTGGGCAGCCGCAGCATCACGGTCAATTGCGTAGCGCCGGGATTTATCGAGACGGATATGACGTCGGTGCTGCCCGAGGAACAGCAAAAAGCCCTCAACGCCCAGATCCCTTTGGGGCATATGGGCAAGCCGCAAGACATCGCACATGCCGTGGCCTACCTTGCTTCGCGCGAAGCAGGGTACGTGACCGGGCAGGAGTTGCATGTCAATGGCGGCATGTACATGTAATTGAGACAAGTTAACGCCGGTTCATCCGGACGGCGGGCTGCTGAGGGGCTTCTCCTTAAGCGGCTAGAATCGCGGATTCATTCACAACCCCCAGAGGGAAACCATGAGCGATATCGAAGCACGCGTCAAAAAAATCATTGCCGAACAACTCGGTGTGGAAGAGTCCCAAGTCACCAATGAAAAGGCCTTCGTGGCAGACCTCGGTGCCGACTCGCTCGACACGGTGGAACTGGTGATGGCACTGGAAGACGAATTCGGCATCGAGATCCCTGACGAAGACGCCGAGAAGATCACGACGGTGCAAAACGCCATCGACTACGCCAACACCCACCAGAAGGCCTGAGCGGCGCACTGCGCCTGACTCAAGCGATCAACAGAAGGTTTTTACGCATGAGCCGTCGTCGCGTTGTCGTGACCGGCCTGGGATGCGTCAGCCCCGTGGGCAACACGGTGGCCGAATCCTGGGCCAATCTCCTTGCCGGAAAATCCGGTATTGACCTCATCACCAAGTTCGACACGTCGAACTTTGCCTGCAAGATTGCAGGGGAGGTCAAAGGTCTTGACCTGGAGTCGTACATCAGCGCCAAGGATGCGCGCGCGATGGACAGCTTCATCCATTTCGGCATTGCAGCTGCTGCACAGGCGGTTGAAGATGCCGGTCTGCCCACGGGTGAAGCGCTCAGTGAAGAGTTTGCGACACGCATAGCCTGCGTGATCGGTTCGGGGATTGGTGGCTTGCCACTGATCGAGAATACCCACGCGGAACTGGTCAGTCGCGGTCCGCGGCGCATCACACCGTTCTTTGTGCCAGCGTCCATCATCAATATGGTGGCGGGCCATGTGTCCATGCGCTTTGGCTTCAAGGGGCCGAACCTTGCGGTCGTGACGGCCTGTACAACCGGCCTGCATTGCATTGGCGAGGCTGGCCGCATGATCGAATACGGTGATGCGGATGTGGTGGTGGCGGGCGGCACTGAATCCACGGTGTCGCCGCTGGGCATTGGTGGTTTTGCGGCCATGCGCGCCCTGTCTACCCGCAACGATGACCCCAAGACCGCTTCCCGCCCCTGGGACAAGGACCGAGATGGTTTTGTTTTGGGTGAGGGCGCCGGGGTCATGGTGCTGGAGGAATACGAGCATGCCAAAGCCCGTGGTGCCAAGATCTATGCGGAACTGGGTGGTTTTGGCATGAGCGCCGATGCAGGCCACATGACGGCCCCCAGTATGGATGGTCCGCGCCGTGCCATGCTCAACGCCCTGCGCAATGCCGGCATGAATGCCGATCAAGTTGACTACCTCAACGCCCATGGCACTTCCACGCCGCTGGGTGATATTAATGAGACGAATGCCATCAAGGCGGCCTTGGGCGACCATGCTTACAAGGCTGTGGTGAGCTCCACCAAATCCATGACCGGTCATTTGCTGGGTGGTGCGGGCGGTATTGAGAGCATTTTTACAGTGCTGGCCTTGCATGAGCAAAAGGTACCACCCACCATCAATTTGGCGAATCAGGACCCCGAGTGCGATCTGGACTACTGCGCCAACACGGCGCGTGACATGAAGATCGACGTTGCAGTCAAGAATAACTTCGGTTTTGGTGGCACCAACGGGACGCTGGTTTTCAAGCGCGTCTGATCATTGGGTCAGGTGCTCTGCCGCCCGACTTGGCGAGGCCGTGGTGTCTTGTTGCGATCCTGCAATCGTTGGTTGCTCAGCACGGGCCTATGTTCCGTGCTAAGCAGGCGGCACAGCCTCGGTAGCGTTTCGTGGGTGTGACTTCGCAGCGACCACCTTCGGTGTTTTACCCCCTGCGGCGCAGCCGCCTGTTCGGGGGCTTGCTGGGGGCATTGTTGCTGATCAGCGCAGCGGGGCTTGTTGCTTGGTTCGTTCGAAGTGGTGGTGCTGCATCCCCATGGCCCGCAGCGATGGCGGGTGGTCTCTGGTGTCTGGCTGCCGCCAGCGCATTCCATTTCTGGTTCTGTCAATTCTCTGGTGGTATCCACTGGGATGGCCAGACCTGGACACTGGTGGCTCCGAACTCCGGGGCGGCCTGGATGGCATTGTCCGGACCTCCTGAAGTCCTTCTCGATTTGCAGTCACATCTGTGGCTGCATGTCATTCCGGTGGGGCACCGCCGCACCTGGCTGTGGCTGACGTGTTCCGCGCAGCCCGAGCGTTGGCTGGATCTGCGGCGTGCGGTATATTCGCGCGCCAGACCGGGCGCTGACAACGCTGACGAAACCGCCCCGGCCAGCAGCCGTGGGCGTGAATCCTGAGTATCCATGACTGTAATTCCGCCTTCCCCTTCCGAAGATAGCGACCTCCAACTGGTGGAGCGCGCGGTAGCGGGCGATCAGCGTGCCTATGAGTTACTGGTCATCAAGTACCAGCGCCGTATCGAGCGTCTCATTGGCCGGATGGTGCGGGACACCGACATCGTTCAAGACATAGCGCAGGAGACGTTCATCCGGGCCTACCGCGCGCTGCATCAGTTCCGGGGGGATGCGCAGTTCTATACCTGGCTCTACCGGATTGCTGTCAATACCGCCAAGAAGGCGCTCATGGACATGAAACGCAATCCGGTCATCTCTGAGAACGCTTTGCGGGGGAACGAGGACGAAGATGAAACTTCCCGCCTCGGACACGAACTAACCAGCGACGAAACCCCCGAAACCGTACTCGCTGCCCGAGAAATCGCGCAAGCCGTGAATGCGGCTATGGAGGCGTTGCCCGACGATCTGCGCCAGGCGGTAACGTTGCGCGAGATTGAAGGGCTGAGTTACGAAGAGATTGCGACGGCCATGGATTGCCCCATCGGCACGGTGCGGTCACGGATTTTTCGGGCGCGAGAGGCCATTTCGGCAAAAGTGCGTCCTCTGCTTGAGAACCAGTCAGGCAAACGGTGGTGAGGTAATGAAATGAACAACGCTGTACGAAGTGATGGATTGGTGGGCGGTGCTGTGGTGGCTGAGATAAGCAGGCGCGAGCAATTGTCGGCACTGGCGGATGGTCAGTTGCATGGAGACGAGGTGGCGGACGCCCTGGCCTATGCGGCGCAAGCCGAAGGCCATGCCACTTGGCAGCTCTACCATTTGGTGGGAGATGTATTGCGTTCTTCCGACCTCGCGCAACCTGCCAATCCGACTTTCATGGCGCGGTTGCGTAATGAACTGGCAAAGGAAGGGCCTGTTGTACGTCCTGCGGCCGCTGCTGTGCCGCGGGTCGATGTGGTGGCCCCGGCAATGGCGGAAGCTGCCAATGCGTCGGTCTTTCGCTGGAAAATGGTCGCGGGTTTTGCGTCTTTGGCGGCAGTTGCGGCGATTGGTTGGACCTCTCTGGCCACGTTGCAAGGCAATGGTGCACCCGGCGCCACGGGTGGAGCCCAGCTGGCCATCTCTCCCGAGTCGGGTGCGAATGGCCCCAGCTCCGGTGCCCCTGTGGTCGCAGTGGCTGATGCCGATGGTGGCGCGCAGGTGATGATTCGGGATCCCCGCCTGGACGAGTTGCTGGCGGCACACAAGCAGTTTGGCAGCACATCCGCATTGCAGATGCCTGCAGGATTTTTGCGCAATGCCACCTTTGAGACGCCCAGCCGCTGAGCCGGGAGTGGCTTGCTGGCGTGGTGAGATTGTGTGATGAGCTACCCGGGAGTTTTGTGCGTTTGGTTGAAAGCACTGCCGCAGCATTTTAAACACGGGGTGATTGCTGCCCTGTGTGTGACAGGACTCTCCGTATCGGCAGGGGCCTCGTCGGCAGAGGGGGGCGTTTCTTCTGCAGCAGAGGCGGCTCCCGCGCCTGTGGAGCGCAGTATTCTGCAGTGGATCGAGCGCATGCACAGCGCGCCCTGCGCGCGCCCGTATGCCGGTACCTTTGTGGTGCTGGCTGCTTCCGGAGCGATGGCCAGTTCACGCATCTGGCACGCCTGTGAAGGGGCGCAGCAGATGGAGCGCGTGGAGGCTCTCAGTGGCACTCCCCGGACCATTTTTCGGCGCAACGACGAGGTACGTACGTTCTGGCCCCAGTCGCGTGTGGTGCGGTCGGATCGACGGGATGCCTCTGGGCTGTTTCCACGAGTTCCGCTGGTTGAGGGCACTTCCATATCCCAGTTCTATGCCGCACGCCCTGTGGGCCAAGAGCGCGTTGCCGGATTTGTTGCCGACGTGGTGTGGTTCAAGCCCGTGGACTCGCTGCGTTTTGGCTACAAGCTGTGGAGCGAGCGGGAGACCGGTCTGGTTGTGAAGCTGCAGACCTTGGGCGCGAACGGACGCGTTCTGGAGCAGGCTGCATTCTCGGAGTTGGACTTGAACGCCCCCGTTCGCGTGGAGCAGCTTTCACGGCTGATGGACGCGACCGCTGGTTACAAGGTGGTGGCGCCGGTTGTGGTCAAGACCACGGCCACGGCCGAGGGCTGGGTGCTTCGTCAGCCGGTTGCTGGCTTTGTTCCGGTGAGCTGCCATCGGCGCGCTGTGTCTGCTGACGACGGTGCGCAGGGTGTCTTGCAGTGCCTGTACTCCGATGGTCTTGCATCGGTATCGCTGTTCATCGAGACCTTTGATCCCCAGCGACACCCCACCCAGCCCCAGGTCTCGGGTATGGGGGCCACGCAGCTTCTTGCGCAACGGGTCTTGCCCGATGTATGGCTCACTGCAGTGGGGGAGGTTCCTTTGCAGACCCTTCGCCTGTTTGCGGGTCAATTGGAGCGCACACGCTGACACTGAGGCCAGTGGGCGTGACGCTGGCGGCTGCTGTCTTTGAGCCTGCGCTGTGGCGGGGCCGTTTGCAGGGGCATGCGAAGTGCATTTGCGATGCGGGAACCAAATGGCCGCACACTCTTCACAGTTACACACAGTTTGATGACTGTATTTGCTACCAATCACGAAAGGTCGATGATGTCGAAGTTCGATGGAAATGCGCTGCGCTCCCTGGCATTTGCATGCATGTTCGCAGGGGCTGCTGGCGGCATGGCTTTACCCCAAGCTGCCTTGGCACAACCTGCTGCAGCGGTTCGCGGGTTGCCAGACTTTACGGATCTGGTGGATCAGGTGGGGCCCTCGGTGGTCAATATTCGGACGGTAGAAAAAGCGTCGAGCCGTGCAAGTGCAAACGGCATGGACGAGGAGATGATGGAGTTTTTCCGCCGCTTTGGCGTGCCGATCCCCAATGTGCCCAGGCAGCAACGTCCTCAGCGGCCGCAAGACGATGAGCAGCCGCGCGGCGTGGGTTCTGGCTTCATCCTGACTGCGGACGGGTTTGTGATGACCAATGCGCATGTCGTGGACGGCGCTGATGAGGTGATCGTCACCCTGACCGACAAGCGCGAATTCAAGGCCAAGATCATTGGTGCGGACAAGCGTACTGATGTGGCGGTGGTCAAGATCGAGGCCACGGGCTTGCCTGCCGTCAAGGTGGGTGATGTGGGGCGTCTGCGGGTGGGCGAATGGGTGATGGCGATTGGATCGCCCTTTGGGCTGGAGAACACCGTGACTGCGGGCATTGTGAGTGCCAAGCAGCGCGATACGGGGGACTATCTCCCGTTCATCCAGACCGATGTGGCCATCAACCCGGGCAACTCGGGCGGTCCGCTCATCAACATGCGTGGCGAGGTGGTGGGGATCAACAGCCAGATCTATTCGCGCTCGGGTGGATTCATGGGCATTTCGTTCGCGATTCCGATGGACGAGGCCATCCGAGTGAGTGAGCAGTTGCGCGCATCCGGCCGGGTGACACGGGGCCGTATCGGCGTGCAGATCGGGCAGGTCACCAAGGACGTTGCGGAGTCCATTGGCCTGGGCAAGGCCCAGGGTGCGCTGGTGACCGGAGTAGAGGCGGGGTCACCCGCAGACAAGGCGGGCGTGGAGGCTGGTGACATCATCACCCGCTTTGACGGCAAGTCCATCGAGAAGGTTGCGGACCTGCCTCGCCTGGTGGGCAATACCAAGCCTGGTACCAAGAGCACGATGACCGTGTTCCGCCGTGGCGCTTCGCGGGACCTGGGCATCACCATTGCCGAAATTGAGCCCGACAAGCCAGCTGCCAAAACGGCGGAGCGTGAGGAAAAACCCAAGGCTTCGGCTGCTGCACAGCAAATGGGATTGGCGGTCACGGAACTTTCGGACGCCCAGAAAAAGGAGCTCAAGATCAAGGGCGGTGTGCTGGTCGCGACCGCCACAGAGGCCGCAGCGCGTGCTGGCCTGCGCGAAGGTGATGTGATTCTCGCGATTGCCAACACGGAAGTGTCTGGTGTGAAGGAGTTTGAGGCTGTGCTCGCCAAGGCCGACAAGAACAAGCCGATCAATGTGCTGTATCGGCGCGGCGAGTGGGCCCAATATGCCTTGATCCGTCCCGGACGATGACGAGCGGCGTTGTGGCGGATGTGGGGGGATGGGTTGACCCATTTCCCCACGTTTGCAGCAGGCCTTTGCCGGAGGTGTGGGCATTTTTGTTTTTTTGTCTTTTCCTTTCTTTGATGTTGCAAGTTAGCCTTGGCTAACTTTATGAGGGCCTATCAACTGATTTCGATAGAATAGAGGCCCCTGTTCAACGGTAATTCATATATTGGCTGGACGTTGATTCACGATGCGGGATGTGACGGTGTCATGCACAGCCGATCCACAGCTCACCCACAAGTTGTCCAGCGTTGTAGTTGTGCAGACTGTGTATAAGTTGTTGATAAGATCCCTGTTGCACCCTGGCAACTCCCCTTGGATGCAGTCGGATGGGCTTTTTACTGCAGGCTTTTTGCCTACAATGAAGCTCCAACTATCGCAGTTGCCAATGATTGTTGGTTCAGGGCGCGTCGCCATTCGACGCGCCCTTTTTTCTTGTGTGCTCCGTTTTAATTCAATCACTTGACGCTTTCCGTTGATGAACCACATCAGAAATTTTTCCATCATTGCGCACATCGACCATGGCAAGTCGACGCTTGCAGATCGCTTGATCCAGCGCTGCGGAGGCCTTGCGGACCGTGAGATGGAGGCCCAGGTTCTGGACTCGATGGATATCGAAAAAGAGCGTGGGATAACCATCAAGGCGCAGACCGCAGCGCTGCAATACAAGGCGCAGGATGGGCAGGTCTACAACCTCAATCTGATCGACACACCGGGGCATGTGGACTTCTCGTATGAAGTGAGCCGCTCGTTGTCGGCATGCGAGGGCGCGTTGTTGGTGGTGGATGCTTCGCAAGGCGTTGAAGCTCAGACCGTTGCGAACTGCTACACCGCATTGGATCTGGGTGTCGAGGTGGTGCCGGTACTCAACAAGATGGATCTGCCCAATGCCGATCCCGACAATGCGAAGGCCGAAATCGAAGATGTAATTGGCATCGACGCGACCGACGCGATTCCCTGCTCCGCAAAGACCGGCATGGGTATTGATGAGATCCTTGAAGCCATCGTGGCCAAGGTGCCCGCGCCGCGCGGCAATGCCGATGGGCCGCTGCGCGCGATGATCATCGACAGCTGGTTCGACAGCTATGTGGGCGTGGTGATGCTGGTGCGCGTGGTCGATGGCCGTTTGCTCAAGGGCGAACGCATCAAGATGATGGCCAGTGGTGCGGTGTACAACGCGGACAACCTCGGTGTGTTCACGCCCGCCAACGAGCCGCGCAACTCTCTTGACGCAGGGCAGGTGGGCTACATCATCGCTGGTATCAAGGAGCTGCAGGCTGCCAAGGTGGGTGACACGATCACGCTCGAAAAGAAATTGCCCAACAATGCGGGCCCTGCCGCCGAGGCGCTCCCCGGCTTCAAGGAAATCCAGCCCCAGGTGTTTGCCGGTCTGTACCCGACCGAGGCGAGCGAATATGACTCGCTGCGTGACGCGCTTGAAAAACTCAAGCTCAACGATGCTTCGCTGCACTACGAGCCGGAAGTGAGCCAAGCGTTGGGCTTCGGTTTTCGTTGCGGGTTTCTTGGCCTGCTGCACATGGAAATCGTGCAGGAGCGTCTGGAGCGTGAGTTTGACCAGGATCTCATCACGACTGCACCCAGCGTGGTCTACCAAGTGGTCAAGGCCGATGGTGAAGTGATCATGGTCGAGAACCCCTCCAAGATGCCGGACCAGGGGCGGCTTGAGGAAATCCGCGAGCCCATCGTCACGGTGCATCTGTACATGCCCCAGGACTATGTCGGCCCGGTGATGACGCTCGCCAACCAAAAGCGCGGTGTGCAGATGAACATGGCGTACCACGGTCGCCAGGTGATGCTCACCTATGAAATGCCGCTGGGCGAAATCGTGCTCGACTTCTTCGACAAGCTCAAGTCGGTGTCGCGCGGCTATGCATCCATGGACTACGAGTTCAAGGAGTACCGTGCGTCCGACGTGGTGAAGGTGGATATCCTTCTGAACGGCGAAAAGGTGGATGCACTGTCCATCATCGTGCACCGCTCTCAGTCCCAGTACCGTGGCCGAGCAGTGGTTGCCAAGATGCGCGAGATCATCAGCCGCCAGATGTATGACGTGGCCATCCAGGCGGCCATTGGCGCCAACATCATTGCGCGCGAGACCATCAAGGCACTGCGCAAGAACGTGCTGGCAAAATGTTACGGCGGCGATGTTAGCCGCAAACGCAAGCTCCTTGAGAAGCAGAAAGCAGGCAAGAAACGCATGAAACAGATCGGATCGGTCGAAGTGCCACAAGAGGCATTCCTGGCCATTTTGCAGGTGGAAGACTGATGCTCCAGTTCATGCAGATTTTCACATCCCTGGTGCTGGCCGCATTTGGTGGCTATATCGGGGCTTGGTACTTTGGTGCCATCGAAGGCAATTTCGCCTTGCTGTTGTTCCTGGCCACGGTGGTCACGGGCGCGTACTGGCTGGCCGAGCGTTTCTACTTTCTGCCCCAACGCCGCCGAGCTGCCCAGGCCATCGAAGATGCGGCGACCGCACGTCGTGCGGAGCTGGATCGCATGGGCATCCAGAAGGTCGATGTGGATGTGCAGGAGGCCAAGGGGCGGCTGCTCATGCAGCCTTGGTGGCTGGACTGGACGGCGGGGCTTTTCCCGGTCATCGTTGCCGTGTTTGTTCTGAGGTCGTTTCTTTTTGAACCCTTCAAGATCCCGTCGGGTTCGATGATTCCCACCCTGCTGGTGGGCGACCTGATCCTGGTGAACAAATTCACCTACGGTGTCCGCCTGCCGGTGATCCATACCAAGATCACCGAGGGCACCAAGCCTGCGCGCGGAGATGTTCTGGTGTTCCGCTATCCACCTCAGCCGAGCCTTGACTACATCAAGCGGGTGGTGGGTGTGCCGGGTGACGAGGTGGCCTACCTCAACAAGCGCCTCACGGTCAACGGCCAGGCCATTGACACCAAGGCGCTGCCAGACTTTTTCGAAGAAGACTCGATGCGCTACTTCAAACAGTTTGAAGAGCAACTGGGTGCACAGCCCCATCGTTTGTTGAACAACCCGGATGTGCCCGCCTTTGTGCAAGGCGCCAGCAATTTTGCCTATCGCAAGAACTGCCGTTACAGTGTTGAGGGCGTTGTATGCAAGGTGCCCGAGGGCCACTATTTCATGATGGGGGATAACCGGGACAACTCGCTCGATTCGCGTTACTGGGGCTTTGTTCCTGAGGGCAATATCGTCGGGAAGGCCTTTTTTGTCTGGATGAATTTCGGTAATCTCAAGCGCATTGGGTCGTTCCATTGATGGATGACCAGCTTTTTAGAACACTGAGGGGAAAATACATGCATATCAATCGCTCTACCAGTCCATTTCGCCAACGCGGTTTGTCATTCATTGGGGTGATTTTTATCGGTTTGATCGCCGTGGCTGCATTTGCTATTGGCGGACAGTCTATCCCCATCTTTCTGGAGTACCAGGCGATTAACAAGGCGGCGACCAAGGCTGCCAAGGAGGCCTCCACCGTCGCTGATGTCCGGGCCAGCTTTGACCGCGCTGCAGCCATTGACAACATCAGTTCCATCAATGGTAAAGACCTGGAGATTGCCAAGCGCGGTGACAACAAGATCGTGGTTTCTTTCAAGTATTCCCGCGAGATAGCGCTGGCGGGTCCCGCCTACCTTGTCTATCGCTTTGAAGGACAGACCAACTAGTGCATCCCGGCCTTCAAGCGCTGCAGACCCGTCTGCAGCATGTTTTCTCCGATCCATCCCTTCTTCAGCGCGCTACCACGCACCGCAGTTTTTCGGCCGACCACAACGAGCGGCTGGAGTTTCTGGGTGATTCCGTGTTGAATCTCGCGGTTGCGAGCCTGCTGTATCGGCAGTTGTCGGCGTTGCCGGAAGGCGATCTCTCTCGCGTGCGTGCCAACCTCGTCAAGCAGGACACGCTGCACCAGCTGGCGCTTGGCCTCAAGATCTCCGACGTGCTGCGATTGGGTGAGGGCGAGTCCAAATCAGGTGGCCAGCAACGTCCATCCATCCTGGCCGACGCGCTCGAAGCGCTGATTGGCGCGGTGTACCTGGATGCCGGCTATGCGAGTGCAGAAGCGTTGGTGCACCGCCTTTTTCAGGGCGTGGAGATCAACCCGCAGATGCAGGCTGCATCCAAGGACGCGAAAACTGCATTGCAGGAGTTGCTCCAGGGCCGCAAAATGAAGCTGCCGCAGTACAAGGTCGTCGGCACAGTGGGCGCTGCGCACCGTCAGACCTTCGACGTCGAGTGCGATATTCCTGAACTGGGCCTCACCGAACGCGGCATCGGCGGCTCCCGCCGGGCGGGCGAGCAGGCAGCCGCTGCTGCCATGCTGGCCACATTGAAAGCAAAGAAATTATGAATGATGCTACCAAAGATGTAGCGAATGAAGCCGCTCCAGCAAGCGCTGGAGCGCAAAATGACCTCGAAGCCATGCTGGCGGCAGCAGGCTCGCCGGCCGCCGTGCCTGGCCAGCGCTGTGGCGTGATCGCCATCGTGGGCAAGCCCAACGTGGGAAAGTCCACATTGCTCAATGCCCTGGTGGGGCAGAAGATCAGCATCACCTCGCGCAAGGCGCAGACCACGCGGCACCGCATCACCGGTATTCGTACGCGCGAGCAGACTCAGTTCATTTTTGTGGACACACCGGGTTTCCAGACGCGCCATGCCACCGCACTCAACAAGTCGCTGAACAAGACTGTGATGGGCGCGATTGGCGATGTGGACCTGATCCTCTTTGTGGTCGAGGCTGGCAACTTCACGCTGGCCGATGCCAAGGTGCTGTCGCTGTTCAAGCCCGGCATCCCCACGCTGCTGCTGGCCAACAAGCTCGACATGGTGCACCGCCGTGCCGAGCTGGCCCCCTGGCTCAAGAGCATGCAGGAGCGCCACCCGTTTGCCGAGTTTGTGCCCATGTCGGCCAAGAACAAGGGCGACATCGAGCGCCTGTTTGGCATCTGCGCCAAGTACCTGCCCGAGCAGGGCTGGTGGTACGGCGAAGACGAGCTGACCGACCGCAGCGAGAAGTTTCTGGCGTCCGAAACCGTGCGCGAGAAGCTGTTCCGCTTCACGGGCGACGAACTGCCTTACACCTCTACCGTGGTGATCGACAAGTTTGAGGAAGAAGCCAGCAAGCAGCACAAGCGGTTGGTCAAGATCGCTGCCACCATCGTGGTCGAGCGTGACAACCACAAGATGATGGTGATCGGCGACAAGGGCGAGCGCCTGAAGCGTATTGGCACCGAAGCCCGCCAGGAACTGGAAAAGCTCATGGATGCCAAGGTGTTCCTGGAGCTGTGGGTCAAGGTGCGCTCCGGCTGGGCCGACGACGAGGCGCGCGTGCGCTCGTTCGGTTACGAATAATTCCGTGCCCGCCTGCGACCCTGTCTTGTCCGGGCGGCACAAGCTGTCTGGCGCTTGCCAGCCGCATGCATTTGTGCGGGCCTGAAGCCAATGGCTGCCGCCAAGCGCATCTCCGATGAACCCGCCTTCGTGCTGCACAGCTACGACTGGAGCGAGTCCAGCCTGATCCTGGAGGTTTTCTGCCGTCAGCAAGGGCGTGTGGCGCTGGTGGCCAAGGGGGCCAAGAAGCCCAGTTCCAACTTCCGCCCGGTGCTACTGCCGCTCCAGCCCTTGTTGGTGACCTACACGCTCACCGGCGATGGCAGCGCAGACATCCACACCCTCAAGGGGGCGGAGTGGGTGGGCGGCCATGTGATGCCCACGGGCGATGCCCTGCTGTCGGGCATGTACCTCAACGAGCTACTGCTGCGCCTGCTGGCGCGCGCCGATCCACATGCGGCTCTGTTCGATGCCTATGCCGGTGTGGTGCGCGTGTTGGCCAGCGAACACGGCGATGCGTTAGAGCCCGTGCTGCGCAGCTTCGAGCTATTGCTGCTGCGCGAGATTGGCTTGCTTCCTGGCCTGGATGTCCAGACCATGACCTTGGAGGTCTTGCAACCCAAGACGCGCTACACGCTGGTGCCCGAAGGCGGCCTGCGCGCCTCCTCCTCGGCCGACCGCGCGGGCCTGCTCGGCGTCCAGTGGCAGACGTTGCAACGCGCGCTGGACGACGCAGCCACCTACACCGCCACCTTGCGTGCCTGCGCGCCGGTGGCTGCAGAACTCAAACCCCAGCTGCGCGCCCTGCTGCAATACCATTGCGGCAGCCCCATGCTGCGCACCCGCCAGCTCATGATCGATCTGCAGGCCCTATGAACCAGACCTCACGCCTCCCCCACGCCACGGCCCTCTCGGTCAATGTCAACAAGGTCGCCCTGGTGCGCAACACGCGCCATCTGGGCATTCCCAGTGTCACCCGTGCGGCCGAGCTGTGCCTGCAGGCGGGGGCCCAGGGCATCACCGTGCATCCTCGGCCCGACGAGCGGCACATCCGCAGCCAGGATGTGTTCGAGCTGGCTACGCTGATGAAGGCTTGGCCCGACCGCGAATACAACATCGAGGGCAATCCATCTCAGAACCTGATGGATTTCATCCGCAAGGTTCGCCCGCACCAGGCGACCTTTGTGCCCGACAGCGAAGACCAGTTCACCAGCGACCACGGCTGGAGCTTTCCGCAGGATGCCGAGCGCCTGGCGCCCCTGATCGCCGAGTGCAAAGCATTGGGCGTGCGCGTGAGCCTGTTCATGGACCCCGTGCCCGAGCAGATGGCCGCCGCCAAGGCCGTGGGCGCAGACCGGGTGGAGATTTATACCGAGCCCTACGCTGCAGCCTGGGGCACGCCGCAGCAAGACGTTGAGCTCAAGCGCTACGCCGCCGCTGCTCAGGCCGCGCTGGATGTGGGGCTGGGCGTGAACGCGGGTCACGACCTCAACCGTGACAACCTCGCCGCCTTTGTGCGCGAGGTGCCCGGTGTGCTCGAAGTCTCGATCGGCCACGCCCTCATTGCCGACGCGCTGGAGTTGGGCTACGCCGCCACGGTGTTGGCCTACCTGGGCTGCATCCAGTCAGGTTGTGCCGCACAACCTGATAACTCCTGATTTGATAGCTGCTAGCGATTGATGGATAAGCGCTAGAGTCCAATTTTATTCAAAAAAATGATCTACGGCATTGGCACCGACATCTGCGACGTGCGCCGCATCGCGGCCAGCCTGGAACGCCACGGCGAGCGCTTTGCCCAGAAGGTGCTGGCAGACGGCGAACTGGCCACCTGGCGCGAGAGGAGTGGCCGTTGGCCCGACCGCGGCCTGCGCTACCTGGCCACGCGGTTCTCTGCCAAGGAAGCGTTCAGCAAAGCCATCGGCCTGGGTATGCGCATGCCCATGACCTGGCGCCACTGCGAAGTGGCCAAGCTTGCGAGCGGCCAGCCCGTGATCGTGCTGCACGGCGCACTCAAGGAATGGTTTGACGCCAAAGGGCTGAAAGCGCACCTGAGCGTGACGGACGAGACCGACTACGCCGCCAGCTTCTGTGTGGTAGAGAAATTGGATTAAAAATGGCATCTGGCGCTTGATGGATAAGCGCTAGCAGCTATGTTTGTAATAGCAACCTGATGTTTGACACCCTATGACCGAACACGCCCCCCTCATCCTCGACGTGGCAGGCACAGAGCTGACTGCCGCCGACCGCCGCCGCCTGGCCCACCCGCTGACCGGCGGCGTGATCCTGTTTGCCCGCAACTGGGAAAACCGCGCGCAGCTGCTGCAGCTGACCAGCAGTATCAAGGCCGTGCGTGACGATCTGCTGATCTGCGTGGACCATGAGGGCGGCCGCGTGCAGCGCTTTCGCACCGATGGCTTCACCCACCTGCCGCCCATGCGCGCTCTCGGCGAGATGTGGATGGACGATGGCAAGGGCGCCAAGGCCGTGCCTGGCAGCGGCGCGCTGCGCGCCACCAATGCGGCCACGGCGGCGGGCTACGTGCTGGGTGCGGAGTTGCGCGCCTGTGGGGTTGATTTCTCGTTCACCCCCGTTCTCGATCTCGATTGGGGTGAAAGCGGCGTGATCGGCGACCGTGCCTTTCACCGCGACCCGCGTGTGGTGGCGCTGCTCGCCAAAAGCCTCATGCACGGTCTGCTGCAGGCCGGCATGGCCAACTGCGGCAAACACTTCCCGGGGCACGGCTTTGTCAAAGCCGACTCGCACACCGAGGTGCCGGTGGACAAGCGTAGCCTGAAGGCCATCCTGGCCGACGACGCCGCGCCATACCCCTGGCTCAGCAGTACGCTCACCAGCGTGATGCCGGCCCATGTGATCTATCCCAAGGTGGACAGCCGCCCCGCAGGCTTCTCGCGGCGCTGGCTGCAGGACATCCTGCGCCGCCAGATGCGTTTTGACGGCGCCATCTTCAGCGACGACCTCAGCATGGAAGGCGCTCGGCGTCTGGACGGCCAGGTCGTCAGCTACACCGACGCAGCCGTTGCAGCGCTGGAGGCAGGCTGCGACCTGGTGCTGTTGTGCAACCAGAGCGTGGGCGATGGCAAGGCCGTGGATGAACTCATCGACGGCCTGGAACAGGCCCAGAACCAAGGCCGCTGGCAGCCGAGTGTGGACAGCGAATCCCGCCGCCTGGCGCTGCTGCCCGAAACCCTGCCCCAGGCCTGGGATGAGTTGATGTACCAGCCCGCCTATCTGCAGGCCTTGGACCTGTTGCCCTGACGCCGTGAGAGCCCGTGGCCTGGAGTCTGGTTCGGCGCCCTCGTCGTTGCCGTGCTCGCCGGGTGTGCAACCCGCCCGCGCCCGCCGCCTAGCGTGCGACCCTGCCAGACCCTCACGCACAGCCGATTTCTCGGCTTCAGTGGACTAGGGCGTGTTGAAAGGCCCTGGCGTGACTGGAGGCGGGGCTGCCGGGGCACTTTCTGCGGCCTCTGCAGCGTTGGCGGGAAGTGCCGGCGGTGGTGGCACCCCCTGAAACCTGCGCACCACGCGTTGAAACACCAGCGCATTGGGAATCTGCAGCCAGGCGACCTGGTCCGCCGCAGCGCCATGGTCTTCGAGCGTGGTGTAGAGCAGGTTGATGTCCACCACACGTCCTTTGGCCCCGGGCTTTTCGGCGGTGTCCAGCACCTCGATGTAGTCGCCAATCTTGAAGGGTCGCACGGTGAAGATGAGCAGCGCGCAAAACAGGTTGGAGAGCACACTCCACGCCGCGAAAAAGGCCACGGCCCCGACAGTGGCAAACCCGGTGAACGCGGTCCAGAGCACGGTGGCCGACACCCCCATGCGTTCCAGCACCAGCAGCGCCGCACTGGCAATGATGAGCCAGCGGATCAGCCCGTTCATGGGCACCACCAGTTCGTCGGGCACCTGGTAGTGCGCGCTGGCACGGCGCACTATGCGGCGCAGCACCCGTTGCAGCAGCCAGGCGACAAACAGGATCAGCAGGATCTGCGTGCCGGGGATGATGACTTCGAGCCAGTCTTGTACCCAGTCGGGAAGGCGGGTTTTCAGCAGCTGCATGCGCGAAACGGCGGTGCGGGCGTTGCGCTCGGTGGCGTCAAACGTGAGGGCAGAAAAGAAACTCAATTGCGCAGTTGCTCCACGGTGTCCATCTGCATTTCAAAACTGAAGAAGCGATTGCGGCCCTGGGCCTTGGCGGCATAAAGCGCCTGGTCGGCACGCATGATCATGCTTTCGGCGTTCGTGCTGTCGTCAGGCACGCAGGTGGTGATGCCGCCTGACAGCGTGAGGATGTTGCCCAGCGGGGAATCTGCGTGTGGAAGGGCGCGCACCTTGAGCAGCTGTCCCAGGGCCCGCGCGAAGGTCATGGCACCCGAGCGTGGCGTGTTGGGCAGGATGAGGGCGAATTCCTCACCACCGTAGCGTGAGGCGATGTCACGCGGGCGCACGCACACCTCGCGCAACAGGCGGCCGACTTCCTTTAGGCAGGCGTCGCCCTGCACATGCCCGCTGGCGTCATTGAAGAGCTTGAAGTGGTCCAGGTCGCACAGCATCAGCGTGAGCGGCGTACCGTCCCGGCGCGCAGCCAGGATTTCGTTGTGCAAAATGCGGTCAAACCCCCGGCGGTTGACCAGGCCGGTGAGCGCATCGATCTCCACCATTTCGTTGAGCCGCTGGTTGGCCAGATGCAACTCGGCCGACATGGAGACGAGCCTGCGGCGCATGTCCAGCAGCCGGCGCATGGCACGCAGTTTGGCCATCAGCACGATGGGCTTGACGGGTTTGACGAGGTAGTCGTCACCACCCACTTCAATACCGCGCCACACATCGAGTTCGTTGTCCAGGCCCGAGAGGAAGATGATGGGCGTCCAGTCGCCCGCCTCGCTCTCGCGCATCTGCTGGGCCACCCAGTAGCCGTCCTGGCCGGGCAGCCGGATGTCCAGCAGCACCAGATCGGGGCGGTGGGTTTTGAACAGGTGCAGCGCTGCGATGCCCTCGGGCGCCTCAAAGATGTCTGACACCCCAGCCCGCCGCAGCTCGGCCACCAGCGCTGCGCGCACGGATCCCTGGTCTTCGACCACCAGCACCGAAAAAGCGTTGCCCGAGGGCAAGGGCTGGCTGGCCGGGTAGGGGGCGTTGCTGGAACTGAAGGGCACGGTAGTGTCTCCTTGGGGCCTTCAAAGGGCGGGTCCGGGATGCCCCGAGGGCATCGGGGACGCGCGACTCAGGACTCGCGGCGAAGCGCGGGGAACAGGATCACGTCGCGAATGCTGGGGCTGTCAGTCAGCAGCATCATGAGACGGTCAATGCCGATACCGCAACCCCCCGTGGGGGGCATGCCGTATTCCAGCGCGCGCACGAAATCGTGGTCGTAGAACATGGCTTCGTCATCGCCGCTGTCTTTGGCGGCCACCTGGGCGTGAAAGCGGGCGGCCTGGTCTTCGGCATCGTTCAGTTCGCTGAAACCATTGCCGAACTCGCGGCCGGTGATGTACAGCTCAAAGCGCTCCGTCACCTCGGGGCGCGCGTCGTTGGCACGCGCCAGGGGCGAGATCTCGGTGGGGTGCTCCATGATGAAGGTGGGCTGCCACAGCTTGTCTTCCACCGTTTCTTCAAAGTACAGCACCTGCAGGCTGGCCAGCGTGCGGGCCGAGAGCTTGTCCTTCTCTTCGGTCATGCCCAGCTTCTTCAATGCGCTGATGAGCCAGGCGGCATCGTCCACATGGGCGCCTGCTTCGGTGTGCTGGAAGATGGCTTCGCGGATCGTCAGGCGGGCAAAGGGCTGGGTCAGGTCCACCGCGCGGCCCTGGTAGGTCATCTGCAGCGAACCCGTGGCTTTCAGGGCCACTTCACGGATCAGGGTCTCGGTGAAGTCCATCAGGTCCAGGTAGTTCCAGTACGCCGCGTAGAACTCCATCATGGTGAACTCGGGGTTGTGGCGCACCGAGATGCCTTCGTTGCGGTAGCTGCGGTTGATCTCGAACACACGCTCGAAACCGCCCACGATCAGGCGCTTGAGGTAGAGCTCGGGCGCGATGCGCAGGTACATCTCCTGCTCCAGCGCGTTGTGGTGCGTGACGAACGGCTTGGCATTGGCACCGCCCGGGATGGGGTGCAGCATGGGCGTTTCGACTTCAAGGAAGCCGTGGCTCACCATGAATTCGCGCAGCCCGCTCACGGCCTTGCTGCGCGCCATGAAGCGCTTGCGGGCGTGCTCATCGGTGATCAGGTCCACGTAGCGCTGGCGGTATTTCTGCTCCTGGTCGGCCATGCCGTGGAACTTGTCGGGCAGCGGGCGCAGGCTCTTGGTGAGCAGGCGCAGGCTGGTCACCTTGACCGACAGCTCGCCCGTCTTGGTCTTCATCAGCGTGCCTTCGGCGCCCACGATGTCGCCCAGGTCCCAGTGCTTGAAGGCGGCATACAGGTCTTCGCCCACGGCGTCGCGGGTTACGTAAAGCTGGATGCGCCCGCCCACGTCGCCCAGCGAGCCATCCTGCACGGTTGCAAAACTGGCCTTGCCCATCACGCGCTTGAGCATCATGCGGCCTGCGACCGAGACGTTCACCGGCGTGGCTTCGAGGGACTCGTTCGTGGCAGTGCTGTGTTCCAGGTGCAACTGGGCAGCCTTGTGGCCGGGCTTGAAGTTATTGGGGAAGGCAACCCCACCGCCAGTGGCCTGGACTTCGCGCAGAGCGCGGAGCTTTTCGCGGCGCTCTGCGATGAGCTGGTTTTCGTCCTGGGGAGCGGGGGCGTGGTTTTGGTCTGACATAGGTGCCGTCGGTGCGGGGGCGTGAAATGGGGCTGGGTTCAGCCAAACCCCTGATTTTATCGGCTATGTGTTGCCGACAGGTCCTAATAACCTGTTCAAGATCTTTTCGGGGATCGCATTGGAGTGCAATCGGGATGAGTGGATGCTTCGGATGCGCCGCATGGGCTCGTGCCCATGCAAGCAGCCGGGGCGTCCAATCGCCCGATTTCACTCCAACCCTTCGGGCAAGTGCCTTGCCGGGCGGTCTGCGGCGTTGCGGCGCTTGTGGATAGCCGGGCTATCCACTGCGCTCCGCGCCTTGCATCCCATCCCGGCAAGGACCTTGTGCGACCCCGAAAAGATTTAGAACAGGTTCTTATCCCCTGGACGGCCGGTCGCCCCACAGCGCGGATGCCGTCTTCACGATGATCTTCAAGTCGCTCCAAAGCGTGTGCGAGCGGGCGTACTCGGCGGCATAGCGCAGCTTGATGGGCAGAATCTGCTCCACGTAGGTGCGCTCCGGATCGCTGCTCTGGCCCAGCAAAGTGCTTTCGTCGCGAAATTCGATGGAGGCGCGGTCCGTGATGCCCGGCCGGACGCTGAGCACCAGGTCCCGCACGGAATCCGGGTAGAGCGCCACATAGTGCGGCACTTCGGGCCGGGGGCCGACAAGGCTCATATGGCCCAGCAGCACGTTGAAAAGCTGCGGCAATTCATCGATCTTGGTGCGCCGCAGCCAGTGGCCCGCCCGGGTGATGCGGGCGTCGGCCCCCACGGTAATCGCAGGCCCCGCAGCTTCTGCACGCGGGTGCATGGTGCGGAACTTGACGATGCGAAACAACCTGCCTGCGCGGCCCACGCGCTGTTGGCGAAAGAATGCCGGGCCGGGCGAATCCCACACCACCCACAGTGCCACGGCCAGCAGCACGGGCGCGAGCAGCAGCAGCCCGAGGGCGGCCAAGAACAGGTCGAACAGCCGCTTGGGCATGTCAGCCCAGCACCTCGTGCAGCGCGGCAATCACACGGTCCTGATCGCTGTCACCCATGGCGGTGAACAGGGGGATGCTGATCATGGCCTGATAGGCTGCATCGGCCTGGGGGAACATCTCCGGCGTGAGCTGATAGCGGTCCCGCCAGTACGGGTGCCGGTGCAGCGGCACATAGTGCACGCTGGTGCCGATGCCCCGGTCCGACAGCGCTTGGATGACCTCATCACGCCCCAGTGGTGCGTCCGCTCGCAGCCGGATGACATACAGGTGCCACGCATGGGTGTCGCCGTGTGGTGCATCGGCTGGCAATAGCAGCGGAAGGGGCGCCAGCTGTGTGTTGTAGCGGCTTGCCAGGGTTTGACGCCGCTGCACAAACTGTGGCAGCCGTGCCAGCTGCTCCACGCCCATGGCGGCGGCAACGTCCGTCATGTTGTACTTGAAGCCCGGAGCGACCACCTCGTAGTACCAGGCCGGGGTTTTGGAGGTGAAGCGGTCAAACGCATCCCGGCTCATGCCATGCAGGCGCATGGTGCGCATGCGTTGCGCAAGCGCCGGGTCGTGTGTGACGGCCATGCCGCCTTCGCCGGTGGTGATGGTCTTGTTGGCGTAGAAGCTGAACACCGTGACATCGGACTGCAACTGCCCCACCAGGGTGCCGCGCCAGGTGGTGGGCAAGGCATGGGCTGCGTCTTCCACCACCTTCAAGCCATGTTCTTTGGCGATGGCCAGGATGGCGTCCATGTCGCAGGCCAGGCCCCCGTAGTGCACGGGCATGATGGCTTTGGTGCGGGGTGTGATTGCCGCGCGCACCTTGGCCGGGTCGATATTGAGGGTCACCGGGTCTACATCCACCAGTACCGGGTCGGCACCCAGGTAGCGCACCACCTCCACGGTGGCGGTGAAGGTCAGGGTGGGCGCGATCACTTCGTCGCCGGGGCCGATGCCCAGGGCCTCCAGCGCAAGGTGCAGGCCCGCCGTGGCGGAGTTGACGGCGATGCTCTGCAGACCACCGCCGCCCAGGAAGGCGGTGAATGCCTGCTCGAACTCCTTGGTCTTGGGCCCGGTCGTGACCCACCCCGAGCGCATGGCCGCGCTGACGGCATCGATTTCTGCCGGCCCGATGTCGGGGCGGGCGAACGGGAGAAAGGGTAGGTCGGCGGGGGAGTTCATGGGCGTTGTGGTGCGTGCTAAAAGGGCCAGAGCGAGGCCGCGCTCAGCGTGGCTTCACGGCCCAGGTCAGGCGGTGGGTGCGCAGAAACCACAGCAGTGCGGATGCTGGCGTAATCGCTGGCGCGGGCAGGCGCCGTGCCAGCGGAGGTGCCAGCGTAACGCGGCGGGAGTGTATCTGGGCCCCGGGAAACAGGATGCCCAGTTCGCGCAGTGGAATGCCCTGTACATCGGTGTTGGCGGGGTTGTTGACGACAAAGTCATAGACGAGAACACCGCCGCCGGGCGCGACCCATTGCCAGATCACGTCGGCCAGATGGCGGCGATAGCCCTCGTCAAGCAAGGAGCTGAAGAGTGTGAACGCCAGCACGGCATCCTGGCTGGCGGGCTGCACCGGGGCCAAGGCGGCATCCCCTTCCACAATGGCCACGCCTGCTGGCAGCGAGGCGCGCGCTGCGGCGGCACGTTCGGGAAGAAGCTCCAGGCCCGTCAGGCAAGCGGGCGTGGCGCCCAGCCGCACCAGATCGTGCAAATTGCCCGCACTCCCGCAGCCAACCTCCAGCATGGGCCGCTGGGCCAGGCTGCTCCAGCCGTGGGCTTGCCAGATGCGTGCCATGGCGCGCAGGCGCTCCTGCTGCGCCTGCAGTGCCGCCGCGTTGGCATACAGGCTGTAGCGGGCTTCGTCGGCCGCCGCATCACGCCGGGCGTAGCGGGCCTTGACGGCCTGGGGTTCGTTGTCGGTCATCGCGTGATGCGCGCAAAGTCGGACGAAGGCGCGCGCGAGCGTGCAATGTCCCAGAGCCCGCGCCAGGTGCCCAGGCCGTAGCCCACATGAAACGCTGCAATCGCCGCCGGGAGGCGGGGCAGCAGCCCCCCGTTGCGGGCCGACCGGGCTGCCGCCACGGATGCCGCCAGAAGATACCCTGCGTAGGCGATGCCCAGTGCAGCCAAGGGCCAGGCGGACCACGGCAAGGCAGCGGCGGCGCCCACTGCTGCGGCCACAAATGCTGCGGGCACCAGTTGTCGCACGGAGCCCGGCTGCCCATGTTTGCGCATCACAAAAGGCCGCCAGTAGCCGTACTGCCGTTGTTGCGCGAACAGGTGCCTGAGCGAATTGCGCGGGTGGTAGGTGGAATGGATGAGGCTGCTCTGCCAGATGCGTGCACCCCCCAGGCGCATGCGCAGGTTGTGCTCGTCGTCCTGGTTGCGCACCAGGGCTTCGTCAAAGAGCCCGAATCGGTCAAACACGCCGCGGGGCCAGCATCCGAGGTAGACGGTATCCACCTCGCCTTCGTATTGCACATCGCGCGACCGTGCGCCACCCACCACCCAGCGGCATTGGAAGGCGGCGGCTATGGCGGCCCCGGTGGGGCCCGTTCCTTGGGCGACCCAAGGGCCGCCCACGTTGTCAGCGCTGGTGCGTTCAAGCGCCTCGATGCACTGCGCAAGGTAGTCGGGGGCAAACTGGCTGTGCACGTCCATGCGGGCAATGGTGCCGCCCCGTGCGCGGGCAATGCAGGCGTTGAGTCCGGTGGACACAATGCGGCCGGGATTGTCCACCAGGACGAGCCTGGGGTCTGCAGCACAGCGCTGCATCAGGTGTTCGCGCGTGCCGTCGTCGCTGTCGCCGTCGGCAATCAGCACTTCCATGCGCCAGCCTGCGGGCAGTTCTTGGAGCAGGGCGGAGTTGCAGAAAGCGTCGATGTGCTGGCGCTCGTTGCGGCACGGCACGATGACGCTGATCAGGTTGTCCAATTCAAGGCCTTGGGGCATGGGGTTCAAGGTGTACGGAGCAGTTGCTGGTACAGCGCGTGCATGCGGTTCATTTGCACCGCGCGGTCACCGTCTTGCGCTATGCGGGCAGCATTTTGCAGCCCGGCTTGTTCCGCGATGGCGTCATTGGCAATCAGGGCTTCGAGCCGGGCGGCGAGCGCTGTGGCATCTCCGGCAGCAACCAGCCACTCAGCGTCGATCCAGTGCCGGTTGGCCTGCAGTTCGCTGGCCACCACGGCGAGGCCACACGCCATGCTCTCCAGCATAGCGACCGATGTTGCATCGCTGCTGGGCACCGACACAGATATCTTGCTTTCGCCCAGTACCCGGGTCATGCCAGCGTCATCGAGTCGGCCGTGGAACTGCACCTTGTTGTCCAGCTGCGCCGTGTGCACCTGGCTGCGCAGGGCACCTTCCAGACTGCCTCCGCCGAGCAGGTGCAAGCGCAGATCGGCGCCCGGCAATCGCGCCTGCAGCAGGGCGAACGCTTCGATGATGGTGTCGATGTTGTAGTTGGGTTCCCAGGCGCGCAGGCTCACCAGCTGGCTGCCTTGCTTGTGACTCCAGGGAGCGGGGTGGAAGCGTTGCAGTTCCACACCCCAATGGATTTCCTCGGCGGCGCCGGGCGGGCGGAAGTCTGCCACCGCGCTCATCAGGCTCGCTGAGTCGCCCGTGATGAGGTCGGCCTGGCGCAGTATCCAGCCGGTCAGCCAGCGCATCCAGGCGCTTTTGCCGGGGGTCACCAACAGGTCGCTGCCCCAGGCGGTCATCACCAGCGGATGTTTGCCGCAACGTGCGGCCAGATAGCCGTAGGAGGTGACGTAATGGGCATGCAGGAGGTCAGGAGCCAGTTCGGCCACGTGGCGCCTCGTTTCCCGTACACGGAACAGCCAGTCCAGCGATCGGTGCACAGGCCGGATGGCCCGCACCGTGACGCCATCGATGGACGCGGGGCGGGCCGTGATCAGCGAAACGCGGTAGCCACGCTGGAGCATCTCCCGCGCCCACCGCTGGACATGGGGGCTGGTGGCATCGCCCAGCAGGCAGAGGTGTATTGGCATGTCAGACCGTCTGCGTCCAGGATTTGTAGTGTGGGCGCAGTTCCGGATGCTGCAACAGCAGGCGCTCATCCTGCTCGCGCACGTCGCCAATCTGGCGCGCAGGGGCCCCTGCCATGATGGCGAAATCGGGCACTTCGCCGCGCACCTGCGCGTAGGCGCACACCACCACCCCCTTGCCGATGCGTGTACCCGCTTCGATCAGGCTGTGGGGGCCGACAAAGGTGTAGGCGCCGATCTCCACGGGCGCGCTGATGTAGCCAGGCTTGGGGCGCTCGTGGACTGCGTAGCTGCTGCCCAGGAGGCGAATGGCGCGGTGGGAGCTGTGGGTGACGATGCTGACGAAGTTGGTGATCTGCACCCCTTGCCCAATCTGCAGGCCTGCCGTGGCGTCGATGAAGTTGAATTGCCCTATGAACACGTGGTCGGAAAGCCGCAGCCCCTCGGCGCCTTCGATGCAGGTGCTGGGGGCAATGCGGGTGTGGGGCAGGCTGCGGCCCAGGTGGTCGCTTTCCCCGAACACCATGCGGTAGAACAGCGCCTGCCAGATACGGCGGCGCCAGCGGTTAAGCACGGCTCTCATGGGGGATGTCCTTCCAGTTTGCCAACGCCCAGAAATAGTAGGCAAAGTAGGCCAGCATGCTCGCTGACACGCCCCATCCGGCGCCGGTCAGCCCGCCCAGATGGAGGCCCAGCAGCAGGCCCGCAAAAAACAGGCATTGTCCAACCAACGCCAGGCGCAGCGCCCAGGCCTGCGCGCCCCAGGCCATGGTGACCACCGCGAGGGGCGATGCCATGAAATGCACGGCGATGTACGGCGCAATGGACCGGGCCAGTTCCCCGGTCTGCGCCCATTGGTCGCCAAAGGCCAGGGAAAAGATGTCCGGACCCCAGGCAAGCAGCATTGCCGCCAGCGGGCAGGCCAGGGCGGCCAGCCCCATCATGGCCTGGCGCACCAGGGTGCGCGCTTCGTTGGGGCTCTGCGCCTTCAGAAGGCGGGGGTACAGGGTTTGCGACAAGGCCCCGCCGATGAGGGTCGCAGGTGCCTTGAGGTAGCGCAGCGCCAGCGCCCAGAACCCCGCTGCGGCGTCTCCAGTCCAGGCCGCCACCAGCACCAGAGTCAGGGTGTCCTGTAGCGCCCCCATGAAAGCGTGGGGTGTGTTGAGCAACGGAAAGTCCCGGTGCTGTTGGGCCATGGACCGGAGTGCGGCCAACGGCTGGCGCCACAGACCCCCCCAGCCACCCGCAGGGGCAGGCCTGGCCAGCATCCATGCCGCGCCCAGGCTGGCCAATGTGGCGCCCAGCACCAGACCCAGCGGGCCGGTCTTCATGAATCCGAACAGCAATTGCAGGATGGCGCCACCGCCTTGTTGCAGCAGCCTGGCCGCCGACAGCAGACCAAAGCGTTGGGACCGTGTCGCCCACAGCGTGAGCCATTGCACAGCACCGCCTGCGAACACCGCCAATGGCAGCGCCCACACCATCGGCATGCCGCGCCACAGCAGGAGCACGGCTGCGGCTGCAGCAGATGCCGTGGTGACAGCGAGCAAGATGCGAGCGCACAGCGCCATGAGCTGGGCGGCGCGCAGCTCGGTGCTTTCGAGGGGGAGTGCGAATTCATAGCGCGCACAGCCCACCACCGCCAGGTTGGTTGCCAGCGCCCACAGCAGTGCAAACTGTCCGAAGTCCTCAGGGCTGTAGATGCGTGTGAGTGCCGGGCCCAGCACCAGCGGGATGGCGTGAGCTGCAACGCTGCCCGTGAGCAGGGTCAGCGTTGCCCGTACAAGTCCCGACTTCATGGCAGTACGGGTTGCGTTTCGGGGTGGTAGCCAGGCACCAGCTGCCGCAGCAGAGCGGTCATGGCGATGGGGTCGCCCGCTTGGGCTGCCTTCTGCAATGCCTGGAGCAAGGTCTGCAGCTCCTCCCAGGGTCGGTATTCTTCACGCGCCCGCAGGATGCGGGGGTGGTCGGTGGGAAAGGGATTGTC
Organism: Acidovorax sp. 93; assembly: GCF_003633835.1. Taxonomy (NCBI): domain Bacteria; kingdom Pseudomonadati; phylum Pseudomonadota; class Betaproteobacteria; order Burkholderiales; family Comamonadaceae; genus Acidovorax; species Acidovorax sp. 93. The sequence goes on from NZ_RBIT01000001.1 coordinate 462,763, forward strand.
TCCAATCAGCAGTTCCTCGAAAAGTTTTTCACCCGGGCGCAGCCCGGTGAAAACGATTTCGATGTCTCCTTCGGGGTGCAGATCGTCGCGCACCGTCAATCCCGACAGGGCCACCATGCGCTCTGCCAATTCCCGGATCTGTAGGGGCTCGCCCATGTCCAGCAGGAACACGTCGCCGCCCTCGGCCATCGCCCCTGCCTGCAGTACCAGCTGGGCGGCTTCGGCAATGGTCATGAAGTAGCGCGTGACGTCCGGGTGCGTCACGGTAAGGGGGCCACCGGCCGCGATCTGCTTGCGAAACAGCGGTATCACGCTGCCACTGGAGCCCAGTACATTGCCAAAGCGCACCATCGACAGGCGGGTGGGGCAAGTCCAGGCGGGTGAGCTGTCGGCAAGCTGCGGGAAAGGCGCTCGGGGCGACGCTGCAATTGCTTGCAGCACCATCTCTGCCACACGTTTGGTGGCGCCCATGATGTTGGTCGGGCGCACGGCCTTGTCGGTGGAAATCAGCACGAAATGGTTGGCACCGCACTCCAGCGCCACCTGCACCATGTTCAGGGTGCCAAACACGTTGTTCAAAATACCTTCGCCCGCGTTGGCCTCCACCATGGGCACGTGCTTATAGGCGGCCGCATGGTAGATGGAGGTGGGCCGGTATTGCTGGCAGATGTCTGCCATTCGCGCCTTGTGGGTGACGCTGGCGAGCAGGGGCACCAGCGCACACTCATGCTCGCCCTGGTGCGCCAGCGCCGCCAATTCGTGGTGGATGGAGTACAGCGCGTATTCGCTGTGGTCCACCAGCAGCAACTGGCGCGGCCCTTCGCGCACGATCTGCCGGCACAGTTCGCTGCCAATGCTGCCGCCCGCTCCGGTCACCAGGACCACCGTGCCCGCCAGATTGCGCCCCAGCAGTCCTGGGTCCGGCGCCACTGGCTCCCGGCCCAGCAGGTCTTCGATTTCAAGGTCCTGGAAGTCCGTGACGGTCACCCGGCCGCTGGCCAAGTCCGACAGGCCCGGCAGCGTGCGGATCCGCACGGGCAACTCGCGCAGGCTTTCGATGATCTGCCGCCGTCGCTCGCGCGTGGTGCTGGGCAGCGCCAGCAGCACGTCGGTGATGCCAAGGCGGCGTACCACCTCGGGCAGCGCGTTGGAGGCGTGCACACGCACGCCGTTGATGCTGCGCCCGATCTTGCTGGTATCGTCGTCCACAAACCCTTTGAGCAGGTACTGGCGCATGCTGCCCAGCCCCGCAGCCGTCTGTGCGCCGGCACTGCCAGCGCCGTAGATCAGCAGTCGGTACGGCGCATGGCTGCTGCGCCCTGCCAGCGCCAGCCAGCCCAGTGCGCGGCTGGCACCGACCAGCAGCATGAACAACAGCGGCTGGAGGATGCCGACGCTGCGGGGTACGCCCTCCCACTGAGCCGCCAGCAGGCAGCCCAGCAACAGGGCACCGTAGATGGCCACGGCCTTGCCCGTGGTGATGAGCGCCGTGATCCCCGTGTAGCGGAAGATGGCGCGGTAAAGCCCCAGCTTGGCAAAAATCGGAAACGCAAGGGCGGGCGCCAGCGCATACGCAAGCCACTGCATGCCTGAGGGCCAGTGGGGCGTCTCCAGCCTCAGCGTGAAGGCCAGCCACATCGCGATGACACCCAGACAGATGTCCATGGCCACCACCACCATGCGCTTGGCTGCGCGGGACCAGCCCAGGATGCGGTTCAGCATGGGCTATGAGAAGAAGAGGGGGCAGTAGCGATTCGGCGGCTCATTGTGTGGGGGCAATTCCGGTCCGCTCCAGCACATCGCCCACCAGTTCCAGCCGCACCAGCGGGTTGTCCAGCTCCATCAGGCGCTGCTTGAGTTCCAGGGGCACGGGCAAAAGCTCGCACCAGCGGTTGGCCACCCATCCGCAGTCGTCCAGCTGGGCTGCCGTGGGGACAATCGCAGTCGGAGTTTCGGGGTCACGCTGCTTCAGGGTGTGCAGCACCTGGGCGAGGGCTGTCGATGCCTTTCTCAGGTCTTGCGGGATCGGCACCATCAGATCCGGGTCGATGTGCCCCACATCGGCGATCCACAGGCCATGGGGCAGGTGGCTGCGCTGGGTGATGCGAAAGCGCTGGCTGCCACGGCACAGCAGTGTGATCAGGCCAGGCTGCGGGGTGTCGATCTGCTCGATGACGGCCAGGGTGCCCACATCGTTGAACTGTTCTTCAGGCGCGCCCGCCTGGCGCACTTCGCGGCCTTGCGTGAGGGCGACCACGCCAAAGGGGGCGCCCGCCTGATGGCACTTGCGCACCATGTCCAGGTAGCGCACTTCGAACACGCGCAGGGCCAGCAGACCACCTGGGAACAGCACGGAGCCCAGAGGGAAAAGGGGCAAGGATGACAGGGTGAGGGGTTGTGTCATGAAAGGGGGGATACCTTGGCTCGCTATCATCCCATGGCGCAGCCTGCTTTCGCGGCGGCCCCATATTTTTGTCTCATCCATGCTCTACCAGATCGCCTCTTTCCTGCTCGACGTTGTTGGTGGCCTGCTCACCGGGGCATGCCTGTTGCGGCTGTACATGCAGTGGCAGCGCGTGCCGTTTTCCAACCCCGTCGGCGGACTGGTTTTTGCGCTGACGGACTGGCTCATCATGCCGCTGCGCCGCGTGATCCCGCCGGTGGGGCGCTGGGATGTGTCGAGCCTGGTGGCAGCCGTGTTGCTGCAGCTGGCGCAGTATTTTTTGCTGACCCTGCTGCTGGGCGCCGCCTCGGCATGGGCCTGGCTGCCGTGGCTGGCATTGTTTGGCCTCGCGCGGGTGGCGGTGTCGGGGCTGATTGGCTTGTTGATCGTCTATGCCGTGATGTCGTGGGTGCAGGCGCGGTCACCCCTGGCCGATGTGATTGCCCGGCTGTGTGAGCCCATCCTGCGGCCGTTTCGCCGCATCATCCCGCTGGTGGGCGGTATCGACCTGTCGCCGCTGGCCGTGCTGGTGTTGCTGCAGGTGGCGATGATCGTGCTGGGCCATTTGCAGGCCAGCGTAATGAAGTAGCCCCCCTGAGTCGCCTTTGGCGCCTTCCCCCCCAGGGGGACGACGGCCTTGCTGCGGGGCGGCCCTTGCTTGTCGTCCCTGGTTGGGGCCGCGCCGGTTTCGGCGGCTGTGTATGACGCGCGTCAGATGGATATCTGACACCAAAAATATCAGTCAAACTGAAATCTAGCGCTTATCTGTAAAGCGCTTGCAGCTATCAAAATTATAGTACTTTCGCAGCTTTGGCGGGCGCATCACCTCTGCACGAGGCTTTGCGCACGCACCCACCCGGTGGTGTTACATCACTGCGTCAGCAGGCAAACGCTGCAGCATGGCCAAGCTGCTGGCCACGGTGTTGCGCAGTTCACGGCGGTCACAAATGAAGTCCACGGCGCCCTTGGTTTGCAGGAATTCGGCGCGCTGGAAGCCTTCGGGCAGAGTCACGCGCACTGTGGATTCGATCACACGCGGTCCGGCAAAGCCGATCAGGGCCTTGGGCTCGGCAATCACGATGTCGCCCACAAACGCAAAACCTGCGCTCACGCCGCCCATGGTCGGATCGGTCAGCACGCTGATGTAGGGCAGGCCCTTCTTGGCCAGGCGGGTCAGCGCTGCGTTGGTCTTGGCCATCTGCATCAGGGACAGAAGGCCTTCCTGCATGCGTGCGCCGCCCGTGGCGGTAAAGCAGATGAAGGGCACCTTCTGCTCGATGGCGGTTTCCACGCCGCGCACAAAACGCTCGCCCACCACGGAGCCCATCGAGCCACCCATGAAGTCGAACTCAAAGCACGCTGCCACCACGTTGATGCTCTTGACCGCCCCACCGATGACGATGAGGGCATCGGTTTCACCCGTGTTTTCCAGGGCTTCCTTCAGGCGCTCGGGGTATTTGCGGCTGTCCTTGAACTTGAGGGCATCCACAGGCAGCACTTCCTGGCCGATTTCATAGCGGCCTTCGGCGTCCAGAAAAGCGTTCAGCCGCGCGCGCGCGCCAATGCGGTGGTGGTGGCTGCAATGGGGGCAAACGTTCTGGTTTTGCTCCAGATCGGCCTTGTAGAGCACCGTTTCGCAGCTCGGGCACTTGATCCACAGCCCTTCAGGCACCTGGCGGCGCTCGGTGGGGTCGGTTTGCTGGATCTTGGAGGGCAGAAGTTTTTCGAGCCAGGACATGGTGTTCTCCTCTTCAGTGGCTCGGCCTGCCGGGGCGCTGGGGCGCCGCAGGGGGCAGGCCGGGTGGAATCTGTGGCGCGCCCGTGCCCCGATGAGGGCGGCGCGCCGGGCTGCATTATGCGTCTACGCGTCCATTGCCTTGCGGATGCCGCGCAGGAAGTCGATCGTGATTGGCACCACCTTGGCGTGCTCTTGGTCTTCAATCAGCTGGATGATGCGGCTGCCAATGACCACCGCATCGGCCACCTTGCCAATCGCCTGGGCGGTGGCGGCGTCGCGAATTCCAAAGCCCACACCCACGGGGATCGTCACATGCTGGCGGATGCGAGGCAGCATTTGCTCCACGGCCGAGGTGTCCAGCGCGCCCGAGCCGGTCACGCCCTTGAGCGACACGTAGTACACGTAGCCGCTGGCCACGCGCGCCACCTGGGCCATGCGCTCATCGGTGCTGGTGGGGGCCAGCAGGAAGATCAGGTCCATGCCGTGCTCACGCAGGCTGGCCGCAAAGGCCTCGCACTCTTCGGGTGGGTAGTCCACGATGAGCACGCCGTCCACGCCAGCGGCCGCCGCATCGCGCACAAAGGCGCCTGCACCGTGCTTTTGGTCGTAGCGCTCCACGGGGTTGGCATAGCCCATCAGCACCACGGGTGTGGTGCTGTTGCGCTTGCGGAACTCGCGCACATGGTCGAGCACCTGCACCATGCCAATGCCCAGGCTGAGGGCTTTTTCGCCCGCCTTTTGAATCACCGGGCCATCGGCCATGGGGTCGGAAAAGGGCACGCCCAGCTCAATCACGTCGGCACCGGCCTCCACCATGCCGTGCATGAGTGCAGGGGTGATGTCGGCGAACGGGAAACCAGCGGTCACATAGGGAATCAGTGCCTTGCGGCCCTGCGCTTGCAGGGCAGAGAAGGTGGATGCAATACGGCTCATTTACTTCACCACCTTGATGGATTGCTCGCCGCCCTTGACGGACTGCCCCTGGCAGCTGGGTCGGCAGTAAAAATCGGCGCCGCTCAGGTCGGCCACGGTGCCAATGTCCTTGTCACCACGGCCCGAGAGGTTGACCAGGATCGATTGGTCAGGGCGCATGGTTTTGGCCAGTTTCATGGCGTAGGCCACGGCATGGCTGGATTCGAGCGCGGGGATGATGCCCTCGGTGCGGCACAGGTAGTGGAAGGCTTCCAGAGCCTCCTTGTCGGTAATGCCGACGTATTCGGCACGCCCGATTTCCTGCAACCAGGCGTGCTCCGGGCCCACGCCCGGATAGTCCAGCCCTGCACTGATACTGTGGGTTTCTGTGATCTGGCCATTGTCGTCCTGCAGGATGAAGGTGCGGTTCCCGTGCAGCACGCCCGCGCTGCCCTTTTGCAGCGATGCCGAGTGTTTGCCCGACTCCAGCCCTTCGCCTGCGGCTTCCACGCCAATGAGGCGCGTTTTCTCGAACGGGATGTAGGGGTGGAAGATGCCCATGGCGTTGCTGCCGCCACCCACGCAGGCGATCACGGCATCGGGCTGGTCGCCCAGCACTTTTTGCTCGGCCAACATGGCGGGCATCTGGTCGATGCACTCCTTGCCGATCACGCTCTGGAAGTCACGCACCATCATGGGGTAGGGGTGTGGGCCTGCCACCGTGCCGATGATGTAGAAGGTGTTGTCCACATTGGCCACCCAGTCGCGCATGGCCTCGTTGAGCGCATCTTTCAGCGTCTTGCTGCCCGATTCCACGGGCACCACCGTGGCGCCCAGCAGTTTCATGCGGTACACGTTGGGGCTTTGGCGCTTGACGTCCTCTGCACCCATGTACACCACGCATTCCAGGCCATAGCGCGCGCAGATGGTGGCCGTGGCCACGCCGTGCTGACCTGCGCCCGTTTCTGCAATCACGCGGGGCTTGCCCATGCGCTTGGCCAGCATGGCCTGGCCAATCACGTTGTTGATCTTGTGAGCGCCGGTGTGGTTCAGGTCCTCACGTTTGAGGTAGATCTGCGCGCCACCCATTTCGCGGCTGGTACGGGCTGCGTGGTAGATGGGTGATGGGCGACCGACGAAGTGCTTGAGTTCGTAGTGAAACTCGGCCAGAAAATCGGGGTCGTTTTGGTAGCGCGCGTAGGCCTCGCGCAGTTCCTGGATGGCGTGGGTCAGGGTTTCGCTGACGAAGCTGCCGCCGTAGGGGCCGAAATGACCGGAAGTATCAGGTTGCTGATAGGAATTCATGGGGATTCTTTGCAAGTTGTGCATCGGCCGCCCGCACGGCGGCAACGAAGCGTTGGATCTTCAGTGCGTCTTTGATGCCCTTGATGGGCTTTCCATCGGGGCCATCGGCTTCGACGCCGGAACTGACATCAACCGCCAGCGAGAGACCCCGCGGGCGGACTTGCAAAATGCCATCGGTCACGTTTGCAGGCGTGAGTCCACCAGACAAAACGAGGTGAGAGCTGACGCTTGGTGGAAGGAGTGACCAATTGAATGCCTTGCCGCTGCCGCCAAAACCTTCGACATGGGCGTCGAGCAGGATGGCCTGGGCGTGAGAGTAATCGTGGGCGTATTTTACGAGGTCAAAGCTGGCCGCACCGTCGCCCAGGGGAATTCGGGCGGCTCGCAGGTAGGGGCGTGCGCCTTGGTGGGTGGCGGCCAGGCAATCCTGGGGAGATTCATCACCGTGAAACTGGATCGTAGCGCCTGCTATCAAAGCGCTGGTAGCTATCACACTGGTAGCGGGCTCGTTCACGAACAGCAAAACTGGTGTGACAAAGGGCGGCAGGCGTCTGGCCAGTTGTGCTGCGCGTTCGGGTGTTACCGCACGCGGGCTGGGGGCATACAGCACGAAACCCACTGCATCGGCGCCTGCCGCCACTGCGGCATCCACGTCCTGCTCGCGGGTCAGGCCGCAGATTTTGATGCGGGTGCGTGCATGCGGCAGCTTGGAGATCTCTTGTGCGTTCATGGCAACCAATCATACGCAGCCGTGCGCTGGGGCAAGCCCCAGGCGGCGTCATAGACCGGGCCTTGAAAAAACAGCCCATCCGGCGAAAACGTGGGCGCTGCCGCATCGCGGGATTTGGCGGCGAGCACCTGCGCCACCCATTCAGGAGGCTGGTTGCCCTGGCCCACGGCAATCAGGCAGCCCATGATGTTGCGGATCATGTGGTGCAAAAACGCATTGGCTTCGAACTCAAAGCGCCAGTAGCAGGGGCTCCAGCCCAGCTCCGGGTGTGGTTCTCCCAGACCCCGGCGCGTAATGCCGATGCGCTGCAGGGTCTTGACGGGGGACTTGGCCTGGCACGCCGACGCACGAAACGAGGTGAAGTCGTGCTCGCCCAGCAGGTAGTCCGCAGCTTGCCGCATCGCTTGGTGGTCCAGCGGATGGAAAACCCAGCCCACGCGACCGGCGTCCACACTCGGCCGCACGGGGGACTGCAGCAGCACATAGGCATAGCGCCGCGTGATCGCGCTGGCGCGGGCATGGAAGCCGTCCGGCACGGGCTGCGCCCATTGCACGGCAATATCGGCAGGAAGAAAGGTGTTGGTACCCCGTACCCAGGAGGAGGGCGGGCGGTTCAGCGGCGTGTCAAAGTGCACCACCTGCATCAATCCATGCACACCTGCGTCGGTACGGCCTGCGCACAAAGTGCTGACAGGGTGCGTGGCAAAGCGGCCCAGGGCCGCTTCGAGTTTGTCCTGAATCGTGTTGCCCGACAGCTGGCTTTGCCAGCCGCTGTAGGCCTGTCCGTTGTAGCTGACACCCAGCGCCACCCGCATCATGGGGCGGCCTGGGGGTGGGGAAAGCGCGCCGTGAGAGAACCCGGCTGCATCAGCCCAGTTCGGCCAGCATACGCTGGGCGCGGGTCTTGAGGGCGCCGCTGGATTCGGCCACCACTTCTTCGATCAGCGTGCGAGCACCGTCGGTGTCGCCAATGGCGTTGAACTCTTCGGCCAATGCCAGCTTGGTAGCCAGCGGATCATCCTGCGCCGCAGCCGAGCCGTCATCGACGAACTCGGGTGCCGGAGCGGGTGCCTTGGCCGCAGGGGCTGCCATGGGCTTGGACGGTGCGTTCAGGTCCAGAGACAGTTCGCCCAGATCAAATTCCATGGGGCCGGAATCCTTGGCGTCGCCTGCCAGCGGCATGGGGCCAGATGGCGCCATGCTCAGGTCGTCTGCGCTCGGGAAGTCGAGGTTGGCGACGGGCGGAGGGGCCATCATCGGGCCGGGGGCTGTATCTTGACCACCCCAGGCTGGTGCAGTTGCAGAGGGCAGCTCTGGCAAATCCAGTTCCGGGCGCAGTGTTTGTGGTTCATCGCTGGCATCGGCGTCCGTAGTGCGACGGGTGCCACCTGCGGCCGCTGCTGCAGCGGCAGCCGCTGCAAACCCGCCTGGGGGTGCTGGTGCCACCGAGGGAGCGTCGGTCAGTGCGTCATCTGGCAGGTCCAGATCGAGATCCAGGTCGAGATCGGGGGGGAGTGCCGCTGTGGCCGCCGCATTGCCAGCACCGCCCGTGAAGGTGCTCGGGAAGCCACCTGGGGGTAGCGATGGAGATTCGTCCTCGGCCATGCCGGGGCGGCCGCCAGGCTGGTACAAGCGGTTTTCGGGGTCCAGGTCGCGGCCGAGTTCGGCAATGCGGTTCCAGTCCGGGCCTTCGCCCTGCGTCAGCTTGAACACATCCCCTGCCACCGCTTCCAGTGCCTTGCGATCCTGGCGCTTGGCGTAAATTTCGCCGAGCTTCACATGGACCGACACGCGGGCCGGATTGTGGCGAATCGCTTCCTTCAGGATTTCCTCGGCCTGCAGGTCGCGGCCATAGGCCAAATAAACGTCTGCCTCCGCCACGGGATCCACATCGCCGCCAGCATCGAGCTGGCTCGGGGAGTAGGCCATGGACGAGCCGGTCGTCATTTCGCTGTTGGCGGTATCCACGCGCTGTCCGCCGCTGGCACCGAAGAATGAATCAGGCTGGATGCGGCTTTCCAGGAACGAGCTGTCTACGCCAGCGTTCTGGCGGCGACGCTGCACTACACGGTAAGCGCCATAACCCAGCAACAGGGCCAGCAGGCCACCACCGGCCAAGGGCAGGATCGGATCGTCCATGAGGCCGGACAGGAAACTCGGCTCTTCAACAGGGGCTGGTGCTGGCGCAGGCATCCGTACGGGGGCTGCGGGTGCGGATGCGACGGGAGCAGGTGCAGAGGCGGGTTCGGAGGCTGCCTCGGCAGGAACGGCAACATCCGCTGGGGCACTGGCTGGGGGCACGGGAGCCGACGCAGGTGTTTCGGGCGCGGCGGGCGCTGTGGGCGTGGCAGGGACTGCGGGGGCTTGCACGGCCACGCCAGCGGGGGCGCTGGCACCACCAGCGGGCGCGGCACTGCCAGCAGCGGCCGATGCTGCGCCCAGCTTGTTCAGGTCGGTAATGTTCTTGGACAGTTCGGCCATCCGGGTGGCGGCCTCGCTGGCTTGCTTGTCCTTGGCGAGCTGGTCCTCGGCGGCCTTCTGGCCCTTCACGGAGCCTTTGGACAGCGTCAGCTTGTCGGGTGCGGTCGTGGCAGGTTTCTTGTCCTCCACGCGGGTCTGCACCGATCCTGACGCAGAGCGCTCTGCAGCGGCCACTGCCGTGGTCGGGGCGGCACCTGCCAGCTTGCGGCGGAATTCGTTGAAATCCTTGGCCTGGGCTGCCAGGATCTGGCGTGCCTCGGGGGCTGGGGTTGCCTGCGCCGCAACTTCATCGGGCATCTGCAGTACCGCGCCAGCTTTGAGGCGATTGACATTGCCTTGAATGAATGCGTCCGGGTTCGCACGCATCATGGCAACCAGCATCTGATCCAGAGACACGCTGGCGGGACGGTAGGCATTCGCCAGGCGGCCAGCGGTGTCACCGGCCTGCACCTTGACGCCGTCTGCGGGGGTTGGACGAGGGGCTGCTGCTGCCGGCCGTGGTGCTGGCGGTGCAGCAGCGGCAGAGGATTCGGAGGCGCGCGGAGCGACCGATGCGCGCACGGCGGGCGCCGATGGGGCGGCAGGTGCCGAGATCTGAGGGGACGCCGTCACATTCGGTGCTGCGCGGCGCAGTGCTGGCGGGTCAAACAGCATGGTATAGCTGCGCACAATGCGGCCCGAGCCCCAGTTGGCGTCCAGCACCAGATCAAGGAAGGGGTCGTTCACCGGACGATCACTCGTCAGACGCAGCACGGCGGTGCCGTCTGGGCGACGCTGCAGCTGGATTTGCAGGTTGTTGATCGCGGGCGTGTATTCCATGCCCTGGGCGCGAAAAACTTCCGGGGTAGCCGTCGTAGCGCGCAGGGTGTCGGCTTCGGCGGGGGTGATCTGGGGCAGGTCAATTTCGGCGCGCAAAGGCTCGCCCAAGGCAGACTGCACGGTGATGCGGCCCAACGCCAGGGCCGAGGCGTCGCCAGCGTAAAAGCCAGCCGACGCTACGGCCGCAGCCGCCAGGACAGAAAATTTCCAACGATGCATGTTTGCCAACAACTGATTAGGTTTTTGTGCGGCTCGGTCGAGCGGTGCTTTTTTTCTCATGGTCTGGTCCCGCCCCGGCGCGTGAAAATATGTAAAAAGCACCATAGCATCAATGTTTTGCACTGACAAGCTGAGGTGGCTCCGAAGCTTTGAGCGAGGTTCAGACGCACCAGATTGGGGCATTCAAATGTTGCCAATTGCCAACGTGACGTAACTGAGTGTGTCAAGGTGCCGGGCGTAAAAAAGCGCGCACGGCGAGGGCCGTGCGCGCTTTTTGGGGATTGCCGGCTTAGGCGTCGAGCAAGATGCGCAGCATGCGGCGCAGGGGCTCGGCGGCGCCCCAGAGCAGCTGATCGCCAATGGTGAAGGCGCCCACATATTCAGGGCCCATGGCCAGCTTGCGGATGCGGCCCACGGGGATGTTCATGGTGCCGGTCACCGCCACGGGGGTCAGGTCCTGGATGGTGGCTTCACGGGTGTTGGGCACCACCTTGACCCACTGGTTGTCGGCGGCGATCATGGCTTCGAGGTCGGCCACGGGCACATCCTTCTTGAGTTTGAAAGTCAGCGCCTGGCTGTGGCAGCGCATAGCGCCCACGCGCACGCAGAAACCATCGACGGGAATGGCGGAGGCGTTGAAGCCCTCGCCCATACCCAGGATCTTGTTGGTCTCGGCCATGCCCTTCCACTCTTCCTTGGACATGCCGTTGCCCAGGTCCTTGTCGATCCAGGGGATCAGCGAGCCGCCCAGCGGTACGCCGAAGTTGGCGGTTTCAGCGGCTGACAGGCTGCGCTGCTTTGCGATGACCTTGCGGTCGATTTCCAGGATGGCGCTCTTGGGATCGTCGAGCAGTGCGCGCACTTCGGCGTTCAGCGTGCCGTACTGCGTGAGCAGCTCGCGCATGTGCTGCGCGCCGCCACCTGATGCTGCCTGGTAGGTCTGGGTGCTCATCCATTCCACCAGACCTGCCTTGTACAGAGCGCCCACGCCCATCAGCATGCAGCTCACGGTGCAATTGCCGCCGATCCAGTTCTTGCCGCCGTTGGCCAGGGCGTTCTTGATGACGGGCATGTTGACCGGATCGAGAATGATCACGGCGTCCTTGTCCATGCGCAGGGTGGAGGCGGCATCGATCCAGTGGCCGTTCCAGCCGGCGGCGCGCAGCTTTGGGAACACTTCAGAGGTGTAGTCACCGCCCTGGGCGGTGATGATGATTTCGCAGCGCTTGAGAGCCTCGATGTTGAACGCATCCTGCAGTGCAGTCTCGTTCTTGGCTTGGGCAGGGGCCTTGCCGCCTGCGTTCGAGGTGGAGAAGAACATGGGTTCGATCAGATCGAAGTCCTTCTCTTGTTCCATACGGTCCATCAGGACCGAGCCGACCATGCCGCGCCAGCCGACCAACCCTACCAACTTGCTCATTTCAACGCCCTTTCTAAGTAAGAAACAGTGCCAGACCGGACTGCTCGCCTGGCTCGTCTGGCCAGGAAGGGCGCACGACGAACCAGGCTGAGTCAGCCCTTAATGGTCGTGGTTTTGGTGATGGTTGCGCGCGCAGCCACACCGGCCGTGGCGGCGGGTGCAATGTTCAGGGCGAACGTGTGGGCGGCAAACATAGGCGAAGATTGTAGCGGATGCGGGCTTTGGGCTCTGTGCCGTTGTTCCAACAGGCATCTCTGGGGAGCGATCGGCGGGATAGACGGTAGAAAAAGCCAATGACTTGGGGGAGAGTCTGCGCCCATGGTCTGCACCGCACTACAGTCCTGCCTATCGCTTTGTCTGCGATTCATCGAGAGTGGAAAAATGCAAGTCATCGTTGTGGGGTCTGGCAAGCTGGCCAGGGAGCTGTTGGGGGCGCTGCCCTCTGGGGACGCTGGCCAGGTTGTGCCCTGGGCCGCCGAGGGGCTGCCTGCAGAAAAATCGCTGGTGGTGCATGCAGGCTCGGGCCGGGAGCTGCAAGCGGTGAGCGCGTTCTGTGAATCCACGTGCTCCGCGCTGGTGGAGCTGTCCACGGGATCGACGCTGGAACACCTGGCTGTAGGTTTTCCCGTGGTCCTGTGTCCCAACACCAACCTTCTGATGCTCAAGTTCATGGCCATGCTGGAGCGCAGTGGGCACTTGTTCCGTGGCTATCGCATCGGGCTGACCGAGTCGCACCAGGCTCAGAAGTCGTCGGTGCCGGGCACGGCCGTGAGCATGGCGCAGGCGCTGGGTCTGGTGCCCGGTGATATCCGGTCCGTGCGCGATGCCGAGGTTCAGCAGCGCGTGCTGCAGATTCCCCCAGAACATCTTGGCCGCCATGCCTACCACCAGGTTCTGATAGAGGATGGGGCTTGCAGCGTGACGCTGGAAACCCGTGTTTATGGCGATGCTCCGTATGCAGAGGGCGTTGCGCACATCGTGGCAGCAGTGCGCGAGCGGCCGCTGGAGAACCGGCGCTACGCCATCATGGAATTCATCGACAACGGGTGGCTGTAGGCGGTACGGGCAGTACCCCGGCTCCACAATAAAAAAGCGCCGGGAGTGTCCGGCGCTTTTTTGTGACCGCTGAGCGGGGGATCAGGCGGTCAGCGCCTTCACCACTGCATCGCCCATCTGCGCCGTACCCACCTTGGTGGTGCCTTCGCTGTAGATATCGGGCGTGCGCAGGCCCTGCGCCAGCACCTTTTGCACGGCGGCTTCGATGCGCTGGGCGGCGGCTTCCTGGTTCAGGCTGAAGCGCAGCATCATCGCGGCCGAGAGGATGGTGGCCAGCGGGTTGGCCACGCCCTTGCCGGCGATGTCGGGCGCACTGCCGTGGCTGGGTTCGTACAGGCCCTGGTTGCTGCTGTTCAGGCTGGCCGAGGGCAACATGCCGATGGAGCCGGTGAGCATGGAGGCTTCGTCCGACAGGATGTCGCCGAACATGTTGCCGGTCACCACCACGTCAAACGCCTTGGGGGCCTTGACCAGCTGCATGGCGGCGTTGTCCACGTACATGTGCTGCAGCTCGACGTCGGGGTATTCCTTGTGCACGTCGGTGACCACATCCTTCCAGAACTGGAAGGTTTCGAGCACGTTGGCCTTGTCCACGCTGGTGACCTTCTTGTTGCGCTTGCGAGCGGCCTGGAAGGCGACGTGGGCGATGCGCTCGATCTCGGGGCGGCTGTAGCGCATGGTGTCGAAGGCTTCCTCGGCACCGGGGAAGTGGCCATCGGTGGCCACGCGGCGACCACGCGGCTGGCCAAAGTAGATGTCGCCCGTCAGTTCGCGGATGATGAGGATATCGAGGCCCGCGATCAGCTCGGGCTTGAGGCTCGATGCGCCCACCAGTTGCTCGTAGCAGATGGCGGGGCGGAAGTTGGCGAACAGGCCCAGGTTCTTGCGCAGGCCCAGGATGGCCTGCTCGGGGCGCAGGGGGCGGTCAAGCTTGTCGTACTTCCAGTCGCCCACAGCGCCGAACAGGATGGCGTCGGCTTCCTTGGCGAGCTTCAGGGTGGATTCGGGCAGCGGGTGGCCGTGGGCCTCGTAGGCGGCGCCGCCGACCAGGGCAGATTCCATCTCGAAATTCAGGTCCAGGGCTTCCAGAACCTTCACGGCTTCGGAGACGATTTCGGTACCGATGCCGTCACCCGGCAGAACTGCGATTTTCATTGAATTTGCTTTGATTTTGATAGCTGCTACCGCTTATGGATAAAGCGCTAGAGGCTAATTTAAATGATATTTTTGATGCCTGTGGTGTCTTACGACACCATGGTGTGCGCCAGCCAGGGCTTAGTCGCCAGGCGCTGCGCTTCAAACGCCTTGATCTTGTCGGACTGGCGCAAGGTCAGGCCGATGTCGTCAAAGCCGTTGAGCAGGCAGTACTTGCGGAAGGCCTGCACCTCGAACGGAATTTCTTCGCCTTGCGGACGCACGATGACTTGGCGCTCCAGGTCGATGGTGAGTTGGTAGCCGGGGAAGGCGTGCACTTCATCGAACAGCTGGGCCACCGTTGCCTCGGGCAGCACGATGGGCAGCAGGCCGTTCTTGAAGCAGTTGTTGAAGAAGATGTCGGCAAAACTCGGCGCGATCACGGCGCGAAAGCCGAACTGGTCCAGTGCCCAGGGCGCGTGTTCGCGGCTGGAGCCGCAGCCGAAGTTCTTGCGTGCCAGCAGGATGGAGGCGCCTGCATAGCGCGGCTGGTTCAGCACGAAGTCGGGGTTGGGCTTGCGGCTGGCCGGGTCCTGGCCCGGCTCGCCGTGGTCCAGGTAGCGCCATTCGTCAAACAGGTTCACGCCAAAGCCGGTCTTCTTGATCGACTTCAGAAACTGCTTGGGGATGATCGCGTCGGTATCGACGTTCTCGCGGTCCATCGGGGCCACCAGGCCCTTGAGTAAGGTGAATTTCTGCATGGGTGCCTTGTTACTTGTTGGCGGCGCGTTCGAGTGCGCCCCCTGCCCGTTGGACGTCCTGGCCTACGCCCTTGACGGTGTTGCACCCGCCCAGCAGCAAGGCGGCAGACAGTGCGATGAGGATGGCGGCGATTTTCTTCATGGCGGGCTCCTTCAGGCGAATTGGCGAATGTCCACAAAATGACCGTGCACGGCGGCGGCGGCTGCCATGGCGGGGCTGACGAGATGGGTGCGGCCACCAGCGCCCTGGCGGCCTTCGAAGTTGCGGTTGCTGGTGGATGCGCAGCGCTCGCCCGGCTCCAGGCGGTCGGCGTTCATGGCCAGGCACATGCTGCAGCCGGGCTCGCGCCACTCAAAGCCTGCGGCCACAAAAATCTTGTCCAGGCCTTCGCGCTCGGCCTGCTCTTTGACGAGGCCCGAGCCGGGAACCACCATGGCCAGCTTCACGTTGCTGGCCACCTTGCGGCCCAGGTTCTTGACCACGGCGGCGGCTTCGCGCATGTCTTCGATGCGGCTGTTGGTGCAACTGCCGATGAACACCTTGTCGATGGTGATGTCGTTGATCGCCTTGCCGGGCTGCAGGCCCATGTAGGTCAAGGCGCGCTCGATGGCGCCGCGCTTGTTGGCATCCTTTTCCTTGTCGGGGTCCGGCACGCGGGCATCCACGCCCAGCACCATCTCGGGCGAGGTGCCCCAGGTGACTTGCGGCACGATTTCGGAGGCGTCGAGCTTCACCACGGTGTCGAACTTCGCGTCGGGGTCGGAGTGCAGCGTCTTCCAGTACGCCACGGCCTGGTCCCATTCGACGCCCGTGGGCGACAGAGGGCGGCCTCTGACGTATTCAATGGTCTTGTCGTCCACCGCCACCAGGCCAGCGCGCGCGCCGCCTTCGATGGCCATATTGCACACGGTCATGCGGCCTTCCATGCTCATCGCGCGGAAGACGGAGCCTGCAAATTCGATGGTGTAGCCGGTGCCGCCGGCCGTGCCGATCTTGCCGATGATGGCCAGCACCACGTCCTTGGGCGTCACGCCCTTGGCGAGCGTGCCGTCCACCTGCACCAGCATGTTCTTGGCCTTCTTGGCCAGCAGCGTCTGCGTGGCCATGACGTGCTCGACCTCGGATGTGCCGATGCCATGGGCCAGTGCGCCGAACGCGCCGTGCGTGCTGGTATGGCTGTCGCCGCACACCACCGTCATGCCGGGCAGGGTGGCGCCGTTTTCAGGGCCGATGACGTGCACGATGCCTTGGCGCTTGTGCATGAAGGGGAAGAACGCAGCGGGCGAGATCTGCGCCATGTTGTCGTTCAGCGTGGTGATCTGCTCTTTGCTGATGGGGTCGGTGATGCCGTCGTAGCCGTTTTCCCAGCCCGTGGTGGGCGTGTTGTGGTCGGCGGTGGCCACGATGGAGCTCATGCGCCAGACCTTGCGGCCCGCCTCGCGCAGGCCTTCAAACGCCTGGGGGCTGGTCACCTCGTGCACCAGATGGCGGTCGATGTAGAGGATGGAGGTGCCGTCCTCTTCGGTGTGGACGACATGCTCGTCCCAGATCTTGTCGTACAGGGTGCGTCCCATGGCGTGGCTTTCTTTCTGCTTTTCAGGTGGGTGATTGGATTTTAGTGTCGGGGTCTGGCCGGGGTGACAGGTGTTCCACCAGCAAACGGGCCGTGACGGGCAGGGCGTCGAAGTCGCGAGCCACCACGCGCAGCTCGCGGTGGGCCCAGGCATCGGTCAGCGGGATGGCTTGCAGGTTGCCCACGCCGCGCATCAGTGCAAACGCCCGGTCGGGCAGCAGGCCCACGCCCAGGCCGTTGTCGATCATGCGGCACATGGCATCGAGCCCTGTGACCTGGATGCGCTGTCGCAGCGGGCGCCCGGCGGCGGCGGCGGCGGCGCGCATGGCCAGGCTGATGCTGCTGTTGGCATGCAGGCCCACGATGTCCCAGTCCAGAATTTCTTCAAAATTGATAGCGTCCAGCGCAGACAGGTCGTGCGCCAGGGGTACAACGAGCACCAGATTGTCGGCGCGATAAGGGCGGCTTTGCAATTCCAGGGCACCGTTGCCACTGGCCATGCCGATGTTGCAGATGCCCAGGTCGGCGGCGCCCTCCTGCACGGCGTGCAGCACGTCGCTGGAGAGGTGCTCCTGCAGGTCGATCTTGATCTGGCTGTGCTCGCGCGCAAAGGCGCCCAGGTCTTCGGGCAGGAACTGGAAGATGGCCGAGATGTTGGCGTGCATGCGGACATGGCCGCGCACGCCGTCGGCGTATTCGCTCAACTCGCCCTGCATGCGTTCGAGGCCAAACAGCACGGTGCGCGCATGGTGCAGCAGGCTCTCGCCTGCGGGTGTGAGCGTGACGCCCCGGCTGTGGCGGTAGAGCAGGGCGGTGTCCACGGCGGTTTCCAGGTCCGACAGGCGCTTGCTGACGGCCGATGCCGCAATGAATTCGCGCTCAGCCGCGCGGCCAATGCTGCCGAGCTCGCACACCGCCACAAACAATTGCAGCGAGGTCAGGTCGATACGGCGCGCAAAACTGCGCTCGGAGCTTTTCATGGGGTTTTAACTTCTCGAAATGAGAAGGTTGCCTATTTTCTCCCCATTATTACCGCTTTGACATCGCGATACGCGATGGCGGCACTGCCCTTCTGCGCGAGGGTAGAACCGCTGAGGCCCAGAAAGCTACCGTGGCTCAGGCGGTGCAGGTGCTGCCGTGCTCTGGCACAGCGGCACGCCAGCGCAGCTCATGTTCAATGCGCTGACGCAGCAGATCGGCCGCGCCCATTTCACCATGCACCACGTACACCTTGTCCGGCGCGTGCCCCATGCTGCGCAGCCAGGCGATGAGCTGGTTGCCGTCTGCATGGGCTGATGCAGAGGACAGCCGAACCACCTCGGCCCGCACGGCCACGTCCTGGCCGTGGATACGGATGGTTTTTTCGCCCTCTGCCAGCCGCGCACCACGGGTGCCTGGGGCCTGGTGGCCGGTCAGGATGATCATGTTGCGGTGGTCGCCTGCGTGCAGTGCCAGGTGGTGCAGCACGCGCCCCCCGGTGGCCATGCCGCTGGCCGACAGGATGACCATGGGGCCATGAAGCTTGGCCAGCCCCTTGGATTGCTCGGGCGTCTGGACCATGGTGGCGCCATGCTCCAGTGCCTGCACCTCGCGGCCGCTCAGGCGGTGTTCCTGCATGTGGTGCTGGAACAGCCCCGTGGTACTGACGGCCATGGGGCTGTCCAGAAACACCTTGAGCGATGCGGGCACCACACCCTGCGCCTTGAGCAGGCCAATCGCGTGCAGCACGACCTGTGCACGCCCCACGGCAAACACCGGCACCACGGCAATGCCGCCACGCGCTGCCAGGCGCTGCAGGGCGGGGCCCAGTTCATCGAGCGGGCCTTCGGGCGGGTGCTCGCGGTCGCCGTAGGTGGACTCGATGAGCACGGTGTCGGCCTGGGGCGGCGCGTCAGGCGGGTTCATGAGCAGGTCATCGGGCCGCCCCAGGTCGCCCGAAAACAGAATGCGCCTGCCTCCCACCTCCAGCAGCACGCTGGCTGCACCAAGGATGTGGCCTGCGGGCGAAAACGTCACACGCCAGCCGGGCAGGGGCTCAAACGCCTTGTGAAATGGGTGGATCTGGAACTGCTTGAGGCAGTGCAGCGCGTCGAGCCGGGTGTACAGGGGCAGGGCGGGGCTGTGGCTGCTGAGCTGGTGGCGGTTGAGAAAGGCCGCGTCTTCTTCCTGCAGGTGCCCGCTGTCGGGCAGCAGGATGGTGCACAGGTCGCGTGTGCCCGGTGTGCAGTGGATGGCGTGGGTGTAGCCGTCGCGCGCCAGCAGCGGCAGGTAGCCGCTGTGATCCAGGTGGGCATGGGTCAGCACCACGGCGTCGATCTGGTGCGGCGTGACGGGCAGAGGCTGCCAGTTGCGCAGGCGCAACTGCTTGTAGCCCTGGAACAGGCCGCAATCGACCAGGAGGCTCTTGCCGTTGTAACGCACCAGGTACTTGGAGCCGGTGACCGTGCCGGAGCCGCCCAGGAAGGTGATGTTGACGTTCATGTGCCCAAGCTCCCGGGTGATCATCGATGAGACCCATCCTACTGCGCTGTGCGTGCATCGCACGGGCCTAAGGGAGTTTCTTGCCCTGCGTCAAGAAAAAACCGCCTGGGCCAAAAGGCCACAAGCGGTTTTCGATGGGATGCCGGTGCGCGGTCAGCTGAAGAAGTTCTTCAGCCGGTCCGTCCAACTCTCGCCGCTGGGCGAGTGGCGGGCGCCGCCCTTCTTGAGCGAATCTTCCAGTTCGCGCAGGAGCTTGCGCTGGTGCTCGGTCAGCTTGACGGGTGTCTCGACTGCGATGTGGCAGTACAGATCGCCCGGGTAGCTGGCACGCACGCCCTTGATGCCCTTGCCACGCAGGCGGAACTGCTTGCCGGCTTGGGTGCCTTCAGGAATGTCGATCGCTGCCTTGCCAGCCAGCGTGGGCACTTCGATCTCGCCGCCGAGTGCTGCCGTGATGAAGCTCACGGGCACCTGGCAGTGCAGGTCGTCGCCATCGCGCTCGAAGATGTCGTGTTTCTTCAGGCGGATCTCGATGTACAGGTCACCCGGTGGGCCGCCGTTGGTGCCCGGCTCGCCGTTGCCGGTGGAGCGGATGCGCATGCCGTCGTCGATGCCCGCAGGAATCTTCACTTCCAGCGTCTTTTGCTTCTTGAGCTTGCCCTGGCCATGGCAGGTCGTGCACGGCTCGGGGATGATCTTGCCCGTGCCCCGGCAGTGCGGGCAGGTCTGCTGCACGCTGAAGAAGCCCTGGCGCATCTGTACCGTGCCTGCGCCCTGGCAGGTGCCACAGGTCTTGGCACTGGTGCCGGGTTTGGCACCGCTGCCGTGGCAGGTGTCGCAGCTCTCCCACGAGGGGATGCGGATCTGCGCATCCTTGCCGCGCGCGGCTTCTTCCAGCGTGATCTCCATGGCGTAGCTGAGGTCGCTGCCCCTGTACACCTGTCGGCCGCCGGCACCGCGCCCACGCCCGCCCTGCTGGCCAAACATGTCGCCGAAGATGTCGCCAAAAGCCTCGGCAAAACCACCAAAGCCCTCCGCCCCCGCGCCGCCGGGGCCGCGCATGTTGGGGTCCACCCCGGCGTGGCCGTACTGGTCGTAGGCCGCACGTTTTTGCGGGTCGGAGAGCATCTCGTAGGCCTCTTTGGCCTCCTTGAACTTCTCTTCGGCAGGCTTGGCTGCGTCACCCTGGTTGCGGTCAGGGTGGTGCTTCATCGCCAGCTTGCGATAGGCCTTCTTGATTTCTTCGTCCGAGGCGTTCTTGGGAACGCCCAGGATTTCGTAAAAGTCTCTTTTGGACATGGTCATTCTGAGCCCGGTTGGAACAGGAACGCCGCGCAAGCCCCGTCAAGGGCCCCGCGCGGCGGCTGGGGTCAACGGCGGCGTGCTCAGCCCTTCTTGACTTCCTTCACCTCGGCATCGACGACGTTGTCGTCGTCTGCGGGCTTGGCGGACGCGCCACCAGCCGACGCGCCTGCGGCCTCAGCACCCCCGGCTGCCTGAGCAGCTTGCGCTGCCTGGGACTCGGCGTACATCTTTTCGCCCAGCTTCTGGCTGGCAGCCATCAGCGCCGTGGTCTTTTCGTCAATCGCGGCCTTGTCTTCGCCCTTCAAGGCTTCTTCCAGCGCCTTGACTGCGGCAGTGATCGCGTCTTTTTCACCTGCGTCGAGCTTGTCGCCGTGTTCGGCCAGGCTCTTGTTCACGCTGTGCACGGCGGCTTCACCCTGGTTGCGGGCTTGCACCAGCTCCAGCTTCTTCTTGTCGTCGGCTGCGTTCAGCTCGGCGTCCTTCACCATCTGCTGGATTTCTTCTTCCGACAGGCCCGAGTTGGCCTTGATAGTGATCTTGTTTTCCTTGCCCGTGCCCTTGTCCTTGGCGCCCACGTGCAAGATGCCGTTGGCGTCGATGTCGAACGACACTTCGATCTGCGGAACACCGCGGGCTGCCGGTGGAATGCCTTCCAGGTTGAATTCGCCCAGCAGCTTGTTGCCGGTAGCGATTTCGCGCTCGCCCTGGTAGACCTTGATGGTCACGGCAGGCTGGTTGTCATCGGCCGTCGAGAAGGTCTGTGCGAACTTCGTCGGGATGGTCGTGTTCTTCGTGATCATCTTGGTCATGACACCGCCCAGGGTTTCGATACCCAGCGACAGGGGTGTCACGTCCAGCAGCAGCACGTCCTTGCGGTCACCCGACAGCACCTGGCCCTGGATGGCGGCGCCCACGGCCACGGCTTCGTCAGGGTTCACGTCCTTGCGGGGGTCCTTGCCGAAGAATTCCTTGACCTTTTCCTGCACCTTGGGCATCCGGGTCATGCCGCCGACCAGGATCACGTCATGGATGTCAGACACCGACACGCCAGCGTCCTTGATGGCCATGCGGCAAGGAGCGATGGTGCGCTCGATCAGCTCTTCCACCAGTTGTTCCAGCTTGGCGCGGGTCAGTTTGATGTTCAGGTGCTTGGGGCCCGATGCGTCTGCCGTGATGTAGGGCAGGTTGATGTCTGTCGAGGCCGAGTTCGACAGTTCGATCTTGGCTTTCTCGGCCGCTTCCTTCAGGCGCTGCAGGGCCAGCACGTCATTCTTGAGGTTGACGCCCGACTCCTTCTTGAACTCGTCAATGATGAAGTCGATGATGCGCTGGTCGAAGTCTTCGCCGCCCAGGAAGGTGTCGCCGTTGGTCGACAGCACTTCGAACTGCTTTTCGCCGTCCACATCGGCGATTTCGATGATGGACACGTCGAACGTGCCGCCGCCCAGGTCATACACGGCGATCTTGCGGTCGCCCTTTTCCTGCTTGTCCAGGCCGAAGGCCAAGGCTGCAGCGGTAGGCTCATTGATGATGCGCTTGACGTCCAGGCCCGCAATGCGGCCAGCGTCCTTGGTGGCTTGGCGCTGTGCGTCGTTGAAGTACGCGGGCACGGTGATGACGGCTTCCGTCACGGGCTCGCCCAGGTAGTCTTCAGCCGTCTTCTTCATCTTGCGCAGGATGTCGGCAGACACTTGCTGGGCCGACAGCTTGTTGCCGCGCACTTCGATCCATGCGTCGCCGTTGTCGGCGGCCACGATCTTGTAGGGCATCAGGTCGATGTCCTTTTGCACTTCTTTTTCGGTGAACTTGCGGCCGATCAGGCGCTTGACGGCGTACAGCGTGTTCTTGGGGTTGGTCACGGCCTGGCGCTTGGCCGAGGCACCGACGAGGATCTCGCCGTCTTCCTGGTAGGCCACGATGGAGGGCGTGGTGCGTGCACCTTCGCTGTTTTCGATCACGCGGGTCGTGTTGCCCTCCATGATGGAGACGCAGCTGTTGGTCGTACCCAGGTCAATGCCGATGATTCTTCCCATGATTTTTCTCCGAATGCTTGAATGGTTTGGATGGCTAGTAACTTGTGGATAACTTGGTGTGGTTCAAGTCTTCCGGGTCGATTTTTTTGAGGCTTACTTGGGAGCCGTCACCGTGACCAGGGCCGGACGCAGCACGCGCTCGGCGATCGCATAGCCCTTTTGCAGCACAGCCACCACGGTGTTGGCTTCCTGCTCGGCAGGCACCACGCTGATGGCCTGGTGCTGGTGCGGATCGAACTTGGCGCCAGCGGCCGGGTTGATGGCAATCACCTTGTTGCGCTCCAGTGCCGACGTCAGCTGGCGCAGGGTGGCGTCGGCGCCTTCACGCAGCTGCTGGGGCGTGGCTTCCTTGATGGCCAGGGCGGCATCCAGGCTGTCGGCCACGGGCAGCAGGCTCTCGGCAAAGCTCTCGATACCGAATTTGCGGGCCTTGGAAACCTCGTCTTCGGCGCGGCGGCGGGCGTTCTCGGCCTCGGCCTTGGCGCGCAGGAACTGGTCGGCCAGATCAGCGCTTTTGGCCTTGAGCTCGGCCAACTCGCCCTGCAGGCGTGCCAGCTCGTCAGAGGCGTGGGCAGCCATGGCGGCTTCGACTTCTTCGGGGGCGGACGCGCTCTGTGCGGGGGTGGTATGGCTGGTGTCGGACATGTCTTGGTCTGGAAGTAAATGAACGGTACGCGCGGGATCTGGGGGCGTGCCACCACAAATCAAGGTCTGCACCAGGGGCATAGTCTCACGAGCCCCGTATGCATCGCGGTTTGTTGTAGTACATGTCGGCCCAGCCACTGGTTTTACAAGGGGCTGGACGCATCTATGGCATCTTTTTGTACGCCTGGACAGGGGCGGCGAAGCACTGAGTGTACAAGCGACGCAGGCCGGGCTATAATCGCAGGCTTTCCCTTGCCACACCACTTCAAGACGCAGTGGGTGGTCTTACCCAAAAGGAGTATGCATGCGTCATTACGAAATCATTTTGTTGATCCATCCGGATCAAAGCGAGCAAGTTCCAGCCATGCTGGAGCGCTACAAGGGCATGATCACCGCTGGCGGTGGCAAGGTGCACCGCGTGGAAGACTGGGGCCGCCGTCAACTGGCGTACCTGATCAACAAGCTGGCCAAGGCCCATTACCTGTGCGTGAACATCGAAGCCGATCAGGCCGTGATGGCTGAATTGGAGCACGCCTTCAAGTTCAACGACGCCGTGCTGCGCCACCTGACGGTTCAGAAGAAGAAGGCCGATACGGGCCCATCTTCCATGATGAAGACCGTCGAGCGCGAAGAAGCCCGCAAGGCCAGCCAAGCTGAATATGCAGCGGCCGGTGGCGAGCGTGGCGAGCGCCCAGATCGCGCCGAGCGCTGATCTAGCCCGTTGGAGTGGAGAACCGCGTAGTCTTGACCGCCTGTATCGCAGAGGCTGAACCCCTGCGCTACACGCCCGCCGGACTGCCTGCCCTCACGCTGCGCCTCGAACACGAGTCCCAGCAAGCCGAGGCAGGCCACCCCCGCGAAGTCAAGGCCGCCATGAAAGCCATTGCCTTTGGAGCGATGGCCGAGCGACTGGCACGGCAGAACATTGGAAGTCTCTGGACTTTCCATGGATTTCTGGCCAACCCGCGCAATGGCAAGACCGCAGTACTGCACATCCAGGATATTCAACAAAATTAATTTTCAAGGGGTCCGCAATGGCCACGTTCAAGAAGTTCAACAAAGACAAGCGCCCAAAGCGCAATACCCAGTCCCTGCTGTTCAAGCGCAAGCGCTTTTGCCGCTTCACGGTGACCGGTGTTGAAGAAATCGACTACAAGGATGTCGATACGCTGCGCGACTTCATCGCCGAAAACGGCAAGATCATCCCCGCACGCCTGACTGGCACGCGCGCCATCTTCCAGCGTCAGCTGAACACCGCCATCAAGCGCGCTCGCTTCCTGGCCCTGGTGCCTTACAGCGACCAGCACAAGATCTAAGGAGCACAACCCATGCAAATCATCCTGCTCGACAAGGTTGTGAACCTCGGCAACCTCGGTGAAATCGTCAAGGTCAAAGACGGCTACGCCCGCAACTTCCTGATCCCCGCTGGCCGCGCCCGTCGCGCCACGGAAGCCGCCAAGGCAGAGTTCGAAGCCAAGCGCGCTGAACTCGAAAAGGCCGCAGCTGCCAAGCTGGCAGAAGCTCAAGCCCAAGGCGAAAAGCTGGCTGGCACCACCGTCAAGCTGACGCAAAAGGCTGGCGTGGACGGTCGTCTGTTTGGTTCCGTGACCAACCACGACATCGCCGAAGAGCTGAGCAAGCAAGGCTACAAGGTTGCCAAGTCGCAAATCCGCCTTCCCAACGGCCCGATCAAGGTCGTGAGCGAAAGCACTGTCAGCGTGGCTCTGCACACCGATGTGGTGGTGGACGTGACCGTGTCGGTCTACGGCGAAACCGCCTGAGATTCACTTCGGTGTTTCACGCAAAGCCGCCTTCGGGCGGCTTTTGTTTTTGTGCGGCTCTGGTTTGTACATGGTTACCCACTGGTTGCCCCAACTTTATCCACAGACTTGTGCCATGACGGCGCGCCGCACGGGCGCTAGCATGCCGGGTTAGCTCCGAGGATTCCATGTCTGCTGTTTTTCCGCCCCTTGACGATGGCTTCACGCCGGTACCCGACCGTGAAATCGCCCAGTTGCGCGTGCCGCCGCACTCGATAGAAGCGGAGTCCAGCGTGCTGGGCGGGTTGCTGCTGGACAACAACGCCTGGGACCGCGTGGGCGACCTGCTGGTAGAAAGCCATTTCTACCGCCATGAGCACCAGATGATCTACTCGGCCATCGGCGCACTGATCAACGCCAGCAAGCCGGCCGACGTGATCACCGTGTTCGAGCACCTGCAAAACCTGGGCAAGGTGCAAGAGATGGGTGGGCTGGCCTATCTGAACAATCTGGCGCAATACGTACCCAGCGCTAGCAACATCCGCCGCTATGCGGAAATCGTGCGCGAGCGTGCCATCCTGCGCAAGCTGGTCACGGCCAGCGACGAAATTTCCACCAACGCGTTCAACCCGCAAGGCAAGACGGTCGAACGGATTCTGGACGAGGCCGAGTCCAAGATTTTTGCCATTGGCGAGGAAGGCTCGCGCACCAAGCAGGGCTTTCAGTCGCTGGATACGCTGGTGATCGACCTGCTCGATCGCGTGCAGGAGATGGCAGACAACCCTGTGGATGTGACGGGTGTGCCCACCGGGTTTGCAGACCTCGACCGCATGACCAGTGGGCTGCAAGCGGGCGACATGGTGGTGCTGGCCGCGCGCCCCTCCATGGGCAAGACCTCGTTCGCGGTGAACATTGCCGAGCACGTGGCGCTCAATGAGGGCCTGCCGGTCGCCATCTTCTCGATGGAAATGGGCGCCGCCCAGTTGGCGGTGCGTATCGTCGGTTCGATTGGCCGGGTGAACCAGGGCAATCTGCGCACCGGCAAGCTCACCGATGATGAGTGGCCGCGCCTGACCGAGGCGATTGAAAAACTACGCACCGTCTCGCTGCACATTGATGAAACCCCGGGCCTCACACCCGGTGAATTGCGCGCCAACGCGCGGCGCCTGGCGCGCCAGTGCGGCAAGCTGGGCCTGATCGTGGTCGACTATTTGCAGCTGATGAGCGGCTCGGGCTCGGCGGCCAGTTCGGACAACCGGGCGACCGAGTTGGGTGAAATTTCCCGGGGCCTCAAGATGCTGGCCAAGGAACTGCAGTGCCCGGTGATCGCGCTGTCGCAGCTCAACCGCTCGGTGGAGCAGCGCACCGACAAGCGCCCCATGATGTCCGACCTGCGCGAGTCGGGCGCTATCGAGCAGGATGCCGACATCATCATGTTCATCTACCGCGACGACTACTACAACAAGGACTCCAAGGAGCCCAACGTGGCCGAGGTCATCATCGGCAAGCAGCGGAACGGCCCCACGGGTACTGTGAAGCTGTTCTTCCAGAAGAACCAGACGCGCTTCGAGAACCTGGCCATGGGTTCGGGCGACGATTTCTAATAAAAATAGCCACTAGCGCTTATTGGGTAAGCGCAAGTAGCTATCAAATTAGGAGTTTTTGACCGGGGTAGATGGTCTTGGTCGGAGTTCCGTTAGGGTTGCAGCACCCACACCAGCAAACCCGCACATCCCACGGCAAGAACACCCACAGCCACAGTGAGCCGTTGCTGGCGTTGGCGCAGCACTTCTACCGCCTGCACCACTTGGGCATTCTGTTCGGCCAGTGACTGGATCAACACGGCGGATTCCTGTTGCTCCTGCTCCAGCATTGCCACCCGCTCGCGCAGATGTTCCAGCTGCAAGGCCACGGGAATGGCGGGCTCGCCCCCAGCGCCTTCGAGTGCTCCCGCAGCAGCTTCAGCGTTCCCTTTTCGGGTGGTGCCCAGCAGCTTCTTGGCCGCCTGGAGAATCTGGGGCGTCGCCTCGATGACGTCGCCCCAGGGCACCAGCTTCAGTGCTGCAACCCAGCCTGCAGCCAACTCAGAGCACCTCGCTGGCGAAATCTGCCAAGCGCGAGCGTTCGCCGCGCGCCAGCGTGATGTGCCCGCTGTGCGGCCAGCCCTTGAAGCGGTCCACGGCGTAGGTAAGCCCGGAGGACCCTTCGGTCAGGTACGGGGTGTCGATCTGCGCCAGGTTGCCCATGCAGATGATCTTGGTGCCGGGACCGGCGCGGGTGATCAGCGTCTTCATTTGCTTGGGCGTCAGGTTCTGCGCCTCATCGATGATCACGTACTTGTTCAGGAAGGTGCGCCCGCGCATGAAGTTCATGCTCTTGATCTTGATGCGGCTGCGGATCAGCTCGTTGGTGGCAGCGCGGCCCCACTCGCCAGCATTGCCGCCGTCGCCCTTGGCCAAAAACTCCAGGTTGTCGTCCAGCGCGCCCATCCAGGGGCCCATCTTTTCTTCTTCGGTACCGGGCAAAAAGCCGATGTCCTCGCCCACGCTCACCGTGGCGCGGGTCATGATGATCTCGGTGTAGCGGCGATCGTCCAGCACCTGGGTCAGGCCTGCAGCCAGGGCGAGCAGTGTCTTGCCGGTGCCGGCCGTGCCGGTCAGGGTCACGAAGTCGATCTCGGGGTCCATGAGCAGGTTCATGGCGTAGTTCTGTTCGCGGTTGCGCGTGGTCACGCCCCACACGGCATTTTTGGCCGAACCGTAGTCCTTCAGGGTCTGCAGTACCGCTGTTTTCTCGCGGATTTCGCTCACGCGCGCAAACAGGCTGGGCTCGCCGGGGGCTTCGAAGTACACGAACTGATTGATCATCAGCTGCGGCACGATGGGGCCGCCAATGCGGTAATAGGTGTGGGCGCCGCTTTGCCAGCTTTCCACGTTCTTGCCGCTCTTGGCCCAGAAGTCGGGGGGCAGGGCCAGCACGCCAGCGTAGAGCAGGTCGCCATCTTCCAGCGTCTTGTCGTTCTGGTAGTCCTCGGCAGTCAGGCCCAGCGCGCGGGCCTTGACGCGCATGTTGATGTCTTTGGAGACCAGCACCACTTCGCGCGGTGCGTGCAGCTTGCGCAGGGCTTCGACCACGCCCAGGATCTGGTTGTCGGCTTTGCCCGGGGGCAGGCTGGTGGGAAGGCTGTAGTCCAGTGGCACCGTCTGGAAGAACAGGTGGCCACCCGCAGCACGCTGGCCGGTGGAGTCAAGCTTGAGGCCCTTGGCCATGTCGGCGCCCTGGGCGGCAGCCAGGGCATCCAGCGTGCGGCTGGCCTGGCGGCCGTTGCGGGCCACTTCGGTCATGCCCTTCTTGTGGCCGTCCAGTTCTTCCAGCACGATCATCGGCAGGAAGATGTCGTGCTCTTCAAAGCGGAAGAGGCTGGTTGGGTCATGCAGGAGCACGTTGGTGTCCAGCACAAAGAGCTTGGTCGGACCTTGCGGTGCGGATTTGCGGGTGCGTGTGGTGGTCGCGGTGGCCGGGGTGGTGCTGGCGGTGACGGCGGCAGGTGTGTCGGTGCTGCGTGCCTTGCGCGTGCCGGTGCTTCGGGCCACGGGGGCGGCGGAGGGTTGGGGTGTGCGTGCTCGGGTCTCAATCTGGACCAATGGAGCTGTGTCAGGCGCTGCCAGCGACGAGGCCACGCTGTCTGCCTTGCGTCCGGCGCGGGTGGGGGCTGTAGCGGTGGCGGTGCGCTGGGGCGTAGCAACGGCTTCGTTCGCCGAGGTGGTAGCTACGCGGGGGCGGGCTGCGACTTCAAAGGCTTCTGGCGCGAGGAGTGCAGCGCGCCGGCTGGGGGCGGGGGGCAGGGGCATGGTGGCAGGGCCTCGGTCGGTAAAGGGGTAACGGATGGGTCAGAAAGCAAAAAGCCGCCTGGAGGCCAAGGCGGCTTTTTGGAGGAGGGCAAGCGTTGCGATAACCAGGGGCATAAAACCATTATGCCTACTCCGGATGTCTTGCCTGGGCAAAACAAGCGGGGTGTCGCGCCGATGCCCCAATGTGCAGATCAGGCGGCCTTTTTCAGGGCCTTGATGGATTTGACGGCTTTCAGGACCTCGTCCACGTGGCCGGGAACCTTGAGGCCGCGCCACTCTTGCACCAGCAGGCCATCGGGGCCGATCAGGAAGGTGCTGCGCTCAATGCCCTTGACCTTCTTGCCGTACATGATCTTGTTCTTGACCACACCGAACATGTGGCACATCTTTTCTTCGGTGTCGGCGATGAGTTCGAAGGGCAGTTCCAGCTTTTCCTTGAATTCGTCGTGCGACTTCATGTTGTCGCGGGACACGCCGAACACGGCAGCGCCTGCCTTCACGAAGTCCTTGTACTTGTCGCGAAACTGCATGGCCTCCGTAGTGCAGCCAGGCGTGTTGTCCTTGGGATAGAAGTAGAGAACCAGAATTTGGCCAAGGTGGGAGGTGTTGGAGACCTTGAGTCCACCGGTAGCGTTGGCTTCAAATTCAGGGAGGGGTTTGTTGACAACGATCGCCATATCACTTCAATCTCTCAGGATGTAGTCGTTGGTAAGCCGGGGGAGCTAGTGTGTTATTGCTCTTGGTGGTGCCCCCGACCGCAACCGGCGATTTTACCCCGAATTCACTCTTCGGCCAAATGTAAGACAGTGTGTCCGGCCCGCAGTGGCGGGCATTTAGGCAAGGCCTTGCATAGGTGCAAGCGCCGGATTTGCAGCTTGTCGCGGCGGTTGCAGGCCTGCAGCTCAGGCTTCCAGAATCAGTGCTGCGACCACGTTGCGCCCTTCGCTGGCCAGGATGTTGTACGTGCGGCAGGCGGCAGGGGTGTCCATGGTTTCCAGCCCCAGCCGGCGGGCGATGAGCGGCGCCAGCCACGCCGGTGGCGGGAACCGGTTGCGTGTGCCGCTGCCAAAAATGACCAGCTCTGTCTCCAGGGCTGCCAATTGCGCGAAGTGTTCGGGGGTCAGGTCTTCAAAGCGCGTGCAGGGCCAAGCCTGGCGCAGCCCCGACGAGCCGATGATGACGCTGTGCGTGATCTTCTCGGCATCCACGCCGATCCAGCCGGGGCCGTAGCCGCTGATAGTCTGAGCGTTGGAGCGGTCGGGCTGGAATTTCATGGGTGTTGACGTCGGTTGCAGGCGCTGGCGCTGCGGGTAGGCCCGGCGCAGGGCCCGGGCGCGCTTGTGATCTGTGGTCAAATTATAGGTTTCGCCAAGGTGCCAGCCGCTCTGGCCGCCACCTGACCCCACTGCACCACCGTCAGCGCATGAAAACCGTCCAAAAATCCGCCAAGCTCGCCAACGTCTGCTATGACATCCGGGGGCCCATCATGGACGCGGCCAAGCAGATGGAGGAAGACGGCCACAAGATCATCAAGCTCAACATCGGCAACCTGGCGGTGTTCGGTTTTGATGCGCCGGAAGAAATACAGCTCGACATGATCCGCAACCTGCCCAACTCGGCGGGTTATTCGGACAGCAAGGGCATCTTTGCGGCGCGCAAGGCCGTCATGCACGAGACGCAAAAACAGGGCATCAAGGGCGTGATGCTGGACGACATCTACCTGGGCAATGGCGCCAGCGAGCTGATCGTGATGGCCACCAATGCCCTGCTGGACAACGGCGACGAACTGCTCCTGCCCTCGCCCGATTACCCCCTGTGGACGGCCGCTGCCAGCCTGTCGGGCGGCACGCCCGTGCACTATGTGTGCGATGAAGCCAACGGCTGGATGCCCAACCTTCAGGATATCCGCGCCAAGATCACGCCCCGCACCAAGGGCATCGTGGTCATCAATCCCAACAACCCGACGGGCGCGCTGTATTCGGACGAATTGCTCAAGGGCATCGTCGCCATTGCACGCGAGCATGGCTTGGTCATCTTTGCCGACGAGGTGTATGACAAGGTGCTGTACGACGGCGCCAAACACACGGCTATTGGCTCGCTGAGCGAGGATGTGCTCACACTCACCTTCAATTCGCTGTCCAAGAGCTACCGCTCATGTGGCTACCGCGCGGGCTGGATGGTGGTGTCGGGCGACAAGAAGCCCGCCAAGGACTACATCGAGGGCCTGAACATGCTCTCGAACATGCGCCTGTGCGCCAACGTGCCCGGCCAGTGGGCGGTGCAGACGGCGCTGGGTGGCTACCAGAGCATCAATGAGCTGGTAGGCGAGGGCGGCCGCCTGCGCAAGCAACGTGATCTGGCGTACGAGCTGATCACGGCCATCCCGGGCGTGACCTGCGTGAAGCCCCAGGCGGCGCTCTACATGTTTCCGCGCCTCGACCCTGCCGTGTATCCCATCGAGGACGACCAGCAGTTCTTCCTGGAGCTGCTGCAGGAGACCAAGGTCATGCTGGTGCAGGGCACAGGCTTCAACTGGGCGGCGCCGGACCATTTCCGCATCGTGTTCCTGCCACACGAAGACGATCTGCGCGACGCCATCGGCCGCGTGGCGCGCTTCCTGGAGCAATACCGCAAGCGCGTGCAAATGGCGGCGGCTGCGTAACTTGCACGTTGAGTGGTGCAGAAACTCATTTTTTCATAGCTGCTAGCGCTTGATGGATAAGCGCCAGAGCCCATTTTGACTGATAAAAATCCCATGAAACCCATCCAAGTAGGCCTTCTGGGCATCGGCACCGTCGGCAGCGGCGTGTTCAACGTGCTCGCGCGCAACCAGGACGAGATCAGCCGCCGCGCTGGCCGTGGCATTGAGATCACCATGGTGGCCGATCTTGACGTGGAGCGCGCCAAAGCGGTAGTGGGTGCTGACATCCAGGTCGTCAATGACGCCCGCGCCATCATTGCCAACCCTGACATCGACATCGTCATCGAGCTGATTGGTGGCTATGGCATCGCCCGCGCGCTCGTGCTCGAAGCCATCGCCGCTGGCAAGCACGTGGTCACCGCCAACAAGGCGCTGCTGGCCGTGCACGGCACCGAGATCTTCGCGGCTGCATCGGCCAAGGGCGTGATGGTGGCCTTTGAGGCGGCCGTGGCGGGGGGCATCCCTATCATCAAGGCGCTGCGCGAAGGCCTCACCGCCAACCGCATCCAGTGGATCGCCGGCATCATCAACGGCACCACCAATTTCATCCTGTCCGAAATGCGCAGCAAGGGGCTGGACTTTGATGTGGTGCTCAAGGAAGCACAGCGCCTGGGCTACGCCGAGGCCGACCCCACCTTCGACATCGAAGGCGTGGACGCCGCGCACAAGGTCACGCTGATGAGTGCCATTGCGTTTGGCATCCCCGTGCAGTTTGACAAGGCCTATGTCGAAGGCATCACCAAGCTCGGCGCGGCCGACATCAAGTACGCCGAGCAACTGGGCTACCGCATCAAGCTGCTGGGCATCACCAAGCGCGCGGACAAGGGCATCGAGCTGCGCGTGCACCCGAGCCTCGTGCCCTCCAAGCGCCTGATCGCCAACGTCGAAGGCGCCATGAACGCCGTGGTGGTGCAGGGCGACGCCGTGGGCACCACGCTGTACTACGGCAAGGGTGCGGGCAGCGAGCCCACCGCCAGTGCCGTCATTGCCGACCTGGTGGATATCGCGCGCCTGCACACGGCCGACCCTGAGCACCGCGTGCCGCATCTGGCCTTCCAGGCCAACACGCTGGCCGATGCCATGGACACGCTGCCCGTGCTGCCGATGAGCGAAGTGGTCACCAGCTACTACCTGCGCCTGCGCGTGGCCGACCAGGCCGGTGTGCTGGCCAAGGTCACCGGCCTGTTGGCCGAGGCCGGTGTGAGCATCGACGCAGTATTGCAGCGTGAGGCTGACGAAGTCGGTGGTGAAGGATCTACGCAAACGGACCTGATCATCCTGACCCACGACACCCGCGAAGGCACCATGGACGCCGTGATCGCCCAGATGCAGGCCCTGCCCACGGTGCTGGCGCCCATCACGCGCATCCGCAAGGAGGAACTGAACTGATGCTGTACATCTCCACACGCGGCCACGCCGACCGCAAGCATTTCTGCGACATCCTGCTCGAAGGCCTGGCGCCCGATGGCGGCCTGTACCTGCCCGAGCACTACCCGCAGGTCAGCGACGCGATGCTGACAAAGCTGCGCAAGGCTTACCACGAGCAAGGCTACGCCGAGCTGGCGTTTCAGATCCTGTCGCTCTACATCGATGACATCCCCGCCGCTGACCTGAAGGCCCTGTGCGCCAAGACGTACACCGCAGAGGTGTTTGGCACGGGCGAGATCGTGCCCCTGCGCCACCTCGAAGACGGCCTGTGGCTCGAAGCCCTGTCCAACGGCCCCACGCTGGCCTTCAAGGACATGGCGATGCAATTGCTGGGCAACCTGTTCGAATACGAACTGAACCGCCGCGGTGAAGAACTCAACATCCTGGGCGCCACCAGCGGCGACACCGGCAGCGCGGCCGAGTACGCCATGCGCGGCAAAAAGGGCGTGCGCGTCTTCATGACCAGCCCGCACGGCCGAATGAGCGCGTTCCAGCAGGCGCAAATGTTCAGCCTGCAGGACGAGAACATCCACAACATCGCCATCGAAGGCGTGTTCGACGACTGCCAGGACATCGTCAAGGCCGTCAGCAACGACCTGGCCTTCAAGCGCAAGTACAAGATTGGCACCGTCAACTCCATCAACTGGGCGCGCCTTTTGGCGCAGGTGGTGTACTACTTCGCGGGCTACATCCAGGCCACCGAGACCAACGACCAGAAGGTCAGCTTCACGGTGCCCAGCGGCAACTTTGGCAACGTGTGTGCGGGCCATGTGGCGCGCATGATGGGCCTGCCCATTGACAAGCTGGTGGTGGCCACGAACGAGAACGACGTGCTCGACGAGTTCTTCCGCACCGGCGCCTACCGCGTGCGCGCCGCAGCCGACACGCACGAGACATCGAGCCCCTCGATGGACATCAGCAAGGCCAGCAACTTCGAGCGGTTCATTTTTGACCTGCTGGGCCGCAACGGCCAGCGCACGAACGCGTTGTTTGCCAAAGCGCTGCCCGCCTATGGCCGGTTTGACTTGAGCGCCGAACCGCTGTTTGCCGAAGCCGCCACCAAGTACGGTTTTGAAAGCGGCAAGAGCACCCACGCCGACCGCCTGGCGACCATCAAGGACAACTTCGAGCGCCACGGCGTCACCATCGACACCCACACGGCCGACGGCGTGAAGGTGGCGCGCGAACACCACCAGGACCCCAAGGTGCCCATGATCGTGCTGGAGACCGCGCTGCCCATCAAGTTTGCCGAGACCATCGTCGAAGCCCTGGGCCATGCGCCCGAGCGGCCCGCCAAGTTCGCGGGCATCGAAGACCTGCCCAAGCGCGTGCAGGTGATGCCGGCCAACGTGCAGTTGGTCAAGCAATACATCGAGCGCCACTGCACGCCCGCCCTCTAGGGTGGGCAATCCGTAGCCGCTCTGTCGCTGCGGATGCGGATGCGGGAGCGGCTCAGGATACTGGGTTTGAACTAAAAATGCCCCTGGCGCTTGTCTGGTAAGCGTTAGCAGCTATAAATAAAATAGCTAACCAAGGAGCAGTGGATGAAGGTTGTCGGTTTTGCCGGTTTTTCCGGCAGTGGCAAGACCACGCTGGTCGAGCAGTTGATCCCCGAGCTGCGGCTGCGGGGGTTGCGCGTGTCGGTGGTCAAACATGCCCACCATAGTTTCGACATCGACCACCCGGGCAAGGACACGTACCGCCACCGCGAGGCAGGGGCCTTCGAGGTGGTCGCGGCATCGGACAAGCGCCTGATGCTGGTGCGCGAGTTCGAGCAGCCCGCCACGCTCAGCGTGCACCACCTGCTGGCCGAGCTGTACCAGGGCGTGGACTGGGTGCTGGTGGAGGGCTTCAAGGACAGCGATCTGCTCAAGATCGAGGTCTGGCGTGCCCCCGAACCCGGCCAGGTGGCCAAGCCTGTGCGCTACCCCGAAGACGATTTTGTGGTCGCCGTGGCCACCGATGCACCGCAGGGCCTGCCTGTGCCCACCCAGTTGCCCCTGCTGGACCTCAACAGCCCGGCGCAGGTGGTGGACTGGCTGCTCCAATACGAACACCGCTTTGAGTACAACTGGGATCTGCACGGAGGCCTGGTGCCATGCGCCCCCCAATGAAGCCCCTGAAGCCGCTCGACGAGGCGCTGGCCGACCTGTTGGCCAAGGCCACACCGTTGCCAGGGACCGAGACGGTTACCACGTTTGACGCGGACGGCCGCGTGCTGGCGCAAAACTGTGTTTCGGCCCTGCAGGTGCCGCCGCAGGACAACAGCTCCATGGACGGCTACGCCGTGCGCTGCGCCGATGTGGCGGCCGTGGGTGTGGCGCTGCCGATCACCTTGCCTGTTTCGCAGCGCATTGCTGCGGGCAGCGCGGGTGATCCGCTCTTGCCGGGCACCGCCGCTCGCATCTTCACTGGCGCGCCAGTGCCCGAGGGGGCGGATGCCATCCTGATGCAGGAAGACTGCGAAGCCCTCGCCACGGGCGACGGCCTGGGCCTGGTGCGCATCAACGCCGTGCCCCCAAAGGGCCAGTGGATCCGCCGCGCGGGCGAGGACATCACCCGGGGTGCCGTGGTGCTGTCGGCCGGCACACGCCTGACCCCGGCCGAGCTGGGCCTGGCCGCCAGCATCGGCTTGCACGAACTGCAGGTGGCCCGTCGCCCCCGCGTGGCGCTGTTCTCCACGGGCGATGAACTGGTCATGCCCGGCGAGGTGCCGCCGGAGCAAATGCGCCCTGGTGCCATTTACAACAGCAACCGCTTTTTCCTGCGCGCCATGCTGCTGCGCCTGGGCTGCGAGGTGACGGACTTTGGCATCGTGCCCGACCGGCGCGACGCCACCATCGACGCCCTGCGCAGCGCGAGCGCAGCGCACGATCTCATCCTCACCAGCGGCGGCGTGAGTGTGGGCGAGGAAGACCACATCAAGCCTGCCGTCGAGTCGCTGGGCACGCTCGACCTGTGGCAGATCGCCATGAAGCCCGGCAAGCCGTTTGCCTATGGCCAGATCCCGCGTGACGGTGGTGCCGCCCACTTCATGGGCCTACCCGGCAACCCGGTGTCGAGCTTTCTGACCTTTGCGCTGCTGGTGCGCCCGTTTGTGTTGCGGCTGCAGGGTGTGGTGGACGTTGCTCCTCAACCCATAGCTGCTCGCGCTGATTTTGCCTGGCCCAAGGCCGATAAACGCCGCGAGTTTCTGCGCGTGCGCCACAACGCGGCAGGTGGGCTGGATCTGTTTCACAACCAGAGTTCGGGCGTGCTCACTTCGGCCGCCTGGGGTGATGGTGTGGTGGACAACCCGGCGGGCCAGACGATTGCATCCGGCGACACGGTGCGGTTCATTGCCTTTTCGGAGCTTTTGTCATGACGGTCACCGTGCGCTACTTTGCCTCCATCCGCGAGGCCATTGGGCAAGGCAGCGAGGCGGTCGATACCGCTGCCACCACGCTGGGTGCGCTGCGCGATGAGCTCATTGCACGCGGCGGCGCCCATGCCAGCAGCCTCGCGCGTGGCCGGGCCGTGCGCATGGCACTCAACCAGACCTTGAGCGATGAATCCGCCACCCTGGCCGATGGGGCCGAGGTGGCGTTTTTCCCGCCGGTGACGGGCGGTTAGCTGGGGCGCTCTCGCGCCCTCTGGCACGTCACCTCAAAGCGCCTTCAAACGATCCTGCAGCGCCTTCGAGGCTGGCATCATCGGCGCGCGCACTTCGCTGCGCATCCACCCTGCATGCGCCAGCATGGCCTTGAGCGGGGCAGGGTTGGGCTCTGCAAAACACGCTTCCACCCAGGGTTGCAAGGCCTGCCACAAGTGGCGGGCTGCGGGCAGGTCCCCCAGGCGCAGCAATGCCATCAACTCCACAAAACGCGGCGTCTGCCAGTGTGCACAGGCAGAGATGGCGCCTGCACCGCCGAGGGCCAGCGTATGGAAGATCTGCGCGTCTTCACCGGTCAGCACCTGCAGCCGTCCATCGGCGATCAGGGCCTGCGTCTTGGCCGTGTTGCCGCCGCAGTCCTTGATGGCCTGGATGCGCGGATGCGCCGCCAGCGCCAGCAGCGTCTCGGTGGTGAGCGTGGCGCCCGTGCGGTACGGAATGTCGTAGATCAGCAGGGGCACCGCGCTGGCGTCGGCCAGGGTGCGGAACCAGTGCAGCAGGCCCTCCTGCGAGGGGCGGATGTAGTGCGGGGCGGACACCAGCAGACCTGCAACCGGGTAGTGTGCAAGGGTCCGCACCTGTTCCAGCACCTGGCCCTGGTGGTAGCCCGATACGCCCATCACCACGGG
The DNA here is from genome assembly GCF_003633835.1 of Acidovorax sp. 93. Taxonomy (NCBI): domain Bacteria; kingdom Pseudomonadati; phylum Pseudomonadota; class Betaproteobacteria; order Burkholderiales; family Comamonadaceae; genus Acidovorax; species Acidovorax sp. 93. Next base: position 499,840 of record NZ_RBIT01000001.1, read on the forward strand.
CAAACCCTGGGCGGCGCTGAGCACGGTCTCCAGTACCTGCAGTTGCTCGGCCTTGTCGAGGGCCGCGGCCTCACCGGTCGAGCCGCAGGCAACGAAGCCCGCAACGCCGTCGGCACGCAGCCGGGTGGTGAGGGCGGCAAGGGCCGGGTGGTCCACGGCGCCGTCCTTGAACGGTGTGACCAAGGCGATCCAGAGCCCGCTGAACAGCGGCTGGTGGGAGGTAGCGGTATCGGTGGCAGACATGCGAAGCGTCCTTTCAGGGTTCGACCAGGGGAAGAACCGTCCGAAGGGAGCGCGCGCGGAATGCCGGGGAGTGAAACGAGAAAAGGAAATTTCTCTACCAGGTGGTTCCGTCGCTCATCCGGACGGAACCACAGCTCCGGTCAGATGAGCTCTGGTTTTTTGGTTTTGCCCACGCACTGCAACGCCACCGCAAGTGCGGCGGTCATGGCAAAGGGGGTGTGCGTGGACATGGGCCGCAGTATAGCCAAGCGCCCACCGTGTCCCCAGGTTGGTCAGCCTGCCTGCGGTGGCTGGGCCGCGTCGGCTGCAGATTCAGGCTGCGGCGGAACCAGCACGGGGCATTGCCACACCAGCAGCTCGGCCAGCCGGGTGACGATCCATGTCGCTTCGGCCACCGCCACGCCAGATTCGGCCGTGCACAGCCCCGCGTGGATGCGCTGCAGGATCTCGGTCTCGGAAGGCGCCTGCACGTGGTACAGCGTCTGCGCGTGCTCCACCAGGTGGCCTGCCAAGTCTTCGCACAGTTCGTAGCGGGCGCGCACGCCGTCCGCCTTTTCCGTCAGGCGCCCTCGGGTGTCGGTGTACACCGCCATGAAGGAGGGCGGCACGTGGATCTGGTTGTCGTCGTACATGGCTTGTTGGGTGGTGGGCGCGGTTCGGGGGGCAGGAAAAAAAAGCCCGCCAGAGCGGTGCAGTCAGGGGTTGTGCACACCAGCGGCCTTATTGTGCGTGGGTGCTTGTGAGCGGGCTTGCAGGTGGTGCTGCGCCATGGCCGCTGTCTCTGCAAACCAGCCCAGCAGGTGCTGCAGCCAGATTTGCAGCTCCGCCTGAAAGCGGGGTGTGAGCGCGACGAGGCCCCGGGGCGCGTCCTGGGTGAGGTGGCCCTGCGCTGTGGCTTCATTGACCAGGTTGCGCACATGCGAGTGCGAAAAACCCAGGCGCTGCGCAAGCTCGCTGGCCCGCAGGGGAAACGGCGTGGACCCTTCTTCTCCAGGGCGGTGCACCCGGCAGTGTTCGCGCAACAGCAGCATGGCAATGCGGCCACCGCCGTCGCGCTGGTCAAACCAGTCCCAGCCGCCAAACCGGCCCCGAGTTTCGGCCAGGCGATCCAGGATGTGGTCGGCCCCGGCCAGAAAGGCGGCAAAGTAGTCCGTATCGCTGTCCAGCCGCTGTGCATGGCCTGGGGGCAGGGCGCCCAGGGCCTCGGCGCAGTGCAGGTGGTGCCGCACCCAGGTGCGCAGGCCGTCCAGCAGCCTGGGGGTGGGCACCAGGTAGCGCACCCGGCGGTCGTCGGGGTCAATGTCCACCGCCACCATACCGGCAAGGCGCAGCACTGCAAAGAACGTGGCCAGCGTGCGCGCGCCCCCGGGCATGCGACGCTGCAGCAGTGCCAGTGTGGGCCGGGGGGCCCCCCGCAATTGCCATTGGTAGTGCTGCACCACCAGCCGCCCTGCCGCATGCGACTGCAGCGCCCGGCCAAAGATCTTGTTGATGAGGCGCTCGTTCCAGTGCAGCCGCAAAATGCCGTCGCAATAGGCCTCTACGGCCTGGGCATAGGTGTCCGGGGCTCGGGAGTCGAGCGCCTCAAAGGATTCTTGCAGGTCCATGGGGCGTGTTGCGGTGCAGGGTTGCTGATTCAGTCCGGCGTGAACAGGCGCTCGAACTTGGCCTGGTCGGACGCCAACTCAAAGGTCACCACCTGGCCCATTTTCATGTCCGACAGGCGGCAGGCGCCAAACAGGGTGGTTTTGCCCGCCAGCTCCATCACATCCAGGTCGATGAGGGCGTAGGGGTGGGGCACGAACACCTGGTGCTCGAACACGTTGCGGACCGTATTGCGCGGGGACGGGTAGAGCTTGTAGTGAGCGGTCTGAATCGTTTGTGTGGCCATGGGCTTAAGGTGCGGGGGGGGCTGTGGTGCGAGCAAGTGCGGGTACAGTGCGGGCGAATCGTACAGACAAACCTTTTGACCTATTTATGGCACGCAACAAAAGTGAATGGCCCGCCAAGGTGCTGGCGCTGGTCCGGGGCGGCAACCTGCCCGCCGCCATCGCACAGATCAAGGTCGCGCCCACCGTCGGTGACGTCACGCGCCTGCAGACCCTGCTGGCCCAGTTGCCTCCGTCGCCCGCACTGGCGCAGTTGAACAAGGTGGTGGAAGAAGAGCGTGCCCTGCTGGCCGCGCCCCGGTTGCACCGCTCGCCCTGAAGACTCTTTTTGTCGACTTCCACACGCCCCGTAGAGAGTTTTTTGCCATGACCCTGCCCCGCGTTTCCATCCAGACCGAGGACTTTGACCTGTCCACCGAAGTCGCTGCGCTGCGCCGCGAAAACAAAGGCATCGGCGCAGTGTGCAGCTTTGTGGGCACAGTGCGGGATCGCAACGAGGGCGACCAGGTGTCGTCCATGGAGCTGGAGCACTACCCCGGCATGACCGAAAAATCCATCGAAGCCATGTTGGACGAGGCCTTTCGGCGCTTCGATATTTTTGGCGCCCGCGTGATCCACCGCGTGGGCCTGCTGCAGCCGCTCGACCAGATCGTGCTGGTGGCGGTGTCCAGTGCCCACCGGGGCCAGAGTTTTCAGGCCTGCGAGTTCTTGATGGACTACCTCAAGACCCAGGCGCCTTTCTGGAAGAAGGAAGTAACCGCCCAGGGCGCGCGCTGGGTGGATGCCCGCGTGTCTGACGACGCGGCGCTGGCGCGCTGGGGCATTGTGGCGAACAACGCCTAGACAGTCGCTGCAGTGGGCGCCCTGCGGCGTTGCGGATACGCATCCTGCCGGGCACGTCATTCACATCCATGCAATGTTTGGACTTGTGCGCAGCCACGTCCATTTCGAGAATCGCCTCCTGCCCAGATAGGGCCTGAACAGGGAGGAATTCTTCATGAAATCTGTAGCACGAGCGCCGGGGCACGCGTGGAGGCTGGGCCTGGCCGTCGTCGGTTTGTGCCTGGCGGTCTCTGGGCAGGCCCGTGCTGATCTGGCTTTCGGGGCCGCGACCAGTTTGCGCCTGGGTGGGCTTCCCAGTGAGATGGCGACGGGAGACTTCAATGAAGACGGCCGGCCCGACCTCGTGGTGGTGGATCGCCTGGGAAGTACCGTCAAGATCCTGCTCAACACAGGCGGGGTTTCAGGTTTTTCCGAGGCGGGAGCATTCAGCGTGGGCTCTGCTCCCTACGGCGTGGCGGCGGCGGATTTCAATGGTGACGGGCATCTGGATGTTGCCGTGACCAGCTTCAACAACGGAACCGCCACGATTCACCTGGGGGATGGCAGCGGTGGTTTGTCTGCTCCGGTCACTTTTGGTGCGGGGCTCAATCCGCGCGATCTGACAGTGGCGGATTTCGACGGTGACGGGCGGCTCGACCTGGCCATTGCCGTCTTTTCCGGGGCGCAAAAAGGCGTCTCCGTCTTGTGGGGTGATGGTGACGGGCGGTTTGACGGTCGCCCCCGCACTGACATCGGTTTGGGTGTTGCAGGGCGCCATGTTGTTTCGGGCGACTGGAACGAGGACGGTCATGTGGACATTGTTGCGGGGTCGGGCGACGGTGTGTTTTTGCTGCTGGGCAATGGCGCGGGCGGTTTTGCGGCGGCCCAGCGCGTGACCGGTGACGAGTACGTCCCGTTTGTGGCCGCAGGGGATGCCAATGGCGACGGCCACCTGGACATCCTGGCACTTGTGCAGAACACCTCCGCCAGCCCTGTCCTCCTGCTCGGAGATGGGCAGGGTGGCTTTTCGCGCAGAGGGGTGGGCCCTGCCTTTGGGCGCTTCAGCGGCGGGCAGATCGTGGACGCCACGGGCGATGGCCGGGCCGACGTGGTGCTGTCCCGCTTTAGCGGCACGGTGGTGGTTGTGCCGGGCCTTGCCGGCGGCGGATTCAGTGCCCAGGGGCTGGAATACCCGGTGGGCGAATCTGCCAGCCCCCCGGCAGTGGCGGATTTCAGTGGCGACGGGCATCCAGACATCGTCGTATTGGACGACCAACGTGGCTACCTGGCCAACCTGCGGGGAGACGGCGCGGGCCGATTCGCTGCAGCACGTGCCTACGGAATCCCAGAGCGTTACACCCAGGCGATAGCCGTCGCCGATTTTGATGAAGACGGGCGCGCCGACGTCGCCGTGACGCACCGTGACGATGATGCTGTCTGGATCATGCGTGGCAATGGTGCTGGTGGATTTGAATTCAGCACCCGGCTTGATGCCGGTGCGGGCGCGGGATCCGTGGCTGCTGGCGATCTCAATGGGGACGGGCATGCGGACCTGGCCGTGGTGAACGAGGTTGACAAGACGATCATGGTCTTCCTCGGCAATGGCCGGGGCACCTTCACGGTGGCCGGGCAGCGGTCCTTCATTGGCCTGGCCCCGCGGTCAGTGGTGATTGGCAATTTCCGGGGGGCTGGCTACCCCGCGTACGCGGCCGTGTGGGCGCCAGAGACGGCAGGTGTTTACGAAGGCATCCAGTGGGTCGGCGTGAGCCCGCAGGGCTCCATCGAAATGTTGGATGTGGCGTCGTGGGATGACGTGAAGGGGTTTGCCCCGCTGGATGTCGACCAGGACGGCCGTGCCGACATCGTGGCCGCAACGTCCGTGGGCACCGTGGGCACCTCGCTGTCCTCAGCCTCGTATCCGGGCGATCCCGTCTATGTGCCGGCGGGCGTAGGCGCCCTGAGCGCGATTGCCGGTTGGAGCCAGACGGGCCGGGCAGGGGTGTTTGCCTCCGCAGGAGTGCAGATTGCCTCGTTGGCTGCCGCGCCCGGGCAGGCGCTGAGCATGGTCGGCACCTACGGCGCGGGAATCTCTGCCAGCGTTCTTGCCGCCTCTGACTTTGATGGCGATGGCGGGCCCGATCTGGTGGCCGCTGACGCAGCTTCGGGCGAGCTTGCCATCGTGCGTGGTCAGGGCGCCCCCGGTGGGCTGGGTGCGCCGCTCCTGCGGTTTGTGGGCGGCACGCCCGAGCAGATGGTGGTTGCCGACTTCAACAGGGACGGCCTGTTGGACATTGCCATCGCCAATGGTCTGGGGGGCATCACCGTGCTGGTGAATGCCTCGCCATCCCCCAATGCCGCGCTCGCGTCGCTGGCGTTGTCGCAGGGGGCGCTCAGCCCGGCATTTGCCGGTGGCGTGACGGCGTATACCGCCACGGTGCCCCATGGGGTGGCCCAGCTGTCGCTGACACCGGTGGCGGCGCAGGCCGGGGCGTCCATCACGGTCAACGGTGTGGTGGTGACCAGCGGAATGGCGACTGCGCCGCTGCCGCTTGCGGTCGGTGCCAATGTCATCCAGGTGGACGTGGTGGCTGAGAACGGCGTGGCCCGGCGCACCTACACCGTCACCGTGGAACGGAGTCAACCCGCCCTGCACACGGTCACCGCCACAGCGGGAGCGGGCGGCAGCATCAATCCGGCTGGGGCCGTCAACGTGGCCGAAGGCCAAACGGGCGCCTTCACCGTCACGCCCGCTTCGGGCTACCGCATTGCGGCCGTCACGGGCTGCGGCGGCACGCTGGCGGGCAGCACCTACACCACGGCAGCGGTGACGGCCGCTTGCACTGTGCAGGCGCGTTTTGAAACCCTATCCACACCCACGAACACCGGGTCGGGGCCGGTCAACGTGGGCGTGGTGGATGGCAGCGCGGGTTGCCAGCTGGACCTGGCGGGCACCGGCCCGGTGGCGGCACCGGCGCCGTACCCCGGCGCCACTATGCCGCACGGGGCGTTCCGCCTGCGGCTCATCAACTGCCAGCCGGGTGAGACGGTGCGTGTGGCGGTGACCTTTCCAGACCTCACGGGCTTCACGGTGAAGAAGTACGGCCCCACACCCGACAGCCCCTTGTCCAGCCGCTACTACGACCCCGTGAACCTGCAGATCAGCGGCAACACCGTGACCTACGACGTGACGGACGGTGGCTGGGGCGACAACAGCTTTGGCGCGCAGGACGGCACCATCAACGACCCGGTGGTCCCCGTGCTGCTGGCGCCCAGCCCGGCGGCCATCCCCACCCTGTCGACCTGGGGCCTGGGTGGGCTGGCCGCGCTGCTGGGGCTGCTGGCGTTGCGGGGCGGCCGACGCACGTCTGCGCGGTTTGTTGGAGCGGTGGTTCAAACAAGATTTTGAGCAAAATTGGCCGCTAGCGCTTATTGGTAAAGCGCTAGCAGCTATAAATTTTGTAGTGATTGTGAATGGGGCGGATGGAAGGTTTCATCTGCACCAGGACTTCGTCGGCTCACTGGGTTGCGGTGAGGCATCGCCAGGAACCACAAGCAGTCGTCGGGCCGTCCTACAAGGCGGCACGGGGGGCTCGATAAATTAGCGCTACCGCTGGCAGTGACTGTTGAACGCCACAGTTGCAGCCAGAAAGAAACTCTCCGCACAGTTTCATCTTCGCGTGCGCTTCATCTCCTACAAGGCTTCCCATGAAAAAATCCCTGCTGCTCGCTGCACTTATCGTTACTTTTGGTCTTGCCGCTTGCGAGAAAACGGTTGTGACCCCTCCCGCTACTGCCCCCGTGGTCGTGGTCCCGGGCCCGGCAGGCCCTGCTGGCGCCACGGGCGCAACCGGCTCGACCGGTGCCACGGTGGCCGTTCCAGGCCCTGCGGGCGAAACGGGTGCCACTGGCGCTACCGGTTCTTCGGGTGCTCCCGGTTATGACGGTGCCAAGGGTTCCACTGGCGCTACCGGTGCCACGGGCGATACTGGAGCCGATGGCAAAAAGGGCGATACCGTGATCGTCGTTCCCGCCAAGTAATTTCTCGCGGACCCTGAAAAAAGCGCAGGCGGTATTCCGCCTGCGCTTTTTTGCTTTGCGGGCTCGGCGCAGGCGGTCTGAGCCGGCGGTGATCAAATGAATCGGTTCAAGGCATCAGGGCGCCTGGGCGAAGATTGATCTGGCGCAAGGCCTGCGCTGGGGCGTCGTCTTGAAATTCCAGAAGATTTGCCCCAAGTGCAGCGCAATTCGGAGGACATCCACCATGCGTCTCGACAAATTCACCACCAAGTTCCAGGAAGCCCTGAGCGATGCACAGAGCATTGCGCTGGGCAACGACCACGCCTACATCGAGCCCGTGCACATGCTCGTGGCCATGCTCAAGCAGGACGACGGACCCAAGGCGCTGCTGCAGCGTGCGGGCGCCAACGTGCCCGGCCTGCTGGCAGCGGCGGAAGCCGCCGTCAAGCGTCTGCCCCAGGTACAGGGCAACGACCAAGTGCAGGGCGGCCCCGAGCTGGGCCGCGTGCTGCAGGCCACGGAGAAAGAGGCCATCAAGCGCGGCGACCAGTTCATTGCCAGCGAGCTGTTTTTGCTGGCCGTGATCGATAGCAAGGGCGAAGCCGCCAAGATCGCCAAGGACAACGGCCTCACGCGCAAGAGCCTGGAGGCTGCGATTGAGGCCGTGCGCGGCGGCCAGAAGATGGACAGCGCCGAGGCCGAAGGCCAGCGTGGCGCGCTGGCCAAATACTGCCTGGACCTGACCGAGCGCGCGCGCATGGGCAAGCTCGACCCCGTGATCGGGCGCGACGATGAAATCCGCCGCGCCATCCAGGTGCTGCAGCGCCGCACCAAGAACAACCCCGTGCTCATCGGCGAGCCCGGCGTGGGCAAGACCGCCATCGTCGAAGGCCTGGCCCAGCGCATTGTGGCGGGAGAGGTGCCCGAGAGCCTCAAGGGCAAGCGCGTGCTGTCGCTCGACATGGCTGCGTTGCTCGCAGGCGCCAAGTTCCGCGGCGAGTTTGAAGAGCGCCTCAAAAGCGTGCTGAACGAGCTGGCCAAGGATGAAGGCCAGACCATCGTCTTCATCGACGAGTTGCACACCATGGTGGGCGCTGGCAAGGGCGAAGGCGCGATGGACGCGGGCAACATGCTCAAGCCCGCGCTGGCCCGTGGCGAGTTGCACTGCGTGGGTGCCACCACGCTGGACGAATACCGCAAGTACATCGAAAAAGACGCAGCGCTGGAGCGCCGCTTTCAGAAGATTCTGGTGGGCGAGCCCACGGTGGAGGCCACCATCGCCATCCTGCGCGGCCTGCAGGAAAAGTACGAAGTGCACCACGGCGTGGACATCACCGACCCGGCCATCGTGGCTGCGGCCGAGCTGAGCCATCGCTACATCACCGACCGGTTTTTGCCCGACAAGGCGATCGACCTGATCGACGAGGCCGCGTCCAAGATCAAGATCGAGATGGACTCCAAGCCCGAGGTGATGGACAAGCTCGACCGCCGCCTGATCCAGCTGCAGATCGAGCGCGAAGCGGTGCGCCGCGAGAAGGATGAGTCCTCGCAAAAACGCTTTGCGCTGATCGAGGAAGAGATCACCAAGCTGCAAAAGGAAATCGCCGATTACGACGAAATCTGGCAGTCCGAAAAAGCCCAGGCGCAGGGCAGCGCCCATGTGCGCGAGGCCATCGACAAGCTCAAGTTCCAGATCGAGGAGTTCACCCGCAAGGGCGACTTCAACAAGGTGGCCGAACTGCAGTACGGCAAGCTGCCCGAGCTGGAAAAGCAGCTGAAGGAAGCGCAGGCGCAAGAGGCGGGCAAGGACGGCGCCCCTGCCGCGCGCCGCCTGCTCCGCACACAAGTCGGTGCCGAAGAAATCGCCGAGGTGGTGAGCCGCGCCACGGGCATTCCCGTGGCCAAGATGATGCAAGGCGAAAAGGACAAGCTCTTGCAGATGGAGACCAAGCTGCACGAGCGCGTGGTGGGCCAGCAAGAGGCGATTGCTGCGGTGGCCAATGCCATCCGCCGCTCGCGCTCGGGCCTGTCTGATCCCAACCGGCCCACGGGCTCGTTCCTGTTCCTCGGCCCCACGGGCGTGGGCAAGACCGAGCTGTGCAAGGCGCTGGCGGGCTTTTTGTTCGACAGCGAAGACCACCTGATCCGCATCGACATGAGCGAGTTCATGGAGAAGCACTCCGTGGCCCGCCTGATCGGCGCGCCGCCCGGTTACGTGGGCTATGAAGAAGGCGGTTACCTGACCGAGGCCGTGCGCCGCAAGCCCTACAGCGTGCTGCTGCTCGACGAGGTGGAAAAGGCCCACCCAGATGTGTTCAACGTGCTGCTGCAGGTGCTGGACGATGGCCGCCTGACGGACGGACAGGGCCGCACCGTGGACTTCAAGAACACGGTGATCGTGATGACGAGCAACATCGGCTCGCACCTGATCCAGGCCATGGTGGGACAGGACTCGGACGACATCAAGGAAGCGGTGTGGGGCGAGCTCAAGAACCACTTCCGGCCCGAGTTTTTGAACCGCATCGACGAGACCGTGGTGTTCCACGCGCTCGATGCGCAGCACATTGCCTCGATCGCCAAGATCCAGCTGCAACTGCTGCAAACCCGGCTGGCGAAGATGGATTTGGAGTTGCAGGTGTCCGATGCTGCCTTGGCAGAATTGGCCAAGGTGGGGTTCGACCCGGTGTTTGGTGCGCGGCCGCTCAAGCGGGCGATCCAACAGCGCATTGAGAACCCGCTGTCCAAGCTGCTCTTGGAGGGACAGTTTCCTCCCAAGAGCGTGATCGCTGTGAGCGTGAACCCGGTGCTGGAACCGGGGGTGTTCCAGTTCAGCGCCGCGCCGCAGGGTTGATCGGGACCAGGGGAGAAGGGGGTAACCCCTTTTCCCCTCTTCCCAGATGTGAAGGAGAGGTGACGTTTGAATGATTTTGTTGCGGGCGTTGTGCGCCTTTTGCTGCGGGTAGTGGTCGTCGCCATGGGCTTGGTGCTGTTTGCCAGCCTGCTGGTGGCGGTGATGGTGCTCGCGCTGGTCTGGGCGTTGCGCGCGGGCTGGGCTCGCCTGACTGGCCGCCCCGTGACCCCGTGGGTCATGCGCATGGACCCGCGCACGGGCTTCAGCACGGTGTTTCGCTCTACCGAGCGCTGGTCCGCAGGCCGCCGTGGCGCCGCGCCAGCGGCGCCTGACGCCAGCGAAGAGACCGCAGCATCGCGCCGAGGTGGCATCCTGCCTGGCGCCGCTGAGGTCACCGACGTCGAGGCGCGCGAAGTGCGCTGAAGGGGGCGCTTCTGACCGGGCGCTGCCCCGCACCATGCCCCATCCAGCGCGGAGCCACAGGGAACCTGCACCGGTGTCGCCTCTGCTTTTTTCGTGACGCGCCTGTCGGGGTGTCTTCTATGATCCAACCATGACACCCGCCGATATCCACGCCCATTTCGATCTTCAACGCCAGGCCAGCCGCGCGCATGTGGATGTGCCGCTGCTGGTGCGCCGCGAGCGGCTGCTGCGCATCTCCAAGATGCTCAATGAGCATGGCCCGGTGCTGGCAGCGGCCGTGCAGGCCGACTTTGGAATGCGCTCGCCACGCCTGACCGAGGTGGCCGACTTCTTTGTGCTGCGCACTCTGCTGTCGCATACGCTGAGTCACCTGGCGAAGTGGATGAAGCCCCGCAAGGTTCGCACGCCTATCTTCCTGCAGCCCGCCAGTGCGCACATCCAGCGCCAGCCGCTGGGCGTTGTGGGCGTGATTGCCCCGTGGAACTACCCAGTGCAGCTGGCCCTGGCGCCCGCCATCACGGCGCTGGCGGCGGGCAACCGCGTGATGCTCAAGCCCAGCGAGCTGACACCCCACACCTCGGCCCAGCTGGCGTTGCTGGTGGCCCAGTTTTTTTCACCCGACGAGTTCTGTGTGGTGCAGGGCGATGCCAACCTGTCGGCCCTGTTTGCCTCCCTGCCGTTCGATCATCTGGTGTTTACCGGCTCGACCGCCGTGGGCCGCAAGGTGGCCCAAGCGGCGGCGCAGAACCTGACACCCACCACGCTGGAGCTGGGTGGCAAGTCGCCCTGCATCATCGACGGCCACTGCGACATGGCGGATGCGGCGCTCAAGATTGCGCACGGCAAGCTGCTCAATGCGGGGCAAACCTGCATTGCTCCCGACTATGTGCTGCTGCCGCGCGGCCGCGAGGGCGAGTTTGCGCAGGCCTACCGGGCCGCGGTAGCGCGGCTGTTCCCCACCATCGAGGGCAACGCTGACTACGCGTCCATCATCACGCCGCGCCACCACGCCCGCCTGCGCACCATGCTGCAGCAGGCACAGACGCAGGGGGCCGAAGTGCAGACCATTGACCCCGCTGCTGGCAAGCCCGTTGTGAACACGGTGGGCACCCTGGGCGACGGCGCCAGCCGCCAGATGCTGCCCACGCTGGTGTTTGGCGCTACGTCGCAGATGCAGCTCATGCAGGAAGAGATTTTTGGCCCCATCCTGCCCGTGATCTCTTACGAACGGCTGGACGATGCCATCGCCCACATTAATGCCGGGCCGCGCCCGCTGGCGCTGTACTGGTTTGGCCAGAGCGAGGCCGTGCGCGACGATGTGCTGCGCCGCACCGTGAGCGGCGGCGTGACGGTGAACGACACGCTGATGCACATTGCGCACGACAACCTGCCCTTTGGTGGTGTGGGCGACAGCGGCTGGGGCGCCTACCACGGCGAGCAAGGCTTCCTGCGTTTTTGCCACCAGAAGTCGGTGCTGGTGCAGTCGCGCTGGTCCATGGGCTCGCTGTTCTACCCTCCCTATGGCGCCCGGTTTGACCAGGTCATGGGGATGCTGCGGCGCTGGTTGTAGCCGTCCCCTCGTCGTCGTCCTGCGGCATGCTGTCCGGTGGCACGGGCTGCGGCTGGGTGATCAGCTGCACCATGGCATCGCGCAGCTGGCCGGTGGACACCGGCTTGTGCAGGAGCAGGGCCGAGGTGGACTGCGCATCGCGCAGGCGCTGGGGGGATGTGTCGCCCGTCATGATGATGGCGGGCACGCTGGTGCCCAGGTAGGCGCGCAGGGCCTGCAGCACCTGCTTGCCGGTCTCTTCGTGGCGCAGGCGGAAGTCCGTGATGATGATGTCGGGTGTGATGTCTTCCAGGCATTCGAGCGCATCGGCGCTCGACTCTGCGGTGATGCACTGGCAGCCCCAGCTGTGCAGCAACGATTGCATGCCGAGGCGCACGGCCTCATCGTCGTCAATGGCCAGCACCTTCAGGCCCACGAGGCTGACGGTATCGGGCGCAGGCGCGGTGTCGTCCTCCAGCGCACCCTGCCAGCGGTCAAGCCACAGCCGGAACACCGAACCCCGCCCCGGCTGCGACAGCACCTCGACCGAGGTGTTCATCTCGCGCGCAAGTCGCTGCACGATGGCCAGCCCCAGCCCCAGACCTTTGCGGCGGTCGCGCTCGGGGTTTCCGAGCTGGTGGAACTCCTTGAAGATGTTGTCCCACTGGCTCCGGGGGATGCCCGGCCCCGTGTCCCAGACCTCCAGCGCCAGGCGCTTGCCGCGCGTGCGGCAAGCAATCAGCACACCGCCTTTGGCGGTGTAGCGCAGCGCGTTGGAGATGAAGTTGTGCATGACCAGCCCGACCAGCGAGCGGTCGGCAAAGGCCGCTGCCGAAGTCTCCCGCGTGCGGTACACCAGCCCCGCCGTGTCGGCCTGTACGCCGAACTCCTGCTCCAGCGCCGTCAGCAGCGGCTGCACGGCAAAGGCATCGGGCCGCACCTTCACCACACCGGCTTCCAGCCGCGAATAGTCGAGCAGGGTGGTCAGCATCTCGGCCGCCGCGCCCGAGGCGGCATGGGCATGCCCCAGCACGGTGAGCTGGTGGTCGTTGAGCGGGCTGCGCTGCAGCGATTCGAGGAACAGGCCCATCGCGTGCAAGGGCTGGCGCAGGTCGTGGCTGGCAGCGGCCAGGAAACGGGATTTGTCGCGGTCGGCCTTCTCGGCGGCCTCCTGGGCCGCGAGGGCGCGTTGCGATTCGGCGCGCAGCTGGTTCACCAGCCGGTCGTTTTCCAGCTTGAGCGCAATGCTGCGCCGTGTGGCCCGGTCGGCGGTGCGCGCCTGCATGCCCGTGAGCGCATAGTAGACACAGGTGAGAAACAGCGCGGGCCACATCACAGGCCCGCCAGCCAGCGCCACCGCCATCATCACGCCGCCGATGGCACAGGTGAGGTAAGTGACATAGGCGCGGTACAGCGGGGCCCCCAGCCCGAGTGCGCCCGACGACACTGTGCTGATGATGCCGATGGCGTAGATGACACTTTCGGGGGTGCCCCAGTAGAGCACCACATACCCCAGGCTGCCCCAGCTCAGTCCCATGGCGGACATGCAGGCGATCAGTTTGCGCGCCGCCTGCTGCGCCGGGTCGGTGAAAGGCGCAATGCTGCGCAGCGTGAAGTACACCCCGGCCACCACGAGTGCGTGGGACACCAGCCACACCGTGATGGCCTGGGGCTCGGCCACCCGCGCCATGACCCACAACGTGCCGAGCGCGGTGGCCAGCGATGCGAGCAGCGTCATCGGAAAGTTGTGCCGCAGCAGGGCCACCTGCTCGCGCAGCACCTCATCGCGCTCCCACGCCGGCCATCCCCAGCGGGTGGGGGGCTGGGCGGCATCCGGCTGCACCGGCAGGGCCTCAGAGGGAGTCATGGAGCTGGGGGGTGGACAGGCCGAGGCGCTGGGCCGCCAGCAAGGCGGCGCTGCGACTGTTGACGCCCAGCTGCGCAAAGATGGCCGCCACGTGCACACGCACGGTGTTTTCGCTCAGGCCCAGGTCGCGTGCTATGACCTTGTTGGGCTTGCCGGTGCACAGCAGCGACAGCACGTCGAGCTGGCGAGCGGTCAGCGACGGCGTGTCCGGCCCGCGCGTGGTGGCGCTGTTGCCGCTGTTGATCGGAAAACACGGCTGCCCCGACAAGGCGCACGAAATGGCCTCCAGGATGTCTTCGGCGCTGGCGGATTTGGGCAGGAAACCATCGGCGCCCCGGGCGCGTGCTTCATGGATCGCATCGGGCGCCACGCTGGCCGAAACGAGCACGATGCGCGCCCGGGGGCAGGCCTGGCGCAACAGGCGCAGCCCGTCCAGGCCGCTCATGCCGGGCAGCTGGATGTCCAGCAGCACCAGGTCGGCATCGGCCAGTTGCAGTGCGCAGGCTTCGGCAATCGAGCCCGCCTCGGCAATCGTGCCCACGCGGGGGTGGTCCTGCACGATCAGGCGCAGCCCGGTGCGAAACAGGTTGTGGTCGTCCACCAGCAAAAGGCGGGCAGTCATACAGCAACAGCCCCGGCGCAAACCGGGATGCAACACCCGCCTTGCCTTGGGATGAACCGTTTGCCTGAGCTCTGTTTTGCGTAAGTCATGAGCAAGTATTGCGCACAACACACTGTTGCGGACTAGTCCATTTGTGCGATGGACGCTCCGTTGTGCACTTTCTAGACTTTCCGTCAAGCATTGAAAAGCACCTGAGGGGGTGCGTACCAACCATCCATCAATGCGCAACCTTCGTTTTTCAAAGGGTTTCCCATGACTGCCAATGCACTTCACCCAGGTTCAGCCGCTTCCGATGTGTCCCGCCACCACGGCGAACGACGACCGGGGGCCATCGCTTCGCCGCAGGGCCGCACGGGGCTGGGGGGCAACACGCTGGCCCAGATCGTGGAAGATAACTGCCCGGGCACGCAGGCGTCGGCTGGCGTGGTGATCGAGCACCTGGACGCCCAGGCAGGCACCTGGCAGTTTTCGATGGACGAGGGGCAGACATGGCGTGCCATCCGCACCGATCTCATCAACCGCGATGGCAATCTGGGGCTGGCGCTGGACTGCGATGCGCGGCTGCGCGTGCTGCCTTTCGGGAGCCACCGCGTCAGCGGCGTGCGCGTGGCTTTCCACACGGTGCAGCGCCGCCACGGGCAAGGTAACGGCAGCTACCGTGCCTATGCGAGCGACGAGCGCGAGGAAGGGTGTTCGCGCACCGTCACGCTGGTGCTGGGGCTCTCGGCCATCAACGGCGCGCCTCCTGCCGTGCATGTGCCGCGCCCCCGCAACAAGCGCGCGCTGGTGCAGCGTGCAGCGGCGGCAGCCGGTGCGGCGGGGACTTCGCTCTCGGGCTCCATGGCGCTGGCCTGAGATCCTGCTTGGCGCCCGCTGCTGGGTGTTGCTTGCGGCGCAGCCCGCAGCGGCAGCCGCTTGACCGGCGCCGCAATGCTACGTACACAGGCATTTGAGAGGGCCCCACAGAGGGTTTGCGAGGGGGCCGGACAGGGGGAAAAACCGTTTGCGGCGACAATGCCGGTCCTTTCGTTTTTTCTTTCCCTGTTTTCGTTCGGTTTTTTCATGTCCAGTATCCAGGTTCGTCCCGCCACGCTTCGCGATGCCAAAGCCATTGCCCAGATCCATACCGTCTCAGCCCAAGAGGTCTACAAAGGGCTGGTGCCAGACGAGCAGTTGAAATCCATGTCGGTCGAAAAGCGCCAGGCTTACTGGCGCGAGGCCATTGAATATTGCGAGCCCCAGGTCCAGGTGGCCGTGGACGGCGAGAAGATCGTCGGTTTTGTCGGCTACGACCGCTCGCGCGATGAAAAATCCCGCCCCACCACTGGTGAAATCTGGGCCATCTACGCCGCACCTACCCACTGGAACCAAGGCGTGGGTCTGGCTCTGTGGGATGCTGCCCGCGACGGCCTGCAGGAAGAAGGTTGCACCAACGTTACGGCGTGGGTGCCGCTGCGCAACGAGCGCGCCATCCGGTTCCACGAACTGGCGGGCTTCAAGCGCGAACTCTCCACCGCCAAGACGGCTGTGGTGGGGGGCGTCAAGATTGAAGAAGTGCGCCTGAAGCGCCCCATCAACGCGTAGTCACGCAAAGGCACTCAATGATCGAATGGAGCCGCCAGGGCCAGATTCAACAAGCCCAGTGGCGCTCCGAGAGCGGTGCCCCGGCCCCGCGCCGGGTTGTCACCGCCGACGATACCTTGGCCGCCGACACGGCCTACCGCATGGCCTGTGAAGGCACAGGTCTGCTGTGGCAGGGCGACTTCCAGAACGCCCGCATGCTGCTGCAGGCGCTGATGCGCCGGGCCGATGCCAAGTCCGGCAAGGCGGGCAAATCGGCCAAACCCCGCAAGTCCGCCGCCAAGGCCGCCGAAAAAGCTGCTGCCGCCACCCCCGCCGAAGCCTTTCACCTGCACCGCCAGGCGCAGGCGCAGCGCGCGCGGGTGCTGGCGTCGGTGCTCATCCCGCTCGAAGGCGACTACAGCATTGACCTGCGCCGTGCGCCCGATTGGCGCCAGGCCTGCACAGAGGCCTGGGGCCCGGCCACGGGCGAGCGCTCGGTGGCCACGCTGCGTGAGTTGCTGGGCCTGGTGGGCGCGCACGAATGGCGCAAAAAGGGTGTAGAAGTGCCAGCGCTTGGCGCTCCACCGCTCAACCGCATCCACCCGCACTACGGCGTGTTCTCGCCCGTGCGCGGCGAATACGTGGGCCTGGTGGCCGACACGGCTCTGCCTAGCAAGACATTGGCCTTTGACATTGGTGTGGGCACGGGGGTGCTGTCTGCCGTGCTGGCACGCCGTGGGGTGCAGCGCGTGGTGGCCACCGACCAGGACCCGCGCGCCCTGGCCTGCGCGCGGGAGAACCTGCAGCGCCTCGGTGTCATGCCACAGGTCGAGCTGCTGCAGGCCGACCTGTTTCCGCCCGGCCGCGCGCCGCTGGTGGTGTGCAACCCCCCGTGGGTGCCCGCGCGCGCCAGCTCGCCCATTGAGCACGCGGTGTACGACGAAGGCAGCCGCATGCTCAAGGGATTTCTCGCGGGTTTGGCCGACCATCTGGAGCCCGATGGCGAGGGCTGGCTCATCCTGTCGGACTTGGCAGAACACCTGGGCCTGCGCCCGCGCGCGCAACTGCTCGAATGGATTGCCGATGCGGGGCTGGTGGTGCGTGGCCGGCACGATGTGAAGCCGCACCATGCCAAGGCGGCCGATGCGGGTGACGCCCTGCACGCTGCCCGTGCGGCGGAGGTCACTTCGTTGTGGCGGCTGGCTGCGGCCTGATCACGGCATCATTTTCACAGGACCTACGCAAGTCGGGATGCAACAGCCGCCTCGGCATGGGGTGAACCGCTTGCCTGAACCCCGCTTTGCGCAAGTCATGTTTCAAAAAACCTACCCCTCAAGCCAGTGCTGAGGGTTGGGTCGAGTCAAACGGCTCGGAGGCCGAAGGCGCAGAAGGCAGCAACTGCTCGAACCTTTCGCGCAGGCTGGCAGCACGTTCGGCCCCCGCGGTCATCGCTACTTCTTCAAACATGGCTTCGCCCACGTCCAGCATGCTCGCGCGGTCCTTGGCGGCGCGCAACGCCTCGCGAAACTGCTGCGCCAGCACGGGGTCGCGGCGCACAAACAGACGCTCGCAGGTGTCGAACAGGTACATGCGTGCACCGGCCAGCGAGCGCAGGGCATCGCCGGGCTCCGGGCGCTGGATGGATGGCTTGTTGTGTGCAGCGGTTTGCGCGGCGGAGGGTGGCGGTAGCTCGGCCGGGCCAGCCAGGTAACCCTGGCGCATGAGGTTGTCGACAATCTGCGCGCCGATGCCGTTGTACATGGCCTGCAAGTCGGACAGCGGTTTGCCATCCACCAGGAGCAGCAGAGAACGCTCCCGCAGGCTCAGGGTGCGGACGCCGGGCAAGAGTTCCAGGCGGGCTTTTTCGGTTTTTTGTAGCAGCATGGGGGTCTCCATTCACGGGTGAATGGCGGTGATTGCAGCAAGCCGCCATGACGCTGTGATGACCTCGCTGCCGCACAATGGCGGGCTGCCCCTGGTCGTAGCATGGCTGCAAAAGCGGCATTTGCTATATATTTAATAGCTGCTTGCGCTTATCCATCAAGCTCTAGGGCCCTGTTTGATTCATATTTTGGCTGTGTGCGGGCCGCGCTCTGTGCTGGGGTGCTGGGCCCAGCGGCCTTTCTCGCGATGACCTTGCTGCTTGCCCCCATGGAGGGGCTCCTGGATTTTGTGCTGCGTGATGTGCTGACCCGCGTGGGCGGGGTGGACCGCTGCGTCTCGGAGTTCATCCGCATCACCGGCACGCTGCTGCCGGACAAGGTGTTTCTGCGCTACGTGCCGGAGTTGCACAACGGCAGCCGCACGCTGGCCGGTGTGCCGGTGCGTGCGCAGCTGCTGGGCTCTGATCCCGTCTGCATGGCTGAGAACGCCGCACGCCTGGCGGCGCTGGGGCCCGAGGGGATCGACCTGAACTTTGGTTGCCCGGCCAAGGTTGTCAACCGCCACGGCGGGGGCGCGGCGCTGCTGCAGGAGCCCGAACGCATCGCCACCGTGGTGGCCGCTGTGCGCCGCGCCGTGCCTCTGCACCTGCCCGTGTCCGCCAAGATGCGCCTGGGTTTCAACGACACCGGGCTGATGCGCGAATGTGCGCAGGCCATGCAGGCGGGCGGCGCTGCTGAGCTGGTGGTGCATGCCCGCACCAAGGCCGACGGCTACCGGCCCCCAGCGTATTGGGAGCACATCCCCACCATCCGCGCGGCGGTCGGCATCCCCGTGGTGGCCAATGGCGAGATCTGGACCGTGGCCGACGCGCAGCGCTGCCGCGAAGTGTCGGGCTGCGATGCGCTGATGCTCGGACGCGGCATGGTGGCTGACCCCGGACTGGCCCGGGCCATCCGCGCGTCGGATGCGGGGCAGCCCGGCGCGGACACGGTGGCCTGGGCCGACCTGCTGCCGCACCTGGCGGCCTTCTGGCAACTGGTGTGTGACGACCTGGAGCCACGCCAGCGGGCGGGTCGGTTCAAACAATGGCTCAACCTCCTGCGCAGGCGCTTCCCGGAGGCTGAGGTCGCCTACCAGCACGTGCGCACGATGACGGACCAGCGGGCGATCACCGCATGGGTGGATGCACTGCAGCCAGCCGAGGGTTGATCTAGGGATGTCCTGCATAACCCTCGCGAGTCAGTGGTAGTGCGGATCGGGATGGCCGCAAGGCGTCTTTTTGCAGCCAATAGCCCAGCTATTGGCAAGAAAAGCAACGCAGCGGACCGCCCGAGACCGCGCTATCACCGACCCCAGGGAGTTATGCAGGCCATCCCTAGAGCAGGTGATCCGGCGCCAGCGGGCCCAGCAGTTGCAGCATCAGCCGCAGTGGCGCGCTGGCATCGGGTTCGGTGGTGGCATCTGGCAGGCCGCTGCCCTCGGGGGCATGCCATACCAGTTGGCCGCCATCGCGCAACTGCACATGCCAGGCGGCTTCGCGCAATGCCGTTTCGATCTGCGTGGTGGCGCGGCGTGACAGGTCGCTGCTGCGGATCAGCAGCGCGATCTCCGTGTTCTGCCGCTGCGAGCGGATGTCCAGGTTCATCGAACCCACCACCAGCAGGCGGCCGTCCATGATCAGAATCTTGGAGTGCAGCATGGCGCGTGAGCTGCCGACAGAACTGGCCGCACCGCTGATCCCATCACGCCCCCCGGTGCTGCCCGTGGAGCCCAGTGCCCCGCGCAGCACGCCCGTGAGCTCGCTGCGCATTTCGTACAGCTCGACGCCCATGGCCAGCAGATCGGGCCGGTGGCGCGCATAGCCTGCGTGGGCAATGGGCGCATCGTTGGAGGCCAGCGAGTTGGTGAGCACCCGCACCCGAACGCCCCGCGCGCGTGCGGCTGCAAAGGCCTGCTTCATGTCGGGCCCTGGCACGAAGTAGGGCGAAATGATGAGCAGATCGCGCCGCGCCTGTCCCATGAGGTGCAGCAGTCCATCCACCACGGTATCGGTCTGGGCATCAAGAGTTGCAGGGTCGGGGGTAGACACTGCTGCAGTGGCCGATGGGATGCCGTTGGCGGGATTGGACGCTGACGATTCGGGGGTGGCAGCGGCACCGGCCGCAACGGTCAGGGCTTCGGTGGGGGCCTTGGCTGGCGCACGCGCAGCGCCCCGCGACACGACGGCGAGGGGGGTGGCCCGAGACGGGGGCTTTTCAGGCAGCGCGGCCAGGGAGGTGCCATCGGGCGGAATCTTGGCAGGCTTGTCCACCAGCACCGCCGCAGGGGCCCATGTGAACTGCGCTTGCGCCAGGTCCATGGGCTGGTAGTCCCAGATGCGCGCACGCTGGGCGGCGGTGGTTCGCCGGCCGTCTTGCACGGGCTGGCTGTCCGGTGCCAGGGCGCCACCCTGGCCTGCGATACGCTCGCGCTGCACGGCATCCGAGTTGCGCATGCGCTCGCGCAGAATGTCCAGTTCCTCCCGCGTGACCAGCGATTGCACGGGGTAGGCGCGCTCGTTGTTCCAATAGCTGTCGAAACTGCGGGAGAGATCCTGCACCACAGGCCCTGCGGCCAGCACGTCCAGGTCCACAAAATTGCCGGAGTCGGCATTGCCGAAATAGGCGTCCCCCAGGTTGCGGCCCCCGGTGACGCCCATGGCGTTGTCGGCGATGAAGAGCTTGTTGTGCATGCGCTGCTGCACCCGCGAAAAGTCGCTCAACGCGCTGAACATGCGCCCCAGCGGCGAGCCCCGTGCCCCGGTGAGCGGGTTGAACATGCGCATCTCGATGTTGGGCACAAAGGCCAGGCGCATCACCTGCGCATCCCGGCCCACGCTGTGAAAATCGTCCAGCAGCACCCGCACACGCACGCCGCGCCGGGCTGCGGCCACCACACTGAGCAGCAGGCGCTCGGTGCTGGCGTCGGCATGGATGGCGTAGTACTGCAGGTCCAGCGTTTTCTGCGCGGCATCTACCAGCGCCAGGCGGCTGCTGTAGGCTGCCTGTGGCCCACTGAGCAGCAGGAACCCCGAGGGGTGGCGGCCGCCTGCCGATGCCCGGCGATCCTCCACGAGTTGGCCCAGGGGCGTCCCTGCGGGGGAGGCCAGGGCGCTCGACACTGGCCGCTCCACGTCCTTGGGCAGGCCGGCGCAGCCGCTGGTTGCGCCTGCGACGATGACGGCCAAAAGCGCCAGCCAGCCGTAGCGGGCCGTGTTGCCCAGAAACGCTGGAATGGCAGGTGTCGATAAAAGCATGGCGCGATTGTGACCGTGTGGCGGTGGCCGCGCTTGTCAGACGCGGCGCCAACTCCGCCACAGTAGCTGCCCAGGCTGGCAGCTGCCTCCTCAGCGTCTCACCGGGCTTACCAGCTCACTTCGCGGTCTGGCGTGGCGCTGATCTTGTGGATCGACAGGTCAGCCCCGTCAAATTCCTCTTCCTGCGTGAGCCGCAGGCCCACCGTGCTCTTGAGAATGCCATACACCACCAGGCCACCCACCAGCGCCCAGGCCACGCCCAGAGTGCTGCCGATCAACTGGGCCGAGAAGCTCACACCACCGAGCCCACCCAGCGCCTTGCTGCCGAAAATGCCTGCTGCCAGCCCGCCCCATGTGCCGCACAGGCCATGCAACGGCCACACGCCGAGCACGTCATCGATCTTCCAGCGGTTCTGGGTGAGCGTGAACATCACCACAAAGATTGCTCCTGCCACGGCACCCACCACCAGCGCTCCCAGCGGGTGCATCAGGTCCGACCCCGCGCACACAGCCACCAGCCCGGCCAGCGGGCCGTTGTGCACGAAGCCCGGGTCGTTCTTGCCCAGCACCAACGCCGCCAACGTGCCGCCCACCATGGCCATCAGCGAGTTCACGGCCACCAGGCCGGAGAGCTTGTCCACGGTCTGTGCGCTCATCACATTGAAGCCGAACCATCCCACCACCAGCACCCAGGCGCCCAGCGCCAAAAACGGGATGTTGGAAGGCGGGTGGGCAGAGATGGCCCCGTCCTTGCGGTAGCGGTTGGCGCGCGAGCCCAGCAGGATCACGGCCGGCAGGGCGATCCACCCGCCCATGGCATGCACGACGATGGAGCCCGCAAAGTCGTGGAACTCTTCGCCCGTCAGTCCCTTGATCCAGGCCTGCACCCCAAAGTGCTGGTTCCAGGCAATGCCTTCAAAGAACGGATAGACAAACCCCACAATGACCGCCGTGGCCATCAGCTGGGGCCAGAACTTGGCCCGCTCCGCGATCCCCCCGGACACAATCGCCGGAATGGCAGCCGCAAAGGTGAGTAAAAAGAAGAACTTGACCAACGCATAGCCGTTCTGCTGCGCCAGCGATTCCGCACCCACGAAGAAATGCGTGCCATAGGCCACGCTGTAGCCCACCACAAAATACACCACGGTGGACACCGAAAAATCCACCAGGATCTTGACCAACGCATTCACCTGGTTCTTTTTACGAACCGTGCCCAGTTCCAGAAAGGCAAACCCTGCATGCATGGCCAGCACCATGATGGCCCCCAGAAGAATGAACAGGGCATCAGTGCCCTGTTTGAGTGCTTCCATAACGTCCTCGCGCGATTGGTTGATCTGTTCTGGTGCGTTTCGAGCCTAGCTACCAGATTTGCACCAAGTTGAAGCAAAAATCGCGCCAAAGAATGGTGCGTTGTTTTGCACTGTTTTGGTGTGGTGCGGAAAGGACTGGGGAGGAGAGGTGACAATGGGCCGTGCCGCGAGGGTCGTCGCCGCCCAGCAGCGATGACGACGGCGCGAGCGCGCAACTGCCATCCAGTGAAAGTTGCGAGGTATCTCGCTTGTGCAAAGCCCAAGTTTTGAGCGAGTTTGGCGCTGGTGTCTTTGTGAGAGTTTTTTAGTATCAAAACGCAGCCGCCTTGCCGAGGCTGTCGTCTTCTGCGGAGGTGGGCTGAGCTGGATGGTGGTGGCGGGTCATCTTTGTGCTGCGCGGGTGAGCGCCCCTTGCGGCTGGGGGCTTGCGTTGTTTTGCAGGCACTTCCCACTGGGCTGCGCCCGCAGAGCCCAGCAGCTGCTGTTGTTCGGTCGTTGCCCCACCCATTTTTTACCTTCCGCATGGCTAAGCCCGTGCCTGCCGGGAGTGTGGGGTGAGGGAGTTAGAAACTGTCGCGTCCCTGCATCCGTGCCACAACACGCAAGTCCGCGCCCAAGTTCTCTACGGACTTGAATTCCAGCGCCAGCCCATCGGCCAAGGCCGTCAACGGGCCAAAGTCTGCAATTCCCCGTCCCGCACCCAAAAGCCGTGGTGCCAGGTACAGCAACAGCTCATCGACCAGGCCTTCTCGGACCAGAGAGCCATTGAGCTTGTGCCCAGCCTCTACATGCAGCTCGTTGATGCCCCGTTGGCCCAGGTCCTGGAGCATTGCCGAAAGATCGACCTTGCCGTTCGCATTGGGCAGGTGGATCACCGTAGCCCCACAGGCTTGCAAAGCTGCTTTCTTGGTTTCGTTGTCGGAGGCTGTGTAGACATAACAATCGCGCCCTTTCATCAGCAGATTGGCGTCGGTAGGCAATTGCAACTGGCTGTCCACCACCACCACATGGGGCTGGCGTGGCGTGGGAACTTCGCGGACGTCTAGCCGGGGGTTGTCATCCAGCACGGTGCCAATGCCCGTCAATACAGCGCACGCCCTGGCCCTCCACGCGTGTCCATCCGCCCGCGCAGCGCGTGACGTGATCCACTGGCTGGCGCCATTGTTCAGGGCCGTAGTGCCATCCAGCGAGCTTGCAACTTTCAGCCGCACCCAGGGTGTACCCCGGATCATGCGGCTGAAAAAACCAATGTTGAGTTCTCGGGATTCTTCGGCCCCCGGGCCGACCACGACCTCCACCCCTGCCGCACGCAGCCGGTCAAACCCGCGCCCCCCCACCAGAGGGTTCGGGTCCGCTAACGAAGCAACCACTTTGGCAACACCCGCTTGGATGAGTGCATCGCAGCAGGGGCCGGTTCGCCCGTGGTGGGAACAGGGCTCCAGCGTGACATAGGCTGTGGCGCCTGCCGTGTCGAACCCCTTGCCGCTGGCGTCGCGCAGGGCCATGACTTCAGCGTGTGGCCCACCCGCATGCTGCGTGAACCCCTGGCCTATCACTTCGCCGCTTGGAGAGACAAGCACGCAGCCAACACGAGGGTTGGGGTTGGAAACAAAAAGCGCTTGGGTGGCGAGCCCAAGCGCTTGGTGGATGTGGGGGGGCGCTTTATGAATCATGGCGCCCAGGATGGTAGCTCAGCGGTTACTTGTTCCAGCAAGTGGCGTCGAAGCCAGCGTCGGTTTGGATTTTCCCGTTGGCACCTCGTATCCCTGTGTGGGTCAATGTGTAGTTGCCGCACTTGTCGCCTGCCTGGGGAGTACCAGCCTTGGGTGTTGCCGTCAGTGTGAATGACGACGTCGTGGCAGGGCCACCAATGGCGATGGTGTAGCGCTTGGTCGGATCAGCGGCCCACGTCAGGTTAGCGGGAAGCGCGGTAGGGTAGGTGCCCGTAGCCGTAGACGCGCGCTCCAGCCACTGTTGGGCCTGCAGCAGCCCTGCCCTTGCATCGGCGCGGTGTCCGCGCCGGATGTATTCGGCATAGCTCGGGATAGCGACGGCCGCAAGGATGCCAGTGATCGCCACCACGATCATGATCTCGATGAGCGTAAATCCCCGATGATGATGTTTCATAAAAAACTGCTCTTGATTGAGATTGAGCTTAACGCAGTTGCCGCCAGCTGGGGCGCATGCTTTGCTCTGGGAACGTTTGGTTGTCCAGGTTGTCGTCGGTACCGTCCGCCTTTTTGCCTGTGAGACGGATGATGCTCCCGCGTTGAATCATTGTTTGAGAGCCTGCGGTAATCGACACACGCGAAGCCCCCATGTCGGAGGTCAGGTTGTATTTCCCGTCGCCGTTCGTGTCCATGATCTGCACACTGGGACGCTTGCCGTCCATGATATTGATCAGGGTGAAAAACTGACGTTCCTTGTCCACAGAACCTGCTTCACAGGCCTCCACGCTGGGGTCCAGCAGGGATCCCTTGGCGGGGACTTGCGAAAACACGGACAGCATATTGCTGCTGTCGTAAAACTCCATGGGTTTGAGCAAACGCTCACGTGTCTCAGGCAGATCCATGTACCAACCTTTATTGGTAGTCCAGTCCAGCGTGGTAGACGCATCAATGGTCCAGAACTGGTGTCCATCGCGTGTAAAGACCGAGGTAACCGGAATTTGGCGCTGTACCAAATTTGCCTGTGTCACCGATGTCGGCAGATCGTCCGTCGACTTCACTAACTCGTCACACGCTGTGTCAGAAGTGGATGCACATACTGCGATGCGGTCTTTCTTGGCTCCTACCAGCTTGTAGCTTGTGTTGTCCAGCACGGAGTACAAGCTTTGCTTGTTCGCATTCTGGGGGTCATCCGTGGCAATGTTACGCCCCGTCCCAAAAGCCACCATCATGCCGCCAACGGGCACAGTTTTCTTCTTGCCACCGCCAATGTCGATCTCCTTCTTGCGATCATTTGCGCGCACCGTAGGTACTGCGGTGATGGACTGTGCCAGCGTACGCGAATTGGGGGAGCCTTCTGTACCACCCTTGGCGGTGAAAAGTGGAACCCCGTTGGTGGTATGGTTTGTGGTGGTACCTGCCGAACTGCCCCAGCGTGCAACGCCCCAGTGGTTCTCATCACTGTCTGCAATGAGAAACTTCCACACATTGCCTTTGAGGTCGCCGGCATAGACAACGTCAGGGCGGCCATCACTGTTGATGTCCACCAGACGTGGCGCCGAGAGGCCGTTGTCGGTCGTGTTGGTGTGGCTGCCTGTTGCAGTTGTGCCTGTCGCTACCAGTCGCAACAGTTTCTTGTCGCCATCCAGATATTGCACCAGCAGCACAGGGCGCTCGCTCTTGCTGTTGTAGCCATTGCCCATCACCGCAGCCCAGCGGTTATTGTTCATCCGCACAATCTGTGTGGTGCGTTGGGGGTTGGTGTCGTCAATCACAGGCTTGGCGAATATGTGGCCCATGTCGGCTGCCGCCAAGCAAGCTTCCTTGTTTGCCACGGGAGTGACCCCTGCATCTTCACAAACCGCCACGGTGGCCACGGACTCGCTGGCATGTCGGGTTTTATCCATCAGCACCAGTTGCTGGGCGTTGCCCTCTGTAAAGTTGCCTGGGGCTGGCGCTGTAGTGCCCGGACTCGTGATGTCCAGCACAAAGTAACCTTTGCCACCGGCGCCCAACGTGCCTACGAGCATGGTGCGCCAATCAGGAGCATAGATTCCATAATCGGGATCGCTAGGGTCTTTGCCCCCATTGACATCCACATCACCGCTCATGGCAGAACCATCGACGTAATAACGATGATTCTGGTTAAAAGCCGGATCGGTCAAACGGCCCACCGCTGGAATGACGCCCCGTGGCACGTAGGCCAGCTTCTCTGTGCCGTCATTGGCGGAAAAACCATGCAGCATGCCATCGTTTCCACCCACATAGATCATGGGCAGGCGATTTTTATTCGATCGGGTAAATGCGGCGTAGCCTTTCCACACGTAGTTACTGGAGGGTGCGCCGACGTACCACACCTCGGAATTCACAATGCTGCCTTGGCGAGACTTCCTTTCACGGAAGGGCTTTGCGGCAGGATAATCGGGCGGGCTTTCTGTGCCTTCTTTGGTACGGTCCCCACGCACGTAGTTCAATCGATCCTGGCCTAGGGCATCGCTCGTGCCATCGCTCTTCAAATTGAGAAAGTTCTTTTGCGCGGTGCTGAGATTGGTCTCGTCAGTTGTCCATTTGAAAGGGGTTCCATGCTGGTTCTTGTCATTCCAAGTCAAAATCAGCCGCGCACCTACATTGAAACCTCCTGCATCAAGCAAGTCAGCGGTTGTTTTCCCTGCCCAGCCTGCAGCAGGCACTGTGGTGCCATCCGTCTTGACGGTCTCTGCTTCAACCCAGCCTCTCCAGCCTTCCTTGGGTACATAGTTGGCTACATACTTGCCCACATCGTTGCGCGAGGCATTGCTTCCGCTGGTGGCGGTGGATCCCCGGTCGGGCTCGTTCTGGGTATTGATCTGCTGGATGATCATGCGGAAGGCTTTTTCCAGGTCTTCGCCCTGTTCCACCGCAAAGAATCTACCGCGCCCGTTGAGTGCAGCGTGCCACAAGTCCAATGAACGCTTGTTTTCGTTGTCCAATTGAGGCCACGTTTGTGTGCCATTCACCAAATTAGGAAAGCTGCCGTCATACCCAAAAGGAACCATTGTTGTGGGGCGCGTGATGGTTGGTGCGCCTGGCCATGTGTATGCCATGGAACTAAAGCCAATGGTGTAAGACACCATGTGAGCCCAACTGGCGGGGTTGTACTTTGGGTTCCAGTATTTAGGTAGGGCTACACCGCCGATTGTTTCCGTCGCAGGGGCTTGGTCGTATTCCGCGATGGGGGTTACAGAGCCTGTGAGGCTAGCTGCTGGTTGAAGGCGGTCTGCCCAACTCTTAAACGCCCAATCGGCCAAGGTGTCGCTAAACGTGTCGTGATAGAGTTGGTTCGGTGGTCTAGCCGCCGCGCTGGTACTGCCGTAAACCGTGCCATCAGGCAGGGTCTTGTTGACGTTACGGCTATCTTGGGATCCTCCGGATACGGCGCCGTTCCATCGGCCATCGGTCATAAAAAGGTGGTAATTGCGACGGCAGCCAAGGTAGGGGGCTCCAGTTGTTCCTGGCTTCGAGGCCCAGGGGCCGTTTTGATGCAGCCCAAGCCTCATATATTCGTCAGCGTTCTTGAACATTCTGTGAGATGGCGTGCTGCTTCCAGGCCTCAGGTTGTTCACAAAACTGAGAAAATTACTCCGATGGGTGGTATCTAGCACCTTCATGGAGTTGGTGTTGGACTGTGCTGTCGTGCCGGTATTAAGTGTTCCTGGCGTGCCATTGTTTGCGTTCATCGCCTGCCACGCCAAGCGAATTTTTCCCTCAGGTAATAGGGATGTGTCGTTGAAGACCTCTTTGAGCGCATATTTCAATACGTTCATGCGTCGGTCTGTCGTGCGCCAAATTTTCCTATTCGGATCGTCTGCGGTGGGGGCGGCTACGGTCGGCACGGTATTGTTTGTTGCGCCTGTTGCATTTTCCTGATCAAGCCGAAAATCCATACTCCCCGAATCGTCCACGGAAATAATCACATTGGGTGCCACATAGGGCTCTACCGTGCCGGGTGGCGACTGTGCAAAATCCAGCGCCCAGCTAGCGTGCGGTGCCAGTGCTGCACCGACGGCCATGGCAATCAGGGTTTTTTTAAAATGTGTGCGGTTACGAATGGCGTGGGGCATGGTGTGCTCCTGTTCGAATAGGGGATGAATTGGCTTTTGATGCTTGTGTATCAAGCGTGAAAAGCTATCATTTTTGAGTAAAAATCAGTCTTTGAGCTTCTGGCGGGCGTAGGTTTGTTGCAGCACCGCTTGGGTGATCGGTACGTCCACACCTGCTACGCGTCTTACCTTGCGCCCATACGCAATGGCGGTAATGCGGTATACGACGTTGGGTTTCATATTCAGCGGCAGGTGATTGGCGCCGCCTGCAATCAACGCTGATTTGTCGGCGTTCGGGTCGTAAGGCAATATCTCGATCCAGTACCACCCGCCCCGGTTGTTTGCGGAACGATCTCGCAAAATGGGATTGCCTTTGGGCTCATTTTCGTCGCTACTTAGCTGTGCGCCGCTGTATTGACCGTAGCGCGCACCCACGGTGTCAACTGCCATTTCAGCCAGCGTGAAATCGACAAGGGGGTCTGTTTTGTCGCTGACGTTGTTCCAAAAATCCTGTCTTCCTGTCCGTTTCAGGCAAAGAGCGTTCAGGCAGCGTGGGCCTGTGGTGATGCTTTCCAAGTCTGCCCACAATGCAGCAGCTTCCTTGGCTTCTAATGGGATCTGTGCAACAGCAGACTGGCCTCCGCGGCAGGCTGTGGCGGTTGGAATCCTGCAGTCACTGCCATCGGCCTTTTCGCCGCGTATGTCGAGTTCAGCGTCTTGTATCAGTGCCTGTGCCGCTTCAAACGCACGCTGGTAATCGGCGTCGTTGCCAACCACCATTTCATTGAACATCGAAGTGCGTGACGCCCACAGCGCCAGCAGCATCGAGAGCATGACAAAAACAATCACAACAAACAGTGCGACCCCGCTTTGGCGCCGCTGTTGCTGGGGGAGGGAGAGAGGTAGGGGCATGCGTTGCATGGCAGTGCAGTGTGTGGATTAGCCTGACAGCCCTTGGCTGCGCAGTTGGTAGACGTTGCGGAACACCATGTGCACACGCCGGTTCCGAGGCTCCGCCAGCGTGGTCAGATTAACCGCCGTAGCGCCATCGCAGTCTGTGTAGGTGCTGCCTGCAGGCAGATTGAGTTTTTCGTTGCCAAATAGCACCAAACAGACTTCCACCGCAAAAACCTGGGCCCAGCCGGGGGTGCCTGGAGCGCCCACCGTGGCCGCATCTACATAGCGCAGGTTGGGGTTGCCCGTGCCTGCTTCCGTTTGCATCAGGTAGCGGACCCGGAAGTTGGCGACATTGCGGACGATCGGCTGGATGTCATTACCTGCTACGCTGGGGCCGTTGCAGCGGAGCTCATTGGTTGCAACATTCAATACGAACTGACTTTGGATGAGGGTGGGGGTACCAGTGCCTCCCAGGCAGTTGCGCAGCACAGATTCCGGGGCTGGGGGCGCACTGGGGTTCGTGCGCAGGTACACGTCTTCTGTGTAGTTTCGATAGCCGGCGGTGAGCTTGTATTCGCTGGCGCCAGGGGAGTCCAGACCACTCAGGGTGTCAGTCGCCAGGGTGAATGTGTTGGTCCCGTCGGTAAAGTCGGTTTCAAACGCCACTGGTTCTGCAACCAAAGGTGGGGTGAGGTCAGTTTCCAATTTGGTCGCCGACATTTTGAGTTTGATGGAGCCTGACTGTCTCAATTGCGAGCCAATCACGCGGAAAGCATACGAGGCTTGCTGCTGCAGGTCGCTGACATCGCTCACGCTGCCCGTGACGCCACGTGACACCATAAGCGCGCCCATCGCCACGGCGATCGTGAGCAGGCCAATCGTGATGCCGACCAGTAGTTCAAGCAGCGTCACGCCACGCTGATTGTTTGGCCTCGAAGTGGAATATTTCATGCCGGGCTTGCCTGAGAAAAATGGGAGGAGCGAGTGAAGTCAAACGTTGTCAGGACTTGGGGCCTGGGCAGAAGTACTGCACGGTGACATCGGCAAAGTAAGGAGCACAGCGACTGCTGACAGGGATATATTGGAGGTGGCAGGTATACCTGGGGGTGGATGTGGGGCTGACGTTGCAGACCGGCGCACCAGCGTCTCCACCCAGGTTGGTTGCCGTTGTCAGCAAATCTGCGAGATAAGAGTTGTCGGTACTGCGCTCGTTCTCACGCCAGCGGATCATCACGCCCAGCTGGCGGCGGCTACCGGCGGTGGTTTCGGCCGGAGCATAAAAGACGCTGGCGTCTCCCAAAGGAAGGGTGCGCTCAAGGGTGCGTTTCCATTCACGCAGGTCATAAGCCGCAAACTCTGCATGGGTGCATTTGGTGGCGCCTTCGCAGAGTTTGGAAGCCTGAGGGGTTGGGGCTGGGCCTGGGCGCCAGTCAACGGTGTAGCTGTCAATGCTCACCAAGGCATTGGGGTGGGTCTTCATGCGCTCGCTCAGATCTTCAATCAGGCGAATGGCCTGTGCACGGTGCACGCTGGTTTGGGTGTCACTAAGGGTACGCATCTGTACACCCAGAACGCCCAGAATGCCCAATGCGGCAACAACGATGGCGACCAGGGATTCGATCAGCGTGATGCCTCGCTGATTAGGATGAGCAGTGTGCTGCATAGTCTTTAGCCGGACGTGCATGGCATATCTTCGGATTTAATGGTTCTGATGCGTCCCCCGGAGCTCATGCACAGGCCGCGAGCTGCCAAGTCTGAGATGTTTTTATCGTGAGGGACCAGGCTGAAACCGACAAATGGGCCTGACACCCGGCCCCAGCGGTCAAATTCGATGCTTGCAGCACCGCCTACGCGCGTCACGTCAATGTTCGGCGGGGTAGGGAAGCTTTGCAAAACTTCTTCACCTGCATCTAATGTTCCATTGCTGTTGGTGTCGGTAAAAACAAACCAGCCGCAATCCCAATTTGCGTTGCCAGGAGCGAGCAGGCAGCCACCGGTGCCAGTGGGGTGCTTGCGGACTGTGACGGTACCGCCCCGTTTGATGGCTTCTGCACGTGCGTAGTAAAGGGTGGATTCAAGCCCCTTCACCGCCTGCTGCACGCGCCAGCGCTCTATCAGCGGTGTGAAACTGGGGAGGGCCAGTGCCGCGAGAAGGGCCAAGATGGAAACGACCACCATCAGCTCAATGACGGTGAACCCATGGGGTGCCCGTGGGGTGCTCGGTTTGCGGATACTCCGCCGTAAGCGAGATAGAGATTGCATGTTCTGCATGGGCGAATGCTATTTGGATAGTTCTGAGGCTGCGTGGGTGTGCTTGATGAGTGGCGCCCGCGTGGTGATGAGCGGCTCGCCCAGGGCCACGCCCTGTGGTTTGTGACTATCGCGTGTAGCCTCTGCACGCCCCAGCATTGTGCAAACCTTTGCACTCTCGATACATCCTCCGATCACGTTCGGCGCGTGTTTCTTCGGAGGTGCTTCGTTGGTGGGTCACTTTGCTCACGCCTTTCTTTTTTGCAGGATTGCTCGCTGAGGCCGTTTTGCTGTCGGAGGTGCCTTTCGCAAGTGTGACTTCTGGGCTGGTCAGCAAGAACAATGCGAATGCGACGGTGGAAAGTGTGGGAAGCCCGCTTCGGGGTGAAAGGCTTGGAAGTCTGCGTGCCGATGTTGCGTTGGCTTGTGTCATGGGAGACTTTCAGTGTGGATCGGAGGTCCAAGTTCTGCGCGAGTGTTCTAGATTGCATGGTGCTTGGCAAGGTTAAATTCTTGCCAAGGCTATAATCACGAGGTTTTGCATGGTGCAAGACGCACGCCTGCAGCCGTTCCAGCCGCTGGCGCAAGTAAAAACCACGGCCCAGCTTCCTTTGCGGGCCTTATCAAGGAAGAACAATGATCGCATCCTCTATCAAGGCCGAAGTCGTCAAGGCGAACGCCCGTGCTGCCAATGACACTGGTAGCCCAGAAGTGCAGGTGGCCCTGTTGACCGCCCGCATCAACGAACTGACCCCCCACTTCAAGACGCATGCCAAGGACCACCATGGTCGCCGTGGCCTGCTGCGCATGGTGAGCCGTCGTCGCAAGCTGCTGGACTACCTCAAGGCCAAGGACGCTGACCGTTACACCGCGCTGATCGCCAAGCTGGGTCTGCGCAAGTAATTGCAATCGCATGCGAAAACGCCTGGGTTAGTCCGCTAGCTCAGGCGTTTTTTACTTCGGAGTCGCAAAACAGAGCGAAGCTGTGTCATTCCAATGAAGTTGCCGCCATGGGTTGGTGTGCAGGTTCCCTGGAATGGCATCGTGTTCTGAATTGCTCTCCAAGCCAATCTGGTAGAGCGCTACCAGCTATTAAAACAGGAGCTGAACATGAGCATTTTCAACAAAGTCACCAAGACCTTCCAATGGGGTGACAAGACCGTCATCATGGAAACGGGCGAGATCGCCCGCCAAGCCTCCGGCGCTGTGCTGGTGAACATTGATGACACCGTGGTGCTGGCCACCGTGGTGGCATCCAAGGGTGCCAAGCCAGGACAGGACTTCTTCCCCCTGACGGTGGACTATATCGAGAAGACCTACGCTGCAGGCAAGATTCCTGGCAGCTTCTTCAAGCGCGAAGCCAAGCCCAGCGAGCACGAAACCCTGACCAGCCGTCTGATCGACCGTCCGATCCGCCCGCTGTTCCCCGAAGGTTTCTTCAACGAAGTGCATGTGGTCATCCACACGGTGTCGTTGAACCCCGAAGTGGACGCTGACATCGCAGCCCTGATCGCTACCAGTGCAGCCCTGGCCATCTCTGGCATCCCGTTCAATGGCCCCATCGGCGCCGCACGCGTGGGCTACATCAACGGCGAATACGTGCTCAACCCTGGTCAGACTGCGCGCAAGAACTCGCAGATGGATCTGGTGGTGGCAGGTACCGAGGCCGCCGTGCTGATGGTGGAATCCGAAGCACAACAACTGTCCGAAGAAATCATGCTCGGCGCCGTGGTGTTTGGCCACGAGCAAGGCAATGTGGCCATCAACGCCATCCACGAACTGGTGCGCGATGCTGGTAAGCCCGTATGGCAGTGGGAAGCCCCTGCCAAGGACGAAACCCTGATCGCCAAAGTGGTGGCCCTGGCCGACGACAAGCTGCGCGCTGCCTACCAGATCCGCAACAAGCAAGCCCGCACGCAGGCTTGCCGCGAAGCTTATGCGGCCGTGATGGCAGCCTTGAAGGCTGAGGGTGTCGAGTTCGACGCTGTCAAGGTTGAAGGCATGCTGTTCGATATCGAAGCTGGCATCGTGCGCAGCCAGATCCTAGCCGGCGAGCCCCGGATCGATGGCCGCGACACGCGCACTGTGCGCCCTATCGAAATCCGTGGCAGCGTACTGCCCCGCGCCCATGGCTCGTCGCTCTTCACGCGTGGCGAAACCCAGGCGCTGGTGGTGACCACGCTGGGCACCGAGCGCGACGCTCAGCGCATTGATGCGCTGGCTGGCGAGTATGAAGACCGCTTCATGATGCACTACAACATGCCTCCCTTTGCCACCGGTGAAGTGGGTCGCATGGGTTCGACCAAGCGCCGCGAAATCGGCCACGGTCGTCTGGCCAAGCGCGCTCTGATTGCCGTGTTGCCGACGAAGGAAGAATTCCCCTACACCATGCGCGTGGTGTCCGAAATCACCGAATCCAACGGCTCGTCGTCGATGGCCTCGGTCTGCGGTGGCTGCCTGTCGCTGATGGACGCGGGCGTTCCGATGAAGGCGCATGTGGCGGGTATCGCCATGGGCCTGATCAAGGATGCCAACCGTTTTGCCGTGTTGACCGACATTCTGGGTGATGAAGATCATCTGGGTGACATGGACTTCAAGGTGGCGGGTACCACGGCTGGTATTACTGCGCTGCAGATGGACATCAAGATCCAGGGCATCACCAAGGAGATCATGCAGGTCGCCCTGGCCCAGGCCAAGGAAGCGCGCATGCACATCCTGGGCAAGATGCAAGAGGCCATGGGTGAAGCCAAGACCGAGGTGTCGAACTTTGCGCCCAAGCTTTACACGATGAAGATCAACCCCGAGAAGATCCGTGACGTGATCGGCAAGGGCGGCGCGGTGATCCGTGCGCTGACCGAAGAAACCGGCTGCCAGATCAATATCGAGGAAGACGGCACCATCACCATCGCCGCCACTGACGCAGCCAAGGCCGACGAGGCCAAGAAGCGCATCGAGCAGATCACGGCCGAAGTTGAAATTGGCAAGATCTACGAAGGCCCTGTGACCAAGATCCTGGACTTCGGCGCACTGATCAATCTGCTGCCCGGCAAGGATGGTCTGCTGCACATCAGCCAGATTGCCCACGAGCGCGTTGAACGCGTGGGCGATTACCTGACCGAAGGCCAGATCGTGAAGGTCAAGGTCATGGAAACCGACGAGAAGGGCCGCGTCAAGCTGTCGATGAAGGTGCTGGCCGATCGTCCTGCCGGCGGCAGCGACCGTCCTGCTCCAGCAGAGCGCGGCGACCGCGAACCACGCCGTGACCATGGTCGTGACGGGAGCCGTCAGCCCGCAGATCAACAGCAACAGCAACAGTCCTTGCCTTCGGACAGCGGTTCCGGGCAGATCGTCGGTTGATCGGATTTTTGCTATTGATTTTGTAGCTGCTTGTGCTTTTAAATAAAGTGCTGGCAGCCAAAATCACTCAAAAATTGACCGTCCCATGAATCGCAATATGCGTGCTGTCGAGATCACTTCCTTTGGTGGACCCGAGGTCTTGCGCCTGGGTGAGCGCCCCGTGCCGCAGCCGGGTGTCGGTGAGCTGCTGATCCGTGTCGCTGCCAGCGGTATCAATCGCCCCGATGTGCTTCAGCGGATGGGGCACTATGCCCCTCCGTCCGGCACGTCTGACCTGCCGGGGCTGGAAGTCGCGGGAGTGGTGGAGTCGGGGGATGCTGCAGCCATGGCCGATGCGGGTATCCGGGTGGGTGACCGCGTCTGTGCGCTGGTGGCGGGTGGTGGTTATGCCCAATGGTGCGTGGCGCCTGTGGTGCAGTGCCTGCCGGTGCCTGATGGCTTTAGCGATGTCGAGGCTGCATCACTGCCCGAGACGTTCTTCACCGTGTGGAGCAATGTGTTCGACCGGGGGCATCTGCAGGCGGGTGAAAGCCTGCTGGTGCAAGGCGGTACCAGTGGTATTGGTGTGACGGCTGTTCAATTGGCTCGGGCCTTTGGGGCAACGGTCATTGCAACTGCAGGTAGCGACGAAAAGTGTGCGGCATGCCTGCAGCTGGGGGCCCACGAGGCCATCAACTACAAGACGCAGGATTTTGTGGCAGAAGCCAATCGCATTACGCAGAGCAAAGGCGTGGATGTGGTGCTGGACATGGTGGCAGGTGACTACGTGGCGCGCGAGGTGCAGTGCCTGGCTGAGGACGGCCGCATTGTCATCATTGCGGTGCAGGGGGGCATCAAGAGCGACTTCAATGCGGGTTTGGTGCTGCGCCGCCGGCTGACCATTACTGGCTCCACCTTGCGTCCGCGTTCTGTGGCATTCAAGGGGGCGATTGCGCGTGCATTGCGCGAGCATGTGTGGCCTCTGCTGGTGGCGGGGCGTGTGCGGCCCGTCATTCACAGCACATTTGCGGCGACAGAGGCTGCTAAGGCCCACGCGCTGATGGAGTCAAATCAGCACATTGGCAAGATTGTTTTGACGTGGTGATCATGAAAAACAAGAGAAAACTCATCGCAGGCAACTGGAAGATGAACGGCAGTCTGGCTGCCAACGATGCTTTGCTGAAAGGCATCTTGGCGGGGCTGGCTGACGCGGTTTGTGACGTGGCCGTTGCGGTGCCGGCGCCCTATCTGGCGCAGGTGCAGGCTGCTGCGTTGGGGTCTTTGGTGGCGGTGGCTGCCCAGGATGTATCGCAGCACGAAGCAGGTGCCTACACCGGAGAGGTGTCGGCCGCCATGTTGAAAGACTTTGGTGTGCGGTACGCGCTCGTGGGGCATTCAGAGCGCCGCCAATACCATGGTGAAACCGACGTGGTGGTCGCCGAGAAAGCGCAGCGCGCACTGGCGGCAGGTATCACGCCTATCGTCTGCGTGGGCGAGACTCTTCAGGAGCGCGAAGCTGGGCAGACCGAGGTTGTGGTCAAGCGTCAATTGGCGGCTGTGATCCACCTCAATGGTCACTGCATCAGCGAAGTGGTGGTGGCTTACGAACCGGTCTGGGCCATTGGCACGGGCCGCACGGCGTCGCCTGAGCAGGCGCAGGCAGTGCATGCAGTGCTGCGGGCACAGCTGTCTGCGGCCAGCGAGCATGCGGATCGAATCCGCCTGCTGTACGGCGGCAGCATGAATGCGGCCAATGCCGCCCAGTT
The DNA here is from genome assembly GCF_003633835.1 of Acidovorax sp. 93. NCBI lineage: Bacteria > Pseudomonadati > Pseudomonadota > Betaproteobacteria > Burkholderiales > Comamonadaceae > Acidovorax > Acidovorax sp. 93. The sequence continues at coordinate 536,170 of NZ_RBIT01000001.1, forward strand.
GCTGTCCCAGCCGGATATCGATGGCGGCCTTGTTGGCGGTGCCTCGCTGAAAGCGCCCGATTTCCTTCAAATCATTGCGGCCGCCCGGTGAGGCTGCCCTTCAAACTATTCAATCAGGAGTGAACAGAGAATGAACGTGATCGTGAATGTGGTGTTGGCTGTGCAGATGCTGACGGCCTTGGGGATGATTGGCCTGATCCTGATCCAGCATGGCAAGGGTGCCGATATGGGCGCAGCGTTTGGCAGTGGCAGTTCCGGAAGTCTGTTTGGTGCCAGCGGTAGCGCCAACTTCTTGTCGCGCACTACGGCGGTGCTGGCTGCGGTGTTTTTTGTGGCAACGCTGGCACTGGCCTATTTCGGCAATGCGCGTCCTGCCAGTTCGGGTAGCGTGCTGGAAAATCCCGCTGCTGCAGTGCCTGCAGGTGCGCCTTCGTTGTCGGCTTCGGATGCTGCTGTGGCTCCTGCCGTGCCCGCCTCGGGTGCAGCGCAGATCCCCACCAAATAATCTGCACTAAATTGGGCTCCGTAAGCCGAAGCAGGGTTTTTCCGGAGTAGAATTCTGGATTGTCTGGAAAGCCAAAACCGCAAGGTTCCTCATGCCATCCAGATGCAAAAATCAGCCGTCGTGGTGAAATTGGTAGACACGCTATCTTGAGGGGGTAGTGGCGAAAGCTGTGCGAGTTCGAGTCTCGCCGACGGCACCAAAACAAAGGCCTGCCTGCATGACCCGGCTCGGGTCCTGACGGGCAAGGCCACAGCGGTGAGCACATCCTCAAGATGAACCTCGATCAGTACCTCCCCGTCCTTTTGTTCATCTTGGTCGGCATCGCCGTAGGCGTTGTCCCCCTTGTACTCGGCTACATACTGGGCCCCAACCGCCCGGATGCCGCGAAGAACTCTCCCTACGAATGTGGCTTTGAAGCCTTCGAGGATGCGCGCATGAAGTTTGATGTGCGCTACTACCTTGTGGCCATTCTCTTCATTCTGTTCGATCTCGAAATTGCATTCCTCTTCCCGTGGGCGGTGACGCTGCATGAGGTGGGGATCGCTGGTTTCGTGGCGGTCGTTATTTTCCTGGCCATTCTGGTTGTGGGTTTTGCCTACGAGTGGAAAAAGGGTGCCCTGGATTGGGAATGAGCGAGCCTCAACAAGGATGATGCAATGATTGAAGGCGTGATGAAGGAAGGCTTCATCACCACGAGTTACGACTCGGTGGTGAATTGGGCCAAGACCGGCTCTCTGTGGCCGATGACATTTGGCTTGGCTTGCTGTGCCGTCGAAATGATGCATGCTGCGGCGGCGCGTTACGACATTGGTCGTTTTGGTGCGGAGGTGTTCCGCGCGAGCCCGCGCCAGTCTGACCTCATGATTGTGGCCGGCACGCTGTGCAACAAGATGGCGCCTGCGTTGCGCAAGGTGTACGACCAGATGTCCGAGCCGCGTTGGGTGTTGTCGATGGGCTCGTGTGCCAACGGCGGCGGTTACTACCACTACAGCTACTCCGTGGTGCGTGGTTGCGATCGCATTGTTCCGGTGGATGTCTACGTGCCAGGTTGCCCGCCCACGGCGGAGGCGTTGATCTACGGGATCATCCAGCTGCAGCAGAAGATTCGCCGTACCAACACCATTGCTCGTGTCTGAAGGGTTGATGATGACCGCTGTTGCCATTCGGCCTGAAAAACTCAAAGACAATATTGCCGCCGCCCTGGGGGCGATGGTGCGTCAGATCACGGTGGCGTTGGATGAGGTCACCTTGGTCGTTGATGCGGCTGACTACCTCGAATCCATGCGCGTGTTGCGTGACGCTGAAGGTTGCCGCTTTGAGCAACTGATCGATTTGTGTGGCGTGGACTATTCGGCATATGCCGATGCCGAGCGTGAAGGAGCCCGCTACTGCGTGGTCTCGCACCTGTTGTCCGTCAGTCTGAATCAGCGTGTGCGGGTCAAGGTGTTCTGCGCCGATGATGATTTTCCGGTGGTGGCCTCGGTCTCCGACCTGTGGAACTCCGCCAACTGGTACGAGCGCGAAGCGTTTGATCTGTTCGGCATTGTGTTCGACGGCCACAACGACCTGCGCCGTATCCTGACCGACTACGGCTTCATTGGCCATCCCTTCCGCAAAGACTTTCCGCTGTCTGGTCATGTTGAGATGCGCTACGACGCAGAGCTGCGCCGGGTGGTTTACGAACCCGTGTCGATCGAGCCGCGGGAGATCACGCCGCGCATCATCCGCGAAGACAAGTACGGAGGCCTGCACTAAGGCGCCCGCGCCCCATGTGAACCACCATGGCTGAAATCAAGAACTATTCCCTGAACTTTGGTCCGCAGCATCCGGCGGCGCACGGTGTGCTGCGCTTGGTGCTGGAGCTCGATGGCGAAGTCGTACAGCGCGCCGACCCGCACATCGGCCTCTTGCACCGTGCCACCGAAAAGCTGGCCGAACACAAGACCTACATCCAGTCGCTGCCCTACATGGACCGATTGGACTACGTTTCGATGATGTGCAATGAGCACGCCTACTGCCTGGCCATCGAAAAGCTGCTGGGCCTGGAAGTGCCCCTGCGTGCGCAGTACATCCGCGTGATGTTTTCGGAAATCACGCGCCTGCTGAACCACCTGATGTGGCTGGGTTCGCATGGCAACGACTGCGGCAGCTCCACCATCCTGATCTATACCTTCCGCGAGCGCGAAGACCTGTTCGACATGTACGAAGCCGTCTCTGGCGCGCGTATGCATGCAGCGTATTTCCGTCCAGGCGGTGTGTACCGTGACCTGCCGGACTCCATGCCGCAATACAAGGTCAGCAAGATCAAGAACGCCAAGGCCCTGGAGGCCATGAACCAGAACCGCCAAGGTTCTTTGCTTGATTTCATCGACGACTTCACCAAGCGCTTCCCCGGTTGCGTAGATGAGTACGAGACCCTGCTGACCGACAACCGTATCTGGAAGCAGCGCACCGTGGGTATTGGTGTGGTGCCGCCAGAGCGTGCGCTGAACCTGGGCATGACCGGCCCCATGATCCGTGGCTCCGGTATTGCCTGGGACCTGCGCAAGGCCCAGCCGTACGATGTTTACGACCGTGTGGACTTCGATGTACCCGTGGGCAAGACAGGTGACTGCTACGACCGCTATCTGGTGCGCGTGCAGGAAATGCGCGAATCCAATCGCATCATCAAGCAGTGTGTGGATTGGCTCAAAGCCAATCCGGGTCCTGTCATTACTGACAATCACAAGGTGGCTGCGCCCGCTCGTGAATCCATGAAGTCCAACATGGAGGAGTTGATCCACCACTTCAAGCTTTTCACTGAAGGGTTTCACGTGCCTGAGGGTGAGGCTTATGCTGCGGTGGAGCATCCCAAGGGCGAGTTTGGCATCTACCTGGTGAGCGACGGCGCCAACAAACCGTACCGCCTCAAGATCCGTGCGCCTGGTTTCGCGCACCTGGCCACGCTGGACGAAATGGCTCGCGGCCACATGATTGCGGACGCCGTGGCCATCATTGGCACCATGGATATCGTGTTCGGAGAGATTGACCGATGATTACCGAATCGACCCGCGCGCGTTTTGCGCGTGAAGTGGCCAAGTACCCCGCCGAGCAGAAGCAGTCTGCAGTGATGGCCTGCCTGTCTATCGTGCAACAGGAGCAGGGGTTTGTCAGTGCTGAAAGTGAAGCGGTGATTGCCGAGTATCTGGGCATGGCCCAGATCGCCGTGCATGAAGTCACGACCTTCTACAACATGTACAACCAGCAGCCGGTGGGCAAGTACAAGCTCAACGTGTGCACCAACTTGCCTTGTCAGCTGCGCGACGGACAGAAGGCGCTGCACCACCTTGAAAAGAAGCTTGGTGTGACCATGGGCGAGACCACGGCCGATGGCCTGTTCACCCTGCAGCAGTGTGAGTGCCTGGGCGCCTGCGCCGATGCGCCCGTGATGCTGGTCAACGACCGCACGATGTGCAGCTTCATGGACAACGACAAGCTCGACCAGTTGGTCGACGGCCTGCGTGCGGCGGAGGGACAAGCATGACCACCGCTGCACAGATCCTCTCGCAGTTCCAGGCCACGGGCGTCCAGACCTGCTTCCACGACCGCCACATCAACCCGCAGATCTACGCGGGCCTGAATGGTGCGAACTGGAGCATCAAGGACTACGAAGCGCGCGGCGGCTATGCTGCGCTGCGCAAGATCCTGGGCACCGATGGCGGTGAACCGCTCACGCAGGACCAGGTCATCGCCACTGTCAAGGAATCCGGCCTGCGCGGCCGTGGCGGTGCGGGTTTCCCCACCGGCCTCAAGTGGAGCTTCATGCCCCGCTCGTTCCCAGGCCAGAAGTACCTCGTGTGCAACTCCGATGAAGGCGAGCCTGGCACGTGCAAGGATCGCGACATCCTTCAGTTCAACCCGCACATCGTTATCGAAGGCATGATCATCGCGGCCTACGCGATGGGCATCTCTGTGGGCTACAACTACATCCACGGTGAAATCTTCCAGACCTACGACCGCTTTGAAGAAGCGTTGGAAGAAGCGCGCGCAGCCGGTTACCTGGGTGACAAGATCCTTGGCAGCAACTTCAGCTTCCAACTGCATGCGGCGCATGGCTTCGGTGCCTATATCTGTGGCGAAGAAACTGCGCTGCTCGAATCGCTCGAAGGCAAGAAGGGCCAGCCGCGCTTCAAGCCGCCGTTCCCTGCCAGCTTCGGTCTGTACGGCAAGCCCACCACCATCAACAACACGGAGACCTTCGCGGCCGTGCCGTGGATCATCCGCAATGGCGGCCAAGCCTACTTGGAGTGTGGCAAGCCCAACAACGGTGGCACCAAGATCTTCTCGGTTTCGGGCGATGTGGAAAAGCCCGGCAACTACGAAGTGCCCATGGGCACGCCGTTTGCCAAGCTGCTCGAACTGGCCGGTGGCGTGCGCAAGGGGCGCCAGCTCAAGGCAGTGATTCCCGGTGGTTCCTCGTCCCCGGTGCTGCCTGCCTCCATCATCATGGAATGCACGATGGATTACGACTCCATTGCAAAGGCTGGCTCCATGCTGGGCTCGGGTGCCGTCATCGTGATGGACGATTCCCGCAGCATGGTCGAGAGTCTGCTGCGCCTGTCGTACTTCTATTCCCACGAATCCTGTGGCCAGTGCACGCCATGCCGTGAAGGCACGGGCTGGATGTGGCGCGTGATCGACCGTATTCAGCACGGTCAGGGGCGCGAAGGCGATCTGGACCTGCTCAATTCTGTGGCAGACAACATCCAGGGGCGCACGATCTGTGCGCTGGGCGATGCCGCTGCCATGCCTGTGCGCGCCATGATCAAACATTTCCGTCCCGAGTTTGAGGCACTGATCCGGAACAAGGCCCCGCAGGCCGCGACCTCCGTCTGATCGCGAGAAAACATATGGTTGAAATTGAACTGGACGGTCAGAAAGTGGAAGTCGCCGAAGGCTGCATGGTGATGCATGCGGCCGAGAAGGCGGGCACCTACATTCCGCATTTCTGCTACCACAAGAAGCTTTCGATCGCCGCCAACTGCCGTATGTGCCTGGTGGATGTGGAAAAGGCTCCCAAGCCCATGCCAGCGTGCGCTACGCCGGTGACGCAGGGCATGATCGTGCGCACCAAGAGCGACAAGGCTATCAAAGCCCAGCAGTCGGTCATGGAGTTCCTGCTGATCAACCACCCGCTGGATTGCCCCATCTGCGACCAGGGCGGTGAATGCCAGTTGCAGGACCTGGCCGTGGGCTACGGCGGCTCTTCTTCTCGCTACGAAGAAGAAAAGCGCGTGGTGCCTGTCAAGGATGTTGGCCCGTTGATTTCCATGCAGGAAATGAGCCGTTGCATCCACTGCACCCGTTGCGTGCGCTTCGGCCAGGAAGTGGCCGGCGTGATGGAGCTGGGCATGATCCATCGCGGCGAGCACTCGGAGATCACAACGGTCACCGGTGATACGGTGGACTCCGAGTTGTCGGGCAACATGATCGACATCTGCCCCGTCGGTGCGCTCACGAGCAAGCCTTTCCGATACAGCGCCCGCACTTGGGAGTTGTCGCGCCGCCGTTCGGTGAGCCCCCACGATTCGACCGGTTCCAACCTGATTGTTCAGGTCAAGAACCACAAGGTCATGCGCGTGGTGCCGTTCGAAAATGAGGCTGTCAACGAATGCTGGATTGCCGACCGTGACCGTTTCTCGTACGAATCGCTCAACAGCGACGAACGCCTGACCCAGCCGATGCTCAAGCAGGGCGGGGTGTGGAGGCAGGTCGATTGGCAGACCGCACTGGAATACGTCGCCAACGGTTTGAAGAACATCAAGAATGACCACGGCGCCAACAGCATTGGCGCTCTGGTCAGTCCGCACAGCACGGTCGAAGAGTTGTACTTGGCTTCTGCGCTGGTGCGTGGTCTGGGCAGTGACAACATTGACTACCGCCTGCGCAATGCTGAATTTGCAGCGCCCGAAGGTATCCGCTGGCTTGGCACGTCCATTGCCTCGTTGTCCACGTTGCAGAGTGTGCTTGTGGTGGGCTCCAACCTGCGCAAGGACCATCCGTTGTTCGCCCAGCGCATTCGCCAGGCAGCACGCCACGGCTGTCAGGTCAGTGTGGTCGATTCGGCCCTGGCCGACTGGGCAATGCCGGTGAAACACTCCCTGCTGCAGCCTGCTGCCCAATGGGTGGCGGCGCTTGGCGGCATCGCTGCTGCGGTGGCGCAGGAGAAGGGTGCTTCTGCGCCTGCTGGGGCAGGTGCCGTGACCGAGGGTGCCTTGGCGATCGCCCGTACCCTGCTGGGTGGCGAACGCAAGGCGCTGTTGTTGGGCAACGCAGCTGCGCACCATGCACAGGCTACGCAATTGCTGGCGCTGGCCAACTGGATTGGTGAGAACACGGGGGCATCCGTCGGCTACCTGACGGAAGCCGCCAATACGGTGGGTGCTCAGTTCGTGGGGGCTCATCCTGTCAATGGTGGCTTGAATGCGGGCCAGATGCTTTCCGGTGGTCTGAAGGCAGCTTTGTTGCTCAATACTGAGCCGGTGTACGACTCCGCTGCGGGCGCCAGTGCTGCTGCCACGCTGTCTGGTGCAGACATGGTGATCACGTTGAGCCCCTTCAAAGCCAACATGGAGTTCAGTGACGTTTTGTTGCCAATTGCCCCGTTCACCGAAACGTCTGGCAGCTTCGTCAATGCGGAAGGCCGTCTGCAGAGCTTCCACGCCGTGGTGCGCCCTCTGGGTGACGCCCGTCCTGCATGGAAGGTTCTGCGCGTTCTGGCCAATCTGCTGGGTGTGCCGGGCTTCGACTTTGAAACCTCGCAGGACGTGCTGGCCCGTGCCACGAATGCCCCAGCGGGCACGGTCACGCAATTGGCGGCTGCTCAGATGTCGAACGCTGTGAGGACGGTGCCAGTCGCTGCGACAGCCGCAGCAGGTGAACCCATGGTCGCATCCATCTATCAACTGGACGGCCTGGTGCGCCGTTCCACGTCGTTGCAGCTTACTGCCGACGCGCGCATGGCACGTGAAGGAGTGGCCGCATGATCGACGCGATCTACAACGCGGGCCTGAACCTGCTTTCTTTTGGATGGTGGACTGGCATCGTCTGGCCGGTGCTCTGGATCCTGATCAAGATCGTTTGTATCCTGGCGCCTTTGATGGGTGCGGTGGCCTACCTCACGCTGTGGGAGCGTAAGCTCCTGGGCTTCATGCAGGTGCGCCATGGACCCAACCGCGTGGGTCCCATGGGGTTGCTGCAGCCTATCGCTGACGCGTTGAAGCTGTTGACCAAGGAAATCATCCAGCCCACGGCGGCCAGCAAGGGCTTGTTTGTCCTGGGACCTGTCATGGCCATCATGCCGGCACTGGCTGCCTGGGTGGCTATTCCCTTTGGCCCCGATGTGGCCTTGGCCAATGTGAATGCAGGTCTGCTGCTGGTCATGGCCATCACCTCGATCGAGGTCTATGGTGTGATCATCGCTGGCTGGGCCTCGAACTCCAAGTATGCTTTTCTCGGTGCGCTGCGTGCTTCCGCACAGATGGTGAGCTACGAAATTGCCATGGGCTTCTGCTTCCTGGTCGTGATCATGGTCTCCGGTAGCATGAACCTGACCGAAATCGTGATGGGGCAGGGGCGTGGCATGGCTGCGGATAAGGGCCTGACCTTCCTGTCCTGGAACTGGCTCCCGCTGCTGCCCATTTTTCTGGTCTACCTGATCTCTGGGGTTGCTGAAACGAACCGCCACCCGTTTGACGTGGTGGAAGGCGAGGCGGAAATCGTGGCCGGCCACATGGTGGAGTATTCCGGCATGGGCTTTGCGATCTTCTTCCTGGCTGAGTACGCCAGCATGTGGCTCGTTTCCATCCTGGCTGCACTGATGTTCCTTGGCGGCTGGCTGCCCCCCATCGACAGTGCGTTGTTCAACTGGATTCCCGGCTGGATCTGGCTGGGTATCAAAACCTTCCTTGTGGTGTCCATGTTCATCTGGATCCGGGCGACCTTCCCCCGTTTCCGTTATGACCAGATCATGCGTCTGGGCTGGAAGATCTTTATTCCAGTCACGCTGGTGTATTTGTTGTTTGTCGGCGGGTGGTTGCTCTCGCCTTGGAATATCTGGAAATAAGCGGGGACACAAATGACTGCTGTTGCTGCTGCTGCACCTTTTTCGTTCAAGGATTTCTTCAAGAGCTTCATGCTCGTGGAGTTGCTCAAGGGCATGGCCCTCACGGGCCGCTATGCCTTTCGCCGCAAGGTGACTGTGCAGTTCCCGGAAGAGAAAACGCCACTTTCACCCCGTTTTCGCGGTCTGCATGCGCTGCGCCGCTATGACAACGGGGAAGAGCGTTGTATCGCCTGCAAGTTGTGCGAGGCCGTTTGCCCCGCCATGGCGATCACGATTGAGTCGGACGTCCGTGCCGATGGCTCCCGCCGCACCACTCGCTATGACATCGATCTGACCAAGTGCATCTTCTGCGGTTTCTGCGAAGAAAGCTGCCCGGTGGATTCCATCGTGGAGACGCACATCTTTGAATACCACGGCGAAAAGCGTGGCGATCTGTATTTCACGAAGGACATGCTCCTGGCCGTGGGCGACCGGTACGAAGGTGAAATTGCGGCAGCCAAGGCTGCGGACGCCAAGTACCGCTGAGCGGTGCAGGCTTCAGCCTCTTTGCCAGACTTTCTATAAAGACCCGATTCATGGACGCCAAGACTGGTTTCTTCTACCTCTTCTCGGTTGTGCTGCTGTTTGCAGCCTTCCGGGTGATCACTGCGCGCAATCCTGTGCATGCTGTGCTCTATCTCATCCTCGCGTTTTCGCAGGCGGCAGCGGTGTGGTTGCTGCTCAAAGCCGAATTCCTCGCCATTGCCTTGGTGCTCGTGTACCTGGGCGCGGTGATGGTGCTGTTCCTGTTCGTCGTGATGATGCTTGATATTCACATCGACACGGTGCGCAAAGGCTTCTGGAAGCACTTTCCCCTGGCCGCCACGGTAGGCGCTTTGATTGCGCTGGAAATGGCCGCTGTGCTGATGGGAGGGTTTCGTGGCATGGACGAGCCCAAGGCCGTCACCACCATGGTGGATGCTGCGGGGCAGGTGGTCCCGTATTCGAATACCAAGGCGTTGGGCAAGCTGCTTTACACCGAATACCTTTATCCCGTTGAAATCGCAGCTGTGATTCTGCTGGTGGCCATGATTGCCGCCATTGCGCTCACCCTGCGCCAGCGCAAGGACAGCAAGGCCATCAATCCTTCGGTGCAGATCCGCGTCCGTGCTGCGGACCGCCTGGAAGTGGTGAAGGTCGCAGCGACCCAGAAGCCGGTGGACGAAGCACAGGCAGAGCCGGCCGTCGAGGAGAAAAAAGCATGACGCTGACATTGGGACACTTTCTCTCGCTGGGTGCGATGTTGTTCGCGCTCGCGGTGATCGGGATTTTCCTGAACCGCAAGAACCTGATCGTGCTGCTGATGGCCATCGAATTGATGCTGCTGGCGGTGAACATGAACTTCGTGGCTTTCTCCCACTACCTGGGCGACATGCACGGCCAGGTGTTTGTGTTCTTCATCCTGACCGTGGCGGCAGCCGAATCGGCCATCGGCCTGGCCATCCTGGTGCTGCTGTTCCGCAACAAGTCCAGCATCAACGCGGAAGACCTCAACACCCTCAAGGGTTGATGGGCTACCCGTATTCCCAAGGTTCTCAAGAATGAGTCAAACCCTCTCTGCTTCAACGCTCCTGGCCGTGCCACTGGCTCCGCTGGCGGGTGCTTTGCTGGCCGGCATCTTTGGTACGACCTTTGGTGGTAACTGGATAGGCCGACGCCTGAGCCATACCCTGACGATCCTGGGCGTGCTCGTGGCGTTCGTGTTGTCTGCGATGACGCTCAAGAGCGTTGCGATCGATGGCGCGCGTTTTAACGAGACGCTGTACACCTGGATGGTTGTTGGTGGTCTGAAGATGGAAGTGGGCTTCCTGGTGGACAGCCTCACCGCCATGATGATGGTCGTGGTGACCTTCGTGTCGCTGATGGTGCACATCTACACCATTGGCTACATGGAAGAGGACGACGGCTACAACCGTTTCTTCGCCTACATCTCGTTGTTCACGTTCTCCATGCTGATGCTGGTGATGAGCAACAACCTGCTGCAGCTGTTCTTCGGTTGGGAAGCCGTGGGCCTGGTGTCTTACCTGCTGATCGGCTTCTGGTTCAACAAGCCTTCGGCGATCTTCGCCAACATGAAGGCCTTTCTGGTCAACCGGGTGGGCGACTTCGGTTTCATCCTGGGCATTGGCTTGATCGCAGCTTACGCTGGCACGTTGAACTACGGCGAAGTGTTCGCGAAGACGGGTGAGCTGGGTGGTCTGCCATTCCCCGGCACCGACTGGATGCTGATCACCGTGATCTGCATCTGCTTGTTCATTGGTGCGATGGGCAAGTCGGCCCAGTTCCCGCTGCACGTGTGGTTGCCCGACTCGATGGAAGGTCCAACCCCTATCTCGGCGCTGATCCACGCGGCAACCATGGTGACCGCGGGCATTTTCATGGTGGCGCGCATGTCGCCCCTGTTTGAACTGTCTGATACGGCCCTGAATTTCATCCTCGTGATTGGTGCCATCACGGCGTTGTTCATGGGATTCCTGGGCATCATCCAGAACGACATCAAGCGTGTGGTGGCTTATTCCACGCTGTCGCAGCTGGGTTATATGACCGTAGCGCTGGGCGCATCGGCTTACTCGGTGGCCGTGTTCCACCTGATGACCCACGCGTTCTTCAAGGCGCTGCTGTTCCTCGGGGCCGGCTCGGTCATCATGGGCATGCACCACAACCAGGACATCCGCTGGATGGGCGGCGTGCGCAAGTACATGCCCATCACCTGGATCACCTCACTGCTGGGTTCGCTGGCGTTGATCGGTACACCGCTGTTCTCGGGCTTCTACTCCAAGGACAGCATCATTGAGGCCGTGCACTTCAGCCAACTGCCCGCAGCCGGTTTGGCGCACTTTGCCGTGCTCGCAGGTGTGTTCATCACGGCGTTCTATTCGTTCCGCATGTATTTCCTGGTCTTCCATGGCAAGGAGCGCTACGACCAGAACCCGGATGCGCACCATGACGACCACCATGGTCATGATGATCACCACGGGCACGATGCCAAGCCACACGAATCCCCCTGGGTTGTGACGGTGCCGCTGGTGCTGCTGGCCATTCCTTCGGTGGTGGTGGGCTTCATGTTCATCCAGCCCATGCTGTTTGGTGACTTCTTCAAGGACGTGATCTTTGTCGATGCGGCCAAGCACCCGGCCATGGCGAAGCTGGCGGAAATCTTCCACGGCCCGGTGGGGATGGCACTGCATGGTCTGCAGACAGCGCCTTTCTGGCTTGCTTTGGCGGGGGTCGCTGCTTCGTACTACATGTACATGGTCAATCCTGCGCTGCCTGCGGGTATCAAGGCACGTGTCCAGCCGCTCTACACCTTGCTGGAGAACAAGTATTACCTCGATTGGATCAACGAGAACATCCTCGCCCGTGGTGCTCGTGCGCTGGGTGTCGGGCTGTGGAAGGTAGGCGATCAGGCCATCATCGACGGCGCTCTCGTGAACGGCTCTTGGAAGTTGGTGCGTGGAGTTTCCGGCATCGTGCGCTGGATGCAGTCGGGATTTATCTTCCACTACGCGCTGGTGATGATCCTGGGTGTCTTCGCGCTGATGACCTGGTTTGTCTGGGGCGATGCTCTGTTGCAGCTCATCAAATAAGGAAAACAACAAATGGGTCTGTTGAGTCTTGCAATCTGGGCACCGATTGCCTTCGGTGTACTGCTGCTGGCCATTGGGCGGGATGAGCATGCCCGCGCGGTGCGGTGGCTGGCGCTGGTGGGGGCCGTGGTTGGCTTCCTGGTGACGTTACCCCTGTACGATGGGTTCCAGCTGGGCACGGCGGCGATGCAGTTTGTCGAAAAGGCAGCCTGGATCGAACGCTTCAACATCCACTATCACCTGGGTGTGGATGGCATCTCGTTCTGGTTCGTGCCGCTGACGGCATTCATCACGGTCATCGTCGTGGTGGCTTCCTGGGAGTCCATCACCGAGCGCGTCAACCAGTACATGGGGGCTTTCCTGATCCTGTCGGGCCTCATGATTGGCGTATTCACGGCGTTGGACGGCATGCTGTTCTACGTGTTCTTCGAAGCCACGCTGATTCCGATGTACCTGATCATCGGTATCTGGGGTGGCCCCAACAAGATCTACGCGGCGTTCAAGTTCTTCCTGTATACGCTGCTCGGTTCGCTGCTGATGCTGATCGCGCTGATCTTCCTTTACAACCAGTCGGGCGGCAGCTTCGACATTGCCACGTGGCACCAGTTGCCGCTGAGCCGTACGGCGCAGACGCTGCTGTTCTTTGCCTTCTTTGCGGCGTTTGCTGTGAAGGTGCCGATGTGGCCGGTGCACACCTGGCTGCCCGACGTGCACGTGGAGGCGCCCACCGGAGGCTCTGCCGTGCTGGCAGCCATCATGCTGAAGCTGGGCGCATACGGCTTCCTGCGTTTCTCCATGCCCATCGCCCCCGATGCCTCGCGCGAGTGGGCTTGGCTGATGATTGCCCTGTCGCTGATTGCCGTGATCTATGTGGGTCTGGTGGCCATGGTCCAGAAGGACATGAAGAAACTGGTGGCGTATTCGTCGGTGGCGCACATGGGCTTTGTGACGCTGGGCTTCTTTATCTTCAACGATCTGGGCGTGTCTGGCGGTCTGGTGCAGATGATTGCCCACGGCTTTGTCTCGGGCGCGATGTTCCTGTCCATTGGCGTGCTGTATGACCGCGTGCATTCGCGTGAAATCGCCGCTTACGGCGGTGTGGTCAACACCATGCCCAACTTCACGGCCTTTGCGCTGCTGTTTGCGATGGCCAATTGCGGCCTTCCAGGCACTGCCGGCTTTGTGGGCGAGTGGATGGTGATCCTTGGTGCTGTCAAGGCCAACTTCTGGATCGGTCTGGCCGCCGCCACTGCGCTGATCTTTGGTGCCGCCTACACGCTGTGGATGTTCAAGCGCGTATACCTGGGGCCAGTGGGCAATGACAACGTCAAGGGCCTGACCGACATCGACAGCCGCGAATTCCTGGTGCTTGCCTTGCTAGGCATTGCCGTACTGGCCATGGGCCTGTATCCCCGTCCGTTCACGGACGTGATGGACACCTCGGTGGCGGAACTGCTCAAGCATGTTGCGCTGTCCAAGCTGAACTAAGAGATTCAAGAAGATGATTGACAACATCAGCTGGCTCGCGATTTACCCCGAAATCGTGCTGTTGACCATGGCCTGCGTGATCGCGCTGGTCGACCTGGGCGTGCACAGCGCCCGCCGCACCGCCACCTACGTGCTCACCCTGCTCACGCTCGCCGTGGTGGCTGGATTGCAGGCCATGTACGCCAGCAGCGGCAACACCTTCTATGGGTTTGGCAACATGGTGGTGAGCGATGCCATGGGCAACTGGCTCAAGTGCTTCGCCACGGTGGCCATGATGATCACGCTGGTCTATGCCCGACCCTACGCGGCAGATCGCGGCATGATGCGTGGCGGCGAGATGTTCACCTTGTCGATGTTTGCGCTGCTGGGCATGTTCATCATGATCTCGGGCAACAACTTCCTCGTGATCTACCTGGGCCTGGAGCTGCTGACCCTGTCGAGCTACGCGCTTGTGGCCCTGCGCCGTGACAATGCCACGGCCACAGAAGCGGCCATGAAGTATTTCGTGCTTGGCGCCATGGCCAGCGGCTTCCTGCTGTACGGCCTGTCCATGATCTACGGTGCCACGGGTTCGCTCGATATCGGTCAGGTGTTCAAGGCCGTCAATTCGGGCCAGATTCGCCACCAGGTGCTGGTTTTCGGCCTCGTGTTCGTGGTGGCCGGCCTGGCCTTCAAACTGGGTGTCGTGCCTTTCCACATGTGGATTCCCGACGTCTACCAGGGTGCTCCCACGGCGGTCACGCTCATGATCGGTGGCGCGCCCAAGCTGGCAGCGTTTGCCATCACCATCCGCCTGCTGGTGGACGGGTTGTTGCCCTTGGCCATCGACTGGCAGCAAATGCTGGCAGTGCTGGCGATTGGCTCACTGCTCGTGGGTAATCTGGCCGCCATCGCGCAGACCAACCTCAAGCGCATGCTGGCGTACTCCACCATCTCGCAAATGGGCTTTGTGCTGCTGGGTCTGATGTCGGGTGTGGTGAACGGCAATGTGGATGCTACGGCCGTTGAGAACGCCTACAGCGCCTCGATGTTCTACGTGGTGACCTATGTGCTCACCACGCTGGCAGCCTTTGGCGTGATCTTGCTGCTGGCCCGCGAAGGCTTCGAAAGCGAGGAAATTTCGGACTTTGCCGGCCTCAACCAGCGTAGCCCCCTGTACGCCGGTGTGATGGCCGTCTGCCTGTTCTCGATGGCCGGTATTCCGCCGCTCGTGGGTTTCTACGCCAAGCTGGCCGTGCTGCAGGCGTTGGTGGCCTCAGGCCAGACCCTGTACATCGCGATGGCGGTGTTCGCGGTGATCATGTCGCTGATCGGCGCCTTCTACTACCTGCGGGTGGTGAAGGTCATGTACTTCGACGCACCGTTGACGGCCTCGAACGTGTCCGCCCCGGCGGATGTGCGTGTGGTGCTGACCCTTAACGGCGCGCTCCTGCTGGTGCTGGGCCTTCTGCCCGGCGGCTTGATGGCCCTTTGCGCTGACGCTGTCGTGCGCGCGCTGGCCACCTAAGCCTTCCCCACTGCCTGCTGTTCCTGTGTCGCTAACCGGGTCCGTCTGGCTGGTCATCGTGGCAGCGTTCATTGCTGCCAACCTGCCTTTTGTCAACCACCGCTGGCTGGCGGTGGGGCCGCAGTCCAATCCGAGAAAGCCGCTGGTGGGCCGCCTGGGCGAGCTGATCCTGCTGTACTTTCTGGTGGGTGGCTTGGCGCTGTTGCTGGAACGCAGGGCCGGGCAGATTGCTTCGCAAGGCTGGGAGTTCTATGCGATCACAGGGACGCTGTTCCTCACACTCGCCTTTCCAGGTTTTGTCTACCGTTACCTGCTGCGCCGCCATGGCTGATGGCCGGCGTGCCCAAGGTTTTCCATGAAGGTGCTTGATCTCCAATGCCGGCAGGGCCATGTCTTTGAAGGCTGGTTCGCGTCGGAAGACGATTTCCAGGGCCAGAAGCAACGTGGATTGGTGCAATGCCCGCTGTGCGCGGACGATCACATTGAAAAACGCTTGAGTGCTCCCCGGCTGAACCTGGGGGCGCGCGAGCCAGCTGCGCCGTCAGCCGTGCTTACCCCATCTGCCGCACCCGAGGGCGGCAGTCTCCAGGTCGGAAACCCTCCCGCACTTCCCCCCGCATTACAGGCGGCCTGGCTGGACCTTGCCCGCAAGATCGTCGCGAATACCGAGGATGTGGGTGCGCGCTTTGCGCAGGAGGCTCGGCGCATACACCACGGTGAGGTGCAGGAGCGCGCGATTCGCGGGCAGGCCACTCCGGATGAGGCGATGGAGTTGCTGGAGGAGGGGATCGCCGTCATGCCCTTGCCTCTGCCCGCCGCCGCCAAGGAAACGCTCCAGTAGGCCATCGATGCTTGGGGCCAAAATACTGAATGTTTTAGGCTGCTGGCGCTTGATAGGTAAGACAGTATTGCTATCAATTTGATATCAATATGACAGGCGGCCTGGGATTAGCCGGAAACCCTCCGTAAACCCCCACTGCTGGCCGCGATGTGACAGTGCGGGCGTTACACCGTGAACTGCAACGCCGCCAGGCGGGCATAGACGCCGCCTTGCGCCAGCAGGGCCGTGTGGGTGCCTTGCTCAACGATGCGCCCATGTTCCAGCACCACGATGCGGTCCGCGTTCTGCACCGTGGCCAGCCTGTGGGCAATGACCAGCGTGGTGCGCCGACCTGTGTGGCGCTGCATGGCGGTATCCAACGCCGCCTGCACCATGCGTTCGCTCTCTGCGTCCAGCGCGCTGGTGGCTTCGTCTAGCAGGAGCAGGGGCGGGTTTTTGAGCATGGCCCGGGCAATGGCAATGCGCTGTCGCTGGCCGCCGGACAGCCGCACGCCCCGTTCACCCAGGAAAGTGCCATAGCCCTCGGGCAGCGCCATGATGAAGTCGTGTGCAAAGGCTGCACGTGTGGCTGCCATGACTTCTTCGTCTGTCGCCTGGGGGCGCCCGTAGCGGATGTTGTCCATGGCCGATGCCGAGAAAATCACGGCGTCCTGCGGCACGGTGCCCGTGTGCAAGCGCAGGGTTTCCAGGCGCAGTTGGCGGATGTCCACACCGTTAAGGCGGATGGCGCCCTGGGGTTGGCCCTGTACCTCGGTGTCCACGTCGTAAAAGCGCTGCAGCAGCTGGAACACCGTGGTTTTGCCCGCGCCGCTGGCGCCCACCAGCGCCACCGTTTCGCCCGGCGCCAGGTGCAGCGTAAAGTCGTGCAGCGCGGGCTGGTCGGGGCGCGAGGGGTAGTGGAACCACACGTTCTCAAACTCCACCTCCAGCCCCCGTTCCGATACAGGCAGGTCCTGCGGCGCGATCGGGTCTGCCACGGGCGATCGGGTCGCGAGCAATTCCATCAGCCGCTCCGTGGCGCCCGCAGCGCGCAGCAGATCGCCATAGACCTCGCCCAGCACGGCCACGGCACCGGCCAGCAAGATCACATACACCACGGTCTGCCCCAGATGCCCGGCTGTCATCTTGCCCGCCAACACCGCCTCCGTGCCCCGGTACAGCCCCCAGAGCAGCAGTGCGGCGTTTGCAATGATGATGAGAAGGCCACGAGCAGGGCGCGGGCCCCGGTGCGCTTGATGGCGACCTGGAACGCGTTCTCGGTGGCCTGCATGAAGCGGGTGGTCTCGCGGGGTTCTGCCGTGTAACTTTGCACCACCGGCACGGCATTGAGCACCTCGGCCGCGATGGCGCTGGAATCGGCCACCCGGTCCTGGCTGTCGCGCGACAGGCGCCGCACGCGCCTGCCGATCCACATGGTGGGTAGCACCACCAGCACCACGGCCACCATGACCACCGACATGACGTAGGGGTTGGTCCACACCAGCATGGCCAGCGCCCCGACCCCCATCACGGCGTTGCGCAGCCCCATCGACAGGGAGGAGCCGACGACGGTCTGTACCAGCGTGGTGTCGGTGGTCAGGCGCGACAGCACTTCGCCGGTCTGGGTGGTCTCAAAGAACTGCGGGCTTTGTTGCAGCACATGGCCGTATACCGCGTTGCGCAGGTCGGCGGTCACCCGCTCGCCCAGCCAGCTCACCATGTAAAACCGCGCGGCGGAGAACACCCCCAGTGCCACCGCCACGGCAAACAGCGCCTCGAAATGATTGCGCAGTGCCATGGTTTGGGCCCCCTTGTCGGGGTTCACCAGGCCACCATCGACCAGGTTGCGCAAGGCCAGGGGGAAGGCCAGGGTGGCAAGCGCTGCCAGTACCAGGAACACCACCGACAGCGCGATGCGTGCGCGGTACGGTCGCAGAAAGGGAAGGAGGCCCGTCAGGGACCGTGGGGCGCCGCTGGAGGGTTGAGTGGGGGTGGAAGCCATGGGGGTCAGTGTAGAGGGACCGTCCATGCGCCGCTGGGCGCGCCATCGTGGCACTGGCAAGACAAGATGTAAGAAAAAAGTCAGTGTTCTGCCTGGCGGGCTGACGCGTGAGCGGGGGCGAGCCACAGACCGCTTTGTGCGGGGTATCGCCTCCAAAACCAGCAAGGGCGGGCGATGCCGTGCCTGTGCACCGTTGCCATGGGCGCCGCCGCAGGTAACGATGTCCGAAAGCGTAGGCGTTTATACATAGGCATTAGTCCCAGTATCTACTGCGGGGTAGGGGGGCATACGATGCACTGCGATCACAACGCATGCATGAGGACCTTGCTGGCCAAGGCTTCTTTCCCCAGCACCCAACGGAGCGACCCAGGCGCAATGAGCGACGTCATTCTTGAAACCCACAGCCTGACCAAAGAGTTCAAGGGCTTCACCGCCGTCAGCGATGTGAATCTGGCCGTCCGCCGGGGCTCCATCCATGCGCTGATCGGCCCCAACGGCGCAGGCAAGACCACGTGTTTCAACCTGCTGACCAAGTTTCTCACGCCCACCTCGGGCACCATCCGGTTCAACGGGCACGACATCACGCGAGAGCAGCCCGCACAGATCGCGCGCCGCGGCGTCATCCGCTCGTTCCAGATCTCGGCGGTGTTCCCCCACCTCACGCTGATGGAGAACGTGCGCCTGGGCCTGCAGCGCAAGCTGGGCACCTCGTTCCACTTCTGGCGCAGCGAGCGCACCCTGTCGCAACTGGACGACCGCGCGATGCAGTTGTTGACAGAAGTGGGCCTGGAAGACTTGGCCGACGAAGTGACGGTCAACCTGCCGTACGGCCGCAAGCGCGCGCTGGAGATCGCCACCACACTGGCCATGGAACCCGAGCTGATGCTGCTGGACGAGCCCACCCAGGGCATGGGCCACGAAGACGTGGACCGCGTCACCCAGCTGATCAAAAAGGTCTCTGCCGGTCGCACCATCCTGATGGTCGAGCACAACATGAAGGTCGTCTCCACCATTGCGGACCGCATCACTGTGCTGCAGCGCGGCGCAGTGCTGGCCGAAGGGCCCTACGAAGAAGTTTCGAACAACCCACAGGTCATGGAAGCCTACATGGGCACCACCGACGGTCAACTCCAAGGAGCGCATTGATGGCTGCCGCTCCCGCCCTCGAAATCAAGAACCTTGAAGCCTGGTACGGCGAGTCGCACGTGCTCCATGGTGTGGACATCGTTGTGCAGCCCGGCGAGGTGGTCACGCTGCTGGGCCGCAACGGCGCGGGCCGCACCACCACCATGCGCGCCATCATGGGCCTGACCGGTGCGCGCAAGGGCTCGGTCAAGATCCATGGTGTGGAGACCATCCACATGGCCACGCACCGCATTGCGCACCTGGGCGTGGGCTACTGCCCGGAAGAGCGCGGCATCTTCTCCAGCCTGTCGTGCGAAGAAAACCTGCTCCTGCCCCCGGCACTGAAGACCGGCACGCCCGGCATGTCGGTGCAGGAGATCTATGCCATGTTCCCCAACCTGGCCGAGCGCAAGAACAGCCAGGGCACACGCCTGTCGGGCGGCGAACAGCAGATGCTGGCCGTGGCCCGCATTCTGCGCACTGGCGCCAAGTTGCTGCTGCTCGACGAGATTTCCGAGGGCCTGGCGCCGGTCATCGTGCAGGCCTTGGCCCGCATGATCATGATGCTGCGCGAGAAAGGCTACACCGTGGTCATGGTCGAGCAGAACTTCCGCTTTGCCGCACCGCTCGCCGACCGCTTTTATGTCATGGAGCACGGCCGCATCGTCGAAAAATTCGGCGCGTCGGAGCTGGAAGAAAAGATGCCCGTGCTCACCGAACTGCTGGGCGTTTGAACGCGCCCCGAAGTCTTGCTTCCCGTTTTCTTCAACCACACCCACAGGAGACAATCCATGAAGAACAAACTCAAAACGCTGGCACTGGTGCTGGGCGCCGCTGGCCTGGCCACCTCGGCCGCGCATGCGCAAGACAAGGTCAAGATCGGCTTCATCACCGACATGTCCAGCCTGTACGCCGACGTGGAGGGCAAGAACGGTGCGGTGGCCATCCAGATGGCGATTGATGATTTTGGCGGCAAGGTGCTGGGCATGCCCATCGAGCTGCTCACCGCAGACCACCAGAACAAGGCCGACATCGCGGCTTCCAAGGCCCGCGAGTGGATCGACACCCAGGGCCTGACCATGCTGTTTGGTGGCACCAACTCTGGCACGGCCCTGGCATCGGCCAAGGTGGCGGCCGAAAAGAAACGTGTGTACATCAACAACGGCGCCGCCAGTTCGGCGCTGACCAACGACCAGTGCACGCCCTACACCGTGCACTATGCCTATGACACCGTGGCGTTGGCCAAGGGCACGGGTTCGGCCATCGTGGATACCGGCGGCAAGTCCTGGTACTTCCTCACGGCAGACTATGCGTTCGGCCATGCACTCGAAGCCGATACCAGCACGGTGGTCAAGGCCAAGGGCGGCACCGTGGTGGGCACCGTGCGCCACCCGCTCAACGCGTCCGACTTCTCGTCCTTCCTGTTGCAGGCGCAGAACTCCAAGGCACAGATTCTGGGTCTCGCCAATGCTGGCGGCGACACCATCAACGCCATCAAGGCTGCCAAGGAGTTCGGGATTGGCAAGAGCATGAAGCTGGCGGGTCTGCTGATCTTCATCAGCGACGTGCACAGCCTGGGCCTGCGCAACACCGAAGGCCTGCAATTCACCACCAGCTGGTACTGGGATCTGAACGACGACACGCGCAAGTTTGCCGCGCGTTTCTTCGAGAAGACCAAGCGCATGCCTACCGAAATCCAGGCGGCCGATTACTCCGCCACGATGAACTACCTCAAGGCCGTGGAAGCAGCCAAGACGGTGGATGCCGACAAGGTCATGGCCACATGGCGCGGCATGAAGATGAACGACTTCTTTGCGTCGGGCCAGCTGCGCCCCGATGGCCGTTACGTGCATGACATGTACCTGATGGAAGTGAAGAAGCCTTCGGAGTCCACCAAGCCCTGGGACTACTACAAGCTCGTCAAGAAGCTGCCCGGCGACACGGTGTTCACCACCAAGGCTGAGAGCAAGTGCGCGCTCTGGAAGTAAAGCCCTGAGCTGGACTCAACGCGCTCAGCCGCCCAGATGGGCTGGCCTGGCGCGTTGTGCCCCCTGACCTGAACCCCCTCCACCTGCCGCAGCCTCCCATGGAAATTTTTGGTGTCTCATTGCCGGGCCTGTTGAGCCAGCTCCTTCTGGGGCTGGTCAATGGGTCGTTCTACGCCATCCTCAGTCTCGGCCTGGCCGTGATCTTTGGCCTGCTCAACGTCATCAACTTCGCCCACGGGGCGCTGTTCATGACGGGCGCCCTGATGACCTGGATGGCGATGAACTACTTCGGCATCAACTATTGGTGGATGCTGGTGCTGGCGCCGCTGGTGGTGGGCTTGTTCGGGGTGTTGATCGAACGCCTGCTGCTGCGCTGGATCTACAAGCTCGACCATCTTTATGGCCTGCTGCTCACGCTCGGACTCACCTTGCTGATTGAAGGCGTGTTCCGCTCCATCTATGGCGTGTCGGGCCTGGGCTATGACACCCCTGAGCTGCTGGAAGGCGCGACCAACCTGGGCTTCATGATCCTGCCCAACTACCGGGCCTGGGTGGTGGTGGCCTCGGTGGTGGTGTGCCTTGCCACCTGGTATGTGATCGAGAAGACCAAGCTCGGCGCTTATCTGCGCGCTGGCACTGAAAACCCACGCCTGGTGGAAGCTTTCGGCATCAACGTGCCCGTGATGGTGACCCTGACCTACGCCTTTGGCGCCGCGCTGGCTGCCTTCGCTGGCGTGCTGGCGGCCCCGGTCTACCAGGTCACGCCGCTCATGGGCCAGAACCTCATCATCGTGGTGTTTGCCGTGGTGGTGATTGGCGGCATGGGCTCCATCATGGGCTCCATCCTGACCGGGCTGGGCCTGGGCGTCATCGAAGGCTTCACCAAGGTCTTCTATCCCGAAGCATCGTCCACCGTGGTGTTTGTCATCATGGTCATCGTTCTCCTCATCCGCCCCGCCGGCCTGTTCGGCAAAGAAAAATAAGGGGCAGCCAGCATGAATCTCAAGAACACTGCCACCATCGGCTACGGCCTGCTACTGCTGGGCCTGATTGCCGCCCCCTTCCTTGGTGCATATCCCATCTTTGTGATGAAGCTCATGTGCTTTGCACTGTTTGCTTCGGCGTTCAACCTGCTGCTGGGCTACACCGGCCTGCTGTCATTCGGGCATGCAGCATTTTTGGGCGGGGCGGCCTACGTGGCGGGGCATGCCATCAAGGTGTGGGGCCTCACGCCCGAGGTGGGCCTGCTGCTGGGCACGGCCGGGGGGGCTTTGCTAGGCCTGCTGTTTGGCTGGCTGGCCATCCGCCGCCAGGGCATTTATTTTTCAATGATCACGCTGGCGCTGGCCCAGATGCTGTTCTTTGTGTGCTTGCAAGCCCCCTTCACCGGGGGTGAAGACGGCTTGCAGGGCGTGCCGCGCGGCAAGCTCTTTGGCCTGATCGATCTGAAGGACGATCTGGTCATGTACTACGTGGCGCTGGTCATCGTGGTGGCTGCGTTCCTCGTTATCGTGCGCACCATCCACTCGCCGTTCGGCCAGGTGCTCAAGGGAATCAAAGAGAACGAGCCCCGCGCAATCTCTCTGGGGTACGACACACACCGCTTCAAGCTGCTGGCCTTTGTGCTGTCGGCTGCGCTGGCGGGGCTGGCGGGCTCCCTCAAGACGCTTGTGCTCGGCTTTGCCACGCTGTCGGACGTGCACTGGACGGCCTCGGGTCAGGTCATCCTGATGACGCTGGTGGGCGGCCTGGGCACACTGTCGGGCCCGCTCATCGGCTCGGCCGTGGTGGTTCTGCTCGAAAACAAGATCGGTGAATTCGGCAACCTGCTGGCGGCGCTGACCAGCGTGGAGTGGTTCAAGACCCTGGGCGAATCCGTCACCATGGTCACGGGGCTGATCTTCGTGATCTGCGTGCTGGCCTTCCGCCGGGGCATCATGGGCGAAATCATTGCCTGGCTGGCACAGCGCCGCGCGGGCAACACTGCCAAGCACTGACCCCGTCATGGCCCGCAACGGCGGGCTGCTACCTGGATGCTGCTCAAAAAGCCGCTTCCGCCCTTACAGGCGCAGCGGCTTTGCATATCCGGTCATCTCCAGATAGCCCCGGCCCACGGGCTGTCCGCTGCCGTCCAGCAGGTCGGACAGCCCCTCCCAATAAATCGCGCCGCTGGACCCACTGCTGTCCAGCTCCTGGTTGTCCAACAGCGCGCGCACCTCAAACTGCCCCACCGGCGTCAGCACCCGCCACTGCACCGGGTAGCGCGCGCCGCTGTGCGGGCTGGCCCAGGTGCGCAGCGGGGTGAAGACCACGGCCTGCGCACCAAACACCTGCGCGGCCTGCCCTGGTGCCCGCCACGACCCTCCGGCCCACAGCGCAGACCCATCCGCGCGCCGCAGGCGGAAGGCCGTGAGCGCGCTGCCATCGGCCAGGTTCATGCCGATCCAGTCCCAGCCCTGGGCCTCGGGGTGCATCAGCGCCTCGCTCCACTCGTGGTCCATCCACGCGCGGCCGGTGCCAGGCTCGACCGCCATGCGGCGGCCCGCCACTGTCAGGTGCCCGCTCACGGCCAGCTGCGGCTGGCTGTAGTAGTAGCTCGCCTGCGTCGCTTCCGGCCCCTTGCGCGACAGGCCTTGCTGGCCTTGCAGCAGCACGGGCTGCGTGCTGTCGAACTGCAGCTCTAGCCCCAGCTCGCTGCCGGTGATGCGCGTGGTGTAGCGGCTGCGCGGCGCCTCACCGGGAGTGCTGCCCGGCACATCACTGCGCTCCAGCGTCCAGTCCTGCAGCCGGATGCGCGTGTCCGCTTCGCTGGCCTGCGCCACGCCAAAACCCGCACGCGCAATGCGCTGGTCGTGCCGCAGGCGCTGGCCTTTCACGTCGGTGATGGCCGCATGCGCAAACAGCAGCTGCTTGGCCGCAAACGCCGATTGCAGGCCCTGCGTGGCATCCACCCGCGACCGGAAGAACGTGAGCTGAAACCCCCACGGCAGGCCCAGCGCCTGCACATGGCCGGTGATGTACCACCACTCAGTGCGCAGCTCCGGGTGGCTGCCGTGGTCGCGCGGAAAGGCCAGAGCGCGCGCGGGCAGTGCTTGCGCCGCACCCGGCCAGAGCAGCGCACCCAGCCCGGCTGCCTGCAGGCTGGCCCCCATCAGCCACTGGCGGCGTGTGGAGCTGTGCATGGTGTGGGGGTCAAGGTACGGGATGGAATTGCGGGACGGGGCAGGGCGCTCAGCCCATCAACGCATCCACCTTCTGCTGCGCCGCCGAGCAATCGCCAAACGTGCGGTCCACCCAGTCGGTGTCGAAGTACGTGGGCAGGTAGCGCTCGCCCGCATCGCACAGCAGAGACAGGATGGAGCCGCGCTCGCCCCGCTCGCGCATCTCGCTGGCCAGCGTGAGCATGGCTACAAAGTTGGTGCCCGTGGACGGCCCCACACGCCGTCCCAGCAACTGCGACAGCGCGCGCATGGCAGCAACCGATTCGCAGTCCGCCACATCCACCATGCGGTCCACCAGCGTGCGGATAAAGCTCGGCTCCACACGCGGCCGGCCGATGCCCTCGATGCGTGAGCCCGGCGCTGTCAGCGCGGCATCGCCTGTGCGGTGGTAGGCGCTGAACACCGAACCCGCCGGGTCGGCCACACACACCTGCGTGGCATGGCGCTGGTAGCGCACATAGCGGCCAATGGTGGCGCTGGTGCCGCCCGTGCCCGCGCCCACCACAATCCAGCGCGGCACCGGGTGCGGCTCGCGCGCCATCTGCGTGAACATGCTTTCGGCAATGTTGTTGTTGCCGCGCCAGTCGGTGGCCCGCTCGGCATAGGTGAACTGGTCCATGTAGTGGCCGCCGGTTTCGGCGGCAATGGTGCGGGCCGCGTCGTACACCGCGCCCGCGCTGTCCACGAAGTGGCAACGCCCGCCATGGAACTCGATTTGCGCAATTTTTTCGGGTGACGTGGTGCGCGGCATCACCGCCACAAACGGCAGCCCTAGCAGCCGCGCAAAGTAGGCTTCGCTCACTGCGGTGGAGCCGCTGGACGATTCGACGATGGTCGAGCCCTCATGCACCCAGCCATTGCACAGTGCATACAGAAACAGCGACCGTGCCAGCCTGTGCTTGAGGCTGCCTGTGGGGTGGGTGGATTCGTCCTTGAGGTACAAGTCAATGCCATGCACGGCAAAGGCAGGCAGGCGCAGTGGGATCAGGTGCGTGTCGGCGCTGCGCTGGTAGTCGGCTTCGATGCGGGCGATGGCTTCGTGGAGCCAGGGAGAAGCGGAGGGCTGTTTCTGCATGGGCTGCATTGTCGCAGCCCTCATCGGGTCACCAGGGTGGTCAAAGCCCGTAGAACGCCTGGTTGGCCTCTATGCGCTGGGCTTGTGCCTCAGGGTAGCGGCGTTCGGCCAGCAGCCGCTGCAGCGCGGCACGGCCCAGATCACGGTGGGGGGTGTAGAAGGCACTGACGGCCAGCTCGTCCAGTGCACGCCAGGCGTACACCTGTGTGTCCACAAAAAGAATGTCTGCGGGTTGCGCAATCTGCGACGCCTGCAGCGCAAACACCGTGGCGAGCGCATGTTCGCCACGTTCGCGGTGGTAGCGGGCCAGTTCGCACAGCGGTTCAGCCCGCTGGGGGCGGGCTGCGTAGGCGGCCAGATAGGCCTCGCGCACGATGGAGGTGGGGGCCTGGTTGCGCTCGTGCAGCACGGCGATCTGGAACAGGGCGTACCAGCGCTCTTCTTCCCAGCCCCCCATGTCCACCCGGCGCTGGTACCACAACAAGCTGGGCTCGATCTTCCCGGCATCGCGGCAGCTCTGGGCCAGGTAGAACACGTTGCGCGTGTTGGTGGGGTCGTCCCGCACGGCCTGCTCCAGCAAGGCCATGTCGCGCAGGTAAGTCTCCGGGTCGCGTGCACGGGCGCCATCATGGGAGACGTGAATGACCGGCCCCTGCAGCGTCTGCCAGGGGCCGTGCTGCTTGGCGGTCAGGTACTCGTGCAGCACGCCCTCCCAGTGCCAGCCGATGCGTGTGGTAATCAGGCTGTTGCGCTGGTATTCCCAGCCGTCCATGTGGCAGGTCAGGGTGTAGCCGTCGGCCGAGAGCGCGGGCCAGGAAAAGTCGGGCGGCACACGCAGTTGCTCGTCGGCATCAATGAAGAGCAGGTAGCCGCCATAGGGGCGTGCCAGCTCCAGTGCTTCGTTGCGGTTGTGCGCAAAGTTCTTCCAGGGGCGCTCGAACAGGGTACCGGGAACGTCGTGCATGAACTCGCGGACGATGTCCTGCGTGCCATCGGTGGAGCCCGTGTCCACGATGACCCAGTGGTCTATCCAGGGCTTGACCGACGCGAGGCACCGGGTGATCACCGGGGCCTCGTTCTTGATGATCATGTTGAGCACGACGGGGGGCATGTGTCGCATAGGTCTTCAGCGTGGGCTTTAGAGGCGGGGAATCCGGACCCCGGCAGATTGCGCGCAGGCCGGTGTTGGCAGTCTGCGCGGTCCCCGCCAGTTGTCCTCTCGCGGGGGCGGTGTCTCCATCCTATCTGCAAGCAAGCAACCAGAAAGCTACGGATCGCATTGACTGGGGCCGGTTATGCCGGGGTCGGCCTCTTGAATCACTCGCAATGCACGGCGCTGATGGCGGTTCCTTCGATCGCGCTTCCCCCAGAGGTAAAGCCGCCAACGTTGGTTGTGCTCATCTGCAGCGCAATATTGTCAGTGGGCAAGAGGGCCACCGCCGTGGTGCTGGTGCAGGTGGCTGCAGGTGTAGCGCCCACCGTGCAACTCAGACCCGTCGAGGCTCCGTTCTTATAGAGCGTCACGGTCAGGGGAATCGTTGGCACGGCCGTGTAGTTTCTCACGTGCAGCTTTGTGGTGGTGCAGGTCGCAAAGGCTGGGGACGAGGCATTGGCGAACACCGTTGGGTCGATGGGGCAGGCCGACCCTGCAGTGAACAGGCACCGCGAATAGTCAAAATTGCCGCCAGAAATGCCTCCGATGCCAAAAGGCACAAAAGCGGCCGAGTCGGTCGTCGCTGGCATGATCGCCGCGGTGCCGAACAGGATGCCGCCGCCTCCGCCGCCTGCGGCCCCAGTGGCGCCAGTCGCTCCAGTCGCTCCAGTAGCACCCGTTGCGCCGGTGGTCCCAGTTGGCCCGGGCACGGTGCTGTCGGCACCGGTAGCGCCGGTAGGCCCAGGAATGCCCTGGAGGCCTTGAGCCCCTGTAGGGCCTGTAGGTCCTTGTACGGTGCTGTCTGCACCCGTGGCGCCCGTTGCACCTGTGACCCCCGTGGGGCCCGTCACACCGGTAGCGCCCGTGGCCCCGGTGGCGCCTGTTGCGCCCGTGGCACCGGTGCCCGAAGCGCCGGTCGCTCCAGTGGCACCTGTCGGGCCGGTGGCGCCAGTAACACCAGCAGTACCTGTGGTACCTGTGGCACCGGTGGGGCCGGTCACGCCTGTTGCACCGGTCGCCCCGGTGGGGCCTGTGGCACCGGTGGCACCGGTGGCGCCAGAGCCAATACCTGCCGCACAAGGACCCAGGCGACCTGTGGCGCTATCAAAGCACGTGAGGTTGGTGTTGGGTGTGGCACCACTCAGACCGGATGCACGCACCTCGCCACTGTCTTGCACGCGAAACCGTTCCTGGCCGCCGGGGCTCTTGACCACAAACCCGCCACCGCTGGGGACCGTGAAGGATAAATCCGCCGCCAGGGCCAGCGGCGTGTGCAGTGTGCAGGCGGCTCCCAGCACAGCGAACAGATAGTGCGGTTGGAACGTGGGCTTTGTGGATCTGGGCTTCATGGTGTGCAGTGCTGGCTGAGGGGGTTACTACAGAAAGAGACTGTGTTGGGGCGAGTACTCGTCAGTCTTCATACATCGGTGTAAGTGGCTGCCACGAATGCACCACTCACTGCTACTGGCACGAAAATTCAACGGAAAGCCCACCGCTTGTGGTTCCGAGCTGAGCACCGCCAGCATCCAATGTGACTGCGAAAGAATCGCCTGCATTAAACGCTTGGTTTGCCGCGATAGTGCAAGGTGCGCCGGCACAGGAGCTGACAGCACTGGGTGCCACAAAGCCGTTGCCTTTGAGCAAAGTTGCTGTTAGTGCGGGGAAGGGGTTGGCGGTCCGCACGTTGACATTGCCGATGGTGCAGCTTGAGGGCATTGCAAAAAAACTGGCACCTGCGATGACAGCGGCGCCATTCATGTAGCCCGACGTGCTGGTTGCAGTGGACGCCAGGATGCTCTGCCAGCGATACCCTCCTGCTCCTGCCGGCCCCGTCGCCCCGGTCGCCCCCATAGGTCCCGCAGGCCCTGTGGCGCCAGTTGCACCGGTGTTCCCCTGTGGCCCGGGCACGGTGCTGTCTGCCCCGGTAGGGCCGACAGGCCCTTGAATGCCCTGGATACCTTGAGGCCCCGTAGGCCCCTGCACGGTGCTGTCGGCACCGGTGGCACCCGTTGGTCCGGTGACCCCAGTAGCCCCCGTCGCGCCGGTCGCTCCTGTTGCGCCCGTGGCACCGGTACCAGAAGCGCCAGTAGCCCCTGTGGCACCTGTTGGGCCTGTGACGCCGGTTGCGCCTGTAGCTCCTGCGGCGCCAGTGACCCCGGTGGGGCCGGATGAACCCGTTACGCCGGTTGGCCCGGTGGGGCCTGTGGCACCCGTGGCGCCAGATCCGATACCTGCCGCACAAGGCCCGAGGCGCCCGGCGCCATCAAAGCAGGTGAGGTTGTTGGCGGTGGGGGCAGCGTTCAGGCCGGGGACGGTGACCTCGCCAGTGCCCTGCACACGAAACCGTTCCTGGGCACCGCCCGGGCTCTTGACAACAAACCCACCACCGCTGGGTACCGTGAAGGACAAGTCCGCCGCCAGGGCCAGCGACGTGTACGCGTAGACCACACCCAGGGCGGTCACCAAGGAGAGAGTTTTGTATTTGGTCTTCATGGTTGGTAAGACTCAGAAGAGGGGGGTGGGTCGAAAAGTCCCTGAGGGGTGTGACCACTCAAGTCTTGCACTCAAGGGCCGAACGAGAGCGGCACTGCAACGTTGGCTGGCAACCCTACCGCTGCCGGCGTCACTAAGGTGAGCGGGAACATGTGTTGGGTAGAGGCCGACGAAGAGCAAGCACCGGAGGTGCTGTCTTCAATGGAGGCAACAGTGATACCTAGCGTGGCTTGTGGAACGGGAGTGGCTAAACCATTGGCGTCGGGGTTTGCAAGGGTATAAAGCTGTCCTGTTGTCCGATAGACCACGGTCTTGGCAAAACGTGGATTGCCCGCAGTTCCACCGCTGCCGCCATAGGGCGTACCTGTGCAGTCCGCCGAAGTAAAGTAAATAGAAGATTCGTTCTGAATCGCTCCGTTGAAGCGCAGTTTGACGTAGTGCTTTGTCGATGTCAGGAAGGCCACAAACGACTGGCTGCTGACGGACATGTCGATGACAGTGCCAAGGTTGACGCCGTTGTTGTCTTGAACGAATAGCCCACCACCTGACGAGCCCGCAGCCCCGGTGGCGCCAGTAGCTCCAGTAGCTCCAGTAGAACCCGTTGCGCCGGTAGTCCCGGTTGGCCCGGGCACGGTGCTGTCGGCACCGGTAGCGCCGGTAGGCCCAGGAATGCCCTGGAGGCCTTGAGCCCCTGTAGGGCCTGTAGGTCCTTGTACGGTGCTGTCTGCACCCGTGGCGCCCGTTGCACCTGTGACCCCCGTGGGGCCCGTCACACCGGTAGCGCCCGTGGCCCCGGTGGCGCCTGTTGCGCCCGTGGCACCGGTGCCCGAAGCGCCGGTCGCTCCAGTGGCACCTGTCGGGCCGGTGGCGCCCGTGGCGCCAGATCCAATACCCGCTGCACAAGGGCCCAGGCGACCTGTGGCGCCATCAAAGCAGGTGAGGCTGGTGTTGGGTGTGGCACCACTCAGACCGGGTGCACGCACCTCGCCACTGTCCTGCACGCGAAACCGTTCCTGGCCGCCGGGGCTCTTGACCACAAACCCGCCACCGCTGGGGACCGTGAAGGACAAGTCCGCCGCCAGGGCCAGCGGCGTGTGCAGTGCGTAGGCGGCTCCCAGCACTGCGAACAGGTGGTGCGGTTGGTAGGTGGATTTCATGGTGCGCCGTGCGGGTTGAGGGTGTTGCTAGAGGATGAAATTCTGGGGGGGCGTGGCGAGACAATGCCAAGTCAGGCAGCAACCAATGGTGCAGGCCTGTGCTTTCTGACAGTCGCAAAAGCAGGTGGAGCCGTGATGGAGCCTGGTGCGCCATATCGAGGGCACTGCCCATCACAAAAACATTCCATCCCCTGCGTTGGCCGGGACATGTGCGTTGTTGCATCCATGCCCCGTGTGCGTTACGCGATGGGGATGGTCTTCAACTACTGGCAGATGGCGTAGGCCGTGGCTTCAGCCGGAGTGGCAAAAACACTGATCTCACAGGTCCACTGGTCAGTCGCCGCTGGATAGTTCCCCCCTAAATAATGGTCTACGGCGTTTAACGAAATACGGCATCCCCCACTGACCACTGTTTTTCCTGCCGTGCAAGTCGCAGTCAGAGAGACCGGGCCGGTATTTGCGGGCCATGATCCAGTGTTGGTGACCGTAGTCAGCGTCAGTGGTCCAGCAACCCCAGTGGCGCCAGTAGCACCAGTCGCTCCAGTAGCACCCGTTGCGCCGGTGGTCCCAGTTGGCCCGGGCACGGTGCTGTCGGCACCGGTAGCGCCGGTAGGCCCAGGAATGCCCTGGAGGCCTTGAGCCCCTGTAGGGCCTGTAGGTCCTTGTACGGTGCTGTCTGCACCCGTGGCGCCCGTTGCACCTGTGACCCCCGTGGGGCCCGTCACACCGGTAGCGCCCGTGGCCCCGGTGGCGCCTGTTGCGCCCGTGGCACCGGTGCCCGAAGCGCCGGTCGCTCCAGTGGCACCTGTCGGGCCGGTGGCGCCAGTAACACCAGCAGTACCTGTGGTACCTGTGGCACCGGTGGGGCCGGTCACGCCTGTTGCACCGGTCGCCCCGGTGGGGCCTGTGGCACCGGTGGCACCGGTGGCGCCAGAGCCAATACCTGCCGCACAAGGCCCGAGGCGCCCGGCGCCATCAAAGCAGGTGAGGTTGTTGGCGGTGGGGGCCCCGTTCAAGCCGGGGACGGTGACCTCGCCAGTGCCCTGCACACGAAACCGTTCCTGGGCACCGCCCGGGCTCTTGATCACAAAACCGCCGCCGCTGGGCGGGGTGAAGCTGATATCGGCAGCCAGGGCCAGGGGCGTGTGCAGCGCATAGACAGCACTCAGGGCGCAGATCAGACGCAGAGGATGAAACGATGACTTCATGGATGAAAACTCCTGGTTCCGGCAGTTTCAGATGCGTCGATTGCCCGTTGCGCTTGGGGCACGGCGTTGGTGCCACAAGGCTGCCAAGCCCATCAACAATGCCATCAGCATGAGGCCGTATTCGCTCAAAGTTGGAATGTTGGTGGCTGCTGCCGCGCCGCCGATTTGCACGCCGCCATTGACAGTGGCGTTGTTGCGGGTGACCGTTGCGCCGGGGCCCAGGTTGATGACGGCAGTGCCGCCGCCCGAGGAGACCAGCTGGATGTTTTGACCGGGCGCTCCTTGCAGGGTCAGGGTGCCCAGCACGGTGATGTTGGCGCCTGCGGGGATGACAAAGGTGCGGCCCGTGGTGCTGGACAAGGTCAGGTTCTGGAACACGAAATTGCCACTGATCTGGCTGGTGTTGCCGATGCAGCCGTCGCGCAGCACCACTGTGTTGTTGCCGGTGTCGATGGGGCCTGTGGCGGAGAGATTGCCACCCACCGAGATGATCCCGTTGCTGCCGGAGACGATGGCACTGGAGCCGAAGGTAACGTCGCTGTCTACACTCAGCGTGCCACCGATGTTGAGCGTGCCTTGCATATCCACGGTGCTACAGCTCAAATCAACGATGGAGCCACTTGGAGCGTCCAGCGAGGCGCCGGGTGGAATGACAATTTGCGCTGCCGCAGGGGCGCACAAGCACAAGGCCATGGCACAACCGGCCAAAAGGCGTGAAATCTTTCGTTGCATTGGATTTTCCCTCGTTGATCAGGCAAACGCTGCACCACAGTGAGGCGCGTTTCGGGCGGATGCCTGCGGCCTGTGTGCTGGTTACAGCGCGATGATTTTTGTAGCGTGTTTACTATCTTCGTGAAAGAGTTTGCAATTTGCAAACAAAATTTGGTCGGTGTGACGTGTCTGCACCAATTTGTTGCATGGGCCTGGTGGGCCGTTGCGGGGCTGTGTTCCGCTGGCTACCAGTCTTCCTTCACAGCCATCACCGCATCCCGCCCCGCCGCAGCCCGCCCTGCAAGCCACGCCGTGAAGGTGCCCGATGCGACCACGGCCACGCACAAGCCCAGCAGCCGCCCGGCAGGCAGGCTGAGGTCCATGGTCCAGTGAAAGCTCTGCGGGTTGACCACGTGCACCAGTACCACCGATACGCCAAGGCCCAGCAGCAAGCCTGCGGCCGCGCCCACGCCCGTCCAGGCGGCGCCTTCGCCGGCCACCACAGCCAGGATCTGGCGCCGCGTGAGGCCCAGGTGGGCGAGCAGGCCGAACTCCTTGCGGCGCGCGAGGATTTGGGCGCTGAAGCTGGCGGCCACACCAAACAGGCCGATGCCGATGGCCACGGCCTGTAGCCAGTAGGTGACGGCAAAGCTGCGGTCGAAGATGCGCAGCGACCGTTCACGGATAGCGCCTGCGGAGACGAACTCCACCAGGGCCCCGTCCACCGCGCTGGCGCTCTCCCGGGCCTTGGGCACACGGCCCGCCTGCGCGGCTGCCACTGCGCGGATCGAATCCTGCAACGCTGCGATGTCTGCTCCCTCGGCGGGCCACAGCGCCAGGTCGCTGGTGCGGGCATCGCCGGTCAGGCGCAGCCATACGGTGCGGTCCATGGCCACGGCGCCCGACTGCCGGGCGTAGTCGCGCCATACGCCTGCTATATAAAAGATAGCTGGTTGCGCTTGTCTATCAAGCGCCAGGGGGCTAAAAGCATCAGAAAGTGCAGGCCACTCCATACCAGGGCGTAGCCCATACAGGTCCACCACCGCCTCGCTGATGTAGACGCCAGTGCGCCCCGCGGGCACGCGCAGGGCCTCGCCCACCAGTGGCAGACTTTGCGCCGGATCGTTACCCAGTGGGCGGCTGATGACCGTGAGCGCGGGGCGCGTGGCATCCAGCTGCAGCGGGCTCGCGCGCAGGGCTTGCACACGCGCCAGTCCAGGTAATTGCGCGACGGATTCGGCGAAGCCCGCAGGCAGCAGTGCAGCCTCGCTGCCCGGCACACCCAGGGCCGAGCGCACATACAGGGGCGATGGCAGCACTGCGTCCAGCCACTGCGTGACCGAGCCGCGAAAGCTCGACACCATCACCGTCAGTGCGACGGCCAGGCTCAGGCTGGCTACCACGCCGCCCACTGCGATAGCTGCCGTGCCACGCATGCGCCGCGCGCGCTCCAGTGCCAGCAGCGACAGGGTGTGGCGTGCGGCCAGCGGCTGCAGGTGGTGCAACAGCCAGGCCATGGCCCAGGGCAGTACGACAATGCCGCCCACCAGCAGCAGGCCGATGGCCAGGTACGCGGCAAGTGGTATGCCAAAAATGGGCGGAGCGCTCGTCAGTACAGCGCCAATAGCTATCAAAATAATACCTATCCAGCCTTTGCCCGCCTGGCTGGACACGGTGCCCAGGCCTTTCAAGGTTTGCGCGGGCGGCAGTGTCTGCGCGGCGCGCGCGGGCCACCAGCCCCCCACCAGTGCAGCCAGCACACCCAGTGCGCCGTAGACCAGGGCCGCCGGTGCGCTCCACTGCAGTACGGGCTGTACGCCCGCAAAGTAGCCACCGCCCAGGTCGCCCCCCAGCAGGCGCAGCGCGGCAGCGGCCAGGGCCGTGCCCAGGGCGATGCCGGCGGCGCTGCCCACCAGGCCCAGCATGGCGGATTCGGCCAGCACCAGCGCCAGGCGCTGGCGCGGTGTGGCGCCCAGCACGGCCAGCAGCGCAAACTGCGGCGCACGCTGCGCCACGCTGAGCGCCAGCACCGAGAACACCAGAAATGCGCCCGTGAACAAGGCCACTAGCGCCAGCACCGTGAGGTTCACGCGGTAGGCGCGCGACAGATTGCTGATGCGCTGCGCCGCGTCGCCCGGCTGCGCAAACACCACCTGCGACGGCCAGCCGGGCAGCGCGCGCACGGCCTGCTCCCACGCGCTGCGGTCTGTGCCCGGCTGCAGCTGCAGGTCGATGCCGCTGAGCTGGCCCGCGCGGCCGAACAGATCCTGCGCCGCA
The DNA here is from genome assembly GCF_003633835.1 of Acidovorax sp. 93. Taxonomy (NCBI): domain Bacteria; kingdom Pseudomonadati; phylum Pseudomonadota; class Betaproteobacteria; order Burkholderiales; family Comamonadaceae; genus Acidovorax; species Acidovorax sp. 93. Next base: position 570,630 of record NZ_RBIT01000001.1, read on the forward strand.
CCGATGTCCATCACCGCCAGGGGTGCGCCCCCGGCGGCCACCGTGCCCGCCGCCTGCACCGGCCATTGCTGCATCCCGGCCTGCAGCAGGAGTTGCGGTGCCGGTTCGGTCGATGAGGTGGGCGTGGTGGGCAGACCCAGTGCCTGCAACGCCGCCGCATTGAGGAACACCGTGGCCGGTGCAAAAAGGGCCAGCCGGTCAGCGCCCGCCCAAGGCCGTGGCATAAGCGCGGGCGCCATGGTGGGCAGCAGCAGGGCGTCCACGCCCAGCACGCGCAGCGGGGCGCTGGTGGGGGAGGGCACGCTTGCAGCACCTGGCTGCGGCCGCAGGGCTCGCGCCACGGCCGACAGCTCCAGCAGCGGGCTGGCGCGCGCCACCTGGGGGTGCGTGGCAAGCTGCCCATACAACGCCTCGGGCAGATCGCCCTGCATGGCGCGCAATTCCAGGTCGGGCTGACCGTTGACGGCGCGCACCGCCTGCGAAAACTCGTCCAGCGCCGACGCATTGATCACATGCACCGCAAACGCCAGCGCCACGCCCAGCATCACCGCCGCCACCGCCGCAGCGCTGCGCCAGGGGTGGTGGCGCAGGTCCTGCCAGGAGAAGGTGCGGAGCAATGCAAGCATGGCCTGCATTGTGGCCGCAGGGGCTGGTCCCAGCAGCGTTTGATGCAGGTCAACCTTGCGTTTTGCATCCTCTTGAAGTGCCGAAAGGCTGCGCCTATCTTGGAGCCAGAAGGTGTGAATGAGCCCCGCGTGCCCGACCAGGCTGCCAAAACGTTTCCGATATAGGCGCAAAGCGCAGCCATAGCTCGGGCCATGGCGAGCATTTGCAACAGCGAGCGGGAGCGTTTTGGCGGGATGTGCGGGCATGTGGGGTTCGTTCACACCTTCTCAGGGGCCCGCCCTCCTGCGCAGGCCCAGTTGTTTGTCTCAACCCCTTTTCAGGAGCAAAACCATGAACTCTCTTGTGACACGCGGCAGTCTGTTTGACGACTTCTTCAAGGACATTGCACCGGGCTTTTACGTGCGCCCGCTGCACGGCGACAACCTGCCCAGCCCCGGCCAGATCAAGGTGGACGTGAAGGAAACCGAGGACGGCTACACCGTGTTGGCCGAAGTGCCCGGCGTGGCCAAGGAAGACATCCATGTCTCGCTTGAAGGCAATGTGGTCAGCCTGCGCGCCGAGGTGCGCCAGCACGATGAAAAGCGCGAAGGCGAGAAGGTGCTGCGCTCGGAGCGCTACTACGGCGCGGTGGCCCGCAGCTTCCAGTTGCCCGCCGATGTGGACGCTGCACAAGCCAAGGCCAAATACGACAACGGTGTGCTGACGCTGAACCTGCCCAAAAAGGTGAACAAGGCGGCGCAGCGGTTGAACATCGAGTAACTCCATCGGACTTGCGCGAAAAAATGCAATCCACCGCCCCTCCCAGGGCGAGTGGGTTGGTTGATTCCGTGGGCGCAAGACGAACCTCGAACGGCGGTTGGGTCGCCCGCCAACGGCCTGCCGCATGCAGATCCATGGGGCTGCGTGGCCGGGATCTCTGTGGCCCGTGGAGCGTCGGATGGGCCGTCCGGAGCGCCGCCGGATGGCGCTCCCCAATAGATGTTGAACCACTTCTTAAGCCTGCCCACAGCCAGTGCATGCGACCATGCCGGCCATGGCACCCGTACCGTGGTGCCTTTCAGGGAGGCGATTAAATGGTTTGCAGTGATGGAGTCCTTGCCCCGGTACGCCGCCTTGCGTGGCAAGCCCTTGCTGCCGGGGCGCTGTGGATAGCGTTTGCCGGGCACGCTGCAACCACACCCGCTGTGCCTGCCCCTCCACCCCGTTTCGACTGGTCGGGGCCTGCTGACGCCATGGCGGCTGCAGCGCTGGGCCCGTTGCGCGGCGCTGCCGAGGTGGGTGTGTGGCACGACGGCCAGACACGTTTCGGTGCCGCCCGCAACCGCGTGGCTGAGTCGCCCATCCAGGCGCTGTTCGAAGTGGGCTCCATCAGCAAGGTGTTCACCGGCTTGCTGCTGGCGCAGGCGGTGGAGCGTGGCGACATGGCGCTGGACGACACGCTGGGCGGGTTGCTCAACGGCTCGCCCGCACTGGCGCCCGCCTTGCCCGCCCCGGTAGCTGCCATCACCCTGCGCCAGTTGGTCACGCACACCTCGTGTCTGCCGCGCTTGCCGGCGGACTTCCGCCACAATTCCGATCCCGCCAACCCTTATCTGCGCTACGACCGCCCCCGCCTGTGGCAAGCCCTGGCCGATGCACGGCTGCCCCAGTCGCCGCCGTGCGCTGGCGCATACAGCAACCTCGGTTTTGCGGTGCTGGGCGAACTGCTGGCCCAGCGCAACGGCAAACCCTGGGCGGTGCTGGTGCACGAGCGCATCACCGGCCCGCTGGGCATGCAGGACACGGTGCAGTCGCTGGGCGACAAGGCACCCCGCCTTGCTGCACCGCACGAGGGCGAGACGCCGGTGTCGGTGTGGGAGTTTGATGCCTTTGCCGGTGCGGGCGCCTTGCGCTCGACCACGGCCGACATGCTGGTGCTCAGCCGCGCGCTGCTGGCCGGCGCGCGAGGGCCCTTGGGCCCAGCGGCCGAGCGCCTGTTCACACCGCTTGCGGACCACGACGGTGGCCAGATCGGCTACGCCATCATGCTGCGCGAGCGCGATGGGCTGCGCACCTGGCTGCATGGCGGCGGCACCGGAGGCTTTCGCAGCGTGTGGTTGCTGGCGCCCGACAGGGGTGAGGCGGTGATCGCCTTGGTGGGCAACGCGCGTGCCGCGCAGCAGGATGTGATGACTCCACTGTTGAAGCAGCGTTACCCCGTGCCGCCCGGTCAGCCCGCCACCGATGCGACCGTGCTTGCCCCGTACGAAGGGGTGTACCGCGTATCTCCTGCCGTCGCCCTGAGCCTTGCCATGGTGGATGGGCAACTGCAAGCCCGCCCCACGGGTGGGGTGTTTGAGCCGCTGCAGGTGCTGGGGCCGGATGCGTTCACGCAGCCAGCCACCGGCCGCCAGTTCCGCTTGGAGCGCAATACGGAAGGCCGACCCACAGTGCTTTACTACACGCGCTTTGGGGCACGCCTGACGGCAACCCGGTCCGAAGAGCCGGTGCTCGGCTTGGTACCACCCCAGGCCCAGGGCGTGCTGGCCCCTTACCTGGGCCGCTACCGGCTGCGCGGCGGCAATGTGCTGGATGTGCAGGCTGAAGACGGTCGCCTGCAGGTGCGCCTGGGCTCGCAGCCGCGCTTCACGGTCTATCCGCTGCCGGGGCAGCCAGACCGGTTTGCGTATGACGCGGTACGGGCCGAGCTGGAGTTTGAGCGCTATCCCAGCGGCGAGGTGCGTGCCGTGGTGCTGCACCAGAACGGGCGCTTCCGGGCGCCCCGCCTGGAGCCCTGAACAGGCAGGCCTCTCAGTCAGTCGCCCGCGCTGATGCCGTCGCTGCGCAGCCGCAGCACCCGGTCGGCCCGGGCTGCCGCCGCGTCGGAGTGCGTAACCAGCACCAGTGACGCCCCATGCCCGCGTGTCTGCGCCAGCAGCAGGTCCATCACGCGAGCGGCGGTGGTGGGGTCGAGGTTGCCGGTGGGTTCGTCGGCCAGCAGCAGGGCGGGGCGGTGCACGAGGGCACGGGCAATGGCCACGCGCTGCAGCTGCCCCCCGCTGAGCTGCTGCGGCAGCCGCGCGCCCAGGTCGGCCATGTCTACGGCGTCCAGCATCTGCTGTACGCGCGTCGGGTCTTTCTGGCCCAGCAGCATCAGCGGCAGGGCCACGTTCTGCGCTACGTCCAGGTGCGGCAGCACATGAAAAGCCTGGAAGACAAAACCCACATGGGCGCGGCGCCACAGGGCGCGCTCTGTGTCGCTTAGCTGGCCCAGGTCGGTGGCGCCGTGCGTGATGCGGCCGGTGTCCCAGGTGTCGAGCCCGGCCAGGCAGTTGAGCAGTGTGGACTTGCCCACGCCCGAATCGCCCACTATGGCCACGAACTCGCCGGGCTCGACAGTGAAGTTCACGTGCGAGAACACCGGCGTTTCACCGTAGTGTTTGCCCAGCTGTTCGGCGCGCAGCAGTGTCATGGGGTGGCGGGTTCTTGTCCGCCCGGCTGCTGCTGCAGCCGCTGCAGCACGGCCTGCACGAGCTGGGCGACGGCGTGGGGTTGGTCGCAGGCGATGGTGTGGCGCTCGTGCATGCTGCGCAGCCAGGTGATCTGGCGCTTGGCCAGCTGGCGTGTGGCCGCAATGCCGCGCTCGCGCAAAAAGGCGAGGTTCAGCGGCGCGTCGGGGCCCTTGGCCGCCTGGAAGTCCAGCTCTTCCCACGCCTGGCGGTAGCCCACGCAGCGCATGGAGGGCAGGTCCGGGTGCAGGTCGCCGCGCGCGCGCAGGGCCCGCACTTCGTCGATGAAGCCGCTGGCCAGCATGGCGTCAAAACGCTGGGCAATGCGGCCGTGCAGCCAGGCGCGGTCGTCAGGTTCTAAGGAAAACAAGGCTCTAGCGCTTATCCCACAAGCGCTACCAGCTATCTTTTTAGTAGTATGAAAGCTCGACAGGGGTTGGCCGGACACTTGCCACACCTCCAGGGCGCGCTGAATGCGCTGGCTGTCGGCCGGGGCCAGGCGTGCGGCCGTCACGGGGTCTACGCGGGCCAGCTCGGCATGCAGCGCGGGCCAGCCCTGCTCTGCGGCCTGGGCTTCGATCTGTGCGCGCACGGCAGGGTCTGCGGCGGGCATGTCGTCAATGCCGTCAAACAGCGCCTTGAAGTACAGCATGGTGCCGCCCACCAGCAGCGGCAGGGCGCCACGCGCACGGATCTCGGCGATGAGCCGCGTGGCGTCCTGCACGAACTCGGCGGCGCTGTAGGCCTGCAGGGGGTCGCGGATGTCGATGAGGTGGTGCGGGACAGCGGCAAGCTCGTCGGGCGTGGGCTTGGCGGTGCCGATGTCCATGCCCCGGTACACGAGGGCCGAGTCCACGCTGATGATCTCCACCGGCATGCCCTGCTTGCCGAGCACGGCCGCCAGCGCGAGGGCGCCCGCCGTCTTGCCCGAGGCTGTGGGGCCTGCCAGAGCGATGGCAGGCAGAGCGGTGTGCAACAGGGGCTCAGGCATGCTCACGCGGCGCTCCAAATTTTTGCACCAGCGTCCACGAGATCAGGGCCAGCACCACCGACCAGAACCAGATGCCGTTGACCAGTGGCCACACCGTGCCGTCCAGCCGCATGCCCAGCCAGCCGCCGATTCCGAACGCGGCCAGCATCATCATGAAACCATTGAGTGCGGACGCCACGCCAGCCGCTTTGGGGAAGGGACCCACCGCACCGCTTTGCCCGCAGGGCTGGTGGATGCCGTGGCCCAGCATGAACAGGTAAAAGGGCAACAGCAGCGCCCACGGCTGGTGCCAGCCCATGAAGGCCACGGCCGCCATCAGCGTGCCGCCGCTCATGCTCAGCGCGCCAGCAATGGCCACCGTGCGCAGCAGGCCTTGGCGTACCAGCAGGCGCCGGCACAGGAAAGTGCCCGCGAGATACGCCACGCAGGCCGACGCCATCGTCCACCCGAACTGCGTGCGGGTGAGGCCCAGCACGTCGATGAAGACAAACGACGACGCGGCGAGAAAGGTGAACAGCCCGCCATAGGTGGCTGTGGTCTGCAGCGAGAACGCCCAGAATGTGGGGCTGCGCAAAACCTGCATCCAGGTGCCGACCAGGGCGCGGGGCTGCAGGGCTTTGGGGTTGCGGTGCGCCAGGGTCTCGGGCAAACGCAGCGCCACCAGTGCCAGCGTGGCCACGGCATACACCGTGAGCGCCATCAGCGCCGCGCGCCAGCCCAGCCACTCGCTCAGCACCCCACCCAGTGGTGCGCAGATGCAGGCCACAATCCCGAGCCCGGTGAGTGCCTTGGACATGGCGCGCGCGCCATCGAGCGGGGTGTACAGGTCGCGCACGATGGCCCGGGCACACATCACCACCGCGCCCATGGCGGCACCCTGGGCAATGCGCCACACGATGAGCAGTGTCATGGTGGGCGCAAAGGCGCTACCCAGCGAAGCTACGGTGTAGATGCCCAGCCCCGCCAGAAGGATAGGGCGGCGGCCAAAGCGGTCTGACAACGGCCCCCACACCATTTGCGAGCAGCCAAACGCGAGCAGCAGCCCGCTGAGCGTGAGCTGCGCAGCGGCCATCTGAGCGCCCAGGCTGCGCGTGAGGGCGGGCAATGCGGGCAGGTACAGGTCAGTGGTGACGGGCTGAATGGAGAGCAGCATGGCCAGCACCAGGATGGCCATGCCGGGCTGGATGGCGGTGGAAGCAGCCGCAGGCACGGCGGTGGCGGAGGGAGCAGACATATCTGTCTGAGCGTACCAGACAGGGAACGGGGGCATTCAGCGCAGTAGCGATGCCCCCAACAGGGTGCATGGGGCCTGCGGCAGAAGGCTATTTCAGATTGAACAGCGATGCCATGGCTTGCCGATACGCTGGTTGCCCTACCGAGTTGGTGTTGTGGTGCGACCCGCCTTCCACCAGCACAAACTGCTTGGGCTCCTGCGCCGCCTCGAAGAGCTTGCGGCCCAGGGCGGGCTGGATCAGGCTGTCCTGGCTGCCATGCACCACCAGCAGGGGCGAGCCGATCTCGGCCACCTTGCGGACGGATTCAAAACGCTGCGTGATCAGGCCCGACACCGGCAACCATCCCCACTTGAAGGTGCTGACCACATCGGGGATGCTGGTGAACGTGCCTTCCACCATGGTGCCCTGTTCGTCAGACACCTGGCGGGCCAGGTCGATGGCAATGGCGCCGCCCAGCGAGTGGCCGAAGATGTAGCGGGGCTTGCCCGGTTGCTGCTGGGCCAGCCAGTCCCACGCGGCGCGGGCATCTTCGCTGGCGGTCGCCTCGGACGGCAGCCCGGCGCTGCTTTGGCCGAAGCCCCGGTAGTCGATGGCCAGCACCGAAAAGCCCAGCTCCTGCATGCGCCGGATGCGGCCCGACGAGCCCGCCACGTTCCAGCGTGCACCGTGCAAATAGAGCAGCACGGGCGCATCGGCGCGCTCATGGGCCAGCCACAGGCCATGCAGGCGCTCGGCCTTGCCGCTGGCGTCGGACTGGAAGTCGATCCAGACATCCTGCATGTCCGCCGTGGACTGTGCACCGCCCCAGCTGCGGTCGCTGGGCTGGAAGATCCATTCGCGCTGCTTGGCGTCGAGGGTGGCGCAGCCCGCCGTCACGGCGATGGCCAAGGTCAGGGTAACCAGGAGGGGGGTGCGCTTCATGGTGGAGACAGACTCGGCTTCGCGTCAGAAAGTTCTGACCGGCGAAGCAGGGTTTGTGCCCGTTTCCTGCAAATGGAGCGAAATGGCGGGCAACGCGCCTTCTTGTCCCATCTTCGGTTGCCTTGCCTTCGGAACCGGGGTTACACCACGCCCTGCGCCAGCATGGCGTCGGCCACCTTCACAAAACCGGCGATGTTGGCGCCGTCCACATAGCTCACCGTGCCATCGCTGCGTTTGCCGTAGTGCAGGCAGGCAGCGTGGATGCCCTGCATGATCTGCAGCAGGCGCGCATCCACCTCTTCGCGCGGCCAGGACAGGCGCGCGGCGTTCTGGCTCATCTCCAGACCCGATGTGGCCACGCCGCCTGCGTTGCTGGCCTTGCCCGGGGCGTAGAGCACGCCTGCAGCCTCAAACGCCTTGGCTGCGTCGATGGTCGACGGCATGTTGGCGCCCTCGGCCACGCAGACCACGCCGTTCTTGATCAGCACCGCAGCGTCGTTCGCGTCCAGCTCATTCTGGGTGGCGCAGGGCAGGGCCACATCCACTGGTACATGCCAAGGGCGTACCCCGGCTTCAAAGGTGGCGCCGGTGCGGGCTGCGTAGTCGCTCACGCGGCCATACAGATGATTCTTCACTTCCATGAGTTCGGCCAGCTTGGCAGGGGTGAAGCCGTCTTCGTCCACGATGGTGCCGCTCGAATCCGAGACCGTGACCACCTTGGCTCCCAGTTCCATGGCCTTTTCGACGGCGTATTGCGCGACGTTGCCCGAACCGGAGACCGACACACGCAAGCCGTCGAGCGAGCGGCCTTTGGACTTGAGCATTTCCTGTGCAAAGTACACCGTGCCGTAGCCCGTGGCTTCGGGGCGCACCAGCGAGCCGCCAAACGACAGCCCCTTGCCGGTGAACACGCAGTCGGCCCGGTTGCTGAGCTTTTTCATCATGCCGGCCATGAAGCCCACCTCGCGGCCGCCCACGCCGATGTCGCCCGCTGGCACGTCCGTGTCGGCCCCCACGTGGCGGAACAGCTCGGACACAAAGGCTTGGCAAAAGCGCATGACCTCTCCCGGGCTCTTGCCCTTGGGGTCAAAGTCGCTGCCGCCCTTGCCGCCGCCCATGGGCAGGGTGGTCAGAGCGTTCTTGAAGGTCTGCTCAAACGCCAGAAACTTCAGCACCGAGAGGTTGACCGACGGATGGAACCGGATGCCGCCCTTGTACGGGCCAATCGCCATGCTGTGCTGAATGCGGTAGCCCCGGTTGACCTGCACGCTGCCGTGGTCGTCCACCCACGACACGCGGAACATGACGATGCGCTCGGGCTCCACCAGGCGCTCCAGCAGGCCGTGCTCGGCGTAGCGGGGGTGTTCTTCAATGAAGGGCCACAGGCTTTCCATCACCTCGGTGACAGCTTGCAGAAACTCGGGCTGTCCTGGGTTGCGAAGGGCGACGTGTGAGAGGAAGCTGCCTGCGGACGCGTGTTTCATATTTCAAAAAACTTTCTGAAGATCAAGGGGCGGTGGCACGCCATGGCGCGCTGCAACATCGAATTATGTCTAAAAGTTATACGTTTATGCGCATGACTCTGCACAATGGTGGGGAATGTGGCAGGGTGATTGCCACTTTTTGGTGCGTTTGGATGGTGCGGTGAAGCTGTCATCCATTCGCAAAACGGGCGTCATCGCCTTGTCACAGGGGGCGCCCACAGTTCGGCGGTTCTAAACACAACGAGGAGAAGAGCATGCACATTTCCGGTGCTAAGTTGGGTGCGCTGGCCCTGGTGGCCACGCTGGCTGCTTGCGGTGGCAGCGATGACAACCCCTATCCCACTTTGAGTGGCGACAAGCCCCTGGTTATTGGCCACCGGGGTGCCGCGGGCTACCTGCCGGACCACACGCTCGAAGGCTACAAGCGGGCCATCGAGATGGGCGCCGATTTCATCGAGCCTGACCTGGTCGCCACCAAGGACGGTGCGCTGATTGCACGCCACGAGCCCAACATCACCGGCACCACCGATGTGTCCACCCGCGCCGAATTTGCCAGCCGCAAGACCAAGAAAGTGGTCGACGGCGTGGAAGAAGAAGGCTGGTTCGCCTCGGACTTCACCCTGGCCGAAATCAAGACCCTGCGCGCCATCCAGCCCCTGGCCGACCGCGACCAGTCGCACAACGGCAAGTACCAGATCCCCACGCTGGAAGAGGTGCTGGACCTGGCCAAGAGCGAAGGCGCCAAGGCGGGCCGCACCGTGGGTGTGTACCCCGAAACCAAGCACCCCACCTACCACGTCCGCCTGGGCCTGCCACTCGAAGACCGCCTCCTCACCATCCTGGCCAAGTACAGCTACACCGCCAAGAGCTCGCCGGTCATCGTGCAGTCGTTTGAGGTCTCCAACCTCAAGTACCTGCGCACCAAGACCCAGATCCGCCTGGTGCAACTGGTGGACGCGAACGACGTGAACCCCGACGGCAGCATGGACCTGACCGCCCCCTACGACAAACCGTACGACTTTGCCGTGGCGGGAGACACGCGCACCTTCGCCAGCCTGCTCACGCCTGCGGGCCTGAAGGAAGTGAAGACCTACGCCGACGGCATCGGCCCCTGGAAGCCCTACCTGATCCCCTCCAAGCAGGTGGACGCCAACAAGGACGGCAAGGCCGACGACCTCAATGGCGACGGCAAGATCGACGAACGCGACCGCGTGATGATGCCCGCCACCGACGTGGTGAAAAACGCCCACGCCGCAGGCCTGCTGGTGCACCCCTACACCTTCCGCAGCGAGGCCAAGCGCCTGGCGTCGGACTTCAAGGGCGATCCCAAGGCGGAATACAAGCTGTTCTATCAGCTGGGCGTGGATGGCGTGTTCAGCGACTTCCCGGACCATGCCAAGGCGGCGCGGGATAACTGAAGCCCACTGAGGCCCGGCGCGCCTTCCCCCCAAGGGGGGCGCGTACCCGGTGGGCCAGCAAAGCCGGTTCCACGGGTGCACTGGCCTGGGGCTGTGCCGGTTGTGGCGGCCCCTGGGCTTGATGTGCAGGTGGACCATCGGCCCTCGGGCCGATCTTTTTGCGGGTACCTTACCGGCCCCGCAGGAACAGCGCGTCCAGTTCCTTCATGCTGAGCTGCCGCCACGTTGGCCGTCCGTGGTTGCACTGGTCGCTGCGGTCCGTGGTTTCCATCTGCCGCAGCAGCGCATTCATCTCGTCGATGGTGAGCTTGCGGTTGGCGCGCACGGCGCCGTGGCAGGCCATGGTGCCCAGGATTTCGTTGCGCGCGCGTTGCACCACGGTGGTGGCGTCGTGGGCGGCCAGTTCGGCCAGCACGCTGCGGGCCAGTTCCACGGGGTCGCCCTGGGCCAGCGTGGTGGGCACGGCGCGCACGGCCAGGGTCTTGGGGGAGAACGGCACGACTTCCATGCCCAGCGTGGCCAATACCTCGGCCGATTCTTCGGCGGTGGCGACCTCTTGCGGTGTGGCGGCAAAGGTGGCTGGGATCAGCAGGGGCTGGCTGGCAATGCGGGCGCCGCTGTCCACCTGGGACTTGAGGCGTTCGTAGACGATGCGTTCGTGCGCGGCGTGCATGTCCACGATGACCATGCCCTGGGCGTTTTCGGCCAGGATGTAGACGCCGTGGAGTTGGGCCACGGCCTTGCCCAGCGGCCAGGCGGTGTCGTTGCCGCCCTGGCCCTGGGGCCAGGTGGTTTCTTTCGCGGTGCTGTTGTTGGCCCAGGCCGCAGCAGGGGGGGCGAATGACGTGGGTGTCACGGGCTGCGGCATGGCATCTGCCTCGCCGGTGTTGGCCGCAGCGCCCCAGTTCACCAGCGGTGCGGTGAGCCCTGCAGACGGTGTGGCTGCGTCCTCTTTCCTTGGCCCCCACAGCGCCTGCAGGTCGGCCACATGGTGGCCACGTTCTTCAAATTTAATAGCTGCTTGCGCTTGTCTGGTAAGCGCTAGAGGCTGATTTGGCTTGAAATTCTCAATGGGGGCCTGTGCCGTGGAGCCCGTGTCTGCTGAAGCGGCAGCCCCTGCAGCCGCCGCCAGCGCTGCGGCGCGGGGCGCTGCCAGCGCGTTCTCCACGGCGTGGCGCACGGCCTGGTGCACCTCGCGGCTGTCTCTGAAGCGCACTTCGATCTTGGTGGGGTGCACGTTCACGTCCACGCGCGCCGGGTCGATTTCCACATACAGCGCGTAGATGGGCTGCTTGTGGCCGTGCAGCACGTCTTCGTACGCGCTGCGTGCGGCGTGGGTGAGCACCTTGTCGCGCACGAAGCGGCCGTTGACGTAGCAATACTGGTGGTCGGGGCGCGAGCGGGCAGCGTCGGGCAGGCCTGCGCGGCCGGTCACGGTCACCGGCCCCATGCGGTGCTGCACGGCGACGGACTGGGTGACGAAGTCTTCGCCCAGCACGTCCGACAGGCGGCGGGCCAGCGCATCTTGTGCATCCCCCTGGCCAGGCACGAAGGTGGCGCGCCACTGCTCCACCAGCTTGCCTTCGTGCCAGATGGCAAATCCCACATCGGGCCGGGCCAGCGCGTGCCGACGCACCGATTCGATGCAATGGGCCAGCTCGGTGGCGTCGGTCTTCAGGAACTTGCGGCGCGCGGGGGTGGAGAAGAACAGCTCCTTCACCTCCACGGTGGTGCCGGTGCTGCGCGCGGCGGGGCGCAGTTCGCCGCTGCGGGCATCCAGCAAAAAGGCGTTGGACTGGGCGATGGGGCGGGAGAGCAGCGACATCTCCGACACCGAGGCAATGGCCGCCAACGCCTCGCCCCGAAAACCCATGGTGGCCACGGTTTCCAGGTCGTTCAGGTTGGTGATCTTGCTGGTGGCGTGGCGGCGCAGGGCCACGGGCAGCTCTTCGTGTGGAATGCCGCCGCCGTCGTCTTCCACGGTGATCAGGCGCACGCCGCCGGCTGACAGGCGCACGGTGATTTGCGTGGCGCCTGCATCCAGCGCGTTGTCCACCAGCTCGCGCACCACCGAGGCGGGGCGTTCCACCACCTCACCGGCGGCGATCTGGCTGATCAGCTCGTCCGGTAGGTCGCGGATGGGGCGCCGGTTGTTGAGGGGGGTGAAAGAGGCAGGCTGCGCCGCTGCAAGGGTGGGGGTGGTGTCGTTCACCCGGCCAATTTTAGGACGGGGGCCGCGCAGGGGTATCGGCCGGTGCCTATTGGCCGATGGGGATAATGCCCGCAACTTTTTTGCGTCCGGTGCCCCCACCGGCTACCCCATGGAACTGGTGACCTTTCTGATCGACTTCATCCTGCATGTCGACAAGTACCTCGAAGCCTTTGTGCAAACCTACGGCGCCTGGGTGTATGCGCTGTTGTTCCTGATCGTGTTCGTCGAAACCGGTGTGGTGGTCATGCCGTTTTTGCCCGGCGACTCGCTGCTGTTCATCGTGGGCGCGCTCTGCGGCGCGGGGATGATGAGTTTTCCGCTGGCCTGCGCGGTGCTCATCGCGGCGGCCATTCTGGGGGACCAGTGCAACTATTCGATTGGCCGCTTCTTTGGCCCCAAGGTGTTCCAGTGGGAGGATTCGCGCTGGTTCAACCGCCGGGCCTTCAACCAGGCGCACGATTTTTACGAGCGCTATGGGGGTATCACCATCATCCTCGCGCGTTTCATGCCATTCATCCGCACGTTTGCGCCCTTTGTGGCGGGCGTGGCCGAGATGAGCCGGACCAAGTTCACAGCGTTCAACGTGGCCGGGGCACTCATCTGGGTGCTGGGCATTTGCTCCGCTGGCTACTTCTTTGGCAACTTTGCCTGGGTCAAGGAAAACCTGGACAAGATCATCTGGGCGATGATTTTTGTGCCCGGCCTGATCGCGATTTTTGGCGCCTGGCGGGCGGGGCGGCAGGCCAAGGCGGCCTGATTTATTGATTGCAATTGCTATAAAAAATATAGCTGCTGGCGCTTTTGGAATAAGCGCTAGCAGCTATTTTTCTGCCTGATCCCCAGAGGGTCAGGCACAGCGAGTGGAATTAACGGCGGTAGGGCTTGCGTTGATCGCGGTCTTCGCCGATCTCATGGCCGATGAGGGCACCGGCCGCCGCACCGCCGATGGTGCCCACGGGCCCGCCAAAGACAGCGTTGCCAGCTACACCGCCGACCACGGCGCCTACACCGGTGCCCACCTGGGCGCCCGACGGATTGGAAGCGCAACCACCCAGAGCAAGGGCTGCAGTGCAGGTGGTGGCAAGAAGGATGTGACGGATTTTCATGGCAGGAGTCCTTTATGAATGGAGTCAGGCCTGGGGTCCCAGCAGCGGGTGCGTCGGGGCTCGACCTGTGGCTTCACTATCCATTCGGCGGCTGGGGCCCGGCGTAGGCAGCTGTGGCAAGCGTCTGTAGGACATGGGGCCTCGTGCGGGGCGGGCGCTGCGTTTGGCCGTAAGGCGGCCTTGGCCCATGGGCCAGAGGCCGGTGATCAGGGTTTACGTGGCCTGTGGGGTGGTTGCCAACGGGCGGGCGCAGGAAGATCATTTCTTCTCTCTGCAAACCCATCACATACATCTAAAAAGGGGACACCATGGACCAGCAACCACGGGGGATGGGTGCGCAGCTGACGGTGGCGCAACAGATTGGATTGATTGTGGGGGTGGCTGTTTTTGCGCTGGTGCTCATCCTGGCCCTGAGCCTGGTGCGGGTGCAGACCCTGGGCAATACGGTGGACCGCCTGGCCACCGAGCAGGTCGAGCGGCTGCAGCTGGCACTGCGCTGGCGCAGCAACATTGCCGTCAACTCCACGCGGGTGTTCTCCATCGTCCAGACGGAGGGCGATGACCTGCAGAACTACTTCAAGGACGTGGTGGCGGCCACCACCGCTGACACCAGCAAGGTGCAAAAGCGCTACACCGAGCTGGAAAACAGCCCGCAGGGGCTGCTCATCCAGGAGGAGTTGGCCACCATCCGCAAGTCTTACCTGGAGACGCGCGACAAGTCGCTCGCGCTGAAGAAGGCGGGCGACATGGCCCAGGCGCGCGCCTATGCGCTGGGCAGCTTTGCCCCGGTGCTGGACAAGTACAACGCCGTGGCCGACAAGATGGTGAACTACCAGGTGCAACGCTCGGCCGAGCAGGCGGCCGAGGCGGCGGGCTTGATCCAGTCCTACCGCATGACCGTGTTGGTGGCGGGTGTGGCGGGGCTGGCGCTGCTGGCGGTGTTGTCGTGGGTGGTGGTACAGCGCATCCGCCGCTCGCTGGGGGAAGTGAGCGCCGTCGCCCAGCGCATTGGCGAGGGTGATCTGTCGCAGCCCATCAATGCCAGCGGGCGGGGCGAGGTGGCCGAGATGATGCGGGCGATGGAGGCCATGCAGACCTCGCTGGTGCGCATCGTGGGCGATGTGCGCCACAGCAGCGACAGCATTGCCACCGGCTCCAGCGAAATCGCCTCGGGCAATGCCGACCTGAGCCAGCGCACCGAGGAGCAGGCCAGCAACCTGGAGCAAACCGCAGCCTCGATGGAGGAGATCACCAGCACCGTGAAGAACAATGCCGACACGGCCCAGCGCGCTGCCGTGCTGGCGGGCACCGCATCGGCTGCGGCCGTGAAGGGTGGCGAGGTGGTGGGCCAGGTGGTGGCAACGATGCAGGACATTTCGGCCGCATCGCGCAAGATCACCGACATCATTGCGGTGATAGATGGCATCGCGTTCCAGACCAACATCCTGGCGCTCAATGCCGCTGTGGAAGCCGCCCGCGCGGGCGAGCAGGGCCGGGGTTTTGCCGTAGTGGCCAGCGAGGTGCGCAATTTGGCCCAGCGCAGTGCCGAGGCTGCCAAGGAGATCAAGGCCCTGATTGGTGCCAGTGTGGAGAAGGTGGATGCTGGTACGCACCTGGTCGGCAACGCGGGGCAGAGCATCGAAGACATCGTCGCCCAGGTCAAACGTGTGAGTGACCTGATCGGCGAAATATCGAGTGCGACGGGCGAGCAGACCATCGGCATCAGTCAGGTGGGCGAGGCCGTCACACAGCTCGACCAGGTCACGCAGCAGAACGCGGCGCTCGTGGAGCAGAGCGCCGCAGCGGCCGACAGCCTCAAGCACCAGGCTGCCAAGCTGGCCGAAATTGTGAGCGTGTTCCGGCTGGGGCGCTGAGCGGACACTGATCCGCTGATGGGCCTATGCTGCCTGGGTGGGCTTGAGGCACATGGTGACCAGCAGCGATGCATCCTCCACGGCTTTGAGCGAGTGCAGTGCGCGGGGCGCAAGGTGCACAAAATCGCCCGCGCGCAGTTGCTGAACGCCGTGCTCGCTGACAAATTCCACCATGCCTTCAATGCACAACACGGTGCCCTCGCCGGGGGTCTGGTGTTCTTTCATGGATTTGCCCACCGGCAGCACCACGCGTATCACTTCAAGCTGACCTGCTTTGAGGATGGCGGTGGTGACGGTTTCGGGCAAACGGTCGCCCAGGGGGCGCATGCTGACGATCTGGCCGGATTGGGCGTGGGGTAGTGCCATGGCATTCCTCCTTTCCTGCCGGTGCGCGGTGCGCGCCGGGCTGGGACGATGAAGGCTACTGTGCCTGCACTTCGCGGCCCGCGCAAGGCGGGGGAGTCACCATTGGGGTGTCTTGAACAGGTTCTTACACCGAACGGCTGCGCGCCAGCGGCGGGTTCTTGGCAAAGTAACGTGTGATGCCGCGCATCAGCGCATCGGCCAGTTGTTCCTGGTAGGCACTGCTGCGCAGGCGCTTTTCTTCTTCGGGGTTGCTGATAAAGGCGGTTTCGACCAATACGCTCGGAATATCGGGCGCCTTCAGCACGGCAAAACCTGCCTGCTCCACGCGGGGCTTGTGCAGCTTGGCCATGCCGCCGATCTCGCCCAGCAGCACGGTGCCCAGCTTCAGGCTGTCGTTGATCTGTGCGGTGGTGCTCATGTCCAGCAGCGCGCGCTGCACGTGCTGGTCTTTAGACTGCACGTTGATCCCGCCCACCAGGTCAGCCTGGTTTTCCTTGTTGGCCAGCCAGCGGGCAGCCGTGCTGGAGGCGCCACCCTGGCTCAGCGCAAACACGCTGGCGCCCCTGGCGGCGGGGGTGGTGAACGCGTCGGCGTGGATGCTGACGAACAGGTCGGCCTGCACGCGCCGGGCCTTTTGCACGCGGGTGCCCAGGGGCACAAAGTAATCGCCGTCGCGCGTCAGGTAGGCGCGCATGGGGTTGCCGCCCACGGTGGTGGCGTTGATGCGGTCGCGCAGCAGGTGCGCCACACGCAGTACTACGTCTTTTTCGCGCGTGCCTGCAGGGCCGATGGCGCCGGGGTCTTCGCCGCCGTGGCCAGGGTCCAGCGCCACGATGATGATGCGGTCCGTCTGGGTGGATGTGGCTCGGTTGCCGGGGCGCGCGGGTTCTGGCGGTGGCGGCGCGGTGGCCACCATGGGTGGGGGCTCGGGCGGGCCGGGGCGCTGGCTGCGTTGTGCAATCAGGTCGCCCAGCGGGTCGTGCTCGGGCGCTGCGGGGGCGCGCGCTGCGGCGGCGTTGGCCGCAGCAGCGGCCGTCAGCGGCGGATTGGGTGCGGGGGCGGGCTTGGCGGGGGCCTCGCGCAGGCGCTCGGCAATCAGCGCCTCCAGCGGGTCCACCGGCGCGGCGGGGTACAGGTCAAACACGAGCCGGTGCTGGTAGGCCGCCACGGGGGGCAGCGTGAACACCTGGGGCATGGCCGCCTGTTTCAGGTCGACCACCAGACGCACCACACCGGGCGCATTCTGGCCCACGCGGATGCCGGCGATGTTGGGGTCGTCGGGCTTGACCTTGGCCACCAGCTCGCGCAGTTCGGGGCTCAGGTCGATGCCCTCGATGTCGACCGCCAGCCGGGGCGGGGTGGTCACGAAAAACTGCTTGGCCACCAGCGCACCGTCGGATTCGATGGTCACGCGCGAATACTCGGGGGCGGGCCACACGCGCACGGCCAGGATGGTGGCGCCGCGTGCAATCTGCTGCGTGCCCAGCAACAGCACCAGGCTGCCTGCCTGCAGCACAGCGCGGCGCGAGGGCAGGGGGGCAGCGGGGGGATGAGCGGGCAGGGTGGGTTCGTTCACGGCGTCTCAGAGTGCTTGCAGCAAGGCACGCCCGATGGGGGTGTGGGCGTGCACGGTGACTTTCCTTTCGGTGTCGTCGATTGCTTCAATGTGGATAGCAAGGTCCGCAAGCGGGGTAAGCGCTGCAGCCTTTTCCGGCCATTCTGCCACCTTGAGACCGGGGTTGGCAAAAATGTCCCTGAAACCCGCATCCTCCCACTCGCGTGGGTCGTCAAAACGGTAGAAGTCGAAGTGCCAGATCAAGAGGCCCGGCGCCTCGTGCGGCTCCACCACGGCGTAGGTGGGGCTCTTGATGCGGCCCTCTACGCCCAGCGCGCGCAGCAAGTGGCGCACCAGCGTGGTCTTGCCCGCGCCCAGGTCGCCGTGCAGGGTTACAAAGGCATTGGCCAGCTGGGGCTGCGCGGCAAGGCGCTGCGCGAAGGCGGTGGTGTCGTCCTCGCTGTGCCAGGTGAAATGGCGCGCAGTTTCGGCAGCAGCATGGTTGCCGCTTTCTACAATCTGGCCGGTATGTGGTGCAACAGTCAACTCGTTCCTCAAATGCAGGAGTGGGCCCGCGAGCTGGGATTTTCCCAAATCGGCGTGGCGGGGGTGGACTTGTCCGCGGCAGAGCCCGGGCTTGAGGCCTGGCTGGCACAGGGCTTCCATGGTGACATGCATTACATGGCATCCCACGGGTTGAAGCGCGCACGCCCGGCCGAGCTGGTGCCCGGCACCGTGAGCGTGATCACGGCGCGCATGGATTACTTGCCGCGCGATACCGCAATGGACGCGCCCGAAGGCTGGCAGACGGTGGAGCTTTCGCGCCTGCAGCGCCCGCAGGAGGGCATCGTCTCGGTCTACGCCCGGGGCCGGGATTATCACAAGGTGCTGCGCGCTCGCCTGCAAAAACTCAGCGACCGCATCGCCGAGGCCATCGGCCCCTTTGGCCACCGCGTGTTCACCGACTCGGCTCCCGTGCTGGAGGCGGAGCTGGCCGCGCGCAGCGGGCAGGGCTGGCGCGGCAAACACACACTGGTGCTCAACCGCGAGGCGGGGTCCATGTTCTTTCTGGGCGAGATCTATGTGGACATGGCCCTGCCCGAAAGCGCGCCCGTCACCCCGCACTGCGGCAGCTGCAGCGCGTGCATTGACGTGTGCCCCACGCACGCCATCATTGCACCGCACCGCATCGACGCGCGGCGCTGCATCTCGTACCTCACCATCGAACACGCCGGGCCCATCCCCGTGGAGTTGCGGCCCCTGATGGGCAACCGCATCTATGGCTGCGACGACTGCCAGTTGATTTGCCCCTGGAACAAGTTTGCCCAGGTGAGCCGTCTGCCGGACTTTGACGAGCGCAAGGGCCTGGCGGGCCAGCAGCTGGTGCACCTGTTTGCGTGGGACGAGCCGACCTTTTTGCGCATGACCGAAGGCGGCCCCATCCGCCGCATTGGCCACGAGCGCTGGCTGCGCAATGTGGCTGTGGCGCTGGGTAATGCGCTGCGGGCGACGGGGGATGAGTCTGTGCGTGCCGCGCTGCAATTACGCGTTGAGGACCCCAGCGAGCTGGTGCGCGCGCATGTCGCCTGGGCGCTGGATTTTGCATGAAAATGGCCTCTAGCGCTTGATGGATAGGCGCGAAAAGCTATCAAAATAAGAGCATTGGTGCCGCTTTGCTGCGGCGTTTTGCTTTTGCTCTTGCGGCTACCGCGCCAGCAAACCTGTGTCTTTGAGGGTCAACACCAGCCCCTGGGTGAATTCTTCATACCCCGCAGCATTGGCATGGATCTGGTCCGCCCGCAGCCGCTCCTGCCCCAGTACACCCGACCAGCCTTTGCTGTGCAGCGGCACTTTCAGTTCGCCGGCGATCTCTTCGTACATCGCGTGGTCGCTCAGGCGGCCCACGGCCGCCAGCATCGTCAGCTCGGGCACGGCCACCAGCAGCACCTGTGCGCCGCTGGCCTGAGCATCGGCGCAGATCTGGCGGATGTTGCTGCGGGTGGCGGTGGCGCTTTGGCGGCGCAGAAAGTCGTTGCCGCCAATGCTCACGATCACCAACGCCGGCTTGTGCTTTTGCAGTAAACCCGGCAGGCGCGCCAGCGCATCGCCCGAGGTGTCACCCGAAATGCCACCATTGACCACCTTCCAGCCTGTCAGGCGTGCCAGCACGGCCGGGTAGGCGGTGTCGGCCGAGGCACCCACGCCCGATGTCAGCGAGTCGCCCAGGGCCAGCACGGTGGCATCGGGCGGCAACGATTGCGCGCGCGGGGTTTTGCGCCCGCAGCCCACCAACGGCACAAGCGCCAGTGCCCCCAGGCTTGCCATCAGCGCGCGGCGGCGTGCCAACGGGTCGGAACCCAGGGCTCTGCGGGAATCGGTCATCGGAGAAACCCCAGCGCAAACGGCAGGCTGACCATGCCCAGCAATGTGGATAGCGTCACCAGCCCGGCCACATACGGCCCGTTGTAGCCCATGCGCGCCGCCAGCACATAGCAGGTAGAGGCAGTGGGCAGGGCCGAGAACGCGAGCAGCATGGTGGTCTGCACGGCATTGAGCCCAAACAGCCGCGCCATCGCAAACGCCAGCAGGGGCTGCACCAGGTGCCGGATCGACAACACCGCCACGCTCAGCGCCTTGCCGCGCGAGAGCAGGCCAAATTGCAGGCCTGCGCCCGCCGCCATCAGCCCCAGCGCGAGCGACGCCGCACTGATGCGGCTGACCGTGGGGCTGGCCCATTCCGGAATCTGAAAGCCCAGCAGGTTGGCCACCAGGCCCGACACCGTGGCGACGATGAGCGGGTTGCGCACCAGCTCGCGCGCAAAGCTGTGCTGGCCATGCCGCGCCATGGGCCACACGGCCGCCACGTTGAACAGCGGCACGCACACGCCGATCAGCACGGCAATCATCAGCAAGCCCTCAGCGCCCGCCAGGCGCTCGGCAATGGCCAGGCCAATGAACGAGTTGAAGCGGAACGCCACCTGCGCGCTGGCCGCGTGGTCGCGTGCGTCGATGTGCTTGCCCAGCCAGGGCCAGTGTGGCAGGCTGTAGGCCAGCGCAATGCCCGTGATGCCCATGGTCAAGCCCGCAGCGATGAGGCCGGACGCAGCGCCGATGTCCACCGGGCTCTTGACGATGGACTGGAACAACAGCACGGGAAAGAGCAGGTAGTACACCAGGCTCTCCACGGGTTGCCATACCGAGCGGTTGAGGGCGGTGTACCGGCAGATGAGGTAACCGCAGAGGATGAGGGAGAAGTCCGGGATCAGGAGCTGGGCGTAATTCACGTGCCGAGAATACTTGATCCGTGTCAGTCTCTGCGGGTTAGCCCTTATGTGGAATCCGCAGGGCTCCAAGGCAGCCATTGCGCATACCATCAGCGCTGTTTGTTACCCCCGCTCGAAGGAGAACTCCATGCATCGTCGTCAATGGCTCGCGCTGACCGTACTGGCTGCCGCCGCAGGCACCGCAGCCGCCCAGGGCTACCCCAACAAGGTGATCAAGCTCCAGGTGCCGTTTGCACCCGGTGGCACCACCGACATCATTGCGCGCGTGATCGCCGACCCGCTGGGCAAGGCTCTGGGCCAGAGCGTGATCGTGGAGAACAAGGCCGGTGGCGGCGGCATCGTGGGTGCGGCAGAAACGGCACGCTCGGCCCCAGACGGCTACACGCTGGGCGTGGCCACGGTGTCCACCACGGCCGCCAACCCCGCCATCAACCCCAAGACCCCGTACAACCCGCTGACGGACTTCACGCCCATCATCAACATTGCGGCCACGCCCAATCTGATTGCCGTGAACCCCAGCTTCCCCGCCAAGGACTACAAGTCGTTTGTGGCCGAAGTGCAGAAGAACCCCGGCAAGTACTCGTATGCATCGTCGGGCACGGGTGGCATTGGCCACCTGCAGATGGAGCTGTACAAGAGCCTGTCCAACACCTTCGTCACGCACATCCCCTACCGCGGTGCGGGTCCGGCGCTGAACGACACCGTGGCCGGCCAGGTGCCGATCATCTTTGACAACATTCCATCCGCGCTGCCCTTCATCAAGGACAACCGCCTCGTGGCCATCGCCGTGGCCGCGCCACAGCGCGTTGCCGCACTGCCCAATGTGCCCACGTTCAAGGAACTGGGCCTGGAGCCCGTGAACCGCATGGCCTACTACGGCATCCTGGGCCCCAAGGGACTGCCCAAGGACATCGTTGACAAAATCAACGCCGCCGTGCGCACCGCACTGCAAGACCCGGCCGTGAAGAAGCGCATCGAAGACACTGGCTCCATCGTGGTGGGCAACACGCCCGAGCAGTTTGCCGAGCAGATCAAGGCCGAGTTCGCGGTCTACAAGCAGGTGGTCGCCAAGCAGAAGCTGACGCTGGAATAAGCAAGCGCCGTATTCCATACTTCTCAGTCAAAGCCGCCCGTTGCCACGGGCGGCTTTTTTACGTGCTATCGTTTTTTGCATGCTTGCCACCAGCCTGACCGCCATCGACACCTTTGTGGACGCCCTCTGGCTGGAGGACGGGCTTTCGCGCAACACGCTGGCCGCCTACCGGCGTGACCTGACGCTGTACGCGCAGTGGCTGGCCGACCAGCAGCCTCCGCAGGCGTTGGACGGCACGGCCGAGCACCATCTGCAGGGTTACTTCGCCGCCCGGCATGCGCAGACCCGCGCTACGTCTGCCAACCGGCGCCTCACAGTGCTGCGCCGCTACTTTCACTGGGCGCTGCGGGAGCGGCGCATCACGGTCGACCCCACGGTGCGGTTGCAGGCTGCACGCCAGCCCCTGCGCGTGCCCAAGACCTTGTCGCAGGCGCAGGTGGAAGCCCTGCTGAATGCGCCAGACGTCGGCAACCCGCTCGGGCTGCGTGACCGCACCATGCTGGAGCTGATGTACGCCAGCGGCCTGCGCGTGACGGAGCTGGTCACACTCAAGACCTTTCAGCTGGGCCTGAACGAGGGCGTGCTGCGGGTCATGGGCAAGGGCAGCAAGGAGCGGCTCGTGCCGTTTGGCGAAGTGGCCCGCCAGTGGCTGGACCGCTACCTGCAGGAGGGCCGCAGCGCCATCCTGGGCGGGCAGCAGACAGACGACCTGTTCGTCACCCAGCGGGGCAGCGGCATGACGCGGGTCATGTTCTGGGTCATCGTGAAGAAATGGGCGCAGGTGGCGGGCATCACCGTGCCACTGTCGCCCCACACGCTGCGGCACGCGTTCGCCACGCACCTGCTCAACCACGGTGCAGATTTGCGGGTGGTGCAGTTGCTGCTGGGCCACGCCGATATTTCCACCACCACCATCTACACCCACGTGGCGCGCGAGCGGCTCAAATCGCTTCATGCGCAACACCATCCGCGCGGGTAGCGCAGGCGCCCTGGTTGTGGTGCCCCTGCGGATACACGCCCTTTCACCCAAGGAAACATTCATGAAAAAACTATTTGTCGGCGCGTTGCTGCTGAGCACGGTCACCCTGGCCATGGCGCAGGCCTGGCCCACGGCCAAACCGATTCGCATCGTGGTGGCCTACCCCGCCGGCGGCGTGAGCGACACGGTGGCCCGAGCGCTGGCCGACAAGCTGGCTGTGCAACTCGGCACCCCCGTGGTCATCGAGAACAAGGCCGGTGCGAGTGGCAGCCTGGGCGTGGACGCGGTGGCCAAGGCGGCTCCCGACGGCTACACCCTGGGCTTTGCGGCGGTGAGTCCGCTGGCGCTCAATCCGCACCTGGGCAAGTCGCCGTTCGATCCCCAAAAGGACATTGCGCCAGTCGTGAGCGTGATGTATTCACCCGTGCTGCTGCTGGGCACATCCGCCAGCAAGGCGGCGGATTTCAAGGACCTCATCGCCGCCGCACAGGCCAAGCCGGGGGCTGTGCGCTGGGCGACCTCGGGGCAGGCGTCGCTGGGCCACATCATGCTGGAGCAGATCATGGGCAAAAGCCAGGTGCAGATCACCCATGTCCCTTACAAGGGCGGCGGCCAGCAGATGAACGACGCGCTGGGCGGCCAGTACGAGGTGTTGTCCACCAACGCGGGCCCTGCCGTGCTGCAGCACATCAAGGCGGGCAAGCTCAAGCCGCTGGCGGTGGGCGCACCAGCGCGGCTCGACTCGCTGCCCCAGGTGCCCACGCTGGCAGAGCTGGGCCAGCCTGCAGCCAACCTGTCTTCCCTGTTTGGCATCTATGCGCCAGCGCAGACGCCTGTGGCCGTGCAGGAGCGCATCAATACCGAGGTGAACAAGGCGCTGGCCCTGCCCGACATCCGCAACAAGCTCGAGGCCACGGACAACGTACCGACCGGCGGCACGGCTGCCGAATTCGCGCGCCAGATTGCGCAGGAGTCGGAGAACAACGCGCGCATCATCCGCGCGGCGGGTATCCAGGGAAATCAATGACTGCCTGAAAAACCACGGGCCCTGGATGACCAGGGCCCGTGCAGGCAAAGGTGTTTCTGGGACGAATCAGTCTTCGTTGAGGCTCTCGGCCCAGGTCAGTGCCTGCAGGTGGGCCCAGTTGACCTGGCGATTGGACAGGTGCAGCGCATCGGCGTTCTTGGCAAAGGCCACTTCGTCGCCGCTTTCGCAGGCCTTGGTCAGTTCCAGGAAGGGCGCGAACACACCGGTGCCGCGCAGCAGGGCGTCCATCACGGGCTCGGGCAGGGCCACGGATTCGAGCGCCTTTTCAATCGGAACCCCCAGCATGGTGTCCAGCAGCGAGAACACACCCACCACAAAGGCGTTGTCACATTCTTCGGGTGGCAGCAGCTCGGCGGCCAGCAGCTCCATCAGGCGGCCGCGCACCACGGCGGTCTGGCCCACGGCGGGGGGCGCGCCGCCGGCGCGGGACGTGGTCATGAGCAAGGCCGCCCAGCGGAACAGCTTCTTGAGGCCCAGGATCATCACCGCATGGCGGAACGAGGTGATCTCGCACGACAGACCAAAACCGGAGGAGTTGATGAAGCGCAGCAGGTTGAAAGACAGCGTGGGGTCTTTCTTGAGCAGATCTTCGATCTCGGCCGTGCTGGCCTGTTTGCGCACCAGGTTGATGAGCTGGATGATCGTGGCCTGCGAGGGGCGGATGGTGGTGGCCTTCACCAGCGAAGGCTGGGCAAACCAGTAGCCCTGGAAGAGCTTGACGCCCAGGCCGCGCATCAGCTCGTACTGTTCGGCGGTTTCCACCTTTTCGGCCACCAGCGTGGCCTTGCTGTGGGTGGTGGAGAACTTGACCAGCGGCCCAGCCAGTTCAGGCTTGAAGGCCTGCATGTCGAGCTTGATGAAGGAGGCCATGGGCAACCAGCTGGTGTAGGCGCGCTTGAGGGCCTGCTGGTCGAACGCCAGGCGAAAACCGCGCGTGCGCAGGGCTTCCAGCGTGGGAATGCGGCCTTCGATCTCCTCGGGCGTGGCGCCGTCGGGTAGAGGGGGGACTTCCAGCACCACCTTTTCGGGGTGGATCAGTTCCAGGTGGCCGCCCGAGAGGCTGTCGTGCGTGCAGTTGATGAACACCGTCTTCTTGCCGACCAGGGCCTCGGTGCCGGCGTACGACAGGGCGTTGAACAGCAGGGCCGCATCGCTGGCCGCAGTGTGGGCGTCGGAGGCGGTGGACCGGTCAAACAGCTCATAGCCATAGACGGCGCGGCTTTCGTCCACGATGGCCTGGCGCGCAATGATGGCGAGGTTCTCGTCTACAGGGTCAACCGCAGGCGATGCAGCTTCGGGGGCGTCTTGTTCAGGTGTGGTCGACATTGGGTCTGCTGGAGTGATGTGCTGGGGTCTGCAATGATTCTAGACCTGCACGTGGCGTGCGCCTATCAATCAATGTGAGCTTCAGTCGGTGAGTTGGTCCGCCCAGGCCAGGGCTTGCAGGTGCGCAAAGTTGATCTGCTGGCTGGTCAGGTGCAGCAGGCCCGCCGTGCGGTCGAACACCACATCGTCGCTGGATTCGCAGGCTTCGGCCAGGGTCAGCAGGTCTCCCAGGAAGCCTTCGCGCCGCAGCAGCGCCGCCGCCACGGGCTCAGGCACGTTGAGCAGGCCGAGCGCGGATTCCATGGGCATGGACAGCATCACGTCCAGCAGCGAGAAGATGCCCACGACGAAGGCCTGGTCGGCTTCTTCGGGCGGAAGGGTTTCGAGCGCCAGCAGTTCCATGAGGCGGCCCCGCACCACGGCGGTCTGGCCCACAGACGATGGGGTGCCGCCCGTGCGCGAGGCAGTGAGCAGCAGCGCTGCCCAGCGGAACAGTTTTTTCAGGCCCATGAGCATCACGGCCTGGCGGAAAGACGTGATCTCGCGCGACAGGCCAAAACCTGCCGAATTGATCAGGCGCATCAGGTTGAAGGCCAGGCCAGCGTCTTTCTTGAGCGTTTCTTCGATGTCATCGGTGCTGGCCTGTTTGCGCACCTGGTTGATGAGTTCAATGATGCTGGCCTGCGACGGGGTCAGCAGCTTGGCCTCGACCAGCGCGGGCCGTGCGAACCAGTAGCCCTGGAACATCTGCACGCCCTGGCTGGAGACCATGTCGTACTGCTGAGCAGTTTCCACCTTTTCCGCGATCAGTTCGGCCTGGCAGTGGCGTCCGGCGTAGCTGATCAGCACGGCCAGCTGGTCGGGAGCCAGCACCGAAAGATCCAGCTTGATGTAGTCCGCCAGCGGCAGCCACGGGGCATACGCGGACTGCAACACCGTGTGGTTGAACGCCAGGTGAAAGCCCCGGTCGCGCAGCTCGGTCAAGATAGGCAGGCGTGTGGCGACTTCTTCGGCCGCAGTGTGGCCCAGTGGAGGAATTTCGAGCACCACCTTGTCGGGCTCCACGAGTTCGAGGTGGCCACCGGAAAGGCTTTCATGCGTGCAGTTCACGAAGATGAGCTTTTTGCCCACCAGCTCTTCGGTGCCAGCGTGCGAAAGGGCGGTGAAGACCAGGATCACGTCGGTGGCGGCCGTGTGTGCGGCGCCGCTGCGCGAGCGGTTGAACAGCTCATAGCCGACCACCACCTGCTGCGCATTCACGATGGCCTGTCGCGCGATCATGGCGACCGAGGACTGGTTGCCGGAGGGCGGTGCGGTGGGAGTGCCGGGGGCAGTGGGTGAAGTCATGGAGGGAGTATCGAAGAAAGAGAGGCCAGTGTCAGCGGGCGGGGCTGGCGCGGCAAATTGTAGGAGCCGCTGCGGGCGCGCGCTGTAACCAGGAATTCAGACAGGGCTTGCATACATCGGGATGCGCCAGCTTTCTCGCCTTGGGACTGGCCGCTTGACGGAGTCTTGTTTTGCGCAAGCCATGTCAGATCTGCTGGAGCCAACGCAGCTCGTTGTCAGTGAACCCGGCCTTGCGGCGGGCGGCTTCGTTGAACGGGGGGTTCAAGCGGGGGGCTTCGTACTGCTTGACCAGGGTGCCATAGTGGGCTTCAGGGTCTACCCCCTGGCGCTCGCACAGCCAGCGGTACCAGTGGTTGCCGATGGCCACATGGCCCACCTCGTCGCGCAGGATGATGTCGAGAATGCCCACGGCGGCCAGCGCATCGGGCGTGCCCACTTGGCGCAGCTTGGCCTGAATCTGCGGCGTGGCGTCCAGCCCACGCGCCTCCAGGGTGCGCGGCACCAGCGCCATGCGGGCCAGGATGTCGTGCTGGGTCTTCTCGCACATCGTCCACAGGCCCTGGTGGGCCGGGAAGTCGCCATAGTCATGGCCCTGGCGGCGCAGGTGATCGCGCAGCAGGCGAAAGTGCCGGGCCTCTTCCCCAGCGACCAGCATCCAGTCTGTGTAGTAGCTGCGGGGCATGCCGTCAAAGCGCCATACCGCGTCGAGTGCCAGATTGATGGCGTTGAACTCGATGTGCGCAATGGCGTGGATCAGAATGGCGCGCCCCTGTGGAGTGGCCGGCGAACGGCGGGCGACGTCGGTATGGCGAAGCAGCTCCGGCCGCTCGGGACGGCCAGGCAGTGCACTGGCGTCGGATGGGGGAGTGGGGGATTGTTCTGCTATCGAAAGAGTAGCTGATTGCGCTTGCAGGTCAAGCGCTGCGGCCGCTTTTTGTTCAGGGTCTGCAAGGCACAAGACCTGCAGTGCACGGTGGCGAAGCTCCATCCTTACAATTCTAGGCCCTGCCATGCGGAACACGGCGCACGCTTTGTAACGTCTGGCGACTTCCCTGGGCCTGTGCAAACGCTGGCCTTTCCTCTTTTTTGGAGTGGTGCATGGCGATTTACGAACTCGATGGCATGGTGCCCCAGTTGGCGGCATCGGCCTGGGTGGCGGACAGTGCCCAAGTGATGGGCAATGTGGTGCTGGGCGAAGACGCCAGCGTCTGGTTCGGCACGGTGATCCGCGGCGATACCGAGACGATCACCATTGGCGCTGGCTCCAACATCCAGGATGCCAGTGTCTTGCATGCAGACATCGGCAAGCCCCTGGTGGTGGGTGAGCGTGTGACGGTGGGCCACCAGGTCATGCTGCACGGCTGCACCATCGGCGACGAATCACTCATCGGCATTGGCGCCGTGGTGCTCAACGGCGCCAAGATCGGCAAGCACTGCCTGGTGGGCGCGGGCGCGCTGGTGACCGAGGGCAAGGAGTTCCCGGATGGCTCCATGATCATCGGCAGCCCTGCCAAGGCAGTGCGCGAACTGACCCCCGAGCAGATTGAAGGCCTGCGCCAGAGCGCCCAGCACTATATCGACAACGCGCGCCGCTATCACAGCGGCCTGCACAAGCTCGCCTGAGCGGCGGCAACCATTTTTCGTTGCTGCCGTCCACTTTTCTCCTGGAACCCCTGCGTGTCTGAACTCCACAAGTTTCTTTTCGACGGCCTGCCCGTGCGCGGCATGATCGTGCGCCTGACCGATGCCTGGACCGAAATCCTGCGCCGCCGCGCCAGCAACACCAGCACGGGTGCCTACCCTGCGCGCGTGAGCGAGCTGCTGGGCGAGATGGCCGCCGCCGGTGTGCTCATGCAGTCCAACATCAAGTTCAACGGAGCACTGGTGTTGCAGGTGTTTGGCGATGGCCCCGTAAAGCTCGCCGTGGCCGAAGTGCAGTCGGACCTGAGCCTGCGAGCCACGGCGACCGTGAACAGCGAGGTGCCAGAGGGCGCAGCCCTGAGCCAGATGGTGAATGTGGGCGGTGGCGGCCGCTGCGCGATCACGCTCGACCCCAAGGACCGCCACCCGGGCCAGCAGCCCTACCAGGGCGTGGTGCCGCTGTATGGCGACCGCCACGAGAAGCTGGAGCGGCTGTCCGACGTGTTGCAGCACTACATGCTGCAGTCCGAGCAGCTGGACACCATCCTGGTGCTGGGCGCCAATGACCAGGTGGCTGCGGGCCTGTTGATCCAGCGCATGCCGATCAAGGGCGAGGGCAATTTGGCCGCAGGCCTCACGCACCGCGAGAACGAAGACCAGATCGGCCACAACGAAGACTACAACCGGATCGCCCACCTGGCTGCCAGCCTCACGCGCGAAGAGCTGCTGAACCTGGACGTGGACACCATCCTGCGCCGCCTGTTCTGGGAGGAAAAGCTGCTGCGCTTCGAGCCCCAGCAGGGCGCCAGCGGCCCGCGGTTTGCCTGCACCTGCAGCCGTGAACGTGTGAGCAACATGCTGCGCAACCTGGGCGTCGAAGAAGCCGAGAGCATCCTCTCCGAACGCGAAGACATCGAGGTGGGCTGCGAGTTCTGCGGGCAGCAGTACCGCTTTGACGCGGTCGATGCCGCGCAGATTTTTGTGCCACCCACCGTCAGCCAGCCGCCCGGACCCACCGGCATCCAGTAGGGCATCTGGTAGGTCTTCCGGCGCCCGTCGCAGCCACGGCTGCCTGCGCTCCACGGGCCAGCCGACGTGCCGGGCGGATGACCATCGTTGACAATCGCACGCGCTTTATCACGCTGTGCGCCCCTAAGATGTCGCCTTCCACACGGCAGGTTCTCTGCAAGGCCACCCCAGGGGCAGGCCCGCAGCCGCACCGCTTTCTTGGTGTGGTGCTGCAAGTGCAAGAGGAGCTATGGGGTTACTACGCCGTGTGTTTGGGGGTGCCCGGGGGCAAGAGGCTGTGCCTTCCCTGGAGCTGTGCGACAGCAGCCGGGCTTCCGGCACGCAGGATTCGCTGCGCGCGGACACCGTGCTGGCGGCCCTCGACATCGACGCCGCCATCAATGCCCACGAGCGCTGGAAAACCCATCTCATGGACTACCTGGAAGGCCGTACCACCGAGGGTCTGGACCCTGCGGAGGTGCGCCGCAGTGACCGGGGTGCCCTCGGGCGCTGGCTGCATGGGGTGGGCGGTGAATTGCTGGGCGACCAGCCTGCGTATGCGGTGCTGATGGCACGCCACCAGTATTTCCACGAACAGGCCGCGATGCTGGTGGAGCTGGCCCAGCAGGGCGAGTGGGACAAGGCCGTGCAGGTGCTCCATGGCGGCTACCGCTATGGCTCCAGCCAAGTGGTGCTGCTGCTCAAGGAGCTCAAGCGCGGTCTGGTGCAGCAGGCCTGATCTCATCCCTCTACCTCCATCCCCTCCACGTTTTTTGGGGATATGCCTCGGGTCGCGGGTTTTAGGTGGAGCCTGTGTCCCGCCCCATCAGTGCAGTGAAGAGTCGGTGTTCGCATTCGGGATCACTGCATTTTTCGCAGTTCCAGGCGCGCAGGCGGGCCGCTGTGCGGGTACTGGAGCCAGAATCTGAATCGAAATTGCCTCTGGCGCTTGATGGGTATGTGCTAGAAGCTATGTTTTTTATAGCATTCAGCGCATTCGCTATGCGCTGCTCACCGTGGCCATACACAACGCGATAGCCCATACCCACCTGGGTCAGATCCGCACGCAAACGTGCATCGGCGGCTTCCTGTGCGGCCCGCTCGCTGGTGGGGCAGGGCAGATCCAGCCCCATGAGCAGAATCAGGCTGGCATCCACGACCCCCTCAGAGGGCAGGCCAGGGTTGCAGAGAATTTGCGCGGAGCCGGGGGCAAGTTGCGCGTGGAGCGCATCGCGCAGCGCCTGGGCCCCGGTGCCGGGCGCGCCGAGGAGAACAATTGTGGGCGGGAGGGGCACGGTGGCAGGGGGCAGAAGGTGGGGCGTCGTCCCCAATCCACCATCAAGACATCCGAAGGGCAGTTTTTGGGGGCCGGGGCACTGACCCCCGGAGGGGCGAGCACAAGGACTCAGCGTGGCGTGAACTGCACGTAGACCTCGTTGGGCTTGACCATGCCCAGTTCGCTGCGCGCCTTTTCTTCCACCATGTCAAGCCCTTCCTTGAGGTCATGCACCTCGGACGACAAGCGCTCGTTGGCCAGCTTGGCCTGGTCATTGGCAGCCTTTTGCACATCGATTTGCCGCTGCATCTCGTTGACGCGCGGCACGCTGCCCCGCCCGAGCCAGAGCTGGGCGTGCAGCGCTGCCAGCAGAGCCAGCAGGATCACAGGCACAAGGCGGGAGCCCATGGCTCGCTCGGGCTGGATGGGGATCAGCGCAGGTTATAGAACGCAGCGCGGCCGGGGTACTGAGCGATTTCACCCAGGTCTTCCTCAATGCGCAGCAGCTGGTTGTATTTGGCGATACGGTCCGAGCGGCTCAGCGAGCCGGTCTTGATCTGGCCGGCGTTGGTGCCCACGGCGATGTCGGCAATGGTGCTGTCCTCGGTCTCGCCCGAGCGGTGCGAGATCACGGCGGTGTAGCCGGCGCGCTTGGCCATCTCGATCGCAGCGAAGGTCTCGGTCAGCGTACCGATCTGGTTGATCTTGATCAGGATCGAGTTGGCAATGCGCTTGTCGATGCCTTCCTTCAGGATCTTGGTGTTGGTCACGAACAGGTCGTCACCCACCAGTTGCACCTTGTCGCCCAGGCGTTCGGTCAGATGCTTCCAGCCGTCCCAGTCGCCTTCGTGCATGCCGTCTTCGATGCTGATGATCGGGTACTTGTCCACCCAGGCC
The DNA here is from genome assembly GCF_003633835.1 of Acidovorax sp. 93. NCBI lineage: Bacteria > Pseudomonadati > Pseudomonadota > Betaproteobacteria > Burkholderiales > Comamonadaceae > Acidovorax > Acidovorax sp. 93. The sequence goes on from NZ_RBIT01000001.1 coordinate 601,806, forward strand.
GCCAGCATGTCCGTCCATTGCTGGGCGGTGAGCTTGAGGCCGCCTTCGCCTTCCAACACGTAGTGGCCGTCCTTGTAGAACTCGCTCGCGGCGCAGTCCAGGCCCAGGGCGATCTGCTCGCCCGCCGTGTAGCCCGCAGCTTCAATGGCTTGCAGGATCAGGCGGATGGCGGCTTCGTGGTTTTCAACGCTGGGGGCAAAGCCGCCTTCGTCGCCCACGGCAGTGCTGATGCCCTTGTCGTGCAGAATCTTCTTGAGCGCGTGGAACACTTCGGCGCCCCAGCGCACGGCTTCGCGGAACGTGGGAGCGCCCACGGGGATGATCATGAACTCTTGCAGGTCCAGGCTGTTGTTGGCGTGCGCGCCGCCGTTGATCACGTTCATCATGGGCACGGGCAGTTGCACGCTGCCCATGCCGCCCAGGTAGCGGTACAGGGGCAGGCCGGACTCTTCGGCGGCGGCGCGGGCCACGGCCATCGACACGGCCAGCATGGCGTTGGCGCCCAGGCGGCTCTTGTTCTCGGTGCCGTCGAGGTCGATCAGGGTCTTGTCCAGGAAGGCCTGCTCGGAGGCATCCAGGCCCAGCACGGCTTCGCTGATCTCGGTGTTGATGTATTCCACGGCCTTGAGCACACCCTTGCCCAGGTAGCGGCCCTTGTCGCCGTCGCGCATTTCAATGGCTTCGCGGCTGCCGGTGGAGGCGCCCGACGGCACGGCGGCCCGGCCCATCACGCCCGATTCGAGCAACACGTCGCATTCGACGGTGGGGTTGCCGCGGCTGTCCAGAATTTCGCGACCTACGATGTCAACGATTGCGCTCATTTTTTTCCTTTGGATAGATAGAGGTCAGACCGGGGCGTCAACGCCTTCGACCAGCACCATATTGAAAAACTCGGTCGCACCGGCGCGCTTGCTGCGCGCGGCACGGTACAGCTCGGCGTCGTAGAAAGCCTTGGCGGCATCGAAACTGGGAAAGCGCAGCATCGCCACGCGCGCGGGCGTCCAGTTGCCTTCCAGGGTCTCGAACTTTCCGCCGCGCACCAGGTATTCGCCACCGTGGGCCTTCACGGCTGCGGGCGCGGCCGCCATGTAGTCTTTGTACTGTTCGGGGTTGGACACTTTCATGTCCACGATGATGTAGGCAGCTGGCATGGGGTCGTCCTGTTAGTTGAAGTTGTTTTCGAGAAATCCGCTTTTCTTCGTGATGTCGTCCAGTGCCACCAGGGTTTCGAGCAGCGCCTTCATGTGCTTGAGCGGCACGGCGTTGGGGCCGTCCGACCAAGCCTCAGCAGGGCGGGGGTGGGTTTCCATGAACAGGCCCGCCACGCCCACGGCTACACCGGCGCGGGCCAGCACGGGCACCATGTCGCGCGCGCCACCACTCACGGCACCCAGGCCGCCGGGTTTTTGCACCGAGTGGGTGACGTCAAACACCACGGGCGCACCGGAGTTGCGCATCTCGGCCAGGCTGGTCATGTCGGCCACGAGGTTGTTGTAGCCAAAGCTCACACCGCGCTCGCAGGCCAGGAAGCGGTCTTCCGACAGGCCAACTTCTGCCGCTGCAGCCCGGGCCTTGTCGATGACGTTCTTCATGTCCCAGGGCGCCAGGAACTGGCCCTTCTTGATGTTCACCGGCTTGCCGCTTTGCGCCACCGCGCGGATGAAATCCGTCTGGCGGCATAGGAACGCAGGCGTTTGCAGCACGTCCACCACGCTGGCCACCTCGGCCACGTGCGAGGTGTCGTGCACGTCGGTCAGGATGGGCAACTGCAGCTGGCGGCGCACTTCATCGAGGATCTTGAGGCCAGCGTCGATGCCGACGCCGCGCTTGCTGGTGCCGGAGGAGCGGTTGGCCTTGTCAAACGAGCCCTTGTAGATCAGCGGAATGTCCAGCGGCGCGCAGGCTTCCTTGAGCTGGCCTGCGACATCGAGCGACATTTCCAGGCCTTCAATGGAGCAAGTGCCCGCGATCAGGAAAAAGCGCTGGTCCAGGCCAACGTTGAATCCGCACAGCTGCATGCTTGAGTCCCCTTATGCTTTTTTTGCGGCTTGCTGGTGTTCCACTGCGGCCTTGATAAAGGCGTTGAACAGCGGGTGGCCGTTCCAGGGCGTGGACTTGAACTCGGGGTGGAACTGCACGCCGATGAACCAGGGGTGCACGGTTTGCGGCAGCTCCACGATTTCGGTGAGTTCTTCACGCTGGGTCAGCGCCGAGATCACCAGGCCCGCCTTGCGCAGCTGGTCCAGGTAGTTCACGTTGGCTTCGTAGCGGTGGCGGTGGCGCTCGGTCACCACGTCGCCGTAGATGCTGTGGGCCAGCGTGTCCTTGGACACGTCCGAGCTCTGCGCGCCCAGGCGCATGGTGCCGCCCAGGTCCGAGTTTTCATCGCGCTTCTTGATGGTGCCGTCTGCATCCTTCCACTCGGTGATCAGTGCGATCACGGGGTGGGGCGTGGTGGGGTCGAACTCGGTGCTGTTGGCGTTGGCCAGGCCTGCCACATGGCGGGCGTATTCGATGGTGGCCACCTGCATGCCCAGGCAGATGCCCAGGTAGGGCACCTTGCGTTCGCGGGCAAACTGCGCCGTGGCGATCTTTCCTTCCACGCCACGCTGGCCGAAGCCGCCGGGCACCAGGATGGCGTCGTACTTGGCCAGCTTGGCGGCCGCGTCGGCGCTGTCGATGGTCTCGGAATCGACATGGTCGATCTTCACGCGCACATGGTTGCGCATGCCCGCGTGGCGCAGGGCCTCGTTGACGGACTTGTAGCTGTCCGACAGGTCCACATACTTGCCGACCATGGCGATGGTGACTTCGCCCTGGGGGTGTTCGGTTTCGTACACCAGGTCGTCCCAGCGCTTGAGGCTGGTGGGTGGGGTGTTCAGACGCAGCTTGTCGCAGATCAGGCCATCGAGGCCCTGTTCGTGCAACATCCGGGGCACCTTGTAAATGGTGTCCACGTCCCACATGCTGATCACGCCCCACTCGGGCACGTTGGTGAACAGCGAGATCTTGGCGCGCTCTTCTTCAGGGATGCGGCGGTCGGCGCGGCACAGCAGCGCGTCGGCCTGGATGCCGATTTCGCGCAGCTTTTGCACGGTGTGCTGGGTGGGCTTGGTTTTCAGCTCCCCCGCTGCAGCGATCCAGGGCAGGTAGGTCAGGTGCACGAAGGCTGCGTTGTTCGGGCCCATGCGCAGGCTCATCTGGCGCACGGCTTCCAGGAACGGCAGCGATTCGATGTCACCCACGGTGCCGCCGATTTCGACAATGGCCACATCCACGGCATCCGGCGTGCCGATGCCGGCGCCGCGCTTGATGAATTCCTGGATTTCGTTGGTGACGTGGGGAATGACCTGCACGGTTTTGCCCAGGTAGTCGCCGCGACGTTCCTTCTCCAGCACGGACTGGTAAATCTTGCCCGTGGTGAAGTTGTTGGTTTTCTTCATGCGCGTTTCGATGAAACGCTCGTAGTGGCCCAGATCCAGGTCGGTTTCTGCGCCGTCGTCGGTCACGAAAACCTCGCCGTGCTGGAACGGCGACATGGTGCCCGGGTCTACGTTGATGTAGGGGTCAAGCTTGATGAGGGTGACTTTGAGTCCCCGCGATTCGAGGATCGCGGCAAGGGAGGCTGAGGCGATTCCCTTACCGAGGGAAGACACCACACCGCCGGTGACGAAGACAAATTTGGTCATGTCTGAAGGGGGCCTCTCACGAGAGGTCTCCTGGTGGTGGGAAATTCGGATTATAGATGGCACCCCGGCGACACCCCGCCGGGCAGGGTCACCCCCGTCTGCTAAATTCGCGCTATGAATGAGCTTGCTGGCAAACACATTGTTCTGGGTCTGAGTGGGGGCGTGGCTTGCTACAAGGCGGCCGATCTGTGCCGCCAGCTCATCAAGGAGGGCGCCACCGTGCAGGTGGTGATGACCGAGGCGGCAGAGCAGTTCATCACCCCGGTCACCATGCAGGCGCTGTCTGGCCGCACGGTGTACGGCTCGCAATGGGATGCGCGCGAGCCCAACAACATGCCCCACATCAACCTGAGCCGCGACGCGGATGCGATCCTGATCGCGCCTTGCAGTGCGGACTTCATTGCGCGCCTGGTGCAGGGCAGGGCGGACGAGTTGCTCAGCCTGCTGTGCCTGGCGCGTCCCGCTCAGCGCGTGCCCCTGTTGCTGGCCCCTGCGATGAACCGCGAAATGTGGGCGCACCCGGCCACGCAGCGCAACCTGGCCCAGGTGGCGCAGGATGGCGCGGTGGTGCTGGGTGTGGGCAATGGAGACCAGGCTTGTGGCGAGAATGGCGATGGCCGCATGCTGGAGCCTGTGGAGCTGCTGGAAGAGTTGATTGCCTTCTTCGCGCCCAAGGTCCTGGCGGGGCGCAAGGTGCTGGTGACGGCGGGGCCCACTTTCGAGGCGATCGATCCCGTGCGTGGCATCACCAACCTCTCGAGCGGAAAGATGGGTTTTGCCATTGCCCGTGCGGCCCGCGAGGCCGGTGCCGAAGTCACTTTGGTCGCTGGGCCTGTGCATGTGCCCACGCCACGTGGGGTGCAGCGTGTGAATGTGCAGTCGGCCCAGGAGATGCTGGCGGTTGTACAGCGCCATGTGCAGGCGGCGTCGGTGTTCGTTGCCACCGCTGCCGTGGCGGACTGGCGGCCCGCCAGCCAGTCCTCCCAGAAAATCAAGAAAGACGGCTCGGGCCAGACACCGACCCTGGGTTTCGTGGAAAACCCCGACATCCTGGCCATGGTGGCGAAGTCATCGCATGCCCTGGAGGGTGATCTCTTTTGCGTCGGTTTTGCTGCTGAAAGCCATGATCTGCTGGCCCACGCCACGGCCAAGCGTGCGCGCAAAGGGGTGCCGCTGCTGGTGGGCAACATTGGCCCTGCCACCTTTGGGCAGGATGACAATGCCCTGCTGTTGGTGGACTCCCAGGGGCACCGCGAGCTGCCCCGGGCTTCCAAACGGGTGCTGGCCCAGCAGCTGATCGGGGAGATTGCGGCGCGGTTGTCCCCCGTGGGTTCCTAGAGGTCTTTGCCGGGAGGCCGTATGAAGACTGGTGCGACCAAGCCTGAATGGGATACGCCGCCCGATGGCGACTTTGCACGCTACGTGGAACGGCTGACCGCGCCTGCACCTGCCAGAGGTGTACAGGCTCCAGCCCCTGGCTCCACCACCGCCCAGAAGCCCGCTGGGGCGGGTGGGGTGCGCCCGGCGCCCCAGTATGGTCCGCCGGATCTCGCTCTGGTTCTGAAGCCTTTGCTGGGCGTTGTGCGTGCGGTGCGCGCCGTGCTGCTGGTGTTGATTGCCTTGCACGGGGTGGCGCTGTTCATGTTCAGTCAAGGGTCTTTGCCGGGGCTCGCGGTCATGGCGGCCACCTGGTGGGGGTTGGGGCGTTTGATCGACGTGGCTCCCAAGGCCCTATCATCCGCAGCCTTCGGGGCCGCGTCTGGCGTGGAGCCCTTGCAGGAGCGGCTGCGGCAAGTGGCCCAGCAGCGCACAACTGGAAAGAAGAAATAGCCGTGAAGATTGATGTGAAGATTCTGGATCCGCGCATGGCGGACCAATTGCCCACCTATGCCACCCCCGGCAGTGCTGGCCTGGACCTGCGCGCTTGCCTGGATGCTCCGCTCACCCTGCAGCCGAATGCCTGGCAACTGGTGCCCACGGGCATTGCCGTCTACCTCAAAGACCCCGGGTACGCCGCGCTGATCCTGCCGCGCTCGGGTCTGGGCCACAAGCATGGCATCGTGCTGGGCAATCTCGTGGGCCTGATTGACAGCGACTACCAGGGGCAGCTCATGGTGAGCGCCTGGAACCGCAGCAGCACCGCATTCACGCTGGAGCCCATGGAGCGGCTCGCACAGCTGGTGATCGTTCCGGTGGTGCAGGCGCAGTTCAATGTGGTGACTGAGTTTGCAGCGACGGAGCGGGGCGAGGGTGGCTACGGGTCAACCGGGAAGGCCTGAGCACCGGGCTCAATGGGGTCGTGGCAGGTTGGGGTTGTAAGACGCCGCTTACCTTTGGATGGGTTTGTTACTGACGCAGGCGCAGCCCCTGCGTCTACGGGACAGGGGGCTGGGGCGTTGTTCCAATCTAGGTATGCGCACCAAGGCCGGATTCCCTGCAAGCCGTGTGCACCCCCTGACTTTAGGAGTACGAAAATGCTGCAAATTACCCGTTCTTTCGCCATCGTTGGCGCCGTGGTCCTTGTGGGCTCGTTGGCCGCCTGCGGCCACAACCGATCGGCCCCTGCGCCACAATATTCGGGGGGCTACTCGGGCGGCTACCAAACGGCGCCGGCCTACCCGAACAATCCGGCCGGCACGGAGTACGGTCGGGTTTCCAATATCGAAGTGCTGCAGGGGCGGTCGCAAGGCCAGACCTCCGGGGCTGGTGCTGTGATCGGCGCTGTCGTCGGTGGTGTTCTGGGCAACCAGATTGGCAAGGGCTCCGGTCGTGCCGCCGCAACCGGCGTGGGCATTGTTGGAGGCGCAGTAGCAGGCAATGCCATTGAAGGCCGCAACAACAGCCAGGAAGTACAGGGCTACCGCCTGTCGGTGCAACTCGATCACGGCGGCTACCGCGTCTACGACGTAAGCAGCCCCGGCGATTTGCGCATTGGCGACCGTGTACGCCTGTACAACGGCCAGATTTCACGCCTTTAATCGACCATTCGGGCTTGGCTAGGCTCTGAAAATCGTTCAGGGCCTTCCTTTCGCCCAGCTCAGTGGAGCAGGTTATTGCCAGGCGCCTGCGGCTGTACCCGAAAAAAGCCTGTGCCGGCGCTGCCCCGGCCAATTTCCTCTTCGGTGGCTTCCCGCACGGCCTGTACGGTCAGCTGCAAGCGCAGCGCAATTCCCGCCAGCGGGTGATTGCCGTCCAGGACCACATGCTCCGGATAGATCTCCGTGACTGTGTAGAGCCCCGTGCGGGGGGCGTCGGGATTGCAGCCCTCGGGCAGCGCGGCGCCGTCAAACGTCATTCCCTCTTCGATCTCTGCTGGAAAAAGACCGCGTGGCTCCAGGAACAGCAGTTGGTCGTTGAAGTCACCAAACGCATCTTCGGGCTCCAGATGCAACGCCAGCGTGGCACCGGGGCCGTGGCCTTGCAGAGCTTCTTCGATGCGGGGTAGAAGGTCGTCGCCGCCCACCAGAAACTCTACGGGATCGTCGAGCACATCCAGTTCTTCGCCAAGGGTGTCTTTCAGTGTCCAGGTCAGTGCGACCACACATTGTTGGGTAATTTCCATAGGAGAATTGTCGCAGTTTGACCAACGGCTCCGCAAAGGGGCAGACCAGTTCCCATGGATATCCAGCAACCCCTTACCCTGCTCGGTGGCCTGACCCCCGCGCAGTTCATGCGCCGCCATTGGCAGAAGAAGCCCTTGCTGGTGCGCCAGGCCATTCCCCAGTTTGCTCCCCCTGTGTTGCGGTCGGAGCTGTTCGCGCTGGCCTCCCAGGAGGGCGTGGAGTCCCGCCTCGTGCAACTGGCCAAAGGGGCGTGGAAGCTGCGCCATGGACCCTTTCAAAGGCGTGCCCTGCCTGCGCTCCAGCAGCCCGATTGGACTTTGCTGGTGCAGGGCGTGGACCTGCACAACGACGCCGTGCATGCGCTGATGCAGCAGTTCCGGTTTGTGCCGGAGGCGCGGCTTGATGACCTCATGATCAGTTATGCGTCCGACGGCGGTGGCGTGGGCCCGCATTTCGACAGTTACGACGTCTTTCTGTTGCAGGCCCACGGAACGCGTCGTTGGCGCATTGGCCGCCAGAAGGATCTCGCGCTTCGCGAGGGTATTCCCCTCAAAGTGCTGGCGCAGTTCGAGCCTGAAGAGGAATACCTGCTGGAGCCGGGCGACATGCTGTACCTGCCGCCGCGTTATGCCCACGATGGCATCGCCGAGGGCGAATGCATGACTTATTCGATCGGCTTTAAGGTGCCGTCGCGCGCCGAACTGGGCCAGGAATTGTTGGTGCGCCTGGCCGAGGATGCTGCGGATCAAGACAAGCCCCTGCTGTACCGCGATGCCCAGCAGGAAGCTGTGTCTCAACCCGCGGCCATTCCGGCGGGTTTGCAGGACTTCGCGCGGGATGCCTTGAGCCGCGCACTGGCGCAGCCCCTTGTTTTGGAGCGCGCACTGGGGGAGTATCTGACTGAGCCCAAGCCGAATGTGTGGTTCGAACCCGGCGATACAGGCGTGATGCTGGAAGGGGTGCGCCTGGACCGCCGCAGCCGCATGATGTACGACACGCACCATGTGTTCATCAATGGCGAGAGCTACCGCGCAGCAGGCCGCGATGCAACGCTAATGCGCCGCCTGGCTGATGAACGTCAGTTGACCGCCCGCGAGCTTGCGCGCGCCAGTGACGACGCGCTGGAACTGCTGTCGTCCTGGTGTGATGCGGGCTGGGCCCACGTCTGGGCTGGATAGATCGAAGCACGCCAGGAGACACCGCCATGACCGAGACTTCTGCCAGTTCCGCCGATTCGCGGCCCGATCTCCCGGTGGGTCGTTTCAGCAGCCGTGAAGTGTTTCAGCAAATGGTGCGCGACGCGATTGCCACAGCCGCCCGGGATGGCTGGAAGGAAATTGTGATCAGCGATGCGAATTTCCATGACTGGCCCCTGGGCGAACGCAGTGTGGTGGAGGCCTTGCAGGATTGGGCCCATGGAAGTCGGCGTTTCACCATGCTGGCGTGCAGCTACGATGATGTGATCCGTCGGCACGCGCGTTTTGTGCGTTGGCGGGGCACCTGGGACCACATCATCAATTGCCGTCGCAGCCCGGCGGCTGATCCACTGGATATTCCCAGTGCATTGTGGTCCCCGCACTGGGTGATGCAACGGCTGGACCCGGAGCGGTGCGTGGGGGTTGCAGGCTTTGAACCAGATCGCCGTGTGCTGCTGCGCGAGACGCTCAATGAGTGGGTTCGCAGCAAAAGCACGCCCGGTTTCCCCGCATCGACGCTGGGGTTATGAGCCAAATGCGCGCTTTGCGCCTTGTCAATTGGGCGTAAAGGTTTCGTCAGTGTTAGTCTGTATTGACTAAATACCAATATAATCAGCGGCTGCGCCGAATAGGTGCAAGCCAAGCGCATTGTGCCAAAGCGTACCGGGGCTTCCAAAAAGCCTGACGCCGTGGCTTTTCAAGATTCTGTCTGTCCAACTAGGAAAATCGAAATGAAGAACTCTCTCGTTCTGGCCGCCCTGATCGCCGCTGCTGCACTCGCCGCTTGTGGCAAGAAGGAAGAGCCCGCTCCTGCTCCAGCACCAGCTGCCGTGGAAGCCCCAGCCCCAGCTCCAGCACCCGCACCAGCTCCTGCCGCTTCTGAAGCCGCTCCTGCCGCTTCCGACGCTGCCTCGGCTCCTGCTGCCGATGCTGCCAAGGCTGCCGCTGACGCTGCTGCCACCGCTGCTACTGGCGCTTCCGCAGCCAAGTAATTCGCTGCAGGCCGCAGCAGGTTGCAAAACCTGCTATCGACCGAGAGCCCCGCACCGCAAGGTCGGGGCTTTTTCTTTTTGGGGGCGTTTTCCTTCCCCGGAGTTGGTCGTTTGCGGCGTGACCGGAGTCACTTCATCCTGCAACTGCAAGCCAGGGCGTTCCCACCGTTGGGCTGGCGACGGTGATTTCCTCGGCGGACCACTCCAGTGCAAGGGCTAGCGCCTGTTGAACGAGGTCGGGTGCATTGTTCTGTGCGCTCAGGTGGGCGGCCACCACACGCTGCAGGCCAGGGTGCCGCACGGCACGCAGGATGTCGGCTGCCGCAAAATTGGCCAAGTGCCCATACGGTCCCCCGACGCGGCGTTTCAAGAAGGTCGGATACCGGGATGCTTCGAGCATTGCGAGGTCGTGGTTGGCTTCAATCATCAACGCATGGCAGCCTTGTAGTTGCTGCAGAACATGGTCGCTGGCGTGGCCCAGGTCGGTGAGCACGCCCAGGTGGGATGCGCCGTCCGAGCAGCGCAGCTGCAGCGGCTCGCGCGCATCATGGGGCACCGTGAAGGGCAGGGCGCTGAAGGTGCCGAGGTCCAGAGCCTCCATGTCGTGTGCGATGCGCAGCATGCCATCAAAGTCGGGGGCTCCTAGGGCGGCGTAGGTGCCCTGGCTCATCCATACCGGGATGCGGTAGCGCACGGCCACGGCCAGTGCACAGCCGATGTGGTCCGAGTGTTCGTGGGTGATGAAGACGGCATCCAGGTCTTCGATCTGCAACTGCGCTTGCGCCAGGCGGGTCTGCAGTTGCCGGATGCCGAATCCGCAATCGATCAGCAGGCGGCGTACCTGTGCGCCGCTGCTGCCTTCCACCACCGTGGCATTGCCCGTGCTGCCGCTACCCAGGTTCTTGAAACGCAGCATGTCGTGGTTGAAGGCGCTTGCCGCGCGGCACCTCTGTAGCCTGGGCCCCGGGCCCAGGCAGGGGGAGCGAAGAGGTGCGCGGTTCGTCGCTTACTTCAGATCGTCGGCAATCACGCGGACGATGCGCTCGGCATTGGCGGACGATTCGGGGACGCCGGCTTCGTTGAGCACCGATACCGTGGTGGACTCCCCTTGGCTGCGCACCAGAATGCGGTACTTGAGTGGAGGTGTGGCGTTGGACGAGCTGAAGAGTTTGCCGAAGAACCCTGGCTCCTTCTTCTCGGCATTGGGAGCCACATAGCGCACAAAGTAGGTGCCTTCATTGCGATTGCGGTCTTCCACCGTGAAGCCGGTGCGGTCCAGGGCCAGGCCGATGCGGCGCCAGGCGCGGTCAAAACCCTCGTCAAGCTGGACCACGGGTTTGTTGTCCACCGTGGCCATGCGGGCCGACTGAGCGCGTGGGGCAGGGGCCGCAGCCACTGCCTTGGACTGCTCTTGGCTCACGCCCAGCTTGACCATCAGGCGGCGCAGGAATTCGGTTTCGAGTTCCGGGTCGGAGGGGCGGGGTTGCCACACGGTGCTGTCTTTGGAAACGTTGCCGTAGACCTCAATCATGCCGCGGTGGGTGATGTAGATCTCGGTGCCGCCATTGGCGTTGCGCTCCAGGCGCGTTCGGAACTTGTCGCGTTCACCGGTGGAGTACAGCGAGTCGAGCAGCTTGCCCAGGGTCGAGCGGATGAAATCCTGCGGCAGCTTGGCGCGGTTTTCGGCCCAGTCGGTTTCCATGATGCCCACGTTGGCGTCTGCCTGCGCCAGGTTGAAGCCGCTTTCCTGCCAGAAATCGCGCACGGGTTCCCAGAGCTTGTCGGCCGGGCGGTTGACCACCAGCCAGCGCTGGTTGCCGTCGCGCTCGATGCGCACGTCGCCCAGTTGCAGGGCTGCGGCGTTGGCGGTGCCCGATGGCTGAGCAGCCTGGCCGGCCTGCATGGCGGCGGCCGAGACGGCGCCGCCTGGGACGTTGTAGCGTGAATCACGCGACAGCTGGGTCAGGTCTGGCGGGACTTCCAGGGTCGAGCCTTTGGTCGCGCTCTTGTAGTCGATCTTGTCGCCCTCCAGGGCGGCACAGGCAGACAGGGCCATGGCAAGGGCCAGTAGGCTCAGGCGGGTGGTAGCAGCTTTCACGCGGAAATCCTTGGAGAGTGTCTCGGGGAGCGGGCGCAGCCCGGATTAGATCAGGCCGCTGGTGCGCAGCGCAGATTCGACCACAGCCTCGTTGCTGGTGGTCAGCGGCGTCATGGGCAGGCGCATCGTGCCACCGCACAGGCCCATGCGGGCCATGGCCCACTTGACCGGGATGGGGTTGGCTTCGACAAACAGGTTCTTGTGCACCGGCATCAGCTTGAACTGGATTTCCATGGCCCGGCGTGCATCGCCCGCCAGGGCAGCCACACACAGTTCGTGCATCAGGCGCGGGGCGACGTTGGCCGTCACGCTGATGTTGCCGTGGCCTCCGCACAGCATCAGCGCCACAGCGGTCGGGTCGTCGCCCGAATACACGCCAAAGCCCTGGGGCACATCGCGGATGAGCCACTGGGCGCGTTCGATGTTGCCGGTGGCTTCCTTGATGCCGATGATGCCGGGCACCTGGGTCAGGCGCAGCACGGTGTCGTGTTGCATATCGGCCACCGAGCGGCCGGGCACGTTGTACAGCACGATGGGCAGGTCGCCCGTGGCTTCGGCAATCGCCTTGAAATGCTGGAACTGGCCCTCTTGCGTAGGCTTGTTGTAGTACGGCACGACCTGCAACTGGCTGTCGGCCCCCACGCCGCGCGCGAACTTGGCCAGCTCGATGGCTTCGGCGGTCGAATTGGCGCCACAGCCCGCCATGATGGGCACGCGCTTGGCAGATTGCTCCACGGCCACGCGAATGATCTCGCAATGTTCTTCGACGTTGACGGTGGGCGACTCGCCCGTGGTGCCCACCACGCCGATGCAGTCGGTGCCTTCGGCAATGTGCCAGTCGATCAGTTTGCGCAGGGCCGGGTAGTCCACGCTACCGTCCTCGTGCATGGGAGTGACGAGGGCGACGATGCTGCCGGTGAGAGCGACGGAGGAAGAGGTCATGTCCGCAGTGGTAAACGGTAAAAGAGCATTCTAACTAGCCCACATGGGCAGAAGATGTCGTGAGGGTCCCCCAGGCGGCGGGAGTTCCCGCACGGCCGTGATGCGTTGCACGAAACGGTCGGGGTTTTTTTGGAAGCCGTCTTCATAGGCCAGCGTGCGCAGCCCCGTGCAGGCGGTCAGCAGTTCTCCGGGCCGCAGCAGGAACTCCGGCCGGGCCGGGCGGCCCACAGTTTCGTTGCCGTGTGCAAAGGTCTCGTAGATCAGCACACCGCCTGGGGCCACGCTTTCCACCAGGGTGGCCAGCAGGGGCCGCCACAGGTAGTTGGTGACCACCACGGCACCAAACTGGCGGCCTGCAAAGGGCCATGGGCCGCTCTCGATGTCGGCCAGTACCAGTTCACCCAGACCCTCGCAAGCGGCCAGAGCCTCGGCAGAGCGGTCCACCCCCACCACGGAGTGCCCCAGGCCGCGCAGCCAGCGCAGGTGGCGCCCGGCGCCGCAAGCCACGTCGAGCACCGTGCTGCCCGGCGCAATCAGGTGGGACCAGCGGCGGACCCAGTCGGAGGGAGCTTCGTTACCGTGCATGTGCTATTGAAAATATAGCTATCAGCGCTTGTCCATCAAGCGCTAGCGGCCAAAAAACTTGAAAGAGGAAGGCGCGGGCTTCAGAAGCACGCCCACATCTGGTCGGCCAGCATCACCATGAAGTCCGGCACCGTGTACATGCCAAACACCGCCAGGCACAGCACCACCGCCGTGATCCAGCCAAGCCAGCGCCATACCCGTGGCACGCTGCTGCCGGGCGGGGTGGTGGATGCGCTGACGGTGGGCATGAAGAAGTTCTTTGCAGGGGATGGTCAGGCAGGTTGGGCTGCGCCGCGCTGGATGGGGCTTTCCCGGACCGGCAGGTTTACCAGCCCGGCAAAAATACCCAGGCCGATGGCGATGTACCAGACGATATCGTAGCTGCCCGTCGCGTCATACAGATAGCCCCCCAGCCACACGCCCAGGAAGCTGCCGATCTGGTGGCTGAAGAACACGAAGCCGCCCAGCATCGACAGATGCTGCACGCCAAAGATTTGCGCGATGGTGGCGTTGGTGGGCGGGATGGTAGACAGCCACAGCGTGCCCATCACCGCCGAGAACACATACACCGACAGCGGCGACAGCGGCACCAGCAAGAACACGCTGATCGCCGCAGCCCGCGCAAAGTAGATAAAAGCCAGGATGAACCGCTTGGGCATGCGCTGGCCCAGCGTGCCGGCCACATAGGTGCCCAGCACATTGAACAGGCCAATCAGCGCCAGTGCATAGCTGGCCACCTGGGGCGACAGGCCGTGGTCCTTGAGGTAGCTGGGCATGTGCACGCCGATGAACACCACCTGGAATCCACAGACGAAGTAGCCCGCCATCAACAGGTTGAAACTGGGGTAGCGGAACGCCTCGCCCAGCGCTTGCAGGATCGTCTGCTCGCGCTTGACCGGGGCCGCTCCCGCGAAGTTGGGCTCGCGCAGCCCAAAGGCCAGCGGCACGATGAGCAGCACCATCAAGGACAACGCCAGCAACGCCTGCTGCCAACCCAATCCGGCAATCAGCCAGCCTTCCACCGGCACCATGAGGAACTGGCCGAACGAGCCAGCCGCCGCGGCCACACCCATGGCCCAGGACCGGCGTTCGGGTGCAATCTGGCGCCCCAGCACACCGTAGATCACGGCGTAGGTGGTGCCTGCCTGGGCCGCGCCAATCAGCACGCCCGCCGTCAGCGCAAACAGCGTGGGCGTGGGCGACAGTGCCATGCCCGCCAGGCCCAGGCCGTACAGCACGGCACCGCCCATCAGCACGCGGAACGCGCCAAACCGGTCGGCCACCATGCCCGCAAAAATGCCGATCAGGCCCCAGGACAGGTTCTGGATGGCAATCGCCAGTGCGAACGACTGGCGCGTCCAGCCCATCTCCTGGGTGATGGGCAAGAGCCAGAGTCCGAAGCCGTGGCGGATGCCCATCGACAGGGTCACGATGGCCGCGCCGCAGGCCAGCACCTGGAACATGGACAGTTTGGGAGGATTCGTATGCATGCGCAGGAATGTAGCCAGATTGCGTGAAACGTGCTGATACACCGGGGACCAATACAGTTGGCAGCAGGGGCGAAGGTGGGGCTGGTTTTATATCCAGCTATTGCTGCGTTGCCGCACTACAATCCGCCCCATGTCTGCCAAACCGTCTTCTGCATCCGCCAGCGAATATTCCGAAGGCTCGATCCGCGTGCTCAAGGGCCTGGAGCCCGTCAAGCAACGCCCGGGCATGTACACCCGCACCGACAACCCCCTGCACATCGTTCAGGAGGTGCTGGACAACGCGGCCGACGAGGCGCTGGCCGGGCACGGCAAGAAGATCCGCGTCACGCTGCATGCCGACGGCTCGGTCAGCGTGGAGGACGACGGCCGGGGCATCCCCTTCGGCATGCACCCCGAGGAAAACGCCCCGGTGATCGAGCTGGTGTTCACCCGGCTGCACGCGGGTGGCAAGTTCGACAAGGGCAAGGGCGGCGCCTACAGCTTCTCGGGCGGCCTGCACGGCGTGGGCGTGAGTGTGACCAACGCTTTGGCCACACGGCTGGAGGCAACGAGCTACCGCGAAGGCAAGGCGGCACGCCTGGTGTTCTCGGCCGGTGACGTGATCGAACCCCTGGTGGCCCGACCGCTGGAGGCGGGCGAACGCAAGCAGGGCACGTCGGTGCGCGTGTGGCCCGACGCCAAGTATTTCGAGTCGAGCGTGCTGCCCATGAGCGAGCTCACCCACCTGCTGCGCAGCAAGGCTGTGCTGATGCCCGGCGTGACGGTGCAGCTTGTCAACGAGAAAACCCGCGACACGCAAACCTGGCAGTACAAGGGCGGCCTGCGCGACTACCTCATGCAGACGCTCAACGGCGACCCGGTGATCCCGCTGTTTGAAGGCGAGGGTTTTGCCGACCGCAACAACGAAAGTTTTGCCGAAGGCGAGGGCGCATCCTGGTGTGTCGCCTTCACCGAAGACGGCCAGCCCGTGCGCGAGAGCTACGTCAACCTGATTCCCACGAGCGCAGGCGGCACGCACGAGAGCGGCCTGCGCGACGGCCTGTTCAATGCGGTCAAGAGCTTCATCGAACTGCACAGCCTGCTGCCCAAGGGTGTGAAGCTGCTGCCTGAGGACGTGTTTGCGCGCGCCAGCTATGTGCTCAGTGCCAAGGTGCTCGACCCCCAGTTCCAGGGCCAGATCAAGGAGCGCCTGAACTCGCGCGACGCGGTGCGGCTGGTCAGCGGCTTCGTGCGCCCCGCGCTGGAGCTGTGGCTCAACCAGCATGTGGAATACGGCAAGAAGCTTGCCGAGCTGGCCATCAAGGCCGCGCAAACCCGCCAGAAGGCGGGCCAGAAGGTCGAAAAACGCAAGGGCTCCGGCGTGGCCGTGCTGCCCGGCAAGCTCACCGACTGCGAAAGCAAGGACATCGCCCACAACGAAGTCTTCCTGGTCGAGGGCGACTCGGCCGGGGGCAGCGCCAAGATGGGCCGCGACAAGGAAAGCCAGGCCATCCTGCCGCTGCGCGGCAAGGTGCTTAACACCTGGGAGGTGGAGCGCGACCGCCTGTTTGCCAACAACGAAATCCACGACATCTCGGTGGCCATCGGCGTGGATCCGCACGGCCCCAACGACACTCCGGATTTGAGCGGCCTGCGCTACGGCAAGGTTTGCATCTTGAGTGACGCCGACGTGGATGGCTCGCACATCCAGGTGCTGCTGCTCACGCTTTTCTTCCGCCACTTCCCCAAGCTCATCGAGGCGGGCCACATCTACGTGGCGCGCCCGCCGCTGTTTCGCGTGGATGTACCCGCGCGCGGCAAGAAGCCCGCCGCCAAGATGTATGCGCTGGACGACGGCGAGCTGACTGCCATCCTCGACAAGTGCGCCAAGGACGGTGTGCCCAAAGAGAAGTGCCAGATCAGCCGCTTCAAGGGCCTGGGCGAGATGAACGCCGAGCAGCTGTGGGAAACCACGCTCAACCCCGACACCCGCCGCCTGCTGCCTGTGCAGCTGGGCGACATGGACTTTGCCGCCACCGAGGGCCTCATCACCAAGCTCATGGGCAAGGGCGAAGCCGCCGCGCGCCGTGAGCTGATGGAGCTGCATGGCGATGCGGTCGAGATCGATATCTGACCGCATCGACGGCTCCGCCCGGTGTTTGTGATAAAAATATGAATAAAAACAGTGCCCTGCGCTTGTCTGTATTGGGTTTGCTGCTATGTTTTGTGCAGCAAATGGCCCATGCGGACTTGTGGGCGCATGTGGACGAGCGTGGCGTGACGCACTTTGCGGCCGAGCAGGTCGATGCGCGCTACCAGCTGTTTTTTCGCGGCAACGACTTTGACTCCACCCGCGATGCGCCTGCCAATGCTTCGCCCATGCCCTATGCGCTGCCCGCAGCGGGCGCGCGCCTGCTGGCCTTTTTTGACATCGCCCCCGACTACAAACGCGTCAAACACCACCTGCGCGCTGCGTCCGCCAAACACGGTGTGGACTACGAGCTGTTGCAGGCCGTGATCGCGACCGAGTCCGGCTTTGACGCCACCGCCGTGTCGCCCAAGGGCGCCGTGGGCCTGATGCAGGTGATGCCCGCCACCGCAAACCGCTTTGGCGTGAGCAGCGACGCCAAGCGCACGGTGGAACAGAAGCTGGCCGACCCGGCGGTGAATGTGCCCACTGGCACCCGTTACCTGCGCCACCTGCTGGACCTGTTCCCCGGCCGCATGGACCTGGCCGTGGCGGCCTACAACGCCGGTGAAGGTGCGGTACAGCGCGCGGGCAACCAAATCCCCGCGTACAAGGAAACGCAGAGCTACGTGCGCACCGTGCTGGGCATGTATGCCCAGCTCAAGCCCCCGGCACCCGTGCTGGCACAGCGTGCAGCGCCTGGCCGCGTACGCATGGAGCTCTCGGGCGGTGCCACCAACAGGGGCAACCTGCCGCCCACCCGCGTCGCGCAGACACGCGACCAGAACCTGAATCAAGAACCTGTAGTTAACGAATGAGCGACCAACCGACTTTGGATTTCACCACCGCAGGCGATGACGGGGGCGACTCCCTGGGCCTGGCGGGCTATGCCCAGCGCGCCTACCTTGAATACGCACTGTCGGTCGTCAAGGGCCGTGCGTTGCCCGATGTGTGCGACGGCCTCAAGCCCGTGCAGAGGCGCATCCTGTATTCGATGGACCGCATGGGTCTGGGCTACAGCGGCCCTACGCGCAATACTGCCGCCAAGCCGGTCAAGAGCGCCCGCGTGGTGGGCGATGTGCTGGGCCGCTTCCACCCGCATGGTGACCAGTCGGCCTACGACGCGCTGGTGCGCATGGCGCAGGACTTTGCGCAGCGCTACCCGCTCATCGACGGCCAGGGTAACTTCGGCAGCCGCGATGGCGATGGCGCTGCCGCCATGCGCTACACCGAAGCACGCCTGTCGCGCATCACCAGCCTGCTGCTCGATGAAATCGACGAAGGCACCGTGGATTTCATGCCCAACTACGACGGCAGCACCGAGGAGCCGCGCCAGTTGCCCGCCCGCCTGCCGTTTGCGTTGCTCAACGGCGCCAGCGGCATCGCCGTGGGCCTGGCCACCGAAATCCCCAGCCACAACCTGCGCGAGATTGCCGACGCCTGCATTGCGCTCATCAAGACACCTGCTCTCAGCCAGGACGAGCTGCTGGCCATCGTGCCCGGCCCGGACTACCCCGGTGGCGGCCAGATCATCAGCAGTGCCAGCGACATTGCCGATGCCTACCGCACCGGCCGGGGCAGCCTCAAGGTGCGCGCGCGCTGGAAGATCGAGGAACTGGCGCGTGGCCAGTGGCAACTGGTGGTCAACGAATTGCCACCGGGCGTGAGCACGCAGCGCGTGCTCGAAGAGATCGAGGAAATCACCAACCCCAAAGTCAAGGCCGGCAAGAAGGCGCTGAGCCAGGACCAGACGCAACTGAAGGCCAGCATCCTGGCCGTGCTGGATGTCGTGCGCGACGAATCCAGCAAAGACGCCCCCGTGCGCCTGGTGTTCGAGCCCAAGACGGGCAAGACCCCGCAGCAGGAGCTGATCACCGCGCTGCTGGCGCACACCAGCCTGGAAACCTCGGCCCCGATCAACCTGACGATGGTGGGCCTAGACGGCAAGCCCGTGCAGAAGTCGCTGCGGGTGATGCTGGAAGAGTGGATCGCCTTCCGCCAGACCACGATCACGCGCCGTAGCCAGCACCGCCTGAACAAGGTGCTCGAGCGCATCCACATCCTCGAAGGGCGGCAGACCGTGCTGCTCAACATCGACGAGGTGATCGCCATCATCCGTGCGGCCGAGGAGCCCAAGGCCGCGCTGATTGCGCGCTTCAACCTCAGCGACCGGCAGGCCGAAGACATCCTTGAAATTCGCCTGCGCCAGCTTGCGCGGCTCGAAGCCATCAAGATCGAGCAGGAACTGAAAGAACTGCGCGAAAGCCAGGGCAAGCTCGAAGACATTCTGAACAACCCCGGCTCGCTGCGCCGCACCATGGTCAAGGAGATCGAGGCCGACGCCAAGACCTTTGCCGATGCGCGCCGCACGCTGATACAGGCCGAGAAAAAGGCTGTGGCCGAAGTAAAGGTGGTGGACGAGCCCGTCACGGTGATCGTCTCGCAAAAAGGCTGGGTGCGCGCTCGCACCGGCCATGGCCACGAGGCTGCCAGTTTTGCCTTCAAGGCGGGCGATGGCCTGTATGGCACGTTTGAATGCCGCACGGTCGATACCTTGCTGGCCTTTGGCAGCAATGGCCGCGTGTACTCGGTGGCGGTGTCATTGCTGCCCGGCGCACGCGGTGACGGCCAGCCGGTGACCACGCTCATCGAGCTGGAAGCCGGCACGCAGCTGCTGCACTACTTTGCAGGGCCCGCCAACGCCACGCTGCTGCTGTCCAACTCCGGTGGCTACGGCTTTCTGGCGGCGGTGGAGAACATGGTCTCGCGCCAGAAGGGCGGCAAGGCCTTCCTCACGTTGGGCGAGGGCGAAACCGTGTGTGTGCCTTCGCATGCTGCGGGCACCACGGGCAGCAAGCCCGTGCTGCCTGCCACGCATGTGGCCTGTGCCTCCACGGGCGGGCGCATCCTCACGTTCGAGATCACCGAGCTGAAAACCATGGTCAACGGCGGTCGCGGGCTGATGCTGATTGACCTGGAAGACAAGGACCAGCTGGCGGGAGCCGCAGCCTACACACGCAGCATTCGCCTGGATGGCATTGGCCGGGGCGGCAAGCAGCGCGACGAGACGCTCGAGATCCGCAGCCTGAACAACGCCCGCGCCGCGCGAGGCCGCAAGGGCAAGGCGGCGGACCTGGGCTTCAAGCCCAACGCAGTGACGCGCGTGGAGTAAGACTGTGGCGTCGCGCTCACCCATGCTGGATGAGCTGCGCCGCTACGCGATTGCGCGCAGCCTGTTCAAACCGCTGACCCTGCCCGGCGCAATCCGCAAGCTGGGGTTTGTGCAGGCTGACCCGATGCGAGCACCCGCGCGGGCGCAGGACCTGATTTTGCGTCTGCGGGTGCGCGACTACCGCGCGGGTGACCTGGAACGCCGCTACGAGCGCTTAGGTATTGAAGAAGACGCCTTCGTTAACTACGGCTTTGTGTCCCGCGAGATGCTGGCGCTGCTGCACCCGCGCACGCCGCGCAGGCCGTGGGACGCCGCCACTACCGAACGTGCGCGTGAGGTGCTGGCGTTTGTGCAGGAGCGGGGCATGGTGCACCCGCGCGAAGTGAGCGAAGCGTTTGCGCACCATGGCCGCGTGGCGGGCTACTGGGGCGGCGAGCTCAATGCCAGCACACGCCTGCTGGATGCGATGCACCACCACGGCTGGTTGCGGGTGTGCCGCCGCGAGTCGGGCACTCGGGTGTATGCACCCGTTGCGCACCCCGAGCAAGACGTCAGCCCCGCCGCACGTTTGGCCCGCGCCGAAGCCCTGGTGGATCGCATCGTGGCGCTGTATGCCCCGTTGCCTGCCCCCAGCCTGGGCTACCTGGTCACGCTGCTGCGCTATGGCGCACCGCAGCTGGCTGCCGAGGCGCGCGCGGTGGCCAAGGCCGCACCATCACGCTACGGCCATGCGGTGGTCGATGGAACCACCTGGTTTTGGCCTGTCGCTGAAAGTCCGGCATCGCGCCGCCACCAGCCGGATAAGGGCGTGCGGCTATTGGCACCGTTCGATCCCGTGGTGTGGGACCGACGCCGCTTCGAGATGCTGTGGGGCTGGGCGTACCGGTTCGAGGCGTATGTACCGGCGCCCAAGCGCACCATGGGCCACTATGCGTTGCCGGTGCTGTGGGGCGAACAGATGGTGGGCTGGGCCAACCTGCGCGTGGAGCGCGGTCGGCTGCAGCATGCTCTGGGTTTTGTGGCCGGGCGCCCACCACGCGACGCGGGGTTCCGGCGCGCGCTGGGCGAGGAACTGGCGCGTTTTGAGGCCTTCCTCGGCTCCGCAGCCTGACAGCCCGCTCATGCACCCGGCACCCCGGGCCTGCGAGTTAGCACCTGTCGCCAGTTTTTTTTCAGGGTGTTGCAGCGGGCAATAGGGGCCGCTGGCACCGCGCTTTTGTCGACGATGGGCGTACAGATGGCATGCGAATGGGGCATTTGCCCGAGCGACACGACTTGCTGAAACCCCGTGGCCGAACTCTGGCGGCGCGATGATGCCCGCCCCGGGAGGTGTGGTGGGGCCCATGCAGGCAGGGCAGACCCTGATGTGCAGTGACGGAGTTTGTGCAATCGTGAAAAAGCGTGCAACATCTGTACACAAACACAACGCTTCAGGAGGCAACCATGCCCAAACATCTTCGGATGGCTCACAAGCTCTGGCTGGCGGTGATTTTGATTGTGGTCATGCTGGTGGCGGTGGTGGGCTTTGCGGCCTACCGGTCTGCCAAGGTGCAGGCCCATGCTGATGCGGTGAGCAAAGACATGGAGTCGCGCGTGCAGGCGGCATTGCGCTGGTCGGGTCTTACCGAGACCAATGCCGCCAGAACCCAGGCCCTGATCGTCAGCAGCGACCCGGCCGTCGAAGCCGAGTTCAAGGATGTGATCACGGCCACATCGGCGCAGATCAGCGAAGTGCAAAAGTCGCTGGAATCCATGGCCCTGTCAGAGGCCGACAAGCAGCAGATGGCCAAGATCGCCGCTGCGCGCAAGACCATGATCGACCTGCGCGGCGAGGCCCGCAAACTCAAGAGCGATGGGCAGCAAGAACAGGCTGTGACGTTGATCACCCAGAAGTACAACCCTTCGGTGGCGGCCTACACCACCACGCTGCGTGAGTTCGTTCAGCAGCAGCAGCAAAGCGCCGAGGCCGTTCAGAAGCAGATGGCGGCAGAGCGCATGCTGACGGTCAAGATTGCTGCCGTGGCCGTGGGCCTGCTGCTGCTGGCCATCATTGTGGGTGCCTACTACCTGATCGGCAGCATCCAGCGGCCCTTGGAGCAGGCCAACGGGCTGGCCGAACGCATTGCGGGGGGCGACCTGAGCATGCAGGAATCCGTGACCCGGGGCGACGAGTTTGGCGACCTGCTGCGTTCGCTGTATGCCATGAGCAGCGCCTTGGGTCGCATGGTGCACCAGGTGCGCCAGAGCACCGACAGCATCGCCATCGCCAGCGCCGAGATCGCTACGGGCAACCACGACCTGTCGGCCCGCACCGAGCAGACCTCCAGCAACCTGCAGGAGACGGCGGCCGCCATGGAGCAGTTCACCAGCACCATCCAGCAAAGCGCAGGCAGTGCTCAGCAGGCCAGCAGCCTGGCGGCGGGCGCCACGGGCGTGGCGCGCCGGGGCGGCGAGGTGGTGAACCAGGTGGTGGCCACGATGGAGGACATCAACCACAGCAGCAAGAAGATCGCGGACATCATTGGCGTGATTGATGGCATAGCCTTTCAGACCAACATCCTCGCGCTGAACGCCGCTGTGGAAGCAGCCCGCGCGGGTGAGCAGGGCCGGGGTTTTGCGGTGGTGGCCAGCGAGGTGCGCAGCCTTGCCCAGCGCAGCGCCGAGGCCGCCAAGGAGATCAAGTTGCTCATCAGTGCATCGGTCGAGAAGGTGGAGACGGGCTCGCGCCTGGTGTCGGACGCGGGCACCACCATGACCGACATCGTGCAGTCGGTGCAGCGCGTGACCGACATGATTGGCGAGATCACCGCAGCATCGTCCGAACAGAGTGCGGGGGTGTCGCAGGTCAACAAGGCGATCAGCAACCTTGACCAGATGACGCAGCAGAATGCGGCGCTGGTGGAAGAAAGCGCCGCCGCCGCCCAGAGCCTGCGTGAGCAGGCAGATCACCTGGCGCGCGAGGTGTCCATGTTCAAGGTGAATGCCGCCAGCTATGGGCCCGCGCAGGCGGCCATTGGTGCGGCGCGCGCCACGGCTGCCCAGCGGCCACAGGCACCCGCACGGCCCGCACCGGGTTCTGGTGCGAAGGCACTCCACGGCACGCCCGCTGCGGTGGCCAAGGCTCCGGCTGCAGCGGCCGCTGTTGCCAAGGTATCTGCCGCACCTGCACCCGCCAGCCGCAAGCCCGCGGTGGCCCAGGGATCGGAAGAGGACTGGGAGTCTTTCTGACGCTCTGACAACTGGCAGCCATGGTGTCATGGCGGCTGGGAGGGGCGTATCCGTCACCGCCCAGCGCAGAAAACAAAAAAACCCATGGCAGTCATGCCATGGGTTTTTTTGGTGAGGGGGGTGGGGTCTGTCAGGCCAGCTCGGCGATCAGCTCGATTTCCACGCAGGCGCCCAGGGGGATCTGCGCCACGCCAAAAGCGCTGCGGGCGTGCACGCCTTTTTCGCCAAAGACCTGGCCCAGCAGTTCGCTGGCGCCGTTGGTCACCAGGTGCTGCTCGGTGAAATCACCCGTGGAATTCACCAGGCTCATGACCTTGACGATGCGCTTGACGCGGTTGAGGTCGCCGCCACAGGCAGCCTGCAACGTGCCCATGAGGTCAATCGCTACCGAGCGTGCAGCTTCCTTGCCTTCTTCGGTGCCGATATCGCGGCCAAACTGCGCGGCCCAGGGCTTGCCGTCCTTGCGTGCGATGTGGCCGGACAGGAACACCAGGTTGCCCGTCTGTACATAGGGCACATAGGCGGCAGCGGGCACCGACACGGGGGGCAGGGTGATGTTGAGTTCTTTCAGCTTGTCGTAAACGCTCATGGTCTTTCCTCGGTTTGGCGTGAAGGTGGATGGCGGGGACTGGCCGGTGCAGGTGCGCCGGCACGGCCTGCCGGTCAGCGCGGTGGCTTCGCGGTCCGGCGGCACCCGGATGGCCGCGAGTGTTACACAGCCTAGTGTGCAGAATCCAGCGGCCAGCCCCCAGGCATCGCATTAGCATCAGCCCATGCCCGCCATAAGCGCCCCTAATGCCATTTCATCCGCCCCTGGGGGCCTGGATGGCGCCGTGGCCAGCGAAAGCTCCGCGATGGTCGCCGCCGTTCCCTGGCGCTTGCCTGCGTGGCTGCTGGGGGCCGTATTGGGGGCCGCGCTGCAGCTGCAGCAGCCGGTGTTGTGGCCCGGGGTGGTCTACGGGGCGGATCTGGTGGCGGCGTGTGTGGTGGGCGGGTGCGCGCGGGCAGCGTCCAGACGCAGCAGATGGGGCGCTCATGCTGCCACCGCGCTGGCCGTGGGCGCCGGAGTGCTGGTGATGTTCGCCCTGTGTGGGCTGCGCGCTGTGGACTATGCGGCCCAGGGCCTCGCGCCCGCTCTGGAGGGCCAGGACATCCGGGTGACCGGCGTGGTGGCGGCCATGCCCCAAACCAACGAGGCTGGCACCTGCATCCGCGTGGACGTGGAGGCCGCGCGCCTGAACGGTGCCCCGGTGACGCTGCCGCCGCGCATCGATGTGGCCTGGTACGGCGGCCCGTTCCGCGATGCGGCCGGAACCTTGGACCTGCAGCGTCCACCGCCCGCCCTGAAAGCCGGCGACCGCTGGGCGTTGACGGTGCGTCTGAAGGCGCCGCACGGGCTGCGCAACCCCCATGGTTTTGACTACGAGTTGTGGATGTGGGAGCAGGGCGTGCAGGCCACAGGCTACGTGCGTGCAGGGCCCAAGGACGAGCCGCCGGAGTTTGTGGCTGCAACCTGGCGGCATCCGGTGGAGCGGGCGCGGCAGTCGGTGCGCGATGCGATCCTGGAGCGCCTGGCGGGCGACCAGGATGGCAGTGACCCGGCCCGCACGCGCGTTGCGGGCGTGGTGGCGGCGTTGGTGACGGGTGACCAGCGCGCCATTGACCGTGCCGATTGGGATGTGTTCCGCGCCACGGGCGTGGCTCACCTCATGAGCATCTCCGGGCTTCACATCACCTTGTTTGCCTGGCTGGCCGCGCTGGTGGTGGGTGCCCTGTGGCGGCGTTCCACCCGGCTGTGCCTGGCGGTGCCCGCGCCCTCTGCAGCACTGGCCGCCGGGGTGGTGCTGGCGGCAGCCTACGCGCTGTTCAGCGGCTGGGGCGTGCCTGCAGAGCGCACGGTGATCATGCTGGCGGCCATTGCCGTGCTGCAGCTCAGCGGCCGCCGCTGGCCCTGGCCGCAGGTGTGGCTGTGGGCCTGTGCAGCTGTGGTGGTGGCAGACCCGTGGGCGCTGGCGCAGGCAGGCTTCTGGCTGAGCTTTGTGGCGGTGGGTATTCTGTTCGCTACTAATTCAATAGCTGGTAGCGCTTATCCAACCAGCGCTAGGCACCATTTTTATGCATTGATTCGGGAGCAGTGGGTGGTGACGCTGGCGCTCACGCCCCTGACCCTGCTGCTGTTTGGCCAGGTGTCGGTGGTGGGTTTTGCCGCCAACCTGGTGGCGATTCCCTGGGTCACCCTGGTGGTCACCCCGCTGGCGTTGGGCGGCGTGCTGTGGGCGCCCTTGTGGAGCCTGGCCGCCCTCAGTTTGCAGCCGCTGGCAGCTCTGCTGCAATGGCTGGCGTTGTGGCCCTGGGCCGTGGTCTTCCTGCCTGCCGCGCCGTTGTGGGCGGGCATGCTGGCCGTGGCCGGAGGCGCGCTGCTGGCCACGCGCCTGCCCTGGCGGCTGCGGCTGCTGGCATTTCCCCTCCTGTGGCCCGCGCTGTGGTGGCAGCCGGTGCGCCCGGCGGCAGGGCAGTTTGAACTGCTGGCCGCAGACATCGGCCAGGGCAATGCGGTGCTGGTGCGCACCGCCACCCACACGCTGCTGTACGACGCAGGGCCGCGTTTCAGCCGCGAGAGCGACGCGGGCCACCGCGTGCTGGTGCCGCTGCTGCGGGCACTGGGGGAGCGCGTGGACACCCTCATGCTCAGCCACCGCGATGCAGACCACACCGGCGGTGCGGCCGCGGTGCTGGCGCAGCAGCCGCATGCGGAGCTGGTGGGCTCGATCGAGGCAGAGAACACCTTGCAGGCCTTGCGCCCAGTCCAGCCCTGCCTGGCGGGCCAGCGCTGGGAATGGGATGGTGTGGCTTTCGAAGTGCTGCACCCGCAGCCGGACGACGCGGCGGTGCGCAGCGTGCGCCCCAATGCGCTGAGCTGTGTGCTGCGCATCACCTCCGCCGGGCCGCAGGGCGTGTCGGCCTTGCTGGTGGGCGACATCGAAGCCCCGCAGGAACAGGCCCTGCTGGCGCGCGGTGCGGCGCTCCAGGCCGACCTGCTGCTGGTGCCCCACCACGGCAGCAAGACATCATCGTCCCCGGCGTTTCTGGATGCCGTCCAGCCGCGCACTGCTTTGGTGCAAGCCGGGTACCGCAACCGCTTTGGCCATCCAGCCCCGCAGGTGTTGCAGCGCTATCGCCTTCGCGACATCGAGGTGGTGGAGTCTTCGCGCTGTGGCGCCGCGACCTGGGTCTCTGCCAAACCCGCAGCAATAGGGTGTGAACGCGATGCGGGCCGACGCTACTGGCAGCACCAGATGGTGCCCCGGGCGGACTCAGCAGGCGCGATGCCGTAGTGCCACCAGGGGCCGT
Source organism: Acidovorax sp. 93 (assembly GCF_003633835.1). NCBI lineage: Bacteria > Pseudomonadati > Pseudomonadota > Betaproteobacteria > Burkholderiales > Comamonadaceae > Acidovorax > Acidovorax sp. 93. The sequence goes on from NZ_RBIT01000001.1 coordinate 628,279, forward strand.
TTGCAGAGTGTGGGCGCGCAACTTGCTATCCTGTCTTCAGGAGGCCAGTTCATGCAGAAATTTGACGAGATGTACGCCATGCTGCCTTTTGATGGCAGCGATGTGCGGGAACACTACAAGCGCTACGCGCAGTGGTTGAGCAAACAGCCCCCTGATGTGATGCAGGCCCGCAGGGCCGAAGCCGAGATGATCTTCCGGCGCGTGGGCATTACCTTCGCCGTTTACGGCGCAAAGGACGAGGGCGGCGCGGGCAATGAGCGGTTGATTCCGTTTGACCTGATTCCGCGCATCATTCCGGCCCATGAGTGGAGCAGCATGCAGCAGGGGCTGGTGCAGCGGGTCACGGCGCTCAATCGCTTCATCCACGACGTGTACCACGGGCAGGACATCATCCGCGCCGGCATCGTGCCTGCCGACCTCATCCTCAACAACGCGCAGTACCGGCCCGAGATGGCCGGGTTGCATGTGCCGCAGAACATCTACGCGCACATTGCCGGCATCGACATCGTGCGCGCCCCCAACGCGCAGGGCGAGGGCGAGTACTACGTGCTGGAAGACAACCTGCGCGTGCCCAGCGGCGTGAGCTACATGCTGGAAAACCGCAAGATGATGATGCGGCTCTTCCCCGAGCTGTTTAGCCTGCACAAGGTGGCGCCCGTGGCCCACTACCCCGACATGCTGCTCGAAACCCTGCGCGCCAGCGCGCCCGCAGCGGCCGACGAGCCCACGGTGGTGGTGCTCACGCCCGGCATGCACAACAGCGCGTACTTCGAGCATGCCTTCCTCGCGCAGCAGATGGGCGTGGAGCTGGTCGAAGGGCAGGACCTCGTCGTCAAGGACAAGTTCGTCTACATGCGCACCACGCGCGGCCTGCAGCGGGTGGACGTGATCTACCGCCGGGTGGACGACGACTTCCTCGATCCGCAGGTCTTCCGCCGCAACTCCACGCTGGGCTGCCACGGTCTCATGGAGGCCTACCGCGCAGGCAACGTGGGCATCTGCAACGCCGTGGGAACGGGCGTGGCCGACGACAAGTCGGTGTACCCCTACGTGCCCGAGATGATCCGCTTCTACCTGGGGCAGGAGCCCATCCTCAAGAACGTGCCCACGTGGATGTGCCGCAAGCAGGAGGATCTGCAGCATGTGCTGGCCAACCTGAAGGACCTGGTCGTGAAGGAAGTGCACGGCGCGGGTGGCTACGGCATGCTGATCGGCCCGGCCGCAACGCAGGCCGAGATCGAGGACTTCCGCCGTGCGCTGCTGGCCAACCCGGCGGGCTACATCGCCCAGCCCACGCTCAGCCTGTCGAGCTGCCCGACCTATGTGGAAAGCGGCATCGCCCCGCGCCACATCGACCTGCGCCCCTTCGTGCTCAGCGGTCGCGAGGTGCAGATGGCCGCAGGGGGCCTCACGCGCGTGGCACTGCAAGAGGGCTCGCTGGTGGTGAATTCGTCGCAGGGCGGCGGCACCAAGGACACCTGGGTGCTGGGCGAGGGTGCGCCTGCCGCGCAACCCAAGGCCGTGCAATCCCAGTCGCAATCGCAGGGACAAGGTCAGTCGCAAAGTCAATCGCAAGGGAGCCTCTGAACATGCTGAGCCGCACCGCCGACCATCTGTTCTGGATGTCCCGCTACACCGAGCGGGCTGAAAACGCCGCCGAAGGCGGGGTTTCACCACAACACAGCCAGCGTGCGCAGCACGCGCGGGGTTCTCTGCCCGGGGAGGAAAAATGCTAAGCCGCACCGCCGACCATCTGTTCTGGATGTCTCGCTACACCGAGCGGGCTGAGAACACAGCAAGAATGCTCAATGTGAGCTACGAGACCTCCCTGTTGCCCCAGGCTGCCGATGTGGCGCAGAAAGGCTGGGAGGGCCTGCTGTCCATCAGCGAACTGATTCCTGCCTACACCGCCAAGCATGGCGAAGTGACGCCCGCCAACGTGCTGGAGTTCATGGTGCACGATGGCAACAACCCGTCGTCCATTCTGTCGTGCCTGCGCGCCGCACGCGAGAACGCGCGGGCCGTGCGCGGCGCGCTGACCACCGAGGTGTGGGAAACGCAGAACCAGACCTGGCTGGAACTGCACCGTCAACTGGAAGGTGGCGCGTTTGAGCGCGACCCAGGCCAGTTCTTTGAATGGGTGAAGTACCGCTCGCACCTCTCACGCGGCGTGGTGCTGGGCACCATGCTGCAGGACGAGGCGTTTCACTTTTTGCGCATGGGCACCTTCCTGGAGCGCGCGGACAACACCGCGCGCCTGCTGGATGTGAAGTTCCACGCGGTCAACAACGACTTCTTCGGCCGCCCCAGTGACCGCAACCAGGAGAGCGACTTCTACCACTGGAGCGCCATCCTGCGCAGCGTGTCGGCGTTCGAGGTGTACCGCAAGGTCTACCGCGATGTGATCACGCCGGGGCGCGTGGCCGACCTGCTGATCCTGAGCCGCGATATGCCCCGATCGCTGCACGCCTGCCTGCGCGAGGTGGTGGACAACCTGGCCGTGCTGGCCAACGGTCAGTCCGCCGAAACCAGCCGCAGGGCAGGGCGCTTGCTGGCCGACCTGCAGTACGGTCGCATCGACGAGATCCTGGCCACGGGTCTGCACGCGTTCCTCACGCAGTTCCTGGACCGGGTCAACGACCTGGGTGGCGGTATCAGCCGTGATTTTCTGGTGACGTCCGGCGATTGAAAACCAGCATGGCCGCGCCATGCAAGGCCAGCCCCGCTGCGTAGGGAATGAGCGGTGCCCAGGGAGAGCCCAGCCAGGCTCTTGCCTGCGCGCCACGCAGCCAGTCGGGCATTACTGCGCCCCAAGGGGCGTGCAGGCTCGTCTGCAAAAACCCATGGGTCGTGAGCCCCAGACCAACAGTCGCGCCCAGAGCGATGCCGTAGGCCACTGACAGCTTGCGGCGACCCGCCATGGCCATGAAGGCTGCACTGAAGAAAACCCCCAAGAACATGGTGGCCAGCCACGCCACAGGCCACCATCCCGCATCACCCCTTCCGGACTGAGCCGCCAGCAAAGCATTGAACCCACCGATGACGCCCAGCGTTAGCAGGGGGACCAGAAAATTGCGATACCGTGCGCTCAGCCGTGCCGAATACGCATTCGGGGTTGGCGATGTTTGGGGCGTGGTAGCGCGCATTGCCAGTCATTCTTGCGCGTTGCGCCGCTGGTCGCGCAGCATGAAGAGGTAAAGGCTCTCGACCTTCTCACGCGCCCAGGGGGTTTTGCGCAAAAACTTGAGGCTGGAGCCCACGCTGGGGTCGATCTGAAAGCAGCGGATGGGGATCTGTCGGCCCAGCTCGTCCCTGCCAAAATAGTCTGCCAGGCCCACTACCATGGCTTCCAGCGTTACGCCGTGCAGGGGGTTGCGGGGCTGTTTGGCAGAAGCTGCTGGAGGTGTGGGCTCAGCAGCTTGCGCGGTGTGGCCGCCCTCGTTGGTGCGCGCGTCAGGGGTGGGGGTGGACTCGGTAGCGTTCATGGGCCCAAGCATAAAGGCCCCGCCCGCCTTTGTGTAATGCCTTCACTGCGTGCGTTGCAGGTGGGTCTCGCGTTGAAACAGCTCGGCCGCCCAGTCCACAAACGCACGCACCTTGGCGCTCAGGTGGCGGTTGGGTGGATACACCACGTACACAGGCAGTGGCGGCTGGGTCCACTCGGGCATCAGCCGCACCAGGGCGCCATTTTGCAGGTGTTGTTGCGCCTGGTAGCTGGTGATCTGCCCGATACCCAGCCCCGCCAGCACGGACGTCACATAGGCATTGGCTTCATTCACGCTCAACTGGTAGGGACCCGTGATGTCGATGGATTCGGAGCCCTTGACGAACTCCAGCGGGTAGTGCCGGCCGCTTTGCGGAGAAAAATAGATCACGCTGGCGTGTTTTTCCTCAATCTCCAGCGGATGGGTGGGCGTGCCCTTGCGCGCCAGATAGTCGGGCGATGCCACCGTGATGAACTCCAGGTTGCCCACCCGCCGCGCCACCAGCGACTGGTCGCTGAGCTCGCCACCGCGAATCACGCAGTCCACGTTGTCTCCGATCAGGTCCACGATGCGGTCGCTCACCCCCAGGTCCACCTGGATGTCCGGGTACCGTGCATGAAACTCTGCCAGGTTCGGAATGATGAGCAGCTGTGCCACCGACGTGCCGACATCGATGCGCAGGCGACCGCGCGGATTGGCGCGTGCATTGGTCATGCTGGCCTCGATGTCATCCAGGTCGGTCAGCAGCCGGACGGTGCGGTCGTAGTAGGCGGCGCCGTCGGGCGTCACCGTCACGCGCCGCGTGGTGCGGTTGAGCAGCTTTACGCGCAGGCGCTCCTCCAGCGCCTGCACATGCTTGGTCACGGTGGCTTTGGGCAGCGATAGCGAATCCGCTGCCCGGGTAAACGTGCCGGCCTCCACCACCCGCACGAATATGCGCATGGCCTGTATTTGGTCCATGGCTTCTCCTTGAATCTGGAACGTCAGCACCCACCAGTGGGTGCTGCGGAATTCTCACACGGGCACTGCCATTTGATTGTTGAGCTTTTGGAAACAGTGCGGTGGTGTTTGACCTGTTTATCTGAAAGGCCCGAGCCACTACATTTCATCCATCGTCAATCCAATGGGTACATGCCATGCAGCCCGACCAGCCGTCCTCGCTATCTTCCACATTGCCACCCGTTGCCAAACCCACCGAAGGGGGCAAGGCCGCCTCCGTGTGCTCCGACTCCACTATTGAAGTGACCAAGGGGCAGGATGTGGCCGTGCGCATGTATGGGCGCAAGAAGACGGGCCAGGCGTCGCCGGTGGTGGTGCATTTTCATGGAGGCGCATTTACCTCGGGGGGGCTGGACAACGGCTGCACCGTGGCCTCGCTGCTGGAAGGTGTGGGGGCCGTTGTGGTGTCGGTGGCGTACCCGCTCACCCCGTTCCCGCAGCCGGTGGACACGGGCTATGACGTGCTCAAGTGGGTGCACCGCAACCGCACCAAGCTCGGCGGGCAAGGTGCACTGGTCTACCTGGCGGGTGAAGAAGCGGGCGGCAATCTGGCTGCGGCTGTGGGGCTGATGGCGCGCGACCAGTCGCACCCGCCGCTGGCCGGGCAGATCCTGCTCTCGCCCATGCTGGACCCGTGTGTGGGCACAGCCTCGCTGCGCGAAGCCACGGGCAATGCCACTGGCTGCAAATGGGCCGAAGGCTGGCGCAATTTTCTGCGTTGCCCGCGCGATGCCGAGCACCCCTATGCAGTGCCTGCCGCAGCACACCGTCTGGCCGGCTTGCCGCCTACGCTGGTGCTGGTGGGCGACACCGACCCCATGCACGATGAGGCACTGGCCTATGCCGCCCGGCTGGAGGCGGCGGGCCTGCAGGTGACCCGCCATGTTTTCTCGAAAACGGCGCAGTGGCCCGATGCCTTGCTGCAAACCGGCCCCCACGAATGCCCTTGCGCAACCGGTGCGCAGGAACAGTTCCGCATGTTCTTTGAAGCCACCCGATGTCCGGTGCCTTCCTGAGACCCTGAACCCGGCAAGGCTGTCTCCAGAAAGTCATTGACCTCAACTTTGGTTGAGGTTTGATACTGCGGCCTTACCGCCAACCACCTGGTTATCAACGCTGATTTTTCCGGCCCACACGTGCCGGAGGGAGAAGCTTTGCCCACGTATTTCTGCACACCGAGCCCATCAGGGCGCAGACGGCGGGCAGGTGCCATTGATGTCAACGATACATACGGAGGAAATCACACCATGAACAACCCGTTGGGCGACTTGCCTGTCTTCAGCCACGGCTGTCACAACACACAGTGTTGCCGCGTCTTCTGACGTCGGTTCTCAGTGTCCCGGCGGTGTGCCGCCGGGGCCTTGACTTTGCCACGGTGTCATTGCCGAGACTGCCCATCTGCCCACGGTTGTGACACCTTTTTTGACTCTTGTCGGCACAACGCCACCTACCGGGGCGCGGCAGAAAACCTCCACCGGCTCGCTCCACAAGGGCGGCCTTAACGATTGAAACGACCATGAACTCCAATCCTCTCTCCAAGAGCCGCCCGCTGGGCCTTGCCACCCTTGCCACTGCTGTGACGGCCACCGTGGCCGCCATCATCCTTGTGTTCCAGGCGCCCGCCGCCCAGGCCGATGGCACCCCTGCTGCGCCCCCGGCCATGCCGGTGTCGGTGGCGGCCGTGCTCCAAAAAGACATCGCCCTGTGGGACGAGTTTTCCGGCCGTCTCGAAGCCGTGCAGCGCGTGGACGTGCGCCCGCGCGTCTCGGGCGCCGTGCAGGCCGTGCACTTCCGCGAAGGCTCGCTGGTCAAGCAGGGCGAGCTGCTCGTGACGGTGGACCCCGCCCCTTACGCCGCCGAAGTGGACCGCGCCGAAGCCCAGGTGGTGGCTGCACAGGCACGCGTGTCGTACACCCGCAGCGAACTGGAGCGCGCCACGCGCCTGCTCGAAGAAAAAGCCATCGCCCAGCGCGAGCACGATGAGCGCCTGAACGCCCAGCGCGAAGCCGATGCCAACCTGCGCGCCGCCCAGGCCGCGCTGCAGACCGCCAAGCTGAACCTGGGCTACACCCAGGTGCGCGCCCCGGTGGCGGGCCGTGTGGGCCGCATCGAAGTCACCGTGGGCAATCTGGTGGCGGCCGGTGCGGGCGCCCCCGTGCTGACCACGCTGGTGTCCGTGAGCCCCATCTACGCGAGCTTCGACACCGATGAGCAGATCGTGGTGAAGGCCCTGGCAGACCTGCAAAGCGGCCAGCGCGGCAACAGCGCCCGCCAGCTCATCGAGCGCATCCCCGTGCAGATGGGCACGGGCACCACGGGCGGCACGCCGCACGCCGGTCGCCTGCAGCTCATCGACAACCAGGTCGATGCCAAGAGCGGCACCGTGCGCGTGCGCGCCGTGTTCGACAACGAAGACGGCTCGCTCATCCCCGGCCAGTTCGCCCGCATCCGCATGGGCCAGGCCCGCAACACCCAGGCGCTGCTCATCAACGAGCGTGCCGTGGGCACCGACCAGAACAAGAAGTTCGTGATGGTGGTGGGCGAGGGCAACAAGGCCGAATACCGCGAGGTCACCCTGGGTGCGCCGATTGACGGCCTGCGCGTGGTCACGTCGGGTCTGAAGGCGGGCGAGAACATCGTCGTCAACGGCCTGCAGCGCGTGCGCCCCGGTGCCGTGGTGGCGCCGCAGCCTGTGCCCATGACCGCCAAGGCCGAGATTGCGGGTGATCGCAAGGAAGCCAAGAACGCAGCCAAGTCGCCAGCGGCCTGAGCCAGAGCGACCGGAGGAATTTGCATCCATGAACCTATCCCGCTTTTTCATCGACCGCCCCATCTTCGCTGGGGTGCTGTCGGTGCTCATCTTCCTCGGGGGGCTCATCGCATTGCGCGGTCTGCCCATCTCCGAATACCCTGAAGTCGCGCCGCCCTCCGTGGTGGTACGCGCACAGTACCCGGGCGCCAACCCCAAGGTGATCGCCGAGACCGTGGCCACGCCGCTGGAGGAATCCATCAACGGCGTGGAAGGCATGCTCTACATGGGCAGCCAAGCCACCACCGACGGCGTGATGACGCTGACGGTGACCTTTGCCCTCGGCACCGACCCCGACAAGGCCCAGCAGTTGGTGCAAAACCGCGTCTCGCAGGCCGAGCCGCGCCTGCCCGAGGAAGTGCGCCGCCTGGGTGTCACCACCGTCAAGAGCGCGCCCGACCTGACCATGGTGGTCCACCTGGTCTCGCCCAACAACCGCTACGACATCGACTACCTGCGCAACTACGCGGTGCTCAATGTGAAGGACCGGCTGGCCCGCATCGGCGGCGTGGGTCAGGTGCAGATCTTCGGCGGTGGCGACTACTCCATGCGCGTCTGGCTCGACCCGCAAAAGGTCGCGCAGCGCGGCCTCTCGGCCAGTGATGTGGTGACCGCCATCCGCGGCCAGAACGTGCAGGCCGCCGCTGGCGTGGTGGGCGCATCGCCCGGCCTGCCCGGCGTGGACCTGCAACTGTCCATCAACGCACAGGGCCGTCTGCAGACCGAAGAAGAGTTCGGCGACATCATCGTCAAGACCGGTGCCGACGGTGCGGTGACGCGCCTGCGCGACATCGCCCGCCTGGAGCTGGGCGCGGCCGACTACTCGCTGCGCTCGCTGCTCAACAACGACCCCGCCGTGGGCATGGGCGTGTTCCAGGCGCCGGGCTCCAACGCGCTGGACATCTCGTCCAACGTGCGCAAGACCATGGACGAGATCCAGAAGAACATGCCCGAAGGCGTGGAATACCGCATTGCGTACGACCCCACGCAGTTTGTGCGTGCCTCGATCAAGTCCGTGATCCACACGCTGCTCGAAGCCATCGCCCTCGTGGTGCTGGTGGTGATCCTGTTCCTGCAGACCTGGCGCGCATCCATCATCCCGCTGCTGGCTGTGCCGGTGTCGGTGGTGGGTACGTTTGCGGTGCTGCACCTGCTGGGCTTCTCGATCAACGCCTTGAGCCTGTTCGGCCTGGTGCTGGCCATCGGCATTGTGGTGGACGATGCCATCGTGGTGGTGGAGAACGTGGAGCGCAACATCGAGGCGGGATTGACCCCGCGCGAGGCCACCTACCGCGCCATGCGTGAAGTGTCCGGCCCCATCATCGCGATTGCGCTGGTGCTGGTGGCGGTGTTCGTGCCGCTGGCCTTCATCAGTGGCCTCACAGGCCAGTTCTACAAGCAGTTCGCGGTGACCATCGCGATCTCCACGGTGATCTCGGCGATCAACTCGCTGACCCTGTCGCCCGCCCTGTCAGCACTGCTGCTCAAGGGCCACAACGAGCCCAAGGACGCGCTCACGCGCGGCATGGACAAAGTGTTCGGTGGCCTGTTCCGCGGCTTCAACCGCCTGTTCCACCGTGGCTCCGAGGCCTACAGCGGCGGCGTCAAGCGCGTGATCGGCCGCAAGGCGCTGATGTTCGTGATCTACCTCGCGCTGGTGGGGGCCACCATGGGCCTGTTCAAGATCGTGCCCGGCGGCTTCGTGCCCGCGCAGGACAAGCAGTACCTGATCGGCTTTGCGCAGTTGCCCGACGGCGCCACGCTGGACCGCACCGAGAACGTGATCCGCCGCATGGGCGAGATCATGAAGGAGAACCCCAACGTCGAAGACGCGATTGCCTTCCCGGGCCTGTCGATCAACGGCTTCACCAACAGCTCCAACGCCGGCATCGTGTTCGCCACGCTCAAGCCCTTTGCCGAGCGCACCCGCGCCGACCAGAGCGGCGGCGCGGTGGCAGGCCAGCTGAACCAGGCCTTTGGCAGCATCCAGGACGCGTTCATCGCCATGTTCCCGCCACCCCCGGTGGCGGGCCTGGGCACCACGGGCGGCTTCAAGCTGCAGATCGAAGACCGTGCCTCGCTGGGCTACGAAGCCATGGACGGCGCCGTGAAGGCCTTCATGGCCAAGGCCTACCAGACGCCCGAGCTGACCGGCATCTTCAGTAGCTGGCAGGTCAATGTGCCGCAGCTGTACGCCAACATCGACCGCACCAAGGCACGCCAGCTCGGTGTGCCGGTAACGGACATCTTTGACACGCTGCAGATCTACCTGGGCAGCCTCTATGCCAACGACTTCAACCAGTTCGGCCGCACCTACAGCGTACGCGTGCAGGCCGATGCGGCCTACCGCGCGCGGGCTGAGGATGTGGGCCTGCTCAAGGTGCGTTCCAGCACCGGCGAGATGGTGCCCCTGTCGGCGCTGATGAAGATGGAGCCGAGCTTCGGCCCCGAACGTGCCATGCGCTACAACGGCTACCTGGCTGCTGATGTGAACGGCGGCCCTGCACTCGGTTATTCATCGGGCCAGGCGCAGGCCGCCATCGAGCGCATCGCGGCTGAGACGCTGCCCCAGGGCATCACCTTCGAGTGGACCGAGCTGACCTACCAGGAAATCCTGGCGGGCAATTCTGCCGTGCTGGTGTTCCCTCTGGCCATCCTGCTGGTGTTCCTGGTGCTGGCCGCGCAGTACGAAAGCCTCACCTTGCCGATTGCCATCATCCTGATCGTGCCCATGGGCATCCTGGCGGCCATGACCGGGGTGTGGCTGAGCAACGGCGACAACAACGTGTTCACGCAGATCGGGCTCATCGTGCTGGTGGGGCTGTCAGCGAAGAACGCGATCCTGATCGTGGAGTTTGCGCGTGAGCTGGAGTTCGCCGGGCGCACCCCCGTGCAGGCCGCCATCGAGGCCAGCCGTCTGCGCTTGCGCCCCATCCTGATGACCTCGCTGGCCTTCGTCATGGGTGTGCTGCCCCTGGTGCTGTCCACCGGCGCGGGCGCCGAAATGCGCAGCGCCATGGGCGTGGCGGTGTTCGCCGGGATGATTGGTGTGACGGCCTTTGGCCTGTTCCTCACGCCCGTGTTCTACGTGCTGCTGCGCAAGCTGGCTGGCAACCGCCCGCTGGTGGAGCATGGCGCGCATGTGGCGCCCATCTCGCACACCCCGGGCAGCGGCGGCATTGCCCACCCGGTGCTGGCAGCGCCGCGCAAGGAGCACGAATGATGCTTTTGAAAACGGTGACAACAAAAATCTTTGTGGCCCTCGCCACGTGCTCCGCGCTGCCGAATGCAGCGGGCGTAACGACTGGGGCAGGAGAACAACCATGACCGATTTGCTATTGAAGAAAAACTCCACCGAGGGTGCTGCCTTTGGCGTGCGCAAGCGCAGCCTGCTGGCGCCCCTGGCCGCCGCCCTGGTGCTGGCCGGTTGCATGACCCAGCCCGTGGCCCCCGCGCCGCATGCGGGTGTGCCCGTGCCCGCCAGCTTCACGGCAGGGGGCGACGCGCTGTCCACGGCCCCCTGGACGGTGGCCGTCCCAGCCGAGGCACAGCCACGCGGCGAGTGGTGGCTGGGCTTTCAAGACCCGGTGCTGGCCGACCTGGTGCAGCGCGCGGGCCAGGCCAACACCAGCATCCAGCAGGCCGCCGCGCGGCTGGCCGAAGCGCGCACGCTGCTGCGTTCTGCTGACGCCGCGCGCTCGGTGCAAGTGGGCGCCTCGGCGGGCGTTGCGCGCCAGGCCGGTGCCAACAGCACGGGCAGCGTGGTGCCATCCACGCTGGGCACGGCGGGGCTCAATGCCTCGTACGAGCTGGACCTGTTCGGCCGCCTCTCGCAAACCAGCGACGCCGCGCGCTTGGACGCCGACACGCGCGAGGCCTTGCTGCAGAGCACGCGCCTTATGGTGCAGGCTGATGTGGCGCAAACCTACCTGCAGCTGCGCGCCGTGCAGGCCGAGCAGGTGCTGGTGCAAGAGAGCTTGGCCGCCTACCAGGACACCCTGCGCTTGACGCAGCGCCGCCTGCAAGCCGGCGATGTGGCCGAGCTGGACGTGGCCCGTGTACAGACCGAGGTGGCGGCCACCGAGTCCGATGCCCTGGCCTTGCAGCGCCAGCAGGCCCTGCTGACCAACGCGCTGGCCGTGCTGGCTGGCGAGGTGGCCAGCGGCTTTGTGCTGCCGCCCGCGACGGGCGATGCCGCGTTGCCGGTGATTCCGCCGGGCGTGCCCGGCACGGTGCTGGCGCGCCGGCCCGATGTGTCGGCCGCGCAAACTGCCGTGCTGGCCGCGCAAGCGCGTGTGGGCGTGGCGCAGAAGGCGTGGTTCCCGGCCGTCACGCTCACCGGCAATGCGGGGCATGCGTCGCCCGAGCTGGGTGACCTGTTCAAGTGGTCGGCCCGTGCCTGGGGCGTGAGTGCGCTGCTGTCGCTGCCGATCTTTGACGGCGGCCAGCGCGATGCACAGATCGAGGGCGCCAAGGCCCGCCTGGAGGCTGCGCTGGCGGACCATCGGGGGCAGGTGCTGAACGCGTTTCGTGACGTGGAGGACCAGCTGACCTCGCTGCGGCTGCTGTCTGGCCAGGCCGATGCGCAGGGGCGGGCGGTGACGGCAGCGCGGCGGGCCACGCAGTTGTCGGATGTGCGGTATCGCAATGGGCTGGTGAGCCAGCTGGAGTTGCTGGACGCGCGGCGCAGCGAGTTGCGCAACCGGCGGCAGGAGTTGCAGGTGCGGACGGCGCAGTATGTGGCGACGGTGGGGTTGATTCGGGCGCTCGGAGGCGGGTGGGGGGATCAGCCTGCTGTGAAGTTGGCGCAGGTGTCGCAGTAGTTTTTTGAGTGATTTTGGCTGCTGGCGCTTATCTATAAAGCGCTGGCAGCTATTGTTTTTGTAGTTCTTTGTTCTTGGGGACCCGTTCGGCCTGAGCTTGTCGAAGCCTTGGCGTGCTGGTTTGAAAAGCATGCTCGGGTTGAGGGCGGGAGCCGGGTTGTCGCCCCGGCAGGCGACTCACTTTCTTTTGCTTCGCCAAAAGAAAGTAAGCAAAGAAAAGGCGACCCCCAGTCTGCGACCCCTGCGCTGCGCTCCGGGGCAAACCTGCGGCGGGGCGGTTGCGGGGTGCGCCGTGGAACTCGCTTTGCTGCTGCGCAGCGCCGCTCGGACAACCACGGCGATTCAGTTCACGAAGCACGCGCGCTCCGACGCGCGTGCCACCCCACAACCGCCCCGCCGCAGGCGCAGCCAGCAGGGGTGGACAACCGAACATCCAACAGCCGAACAGCCACACGGGCCATCGCTGCGCTCGGCCCAGCTTTCGCAGCGCGTGGCGCTTGCGCCCGCGAGATGGGGCCGAGCGAAGCAATGGCCCGTGTGGAAGTCCGCTCCCCCGGGTTCCCTTCTGGATGCGCCTGGGGCGCGCAGGGCGCGGGGTGGCATGCGCGTCGGAGCGCGCATGCTTCGTGAACTGACTCACCGCAGTTGTCCGAGCGGAGCGCCGCAGGCGCGCAGCGAGTTCTGCGGTGCACCCCGTGACCGAGCACCCCAGGTTGCCCCGCAGCGCAGCGAAGGGGTCGCAGACAGTAGGGTCGCCCTTTCTTTGGTTCCTTTCTTTCGGCGACGCGAAAGAAAGGGACTCGCCCGCCGGGGCGACATCCCGGCCTCTGCCCTCAACCCAAGCACGCCGCCCAAACTAGAGAACGAGCTTCCACCGGCTCCGACAAGCTCAGCGCGAACGGGAAGGAGAGCCCCAATAACTATAAAAACAATAGCTGCTAGCGCTTATTCCAAAAGCGCCAGCAGCCAAAATCGTTCAAAAATCCCTTTCCATCACCCCTTCAACCACCCCCTCAACCTCCCCACCCCTTCCCCCAACCTCCCCACATCCCGGCTCGCAAAACACCACCGCAACCACCCCTGTGCCTCGCCCCCGAACGCACTGCCCGGCGCCAACCCCAACCCCGCCTCCCGCACCAGCAGCTTGGCCAGCGTCAGGCAGTCGTCGTAACCGTCGATGCGGAAGAACGCATACATGCCCCCACGCGGCGTGGCCACCGACACCCCCGGCACATCGGCCAGCAGCGGCACCAGCGTGTCCCGGCAGCTCTTCAGATGCGCCACCAGCGCAGGCGTCACCTCCTCCGTGCGCTGCAGCGCCACCGTGGCCCCGCGCTGCACAAACACCGGCGCGCACGAGGTGTTGAACTCGATCAGCTTGCCAACGGCATGCGTCAGCGATGGCGGCAACACCAGCCACCCCAGGCGCCAGCCGGTCATCAAAAAACTCTTGGAAAAACTGTGCGTCACCACTAGGCGGTCCTCGGGCTCGGCCACGTCCAGAAAGCTGGGTGCGGCGCCGTTGGCCGTGTCGCCTGCGTAGTACAGCCGCTCGTACACCTCGTCTGCCAGGATCCACGTGCCCGTGCGACGGCAATGCGCCAGGATGGTGGCTTGCTCCTCGCGCGTCAGTGTCCAACCCGTGGGGTTGTTGGGGGCGTTGACGACCAGCAGGCGCGTGCCGGGCGTGATGGCGGCCAGCAGCGCGTCCATGTCCAGGCGCCATGCGCCGTGCACGTCGGCCACCAGCGGCACGGTGTGCACCTGCGCCCCCAGAATGCGCGGCTGCGCCACCAGGTTGGGCCACACGGGCGTCACCAGCACCACTTCGTCGCCCGCGTCCACCAGGGCCTGCACGGCCACCATCAGGCCGTTCACGCCGCCGGATGTCACTGCGATGCGGTCAAACCACGCATCGGTATGCTGCTGCGGGTGCAGACCGTGCATGTAGCCCGCAATCGCGTGGCGCAGTTCGGGCAGACCCAGGTTGTGGGCGTAAAAGGTCTCGCCCTTTTGCAGTGAGGCAATGGCCGCGTCGCGGATGAAATCGGGCGTCACCTCGTCGCTCTCGCCGAACCAGAACTTCAGCACATCGCTGCGCCCCAGGCCTTCGTTGGCCACTTCGCGGATGCGCGACTCTTCGAGGCTTTGGACTACTTCTCGCATGCAATCTCCTTGAAATACACAGCCATCATCGCAGGCGTATAGTCGTTTTTTTGATTTTTTCACCACCTTGGCTGACCAACCAACGCTCATGACCTATCCCAACACCCAGCTCTTCATCGCAGGCCAGTGGCAAGACGCCGCTGAAGGCAAGACCCTTGCCGTGTTCAACCCCGCCACGGGCAAGGAAATCGGCCGCGTGGCCCATGCCACCAAGGTCGATCTGGACCGCGCGCTGGACGCCGCACAAAAGGGTTTTGAAGCTTGGCGCGACATGCCTGCCGCCGAGCGCGCCAAGACCATGCGCCGCGCAGCGGCCCTGATGCGCGAGCGCGCCGAGGCCATTGCCGCCATCATGGTGCAAGAGCAGGGCAAGCCCCTGGCGGAGGCCAAGGTCGAGACCATGGCGTCTGCCGACATCATCGAATGGTTTGCCGACGAATCGCTGCGTGTGTATGGCCGCATCGTGCCCTCGCGCAACCTCAAGGCCACGCAGCTGGTGCTGAAGGACCCGGTGGGCCCCGTGGCCGCGTTCACGCCCTGGAACTTCCCCATCAACCAGGTGGTGCGCAAGCTGGCCGCCGCGCTGGGTGCAGGCTGCTCGATTCTGGTGAAGGCGCCTGAGGAAACCCCCGCCAGCCCCGCCGAGCTGATCCGCGCGTTTGCCGATGCCGGCGTGCCCGCAGGCACCGTGGGCCTGGTATACGGCGACCCCGCTGAAATCTCCAGCTACCTCATCCCGCACCCCATCATCCGCAAGGTCACCTTCACCGGCTCCACGCCCGTGGGCAAGCAGCTGGCCGCGCTGGCGGGCAAGCACATGAAGCGCGTGACGATGGAGCTGGGCGGCCACGCCCCGGTCATCATTGCGGAAGACGCCGACCTGGAACTGGCCATCAAGATCGGCAGCGGGGCCAAGTTCCGCAACGCAGGCCAGGTCTGCATCTCGCCCACCCGCTATCTGGTGCACGAGAGCATCCGTGCCGACTTCGTGGCTGCCTTCGCCAAGTACGCGCAGGGCCTGAAGGTGGGCGATGGCCTCACGGCCGGCACGCAGATGGGCCCGCTGGCCAACCCCCGCCGCATCACGGCGATGGCCGACCTGATGGCCGACGCCGTGCAGCAGGGCGCCACGCTGGTGACGGGTGGCGAGCGCATTGGCAGCGAAGGCAACTTCTTCCAGCCCACGGTGCTGAACGACGTGCCCCTGTCGGCCCGCATCGTGAATGAAGAGCCCTTCGGCCCCGTGGCCGCGATTCGCGGGTTCGAGAAGATTGAAGACGCCATTGCCGAAGCCAATCGCCTGCCGTTTGGCCTGGCCGGTTATGCCTTCACTTCGTCGCTGAAGAACGCGCACCTGTTGGCGCAGCGCCTGGAAGTGGGCATGTTGTGGATCAACCAGGCCGCCGCGCCCGCAGCCGAGCTGCCGTTTGGCGGGTTGAAAGATTCGGGCTATGGCTCGGAAGGCGGCCCCGAGGCCATCGAGGCGCACCTGAACACGCGCCTGGTCTCGATCATGAACGTGTAAGGACGAAACGCCGGAGAGCTGGCGCGGCTGGACTGTCGCGCGCAGCCCGGCTGCGGGTGTGGCCAAGTCAAAGCCTGCGCGCGATCTTTCAGGAGCCTTCCTGCGAGATCGTCCGCAGGCGTTTGTTTTTGCGCGCTGAACCAGTCTGGCAAGCAGTGCCAGGGCAGCCGCGAAGAAATCGATTGACGTGGCCTGTCAAATACATATCATGATATATATCTAAGGAAAAAACATGATCCAAGATGTCGTCAAGGAACTCGGATTCCTCACCCTCGGCACCCGCTTCAAGCGTATTGGCGAGGCGCTGCAGGCGCAAACGCAGGCACTGTTGACCCAGCACGGCATCGACATGCCTGCAGCGCACTTCCCGCTGTTGGCGGCGCTGGATTGGCATGGTGCGCTGGGGGTGGGCGAGCTGAGCCAGGCCGTCGGCGTCAGCCAGCCGGTGGTCACGCGCTCCTTGAAAGGGCTGGAAGACAGCGGGCTGGTGCAGTCGGAGGCGGTGGAGGGTGACCGGCGTGTGCGCCGCGTGGCGCTCAGCTCGCAAGGCCAGGCACTTGTGCAGCGGGCGCAACGCGATGTCTGGCCCGTGCTGGAAGCCTCCGTAGCCCAGGTGTGTGCGTCGCTTGAAGGCCCCTTGCTGGACCAGTTGGAGGCGCTGGAGGCGGGGCTCGCGCGCACCTCGCTGCTGCAGCGCTCGGCTGTCACCATCGCCGCAGAGCACGCCACAGGCCGTCGCAAGAAAACTCCCCGTGCCCCAGGAAAGGAAACAGCACGATGACCACCACCAACCCCTTCGACCGGCCCGTCTGGGCATCGCTGACCTCCACTCCCGGCCTGGCAGAAGGTGGCGACCTGGCCAAGCGCTACCGGCGGGACGTCAACCTGTTTGCTTCGGCCCGGGATGACGCCGATGACGCCAGCCTTGCCGCGCTGGCCGGCCTGGTGGCCGAGGGGGAATCGGTCCTCGTGCTGCAAGCGCAGCCCGTGCCGGTGCCCCAGGGGCTGCAGGCCCTTCGCCGCGCCGTGGGCGTGCAGATGCTGGCCGGGCGGGCTATTGCAGCCGAGCCCGGCGCGGAGGCCGTCGTCGTGCTGGGTGATGCCGATGCTGCCGCCATGCTGGCCCTGGCGCAGTTGACTGAGCCCGGCCCGTTCCTTGCGCACACCCACACCATGGGCCGCTTTGTGGGCATCCGGTCCGAAGGTCTGCTGGTGGCCATGGCGGGTGAACGCATGCGTTTTGAAGGCGGCACCGAAGTGAGCGGCGTGTGTGTCCACCCCGAGTTTCGAGGGCGCGGTTATGCCCGCCGGCTTTCATCCGTGGTGGCCCACGCCATTCAACAGCGGGGGGACCAGCCTTTTTTGCATGCGTGGACCACGAATGAAGCCGCCATTGCCTTGTACGAAAGCCTGGGGTTTGAAATCCGCACGGAGGTGCAGGTGGCTGTCTTGGGAAAATAAGGCAGTAGACCGGCTGAGGACACGCCATCCCAGACCGTCGCATTTTATGCTGGCCATCTCAAGGGGCTAAGCGGACTTGAGACAATGATATTCTGAAGAGTGAAAATAAAATGCACCGAACCATTGATATTTTTTGCGGGATCAATTGAGTTAAGCAAAAATTAATCTGGCATGGCTAGCATGAAACCATCATTCCATTGGAGGCCTGTCGATGAACCATGCTGTGAGAAACGTCGCTGCGAGTGCGGTGGGAGCCTTGGCCTTGGCTGTGTCCGCGCTGGCGGCGGAGGCCGGCAAGCCGCCCGTCCAGTCGGCGGGGCCATCCAGTTTCAGCCGCGAGCGCACTGAAGATGTGTGTACGCGGGAGCCGCGAAGCCAGTGGTTGCCTGAGGCGGAAATGCGCCTGCTGGCGGAGTTTCGTGGCTACAAAATCGCCACGTTCAAAATCGCCAATGGCAGTTGCTACGAAATATACGGATTCAAGAGTGGCAATATGGTTGAGGCCTATGTCGATCCTGTCACGTCGAAACTCGTGCGGCAGAATATTGCCAAATAAAACCGCTGCAAAAAGGCCGGATGCTGTAGCGTAAAAAAACCCCGCACTCCGAAGAAGTGCGGGGGTAAATAGCTGTATGTCTGCCCTCCCACCAGTTAGGGCAGCAGCGGGATCAGGCCATCAGAAGTTGTGGCGCACACCCATCGCGAAGGAGCTGAAGTCGTTGCCCGCAGTGGCCACGCCATAGCTGGCGTTGTGGTTGTTGTTGATGCGGGTGTAGTACGTGTAGATCTTGGTGCGCTTGCTCAGGTTGTAGTTGTAGCCCACGGTGTACTGGGTGGCGGCGCTGTCGGCCACGTTGGAGTACTTGCCGGCACGGCCCACGTTCAGGTGGAATTCCGACACGCCCATGATGTAGGCACCCGACAGGCGCACGTTGGTGCGGTTGCCGCCGTTGGCGAAGAACACGTTCTTGTCGCGCTGCACGTAGGCGCCCACCACGAAGGGGCCGGTCGAGTACGAAGCACGCACCGCGAACTGGTTCTGGTCGTCCAGCTTGGAGTAACCGGCGCCCAGGCCCAGCTTGCCGATTTCGTAGTTGGCAGCCAGGTCGAGGCTGTTCTTGCCGCCGGTGCCGCTGGCTTGCTCATGCATGGCCCAGCCGGCTTCGAACGTGGCGCCGCCCAGGCTGGGGGCGCGATAGGCGATCTTGTTTGCGTCGCGGGCAGGGTAGGCGTACAGCGCATCCGACGACGAACCGGTGTCGTGGTTGTGGTTGCTGATGAAGTCAGCGGTGGCGTAGTAGGACTCTGAAGTGAAGTTGCCCAGACGCAGCATGCCGAAGCCACCGGCAAGGTTCACTTCGCTCTGGCGGCCGAAGAAGGTGGAGCTTGTGGCGCCGGTGCTGGAGTCAAAGCCGCTTTCCAGTTGGAAGCCTGCCATCAAACCGCCGCCCAGGTCTTCCTGGCCCTTGAAGCCGAAGCGGGAGGAGTTGTTGAACAGGCCGGTCTTGGACACATTGCCTTCTTTTTGGTGCTCGAACGTGGTGTTGACCCGGCCGTACAGGGTGACGCTGCTCTGTGCAAAGGCAGCAGACGTACCCACCAAGGCCAGCGCGGCGAGGGCGCAGCGGTTAATCGTTTTCATTAGCAAGGTTTCCTTAAATCAAATTTTGTTTGATGACAAATAATCACCGGCCAAAAACGCACAGGGGTGATGCTTTCGGGCCGTCGCTACAAGCAAGTTTGATGCCTGTGGTGATGTGATCGTTGCACTTTGCAACGGAGGGGGATGCTAATGGCCTATTTGTATGTCCGCCACAGGGGTAAACACCTTTTACCCGTGGGGGTGTTGGTGCTGTGCAACGAAATGGAACATTTTTCCTGCAGCGCCCCGGCTGGGCTCTCGGGCGCTTCGTCGATGCCGATGGTGCAGGCCCGTCCGGGCGAGCACCGATGCGGCGCACGAGGCTCGTCTGTGGCCGCACGCCCTACACGCGGCGTGTGGGTGGTGTAAGCCTGATCGCGTGCAGTTCCGACGATCAAGTATTCACAGGCTTCAGAGACTTCGGGGCCAATCAAATGCTCGGATGGATATGGCGCCTATCAGGAGCGATATTTCTGAGGCGGCTAGATAATCGCTTCTACCAAGGCGCGGGCCATGGCGGGTGCTGTTGAGTATTTGCCGGTGTCGACGGATATATAGTGTCCGAGTCTTTGAATGCCATATTCCGAACGGGAGTGCAGTGTGGAATCTCGGTCCGAAAGCACACCTTGCCCGACAGCAAAGACCCATCCGCCTTGAATGGTGGAGCGCTCCGCTTGCTCGCGAATTTGCGCTACCCACGGTAACAAGGATTGGAGATGGTCGCAAATGGAGTTTGGCAAGTTCTCCAAGTTCTGGGCAGTCAAATGAGGCTCCGGTGGTGAAATATCGGAGCTGTCCACGCGCAAGCCATCGGAATACCAGGAGAGATAAAAATCCCGCCCATTGTAATTTTTGATGTCTCCGAAGGGGCCAGTGGCAATGACCACGCAAGGCGTATGAACCGGTTCTTTGGTGCGCAAGAACAGGGATTGGCGGTATCTGTGTGACCAAGCTCCCGTGGGCTCCAGCCCAGCAGTCCGGTCTATGGCCAATCGGCCTTGCCACAGCGAGTTGATGACGTAGTCGAATGGTCCAAAGATGCCTTCGGAAGTTTCAATTTCCCACTTGCCGTCGATTCCATCTTTTGCGGGGCGCACCGCCGTGATGCGGGTTTTCATAAACTGCTGGATCGATGCTTCTGCATCCATTGCAGGTATGAATCGTTCAGCCACCCAATTGGTGTCAACGGATCTCTCAGGAGTCCGAAAGCCCGCAACAATATCTGTCGATGAGGTCAATCCAGCCAGTTCAGAAGTGCTCAGCGGGTGAACCCGACTGTCAGACGCATCTGCCAGGTATTGCGCCGCATCTGGGTGATTGCGTACACGCTCGACGACCTTCTCCATGTACGTCTTCATTTCTGCTGCAGATGTCACGGATTTGCGGTGACACAGGTACAGATCATCTTCGGAAGTGATTGCTGGAGCGAGGGATGTGCCGACCAATTCCTCGATCAAGGGGCGAAATTTGAGCCCGCCGGGAATGACACGGTCTGCAGTGCTCAGGGACGGATCTGCGCTGTAGAGGCAGCCTAAGTGGATTTTCCCTTCATTCCATCGGCTCGCTGCGCTGAATGGTTGCTCTGCCATATCGAAGACAGATACTTCGATTCCTTTGCGGGCCAGAAATATCGCAGTCGAACAGCCCATGATTCCGGCGCCAAGGACGGCAATTCGGGAAGTCTTTCGCATTTATATCAGTTCCAGTTGGATATATACGACTCTGGATCATACGGTTCGCTGGCCAATACCAATAGTACGGAATTCGAGACGAGGTAAGTCTGGCGGCACCACACGCCTGCGCCCAAAAGGAGGCCTGGCCCCGCTGGGGTGAGCGCAGTAGTGGCTTCTTCGTACCCCTTTCTGAGAAAAAGGTCGATTTTCCCTTGCAGGCAAACGAGCAGTTGTTCCCCACTGCGGTGACCATGCTCCCCCCGGATGGAGCCGGCGGGGACGCCTGTTACGGTGAATACGCGGCGTGGCATGAACGGGAGGCGGTCGAAGTCGAGCGGTAGCAGGTTGCCACGCTCGTCTGAATGAGTGGGGAGATCAACCAGGCGAGCTCGCCCTCCAAACCAGCTCGAACAGGATGCCGGGTCGACGGTATTTGTCACTTGCCCTCGCCGAGTCGATCAGGATTATTGTGGTAGAGCCATCTTGCCAAGGGACTGGCAAGCGTGAGCTTTTGCTCAGTGGTAAGGCCGGAAATCCATATTTCGCGCATTATGGCCGCGTAAACTTCATAGATCTGGTGCTTGGAAAACTGCCAGCTTCTCGATAAGCTTCCAGGCTTGTAATACTTGTAGCACAGGGTTTTGGGAACCCGTGCGAATTCTCCCAAAAGGCTCATATGGAACATCCATGGCCAGTCTGCCGAAAATTCTCCCGCACGGTGGGTTTTGAGGCCGTTTATTTGCCGAGCTTGACCAAGGCGGAATAACCCTCGGTTGGGCACCCACCATTTATTTTTTCCACTCATCATGAGAACACCCCGCTGAACCGGGTCATGAACGCCTTCAAGTTCGGTGAATACCCAGTGTTCTTCCGTTCCGTTGGTGTTTGTGAGGTGAACGTCCGAATAACTCATGACGACCTCTGGCCGTGCGTCAAGCACTTCTGCCAGCAGCGTGATGTAGTCAGGGTTCAGGATGTCATCATGAAATGCAAAAAGTACGTAATCAGCTTCGGCCTGATTGAGCAAAAAGTTGCAGTTGCCCACATACCCTAGCCGCTGCGATTGGCGGATTACTCGGAAACGAGCATCTTTCTGAGCATGGGCGATGCAAATCTCATAGGTCGAATCATTGCACTCATCGACAGAGACGATGACTTCCAGGTGTGGGTAAGTCTGGGCTGAGAGAGAGTCGAGGGTTGCTTGAATGAACGCCGAAGACTGCCACGCCGGAACCAGCGCGGCCACTATGGAGGGCTTTGAATGGGATTGCATGGGTTGGGTGAAGTGAACGCCAACGCCCAGTGTAGTGGGACTGAACAGGTGGGCGGGGCGGCAACCCGCCCACCTCCACTTCACGCCTGCTGTGTGCATGAATGCCGAGGCAGAGTGGGGGCTAAGTTGGGGCACCGCACGGCGTATCCCCAGTGCGCTTGGGGTGCCCCTGCCAGTCGTTAGAACCGGTACGTCGAAGTCAGCGTGTACGTCCGCGCCTGCCCATAGAAACAATCCCCTCGCGCCAGGCACTGCGTGATGTGCACCTTGTCCGCTAGGTTCACCACGTTGAAGGCCACGCGCCAGTCGCCTGCGTCGTAGGCCACCATGGCATCGGCCAGCGTGGCGGCCGGGGTGCTGATGGCGCTGGTGCCGCTCCACTGCGAGCCGGTGTAGCGCACGCCAGCGCCCACCGTCCAGCCACCACGGCCTTCGCTGGCGAAGCGGTGGCTCAACCAGGCGGATGCGGTGTGGCGCGGGGTGCTGGCAACGGGCTGGCCCTGGTCGCCGGTGTTGCTGCGGCTGATCTTGGCGTCGGTAAAGGCGTAGCCGACCGTGAAGTCCCAGTTGCGCGCCAGGCTGGCCTGCACTTCGGCCTCAAAACCTTTGACCTTGACCTCGCCGATCTGAAGGCTGTTGAGCGGGTTGCCCGGGTCGGTGGTCTTGCGGTTCTTTTCGCGCAGCTGGTAGACGGCGGCGAAGGCGTTGATGCCCTGGCCAGGCGGCTGCCACTTCACACCGGCCTCCCACTGCTCTCCGCGCTGGGGCTTGTAGGGCGTCCCATAGGCGTCCACACCGCCCAGGGGCTGGAACGACTCGGAGTAGCCCGCATACGGTGCCCACCCGCCGTCCATCTGGTATGTGACGCCAGCGCGTTTGCTCCAGGCCTTGTCGTTCACCGCAGCTGCGGGGCGGCCTTCGGTGTCGGTCTTGGCGTTGTCGTGGCGCAGGCCCACCGTGGCGGTGAAGCGATCCCACTTGATCTGGTCCTGCAGGTAAAAGCCCAGCTGCTTCTGCTCCACGCTGGGCTGGCGCACCAGCTGCGACGCGGTGGGCGGCGTGAAGTTGCCGTACACGGGGTTGTACACGTCGATGGCGGGCGCCACGGCGCGCCAAGCCTGCTGGCCCGTGTGGTTGCGCTGCACGTCCAGGCCCGCCAGCAGCGTGTGTTCGGTGCTGCCTGCCTTGAGCTTGCCTTCCAGCTGCGTGTCGATCAGCAACATGCGGCCGGTGTTGATGTTCCACACCGCGTCGCGCACCACGGTGCGGTTGTCCGCGTTGAACACGGGGCGTGCTGGGCGGCCCGTGGCTGCGTTGGCGGTAAAGCTGGTGTAGATGGTGCGGTAGTCCACCTCGCTCACGGTGCGGCGCAGGTTCTGGCGCACTGTCCAGTCGCTGTTCAGACGGTGGCTGAAGATGTAGCCCCACGAGTTGTTGGTGGTGTCATACGCATCCCAGCCCGGCTCGCTGATGAAGGTGTTGCGCGGGATCTGGCCGTAAGGGCTGGCCAGCTGCGTGCCCTGCCACGGGAAGAAGCCGATGAGCGAGCCGCTCTTGTCCTTTTGGTGCAGGGCCTGCAGCGTCAGCGACGTGTCGGCATTGGGCTTCCATGTCAGCGATGGCATCAGCACCATGCGGTCGTCGCTCACATGGTCCACCTGCGAGCCGCTGTCGCGTCCCACGGCCACTAGGCGGTAGAGCCACTGGCCGTCCTTGTCCAGGGCGCCGGTCATGTCGGCCGCAATCTGCTTGCGGTTGTTGTTGCCCAGCTGCACCTGCACTTCGCGCAGCGTTTCGGCCTGCGGGCGTTTGCTCGTGAGGTTGAGCACACCGCCTACGCTGCCCTGGCCATACAGCACCGACGTGGGCCCGCGCAGAAACTCCACGCGCTCCAGCGTGTACGGGTCGGGGCGGCTGGTGTTGTAGGTGCCGTAGGTGCGCAGCAGCCCGTCCTGGTACTGGCTGACGGTGCCGCCGCGTGCGCTGAAGCTATCCACGCGGCTGTCGAAATAGTTGGACACGGCGCCTGCCGTGTACGCCGTCACCTGGCGCAGCGTCTGCACGCCCTGGGCCTCCATCTGGTCGCGGGTGATCACGCTGATGGCCTGCGGGGTTTCGATGAGCGGGGTGTCGGTCTTGGTGGCGCTCAGGGCGCGCTTGGCCACAAAGCCGGTGACCGGCGCGGTGGGGCTTTCCTGCTCGGCGCCCGCACTCACGGTGACGGGGGCCAGGGCTTTCTCTGCAGCGGGCGCCGTGGGAGCGGTGGGGGCGGTGGTGGCTGTGGTGGTGGCCTGCTGCGCATGGGCCGCGCCGCACAGGGCGAGCAGGGCCGCGTGCGCGATGGCGGTGCGGCAAACGGTGATGCCAGATTGCATGGTGCTGTTTCTCCGATGGTTGAAAAAAGGGGGCGGGCCCGAAGGCCAGGCACGGCGCGTGGCGCGCCTGGAGTGCCAGGAGCGCTTGGCTTTCGGGGCTGGCGATGGGACAGGCGCAGCCTTGGCGCCGGTCTTCAGAACGTGTAGTCCAGCGACACCTGCAGGCTGCGTGGCGTGCCGGGCACCACGGCGCCAAAACCGGCGGCGGTGGTGGTGCCGTCGATGTAGTAGCGGCGATTGCCCGCGTTCTTCAGGTTGGCCTGCAGCCGCACGCCACCCGCAAATTGGTAGCCCACGGCCAGGTCGACCACGGTGTAGCCTGGCAGGCGCCACTTGTTGTCGTTGGCCGTGAACTTGTCGCCCTGGTGCACCAGGCCACCACCCACCCACAGGCCGGGCAGTTGCGGCAGGCGGTACTGTGTCCACAGCGATGCGTTGCGGCGCGTGGCCCGCTCGACGCGGTTGCCCACGTTGGCACCGGCCGTGGTGTCGGCCAGCACCTTGGGGTCGTGGAAGCTGGCGTTGGCCGTCACCGTCCAGCCGGGCGTGATGCGGCCCTGCAGCTCCAGCTCGATGCCCTTGATCCGCTGGCGTGCGGTGAGCACCGAGTAGCCGGGGTGCGCCGGGTCGGTGGCGGGGGCGTTGGTCAGTTCCAGGTCAAACGCCGACACGGTGGTCATCAGGCGTTGGTTCAGCCATTCCTGCTTCCAGCCCACCTCCAGCTGCTTGCCCTCTGAGGGCGGGGCCGACTGCGCGCCCCACACCATCGTGCCCGAGTTGGCCTGGAAAGAGCGCGCATGGCTCGCGTAGAGCATGCTGCCCGGGCGGGGCTCCCAGCTGATCGCCGCGCTCGGCTGTGTCTTGCTCACGTCGGTGACGGGCGTGGTGTAGGCGTCTTTGAAGCGGTCGTGGCGCAGGCCCAGCAACAGGCCGAAATCGCCCAGCACCATCCGGTCTTGCACAAACACACCGGTGTTGCGGGCGTCGGAGGAGAGCTTGCCCACGCCGGTGGAGGCCACGGGTGGCAACAGGCCTGTAACGGGGTTGTAGAGGTCGATGGCGCCCAGGTTGCCTGTGGTGCGCGCGCCATAGAAGCCCGCAATGGCGCGCCAGTCCAGGCCTGCCAGCACCGTGTGCTTGACCGCGCCGGTCTGCAGCTGCGCGCGCAGTTCGGCCAGAGCCGTGTCCGACGTGTATTTTTGCCCCGGCGCCATCCAGTAGCCGCGCGCCACGCGGCCGTTGGTCACCGGGCCCATGGGCGACACGATGTTCACGTTGCGAAAGGTCTCGTTGCGCGACAGGTGCACGCGGCCTTCCAGCTGGTCCGAAAAGCGGTGCTGCAGCTCGGTGGAATAAAAGCGCAGATGGCCATCGGTTTTCAACCAGGGCTCGCCGTAGAACGCGCCCACCGGCAGCACATCCGCGCTGCGTGGATTCTTGGGGTCGGGCACGGCCAAACCGGAGGTCGAAGTGCCGTCGATGCTTTGGGTCTCGGCCTGCGCGCGCCAGACGGTGTCGGGCGTGATCTGCCACTCCAGGCTGCCCGCAATGCCTTGCTTGCGCGGGGTGTTGCCATCCACAAAACTGCCGCCCCGGCTGGCGCCGCCGTCCAGGCGGTAGCGCAGCGTGCCATCGGTGGTGAGCGGGCCGGTCAGGTCGAAGTCGGCGCTGCGCCAGCCATGGCTGCCTGTGCCGATCTTCACGGTGCGCAGTGGGTCGGCCTGGGGGCGCTTGCTCACGTAGTTGACGAGGCCGCCCGGTGCGACCTGGCCAAACTCCAGCGCGGCCGGGCCCTTGATAACTTCCACCCGCTCGATGTTGAACAGCGGTGGATCCAGAAGGTGGACGAACTTGGCGCCGTCGCGCAGGAAGTTGTAGGTGTTGTTGGCCCACAGCCCCCGGATGGAGAACTGTGAGTACGAGCCGTAGTACTCGCTGCGCGACGACACGCCCGAGGCATTGCGCAGCACATCGCGCTCGGTGGTGGCCATCTGCTGCTCCAGCAACGCGTTGTCGATCACGCTGACCGAGCGCGGCGTCTCCAGCACCGACAGGCCCAGGCGCGAGCTGCTTTGCGCGCGCCGTGCGGGCGTGGCGGCTTCGCCTGCCGTGGAGTCGATGACATCGACCTGGCGCAAGGAGGGGGCGGCTGCTGGAGCGTCGGAGGGTATAGGTGCGGGTGCTGTGCTGTTCTGCGCGAACGCGGTGCCGCACACAGCCAGCAGTGCGGCTTGCGCCACAGCGGTGCGCAAGAGATTGGGGCGAATCATGGCGCTATCATATTAATAGCTGTTGGCGCTTGTCGGTAAAGCGCTACAGCCCTTTTTGTTTGATATGAATGCCGACCGCCGGGGCGTGCCAAGGCAGTACCACGCGCCGCGAGAGGGCGGTGATTTGTGCGGCTAGCGAATCGGCGGTGGCGGCAGCCGGGGCTCAGTGGGCCTTGGGCGGCTCGGGCAGGGCGGGCGACGCCATGCCGTCGGCCAGCACAAACGTGAGCGTGGTCACGTAGCTGGCTTCGCCGTACTTCTCGCCTTGCACTTCGCCGGGGGTCTTGTCGCTGTGCTTCACCTCGGCCACGTACTGGCCCTTCCAGGGGGTGACGAAGGTCACCGTGCCGTCTTCACCTGCCTCGGCCTCGCGCGTCCAGCCCGACGGGGCGGCCAGCTGCACCTTGGCCTTGGGCAGCGGCGCACCCTTGTAGACCACCTTCAGCTCGCCGGGCTTGCCGGTGGGCACCAGGTCCAGCGGCGCGGTGGGTGCCACGGGCTTGGCCAGGCTGGCCACCCAGCGGGCCGAGGGCTGCCAGATCATGGCAGGCAGGTTGCGCTTGCTGCGGTCGATCAGCGGGTAGGTGGCGGCGGCGAACAGCGTGTCGGGCGTGCCCGTGGTGGTGTAGACAAAAGCGTCTTTGGCGAGCTGGCCTTCCACGCGCTGGGCGGCGGCACCTGCGCGTTGTTGTTCCAGTGCGGGCACACCCTTGAACTGGTCCAGCCGGCCGGGCGAGGTCTCGCGCAGGTTCTCGTTGAACTCGCCAAAGTGCAGGCGCGCCTGGCCGCCAGCGTTTTCGAGCCAGACCTGGTGGGCTTGGGCGGAGTTCACCGCGGTGAGGGCGCCGCAGGCCAGCAGGGCGGACAGCAGCGGGGCTTGGAGGCGTTGGTTCGAGGACATGGACGTTTTCCTTTCGGTGGTTTTAGTGACAGCAAAAAACAGCGGAGCGCAGTGCTCCACACCCCCGGCGCTACGGGGGAAAAAACTCATTTTTTGATAGCTGCCTGCGCTTTTTGGATAAGCGCTGGGTGGCTTTTTGACCCTGAAACGGGTCTTGGCAGTGCCTGTGTGGCGCGGGGTGCCGCTCTAGAAGTCCACGCTCACGCTCAGCGACAAGGTGCGCGGCGCACCCACCACCAGGTAGCCCGAGCCGGGGTAGCCGCCGACTGAGGCCCAGTAGTTGCGGTTGGTCAGGTTGTCGATGCGGGCGCGCAGTGTGACGAGCTTGCCTTGCACTTCCGTCATATAGCGGGCACCCACGTCGAGCCGGTTCCAGCCGGGCACGCGCAGGGTGTTGGTCGCGTTCGCATAACTGGCGCCGGTGTGCACCCAGCGGCCGTCCACGGCCAGGCCCGGCACGCCGGGCACGTCCCATTCCGCCCCCAGGTTGGCTTGCAGCTTGGGTACACCGATGACGTGCTGGCCGTCGGTGGCGGCAGCGCCGGTGGTCTGCTGCTTGGCATCCAGCCAGGTCAGGCCGCCCAGCAGGCGCAGGCCCTTGGTGGCCTCGCCTTGCACGGCCAGCTCGATGCCCTGGTGGCGGTCCTTGCCGCTGGTGCTGAAGAGGTTGGCCGCGTTCAAAAACGCACGCGGCTTGGTGGTGGAAAACAGCGCCACGCTGCCGCCCACGCGGCCGGCGTCAAACTTGATGCCCACTTCCTTTTGTTTGGAGACATACGGCGCCAGCATCTCGCCCCGGTTGGTGGCCGTGCTGGGCGCGGTCTGGCCCTGGCTCAGGCCTTCCACATAGTTGGCATACACCGACCGGCCCTTGTTGACCTTGTAGACAGCGGCCAGCAGCGGGCTGGTGCGGCTCTGGTCGTAGCGGTCGGTCTGCAGCCCGGTGCCGTAGTCGTAATTGGCGATCTCCATCTTCTGGTGGCGCAAGCCCACAGTGAACAGCATGCGGTTGTCCATGAAAGCCATCGTGTCGCCCAGCGCAACGCTGGACAGGCGCGTGCTGCCGGTGCGAAGGGGATTGGCCAGGTCGCCGCCAAACAGGGTGTTGGCGCTGAAGCCCTGTAGGTTGGTGGCTATGGGGTTGTAAAGATTGGTGGCGTGCGTGTTGCGCCAATCCATGGCGTAGGCGTTCTTCTTTTCGAAGTCGTAGTGCGACGCCACCGCCACCCATTCATGCCCAACGCTGCCGGTCTGCAGCTTGCCACGCAGGCCCAACTCGCCGGTGTTCACGCTGTCCTTGCGGGTGTTGTCAAAGCGGTAGGTGGTGGCGGCGCCGCTGGCGGCGTTGGTCACCGTGAGGTTGGCCAGTGAATTGGCTTCTTCGCCACGGCGCGCGCCCGCCGCAGCCCAGGCCGTGGTGCTGGGCGACAGGTCCCACTCGCCACGCAGCGTGCCGAACACATCGCGTTCGTTGGAGTAGCTCCAGGGCTGGGCAAAGTTGGTCTGGTTGTCGGGCACGCCCGGCACCGTGGTCACAGCGCTGCCCAGCGTAACGTTGGTGCGGGTGTTCTTGAGCTTGTGGTCCTGCCAGCCGATGTCACCCGACAGGCGCACATCGCGGCTGCGCCAGTCCAGGCCCACGGCCAGCAGGCCGAGCTGCACGTCTTCGTGGTCCACCGCCGTACCGCCATTGCGGGCAGCCGCATTCACGCGGATGCCCGTATTGCCATCGGGCCCAAAGCGCCGGGCAATGTCGGCCGCCACCTGCGTCTGGCCGGCGCTGGCCACGCCAAAGGTCACGCGGTTCAAAGGCTCGTTGGGCGCGCGCTTGGGCAGCAGGTTGATGCTGCCGCCCAGGCCGCCGCCGTTGGGGCTGGCGCCGTTCAAAAAGGCCGATGCGCCGCGCAGCACCTCCACACGCTCGAACAGTTCGGTGGCGATGTATTGGCGTGGCAGCAGGCTGTACAGGCCGTTGTAGGCCGTGTCGTCCGAATCGAGGATGAACCCCCGGATGAAGAACGCCTCCTGAAAATTGCCAAAGCCACGTGCCACGCGCACCGTGGGGTCGTTCTGCAGCACATCGCCCACGCTGCGGGCATGGCGGTCCTGGATCAGTTCGTTGGTGTAGCTGGTGATGGAAAACGGCGTGTCCATCGCGTCCTTGGTGCCCAGGATGCCCGCACGGCCCCCACGGGCCACCTGGCCGCCGGGGTAGGCGGGCGACAGGCCTTGCGCCGATGCGTCGGCGCTGGCGTTGACCGTGACGGTGGACAGGGTTTTGCCGTCGGGCTCGGTGCCGCTGGCCGTCGCTTGCGCCCAAGCGGCAGGCGCGCCCAGTGTGAAGAGCAGGGCGGCGGCCAGTGCGGCTGGGGTCAGGGTAGGGCGGCGTGAGGAATGGGAATTGCGCATGGCGTGCTGAAGATGCGGGGAATGGTCAGAGTGGCGTGGCGTTGGCGTTGGCGCCCGCTTCGTCGGCATCGGTGTGGGGTTTGTCATGGGCGCGTTGCGCAGTGGCCCTTGGCGTGGTGCGCGGCCAGCAGGTCCAGCCCATCACCGCCACCGGAATGCCCAGACCCACCCACGACCACCAGTCGCCCCAGGTGTCAGACACCAGTGCCGTGATGAGGCCGGTGGTGGTCAGCACACCCATCACGATGGGCCAGCCCCACAGAGACCAGAAAGGGCTCGCCTTCATGCGCGGCCCTCCGTGCTTGGCAGCGCGCCGCCAGTGCGTGCGGCAGCCGTTGGCGGCAGGCTGGTGTGGCCGTGCACGGTGGCTGCCGCCGTGGCGGTGCTGGTACTGGCGTTGCTGGCGCTGCCCGCCTGCGCACCTTTGCGGAGCCACAGGTACAACCCGCTGCCCAGCACCACGATGGTGGCAACGTCGAGCAGCGCCCAGAGGATCTTCATCGGCATGCCGCCGTAGTCGCCAAAGTGCAGCGGCTGCGAGACCAGCAGCGCAGTCAGGTACCACGGCAGCTGGGGCGCTGCAGTGACCTGCGCCGTGCGCGCATCCACCAGCACGGGCTTGAGCAGGCGCGAGGTGAGCGGCTCGTTGCCACGCAGAAAAAACGTGTTGTGATGCGGGCTGGAGAACGCTGTGCCCGGGAACGCAATGAACGACAGCTTGGTGCCCGGCGCCTGGGCCTGCGCCACCTCCAGCGCTTGCTGCAGCGGCCCGCGCTCTGCGGCGGGCACGATGGGCTGGCCTTCATAGGGCTTGAGCAGCACCGACAACTGGTCGTACTGCCAGTACTTGATGAGCAGATCGGCCCACGTGTTGATCATGCCCGTGCCGCCCACCACAAACGCCCACA
Source organism: Acidovorax sp. 93 (assembly GCF_003633835.1). Lineage (NCBI taxonomy): Bacteria > Pseudomonadati > Pseudomonadota > Betaproteobacteria > Burkholderiales > Comamonadaceae > Acidovorax > Acidovorax sp. 93. The sequence continues at coordinate 658,998 of NZ_RBIT01000001.1, forward strand.
CCAGCGTGACGATGCCCAGCAGGTTGTGCAGGTCCAGCCACTTCACGCGAGTCGAGCGATCACGCCGCACCTCGCCAAACGCGAGCTTGCGCATGAACGGCGCATACAGCACCACCCCCGTGACGATGGCCACCAGCAGCAGCAAGCCCATGAAGCCCAGAAACAGCTTGCCCGGCAGCCCCGCAAACAGGTCCACATGCAGCTTGAACATCACGTACATGAAGCCCTCGTCAAACCGTGGCTGCGCCAGCACCTGGCCCGTGCGCGCATCCACCGCCACGGAGCGGAAATCGTCCGTGGGCGCCGGTGTGGGCGTGAGCGTGACGAACCACACGTTGTCATCGTCCTCCGCGTGCGACGCGAACTGCACCACACGATCCGGGTGCAGCGCATGCGCAGTGGCCAGCACCTTGTCGAGGCTGGCGCGTGGCGTGTTGGCGGGCATCGCAGGCGCCTCTACCTCGGTGCCCAGCAGGTGGCCAATTTCGTGGTGAAAGATCAGCGGCAGGCCGGTGATGCACAGCAGCAGCATGAAGACGGTGCACACCAGGCTGGACCACTTGTGGGTCCAGCTCCAGCGGCGCAGGGCGGTGGGGCTCAGCATGGCGTGGCAGAAGGGTGGTGGAAGGGTGGTGGAAGGGTGGTGGAAGGGTGGTGGAAGGGTGGCCGTGGCCGACGGCGCGCACGCTCGCACCGGCTGCCCACAGCGTGGGGGCGGCAATGGCTGCAGCAGGGGACGTGAAGAAGTGGTTCAAGCCAGACAACCCGATAACGTCGAAAAACGGTGGGTGCTGGCTGCAGCCTTAGAGCGGGTCTAAGCGGGAGGCTGTGGCTTGCGGAAACTGAATTTTACATTGCAAATGGGAATTATTCCTATCTTCCTGGATTCGTTCCCGCGGCAGTGTTTGGCCCGTGCAACACCTGCAAGCGCCCCTGCACAGTTGTGGACGGCTTGCCCATGTCGCTGCGCCTGCCGTGGCTATAGTGCGCGGGCGCGTCCACAAGGGCGCTTATTCGTCGCTACTACAACACTGGGCCTTCAGGCCGCAAAAAGACACCTCGATTTATGAAAAACTGCTTTGCCCTGTGCGCCATCGCACTGGCCGGCTGCGCTTCGCAGTACCAGCCCAAACCCACCGACGACAGTGCCACGCTGAAGATCGTTGGCAACAACGCCAACTTCTTCACTGAGGCTTACGAGAACGAAGATTGCTCGCCCCACAAGGACGGCATCCGGCTGGCGACCTTCAGTGGAATGACGAAGGACGTGGACAACCCCTCCGTGGGCAAGACCGTGCAAATCCCGGCGGGCAAACCCTTTGTTCTGTCGCACTACTACATCGACGCGCGCGTGGCGCAAAACCGCATCTGCCGGGTGACCGTGGCGTTCACTCCGGAGCGCGGCAAGAGCTATCAGACGTACTTCCAAGTCGAGCCGGATGTAAGTAGCTGCGACACAGTGGTGTCCTCGGCCAGCGGCAATCCTTCGGTGAACGTGCCTTCGTTCAAGTACGGCCGCAACCTCTGCGTAGCCGGTGAAAACCACGGCCCTGTCTCGCGCAAGGCCACACGGCTGAATTGGAAGGTGGAGTGGCAGCGCGCACCTGCACGCTGATATGTGGCCGGCGAGCCCAGCTTGCTGGCTGCGCAGTACCGCGCCTTGAGCGCGCCGTCATGCGGCGCAGCTCGTTGTAGAGTTAGGGCCTGGGCTGGGGTTGCAGGCGCAGGGTGCTTCTACTTCCCTGCCTTTGGGATTTCCATTGTGCCGAGCTCACGCTGGCTCGCATGGAAATCGTCTTGCCCAGCACAGCATACCCAGTCTCAGCCTGGCAGAGCGGTCGGGTGCAGTGCGAGAGTGTCTCGCGTGCAACCGGCTCAAGGTGCATGGCAACCTCAGCGCAATGACCGAAACGGCATCTGGGGCGCCAGCACCGGGAACGCACTTCAGTCCTATGTCCAGCAAAATCATGCACCTCCACAAAACGTCTCAGCCAGGACTTGAGCAAAAGCTCATCGCCATGGTGCGCTCTTCAACCTGCTTGATGGCCGCGCTGATGGCAGTCCGCTCTCTGGGTTTGAACTCGTGGTGCATTGGTGCGGGCGCCGTACGGTCTCTGGTGTGGGATGTCCTGCATGGGTTTGAAACGCCTTTGCAACTGCAGGACGTGGATGTCGTGCACTTCACCAGCGAAGCGCTCGGTCCGCAATCCGATGCCGACCTCGAAAGCCGCCTCCGCGCGCTCATTCCGGCAGTGCAGTGGGAGGTCACCAACCAGGCCACCGTGCACCACTGGTTCGCAAACAGTCTGGGCCAGGTGGTCCCTGCGCTGGCCTCGCTGCAAGAAGGTGTGTCAACCTGGCCAGAGTTCGCGACCTGTGTGGGCGTCTACCTGAACCAAGACGAATCGATTGGTGTGGTGGCCCCGCATGGGTTGGACGATCTGTTCGGGCTGCGCGTTCGGCACAACCCGCTCAGAGCGAGCTTCTCTGTCTACCAGCAACGTGTGGAGTCGAAGCGGTTTGCCGAGCGCTGGCCACTGCTTTCCATCGACGCAGCGCCCTGACGGCTATTTGCGTACACAGAACACCCGCGACGCGTGACGATGCCGACGCAATGGCCCATCGGCACATTCGCAGGTGCTTCCGTTTTGCTTCAGATTTGATAGCTGCCAGGGCTTATATCCAAAGCGATGGCGGCCAATCTGGCGTCAAATCATGCGTTGCGACTTGCTGGTTGCATCAAAACCGCGTGCGCAGCGTCACCTGCACAGCGCGCGGCGAGCCGGGCAGGATCAGGTTGTCGTTGCTGCCGTGGGCCGACACGTAGTACTTGCGGTTGGCCAGGTTCTTCATGTTCACGTCCACATCCCACTGGCCCAGCGTGTACTGCAGGGCCGCGTCCAGCGTGGTGTAGCCGGGCAGGGTGACCAGATTGGTCAGCGAGGTGAAGCGCGCACCCACATAGTTCACGCCGCCGCCCACGCGCAGGCCGTGGCCCAGGTCTTTCATGGCCCACAGGAAGGCGGAGTTGCGCGGCGTGAGCGCGGGCACCTTGCCTTGGGCGGCGATGGCGGCGGTGGGCAGCTGTGTGGATGTGGTGGTGGCCAGTGACTTCGTCATGCGGCCGTCCAGCCAGGCGTAGCCGGTGCTCACGTCCCAGCGGCCGGGCAGGCGGCCGTTGGCGGTCAGCTCCAGGCCGTTGGTGCGCTGGGTGCCCACGTTGATCTGGCGTCCAGGGTTGGCGGGGTCGGTGTTCTTGATGTTGGTGCGCTCCAGGTTGAAGAGCGCGCCGGTCACATTCATGCGGCCATCGAGCAGGTCGAGCTTGACGCCGATTTCCTTGTTCTCGGTGATCTCTGGTTCGGCGCCGGTGTTGTTGGCGGCCAGCGCAAACGCTTCGGCCGAGGGCTGGAAGGATTTGCTGTACGACACGTAGTACGACACCACATCGCTCGGCTGCCACACCAGGCCCGCGCGAGGGCTGAACTTTTTGTCGGTGCGCGAGAGCGTTGCGAGCTTGCGGTCGAACGTGGTCTCTTGCCCGAAGACGTCGTAGCGGGCGCCCACCAGCGCCTTCCATTGGGGCGCCAGCGTGATCTGGTTTTGCCAGTACAGCGCGGCCGTGTCTTGCGTGGTGTGGCTGGGGATGGCGCTGTCGGCGTTGTAGTTGGCCGCTGGGATGGCGGGAGCAGGGCGGTTGCCGGGGTTGAAGAGTGGCACGCGGTCTGCGCCACCGGTGACGGACTCGGAGCGTTTCTTTTGCTGGCCCAGTTCCACACCCATCAGCCACTCCTGCTTCAAGCCGCCGAGCTGGTTGCGCCACGTCACGTCGGTCTGGTTGAAGAAGCCTTTTTCATCGCGCAGGATGAACGAGCGCGTGCGGCCCACCGTCAGGTTCACCGGGTCGGTGGTGCCGCCGGGCAGGGTGTTGTAACGGTCCAGCGCGTAGTCGTACAGGCGCGTGACGTTGCGCACCGACCAGTCGTCGTTGAAGCGGTGGTTCAGCGTGGCTGCGAACGACTGCATGGTGCTGGTGGTGGTGTCGTCCTTCGCGGCGTTGCTGGAGCCGTAGTAGGTGCTGGCGGGCACGTTGACTGGGCGGCCGTTGAGCGCAGGAATGCCGAAGTCCGTCAGGCGCTTGTCGCGCGCGTTGGTGTACTGCAGCAGCAGGTCGGTCTGCGCCGCGAGCTTGAGCGCGAGCGACGGCGCGAAGTTGTGGCGCTTGACGAACTGCTGGTCGCGGTAGCTGCCGGAGTCTTCCACGGCGGCGTTGATGCGGAAGGCGGCGGTGTCGCTGATGCCCACATTCACGTCGGCCGTGACGCGGCGGTAGTCGAAATTGCCCAGGCCCAGCGATGCCTCGCCCGAGGTCTCGCCAAACTTGGGCTTCTTGGTCACACGGTTGATCAGGCCACCCGACGATCCACGCCCGTACAGCACCGCGGCAGGGCCCTTGAGCACTTCCACACGCTCGATGTCGGCCAGGTCACGGAAGTACAGCGCGTCGTCGCGCACGCCATCCACAAACTGGTCGGCAATGGCGGTGAAGCCGCGTATCACCACCTGGTCGCGCTGGCCGTCGCCGTGGCTCATGGCCACGCCGGGCACGTTGCGCAGCGCGTCTTCCATGGAACGCGCACCCTGGTCGCGCAGGAGCTGCGCGGGCACCACGTTCACGGCCTGGGGCACATCGCGCAGCGGCGCGCTGCCCTTGGTGGCCGTGCTGGCGGCGGCGGGCGAATAGCCGTCGTCGTCCGCGCTGGATTGCACGGTGACCTCGCCCAGCGTCAGCGGCGTGGTCTGCGCAACTGCAGCGGGCGGCGCCGTCGTCTGCGCCAGTGCCGTGCCACACAGCGTGGCAAGCAGGGCGGCCACCAGCGGGTGGAGGCGATAGGGGGTTGGTGTGTAAGCGTGCATGGTTTTCCTTGGAGTGAGCGCAACGCGGTTGGCGAAAAGCCTTTGCACCTCGTGGCCTGGCGCGCGCCGCAAAGGCCCGCTGTCTGGGATGTGGTGGGGCCGTGAAAACAGAAAAGCGAGATCGAGCCCGAGCGGGCTCAGCGCACGGCTGCGGGAGCGTGGAGCCTGGCCATCACCACCCCAGCGCCCGCGCCAGCAGGCCCGCCAGCAGGGCGGCGCCAGCCAGTTCGGGCGTGCGCCGGGGCTGCCAGGTGACGGTGGCCGTGACCGCCACGGCGGCCACCGACAGGGCCACGGTCCATGCCGTTACGCCCAGGGATGCAGGCACGCCCCCCGGCGGGTGCGCCGCTGCCAGCCACAGCGAAAGCACCAGCAGCAGCCAGCCCGAGCGGCGCAACGCCACCAGGCGGCGCGCGGCGCCTTCCTGGCCCAGGGCGTCTTCGTGGTGGCGATCCATGCCCAGCGCAATGGTCGACCAGGCGGCAAAGCACAGAAGAAAGGCAGACATGGCTCAGGCTCCCGAGGTGGAGGTTTCGGCAGGCGCCACGGGCACCGACGGGGCAGGTCGCGCGGGTCGCGCACTCCGTGCAGGCGCACCGCGCCGGGGCGTGCGACCAGGGCGCACACGCCACGCCAGCCAGCCCAGCAGCAGCCCGGTGGCCAAAAACGACAGGTCCATGCTGGCCCACACCCATTCGCGCGCGGGCAGGCTCACGCCCAGGTGGGTGTGTGTGGTCAGCGCGTTGATCAGCGGCAGCGCGACCCACACCAGGCCCGCAGCGGCCAGCGGCACCGTCCAGCCCAGGCGGTGCGGGCGCACCACCGCGCAGGCCAGCGCCCACAGCAGCGTGATGCCCCAGGCGCTGAAGAACCAGGCCAGCTCTGCATCCGCTCGGCCCTCGATGCCCGCAGGGATCAGGCGGTTGGCGGCCAGATACACGCCACAGGCCAGCGGCAGCCCAGCCAGTGTCGCGATGTTGATACCAGCCACCAGGCGCTCGCCAAACGGCGCTTGGGGGTGCGCAGCGGGCGCGGTGCTGGTGGCGGTGGCCGCCCCTTTGCGGCTGGCCTGTGTCTGCGACTTGGCGCTGCGCTTGACCGACCACAGCACCATGCCCGTGGCAATCATCAGGCTGCCCAGCACCCCAAAACCGAACAGCGCCCAGCGCAGGCCCACATCGGCAAACCGCGCCATGTGCAGGCCATACAGCACGCCGTAGGTCTTGACGGCGGGGCTGGTGGCGTCGGCCTGGTCCAGCCACTCGCCGGTGGTGGCATCAAACAGCAGGCGCGGTGGGCGGTACTGCAGGCGGTCGCCTTCGTGGCGCGTTACCTCCACCACGGCGCGGCCGTTGGCATCGCGGCGCGCCTGCACGCTGCCGATGCGCCCGCCCTGCCAGCGGGTGGTGGCCGCGTCGATGATGGGCTGCAGGGTGATGGCGGGCAGGGGCTCCACCTTGTCGCCCGCACCCCGGCGGGGACGGCTGTCGGGCTTCTCGCCCTGCAGGTCGGCAAAGTACGCGTTGGAGTCCACGCCTTTCTCGTTCTTGTAGTTGGCGGCAATGCCCGCAGGCATGTACAGCGTGTGGAAGATCATCAGCCCGCTGAAGGTGATCATCAGATAGAACGGCAGCACCAGCACGCCGCTGACGTTGTGCGCATCCAGCCAGGCACGCTGCCCGCCCTTGGTAGGGCGGAAGGTGAAGAAGTCCTTGAAGATGCGGCGGTGTGTGATCACGCCGGTGATCAGCGCCACAAACATCAGCATCGTGGCCACGCCCACCACCCAGCGGCCTTGGATAGTCCAGCGGCCTTTTTGCGCAGTGCGCAGCTCGAAGTGAAAGCGGTAGAAAAAATCACCGCCCATGGTCTGGCGCGCCTCGATGGGCTCGCCCGTCTGCGGGTTCATGCGCAGCGTTTCAAAGCGCCCGTTGCCGGTGCCGCGCCAGAGCATGTTGACAGCTGGGTCGCGGTCATCGGGCAGGTGCAGGATCCACTGGGTGACGTCAGGGGCCTTGCGCACCAGTGCGTCCACGGACTTCTGGACCACCTGCGCATCGGCCGCGTCGGTGCGCGGCAGCCCGTGCATCTCGGGCCGCATCCACAGGTTGAACTCGTTCTTGAAGAACGACAGCGTGCCCGTGAGGAAGATCGCAAACAGCAGCCAGCCCAGGATGAGCCCTGCCCAGGTGTGCAGCCACGACATCGCCTGGCGAAAGCCTTCGCGGTCGGCGCTCTTGCGCACGGTGGAGGTCGCTGTTGTCATGGCGTGCCCCTCATCCATTGCGGCGCCATTGCGCACGCGCCCAGTGCCAGGGCGGGCAGCAGTGTGCCGCCCCAGGCGCCCCAAGCCGTGCGCGCATAAAACGCCCATCCCGCCGCCATGGCATAGGCCAGCCAGGCCAGCATGGTGGCGGTCAGCACGGCCTCCACGCGCGGCATCCAGTGCGCCAACACCAGCGAAAGCGCAGCGGTGAACCCTGCCGCCAGCGCATAGCCGCCAGCGATGGCCGCCATGGCGCGGGAGGTGATGACCAGGCGGTAGCGCCAGTCAACGCGGGCCGCCTTCATGGCCGACCTGCGGCGGCACCCAGGGCGGTGCGGCCTTCAAAAAAGGAGAGAAGCAGAACTCCTGCAGGGCAGGGGTTGGCGGTGCTGCGCGGCATCAGAAAGGCTCCAGGCAGTAGGTGTCGTACGGCAAACGTACAAACGCTGGCTGCAGCGGCGGAGAGCCCGGCTGACTGGCTGGCTAGGTGTTAAAGGGAATCACGGGACCTGCCCTTGCAGATCGGGATCTGCAAGAAGGAATGGCCTTGGTCGTAAGAACGCATTCTACTTTTGTTGAGAAGCATTCGCATTTATAAAAATGCTGTTTGCGCTGGTTTGATGTGTGCTTGCAACAGCTTGTGACATGGGGGTAGGGCTGTGCTTCGCAGCCCCGTGCAATCGGGGGAGCTTGGTGATGGCGTGGGCACAAAAAAACGGGCCTCGGCCCGCTTTTTTGTTGTTCTTCTTAGTACTTTTCGTGGAGCGCTCTGGTGCAGTCTTGGCGTTACTCCACGTCACCCATCTGCGATTGCAGGTAGTTCTGCAGGCCCACCTTGCCGATCAGATCGATCTGGGTTTCCAGGAAGTCGATGTGCTCTTCGGTGTCGTCCAGGATCTTTTGCAGCAGGTCGCGCGAGACATAGTCACGCACCGTTTCGCAGTGGGCGATGCCATCCTTGATGGTGGCCTGGGCGCCTTGTTCGGCGCGCAGGTCGCAGGCCAGGATCTCTGGTACGTCTTCGCCGACCTGGATCTTGGCCAGGTCCTGCAGGTTGGGCAGGCCATCCAGCGTGAAGATGCGGTCCATGAGCCAGTCGGCATGCTTCATCTCGCCGATGGATTCCGAATACTCCTTCTTGGCCAGCTTGTCGAAGCCCCAGTGCTTGAGCATGCGGTAGTGCAGGAAGTACTGGTTGATGGCCGTGAGTTCGTTCTTGAGCTGGGCCTGCAGATGGCCAATGACCTGTGCGTCACCTTTCATGGGGACTCCTTGTTGTGTTGTGTTGATTCGGCCCCGATTGTCGTGAGCCATATCAACACGCGCAAGGCATATCCCTGCTAGAGCGCGCTGGCTGCGTGTGAGGTTGATAGGCGTTCGCGTTCACCCCGGCTGACCCCATCCGGCCTGGTAGGCCCGATGGGGCTGCGCAGGCCGGGCGCGGGGCTATTGTGCGGCGCGTGGCGCGGCAGCCTGTGTGCCCATGGCGGTTGCGGCTGCAGACGATGGCACCGTGCGCCGCTCACGCCAGTGCGCCAGGCCCAGCCATACCGTGGGCACAAGCACCAGGGCCAGCGAGATGGCCTGGGCAATGGTGCCTTCGGCCAGGTCTTCGGTGGCCGCATGCCAGTAGGCGTTGTCGATGCCGGGTATCGCTGCGCCTTCGGTGAACTCATGGAACGCATACACCACCAGTTGCACCGCAAACACCGCCATGAACCACGACGTGACGCGGAAGAACCGCGCAAGGTTCACCGCGCGGCCGTAGCGCGTCCAGGCCCAGGCGATGGCAATGGCCAGCGCCAGGCCCGCCAGGCCGCCCCAGGCCATGTAGCCCAACTCGGCGCTGCGGGCCAGGGCGGCGAGCATGGTGGCGGTTTCCACACCTTCGCGGCCCACCATGAAGAGGGCAAACAGGAACACCGCCACCCAGGCGCGCGGGCCTTCCAGCACACTGGCGCGGTCCATGCGCTGGGCAATGTCCTGGCCCATGCCTTGGCCCGCACGGCGCATGTGCACCACGCACCAGGCCACGGTGGCGGCAGCCACCAGCGCCATGCCACCCTCGGCTGCGGGCGACAGCGCACCCACCTGCGAGAGCACCCAGCCCAGCACCAGCGAGAGCAGGGCTGCCACGCCCACGCCCGCGCGCAGTGGCAGCAACAGGTGCAGGCGCCCGGTCTTGCGCAGGTACAGGGTGGCAATCGCCACCACCAGCAGGGCTTCCAGCCCTTCGCGGAAACAGATCAGAAGTGTTTGGAACATGGTGTTTGAGGTCTTTGCTATAAATTTATGAGCTGCTTGCGCTTATCAATAAGCGCTGCAGGCCGTTTTGACCAATATTTCAGAGGCGTCGAGCTTTGGCTGGCCCACTGCAGCAAAGTGGCATGGGCGGCGTTGCTGCAGTGCGGTAGATGATAAAACTAAACGCGAATCAGTTGTATTTGAATGTTTGATATGCCGCAAGGGTTGACCGGGTGGGCGGTGGTTCTTGCAGCGGCTTCCTTGCGGTCTTTGGGGGTTTAAAAGGGGGCAAAATGCCCGCCCCGGCCTGAGGGCAGGGTGTCACTGTATAGTCACAGGCAATTGATTCAATCAAATCAATTAATTGGATTGATGGTCTCGAAAGGCCTAGACTTCAGTCCTGTTCAGTTAACCAACCACTAAGGAAACAGCAATGTCCCTGATCAATACGCAAGTTCAGCCCTTCAAGACCACCGCTTTCGTCAACCGTGACGGCAAGGGTGAATTCATCGAAGTGACCGAGCAGTCCCTCAAGGGCAAGTGGTCCGTGCTGATCTTCATGCCCGCAGCCTTCACCTTCAACTGCCCCACCGAAATCGAAGACGCTGCCGACAACTACGCTGAGTTCCAGAAGGCCGGCGCCGAGGTCTACATCGTGACCACCGACACGCACTTCTCGCACAAGGTGTGGCACGAAACATCGGACGCCGTGGGCAAGGCCAAATTCCCCCTGGTTGGCGACCCAACGCACCAGCTGACCAACGCTTTCGGCGTGCACATCCCTGAAGAAGGCCTGGCACTGCGCGGCACGTTCGTGATCAACCCCGATGGCGTGATCAAGACCCTGGAAATCCACTCCAACGAAATCGCCCGCGACGTGTCGGAAACCCTGCGCAAGCTCAAGGCTGCCCAGTTCACCGCCGCCAACCCTGGCCAAGTCTGCCCCGCCAAGTGGAAGGAAGGCGCCAAGACCCTGACGCCTTCGCTGGACCTGGTCGGCAAGATCTAAGCATTCGCTTTTCTCGGCCTCTGAAGCCGGACAGCGTCATAGCGCCTGTGCGCCGTGCCGTCCGGCTTTTTTACGCCCGGAGTTTGACCCGCAGGCTTGATCTGAATCCCGCTTGCCATCACGCTCCCCACATACAACTCCAAATTCAAAGGACACCACCATGCTCGACGAACAACTCAAGACCCAACTCGCCGCCTACCTGGAGCGCGTGCAGCAGCCGTTTGAGCTGGTGGCATCCCTGGACGACAGTGAGACGGCGCGCGACATGCGCGAGCTGCTGACAACCATCCAATCCCTGCGCAGCGACAAGATCACCCTGCGCACCGACGGCAACGATGCGCGCAAGCCATCCTTCAGCCTGCAGCGCGCGGGCGCCACCAACAGCCTGCGTTTTGCCGGCCTGCCCCTGGGCCATGAATTCACCTCGTTGGTGCTGGCCCTGCTGTGGACGGGCGGCCATCCACCCAAGGTGGAGCAGGATGTGATCGATTCGATCAAGGCCCTGGATGGCGACTTCAACTTCGAGGTCTACATGAGCCTGACCTGCCACAACTGCCCGGACGTGGTGCAGGCGCTGTCGCTCATGGCCATCGTCAACCCCAAGATCAAGACGACCGTGATCGAAGGCGGCGCCTTCCAGCAGGAAGTGACCGACCGCGAAATCATGGCCGTGCCCATGGTGTTCCTGAACGGCCAGGTGTTCGGCTCGGGCCGCATGACCATCGAAGAGATCGTGGCCAAGCTCGACACTGGCTCTGCCGCCCGTGAAGCCGCCAAGCTCAGCGCCAAGGCCCCGTACGACGTGCTCATCGTCGGCGGTGGCCCCGCTGGCGCCGCAGCCGCCGTGTACGCCGCCCGCAAGGGCATCCGCACCGGCGTGGCGGCCGAGCGTTTTGGCGGCCAGGTGAATGACACGCTGGCCATCGAGAACTACATCTCGGTGCTCGAAACCGACGGCCCCAAGTTCGCCGCCGCGCTTGAAGCCCACACCCGCGCCTATGGCGTGGACATCATGAACCTGCAGCGCGCTGACAAGCTCATCCCCGCCGCGCAGCCCGGTGGCCTGATTGAAGTGCAGCTGGCCAACGGCGGCTCGCTCAAGGCCAAGACGGTGATCCTGTCCACCGGCGCCCGCTGGCGCAACGTGAACGTGCCTGGCGAAGCCGAGTACAAGAACAAAGGCGTGGCCTACTGCCCGCACTGCGACGGCCCGCTGTTTAAGGGCAAGCGGGTGTCGGTCATCGGCGGCGGCAACAGCGGCGTCGAAGCCGCGATCGACCTCGCTGGCGTGGTGGCCCACGTCACGCTCATCGAGTTTGCCGACCAGCTCAAGGCCGACGCCGTGCTGGTCAACAAGCTCAAGAGCCTGCCCAACGTGACTATCCACACCAACGCGCAGACCACCGAGATCACCGGCGCCGATGGCAAGGTCAACGGCCTCAAATACAAGGACCGCGCCACCAACGTGGAGCACCTGGTGCCGCTCGAAGGCGTGTTCGTGCAGATCGGCCTGGTGCCCAACACCGAGTGGCTCAAGGGCACGGTGGAGCTGTCCAAGTTCGGCGAAATCATCGTCGACTCGCACGGCCGCACCAACATCCCCGGCGTGTTCGCAGCGGGCGACTGCACCACGGTGCCGTTCAAGCAGATCGTGATTGCTGCGGGCGACGGATCGAAGGCGGCGCTGAGTGCGTTTGACCACCTGATCCGCATGCCGGTGGTGGCTGCGGCCGAAGGCGCCAAGGCTCCCGAAGCGCAGCGCGAAGCCGTGGCAGCGTAAAGCTGCACCGCACGTCCCCTCTCCCCAACCCTTTACCGCAAAGGTAGGGTTAGTGATGGGGGAATATTCCAACAAATTTTCCCCCTGGCGCTTGATGGATAAGTGCTAATAGCTATAAAAATAAGAGCGACTGGATGTTTCGGCATCCAGTCGCTTTGTTTTGGGGTGTCTGTCCGGGAGGGGCTGGAGTCGCCCAGGCGGTGTTACGTTGGATGGCTGGATGGCGCCGACGTTTGCGGAGAAAGCGGCTGTGCTTGGGCTTGTAAGGCACCATCAAGAAGGGTTTTAAATTGTTGCTATTGAGAATTATTCTCATATAATTTCATTCCATCAGCCAGCCACAACGGCCCATGCTTCTGCGCGCAGAAGCAAGGGCCGTCTGCATGGAGCCAGCTCTGTATTCGTTGTCGTTTCAGAGAAGGACTCCCCTCCGTGGCGCAGGCATTCCGTTCCCCTCCGTTTTCTTCCCGGTGCGCACAGGCGCGCCCCTCCGATCAATGGTTGCAAGGCCGTCTGCTGCCGCTTGCATGGCTGGTGGCCTGTGCGTGCGCCGCCATCGGCAACGCGCATGCGCAAGATGCGGCCCAATTGGTGGCTGCAGCGCCGCAGCTCAAAGAAGTGGTCATCAGCGGCTCGCGCAGCGAGCAGGATCGCGACGAGTTGCCGATGAGCATCGACGTGATCAATGCGCAGGCCATCGAGGAAGGCCAGGTGCGCGACATCCGCGACGTGGCGCGCGAGCTGCCCAACGTGTCGGTCACACGGTCGCCCGCACGTTTCTCGCTGGCCAGTGGCTCCACCGGGCGCGAGCAGAACGCGGGCTTCAACATCCGGGGGCTGGACGGCAACCGCGTGTTGATGATGGTGGATGGCATTCGCCTGCCGCGCAGCTATGTCTTCAGCGCCAATGCCTTCGGGCGCGACTACCTGGACATTGGGCTACTGCAGCGCATCGAGGTGGTGCGCGGCGCCACCTCGGCGCTGTACGGCTCCGATGGCATGGCGGGCCTGGTCAACTTCATCACGGCAGACCCCTCGGCGTTTCTCGACGGCGACAAGCGCATCGGCGGCCGGGTGAGCCTGGGATATGACGGCGACGAGCACGGCAAGCGCGTGGGCGCTACGGTGGCTGGCAAGGCGGGCGACACGGTGCGGTGGCTGCTGGGTGGCAATGTCACGCGCGCCAGCGAGTTGGACAACATGGGCACCAACGATGCAGCCAATGCCGACCGCACCCGTCCCAATCCGCAGAAAGACAAAAGCGGCGCTTTGCTGGGCAAGGTGGTGCTGACGCCCGGCGGCGGCCAGCGCCATGTATTCACGCTGGAGCATGTGGACAAGACGTCCGACTACGAACTCCTCACCGCACGCTCCAAGCCGCCGCTGGCCGCCACGTCCGTGCTGGGCTCCACCTCGTTCACCGACATGCAGCGCAGCCGTGCGACGTGGGAAGGCAACTGGCGCGTGAACACCGCATTTGCCGATGATGTGAAGGCCACGCTGAGCTGGCAGGACGCCCATTCGCGCGAGTACATCACCGAAGACCGCAACACCGCCGCCGACCGCGTGCGCGACGTGACTTATGACGAGCGCACCTGGCAGGCCAATCTGCAGGGCAGCAAGGTGCTGCGCAATGGCGGGCCGTGGGTGCAGAAGATCACCTACGGCCTGGACTACACGGCGGCCAAAGTCGAGAACCTGCAGACCGGCGTGATGCCGCCCACGGGCGAAACCTTCCCGCTCAAGCGCTTCCCCGACACCACCGAGACCAGCACGGCCCTGTATGTGCAGGACGAGTTCGTGACCGGCCCCTGGAGCATCACGCCCGGCGTGCGCTTTGACACCTTCCGCATCAAGGCCGACCAGGCGGGCTTTGGCGCGCAGGCGGTGTCGCTGTCGGGCAATGCGACCTCGCCCAAGTTCGGCGTGCTGTACCGCGCCAGCGAGCAGTGGAGCGTGTTTGGCAACTACGCGGCGGGCTTCCGTGCGCCCAATGCGGGGCAGGTCAACGCCTTTTTCGAGAACCCGGTGGGCAACTACCGCACGGTGCCCAACGCCAACCTCAAGCCCGAGAAGAGCCAGAGCTTTGAGCTGGGCGTGCGCGGGCGCCTGGAGCGTTTGTCCATCGAAGCCGCCGCGTTCACTGGCCGCTACAAGGACTTCATCGAAGACCTGCGCCAGGTCAGCGGTACAGGCGCACCGGGCAACCCGCTGGTGTTCCAGTCAGTCAACATCGGCCGCGTCAAGCTGAGCGGGTTCGAGGTCAAGGGCGACATGCGCTGGGGCCAGTGGGCGGGCGGGCAGTGGAGTTCTCCGTTTGCCTACGGCCAGACACGCGGACGCGACACCGCCACCGGCAAGCCGGTGAACACCGTGGATCCATCGCGCCTGACGGCGGGCCTGCGCTATGACAGCGGCGGCTGGATGGCCCGGCTGGACATGACGCACGCCGCCGCCAAGAAGGCCAGCGATGTGACGGTGGCTACCGGCAGCACGCAGTTCCTCACGCCGTCGTACACGGTGCTGGACCTGGCGGCTCAGTGGCGCATCCGCAAGGACCTGCGCCTGAACGCGGGCATCTACAACCTCACCGACAAAAAGCACTGGCGCTGGGCCGACGTGCGCGGCCTGGCCGCGAACGCCAGCTTCATCGACGCCTACAGCCAGCCTGGCCGCGCAGTGCGCGTGTCGCTGGTGGCGGACTTTTAAGGCACAGCCCATCCCGATGAACCCCACCAAGGAGACAGACCATGAGCCATGCCCCTGACATGCCCGATTTGCCCACATCCGGCGCCCATTGCGATGAGGAATACAGCCTGCCCTGCGCCGAGGCGCTGCTGGCGGGCACCCTGGCGCTGATGACCGGCTATGTGCAGGCCTGCTGCGACAGCCACCGCGACGCCATGGGCCGCCAGATCGCGGCCAACCTGCAGATGCTGGCCGACGCCCAGGGCTTCACGCCACACTTCCGCACCGTGGTCTGGAGCCTGCAAGGCCGCTGGGACCTGCAATGCAAGGCGCGCCAGGACGTGGCCGCCAGCGCCGCGATGGTGGCTGCCGAACAACGCCGCGTGCTGTGGCACACCGCGCCGGAGGCCGTGCAATGAATGCCGCTGTGACGAACCCCCCAAGCGCTCCGGCCCATCCGCCGCAAGCCGCCCCCGACATCCGTGAGAGGTTCGCCGCAGCCCGCGCAGCGGGCAAGCGTGCCAAGGACGCCGCCGAGAGCCTGGGGCTGTCGGAAGGTGCCGCCGTGGCCGCCCATGCAGGCGAGCACGGCCACCCACTCAAGGCCCAGCCGCTGCAGGGCTCGTGGCTGGAGCTGCTGCAGGCGCTGGAGGCCTGCGGCCCGCTGATGGCGCTCACGCGCAACGAAGGCACGGTGCACGAGAAGACCGGCGTGTACACGCACGTGTCGGCCACCGGGCCGGTGGGCATTGCGCTGGGCGAAGACATCGACCTGCGCCTGTTCTTTGCGCAGTGGCATGCGGGTTTTGCGGTGACCGAGCTGGCCAACGACCCCGCTAAACCGCCATCGCGCAGCCTGCAGTTCTACAACGCGCAGGGCCGTGCTGTGCACAAGATCTTCACGCGCGATGCCACCGACCTGGCTGCGTTCGACGCCGTGGTGAGCCGCTTCGTGCAACCCAGCGCCGGTTACGTGTTTGGTCCGGAGCCCGCGCCAGCGGCCGTGCTGCCTGACACCGACATCGACTCCCAGGGCTTGCGCGAGGCCTGGGCCGCCATGCAGGACACGCACGAATTCTTTGGCCTCATCAAAAAGTTCGGCGTGGAGCGCCAGCAGAGCTTTCGCCTGGTCGAAGGCCAGTTTGCCTGGCGCGCCGCACCGCAGGCCGTGGCGCGCCTGCTGGACGAAGCGGCGGTGGACGGCCTGCCCATCATGGTGTTTGTGGGCAGCGGCGGCTGCATCCAGATCCACACCGGGCCGGTGCGCAACATCCAGCCGCTCGATACGCCGCGTGCGCAGTGGATCAACGTGCTGGACGAAGGCTTCAACCTGCACCTGCGCACCGACATGATTGCCAGCGTGTGGGTGGTGGAGAAGCCCACGGCCGATGGTGTCGTCACCTCGGTCGAGGCTTTTGACCGCGCGGGCGAGCTGATGGCCATGTTCTTCGGTGCACGCAAGCCCGGCAAGCCCGAACTGCAGGGCTGGCGCGACCTGGTGGCACGCTTGCCTGGCGTGCAGGAGCTGGCCCATGCTGCGTGATTCGATGGCCGTGCAAAGCTGGGGGCAAGGTGGCACGCGTCGGCGGCTGCTGCGCGGTGTGGTGGCTTTGCCTTGGTTGTCTGCGATGGGGGCCGGGGCCGCCTGGGCCGCCCGCCCGGCGCGCATCGTCTCGCTGGGCGGCGCGCTGACCGAGGTGGTCTACCTGCTGGGTGCACAAGGCCAGCTGGTGGGCACCGACACCACCAGCCTGTTCCCCGAGGCCGCGCTCAAGACCGCCAAGGTCGGCTACATGCGCCAGCTCTCGGCCGAGGGTCTGCTGTCCCTCAAGCCCGACGCTGTGGTGGGCACCACCGAAGCCGGGCCGCCCGTGGTGCTGGACCAGGTGCGCAGCGCTGGCGTGCGCGTGGAGCTGGTGCAGGCCGACCACACCTGGGACGAGGTGCGGCGCAAGGTCGCCACCGTGGGCCGCGTGGCGGGCCGCGAGCGCGAGGCCCAGGCCCTGCAGACTGACCTGGATGCGCAGTGGGCGGCAGTGCAAAAGCAGGTGGCAGCCACCACACGGCGCCCGCGCGCCATCTTCATCCTGTCGCACGGCGGCAGCCCCATGGTGGCAGGCACTGGCACAGCGGCCGATGCGCTGATCCGCTTTGCGGGCGCGACCAATGCCATCACGCAGTTCGCAGGCTACCGGCCCCTCACGGCCGAGGCCATGGCCAGCGCCGCGCCCGAGGTGCTGCTCAACAGCACGCAGGGCATCGAGGCACTGGGCGGCGAGGCCGCTTTCTGGCAGCGGCCTGAGCTGGCACTCACGCCCGCTTACCGCCGCAAGGCCCTGGTGGCCATGGAGGCCAGCCACTTGCTGGGCTTTGGCCCGCGCCTGCCTGCTGCCGTGCGCGAGCTGCACACCCGCACCCAGGCGATCACCGCGTGAGCAGCGTGGCTGTGGCGCAGCCGGGTGCGCGCTGGTCTTTGCGGCGCCTGTCGCCGCGCGCAGCGCTGCTGTGGGGCGTTGCGCTGGTGGGCCTCGCGTTCGTGTGGGCCAGCACGCGGGGCGCCTACGCCATTGCACCCGCCCAGCTGTGGCAGGTGCTGCTGCAGGCCCTGGGCGCTGCACCATCTGCTGAACAGGCGCCCGAATATCTGGTGTTCATCAACATCCGGCTGCCCCGCCTGCTGATGGGTGTGGCCGCTGGCGCCGGCCTGGGGCTGGCCGGTGCGCTGATGCAGGGGCTGTTTCGCAACCCGCTGGCCGACCCCGGGCTGGTGGGCGTGAGCAGCGGGGCCGCGCTGGCGGCGGCCGTCACCATCGTGCTGGGCAGCCACTGGCTGCCCGACCTGCCGCGCACCCTGGGCAGCTGGACACTGGTGGGCATGGCCTTTGGCGGCGGCCTGCTGGTCACGGCGCTGATCTATGCACTGGCGCAGGCCGATGGCGGCACGCGCATGGGGCTGATGCTGCTGGCGGGCGTGGCGGTCAATGCGCTGGCGCTGGCGGGGCTGGGCTACCTCAATTTCATCTCCACCGACGAGCAGCTGCGCAACCTCCAGATGTGGCTGCTGGGCAGCTTGGGCGGCGCGCGCTGGAGCGCCGTGGCGCTGGTGGGCGCCATCGTGGCGGTGGCCTGCGGCCTGGGCCTGGCGCTGGCGCGCTCGCTCAACGCGATTGCGCTGGGCGAGGCGCAGGCCGCGCTGCTGGGCGTGCCGGTGGAGCGCACCAAGCGCCTGGCGGTGCTGGTGACGGCGCTGGCCGTGGGCGCGGTGACGGCGGCCACCGGCATCATCGGCTTTATTGGCCTGGTGGCGCCGCACTGGGTGCGCCTGGTGGCGGGGCCGGACCACCGCGTGGTGCTGCCGGGCTCGGCCCTGCTGGGCGCTGCACTGGTGCTCGCAGCCGACGGCGTGGCGCGCACCATCGTGCAGCCCGCAGAGCTGCCGCTGGGCGTGCTCACGGCTTTCATTGGCGTGCCGCTGTTTCTGGTCATGCTGCGCCAGTTCCGGAGCAAGGTATGAATGCCGCCGTCGCATCCCCGGTCACCACCACCGCCGATCTGCTGGTGTGCGACCAGCTGGGTGTGGGCGTGCCCGGCCGGCCCTTGCTGGCCACCGTGCACACGCAGTTCGTGCCCGGGCGCGTCACGGCCATCCTGGGCCCCAACGGCGCGGGCAAGTCCACCCTGCTGGCCATGCTTTCGGGCCAGCGTGCGCCGCGCTCGGGCCATGTGTGGATGGGCGGGCAACCGGTGTCCGGCCAAGGCGCCCAGGCCCTGGCCCGCCAGCGTGCCGTGCTGCCGCAGGACACGGCCGTGGCCTTCGACTTCACGGTGCAGGAAGTGGTGGAGATGGGGCGCTTTCCCCACCGCCAGCAGCCCAGCCGCCACGAAGCGCGCATCGTGACCGAGGCGATGCAGGCCACCGGCGTGGCCCACCTGGCCGGGCGCAGCATCAACACCTTGTCGGGCGGCGAACGCGCCCGCAGCCATCTGGCCCGCGCGCTGGCCCAGATCTGGGAGCCCCTTCCCGATGGCGCCACCCGCTGGCTGCTGCTGGATGAGCCCACCGCCGCGCTCGACCTGGCGCACCAGCACCACACGCTGGCCCTGGTGCGCCGCTGGGCGGTGGAGCAGGGCGTGGGCGTGGTCGCGGTGCTGCACGACCTGAACCTGGCCCTGCGCTACGCCCACGACAGCCTGCTGCTCGCCCCGGGCCTGGCGGGCCCGCGCAGCGTGCACGCCACAGCCCACCTGCTCACCCCCGCCACCATCGCGCAGGTGTGGGGCGTGCACAGCACGCCAGTGCTGGCGGCCGACGGGGTGCCGCAGTACCTGGTGGCGGCGCAATGAATGGCGTTTTATGACAAAAGTGGCCTCTGCCGCGCTATGGGTCTCAAAGATTGCTATCAAAAATGAAGCGTCTGCATGGTGTGCCTGTGCAACCCATGGAGGTAGGCCCCTCAACCCGTCAGGCTATCTGGCGGGGCGGGTGGTGCGGCCTGCTTAGAATCCCGCTGCCCATGCGCCGCTTGCTGCTCGTCTTTCTGTTGGTGTTCATGCCGCTCCAGTCCATCTGGGCGGCGGCCTCGCCCTATTGCGGGCACGAGTCAGCGCCGCAGGCTTCGCACTTTGGCCACCATGTGCACGAGCACCATGGCGACGAAGGGGCCGACCACTCGGTCCCGGGGGGCTCCCCCAGTACCCTGGCCGACATGGACTGCCATGCCTGCCACGGCACAGGCGGCGGCCTGGCGCACAGTGCCAGCGCCCAGGCCATCGTGGTGGCCGTAGCGCACCCGCCGGGCCAGGCCGCACCCGCCTGGCCACCCGCACCCCTTACGCGGCCCGAACGCCCCAACTGGCCCTTCTTCGCCTGAGCGGCGAGGCGGGGGCTTGGGTGGCTCCGTTTCTTTTCCTGATGCTGTTGGAGACCTGCCTTCCCAGGCAGTAGCGGTGCTCGTCTTGCTGTTGGCATGCGTGCCCCTCTGACGTCCCCTCCGTGCATCGCGCCTCGCCGATTTCAACCTGTGGCCCCGGCCACTGCAGAGGAATCGGATGCAACCAACGAAACAACGACAACACACGCCCATCGCCGCGCTGGTGGTGATGGCGCTGGGCTGGGCACTGCTGGGCAGTGCCGCACAGGCCCAGACCTCCAACCCCGGCACAGCGCCGCTCACGCTCCAGGCCCTGTTCGAGCAGGCCTGGCAGCGCCAGCCCGAAGCGCAGTCTGCTGCCTTGCGGCGCGAGGCCGCGCAGGCCACACGCAGCGCGGCGGCAGCCTGGACGGCCGAGCCCATGGCATTGGAGCTGTCCACCAAAACCGACCGCCCCGGCAGCAACCAGGGCAGCCGCGAGGCCGAAGTGGGCCTGGCCCTGCCGCTGTGGCTGCCCGGCGAGCGCGCCCGCAAGGCAGCGCTGGCCGATGCGGAAGCGCAGGCGCTGGACAGCCGCCAGCGCGCCGCGCAGCTGCAACTGGCCGCCACTGTGCGCGAAGCCTGGTGGGCGGCGCAGCGCGCGCAGGCCGACTGGGCCTTGGCGCAAGACCGGCTGCTGAACGCGCAGCGCCTGGCCGCCGACGTGGCGCGCCGCGTGCGCGCGGGAGACTTGTCGCGTGCCGACCAGGCCCAGGCCGACGGCGCCGTGGCCCAGGCCGAAGCCGCCATGGCTGAGGCCCAGGGCGCGCGGGACTCAGCGCAGGCCGCACTGGCCGCCTGGGGTGTGCAGGCCGCGCCCACCCTGGCGCTGGCGGACGGGGCGGAGCCCGAGCCCCCTGTGCCAGACGCCACGGCAGCCGCTGCCCAGCACCCTGCGGCGGCCGACTGGCACGACCAGGCCGAGGTAGCCCGCCGCGCTGCCGACCTGGCTGCCGTGCAAACCCGTGCTAACCCCGAGCTGACGGTGGCCGCCACGCGCGGCCGCGAGCAGGCGGGCGACCGCTACCAGCAGACCTTCACCGTGGGCCTACGCATACCCCTGGGCGGGGGCGATCGCGCGCAGGCAAAGCAGGCCACAGCCCGCGCTGATGCCATCGATGCCGAGGCGCGTGCTGCCGTGGAGCAGAGGCGCCTGGCCGCCGACATCGCCGCCGCCATGGCCCGCGTGAAGGCCACGCAGGCCCAGCGCGATGCGCTGGCACGGCACGCGGCGCTGGCGCAGGGCACACGCGGCTTTATCGACAAGGCCTTCCGCCTGGGCGAAGCCGACGGCCCCACACGCCTGCGTGTGGAGCTGGAGGCCGCCCAGGCCGAACGCCAGTTGGCCCGCGCCCGCATCGACGCAGCGGCCGCCATCTCCCACCTGCGCCAGGCCCTGGGCCTGTTGCCGCAATGAACTCCCTGTGAATTTCGACCAATTTTTAAGACAACCATGACACTCTCTTCCGCTTTCTCCACACTGGGACTGGCCCTGCTGCTGGGCTTGCTACCGCCGACAGCGCTGGCCGGTGATGGCCACGACCATGGCGACGCCCCCGCTGCCGCAACGGGCACGGCCCTGCCGCGCTTTGCTGCTACCTCGGACCTGTTTGAACTCGTGGGCGTGCTCGACGGGCAAAAAATTGCGCTCTATCTGGACCACGCGGGCGACAACAGCCCCGTGAAAGACGCCCGGCTGGAGCTGGACATTGCGGGCACCAGCGTGCCCGTCACCCGCGTGGCCGAGGGCGAGTTCCAGGCCACCCTGGCCGCCCCGCTGGCTGAGGGCGTGAGCCCCGTCACCGCCACCGTGGCCGCAGGCAATGACACCGACCTGCTCGCAGGCGAGATCGACCTGCACCCCGCCGCCCACACCGATGCCGCACCCGCAGGGCTGGCCCGCCGCACTGTGCTGATCGCAGGGGCCGTGGCCGCCGTGCTGCTGGCGCTGGTCGCCGTTTGGGGTTTGCGCCGGGGCCGTGCTGCCCGCATGGGCAACACCCAGCGCGTGGGAGGTGCAGCATGAAGCGCTTGCACCCCATGCCCTCTTGGCTGGCCCTGCTCATGGCTGCCGCGCTCAGCGCCCCTGTGCCTGCTTCGGCAGGCCCCGGCCACGACCATGGCGACGCGCCGCCCGCACCCACCGGCAACGGCCCCAGCCGCCAGCCCGATGGCAGCGTGTTTCTGCCCAAGCCCGCGCAGCGCCAACTGGGCGTACGCACTGTGGTGGGAGCCATGGGGCAACATGCCAAGGCCTTCGAACTGGCGGGCACCGTGGTGATGGACCCCAACGCGGGGGGCAAGGTGCAGGCCGTGCTGGCCGGGCGGCTGGAGGCCGGGCCCAAGGGCTTTCCGGGCGTGGGCCAGGCGGTGCGCAAGGGCGAGGTGCTGGCCTATGTAGTGCCTACGGCAGGCGCCATCGAGCGCTCCAACCAACTGGCCCAGCAGGCTGAACTGCGCGCAGCCCGTGACCTGGCCGCACGGCGCGTGGCGCGCCTGACCGAGCTGGCCGACACCGTGCCGCGCAAGGACATAGAGGCGGCCGAGAGCGAGCTGCAAAGCCTCACCCAGCGCCTGGGCGCCGTGGGCGCGGGCCTGGCCACACGCGATGCGCTGGTGGCCCCCGTTTCGGGCGTGATCGCTTCGGCCAATGCCGTGGCGGGGCAGGTGGTGGATGCGCGCGAACTGGTGTTCGAGGTGGTAGACCCATCGCGCCTGCGCATCGAGGCCCTGGCTTACGACCCGGCACAGGCCCAGAGCGTGGCCGGTGCCACGCTGGCCGTGGCCGGGCAGCGTGTGCCACTGCGCTTTCTGGGCGCGGCGCGCAGCCTGCGTGATCAGGCGCAGCCGCTGCAGTTTGCGGGCGACTCGTCTGCGCTTGGCACCTTGGCCCTGGGCCAGCCGGTGCGCGTGTTCGTGCAGTCCACCGACAAGGTCGATGGCGTGCAGGTGCCCGCTGCCGCGCTGTTGCGCAACCCGGCCAACCAGACCATCGTTTGGGTCAAGGAGTCGCCCGAGCGCTTTGCGCCACGGGTGGTCACTGCGGTGCCGCTTGACGGCGCCTCGGTGGCCGTGACCTCGGGCCTGCAGCCCGGCGACCGCGTGGCCACGCAGGGCGCCACGCTCATCAACCAGGTCCGCTAAGGAGTCACGATGTTCAAGTGGCTTCTCGAAAACAGCCTGGTCAACCGGCTGCTGGTGCTCATCGCCGCCGCCGTGCTCATGGCCTATGGCGCCTTCACGCTCTCGCGCACGCCGGTGGACGTGTTCCCTGACCTCAACAAACCCACCGTCACCCTTATGACCGAGGCCGGCGGCATGGCCGCCGAAGAGGTGGAGCAGCTCATCACCTTCCCGCTGGAGACCACGATGAATGGCCTGCCCGGTGTGGAGAGCGTGCGCTCCACCTCCAGCGCGGGCCTGTCGTTCATCTACGTCACCTTTGACTGGAGCACCGACATCTACCGCGCGCGGCAGATGGTGTCTGAACGCCTGTCGTCCATGGAAGAGGGCCTGCCCAGCGGCATCACGCCGCGCATGGGGCCCATCAGCTCCATCATGGGCGAGATCATGCAGGTGGCCATCCCCATCGACGCGGCCAAGACCACCCCCATGGCCGTGCGCGAGTACGCCGACTGGGTGCTGCGCCCGCGCCTCATGGCCATCCCCGGTGTGGCGCAGGTGATCCCCATCGGTGGCGAGGTGCGCCAGTTCCAGGTGCTGCCCGACACGGCGCGCATGGCGGCGCTGGGCATCACGCACGACCAGCTCACGGGTGCGCTCAAGGGCTTTGCGGCCAATACCTCGGGCGGGTTCTTGGAGCTGGGCGGGCGCGAATACCTCATCCGCCACCTGGGCCGCACCTCGCGGCTCGAAGACCTGCAGAACCTGGCCCTCACCGCCAAAAACGGCCAGAGCGTGCTGCTGCGCCAGGTGGCCGATGCCACCTTTGCCGCCGCTACCAAGCGCGGCGACGCGGGCTTTGAAGGGCAGGGCGCCGTCATCCTGGGCATCCAGAAGCAGCCCACGGCCGACACCATCGGGCTCACGCGCAGCATCGAAGCCGCGCTGGTGGACCTGAAGAACTCCCTGCCCGCAGGCATGGAGGCGCCGCGCGTCACTTTCCGCCAGGCAAGCTTCATCGAGGCCTCGGTCACCACGCTGCAGGGCAAGCTCATGGGCGCCTCGGTGTTTGTGGCGGTAATCCTGTTCGTGTTCCTGGGCACGCTCAGGCCCACGGTGATTGCGCTCACGGCCATCCCGGTGTCCATCTTCATCACCGCGCTGGTGTTCAAGTACTTCGGCCTGTCGATCAACACCATGACGCTGGGCGGCCTGGCCATTGCCATTGGCGGCCTGGTGGACGACGCGGTGGTCGATGTGGAGAACGTGCTGCGCCGCCTGAAGATGGACCGAGCGAAGCACCCCCACCACCGCCTGCACCCCATCGAGGTGGTCAAACTCGCGTCGATGGAAGTGCGCTCGGGCATCCTGTATGCCACGGCCATCATCGTGCTGGTGTTTCTGCCGCTGTTTGCGCTGCCGGGCATCGAGGGGCGGCTGTTTGTGCCGCTGGGCATTGCGTTCATCGTGTCCACGCTGGCATCGCTGCTGGTGTCGGTCACCGTCACGCCGGTGTTGGCGTTCTACCTGCTTCCGCGCATGAAGAACCTGGACCATGGCGACACCCGCGTGGTGGCCTGGCTCAAGGCGCGCTACCGCAATGGGCTCTCGGCCGTGCTGGCGCGCCCGCGCACCGCCCTGGCCTTGAGCGCGGCGGCGGTGGCGCTGTCGGCAGCGGCGGTGCCGTTCTTCCCCACCACGTTCTTGCCGCCCTTCAACGAGGGCACGCTGCTCATCGGCATGCGGCTCAACCCCGGTGTCACGCTGGCCGAATCGAGCGCGCTGGCCCGCCAGGCCGAGGTGCTGGTGCGCCAGGTGCCCGAGGTCACGCACGTGGGCCGGCGCAGTGGCCGCGCCGAGCTGGATGAACATGCCGAAGGCGTGCACGTGAGCGAGCTGGATGTGGGCCTGCTGCCTGCGGCCGAGCTCAAGCGCAGCATGGCCGAGGTGCAGGCCGACATCCGCAGCCGCCTGGCGCACCTGCCCGCCGCCATCGCCATCGGCCAGCCCATCTCGCACCGCATTGATCACATGCTGTCGGGCGTGCGCTCGCAGATCGCCATCAAGCTCTTTGGCGACGACCTGGACACCCTGCGTGGCCAGGCCGAGGCCCTGCGCGCGCGGCTGGCGGGCATCCCCGGCCTGGCCGACCTGGAGGTGGAAAAGCAGGTGCTGGCGCCGCAGATCACCGTGCGCGTGGACTACGCCGCCGCTGCACAAATGGGCGTGCCCGCACCCCAGGTGCTGGCCGCGCTGCAGACGCTGGTGGAAGGCGAGAAAGTGGCCCAGGTGGTGGAAGGCAGCCGCCGCTTTGCGCTGGTGGTGCGCCTGCCCGACAGCGCACGCTCCATCGACGGCCTGGCGCGTGTGCTGATCGACACGCCCCGTGGCCCCGTGCCCTTGTCGCGCCTGGCCACCATCGAAGAGGGCGACGGCCCCAACCAGATCAGCCGCGACGACGGCAAGCGCCGCATCGTGCTCTCGGCCAACGCGCAGGGCAGGGCGCTGTCTGACGTGGTGGCCGACATCCGCCAGGCCGTGGGCGACACGCGCCTGCCCGAGGGCTACTTCATCACCCTGGGCGGCCAGTTTCAGGCGCAGGAAGAAGCCAGCCGCCTGGTGGGCCTGCTGGCCATCGTCTCGCTGGTGCTGATGTTTGTGGTGCTGTACACGCGCTACCGCTCGGCCACGCTTTCGGCGCTCATCATGGCCAACATCCCGCTGGCGCTGGTGGGTGCGGTGCTGGGGTTGTGGGTGTCGGGCCAGCCGCTGTCGGTGGCGGCGCTGATTGGCTTCATCACGCTGGCGGGCATCTCGGTGCGCAACGGCATCCTGAAGGTGAGCCACTACCTCAACCTGATGCGCGTGGAAGGCGAGCGCTTTGACACCGCCATGATCGTGCGCGGCTCGCTGGAGCGCCTGAGCCCCGTGCTGATGACCGCCCTGGTCACGGCGTTTGCCCTGGCCCCGCTGCTGCTGGAGGCCGAGCGCCCCGGCACCGAAATCCTGCACCCGGTGGCCGTGGTCATCTTCAGCGGCCTCATCAGCTCCACGCTGCTCGACACCTTCCTCACCCCGGCCCTGTTCTGGCTGTTTGGCCGCAAAGACGCCGAACGCCTGCTGGACGACAAGAACGCCGAGGCGTTCTGAGCTTTTCTTGTTTTGTACTTGTTCTCTTTATCTGTTCGTTTGCTTTTTCATTCACCCTTTGAAAGGACTCTCATGAAAACCACCCGCCAACTTTTCGCCGCCCTGGCCCTCGCAGCCTTGGCCACCAACGCCACCAACGCCGCTTACGCCGCTGGCGACCACGGCGCAGGCCACGACCACAAGCCCCAGCACGGCGGCATCGTGGCCGAGGCCAGCGACATGGACTACGAACTGGTCGCCAAGCCCGACACCATCACCCTGCACCTGCGCGACCACGGCAAACCCGCCAAGACCGAGGGCGTGAGCGCCAAGCTCACCCTGCTCAACGGCACCGAGAAATCCGAGGCTGTGCTTGTACCGGCAGGCGAGGGCAGGCTCGAAACCAAAGGCATCTTCAAGGTCGCAGCAGGCACCAAGGTGGTGGCGCTGGTGACACTGCCGGGCAAGAAGGCTGCGAATGTGCGGTTTGCCGTGAAGTAAGCCGCTGTCGTAGAGAGAACGAAAGCGTTGTGCTCGACGCGCCGCCGCGTTGGCTTTTGCTGGCGTGGCGGTGTGTGGCCTGTCTCAGTGGCCGTGCGCCTTGAGCACGGGCGAGATAGGTGCGTGCGTGGTTTCAGTAGTGAGGTGTGCTGAAATTTGAAGAAAATCGGGCTCTACCGCCTGTCTATCAATCGCTTATAGCTATCAAATTGGTAGTGAGGTGGTTGATGCTGGGCGCAAGGTGCTGAGCTTCCGTGGGCGGGAATAGGCAGATTATTTTGGGCGGAGTGTCTGGCTGTTTTAGGCTGGTAGCGGACGCTCAAGATGTAGGAGACCCAAGGCGAACCGATCAAGCTACATGTCTTGCAGTGCCATACGAGCGCACCTGCGTTCACAGGATCCCGGTGCGAGGTATCCCCAATAATCGCAACTACTTGATGGCCCAAACCTCGTCATAAGCGAGCTCCGCCAAGTCACCAGTTCGGCAATCTATCTCTGCTGTTCCCCACGTCGTTGCAGCATCGATCTGAGTCTCCAAGATGTAGCCATGCTTTTTGAGCAAAGACTTCTTGTCTGCGAAGTTGTTGGCCGCCAAAACCTCTCCGTTGTACTTCACGGGCACACCCAAAAGGTTCCCGATGCTGTGCATGGAAGGTGCTCCAGTGTTCTGTGAAAGAAGGTGTTCGAGCGACTGCCCCGTGCGATCAACATCGACAGCGGGGTTTCGATGCTTGTAGATCTTCCACAGTGAGTAGCCGATGATCTCCTTGTGCCTTGGCGTCATGTAGTTGAGTGCCTTGAACCGTGTGATGAACGTGTCCCGGGCGGGGACCTTGCTCTTGATTTTTTTCTTGAACTCGTTGATGCACAAACCGCGAGCATTTGCATCGGCAGCAGTCGCCAAAGCTCGTGCATGAGCCGCGTACATCTTGCTCACGCCGCCTGATGAAGGCAGGTTGCTGATCGTCGTGTACAGGTAGTGATAGCGCTCCACGAGCCAGAAGATTTCTCGGACCTGGCCATCTTTGAGCTTCTTGGCACTGAACAGGCGCAGCACCGTCAAAAGCAGTGGATTTGCGATTTGGATATTCAGGACTTCAGAGATGCAGCGAAGCGAATCTTCGACATCCCGATTCCCTTTGTTCCAAAGGGTGAGCCGTTCGGGCTCCAAAATCCCACGGTAAAGATCACTGTCGGTCCTAAGCTCATCAAGGACCGCACGAACATTGGTGGCAGACACCTCATTCTTGATTGCCTTGAAAAGCTCCTTCTCTGTTGTGAAGGGGTGCTTTGAAAGCCAGTAGTGATGAAGGAAAGTGGCTATTTGAATCGGCCGGGTTGCCTGCTCCAAAGTGCTCTGAATTTCCACCCAATGGTCTTTGGGACGGTCAATGGCCTTGCCCTTTGAAGGAAGCAGCCGCAGCAGATGGTTCTTCGCAAGGTCTGCGGCAGTGAGGTCCTTACCCCGTGTATTGAGCGTCTCAAAAATCAGATACGCGTCGTCTTGGTTGTCCAGAGTGATCGAAATCACTTTAAGACCCAAGAGCTTATCCCGCACACTTTCCAACCACTTTTTGCTCGCAGCCTTCGCCTTTGAAGGGTCAACCTTAGAGGCCGCCTCCTTCACGCCCTGATCGATGAGGGTGTGAATGAGTTTGTAGGCTGCACTGATCGCCTTCTCCTCCTCACCCACGTCAATCTCCGTCTCCTCTTTTTCAAGGCTCTGGATTTTGGCTTGCAGGTAGGGGTACGAGGTCTCGGTTTTAAGAACGAACTGGGCCTGATCGTTTAGGTCCCGTGTTTCAATCAAACGGTGCACCCCTTTGGCGGGGGCCGCAAAACCCAAGTCGTTGAACTTATCCCGAATGGCACATAGAGCAATGGTGATAGTGGTGATGCGCTGCTGCCCATCCACGAGACCAAAAGAGGAGCTTGAGAGGTTGTAAGAGACAAACGCCCCGATGAAGTAATCCCTTTTGAGGTCCGATGTGCTATCAACCCAAAACTCTTCAACGTTATCCTCATCCCAAGAAAATGGACGCTGAAAACGCGGAATAAGGTACGTGCCAGACTCCAAGACTTGGCGTATATCTTTTTCAACACACTGAATTTTCATTTTCCCCTCCACAAAAACTAGGCCAGGGCGTCACCTTTGGAACCTTTAACGGCCCCCAAACACTTCTTCAGGATTCCCCCGGTGCGCTCCTGACTAGCCCGCGATAGTAATCTGCCTCAACGCACGTACCCCTACGCCGCCTTTCACTGCAAAGCCGACGCTGACAGGCCCAGGACAAACGACTGCAACGAGCCCAAAGCAGACAGGGATGTCTCGTCTGTTTCTCGCTCAAAGTTGGCGAAGAATCCTCCGAAGCTCAGATAGTGAATTGCTGCAAGGTAGCATTCCGAGCTCCTCCGCTTCTTGTGGCGAAACATCTTCTGCGATAACCAAAATAGACAACGCATGAAGCCTGTCCTGCAAGTCTTTGGGGACGCCTTCAAGCGCCGAAAGATGTAGCTCAAGACTTGCGGCAATTGCGCTCGCGGGAGCTAAGCCAGTAGCGTACTTGTCCGCAATTTCCAGCACTCGCTCGGCTATTGAGGTATTCGACATATCGTGAATTTCCGCTCCTGGCCGAATTCTGCCCGACGGCGAGGGACGCTATCGGGCTCTGAGCTGCCGTTGTGAAGCGCCACCTGGAAGCTGCCTTTGACATGTTGCACGCTGCTGTTGTAAATCCCGGTGTCTGCCTACAGGCAAGCTATAGTTTGCCGAGTTGACGCCTGCCGGGTTTCGCGGGATTTTTATGCCTGGACGGTTAAACAGGGCATGCCTTGCAAACCTATGCTACAAGCCACCTCCAGGAGAAATCAGTGTCCAGAATATCCCACACGGTACAGCTTAGCCCGCAGGTTTTGCGGTCTAAATTACGTTATGCCGCTTCAGAAAGCGTTGTGAATGAACTCGAGTAAGAATGAACCGGTGGTTTTGGCAATCAAGGATTCGGAATCGGAGCTTCCTATCCCGACAGCCTGGCGCCCAGTCATTTGTAGAGTTGTTGATGCATTTGTGCGCCATGACTATCAACTCAATGCTGGTGTACCTGGCGTGGCTCCGGTTTCTACTAAAACGGCGGAGCACATCAAAAGTTACATCCAAGACTACGGAGCAGAGTTGGTTGCGCTGCCGGAAGAAACGTGGGCTTCCTCCGTATGCATTTGGCAAGGCGATCGATGGGATGCACTTATTGATCTTTGGTCGCTTTCAGAGGGGAGAAGCGATCTTGTGCTGAGCCTTCAGGTATCAGAGGCTCAAGGCGGCTTCGAATTCGTCGTTTATATGGTCTATGTGCCCTAGTACAAAGCCGCATAACAGGTTGCTCGTCGCGGACACGCAGCCACAGGTTGCCGCTTCGCGGCGCGGGCTGCGCGCCGTACAGCGCCAACGTTAGGCGTCTTATGGACCTTCCTCCGCCATCCACTGCGGACTGGGGCGATATCGCAGGAGACTTCGACCTGGACTATGCATTCAGGAAATTTGGCGGTCAGACGTATCGAGAGGCAATTCGCTTGTTTGAGACGACTGATCTTCTGTCCCGAGTGGAAGATCTGAGCGTCATGCCGGACATCGCATTCCGGTACTACATGCTTGCTTACCGAGACTTTGTCTTGTCGCCGCGTGTGTTCGAGATCAACTATGGCATTGATGCATCAACGGCCGCCGATAGCTTTCTAAATCTGATCATGCGTCGGCTGGAGACTTCTCCAGCGTCAATCAAGCCAATTCTTTCTGCCCTTTTGCCGGCCGCTCAGTACATTTCCGAACGCCAAGTTGAATACAGCGCCGACGAGGACATCTATGGGAAGTTTTCTGATGCAATGCTCCGCATCCAGGCCCTTGCAGTAGCCGCCTAACTCTTCCATCGAGAGGCGCGACCCGGCTTGCCGGGTCGCGCCTCTCATGTCAAACGTTAAGAAGCAATGTCAGTCATCGAAATCGAAATGGGGCCAGCTAGAGAGTCGCATGAGTGTGATTGCTGCGGTACGGTCATAGAGTCAACTCATGGCTATATCTATCGCGACAACGATGCTTATGCGGTGTACGAAGCATCTTGGTGTGAAGGGCATGCAGAAGCTCAGGTCAATGCACGCATCGAGATCGGCGGAGACTGGGGGGACGAAACGTCTCGACCAAATCATGCCTTCTTCGGTGTTCTCATCTTCCGAACGTCGACCCACAATGGCTTCTCGATGCTAGAACCAGAAGAGTCGCAGTGGATTTCCCCCGACTCTGAGAAAGACTTCCTGACGCGCGAGGCAGCCCTTGCGCACCCGTTGAAGTCAGAGATTTTTCACATTGCTGAGCATGTGGCAAAAGAAGAGGGACGAATCAAAGCATTTCTTGATGCGCACCCGATTGCCTCTTAACAAATCGGCCCAGCACGGACGGCCTTCGGCCTCCGCTGGCCTTAATCGTTAAATCGCCCATGAAAAGCCAACTTTCTTGGTCAATGGGCATTGGAGCCGCCTTGTGTATTCTGGGCTTGGCGTACGCGGTTGTTGAAGGCATTGTTCCTTCGCTCCGGCCGGGCCCACCGCAGCAGGTTGCCGCATCTTGCGCCGCGCTTGGATCGGCAAGTTCCACTACTGAGATTACGGGAATGGCAAAAGAACGCAGCTGGAAAAGTCAGGTTATCGGCTCCAGTGTCTTCGTACAAGTCGGTTCTGGGTGCGTTTGCGCTCTCGAACTTGCGCAAGGCCGTGTGTCGCAGCATAGGACGCTGTGCAATGGCTGAACGGCTTAACATGTCAGTCAACCCGACCGCCCGCAGCGGCCGGTCACCTTCATGTTGAGCGTCCGCTTTCATTTGAGGTGACCGATCGCTTCTGGCCGAATTCTGCCCCACGGCGAAGGACGCTAGCGGGCCCTGAGCCGCCGGTGGGTATACCTCCCCAAAAGCGGCCATTCATTGAAGACGGATTGATCGACGCCCTAGGCATAACATTGCAGTCAAGCGAGGATTGCCTTCGGCATCCGCTTACCTCAAACGTTAGAGCGCACCCAATGACATTTAATCTGTCCACCTTCCCGCCGTACAAGACAGCCGTCTTCGCGAAGGCTGATGGCGATTTCGCCACCGCGCGCCGTGCGCTCATGGAGTGCCTCGCTGCTGGAACAGAGGCAGGAGGCGCGTCATTGATCTCTGGCCTGCTATTTCGGCTTGCAGATGTA
This sequence comes from Acidovorax sp. 93, assembly GCF_003633835.1. Taxonomy (NCBI): domain Bacteria; kingdom Pseudomonadati; phylum Pseudomonadota; class Betaproteobacteria; order Burkholderiales; family Comamonadaceae; genus Acidovorax; species Acidovorax sp. 93. The sequence goes on from NZ_RBIT01000001.1 coordinate 690,795, forward strand.
GAGGCACTGGATGCCAACCTCAGCCAAGCACACAAGCTTTACCAGGAGGCGCTGCAGGCCGATCCAGGCTCGCCACTCGCGCTCATAAGCTACGCCGAATCACTTACCGATGTTCTCTTAGATAAGTATGCGGCCGCTGAAGTGCTGGAAGAGGCTCGCGCACTTCTTCATTCAGGTCTTTGGCAACCAAGTGAGGACGACGTTTCCCTTGAAGGCTACGAGTACCTCATCGAGAAAATCCAAAGCAGACTTGAGGAGCCTGGTAAGCACTAACCTTTCATCGAGAGGACTCCTTTCGACGAACTGTTTCTGCCTATATTCGCCTCTCATGTCAAACGTTGAACGTCCGCTTTCACTTGCTGCCACCGGCCACTCTTGGCCGAATTCTGCCCGACGGCGAGGGACGCTATCGGGCCCTGAGCCGACAGTGGGTATCCCTTCCCAAAAGCAGCCGTTGATTCAGATTGATCGGTTCCAAACTGCATAGAAGGTGGGCCAGGTTCAGCCTATTGGCACGCTATAGTTTGCGGACTCAGCGTTTGTCCGCTCACTTTCTCGTTAGATTTCACGCCATGCTTCGAGTCGCCCACTGCACCTTGGCATTACTAGTCGCTGTAGGCGCGTTCGTTGCGGCCGAGATTGCGGAGCCTCTTCGTTTCAAGCATCCCAAGATCAACTACGCGCTGATCCAGCTTGATGAAGCTCGAATGGCGATCATTCGGTACCAGAAAGAAGTCGGCTCGCTACCCGCTTCCTTAGAAGCCCTTTCCGCTGCCGGTTACATCCGAAATTTTGGTAGCGACCCCTGGGACCAAGCTTACGTTTATCGAGTACGAGGCAGCGAATTCTCCGTCTACTCTATTGGCGTCGATAGAAAAGACGATCTGGGAACCCGAGATGATGTCACGTTTAGGGAGAAGCACTACTCCTGCGAGGAGTACGCCGTTAACTGTCCCCCTTCAGCTGCCGAGGCTACAAAACTGGCGTCCCTGCTGTTGGCTTTGTTGAGCTTGGCATGCCTTGCATTCGTCGGCACCAGAGGCCTGCGGAGGCCGAGAGGTGCAATCTAAGAACACGGACGCCTTTCGACGTCCGGTCGCAAGGCGCCAGTCATACGCACGTTGAACGTCCACTTACATTGGCGGTGACTGGCTGCTACTGGCCGAATTCTGCCAGCGCTTCCAAGCACAAGAAGTGTTGGGCAACCCATCAGGACATACGTTTTTTGCGGCGCGACAGGAGAGCAACGACAGGCCAAGCTGCAATCGCACAAACCCAACCAAGCGGTGCCCACATCATGTGACGCCCCAGAAATTCGATGTCGTGCAACCCAAGGTAGCGACCAAGCCAATTCGGGCCGAACAGTAAAAGGGCAACCATCAATACCAGCGAGAGCAGCACGAAGGCAATCTGAGGACGAACTCCACGCTGGAGTCTCCACATCAAAGCACCGCCAACCAGCAAAGGAGGCAGGATGACCCAAAGGATAAGGATTGCGAACTCTGATTTGGTCACGATCTCAAGCGTCTGCTTTTGGCCGATAGTACTCATTCGGCGGGAAAGCTCGGATGACAGCAATCGCTGCAAAGCAGCCCCTGTTGATCTGAGCTGATTTGAAATGCCCTCGCTTGGCCCAGCCACCCATCGGCTGAGCATTGTCCCCAACGGCCTCCCTGCCACGCAGGCTGTCCGCCCGGCCCAGACCCATCGGTAGATGGTTCTCGGCCGACCACCCCCAGTACCCGTTCCCGTTTGTCCCGCTCACGCAACCTGCGTGCGGCGCGGCCTCGCGCGCCTTGCACCGCCACATGGCCCTGCAATCTCCCGCACCGCCGTCAAAGTCATATTCACACCAGTGATGTGAAACATCACTAGCGTTCCATTGACTGATATTGCCGCAGCGCGAATGATCGGTCCCCAGGCGCTGGGTGCATCCGTACTGGCTCCAAAAGACTGATGGATCGATGGATCGACTGATTGATTGGCAATGACAAAACACAAAGGAGACGCCCATGCATGAATGCCCCGTGACCGTGTTCCCGCAGCAGATCCGCTGGGAGACGGACGGCACCAGCCGCATTCCCTTTCAGGCCTATACCGATGAGGCGCTGTACCGCAAGGAGCTGGACCGTTTGTTCTACAACGGGCACTGGTGTTATGTCGGCCTGGAGGCAGAGATTCCCAACGCGGGGGATTTCAAGCGCACGGTGATCGGCGAGCGTTCGGTGCTGCTGGTGCGCGACAAGGATGCTTCGATCCATGTGGTGGAAAACGTCTGCGCCCACCGTGGCATGGCGTTTTGCCGCGAGCGGCATGGCAACCGCGAGAGCCTGACCTGCCCGTACCACCAGTGGAACTACACCCTGTCGGGCGACTTGCAGGGTGTGCCGTTTCGGCGCGGCGTGAAGCAGGATGGCAAGGTCAATGGCGGCATGCCTGCGGATTTCAACACGGCAGAGCATGGGCTGACCAAGCTCAAGGTGGCCACCCGTGGCGGTGTGGTGTTTGCGTCGTTCGACCACAGCGTGGAGCCGCTGGAGGAGTTCTTGGGCCCCACCATCCTGGGCTACTTTGACCGGCTGTTCAATGGCCGCAAGCTCACCATCCTGGGCTACAACCGCCAGCGCATTCCGGGCAACTGGAAGCTGATGCAAGAGAACATCAAAGACCCGTACCACCCCGGCCTCCTGCACACCTGGTTCGTTACCTTTGGGCTCTGGCGAGCAGACAACAAGTCGGAACTGCTGATGGATGCGCAGCACCGCCATGCGGCCATGGTCTCGACCCGTGGCGCTGCGGGCAAGGCGGCGGATGTGACGCAGGTGTCCAGCTTCAAGGCCAGCATGTCGCTGAATGACCCGCGCTTTTTGGACATTGCGCAGGAGGACTGGTGGGCGGGGCCACCCCTGGCTGCCAGCAGTGGTGATGCTGCGGCGCCCAACGCACCGGCATCTGTGCCCACGGCGGTGATGATGACCGTGTTCCCCAGCGTGATTTTTCAGCAGCAGGTCAACAGCGTGTCCACGCGCCACATCCAGCCCGATGGCAAGGGCGCTTTTGATTTTGTGTGGACGCATTTCGGCTTTGAGGACGACAGCGAGGAGATGACGCAGCGCCGCCTGCGCCAGGCCAATCTGTTCGGCCCGGCGGGCTTTGTGTCGGCCGACGATGGCGAGGTGATCGAGTGGTCGCAAGAAGGCTTTGAGACCAAGCCCGCGCACCGCACGCTGGCCGAGCTGGGCGGGCGCGATGTGGGCGACACGGACCACATGGTGACCGAGACGCTGATCCGGGGCATGTACGAATACTGGCGCAAGGTGATGGAGGCGGAGGCTTGACCATGGACTTCCAGACCTACTTCGAACTGAACCAGCTCTACGCCCGCTACGCCCGCGCGCTCGACGCGGCGGACTGGGAGGCGTGGCCTGAATTTTTCATCGACCACTGCGTGTACAAGCTGCAGCCGCGCGAAAACCACGAGCGCGGGTTTCCGCTGGCCACGCTGGCGTTTGACAGCAAGGGCATGCTGAAAGACCGCGTTTACGGCATCCGTGAGACGCTGTTCCACGACCCCTATTACCAGCGCCATGTGGTGGGTGCGCCGCTGGTGCACCAGGTGGATGCGGATGGCCGCATCCACTGCGAGGCCAACTATGCAGTGCTGCGCACACGCCTGTCGAAGGAATCGACGGTGTTCAACGTGGGGCGCACGCTGGATGAAGTGGTGCCGACGCCCGAGGGCCTGAAGTTCGCGTCGCGCCTCGTCGTCTACGACAGCGAGATGATCCCCAACTCGCTGATCTACCCCATCTGAGGAGCCGCCATGACGACGATGACGACGAACTGGATTGACGCCGCCGCGCACGGCGATGTGCCCGAGGATGATGTGATCGGCCTGGCCGTGGCCGGGCGCGACATTGCGCTGTATGGCGTGGGCGGCGAGGTGTTTGCCACCGACAACATCTGCACCCATGGCCATGCACGCCTGTGCGATGGGTTTCTGGAAGGGCACGAGATCGAATGCCCGCTGCACCAGGGCAAGTTTGACGTGCGCAACGGCAAACCCACCTGTGCGCCGGTGACCGAGCCGCTGCGCAGCTACCCCGTGAAGATCGAGGGCGGCCGCGTGTGGCTGGCCCTGGACTGAACCTCTCAAGGAGCCCCCATGACTGCCGAACGACCTGAGGTCGAGGCCGCCGCATTGCCGCATGAAGGCGTAAACGCCCACTCGTCCCACACCATCGTGATCGTCGGTGCGGGCCAGGCGGGCGGCTGGGCGGTGCAAACGCTGCGCAGCGAAGGCTTTGCGGGCCGCGTGGTGCTGGTCGGTGACGAAGCCCATCCGCCGCACGAACGGCCACCGCTGTCGAAGGCGGTGCTATCGGGCGCAGCAGCGCCGGAGAGCACGCGCCTCATGAAGCCCGAGGCCTTTGACGCCCTGGCGGTGCAATGGCGGCCCGGCGTGCATGTGCACCGCATTGACCGCGCTGCCAAGCAGGTGCTGCTGTCGGATGGCGCAGCGCAGCCCTACGACAAGCTCATCCTGTGCACCGGGGGGCGCGCCCGGCGGCTTGCCGTGCCCGGCGCAGACCAGGTGCCGCTGCACACGCTGCGCACCATTGAAGACGCGCAGGCGCTGGCCCCGGCCCTTCGGCCTGGCCGCAGCGTGGTGGTGGTGGGCGGTGGCTGGATCGGCCTGGAGGTGGCGGCCACCGCACGCCAGCAGGGCGCGGAAGTGGTGGTGGTGGAGACGCAAAGCCGCTTGTGCGAGCGCACCGTGCCCGCCGAGGTGTCGGCGTACCTGCTGGCGCTGCACCGCGCCCAGGGCGTGCGCGTGTTGCTGGGCGCGGGGGTGCGGGGCTTTGCCCGCGCTGCAGATGGCGCAGACGGCGCAGATATTCGCTCGGAGGTCTTGCTGGCCGATGGCAGCGCGCTGGCGTGCGACACCATCGTGCTGGGCGTTGGCCTGGTGCCCAACGACGAGCTGGCGCGCGAGGCGGGCCTGGCTTGCGAAGGTGGCGTGCTGGTCGATGCCCAATGCCGCACGTCCGACCCCCACATCCTGGCCGCAGGCGATGTGGCCGTGGCACCCAATCCCTGGGCGGGCCGGAGCCTGCGGCTGGAGTCGTGGCAGAACGCGCAGGAGCAGGGTATGGCTGCTGCGCGATCCGCCCTGGGCCAGGCCGTGGACTACCAGCCGTTGCCATGGTTCTGGTCCGACCAGTACGGCATGAACCTGCAGATCTACGGCATGCCCACGCCTGCGCACCGCGTGGTGCAGCGTGGCGACCCGGCCAGCGGCAGCTTTGTGTTGTTTTACCTGGCGGGCGATGTGGTGCAGGCCGCCGTAGGGGCCAACGCAGCGCGCGACCTGCGCTTTGCCCGCAGGCTGATCGAGCAGCGCAAGCCGGTGAATGCCGAGCGGCTGGCCGACCTGAACACGCCGATGGCAAAGCTGTGAACCCAACTGGATGCCGCGCAGCACAGAAGCCTGCACCCGCACCCAAGCCCACCAGAACCGAACCCGACAACCCGCTAAGGAAACCACCGATGACCGCAACCACGTCAACCACTTACCTCTGGACCCCGCCCCCCGTCTATTCGCTGCCCGTGCGGGGCCGCAGCGAGCGCTTGCCCATCCACCGCCTGTTCTTTGTGGGCCGCAACTACCACGCGCATGCTGTGGAGATGGGGCGCCCGGTGGACAAGGCGGTGGAGGTGCCGTTCTACTTCACCAAGGCACCGTCCACGCTGGTCGAGTCTGGCGCGACCGTGGCCTACCCACCCGGCACGCAGAACTACCACCACGAAATGGAACTGGTGCTGGCCATTGGTGCGCCCGGATTTCGTGTGAGCGAGGCCGATGCGCCCGGCCTCATCTACGGCTATGCCTGTGGCCTGGACATGACGCGCCGCGACCTGCAGCTTGTGGCGCGGGATAAGGGCCGGCCGTGGGACCTGGGCAAGGATGTGGAGCAATCGTCAGTGGTCTCCGAGATCGTGCCCATGCCGCAGGTGGTGCTGGGCCAGGGCGACCTGGAGCTGTCGGTCAATGGCGCTGTGCGCCAGAAGTCCGACCTGTCCAAGCTGATCTGGAACATCCCCGAGCTGATTGCCGACCTGTCCAAGTTCTACCACCTGCAGCCGGGTGACCTGATCTTCACCGGCACGCCCGAGGGCGTAGGCCCCGTGCTGGCGGGCGACCGCATCGACGGCCACATTGAAGGCGTGGGCAGCATCGTGCTCCACGTTGGCCCGGCGGAGTAAGAAAAAACCACATCCAGGAGGCAACCCCACCATGACCACCGACCTCACGCCTTCCCCCGTGCGGCTGCACGCCGTTGCGGGCAATGGCCAGCCCGATCCGACGCCCGAGCTGGAGCAGCTGTACCGGGGCTTTGAGCAAGAGCTGCTGGTGCCGCTCTGGACGCAGATTGGCGACCTGATGCCCCGCCAGCCCCAATCCAAGGCCGTGCCTCACTTGTGGCGCTGGGACCGCTTGAAGGCCCTGGCCGCACAGGCGGGCGCCATCGTGCCCGTGGGCCGTGGCGGCGAGCGCCGTGCGATTGCGCTGGCCAACCCGGCGCTGGGCGGGCGCCCCTTTGCCACGCCCACGCTGTGGGCCGCCATCCAGTACCTGATGCCCGGCGAAGACGCCCCCGAGCACCGGCACACGCAGCACGCGTTTCGTTTTGTGGTGGAAGGCGAGGGCGTGTGGACTGTGGTGAATGGCGATGCCGTGCGCATGTCGCGCGGCGACTTTCTGCCCCAGGCCGGCTGGAACTGGCATGCCCACCACAACGCTGCTACAGAGCCCATGGCCTGGATCGACGGCCTGGACATTCCGTTCTCGTACTACACCGAGAGCCAGTTTTTTGAAGTGGGGCGCGAGAAGCTCCCGCCTGCCGAGCGCACCACCGCCGAGCGTTCTTATTCCGAAAGGCTGTGGGGCCACCCGGGCCTGCGCCCGGTATCGATGGTGCAGGCGCAGCCCGCCACGCCCCTGCTGGCCTACCGCTGGGTGGACACAGACCGTGCGCTGGCCGATCAGCTCGGGCTGGAAGACGAAGGCCAGGCAGGCACGCTGAGCCCCGGGCATGCAGCAGTGCGCTTTACCAACCCCACCACCGGCGCCGATGTGCTGCCCACGATGCGGACCGAAATGCACCGCGTGCGCGCAGGCGGCGCAACGCGGGTTCAGCGTGAGGTGGGGTCGTCGGTGTTCCAGGTGTTTGACGGCAGCGGCACCGTCACGGTGGGTGAACGCACCTGGCAGGTGGCGCGGGGCGACTTGTTTGTGGTGCCGTCGTGGCAACCGTTCTCGGCCCAGGCATCGGCCGCTGGCGCGCTGGACCTGTTCCGCTTCAGTGATGCGCCGATTTTTGAGGCGCTGCACAGCCACCGTGCGCAAGTCACTGTTTGATCCATCACTCACCAGCCGGATTCGGCTTTCATAAAACCAAGGAGACACCCCCCCCATGCTGACCGCCATTCGTTCACAGATTTTTAGACCTGCCCTGGCGCTTTGCGCGCTGGCCTTTGTGGCCGCCGCGAGCGTGCCCAACGCCGTGGCGCAGACCTTCCCCGCCAAGCCCGTCCGCTCCGTCGCGCCGTATTCGCCCGGCAGCGGCCCCGATGCGGTGATGCGCATCCTCAGCGAGCGCTTGTCGCGCAATTGGGGGCAGCAACTCGTCATTGACAACAAGCCGGGTGCCAACGGTTTCATCGCCATCGGCGATGCCAAGCGCGCAACGCCAGACGGCTACACGCTGCTGCAGGTGGACAACACGCACATGGCCTTGCAGCCGCATGTGTTCAAGCAGCTGCCCTATGAACCGACCAAAGATTTCGAGCCCGTCGCTCCGGTGTATTTCACGAACTTCTTTGTGGTGGTGGCGGCCAACTCGCCCTGGAAGGATGTGGGCGATCTGATCAAGGCGGCCAAGGCGGCGCCAGGCGACATCACCTACGGCTCCTGGGGCATCGGCAGCGTGGCCCATGTGGGCGCGGCGAGTCTGGAGGCAGCAACGGGCACCAAGATGATGCATGTGCCTTACAAGGACATGGGCAGCGTCTACACCTCTGTGGCCACGGGCGATATCAAGTGGGCGTTTGGCACGGCGGCGACGGCCGGGCCGATGTTCCAGGCCAAGAAGGTGAAGTTTTTGGCCCTGGCTGCGCCCCAGCGTCTGGCGGGCTTCACCGACATTCCAACCATGGGCGAAGCGGGCGGCCCGTCCGGGTTTGAAGTGAAGACCTGGGTGGGCCTGTTCGCGCCTGCTGGCACGCCGAAGGCCGCCATCGAGAAGATCAATGCCGACGTGGGCAAGGTGCTGGCCACCCCGGAGGTCAAGGAGCGCCTGGCGACCTTCGGGTTTGAGCCCTACATTGGCCCGCCCGCTGAACTCACCAAGGCCATCGAACGCGATTCGCGCACGTTCGGTGAAGTCGTCAAGCGCGCCAAGATTGCCCTGGACTGAGACGGAGACTGACCATGAAGCTCTATTCCTTCTTCCGCAGCGGAACATCCCACCGCTTGCGCATTGCGCTCAACCTCAAGGGGCTGGCCTACGAGCAGATTGCGGTCGATTTGCGGCGTGAGGAGCATCTGGGCGATGCCTTCAAGGCCATCAACCCGCAGCAGTTGGTGCCCGTGCTGGAAGCCGACGAACGCCTGATGATCCAGTCGCCCGCCATCATCGAGTGGCTCGAAGAGCGCTATCCCACCCCACCGCTGCTGCCCGGCGATGCAGGCGATCGCGCCCAGTTGCGCGCCCTGGCCGCCATCGTGGGCTGCGACATCCACCCCATCAACAACCGCCGCATTTTGGAGGCGCTGCGCCACCGCTTTGGTGCGGACGATGCAGCTGTGAACGACTGGTGCGGCACCTGGATCAGCGCGGGCTTTGATGCCATTGAGGCGCTGCTGTTGAAGGACCCGCAACGCGGTGATTTCTGCTTTGGCAGCACCCCCACGCTGGCCGATGTGTACCTGGTTCCGCAGGTGGAGAGCGCGCGCCGCTTCAGGGTGGACTTGTCGCGCTGGCCGCTGGTGCAGGCGGTGGACGCGGCCTGCGCGCAGCTGGAAGCGTTTCGCAAGGCGGCGCCCAGCGAGCAGCCGGATGCGGGCTGAGCTTGTCGAAGCCTCTTGCGGCGCTTCGACCGCGCTGAGTGAGCGGTTCAAGTGGATTCAGGCGACTCCAAGAACCTCATTCCGTTTCCAAATCATTCGTGTCTAGGCGCGAAGCCGCAGACAGTGCTGTAGCACGGCAAGGCGAAGCAACAACGACACGGATGATTTGGAGATGGAATCAGTCGCCCTGCATGTAAAAAGCCTCGGCATGGAGGTGCGCCGCCTCCAGGCCTTTGCCCAGCGCCAGCAGTGTGGTGGTCTCCACCATCGGCGGCGATCCGCACAGATACGCCTGCCAGCCTTGCAGGCTGGCGTGGTCCTGCTCGATGGCCTGGGTCACCAGCCCGCGCCGCTGCGTGGCAGAGTCGGCACCCGAGGCCACCACCACATGCACCTGCAGGGCCGGGTGCACGCTGCGCAAATGGTCCAGCCACGCCAGGCCATACAGCTCGCGCGGCGAGCGCAGGCCGAAGTACAGGTGAATGGGGTTGCGCATTCCGGCAGCCACTGCGCCGCGCACCACCGACAGCACCGATGCCAGCCCGGTGCCCCCAGCCACGCACAGCATGGGCCCCGTGTGCTGTTGGCGCAGATACGCCGCACCCAGCGGCCCGCTGACCTTGACCTTGTCCCCCACCTTCAGCTGCCCGGCGATGTAGCCGCTGACCCGGCCCTGGGGCATGAGTTGCACATGAAACTCCAGCAGCTGTTCGCCCGGCTGGTTTGCCATGGAGTAGGGGCGCACATGCGTCGGCGTGAACCCCAACTGCACGTACTGGCCTGGTGAAAACGCAATCGGTTTTGCCACCTTGAGCAGCAGGCGCCGGATGTCTGCCGCCAGTGGCTCGATGGCCACCACGGTGGCCTTGGCCACGCGGGCGCGGTGCACCACGGCCTCTTCGGGGGCGGGCACTTCGATGGTGCAGGGCTCGGTCACATAGGTCTGGCAAGCCAGCACGGCACCGTCCACGCCGTCCAGCGGGCGCTGCTGCTCGCGCCCGCCATCGAGCACCTCACCAGACAGCACCCGGCAGCGGCAGATGCCGCAGCGGCCCGACAGGCATGAATACGACATCGGAACCTGCGCCGCGCGCAGGGCGTCGAGCAGGTTCACGCCGGGCTCGGCGCGGATCACGCGGTTAAGCGGCTGAACGAGGATGTCCATGGCGGGCTGCGGTCGATTTCATCCAGCCCATTGTGCCCACGAAAGCGCCTGCGAATCACTGGCTGCAATACCATCGCCACTTCATATCACCCGAGCTGATGGAGTAGTGATGGAGCTATCGGATATCGACCTGAACCTGCTGGTGCTGTTTCAGCAACTCATGGTCGAACGGCGCGTGTCGAAGGTGGCCGACAACCTGGGGCTGACGCAGCCTGCGGTCAGCAACGCGCTGGCCAAGCTTCGGCGCATTTTTGGCGACGAGCTGTTCTTGCGCACCTCGGGCGGCATGGTGCCCACGCCGTTTGCCGAGCAACTGGGCGAATCCGTGGGCTATGCGCTGGGCATGATCCACAGCGGGCTGAACCAGCGCACGCAGTTCACGCCCGCAACGCACAAGCGCACCATCACCATCGGCATGACAGACATTGGCGAGATCGTCTTCCTGCCCGCGCTGCTGGAGCGCCTGGAGCGGGAGGCGCCGGGCGTCACGCTGAACACCGTGCGCAACAACGCCGCCCATCTGCGCGAAGACATGGAGGCAGGAAAAGTGGACCTGGCCATCGGCCTGCTGCCGCAGCTGAAAGCCGGGTTTTTCCAGCGGCGCTTGTTCCGCCAGCGTTATGTGTGTCTGTTCCGAAAGGGCCACGCGCTGGACCGGCCCAAGCTGCTGCTGTCGGACTACAAGGCGGCAGAGCATCTGGTGATCGTGTCGGCGGGCACGGGGCACGGCAAGGTGGATGAATTGATCCAGAAGGCCGGCATCGACCGCCTGGTGCGGCTGAGCGTGCCGCACTTTGTGAGCGTGGGCCACATCCTCCAAAGCACGGCGCTGGTGGCGACGGTGCCGGAGCGGCTGGCGCTCAAGCTGGTCGAGCCCTTTGGCCTGGTGGTGCGCACGCACCCCGTCAAACTGCCTGACGCGCCCATCAGCGTGTTCTGGCACGCCAAGGTGCACCGCGAGCCGGTGAACCAATGGCTGCGCAGCATGGTGTTTGAATTGTTTGGGGGCGATGGCCCCGCTGGCAGTGGTTTGCCGTGATCTGCGGGCGGGGTCTGCGGAGCAAGCCAGACTGCACCGCCGGTCCTGTGAAAACATTGCTATATTATTTATAGCGTGTTGCGCTTGTCAGTAGCGCGGTAGAGCCTGTTTTTGCATGAATCCGCCATGGCCCCCGAGGGAGGTTGGGTCGTACTTGCCATGCAACGCTGCTCAATACACCAGCCTCTCCGGCCGAATCTCCTGCAGGATGGTCGTCGCAATCTCTTCAATCGACTTGGTGGTGGTGGACAACCACCGGATGCCTGCGCGGCGCATCATGGCCTCGGCTTCGGAGACCTCCATGCGGCAGTTCTCCAGGCTGGCGTAGCGCGAATTGGGGCGGCGCTCGGCGCGGATCTCGGCCAGGCGGTCGGGGCTGATGGTCAGGCCAAAGATCTTGCTGCGAAACGGCACCAGGGCAGGGGGCAGCTGGCGGCGCTCGAAATCCTCGGGGATCAGCGGGTAGTTGGCGGCTTTCAGGCCACATTGCATGGCCAGATACAGGCTGGTGGGGGTCTTGCCGCTGCGGCTCACGCCCACCAGGATCACGTCGGCACCTGCCAGGTCGCGGTTGCTCTGGCCGTCGTCATGGGCCAGGCTGAAGTTGATGGCTTCGATGCGGTCTGTGTATTCCTTGCTGCGGCTCACGTCGCTGAAGCGGCCCACACGGTGGTGCGATTTGATGCCCAGCTCCTGCTCCAGCGGGTGGACGAAGGTGCCGAACATATCGAGCAGCATGCCCTTGCAGCCGTCCTGGATGACCTTGAGCACTTCCATGTTGACCAGCGTGGTGAAGACGATGGGCTTTTTGCCCTCGACTTCTCCGGTGTGGTTGATCTGCCGCACGGCCTGGTGGGCCTTGTCCACCGTGTCGATGAAGGGCAGGCGCACATGGCGCGGCTTCATCTCGAATTGGGCCAGGATGGCGTTGCCGAAGGTTTCGGCGGTGATACCGGTGCCGTCAGAGACAAAAAATACGGTGCGCGAGTGCATGGAGCCCCTTTTTTTGGATGCGGCTTGCGCCAGCCGGGTTGCCACCACAAAGAAGTGGTGATTGCCCGATTTGCGTAAGTCGCGTGAAAGCGTCAGCCCGCTGCCAGATGCTCGGGCCTACAATTGTCACAATTATCCAATTCTCACCATGCACCGCGTCGGCCCACAACCACAACGACAAAGCCTCAGGCCGTGCATGGCCGCCTGCCAGGAGCCATCCAGGGCCCGGCACGCAGACCCGGTTTCAACTTCTGGAGCTTTCCCATGTCTGCACTTTTCAGCCCGACCGCCCTGGTCGTACCGTTTGAAAACCTGAGAATGACCGATGTCGAGGTCGTTGGCGGTAAAAACGCCAGCCTCGGCGAGATGATCTCCCAGCTGCCGCAGGGCGTGCGTGTGCCCACGGGCTTTGCCACCACCGCCCACGCGTTCCGCGAGTTCCTGGCCTATGACGGCCTGGCCGACCGCATCAGCGCCAAGCTCAAGAGCCTGGACACCGAAGACGTGCGCGCCCTTGCACAAGTCGGTGCAGAAATTCGCGCGATGGTCGAGGCCCAGCCCTTCCCGGCCGACCTGCAAAAGGCCATTGCCGACGAATTTGCCAAGCTGAGTGCTGGCAACCCCGCTGCCTCGTTTGCCGTGCGCTCTTCCGCCACGGCCGAGGATTTGCCCGACGCATCGTTTGCCGGCCAGCAGGAAACCTTCCTGAACGTGGTGGGCATCGACGAAGTCATGCACAAGATGAAGGAAGTGTTCGCGTCGCTGTACAACGACCGCGCCATTTCCTACCGTGTGCACAAGGGCTTCGAGCACGATGTGGTGGCCCTGTCGGCCGGTGTGCAGCGCATGGCGCGCTCCGACCTGGGCGCCGCCGGCGTGATGTTCACCATCGATACCGAGTCCGGCTTTGAGGACGTGGTCTTCATCACCAGCAGCTACGGCCTGGGCGAAACCGTGGTGCAGGGCGCCGTGAACCCCGATGAGTTCTACGTGCACAAGCCCATGCTCCAGGCCGGCAAGAAGGCGCTGATCCGCCGCAACCTGGGCAGCAAGCTGATCCAGATGGTGTTCTCCACGCCTGAGGAAAAGGCCGCCAGCGGCAAGCTGGTCAAGACCATTGATGTGCCCACCGAGCAGCGCAACCGCTACTCGCTGACCGACGCAGACGTGGAGCAATTGGCGCGCTACGCGCTCGTGATCGAGCAGCACTATGGCCGCCCCATGGACATCGAGTGGGGCAAGGACGGCACCGACGGCCAGCTTTACATCCTGCAGGCCCGCCCTGAAACCGTGAAGAGCCAGGCCAAGGGCCAGGCCGAGCTGCGCTACAAGCTCAAGGGCCATGGCACCGTGCTGGCCGAGGGCCGCGCCATTGGCCAGAAGATTGGCACCGGCCCGGTGCGCCTGGTGCACAACATTTCCGAGATGGACAAGGTCCAGCCCGGCGATGTGCTCGTGACCGACATGACCGACCCCAACTGGGAGCCTGTGATGAAGCGCGCCAGCGCCATCGTCACCAACCGGGGTGGCCGCACCTGCCACGCCGCCATCATTGCGCGCGAGCTGGGCATCCCGGCCGTGGTCGGCTGCGGCGACGCGACCGAGCGGCTGAAGGACGGCACGCTGGTCACGGTGAGCTGCTCCGAGGGCGACACGGGCAAGATCTATGACGGCCTGCTTGAAACCGAAGTGACCGAAGTGCAGCGCGGCGCGATGCCCCCCATCAAGACCAAGATCATGATGAACGTGGGCAACCCCCAGCTGGCCTTTGACTTCTGCCAGCTGCCCAACGAAGGCGTGGGCCTGGCCCGGCTGGAGTTCATCATCAACAACAACATTGGTGTGCACCCCAAGGCCATCCTGGACTACCCCCAGATCGATGCCGACCTGAAGAAGGCCGTGGAGTCCGTGGCCCGTGGCCATGCCAGCCCCAGGGCGTTCTATGTGGACAAGGTCGCCGAAGGCGTGGCCACTATTGCCGCCGCCTTCTGGCCCAAGCCCGTCATCGTGCGCCTGTCGGACTTCAAGTCCAACGAATACCGCAAGCTCATCGGCGGCAGCCGCTACGAGCCCGAGGAAGAAAACCCGATGCTCGGCTTCCGTGGCGCAGCCCGCTACATCAGCGAAGACTTCGGTGAAGCCTTTGCCATGGAGTGCGAGGCGCTCAAGCGCGTGCGCAACGACATGGGCCTGACCAACGTGCAGGTGATGGTGCCGTTTGTGCGCACGCTGGGCCAGGCCGAGCGCGTGACCAAGCTGCTGGCCACCCATGGCCTTCAGCGCGGCAAGGACGATCTCAAGGTCATCATGATGTGCGAAGTGCCGAGCAACGCCATCCTGGCCGAGCGCTTCCTGGAGTTCTTCGACGGCTTCTCCATCGGCTCCAACGACCTGACCCAGCTCACGCTGGGCCTGGACCGTGATTCGGGCCTGGAGCTGCTGGCGCAGGACTTTGACGAACGCGACCCCGCTGTCGAGGCACTGATCCATCAGGCCATCAAGGCCTGCCTGGCCCAGGGCAAGTACATCGGCATCTGCGGTCAGGGCCCCAGCGACCACCCTGACTTTGCGCAGTGGCTGGCCAAGGAGGGCATCTCGTCGATCTCGCTCAACCCCGACAGCGTGATCGCCACCTGGCAGCAACTGGCAGGCTGACGCTCCGACCGGGCTGCCATGTGCCGACTGCACCACCCGCCACTGCGTCCCTGATGCCGTGCCTGTGATGCAGCCACCGCAGCAGCACCGGCGTTCTGCAGATGCCGAAATGGCGGGCCCGTTCCCGCCCGATCTGCACGATGTGCGGCATCTCAAGCTCAAGGCCGGCTTGCTGCTGCTGTGGGCGCTGGTGTCGTTTGGTGCCACCTAT
The DNA here is from genome assembly GCF_003633835.1 of Acidovorax sp. 93. Lineage (NCBI taxonomy): Bacteria > Pseudomonadati > Pseudomonadota > Betaproteobacteria > Burkholderiales > Comamonadaceae > Acidovorax > Acidovorax sp. 93. The sequence goes on from NZ_RBIT01000001.1 coordinate 705,991, forward strand.
TTCGCCCGGGACCTGCAGGTGCTGGTCTTTGGCGGTTGGCCCCTGGGTTACTGGATTGCGGCGCAGGGGGCAGTGCTGGTGTTCATCGGCATTGTGGTGGTCTATGGCTGGGCCATGAACCGCTTCGAACGGCAGGATGCGGAGCGCCTCGCAGCGGATGCCGTCGCCCTTTCGGACGACGCGGACCGCCCCCACGGCTGACCATGGCTGAAAACAATTCTTCCGACACCGACCGGGCCTATCTATGGCGGTTGCACCGCATCCTGGCGCTGTATGTGACCGGTGTGCTGGCCTTTCTGGCGCTGATGACCTGGGCAGAGCACCAGGGGCTTTCGCGGCACTGGATCGGGCCCATTTTTCTGTTCCTCACGGTGATGGTCTACGCGGGCATCGGTGTCTATGGCCGTACCACCGACCCCGAGGAATACTACGTGGCGGGTCGGCGCATTCCGCCCATGTACAACGGCATGGCGGCAGCGGCAGACTGGATGAGTGCCGCATCGTTCATCAGTCTGTCGGGGGCGCTTTACCTGCAGGGTTTTTCCGGCACACCGGGGCAGGCCGGGGGGCTGGCCTATCTGCTGGGGTGGACGGGAGGCTTTTGCCTGGTGGCGATGCTGATCGCACCGCACCTGCGCGCCATGGGCCTGTACACCGTGCCCGATTTTTTCCATGTGCGTTTTGGCGGCCGGTGGCCGCGTGTGATTGCGGCGCTGGCGGCGGTGCTCTGTTCGTTCACGTACGTGGTGGCGCAGATTTACGGTGTGGGGCTGATCGCTTCGCGCCTGACCGGTGTGCAGTTCGAGATCGGCATCATGCTGGGCCTGGGCGGGGTGCTGCTGTGCTCCTTCCTCGGTGGCATGCGCGCCATCACCTGGACGCAGGTGGCGCAGTATGTGGTGGTGCTGCTGGCGTTCCTGATCCCGGTGTCCTGGCTGGCGTACAAACAATTGGGCAACCCGTTGGCGCCCGCAGTCTATGGCGCGCAGATCAGCAAGATCGCCGACCTGGAAGCGCAGCTGCTCGATTCCCCCGCAGAGCATCAGGTGGTGCAGACCTACCTGCGGCGCGCCCAGGATTTTGAGGCGCGGCTGCGTGATGTGGAAGGCGCCCTGGAGCGGGAGCGCGAGAAAGGGCGGGAGCGCATTCGCGCGCTGCGCACCCAGAACGCTGATGTAGGTTTGATCGTCACGGCCAGCCGCGAGCTGGCGGCCCTGCCGCGCGATGCCGCAGCGGCGCGCGAACGCTGGACCCGCGAAATGCGCGAGAACTACGAGCGTGCGCGTCCCCTGGGCGGCTTGCCCCTGCACAGCCAGGCGTATGTGGGTGACCCGCAGGGCACGCCCGATGAGCAACGCGACTACGAGCTGACGCGCCGCAACTTCCTGGCACTCATGTTCTGCCTGATGGTGGGCACGGCAGGCTTGCCGCACCTGCTCACGCGCTACTACACCTCGCCCACGGTGTCGGCAGCGCGGGCATCGGTGGCGTGGTCGCTGTTTTTCATCGCCTTGCTGTACCTGAGTGCGCCCGCGTTGGCGGTGCTGGTGAAATTCGAGGTCATGCAAAACCTGGTGGGCAGCAGTTTCGAGGCTTTGCCCACCTGGATGGCCCAATGGGCGCGGGTGGACAGCTCGCTGTTGTCGGTGGAAGACGTGAACGCTGACGGCATCGTGCAGTTTGGAGAGATCCGGCTGGGGGCCGACCTCATCATGTTGGCCACGCCGGAGCTGGGGGGCTTGCCCTATGTGGTGTCGGGCCTGGTGGCGGCTGGCGGGCTGGCGGCGGCGCTGTCTACCGCTGATGGGCTGCTGCTCACCATCAGCAACGCCCTGGTGCGCGACCTGTATTTTCAGGACGCAAAGCGCCAGGCGTCGCCGGAGCAGCGTGTGATTCTGAGCAAGTTTGCCTTGCTGTCCGTGGCCCTGTCGGCGGCATTTGTAGCGGCGCTCAAACCCTCTGAGATTCTGCCGATGGTGTCGGCGTCGTTCTCGTTGGCGGCTTCGGCCTTTGTGCCGGTGATGGTGCTGGGTATCTTCTGGCGTGGCACCACGCGGCAGGGGGCGGTGGCGGGCATGCTGGCAGGGCTTGGCGTGGCGGTGTACTACCTGCTGTCGCATGTGCCCGCCATGCGCGCGCTGCCCAGCTGGATGCTGGCAGACGGGCTGTGGTTTGGTATTCAGCCCGTCTCGGCCGGGGTGTTTGGCGTGCCCACCGGCTTGGTGGTGACGGTGGTGGTGAGCTGGCTGACCCGGCCTGCCCCGGCGCTGCCGCGCATCCGGTCAGAGATGTAGGGGGGGCTTGCGTTGGCAGGCTGGAGTGCTCTGCCCGTGCGCCTGTAAGGGGTTATGCGTAAACCCCGATTACCAAGCCTGCGCAAACGTGAGAATCTGGGGCGTAAAAGCTTACCTGTCGGGGTGAGCCTCGGTCACACCACAATGGTTCAGCTCAAGGAGATTCATGGTTCTCGTCAAAACGCAGGCAGGGCAGGAAGCGCTCAAGGATCGGCGCGGTAGCCTCAGCTCACGTCAGCGCTCGGCATTTATTCTTTTTGACGGAAAGCGCTCTACGGGCGAAATACTGGCGGCCACGGCAGCCATGGGGATCACGCAGGAGGATGTCCAGGCCATGATTGCGCAGGGACTGCTGGCTCCGCTGCCGGGGCAGTCTCTGCCTGCAGCTTTTGCCACCCCGCATGATGCGACGGCAGAGCCTGCACCGGCCACCGATCTGGGGACGGTGGCGTCGCCGCTGGAGGGCTCCGGGCGCTCACCCAAGGAGCGCTACCAGGCGGCCTACCCCATCGCCACCGAGCTGACAGCGGGGCTGGGGCTGCGTGGATTCCGGTTGAATCTGGCGGTGGAAGGGGCGGGCAGCTTCGAGGATCTGGCGGCGCTGGCACCCAAGATCCGCGAGGCGGTGGGTGACGCCAAATTCAAGCGGCTGGACGAAGCGCTTTTTGATTGAGGCGCCCGGATCCTCTCCCCCGAGAGGCGCACCAGGTTCATGCGTGAAGTGTTGGCACAAAAAAAGCGGCCCCAGGCCGCTTTGTGTTTGGTGCGTCACAGGGCGCAGCGCTCAGCGGCCGACCTTCAGCAGTTCCACGTCGAACTTGAGCGTGGCGTTCGGTGGAATCACGCCGCCCGCGCCGCGTGCACCGTAGCCGAGGGCGGCAGGAATGATCAAGGTGCGCTGGCCACCGATCTTCATGCCTTGCACGCCTTCGTCCCAGCCCTTGATGACCATGCCCGCGCCCAGCGAGAACTCGAAGGGGTCGTTGCGGTCGCGGCTGGAGTCGAACTTGGCACCTTGCTCGCCGTTGTTGTAGAGCCAGCCGGTGTAGTGCACCGACACGTTCTGGCCCTTGGTGGCTTCGGCGCCTTCGCCCACGGTGGTGTCTTCGTATTGCAGGCCGGATGCGGTGGTGGTCAGTGCCATGGGTGAAATTCCTTGTTTGCTATTAAAAAAAGAGCTATTGGCGCTTGATGGTTAAGCGCTAGCAGCATTTTTGACCCCTATTTTAACGAAAGCCCCGCGCGGAGGTCCGGCGGGGCTTTTCCCTGAGTGGGGCGGGGAGGCTGTTTGGCGTCAGGCTTTTTTAGCGCGGCCAGCGACCCAACGGGTGGCGAAGGCCTGAACGTCCGACAGGCGCTTGAGCAGGTCGGCGCCCGAGGGGGTGACGGTGTAGCCGTCGCTGCCGTGGTCTACAAAACCGGCTTCGCGCAGTTCCTTGATGCGGGTGTTGAGCGTGTTGGGGGTGATGCCCCCCACGCTGTCCTGCAGCAGGCGGAAGGTCTGGGGGTGACCGTCCTTCAGGGCCCACAGCACGCGCAGTGCGTAACGGCATTCGAGCCGCTCGAACAACTGGTTGATGGCGGCATTTTCTTTGGAGCTCATGGACGCTTCTCCTCGCGCAAGTGTTGGATCAAATATTCATTCGGGTGGGCGAATGCCGGGCCCGGTGATGCGCTGAGACTATAGCGCGGAACCCATTTTGCTACAAGTTTGGTAGCTCAGAACGCACACCACACATGCGCTACACCCCGAAAAACCTGTGTTACAAGTCAAACTGTTGCGGTAGGGCCACGGTTCTGGGAGCCTGTAGGACTTGGAGCGTCGAAAGCGAAAACTGGCCCCAGCGAGGACAGTTTTTGCCGGATTTGCAGCCCCATAGCCCGGCTATGGGGCAAAAAGGCGGTGTTCTCGAAGAGCGGCGAAGCCAAAAATGGACCGCTGCGGTCCATTTGCCAAGCCTGACAGGCTCCTAGACGGTCATTCCTGACGGCCCAGCCCTGCCAGGTGGCTGACCAGCAACTGTGCGGCCGGGGCCAGCATCTGGGCGCTGCGGTAACAGATGGCGAAGCGCCGCCGGGCCCAAGGGTCGCTCAGTGGAACCACCCGGATGGGCGCAGTCTGGGCAAAAGGCAGGGCCACTTCGCGCGGCACGACACTGATGGCCAGGTTGGCCCGCACCACCCGCAGTGCCGCATCGAAGTTGGACACCAGCACCCGGTGCGCCAGCATCTTTCCCTCCACGGCCGCAGCGCGCGCCAGCAACACCTGCACGGCGCTCAGTGCGGGCATGCTGACGAATTCATGGTCCAGCACGTCGGCAAAACGCACGCTCTGGTGCTGGGCCACCGGGTGCAGCGCATGGGCCACCACGGCCAGGTGGTCGGTACGGTAGCCGCAGGTTTCCAGGCCTGTAAGGTCGGCCGCGTCCCAGCAGATGCCGATGGAGGCACTGCCGTCGCGGATGCCCTGTACGACGTCCGGGCTCACGCGCTCCTCCAGGCTTACCTGGATGTCGCGGTGCGCCGGGTCTTGCAGAAAAGCGGCCACGTCGTCTGCCAGTGATTCGGCCATCACCGAGGCCGTGACCAGCATGCGCACATGGCCCCGCGTGCCGGTGGCATAGGCCGCCATGTCGCGTTCAATCTGGCCCACGCTGGCCAGCATGGTGCGCGCGTGCTCCAGCAGGGTTTCGCCCGCCGGGGTGGGCACCACGCCACGGCGTTTGCGCAGTAGCAGCGCCGTGCCCACCGTGTCTTCCAGCTGCGCCAGCCGCTTGCTGATGGCCGAGCCCACGATGGACTCCTGCTCGGCCACGCGCGCGATGCTGCGCTGCTCGCACACGGCGGCAAAGAGGCGCAGGGTCTGCAGGTCCAGATCGCGCATGGGCTTGTCTCCAGGTGTTTGATATTCCTGTTTGGAATCATATGGCTTCCAAAATGTATTTTCTGATTCTGTTGGGAATTTCTAGAATCGACGGCAGAACACCACCCGCAGGAGACAACGCAGTGCTTACCCCCTCTACCGCTTCCACCACCCCGGCGCGTGCCACCGTCCGCGAAGTGGGTCTGCGCGACGGCCTGCAAAGCATTGCCACCGTGGTCTCCACCGCGCACAAGATCGATTGGATCAACGCCGCATACGCCGCTGGCCAGCGCGAGATCGAGGTGGGCTCCTTCGTGCCCGCCCGGCTGCTGCCCCAGCTGGCCGATACGGCCGAGGTGCTGGCCCACGCCAAAACCCTGCCGGGCCTGGTGGCCTCGGTGCTCGTGCCCAACTACAAAGGCGCCGAACGCGCGCTGGAGCAGGGCGCTGACTTGATGGTGGTGCCCTTGTCTGCCAGCCACGCCCACAGCCTGGCCAACCTGCGCAAGACGCCCGACGAGGTGGTGGCCGAGGTGGCCCACATCCGCGCGCTGCGCGATGCCAGCGGCAGCCGCACATTGATCGAAGGTGGCGTGGGAACGGCCTTTGGTTGCACCTTGCAGGGCGAGGTGGCCGAGAGCGAGGTGCTGCGCCTGATGCAAGCGCTGCTGGATGCGGGCGCCGACCGCGTGAGCCTGGCCGACACCGTGGGCTATGCCGACCCGGCTGCGGTCGCCCGCCTGTTTGGCAAAGCGCGGGCGCTGGTGGGCGACCGCCTGGCCTGCGCGCACTTCCACGACACGCGCGGCATGGGCCTGGCCAACGTCTATGCCGCCTGGCAGGCAGGCATCACGCGCTTTGATGCCTGCCTGGCGGGCATCGGCGGCTGCCCGCACGCGCCGGGAGCCAGCGGCAATGTCACCACCGAAGACCTCGTGTTCATGCTGGAGCGCATGGGCATCGCCACCGGCATCGATGTGACTGCGCTGCTCGCGCTGCGCCAGCGCGTGGCCGGATGGCTGGCGGGCGAGACCCTGCATGGCACCCTCTGGCAGGCCGGGCTGCCGCAGAATGCCGCACCCGCCGTGCTGCGCTTGGCAGCAACGGCCTGAACCCCTTTTCGGAACGACCTGAACATGAACGACGACACACCCGCCACTCCCTCGTCCCCCCGCCTGCCGCTGGAAGGCCTGCGTGTGGTGGAGTTCACCCACATGGTCATGGGCCCCACCTGCGGCATGGTGCTGGCCGATCTGGGGGCCGAGGTCATCAAGGTCGAGCCCGTGGACGGCGACCGCACGCGCCACCTGCTGGGTGCGGGCGCGGGCTTTTTCCCCATGTTCAACCGCAACAAGAAGAGCATCGCGCTCGACCTGCGCAGCCCCGAGGGCCTGGCGGCGGCGCGCAAGCTCGCGGCATCGGCCGATGTGGTGGCGCAGAACTTCAAGCCCGGCGTGATGACGAAGTACGGCCTGGACTACGCTGCGCTGAGCCAGGTCAACCCGCGCCTCATCTACGTCAACCACACCGGCTTCTTGCCCGGCCCGTACGAGCACCGCACGGCGCTGGACGAGGTGGTGCAGATGATGGGCGGCCTGGCCTACATGACCGGCCGCCCCGGCGACCCGCTGCGCGCGGGCAGCAGCGTGAACGACATCATGGGCGGCATGTTCGGCGCGATTGGCGCGATGGCGGCGCTGATGCAGCGCGGCATCACCGGGCGGGGGCAGGAGGTGGATTCGGCCCTGTTCGAGAACAACGTCTTCCTGGTCGGCCAGCACATGATGCAGTACGCCGTCACCGGCAAACCCGCGGCCCCCATGCCAGACCGCATCTCGTCCTGGGCCGTGTACGACGTGTTCAGCGTGAAGGACGGCGGGCAGATCTTTTTGGCCGCGGTGAGCGATGCGCAGTGGCAGACCTTCTGCGACGCCATGGGCTATGCCGACCTGAAGGCCGACACCGGCCTGGCCACCAACAACGACCGCGTACGCGCCCGCCCCACGCTGATGCCCGTGCTGCGCGAGCGGCTGGCGCAGCACACGGCCGATGAACTGGCGGCCATCTTCGAGCGCCACGGCCTGCCGTTTGCACCCATCCGCCGGCCCGAAGAACTGTTTGACGACCCGCACCTGCAAGCCACGGGCGGACTGGCCGACATCACGCTGCCCGATGGCGAACGTGCCGGGCAGACCGCGCAGATCACGCTGATGCCGCTGCGTATGGACGGCCAGCGGCTCGATGTGCGCTGCGACCCGCCCCGCCTGGGCCAGCACACGGCCGAGCTGCTGCAGGGCCTGGGCTACACAGCCGATGAAGTGACCGCGCTGCAGGCCACCGGGGCCATTGCCTGATTTTTCCTTGACGACCGGGGCAACTCACGCGGCGCAGACCGCAGGCCCCGGATTCCAACCCCACTACCGGAGACAACCGTGCCCCAGCCCACCCCTGCTTTTGACATGCACCGCATCTCGCCCGCCGGCCATGGCGTGCTCACGCGCCGCCAGGCGCTGGCAACCGGCGCGGCCGCGCTGGGCGCCGCCGCCTGGGGCCTGCCCCGCCTGGCCCGTGCCCAGGGTGATGGCAAGCCGCTGCGCGTGATCCTGCCGCTGTCGGCGGGCTCGGGGGCCGACGGCGCGATCCGTGCCATCAGCACCAGCCTGGCCAAGGCGCTGGGCCAGCCCGTGGTCATCGAGAACCTGCCGGGCGCGGGCGGCATCACCGGCACCACGCAGATCGTGCGGGCGCCCAAGGACGGCTCGGTGATCGGCGTGGTGTCCAACAACCACGTGGTCAACCCCAGCGTGTACAAGAACATTCCATTCGACTCGCTCGCCGACATCACGCCCATCACCATCCTTGGCGCCACGCCCTTTGTGCTGGTGGCCCACCCCTCGGTGCCCGTCAAGACCGTGCAGGAGCTGATCGCGCTGGCCAGGGCCAAACCCGGCGTCCTCAACTACGGCTCGTCGGGCAACGGCACCATCCTGCACCTGGCAGCAGCCATGTTCGTGGACCAGGCCAAGGTGTCGATCCAGCACATTCCCTACAAGGGCATGGGCCCGCTCATGAACGATGTGCTGGGCGGCCAGGTGCAGTTGGCCGTGGTGGCGGTAGCGCCTGCGGCAGCGCACATCAAGTCGGGAGCGTTGCGCGCCCTGGGCTTGACCACGGCCAGCCGCGTGCCGTCGTTGCCCGGTGTGCCCACCATTGCGGAGCAGGGCTTGCCGGGCTACGAGCTTGACGGCTGGATCGCCCCGGTGGGGCCTGCCGGCCTGCCCAAGGCCGAGCTGCAACGCCTGTATGCCGCCTTCAAGGCCGCGATGGAAATGCCCGAGGCGCGCGATGCGCTCATCGCCCAGGGCTACGAAATCAAGCTTACCCCTCCGGAGCCAGCAGCCGCGTTCTTTCGATCCGAGGTGGCGCGCATGGCGCAGGTCGTGAAAAACGCCCACGTGACGATGGATTGACGCGGGGCTGCGATGCGCGGCGCGTGGGTTGCCCGAAGGGCGTAATCCTGCGTCGCCCGCACGAAGTCGTCTGCCGGGTCAGGCTGCGCTCGGTCGAGCCGAAATTTGAAGATTTTTGGGCGTTAGCGCTTATGTGACAAGCGCTGGTAGCTATGTTTTTTATAGCTATTCATCAACCCTGCGGTGCCGTCAGGGCGCGCTGCCCCGCCGGGTGGTGGTGAAGGTTCTGAAGCTGCGGCTGCTGGTGGCGCAGGCGGAACACCTCCACGGCCTCCACCAGCTGGCGGGCCTGGCCGCTCAGACTGCCGGCGGCGGCGGCGCTTTCTTCCACCAGGGCGGCGTTTTGCTGGGTGGTTTCGTCCATGCGCACGATGGCCTGGGTGACGCGCAGCATGTCAGAGGTCTGGGCCGCGCTCGCCTGGCTGATTTCGTCCATGAGCGCGCTCACGCCCTGGATGGACGAGACGACTTCACCCATGGTGCTGCCCGCGTTGCGGGCGAGGTCAGAGCCGGCCTGCACGCGCTCCACGCTGGTCTGGATCAGCGCCTTGATCTCGCGCGCGGCGCTGGCACTGCGGGTGGCCAGGTTGCGCACCTCGCTGGCCACCACGGCAAAGCCGCGTCCTTGCTCGCCGGCGCGTGCTGCTTCCACGGCAGCATTGAGCGCCAGGATGTTGGTCTGAAACGCGATGCTGTCGATGACGCCGATGATGTCGGAAATGCGGCGTGAGCTGTCTTGAATGCCCTGAACCACCGTCACCATCTGCGTTACCACGTCGCCACCGCGCTGGGCCACCGATGCGCCGCTCTTGGCCAGCTCGCTGGCACGTTGGGCGTTGGAGGCGTTTTGCTGCACGGTGGCCTGCAGCTGCTGCATCGAAGAGGTGGTTTCGTCCAGCGACGAGGCCTGCTCTTCGGTACGCATGCTCAGGTCCACATTGCCTTGGGCAATTTCGGCGCTGGCACTGGCCACGCCCTCGGCGTTGCTGCGCACGCCCGACACCACGTTTTCCAGGTTCTCCTGCATGGTGCGCAGGGCTTCCAGCAGCCGCGCGGGTTCGTCCTTGCCATCGACCTCGATGGTGGTGGTCAGATCGCCGGCCGCCACCTTGTTGGCCACCGAGACCGCCACCCGCAGCGGGCGCACTACCGAGCGTGTGAGCAGCCAGCCCGCACAGCCGCCCAGGGCCGTGACCAGTGCCAGCGCTACCAGGCTGCTGATGAGCGCACGCCGCGCGCTCAGGGCCGCCTGCTCTGCAATGGTCGCGCTGCTGGCGGCCACCTGCTCGCTCAGTGCGGTGAGCAGCTTGGCCGGGCCCTGGTCGATGTCGGCCACGTCCGCGTCACCCGCAGAGGGCACAAAACCGAGCGACTGGAACACCTCAAAACCCTTGCGGTAGCCCTGTGCCATCTGCGCGTGGGCTTGGGTGAATTTCTGCAGCGCTGCCTTTTCCTGCGCATCGGTCAGTTGCGGCTCCAGCGCCTTGGCGGCGTCGGCCACCCGCTTTTCACTGGCCTGGAACGCTGCCCAGTGCAGTTCGCGCTTGCGCGAATCCTCACCCCGCAGCAGGGTGTTCTTCCACTCCTGCACCTGGGTCTTGAACTCGTTTTCCATGCGGCTCACCGCACGTTCCTGGGCCACGCGTTCCTGCACCGTGGTCTCGTAGGTGCCCAGGCTGCTGTACAGGGCCGCAATGCCGAACAGGGCAGCGCCCAGCAGGAGCGCGAGCACCAGGCCCAGGGCGGTGGCCATGCGTGCGCCGATGGAGTGGTTGGACATTTTCATCGGTCAGCTCCCAAGGTTGATCTCGGTTTTCCATCTTGCTGCACGTCGCCTGCAACCTGAAACCGGTATGGCCCGAGGGTGGCGCCCCGCAGCCGCACAGAGGCCTTGTTGCACTTCATGCCTTCAGCTTGAGCAGGTACACCATCACCCGTGCCGTGGTGAGGTCCAGTTCCATGAACTCTGCCAAATCCTTGCCTGTCAGCCAAGAGGGTTCCCAGCGATTGCTTTTGAGCGTGCGCAGCCAGGATTCATGGGCGGTGGCGGCCTCCACGGCGGCCAGCATCTCGGCCATGCGGGCGCTGGGCACCCCTTTGCCGGTGAACACGCCCCGCCAGTTGGCCATGGTGGCATCCAGCCCCTGCTCGCGGAAGGCGGGCAGGCCGAAGGCGCTGCGGCGGGACGACACGCCGATGGCGCGCAGTTTGCCTGCGGCTATCGCATCACTGAATTCGCTGTAGCCCGACAGCCCCACCGCCGCGTTGCCCGACACCAGGGCGTCCACCACTTCAGAGCCACCGGGGAAGGGTTTGTAGACCAGGTCTTCCGGCTTGGCCTTGGAGGCACGGGCCAGCACCCCGGCGAAGATGTGGTCCACCCCACCGGCCGAGCCCCCCGCCACCGGCAGGGCACGCAGGTCGGCGCGCATGGCATCGGCCAGGTCCTTGGTGTTCTTGATAGGGGATTTGGCGGCTACCGCTGCCACCAGGTAATCGCTGGTGAGCCGGGCAATGGGCTGGATGTGGCTCATGTCGACGGCGGGCTTTTGCAGCGCCACGGCACCCACCATCACCATGCCGCCCATCAGCAGGGTGTTGGGGTCGTTGCCGTATTTTTCGGCGTATTTGGCCAGGCCGATGGTGCCGCCCTTGCCGCCAATGTTCTCGTACTCGATCTGGTCCGCCGCGCCCACCGCAGCCAGGGCCACTCCCAGCGCGCGGCCCGTCTGGTCCCAGCCGCCCCCGGGGTTGGCCGGGATCACGATGCGCAGTGTGCCCGCCAGTTTGGGGGCCTTGGGGGCGGTGGGGCGGGCTGCCGTGGCGCTGGCTTGCGCCCATGCGGCCGGGGTCAAAGCGGTCCACGCCGTAGCGGCAAGTGCAGCATGTGCGAGTGCCTTGCGGCGGCTGAGGGGGGTCATGGGGTACCTCGTGAAAACGCGGGGGTGAAAAGCATGTCCTTCACGCAACCGGACAGCAGGGTCGGCTTCTCTGCGCAGCCTCGCCGCAAGAGGGCGGCTTGCAACGCTGCAGGGAAGTCTCCCAATTTTTGATTGGACGTGGTGGCAATGGTCACCATCCAAGCTGTCAGTCTGCTGTCGGGAGTATCAGGGTAAACGCGCTGGGCCTTGCGCAACGGATTGGCCATGAAAAACGCCCTGCGCCGCAATTGCGGGGCAGGGCGTTGTGCTGAACGAATGCTGGGGTTCAGTGTGCCGCTGGCTGGGCAGGGATTACAGCGAGTCGATGAAGCTGCGCAGCTTGTCCGAGCGGCTGGGGTGCTTGAGCTTGCGCAGCGCCTTGGCTTCTATTTGGCGAATGCGCTCGCGGGTCACGTCGAATTGCTTGCCCACTTCTTCCAGCGTGTGGTCGCTGGTCATCTCGATACCGAAGCGCATGCGCAGCACCTTGGCTTCGCGCGGGGTCAGGCCATCCAGGATGTCCTTGACCACGTCGCGCAGGCCGGCCTGCATGGCGGCTTCGATGGGCGCGGTGTTGGCGCCGTCTTCGATGAAGTCGCCCAGGTGGCTGTCGTCGTCGTCCCCGATCGGCGTTTCCATGGAGATCGGCTCTTTGGCGATCTTCATGATCTTGCGGATCTTGTCTTCGGGGATTTCCATCTTGGCCGCCAGGATGGACGCATCGGGCTCAAAACCAAACTCTTGCAAGTGCTGGCGGCTGATGCGGTTCATCTTGTTGATCGTCTCGATCATGTGCACCGGGATACGGATGGTGCGCGCCTGGTCGGCGATCGAGCGGGTGATGGCCTGGCGAATCCACCAGGTGGCGTACGTCGAGAACTTGTAGCCCCGGCGGTATTCGAACTTGTCCACCGCCTTCATCAGGCCGATGTTGCCTTCCTGGATCAGATCGAGGAACTGCAGGCCACGGTTCGTGTACTTCTTGGCAATCGAGATCACGAGGCGCAGGTTGGCCTCGATCATTTCCTTCTTGGCATCGCGCGAGGTGGCTTCACCTTCGTTCATGCGCTTGTTGATGCCTTTCAGCTCTGCCAGTGGCACGACCACGCGCGACTGCAGGTCCATCAGCTTTTGCTGCAGGTCCTGGATGGGCGGGATGTTGCGCGCAATCACGGCCGACCAGGGCTTGCCAGCAGTGGCCTGCTTTTCGACCCACTGCAGGTTCAGCAGGTTGGGCGGGAAGTCCTTGATGAACGTCTCTTGGGGCATGCCGCACTTGTCCACGATGATGCGGCGCAGCTCGCGTTCCTTCTTGCGCACATCGTCCACCTGGCCACGCACCATGTCGCACAGCTTCTCGATGGTCTTGGCGGTGAAGCGGATGGTCATCAGCTCGGCCGACAGGGCCTGCTGCGCCTTCACGTACGCAGGGGTGCCGTAGCCTTCCTTGTCGTACACCTTATGCACTTTTTCGAACAGCTCGCGCAGCTTGTCGAAGCGCTCCAGAGCCTGCTTCTTGAGTTCTTCGAGCTTCTTGGTCAGCGCCTTGGAGCCGCCCTTGCCGTCGTCGTCATCGGCTTCGTCGAATTCGTCGAAGTCTTCTTCGGCCACATAGTCGTCGGCCTCGTTGGGGTTGGAGAAGCCGTCCACGATGGTCGAGATCACGACCTTGCCTTCGCGGATGTCTTCGCCCATGTTCAGGATCTCGGCGATGGTGGCGGGCGATGCGCTGATCGCCTCCATCATGGCCATCAAGCCGCCTTCGATGCGCTTGGCGATTTCGATTTCGCCTTCGCGGGTCAGCAGCTCCACGGTGCCCATTTCGCGCATGTACATGCGAACCGGGTCTGTGGTGCGGCCGAACTCCGAGTCCACCGTGGACAGCGCGGCTTCAGCGGCTTCCTCGGCTTCTTCTTCGGTGGCGCCTGCGGGGGCGTTGTCCGTGATGATCAGCGCCTCAGCGTCGGGCGTCTGCTCGTACACCGCCACACCCAGGTCGTTCAGCGTGGTGATGACAGCTTCGAGGGTTTCGGCATCGACCAGCTTGTCGGGCAAGTGGTCGTTGATTTCAACGTGGGTGAGGTAGCCGCGCGTCTTGCCCAGCTTGATCAGGGCCTTCAGGCGCGCACGGCGCTTGGCCATGTCCTCTTCGGACAGGACGGTTTCGTCCAGGCCGAATTCCTTCATCAAGGCGCGTTCCTTCGCCTTGCTGATCTTCATGCGCAGCGGCTTGACCTTCTCAACCGTGGCTGCGGTTTCGGTGGTTTCTTCGACTTCACCTTCCAGGTCGGCCTCGATGTCGGACAGGTCGGTGTCGTCACCGCCTTCGTCGCCAGCGGCCGCAGCCTTGGGCTTGCGTCCGCGCTTGGCGGGGGCCTTGGCTTCAGCGGCACCAGCGGCCTTGGCAGGGCGGCCTGGGCGCTTCTTCGGGGTTTCTTCGTCGTCGGATGCTGCAGCCTTGGCGCGGGCAGGCTTTTTCTTCAGCAATTCATCGGCAGCTTTGGTCAGCTCGGCAGAACTTTTCACAGGCACAGTTTTCACTTTCTTGGCAACCGGGGCGGGCGCGGCGGCAGCTTTTTGAGAAGCAGCCTTGGCCGGGGCTTTGGCAGCGGTTTTGGTGGCAGCCTTTGCGGCGGTACCTGGAGCAGACTTGAGTGGCTTCGCGGACTTTTGAGCGGGCATGGAACAACCTCAGGATCAAAAACGGACACAAAGAAAACGCAAGCGCCTCAGGTCCCGGCGCGGGTGGCAACGCAAAGCTACGAGGGCTTTACGCTTTGAGGGGAGGCCCTCAGGGGCAAGATGTCTGGGCGATCATTTGGTGTGCAGTCCTTGCGATGGTTGGACGGTTGTGCGCGTTTGTCACGGTGGTCCGGCTCGGAGGTGCTGCTGTCGCTCTTGCCAATAACTAACCCTACATTATACCTTTGGCGCTGATTTCAAGCCGCCTTTGCAGCCACGCCGAGTAAAACCCTGCGCTTTTGTTCCAAAGCGCGGTAACGCTCCAGGGCCGTCGGGTCATCAGCCGCTTGGAGCATCAATAGCTTTTGCTGTGCCTCGATGTCCTCAATCTGCATGCGGTTGAGCAGGTCGCGCAGTTCCAGTCGCAGCTCCTGCATTGCGCCTTCGGTCTGGGCGTGCGAGCCCGTCATCACCTTGACGGCCAGCGCTTCGCATTCGTGCTCGCGCAGGCTTTCGCGCAGCACAGCCCAGGCCAAGGGGCCATGTTCATGAAACTGTGCTTCCAGCCAGCTGAACAGCGGGCCGTGGGGGGCGGGCTGCGCGCACAGGGTGGTGTGGTCGTCGTGGGTCAGCTCCTCCAGAAACGCCATGTGCGACAGCAGCAGGCGCGCAGCATGGTCCGCTCGGCTGGCCGTGGGGGTGCGTGGCAGGCGGGGCTGGGGTGGCCAGGGGGAGTCCTTGTCCTTTTTCTTCCAGTTGCTCTTCCAGTCGCCACCCTTGCGGAATGCGGGCCTGTTGTTGCCGTAGCCGCTGCCATTGCCATTGCCATAGCTGCCTGGATATCCTCCGGCCGGTTCCCCTTGGGGAGGCCACGTTCCGGCATCGGGCGGGGCGTCCCAGGACGGCGGTTCGTGATCGTAGGCCGCCGGGGCCTGCCGGGCTGGCGCACTGCCTGCGCCAGGGTGGCCAGAGTAGCCAGAGTGGGAGGACCGGGGTGCCTCGCGCGACGTGGCCTGCCCCCACAGGTCGGCCAGGTCCTGGGCCTTGAGCTGGGTCAGGTCCGCCAGATCGCTGAGCACCTGGCGCTTGAGCACGCCATCGGGCAGGGCCGTCCACAGCGGGCGGGCGTTGCTGGCCATGTGGGCGCGGCCCTCGGCGGTGGCCAGATCGCAGCCATCACTTGCTGATTCAACCAGGAAGCGGCTGAGCGGCACGGCCTCGCTCACGTGCCGGGCAAAAGCGTCCGTGCCGTTGGCGCGGATGAAGCTGTCGGGGTCATGCTCTGCAGGCAAGAAGAGGAATTTGATGCTGCGCGTGTCCGTGGCATGGGGCAGGGCGCCGTCGAGTGCCTTGCGCGCAGCGCGCCGACCTGCCGCGTCGCCATCGAAGCTGAACACCACCGATTCCGTAAAGCGCAGAAGCTTTTGCACATGTTCAGGTGTGCAGGCCGTGCCCAGCGTGGCCACCGCATTCGGAAAGCCCAGCTGCGCCAGCGCCACCACGTCCATGTAGCCTTCGGTGACCAGCGCGTAGCCATGCTCGCGGATGGCGGTGCGCGCCTCGAACAGACCATACAGTTCGCGCCCCTTGTGGAACACCGGGGTTTCGGGTGAGTTGAGGTACTTGGGCTTGTCATCGCCCAACACCCGCCCGCCAAAACCGATGCATTCGCCCTTGACGTTGCGGATGGGGAACATCACCCGGTCGCGAAACCGGTCATAGCGCTTGCCGCCATCTTCGTCGTTGACGATGACCAACCCGCTCTCTTCCAGCAGCGGGTCGTCGTATTGCGGGAACACGCTGGCCAGGCTGCGCCAGCCCTCCGGTGCGTAGCCCAGGCCATAGCGCTTGGCCACGGTGCCCGAGACGCCACGGCCTTTGAAGTAGCCGATAGCGCGTTGTGACTCGCGCAGGTGGCGGCGGTAGGCGTCGGCGGCTTTTTCGAGCACATCGGTCAGCGTGGCCTGCTTTTGGCGGGCGGCGGCGGCGCGCTCTTTTTCCTGTGGGGAGATGTCGTCGTCCGGTACCTGCAGGCCCACCTGCTGGGCCAGATCCTGTACCGCCTCGACAAACCCCATACCCGCGTGTTCCATGAGGAAACTGATGGCATTGCCGTTCTTTCCACACCCAAAGCAGTGGTAGAACTGCTTGGCGGGGCTGACGCTGAACGAGGGGGATTTTTCGCCGTGGAAGGGGCACAGCCCCATGAAATTAGCGCCACCTTTCTTCAATGGCACGTAGCGGCCCACGATGTCGACCACATCGACGCGGGCAAGCAACTCCTGAATGAAAGACTGTGGGATCGTCACACCCCGTATTGTCCGCGTAAACTATTTGTTACCAGATATTGCAGAAGCGGGGCTTTCGGCATGGCAGTCACGTTGCGGCACCAGGCGGTGGGTGGGGCAGGCACCCCGGCGCAGCACATGCTGCGGCGCCGGGATGTGGCTGCGCTGCTGCCGCTGGTGGCAACAGGCCTGTGGCCCACGCCCGCACAGGCGGCGCCGGTGCTGCGTGTGCTGTCCTGGCCCGGGTATGCCGATCCCGATATCGTGGCGGTTTTCGAGAAGCGCCATGGCGCCAAGGTGGAGATCACCACCGTCGCCTCTGACGATGTGCTGCGTGCCAAGCTGGCCAACCCTCAGGGAGCCGGTTTTGATCTGGTGGCCGCCAATACGGCCGAAATTGCGCGGCTGGTGGCGCGCCGGCTGCTCGCACCGTTGCCCGTGCACAACATCCCCAACGCCGAGCGGCAACTGCCGCGCTTTCGGCGACTGCATGCCATCGCTGGCATTGCGCAGGGTTCGGATGTGTATGCAATGCCCTACACCTATTCAGAGATGGGGCTGATCTACGACCGCCAGCAGATCACTACCCCGCCTGCCTCCATTGCCGTGCTGTGGGACCCCCGCTGGCGCGGGCGCGTGCTGGCATTTGACGGCAGCAGCCACGGTTTTTCGCTGGCTGCGATGTACCGGGGGATGGCTCCATTCCATATCCCCGCCGCGCAGTTTGGCCCGCTGGCGCGGGATCTGGTGGCCCTGCGCCGCAACGTGCGCTCGTTTTACAGCCTTCCCGAAGAGTCGCTGGAGCTGTTTCGCAAACACCGCATTGCGGTCATGCATGCCAACTATGGCCAGCAGCAGCTCAAGCAGTTGCGGGATGCGGGTCTGGATGTGGGCTACGTGGTACCGCGCGAAGGGGCGCTGGCCTGGCTGGACTGCTGGGCCATCACCCGCCGGTCTACCCAGGTGGCGCTGGCCACCGAGTGGATCAACTACATGCTCGACCCCTCCGTCAGCCGCGAACTGACCCGGCGCCAGGGCCTGGCCAACACGCTCGAAGAGCCGCCCGCGCTGTCGGGCGATGCCCCCGCAGGCGCCATTGTGTGGCTGGAGCCCGTGGAGGACGAGGCCCGCCGCGCGCAGCTGTGGCAGCGCATCCTGTCGGGCGACCGACCGAACCGGTTCTGAGCCATGAAAACCCGCATGAAATGGGGCATTGCGCTGCGGCTGGGGATGCTGCTCGCGTCCTTCAGTGTGTTTGCGGCCATTCTTGCGGGTTACTACACCTTTGATTCCAGCCGCGCGCGCCTGCAGGGGCGGGCCGAACAGGCGTTGCTGGCCACCACGCAGGTGCTGGCGCGCCACATGCAAGCCGGCTTTGGCACCGTGGCGCGCGACACTGCTTTTCTGGCCAGTGTGGCGGCCATAGAGCAGGACAAGAACGTGCTGGCTGATGTGTTCCGTGCCAGCTTGATCACCCACCCGAGCTACCTGCAGATCCGCTTCATCGGCGTGCAGGACTTTGGCCTGGAGCTCGTACGCATCGACCGGACTGGCGACGCCTGGGTCCGCGCCAGCGAGGACGAACTGCAGGAGAAGGCCCACTTCCCCTTTGTGTTCGAAACCCTGGCGTTGGCGCCGGGCGAGGTCTATGTGTCGGAGTTCGGCATCAACCACGAAGGCGCAGCCGATGCCGAGCCGCTGCCCGTGTTCAGCATGGCTTCGCCCGTGGTGCGGGGTGGCCAGGTGCGTGGCGTGGTGGTGGTGCGTGTGGCGGCGCAGCATTTCCTGCGTAGCTTCAACACAGCGCTGCCCGCGCCTTATGGCTTCTTCCTCAGCAACCGCTGGGGCGATTTTCTGGTGCACCCGGACGCCAGCCAGACCTTCGGGTTCGACCGGGGCCAGCGCATCCTGATCCAGGACAGCTTTGCGCCCGTGGCCGCACTGGTCGGGGGCCACCAGGAAGAGGTGGTGCTCAGCCTGCCGGGCACTGACGACGAAGAGGCCCGCGTCTTCTCGTTCGTGCGCATGCCCTTCGGGCGCGAGGAGGAAAAGCGGTTCATGGTGGTGGGGCTCTCGCAACCACTGGCGGCGGTCCAGGGCGAGGTGGTGAACCTGGGCAACAGCATCCTCAAGATCCTGCTGGTGCTGAGTGCCGTGGGGGTGGTGCTGGCGGCGTTGGTTTCACGCGTGGTCACCCAGCCCCTCAAAGCCATGGTGCGCGCCACGCAGGCACTGCCGCAGGGACGTCCCCACGGCGTGCTGCCGGTGGATCGCGAGGACGAGGTGGGTGAGCTGGCGCGCAGCTTTCAAGACATGGAGCAGCAGATCCTGCGCCAGATGACCGAACTCAACGCCAGCCGCGATGCCATGGCCCACCTGGCACACCACGACGCACTCACCGGCCTGCCCAACCGACGCATGTTCGAGCAGCGCCTGGCGCAGGCGCTGGAGCTGTCGCGCCGCAGCGGGCGTGACTGCGCGCTGCTGTTTGTGGACCTGGATGACTTCAAGGCCATCAATGACGGGCGGGGGCACGCCGTGGGCGACCTGGTGTTGCAGGCCGTGGCCCGCACCATCGTAGGCGCCGTGCGCCAGGCCGACACCGTGGCCCGGCTTGCGGGCGACGAATTCACCGTGTTGTGCGAGAACGTGGATTCCGAAGATGCGGCCCTGCAGATCGCTGCCAAGCTGGAGCAGGCCTTCGAGTCTCCGCTCGACATCGAAGGCCAGCCCTTCCCGGTGCGAGCCAGCATCGGCGTGAGTCTGTTCCCGCGCGACGCGCACGACGCGCACACGCTGCTGGCCAGCGCCGACGCGGCGATGTACCGTATCAAGCAGAGTCGCCGCCGAAGGGTTTGAGTCAGCCTGGGGCGGTAGGCTGCGTTCTGTTTACCTCTCAGCACCGACCCATGACCTCCATCTTTGACCAGCACCTGCCCCGCACCGAAGCCAACTTCGCTGCCCTGTCCCCCCTGTCGTTCATCGAACGCACGGCCGAGGTCTACCCCGACCGTCTGGCCATCGTGCACGGCACGCTGCGCCAGACCTGGGCACAGACCTACGCGCGCTGCCGCCAGCTGGCCAGTGCGCTGACCAAGGCCGGCATTGGCAAGAACGACACCGTGGCCGTGATGCTGCCCAACACCCCACCCATGGTGGAGGCGCACTTTGGCGTGCCCATGGCGGGCGCGGTGCTCAACACCCTCAACACCCGGCTCGACCCGGAGGCCATCGCCTTCATGCTCGACCACGGCGAGGCCAAGGCCGTCATCGTGGACCCGGAGTTCACCGGCACCATGGCCAAGGCACTGGCCCTGCGCATGGGCACTACCCCCATACGCGTGATCGAGGTGCAGGACGCGCTTTATGGACCCGCAGTTCAAAGCCTGGGCGGCACCGACTACGAAGCCTTTGTGGCCAGCGGCGATGCGGCCTTTGCCTGGAGCCTGCCCGCCGACGAGTGGGATGCGATTGCGCTCAACTACACATCCGGCACCACCGGCAACCCCAAGGGCGTGGTCTACCACCACCGGGGTGCCGCCAGCAATGCCATCAGCAACGTGCTGGAGTGGGACATGCCCAAACATGCGGTGTACCTGTGGACGCTGCCCATGTTCCACTGCAACGGCTGGTGCTTTCCCTGGACCATTGCGGCGCGTGCTGGCGTCAACGTTTGCCTGCGCCGGGTGGACGCGCAGGCCATCTTCGACGCCATCCGCACCCACGGCGTTACGCACTACTGCGGCGCGCCCATCGTGCACGGCCTGCTGGTCAACGCGCCCGAAGCGATGAAGGTGGGCATTCCCGCAGGCGTCAAGGCCATGGTGGCGGGTGCCGCGCCACCGGCCTCGATGATCGAGGGCATGGAAAAAATGGGGGTCGACCTGACCCATGTGTACGGCCTGACCGAGGTGTATGGCCCCGCCACCGTGTGTGCCAAGCACGAGGCCTGGGATCAGCTCCACATCGGCGAGCGCGCCCGCCTCAATGCCCGCCAGGGCGTGCGCTACCACCTGGAGCGCGACGTGCGCGTGCTCGACCCCGAGACCATGCTGCCGGTGCCGCAGGACGGCGAAACCATGGGCGAGATCATGTTCAAGGGCAACATCGCCATGAAGGGCTACCTCAAGAACCCCAAGGCCACCGACGAGGCCTTTGCAGGCGGCTGGTTCCACAGCGGCGACCTGGCCGTGCAGTACCCCGACGGCTACATCAAGATCAAGGACCGCAGCAAGGACATCATCATCTCGGGCGGCGAGAACATCTCGTCCATCGAGGTCGAAGACGTGCTCTACCGCCACCCCGACGTGCTGGCCGCCGCCGTGGTGGCCAAGCCCGACCCCAAGTGGGGCGAGACGCCCTGTGCGTTTGTGGAGCTGAAGGCCGGTGCGCAGACCACGCCCGAGGACATCGTGGCGCACTGCAAGAAGCACCTGGCGGGCTTCAAGGTGCCGCGTGCCGTGGTGTTTGGCGAGCTGCCCAAGACCAGCACCGGCAAGATCCAGAAGTTCGAGCTGCGCAAGCAGGCCGGCTCGGCGGCCGCCATCAACGTCTGATCACCCGGCTCAGCCAAAACCGCACGCCAGCGTCTGCCGGCCGCCATCGAGGTTGTATTCGGACTTCCAGTAGTGCCGGTCTTCGATGGCGGTGAACTCCACGTCAGGCCCGGTCGGGTAGGCCTTCGCGAAAGGGCGGCTCAGTATCACGAGCAACTCGCACCGGGGCGGCCAGTCCGCCACCTCGTCGATAACGTTGCCCTGCGCCAGTTCGGCCTCCAGGATCGCACGCAGCGGGGCGGCCAGCGCGGCGAGAACCTGCTGGCGGCTCATGCGCAGGGCTGGCTGGCGGCAAGGGGCCTCGCCGACCGCAGGGTCGCCGCATCGTCCAGCACCCGCTGCAGCGCCTGCGCCTGCCACTGGTGCTCTGGCTCAAACGCCGAGAGGTCTTGCACCGCATACCCGCCATAGGCATACACCGTGGCATAGGCCGCGTAGCTGGCGGCCTCCAGCGCCCGGCCCGCCAGCGCGTTGGCCACAGCGTAGGTGGCCGACACGGCGGCATGGGCCGACCCGTCCAGCGACTGCGAGCCCCGGTGGTGCGAGGCCACCGCTTTCAGCCGCTCTGCTGCGTTGGCCAAAGTGGCCGCATCCACCGTGCCCGCCGTGAACGCGGCCAGCACGTCGAGGCCAGCGATGGCCTCCGGATCTTCCAGCAGATGGCGCACGCGCTGCACACAGGCCAGGCCAAAGGCCAGGCGCAGCGGGGTGTGGGCGTCGCTGGCCAGCCCGCAGTCGGCTGCCAGTTGGGTGAGAGCGGCGTTCATGGCGTGAATCCTTTCCGGCGGCTGATCAATTCGCAGAGTTGTGCTATCAATTAAATAGCTGTTTGCGCAATCAGGATAAGCGCTAGGGCCTGTTTTTATCAAAATCCTGGCGCTGTGCAGCCGGCGCAGGAAATTGTGACGGCCCGTGGGCCGCGCGTCCAGCCGGGCAGAGGAGGTGGCGGCTTAGCTCGCTATGCTGCAAGGCCCTCCAGCCAGACCCGTGGCGACATGCCCACCTTCTGCGCAAACACGCGCGACAGCGCCGAGGGGTTGGCGTAACCCAGCTCGTTGGCAATCGACTTCAACGACCGTCCGCCGCGCAGATGGGCCTGCGCCAGCGTCAGCCGCCAGTGCGCCAGGTAGTCGGCGGGGGTGTCGCCCACCACCGCCTTGAAGCGGGCTGCAAACGCACTGCGCGACATGCCTGCCTGCGCAGCCATCTGCGCCAGGCTCCATGGCTGGCCCGGCGCATCGTGCAAGGCGGTGAGGGCGCGGGCCAGGGCAGGGTCGGCAAGACCCGTGAGCAGGCCGGGCGGCACGTGCGCCTGCTCGGGGTGGTCCAGCAGCCAGCGCAGCAGCTGCAGCAGCACCACTTCAAACAGCCGGTCGGCCAGCACGCGGTGGCCGCAGCGCAGGCGGTCGGTTTCGGCAAACAGCAGGTCCAGCGACTGCTGCAGCCCGTCCACCTTGCCCAGGGGCAGCAGCACCAGCGGGGGCAGGGAGCGGGCCAGCGGGTGGCTGGCACCACCGTCAAAGTCCAGCGCCGCGCAGGTGAAGTCCGAGCCCTCCGTGGGCGCGTTGTGAAAAAAATGCTCCAGCGGTCGGGCGTAGAAGAGCAGGCTGGGCTCAGCTACCTCCAGCCGCTCCGGTGGCCCCGCCTGGGGCTGGTGCGTCACCACCATCTCGCCACGGCGCAGCACATGCAGAAACCCGCGCCCGGGCGCCGCCGCAAAGTGGGTCACGCCGCACAGCGGGCCACTGTGGAACAGGTGGGCGCGCACCCGAAAGCGCTCCAGCAGCGACGACAGCCGGTCAAACGGAGCGGGTGCCTGCGTTGGCAGAGGCGTGGTGCAAGTGTCGCGGGCATTCATGGTGATTCTGGATGATTGGGTATGAATAATGGATTTTATGTGTCCAATGGTACGAGCTGACGCTGGACACTGCAAGGGTGCTGAGAACAGGCACCCGGTGCTTAACCCCTTAACCAAGCACCGGCCCTTTAAACCAAACCGTCTTTCATGACCTTCAAGGAAATCCACACCATGTCCGCTAACTCATCTTCCGTTGCCCGCGTCCCCCTCGTTGACCGCACCGCCGCCACCGGCCCCGTGCGCACCGTGCTCGACCAGATCCACGGCGCTTTCGGTGCCACCCCCAACATGTTCCGCGCGGTGGCCAACTCGCCTGCCGGGCTGCAAAGCATGTGGGCCGCCTTTGGTGCGCTGGGTGGCGGCGTGATCGGTGCCGCACTGGGCGAGCAGATCGCCGTGGCCGTGGCCAACCGCAATGCCTGCGACTACTGCCTGGCCGCCCACACCGCGCTGGGCCGCAAGGCAGGCGTGAGCGGCGACGATTTGGCCGCCGCGCAGTCGGGCGAATCCGCCGACCCGCGCACCGCCGCCGTGCTGCGCTTTGCGCTGAAGCTGGTCAATGAACGTGGCCAGGTGGATGCCACCGATGTGCAGGCGCTGCGCGACCACGGCTGGAGCGACGAGCACATCGTCGAGATCGTGGGCCATGTGGCGCTCAACCTGTTCACCAACTACGTGAACGTGGCGCTCGCGGTGCCGGTGGATTTCCCCGGCGTCAAGCTGCGTCCCGCACGCTGAACAAAGGAGCGGCGCGTGTCTTGCCTACGGGCCGGATTGCGCTCCGCCCCTGGCACGACACTCCCAATGCCGGACTCCATGTGTGCGCTTTTTGCACGCGTGACCTGCCGCAAAGTCGTTTGTCGGGGCGGCGGGCCTGCCGCACCATGGCCGTTCCCTTGCCACCCTACCCCAAGGAAGCTACCGCCATGACACCCACCCGCGACGAGCATGCCATCGACACCCTGCCACGCCTGGAGGCCTTGCTGGGCCCACTCAGCGACGCCTCCGTCCACAAAGAGCTCCCGTATGTGCACCCCGCCTACCGCGCCATGATCGCGGCGTCGCCCTTTGCCGTGCTGGCCACCACCGGCCCTGGCGGGCTGGACGCCTCGCCGCGTGGTGACCCGGCGGGCTTTGTGCAGCTGCAGGACGATAAGACTCTGCTCCTGCCCGAGCGCCGCGGCAACAACCGCGCCGACAGCCTGCGCAACATCGTGGCAGACCCGCGCGTGGCGCTGCTGTTTCTCATCCCCGGCGTGGGCGAAACCCTGCGCGTCAACGGCCACGCGCGCATCAGCGTGGCGCCCGACCTGCTGGTGCGGTTCGTGGTCAACGGCCAGTCGCCCAAATGCGTGATCGTCGTTGATGTGCAAGCCGTGTACTTCCAGTGCGCCCGCGCCATCCAACGCTCGCGCCTATGGAGCGCTGTACCGCCTGGCACCCCGCGCACGGTGCCGACCCCTGGTGCCATCCTCGCGTCCATCACGCAGGGCCGGTTTGACGGCGCCACCTACGACCGCGAACTGCCCGCGCGCCAGCAAGCCACGTTGTATTGATGGACAAGGTGTGTGCGGGCCAAGGTGCTCCTGTGCTCGAGTGCGCCTGCGAACCAACCTGCACAATGGACACGGCTGGCTCACCAGCCCCTTAAAACGAATTGCGTGTCTGCGATCACCGAAGCCGTTCAGGCGGAGCTCGTCGAAGCCTTGTGCAGCGCTCCGACAAGCTCAGCGTGAGCGGATTGTTGAACGCAGCCGATAGCAGTGGAGGTGCAATGGATTCCGTGCTGTTGATCGTAGCCCTGGGCGCCGTGGCCGCCGGGTTTGTGCAGGGCCTGTCGGGCTTCGGCTTTGGCATGGTGGCCATGTCGTTCTGGGCCTGGACGCTGGAACCCCGCCTGGCCGCGCTGCTGGCGGTGTGCGGCGCGCTCACCGGCCAGCTGGTGGCGGCGGCCACCGTGCGCCGGGGGTTTGACCGGGTGCGCCTGCTGCCCTTTGTGCTGGGTGGCCTGGTGGGCATCCCCATTGGCGTGGCCGTATTGCCCCGGCTGGACATGGACGCGTTCAAGGTCATCCTGGGCACGCTGTTGGTGCTTTGGTGCCCAGCCATGCTGATGGCCAAACAGCTGCCCCGCATTACCCGGGGCGGCCGCGTGGCCGACGCGGTGGTGGGCCTGGCCGGTGGGGTGATGGGTGGCCTGGGCGGCTTCACCGGCGTGCTGCCCACCCTGTGGTGCACCTTGCGCGGTCTGGACAAGGACGTGCAGCGCGCCATCATCCAGAACTTCAACCTGGCCATGCTGCTGGTGACCTTCATCACCTACCTGGCCACCGGCCTCGTCACTCGCGAGGCGCTGCCGCTGCTGGCCATCGTGGTGCCCGCCATGCTGGTGCCGACGCTGCTGGGTGCCAAGCTGTACCACGGTATCAGCGAGGCGAGGTTTCGGCAGATTGTGTTGGGGATGCTGACGCTGTCGGGGGTGGCGATGTTGATGGCGGGGGTGCCGAAGGTGCTGGAGCGTTGGTTGTGACAATCGGGTATCTAAATAAGCAGGTTCCAGCATGCCGCCTTTTGCTCAGCTTGTCGGTGCGAAGCACGATGGCGGCAATTTTTCTCGGATTCAGCTCAGTCTCATCACCACGCCTTCACCCAAACAACCAATGAGTCCACGCCATCACAGGAGTGGACGCGTGAAGCATAAAGTGCCAAGTTCAAGCCCCGGGGTGCGCGCCGCTCCGCACAACCTGTATCCATCATGATGACTCCAGATCATCTCCTAACCGTCGAGCGAGTTGCTCGGGAGCACCATGATCTCGTGGCAGCGCTGCTCTACAGATACTTGTCGGAGTTGGGCGCCAGTACGGACTACCCGTACTTGCACCTGTACTGGCAGGAGGCGGGGCGAACGCCGTACCTATTTCGAGTGGGCGATAACGTGGCGGGATTTGCTCTCGTCCGAAACATTGAGCGCGGGCTGCATGAGATAGCTGAGTTCTGGGTTGAGCCACGCTATCGGCGCCGCGGCGCGGGGAGGGCGGCCGCCTTGGCGCTCTTCCAAGCGCATCCGGGCGAGTGGTCTGTCGCAAGCTATCCTGGCAATGTTGGAGCCGAGTTGTTTTGGCGTAACGCCACTGCGGGGTTTCGTCCTCACATTGCGCCTTCCCATGATCGTGGCGCATCCGTGTATCGTTTTCGGTCTCCAGCAGATGCTGGTAACACTCTGCTGCGAGAGTCGGCTTCGCCGTCCGCTGAGCGCTAACGTCAAGCGTCACACGATTCAACATCACATCCCATTCGCGATCCCATGCCTCAACTCGAGTACCGTCACAACGTACCGCTAGATCCAGTCGAAGTTGTTCGGGTCTTCGACGCGTCAGGGATCACGCGTCCAACCTCTGACCTTCCCCGAATCGCGCGCATGTTCGCGGCGCCGAGCCTCGTGATCTCGGCCTGGGAGGATGGACGCCTGGTGGGACTGAGTCGATCACTCACCGACTACGCCTACTGCTGCTACCTCTCTGACCTTGCTGTCGACAAGGCTCTTCAGGGTCGAGGCGTGGGCAAGGAACTGATCAGGCGGACGCAGGCGGTCATTGGCGAAGAGGTCGCTCTCATACTGCTGTCAGCGCCGAATGCGATGTCCTATTACCCTGCAATCGGCTTTCAACGTGCTGAGAACGCATTTGTCATCCGGCGAAAGAGGTGACGCCGAGTTGGTAGTCTTTAAGTGGGAGCCCCTACGGCGCGCCGCCTGGCCTGCTAGGTGTGCTGGCTATCATCGGCCTCGTGTGACAGTCGTCATGCCACCATCTTCCGCTTGGCTCGAACGTCCGGCTGCACAAAGCCCACCGCCGGGGAACGCAGGCATTGCCGTCCGAACTCACGAACTTCACTGGGAGTGCAAATTGCAAAACTTCTACATGCCACTTCAACTGGCCCCTACAGCGCTCTCCCAGCCAATCCTTCCCAACTGGTCGTTCAATCTCTTTCAGGTCAACTTGGGAGCGACTTCAAACGCCAAGGTAGAGCAAGCCGTGCTGGAGAAGGTTGGCAGTTACGGCAAGCAAATCGGCAGGCTCGCAGAGGCACTGGAAGTTGTAGTCCACCAACTCCATCTTCTCGACAGCGCGGACCTTTCGCGTGAAGACAAGGATGCACTGCAAGTATTCCTTGGCGACGTTGCAGCGGTTCGCAAGATCAAGTCAGGCCTTCAGTCCTGAACGGCCTGTTCCGGCACAGCTTGTCGAAGCCTTGCGCGTCGCTTCGACAAGCTTGTGGGGCTCGCAGCGTGAAGGGTTTCAAGTCCGGCTGCAGATGGAGGCGTTGATGCCGAGGCATCAACACCTCCATCTCAATCCCCCATCACCACCCCTTCACGCCGTGGGTCCGCGCCCCCCATCCACAGCTTCTTCCCATGCGCCTGCCCGCGCGTGATGGCCTGCAACCCGCTCGTCATATTCATCTCACGCACCTCGGCGCCGCGGGCGCGCAAGGTTTCCACCGTGGCGGGGGGGAAGCGCTTTTCTTCCAGCAGCGTCGGTCCGTTCATGGAACCGAAGTTGGGCAGGTTGATGGCTTGTTGGGGCATCAGGCCCCAGTTGAGCACGCCGTAGAGCGTCTTGGCGGTGTAGTGGATGATGGCCGCGCCGCCGGGGCTGCCGCCGCTCATCAGCAGCTCGCCGGTGGCCTTGTCGAACACGAGCGTGGGTGCCATGGACGAGCGGGGGCGTTTGCCGGGCTGCACGCGGTTGGCAATGGGCTGGCCCTGGGCGTCGGTGGGGGCAAAGCTGAAGTCGGTCAGTTCGTTGTTCAGCAAGAAGCCCTTGACCATCTGCCGCGCGCCGAACTGGTCTTCGATGGTGGTGGTCATGGCCACAGCGTTGCCAAAGGCATCGACGATGCTGATGTGGCTGGTGCCGTATTCGGGCTGGTCGGGCATGGGAGCGTAGCTGGTCTTCACGGCGGCCGGGTTGCCGGGCTGGGCGACCTTCATGCTTTGCGTGCCGATGAGCTTGGCGCGTTCGGCCAGGTAGACGGGGGCGATCAGGCTGGTCCAGCTGCCGCCGGGGGGCTGCACAAAGTCAGGGTCGGCCACGTACAGCGCACGGTCGGCAAAGGCCAGGCGGGTGGCTTCGGTGTACAGGTGCAGCCAGTCGGCTGAGGGAATACCGTCTTGCAGCGGCTTGGCGGCGGCGTCGGTGTTTTTCAGGATACCCAGGATCTGCCCGATGGCAATGGCGCCCGAGCTGGGTGGCGGGAAGCCGCAGATGCGGAAGTCTTTGGCCTGCACCTGGTAGTCGTGGCACAGCGCTTCGCGCTTTTTGGGTTGGTAGCCGGCCAGGTCGGCCATGCTGAGTTTGCCGGGGTTGGTGGGGTGTTTTTGCACCTTGTCCACGATGGCCTGGGCGATTTCGCCTTCGTGCAGTGCCTTGCTACCTTCGGTGGCTATACGGCGCAGAACGGCGGCCAGCTCGGGGTTGCGCAGGTTCACACCCACATCACGTGCGTCGCCGTCGGCCTTGTAGAAATAGGCGGCAGCCACCGGGTCCTTCTTGAGGTGCGGGTCGGCCTTGACCAAGGTGTTGAGCCGTGCGCTGATTTTGAAGCCGCCTTCGGCCAGGGTGATGGCGGGTTGGAACAGCGTGGCCCAGGGCAGCTTGCCGTGCTGCTTGTGCGCCATCTCCAGCATGCGCACGGTGCCGGGCACGCCGACCGAGCGGCCGCCCACCACGCCATCGTAGAACTGCACGGGTTTGCCGTCGGCGCCGAGAAAGAGTTTTTCGTCCGCAGCGGCGGGGGCAGTCTCGCGGCCGTCGTAGGCCTCCACGGTTTTGCCGGTGCTGTGCAGCAGGAAGGCGCCGCCGCCGATGCCGCTCGATTGCGGCTCCACCAGGGTCAGCACCATCTGCACGGCAATGGCTGCGTCGATGGCAGAACCCCCGGCCTTGAGGATCTGGTAGCCCGCATCCGTGGCCAGCGGGTTGGCGGCGGCCACGGCAAATTTCTCGGTGGCCCAGCCGGGCTTTTCGGTGTAGCCCGACGAGCCTTCGGGCTGGGCGGGCACGGTGTAGGCGAACTGTGACGGGGCGCTTGCGCAGCCTGCCAGCAGCACGGCCGAGGCCAGCAGGCTCAGGCTGAAGGTGATGGCGCGGGGGGAGGGCAGGGGGTGCGTGGTGGTTTTGGGCATGGACAACTCCTGGGTGGCGAGAAGCGAAGGGGCGAAGAAGTGGCCATGGTACGCGGACCGGCCGGAGCGACGCCGGGGCGTTACATCGCGCTACAGGCTCCGAAAATTTGGGTGTTTTTAGCCTCTAGCGCTTATTCATCAAGCGCTAATAGCTATAAATAGCATAGCAATCAAGCAGCCGTCATGCTGGCTTGGGCCCGGGCCGCCCGTCTTCCACCACAAAGCGGGCGAGCGTGGTGGCGGCACTGTCCGCGCGCAGCGGGTCGTCCAGCACCCGCAGGGTGATGGTCCAGCGCGTGGGGGTGATGTCTGCCAGCCCATAGCCGCGCTGGTCGCAGCGGGCCAGCAGCACATGCGGGTTGTGCCGGGCGATGGCGTCCACCTTATCTTGTGTGGTGCCCGAGCGCGAGCTGATGGACGTGCCGCAGAACTCGCTGGCCACCACGGGCGACTCCGGGCGATCGGGATTGGCGTGCACTCTGCACACATAGTTCTGGTGGATGTCGCCGCCCAGCAGCACGGTGTTGCGCGGGGCGTGCTGTGCCACGGCCTGCAGCAGGCGCGCGCGGGCTGCGGGGTAACCGTCCCAGCTGTCGGCGGACGTAACGCCCGACGGGTAGTGGCGCGGCGAAAACAGGGTTTGCTGTGCCAGCACGCTCCAGCGGGCGGCGTCTTTGGTGTGTGCGTCGGCGGCCAGGCCGGTGTCCAGCCACTGCTCTTGCGCTGCGCCCAGCAGCGTTCGGGCGGTGCTGGCCAGGTCGGCGCAGTCTGCCGCGCGCACAGCGCCCGCGCTGGCGGACTGGGGCGTGCGGCAGGCCTGCCAAGTGCGGTACTGGCGGCTGTCCAGCAGGTGGATGTGGGCCAGGCGCCCCCAGCGAAGGCGGCGGTAGACCTGCAGGGCGTCCCAGCGGGTGCCGGAGGCGGGGTCGTACAGGCTGGCGGCGCGCAGCGGCATGTTTTCGTAGAAGGCTTGCCATGCGGCGCCTCGCAGCGTCAGAAAGCTGCCATCGTCGCCCTTACCGGTACCACTGGCGTAGTCGTTCTGCACCTCGTGGTCGTCCCAGGTCACGGCCCAGGGGCAGGCAGCGTGGGCGGCTTGCAGGGCGGGGTCGCTTTTGTGCAGGGCGTAGCGCTCGCGAAAGTCCGCCAGCGTGGTGGCGTGGCGCAGGTTGTGGGTGCGCGCCAGGTCGGTGGTGTTTTTGGGCGAGGCGTACTCGTAGATGTAGTCGCCCAGAAACAGCACCAGGTCGGGCTGGTCGGCCACCAGATGGTGCCAGGCGGCGTAGTGACCGTGTTCCCAGCGCTGGCAGGAGGCAAAGCCGATGCGCAGCGTGGCGGGCAGGTCACCGGGGGCCGGGGCCGTGCGCGTGCGGCCGGTGGCGCTGATGGCATCGCCCAGCATGAAGCGGTAGTGGTACCAGCGGCCTGGCGCCAGGCCCTGCAGCTCCGCATGCACGCTGTGGCCGAGCGCAGGCAGGGCGGTGGCTTCGCCTTTTTGCACGATCTGTGCAAAACGCACATCGTGCGCCACCTCCCACCGCACGGTGTGGGCCGCTTGCATCAGCGCCGGGTCTGCTAGCGCCAGCCGTGTCCACAGCACCACGCCGTCAGGCGCAGGGTCTCCACTGGCCACGCCCAGCGCGAAGGGGTTGCTCTGTAGTGCTGGTGCGTTGCTCCATGCCCAGCGGGGCAGTTGGGTGGCAGCGGCGGCCAGGATGGCCTTCCGCAAAAATGCGCGTCTCTGCTCTGGATTCATTGCGGGGCGCTGGATAGGTGCGCTGCGCTCAGAACCGGCGCGGCCCAGGCCAGCGGCCACCGCGCAAGGGCCGCCAAGCTGCGGATGCGGCGCTTCGCTTGCGTGCGCTGGTGGCGTCCCCCTCCCGAAGGAGAGGGGGAAGGCGCCGAAGGCGACTCAGGGGGTGCTTCACCCTATGCCGCCATGACCCGGTTCTTGCCCGATCGCTTGGCCAGGTACATCGCCTGGTCGGCGCGGCGGATGGCGTCGGGGCTGCCTTCGCTGTCGTGCAGCTGGGCCACACCAGCGCTGAACGTGATGAGCACCTTCTCGCTGCCCTGCAGGAAGAAGCGTGTGGTCAGCTCGCGCTGCAGCCGCGTCATCGCGGCCACGCCGCTTTCTACCGAAGTGTCGGGCAGCACCAGCACGAACTCTTCGCCGCCATAACGCGCCAGCAGGTCCTGTGGCCGCATGACTTCGCGTGTGACTTGGGCCAGGTGCACCAGGGCCGCATCCCCGCCCGAGTGGCCCAGGCGGTCGTTGATGGTCTTGAAATTGTCCACGTCCAGCAGCGCCAGGCACAGCGGCGAGCCCAGGCGGCGCGCGCGGGCGATTTCGCGCTCCATGGCTTCGTCCAGGCCCTTGCGGTTGAGCGAGCCGGTGAGTGGGTCGTGCCGGGCCTGGGCGCTGGCGCGGTCCAGCTCTTCCTGCAGCTTGGCGACTTCGGCGCGCTTGGCTTCGGTGCGCTCGCGCAGGTCGTGAAGCTCGTCGTGGGCCACACGGCTGTCCAGCGCCATCGAACGGGTGGCGGTCATCACCTCTTGCAGCACGGGGGCGATTTCCTCAAGGGTGTTGGCCTTGCCGATCAGGTCGGCGCAGCGTGCCATGGTGCCCTGGTAGGTGGTGCTGGACGCCGTGATTTTGGCCAGCCGTTCGATGAAGGTGGCCAGCATGTCCTTCATCTGCTCCTGCGCTTCCACGGTGCGCGCCTTGGCCTCGGTCTGCTTGAAGATCACGTCCTTGAGCCGGCGCTGCACATCGTCCAGGCGGCGCAAAGTGAGCGGCGGGGTGGATGCTGCCATCAGCGCCTCGGCCTGGCCGTGCAGCCAGCGGTCTTCCACGCTGAGCACGGCGATGTTCTCGAACACCATGTGGAGCAGCTCCAGCAGGCTGGAGCGGATGGCGGCCTGGTCTTCGGTGGCAAAAGACAGCCGGTAGGTGAAGTTCCCCAGCATGAGCTGGACGGTGGAGATGGGCGGTGCGGGCTCTTTCAGAAAGGCGATGAGCTTTTGCGCCATCTCGATCACGCGGGCATCGTCTTCGCCCAGCGCGGGCAGCGTGTTGTCGATCAGGCGGGCGAGCATCTGCGCAAACTCGTCCGGCAGGACGCCGGGGTTGCCGGGGGCGGTGGTGCTTGCAGCCGTCTCTACCGGGGCCGCCGCCGCCGGGCTCAGCCCCAGGTTGGCGTAGCCGACCAGCACACTTTGTAGCGAAGTCCAGTCTTTGTTGTTGACGGCGCGCTCAAATTGCCCCAAGAGCCGCTTCTGGGCCGGTGTCTGCCCTGGCAGCACCCGCAGGATGTGGTGCAGTTGGCCGTCCGGGAACGGCTGGGGGCTGCGGGTTCCTGCGATCTCGTCGTACAGCGCCAGGTAGTTGTCGGGCGTTGGGGGCAGGCGGCGGGTGGCTAGCTGCTTGAGCGTCTCGCGCGCAATTTCGGAAGGTGGTCGGTCGGCCATGTGCGGACACCAGTGTCAGAGGAAAGCAGGAGGTGCGAGTGTGACACAGCGCCGCTTTCTGAGGGGCTGGCTCTGCCAAGCCTTGTGGCCTGGCAGGAGCAGGCGTCAGTTCACCATCACGAGCTTGCCCATCACCCCCCGTGAACCCATGTGCGCGTAGGCGGCGGGCAGCTCGGCCATGGGCATGGTGCGGTCGATCACGGGCTTGATCTTGCCCTGGGCGTACCACTGCGCCAGCTCGCCCATCATGGCGGCGTTGGCCTTGGGCTCGCGCTTGGCGAAGTCGCCCCAGAACACGCCCACGATGGAGGCGCCCTTGAGCAGCGCCAAGTTGAAGGGCAGGGCCGGGATGGGGCCGGAGGCAAAACCCACCACCAGGTAGCGGCCGCGCCAGGCAATGGAGCGGAACGCGGGCTCGGCAAAGTCGCCGCCCACAGGGTCATAAATCACGTCGGGGCCCTTGCCGTCGGTCAGCGCCTTGATGGCGTCGCGCAGGTTGTCCTTGCTGTAGTTGATGGTGGCATCGGCCCCGATGGAAGTGCACAGCGCGCATTTTTCATCGCTGGAGGCCGCTGCGATCACGCGCGCGCCCATGGCCTTGGCGATCTGGATGGCGGCCGTGCCCACGCCCCCGGCGGCGCCCAGCACCAGCACGGTCTCGCCTGCCTTGAGCTGTGCGCGGTCTACGAGGGCATGGTGCGAGGTGGCGTAGATCATGATGAACGCCGCAGCGTCCACGTGCGAAAAGCCATCCGGCAGCGGCATGCACAGGGCTGCCGGGGCGATGGTGTGGGTGCCGAAACCGCCGGTGCCCGACAGGCAGGCCACGTTCTGGCCGACCTTGAGGTGGGTGACGCCTTCACCCACGGCTGCCACCACGCCTGCGTACTCCGAGCCGGGGACGAAAGGCAGGGGCGGTTTCATCTGGTACTTGTTCTGCACGATCAGCAGATCGGGGAAGTTCAGGCTGGCCGCCTTGATCTCGATCAGCACCTCGCCCGCCTTGGGCGTGGGCGTGGGCAGTTCGGTCCAGGCCAGGGCGTCAACGCCGGTGGGGTTGGTGCAAAGCCAAGCGTGCATGGGAAAAGTCTCCTGTCAATGTGGTCAGCATGATAGGCGGGGCACCCGGGCGCACGATGTCCCACGAGCGACGGAGGGCGGGTCGTTGGGTGTGGGCGGGTGCCCCACCTACAATCCGTTGCAAGCTCTACCGCAACCCATGAAAATTCTGATCTCCAACGACGACGGCTACCAGGCTCCGGGCATCGTGGCGCTGCACGATGCCCTGAAAACCCTCGACGGGGTGGAGGTTGAAGTCGTCGCGCCCGAGCACAACAACAGTGCCAAGTCCAATGCGCTGACCCTGCACTCGCCGCTGTATGTGCACAAGGCCCACAACGGCTTCCGTTATGTGAACGGAACGCCGGCCGACTGTGTGCACATCGCCCTGACGGGGCTGCTGGGCTACCGGCCCGATCTGGTGGTGTCGGGCATCAACAATGGCGCCAACATGGGCGACGACACCATTTATTCAGGCACCGTGGGCGCCGCGATGGAGGGTTATCTGTTTGGCATTCCGGCCATTGCCTTCTCGCAGGTGGACAAGGGCTGGGGCGAGATCGAGGCTGCAGCGGCCAAGGCGCGGGAGATTGTGGAGCAGATGCGCGCCCAGAACCTGGTGACCGATACACCCTGGCTGCTGAATGTGAACATTCCCAACATGCCGCTTGCGGCGCTGCAGCCCATCAAGCTGTGCCGCCTGGGACGCCGCCACGCGGCCGAGCGCGTGATCGTGCAGGAAAGCCCCCGGGGTGAGGCGATGTATTGGATTGGTGGCGCGGGAGCCGCCAAGGACGATGCGGAGGGCACGGATTTCCATGCCACGGCGCAGGGCCATGTGTCCATCACTCCACTGAAGGTGGACCTGACCGACCATGACAACCTTGGCTACTGGGCGCAAACGGCGTCCCGGCTTGCGGCAGGGGCGGCTGGCGCCCCGGAGCTCTGATGCAGCGCCGCCCTGGATTCCCGGCCCGGCTGCCCGGATCGGGTCCTGCGGCAGTCCGGGCCACTCCGGTGGCTCCCGCTGCGCGCAATCCAGTGGCAGCACCCCCTGTGGGCGTTGGGCTGGATTCTGCGGCGGTGCGCGCGCGCATGGTGCAAAAGCTGGCGGCAGGGGGCATCACATCGGCTGCGGTGCTGCAGGCCATGGGCACCGTGGAACGCCACCGTTTTGTGGACAGCGCCCTGGTCAACCAGGCGTATGAGGACACCAGTCTGCCCATTGGTCTGGGGCAGACCATCTCAAAGCCCAATGTCGTCGCCCGCATGTGCGAATTGCTCCTGGGCGCCGAAGGCGCACGCACCGATGGGCTGGGGCGTGTGCTGGAAATCGGTACGGGCTGCGGCTACCAGGCCGCCGTGCTGAGCCACCTGGCGCGCGAGGTCTACACCCTGGAGCGCCTGCGTGGCCTGCACGACAAGGCGCGCAACAACCTGCGCCCATTTCGGCTGGCCAATGTGCACCTGCTGTTCGGTGACGGCATGCTCGGCTATGCCAAGGGTGCGCCTTACGCGGCCATCATTGCCGCAGCCGGTGGTGATGCTGTGCCCCAGGCCTGGTGCGATCAATTGGCCGTGGGCGGCAGGCTGGTTGCGCCCATGGCGCTTGCGGGGGGGCAGCAGATGTTGCTTGTGATCGACAAAACCCCACACGGATTGAAACAAAGCGTGCTGGAGCCTGTGCATTTTGTCCCTCTAAAATCGGGGATTGCCTGAAGGGAATTGCTTATGTTCGTATCGCGTGGTCTTGTGGTTGGGTTTACTGTGGCACTGGCGGGTTTGGCGCTCAGTGGCTGCGGCACCCGGCTGAACAAGGCTCCAGTGGAAGACCGAGGCACATCCTCCTCCTCCGCTCCTTCATCCTCTGCACAGCCAGGTGTGGTGGTTGGCACCCCCATCAAGCCACTGCCGGGTGCTGAAAATGCGGGCAAGCCTGGCTATTACACAGTCAAGCCTGGAGATACCCTGATCCGAATCGGGCTGGAGTCCGGCCAGAGCTGGAAAGACATTGCGCGCTGGAACAACCTTGACAACGCAAATCTGATCGAAGTGGGCCAGGTTCTGCGCGTGGCGCCACCGGTTGCTGCTTCGCAGGCGGTCGCGTCGGACAGCGGCGTGGTCACCCGTCCTGTCACGTCTTCCTCCATCACGCCTGCAGCACCTGCGAGCACGCCAGCCCCTGCGGCCAGTGCCGCGAAACCTGCAACATCGGCGGCTTCTGGCCCTGTGGTGGCCGTTGCCCCCGCCACGCCTGCCGCACCCGCTGCCGCGGCCGAGGATGACATGGCGTTCATCTGGCCTGCGCCTGGCTCGTTGATTGCCGGTTTTGACGAGGCACGCAACAAGGGCTACGACATTGCTGGCAAGGCAGGTGATCCGGTCCTTGCCGCCGCCGATGGCCGGGTGGTGTATGCGGGCGCTGGGCTGCGCGGATACGGCAACCTTGTCATCCTCAAGCACAACAACACGTTTTTGACGGCATATGCCCATAACCAGACCTTGCTCGTCAAGGAAGATCAGGCCGTGCGCAAGGGGCAAAAAATCGCCGAGATGGGCAGCACCGACGCCGATCGCGTCAAGCTGCACTTTGAAATCCGCCGCCAGGGCAAGCCGGTGGATCCATCGCGTTACCTGCCTCCCCGTTGAGCCCGGCTGTGGCTCAACCGCCTCTGGGCGCATCTGGCAGTGCGGATGAACCGGCCGGAGCCGCAGATGACTTGCTGAGCGAGGAGTCTGAAGGACTGGCGGACGAATCCGGGAGCGAGCTTCGCTCCACGCAGATAGGCGCCGGGCAGCACGCTGCCCGGCTGGACAAGGCGCTGGCCGATCTGGTGCCCGAGTTCTCCCGCAGCTATCTGCAGCAATTGCTGGTGCAAGGGTTGGTCAGCCTCAATGGCAAACCGGTCACGAAGTCGGCGACCCGGGTGAAGGTGGGCGATCAGGTGGTGCTGGAAATGCGGCCCACGCTGCAGAGCCAGGCGTTTCGGCCCGAGCCCATGCACATTGAGGTCGTCCATGAGGATGCGCATCTGCTGGTGGTGAACAAGCCCGCTGGTCTGGTGGTCCACCCCGCGCCGGGGAACTGGAGTGGCACCTTGCTCAACGGCTTGCTCGCCCGCGACGACAAGGCATTGACCGTGCCACGCGCTGGCATCGTGCACCGGCTCGACAAGGATACGAGTGGCTTGATGGTGGTTGCCCGTGATCGTGCCACTATGGACGCGTTGGTTGCACTGATTGCGGAGCGCAAGGTACAGCGCCAGTATTTGGCCATGGCCCACGGCGCCTGGTCGGGACCCAATACGCGAACGGTGGATGCTCCCATCGGCCGAGATCCACGCAACCGCCTGCGCATGGCGGTGGTGGACTTGGCACTCCATGCTGGCAAGTTGGCACGGACCGATATCCGCTGCCTGGCTGGTACGGACGACGGTTGCTGGGTGCAATGCACCCTGCACACGGGGCGCACCCACCAGATCCGGGTGCACATGGCATCTCTGAAGCACCCACTGGTGGGGGACAGCCTCTATGGGGGAGCTCCGCTCGGGGCGATGCAGCGGCAGGCCCTTCATGCCTACCGCCTGGCCTTTGTGCATCCCGTCACGGGCCAGGCGTTGGAATTCCATGCTCCTGTGCCCGAAGACATGCGCCAAGCCCTCTCCCTGTGGGGGCTGGGCTACAATGCGCCCTGACGGCCAGACTGGCCCCAGCCCGAAGACGGAATCCCGCCGGGCTTCTGCGTCGCGCCAGCGCCCTTGCACAGCGCGCCATTGATTGCCCCTGCTGTTGATGTGCCACCCGTTGCAACGCGTGGCACTTTTCCAGGAATCGCTGAACCATGAACACGGTGGATGCCAAACGGGTCCTCGAAACTGCGCTGATCTGCGCGCAGCAGCCTGTGCCCTTGCGCGAGCTGCGGGTGCTTTTCAATGACGCTCTGGGGTCGGACACGCTCAAGTTGCTGTTGCAGGAGTTGCAGCTTGAATGGACGCAGCGGGGTGTAGAGCTGGTGCAGGTGGCCACGGGCTGGCGTTTTCAGAGCCGTCCCGAAATGCGTGAATACCTCGACAGGTTGCACCCCGAAAAGCCTCCGCGCTATTCGAGGGCCACCATGGAGACACTCGCGATCATTGCGTATCGCCAGCCGGTTACGCGCGGCGACATCGAGGACATCCGGGGGGTAACGGTCAATAGCCTGATCGTCAAGCAGTTGGAAGACCGCGGCTGGGTCGAGGTCATTGGTCACCGGGAAACGGTGGGGCGCCCCGCGCTGTTTGCAACCACCCGGCAGTTCTTGGATGACATGGGATTGCAGTCGTTAGACCAATTGCCGGTGCTTGACGACCCCTCAGGCAATGCGAATGTGCTGGAAGCAATGGCCGCTGCAGCGCAAGGAGTGATAGAGCCGGAATCAACGCCTGAGGCCGAGGCTGAACTGCTGGCTGTGGCGATGGATAGTCAGCCATCAGAGTCTTTGGAGGCTGTTGCCGCCAGTGGGCAGTTGCTGCGTGTGGATGATTTTTTTCAGAGTGCGGAGACGGATCTCCGTGATGACGATGCCGATACCCCGGGTGGTATCCAGGGAAATACTTGATGAACGATTCGACCCCCGAAATCCCGGCCGATCTGCCGGATGCTGATCCTTCAGCGACAGCCGCAGTGCCCAAAAAAGCCGCTGTCAAACGTGCCCCGCGCAAGAAAATAGTCGAGCCAGCGCAAGCCGTGGAAGTGCAGGATGCTGTGAACGTGCGCGTTTTGGATGCTGCTGAGGCACCTGCCCTGGCCGGGGAGTTGCCGCATGGGTTGAGCCAGCAGGATGTACCGGTCGCTCCTGTGGTTGCGCATGAGCCTGCAATTCCAGAGGCAGAGGCGGGGGCGTCTGATGCCACCCCCGAACCTCGCCATGGCGAGCGCCAGAATCGTGGGGACGGGCGGGCTCGGCAGCCGCGCCTCGACGGCGCTGGGCGCGACAAGCGCAAGGTGGGTGCTCCTGCGGTTCAGGGATACCAGTTTGAAGATGTGGTGTCGGGGCGCTTCGATGAGGATGATGCCTCCGCAGAGATGGTTCCGCCTAAGCGGGTGCTTCTGCCCCAGGTGGAAACCCCCAAGCTACACAAGGTGCTGGCGCAGGCGGGACTTGGCTCGCGCCTGGAGATGGAGCAACTCATTCTGGAAGGGCGCATCTCCGTCAACAACGAGCCAGCCCACATCGGCCAGCGCATCCAGTTCGGCGATCAGGTCAAGGTCAATGGCAAACCCATCCGCTACCGCATAGACCCGCCGCCAGCGCGGGTGATTGCATACCACAAGCCTGTGGGGGAGGTGGTGACCCATGACGATCCCCAGAACCGGCCCACCGTCTTTCGCAAGCTGCCCCGGCTCATGCAGGGCAAATGGCAGTCGGTCGGGCGCCTGGATCTGAATACCGAAGGCCTGCTGCTGTTCACCAGCTCGGGAGAGCTGGCCAACAAGCTCATGCATCCTCGTTTTGGGCTGGAGCGTGAATACGCTGTGCGTGTGCTCGGCGCCCTCAGCAATGAGGAAAAGCAGAAGCTGCTCGATGGCGTGCGCCTGGACGATGGCATGGCGTCGTTTGGTTCCATCGAAGATGGTGGAGGCGAAGGTTCCAATTGCTGGTACCGGGTCACCATTTCCGAAGGGCGCAATCGCGAGGTGCGCCGCATGCTCGAATCTGTGGGCCATGCGGTCAGTCGGTTGATCCGCATTCGGTACGGTGCCATGGTGCTGCCCCGGGGTCTCAAGCGCGGTGCTTGGCTGGAACTGGATGAGGGCGACATCCGGGCCCTGGTGCAGGCGGCGGGCGCCGGGCGTCCGGAAGCAGCGGAAGCTCGTTCGGATGAAGGGTCGGGGGCTGGCGGCGGACGGAGTGGCAACAAGCGCAACCGGGGGCGCAATGGCCCCCGCGTGGGCGACGGGCCGCGCCGCGACATGTCGCAGGGTGCGCCCGGTGGTCCCCGAGGGCAGAAACCCCGCCGTGATGGGGGGCAAGGGTTCGACCGTGGCAACAATGCAGGTGGTGGAGACCGCCCGCGCGGCGCGGCGCAGCCCGATCCGATGAAAACATCGGTGGGCTATATCGGCATGGACAGTCTCTCTCGGCATCGCCAGGACAAACGCCGCCCTGGTGGCGGAGGTCCACGTCGGGGCGGGGGCGGGCGCTAGGCGCTGTGCTACCCCGGGCTCCCCGGTTAGAATCGAGGGCTTTGTCCGGTGGACAAACGAATTACAGCAACATCAATTCAGGAAATCAATATGGCAATCGAACGCACTCTCTCCATCATCAAGCCCGACGCAGTGGCAAAGAACGTCATCGGTCAGATCTATGCACGCTTCGAAGCGGCTGGTCTCAAGATCGTGGCTGCACGTATGGCTCACCTGTCGCGCCTGGAGGCCGAGCAGTTCTACGCTGTGCACAAAGAGCGTCCTTTCTTCAAGGATCTGGTGGATTTCATGATCTCCGGTCCTGTGATGATCCAGGCTCTGGAAGGTGAAAACGCGATTCTGAAAAACCGCGAACTCATGGGCGCCACGGACCCCAAGAAGGCAGAAGCCGGCACCATCCGCGCCGACTTCGCGGACAGCATCGATGCCAATGCAGTGCATGGCTCCGACGCTGCGGAAACTGCCCAGGCAGAAGTGGCTTTCTTCTTCCCTGGTCTGAACATTTACTCGCGCTGATATGGGTGTCCCCATGCCTGTTCCCGCACACGTGGGATACCTGCGCCATGGGGACGACTGCGTTCGGCCCACCCCGGGGAGGGCGCAGTGACCACCAATCTTTTGGAATTTGATCTCGACGGTCTGGCGGCTTTCTGCCAGCAGTTGGGTGAAAAGCGGTTTCGCGCCACGCAGTTGTTTCGCTGGATTCATCAGCGCGGCGCCAGTGACTTTGACGCCATGAGTGATCTGGCAAAGGCCTTGCGCGACAAGCTCAAGGGCTGTGCTCGCGTCGAGGCCTTGCCCGTCATCTCCGAACATGTCTCCTCAGACGGCACGGTCAAGTGGCTGTTTGACGTGGGGGATGGCAATGCGGTCGAGGCGGTTTTTATTCCCGAAGATGATCGCGGAACCCTGTGTATATCCTCGCAGGCTGGCTGCGCTGTGGGTTGCCGCTTCTGTTCCACGGGGCACCAGGGCTTCAGCAGAAATCTCACCACAGGGGAGATCGTTGCACAGCTTTGGTTTGCTGAGCATTCCCTGCGCCAGCGCCTCCAATCTGAGGACCGCGTCATTTCGAACGTGGTGATGATGGGGATGGGGGAGCCGCTGCAGAACTACTCGGCCCTCGTTCCGGCCTTGCGCGTCATGCTGGACGACCATGGGTATGGTTTGTCACGCAGGCGGGTCACGGTTTCAACGTCGGGTGTGGTTCCGATGATGGACCGCTTGTCCGTGGATTGTCCTGTGGCTCTCGCGGTGTCTTTGCATGCGCCGAATGACCCCTTGCGCGACAACCTGGTGCCGCTGAACCGCAAGTATCCCATTGAAGAATTGCTGGCTGCCTGCAATCGATATCTGGCGCATGCGCCGCGCGACTTCATTACGTTTGAATACTGCATGCTCGATGGTGTCAATGATCAGGTTGAGCACGCACGGCAGCTGATCGAACTTGTCAAGCCCGCCCGTGGTGTGGGTGTGCGCTGCAAATTCAACCTGATTCCTTTCAATCCGTTTCCCGCGTCAGGGCTGTTGCGTTCGCCACAAAATCAGGTGCTGGCTTTCGCCAAAGTCTTGAGCGAAGCGGGTATCGTCACGACCGTGCGCAAGACCCGCGGAGATGACATCGACGCTGCGTGTGGTCAGCTCGCAGGCGATGTCAAGGACCGCACAAGGGCTGCCGAGCGCATGGCAAAGCAGCGGACAATCGTGCTCAAACCGGTGACTTGATCAACAAGCAATCGGCATACTTCAAGGAGGCTCTACATGGTGAGATTGGTTGGACGCTGGCAGCAATGGGGCCGCTGGACTCTCACGGCATGTGGCGTGGTGGCCTGCGTGGCAGCGCTTCAAGGGTGTGCAACCAATAGCGGCATGCAGACCGCCGACGCCAACGCGGGAATGATTACCCCGTCTGATGAGCCAGAGACGCGGCGTCGCGCCCGTATCCGTCTGGAGCTTGCTTCCAACTATTTTGAGAATGGTCAGACGGCCGTAGCGCTCGATGAAGTCAAGCAGGCGCTGGCAGCTGATCCCACCTACGCCGATGCCTTCAATCTTCGTGGCCTCATCTACATGAGGTTGAGCGATTTTGCCCAGGCGGACGACAGTTTTCGCCGAGCATTGGCGCTGCGGGGCGGGGATCCCAATCTGCTGCACAACTACGGTTGGTTGTTGTGCCAGCAGCAAAAGTACGCCGAGGCGAATCAGCACTTTGGTAGGGCTCTCGCAAATCCTGCATACACAGCACGCGGCAAGACCTTGATGGCCCAAGGCCTGTGCCAATCAGGCGCTGGCCAGTTTGCGGAGGCCGAGCAGTCGCTGCTGAAAGCTTATGAACTGGATGCGGCAAACCCTGTGGTCGGTTATCACCTCGCGGCGCTTTTGTTGCGTCGCAATGAATTGACCCGGTCTCAGTTCTATATCCGGCGGCTCAACAACAGCCAGTACGCCAATTCCGAGTCGTTGTGGCTGGGGATCAAGGTTGAGCGCGCTTTGGGTGATTCCGTGGCCATGAAGCAACTGGCTGATCAGTTGCGCAAGCGTTTCCCGGACTCACGGGAGTTGGGTGCATACGAGCGTGGGGCTTTCAATGAGTGAGGTTTTGGAAAGTGGTGGGGTGACAGCGGGTAGTTTGCTGAGGGAGGCGCGACAAGCGTCTGGTATGCACATCGCTGCTTTGGCAGTGGCGCTGAAAGTGCCTGTCAGCAAGCTGGAGGCGCTGGAGGCGGATAACTATGAGGCCCTGCCCGATACAGTGTTTGTGCGTGCGCTTGCCTCCAGCATGTGCAGAACGCTCAAGTTGGACCCCGCCCCCATTTTGTCGCTGTTGCCACAAAGTAAAAGCCCTCGCCTGGCTACAGACAGTGCGGGATTGAATGCTCCGGTGAAAGGCAGTATCGGGAAGTCGTCTTCCTCATCGGCGTCTTTTTCCTCAGGGTCCACCTCGCGGTCCGTAACGGTGGTGGTTTTGGCGCTGCTGGTGGGGGCACTGATCCTGGTCTTTTTCCCCAGGCAGCAGGACGGTGTAACGAGCCCGCTTGTTGCCCCCGCATCGATCCAACCGCCGGCTGATGTGGTCGAGCAGCAGGCCACCCCTGCTGTCACGGGTGCGTCGGATGCAATCCCCGCTGCTGCCCAGCGTATCCCCGACGTTTCTCTGCCGTCAGTGGCAGGTCGCACAGACGCGGCTCCCGCCGTTGCGGTTGCCGCTACTAACAACGCTGCATCAGCCCCAGTGGAGACGGCAAGCGCTACAACGCCACCGGTCGGCGCATTGGTGCTGCGCGCGCGCAGCGAATCCTGGGTGCAGGTGCGTGATTCCGCAGGCACCGTGGCGTTGCAAAGGAATCTCGCGGCGGGTGAGTCGGTGTCTGTCGCAGGCCAAATGCCGCTGGCCGTGGTGATTGGGCGTGCCGACGTGACAGAGGTATTCGTGCGCGGAAAGCCTTTTGACTTGACGCCTGTGTCCCGTGAGAACGTAGCTCGCTTCGAGGTGAAATGATGGAACGGTTACCTTGTGAGATGGAGCCCATTGCGGTGGCGTCCCCCTTGCCACGACGGTCCCGCCAAGCCAGGATTGTGTGGGGATCGCGCGTGGTGACCGTGGGCGGGGATGCTCCGGTGCGAGTGCAGTCCATGACCAACACAGACACCGTGGATGCCATTGGCACAGCCATTCAGGTCAAGGAACTGGCGCAGGCTGGCTCGGAGTTCGTCA
The DNA here is from genome assembly GCF_003633835.1 of Acidovorax sp. 93. NCBI lineage: Bacteria > Pseudomonadati > Pseudomonadota > Betaproteobacteria > Burkholderiales > Comamonadaceae > Acidovorax > Acidovorax sp. 93. Next base: position 749,541 of record NZ_RBIT01000001.1, read on the forward strand.
GGATCACGGTGAACACCCCTGAGGCCGCAGCGGCAGTACCCTACATTCGTGAACAATTGGACCGTATGGGAGAAAGCGTCCCCTTGGTGGGGGACTTTCACTACAACGGGCACCGGCTTCTTACGGATTTTCCTGAGTGCGCACAGGCGCTCTCCAAGTACCGCATCAATCCCGGCAACGTAGGCAAGGGCGACAAGAGGGATCGGCAGTTCGGCCAGATGATCGATGCAGCCATTCGCTGGAACAAAGCCGTGCGTATTGGTGTGAATTGGGGCAGCCTTGACCAGGACTTGCTGGTTGATTTGATGGATGCCAACAGCCGCCGTGCTACTCCTTGGGAAGCACGCCAGGTGATGTACGAGGCGTTGATTACCTCGGCCATTGAATCTGCGCGCCGGGCCGAAGAAATGGGCCTTGATGGCAACCAAATCATCTTGTCCTGCAAAGTTAGCGGTGTGCAGGACCTGATTTCTGTGTACCGTGAACTGGCACGCCGCTGCGACTACCCTTTGCACCTGGGACTCACGGAAGCAGGCATGGGAACCAAAGGCACAGTAGCGTCGGCTGCTGCGTTGTCTGTGTTGCTGCAGGAAGGTATTGGTGACACCATTCGCGTGTCTCTGACGCCCCAGCCCGGTGAAGCGCGCACACAGGAGGTCGTGGTGGCCTCCGAGATACTGCAGGCTCTGGGCTTGCGTGTATTTGTTCCCAGTGTCACGGCGTGTCCTGGCTGTGGTCGCACTACCAGCACCACCTTCCAGGACCTCGCCAAGCAGATTGATGATTTTCTGCGTGCCCAGATGCCTGTATGGCGCGTTCGCTATCCTGGCGTCGAAAACTTGCGTGTTGCGGTGATGGGATGCATTGTCAATGGGCCTGGTGAGAGCAAGCACGCGGACATCGGCATCAGCCTGCCTGGTACGGGGGAGGCGCCAGCAGCCCCTGTGTTCATTGATGGCGAGAAGGCGATGACGCTGCGGGGTGACAACATCGCCCATGAATTCCACCAAATTGTCGAGCAGTACATCGAAAAGCGTTTTGGCGCCGCTGCTGTGACTTTGGCCTGAGCGTTGCTCGCCTTACCCTGATTGATACTGAGCCGCTATCTTGAGATAGTGGGTGATGTCCTTCGAATAGTTGCCAGATAGAGAAAAGAACAGTTGTGAGTAACGAAAAAAGCGCTTCGTCGACCAAGCCGGAAAAGCTGGTGGCCGTGAAAGGCATGAACGATATCCTGCCTCCTGAATCCGCCCGATGGGAGTGGCTGGAGTCCAAGGTCCGCACCCTTATGGCTCGATATGCCTATCGCAACATCCGTACGCCGATTGTTGAGCCCACGGCGCTGTTTGTTCGTGGCCTCGGTGAGGTCACGGACATCGTCGAAAAAGAGATGTACTCGTTCGAGGATCGTCTCAATGGCGAGCATCTCACTTTGCGTCCCGAAGCGACTGCAGGGGTGGTTCGCGCAGTTGCTGAGCATTCCATGCTGTATGACGGAGGCAAGCGCCTCTACTACATGGGGCCCATGTTCCGCCATGAGCGTCCGCAGCGCGGGCGGTATCGCCAGTTTCACCAGATTGGCGCTGAAGCGCTCGGCTTTCCTGGTGCGGAGGTCGATGCGGAGTTGATTCTTCTGGCCCACTCGCTGTGGCGCGAACTGGGGTTGCAGAACGTGCGCCTGGAACTGAACAGCCTGGGTGAACCGCATGAACGCAAGGCGCACCGAGCGGCGCTGATTTCGTACCTGGAACAGCATGTCGAGGTGCTGGATGAGGAGGCGCGTCGGCGTTTGCATAGCAATCCGTTGCGCATTCTGGATACCAAGAACCCCGCTATGCAGGCCGTGGTGGAGGCTGCGCCTCGATTGATTGATTTTCTGGGGCCAAAGTCGCTCGCGCACTTTGATGCAGTGAAGTCCATTCTGAGCGCCAATGATGTGGCCTGGACCGTGAACCCCCGGCTGGTTCGGGGCATGGACTACTACAACCTTACGGTCTTTGAGTTTGTCACTGATCAGCTGGGGTCGCAGGGCACCATTTGTGGCGGTGGTCGCTACGACTATCTGATAGAGCAGATCGGTGGCAAGGCAGCCCCGGCGGTGGGTTGGGCGTTAGGGGTTGAGCGTGTGCTTGAACTGCTCAAGGAGCAGACCAGCACGGTCTCAGCCCTTGTACCTGATGTCTATGCCGTGATCCCCTCTGTGGCGGCGCTGCCCGTGGCTGTGACCACCATCGAGCGCCTGCGACAGTTGGGCCTCAGTGTGCAGATGCATGCTGCGCCTGCAGGGGGCGAGGGTATGGGCAGCATGAAATCCCAATTCAAGAAGGCAGATGGGAGTGGCGCGCAGCATGCGCTGGTCTTTGGGGAGGATGAGCTGTCCCGGGGGATGGTTGTCGTCAAGTCATTGCGCGATGGTGTGGGTGCGCAGTCTGACCATCCGCTAGATTCCCTGGCCGATTGGGCCTCCAACCTACAATCCAACCGCTAAACAGAACACATTCCATGGCAAATCACCTTGATCTCGAAGAACAAGAGCAGCTTGATCAGCTCAAGCATTTCTGGAACACCTGGGGCACCCTCATCAGCTCCGTGCTGATTTTGGTGGCAGGCTCCTTGGTCGCCTGGAACGGATACCAGTATTGGCAGAACCGGCAGGCGAGCCAGGCCGCAGCGCTCTACGATGCTGTAGACGTGGCTGCCCGAGCGGGTGACCAGGCGCGCATGGCTCAGGCGTTTGCCGACCTCAAGGCCAAGTATGCGGGCACTACCCAGGCCAGTCAGGCGGGGCTTGCATTGGCCAAGACCATGGTTGAGGCAGGCAATGCTGATGGCGCCAAGGAGGCGCTTGCCTGGGTGGCTGCGCAGTCGGGAGATGATGGTCTCAAGGCATTGGCCAAGGTCCGCTTGGCCAGCGTGCTGATGGATCAAAAAAACTACGACGACGCCCTCAAGCAGTTGTCTGGAAGCGCTCCTTTGGAGTTTGAAGCGGTCTTTGCGGATCGTAAGGGAGACATTTATCTGCTGCAGGATAAGCGTGCGGAAGCTATTGCGGAGTATTCCAAGGCCTATAAGTCCTTCGAGGAGGGGGTGGAGTACCGTCGTCTTGTGGAGGTAAAGCTCGGTGCTCTGGGTGTTTCTCCACAAGGTGTTGCAGTAGCTGCCGCCGGATCCATTGATGGGGTGAAATAGCCATGGCATTCATATGTGGAGACGGCGCAAAGGGCAGAATGTTCGGCCTGCGGTGCATTTCTTCAGCGGTTCTGGTTGCCACATTGGCTGGATGCTCGCTGTGGAACAGCGGGAGCTCCAAGCCGATGCCGGCAGATCTGGGGGCCAATGTTGCGGTGCTGGGTGTGCGGCAGGCTTGGACTGCGCGCATTGGCAGCGTTGCTGGATTGCCGCTTGATGTCCATTCCGCAGGCAATGTGGTGACTGTTGCCTCCTCCGACGGGGTTGTGGCGGCCATCGATGCCCGAACCGGTGGCGACGTTTGGCGTTTAGCGCTTTCAGAGCCTTTGTCTTCGGGGGTAGGTAGCGACGGAAAATCGGCTGCGGTTGTTTCCCGCAGCAACACCTTGATCGTTCTGGATGCTGGCCGCGAGCGGTGGCGCCAATCATTGGCTGCGCAAGTATTCACCCCCCCGCTCGTTGCGGGTGGGCGTGTATTTGTGCTTTCGGCCGATCGTTCTTTGGCGGCATTTGATGCGGTGTCGGGCCGCAAACTCTGGAGTCAGCAGCGCCCCGGTGAGCCTCTGGTTTTGCGCCAGGCGGGCGTTTTGCTGGCTGTTGGAGATACCTTGGTTGCGGGGTTTTCCGGCCGTGTCGTAGGTCTGAATCCAGACAATGGCAGCGTTCGTTGGGAGGCTCCTTTGGCAAGTGCGCGGGGAACCAACGATGTTGAGAGACTGGTGGAGTTGGTTGGGCGTACTAGCAGAGTAGGTGATTCCATCTGTGCACGTGCCTTCCAGACGGCTGTGGGTTGTGTCAATGCTGCCAGAGGCGCAGTGACTTGGACGCAACCCGCCAGTGGTGCCGATGGCGTGCATGGAGACGGGGAGGCTCTGTTCGGTGCTGAGGGCAATGGCACGGTCATGGCGTGGCGTCGCAGCGATGGTTCGCGTCTGTGGGCCACCGACAGGCTCAAACACCGCAAACTGACGGCGCCCTTGTTGTTGGGCCGCTCCGTCGTAGTCGGGGACGACACAGGCCTCGTTCACCTGCTATCCCGCACGGATGGTTCTCCGCTCAACCGCATCGCCACGGACGGATCTGGCATCGCCGCAGCACCCGCTGTGGCCGCAGATACGTTGGTGGTGGTTACTCGCAATGGTGGTGTCTACGGATTCCGTCCAGATTGATGGATTTTATTTAATGAAGCCAGTTATCGCCCTCGTGGGGCGTCCGAATGTCGGCAAGTCCACGCTCTTCAACCGCCTGACCAAGTCCCGCGACGCCATTGTTGCGGACTTTGCAGGGCTTACGCGTGACCGGCATTACGGCAATGGCAAGCAGGGCAAGCACGAGTACATCGTGATCGATACCGGCGGTTTTGAGCCTGATGCATCGAGCGGAATTTACAAGGAAATGGCCAAGCAGACGCAGCAGGCCGTTGCCGAAGCTGATGTGGTCATTTTTGTGGTGGATGCGCGCGCAGGTGTATCTGCGCAAGACCATGACATCGCGAATTACTTGCGCCGCCTTGGTAAACCTTGTGTACTTGTTGCCAACAAGGCAGAAGGCATGCTGGAAGGCGTGCAACTCGCCGAGTTCTATGAGCTGGGTCTGGGCGAGGTTTACCCTGTGTCTGCTGCCCATGGGCAGGGTATCCGAAGCCTGGTGGAGATTGCGCTGGAGCCGCTTCAGCTTCCTGACCCTGACGACTCTGATGTTGAATCTGACAAAGGCATCATCAAACTTGCTGTGGCAGGTCGGCCGAATGTTGGCAAATCGACGCTGATCAACACCTGGCTCGGCGAAGAGCGTCTGGTTGCGTTTGATATGCCGGGAACGACCCGTGATGCGATCACGGTACCCTTCGAACGCAATGGGCAGCGCTTTGAATTGGTGGATACGGCGGGATTGCGCCGCAAGGGAAAAGTTTTCGAGGCGATAGAGAAATTCTCGGTCGTCAAGACGCTCCAAGCCATTGAATCGGCCAATGTGGTGCTGCTGTTGCTCGACGCTACCCAGGGTGTCACTGATCAGGATGCGCACATTGCGGGGTACATCTTGGAGAGCGGGAGAGCCGTGGTTGTTGCGGTTAACAAGTGGGATGCCGTTGATGACTACCAGCGTCAGTTGCTGGAGCGGTCTATCGAGACCCGGCTCGCATTTCTGAAATTTGCGTCCTTGCATTTCATTTCTGCAAAAAAACGGCAGGGTTTGGGGCCGGTGTGGGCATCGATTGCCCAAGCCCACAAGGCGGCAACCTGCAAGATGTCAACGCCAGTATTGACGCGCCTGTTGCTAGAAGCTGTTCAATTTCAGAGTCCGAAACGCGCAGGCATGTTCCGGCCAAAGCTGCGATATGCCCATCAGGGGGGCATGAATCCCCCGGTGATCATCATCCATGGTAATTCGTTGGAACACGTCACAGATGCCTACAAGCGCTTTCTGGAGGGCCGCTTCCGCAAAGAATTCGACTTGGTGGGTACACCGCTCCGGATAGAGATGAAGACATCGCACAACCCTTTCGCTGATAAAGAGGAAGCCTAAGTCAAAGGCTGGGTTCCCAAAGGGCCATGCATCCTGAGGCGGGGTTGTGCTCCGTGCTGTGGTAAGGTGCTGGTTTACAACAACATTTTTGAACACGGAGAATATCGTGAGCAACAAAGGCCAGCTTTTGCAAGACCCCTTCCTCAACGCTTTGCGTCGGGAGCATGTTCCTGTTTCCATCTATCTCGTGAACGGAATCAAACTGCAGGGGCAGATCGAATCGTTTGATCAGTACGTGGTGTTGCTGCGCAATACAGTCACCCAGATGGTCTACAAGCATGCCATTTCCACCATCGTGCCGGGCCGCGCGGTCAACTTCTCTACTGCCGACACCTCTGATGCAGATAGCAACAACGCTTAAGTTGTTGTTTGTGTTGCCGTTTTCGCGTCTTGCCCTGATCGGGCGAGGCGGCAATCTACTTTGCAATCGATGACCGCTTCGTCGGGAGATGGCACCCCGGTGCTTCTGGTTGGGGTTGATTTTGGTCTTCCTCACTTCGACGCCGATCTCGAAGAATTGGGATTGCTTGCCCAGACAGCTGGTATGAAGCCTGTCGCCCGCTTGACGTGCAAACGCAAGGCGCCGGATGCGGCCTTGTTTATTGGTAGTGGCAAGGCGGATGAAATCCGTACGTTGGCACAAATGCATGGCGCGGCGGAAGTCTTGTTCGATCAGTCGCTCAGTCCGGCGCAGCAGCGAAACCTCGAGCGTCACCTTGAGCTTCCAGTCAATGACCGAACGTTGTTGATCTTGGAAATCTTCGCGCAACGTGCCCGCAGCCACGAGGGCAAACTCCAGGTGGAGTTGGCAAGATTGCAGTATCTCAGCACCCGCCTTGTGCGCCGCTGGTCGCATCTCGAGCGCCAGACAGGGGGCATTGGTGCGCGCGGCGGCCCGGGTGAAAAACAGATTGAACTGGATCGTCGGATGATTGGCGACGCTGTCAAGCGCACGCGTGAGCGCCTCGTGAAGGTCAAGCGCCAGCGGACCACCCAGAGAAGGCAGCGTGAGCGACGCGATACGTTCAATATTTCATTGGTGGGGTACACCAACGCTGGTAAGTCCACGCTCTTTAATGCGCTGGTGAAGGCTCGCGCCTACGCTGCAGACCAATTGTTTGCAACACTGGACACCACAACACGGCAACTCTATTTGGGCGATGCTGGGCGATCGGTATCCCTCTCGGATACCGTAGGGTTTATTCGGGACCTTCCTCATGGCTTGGTGGATGCATTCCAGGCAACGTTGCAAGAGGCCATTGATGCGGACCTTTTACTCCACGTAGTGGATGCCTCCAATCCGGGCTTTCCTGAGCAAATGGCTCAGGTTCAAAAGGTCTTGAACGAGATTGGTGCAGCTGACATCCCCCAGATACTTGTGTTCAACAAGTTGGATTCTCTACAGGCTGAGCAGCGCCCCCCGCTTCTTGAAGACCAGTACGACGTGGATGGGCATGTCTTCCCGCGTTTGTTCGTGAGTGCTCGTTCTGGTGAGGGGTTGGATGCCCTGCGCCATGCGCTCTCGCTAAGGGTACTTGCCGCTCAAAAATGCATGACCCCTGATGCCGCCATTGAATTGCCAGGGGCCGCGCCCTGATTGGGCACAATGCCAGCATTACCAATGCCATCCAGAGAACCAGAGACTTTGCGCATGAATTTTCAAAATCGCACCCTACGCTGGGCTTCGCTGCCAGAACGTATTCGGGGCATGTTCAATCTGAATGACCCTCGGTGGGGGCGCGGCGACGATAACAAGGCAGACGACGGTTCACGTCCGGAGGAGCGTCCTGCTGCGCCTCCTCCAGCCGGAAATCGGGGCGGCGATCAGCGGCCTGGCAATGGACAGCCGCCCGACCTTGATGAACTTTGGCGCGACCTCAACAAGAAGCTCGGAGGTTTTTTTGGCTCCAAGAACGGCGGTGGCCGTGGTCCGGGCAACGGTGGTAGTTCGGGGGGGGGCTTCCAGCCAGATATGAAGAGCGCTGGTGTGGGCGTGGGGCTGATCGCTGGGATCGTCTTTGTGATCTGGATGGGAACAGGATTTTTTATTGTTCAGGAAGGTCAGCAGGCGGTCATTACCCAGTTCGGCAAGTACAAAAGCACCGTGGGTGCAGGTTTTAACTGGCGTTTGCCTTACCCCATCGAGCGCCACGAACTGGTATTTGTCACCCAGATTCGGTCTGCCGATGTGGGGCGAGACAGCATCATCAAGAGCACAGGTCTGCGTGAGTCGGCCATGCTCACAGAAGATGAAAATATCGTCGAGATCAAGTTCGCGGTCCAGTACCGCTTGAGTGACGCCCGCGCGTGGCTGTTTGAAAGCAAGAACCCTTCGGATGCGGTGGTGCAAGCTGCGGAGACGGCAGTTCGGGAGGTGGTCGGGAAGATGCGCATGGATACGGCATTGGCCGAAGAGCGTGATCAGATCGCTCCCCGTGTCCGCACACTCATGCAAACCATCTTGGATCGCTACAAGGTAGGTGTCGAGGTGGTGGGTATCAATCTGCAGCAAGGTGGTGTCCGTCCACCTGAGCAGGTGCAGGCCTCCTTTGACGATGTCCTCAAAGCGGGGCAGGAGCGTGAGCGGGCCAAGAATGAAGCCCAAGCCTATGCCAACGATGTGATTCCACGTGCAGTGGGGTCCGCATCGCGCTTGAACGAGGAAGCAGCAGCCTACAAAGCTCGGATTGTTGCCCAGGCACAAGGTGATGCCCAGCGGTTTTCTTCGATTCTGGCAGAGTATCAGAAGGCACCACAGGTGACCCGCGACCGCATGTATCTGGAGGCGATGCAGCAGATTTATGGCAACGTAACCAAGGTGCTGGTTGAATCACGGCAGGGTTCCAACCTGTTGTATTTGCCACTGGACAAGATCATGCAAAGTGTTGCCAGCGGGGGAGGTGCATCGGATGCTCCCGCTGCAAATACGACGGCCCCCGTTGCAGTGCCGGCAGCCCCTTCGACCACTTTTTCGAATGACCCCCGCGCGCGTGACAGCAGTCGCACACGTGATCGTGAATCTCGCTAGGAGCAACTCGTGAACAGAGTCGGATTTATTGCATCTACCCTCTTGGTGGTGCTGGCCCTGATGAGCTCCATGCTTTTTGTGGTGGACCAGCGCCAGTTTGGTGTGCTTTACGCCCTGGGGCAGATCAAGGAAGTGATCACAGAGCCAGGCTTGAATTTCAAGCTGCCCCCGCCTTTTCAAAACGTGTCGTACATCGACAAACGCCTTTTGACACTGGATAGCAGTGACACGGAACCCATGTTGACTGCGGAGAAGCAACGGGTGGTCATCGACTGGTATGTGCGGTGGCGTATCTCCGAGCCAACGGAGTACATCCGCAACGTTGGACTGGATGAGAGTGCCGGAGCGATGCAACTCAATCGCGTGGTGCGCAATGCTTTCCAGGAGGAAATCAACAAGCGCACCGTCAAGGAGCTTCTTTCCCTGAAGCGGGAAGCACTGATGGCGGATGTGAAGCGTGAAGTGCTGGAGACCGTTCGTGGCGCTAAGCCGTGGGGTGTGGATGTTGTCGATGTTCGCATTACCCGCGTCGATTACGTGGAGGCGATTACGGAATCGGTGTATCGGCGCATGGAGGCCGAGCGCAAACGCGTGGCCAATGAACTCCGTTCTACGGGTGCGGCGGAAGGTGAAAAAATTCGTGCTGATGCAGACCGCCAGCGTGAGATCACTATTGCCAATGCCTACAGGGATGCTCAGAAGATCAAAGGCGAAGGTGACGCCGAAGCCGCGCGCATTTATGCCGAGGCGTTTGGGCGGGATCCGCAGTTTGCGCAGTTCTACCGGAGCCTGGAAGCCTACAAATCCAGCTTCAACAAGAAGAGCGATGTAATGGTTCTGGACCCCTCGTCATCAGAGTTTTTCAAGACATTCCGAGGTGGAAACTCTGCGGCTATGCCTGCAGCACCCCGGAAGTAGCCCCCTACTGATTTTCGACATCCTGCCGCTGTGGGTTCGGAAAGCCTCTGGGCAGCGCTCGCCTTGGTGCTGGTGATTGAGGGACTACTGCCATTTCTTTCGCCTCAGAGTTGGCGACGTGCAGTCGCTCAGATTGCGCTGCTGCAGGATGGCCAGATTCGGTTTTTCGGTTTGCTGGCAATCGTTGCTGGCGTGGTGATGCTCTGGTTCTGAACAGCGCCAGAGCCGGTAGCGGGTGGAGTCTCTCTGGGCTCTTCGCCGCTCCCGGTAGAATCACGGTTTTAACAGCCTCCCCTTTTTTCCATGTCTGCTTGGGTCCTTCCGGATCACATTGCCGATGTCTTGCCGTCCGAAGCACGGCACATCGAAGAATTGCGTCGCGGGCTGCTTGATACAGCCCGCTGCTACGGCTATGAGCTGGTCATGCCCCCGTTGCTGGAGCATCTTGAATCCCTGCTGACAGGTACGGGAGAGGCCCTCGATCTCCAGACCTTCAAGCTCGTGGACCAGCTCTCAGGGCGATCCATGGGGCTTCGAGCGGACACTACCCCCCAGGTCGCTCGAATTGACGCGCATTTGCTCAATCGCAAGGGCGTGACTCGCCTCTGCTATTGCGGGCCAGTGTTGCATACCCGGCCTGATCGTCCGCATGCCACCCGCGAGCCGCTCCAGTTCGGCGCAGAAATCTTCGGACATGCGGGGCTGGAGGCTGATCTTGAGGCGTTGCAGCTCGCCCGGGAATGCTTGCGCATTGCAAATGTGCCCAGCACCACGATTGATCTGGCGGATGTGCGCATCGTGCGCAATCTTCTGGCGGGCGTGTCCGTGAATGCCCAGGTGTTGAGCGGTATCCATGCGGCACTGGCAGCCAAGGACGCGGCTGAACTCGCGGCACTGACCCGAGATTTCCCTGTGGAGTCGCGCGAGGGTTTGTTGGCGTTGCTTCAGCTCTACGGTGATCAGGGTGTGTTGATTGAAGCTAAAAAAGCCTTCCAGCGCTTTCCTGGCATATCTCAAGTGCTATCAAATTTGAATTGGCTGGCATCCCGCCTTGAGGGGGCTGCTGTCACTTTTGATCTGGCCGATCTGCGTGGCTATGCCTACTACAGCGGTGCGCGTTTTGCGATCTATGCCCCGGGCGCAAGCGATGCGCTCGTTCGGGGTGGCCGTTATGACGAGGTGGGGGCTGTGTTCGGCCGCAATCGTCCCGCAGCGGGATTTAGCCTGGATATCAAGCAGGTAGTGGGCGTGGTCTCTCCACGGGCATTGAAAGCTGCTATCCGTGCTCCCTGGGGAGAGTCGGATGAAGTGAATGCAGCCATCGCGGAACTCCGCACGTCTGGTGAGACGGTGGTCTGTGTTTTGCCGGGGCATGAGAGCGAAGTGGACGAGTTCCACTGTGATCGAGAACTGGTGCAGATTGCGGGCCGTTGGGTCGTGCAGGCTGTTTAAGCAATTGATAATTGAATTGGGTTTGAGATGAAAGCAACCAAAGGTCGCAACGTAGTGGTGGTCGGAACCCAATGGGGTGACGAAGGCAAGGGCAAGCTGGTTGATTGGCTGACCGAAAGTGCACAAGGTGTCGTCCGTTTTCAAGGTGGGCACAACGCGGGCCACACACTGGTCATCAATGGCGTCAAGACGGCGCTGCACCTGATCCCTAGTGGCATCATGCGCCCAGGCGTCAAGTGCTACATCGGCAATGGTGTTGTCTTGTCGGCAGCCAAGCTGTTTGAGGAAATCGAAGGCCTTGAAAAAGCGGGCGTCGAAGTGCGTTCACGCTTGCGAATCAGCGAAGCTTGCCCGCTGATTCTTCCGTTCCATGCAGCCATTGATGTGGCGCGTGAAGCTGCACGTGAACAGGGTGGAACGGAAAAAATCGGAACTACTGGTCGCGGTATTGGTCCCGCGTATGAAGACAAGATTGCCCGTCGTGCCCTGCGGGTGCAAGACTTGAAGTACCCCGAGCGGTTTGCTGCCAAGCTTCGTGAATTGCTGGATCTGCATAACCATATCCTTACGACCTATTTGCGCTCGGGCACCTTTGCGTTTGGTGATGCACTCAAGCCTTATATCGAGGACGGCAAAGTTCAGTTCGATGTGGTGTATGCAGAAGCGATGCGGCATGCAGAGTTGCTCAAGCCCATGATGGCTGATGTATCGCGCGAGCTCAACGACGCCCATCGAGATGGTGCCAATCTTCTGTTTGAGGGCGCACAAGGTACGCTGCTAGATGTGGATCATGGGACCTACCCCTATGTCACATCGAGCAATTGTGTAGCCGGGAACGCAGCGGCGGGCTCGGGCGTCGGTCCCGGCATGTTGCACTACATACTCGGTATTACCAAAGCGTATTGCACTCGCGTCGGCGGCGGTCCTTTCCCGACGGAGCTGGACTGGGAAGTGCCTGGTACGCCTGGGTATCACATGAGCACGGTGGGCGCTGAGAAGGGGGTGACCACGGGGCGTAGTCGTCGATGCGGCTGGTTCGATGCCGCGCTGCTCAAGCGTAGCGCTCAGGTCAATGGCCTTTCCGGTTTGTGTATCACCAAACTGGATGTTCTGGACGGGCTGGAAGAACTATTGCTCTGCACCGGGTATGAACTCGACGGTGAGCACATCGATCTTCTGCCCATGGGCGCGGAAGATATCGCGCGCTGCAAGCCTATCTATGAGACATTGCCAGGCTGGAGTGAGTCCACCGTTGGCGTGACGGACTATGTCAAATTGCCACAGAGCGCTCGCCGTTATCTGGAGCGTATTGAACAGGTTACGGGTGTGCCTATCGATATGATCTCCACGAGCCCCGACCGTGATCACACCATCATGATGCGTCACCCTTATGTCGCTGGTTGATCATTTGAAATTGCCAGTGACTTCCGCACCCACAGCTATCTATCCAGGAGCTACTGCATGTTGACCGAAGACGGCAAACACCTTTACGTCAGCTATGACGAGTACCACAGTCTTATTGAGAAGTTGGCGCTCAAGGTGCACCAATCGGGCTGGGCGTTCGACACGATCCTGTGCCTTGCCCGGGGAGGTTTGCGTCCTGGCGATATTCTGAGCCGCATCTTTGACAAGCCTCTGGCCATCATGTCCACAAGTTCTTACCGTGCCGAGGCTGGAACGGTGCAGGGGCATCTGGATATCGCGCGGTTCATCACGACGCCCAAAGGTGAGATCGCAGGCAAGGTGCTACTGGTGGATGACCTTGCGGACTCGGGTCACACCTTGCATGCGGTGATCAACATGTTGAAGACCAACTATGCACCCATCACCGAGCTGCGCAGCGCTGT
>NZ_RBIT01000001.1:767500-4817500 GCF_003633835.1 Acidovorax sp. 93
ATGGAGCCAACGTTGAAATACCACCCTGGTGTGTTTGAGGTTCTAACCTAGGTCCATTATCTGGATCGGGGACAGTGCATGGTAGGCAGTTTGACTGGGGCGGTCTCCTCCCAAAGCGTAACGGAGGAGTTCGAAGGTACGCTAGTTACGGTCGGACATCGTGACGATAGTGCAATGGCATAAGCGTGCTTAACTGCGAGACTGACAAGTCGAGCAGATGCGAAAGCAGGACATAGTGATCCGGTGGTTCTGTATGGAAGGGCCATCGCTCAACGGATAAAAGGTACTCTGGGGATAACAGGCTGATACCGCCCAAGAGTTCATATCGACGGCGGTGTTTGGCACCTCGATGTCGGCTCATCTCATCCTGGGGCTGTAGCCGGTCCCAAGGGTATGGCTGTTCGCCATTTAAAGAGGTACGTGAGCTGGGTTTAAAACGTCGTGAGACAGTTTGGTCCCTATCTTCCGTGGGCGCTGCAGATTTGAGGAAGCCTGCTCCTAGTACGAGAGGACCGGAGTGGACACACCTCTGGTGTATCGGTTGTCACGCCAGTGGCATTGCCGAGTAGCTAAGTGTGGAAGAGATAACCGCTGAAAGCATCTAAGCGGGAAACTCGTTTCAAGATGAGATCTGCCGGGGCCTTGAGCCCCCTAAAGAGTCGTTCAAGACCAGGACGTTGATAGGTCAGGTGTGGAAGCGCAGTAATGCGTTAAGCTAACTGATACTAATTGCTCGTGCGGCTTGACCCTATAACTTTGATAGCCAATATGCAAACCGTAAGGAATGTGTGAAAAGCTCAAAGATTGTTATGCCAAGTTGACGCAGTCAAAAGACACAAAAATCTGATTCCAAACTCTATGAATTCGCTGAGCTGTTCCTTGAACAGCTCAGCACCAAGTTATGCCTGATGACCATAGCAAGTTGGTACCACTCCTTCCCATCCCGAACAGGACAGTGAAACGACTTTGCGCCGATGATAGTGCGGGTTCCCGTGTGAAAGTAGGTCATCGTCAGGCTCTTACAGCCCAAATCGCCCTTCTGCTCAATCGAGTAGAAGGGCGTTTTGCTTTGTGACTCAAGAATTCTTTTTCCTGCCCCTTTCTATGCAGCTCCAGGATATTTTGTATTCCCAAGGTTTTGGCACCCGCCGTGTCTGTGCGGGGCTGGTTCAGCAGGGCTGGGTTTCTATACGCGGGTCATCATCTGATACTCAGGATTACGAGCCGTGCGTCGATGCGACTGCTGAGCTGGACCCAGAAGGCCTGCAGCTGCAGGTCCAAGGCATCAATTGGCCCTACCACGCGAAAGCCTATGTGCTGCTGCACAAGCCGGCGGGGACAGAGTGCTCTCAAAAACCCTCAACCTATCCCAGCATCTATACCTTGTTGCCAGCCCCTTTGCGGCAGCGGCCTACAAAAAGCGCGGTGCAAGGGGTGCAGGCCGTAGGACGGCTGGACCAAGACACCACCGGGTTGCTGTTGTTGAGCGATGACGGGCAGTTCATTCACCGCATGAGTTCGCCCAAGAAACATGTGCCCAAGGTTTATCAGGTCACTACCAAACACCCAGTCGATGAAAAACAGATATCGAGCTTGTTGGCGGGGGTGGTTCTGGACGATGACCCCAAGCCGGTCAAAGCGGCGGCTTGTGAGCAGACTGCGAGCCATCGGCTGGACCTCACCCTGACCGAAGGCAAGTACCATCAGGTCAAGCGCATGCTTGCTGCCGTCGGTAATCGTGTAGAGGGATTGCATCGGTCGCAGATCGGTGCTCTGGTGTTGCCCGCTGACCTGCCTCCTGGGGCATGGAAATGGCTCAGTCAGGAGGATCTGTCCTTGCTGGTTCAGTCGTCCTGAAGGGTATGGACCCGATGGTGAAGCGCTACTTTGTGCGCGATCTGGCTAAGCGAAGCGACCGTTACACCTCTGAAGAGATCCGACGATGACGAGAGCGTGGCGGCGAATGCGCTGACTTGACGAATCTATGATGAGCCCCAGTGGTTGCCAGTCGAGTGAGGTGCTCTTTTGCTCGTCGAAATTCGTTCCACATCAAGAATGTTACGTGTTCTCCCCCAAGGTATTGGTAAGTGCACAGCTACACTTCTTGGCTGTGTTGAAAGTGGTTCTGTGAAGATTTTCTCGATTGCACGCGCGTGCGCTGTCTTGGGTGGGCTGTGGATCTCAATAGGGGGGGCACTGGCTGCCGCGCCTCCACTGTTTGTGCTGAACTCCCTCGAAGCCAATGTCAGTGTTATTGACCCGGTGTCCTGGACCGAGACGGCCCGCATTCCTACGGGCAAGGAGCCGCACCATCTGTATCTCACGCCGGATGAGAAGTCGATCATTGTGGCCAATGCGTTGGGGGATACGCTGACGTTTCTGGATCCGCGCACCGCGCAGATTCAGCGCACGGTGCGGGGCATTGTGGACCCATACCACCTGCGGTTCACACCCGACATGAAGTGGTTCATCACCGCTGCCAATCGTTTGAACCATGTGGATTTTTACCGTTGGGACGGGAAGGAGTTGACCCTCGTCCAGCGGGTGGCCACCTCCCGGACTCCCAGCCATTTGTGGATCGACAGTCGCAGCACCACGGTGTATTCCACCATGCAGGATAGCGATGAGCTGGTGGCCATCGATATCGCAACGCAGACGATCAAGTGGCGCACCAAGACGGGTGCCATGCCGGCGGACGTATATGGCAGCGCGGACGACAAGCGCCTTTTTGTGGGCCTGACCGGTAGCGACAGCGTGGAGGTGTTTGACGTCTCGGGACGCGAGCCCGTGAGTATCAAGAAGATCAAAACGGGCAACGGTGCCCACGCCTTTCGCGCAGCCGGCGACGGGCGCCACCTGTATGTCAGCAACCGGGTGGCCAATTCCATCAGCAAGATCGACATGACCACCCAGCAGGTTGTCGAATCCTATCCGGTACCCGGTGGGCCGGACTGTATGGAAGTGTCGGCCGATGGCCGCTTCATCTATGTGAGTTCCCGCTGGGCGCGCAAGCTCTCTGTGGTGGATACCGAGGCCAAGAAGGTCGTGCGGCAGGTCACTGTGGGCAAGTCGCCCCATGGCGTATGGACGTTGGAACACGCGCCCCGCTGATTGGCGATGGTGTGCGGGCGTCGGCGCCTCGCAGGGGAGTGTCTCTGCGATTTTGTTTTGCTATTTATTTTGTAGCTATTAGCGTTTTTGTATCCAGCGCTAGTGCCCAAAAAGACTGTAAAAAGCCTCTCTATCTGACCTTCGATACTGGCCATATGGCCGTGGCGCCTTTGGTCGCCGACGTTCTCGCACGCCAGCAGGTACGCGTGACGTTTTTCGCCGCCAACGAACGCACCCAGGAAGGCGATGGCAGCCTGGGCGACCACTGGGCTTCCTGGTGGCACGCACGGGCCGCAGAGGGACACGAATTTGCATCCCACACCTGGGACCACACCTATTGGCGCGCGGATCTGGGATCGGCTCAGGCCCCTTCGTTCCGTGTTCGACCATCGGCCGGGCCGCGCGCTGGGCAGGATTTTGTGCTGACGGCAGCCGGTTACTGTGAGGCGATCGCTCGGGCCGCAGATCGGTTGAAGCACGTGACCGGCAAAACACCCTTGCCTTTGTTTCGCGCCCCAGGTGGAAAGACTTCGCCGCAGTTGCTTGCCAGTGCCCGCGCATGTGGGTACACGCATGTGGGGTGGTCACCGGCGGGATTCCTGGGCGATGAGTTGCCCAGTGAAAAGGCCAGCAACACCGCGCTGCTGAACAAGGCTTTGCGGGATGTGCGCAGTGGTGACATTCTGCTTGCGCACCTGGGGATCTGGTCACGCAAGGATCCCTGGGCGCCTGCCGTGCTGGAGCCGCTGATCGTTGGGCTGAAGGAGCGCGGATTCTGTTTTCGCACGTTGCGAGAGCATCCTGACTACGCGCCTTTCATGAGGCGCTGACTGCAGTGGTGGAGGCGAGGCAAATCGTGGAGGCCGTTCGGAGCAAGGGCGTGTGTGGTGAGAGATAGACGGAGCATGACGCAATGGGTTGGCTAGGCAATGGGTTTGATGCGGCTCAGCAATGGCTTTTCGAGAGCCTGTTGCAGCCAGTGATGTTTGCTATCGGTTTGGGGAACCAGCTCGAAAATGGCTACGAGGCCGCTGGATGGGTGCTGGTGGGGCTGCTGCAGCTGGTGGTGATCGCCGCAGTGATTGGCCCATTGCAGCATTGGCGGCCGGTAGAGGCTGTGACCGACCGCGCGACGATCCGCACCGACATTCTCTACACGCTGATTCACCGGCTGGGGCTGTTTCGCCTGGGTCTCTTCCTCGCGGTGGATCCGTTGATGGATTCCATCTTTGGGGCATTGCGAGTGGCTGGCATCAGCACCTTCCAGCTTGATGGCCTCTGGCCTGGGTTCACCGACGTACCCTGGGTCAGCCTGCTGCTGTACCTGGTGGTGTTCGACTTCGTGGACTACTGGATTCACCGGGGGCAGCACCACTTTGAATGGTGGTGGCGCCTGCATTCCTTGCACCACGCGCAGCGCCAGATGACCATGTGGAGCGACAACCGCAACCATCTGCTGGACGACGTGCTGCGCGACACCATCTTGGTGGTGGTGGCGCAGCTCATCGGTGTGGCACCTGGACAGTTCATCGCTATCGTGGCCATCACGCAGCTCAGCGAGAGCTTTCAGCACGCCAATGTGCGCCTGTGGTTTGGGCGCTGGGGCGAGCGGCTGTGGATCAGTCCGCGGTTTCACCGGCTGCACCACAGCATCGGAATCGGCCATGAGACCGTCAAGCCATTGTCAGGGGAGGCTGCTGCTGCGCAGGGCGCCAGATACCGCGTGGTGCTGGGCGGGCACAACTTCGGCGTATTGCTGCCCTGGTGGGACATGCTGATGCGCACGGCCAACTTTGAATTGCGTTTTGATCCCACGGGCGTGCGCGATCAGGTGGAGCCGGGGCCAGACGGGCGCTTGCGCGACTATGGCAGGGGCTTTTGGTCGCAGCAATGGCGGGGTGTTCTGAGGCTGCTGGGCAAGGCCTGAAAGACCCTCCACGCGGTCAAGAAGGTATGCTTGTCGGCATGGGACTTTTGCTTGATTCTTTCTGGCGTGCTGCGGCCTATTGCCTGCGGCCCCGCGTCATGGCCCTGTCCGTTTTGCCGTTGCTGCTGATGGTGGGGCTGGCGTTGGGGCTGGGCTATTTTTATTGGGACGGAGCCGTGCAGGGCATGCGCGCGCTGCTGGATGCCTCTCCGCTTCTGGCCAGCTTCTGGAATTGGCTGCAAGGGTGGGGGTTGGGTGATGTCACCTCCGTCGTGGCGCCCCTCATGGTGGTTTTGGCGGTGGCTCCGGCTTTGGTGGTGGTCTCGCTGCTGGTGGTCGCGGTGCTCATGACGCCCGCATTGGTGGCGTTGGTGGCGGATCGGCGTTTCCCTGTGCTGGAGCGCAAGAAGGGTGGCTCCTTCATCGCCAGCGTGGCTTGGTCGGTCAGCTCCACCGTGCTGGCATTGATCGCCTTGGTGGTGTCGGTGCCCCTGTGGCTGGTGCCACCCCTGGTGCTCATCCTGCCCCCCTTGATCTGGGGGTGGCTGACCTACCGCGTGATGGTGTTTGATGCGCTGGCTGACCATGCCAGCAAGGAAGAGCGGCAAGAGATTTTCCGCCGCCACCGCAGCAGCCTGCTGGGCATTGGCATCCTCACGGGCTACCTCGGGGCGGCGCCCAGCATCGTGTGGGCCTCGGGCGTGGTCTTTGCCGCCGCTTTTTTTATCCTGGTGCCGCTTGCGATCTGGATCTACACCCTGGTTTTTGCGTTCTCCTCACTCTGGTTCACCCACTATTGCCTGGCAGCCCTAGAGCGTTTGCGCGCCGAGGGCGGAGGGAGACCCCCCGGTGACGCGTTTACACCGGTGGCAGCAGACGCGGGGCCGCTGGCGTCCACTGCTGTTCTTCCTGCCCCCATATCTCCTGCCAACGGAGCCCCTGCACCATGACCCCATCCTTCGGCCTGATCATCGTGGGTGATGAAATCCTGTCCGGCAAGCGTACCGACAAGCACATGCCCAAGGTCATCGAACTGCTGTCAGCGCGAGGGCTTTCGCTGGCCTATGCCGACTATGTAGGCGACAACCCGGACCGCATCACGGCCACGCTGCAGCGCGCTTTTGCGTCGGGTGACGTGGTGTTTTCCTGCGGTGGCATTGGCGCAACGCCGGACGACCACACCCGCCAATGCGCCGCGCGCGCCCTGGGCCGGGACCTGGTACTACACCCCGACGCTGAGGCGCTGATCCGCGAGCGCATGCAGGACGTGGCTCAGGAGCAGGGTGTGACGTATGAGCCGGACCGTCCCGACAACGTGCACCGGCTCAACATGGGGGTGTTTCCGGCAGGTGCCCACATCATTCCCAACCCTTACAACAAGATCCCCGGGTTCAGCTGCGAGGGCGGTCGTGGAGGGGCCGTGCATTTTGTTCCTGGATTCCCTGTCATGGCCTGGCCGATGATCGAGTGGGTGCTGGACCAGCACTACGCAGCGTTGTTCAACCGCACGCCACAGACCGAGCAGTCGGTGGTGGTCTATGGGGCCATGGAAGCGGCTTTGACGCCCCTCATGGAGCGCATCGAAAAAACGCACCCGAACGTTCGGGTGTTCAGTTTGCCCAGCGTGGATCATCCACAATACGGGCGGCATATCGAACTGGGTGTCAAAGGTCCTGCTCCCCTCGTTCCCGCTGCATGGCAGGATCTGAAACGGGGTTTGCACGAATTTGGTGCAAATTGCGGCCCTGAATTGGTGCGCAGCTTGCGATGCCCTGTGTTGATAGCAGGTTTGCACTAAATTGGTGCGGTTCGGCGGGTGCTCCCTCGGCCTGCAGTCCTTAGTGCTCCTTCATAGTGCGGCGGCTGCACCCAGCTGGCACGCAAACTGCTTTTATTTCAGCAAATTCCTTTTTTCAACAAGCGCTTTATCCAGGAGAACCTGATGGCCAAGACCGTTGCAGACGTGATGAAGATGGTGAAGGAGAACGAAGTCAAGTTCGTTGACTTCCGTTTCACCGATACCCGTGGCAAGGAACAGCACGTGACCGTGCCTGTGTCCCACTTCGACGAAGACAAGTTCACGTCCGGCCATGCATTTGATGGCTCCTCGGTAGCCGGCTGGAAGGGCATTGAAGCCTCGGACATGCAACTCATGCCCGACCCCAGCACCGCCAACATCGACCCCTTCTTTGAAGAAACCACACTGTTCCTGCAGTGCGATGTGATCGAACCCGGTGACGGCAAGGCCTACGACCGCGATCCACGTTCCATCGCCAAGCGCGCTGAAGCCTACCTCAAGGCCTCCGGCCTGGGCGACACGGCGTTCTTCGGCCCAGAGCCAGAATTCTTCATCTTCGACGGCGTGCGTTGGTCCAACGAACCCGGCAAGGTCATGTTCGAGATCGAAGAGTACGAAGCCCCCTGGAACTCGGGCGCCAAGCTTGAAGGTGGCAACCGTGGTCACCGTCCCACCGTCAAGGGCGGCTACTTCCCAGTGCCTCCCGTCGACAGCACGCAAGACATGCGCGCTGAGATGTCCCTGATCCTCGAATCCCTGGGCATCCCGGTCGAAGTGTTCCACCACGAAGTGGCGGGCGCTGGCCAGAACGAAATCGGTACGCGTTTCAGCACGCTGGTCGAGCGCGCCGACTGGACGCAGGTCCTGAAGTACGTGGTCTGGAACGTGGCCAACGCCTACGGCAAGACCGCCACCTTCATGCCCAAGCCCTATGCTGGCGACAACGGCTCCGGCATGCACGTGCACCAGTCCATCTGGAAGGACGGCAAGAACCTGTTCGCTGGCGACGGCTATGCCGGCCTGAGCGACTTTGCGCTGTACTACATCGGCGGCATCATCAAGCACGCACGTGCCCTGAACGCCATCACCAACCCCGGCACCAATTCGTACAAGCGCCTGGTTCCTGGCTTTGAAGCCCCTGTGAAGCTGGCCTACTCGGCCCGCAACCGCTCGGCCTCGATCCGCATTCCTTACGTGGCTAACCCCAAGGGCCGCCGCATCGAAGCGCGTTTCCCCGATCCATCGGCCAACCCATACCTGTGCTTCTCGGCACTGATGATGGCGGGCCTGGACGGTGTGGAAAACAAGATCCATCCCGGCGAAGCCGCCACGAAGGATCTGTACCACCTGCCACCCGAGGAAGACAAGCTGGTGCCCACCGTGTGCCACAGCCTGGACCAAGCGCTCGAATATCTGGACAAGGACCGTGGTTTCCTTACCAAGGGTGGCGTCTTTACCGACTCCATGCTGGATGCCTACATCGAACTCAAGATGGGCGAAGTCACGCGTTTCCGCATGGCGCCTCACCCTGTCGAGTACGACATGTACTACTCCCTGTAATCGCCTGCCTGCAGGCCATTACCCTCAAAAAGGCGGCCCCGGCCGCCTTTTTTTATGGCGCTCAAGGAGCGGGTTTCGCTGAAACGGAACCACTGGCTGGGCCGTTGCATCCTTGTACAAAGCCCTGTGCGGGGCTGCTGGTGTTGGATTGGCGATGTGTGGCGATTGGGGGATACTCCCCGAACCCCTGCATGGCAGTGCGAGGAAACCGAATGAAGAAAACGCTCATCACCCTGTTACTGATCGCCGCGACGGCTCCCGCCGCATGGGCGCAAGACCGCATCTACCGTTGCGGCAACGAATACACCAACAACGCCCAGCAGGCCAAGGAGCGCGGCTGCAAGCTGGTTGAGGGAGGCAACGTCACCGTGGTCCAGGGCACCCGACCTGCAGGCGCCGCAACGGCAGCGCCAGCGGCGGGAACCGGGGCTGGGGCGGGCACAGCTCCCGCCGCATCTCCCCCGTCTGCACCCCGTGTCGCCACCAACGACCAGAAGGCCCGCGATGCCGATGCCCGTGCCATCCTCGAATCCGAGTTGCGCAAGGCCGAGGCGCGCCATGCCGAGCTGGTGAAGGAATACAACGGTGGCGCGCCGGAGCGCAACGCGCTCGACCTGCGCAACCCGCAGCGCTACATGGAGCGCACGGCAGAACTCAAGGCCAGCGTCGCCCGCAGCGAAAGCGATATCGCAGGCATCAAGCGCGAAATCGCCCGTCTTCCGGCCAACTGAATCTCTTTCCCTCGTTTGGCACGCGTGTGAGTTCCTCACCCTTCACAGAAGCCCCAGCCTCCGACACGGGGCGCTTTCATTCGCTGGACCTGATGTCCACCCTGGTGGCGGTGCTGCGCGCCGATGGTGCCGTGCAATTCGCCAATGCAGCGCTGGAGAACGCGCTCGGCCTCTCGCGCCGCACCCTGGAGGGCGTGGACTTCTCCACCTTCTTCACCGACCCCGCCTTGCTACAGACCGCATTGGCGGGCGCGCGGGGCAAGGACTTCGCGGCCCTGCGGTATGAAGCCAGCCTCAAGCGCCAGCACCAGGACCCGGTGCCCGTGCATGTGAGCGTGGCCGATGCGGAGCAGGTCGGCGAAATCCTGGTGGAGCTGTGGCCGCTGGAGCAGCAGGCCCGCCAGGACCGCGAGGAGCGCCTGCTGGACCAGGCCCAGGCCAACAAGGAGTTGATCCGCAACCTGGCCCACGAGATCAAGAACCCGCTGGGCGGGATTCGCGGCGCTGCGCAACTGCTGGAGATGGAGCTTGAAAGCCGCGAGCTGACCGAGTACACCCAGGTCATCATCCACGAGGCCGACCGCTTGCAAAGCCTGGTAGATCGGCTGCTGGCACCCCATCGCCATCCCCACCTGGTGGGTGACGTCAATATTCATGAGGTGTGCGAGCGCGTGCGGTCTCTGGTGCTGGTGGAGTACCCCCAGGGCCTCAAGGTGCTGCGCGACTACGACACCTCGATCCCTGAGTTCCGGGGCGACCGCGCCCAGCTCATCCAGGCGCTGCTGAACATCGTGCAGAACGCAGCCCAGGCGCTGACCGAGCGCATCGCAGAGGGTGAGGCGACGATCACACTGCGCACCCGTGTTGCGAGACAAGTAACGTTTGGTCGCCAGCGCTATCGGCTGGCACTGGAATTGCATGTCATCGACAACGGACCGGGCGTGCCCGACGCGATCAAGGAGCGGATTTTTTACCCTCTGGTGTCGGGTCGGGACGGCGGGTCAGGGCTGGGGCTCACGTTGGCGCAAACCTTCGTGCAACGCCACCACGGGTTGATCGAATGCGACAGCGCGCCGGGTCGCACCGACTTCCGTATCCTGATTCCCTTGCCTTAAAAAAACGCATGACGGTCCCTGACACGCAACCACAGGGAAGGTAAGAAAAACATATGAAGCCGATCTGGATAGTAGATGACGACCCCTCGATCCGCTTCGTCCTCGAAAAGGCGCTGGCCCGCGAGAACCTGCCTACGCGCAGCTTCACGCACCCCCGCGAAGTGCTGGACGCGCTGGCTGACATCACCCCCGGCGACCCGGCGCGGCAGGGCCCTCAGGTCCTGGTGAGCGACATTCGCATGCCTGGCGGCTCCGGCCTGCAGCTGCTGGAAAAAGTCCGCGAACTGCAGCCAGGCCTGCCCGTCATCATCATGACGGCGTACTCCGACCTGGACAGCGCCGTGTCGGCCTTCCAGCGCGGCGCGTTCGAGTACTTGCCCAAGCCATTTGACCTGCCCAAGGCGGTGGAGCTCATCCGCCGCGCGGTCGAAGAAAGCCAGCGCGAGGAAGTGACCGAAGAGCGCCAGGCCGAAGCCCCGGAGATGCTCGGCCAGGCGCCCGCCATGCAGGACGTGTTCCGCGCCATCGGCCGCTTGAGCCAAAGCCAGGTCACCGTGCTCATCACCGGCGAATCGGGCTCGGGCAAGGAGCTCGTGGCGCGCGCGCTGCACAAGCACTCGCCGGTCGCAGACGGACCCTTTGTCGCCATCAACACGGCGGCCATCCCCAAGGACCTGCTCGAATCTGAACTCTTCGGCCACGAGCGCGGCGCCTTCACCGGCGCGCAGACGCAGCGGCGGGGCCGCTTCGAGCAAGCCGAGGGCGGCACGCTGTTCCTCGATGAAATCGGCGACATGCCGTTCGATCTGCAAACGCGCCTGCTGCGCGTGCTGTCGGACGGCCAGTTCTACCGTGTGGGCGGCCATGCGGCCGTGAAGGCCCACGTGCGCGTGATTGCTGCCACCCACCAGGACCTGGAGCGGCGCGTGAAGGAGGGGGGCTTTCGCGAAGACTTGTTCCACCGCCTCAACGTCATCCGCCTGCGCCTGCCCGCGCTGCGCGAGCGGCACGAGGACGTGCCTGTGCTCACCCGCCATTTCCTGCAGCAAAGCGCGCGGCAACTGGGCGTGGAGCCCAAGCGCATTGCCGACTCGGCCATCGCACGGCTGGAGCAGTTCGCCTTTCCGGGCAATGTGCGCCAGCTGGAGAACATCTGCCACTGGCTCACGGTGATGGCGCCCGCGCAGGTCATCTCGCTGCAGGATCTGCCGCCCGAAGTGCTGGAAGCGCCCCTTTACCAACCCGCTCCCCGACCCGGCAGTGATCCGTCTGCGGCGGTAGCTGCCGTGCACGCCGTTGTGCCCCCAATGCCAACCCCTGCGCCGGCGGTGGAGCTGGTGGGAGGGCTGCCACAACCTGCCACTGTCGCCACGCAGCCCCTGGTGGGCGGTATTGCGGCCTCTGCCACCCCGGCGCTGGGCGCTACGCCCCACTGGCCCGCCGAGGCGCAGATGGCGACGGGTTCGGGCGGGATAGCTGCCACCGTTGGCACTGCGGCGACCTGGGAGCAGGCGCTGGAGACCGAGGCGCAGAAGCTGCTTGCGGGCGGCCAGCCCGAAGTGTGGGACGCCCTTACGCGGCGGTTTGAATCGCGCCTGATCCGCACCGCGCTCACCGCCACCCATGGGCGCCGCATGGAAGCCGCGCAGCGCCTGGGCATTGGCCGCAACACCATCACGCGCAAGATCCAGGAGCTGGGCCTGGATGCGCCCGATGAGGCATAAAAATAGCCTCTAGCGCTTGATGGTAAAGCGTTAGGGGCTATAAATTTTGTAGTGCTTGAGGTGGGTCTGTCTTGGCGGATGCCGGGGCAGGCACACCTCCCAATGTCCTACAAGCAGGCCCTCCTTGGGCCGACCCAGCCCTCCGGGAGTGACTTCAACAATGAAGGCACTGTCAACCAACCGGAGAGCTTCTATGTCGGATTTCAACGATGCCAACCGTGACCCTTTGACCAATGAACCGGGTTCCCATCCCGTCGGAACCGGGGTCGGTGCTGCCCTGGGCGGCGCCGCTGCGGGTGCCGCAGCAGGCGCCTTTGGCGGCCCGGTCGGCGCAGCCATTGGCGGCGTGGCCGGTGCGGTAGCCGGCGGCCTGGCGGGCAAGGCCGCCGCCGAGGCTGTCAACCCCACCGAGGAAGATGCCTACTGGCGCGAAAGCTTCCACCGCGAGCCTTATTACGTGGGTGGCCGCACCTACGAACAATACCGCCCTGCCTACGAACTGGGCTGGTCGTCGGTGGGCCGCTATGAAGGCGATTTTGAGGCGGTGGAACCCCGGCTGGCCGATGACTGGCGGGCGCGCCATTCGGACGGCCTGGCCTGGACGGATGCCCGCCCCGCCGCCCGCGCCGCCTGGGAACGGGTCTCGCGCTCCAGCCTGAACGACGACCGCCCCATGGATGTCGTGGACAACGAAGACGTGGTGGATGTGCTCAACGACCTGCTGGAGTCGTCCCGCGATGGCGAATACGGCTTCACCGCCTGCGCCGAGCATGCCGACTCTGCCCAGCTCAAGAGCGTGTTCCAGCGCCATGCGCGCGAATGTGCGGCCGCCGCTGTCGAGCTGGAGCACGAGGTGCGTCGCCTGGGGGGCGAGCCTGCTTCAGGCGGCACCGTGGCTGGCGCGCTGCACCGCGGCTGGGTGTCGGTGAAATCCGCCCTGTCGGTGCACGACGACAAGGCCGTGCTGCAGGAATGCGAACGCGGCGAAGATGCTGCCGTGGCCCGTTACCGCAAGGCCCTGAAGGCCACCCTGCCGCTGGATGTGCGGGCCCTGGTAGAGCGCCAGTCGCAGGGCGCGCAGCGCAACCACGATGAAGTACGTGGCCTGCGCGACACGTTCGCCAATAGCTGATAGGGCACAGCTTGCGCGCTGGGGTTTCGTTCAGGGGCTCACGGCGCGTCGCAAGTCATAGGCCATAGGCCATAGGCCATAGGCCATAGGGATTTTTTGGGCGCAGCTTTCTTGCGCGCCGATTCCCCAATAACAAAAGGCTGCAAGGATTTTCCTTGCAGCCTTTTGTGTATGCCGGGCGTCCGCTTGTTGCCGCACGGCCTGCGTCGTCAAGGGGTTGTTACGTCATGGTGAGCACCACGGGCGCGTGGTCGCTGGGTTGTGGGTTCTTGCGGGGGGCGCGGTCTACCGTGCAGGCGGTCACACTCACACGCAGTGCATCGCTCACCAGAATGTGGTCAATGCGCAGCCCCCGGTTCTTCTGAAACCCAAGCATGCGGTAGTCCCACCATGAGTAGCTTTTCTCGGGCTGCTCGAACATGCGGAAGGTGTCTGTCAGGCCCAGGGCAATCAGGTCCTGGAAATGCTGGCGCTCTTCCACCGTGTGGTGGATGGTGTCTTTGAGCCCCACCGGGTCGAACGAATCGCGGTCTTCGGGCGCTACGTTGAAGTCACCCAGCAGCGCCAGGCGCGGGTGGGCCAGCAGCTCTTCACGCAGCCAGCGGTGCAGCGCCGCAAGCCACAGCATCTTGTAGGCAAACTTCTCCGATCCCGGGGCCTGGCCGTTCACGAAGTAGCAGTTCACCAGGCGCAGTTCCCCGTCGGGCGTGTCCAGCGTGGCGGCAATGACGCGGGCCTGCTCGTCCGTGTGCCCGGGGATGTTGCGCACCACGTCGCGCATGGCGTGGCGGCTCAGGATAGCGACGCCGTTGTAGGTCTTCTGGCCAAAGGTCACGGCCTCATAGCCTGCCTCCTTGAACGCGTCGTGCGGAAACTTGTCGTCAGTGAGCTTGAGCTCTTGCAGGCACAGCGCATCGACCGGGTTGGCCGCGAGCCAGGCCAGCACCTGGGGCAGGCGGACGGTGAGGGAGTTGACATTCCAGGTGGCGATTTGCATGTTTTTTGCCTCCAGCGCTTGATGGGTAAGCGCTAAGTGCTATCAATTGATGAGCTTTGCGTTCCGGAGCCGTGTCAACCTGCGCGCACGTAGGTCACAAAGCTGAACGGCAGCCCCTTGGTGCTGACGTGGCGGCTGCGTGCGGATTCTGTCCATGGCGCACCCAGCGTGGGCGCGTAGGCATCCCCGTCGAATTCCTGGTCGATCTCGGTCACTTCCAGGCGGTCGGCCAGGGGCAGGGCCTCGGCGTAGATCTGCGCGCCGCCGATCACCCACACCGTCTGATCGGCAGGTGCCTGCTGCAGCGCATCCTGCAGGCTGGTGGCGCGCACGGCGCCCTCGGCCTGCCAGTCGCCCTGGCGCGTGACCACGATGTTGGTGCGGCCGGGCAGGGGGCGAAAACGCGGGGGCAATGAGTCCCAAGTCTTGCGGCCCATGATGACGGCGCAGCCCTGCGTGAGTTGCTTGAAGTGCGCCATGTCCTCCGGGATGTGCCATGGGATGGTGTTGTCCTTGCCAATGACGCCATTGGCGGCGCGGGCGTAGATGAGGTGCAGGGGCATGGTGGGGCCTCCTTGTTTCAGATATGCAAGGCGGCGAGGGCGCCCACGCCCAGGCCTACGGCAGCCACGCCGTACATGCCGTACTCCAGCCATTTTTTCTTGGTCAGCAACGCAATGGCGGCCAGGGCGATCGCCACCTGCAGCGCCGTGGTGGCCTGTGCCCAGCGGTGGTGCTGGTGCATCTGGGCCTCGCTCTTGCGGTCGAACTCATGGGCGTCGGCTTCGAGCTTCTCGGCCACCACCTTGATCTCGTTTTTCTCGGCCTCGTAGCGCTCCACCTTGGTCTGGTAGCCTGCCTTGCGGTCGTCGGGCGCCAGGTCGCGGGCCAGCTCGGCAAGGGATTGCTTGGTGCTCTTGGACTGGAAGTAATTCCACTGGTTGGATGCTTCGGTCTTCTTGATGGCTGCGTCGTTCTTGAGCAGGCCGGCATTGGCTTGCGTGGCGCCGCCCATGTAGGCAAAGATGGCACCCACCGTGGCCACGATGGCGGTGAACATGGCGATCTTGTTCATCGACGAGTTGCTGTCGGTGCCGTGCGCTGCAGCGTGGTCGCCGTGGGTGGCATGCTCCACTGCGTGGTCGTGGGGGCCGTGTACGTGAAATCCGCCGGAAGACATGGATAAAAGCTCGTGGTGTTGGGTGGAAGCAGGCAGGGCGCTGTTGACTCTGCCCTTGGGACTCAAGAGGTAGGGGGTACCAAAGAGGGATGTCGGCTGATCAAACGGCCACAGGGGCCTTGATGGCGGGGTGGCACTGGTAGTCCAGCACTTCAAAGTCTTCGTACTCGTAGTCAAAGATGCTGTCGGGCTTGCGTTTGATGTTCAAGACCGGGTAGGGGTAGGGCGTGCGCGCCAGCTGGGTCTGCACCTGCTCGTGGTGGTTGCTGTAGATGTGGCAGTCGCCGCCTGTCCAGATGAAGTCGCCCACGTCCAGGTCGCACTGCTGGGCCACCATGTGGGTCAGCAGTGCATAGCTGGCGATGTTGAACGGCACTCCGAGGAAGATGTCTGCGCTGCGCTGGTACAGCTGGCAGCTCAGCGTGCCGCGCCCGCCGGGCTCTTGTGCCGGGGCCACGTAGAACTGGAAGAACGCGTGGCAGGGCATGAGCGCCATCTCGTGCAGCTCGGCCACGTTCCAGGCGCTCACGATGATGCGGCGCGAGTCGGGATTCGTTTTGAGCGTATTGATCACATCGCTGATCTGGTCGATGTGTCCGCCGTCCGGCGTGGGCCAGCTGCGCCATTGCACGCCGTACACCGGGCCCAGGTCGCCGTCCTCTCGCGCCCATTCGTCCCAGATGGTCACGCCGCGCTCTTTCAGCCAGTTGTTGTTGCTCGACCCCGTGAGGAACCACAGCAACTCCTGGATGATGGATTTGAGGTGCACCTTCTTCGTGGTGACCAGCGGGAAGCCTTCTTTCAAATCAAACCGCATCTGATGACCGAACACGCTGGTGGTGCCGGTGCCGGTGCGGTCGGATTTGTGCACCCCATGGGTGAACACGTGGCGCATGAAGTCTTCGTATTGTGAGCGGACGGGGCGGGCGTGTTCTGTCATGGCAGTTGGAAGGCGAAAGACGCAATTTTAGGGGGCGGCTGCCGGCAGGAACCGGCTAAGCTCGCAGACCTTTTCGCCCAGCTGCCCTTTCTAGAAAGAAGCCCCCGATCATGCGCCCTGTCTCTCCAGCCCCTTTGTCACGCGCCGTGCTGGCCGCTCTTGCGTTGGCGGTGCTGCTGCCGGGTTGCGTGGGCACGGTACCCACCGCGCCCACGGCGCCCACTGCGCCGCGCAAGGTCGCGCGTCCTGTGCCCAACGACGTACCTGCCGCGCCCGCCAATCCCTGGGGGAACCTGCAAACCCAGGTAGGCAACTATCCGGTCGGGGGCTCAGACTTCCTGCGTGCCGGCCCGCTGGCCGAGCGGCTGCGTGGGCTACTCGGTCTCGCCAACTACAACGTGCTGCTGGACAACCTGCAGGTGAGTGGGCCGCTGCGGCAAGACGGCTCCATGCTCTACATCACCGGCAACCGGCCGGACGCAAGCGACACGGCGGCCGCCGCCATCGTGATCCACGCCGCCACCGACACGGTACGCGTATGGCTGCTGACCGGCGGGGAGGAATGGGACGTGCAGGACCTGGGGACCCCGAAGACCCTGCCGGCCCACGTTGCCACGATGATGGAAAACGCGCGGCGCTGAACTCGCAGCCGACCTGTCCGCGTGGTGGCGTGCCCAGGATCTGGGCGGGAATGTGTTTCTATAATCGAGAATCATTCTCAAAAAGGCCGTCACGCCATGTCTGCCGCTCATCCCCTGCACGCGCTCTACAGCCACCACCACGGATGGCTGCAGTCCTGGCTGCGCAGGCGGCTCGGTTGTGCCGACGATGCGGCCGACCTGGCGCAGGACACCTTCGTGCGCCTGCTCGCACGGCCGACCGCCATCGCCCCCGACGCGATGCGCGAGCCGCGCGCCTACCTGACCACCGTGGCACGCGGGCTGCTGGTGGACTTCTGGCGCCGGGGTGAACTGGAGCGCGCCTACCTGGCAGACCTGGCCCTGCAGCCCGAGGTGCTGCAGCCATCCCCCGAAGAGCGCCTGGCCGCCGTGCAGATGCTCCATGCGGTCGATGCATTGCTGCAGGGCCTGACGCCCAAGACGCGCGCAGCGTGGCTCATGAACCGGCTCGATGGCCTCACGCATGCAGAGATTGCCGAGCAGCTGCAGGTGTCGGTGCCCCGCGTGCGCCAGTACCTGGCCAACGCCATGCGCCACGCCTACCACCTGCGTTTTGGCGGCGCGGCGTGAGCAGTGCGGGCTGGACAATGGGCGGCCCACCTGGTGGTACAGGCGACGACCATCCCGTGCCGCCTGCCGTGCTGGAGGCCGCCATCGGCTGGCAACTGCGCCAGGGCGAGGGTGATAACTCGCCGGCGGACGCCCAAGCCCTGGCCGACTGGCTGGCCGCACACCCCGACCATGCCCGCGCCTGGCGCCAGCTGGGCGACATCGACCAGCACTTGGCCCGTGCCGCCGCAGGTCCCGGAGCACGCGCAGCGTTGCTGCTGCCACCGCGCCAGCGCCGTCCTGCCCGTGTGGCGGGCGCCGTGCTGGGACTGGCATCGGCGGTGGCCTGCGGGGTGCTGGTGCTGGACCGCTACCAGCCCGTGGGCCAGTTGCTGGCCGACCACCGCACCGCCACCGGTGAGCGCCGCACCATCGTGCTGCCCGACCAGACCGTGCTGCACCTGAACACCCGCAGCGCTGTGGATGTCGTGTTCAGCCAAGACCAGCGCGCCATCCACCTGCGCGCGGGCGAGGTGGCCGTGGAAACCAGCCATGCCGACCCGGCCGAGCGGCGCCCGTTCGTCGTGCTGACCGAGGACGGCAGCCTGCGCGCCCTGGGCACCCGCTTCACCGTGCGCCGCTGGCCACAGGCGCACGCCACTGGCACCGATGGGGCTCAGGGCCGTGGCGCGCCCGCCACCGAGGTCGCAGTCACCCAGTCGGCCGTCGCGGCGCGCCCGGCGAGCTGTGCGGCAGCAGCGTCCGAGCCGTGCGCTGCCGAGCGCATCGTGTCGGCCGGGCAGGGCGCGCGGCTGGAAGGCGGGCGGGTGGACCCGTGGGTGGCCCCACCCGATGCCGACGCCTGGAAGGACGGCATGCTGGTCGTGAACAACCAACCCTTGGGCGAGGTGGTGGCCATGCTGGCGCGGCACCGGGTCGGCCACCTGGGTGTCGACCCCCGTGTGGCCGGGTTGCGCGTGACGGGCACGCTGCCCCTGGCGGACACGGACCAGGCCCTGTTGGCTCTGACTGCGGCCGTGCCGGTGGAGGTGGTCTGGACCACGCGCTGGTGGGTCATGCTCAAGCCGCGTGCTGCGCCCTGAGGATGAAAATACTAAGAAAATCGGCCGCTACCGCTTGATGGGTAAGCACTGGCAGCTATAAAAAAATGAGTGGCTTGGTGCGGTTGATCGACGGTTCCATTCAGTTCAACCCAGATCAACCCGCCGAAGCAGATCAACCCAGAGCGCCGCTGCCAGCTGGCACCCCATCCACCAACGATGCCGGCCCGAAAAAGAAATTGCCCCGGCCCCCTCTCACTTTTCGGCACCCGTTCGGCAATCAGACAGAGACCGTGCATCCGCGCGGTTGCCCCTCTTTTCTGACGTGACCCGTTTCGGAGCCTGACCCATGCCCTCTGCTGTTCTCCCCTTTCCGCTGAACCCCTGCGCTGCGGCGCTGCTGCTCGCGCTGGCGGCCTCTGCGGTGGCTGCACAGCCAGCCACGGCAGAGACCCCCGCGGCCACGGCCAGCGCTGCGGCGGTGCGCGACTACGACCTGCCCGCCGGGCCATTGGGGGCTGCCCTGAACCGCATCGCGCGCGACGCAGGCCTGGCCCTCACCGCCGATGCGCAGTTGGTGGAAGGCCGCAACGCGGCGCCTGTACGGGGCCGCTTCGATGCACCCGAGGCACTGCGCCGCGCGCTGGCGGGTTCGGGGCTGGAGCTGCGGCAGGCCACGGGCGGCGTCTTCACGCTGCGCGAGGCATCGCGCCCTGCAGCGCAGGCACCCCGGCTCAGCGATGCCGCCACCCTGGGCGCCGTCACCGTGACGGCCAGCGCCGAGGCAGCGCCCGGCGATTTGCCGCCCGCCTATGCCGGCGGCCAGGTCGCCACGGGCAGCCGGGTCGGCCTGCTGGGTCAGCAGAGCCTGATGGACACGCCGTTTCACATCACCAGCTATACGGCCGAACTCATGCAGGACCAGCAGGCGATCACCGTGGCCGATGTGCTGGCCAACGACCCGTCCGTGCGCACGGTGTCCTACAGCCTGACGAACGCTGCTGCGGGGGGCGACATCTTTCTGATCCGCGGCTTCTCGGTGCAGGACTCGGTGCTGTTCGACGGCATCGGAGGCATCGCCACCAACCGTGCCGTGGCGGTCGAAGCGGCCGAGCGCGTCGAGGTGCTCAAGGGCCCCAACGCGCTGCTCAACGGCATGGCGCCTGGGGCGGGCGGCGCGGTGGGCGGCGCCATCAACCTGGTGCCCAAGCGGGCGGGCGATGTGCCGCTGACCCGCCTGACCACCACTTACCTGTCCAAGGGCAACCTGGGCGGCCACCTGGACGTGGGCCGCCGGTTCGGCGACGACCACCAGTGGGGTGTGCGCTTCAACGGCGTCTACCGTGACGGGAAGACCGCCACCCAGGGCCAGTCCGTCGAGCTGGGGGCTGCGGCGCTGGCCGTGGACTACCGGGGCAGCCAGCTGCGGGCCTCGGTAGATGCCGGCCACCAGACGATGAACAACGAAGCGCCGCAAGGCGCCGCGGGCTTTGGCATCGACGACGCCATTGCCATCCCCAGGCCGCCCCGGGCCAGCCATCGCATCGCGCAGGACTGGGAGTTCGCCAGGTCGCAGAGCAACTACCTGTTGGCCAAAGCCGAGTACGACCTCACCCCGGACTGGATGCTCTCTGCGGCGGCCGGTGGCAGCCACACGCGGTCCCGCTACCTCGCCACCGACGTGTTCGTGACCAGCGTGCAGGGCGATGCGCAGGCCACCACGTACTTCTGGCCCAACTGGACGAACTACCGCACCGTGCAAGGCGGCCTGCAAGGCACGGTGCGTGCCGGCGAACTCACGCATCGCATCCACCTGCATGCGTCGTACCTGAAGAAGGACAGCGGCTTCACGGCGCAGTACTACGGCTTCGACAGCTTCGCCACGAACATGTATGCGCCCGCGGCCACCGCGCGTCCGTCCATCGACGGTTTCTCATCGCGGCCGCCACAGACCGATTCCTTGCAGTTGCCGTCTGTGGCGCTGGCCGACACCGTCTCGCTGTGGCAAGACCGCCTGTCCGTCACCCTGGGTGCCCGCTACCAGCGCGTGAAGGTCGTCAAGTACGACACCACCACCGGGGCAGGCAGCACCGAGTACGACGAGCACGCGGTAACGCCGGCGCTGGCGGCGGTGTTCAAGCTACAGCCGCACGTATCGCTCTACGGCAATTACATCGAAGGGCTGGTCCAGGGCGATTCAGCGCCACTGGGCACCACCAATGCCGGACAGGTGTTTCCGCCGGTCCGGACGAAACAACGCGAGGTGGGAGTGAAGGCCGATTGGGGCCGCTTCAGCACCACGGCGAGCCTGTTCCACATCCAGAAGCCGAGCGGGCTGGTGGGCTCCAACGGCGATGGCACGTTCACCTACCAGGTCGGTGCAGAGCAGCGCAACCGCGGCGTTGAACTCAATGTCTTCGGCGAGGTGGCCCGGGGCACGCGCCTTTTGGGCGGCGTGACCTTCAACGATGCCCGGCTGACCAAAACCGAAGGCGGCACCTACAACGGCAACGCCGCACCCAATGTGTCGCGCTGGCAGCTCAACCTGGGCAGCGACCACGACGTGGCTGCCGTTCCAGGACTGACGCTGTCGGCCCGCATGATCGCCAGCAGCGCGCAGCATGTGGACGCCGCCAACCTGCGGCGCATTCCGGGCTGGACGCGCTGGGACATCGGTGCTCGCTACAAGATCCGCGCCGGGGGGCGGCCGCTGGTGCTGCGCGCGGGCGTGGACAACCTGTTCAACCGCAACTACTGGTCCAGCGGCTCCGGCAACTGGCTGTACGTGGGAAGTCCTCGCACGGTGACTCTCTCTGCCACGGTGGATTTCTGACGGGAGCAGTGCTGCCGTGGGCGGACGGACAAATGGATGGAGGAGGGGGTAGTGGTGTCTTCCCCGGTGGGCCTTGGTGCACGATATATGGATTAAATTGGCCTCTACCGCTTGATAGATAAGCGCCAAAAGCTATTGATTTGATAGTGATTTGGGGCATCCGCGACTAACCGTGCTGGGGGGCCGGCCCCTCTCTTCCCGGTCGGTTAGATACCCTGTTGACACCTCTAGGTATAAATCCTGAGTATCTGGTGCAAATTAGTATTTGTGGAGGCATCTGGAGTACCAATCGAGCATTGCAGCATCGGTATCGTTCAGTTCGTCAATGCCGTATGCCTGCACTGGCGTTGAACGGTCGATCCCATACCAATTACGAAGGAGACATTCCGATGCCACATTCCCCCCGTGTTTTTGCTCCCCAGCGCCTCGCCCTGGCCGCTGCACTGGCCCTGTCGCTGTGCGGCGCCGCCAGCGCGCAGACTGAACTGGTCATTGCGACCGTGAACAACGGCCACATGATCGAGATGCAAAAGCTCAGCAAAAACTTCGAGCAGGCGAACCCCGACATCAAGCTCAAGTGGGTGACGCTGGAAGAAGGCGTGCTGCGCCAGCGCGTGACGACAGACATCGCCACCAAGGGCGGCCAGTTCGACGTGATGACGATCGGCATGTACGAGGCGCCCATCTGGGGCAAGAAGGGCTGGCTGCAGGAGCTGAAAACCGACGCTGCGTACGACGTGGACGACCTGCTGCCCGCCGTGCGAAACGGCCTGTCCATCGACGGCAAGCTGTTCGCTGCGCCGTTCTACGGCGAAAGCTCGATGCTCATGTACCGCAAGGACCTGGCTGACAAGGCGGGCGTGCAGGTTCCCGAGCGTCCCACCTGGCCGCAGATCAAGGACCTGGCCGCCAAGATGCACGACCCCAAGAACGGGGTGTACGGCATCTGCCTGCGCGGCAAGCCGGGCTGGGGTGACAACATGGCCTTCCTGACCACGCTGGTCAACACCTTCGGCGGCCAGTGGTTCGACATGCAGTGGAAGCCGCAGCTCGAGTCCAAGCCCTGGAAGGACGCGATCAACTTCTACGTGGACCTGCTCAAGAACTACGGCCCGCCCGGCTCTGCCGCCAACAGCTTCAATGAGATCCTGGCGCTGACCAACTCGGGCAAGTGCGGCATGTGGGTGGATGCCACCATCGCGGCATCGTTCGTGGCGGACCCCAAGCAGTCCAAGGTGGCCGACCAGATGGCCTTTGCCCAGGCGCCCACCATGAACACGCCCAAGGGCGCCAACTGGCTGTGGTCGTGGAATCTGGCCATCCCGGCCGGTTCCAAAAAGGTCGACGCCGCGCAGAAGTTCATCACCTGGTCCACCAGCAAGGACTACATCCAGCTGGTGGCCAAGACCAACGGATGGGCCAACGTGCCCACCGGCACGCGCAAGAGCACGTATGCGGCGCCGGAGTTCCAGAAGGCAGCGCGCTTTGCGGCCGCAGAGAAGACTGCCATCGACTCGGCCAACCCGACGGATTCGACCCTGCCGAAGAGCCCGTACGTG
This sequence comes from Acidovorax sp. 93, assembly GCF_003633835.1. NCBI lineage: Bacteria > Pseudomonadati > Pseudomonadota > Betaproteobacteria > Burkholderiales > Comamonadaceae > Acidovorax > Acidovorax sp. 93. The sequence goes on from NZ_RBIT01000001.1 coordinate 790,398, forward strand.
GGTGTGCAGTTCGCGGCCATTCCTGAGTTCCAGGCCATCGGCATCGCGGTGGGTCAGCAGATGAGCGCAGCACTGGCGGGCAAGACGACGGTGGACGCCGCGCTCAAGGCCAGCCAGGTGTCGGCTGACCGCGAAATGAAAAAGGCCGGCTACTACAAATAGGCATTCATTCGGCTACTGCGCGGGCCGATCCGGGGCCTGTATTCCTCGCCGTACAAACGTGCGGCTCCGGTACAGCAACCCCGACTCGGCCCACTCGCGTCGCCGACTGAACGCCTATTTTTGCTGGACTATTTTCTGAGGCTTCCATGAACCGCCGCCTGCTCCCCCGCCTGCTGCTCACGCCTGCCATGGCCACGCTCTTCCTGTGGATGATCGTGCCGCTGGTGATGACGATCTACTTCTCGCTCATCCGCTACAACCTCATGCAGCCGGACCAGACCGGCTTTGCCGGGCTGGAGAACTTTGAGTATTTCGTCACCGACCCCTCGTTCGGCACGGCGGTGGTCAACACCATCTTGCTGCTGGGTAGTGTGATTCTCATCACGGTGGTGTTCGGCATTGCGATTGCGCTGCTCATCAACGAGCCGTTTGCGGGCCGTGGCATCGTGCGGGTGCTGCTGATTTCGCCGTTCTTCGTCATGCCAACGGTGAACGCGCTGATGTGGAAGAACATGATGATGAACCCCATCTACGGCGTGCTCGCCCAGGTGTGGATGTTCTTTGGCGCACAGCCGGTGGACTGGCTTACCGACCACCCGCTGTTCTCGGTGATCGTCATGGTGTCATGGCAGTGGCTGCCGTTTGCCACGCTGATCTTCATGACCGCATTGCAGAGCATGAACCACGAGCAGCTCGAAGCATCGCGCATGGACGGCGCCAACTACCTGCAGCAGCTGCGCTACCTGTATGTGCCACACCTGGCGCGCTCGGTGGCGGTGGTGGTGATGATCGAACTCATCTTTTTGCTCAGCATCTTTGCCGAGATCTACACCACCACGGGTGGCGGGCCGGGCGATGCGAGCACCAACGTCACCTTCCTGATCTTCAAGCAGGCACTGCTCAACTTCGACGCGGGCGTGGCCTCGGCCGGGGCGCTGTTCGCAGTGTTGCTGGCCAATATCGCGGCGGTGTTTCTGATCCGCATGGTCGGCAAGAACCTTGACAAGTAAGACGGGGCAACGCTCATGACAACGACAAAACGACGCCGCTCCAACTACCCGCTGGGCCTGCTGGCTTTGCGCACCGTGGCCGCCTGGGGCGTGGCCCTGCTGCTGTTCTTTCCGCTGGGTTGGCTGTTCCTCACTGCGTTCAAGACCGAGTTGCAGGCCATCGCCGTGCCGCCGCAGCTGTTCTTCATCCCCACGCTCGAGAACTTTCACGAGGTGCAGGAGCGCAGCGACTACCTGCTGTACGCCAAGAATTCGGTCATCACCAGCGTGGTCTCTACCCTGGTGGGCCTGATGCTGGCCGCGCCTGCGGCCTACGCCATGGCCTTCTTCAAGGGCAAGTACACCAAGGACATCCTCATGTGGATGCTCTCGACCAAGATGATGCCCGCCGTGGGCGCGCTGGTACCCATCTATGTGCTGGCGCAAAAGAGCCACCTGCTCGATACGCAGCTTGCGCTCATCATCGTGTTCGCGCTGTCCAACCTGCCCATCATGGTCTGGATGCTGTATTCGCACTTCAAGGACATCCCGCGCGAGATCCTGGAAGCCGCGCGCATGGACGGCGCCACGCTGTGGCAGGAGGTGCGGCTGGTGCTGCTGCCGCTGGGCATGGGCGGCCTCGCGTCCACCGGCCTCTTGTGCCTGGTGCTGTCATGGAACGAGGCCTTCTGGAGCCTGAACCTCAGCGCCGCCAAGGCCGGCACGCTGGCCACACTGATCGCGTCGTACTCCAGCCCTGAGGGCCTGTTCTGGGCCAAGTTGTCCGCTGCCTCGCTCATGGCCATTGCACCCATCGTGGTCTTTGGCTGGTTCAGCCAGAAGCAGCTGGTGCAGGGCCTGACGTTTGGTGCGGTCAAGTAAGCCGTAGTTTTCCTCCCAGTTTTCAAGATTTCAGGAACCCGATTCCATGGCCTACCTTCAACTGCGCGGCATCGAGAAATTCTTTGGTGAGCACCGCGCCATCAAGGGCATCGACCTCACCATCCAGCAAGGCGAGTTCATCGTCTTCGTCGGCCCCTCGGGCTGTGGCAAGTCCACGCTGCTGCGGCTGATCGCGGGGCTCGAAAACATCGACGGCGGCACCCTGATGCTGGACGGCCGCGACATCACCGACCAGCCCTCGAGCAAGCGCGACCTGGCCATGGTGTTCCAGAGCTACGCGCTGTACCCGCACATGAGTGTGTACGAGAACATGAGCTTTGCGCTCAAGCTCGCCAAGGTGGACAAGCAGGTGATCGACGAGAAGGTGCAGAACGCCGCGCGCATCCTCAACCTCACGCAGTACCTGCAGCGCACGCCCAAGGAGCTGTCGGGCGGGCAGCGCCAGCGCGTGGCCATCGGCCGCGCAATCGTGCGCGCGCCCAAGGTGTTCCTGTTTGACGAGCCACTGTCCAACCTTGACGCGGCGCTGCGCGGCCAGACCCGTGTGGAGATCGCCAAGCTGCACCGCGACCTTGGGGCCACCACCATCTACGTCACGCACGACCAGGTCGAGGCCATGACGCTGGCCGACCGCGTGGTGGTGCTGCGCGATGGCGTCATCGAGCAGGTGGGCACGCCGCTGGAGCTGTACGACAAGCCTGCCAACCAGTTCGTGGCCCAGTTCATCGGCACGCCGCAGATGAACGTGGTGCCCTTGCCGCAGCTGCCATCGCCCGTGCAGCAGCAGGCACCCGTCGGGGCGGAGGGCGGCGCCATCGGCCTGCGCCCCGAGAACATCACGGTGCGCAACACCGGCGCGACGCTGGTGCCGGGCCAGGTGGACCTGGTGGAAGCATTGGGCGCAGAGACGCTGATCTACGTGAGCACGCCCAGCGGCGCGCAGTTTGTGGCGCGCCAGAACGACCGCACAGGCCTGCGCGCCGGCGATGCGGTGAGCCTGGACATCGACGCGTCGCACGCCCATTGGTTCGACCCTGCGGGCCGTGTTGTCGCGGGTGCAGCTGCATGACCGCCGTGACCGCAGGCCGGGAGTTGCACGGCAAGGTGGCCGCCGTCACCGGCGCTGCATCGGGCATCGGGTTTGCCAGTGCAAAGGCCATGGCCGACGCTGGAGCGCACGTGGTACTTATCGACCGCGATGAAAAAGCGCTGGACAAGACTTGCGCTGCCATCGGCGCCCAAGCGTCGCCGCTGGTGCTGGATTTGCTGGACACAAAGCAGTGTGCGAGCCTGCTTGCGCGCACGCTGGCCATTGCGGGACAACTCGATATCTTCCACGCCAACGCCGGGCTGTATGTGGGCGGCGACCTGTTGGATGCCGACCCCGACGCCATCGACCGCATGCTCAACCTGAACGTCAACGTGGTGATGAAGAACGTGCACAACGTGCTGCCCCACATGATTGAGCGCGGCACGGGCGACATCATCGTCACCAGCTCGCTGGCCGCGCATTTCCCCACGCCGTGGGAGCCCGTCTACGCATCGTCCAAGTGGGCCGTCAACTGCTTCGTGCAGACCGTGCGCCGCCAGGTCTTCAAGCACGGCATCCGCGTGGGCTCCATTTCGCCCGGGCCTGTCATCACTTCGCTGCTGGCCGACTGGCCCGCGGAAAAGCTCGCCGAGGCCAAGGCCAGCGGCAGCCTCATCGAGGCCTCCGAAGTGGCCGACGTGGTGCTCTTCATGCTCACCCGCCAGCGCGGCATGACCATCCGCGACGTCGTGATGATGCCCACGAACTTTGATCTCTAGAAACCCGCAGTCACGCACCATGAATTTCATCCTGCACCTGGGCCTGGGCTCGTTCCACCGTGCCCACCAGGCCGTTTACGTTCACGCATTGCGCCAGCAGGGCGACACGGGCTGGGCCATCGCAGGCGGCAACCTCCGCCCGGACATGGCCGACACCATCGCGGCGCTGCAAGCGCAGGATGGGCGCTACACGCTCGAAACCGTCACCCCCCAAGGCGAGCGCAACTACACCGTCATCGAGTCGATCCAGCGGGTGATCCCCTACCAGGATGACCTGGCCCCGCTGATTGCCATGGGTGCCGACCCTGCCACGCGCATCATCAGCTTCACGGTGACCGAGGCGGGCTACTACCTGGATGCGCAGAACCAGCTCGACTGGCCCACGTTTGCCGACCTGCGCGCCGACCTGGCGGCCGTGAAGGCGGGCCAGGCAGGCCACACCATCTACGGCGGCCTGGTCAGCATCCTGCGCGCGCGCAGGGCAGCTGGTGCGGGCGCCGTGACGCTGATGAACTGCGACAACCTGCGCCACAACGGCGACCGCTCGCGCGGCGGGCTGCTGCAGTTCATCGAGGCGCTGGGCGATGCGCCACTCAAAGAGTGGGTAGAGCAGAACACCACCAGCCCCAACGCCATGGTGGACCGCATCACGCCGCGCCCCACGCCCGATGTGGCCGAGCGCGTGAAGGCTGCCACCGGCTGGGACGACAAGGCAGCACTCATGGGTGAAAGCTTTATCCAGTGGGTCATTGAAGACGACTTCATTGCAGGCCGCCCCGCGTGGGAAACGGTCGGTGTCGAGATGGTGCAGTCGGTGCAGGCCCATGAAGAGGCCAAGATCCGCCTGCTCAACGCAACCCACAGCTGCATTGCGTGGGCGGGCACGCTGGCGGGCTACCAGTACATCCACGAAGGCACACACGACGCGGCCATTCGCCAGATGGCCTACGACTACGTCACCGACGACGCGATCCCTGTGCTCCACACGCCCGAGCAACCATGCCCCATCAACCTGGAGCAGTACCGCGACGTGGTGCTGGACCGCTTCGGCAACCCCGCCATTGCCGACACCAACCAGCGCGTGGCCATGGATGCGTTCTCCAAGATCCCCGGCATGATTGCGCCCACCATCCGCGACAAGCTCGCGCGCAACGCGTCGTTCGACAGCGTGGCCATGCTGCCTGCGCTGTTCCTGGCCTACCTGCAGTGCTGGCACGCGGGGCAGATCCCCTACAGCTACCAGGACCAGGCCATGGATCCCGCCGTGGCCCATGCCATCTGCGATGCCGCTGACCCCGTGGCGGCCTTTGCGGCCGACACGACCTTGTGGGGCGAGATGGCCAGCCACCCCCAATTGTTGGACGCGCTGCGCAAAGCCTATGCCCGCGTGTTGGCTTTTGTGGCGGAGCGGACAGGCGCCTGATGCTGGTGTAATTTGAGCCCACTACCGCCATGACCGTGAAGATGCCCATCGCCCCGCGCCAGACCAAGCCCGAGCTGGAGCATGACTATGTGCGCTCGCCCGCGCTGGGCTACGAGTCGCCCGAGACGGCGGGCTTCATCCGTTGCCTGTCGCACGGGTTTCCCACGCCGCTGGCGCGCTGGCATTACCACGACGAGTACGAGCTGCACCTGATCACCGCGACCTCTGGCAAGGTCTTTGTGGGGGACTGGATTGGTCAGTTCCAGCCCGGCCACCTGGTGCTGACCGGGCCGCGCCTGCCGCACAACTGGATCAGCATGGACCTGCCGGAGGGCGGCGTGCCGCTGCGCGACCTGGTGATCCAGTTCTCGCACGCGCCGCTGGTGGCCAGCAGCGAGACCATCCCCGAGCTGCGCGAGGTACTGCCTCTGCTGGAGCGCGCGCGCCACGGCGTGGAGTTCTTTGGCATGGAAGCGCAGGCGCAAGAGCATTGGCACCGCATCAAGGCGCGCCAGGGGCTCGCCCGGTTCGGCGCGTTCTGCGAATTCATGAGCGACCTGGCGCGCTGCACCGACTTTCGCCTGCTGTCGAGCACGCAGCTGCAAAGCGAGGACAACGATACCCAGCTCGACCAGATCAACGCCATCGTGAGCCGCATCACCGACCACTTGGCCGACCCGCTGTCTGCAGCCGACCTGGCGCAAGAGCTGGGCATGACGGAGAGCCGCTTCTCACGCTTCTTCCGCCGTGCCACGGGCAATACCTTCACCGACTTTGTGAACCTGGTGCGCGTGAACCGCGCGTGCCAGCTGCTGATGGAGACCGAGCGCTACATCACGCACATTGCGTATGACGTGGGCTTCAACAACATGGCCAACTTCAACCGCCGCTTTCTGGACATCAAGGGCATGACGCCCAGCGAGTACCGCAAGCAGGGCGCGGGAAGGTTTGGAAAGACTTCCTGATCCCTGGCCGGATCTGCACCCTGAGAGGGGAGGCACTTGTTGCGTGACCCCTTCACGCAGCCCGCCAAAGACAAAGGCCGGGCCATGGCTTTCACTGTGAATCACTGACATCTGTCCATCACCCATGTACCTCGGAATCGATTTAGGCACCTCGGGTGTCAAGCTCCTGCTGCTGGACGATGCGCACACTGTGGTCGCTACGGCAGATGCCGCCGTGCCCCAGCTGCGCCCCCAGCCCACCTGGAGCGAGCAGCACCCCGCCGACTGGTGGGCCGCCGTGGAGACTGCCGTGGCGCAGTTGCGCGCGCAGGCTCCCGCAGCGTGGGCGCAGGTACGGGGCATCGGCCTCTCGGGCCACATGCATGGCGCGGTGGTACTGGGCGCGCAGGGCCGGGTGCTGCGCCCGGCCATCTTGTGGAACGACGGCCGTGCCAGCGCCGAATGTGCGCAGCTGGAATCGGCTGTGCCCACCTCGCGCCAGATCACCGGCAATCTCGCCATGCCCGGCTTCACCGCGCCCAAGCTGCTGTGGCTGCGCATGCACGAGCCTGCCGTGTTCGACCAGATCCGCAACGTGCTGCTGCCCAAGGACTGGCTGCGCCTGCAACTCACTGGCGATGCAGTGAGCGACATGTCCGACGCATCGGGCACGCTGTGGCTGGACGTGCAGGCGCGCGCCTGGAGCCCGGCCATGCTGCAGGCCTGTGGGCTGGATACATCCCACATGCCCGCGCTGGCCGAGGGCAGTGCGCCCACGGGCACGCTGCGCAGCGATGTGGCACGCCGCTGGGGTCTTGGTGGCAATGTCGTCGTGGCTGCGGGCGCGGGCGACAACGCCGCCAGTGCCGTGGGGGTGGGCGCCCGCACTGCAGGGCAGGGTTTTGTGTCGCTGGGCACCTCGGGTGTGGTCTTTCGCGTGACGGACGCTTTTGCGCCTGCCACCGAGCGCGCCGTGCACGCCTTTGCCCATGCGCTGCCGCAGCGTTGGCACCACATGTCGGTCATGCTCAGTGCAGCGAGTGCGTTTGGCTGGATCACCCGGCTCACGGGGCGGGGCGACGAGGCGCAACTGTCTGACGCCGTGGGAGCCCTTAGCGCCAGCCGCCAGGCGCAGGCGCCACTGTTTCTGCCGTACCTGAGTGGCGAGCGCACACCGCACAACAACGCGGCTGCCACCGGCGTGTTCATGGGCCTGCGGGCCGAGCATGAAGCGGCGGACCTGGCCTATGCCGTGATGGAAGGCGTGGGCTTTGGCCTGCTCGATGGCCTCAATGCCATGCGTGCTGCCGGGGCCGGGCAGGGTGGTGCTGCCCGCCGGGATGATGAAGCCCTGGCCTTGGTCGGTGGCGGTGCCCGCAGCAACCCCTGGGCGCAGCTCTTGGCCAGCGCGTTGGGCACCCCGCTGCAGCGCCCGCAGGGCGCACACGCCGCAGCCGCCCTGGGGGCTGCGCGCCTGGCGGCCATGGTCTGCGGTGGTGACGAAGCCCACTGGTGCCAGCCCCTGCCCGCTGACGCCACCTTCATGCCACAGCCCGCACAACAAGCCCAGCTGGCCGAACGCTATGCCCGCTTTGTCGCGCTGTACCCCGCGCTGCAATCGCAGTTCTGACGCACTGTCTGCTTCCTTCCAAACGTCCATGACTTCCGCATCCACGATTTCTAACGGCATAGCGCCCATCCACGCCGCCATTGCCGGCGAGGCCCTCATCGACCTGATCCGCCGCCCCGATGGCAGCTACCTGCCGTGCCTGGGCGGCGCGCTCTACAACCTGTGCCGTGCGCTGGCCCGCCAAGGCGTGGGCACCCAGTACCTCAACCCCCTGTCGCGCGACCGTTTTGGGCGTGAACTGGCTGCGCAACTGGTGGCTGACGGCGTGGTGCTGGCCCAGCCCGAGCCCGTGCAGCAGGTCACGTCACTGGCCGTGGTCAACCTCGACGCACATGGCCACCCCGACTACGCCTTCTACCGTGAAGGCGTGGCCGACCGCGCCGTGTCCGCCGCAGGTCTGGGCGATAGCTGCGCCGCCTTGCCCGCGCTGCAGTTGGTGTGCACCGGCGCGCTGGCGCTCGACGCGCGTGACACTGCCATCTACCTGCCGTGGCTGGCCGCCCAGCGCGCCGCAGGCCGCTGTGTGGTGGTTGATGCCAACCTGCGCCCCTCCGTCATGCCCGACCTGGCGGCCTACCGCACCACGGTGCATGCCGCGCTGGCCCACGCCCACATCATCAAGGCCAGCGACGAAGACCTGGAGCATCTCGCTGTGCCTGGTGTGGATACCCTGGCCCGCGCACAGCACCTGCTGGCCGCCAACCCACAGGCCCATCTGCTGGCACTCACGCTGGGCGCGGAAGGCGCCTGGCTGCTGCACCGTAACGGCGCGCAGCGTTTTGCCAAAGAGGCCCAGTCGCTGCCAGTGGTGGACACCGTGGGCGCGGGCGACAGCTTTCTGGCCGGGCTGCTGGCGCATTTGCTGCGGCAATCGCAGGCTGCCGGTGGTGCGAGCTTTGTGCGGTTTGTCGAAGCGCTGGCGGCCGATGCGTGCCAGCAGGCGCTGCGCCATGCGCTGGCCAGCGCCAGTTTGTGCGTGATGGAGCAAGGCTGCGTGCCACCGGACTGGGAGGCCGCCCTCGTGTGGAGCCAGCAGAATCCGGCAGCCCAAGACCCGCGCTGACGTCCGAGGAGGGGTATCGCCCTCGTCAAGGCTGTCCGTCTATCATTTCCCGTCGCAGATTTGCGGAGGATGCCGATGACGGAGTTTCTGGTTGCGATGCTGTGGTCAGTGGTTGAAGTGCTGATCGTCTTCACGGGTGCTCAGGTGGTGCGGGTGGTCGGCCTGGGCCGCTGGCGCTCTGAGCGCTGGGGCAGCAACGAAGCGCGGACCTGGAGTGCAGCGGGCGCACTGTCGTTCCGGCATGAAGGACAACGTGTGGTGACGACCAACGGCCTGATATTCGTGGGCTTGTTGTTCTATGGGGTGCTCGCTGTGCTGGCTGTCGCGCTTGCAGGGCTGGTTTCGGCGTGATTGCGGTTAGCGCAGTGCCTCAGGGCACAAAGATCATCCCGGTCGGCCCCGAGGCGGCAGAAGACGCCTGCACGGTCATCCGCCAGTCCATCACCCACTGCTGCGTGCTCGACCATGCCAATGACCCCGCTATCCTGACGGCCTGGCTGGCCAACAAGACGCCCGAGAACCTTGCTGCGTGGATGTCCGCGCCGGGCGCTGCGGTGTGGGGCGCATACCGGGGCGGAATGATGGTGGGCTTTGCGCTGCTGGCGAGGGCCACGTTGGCGTTGTGCTATGTGGTGCCAGAGGCGTTGCACCAGGGCGTAGGCCACGCCCTACTGCGTGAGGCCGAGGCTCACGCGCGACAGTCGCGGCTGGCGGCACTGGGGCTGGAGAGCACGCGAACGGCGGAGGCTTTTTACCGCCGCAATGGCTATGAACCCGCAGGTGCAGTGCAGTCTTGGGCAGGGCTGCAGGCACAGCCGATGCGCAAGGTGTTCTGAAGGGGGCTCTCGGCCGCGTGGAACGCGATGCCCAGAGCCACGACTTCGCCGAGTGCCCTGTCCATCGGGGTTATGGCAGTTGTTGGAAGCGAGAATGCTAGTAAAAAATGGCCCTGGCGCTTGATGTGTAAGCGCAATAAGCTATTGTTTTCATAGTAAATCTCGGCGTGGCCGGCAGGCGTTGATCAGAGTTCCTGCGAGTAGACGATGGACCCATGGTGCTTGGCCATCTTGTCGTACAGCAGTCGCGCGGTAGTATTGGTTTCGTAGGTTTGCCAATACACGCGCGATGCCTTGGCTGCCCGCGCTGCGCTGTACACGGCGTCGATGAGCGCACGCCCCACGCCCCGGCCCCGCGCGGCTTCGTTGGTGTACAGGTCGCTCAGGTAGCAGATGGGATCGATGCGTGTTGTGCTGCGGTGAAAAAGGTAGTGCGCAAGCCCGAGGATCTTGCCGCCCGCAGCGTCGTGCGCCACGAGGCAGAAGACGGGCTCTGCCGGGTCTAGCAAGCGCTGCCAGGTGGTTGCGCTGATGTGTTCGGGCAGCGCTGTGGCGCCAAAGCGGCCGTAGAACGCGTTGTAGCCGTCCCAGAGCGGGCGCCAGGCGGCATAGTCTTCGGGCTGGACGGGGCGCACGGTCAAAGTGGAACTCATGGTCGGCCTGGCGGTGTTGCTGGAGCCCTGATTGTGCAGGTGGTGGAAAGGGATGGGTGTCAGTGCCAGCGCACCGCAAGGCACGGCTCCGGGGTCGTGACGGGCACCCAACAGCAGCGAACGCAAGGCCCTGTGGGTTTCTCGCGACGGCCTGGGCTGCGGTGCCGTGGGCGTGGCTACGATGTGCGCTCGTTGGCATCCCGTCTCCAACCTTCCACTGCCCGCCCATGAGCTATGTCCTGCACCTTTGGCGCCATCCGGTCCCTGTTTCCAGCGAGGATGCGCGAGCCACGCTGCACGACCTGCGCCAGCAACTGAGCTTCAGCCCCGATGCTGCGGCGGGCCAGTTGCTGGAGGCCATCGCATCCGCGCTGCCCCCGGAGGGAGCGCCGGAAGACTACTGGACCGAAATCCCGGAGCCAGACCCGTTTGCGTTGGTGCAAAGCCTGAGCCCTGACGTGGCCGAGCTGGAGGCGGTGCTGCCGGTGATCGAGCGCGTGGCCCGCCAGCTGGGGTGGGTGATTTTTGATCCGCAGAGCGGCGAGGTGCACACCCCTTCGGGGCGGGTGATGGGCCCTGGGGGATCTGCTGCAGCCGTGGCAGATGTGCCTGTGCCCCCTGATCTGGATACTTCGCCTTCGGCGCGCAGCCGCTGGGTGCAACAATCGCTGGAGCCCTTGTTTGTGCAGCGGGGCTGGCGCAAGGTGCGGGGCGAATTCTGGTTCAAGAAAAAGCTGCCTGTGGGCGAGGCGCTGGTGTACTCGGACATGGTGCGAGACACCTTGCACCACGGCGTGTGGATACGCCTTGCATTGCCCTCCCACCTGCAGTCCGCTCTTAACAGCGATGGCGGGCCGGCCTTCAGGGTGTCCCTGCAGCACTTCGCGCAGACGCACAGGCTGCCCTTCACTTACCTGGAGCCACCGGCACTGTTCCAAAAACAGGCGGGAGGGGTGATCTACGAGTTGCCCATGGGCAGCGCAGACAGTGCTGCCACGCGCCGGGATGAGCTGGCGGCGCTGTACGACAGGGCCGTGCTGGACTGGCTGGACCGGTTGCACAGCCTGGAGGATCTGGACAGATGGGCCAACCGCGTGCCGGATGAGGAATGCCCCTTCGTGGGCCTGCGCCAACTCAGCGACTACCGCTTGCTGAACTACCACCCCGATCTGCTGGTAGCTGCTGCAGTCAACGCCCCTGACTTCGAGCAACGCGCCCTGGAGCGCTATGCAATGTACGAGGCCGACGCGTTTGGCAGGGGGCTGCTGCCCCAGATGCACGAGCTGCTGGCCGTGTGCGGGCTACACATCGTGCGGCGTTAGACCTTCAGCACCCGCCCCGGGTTCATGATTCCCTGCGGGTCCAGCGCCTGCTTGATGGCGCGCATCATGCCCATGGCCACAGGCGACTGGTACTTCTCCAGCTTGTCGGCCTTGAGTTCGCCAATGCCATGCTCGGCCGAGAATGAGCCGCCGAACTCGGCCACGGCCTCATAGACGAGGTGGTTCACATGGGCTTCGTGCTCGCGCAGAAAGGCCTTGGGGTCGCCCTCGGCGGGCGCCTGCACGTTGTAGTGCAGGTTGCCGTCGCCCAGGTGGCCGAAGTTGACCAGGCGCACGCCGGGGATCTCGCGCTGCAGCACCGCATCGGTATGTGCCACGAAGGCGGGGATGCGCGAGATCTGGACTGAGATGTCGTGCTTGATGTTCAGGCCTTCCTCGGCCTGCGCGAGCGGAATGCTCTCGCGGATGTGCCAGAGCTGGTGGGCCTGCGTGAGGTTCTCGGCCACCACGGCGTCGGTCACGCAGCCCATTTCAAACGCGGTCTCCAGCAGCGACTCAAACCGTGCACGCGCGTGTTCTTCGGATTCGCTGTCGGAGTTTTCGAGCAGCACGCACCAGGGCGCGTTGTCGTCTCCCAGGAAGGGCACGCGCAGCTGCGGCATGTGTTTGCCCACCAGGCTCAGCGCAAACTGGCCCATCACCTCAAAGCCCGTGAGGCCCGCACCCAGCTGCTTGTGCGCCAGGCCCAGCAGCGCCACGGCGTGCTCCATCGACGGCACGGCGGCCCAGGCGGTGAGGCGTGCGGCGGGCTCGGGGTAGAGCTTCATCGTCGCAGCGGTGACGATGCCCAGCGTGCCCTCGCTGCCGATGAACAGGTCGCGCAGGTCGTAACCCGTGTTGTCCTTGCGCAGACCTTTCAGGCCATCCCACACCTCGCCCTGGGCGGTGACCACTTCGAGGCCCAGGCACAGGTCGCGTGCATTGCCATAGCGCACCACCTGTGTACCGCCTGCGTTGGTGCCCAGATTGCCGCCAATGGTGCAGCTGCCCTCGGCAGCGAGGCTCAGGGGGAACAGCACGCCCGCGTTCTGCGCCACATCCTGCAGGTTCTGCAGGATGCAGCCAGCTTCCACCGTCATGGTGAGGTTGTCGGTATCCACGCTGCGCACCGCGTTCATGCGGGTGAGGCTCAGCACGATCTGCGTGCCCGAGTCGTCGGGCGTGGAGCCCACGGCCAGGCCAGTGTTGCCGCCCTGGGGCACGATGGCGGTGCCTGCTGCTGCGCAGGCCTTGACCACGGCCGCCACTTCCTGCGTGCTGGCGGGACGCACCACGGCCAGGGCCTTGCCGCGCACGCGACGGCGCCAGTCCTGCTCCCAGGCAGAGAGGTCGCCTTCGGTGATCACATGGGCGGGGCCGACGATGGCGCGCAGGGTGTCAAGCAGAGTGGTCATGGTCAAGGAGTTTCTTCTTCAAGGCGATGAAAAGAGGAGGTTGGCATCAGGATGCAGCAGAGGCGGCTGCAGCCGCCTTGGCATTGCGCTGGCGCAGCCGCACATGCAGCGTGCAGGCGGTGAACAATACGAGGCACAGGGCCACCTCGGCCCAGGCCAGCCACTGCGAAGGGGGCTTGTCGCTCCAGCCGCGCACCACGCCTTCGGTGAAATACAGCCAGATCACCAGGCTGACCCAGCGGTAGGTGTACATGCGGTTCTTGAGAATGCCCGCCAGCGGGATGCACAGCGGAAGCGCCTTGAGTGCGAGCCATGAGCCACCAGGGCGCAACGGGGCCAGCACCAGCTCCCAGGCCAGGCACAGAACAATCAGCGCCAGCAGGCTGCAAGTGGCCAGCCAGCGCGTGGATTCCACAGCGCTGTCTGCGGGAACGGGGAGGGCGGGCGGGGCAGAAGGTGATGCGGTCATTGGGGTGGCATCATATCGGCCATGTCCTTGTCCTTACAGGCAGTGGCCCAGCGCGCGGAGGCGCTGGTGACCGAGCTGTCGCACTTCCCCTGGAAAACCACGGCCCAGACGCTGCGTGAGCGCTTTCGTGAGGACCATCTGGGGCTCACGGCCAGCAGCCTGACCTTCACCACCATCCTGGCGCTGGTGCCCTTCTTCACCGTGGCGCTGGCAGTGTTCACGGCCTTCCCCATCTTCGGCAAGCTGCAGGATGCGCTGCAGGGCTGGCTGGTGAACAGCCTGGTGCCCGACAGCATCTCGCGCCAGGTGCTGGGCTACCTCACGCAGTTTGCGGCCAAGGCCAGCAGCCTGGGGGTGGCAGGTTTCAGCATTTTGTTGGCCACGGCGCTGGCGCTGATCCTCACCATCGACCGCACCCTCAACGACATCTGGCGCGTGCAGCGGCTGCGGCCGCTGGGCCAGCGGGTGCTGATCTACTGGGCCGCCATCACACTCGGCCCGCTGCTCATGGGGGCGAGCCTGGCGCTCACGTCGTATGTGATGTCGGCCTCGGGCGGGCTGGTCAAGCGCCTGCCCGATGGTGTGCAGCTGCTGTTCGATTCGATCCAGTTTGTGGTGCTGGCGGGCGGCATGGCGTCGTTGTACCACTATGTACCCAACACGCCGGTGAAGTGGCGGCACGCCTGGACGGGAGGGCTGTTCGTGGCCGTGTGCATCGAGCTGGCCAAGAAGGTGCTGGCGCTGTACCTCGGCAAGGTGCCAACGTATTCGGTGGTGTACGGTGCATTCGCCACGCTGCCCATTTTGCTGGTGTGGATCTATGTGGCCTGGGTCATCGTGCTGCTGGGCGCGGTGGTTACGGCCTACCTGCCCAGCTTGCTGGCAGGTGTGGCGCGGCGCGGCACCGTGGCGGGCTGGACGTTTCAACTGGCAGTGGAGGTGCTGCAGCAACTGCACCGCGTGCGCCACCAGCCCCTCAAAGGCCTGCGCCCCGGCCAGCTCGCCCAGTTGCTGCGGGTGGACGTGCTGCAGCTGGCCCCGGTGCTCGAGGCGCTGACCGCGCTGGACTGGGTGGGCCAGGTCAACGATGCGGCGGTGGACGCTGCGGACGTGCCCGAGCCGCGCTATGTGCTGCTGGCCAACCCGGGCGCGACACCCCTGGCGCCGCTGGTGCAGCGCCTGCTGCTGGAGCGCGCCGAGAGCCTGCAGCCGCTGTGGTCACAGGCCCGGCTGGACGGGTTGCTGCTGGAGGATGTGCTGCAGGTGGGCGCAGGCGCTGACCCCGGCCTGGGCGCGCAGCGGGCCGTGCCCATGTAAGCTATCGAAAATATAGCTGCTTGCGCTTGCTGGATAAGCGCTATGGCCTGTTTTTACTTGAATTTATCGCCGTGACAGCTGTGGCGAATCACCGCTTCAGAACGGCACCTTCCCCGTCCAGATGTCCTTGTACATCACCCAGTCGCCCATGAAGCTGTAGAGCGGCCGCTTGAAGCTGGCGGGTTTGTTCTTCTCAAAGCCGAAGTGACCCACCCAGGCAAAGCCGTAGCCGCACAGCAGGCCATACAGCAGGTACTGCGGTTTGCCCGTGACCACCAGCATGGCCAGGCAGACCAGGGTGAGCGTGGAGCCCACAAAATGCAGGCGGCGGCAAGTGCGGTTGCTGTGTTCGCCGAGGTAAAAGGGGTAGAACTCGGCGAAACGCTTGAAGGTGCGCGGGTCGGTAGTCGTGGTGTGGGGGGCACTGATGTCCATCGTTGTCTCCTTGGGGGTGGGGCTACCTGATGCCAAACGCTTTATACGCCCAAGCCCTTGAAAATGCAGTGCCACTGTGGACATGAGATGCCGTGGGCTGTCGTTGAACAGGTTCTGTCACCATCGCCAGGATGACTTCCACGGAATCCACAACCACCCCGTCCTTCGCTGCCCCCGCAGGGGGCCGCGAACACGCCATCGACGCGCTGCGCGGCTTTGCGCTGCTGGGCATCCTCATGGTCAATGCGGGCAGCTTTGCCTCCACCTACTTTGGCGTGGGGGTGTCTGACCCGGCCTTCTCGCGGCCGGTGGACCACGCCGTGCGCTGGCTGGTGAGCTTCTTCTTCGAGACTAAGTTTTATCTGCTGTTCTCGATGCTGTTTGGCTATAGTTTTGCGCTGCAGATGGACGCTGCCCGGCGCACCGGCAGCGTTTTTGTACCGCGTTTTTTGCGGCGCTTGCTGGGGCTCGCATTGCTGGGGCTGGCGCATGCGTGGCTGCTGTTTGCGGGTGACATCCTGGTTACCTATGCGCTGCTGGGTGTGCTGCTGCTCGCATGGCGGGACGTGCGTCCGGGCACGGCAGTGGTGCTGGCACTGGTGCTGCTGGGGGCCACTGCCGCTGGCTGGGGCCTGTTGGCCTGGCTGGTGGCGCAGGTGCCGCCGATGGACTTGCCCCTGGCAGAGCTGCACGCCAAGGCGCAGCAAGCCGCGCAAGCGTATCGCGCCAGCGCCCTGGAGGCCATTGCGCAGAGCGGGCGGGACATGGCCGAGGGCGTGTGGTTTGTGCTGGTGTTCGTGCAGGGCCCGTGTGCGCTGGCCATGTTCCTGTTGGGGCTGGCGGCGCACCGCACCGGCTATCTGGCCACTGTGGCGCAGCACCCCGCGCGACTGCACCGCTGGATGGTGTGCTGCCTGCCGGTCGGTGTGGCGGGTGCGTTGTTCTATGCCTCTACGCAGGGAGGCGGCAGCGCTCACTCGCCCGAGCATGTGGGTCTGGCTGCACTGGCAGTGGATTTGGCCACCGCACCGTTTCTCACTTTCGGCTATGTCGCACTGCTGCTGTGGTTGCTGCAGCGCGGCCCTGCCGGCCGCCGGCTGGGCGCTGCGCTGCAACCAGCGGGGCGCATGGCACTGACGAACTACCTGCTGCAGTCGCTGGTGGGGGCGCTGGTCTTTACGGCCTACGGACTGGCGCTGGTGGGCCAAGTGTCGCCTGGGTGGGTGGTGCTGGGCGTGCTGGTGCTGTACGCCACCCAGCTGGCGTGGAGCCACCGCTGGATGGCCACGCAAGCCTATGGTCCGGTGGAATGGCTGCTGCGTGCTTTCACGCAGTGGCAGTGGCCCGCATGGCGGCGCGTCCCGGCCTGACTGCAGGCCGGGACGCGTGCGGAGCGCTGCTCAGCGGGCCAGAAAGTCGCGCAGCGCGAACAGCGTTTCTTCCGGCGCCTCGGTCATCTGGTTGTGGCCCACCGGCAGGTTGGCCATCGACACGGATTTGCCTGCTGCGCGTGCCGCATTCACCAGGCCCTGCGCGGCTCTGGGCGGTGTCATCTGGTCCTGGCTGCCTAGCGCAAACAGCACCGGGCAGGTGAGCTGCGCCATGGCGGCTTCGCCGCCGGTGTAGCTATCGCAGGCCACAAACCCCCGGTGGAACACGTTGACCGCCGTATTGCTGCGCAGCACCTTGCGCCCCAGCGCCATGCCCGCGCCAAACACCCAGGTGCCTGGGCCCAGGGCCGATGGGGGCGCAGACAAGGTGCTGCGCGAGAACACGTTGACCATGCGCATCGCCTTCTCGGGGTCGGTCTGTGACGCTTCGATGAGTGCGGGCGAGACCTTCATCGGGAAGGCGGTGCCCACCAGCACCAGGTGACTGATGCGGTCCTTCAGGCGCGCGGCCGCCTCCATGGCAATGAGTGAACCCCAGCTGTGGCCCACCAGCGCTGCGCGCTGCACACCGGCGGCATCGAGCAGCGCACCGATGAAGTCCGCGCCTTGCTCCACCGTGGCGGGCGCCTCGCCACTGCTGCGGCAGTGGCCGGGCAGGTCGATGGCCAGCACGTTCCAGCCGTGGTTGGCCATGTAGCGGCTTTGCAGGGCCCACACGCTGTGGTCGTTGAGCACGCCATGGATGAACACCACGGTCGGTTTGGCGGCATCAAATGCCTTGCCGCCGGCGTAGCAGTAGATGGAGGCGCCGTTGACTTGGATGTGCATGGTCAGGCCCCCGCCTTTTCTGCGGCTTTGAGCGCGCGTTTCAGGTCGTCAATGAGGTCGTCGGCATCTTCGAGGCCGATGGACAGGCGGATCGTGCCCTGGCTGATGCCTGCGCCCGCCAGCGCTTCGTCGCTCATGCGGAAATGCGTGGTGCTGGCCGGGTGGATCACCAGGCTGCGGCAGTCGCCCACATTGGCCAGGTGGCTGAAGACCTTGAGGGTTTCGATGAACTTCTTGCCCTGCTCGCGGTTGCCCTTGAGGTCGAAGCTGAACACCGACCCAGCGCCGCGTGGCAGCAGCTTTTGCGCGAGGGCGTGGCTCCCGTGCGACTCCAGCATGGGGTGGCCCACGCGCGACACAAAGGGCTGTGTGGCCAGAAAATCGACCACCTTCTCGGTGTTGCGCATGTGCTGCGCCATGCGCAGCGGCAGGGTTTCAATGCCTTGCAGGATGAGCCAGGCCGTGTGCGGGCTCATGCAGGCGCCAAAGTCGCGCAAGCCCTCGCGGCGCGCGCGCAGCAGAAAGGCGCCCACGGTGCTCTCCTCGGTGAACACCATGTTGTGAAAGCCGTCGTAGGGCTGGGTCAGCTCGGCAAACTTGCCGGCGGATTTTGGGCCGTCCCAGTCGAAGCTGCCGCCGTCGACCACGATGCCACCCACCACGGTGCCATGGCCTGAAAGGAACTTGGTGGCCGAGTGGTAGACCAGGTCGGCGCCATGCTCGAAGGGCTTGATGAGCCAGGGCGAGGTGAGCGTGGAGTCCACCAGCAGCGGCACACCGGCCTCGTGCGCAATCGCACTCACGGTGGGGATGTCCAGCACATCCAGGCCGGGGTTGCCCACGGTTTCGCCAAAGAACAGCTTGGTGTTGGGGCGTACGGCAGCGCGCCATCCGTCGATGTCGCCGGGCTTCACGAACGTGGTCTCGATGCCGAAGCGCGACAGCGTGTAGTGCAGCAGGTTCTGCGAGCCGCCATACAGCGCCGTGCTGGCCACGATGTGGCTGCCCGCGCCCATGAGTGTGGCAATCGCCAGGTGCAGCGCGGCCTGGCCGCTGGCGGTGGCAATCGCGCCGACGCCGCCTTCCAGTGCTGCCACGCGCTGTTCCAGCACCGCGTTGGTGGGGTTGCTGATGCGGCTGTACACATGGCCGCCGCGCTCCAGGTTGAACAGCGAAGCCGCGTGGTCGCTCGACTCGAAGACGAACGACGTGGTCAGGTGGATGGGCGTGGCGCGCGCGCCAGTGGCGGGGTCGGGGCTCGCGCCTGCGTGCAGCGCCAGCGTGTCAAAGCCGGGGTCGGAGTAACCGGGCATCTTGTGTCTCCCATGTTGTCAATGCAGGCGGGCATTGTGGGCTATATTTGCCGACAAACGGCCTGCAGCACCTCGGCAACCCCAGCGGATGTGCTGGTGCCTGTGGGTCCACACATACTCTTCCCGATCCCCCGGAGACTCTGCACCATGAAAGTCAGCGACATCCTTCGCGTCAAAGGCAACACCCTCTACACCGCATTGCCGGACGAGCCGCTGGCGGGTGCCGTGAGCCTGATGGCCGAGCGCGACATTGGCTCGCTGGTGGTGATGGAGCATGGCGACCTGGTGGGCATGCTCACCTTCCGCGAGGTGATCCAGGCCCTGGTCAAAAACGGGGGCAGCGTGGGCACGATGCTGGTGCGCTCGGCCATGGACGACGCGCCCCTGACCTGCACGCTCGAAACCGACATGGACGAAGTGCGCCGCATGATGCTGGACCGCCATGCGCGCTACATGCCCGTGATGGACCGCCGCATGCTGATGGGCGTGATCAGCTTTTACGACGTGGCGAAGGCCGTCGTGGACAGCCAGAACTTCGAGAACAAGATGCTCAAGGCCTACATCCGCGACTGGCCGGAAGACGAGTCCCGCAGCGGCTGAACGCTGCGACGTCTGCGACACCGAGCGCTGTTCTCAACTCACGCCCCGCGCAGGCGCACAAAGCCAGGCTTCCAGTTCATCTGGTGGCATGGGCCTGCCGAACAGATAGCCCTGCATCACAGGGCAACCGTGGGCCTGTAGCCATTGCTGCTGGCCTGTAGTTTCCACCCCTTCGGCCACCACCACCATGCCCAGGCTGTGGGCAATGCTGAGCACCGATACCGTGAGCGCGCGTGCGGTGGGGCTGGTGGTGAGGTCCTGCACAAACGCCATGTCCAGCTTGAGTTCGCTGATGGGCAGGCGGTGCAGGTAGCTCAGGCTGGAGTAGCCGGTGCCAAAGTCATCGAGCGACAGCTTAAAGCCCTTGTGGTGCAGCGCCTCGATGTTGGCCAGCGTTACCGGCCGTGCATCCATCATCACGCTTTCGGTGATCTCCAGCAGCACATCGTTGGTGCGCAGGCCGTGGCGCTCCAGCGCGTCGCAGACCTGCTGCGCAAACTCTGCCTGGTGAAAACTGCGTCCTGACAGGTTCACGGCCACGCAGGGCACGCTGTGGCCAGCTGCACGCCAGGCCGACAGCTGCGCACAGGCTTCGTCCAGCAGCCACAAGGTCAGTTCGTGAATGAGGCCGGCCTCTTCGGCCACTGGGATGAACCGGCTGGGGGGCACCATGCCCCATTCGGGGTGTTGCCAGCGCGCCAGGGCTTCCACACCGTGCAGGGTGCCAGGCGCACTGCTGAGCACCTGGGGTTGGTAGTGCAGGCTCAGGCTGCGGTCGGCCAGCGCCTGGCGCAAGGCGCGTTCCAGGGCGGCGCGCTCCTGTGCGCGCCGGTTCATTTCGGCGCTGAACAATTGCAGGCTGTGCCTGTGGTCGCTTTTGGCCTGGACCATGGCTTGGTCAGCGTGGCGCAGCAGCGTGTCGATCGCATCGCCATCGTCCGGAAACATCGCAATGCCAATGCTGGCGTGGCAGGCATGGGCTTGCCCGTGGAGGTCCATGGGGCGGGCCATCTCTTGCAGGATGCTCTGGGCCATCTGCACGACTTGCCCAGTGCTGCACTCGGACAACAGCAGCACGAATTCATCACCCGCCAGCCGGCCGATCAGATCGCGCGCGCGCAGGCACTGCGTGAGTCGCTTGGCCACTTCGCACAACAGCGCGTCGCCTGCGGAATGGCCCAGGGTGTCGTTGACCTGCTTGAAGCGATCCAGGTCGATGAAGAGCACCGCACCAGGGTGGTCTTCCTGCCGCAGGCTGGCCAGCGCACGCTCCGCACTGCTGCGGAACATGGCGCGGTTGGGCAGGCCCGTGAGTTCATCAAAAAAGGCGAGTTGGTGAATGCGCTGGCGTGTGGCGTTGCGTTCAATGGCCAGCGCACACAAGTGCAGGCACACGTCCACCAGCCTATGGTGCAGCGCGTCGGGCGCGCGCGGCTCCCGAAAATAAAAGGCAAAGGTGCCAATCACCTTGCCTGCGTGGTCACAGATCGGGCTGGACCAGCAGGCTCGCATGCCGCTGGGCTCAAACAGGGTGCGGTAGTCGGCCCACAAGGGGTCGGTGGCGATGTCGGTGACCACAACAGGCGCCCGCCGGAAGGCCGCAGTGCCACACGATCCGGCACAAGGGCCGATGGGAACCCCGTCCAGCGCCTGGCAGATGGCGGGGGGCAGCCCGGGCGCTGCCAGCGGGTGCAGCAGGCCCAGCTCGTCCACGGACAGGATGGAGGCCGTGACTTCGGGGGCGATGCGTTCCACTTCGCGGCACACCAGAGCCATCAGGTCGGCGAGCGGCAATTCGTTGACCATGCCCTCCAGCACGCGCTTTTGAAGCACCTCGTGCATCTTGGTGAGTGTGATGTCGGTCAGCACCGTGATGCTGCCCCCCGGTCCGCCGGAGGCCTCGTTCGAGGCATTGATCATCATCGACACCCAGCGTGGCTGGCCAGCCTTGCTGTACAGCAGCGTCTCTATATGAAAGCCCCCTTGCTGGTCGATGCCATCACGGATTTCGCTCAGCAGCCCGGGGTCGGAGTGTGGGCCCAGCAGCACGTCGCTGAGGTATTTGCCCAGCACCTCCGCAGGGCTGAACCCAAACAGGCGGGTGAATCCTTCATTCACATACACCACGTGCCGGGTGCTGTTGCTCATCACGATGGCGTTGTCGCTGGCATCCAGTGCCCTGCGCAACGGGGCATCGGCCAAAGGGGCTGGCGGCAGGATGCCGTGGTGGGAAGGAGGGCCGGAAGTGTGCGGGGCTGAAACGGGCATGGATGTCCCAAAGATCGTCCATGGATGCTAGCAAGTGCGCGCCGCACTGCCAAGCGCGTTTGTGGCAAGTATTCATCTGAACCCCATGTTGTGCCTGTCATTCTTGGGTGGGGCATGCTCTCTGGCGGGGTCCAGCGACGGCGGCGCACGCCGCTCTGGGATAATCCCGCCCCATGAGCGGCAACACCTTCGGAACCCTATTCGCAGTCACCAATTTTGGTGAATCCCACGGCCCGGCCATTGGCTGCGTGATCGACGGTTGTCCGCCCGGCATGCCGCTGTCCGAGGCGGACATCCAGGCCGACCTGGACCGGCGCCGCCCTGGCACCAGCCGCCACGTCACGCAACGCAACGAGCCCGATGCGGTGGAAATCCTCTCCGGCGTGTACGAGGGCAAGACCACGGGCACGCCCATCGCGCTGCTGATCCGCAACACCGACCAGCGCAGCAAGGATTACAGCAACATCGCCGAGAGCTTTCGCCCCGGCCATGCCGACTACACCTACTGGCACAAGTACGGCATCCGGGACCCGCGTGGCGGTGGCAGGTCGTCGGCCCGGCTGACGGCTCCCACGGTGGCTGCGGGCGCGGTGGCCAAGAAGTGGCTGGCCCAGCAATACGGTGCACAGTTTCGCGCCTGCATGACGCAGCTGGGCGAGCTGGCCATCCCGTTCGAGAGCTGGGAGCATGTGCGCAGCAACCCCTTCTTCGCCCCCGTGGCCGACGTGCAGCAGTACGAGGACTACATGGATGCCCTGCGCAAGGCCGGTGATTCGTGCGGTGCCCGCATCCGCGTGCAGGCCACCGGCGTGCCGGTGGGCCTGGGTGAGCCGCTGTACGACAAGCTTGATGCCGACATTGCCCACGCCATGATGGGCCTCAATGCTGTCAAGGGCGTGGAAATCGGCGCTGGGTTTGCCAGCGTGGCCCATCGGGGCACCATGCACGGTGACTCGATGACGCCCCAGGGCTTTCGCACCAACAACGCCGGTGGTGTGCTGGGCGGCATCAGCACCGGGCAGGACCTGGAGGTGAGCATTGCGATCAAGCCCACCAGTTCCATCATCAGCCCGCGTGAATCGATCGATGTGCATGGCAACAGCACCGAGGTCATCACCAAGGGCCGCCACGACCCCTGCGTGGGCATCCGCGCCGCCCCGATTGCCGAGGCGCTGCTGGCACTGGTCGTCATGGACCACGCCCTGCGCCATCGCGCCCAGTGTGGCGACGTGGTGCCCCCGGTGCCGCCTATCCAGGCATCGTTCCTGTAACGGGCGCGCTGCGCTGCGGGTAGAGCACGGGCTTTCGGTGCTGGTGACGCAGAGGGCGTGCAGCGATGCGCGCCCTTTTTTCTTGGATGGAATGAGGTAGTCCATGCGCAGCTTGTTGGCACAGGGTTTCATGGGATCGCAGCGAGGTCGCCGCAAGGTCACACTCGCGACGGTGGCCACACTGGGGGCGCTGCTGGCGGGCTGCGGCACGGCTTTGCCAACTGGCGATGGGCGAACCCCTCAGCACATCGACATCACGCTCATTGGCTTCAACGACCTGCACGGCAACCTGGAACCGCCGCGCATGGCGCATACCGTCCAGACTGCGGCGGGGCCGGTCTCGGTGCCTGCCGGGGGCATGGCTTATTTCGCCAGCGCCATGGCGGCGCTCAAGGCCCGGGGGCCGCACCACGCCGTGGTTTCGGCGGGGGACATGGTGGGTGCATCGCCGCTGCTGTCGTCACTGTTCCTGGATGAGCCCACCATCGAGGCGGTCAACGCCATGCAGATCGACTTCAATGCCGTGGGCAACCATGAGTTCGACCGGGGCTGGCGCGAACTGCTGCGCCTGCAGCACGGCGGCTGCGAGAAGTTCACTGCGCGCCAGCCCTGCCAGATCAGCCAGCCCTTCGTTGGGGCGCGGTTCGGCTTCCTGGCCGCCAACACCGTGCGCACCGAGGATGGGCGCACGCTGCTGCCTGCCACCGGCATCAAACGATTTACCGAGGGTGGAGTGACCGTCACCCTGGGCGTGATCGGCCTCACGCTGCAGGCCACGCCCACCATGGTCAGCCCTTCGGGTGTGGCGGGCCTGCGCTTTGAGGACGAAGCGGCCACGGCCAACGCGCTGATTCCGCTGCTGCGTGCCCAGGGCGCCGATGTAATCGCTGTGGTCATCCACGAGGGCGGCGGCGCCACGGCCGGCGTGCAGGAGACCAGCTGCGCGGGCCTTTCGGGCGACATCGTGCCCATCCTGGAGCGGCTGGACCCGGCGGTGGACGTGGTGGTCTCGGGCCACACGCACCAGGCCTATGTTTGCGACTACGGCCGCGTGAACCCGGCCAAGCCCTTTCTGCTGACCAGCGCGGGCCAGTACGGCACGCTGCTCACGGACATCCAGTTGCGGGTGGACACGCGCACCCGCCGCGTGGTGCACAAAGCCGCGCGCAATGTCATCGTGCAGGGCGAGGCGTTCACGGGCAGCCAGGGGCACGTGCCCCTGACCTCCGCCGTGCCGTCCTTTGCGGCGGATCCGCAGGTGCAGAAAGTCATCGACACCTACCGCGCGGCTGCCGTGCCGCTGGCCCAGCGCCCCGTGGGGCAGGCCGCTGGCGCCCTGCGGCGCACACCGGCCCCGTCGCTCGAAAGCGCGCTGGGCAATCTGGTGGCCGATGCCCAGCTCCACGCCATGCGTGCACCGGAGCAGGGTGGGGCGCAGCTATCGTTCATGAACCCGGGTGGCCTGCGCGCTGATCTGGTGCCCGATGAACAAGGGCTGGTGCGCTATGGCCAGCTCTATGCGGTGCAGCCCTTCGGCAACCAGTTGGTCGTCAAGACCTTCACGGGCGCGCAGATCAAGGCGGCGCTGGAGCAGCAGTTCGCCAGCGGCAGCAACACCGTGCAGCGGCCCCGGGTGCTGTTGGTGTCTGCAGGGTTTTCGTACCGCTATGACCTCACCCAGCCAGTGGGTGCGCGTATTAGCCACATGGTGCTGAACGGCACACCGCTGCACGACGATGCGCAGGTGCGCGTGGTGATGAGCAGCTACCTCGACAGCGGCGGGGACAACTTCACCGTGCTGGCCGAAGGCCGCGACCGCCTGGTGGGCGGGCTGGACCTGGATGCGCTGGAGGCTTACTTCCGCGCCCACAGCCCGGTGCCGGTGCCCGCCACGGACCGCATCACGCGCGGGGCCCGCTGAGGCGCTTGCTGGTTCTTAGCTGCGCCCCGGGCGCATTGCCGCCAGCCAGCGCAGCGGGTTGAATCCTGTCACCAGCCCGGTGGCCACCAGCACCAGCGCTCCGCCCCACACCATCCCGGGGCCCAAGGCCTCGCCCAGAAAGATGTGGCCCCAGGCCACACCGAACAGCGGGATCATGAAGGCCGAACTCATTGCTGCCACGGGCGAGACATGTTTGAGCACCCGCAGGTTGAGCCAGTAGGCCAGGCCCGAGGTCACGATGCCCATCACGGCCACCGCAGCCAGTGCCCCCGGTGTGAAACGGGCCTCGGGCAAGCTCCACGCAGCGCCCGGAAGCAGCAACACCAGTGCGGCGGCGTGGATGCCTGCGGCAATCGACAACGGGGACATTCGCGTCGTGGCGCGCTTCATCCACGTCGTAGAGATGCCATAGCAGGCTGACGCTGCCACACAGGCCGCCGCTGCCATCAGCAAGGCAGGCGTGGGCTCCACGGGCCCCAGCTGCACGATCAGCGCCACCCCCGCAAAGCCGCAGACGCAACCCAGCCACTTGCGCGTGCTCAGTGTGTCCTCCTTCATCCACGCGGCGGCAATCACGCCAAAGGGCACGGCCATGGTGTTGAGCAGTGAGCTGTAGCCGGCGGGCAGGTGCAAGGCCGCCCAGGCATACAGCAGAAAAGGCAGTGCGACGGTGAGCGTGCCCAGCCCGAACAGCTCGCGCCAATGGCGCCACGGCCAGGGTTCGTTGGCGACCCGCATGATGCCCATCAGCGTCAACGTGGCCAGGCCAATGCGCAGCGCAGCCATCACGTTGGGCCCGAGCACGGGGCTGGCAATGCGGATGAAAAGAAAGGAGGCGCCCCACAGGGCGGACAGCAGCACCAGCTGCAGGAAGTGGCGGGTTTTCACCGGGCGCATTGTGGAGTACAGGCGAGTCGCGCGCTGGCTCGCACCAGGCCAGTTTTCAAGCCAAATTGGCGTCTAGCGCTTGTCCAGAAAGCGTGCGCAGCTATTAATTTTGGAGCGTGCTGCGGTGTAGCACGCGCGACAGCGCCCGCCCGCGCAGGTCCACAGGTATCGCCTGTGGATGTGATTGCTACATTATTTGCAGCTGCTAGCGCTTGTGTGATAAGCGCTGGAGGCCAAAATCGCCTGAGATCATCCGGCCCTGTAGCCGACACCGGTGCAGACAGCAATACGAAGGCTTTTACTTGCGCACTTCGTCGACCATGGCGCGGAAGTCGTCGATGTCTTCAAAGCTGCGGTACACGCTGGCAAAGCGGATGTAGGCCACCTTGTCGAGCTTCTTGAGCTCGCGCATCACCAGCTCACCAATGCGGCTGGAGATCACCTCGCGCTGGCCCAGGTTGAGCAGCTTTTCCTCGATGCGCTCGATGGCGCTGTCGATCTGGTCGGTGCTCACGGGGCGCTTGCGCAAAGCCAGGTTGAACGAGGCGAGCAGCTTGCCCCGGTCGTATTCAATGCGGCGCCCGTCCTTCTTGACGATGGCCGGGAAGTTCACTTCCGGCCGCTCGTAGGTGGTAAAGCGCTTGTCGCACGCGCCGCACTGGCGGCGGCGGCGGATGAAGACCCCATCCTCAGACACCCGCGTTTCAACGACTTGCGTCTCGAGGTGGCTGCAGAAGGGGCACTTCATGGTTTTCGGCTGTGGATTTAGCCGTAGACGGGGAAGCGGGCGGTCAGGGCATTGACCTTGGCACGCACCGCAGCGATGTTGGCTTCGTCGCGCGGGTTGTCCAGCACGTCGGCGATCAGATTGGCCGTGATGCGGGCCTCTTCTTCCTTGAAGCCGCGCGTGGTCATGGCGGGGGTGCCAATGCGCACGCCGCTGGTCACCATCGGCTTTTCAGGGTCGTTGGGGATCGCGTTCTTGTTGATGGTCATGTGGGCGGCGCCCAGCACGGCCTCGGCTTCCTTGCCGGTGATGCCCTTGGCGCGCAGGTCCACCAGCATCACGTGGCTTTGCGTGCCGCCGCTCACGATGCGCAGGCCGCGTGCGGTCAGCGTCTCGGCCACCACCTTGGCGTTCTTCGCTACTTGCTCCTGGTAGGCCTTGAACTCGGGCTGCAGAGCTTCCTTGAAGGCCACGGCCTTGGCGGCGATCACGTGCATCAGCGGGCCGCCTTGCAGGCCGGGGAAGATGGCGCTGTTGATAGCCTTTTCGTGCTGGGCCTTCATCAGGATGATGCCGCCACGGGGGCCGCGCAGGCTCTTGTGCGTGGTGGAGGTGACCACGTCGGCGTGGGGCACGGGGTTGGGGTACACGCCAGCTGCGATCAAGCCAGCGTAGTGGGCCATGTCCACCATGAAGATCGCACCCACGTCCTTGGCCACCTTGGCAAAGCGCGCAAAGTCGATGTGCAGGCTGTAGGCCGATGCACCGGCGATGATGAGCTTGGGCTTGGTCTCGTGGGCCTTCTTTTCCATCGCTTCATAGTCGATGGCTTCGTTGGCGTCCAGGCCGTAGGAGACCACGTTGAACCACTTGCCCGACATGTTCAGCGGCATGCCGTGTGTGAGGTGGCCGCCTTCGGCCAGGCTCATGCCCATGATGGTGTCGCCGGGCTTGAGGAAGGCCAGGAACACGGCCTCGTTGGCAGAGGCGCCGCAGTGGGGCTGCACGTTGGCGGCTTCGGCGCCGAAGATCTGCTTGACGCGGTCGATGGCCAGTTGCTCGGCCACGTCCACATGCTCGCAGCCACCGTAGTAGCGCTTGCCGGGGTAGCCTTCGGCGTATTTGTTGGTCAGCTGCGTGCCCTGCGCCCACATCACGGCGGGGGAGGCATAGTTCTCGCTGGCGATCAGCTCGATGTGGTGCTCTTGCCGGGCGTTTTCAGCCTGGATGGCGGCAAACAGTTCGGGGTCGGTTTGTTCGACAAGAATATTGCGGTCGTACATGATTGGCAGTCCTATGAACTTGTGTCCCTTGAAACAAGGGCTGCCCAGGCGAACGGCTGAACGCAGAAGGGATAAACCCCGTGCGGCACGCTTCCCAGTGGTTCACAAGAGGCAGGCCCTTGTCGGTTTCCACGTCAGCGGCAGCACCCTGTGTGGGATGCCGCGCCTATCGCCAGTCGCGTACCTCGCTAGTGTAGCTGACGTGACGCACACAAAGGTGCCAGGGAAATGGGAGGCGGTGTGCCCGGGGGATGTTTCTGCCCCCAGGGGCTCGCGAACCTTGTCAGAGCCCAGAGAGCAGGGCCACTTTGTCACCGCTGGCGGCAGGCGTTGCGGGCGGTGCGGCCACCGGGATGACCTGTGCGGGAGCCTGGGTGGAGAGGTTGGGTGGTGGCGTGGTGGGCATGGTACGGCCACCGGCGACCTGGCGCAGCCGGAAATGCTCGGCCATCACCTTGGCCGCATAGCCGCCATCGTCGGCAAGGTTGCCTGCGCCGACATAAAAGCGCAGCCCGCCCTCCACCGAACCGGCGCGCGCAATGCACTCCTGCAGAACCTTCACGCCCACACGCAGATTGCTCACGGGGTCAAAGGCAGCAAAGTGCCCGCCAAAGTTCTGGTACTTGTCGGTGTGCACATTGGTCATCACCTGCATCAGCCCCTGGGCGCCAACGGCGCTTTGTGCAAACGGGTTGAAGCTCGACTCGATGGCCATGATGGCAAGGATCAGCGTCGGGTCGATCTTGGACTTTGCGCCAATTTCATAGGCCTCGGCCACCAGCACGCTCAGCGGCTCAGGGGCCACACGGTACTTCTTGCTGAGCCAGAAGGCGACGGCAGCCTGCTCTTTGGGCAGGTCCTTGGGGTTGCCCGCCGTGGCGCGCTCACTGGCTTCTGGTTCGATGGGCATGCCAAGCACTTCCACTTGGCGGGCCTGCAGCCAGTTCATCAACTGTGCTTCACCAACCTGGCGCAAGTCCGGGCGGGCCGTGAGGGTGATCACGACGAAGGCGACAGCAAGACCGATGAGGGCAAAGCTGTTGTGGGTGATTTCAAGAAAACCTTCGGTCACGTCGGCCACGAAGGTCCGCACGCCGGAGACTATTTTTCCTGACGCTGTCATAGCTCTTCCTTTCTGAGGCGCCACAGTGAGCCGGGCAGTCGTCGGGGACTGTCTCGTCTCGGCGGATCGCCTGGATTGGTACGCCATCAAGTGAGGCCGCACGTCTTTGGTGTGCTTGGGGCCTGCTTTGACTTAGCCGGGTTCGGCAGCGAGGTTGGGGTTTTTACTAGCCCGTTTTGGGGCTGGCGGATTCTAGAAGTTCACTAAATGCTTAGTCAATACTAACATCTTGATTTTTAAGATCATTAAGTTATGAAAAGTATGTAAAAAATCACAGGTTTTAGGGGGTGTGCGCCGACCTGGGGCTTGGGACTTCGCGAGCTGTTGTTACGTGCGTATGTCAAATTCAATCGCCGGTCTTTTTGCCATTGAGAATCCAGTTTGAGTTGCGGCGGCGCCTTTGGTAAGGTTGCGCTGCCTGTAGATTTCAGGCATCGCCAGACGAAGCCAAGTCTCCCTCCGAGGGCATTCAGTGTCCTGGTGCAGCAGATGCGGCCTCTACGGCAAACCCCTGGAGGCAATACCTTGCCTCCTCGCCATGTGGACCTTCATCTCCGCATCGCGACCGATGGCAAAGACCGTTGTGTCAGCCGTCAAGCCCGGCAGGCAGGCCTTGAGGCCCTGTCTGCCGGGCTTTCTTGTTTGTGGCGTGGCGTGCTTTTGGGCTCTTGGCCCTTATATATAGATAATGGGGGCTGTTCCCTAGAGCGGCGGCACCCTTGCAGGGCCGCAGCATGTCAGCCCGTCTGGCAAAGCCTTGTGCCAGATCACCCCCCAGGGCTTGGCACACCGCCATGCTGCGGCCTGTTTGCCAAACCCGGTGAAAATAGCCGCTTTGTTGCCCTGGCGCGCGTGCAGCGCAGTTGCCGGGGCAGGCCTTCAGGCAGTGCGCCCGGGGCCGCCTTTGTTATCCATTGGATCCATGTTTCCATTTTTTTCCCGCAGCAAAATGTCCGACGCACCTGAAGTGAATCCGGCCCCGGCCAAAACCCATGAGCCGCATCCGCTTGATGCGCTGACCGGTGGCGCTTTTTCTGCCGCTACCTCAGGCGAGCGCGCCTCCCGCATTCGTGACTGGCTGGCTACCCAGCCAGACCACGAGCAGTTGCAGGAGGTTTTCAAAGAGTTGAGCGGGCGTGACAAGGGCGCCGCGCGCGCGGTGCGTGAGCGCCTCGATGAAATCCGCCGCGCCAAGGGCCAGGAGGTCATTGCCGCCGAGTGGGCTGAAAAAGCGCAGGTGCTGCTTGCAGCCCCTAAGCTCAACATTGCCGATGCCCTGGCATGGCAGCGTGATGCCGCCAAGGCGGGCGCACCGCTGTCCCGCGAGCCCTTGTCTGTGCTCAAGGTACAGGTCGCGGATCGCGTGAAGGTGATCGAGGATCTGCAGCACCGCGTTCAGGTGCAGCGTGAGGCGGCTGTGCTGCTGGCCCAGCGCATCGAAGTGCTTTCCACCAAGTCCTGGCGTGACGCTCAGGCGGCGTTGGAGCTGTTGCGTGCCGATGTGGCCCGCTGGCAGGAACAGGCGCAGGAGTTGACTGGCGATGCCAGTTGGGCCAGTGTGGAGGCACGTTTCCCCCCCTTGCTCGATGCGTCGCGCACCCAGCTGCTGGTGGTGTGGGAGGCATTCCAGCCCGCACTGGCCCAGGCTGTAGCGGCCGCCGAAGATGTCAATGCACCGCTGCCGCCAGTGCCCGTCTGGGCGGATGAGCTGCGTACCGCGCGCGGCCAGCCCACGGAGGCTGCTGCTGCCGCTGCGGCCGCCAAGCCTGCGCGTGTTGCCAAGCCCAAAGTCGCGCCGGAAGTGATTGAAAAGGCCGCGCAAAGCGTGCGGGAAGCCTTGGCGGTCCTCGAAAAGGAAACTGCCGAGGGCCATGGGAAGGCCAGTGCCGGGGCTGCAGCCGCGCTGCGCGCCGTGCTCAAGGTGCATGGCAAACACATCGATAGCACCCTGGAGCAGCAGGTGCATACGGCCCTGGTGGCGGCTGGTGAGCTGGAAGGCTGGCAACGCTGGAGCGCAGACCAGGTGCGCGAAGACCTGGTGGCCAAGGCTGAGGCCTTGCTCAACCGCCCTGAGGGCCAGGCCCTGGGCGGCCGCAAGATGCAGGAAACCCTGCGCAACCTGCGCGAGCAGTGGAAACAGGCAGACCAGGGCGGGGCTCCCAACCACAGCCTGTGGAAGAAATTCGACGAAGCCTGCAACGCTGCGCACAAGGTGGTGGAGGCGTGGCTTGACAAGATCCGCACCGAAGCCGCTGAGCACAAAGCCCAACGTCTGGCGCTGATCGAAGAGGTCAAGGCGTGGGCGCAGGAACATGCCAACTCTGGCGACTGGAAAGCCATCAACCGTGCCCTCCACCAGTTTGGTGATCGCTGGCGCGAAGGCGGCCATGTGGGCGAGAAGCTGTTTGCGGAACTGCAACCCCTTTGGAAGCAGGCGATTTCCATGGCAGCTGCTCCCCTGGAAGCTGCACAGAAGGAAAGCCTGGCCCGCCGTCATGCAATGATTGATGAGGCCATGGCCCTTGGTGCGGCCCCCACTTTGCGCATCGATGCGGTCAAGGCGCTGCAGCAGCGCTGGCAGGCTGAGGCGCAAACCGTGCCCTTGGACCGCAAGCACGAGCAGAAGCTGTGGGATGCGTTTCGCAAACCCATCGATGAAGCCTTCAACCGCAAGTCGGCAGACCGCGAGCGCGCGGTGACCGAATTGAGCGCACGTGATCGCGTGGTGCTGGAGGCTTCGAAGGCCCTGGAGGCTGCCAATGCCAGCGGTGATGCGCAGCAGATTCGCGCGGCCATGCAGGCGCTGGAAGCTGCACTGCGCGGTCAGGCCCAGGCGGCAGAAGCTGTGGCCACGGCGCAAAAGGATGCTCAGGCGCATTCAGAGGCGCAGGCAGGCGCTCTCCCGGTTGCTACCGAGGGTGGCGCCGGTGAATCTGCCGAAACCCCCGATGGTGGTGAAGTTGCCGAGGTTGCCACTCCAGCGCCCGCAGCACCTAAGCCTGCTGCCCGGCCTGTGGTGGCAGTGCGCGGTGACGACCGCCCCGGCATGAAGAAGGATGCGCCTGCGGCCCCTGGCCGTGGTGCGCGTCCAGGCGACCGCCGCGATGGTCGTCCGGGTGATCGCGATGGCGCCCGTGGCCCGCGTGGCGATGGCCGCATGGGCGACCGTGCTGACCGTGGCGGCCGTTTTGGCGAGCGCCCAGCGTTCGAGGACCGCGGCCCCCGCCTGGGTGACACCGCGTTCCGCGCCCAGCGCGAAGCCATGGAGCATGCCCAGCTGGCCTTGAAGAAGCTGGCGGCTCAGGCCCACGGCGAGGCGCTGACCCAGTTGTTGACGGCCTGGGAGAAGCGCGATGCAGCGCTGGTGCCCGGCACGCAAGATCTGGGTTCGGGTGTGACGGCATCGGTGCGCAGCGCCTGGACGCAAGCGCTGACGGCTGCCCCCAAGGGTGATGCGGCAGAAGCGCTGCTGCGCCTGGAGATGGCGGCTGAGGCTCCCACGCCGGCGGAGCACATCGCTGCCCGTCGCATGCTGCAGTTGCAGCTGCTGACGCGCCGCAATGATCCTGCGCCTGCACAGACCTGGGGGCAGGATGTGGCGCGCGTGCTGGCCAGCTCCAGCGATGCAGGCAGCGCACGCCGTTTGCAGAACGTGCTGAAAACACTGCTGCGCAAGTGATGTGATGTGACGGGTGGGCATGTGCACTGCGGTGTGTGTGTGCTCACAGCGCTTACCGCAACACGCAAGACGAGATCGCTGGTGGTCTCGTTTTTCTTTGGCGGCCAGAAAACAAAAAAGCCGTTGCAACTGCAACGGCTTTTTATGTGTTTGGTGCCCAGGAGAGGACTCGAACCTCCACGATGTTACTCGCTAGTACCTGAAACTAGTGCGTCTACCAATTCCGCCACCTGGGCTTTCAGATCAGCCTCGAATTATAGGATAAGAAACTCGGGCTTCTGAAGAGTTTTCAAAAAAATGTGCCGTCGGTTCAAAATTCTTTGGCCGCAACAGGGAGGGCAAAACGTATCGCCAAATAAAAAAGCCGCTGTGTGTACAGCGGCTTCGATATTTTGAAAACCATCGCTGGTTCTCGTTAAACTTGGTGCCCAGGAGAGGACTCGAACCTCCACGATGTTACTCGCTAGTACCTGAAACTAGTGCGTCTACCAATTCCGCCACCTGGGCATTTCAGGAAAGTCTAAGATTGTATATCAAAAAAACCACCCCCGGCACGCAGTCCACGCATTTGTCGGACGAGATTGAAGGCAGCGTGCAAGGGCACCGTGATGGACACGGTTTTGTCATCCGTGACGATGGCGAAGGCGACATCTATATCCCCCCGAACGAAATGCGCGCAGTCTTGCACAAGGACCGTGTGCGCGTGCGCATCGTCCGCCAGGACCGCCGTGGCCGCCCCGAAGGGCGCGTCGTTGAAATCATTGAGCGTCCGCCCCAGCCCATCATCGGCCGACTGCTGCAGGAAAGCGGCGTGTGGCTCGTGGCCCCCGAAGACAAGCGCTACGGTCAGGATGTACTGATCCCCAAGGGCGCCACCGGCGCCGCGAAACCTGGGCAGGTCGTGGTGGTTGAGCTGACAGAACCTCCAGCCCTGTTCGGCCAGCCTGTGGGGCGTATCACCGAAGTGCTCGGTGAAGTGGACGACCCTGGCATGGAGATCGAGATCGCGGTGCGCAAGTATGGCGTGCCACACGAGTTCTCGGCAGAGTGTCTCGCCCAGGCCAAGGAGCTGCCCGACAAGGTGCGCGCGCAGGACAAGAAGCGCCGCGTGGACCTGACCGACGTGCCCCTGGTCACCATCGACGGCGAAGATGCGCGTGACTTCGACGATGCCGTGTACTGCGAGCCCGCCAAGGTCGGCCGCAGCAAGGGCTGGCGCCTGCTGGTGGCGATTGCCGACGTGAGCCACTATGTGGAGACGGGCAGTGCCATCGACATCGATGCCTACGACCGCGCCACCAGCGTGTACTTTCCGCGCCGCGTGATCCCCATGCTGCCCGAGAAGCTCAGCAATGGGCTCTGTTCTCTGAACCCCGAGGTAGAGCGCCTGTGCATGGTCTGCGACATGCTGGTCACCGCCAAGGGCGAGGTGCATGCGTACCAGTTCTACCCGGCCGTGATGTTCAGCCACGCGCGCTTCACCTACACCGAGGTGGCGGCGATTTTGGCCAACACGCGCGGCCCCGAGGCCAGCAAGCGCAAGGACCGGGTCAAGGACCTGCTCAACCTGCACGACGTCTATCGTGCGCTGCTCATCGCACGCCAGGCACGCGGTGCGGTGGACTTTGAGACGACCGAAACGCAGATCGTCTGCGATGAGAACGGTCGCATCGAAAAAATCGTGCCCCGCACCCGCAACGATGCGCACAAGCTCATCGAAGAGGCCATGCTGGCCGCCAACGTGTGCAGCGCCGACTTCATCGCCCAAGGCGGACAGCCCGGCCTGTTCCGTGTGCACGAAGGCCCCACGCCCGAGAAGCAGGAGATCCTGCGCAACTACCTCAAGGCCATGGCTGTGGGCATGACGATTGGCGACGATCCCAAGCCGGGCGACTTCCAGGCCATCGCCACGGCAACCAAGGACCGGCCCGACGCTCAGCAGATCCACACCATGCTGCTGCGCTCCATGCAGCAGGCCATCTACACGCCCGTCAACAGTGGTCACTTTGGCCTGGCGTTCGATGCCTACACGCATTTCACCAGCCCGATCCGGCGCTACCCCGACCTGCTGGTGCACCGGGTCATCAAGGCCATTCTGAGCAAGACGAAGTACGCGCTGCCGTCCTTGCCTACACCCGGCGAAGCCCATGCCAAGCTGGCCAAGCGGTTGGCGGCCCGCGTGGCGGCGCCCGGCACCAAGCCCCGCAAGGATGTAGCACCGCCAAGCCGCGACACCCAGGCCTGGGAGGCCGCAGGCCTGCACTGCAGTGCCAACGAACGCCGTGCCGACGAGGCCAGCCGCGATGTGGAAGCCTGGCTCAAGTGCAAGTACATGCGCGAGCACCTGGGCGAGGAATACAGCGGCGTGGTCAGCGCAGCAACGAGCTTCGGCATCTTCGTCACGCTGGACGCGATGTATGTCGAAGGCCTGGTGCACATCACCGAGCTGGGCGGCGAGTACTTCAAGTTCGACGAGGCGCGCCAGGAGCTGCGCGGCGAGCGCACCGGTATCCGCTACGCCATCGGCGCGCGGGTCCGGGTGCAGGTCAGCCGTGTGGACTTGGACGGACGCAAGATCGACTTCCGCCTGGTGCGCGAGGGCGAAGAGTTGCTGGGCCGCGCGTTGAAAGACAAGGGCCTGGGCACAGAAGGCGCTGGTGGCGCCCGCAAGGCGGGTGGCCGGTCCGGTGGACGCAAGTCCGACAAGGGCCCAACCCCATCTGCCACGGAGCAAGCGGGCCTTTCGCGTGAGCGGGCCGCGCGTTCACCGATCCAGTCTCTGAAAGCATCTGTCAAGAAGGCGGTTGCGGGAAAATCCAGCAAGAGCAAGGCGCGCAAGCCCCGCCGGGGCTGACACAAGCGGGTACGGCGTACAAAATCACGCTCAAGTTATTGCTCACTAATTGATAGCTGCTAGCGCTTTATAGATAAGCGCTAGAAGCTATTTTTATTGGATTTTCGGCGTGGTCTCGCGCGGGGTCGTGGCCACAACTCCCAAGAAGCGGGCGTACCGCTGCGCCGTCTCTTTGGGCGCCTCCATCATGGGCAGGTGGCCAATGCCGGGCAGTGCTTCGGCATGGGCGTGGGGCAACAGCTTTTGCAAAGTCTGCAGTCCAGAGTGGTCGAACACGCGGTCGCTCTCGCCCCACAGGGCGAGGATGGGGTGGTGCTGCAACGTGCTCAGTCGTTGCTCCAGCAGGTAGCGGTCTTTGAGCTGCGCGTCCCACAGGCGCGTGTTGGAGGTGGCGTTGCGCAACGCTTCTTGCTCAGACGCATGCAGGATGGGGTAGGGCAAAAAGGGGCGCTTTTCAAACACCAGAGCCATCATGGCACCGAAGGCTGCGGCATCGTGGGCTACCAGCGGGCGTTGTCCGGTGTCGATGAGGTAGTCCATGGTGCTGGGCTGGGGCGAGCGAATGCCGTGGGGTGCGCCGATGAACGCCACGCTGGCCACGCGCTCGGGATGCTGCAAAGCAAAGAGAGCGGCGATGGTGCCGCCCATCGAGTTGCCCGCCAGATGCACTCTCGCAAGGCCGAGCGCGTCCAGAAACGCGGCCAGCCGCGTGACGTGGGCGGCGTAGTCGTAGGGCTGGTCGTCCCGCCGTGTGCTCTCGCCAAAGCCCGGGATATCTGGGGCAATCACCCGGTACTGGCCGGTGAGCGGTCGCGCAAAATCCACCCAATGGTCTTTCTCCGCAAAAATGCCGTGCAGCAGAACGATGGGTGTGCCACTGCCGTGGCCCGGCGCGGGGTTTGGGGGCGTGCCGTTATCCAGGTAGTGGATGGTGTGCATGGCCGCATCGGCGGTTTTTTCTTCCAGGCCGGACAGATGGCGATTGGCGCTGAGCAGCGGCTCTTTGAACAGCGAAGGTGCCCCGTAGTAGAGGCCGACCGTGCCCAGTACCAGAGCCGTTGCGACAGAAATAACGATGCGTTTCAAGAAGCGTTCTCCAAGGATATGGCTGCGTGCATGCCAGGGACTGCTGCTTCAAGCGTCAACGCACGCTCGGCCCCTGGCGGGAGAGGCAAGGCTACGGAGAACGCGGTAAAAAAACTTGTAGGTTTGGGCTATGCCAGCACGCAACACACTGACCCTGGGCACTGACCGGGCGCTCTACGTCGGGGAGATCCCGGCCACGGGCTGGCACTGCCATGCGTCGCCGGTGCTGCTGATGGGGCTCTCGGGTCGGTTCGCGGTGCACTGGGGGGCAGGGCGTGTGGAGACCTGCCACAGCGCGCTGGTGGATGCGGGCGTGGAGCACCTGTTCGACCCTTGCGGCGAGACGGTTGCCCTGGTGTACCTGGAGCCCGATTCGGGCGAAGCACGGGGGTTGCGCGGTCTGTTCCGGCAAGAGGGTGGCGTGGTGCTGGATGTCGCAGTCTCCGTGGGCGCGCGTAGCGCCATGGAGCGTTATCTGCATCACTTCGACCTGCCCGCCTTGCTGCGTTGCCCGCTCGGTAGCGAGGTGGCGCCGCTCGATCCTCGCGTCGTCCGCAGCCTGCACGTGCTGCGCCATCCGCAGGCGGGGCGGGTGGCACGGGGTGACCTGGCCTCGGGCGTCCAGCTTTCGGCATCGCGTTTCAACCACCTGTTTCGCGCCGAGATGGGCGTGAGCTTGCGCAGCTACCGCGTCTGGTCCCAGGTGCGGCTGGCGATGGCGGGGCTGGCGCTCAGCCCGCGCCTGACCGACGCGGCGCTACATGGCGAGTTTTCTGATTCGGCCCACTTCAGCCGCATGTTCCGGCAGACCTTTGGCATGACACCGTCGAGCGTGCTCAAGCCGCTCAAGACGGTGACCTTGCTGGCCTGAGGTTCAGCGTCCGCCCACGCGCCGCGCCAGCACACTGGCCGTCAGCGCCTGGCGCGCTGGCCAATCATCAGCCGCCTGGCCATGCTGGTACACCGCTTCACTCGCAGCGCGCAAGGCGCTGGCGCCGGCGGCCAGGTGGGCGCCCACCATGCCCGCCAGCACATCGCCCGTGCCCGCCGTGGCCAGGCGCGCGTTGCCCGTGGGGTTGATGGCGGGCACGCGGTCGGGTGCGGCAACCACGGTGCCCGAGCCCTTGAGCACGGCCACGCAGTTGAACTGGTCTGCCAGCTGCTGCGCGGCCCCAAGCCGGTTGGCCTGGACCTCGGCGGTGGTCAGGCCCAGCAGGCGGGCGGCCTCCAGCGGGTGCGGTGTGAGCACCGTGGCTTGCCCGTGCTGTCCGCGTGCCACCACCAGCGCGTGCAGTGCGGCCTGGGTGGCGATGGTGTTGAGCGCGTCGGCATCCAGCACCAGTCGGGCCGCGCGGGTGATGACCTCGGGCAGAACGCGTGCGATGGCCTGCCCGCCGCCACAGCCGCAGACCACGGTGAGCTGTTCCAGTGCCAGCGCTTCAAAGCGGCGGAACATCAACTCGGGCTGCTGTGGGTCGAGTTGCTGCTGACCGTTGTCGAGCAAAGCCACCAGCACCCGGCCCGCGCCGCTGTGCAGAGCGGCCGAAGCGGCCAGCAGAGCGGCGCCCGCCATGCCCATGCCCCGCGCCGCCAGTCCTTCGCCGCCCACCACAGCCACGTCGCCATAGCTGCCCTTGTGGCTGGCATGGGCGCGGGGGGCGGGCAGGGCGGGGCCGGAAAGCCAGGCGTTGGGCGGCTCGTGCCCGGGTTCTACGCCCAGATCATCCAGCCAGACCTGGCCTGCTGCGTCCCGCCCGGCGGCGGTGAACAGGCCGGGCTTGAGGGTGAGCAGACTCAGCGTGTGGCGTGGCGGGGGCGCTTGGTGGTGCAGGTGGTAGTGCTGGTGGGTTGGGGTGTCGGGCGCAAGGCCTGCAGCAAACTGGCCGGTGTCTGCGTCCAGCCCGCTGGGCAGGTCCACGGCCAGCACGGGGGCCGGGCTGCGGTGCAGGGCTTGCAGACAGGCCTGGAGCCTTGCGCCGGGCGGGCGTGCGGGGCTGTGGGGCGAAGAAGAGACGCCAATGCCCAGCAGCGCATCAATGCACAGGTCGTTGGCCCCCAGATCGCCGGGTGCGGTGTCTGCCCAGACCACGCCCGCATCCCGTGCGCGCTGCCACGAGGCCCTGGCATCGGCCGGGGCCGTATCGGGCTGGCCCAGCCAGGTCACGACCACTCTGCGACCACTGCGCTGCAGGTGCATGGCAGCCTCCAACCCGTCACCTCCGTTGTTCCCGGGCCCGCAGGCAATCCACAGGGTGCGTGCGTGGGGGGCCAGCGCCTGGGCCAATTGCGCCACGGCCAGGCCGGCGCGTTGCATGAGCGTGTGCGGGGGCAGGGCGACCGCCGCCGCATTTTCCAGGCGGCGGGTGGCGGCTGTGTTGAACAGGGGATAAGGCTGGTGGGCGGTGATGCGGTGCATGGGCTGCAGTGGGCAAGGGCTGCTGACAGTGGCAGCGCGCCTGCCATTGTGCGCCGACACCCCGTGGGGGCAAAGCGCAGGCTCCTAGAGCCGACGCATGCCCAGCCCGTCCAGCGACACCTCGGGCTCGCGCTGCGCGATCAGGTCGGCCAGCGCCCGGGCGCTGCCGCAGGCCAGAGCCCAGCCACTTGCGCCGTGGCCGGTGTTGAGCCACAAGCCCGGCACGCCGCTGGCGCCCACCACCGGTGCTCCGTCGGGCAGCATGGTGCGGGCGCCGCGCCAGATCTGCAGGTTGGATGACAGCTGCACGCCACCGGGGAACCAGTCGTTCAACGTGCGGTACAGGCGCTGCAGTGTGGGGGTGTGGTGCTCGGCATCGGCCCCGGCCAGTTCGGCGCCACCGGCAATGCGCACACGCTGGCCCAGGCGGGTGATGGATATCTGCTGACCCGCATCCACCACGCTGGCGCGCGGGGCGTGGGTGGATTCGCGCAGCGGGGCACTGACGGAGTAGCCATACACGGCCGCCATGGGCAGGCCCAGGCCCAGCGCGGGCAGCAGCGTGGCTGATGCCATGCCCGCGCACAGCACCACGGCATCAAATCGACGCAGGTCCGCTTCACCTTGCAGCACCACGCCGGTGGGGCTGCTGCCCAGTCGGTCCACGCGGGTGTTGAACACAAACTGCACGCCACCGCCCTGAATACCCTGGCGCAGCAGCTGGGCAAACAGGCGGCAGTTGCCCGCGCGCGCGTCGGGCAAGTGGATGGCGCCTGCCAGCGGCGCCTCGGGCGACAGGCCGGGCTCGATCTGGCGCGCCACATCGGCGTCGATCTCGCGCAAGGTCACGCCGCTGTCGCGCAGCACCTGCAGTGCGGGCTGCAGGCGCGTGCGGTCTTCCTCAGTGCGCAGCAGCACCAGGCGGCCATCGCTGGCTTCGAAATCCAGCTCGTGCTGGCTGGCGATGGATTGCAGGCGCGCCTGGCTGTACTGCGCCAGGCGCTCGACGGCTGTAGCCGGGGCACTTTGGCTGCGGGCCATGCTGCGCCAGCGGCGCAACCAGGCCCAGTTGGCGAGGGTCAGGCCGCCCGCCATCCGCAGGGTGGCCTGTGCCCCCATCAGTCGCAGCGGCTGGCCAAAGCCCGGCACTGCCCAGGGGCTCAGCAGGTAGGGTGCGAGCAGTCCTGCAGTGGCAAAGCTGGCTTCCTCGGCGGCTGCGCTGCGTTGTTCGAACACCGTGACTTCGTGGCCGTCGCTGGCCAGCTCGTATGCGGTGGTGACGCCGATGATGCCGGCGCCCACGATAGCAATCTTCATGAATATGGGTATTTTTGGCTTCTAGCGCTTGTTGGTAAAGCGCGAGCAGCTATTATTTTTGTAGTATTTGTTCGATCTGCAGGCTCACGTTGAGCACCGTGTCGTCCCTGAGCGCTCCGTGCCAGACCATCAGCCCGACCGGGAGTTCCCCTGGCACATGGCAAGGCAGCGACAGCGCACAGCCATCCAGCAGATTGACCACGCTGGTGTTGCGCAGCAGCAGGTTGTTGACGCGGAAGAACTCGGCGTCGCGGGCGGCGTCCTGGACTTTGTCCAGTCCATCGGCCGGTGCGACATCGGCAATGAGCGGTGCCACGATGGGAACGGTGGGGGACAGCAGGGCGTCATAGCGCTCCATGTCGGAGAGCATGCGTGCAATCCATTGCTGGCGCGCCTGCACCAGGTCGATGTATTCCCAGGCCATCAGCGTGGCGCCTTTTTCAATGCGCATGCGCACCCGGGGGTCGTAGCGGTCGCCCGCGCGCTGCAGCAGCTCGCGGTGCCAGGCGTAGGCTTCGGGGGCGGCAAAACCATAGGCGGGCTGCTCCAGCACGGCGGGCAGGTCGATGGTGTCGATCTGGGCGCCGGCCTGGCGCAAGGCTTCCACGCTGCGCTCAAAGGCGCGCGCCACGGTGGCATCCAGCCCGTCGAGGAAGAGGGTGGACGGCACCGCCAGCCGGTACTGCGACAGCGGCGCCAGGCTGCGCGTCACGCGCCGGGCGGCCAACACCTCGTGCGCCACGATGGCGTCGCGCACGGTGCGCGTCATGGCGCAGGCAGTGTCCAGGGTGGTGGACAGCGGCACGGCGCCAGCGGTAGGCACCAGCCGGGCGGTGTTCTTGAAGCCCACGATGCCGTTGAGCGCTGCAGGAATGCGGATGGAGCCACCGGTGTCCGACCCCAGCCCGATGAACGCGGCGCCAGTGGCGACCGACACCCCGGCGCCGGACGAAGACCCGCCGGGCACCCGGGGTGCGCCGGGCACGGCGCCAAAACGGGCGTCCCAGGCAGCAGGCGTGCCGTAGTGGGGGTTGACGCCCACGCCCGAGAAAGCGAACTCCACCATGTTGGTGCGGCCAATCAGGCTGGCACCCGCTGCGCGCAGTCGGGCCACGGCCGGGCAGTCTTGAGCTGCTGCGGGAGCCCCTGCCAGCGCGGTGGAGCCCGCCGGGGTGGGTTGGCCGGCCACGTCAAACAGGTCCTTCACCGACACCGACAGCCCGGCCAGAGGCAACTGGGCTACGCCCGGTTGCACCGCTGTGGTGCGAGCCTCGTCGAACAGGGTTCGCACAAAGCTGTGGGTGTTGGAGGTGGCCTGGGCAGCGTCGATGCAGCGTTCCAGCTCGGCGGGCGCGGTAGTGGCGCCGTCCCGCAGTTGCTCACGGGTGGCGATCAGGTCAGAGAGCATGGGTGTGCTAGAATCTTTGGGTTTTGCTGGGAGCAGTAGCGCAGTGGTGCAAGGTTTGCACAACCAGCGTGGCCGCTGCGGCAAGACCAATCGCAAAGCAGCCCTGTCAAGGTGTTGCGGTGTTCGTGAAGATCACGGCACTGCAAATATTGGGGCTGATTTTAGACCTAACCTTTGGAGTATTTTTATGTCCGTTACCATGCGCGAAATGCTGGAAGCCGGTGTCCACTTCGGTCACCAAACCCGCTTCTGGAACCCCAAGATGGCCCCCTACATCTTCGGCCATCGCAACAAGATTCACATCATCAACCTGGAAAAGTCGCTGCCACTGTTCCAGGAAGCCCAAAAGTTCGCCAAGCAACTGGCTGCCAACCGCGGCACGATCCTGATGGTCGGCACGAAGCGCCAAGCCCGTGAAATCCTGGCCACCGAAGCGCAACGCGCTGGCGTGCCTTTCGTGGATCAGCGCTGGCTGGGCGGCATGCTGACGAACTTCAAGACCGTGAAGACCTCGATCAAGCGCCTCAAGGACATGAAGGCCCAGCAAGAAGCTGGCCTCGACAGCCTGAGCAAGAAGGAGCAACTGACGTTCTCCCGCGAAATCGAGAAGCTCGAAAAGGATATCGGCGGCATTCAGGACATGGCTGCTCTGCCCGATGCCATCTTCATCATCGACGTGGGCTTCCACAAGATCGCCGTTGCCGAAGCCAAGAAGCTGGGCATCCCGCTGATTGGTGTGGTCGATACCAACCACTCGCCTGAAGGCATCGACTACGTGATCCCTGGCAACGACGACTCGGCCAAGGCTGTGACGCTGTACGCCCGTGGCATCGCTGACGCGATCATCGAAGGCCGTGCCAACGCCGTGAATGAAGTCGTGAAGGCTGCTACTGCAGAGAGCACCGACGAATTCGTGGAAGTGCAAGAAGCCGCTGCCTGATAGCCCGGCTGCGCGATCCGTCGCGAACAAAAGCGGGGCCCCTGGTGAGCCCCCTTTTTTTTAGCCCGAATCTGAACTGACTGAACTGAACACTGAAGGAACAAAGATGGCTGCAATTACCGCAAGCATGGTTGCTGAACTGCGTGGCAAGACCGACGCTCCGATGATGGAATGCAAGAAGGCGCTGACGGAAGCTGACGGCGACATGGCCAAGGCTGAAGAGCTGCTGCGCGTCAAGCTGGGCACCAAGGCTGGCAAGGCTGCATCTCGTATCACGGCTGAAGGCGTGGTCGCCAGCTACATCGACGGCACCACCGGTGCCCTGGTGGAAGTCAACAGCGAAACCGACTTCGTCTCCAAGAACGACAGCTTCATCGCCATGGCCAACGCTGCTGCCAAGCTGGTGGCTGAACACAACCCCGCCACCGTCGAAGCCTTGGGCGCGCTGCCCTATAGCCAAGACAGCTTCGGCCCCACGCTGGAAGACGTGCGCAAGGGCCTGATCGGCAAGATCGGCGAGAACATGTCGTTCCGCCGCTTCAAGCGCTTCAGCGGCTCCAACCTGGCAGCCTACCTGCACGGCTCACGCATCGGCGTGGTGGTGGAGTTCGAAGGCGACGCTGCAGCAGCCAAGGACGTGGCCATGCACGTGGCCGCCATGAAGCCCGTGGCCCTGACCAGCGCCGACGTGCCTGCAGACCTGATTGCCAAGGAGCGCTCGGTCGCCGAAGGCAAGGCCGACGAAGCCAACAAGGAACTCGTGGCTGCTGGCAAGCCTGCACAAAGCGCTGAAATCACGGCCAAGCGCATCGACGGCGCGGTGCAGAAGTACCTCAAGGAAGTCTCGCTGGCCGACCAGGTCTTCGTGAAGGCTGCCGACGGCAAGCAAACCGTGGCCCAGATGCTCAAGGCTGCCAACACCAACGTGAAGGGCTTCACCCTGTACGTGGTGGGCGAAGGCATTGAGAAGAAGGTGGACGACTTTGCTGCCGAAGTGGCTGCCCAGGTGGCTGCTGCCAAGGCTGCTGCCTGATCGTTCCCTGTAACCACCCCACCAAAGCCTCGTACCACTTACCGGAGAAATTTCCCATGTCCAACGCTGCACCAGCCCACAAGCGCATTTTGCTCAAGCTGTCTGGTGAGGCGCTGATGGGGGATGACGCCTTCGGTATCAACCGCGCCACCATCGTGCGCATGGTCGAGGAGATCGCCGAAGTGACCCGCCTGGGTGTCCAGGTGGCCGTGGTGATCGGTGGGGGCAATATCTTCCGTGGCGTCGCAGGGGGCTCGGTCGGTATGGACCGTGCCACTGCCGACTACATGGGTATGTTGGCCACCGTGATGAACGCGCTGGCCCTGGCCGATGCCATGGACAAGCAGGGCCTGGTGGCCCGCGTGATGTCCGCCATCGCCATCGAGCAGGTGGTTGAGCCCTATGTGCGCCCCAAGGCCTTGCAATACCTCGAAGAGGGCAAGGTCGTTGTGTTTGCCGCAGGCACGGGCAATCCCTTTTTCACCACGGACACCGCCGCAGCGTTGCGCGGTGCGGAGATCGGGGCCGAGCTGGTGCTCAAGGCCACCAAGGTGGACGGCGTTTATACTGCCGACCCCCAGAAGGACCCCACGGCCACGCGCTACACCAAGTTGAGTTTTGACGAGGCCATGTCCCGCAACCTGGGCATCATGGATGCGACCGCTTTTGCCCTGTGCCGCGACCAGAAGCTGCCGGTGAAGGTGTTCTCGATCATCAAGCATGGCGCCCTGAAGCGCGTGGTGATGGGCGAGGACGAGGGTACGCTGGTTTACGCTTGATCACGATGGATGGACCTGCACCGGATGCAGGTCGGCCCCAGGAGAAAACATGACGATTGCCGACATCAAGAAAACCGCTGAAACCAAGATGGACCAGTCCATCACAGCGTTCAAGAACAACCTGCAGAAGATCCGCACGGGCCGTGCCAACCCCGCACTGCTCGACACGGTGCAAGTGGAGTATTACGGCTCCATGGTGCCTCTGAGCCAGGTGGCCAACGTGGCGCTGATCGACTCGCGCACCATCAGCGTCCAGCCCTGGGAA
This sequence comes from Acidovorax sp. 93, assembly GCF_003633835.1. Classification (NCBI taxonomy): domain Bacteria; kingdom Pseudomonadati; phylum Pseudomonadota; class Betaproteobacteria; order Burkholderiales; family Comamonadaceae; genus Acidovorax; species Acidovorax sp. 93. The sequence continues at coordinate 835,179 of NZ_RBIT01000001.1, forward strand.
AAGGGCATGGGCGCCAAGATCGAAAAGGCCATTCGCGAGAGCGACCTGGGCCTGAACCCCGCCTCCATGGGCGACCTGATCCGCGTGCCCATGCCCCCCATGAGCGAAGAACGCCGCAAGGAAATGACCAAGCTCGCGCGCAACGAGGGCGAGAGCGCCAAGATCGCCGTGCGCAACCTGCGCCGCGATGCCAACGAATCCGTCAAGAAGCTGGTCAAGGACAAGCTCGCGTCCGAAGATGACCAGAAGCGCGCCGAAACCGACGTGCAGAAGTTCACCGACAAGCACATCGCCGAGATCGATGCGCTGGTGGCCGCCAAAGAGCAGGAAATCATGGCGGTCTAGAGCGTGTTATGCGCTTTTACGTACCCGCGTTGGCCCCACACGCAGGTGATCGCAAGGCGCAGTGCGCAGGCAAGGCCCCGGCCTTGGCAAGCGCTGCAGCGCCGCGAGTGCCTGCGTGTGGGGCCAACCCTTTGGGAAAGTCGGGGAAAGGCCCGGCTACGTCGTTGCAAGCCGCTTGCGGTATTCATACCGCGGCGCGTCCTGCGCCTAGTTGCCGGGCCTTTCCCCGACTTTCGCGGGCACGTAAAAGTGCATCACACGCTCTAGGCCCCAGGGCTTGAACATTCACATGGCTGACTCTTCGTTGGTGCCACACCACATTGCCATCGTCATGGATGGCAACGGCCGCTGGGCCACGCGCCGTTTTTTGCCGCGCCTGGCGGGCCACAAGCAAGGCGTGGATTCACTGCGCCGCTGTGCACGCGCCTGCGTGCAGCGCGGTGTGGCTGTACTCACGGTGTTTGCGTTCTCCTCCGAAAACTGGAACCGCCCCGCCGACGAGGTCTCTGGCCTCATGGAACTGTTGGCGATGGCGCTGGCGCGCGAAGTGCCGCAACTCAAGAAGGATGGCGTGCGCCTGTATTTCGTGGGTGAGCGTGCGGGTCTTTCGCAGAAGGTCCGCGATGGCCTGGCGCAGGCAGAAGCCGCTACGGCTGAAAACACCCGCCTGGTGCTCAACGTGTGTTTCAACTACGGTGGCCGCTGGGACATTGCCCAGGCCGCAGCGTCGCTGGCGGCACGCGGTGAGCCTATCACCGAGGCCAGCCTGCAGGGTGCGATGGGCATGGCCCATGTGCCCGATCCGGACCTGGTGATTCGCACCGGCGGGGAAATGCGCATCAGCAACTTTTTGCTGTGGCAGGCCGCATACTCCGAGTTTTTCTTCAGCGACCGGTTGTGGCCGGATTTCGATGAGTCGGCGCTGGACGAGGCGATTGCTGCCTTCGGTGGCCGCGAGCGCCGTTTTGGCAAAACCTCCGAACAAATCCTGTCCGCGCATCCCCAGCCGATGCCGGGCTAAGAACCTGAACAGGTTCTGAAAGGCCCCATGCTCAAGCAGCGCGTTATCACAGCCCTTGTCCTGCTGGCCATTTTGCTGCCAGCGCTTTTTTACCCATCTACGGTGCCCTTCACCGTGGTCGTATTGGTGCTCATGGCTGCGGGTGCTTGGGAGTGGGGGCGTCTGAGCGGTTTTGGCCAGGCCGGCTCTCTGACCGTGGGCGCTGCATGTGTCGCACTGTGTGCGGGTTCGTGGGCCCTGGGCTGGGTCGATCGTTCGTTGACCGCCCTGTGGGTGGTGGGCGGGGGGCTGTGGGTCTTGGCGGCTGCCTGGCTGCTCAAGGCAGGGGTGCCTGGTTGGCCCCGCATTCCGGGTGGAGTGCGCCTGGTGGCAGGGGTATTGGCGCTGTGGCTCGCTTGGCTCGCCGTTGTGCAGGCGCGCAATGTGGGTATCAATTTCCTGTTGTCGGTGCTGCTCCTGGTGTGGGTCGCAGACATCTTTGCTTATTTCGCCGGCCGTGCTTTTGGCCTGCGCTTCACAAAAGGCAAGCTGGCCCCTTCGATCAGTCCTGGCAAAAGTTGGGAGGGCGTGTGGGGCGGTTTGGCGGGCGTGATGGTCATGGCCTTCGTCTGGGTCGTGGCCGATGCGCACTGGCAGGCGGCTGTGCCCAGTTTTTACAGCCGAATGGCGCTACAAGGCTGGTGGATGCTGGTGCTTGCCGCGCTGTTCATGGTGGCCATGAGTGTGTCGGGAGATCTCGTGGAGTCCCTCATCAAGCGCAGCGCCGGTGTCAAGGACAGCAGCGGCCTGTTGCCCGGACACGGTGGTGTGCTCGACCGCGTGGATGCTCTGCTGCCCACGCTCCCCCTGGCCATGATGCTCACGAGCCTGACGACTCCATGAAGAAACAACAAATCACCGTCCTCGGTTCCACCGGCTCCATTGGCACCAGCACGCTGGATGTGGTGGCCCGCCATCCCGATCGCTTCGAGGTGTTTGCGCTCAGTGCTGCCACCCAGGTGGATCTCATGCTGGCGCAGTGTGCACAGTTCCGTCCTCGCTTCGCGGTGATGGCGAGCGCGCCCCATGCGGCGCTTCTGGCTGAAAAATTAGTGGCCAATAGCCTTCCAACGCAGGTCCTTCAAGCGCAAGATGCTCTTGAATTGATAGCGTCACACGAAGAGGTGGATGCGGTGATGGCGGCCATTGTGGGCGCTGCGGGTCTCGCACCGTGTCTGGCGGCTGCGCGCGCGGGCAAGAGGTTGCTGCTGGCCAACAAGGAAGCGCTGGTGGTTGGTGGTGGGTTGTTCATGCAGACGGTGCGCGAGGGGCGGGCGACGCTGTTGCCAATCGATAGCGAACACTCCGCCATCTTTCAATGCCTGCCCGAAGACCCTGCCACTTGGGCGCAACGGGTGGACAGCATTTTGCTCACGGCTTCTGGGGGGCCGTTTCGGCAACGAGACCCGTCCACGCTGGCTGAGATCACACCTGCCCAGGCCTGCGCGCACCCCAATTTCTCGATGGGGCGCAAGATTTCGGTGGATTCGGCCACGATGATGAACAAGGCGCTCGAAGTCATCGAGGCCCGCTGGTTGTTCGATCTGCACCCGGACCAGATCAAGGTGGTGATCCATCCGCAGCAGATCATCCATTCCATGGTGCAGTTCAAGGATGCATCGATCCTGGCTCAATTGGGAACGCCCGACATGCGCGTGCCCATTGCCTGCGGCCTGGCCTGGCCGGAGCGCATTGCGAGTGGTGCGAGCAAACTGGACTTTTCGACCCTGTCCGCGCTGGCGTTTGAAGATGCTGACGCCCACCGCTTCCCGGGTTTGCACCTGTCCTGGCAAGCGCTGAAAGCGGCCGAAGGGACGACGGCCGTATTGAATGCTGCCAATGAGGTGGCTGTGGGAGCATTCTTGTCGGGACGGCTTCGTTTTGACCATATTCATGCCGTGAATCTTGCAACTTTGGAGGCGGTTTCCCCCTCCAAGCCCAATTCGCTCGAAGCGTTGCTGGACCTGGACAGCCAAGCGCGCAATGCCGCTGAGCAAGCTGCAGACCGCCTGGCTGCCTGAGTCTCCACCGCAACACGGACCCGCACATGCTCCTCACCATCGTTGCCTTCATCGTGGCCCTCGGCCTTCTGATTGCCGTACACGAATACGGCCACTACCGGGTGGCCGTGGCGTGCGGAGTGAAGGTGCTGCGCTTCTCGGTGGGCTTTGGCAACCCGCTGCTGCGCTGGCAACCCAAGGGCTCGCCCACGGAGTTTGTCCTGGGGGCGTTTCCGCTGGGTGGATACGTGCGCATGCTGGACGAGCGGGAAGCGCCTGTGCCCCCCGAAGAGCGTCATCTGGCCTTCAACACCCAACCTCTGCGGTCTCGCGCTGCCATCGTGGCCGCAGGCCCTGTTGCGAATCTGCTGCTGGCCGTGCTGCTGTATTCCATCGTCAACTGGAACGGGGTGGAGGAGCCCAAGGCGGTCCTGGCCAGCCCGGTGGCTGGTTCCGTGGCGCAGAGCGCGGGCCTGCGTGGCGGTGAACTGGTCGCGCAGGCAGCATTGGGTTCTGACGACCTGGAACCCGTGCGGTCGTTTGAAGATTTGCGCTGGCTGCTTACTCGCGGTGCCCTGGAGGGGGTGAACGTGCGCCTGGAAGTGCAGCCACAGTCGGGGGCTGCACACCGGGAAATTGTGCTGGACATGTCGAAGATCGACAGCCGCGAAGCAGACGCCCAGCTGTTTCGCAAAATAGGCATTCTGGGGCCATGGACACGTCCGGTGCTGGGCGAGGTCATGCCTGACGGAGCCGCTGCGCGCGCCGGATTGCGCCTAGGGGATGTGGTGCTCAAGATTGGCGCCATCGATGTGGTGGATGGTCAGCAGCTGCGCGAGTTGATCCGGCAGTCCGTGCGTGGCAGCGAGCCACTGGCCCAGCCTTGGCGCGTGGATCGCGCGGGGCAGGTGCTGACCTTGGATGTTTTGCCGGAGGCCAAGCCGGAACTGGGCGCGACCATAGGCCGCATTGGGGCCTACGTTGGCGCTCCGCCTGATTTCGTGACCGTTGAATATGGCATGTTGGAAGGCGCTTGGGCCGGTGTGGTCAAGACCTGGGATGTGTCGGTATTGACGCTGCGCATGATGGGCCGCATGGTGATTGGTGAGGCATCTCTCAAGAACATCAGCGGGCCCTTGACCATCGCCGACTATGCCGGGCGTTCTGCCAGTCTGGGCCTGACGCAGTACCTCGTTTTCCTCGCCCTGATCAGCGTGAGCCTGGGCGTGCTCAACCTCCTGCCGCTGCCCGTCTTGGACGGAGGGCACCTGATGTATTATCTTTGGGAGGGTGTCACGGGCAGGGGGGTGTCAGACGCGTGGATGGAGCGCCTGCAGCGTGGAGGCGTTGCGGTCTTGCTTCTCATGATGTCCATTGCCCTGTTCAACGATATCACTCGGCTCTTTGGCTAACACTTTTGCCGCGCTTGCCCTGCAACTGCGGCGCCAGCTTCATTCATGAAAAAACACATCAATCGCCTGGGCGTGCGTACCGCATCGGCCGTTGCAGCCATGATTTTTGCCGCCAATGCGGCATGGGCTCTGGAGCCTTTCAAGGTGCAGGACATCCGCGTCGAGGGGCTGCAGCGCGTCGAGCCCGGCACCGTGTTTGCCTCCATGCCACTGCGGGTTGGTGACGACTACAACGACGAGAAGGGCGCAGCTGCCATTCGCGCACTTTTCGGTCTGGGCCTGTTCAAGGACGTGCGCCTGGAGGCGACTGGCAATGTGCTGGTGGTTGTGGTGGAGGAGCGCCCCACTGTGGCCGACGTGGATTTCGCCGGTACCCGCGAGTTTGACAAGGACGCGCTGAAGAAGGCCATGCGCGATGTCGGGCTGACCGAAGGTCGTCCCTATGACAAGGCGCTGACCGACCGTGCCGAGCAGGAGCTCAAGCGCCAGTACATCAACAAGAGCCTCTATGGCGCCGAGGTCGTCACGACCGTGACCCCGATCGAGCGCAATCGTGTCAACCTGACTTTCACCGTGATCGAAGGCGATCCCGCCCGCATCAAGGAAGTACGCATTGTTGGCAACAAGGCCTTCAGCGAATCCACGCTCAAAGGCCTGTTTGATCAGGACACCGGTGGCTGGCTCAGCTGGTACACCAAGTCGGACCGCTATTCACGTGCCAAGCTCAACGCCGATCTGGAAACCCTGCGCTCCTACTACCTGCAGCGCGGCTATCTGGAATTCCGTGTCGATTCCACCCAGGTCGCTATTTCGCCCGACAAGCAGGAAATTTCCATCACTGTCAATGTGACCGAAGGTGAGCGCTATGTGGTGTCTGGCGTGAAGCTGGAAGGCAACTACCTGGACCGTGAAGATGAGTTCAAGTCCCTGGTCACCATTCGCCCTGGTGAACCCTATAACGCGGACCAGGTCACTGAAACGACCAAGGCGTTTTCCGAGTATTTCTCCCGGTTTGGCTTTGCGTTCGCGCGGGTAGAGGCCGTGCCAGAGATTGACCGCGAGAACAACCGCGTTGCTTTTGTTCTGCAGGCGGAGCCCTCGCGCCGTGCCTATGTGCGCCGCATCAATGTGAGCGGCAACAACCGCACACGCGACGAAGTGATCCGCCGCGAGTTCCGCCAGTACGAAGCCTCCTGGTACGACGGTGAAAAAATCCGCCTGTCGCGTGATCGCGTGGACCGCCTGGGCTTCTTCACCGAGGTCAATGTGGAGACCCAGGAGGTCCCGGGCTCTCCAGACCAGGTGGACCTGGTGATCAACGTGGCAGAAAAACCCACCGGGTCGCTGCAGATGGGGGTGGGTTTTTCCAGCGCCGAAAAGGTCTCGCTGTCGTTTGGTATCAAGCAAGAGAACATTTTTGGCTCTGGCAACTACCTGGGCATTGATGTCAACACCAGCAAGTACCGCCGCACGCTCGTGTTCAGCACCACCAATCCGTACTTCACGCCCGATGGCATTTCTCGTACGCTGGACGTGTACTACCGCACGGACAAGCCTTACGAAGACCAGGGCGGTAACTACGAGTTGGTGACAACCGGCACGTCGGTGCGATTCGGTGTTCCGTTCAGTGAAACCGATACCGTGTTCTTTGGCGGTGGGCTGGAGCAGACCAAGATCAAGGCGGGTACGAACATTCCCGCCACCTACTTGGCCTATGCCGACCAGTTTGGCTACAGTAGCACCTCCATTCCTTTGACGATCGGTTGGTCGCGGGACGACCGCGACAGCGCTCTGGCACCGAATTCCGGCCGCTATCAGCGCCTCAATTCAGAATGGTCGGTGGCTGGGGATGCTCGCTATGTGCGGGCCAACTACCAGTACCAGCAGTACGTACCGCTGAACAAACGTTTCACCATCGCCTTCAATGGCGAGGTGGGTATCGGCAAGGGCATGAATGGTCGGCCGTTCCCGGTGTTCAAGAATTTCTATTCGGGCGGGTTGGGCTCGGTGCGTGGCTTTGACCAGGGTACCCTGGGTCCGCGCGACGTGACGGGGGCCTCTTTGGGGGGGCCAAAGAAGGTGACGCTGAACGCGGAGCTGATCGCGCCGTTCCCGGGTGCAGGGAACGACCGGACACTGCGTGTATTCACCTTCTTTGACGTGGGTAATGTGTACGGAGAAAACGAAAAAGTTACCTTCAGTGACATGCGTTCTTCCGTGGGCCTGGGCTTGAGCTGGATTTCCCCGCTCGGTCCTTTGCGTCTGGCTTTTGCGCAACCGGTGCGCAAGTTCGCCGGCGATAGAATCCAGAAACTGCAATTCCAGATTGGAACGTCTTTCTAATGAAATCCATTTCTCGCCATATCTCTTTGGCTCTGCTGCTTGGCTCCCTGGCCGTGGCAGCCCCTGCGCAAGCTCAAGAGTCGTTCAAAGCCGGTTTTGTCAATACAGACCGCATCTTCCGTGAGGCCAGCACTGCCAAGGCTGCACAGGCCAAGCTGGAGCAGGAATTCTCCCGTCGCGAGAAAGAACTGGTGGACATGGGCAGTACCCTGAAGACCGCCACAGAGAAATTCGAACGCGAAGCCCCCACGATGGCTGAAAGCCAGCGCACGACCCGCCAGCGCCAGCTGGTGGACCAGGACCGTGAATTCCAGCGCAAGCGCCGTGAGTTTCAGGAAGACCTGAGCGCCCGCAAGAACGAGGAACTGTCCCAGGTGCTCGAACGTGCGAACAAGGTCGTCAAGCAGGTGGCTGAAGCCGAGAAGTACGACGTGATCCTCCAGGAGGCCGTCTACATCAACCCCAAGCATGACATCACCGACAAGGTGATCAAGGCGCTGAATGCCTCTGCTGGCAAGTAAGCCGCAGCCCTGGACAGGTGGCGCGTGAGCTTGCTTCTTGGGCACATAGTTGATGCGCTCGGTGGCTCGCTGGAAGGAGGTGCGACACGGGATGTCGTCATCTCCCGCATCGCGCCCCTGGAGGTTGCCGGGCCGGGAGATCTCAGTTTCCTGAGCAACCCCCGCTACCAACAGCAACTGGCCGCCTCCCGGGCGGCCTGTGTCATTGTGGCGCCTGCCATGCGCGATGTCGCTCTGGCGCGCGGTGCCTGCATCGTGGCGGACAACCCCTACGTGTATTTCGCGCGTGCCACCCAGTTGTGGCGGCAACGCAATGCGCCAGCGCAGCGCGCGGGGGTACACGCCAGTGCCGTGGTGGATCCCACGGCACTGGTGCACCCCACTGCGACCATTGGGCCGCTGTGTGTGGTGGAGCGTGGAGCGCAGGTGGGCGCGGGGACCATCCTCAAGTCGCGTGTAACCGTGGGCGAAGGCTGCACCATCGGCGCGCGTTGCATCGTGCACGCCGGTGTGGTGATCGGCGCGGATGGTTTTGGCTTTGCGCCCGAACAAGGGCAGTGGGTCAAGATCGAACAGCTCGGTGCCGTGCGCATCGGAGACGACGTCGAGATCGGCGCCAACACCTGCATCGACCGGGGCGCGCTTCAGGACACCGTCATCGAAGATGGCGTCAAGCTCGACAACCTGATCCAGATTGGCCACAACGTGCGCATCGGCAAGCACTCGGCCATGGCTGGGTGTGTGGGGGTGGCTGGCAGCGCGACCATTGGCGCGCACTGCACTGTGGGCGGCGGGGCGATTGTGCTGGGCCATCTGGAGCTGGCCGACAACGTGCATATCTCGGCAGCTACGGTGGTCACACGCTCGCTCACGCGGCCTGGGCAATACACGGGCATGTTTCCCATCGACGACAATGCGCGCTGGGAAAAAAACGCTGCAACACTCAAACAACTGCACAGCTTGCGGGAGCGCATCAAGGCGCTTGAGCAGGCTCTCAAGGCAGCATGAACGGAAGAACAACTCGATGATGGATATTCACGCAATTCTCAAGCAACTGCCCCACCGCTACCCGTTCCTGCTGGTGGACAAAGTGATCGAGCTTGAGAGCAACACCCGCATCAAGGCCATCAAGAACGTGACGTTCAATGAGCCCTACTTCATGGGGCATTTCCCCGGACGTCCCGTGATGCCGGGTGTGTTGATCCTGGAAGCGCTGGCCCAGGCTGCGGGCTTGCTGGCGTTTGATGCCATGGGCAAGGTGCCCGATGAGAACAATATCTACTACTTTGTGGGCATTGATGGCGCGCGTTTCAAGCGCCCGGTGGAGCCCGGCGACCAGTTGATCCTGAGCATCACCATCGATCGCGTTCGTGGCGGCATCTGGAAGTTTAAGGGCGTGGCCAGCGTGGGCGAAGAGGTGGCCTGCGAGGCCGAACTCATGTGCACCATGCGCAGCGTGGGTTGACCGACCCGGGCCTGTTGGATCGTGAGCAATATTCATCCCACTGCCATTGTTGCGGACGGCGCACGCCTGGACCCTTCGGTCACGGTGGGACCGTATGCGGTTATTGGTGAGCATGTGTCGATCGGTGCGGGCACGACGGTCGGCGCACATTGCGTCATTGACGGGCGCACGACGATTGGCGCCGACAACCGCATCTTTCAGTTCAACTCCATTGGCGCCATCCCGCAGGACAAGAAATATGCGGGCGAACCCACCGAACTGGTCATCGGCGACCGCAACACCATCCGCGAGTTCTGCACCCTGAACCTCGGTGTGCCCCAGGCCGGTGGCATCACCACGGTGGGGGACGACAACTGGATCATGGCGTACACCCACATCGCCCATGATTGCCATGTGGGCAACCACACCACGCTGGCCAACAACACCACCCTGGCAGGCCATGTCCACCTGGGCGATTGGGTGACGGTGGGCGGGCTTACCGGCATCCACCAGTTCGTCAAGGTCGGGGCGCATGCCATGGTGGGCTTTGCCAGCGCAGTGTCGCAGGACGTCCCTCCCTTCATGCTGGTGGATGGCAACCCGCTGGCCGTGCGGGGCTATAACGTGGTGGGGCTGCGCCGCCGCGGCTTCTCGCCTGAGCGCATTGCTGCTGTCAAGCAGATGCACAAGCTGATCTACCGTCAGGGCCTTACGCTGGAGGCTGCACGTGCCGCCATTGCTGAGCTGGTGCAGTCCGCACCGCAGGCCAGCGAGGATGCCGCGATGATGGAGCGGTTCCTGGCCGACGCCACGCGCGGCATAGCGCGCTGAGGGCTGGGTGATGGCTGCTTCCCCCCGCGTCGCCATGGTGGCGGGCGAGACATCGGGCGACCTGCTGGCCGGTCTGTTGATCGACGGCATGCAGGCCCATTGGCCAGACCTGCAGACCTGCGGCATTGGTGGCCCGCAAATGCAACGCCGGGGTTTTGATGCTTGGTGGCCCAGCGAGAAGTTGGCCGTGCATGGCTACAGCATGGAAGTGCTGCGCCGTCTGCGCGAGTTGCTGGGCATTCGCAAGCAACTGCGTGAGCGGTTGCTCAAGGACAGCCCGGATGTCTTCATCGGTGTGGATGCCCCTGATTTCAACCTGGGGCTGGAAGCTGACCTGCGCGCTGCGGGCATCAAGACCGTGCATTTCGTGTGCCCCTCCGTCTGGGCCTGGCGCGCGGAACGCGTCGATAAGATTCGCCGCAGCGCTGATCATGTGTTGTGTATCTTTCCGTTCGAGCCTGAACTGCTCGCGCGGCATGGCATCGCCGCCACCTATGTGGGGCACCCGCTGGCGGGTGTGATTCCCATGGTGCCGGACCGCGCTGCGGCCCGTGCGCAGCTCGGGCTGCAGGATACGGACGAGGTGCTGGCCATTCTGCCGGGCAGCCGTTCTTCGGAGATCGCCTACATCACTCAACCCTTCTTTGAGGCTGCAGCGCTTGTCAGAAAAGCGCGACCAGCTATTAAATTGATAGTGCCTGCCGTGCCAGCGCTGCGCGAACGCATCGTGCAGGCAGCCCAGGCCGCTGGGCTGGGCGGTGTGGTGCAGATCGTTTCCGGGCAATCCCACGCCGTGCTCGCCGCCTGCGACACCACGCTGATCGCCAGTGGCACCGCCACGCTGGAGGCGGCCCTGTTCAAGCGCCCTATGGTCATTGGCTACCACATGCACCCATTGAGCTGGTGGCTTATGCGCCGCAAGCAGTTGCAGCCCTGGGTGGGCTTGCCCAACATCCTGTGTGGCGACTTCGTGGTGCCCGAGCTGATCCAGGATGCCGCGACACCCCAGGCGCTTTGTGCGGCAACACTCCAATGGCTGGATGCCCGCCAGCACCATCCCGAAAAAATCACGGCCCTGGAGCAGCGCTTTACGGCGCTGCACGAGAGCCTGCGCCGCAACACTCCCCAACTGGCTGCCGATGCGATCCAGAAAATCCTCCGTCCCGCTGCCTGAACAGGCCTGCCTGCCCTGGCACCCGCCAGGCCTTGTGGCCGGCGTGGATGAAGCGGGCCGTGGCCCACTGGCGGGGCCTGTGGTGGCTGCTGCAGTCATCCTGGACGATCTGCATCCCATCGCAGGCCTGGCTGACTCCAAGAAGCTCACGCCCGCCCGGCGCGAAAAGCTCTACGACGAAATCCGCGCCAAGGCGCTGTGCTGCAGCATTGCCGAGGCCAGCGTGGAAGAGATCGATCAGCTCAACATCCTGCAGGCCACGATGCTGGCCATGCGGCGGGCCGTGATGGGGCTGCGCCTGAAGCCCGTCATGGTCCTCGTCGATGGCAATCGGCTGCCCACGCTCGACATCCAGGCTGAGGCCATCGTCAAGGGTGATGCGCTGGTGCCGGCCATCTCGGCCGCGTCCATCCTGGCCAAGGTGCACCGTGACCGCTGGTGTGTGCAGGTGCATGAAGAATTTCCCCAGTACGGATTTGCGGGCCACAAAGGCTATGGCACGGCGGTGCACATGGCGGCCCTGCGCGAGCACGGCGCGTGCGTCCACCACCGGCGTTCCTTTGCGCCCGTGGCGCAGAATCTGCGCGGTTGAACCTGCCCAACCATGACATCCTCCTCGATCACCACGATCCATTCGCGGGACAACACGTTCGTGAAAGACCTGCGCCGTCTTGCGCAGGACACCACGGCCTACCGCAAGCAAGGCCGGGTTTGGCTGGAGGGCGATCACCTCTGCCGCGCGGCCCTGGAGCGTGGCCAGCGCGCGTCCATAGCGGTATTTTCAGAGTCTTTTTGGCGGATAGCGCATGTGGAGTGGGCGCAAGCAGCTATGAAAATCATAGTAATTGCTGACGCACTGTTTGACGACATCAGTGGGCTGGAGTCGCCCGCTCGGATGGGTTTCATCATGGATTTGCCCGCGCCCGCTGCGGTGCATCCGGGTGCGGCGACCGTGGTGCTGGACCGTGTGCAGGACGCTGGGAATGTGGGCTCCATCCTGCGCAGTGCGTCCGCGTTCGGGTTCCGGCAGGTGGTTGCCATCAAGGGCAGCGCCGCGCTGTGGTCCCCCAAGGTGCTGCGGGCGGGCATGGGTGCGCATTTCGCGCTGGACCTGATCGAGGGCGTGGAGCACGGCGAGCTTCAATCGCTGCAGGTGCCCATGCTTGTGACCAGCTCGCACGCCGGAGACTGGTTGCACCGTGCCGCCTTGCCCTGGCCGTGTGCATGGGTGTTGGGCCACGAAGGGCAGGGCGTTTCCCCTGCACTGGAAGAGCGTGCCGCTCTGCGCATCCGCATTGCACAACCGGGCGGCGAAGAGTCGCTCAATGTGGCGGCCGCTGCAGCGATCTGCCTGCATGCGAGCGGCGCCGGGCGCTGAAGCCACCGCTTCTTGATCGTTTCCAGCAGATCTCAGGGGGCGGAGCGCCTCACTCTTTTTTAGAGATTGCGCAGGAACTGGCGCACGAATTCTTCCTGGTTGGGGGCGTCCTTCTCCGTGCTGAACAGCACCTGCTGGTTCTCCACCCGGATTTTCAGCTGCGGCGCGAACTTGCATTGCACCAAGCCCAGGCCGGATGCCGTGCTTTTGAAGGCGGGGGTGTTGCGGCACATGGCTTCCAGCTCTGATGCCACCACGCCGCAGAAGCTGCCGATGCTCAGCGACTGGAGTTTTTCGTCGTCAATGGTGGCCCAGTCAACGTTGGTCTTCACTGGCGTACTGCATGCAGCGGTGGCGTCCTGATCGGCCTTGGCCAGTTCGGCCTGCACGCTGGCCAGGCGCTTGTTGCGGTCAAAGCGGGCCAGCTTGTCCTGCAGGCCCTGCTTTTGTTGGCCTTTGTAGCTGGCCAGCAGGTCCGCCAGCTTGAAGGCCTTGCTCTTTTCTTCGCTGAAGGCCAGTGGCACGCCATCGCGCTTGCCTGGCAGGTACACCACATAGTGGTCGCCATTGCGATAGGCCTGGTTCTGCTTTTGCAGCAGACCGTAGCTGCGGCCATCGAGCGTGGTGGCGTATACCTCGCGCGCCGAGCCCCGTTGCTCCAACTGGCTCAGGAAGACGACCTGATCGATGGGGTCGTTGATGCCGCTCACTCGCACCAGGGCCTGCTTGCCGTCTGCGGTGGGAGCCAGCACGACTTCAACGCCCTGGGGCGCCACGAACACCTGGGGGTATTTCGCCAGCTCCAGGGCCTGAGCGGCCATGGCGGCACACAGGCCCGCCAGGGAAAGGGCAAGGGGTCGGAGAAAAATGCGCATCGGGATCAGCCTTTGGAGTGGGGGCGGTAGGGAAACGGGGGGAAGTCTAGGGTGCCCGTTGTCCTCTGAAATGTCTGGAACACTTGCTTACGTAACAAGGTTATGCAAGACGCGCATTTGTTGGTGAGCGCGCCATGAAGGATATAATCGGGAGCTTTTCTCGCAACAGCGTCGCCCGACCGCACCCAAAGCAACAACCCATCTGAGAGCAGCCACCAGCACTTGCGTACCTTTGCGTGCACGAGTGGACTGCAGGCGCCGGGCGACCGTAACCATCCGGAGAACCCAGTGCTTTTGTCTCTACAGGGAAACTTCCCGCCCGCCATCCTGGCGCTCGCAGACGGCACGGTCTTTATCGGCAATTCGATTGGTGCCACCGGCACCACCGTCGGCGAAGTGGTGTTCAACACCGCCATCACCGGCTACCAGGAAATCCTCACCGACCCGAGCTACTGCCAGCAGATCGTGACCCTCACGTATCCGCACATCGGCAACTACGGCGTCAATGTGGAGGACATCGAAGCCGACAAGGTCCACGCCGCAGGCCTGATCATCAAAGACCTGCCGCTGCTGGCAAGCAACTTCCGCTCCACGGAAACGCTCTCGCAATACCTCGTGCGTGAGAAGACCGTTGCCATCGCCAACATCGACACCCGAAAGCTCACGCGCCTGCTGCGCAGCAAGGGTGCGCAAAACGGCACCATCATCGGCCTTGCTGCAGGGCAGCCTGTCACGCAGGCGCTCATCGACGAAGCCATCGCCAAGGCCAAGGCGGCCCCCAACATGGCCGGGCTGGACCTGGCCCAGGTGGTGACCACTGCAGCGCGTTATGAGTGGACGCAGACAGAGTGGAAACTGGGTACTGGCTACGGCGAACTGTCGGCCCCACAGTTTCACGTAGTGGCGTACGACTTCGGCGTCAAGAAGAACATCCTGCGCATGCTGGCGGAACGTGGCTGCAAGGTCACCGTGGTGCCAGCAAAGACGCCGGCCGCTGATGTGCTGGCTCTCAAACCCGATGGTGTTTTCCTGTCCAACGGCCCTGGCGACCCCGAGCCTTGCGACTACGCCATCGCCGCGACCCGCACGATTGTGGACAGTGGCATGCCCACGTTCGGCATCTGCCTGGGGCACCAGATCATGGCCCTGGCTGCTGGTGCCAAGACCTTCAAGATGACCCACAGCCACCATGGTGCCAACCACCCGGTGAAGGACCTGGACACGGGCCGCGTGAGCATCACGAGCCAGAACCACGGTTTTGCGGTGGACATGGAATCGCTTCCTGCCCATCTGCGCGCTACGCACGTCAGCCTGTTTGACGGCACGCTGCAAGGGCTGGTCCACAAGGACAAGCCCGCTTTCTGTTTCCAGGGGCATCCTGAGGCATCCCCAGGTCCGCACGATATCGCATACCTCTTTGACCGCTTCACCGACGCCATGCGCGCGGCAAAAGCCGGTTAAGCGCGGAAGGAAACAGCACCATGAAACTGTTCAGCTTCCCCCTTGCATCGCTGGAAAAGGCGATCCACAAGCGTGTCCTGACCCTGCCTTCGCCCCACCGTGAGTGGTTCACGGAACGTTGGGCGCAAAAGCCCTACAAGAAAGCGTTCGTCGAGAACAAGGCCATGCCGCTCGTCACGCTCGTGGCCAAGGGCAAGACGCTGGACGATGCCGCCTTTGCAGAGCTGCTGCAGGAGTGGGAAGTGACGTTTTATGACGCGGAAGAAGAAGTCTTGCGCCCACTGATCCAGGGCGACGGCCTGCTGCAGCTGATGCAGAAGAACCTTCCTCCCGCACGCGCCGAGGCGCTGCTTGCCAAGTTGACCCAGCGGCGTTTGCCCGCAGATGCAACAGCAGCCTCTGCCCCAACCCCCAGCCCCCAGGCAGCCGAACCCACGATCGACTGATCGACGCACCATGCCAAAACGCACAGACATCAAAAGCATCCTCATCATCGGCGCTGGCCCCATCATCATCGGCCAGGCCTGCGAGTTCGACTACTCCGGCGTACAGGCCTGCAAGGCCCTGCGCGAAGAGGGCTACAAGGTCATCCTGATCAACAGCAACCCTGCGACGATCATGACCGACCCGGCCACGGCCGACGTCACCTACATCGAGCCCATCACTTGGCAGACGGTCGAGAAGATCATCGCCAAGGAGCGTCCCGACGCCATCCTGCCCACCATGGGTGGCCAGACAGCGCTCAACTGCGCGCTGGACCTGTGGCACAACGGCGTGCTCGACAAGTACAAGGTGGAGCTCATCGGCGCCACACCCGAAGCCATCGACAAGGCCGAAGACCGCTTGAAGTTCAAGGACGCCATGACCAAGATCGGTCTGGGCTCCGCGCGCTCCGGGATCGCCCACAGCATGGACGAAGCCTGGGCCGTGCAAAAGACCGTGGGTTTCCCCACCGTGATCCGCCCCAGCTTCACGCTGGGCGGCACCGGTGGCGGCATTGCCTACAACCCTGAAGAGTTCGAGACCATCTGCAAGCGCGGCCTGGAAGCGTCGCCCACCAACGAGCTGCTGATTGAAGAGTCGCTGCTTGGCTGGAAGGAGTACGAGATGGAAGTGGTCCGCGACAAGGCGGACAACTGCATCATCATCTGCTCCATCGAAAACCTGGACCCGATGGGTGTGCACACGGGCGACTCGATCACCGTGGCCCCCGCGCAGACGCTGACCGACAAGGAATACCAGATCATGCGCAACGCCTCGCTGGCAGTGCTGCGTGAAATTGGTGTGGACACGGGTGGCTCCAATGTGCAGTTCTCGGTCAACCCGAAGGACGGCCGCATGATTGTCATCGAGATGAACCCGCGCGTGTCGCGTTCGTCGGCGTTGGCGTCCAAAGCCACGGGCTTCCCCATCGCCAAGGTTGCCGCCAAGCTGGCCGTGGGCTACACGCTGGACGAGCTCAAGAACGAAATCACGGGTGGTGCGACGCCTGCATCGTTCGAGCCTTCGATCGACTACGTGGTCACCAAGATCCCACGTTTTGCGTTCGAAAAATTCCCCACGGCCGACAGCCGCCTGACCACGCAGATGAAGTCGGTGGGCGAGGTCATGGCCATGGGCCGCACCTTCCAGGAGTCCTTCCAGAAAGCCCTGCGCGGCCTGGAAGTTGGCGTGGACGGCATGAACGAGAAAACCCAGGACCGCGAGACGCTCGAAAAGGAACTGGGCGAGCCCGGCCCTGAGCGCATCTGGTACGTGGGTGACGCCTTCGCCATGGGTCTTTCGGTCGATGAAGTGTTTGAGCTGACCAAGATCGACAAATGGTTCCTGGTGCAGATTGAGCAAATCGTGAAGATCGAGCTGGACATCGACAAGCTGGTGGCCGAAAAGGGTGACGGTGCCCTGGCGGCGCTGGATGCCGGCACGCTGCTCACGCTCAAGCAAAAAGGCTTCTCCGACCGCCGGCTGGCCAAGCTGCTCAAGACCACCGAGAAGGCGGTGCGCGAAGCACGCCGTGCGCTCAAAGTGCGCCCCGTGTATAAGCGTGTGGACACCTGTGCGGCCGAGTTCGCTACCAACACCGCGTACCTGTACTCCACTTACGAAGTCGCCACCCACGGTGGTGTCGCCGAATGCGAGTCGGAGCCTACGAACAACAAGAAGATCATGGTGCTGGGCGGTGGCCCCAACCGCATCGGCCAGGGCATCGAGTTCGACTACTGCTGCGTGCATGCGGCCCTTGCCATGCGCGAGGACGGCTACGAGACCATCATGGTCAACTGCAACCCCGAAACCGTCTCCACCGACTATGACACCTCCGACCGCCTGTACTTCGAGCCCGTGACGCTCGAAGACGTGCTGGAGATTGTGGACAAGGAAAAGCCGGTCGGCGTGATCGTGCAGTACGGCGGCCAGACGCCCCTGAAGCTTGCCCTGGGTCTGGAAGCTGCTGGCGTCCCGATCATCGGCACCAGCCCCGACATGATCGACGCGGCTGAAGACCGTGAGCGTTTCCAGAAGCTGCTGGGTGAGCTGGGCCTGCGCCAGCCGCCCAACGCCACGGCACGCACCGAACCCGAAGCCCTGGAAAAGGCCGCCGCCCTGGGCTACCCCCTGGTGGTGCGCCCCAGCTACGTGCTGGGTGGCCGCGCGATGGAAATCGTGCACGAGCAGCGTGACCTAGAGCGCTACATGCGCGAGGCCGTGAAGGTAAGCAACGACTCGCCCGTGCTGCTCGACCGCTTCCTCTCCAACGCCATCGAGTGCGACGTGGACTGCGTGCGCGATTCGGCGGGCGTCACCTTCATCGGCGGGGTCATGGAACACATCGAGCAGGCGGGCGTGCACAGCGGCGACTCCGCCTGCTCACTGCCCCCGTACTACCTGTCGCAGTCCACCATCGACGAGATCAAGCGCCAGACCGCCGCCATGGCCCAGGGCCTGAACGTGGTGGGACTGATGAACGTGCAGTTTGCCATCCAGGAGATGGACGGCAAGGACGTGATCTACGTGCTGGAAGTGAACCCCCGCGCCTCGCGCACGGTGCCGTTTGTTTCCAAGGCCACGGGCATCCAGCTGGCCAAGGTCGCGGCGCGTTGCATGGCGGGTCAAACGCTGGCCTCGCAGGGCATCACCAAGGAAGTGACACCGCCGTACTTCAGCGTGAAGGAGGCCGTGTTCCCGTTCGTGAAGTTCCCTGGCGTGGACACCATCCTCGGCCCAGAGATGAAGTCCACCGGCGAGGTCATGGGCGTGGGCAAAACCTTTGGCGAAGCCTTTGTGAAGAGCCAGCTGGGTGCTGGCACCAAGCTGCCCACATCGGGCAAGGTGTTCCTCACGGTGAAGAATGCCGACAAGCCGCGTGCCGTGGACATCGCCCGCCAACTGGTGGCGTTGGGCTTTGAGCTGGTGGCGACCAAGGGCACTGCAGCTGCTATTGCCGAAGCTGGCGTGCCTGTGGGCGTGGTCAACAAGGTGACCGAAGGCCGCCCGCACATCGTGGACATGATCAAGAACAACGAGATCGTCATGGTCATCAACACCGTGGAAGAGCGCCGCAATGCGATTGCCGATTCGCGTGCGATCCGCACCTCGTCGCTGCTGGCCCGCGTGACCACGTTCACGACCATCTTTGGCGCCGAGGCGGCGGTGGAGGGCATGAAGTACCTGGACAAGCTCGACGTGTACTCGGTGCAGGAGCTGCACGCCCAACTGGCTGCCTGAGCATCGGCAAAAGCGGCATAATTGCCGCCTGAACAGACACCGCCGCGCGGCAACGTGCGGCGGTTTCCTTTTGTAGACTTGCCATTCGCATCGCCCAGCGCAGCGCGGGCATGCCTGGCGATTGACCGGTGGAAGTGCTTCTGGCGCTTTCACCGTTTTGATTTATGGAGACGCAACACGATGGCCACCATTCCGATTACCAAGCGCGGTGCTGAAAAGCTCAAGGAAGAACTGCACCGCCTCAAGACCGTAGAGCGCCCCGCTGTGATCACGGCAATTGCCGAAGCGCGCGCGCAGGGCGACCTCAGCGAAAACGCTGACTATGACGCCGCCAAGGACCGCCAGGGCTTCATCGAAGGCCGCATCCAGGAGATCGAAGGGAAGCTGTCGGTGGCGCAGGTGATCGACCCCAGCGCCGTGGATGGCGGCGGCAAGGTCGTCTTTGGCGCCACGGTCGAACTTGAAGATGAAGAGTCTGGCGACCTTGTGAAATACCAGATCGTGGGCGAGGACGAGGCGGATCTGAAGCAAGGGCTCATCAATATATCGAGCCCTATCGCCCGTGCCTTGATCGGCAAGGAAGAGGGCGATACCGCCGAAGTGCAGGCTCCCGGAGGGATTCGCCGCTACGAAGTGGTGGCGGTCAGCTACCAGTGAGCGGGAACGGCATGTTCCATCGCCTTCCTGCCCTGGTCGCTGCGCTCTGGTGGGGCAGCCTGACTACCATCGGGTTTCTGGTCGTTCCCATGCTGTTTGCCCACCTTCCGTCGCCCATGGTGGCGGGCAACATGGCGGCCAAGCTGTTTGCGGCGCAGACCTGGGTGGCTGTCGCCTGCTGTCTGGTTCTGCTGCTGATTTCAAGGCCAAAACAGGCGATAGCGCAGTATCCATGGGCGCAAGCTGCTATGGTTTTTATACTCGGTGGCATGCTGCTGGCGCTGCTCACGCAGTTTGGCGTGGCGCCGCGTATCGTGGCGCGGCAGGATTTGCGCCTGTGGCACAGTGTGGGGACGGTGATGTATGTGCTGCAGTGGTGCTGCGCACTGGCCGTGTTGTGGCAAACACTGCGCCAGGTTCAGAAGCCGCCGTTGTTGCCGGTCGGGCCTGACGGCACTGCAGACGACTGAACCGAGCGCTGGTCGCAACCAGCGCTGCCTCCAAACCGCCTATTCGCGCCAGTGCTCCGCCACCCAGGTGGCCGGACGAATGAAGCGAAACCGCCGGTTGCGCCGCCCGGCCAAAGCATCGGGGGGATTGCATTCCCCATGAAAGATCACGATGCGTGCGCCCGCTGGCACAAACGGCGGCCGCCAGTAGTTGGTCGGCCAGGGCGGTATCCCGTGGTATTTGAAACTCGGGCACCACGCCGCAGGCCAGTATTGCAACTTGCCCTGCCGGTGCAGGAAGTCCGACAAGTAGGCCTGCTCGTTGCGAAACTGCTCACGAATTTCTGAGAAATGCGCGCGAAAGTGCTCCAGCACGTCGGGGTGAGCTCCCAGCTCAAAGCGATAGACCGAGGAGTTGCCCGTGATGCGCCAGGGGCGCTTGTAGTCGTGGATGATCAGGAATTCACCCGGCTGGGTGAAAAAATCGTCCAGGCTGCCGGTGATGACCACGTCCACATCCAGGAACAAGGCCGTGCCTCGAAGTCCGTGCAGGTCCTTGCTGAAAGTGACCAGCTTGGTCCAGCCCCGCTCGGGGATGCCGGGTGGCAGATCGAGTGCGGGGATGGGCAGGCACTGCACTTCGCTGCGGATGCCCGTGCTGTCATCGGTCAGGCAGACAAAGCGAAAATCCCCGCTCAGGTGCCTGCGCACCATGGCATACAGCCGGTTGACGTATTCGGGGCCGTATTTCGTGCCCCACTTCATGCAGAGGATGTGGCGGACGGGCGCCATGCCGGCAGGTGCTGCAAAGTTTGCAGGTACTGCCGAACCTGCATCGTGGCTCATCAGTCTGCCTGGCGCTTCTTGATGGATTTTTGCTTGGGCTTGGCGCGCTTGATCTGGCCGCCCGAAGTGAGGCGCTGGTTGCCCAGCACGCGCAGTTGCTTGATCTCGGGGCGCTGGCCGCCGCGCTTGCTGTATTTGAGCACCTTGACGTCGCGTGGGCCGGGCATGCGGTCCTCATCGACCGTACGTTCCTTGACGGGTTGGGGGCGCCACAGTACCAGCAGCTTGCCGATGTGCTGGATGGGGGCTGCGTTGAGTTCGGCGGTCAGCTCCTGGTACATCAGCTCGCGCGCCACGCGGTCATCGTTGAAAACGCGCACCTTGATCAGGCCATGGGCGTTCAGGGCGGCGTCGATTTCCTTCTTGACCGCAGGGGTGAGTCCATCGCCGCCGACCAGGACGACGGGGTCCAGGTGGTGGGCATTGGCGCGTTGTTCCCGGCGCTCGGCGGGAGTCAGTTGAATTTGGGGCATGGGCCGTATTATCGGCGGTGCTGATTGTCGAGAGACAATGGAGCGGTATGAAAGTCAAAACCCAAAGCAAGAAGGTCAACAAGGCGTGGTTGAACGACCATGTCAACGACACCTATGTCAAATTGGCCCAGAAAGAGGGATACCGGGCACGCGCCGCCTATAAGCTCAAGGAAATCGACGAACAGCTGGGTCTCATCAAACCCGGCTACACCGTGGTGGATCTGGGTTCCACGCCGGGCGCCTGGAGCCAGTACCTGCGCAGGCGCATGTCGCCCGGGGGGGCTGCAGCGGGCCAACTCAACGGCACCATCATTGCGCTAGACCTTCTGCCCATGGAGCCCATCGAGGGCGTTACCTATATCAACGGTGATTTTCGTGAGGCGGAGGTGCTGGAGCGCCTGGAGCAGGCCCTGGATGGTCGGGTGGTGGATGTTGTCGTTTCGGACATGGCTCCCAATCTGTCCGGTATCGAATCGGCCGACGCTGCGCGCATTGCCCATCTGGTCGAACTGGCTGTGGAGTTTGCTTTCAACCATTTGAAACCGGATGGGGCCCTGGTAGTCAAGCTGTTCCATGGCAGCGGCTACAGCGATCTGGTCACGCTGTTCAAACAGACCTTCAAAGTGGTCAAGCCGTTGAAGCCCAAGGCCTCCCGCGACAAATCGTCCGAGACCTTTCTGGTGGGCATGGGCCTCAAGAAGACCGCCTGAACGGGCTTGCCTCAGGTCAAGAATCCGTGAATTTCGACCCTAAAGCCCGTGCTGTTTCCATGGCCGCTAGGGGGAATAGGGATGGCCGGGTGGCTTGAAACACCTAAAATGGGCCGCACATGCGTGCCATGACGGCAGTGTGTCCGTTTTCTGTTTCCCGCAACTGGAGCCCCGCTTGAACAATCAGTGGTTTTCAAAAATTGCCGTGTGGCTGGTTATTGCCATGGTGCTGTTCACGGTGTTCAAACAGTTTGACACCCGTGCCGGAGCCAGCGCAGGCCACGTCGGCTACTCGGAGTTCCTGGAGGAAGTCCGCAGCAACCGCATCAAGAGCGCGACCATCCAGGAAGGCCAGGGCGGCACCGAGATCGTGGCCGTCACCAATGACGACCGCAAGATCCGCACGACCGCCACCTATCTGGACCGTGGCCTTGTGGGCGATCTCATCAACAACAACGTCAAGTTCGACGTCAAGCCCCGTGAAGAAGGCTCCCTGCTCATGACCCTCCTGGTCAGCTGGGGCCCCATGCTGCTGCTGATCGGCGTGTGGGTGTACTTCATGCGTCAGATGCAGGGCGGCGGCAAGGGCGGTGCCTTCAGCTTCGGCAAGAGCAAGGCCCGCATGCTCGACGAAAACAACAACCAGGTCACATTCGCGGACGTGGCGGGTTGCGACGAGGCCAAGGAAGAAGTCAAGGAAGTCGTGGACTTCCTGAAAGATCCGCAGAAATTCCAAAAGCTGGGTGGCCGCATCCCACGCGGCCTGCTGCTGGTGGGCCCCCCTGGCACCGGCAAGACCCTGCTTGCCAAGTCCATCGCAGGCGAAGCCAAGGTGCCGTTCTTCAGCATCTCCGGCTCCGATTTTGTGGAAATGTTTGTCGGCGTGGGCGCGGCCCGTGTGCGCGACATGTTCGACAACGCCAAGAAGAACGCTCCGTGCATCATCTTCATCGATGAAATCGACGCGGTGGGCCGCCAGCGTGGTGCTGGCCTGGGCGGTGGCAACGACGAGCGCGAACAGACCCTCAACCAGATGCTGGTTGAGATGGACGGCTTCGAAACCAACCTGGGCGTGATCGTGGTGGCTGCCACCAACCGCCCCGACATCCTGGACGCCGCCCTGCTGCGCCCTGGCCGTTTCGACCGTCAGGTCTATGTGACGCTGCCCGATATCCGTGGCCGCGAGCAGATCCTGAACGTGCACATGCGCAAGATCCCGATTGGTCAGGACGTGGCCCCTGGCATCATTGCCCGTGGCACCCCTGGCATGAGCGGTGCCGATCTGGCCAACCTGTGCAATGAAGCTGCCCTGATGGCTGCGCGCCGCAATGCCCGTACCGTCGAGATGCAGGACTTCGAGAAGGCCAAGGACAAGATCCTCATGGGCCCCGAGCGCAAAAGCATGGTCATGCCCGAGGAAGAGCGTCGCAACACGGCCTACCACGAGTCTGGCCACGCCCTCATTGGCAAGCTGCTGCCCAAGTGCGACCCCGTGCACAAGGTCACCATCATTCCCCGTGGCCGTGCCCTGGGCGTGACGATGAGCCTGCCTGCCCAGGACCGCTACAGCTACGATCGCGAATACATGCTCAACCAGATCAGCATGCTGTTTGGTGGCCGCATCGCTGAAGAAGTGTTCATGAATCAGATGACCACTGGGGCCAGCAATGACTTCGAGCGTGCCACGCATATTGCCCGTGACATGGTCACCCGCTACGGCATGACCGATGCCCTGGGGCCCATGGTCTACGCCGAGAACGAAGGCGAAGTGTTCCTGGGCCGTTCGGTGACCAAGACCACGACCATGAGCGAGCAGACCATGGAAAAGGTGGACATGGAAGTGCGCCGCATCATCGATGAGCAGTACAACCTGGCCCGCCGCCTGATCGAAGAGAACAGCGACAAGATGCACGCCATGGCCAAGGCCTTGCTCGAATGGGAAACCATCGATACCGAGCAGTTGGACGACATCATGGCTGGCAAGGAGCCCCGTCCTCCCAAGGACTGGACGCCCCGTACACCTCCCTCGGGCGGCGACAACTCCAGCGGCGGCACGCCTGCGGTGACGACGGACACCGCACCATCGGCCGCCTGATTGCTGGCCGATCCATCCGTTCTCACGGGGCCTTGTGCCCCGTTTTTCATGGGTGGTGTTGTGCTGCCTCCCGACCTCCACCAGGAAGGCGCCTGTGACCCTTTCTCGATCCCCCCATGATCTGGCAGACCTCCCGTTTCTCTATTGACCTGGCCGAGCCCCGCGTGATGGGCATCGTCAATGCCACGCCGGACTCGTTCTCCGACGGCGGGCGGCATGGCTCCACCGCTGCGGCCCTGCGGCATTGCGAGCAGTTGCTCCGCGACGGGGCACACATTCTGGACATTGGCGGGGAGTCCACGCGCCCCGGCAGTCCGGCGGTGCCGCTGGACGAAGAGCTGGCGCGTGTGGTGCCTCTGGTGCAGGGCGCGGTGTCCCTGGGGGTGCCTATCTCCATCGATACCTACAAGCCCGAGGTCATGCGCGCGGTGCTGGACCTGGGCGCGGACATCATCAATGACATCTGGGCATTGCGCCAGCCGGGTGCCGCAGAGGTGGTGGCATCGCACCCGCAATGTGGGGTGTGCCTGATGCACATGCACCGCGACCCCCAAACCATGCAGGTGGCCCCGATGGAGGGCGATGTGGTACAGCAGGTACTATACTTTTTGCAGCGCTCTGCGCTTGACCTGCAAGCGCTAGGGGTCGAAAAGAACAGGATTGTGCTGGACCCGGGTATTGGTTTTGGCAAAACGGTGGAACAGAATTTTGCGCTGCTGGCGCACCAGTCGGTGCTGCGGGCTGCAGGCTATCCTCTTCTGGCAGGCTGGTCCCGCAAGTCCTCGCTGGGCGCGGTGACGGGCCTGGCGGTAGAGCAGCGCATGGTGCCCAGCGTGGCGGCGGCGGTGTTGGCCGTGGAGCGTGGAGCTTCTGTGGTGCGCGTGCACGATGTCCGCGAAACCGTGGCGGCGCTCGCGGTGTGGCGTGCAATGCAAGCGGTCTGACGGGGTCTTCCGGAGGCTGGGGCGTTGTATGGATGGGCGCATGCCAGACCCTTTGGCGATGGATAACAAACAATGAGATTCACACGAGGAGACGCTAGAACATGACGCGCCAATACTTTGGAACCGATGGCATTCGTGGCACCGTCGGGCAGCCACCCATCACCCCGGATTTTGTTCTGCGCCTGGCCCATGCCGTCGGGCGAGTGTTGCGCAGGACCGAGGAGCGCCCCACGGTGCTGATCGGCAAGGACACCCGCATTTCAGGCTACATGCTGGAAAGCGCGCTGGAGTCAGGCTTCAACTCCGCGGGCGTGGATGTGGTGCTGCTGGGTCCTTTGCCCACCCCGGGCGTGGCCTACCTGACCCGCGCACAACGCGCCAGCCTGGGGGTGGTCATCAGCGCCAGCCACAACGCCTATCCCGACAACGGCATCAAGTTTTTCAGTGCACAGGGCACCAAGTTGCCCGACACGTGGGAGCAGGCCGTGGAAGCGGCCCTGGGCGAACCCCCGGTGTGGGCCGATTCGGCCAGCCTGGGCAAGGCGCGGCGGCTCGATGATGCGGCGGGCCGCTACATTGAGTTCTGCAAGAGCACGTTTCCGCAGGACCTGACCCTCAAGGGCCTCAAGATCGTCGTCGATGCCGCGCATGGCGCGGCCTACCAGGTGGCACCCAAGGTCTTCCACGAGCTGGGTGCCGAAGTGCTGTCGATTGGCTGCTCGCCCGACGGCCTCAACATCAACCACGAGGTGGGAGCCACCCATCCTGATGCGCTCGTGCGGGCCGTGCGCGCCAACCACGCCGACTATGGCATTGCGCTCGATGGCGACGCGGACCGCCTGCAGATCGTCGATGCCACGGGGCGCCTGTACAACGGCGACGAGCTTTTGTACCTGATGGCTGCGGACCGCATGGGCCGCGATGAGCATGTGCCAGGTGTCGTGGGAACCCTGATGACCAACATGGCAGTGGAGGTGGCGCTGAAGGCAAAGGGCGTGAAGTTTGTGCGGGCCAAGGTGGGGGACCGCTATGTGCTTGAAGAGCTGGCGCGGCACCAGTGGGTGCTGGGCGGCGAGGGCTCGGGCCATCTGCTGGCGCTGGACCGCCATACCACCGGCGACGGCTTGGTGAGTGCTTTGCAGGTGCTGCAGGCCTGTGTGCGCAGTGGCCGTACCCTGGCGCAACTGTTGGCCGACATCACGCTCTATCCGCAGGTGCTGCTGAATGTGCGGCTGGCCCCTGGCCAGGACTGGAAGGCCAACCGCTTGCTGGCTGACACGACCCAGGCCGTCGAGCAGGAACTGGGCGCGTCAGGCCGCGTGCTGATCCGCGCGAGTGGTACCGAGCCGCTGCTGCGGGTGATGGTGGAGGCCCGTGATGCGCAAATGGCCAGTTCCTGCGCGCAAAGGTTGGCCGACGCGGCCCGTGCTGGCTGATGGTGATCCCGCCGAGAGCTCCTTCCACCGTTGGCGCGCCGCACGATCCGCTACGCTGCGGCCTTTGCCTCCGACCGGGAACCCCATAGATGCCTTCAAACACTGACATACCTTCCACCATCACCGTCCGTTCCGTGGACTACGGCAATGCCCGCGAAGCGCGGGCGTTGGTCGAACTGCTCGACGGCTATGCAAGGGACGTGGCGGGTGGTGGCGTTCCATTGAGCGCCGAGGTCCAGCGGGGCTTGCCCGAGGCGCTGCGCCAGCGGCCGCAGGCTTTCAGCGTGATGGCCTGGGCGGCGGACGCTTCGGCGCCACACGGCGAGGTGCCCGTGGGGCTGATCAATTGCCTAGAGGGCTTTTCGACCTTTGCCTGCCGGCCTCTGGTCAACGTGCATGACGTGGTGGTGGCACCCGGCTGGCGCGGCCACCGCATCGCCCAGCGCATGCTGCACCGGGTGGAAGCGCTGGCCCGCGAGCGCGGTGCCTGCAAGCTCACGCTCGAAGTGCTTTCGGGCAACCACAGTGCAATGCGCGCGTACGAACGGGAAGGCTTTGCTGCCTACACCCTGGACCCCAGCATGGGGCAGGCGCAATTTCTGCAGAAGATGCTGGATGGGGCAGGGCCTGCGCCATTGGCGGCACCGTGAATCACCCTCCCGGAGACCTGACCGCATGAAGACAGCTTTTGGCCAGATCGCAGCAATGGGCGCCATCGTTGTGGCCGCGTTGCTGGCCGCTCCCGTGGCCCATGCGGGCAAGACTCTCGACGGTATCAGGGCGCGCGGGCAGGTGGTGTGTGGTGTCAATACCGGGCTGGCCGGGTTTGCGATGGCAGACTCCAGCGGCAAGTGGTCCGGACTTGACGTGGATGTCTGCAGGGCGATTGCAGCCGCCGTGCTGGGCGACGGCAAGAAAGTCAAGTACGTGCCTTTGGACGTGCCGCAGCGTTTCACGGCCTTGCAATCCGGCGAGGTGGACGTGCTTTCGCGCAACACCACCTTTTCGCTGGCGCGCGATGCATCGATGGGTCTGCACCAGACGGTCGTTACCTACTACGACGGCCAGGGTTTCATGGTGCCTGCCAAGAGCAAGATCAGGAGCATCCGCCAGCTCAAGGGACAGACCGTATGTGTGCAGTCGGGCACTACCACCGAAAAAAACCTGGCCGACTATTCCCGTGCCAACGGCCTCGACATCAAACCCGT
The DNA here is from genome assembly GCF_003633835.1 of Acidovorax sp. 93. Lineage (NCBI taxonomy): Bacteria > Pseudomonadati > Pseudomonadota > Betaproteobacteria > Burkholderiales > Comamonadaceae > Acidovorax > Acidovorax sp. 93. The sequence continues at coordinate 862,564 of NZ_RBIT01000001.1, forward strand.
GATGTTTGAGAAGGTAGATGCTGCAACGGCCGCCTATCTGGCGGGGCGGTGCACCGCATTCACCACCGATGCATCGGGCCTGGCAGCCTTGCGCAGCGGTGTTTCGCAAGGTGCGGCAATGCACACGATCTTGCCGGAACTCATCTCCAAGGAACCCCTGGGGCCCTTGGTGCGGCGGGGCGACGACGAGTGGTTTGCCGTGGTCAAGTGGGTGATCTACGGCCTGATCGAAGCCGAAGAGTATGGTGTGACGCAAGCCAATGCGGATTCGCTGAAAGCCAGCAGCGCCCACCCGGTGGTGCAGCGCATGGTGGGTACTGCGGAAGACACTGGAAAGCTCCTGGGGCTGGACCGGGACTGGTTGCTGCGCGCCCTCAAGACCACCGGCAACTACGGCGAGATCTTTGAGCGCAACGTCGGCCAGAAGTCGGCGCTGGGGCTGCCGCGCGGCCTCAACAACCTGTGGAGCAAGCAGGGCCTGATGTACGCGTTTCCGATCCGCTGAACTGCGCTTGCAGGGACCGACCTGGGCGACGATGCATGGGGTGCTGACTGCTGAAAGCCCGCACAGCCCCAGGAGCCTCGGTCCTGCAGATTGGGTGTATTTGCTACTTAATTTATAGCTGCTTGCGCTTTTCCATCAAGCGCTAGGCCCCGTTTTCATGCTGTTTTCGAGCCGATGGGCTGCTGTCCCTGCTGCGTCCACCGATGCATTCATTGGCCGCCGCACGAGCCCTTTGGCCAGCATGGGGCAGTGTCGGTCAATGCAACTGCCGCCGCATGAAGGCTTCCAGCTCGGGCGCGGACAGCGGCATGCTGAAGTGGTAGCCCTGCGCCTCGTCGCACCCTTGTTCGCGCAGGTAGGCCAGTTGACCTTCGGTCTCCACGCCTTCGGCCGTGGTGCGCATGCCCAGCGCCTGGGCCATGCGGATGATGGCGCTGACGATGGCGCGGTCGTTGCCGTCATCACCCAGGTCGCGCACGAACGACTGGTCGATCTTGAGCTTGAAGATCTGAAAGCGCTTGAGCTGGCTCAGCGATGAGTAGCCGGTGCCAAAGTCGTCCATCGACATGCGCACGCCGCGTGCGTGCAACTGGTCCATGGTAGCCACGGCAGCATGGGGGTCGTCCACGGCGACGCCCTCGGTCAGCTCCAGCTCCAGGGAGTCGGGCGGCAGACTGAACTCGGCCAGCATGCGGCTCACCAGCTCCGGCAGCTGCGGCTGGCGAAACTGGATGGCTGACAGGTTTACGGCCATCGTCAGGTGGGGGAATCCGTTCGTGCGCCAGGTTTTGAGCTGTGACAGCGCCGTGCGCAGCACCCATTCCCCAATCTGCAGGATCTGCCCGCTGTCTTCGGCAATGGGAATGAACTCTGCCGGCGATACTGCGCCCAACTGCGGGTGTTGCCAGCGCAGCAATGCCTCCACGCTGCGCACGGAGCCGTTAGTTAGGCTCATCTGCGGCTGGTAGTGCAGGTGGAACTGGTTGCGCTCCAGCGCACGCCGCAGGGCGTTTTCAAGCTGCAAGGCGCGCACCGACTGCGCCTGCATCTCGGGGGTAAAGAACTTGAAGGTATTGCGCCCGTCGAGCTTGGCGCGGTACATGGCCACATCGGCCGACTGCGTCAGCGTGTCGAAGTCCGTGCCATCCTGCGGGAACAGCGCGATGCCCATGGATGGCGCCATGGTCAGCTCGTGGTGGTCAATCTGGTAGTGCTGGCGCGATGCCTCCTGCAGCTTGCCGGCCACGCGGGCGGCGCCATGGGCATTGGCGCCCGGCAGCAGCAAAATGAACTCGTCGCCGCCCAGGCGCGACACGGTGTCCTTCTCGCGCACCACGGCCCGCAGCCGCTTGGCGATCTCCACGAGCAGGGTATCGCCCACGCGGTGGCCCAGCGAGTCGTTCACATGCTTGAAGTGGTCCAGGTCCAGGAAGATCAGGGCCAGCGGCGTGTTGCCCTCCTGGGCGACGCGGATGGCCTCCTGCGCCCGTTCTGCCAGCAGCGTGCGGTTGGGCAGGCCTGTCAGGGCGTCGTAGTGGGCCAGCCAGTAGATGCGCTCCTGATCGGCCTTGCGGTCGTTGATCTCACGGTGCAGGTTGTCCACGGTCTCGCGCAGTTCGCGGGTGCGGTCCTGCACCTGCCTTTCCAGGTCTTCGTGGGCACTGGCAAGCACGGCCTGCGCCTGCTTGCGCTCCGTGATGTCCATCGTGATCCAGATGGAGCCCTGGCATGGATCGGCTGGGTCGATGGACTTGCTGCGCACCTCGCAGATCACGGGGGTCCCATCCTTGCGGCACAACTCCAGCTCGCCCTCGTAGGAGTGGCCGGCGGCCAGCTGCGGATAGCATCGGCGGCCGACCTCTTCCCACGCAGCGTCGCTGGCGTACCACCGGCGCGAGGGGCTGCCTACCAGTTCACCCGGCTCGTAGCCCAGCATCTGCTCAAAGTGGTGGTTGCAGCGGGTCAGGCGCCGGTCGCGCAGGAACACGATCCCCACCATCGCGCTGTCAAAGAGCAGCTGCTTTTCACGCACCGCTGCGCCCAGTGCAGCCTGCGCACGCTTTTGCTCGTCGATGTCGTCCAGAATCCAGATGGAACCTTCGGCTGTGTCGTGCGGGTTGATGAGCCGCCCGGTCAGGCTGCCCCAGAACAGGCTGCCGTCGCGCCGGCGCAGCTGGCGCTCGACGCGGAACGCCTGGCCCTGGGCTAGGACTGGGTAGGCGGTGCGGCCCAGATCGCGAAACGCCTCGCGCGAAGGGTAGAAGGTTTCGGTGTTCAGCCCGACCAGGCTCTCGGGGCTGGCATGGCCAAAAATTTCGGCATACCGCTGGTTGCAGCGCACCACACTGCGCTGGCGCAGGAACACAATGCCTACGCCCGCACTGTCGAGCAGGGTTTGCTGTTCGCGCAGCGCGCGTTGCAAGGGAGTGTCGGTGGCAACTCCAGGACGCTGTGATTCTGGAGTGCTGTACGGCGCAAACATGGAGACCGGTACGGGCTGTAGGGCCTGGCGGCCTGGGTAATTTGTACCAAAGTGTAGCAGCGCTCCCTTACAAACCCATGGGGGCACCTTCGGTAACCGCCGCAATGCCGCCCGCAACCAACGGCGCGCAAGTGCCTAGCCTGACGACGACTGCTGCTCCTGCTGCTGCTGCTGCTGCTGCTGCTGCTGCTGCTGCTGCTGGCGCAAGTAGGCCTCGAAGGCATCCGCGGGCAGGGGGCGACTGAAGTAAAAGCCCTGCGCTTCGTCGCAGCCCTGCGCACGCAGAAATTCGAGCTGCCCGTCGGTCTCCACCCCCTCTGCCGTGGTTTGCATACCCAGCGCCTGCGCCATGCGGATGATGGCGCTCACGATGGCGCGGTCGTTGGCATCCTCTTCGAGGTCGCGTACAAACGATTGGTCGATCTTGAGTTTGTAGATCTGAAAACGCTTGAGGTAGCTCAGCGATGAGTACCCAGTGCCAAAGTCATCCATCGACAGGCGCACGCCCCGGTCGTGCAGCTGGTCCATCATCGCCAGTGCGGCGGCGGGATCGTCCACGGCGGCACCCTCCGTCAGCTCCAGCTCCAGCCTGCGGGCAGGCAGGCCAGCCTGTTCCAGGCAGCGGGTCACCATCTCGGGCAACTGGGGGTGCCTGAATTGCACGGCGGAAACGTTCACGGAAACGGCCCGCAGGGGCAGGTGCAGATCCAGCCAGCGTTTGGTGTCCCTCACCGCTGTGTGGATGACCCATTCGCCAATTGCTACGATCATGCCGCTGCTCTCGGCCACGGGGATGAACTCGGCTGGCGACACCAGGCCCAGTTCGGGATGGCGCCAGCGCAGCAGGGCTTCGGCACCCACCACCTGGCGCGTGGTGAGCGAGACCTGCGGCTGGTAGTGCAGCTCAAACTGGTTGCGCTCCAGCGCACGGCGCAGCGCATTTTCGATCTGGAGGGCACGGGCGGTGCGGGCTTCAAGATCGGCGGTGAAGAATCCGTACCGGTTGCGTCCGTTCTGCTTGGCACGGTACATGGCGGCGTCTGCCCGCTGGTACAGCGTGTCGAACGATTCCCCGTCGGCCGGGTACATCGCAATGCCGATCGACAAGGTGGTGGTGAGTTCGTAGGGGTCAATCTGGAAGGGCTGGGCCACGGCGGCCAGCAGCTGCGTGGCCATGTCGGCGGCGGCAGCGGCGGAAGTGGCGGGGAGCAGTAGCAGGAATTCGTCCCCACCCAGGCGCGAAACCGTGTCCTGGGGCCTCAGGAGAGACTGAAGCCTTTGTGCGACAGCCACGAGCAGGATGTCGCCGATTCTGTGGCCCAGCGAATCATTGACATTCTTGAAGTGGTCCAGGTCCAGAAACAGCATGGCCAGCGTACCGCCGCGCGCCTGCTCGTCGGCAATGTGGCGGTGGGCGCGTTCCGCCAGGAGCGCGCGGTTGGGAAGGTTGGTGAGCGGGTCGAAGTGGGCCAGCCGTTGAATGCGGTCCTGGGCCTCTCGCTGCTGGGTGATGTCGCGGAACAGCGTGATGGAATGCGTGACAACGCCATTGCCGTCTCGCACGCTGCTCACCGACAGCCACTGCGGGTAGGTGGATGCATCCTTGCGGCGCCCCCAGGCCTCGCCCTCCCAGCTTCCGCCCTGTGGCAACTGTGCGTAGACGGTATCGGCGTGGAAGTCATCGTCGGCTCCGGCGACCGTGAGCAGACGCACGGACCGTCCTACCGCTTCGGCTTCCGTGTACCCGGTGATCCGTGTGAATGCCCGGTTGATGCGCACGATGGTATGGGCCGCGTCGGCAATCACGATGGCTTCACTGCTCTGGTCAAACACCTGGGCGGTGAGCTGCAACTGCTCCTGGGACCGCTTGCGTTCGGTGATGTCGCGCGACAGCACAATGAACCTGGGCTTTGCGCTGGGGGAGGTGGCCTTGCGCGCCGCAGACAACTCAAACCAGGTGGCGCCCAGACTGGGCAGATCAAGCACGATCTGCCGTCCGGTGGACCAGCCCTGGGCGTGGGCTTCGTTCAACACGTCCATCACCGACAGTGCGGCCACCGCAGGCAGTACCTCGGTCACGTTGTGCCCGACCAGCATGTCTGCGGGTGCCATGAGCAACTCAGCGCGCTGGCTGTGCACGCTGCAGTACAGGCCGTCCAGGTCAAGCTCGAAAAGCGGGTCCGGGATGGCATCGACGGTGGCACGCAACTGCTGCTGGGTGGCCTGGATCTCGGAGGTGCGCTGCGCCACCTGGTAGGCCAGACCGCGCTCATGCGCCTTCAGCTCGAAAAGCAGCCGGGCGAGGTAGGTCATCAGCAGCGCAAACAGCAAGGCCACCGCGCATCGCATGGCCAGCACGCCCGGGTCTCCCCAGCCTTTGATGGGGACCAGGCTCAACGTCCATTGTCCGTTGGGCAGCGTCAAGGAACGGCCCACGGCGTCGGGGCCAGCGGGTGGGGTCGAGGCTGCGATCGTCTGTTCTTCCCCCGTGTCGGGCCGGATGCGCCACAACCTGTAGTGGTATCCCCGCTGGGTCAATTGCGGCAGTCGGGCGGCTGCCAGCACCTCGGGCAATCGGATGGTGACGTAGGTAAAGCCCCAAAAGGCACGGTGGCCCTGTGTGTCTTCCAGATAAACAGGCTGGCGCCCCACCACTCCCAAGCCACCTTGCACCAGTTCCATGGGGCCGGCCAGGGTCAGTCGGCCTGATTCCCGTGCCCTGGCGGATTCGGGGCCTTGGCGTGGGTCGTTGAGCTGATCGAAGCCGATGGAGTTTTCGTTGCCCTGGCGCGGAACTACGTGCCTGACCACCCCGTTGGGTGACAGCCCCATGGCGGCGATGCCCGGATAGAACGGCAGCATCTGGGTGCCGATCTCTTCAAACTGCGTTACCTGGCCTTTTCCCTGGCGCACGAGGGCCACCAGGGCGTTGTTGGCCGACAGGGCCAGCTCGATGGCGCGTTGCAGGGCCTGCACATGGTCGCCCGCCATGTCCGCCACCTGGGTGCGCTGTTGTGCATGCTCCTGGCGCTCCAGCGCCCACACCATCACCCCTGCGCACAGCGCCGCCAGAACAAACACGACCAGTGGGCCCGTAACAGGGCTCCGGGGGCGAGCGGGGGAGGGGGCATGCACGGTGCGGGTTCCTGAATCAATTATGCAGTCCGCACGATGGCGAGCGTTGGTGCTTCTGCCTGAAATGCTGTCACGGCATTGACACGCCTCCGACATGGCGATGTCACGTCCCAATTCCACACTTGCTCGCAGGGAAAAAAGATTCCCGGCCATGGTTGGTGCCTTCAGCCCAACCCATCCTCATGCAAGGAGATGTTGCACCATGAATGAACTGTCCACCTTGACACCACCGCTGTCTGCCGAAGTTGCTTCCCCGAGAGTGCTTCAAGGGGTGGGCGCTTTGACGGGTGCTGCGCATCCGATGCCGGAACGCGGCGCTATTGAGGTGGCCTGGGCGCGCCATGAAGATGAAGTGCGCCAGGCGCAGCGGCTGCGGTTCGACGTGTTTGCGGCGGAAATGGGCGCTCGATTGACGACCCCCATTGCGGGCCATGACGTGGACCTTTTTGACGATTACTGCGAGCACCTGTTGGTGCGCGATGTCCAGAGCCAGCAAGTCATTGGGACTTACAGGGTGCTCACTCCGGCCCAGGCCCGGCGCGTCGGCGGTACCTACAGCGATACCGAGTTTGACCTGACGCGGCTGCGCTCGCTGCGCCCCCGCATGGTGGAATTGGGGCGCAGCTGTGTGCACCCCGACCACCGCCACGGCGGCGTGATCATGGCTTTGTGGAGCGCGCTGGCGGACTTTATGGTGCGCAACCAGTTGGACACGATGATCGGTTGCGCAAGCATCCCCATGCTTCACAACGGCGTTGTCAGCGGCGATGCGGCCGCCAGCATCTGGCAGCAGGTGCGAAAGACACACCTTGCCCCCATCGAATACCACGTGCTTCCCCGTTTGCCCTTGCCAGTGGAGCAACTCGACGGATCCATCACGGTGGAGCCACCGGCGCTGATCAAAGGCTACCTGCGGCTCGGGGCCCGCGTGCTGGGCGCGCCGGCTTGGGATCCAGACTTCAACACGGCAGACTTGCCGATGCTGATGCGCCTGGCGGACCTGCATCCTCGCTATCGCAAGCATTTTCTGGGGGCCTGATGCGCGCCGCGTTCGATGCCCTGGGACCCTGGATGGAGCCATCCATAGGCCACGAGGACGCGGCCGAAGACGCACATGCCTCAGCCGCCGGCCATCGTCGGTACCGCGCGGTCTTTATTTCTGATCTGCATCTGGGCACGCCGGGTTGCCAGGCGGTTGCGTTGCTGGACTTTCTCAAGCACCACCCCAGCGATCACCTCTACCTTGTGGGCGACATCGTCGATGGCTGGCAACTGCGCCGCAAGTGGTTCTGGCCACAAGCCCACAACGATGTGGTGCAAAAGCTGCTGCGCCGTGCGCGCAAGGGGTGTCGGGTGGTGTTTGTGCCGGGTAACCATGACGAATTTGCCCGCGCGTTCGTAGGCCACTCGTTTGGAGGCATCGAGGTGCGGGCCGATGCGGTGCACACCACGGCGGATGGCCGCAGCCTCTGGGTCACGCACGGCGACCATTTTGATGGAGTCATCCAGTGCGCCAAGTGGCTGGCGTATCTGGGCGACAACCTTTATGAATTCACGCTCAAGCTCAACCGGTACCTCAACACATTGCGCGCCCGCATGGGCCTGCCCTACTGGTCTTTGTCGGCTTACCTGAAAGGCAAGGTCAAAAAGGCCCTGAACTACGTCACCGACTTTGAAGTGGCTGTTGCGGCTGAAGCACGCCGCAGGGGGCATGACGGCGTCGTGTGCGGCCATATCCACCGTGCCGAGATGCGCGAGATCGGTGGGACGCTTTACTGCAATGACGGCGACTGGGTGGAAAGCCACACCGCCTTGGTCGAGCACATGGACGGCAGGCTGGAACTGTTGCAGTGGCCGGCTTCTCCTGTCGCCAATATTTCCCGGGCCGAGTCGGCTGCCGTTGTATGAAAATTGCCTTGTTGACAGACGCCTGGCTGCCCCAGGTCAATGGGGTGGTTACCACCTTGCTGGAACTGGTGCAGGAGCTTGAAGCGGCCGGGCACGAGGTGCAGGTGCTGCACCCCGGCCAGTTCGCAACCCGTCCGTGCCCCGGCTATCCTGGCATCGACTTGGCAGTGCGCCCGGCGAAGCGGGTGACGACGATGCTGGACGCGATGAAACCCGATGCCATTCACCTTGCCACGGAAGGGCCGTTGGGCTGGGCAGGGCGCCGCTATTGCCTGCGCAAGGGGTTGGCATTCACTACCGCTTTCCACACGCGATTTCCGGAAATACTGCATGCAGCGCTGCGCGTGCCACTGCGATGGGGGTATGCGCTGTTCAGGCACTTTCACCAGCCATCTTCGGGGGTGATGGTGCCTACGCAAGGCGTTTTGCAGATGCTGGAGCGACGGGGCTTTCGCAATCTGCGCCCATGGACCCATGGGGTGGACACACGGGCTTTTCCGTTCCACGGTGCAACCATCCAGAGCCCGCTCACGGGTGCTTTGGCGCACCCCGTCTCCTTGTATGTCGGGCGGATTTCGTACGAGAAAAACATCGAAGCTTTCCTCCAGTTGGACATACCAGGCTCCAAGGTGGTGTGCGGGGTCGGTCCACTGGAAGCTCGCCTCAAGGCCAAGTATCCGCAGGTCCGTTGGCTGGGCATCCTGGACCGCGCCGCGCTGGCGCAGGTATATGCGGCTGCGGATGTGTTTGTGTTTCCCAGCCGGTCAGAAACCTTCGGCTTGGTCATGCTGGAGGCAATGGCCTGCGGGACGCCGGTGGCCGCCTACCCTGAGGACGGCCCGATGGAGGTGCTGGGGGCGCATTCAGGTCAGCCGCCCAGAGGGGGCGTGCTGCACAACGATTTGCTCGTGGCAAGCCAGCAGGCACTGGCGATACCCCGGTCCGAAGCGCGCGCACGGGCACTCGATTTCACCTGGGCGCATGCCGCCCGGCTGTTCGAGCAGTATCTGGTTCCCGCCCAAGCGCAGGGCTCGCCTCGTGTGACTGTCACAAAATCTGTCACATCTTTGTCATCTGGGCGTTAAATACTGCTGCCATCCTGCACTAGCCGCGTTTGCGTACCCATGTTGCCTTTGCCTTCCGATGATGCTCTCGTGCATGCCAACGCCTCCCTGTCGCCGGACAGTGGCACGAGCGGAGGATCCTCACAGTCCGCCAGCGCGCCCCCTCACATGTTTCTGGACAGGGACCACAGCATCCTGGCTTTCAACGAGCGTGTTTTCGACTGGGCTGTGAGGCCGGATGTGCCGCTACTGGAACGATTGCGATATCTGTGCATCGTGTCGTCCAATCTCGACGAATTTTTTGAGGTCCGTGCTGCGCCGCACATTACCGCTGCTCAAAAAGGTGAGACCAAAGGGCTCTATTCGACGGCATCGTTCGAAGCCATGGCCGCCAAAATACACAGCCTGGTGGAGCGGCAATACGCGCTGTACAACGAGTCCCTGGTGCCTGCGTTTGCCGCGCACGGGATTCGCATCGTGGGGTATGGCGAGCGATCACCCGCCCAAAAGCGCTGGGTCCACGACTATTTTGTGAACGAGGTCCGGCCACTGCTGATTCCAGTGGGGCTGGATCCGGCCCATCCGTTTCCACAGGTGGCCAACAAATCGCTGAACTTCATTGTTCGCCTGAAGGGCCACGACGCTTTCGGCAGGGAGAACGAGATTGCCATCGTCAAGGTGCCGCGTGCGCTGCCAAGGCTGATCCGCATGCCCGCCCGCGTGGCGCCTGGGGAGGCTCTTTTCGTGAGCCTCTCCAGCATTGTTCGCGCGCATCTGGAGGATCTTTTCCCGGGGCGGGAGGTCACGGAATTCTCGCAGTTCCGCGTGACGCGCCATTCCGATTTGGCACTGGACGAAGAGGATGTGCGCAACCTGCGGACAGCCCTTCGCCAGGGCTTGCAACACCGGCACTATGGGCAGGCGGTACGGCTGGAGGTGTCCTCCGGGTGTTCGCAGTTTTTGTCGGATTTTCTGTTGGCGCAGTTTGCTTTGCCGGCCGCTGCCTTGTACCGGGTGCATGGCCCGGTGAACCTGGTGCGTTTGACGCAACTGGTGGATCTGGTGGATGCGCCGGACCTGCTCTTTCCGCCCTGGAATTCCGCGTGGCCCCGGCAGCTGCAATCCGGCGTGTCCATCCTGGAACAACTGCGCAAGCACGATGTGCTGATCCACCAGCCGTTCGAGAGTTTTGACGGGCTCCTTGCCTTTTTGCGTGAAGCCGTCAATGACCCTGATGTGCTTGTCATCAAACAGACCATCTACCGCACCGGCGCGGACTCCGAACTCATGGACCTGCTCACCGAGGCCGTACGCCGTGGCAAAGAGGTCATGGCGGTGGTGGAACTCAAGGCGCGCTTTGATGAAGAGGCCAATATCAACTGGGCCGAGGCCCTGGAGTCGATTGGCGCCCAAGTGGTCTACGGCGTAGTGGGTCTCAAGACGCACGCCAAGATGCTGCTGGTTACGCGCAGGGAAGGGCGAAAACTGCGGCGCTACGGGCACCTATCCACGGGCAACTACAACGTACGTACTGCACGGCTGTATACCGATCTGAGCTACCTTACGGCCGATGAAGAAACCACCGCCGACATGGACGGGGTGTTCAATCACCTTGCGAGCCAGAACCGCCCGCCCAAGCTGCGCAAGCTGATGCTGGCTCCGTTCCATCTGCACCGGCGAATGCTGGAGAAAATCGAACAAGTGGGTCTGGCGGCCAGCCGGGGAGAGGATGCGCGGATCGTGGCCAAGATGAATGCCCTGACCGACGAGGCCCTGATGCGTGCTCTGATCGTGGCCGGCCAGCGCGGTGCGCGCATTGATCTCATCGTGCGGGGAGCTTGCATGCTGGCAGCCCAGGTGCCCGGGGTGACCGACAACATCCGTGTACGGTCGGTGATCGGCCGCTTCCTGGAGCACACACGTGTCTTCTACTTCCGCAGCGGGGGGGAGGAAGATCTGTACCTTTCCAGCGCCGACTGGATGAACCGCAACATGATGCGGCGTGTGGAGTTGGCCTGGCCTGTGACAGATCCGCGCCTGCGGCAGCAGATTGTGGACGAGTGCCTGGTCGCCTATTTGCATGACGACCGGGATGCATGGACGCTGAACGCTGACGGCTCCTACAGCCGAGCCCCCCGTCCGCAGGATGGGTTGGGTGCCCAGAACGCTTTAATGGTTCGCTACGGTCCAGCCCCGTCGGGGACGCGCATGGACCAGGGGGCGGCATGATGGACCTCATCCTGTGGCGCCATGCGGAGGCAGAGGAGCTCGCAGAGGCGGGTGATGATCTGGCGAGGGCCTTGACGTCGCGCGGGGAAAAGCAGGCAGCGCGCATGGCGGCCTGGCTGGACCGGCAATTGCCCGAGGGCTTGCGCGTGCTTGCCAGTCCGGCCCGGCGCACCGAGCAAACGGCCAACGCCCTGGGGCGCAAGTTCAAGATGCGCGCCGAGCTGTTACCTGGTGGAACGCCGCAAGATCTGCTGGACCTTGTGCAGTGGCCGCGCGCCAAGGGGACGGTGCTGGTTGTGGGCCATCAACCCATGCTGGGCCAGACCATTGCGCAGCTGATGGGGCTGCAGGCTTCGGAATGCGCTGTGCGCAAGGGAGCTGTCTGGTGGTTGAGGCAGCGGCAGCGGCTGGACCAGAGCCAGACCTTGTTGATCACCGTCCAGTCCCCCGAGTTTCTTTGAGACCTGTTGTGCCGAGGGGATGCCTCGGTACAGCTGGGGCTACTTGCGCGAGGCTTTGGTCGACGTTTTGGTGGCGGGCGCCGGAACCGCAGGCGCGGCTTCCGCCTTGGGGCGACCTGTCTTGATGGAAGGTACTGCCTGTACCGCGCTGCGCAGGGCGGCGTCAGACATGGCGGCCAGGACCTTCAAGCCCGCGCGCAACAGCTCGCTTTTCTTCACGGGCTGGGCGAGAGCAGTCGAGCGCTGCTTCAGGGTTTCTATGACTGCGTATTCATCTTTGGGAATAGTGAAACTGTCGCGCACCAGCTTGGGCTTCTTCGCCTTGGTATCCCGGGCGGCGGCTGGAGCGGGGGGGGTCTTGGTCAATTTCGGTGGCACTTGCGTGGCGGTGGACGCCTTTTTCTTGGAAGCCAAGGCAGGCTTTGTGACTGCTTTTTGTGGCTGCTTGGCGACCGCAGCCGTTTTGGCGGGAGCCTTGGTGGCCGCCGCAGCCGGCTTGACCGACTTTGCCACTGTGGTGGGGGCGGGGCTGGGCGAGGGGGCTGCGGGCAGGGCGGGGCTTGAAGTGGTCATGGCAAACAAACGCTTTCAATAAACGGTATAAACAGTTTATATAGTTTATTGCCAATGCTCAGGGAAGGTCAACCACCAGTTCCCAAGGGGTCTTCTGCCATGCCTGGATTTCTTCGCGCAGCAGGTGTGCAGATTGTGGAAACGCCGTAGCCCAGCCAGCGCGGGCTTTCAGAATGAAACGGTGGCCTTGAGTCTGCAGTGACAAGCCTTGGGTGTCGGGGTCGCGGCGGGCATGGCACAGTGCCACAGCCAACCGCATGCTCAGCAGTTGAAGCACGAAGACGGGGTCTTGCAGGTCCGCTTCCAGCTTGCGGACCTTGCCGCGCTGGCCTTGAACCAAGATGCCCAAGCGGTGCAGTTCAGGGACTGCAAATCCGGCTGCGTCGGTGTTGTCAAGGATGTAGGCGCCATGGCGATGGGAATCGCTATGGGATATCAGGCAGCCAATTTCGTGAAGCCTGGCCGCCCAGTCGAGCTTGCGCGATGCTCGCTCACTTCCAAAAGGCGTAGCCTGGTCAAACAGCGTACAGGCCGTGCGTGCAACCCGTTCCGCGTGCTCCATGTCCACGCCAAACCGCTGCATCAGGCCGTTCACGGTGGCGGTGCGCAGGTCGGTTCCGGGTTGTTCGCGGTCCAGCAGATCGTAGAGTGCGCCTTGGCGCAAGGCGCCCTGGGCCACCTGCATCTGCTCGATGTCCAGCAGATCAAACACGGCGCGCAGTACGCTGATCCCTCCGCCAATGACGGCGCGCCGTTCTTCCTTGAGGCCTTCCAGCCGGATGCGATCCGCAGACTGGGCGCGCAGCAGGCGTTCGTGCAGCCAGTCGAGGCCTTCGCGGGTGATGACGCCTTGGGGGCCGCCCGCAGCTGCAAGCACGTCGCCAACGGCGCCAGCTGTGCCGGATGATCCATAGGCCACCTCCCAGGCATTTGGCTGGAAGGTTTCCAGCGCTTCGTCCAGCACGGCCTTGGCTGCAATTTCGGCAGCCAGGAACGCCTGCGTGGTGAACTCACCATTGGCAAAGTAGCGCTGCGACCACGCTACGCTGCCCACGCGGTACGAGGCCACGGCATGGGGCGTGAATTGCTGGCCCAAAATGAGTTCGGTGGAGCGCCCCCCGATGTCCACCACCAGGCGGCGCTCGTCGGACTGCGGGAGCAGGCGGGCGACGCCCTGGTAGATCAGCCTCGCTTCTTCGGGGCCGGAGACGACGTCGATGGGATAGCCAAGCACTTCGCTCCCGCGTGACAGAAACTCTTCCCGGTTGCGTGCTTCGCGCAGGGTCTGGGTGGCTACGGCGCGAACCTGCGAGCGCGGAAATCCAGCCAAGCGCTCTCCAAATCGCGCCAGGCAGGCCCAGCCGCGCTCCATGGCGTCGCGGGTCAGATTGCGGTCTTCGTCCAGGCCATTGCCCTGGCGCACGGTCTCCTTGAGGTATTCCACCCTCTGGATATGACCGAACTCATAACGCCCGATTTCAAGGCGAAAACTGTTGGAGCCGAGGTCGACTGCGGCGAGGCGTGTGCCGTTCTGCATGTTTTTCTGGTTGGAGCTTCGTTCGGCATGGTACCGCGAGCGTTGGGTGCGCCCGCGCAAAGCGCATCGCCACCAGGACGGCGGGAGGGCTGGTCGTGAGACTGTGATCTTCGCCAGTGTCTGCGGCTTGTATGACAAATCAATGACGACGTTACTGATGTTGGACGGGGGTGGAATGCCTGTGTTGCAGTTGCTGGGATGGGGGAGGGGTGTGTCACTGAATTGTCATCTTGGAGCCCTAGAGTTCAGCCTGATCCTGTCAACCCTAGCCAAAAGGTACTGAATAATGAAACGCACATTTCTCAAAACCGTCGCTGTAGCACTGGCCTCCATGGCTGTAGGCAGTGCTTTTGCGGCAGACATCACCGGCGCGGGCGCAACCTTCCCGTTCCCCATGTACGCCAAGTGGGCTGAAGCCTACAAAAAGGAAACGGGCACAGGGCTGAACTATCAGTCCATCGGTTCTTCCGGGGGCATCCGCCAGATTCGCGCCAAGACCGTGGCCTTTGGTGCTACCGATGCCCCCTTGCCGGGTGCTGACCTTGACAAAGATGGCATGGTGCAGTTCCCCGCAATCATTGGTGGTACGGTGCCCGTGGTCAACCTGGAAGGCTTCAAGCCCGGCGAGTTGCGCGTGACTGGTCCTGTACTGGCAGAAATCTTCCTGGGCAAGATCGCCAAGTGGAATGACGCCAAGCTGGCCGCACTGAACCCAGGCAAGACCTTGCCGGACCAAAACATCACCGTGGTTCACCGCGCTGATGGTTCGGGCACTACGTTCAACTGGACCGACTACCTGTCTGCTGTCAGCAAGGAATGGGCAGACTCCGTGGGCAAGGGCGCTGCCGTGAAGTGGCCTGCTGCGTCGTCGGTGGGTGGCAAGGGCAATGAAGGCGTGGCCGCCAACGTGACCCGCGTGAAGGGCGCTGTAGGTTATGTGGAATACGCCTACGTCAAGAAGAACAACATGAACTTCCTGCAGCTCCAAAACGCTGACGGCAAGTATGTGAGCCCTGATGACAAGACCTTTGCCGCAGCCGCAGCCAGCGCTGATTGGTTCAGCGTTCCTGGCATGGGCATCTCGATGGTCAATGCCAAGGGTGCAGAAAGCTGGCCTGTCAGCACAGCCTCGTTCATCCTGATGTACAAGGACCCTGCGGACAAGGCGCAGTCGGCTGAAGTTCTGAAGTTCTTTGATTGGGCGTTCAAGAATGGCAAAGGCATGGCCACGGAGCTGGACTATGTGCCGCTGCCTGACAGCCTGACCGCCGAGATCCGTTCCAAAGTCTGGTCGCAGATCAAGAAGTAAGTCAGTCTGCCCCAGAATACCCCCCATCGGCCGCCTTGGCTGGCCGATGGGTGCTGGTTTGTGGGGATCTCCAGAAGCCAGATGGGAGTCAACATGAGCGTGGGAACCACCATGAGTTCGCAACCCGGGTCCGCCAAAAAGACGGACGCCCCTACGGAGTCGATGGTATCGATTGCCAGGCGGCAGCGTCTTCAGGACATCTTTTTTCATCGGTTGACCCAAAGTCTTTCGCTGCTGGTGCTGGCGGCGCTGCTGGGGATCATCGTCTCTCTGTTTATCTACGCTTGGCCGACGTTCCATAAGTTCGGTGTCCAGTTCATCTGGCGCGTGGAATGGGACATCATCAATGAAGAATTCGGTGCTGCGATTGCCATCGTCGGCACCCTGGCCAGTGCTGGCATTGCGCTGCTGATTGCGGTGCCTCTGGCTTTTGGCATTGCCCTTTTTCTGACGGAAACCTGCCCGGTCTGGCTGCGGCGCCCCCTGGGCACCGCAGTGGAGCTGTTGGCGGCCGTCCCCTCGATCATCTACGGCATGTTCGGTCTGTTCGTATTTGCCCCGCTGTTTGCCGATTACTTCCAGATGCCGGTACAAAAGCTGCTGGGCTCCATGCCGCTGGTGGGCTTTCTGTTTGGCGGCAGCACCAACGGCTTTGGCATCCTGGCGGCCGGTATCGTGCTCGCGTTCATGGTGCTGCCGTTTGTGGCGGCAGTGATGCGCGACGTGTTCGAGATTGTTCCGCCCATCCTGCGCGAGTCTGCCTATGGCCTGGGCTGCACGACCTGGGAAGTGGTGCGCCGCGTGGTGCTGCCTTACACCCAGAAGGGCGTTATAGGCGGAATCATGCTGGGCCTGGGTCGCGCTCTGGGGGAGACCATGGCTGTGACCTTTGTGATCGGCAACGCCAACCGCATGCCGACATCCCTCTTTTCGCCGGGAACCTCGATTGCCTCTACGCTGGCCAACGAGTTCGGCGAGGCGGCTGACTTCCATCTTTCCACGTTGTTCGCGCTGGGTTTCCTGCTGTTCGTGATCACCTTCGTGGTGCTTTCGGCCGCCAAGATCCTGATGCTGCGTGCTGAAAAGGCCAAGGGCCTTTGAGTCCTCATGCCCTGACCATGAACCTCTTTTGAGACAAGCTCCATGGAATTCAACCAACAACTCTACAAAAAGCGCCAGCGCTCCAACGCCATCGGGCTAACCCTTTCCCTGGGGGCGATGGTGCTGGGTCTGTTCGTGCTGCTCTGGATCCTGAGCGTTCTGCTGTCCAACGGCTTTGCTGCGCTGGACTGGAACATGTTCACCCAGTCCACGCCGGCACCCGGATCGGAAGGCGGTGGGCTGGCCAATGCCATCGTCGGTAGCCTCATGATGGTGGGTTTTACCGTGCTGGTATCCACACCGATTGGTGTACTGGCTGGCGTCTACCTGGCGGAATACGGCGACCAGAGCAAGACGGCCGAACTCACCCGCTTTGTGACCGACATCATGTTGTCCGCGCCCTCCATCGTTCTGGGCCTGTTCGTCTATGCCATTGCCGTGGCGACGGTAGGCAACTTCTCTGGTTGGGCCGGTAGCCTGGCCTTGTCGCTGAT
This sequence comes from Acidovorax sp. 93, assembly GCF_003633835.1. Taxonomy (NCBI): domain Bacteria; kingdom Pseudomonadati; phylum Pseudomonadota; class Betaproteobacteria; order Burkholderiales; family Comamonadaceae; genus Acidovorax; species Acidovorax sp. 93. Next base: position 879,362 of record NZ_RBIT01000001.1, read on the forward strand.
CGCCGTGCCGGTGGTGGTCCGTACCACCGAGAACATGCTGCGCCTGGTGCCCGGCAGTCTGCGCGAGGCTGCTTTTGCACTGGGTGCACCACGCTGGAAAGTGTCCACCATGGTCACCCTGCGTGCTGCGCGCAGTGGGGTGATGACGGGCTTGCTGCTGGCTGTGGCCCGCATCAGTGGCGAGACTGCGCCGCTGTTGTTCACGGCGCTCAACAACCAGTTCTTCAGCACCAACATGAATGCCCCCATGGCCAACCTGCCGGTGGTGATCTTCCAGTTTGCCCTGAGCCCTTACGAAAACTGGGTGCGCCTGGCCTGGGGTGGGGCGTTGCTCATCACGTTGTCGGTGTTGATCCTCAACATCGTGGCGCGGGTTTTCCTGCGCGAGAAGAGCCGTGCCTGACCTGTCGGCCCATTACGCAGACACCACCCAGACAGCCTCCATTTTCAGGATTTGACAATGAACGCCACCGCTACCGTCACCCCCAGCAAGAATGCGCTGGAACTTCGCAACCTCAGCTTCTTCTATGGCAAGTTTCAGGGGCTGCGCAACGTCAGCCTCAACATTGCCGAGCACAAGGTGACTGCTTTCATTGGCCCCTCGGGCTGTGGTAAGTCCACCCTGCTGCGGACTTTGAATCGCATGTACAGCCTGTACCCGGGCCAGCGTGCCGAAGGCACCATCAACTTCTACGGCCAGGACATCCTGGACCCCAAGCAGGACATCAACCTGCTGCGCGCCCGCATCGGCATGGTGTTCCAGAAACCCACGCCGTTTCCCATGTCCATCTACGACAACATCGCCTTCGGTGTGAAGCTCTACGAAAGCCTGAGCAAAAGCGAGATGGACGACCGCGTGGAATGGGCGCTCTCCAAGGCCGCCTTGTGGACCGAGGTGAAGGACAAGCTGCACCAAAGCGGTTTGTCGCTCTCTGGCGGACAGCAGCAGCGCCTGTGCATTGCACGCAGCGTGGCGGTCAAGCCTTCTGTGCTGCTGCTTGACGAACCCACCTCGGCGCTGGACCCGCTGTCCACTGCCAAGATCGAAGAGCTGATCGACGAACTCAAGCATGACTACACGATTGCCATCGTGACGCACAACATGCAGCAGGCTGCCCGCTGCAGCGACTACACGGCCTACATGTACCTGGGCGAAATGATCGAGTTCGGTGCTACCGAGCAGATCTTCTTCAAGCCCGAGCGCAAGGAAACCGAAGACTACATCACCGGCCGTTTCGGCTAAGGAGACCGCAGATGCCCGATAAACACCTTTCGTCCCAGTTCGACAGCGAACTCAACAGCGTCTCCGCCCGTGTGATGGAGATGGGTGGCCTGGTGGAATCGCAGATTCGCCAGGCGGTATACGCCCTGTCGCAGTTCAGCCTGGAGGCCGTGGAGACCGTGGCCTCGATGGAAACCCGTATCAATGCGATGGAAGTCGAGATCGACCAGGAGCTGTCGTCCATCATCGCGCGCCGTCAGCCGACGGCGCGCGACCTGCGCCTGCTGCTGGCCTTCTCCAAGGCCACAGCCAACCTCGAACGCATGGGTGATGAGGCCAACAAGATGGCCCGTATGGTGCGCTCCATCATCGAGAGTGGTGCACCTCGCTCGCTGCCGTCGAGCGACCTGCGCACGGCAGCCGAGTTGGCGTCGGGCCTGCTGCGCAAGACGCTGGATGCTTTTGCGCGCCTGGACGTCAAGGCGGCGGTGGCCATCCTCAAGGAAGACGACCTGATCGACAAAGAATTCGATGGATTCGTGCGCAAGCTCATCACCTACATGATGGAAGACCCGCGCACCATCTCCCCCAGCCTGGACCTGCTGTTCCTGGCCAAGGCGATTGAGCGCATCGGCGACCATTCCAAGAACGTGGCTGAGTTGATCATCTATCTGGTCAAGGGCAAGGATGTGCGCCACACTGCCCTCGATGAGATCGAGTCAGCCGTTCTGTAAAAAAAGAGCTTTGGCAAAACTATGAGAAAGCTCCCACGCGTCCTCATCGTTGAGGACGAACCTGCGATTGCCGAGTTGATTGCAGTCAATCTACGCCACAACGGATTCCAGCCCTTTTGGGCGGAAGACGGTGACTCGGCCCAGCGCGAGCTGGATGCCGTGCTGCCGGATGTCATCCTGCTCGACTGGATGCTGCCGGGGCAAAGCGGCTTGTCGCTGGCACGCAAGTGGCGTGCGGACAGCCGCACCAAGCCGATCCCGATCCTGATGTTGACGGCCCGGGGCGATGAACCCGACAAGATCGCTGGGCTCGATGCGGGTGCCGACGACTACATCACCAAGCCGTTCTCCACGCAGGAGCTGCTGGCGCGGATCCGTGCCGTGCTGCGCCGTCGTGCTCCCGAGCAGGTCAGCGACAGCGTGACCATTGGCGAGCTGGTGCTCGATGCCGGGACCTACCGCGTGACCTTCCAGGGGCAGCCGCTCAAGGTGGGCCCCACCGAGTTCAAGCTGCTGCATTTCCTCATGAAACACGCTGAACGTGTGCACAGCCGCTCGCAGTTGCTCGACAAGGTGTGGGGTGACCATGTTTTCATCGAGGAGCGCACAGTGGATGTGCACGTCAAGCGGCTGCGCGAAGCCCTGGGCGCCGCCTCCGTGATGGTGGAAACCGTGCGTGGCGCGGGCTACCGGCTCACCGCTCAGCCCCAGGTGCAGTTGCAGGCCTGAGAGGCTGAGAGTCTGAGAGTCTGGTCATGATCTCCAGCGAGAGTGTGAACAGGTGCTGAGGGCGCGGGCCTGATGTTGTCGATGGGGCGCACAGGATGCGCCCCTGTTTTTCTGAGAAGGCGTTGCTGACCGCATGCTGTGGCGTATTTCGTATTTCCTGCTCTGGCAGATAGCGGGTGGCGGGCTGGGATGGTGGCAGGGTGGTCCCTGGGGCGCAGCCCTGGGCGCCGCCCTGGCGGCGTGGGCCTGGTTTGTCTGGGATCTGCTGCGTGGCGCGCGTGTGCTGCGCTGGCTGCGCACGGGTGACCTGTCCGAAGTCCCGGCCATGCGCGGTATCTGGGGTGAGGCGGCAGACCGTGCGCGGCGCCTTTTGCGCAGGCAGGAGACCCAGATCCGCGACAGCCAGGACCGGCTGCAGGAGATCCTGGCCGCGCTGCAGGCCACGCCCAATGGGGTGGTGCTGCTGGATGCGCAAGGCCGCATCGAGTGGTGCAACCAGATGGCCGCCAGCCAGTTCGGCTTTGACGCTCAGCGCGATGTGATGCAGTCGATCGGCAACCTGGTGCGCGATCCCGAGTTCACGGCCTACTATGCCGCCCAGGATTTCAGCCACGATGTGGTGCTGGAGGGGCGCTTCAGCACGCCATCGCGGCCGGTGCGCATCTCGGTGCATCTGCACCCCTATGGCGACGGGCGCACCCTGCTGCTGTCGCGCGATGTCACGGCGCTGGAGCAGGCCGAGGCCATGCGGCGCGACTTCGTGGCGAACGTGTCCCATGAGATCCGCACGCCCCTGACGGTGCTGACCGGTTTTGTCGAAACGCTGCAGACCTTGCCCCTGAGTGCCGACGAGCGCTCGCGCTACCTGGGCATGATGGCCCAGCAGGCGCTGCGCATGCAAAGTGTGGTGCAAGACCTTTTGACCCTGTCGCGCCTGGAGGGCAGTCCGCCACCGGGCATGGCGGAGTGGACGCCCGTGCAGGCGCTCATGCAGCGGTGCGAGGAGGAGGGGCGTGCGCTGTCGGCCGTGCTCTCGCAAAACCAGCCGCGCCAGCATGTCATGGTGTTTCCGTCGAAGGACGCGTTGCATGCTGAGGGCGACATTGCAGGCGTGCCCACCGAGTTGCAAAGCGCATTGTCGAACCTCATCAGCAATGCGGTGCGCTACACGCCTGCGGGTGGGGTGATCACGGTGGCGTGGCACCGCATGGAAGATGGCTGCGCAGTTTTCTCGGTGCAGGACACAGGCCCAGGAATCGCACCTGAACACATTCCGCGTTTGACAGAGCGTTTTTACCGCGTGGACCGCAGCCGCTCCCGCGAGACCGGTGGCACCGGCCTGGGGCTGGCCATCGTCAAGCATGTGCTGCAGCGGCACGGTGCCACGCTGGACATTGCCAGCACCCTGGGCAAGGGCTCGGTGTTCTCGGTCACCTTCCCTGCGAACCGGTTGCGCGGGTTTTCGCTGCCGGTCTGACCGCACGCCACAGCATGGCCAGGAACAGCGCGGCAGTGAGCCACAGCGCCACCGCGCTTGCGGCCCAGAAGGGTGTGGGCGATGGCTCCGCTGCCCAAGGCCCCAGGCCCCGGTAGGCCAGCAGGTAGCCGCCCCCCAAGCCCGCACCCCACAGCAACACGCAATACACCACCAGCGGCGCCACGGTGATGCGGTAGCAGCGCAAGACAAACACGCACAGCGTCTGTATTGCATCGGCTGCGTGGTACGCAGCGACCCACACGATGACCCCGCCCGTCAGGGCCAGCACGCCGGTGTTGGTGGAGTACAAACCGCCAATGTGATTCTTTGCTATTAATAATATAGCTGCTAGCGCAATACCAATAAGCGCTGAAAGCCTAAAACCTATAAAAACCACCTTGCGCGCGCGTGCGGGATCGCCAGCGCCCAGCCAGTAGCTGACGCGGGCGCTGGTGGCGATGGCCAGCGACAGCGGCACCATGTAGAGCACAGCCGCTACATTGGCCGCGATCTGGTGCGCCGCCGATGCGGTGGTGCCCTGGCGTGCAATGAACAACGCCATCAGCGTGAACGACGTCACCTCCACCATCACAGCCAGACCGGCCGGGATGCCCAGGCGGGCAAAGCCCGCAATGGTGGGCCAGTGCGGGGGCTCCATACGGCGCCAGATGCGCAGGGGTTCATAGATGTCCTGCGTGCGCAGCAGCCAGATGGCCAGCGCAAGCATGCTGCCGTTGACCACCAGGGTGGCCCACGCGCATCCCACCACGCCTTGCGCAGGCAGCCCTGCGCCGCCAAAGGTGAACCAGATCGACAGTGGCAGCTTGATGAACAGCGAGCCCATCTGCAGCCAGGTCACCAGCTTGGGGCGGCCCAGTGCCTGGTTCAAGGTGCTGTAGATGCGAAAAAGCAGGGCAGGCGGCAGTGCCAGGGCCAGCACGGCCAGGTAACTCTCCACCTCGGTGCGCAGGGCTGGCGGCACCTCGGTCCAGCGCAGCAGAGGTGCGGGGGACAGCAGGATGGCCATGCCCACCAGTGAGGCCGCGCCGCACAGGTACAGCGACTGCCGCAGAGACCGGCCCAGGCCGTCGGTCTGCCGGGCGCCGCGCAACTCGGCCCACACCGGAAGCAGCGCCTGCAGCACGCCAATCAGCGCCACATACACGCTGATGAAGATGGCGCTGCCCACCGAGAGTGCCGCCAGCGAGGCTTCTCCATGGCGCCCGGCGACGATGGTGTCTGTCACGCCAAACGCCATCACTGCCAGTTGCCCGGCCAGCACCGTGATGGCGTGGCGCGAGATGGTCGAAAGCTCCGACATTACTCCGGCATCATTCGGGCATCAGCGTGCAGGCCCCGCACGGTGAAACACCAGGAGGTGATCGTTCTTGTCAGTGGGGCGTGGAATGGTGGCCCGGGCTTCCCAACGCGCCACATTCACCATGCGCTCGGACGGAGGCCAGGAGGCGATGTCAGCCACCAGCCAGTCGCACTCGTCCTGCAGGCCCGCCCTCTGCAGCGATAGGCCACCGTGGTACTGCAGAGCCGCCACCTGTGCACGGTTCAACCCTACCGTCTGCACACAGCCCGGGGATGGGCCCAGTGCGGCCATCACACTGCGAACCTGGGGGCGATAGCTGCGGGCGTAGTCCAGTAGCGGCAACCACAAAGTCATCAGCAGCAGCCAGCCCAGCGCAGCGCCGCTGGCTGGCAGCACCAGGCTCTTCCAGATGGGCGCCCGGTTGCGCGCGGCGCGCCACCACACCAGGCTGCACCAGCCCACGGTGGCCGCCAGGGCCACGACAAGCGCCAGTGCGGAAAACTGCGGCACAAAACCAGGGGCCAGCTTGGCCACATTGGCTGCAGGCTTGGCGGGAACGCCCGTTTGCATGGCAATCCAGATCACCCAGATCGCCAGCGCTGAAACGGTGAAGAACAGCAGCGTGAACCAGTCGATCAGCGCCCCCACACTGCGCCGCAGCGTGGGCAGTGCAAACGCTGCCAGTGCCGCCAGGGCCGGCAGACCGAGCAGGAGGGCCCTGTCTGCAGGTTGGGTGGTGATGGTGGCAGCAATGGAGACTGCCGAGAACCACAGCGGGAGCAGCAGGTGCCTGTGCCCCTGGCGGCTGATGATCTGCTTGCGCCAGCGCCATAGCGTCCACAGGGCCAGGGGCCAGGCGGGCCATCCAAACCACAGCAGCAGCCGCGCCAGGCTCTGCCACTCCTTGCCGCCGGAGCCGGAATCCACAATTCGCCAGCGCCAGAGATCGAGCCCCCAGGCGATCAGCGCTGCTGCCAACGTGATTGCCCCGAGGGCCAGGGCCCAGCGCAGGCGATGGTCTGTCTGGCTGCCTGGCGCATACACCACCACCACCATGCTGCCCAGTCCCAGCAATGCTGCAAGCGCCGGCGCGCCTGCCAGCGTGAGCCCCACCATGCCTGTGGCCAGCGCCACGGCAGGGGCTACGGTGCGGTGGGGCATGGCTGCAACCGCAAAAAAGATCAGCGCCGTGCAACTGAGCTGCACCAGATAGCTGGTGACCTCATGCGAGAGCTGCGCGAGGCCCAGGCAGGCAATCAGGGCCAGCAACCCGCCATCGGCAATGGCGCGGGCGTAGTCGGGTGGATTGGCTTCGCCCCCAAAGGCAAAGGCCACAGGCTGGGCGCCGGGGCTGCGTGCGAGGTAGTAGACGGCGTACCACGTGGCAATGAGGGTGATGACCAGCAGGAGTGCGAAGGGTAGGCGCACCGCCATCTCGGCAGAAACCCACTGGGGCGCCAGCTGAATTGCCCAAGCGCCCAGCCAGTACGGCAGCAGTCCCTCGGTTTCCGGGGGCATGCCGCCCAGCAGGGGGCTCAGCCAGGGCGTGCGCCCGTGGGCCAGCTCCAGCATGTAGCCAAACGCCGTGACATCCGCACTTTTCCACGGGTCGCGCCCCACGAAGCCGGGCACGACATAGGCAATACACAGCAGTACCAGTGCCCAGCGTGGCAGGGGACTGACAGCGTTCTGGGTAACGATGGCGGGGGTCGGTGGATTCACGCGTCAGAGGGCGGCAAAGCGAAGCCACCGAGAATAAGGGCAAAACCAACGGAAAAAGGCAGCCCGGTTGCCCGGGCTGCCTTTTTGGCGGGAACGCAAGGGCGAATTACTTCGCTGCGGTCTTGCCGAAACGATTGCGGAAGCGCTCCACGCGGCCACCCATGTTGTCCACCGACTTTTGCGTACCGGTGTAGAAGGGGTGCGATTCAGAAGACGTGTCCAGCTTGAACAGCGGGTATTCCTTGCCTTCGAAGGTTTCCATTTCCTTCGTGTTCACGCACGAACGGGTCACGAACTTGAAGCCGTTGGACAGGTCCGAGAACAGGACTTCGCGGTAGTTGGGGTGAATGCCTTCTTTCATGATCAATCCTTGTCAAGTGCGGGAGCCGCGCTGAACCCGGAGCAACCTTTGCGCCGTGGAACATCCAACGTACTTTCCGCAGAAAAAGCCCTCTATTATTGCACAGGCGGTTTGATGGCATTTTCGCGACGGCCCGTAACGGCTGAAACGGGCAAGGCCTTGGCCAGAACCGCCGCGCAAGGGCCGCCCCGCCGCGCTGGCGGTGTCCCCCTTCCTGAATTGCGTAGCAATTCGAGAGAAGGGGGGAAGGCGCGAAAGCGCCTCAGGGGGTTGTCACCCTCCTCTTCGCATCATGTCAAAGAAGTCCACATTGGTCTTGGTGGCCTTCATGTTCTTGATCATCAGCTCCATCGACTCGATCTCGTCCATGTTGTACATGAACTGGCGCAGGATGCGGGTCTTTTGCAGGATCTCGGGCGCCAGCAGAAGCTCTTCGCGGCGCGTGCCGCTCTTGTTGAGTTCGATGGCGGGGAACACGCGCTTTTCGTACAGGCGGCGGTTCAGGTGGATTTCGCAGTTGCCCGTACCCTTGAATTCTTCAAAGATCACTTCGTCCATGCGGCTGCCGGTGTCGACCAACGCAGTGGCGATGATGGTGAGCGAGCCACCTTCTTCGACCTTGCGCGCGGCACCGAAGAAGCGCTTGGGGCGCTGCAGTGCGGCGGCGTCCACACCGCCCGAAAGCACCTTGCCGCTGGAGGGCACGACGTTGTTGTAGGCACGGGCCAGGCGGGTGATGGAGTCCAGCAGGATGACCACGTCCTTCTTGAGCTCGACCAGGCGCTTGGCGCGCTCGATCACCATCTCGGCCACGTGCACGTGGCGGGCGGCGGGCTCGTCGAAGGTGGAGGCGATGATCTCGCCCTTCACCGTGCGCTGCATTTCGGTCACTTCTTCAGGGCGCTCGTCCACCAGCAGCACCATCAGGTGCACGTCGGGGTTGTTGGCCGTGATGGCGTGGGCGATGTGCTGCATCATCACCGTCTTGCCGCTCTTGGGCGGGGCGACGATCAGCGCGCGCTGGCCACGGCCGATGGGCGCAATGATGTCGATGATGCGGCCTGTGATGTTTTCTTCGCCCTTGAAGTCGCGCTCCAGCTTCATCTGTTCCTTGGGGAACAGGGGCGTCAGGTTCTCGAACATCACCTTGTGCTTGTTCTGTTCCGGCGGGCCGCCGTTGACAGAGTCGAGCTTGTTCAGAGCGAAGTAACGTTCACCGTCTTTGGGTGTGCGGACTTCACCTTCGATCATGTCGCCGGTGTGCAGATTGAAGCGACGCACCTGGCTCGGGCTGATGTAGATGTCGTCCGTGCTGGCAGTAAAGCTCGTGTCCGGGCTGCGCAGGAAGCCGAAACCGTCGGGCAAAATTTCCAGCACGCCATCGGCAATGATTTGTTCCCCGGTCTTGGCCCGCTTCTTGATGATCGCAAACATCAGCTCCTGCTTGCGCATGCGGCCGGTATTTTCGATTTCGAGTTCTTCGGCTTGCTTCAGGACTTCAGACACGTGCAGTGCCTTGAGTTCGTTTAAGTGCATGGAATGACTCCTTGGCGGAGCTGGTATGAATCTTGGGGGAGGAGGGCTGGTGCCAGATGGGCTGCTGTTTGCAGGTCTGGCTCGCCGGGGATCTCGGTCCGGCTGCCAATGCGTGCAGGCCGGTGATCTGAAGGAATTATGACAGGAAAAAAAGCGGGAGATTCACGGGATCCGAATTCGGTCTGTGTCTGGCGCTGCAAGTGGTGTCGTGAAAACAAACAACCCCGCGTGCATGGGCAGGCGCGGGGTTGTGGGAGCGGATCAGGCCAGTTGCTGATCGATGAAGGCGGTCAGTTGCGCCTTGCTCATGGCGCCGACCTTGGTGGCGGCCAGCTGGCCGTCCTTGAACAGCATCAGTGTGGGAATGCCGCGAATGCCGAACTTGGCGGGGATCTCGCGGTTTTCGTCCACATTCATCTTGGCGATCTGCAGCTTGCCCTGGTAGGTGCCTGCCACTTCGTCCAGGATGGGGGCAATCATTTTGCAGGGGCCGCACCATTCGGCCCAGTAGTCCACCAGCACGGCGGAGCCGGGTTGCAGCACGTCGGCTTCAAAGCTGGCGTCAGAGACATGTTTGATAAGTTCGCTGGCCATGGCGGATTCCTTGATTTTGAGCGGGTTGTGACCGGTGTACGTTTAAAGTCTGGGCATTGTGACAGAAACCAATCCCACGTTCACCGGTGTGGCCGGGCCTTGCGACGCTATGACAGTCATAGCGAAAAGCGATCAAACCAGTGGGTTTGCTGTCGCCAGCACCGCCTTGTGGCAACGTGCTCTGGCCCTGGTGGCCGCACATGCCCAGGCCCATGGCGCCCATTTGGCGCGCACAGTGGTGTTGGTGCCCTACGCCCAGCTCATGCCCTGGGCCCAGCGCCACTGGGCGCTGCAGTTTCCGCAAGGCTTTGCGCCGCGCTTTGAAACCACCCGCAACTGGGCTCGCCAGTTGCAGGTGTTTGAGCCTTCGGCCGACGACTTTGCGGGCGACGTGGCGCGCGACACCCTCACGGCCCGCGCCTTGCTCGATCGTGTGGGGCAGGGCGCCCAGCGCGAGATGCTGGCCACGCCCCTGCAAGAAGCCGCCGCCCAACTGGCCACCGCCGTGGCCGCTGTGCCCCCGGCGCAGCGCGCGGCCTGGGGCGACGAGGCCCGTAAACTGCTGGCCACCGCCGATGAAGGCAGCAGTCTGCATTACGAGGCCCTGGTGGCGCGCCTGGCGCTGGAATGGGTGCTGGCCTCGCGCCACGCCACCGATGTGCTGTTCGAGCCCGGTGTGCGCGCGGCGGTGGATGCGCTGGTGGTGCTCGAAGGCTTTCAATCCGACGCGCTGCCCCAGGCCCTGCTGGCCCATTGGGGCGAGCAGGGGGCTTGTGTTGCGCTGCCAGCATTGGTCGATGAAGCTCCCGCGCCGCCAAAACGCTCTCTGCATGCCGCCACCGATGCCGAAGACGAAGCCCACCGCGCCGCTGCCTGCGTGCTGGCCCACGTGCGAGATGGCCGGGTGCCCGTCGCGCTGGCCGCCACCGACCGCGCACTGATCCGCCGCGTGCTCGCCCACCTGGACAGCAGCGGTGTGCTGGTGCGCGATGAAAGTGGCTGGATTCTCTCGACCACACGCGCCGCTTCGCGGGTCATGGCCGCGCTTCAGGCTGCGGCGTGGAACGCATCATCCAACGAGGTGCTGGACTGGATCAAGCACACCCCTGCGCTGATGCCAGGCGAGGTGAATCGGCTGGAGCAATGGCTGCGCAAGGGCGTGGTGCAGCACTGGAGCGCCGCCACCGCGCGGGATCTGAGTGCGCAGCCCCACCTGGCCCGCACCGTGGCCGCCGTGGAGGCCTGGCGCGACACCCTGCGCACTGCGCGCCCGCTGGCGAAGTGGCTGCTCGCCCTGCGCGCCGTGCTGGAGCAGGCGGGCCAGTGGCAAGGACTCTCGGCCGACCCGGCCGGCATGCGTGTGCTGGCTGCCCTGCGCCTGCAAGACGGCCAGCAGGCCGAGCTGGACGCCTGGGGTGACAGCGCGGGCCGGCGCATGACGCTGGCCGAATTCACCCGATGGGCCAAGGACGTGCTCGAAGCCGGGCGCTACGTGGCCGCACAGGCCGCCGATGCGCCCGTGGTGGTGGTGCCCCTGCCGCAACTGCTGGCCCGTCCCTTTGCCGCCGCCGTGCTGCCGGGCTGCGATGAAAAGCGTTTGCAAGCCGCGCCGGAGCCTGCGGGCGACTGGTCGCAGGCTCAGCGCGAGGCCTGGGGCCTGCCCACACGCCAGTCGCTCGAAGCCGCCCAGCGGGCCGCCTGGGCCCACGCCCTGCGCACGCCCGTGGTGGACGTGCTGTGGCGCACCGGCGATGAGGGCGGCGAGCCCCTGCTGGCCAGCGCCCTGGTGCTGGCCCTGCAACTGGATGGCGCCGCTACACCCGGCACGGACGACCGTGCGGCCCGTGCCGTGGCCGCCACCCCCACACTGCGTCCCCAGCCCGTGGGCCAGGCGTTGCCGGTGGCGCATCTGTCGTCCACCGCGTATTCCGACCTGCGCCATTGTCCGTACCGCTTCTTTGCACAGCGCCAGCTGGGTCTGCGCGAGGCCGAGGAACTGGATGCCGAAGTGGACAAGCGCGACTTTGGCAACTGGCTGCACGCCGTGCTGCAAAACTTTCACGAGGCGTTGCTGGCTGAGCCCACCGACCACCCGGACGAGCGCCGCACCCGCATGGACGCCGCCGCCGAGGCTGTCACCCGCGAACAGCGGTTGCAAGACGGAGACTTTCTGCCCTTTGCCGCAGGCTGGGCGCAACTGCGCGACGGCTACCTGCAATGGCTGGCAGGGCACGAGCAGCAGGGCGCCACCTTCCGCCAGGCCGAGGTCAAGGCGCGCCAGCCGCTGGGCGATCTGGAGCTGGTCGGCACCCTCGACCGCATCGATGGTGTCTCGTCTACCGGCGAGCCCACGGTGCTGGTGATTGACTACAAAACCGAAAGCGACAGCGTGACCCGCCAGCGCATCAAGAGCGGAGCGGAGGACACGCAACTGGCCTTCTACGCCGCCCTGCTGAGCCACGATACCCTGCGCGCTGCCTACGTCAACGTGGGCGAGCGCGGCGAGACACAGATACACGAACAGGACGAGGTGGTGCACCTGCGCGATGTGCTCATCGAAGGCATACAGCACGACATGGCCCGCATCGCCGCCGGTGCGCCGCTGCCCGCGCTGGGCGAGGGCTCGGTGTGCGAGTTCTGCGCCGTGCGCGGCCTGTGCCGCAAAGACTACTGGGCGGACGCCGAACAGGCGTTGCCCGCGCAAGAGACGCCATGACCGTCAGCATTCCACAACCCACCCAGGCCGCCTACGAACACAACGGCCGCCCCGTTTCGCGCGAAGCCTTCTACGCCATTGCCTGCGACCCCGCACGCAGCGTGGCGGTGGAGGCCTGCGCGGGGGCGGGCAAGACCTGGATGCTGGTCTCGCGCATGCTGCGAGCGCTGCTCGACGGCTGCGCGCCGCACGAGATCCTGGCCATCACCTTCACCAAAAAGGCCGCGGGCGAGATGCGCCAGCGCCTGCAAGAATGGTTGGAGCAGTTCAGCCACAAGCCGCTGGAAGAGCTTACGGCCGAGCTGATTGCACGCGGAATCAGCCCCCAAGGCGCGCTGGAAAAGCGCGAGGCGCTACAAAATCTATACCGCCAGCTGCTCGAAGCGGGCCGCCCGGTGCAAATCCGCACTTTCCACAGCTGGTTTGCCGCGCTGCTGGGCACAGCCCCGCTGGCGCTGGTGCAGCAACAGGGCCTGCCCGCGCACTTTGAGCTGCTCGAAGACGATGCCGAGGCCGTGCGCGAGGTCTGGCCCCCGTTCTTGCAGACCGTGGCCGAAAGCGCCAGCCTGCGTGCCGACTACGAAGCCGTGGTGGCTCGCCACGGCCGCTCGCAAACCCACAAGGCCCTAGCGGCAGCGCTGGCCAAGCGGGTGGAGTTTGATCTGGCCGACGAGGCAGGCGTGGTGGATGCGTCGGTGCCACCATTCCAGCTCGCGTACCCCGATCTGGCCGCCTTGGCCGAGCCCGCCGAGGCCCTGCAGACCGAAGCCGCGTTGCAACGCTGGCGCAGCCGCGCCAGCGCCCTGGGCGCAGAGGCCAACAAGACCCCGCAGAAGGCGGCGGACGCTATCATCGAGGCGCTGGCCTGCACCGACCTGAACCAGCGCCTGGACATGTTGCGCAAAGCGATGTTTGTGGCCAAGGAAGACCGCCTCTCCAAGAACCTGGAGAAGTTCCCCGCCGCGCAGGAGGCCGAGCCCGAGTTGCAGCGCCTGCTCACCGCCCGCCGCCAGCACGACGCCTGGCAGCACCAGCAGCGCATGGCCCGGCTGGCGCGTTGCCTGATTGCGCAGTTTGTGGCCGTCAAGCAGCAGCACGGCTGGGTGGACATGAACGATGTGGAGCGCACGGCCCTGGTCATGCTGGCCGACCCGGTGCTCAGTGGCTGGGTGCAGGAGCGGCTGGACGCGCGCATCCGCCACTTGCTGGTCGATGAGTTCCAGGACACCAACCCGCTGCAGTGGCAGGCGCTGCACGCGTGGCTGTCCGGCTATGCGGGCTCGGGCGGTGGTTCGGCCGCGCCCAGCGTGTTCATCGTGGGCGACCCCAAGCAGAGCATCTACCGCTTTCGCCGCGCCGAACCACAGGTGTTCATCGCTGCGCAGGCGTTTGTGCGCGATGGGCTGCGCGGCGACCTGCTCAGCTGCGATCACACGCGCCGCAACGCACAGGGCGTGATTGCCGCGGTCAACGCCGTCATGGGCCAGGCCCAGGCGCAGCAAGAGACCAGCGGTTTCCGCGATCACACCACTGAATCGAAACATACAGGCCAGCTGCTGCGCCTGCCCGCCATCACCGACGCGGACGACGATGGCCAGGGCGCAGCGCGCGACCCGCTGGCCTGGCGCGACAGCCTGACCGAACCCCGGCACGAGGCCGAAGAAACCCAGCGCATGCGCGAGTGCACGCAGGCCGCTGCCTGGGTGGCCGCGCAGATTGCCAACGGCACCCCGCCCAAAGAGGTGCTGGTGCTGGCCCGCAAGCGTGATCGCCTGGCCAGCATGCAAGACGCCCTGCGCGCCCTGCACCTGCCCTGTGTGCAGCCTGAAAAGGCCGACCTGTTCGACGCACCCGAGGTGCAGGACATGGTGGCGCTGCTGGATGCACTGGTCTCGCCGACGCACGACCTGTCACTGGCCCGCGCGCTCAAGTCGCCGTTGTTTGGCGTGGGCGATGATGCGCTGGTGGCCTTGGCCGTGCTGCGCCGCCAGCCGGAGCATGCGGGCTGCAGCTGGTTCGATTTGCTATTAAAAAGTGAGCTGCTTGCGCTTGACTTGAAAGCGCTGGGGCCTGTTTTGACTCAATACCAAGACTGGGTGAGTGGCCTGCCGCCGCACGATGCGCTGCATGCCATCTACGAGCACGGCGACGTGCTGGCCCGCTTCGCCGCTGCTGCCCCGGTCACCCAGCGCCAGGCAGTGCAGGCCAACCTGCGCGCGCTGCTGGCGGCATCGCTGCAGCACGATGGCGGCCGCTACCTCACGCCCTATGCGTTTGTGCGGGCCATGAAGAAGGGCGGCGTGCGCGCCCCCGGCCGGGCCGATGCGCAGGCCGTTCGCCTGCTGACGGTGCACGGCGCCAAGGGGTTGGAGGCCGACTGCGTGCTGCTGCTGGACACCGACACCCGCCCGCAAAAAGCCGAGACCATGGGTGTGCTGGTGGACTGGCCTGGCGAGCAGGCCGTGCCCTCGGCCTTTGTCTTTCTGGCCAGCGAATCGAACCCGCCGCCCAGCGCAGAAGCCGCGCTGGCCTCCGAGCAGCAGGCCCGCAGCCGCGAAGAGCTGAACATGCTCTACGTGGCCATGACGCGCGCCAAACATTGCCTGGCGCTGTCGTCCGTATTGCCCAGCAATTCGGCGCCGGGCAGTTGGTGGAACCGACTGGCACCACTGGTGACCGAGGTGGACACGGGCACGGCCCCTGCGCTTTCCGCTGGAGCCGGTGCGACCCCCGACACCTTCACCATCGCCGCGCTGCACCCCCTGCCCGAAGCCCTGCAAAGCGCCCGCACCAAACCGGGTGCTGCAGCCGCCGACCCCACCAGTGCTACGCCCGTTGCCATGCCTGGCGACGCGGAGTCCACCCCCCTGTCACGTCAGGGTGACGCCATGCACCAGCTGCTGGAGCAGGCCGGTGTGGCCGGTGCCCCGCTGGCCGACCTGCGCGCCCACGGCTGGCCTGCTGCGCGCATCGCCCGGCTGGCCAGCGACCACGACATTGCCCCTGCAGCGGCCGAGTTGGCAGCCCGCATGGCACAGGGCATCCTGGCCGGGGAGGGCGCCTGGGCGTGGGACCCGGAGCAGGTGCAGACCGCCATCAACGAAGCCCCGCTGCATTACCAGGGCCAAAGCCTGCGCATCGACCGGCTGGTGCTGCGCCGTGCCCTGTCTGCAGATGACGCCGTGGCAGGCTGGTGGGTGCTCGACTACAAAAGCGCCGCCCAGCCTCAGCGCCAGCAAGCGCTGGTGGCGCAACTGCAGCGCTACCAAGAAGCCGTACAGGCCCTGATGCCGGGCGAGGCCGTGCACGCGGCCTTTCTCACAGGCGATGGGCGTTTGGTGCGGGCAGGGGGCGGGCCCACCCTTGCCGCCCTCGGGCATACTCTCGCCCCCGCTGCGCCGGGTGCCCCGGCAAAGCCCGAGCGTCCGCGCCCCACGCCGGGGCCTGCATATTCTGCGCAAGGCTCTTTGTTTTGACCCGCACCCAGGGCTTCCAACCCGCGCAACGCCCCCACTTTTAGCAAGGTTCTCCCGTGTCTCACACCCTTTCTCCTTCCGATTCACCCGTCGCACCAGCCCTGCCTGCGGGGACTTTGCCGTGCGATGTGGCCATCGTCGGCGGTGGCCCGGCGGGCCTGATGGCGGCCGAGGTGCTGGCCCAGGCGGGGGTGGCCGTTCATCTGTTCGACGCCATGCCTTCGGTGGGGCGCAAGTTTCTGCTGGCGGGCAAGGGCGGGCTCAACCTCACACATTCCGAGCCCCATGCTCCGTTTGTCAGCCGGTATGCAGAGCGCCAGCCTCAGCTCGAACCTTTGCTGCAGGAATTTGGTGGGCCCGAGGTCCGGGCCTGGGCGCAAGGCCTGGGTGTAGAGACCTTCGTGGGCACCTCCGGCCGCGTGTTCCCCGCCGACATGAAGGCCGCGCCCTTGCTGCGCGCCTGGTTGCAGCGCCTGCGCGGGCAGGGCGTGGTGTTCCACATGCGACACCGCTGGCTGGGCTGGTCGGACGACGGTGCCCTGCGTTTTGCAGCCCCTGCGGGCGAGGTGCCAGTGGCCGCCAGGTCGGTGGTGTTGGCGCTGGGCGGCGGCAGCTGGGCACGCCTGGGGTCGGATGGTGCCTGGGTGCCGCTGCTGGCGCAGCGCGGTGTGGCTGTGGCGCCGCTGCGGCCCTCCAACTGTGGTTTTGACGTGCTGCGCGCCGATGCGCCGGCGGGTGAGACGCGCCGCGCGTTCTTGCAGGAGCTGATCGGCCGCACCCCCGTTCCCGCTGTGGGCTGGACGCCCCATTTTGTCGAGCGTTTTGCAGGCCAGCCCTTCAAGACGGTGGCGCTGGCTTTCACCGACAGCCAGGGCCGCACGTTCAGCCGCAGGGGTGAATTCGTGGCCACAGCGACAGGCGTCGAGGGCAGCCTGGTCTACGCCGCGTCGCACCTGCTGCGCGATGAGATCGAGGCCCACGGCCATGCCACTTTTCATCTGGATTTGCTGCCCGACCACACGCCGGAACGCGTGCTGGTGGAAGTGCGCCATCCACGCGGATCACGTTCATTGTCCAGCCACCTCAAGAGCCGTCTGGGGCTCGATGGCATCAAGGCGGGCATCCTGTATGAACACCTGGGTAAAGACGGCATGAACGACCCTGTGGCTCTGGCACACGCCATCAAGGCACTGCCCATCACGGTCGTGGCCACACGGCCCATCGACGAAGCCATCAGCACCGCCGGTGGTGTGGCATTTGAGGCGCTGGACACGCACCTCATGGCCCATGCCATACCGGGCGTGTTCTGCGCGGGCGAAATGCTCGATTGGGAGGCGCCCACCGGGGGCTATCTGCTCACGGCCAGCTTGGCCAGTGGCCGCGTGGCGGGGTTGGGCGCGCTGCACTGGCTGCGCCAAGCTGCCGGAACTTGAACACGCTGAACGAAAGGTGCTTGCGCCTGAGGCGAAGGGCCTGGCCTCGCCAGGCAAGAGGACATCGCGAAGGATGTCGCCTATGGGAGGGGGCTGCGCGACAGCGCAAAAAAAGAAGTTGACGAGCCTTACCCCCGGCACTGACTCCACAGTTAGGGCTGCTTGGTTCCCCACCTGACCCGGTTGGCCGCTTCACCATGCGAGGAGGCCCGTCACCGTCGATTGTACGACGGATGCGGATGCACTTTTCTGAACAGCCCCGCTGCCGTGGGCGCTGGAAGGACACTCGGCACAGCCCGTAGAATCTGCCGAATGTCCTACCTCGTGCTCGCCCGCAAGTACCGCCCCCGCAATTTCACCGAAATGGTGGGGCAGGAGCATGTGGTGCAGGCCCTCACCAATGCGCTCAACACACAGCGCCTGCACCATGCCTACCTGTTCACAGGCACGCGGGGTGTGGGCAAGACGACGGTGTCGCGCATTCTGGCCAAATCGCTCAACTGCCAGGGGCCCGACGGTCAGGGCGGCATCACCGCAACACCCTGCGGCGTGTGCTCGGCCTGTACGGATATCGACAGTGGTCGCTTCCCGGATTACACCGAGCTGGATGCTGCATCGAACCGGGGTGTGGATGAGGTGCAGAGCCTGCTGGAGCAGGCGGTCTACAAGCCAGTGCAGGGCCGCTTCAAGGTCTTCATGATCGACGAAGTGCACATGCTCACGAACACGGCGTTCAACGCCATGCTCAAGACGCTGGAAGAGCCTCCTGAATACCTCAAGTTCGTGCTGGCCACGACCGACCCGCAGAAGGTGCCGGTGACGGTGCTGAGCCGCTGTCTGCAGTTCAACCTGCGGCCCATGGCGCCCGAGACGGTCCTGAGCCACCTCACGCAGGTGCTGGCGTCGGAAAACGTATCGTCCGAGCCCCAGGCTCTGCGGCTGCTGTCGCGCGCCGCGCGGGGCTCCATGCGCGATGCACTGTCGCTCACCGACCAGGCCATCGCTTTTGGCAGCGGCCAGTTGCAGGAAGCCGCCGTGCGCCAGATGCTGGGCGCGGTGGACCGCTCCTACGTGTTCCGCCTCATCGGCGCGTTGGCCGAGGGCGACGGCAAGACCGTGGTGGAAACCTCGGACACGCTGCGTCTCAATGGCCTGTCGGCCGCCTCCACGCTCGAAGAAATGAGCGCCGTGCTGCAGCGTATGGCGGTGTTCCAGGCCGTGCCGCAGCTGGCAGGCGCCGTGGATGCCGACGACCCCGAGGCCGCAGAAACGGCCCGTCTTGCCGCGCTGATGCCTGCTGACGAAACCCAGCTGCTCTACAGCCTGTGCCTGCACGGGCGCGGTGAACTGGGTCTGGCGCCCGATGAGTACGCGGCACTGACCATGGTGCTCCTGCGCTTGCTGGCGTTCAAGCCTGTAAGCGGTGTTGGCGGCGTTGGCGAATCGGCTGAAAAAAAAACTCTGACGCGGGCTGAAGCGGCGTCTTCCAGCCCACCAGCTGCGGTTTCTGCCGCTCCCGCAGCGGCTGCCGTGGCGGTGCCAGCCCCCGTGGCGCGAACGGCGCCGACGCCCGCGCCTGCTTCTCAGGTGCCACCAGCGGTGCCTCCCGCAGCGCCTGCAGCAGGTGCTTCGCCAGCATTGCCACCGGAGATTTCTGCAGAACCCGGCGAATCCGTGGACTCTGCGGAGCCACCACCCTGGCCAGGCTCGGAAGAGCCGGGTGCTGCATCACCTGCAAACTCCGCCGCCACGGCACTGCCGGTGCGTACGCCCGAGAGATTTGGAAAAAATAAGCACCCAGCGCAACCTCAGCATGCGCAAGGCGCTCCTGAATATGTAGCAATCCCGGTGCGTGAATCGCCCGAACCAGGGGAGCGTCTGCAACCGTTGCCGCTTTCTGCGCCAACGCCCGTCTCTGCGCGCTACACGCCCACCGAGGAGGGCGATGTCTGGCATGCCACTGTGCAGCAGATGGTGGCGGCAGAATCGATTACCGCCCTGGTGCGCGAACTGGCCCTGCAGTCGCAACTGGTGGCGCGCGATGGGGGGCACTGGTTGCTGCGTGTGGAGCGTGAATCGCTGAACCAGCCTACTGCACGCGAGCGCCTGCGCGCCGCGCTGGAGGCTGCTGGCCATGCCACCCAGATCAGTGTGGAGGTGGGCCACGTCATTGACAGCCCTGCCCGCCGCAATGCCGCTGCCGCTGCCGAGCGCCAGCGCCGTGCTGAGGAGATTGTGAACAACGACCCCTATGTGCAGTCGCTGGTGCGCGACTATGGCGCGAGAATCGTGCCGGGTAGCATCAAGCCTGCGTGAGATGAAGCGCCCCCTGAGTCGCCTTCGGCGCGTTCCCCCTCTCTTGCTTCGCGGGAGGGGGACGCACTCGGTGGCCTGGCAAAGCCAGCTCCACGAGTGCACTGGATTGGCGCGTGCCAGTTTCGACGGCCGCTGACATTGCACAGCACAATACCGTGCATCTCGGATACCGAATCTCTGTCCCTTCGTGGGAATCGATCAACCAGAAAGAAAGCAAAGGAAACCACACCATGTTCAACAAAGGACAACTTGCAGGCCTCATGAAGCAAGCCCAGGCGATGCAGGACAACCTCAAGAAGGCGCAGGACGAGCTGGCCTTCATCGAGGTGGAAGGTGAATCGGGCGCGGGCCTGGTGAAAGTGGTGATGACGTGCAAGCACGACGTCAAGCGCATCACCATCGACCCGAGCCTGCTGGCCGAAGACAAGGACATGCTGGAAGACCTCGTTGCTGCGGCGTTCAATGCCGCGGTGCGCAAGGCGGAAGAGACTTCTTCGGAGAAGATGGGCAAGCTCACCCAAGGCATGCCAGGCCTCCCCGGCGGCATGAAATTCCCTTTCTGAGGGTTGGCTACCGAGCGGGCGATCTGCGTCGTTGGGCGGTGCTCGGAATCCTCACGTACAGGAAGTACGTTCCGGTTCCTGTGCTCCGTCCGCCTAGCAGCTCATCCCGCTCGCTACGCCCTTGAGGGTGGGGTGTGAAGGCAGAGGGCGAGCACCTGTTGTTCTTCCCTACATCCGTTTGGGCTGAGCTTGTCGAAGCCTGGCTCCGCCGCTCCCTACAACGTCACGCGCATCGCCTCTAGTCTGTCCATGTCCACCACCAACTCCCTCGACGTTCTGATCCAGGCGCTGCGCCGCTTGCCGGGGGTGGGGGTGAAGTCTGCGCAGCGCATGGCGTTTCATTTGCTGCAGCATGATCGGGAGGGGGCGCTGGCCTTATCGCGGGCGCTCGGCGATGCGGTGGGCACCGTGCACCATTGCGCGCGCTGCCACACGTTCACCGAGGCCGAGGTGTGCAGTACCTGCCTGGACCCTGAGCGCGATGCGACGCGGCTTTGCGTGGTCGAGACACCGGCCGATCAGTCGGCGCTGGAGCGCACGGGGGCGTTCAAGGGGCTTTACTTTGTGCTGATGGGGCGGCTGAGCCCCCTCGATGGCATTGGCCCCAAGGAAATAGGCCTGCAAAAGCTCATGGACCGGGCCACCGATGGCACGGTGCAAGAGGTCATTTTGGCGACCAACTTCAATGCCGAAGGCGAGGCCACGGCCCATGTGATCAGCGAGGCGCTCAGGAGCCGGGGGCTGCACGTGACACGGCTCGCGCGTGGCGTGCCCGTGGGCAGCGAGCTGGAGTATGTGGACCTGGGCACGATTGCGCATGCGCTGGTGGATCGCCGCTAGGTGGTTGTTCGCGAAATTTGTACCTGCGGCGGCTAGAATACTCACAATTTAATAGCTGCTAGCGCTTGTGTATCAAGCGCTAGAGCCCAAAAAGGCTTAAAAATGAATACCACCATGCATGTCGCACGGTTCACAGTGGCCTACTGGTGCGTGCTGATCGCAGCCCTGCTTCCCATGGGCTGCGCCTGGCTGGCCAAGAGTGGCAGCTTCGGCAAGTCGCGCAAGGACGGTGGCTTTGACAACCGCGACCCCCGCGCCTGGATGGCTCGGCAGACCGACTGGCGGGCCCGCGCCAATGCGGCGCAGGCCAACAGTTTCGAAGGCTTGCCGTTCTTCATCGGTGCCGTGATCATCGCGCACCTGCTCGGGGCGGGGCAGACGTTGCTGGACATGTTGGCGCTGCTGTACGTCATGCTGCGCATCTTCTACATCATGATGTACGTGTCCGACATGCCCACCGTGCGCAGTGTGGTCTGGGCCGCAGCGTTTTTGGTCAATCTCGGCATCCTGTTCGTCGGCTACCGCTGATCTTTGCCAGCCCGGCCTTTGAAGAAGGGCTGGCGTCACTCTTTTGGGGGGCTGCTGGTCGGGCTCCAGTTTCTTTCAACCCTGGTACGTAGAAACCCGCAGGGATTCCCCCTGATGCGGGTTTTTGGGCTCTGGGGCACGATTGTTGCAATGCAGCATTGCTGCTTCCACTGATTCTCACGGATTTCCATGACCCGCCCATTGCTCACCCGCCGCGCCTTTGGCGCCGTCTCCGCCCTGTCGGCGGCGGGGGTGTTTGCGCCTGCCATTGTGCGGGCGCAGGCAGAGGGGGCAGCAGCATTGGGCAACGTCACCATTGCCGTGGGCGGGCAGGGCGTGCTCTACCACCTGCCGCTGGCGCTGGCCGACCAGCTGGGCTACTTCAAGGCGGAAGGCCTGGACGTGACAGTGCGCGATTTTTCGGCCGGCGCCCTGGCCCTGCAGGCGGTGCAGGAGGGTGGGGCCGATGTCTGTGCCGGAGCCTTCGAGCACACCATCCGGCAGCAGGTGCGTGGCCAGTCCTACCGCTCGCTGGTGGTGATGGGGCGTGCGCCTCAACTGGCGCTGGGGGTTTCGCAACGCTCGCTGCCTGCGTACAAGGATCTGGCGGATCTGCAGGGACGGCGCATTGGCGTGTCATCGGTAGGGTCGTCTACGCACCTGGCGGCCAGCGTGGTGCTGGCCCGAGCGGGCATGGGGCCGCGTGACGTGGCGTTTGTGGGCGTGGGCTCTGGTATGGCCGCGATGAATGCGCTGCGTTCCGGACAGGTGCATGCGCTGTGCCATGCCGACCCGATCATGACGCTGCTGGAGCAGAAGGCAGACACACGCATTGCGGGCGACATGCGCTCACTCAAGGCCGCGCAGGAGATGTTTGGCGGCGCCCTGCCAGCCAGCTGTCTTTATGCGCCGCAGCCCTTCCTGCAAAAACATGCCGCCCAGGCCCAGGCACTGGCCAACGGCATCGTGCATGCCCTCAAATGGCTGCAGACCGCTGCCCCGGCAGACCTTGTCAAGGCGGTGCCTCCGGGCTACCTGATGGGAGACCGGGGGCTGTATCTGGCGGCCTTCAGCCGGGTGCGCGAGACCTATTCGACCCACGGGATGATGCCCGACGATGGCGCAGCCACGGCCTTGCGCGTGCTCTCGCGCGTGCACCCCGAGTTGGCGGATTTCAAGGTGGAGCTGGCACGCACCTACACCAACGATTTCGTGCGCAAGGCGCGGCAGAAATTCAACGTCTGAGCTTGCGCGCCGGATACCCGCTGGGCCACTTTGGGGGTAACCGCAGAGGAGCGGTGGCAGTGCAGGACCCAGATTGATCAGTGGATGCCGCGCGCTGTCGCAATGCGTCGGCATCCGGGTCGGGAAGATGGCTTACATTCGTCGGCGTTCGGTTTGCCGTAGCCTCGGCCTACCAGTCATCTACCTCACCAGGATTGCTCCATGTCTTTTACCCTCAGCATCGGCCCGCTTGTCTCTTTGATCGCGGGCATTCTCATCCTCGTCATGCCCCGTCTGCTCAGCACCATCGTGGCGCTGTACCTCATCATCATGGGCATACTGGGGCTTCTGGGCATGCACTCGCTGAAGTTCTGAGGCGCCTGGTGACGCCTTCTTGCGCGTTGCCCGCGGCGTTCCAATGGCGTTTTAGCGGCGCTTGACCTTGGAGGGGGTTCCCCCTCGGCGTACAGGCGCAGCAGCCGAGCGCTTGTCAGAACCGGAGCGGGCCACCGTGCCACGCGCCTGCGCGGCCTGTCGCACGGGCAGGTACACGACCACCTGCTCGCCCAGCTTGAAAGCCGCACTGGCGCGCACGTCGTTCCAGTCGGCCACGCTGGCAGCGCTGAGCTTGTAGCGCCGGGCAATGCTGGCCACGGTTTCTCCCTTGCGGGCTCGCACCGTGGTGCGGCGGGTCACGATCTCTGGCGAGAAAGCGACCTGGCCGTTGTCTGCCAGGTGCGAGGAGACGTCCTGCCGGATGGCGGATGAACGCGGGACCATCAACGCCGAGCCTGCCTTGATCAGCATGCGGGGAGGAATGTTGTTAATGCTGCGCAGGTCGTTGTCGCTCATGCCTGCCCGCTGCGCGGCTTCGGAGACCGTCATGGTGGAGGGCACGGACCACACGGTCCAGCTTGCATACTGGCCCTCGCGGCGCGCTTCAAGGTTGCGCTGGAACACCTTGGCGTTGTCCCAGGGCAGCAGGATTTGTGGCGTACCGGCAGCCAGAATGACAGGCTTGTTGAACGACGGGTTCAGCGCGCGGAAATCTTCCTCGCGAATGCCTGCCAGCGTGGCCACCAGCGCAACGTCGATGTCATGGGTGATGTCCACCGTCTGGAAATAGGGGTGGTTTTCGATGAGGGGCAGCTCGGTGCGGAAGGCCTCGGGGTTGGCTACGATGTTCTTCACGGCCTGCAGCTTGGGCACATACATGCGGGTTTCGGCCGGCATGTTCAGGTCGGTGTAGCTGGTGCCCAGTCCCTGCTTCTGGTTGCGGGCAATGGCCCGGCCTACGCTGCCTTCGCCCCAGTTGTAGGCGGCCAGGGCCAGGTGCCAGTCGCCAAACATGCCGTAGAGCTTTTGCAGGTAGTCGAGTGCAGCGCGCGTGGAGGCGAGCACATCGCGGCGGTCGTCGCGGAAGGCGTTCTGCTTGAGGTCGAAATAGTTGCCGGTGGCGGGCATGAACTGCCACATGCCGGCCGCCTTGGCGCTGGACACAGCCTGCGGGTTGAACGCGCTTTCGATGTAGGGCAGCAGCGCCAGCTCGGTGGGCATGCCGCGTCGCTCCAGCTCTTCAACGATATGGAAAAGGTACTTGCTGGAGCGCTCGGTCATGCGCTGCATGTAGTCGGGTCGCGTGGCGTACCACTGCTCGCGGTCCTGCACCAGTTCGTGCTGCAGGTCTGGCATGGCAAAGCCTCGGCGGATGCGGTCCCACAGGTCGGCGGGGGCCGAGAGCGATGCGACCTCGCCGCTGGAGGCCTGCGCGGCGGTGATGGGCCTGAGCGGGCCGTTGGGGATGACGGGGGTGTGTGCGGTCCGGGGTGGTGCACCGGTGGGTGTGGAGGGTGCGCTGTCAGCCGCGCTGTCCTGCGAAGGCCCGGTGGTGGCGCAGCCCGTGAGCCAGAGCGCGCACGCCAGGCAGGCGATGTGCAAAATTTTCATCGAAACTCGTTTTTCCATTGACGCAGTGCGGCCAGTACCGCCACGGCATCGTCTTGATTCACCTTTGCGTCGTAGCCATGGGCCGCCTGGGCCACTGCAGGCTGTCGCACGCGCAGGAAGGGGTTGATGTCTTGCTCCAGGGCCATGCGCGACGGCAGTGTGGGCTGGTGGCGGGCCCGCAGTGCTTCGCACTGGCTGCTGTAGTGGAGCAAGGCCGCATTGCCGGGTTCCACGGCCCGCGCAAATTTCAGGTTGGAGAGGGTGTACTCATGGGTGCAGCATACGCGGGTGTTGCCGGGCAACGCCGCCAGCTGGTCCAGGGAGTTCAGCATTTGGGCGGGCGTGCCTTCAAACAGCCGGCCACAGCCGCCCGAAAAAAGCGTGTCGCCGCAGAACAGCAGGGGCTCCCCGTCGATGTCGGGGCAGTAGTAGGCAATGTGGCCAGCGGTATGGCCAGGCACATCCATGACTTCGAACCGAAGTCCCATGGTTTCCACGGCATCACCGTGCGCCAGGCGGTGCAGCGGCTCGGGGATTTTCTCGCGTGCGGGGCCGTAGACCACGGCGCCGGTGGCGCTGCGCACTGCATCCACACCGCCGACATGATCGGCATGGTGGTGCGTGACTAGAATGGCCTTCAACTGCACGCCAAGGTGCTGCAGGGCCTGCAGCACAGGCGCGGAATCTCCCGGGTCCACAACGATCGCCTGGCGGCCGTCGTGCAGCATCCAGATGTAGTTGTCGGTAAAGGCGGGCAGCGGCAGCAAGTTCATGAGCGATCAAATTATAGGTTTGCACCACTGGTTCGATTCCCCGCCGGGCCGGTACCTGCTGGCGTGGGAGCAGGCGCGCTTCGATGAGGCGGTGGCCGATATCTTTGGCTACCACAGCCTGCAGCTTGGAATGCCCTTGCTGGATGGCCTTCGCACCAACCGCATGCCGCACCAATGGCTGGCGCTGGGGCAGGAGGCGGTGCGGGGTTCCATCGCCTTTCTGGAGACCGGTAATGGCGATGCCCCCCTGCAGCGCCGCGCGGTGGATCTGCTGACAGAGCCCGTGGCCTTGCCGTTTGCGGCAGCGAGCCTGGATCTGCTGGTGTTGCCCCATACCCTGGAGTTGAGCATTGACCCCCACGCCGCCCTGCGTGAAGTGGAGCGCGTGCTCGTGCCTGAGGGCCGGGTGGTCATCAGCGGGCTGAACCCGACCAGCCTGTGGGGGCTGCGCCAGTGGCGTGCCCGCATGATCCAGCGTCTGGGTGGGGGCACTCTATACCTGCCGGATGTGGGCGAGTTCATTGGCTACCGGCGCCTGCGCGACTGGCTCAGGCTTTTGAGTTTTGAGGTCGAGTCGGCCCAGTTTGGCTGTTATCGTCCGGCGGTGCGCAGCACCCAGTGGCTGGAGCGTTTTGGTTTCATGGACCCGTTGGGCGAGCGGTGGTGGCCCATTTTTGGCGCGGCCTATTTTCTGGTGGCGGTCAAGCGGGTTCACGGCATGCGTTTGCTGGAGCCCGCCTGGCGGTCCAGCCGACAGCGTGCCGCCTCCACAGTGCCCATTGCCAACCGGGCAGGCCCGGCGGGTGCAACGGGCAGCACCTCGCGCATATTCACAGACAGCGACGACAGAGACAGGAACACAGTTTGAACCAGGTAGAGATATACACAGATGGCGCCTGCAAGGGCAACCCCGGCCCTGGGGGATGGGGTGCATGGTTGCGTTCGGGATCGACTGAAAAAGAGCTTTTTGGGGGTGAGCTGGGCACCACCAACAACCGCATGGAGCTGATGGCCGTGATCGAGGCGCTGTCGGCCTTGAAGCGCCCCTGCGCCGTGACGCTGTACCTCGACAGCGAATATGTACGCAAGGGCATCACCGAGTGGATTCACGGCTGGAAGGCCAAGGGATGGCGCACGGCCTCCAAGCAGCCGGTCAAGAACGTGGAGCTGTGGCAGCGGCTGGACGCGCTGGTGAGCACGGCTGGCCACCGTATCGAATGGCGCTGGGTGAAAGGGCATTCGGGCGATCCAGGCAACGAGCGGGCCGATGCACTGGCCAACCGGGGTGTCGAAAAAGCCCTGGGGCGTGGGTGACGGTGGGCGTCTATCGGTGCGCAGCGTCTGTGCACCACGGCATCAGAAGCCCCCTCCGGGGCTTTTTTTGTCTCTGCAGCATGTAAAGCCTGCGTAAATCTGCCGCAATTGCCCTTGTGGGTATGCCAAGGATTGCTGCAGCGCAAGACACGCACTGATACATTGTTTGGCTGCCTTCCCCACATCACCCGCTTCATTGATCCATGGCGTCCAAGAACAAATACATCTTTTTCGCTGTCATCGGCATCGCTGCCGCGTCGGGCGCAGCCTGGTGGCTTCAGAAACCGGCCCAGTCCGTGCGCAGCGAGGCGCCTGCCGACGGCAGGGGTAGCGCCGCGCCAGCTGGTACGGCGGCCAAGGGGGGGGGCGCAGGCCGCCCCGTGGCGGTAGAGGCCGTGGCCGTGCGGCAGATGGCCTTGCGCGACGATGCCGAGGCCGTGGGCAGTCTGCGGTCGCGCCAGAGCGTGGTGCTGCGCCCCGAGGTGAGCGGTCGCATCACGGCGCTCAACTTTCGCGACGGCGAGCGCGTGCGGCGCGGGCAGGTGTTGGTGCAGTTTGACGACCAGTTGCCCCGCGCCCAGGTGCAGCAGAGCCAGGCCGAGCTCTCCATCGCCCAGGCCAACCACAAGCGCAATCAGGAACTGGTAGCCCAGGGCTTCATCAGCCAGCGTTCGGTCGATGAAAGTGCCGCCAACCTCGAAGTGGCGCGGGCCAAATTGTCCTTGGCGCAGGCCACGGCCTCGCGCCTGAAGATCGTGGCGCCGTTTGACGGCATCGCCGGTATTCGCGGGGTGAACGTGGGCGACTACCTCAAGGACGGTGCCGACATCGTCAATGTCGAAGACCTGGATGTGGTGTATGTGGACTTCCGCCTGCCCGAGCGTTTGCAGAGCAAGGTCCGCACGGGCCAGACCGCCCAGGTGGCGTTCGACGCCTTGCCCGGCGTGCGCTACAGCGCCGTGGTGCAGGCCATCAACCCCCAGATTGACGCCGATGGCCGCTCGGTGGTGGTGCGCGGCTGCATTGACAACCGGCGCTTGCAACTGCGCCCCGGCATGTTTGCGCGCGTGACGGCCGTGTTTTCAGAGCGCAGCGATGCCCGGGTGATCCCCGAGGAAGCCATCGTGCCCGACGGCAGCAGCCCGTATGTGTTCAAGATTGTGGATGGCAAGGAGCCTGGCAGCCGCGTGGCGCGGCGCACACCCGTCAAGCTGGGTGCGCGCACCCCCGGGTTTGTGGAAGTGGTGGATGGTCTGGCCATGGGAGATGTGGTGGTGACCGCAGGCCAGCAGCGCATCCAAAAGGATGGCACCCCAGTGCGTGTGGTGGAACTGGGCAAGCCAGGCAAGCAGAGCAATGGCGGCGCGCCATCACCAGCGCGCGCAGCCGCCTCGGCCGGGGCGGCAGGTGCAGACCGTGCTGCAGGTGCCGTGGCACCGACCGATGCACCAGCGCCCACTGGGGCTGGCAGCGCCAGCAGCCCCCGCGCAGCGGCGCAGCCGATGGCAGCCGCACCCGTTGCCAATGCTGCTACCGCTGCCACTGCCACTGCAGCATCGGCCAATGCCGTAGTGGCGCCGTTGCCCGGCCCTAATCCTTGCCAGCTTGCGGGCACGCCCGGCCGCGCACCACAAGGCAGCCCACGCCATCCTGCGTGATCGATGAAGTTCCAGGACTGCCATGCAACTCGCTGAAATATCGATACGCCGACCGGTCTTTGCGACCGTGCTCTCGCTGCTGGTGCTGCTGATCGGCGCCGTGAGCTTCACGCGCCTGTCGGTGCGCGAATACCCCAAGATCGACGAACCCGTGGTCACCGTCAGCGTGCGTTATGCGGGCGCGTCGGCCGAGGTGATCGAATCCCAGGTCACCAAGCCGCTCGAAGACTCCATTGCGGGCATTGACGCGGTGGACGTCATCACCTCCATCAGCCGGGCCGAGCAAAGCCAGATCAGCGTGCGCTTTCGGTTGGAGAAAGACGCCGACAACGCCGCCGCCGAGGTGCGCGACCGCACCGCGCGGGTGCGCAACCGCCTGCCCGATGCTGTGGATGAGCCCGTGATCGCCAAGGTGGAGGCCGATGCCTCGCCCGTGATGTGGCTGGCTTTCAGCAGCGAGACACGCACGCCGCTGGAGATCAACGACCTTATCAACCGCATCGTCAAGCCGCGGCTGCAGACGGTGACCGGTGTGGCCGATGTGCCCATCTACGGCGAGCGGAAATACGCCATGCGCGTGTGGCTGGACCCCGAGCGTTTGGCGGGCTACCGCCTGACCACGCAGGACGTGGAAGACGCCATCCGCCGCAACAACCTGGAGCTGCCCGCAGGCCGCATCGAGTCGCAGCAGCGCGAGTTCAGCGTTACCTCACAGACCGACCTGGCCACGCCGTCGCAGTTTTCCGAGGTGGTGATCCGCACCGTGAACGGCTTCCCGGTCCGAATCCGCGACGTCGCGCGGGTGGAAGAGGGCGCCGCCAGCGACCGCAGCCGCGTGCGCCTGAACGGGCGCGAAGCCATTTCCGTGGGCGTGATCCGCCAGGCCACCGCGAACCCGCTGGAGCTGTCGCAGGGCGTGCGCGCCATGCTGCCCACGCTCAAGGCCGACCTGCCACCGGACATCGGCATCGACATTGCCAACGACAACTCGCTGTTCATCGACCGGTCCATCAAAAGCGTCTACACCACCATTGCCGAGGCCGTGGTGCTGGTGGCCCTGGTGATTTTCGTGTTTCTGCGCACCTTCCGCGCGTCCATCATTCCCATCATCACCATCCCGGTGAGCCTGGTGGGCAGTTTTGCGCTGATGTCGCTGGCGGGTTTTTCGATCAACACCCTCACGTTGCTGGCGCTGGTGCTGGCCATCGGCCTGGTGGTGGACGATGCCATCGTGATGCTGGAGAACATCTACCGCCACATCGAGGAAGGGCTGGACCCGTTCTCAGCCGCCATCAAGGGCGCGCGCGAAATCGGCTTTGCCATCGTGGCCATGACGCTCACGCTGGTGGCGGTGTATGCCCCGCTGGCCTTTACCCCGGGCCGCACAGGCCGGTTGTTTGTGGAATTCGCATTGGCCTTGGCGGGCGCGGTGGTGGTGTCCGGCTTCGTGGCGCTGACGCTGTCACCCATGATGTGTTCGCTACTGCTCAAGCACAACCCGAAGCCCAACTGGTTCGACCGCTCGATGGAGCGCTGGCTCACGTCTCTGTCAGACGCTTATGGCCGCCTTTTGCGGTGGCTGGTGACGGCCCGCTGGTCGGCCAAGGGCAGCGAGCGCGGGGGTGTGCGCGGCGCCATCTTCCAGGCCCGCTGGATCGTGCTGGCGGTGATGGCGGTGAGTGGTGCGGCGCTGGTGGTGGTGTACCCCAGCATGCGGCAAGAGCTGTCGCCGCTGGAAGACCGGGGCACCATCCTGGCCAGCGTCACCGCCCCCGACGGCGCCACGCTGGACTACACCAACCGCTACGCACTGGAGCTGGAAAAGATCGGCCAGGACTACCCCGAGTTCGACCGCATCTTCGCCAACATCGGCAACCCCACCGTGGCCCAGGGCAGCGTGATTTACCGCACTGTGGATTGGGAGAAGCGTGACCGCACCACGCTGGAGCTGGCGCGCGAGCTGCAGCCCAAGGTGTCGGGCTTGCCTGGCGTCAACGCCTTTCTCATCACGCCGCCGTCGCTGGGTCAGGGCTTTCGCTCGCGTCCGCTCACCTACGTGATCCAGACCTCGGACAGCTACGAAAACCTCAACGCCGTCACCAACGCCTTCATGGCCGAGATCGCGCAGAACCCCGGCATCGTCGGCCCTGACGTGGACCTGCGGCTGAACAAGCCCGAGCTGCGCATCGAAGTCAACCGCGAACGCGCCGCCGACCTGGGCGTGAGCGTGGATGTGGTGGCCAAGGCCATCGAGACCATGTTGGGAGGGCGCACAGTGACGCGCTACAAGCGCGATGCCGAGCAGTACGACGTGATCGTGCAGACCGAGGCCAGGGGCCGCACCACACCCGAGAACATCGACACCATCTACGTGCGCGGCCGCAACGAAGCCATGATCCCGCTGTCCAGCCTGGTCAACGTGCGCGAAAGCGTGAGCCCGCGCGAGCTGAACCACTTTGGTCAGCGCCGCTCGGCCACCATCACGGCCAACCTGTCGCCTGACTACTCGCTGGGCGAGGCGCTGAGCTTCATGGACGCCACGGCGGCGAAAGTGCTCAAGCCCGGCTACACCACCGAACTCAACGGCACCTCGCGCGAGTTCAAGAGCTCGCAGGGGGCGCTGGGCATCGTCTTCGTACTGGCTTTGGTCTTTATCTTCCTGGTGCTGGCCGCGCAGTTCGAGAGTTTCATCGACCCGCTGGTCATCATGGTCTCGGTGCCGCTGTCGATGATTGGTGCGCTGCTGGCGCTCAAGTGGAGCGGCGGCTCGCTCAACGTGTACTCGCAGATCGGGCTGATCACGCTGGTGGGGCTCATCACCAAACACGGCATCTTGATCGTGGAGTTCACCAACCAGCTGCGCGAGCAAGGCATGGAGATGGTGGATGCGCTCGTCAAGGCCTCGGCCCAGCGCCTGCGCCCCATCCTGATGACCACCGGCGCCATGGTGCTGGGAGCCATCCCGCTCGCGCTGGCTTCAGGCGCTGGCGCCGAGACGCGCACGCAGATCGGCTGGGTGATTGTGGGAGGCATGTCGCTGGGCACGCTGCTCACGATCTTTGTGGTGCCCACCATGTACACCCTGTTTGCGCGCAAGGCAGTGCCGGGTGCGAACACGGCCGTGGCTGCCGAGGAGCCTGAGCATCCGCTGCACCCGCCGCACGATTACGTGGCCAAGTAGCCATGCGGAGCCCCAACGGCGGAGCGGTGCGACCCAATAAGAAGCCCCGATGGGGCTTCTTTCTATTCGGAGTCGGACGCGTGCCTCATTCAGGTGCCGAGACGGTGTTTACGGCGTCCAGAACGTCTTGCTGCCCCTGCGGCCGCACCAGGCGAGCGACCTCCTTGCCGTCCTTCAAGACCACCAGCGTGGGCCACAGCTTGACGCCGAAGGTGCGACCCAGGCGCTGGCCGGGGCCATCTTCCACCTTGATGTGCGCTACGTCTGCGCGGTCCTTCAGCGCTTGTTCGATCAGTGGCTGCGCGCGCTGGCAGTGGCCGCACCAGGGGGTGCCAAATTCCACAACGGCGGCGCCTGTCAGGCGGTCCACCTCGTCACGGGATGGGGGTTGCGCAAGGTGCTGGGCGGTGTAGGGCATGGGCGCAAGATTTCCAAACGGGTGCAAATGAAAAGAGCCATTGTGCTGTGCTTCGCCCGCGCGGGGTGCCACGGGCGCGGCTCCTGTGAGGGATGCTTGGCAAGGGCCGCCCCGCAGTGAAGGCGTCGGTCCCCCTGGGGGAAGGTGCAAAGCGATTCAGGGGGTCAAATAACGCCGTCAAACACCATCACATCCACCGCATCGCCCACGGCCACGTTGCCCTGGCCGTGGTGCAGCACGATGAGTCCGTTGGCCTGCACCATCGAGCTGAGCACACCCGAGCCCTGGTTGCCCGTGGTGCGCACCTGCAGGGTGCCGTTGGCGGCGGTGGTGATGGTGCCGCGCTGATACTCCGTGCGGCCAGGCTTCTTGCGCATGGCCTCGGTGCTGGTGGCGCGCAGCAGCGGTGGGGCGCTGTGGTTGCTGCCCATCATGCGCAGCAGGGCGGGGCGCACAAAGGCCAGGAAGGTCACCATCACCGCCACGGGGTTGCCTGGCAAGCCGAACAACACCGCACCGCTGTGGGGGTGATTGGTATCATTTTGATAGCTGTTAGCGCTTGATGGATAAGTGCTGGAGGCCAATTTGGCTTGATTTTCTGTGGTGGCAATGCGCCCCACCGCCATGGGGCGGCCCGGCCGCATGGCAATGCGCCAGAAGGCCACGTCGCCCAGCTTCTTCATCATGGTGCGTGTGTGGTCGGCCTCCCCCACACTCACGCCGCCGCTGGTGATGATGGCGTCCGCGCGCTGCGCTGCGTTGCGAAATGCGGCCTCCAACAGTTCCGGCTCGTCGCGGACCACGCCCAGGTCGATCACCTCTACGCCCAGCCGCGTGAGCAGGCCGAACACGGTGTAGCGGTTGCTGTCGTACACGGCGCCTTCGCGGGGTGGTTCGCCGAGGCTCAGGATCTCGTCGCCGGTCGAGAAATACGCCACGCGCAGGCGGCGGTACACCGTGACGGTGGGCAGGCCCAGGCTGGCGACCAGGCCCAGCGCAGCTGGCGCCAGCAGCGTGCCCTTGGCCAGCGCCACGCTACCCTCCATCAAGTCTTCGCCCTTGAAGCGGCGGTTGTCGCCGGTCTTGAGCACATCGGCCGCGATGGTGATGTGGCCGTCAGCTGCGGCGGCTGTGGTGAACTCCTGCGGCACCACGGTATCGAGGCCCGTGGGCATGATGGCGCCGGTCATGATCTTGACGCACTCGCCCGCCGCCACGGTGCCCACCCAGGCCTTGCCCGCCAGCGCCGTGCCCACCACGCGCAGCGTGAGAGGCTGGCCTGCGACCAGTTGGTCGCCGGCAAACGCATAGCCGTCCATGGCCGAGTTGTCGTGTGGTGGCACGCTGATGGGCGAAATCACGTCCTGCGCCAGCACGCGTCCCAGGGCGCTGAAGAGGGGCAAGTCTTCGGTGGCGCTCACGGGCTCGACCAGCCGTTCCAAGAACGTGTTCACATCGGCAGCGCTCAGGGCCTGCGGGTCGTAGCCTTGCAGTTCGGCGGCAATCTGGGCAATGGTTTTCATGGGTCTCAGTAACTTTCAATCAGTCGTACAGCACGCGCACCATGTGCAGCTTGTCAAAGCCCACGCCGTCCACCACGATGGCGTGGGGCAGCAGGCCCCAGGCGCGGAACCCGGCCTGCTCGTACAAGCGCACGACATGCGTGTTGGAGGCCGTGACCGTCAGCACCAGCTGGGTCAGTCCGGGCACGCGGCTGGCGGCCTCAACACAGGCGGCTACCAGCTGCTGGCCGATGCCCTGGCGCTGGGCTTGTGGCGCAACCATCATGCCTACCAGCGTGGCGAGGTGCCGCTGCTTGGTGCGCTGCTCGCGCTCACAGCCCAGGCAGCCGACCAGCTGGCCTGCGGCATCGAAGGCGCCGAGGAAGAACTGACCCGACTCCGGCGCGCCAAACCGCGCCACGTACTCGCTGGCATCGCGGCCCACCGAGGATTCGTAGTCGGACGTGAACGCATCCGGCGCGGTGCGCAAAGCCTCGTCGCGAAGGGCTTTGTAGGCCACAGCGTCCGATGCGACCAACGGGCGGATCAACACTGCACGGGCGGCCGCAGGCGTGTGCGCGTTCATCGCAGCGGTGCGTGATCAGGCCTGCGGTGCGCTCGCGCTTTCCAGCGCGTGCAGCTCAGCTAGGGTGTTGGCGTTGAAAAAGGCCTTGGGGTCGTCGCCGGGCTGGTCAAACGGCACGATGGCGCAGCGGTGCTGTGCCGTCCATGCGTCAATCTTGCGGCCACCGGCCTGGGTGAAAGCGACCAGGCTTTCGAGCAGGTCCACGCGCAGCAGGCAGAACACCGGCTGGGTGCGCACGGTGGTGCGGCCCGTGCCATCGTCCTCGGGCGCTGCGGCCATGGCGATGTCGGCGTCCTGGGCGTCAGCCGCCGCCGCCAGGCGCTGGGCCAGGTCCAGGGGGAACAGCGGGGTGTCGCAGGGCACTGTCAGCAGCCAGGGCGTTTCGCAACGCTCCAGTCCTGTCAAAAAACCCGCTAGCGGCCCGGCATAGTCGCTCAGCACGTCGGGCCACACCGGTGCGCCGAAGGCTTCGTAGGCGGCCAGATTGCGATTGGCGTTGACCATGGTGGCGCCGGTCTGCATCTGCAGTCGCATCAGGGTGTGCAGGGCCAGGGGCAGGCCCCGAAAGTTTTGCAGGCCTTTGTCGACCCCGCCCATGCGGGAGCCGCGGCCGCCGGCAAGGACGATGCCGGTAATGTCTTGGGTGTCAATCTTGGTCATGGTGCGCGCGATGGAGCGTGAAATAGAGGGCTACCGCAGCGGCCGGGTGCGCAGCGCGGTCAACTGCAGGCAGGAAAGGACAGCCGTGCCGACCAGCAGGCCCAGGGACACAGGTTGTACAAAGGCCTCGTGTCCCAGGGCAAAAAACAGCCCGTGGATCACCACGGTCAAGGCACCGAGGCAAGGCATGAGTTTGTAGAACATCAGGGCCGCTGAACCCTCGCCACGGGCCACTTGCGACTGCGCGTACAGCACCAGCGCAATGATGGGCAGGTTCAGCAGCAAGTTGACCTGGTTGCCGCCGGGGATGTGAAACAGCTCCCACTCGTGCCAGTACGCGGCGTCGATCTGGTGGGTGACCAGAACGGCGGCGTTGGCCAGAAACAGTGCGCGGTGTTTGGGTTGAAGGGACATGGGTGGCTGTAAGGACAACGCGAGGACCGAAGCCACCGATGGTGCCCTAAAAAGTCGGCACTTTGCTTACCCGCCGATGTAGCTCATTTCCACACGCCGCACCCCTGGCGTATTGTCTGCCGGCAGGGTGCTGCGCAGCTCGGAGTAGCGGTCAGCGCGCTGCTGCCAGATGGGCGCGATGGCCGAGGCAATCGCCTCGTCGCTGGCGCCGCCGCGCAGCAGGGTTCGCAGGTCGTAGCCCTCGGAGGCAAACAGGCACAGGTAGAGCTTGCCTTCGGTAGACAGGCGCGCGCGGTTGCAGTCGTGGCAAAACGCCTGGGTCACGCTGCTGATCACGCCCACCTCGCCCAGGGCGGGGTCATATTGGCCTGCGGCATTGGCATAGCCCCAGCGCTCGGCAGTTTCGCCGGGGCTGCTCGGGTCGAGCTGGACCAGCGGCAGCTCGGCGCGCAGGCGGTTGATCAGCTCGGCCGAGGGCAGCACTTCGTCCATGCGCCAGCCGTTGGTGGCGCCCACGTCCATGTATTCGATGAAACGCAGCGTGGTGCCCGTGCCCCGGAAGTGGCGGGCCATGGGCAAAATTTCGTGGTCGTTGGTGCCGCGCTTGACCACCATGTTGACCTTGATGTGCGACAGCCCGGCGGCGTGCGCCGCTTCGATGCCCGCCAGCACGTCGGCCACCGGAAAGTCCACGTCGTTCATGCGGCGAAACACGGCGTCGTCCAGGCCGTCGAGGCTCACGGTCACGCGGTTCAGGCCCGCGTCTTTCAGCGCTTTAGCCTTGCGCGCCAGCAGCGATCCGTTGGTGGTCAGCGTGAGGTCGGGCGCCAGCCCGTCCACCGTGCGCAGCTGGGCCAGTTGCGCCACCAGCGCTTCCAGGTTCTTGCGCAGCAGGGGCTCGCCACCGGTCAGGCGGATCTTGCGCACGCCATGCGCCAGGAAGAGCTTTGCCAGCCGCGTGATCTCTTCAAAGCTCAGCAGCGCGCCATGGGGCAGGTAGGGGTAGTCCTTGTCGAACACTTCCTTGGGCATGCAGTAGTTGCAGCGGAAGTTGCAGCGGTCCGTCACGCTGATGCGCAGGTCACGCAGCGGGCGGCCCCGGGTGTCGGTGAGCAGGCCGGTGGGGGCCACGGGGTGTGTGGGCACCCGCGCCGCCAGAGCGGCGATGCGTTGGTCCACCAGAGGAATCACACGTTCGGCCATGGCGTGATTTTGCCGCAAGGGGGCCTGCAGAGGGGGCAAGCCCCTGCGCGCGGAGTTGATCGCGGTCAAGTTTTGCCCAGGCGCTGGTATGGCCCGCCTTTGACATGGCGCAGGGCGTTCTGGTTGCTGCGTTGCAACAATCTGCCCATTCGATTTCAAGGGGATTCCCATGTTGACGCGCGAATTTTCTGCCGATGCCACGCCATGCCAGCGCCGTGTGGCCCTTCAGTGGGTGGCGGCGGGTGTTCTGCTGCCCACCTGGGCAACTTGGGCGACTGGAGCCCAGGCGCAGATGGGGTTGTCGGGGGCCATCAACTATGCGGGCTGGTTTCGCGCACTGTCGCAGCGCATGGCCAAGGCCTATTGCCAGCAGTACCTGCAGGTGCTGCCTGCTGCGGCGGTGGATGTGATGGGGCTGGCGCGCAAGATGGTGCAGACGGGTAGCGGCGAACTGGCCCGAGGCATGCAGTCGGGCCAGTGGCCTGCAGAAGTCGGGCGGCAGCTGGCAGAAGTGCAAAAGCAGTTTGCCCTGCTCAACCAGATGACTTCGGCGCCCGCCACCACCACGGCCCTGGTAGCGGCGGCATCGGAACAGGCCGATCGAACGCTGCTCATTGCGCAGGCCGTGACCGAGGCCATCGAAAAAATGGCACAGGCCCCCAGTGCCCGCCTGGTGAACCTGGCGGGCCGCCAGCGCATGCTGTCGCAGCGCCTGGCCAAGAACTACTTTTTGAGTGCTGCCAAGGTGGATTCCAAGGTGGTGCAGGCGCAGCTGGCGTCCGATGCGGCGGACTTCCGCCAGGCCTTGCAGACATTGAAGGCGGCGCCCGTGTCCACATCGTCCATCCGCAACGAGCTGGAGCTGGCCGATTCGCAGTGGCTGTTTTTTGAATCCGCGCTGCGCCGCGCGGCCGATGACGCGGGGCTGAACGCCGTGGCCACCACCAGCGAACGCCTGCTGGGGGTGATGGACAAGCTCACCGGCCTGTACGACGCTGCCCTGCGCGAGGTGCTGGGCTGAGAGGCGGGGAACGGCCGGGGTCACCCGATCAGCCGCCCCAGCCCGCATGCTGCATGAAGTCCGCCAGGCGGCAATCGCGCCCCACCAGAACCAGCCGGGTGTCCAGCGCGTTGAAAAACCCTGGGGGTGGTGGAAGCGGCAGCTGCTGGACGCGTTTGTGGGTGTCGATGCGCGCCGCTGCCAGTTCGTAGTCGCGTGCCAGGGCCATCCACAGGCCATGGGCGCCGGCCGACTGGCGTGCGCCTGTTATCAGGCTCCTCCCTGAGTCCAGCCACCATCGGTAGATGGCTGATGCAATGCCCATGCGGCGGTAGCCGTCCACCACCTTGGTGTGGGGCGCACGCAGGTGGCGGTCGGTGCGGCGGTCCACCTCGACCAGCCGGTTGAACACGGTGTAGGCCACGATGCGGTTGCGCTGCGGGTCGATGGCATACACAAAGTATTCGCCGTCGGCCTCGCGCAGGCGAAACACCAGCCCATGCAGATGCAAGGGCAACGGCTGCATCGCATCGCGCGTGCGGTGGTTGGTGCGGATGCGGTCGTACAGCGCCTCGAACTCGCGCTGGATGTCGCGGCCCGACAGATCCACGTCGATGCGCAGTTCGGTCAGCCGCTGGGCCCACCGGCCCAGCAAGCCCTGGCCGGGCCACGTGTTGGCGATGACGGTGGCGTCGCGTGGGTCGCACAGGCTGCAGGCGATGGCCATCATGGCGTGTTCCCCTGGCCATCGATCCAGCAGCCGCTCAGCAGGCGTGCAGGCTGTTCGCGGGCGCACACCTGGGCGCTGTGGGGCCAGTCGGGTAGCGGCACCACCAAGCCTGCGTACACGCCGTAGGCCTCACCCGCCGCAATGGTTTCGCCCGCCCACAGGCTCTCGCCCGCACGGATGGCC
The DNA here is from genome assembly GCF_003633835.1 of Acidovorax sp. 93. Classification (NCBI taxonomy): domain Bacteria; kingdom Pseudomonadati; phylum Pseudomonadota; class Betaproteobacteria; order Burkholderiales; family Comamonadaceae; genus Acidovorax; species Acidovorax sp. 93. Next base: position 917,723 of record NZ_RBIT01000001.1, read on the forward strand.
CCTCCGGCGTGAATGTGCCCACCGGCCCGCACACCCCAGCCCACTTGCAGGTGGCCCTTGCAGTCCACGTCGCCCGTTACCCACACGCCCCGGGCAGCCTGCACGGCAGCATCGGTTTGCAAGTGGCCACCCACCTTGATGCCGCCGTCGCAACCCAGGTCGCCTACCACCCGCAGATCCTGGGTCACCCGGCAGTGGCCACCGACGTGGGCGGCAGCCCCGCAGTCCAGCTCGCCGCCCACGCGCAGGCTGCCTGTGCACTGCAGCCGCTGCGCCACTGTCAGCGACCAGCCCACGCGCGCATCGCCGTGCAGCCGCGCGCTGCCCTCGCAGCGCACTGCGCCCACCACGCGCAGGTCTTCGCCCACGCGCAGTGCACCACCCACCCGCAGGCCGCCCAGCACGCTGAGGCTGCGGCCGGTGCGCAGCACTCCCTCCACGTCGGTGTGGCCCCGGCAGCGCACGCTGCCCGCAAACACCAGCGCGTCTGCTTCCAGGTGGTCCACCTCCAGCACATCGTTGGTGGGGCCGAACTGGTCCAGCATCCAGCAAGCGTCTTCCACGCGACCTTCGCGCACCAGGTCGTCCAGCAGCGCCTGGTAGTTGCTGGCGCCCTCCTGGCGGCGCAGGTACCAGCGGTAGCCGTCGGCGCAGGGCTGCTTGGCACGGATGAAGTGGCGGGTGATGTCGGGGGCGACCGCCGCGCTGGCGATGGCCTCATCGGCGGGCAGGCTGCGCGCAGGGGCGCACGGGGCGAGCGAAATCTCGCCCGAAGGAAACGGGGGCATGGACACTCCTGGCGTTCGCGCCCCGGCCGTTGCCAAGGCGCAAGCTGGCGCTGGGCGTGGGGCCCGGCGACAGGAGGTGCGCGAAAAGAATGCGAAGGGGAGAGGGTGTCGCCGGGCTCAGGAATCTGCAGCTAGCGTGCAGACTTGGCGGTCACCGGCCTGGAGCGTGGCCTGCGAGCGCGTGGCACGGCGCAGCGGCGCTGTGGCGCTGGCGGTCGTGGCGGTGGAGTGGCTCGCAAACATCGGCGGCACTATAGGCAGCGGTTTCAAGACCGTCAAATCAATCCGCACTGCCTTGGTGCGGATTGGGCGCGCGCGCAAACGCAAGTGATGGTGGTTTGCGAGCGCGCTTGGACTCTTGTTTACACGCAGCGTCCGCCATCCACCTCGATGCACACGCCGCTGATGAACGATGCCTCGTCGCTGGCCAGGTAGAGCGCCGCATTCGCCACGTCCAGCGCGGTGGAGAAGCGGCCCAGCGGAATCGTGGCCAGGAACTTGCCGCGGCGTGCATCGTCCACCGGGCCGCCTGCAAACTCGGCAGCCAGGCCGGTGTCGGGGTTGAACACGGGGTTGATGCAGTTCACGCGGATGTTGTCGGGGCCCAGTTCGGCCGCCATGGACTTGCTGGTGATGATGACGGCGCCCTTGGAGCCGTTGTACCAGGTCAGGCCCGGGCGCGGACGCAGCCCGGCGGTGGATGCGATGTTGATGATGCTGCCGCCACCGGCCTGGCGCAGTGCGGGCACGGCGTGGATGGCCGACAGGTAGATGCTCTTCATGTTGATGGCATAGACCTTGTCGAACTCGTCCTCGCTCACTTCGAGCATGGGACGGTTGCGGTGCGTCCAGCCTGCGTTGTTCACCACCACGTCCAGGCGGCCGTACAGACGCACGGCTTCGTCGACCATCGCCTTCACTTCGGCGGACTTCGTCACGTCGGCTTTGAAGAACGCGGCGGTGCCGCCGGCGGCCGTGATTTCGGCCACCACGCGCTGGCCGCCCACCTCGTTGATGTCGTTGACGATGACCTTGCCGCCTTCAGCGGCCAGGCGTTTGGCGATGCCTTCGCCAATGCCGTTGCCAGCGCCGGTGACGATGATGGATTTGTTCTGCACACGCATGGGTGTCTCCGATGGGTTGTGGTGATATATCAAAATTGATAGCTAGCAGCGCATATTCAACTAGCGCTAGCGCCCGATGGGGCTGAAATTTCAGTGGCAGGAGCCGTAGGGGCTGCCGGGGCGGGTGCCTTGGGCTCCCTGCCATAGAACTGCGGAAAGAACTCTTTGACCCCCTGGCCGTTGAAGTCCCACCCCGTGCACTGGCCCAGGTGGCGCGGTGGCTCGTCGGGGTGGCTGGACGAAAACACGGCGGGCACCGACTGGAACGCCGCGGTGGCCAGGTTGAACAACAGCTCGCGCAGGTGGGTACAGCTCGCCACGCCGCCCAGGTGCTTCTGGATGGACTGGCGCCAGCCGCGCGCCATGCTGCAGCCCACCATTTGCTGCAGTGCAGTTTGGGCCTCGGTGCAGCCCTGGAGGGGGTGCGAATCCATCGCCACATCGATCGCCTGCACCACCAACTGGCGGTTCACGGTCACGCGCAGCCACATGTGGTGGATGGCCTCGCCCGCGAGGCGCTGTTTGGTAGGGTCGCGAAAAGAGGTGGCGTCGTAGGCCTTGCTGTCGTGCAACTCGCCTTCAATGTCCCACAGTCCATCGTCGCGTTCAAAGCCCTGGTAGTTCACCCGGCGGACATGTTTCAGGGTGCGGGGGGCGGGGGGACTCAGGGGCATGCGTTTTTTATGGTGACTAGGTAGCGAGAGACTGGAACTGGCGCGGCCTACGCCAGGGCCGCCGCGCAAGGGCCGCCCCGCCGCGCTGGCGGCGTCCCCCCAAGGGGGAAGGCGCGCAGCGACACAGGGGGTTATCCATATTTGATGGCAACGGTCTTCAAGGTGGTGAAGCCGTACAGCGCCTCAAAGCCCTTTTCGCGTCCATAGCCGCTGGATTTGACGCCGCCAAACGGCAACTCCACACCGCCGGCCGCGCCGTAGTTGTTGATGAACACCTGGCCGCTGTGCACACGCTTGGCCATGCGGAACTGGCGCGCGCCGTCACGCGTCCAGATGCCGGCCACCAGGCCGAATTGCGTGGCGTTGGCCAGCTCCACCGCGTGGTCTTCGTCCTGGAAGGCCATGGCCGACAGCACGGGGCCGAACACTTCCTCCTGCGCAAGGCGGTGGCCTACCGGTACATCGCGCAGCAGGGTCGGGGCCTGGTAGTAGCCGGTCTCGGGCGCTTCGTCCACCACCACGCCCTGCGCCACCATGGGGATGCCTGCCACCTGCGCGTCGGAGAGGAAATCCCACACGCGCTGCTGCTGCGTCTGGCGGATCAGCGGGCCCACGTCCAGGTCCATGGCGGCGGGGCCGACGCGCAACTTTTCAAACGCCTTGCCCAGGCGCTCCAGCAGCGGTTCGTAAATCAGCGAATCGATCAGCACCCGTGAGCCCGCCGAGCAGGTCTGCCCGGCGTTCTGCACGATGGCGTTGATGACCACGGGGATGGCGGCATCGAGGTCCGCATCTGCAAAGATGATCTGCGGGCTTTTTCCGCCCAGTTCCAGCGTCACGGGGCAGTGGCGCTCGGCGGCCACCTGCTGGATCAGCGTGCCGATCTTGGGGCTGCCGGTGAAGCTGATGTGGTCTATGCCGGGGTGGCGCGCCAATGCGTCGCCCACCTCATGGCCGTAGCCGGTGACGATGTTGAGCGCGCCGGAGGGAAAGCCCACCTCGGCCGCGAGCTGCGCCACGCGGATCAGCGAGAGGCAGGCATCTTCGGCCGGTTTGACCACGCACACATTGCCTGCCGCCAGCGCGCCGCCCACGCTGCGGCCGAAGATCTGCATGGGGTAGTTCCAGGGGATCACATGGCCCGTGACGCCGTGGGGCTCGCGCCAGGTCAGCACGCTGTAGCCGTCGGGGTAGGGGATGGTCTCGCCATGGAACTTGTCGCACGCCCCAGCGTAGAACTCGAAGTAGCGCGCCAGCGCAATCGCGTCGGCGCGTGCCTGCTTGGTGGGCTTGCCGCAGTCGCGCTGCTCCAGCGCCGTCAGCTCGTCCGCATGCTCCAGGATCTTGGCCGAGAGCTTTTGCAGCAGTCGGCCGCGCTCCACCGGGGCCAACTTCTGCCACACCGCGTTGTAGCACTGGCGGGCCGCATGCACCGCCGCGTCGATGTCGTCGGCGTTGCTGCGCTGGATCTCGTCGAAGGGCTGGCCGTCGGACGGGTCGATCATGGCAATCATGCGGCCCGAGGCGGACGGCACCGAGGCGTTGGCGATGTAGTTCAGTTGCATAGCCGTCATTTTGCCCGGAAATGAAATGTGTGCTTATTATTTAAGTAAAAAATGCTTCTGGCGCCTGTTGGTAAAGCGCTAGTAGCTATAAATTTAATAGCAATTCAATAGCAGGTGGCGCGCAGCGCCGCCAGGTCCAGAATCTCCAGCTCGCCGCGTTGCACGCGCACCAGGTGGCGCGATTCCAGGTCCTTGAGGATCTGGTTAGTGGTTTGGCGCGAGATGGCCAGCATCAGCGACAACTGCTCTTGGGATATGGACAGCACGCGGCGCGACCGCCCCTCGGCCGTCCACTGGCCGTAGCCCTCGGCCATCATCACCAGACGGCGCGCCAGGCGTTGTGGCGCAGGCAACAGGGCCAGCTCTTCCATGGCCACAAAGGCCGAGCGCAGCTTGTCGGTGAGCAGCAGCGCGAGCGCATGCCAGTGCTGCGGGTGGGCCTGCAGCCACGCCTGCAGCCGCTCGTGCGGAATGTGCAGCAGCGTGGTGGGCTCGGTGGCCTGCGCGTCGTGCGTGCGTGCGGAGTTGTCGAACACCGAGATTTCGCCAAACCAGTGCGGCGGCTCCAGGCGGATCAGCAGCGCGGCCCGCGCCTCGTCGGCCCGGCCACCCGTGCCCGAGATGCTGACCGCGCCGCGCACCACCGCATACAGCCCGCAGGGCGCATCGCCACGCAGAAACAGCACTTCGCCCGTCTGCAAATGGCGCGCCTGTGCCATGGCCAGCAGCGGCTGGGCAAAGTCGGCCGGCAGGTGGGCAAACCAGCGGCCGGACTGGAGGACGGGCAGATAGGTGGCGGGGTCGGTCATGCAGTGCAGATTGGGCGCGAGGCAGGGTGGGGCGGTGCCGTGGGAGTGTGCCTTTTTGTCGTCTGCACGACAGACGCTGGCAATGCCCCGGGGCGAGTATTGATGCTGCTCAAAACAACAGCCGGAGACACCCATGAAAACCCTGATCGACCACCTTGCGCAGTACGCCGACTACCACCGCGACCCGCGCAACATCCACACCCATTTTGTGGGCGTCCCGATGATCATGTTTGCGGTGGTCATCCTGCTGTCGCGCCCGACCTGGATGGCGGGCGCGTTGCCGCTGAGCCCTGCGCTGTTCGCTGCGCTGGCGGCCAGCGTCTTCTACTTCCGGCTGGATATGCGTTTTGGCCTGGCCATGGCGACCCTGCTGGCGGCCATGCTGGTGGGGGGGCAGTGGGTAGCTTTGCAGAGCATGGCGGTGTGGCTGGCCACGGGCATTGGCCTGTTTGCCGTCGGCTGGGTGATTCAGTTCGTGGGCCACTACTACGAAGGTCGCAAGCCCGCGTTTGTGGACGACTTGGTGGGCCTGATCGTCGGCCCGCTGTTTGTGGTGGCCGAGTGGGCCTTTGCGTTGGGTTTGCGCAAGGAAGTGCAGGCGGCGATCGAGCAGCGCAGCGGCCCGGTGCGACTGCGCACCGGCCAGGCACCTGCATAAGCCCCGCGCGTGACCCATGAGCTTTGTTTCCATACTTCCCACCTTGTTGTTCATCGCCCTGGGGCTGGTCATGTTCGGCCTGGGCCTTTCGCTCACGGTGGGCGACTTCAAGCGCCTGCTGCAGCATCCGCGTGCCGTGGTGCTGGCCCTGGTGCTGCAGGTGCTGGTGCTGCCATCGGCCTGTTACGCCCTCATCGTGCTGCTGGGCGTGGCGCCGCTCTACGCGGTGGGGCTGATGCTGCTGGCGGCTTCACCGGGCGGGGTGTCGGCCAACCTGTTCAGCCACCTTTTTGGTGGCAATGTGGCGATGAACATCTCGCTCACCGCCATCAACACCGTGTTGTCCATCGTGAGCCTGCCGCTCATCACCAACTGGGCGATCAACACCTTTGCGCACACGGGCCAGGTGGTGCCGCTGCAGTTTGGCAAGGTGGTCGAGGTGATCATCATCGTGCTCGTGCCGGTGGTGCTGGGCATGGCGGTGCACCGGCGCGCGCCGGCCTTCAGCGCCCGCATGGAAAAGCCCATGAAGATTTTCAGCGCCGTGGTGCTGGCCGCTTTTGCGCTGATTGCGATTGCCAAGGAGTGGACGGCGCTGGTCGAGTCCTTCGCGGGCATCGGTCCGGCCGTGTTGTTGTTCAATGCGATCAGTCTTGCGTCGGGGTACTACCTGTCGCGGGCGGCGGGGCTCGACAAGTCCATGGCCACGGCCATCAGTTTCGAGATCGGCATCCACAACTCCACGCTGGCCATCTTCATCGCGCTGTCGGTGCTGGGCAACTTTCAGCTGGCACTGCCCGCGGCCATCTACTCGGTCAGCATGTACATACTGGCGACGCTGTTTGGTGGGCTGGTGCTGCGGCGTGGTGCCCAGCCAGCGGCCGCCGTCAGCGCCTGAAACCGCATTCTGGCGTTGTGGCTCAGCGTGCGCCCACGGGCACGTAGGCGTCGCTGTGCTGGGTCAGCCATTGCTGTGACAGGTCCGTGCCGTGCTGGCTGGGGTGAAAGTCGCGGCGCAGGTATTCGCGCCATGGGCGCCAGGTTTCGCGCACCAGGCCGCCCTTGCCAAACAGCGTGCGCGCCGCACTGGCCCAGGTGGTCCATTTCCACAGCGTTCCGTCGCGGCGCAGGTTCAGCACCGTCTGGCGCAGGGCGTCGCCCAAGAAGACGAGGGTGATGCGGCGGAACCAGGTGACGCGCCACTCGTGGTTGCCGCCCAGCGCCTGGTAGATGTCGAACGCCGTGTTCTTGTGCTCGGCCTCTTCGGCGCAGTGCCATTGCCACATCGTGGCCAGGCGGGGTTCGGCGCCCGCCAGTGTTTCGGGGTGGGCCAGCAGCCATTCGGCCAGCAGCGCGGTGAAGTGCTCGTTGGCAGCCGTCACGGCCAGGGGGTGGCGTGGGTCGGCTCCGGCAAAAAGCTTCATGCGCTCCTGCGCGCGGGACGCCCATTCGTTGACCAGGCCCTGCTTTTCGAGGTGCCCATTGAACAGCGCATGGATGCGGCGGTGAGTGGCCTCTTGTCCGATGAAGCCCCGCACCTCGTCGGCAAATTGCGCGTGTTGCTCGGGCGGCATGGCTTTGTGCCCGCCCTTCACAGCGTCGATGAAGAACTGTTCGCCCACCGGGAAGCTCATCGACAGCGCATTGAAGAACGCCGTGCGAAACGCATCGCCGCCGCACCAGTGGCGGTCAAAAGGCGTTTCCAGGTCAATGAGCAGGCGTCGCACGACGAGTTCGGTCATGGGGATGGATCTCCGGGAGCTCGGTAAAAAGATAACGTCTTTGTGGTTTGGTACGTTGTAGTACCAGCGGTGAGGAATCATGGAGTGCGCATGTGGTACTGTCAAGTACCTGTTAACCCCAAGGGAATCTGCCAGCATGACCGAACTGCAAGCCGCACCCCGACCTGGCGCCACCGAGGGTAGGGAACATCGGGATCGCCTGCTGCAGGGTATGGCCCGCGCCGTGGCGACCAAAGGCTATGCCGACACCACGATTGCAGACATCGTGCGCGAGGCTGGCGTCTCGCGGCGTACTTTCTACGAGAACTTTGCCGACAAGGCCGAATGCCTGACAGCGCTGTACGAATCGGCAAGCGGCAACGCACTGGCGGTGCTGCGTGGCGCCATCAACCCCCAAAGCGATTGGCAGGCCCAGGTGGAGCAGGCGCTGTCGGCGTACTTTGGTGCGCTGGCCTGCAATCCGGTTCTGCTGCGCACTCTGTTCATTGAAATCCTGGGCCTGGGCATGCCCGGCCTGGCCGCGCGGCGGCGCGTCAACCAGCAGTTGGTAGACCTGATGCTGGAGGTGGTGAACAACCGCCCGGGGGCGCCCCTGCGCAAGGCCCCGCTGCAGCCCATGATGGCCATGGCGGTGGTGGGAGGTATCAACGAGATGGTGCTCCAGTCCATCGAGCAGGGGCGCGCCGGACAGCTGCAGGAGCTGGTGGCGCCCGCTGCATCGCTGCTGCGCGCGGCCACCTCGACGGATCTTTGACCGTTCACACTTCGTTGGCGATCTCGATCAGGTTTTCGTCCGGGTCATAGATGTAAACCGACAGCAACTTGTGGCACGCTCCCGTAGCACCCACCGGGCCTTGCACGACGGAGACGCCTTCAGTTTGCAGATGTGTCACCACTTCTTCCAACGGGGTTTGCGTGAGAAAACACAGGTCGGCAGAACCCGCGGTGGCATGTCGCACGTTCGGGTCCACCACCGTGCCTACTTCGTGCAGATTGATCTTTTGATCGCCGAAGTGCAGCGCATACCGCCGGGGCTTGAACTCCCGCGCAGTCATGCCAAGCACACGCTCATAGAACGCGATGGTTTTTTCAATGCTGGCAACGGTGAGTACAACGTGGTCGAGCGATTCCAGAACAATTGGCATGGCGTGTGGCGGGGTGGTCAGACGGTCGGATGATTGTGCGCCAGCGTTGTGGGGCGGAGCCATCGTTTGTTGGCTGCAAAGAGCCCTGTCAATGTCAACCCGGCCACCATCGCCATGAGCCAATGCAGGGGCGGCAACGGCGCAAACTTGAAGGCTGAGGCCAGCCAAGGTACTGTGGTGATGGCAGTCAGCGCCGCCAGTGTGCCGCCCAGCACCCACAGGCTGACGGGTGTGAGGCCCGCCCACAGGCTGCGCCAGCTCGTCTGGTTGCTGCGGCTGGGCAGGATGAGCGCTGCGTTGGCAGACACCAGCACCACGAAGGCGACCGTGCTGGCCGTGGCGGCATGCGCGGCCTGGCCCAGCAGCCAGGCATAGAGGCCCACCACGGCAGCCGTCACCACGCCGCCCTGCACCAGGCTCAGCAGGATGTGGCGGGCTGAAAGCAAGGGTTCATCGGCGCGGCGCGGCGGCTGCTGCATAAGGTCGGCCGCACCTTCCTCGGCCTCAAAGACGATGGAGCAGGCCGGGTCGATGACCAGTTCCAGAAACGCAATGTGCAGCGGTGCCAGCACCAGCGGCAGCCCAAACAGCACCGGCAGCAGCGCCAGCCCGATGATGGGCACATGCACGGCGAGCGTGTAGACCATGGCCTGGCGCAGGTTGGCAAAGGTCTGCCGCCCCCGGTGGATGGCCTGAACAATGACTGCGAAGTCGTCGTGCAGCAGCACCAGCGCTGCGGCCTCGCGCGCCACGTCGGTGCCGCGCTGGCCCATGGCGATGCCGATGTGGGCGGCCTTGAGGGCGGGGGCGTCGTTCACGCCATCGCCCGTCATGGCCACCACCTCACCCTGAGCCTTGAGGGCTTCGACCAGCGCAAGTTTCTGGTGCGGCTTGATGCGTGCAAACACGCTGACCTGCCGGACTTTGCCGGTGAGCATGTCGGGGGACATCAAGGCCATTTCATCGCCGGTGACGACCTGGTCGTGGGCGATGCCCGCCTGGGCTGCAATCGCGCGTGCGGTGCGGGGGTGGTCGCCTGTGATCATCACCACGCGGATACCCGCCTGGTGACACTCTGCAATCGCCTGGGGCACCTCGGGTCGCAAGGGGTCGGCCAGGGCCACGAGGCCCAGCCATTCAAAGTCAAAGTCGTGCTGAATGCCTGGCCAGTCGTCTTGCACGCGGTGCCGGGCCTTGGCCACGCCCAGCACCCGAAGGCCCCGATCGGCCAGCCGGGCGGCCTGGGCGCTGACGGTGGCGCGCTCGGCGTCAGGCAGGTGGCACAGGTCGGCCACGGCTTCGGGCGCACCCTTGGTGGCCACGGTGTCGTGCGCGGATGTGCCATCGCGCCACAAGTGGCTCATGGCCAGCAGCTGGGGCGAGAGCTCATATTCGCGCGCCAGCGACCAGGCGGGGTGCAGGTGCTCGGTGCCTGCCAGATGATTCCCCGCCATGCGGTGAAAGGCCTGCTCCATGGGGTCGTGCGGTTCGATCTCGCTGGCCAGCACGGCGTATTCGAGCAGTTCGTGAAAGGCCTCTGGCAGCGCCGTGCCACCTGCTTCGGCTGCTTTTTCGGGCAGGTTCTGCACATCCAGCTCCTCGCCCGCAATGCACAGTGCGGCCACGGCCATGCGGTTTTGCGTGAGGGTGCCGGTCTTGTCCACGCACAGCACGGTGGTCTGCCCCAGCGTTTCGATGGCGTTGAGCCGCCGTGTCAATACCTGCTGTGCCGCCAGCCGCCGTGCAGCCAGGGCCAGGAAGACGATCATGATCACCGGCAGCTCTTGCGGCAGGATGCCCATGGCCAGCGTGATGCCTGCCAGCACGGCTTGCAACGCGTCGCCGCGCAGTGCCCAGAACAGGGCCACCAGCAGCACGCACAGCGACAGGCCGATCAGCACGAGCTTGTGGGTGAGCCGTGCCATTTCTTCACGCAAGGGCGAGGCCTGCAGCGCAATGGTGTCGAGCGACTGGCCAATGCGGCCCAGTTCGGTGTGGCGTCCCACGCCAGTCACCCGCAGCAGGCCCTGGCCGCTGACCACCAGCGTGCCTGCAAATACCTTGTCGGCAATCTGCTTGGCCACGGGCTCGGATTCACCGGTCAGCATCGATTCGTTGGTGGCCAGCTCGTGCGCCTGCAGCAGGGTGCCGTCAGCCGGGATGCGGTCGCCCTCGGCAATCATCAAGAGGTCCTCGCGTACCACATCGCGGCCTGCGATGCGCACCATGGTGCCGCCTCGCAGCGCCAGCGCGCGGGGGCTGGAGAGGTCGCGCAGGGCGTTCAGCGCGTTGTCGGTGCGGCGCTCCTGCAGCACCGTGATGGTCATGATGATCACCACAAAGCCCAGCAGGATCAGGGCCTCGTGCGCGTCGCCCATTGCCAGGTAGATGCCGCCTGCGCCCAGCAGCAGCAAGAACATGGGCTCGCGCACCACGTCCCAGGCCATGTCGCGCAGCGTGCGGCGCTGGCTGATGCCCAGTTCGTTGGGGCCTTCTTCACGCAGGCGCTGGACGGCAACGGCCGGGTCAAGGCCAGTCGGTGGGGGTTGTGCGGGCATCTGGGGGCGTGGGGAGTCTTGAGGCGATCTTTCTTATACCTTTGATCGGTGAAAGTGTCAGTGTGCTGGTGCAGCTGTTTCCCAGATCACACCTTGCACCTCACACCTCGCACAGCACAAAGTCTGCCTTGCCCACATTGCACTCTGGGCACCGCCAATCGTCGGGCACATCGGCCCACAGGGTGCCTGGCGCAATGCCCTCATCGGGCAAACCCGCAGCTTCGTCATAGATCCAGCCGCAGACCACACACATATAGATTTTCATGGGTTGATCCTGATAGTAGTTTTGACGGGCTTCAGTCGTCATCGTGGTGTCTGCTGCGCTCGCTCGTCGTGCCGCTCGCAATCAAACCATTGGGCGATTGCTGCCACTCCCATGCGCCAAAGGCCAGCACTGCCAGCAGCAGCGCTGCCGCCAGCCAGGTGCGGTTTTTCTGCACCAGGTTGGGCCCGGGGCCTTCCACGCGCCCGGTCAGCATGGGCAGCGCCTGATTCTTGCGCCGCAGCATGCTCAGGCCGGCAATCAATGCGAGGTGGGCCAGCACGACAAACAGCATGGCTTCTCCGAAGAACTCGTGCACTTCTTCGATCCAGTCGCCACCCAACACGTCGCCCCAATCGTTGTAGGTGGCATAGCCGCTCAAGGTGATAGGAACGACCAGGACCACCAGCAGCACCACCGCGAGTGTCATCAGCATGTTTTGCCCCTGGCGCCAGTTCACCTGGCTCACCTGGCTGGCAGAGCGTGCTTGGGACAGGGTGCGCAGCCATGCGGGAGCACCGGCCAGCTTGCGCCACAGCAGGCCCAGGCCCGAAGTGCGCGGGCCAAAGACTCCGTACAGCACGCGAAAGCCCAGCAGGCCCGCCATGGTGTAGCCCAACGTGACGTGCAGCAGCCGCCAGTGCTCGCCATCGGCGGTCGCGTAGGCACCCACAAAGCAGAGCGCAAACAGCCAGTGGAACATGCGCGTGGGCGCGTCGGTGACCCGGCGGCTGGGGCCCTTGGCAGCGGCTGGCTGCGCTGCGGCGCTGGCGGGTTGGAGGGAAGGGGTGTTGTTCATAGTGTTTTCCTTGATGGGATGCATCTCAGATTCAACGCAGAGCGAGAGCGGCGAACAGGGCTCAGCGAAGCGGTTCTGGCTAGGCGCTGTGTCGCAGGCAGTACGGCCAGTACGACAAGACACAGCAACGACGCCAGAAGAGTCCTGTTCACCGCTCTCAGTCGTTCCAGGCGCGGCGTGATCGGGCATCCAGCCCCGCGGGCATGCGCAGGTCGTGGTCGTCAAATTGCCCTTGGTCGGCACCCGTGTGGCAGGCCGCGCAGTTGGCGGCGCTTTTCACGCTGGCAAGCTTCCAGGCGGCGGGCTCGATCTTTCGGTGTTTGCGCTCAAACCAGGCCGAGCGGGTGATGCGGTCCTCGGGAGGCTCTTCGCTCACGCGCTTGTAGGTGCCGGCGTGGGCCTGCAGCCACTGGTTGAGCTGGCGCACGGTGGCCGCGTCCAGCGATGCATCGGTGCCATAGTGCTTGTCGAGCCCCGTCATCACGCGGTTCCACGACGCAGAGGGCAGCAGCCCGGGCGGGTAGGCGGTGTGGCAGGCGGCGCATTCCTGCGTGAAAGCACTGGGCACGTTGCGGGGCATGGCGCGCCCGCTGTCCGCATGGGCGCTGGAGATTGACAGCAGGGTCAGTGCGCACACAGCGGCGGCCAGGGCCGCAGGGCGTAGGGGGGCAGGTTTTTTCATGGTGTCGGTCTCAGGGCTTGAGGGCGTTGAGGTACGCCAGCACATCGGCCTTCTCCACAGCCGTGCATTCGCGACTCAGCACGTCGTTGCAGTTGCGGCGAAACCACTTGTCCACCTTGGCGGTGTCGGTATAGGCCTTGGGGTTGAAGGCGGGGGCCAGAGGAGCTATCGACTTGCCGGTGCTGGCATGTTTGCCCTGGGCGGTGGGTGGCGTGCCGTGGCAGGATGCGCAAGACCACTCGCCACCGTGGCGGGTGGTGAAGAACACCTTGCCCTTGTCGGCATTGCCGGGGCTGCCTGCCTGTGCGCTCCAGTGCGCGAGCTGCTGGGCGGCGGTGGTGTCGGCGGCGTGGCTGGGGCTGGCTGCGGCCCAGAGGCACAGTGCAGCCAGGGCCAGAGTGCGAACGGTTGTCATCGTGGTGTCCTTGTAGGTGTTGGTTGTCCTATGCAGCCATTGTTGAAACCCCAGCCTGAACGGCGCGTGAAAGGGCTGTTCATCGGCCGTTCAGACACTGCGCGGGACAATGCACCCATGCTTTTTTCCCCCCACCGTGCTTCAGAGCGCTGCCACGCCATGCGCTGGGGTGCGGCAGCTTGTCTGCTGTGGGCGGCAGCGGTAATCGCGCCAAACGCCTTGGCCAGCGGCAAGGACGACCACGACCGCGCCCGCCAGGCCGTACAGGCGGGCCAGGTGCTGCCGCTGCCTGCAGTGCTGGAGCGCCTGCAGCGTGAAGTGCCCGGCCAGGTGCTCGAAGTGGAGCTGGAGCAGGAGCGGGATCGCTGGATTTACGAGATCAAGCTGCTCACACCTGCGGGGCAATTGACCAAGGTCAAGCTTGATGCACGCACGGGCGAGGTGCTGCGCGTCAAATCGCGCGACGATCAACGTACCGGCCGAGAACACCGCTAAGACTGCCCCGCGTGGGCTCGTGCCCATGCAAGCAGACGAGGCTTCCAATCGCCCGATTTCGCTCCAACCCTTCGGGCAAGGTACTTGTGCGACCCTAAAAAGACACTGAACAGGTTCTATAGCCCATGCGCATCCTCCTCGTAGAAGACGACACGCAGCTGCGCACCCAGTTGCGCACCGCGCTGCAAGGCGCGGGATACACCGTGGACGAGGCCGACAACGGGCGCGACGCGCAGTTTCTGGGCGACACCGAGGCCGTGGATGCCGTGGTGCTGGACCTGGGCCTGCCGGTGGTGGACGGGCTCACGGTGCTCAAGCGCTGGCGGGCCGAGGGGCGCAACATGCCGGTGCTGATCCTCACCGCGCGCGACAACTGGCACGAGAAGGTGGCGGGCATTGATGCGGGTGCCGATGACTATCTGACCAAGCCCTTTCACCTCGAAGAGTTGCTGGCACGCCTGCGTGCGCTGATCCGCCGCGCCAGCGGGCAGGCGTCTGCGGTGCTGCAGTGTGGCGACTGGTCGCTGGACACCCGCAGCGGCCGCGTGACCTGCGCGGGCCAGCCCGTGGCGCTCACGGCGCACGAGTACAAGGTGCTCGACTACCTCATGCACCGGCCTGGCGTGTTGGTGTCACGCGCCGAGCTGACCGAACACATCTACGCGCAGGACTTTGACCGGGACTCCAACACCATCGAAGTCTTTGTGGGGCGCCTGCGCAAAAAACTGCAGTCGCCGTCGGCCAGCGCGGCCCGTATCGAGACGGTGCGTGGCATGGGCTACCGCCTGGTGCCGCCATGAATCGGGGCGCGAACCGGGGCGGTTTGCACTGGTCACGCTCCCTGCGGTTTCGGCTGCTGGCCGTGACGGTGACGGGGCTGACGGTGGCGGTGGTGCTGGCGGGCCTGGTGCTGAGTGGGCTGTTCCGCGAGCATGTGCAGCGCCAGTTCGAGGCGGCCCTGGTGCAGCAGCTGGACCAGGTCACGGCGCGGCTGGAGTTTGATGCCCAGGGCCAGCCGGTGATTGCCGCGCAGGCTTTGTCAGACCCGCGCTGGCTCAAACCCTATTCGGGCCTGTACTGGCAGGTGGACGCCATGGCGCCCGATGGGCGCGGCCGGGCCGGGGTGCTGCGTTCGCGCTCGTTGTGGGACACCAGCCTGACGCTCCAGGTGGATGCGCTGGCTGACGGTGCCGTGCATGTGCACGAAGTGGCAGGCCCGCAGGGCGCGCCCTTGCTGGTGCTGGAGCGCACCGTGCGTGCCGAGGGCGTGGATGCAGCACGCTGGCGCCTGATCGTGGCGGCCGATCTGCAGGCCACCCAAGCGGCCACCGCGCAGTTCACGCGCGTGCTGGCGCTGTCGCTGGCGGCCCTGCTGGTGCTGCTGGCAGCGGCCGCGTGGGCCCAGGTGGCCGTGGGCCTGCGGCCTCTGCAGGCGTTGCAGCGGGGCTTGCTGGATGTGCAGCAGGCACGCACCACACGGTTGCAGGGCGCATTCCCTGCCGAGATGCAGCCGCTGGTGGATGACTTCAACGGCGTGCTGGAACGCAATGCAGAAGTGGTGGAGCGCGCGCGCATGCAGGCAGGCAATCTGGCGCATGCCCTGAAAACCCCGCTTTCGGTGCTGGAGAACGCGGCCTGCGCGCCAGCACCCAGTGATGGCGCAGCGCTGGCTGCATTGGTGCGCGAGCAGGTGCAGGTGGCGCGGCGCCACATCGACTGGCACCTGGCGCGATCCCGCGTGGCTGCATCGGCACACCTGCCGGGCCAGCGCACGGCGCTGGAGTCGGTGGTGGGCGGACTGGTGCGCGTGATGAACAAGGTGCATGCCGGGCGCGGGGTGGACATCACGGTGGCGCTGCCCGATGCCCCGCTGTTCTTTGCGGGCGAGGCGCAGGACCTGCAGGAAATGCTGGGTAACCTGCTGGACAACGCCTGCAAATGGGCGCAGTCCACGGTGCGCTTGCAGGCGCAGGTCCTTGGTGGGCAGCCGCCCCAGATGGTCGTCAGTGTCGAGGACGACGGCCCCGGCATCGGTGCGGCGCAGCGTGCGCAGGCGGTGGAGCGTGGCGTGCGGCTGGACGAAACGGTGCCGGGCACGGGGCTGGGCCTGGCCATCGTGCAGGACCTGGCGGCCCTGTACGGCGGGCGGCTGGAGCTGGAGCCTGCCGACCTGGGCGGCCTGCGTGTGGTGCTTGTGTTGCCCGCCGCTCGGGAGGCGGCGTAAAAAGCCCGCCTGTCAGTGACAGAGGCGTAAAAAAGCCCGCCGAAGCAGAGGGACGTAAAAAAGCCCGCCGAAGCGGGCTAAGGCCCTGACAAATCCCTTCAATCTCTCGAATGTCGCAAAGCCTTGGACTGGACGCCCCCAGCGTAGCACCCCCGTTGGAGTTTGACTACCCGGGGAACACCAGGGTGTGCCGCGAAGGTGGCGGACCTTGGCCGGATGGCCAAGGAGATGGGATATTAATTTTGATTGAAAATGGGCTCTAGCGCTTATCCATCAAGCGTTATAAGCTATGTTTTTAGGAGTAAATTCATAGCCTGCTCTCCACGCTGTTGCGCATGGCCGCCTGTGCCACGGCGTCCAGGGCGCCGTCCACCACGGTCTGCTCGATCAACACCTGCACGGCGCCCTGGTGGAAGAGCCGCTCCAGCAGCCGCAGGGTCATCGATTGGGTCCGGCCCGATGCGCTGGTGAAGAGGAAAAGCTGGCCTTGCGAGCCGATCCAGGACAGCTGGGTGCGTTCCCACTGGCCTGCCACTTGCAGGTTGACCCAGGTCCCAACAGCCAATGGGGCCAAGGGCGCGCTTGAGGCCAGGTGGGGCAAAGTGGCCGGGCCGCTGGTGGTGCTGGTGGATTCGGGCACATGCTCGGCGCTCTCCGATACGGGGGACTGAGAGATATCCACATAGCCCGACTCCCTGGCCTCGGAGGGGGCGACCCATGGGTCGTCATCCTCCAGCGGGGCGGGCTGCGCCACAGCCGGTGGTTGGGGCGGCGGGGCGGCGGGCTTGGTGGCCACCCGGGGCCCGGGCTTGAAGGCTTGCTGGTGCAGTTCCATCAGCAGTTCGAAGACGGCCTCGGTTCGGGCGGCCGGGTAGTCGATGGACGCCAGGCCCTCGCGCAGCTTGGCCAGCAGTTTGGGCAGCAGGCGCGCCAGCTGGCCTGTGTTCGCGCGGGTCAAGGCGGGCTGCGTGCTCCAGATCAGGGCGTCCACCAGCTCCTCGTAGCGGCCTGGGTCGGCGCTGCGGGTGGTGTCGGTCAGGCGCGCCTGGGCCATGACTTGGGACCAGGGGCCGAGCAGAAAACGGGAAATTTCGTCGGGCACCTTGCCGAAATCAGGCCGCAGCGAGAGGTCGCGCGAAATCCGGGCGGCCAGCAGGTGGCGCTGTTCCGCGTGCTGCAGGGCCTCGATGGCGCGCTGGCGTTCCTGTTTGCGCTGCTGGTCCTTTTCTGCCCATTTGGCGTGCAAGTGCTGGAGCACATGCTCGAAATCGTCGGGCCCGTCGATGGTGGCGGTGGCGAGCGGGCCCGCGATGTTCATGAGCGAGCGCATGAAGCTCTGGAAGCCGGGAGCTTCGGGGCTGTTGAAGGCCAGGCTGCGGTCGGTGATGTCTTGCAGCAGTCGGCGCGCGGGGTGCTCCTTGTGGCTGAAGAAACGGGGGTCGGCTACGGCCAGCTGTATCAAGGCCGGCTCCAGCGCGCGGATGAACTGTTGCACCGGCCACAGCAGCCGACCATCGCGCGCGATGTTGTCCACCATCAGCGCCACCACCTCCATGCTCAAGGCCTCTCCCAGTCCGCCGGAATGTTTGCGCGGCGGGGCTGCAGGGCTGCCCTCTGTGCTGCTGCCGACCTGCTGCGGGCGCTGGCCCCCCAGTCGCTCCATCATGTGGCCGACCTGGTTCATGGCCTGCAGCGCTTCGAAGGCGGCGGGCACGGTGGCTGCGAAGTCCGTGGCGGGTGGGTCGATGGGGGGAAGCAGGTTGGGGTTATCGAACTCGCGTGCGAATTGGTCCGCGAAGCTCTCGTCTGAATGGGGGGAGGGCGTGTGTGTTGGCGCCGACGTGGGGGCCGGGTTCTCGCTGAACTCGCCCAGCAGCAGGCGGCGCAGGCGGTCGAGTGTGAGCAGGGAGTCGGCGTGGCCTTCCGCTGTGGACAGGTCGTTGTCGGCTGCAAAGCCGGGGGATGCGCCGCCTTCGGTGGGCGCCACGTAGACCACCTGGCCATCGGCCTGGCGCATCGCATAGCCCACGGGCTGCACGCCGCTGAGCTTGAGCCGATCAATCTGCGCCAGATAGAGCCCCCGCAGCTCCGTGCCCAGCGCCTGGGCCATGGGGCCCATCCAGTCGTGCCGCACCTGCGGCGTGACCTGCATCTGCGACACCACGGTCTGCAGCGCCTGTAGAAAGACTTCGGGGCGCAGGGGGTTGTGCTGCGGCTGAACGCGGGCCAGGCCCAGGGCCGCGCACACCAGAGCGTCGAGGTCGGCCAGCGGCCCTTCCACGGCCGAGATCAGCACCTGCCGGGCGCGGGCGCGCTCCACGCTGTCGTTGATCTGCGCCTCGTCCATCAGTTCAAGGTCGTCGAAATGGACGGTGAACAGGGAGCGTGTGGGTTTTTCCTGGTTCTGTGCCGCCTCCTGGTCGAGTGCCTTGCGCAGCGCGTCGGGGTAACGCTCGCCCATCACGGACGTGAGCCGCGACAGCTGCTGCCGCGCTTCGTGCATGGCGTTGTGTTCGCCCGGTGTGCGGGCCTGGTCCTGGCGCGTGAGCAGGGACATGCGCGTGGCCTCGGCGACGCGCTCCATCAGGGGCCGGGCCTGTGCCAGCACGTCGCGCACGATGTGCTGGTAGGGCGTGGTGTCGCTGGCGGAGGGGGCAGGGGCCGACGGTGTGGTGTGTTTCAAGGCCATCTTCTGGGAGGACGGGAACCGGTGCCCGCCATGGTACGCGGCAAAAAGGGGCCCGCGGCCCCTTGTTTACCTGGATTCCCGGCTTGTCAGACCGGGGCTGTGGCTTCACCCACCATGAAACTTGACCACCAGCGGCACGATGAGCAGCGCCACGATGTTGATGATCTTGATCAGCGGGTTGATGGCCGGGCCGGCCGTGTCCTTGTAGGGGTCGCCCACGGTGTCCCCGGTCACTGCGGCCTTGTGGGCCTCGCTGCCCTTGCCGCCATGGTGGCCGTCCTCGATGTACTTCTTGGCGTTGTCCCATGCGCCGCCGCCCGTGCACATGCTGATGGCAACGAAGAGGCCGGTGACGATGGTGCCCATGAGCAAACCGCCCAGCGCCTTGGGCCCCAGCAGCAGGCCCACCACGATGGGCACCACCACAGGCAGCAGGCTGGGGATCACCATCTCCTTTATGGCGGCGGTGGTCAGCATGTCCACCGCCTTGCCGTATTCAGGCTTGGCGGTGCCCTCCATGATCCCGGGAATATCGCGGAACTGTCTGCGCACCTCCACCACCACGGCGCCAGCCGCGCGGCCCACGGCCTCCATCGCCATGGCGCCGAACAGGTAGGGGATCAACCCGCCGATGAACAGGCCGATGATGACCAACGGGTCGGACAGGTCAAACGTGATGGCCTTGCCGTAGCTCTCCAGCTTGTGCGTGTAGTCGGCAAACAGCACCAGCGCGGCCAGGCCCGCCGAGCCGATGGCGTAGCCCTTGGTCACGGCCTTGGTGGTGTTGCCCACGGCGTCCAGCGGGTCGGTGATGTCGCGCACGCTGCTGGGCAGCTCGGCCATTTCGGCAATGCCGCCTGCGTTGTCGGTGATGGGGCCATAGGCGTCCAGCGCCACCACGATGCCCGCCATGGAGAGCATCGACATGGCCGCCACCGCAATGCCGTACAGGCCCGCCAGCTGGTAGGCCGACAGGATGGCCAGGCACACAAAGATCACGGGCCAGGCGGTGGAGCGCATCGACACGCCCAGGCCCGCGATGATGTTGGTGCCGTGCCCGGTGGTGGACGCCTGCGCGATGTGCTGCACGGGCGAATACTGCGTGCCGGTGTAGAACTCGGTGATCCACACCAGAGCAGCCGTCAACACCAGCCCGGTGGCGCAGGCACCGAACAGCTTCATCTGGCTGCCGGTGGCGGTGATGGAGTTGTCCGGCATGATCCAGACGGTGACAAAGTAGAAGGCGACGAGCGAGAGCGCACCCGCAATCGCCAGGCCCTTGTACAGCGCGGGCATCACATTCTTCATGCCGGGCGAGGCCTTGACGAAGAAGCAGCCAATGATGGATGCAATGATGGACACGGCCCCCAGCGCCAGCGGGTACACCACGGCGTTCACGGGCGCGGTGGCCACCAGCAGCGCGCCCAGCACCATGGTGGCGATCAGCGTCACCGCATAGGTCTCGAACAGGTCGGCCGCCATGCCGGCGCAGTCACCCACGTTGTCGCCCACGTTGTCGGCGATCACGGCGGGGTTGCGCGGGTCGTCTTCAGGAATGCCGGCCTCCACCTTGCCCACCAGATCGGCGCCCACGTCGGCGCCCTTGGTGAAGATGCCGCCGCCCAGGCGCGCAAAGATCGAGATCAGCGACGAGCCGAACGCAAAGCCGATCAGCGGGTTGAGCAGCGTGGCCAGGTTGGCCGTGGGTGTGAGGTTGCCGTTGCCCGCCAGGAACCAGTAAAAGCCCGTGACGCCCAACAGGCCCAGCCCCACCACCAGCATGCCGGTGATGGCCCCGCCGCGAAACGCCACGTCCAGCGCTGGGCCAATGCCGTGGGTGGCCGCCTGCGCGGTGCGCACGTTGGCGCGCACCGACACGTTCATGCCGATGAAGCCACAGGCCCCCGACAGAAAGGCGCCCAGCACGAAGCCAACGGCCGTCGTCATGTCCAGAAAGATGCCAATCAGGATGGCCAGCACCACGCCCACGATGGCGATGGTCTTGTACTGGCGGGCGAGGTAGGCCGCCGCGCCGGCCTGGATGGCGGCGGCGATCTCCTGCATGCGGGCGTTGCCCGGGTCTTTGGAAAGAATCCAGCCCCGAGCCCAGATGCCGTAGGCCACCGCGATGAGCCCGCAAACGAGGGCGAGGATGAGAGGGGATGTCAGTGCTGAACTTGCAGCCATTCAATTCTCCTAGGGTTGTGTTGCACGGAGGGGGACCAACGCATCGGTGGCATCCCCGCTGCGTTGCTTCCTCGTGCTCCCCGTGCGTTGTGCGGGAGGAGTCGATTGGCCAACAGACCCAATTTACAGGCAAACGCCGGTTTGCAAGCGGGCAGAAAGGGGCATGCGCCTAAAATCAGGGTTAATCCCGACGGTTCGTTGCGCTGTGTCAGCGTCGGCCGCTTCGCGGGTTACCGTCAACAAACCACTCTCCAAAGACATGTCCCTCAACAACGTCCCCCCAGGTAAGAACGTCCCCGAAGCCTTCAACGTGGTCATCGAGATCCCGATGAACTCTGACCCGATCAAGTACGAAGTGGACAAGGAATCGGGCGCGATCTTCGTGGACCGTTTCATGACCACGGCCATGCATTACCCCACCAACTACGGCTACGTGCCGCAGACGCTGTCGGGCGACGGCGACCCGGTGGACGTGCTGGTGATCACCCCCTACGCGCTGCACCCCGGTGTGGTCGTGCCGTGCCGCCCGCTGGGCATCCTGATGATGGAAGACGAGGCCGGTGTGGATGGCAAGGTCATTGCCGTGCCCACCTCCAAAGTGTTGCCCATGTACGACCACTGGCAGAACATCGACGACGTGAATGCCATGCGCCGCAACGCCATCGCCCACTTCTTCGAGCACTACAAGGACCTGGAAAAGGGCAAGTGGGTCAAGGTGCTGGGCTGGGAAGGCATTGACGCCGCCAAGAAGGAAATCACGGACGGCATCGAGGCTTTCAAGAAGTCGAACGCCTGAAGAAAATTGGGTATCAAATTGCCTCTGGGCTTTTGGGTAAAGCAGGTGTAGCTACAAATACAATAGCATTCCAGCGTCCCCGAAAAAGGCATGCGAGCCACAAGCCCGCATGCTTTTTTTTGGCCGCGCGGTGTTGTTCTGTAAGGGGAAAGCCCACTTTGCAGCGCGGCAGGCACTGCTAGACTGCATTTGGTTACAAGTATGCGGTGCTGAGCAATACAGATTGGCATGCGTCGAAGTGCCTTTTGGGCAAACGCAATGTGAAGGGTGATCCATGAGAGTTTCCGATCTGCGCATCGGCGTCAAGCTGGGAGCGGGATTTTTGGCGGTGGTGCTGTTCACCACCTTGCTGGGTGTGATGGCGCTGGTGCAGATGTCCCGCATCCACCAGGGGGCGGACCAGATCGCCACCAACTTGCTGCCCAGCGTGGCGCAAACGGGGGAGCTGCGCGTGTTGCTCAACCGCATGCGGCGCTCCGAAGCGGGGGTGGTCACCTCGCGCAGCGTGGCGGAAGTCAAGGCGTTTTCCGAGCAGGTAACCCTGCGCCACAAGGATCTGGACAAGGTCGAGGTTGCGTACGAGGCCCTCATCGACATGGACAAGGAGCGCGAGGTCTATACCGCCTACAAGCAGCGCAAGGCCGAGTACATCAAGCTCCAGGCCAAATTGCTGGAGATCGCCTCGGGCGTGGACTTCACCAACGCCGAGACGCTGGAACTCACCGGCGACGCCCTGGGCATGCTCTATGCGGGCGAGTCGGAAGCCGCTTTTGTCGCCGCGGCAGAAACGCTGGGCGAACTGCAGAAGATCAATTCCGAGGCCGCGCTGCAAGCCAGTGCCGAAGGGCGTGAAGTATTCGCCACGGCGCGCCTGTGGCTGCTGGGCACCCTGGCGGTGTGTGTGGTGCTGGCGGCCTTGCTGGGTGTGGGCATTACGCGCACCGTCTCCCGGCCGGCCCACCATGCTGTGCGGGCGGCCCGCGCAATTGCCGAGGGCGACCTCACCACCGAGGTGCCGCCTGGCGGCAAGGACGAAATGGGCCAGTTGCTCACCGCGCTCGGTGACATGCGTGCCAACCTGGCGCACGTGGTGTCCGGCGTGCGCAGCAACGCGGAAGGCGTGGCCTCGGCGAGCTCACAGATTGCCTCGGGCAACAACGACCTGTCGGCACGCACGGAGCAGCAGGCCAGCGCGCTGGAAGAAACGGCAGCCTCGATGGAAGAGCTGGGTTCCACCGTGCGCCAGAACGCCGACAACGCCCGGGCCGCCAACCAGCTGGCGGTGAGCGCCAGCACCGTGGCCGTGCAAGGCGGCGAGGTGGTGGCCGAAGTGGTCGAGACCATGAAAGGCATCAACGACAGCAGCAGAAAGATCGCCGACATCATCAGCGTGATCGACGGCATCGCCTTCCAGACCAACATCCTGGCCCTGAACGCCGCCGTGGAAGCCGCCCGTGCCGGAGAACAAGGCCGGGGCTTTGCGGTGGTGGCCGGTGAAGTGCGCAGCCTGGCAGGGCGCAGCGCAGAAGCCGCCAAGGAAATCAAAGCCCTCATCACCGCCAGCGTAGAGCGCGTGGAACAAGGCACGGCCCTCGTGGACAAGGCAGGGGCCACCATGACCGAAGTGGTGGCCTCCATCCGCAGAGTGACGGACATCATGGGAGAGATCAGCGCCGCCAGCAGCGAACAAAGCGCAGGAGTGGGCCAGGTGGGAGAAGCCGTCACGCAGATGGACCAGGCCACGCAGCAAAACGCAGCGTTGGTGGAAGAAATGGCGGCTGCTGCCAGCGCCCTGAACGCCCAGGCGGGCGAACTGGTCAACGCCGTGGCGGTCTTCAAGCTCGACGCCAACGCCATGCGCAGCGCACCGGCACCCCGAGCGCCCATCGCTGCCCCGGCATTCACCGCCCAACGCAGTGCAGGCGCGACCAAAGGCGCCAGCAAGATCGGCAGCGCAAAGCCCGCCAAACCCCAGGCCAGCCTGGCAGCGCCCAAGGCCAGCGCAGCCACCCCTGCAGCCGCCCCTGCCGCCAGCACCAGGCCCCCGGTTGCCAGCGCGCCAGCGCCTGCAGCCGCCGCCAAGGGCGGCAACGACGACGAATGGGAGAGCTTCTGAGCGGGTATGCCCCCGCCTGAGGGAGAGCGACGAGGGATATGGATAAAAACAGGCCCTGGCGCTTATCCGTCAAGCGCAGGTAGCTATCGAAAGAAAAGCACGCTGAGGGGCATCCTCAGCGTGCTTTTTTTGTTCTCTGTTTTCTATTTCTGTGGGCGGACTGGCTGCATAGCCCCGCGCAAGTCGCTTAGCGGTGGGGATCTGGATACACCAGGTGCAAGCCCGGAACCCGGGGGCGCTGAAAAGGCTGCCACACCACTTGCGGCCCATGCGGTTGCCCCAGGCGGTCGGCCACGGCCCACCAGGCGCTGGGGTTCAGGCCGATGCCAAAGTGGCTGGCCACCACTTCGATGTTTTCGGTGTGCGGGTTGTGCGCCGCCGGGGCCTGGATGCTGCCGCGCCAGGCCACCACGCCATCTGTGCGCGAGTAGATGCTGGTGGTGGGCACGGGGGGCGCTTCGGGCAGGTTGTAGCTCTCGGTTTCGCGCTCGATGTTGCGGCCGCTGGCGAACTGGTAGATGCGCCAGGCATTGGTCGAGGTGTGGTGCCCTGCGAATGGCGTGCCCAGTGTGATCACACAGCGCACCAGGTCGGGCATCTCCTTGGCCAGCTCGCGGGCATAGACGCCGCCCAGGCTCCAGCCCACCAGGCTCACCTTGCCGCCACTGGCTTGGGCTGCCTCCTGCAGCTGGCGCTTGGCGGTTTCCAGCACGCCATCGCGGGGGCCCAGGTTCAGGCCCTGGCCCCAGCCCAGGGTGTCGTAGTTGCGCGAATCCAGGTAGCGGCGCAGCGGCACGGTGGTGGCGTCACCTGCCGTGAGGCCCGGGAACACGATCACCGTGTGGCCGTCGCCCAGCGGGGCGCGCTGCAGCACCGGCCAGGCGGGCAGCACCGCGCCAAACTCCCAGGGCGCCCGCAGCTCCAGCGCCAGCAGGGGCAGGCCCGGGGCGGGGATGTGGTTGGGATCGGTTTCTTTGTTGCTGAAAAGGGGCATCGGATCGTCAGTCAAAAGCGGAGGGCGCACCGGCGGTAGGGCCGCTGTGGAAGGTAGCATTTTTTTGCCTGAGCACCGGGGCTGGGACTGGAGCTAGCTCTCCAATCCCAACCGGGCAGGCCGGGGCTGCGGCGGGGTGGAGAACGCACTGAACCGACCGGATGCGGCGTTTTGTCAATAAATGCCTGGGCGAGTGCAGGGTGATCTGTGGCGCCCAGGTCGGAGTTGCTGCGCTGCGGCGAAATAGCACTGGTGACAAAGATCGCTCACGGATAAGGTGGTGACAGCCAAAAAAACCACCTTCAAACCACCACCAGTCCAGAGGAGAAGCAGGATGAATCAGCTGAAGATATCAACCCGACTTACCGTAGCGTTTGCCGTCATGGTGTTGTTGCTCATCGCGCTGGGGGCGGTCAGCCTGATCCAGTCTGCGAGCCAGCGCGCAGAGCTGAAGGACGTGATTGACGTTCGTATACCGATTACCAAGGCTTTGGGCGCACTCACTGATGGCGTGAATGAGCAAGCCATCCAGGTGCGTAATCTGGCGATTTTCACCACGGAGTCCGTCGTGAAGTCGGCAACAAGCCAGATATCTGCCGCCGCAGTGGACGTGGAGGCGCAATACAAAACCTTGAATGCGCTGATCACCTCTGAAAAAGGCAAGGAACTCCTCGCGCGTATGCAGCAGCGGCGTGCCGATTTCGTGAAGTTGAGGGATCAATATCTGACGATGATCCAACAAGGTCAAAGGGACGAAGCCACCAAGTTCCTGGAAGAGCAATACCGCCCGGCACAGCGGGCCTACCAGGCTGCGATCGACGAACAGGTTGAGTTTCAGGCCCAGACCACGGTCAAAGCAGGTGAGCGGGCCGAAGCTGCCGCCGCTGCGCTGCAGCGGGATGTGTTGATCGCTGGCGTGCTCGCCATTGCGATTGCCGTCTTTCTCGCCATCACCATCATCCGCTCCATCACCCGCCCTCTGGCGCAGGCCGTGGAGGCTGCCGACCGTGTGGCCAGCGGCGATCTCAGTGGCCAGATCACCGTGAGTTCCAAGGACGAAACCGGCCACCTGCTGGGCGCCTTGCAGCGCATGCAGCAAAGCCTGGTGAACACCGTGGGCTCGGTGCGCCAGAACGCGGAAGGGGTTGCCTCGGCGAGCTCACAGATTGCCTCGGGCAACAACGACCTGTCGGCACGCACGGAGCAGCAGGCCAGCGCGCTGGAAGAAACGGCAGCCTCGATGGAAGAGCTGGGTTCCACCGTGCGCCAGAACGCCGACAACGCCCGGGCCGCCAACCAGCTGGCGGTGAGCGCCAGCACCGTGGCCGTGCAAGGCGGCGAGGTGGTGGCCGAAGTGGTCGAGACCATGAAAGGCATCAACGACAGCAGCAGAAAGATCGCCGACATCATCAGCGTGATCGACGGCATCGCCTTCCAGACCAACATCCTGGCCCTGAACGCCGCCGTGGAAGCCGCCCGTGCCGGAGAACAAGGCCGGGGCTTTGCGGTGGTGGCCGGTGAAGTGCGCAGCCTGGCAGGGCGCAGCGCAGAAGCCGCCAAGGAAATCAAAGCCCTCATCACCGCCAGCGTAGAGCGCGTGGAACAAGGCACGGCCCTCGTGGACAAGGCAGGGGCCACCATGACCGAAGTGGTGGCCTCCATCCGCAGAGTGACGGACATCATGGGAGAGATCAGCGCCGCCAGCAGCGAACAAAGCGCAGGAGTGGGCCAGGTGGGAGAAGCCGTCACGCAGATGGACCAGGCCACGCAGCAAAACGCAGCGTTGGTGGAAGAAATGGCGGCTGCTGCCAGCGCCCTGAACGCCCAGGCGGGCGAACTGGTCAACGCCGTGGCGGTCTTCAAGCTCGACGCCAACGCCATGCGCAGCGCACCGGCACCCCGAGCGCCCATCGCTGCCCCGGCATTCACCGCCCAACGCAGTGCAGGCGCGACCAAAGGCGCCAGCAAGATCGGCAGCGCAAAGCCCGCCAAACCCCAGGCCAGCCTGGCAGCGCCCAAGGCCAGCGCAGCCACCCCTGCAGCCGCCCCTGCCGCCAGCACCAGGCCCCCGGTTGCCAGCGCGCCAGCGCCTGCAGCCGCCGCCAAGGGCGGCAACGACGACGAATGGGAGAGCTTCTGAGCGGGTATGCCCCCGCCTGAGGGAGAGCGACGAGGGATATGGATAAAAACAGGCCCTGGCGCTTATCCGTCAAGCGCAGGTAGCTATCGAAAGAAAAGCACGCTGAGGGGCATCCTCAGCGTGCTTTTTTGTTTTCGCCCCGGCTCAGACCCGTGTCTGTGCCGGACAGGTTGTGCTGCAGTGGCCGCTCTATAAATTTGAGCTGTTGGTGCACTCACCAGGGGGTGTGCGCGCACCCTCGGCCGCCAGCACAGTGGCCAGACGGCCCACGCATTCCAGGGCGGGTTGCAGGCGGTCATGTGCCGGGTGCCCGTAGTTGATGCGCACGCAGTGCGCAAAACGCCGGTCGGCCGAAAAAATCTGCCCGGGCGCCAGGCTGATGCCCTGCGCGAGTGCCTGACGATGCAGCGCCAGTGCATCGACCTCCTGCGGAAGCTCTGCCCACAAAAAGTAACCCCCCTCGGGCCGCGACACGCGCGTGCCCCGCGGGAAGTGCTGGGCCACCGCCGCCAGCGCAATCGCCTGCTGCTGTTCCAGGCTGCGGCGCAGCGCGCGCAGGTGCCGGTCGTAGCCGCCCTGGGCCAGGTATTCGGACAGCGCCTGCTGCGATGGTGTGGCGGCTGATAGGGTGGTCATCAGCTTGAGCCGCTGCACCGCCGTGGCAAAGCGGCCCGCCGCCACCCAGCCCACGCGGTAGCCGGGCGCCAGGCTTTTGCTGAACGAGCTGCAGTGCATGACCAGTCCCTCGCCATCAAACGCCTTGGCAGGCGGCGGGCGCTGGGGGCCGAAGTGCAGTTCGCCATACACGTCGTCCTCGATCAGCGGGATCTGGTGGCGGGCGAGCAGTGCCACGAGTTCGCGTTTTTTGTCCTCCGGCATCAGGCTGCCCAGCGGGTTTTGAAAGCTGGGCATGAGCCAGCAGGCCTTGACCGGTTGGTGGGCCGGCTGGCGCTGCAGCGCCTCGGCCAGCGCAGCCAGGTCGATGCCGTCGCGTGGGTGGGTGGCGATCTCCAGCGCCTGCAGGTTCAGCCGCTCCAGCGCCTGCAGCGCGGCGTAGAAGGTGGGCGATTCGACCACCACCACATCGCCGGGCTGGGTGACGGCCTCCAGGCAGAGGTTGAGCGCCTCCATCGCGCCGTTGGTGATGATGATTTCTTCCACATCCACCGCGCTGCCGTGCAGGCCGTAGCGCAGCGCGATCTGCTGGCGCAGGCGCTCGTCCCCGGGCGGCAGGCTTTGCACGATGTTCCAGGGGTCGAGCTTGCGCATGCCGCTGGCCAGGCACCGCGCCAGCCGGTCCAGCGGAAACAGCTCCAGCCCCGGGAAGGCCGAGCCCAGCGGCACCAGGTCGCGGTCGCGGGCCAGGCCCAGCACTTCGAACACCAGGTCGCTGATGGCCACGCCGGTGGAGGTGTGCGCGGGCTGCGAGGGCAGGGGCTCGGCGGGGCGCTGGCCTGCGGTGGGTTGCCGGGCGCTGACGTAGTAGCCCGAGCGCGGCCGGGCGTGGATCAGTCCCTGGGCCTCCAGCAGGTAGTACGCCTCGAACACGGTGGACGGGCTGATGCCCCGCGTGCGGCTGGCCTCGCGCACCGAAGGCACGCGGTCGCCAGGCCGCAGCGCTCCGCTGTGGATGAGCTGCGCGATGGTGTCAGCGTGGCGTTCGTAGCGTTTCATTGGGGTGGTGGGGCTGGCTGCTTGTCAAACTGATCTGTATTTTTAACAGGAAACTGAATCTGTACTGTTTTTGCCGCTGGGCGTAGAGTGTCGGCTTGTGTTGGTGCATGCCCCGAGCGCACGGCTTGTAGGTGCCCGCCGACCGTTTCCCCACGGAAAAATCCCCATGATCGATTGCCTGCGCGGCTTGCTGCGCCCTGTTTTTTCTGCACCCGGCGCGGCTGCCCTGGTGGCGCTGGCGTTGACGGCTGGCGCTGCGGCCCAGACGGTGCCCGCCAGCACGCCCCCTGCTACCCCTGCGGCCACGGTGCCCGTGTCGTCCATGTCCTCGCGCGTGCTGGCCTGTACCGCGTGCCACGGCAAAGAGGGCCGGGCCACGCCAGATGGGTACTTTCCGCGCATTGCGGGCAAACCGGCGGGCTACCTGGCCAACCAACTGCTCAACTTTCGGGACGGGCGGCGCAGCTACCCGCAGATGACTTACCTGATTGAACACCTGACCGACGACTACCTGCGCGAGATGGCCGAGCACTTTGCAGCGCTGGACTTGCCTTACCCGCCGCCGCCCGCACCACAAGCGCCCGCCGCTGTGCTGGAGCAAGGCCGCAAGCTGGTGCAAGGGGGCGATGTGGCCCGCAATATCCCCGCCTGCGTGGCCTGCCATGGCGCAGCCATGACGGGTGTGACCCCGTCCATACCCGGCCTGCTAGGCCTGCCGCGCGACTACCTCAACAGCCAGCTGGGTGCCTGGAAGACCGGCCAGCGCCGGGCGCATCTGCCCGACTGCATGGCCGACATTGCCCGCCAGCTCACGCCCGACGATGTGAGTGCTGTCTCGGCCTGGTTGGCCGCCCAGCCCGTGGCGGCGGGGGGCAAGCCCGCCCGCACCTTGCCTGCTGCGATGCCCGCGCGCTGCGGTGGTGTGGCCGAAGTTCCCGTGGCCGCTGCGGCTGCACGTTGAGAAGAGATGCACCGATGAAACGCATCCTCTGGACAATATCTTCCGTTCTGGCCGCGTTGGGCATTGCGGCAGCACTGCTGATCAGCCTGAACTTGCGCGGCGAAGAGCCTCTGCCCGCTGGCGAGACGCTGCAGAGCACACCTGAATTGATTCAGCGCGGCGAGTACCTGGCCCGCGTGGGCAACTGCATGGCCTGCCACACCACGCAGGGCGGTGCGCCGTTTGCCGGCGGGCGCGGCATCGAGACGCCGTTTGGTGTGGTGCACAGCTCCAACCTCACGCCCGACAAGGCACATGGCATTGGCAGCTGGACCTCGGCCGAGTTCTGGCGCGCCATCCACCACGGCCTCAGCAAGGACGGGCGGCTGTTGTATCCGGCCTTTCCGTACCCCAACTACACACAGGTGACGCGCGAGGATTCGGACGCCATCTTTGCCTACCTGCACAGCCTGCCCGCCGCCGCTGAAGCCAACCGCGACCACGCGCTGCGTTTTCCGTACAACACGCAGGCGGCTCTGGGTGTTTGGCGGGCGCTGTTCTTCACGCCCGGGGCGCCTCAACCCGAACCCACGCAGTCGGCTGAATACAACCGGGGCGCTTACCTGGTCAACGGCCTGGGCCATTGCACCGCCTGCCACACGCCGCGCAACGCATTGGGCGCCACCACCGACGCCAAGGCCTTTACCGGCGGGCTGATCCCGGTGCAGAACTGGTATGCCCCTGCGCTCAATGCTGCGCATGAGGCGGCTGTCAAAGAATGGAAAACCGAAGACGTGGTGGCCTTGCTGAAAACCGGCGTGGCCCCGCACGGCTCGGCGCTGGGCCCCATGGCCGAAGTGGTGTTCCGCAGCACCCAGTACCTTATCGATGCCGATGCGCGCGCCATGGCCGTGTACCTGCAGGGCCTGCCGCAGCAGGATCGTAAGGTGCCTGCCACCGTAGCCGCCCCACCAGCCAGTGCCATGGCACGCGGCAGCAAGGTGTACGAACAACACTGCGCCCAGTGCCATGGCGACAAAGGCCAGGGCGAACCCGGCGCCTTCCCGGCGCTGGCGGGCAACCGCGCCATCACGCTGAGCGACCCGACCAACCTGGTGCGCGTGGTGCTGCAGGGTGGCTACCTGCCTGCCACGGCGGGCAACCCGCGCCCGCACGGCATGCCACCGTTCCAGCAGTTTCTGTCCGACGAGGACGTTGCGGCGGTGACGACCTTTGTGCGCAACAGCTGGGGCAACCAGGCGCCGGGTGTGGGTACCATCGAGGTTTACCGCGCCCGCGAACGGCGTGGTTTGTAGCGCGGGGCCTGCTGTCTTCACAGGGCTCCCGCCACGCCAGCCCCAGGAGCCCGTTTGATGTCCAGCCCCGCCGCATTGCCCCCGTCCTCCCCGCCAAGCCCGGCGGCCGCCACGCCCGGTGGTTGGTGGGCCGTGTGCCTGTGCGCAGCGTGGTGTGGCACCTGCGGCATCTACCGCCCCCTGTTCGACGAACTGGCCCGCGCGCATCCGGACGTGCGTTTTGAATGGGTGGACATCGAAGACGAGTCCGATCTGGCTGGCGACCTGGACGTGGAAACCTTTCCCACCCTGCTGATTGCCGACGGCCAGCGCGCGCTGTTCCTGGGGCCGCTGCTGCCCCAGGCGCCCGTGCTGGCGCGGCTGCTGGCCAGCCTACAGGCCGCTCCCGGCAGCGCAGGGGCGGGCAGCGAGGCCCAGGGCGTTTTTGAGCGTGTGCGCGCCGCGCGTAGCCGGTAAGCGTCGCGTTCTAAATACTCACTCAATGCTCATTTTTTAGTAGCTGCTAGCGCTTGATAGTAAAGCGCTAGGGCCACTTTCCGCTTTTATTTGTGTCTTCCCCCACTGCTCCGTCCTTTTCCCTCAGCTCGCTGCAGGCCCACTGCGACCAAGGCGCTTGGTCGCGTGGTATGGGACTTTTCCGGCAGTCCGCCGTCGTCCGCATCGACGTTGAAGAGGAAGGCAAAGGCGTCTGGCGCATCGGCGGCGAAGTGCAGGGCACCCAACCCGAGCCGTACGCGCTGTCGGTAGAGCTGGTGCTGGCGCCCAACGGCCAGGTCCGCTCCTGGACGGGCGAATGCACCTGCCCGGTGGGCGAAGACTGCAAACACGCCGTAGCCCTGACGCTGAAGGCCCTGGACATGCGCCCAGGCGCAGAGCCTGCCCCCCGTTCGCCCCCTACAGCGCAGGCCGCGCAAGCGCTGCAGGCTATGCAGGAGCGCGTTGCCGCCCAGGCCCGCGCAGAGGCCGAGGCCCGCCTGGTGCGTTGGCTGAACGACTGGGATCTGGCGGCAGACAACGCCGCGCCGCCACTGGCTGGCGCACGGGCAGACCGGCCGGAGTGTTACCTCTACCTGCTCTCCACCGTCGGGCGCCTGCGCAATGGCGCGCCACAGCTGCAGATCGAGGCCGTGGTGTCCTACCCCAAACTCACCGGCGGCTGGGCCAAGCCCAAGGCCGTCCGGACCCAACCTGGACCCGGCCAGGCGGTGTATGACCGCGCCGCGGATGCAGACCGCCAGCTGCTGCAACTGCTGCGTGCCATGCCGCGCAGCGTGGGCTACTACTCGGCCTACAGCGGCGCGCCGACGGGTGTGCTGGAGGGAGCTGTAGGCCTGCTGGCACTGCAGCAGGCGGCTGCCACGGGGCGTCTGTTTGTGGATGCAGGCGGCTCCACGGTGGGCGTACCGCTGCGCTGGGGCGATCCGCTGCCCATTGCCTGGGCCTGGAAAGAAAAAGTCGCGTCCGGTGGTGGCGACGGTGGCGACAACGCCTGGACCTTGCAGGCCCGCCTGCCCAGCCCCAGCGCCACGCTGTGTGCCAACCATCCGCCCCTGTACCTCGATGTCGCCCAGGGCCTGTGCGGCCCCGTGTCGGCCGAGGGGTTGAGCCCCGAACAACTGGAACTGCTGCTGCAGGCGCCTCCGCTCGCCGCCGCCGCGCTGCAAAAACACCATGCCGAGGTGGCGAGCCGCCTTGTGGGCATGCTGCCGCTGCCGCCGGTGCTCAGCCCTCTCACACGCGTGCAGGGCGTCAAGCCCGTGGCGCGCCTGCACCTGGCGCCCGTGCCCGAAGCCGATGTGCCGGGCCTGGGCCTCATCACCGCCCAGTTGCGCTTTGACTACCAGGGCCATGTGGGCTGGTGGGCCGGGCAGGACCTGAGCGTGCTGGTGACTGGCGCCGACGGCAGTCAGGTGCTGCTGCAGCGCGACGCGGCGGCCGAGCTGGATGCCATTGAACGCCTGATGGACCTGGGCCTGCTGGCCACCGACGATGGCCTGTTCGGCATCCCCGGCGAGGAATCGCAGGACGACTGGATGCACTGGTTTGACAACGGGTTTTCTGTGTTGCGCGAGGCCGGTTTTGTGCTGACGCAGGACGCGGCGCTGGACGGCTGGATCACCCATGCCGACACGCTGGACGTGTCACTGCAACCCAGTGGCGAAGATGAGGCCACATCGCCCTGGTTTGCGCTGTCGCTGGGCATGGAAATCAACGGCGTGCGCCACAACATCCTGCCGTTGCTGCCCCTGCTGATCGCCGCTGCCGCCCAGCAGCCGCCCGACCCCGTCACTGGACAGCCGCAGCTGCCGCCGTTTGCTTACCTGCGGGGTGTGGTTACATCGGGTTTTGTGCGGGTGCCGACCGACGCGCTGCGCCCCTGGATGGCCGCCTTGCTGGACCTGGTGGGCGACCGCGCGCACGACTTCAGCGGCGACAGCCTCAAGCTCTCGCGCATGGACGCGCTGCGCACCAGCGCCGCGTTGGGCGAGGGCGCGGTGTGGCAGGGCGCCGATGCCTTGCGCGCCATGGTGGCCCAGTTGCAGGGCGTCGGCGCCTTGCCGGAGGTGCCTTTGCCCGCCAGCGTACAGGCCACCTTGCGGCCGTACCAGCAGCAGGGGCTGAACTGGCTGCAGTTTCTGAGTGCCCACGGACTGGCCGGTGTGCTGGCCGACGACATGGGCCTGGGCAAGACGCTGCAGACCCTGGCACACATCCAGGTCGAAAAAGACGCGGGGCGGCTGACCGCACCTGCGCTGGTCATCGCACCCGTGAGCCTCATGGGCAACTGGCAGCGCGAGGCGGCCCGCTTTTGCCCTGGGCTACGTTGTCTGGTGCTGCATGGCGCCGGCCGACACGGCATGGCAGATACAGTCACCGAGCATGACCTGGTCATCGCCCCGTATTCGCTGCTGCAGCGCGACCGCGAGCGCTGGTTGGCGCACCAGTGGCACCTGGTGGTGTTGGATGAAGCGCAGAACATCAAGAACGCCAGCACGCATGCTGCGCAGGTGGTCAGCCAGCTGCAGGCGCGCCACCGGCTGTGCCTGTCGGGCACGCCCATGGAAAACCACCTGGGCGAGATCTGGAGCCTGTTTCACTTTTTGATGCCAGGTTTTCTGGGCAGTCAAACACGCTTCAAGGAGGTGTTCCGCACGCCCATCGAAAAGCAGGGCGACGGCGCGCGCATGGCGCAGCTGCGCTCGCGCATCACGCCCTTCATGCTGCGCAGGACCAAGGCCCTGGTGGCGGGCGAGCTGCCGCCCAAGGTCGAGTCGGTGATGCCCGTGGAACTGACCGGCACGCAGGCCGATCTGTACGAAACCATCCGTCTGGGTATGGAAAAAACCGTGCGCGAAGCCTTGCAGACCAAGGGGCTGGCCAAGTCGCAGATCACCATCCTTGATGCGCTGCTCAAGCTGCGCCAGGTGTGCTGCCACCCGCAACTCGTGCCGCTGGATGCCGCCAAAAAGGTCAAGACATCGGCCAAGCTGGACCAGCTGATGGCGCTGCTGCCCGAGATGCTGGCCGAAGGGCGGCGCATTTTGCTGTTCTCGCAGTTCACCAGCATGCTCACGCTGATCGAGGCCGAGCTGAAAAAACGCAACCTGCCCTGGGTCAAGCTCACGGGGCAGAGCCAGAAGCGCGACGCGATCATCGAACAGTTCACCAGCGGGCAGGTGCCCCTGTTCCTGGTCAGCCTGAAGGCGGGCGGGGTGGGGCTGAACCTGCCGCAGGCCGACACGGTGATTCACTACGACCCCTGGTGGAACCCGGCAGTGGAAAACCAGGCCACCGACCGCGCCCACCGCATTGGACAGACACAGAGCGTATGGGTGATCAAACTGGTAGCGCAGGGCACGATCGAAGAGCGAATTTTGGCGCTGCAGGAGCGCAAGGCGCAGCTGGCGGGCAGTCTGTACAGCGACTCCGCTGCACGCAAGGAGCCGCTGTTCACCGAGGGCGATCTGGCCGAGCTGCTGCAGCCGCTATCACTGTCATAGCTGCTCGCGCCGATTGGATAAGCGCCAGGTGCCGTTTTGGCACCATATCGTCCGGCAGGCCGCATGCACACTGGCCTGGGCGCGTTGACAACAGTTTTGCCCGTCCGCGCCTTTGCAAATCAACACTTTGCGCGCTACAATACGACTCTCACGACCAAACGGGCGGGTACCAACCGCCCGTTTTTTTTGGTCGAACGCTTTTGGAGCTCGAAGCTGTCGGGGAAGAGTCTCCGGGGGTTATCGGGTTTTTTGTTTTTC
This sequence comes from Acidovorax sp. 93, assembly GCF_003633835.1. Classification (NCBI taxonomy): domain Bacteria; kingdom Pseudomonadati; phylum Pseudomonadota; class Betaproteobacteria; order Burkholderiales; family Comamonadaceae; genus Acidovorax; species Acidovorax sp. 93. The sequence goes on from NZ_RBIT01000001.1 coordinate 952,774, forward strand.
CGGGATTGAACTGAACACGTGGCATTGCAGCAAGTCGTTGAACAAATTGTGACGGGTCTGGGGTATGACCTGGTGGAGATCGAACGCTCCGCTGGCGGTTTGCTGCGCGTCACCATCGACTTGCCCTGGGTGCAGCCGGCCGCTGATGCGCCCCAGCCCGTGATTGAGCAGTTCGTGACCGTCGAGGATTGTGAGAAGGTCACGCGCCAGCTGCAGTTTGCGCTGGAGGTCGATGGCGTCGAGTACAAGCGCCTCGAAGTGTCGTCCCCCGGCATCGATCGCCCCCTGCGTCATGAGCAAGACTTTGTCCGCTTCGAGGGTTCGGTCATCGACGTCACCCTGAAGGCGCCCATCGGCGTTGCGGCGGCGGCGGGGCAGGTGAATGCCACCCGCAAGAAATTTCGCGGCACGCTGGAGCGCGCCGAGGCTGGGGGGTGGCAGATCGTCTGGAGTGACGAGCCGCCGGTCAAGCTAGGTCAAAAGGTCAGCAAGAAACGTGTGCCCGCCCCATTGCAGGCGCTGGGCTTTACCTTGGACGAGGTTCGGGATGTGCGCCTGGCGCCCATCGTGGATTTCAAGGGGCGTGCAGGCAAGGCTGGGGCGGCACCCGCCTGAGTGGCTGCTGAAAAATTGGGGTGGGTGGCAGCCGCGCGCAGCCTCCGCCTTCGGGTGATTGAAACAGGAGAGTCGTCGCATGAATCGCGAATTGTTGATGTTGGTTGAGGCCATTTCGCGCGAAAAGAACGTGGAGCGTGATGTGGTCTTGGGCGCCGTGGAGTCGGCCCTGGCCCAGGCTACCAAGAAGCTGTACCAGGGCGAGGTGGACATTCGCGTGTCCGTGGATCGCGACAGCGGCAACTATGAGACTTTCCGTCGCTGGCTGGTGGTGCCCGATGATGCCGGCCTGCAAAACCCCGAGGCCGAAGAGCTGCTGATGGATGCGAAGGACCGCATTCCGGACATCGAAGTGGGCGAGTACATCGAAGAAGGTGTCGAGTCCGTGCCGATCGGCCGCATCGGCGCCATGGCTGCCAAGCAGGTCATCCTGCAGAAGATCCGCGACGCCGAGCGTGAAATGCTGCTCAACGACTTCATGTCGCGCGGCGAGAAAATCTTTACCGGCACCGTCAAACGCATGGACAAGGGCGACATCATTGTCGAATCCGGCCGTGTGGAAGGACGTCTGCGCCGTGGCGAGATGATCCCGAAGGAAAACCTGCGCAGTGGCGACCGTGTGCGCGCCATGATCATGGAAGTGGACCTGACGCTGCGCGGCGCTCCCATCATCCTGTCGCGCTCGGCCCCCGAGTTCATGATCGAACTCTTCCGCAACGAAGTGCCTGAGATCGAACAAGGCCTGCTGGAAATCAAGTCCTGCGCCCGTGACCCCGGCTCGCGCGCCAAGATCGCCGTGCTGAGCCACGACAAGCGCGTGGACCCCATTGGCACCTGCGTCGGTGTGCGTGGCACCCGCGTCAATGCGGTGACCAACGAACTCGCTGGCGAACGCGTGGACATCGTGCTGTGGTCCGAAGACCCCGCACAGTTTGTGATCGGCGCCCTGGCCCCGGCCAACGTGTCCTCCATCGTGGTCGATGAAGAAAAACACGCCATGGACGTGGTCGTGGACGAGGAAAATCTCGCCATCGCCATTGGCCGTGGTGGTCAGAACGTGCGTCTGGCGTCCGACCTGACTGGCTGGAAGATCAACATCATGGACGCCGCCGAAAGCGCGCAAAAGCAGGCCAACGAGACCGACACGGCCCGCAAGCTGTTCATGGAAAAGCTCGATGTGGACGAGGAAATCGCCGACATCCTGATCTCCGAAGGCTTCAACAGCCTCGAAGAAGTGGCCTATGTGCCGCTGCAGGAAATGCTGGAGATCGAAAGCTTCGACGAAGACACCGTCAACGAGTTGCGTGCCCGTGCCAAGGATGCGCTGCTGACGATGGAAATTGCCCGCGAGGAAAGCGTGGAAGAGGTCTCCCAGGACCTGCGCGACCTCGAAGGCCTCACCCCCGAGCTGATTGCCAAGTTGGCCGAAGGCGGTGTGCATACACGTGACGACCTGGCCGATCTGGCCATTGATGAGCTGACCGACCTGACCGGACAGTCTGCAGAGGATGCCAAAGCCTTGATCATGAAGGCGCGCGAACACTGGTTCGCGGGGCAAGAGTAAAGGTCAGGGAGGCACGAACCACATATGTCCAGTAATACTGTCGCCGAGTTTGCAACCGAACTCAAAAAATCGCCTGAAACCCTGCTCGACCAGCTCAAAGCTGCGGGCGTGGGCAAGGCCGCCCCTTCCGACGCGTTGACCGAGTCGGATAAGCAAAAGCTGCTGGCCTATCTGCAGGCCAGCCATGGCACGGCCTCGGCCGACCGCAAGAAGATCACGCTGGTGAAGAAGTCCACCAGCGAGATCAAGCAGGCGGATGCCACGGGCAAGGCACGCACGATCCAGGTGGAAGTGCGCAAGAAGCGCACGTTCATCCAGCGCGACGAAGGTGCCGAGGCATCTGCCGAATCCCACGCGCCCGCCGCTGCGGAAGAGGCCGCTGTTTCCAGCGAAGACCTGGAACTGTCCCGCCGCGAGGAAGAAGCTCGCCGCCAGGCCGAGCTGATCCGCCGCCAGGAGACGGAGCTGGCCGAAAAGCGTGCCGAGCGTGAAGCGCGTGAGAAGCGTGAGCGTGAAGCTGAAGAGCGCGCTGCCGCCTATGCCGCCCAGGAAGCCGAGAAGAAGGCACAAGCCTCTGCTGTCAAGCAGGAGGCCACCCGCGAGCAAGCGGCCGAAGCCGCTGCACGCAATGCAGCCCAAACCGAAGCCCGCGAAAAGGCTGCCGCTGAATCCAAGGCACGCGCCGACGAGGAAACAGCGCGCGCTGCTGACCTGGACGCCCGTCGCCGCAAGGCCGAAGCGGAAGCTGCTGCGATCCGGTCCATGATGGCCACGCCCAAGAAGGCGGTCATGGTGGCCAAGAAGCCAGAAGAACCCAAGCCAGTGGCCAAGCCCGCTGCCGTGGGGGATGCCAAGAAGGGCACCCTGCACAAGCCGGCTGTCGGCACCGGTGTGGCGCGCGCAGGCGCTCCCGCCACTGCCGGGGCAGGCGCAGGTGCGCCAGGCGCTGGCAAGGAAGTGAAGTCGGCCAAGCTGTCCTCCAGCTGGGCCAACGACACTGCCAAGAAGAAAGAAATCAAGACCCGTGGCGACAGCAGCGGCGGTGTCGGTCGCAACAACTGGCGTGGTGGCCCGCGTGGCCGCCGTGGCGACAGCCGCGACCATCGCGACGATCACCAGCAGTCTGCACCGGTCGAGGCGCGCATCATTGAAGTGCATGTGCCCGAAACCATCACGGTGGCAGAGCTGGCACACAAGATGTCGATCAAGGCGTCTGAAGTGATCAAGGCGCTGATGAAGATGGGCCAGATGGTCACCATCAACCAGCCGCTGGACCAGGACACCGCCATGATCGTGGTGGAAGAACTGGGCCACAAGGCGGTGGTGGCAGCGCTGGACGATCCAGAAGCCTTTACCGACGACGATACGACCCAGCAGAACGTGGAATTGTTGCCACGTGCTCCTGTGGTGACCGTCATGGGCCACGTGGACCATGGCAAGACCTCGCTGCTCGATTACATTCGCCGCGCCAAGGTGGCTGCGGGTGAAGCCGGTGGCATCACGCAGCACATTGGTGCCTACCACGTGGAAACACCACGCGGCATGGTGTCGTTCCTTGACACCCCGGGCCACGAGGCCTTCACGGCCATGCGTGCCCGTGGTGCCCAGGCCACGGACATCGTGATCCTGGTGGTGGCGGCCGATGACGGTGTCATGCCCCAGACCAAGGAAGCCATCAAGCACGCCAAGGCGGCTGGTGTTCCTATCGTGGTGGCGATCACCAAGGCCGACAAGCCCGATGCCAACCCCGACCGCGTCAAGCAGGAGCTGGTGGTCGAAGAGGTGGTGCCTGAAGAGTACGGTGGCGATTCGCCGTTCGTGCCTGTGTCTTCCAAGACCGGCATGGGCATCGACACCCTGCTGGAGCAAGTGCTGCTGCAGGCCGAAGTGCTGGAACTCAAGGCACCGGTCGATTCACTGGCCAAGGGTCTGGTGATCGAAGCCCAGCTCGACAAGGGCCGCGGCCCTGTGGCCACGGTGCTGGTGCAGTCCGGTACGCTCAAGGTGGGCGATATTGTGCTGGCTGGCCAGACCTATGGCCGCGTGCGCGCCATGCTGGACGAAAACGGCAAGGTCGCCAAAACCGCAGGCCCGTCGATCCCGGTGGAAATCCAGGGTCTGACGGAAGTGCCGCAGGCCGGCGACGAATTCATGGTGCTCACGGACGAACGCCGTGCCCGCGAAATCGCGACCTACCGTGCCGGCAAGTTCCGCAACACCAAGCTGGCCAAGCAACAGGCCGCCAAGCTGGAAAACATGTTTGCCGACATGACGGCGGGCGAAGTGAAGATGTTGCCCATCATCGTCAAGGCCGATGTACAGGGTTCGCAGGAAGCGCTGGCGCAGTCGCTGCTCAAGCTCTCGACCGACGAAGTCAAGGTGCAGCTGGTGTACGCCGCCGTGGGCGCCATCAGCGAGTCCGACATCAACCTGGCGATCGCCTCCAAGGCCATCGTGATCGGCTTCAACGTGCGGGCCGATGCCGGTGCGCGCAAGCTGGCCGAAGGCAATGGCGTCGATCTGCACTACTACAGCATCATTTACGACGCTGTGGACGAGCTGCGTGTGGCGATGTCCGGCATGCTGGCCCCCGAGCAGCGCGAGGAAATCATCGGCACCGCCGAGATCCGCACGGTGTTCGTGGCGACCAAGATCGGCACGATTGCCGGTTCGTACATCACTTCGGGCATGGTCCATCGCAACGCACGCTTCCGCCTGCTGCGCGACAACGTGGTGGTCTACACCGGCGAAGTCGATTCGATCAAGCGCCTCAAGGACGATGTCAAGGATGTCAAGGAAGGCTTTGAGTGCGGTATCAAGCTCAAGAACTACAACGACATCAAGGAAGGCGATCACCTCGAATTCTTTGACATCAAGGAAATCGCTCGGACGCTGTAAGGCATCGGTGACGACGACATGGCTGCGAAGAAATCTTCCACCCCCAACCGCGCCTTCAAGGTCGCCGATCAGATCCAGCGCGATCTGACGGAGCTGATCGCGCGCGAGTTGAAAGATCCGCGTGTGGGCATGGTGACGCTGCAGGGTGTGGAGGTGACTCCAGACTACGCACACGCCAAGGTGTTCTTCAGCCTGTTGACGGGCGACCCTGTGGAGACACAGGCGGCGCTCAACCAGGCTGCGGGGTTCCTGCGAAACGGCTTGTTCAAGCGCCTGCACATCCACACGGTGCCCACGCTGCACTTTGTGTTCGACCGCACCTCCGAGCGTGCGGCCGACATGAATGCCTTGATCGCCAAGGCAGTTTCTTCCCGCGCAAAAGAGGAGTAGTCCATGCACGCGCCTCGCACCAGGGTGCAGCGGCGCCCTGTGCATGGGGTGTTGCTGCTCGACAAACCGCTCGGCCTTTCGAGCAACGACGCCTTGCAAAAGGCGAAATGGCTCTTGCGCGCCGAAAAGGCGGGCCATACCGGCACGCTGGACCCATTGGCCACCGGCGTGTTGCCGCTGTGTTTTGGCGCGGCCACCAAGTTCAGCCAGCTGCAGCTGGATGCGCCCAAGACCTACGAAGCCGTTGCACTGCTGGGCACCACCACCACCACCGGCGACGCCGAAGGCGATGTGGTGCAACGCTGTGATGTGGACTTGGCACAGCTGACCCCTGAGCGTCTTGCGGCCGTGCAAGAGCAGTTCACCGGCCCTATTCGCCAGGTGCCGCCGATGCACAGTGCGCTCAAGAAAGACGGCAAGGCGCTGTACGAGTACGCGCGAGCAGGTGTCACGGTAGAGCGTGAAGCGCGCGATGTCGTCATTCATGCATTAAAACTGACCCTGACGCAGACAGATAAAGCGCAAGCAGCTATCAAAATAATAGTAACTTGCAGCAAAGGCACCTACATCCGCACGCTGGGTGAAGACATCGGGGCGGCGCTGGGTTGCGGCGCGCACCTGACCTTCTTGCGCCGCATCGACACGGGTGGAATCGGTGTGGAGCGTTGCGTCACGCTGGCCCAGCTGGAAGCCATGCCGGAGGCGGAGCGCCTGTGCAGCCTGGAGGCGCCCGAGTCGCTGCTGGCACAACACGTGCGTGTCACGCTGGACGGCGAGAATGCAGCCCGATTCCTGTCGGGCGTGCGTCGCCGTGGCACCTGGCCCGATGCCAGTGCCGTGGCGGTGTTCGGCGAGAATCCTCCGGCACTGCTGGGGGTGGGCCACATCGTGGGCGGGGAGCTGGTGCCGGACAGGCTCCTGAGTCCGCTGGAAATTCAACAAATTTTGGAAGGCATGCCGCACCCTCAAGCCAGCGGCACATTGGAAAAACTATGACGACGAAACAAATCCGCAATATCGCGATCATTGCCCACGTTGACCACGGCAAAACCACCATGGTCGACCAGCTGCTGCGCCAGTCCGGCACCTTCGCCGACCACGAAAAGGTCGTTGACACCGTGATGGACAACAACGCGATTGAAAAAGAGCGTGGCATCACGATCCTGGCCAAGAACTGCGCCGTGAGCTGGAAGGGCACGCACATCAACATCGTGGACACCCCCGGCCACGCGGACTTCGGCGGTGAAGTGGAGCGTGCGCTGTCCATGGTGGACAGCGTGGTGCTGCTGATCGACGCGCAAGAAGGCCCCATGCCCCAGACGCGTTTCGTGACCAAGAAGGCCCTGGCTCTGGGCCTGCGCCCCATCCTGGTGGTGAACAAGGTGGACAAGCCCGGTGCCAACCCCGACAAGGTGGTGAATGCCGCGTTCGACCTGTTCGACAAGCTCGGTGCCACCGACGAACAACTCGACTTCCCCGTGGTGTACGCCTCGGGCATCAACGGCTGGTCGTCGCTGGAAGAAGGCGCGCCGGGCGAGCAGTGGGGTCCCGACATGTCGGCCCTGTTCGACACGATCCTCTCGCACGTTCCACCGAACACGGGTGACCCAGCCGCTCCGCTGCAACTGCAGATTTCGGCGCTGGACTTCTCCACCTTTGTGGGCCGCATCGGCGTGGGCCGCATCAGCCAGGGCACCATCAAGCCCGGCCAGGATGTGCTCGTCATGGAAGGCCCCGATGGCAAGTCCGTCAAGGGCCGTGTCAACCAGGTGCTCACCTTCCAGGGCCTTGATCGCATGCAGACGCCGCTGGCGGGCCCTGGCGACATCGTGCTGATCAACGGCATCGAGGACATCGGCATCGGCGTGACCGTGACCGACCCCGCCAACCCGTCGCCGCTGCCCATGCTGAAGGTGGACGAGCCCACGCTGACCATGAACTTCTGCGTGAACACCTCGCCCCTGGCCGGCCGCGAAGGCAAGTTCGTTACCAGCCGCCAGATCTGGGACCGTCTGCAAAAGGAGCTGCAGCACAACGTGGCCCTGCGCGTGTCTGAGACCGATGAAGAAGGTATCTTCGAAGTGATGGGCCGGGGTGAACTGCACCTGACCATCCTCTTGGAAAACATGCGCCGTGAAGGCTACGAGCTGGCCGTGTCCAAGCCCCGCGTGGTGTTCAAGGACATCGACGGCGTGAAGCACGAGCCTATCGAGCTGGTGACGGTGGACATCGAAGAAGGCCACCAGGGCGGCGTGATGCAGGCCCTGGGCGAGCGCAAGGGCGAGCTGGTGAACATGGAGTCCGACGGCCGTGGCCGCGTACGCCTCGAATACCGCATCCCCGCACGTGGCCTGATCGGTTTCACCAACGAATTCCTGAACCTGACGCGTGGTTCGGGCCTGATCTCCAACATCTTCGACAGCTACGAGCCGCACAAGGGCGACATCGGTGGTCGCAAGAACGGTGTGCTGATCTCCATGGACGATGGTGAAATCTTCACCTACGCCCTGGGCAAGCTGGACGACCGTGGCCGCATGTTCGTGAAGGCGAACGACCCCGTGTACGAAGGCATGATCGTGGGCATTCACAGCCGCGACAACGACCTGATCGTGAACGCCACGCGCACCAAGCAGCTGACCAACTTCCGTGTCTCTGGCAAGGAAGACGCGATCAAGATCACGCCCCCGATCGACCTCACACTGGAATACGGCGTGGAATTCATCGAGGACGATGAACTGGTCGAGATCACGCCCAAGTCTGTGCGCCTGCGCAAGCGCCACCTGACCGAGAACGAGCGCAAGCGCGCTGCACGGTCCTGATCGGCGGAGCGTTCAGAGAAGCGCTCAGAGCACGTTCAAAAAGGGGCCACTGCGACGCAGTGGCCTTTTTGCCGTCTGAATCCTGGAGCCTCTGTTGAAATTGACACATTCCCGTGCCGTGGCGCTGATGGTGGCCGTGACCCTCATGTGGTCCATTGCCGGTGTGGTCACGCGCCACCTGGAGCATGCGGCGAGCTTTGAGGTGACCTTCTGGCGCAGCTTCTTCACGCTGCTGTCGCTGCTGGTCATCCTGCCTGCGCTGCAGGGCAGGGCGGTGTTCGCCTCCATGCGCCACAGCGGCCGTGCGCTGTGGATCTCTGGCGTGTGCTGGAGCGTGATGTTCACGGCATTCATGGTGGCGCTGGTGCTCATGCCGGTGGCTAATGTGCTGGTCACGATGGCCGTGGGGCCGCTGCTCACGGCGTTGTTCGCGCGCATTTTTATCGGCCACCACATCGCCCCGCGCACCTGGGCCGCGATTGCCGTGGCGGGGCTGGGCATTGGGTGGATGTATGGTTCGCAGATGGCGGGCCTGCCCCTGGCAGGTACGCTGGTGGCGCTGTGTGTGCCGGTGGCAGCCGCCATCAATTGGACGGTGGTGCAGCATTCGCAGCGCCACGGCCATGCGGTGGACCTGGTGCCTGCCGTGCTGGTCGGCGCGGTGATCTCGGTGGTGGCTACGTTGCCGCTGGCACTGCCTTTTCAGGCTTCAGGGCATGACCTTGCCCTGCTGGCGCTGTTGGGCGTGGTGCAATTGGCCATCCCTTGTGTGCTGGCCGTGCGCTGCGGCCGGGTGCTCAAGGCGCCAGAGATGGCGTTGCTTGGCTTGCTCGAAGTCATCTTTGGAATTTTGCTGGCTTGGTTGGGGGCAGGCGAAAAGCCTGCTCCGGCGGTGCTGACGGGAGGCGTGCTCGTGATCGGCGCGCTGGTTTTTAACGAACTATTGGGTTGGAAGGAACAAAAATGACGGAGACGGTATTGCCTGATGTGTTGAGTGAAGTGCGAGGCCAGGTGGGCTTCATCACCTTGAACCGCCCGCGTGCGCTCAATGCCCTCTCGCTGGGCATGGTGCGTGACCTGATGGGCATCTTGCTGGCGTGGCAGAACGATGCACGGGTGCTGGCCGTGGCCATCCGTGGCAGCAACAAGGAAGGCCCGTTTGGTGCCTTCTGCGCCGGTGGAGACATCCGCTTTTTGCACCAGGCGGGCAGCCAGGGCAACCCGCTGATCGAGGACTTCTTCACCGAGGAGTACGCGCTCAACCACCTGATCCACAACTACGCCAAGCCCTACATCGCCTTCATGGACGGCATCGTGATGGGCGGCGGCATGGGCATCAGCCAGGGCGCCGCCCTGCGTGTGGTGACCGAGCGCACGAAGATGGCCATGCCGGAGACGGCCATTGGCCTGTTCCCGGATGTGGGGGGGGGCTATTTTCTGAGCCGGTGTCCCGGTCGTGTGGGCGAATGGCTGGCGCTCACCGGCGACACCATTGGCGCCGGTGATGCCATCGAAAACCGGTTGGCGGACGGTTGTCTGCCTGCTGACCAGCAAGCGGCCGTGTGGGAGGCGCTGGGCACCCAGAGCTTTGCCAGCGGTGCTGCCGTCAAAGACTATGTTGCTTCTAAACTTGTAGCTGCTAGCGCTTTGCAGAAAAGCGCTAGGGGCCAAATTGACCAATATTTTTCGTTGGGCAGCGTGGGCGAGATCGTGGCGGCGCTTGAAGCGGCCGACAGTGACTGGGCACGCGCCACGGCGGCCACGCTGCGCAAGCGCTCGCCCCTCATGCTGCACGTGGTGCTGGAACAAATCCGCCGCGCACGGGACATGGGCTTGGCCGACGACCTGCGCATGGAGCGCGACATGGTGCGCCACTGCTTCTTCCTGCGCCCCGGCCAGAGCGAAACGGTGGAGGGCATCCGCGCCCTGGCCGTGGACAAGGACCATGCGCCCCAATGGAACCCTGGCCGCATCGAGGACGTGACGCCCGATATGGTGGCGCAGTTCTTCACCAGCCCCTGGCCTGCACACGCCCACCCGCTGGCCCATTTGTCCTGATCGGCGACGGTTGTAGCCGGGCAGGCCACCCGGAGAGTCGCTGGCGGCGCGTCAGGGGTTCAGCTGTTGGTACGCCGCTGTCGCCAAGCTCAGCAGCTCGGTGCGGGACAGCTGTCCGCTCAAGGCGTAACCAAAGCCCGCGTCCGTCCAGTAAAAGCCTGGCACCGGGCCATCTTGCGTGAACTGGAATGCGGTCGTGCTTGCGGTGGTCGGCGGCTGTGGACGGGGCGTGTTGTCGCTGGCGGGGCCAGGGCTGGTGGATGCCGCAGCCAAGGCGCCCAGGTACAGCGTGATGCGCTGGCCTGCGCTGTTCTGGTACATGAACTGCGCGCGCACCCCGGTGTCGCCAGGCAGCAAGCGGCCACCCACCAGTTCATAACCCTGCGCGCCCAGCGCGGGGACCTTGAGCGGGCGGTCCAGCCGCTTGGACAGCCATTGCACCAGGTGGTCTTGCTGGGCGGCTGTAACTTCCACGGGGTGGCGGACTTCGGGCTGGTACACCGCGTGGGCGACTGCGGCTTGCTGGGCGAAACGTTGTGCCGGTTCGGCAGCCAGCAGCATGGTGCCGTTGCCCGTCGCCAGCGTTTTGCCGGGCGCCACGGCGGGCCACTGGCCGCGTCCCGTCCACCCCAGCACAAAGGCCAGCAACACGGAGGCGGCCATGCCACCCCAACGCCACCACTGTGCCTGCTGCTCCCGGCGGTCCGTGGCCCGCAATGCTGCGGCCATCAACGTATCGGGAACGGGGGCGTGGAGCAGGTCCTTGTGCAGGGCGTGCAGCTGCTCTCTCTGTGCCTGCCAGTGCGCCAGTGTGGCCTGCGCTTCCTGATCATCCTGCAATTGCTCGCGCAGCGCCTGCGCCTGTGCGGGCGGCAATTGGCCGTCCACGAGGGCGTGCCAAGTGCTGCTTTCGCCAGCGCGTGGGTGGGGGGCAGGGTGGATCGGGTCCATGGTGGGGGGGCGGGTCATGGCTCTTTTTTATTTGAGGCGACGCAGCACAGGCACTGCGCCTGCTGCGGGTGCGTCTGCGTGGGCGGCCGGTATAGGGCTGGGCGCGGGCTCTCGGTCCATCAGCGCGCGCAGGCGCGTGCGGGCGCGGGACAGGCGTGACATCACAGTGCCTGCCGGAATGCCCAGAATGCGCGCGGTGTCCTCGTAGCTCATGTCCTCCATGGCCACCAGCAGCAGCACGGCCCGCTGGTCGGCGGGCAGGCGCTGCAGACAGCACTCCAGATCCAGGGCGTCATCCGAGGGAGCGCGGGCACCCGGCAACTGGTCGTGAATGTCGTCGATGTCCACCTGCGCCAGCGCGGGCAGCGCACGGCGTTGGTTGAGGTACAGGTTGTGCATCAGAGTGAACAACCACGCGCGCAGGTCGCTGCCCGTGCGCCACAGCAACCACTTGCTGCAGGCACGTTCCAGCGTGTCCTGCACCAGATCATCGGCCGCCCAGGCATCGCCTGTGAGCACCCGCGCGTACCTGCGCAGGCCGGGCAGTTGTTCGATGACCTGGGTGCGGTTCATGCCGTGTGGGGCCTGTGCGGCGTTGAAGGGTTCTCAGGGCCGTGCGGTGCGCCAGACCTGGTTCACCCCGTCGCCGGTTTTGTCGCCGGGCTTGGTGTCCTTGATCCAGTAGTAGAGCGGCTTGCCCTTGTAGGCCAGTTGGGTCTTGCCATCGTCACGGGTGATGACGCTGTAGTCGCCACCGGGTGCCTTGCTGGCCATGAGTGGTGGCCAGTTGGTGGCGCAGGGGCCGTTGCACACCGACTTGCCACTGCCTGCCGCGTCGCGGTCGAACGTGTACAGCGTCATGCCGCCCGCTCCGACCAGTACGCCGTCCATGGTCTTCACGGGCGAGTCGTTCATGGTGGCGCAGCCGGCCAGTGCGGCTGCTGCGACGAAGGCGGCCATCGAGATCAGTTTTTTCATGGGTTTCTCCAGGGTGTGGTGCAGGCGGAGGCGAATGCTGCCTTGCACCAGGACAAACACATGGGCGCAGCGGTTTATTCCACGGCGTCACAAAAAAATCTCAAGGGCTGGGCTGGGTGAGCGCAGACCGCATCGCACGCATGCCTCAGCGGCTGCGACTTTTCATGGCGCGTTCCACCTCGCGCTTGCCTTCGCGGTCCTTGATGGTGTCGCGCTTGTCATGCTCAGCCTTGCCCTTGGCCAGGGCAATTTCGCATTTCACAAAGCCGTTTTTCCAGTGCAGATTGAGCGGCACCAGCGTGTAGCCCTTTTGCTCGACCTTGCCGATCAGGCGCTTGATGTCGTCTTTCTTGAGCAGCAGTTTCTTGGTGCGCGCCGATTCGGGGTTGACGTGGGTGGAGGCGGTCTTGAGCGCATGGATCAGGCAGCCGAGCAGATACAGCTCGCCATCGCGGATCAGCACGTAGCCATCGGTCAGCTGCACCTTGCCCTCGCGCAGGGCCTTGACCTCCCAGCCGTGCAGCACCATGCCCGCCTCGTGGCGTTCCTCGAAGAAATAGTTGTAGGCCGCTTTCTTGTTGTCGGCAATGCGGGACGTAGGATCGGGTTTTTTGGCCATGAAGAGGTAGATGCGGCACAAACCGGGAGTTAAAAGGCCTCCCTACAATGTGTGGGTGTCGCTGGCAGCGATTCTAATTTCCTCCGCTTGGCGCACACCGATGCCAGGCACAGTCTGCATGAAAACCGTTCACAAGTCCGTCCTCATTTGGTACAGCCCCGAAGAAATGTTTGCCCTGGTCACCGGGGTGGAACACTACCCCCAGTTTCTGCCGTGGTGCGATCACGCGGGCGTGCTGGAGCAGACCGAGGACGGCATGACCGCCGAAGTGGGCATCGCGTTCAGCGGCATCCGCCAGACCTTTGTGACGCGCAATACCCACGAGGCAGGTCGGCGCGTGCAGATGCATCTCATCAAAGGGCCGTTCTCGCGCCTGGATGGCGACTGGCACTTCCACCCGGTGGGCGATGGTTCGCAGCGCGCATGCAAGGTGGAATTGCTGCTGAACTACGGTTTTGACAGTGCCACGCTCGCGGCGCTCGTAGGCCCGGTGTTTGACCGCATCGCTGGCAGCATGGTCGATGCCTTTGTGAAGCGTGCGGAGCAGGTGTATGGCTGAGCGGGTGCCGGGGAGCACTGTGCAGGTCACGGTGGTGGTCTGTATTGCTCCTCGCAAAACGCAGGAATGGGTACTTCAGCTGCCCGAAGGTGCCACCGTGGCTGATGCGTTGCGGGCGTGTGGGGCGGATGGCGCATTGGGGCCGCAGGGCAGTGCAGACCGGCCGACCCTGGGCATCTGGGGGCGTGCAGTGTTGCCTGACGCCGCAATCAGGCATCTGGACCGTGTGGAGGTCTACCGCCCACTGAAAGTGGACCCCAAGGTGGCCCGCCGTGAGCGTTTTGCACGGCAGGGCGCGCGGACCACGGGGCTTTTTGCACGCCAGCGGCCCGGGGGTAAGTCGGGCTACTGAGGTCGCCTTGGGTTAGCGCTTGCAGTCGGCGGCAATGATGCCGTCGAGGCGTTTGGATTCCGCCGCCCGGCCAGCTTCGTCGAGGAAGATGCGTTCGCCCTGGGCGTTGGATTGGGTGATGGGTCTGCCCGAATCAAACGCTGCCTTGGCCTGGCGCGCGCGCGTGCAGTTGTCTGCCTTGGCCTTGGCCAGCTTTTCTTCGTCTGCTTTTTTCTTGGCCGCTTCGGCCGCTTCTGCCTGGGCTTTTTTCTCTTCCAGGGCTTTGTCTTTGCCGGTACCCGGCGCGCTGGCGGCAGGCTTGGTGGCCGAGGCGGCAGCGGTGGTTGTGGCCGCAGGGGTTCCTTCCGCTGGCGCGGCTGCCACTGGAGCGGGTGCTGAACGCGGAACCCCGCCACCGGGCTGCTTCAGGATGTTCTTTTCAGGGGTATCTTGGGGTGGAGGGCGGTCGCTGAAGACCTTGCGGCCGTCCTTGTCGATCCACTGCCATTGCGCCGCCGCGCCCATGGCCCAGGTGCAGGCCACGGCCAGCAGGAGAAACTTGTGCATTTTCATGCGGACAAGTTTATCCATGTGACTCACCCCCCGCCAGTGCGTTGAAGACGGGCGGGCGCGTTTTCACCACACGCGGCGCGGGTACAATCCGTCTTTTGGAGCTTTCTCATGCGCCTTCTTGGAAAAGCGCTCACCTTCGACGATGTGTTGCTGGTGCCAGCGTACTCCCAGGTCCTGCCCAAGGACACGTCCCTCGCGACGAAACTCTCCCGCAATATCCAGCTGAACCTGCCGCTCGTGTCCGCCGCCATGGACACCGTGACCGAGGCGCGTCTGGCCATTGCCATTGCCCAGGAGGGCGGCATCGGCATCGTGCACAAGAACCTCACGCCGCAGGAGCAGGCTGCTCATGTGGCCAAGGTTAAGCGCTACGAGTCTGGCGTGTTGCGTGATCCCGTGGTCATCACGCCCGAGCACACGGTGCTGCAGGTGCTGCAGTTGTCCGAACAGCTCGGCATTTCGGGCTTTCCCGTGTGCGACGGCGGCAAGGTGGTGGGTATCGTCACCGGCCGCGACCTGCGCTTCGAGACCCGTTACGACGTCAAGGTCCACCAGATCATGACCCCGCGCGAGAAGCTCATCACGGTCAATGAAAAAGAGGGCACCACGCCGGCCGAAGCCAAGGCGCTGCTCAACAAGCACAAGCTCGAACGCATCCTGGTCGTGAACGACGCCTTTGAGCTCAAGGGCCTGATCACGGTGAAGGACATCACCAAGCAGACCAGCTTCCCCAATGCGGCCCGCGATGCCGCTGGCCGTCTGCGCGTAGGTGCAGCGGTGGGTGTGGGCGAGGGCACCGAAGAACGCGTCGAAGCCCTGGTCAAGGCCGGTGTGGACGCCATCGTGGTGGACACGGCCCACGGCCACAGCAAGGGCGTGATCGACCGCGTGCGCTGGGTCAAGCAGAACTACCCGCAGATCGACGTGATCGGCGGCAACATCGCCACCGGCGCGGCGGCCCTGGCGCTGGCCGAGGCGGGCGCGGATGCCGTCAAGGTCGGTATCGGCCCTGGCTCCATCTGCACCACCCGCATCGTGGCCGGTGTGGGCGTGCCCCAGATCATGGCCATCGACAACGTGGCCACCGCGCTCAAGGGCACGGGCGTGCCGCTGATTGCCGACGGCGGTATCCGCTACAGCGGCGACATCGCCAAGGCCCTGGCCGCTGGCGCTGGCACGGTGATGATGGGCGGCATGTTTGCAGGCACCGAAGAAGCGCCCGGAGAAGTCATCCTGTTCCAGGGCCGTAGCTACAAGAGCTACCGTGGCATGGGCAGCATTGGCGCCATGCAGCAGGGCAGTGCCGACCGCTACTTCCAGGAGTCGAGCACCGGCAACCCCAACGCCGACAAGCTCGTGCCCGAAGGCATCGAAGGCCGCGTGCCCTACAAGGGCTCCATGGTCAGCATCGTCTACCAGATGGCTGGCGGCGTGCGTGCCTCCATGGGCTACTGCGGTTGCGCCACGATCGAAGAGATGAACAACAAAGCGGAGTTCGTCGAGATCACCACGGCTGGTATCCGCGAAAGCCATGTGCACGATGTGCAGATCACCAAGGAAGCGCCGAACTACCGCGCTGACTGATCGTTGCAAGCCGATCTGGCCTGATTGAAAAAATCTGGTCAGACTGATATAGTCTGGTCTGAATTCACCATTCAGGCCAGACTTTTTTACTTTATGCAGTCCGTTGGCATCTACGAAGCGAAAAGCAGGTTCTCTGCCTTGATCGAACTGGTCGAGCAGGGCGAGGAAGTGCGCATTACGCGCCATGGCAAAGAGGTGGTGCGCATGCTTCCCGTGCGTCGGCGCCCAGTGATTTCTGACGAGCAGATTGCGCGCGAGCTGGGCCAGATGGATGCGCTTCATGCCAGCATTCAACCCGCAGGTTCATCGACGGTGGATTGCCTGCGTCGCACAGGTCGGAGTAACGCATGACCGCCTTCGTGCTGGATGCCTCGGTCACCGCCGCCTGGCTGCTGCCTGACAGTGCTAGCGAACATACCCGCCGTCTTTACACCCTGATCCGCCGCGATGAGGTGGAGCCCCAGGCGCCCAACCTCTGGCACTGGGAGTGCCACAACATCCTGGCCAGTGGCGTGAACAGCGGGCGCATCCCCGCCACATCCGTCGAAGGCCTATGGGGTGTACTCGAAGCCATCCGTCACCGGGTAGAGCTCCATGAATTGGCCCCTGCCCAGCACAAGGCCGTGCTCGACGTGGCACTGGAGACCGGCCTGCCCACCTTTGATGCGGCCTATCTGTGGCTCGCCCGCTCGCTGCGCTTGCCCCTGGCCACCTTTGATCCCCAACAGGCCGCTGCCGCACGGCGCAGCGGTGTCCCACTTCTCGACCTCTCCCGCCTCTGACGGACCACCACCATGCAACACCAGAAAATCCTCATCCTCGATTTCGGCTCGCAAGTCACCCAGCTCATCGCCCGCCGCGTGCGCGAGGCCAATGTGTACTGCGAAGTGCACCCTTGCGACGTGACTGACGAATGGGTGCGCGACTATGCCAAGGACGGTTCGCTCAAGGGCATCATCCTGTCGGGCAGCCACGCCAGCGTGACCGAAGACACCACCGACCGCGCGCCGCAAGCGGTGTTCGATCTGGGTTTGCCCGTCTTGGGCATCTGCTACGGCATGCAGACCATGGCGCAGCAGCTGGGTGGCAAGGTCGAAATGGGCCACAAGCGCGAGTTCGGCTTTGCTGCCGTGCGCGCGCGCGGCCACACCGCACTGCTCAAGGACATCGCCGACTTCACCACGCCTGAAGGCCACGGCATGCTCAACGTGTGGATGAGCCACGGCGACAAGGTCACCGAGCTGCCCCCGGGCTTCAAGCTCATGGCCAGCACCGACAGCTGCCCCATCGCCGGCATGGCCGATGAAAGCCGTCGCTTCTACGCCGTGCAGTTCCACCCCGAAGTCACGCACACCGTGCAGGGCAGGGCGTTGCTGGACCGTTTCGTGCTCGGCATTTGCGGCACCCGTCGCGACTGGGTGATGCGTGACCACATCGCCGAAGCTGTGGAGCAGATCCGCCAGCAGGTGGGTGATGAAGAAGTGATCCTGGGTCTCTCGGGCGGTGTGGATTCGTCCGTGGCCGCCGCGCTCATCCACCGCGCCATTGGCGACCAGCTGACCTGCGTCTTCGTCGATCACGGCCTGCTGCGCCTGAACGAAGGCGACATGGTCATGGACATGTTCGTCGGCAAGCTGCACGCCAAAGTGATCCGCGTGGATGCGAGCGACCTGTTCCTGGGCAAGCTGGCGGGCGTGAGCGACCCCGAAGCCAAGCGCAAGATCATCGGCGGCCTGTTCGTGGACGTGTTCAAGGCGGAAGCCGCGAAACTGAAGGCGGGCGACGGGGGCCACAAGGGTGCCACCTTCCTGGCGCAGGGCACGATTTACCCCGACGTGATCGAGAGCGGCGGGGCCAAGAGCAAGAAGGCCGTCACCATCAAGAGCCACCACAACGTGGGCGGTCTGCCCGAGCAACTGGGCCTCAAGCTGCTGGAGCCCCTGCGCGATTTGTTCAAGGACGAAGTGCGCGAACTCGGCGTTGCCCTGGGCCTGCCGCCCGAAATGGTCTACCGACACCCCTTCCCTGGCCCCGGCCTGGGCGTGCGCATTCTGGGCGAGGTGAAGAAGGAATACGCCGACCTGCTGCGCCGTGCCGACGCGATCTTTATCGAAGAGCTGCGCAACTTCCGTGACGAATCCAGTGGCAAGACCTGGTACGACCTCACCAGCCAGGCCTTCACCGTCTTCCTGCCCGTCAAGAGCGTGGGCGTGATGGGCGATGGCCGCACCTACGATTACGTGGTGGCCCTGCGCGCCGTGCAGACCAGCGACTTCATGACCGCCGACTGGGCTGAACTGCCCTATGCGCTGCTCAAGAAGGTGTCAGGCCGCATCATTAACGAAGTCCGCGGCATCAACCGCGTAACGTACGACGTGAGCAGCAAGCCGCCAGCGACGATCGAGTGGGAATAAACAAGCACTGTCACGCCAAAGACCTAGAAACAATGATCTGGCTTGATGCAGCGAGGGTCGTCTCCATCATGGCCGTGGTGGTCCTGCACGTGGTCGGCAGCGTGGTCACCGTGGCGGCGCTGGGTTCCCCTGGTTGGTGGTACGGCAATCTGTACGACGCCCTCGTGCGCTGGTGTGTGCCGGTGTTCGTGATGGTGAGCGGCGCGTTGTTGCTCGACCCGCGCAAGACCGAGGGCGTGGCCGAGTTCTACCGCAAGCGGGCGGCACGGGTCCTGCTGCCAATTGCCTTCTGGAGTGCTGTCTACATTCTTTGGAACCACCGGGGTGCCCTGGCCGAGCTGCGCGCGATGGATGTCTTGCACAGCGTTGCCAGAGGGTGGCCTCACTACCACCTGTGGTTCCTGTACATGATCCTGTGCCTGTACCTGTTCGTTCCCTTCCTGAGGACGCTGGTGCGCAACACAAGCCAGCGCGATCTGTGGTGGCTTGTGGCCTTGATGTTTGTGCTGTCTGGCGTGAACGAGTTTTCCCGCGTCTTTTCTGGCGATGGGGCGGGCCTTTTCATCAACTGGTTTCTGCCGTACCTGCCGTATTTCCTCTGCGGCTACCTGATCCAGACCAGAGACAGGAAAATCCCCCTGGCTGTGTTGATGGCGGTCTTTGGGTTGGCTGTGGCGGTCACCGCCGTGGGCTGCTACTGGCTGGGCCGCGCGCAGGGGCTGGAC
Organism: Acidovorax sp. 93; assembly: GCF_003633835.1. NCBI lineage: Bacteria > Pseudomonadati > Pseudomonadota > Betaproteobacteria > Burkholderiales > Comamonadaceae > Acidovorax > Acidovorax sp. 93. Next base: position 971,852 of record NZ_RBIT01000001.1, read on the forward strand.
AGGGGACTGTATTTCTATGGCTACCTGAGCTTTTCCGTCATCCCCATGTCGATCAGCTTGATGCTGATGCTCAAACAATGCACGTTGGCGGGGGGATGGGCGCAGTGCGTTCAGAGGGTTGCTCCGTTAACGCTGGGCGTCTATCTGGTGCACCCGATTTTGCTGGAATCGTTCAGGGAATACGGTTTCAAGCCTGAGGACCACGCGCCGCTGCTCACGGTGCCGCTTGTGGCCGCTGTGGTGTTTGGTGGCGCGCTGGTGGTGGCGCTGGTGTTCCACCGTACCCCCTGGTTGAAACGGCTCATTTAGGAAGATCATGGTGGACCACGTCTTCCCCGCCCTGGGAAGACGGCAAACCCCAGGCCAGGCTGCGGTCAGGCCCTGGCTTCACCGGTGACAGGGTCGTAGGCGGTTCCGTCGAAGTTGATGATGCTGTTTGTGGCCGAGTCGTAAGTGGTCAGCCGGTAGGTGTCGGCACCTTTGCCGTCCAGACCGATGTAGGGCGCTTGGGCCAGAACCAAGCGGTTGTCTTGGGGGACTACCCCATCAGCCGTCCATTTATTGCTCATCAGCCATTCAGAGGGATTCACGCCCTCAGGCGTTGCGACGGTCCCGTCCGTGCGCATCTTGGCGAGTGTCGGGTCCATGTTGAAGCCTTCGGCCGCCAGCAGCATGTCGGGGTTCTTCTTGTAGAACGAGGCGGTCTCCGACGGCATTGCGGTCAGGTCGCTTTTGACGAGCGTCGAGCCATCCGTTGGGAACTGCGACAGTTTGCCGCTGCGAATGGCTTCGTAGTCCGCCGCAAACTCGGGGTGGTTCTTGAAGAACATGTAGCGGCCAACCACCTCCTGGTCGCCTCCGCTCAAAGACATCGCTGTCATCCGCACATAGTCCGGCACTTCGTAGTCTTCGGCAAACGTATCGCCCAGGCCACGCTCCCAGGCGCGGAATTCTTCCAGGTTGCTGAAGGGCGCCTTGACTGCGGCCTCGGTGGTCCCGGTGTCCACCGCATCTTTGGTGCTGTAGAGGGCGGCGGTGGATTGGTAGGGTTTGGTTTGTGCGTCCACCGTGGTGGCCCCTGCGGTGCTGGTGCCAGTCGCTTTTCCCTGTGCAGCCTCGGCAGACAGTTGTTCCAGCGTGGTCTGCAATTCTTTGAGAAAGGTGACAGGGTCCGCGCCCGCGTGGTTCTGGGCCGTGCGCTCTGCCGCCTTGGCCGCCATGGAACTGGAGACGCCCAGGGACGTCAGCATGTTGGTGGCTTGTGAAATATCGAGCATGTTGCGACTCCTCGGGTGATCTGGCAGTCCATGGTGTGGCATCGGGTGGATCACCGGGCCGATGGGGGTTCTGTGGACGTTGCCTTGATAGTCCCTGAATTCGATCAGGCCAATCCCGGGGTAAGCAGCGGAAAAACGGTGCTTTTCGAGAGGAGGGGGTCCCTTTGCGTCCATGGGGCGGTATCGGTAGCGAGAGGCGTTCGCACACAGCGTAAGGCGTGAGGAGTGCGACAACTACACTCACGGACTGTGTCAACGCCGCGTCGCACCTTCCCGTGAAGCCACTTGTTGCCCACCCACATTCACCCCAGCATTCACCTCCCGTCTTCCATGGTCCGACCCTTGACGCTTCCCACCGCGCCGCCACAACGTTCTTCTTCCTGGGGCAGAGGTCCTTCACATGACGCCAGCTGCTGATTTCTGGCCCGGATGTGGCTTTCAGGCGCTGGCCCGGGATGCGCGCGGCTGGCTGGTGCCTTCCGATGAATACCTGCAGTGGCTGCTTGCCCGGCCTGAACTGGCGCTGGTGCCAGAGTCCTGCGCGGCCGAGATCGCCCTGCACGAATCTCTGGCCTTATCGCCTGCACGGGTGGTTTTGTCGGCCGAACTGGCAGCGGTGCAGGACGACGACGCCCGCGAAAACTACACCGTGTTCCTGCGTTTTCGCGATGGCCTGCTGGCCGCCGGCACGCTGGAGGCGTACTACTTGCAGCTCATGCGCAGTGGGGTGGTGAACGTGCCCGCCGTGTTCATCGACGCCGTGGTGCAGGCCCTGCTGCGCAACCTGCTGGACAACTGCAACGACGCCTTCGAAGCACGCGCTGCCGAAATGCTGTTTCGGTCGCAGCGCATTACCTTGCAAGATGGGCAAATGCTGGCAGGCGACCGGGCGACGCTCGACATGCTCAACGAGACCGCGGGCCTGGGCGAGGTGGGCCGCTTGCTGCTGCAAAGCGGTGCACTGCAGCCCACGGCGCAGGTCAAGGTGCTGTCGGCCGACAATGCGGCGCAATATTGGCAGGAGAGCGACCGCCACCACTTTCTGCTCGACCTGACCCATGAGCTGACGCAGGACCTGAGCCATGGCCTGACCTTCAAGATGACCCGCGCCCGTTCTGGCCTGAAGGCGCTGGCGCGGGTGCTGGAGCGCTGGGTCGGCCACTTGCTGGGCGTGCAAGTGCAGATCGAGCCTGTGCACCAGGTCACCGACAGCGCGTGGCGCTGGCATGTGGGGCTGGATGTGGAGTCCACCGCCATCCTTAACGACCTATACCAGGATCGGCCGGTGGATGGCGAGCGCATGGCGCGGCTGGTGAGCCTGTTCACGCTGACCTTTGCCAACCCGGCCGAGATGCGTGCCGATGTGGCGGGCAAGCCGGTGTACCTGGGGCTGGCGACCAACGCCGAGGGCGTGGTGCGCATCAAGCCGCAGAACCTGTTGCTCAATCTGCCGCTGGCATCGGTATCTTGAGTGCTATTAAATTAATAGCTACTGGCGCTTGATGAATAAGCGCTAGCAGCCAATTTTATTCAAATTTCTCCAGGTTGGATGATGGCCCGATGCTGGTCCCTCATCCAATTGTCATCAGGCTCGCGTTGCCGCCCGCTGCGGCTGTGTTCACGCTCAACGCGCGCTCGATCAGCAGGCGCTCCAGCGGGATGTCCGTGGTACCGGGCTGCAGTGCCGTCACGCCCACGATAGGCCCCGCGCGGCGGGCGAGGGCGATGCACACGGCCTGCAGCGAGGGGGCGTCGCCGTGGTGCAGCACAGCATCCAGCTCCAGCGTGCCGTCGTTCAGCGTGTTGTCCTGCAACTGGATCTGCGCCTGCACCAGCGTGGGCAATGGCGTGCGCAGGTGGGCCTGGGCGTTGGGCCACAGGGCGGTGCCACCGGTGGCGAGCACGGCGGCCGTCTGCACCAGCAGGTCGTTAACACTTTGCGCCAGGCACAGCACGCGGCCACGGGGGGCCAGGGTGTAGACATTGCGCTCTCCGGTGGGGCCGGGCAGGGTGCGGGCGGTGCCGCTTTGGGTTTGCTGGGCAAACTGTTGGCAAGTGTTGGCCAGTGCTGCATTGCCCTGGATCTGCGCCCATTGCTGCAAGGTGGCCAGGGGCGCCAGCAGGCGCTCGCGCACTGCCTCTTCGGGCGGGGTAGCGCGGTCGGCGTCGGCAAAGGTGCGCGCCAGCACATCGGCCGGGCGCTGCGACAGCAGGCGCAGCAGGTACAGCGGCCCACCTGCCTTGGGCCCCGTGCCCGACAGGCCTTCGCCGCCAAAGGGCTGCACGCCCACCACGGCGCCCACCATGTTGCGGTTGACGTACACGTTGCCAGCATGGGCCCGGTTCACCACACGGGCAATGGTTTCGTCGATGCGGGTGTGCACGCCTTGCGTCAGGCCGTAGCCGGTGGCGTTGATCTGGTCGAGCAACTGGTCCAGGTCGTTGCGGGCGTAGCGCACCAGGTGCAACACAGGGCCGAAGACTTCGCGTTGCAGCTCGCCGATGTGATTCAGCTCGATCAGCGTGGGGGGCACAAAAGTGCCTTGGCTGGTCGCGGTCGCAAGGTGCTGCGGGTGCTGGAACACCCGATGGCCTTGGGCCTTGAAGTTCTCGATGTGTTGGGTGATGCCCGCTTGTGCTTCGGCGTCGATCACCGGGCCCACGTCCACGCGCAGCTCGCCAGGGTTGCCCACGCGAAGTTCACCCATGGCACCTTGCAGCATCTCCACCACGCGGTCGGCGGCGTCTTCCTGCACACACAACACGCGCAGGGCGGAGCAGCGCTGGCCTGCGCTGTCAAAGGCGGACGACACGGCATCGCCCACCACCTGTTCCACCAGCGCGGACGAGTCCACGATCATCGCGTTCTGCCCGCCCGTCTCGGCAATCAACGGGATGGGGCGGCCTGCGGCATCGAGTCGGCCCGCCACGGTGCGCTGCAGTATGCGCGCCACTTCGGTGGAGCCAGTGAACATAACGCCCATCACGCGGGCGTCACCGATCAGGCGCGCGCCCACGGTCTCACCCTGGCCGGGCAGCAGTTGCACCGCCGCACGGGGCACACCGGCTTGCCACAGCAGGCGCACGGCCTCGGCGGCGATCAGCGGGGTTTGCTCTGCCGGCTTGGCCAGCACGGGGTTGCCACCGGCCAGCGCGGCCGCCACCTGGCCCATGAAGATGGCGAGCGGGAAGTTCCAGGGGCTGATGCAGGCCACTGGGCCCAGCGGGATGTGGGTGGCGTTGTCGAAGGTGCTTTGCACCTGGGCTGCGGAGTAGCGCAGGAAGTCCACGGCTTCGCGCACTTCGGCGATGGCGTTGCTGGCGCTCTTGCCTGCTTCGCGCATCAGCAGGCCCATGAGGGGCTGGATGCGCTCCTCCAGCAAGTCGGCCGTGCGCAGCAGCGCGGCAGCACGCTCGGCGGGCGGTGTGGCCGCCCAGGGGGCTGCGGCGGCCTCGGCATGGGCCAGGGCCTGGTCCACGTCGGCAGTGGTGGCCTCTTGAACTTTGCCCACCACGTCGCTGTGGTCGGCAGGGTTGCGCACGGGCTGGTTGGGGCCTGCAGGGGCATCTGTGCCCAGCAAGGGAGTCGCCTTCCAGGCATGGGCCGCCGTGGCTTGCAGGGCGGCGGTCAGTTCGGTCAGCGTGTTCTCGTTCGACAGGTCGAGCCCGCGCGAGTTGGCGCGGTGCGCGCCGTACAGGCCCTGGGGCGTTGCAATGCGGGGGTGGGGCAGGCCAGCGGTGCCTTCTGCCGCAGCTTGCTGGTCCACCACTAGCACGGGGCTCTTCACCAGCTCGTCCAGCGCAATCGTTTCGTCGGCAATGCGGTTCACGAACGAGGTGTTGGCGCCGTTTTCCAGCAGACGGCGTACCAGGTAGGCCAGCAGGGTTTCGTGCGTGCCCACGGGGGCGTAGATGCGGCATGGGCGTCCCAATTTACCGGCGGTGATGGCCCCCACCACCTGCTCATACAGCGGCTCGCCCATGCCGTGCAGGCACTGGAACTCGTACTGCCCAGCGTAGTAGTTGCTGCCCGCCAGTTGGTAGATGGTGGCCACCGTCTCGGCGTTGTGGGTGGCGAACTGGGGGTACACGGCTTCGGGCGCGGCCAGCAGCTTGCGTGCGCAGGCGATGTAAGAAATGTCGGTGTGCACCTTGCGGGTGTAGACGGGGTAGTCCTCCAGCCCATCAACCTGGGCGCGCTTGATTTCGCTGTCCCAGTACGCGCCCTTGACCAGGCGCACCATCAGCCGGCGCTGGGTGCGGCGGGCCAAGTCCACCACGTAGTCGATGACGAAGGGGCAGCGCTTTTGGTAGGCCTGGATGACGAAGCCAATGCCGTTCCAGCCCGCCAGGGTGGGCTCGTGGCACAGGCGCTCCAGCAGGTCCAGCGATAGCTCCAGGCGGTCGGTTTCTTCGGCGTCGATGTTCAGGCCAATGTCGTACTGTTTGGCCAGCGCGGTCAGGCGCAACACCAGCGGGTACAGCTCATCCATCACACGGCCAAACTGTGCGCGGCTGTAGCGCGGGTGCAGGGCCGAGAGCTTGATGGAAATGCCAGGCCCTTCGTAAATGCCGCGCCCGGCAGAGGCCTTGCCAATGGCATGGATGGCTTGCTCGTACGAGGCGTAGTAGCGCTGGGCGTCTTCGCTGGTCAGCGCGGCCTCACCCAACATGTCGTACGAATAGCGAAAGCCCTCGGCTTCCATCGCGCGGGCGTTGCGCAGCGCTTCGTCGATGGTCTCGCCAGTCACAAACTGCTCGCCCATCATGCGCATGGCCATGTCCACGCCCTTGCGGATCAGCGGCTCGCCGCCCTTGCCGATCAGGCGGCTGAGCGAGTTGCCCAAGCTACCTTCGCTGTGCGTGGCCACCAGCTTGCCGGTGATGAGCAGGCCCCAGGTGGCAGCGTTGACGAACAGCGAGGGGCTTTTGCCCAGGTGGGCATCCCACTGGCCGTGGCTGATCTTGTCGCGGATCAGCGCGTCGCGTGTGGCCTTGTCGGGGATGCGCAGCAGGGCCTCGGCCAGGCACATCAGCGCCACGCCTTCTTGCGACGACAGCGAAAACTCCTGCAGCAGCCCCTGCACGATGCCCGCGCGCCCGGCGCTGGCCTTGCGTTCGCGCAGTGCCTTGGCAATGCGCAGGGCCAGTTGCTGGGCCGACGCTGCTTGATCAGCAGGCAGGCGGGCCTGGGCCAGGAGTGGGGCCAGTGCTTCGGGCTCGGGGCGGCGGGTAGCGGCGGTGATGGCGGCGCGCAGCGGGTTGGAGAGCGGCGTGCGGGGCGCGAAGTCTGCAAACGGGGCGGAGGGCTGCGTCATGACGGAGTCTTTCAGGGGTTTGGCGGGGCCCAACACGGGGAAAGTGTTGGTGGGGCGCGTTATTGGCGATGATCCTTGGGTTGGTGGTGAATAAATGGTCGAAAATTGGCTTCTACGTCGAATTAATCGCTAATCAAGATGCAAGCAGAACCCGATCTCGACCGGATTGACCGCAAGATCCTGTCAATCCTGCAGGAAGACGGCCGCATTGCCAACCTCAAGCTGGCCGAGGCGGTGGCCTTGTCTCCCACGGCGGTACTGGCGCGCGTGCAGCGCTTGACCCGCGACGGCTTCATCCTGGGCTACGAGGCGCGCCTGAACCCCCTGAAGCTGGGCGCGGGCATGCTGGTGTTTGTGGAGGTGCTGCTGGACCGCACCACGCCCAATGTGTTCGACCAGTTCAAGGCGGCGGTGCAGGTCCACCCCGAAATCATGGAATGCCACATGGTGGCGGGCGGGTTCGACTACCTGCTCAAAACCCGCTCGGCCGACATGAACGCCTACCGCGTGTTCGCGGGCAATGTGCTGTGGCAGCTGCCCGGCGTGCGCGAGACCCGCACCTATGCGGTGATGGAAGAGGTCAAGCACACCAACCATCTTCATCTGCGGTGAAAGCCACGGGGTTCGTGATGCCGCGCCGCAGCCTCCAGCGGCCACATTGGCGTTGCCTGCCAAAGCCCGCATAATGCCCGGCAGACCTGTCAGATTGAGGAGAAGAACCATGATCCGCTTTCCATACGCTACTGCTGCCCTGCTGGCGGCGGCCTTTTTCAGCCAGTCGGCTGCAGCCTCGTGCTACGTGGTTTACGGCCCCGACCAGGACATCGTGTACCGCGCCCCCCAGCCACCGGTGGACCTGTCCTACCAGATCCACCAGACCCTGCCACAGGTTGCCCCGGGCTCCACGCTGGTGTTCTCGCCTGACAACCACAACTGCGACCTCCCCATCAACAAGCTTCCCCTGGCGTCTGCTCAAGGGGCTACGGGTTCCATGGGCATGGGCGGTCGTCCCGCCCGCGCAGACCGCAGCTGAGCGCCCGGTTCAGCGGCCCGTGCGGGGGCTGTCCCGGGCCTGAGACAATCGGGGGATGAGCGAACCGAAAGAACTATCCCCCTCGTTTGAACCCACCGCGCAGGATTCCCAGAGCGACTTGCCCGAAGGCTGGCTGCAAGTGCAGTCCATGGACCTGGATGCCCAGGGCGTTGCCCGCAAGCCCGACGGCAAGGTGATCTTCATCGACGGTGCCCTGCCGTTCGAGCTGGTCACAGCCAACACCCACCGCAAAAAGAACAACTGGGAGCAGGCCAGCCTGGTGGCGATTCACCGCGAATCGTCGCAGCGTGTGCGCCCCGGCTGCCAGCACTTTGGCCTGCACGCCGGTGCCTGCGGTGGCTGCAAGATGCAGCACCTGCACGTGGGCGCCCAGGTTGCCGTCAAGCAGCGCGTGCTCGAAGACAACCTCTGGCACCTGGGCAAGGTCAAAGCCCAGACCATGCTGCGGCCCATCGAAGGCCCGTCCTGGGGTTATCGCTACCGCGCCCGTTTGTCGGTGCGCCATGTGATCAAGAAGGGCCAGGTGCTGATCGGTTTCCATGAGCGCAAGAGCCGCTATGTGGCCGACATGCAGCAGTGCCCCGTGCTGCCCCCCCATGTGGACGCCATGCTGATGCCCTTGCGCGCGCTGATTGCCGGCATGGATGCGCGCGACACCTGCCCCCAGATCGAACTGGCCTGCGGCGACACCGTAACCGCGTTGGTGCTGCGGCACCTGGAGCCGCTGAGTGCGGATGACCTCGCCCGGTTGCGCGCCTTTGCGGCCGAACACCACGTGCAATGGTGGCTGCAGCCCAAGGGGCCCGACACGGTGAAGCTGCTGGACGAAGGGGGCGAGCTGCTGTCATATGCGCTGCCGGACTTTGGCATCACCATGCCGTTCAAGCCCACCGACTTCACCCAGGTGAACCCGCACATCAACCGCGTTCTGGTGTCGCGTGCGCTGCGCCTGCTGGATGTGCAGCCGCACGAACGCGTGATCGACTGGTTTTGCGGTTTGGGCAATTTCACGCTCCCACTGGCCACACAGGCGCGCGAGGTGCTGGGCATCGAAGGCAGCGAGGCCCTGGTGGCCCGTTCGCGCGAAAACTATGCATTGAATCAGGCCGTGGCGCCTGACCATAAAGCGCTAGCAGCTACTGATTTTGTAGCGCGCAACCTGTTCGAGATGACCCCGGAAATGCTGGTGGCCGACGGATCTGCCGACAAATGGCTGGTGGACCCACCCCGCGAAGGGGCGTTTGCCCTGGCCAAGGCCCTTGCCGACATCGAGCAGGCGCGCATCGGCGCCGAAGGCGCGGGCCCGCTGCCAAACGGGGCGGAGGGCTGGGCCCCGCCGAAGCGCATCGTCTACGTGAGCTGCAACCCCGCCACACTGGCGCGCGACGCCGGGCTGCTGGTGCACCTGGCGGGCTACCGGTGCACGGCGGCGGGCATGGTGAACATGTTCCCGCACACGGCACACGTTGAGAGCATGGCGGTGTTCGAGCGCGACTGAGCGAAGGGGGGAGGCCGATGACGGCGCTGCCTGCCTCCTCAGGTGTCGATTGACGGACGGGCTAGCTGCGATTGCGGCTGGCAGCCGGGTCGCGTGGCTCGGTTTCGATGTCGCTGGATCGTTCGGTGCGCTCGGGTTTCTCGACCTTGCCGAGCACTGACGGTGCGCCTTCGATCTTGTTTTCGCGCATGTAGGCGTCCATGTCCTTCCACCCGGCAAACACCGAGGCCTTGGGGGCCTTGGGGTTCAAGGTGTAGCAGTCTTCCAGGCCCCGCAGCGCGTGGCGGCAGGCGCCGCCGATGGCCTTGGCTTCTTCCTCACGCTGGGCGACGCGCGGATCCGGGCCCAGGCCGGGAATCTTGTCGCAGGCAGTCAGCAGCAGGATGCTGGAAAGAGCCAGCAGCCGTAGTGCGGTGGAGGAAGGTTTGCGATACATGTACTTGCATTATCGGCACGCCGTGCGCGCTATTGAGCCCCGGGCTGTGCAAAGCCGCAAGAAAAAAGGCTCCCGAAGGAGCCTTTGAGGGAAATCACCTGCTTGCAGGTGCGCGGGTTACTCGCGCTCCCCGCCCATGATGCCCAGCAGGGCCAGCAGGCTCTGGAACACGTTGAAGATGTCCAGATACAGCGCCAGCGTAGCGCTGATGTAGTTGGTTTCGCCGCCGTCCAGGATCTGCTTCAAGTCATACAGCATGTAGGCGCTGAAGATGCCGATGGCCGCCACCGAGATCGCCATCATGCCGACCGAGGAGCCCACGAACACGTTGATGACAGCGCCGACCATGAGCACCAGAGCGCCCACCATCAGCCACTTGCCCATGCCCGACAGATCGCGCTTGATCACGCTGGCCAGGCTGGCCATCACGAAGAACACGCCCGCCGTGCCGGCAAACGCCGTCATGATGAGGTCGGTACCGTTCTTGAAGCCCAGCACCATGCCGATCAGGCGCGAGAGCATGAGGCCCATGAAGAACGTGAAGGCGAGCAGCACAGGCACGCCAGCGGCCGAGCGCTTGGTCTTTTCGATCGCGAACATGAAAGCGAACGCGCCGCCCAGGAACACGATCAGGCCCACGCCGCCGCGCAGCGACTGGGTGATGCCTGTGGCAACGCCCACCCAGGCGCCGAGCACCGTGGGGATCATGCTCAGTGCGAGCAGCCAGTAAGTATTGCGAAGCACCTTGTGGCGCTCTTCCTGCGAGATGCCATAGCCCGCAGAGTGGCCCAGGGTGGTGACTTGGTCATTCATCTTGTGTCTCTCCTTGTTGGCCTGCACAACGCAGACATGACAAATTTTAGGTGGTGATGGTTTTTGGCCCTGCAATACCCGCATCCGGTCACCTACTTTTGGTAAGGGTTCTTTCACCCTGATTGGGGGTGAAGGGCGGTTGGGATGCCGCTATGCTTGCCGCTTCTTGTGCCGGGCTGGCCCGTTGGCAGCCGCACAGCCCCCATTTCATCTCTCTGTTTCTCTACTTTTCCATTTCTCGGATCGCACCATGAAAACCAAACACGAACTCGAACTGGCCGACGTCAAGGCCGTCGCCGCAGCGGCCGAAGCCGAAGCCCTCAAGAACAACTGGGCAGTGACCATCGCCATCGTCGATGACGGCGGCCACCTGCTGTGGCTGCAACGCCTAGATGGCGCCGCAGCGGTGTCGTCCCACATCGCCCCGTCCAAAGCGCGCACGGCCGCTTTGGGGCGCCGTGAGAGCAAGGTGTACGAGGACGTGATCAACGGTGGCCGCACATCCTTCCTGAGCGCCCCCACGATCGACGGCCTGCTCGAAGGCGGCGTGCCGATCCTCAAGGACGGCCAGTGCCTGGGCGCCGTGGGTGTGAGCGGTGTGAAATCCACGGAAGATGCGCAGATTGCCCGCGCCGGGATTGCAGCGCTGGGGCTTTGATACCCACGGGTTGCTGGAGATTGCTATAGACTTAATAGCTGCTGGCGCTTTTCCATCAAGCGCTAGCAGCCAAAAATGCTTTAAGCCTTCATGGCAAACCAGCATCTCCCATAAAAAAACCGGCCACTGGCCGGTTTTTTTATGGGGTTCGATGAATCCTGGGGCGAGGAGAGCTGGGGAGAAAAAAAGCCTGGCTACGCGGGCGAACCCGTTGGCTGGCAAAAACGACCCTTTCGAGCTTGTTGCAAGCCCGGGAGTCGCCCCACGATGAAACTTGGTTCCTGGTGCAATTACTTGGTGAGGATGAGCTTGCCCAGCTTGGTGGCCTGCAGGCGATATACCGAGCCGTTGTGGCTGATCGCTACCGCTTTCTGACCCTGAAGCAGGGCACTGCTGTCCACGGCGCCAGCCACTGCGTCGGCAGGGTGGGGCGTGTCCCGATCCGTGCGTGGCACGGGCAGGTCTGAAGGGGCAGTACGCAGGAGCGAGGCGGCGGTCAGTGTGGCTTGCATGAAGAGTATTCCTGTTGCGTTGCAGTGCGTTTTGTTAATGATAACGATTCGCAATTACGAGTCAAGCGGGTTTGGTGTTTCTTTTTGTTGTTTTTTTATGGCCTGTGCGACCCTGAAAAGACTTTGAACAGGTTCTGAGGGCCTTCAACGCCTGTGCCCGGGCAGCGTCGCTGCACCGGGCACAGGCGTAAAAGCGTTCTTGAAAGTGACCTGCAGGCGGTGTTGATTCGGGCGAAATGGATTCACTGCGCCTGAAAACCCCGACCCACTCAGGACTGGGGCTCGGTCACGAACCCAATCTTGCGCACGCCAGCGCGCTGCGCTGCGGCCATGGCCTGGGCCACGAACTCGTAGCGCACGTTCTTGTCGCCCCGGATGTGCAGGTCGGGCTGGGGTTCCTTGGCGGCCTCGGTCTGCAGGCGGGGGAAGAGTTCTTCCTCCGTGACCTCGAACTCGTTCCAGAAGTATTTGCCATCGGCCGACACCGACAGGCGCACGGTCTCGGGCTTGATGTTCTCGGGCTGGTTGGTGGCGCGGGGCAGGTCCACGTTCACCGAGTGTTTCATCACCGGCACGGTGATGATGAAGATGATGAGCAGCACCAGCATGACGTCCACGAGGGGCGTCATATTGATCTCGTTCATCACGTCATCGGCATCGTCTTGGGTTCCGAAGGCCATGGCTTAGCCACCTTTCTTCATGGGCAGGACCTTGCCTTGCTCGCCGGGCGCATTCACGCGGGCGCCGGTCACAAAGTAGGCATGCAGGTCGTGCGCAAAGCTGTTGAGGCCGCCCAGGATGGACTTGTTGCCACGCACCAGCGCGTTATAGCCCAGCACGGCAGGGATGGCCACGGCCAGGCCCAGGGCGGTCATGATCAGCGCCTCGCCGATGGGGCCGGCAACTTTGTCGATGGTGGACTGGCCCGAGGTGCCAATGGCCAGCAGTGCGTGGTAGATGCCCCAGACGGTGCCGAACAGGCCGATGAACGGGGCGGTGGAACCCACCGAGGCCAGGATGGCCAAGCCCGATTGCAGGCGTGCAGTGAACTCGTCAATGCAGTTGCGCAGGCAGCGGGTGACCCAGTCGCTCACGTCCAGGCTGTCGTGCAGGTGGGCCTTGGTGTTGCGGTGGTGGGCGGTGGCTTCGCGGCCTTCCAGCGCCAGGTGGCGGAAGGGGTTGGTGGGGTCGGCTCCCAGCTTGGTCAGGCCGGCGGCAAAGTCTTCGCTGTGCCAGAAATCCTGGGCGGCGCGGGCGTGTTTCTTGAACTTGATGATGTCCAGCGCCTTGATGAGGATGACGATCCACGATGCCAGCGACATGGCCAGCAGCAGGATGGCGACGGCGCGGGTGACAAAGTCACCCTGGATCCAGACGTTGGCGATGCCGAATTGCGATTCCATGAGAAAACTCCCTAAAGCGATGATTGGTGGTGAATGCGGTTATTCGAGAACGAAATTGACAGGGACCAGGTTCCACATGGTCTCGGGCACGCCGTTGCGTTTGCCGGGCACGAAGCGCCAGCGCATGACGGCCTCCTGGGCCTGCCGGTCCAGGCGGTCGAAGCCGCTGGACTTGTTGATTTCCACCTTCTGCGGGGTGCCGTCGATGCCGATCAGTACGCGCAGCACCACCTTGCCCTGTTCGCCCATGCGTTTGCTGATGGCGGGGTAGCTGGGCTTGGGGTTGTTCAGGTAAGCGGCGTCGCTCGACGGCAGTTCGATCTTGGGCGGTGCGGGCGGAGCCGGGGGGGCTGGCGCAGGCGCAGGCGGGGCGACGGGCGCCTCAATGGGCGGCGCAGGTGGCTGTGGTGTGGTGATGCCCGTGGGGGCGTTGGGCGCCGGGGTGGGGTCGGCAATGGCCACCGGCATGGGTGCGGGGCGCGGAGCCACCTTGGGGGCGGGCTTGGGCGGTGGGGGTGGCGCTGGCGGCGGGGGGGTGACCTTGGGCGGAGCGGGGGGCGCGATGAACTCGGTCAGCAGTTCTGCTGGCACGATGACTTCGGCGGCCTTGCGCAGCAGGCCCGATTGCAGGGCCCAGAGGCCCGCAACATGCAGTGCGACGACGGAGCCCACGATCACGGTATTGCGGCTGAGCCCCCCGGGGGTGGCAAATCGATCTGGGTGAGACATAAAAATGATAGCAGCTAGCGCTTGTAAATCAAGCGCTAGCGCCCTAAAAGACCTCGATTATTTGCGAAAGATCCACCAGGCCGAGCCTGCGACGAGGATCAGGCTGCCTGCGAGTGTAGAGAGGAGTTCCATGACTTGCTTTCCAGGATGGAGCTGGCAAGCTGGATCGTTTTCGGCGCTGCCTCATTGTGCAGGGCGGCCACCGGACTCGATGCACTGCACTGCGCCACCACATCCCGGGCGCAGCTTTCGCAGCACCCGCATTGGGTGGCCACGCCCAGCTCAAACTGGATTTCGTCAAAGCTCATGCCTGCACGTGCGTGGCGGGCAATCTCACGGTCGGAAATCCGGCGGCAAACACAGACGATCATGGCGGCAGGCAGTGTGGCTGGCTGTTGAAGGTGATCTTATTATAAATACGAATCTATCGCATTTGCAATAAATCATTTCCCGCAACGAGGACAAGGCCCACGGAGCGAGCAGGTCCTCAACGCGGCACCAGCAGCGCCGGGGACGCGTCGGCCAGGGTGGCACAGCCGGTGAGTGCCATGGCGATTTCCAGTTCATCGCGCAGCAGACGCAGCACGTGGGCCACGCCAGCTGCGCCGGCATTGGCCAGGCCGTGGACGGCGGGGCGCCCCACCAGCACGGCGCTGGCTCCCAAGGCCATGGCCTTGAGCACGTCGGTGCCGCGCCGGATGCCTCCGTCCACCAGCACAGGCATCGCTGCGCTCACCGCGCGGACTGCCTCGACCACGTGCGGCAGCTGGGTGGCGGTGGCGGGCGTGGTGTCCAGCGTGCGCCCACCATGGTTGGAGACGATGATCCCCGCCACGCCCAGGTTGGTGGCCTCGCGGGCGTCGTCGGGGTGCAGCACGCCTTTCAGCAGCACGGGCAGCCGGGTGATGGACTGCAGCCACTGCACATCGGCCCAGGTGGGGGCGTGGTGCAGAAGGCCGTCGAACAGTGCGCTTTGGCCGGGGGCGAGCGGGACTTCCGGCGCCGGCAGCATGCCCAGCAGGTTGACGGCGGTGATGCCGGTCGGAAGGCGGAACCCAGCACGGCGCTCGCGGTCGCGTGCGCCATGGCAGGGTGCGTCTACCGTCAGTACCAGGGCTTCGTAGCCCGCGCGCTCGGCCCGTTCGACCAGTTCGCGGGTGAAGTCTCGGTCGTGCTGCAGGTACAGCTGAAACCACAATGGCCCTCGCCCCGCGTCGTCCCGGATGGCATTGGCCACGGCCTCCAGCCGGGTGCTTGCCTGGGTGCTCAGCACCATGCCTGCGCCCAGGGCGGCTGCGGCATAGGCGGCGCCCAGTTCGCCATCGGGGTGGGCCATGCGCTGGTAGGCCATGGGGGCCAGCAGGATGGGGTGGGCCAGCGTGCGGCCGAGCAGTTCCACCCGCGTGTGCCCGCCCGCCAGCGGGCGCAGCACGCGGGGCAGCAGACCCATCCGGTCCCAGGCATGGCGGTTGGCAGCCAGCGTGATCTCGTCGGCCGCAGCCCCGTTGAAATAGGCCCAGGCTCCAGGCTCCAGGTGGGTGGCGGCATGGGTTTCGTGGTCCGCCAGGTTCACGATACCAGGCGGCAGGACGGTGCGGGGATCGGAGGCAGGCTGGCTCACGTATCCGCCCACATGCGCAGCAGGTTGTGGTACGTACCCGTCAGGGCCACGGTCTCCGGCGATTCGCCGTGCTCCTGCCGCAGGCGCAGCAGGGCCATGTCCATGTTGTAGAGCAGGCGCCGCTGCTCGTCGCTGCGCACCATGCTTTCTACCCAGAAGAAACAGGCCATACGGTGCCCCCGGGTCACGGGGCGCACCTGGTGCACGCTGGTGCCGGGGTAGATCACCGCGTGGCCTGCGGGCAGCTTGACGCGTTGCTCACCAAAGGTGTCGTCGATGCAGAGCTCGCCGCCGTCGTATTCGTCGGGCTCGGACAGAAACACGGTGCACGAGATGTCGGTGCGCAGGCGTTCGCGCCGGTCCGCCATCTGACGCACGGCGCTGTCCACATGGTCGCCGTAGTGGTTGGCGCCGCCGCCGTAGCGGTTGATGCGCGGGGGAAAGACGCGCTTGGGCAGGGTGGCGGTCAGGAACAGCGCACTGCGGTCCAGCGACGCCATCACCAGGGCTGAAATGCGCTGCGCAGCCTCGCAGTCGCGGGGCAACTGTTCATTGTTCTTGGCTTGGCGCGCCTGCGTGCCCGCACTGTCCTTGCCATCGGCCCAGGGGGCGCTGCGCAGCAGCTGGCGGGCGGTCTGCAGGTCATGGGGCGAGAGAAGATCGGGGAGCGTGAGGAGCATGGCGGGGGTTGTAAAGCAAAAAAGCCGCCCCGGTAAGGGGGCGGCAAATACCTTGAAGAAACGTTGTGACGCAGGTCAGAGATAACTCGCGCAAAACAGAGGGTTGCCACCTGCCTGCCCCGTCGAGCTGCAGGTGGCCATCTATGTCTGCGCGAGCCCTGTCAGAACTTCATGCTGGCCGTGACCTGGAAGACGCGGCCCGCGCCCGGAATGTAGTGGCCGCTGTAGATCGAGTCGGCGTAGAGCTTGTTCGTCACGTTGCTCAGATTGGCCTTGATCGTGTAGCGCTCGTTGATGGCGTATTCGGCCATCAGGTCGGCGGTCACGTAGCCGGGCACTTCCCAGCCGGGGTTGCGGTTGGGGGTTTGCGAGCTGCGGAAGTTCAGGCCGCCACCTACGCGCAGTTCGGGTGTGATCTGGTAGGTGGTCCACACCGTGCCGCTGTGACGGGGCGTGAGCGAGGGGCGTGTGCCCTGGCCTTCGGCGCCTTCAGCACCGATGTCGATCTTTGCGCTGGGCATCCACATGTACGAGCCATAGATCTCCCACTTGGACGTCAAGCGGCCGGTGATGTCGATCTCGGCACCCGCGGCGTGGCGCTTGCCCGACAGTACGGCGATGTTCAGGTCGGGGTCGGTGTTGCGCTCACGGTACTTGGTGGAGTGGAACACGGCCAGTCGTGTGGTGAAGCGCTTGTCGGCCGAGTCCAGCTTGGCGCCGATTTCGATGTTGCGGCTCGATTCGGGGGGCGTGTTCACCGTGGCAGCGCTGTACGAATACGTGTCGCCCGAGGTGTTGAACGACGTGCCGTACGAGAAGTGGTACGACTGCAGGTCGTTGGGCTGGTACAGCACGCCTGCACGCTTGCTCCACTCGGAAATCTTCTGGCGGTAGCTGGTGGTGGTGACGGGGCCTGGCGCATCGGCAGGAATGCCGAACGTGTTGTAGCGGCCGTCCATGTTGTCGTAGCGCAGGCCGGCCAGCAGCTTCCAGTGCGGAGCGATCTGGATCAGGTCTTGGGCATAGATGCCAAAGCCCTTGGCTTCAAAGTTGCTGGTGTCGCGCAGCACGCGCAGGGATTCGTCCACGCCGACGCCGTCGTTCGGTGTGCCCACGGTGGTTGGCGGTTTCGTGATATTGACGCCCCCTTGCGCTGCAGTGCGTGCGCCATACACGGTCTTCTTTTCGTGGGAAAAGTCTGCACCTGCCAGCAATTCGTGCTTGTAGCCCAGGGCTTCAAATTTCTTGCTGAAGTCGCTTTGCAGGTGCACCGTGTCCATGTCCTGGATCTTCAGGTGCGTGCCGCGCGTCAGGCGCGTGGCCGGGCCGAAGTTCTCCAGCGTGGCAGCCACGCCGCCGGGTTGCTGGGCGGCCGCTGCCAGGCGGATGGCGCCGGCGCGCTGGTCACGCTCGAAGCGGCCCACGCGCAGTTGCGTCTTGAGCTCGGCATCGCCGTCAAAGCGGTGGATGTGGCCCAGCGTGGCAAAGCTTGCACTGCCGGCGTTGTAGTCGCTGGCTGCGCCGTAGTAGGCCTTGGGGTCCAGCGGCAGCAGCGTGGTGTCGCTGGCGGGCGAGCCTGCGCTGCGGCGGATCCAGGGCATGCCGTAGTTCATGCCGTTCTTGTTGTCCAGGTGGTACAGGCTCACGGAGAACTCGTCGCGCGTTCCGATGCCAAAGGCGTAGGTGCCGGCAATGCCCTTCTTCTCGATGCTGCTGCCCGAGCCGTTGTTGTCGGCCGTGGTGCTCATCGCGTTCAGGCGCAGGGCAGCGTTTTCGCCGGTGAGGATGTTGAAGTCGCCCGTGATGCGGCGGTATTGGTGGCTGCCCAGGGTCAGGTCGACCTGGTGCGAATCGATAAGGCGCGGGGCCTTGCTCACCTGGTTGACCGCGCCGCCGGTGGAGCCCCGGCCGAACAGCATCGAGGCCGAGCCACGCAGCAGTTCGACGCGGTCCAGGTTGAAGGTGTCGCGGTCGTAGAACGCGGGGTCGCGCATGCCGTCGATGAACATGTCGCCCGTGCTTTGCAGCGCAAAGCCGCGCAGGCGGATGTCTTCCTCGCCGCCTTCGGCCGCCAGGAAGGTGATACCGGCGGTGTTCTTCAGGGCTTCCTTGACGGTGTCGAGGTTGCGGTCGTCGATCAGGCGTTCGGTGACCACGGTGACGGACTGTGGAATGTCACGCAGCTGCTGCTTGCCCTTGCCAATGGTGGTCTCGGTGGCGCGCACGCTGTCTTTGCCCTCGGGGGCTTCGGCACGTTCTTTGACGACCACAGGGGTCAGCGTTTTCTCGGGGGTGGTGGTCTGTGCCATGGCGCCCACAGAGGCAGCCAACATGAGTGCGCCCAGCGGGAGCAGGGCCTTGTCGGACGACAGGCCGCGCGGTGTGGTGGACACGAAGGAAGGAGAAGATTGTTGTGGGCGCAGCACGGAGCTGCGGCGCTGAGCGCGTGGTTTTGCCAAGATGGCCTCCGTCGGTGGGGATGTGCTGATGGCGCGCGGGGCGCCAGGCGCAGGCGAGAGGCAGTGGCTAGGTCAACATGGCTGTGCTTCGACTTGCTTCATTATGTTACATCAAATGCGGGTCATTCTCATTTGCATTGATGTTAATGCGCCACAGTCTGCCGGAGTACAGGCGAAAAAAAGCCGGCTGAGCCGGCTTCTTTGGTGCACCAGGTGCGGGGATTATTTGACGTGCTTGCCAATCAGGCCAGCCAGCTCAAACATCGAGACCTGGGGCTTGCCGAACAGCTCCTTGAGCTTGGCATCGGCGTTGATGTTGCGCTTGTTGGTGGCGTCCTGCAGGTTGTTGGCCTTGATGTAGACCCACAGCTTGCTGATGATCTCCGTGCGTGGCAGCGGTGCCGAGCCCACCACGGCGGCCAGCGCGGGGCTGGGCGTGAGCGCTTTCATGAAAGCAGCGTTGGGGGTGCGCTTCTTGGCGGGGGCAGCAGCCGTCTTGGCTGCGGGGGCTGTTTTTGCCGGAGCTTTTTTTGCAGTTGCCATGTTGGGTTTTCCTTGTTGGAAGTAAATTTTCACCAGCGAAAACTAGGCTTTCCCACTGGCAGGCTGATGCTACTGGGAAAAAAACGCGTTTCCAAGGGAGAAACGGCTTTTTTTGCCTCGATTTGTAGCCGTGGTGCCGCGTGCAGGCCAATAAGTTGCCCACGCTGCGCTCCTGCCTTGACAAAGCGGCCTGCGCGGGCCGCGTTTGAGGGCCTGCCCCTGGGGCTGTATGACAATGCGGGGCAACCTGCGTGGCCCGGCGCCAGGAGGCTTCGCGGCAGAAGGCGTCGAAGCGAAACGCGCGAGACCGGTTTATCGCACGTTGCAGCCGATGTTCCTTCTGCCGCGCAGCCTCCTAGCCGCTTTCCCTGTTGTTCATTCCGCCTGAAAGGCTTTCGAAACATGACTGCTGCACCTTCCTCCACCCCCTTCAGCACCTGTGATTTTTGCGACGAGCACAAGGGTGATATGAGCGGGTCTTTCCGCGTTTTGCCCCCCGTTTTCCAGAGTTTTGGCGGTGTGGCCGCGTTTGCGGGCCCCGTAAGCACCGTCAAGTGCCATGAGGACAACACGCAGGTCAAGGCTGCTGTGGAGTCACCGGGTAAGGGCCGCGTGCTGGTGGTGGATGGGGGTGGATCGCTGCGCCGCGCTCTGGTGGGTGGCAATCTGGCGGCTGCCGCTGCGCGCAATGGCTGGGCCGGCCTGGTGGTGGATGGCTGCGTGCGTGACGTGGCCGAACTGAACGCGGCAGCCGTCGGCCTTCGTGCGCTGGGGTTGATGCCATTGCCCACCGAGCGCCGTGGCGAGGGGCAGCGCGATGTGGCCGTGCAGATCCAGGGGGTCTGGGTGCGGCCGGGCGACTGGCTGTATGCCGATGCGGATGGCATCGTGGTCAGCACACAGCCCTTGGCTGCGTAGCGATCGCGGTCGGGCTATCGTCACCCTGCTTGATTGTCGCGTCGGCCGACACGCAGCGCTGTGCGTGAGGGCAGGGTGGCCAGCAGCATGCTGGCCAGCGCGATGGCAAACGCCGCCCATTGCCAGACGGTCAGTGATTCGCCCAGCACGAGCACGCCGACCAGGGCCGCGCTCACTGGCAACATGACCGAGAAGACGCCGCCCTGAGCAGCCAGCACGGCCTTGAGCCCGGTCATCCAGAGCCACACCGTCCACACGCAGGCGGCCAGCGCGTAGAACACCAGCAGCGTCCAGGTGCCCCAGCCTACGGCGGCAAAGTCAAAATGCCAGGCGGCGTACAGCCCGAACGGCGTGGACAGCACAAAGCCCCACAGGTTGATGAGCGAGGTGATGCGCTTGGGGCCCAGACTGCTGGTGAGCATCTTGCCGATCACCGTGTAAGCAGCTTCGCACACCACCGCGCCCAGCAGCAGCAAGGGCCCCAACCATGCAAGGTTTTGAGTATTTTGGGTGCCTGGCGCTTGTCCAATATGCGCTGAATGCTCTTGTTTTGATAGCGAAAACAAGGCAATCCCCGCCACGGCACAAACCACGGCGGCCCAGGTGCGTGGCGCCACGCGTTCGTGCAAAAAGAGCCAGCCCATCACCGCCACCGCGGCGGGAATCGCGGCCAGGGTCACTCCGGCCGTGACCGCATCGGTGAGGCTCACGCCATAGATCATGCAGATGGTGAACAGGAAATTGCCCAGAAACGACTGCAGAAACAGCAGCCGCCGGGTTTGTGGGGCGAGGGGCGGCTCATCCACAGGTTTGCGGAGCCAATGCAACATGGCTACGCCACCAATGCCAAAACGCATCCATGCGAGCAGAAAAACCGGCAGCACGGCGGCCAGCGGTTTGGACAGCGCCACGTAGCTGCCCACCAGCGCCATGCTGAGGGCCAGGCACAGGTAGGCAAAGGGGCGGCTGGGAGTGGTGTTCACTAGACTGGTGATCGCTCAACGAAAAGGAGGTGCGCATCATGCCCGACGAAACCCCGCCCGCCAGCCCTGCACGCCATGTCTTTGTCTATGGCACCTTGCGGCGCGGCGGATCCAATGACATCACCCGCCTTCGCCCGGCGCCAAGATTCATGGGGGCCGCCCAGGTGCCTGGGGTGCTCTACCACCTGGGGGCCTATCCCGGCATGGCATTGGGCGGGCCCCTGGGGGTGGTGCACGGGGAGGTGTATGCCATCGAGCCAGCGCTGGAAGCCGTACTGGACGAGATCGAGGACCTGGGGGCGACCCCCAGTGACGAGTATGTGAAGCGCGAGATCGTGGTTGATGTGGGCGGGCAGGGCGTGCCTTGCCTAGTCTATGAGATCAATCCCCGGTATGTAGTCTCTGCACCCCGGATTGCCGGGGGGGACTGGCTGCAAGCGCCGCCTTCGGCCGTGTTGTGAATGACGATCCTTGTTTTTTGCAATACGGAATTTTGATTCCTCAATGTGGAATACGATAGATGTTGCATTGCCGCATTTTTTCTCGATATGAGAAATCAATTTCTGTATTGAGAAATGCTGTGGTTAAGTTGTTGTTTTTCAAAGAGAAAATTTATCTCTTCTATAAGACATAAGAGCTTGCACAAGTCTTATAGAAGACTTAAAGTTGTCTCCAAGGGCGGCACAAGCAGCCCGGCGTTTTCAACCAACCTCTGGAGTGATCTCATGCCCCAATCCCTCAACGAACAACTGAGCCGCGAACAGCAAATTGCCGCCCTGGAAAAAGACTGGGCGACCAACCCCCGCTGGAAGGGCGTGAAGCGCGGCTACTCCGCTGCCGACGTGGTGCGTCTGCGCGGCTCGTTGCCCATTGAGCACACGCTGGCCAAGCGCGGCGCTGAAAAGCTGTGGGACAAGATCAACGGCGGCGCCAAGAAGGGCTACGTCAACGCGTTCGGCGCCATCTCCGCCGGGCAGGCCATGCAACAAGCCAAGGCAGGCCTCGAAGCCGTGTACCTGTCGGGCTGGCAAGTGGCCGCTGATGGCAACACCAGCGAAACCATGTATCCCGACCAGTCGCTGTACGCCTACGACTCGGTGCCCACCATGGTTCGCCGCATCAACAACACCTTCAAGCGCGCCGACGAAATCCAGTGGGGCCGTGGCATCAACCCTGGCGACAAGGAATTCATCGACTACTTCCTGCCCATCGTGGCCGATGCAGAAGCCGGTTTCGGCGGCGTGCTGAACGCCTTCGAACTGATGAAGAACATGATTCAAAGCGGCGCTGCTGGCGTTCACTTCGAAGACCAACTGGCTGCCGTGAAGAAGTGCGGCCACATGGGTGGCAAGGTGCTGGTGCCTACGCAAGAAGCCTGCGAAAAGCTGATCTCCGCACGTTTCGCCGCTGACGTGATGGGCGTGTCCACCATCGTTCTGGCCCGTACCGACGCTGAAGCCGCCAACCTGATCACGTCCGACCACGACGCCAACGACAAGCCCTTCCTGACTGGCGAGCGTACGCAAGAAGGCTTCTACCGCGTCAAGAATGGTCTGGAACAAGCTATCAGCCGTGGCGTGGCCTACGCTCCCTATGCCGACCTGGTGTGGTGCGAAACCGGCGTGCCAGACATCGGCTTCGCCCGTGAATTTGCGCAAGCTG
Organism: Acidovorax sp. 93; assembly: GCF_003633835.1. NCBI lineage: Bacteria > Pseudomonadati > Pseudomonadota > Betaproteobacteria > Burkholderiales > Comamonadaceae > Acidovorax > Acidovorax sp. 93. The sequence continues at coordinate 994,416 of NZ_RBIT01000001.1, forward strand.
TGCACGCCGCCTGCCCCGGCAAGCTGCTGTCGTACAACTGCTCGCCATCGTTCAACTGGAAGAAGAACCTCAACGACAAGCAGATCGCTTCGTTCCAGGAAGACCTGTCGGCTCTGGGCTACAAGTACCAGTTCATCACGCTGGCCGGCATCCACATCAACTGGTTCAACACGTTCCAGTTCGCCCATGCATACGCCCAGGGCGAAGGGATGAAGCACTACACCGAAATGGTGCAAGAGCCAGAATTCGCAGCACGCGAAAAGGGCTACACCTTCGTGTCGCACCAGCAAGAAGTGGGCGCAGGCTACTTCGACGACGTGACTACGGTGATCCAGGGCGGCTCGTCCAGCGTGAAGGCCTTGACGGGTTCGACCGAAGAAGAGCAGTTCCACTGATCTGACAGACCTTAGTACTCAATAGGGTGCTAAGGTTGGATCAATTAAAAACCACCTGATGCTTTGGTATCAAGGTGGTTTTTGTTTAATAGGGCTGAAGTTGATCCACTGTGGTCAGTCACTTTGATAAAAGCAAAGACTGGCTTGCACGGTGGCGGCTATTCGCTAGAAGAGTCAGTCCCTACGGTTTCTAGGCGCCGCGCGAGGGTTGGCGAGCTAGTTTGAGTCAATGATGATCAGACTGCCACCGCCTCCAGAGTGCGACGTTGAGTCCGTGCTGCCCCCAAAGGGAATTGCTACATACTCCTCACAGTGCAACATGACTTCGTGGCCTTTGCTGTGAGCGTCAGAAAGATCTGAATCTACGTACTGCGCAGCGTCGAGAATTCCCCAAACCTCATTCGCACTTTTACCCTTGAGCAGTAGTAGCAAATCCGAAGTAGTCCTTGACCAACAATATCTATAGTTTCCAAGCGGAATAATACGAACAGTTTGACAACCATACCCTGAGGCGACCACATGAAGGCTGGTCACGAAAATCGACTGGCTCCGAAATTTTATACCGAAGCGTCGGAGAAACCATTCGTCAGCGGCTTCATGAAGTTCTATTGCCAAGTCTCTTGGTTGTCGGTCTTTTCGCACATGTGCCACAAATGGATGTGCACTATTGGTAGATATTCCTCGTAAAAAAGGAAGTGTTTCAAAGGATTCCATTTGCAAAGCCATTCTAATTATCACGAGATCGTTTGGTGCGCTTTTGGATGGAGGGTTGCGGAGGTGGCATTGGCTCCGCAACAAGATCAAGTGCCTCGCGAAGCAGATCCCTTAGCAATGCCTCACGCCTTAATTGATCTTCTGGTGGTTTCTGAGGGGTGTCAGTCGGTGTCATAGTTTCCTCCTCACTACCAAACCTAAAGTACCCTTCGACGCCAGGAAATACGCTGACTAAGCAAACTCTAGGATGCTCAGGTTTCACAATGTCAGCCTTGAGGGGTAATCGAGATAAGACCTCCAGTTCTTCATAAGCGATGTCGCATGTTGGCCGACGATTTGGCGAAAAAGGTTTTAGAAGATCCCGTGCCATCTTCAAACCGAACCCTGAAAATGCCTGCTGCCAATCAAATCTCTCCGAAAGACTTGCGAACATGCTATACCATAAAAGCACGGTGGGGTGGGAAAATGCCAATGGTGTGAGCAATCTAAAATGAGATAATGATCCGGGCAGGATTTCATTGCAGAAATACCCAATACAAATGGCTCCAATTTCTCCGCTCGGAAATTCGGATTTCACAGTTTTGATCAACTGGGAAAATGCTTCCACCCTGTTATCAAAGGGGCCTCGTATCGCATCGATATGTCGCCGCATATCGCTTGATATCGACGCAAGCGCATATCCAAATGAATTCAATGGGCTTCGCCCTGCAATGACTTCCGCAAGGGTTGCATGAATATTATCTTCTATATCGTGTGCTGTCGTCCTTCTCTGTAGAGCAGCCACCCATGCGATAGAGGCCGCTAAGTCCATTTGGGATTCCATGCCCACGATCTCGCGGATACGCAGCCATCTTTCGACAACCTGGCTTGAGGGGACTGTGCTGTATAATGCGGCCGATCGATATACTGCGAATGAAAGCGTGCGTCTCGATGCACTGTAACTAACGTGTTCCGTTGAAAACTTTGAGCTTCTCGCTGATGATGTTAGTAGTTCTCCGATAGCAAGGCCGATAGCTGATTTAACTTCATGCGTATTAAGGCTGGGCTGAATATCCTTGAATCGCTGCTTCGACTGCGGCATCGAAAGGCGACTAAATACATGCATGTATGCCGTTATAGGAACAAAGGTGGGGAAATATGTTGCTACATCAGCAAAAAGTGACTCATCGTCATCTGAGAAGGGGCGAAGGGCCACTGGAAGTTCTAATCCGTCTGGTGTTTCACTCCAGTAGCACTCGTGAAATGTCTGCTGCCCTTCTTTTGAAAATAGGTCATTAAAAGACGTAGATCGTGCTGCTTCAGCACCGAAAATCGCCGCAGTTGAGAGCTTTACACTTCGCATTGAATAGAGACTCTTAAAAAAGATCGCTTAGTTCAGTATCATCCGGGGGAGGTGATAGCACGGCAACAGCCGAATCAAGATAACCGGGGATACTGCCAGAGTAATATAGGCTTACAGAAGTCTTTGCGCGAAGTATTCCTGTGTACGTTAATCTCTTTTGCGTTGCCCCCATCCGGTAGAGCGCTTCACAGCCGCCAATATGCACGGCACGGAACTCCCAGCCTTTTCCACCATGTAGTGTGTCAAACCAAATGCGATCACTTCCTATCAGTGGTGAGCTGGAGAGAGCCTTTTCGAATATAATGCATTGCTCTTTTTTGGGGAAAAGAACTCCAATGTGATCCGTTGGATAAAGACTAAGTTGTGGACCAATTTTCTTGAGAATTGCGTCAATTTGGCTATCAAAATTGGCACAGCGAACAAGGACTACAGACGATGGTCTCAATTTTTCATCGTATTTTGATTCTCCTGCAATCGATGGAAAATTTTTCGAATCTTTGAGGATGCTATCGGCAACCATGCAAATGTGAAGTCCACTTCGGTAGTGGTATTTGAGATTTACAGATTTATCGCTAGTTAGCTTTTCAAGTAAGCCGGGTGTATGCGTCACTTTGTAGATGGACTGTCGCGTGTCGGCAGCGAGTACAAGTCGCTTGGTTAACCGTCTTAGCACCCAAAGTTCTGTGTCGGTGTAGTCCTGGGCCTCATCAATAAGCAGCGAATCGAATATATTGGAAATTCCATGCGCTTCGATTAATGCCTTAACCTCGCCTGCTAACAGGTCGCGATCCAACCCAAAATCCTTGGTCAAGGTATACGAGACGCCGTATTCATCCAATAGATCGCGAAATAATCTTACTCCAGTTATGACTATTTCTGGTGGTATTCCATATTGCGTGCATCCCATGTGCATGAAATCTCGCAAACTTGATGTAAAAACGACAACTTTTATATTACTTAATTTTTTGAGAACTAGGCGCTTGGCGCGTAGCAAGAGGATATTTGTTTTTCCTGAGCCAGCTGGTCCTCGAATGAGAAAACTTTCATCTAATCCGATATTTTGGACAGCGCGCCCCTGCTCCATGTCGAGGTCTTTGTCATTTATCCAGAATGTTTCGCTCATGGTCGCTTTTCCTACGCAGTTCAGTTAGTTATCGAGTGCCCTTGTTACCGTTTGAGCAAAGGCTTGCTCGCACAGCGCCGCTGCTCGCTCAACGGAGAAAATTTCGCTCCAGCTCGCTGCAAATATCTGTTGTGAGTCTTTTGCGCCTATGAATATTATCTCCGTTGCTGCCTCGCCCTCATTTGCGATCCTTAGCGATATACTGACTTTTACGATATGATGGAATAGAAGTTCTGGGTTTGCGTCAAATATAAAAATAAGCTCATAACCGCTATTTGTAACATTGTGACCTCCACTGAATGCAGGGAAAACAGGGTTGCTCATTAGAAACTGCCGAAGTTCCAAGTACAGCCCATTTTGGAGTCTCCATAGCTCCTGTTGCTGGGACGCTTTTGGCATCAAAATCGCCTCTTCCTTCGCTTTGAATCTTAGTTCTTCTGCCTTAATTTGTTTTAACCGAATATCGCGCAGTTGAGTGTTTTCCCCCGCTGGAATCGGCCCGGCAAAACTTGCCCAATCTAGATGTTTTATACGCTCGCGCCAGCTCTTAATGAGGCAAGTCTCCGCCAATTTGACTAACCACGTTGCGCATTCATTGGATGAAATCTCTGGCGGATGAAGTTTGACTGCTTCATAGAGCTTTGCCGGAGGGGTATCTCTTCCTTTAAAAATTGGGTAACGCATGATCATGTCATGCAGGGTTGCTCCGATTTGATAAAAAGTTACTGCCCTCCACGCATTTTGATCTGTTCCCAGCTCATCCCTCCACACAAACTCGCGCGGGCTGTAACGAACTGAGGCAACAAATTCATCACCTGAGATTCGATCATCCATGACATCTGGCGGGCGGAGCACAACTCCAAGATCAAGCAAAGTCAATTTCTTGAAATCATTACTAATTACAATGTTTGCGGGCTTAATGTCACGATGAACAAGCTCTTTTTCTTCTAGGAATTGCGCCGCATCAGCCAATTGCTTGATTAGTGGGGGGATCGCTTCGGTCGGCAGCTTATCTAGAATTTTATCTAATGAGCTACCCGGTACATACTCCATTACGAGATAGAGAGTGCCCAATTCCGAATCAACACCCCCTTCGAATATCTGAACAAGATTAGGGTGGTGTTTTGCACCTTTTAACTGTAATTGAAGTTCTAGTCGCTGCTGCTGCTGTTCAAAACCATATCGCTCTAGCTGTTCAGGAAAGAATATCTTAACTGCCGCTTGCTCTCCCGCACGCTCACCCATGTACACAATACCATCTGCTCCCTTACCTAGAACTTCCCACAATGCCCAACCCTGCACCTCGCGGCCGACCAAACTTCTTACATCAATGACTGCCATATGTTCTTCCTCAATCCACGACAAGAATCTGCGCATTGCCCTAACAAAGAAGCGCTTCACCTTATGGTAGATAGGCCTTGGATTCACTTGTGCATTAGCACGCATGTGCTGGTAGTTGTTGCTGTCAACTTTGCCGTAATCCCGTAAAATTTTTTTCAGGCGATCTAAAAGCATAAGGGGCAGTGCCGCGTTGTCATCAACCGCTGAGAGCCGCTGCACCAAAAGTTGCGAGGGCCTCTATTTCAATAGCTTTTGGGCGCTTGCGGGCGCACCAACTGAAAGCCGGGGCGGCCTTACAACTGCTCTGCATTTCGGCAAAAAGACCTTAAACTGAATCTCCTCCGACGCATATCATCCTAGCAGGCCGTTGATGAATGGGAAGGTCAGACGCGACTTCTTCCTATGGCGGATGACCCATCGACACTCCATAAAATGCGCGCTTGGCGAGTCTTGCGAAGCGGTTGCTCCGACAAATCGGTAGGCAGGGTATTCCTAGGCAATTACAGCTTTACACAACCTGAGAAGCCACCCTTGGGTTGGCCGCTTCCAGGGGGCTTGGCCGCGTATGAGAGGGGTGATGCTCAAGACATATGATCGAGCCAGGAAGACACTGTTCGTTTGCGGACAGGTGGTTTGAGCTTCCATAACGCCAAAAGCAGCTGCGCGACCTCGTCATCTTCGCAGTAGAGATAAGCCAGTGGCACACCCAATGCCTCGGCAATCAGCCGAGCTGTCTTCACTGGGGGCTCATGCGTCCCCAACTCATACCGACTGATCCGAGCACGAGCCGACGACTCATCAATGCCGATCAGCACACCCACCTTCTCCTGAGACCACTCCAGTTCCTCACGCCGTGAGCGCATGCGGCGACCCACAACGTTCGAGGATTCCAGAGGCTCAGATGGCATGTCACGATTCTCGTGACGTGGTGATAATTCGTCGTCACGAAATTCGTTACATGACCGCTTGGCCTTCAAAGCTCAGCGGGGATGTTCCCTTTGAAAAAGGTCTTTTGCCATTTATCCCAACCCCCAACCAAGGAGCCTTAGTCCACCTATGCAATCTATGAAATCTGCCTTTCCAGTTCTCGTCTTGGCCTCATTGACGCTGATATCCGGCTGCTCCGGCCCCAGCCGCGAAGAACTCGTCCGCGTCAAATCCGAATGCGCCAGCTTCCACAAACAAGAGCGCGCCAAGTACGGCGCCATCGTCAAACCCATCGACCACTGGACCAAGGACGGCCACATCGTCGTAGAGCTATCCGAGAAGGAAAGCGAGCACTCCAGCAAATACACCAGCCACCTGTGCGTGTACGACAAGGACAAGGGAAGCATTGCGTTGCCCAGCGTGTTCGAGCGGTCTCGCTGGAGCAAGTAGTCACCAACCAGTATCCTCAACCAACATCCACCATCAATTTCAGGAGGGAGTCCATGGAATACGAATACAAGGTAATCGACGTGGCCGACGGTGCCATCAGCTCAGCCCTGCTGGGCGAAGGCCGCATCGAAACCGGCGTGCTGGAGGCCTACATCAACGCCCTAGCCTCCGAAGGCTGGCGCATGGTGTTCATGACCAAGGTAATGCAGCGCCACCTGCTGGTGTCCGATCGAGAAACCCTCATGGTCACCTTCGAGCGCCGCGTCCCCGAATCAGAAAGAGCCGCCCGTGCAGCCCGCTGTATTGATGACGTCATAGCTGCCGAAGAGCAAGCCAAGCGGGTAGGGCGCAAGGCCGTCGCTGGTGCTGCAGGCGCAGTCCTGGGTGGCGCCGTCCTGCATGCCATCGCCGACCACCTGCAAGAGGGCGAGTAGTCGTCTGGATCGTCAACACCCCATTCATAAGGAGACCTATGGACTTGAACGAACGACTGGCAGCCCGCAGAAAAGAACTCGCCGACGAAGCAGATCGAGCCCGCAGGGAAGCAGATAGGGCACGCCAGGCTGAACTTGAAGCCGCCCGCCAGGCTGCGCAGGCCAAGGCTGCAGCGGAACCCCCCTTGCCCGACCCCATGACCTTGCAGACACCCGCAAAGAAAGCCGTGGACATAGAGGAAGGGGTGGAGCTACTCAAGGATGCCATCGAACGCACCACCAAGAAGCAAGTTGCCATCTTCTGTGCCATGGCTGTGCTCGCTCTGATCGGGCTGAGCAAAGACATCCTGATGGCGGTCTTCTGGGCTGTGTGTGCACTCGGGTACATCGCCTTCACGCTCGGAGCCCACATCGAGGACATCAAAAAGTCCAGCATGCAGGAATAGACACCAACCCCGCCACAGCTCCCCCCTGCAACCGAAAGACCCGGGGACGCTAAAGCAGAGAACTACCGTCTAGGAATTCGACCAACTCAACTCGTGATCTATCGCACCCCACCGGGCGCCCCTGGAGCAATCCTCGGGCGCTTTTTCTTTGTCTGACCACTTCATCAAAAGGATAGCTGCCTATGCAAACCTACCGAGACCACGACGCCTTGAACCGACTGGCAAGTACCGAGAATGCCCTGGGCCTTCACACCCTGGTGGCGGAACGGCTGGCAGAAGAAGCCTTCACCGAAATAGACGACTGGGCATCGCTGCTGCATGTCGTGGTGATGGACCCGGAAGACACCCCACAGGCCCTGGAGCAGCAGCTGGGCTTCACCGTCCTTCATAACCGCTGGAATGGATTGGCGAACGATCACCCCGACTTCACACCCTCTTGGGATGCCCTGGAGGTGTACGAACACTGGGTTGTCCTGACCTTCATCCTGAGCGACGACGGTTTCGGCATTGTGGTGTTCATGCCCCGGGGCATCCCCCATGCACTGGCGGTGCTCTGCGATCGCTATGCCCACGAGGGCCACCCCCGATGACAAAGCAAGCACCACTGCAACACCTGCTGGAATCACCTCACAGCGACCACCAAGCCACCTTCGGGTGGCATTTTTTTGCCCACCCAAAACTGAGAAAAACCGCGTATCTGAAATGAGGAATGTTCCTCGACAACCCATCAAAAGGACCACCAATGACAGATGCCACCCAACCCGATACCACTCCAGAAACCATCACCATCACTACCCTGCGCACCGACCAATGCCCCTCCTTGTCCGGCCGCTCCACGCTCACCTACGAGCTGGGAAATGATCCCGAAGGCCGCCTGCACCTGCGTGTGACCCACAACACCGGCAAGGGGCACCACAACCCTTCCTGGGTCGCCTATGACGCTGTAGAGCCTTTGTTGATGGCGGCGACCACGCTGTCGGCATCGGCCCTGTCAAAGCTCTTTGCGGGTACGTCGGTGAACACCGCTGGCTTTGTGATGGCGGTTCTCAAGCACCTGGGGGTTCTGCAAGCAGTGACGGACAAGCGGCATGCCTACCAGTACGTGGAAGGCGTCGATTGGAAGGCCTTGCTGCAGGCGCCCAATCCATCCGCCATTCAGTCCGCCAAAGAGCCCACCACTCAGCCCACCACCCGCCCTGTGAAGGATGACAAGGCTCGCGGCAAGCGGGCAGGGGCCTTGGCCGCTCCATAAGCCAGCCTCTGCGAACACCTGCAGACCCCCTCATTGCAAGCGGTAAGTCCACCTACCGGCGACACCCTCGCCAGGACCTATTACCTCTGCCTTGCTTTAGGAGTCTTCATGGCCGCTTTGCTTGCCGCTTCCCTGACCACTGTTTTCGTCCTTCACCTCATGGCCTCCGGCGCCCGCTGGTTGTGCCTGGTCGGACTGGGCCTCTTGGTCTATGCCTTTCCGTTGCACTTCCTCGTGATCGTGCTGATCGCTGCGGGGCTTGTGTACTACCTCGACACCCATAGAAAGAAGTAATTCCATGACTTATCAAGACTGCGTTCTCACTGCCGCCACTGCCATGCTGGACCGGGATATCCCCGTGGAACTCCTGCCCTTGACCATCACCAGCCATGCAGCAGGTCTGCTCGGGTGGGAGGCAGAGCGCCTGGGCACCCCGGCCTGGGACTGATACCCGACCCATCACCCCGCATCAACCGGCCCGCCTGCGGCCAACCTGGGCAGCTCTTGCCCGCCTCCCGGACCCGGCCCTCGCGCTGGCGCCGGACGTCGAGCAGTGGGTCTGAGAGCATTTGACAACCTCCCGGAGTGGTGCCGCTTGGTGCTACTCCGGGTGGAGCTTCAATTTTTTTTGCTACGCCACATTGCGACAACTGGGTTGCAAATAGAACTCTCCGACGCGGACTCGTAACGCTCCCCAGACTCTTGGCGCAAGATCGCTTTTATTACGCCCCCTTTTTCAGTCAACAAATCCATCTGCTTTTCAAAGAAATTATTATCCAAACCCATTTTTGGTTACAAAGCTCACTCTTGCCTCAAAGCCCAAACTCGCTCCAAAGCCTATCTTCGCTCCAAAGCTTAATCTCGCCTCCAAAGCCCATTCTCTCCTCAAAGCCAACTCTCTCCTCAAAGCCAACTCTCTCCTCAAAGCCAACTCTCCTCAAAGCCAACTCTCTCCTCAAAGCCAACTCTCTCCTCAAAGCCAACTCTCTCCTCAAAGCCAACTCTCTCCTCAAAGCCAACTCTCTTCGCAAAGCTCGTGTATTAATAAAGACATGTATTCCGCAAAGCCGATTTTCGGATTGGTAAACCGACTTAGATAGTGAGCGTGTTGTGATCGAAAAAATTGGGAAAATAATACGTGATGGCATTGACTTTAAATTTGGGCGGCATTTAAAATTCATATTCCCGCAGCTGGTGGGAAAAACGTGATGCAGTGTGTGTCACGACAACTGATAGGTGAGAGGTCGCGGCGGTCGGCCTCCCTCCCGTTGATAACCATTCATAAGGAAATAATGCCGCAAAATTTGAATTCCCAGTCGAACGAAAAAATCAGTCAACCAACGCTGACCAACTCAGGTGCGACTGACATGAGCGTTGAGGGAGAGGAACTGCAGATCTGTGAAGGCGCAGATGCAGGGTGTGCTAACGATGACTCGCTGGATTGCAAGACAGTCCTGGCGCAAGTCTTCGAGCGTGCAGCGGGGGGCGATTGCGGAGCCCCTTTTAGCCCAGAGGCTTTGACGGTCTTGTTGCATCTGCGCGATACGGACGCTGCTGAGTTCGTGCGCGTGAGGACACAACTCAAGGAAGCCAACAAAAAAATTCCATTGGCCCACCTGGATCGGGAACTTCGGCAGCACGCGAAGGCGGCTAAAGAGGTGTACCCGTCGCATCATGGCTATGCCAAGGATGCCTTGACCCGCCTTGCTGTGCATGAACACATGCCAGTATCGGTAGGGGGTTGTCTATTCGTGCCCAGCCCGTACTCTGCGCTGTGGAGTGACTGCCCAATGGGCACGCTCGCAAGGCTCACTGCCGAACGGCACGACGGCGGGGAGAACTGTTTTCGGCATGAGGACTACAGCAGCATCGTTTTGCATGCGGTATCCATCGCGTCGGATGAAGCTTTCTTTCAGAAAGCGCCGCTGGGCGTAGCTTGCAAGGACAGCTTTTTCAGCGTACAGGACAACCGGATCCACAAAGACACGCTCAGTCTTTCTCACCGTCAATGCGAAGCGCTCGAATACGAGCCAGCTGACGTGCCGACACCGCTGTTCAACGCGTTGCTGCACGACACATTCAAATCTTCTGTAGCGGGGGAGGAAGAAGAGCAGACGCGTGTCCTCCAAGAGGTGGCGGGGGCCATCATCCTTGGCCTCGGGGCTCGGTATCAAAAGGCGGTCTGCTTTTTTGATCGCTATGGCCGTGCTGGCAAGGGAACAATGCAGTCCATCTTCCAAAAGCTGCTGCCCCAGAATCTGGTATCAGCCGTACCACCCACTCATTGGAGTAGGGAGTACTACGCGGCCAAGCTGTGTGGCAAACGCCTGAATGTCGTGGGGGAGATGCCCGACGACATCACCATTCCAGCAGCGGAATTCAAGAGTGTCCTGGGTGGAGACCAGGTGATTGCGCGCAACCCTGCCGGGCAACCGTTCACGTTTCAGAACAGTGCAATGCATCTGTTCAGCACTAACCACCACATCCCCACGCGGGATCACACCGAGGCTTTTTATGCCCGCTGGCTGCTGATCGATTTTCCGAACAGCCTGCTGAAGTCTGGCCGCACGCCGGATCCGCAACTAGCCCAGCGAATCATCTCGCAGGAGATGTCCGGCATCGCTTACTGGGCGCTTGAGGGGGCCAAGAGACTCTTGGAGCAAGGCCGCTTTTCGTCATCCAAGGCCCACGATCGGCTGATGGCGGAGTGGCGGCGCAGTGCCAGTTCGATTGACGAGTTTCTTCACGAGTGCTGTGCTACGGGCTCCACATTGAAGGTTCGTCGGGCGGCGCTCTATGTGTCCTACAAAGAGTGGTGTCTGGAAAACGGCCGAAAGCCTTTCGCCAAGAGTAAGTTCGCGGACTTGCTTTCGCACAACCTGGCGGTAGATGTGCATCTGTCGGTCCTCGATGGCAACGAGATCTGGCGCGGGATCGACATGAAGTCGGCTACGCCAGCGGCAGCCGGTATCGGGCTGGATCCGCTTATTGACTTCTAACCCCCTGGACGGGGCGGGAGTGGGAAAAGTGGCTTTTTCCCCTGCGGACCTTGGGTAGAGCGGCGGGTCGGTGGGGTATCTGCCTGCAACCCCTCTCCATCCCTGGCGTTTCGCCAAGCGGACTTCCCTGAATGCTCAGAGGTCGTTCCGCAGGCTGTGCTCTGTGTTCGCAGTTCGCGCTTTCTCTCTGGGATTCGCCGTCCCTGTACACACCCACATCCCATGCACCCGCCTCCATGCTGGGTGTGTGGCCTTCCTATTTCTTATGTATCCCAGAAAGGAATCTGCTTCTGAACCCATGCCAACCATCCTGCATGCATGTACGCGTGCAGCCCTTTTCAACTTTCCCAACCCTCCAAGGAGACGCGTCATGCCCAATGTGAACCTCGATGCCCACTTTGTCCGGGATGCTGTCTGCCAGGAAGGGCGGGACAAGACCGACTACTACGACAACGCCATCACCGGCTTCATCCTGGAAGTCCGTGCCACCGGAGGAAAGACGTACAGCCTTCGGTACCGTGACCCCTACGGGAAACAGCGCCAGCACAAGATTGGTGATGCCAAAGCCATTACGTTCGACAAGGCGCGGCAGGCTGCAGAAAAGCTCCGATCCAAGGTCGTGCTGGGAGAGAACCCTGCCGAGGACAAGAAGGCCCTTCGCCAAGTGCCCACGCTCGCAGAGTTCGTCCGCGACAAGTACATCCCTCACATCCATCTGCACAGGAGAAATTTCCAATCCACCATCAGCTTTTTGAACCTCCACATCCTTCCTCGCTTCGGTGCACTGCATCTCGATCAGATCACCTCCACGATGATCTCGGAAGCCCATCAAGGCATGCGCAGCAAGGGGTATGCACTGGCGATGGCGAACAAGCTGCCCATCCTGTTCAAGATCATGTTCAATTTGGCCAAGAAGATGAGAGTGCAGGGCGCTTCATCGAATCCTGCCAACGAGGTGACGCTGTTTCAGGCCAACAATGCGAAAGAGCGCTATCTGAGCAGCGAGGAGACCGTACGGCTGCACGAGGCACTGGCCCAGAGCGAGAACACCCAGCTCAAGCACATCGCGGCGTTGATGCTGATGTTTGGTTGCCGCAAGCGGGAACTGCTGGACGCCAAGTGGGAGCACTTCGATATGGAGCGGCGCAACTGGCGCATTCCCATGTCGAAGTCCGGGAAGGCCCGCAACATCCCCATCTCTGCGAAAGCGATGGAGTTGCTGCAAGGGCTGCCGAGGTGGAATGGGTGTCCATATGTCGTGCCGAACCCCAACACCCTCAAGCCGTATGGCAATCTGTTCTGCGCGTGGGATACGGCACGCAAAAGAGCGGGCCTGCCTGATCTTCGGATGCACGATCTACGGCACAGCTTTGCCAGCAATCTGGTGAACGCAGGCCAGTCCATCTATGTGGTGGGCAAGCTGTTGGGGCATTCCCAGGTCAAGACGACGCAGCGTTACGCACACTTGTCTGATGCCACATTGCATGCCGCCGTGGACGCCGCAGCCAATGCCGCCATTGGTCCAGGACTGGAAAGCCAAAGGGCCAGCGCGTAGCGGAAAAACTGGGCAAAATTTTCCCCCTCCACCCCTCAGCGGAAACGACGGCTGGGTTGGGTGGGTGGTGGGAGAGCCATGGTCCGGGGAAAGGAAAGGCGTTGATTCCATTGGGCATCGGAATCCGGCATAGAAACTCGGGGTGGGGGATGGGTGGGTGGTGCTGAAAAGCAACCTGAAAAAGGTGAAAAAATCCTTGCAAATCTTCAACTTACGAGGATCTTTGGCCTGTTCAACACGTTCCAGTTCGCCCATGCATACGCCCAGGGCGAAGGGATGAAGCACTACACCGAAATGGTGCAAGAGCCAGAATTCGCAGCACGCGAAAAGGGCTACACCTTCGTGTCGCACCAGCAGGAAGTGGGCGCAGGCTACTTCGACGACGTGACCACGGTGATCCAGGGCGGCTCGTCCTCCGTGAAGGCCCTGACGGGTTCGACCGAAGAAGAGCAGTTCCACTGATCTGAAATCCCCCGTACAGGGGATGAGCAGACAGTAAGAGACAGCAATACAAAAGGCCACCCTTCGGGGTGGCTTTTTTCCTTTCGTCTGGTGTTGGACGCATCGGGGCCGGGCGGTACGCGCACATGGGCTTTGCGCGGTCTTTCCGGGGAGTTCGCCCCGTCAGTGCACAGTGATGGGACGGGTAATTGCCGAAACGTCGCAATCCAGTGGGCCCAGCGTCGACGAAATGGTGGCGCCGTAGGCTTGGCTTGCGGGCATGGTCAGTGTCCATTCCAGATCGTAGTAGTTGGAACCAAGGTACCGGGCGTGCGCGGTGGTCAGGGGCTTTTTGTACTCGGCGCCCTGCACCTTCCAATGGGCCTGTTGTTCGATGGGGTAGTCCCTGCCGCACCGCAAGGCAACACGCACGATGGTTTCTGGCGCAGGCGGGAGGGTGAGGGTCAGGCCTTCTGCGAGTCGTGCTGGCAGGAAGGTCATGTAGTCGATCTTTTTGTTGGACAGGACATTGTTTTCTGCCTTGCCATTGACCAGCGCACCATTGTTGCGGACTGCATAAATCGCGCTGGCGCCCACTGTGGTCATGGCCTGCAAGCCTTTGGTGAAGTCGAACCGGAGTGCATCGTGATCGTTGGCGATGAAATAAAGGGTCTGCGGAACCTGTCCTGGCGCAGCTGGAGAGGGGCAGGGCGCGTCGAGCGTCCGGTTGACGGCGTTGCCCATCACCATGGGGTCCAGGCCGATGACTTGGTCCTGGCAAATCCCTCGGCTCGACAGGCCGTCGCGCATCGCATGCAGGTACTTGAATGTGTACCCCGGAATCTTGTATTCCAGGGGTTCCAGTTTGGGGAAAAACAGCGATGCAAGCAGGAGATCGTATTTGCCCCTTTTCTCGAACTGAAGGTAAAGGTTCAGATGGGCGACGACAACGAGGACCAAGGATGTTGCGGCTATGGCATTGAAGTGCCCGGTCGAAAGTGACGCTTTTTCGCTGGCGCGCGCCAAACCATGGGCCGCCAATACTGCAAGCCACGGGTGCACCACGTCCAGGTGCCAAAAAGCGCCCTGGCTTAGAAAAGCCATGGAAACGATGAACCACAGCACCGTGGTGAGCAATATCCAGCGGAGGGTCCGCTCTTTTGCTGCAAAGACGATGCCCAGCAACACCCCTCCCAGCATCAGAGTCAGGTGAAAGGCCGTCAGTGCGCCCAGTCCACTGATGGCCGGCTGGATGCTCTCAATGGCGCTGTAGGGCATCAGGAAAACGTCACGCCATTTGTCCATGTCCAACAGATTGCTGAGCCAGGCATGGCCGGAGGCTGTGGCGGCCGACGCAGGCGCGGGCGACAACAGCTTCGAGACGGCCCCTGATTGGCTTCCCCACACGGCTGTCATCCCTGCAATGAGGAGCAGGGAAGCCAGCGTTCTACGGTTCAGGAGAACCTGGTAGTTCAGCAGTGCGTAGGCTCCCAGGCCCAGCAACAATGGCGCTGCAGAGGGGTGGATTTGTACAAGCAGGAATGCCGCAAGCGGAAGCAACAGCCCATCGTGGCGGTGCTGTTGCGCAAGGCTGATGAACAACCCCAGGACCACATTGCTCAATGTCATCACCAGAGCAGGATTCCAGGCGCTGTGGGTGTAGAAAGACGCAAAGATGGGGAATGCCAGCACTGCATAGGCAAGTGCACATCTGGAACCCAACTGTGCGTGGATGACGCGGAGCAGATACCAGACCGACAGCGCAAACAGAGCGCCGAATGTGATGAAGATCGCAGCCTCGGTGTCCCTGACCAGAAGGGGCAGGGCGAGCAGGTAGTAAAAACCTGGCGGCAGGTTGAAACGTTCCCCGAACAGCGGAGGACCGTTGAGCGGCCATTCCTGGTGATGGATCAGTCTGCGTGCTATTTCCACGTCGCGGATCTGGTCAGGGCCGTGGAATGTAATGTCAAAGAAGTAGACCTGTATGGCCCCCAGGATGGCGACAAAGATCAGCGCTATCCAGTAGCTTGATGTTCGCTGGCGGGTCATCAAAGCGGCTGTCTTCATGTCTACCTTTTTGATCGTCTTGTTGCTGGGGGCTGCGCCCTGTTCCTCGAAGGGCAAGAGAGCCCAAGACCCCTGTTGCGCGGGGTGTGATGGGCCGTTGCCAGAGCTTGTTTAGGGCATGTCCGAGGTCTTGTGCGTGAAGGTCCAGGCGTTGTTGAGAAGGAAATTGTTCAGTGCCACGGCGCCCACAGCTACAAACGCCCCCCAGCCGTACCACAGGCCCAGAAAATCCGTGAACAGCTTGATGATGAGGATGTTCAGCCCCAGCCCGATAAGCGACACGATGCAGTACCTGATCAGCGAAGCCCAGTAGCTGCCAACGTATCCAAAGGTCCAGATCCTGTTCATTCCGTAGGAGATCAGCAGTGCAAATACAAACCCTGTGGTGGTGGCAACGACCGGCCCTGTTAAGCCAAGCTCCACCAGCAGGAACAGGGTGGACATGTGCACTACGGCACCGATAACACCCACAACGCCATAGCGAAGCAGTTTGGAAAAGGAGGGCATGAGGGCAATGGTGAATGTGAAATAGCGGTGCCGTGACCCCCGCGTGGTGGAGAAAGAAGGGTCAGTGCGACATGGAGCGCTCAGGCGTGCGGCCTGCGTTGCCGGATCAAGGGCTGGCGGGGTTGTCGGGTTGGTTCAGAGGCAGCTTCTGGGAGACGATGTAGCGGGGTCGTTGTTTGACCTCGTCATAGATGCGCGCGAGATACTCCCCGATGATTCCGAGGCCAATCATCAGTGAGCTGCCGATGATCAGTAGCAGCAAGATGACGGTGGTAAAGCCGTTGATCGCCGCTCCCGACAACTTCATGTACACCGTGTGCATCCCCAGCATGACGGAAAATGCGAAGAAGAGCACACCAAAGATTGTGATCAGGTGCAGTGGAAAAGTGCTGAAACTTGTGACGGCAACGGCCGCAAGGCGAATCAGGCCAAAGACAGACCATCCCGAATCTCCAGCGATGCGGGGCTCCACCTCGAAGGGGATCTGCGTAGACCGGAACCCCATCCAGCTGATCATGCCGCGAAAGAAGACGTTGCGTTCTTTCATCGTGCGATACGCCTCGATGACCCGTTGATCAAGCAGTTTGTAGTCGGACGCGCCGTTCAAGTCGTGGCCGGAGAACGCCCGCAAAATAAGATAAAACAGTTTTGCCCGTGCAGCAGAGAGGCTGGATTCGTCGCCCCGGCTGGATTTGACCGCTTCCACGATGTCGAACTCGCCAGTGCGCCAGGTTTCGATCATGGTCGGGAGCAGGGAAGGAGGGTGCTGCATGTCGCCGTCCATGATGATCACCGCCTTGCCTCGTGCCGCCTCCAGGCCTGCCGACACCGCCGCTTCCTTGCCAAAATTGCGACTCAGGCGCAGACCCCGCAACCGGGCCATGGTTTGAGAGATGGCGGTAATTTCATTCCATGTGTTGTCTTTGGACCCATCATCCACCACCACGATTTCCCAGGTGGAGGCTGACACAGCCAGAAATTTCTCGACCTCCCGCAAGGTGAAGCGGATGCCGGCTTCTTCACAATAGACAGGGATGACAACGGAAATCTCAGGGTGCATAAACATTCTCATAAAGCCGATCCTGGCCGAAGATCAGCTACGAGCCAGTGTGGGGGGTGTACCGAAGTGCTGCCTTGGGGTGTGGCTGCGCAATCGGTGCTAGCGGGGTGCTGTTGCTTGACGCCCGTGTTACCGGGACGCCTGGCTTGGTGACGCCCCAGTGCAGGACTTTCTCACATTTCGACGCACCGACTGTAGTTGCCAGATTGACTACCGCCAAAAATCATCGCACAGTTTTGCTCATGGGGCGGGCGTGTTCATGGGTGCTCCAGTTGTGTAAGCGAAACGTCTTTGATGATGTGCGCAAGCGCGTTGTCTGGGCAATCGATCCCGGGGCGGGGGTAAAATGCCAAAAATTCCACTTACAAGAGCGAGAAAGGCAATCTGGTTATGACACCGCGAACTACATCGGAGATGTTGACTGGCCGTTAAGGCTGGCTGTTCGCGCCTGCACGAGATTGCACTCCTCATCCAGAAAGCGCGGACCCGTTCCGCGCTTTTTTGTTTCGGGGCCTGGCGCGTGCCCGCATCCATTGCACTGATTGAAAAGAAAGAGTTACTCCCATGATTCACATCACGCTTCCTGATGGCTCGCAGCGCGAATTCCAGGGTCCTGTCACGGTGGCCGAAGTGGCGGCCTCTATCGGCACCGGTCTGGCCAAGGCGGCTCTGGCCGGCAAGATTGACGGCAAGGTGGTGGACACCAGTTACCAGATCACGGCCGACAGCCCGCTGTCCATCATCACGGCCAAGGATGCCGATGGCCTGGAGGTCATTCGCCACTCCACAGCCCACTTGCTGGCCTATGCCGTCAAGGAGCTGTTCCCGGAAGCCCAGGTGACCATCGGCCCGGTGATCGAGAACGGTTTCTTCTACGACTTTGCGTACAAGCGCCCCTTCACGCCTGAGGACCTGGTGGCCATCGAAAAGCGCATGGCCGAACTCGCCGCCAAGGACGAGCCCGTGGTACGCCGCGTTCTGCCGCGCGACGAGGCCGTGGCCTATTTCAAGGGCCTGGGCGAGCACTACAAGGCCGAGATCATTGCGAGCATCCCCAGCAATGAAGACGTGAGCCTGTACCGCGAAGGCAATTTCGAAGACCTATGCCGTGGCCCCCACGTGCCCAGCACGGGCAAGCTGAAGTTCTTCAAGCTCATGAAGGTAGCGGGCGCCTACTGGCGTGGCGACCACCGCAACGAGATGCTGCAGCGTATTTATGGCACGGCCTGGACTTCCAAAGAAGAACTGCAGCAGTACCTCACCATGCTGGAAGAGGCCGAAAAGCGCGACCACCGCAAGCTGGGTCGTGAACTGGACCTGTTCCACATGGATGAGCATTCGCCCGGCACCGTGTTCTGGCACCCCAAGGGCTGGGCTTTGTGGCAAGAGGTGGAGCAGTACATGCGCCGCGTCTATCGCAATAACGGCTACCAGGAGGTCAAGGGTCCACAGATCCTGGACAAGAGCCTGTGGGAGAAAACGGGCCACTGGGACAAGTACCGCGACAACATGTTCACGACCGAGTCGGAAAAGCGCGAGTACGCGCTCAAGCCGATGAACTGCCCCGGCCACATCCTGATCTACAAGCAGGGGATCAAGAGCTACCGCGACCTGCCATTGCGCTACGGCGAGTTCGGTGCCTGCCACCGCAATGAGCCTACGGGCGGCCTGCACGGCATCATGCGCGTGCGCGGCTTCACGCAGGATGACGGGCACATTTTCTGTACGGAAGAGCAGGTGCTAGAAGAGTGCGCCAACTACACGGCGCTGGTGCAGAAGGTCTACAAGGACTTTGGCTTTACCGACATCATCTACAAGGTGGCCACACGGCCCGAGGCACGCATTGGCACGGACGAGTCGTGGGACCGCGCGGAGAAGGCGCTGATGGATGGCCTGCGCCATTCGGGTTGCGAGTTCGAGATTGCCGAAGGCGAAGGTGCGTTCTATGGTCCGAAAATCGAGTACACGCTCAAGGACGCGCTGGGCCGTCAATGGCAGTGCGGCACGATGCAGATCGACCCCAACCTTCCCGAGCGTCTGGACGCCGAATACGTGGCCGAAGACGGCAGCCGCAAGCGCCCACTGATGCTGCACCGTGCAACCGTGGGCAGCATGGAACGGTTCATTGGCATGCTGATCGAACACTATGCCGGGGCGTTCCCGGTCTGGCTCGCTCCGGTGCAGGTTGCGGTGCTCAACATCACCGACGCACAGGCCGATTACTGTCGCGAAATTGCCGCAAAACTGCAAAAAGCACTTCCGAATCAAGACCTTAGGGTGGCGGTCGATCTGCGCAACGAAAAGATTACGTATAAAATACGTGAGCATTCGTTGCAAAAGCTGCCGTACATCCTTGTCGCGGGCGACAAGGAAAAGGCCGCAGGAGCCGTCGCAGTGCGCGGCCGGGGCAATCGTGACCTCGGCGTGATGTCTGTTGAAGCGTTCGCTGAGCTGATCGCCCAAGACATTGCCACCAAAGCCTGATTTTTAGTGAAAACATGCTTCGGCGCCTGCCATGTGTACGGTTGTAGCTACAAAGTTTGTAGTATTTTGATTGAAGGAAGATAGCCATCGCTACTGAATTTCGTGATCGTCGCCACCGTGAAGAGCGCAAGCACCGCCTGAACCGTGAAATCATGGCTCCGGAGGTCCGTCTTTCGGGTCCTGATAACGAGCCTTTGGGGGTTGTCAGTCTGATGGAAGCCCTGCGCATGGCGGGCGAGTTGGATGTGGATCTGGTGGAAATCGCCGCTACGGCGAACCCTCCAGTGTGCCGCCTCATGGACTACGGCAAGTTCAAGTACCAAGAGCAAAAGCGTGCGGCGGAAGCCAAAGCCAAGCAAACGGTCATTGAGATCAAGGAAGTCAAGTTCCGTCCGGGCACGGACGATGGCGACTACAACATCAAGATGCGCAACATCCGCCGTTTTCTGGCGGATGGCGACAAGTGCAAGATCACGCTGCGATTCCGGGGGCGCGAAATCACGCACCAAGAACTGGGCTTGGCTTTGCTGAACCGGATTCGTGACGAATTGGCAGACAGCATCATCATCGAGCAGTTTCCCAAGTTGGAAGGCCGCCAGATGATCATGATGATTGCCCCGGGCAAGAAAAAGCCTGCTGGTGCCAAGCCAGCAGCAGAGGTTGCTCCGGCAACGGGCACCGCAGCCTGAAGTTGTGCGGGTTGGTATGAGATTTTGAATGCTGCTCCGTCATCGGGGCAGGGTTCAAAAAGGCAGTGTTTCGGCACTGCTGAGCGAAGGGTGCGAACCCTTCGATAAAAGTGGCTCGGGGCCAACAAGTTTGCAGATCGGTTTGCAAACGCCTCACGAGCACAAACAAAAGGAGCATTCACATGCCCAAAATGAAGACCAAGAGCAGCGCGAAAAAACGTTTCCGCGTTCGTCCCGGTGGCACCGTCAAGCGCGGTCAAGCCTTCAAACGTCACATCTTGACCAAGAAGACCACCAAGAACAAGCGCCACCTGCGTGGTGCAGTTGCTGTGCATGAGACCAACATGGGCTCGATCGCACAAATGCTGCCCAGTGCTGGCCTTTAATAACGACGAACAAGGAGTACATACATGCCTCGCGTCAAACGTGGTGTAACGGCCCGTGCCCGTCACAAGAAAGTTCTCGCCCTTGCCAAGGGCTTCCGTGGTCGCCGCGGTAATGTCTACCGTATCGCCAAACAGGCGGTAATGAAGGCTGGGCAATATGCCTACCGTGACCGCCGCACCAAGAAGCGCGTGTTCCGCCAGTTGTGGATCGCCCGTATCAACGCCGCTGCCCGTGAACTGGGCCTGACCTACAGCCAGTTCGCCAACGGCCTGAAGAAGGCATCCATCGAGATCGACCGCAAGATGCTGGCCGACCTCGCCGTGCACGACAAGGCTGCCTTTGGCAGCATCGTGAACCAAGTCAAGGCCAAGCTGGCTGCTTGAGATCACGATGAGCGGCTATCGTTCTGATAGCTGCTTGCGCAATAACAGCAAGGGCTAGAGCTTGAAAAGGCGCTAGCCCTTGTTTATTTTTCACGAGCGATAAAGAGTCGTATGAACGAGTTGGATTCCCTGGTCGAGAGCGCGACGCAACTGTTTGCCCAAAGCGCCACCCCCGCTGATCTGGAAAACGCCAAGGCGCAGTTTCTGGGCAAGTCGGGCCGCGTGACCGAGCTGATGAAGGGCATGGCGCAGCTGTCCGTCGAGGAAAAAAAATCCCGTGGCGCAGCCATCAATGTGGCCAAGCAAGCCATTGAAGCCGCACTGACCGCACGGCGCCAGGCGCTGGCCGACGCAGAATTGCAGCTTCAGCTCAAGGCCGAGGCATTGGATGTGAGCCTGCCAGGCCGCCATCGCGGGCAGGGTGGTCTTCACCCGGTGTCCCTCACGCTTGAACGCATCCAGGGCATCTTTGGCTCCATGGGTTTTGACGTCGCCGAAGGCCCCGAGATCGAAACCGACTGGTTCAACTTCACCGCATTGAATACGCCGGAAGACCACCCTGCGCGGTCCATGCATGACACGTTTTATGTCGAGGGCGGCACTGCCACTGCCCCCAACCTGCTGCGCACGCACACCAGCCCCATGCAGATCCGCCACGCGGTGCAGCATGTCAAAAAGCACCGTGCCGCGCTGGATGCCGGCCAGGCGATGCCCGAGATCCGCGTCATTGCGCCGGGCCGCACCTACCGGGTGGACAGTGACGCCACGCACTCGCCCATGTTCCACCAGTGCGAAGGCCTGTGGGTTGGCGAAAACGTGAGTTTCAAGGATCTGAAGGTCATCTTCACGGATTTTTGCCGCACGTTCTTCGAGAGTGACGACCTCGTGCTGCGCTTCCGTCCCAGCTTCTTCCCCTTCACGGAGCCCAGCGCCGAGATCGACATCCAGTTCCAGACGGGCCCATTGGCCGGCCGTTGGCTGGAGGTGGCTGGCTCGGGCCAGGTGCACCC
Source organism: Acidovorax sp. 93 (assembly GCF_003633835.1). Classification (NCBI taxonomy): domain Bacteria; kingdom Pseudomonadati; phylum Pseudomonadota; class Betaproteobacteria; order Burkholderiales; family Comamonadaceae; genus Acidovorax; species Acidovorax sp. 93. The sequence continues at coordinate 1,016,422 of NZ_RBIT01000001.1, forward strand.
CAACGTGGTGCGCAACATGGGCCTCGACCCCGAAAAGTACATCGGCTTTGCCTTTGGCATGGGACCGGACCGCCTGACCATGTTGCGCTATGGCGTGAACGACCTGCGCCTGTTCTTCGACGGCGACATTCGTTTCCTGTCGCAGTTCCAATAAAGCAAAAAAGTGAGCTGCTAGCGCTTGATTTCAATGGGTTTCATCGCCTTTTGACATTGAAATAAAGAACAGACAAGCGCAAGCAGCTATTTTTTTCAGAGCAAACGCCAAAGAATCTCTTCACTATGCAATTCCCTGAGTCCTGGTTGCGCGAATTTTGCAACCCACCGCTGACCACCCAAGAACTGGCCGACACGCTGACCATGGCGGGTCTGGAAGTTGAAGAATTGCGGCCCGTGGCGCCGCCTTTCACGAAAATTGTGGTCGGCGAAATCAAGGAAGCCGTTCAGCACCCGGACGCCGACCGCTTGCGCGTGTGCCAAGTGGACGTGGGGCAGGGGGCCTTGCTGAATATCGTGTGTGGTGCTCCCAACGCCCGTGTGGGCATCAAGGTGCCTTGTGCGCTGGTGGGGGCCGAACTGCCGCCGGGTGATGACGGCAAGCCGTTCCTTATCAAGGTGGGCAAGCTGCGCGGTGTGGAAAGCCAGGGCATGTTGTGCTCGGCGCGCGAACTCAAGCTGTCCGAGGACCATGGCGGTTTGCTCGAACTCGATGCTTCTGCGCCGGTGGGCCAGGACATCCGTGAACACTTGAACTTGGATGACACGCTGTTCACCCTCAAGCTCACGCCCAACCTGGCGCATTGCCTCAGCGTCTATGGGATTGCGCGCGAAGTGTCCGCACTGACCGGGGTGCCGCTGCAGCAACCCTCGTTCCCCGCCGTTGCTACCAAGCTTGCCGACCGGTTGCCGGTCAAGGTGAGCGCTCCTGACCTGTGCGGCCGCTTTTCCGGCCGCATCGTGCGCAACGTGAACACGCGGGCTGCCACGCCCCAATGGATGCTGGATCGCCTGGCCCGTTGCGGCCAGCGTGGTGTGTCGCCGTTGGTGGATATCTCCAACTATGTGATGTTTGAGCTGGGGCGCCCATCTCACATTTTTGATCTGGACAAGATCCACGGCGGCCTGGATGTGCGCTGGGGCAAGCCCGGTGAACAGCTCAAGCTGCTCAACGGCAACACCATCACCGTGGACGACAAGGTGGGTGTGATCGCCGACGACAGCCAAGTCGAGTCGCTGGCGGGCATCATGGGCGGCGACGCCACGGCAGTGTCCGACGATACCCAGCACATTTACATCGAGGCCGCCTTCTGGTGGCCCAAGGCGGTGGCAGGGCGCTCGCGCCGCTTCAACTTCTCGACCGACGCAGGCCATCGCTTTGAGCGGGGTGTGGACCCGAGCCTGACAGTGGAGCACATCGAGCGCATCACACAGCTTGTGATTGATATCTGCGGTACGCCTGACACGGTATGTGGCCCCATGGATGATCAGGCGGTGAATCTGCCGGTACCCCGGCCGGTCGCACTGCGTGTCGCACGTGCGGCCAAGGTCATCGGTATGCCCCTCACCCAGGCGCAATGCGCTGATGCATTGCAGCGTCTGGGGCTGCCCGTGGTGCAGGGCGAGGGTACGCTCACCGTCACGCCACCGTCGTTCCGGTTCGACGTCACGATCGAGGAAGACCTGATCGAAGAAGTGGCGCGCATGGTGGGTTACAACAACCTCCCCACCACCCCACCGCTGGCGCCCATTACGCCCAAGTTGCCGGCCGAGGCCACGCGCAGCCCGTTTGCGGTGCGCCGTTCATTGGCAGGCCTGGGGTACCAGGAGACGATCAACTTCAGTTTTGTGGAAGAGCGTTGGGAGCACGAACTGGCCGCCAACACACAACCCATCAAGCTGCTGAACCCCATTGCAAGCCAGATGAGCGTGATGCGCTCTACCTTGTTGGGTTCTCTGCTACAAGTTTTGAAGTTCAATCTGGACCGCAAAGCACAGCGTGTGCGGGTGTTCGAACTGGGCCGCGTGTTCCTGCGCGACGCGAGTGTGCGCAACACGGACACCACCGTGGAGGGCTTTCATCAGCCTATGCGAGTGTCAGGCCTGGCGTATGGCCCGAACGACACCTTGCAATGGGGCCGCAAAGAGCAGGCTATCGATTTCTTTGACGTGAAGGGCGATGTGGAGGCGCTCCTGGCGCCTGTGGAGGCCATGTTTGAACCTGCGACCCATCCTGCCATGCACCCCGGCCGGTGTGCGCGCGTGCTGGTGAATGGGCGTGCCATAGGTTTTGTGGGCGAGTTGCACCCTCAGTGGCGCCAGTCGTGGGATTTGCCACAGGCGCCTGTGATGTTCGAGCTGGAGCTCGATGCCGTGCTGCAACGCGTAGTGCCCCAGTTCAAGCCAGTGGCCAAGCATCAGGCTGTTGAGCGTGATCTGGCCGTAGTGGTGGCCGAGCGCGTGACGCACGCCGACATCATGGGTGCGGTGGAGCAGGCCGTTCCCGATGGCATGCTGCGGTCTGCCGTGCTGTTTGACGTGTACCGGCCCAAGGCACTGCGTGCCGGTGAAGAGACCCCCGCAGGTGGCCTGGCTCCCGGCGAGAAGAGCCTGGCTGTGCGTCTCACTCTGGGGCGTGACGAGGCCACGCTCACAGAGGCCGAGATCGAGGCGGCGGTGCAAGCCGTGGTCGCACAGCTGGCGCAGCGTGCGGGCGCACGGCTGCGGATGTGACGATGTCCAAAGGGAGTGATAAATCATGATCGAATTCGCAGTCGAAAGCCTGGAGACCCCAGCGCTGACCAAGGCGCAGCTGGCCGATCTGCTGTTCGACCAAATCGGCCTGAACAAGCGCGAGTCCAAGGACATGATCGATGCGTTCTTTGACCTGATCTCCCAGAGCCTTGTGGAGGGCAAGGATGTCAAGTTGTCGGGCTTCGGCAACTTTCAGATTCGGACCAAGGCTCCACGACCTGGTCGTAATCCGCGCACGGGCGAGGCCATTCCGATCAAAGCACGCCGGGTCGTGACGTTTCATGCCAGCAGCAAGCTCAAGGAGCAGATCCAGACGGCCGCTGCCTCGTGAATTTGTGCGCTTTTTGTGACCAGAATGTTGCCGATGGCTGGCGGTCTGTGCGCGTCTGCAGTACGCTAGTCGGCTGTTCGGTTTGAATCCACAACCCATGGGCACCCCGCTTCCTTCCATCCCTGCCAAGCGCTACTTCACGATTGGTGAGGTCGCGGAGTTGTGTGGCGTCAAGCCCCATGTTTTGCGCTATTGGGAGCAGGAGTTCACGCAGTTGCGTCCCATGAAGCGGCGCGGCAATCGGCGCTATTACCAGCACCATGAGGTGTTGATGATCCGCCGCATCCGCGATCTGCTGTACGACCAGGGGTTCACGATCAGTGGTGCACGCAATCGTCTGCAGGAGCTTGCGCATCCGGCCCGCGATGATTCCGGAACCGACGCTGCATTGAATGGTGATGGCCTGGATTCCCAGATGCCCAGCATGCTGGTGGATAGCGCGCGTGACCTTTCCATCGAGGCGATGGGGTTCACCCTGGACTCCAATGCGGTGCGCAAAGAATTATTTGAGATTCGTGCGCTGCTTTCTCTGAACTGAGGTTTTTTGTGCATATAATCTAAGTCTTGTCGGCGTGTAGCGCAGCCTGGTAGCGCACTTGCATGGGGTGCAAGGGGTCGCGAGTTCGAATCCCGCCACGCCGACCATTGATAGCAAAAGCCCAGAACCGAAAGGTTCTGGGCTTTTTTGCTTGAGAGGGCGCTCAGAGGTATCCCTGAATGATTTGTACCATGCCTCCTGACCGCTGCACTCTTAGGGCTTGTTGCGCGGGCTTGCCGCCAGGGAGCGCGCTGTGTGCTGATTGAAAACAGGTGATGGCCCGCCGGGGCGGAGGACTTTCATGATCGATGGACTCGTGGCCGGAAGGCTTTACGGTGATTCCGAGCAGCGTACCGACAAGGCTGGAAAGCCTTTCACTGTGGCCAAGGTGCGTGCAAACACGGCGGATGGCGAGTTGCTTTTTGTGAATGTGATTGCGTTTGAGGCGGGTGTTTGCGCTGCCATTCATCACCTGCGCGATGGGGATTCACTCGCGCTTTCGGGCAGCATCACACCGAGAGTCTGGACGGACAAGCAGGGCAACACCCGGCCTGCATTGGATATGGTGGCGCACCGTCTGCTTGCGCTCCACGGAGATTGAAACAGGACGCTGCTGAGTGGCGGACTTGAAGCGGGGCAACGGTGTATCCCTGTGGGTTTGGGCAACCGGCTTCAGGCGCTTGTGGGGCACCGCAGATATCAAGTCGGGCTTTGTGGCATGGATGTGGTTTTTATAAATCCCAGCGCTTTGAGTTCTTCTTCGTCCAGATGCAGCTCCGTCAATTCCGGTTGCCGTGCCTCCACGGCACGCCTGCGTTCGTAGTTGCTGGGAGGGCCTTTTTCTGTTTGTCGGCGGTCCTGCCCGTTGCGTCTGTCGGTGTTGACTCTCCGGTCGGTGTTCATACTGGTGCTCATGCTGGTGGGGTCATGGGTATTGATGGGGGCTGGGGCTGTCGGTGCTTCATGAACGTGATGCTCGGTGGTTGCCAGTCGCCTCCGTCCTGCCGTGCCAGTCTGCCGGAGCTCGCTTTGTTTGGAAATGAAAAGATGACCGCAAGGCAAGGTGGGTTGCAAGGGTGACACTGCAGATGCTTTGGTGAATCGGAAGATTCCAAAGTGTCCACCGCCCAAGCCTTTGCCAAAGCCTGGCGACTCCAGTCCTTGCAGCTCGCTACCGGTATGGGTGATTGCCCTGATTTGGTGAGGTGCTGCACTGCATTGATGCATTCCGCCACCGGGCGGTACTCCAGAGAACGATCCGGTCAGCCCTACCTGGTCCGCCCACAGGGGCTTGGCATGGCCTCGGATGGTGCGGCATGAATATTGCGATCCCCTTCCGTGTCTGCTGGTGAAGCTGCCTGCGGACTGATCGATACCCTCCGCTAATGATGGCGGAACACCCGAGTGAGTTGCGGCTTTTTTTGCAGTCGCCCGCTTGGTAGTTCCAACCCACGCCCGTGGTTCCGCGGAGGGTGTGCTGTGCCGCTGGCATGGCACATCCTGCACCCCTCGAAACGGTTCCCCGGGTTCTTGCAGGATGAGCAAGCATGAAAATCGTTCTCATTGGCCACGGCATGGTCGGCCACAAGTTCCTCGAAAGTCTGGCCGAAACCGGCATGACTGGTGTCGAGGTCACCGTGCTGTGCGAGGAGCCGCGCCCTGCCTACGACCGGGTGCATCTATCGGCCTTCTTCAGTGGCACCTCGGCCGATGAACTTTCGCTGGTCGAACCCGGCTTCTTCGAGCGCACCGGCTTCACGTTGCGCCTGGCCGCGCGCGCTGCATCGGTGGACCGTCGCATCCGCACCGTGACCACGGCGGATGGCGAAGTGCTCACCTACGATAAGCTGGTGTTGGCCACCGGCTCCAATCCCTTCGTGCCCCAGGTGTCCGGACGCGACCGCGATCACTGCTTTGTCTACCGCACCATCGAGGACCTGGAGGCCATGCAGGCCTCGGGTGCCAAATCGAAGACCGGCGTGGTCGTGGGCGGGGGGCTGCTGGGCCTGGAATGCGCGAAGGCGCTGCGCGACATGGGCCTCGAAACCCATGTGGTCGAGTTCGCTCCCAGGCTCATGGCTGTTCAGGTGGATGAGGGCGGGGGCCGCGTGCTGCGCGCCAAGATCGAAGAACTGGGCGTGCAGGTGCACACCGGCCGCAATACGCAGGAGATCACCGATGGCGCCCGCGCACGCCACCGCATGGTGTTTGCTGACGGCACCTGGCTGGAGACCGACATGATCGTGTTCTCCGCTGGCATCCGCCCACGTGACGAGCTGGCGCGCCAAAGCCTGCTGGCCATTGGCCCGCGCGGCGGTGTGGCCATCGACAGCGCCTGCCGTACCAGCGACCACGATGTCTACGCCATCGGCGAATGCGCCTCGTGGAACGAGCAGACCTTCGGCTTGGTCGCGCCCGGCTACGACATGGCGCGTGTGGCCGCCCGCCACATCGCGGGTGAGACCGACGCGGCTTTCGTCGGTGCGGACATGAGCACCAAGCTCAAGCTCATGGGCGTGGACGTAGCCAGCATTGGCGACGCGCATGGGAAAACGCCGCACAGCCGCACCTGCCAGTACGTGGACGAGCGTCGCCAGGTCTACAAAAAGATCGTCATCAGCGAGGATGGCAAGCAGCTGCTGGGCGCCGTGCTGATCGGCGATGCCTCCGAATACGGCACGTTGCTGCAGATGGCCCTGAACGGCATCACGCTGCCCGATGACCCCGAGTTCCTGATTTTTCCGTCCAGCGACGGCAAGGCCAAGCACGGATTGGGCGTGGAGGCCCTGCCCGACACGGCACAGATCTGCTCGTGCAACAACGTCACCAAGGGTGGCATCTGCGAAGCCGTGGGCAATGGGGCGTGCACCATTGCCGAGATGAAGGCCTGCACCAAGGCGGGTGCCACCTGCGGCGGCTGCGTGCCCCTGGTCACCCAGGTCATGAAGGCGGAAATGGCGCGCCGTGGCATGGCCGTGAACAACCACATCTGCGAGCACTTCGCTTACTCGCGCCAGGAGATCTACCACCTGGTGCGTGTGGGCCAGATCAAGAGCTTCGAGGACCTGCTGGCAAAGCATGGCAAAGGCATGGGCTGCGATATCTGCAAGCCCGTGGCGGCCAGTGTGTTCGCCTCGTGCTGGAACGAATTTGTGCTCAAGAAGGAGCTGGCCGGCCTGCAGGACAGCAACGACTACTTCCTGGGCAACATCCAGAAGGACGGCACCTACTCGGTGGTGCCACGCATGCCCGGTGGCGAAGTCACACCCGACGGCCTGATCGCCGTGGGCCAGGTGGCCAAGAAATATGGGCTGTACACCAAGGTCACGGGCGGTGCGCGCGTGGACATGTTTGGTGCGCGGGTGGAGCAGTTGCCGTTGATTTGGGAAGAGCTGATCGCCGCCGGTTTTGAATCCGGCCACGCCTACGGCAAGTCGCTGCGCACCGTGAAGAGCTGTGTGGGCTCCACGTGGTGCCGCTACGGAGTGCAGGACAGCGTGGGCTTGGCCGTGGAACTGGAGAACCGTTACAAGGGCCTGCGTGCCCCGCACAAGATCAAGTTCGGTGTGTCGGGCTGCACGCGCGAATGCGCCGAGGCGCAGGGAAAGGACATTGGCGTCATTGCCACTGAAAAGGGCTGGAATCTCTACATCTGTGGCAACGGCGGCATGAAGCCGCGCCATGCCGAACTGTTTGCATCGGACCTGACGAAGGAAGACCTGGTGCGCATGATCGACCGGGTGCTGATGTTCTATGTGCGCACGGCAGACCGGCTGCAGCGCACCAGCACCTGGCGCGAAAACCTCGAAGGGGGCCTCGACTACCTCAAGGACGTGCTGCAAAAAGACAGCCTGGGCCTGTGCGCCGAGCTTGAATCGCAGATGCAGCACGTGGTGAACACCTACCAGTGCGAGTGGAAGGCGGCCGTGACCGACCCCGAGACGCGCAAGCGCTTCCGCTCGTTCGTGAACAGCGACCAGGCCGATGAGAACGTGCTCTTCGTCGAAGAGCGCGGCCAGATCCGCCCGGCGCGCGCCGATGAGCGTGGCCCTGTGTCGGCCAGAGTGATCCCCATCCGCCAGGCGGCCTGAAAGGAATAGACCATGAGTGCACTCCCCATGAACAGCACCGATTCACTCGACTGGACCGACATCTGTGCGGTGGATGACATCCTCCCCAACACCGGCGTCTGCGCCCTGGTCGCCGATCTCCACGTGGCGGTTTTTCGCACTGGCAGCGACCAGTTCTTCGCCATTGACAACGTGGATCCCAAGTCGGGCGCCAGCGTGCTGTCGCGCGGGCTGATCGGCAGCCTGAGCGGCCGCGTGGTGGTGGCTTCACCGCTGTACAAGAACCACTTTGACCTGCAGACCGGCGAATGCCTGGAAATGCCGGAGCATTCGGTTCGCACCTACAGCGTACGTGCCGTACGTGGTCGTGTCAGCGTGGCCGGCGCGCCGGCAGCCTGAGACAATCGCATCCACGTCGCGGCACTCCGGCTGCGCCCTAAACAACCCAGGAAACCTGCATGCCCGACCTCGCGGCGCCCTTGTCCGTATCGAACCTTGTCCTGCGTTCCAAGCAACTGGAGATTGATGCTGTGCGCCATCTGGCCAGTCGGGCTGAACTGGTGGATGTGATCGGGCAACTGATCCAGGGCCTGCAGCGCGAGCGGGGCGCTTCAGGGGCCTTCCTGGCCTCCAAGGCACAGCGTTTTGCCGACATGCGCCTGCGGGTGGTCGAAGAGGTGGGCCCCTTGGAGGCCCGGCTGCGTGAAGTGTTTGCTCAGCACATCGAGCCTGCACAGGGCGCCACTGCCAAGGCGCTGTCGCTGATGGCATGGGCGCTGCTCGGGATGGAGTCGTTGCCAGCGCTGCGCACCCAGATCGAGCGTCAGGCAATGAGTGCCAACGATTCTGTCGCCGCATACAGCCACCTCATTGCAGGGCTGATCGAGTTGGTCTTCCATGTAGCCGATGCGGCGGGTTTGCCCAGCGTGTCTCGCCTGCTGGTGGCGTTGCTGCACCTCGTGCAAGCTGAGGAAGAGGCGGGCCAGGAGCGGGCTTTGGGCGCCTTGCTGTATGCCTCCGGCCGCAGCAACGAGGCGCACCAGCAGCGTGTGATTCACCTCATCGATGCGCAGGAGCGTAGCCTGCGTGTCTTCGCCGAGTTCGCCGAGCCAGAACTGCGCGTGCGATGGGAGCAACAACAGCTATCTCCCGGTGTGGCCAAGTTGGAGCGCTTGCGCCGAACGCTGTGTGTGGCCCGGCCAGACGCTGCGCTGGACGGCGATCTCAGTGACATCTGGTTCGATGTTTGTTCCGAGCGCATCAATGCGCTGTGGCACCTCCAGGTCGATCTCGTCAAACGCTTGCGGGCGGACTGCGAGGCGCGCATCCTCGAAGCTCAGCAAGACCTTCAGGACTCCAAAGGCCTGCTGCGCGGACTGCGCGACAACCCGCCGCAGCGTACGCATGCCGTGGATCGGTTTTTTGACATGGCACTGGCGCCCACTGTGGTGCCAGCACCTCCGGGTGGCGCCCAAGCGGGGGAACCCGCATCTCTCATGGAGCTGCTGCAGACCCAGACGGCCCGCATGGCCAGCATGGAAGCGGAGCTGGATGCTGCGCGCCGCACGCTCAACGAGCGCAAGGTCATAGAGCGCGCTAAAGGAGTGTTGATGGCCCGACTTGGCATGAACGAGGAGGTCGCCTTCAGAGTGTTGCAAAAAACCTCGATGGACCAGAACCGCCGCCTGCTGGAGGTAGCCGAGGCCACGTTGTCGCTACCGGACCTTGCATTCGCGCAACAGGGGCAGAGGGATCCCAGGCCTTGACCTTGGCTGGGCGCAGGATGGTCGCGAGCCCTGCCTGGTCTTGTCGGTGGCGTTGCTGACCGGTGTCACAACGTTTACGCCACGATGTAGTGCAACAAGGATTTGCACAGCAATCGCATGCAAAAAGCCCCTGACTCTTGCGAATCAGGGGCTTTCATTTGGTGCCGGAGAGATGAATCGAACACCCGACCTTCTCATTACGAATGAGCTGCTCTACCGACTGAGCTACACCGGCGTAGCCTCGAATTATAGCGTGGAATGGTAGCTGGTCACGCGCTCGACCTCATTTTTTGAGCCGAGGATCACGCTGACACGCTCATGGAGCTGGGTGGGCTGGATGTCGAGGATGCGTTGCTTGCCATTGGTAGCGGCGCCGCCAGCTTGCTCGACGAGCCAGCCCATGGGGTTGGCTTCATACATCAGGCGCAGCTTGCCGGGCTTGTTGGGCTCGCGCTTGTCCCAGGGGTACATGAAGACGCCGCCACGGGTCAGGATGCGGTGCACATCGGCCACCATGCTGGCAATCCAGCGCATGTTGAAGTCCTTGCCGCGCGGGCCGTCCTTGCCCTGCAGGCATTCGTCGATGTAGCGCTTCACGGGCTCGTCCCAGTGGCGCATGTTGCTCATGTTGATCGCAAATTCCTTGGTGTCCTCGGGAATGCGCACGTTTTCTTCGGTCAGCACGAAGGAGCCCTGTTCGCGGTCGAGTGTGAACATGGCTACGCCATCGCCCACGGTGAGCACCAGCGTGGTCTGCGGGCCGTAGATGCAGTAGCCTGCGGCCACTTGCTGGGTGCCGGGCTGCAGGAAGTCGCCTTCCTCCACGCCGCGGTCACCATCGGGCTTTTTCAGCACGCTGAAGATGGTGCCGATGCTCACGTTCACATCGATGTTGCTGGAGCCGTCCAGGGGATCGAACAGCAGCAGGTATTCGCCTTGCGGATAGCGGTTGGGCACCAGGTAGATGCCGTCCATTTCTTCCGAGGCCATGGCCGCCAGGTGGCCGCCCCATTCGTTGGCTTCGATCAGCACCTCGTTGGCGATGATGTCGAGCTTTTTCTGGATCTCGCCCTGCACGTTTTCGCTGCTGGCCGTGCCCAGCACGCCGCCCAGCGCGCCTTTGTTCACGGCGTGGCTGATGCTCTTACAGGCGCGTGCCACCACTTCCAGGAGCAGGCGCAGTTGCGAGGGGATGAGTCCGTCCACCCGTTGCTGTTCAACAAGGTAGCGGGTCAGGCTGATGCTTTTTGCCATGTCGGTCTCTTCTCGGTCGTGGTTTATTCGGCGAGTGCGCGGGTCACCACCTCGCGCACGTCGTTGGACAGATCCGGCTTGGCGGCTACCCGGGCAATGGCTTCGCGGGCGGCGCTGCGCCAGGGGTCTGCCAGCTTCTTCCAGCGGTCGAGCGCGCGCGCGAGGCGGGCAGCGACCTGCGGGTTGATGGCGTCCAGCTCGATCACACGGTCGCTCCAGAACACGTAGCCTGCGGCATCCGACCGGTGGAAGGCGCCGGGGTTTGCACTGCAGTAGCTGAAGATCACGCTGCGTGCGCGGTTGGGGTTCTTCAGGCTGAAGTCTGGATGCGCCATGAGCTGGCGCACTGCGGGCAGCACGTTGCCGCCACGGTCGGGCGCACCGGCCTGCAGCGCAAACCACTTGTCGATGACCAGGGGCTCGTCCTTGAACAGCGTATGAAAGCGGGCGAGGGCGGGTGTGGCCAGTTCGCTGCCGCTGGCCACCAGGGCAGTCAGGGCGTTGAAGCGGTCCGTCATGTTGGTGGCCACCTTGAAGCGTTGGTACGCCTTGCCGGGCCAGACCACGTCGCCCGTCTTCTGCGCGGCGATGCACAGCATGTGCAGCGCCAGCCCGCTGAGTGCGCGGCGGCCCGAGGACACAGGATCGGGACTGTAGCCACCGGTGTCCTGGTTCTGCTCCCAGGCCGCTTCCCAGTCGGCCTGCAGCGACAGGGCCAACTGCTCGCGCATGGCTTCGCGCACGGCATGGATGCGCTGTGGGTCCACCACCGCAAGCTGCTCTGCAATGTAGGTTTCGGATGGCAGCGTGAGCACCAGCTCCTTGAAGGCCGCGTCGAGCGCTGGATTGCGCAGCACGCTGCGCATGGCATCCACAAATTCCGCAGCAAGAATTTGATGGTCAAATTGGCCACTAGCGCTTGTCCCCATTGCGCTATCAGCTATTGCATTGATAGCGGTGCGAAGCGCAAGGCGTTGCCCTGCTTCCCAGCGGTTGAAGGCGTCGGCGTCGTGCGCCAGCAGGGTGAGCAACTGTGCATCGGTGTAGTCGATGTCCAGCACCACCGGGGCGCTGAAACCGCGCAGCAGCGACGGCACCGGCTCGGCGTCCAGGTTGGTGAAGGTCAGGGTCTGCGATGCCTCGGTGAGCACCACCACGCGCGAGGTGGTGGGGGCTGCGCCTTCTGCAGCGCCGTCACCCGCGAGGTGCAAGGGCAGGGCGGCACCGGTGGTGGCATCGATCAGGCCCAGCTCGACCGGGATGACGAAAGGCTGCTTCTCGCTTTGGCCGGGAGTAGGGGCACAGCTTTGCGACAGGGTGAGCGCATAGCAGCGCGTGGCCGCGTCGTAGCGGCCCGTGGCGCGCACGCGGGGCGTGCCGGCCTGGCTGTACCAGCGCTTGAACTGGGGCAAGTGCTGCGCCAGCGGGCTGCCCGGGTTGGCATCGGCGATGGCCTGCACAAAATCGTCGCAGGTCACGGCCTGGCCGTCGTGCCGTTCAAAGTACAGCTTCATGCCCTTGGCAAAACCTTCTCGGCCCACCAGGTTGTGCTGCATGCGCACCACCTCGGCACCCTTTTCGTAGATGGTGACGGTGTAGAAGTTGTTGATCTCGACGTAGCTGTCGGGACGCACCGGGTGGGCCATCGGGCCTGCGTCTTCGGGGAACTGTGCCGTGCGCAGCACACGCACGTCTTCGATGCGCTTGACGGCGCGGGCAGAGGGGCTGCCCGCGAGGTCCATGCTGAATTCCTGGTCGCGGAAGACCGTGAGGCCTTCCTTCAGGCTCAGCTGGAACCAGTCGCGGCAGGTCACGCGGTTGCCCGTCCAGTTGTGGAAGTACTCGTGGCCCACCACGCTTTCGATGTTGGCGAAGTCGGTGTCGGTGGCCGTGGATTCGCTCGCCAGAACGTACTTCGTGTTGAAGATGTTCAGGCCCTTGTTCTCCATCGCGCCCATGTTGAAGTCGCTGGTGGCGACGATCATGAAGCGCTCCAGGTCCAGCGGCAGGCCGAAGCGGGCCTCGTCCCAGGCCACGCTGTACATCAGCGAGTTCATGGCATGTTCGGTCTTGCCCAGATCGCCGGGGCGCACGTAGACCTGCAGCAGGTGGTCGGCGCCCGAGCGGCTCTTGATCTTCTGCTCGCGGGCCACCAGCTTGCCCGCCACCAGGGCGAACAGGTAGCAGGGCTTCTTGTGCGGGTCCACCCACTTGGCAAAGTGGCGGCCGTCTTCCAGCTCGCCGCTGTCCACCAGATTGCCGTTACTCAGCAGCACCGGGTACTGGGCCTTGTCGGCGCGCAGCGTGACGGTGTAGCTGGCCATCACGTCCGGGCGGTCCAGGAAGTAGGTGATGCGGCGAAAGCCCTCGGCCTCGCACTGCGTGAAGAAGGTGCCCTGGCTCACGTACAGGCCCATGAGCTGCGTGTTCTTGGCAGGGCAGCAGGTAGTGAAGATCTCTAGCGCAAAAGGCTCGCTGCCCTCAGGCAAATTCTCCAGCACCAGGCGGGCGCCTTCCATCTTGAACGAGGTGCCCTGGCCGTTGACCAGCACGCGTGCCAGGTTCAGGTCATCGCCGTCGAGCTTGAGTGGCTGCGCAGCCACATCGGGGTTGCGGCGCAGCGTCATGCGGTTGAGCACGCGGGTCTTGTTGGGGTCCAGGTCGAAGGTGAGCTCGACGCTGTCGATCCAGTAGGCGGGGGCCGTGTAGTCCTCGCGGCGGATGGCGGCGGCCGGGCCTGCGCCGTCTCCGCTTCCGTCTGCGCTATGCAGTTGCAACATGGATGCTCTCCAGAAAGTCGGTGTTCATGAGTTCGGTGTAGTCGCGCACGGCAGCCAGCACATGGGGCCCGGCCAGTTGTTCGGGCGTGTGGGTGCTGCAGATGGCCACGGCGCGCATGCCGGCGCGGCGTGCGGCCTCAATGCCAAAAGGCGCGTCTTCAAAAACGATGCAGTGCTCGGGGGCTGCCGCAATGCGGCGTGCCGCCTCCAGAAAGATGGCGGGCTGGGGCTTGCCAGGCAGGCCCTCGTCGCCGCGCACGATGGCCTGTGGGGCCGGTTCCAGGCCCAGGTGGCCCAGGGCGAATTCCACATTGCCGATGTCGCCCGCAGTACCCACGGCCACCTTGAGCCCGCGCGCGCGCACGTGGGTTGCGAACTGGCGAAAACCCGCCACTTCGGAAAAGCGGGGGGCGAACAGTTCGCGGTAGATGGTTTCCTTTTCGTGCGTGAGCGCGTCGGCCTCGTCTTGCGACACGGGGCGCCCCAGCAGCTCCACGATGCACTCGGTGCCGTTGCGGCCCGTGGTGCGTGCCATGAGATCGGGCACGTCAATGTCCATGCCACGGCGGCGTGCAAACTCGACCCACGCCTGGGCGTGCCAGGGCATGGAGTCGATCATGGTGCCGTCCATGTCGAAGATGATGGCGTCGGTGCGCATCCGCATCGCTTAGACGCCTTGCTTCAACGAAGCTTCGATGAAGGCGTCCAGGTCGCCGTCGAGCACCTTCTGCGTGGCCGAGATTTCGACGTTGGTGCGCAGGTCCTTGATGCGGCTGTTGTCCAGCACGTACGAGCGGATCTGGTGGCCCCAACCCACATCGGTCTTGGTGTCTTCCAGCTTCTGCTGCTCTTCCTGGCGCTTGCGCATCTCGTGGTCGTACAGGCGCGAACGCAGGCGTTGCCAGGCGATGTCGCGGTTGCCGTGCTGGCTGCGGCCGTCCTGGCACTGCACCACGATGCCCGTGGGGATGTGCGTCAGGCGCACGGCCGAGTCGGTCTTGTTGATGTGCTGGCCGCCCGCGCCGGATGCGCGGTAGGTGTCGGTGCGCACATCGGCCGGGTTGATGTCGATCTGGATCGAGTCATCAATCTCGGGGTAGACGAACAAACTGGCAAAGCTGGTGTGGCGGCCGCCCGACGAGTCGAAGGGGCTCTTGCGCACCAGGCGGTGCACGCCGGTTTCGGTGCGCAGCAGGCCATAGGCGTATTCGCCCTCCACTTTGATCGTGGCGCTCTTGATGCCGGCCACGTCGCCCGGGGTTTCTTCCTCGACCGTGGTCTTGAAGCCCTTGCGTTCGGCGTACTTGAGGTACTGGCGCAGCAGCATGCTCGCCCAGTCGCAGGCCTCGGTGCCGCCGGCGCCGGCCTGGATGTCCACAAAGCAGTTGAGCGGGTCGGCCTCGTTGCTGAACATGCGGCGGAACTCCAGCTCTTCGATCAGCGGGCGCAGCTTGGCGGTTTCGGCCTCGATGGTCATGAGGCCCGGCTCGTCGCCTTCCTCCTTGCTCATCTCATACAGCTCGGCGTTGTCGGCCAGCTCGCGCGTGAGCTTGTCGAGCGTGACGACCACACTGGAGAGAGACTTTTGTTCCTTGCCCAGCTCCTGGGCCTTCTTGGGGTCGTTCCAGACCGCAGGGTCTTCCAGCGATGCGTTTACCGTGCGCAGGCGTTCAAATTTGGCATCGAAGTCAAAGATACCTCCGTAACTCTTGCGTGCGCAGAGCCAGGTCGCTGAGGGTGGTGCCGATGAGGTTGATACGTTCTGCGTCCATGATTCTCGTCCTGAGTGTTCGGTGGAATAACCCGCGATTTTCTCATGGGATGGGCCAAGGCCCCCTCAATGCCCCCTGGCTGGGCAACTGGACTGACAGAGGGCTTGCCAAACGGAGAATCTGTGGGGACAAAATTTCAAAAATGATAGCTGCTGGCGCTTGTTGGATAAGCGCTAGCGGCCAATTGGGCTCAAATTCTGGCTACGCTTCGTTCAGGAACTGCTCCATGAGCTGCGCCACCTGCTCGGGCTGGTCGTGGTGCAGCATGTGGCCCGCGTCTGCGACGACAGCGGTGCGGCAGTTGCGCACATGGGTCAGGCGCTGGTGGTATTCGTCCAGCGTGTACCGGCCGTTCCACCACTGGCCCAGGCTGTCGCCGCTGGCCTCTATGGCCAGCACGGGGGCGGTAATGCGCTCGTAGATGGCCAGGGCTTCGTCCACGCGATACAGCTGGGCGCTGGTGATCTTGTGCGCAGGGTCGCCCAGGATCTCCCACAGGCCCTGCGCGTTGGGTCGCGCCCAGTGCTGGGCCAGCCATTGCGCCTTGTCTTCCGACAGTCGCGGGTTGGTCTTCATGAGGCGGCGCGCCACGCCATCGGCGCTGTCGTAGGTCTTGAGGTCCTTGTTGCCCTGGTGCAGCTGCTTGATTTCGTCGATCCATTGCGCATAGCGCGTGGGCGCCTGCGCGGGCCGCGTGGCGGGCAAGCCGAAGCCTTCGAGGTTGACCAGCTTGCGCACGCGTTCGGGCCGTACACCGGCGTACATCATGGCCACGTTGCCGCCCATGCTGTGGCCAACGAGGTCGATGGCCTCGCCGGGCGCGTAGTGGTCCAGCAGCAGGTCCAGGTCGGCCAGGTAGTCGGCAAAAAAGTAATGGTCGGCCTGCGCGCTGGACGTGAGCCCGAAGCCGCGCCAGTCGGGCGCGATGATGCGCCGCTCTTGCTGCAGCGCGTCCACCGTGAACTGGTAGGAGGCGCTCACGTCCATCCAGCCGTGCACCAGCACCAGCGTGGGCAGATGGCTCTGCTCAGGGCCCCAGTGGCGGACGTGGTAATCGAGGCGGCGCAATGGCAGCGTGCTGCTGCGGGAGGGCTTGAGGGCTTGGTACATGGAGAGAGGGGCAGGGCGGTCAGTGTGGGGTGGGGCTGCGCAGGTGGCTGCAAAGCACGCATCCGGTGTGGCGGCAATGTTACGTCGGGTGCCAGCCAGCCGTGGGGCGGGGCCTGTCGCCTAGGTGGCTCAAGGTAGTGAGGGCTGCGCAGGCAGCGAAAGCCAGGGAGCGCGATGGGATGTGCCCCTCCAGGCAAAGGGCCTGCAACGGACAAAAGACGGATAAGACCCCTTGGGTATGGAAATTGCTGTTTTGACGCATATCAAGCAGCGCATCGTCGAATGTGCTGCGCCTATTCCCACGAAGAGGTCTTATCCGATGGCGTCCCCGTCTGCCTTGTCTCTGGACCTGTCCGCCCTGCAGCGGCGGCGGGTGTTCACCTCGGACGCGCGGGTGGATTCCCATGATCTGGTGGCCCGCGAGTTTTCGGACCACGGCCTGAAATGGTGCAGTGGTGCGGTGGACACTGCGTTGTCCAAGGTGCGCATCCGCCAGTTGCAGATGTTCATGCTGCAATACGGTGCAGAGGTGGAAATCCGCCCGCGCCCTTTCGATGATTTTGTCCTTGTGCATCTGTCGCTGTCGGGCGTGGCCGAGATGGTGTCGGATGGGGTACCGATCCGCCTGCCTGCGGGGGCCGCTGCGCTCATCGCGCCGCGCCGCGACCTGCACATGCGCTGGCAGCAGGGCGCGCGCCAGCTCATCCTCAAGGTGCCGTGCCAGTTGTTGCGGGCCTGGGCACCCGAATCTCTGCAGAACGACACCCGTTTTGTGCACCCCATCGTTGCGCTGTCCTCGGTGCAGGGGCAGCAGTGGCATTTTTTGATGCAGTCCCTGCTGCACGTGAGCCAGCAGACGGTGGAGAGCGCCGCCCATGTGCGCTGGGTGGATCACATGGAGAGCAACGTGGCGCTGTTCCTTGCATCGTGTGCGCAGGGCATGCCGGTACCTATGCAGCCTACGGTGCCACAGATCGAACTGCCTTCCAGTGCCGCTGCCGCAGGCGACCTGCGCCGCCTGGAGCGGCTGGATGACTACATGCGCAGCCGCCTCAGCGCCCCCGTGGCGCTGGAAGACCTGGCGCGTGCCGCTGGCGTGAGCGTGCGCGGGCTGAACATGCTGTGCCAGCGCCACCATGGCGAGTCCCCCATGGTGCTGTTGCGCAACCGCCGACTGGACGCCGTGCGTGCGCGGCTGCTGGAGCAGCCGGGCCACTGCGTGACAGATACCGCGCTGGAATTTGGCTTTGGCCACTTGGGCCGCTTTTCGAGCTACTACCGCGAGCGCTTCGGCGAGCTGCCGAGCCAGACGGCTGGCGCGTAGTTTCACTGGCCACTCCGACTGCTGCAGTCGCCTGCATGGCGCAGGGGCTGCCGCACGCTCCAGCGCTGCACAACTCCCATCAGATTTGCAAGAACCGGACAGGCGTTGCGCGCACTGTGCCGATACTGGATAGCGCGAGTGTGCTTCGATTTTTAGCATGGAGGTATCCCCATCCAAGAGGTGTTGCCCATGTCTGAAATCCCGGTTGTTGAAGTCGCACCACCCGCCTCGCTGAAGGCCCAGCGCCAGGTGTTTTTCCCGCAGCCTGATGGCTCCAACGTGCCGTACCGGGTGTTCAGCGCGCAAGAGGTCTATGACCGCGAGCAGGAGCGCATCTTCCGTGGCCCCGTGTGGAGCTTTCTGGGCCTGGAAGCCGAGATCCCCAATGTGGGTGACTTCAAATCCACGTTCATTGGCGATACGCCCGTGGTGGTCACCCGCACCCCTGAAGGCCTTTCGTGCTGGGTCAACCGCTGCGCGCACCGTGGCGCCATGGTGTGCCGCGAAAAGCGCGGCAATGCCGCCAGCCACACCTGCGTGTACCACCAGTGGAGCTTTGCGGCCAATGGCGACCTGCAGGGTGTGCCGTTTCGCCGGGGCCAAAAGGGCATGGTGGGCATGCCCAAGGACTTCAAGCCCGAAGAACACAACCTGCACAAGCTGCGCGTGGACAGCTACAAGGGGCTGCTGTTTGCCACCTTCAGCGGCGAAACCCCACCACTGCCTGACTACCTGGGCGCCGAGATGCGCCCATGGATCGACCGAATCTTCCACAAGCCCATCGTCTACCTGGGCTGCACGCGGCAGTACTCCAAGTCGAACTGGAAGCTGTACTTCGAGAACGTGAAGGACCCGTACCACGCGAGCCTGCTGCACCTGTTCCACACCACCTTCAACATCTTCCGCGTGGGGATGAAGGCGCGCTCCATCCCCGATGCGAACCATGGTCTGCACAGCATCATCACCGTGACCAAGCCTGAGGTGGAGACGGATACCGCTGCGGCCTACAGCGCGCAGAACATCCGCTCGATGGACGAAGGCTTTGCGCTCGAAGACCCGACGCTGCTGGGGCAGATCAAGGAGTTCGATGAGATGACCACCAACCACATCCAGCCCATCTTTCCGCAGCTGGTGGTGCAGCAAATCCACAACACGCTGGTGGCGCGCCAGTTGCTGACCAAGGGGCCCAGCAACTTCGAGCTGGTGTTTCACTTTTTTGGCTACGAGGACGACACGCCCGAGATGCGCGAGCTGCGCCTGCTGCAGGCCAACCTGGTGGGGCCTGCAGGCTATATCTCGATGGAAGACACCGAGGCCACCGAGCTGGTGCAGCGGGGCACGGTGCGCGATGGCGACAAGCACTCCTACATCGCCATGGCGCGCGAGGCGCCAGACCAGCAAGACACCGTCATCACCGAAAACCTGATCCGCCGCTTCTGGGTGGGCTACCAGAAGCTGATGGGCTATTGAGGAACCACCGAGATGACAACACAACTACAACGACTGCAACTGTGGACCGAGCTGCTGGAGCTGCAGCACCGCTATGTGAGCGCGCTGGACACCAACCGGCTTGAAGACTGGCCTGGCTTTTTCGTGGAGGACTGCCGCTACGAAATCATCCCCAAGGAGAACTTCGATGCGGGCTTTCCTGCACCCATCGTGTACTGCCGCAACGCCAGCATGTTGCGCGACCGTGTGCTCTCCCTGCGCCACGCCAACATCTTTGAAGACCATGCCTATCGCCACGCCACGTCGGGCCTGGTCATCACCAGTGTGGAGGACGGCATGGTGCGCACGCAGTCGAGCTACATCGTGGTGATCACCGGCCAGGCTGGGGATTCCAGCGTGTACCAGGCGGGCACCTACCTCGACGAGGTGGTGCAACACGAAGGCGAGTGGCGCTACCGCAGCAAGCGGGTGGTGTACGACACCTTGCGCGTACCCACCTTGTTGGCCACCCCCATCTGAGATCCACCATGCAAACAACCACAGACATTGAACCCACCGGGCACACCTGCGCCGCCTGGCACGACGTGGGCGAACCCGATGACTTCCCGGACGGCGCCGTCTGGCCCGTGGTGGTGGGCGGACTGCCCGTGGCGGTGTTCCGCGAAGGAGAGGGCTTGTACGCCCTGTACGACCTGTGCACCCACGGTGCCGCCAAGTTGTCCGATGGCTACGTGGAAGACGGCTGTGTGGAATGCCCCTTGCATCAGGGCACCTTTGACATTCGCACGGGCGCTCCCTGCAAGGCACCGGTCACCGAAGCGGTGCGCACGTTCCCGGTGCGCGTGGTGGCGGGGCGGGTCGAGGTGGGCGTGTAGTGCACACCGATTTTCTCTTGAACGTTGTTAGACAAGGACTGAAGATGGCTCTCACCTTTCGCTCATCCTCTCGCGTGCACGTTGTGGCACGCCTGATGGCTCTGGTGGCCCTGGCGGCCTGCAGCTGCGTATCTGCGATTGCGCAGTCCGGCCCCATCAAGGTCGGCATGGCGCTTGATATCTCGGGCCCATTTGCAGGCCCCGGTGCCGAGGCGCGTGACGGCTTTGCCCTGGCGATCAAGCAGCTCGGGGGCAAGCTGGGCGGCCAACCGGTCGAGTTTGTGCAAACCGACATGGCCGGCAGCCCCGACCAGGCCAAGCAGCTGGTGGACCGCTTTGTGCAGCGCGAGAAGATCGACCTTTTCACCGGCCCCATCGCGTCGAACGTGGCGCTGGCGGTGGCGCCTTCGCTGTTCGCGGCCAAGGTGCCTTACCTCTCGAACAACGCCGGTCCCAGCCAGCTCGCAGGCGCCCAGTGCAACGCGTATTTCTTCGGCACGGCCTACCAGAATGACCAGTTCCACGAGGCAGCTGGGCAGTTTGCTGCCGATCAGAAATTTGGCCGCATGGTGGTGATGGCGCCCAACTACCCGGCGGGCAAGGACGGCATCACCGGCTTCAAGCGCAAGTACAAGGGCCAGGTGGCCGACGAGATCTACACCAAGGTCGGGCAGATCGACTACGCCACCGAGCTTGCCCAGCTGCGCGCGGCCAAGCCTGATGCGGTGTATTTCTTTTTGCCAGGTGCCATGGGCATCAACTTCATCAAGCAGTTTGTGGGCGCAGGCCTGTCCAAGGACATCACGCTGGTCACCAGCGGTTTTTCGGCCGACGAAGACATCATCGGTGCGGTGGGTGAACCGATGTTGGGCCTGTTTAACACCACACACTGGGCGCATGACATGGACAACGCGCCCAACAAGGCCTTTGTGTCGGCTTTCCGCAAGGAGTACGGCGGCCGCTATCCGTCCATCTACGCAGCCCAGGCTTATGACGTGATTGCCGCCATGGACGCCGCTGTGAAGGCCGTGGGCGGCAAGGTGAGCGACAAGGAGGCTCTTATCAAGGCCTTTGCCAAGGCGCAGTTTCCCTCGGTGCGTGGCACGTTCCGATACGCCAACAACCACTTCCCGGTGCAGAACTTCTACCTGCGCACCATCGGCAAGAACGCTGAAGGCCGTGTGACCAACAAGACCATCAAGACGGTGCTGGAGAACTACGGCGATGCCTATGCCAGCCAGTGCCCATTGAAGTGATCGTTGGCAGCCCACTTGAACAGCCCCTTGCGCACCATGAATCCGATACTTGTCTTCGAGCAGTTGCTCAACGGCGCGGGCTATGGGCTCATGCTGTTCCTCATCGCTGCGGGCCTCACGCTGGTCTTCGGCATCATGGACGTGATGAACCTGTCGCATGGCTCGCTGTTCATGGTGGGGTCCTATGTGGCGGCCACCGTGCATGTGCAAAGCGGCTCGCTGGCAGGCGCCGTGCTGGTGGCCATAGCGGCCACGATGCTGGTGGCGGTGCTGCTGGAGGTGACGCTGATGCGCCGCCTGTATGGGCGTGACCACCTGGCCCAGGTGCTGGCCACGTTCGGTGTGATTTTGGTGGCCGACGATGCCGTAAAGATGGTGTGGGGCCCGTCCCCCATCATGGCCCCCACGCCCGCAGCCCTGGCGGGGCCGGTGGAGCTGTTTGCCGGGCTGCCTTACCCCTCGTACCGCCTGGTGGTGCTGGGCGCTGGGGTGTTGGTGGCAGGGCTTTTGTACCTACTGGTCAACCACAGCCGCGTGGGCATGCTGGTGCGGGCGGGGGCATCCGACCGGTGGATGGCCGAGCTGATGGGCGTGCGCGTCAAGCGCGTGTTCAGTGGCATCTTTCTGCTGGGTGCTGCACTGGCCGCACTGGCTGGTGCGCTGATGGGACCCATCATGGCCGTGCAGGTGGGCATGGGTGAGTCCATTTTGATTCCTGCGCTGGTGGTCATTGTCATCGGCGGCATTGGCTCGGTGCGGGGCGCCTTTGTGGCCGCGCTGCTGGTGGGCCTGGTGGACACCATTGGCCGAGCCTTCCTGCCGCTGCTGCTGCGCGCCACCTTACCGCCCGCCGTGGCTGCCGACCTGGGGCCGCTGTGTGCCGAAGTGGCCATGTACGCGCTGATGGCCGCAGTGTTGTCTTTTCGCCCTGCGGGGCTGTTTTCTGCCACGGGCTGAAATGAAACACCCCCTGAGTCGCTTCGCGCCTTCACTCCTCTCTCGACTCGCTGCGCGAGTCGGGAGGGGGACGCCCCCAGCGCAAGCTCTGGATACGCCGCCTTTGCGGCGGAGCGGCTCTTGCGCGGGGGCACTGGCCTTGGCCGCGCCAGTTTCATGCGCTGCGGGTGGCGCATAGAACCGACGGAACCTGATATGCCTTCTTCCCTGAGTTTTACTTCTTCCGCGTTGCAGCAGGAGAATGTGCCACGCTGGCGTGGCGCACTGCTGCCGCTGGCCTTGCTGGGGGCGCTGGCGCTGTTCCCGCTGGTGGCATCGGCCCTGGGCCTGGATTTCTACATCGGTTTTGTGCGCCGCGTGCTGGTGGTGGCCCTGGCTGCCGCCAGCCTGAACTTCATCATGGGCTTTGGTGGCATGGTGGCCTTGGGTCATGCCGGGTTTGTGGGCGTGGGGGCCTATGCGGTGGTCATGCTCTCGGATGCGGGCGTGACATCGGCCTGGGTTGTGTGGGCTACAGCCATGGCATTGGCAGCATTGGCGGCGTTGCTGATTGGCGCTGTATCGCTGCGCACCAGGGGCGTGTACTTCATCATGATCACGCTGGCTTTTGCGCAGATGCTGTATTTCGTGTTTGTGTCACTGCGCAGTTATGGCGGCGATGACGGCTACACCCTGCCCATGCGGCCGCTGCTGGGCCTGGGGCTCAATGGTGCCGATGAGTCCACGCTGTATTGGGTAGTGCTGGCGCTGGTGGCTTTGGTGCTGTGGTGGCTTGACCGGGCTACGGCCTCGCGTTTTGGCGCAGCGCTCACGGGCATCCGCGACAACGAGACCCGCATGCGCGCGCTGGGTTACCCGGTGTATCTGCTGCAGCTGACTGCGTTTGGGCTGGCGGGCGCCGTGGCGGGCTTGGCCGGTGCGCTGCTGGCCACAGGCAACAGCTTCGTGAGCCCGTCGATGATGCACTGGACGCAATCGGCCACGCTCATTGTGATGGTGGTGATTGGTGGCCTGGGCCGACGTTGGGGCGGGCCAGTGGGAGCTGCGGTGTGGCTCACGCTCGAAGAGGTGCTCAAGCTCAATACCGACTACTGGCACATGCCGTTGGGGGCGCTGTTGATCGTCACCGCTCTGTATGCGCCCCAGGGCCTGGCGGCGCTGGCAGACCGGCGCGCAAGGAGTGCCCGATGAGCCTTTTTCAAGTCGAAGGCCTTATCAAGCGCTTTGGAGGCCTGCTGGCCACCGACCATGTGAGCCTTTCGGTGGAGCGGGGAGAGATTCATGCGCTGATTGGCCCCAACGGCGCTGGCAAGACCACGCTGGTCAACCAGATATCGGGCCTGCTGCAGCCCGATGCAGGGCGTGTGCTGCTCGACGGCGTGGACATCACTCCGCTGCCCATGCACCGCCGTGTGGCCCACGGGCTGTCGCGGTGCTTCCAGGTGACGCGCATCTTCCCTGCGCAGACTGTGCGTGACAACCTGCTTCTGGCCGTGCAGGCGCACAGTGGCTCCAGTTTTCGTTTTCAGCAGCCACGTTCGCAAGCCGCTGAGCTGTACGCCAAGGCAGACCAACTGGCGGAGCGCGTAGGGCTGCAGCACAGCCTTGCCGAGACGGCGGGTGCCTTGCCGCATGGCGCACAGCGCACGCTGGATGTGGCGCTGGCACTGGCTGCGAGCCCCAAGCTGCTGCTGCTGGATGAGCCCATGGCGGGCATGGGGCCAGATGAGTCGCAACAGATGGTGCAGCTCATCGAGGCTCTGCGCAAGGACATGGCGGTGCTGCTCATCGAGCATGACATGGAGGCCGTGTTTCGCCTGGCCGACCGCATCTCGGTGCTGGTGTATGGCCGCGTGCTCACCGCTGGCACGCCCGACGAGATCCGCAACCATCCGGAGGTGCAGGCTGTGTACCTGGGCACCGAAATCCTGGAGACCACTGCATGAGCACGCCAGAGCCTTTGTTGAGTTGCCAGGCCCTGGAGGCCGGCTATGGCGTGAGCCAGGTGTTGTTTGGTATTGACCTTCAGATCGCGGCAGGCGAAGTGGTTTCGCTGCTCGGCCGCAACGGCATGGGCAAAAGCACCACCATCAAGGCCCTGGTCGGTGCGCTGCGTCCTACAGCCGGTGGTATCCGTTTTGCAGGAGAGGCGACCAGCAGGCTCAAGACCGATGCCATCGCCCGTCTGGGCCTGGCCATCGTGCCCGAGGGGCGCCATGTGTTTCCCAACCTCACCGTGCGCGAGCATCTGGTGGCCTTTGCCGACCACCGCAATGGCCTGCGCGATGCGTGGGACCTGGAGCGCATCTACGGCGTGTTTCCGCGCCTGAAGGAGCGGCAGAACAATCTGGGCAACCAGCTATCGGGGGGCGAGCAGCAGATGCTGGCCATTGGCCGAGCGCTGTCCACCAACCCGCGCCTGCTCATCCTGGATGAAGCCACCGAAGGCCTGGCGCCCGTGATCCGCGAGGAGATCTGGCGCTGCCTGGCCACGCTCAAGGCCGCTGGGCAGACCATTCTCGTGGTGGACAAATACGTGCACCGCCTGGTGGACCTGGCAGACCGCCATGTGATCCTGGAGCGCGGGCGGGTGGTGTGGCAGGGCGACTCTGCTGCGCTCAATGCAGACCGCAGCCTGTGGGCGCGTTACCTTACGGTGTAAGGGTTGAAGGGCCGACCATGCTGGACTGTGATGTGGACTTGGATCTACAGAAATCGCCATCTGCGCAGGCATACGCTGAACTCCGTGCGCAGGAGCACCGCGTCACGCTGCTGCCGGCCGGCAAGATGTTTGTGGCGCAGCTTGGCGAGAGTCTGCTGGACGCCGCAGCGCGCGCAGGCATCCGCTTGCCCCACCAGTGCAAAACGGACAGCTGCGGCGCCTGCAGGGCGCAGGTGCTGCATGGGCCGGTCCAGGATATTGCTGGGGCCTTACCCTCCGCGCTGACGGCTGAAGACCTGGCCCAGGGCCAACGCCTTTTGTGCTGCTCGGCAGCGGCGGGTGACCTGCTGCTGGAGTGTGCCGAGATCCCTCATATTCCGGGTATAGATGTGCGCAAGCTACCGGTGCGGGTCGCGGCCATGGAGCGTCTTGCCCCCGATGTGATGCGCGTGCAGTTGCAACCGCCCGCAGGCCAGCGCCTGCACTACGCGGCGGGCCAGTATGTGGATGTGCTGCTGCCTGGCAACCGGCGTCGCAGTTATTCGCTGGCCACTCCGGCGCGTGAGGGCGTTGACCTGCTGGAGCTGCACATCCGCCACCTGCCGGGCGGCCTTTTCACGGACCAGGTGTTCGGCAAACTCAAGGTGCGCGATGTGCTGCGCATTGAGGGGCCGTTTGGTACCTTCGGCATGCACACCGCCACCGATGCCCCGGCCATTCTTCTGGCGAGCGGAACAGGCTTTGCGCCTATCAAGGCATTGGTGGAGCAGCTCCTTGCCGCGGGGAGTGGACGCCGAATCACCCTGTACTGGGGCGGCCGCGCGCGGCAGGACCTGTATCTGCATGACCTCTGCAAGGAATGGGAACAGGCCTGGAAGGGACGCCTGACCTATGTGCCGGTGCTGTCAGACTCCCCCGAAGCCGATGGTTGGACGGGACATAGGGGCTGGGTACATCAGGCCGTGTTGCAGGACCATCCAGATTTGTCGCAGCATGAGGTGTATGCCTGCGGTGCGCCCGCCATGGTGAATGCCGCGCGGCGCGACTTTATGGCCCGGGCCAGCATGCAGTCCACCCTGTTCTTTGCAGATGCCTTCGTGGCACAGCCGGGGTGAGCGGGGATCAGTGCGGTGGGCCCACGCGCTGGCGTGTCTCTGAGGGCGTCTCGCCGAAGCGCCGGCGGTAGCCTTCTGCAAAGTGGCCGAGGTGGAAGAAGCCATAGCGCGCGGCGATATCCGACACCTGCGGTGCACGTTCTGCAAACTTGCTTTGCAGTGCCATGCGGGCGGCATCAAGCCGCAAATCCCGAAGGAATGCCATGGGGCTTTTACCGGTGCATTGCGCAAAGGTCTGCTGCAGCGAACGGGCGCTGACGCCAACATGTGCGCACACATCGGCCAGGGTGATGGGTTGTTCCAACTGGCTGTGCATGTACTCCTGCGCACGCTTGACCACGCGCGGCAGCACCGTGGGCACTGCGCCAGAACTGAATGCACCTGAGGCCAGTGCCGCTGAGTAGTTATGTCCCGTGCTGAGCAGCAGGCTGGTGAGCAGGTGGTTCTCGGCCTGCTCGGCCAGCAACGGGTGTCCCAGCAGGATGGCATTGGTTTCTACCGCAGAGCGCAGGTAGGCAATGAAGCTCGTCATGCCCAAGAGCGCCGGGTTGGTCAGGTCCACCCCCAGGTCAAACACCAGCGGCTGGTGCAAGGGCGCCTGCAGCAGGGCAGACAGGCGTGATTGCATAGCCGCTCGGTCTATCTTGACGATAAATTGTGGGCTGTCGTCGTGCCAGCGCATCGACAGCGCTTCAGTGGGCGATGGCAGCGAGGCCATGAGCGCATGCGATTCCACGGCCTGGCTGCCGCACCGCACCATGGCGCCACCGCGCAGCGGAATCTGCAGCAGGTAAAAGCCTCCCAAATGGCCAGGCTCAATGCGCACTGCCGGCCCGTACTGCACGTAGTTCAGGCTTGCGTCGCGGTGCAGGGGCACGCTGTGGTGGCAGGCGTCAAGCTGCGCGCCCGGGCGCAGTGTGGCCAGGTCATGCGGGCAGAACACGCGGCCCACGAACTCGCGCGCCTCGTCCAGGTCGTGGCTGTCGAACAGGCGATAGCGCTCCAGCGGTAGCGGGTGCGCGGTGCTGTTCTGCTGGGCGGTGTGCATGCGGTTTGGCCGGTGGGATGTTGGTTTTTGGGCAAGCACGAAACACGCCACGGCAGGGGCGCGAAAACATGCGTTTGTGGGATACGCCCTGCGCTTTCGGGATGTGGATGCGCGGGCTGCTTTTCTATTCTTGTGCATGCCCCGGGTGCTGCGCAAGAGCGTTAGCACCCGGGGGCATGGGGGCGGATGTGACGGCGTGTTACCGCTGCTGCACCGCAACAGTCATTGCAATAGCCACAGGAGTCAGCATGGTCCAGGGATTTGAAGGCATGCGCGGCAAGAGCGCGATCGTGACCGGGGGCGCCACCCTCATCGGTGCCGGGGTGGTGCGTGCACTGCACCAGGCTGGGGTGCGGGTGGTGGTGGCCGACATCAATGCCGAGGCCGGACAGGCCCTGGCGGACGAGTTGGGCGATGGGGTGCTGTTCAGCCGCACCGACATCACCGACGACGCCCAGGTGGCTGCCTGCGTGGCGCTGGCCGCCGAGCGCCACGGCGGGGTGAACTACCTGGTGAACCTTGCCTGCTCGTACCTGGACGACGGCATCGCCTCGCCGCGCGAGGACTGGCTGGCCTCGCTCAATGTCAACCTGGTCAGCGCGGTGATGGTGCTCAAGGCCGTGCGCCCGCATTTCCAGCGCGCGGGCGGCGGGGCGGTGGTCAACTTCACCAGCATCTCCTCGGGTGTGGCGCAGACGGGGCGCTGGCTCTACCCGGTGGGCAAGGCGGCCATGGTGCAGCTCACGCGCAGCATGGCCATGGACCTGGCGGGCGAGGGTGTGCGCGTGAACAGCGTCTCACCCGGCTGGACCTGGTCAGCCATCATGGACCAGCTCACCGGGGGCGACCGCGCCAAAACCGACCGCGTGGCCGCGCCCTTCCACCTGCTGCGCCGCGTGGGCGACCCGGCCGAGGTGGCCAACGTGGTGCTCTTCCTGTGCTCGGACCTAGCCAGCTTCGTGACCGGCGCCGACTATGCCTGCGACGGCGGCTACTCGGCCATGGGGCCCGAGTCGTACGAGCCCGCCATCCCCAAACTCATGTTGTGAAGGAGCAGCCATGACCATCCGATCTGTAGGCATCATCGGTGCCGGTTTCGCCGGCCTTTCCACCGCCAAGGTGCTGCGCGCCTTTGGCTTTGAGGTGACGGTGTTCGAGAAGGAGCCTGACGTAGGCGGCGTGTGGGCCGCCTCGCGCCGCTACCCGGGCCTGACCACGCAGAACCCGCGCACCACCTATGCGCTGTCGGACTTTCCGATGCCAGCCAGCTACCCCGAGTGGCCCTCGGGCCAGCAGGTGCAGGCCTACCTGCAGTCATATGCCGAGCACTTCGGACTGGTGCCATTCCTGCGCATGTCCACCACTGTGGAGAGCGCGATGCTCGATGAAGAGGCCGGTGTGTGGACCGTGCAGGCGCGCCGCGCAGCGACGGGGCAGGGCGGCGCCTTGCCGGCCGAGGTGTATCGCTTTGATTACCTGGTGGTGTGCAACGGCATCTTCAGCGAGCCTGCAGTGCCGCAGTACCCGGGGGCGGATGCCTTTGTGGCCGCAGGCGGGCGTGTGTGCCATACCAGCCAGTTCAACAACGCGAACGATGCGTGCGGCAAGCATGTGCTGGTGGTGGGCTACGGCAAGTCGTCGTGCGATGTGGCCAATGCCATCGCGGCCGACAGTGCCAGCACCACGGTACTTGCGCGCCACCTTATCTGGAAGATTCCGAAGAAGTTCATGAACGTGCTGAACTTCAAGTTCCTGCTGCTCACGCGCATGGGCGAGGCGCTGTTCAAGTACATCGAGCCCAAGGGTTTCGAGAAATTCCTGCACGGCCCGGGCCTGCCGGTGCGCAACTCCATGCTGGGCAGCGTGGAATCGGTGGTCACGCGCCAACTCAAGCTCCGCGAGATCGGCCTGCACCCGGGCACGCCGCTCGAAACCATCGCCCGCAGCACCGTGAGCCTGGTGACCGACGGCTTCTACGAGAAGGTGGCCGCTGGCGAATTGGGCGTGCGCAAAGGCGTGAGCATCCAGGCCCTGAAGCCCGGGCAGGCTGTGCTGAGCAACGGTGAAACGGTGCCTGCCGACATCGTGGTCTGCGGCACGGGCTGGCACCAGCAGGTGCCGTTCTTCGACATCAGTGTGCTGCAGCGTGTGACCGATGCGCGCGGCAACTTCCGGCTGTACCGGTCCATCCTGCCTGTGGGCATGCCGCGCCTGGCGTTCAACGGCTACAACTCCTCGTTCTTCAGCCAGCTCAACTGCGAGATCGGTGCGTTGTGGCTGGCCAACCACCTGCGCGGTGGGCTGCAGCTGCTGCGGCCGGACCAGATGAACGCGCAGATCGACCGGCGCCTGGCCTGGATGGAGGAGCGCACCGACGGCAAGCATTCCAAAGGCACCAACATCATCCCGTTCTCTGTGCACAATATTGACGAACTGCTGCAGGACATGGGGCTGCCGCTTGGTGTGCTCACCCGCTTCAAGCAGTGGCTGGGGCCGGTGGATCCGTCGGACTATGCGGTGGTCACCCGGCAACTGCTGGCGCGTCATGCGAATGCCACCGTGGCTGTTGCAGCGCCCCAAGCCACCTCCGGGGCTGCGGCTTCCTGAACCTTCTTGAAACCACTAATACCCTCTACAAGGATCCCGAACATGCCAGGACAATGGATCACCCTCGAAGCCGCAGACGGCAGCGGCAGCTTTCGCGCTTACCTCGCCACACCCGCCAGTGGCGGCGGACCAGGGCTGGTGCTTGCACAGGAGATTTTTGGAGTGAACGGCACCATGCGTGACGTCGCCGACTACTACGCAGAGGAAGGGTATGTGGTGCTGGTACCCGATCTTTTCTGGCGCCAGGAGCCGGCGGTGGAACTCGATGCAGCGAAGGATATGCCGCGCGCATTTGCGCTCTACCAGGGCTTTGACGAAGCCAAGGGCGTGCAGGACCTGCAGACAGCCATCTCGGCGCTGCGTGCGCGCCCCGAGATCCGCACGCAGGGCGGCAAGGTGGGTGTGCTGGGCTTCTGCCTGGGCGGCAAGCTGGCCTACCTGGCGGCCTGCCGTACCGATGCCGACGTGGCGGTGGGCTACTACGGCGTCGGCATAGAAGCTGCGCTGGCTGAAGCCGCTGATATCCAGTGCCGCCTGGTGCTGCACATCGCTGAGCTTGACGGTTTTTGCCCGCCGCCCGCGCGCGAGGCCATCGTGCAGACCCTTTCGGGCCGCGAGAACGTGGAGCTGTACATCTACCCCGGCACCGACCATGCGTTTGCACGCGTGGGTGGCGACCACTTCCACAAGCCGTCGGCCCTGATGGCACACCAGCGCAGCGTGGCTGCCTTGCGACGCGCAATGGGGCCACACTACGACCTCTCGGCCCTGTGGGACAAACACTGCGAATATGAGTTCGCCACGCGCAATGTGGACGCCACCATGTCCACCATGGTGGCGGAGCCCTATGTGAACCACATCCCCACCATGACGGGCGGTGTGGGCTACCGGCATCTGCACGACTTCTACACCCGTCACTTTGTCAACAGCAACCCACCTGATACCAGCCTGACCCCCATCTCGCGCACGGTGGGCGCCACGCAGGTGGTGGATGAAATGCTGTTTTGCTTCACCCATACCACCGAGATCCCCTGGATGCTGCCCGGCGTCGCGCCCACGGGGCGGCGTGTAGAAATACCGCTGCTGGCGGTGGTCAAGTTTCGCGGCGACAAGCTCTACCACGAGCATATCTACTGGGACCAGGCCAGTGTGCTTGTGCAGGTGGGGTTGCTCGATCCCAACGGCCTGCCCGTGGCAGGGGTGGAGACAGCGCGCAAACTGCTGGATGAAACGCTGCCTTCGAACGGGCTGATGGAACGGTAGAAAAACACCGCAGGGTTTGCCGCATGGCGCGTGCAGCAAACCCTGTGAGGCGGGTGTGCAAGCCCAGGCCTGCAGACTTTGCTGGCAACCCGTAAACTGCGCGGCTTGCCAACGGAGTCCGCATGAACAATATCCAACTCGGTCAGAGCGACCTGCACGTCACCCCCATCTGCCTGGGCACCATGACCTTTGGTGAACAGGTCAACGAATCTGATTCCCACGACATCCTCAGCCGCTCGCTGGCAAGGGGGGTGAACTTCATCGACACGGCCGAGATGTATTCGGTGCCAGCCAAGGCTGAGACCTTTGGCGCTACCGAAACCATCATCGGCAACTGGTTTGCCAAGAACCCCGGTGCGCGCCAGAAACTGGTGGTGGCCACCAAGGTGGCGGGCCCTTCGCGCGGCATGCCCTGGGTGCGCGAGGGCAAGGGCATGGCTGCGGCCGATATCGTTGCTTCGTGCGAGGGCAGCCTGCGCCGCCTGCAGACCGATGTGATCGACCTCTACCAGATCCACTGGCCCGAGCGCCACGTGCCCGCCTTTGGCAACCTGTACTACGACCCTTCCAAGGAAACCTCCACCACCCCCATTCGCGAGCAGCTCGAAGCTTTGTCGGGGCTGGTGAAGGCGGGCAAGGTGCGGTACATCGGCCTGTCGAACGAGACGCCCTATGGTGTGCACGAATTCGTGCGCCTGGCCGAGCAGCACAGCCTGCCTCGGGTGGCCACGGTGCAAAACCCGTATTGCCTGATCAACCGCACCTGGGAAAACGGCCTGGACGAAACCTGCCACCGCCTGAACGTGTCGCTGCTCGCCTACTCACCGCTGGGTTTTGGCCTGCTGACGGGCAAGTACGACGAGAGCGGCATCACCGGCCCATCGGCACCCCAGGGCGCACGCATTGCCACGTATGAATCCGTGCGCAAGCAGCGCTGGGGCCGCCCCGAGGCGCTCACGGCATCGCGCCGCTACAACGCCCTGGCCCGTGCCAATGGCATGACGCCTACGCAAATGGCGCTGGCGTTCTGCTACACCAAGTGGCAGGTGGCCAGCACCATCATCGGCGTGACGTCGGTGGCGCAGTTGGATGAAGACCTGAATGCCTGGGGAACCACGCTGTCGCCAGAGGTGTTGAAGGAGATCGACGCCATCCGCTGGGAGCTGCGCGACCCGGCATTGTGATCACTGTGCACAGATAGCAAAAAGGGGCTGAACAGCCCCATTTTTACGTCGGTCAGTACGTCTGGTGTCTACGCAGCGGTGGTGATACGTCCTTCCTTCCACGGTGTGCCCTGCGCCTCACCCAGGTCCCAAAACAGCCCTGCCATGACGGCCAGCCCTTCGCGGGCCACAGGTGCCAGCAGGTGCTCGTTGGGCGCATGTTGCGCGCACGCCGGGTACGAGTGGGGCACCCAAAGGGTGGGCAGGCCTAGCTGGTCCGCAAAGATATCGTTGGGCAGAGAGCCCGCCAGGTTGGGCAGCAAGGTGGCAGGCTGCCCCGCGCTTGCTTGCAGCGACGCCAGCGTCCAGTCCACCCAGGGGTTGTGCAGGTCGAGCCGGGTGGCGCCGCACACCATGCCCATGGTGATTTCCACCTGGCTGAAACCATGCGCGTCCAAATGCGCGCGCAGCGTGGCCTGCACGTTCTTCCAGTCGGTGCCCACTACAAAGCGCAGCTGGCAATGGGCCACCGCTTGGGAAGGGATGGCATTGATCGGGCGCTGGGCGTTGCCCGCACCCAGAGCCAGCACTTCCAGAGTGTTCCAGCCCACCAGTTGTTCGGCGGGCGTGAGGCCGGGTTCGCCCCATCCGGGCGTGAGCGCTGGGTCATCGGCACCTGCGCCGATCACCACGTCTTTCAGTGCGGTGCGCAGCTTGTCGGGCACGGCAGGCGGTAGCAAGCCGTCGACCAGAATGCGGCCCTGGGCGTCCACCAACGTGGCCAGCGCGTGCGTGAGCACGGTGGCCGGGTTGGCCAGCACGCCGCCCCAGTTGCCCGAGTGGTAGGCCTTGTCGCGGCTGCGCACCGCGAGCGAAAAGTTGATGGCACCGCGCGAACCCAGAAAGAGCGTGGGGCGCGCCGCGCTCACCCGGGGGCCGTCGCTGGCCACGAAGAGGTCGGCTTTCAGCGCATCCCTGTGCTGTTCGCAGAATGCGGCCAGGCCGGGTGAACCGGCTTCTTCGCCCATCTCCATGAGCAGTGTCACGTTGTATCCCAGACGGCCTTGGCGTGCCTCCAGCGTGTGCGCCAGCGCGGCAAGGCTGACGGTGTGTTGGCCCTTGTTGTCGGCGGTGCCACGGCCATACCAGCGGTCACCTTCAATGGTCAGCTCCCAGGGCGAAAGACCTTCGCGCCATTGGCTGTCCTGGCCGTTGACCACGTCGCCGTGGCCATAGGTCATCACGGTGGGCAAGGCGGGGTCTTCTACCCTGCGGGCCAGCAACAGCGGGCCACCCTTGGGATCGGGGTTGTCGAGCACCTGGCAGTCAAAGCCCAGCGGCTCCAGCCAAGGCACGATTTCGTCGGTCAGGTAGGTGCGCAGCGTGGGGGGGACTTGCCCGGTGTCGCTTTCGGTGCGCCAGGCCACGCGTCGGCGCAGGTCATCGGCAAAGCGGCCGTCATCGAAGTAGTGGTGGACGTTGTTGATCAGTTGCTCTCGGTTCATCGTTTTCTCCTTGCTGGGGTCACTCCACCACGATCTGTGCACGGTGGGCCAGCGCGCGGTAGCGCCCGATCTCGTCTTCCATGGCGCCGTGCATGGCCTTGGGGCCCACAAAAACGGGCTCCATGCCCTGGGCACGGATCTGGTCCTGCAGCTGGACGTCGCGCATGGCGGCCTCGACTTCTTTCACCAGTTTGTCCACGATGGGCGCGGGCGTGCGCGCCGGGGCTGCCACGGCGTACCAGCCGTCAAAGGCTGCGTCTGGCAGCTTCAGTTCCCGCACAGTAGGAATCGAGGGCAAGGCGCGGGCGCGCTCGTTGCCTGCAATGGCCAGTGCGCGCAGCTTGCCTGAGCGCACATGCGGTGCGGCACTGGCCACGGTGTCGATGGCCATCTGGATCTCACCGCCGATCAACCCCATCATGGCCTGTGCGCTGCCCCGGTAGGGCACGTCCTGCAGGCGCACGCCAGCGGCCTGCTCCAACAGTGCGCCGACCAGGTGGGGGGCCGAACCGGAGCCGAAAGTGGCGTAGTTGATAGTTTTGGGCGCAGCCTTTGCGGCGGCCAGCAGGGCGGCGAAGTCCTTGTGGGGCGAGCTGGCGCTGACCACGATCACCAGCGGTGCGCGGGCAACGATGGCCACAGGCGCCAGATCCTTGAGCGGGTCGTACGGCAGTTTGGGCCGCAGCGCAGCGTTCACGGTGTAGCTGGTGGAGCCCGACACCAGCAGGGTATAGCCGTCGGGCTCGGCCTTGACCACGCTGTCGGTGCCAATGATGGTGGAGGCGCCGGGCTTGTTGTCGATGACCACGGGCTTGCCCAGGCGTGTGGACAGCTTTTGGCCCAGCGCGCGGGCTACGGCATCGGTGCCGCCCCCGGGTGGGAAGGGCGCGACCAGGCGCACAGTTCGCTGGGGCCACGCCTCCGAGGGCGCAGTCGTCTGGGCAAGGGACAGGGTGCTGGCGCTGGCGAAGGTGGCCAGGACGGCGGACAGCAAAGAGACTCGGACAAGGCTTTTCATGCAGGCTCCAGAGGTTGATGCGTGGGGTGTTGGTAGCACTACCGCAAAGGCGATCGCGCTGATACCCACAGCCATGGGTGAATTGGAGCCTTAAACCATGCAAGATGGGAGCCGGTTTACCATTGCTCTGAATAGAGATTTGGCAACTGAGCGTTGCTTTTTGGTTGGTAGGTACACGATGCCCATTTCACTGCTCAGCCTGCCCTTGCGTTACTTTCTGGAGGTGGCGCGCACCGGCTCTGTCAATCAGGCGGCGCAGCGCCTGTACGTGGCAGCATCGGCGGTGAGCCGCCAGTTGGGCAAGCTGGAAGACAGCCTGGGCGTGACGCTGTTCGAACGCCAGGCACGTGGCATGGCGCTGACCGAAGCGGGCACCCGGCTGCTGGCCCATGCCACGGCGCACGATGCACAGGCCACAGAATTGGTCGAGCAACTGCAAGGGCTGTCGGCCCAGCAGGCTTTGCGTGTGCGGGTGGCCTGCACCGAAGGCTTTGCCGCGAGCTTCATGCCGCTGGTGATGTCGGTGTTCCGGCAGACGCACCCACAGGTGCAGCTGCAGTTGCTGGTGGACGTGCCGCAGGAGGTGTCGGCCCTGGTGCAGCGCGGAGACGTTGATCTGGCGCTGAAGTACAGCGTGGCGCCCGAGAAAGGTTTGCAGGTGCTGCATTCGGCCATTGCCCCGATCTACGCCATCATGCCCGCGCAGCACCCGCTGGCCCGCCAGCGCAGCGTGAGCGTGGCCGATGTGGTGCGCTATCCGCTGCTGCTGGGTGCGGGCAACACGACCGGGCGGCAGCTGTTTGACCTGAGCTGTGCAGTGCAGGGCCTGCGGTATGTGCCGGCGGTGGAGAGCAATTTTTCATCGGCGCTGCTGCCGCTGCTGAGCGGGCAGGACGTGGTGCTGGCCAGCTACCTCACGGCGGCGCGCTGGGTGGAGGCGGGCCTGCTGGCGGCCCGGCCGTTTGACGAGGTGCAACTGCAGCAGCGGCGTCTGCAGGTGCTGGCCGTGGAAGGGCGGGCACCGTCGGCGCTGGTGCAGCAGTTCACGCAGGCGCTGGTGGCTGCCATTGAGCAGTACGGCAAGCGCAAGGTGGGGCGGCGCAAGACGACAGCAGCGCGGGTGATCGAGGTGCCTTGATTCGGGCTGCCTGCCGTTCGCGGTGGGGGCGCGCAACTGGATACCATTCGTTCCCTACCCGGATCGCACCATGGCCAAGAAAGAACACGTCTCCGAGACCCAAGCCACCCAGTTGCTCAAGGCGAACAAGGTGGCATTCACTGAGCACCCCTACGAATACCTGGAGCACGGCGGCGCCATGCACAGCGCCGAGGTGCTAGGCCTCGACCCCTTCACGGTGGTCAAGACCCTGGTCATGCAGGACCAGGATGCCAAGCCCTTGCTGGTGCTGATGCACGGCAATCGCAAGGTCTCCACCAAAAACCTCGCGCGCCAGATCGGCGCCAAGTCGGTCGAGCCGTGCGCGCCGGAGGTCGCCAACCGCCACAGCGGCTACCTGGTGGGTGGCACGTCGCCCTTTGGCACGCGGCGCGCCATGCCGGTGTACATCGAAGAAACCATCCTGGCGCTGCCGCGCATTGCCATTAATGGCGGGCGCCGGGGCTTTCTGGTGCAGATCGATCCGCAGGTGTGCGTGCAGTTGCTGGGTGCTAAACCGGTGCACTGCGCGCTGGCAGAATAGGCCGCCACGGCAGACCGTCCGCCGTCCCCCGATTTTTGAGGAGTTACTTTGACCGCCGTGTATCCCATCCTTGCCGCTGTGGCCGCCTACTTGCTGGGCTCGCTGTCGTTCGCCGTCATCGTGACGCGTGTGATGGGGCTGAGCGACCCGCGCACCTATGGCAGCAAGAACCCCGGCGCCACCAACGTGCTGCGCTCGGGCTCCAAGGCGGCAGCCATCGTCACACTGCTGTTGGACGCCATGAAAGGCTGGCTGCCTGTGGCGTTGGTGATGTGGTTTGGTCAGCCCTATGGGTTGGACGACGGCACGGTCGCCATGGTGGGGCTGGCGGCTTTTCTGGGCCACCTGTGGCCTGTATTCTTCCGATTTGAAGGGGGCAAGGGCGTTGCCACTGCGCTGGGCGTGCTGTTGGGCATCAGCGTCTGGCTGGGGCTGGCCACGGCTGCGACCTGGCTCATCATCGCGTTTTTCTTCCGCTACTCGTCCCTGGCCTCGCTGGTGGCTGCCGCCTTTGCGCCGGTGTATTACCTGCTGGTGGATGGGGTGGTGTGGTATGCCGAGGGCACGATTGCGGGCTCCATCATCGTGATGGCCATGCTGCTGGCCTGGCGCCACAAGGAGAACATCCAGCGCCTGATCGAAGGCAAGGAGTCGCGACTGGGCAGCAAAAAGGCCAAGCTGAACGCCGAGGGTGCAGGCAAGTCGCCAAAGTAAACGCAGGGGGAAGGCACGCCGCGCTGACTGCGGTGCACGTGCCGTCTGCTCAGCTTCTTGTACGGACAGGTTCTACAGCGAACCTGGCCCTGAAATCAGCCCCCGGAGCCCGGCGCTGTGCTGGGCGGCATAGAGGCCCAGGCGCACCATGGTGCGGTGGTTGAGCTCCAGGCTCACGGCCGATCGGGCCAGGGCGGACTGGATGCGGGGTTTTCCCGTGGCCGTCTGGTACAGGCTGGGCTGCGCGTGGTGGGTGCCGGTGCGGTCCAGAAGGCTGGCGACCAGCGGATGATTGGCTTTTTCGCTGCGGCGCAGCACGATGGCGGTCTCGCCGTTGTCGAGCTTCACAAAAGTCCCTGGCGGGCACAGGCCGATGGAGCGCACCAGGGTGTAACTCACCTCGTCGCGCTGGTCGATCTCCTGCCCGACGATGGCGCGTACCGAGTCGGTGGCACTGCGGCCTGCACGGGACTTGCGTGGGCTGATCATGGCTGCATAGCGGTCGATGGTGCCCAGGACACGTGTGAGCCGGTCCACCGGGTCCTGGTTGGCCAGCGGCACACGGTCGGCCACGGTGGCATGGTGTTGTCCCACCACGTCCAGCCAGAGCGCATCGTTGATGAACAGGCGCTCCAGCAGCATCATGCTTTCTTCCGGGTGGCTCTTGATGGCCTCTTGTTGGACCGGTGTCGGGCGTTCACGTTGTTCGGCCAGCTCATCCTGCAGGGCCGTCATGCCGATGTTCATGGTGAGGGCCGCGCGCACCAGGCTGTCGCGCTCGCGTGGTGCCAGCTGCAGTTCGTGCGCCATGATGTGGCACAAGGTGCCGCACACCAGCGCATGGGAGGCGCTATAGCCCACGGTGGATGTGGACGCCAGCTGGAACATCAGGTACAGCGCTGCGTCGATGTCGTGCGCCACCAGGTCCTGCATCCAGCTATCG
This sequence comes from Acidovorax sp. 93, assembly GCF_003633835.1. Lineage (NCBI taxonomy): Bacteria > Pseudomonadati > Pseudomonadota > Betaproteobacteria > Burkholderiales > Comamonadaceae > Acidovorax > Acidovorax sp. 93. The sequence continues at coordinate 1,054,390 of NZ_RBIT01000001.1, forward strand.
AACTGGCGCACCTTGGCGGCAAAATCCTGTACCTGCAGAGGTCGCGACAGGAGCACCGACAGCGCTGATTCCAGGTCTGACCACAGGCCCAGCAAGTCCTCGTACTCGCCTTCGGCGTGGTGTGGGGTGCCGGTGGAGTGGTGGGCAGACATGGTGGTGTGTGCAGCGGTCAGGCTCAGTTGCGCTTTTCCAGCACCATCTGGTCGTTGATGCGTGTCATCTGGAACTCGGTCAGAAAGCTGTTGCCCAGCAGCACATAGGGCATGGGCTGCGGGGTGATGATGGCCTCGACCCCGAACACCTCGACATCGCCGATGCGCACTGAGTCCAGCTTCATGCGCCACCCTTGCGCCACACCATTGGCCGTGTTCATGCGCACGGGCTGGCCGTTCTGGTAGTTGAGCCCCATGCGCTCAGCATCCTGCCGCCCGATGGCCACGGTGGAAGCACCGGTGTCCACCATGTACTGCATCACACGCCCGTTGATGGTGCCGCTGTTGATGAAATGCCCACGGCTGTCGGCCATCAATACGACGCGCTTGCCGCTTCCGCCACGGGCGCCAACGCTCACCGGGGCCTCGCCCAGCCGCAGCACGCGTCGCGTGCCATTGACTTCGATGGTGGCTTCTTCTTTGGTGACGGTAATGACCTTGACGCCCTGGTACTCATCCCCAGCACCCACCGCCTTGGGTGGGTTGGCATCCACCACCAGCAAGGCCTTGCTGCCCAGCATGCCCGCCAGCGCCACCGCCTGCGCATGAGCCCAGGACGGAGCCAAGCACAGAGCAACCAGCGCGGCCAGGGCAAAGGAGTGGATCGTCATTCGTTGATGGCGCTGTGCGCCTCCCCCGTACTTCGGAACTGGCGCGGCCCAGGCGAGGGAAGCCAAGCAAGGGCCGCCTCGCAGCGAGGGCGTCGTCCCCCTGGAGGGGGAAGGCGCGAAGCGACTCAGGGGGGGCGCCATCTCAATCGCGGAAGTTGTCGAACGACAGGGGAACGTCCGTTACATCCTTGCGGATCAGCGCCATGGCCGCCTGCAGGTCGTCGCGCTTGGCACCCGTCACGCGCACCTTGTCCTCCTGGATGGCCGCTTGCACCTTGAGCTTGCTTTCCTTCATGAGCTTCTGGATCTTCTTGGCCAGCTCGCTCTCGATGCCGTTGCGCACCTTGATGACCTGCTTGACCTTGTCGCCGCCTATCTTCTGCACATCGCCCATGTCCAGAAAACGCACGTCCACGTTGCGCTTGGTGAGCTTGTTGCGCAGTACATCCTCGATCTGGGTGAGCTGAAAGTCGGCGTCGCCGATCAGCGTGATGTCCTTGTCTTTGATCTCGATGCTGGCCGATGTGCCCTTGAAGTCGAAACGGGTGGCGATTTCCTTGGCGGTGTTCTCGACTGCGTTTTTCACTTCAACCAGGTTGGCTTCACAGACGGTGTCAAAAGATGGCATGGATGGCTCTCAATCTCAGGGAAAACAGCTACAGATCGCAGGAGCCCGAAAGGGCGGGTGCGACAATCGGGCCAATGGTAGTCGAGAAAAACGCCCCTTTGCAGCCCTGGAACACCTTTGGCATTGCTGCGCGTGCCCAAACCCTGGTGCGTGTGCGCTCCGTGTCCGATCTGAAGGCCGTTCTGGCCGATACGGACCTGGCCCCTGCACCCAAGTTTGTGCTGGGCGGTGGCAGCAACATCATCCTGACCGGTGATGTGAAATCTATCGTGCTCAAGATGGAAATCAAGGGGCTGCGCTTGGTGGAGGAAACCCCCAAGGCCTGGATCGTGGAGGCGGGTGCGGGTGAGGTCTGGCACGATGCTGTGGCCTGGACGCTGGCGCGCGGGTTCCCGGGGCTGGAAAATCTGGCGCTCATTCCGGGCACGGTGGGCGCCTCGCCCGTACAGAACATCGGTGCCTATGGCGTGGAGCTCCAGGACCGTTTTGAGTCGCTCGATGCCATCGACCTGGCCACCGGCCAGTCGTTCAGCCTGGATGCCGCGCAGTGCGGCTTTGGCTACCGCGACTCCGTCTTCAAGCATGCGCCGTCTGAAGCACCCGACGGCAGCGGGATGCCGCGCGGCATGGGCCTGGCGGGGCGCGCGGTCATCACCCATGTGCGGTTTCGGCTGCCCAAGCCCTGGAAGCCCGTGCTGGGCTACCTCGATCTGGAGCGCCGCCGCGCCGAGGCGGGCGTGGAGCACCCCAGTGCCCAGCAGATTTTTGACTGGATCTGCGACATTCGCCGCGCCAAGCTGCCCGACCCTGCCGTGGTGGGCAACGCAGGCAGCTTCTTCAAGAACCCCACGGTGTCGCCCGACCAGTGCGCCGACATCATCGCGCGCGAGCCCAAGATCGTGCATTACCCCATGCCCGACGGCAGCATCAAGCTGGCGGCGGGCTGGCTGATTGATGCCTGCGGCTGGAAGGGCAAGTCCATCGGCAAGGCGGGGGTGTACGAAAAGCAGGCCTTGGTGCTGGTCAACCGGGGGCACGGCGCCGACAGCGTGACGGGCGGCGAGGTGATGACCCTGGCCAAGGCCATCCAGACCAGCGTGTACGAGCGCTTTGGCATCCGGCTGGAGCCCGAGCCGGTGGTGGTTTAGACCAGCAGCCAACCTTCCCCGCAAAGAAAAAAGCCACCGTTTCCGGTGGCTTTGCTCATATATATGTAGCTGCTAGCGCTTGATGGGTAAGCGCTAGAGCCATTTTTGACCCATATTCTGGGCCCAAGGTTTACTTGCGGTCGTTTTCCAGCTGCGCCAGTGCCGCGTTGCCACCCAGCGACAGCAGGCCAGCGCGCGAATACACACCCAGCTTGTCGCGCGTGTCCGAGATGTCCAGGTTGCGCATGGTCAGCTGGCCAATCCGGTCCAGCGGGCTGAAAGGCGCGTCTTCCACCTTCTCCATCGACAGGCGTTCGGGCGCGTAGGTCAGGTTGGGCGATTCGGTGTTCAGCAGCGAATAGTCGTTGCCACGGCGCAGTTCCAGCGTCACGGTGCCGGTCACGGCGCGGGCCACCCAGCGCTGGGCGGTTTCGCGCAGCATGATGGCCTGGGGGTCGAACCAGCGGCCCTGGTACAGCAGGCGGCCCAGCTTGAGGCCATTCATGCGGTACTGCTCGATGGTGTCTTCGTTGTGGATGCCCGTCACTAGGCGCTCGTAGGCGATGTGCAGCAGCGCCAGGCCCGGGGCTTCGTAGATGCCGCGGCTCTTGGCTTCGATGATGCGGTTTTCGATCTGGTCGCTCATGCCCAGGCCGTGGCGGCCGCCGATACGGTTGGCTTCGAGGATCAGCTCCACCGGGTCGTTGAACTCCAAGCCGTTCAGGGCGACGGGCTGGCCTTCTTCAAAGCGGACCGACACTTCCTCGGCCTTGACGGCGACTTCTTCCTTCCAGAATGCCACGCCCATGATGGGGTTCACGATGCGGATGCCGCTGGAAAGGAACTCCAGGTCCTTGGCCTCGTGCGTCGCGCCCAGCATGTTGCTGTCGGTGCTGTAGGCCTTCTCGGCGCTCATCTTGTAGCCAAAACCGGCTTGTGTCATGAACGCCGACATCTCGGCGCGGCCGCCCAGTTCGTCGATGAACAACTGGTCCAGCCAGGGCTTGTAGATCTTGAGCGAGGGGTTGGTCAGCAGGCCGTAGCGGTAAAAGCGCTCGATGTCGTTGCCCTTGAAGGTCGATCCGTCGCCCCAGATGTTGACGTCGTCTTCCTTCATCGCCGCCACCAGCATGGTGCCGGTCACAGCGCGGCCCAGGGGCGTGGTGTTGAAGTAGGTGAGGCCGCCAGTGCTGATATGGAAGGCGCCAGCCTGCAGGGCGGCAATGCCTTCGTGCGCCAGTTGGGTGCGGCAGTCCACCAGGCGAGCCTTCTCTGCGCCGTATTCCATGGCCTTGCGCGGAATGGCTTCGTAGTCGGGCTCGTCGGGCTGGCCGAGGTTGGCGGTGTAGGCGTAGGGCACGGCGCCCTTGAGCTTCATCCAGTGCAGGGCTGCGCTGGTGTCCAGGCCGCCGGAGAATGCAATGCCGACCTTCTGGCCGAGGGGGAGGTTCTGGAGGATGGTTGCCATGAAATGCTTCTCAAAAATGATAGCTGCTTGCGCTTTATAGATAAGCGCTAGAGGCCAAAATCAATCAAATTCCAGCCGAATGCGCAGTCGAACGATCAGCCGAAATGGCAGATGTAGTGGTAGGCCTCGGTCACGCGGATGTCGAACTTCGAGTTGCCGGGCACGCTGAACTTGTCGCCCGCCGAAGACTTGACCCAGGCGTCGGTGCCGTCCAGCTTGTATTCGCAGGATCCGGCCACGCATTCCATGATCTCGGGCGCGCCGGTGTTGAAGGTCAGCGTTGCGGGCAGTACCACGCCCACCGACTTCTTGGTGCCGTCGGCAAACGTGATGCCGTGGCTCACGCACTTGCCGTCAAAGTACACATTGGCCTGGGTGGTGACGGACACGCCGTCAATTTTTTCGGTGGTCATGGGTGCGCTGGATAAGGTAGAGGGAAACCCGGGATTTTAGGGCAGGGGGCGGGGAGCGCCGCTACAGCGGGCCTCTGAAAAATCCCCATCAGCCGTTGGGCGCAAAAAAAAAGAGCCCCGAAGGGCTCTTGGTGATGCTGGCATGCCGAGGCTTAGCGCCAGTACGGGTTGCGGTGGTGCGGGTAATAAGGACGGCTGTCGTAGCCGTACTCGATCACCGTGACGGGCGGCGTCACATAAGTGGGCTGCTGCTGGTACACCGGTTGCGCAGGGTAGGTCGAGGTCACCACGCCCGGCTGGCTGTACACACCTTGTGAGGCGTAAGGATCAGGCTGGGTGGAATAGGTCTGGCCTGCAGGCTGCACGCTCAGCGGGATCCAGCGGCCTGGATCGTTCTGGGTGCGGGTGGTGTACTGGCGCCCTGCATATTCATACACCACGTCGTAGCCCACTGTGCGATTCTCGTAGTACGTCTCGGTCGTGCAGCGCTGTACGTTCTGGTACTGCGGCTGGCCACCTTCGATCTGGTTGCCGATCACGGCGCCACCGATCAGGCCAATGGCTGTGGCGGCGGCGCGGCCACTGCCTTTGCCAATGGCGTTGCCGGCTGCGCCACCCGCAATCGCGCCCATCACGGCGCCTGCTCCGGTGGTGCGGTTACCGCTATAGACGGTCTCGTTTCCACACACCTGCTGCGGCGTCGCGACCTGCTGGACGATGGGGGTGGCCGAGAGCACGCGGCCCTGTTCCTGGGCGCTGGCCATGGTGGCGATGGCTGCCATGGCGGAAAAAATGACGATCTTTTTCATGGAGAAACTCCTTTCGGGTCGGTACATAACGCACCAGACTGCAGAAAAGTTTAGGCCCGCACGGTCAATTCAGGGCCTGCCCGCCGTAAATCTGCGTAAAGATTTGTGCAATTTCTCCGGTCATGGCGATTGATTCACGTGCCGGTTCAGGTGCCTGCAGCCCGTCCCAACCACATCTGCCATTGGTCGGGAGCAAAACCCACGGAAATGTGCACCTGGCCACCGTGCTGCCACTCCACCACCGGGCGTTTGATGACGCTAGGTTGGGCCTGCATCAGGGCGCTGGCGCTATCGTCGTTGGTGACAGCTGCCTGGGTTTGCGCGTCCAGCTTTCGCCATGTGGTCCCCTGCCGATTGACCAGTTTTTGCCAGCCTGCTGCCGCCGTCCAGTCGGGCAGGCGGTGGGCGGGCACCCCTTGTTTCTTGAAGTCGTGAAACTGGTAGTCCACGCCGTGTTCAGTCAACCAGGTGCGGGATTTCTTGACGGTGTCGCAGTTGGGTATACCGTAAACGGTGATGAGTGAGGTTGTCATGCCGCGCATCATCCTCGAACTTGTGGCTGGGCGACAATCCCGCCCTGTATGCATACCAAAATCCACACTCTGGAAGGCTGGCTCCGCCACTGCGAGCAGCTTCATCCCCGCAACATCGAAATGGGCCTGGACCGTGTCCGTGAAGTGGCACGCCGCATGGTGCTGCGGTTTGACTGCCCCGTGATCACCGTGGCGGGCACCAATGGAAAAGGCTCTACCTGCGCCATGCTGGAGGCGGTGGCGCAGCAGGCGGGCTACCGCACAGGCGTGTACACGTCGCCCCACCTGGTGCATTTTGAGGAGCGCTGCCGCGTTCACGGTGAAATTGTCAATGCTTCTGATTTGATAGCGCACTTCGAAGCTGTGGAAAGCGCCAGGGTCCAAAATGGCAATGAAATCTCCCTCACCTACTTCGAATTCACGACGCTGGCCATCCTGCGCCTCATGAGCCATGCGCGGCTGGACTTGGCCATCCTCGAAGTGGGGCTCGGCGGGCGCCTGGATGCCACCAACGTCATTGATGCCGACTGCGCCATCATCACCAGCATCGACATCGACCACACTGAATTCCTGGGACCAGACCGCGAGAGCATCGGCCGGGAGAAGGCCGGCATCATGCGCACGGGCCGCCCGGTGATCGTGGGCGATCCGATGGCTCCCCAGAGTGTCATCGACCATGCGCTGGAAATCGGTGCCGACCTGTGGCGCTTCGGCAAGGATTTCAATTTCTCGGGCGACAAACAGCAGTGGAGCTGGGCAGGGCGGGGCCGCCGTTATGCGGGGCTGGCCTATCCGTCGCTGCGCGGCGCCAACCAGCTGATCAATGCCTCGGGCGTGCTGGCCGCGCTGGAGGCCCTGCGCGAGCGCATTCCCGTCACGGCCCAGGCGGTGCGCAACGGGCTGGCATTGGTGGAGCTGCCGGGGCGGTTCCAGATCGTGCCAGGCCAGCCTACGCTGGTGCTCGACGTGGCGCACAACCCGCATTCAGTGGCTGCACTCACTGCCAATCTGGATGCCATGGGGTTTTTCCCCACGACGCATGCGGTGTTCGGCGCCATGGCCGACAAGGACCTGGGGCCCATGCTGGCCAAGGTCGGCCCGCTGGTAGACCGCTGGTATTTTACCAACCTGCCGACCCCGCGCGCCGAGACTGCCGCCGTCCTGCAGCAGAAGTGGAACGCCGTGCAGATGGTGGCGGGCGGGCGCCGCGATGTGACCTCCAGTCTGCACGCAGACCCCATGGAGGCCCTGGAGGCGGCGGTGGCCGCAGCAGACCCCGCTGATAGAATCGTGGTCTTTGGCTCGTTTTACACGGTGGGTGGTGTTCTGATCAACGGAACACCTCGCCTGCACGCCAAACATCTGGGCCAATAGACAGGTTCTGAGGTCCGAACGAGTCGTTACTCCATGGCATTTTTCAAGTTTCGGTGGCCCGGTCAGGGTGAACAAGCTCAGGCCGAAAAGCCGTCCAAGCGCCCGCGCACCCCGCAGGCCGAGAGCATCGAGGTGATGCGGCGGCGTGCTCGCCATCGGTTGATCGGCGCCGCAGTGCTGGTGCTGATTGGGGTAATCGGTTTCCCCATGCTGTTTGACACCCAACCCCGGCCGATTCCGGTGGATATTCCCATCGAGATCCCCGACCGCAACAAGGTGGCGCCCTTGGTGGTGCCCGCTCCGGTTGCTGAGGCGCCAGGGGCTGCCAAGCCTTCGACACCGTCTTCGCAGGACGTGGCCACCGCACCGCGCCCCACGCCCCAGCGCAGCAACAACGCGGTGGGCAATGGGCTCGCGGATGGCGAGGAACTGGTGCAAGGATCGCGTTCCGCGGCTTCCAAACCCGCCCCTGCAGCGCCAGCCAAACCGGAAATAAAACCCGAACCGAAGCCAGAGCCCAAGCCGCCGGTGCCCAGCGAGCCCAAGCCTGTGCAGCGCCCGGACGAGGCTGCCCGCGCGCGTGCGCTGCTGGAAGGCCGGTCGGCAGAGCCCGCGGCTGCGGCTGCCACTGCAGAGGAAGCCCGGTTCATTGTGCAGGTGGGTGCTTTCGCAGACGCAGACAAAGCCCGTGAAGCGCGTACCAAAGTGGAGCGTGCGGGTATGAAAACCTACACCCAGGTGGTGGACACCAAGGAGGGCAAGCGCACGCGGGTTCGTGTGGGGCCTTTCACCAACCGGGCTGAGGCGGACAAGGCTGCGGCGCGCATCAAGGCGCTGGATCTGTCGGCCTCTGTGCTGACTCTGTAGGCCAGCGCCAAGGGGTTTCTGCATCCATGGCTGCGCTGGACTGGATTTTTGCGGCGGTGCTGCTGGCATCGATGCTCATAGGGGCATGGCGCGGGCTGGTGTTCGAGGTGCTGTCTCTGGTGGGCTGGGTGGTGTCTTTTTTTGTGGCGCAATGGTTTGCCGAGGACATGGCGGCGTTGTTGCCTATGGGCGAGTCAGCCGAAGCATTGCGCTATGCCGCAGGGTTTGTGGTGGTGTTTGTTGCGTCGGTGTTTGCCTGCGGCTTTTTGACATGGCTGGCAAAAAAGCTGGTGGACGCCATCGGCCTGCGGCCTGCAGATCGTACTTTGGGGGCGGCCTTCGGGGTGTTGCGCGGGGTGGTTTTGCTGCTGGCGGTGGCCGTGGTGGCGGGCCTCACGCCCCTGCACGAAGCCTTGTGGTGGCAGGAGTCCCAAGGGGCCCCGGTGCTGGCTGAAGTGCTTCGGGGCTTGAAACCGGCGCTGCCGGAAGAATTTGGAAGGCATCTGCCTTCCTGATAGCGATGCGGTTGCGGCCAGAAGCCGTTGCCGCTGGGTTGCCGCGGGGCTGTTCCCGCAAACGGATGGAATACAACTATGTGTGGAATCGTCGGCGTCGTCAGTCCAGCGCCCGTCAATCAGCTGATCTATGACGCCTTGCTGCTCTTGCAGCACCGTGGTCAGGACGCAGCGGGCATCGTGACCCAGCAGGGCCGCAAGTTTTTCATGCACAAGGCCAAGGGCATGGTGCGCGATGTGTTTCGCACGCGCAACATGCGCGCGTTGCCTGGCAATGTGGGTCTGGGCCAGGTCCGCTACCCCACCGCAGGCAACGCCTACAGCGAAGAAGAGGCGCAGCCGTTCTATGTCAATGCACCGTTCGGCATCGTGCTGGTGCACAACGGCAACCTGACCAATGCGCGCGAACTTCGCACCGAGCTGTTCCTGACGGACCACCGCCATACGAACACGGAAAGCGATTCTGAAGTTCTGCTGAATGTGTTCGCGCACGAGCTGGAGCGCGCCACCCGGGGTGTGCCGCTGCAGCCTGAAGACGTCTTCACTGCGGTACGTGCGGTACACAAACGCATCAAGGGCTCTTATGCCGTGATCGCGCTGATAGCAGGCCACGGCCTGCTGGCCTTCCGCGACCCGCACGGCATTCGCCCGCTGGCCATGGGGCGCAGCCAGGATGGAACTGTGATGGTGGGCAGCGAATCGGTCGCCCTGGAGGGCACATCGCATGTGTTCGAGCGCAACATCGACCCCGGCGAGGCGATCTTCATCACACTCGACGGACAGGTGCATGCCCGCCAATGCGCCGAAAACCCGCAGCTCAACCCCTGCATCTTCGAATTCGTGTACCTGGCGCGCCCGGACTCGGTGCTCGACGGCATTTCGGTGTACCAGGCGCGTCTGAACCTGGGCGAGGCCCTTGCCAAGCGCGTGGTGTCTACCGTGCCACCCAACGAAATCGACGTGATCATCCCGATCCCCGAGTCCAGCCGCCCCAGTGCCACGCAATTGGCTCACCTGCTGGGCATCCCATACCGCGAAGGCTTCGTCAAGAACCGCTATGTGGGCCGGACCTTCATCATGCCGGGGCAGGGTGTGCGCAAGAAGTCGGTGCGCCAGAAGCTCAATGTGATCGGCAGCGAGTTCAAGGGCCGCAACGTGTTGTTGGTGGACGATTCCATCGTGCGTGGCACCACCAGCCGCGAGATCGTGCAGATGGCACGTGACGCCGGCGCGCGCAAGGTGTACCTTGCCAGCGCTGCACCGCCGGTGCGTTACCCCAACGTGTACGGTATTGACATGCCCACCAGCAGCGAACTGGTGGCCCATGGCCGCACCGTGGAAGAGATTCGCCAGGCGATTGGCTGCGACGCACTGATTTATCAGGATGTGGACGGCATGAAAAAGACGGTGGGCGCCCTCAATAGCGCCATCGTAGGGTTTGATGCGTCCTGCTTTGATGGTGTTTATGTGACCGGAGACATTACCGCCGAGGGCATCGCCAGCCTGAACGAGGGGCGGGTGGGGGTGGAGGAGGGAGAGGAAGACACCTCCCGCCTGGCGCTGCCGAATGCCCAAGAGGTTTAGGCATAGGATCGTTGCAGGTCGCCTTGTCCTGGATGGCGACCTGGCAGCAAGCTTTGCCCCCGCTCTCTGGATTGATTGAATCTTGAAACTGGCCCCGCGAGGGCCAGAACTTATTGACATGACTGATACCACTGCTTCCGGCGCGGGCCGCGTGCGCACCCGTTTTGCCCCGTCTCCCACGGGATTTATCCACCTGGGCAACATCCGCTCTGCGCTGTACCCCTGGGCGTTTGCCCGTGCTACGGGCGGCGATTTCATCCTGCGCATTGAAGACACGGACCTGGAGCGTTCCAGCCAGGCGGCGGTAGACGTGATCATCGAAGGCATGGCATGGCTCGGGCTGGACCACGACGAAGGCCCGTTCTACCAAATGCAGCGCATGGACCGCTACAAGACTGTGTTGGCAGAGCTGCAGGCCGCAGGCCATGTGTATCCCTGCTACATGAGCGTGGCCGAACTGGATGCCTTGCGAGAGAAGCAGATGGCCGCCAAGGAAAAGCCCCGCTATGACGGCACCTGGCGCCCCGAGGCTGGAAAAACCCTGCCGCCCGTGCCCGAGGGGGTATTGCCCGTGCTGCGTTTCAAGAACCCGCAAGGCGGTGTGGTGGCGTGGGACGACAAGGTCAAAGGCCGCATCGAGATCAGCAATGACGAGCTCGACGATCTTGTGATTGCGCGCCCGGACGGAACACCCACCTACAACTTCTGTGTGGTGGTGGACGATATCGACATGGCCATCACCCACGTGATCCGGGGTGACGACCACGTGAACAACACGCCGCGCCAGATCAATATCTTCCGCGCTCTGGGCAAGGAGCCGCCGGTGTATGCCCACCTGCCCACCGTGCTCAACGAGCAAGGCGAGAAGATGAGCAAGCGCAACGGTGCCAAGCCCGTCACGCAGTACCGCGATGAGGGCTATCTGCCAGATGCCATGGTGAACTACCTGGCGCGCTTGGGCTGGAGCCACGGCGACGATGAGATCTTCAGCCGCGAGCAATTCCTGCAGTGGTTCAACCTCGACCACCTGGGTCGCAGTGCGGCCCAGTTCGACGAAGCCAAGCTGCGGTGGGTGAACGCCCAGCACCTCAAAGCCATGGCCGACGATGCACTGGCCGCGCTGGTGGCGCCTCAGCTGCAGCAGCGGGGTGTATCTGCCGAAGCGCTGGCAGATGGACGGCTTGCGCGGATTTGCGCCTTGTTCAAGGATCGCTGCGACACCACAGTGGCGCTCGCCGATTGGGCGCATGTCTTCTACGGTGAAGTAACGCCCGTGGATGCGGAGCGCAGCCAGCACGTTACCGAAGCCATTGCACCCGCGCTGGATGCTTTGGCCGATGCGCTGTCGGCCTGTGCATGGGACAAGGCTTCCATCAGCGCTGCGTTTAAGCAGGTGCTGGCTAGCCAGGGCATGAAGATGCCCCAGCTGGCCATGCCCGCACGGGTGCTGACCGTGGGTACGGCCCACACGCCCTCGGTGGATGCCGTGCTGGAATTGGTCGGTCGTGAAAAAGTTGTAGCGCGTTTGCGAAACCGCTAAAAATCTGTCTATAATTCAAGGCTCAGATGATGACAACAAACACAGTGTGTTTCGAGTCATTAAGTGGGGGTATAGCTCAGCTGGGAGAGCGCTTGCATGGCATGCAAGAGGTCATCGGTTCGATCCCGTTTACCTCCACCAAAGTTTGTTAACGGTTAGTTCCAAGGTTTTGACCCTATCGTCTAGAGGCCTAGGACATCACCCTTTCACGGTGAGTACCGGGGTTCGAATCCCCGTAGGGTCGCCAAGTTGTAGCGCTTGGCTTGTGTTGAAAAGATGCAAGCAAAAGCTGCCTGCCAGGAGTGGTAGTTCAGTTGGTTAGAATACCGGCCTGTCACGCCGGGGGTCGCGGGTTCGAGTCCCGTCCACTCCGCCAGTCAAAACCCTTGCAGGTCTTTGATGTGCAAGGGTTTTTCTTTGGTGTAAGCCAGAGAAATTTTGGGGGTATAGCTCAGCTGGGAGAGCGCTTGCATGGCATGCAAGAGGTCATCGGTTCGATCCCGTTTACCTCCACCAAAGTTTGTTAACGGTTAGTTCCAAGGTTTTGACCCTATCGTCTAGAGGCCTAGGACATCACCCTTTCACGGTGAGTACCGGGGTTCGAATCCCCGTAGGGTCGCCAAGTTGTAGCGCTTGGCTTGTGTTGAAAAGATGCAAGCAAAAGCTGCCTGCCAGGAGTGGTAGTTCAGTTGGTTAGAATACCGGCCTGTCACGCCGGGGGTCGCGGGTTCGAGTCCCGTCCACTCCGCCAGTCATCAACCGCTGCAGTCGCAAGGCTGCAGCGGTTTTTTTGTTTTTGTGCCTGCGGTCCCCCATTTGTGGCTGAAAATGGGTTGTGCAAGAATGTGTAACAACATGGCCGCACTGAGGGTGGGGCACATCAAAGAGACAAGGTGCCCATGACACCCTCACGGTGGCAGATCCATTCCCAACATATCGCCAGCTTCAGAAGTGTGGCGCCGGTGTTGTGGCTGCTGACCGGGGCGGCGATTGCCGCCTGCGCGTATTTCTCGATGGCGACTCCCGAACGAGTGCGGCATTTCCTGGTACTTCACCAGGGGCTGGAAACGCTCTCTATTGTGGTGTCGGCACTGGTCTTTGCGGTGGGCTGGAAGGCGCACAGCATCAATCCTCAGCGGAACGTGTTCATCCTCGCCTGCGGGTTTTTGGGTGTGGCCCTGCTGGATTTTTCGCACATGCTGTCGTATGCTGGCATGCCCGATTACGTCACGGCCAATTCGGTGGCCAAGGGCATCAATTTCTGGCTGCCTGCGCGTTACCTGGTGGCTGTAAGCCTGCTGTGGGCGCTGGGGCTGCACTGGCATGCGCCTGGGGATTCGGCATCTGCGGGGCCAGGGCGATTTGCCGTGCTGGCGCTGGTCCTGGGCGTTGTTGGAGCGGTTCACGTGCTGGTTTTCTGGTACCCGCACTGGTATCCCGAAACCTACGGATCAACAGGTCTTACCCCGTTCAAGATTGCGGCTGAATATGGCGTGATTGCCTTGTATGCCGGGTCGCTGGTGCTCCTGCTGCGTCTGGCGAGAGAGCGTACATCGTTTGATGTGGCTCGCCTCTTCGCGGCGGTCTGGCTCATGGCCCTGAGCGAGTTCTTTTTCACTTTCTACGTTACCGCCACGGACCCTTTCAACCTGCTGGGCCATGTCTACAAGGTGGTGGGTTACTACTATCTGTACCGGGCCATTTTTGTGGGCACTATTGAGGCGCCATACCGCGCATTGAAGCAGTCCGACAAGGCCTTGCGTGCGGTGCTGGACGCGGTTCCCGATCTCATGTTCGAGGTGACGCGCGGTGGTCGTTATGTCGAGATCCATACGCGCCAGCCCGAGTTGCTGCTGTTGCCGGCCGAACAGGTTCTGGGTCGCACCATTCACGACATTCTTCCACCGCAGGCTGCTGCGGTGGCACAGCGTGCCATTGACGCGGCTGCCGAGCACGGGGTTGCCCGTGATTTCCAGTACACACTCGATCTGCCAGATGGCAAGCACTGGTTCGAACTCTCCGTGGCCCGCAAAGTGATGGATGAGGCGTCAGAGGCGCATTTTGTGGTGTTGTCCCGTGACATCACGCAGCGGGTGCAGACGCTCGATACTTTGCGCAAACTGCGCCATGCCGTAGAGCAGGCTCCCAATTCGATCTTCATCGCTGGAGCCGACGGCAACATTGAATATGTGAATCCGGCTTTTTCCGTCACCACCGGATACAGCCTCGCCGAAGTTGTCGGGCGCAACCCGCGTCTGCTCAGCGCGGGGGGAACCCCGCTGTCTGTTTATGCCGACCTTTGGGCGCATCTGTCATCGGGGCGTGCCTGGCGCGGCGAGTTTCTCAACCGCCGCAAGGACGGTCGTGAGTACTATGAGTCGGCCATCATTTCGCCGCTGCACGATGAGCAAGGGCGGATCACGCACTACCTGGCCGTGCAAGAAGATGTGACCGAACGCAAGCGCGATGAAGAGCGTATCCGCAAGCTGGTCAACTTTGATGCGCTGACGGGCTTGCCCAACCGTACGATGTTTGCGTCGCGGTTCAGCCAGGCGCTTGCGCTGACCCAGCGCAGCGGACAGCATCTTGCATTGCTGTACCTGGATCTGGACCATTTCAAGAATGTCAATGACTCCCTGGGTCACCAGGTGGGCGATGAGTTGCTGGTGGAGATCGCACACCGACTGCAGCTGGTGCTGCGCGAGGAAGATACCGTGTCGCGCCCTGGGGGAGACGAGTTCATCATCGTGCTGCCATTGGCGGATGCGCAGCATGCCGCCCATGTGGCCGAGAGCCTGCAGTCCGAGGTGCGCCGGGTCTGCAGGTTGGGCCACCATGAGCTGGTGGTGACGTCGTCCATCGGCATTGCTTTGTATCCAGAGGATGGCCGCGAGTTTGAAACCCTGGCACAGCGTGCCGATGCGGCGATGTTCCGTGCCAAGGAGACGGGGCGTGACACCTACCGGTTTTTCTCTGCCGATATGCAAGCCCATTCATTGCGGGTGTTGCAGATAGAAAATGCGTTGCGCAGTGCGGTGGTGCAAAACCAGTTGGCGTTGCACTACCAGCCCCAGATCCGTTTGCGCGACCGCAGGCTCACCGGGGTTGAGGCATTGCTGCGCTGGACCCATCCGGAGCTCGGCTTGATCAGCCCCGCAGAGTTCATCCCCGTGGCGGAAAGCAGTGGGCAGATTCTGGGCATTGGGGAATGGGTATTGCGCACGGCATTGGCACAGGCACGCGCGTGGTGCGAAGCGGGCCATACCGGGTTCACGGTGGCGGTCAATCTGTCGATGGTTCAGTTTCGCCATCCCGGTTTGGTCGAGATGGTGCAGCAGGCACTGGCTGACAGCGGGGTGTCGCCTCAGATGCTGGAGCTGGAGCTGACCGAGAGCATTGCCATGGACGCCCCCGAAAAGGTGATCGCCATTGTCCAGCAGCTGTTCGACCTGGGGGTGCAGCTGTCCATTGACGACTTTGGCACAGGCTACTCGTCGTTCAGCTACATCCAGCGCCTGCGGGTTCACAAGCTCAAGATTGACCAGTCCTTCGTGCGCCATCTTGGCGAGGATGGCAGCGCCCAACACATCGTGCGCGCCATCATCGGCTTGGCGCAGAGCCTCGACCTGGAGTCCATCGCCGAAGGGGTCGAGACGGCCACGCAGTGTGAAGCTTTGCTATCTTTGGGTTGCAATACCGGCCAGGGGTATTACTTCAGTCGGCCGGTTCCGGCGGCGCAACTGGATGCCTGGATGACAGAGCGTCGCGTCACCCTGGTCTGAGAGCCTGCTTATGACCATGCGAAACCGTGAACAGGCTGCTGATGACAGCCGTCTAACTTCCTGGCAATGACAACCTCCTTCTCAGGAGGTGCGAAAGGTAGAAGTTTGAAGAAAATGGCCCGTAGCGCTTTATATGAAAGCCTTGTATGCTATATATTTAATAGCAAATAAGGTGTGACGCTGTCAGCGCCACAGGCCATTGTTTCAGCGTGGTGCCAAGCGGATGGCACCGTCGAGGCGAATCACTTCGCCATTGAGCATGTCGTTCTCAAAGATGTGCTGCACCAGCTTGGCATAGTCCTGCGGCGTGCCCAGGCGGCTAGGGAAGGGCACACCAGCGGCAAGCGCGTCCTGCACTTCTTGCGGCATGCCAAACAGCATCGGTGTGCCGAAGATGCCGGGGGCAATCGTCATATTGCGGATGCCGTTGCGCGCCAAGTCGCGGGCGATCGGCAGGGTCATGCCGACCACGCCGCCCTTGGATGCGGCATAGGCTGCCTGGCCAATTTGGCCGTCATACGCCGCGACGCTGGCCGTCGAGATCAGCGCACCGCGCTCCCCGGTGGATTCGGGTTCGTTCTTGCTCATGGCTTCGGCGGCCAGGCGGATCATATTGAAGCTGCCGATCAGGTTGACCGTGATGGTCTTGCTGAACAGCGCGAGGGCATGGGCGCCGTTCTTGCCCACCGTTTTCTCTGCGGGGGCAATGCCAGCGCAGTTGACCAGGCCCATGAGCTTGCCCAGCGAAACCGCCTTGGCCACTACCGCCTGGCCATCGGCCTCGTTGCTCACATCACATTTCACAAAGGCACCGCCGATCTCCTTGGCCACGGCTTCGCCTTTTTCGGCCTGCATGTCGGCGATGACCACGATGCCGCCCTGGGCCGCCAGCATGCGTGCCGTACCTTCACCCAGGCCCGATGCGCCGCCGGTGACGATGAATACCTTGCCCTTGATGTCCATGTGCTGTCTCCTGTAAGTGACGTTAACGTAAACGTCAATTATGGCGCATCGAGGCCGACTTTCTGCAGGCGAAAAAAAGCCCGGCCAGGCCGGGCTTGTCAGGAGCCGGGCGGGCTTACTGGAAGCCGACGCGGTCCAGCATCTGCTGCACCTTCGTGGTGTTGGCACCCACTGCGCTGATAGGAATGGTCTCGCTCTTGAAAGGCTGTCCACCCGTCATGGCCTTGAGGGCAGGGTTGTCCAGGGTCACACCCTTTGCGGCAGGCCACTCGTTGTTGCCATTGGCAAAGTAGTTCTGCGCTTCAGGGCTGGCCAGGTATTCCAGAAACTTGACCGCGTTGGCCTGGTTCTTGGAGTGCTTGGCCACAGCGCCGCCCGCGATGTTCAGGTGGGTGCCCCAGGATTCCTGGTTGGGGAACACCACGCCCACCTTGTTCACCACAGCCACATCTTCAGGCTTGGTAGAACGCATCATGCGGGCCAGGTAGTAGCTGTTGGTCACGGCGATATCGCATTCGCCAGCAGCCACTGCCTTGATCTGGTCCGTGTCCCCACCTTTGGGAGGGCGCGCCAGGTTGGCCACCAGGCCCTTGAGCCAGGCCTCGGCCTTCTGCTCGCCCATGTGCTCTGTCACGGCGCCAAAAAGGCTCAGGTTGTAGGGGTGCGAGCCGGAGCGGATGCACAGCTTGCCCTTGTTTTTGGGGTCGCCCAGCTCTTCGTACGTATCGACGTCCGCCTTTTGCATCTTGACCTTGTTGTAGACGATCACGCGGGCGCGGGTGGAAAGACCGAACCAGGCGATGCCGCCGTCAGCGGCTGGCTTGCTGCGCAGGTTGGCGGGGATGGCGTCATTCAGCACCTTGGACTGGATGGGCTGGAAGAGACCGTCCACTTCGCCCTTGTAAAGACGTGCGGCGTCCACCAGCAGGATCACGTCCGCTGGCGAGGCAGCGCCCTCGGCCTTCAGGCGCGCCAGGATGCCGGCGTCGTCGGCATCCACGCGGTTGATCTTGATGCCAGTGGCCTTGGTGAAGCCGCTGTACAGCGCTTCGTCGGTGGAGTAGTGGCGGGCCGAGTAGAGGTTGACGACTTGTTCCTGGGCATGGACAACGCCTGCAGCGGCGGCCAGGGCACAAGCACTCAGCAAGGCTTTCACAGTCTTCGACATGGATGCATCTTTCGGGGTTGTAACTCCGCCAATGATAAAGCAAACACGAATTATTCTTAATAAATGCCCGAGAGAGAGCGGGATTTGGTGCAAGCGTCTGATGCAGCGCAAAGGCGAGTCTGCACGTCGGGAAGGACGGGGCGGGAATTTCCGACAAGGCCCGCCACAACTGGGGCTCGTCGCCCGCGGAACCGGCCGCTGAAGCCGCGCAGAGCCAGTTCCAGTGCGCTGCGCGAAGGTCCAGGCAAAAAAAAGCCCGGTCATGAACCGGGCTTTAAAAGGATCCCTGAAACGGGGGTTTCGAGAGGATCCAAGGAGACAACTGGTGCACTGCAGAGGGTGTCCGCAGCGCGTGGTTGAATTATCAGGGTATTCCCTGAATGCGGCCTAGAGGTTTCACTCCAGACCGCAGGTACTGGACTTAGCGCTTGCGGGGAGCCGCAGTCTTGGCGGCGTTGGCAGCGGTATTGGCCACGGCGTTGAAGTTGGCTTCGGCTACATCAGACGCTTGCTTGACGGCCTTTTGAACGGATTCAAAAGCGTTGTTGGCAGCGGAGACGGCGCTCTTCATCACGGCCACAGCGGTTTCGGAGCCGGCAGGTGCGTTCTTGGCGGCGCTGTCGACCAAGTTGGTGAAGCTCTTCTGAGCATCAGCAGCTTGCGATTCAAAAGCCTTGCCGAATTCGGCGCCGGTGCCCGAAGCGATGTCATACAGGTGACGGCTGTAGGCGGCGGTCTTTTCAGCCAGGGGCTGGAACAGGCCAGCTTGCAGGGCCAGCAGTTCTTGTGCGTCCTTCACGCCCAGGACAGCCTGGGTGTGGGTAGCGGCTTCCGACAGAGCGGCGCGCGAAGCGGTCACGTTCAGTTCAACCAGCTTTTCCACGCCTTCGAAGGCCTTGGTGGTCAGACCAAACAGGGTTTCGATGTTGGCTTTGTGCGAGGCCAGGATTTGTTCAGCGGTCAGCGTCATGTCATATCTCCTAAAAATGAGGGCCTTGAAGGCCAGGTGGTTCACAGACATCTGCGCTGGCCCTGACTCGGTAAGTCATGTTGCAGTGCAGCATGGGTTGAATTTTAGGGGCTTCGTTCGCGATTGCAAGGGTTTTTTTGTTGCGGTGCAGCAAATTAGGGACGGCCACCCAGAAATCCGCCCTTCGCCACAATCGCGTCATGCACGCCTACTACGCAGACCATTTTGTGCTGCCCTTGCCCGAAGGCCATCGGTTTCCCATGGCCAAGTACAGACTGCTGCGCGACCGGATTGCGCAGCACCTGCCCGGGGTCTCGCTCCAGGTGGCCATGCCCGCATCCGACCGCGAATTGGCGCTGGCCCATGCGCCCGACTACATTGATGCGATTGCCGACGGCACGCTGCCGCCCCCGGCCCAGCGCGAGATTGGATTCCCCTGGAGCGAGGCCATGGCCGAGCGCGCGCGGCGCTCTGTGGGCGCTACCGTGGCCGCAAGCCGCGTGGCACTGCACGAAGGGGTGGCGGGCAACCTTGCGGGGGGCACGCACCATGCCTATGCCGACAAGGGCAGCGGGTTTTGTGTGTTCAACGACGTGGCGGTGGCCGCCCGGTTGATGCAGGTGGAATGGGCGCGGGGAGGCGGCGGGCGCACCGCCCGGCCGCTCCAGGTGGCGGTGATTGACCTGGATGTGCACCAGGGCAACGGCACGGCGCACATCTTCCGGGGAGACCACAGCGTGTTCACGCTGTCGCTGCACGGGGCCCGCAACTTTCCGTTCCGCAAGGAGCCCAGCGACCTCGATGTCGAGCTGCCCGATGGCTGCACGGACCCTGACTATCTACAGGCCCTGGAGCAGGCGCTCGATACCCTGGAGCAGCGGTTTGCGCCCCAGCTCATCTTCTATCTGGCAGGTGCCGACCCCCATGAGGGTGACCGCCTGGGGCGGCTGGCGGTGACGCACGACGGGCTGGAGGCGCGCGACCGGCGTGTGTTCGACTGGGCGTGGCAGCGGCGCATCCCCCTGGTTTTTGCCATGGCCGGAGGTTACGGCCGCAACCTGGACGACACGGTGTTGGCCCAGCTCAACACCTGGCGCGTGGCCTGGCAGTACCACCAGCGCTGGCAGAATGTGCGGCCATGACTTTTGCCGCCAGCACCACCCCTGCCGCTGCGTCCGCACCGGCCGCCCGCCCGTCCCCGCAGCCGCGCAGCGCCTACCAGGCCTTTCGCTCCATCACCACACGCTGGGCCGACAACGACGTGTATGGCCATGTGAACAACGTCGTGTACTACAGCTGGTTTGACACTGCGGTCAATGCCCACCTGATCGACCAAGGCGTGCTCGATATCCATGCGGGCGGCACCATTGGCCTGGTGATCGAAACCCAGTGCAATTACTTTGCCCCGCTGGCGTTTCCGCAAACGGTGGAGGCGGGCATCCGCGTGGCACGGCTGGGCGGCTCCAGCGTCAGGTATGAGGTGGGCCTGTTTGCCCAAGGCGAGCCGCTGACCGCTGCCGCTGGCCATTTCATCCATGTGTATGTGGACCGCGAAACCCGCCGGCCGGTGCC
The DNA here is from genome assembly GCF_003633835.1 of Acidovorax sp. 93. Lineage (NCBI taxonomy): Bacteria > Pseudomonadati > Pseudomonadota > Betaproteobacteria > Burkholderiales > Comamonadaceae > Acidovorax > Acidovorax sp. 93. The sequence goes on from NZ_RBIT01000001.1 coordinate 1,074,547, forward strand.
CGTGCCCGAGGCGCTGCGCACCGTGCTGCAGGCTCTGGTGGTGCCCGGCTGACCGCGTGCAAATTGCGTGATATGGTTTTGATAGCGCGTAACGCAACACAGATAAGCGCTGGCGCACCACAGGGCACTTAACCAGGCCAGGCGCTGTGCGGCGGCTGAAACCTGGCTGACGCCGCTGGCCTTGCGCGGTACCAGGGTCCCCGATGGCCTACACTTTGTGGCTTCGTTGCCCGGTCTGAGGCCTTGGGAACGTGTTCGCGATTTCTGAGGCTTGCCCTGTCCATGATCATCACCAGCCTGCTCGACACCGACCTGTACAAGTTCACCATGATGCAGGTCGTGCTGCACCAGTTTCCGGGGGCGCAGGTCGAATACAAGTTCAAGTGCCGCAACCCCGGCGTGCAACTGGCACCGTTTGCCAACGAAATCCGCGACGAGATCCGGTCGCTGTGTTGCCTGCAGTTCCAGGATGCCGAACTGGCCTACCTGCGATCCCTGCGTTTCATCAAGAGCGACTTCGTGGATTTTCTCGGGCTGTTCAAGCTCAACGAGAAATACATCACCGTCACGCCCCAGCACAACGGCGAGATCGAAATCTCCATCCGGGGGCCGTGGCTGCACACCATCCTGTTCGAGATCCCGGTGTTGGCCATCGTCAATGAGGTCTACTTTCGCAACACGCAGAAAGTGCCCGACTTCCTGGAAGGCCGCCGCCGCCTGGATGCCAAGATTGCGCTGCTGCAGGGTGACGGCCTGTCGGATCTCAAGATTGCCGACTACGGCACGCGCCGGCGTTTTAGCCGCGCCTGGCACGAAGAAGTGCTGCGTGTGCTGGTGGCCCGCCTGGGCACGGGCGACCGCCGTCCCGGCGCCCCCGCAGGGCCCGGCCAGTTTGCGGGCACGAGCAACGTGCTCTATGCCATGAAGCTGGGCGTGACGCCGCTGGGCACCATGGCGCATGAATATCTGCAGGCCTGCCAGGCGCTGGGCCCGCGCCTGCGCGACAGCCAGGTCTTTGGCTTTGAAATGTGGGCCAAGGAGTACCGGGGGGACCTGGGCATTGCGCTGTCGGACGTCTACGGTATGAGCGCCTTCCTGCGCGACTTTGACCTTTACTTTTGCAAGCTGTTTGACGGCGCGCGGCATGACAGCGGCGATCCGTTCGCCTGGGGCGAGCGCCTTTTGGAACACTACCGCAAGAACCGCGTGGACCCGCTGACCAAGACGCTGATCTTCAGCGACGCGCTCACGGTGCCGCGCACCATCGAGCTGTACCAGCAGTTCCGAGGCCGCTGCCAGCTGGCGTTTGGAATTGGCACCAATCTCACCAATGACCTGGGCAGCCCGCCGGCGCACGAGCCGCTGCAGGTGGTCATCAAGATGACGCGTTGCAACGACCAGCCTGTGGCCAAGCTGTCGGACACGCCGGGCAAGGGCATGTGTGATGACGAGAAATACCTCGCATACCTGCGGCAGGTGTTTGATATCCCTGCGACAGCGTAGCCGCGCTGGCGCGCGGAAGCGCCCACAGGTTCCGTGATGTTCCGTGAAGTGCCGCGATGTGCTGTGAAGTACGTCAAACCGCCGTGAGGCGCACCGATTTTTATAACTGGATGGAGACACAACCCATGAAACTCTCGCGCGGGCTGGCAGTGGCCGGTCTTTTGGCGGCACTGCCCGGCTGGGCCCTGGCCGCCGACATCGATGGCAGCACGCTGTCCGTCCTCTGGGGCGTTCCATTCGCGGGCATTCTGCTGTCGATTGCCCTCATGCCGCTCCTGGCGCCGATCTTCTGGCACCACCACTTTGGCAAGGTGGCGGCAGCCTGGGGGCTGGCGTTTCTGGTGCCGTTTGCCATCACATTCGGCCCCGGCATGGCGGGCGTGAGTCTGGTGCATGCGCTGGTGGCGGAGTACATCCCGTTTGTGATCCTGCTGACTGCGCTGTTCACGGTGGCGGGCGGGATTTTCATTCGCGGCAACCTGCACGGCAGCCCGGGGCTCAACACCACCATCCTGGCCATTGGCGCCGTGCTGGCCAGCTTCATGGGCACCACCGGGGCGTCCATGCTGCTGATCCGCCCCCTGATCCGCGCCAACGACAACCGCAAGCATGTGGCGCATGTGGTGGTGTTCTTCATCTTCATCGTGTCCAACGCCGGGGGCTCGCTCACGCCGCTGGGCGATCCGCCGCTGTTCCTGGGCTTCCTGAAGGGCGTGGATTTCTTCTGGACGGTGAGCCACATCTTCCAGGAAACGCTTTTCCTCGTGGGTGCGCTGCTGGCCATCTTCTTTGTGCTCGATTCCTGGTACTACCGCCGCAGCGAAGAGGTGGTCACGGCCGACCCCACACCCGACAGCCGGGCCATCGGCTTTGATGGCAAGGTCAACTTTGCCCTGCTGGGCGTGGTGGTGGCGCTGGTGCTGGTCAGCGGTTTCTGGAAGTCGTCGGTGGTGTTCAACATCGCGGGCACCGACGTTGGCCTGCCTGGCATCGTGCGCGACGTCGGTTTGGTCTTCGTCACCTTTGTATCCCTGTGGCTCACGCCCAAGAAGGTGCACGAAGACAACCAGTTCGGCTGGGGGCCGATGCAAGAGGTGGCCAAGCTGTTTGCGGGCATCTTTCTCACCATCATCCCGGTCATCGCCATGCTCAAGGCGGGCGTCAACGGCCCGTTTGGCGCCGTTGTGTCGGCCGTGACCCGCGCAGATGGTTCGCCCGACCCGGCCATGTACTTCTGGGCCGCGGGCGCGCTCAGCTCCTTCCTCGACAACGCCCCCACCTACCTCGTGTTTTTCAACACTGCCGGTGGCGACCCTGCCGTGCTGATGACCACCCTTGCGCCCACGCTGGCTGCCATCTCGGCAGGGGCCGTGTTCATGGGGGCCAACACCTACATCGGCAACGCACCCAACCTCATGGTCAAGGCCATCGCCGAAGACCGGGGCGTGAAGATGCCGAGCTTCTTTGGCTACATGCTGTGGTCGGGGGGCATCCTGGTGCCGCTGTTTGTCGTCATGACTTTCATCTGGTTTAGGTAGTGACCATCCCCTTGAGCGGCGCGCCGCTTCCCCCTTCTCTCATCGCTGCGCGATGGGAAGGGAGACGCCACCAGTGCGGCGGGGCTGCCCTTGCACGGTGGCCGCTGGTGCGGGCCGCGCCAGTTGCAAGGTAGGGCAGCCGTATCGATACATTGGAGACTGAAGATTCATGAGCAAACCCCGCATCCTGGTCGCCCGAGCTATCTTTCCCGACATCGTGGACCGCCTGCGCGCGCACTTCGACGTGGAGGACAACCCCGACGACGTGATCTGGACCCCAGCCGAGTTGGCCGCGCGCTTGGCGGACAAGGACGGAGTGCTGACCACCGGCAGCCAGCGCGTGGATGCCGCGTTACTGGCTGCGGCGCCGCGTCTCAAAATCTGCGCCAACATGGCCGTGGGCTACAACAACTTTGATGTGGACGCGATGACGGCGGCGGGCGTGTTGGGCACCAACACCCCCGACGTGCTGACCGAGACCACGGCCGACTTCGGCTTTGCGCTCTTGATGGCCACGGCGCGCCGCATGACCGAGAGCGAGCATTACCTGCGCGCTGGCAAGTGGACGAAGTGGAGCTACGACATGTTCGCGGGCAGCGACATCCACGGCAGCACGCTGGGCATCATCGGCATGGGTCGCATCGGGCAGGGCATTGCCAAGCGCGGCGCGCACGGCTTTGGCATGAAGGTGGTTTATCACAACCGCTCGCGCCTGTCGGCTGACCTGGAAGCCGAATGCAAGGCCACCTACGTGGGCAAGGAAGACTTGCTGCGCACGGCCGACCATGTGGTGCTGGTGGTGCCGTACAGCGCAGCCTCGCACCACACCATTGGCGCGGCCGAACTGGCGCTGATGAAGCCCACGGCCACCCTGATCAACATTGCGCGTGGCGGCATTGTGGACGACGCGGCGCTGGCCGTGGCGCTGCGCGAAGGCCGCATTGCCGCGGCGGGCCTGGATGTGTTTGAGGGTGAGCCCAGCGTGCACCCCGACCTGCTCACCGTGCCCAACGTGGTGCTCACGCCCCACATCGCCAGCGCCACGGTGCCCACGCGCCGCGCCATGGCCAACCTGGCGGCGGACAACCTGATCGCCTTTTTGGGCGGGCGTGCCCCCCTCACTCCGGTGAACCAGCCCGTGCCTGGCCTGCGGGCGCAGTAACGCCGGATTTATTAAGAGAAATTGGCCGCTAGCGCTTTATAGATAAGCGCTAGCAGCTATCGAAACCATAGTAATCCTTCCTTGACTACCGATACCCTCGTTCTGCTGGCCGCACTGGCCCTGGTGTTCATCGCGCTCGCGCTGCTGGCGCTGCGCCGCCCCCGTGTGGATTTGCCGCCCGAATGGCTGGCCCGCCTGCAGGCACTGGAGCGCACCACCCAGGCCACCCAGCTGGCCGTGGCCAAGAACGATGGCGCGCTGGATGGCATGGGCCAGCAACTGCGCGGCTTCACCCAAACCACGCAGACCACGCTGGAGGGGCTGCGCCACGCGGTCGATGAGCGTTTGACGCAGGCGGTGGCCGAATCGCGCAACGGCCGTGCCGAGCTGTTGGCCGCCTTTGGCGTGTTCGAGGCGCGGCTGGAGCAGCGCCTCACGGCCCTGGACGCAGCCACGCGCCTCACGCTCGATTCGCTCAAGAGCGACACCCAGTCGCAGCTGGGGGTGATGTCGCAAGCGCTCAAAGACCAGCTCGAAGCCAACAGCTTTCAGATCAAGAACCAGTTTGCGGTGCTGCAAGACGCGGTGTCGCAGCAGCTCACCGGGCTGGTGCAGGGCAGCCAGCACAATGCCGAACAACTGCGCACCGCGCTCAACGAGCGCCTGGCCGCCATCCAGGCCGACAACGCCACCAAGCTCGAGGAAATGCGCCGCACGGTGGACGAAAAGCTCCACGCCACGCTGGAGCAGCGCCTGGGCGAATCCTTCAAGCTGGTGAGCGACCGGCTCGAACAAGTGCACAAGGGCCTGGGCGAGATGCAGACCCTGGCGGGCAGCGTGGGCGACTTGAAACGCGTGATGACCAACGTGAAGTCGCGCGGTACCTGGGGCGAAATGCAGCTCGGCGCCATCATCGACAACGTGCTCACGCCCGACCAGTTCGCGCGCAACGTCAAGACCGTTCCGGGCAGCGACGAGCTGGTCGAATTCGCCATTCGCCTGCCCGGCAGGAACGACGAGCACCCGGTGTGGCTGCCCATCGACTCCAAGTACCCGGTGGAGCAGTACCAGCGCCTGATGGATGCGCAGGACGCGGCCGACAAGGCCGCCATCCTGTCTGCAGGCAATGCGTTCGAGACCTCGATCAAGCTCGAAGCCAAGAAGATCTTCGCCAAGTACGTCTCGCCCCCGCACACCACCGACTTTGCCGTGCTCTACCTGCCCACCGAAGGCCTGTTTGCCGAGGTCATGCGCCGCCCCGGCCTGGTCGAAGCCGTGCAGAACGATTGCCGCGTGATGATCACCGGCCCGGCCAATCTGGCCGCCATGCTCAACAGCCTGCAGATGGGCTTCAAGACGCTGGCGATTGAAAAACGCTCGTCAGAAGTGTGGAGCCTTCTGGGCATGGTCAAGACCGAGTTCGCCAAGTTTGGCGACGTGGTCGAGGCCACCAAAAAATCCATCGACGCCGCCGCCAAGAAGTTTGACGAGGTGGGCGTGCGCACCCGCGCCATCCAGAAGCGCCTGCGGGATGTGCAGGACCTGCCCGCGCCAGCGGCTACCACCGTGCCGTTGCCGGGGCTGGACCTTGAGGACGATCCGCTGTGAACTGGGCACTGGCCCGGCTGATTGCCGCGCAGATCTGTGTGCACGGCAGCATGGCTGGCATGCGGCTGGCCGCGCCCCTGCTCGCGCTGCGCGAGGGCTACAGCGTGGCGGCGGTGGGGTTTCTGGTGGCGCTGTTCGCGCTCACCCAGGTGTTTCTGGCCCTTCCTGCGGGCCGGTTTGCAGACCGCCACGGCCTCAAGCGCCCGATGGGTTATTCGGTGGCTGTGGCGTGCATGGGCGCAGGGCTGGCGGTGGTGTTTCCGACCTATGCGGTCTTGTGCGTTGCGGCCTTGATGACAGGGGCGGGCGCAGGGGGCGCCACCATTGCCGTGCAGCGCCACGCGGGCCGCGCAGTGCATGACGCCACCGAACTCAAGCAGGTGTTCAGCTGGCTGTCGATAGGCCCGGCGGTGTCCAACTTCATTGGCCCATTTGCGGCGGGGCTGGCCATCGACCATGCGGGTACCACCCCGGGCAGCCTGGAAGGCTACCGCGCGGCCTTTGCGTTGCTGGCGTTGCTGCCCCTGGTCAGTTGGTGGTGTGTGCGCAGCACGCAGGATCTGCCCGCTGCGGCCGCAGCCTCCGCCAAAGATGGCCCGCCACAGCGTGCCTGGGATCTGCTGAATGACCCACCGTTTCGCCGCCTGCTCATCGTGAACTGGCTCATCTCGTCGTGCTGGGATGTGCATGCCTTTGCGGTGCCGCTGCTGGGGCATGAGCGCGGCTTGTCGGCGGCGGTCATCGGCACCATCTTCGGGGCGTTTGCGATTGCGGCCACCGTGATCCGCGTGCTCATGCCCTTTGTGGCCAAGCACTTGCGCGAGCGGGGCGTGATGGCTGGCGCCATGCTGGTGACGGCCGTGTTATTTGCGGTGTACCCCATGCTGCAAAGCGCCTGGGCCATGGGGCTGTGCTCGGTGTTGCTGGGCCTCGTGCTGGGCACGGGGCAGCCCATGGTGATGAGCCTGCTGCACCAGATCACGCCCTCACATCGCCAGGGCGAAGCGCTGGGGCTGCGCCTCATGGCCATCAACGCATCCAGCGTGCTGATGCCGTTGATGTTCGGATCGGCCGGGGCGGTGATTGGCGTGAGCGGCCTGTTCTGGGGGGGGGGCGCCGCAGGCCTGGGCGGCGCCCGGCTGGCGTGGCGCATCGGGGGCGAGAAAAAACAGCCGGGGCAGGGGCCGGGCTGAGTGCCGCTTGCCGTGCCGAGCCAGTAGGCGAAGAAATGCCTACAGCTGGTAGAACGACTTGATCAGCTCCCACGCCTCTTGCGGGTCGTCGGTGTAGTGAAAGAGCTTGAGGTCTTGGGCGGAGATCGTGCCTTCTTCGACCAGCACTTCGAAGTTGATCAGCCGCCTCCAGTAGTCGGTGCCAAACAGCACGATGGGCACCGGCTTGGCCTTCTTGGTCTGCACCAGCGTGAGCACCTCGAACAGTTCGTCCAGCGTGCCAAAACCCCCCGGGAAGGCCACCAATGCCTTGGCGCGCATCATGAAGTGCATCTTGCGCAGCGCGAAGTAGTGGAACTTGAAGGAGAGCGAGGGCGAGATGAAGCGATTGCCGCTTTGCTCGTGGGGCAGGGCGATATTCAGGCCCACGTTCAGTGCACCGGCTTCGTGGGCACCCCGGTTGGCGGCCTCCATGATGCCGGGGCCGCCGCCCGTGCAGATGTAGATGCGGTCTGCGGGGCGCTGGTGCTCGCTGTATTCCGCCACCACCTTGGCGAACTGGCGGGCGAGGTCGTAGTAGCGGGCGTTGCGCACAGCCTGCTGGGCACGCTGCAGGCGCACCTCGTCGCCACTGGCCTCGGCCTCGGCCAACTGGGCTGCGGCCTCGTCGGGTGCCACAAACCGGGCGCTGCCGTAGACCACCACGGTGTTCTCGATGCCTTGCTCGGCCTGGCCCAGGTCGGGCTTGAGCATTTCCAGCTGAAAGCGGATACCGCGTGTCTCGCGGCGGAACAGGAATTCCGGGTCGGCAAACGCGAGGCGATAAGCGTCTGCATGCAAGGGGTTGCCGTTGACTGCGTGGTTCTGCAGTTCCGCCCAGGCATCGGCCAGGCGGCGTTCGTTGAGTTGGGTATTGGCGTCCATAAGAGACTCTTCGTGTCGGTCTGTAGGGGGAAAAGGGGTGGGGCGAATGCTGCGGCCACCGGCTTGGGCAGCGTAATGCAATGGAGGATGAGGTGTAGAGAAAAATGGGCCCTTGGGCAAGTCTACAATGCGCGGGCTGCTATGAAATATGAAGCACTTTGTATGCCAAGCGCCGTCAGGCATAGCGACCCGAACAGGTGCAGTGCTGTAGTGCCCAGGGCCATGGCGTAGCGTTGCACCATCAACATTTCAACCACCTCGGCCGAGAAGCTGGAGAACGTGGTGAGTGCGCCCAGAAAACCCGTGACCAAGGCCAGCCGCCAGACGGGATCGATCTGGGGCAGGGCGTGAAAAACAGCCACACACACGCCGATGAGATAACCGCCCACCAGGTTGGCTGCCAGGGTTCCCCAGGGAATCAAGCCGCCCGGGCTGAGCCACAGGCCCAGGCGCCAGCGCGCCAGTGCGCCCACACAGGCGCCGATGCAGATGGCCAGAACATTGAGCATGGGGGGGATTGTCACAGCAAATGAAGTCCCCCTGGGTCGCTTCGCGCCTTCTCCCAAAGCGCAAAACGGAGCGGCCCTGGTCTGGACCACACCCGTTTCGCATGCCGGCGGCTCAGCGCGCCGCCATCTGCTGCGGCAGCCAAGTGACGATGCCGGGGAAGATATAGAGCAGCGCCACGGCCGCGCACATCAGCAGGAACATGGGCAGGGCCACCTTGGCGATCCAGGGCAGCTGGCGGCCCGTCATTCCTTGCAGCACGAACAGGTTGAAGCCCACGGGCGGTGTGATCTGCGCCATCTCGACCACCAGCACAATGAAGATGCCGAACCAGATGGGGTCGATGCCCGCAGCCTGCACCGTGGGCATGAGCACGCCCATGGTGAGCACCACCATGGAGATGCCGTCCAGGAAGCAGCCCAGAATGATGAAGAACACTGCGAGCGCCGCAATGAGCTGGGCCTTGTTGAGCCCCAGCGACGCAATCCATTCAGCCAGGTGGCGCGGCAGACCGATATAGCCCATGGACAGCGTGAGAAACGCGGCACCGGCCAGGATCAGCGCAATCATGCAGTACAGGCGCGTGGCGCCCATCAGCGATTCCTTGAATGTGTTCCAACTCATCGAGCCCTGCACGGCCGAGAGCACCAGCGAGCCCACCACACCCACGGCTGCGGCTTCGGTGGCCGTGGCAAAGCCGGTGTAGATGCTGCCCAGCACCGCTGCAATCAGCAGCACCACAGGGATCAGGCTGCGCGACTCGGCCAGCTTTTGCGCAAAGGTCAGGCGCACGTCGGCGGCGGGAATCTGGTCGGGGTGCCGCAGCGCCCAGACCATGATGTAGCCTGAGAACAAGGCCGCCAGCAGAATGCCCGGCAGCACGCCCGCAATGAACAGCTGCGAGATGGACACTTCGGCCGATACGCCGTAGACGATCATGATGATCGACGGCGGGATCAAGAGGCCCAGCGTGCTGGCACCGGCCAGGGTGCCCACCACCATGTGCTCAGGGTAGCCCCGGCGTGTCAGTTCGGGCAGTGTCATCTTGCCAATGGTGGCGCAGGTGGCGGCACTCGACCCCGACACGGCGGCAAAAATCGTGCAGCCCACCACGTTGGTGTGCAGCAGGCGGCCCGGCAGCGCCTGCACCCAGGGGGCCAGCCCCTTGAACATGTCTTGCGACAGCCGGGTGCGGAACAGGATTTCCCCCATCCAGATGAACAGGGGCAGGGCGGTCAAGGTCCAGCTGGAGGCGCTGCCCCAGATCGTCACCGCCATCGCATCGCCCGCTGGGCGCGACGAGAACAGTTGCATGCCGATCCAGGCGACGCCCGAGAGGGTGAGGCCGATCCACACACCGCTGCCCAGGATCAGGAACAGCGACAGGACCAGCAGGCCGGTAATGGCGAGATCACTCATGGTAGATGGGCCTGGTTGTCTTATTCATTGCGCAAGGCTTCGCCGGGATGGGCGTCGGCGCGTTTGTTCATCACCTCCAGCACCAGCTCGTCGATGAAGGCGATGGCCAGAATCACCGTGCCCACGGCCATGGCGATCTGGGGAATCCACAGGGGGGTGGCATCGCTGCCTGTGGAGATGTCGTGGAACTCGTGCGATTGCCAAGCCAGCTTGCAGCTGTACACCGCAAACAGCACGGCCAGCAGCGTGGCAATGGCCAGGGCCCAGATCTCAAAGGCTTTCTTGGCGCCGCCCTTCAAAAAGTTGAGCAGCAGCGTGACGCGGATGTGCTCACCGCGCTTCAAGGTGTGGGCCAGCGCCAGAAAACCCGCAGCCGCCATCAGGTAGCCCGCATAGGCATCGGTGCCCGGCACGTGGAAGTGGAACTGCCGGCTGGCGATGGACAGCAGCACCATGCCCAGCAGGCCGACCATGAAAAGCGCCGCCAGGGCGGCGGCGCTGTCGTACAGAAAGTCCAGCAGACGACGCATTGCGCAGGTGCCCGGGCTTACTTGCGGTAGGCGTCGATGAGCGCCTTGCCTTCAGGACCGGCCTTGTCCAGCCATTCCTTGAGCATGGTGTCGCCGACCTTGGCCATGTCGGCCTTGAGTGCGGCGGGCGGCGCTTCCACGGACATGCCATTGGCCTTGAGCTTGGCGATGGTGTCGGTGTTGACCTTGGCGCTGGCAGCCCAACCACGTGCTTCGGCGTCGGCACCGGCCTTGAGCAGGGCGTCCTGGCTGGGCTTGTCCAGCGCGTCAAACGCCTTCTTGTTCACCAGCACGGCATTCTTGGGCAGCCAGGCCTGGGTGTCGTAGTAGAACTTGAGGTGCTCGTACAGCTTGCTGTCCACACCGGTGGCGCCCGAGGTCATCGTCGATTCGACCACGCCCGTGGCAAGGGCTTGCGAGAACTCTGCGGCCTGCACCGTCACAGGCTGCGCGCCGACCAGCTCGGCAATGCGTGCGGTGGCAGGGCTGTAGGCGCGCCACTTGATGCCTTTGAGGTCGGCGGCCGAGGCCAGGGGCTTCTTGGTGTAGATGCCTTGTGGGGGCCAGGCCACGGCATACAGCAGCACCATGCCTTGTTCGGCCAGCTTCTTCTCCAGGAACGGCTTTTGCGCGGCGTAGAGCTTCTTGGATGCGTCGTAGCTGTCGGCCAGGAAGGGCAGGCCGTCCACACCAAACAGCTGCCACTCGTTCTGGAAGTTGGCCAGCAGGATCTCACCCATCTGCGCCTGGCCGCCTTGCACCGCGCGCTTGATTTCGGGGGCCTTGAACAGTGCGGCGTTGGCATGCACCGTGATCTTGAGCTTGCCCCCCGTGGCTTTGTCTACATCGCCGGCCAGCTGCACCATGTTCTCGGTGTGGAAGTTGGTGGCTGGGTAGGCGGCTGCCAGATCCCACTTGGTCTGGGCGAATGCCGAGGTGGCAGACAGGCCCGCCGCCAGGGTCAGGGCAAGTGCGGTCACGGGGAAGATTCGACGCTTCATGGATATTGCTCCGCAGGGTTGGATGTACAAGGTTGGATGTAACAAATCACTGTATCGGAAGCCGATCCGATTGCGATAGGTGTTTTGCCTAAACGCTGACAAATTGCCAACAAATTACCATCGACTTGCCTACAATGCCCCATGCATATCCCGTGCCAATGACAGAACCCGTAGGCCCGAAACCTCCATGAAATCTGACGCCAAGTCCAAGGCCAAAACCGACTCCGGCCCTATCGTGTCATCGGCACACCTGGTGTCGGCACAGAGCGCAGAAATGAGCGAGTTCGAATTCGGCCTCATCGTGGCGGGCAATGCCTTCCACCGCTGGGTGGTGCACTGCATGGCAGCGGCGGGGCTCAAGGACTTGACGCCGCTGGATGTGGTGGTGCTGCACCATGTCACGCACCGCGCGCGCGACAAGCGGCTGGCCGACATCTGCTTCATCATGAACGTGGAGGACACGCACCTCGTGAACTACGCGCTCAAGAAGCTTTTGAACCTGGGCGTGGTCGCGTCGCAGAAGAACGGCAAGGAGGTGACCTACGCCGCCACCGAGGTCGGCCGCGCCTATGTGCAGCGCTATCGCGAGATCCGCGAGAGCTGCCTGATCGACGCCCTGAAAGCCGACGACGCGCTGAACCGCGACATCGGCGAGCTGGCCCGGTTGCTGCGTGTGCTCTCAGGCATGTACGACCAGGCGGCGCGCTCGGCGGCATCCCTTTGATCGGCGCAGAATTTTGAATAAAACCATGCTCTAGCGCTTATCTGATAAGCGCTGGTAGCTATCAAAAAGATAGTTATTCATGTCCCACCAAGTTTCACCCATGTCCCGCTGGCAGTTCTGGATCGACCGGGGCGGCACCTTCACCGACGTGGTGGGCAAGCGGCCGGACGGCACGCTGGTCACGCACAAGCTGTTGTCGGAGAACCCCGAGCAGTACAAGGACGCGGCTGTCGCTGGCATCCGCCACCTGCTCGGTTTGAAGCCCGGCGAGCCCGTGACGCCCGCACTGGTAGAGTGCGTGAAGATGGGCACCACCGTGGCCACCAACGCGCTCTTGGAGCGCAAGGGCGAGCCCACGCTGTTCATCACCACCAAGGGCTTCAAGGACGCGCTGCGCATCGCCTACCAGAACCGCCCGCGTCTGTTCGACCGCCACATCGTGCTGCCCGAGCTGCTGTATGAGCGCGTGATCGAGGCGCAGGAGCGTGTGGGCGCACGGGGCGAGGTGATTGAGCCGCTGGACGAAGCGCACCTGAAAGAACGCCTGTGGGCGGCCTACGACGCGGGCCTGCGCAGCGCGGCCATCGTGTTCATGCACGGCTACCGCTACACCGCACACGAAGAAGCCGCCGCCCGCATTGCGCGCGAAGCGGGCTTCACACAGGTGAGTGCATCCCACGCCACCAGCCCCATGATGAAGCTGGTGAGCCGGGGTGACACCACGGTGGTGGATGCCTACCTCTCGCCCATCCTGCGCCGCTATGTGGACCAGGTGGCCAGCGAGATGCCAGGCGTGAAGCTGTTCTTCATGCAGTCGTCGGGCGGCCTCACGGATGCGCAGGTGTTCCAGGGCAAGGACGCGATCCTCTCAGGCCCCGCAGGCGGCATCGTTGGCATGGCGCGCACCGCAGGCCTGGCGGGCCACGACAAGGTCATCGGCTTTGACATGGGCGGCACCAGCACCGACGTGAGCCACTACGCGGGCGAGTTCGAGCGCGAGTTCGAGACCCAGGTGGCGGGCGTGCGCATGCGTGCGCCCATGATGAGCATCCACACCGTGGCGGCCGGTGGCGGCTCCATCCTCGGTTTTGACGGCGCACGTTTCCGCGTCGGCCCCGAAAGCGCGGGTGCCAACCCCGGCCCCGCCAGCTACCGCCGCGGCGGCCCGCTGGCTGTGACGGATGCGAACGTGATGGTGGGCAAGATCCAGCCCGCACATTTCCCCAAGGTGTTTGGCCACGCTGCGAACGAGGCGCTGGATGGCGATGTGGTGGGGCAGAAGTTTGCGCAGCTGGCGGTGCAAAGCGGCCGCTCGCAAGAAGACGTGGCCCATGGCTTCATCCAGATCGCCGTGCAGCAGATGGCCAACGCGATCAAGAAGATCAGCGTGGCGCGCGGCTACGACGTGACGCGCTACACGCTGCAGTGTTTTGGCGGCGCGGGCGGCCAGCATGCGTGTTTGGTGGCCGATGCTTTAGGCATGACACGCGTGTTTGTGCACCCGCTGGCGGGCGTGCTCAGTGCTTACGGCATGGGCCTGGCGGACCAGAACGTGATCCGCGAACAGGCGGTGGAAACCAGGCTCGCGCCCGAAGCGCTCGCAGGCATCGAAGCCACGCTGGAGCAGCTGGCCACCACCGCGCGCACCGAGCTGGAGCGCCAGCAGGTGGGCGCGGGCACAGCCGTGGTGCACCGCCGCGTGCATGTGCGCTACGAGGGCAGCGACTCGGCGCTCATCGTGCCGTTGGGCTCGCTGGCCGAAATCACCGCCGCGTTCGAGAACGCCTACCGCCAGCGTTTTGCGTTCCTCATGCAGGGCAAGGGCCTGGTGGTGGAGGCCGTGTCCGTCGAGGCCGTGGTGCCCGGCGATGCGCCCGTGGTGCCGCGCCACACGCTGCAACCTGCGCGCGAGGTGCCGCGCCGCAGCACTGTGCGCATGTACACCGGCGGCATCGATGGCGTTGCAGCATGGCACGACGCCGCCCTGGTGGTGCGTGAGGATCTGCGCCCCGGCGATGTGATCCCCGGCCCGGCCATCATTGCCGAGAAGAACGCCACCACCATCGTGGAGCCCGGCTGGGAAGCGCAGCTGACCGACCGGGACCACCTGCTGCTCAACCGCCGCGTGGCGCGCGCCGTGCAGCATGCCGTGGGCACCACGGTGGACCCGGTGCTGCTCGAAGTGTTCAACAACCTGTTCATGAACATTGCCGAGCAGATGGGTCTGCAGCTGCAGAACACGGCGTACTCGGTGAACATCAAGGAGCGGCTGGACTTCAGTTGCGCGCTGTTTGACACCGCAGGCAACCTCATCGCCAACGCGCCGCATATGCCGGTGCACCTGGGCTCGATGGGCGAGAGCATCAAGACGGTGATCCGCAAGAACGCTGGTCGCATGCAGCCTGGCGATGTGTTCGTGCTCAACGACCCGTACCACGGTGGCACGCATTTGCCGGACATCACGGTCATCACGCCGGTCTACATCGCCGATGAAGCCACGCCCACGTTCTACGTGGGCAGCCGGGGCCACCACGCCGACGTGGGCGGTACCACGCCGGGCTCCATGCCGCCGTTCTCCACACGCATCGAGGAAGAGGGCGTGCAGATCAACAACGTGAAGCTGGTCGAGCGCGGCGTGCTGCGTGAGGCGGAGATGATCGCGCTGCTGGAAAGCGGCGAGTACCCTTCGCGCAACCCGCAACAGAACATGGCCGACCTGCGTGCGCAGATCGCCGCCAACGAAAAGGGCCAGCAGGAGCTGCGCCGCATGGTGGCCGAGTTTGGCCTCGATGTCGTGTTGGCCTACATGCGCCATGTGCAGGACAACGCCGAAGAGTCCGTGCGCCGCGTCATCACACGGCTCAAGGACGGTGCGTTCACGCTGCCGCTGGACAACGGCGCACAGATAAGCGTGGCGGTGAAAGTGGATGCAGCGAGTCGCAGCGCCACCATCGATTTCACCGGCACCAGCGCGCAGCAGACGAACAATTTCAACGCGCCTACGGCGGTGTGCATGGCGGCGGTGCTGTATGTGTTCCGCACGCTGGTGGATGACGACATTCCGCTGAATGCTGGGTGCCTCAAGCCGCTCAACGTGATCATTCCGCCGGGCAGCATGCTCAACCCCAACCCCCCAGCCTCGGTGGTGGCGGGCAATGTGGAGACCTCCACCTG
The DNA here is from genome assembly GCF_003633835.1 of Acidovorax sp. 93. Taxonomy (NCBI): domain Bacteria; kingdom Pseudomonadati; phylum Pseudomonadota; class Betaproteobacteria; order Burkholderiales; family Comamonadaceae; genus Acidovorax; species Acidovorax sp. 93. Next base: position 1,089,809 of record NZ_RBIT01000001.1, read on the forward strand.
CATCACCAACGCGCTGTATGGCGCATTGGGCCTGATGGCGGCGGGGCAGTGCACCATGAACAACTTCACCTTTGGCAGCACGCGCTACCAGTATTACGAGACCATCTCGGGGGGCAGCGGCGCGGGCGGCGTGTGGGATGCCAACGGGCAGCTCACTGGCGGTTTTGCAGGCACCAGCGTCGTGCAATGCCACATGACCAACTCGCGCCTTACGGACCCCGAGGTGCTGGAGTTCCGCTTCCCCGTGCGGCTGGAGGGCTACGAGATCCGAAGGGGCTCGGGCGGCGCCGGGCAGTGGAAGGGCGGTGATGGCGGCATCCGCCGTGTGCGCTTTCTGGAGCCCATGACGGCCAGCATCCTGTCGAACGGCCGCCACCATGGCGCGTTTGGCATGGCGGGCGGCCAGCCGGGGGCCGTGGGTATCAACAGGGTGGTGCGCAGCGATGGCCGGGTGGAGCTGCTGGACCACATCGGCCAGGCCGAGATGCTGCCGGGCGACGTGTTTGAAATCCACACGCCGGGCGGCGGCGGCTTCGGGTCTTCAGGTCAAAAATAGGGATGAAAATGGCCGCTAGCGCTTATCCATAAAGCGCTGGCAGCTATTAATTCAGGAGTCTTCGGTTTCGGATGGCGCCTTGGGCTGGCTCAGGCTGGGCGGCACGTCCAGCCCCATCTGCCGCGCGCGGAACAGCGCCGCGCGCATCAAGAAGATCGACATGATCGGCACCGTGATCGCCACGAACACGGCGATCAGCAGCGCATGCAGCGCCAGGCTGCGGTCGGCCACCGAGAAGTACAGCACGGTGCCGTGCATGATCAGCCAGCAGCCCAGCGTGGCGATGATGGCGGGCGCATGCACACGCTCGAAAAACGTGGGCAGGCGCAGCAAGCCGGTGGAGCCCAGCAGGGCCAGCCCGGCGCCCGCCAGCACCAGCAAGGCCACGATGATTTCAAGCCAAAGCGGCAGCACGGCGGCGGCAGTGGTAGCGGCTTCGGTCATTCGATCACCTCGCCACGCAGCAGAAACTTGGCCATGGCCATGCTGCCCACAAAGCTGAACAGCGCCAGCAGCAGCGCAGCCTCGAAGTAGTTCTTGCTGCCATACAGCAGGCCCAGCACCAGCATCACCAGCATGCCGCTCAGGTACATGCAGTCGAGCGCCAGCACCCGGTCTTGTGCGGAGGGGCCCTTGAGCAGGCGGATCAGCGCGCAGCCCATAGCCAGGGCCAGCATGAACAGGGCGATGGGGAGGGCCCAATCCAGTATCGGGGTCATTCAAAAATCTCCATCAAAGGGGCCTCGTAGCGCCGCTTCACGTCGGCGATCACGGTGGCCGCGTCGTCCAGTTCCAGCACATGCAGCAGCAGCACGCTGCGGTCCAGCGACAGCTCGGCCCAGGCCGTGCCAGGGGTGATGCAGACGATCATCGCCAGCACGGCCAGTGCATTGGGGTCGCGTACGTCCAGAGGGATGTGCACAAACCCTGCAGGGTGGCGCCTGCGGCCGGGCGCCAGCAGCAGGCGGGCCACGGCCAGGTTGGAGCGGGTGGTGTCGGCCACCACCGTGAAGGCCAGGCGCAGCACAGCGCCCGGTTTGCGCACGCGCACCGGCAGCGGGCGCAGCCCGGCCGTGAGCAGCGGAATCGCCAGTGCCAGCACGCTGCCCAGCACAAAATGCCCGGCACTCAGGCTGCGGTTGAGCAGCAGCCACAGGCCCAGCAGCGCCAGCGACAGCAGGGGCGCGGGCACCAGCCGCTTGAAGGGCCGGGGCGATGTGGATGTAGGAAGGGGCTCTGGCTTCATGGCAGGTTGCCCCCCGGTGTGGTGGCAGGCTGGGGCGGGTTGGGCACGGGCTCAGCGGTCATCACCGCGCGCATGTAGCCAGCGGGCGCGTGCAATGCGTCGGCCGTTGCTTGGGTGTAGCGCATCACGGCGCCGGCCTGCCAGGCCAGCGCCGCGCAGGCACCCAGCAGCAGGGCAATCGGCAAGCCTTCCAGTACCAGCAGCTTGGGGGCCGACCGATCATGTGCGGCCCAGAAATGGCGGATGCCTGCACGGGTCAAGGCCACCAGCGCCAGCAGGCCCGAGGCCACCAGCAGGGCCACCAGCGTCCAGCCCGCCGCGCCCAGCTGGAACCCGCTGGATGCGCCCAGCCCCAGAGGGTTGAGCAGCGCATGCACCATGGCGAACTTGCCCACAAACCCTGGCAGGGGTGGCAGGCCTGCAATGACCAGCGTGCAGGCGATAAAGGCCAGGCCCAGGAAGGCAGCGGCCGCAGGGATCACCTCGCCGATGAGCGCCTCCTCCTTGTCGTCGAGGTTCATGCCTTCGGTGGGCACCAGATCGGCCGACAGGAACGGCGCGTCGTCGGTCTGCTCGTAGGGTGCGAGGTTGGAGCCGTCGTTGCGCCAGCGGTCGATCAGGTCGGTCAGCAGGAAGAGGGCGCTCACCGCCAGCGTGGAGCTAAGCAGGTAGTACAGCAGTGCGCCTGTGAGCAGGTTCTGGCCGAAGCCCACGGCCGCCAGCAGCGTGCCCGACGACAGGACGGCGCTGAAGCCTGCCAGGTGCCCCAGGCGCTGCGAGCCCAGCATGCCGATGGCGCCAAAGGCCATGGTGAGCAGGCCGCCGCCAATCAGCCACTGGCTGCCGAACTGGGCCGATTCACCGGCCTCGGGGCCAAACAACAGCGTCCACAGCCGCAGCACGCTGTACACGCCCACCTTGGTCATGAGCGCGAAAAGCGCACCCACGGGCGCAGTGGCCGCGCTGTAGGCGGGTACCAGCCAGAAGTTGAGCGGCCACACAGCGGCCTTGATGAGAAAAGCCACCGCCAGGATGGCCGCCGCCGCATGCAGGAGGCCTCGGTCTGCAGGCGCAATGCCTGCAATGCTCTGCGCCAGGTCGGCCATGTTGAGCGTACCGGTGATGCCATACAGCATCGACACACCGATCAGGAACAGCGACGAGGCCGCGAGGTTGATGGCGATGTAGTGCAGCCCCGCCGACACGCGTGGGCGTCCCGAGCCATGCAGCAGCAGCCCGTAGGAGGCGGCCAGCATGATCTCGAAGAAAACGAACAGGTTGAACAGGTCGGCGGTGAGGAAGGCACCGGCCAGCCCCATGAGCTGGAACTGGAACAGCGGGTGGAAGTGCACCCCCGCCCGGTGCCAGCGCGCCGCAGAGAACAGCACGGTGGCCAGCGCCACGGTGCTGCACAGTACCAGCATCATGGCCGAGAGCCGGTCGATGGTGAGCACGATGCCAAAGGGCGCGGGCCAGTTGCCGGGCAGGTACACGCCCAGGCCGCCCGGCAGGTTCGGGTCCTTGGCCTGCACCAGCAGCAGCACGGCCACCACCAGGCCCAGAAAGGTCGAGGTGATGTTGAGCGTGACCTTGGTGCGCTGGCGCTCCTCGCGCAGCAGCAGCATCAGCCCGGCTGTGAGCAGGGGCAGCGCGATGGGCGCGAGGATCAGGTGCGGCATCAGCCACGCGGTGATGCTGGTGCCTCCCGTCATGGCATTTCCTGCACGTCTTTACCCTTGGTGCCGTCCACATGGTCAGTGCCCGCCATGCCACGCGATGCCAGCAGCACCACCAGGAACAGCGCCGTCATGGCAAAGCCGATCACGATGGCCGTGAGTGTGAGCGCCTGGGGCATGGGGTCGGCATAGTGGGCCAGGTCCTGCGGCAGGCCGGGTTGCAGCACGGGCTCCTTGTCAATCGCCAGGCCCAGGCGGCCCATGCTGAAGATGAAGAGGTTGACGGCATACGACAGCAGCGACAGGCCCATGATGACCTGGAAGGTGCGTGGGCGCAGCAGCAGCCACACACCCGAGCCGGTGAGCACGCCAATGGCCAGGGCCAGTATCAGTTCCATGCAGTTTCTCCCCGGGTGGTGGGCGCTGTGGCAGCAGCGGCTTGTTCTGCCGCCTCGTCGTCGGCGCGCGCATTGTTGTAGCGGTGGCTGCGCACCGACTGGTGGGCAATGCCGGTGAGGATGAGCATGGTGGAGCCCACCACCAGGGTGAACACGCCAATGTCGAAGAACAGCGCGCTGGCCACATGGATCTCGCCCACCACAGGCAGCGCAAAGTGCGCGGTGTGGCTGGTGAGGAACGGGTAGCCCCAGGCCAACGCCCCCAGTCCGGTGGCCAGTGCCGTCAGCAGGCCCATGCCGATCCAGCGGCGTGGGTACAGCGGCAGGTGGGCCTCGACCCACGAGGTGCCCGAAACGATGTACTGCAGCAGCAGCGCCACCGAAAACACCAGCCCCGCCACAAAGCCGCCGCCGGGCTCGTTGTGCCCGCGCATGAAGAGGTAGACCGCGACCAGCGTGGCAAAGGGCAGCATCAGCCGCACCAGCACGGCGGGCACCATGAGGTAGCCCACGGCGGTGTCGGCAGTCTGGCGCGGGTTGGTCAGGTCGGTGTCCACATCGGCGGGCAGGGCGCGCTGCTGGGGTGGCAGATCCATCACCTCGCGCGCGGGGCGGAAGCGCCGCAGCAGCGCATACACCGTGAGCGCCACGATGCCCAGCACCACGATCTCGCCAAAGGTGTCAAAGCCCCGGAAGTCCACCAGCATGACGTTGACCACGTTGGTGCCGCCCCCGTCGGTAAGGGCGCGCTCCAGGAAGAAGGTGGAGGTGCTGTCGGGGAAGGGGCGGCTCATCATCGCGAACGACAACAGCGCCATGCCTGCGCCCGCGCTCAACGCCAGTGCCAAGTCCCGGTAGCGGCGCAGCTGGGTCCGGCGCTCTTCGGCCAGGGTGGGCACACGCAGGCTTTCGTCGCGGCGGGGTAGCCAGCGCAGGCCCAGCAGGATGAGGATGGTGGTCACGATCTCCACCACGATCTGTGTGAGCGCAAGGTCGGGCGCCGAGAACCACAAAAAGGTCAGGCACACGCACAGGCCCGAGCCGCCCAGCAGCGTGAGGGCTGCCAGCCGGTGGTACTTTGCCTGCCAGGCCGCCGCCACGGCGCACACGGCGCCCAGCAGCCACAGCAGCGCAAACGTGGGCGACAGCGGCAACTGCACGCGGTCGCCAATCGGCAGACCCCGCGCCCACAGGGGCAGGGTACCCGCCACCAGGGCCGCTGCGGCCAGCCACAGCATCTGCCACTGCAGGCGGCTGGTGCCCAGCAGGCGGCGGCCGTTGCGGCCCGCCAGCGTGAGGGCGGCCAGCAGGTGCTCAAACATGCGCTGGCCGCTCAGGTGGTGCATGAGGGGCGGTGCATCCAGCATGCCGCGCGCGCGCTGACGCCGCAGCAGCGCATACAGCGCAATGCCACCGCCCAATGCCACCAGGCTCATTACAAACGGGGTATTAAAGCCATGCCACACCGCCAGGCTGTACGTGGGCAGCTCGCCGCCCACCACGGGCCGTGCGGCGGCGGCCAGGTAGGCCCCCACAGACCAGGCGGGCAGCGTGCCCACCACCAGGCAGGCCAGCACCAGCAGTTCGACAGGAACGCGCATCCAGTGCGGCGGCTCATGGGGCGGGCGCGGCAGGTCGGTAGCGGGTGGGCCAAAGAACACATCCACCGTGAAGCGCAGCGAGTACGCTACGCTGAACATGCCGGCCACTGTGGCGGCGACGGGCAGCAGCCATTCGAGCATCGGCGTGGTGTTCACGTACACCGTCTCGGCAAAGAACATTTCCTTGGACAGGAAGCCGTTGAGCAGCGGCACGCCCGCCATGGCCGCGCTGGCCACCATGGCCAGCGTGGCGGTGATGGGCATCATGCGGCGCAGGCCCGACAGCCGCCGGATGTCGCGCGTGCCGCTTTCATGGTCGACGATGCCCACGGCCATGAAGAGCGACGCCTTGAAGGTGGCGTGGTTCATGATGTGAAAGACCGCCGCGACGGCGGCCAGCGGGCTGTTCAGGCCCAGCAGCAGCGTGATCAGGCCCAGGTGCGAGATGGTGGAGTAGGCCAGCAGCCCCTTGAGGTCGTTCTGGAACATGGCCGCGTAGCCGCCCACGAGCAGCGTGCACAGCCCCGCGCCGCCCACCAGCCAGAACCACTGCTCCGTGCCCGCCAGCGCCGGCCACAGGCGTGCCAGCAGGAAGACGCCCGCCTTGACCATGGTGGCCGAGTGCAGGTAGGCCGACACGGGCGTGGGCGCTGCCATGGCGTTGGGCAGCCAGAAGTGGAAGGGGAACTGCGCGCTCTTGGTGAGCGCGCCCAGCAGGATCAGCACCAGTGCCGTGGTGTACAGCGGGTGGTTCTGGATGAGCTGGCCCGCCGCCAGCACGTGGTCGAGGTCGTAGCTGCCCACGATGTGGCCCAGCACCAGCATGCCCGCCAGCATGGCCAGGCCCCCTGTGCCGGTGACGGTGAGCGCCATGCGTGCGCCCCGCCGCGCGTCCTTGCGGTGGTGCCAGTAGCCGATCAGCAGGAACGAGAACAGGCTGGTCAGCTCCCAGAAGAACGCGATCTGCACGATGTTGCCCGACAGCACCACGCCCACCATGGCGCCCATGAACGCGAGAAAGAACGAGAAGAAGCGCGGCACCGGGTCGGCCGCCGACATGTAGTAGCGCGCATACAGCACCACCAGGCTGCCCACGCCCAGCACCAGCATGCAGAACATCCACGCAAAGCCGTCCATGCGGATGACGAGGTTCAGGCCCAGCGCAGGCAGCCATTCGATGCTCTGGCGCAGCACGCCGCCGTCCGCGATCTCGGGGAAACACAGCGCCACCTGCACGGTGCAGAACACGGCGATGAGGCCCGCCAGCGTGGACTCGGTGTTGCGCGCGTTGGCGGGCAGCACTGCCGCAAGCAGGCTGCCGATGAAGGGGAGAAGGATGAGTGTGATCAGGGGCATGCCCGATCGATTTTAGGGGCATGCCTCAAAGACCCTGCCTGGTCCCGGCCGTTGCGCCGCTGACAGCGCAAAAAAACAAGCCCGCGCGGGCGGGCTTGCAGCTTGGAGAGTGTGCTTAGTTTTTGCTAGCGCTGGCGGCTGCGGCCGGTGCGCCCGTGGCTGCCGGCGGGGCGGCAGGAGCCGCAGGGGCCGCAGGGGCCTGTTGTTGCTGCTGCGACTGCGGCGACTGCTGCTTGCGCTCGTCCGTGGCGCCCGCCGGCTTTTTGGAGTGCGCGCTGCTGTGGCCGGCTTTGGACTTGGCTTCGGCCTTCGCGGCTGCTGCGGCGCTGTACTTCTTGCCGTTGACCGTCAGGCCTTCCTTGGAAAAGTTGACCGCGCTCTTGTTGCCGACGCCCCCCACGCGGCCGATGAAGTCGCTCCAGTCCTTGAAGGGCGCGCTCTTGCGTTCTTCGAGGATGCGGCCGGACAAGCCGGGGCCGATGCCCTTGATGCCATCGAGTTCGGCCTCGGTGGCAGTGTTCACGTCCACGGCCGCGAATGCGGCGGTGGCGCAGAGCGCGGCAATGAGGAGCATCAGTTTCTTGAGCATGGGGCTTCCTGTCGGCGGTGTAGAGCAGGTGAGGAGAGGGAGATGAAGGTCAGAGTTCTTCGACGCGGCGCGCCGGGTAGCTGTCCCAGGTCTGGCAGCCGGGACACTGCCAGAAATGCTGGCGTGCCTCGAAGCCGCAGGCCGCGCAGCGGTAGCGTGTGAGCGGCTTGACGGCATGCTCGAGCGCGCGCTGGACCTGGGGGTGGAATTCCTCGTGTTCGAGCTTCTCGCCGGCCAGCCATTTGGCGGCGGCCACCAGCGAGCGCTCCTTGTCCAGGTGCTGCACATAGCGCTGCCGCGCGGTGTCGTGCGTGGCCTCGTCGGCGGCTTCCATGGCGACGATGGCTTCCAGCACGTCGAGCGACGGAGCCTGCGCGTAGTGCGCCTGCAGCAGCGCCTGCACCTCGGGCACGCGCTGCGCGGTGGTGGCGGCCTCCACCATCATCGGGGCCGCCAGCGGGATCGCGGCGGGGTTGCGCTCGCCCAGGGTGCGCAGCGTGGCAAGAACGTCTGCGGGCCGGCCCATCATGCGCTGCAGGCGGGCCAGTTCGATGCGGGCGCGGGCGGCCTCGGGCGCTGCGGACACGGCCTGTTCCAGCAGGGCTTGCGCGCCCGGCAGATCACCCTGGCCGCTCAGGGCCAGTGCCTGCTCGCACAGGTAGTGGGCCTGGCGCGTGCTGAAGTCGCCCTGGTCGGCGTCGTGCATCTTGCGGGCGATGGTGGCTGCGTGGGGCCAGTCGCGTGAGCGTTCATAAATGGCCAGCAGCGCCAGGCGGGCCTGGGCCTCGAAGGGGGTGCCTTCCAGGCGGTGCAAGGCTTCTTCCGCGCGGTCGAGCAGGCCGGCCTTGAGGAAGTCGAGCGCCAGCGCGTGCTGGGCACGTTCGCGGTCGGTGCGGGAGAGGTCGCCGCGCGAGAGCAGGTGCTCGTGCACGCGCACGGCGCGGTCGTATTCGCCCCGGCGGCGGAACAGGTTGCCCAGCGCAAAGTGCAGTTCAGACGTATCGGGATCGTTCTGCACGGCCTCGATGAAGGCGTCGATGGCCTGGTCCTGCTGCTCGTTGAGCAGGAAGTTCAGGCCCTTGAAGTAGGCCTTGGGCGCGCGGCGGTTTTCTGCACGCAGTTGGCGCAGGTCAAAACGCGAAGCCAGCCAACCCAGCACAAAGGCCACGGGCAGACCCAGCAGGATCCAGGTCAGGTCAAATTCCATGGGCTGAAGGCAGGTCGGGCGGTGGTGGCGGGGCGGGGGGCATGGAGCCCGCTGCTGCGGAGGATGCCACGGGCGTAGGCGCTGCCACCGCTGCATGGGCGCGTCGCGCTGCGGTGCGGTGCCTCCACCAGCGCGGCACCATGCCCAGCACTCCCACGGCCAGGCCCGCTGAAAATGCGGTCAACACCACCAGCACCAACGGCGCGCGCCATTGCGTGCCAAAGAAGAAGTGCACGGTGGCGTCCTGCTGGTTGTTCAGCGCGAAGGCAAACAGCGTAAAAAAAATGGCTGCCTTGAGCAGCCACAGGAGGTATTTCATCGGTCTCCCCAGTGGTGGGGCGATTCTAAGAGCTTGTGCCTGCTGGGCCGCATGGCCCTTGCAGGATAAGAATTCAAGTCAAATAGGCTTCTAGCGCTTATCTGTAAAGCGCGAGCAGCTATTATTTTTGAATGGTTGTGCTGCTGGCGGCACCGGAGTTTTCTTCCATCTCGGCGGTGCGCTTGTCCACGGCTTCACGCAGGGCCTTGCCAGGCTTGAAATGGGGCACACGTTTTTCGGGGATGGCCACGGCCTCGCCGCTGCGCGGATTGCGTCCCATGCGGGGTGGGCGGTGGTTGACCGAGAAGCTGCCAAAGCCCCGGATCTCGATGCGGTGCCCACGCACCAGGGCCTCGCCCACGGCGTCCAGGATGGTCTTGACGGCGTATTCGGCATCGCGATGGGTGAGCTGACCAAAGCGCGCGGCCAGTTCTTCAACGAGGTCTGAGCGGGTCATGGAATCTTGGGGCATGGGCAGGCTGCGGGTGGGCAGGTCTTTGCTGAAAAAAGAGCGGGCGCCGAGGCGCCCGCTGTCTGACCGTACAAGGAGCTTACCGCGCAATGTGCGCTGAGGCTCCTCAACGGGTCAGCGCTTTACTTTTCCGAGTTGTCCAGCTTGGCGCGCAGCAGGGCGCCCAGGCTGGTCGTGCCGGCGCTTTCGCGGCTCGATTGCTGGCTCAGGTTGGCCATGGCGCCTTGTTCGTCAGCCATGTCCTTTTGCTTGATCGACAGCTGGATGTTGCGGGTCTTGCGATCCACGTTGACCACCACGGCCGTGACTTCGTCGCCTTCCTTGAGCACGTTGCGGGCATCTTCCACGCGGTCGCGGGAGATTTCCGAAGCGCGCAGGTAACCCACGATGTCTTCGCCGAGGTCGATTTCAGCGCCACGGGCGTCCACGGTCTTGACCTTGCCGGTCACCGTCTGGCCCTTGTCGTTCACCGTCACGAAGGTCGTGAATGGGTCGCCGTCGAGCTGCTTGATGCCCAGCGAGATGCGTTCGCGGTCCACGTCCACGGCCAGCACGATGGCTTCCACTTCCTGGCCCTTCTTGTAGTTACGAACTGCGGCTTCGCCGGCTTCGTTCCACGAGAGGTCAGACAAATGCACCAGGCCGTCGATGCCGGCAGCCAGGCCCACGAACACGCCGAAGTCGGTGATCGACTTGATAGGACCCTTCACGCGGTCGCCGCGCTTCGTGTCCTGTGCGAATTCTTGCCATGGGTTGGCCTTGCACTGCTTCATGCCCAGGCTGATACGGCGCTTGTCTTCGTCGATTTCGAGGACCATGACTTCGACTTCGTCGCCCAGCGAAACCAGCTTGGCGGGAGCGATGTTCTTGTTGGTCCAGTCCATTTCAGACACGTGCACCAGGCCTTCGATGCCGGGTTCGAGTTCGACGAACGCGCCGTAGTCGGCAATGTTCGTGATCTTGCCGAACAGGCGGGTGCCTTGGGGGTAGCGGCGGTTCACGCCCATCCATGGGTCGTCGCCCATTTGCTTCAGACCCAGAGACACGCGGTTCTTTTCGGTGTCGAACTTCAGGATCTTGGCCGTGATTTCCTGGCCAGCGGTCACCACTTCGGAAGGGTGACGCACGCGGCGCCATGCCATGTCGGTGATGTGCAGCAGGCCGTCGATGCCGCCCAGGTCCACGAACGCACCGTATTCGGTGATGTTCTTGACCACGCCTTGAACGATGGAGCCTTCCTTCAGGGTTTCCATCAGCTTGGCGCGCTCTTCGCCCATGGAGGCTTCCACCACAGCGCGGCGGCTCAGCACCACGTTGTTGCGCTTGCGGTCCAGCTTGATGACCTTGAATTCCATGGTCTTGTTTTCGTACGGCGTCAGATCCTTGATCGGACGGGTATCGATCAGCGAACCGGGCAGGAATGCGCGGATGCCGTTGACCAGAACGGTCAGACCGCCCTTGACCTTGCCGCTGGTCGTGCCAGTGACGAATTCGCCGGATTCGAGGGCCTTTTCCAGGCTCATCCACGAAGCCAGACGCTTGGCGGTGTCGCGCGACAGGATGGTGTCGCCGTAGCCGTTTTCGATGGAGCCAATGGCCACCGAAACGAAGTCACCCACTTGGACTTCGACTTCGCCCTTGTCGTTCTTGAACTCTTCCAGCGGTACGTAGGCTTCGGACTTGAGGCCAGCGTTCACGACCACGAAGTTGTGCTCGACGCGCACGACTTCAGCGGTGATGACTTCGCCTGGGCGCATTTCCGTGCGCTGCAAAGATTCTTCAAAAAGGGCGGCAAAAGATTCGGACATGTGTTTCCTTGCCACAAACAGGATTCCAGTAGCACCATTGCTACTGTTTTTATAGCTGCTTGCGGTGGTTTTTTGCGGTAGAACCGCGGGTTAGGTTATCGATCCACACAACCTGTGCGCTGGCGCGCGAGAGGAGTTGCGTGGGCCTGTGGCAAGGCCTTTCAGCATTGCCTGTGGAGCCCGTTCTAAAAAAGGCGCCACACGTTTCAACCCTGCGCAGACCCTGCGAAAGGTTGACGCTCTTGCCACCAGGCCAGCACCTTTTCAACGGCTTGTTCAATCGTCAAATCGGAGTTGTCCAGGACCAGAGCGTCCTGCGCGGGCTTGAGAGGTGCAACGCTGCGGGTGCTGTCCCGGGCGTCGCGCGCTTCCAGATCTGCGCGGAGGTCTGCGATACTAGCCGAAAAACCCTTTGAAATCAACTGTTTATAACGGCGCTCGGCGCGGCAGGCAGCGCTGGCCGTCAAATAGACCTTCAAAGGGGCCTCGGGGAAGATCACCGTGCCCATGTCCCGGCCGTCGGCCACCAGCCCCGGCAGACGCTGGAAGCTGTGTTGCAGATCCACGAGCGACCCCCGCACGGCGGGCAGGGCAGAGACGCGGGATGCGTTCATGCCGGCCTCTTCGGTGCGGATGGCTTCCGTTACATCGTCGCTGCCCAGCCACACCCGGCCCCCTTCGAAACGCACGGGCAGCGTCTGCGCCAAGGCGGCAATGCGGGCCTCGTGCTCGGGGCTGATGGCCAGGCCAGCGCGCAGGGCGGCGAGGGCCGTGATGCGGTACATCGCCCCAGAGTCCAGGAACCGGTAGCCCAGGCGCTGCGCGACCGCAGCCGCCACGGTGCCCTTGCCCGAGGCGGTGGGGCCGTCGATGCAGATCACCGGGATGTGGCCAGTGGCAGTGCTTGCCACCGAGAACAGGGCTTCAAAGTAATCCGGGAAGGTCTTCGCCACGCATTTGGGGTCTTCAATGCGCACGGGCAGGCCCGCTGGGTTGAACGCCGCCAGCGAGAAGCACATCGCCACGCGGTGGTCGTCGTAGGTGTGGATGCTGGCCGCTTTCCAGTCTTGGACTTGGGCAGGTGGCGTGACGCGGATGAAGTCCGCCCCTTCTTCCACCGTGGCTCCGAGCTTGCGCAGTTCGTTGGCCATGGCGGCGATGCGGTCGGTTTCCTTCACGCGCCAGCTGGCGATGTTGCGCAGCGTGGTGGTGCCCTCGGCATACAGCGCCATCACAGCCAGCGTCATGGCGGCATCGGGGATGTGGTTGCAGTCCAGGTCAATGGCCTTGAGCGGCCAGCCCTGGCCCGGTTCCCCCCGCTGGATGTGCAGCCAGTTGGGGCCACCGGTGACCACGGCCCCCATGGCGCGGGCGGCATCGACAAAGCGGATGTCACCCTGGATCGAATCGAGGCCCACGCCTTGAATTTTGATGCCAATTTGGCCGCTAGCGCTTGATGTGATTGCGCCAAGTGCTATGAAATAGCTAGCGGATGATGCGTCGGCCTCGACGTGGATGGTGCCGGGCGACTGGTAGCGGCTGCCCGCCGCAATCGTGAACCGCTGCCAGTTCTGGTGCTCGACCACGATGCCGAAGCGCGCCAGAAGCTGGAGGGTGATGGCGATGTAGGGCTTGGAGATCAATTCCCCCACCACATCGATCACGATGTTCTGGGTGCCAGCCGCCAGTGGCAATGCCATGAGCAGGGCGGTCAGGAACTGGCTGGACACATCGCCGCGCACGCGGATTGGCTCTGCCAGTGCCAGCGCAGGGACGCCATTGGCGTGGGCGATGCGCAGCGGCGGGTAGCCGTCGTTCCCCAGGTAGTCGATCTGGCAGCCCAGCTGGCGCAGTGCATCCACCAGGTCGCCAATGGGGCGCTCGTGCATGCGCGGGATGCCCGACAGCTCGAATTCACCGCCCAGCAAGGCCAGTGCGGCCGTCAGCGGGCGCATGGCAGTGCCAGCATTGCCCATGAAGAGCTTGGCCGGCGACTGCGGTGCGCGGCCGCCCAGGCCCGTGATGTGCACGGTGCTGCCCGCCTCGTCCACGGTGCAGCCAATCTGGCGCAGCCCATCGAGCATGACGCGGGTGTCGTCGGACGCCAGCAGGTCGTGCACGGTGGTGGTGCCATTGCTCAGCGCCGCCAGCAGCAGCACCCGGTTGGAGATGCTCTTGGAGCCCGGCAGGTGGACTTCACCTGCAGCGGCTTGCAAGGGGGGCAGGTCAATAAATGCGGTGCTGTACATCGGTATCTTTCGTCCATTGGTCCAAGCGCCCGTCATTACTGGCGCAGGCCCATCCCAGTGCACCCGTGGAACTGGCTTTGCCAGGCCACTGGGTGCGTCCCCCTTGGGGGAAGGCGCCGCAGGCGACTCAGGGGGTTACTTTCTCTTCGCACCCATGCGCCAATGCGCCCGGGTCTCGCTGGCCAGCGTCAGCATGTCTTCCAGCGCCTGGGCATCGCCCTTTTGCATGGCCTGCTCGATGGTGTGCAGTGCCTGCTGGAACAGTTTGGACTGGGCGATCAGCTCGTCGCGGTTGGACAGCAGGATGTCGCGCCACACCTTGGGATCACTGGCTGCAATGCGCGTGAAGTCCCGGAACCCCGGGCCCGCCAGCGACAGGAAGTCGTCCCCGGTGTCCTGGCCCGTGATGCTGTTCATCATCGCAAAGGCGAGCACATGGGGCAGGTGACTGACAGCTGCAAACGCCGCATCGTGCGACTCGGGCGACATGCTGGTCACACGGCTGCCCAGTGCTGTCCAGATGTCCTGGGCTTTTTGCAGCTGCGCGGTGAAGGTGCGTTCGGTGGGCGTCAGGATCACCTGGCGCCCGCTGTAGAGATCGGCCTCGGCGTGTTCCACGCCCGACACTTCGCGCCCGGTGATGGGATGTGCGGGCACAAACGAGCCCACCTGATCGCGCAGGGCGCGGCGTGCGGCCTGCACCACATCGGCCTTGGTGGAGCCCACGTCCATGATCAGCATCTGGGGGGTGACCAGGTGCTTGATGGCCTTGAGCGTGGCTTCGGTGGCGGCCACGGGCACGGCCACCAGCACAATGTCAGCGCCAGCAACGGCCAGCAAGGCGGACGGCGCCTCGACATCGATCACACCCAGCTGACGGGCGCGGTCGGTGGTGGAGGGTGATTTGCTGTAACCCACCACGCGTTTGACCAGGCCGGCCTTCTTCATGGCCAGGGCGAATGAGCCTCCCATGAGCCCGCAGCCGATCAGTCCCAGTTGTTCGAACATGGCGACGGCTCCTTATGACGAGACAGGGTAGGTGCCCAGGACCTTGTAGAACGCGCACAGGCTGCGCAGTTCTTCCAGCGCCCTGGCCACATGGGGCTGGGCAGGATGGCCGTCGAGATCGATGTAGAAGTAATACTCCCACTGGCCGGTGCGGGCGGGGCGCGATTCGAAGCGCGTCATGGACACACCGTGCGTCTTGAGTGGCACCAGCAGGTCGTGCACGGCGCCAGGGCGGTTGGGCACCGACACCACAAGGCTGGTGCAGTCCTTGCCCGAGGGCGGTGGCGTCTGCAGCGTGTGCGGCAGGCAGATGATGGCGAAGCGGGTGCGGTTGTAGGCGTCGTCCTGAATGGCGTGGGAGACGATGTGCAAGCCGAACTGAGTGGCTGCGCGTTCGCTGGAGAGGGCCGCCCAGGCGGGGTTGGTGGTGGCCAGGCGGGCGCCCTCGGCATTGCTCGATACCGGGCGGCGCTCGGCGTGCGGCAGGTGCTTGGACAGCCAGGCCTGGCATTGGGCCAGCGCCTGCGGGTGGGCCAGCACGGCCTCGATGCCGTCGAGCGAATTGGTGGTGCGCAGCAGGTTGTGGCGCACCAGCAGGCTCACTTCGCCCACCACATGGGTGGGGGTGTGCAGGAAGAGGTCGAGCGAGCGGGTGACCACGCCTTCGGTGGAGTTCTCGACGCCCACCACGCCGTACTGCGCGCTGCCAGCGGCTGTGGCGTGGAACACTTCGTCGAAGTTGGCGCAGTACATCAGGTCGGCCGCGCCGCCAAAGAACTCGATCGCTGCCTGCTCGCAGAACGTGCCCTCGGGGCCGAGCACGGCCACACGCTGGGGCGATTCGAGCGCAAGGCAGGCGGACATGATCTCGCGCCAGATGGCAGCGACGTGCGCACCCTTGAGCGGCCCAGGGTTGGCATGGGTGATCTTGTCGATGACCTGGGCTACACGGTCGGGTCGGAAAAAGGGCGTGCCTTCGCGCTTCTTGACTTCACCCACCTGTTCGGCCACGAGCGCCCGTTGGTTCAGCAGCGTGAGCAGTTGCTGGTCGATGCTGTCGATCTGCACGCGCAGGCTGGCGAGGTCGGGTGAGGCTTGCGGAGTGTTCATGGATGGGGAAATTTCGGTGCGCTGTCGCGAAAACGTGGGTGGGCCGTAGTCCGCTCAGGCGTGTTTTTGTTCAAATTCTCGCATGTAGTCCACCAGCGCCTGCACGCCCGCCAGGGGCATGGCGTTGTAGATGCTGGCGCGCATGCCGCCCACGGACTTGTGGCCCTTGAGCTGCAGCAGGCCGCGCTCCTTGGCGCCGACCAGGAAGGCTTCGTTGCGGCTTTCGTCGCGCAGGAAGAACGGGATGTTCATGCGCGAGCGGCAGTTGGCAGCCACCTTGTTCACATACAACTGCGAGCTGTCGATGGCTTTGTAGAGAAGATCCGCCTTGGCCATGTTGCGCTGCTCCATGGCTGCCACACCGCTCAAGGCCCCTTCGGTCTGGCGCTTGAGCCACTGGAAGGTGAGGCCTGCAACGTAGATGCCCCAGGTGGGGGGGGTGTTGAACATGGATTGGTTTTCTGCCACCACGCGGTAGTCAAACGCGCTGGGGCAGGCGGGCAGGGCGTGGCCCAGCAGGTCCTCGCGCACGATCACCAGCGTGAGGCCTGCAGGCCCGAGGTTCTTCTGCGCACCGCCAAAGGCCAGTCCGACACGTGACCAGTCCACCGGCCGTGATGCGACATGGGAGGAGAAGTCAATGATCAGTGGTGCATCGCTGCCCAGTGCCTTCAGGTCGGGCAACTCGTGGAACTCGGTGCCATTGATGGTTTCGTTGCTGCAGATGTGCAAATAGCTCGCACCCCGGCTCACCGTCCAGGAGGCTGGGTCGGGCACGGTGGTGAAGCCGGTGTCTTCGGAGGAGGCCACGATGTTCACTTCGGATGCGTATTTGCGCGCTTCCTTCTGCGACTTTTGGCTCCAGCTGCCAGTCACCACAAAATCAACCACGCCGGCCCGCGAGAGATTGAGCGGGACGATCGCGTTCTCGGCCAGGCCACCGCCCTGCATGAACAGGATCTTGAAGTTGGCTGGCACTGCCAGAAGCTCGCGCAGATCGGCTTCCGCCTGTTCGTAGATGGACAGGAACTCTTTGCCCCGATGGCTCATTTCCATCACGCCCATGCCGCTGCCATGCCAGTCCAGCATCTCGGCGGCGGCCTGCTCCAGGACTTCGGTAGGTATGGCGGCCGGGCCGGCCGAGAAGTTGTATGGGCGTTTCATTTTTTTGGTCAAAAAGGCTGCTGGCGCTTATCAAATAAGCGCTAGCAGCTTCAGTTTTAATAGCGCAGTGGGTGCTGCGCCGTCGGGGCAGCACCCGCTGGTCTGACTCAAGCGTCTGGTGGTTCCGGGGTTTCGGCGGCTGGCGGGTTTCCGTCGTTGGCGTTGCCTTCGATTTCGCCCTCAGCCACATTGGCATCGTTTTCAACAATACGTTGCAGCCCGCTGAGCTTGGAGCCTTCGTCCAATGCGATCAGTGTGACACCCTGCGTGGCGCGGCCCAGTTCGCGGATCTCGGAGACGCGGGTGCGCACCAGCACGCCCTTGTCGGTGATCAGCATGATCTCGTCGTCAGCATGCACCAGCGTGGCGGCCACCACCTTGCCATTGCGCTCGCTTTGCTGGATGGCGATCATGCCCTTGGTGCCCCGGCCGTGGCGGGTGTATTCGGTGATGCTGGTGCGCTTGCCATAGCCGTTTTCGGTGGCGGTGAGCACGCTCTGGGTTTCGTCCTCGGCGACCAGCATGGCGATCACGCTCTGGCCGTCTTCCAGCATCATGCCGCGTACGCCACGTGCCGCACGGCCCAGTGGGCGCACGTCGTTTTCGTCGAAACGCACGGCCTTGCCGCCATCACTGAACAGCATCACGTCGTGTTTGCCATCGGTGAGGGCGGCGCCGATCAGGTAATCGCCATCATCAAGGTTGACGGCGATGATGCCGCCCTTGCGCGGGTTGCTGAATTCATCCAGCGCCGTTTTCTTCACGGTACCCATGCTGGTGCCCATGAAAACATAGCGGTCGGCCGGGAAAGTGCGCATGTCGCCGGTCAGTGGCAACACGACGTTGATTTTTTCGCCGTCTTGCAGCGGGAACATGTTCACGATGGGGCGGCCACGCGATCCGCGCGAGCCGGCGGGCACTTCCCAGACCTTGAGCCAGTACAGGCGGCCTCGGTTGGAGAAGCACAGGATGTAGTCGTGCGTGTTGGCGATGAAGAGCTGGTCGATCCAGTCGTCTTCCTTGGTCGCCGTGGCCTGCTTGCCGCGTCCGCCGCGCTTCTGGGCGCGGTATTCGGACAGGGGCTGGCTCTTGATGTAGCCGGTGTGGCTGAGTGTGACCACCATGTCGGTGGGGGTGATCAGGTCCTCGGTGGAGAGGTCCTGCGCGCTGTACTCGACGATGCTGCGGCGAGCTCCCAGCTTGTGCTGGCCGAACTCGGTCTTGATGGAGGTGAGTTCTTCGCCAATGATGGTGGAGACGCGCTCGGGCTTGGCCAGGATGTCCAGCAGGTCTTCGATGACCGCCATGACCTCCTTGTACTCGGCGACGATCTTGTCCTGCTCCAGGCCGGTCAAGCGCTGCAGGCGCATCTGCAGGATTTCCTGGGCCTGCGTTTCCGACAGGCGGTACAGGCCGTCCTGGCCCATGCCGAATTCTTTTTCGAGGCCGTCGGGGCGATAGTCGTCAGCATTGATCACGCCACCGTCGGCACGCGTGCGGGTGAGCATTTCGCGCACCAGCTTGCTGTCCCACGGGCGGGCCATCAGCTCGGCCTTGGCCACCGGCGGGGTCGGCGCGTTGCGGATGATGGCGATGAAGTCGTCGATGTTGGCCAGCGCTACGGCCAAGCCTTCGAGCACGTGGCCACGATCGCGCGCCTTGCGCAGCTCGAACACTGTGCGGCGGGTGACCACTTCACGGCGGTGCTGCAAAAAGACGCTGATCAGGTCGCGCAGGTTGCACAGGCGGGGCTGGCCGTCGATCAACGCCACCATGTTCATGCCGAACGTGTCCTGCAGCTGCGTCTGCTTGTACAGGTTGTTGAGCACTACCTCGGGCACTTCTCCGCGCTTGAGCTCGATCACCAGGCGCATGCCCGACTTGTCAGACTCGTCCTGGATGTGGCTGATGCCTTCGATCTTCTTCTCGTGCACCAGCTCGGCCATGCGCTCCTGCAGCGTCTTTTTGTTGACCTGGTAGGGCAGCTCATCGACGATGATGGCCTGGCGCTGGCCCCGGTCGATGTCCTCAAAGTGGCACTTGGCGCGCATGATCACACGCCCGCGCCCCGTGCGGTAACCGTCTTTGACGCCGTTGATGCCATAGATGATGCCGGCCGTGGGGAAGTCGGGCGCGGGAATGATCTCCATCAGCTCATCAACTGTGGCATCGGGGTTGCGCAGCATGTGCAGGCAGCCATCGACCACTTCATTGAGGTTGTGGGGCGGGATATTGGTGGCCATGCCCACGGCAATACCGGCCGAACCGTTGACCAGCAGATTCGGGAGCTTGCTGGGCAATACCAGCGGTTCCTTTTCGCTGCCGTCGTAGTTGGGGCCGAAATCGACGGTTTCCTTATCGATATCGCCCAGCATTTCATGCGCGATTTTGGCCAGGCGGATTTCGGTATACCGCATCGCTGCGGCGTTATCGCCATCCACCGATCCGAAATTTCCTTGGCCGTCCACCAGCATATGGCGCAGCGAAAAATCCTGTGCCATCCGCACGATGGTGTCGTATACAGCGGAATCACCGTGCGGGTGGTATTTACCAATCACGTCGCCTACGATACGGGCCGACTTTTTATAAGGCCGGTTCCAATCGTTGTTGAGCTCGTGCATCGCAAAAAGCACGCGGCGGTGCACTGGCTTCAAGCCGTCGCGCGCGTCGGGCAGGGCCCGGCCCACGATCACGCTCATCGCGTAATCAAGGTAACTGCGCCGCATCTCTTCTTCGAGGCTGATCGGCAGGGTTTCTTTGGCAAACTGGGTCATTGGGGACTGCGGTGGCGGCGAAGGAGAACCATTTTAGAGGTAAGACCGTGTAGCGACCACGCAACATATCGAAGCAATTCCGGTTTTGTCCTACGGGCCCCAGGCGGGTGCCCCCGCTTTTGCCCTGTTACGTATGGCACAATCGTTTGAACGCTTTGGGTGATGGTCACTCCAAGCGTCCTGATTCGCAGCGCGGCTGCGGCTTTTTCCCCAAGAGGAGAACCATGAAGAAACTGAACAAAGTGGCGATGTTGTTTGCCTCTGCAGCGCTCGCAACCGCCGCTGGCGCACAAACCGTTGACAACTGGAGAAACGCTTCTGGCATCGTCTGGAAGAACGGCACCAACGAATACTGCTGGCGCAATGCCAACTGGACGCCTGCAACGGCTGCTCCTGGCTGCGATGGCGCTATCGCCGCTCCAGCTCCTGCTGCTGCCGCTCCTGCTGCTGCCCCAGCTCCTGCTGCTGCCGCTCCAGCTCCTGCCGCTCCAGCTCCTGCTGTGGCCACCAAGGTGACCTACGCTGCTGACGCATTCTTCGACTTCGACAAGTCGGTGCTGAAGCCAGAAGGCAAGGCCAAGCTGGATGACCTGGTCTCCAAGGTCAAGGGCATCAACCTGGAAGTGATCATTGCCGTGGGTCATACCGACTCCGTGGGCTCCGATGCTTACAACCAGAAGCTGTCGGTGCGTCGTTCCGAAGCCGTGAAGGCTTACTTGGTGTCCAAGGGCATCGAAAAGAACCGCGTCTACACCGAAGGCAAGGGCGAAAAGCAACCCGTGGCTGACAACAAGACTGCCGAAGGCCGTGCGAAGAACCGTCGCGTGGAAATCGAAGTGGTCGGTACCCGCGCTTCCAAGTAATCCTCGGATTGCTTCCAAAAAAAGCCCCGTTATCGGGGCTTTTTTGCGTCTGGGGTTTTTTGTCCATTGCCTTTCGTCGTGGAGAATCAGTGCATGAGTGAAATCGTCAATGCAGATCCGGCCGAACTGGCCAAGTTTTCGGAATTGGCCCATCGCTGGTGGGATCCCGAAAGTGAATTTCGCCCCTTGCACCAGATTAATCCTTTGCGGCTCGACTGGATCAATACGCAGTGCAGCCTGTCGGGCAAGCGTGTACTGGATGTTGGCTGTGGCGGCGGTATTTTGGCCGATTCCATGGCCCGCAAAGGCGCGGACGTGTTGGGTATTGACCTGGCTTCCAAGGCGCTGCGAGTGGCCCAGTTGCACGCGCTGGAGGCCCAGACCACCAATATCCAGTACCGGGAAGTCAGTGTGGAGGCGCTCGCCAAAGAGCAACCCGCCAGCTTTGACGTGGTGACCTGCATGGAAATGCTTGAGCATGTGCCTGATCCTGCATCGGTTGTGCGAGCCTGCTCTAAGCTCGTGAAGCCGGGCGGATGGGTGTTCTTTTCGACCATACACCGAAGTGCCAAGGCTTTCATGCTGGCCATTGTGGGCGCTGAATATGTATTGAACATGCTGCCCCGTGGAACGCATGAATACGCCAAGATGATTCGACCCAGCGAACTGGCCGCCAGCTGCCGCAGTGCGGGCCTTGACGTGCAGACCACCCGAGGCCTGGAGTACAACCCCCTTACGCAACGTTACTGGTTGAGCAGCGACACCAGTGTGAACTACCTGTTTGCCACGCGGCGCGCAGCCTGAGGCCCAGCCAATGTTTCAGAATATCCGCGCGGTGCTGTTTGACCTGGATGGAACACTGATTGACAGTGCCCCTGATTTAGGTGCTGCTGCCGACAAGATGCGCACGGACCGTGGTTTGCCCTCCCTGCCGCTGGAGCGCTATCGTCCGATGGCCGGTGCTGGCGCCCGTGGCATGTTGGGCGAGGCATTTGGCATGGCGCCCGACCATCCCGACTTTCTGACCATGCGCGAGGAGTTCTTCGTGAACTATGAGTCGTGCATGACAAAACGCACCAGCATTTTTGAGGGGGTGCCGGAGCTGGTATCCCAGATCCTCCGCCGCAATCTGGCATGGGGCGTGGTGACCAACAAGGCGACCCGCTTTACGGACCCTCTGACCCGCGCCATTCCACTGTTTGCGACCGCAGGAGCGGTGATCAGCGGAGATACCACTCCCCATGCAAAACCCCATCCAGCCCCTTTGCTCGAAGCGGCGTCGCGCTTGAAACTGGAGCCGGGGCAGTGCATCTATGTGGGGGACGATGAGCGCGACATTCTTGCAGGCCTCGCTGCGGGCATGGGAACTGTCGCAGCAACCTACGGATACCTGGGGGCCAAGACCAATCCGGCGGAGTGGGGCGCGCATGCTGCAATTAAATCTCCGGTCGAGCTCTTGCAATTGCTTGTACGCACCTAAAATAGAGGGTCTGGGGCTGTCCTGGTTTCGACGTGGGTTCGGAATCGGTGTGGTGCATGTCGAGCTTGAGTCACGCTCGTAAATCTCGATTTAAAAAACTAACTGCAAACGACGAACGTTTCGCACTCGCTGCTTAATTGCCAGTGAGCCTTGCAACAGTTGGCCGATGGGCTGGGCAAGGGGGTTCTGAGCAATCAGTGCCTCCCGGCTGCAAGGATAATTACATGGGCTGGCTCTGATCCGGGTACCTTGGGTTGGAGCGAGAAAATAGGGTGCTGGCGGCCTGTGTAGCGTGCGACTGCGCGACACAGGCGGCGAGACTCAAATCAGATCGCTAAACATGTAGATCTGCCCGATGAAGGCTTGCGGACGCGGGTTCAATTCCCGCCAGCTCCACCATTACGACGTCCAAGGGCGTTCACCAACATCCGGTGAACGCCCTTTTTCTTTGGTAAATCAATGGGTTACGGTGTGGGGATGTCCGGAGCGGTCTCCTGGCAGCCAGGCTGAGGCGGGGGAACAGACGGGGGAACAAAATCCGAAAAAGGTAGACTGGCGGCGTTTGTTCCCCCGTTTCAGAGGGGAAATCCTAGCTAAACCTCTGGAGGTGTTCCCCCATGTTGACCGACGCACAGTGCCGTAACGCCGTCTGTTCCCCCACATCGAAGCGGGAGCGTTTGTCGGACTCGGGAGGTCTGTATCTGGAGGTTGCTCCCGGAGGATCGAGGCGCTGGTTCTGGAAGTATCGGCATGAGGGCAAGGAAGGGCGTATGGCTCTGGGCAGCTATCCCTCGGTCAGCCTGACGGCAGCTCGCAAGGCTCGTGATACCGCCAGGCTGCAGAAATCGACAGGAATAAATCCTGTGCATGCCAGAAAGGTGGAAAGGCTGAAGGCTTCTGCCAGTGCCGGGGATACCTTCAAAGCTGTCGCTCTGGAGTGGTACGACAAACAGAAGCCTCTATGGAGTGATTCTCATGCTGAGCGCTCGCTGCGCCAGTTCGAACGTGATCTCTTTCCGTGGCTAGGGGGGCGTCGTCTGGCTGAGATTGAGCCGGTGGAACTGCTGGCAACCCTGCGCAAGGTGGAAGAGCGCGGGGCTGTAGAGACTGCTGATCGTGGATTGATGCTGGCTCGCCAGGTCTGGCGTTATGGCGTCGCGACAGGCAGGGTGGGGCGGGACATCACGGGAGACCTCAAAGGCGCGTTGTCTCCGTATCGCGGCAAGCACTTTGCCGCTATCACCGAACCGGTCAAGCTGAGTGAGCTACTGCGCGCTATCCAGGCATACAAGGGCGGGCCTATCGTGCGGGCGGCACTACAGTTGGCGCCTTTGTTGTTTCAGCGTCCCGGCGAATTGCGTGGTGCAACTTGGGCTGAAGTGGACTTGGATGCCGCGCTCTGGACGATTCCGGCTGCGCGGATGAAGCGGGGCAAGGACGGGAAGGAAAACGGGGATCCACATCTGGTCCCTCTTTCAACCCAGGCTGTGAAAGTGTTGCGGGAGCTGTATCCGTTGACGGGCCACAGCGCCTTGGTGTTTCCCGGTGAGCGCAACCACAGTCGGCCTATTTCAGAGAACTCAGTGCGAACCGCGCTCATCACCATGGGCTATACGCCGGAGATCCAAACATGGCATGGCTTTCGCGCCACGGCGCGAACAATGCTGGCGGAGCGATTGGATGTCGACCCGCTGGTGATTGAGGCGCAGCTGGCTCACGCCGTGAAGGACGCCAATGGGCGCGCTTACAACAGGACCCAGTATCTGGCTCATCGAACGAAGATGATGCAGCGGTGGGCAGACTATCTGGACAGGCTGAGGGAAGGCAAAGCAGCAGGCAAGACGACTTCCAAAACTCTTGACAATGCAAATACCTGATCTACCGTTTCGCTGGGCTTGGTCACTGCGGTGGTTTGCCATGAATCGATGGCAGTTTCTCGCCAACTGATGTTGGGACCCCGTCGGCAAAGAGTGTGAGCTTGGTGGTGTGAACGGCCGTTCTGCAGCGATTACCGCCGGTGGTGTGCGCTCCGTCAATTCACGGTGACGGCCGCAGTGCAGTCGTTGAAAGCCCTCGACACATATCGAGCGCGATGACCGGTCGCCGACAATGGCATACAGAGTCGACGGTGACAGTGGTCATGACGGGCTCAGAGCGTTGTTGTTGAGACATCTTGAGCGTGAGCCCATGTCTCTGCACGCTGGCAACAAGGGGAGGTCAACGCGGCATGCATGCCGGTCAGGTATTGGAAATCGGCGGCGCAATCAACTTGCATCAGCGCGGTCAATCCCGTACGCTGCCCCGACGTCCACACGCAACGCCCGAGCCCATGCGGGCCGCCGGGCCGGCCTTCCGGACGTGCAAAGGAGTCCAGCCATGCCAAGCCGATCGAACGGCCTCGCGGCCGAAATGAAAGCCGTGCGAACGTTGGCGCTCGTGGGCGCCGCGGCCGCCGGCAAGACCTCGCTGGCCGAAGCCTTGTTGTACAAGGCGGGCGCCATCGGCGCGTGTGGCAGCATCGAGCGCGGCAGCACCGTCAGCGACCACGACCCGCTCGAGCGCCGCATGCAGCACTCGCTCAACGCATCGGTGATGCACCTCACGCATGGTGGCACGCGCATCCACTTCATCGACACGCCCGGCGGCCCCGACTTCCTCGGACAGAGCCTGTCGGCGCTGGAGGCGGTCGAAACGGTGGCGGTGGTCATCAATGCCGCCACCGGCATCGAGCCGATGGCGGTGCGCATGATGGAATACGCAGCCTCGCGCCGCCTCGCCCGCATGATCATCGTCAACAAGATCGACGCGCAGGGCGTCTCGCTGGCGGGCCTGCTGGCCGACATCCAGGCGACCTTCGGCCGCGAATGCCTGCCGCTGAACCTGCCCGACGGGGTCGGCAGGCAGGTGATCGACTGCTTCTTCAACCGTTTCGGGCAGTCTGACTTCGGCCCCGTCGAAGCGGCGCACCGCGCGCTGGTGGAACAGGTGGTCGAGGTCGACGCGGCCTTCGTCGACCGCTACCTCGAGGAGGGCGACGTGGATCCGGCCGAGCTGCACGCGCCGCTCGAGCAGGCGCTGCGCGAAGGCCACCTGATCCCGGTGTGTTTCGCCTCGTCGCGCAGCGGCGCCGGCGTGGCCGAGTTGCTGGACGTGATCGTCAAGCTCCTGCCCGATCCGACCGAAGCCAACCCGCCGAGCTTCATCGTTGGCGAGGGCGCAGAGGCCATGCCCATGAAGGCCAAGCCTGACCCGACGCTGCACGTGCTGGCGCATGTGTTCAAGGTCACGATCGACCCCTTTGTCGGCAAGATGGGCATCTTCCGCGTGCACCAGGGCACGGTCACGCGCGACAGCCAGCTCTACATTGGCGACGGCCGCAAGCCCTTCAAGGTGGGGCACCTGTTCATGCTCCAGGGCAAGGACCATGTCGAGGTGTCGCACGCGGCGCCGGGCGACATCGTGGCGGTGGCCAAGGTCGAGGAGATCCATTTCGATGCCGTGTTGCACGATGCGGCGCAAGACAGCCATGTGCATCTTGCACCGCTACCGTTCCCGGTGCCGGTGTACGGCCTGGCCGTGGAGCCCAAGCGGCATGGCGACGAGCAGCGCGCCTGGGAAATCCTCGGCAAGCTCGCGGCCGAGGACCCGTGCCTGCGCATCGAGCATGTGGCCGCGACCAACGAGACGGTGCTCTACGGGCTGGGCGAGCTGCACCTGCGCATCGTGCTCGAACGCCTGCGCGAGATTTACCGCTTCGAGGTCCAGACGCGGCCACCGCGCATCGCCTACCGCGAGACCGTGACCGCGCCGGCCGAGGGCCACTACCGCCATAAGAAGCAGAGCGGCGGTGCCGGCCAGTTCGCCGAAGTCTTCCTGCGCATCGAGCCGCTCGCGCGCGGCGCGGGCTTCGAGTTCGCCGACGAAGTCAGGGGCGGCGCGATCCCGGGCCAGTTCATCCCCGCGGTCGAGAAAGGCGTGCGCGAGGTTTTGGCGTACGGCGCGATCGCCGGCTACCCAGTGGTCGATGTGCGCGTCGTGGTGTACGACGGCAAGCACCACAGCGTGGACAGCAAGGACATCGCCTTCGCGACCGCCGGTCGCAAGGCCTTCATGGCGGCGATTCGCGAGGCCCGGCCGGCTGTGCTCGAGCCGATTGTCCAGATCGAGATCGCCGTGCCCGAGCATTCCGTGGGCGACGTCACGAGCGACCTGTCGTTGCGGCGCGGCCTGGTCACCGGCACATCGGGCCTGGGGGCCGGCACCGTGGCCATCGGCGGTCAGGTGCCAGAGGCCGAGCTGGCCGACTACCAGTCGCGGCTCAATGCGATGACCAGCGGCCAGGGCCGCTACACCATCGCGTTGTCGCACTACGAGGCCGTGCCGTCGACCGTCCAACAGACGCTGATGGGGCAGTACCGGGTGCGCGAAGACGACTAGGAAAAGCGCAGCGCCAATGCTCAGCTTGCACGCGCGCTGCCGAGCAATCGACTTGGGCGCACCGTGAGATCAAAATGCTCCCTCGCCCGGCGATTGCAATCACCCTGATTCTTGTGGCAAATGTCCGATATGCAGCGATTGCGGCCGTCGATGGCCGCACCGTGACCTCACGGTCTGCGTCCAGCAGCGGTCATCGGAGAGCCGGCGATCCTCGCAGGCCCTTCGGCCGGGTTTAGATGTACAGCCGGCGTCGGGAGCATGCCGCCGTGAGACTTCATCTTGAACGTCCGCTATCTCCAATTGCGAACTGGTGCTCAGGGCTCGGCTATTGGGGCAGGTGAGGCCCGCACAAATCCTCCACCAGCTCGCGTGCAAGGGAAATACACGACGTTTGCTCCACTTGGATGCGAACTAGGACTCTCGCGCTTGCAGGTGTGGTTAGGTTGGCCGCATGCACTTGCACTTCGACAGCTCCAGCGAGCGTTCCAGGCTCCGACCGACCCATGACATGGAAGTGCAACTGGTGCTCGTCCTGAGCATGCCGCCACTGGTCGCACGTGAGCTCGAAGCTCGTCGCAGGGTAGTTTGAGCGTCCATCGCGCCAGTAAAGCGCGTTCGGGTCGCTCTCAGTCCTCGCGTTATGTAGCCAATCTAAGTTCTTGTAGGGCCTGTCCAGGCCGTAACGATTCATCCCAAGTGGGTCGAAGATGTGCCGCATCGCCTTCCAACGCCCCTTCGGCGGTTCCGGTGGCTGGGGCAAGCGAGGAGGCCTCCCGTCTTCAGCGCTCTCCTCCCTCTCGTCGTCGTCTTCCGTCTTGGCAAAGAGCGCGATGTCTCCCTTGGCTTCGAATCGCACCAGCGAATCATCAGCTGGACGAGTACCTGTGTTCTTGATGGCCACAATCAGCTCGGGCCAAGCAACGGAGTTATTGAGCTTCTCGTGCAACAAGCTTAGATACTCACGGCATGAATCAAGCCAGTTCTCGTGCGCCGCCTTGTAGTTCTCGATCTCTTTCTCGGAAGCAGGCTCGAACATTTCCCGGCCGATGCCATAGAGTGCAGTGCCCCCCCCAGTCAGAGAGGCAGACCGGGGCGGCGCCTCTCTGGGGCCGAAGTCGCTTGCGACCGGATTCTCTTCGGCCAAGCAGGCCATCAGGCCTTCCACTTCCGCATCTGTTAGCGATGCGAAACACTGCATCGCAGCTTCTATTCGCTTCGACGCGGGCTCGATGACCGTCAACTCGAACTGCGGCTCAGCTTGCTTGTATCGTGCGAGCTGGTCGCGCAGTTCTTTCTCGCGCTTGTCGTTCTCGTCAGACTCTGGCTCAAGTAGCCAGTTCTCCGGCACCTCGACGAACTCGAGGCCCACCATGTTTGCGCTTGCCATAGGCCCTGTGTCGTTTGTCAACAAACGCACGGCAACATCCGGTCGAGCATTCTTGAATGCTAGGGCAATTCCTACGAACTGATCGTCGCGCTCGCTGTAGTCAAGGTCTTGAGCGGCGCTTTCGTCCCGTCGGAGGTCGTGGCGCAATATAAGTCGAACAGCAGGCGCGCGCTCGCGAAGAGCCTTCGGCTCGGCGAGCAGCTCGCGGATGACAGAAGAAGTGAGGCGCGAGCGCTTAGCCCTGCGAGTGTTTCCACCCTCTTTCAGCGCGTCGATTTCGCTCTGCACAGGCCTGCAGAGCACCACGTCTATCCGCGCGTAATCCGCGAACGGCGACCAGTCCACGTTCTCTAGTGGCTTGCATTGGAGGAACACGTTGGTGTCCGCGAAAAGGTAAAGGTCGGCGGAATTGCTCACTGGATGCTCAAAGGTGTTGTTCGCGCCAGTTTAAGCGGCTCGGGCTCGAGCTCGTCGCCCCACGCTACAGGCCACAGCCATGCAGCTCGTGGGTCTCTCACAGCTTCAGCTCAACGCAATTGCGAGACAATTGAATGCGACGCCGCGCAAGACGCTCGGTTTCCACACACCGGCTGAGATGTTCAGCGAATATGTTGTATCGACCGGTTGAATCCGCCGCCTGAAGTCGACTTTCAGCGGTTCCAGTCAGTCAGATTGTGGTGATTTCCCGGTAACGAGATGCTATAAAAGCCGTAGCTTGAATCGGAAGCGTGCCAATAGCGGGATTCTGCAAAACGAAAGACAGTGTCTTACAGAGTACGCCAGCCTATAAGGCCAAAAGTCATGGAGGAGGTTAGGCCTGGATTATGGAGAACATAGACGAACGCGATATCGACGCCGCTCGCTTTGAGAAGCAGATTTTGACTATCTGGCGCGGACTGCCTAGCCAGACACCAGCAGGAGGACTCAAACTCGCTGTATTTCTGCTGTTCACGCACCTGACCGCAGAACGCCCACAGTTCCCTTGGTCATGGGCCGATACAGAGACGACTGACGGCTTGGTGGAGGCCAAGTTTAGCGCCACCGCGTGGTTAGGTATTAGAGACGATGATGGAGCGCGGTCAGAATGGGGGCGCCTACCTCAACTCGCGCTGGATCAGCTACGTCACCTTGTATCTGATAGCGACAGTACCCTGGTGACCCTGAAGCGCTTGGATTTTCTTGTCACAAGCTTGGGGGTCATAAGGCACTCAAATAGCTGGGCACGGCGGGTAGAAAGCTTCGTCGCCGATTTTTCTCAGGGCTGGTCGGCTCGCGGCAGGTTAGTCGTCGACCTGAACACGATGACCTCTGGTGAACTCGGAGTGCGCCTCAATGACGTTGAGGCCGCCAACGATTACGTATTACCAGATGAACTTCAGCCCCATCTCTTCGAGGTCTGTCTTCGCCTTCGTGCTCATGGTGCGCGATTCAGTTTCTCCCGAGAACAGGGATCAGACAGTTCTTGGGTCAACGTTGGGGCAGCCTATAAGTTTGCTTGGCCAACTCGCAATCGCCTGACGAGGGACTCGTATGAGAGCGAGCGGCCCTTGCAACTCGGAGGCCTTGAGTTCGCTCAATGGTTCCTTGACGGCGGGGATGGCCTGCGCGTCACGATTGTGGTCCTTCCTACATCTGATCTACGAGCCAAAGGCTGGCGCGCGCAAGTTCGGCGTGATTTGCTACGGCGTAGGCGTGTTCTGGGTGTCGTAGATATTCCGGCTCGGGTTTCCGGTTCCGCACGACTTTCGATGATGATCATGGCGACCGAGCGGTCTAGTGTCGGTGATCCCGTCCTGATGATGAACGGTCGCGCGATCGACGGACTACGGGACGAACCTCTGGACCGCTTGGCGCGATTTCTCAGCGTCCCATTCATGGGGGCAATGATGCGTGACGGAACTAGCTCACGACGTCATGACGACTATCTTGGCGATGCGTTGTCAAATCGGGCTCGGAAGATGTATGGGTCAGACTCACGCGAAGTACCAGGACTTTTCCGCTACGTGATGTCGGAAGAAATTCAGGACAGCCAGCACGCGGTTCTCGACCCGTCTCAGTGGGTTCCGAAGCGTGAATCTATGGTCGCCAGCGATCTGCTGGATGGCTCCCCTGTATACAAGTTGCTGGAAGAAAGAGGACGAGCCTGCTGCGTGTACGTCATCGGCAACAACGGTGCAGGAAAGAGCATGCTCTTGCGTCAGCTTGCCAAGGCATATGGTAGTTCCGGGCGGCCCGTGCGTGCTATAGCCTCCGCGACCAGCGACAGATTCGAGTCCAGAATGGGGGCTACTGCCGACTACGTCTACTTGGGTGCGCGTACCAGCGAGACGTCCACGCAGCCACGTAGGCTTGGACGAAAGTTGGCAGAATTGATGGTCGCCATCCACGCCGATAGCGATAAAGTCACAACGGTGAACAGAGTCCTCGAGCAATTGTCATTCGAGGGTCAGCACTACCTACTGCCGGAGGCCGCTACCTCCGATGTCCTTGAATCTGTGCGTGCACTCGGTAATGAAGCCGCTCCAGCCAACCTGAGCGGATGGAAGCTAGGCTTTCGAAAAAAAAGTGAGAATTCGATTGTTCCCTTCGATCATCTCAGTACAGGCGAACAGCAATTGCTGCTTCTCACGGCACGGCTTGTTGAATACGCCCAACCCGGCGTTGTCTTTCTAGTCGATGAGCCTGAGACGAGCTTGCATGTCGCTTGGCAGCGAGCGCTGCCTTCGGTCTTTCAGACCATCAGTCGGGACTTCACCTGTCAGATTGTCATCGCAACGCACTCACCGATTCTGATTTCGACCTCACGCGGGAGCGACACCTTCCGATATATGGCAGACGGTGGTGTGCTAGAAGCCATCGGCGAGCAGGCCTCGAGCAGCGTCGAGCGAGTCCTTTTCCAGGGATTTGACACCTACACCGGGAACAACAGAGAGGTCCACGAACGCTGCGCCGAGTTGGTCTCGCGGGCGATCGAGCTTGTCAACACTGAGCGATCTGAAATGCTGCCGAACGTCTTGGATGAACTAGAGCAGATGGAGAAGAAGGTTGCTAGATCCGTCCCAGCGCTTGGCTTCGAGGTGCCAGCATTGCACCTTGATCTCATCCGAAAAGCTACGCTCGTAATAGCGGAACTGGCTCGCCCCAATCAATCCGAGGGGGCCAACCCGTGAACCCGTTGGTGATTGCGGAGAAGGATTTTGGAAAGAACGTGCTGACCTCAGTGGAGGCTCGCGCTTTCTATCGTGAATGGCGCAAACTCGCGTCAAGCAGAGCCGGGACGTGGTCAGCCATCCGAGATGCTAAGTTTACGGTAGCGGGCAAGAAGAGCTCCGGCATTGCTATCATTTCAGCGTTGCGCAGTCACCTTGCGGCGCTGCAGGCCGAACGCTGCTGCTACTGTCGGCGCCGTCTTGATGGAATCGCCTATGCGCGGCCCATCGAGCACGTCCTGCCCAAGGATACCTTCAATCAGTACACGTTCACATACCGAAATCTTGCCGTGGCGTGCTTCGACTGCAACCACGTCAAGACCAACGACAACTGGTCAAACTGGCCACCAGCGCGTAGGCGGTACCTCAAGGAAAAGAGCTGTGGTGGCTTCTTTCATGCCCGCCTCCATGAATACGACTCCCACGTCCGATATCTTCATCTGGAGACGAACGGCGCTGCGATCAGCGTCTACGCTGGCTTGACGCCGCAAGGACGGCACCTATGCGTCGAGCTACTGAGGAAGTCTTCGGAAAGAACCCTCTCGGTAAGCGCCAACCCACGATTCTCTGCGGCCATGGACAAGCTTCGTGGCCAAGTTCAGCAGATTGCTGCCACTCACGACGACGTCAAGTTGTTGGACTTCATGGAAGCACTGGAACTTGCCGCTGACCCGACGTGATCGAGGAACAGCCTAACGGCGCCGGTCTCGGATGTCCGCTTCATGGCAGTCTGGACGGCAAGGCGACCTGCTTTCATGGGTCAATAGTTGCCAGTGAGAAGTGTCCCATCGAAAGACCGGATTCAACCTCAAGCAGACCAGCCAATGTCAAAGTCGGCGTAGCAGCGTCAAGAGCCGGTCGGTGCCGGCAAGCCGGCTCACGGTTGGCTGGTTAAGCTGACATCCGATCCAGCCGCTGCTGCGGGCTTGAACGGCCGCTAAGCGAAGCACAGCTGACAAACTATCGCGATCGGGCGTGAGCACTGCTTGAAAGGCTGCTTCCCCTTGTCATGAACTCACAGTACCGACCCTGAAGCAACATTCGTGATGCCGGACTGGCAGCCGCAAAGCCGCCGGTCGGAAACTGGTTGAGGCCTTCGCGTTCAGCACGGATATCCGTCTAGCAGTGCTGGCAGTCGAATACTTGGCCGAGGTTGCCACGGGTGGGCAGTCAGCTGCCTGGGAAGCGTCCAAACGGACCAAACACTACGCGGACGAACTCTTTCCTGCGCGAACGTCCTGACTTGACAGCGGACCGAGAGCGTGCGAACAAGCAAGCTCGCTCATAGGGAGCAGGTCAGCTCCCGACGCCGGTTAGGTCCCAAGCTCGGGATCGTCAATTGTCTTGATGATTGCCAAGGACCTTGGATGCCTGATAATCTCAGTTTGGGTGGGGCGCAGGCATGCGGACGGAAGAGTTCTCGCATTGGCGCTGGGTTGAGAACATCTGGTGCGGTGGGGAGCGATGCTTGATTCGAATCGGGTACTTCTCGCGGTCGTGGGGCTGTTTGCGTCTCCGCTTCTAGTTGCTGCGGAGGAAGGCAACTCACTTTCGGGCGACACGCTTTGGGTTGCCGAGCGCTCTCCATACAAGTTCGCAGCCTTTGACTGCGCGCGACAGGTCGCCACGCCGTCTCGAATCGTGGTTCGGGGCGTGGTTGAGCTTCACCATCCCGACGACAAGTCAGACTCACGCGTAGCGCCTGAAATCACAGTTAGGTGCGACCAAGTATTTTTCGAACCCGGCTCGAAGTTGCTTACGCGGGCGGGCCTGCGTATTCGAGCGGAACAGACCCTAGGCGGTGCGATCGTGATTGAGAGCAATCGCGGCGCGAAGGGTGCAGACGCATCGGAAGGCTCGGTCATGGCCTATGGCCCGGCGGAGAACGGGGGGCCAGGCAGTAGTGGCGCGAACGGTGAAGATGCCCGAGTCGACTTAGCTGGTATCCGCCCTAGCAGTGCCGGACAGCCTGGCGGGCGAGGAAATGATGGAACCCCCGGGCGAATCGGTGTTGCCGGCTCCAACGGTGTCGGGGGCAGCGATGGCTCTGCAATTTCACTTCTGGCCGTGTCTTTCGCGCCGGGAACCACGATTCACCTGATGAGCCGTGGCGGTGACGGTGGAAAAGGCGCACCTGGCGGCCAGGGCCAGCCAGGCGGGAACGGCGGTGACGGCGGGCCCGGAGGCCGGGGCGGACGAGCCAACGAGGTTCTCGTAGGCAGCCCTGGCGGCCACGGAGGCGATGGTGGCGCCGGTGGTAGTGGCGGCAAGGGTGGGGACGGTGGTAGTGGCGGCCAAGGCGGCAACCTAACGGTGTTGCTATTGGTGAAGGATCCAACCACCGCTGGTGCCCCACCGGCAGAAGTGGAATTTCATAACGAGGGTGGGCGTGGAGGCGATCCTGGCCTTGGCGGGTCCCCTGGGCCAGGCGGTCGCGGTGGCAGAGCAGGGGTGGGTGGCTCTGGCGGGCAACAAGGCTACGCGTGGGCTGGAACGATCAATCTTGGCGCCGGTGCATCAGGTCAATCAGGGGCTGCAGGGCAATCTGGTCAAGCAGGGGCTCTTGGCCTGTATGGCAGAGACGGAGCAGCCGGGCGCCGTGGTACGTCGAAGTTGGCAATGATCTTAGAAAGGTAAGGGCAATCGCAATGACTAGTTTTCAAGGTCTTCATCTGGCGCGCTCCTTTTCTACTTTTCGCGCCTTTGCTGTTGCCCCAAGTCAAGTCCTGCCGATATCGGAAAGTTCCCTGGATCATCCTTATCCAAGGGTTCATCGTTCTGGGGCAATGCTTGTAATGCTAGTTAGTACGCTGCTCGGTGCAGCCAGCAGCGCGTTTGCCCAAGCCCAGATTTCATGGGGACCCGAGCGGTCGCCATATAAGTTCTCGACATTCGATTGCGATAAGCAGGCCCAAAAGATTGGGCTCATTTTGATACAGGGGGTGATCGAAATTCAGCATCCCGACGACGGCCCAAATGTGGCATCCCCGCCTGAGGTTGCCATTCGTTGCGACAAATTCATCTTCAGCAAGGACTCGAAAATTCTGACTCGTGCGGCGCTCTCAATTCGTGCGGAAACCTCCATAACTGGAGCCGTAAACATTGAGAGCAAGCGCGCGACCAACGGGGCCGATGGCACCGTGGACCAAGCGATCTACAACATCGTGAAGCGGCGCTCTGGCGACAATGGTGGGAATGGCAATAAGGGTCGAAACGCGCAGACTGATCTACAGGGAAACTGGAGCAGTGAGCGAGGCGGAAATGGCGGAAGAGGTGGTGATGGTGAGCATGGATCAACTGGTTCAGAAGGAGCCTCTGGTAAGCGCGGCACTAGCGGAGCGCCTATAACCCTCAGGGCTGGCACCTACGGCGGAGGTACCACCATCACCCTGAGTAGCCCCGGTGGAGAAGGAGGCAAAGGGACCCGCGGCGGTCAGGGCCAATACGGGGGTGACGGGGGCAACGGGGGCAACGGTGGTGACGGTGGTAACGCCAACGAGGTGCACTCGGCAAGCAATGGCGGCGATGGAGGTAACGGAGGCGACGGGGGAAATGGCGGGAATGGCGGCAAAGGCGGTGATGGTGGCGATGGCGGCGACGGCGGAAACATTTCTATTCTTCTGATCGTCAAGGACAAAGGAAGCCCCGGTACCCCGCCATCCGAGTGGGACATGTTGAATGAGGGTGGAAAGGGCGGAGAACCTGGCTTAGGTGGTGCGCCGGGCGCAGGTGGGAAGGGAGGCAAGCTCGGCTCTGCCGGTTGCGGAGGTGCGGGCAAGAACTGGGGTCCAGTCCAATGGAACGGATCCGGCAGCTGTGGCGGGCCTGGCTCTCCAGGTCGCGACGGTCGGGACGGGCAGGCTGGTCCCGC
The DNA here is from genome assembly GCF_003633835.1 of Acidovorax sp. 93. Classification (NCBI taxonomy): domain Bacteria; kingdom Pseudomonadati; phylum Pseudomonadota; class Betaproteobacteria; order Burkholderiales; family Comamonadaceae; genus Acidovorax; species Acidovorax sp. 93. The sequence goes on from NZ_RBIT01000001.1 coordinate 1,124,589, forward strand.
TGGTGTTTACGGTCGCGATGGACGTCCCGGTCGAAAGGGAACTTGGGTCTGGGGATACGTTGACGAGTCAACTGGAGCAGCCAAATGATCGCCAAGTACTTCCAACGTGTTGCCGGAGTGGGCCTGGTGGTCGGGCTAGGCATTTCGGCCGCCCTTGCAGCCGATGACCTGCGTTCTCTGTCGGTCCCCTACAAGGCCGATTCCGCAATTACGCTGGGTTCTGGCCTCGATATTGATTTGGTCAATCAACAGCGCGATAACTGCTTGGAGTTCAATGACGCCGATATCAAATGGCTGGATACCGACGGAGCAATTGCGACCACAGCTAGCATGGAGTTAGTGAGTGACTATAAGTCGCTCGCAAAGACATTGGATCTAGAGGTCGACTATAAGTCGAAGGCAGATGTGAGCATCGCTAAGCTAAAGGCGGGTGGTAGCCTCGATCTCAATTTGAAGTATTCGGACTTCGCAAAGGATGAGACGCGTTCTGTAGCGATTGTGGTCAAAGCCTATAGCGACTACGGTAGGCGTGGCTTACGCAGCTATCCGCTAAAGAAGGAGTTCCGAGACTTAATTGAGCAGGGCAAATCCGACACATTCCGACAGCGATGTGGCACTCACACTGTGGTTGCTGAGCATCGGAATGCGATGGTCGCCGTAGTCATTACCCTTACAGAAGTCACCGCCTCATCGAAACGAGCTTTCGAGGGAATGTACAAGAAGCACTTCGAGGTCGAAGGGCCGGTGAAGATTGCCACCGTTAAGGCAAGCTCGGACTTCACAACAAAGTGGAAGAGCTTGGTTGAGTCTGCTTCTCGTCTGGGGCGGCTCGATGTGAAGTTTGAATCGCGTGGTGGTGCGGGGATCCCCGATGCCACCAAATTAGCGATCACCGGTGACCCCACGAAAGTGGATCAAATTCTTGCGGCATTGGGAACCGTGGGGGAAAGCTTTACCCGCGAGAAGGCAGCTCCGGTCGAGTACCTGCTATTGGCAAACACTGCGCTGGGCGCAAAGATTAAGGTGGCAGATGCCTCGAAGCTCGATGCCCTGAACGGCTACTATCTACAGTTGGCGAAGCTTGACTTTGCGCTGAAGCGCATTGGCGACTACAAGCAGACCTTTCCTCAAGTATACGAGGCGCAATATACAAAACCCTTGTTGTCTTTGCGGCAGCAGCGGAACCAGTTGGTCACCGCCATCGAGGCCTGTGTTGTCAACGACCAATGTTCCTACAAATTGCCGGCGGAACTGGCGGTGCTTTTTGTTGAGGACATTGTTGCTCCCGAATCGGTAACACTAGATTGCTCCTACAAGCGATTTGACAGTGGAGATGGTCAGGTCAAAGTCAACGTGCTGACGAATGCTGCTGTGGTGATGCGAGCAAAGGCACGTCTGACGGAGTATGTCGCATTGCCCGTTGCGCTCCTGTCAAGGTTTGGCCCAGAAGCAGACGGTGAGCCGTTGAAAATGTCGACGACCTTTCAGGCCTTCGCGATGAGTGCGCCCGCTGCAGACGGTTTTGTTCGGGTGCTGGCACAGCTAGATAATCAGATATTTCGGCCTGAAGTGACGGCGAGCGCCGGCACGGTTGCAATAACTAATCTAGACGCGTTACAGGCGAAACATCAGAGGCTGCTTAGTTCAGTGTACGCGATCGAGATGCAAGCGAAGAACGGTATGTTCATTCGCAATACCGTTGGGCCGCCATTTGGAGGAAACTGCCCAGTTCAAAAACCTGCACTCTAGCGAGGTGCAGTTGAGAGCTTCCACTGAAAAGAGGCCTGTTTCTGTCACGCCTCTTAGATCTTGAACTCAAGGAATAATGGTCATGTATTCGCGCAGGCGCTTACTATTCGGGCTGCTTTCACTTCCCGGTATTGTCTGGGCAGACTTATACGACGACTATATCAATAGTGTTTCCAAAAGACCCTTTGTCTCATTCTTGGGGCGCAAAGGTTCATCTTCGACTATCGGCCATGCTTTTGTCGGTGTAGGAGTGGAGTTGGATGCAGGCCTCCTTCTTTATGAACGATTCTTCGGCTTGTATCCGAAAGATGGTGCTTTGGAGGGCATAAAGAGCTCATTTGGGCCTGCGACCGGGAAGATCGATCGCACTTGGGATGATTTAGCCTGGGACACCGAACTCAGACGGTTTATCGACGATCAACAGAAATCAGCCGTGCTCGTTCACTTTAGTGAATGGAGCGCTACGCCTCCTAAGTACTCGCTCACTGGGAATGGAGGAATCAACTGCAATGGACTAGTTTCCGCAGTGGCCAAGACCGTTCAACTCAAGGTTCCAGACGGTGCCGGCTCCACACGGCCCTGGAAGTTCATAGAAGCGCTGAAGGATCTCAATCCATAGAAACGAGGCGAGATTCCCTCGTCGGGAAAGCTTAAGGTTTAGACAGGGTGGTTATAGCGTTGCGCACTGCGCGAACCGCTTGGAGATTTGAATCGTGCGATGGATCAGTGATCGGACTTAGCGCTTTCACGTCGCCAGGATCGATGATTGGGGTCCCATCGGCTCCGATGCGCACCAGAAAAGTATATTGCCCCGAAATTTTCTTGTATTCGACGCCATTCAGTAGTGATGGAACGGGTACACAAGGCGTTGACCAACTTTGCCGCGTGTATTCGCCGATATAGGAAAGGGCTACTTGGGTGCCGTCCGCACGAAATGCCGCAGTCATTCGCGTAAACTGAATATTGGCCTCTACCGTGTCCCCTTTGCAACCCGTCTTTATCCCAAAGGTCTTGACGTCAACCCTTCGATCTTCGGAAGCTGTAGCGGAAGGGGGAACGCTCAGACGCTCTAGGCCTTGCAGTCCCGCAGCCTCGACCGACGCTACAGGCGCGGTGCAGAATAGGACGGCGGCTGTCGTTCGATAAATCTGCAATTTGCTGCGGTTAGGAATCTGCATTTTGGCCTGCTAGCTACGGTAGATTATTCTTGATGCGTCCGAGGTTGCCAGCGAAACCCAAGCGGGCTCCCTCTCCGCCAGCCCCGCCTTGGTTCTCAATTTGCATTTCGGCGGGGGCGTTTCCCCCAGATCGAACGACGATGGCAACGTCGCCGCCATCTCCCCCTCGGCCGCCAATAGCAGCAGCGCCGCCGAATTGGACTACGCCTGCCGCGCCGCCCATACCGCCGCGAGCGTAAATCTTGACCGATGCCCCTGGGGCAAAGGTCCCGGTCAGCAGGGTTACGTCACCAGCATTTGCGCCGTCGCTGCCATTTGCGCCCGCGCTTCCTGGCGCGCCGCTGACACCCCGAGACGAATGAATGGTCACAGGACCGGTAATTCGTTCCGCTGTGAATTGCAGGCTTGCAGGGGCACGAATCATGGAGCCTGCTGCAAACACGATATGCGCGCACCGCACGAATATGATTGGGCCGCGCCCTTGTGCCACCCGGTCTAGGCCGTCGGGATGCCTTAACTCGACCGGTCCCTCGACGACAAGCTGGCCGGCGCCTTGCGCAGCGCAATCAATCTGGCTGAGCACGTATGGTGCCAGTGAGTTCAAGCGGATCTGAGCGCCTGGCGAAACTTCCAGCTGTGCTTGACCGAAGGCAGAACACACGACTAGCCCACACACTGGGGCCGCAACGATGAGGCGCACGGCTTTCCTTCTCTCTGACAACTGCCGTGGCGGGCAGCAATTTGCTGTTCGCCACAAGCGTCGCTGGCGTGACGGTAGCCTGCCATGACGAGAGTCGGGTGTAAAGGCGATCAGCTGGGGACGGTAGCCTGTTGACGCAAGCAGGGTGTCGGCCAGACGGCGGGTATGCAGTGGTCGCTCACTAGATGTTGCCGACGTCTTCCTGGATTGCGGCCTCCTGGCCCGCGGCTTCCTGCGGTTGCGCTGCGGCGAGTGCGATCACGACAAGCTGCTGGCGTTCAGCTACAAGCGACGGGGCTTCTGTCCTTCACGCGGCGCGCGGCGCATGTCGCAGACCGCGGCGCACCTCGTCGACCACGTCATACCGCATGTGCCGGTGCGGCAGTGGGTGCTGTCGCTGCCGATCCCGCTGCGCCTGCTGCTGGCCGCACAGCCCGAGCCGGTCACGCCGGTGCTGCAGGTGGTGCAGCGCGTGGTCACGCGGCACTTGCTGGCCGCTGCCGGGCTCTTCGCTGACGAAGGCCACGGTGGCGCTGTCAGGCAGATCCAGCGCTTCGGGTCCGCCGCCAACCTGAACATCCACCTGCACTACCCTGGGCGCGTGTACCGCTGCGGCGCCGATGGCGTACCCGAATTCATCGAGGCGGGTGCGCCGACCGACGACGAGCTCGACGCGCTGCTGCACACCATCATTGTCCGGCACATGTAGATGCTCACCTGCCGGGGCGTGCTGGTCGAGGACATGGGCCAGACCTAGCTGACCGAGCCGGATGCCGACGGCGAGGAGTCGCGCACGCTGCGGCCTCTACAGGCCGCGGCCCATCACTTACCGCATCGCCTTCGGCCCGCGCGCCGGGCAGAAGGTGCTGACGCTGCGAGGCACGATGCCGCGCGAGGGCCGGGCCCGCCAGCAACGTCCAAGGGCGTTCGCTGATTTCCAGCGAACGCCCTTTTTCATTGGTAAAACAGGTACTTACGGTGCATGGACATGCGCTGTAGTTCGCTGGTAGCAACAGCTAAACCGGGGAATGGATGGGGGAACAAACCTGAAAATTCACCGACTGCGCCCAGTTGTTCCCCCGTTTCCTTCGGAGGCTATTGCATCCTTGCATTCCAAGACTCTTTCCAGAAACTGCTGCACCGAAAGATCCTTGTTTGCCTCCCAGGGGTTGGTGTGCTGACCATCGATGTCCTGGGAAATATCGGCAATTGGGTGCGATAGATTGGTCGGCAGGTGCTGTTAGCCTGCGGCGAGAGCCGCGAGGTTCGAAAAAAATAGCCCGCACGAGGCGGGCTAAATCATTGCATCACTCGCACAGGGGAGGGGCGAACCGCCAGATTTGACGGTAGGTGCATCCTAAGCCCGGTTCCGATTGGTGTGCGATGGGCGGGTCAGTAAATCGTGAAATATGTCCGGTTTACACGGGCCTCCGACGTGTCACCAGGGTTTGAAGGTTTTAGCGCGACGAACAAAACTCCCCTGGCGGCCGCCCGTCTTGTTGTACGGCTTGTTCTGCCTGTGAAGGAACGCCTAGCCCGGGTCGCTGCGCTAGGTGTTGTTCGCCCTCTTGGCTGCAGTGCCGCTTGTTCCAAGCATCGCAATCGCAGCGTTGTGAAGATGGGTTTTGGGTCTACGGACCGTATCGCCAAGCGGCGCAAGTTGTCACTGGACGACGCAGCCTGATTAGATCGCGAGGTTGTAGCTTCGTGTATCAATTCTTGAGCCTCAGGGGCTCACGCCGCACAATGCACGCTCGTTCACGCCGGAGGCCACCATGCCAATGGAGTACTTGAGGGCGCTGGAGCGCGACGCGCTTCCCCTGATTGAATCGGATGTCGTCAACATCGACAAGCTGCGCATCCTGCGAGCGGCTGGAATGGTGGAGGTGCAGCTTCCACCCGTCGATTCACCCCATCAGAAAGCGCAGGTGCTGTATGTCACTGGCCTCGGTTGTGCGACCCTGCGAGCCTGTGGAGCCAGCGTCAAGACACACCACCGGGAATCGCATTGCGATCTGGAGTCTTCCTACGACTGAGGGCCCTGGTGGGGGGATTCCTGGAAAAGCTCTAGGCACCGGGAGAAATCGTCCTACAGAGTGTTGCGCTGCACCAGAAGGGCCATAGTCGCAGGCCAAAAATACGATGAAGCATCTGTATTGCTGGCACGGCCAGACGAAAGGTGCATATGAGCAGTTGGTACAAATTGGCGCTTGGCAACGACGATGAGGCCTTTGAGCCTGCCTTGCGAATCCAGCAGATGTTCATGTCGAAGTTCTTGATGTGTCCTCCTGGTTCTGGCAGGGCACTTTTTTCTTGCTACGACAAGGCGAACGACAACCTCTGGCTGTACTTTTCCCCTGCAGCGCAGGACATCGCATTGCGTGTGTATGCACAGCCGTGTGATTCCCCGACAGCACTGGACTGCATTGGTCTGCTGGCCGGTGAAGGCGATGCGCTCGGAATGGGGGAGTCTCCTTTGCTGAAAAAGGCGGCGTAGTCCTCTTCCGGACAATGGCACTTGCAAAGCCGGCCTCTTGGTCTTACGCACTTGACGTGTATGCGCTGTCCCACATCCGTGTTCTCTGGGCTCTGACATGCGCTCGTGCATGGGCATGTGCCAATCTTTTTACCGGCCTTCATCGGAGCGGCCTGAGGAGTAAGTATGTTGTCCTACGATCCCACGCTTTCTCACCACCTGGAAGCTTGCCCAGAGGCTCCCTCTCTGCAGATGGGCCAGCCCGCAGCCAGGCTCTTGCAACGCCAGCAAACCGACAACCTGCCTCTGGGCCGCAGCGATAGTCACGGCCTGGAGCGGGAGTTGCAGTTTGCCGATCTGGACTGTCAAGAGCCGCAGGCGATGGGCTGATGACTTTTCGCCTGCAAATGGGTGGTTGCGGAGCAAAGCGATGTCGGTGCTGACACTGCACATCCGCCCGGAAGGTGCCCAGCAGTATCTGGCAAGGGTGTTCGACGGAAAAATTCTGGTCGGTGTTCCGACCTTGCACCCCGGCATCAAGGAGGCGATAGAGGCGTATGGCTTGGGCCAAGGCTTCGCGGGGGTGATTGCCTTCCATATCTGGTATGGCGGCTGGAGCGTCGGCACCATACCACTCGACCGGATGCGGACTGAGGCTGCCGAGTTGGCAAATCGCCTTGTTGTGCTTTCCGCCGTGGTCCGTTAAGGGCACTCGCAGCTATGTTGCAGGCTGGTGGGTGGCATAGCACGGGGGGTGAAACAAAATGAAATAAACCGAAACTGCGTCGAGACCCCATCGACTGGGTCTGTCGGCACCATCAGGGGCATGTTCAACACCGTCCATGAAAGGACTGCACCATGAAACCCTGGATCAAGAAAACCCTGATGGGCATCTTCGGCGCCTCCATTGCCGTGGGCGGCTTGACGGCCTGCTCCAGCAGCCACCATCACCGCGGCCCGATGAGCCCCGAGAAGATGACCGAGGTGCGTGGCAAAGTGGTGGAGCGCGTCAGCAGCAAGCTGGACCTGAACGAGGCGCAAAAGCTCAAGCTCAATGTGCTGGCTGACAAGATGGAAGCCCAGCGGGCAGCTTTCATCGGCAAGACTGCGGACCCGCGCACCGAAATGCAGGCCATTGTGGCGGGCGCCAAGTTTGACCGCGCGCGGGCGCAGACCTTGCTGGATGAGAAAACCCGCGCGGTCCAGGCCAACAGCCCCGAAGTCATCAGCGCACTGGCCGATTTCTACGACAGCCTGAACCCCGACCAGCAGCAGAAAGTGCGCGAGATGATGCAGAGGCGCAAGGGCTGGATGGCGCGCGGCTGATGGCGGGGGGCGTTCACATGTCTCCTACGCTGGAACCCATCCACCGCCTGGCACAGGGCGTGCGCAAACATGGGCCTGCGCTGCTGGCGGGCATGCCCGACCCCCACGACGAGTTAATGTCGCTGGTCTGGGGGCCGCGTTTTGACCGCGAGCATGCGCTGGGCCTGGTCGCTCGCCAGCCTGCAGCCGCAGCGCAGACCCTGCCTGCGCTGCTGGCCGCCGCAGACCACTTTGACACGCTGCATTCCGGTGCCCAGGGCCGCCTGCGCAAACTTATCGTGCGACACCGCGCATTGCGTGTGGTGGACACCGCTCGGGGGCCCGCCCACGGAGCGGATGCCTGACGGTGTGAGAATTGCGCATGCACCGCATCCTGCTTATTGACGACGACGCGCAGCTGGGCCCGCCACTGGCCACCTACTTCCAACGGTTCGAGCTGGAGTTGATCCATGCCCTCAAACCGAGCGACGGGCTCGCCCAGCTGGCGACAGGCGGATTTGATGCCGCCATCCTGGATGTCATGCTGCCCGAAATGGACGGGTTTGAGCTGTGCCGCACCATTCGCAAGCAGGGCGATCTGCCCATCGTGATGCTGACCGCCCGGGGCGAGGTGATGGACCGGGTGGTGGGGCTGGAGCTGGGAGCCGATGACTACCTGCCCAAGCCTTTTGAGCCGCGTGAATTGGTGGCTCGACTGCAGACCGTGCTGCGCCGCCGCCGGGCCAGCGCGCCCGGGAACGGCTCGGGTGCCACGTTGGAGTTTGAAGGCCTGAGCATTGATGCAGCCCGCCGCAGCGTGTTGCGCCAGGGGGTGGCGTTGGAGCTGACGGGCACCGAATTCGACCTGCTGCACCTGTTGGCCCGGGAGCCTGGCAAGGTGTTCAGCCGCGACGACATCCTCAACCAGCTGCGCGGGCATGAGGCCGAGCTGTATACGCGCGCGGTCGATATTGTGGTCAGCCGCCTGCGCAAGAAGCTGGAGCCGCTGGACTGCATCAAGACGTTGCGCAACGCGGGCTATTCGCTGGCACTGCGCAGGGCGGCCAGTGCTCCGCCTGGTGCCCCTTCTTCGGCATCGACCTGGCCATGAAGCCCTCCGATTCACAGCTCGGGCACGATCCCGCCTGCCCATGGCACCGACGTGCGCGCGATGCCGTCGGGTATTCGCTGCGCATCCGCCTAGTGCTGGTGTTCATGGCACTGGCCGTGACCGTGGCCGTGGTCTTCATGGGTGGCATGCAGAAGGTGGTTGCTCTGGGCTGGAAGGAGGCCGCACGTCCGCTGCTGATGGACTATGTGGACCGCCTCACCGCTGAGATTGGCAGCCCGCCCAGCATCGAGCGGGCACAGGCCATAGCCGACCGGCTTCCGGTGACGCTGCGCATCGACGGGCCGCAGATCCACTGGGATTCGCACCCCGATCGGCCGCGCCCGGACTGGATGAGTGACAAGGTCCAGCGCCAGGACCACTGGAGCCGCGATGACACCGGCTACCGCCTTCTGCAGCGCACCACGGCCGATGGCCACCACATCGAATTCGGGCTGAACGCGTTATCGTGGGACAAGCGCCCGCGCATCGCCTGGGGCACGCTCACGGTGTTGCTGTTGCTCACAGCGCTGGCCTTTGTGTATGTGCGCCACCTGTTGCGGCCCCTGGACGACATCCGGCATGGTGCGCGGCGCTTTGGCAATGGCGACTTTGGCGAACCTATTCCGGTGCGCCACGCGCACCGGCCCGATGAGCTGGGACAGCTGGCGGGCACCATCAACACCATGGGCGAAGACATCCACCAGATGCTGGAGGCCAAGCGGGCGCTGCTGCTGGCCATGAGCCACGAGCTGCGCAGCCCCCTCACACGGGCGCGCTTGAACACCGAGCTGTTGCCCGAATCGCCCGATGTGCTTGCCCAGCGCGCAGCCCTGATGCGCGACCTGGGTGAAATGGCACGGCTCATTACCGACTTGCTCGAAAGCGAGCGCCTGGCCGGGCGTCATGCGGCCCTGCACCGCGAGCCCACTGACCTGGCCGAGCTGGCGCGTGAGGTGGTGGCGGAACTGGAAGTGCGCCACCCTGGGGCAACAGCGATCACGCTGCTGGTGCCCGGCACTTTGCCCACCTGCATGCTCGACCGGTCCCGTGTGCGCCTGCTGATGCGCAATCTGCTGGACAACAGCCTGCGCCACAACGACCCCGCAGCCCAGCCGCCGCAGATCGAACTGCGAATGAACGAAGGCGTGGTGGAGATCGAAGTGCGGGACCACGGCCCCGGCGTGCCGCCTGCGCATCTGCCGCATCTGGCCCAGGCGTTCTACCGCCCCGACACGGCGCGCCAGCGCACCACAGGGGGGGTAGGGCTGGGGCTGTATCTGTGCCGCCTGGTCACGCAGGCCCACGGCGGCACCCTGCTGGTGCGCAATGCGGAACCGGGCCTGAGAGTCACGGCGCGCTTGCCGTGTCCTGACGGTGCGGCACAGGCAACTGCTGGCGCGCCAGGCTGAGCGCGGCGCAGTCCACGCCGATATCTGGCGCACACGGTTGGTGCGCTTGTGGCCTGCATCGAGATGGCGCAACGGGTGCTGCTCCAACCCGCCCTGGCAGCCCTGTGCTTTGCGGTAGGTGTCAAAATAATGCCTGAAATGGCTGCTAGTGCTTTATGGGTAAGCGCTAATAGCTATTATTTTAATAGTGAAATTGCCAGGCCCATGGAGACCCAAGCCGCCTAGCCAGATCAGCTGGCCCCGATCTTGCTCAACCCTGGCACTACCTCCGCACATGGTGAGGGCCTAGCGTTTACCCTGTATATACAGGTATGCTCCGGCTGTCATCATGGCAATCGGCACGCAGGCGTCCCGGCTGGGTGGGCCAACGAACTTTCTTCACACAGGAGCAGATGATGACTCGATCGGTTGCGAAATGGACGTCGCTGGCAGCGGCAACGGCATGCGTGATGGCACTGGCCGCACCGGCCCAGGCGCAGGACACCAAGATTGTGCTGGGCATGTCCGGCTGGACGGGCTTTGCGCCGCTCACCCTCGCCGACAAGGCCGGCATCTTCAAGAAGAACGGCCTTGATGTGGAGATCAAGATGATCCCGCAGAAGGACCGCCACCTGGCCCTGGCCTCCAAGTCCATCCAGTGCGCTGCCACTACGGTCGAGACGCATGTGGCCTGGAACGCCAACGGCGTGCCCATCGTGCAGATCTTCCAGATGGACAAGTCCTACGGCGCCGACGGCATTGCGGTGCGTGGCGATATCAAGAGCTTTGCAGATCTCAAAGGCAAGACCATCGGCGTGGATGCGCCCGGCACCGCGCCTTACTTCGGCCTGGCCTGGATGCTGAGCAAGAACGGCATGAGCCTCAAGGACGTGAAGACCACCACGCTGTCGCCCCAGGCGGCCGCGCAGGCCTTCGTGGCGGGCCAGAACGACGCCGCCATGACGTATGAGCCCTACCTGTCCACCGTGCGCGACAACCCCGCCTCGGGCAAGATTTTGGCCACCACGCTCGACTACCCCATGGTGATGGACACCGTGGGCTGCGACCCCACCTGGCTCAAAGCCAACGGCAAGGCCGCGCAGGCGCTCGCCAACTCGTACTTCCAGGCGCTCGACATGATCAAGGCCGACCCGACCAAGTCCAACGAAATCATGGGCGCTGCGGTCAAGCAGACGGGCGAGCAGTTCGCCAAGTCGTCGTCCTTCCTGCGCTGGCAGGACAAGGCTGCCAACCAGAAGTTCTTTGCGGGCGAACTGCAGGCTTTCATGAAGGACGCCACGGCCATCCTGCTGGAGGCCGGCATCATCCGCAAGGCGAATGAGGACCTGGCGGTCACCTTCGACGCGAGCTTCATCAAGTAAGAAACTGGAAGAAGAACGCGCCATGTCTGCCGTGCAACCCCTGTCCGTTACCGCGCCAAAAGCCCCTGTGCGGCGGCGTTCACTGGCTCCACTGGAGCCTGTGAGTGCCCGCGCCCGTTGGTTGCTGGGCTTTGGTTTTTTTGTGTTGTTTGTGCTGGTGTGGGCGTTTTTCACGCTGGGCGGCTATGTGTCGCCCACGTTTTTGGCCAGCCCCGTCACGATGGCCAAGGAGGGCTGGCTGCTGTTTGCAGAGTATGGCTTTCACAAGGACATCGGCATGACGGTGTGGCGTGTGTTCGGCGGCTTCATCCTGGCCGCAGTCATCGCCGTGCCGCTGGGCATTGCCATGGGTGCTTACAAGGGCATCGAGGCGTTCTTTGAGCCCTTCATTTCGTTCTGCCGCTATCTGCCAGCCTCGGCCTTCATCCCGCTGCTGATCCTGTGGGCGGGCATTGGCGAGGCTCAGAAGATCCTCGTCATCTTCATCGGCTCGGTCTTCCAGATCACGCTGATGGTGGCCGTGACCGTAGGCGGCGCGCGGCGCGACCTGGTGGAGGCTGCCTACACCCTGGGTGCGGGCCACAAGGGCATCGTCACGCGGGTGCTCATCCCCGGTGCTGCCCCCGACATTGCGGAAACCCTGCGCCTGGTACTGGGCTGGGCCTGGACGTATGTGATCGTGGCCGAGCTGATCGGCTCATCGAGCGGCATCGGCCACATGATCACCGACAGCCAGTCGCTGCTCAACACCGGCCAGATCATCTTCGGCATCATCGTAATCGGCCTTATCGGGCTGGTGTCCGACTTCGCCTTCAAGGCCCTCAACCACCGGCTGTTTGCCTGGAGTTTCGTGCGATGAGCTCTGTTTCCATTCAAGCCGTCTCGCGCGTTTTCGAGACTGCCAAGGGCCAGCGCACGCAGGCGCTGCAACCGGTGGACTTTGAAGTGCGGGACAACGACTTTGTGACCATCCTCGGTCCCTCGGGCTGCGGCAAGTCCACGCTGCTGCGGATCGTCGCGGGGCTGGACCATGCCACCAGCGGCCGCGTTCTACTGGATGGCGCGCCGGTCGAAGGCCCCGGCGCCGAGCGCGGCATGGTCTTCCAGAGCTACACGCTGTTCCCCTGGCTCACCATTGAGCAGAACATCCGCTTTGGCCTGCGCGAGCGTGGCATGCCCGAGGCGCAGCAAAAGGAGCGCGCCGCGTACTTCATCGCCAAGGTCGGCTTGCGCGGCTTCGAGCAGCACTTTCCCAAGCAGCTGTCGGGCGGCATGCAACAGCGCACCGCCATTGCGCGCGCGCTGGCCAACGACCCCAAGATTTTGCTGATGGACGAGCCCTTCGGCGCGCTGGACAACCAGACCCGCGTGCTCATGCAAGAGCTGCTGCTGGGCATCTGGGAGGCCGAGCGCAAGACGGTGCTCTTTGTCACCCACGACATCGACGAAGCCATCTTCATGGCCAACCGCGTGGCCGTGTTCAGTGCCCGGCCCGGCCGCATCAAGACCGAGCTGGCGGTGGACCTGCCTCACCCGCGCCATTACACGATCAAGACCAGCCCCGAGTTCATGGACCTCAAGGCGCGCCTCACCGAAGAGATCCGCGCCGAATCCATTGCGGCGGACCTGCACTGACCTGAACCCGCACACCCCATGAGCGCCCGTCCATTCCGCCGCACCGCAGCCACTGCACCGCGCAGGGCCACGCCCGCCAAGGCCGTGGCCGCCGTGGCTGCGCCCGCGCAGGCCATGGCGCTGTACGAGCAGGTCAAGGACCACATCTCGCGCAAGATCCAGGAAGGCATCTGGCGCGCGGGCGACCGCCTGCCTTCCGAGAACGAGTTGGTCACCCAGTTCGGTATCTCGCGCATGACGGTGAACCGCGCGCTGCGTGAGCTGGTAGAGCAGGGCCGCATCGTGCGCGTGGCGGGCGTGGGTAGCTTTGTGGCCGAAGACAAGCCGCAGTCCACGCTGCTGCAGATCGCCAACCTCGCGAGCGAGATCCGCCAGCGCGGGCACGACTACCGCTGCGACGTGCTGGCGGTAGAGCGCATCTCGGCAACGCTCGAAGTGGCCGCCGCGCTGGACCTGCGCACGGGCGAGTCGGTGTTCCACTCGCTGTGCATCCATCGCGAAGACGGCCTGCCTGTGCAGCTCGAAGACCGTCACGTGAACCCGCGCCAGGTGCCTCAGTTCGCCGCGCAGGACTTCACGCTGCTGCAACCCTCCGAGTACCTGGTGCGCAACGTGCCCTTCGACCAGATCGAGCATGTGGTCGATGCCGTCATGCCCACTGCGGAGCAGGCCACGCTGCTGGAGATGTCGCCGCAGGAGCCCTGCCTGCTGCTCACCCGCCGCACCTGGTCGCGTGGCGTACCCATCACCGTGGTGCGCTGCCTGCACCCCGCCACCCGCTACCGCCTGGGCAGCCGCTTCCGAGCCGACGGTAACCCCGTCGCCGGTTGAATATGAAGCACCCCCTGAGTCGCTTCGCGCCTTCCCCCTCAAGGGGGACGACACCCTCACTGCGGGGCGGCCCTTGCTCGGTGTCTCTCGCGGGTGCCGTGGCAGTTCTACCCGCATCGGGATTGGCTGACAGGATTTGAAGAACAAAGTAACGCTGTTTATTTTTCGCTTGTACCTACTTGTATATACAGGATCAACGCCATGACACAGAACGCATCTCCCATCACCCTGCACCCCGGCCGCGTCACGCTGGCCGAGCTGCGCCACATCCACGCTGGCCCCGTGCAACTGGTGCTGGACGCGGCGGCCCGCGCGGGTTTGCAGAAGTCCCTGGCCACGGTGCAGCGCATCGTGGACGAAGACCAGGTGGTTTACGGCATCAACACCGGCTTCGGCAAGCTGGCCAGCACCAAGATCGCCCATGAGCGCCTGGCCGAGCTGCAGCGCAACTTGGTGCTGTCGCACAGCGTGGGCACGGGCGATGCGCTGCCCGACGATGTGGTGCGCCTCATCCTTGCGACCAAGGCCATCAGCCTGGCGCGTGGCCATTCGGGCATCCGGCCCGAGATCGTGGATGCGCTGCTGGCCATGGCCAACGCCAATGTGCTTCCTGTTATTCCGGCCAAGGGTTCCGTCGGCGCATCGGGTGACCTGGCGCCGCTCGCCCACCTGGCCTGTGTGCTGATCGGGGAAGGGCAGGCCAAGGTGGATGGCAAGGTGGTGCCCGGTGCCGAGGCCATGCGCTCCATCGGTTTGCAGCCGTTTGTGCTGGGTCCCAAGGAAGGGCTGGCGCTGCTCAACGGCACGCAGGTGTCCACCTCACTCGCGCTGGCCGGGCTGTTTGGCGCGGAGAGCGTGTTTGCTGCAGCGCTGGTCGCGGGCTGCCTGTCACTCGAAGCCATCAAGGGCTCGGTCAAGCCCTTTGATGCGCGCATCCACGAAGCGCGCGGCCAGGCCGGGCAGATTGCCGTGGCGGCCGCTGTGCGCGCCTTGCTCGACGGCAGCGCCATCGACCCATCGCACCCCAACTGCGGCCGCGTGCAAGACCCGTACTCCATTCGCTGCGTGCCGCAGGTGATGGGCGCGTGCCTGGACAACCTGCACCACGCCGCGCGCGTGCTCACCATCGAGGCGAACGCCGCGTCGGACAACCCCCTGGTGTTCGACAACGGCGACGTGATCTCCGGCGGCAACTTCCACGCCGAGCCGGTCGCCTTTGTGGCCGACATCATTGCGCTCGCCGTGGCCGAGATCGGCGCCATCTCCGAGCGCCGTCTGTCGCTGCTGCTGGACCCGGGCCTCTCGGGCCTGCCGGCTTTCCTGATCCGCGACAGTGGCGTGAACTCCGGCTTCATGATCGCCCAGGTCACCGCCGCCGCGCTGGCGGCCGAGAACCAGTGCCTGGCCAACCCCAGCAGCGTGACCAGTCTGCCCACATCGGCCAACCAGGAGGACCATGTCTCCATGGCCACCTACGGCGCACGCCGACTGGGCGACATGGTGCGCAACGCGGCCGTGATGGTGGGCATCGAGGCCATGGCCGCTGCGCAGGGCATGGAGTTCGACCGCAGCTTGAAATCCTCTCCGCTCGTCGAAGCACAGTTCGCCGCCATCCGCGAGCGTGTGGCCTACCTGGAGCAAGACCGCTACCTTGCCACCGACATCGAAGCCATGCGCGCATGGGCCCAGCAGTCCCCCTGGCCTGCCGCGCTCACGCAGTGCCTGCCCAGCTTCGCCTGATTTTTTCCACGCACACCCACTGATTCACAGGAGCCCACCATGAACGCCAACGACGCCATCATCGCCGCCGCCTCCAACACCGACCCCCGCCACGACGCCAGCCGCGTGATCCGCGCGCCGCGCGGCACAGAACTCACCTGCAAGAGCTGGCTCACCGAAGCGGCCTATCGCATGATCCAGAACAACCTGGACGCCGAAGTGGCCGAGCGCCCGCAAGACCTGGTGGTGTACGGCGGCATTGGCCGTGCCGCGCGCAACTGGGAGTGTTTTGACCAGATCCTCGCGTCGCTCAAGGACCTGAACGACGACGAGACCCTGCTCATCCAGTCCGGCAAGCCCGTGGGCGTGTTCAAGACCCACGCCAACGCGCCGCGCGTGCTGCTGGCCAACTCCAACTTGGTGCCCAAGTGGGCCAACTGGGAACACTTCAGCGAGCTGGACCAGAAGGGCCTGTTCATGTACGGCCAGATGACCGCCGGCAGCTGGATCTACATCGGCACGCAGGGCATCGTCCAGGGCACGTACGAAACCTTTGCCGAGGCGGGCCGCAAGCACTATGGCGGGTCACTCGAAGGCAAGTGGATACTGACCGCAGGCCTGGGCGGCATGGGCGGCGCGCAGCCGCTGGCCGCCACCTTTGCGGGCGCGGTGTCGCTCAACATTGAATGCCAGCAAAGCAGCATCGACTTCCGCCTGCGCACGCGCTACGTGGACAAGCAGGCACGTGACATCGACCACGCGTTCGAGCTGATCCATCAGCACACCGCAGCCAAAGAGGCGGTGTCGATTGCGCTGCTGGGCAACGCCGCAGAAATTCTGCCGGAGCTGGTGCGCCGCGCCAAGGCCGGTGGCCTCAAGCCCGATCTGGTGACCGACCAGACCTCGGCCCATGACCTCGTCAACGGCTACCTGCCCGCAGGCTGGACGGTGGCGCAGTGGCGCGCCGCGCAGCAGGACGTGACCCAGCACGAGGTGCTGAAGAAGGCTGCAGCCAAGTCCTGCGCCGTGCACGTGCAGGCCATGCTCGACTTCCAGCACATGGGCATCCCGGTGGTGGACTACGGCAACAACATCCGCCAGGTGGCGTTTGACGAAGGCGTGAAGGACGCATTCGACTTCCCCGGCTTTGTGCCCGCGTACATCCGCCCGCTGTTCTGCGAAGGCAAGGGCCCGTTCCGCTGGGTGGCCCTGTCGGGCGACCCGGAAGACATCCGCAAGACCGACGCCAAGATCAAGGAGCTGTTCCCCGAGAACAAGCATGTGCACCGCTGGCTCGACATGGCGGGTGAGCGCATTGCCTTCCAGGGTCTGCCCGCACGCATCTGCTGGCTGGGCCTGGGCGAGCGCCACATCGCGGGCCTGGCCTTCAACGAGATGGTGAAGAACGGCGAGCTGAAGGCCCCCATCGTGATCGGCCGCGACCACCTGGACACTGGCAGCGTGGCCAGCCCCAACCGCGAGACCGAAGGCATGAAGGACGGCACCGACGCCGTGAGCGACTGGCCGCTGCTCAACGCGCTGCTCAACACCGCAGGCGGCGCCACCTGGGTGAGCCTGCACCACGGCGGCGGCGTGGGTATGGGCTACTCGCAGCACTCGGGCATGGTCATCGTGGCCGATGGCACCGATGCCGCAGCCGAGCGTCTGGCGCGCGTGCTGGTCAACGACTGCGGCAGCGGCGTGATGCGCCATGCCGATGCTGGCTACGAACTGGCGGTGGAGACGGCCAAGAAGCAGGGCCTGAAGCTGCCCATGGTGAAGTGAAGGGGCGAGGGAGGAAATGACAGGAATGTGAAAAAAGGGAACTGCATTCCCAGTCGTTGGGAATGTTGGGTTTGAATGCCGCTGCAATCCTTTGATACTGAGTCCATGCCCACCCGTGGACCCACCTCCGTTGCTGCTGCCGACCGTGTTTTGCACGTGCTGGCGGTGCTGGCGCAACATGGGCAGCCCATGTCGGCGGCCGAGTTGATGGAGGCCACGGGCCTGGCGCGCAGCACGCTGTACCGCCAGTTGGCGCGGCTCAAGCAGTGGGGCTTTGTGCTGGAGAGCAGCGGGCACTACGCGCCCGGGCCGCTGAGCCTGCAACTGGCCCTGGGCTTTGACATGGCGTCGCACCTGGTGCACCACGCGCGGCCGGACATGCAGGCCCTGGCCCGGCAGTCCCACGAAAGCGTGGGACTGGTGGTGGCCGTGAATGACAGCGTGGTGTGCCTGGACATGGTGGACAGCACGCAGGCCCTGCGCTGCTCGTTTGAAAAAGGGCGCAGCGTGCCGCTGCGCGCGGGTGCCTCCGCCAAGTGCCTGCTTGCCCATGTGGCACCGGCTACGCGCAATGCCATTCTGGACCTGCACTACGGCGCAGACACTGCTGAGCGCCAGGCGGCGCTGACCGAGCTGGAGGGCATTGCCAAGGCGGGTTACGCCGTCAGCTCCGGCGAAGTGGATGCCGGTGTCTGGGGCGTCAGCGTGCCCGTGTTCGGTTCTCCGCGGCAGGCCGCCGGAGCCATCACCCTGATGGCCCCGATCTTGCGGGCCCAGGGGCAGGAGACCGCACTCACCGGCATGGCTGTCGTCGCCGCAGCGCGCATCTCCCGCCAGCTCACTTCTCCCTGATTTCCCTCACCCCTTCCCAAGGAGCTTTCCCCATGAACCTTCGCCGCAACCTTCTTCTGGCCAGCCTGGCCGCCGCAGCCTTCTGCACCACGGGTGCACAGGCCCAGGACAACGTCCTGCGTGTGGGCACCGATGCCACTTTCCCGCCCATGGAGTTTGTCGAGAACGGCAAACGCACAGGCTTTGATGTCGAGCTGGTGGAGGCCATTGCCAAGACCATGGGCAAGCAGGTCGAGTGGGTGGACATCGACTTCAAGGGCCTGATTCCCGGCCTGATTTCCAAGCGTTTTGACATGGCGGTGTCGGCCATCTACATCACCGACGAGCGCAAGAAGGTGGTGGACTTCACCGACTCCTACTACGCCGGCGGCCTGGTGGTGATGGTGAAGGCCGACAACAAGGCCATCAACAAGCTGGCCGACCTGGACGGCAAGAAGGTCAGCGTGCAGGTGGGCACCAAGTCGGTGTCGTACCTGACCGAAAAATTCCCCAAGGTGCAGCGCGTGGAGGTCGAGAAGAACCAGGAGATGTTCAACCTGGTGGACATCGGCCGCGCCGACGCCGCCGTGACCGGCAAGCCCGCCGCGTTCCAGTATGTGCGCACCCGCCCGGGTCTGCGCGTGCTCGACGAGCAGCTCACCACCGAGGAATACGGCATGGCCCTGCGCAAGGACACGCCGGAGCTGACGAAGGCCGTCAACGGTGCCATCACCAAGCTCAAGGCCGACGGCACCTATGCGGCCATCGTCAAGAAGTGGTTCAGCAACAGCGCTGCCAAGTAAGCCACTGACCCACTGACCGTTGCCGAACTGAGCCATGGAACTCGATTTTTCTCCTGTCTGGGCCGGGTTGCCCCAATTGCTGGCGGGCGCGCTGGTCACTGTGGAAATCACGGCCGCCTCGCTGCTGCTGGGCTGCGCCATGGGCCTGCTGGTGGGCATTGGCCGCCTGAACCCCAAGCGCCGCGTGGTCTACGCCCTGTGCACTGCCTACGTGGCCGCGATACGCGGCACGCCGCTGCTGGTGCAGCTGTTCATCCTGTTCTTTGGCCTGCCTCAGTTTGGCATCCTCCTGCCTGCCTTCGTGTGTGGCGTGATCGGCCTGGGCATCTACTCGGGCGCCTATGTGTCCGAGGTGGTGCGCGGCGCCATCCAGTCCATCGACAAGGGGCAGATGGAGGCCGCGCGTTCCATCGGCATGTCGTCGGGCCTGGCCATGCGCACGGTGGTGCTGCCACAGGCCGTGGTGCGCATGATTCCGCCGCTGGGCAATGAGTTCATCGCGCTCATCAAGAACTCGGCGCTGGTGTCGCTGCTCACCATCCACGACCTGATGCACGAAGGGCAGAAGATCATCAGTGTGTCGTACCGCTCGCTGGAGGTGTACCTGGCGATTGCGGTGGTGTATTTCATCCTCACGGGTGTCACTTCGTTGGTGCTGCGCCGCATGGAGCTGCGCCTGCGTGCCGGGGGGATGGTGCAATGAAGAAAAATTCTGTGATGACCGGAGCAAGCCCGTCCGCCGAGCCCATCGTGCGCATCCGCGGGCTGCGCAAGGCGTTTGGCAACCATGTGGTGCTGAACGGCATCGACTTTGATGTGCTGCCGTCGCAGGTGGTGGTGGTCATCGGGCCCAGCGGCTCGGGCAAGAGCACTTTTTTGCGCTGCTGCAACGGGCTGGAGCAGCCCGAAGGCGGAACGGTCGAGATTTGTGGCCGCACACTGGTGCAGGACGGCCGCATGCTGCCCGACCATGACCTCAACGCGCTGCGCGAGGAGGTGGGCATGGTGTTCCAGTCGTTCAACCTGTTCCCGCATCTGTCGGTGCTTGACAACGTGACGCTGGGCCCACGCAAGCTGCACGGCCTGTCGCGCAAGGAGGCCGAGGAGCGTGCCCAGGCCCTGCTGGCCAAGGTGGGCCTGGCGCACAAAGCCACGGCCATGCCCGCCAGCTTGTCGGGCGGACAGAAGCAGCGTGTGGCCATTGCCCGCGCGCTGGCCATGGAGCCGCGCGTGATGCTGTTCGACGAGCCCACCTCAGCGCTGGACCCCGAGCTGGTGGGCGAGGTGCTGCAGGTCATGAAGCTGCTGGCCAGCGAAGGCATGACCATGATGGTGGTCACGCACGAAATGGACTTTGCACGCGAGGTGGGCGATGTGGTCGTGGTGATGGACGGCGGCGGCATCATTGAGGCCGGTGAACCTGCCACCATCTTCACCAACCCGACGCAGGAGCGCACGCGCTCTTTCCTGCAAGCCGTGCTCACGCGCGCCTGAGGCCTGAGGCTGGGAGCGGCGTGGTGCACCATGGTCAATAACAATCAAGGAGACAACCCCGATGCCCCAGCCTTCATCTGCTTTGGACACACCCTTGCAAGCACGCTTTCAGCAGCGCTTGCAGGAGCGCCTGACCGCAGACGACATCGCGCGTTTTGACCGCGACGGCGCCATCTGCATCAAGCAGTTGCTCACGCGCGATGAGGTGGCACTGCTGCGCGATGGCATCGATGCCAACCTGGCCGCACCCAGCCCGCGTGCAAAGGTGGCCAGCAGGCCTGACGACCCGGGCCGCTTCTTCGAGGACTTCTGCAACTGGCAGGACATCCCGCAGTTTGGCCGCTTTGTGCACGAGACACCGCTGGCGCTGGCTGCGCAGCGCCTGATGCAGTCGCGCACCGTGCGGCTGTACCACGACCATGTGCTGGTCAAGGAGCCGGGAACCCGCCAGCGCACGCCCTGGCACCAGGACCAGCCCTACTACAACATCGACGGCCAGCAGAACATCAGCATGTGGATACCGGTGGACCCGGTGTCGCGTGCGGCTACGCTGGAGTTTGTGGCGGGCTCGCACAAGGGCCCATGGCTCATGCCGCGCACCTTCATGGACAACCAGGCGAAGTGGTTCCCCGAAGGCAGCCTGCAGGACCTGCCCAATGTTGAGGCCGACCGTGCTGCATTCCCCATCGTGGGCTGGGAGATCGAGCCCGGTGACGTGGTGTGTTTTCACATGCTCACGCTGCATGCGGCGGGTGGGGTAGAGGGCACTAACCGCCGCCGCGTGTTTTCGGTGCGCTTTCTGGGCGACGACACGCGCCATGCGCCCCGGCCGTGGAAGACCTCGCCCGAGTTCCCGGGCCTGGCCGATGAGCTGCCTGCCGGGGCTGAGATGGACCATCCGCTGTTCCCGCTGCTGGTGACGGGCGCGGGGCAGACTGCCGCAACATCCTGATTGATGAACACGACGACAACGACAACGACACCGATGGCAATGCACTTTTTTGACCTGGCCACCACGCCCAGCATGCCCTGGAAAAACGGCGGCGGCAGCACGCAGGAGCTGGCCTGCTGGCCCCCCGGCGCGGACATGAACAGCTTTGAGTGGCGCGTGAGCCTGGCCACGGTGGACCGGCCCGGGCCGTTCTCGGTCTTCCCGGCCATTGATCGCCAGATCATGCTGCTGGGCGGTGACGGCCTGCACCTGCGCAGCACTGGCTGGGAGCACCGGCTGGAGCAGCGCTGGCAACCGTTTGCGTTCTCGGGCGATGACGCGGTGGATGACGCCATGCTGGGCGGCACCTCCAAGGACTTCAACCTGATGCAACGGCGGGGCCTGTGGCACGGGCCGCTGCAGGTGGTGGGCGATGCGCAGTCTCCGGGCGACACGCCCGCAGGCCTGTGCCTGGTGCTGCAGGGCGATTGGCAATGGGTGGCGCAGGGCGCCGGGCCGCGTGCGTTGGCGGCAGGGCAGGGCTTTTGGTGGGCGGGTGAGGGCGGTGCGACGCCGGGCCAACTGGAGCCGCTGCATGCGGGGGCCGACGCCGATGCGCCCGCACTGGTCTGGATCGCCTTGCAGCGCGGTGTAGCCCCTAAAGTTTGAATAAAAATGGCCGCCACCGCTTGATGGATAAGAGTTGGTAGCTATTATTTATATAGCATTCAACACGGAGCCCACGGGTGGGCAGGCAGATGCAACACAACGACAACCCCAGTCACCCCAATGGATGGGCCGCCAGCCAGAACGCCGATGGCGTGTGGCAGAACCTGAAACCCGCGCCCGGCCTGTGGGTGGCCGATGTGCCCGTGCCCGAGGGCCAGCCCGCCTGCGTGGTGGTGCAGCAAGGCCAGATGGCCTGGGTGGGGCCCGAGGCGCAGTTGCCTGCCGCCTACCAGGCATTGCCGCGCCATGATGCGCGGGGCGCGCTCGCCACCCCCGGGCTGGTGGACTGCCACACGCACCTGGTCTATGGTGGCCAGCGTGCCAACGAATTCGCCATGCGCCTGGCCGGTGCCACCTATGAAGAAGTGGCCAAGGCGGGTGGGGGCATCGTCTCGTCGGTGAAGGCCACGCGCGTTGCCACCGAAGACGAACTCTTTGACCAGGCTGCGCCGCGCCTGCAGGCCCTGATGGCCGAAGGCGTATGCGCCGTCGAGATCAAGTCCGGCTACGGCCTGGCCTTGGAGCACGAACGCAAGCAATTGCGCGTGGCCCGCCGTCTGGGCGAGGCGTTTGGCGTGACGGTGCGCACCACCTTTTTGGGCGCACACGCGCTGCCGCCCGAGTACGCAGGCCGTAGCCAAGACTATGTCGATCTAGTCTGCAAGGAGATGCTGCCCGCGCTGGCCGCCGAGGGCCTGGTGGATGCGGTGGATGTGTTCTGCGAACGCATCGCCTTCACGCTGGCCGAAACCGAACAGGTCTTCCAGGCTGCGCAAAAGCTGGGCATTCCCGTCAAGCTGCATGCCGAGCAGCTGTCGGACATGGGCGGCTCGGCGCTGGCAGCACGCTACGGCGCGCTGTCATGCGACCACATCGAGCACCTTTCGGCCGACGGCATCGCTGCCATGAAGGCCGCAGGCACCGTGGCCGTGCTGCTGCCCGGTGCCTACTACACGCTGCGCGACACGCACCTGCCGCCCATCGCGCAGCTGCGCGCAGCGGGCGTGCCCATGGCCGTCTCCACCGACCACAACCCCGGAACCTCGCCCGCGCTCAGCCTGCTGCTGATGGCCAACATGGCCTGCACGCTGTTCCGCCTGACGGTGCCCGAGGCGCTGGCTGGTATCACCACCCATGCCGCGCGCGCGCTGGGCTTGCAAGATTCCCACGGCCTCATCGCATCTGGCAGGCCCGCCAATTTTGTGCTGTGGCCTGTGGGCGAGGCGGCCGAGCTGGCCTACTGGCTGGGCCAAAAGCCCGACTGCACCATCGTGCGGCAAGGGCGTATTGCAAGGGCAAGGAGTGAGGCATGAGCATGGCTGTGTCGGAACTGCGCTTGGGCCCCATGCCCGGGCGCCAGCAAGGGCAGGGGGCGCCCGTGCTGCTGGTGCACGGTGCGTTGGCCGATGCGCGGATGTGGTCGGCCCACCAGATCCATCTGGCTGCGCGCTGGAACACACTGGCCGTCACGCTGCGCTACTTTGGTACGGAGACTTGGCCCGACGATGGCCCGCCCTTTGGGCTGGCCACGCATCTGGACGACCTCGTGCAGGCCATCGACGCATGGGGCCAGGGCCCGGTGCATCTGGTGGCCTGGTCGTATTCAGCACATGCCGCTTTGTACATGGCGCGGCACCACGCCACGCGGCTGCGCAGCGTGTTCGTGTACGAGCCAGGCTTTCCTACCTATCTGCAGGAGCCGGAAGCGCTGGCACGCTTTCAGGCCGATGCACAGCTCATGTACGGCCCGTTGGCCGAGGCCGTGTTGCGGAGTGATTTGGCCGCTGCTACCCGCATCCTCATGGATGCCTCGGGCCAGTCGCCGGGGTACTTTGACCGCCAGCCTGCAGAGCGGCGCGCCGTGCAACTGGACAACGCGCACACGCTGCCGCGCATCATGTCGCAGACGCCGCCGCTGCCGCTGTCTGCCACCGACCTGGCGGCCATCACGCTGCCTGTGTGTATTGCCCAGGGCGGTGACACACGCCCCGTCTTTGGCGAAGTCGCCAGCGCTGCGGCGCGTGCCGTGCCGCAGGTGCGCCATCTGGTGGTGCCTCAGGCCACCCATATGTGGCCTGACGAGGCGCCGCAGGCTTTTTGCGAAGCACTGGAAGCCTTCTGGCGCAGCGCCTACCCTTCTGGAGCGTGATCAATGAATGAGCTGTTTGCCCCGAACGCCCTGCTGCCCACCGGCTGGGCGCGCAATGTACTGCTGCAATGGGATGAGGCTGGGCGCCTTTGCACCGTCGCACCGGATGCCGTTGTGCCACAGGGCACTCCCGTGGCCCCAGGGCCTGTGCTGCCTGGTATGCCCAACCTGCATTCGCACGCCTTCCAGCGCGCGTTTGCGGGCCTCACCGAGTACAGGGGGGAAAGTCAGGACAGCTTCTGGAGCTGGCGCAACCTGATGTACCGCTTTGCCGCACGCATCACGCCCGAGTCTCTGGAGGCCATCGCCACCTGGCTGTATGTGGAGATGCTGGAGGCAGGCTACACGTCGGTGTGCGAGTTCCATTACGTGCACCACGACCAGGATGGCACACCGTATGCCGACGATGCCACGCTGTCGCAGGCATTGCTGCGCGCAGCGCGCAACGCGGGCATGGGCATCACGCTGCTGCCGGTGCTGTACCAGACCAGCGGGTTTGGCGCCAAGCCGCCGCGTGCAGACCAGGCCCGGTTCATCCGCAGCACGGATAACATGCTCTCATTATTGGAGCGGCTCACGCCCGCTGCACAGGCGCAAGGGGCTGTTTTGGGTCTTGCACCGCACTCGCTGCGTGCGGTGCCGCCCGACAGCCTGGCCGCTGCTGTGCAGGGCCTCACGGCGCTCAGCCCCGAGGCCCCTATCCACATCCACATTGCTGAGCAGACGCAGGAGGTGGATGACTGCATTGCCTGGAGCGGCCAGCGCCCTGTGCAGTGGCTGCTGGAGCACGCGCTGGTGGATGAGCGCTGGTGCCTGGTGCATGCCACGCACATGACGCCGCAGGAATACGCCGATGCTGCCCGCACGGGTGCTGTGGCTGGCATCTGCCCCACCACGGAAGCCAACCTGGGCGACGGCATCTTCGACATGCCGCTGTGGCTGCAGCACGGCGGCCGTTGGGGCGTGGGCTCTGACAGCCATGCCTGCGTGAACGCGGCCGAGGAACTGCTGATGCTCGAATACGGCCAGCGCCTGTCGCTGCGCCAGCGCAATGTGCTGGCCAATGCAGCGCAGCCCGAGGTTGCGACGGCCATGACCTTGCAGGCCGTTGCAGGCGGGTCGCAGGCCGCAGGGCGCGCCATTGGCGGCATCGCGGTGGGGCAGCAGGCCGACCTGGTGGCGCTCGATGCGCAGCATGTGGCGCTGCGCGATCTGCCCGCGCACAGCATGCTGTCGGCCCATGTGTTTGGCAGCCACCGCACCTCCGCCATTGACAGTGTGTGGGTGGCGGGCCAGCGGCGCATCGCTGCTGGACGGCACGCACTGCACGGTGATGCTGCCCATGCGTTTGTGACCGCGCGTTCCGCCACCATCGCGCCAGATTGAACCCATACCTTTGGATTTGTGATGACTGATACCTCTCCACCACCTTATGTTCTCTACCCCGGTACCGCACCGCTGCTGGTGTCCATGCCCCACGCGGGCACCTACGTGCCCCCGGCGCTGGCGGCGCGCTTTACCGACGAGGCCCGCCAGGTGCCCGACACCGACTGGCACATGGAGCGACTGTATGCGTTTGCCAAAGACCTGGGGGCTTCCATCCTCGTAGCCACGCATTCGCGGTATGTGGTCGATCTGAACCGCCCGCCCGACGGCACCAGCCTGTACCCCGGCCAGAGCGTCACCGGCCTGTGCCCGGTCGATACCTTTGATGACACGCCCATCTACGCCCAAGGGGATGTGCCGGATGATGCAGAGGTGGCGGCGCGGCGCCAGGCGGTGTGGGTGCCATACCACGCACAACTGCGTGCCGAGCTGGACCGCATCAGGGCCCGGCATGGCGTGGCGGTGCTATGGGATGCGCATTCCATCCGCTCGGTACTGCCACGCTTTTTTGAGGGCAAGCTGCCCGACCTGAACCTGGGCACGGCCGATGGCGAAAGCTGCAACCCCGCCCTGGCGCAAGAACTGCTGTCGATTGCACAACAAGCCACTGGCTACACCGCCGTACTCAACGGCCGTTTCAAGGGCGGGCACATCACACGCCACTACGGCCAGCCAGAGCAAGGCGTGCATGCCATCCAGCTGGAAATGACACAGTGCAGCTACATGCAGGAGGCCTTGCCATTTGACTATCTGCCTGAGGTTGCGGCGCGCGTCCAGCCCCATCTGCAGCGCATGTTGACTGCGGCACTGGCCTTCGCCACGTCAGCATCAAAGGCTTGAGCTTGCTCAAGCTTGTGAGCTAGCCCTCTCACTGTTGATGGGGGTTCGGTGCTACCATGGGTCAGCGGTCCACATCTGGCCGCTGAGAGGGCTCCCTGTTGGCCCACTCAAGCGGAAGGAGCCGCACCCCATGGATCCAACCGCCTATTACTACATGCCCCATTTCAAGCCTGGCGCTTCCGTCCAGTGGAAGCAGCAGCGCGAAACAGTCAGCCATGTGGTCATCCGCCGCAATGCGCTGATGATCTATCTGGTGGGCAACGACACTGCCGTGCACCCCGACACCCTGCAACTGGCCCCCACCGCGTTTCAGCTGACGCGCGTCCCGGACCGGATCTGACGGGCTGGTGCACAGGGCAGGGTGCTTACCACCCTTTGCCTGTCGCAAGGCTGCGGTCGCTCAGACCGCCCCGCGCTGTGCCATGGCCTCGCCCAGCTGAATCGCCCGCATCGGAGCCCACTGCGGGTTGAATTGCAATGGCCCCTGGGGAAACAACATCACCACCGTGGAGCCGAGCAGGAAGCGGCCCATTTCTTCACCCTGCTGCAGGCTGACCTGACCTTTGGCGTAGTCCCACTGCCGCAGCGTGCCCGTGCGTGGCGGGTTGACCTGCCCGTGCCACACGGTGGCCATGCTGCCCACGATGGTGGCGCCCACCAGCACCAGCACAAAGGGCCCCTGGGCCGACTCAAAAAAGCACACCACGCGTTCATTGCGCGCGAACAGGCCGGGCACACCTCGTGCCGTGGTCGGGTTCACCGAAAACAGATCGCCCGGCACATGCACCATGCGCGTCAGCTCGCCCGCGCAGGGCATGTGGATGCGGTGGTAGTCGCGCGGGCTGAGGTACAGCGTGGCGAAGTGGCCGTTGTCAAAACGGGCTGCTGCTTCCGCATCGCCGCCCACCAACGCGGTGGTGGAGTAGGTGTGCCCCTTGGCCTGGAAAATCTGGTCCTTCGCGATGGGACCAAACTGGCTGATGGCGCCGTCCACCGGGCAGATCAGGTCTGCCGCCGCCAGCGGGCGGGCCCCGGGTTTCAACGCACGCGTGAAGAAGTCGTTGAACGATGCGTAGCTGGTGATGTCGGGGTTGGCGGCCTCGGCCATGTTGACGTTATAGCGGGCCACAAAGTGGCGGATCACCGAGGTGGTCAGTCCGCCCAACTGGGCCGACGCAAATTTTCCAGCCAGGGTGGTCAGTGCCTGCTTGGGCAGGAGGTATTGCGGCAGAACTGCCAGGCGATCGGACACGGGCGAACCCCTCGAAGACGAAAGCGGACGATTCTATCGGCGGGGCGCCATCGGCCGCATTCTTATACCCCGAGGTACTGGTCTAGCAGTTGCGGCTGCGCGTGCAATGCGTCGGAGCTGCCCTCGAACACCACCTGGCCCTTGACCAGGATGATGTTGCGGTCGGTGATCTGCGTGACGTGTTTCCAGTTCTTGTCCACGATGACGCTGCTGATGCCGCTGTCCTTGATGAGGCTGCAGATGCGCCAGATCTCGCGGGCGATCAGCGGGGCCAGGCCTTCGGTGGCCTCGTCGAGGATGAGTACGTCGGGGTTGGTCATCAGCGCGCGGCCAATGGTCAGCATCTGTTGCTCGCCCCCGCTGAGCTGCTGGCCGCCGTGGCCGAGGCGCTCCTTCAGGCGCGGGAAGGTCTCCAGCACACGCTCGTAGGTCCAATCGCGCTGGCCGCGTGTGCCGGCGCGCGCGGCCATCTGCAGGTTCTCGACCACGCTCAGGTTGCCAAAAATGCCACGGCCTTCCGGCACGTACGCGATGCCCAGGCGCGCCACCTCATAGGGTGGCTTGCCCGTCATATCGCGGCCCGCCACGGCCACGCTGCCAGAGCGGGGCTTGATCAGGCCCATCAGGGACTTGAGCAGGGTGCTCTTGCCCATGCCGTTGCGGCCCATGAGGCCGATGGTTTCGCCCTGGCCCACGGTGAAATCAATGCCGTGCAGGATGTGGCTGCTGCCGTAGAAGGTGTGGATGCCCTTGGCATCGATCCATGGAGTGGTCATCTCAGTGGTCCTCTCCGAGGTAGGCCGCCTGCACGGTGGCATCGGCGCGCACCTCGGGCGGTGTGCCATGCGCAATCACCTCGCCGTTGACCATCACCGTGAGACGGTCAGCCAGCGCAAACACGGCATCCATATCGTGCTCCACCAGCATGATGGCGTGGGCGGGTTTGAGGCGCTGCAGCAGCTCGACCATGCGTTCCGCTTCGGCCACGCCCATGCCCGCCAGGGGCTCGTCGAGCAGCAGCACCTGGGGCTCCGTGGCCAAGGTCATGGCGATCTCCAACTGGCGCTGCTCGCCGTGGCTCATGGCGCCGGCAATCGCCATGCGCCGGTCTTTCAAGCCAGAAAGCTCGATAGCGCTTTCCAGGCGGGCGTTGGTAGCGCTGTTTTTGATAGTGTTTGCACGTGTGTCCTGCCACCAGCGCAGCGGGTTCCAGGGCTGCTGCGCATCGCGCGACTGCGCGGCCAGGCGCACGTTTTCATGCACTGTGAGCGGCAAAAAGATGTTGGTTTTTTGGTAGCTGCGCCCCAGGCCCTGGCGCGAGATGCGTTCGGGCGCCCAGCCGGTCACATCGGTGCTGCCAAGTTGCACTTGGCCCGCGCTCGGTGGAAGGTCGCCCGAGAGCAGGTTGGTCAGTGTGGACTTGCCCGCGCCGTTGGGGCCGATCACGGCATGGATCTGACCACGCCACAGGTCCAACGATACGCCGTTGACAGCGGCCAGGCCTCCGAAGCGTTTGGTGAGCTGGCGGGCCGAGAGCAGAGCATCAGCCATGGTGAGAATCCTCCTGCGCCTTGGCGGCCCGGCGCTGCCCCAGCATGCCCAGCAGCCCACGCGGCGCTGCCACCACCACCAGCACGATAAAACCGCCCATCAGCAGCTGCCAGTGTTTGGTGATGTCCTTGAACACATGCAGCAGGTACTCGAACGCGAACGCTCCCACGATGGCTCCCGCAAAATTGCCCATACCGCCCAGGATGATCATCATGATGGCGTGCGCGCTCATGTGAAAGCCCATCAGCTCAGGGTTTACGTAGCCCGTCTGTGCGCCCCACAGGTAGCCCGCCAGGCCTGCCAGCGCACCCGCCACGGTGAACGCGGTGAGTTTGTAGCCGCGCGTGCCAAAACCCATGGCGCGCATGCGGTGCTCGTTGATGCGGATGCCCGAAAGTGCGCGGCCCAGTGGGCTCCAGAGCAGGCGGCGCAGCAGTACATAGACGATGACCACCAGCGCCAGCGTGAAGTAGTAGAAGGTCTTGCGGCCTTCGAGGTCAAAAGGCAGCCAGCCAAAGATGGAGGCGTCGGGCCGGAAATTGATGTACAGCCCGTCCGAGCCGCCCAGCACCTTGTTGTCGAAGAACAGGTAGAACACCATCTGCGCGAACGCCATCGTGACCATGATGAAGTAGATGCCGTGGGTGCGGACCACAAAGAAGCCGATGACCAGCGCCACCAGCCCGGCACCGGCAACGGCCAGCGGCAGCGACCACCACAGGCTCACCGGCGTATCGGCGGGCGTGAGAAAGGCCAGCGCGTAGCCCGCCACGCCAAAGTAGGCGGCATGGCCCAGCGACACCAGGCCGGTCACGCCCTGCAGCAGATCCAGGCTCATTGCGAAGATGGCCATGATCATCATGCGTGTGACCATCTGCACGTAGAAATCACTGCCGACGACCGGGAACAGCAGCAGCGCAGCCAGCCCCAGTGCCAGGGCGAATTGCACGCTGCGCGGCAGCACTTCGATATGGGCGCGGGGGGTACTCATAGGGGGGCGCCGGGCTGCGAAGCGTGTATGGTGTGGGAAGCGCGCGAAGTGACAGTGGCAAGCATCGGGGTCATCATTGTTTGAACAGGCCTTCGGGTTTCCACAGCAGCACAGCCGCCATCAGCATGTAGACCAGCATTCCGGCCATCGATGGCAGCAACACCTTGCCAAAGGTGTCCACCAGCCCCACAAGCAGGGCCGAGATCAGGGCGCCACGCACGGAACCTATGCCGCCGATCACCACCACCACAAAACACATGATGAGAACGGACGAGCCCATGTTGGGATAGACGCTGGATACCGGCGCGGCCACCATGCCCGCGACGGCCGCCAGGCCCACGCCCAGCGCAAAGACGATGGCGTGGATCAGCTTGATGTTCACCCCCAGCGATTCGGCCATGTCGCGGTTGAAGGCGCCCGCGCGGATCTTCATGCCCAGCCGCGTTTTGGAGATCAGCAGGTACAGGCCCAGCGCCAGCGCCATGCACACGCCGGAGATGAACAGCCGGTAGACCGGGTAGGAAAGGGTGTCGGTGAGCGGAATGGACCAGTCCAGCATCGCTGGAATCGGGACGCCGTGCACGTCGTCCCCCCAGAGGATGGAGCGCAGTTCCTCAAAGATGTAGATGAGGCCGAAGGTCAGCAGCACCTGGTCCAGGTGGTCGCGGTGGTAGAAGTGGCGAAACAGCAGCCACTCCAGCGCCAGGCCAAACAACACGGCCAGCACGGCACCCCCCAGGATGGCCAGCGTGAGGCTGCCAAAGTGGCCCGACAGCGAATAGCCCAGGTAAGCCCCCAGCATGTAAAAGCTGCCGTGCGCCAGATTCACCACCCCCATGATTCCGAAAATCAGCGTCAGGCCGGCGGCCAGCATGAACAGCAGCAGCCCGTACTGCACGCTGTTGAGCAACTGGATCAGGAAAGTGGCGAAGTCCATGGTGGGCAAAGAGACAGGGGATCAGGTAGCGCGGCGTGTCGCCAGCAAAAGGGTGCCCATCAACGTGAACAGGCCGCCCGAAATGCGGTTGAACCAGCGCATGCGTGCGCCAGAGCGCAAAACGGGTGCCAGCCGTGCTACACCCAGTGCACACAGCGTGAGAACCGTGAATTCAAAAGCCACAAAGGTGCTTGCCAGCACGGCAAACTGCGGCGCCCATGCGGCGGTCGGGTCCAGAAACTGGGGGAAGAACGCCGTGAAGAACAGCAGGGCCTTGGGGTTGCTGCCGCCCACGATGAGACCCTGGATGTAGAGCTTGCGCGCGGGCACCACGGCCTTGGTCTGCGTGCTGTTGGCGGGCATCTCGTCGAACACCGTGGTCTGGCTGCGAAATGTCTTGATGCCAAGCCAGATCAGATACGCCGCGCCGGCAGCCTTGAGCACCCAGAAGGCGGTTTCCGATGCCGCCAGCAATGCGCCAAGGCCCAGGGCCGAAAGCAGCATGGTGCCCAGCACTGCCGTCACGCTGCCTGCAGCAGCGGCGAGGGCCTTGCGCGGGCCGTGCTGCAGAGAATTGGTCATGCACATGAGCATCGTCGGGCCGGGCGAAAGAACCAGCAGGGCCACTGCGGCAAGGTAGAGCAGGTAGGTACTGAGCGACATAGGATTGGGTGGAAGGCAAGGTGGCCGCAAAGTCCGGGCGCACAGCAGACAGGCCTGCCATGGCGGCAGTCCATCAATGCATTGTGTCAAAGCTGCGGGGCGGACCGGACCCGAAGTCCAGCACGCGCCGTGCCCCGGGCAGTGGGGTGAGCGCGTCAGCCCATGCGGCAGCCGGCACCGCTGTCGGCCAGGGCCTTGGCGGCAATGCCAATCACCTTGTTTTCCTTGTTCTCGACGCGGCGCAGGTAGATGTCCTGCACGGGGTTGTGTGCCTTGCTCATCGTCCACTTGCCGCGCGGGCTGTCGATGGTGGCGCTTTCCATCGCCTTGATGACGGCAGCCTTGGCGGACAGGTCGCCCTTGACGGCGTTGGCGCCCTGCACCAGCAGAAGGCCGGTGTCGTAGCCCTGTACCGCGTACACATCGGGCTGGCTGCGGAAGGCCTTGGCGTATTCCAGGCGGAATTGCTTGTTGCGCGGTGTGTCCAGCGAGTCGCTGTAGTGCATGGTCGTGATGATGCCGTCGGCAGCGGGGCCGGCGGCGTCCAGCACGCCTTCGGTGAGGAAGCCCGAGCCGTACAGCGGAATCTTGTCCTTGAGGCCTGCGGCCGCATAGTCCTTGATGAACTTGGCAGCACCGCCGCCCGCGAAGAAGCAGGCCACGGCGTCGGGCTTGAGGGCGGCGATTTCGGTCAGCAGCGCCTGGAATTCCACGTTGGGGAAAGGCAGGCCCAGTTCCTTCACGATGGTGCCGCCGGCTGCGGTATAGCTTTGCTTGAAGCCTTCGAAGGCTTCGTCCCCTGCCGCGTATTTCCAGGTGATCCACACAGCCTTCTTGTGGCCCTTTTCGACCATGGCTTTGCCCAGGGCCAGCGTGGGCTGGGAATTGCTGAACGAAGTACGGAAAACGTTGGGGGCACACAGTGCGCGTGTGGCGGCATGCACGCCGGCGTTGGGAATCAGGTTGAGAACCCCCGTATCGCGCGCCACCTTCTGAATGCCCATCTGCACACCTGAATGCACGGTGCCAATCAGCACATCCACCTTGTCGCGCTGCACCAGCTTGCTCGCGTTCTCGACACCCTTGCTGGGCTCGGACTCGTCGTCCACCTTGAACCATTCGATCTCGCGACCGCCGAGCTTGCCACCCTGCTGGTCTATGGCCAGGCGCACGCCGTTCTCGATGGCGACCCCCAGTTGTGCAAAGGTACCGGTGTAGGGCAGCATGAAGCCCACGCGCACCTTGCCGCTTTGCGCACGCACGATGGAGGGCAGCAACAGCCCTGTAGATGCGGCGCCCACGAGGGCGGCGCTATGGCTGATGACGAGGCGGCGGGTGGTCATTGGACTTGTCTCCTTTGTTTAGGCTTAAAGTAATTTACTGCAAGCACTCGGTGGTGAATACCTATGGGTTACCCGTACCGTTGGGCAAGGGGCTCCCGCATTGCGAGGTGCCCGAGGACTGCAATCGGGCCCGGCGGCAGAGGCTCGCCGATGATGGGTTTACCAAGGGCTGCTTGACGGACATAGAACCAAGTTTATGAATTAAAGTGCAGTTTTGTGTTTTTTGTGCAGTATAGATCGTGTGATTTTTGCTGTGGGCAGCTATTTGAGCCTCCGGTATCAGTAGTTTCGAGCATAGGCACGGTTCTAAGAGCCGTGACGGGTCGTTTGGCCGCGAGTGCAGTGGCCCTCTGGGTGGGAGTGCTTCAATGCCCTGCAAAATGGAGGCATGGGTGACGCTGGAGACCGGTGTTGCCAGCTCTTGAAGGGGGTGCGCCCCGTCTCGCCGGAAGGCGGGCAAACCGCATGTTTCCGATTGCTTCATGCCCCTTTCATCACCCCCATCTTCATCGTCCAGTTCCCAATCCATGCGGGTGCGTCTAGCCCGGTGGTTGCGCCATTTCTGGCCCGCACCGTTAGGTATCGACGGACGCGAAAGGCTTCGCTTCATTGTGGGCGCCGTGATCGGTGTACTGTTGACGGGATTACTCAGCCGCTGGTGGGCAGGGGGAAGCAGCGCAGGTCCCTGGATGGTGGCATCGCTGGGGGCGAGTGCGGTCCTGGTGTTTGGCATGCCGTCCAGTCCACTGGCCCAGCCCTGGCCGGTCCTGGGAGGAAGTACTTTGTCTGCGCTGGTGGGCGCCATTTGCTCCGCGTTCATCCCGGACCCGGCACTTGCAGGGGCGGTTGCGGTGGGGTTGGCTATTGCGCTGATGGTGCCCCTGCGTTGCCTGCATCCACCGGGCGGAGCAATGGCGCTGTATGTCGTGCTGACCGCGGGGGACGGGTGGCATCTGGCCGCATTTCCCATCCTGTTCAATGTGATCGTTCTCTTGGTCTCGGCCGTGGTCTACAACGGCCTGACAGGGCGCCGGTACCCCCATCCTCAGCGGATGGCAGCCCGAACCGATATTGCTCAGGGCGCTTTTACCGCCTCGGATGTGGATGCAGCGTTGGCACACTACAACCAGGTGCTGGACGTGAGCCGTGCCGATCTGGAAGGGCTGTTGCACTTGGCGGGCCGTGCAGCCTTCCAGCGGACGCTGGGGGAGGTTCGCTGTTCGGACATCATGTCCAGGCCACCGTTTGCGGTGGAGGCGGGGGTTTCCCTTAAAGACGCCTGGGCGTTGATGCGCGCCCAGCAGATCAAGGCGCTGCCCGTGGTGGATGCTCAACGCCTGGTGGTAGGTATCGTGACGGTGGCGGACTTCATGCGGCTGGCCAACCTGGATATGCATGAAGGTTTGGGGCAGCGTTTGCGGACACTAGTCATGGGGCGTACGGGGCAGCCCCAGAATGTGGGCGAAATCATGTCGCACCCGGTCCAGGTGGCCCACGTGGGGCAGCACGCCATGGATCTCGTCCCTCTGTTTTCCCAGGGCGGGCACCACCATATTCCCATTGTGGAGAGCGAGGGCCGTCTGGTAGGAGTGATCACACAGACGGACCTTGTGCGGACGTTGGCAGCAGCTGTGCAAGGGCGCGACGAGGGAGGCTCTGCGGGCCCCACCTCGGTGCGCGGGCGTGCGCCGACCGAAGAGCAAGCTGCCCCATAGGCAAGACACGGTACATCGCGGTACAATTGACAGGCTTTGCACAGTGCTTATGCCTGTCCATTGAAGCCGTCTCCCCCGGCCCTCTGCCTGATCTGCGCCCCGGGTGCAGCGACTCCCACCGCCCGCAATGCACCGTGTGTCGAGCACCGACCACGCCGTAGCTGCCGTGGTGGATGCACAAGCGTCAGGTGCCGATCACAGAATATTTGTTTTGAAAAGATAGAACATGGCCAAAGAAGAACTCATTGAAATGCAAGGCTCCGTGACGGAAGTCCTTCCCGACTCGCGCTTTCGCGTGACGCTGGACAACGGTCACCAACTGATCGCCTACACGGGCGGCAAGATGCGCAAGCACCACATCCGCATTCTGGCGGGTGACAAGGTGTCGCTGGAAATGTCGCCCTACGATTTGTCCAAAGGACGCATCACGTTCCGCCATCTGGCCGGTCGCGGTCCCGGCCCTTCGGGCAATCGTTGATATTCGGCCCCGGGGAGACACGGACTGGCGCTTGCTTGTTCCGGCTCTTGGGGCAAACGGTTTCTTGTGTTCCTTCATCTGCGCACTGTTTCTCCCAGAGGCGGTGCTTTCCCGGTTCAGGTCTTCGCACCGTGCTTTTAAAAAAATCACAAAAAGCACGCGTTGAACCAAAAACAGGGAAATTGCCGGGTTAGAATACGAGCTGTCGGAGCGTAGCGCAGCCTGGTAGCGCATCTGCTTTGGGAGCAGAGGGTCGCGAGTTCGAATCCCGCCGCTCCGACCAATGTTTGAAGGCCTTGCAGCACATGCTGCAAGGCCTTTTTTCTTGCCCGCATTCTTTTTGCTTGTTGGAATGTATGGTTCGACCCGCGTGGCAAGACGGAGTTGGATTTGCGTACCATCGGGCCCATAGGGCGGGCAAGTGTCCGCACCGACACCTTCCGCTGGTATTGCCATGAACCGTGCGCTTCCCTTGCCGCCTGCCCCGTTCTCCTCGCTCCAGCCGTCACCACGTTATGACAGCGTAGATGCATTGCGCGGCCTGGCAATGGTGTGGATGACGGTCTTCCACTTTTGCTTTGACCTGAGCCATCTGGGCCTCTGGCCGCAGAATTTCCGCGCCGACCCATTCTGGACCTCGCAGCGGACGGTGATCGTGAGCTTGTTCCTGTTCTGCGCCGGGCTGGGGCAGGCCATTGCGCTGCACCAGGGACAGGGGTGGGCTCGGTTTGGTCGGCGGTGGTTGCAGATCGCTGGTTGCGCGCTGCTGGTGTCTGCGGGGTCGTTCGTGATGTTTCCCCACAGCTTCATCCATTTTGGCGTGCTGCATGGCATGGCCGTAATGCTGCTCATTGCCCGGTGTACCGCAGGGTGGGGGAGGTGGCTGTGGCTTGCCGGGTTGGTGGCTGTGGCGTTGCCATCGGTAGCGCACCAGCTTTTGGCGGGTGCCTGGGCCGACGCTGCGCCCTGGTTCAATGGGCGCGCGCTCAACTGGCTGGGTCTGGTGTCGCGCAAGCCTTTTACCGAAGACTACGTACCCGTGCTGCCTTGGTTGGGGGTGTTGTGGTGGGGGCTGGCTGCCGGCCAATGGGCCATGGCTGCGGGTCGGGGCCACTGGCTGGGGTGGCGGTTTCCCCAAGGGTTGCAGCCGCTGGCACTGCTGGGGCGGTGGAGCCTGAGCTACTACATGGTGCACCAGCCGGTCATGATTGGGCTGCTGATGGCGGTAGCCTGGATATCGAGGGGTTAGTGGGCCGGGGACCGCTTTGGGGTCTGCACCCATAGGCCCCGCTGCCGCTCCGGTCACCGTGGGGCGCTTTCCACCCGCCCATAAAAAAACGCGGCCTGGGCCGCGTTTTTTGAGTGCATTGCCAAAGCAGATGCGCAGTTGCCTTGCCAGTTACTCGACCTTGGCCTTGGCGCGCAGGTCTTCCTGGAACTTGGCCAGCTTTTGCTGTTGCAGTTGCTGGGCCACCTGGGGCTTCACTTCTTCCAGCTTGGGCAGTTCTGCCTGGCGCACGTCGTCCAGGCGGATAACGTGCCAGCCGAACTGGCTCTTCACGGGAGCGTCGGTCATCTTGCCCTTTTGGAGCTTGACCAGGGCTTCCGTGAATTCGCTCACGTAGCTCGAAGGATTGGCCCAATCCAGGTCGCCACCCTTGGCGCCAGAACCTGGGTCCTTGGACTGCTTCTTGGCGATGTCTTCAAACTTGGCGCCCTTCTTGATGGAGGCGATGATGGCCTTGGCATCCGCTTCCTTTTCCACCAGGATGTGGCTGGCCTTGTATTCCTTGCCGCTGTTGGCTGCCACGAACTTGTCGTACTCGGCCTGGATCTCGGCGTCGGTCACGGGGTTCTTTTTCTGGTAGTCGGCGAACAGTTCGCGGATCAGGATGGTCTGGCGGGCCAGATCCATTTGTGCCTTGTAGTCTGCCGAGCCTTCCAGGCCGCGCTTTTGCGCTTCCTGCATGAAGATTTCGCGGGTGATGACTTCTTCCTTGATCTGGCCTTCGATGTCAGGCGTTACAGGACGGCCCGAGCGTTCCACCTGCTGCTTGAGGGCTTCAACGCGCTCTTTTGGCACGGCCTTGCCATTGACGATGGCGACATTCTGGGCGGAAACGGGCAGGGCCAACGTGCCCAGCACGGCAGCGGCCACGAGGCCGGACAGGAGCTGTTTCTTCATGCGGAATCCAAAAAATGAGAGGTTGTTTGCCAGCTGAGTTCCGGCAACAGAGGATATGGGGGCCGGTTCAGAGAACTTCAATGGCGAGGGCGTGAACGCCTTGGTCAATAAATTCTTGCAGCGCATCATACACAAGGCGATGCTGCGCGACGCGGGGCTTGCCTGTAAACAAAGGTGACGAAATGCGCACCCGAAAATGGGTGCCAAAGCCGGTGCCGTTGGCGCCCGCGTGCCCTGCATGGGCGGCACTTTCATCAAGCACTTCCAGGGCGGTGGGTGTAAGACGGTCCGCCAGGGTCTGGTGCATTTGCTGAGCGAGGGAGGTCATGGCAGGTTGTCCTTCAGGCAGCAGGCTCGTCGCCTTCGTCGCCCTTGATGTGGGGCGCCACATAGATGCCCTGGCCCACCAGGAAGACCAGCGGGAAGGCGTAGCCCCAGAGCTTGAAATCCACCCAGGCCTCGGTGCTGAAGTTGACGACGACATACGCGTTGATGGCCGACATGAAGGCGCAGTACACGATCCATGCGACGTTCAGCCGGTGCCACACGCTCTCCGGCAGCGTCAGCTGGCTGCCCAGCAGCATCTTGAGGAAGTTCTTCTTCATGGCCCACACCGCCACCGCGAGGGCGATGGACATGGCGCCGTACAGCACCGTGGGCTTCCACTTGATGAAGCGGTCGTCCTGCAGCACCAGCGTGAGCGTGCCGAACAGCAGGATCAGCACCAGGGTGACCTTGTGCATGGTCTGCAGGCGCCGGTCGATGGCGTAGATCAGCGCCATTTGAGCGACCGTGGCACCCATCAGCACCGCAGTGCCCACATAGATGCCATAGAACTTGTAGGCCCCGAAGAACAGCAGGATGGGGAAGAAGTCGATCAGAATTTTCATGGGGTCAGGGGGCGGGTCTCGGGGCTCAGTCCTTGCCGGATTCGAAATCCAGCGAGGCCGAGTTCATGCAGTAGCGCAGGCCGGTGGGGGTGGGGCCATCTTCAAAGACATGGCCCAGGTGGGCCCCGCATTGTGCACACACGGTCTCCGTGCGGACCATGCCATGGCTGCGGTCCACGATCTCGGTGATGGCGCCGGGGATGGCTTGCGAGAAGCTGGGCCAGCCGCAGCCGGCGTCGAACTTGGTGACGGAATCGAACAGTTTCGCACCGCAGCAGATGCAGTGGTAGCTGCCATCGGCCCAATGGGCTTCGTATTTGCCGGTGAATGGCCGCTCGGTGGCGGCGTGGCGCGTCACCTGCAACGCGACGGGCTCGGCGCCCTTGTCCTTGAGGATGGCTTGCCATTCGGCATCGGATTTCTGAACGGGGTAGGTCATGATGAACAGCTGATTTCGATGGAAGAGGCCCAGTCGGGCGGGAAGGCTGCGTAGGCGTCGTGCCCGGGGTGCTCGTCAAAGGGGTGCTCCAGCAGCCGCTGCAGGGTTTGGAGTTCGCTGAAGTCGCCAAGTTTCGCGGCACGTATGGCCTGCTCGCCCAGGTGGTTGCGCAAAACAAACTTGGGATTGGTTTTTAGCATCAAATTGGCCGCCAGAGCTTGATTATCAAGCGCTAATAGCTCTGAATATGATAGCAACCAGCCGTCAAAGGTGGTTCGGTCGGCGAACAGGTCGCGCACCGGCTCAAAATCGTTCTGCTGCACCGCGTGCGACAGTCGGCGCCAGAAGATGGTGTAGTCCACGGCGTTCTGGGCCAGCAGCACCAAGATGCCGTCGATCAGTTCTGCATCTTTCTCGCGTGCCTGGGCCAGCCCCAGTTTGCTGC
Source organism: Acidovorax sp. 93 (assembly GCF_003633835.1). NCBI lineage: Bacteria > Pseudomonadati > Pseudomonadota > Betaproteobacteria > Burkholderiales > Comamonadaceae > Acidovorax > Acidovorax sp. 93. The sequence goes on from NZ_RBIT01000001.1 coordinate 1,163,900, forward strand.
GCATGCGGGCCATGAACGCTTCCGGGAAGACGGTTTTGTAGGACTCCAGGGCACCTTTTGCCAGCTCCGGGTCGCCGATCAGCGGCAACAAAGCCTGCGCCAAGCAGAACAGGTTCCAGTACGCCACATTGGGTTGGCGGTTGTAGGCATAGCGGCCCTGGTTGTCGCTGTGGTTGCACACATGGCCGGGCACAAAGGCGTCCAGAAACTGGAAAGGACCGTAGTCAATGGTCAGCCCCAGGATGCTCATGTTGTCGGTGTTCATCACCCCATGGCAAAAGCCCACTCCCTGCCACTGTGCCATCAGGTGTGCGGTGCGTTCGCTCACGGCCTGTAGCAGGGCGGCATACGCGTTGCCGCCGAAGTCGCGGGTGTCCCGGCATTCGGGGTAGTAGCGGTCGATAACGTAGTCGGCCAAGGTCTTGAGCTGTGCTTGCAGGTCGTTGGCCGCGAAGTGCTCGAAATGGCCAAAACGCACAAAGCTGGGGGCCACCCGCGTCACTACGGAGGCCGTCTCAACCTCTTCGCGGCGCACGGGTGCGGGCGAACCGGTGATGCACAGTGCGCGCGATGTCGGAATGCCCAGGCCATGCATGGCCTCGCTGCACAGGAATTCACGGATGCTGGAGCGCAGCACAGCGCGCCCGTCGCCCATGCGGGAGTAGGGGGTGCGGCCAGCGCCCTTGAGCTGGATTTCGAGGCCCGCCGCAGTTTCTCCCAGCAAGATGGCGCGGCCATCACCCAGTTGGCCGGCCCACACGCCGAACTGGTGGCCGCTGTAGACGCTGGCCAGGGGCCGAGAGCCTGCAAGCAGCGTATTGCCGGTGAAGGCTTGCAGGGCTTCGTCCCGCTGCAGCCAGTCAGCGTTCAGGCCGATCAGCTGTGCAACGGCAGTGCTGCTGCCCACCCAGTGGGGGGCGGGCAGCGGAGTGGGGCGCAGTTCGGTGAAAAAGTCTGGTCCCAGGGCGGTAAATCCGTGCTTCCAGGCCAGGCCGATATCGGCGGTGGGGGTCGCGCTTTCGGCAGGCAGGTTCATGGGTGGATTGTCTCGCACCCCGGATGCCCCGGCGCTTGCAGGGCCTTGGACCACGGCCCGGCCTATGCGGCCTGGGTAGAGTCTTGGCCTTCGGCCTCGGGGTACAGCACCTGCGCGCGGTACTGGCCCGGCGGGAGGCCAAACCAGCGCTTGCAGGCCCGAAACAGGTTGCTCTGGTCGGCAAAGCCCAGCAGGTCGGCCACCTCGGCCAGGCTTCGGCGCTCGTCGCTGAGGTACTGGCGTGCCAGTTCACAGCGGGTGTCGTCCAGCAACTGCTGGTAACTGACGGATTCGGCCTGCAGGCGCCGCTGCAGCGTGCGGTCCGTCAGGTGCAGGCGCGCGGCCACGTCTTCGCGGCGGGGCTCGCCCCGGTGCAGGATGCGGGCTACCTCGGTGCGCACGCGTGTGCTGGTGAGAGACTGGCCCAGGTGGTCCAGTTCGGTCTCTACCAGCCGCTCGTGCAGGGCCCACAGGCTGGGGTTGTGTGTGGGGATGTCGGCCCGCAGATCTGCCTCGGCCAGCAAAAACCGGTTGGCTGCCTGCCCGAAGCGGGGCAGCATGCCAAACGCCACATGGTAGGGCGCCTCACCGGTAGCGGCGGGTTGTGGCGTGGTCAGCTCCACAGCCAGAGGGCGAAGCTCCCGGCGTGTGAGCCAGCAGCACAGCGTGAACAGTGTGAGCAGGGCGTATTCGACACGCTGGCGCGGAATGGGGCGGGTGGCGCCGATGTGCGCGATGGAGATCCAGTAGCCGCGTGCATCGTGATCCAGCGCGAAGGTGGTGCAGTCCGAGATCACCGCCATGTGGCGCGTAAGGTGCTGAAAACCCACCAACAGGTTGGGGCCGGACGCCAGCGCGTAGCCCACCACATCCACATTGCCGTAGCGCGCCGTGAGCTGCGGGCACAGTCCCAGCGCCACCTTGCCCGAACGTGCCACCGCCAGCTCCCACAGGCGGCTGATCTTGTCCACGTCCACACGGGTTTGTGGCAGTTGCAGCGCCGCCAGATCGATGCCTGCTTCGGCGCATAACTCGGCAGCAGGCAAGCCTTCGGCGGCCATCATGTCGGTGATGCCGCGCACCCAGGCGGCAGAGCTTGTGCGGGGAGTCATGGGGTGGCGAATGGAAGAAATGGCGGATCAGGGTTTACGCGCGGTGGTGGCCTGAAGTCAGTGTTTTGGCAAGGTTGCGATAGTAGCCAAACGCCACCTGGTTCCCACAATCGCCTCCGAGGTTGTGCCCTGCCCGTAGTGTGACTGCAGACAGAGGCCCGACCCATTCCTGAAAACCCCCAAGGAGACAAGACATGGTCGATTCGCGCTGGCGTTTGCAATGGTTGGGAGCGGTGTTTTCGGCCGCAGCAATGGTGGGCTGCGGCGGTGGTTCCGGCTCTGCGCCCGAGGTGCGCGAGACGGTGTACGGCACCTTGCGCGGTGTGGACGACAGTGCGGTGACCGGCACCTACGCGTGGAAAGGTGTTCCGTTTGCCAAGCCACCCGTGGGCGAGCTGCGCTGGAAACCGCCCGCAGCCCCGGCCGCCTGGTCCGGAGAGCGTGACGCCACACGTTTTGGCAGTGCCTGCCTGCAAATGGGCCGCATCTACGGCCCCGGTGCCAACAACCGGTTTGACAATACGATTGGCGAGACCCTGAGCACACCGGTAGGCAGCGAGGACTGCCTGACCCTCAATATCTGGCGCCCAGCCACCTCGCAAGACAAGCTGCCTGTGCTGCTGTTTCTCCATGGCGGCAGTGCCATCTCGGGCTACACGGCCGATCCCGTCTACGACGGCGCTGCGCTGGCACGGTCTGCCAACGCCGTGGTGGTCACGGCCAACTACCGGCTCGACGTTCTGGGCTACTTCCAGATGCCGCCACTGCACACCGGCACGCAGCACTACACCGGCAACTACGCGCTGCTCGACAACGTGCAGGCACTTCGCTTCATCCAGAACAATATTGCCAGCTTTGGCGGCAATGCTGGCAATGTCACGCTGATGGGGCAGTCCGCGGGCGCCATCAACGCGCTTGCGCTGCTGGTCGCGCCCCAGGCCGCGGGGTTGTTCCACAAGCTCGTACCGGTCAGTGGCGGAATTTCGCTGGCGACGAACTTGCCGCCCGGTTCGATTCCCACGCTCAACCCGGCCTCCCGGTACACCGCGCAGGCGGGCATGCTGCTGGCGCATCTGGCGCTGGCTGACGGCCTGGCGCCTGCGCTTGCCGATGCACAGGCGCTCGTTGCGGGATGGACCCCTGCGCAGGTAGCCAGCTACCTGCGTGGCAAGGACGCGCGGGCAGTGCTGCAGACGGTGCTCAAGAACGGGCTCACGGGCTCGGGCCCCATCCCTGATGGCGTGGTGGTGCCCGCAGACCCGATCGCCGAAATGGGCGCTGGCCGCTATCACAAGGTGCCCGTGCTGTCTGGCTACACGGGCGAGGAGGGCAAGCTGTTTGCGCCTTTCCTGGCACTGCTGGGCGGCAAGCCGGGCATGAAGATCTCCGACGCCGAGCGCTTTGTGATGATGCAGAACTTCAACCCCGATGCTCCTACCACGCTCACGGCTGGCGACATCCTGGATGCTTCTTACCTGCCGGTCACGGCGCCCGGCACGGGCTACAACGCGCGCACCCGCCTGCTGGGCAGTGTGTTCATCGATCCGAGCCGCGACAACCTGCTCAATACCCTGCGCAGTCAGCAATCCACGGTATGGAGCTACCAGTTCAACTGGGCCCAGCAGCCCGCGCCCTGGAACGATGTGTACGGCGCGGCGCATGCTTTTGACCTGCCGTTCCTGTTCGGCAACTTTGGACCTTCGGTCTTTGCCAAGGCCACCAACAGCACGGCCAATCAGCCCGGCCGACTGGCGCTGTCGCGCGCGATGATGGACACCATGCGTGCATTTGTGCACACGGGCAACCCGAACAACGCAACGGTCAACCAAAACTGGACGCCGTGGCCCAGTCGGCTCATGTTCGACGCCGACCAGAAGGCCGTGCGCCTGAGCGTGCAGTGAGAGGGATGAGGGTGAACGTGTTTGTGCACTCTGCGGTGCGTCAGCGTGCAGCAGTGGCGGCGAGGTACGCGTTCAGCGCCTCGTCGTCCACGATAGCCACACGGCCGAAGTCCAGCGACACGATGCCCCGGCCTTCCAGCACACGCAGTACCTTGTTCACCGTCTGGCGTGACAGGCCCACCAGTTGGCCGAGCTCTTCCTGCGTGAGGTTCAACCGCCGTGTGCTGCGCCAGAACAGGCGGCTCAGGTATAGCGCCACGCGGTGTTCGGGGGATTGCGTGCGCCCGGCCTCGATGATCGTCATGGCCTGGCCCAGCCGCATGTTCAGGTGCTGCACCAGAAACTGGTTGAAGCCCAGGCTGGTCTCGCGCAGCGTGGCAAACAGTGGCAGAGGCAGGCACAGCAGCGTGGTGGGCCGCAACGCCACCACGTGGTACCGGCGGGGCTCGGGTTTCATGGCTGAGCCTTCGCCAAACCACTCGCCATCGGGTACTCCGATGAACGCCGACGCGCGGCCCTGGCTGGCGGGGCTTTGCAGCATCACCAAGCCTGACAACACTGCATGCCAGCCTTGCACCGCGCTGCCGGCCGGCATCATGACTGTGCCCTTGTCGGCGTGCTGCACGGACACCTCGTCGCGCAGCCTCTCCTGCAGGGCCACGGGGACACCTGCAAACCAGGGCTGGGCTTCGATGAATCGCTGTGCGGACGGCGCGGAGCTGAGCATGGGCGTGATTGTCGTTGTTCGGGGGCCGTACGTTCAGGGTATTCCCTTGCCCTTTGTCAACGGGACGACAGGTGTTGGCAGGCACGCTGGACACGCGCACACTGAACCCCTGTTGGGGGTGTCGGTCTGGCGGGGCCGCTTGCCTGGGCGACACCGCCATGAGAACCCCCGCGCTACGATGATCGTTCCCTTCACTACAACATCCAAGGAGCACACATGCTGGGCCTGATGCAGAGCCAACCGTTGCTGATTTCGTCGCTGATCGAGTTCGCCGAGCGCCACCATGGCGACGCCGAAATCGTGTCCCGCCGGGTCGAGGGCGACATCCATCGCTACACCTACCGCGACCTGGCTGTCCGCGCACGCCGCCTGGCCAATGCGCTGGATGAAATGAAGTTGCACTTCAGCGACCGCGTAGCCACGCTGGCCTGGAACGGCTACCGCCACATGGAGATGTACTTTGGTGTGAGCGGCTCGGGCCGTGTGCTGCACACCGTGAACCCGCGCCTGCACCCCGACCAGATTGCGTGGATCATGAACCATGCCGAAGACCAGGTGCTGTGTTTTGATGTGACCTTTCTGCCCCTCGTGCAGGCCGTGCATGCCAGGTGCCCCACGGTGAAGAAGTGGGTGGCGCTGTGTGATGCCGACAAGCTGCCTGCGGATTCAGGCATCCCTGGCCTCACCAGCTACGAAGCCTGGATCGGTGCGCAGTCGCCCGACTACGCCTGGCCCGAGTTTGACGAGAACTCCGCGTCGAGCATGTGCTACACGAGCGGCACCACAGGTAACCCCAAGGCCGCGCTGTACAGCCATCGTTCGACCACGCTGCATGCCTATGCGGCAGCGCTGCCTGATGTGATGTGCCTTTCCGCACGCGACTCCGTGCTGCCGGTGGTGCCCATGTTCCACGTCAATGCCTGGGGCATTCCTTACTCGGCGGCACTCACGGGATGCAAGCTGGTGTTCCCTGGTCCCGCCATGGATGGCAAGTCGATTTACGAACTGATCGAAGGCGAGAAAGTCACCTACGCAGCTGGCGTGCCCACCGTGTGGCAGATGATGCTGGGCCACATGAAGCCCGCGGGTCTGAAGTTCTCCACGCTGCGCCGCACTGTCATCGGTGGCTCGGCCTGCCCGCCCGCCATGATCCATGCCTTCAAGGAAGACTATGGCGTGGAGGTGCTGCACGCCTGGGGCATGACCGAGATGAGCCCGCTGGGCACGCTGTGCACCTTGAAGAACAAGCACCTGGCCATGTCCAAGGATGACCAGATGAAGATCCTGCAAAAGCAGGGCCGCGCGATCTACGGTGTGGACATGAAGATCGTGGGGGGCGACGGCAGCGAGTTGCCTTGGGATGGCAAGACCTATGGGGATTTGCTGGTCAAGGGGCCGTGGATCGTCGGCAGCTATTTCAAGGGCGAGGGCGGCAATCCACTCGTCAAAGACGCGCAGGGCCGAGGCTGGTTCCCCACGGGCGATGTGGCCACCATCGACGCTGACGGCTTCATGCAGATCACCGACCGCAGCAAGGATGTGATCAAGTCCGGTGGCGAGTGGATCAGTTCCATCGACATCGAGAACATTGCAATGGCCCACCCCGCAATTGCCATGGCGGCCTGTGTGGGTATGCCCCACCCCAAGTGGGACGAGCGCCCCATCGTGGCCGTGGTCAAGCGGCCGGGCACCGAGGTGACGCGCGAAGAGCTGCTGGCCTTCTACGAAGGCAAGACGGCCAAGTGGCAGATCCCCGATGACGTGGTGTTCGTCGATGCCATTCCATTGGGCGCCACCGGCAAGATGCTCAAGACCAAGCTGCGTGAGCAGCTCAAGGATTACAAGCTTCCAGGCCTGTGATCAGGGTGGGGCAGTGCACATGCGCGCATCGCTTGCGAACGCCATTTTTTGCATTGCCCCAGGCTGGTGCGCGCTCGGGGGAGTGCTGCGCCAGTCACGTGTGCGACGCTGGTAGGGGCAATCCCTGAGCATCGCTTTGTTGCAACGCGGTACGCTGCGTTGTGTCGATTTACAAGGAGACAAAAGCATGAAGTTCGCTATTAAGGCTGTAGCAGCCTCGGTAATCTTGGCAAGCGCTGGCGGGGCCTTCGCTCAAAAGGGCGAGACGGTGAAAATCGCCTGGCTCGACCCCCTGTCTGGCCTGATGGCGGCAGTGGGAACGAACCAGCTCAAGAGCTTCCAGTTCATCGCAGAAGAGTTCAACAAGAAGAACCCTGCAGGCGTCAAATTCGAAATCATCGGCATCGACAACAAACTCAGTCCCCAGGAAACCACCAGCGCCCTGCGCTCGGCCATGGACCAGGGTGCGCGCTACGTGGTGCAGGGCAACGGCTCCGGCCCCGCACTGGCGATCATGGATGCGCTGGAAAAGCACAACGCGCGCAACCCTGGCAAGGAAGTCCTGTTCCTGAACTACGCTGCCGTGGACCCCGACCTCACCAACAGCAAGTGCAGCTACTGGCACTTCCGCTTGGACGCTGACACCTCCATGAAGATGGAAGCCCTGACCACGTACATGAAGGACATGCCCGAGGTCAAGAAGGTCTACCTGATCAACCAGAACTACTCGCACGGCCACCAGGTCTCCAAGTTCGCCAAGGAAATGATGCAGCGCAAGCGCCCTGACGTGCAGTTCGTCGGCGACGATCTGCACCCGCTGGCTCAGGTGCGTGATTTCTCTCCCTACATTGCCAAGATCAAGCAGTCGGGCGCCGACAGCGTGATCACCGGCAACTGGGGTTCTGATCTGGCGCTGCTGATCAAGGCCGCCAACGACGCGGGCCTGAACAACGTCAACTTCTACACCTACTACGGCTCGGTCACTGGCAGCCCCACCGCTATGGGATCGGCCGCAGCAGGGCGCGTCTACATGGTGGCCTATGCCCACATGAACCTGCCCGGGCCGCTGAACCAGATCGTGGTGGACTACAAGAAGAAGTTCAACGACGACATGTACACGGGCGCGGTTTACCACGCGTTCACGATGCTGTCCGAAGGTTTTACCAAGGCCAAGTCGACCGATCCGGTCAAGGTGGCTGCTGCGTTCGAGGGCATGAAGTTCAAGAGCTTCAATGGCGAAGTCGAGATGCGCAAGACCGATCACCAACTGCAGCAGGGCCTGTTCATCTCCAAGTGGGAGAAGGCTGGCGGCAAGTTCCCGATCGACTCTGAAAACACGGGTTACACCTTTGTGCCTGTGAAGTACTACGAGCCCTATGTGGCGAGCACGCCCACGTCGTGCCAGATGAAGCGCCCGTAAGCCTTGCGCAATCGCTTCGAGGCCCGACCACTCGGGCCTTTTTTTTACCCCTGCAGTGAAAAATTCCAATGAATCCTGAGTTTTTCGTGATCTCTTTGCTGAACGGCGTGAGCTACGGGCTCCTGCTGTTCATGCTGAGTTCCGGCCTCACGCTGATCTTCAGCATGATGGGCGTGCTCAACTTTGCACACACCAGCTTCTACATGCTGGGTGCCTACTTCGCGTTCACCATCTCCGGGGTGGTGGGCTTCTGGCCAGCGCTGGTGCTGGCACCCCTCGTCGTGTTTGCGCTGGGGGCCGCGTTCGAGCGCTATTGCCTGCGCCGGGTGCACAAGTTCGGCCACGTGCCCGAACTGCTGGTCACGTTCGGCCTGTCCTACCTCATTCTGGAAGTGGTGCAACTGGTCTGGGGCCGTTCCACCGTGCCTTATGGCCTGCCCGAGCAATTGCAGGGTCCGCTGTTTTCGCTCTATGGCACGCAATTTCCCAAGTCGCGCTCGTTTGTGATGCTCGTGGCCCTGCTGATGCTGGTGTCGGTGTGGCTGCTGCTCACACGCACGCGCATCGGTCTCGTCATCCAGGCCGCCCTCAAGTACCCAGAGATGGTCGAGGCGTTGGGCCACAACGTGCCGCGCGTCTTCATGCTGGTGTTTGGCGGTGGTGCCGCGCTGGCCGGCTTGGCGGGGGTGATCGGTGGCAACACCTATGTCACCGAGCCTGCGATGGCGGCCTCAGTGGGTTCCATCATCTTTGTCGTGGTGGTGGTGGGTGGCATGGGCTCGCTGGCAGGTGCCTTCCTGGCATCGCTGCTCATCGGTCTGGTGCAGACCTTTGCCGTGGCGCTGGACTACTCTCTGATCCATGTCTTCAAGGCCGTGGGCGTGGCGGTGACTGACCAGACCTTCGGCTACCCCTTGCTCAAGCTCACGATTTCCCAGGTTGCGCCCATCTTGCCTTACCTGTTCCTCGTGCTGATCCTGATCTTCCGCCCCAAGGGCTTGCTGGGCACGCGGGAGGACTGATGCCATGAATTCCACTACAACCACTACTGTCGCTTCCAGCGCCACGTCGCACTACCGGTTCAAGCCCTGGAACCTCGGGCGCCTCATCATCTGGACGTTGTTCGCGGTCATGCTCATCGTGGCGCCCATGCTGTTTCGCAGCAGCCTGGCGCTGACCATGCTCTCGCAGATCGGCTACCTGATCATCATCTGCCTGTCCTACAACATCCTGCTGGGGCAGGGCGGCATGCTGAGCTTTGGCCATGCGGTCTACACCGGCCTGGGTTCGTTCATCGCCATTCATGCAATGAACATGGCCACCAAGGGCTCTGTGCACATTCCGCTGGTTCTCATTCCACTGGTGGGCGGCCTGGCAGGGGCATTTTTTGCCATCCTGCTCGGTTTTGTCACTACCAAGAAGTCGGGCACCACCTTCGCCATGATCACGCTGGGTATTGGCGAACTGGTGGCCTCCATGGCGCTGATGTTCCCCGAGTTCTTCGGCGGAGAAGGCGGCGTCACCACGGACCGGGTGTATGGCAAAGCCTTCTTTGGCATTACTTTCGGGCCTGCGATTCAGGTGTACTACCTGATTGCAGCGTACTGTTTTGTCTGCACTGCCGCCATGTTTGCATTCACCGGCACGCCGCTGGGCCGCATCCTGAACGCTGTGCGCGACAACCCCGAGCGCGTAGAGTTCATCGGCTACAACACGCAGCGTGTGCGCTACTTCGCGTTCATCATCGCGGGCTTTTTTGCTGGCATCGGAGGTGGGCTGGCCACTATCAACTTCGAGATCATCACGGGAGCTGACAGCCTTAGCGTGATTCGCTCCGGTGGCTACCTGCTGTTTACCTTCCTCGGCGGGGCAACGTTCTTCTTCGGCCCCATCATCGGCGCGGTGCTGTTGGTGCTGGCGTCGGTGTTGCTGTCCGAGCTGTCCAAGGCATGGTTGTTGTACCTGGGCCTGGTGTTCCTGTTCATGGTGATGTATGCGCCCGGAGGGATTGCCAGCCTGATCATGATGAACCTGCGGCTGGCCAAGTACGGCAAGCTGCGTCAGCTCTGGAGTTCTTACCTAGCGCTGGGCGGCACGGCGCTGGTGGGGGTGATGGGCGCAGCCTGCATGATCGAGATGACCTACCACCTGCAGCTCAACGCGGCCCTGGGGCCAGAACTGACGTTCCTGGGGGCCACGCTCAATGCCGCAGGCTTTACGAGCTGGTTTGGCGCCATTTTCGTGATGGTCACGGGCTTTGGACTTTTTGAACTCTGCCGCCGCCAGTTCCTGCGGCAGTGGAGCACGATCCAGGAAGAGATCGAACATGAAATCAAGCGTGGGGAGGCGCTGTAAACATGGCAGCTGACAACCCAACCAACACCACCTATGCCCTGGAACTGCGCGACCTGCGCAAGAGCTTTGGCAAGACGGAAATTATCCGTGGCGTGAACCTGTCCGTGGCCTCTGGCGAACGCGTGGCCATCATCGGCCCCAATGGCGCGGGCAAGTCCACGCTGTTCAATCTGATCAGTGGGCGTTTTGCGCCCACAAGCGGGGATGTGATCCTCAATGGCCAGCGCATCAACGGGCTGGCACCGTATGAGATCAACCGCAAGGGGCTGTCGCGCAGCTTCCAGATCACGAACATCTTCCCCAAGCTCTCGGTGTTCGAGAACCTGCGCTGCGGTGTGCTCTGGAGCATGGGCTACAAGTACACCTTCCTGCGCTTCCTGTCGAACCTGCACGATGCCAATGAGCGCGCCAAGCAGCTCATGGAAATGATCAAGCTCGACAAGAAGCGCGACACGCTGGCGATGAACCTCACCTATGCCGAGCAGCGCGCCCTGGAGATCGGCATCACCATCGCGGGTGGTGCCAACGTGATCCTGCTCGACGAGCCCACGGCCGGCATGAGCAAGACCGAGACCACGCGCTTCATCCACCTCATCAAGGAAGTGACCGAAGGCCGCACGCTGCTGACGGTGGAGCATGACATGGGCGTGGTCTTTGGCCTGGCGGACAAGATTGCTGTGGTGGTCTATGGCGAGGTCATTGCCTATGACACGCCCGACAAGGTGCGCGCCAACCAGCGCGTGCAGGAGGCCTATCTGGGCTCTGTCGTTGCGGACGAGCAAGGGGCGGGACATTGACATGCTGAAAATCGAAAATCTCCACGCCTATTACGGCAAGAGCCATGTGCTGCATGGCGTGACCTTCGACGTACAACCCGGTGAAATCGTGGCCCTGCTGGGGCGTAACGGCTCGGGCCGTTCCACCACCGCCAAGGCCATCATGGGCCTGGTGGACTGGGAGGGCACGCTGAACTGGAAGGGGCAGGACCTCAACGGCAAGAAGGCTTACGAGATCGCCCACCTGGGGGTGGGCTACGTGCCCGAAAGCCGCGATGTGTTCCCCAACCTCACCGTGCACCAGAACTTGCTGCTGGGCCAGAAAGGCAAAGGCAAGGGTAGCCGCTGGTCGTTTGACGACATGTACGAGATGTTCCCGCGCCTCAAGGAGCGCCAGCACACCGAGGCGGGCGTGATGTCGGGCGGCGAGCAGCAGATGCTAACGCTGTGCCGCACGCTGATGGGCGACCCCGACCTGATCATCATCGACGAGCCCACCGAAGGCCTGGCCCCAAAGATTGTCGAGCTGGTGGGGCAGTACCTGCAGACCATCAAGGCGCGGGGTATCTCGGTGCTGCTGATCGAGCAGAAGCTGACCATTGCCATGAAGATCTCGGACCGCGCGCTGGTCATGGGGCACGGCTCGATCGTGTTCCAGGGCACACCGGACAGCCTGCGGGCCGACAACTACATCCGCAAGGAATGGCTTGAAGTCTGACGATTTCTGAAAAACCATGGCTAAAGAGGCGCCCGATAGCTGAAGGCGCCTCTTTTTTTGCTCTACCAAATGTTGCATTGCAAACCCCCTTGTCCCGCCCGGGACAAATTGACACGCCAAATGGGTTTGAAGTCTCTACAATAAAAACGCACGATCGTTCTTTTTCACTTTCCAAGGAACAACAGCACCATGACCGCTGAATACAAAGTCCACGGCTCCGTTGCCGTGATCACCATGGCCAACCCTCCCGTCAACGGACTCGGTCTGGCGACCCGCCAGGGCATCGTGGACGGCCTTGGCCGTGCCAATGCCGATGCAGCGGTCACATCCATCGTGATCACCGGTGCCGGTGGTGCGTTCTCTGGCGGCGCCGACATCAAGGAGTTCGGCACCGACAAGTCGCTGCAAGAACCCAACCTGCTTTCGGTGATTGCCGCCATTGAAAACTCGGCCAAGCCTGTCGTGGCCGCCATGCACAGCGTGGCCATGGGCGGCGGGCTGGAGCTGGCCCTGGGTTGCCACTACCGCATCGCAGCGCCTGGCTGCTCGATTGCACTGCCCGAAGTCAAGCTGGGCCTGATCCCTGGCGCAGGCGGTACCCAGCGCCTGCCCCGCGTGATTGGTGTGGAAGCCGCGCTCAACCTCATCGTGAGCGGCGAGCCCGTCAAGAGTGAAATGATTGGCGCCGTGCCCGGCCAGAAGCTGTTTGACAAGATGGCAGCGTCGGCCGAATCGCTGGCCGCAGAAGCCCTGGCGTTTGCCCAGAGCGTGGCGGATGCCCGCCCGCTGCCCTTGGTGCGCAACTTCCCCTGCAAGCACCCCGAAGGCGACGCGTACTTCCAGTTCGCGCGCAACATGGTCAAGGGCATGGCCAAGAACTTCCCCGCACCCGCCAAGTGCGTGGACGCTGTTGAAGCCGCCACCAGAAAGAAGTTCGCCGAAGGCATGCTGGTCGAGCGCGAGATCTTCATCAACCTGATGTGGACGCCCGAGTCGCGCGCACTGCGCCACCTGTTCTTGGCCGAGCGTGCGGCGAGCAAGATCCCTGATGTCGCATCCGACACCCCCAAGCGCGACATCAAGCTGGTCGGTGTGATTGGCGCGGGCACCATGGGCGGTGGCATTTCCATGAACTTCCTGAACGCAGGTATCCCCGTCAAGATCCTGGAGATGAAGCAGGAAGCCCTGGACCGTGGCGTGGCCACGATCAAGAAGAACTACGAAGCCCAGGTCAAGAAGGGCAAGCTCAAGCAAGACAAGTACGAGCAACGCATGGCCCTGCTGAGCACCACGCTGAGCTACGACGATCTCAAGGACTGCGACCTCATCATCGAAGCCGTGTTTGAAGAAATGGGCGTCAAGGAAGCCGTGTTCAAGCAACTCGACGCTGTGGCCAAGCCCGGCGCCATTCTGGCTTCCAACACCTCCACGCTGGACGTGGACAAGATCGCAGCGTTTACCAAGCGCCCGCAGGACGTGGTGGGCATGCACTTCTTCAGCCCCGCCAACGTGATGAAGTTGCTGGAAGTGGTGCGCGGCAAGGAGACCGCCAAGGACGTGCTGGCCACGGTGATGGCCATCGGCAAGAAGATCAAGAAGACTTCAGTGGTCTCGGGCGTGTGCGATGGTTTCATCGGCAACCGCATGATCGAGCAGTACAGCCGCCAGGCTGGCTTCCTGCTGGACGAAGGCTGCACGCCCCAGCAAGTGGACAAGGCCATCGAAAAGTTTGGCTTTGCCATGGGCCCGTTCCGCATGGGCGACTTGGCGGGCAACGACATTGGCTGGGCCATCCGCAAGCGCCGCTCCGTCGAACGTGCCGACATGAAGTACAGCCGCACGGCCGACAAGCTGTGTGAACTGGGCCGCTTCGGCCAGAAGACCGGCGCAGGCTGGTACGACTACCAGGCCGGCAAGCGCGACGCGATCCCGAGCGACCTGGTCAACAAGATGATCGAAGACCATCGCAAGGAACTGGGCATCACGCCGCGCAAGATTTCGGATGAAGAAATCGTGCAGCGCCTGGTGTTCGCACTGGTCAACGAAGGCGCGCACATCCTGGAAGACGGCATTGCCAGCAAGTCCGGCGACATCGACATGGTGTACCTGACCGGCTACGGCTTCCCCATCCACCGTGGCGGCCCCATGCACTACGCCAGCGAAGTGGGTCTGTTCAATGTGGTGCAGGCCATGGACCGTTTTGCCAAGAACCCGCTGGATGACGCAGCGTTCTGGAAGCCCGCTCCGCTGCTGGCCAAGCTGGCCGCCGAAGGCAAGGCCTTCCAGTAAATAGCCGCGTGCACCCATCTACAGAATCAAAGGAATTCACATGACCTCCGCAGTGATTGTTTCCACCGCCCGCACGCCGCTCGCCAAGAGCTGGAAGGGTTCTTTCAACATGACGCATGGCGCCACCCTGGGCGGCCATGCCGTGCAGCACGCCGTGTTGCGCGCCGGCATCGACGGCGCTGACGTGGACGACGTCATCATGGGTTGCGCCACACCCGAAGGTGCCACCGGCAGCAACATCGCGCGCCAGATCGCACTGAAGGCCGGCCTGCCCATCACCGCTTCCGGTGTCACGGTCAACCGCTTCTGCTCCTCTGGACTGCAGACCATTGCCATGGCCGCCCAGCGCATCATCGCTGGCGAAGCCGATGTGTTCGTGGCCGGTGGTGTCGAAAGCATCTCCTGCGTGCAGCAGGAGATGAATCTGCACATGATCCAGGACCTGGCCCTGGCCAAGCAAAAGCCCGAGATCTACTGGAGCATGCTGCAGACCGCCGAGCAAGTGGCCAAGCGCTACAACATCGGCCGCGAAGCCATGGACGAATACGGTGCTGCCAGCCAGCAAAAGGCTTGCGCAGCGCAGGCCGCTGGCTTGTTCGACGCAGAAATCGCCCCCATCACCGTGACCGCCGGTGTGGCCGACAAAACGCTGGGCCTGATCACCAAGCAGGTCACCGTGAGCAAGGATGAAGGCACACGCGAAGGCACGACGGTAGAAGCCATCAGCGGCCTTCGCTCGGCGCTGCCTGGCGGTTTGATCTCTGCCGGCAACGCCAGCCAGTTCTCCGACGGCGCCGGCGCCTGCGTGGTGACCAGCGAAGAGTACGCCAGCAAGAAGGGCCTCAAGCCCCTGGGCCGCTTCCTCGGCTTTGCGGTGGCAGGTTGCGAGCCCGACGAAATGGGCATCGGCCCCGTGTTTGCCGTGCCCAAGGTGCTGAAAAAGCTGGGCCTCACGGTGCAGGACATCGACCTGTGGGAGCTGAACGAAGCCTTTGCCGTGCAGGTGCTGTACTGCCGCGACAAGCTGGGCATTCCGGCCGACCGCCTGAACGTGAACGGCGGCGCGATTGCCGTGGGCCACCCCTACGGTGTGTCGGGCCAGCGCCTCACGGGCCACGCGCTTATCGAAGGCAAGCGCCGTGGTGCGAAGAAGGTGTGCGTGACGATGTGCATTGGTGGCGGCATGGGCGCTGCGGGCATTTTCGAAGTGCTGTAAAACTTGGCTTGGGGCGGCGCAACAGGCGGCACCTTCACGTGTTTCCTGTGCGCTTGCCCCTTTGTGGGTGGCGCAAGCAGCGTTGGTGGGGCCCATGGGCGGACCACATGCGTTGGCTCTCCGCCCAGCAAATTTCAGATGGATGCCTGAACTGCCGGTAGAAGGGGATGAGAGGAAGACACCAGGGCCGAGGGGGTGAAGAGACGCTGGCTACAAATTGTTGCTTTGCCAGGGCATGATGCGCCCCTCGGCGCGGTTGGCGCGGGCAGAATCCGCGCGACCACCGGCTTGCCTGTGGCACTGAACCTGTCTCCTTTCTCCATCCCGAACCCGGTACCTCCCATGCGTTGTCTGCTTCCTTCCTTTCGCCACTGTGTCGCCCTCTCGGCCCTTGCCGTTGCATGCGATGCCCATGCCCAGAGCCAGACCTACAAGCTCCAGCTGCCGCTGGAGTCGGACTCCGACGTGGTTTTGCAGGACATCGTGGTGGACGCCAAACAGACGCGGGTGACGCTTGCCGTCAAGAACACCACCGATGAATCGTTCGAGGCCTGTGCGCAACCCACTGGCTCGCCCGATGCGTTCACGCTCAAGGACCTGGGCACCGGCACCGTGCTGCCGCAGCTGTCGATTGGAGGCCTGTCTTTCTGCAACGTGAAGATGGATGTGGTCAAGCCCGGCCGCAACAAGCTCGTCAAGATCACGTTCCCGCCACTGCCTGCAGGTGCCACACGCCTGCAGCTCGGAGAAGCCAATTGCCAGCCCAAGCCCGATTCGGACATGGACTACTGGTGTTTCAAGAACATCGTGCTGCCTGCACGCTGAGCCCTATCAGGCCAATGGAGATCGGGCATGCGCGCAGCCACAAGGAGACCTTCTGATGACCCTGCGTTCCACGCTCGACTTTCTGCTGTATGACTGGCTCGATGCCCAGTCCCTCACGGCCCGCACGCGTTTTGCAGACCACTCGCGCGAAACCTTCGATGCGGTGCTCGACACCTGCGAGCGCATCGCTCGCGAGAAGTACGCGCCCTTCAACCGCACCGTAGACATCGAGGAGCCACACTTCGACGGTGAAAAGGTCATCCTGCCCCAGGCGACTTACGAGGCGCGCAAGGCCTACGCGGAATCCGGCCTGTTGTCGGCCGCGCAGGACTACGAGGTCGGCGGCATGCAGCTGCCCTATGCCGTCGAGGCGGCCGCCAACAGCTTCTTTGCGGTGGCATCCATCAGCATCGGCTCGAACCTGCTGACTTCGGGCAACGCCAACCTGCTCATGGTGCATGGCACCGAGGCGCAAAAGCAGGTGTTTGCACTCAATGAATTCAACGGGCGTTGGTCGGGCACCATGTGTCTGTCCGAGCCGCAGGCGGGCTCCTCGCTGTCGGATGTGGCCACGCGCGCAGTGCCTGATGGCGATGGCTTCGAGGCCGACCCATTGGGTGCAAGGTATCGCCTCACGGGCAACAAGATGTGGATCAGCTCGGGCGACCATGAGCTGACCGAAAACATCGTGCACCTGGTGCTGGCCAAGATCCCGGGGCCGGACGGCAAGCTGGTGCCGGGCACCAAGGGCATCTCGTTGTTCATCGTGCCCAAGAAGCTGGTGGACACCGAAGGCAAGCTCACCGGCGTACGCAACGACGTGGCGCTGGCGGGCCTCAACCACAAGCTGGGCTGGCGCGGTACCACCAACACGCTGCTTAATTTCGGTGAAGGCAGGTTCCCGGTTGAGGGCAAGGCCGGGGCCGTGGGCTACCTGGTGGGCCAGCCCGGCAAGGGCCTGCACTGCATGTTCCACATGATGAACGAGGCGCGCATCGGCATCGGCATGGCCGCCACCATGCTGGGGCTGGCGGGCTATTACGCCAGCCTGGACTATGCCAAGAACCGGCCCCAAGGGCGCCCGGTGCAGGGCCCCAAGGATGGCGCCGCTGCCGTGGTCAAGGACGCCGCCCAGCCCCAGGTGCGCATCATCGAACACGCCGACGTCAAGCGCATGCTGCTGGCCCAGAAGTCGTATGGCGAAGGGGCGCTCGCGCTCAACCTGTTTTGCGCCAAGCTGGTGGACGAGCAGCACACGGGCGACGCGGCGGCGGCCGACGAAGCCCGCCTGCTGCTGGAGGTGCTCACCCCCATTGCCAAGAGCTGGCCCAGCGAGTTCTGCCTGGAGGCCAACTCATTGGCCATCCAGATCCATGGTGGCTATGGCTACACCCGCGACTTCCCGGTGGAGCAATACTGGCGCGACAACCGCCTGAACATGATCCACGAAGGCACGCACGGCATCCAGGCCATGGACCTGCTGGGCCGCAAGGTGCTGATGGAAGGCGGCCGCGGCCTGCAACTGCTGGCCGGGCGCATCAACGCCACCATCGAGCGCGCCATCCAGGTGCCCGCGCTTGCTGCCCACGCCAACGCGCTGGGCAAGGCGCTGCAGGACGTGGGCGCCGCCACCAAGGCCGCCTGGGCCACAGGGCAACCGGCCGATGCGCTGGCCAATGCCGTGCCCTACATGCAAGCCTTTGGCCACACGGTGCTGGCCTGGGTGTGGCTGGACGTGGCCCTGGCCACGCTGGCCCGGGATGCCGATCTGGCCCAGCCCGCGAGCGTGGGACGCATGGGCGGCATGCGCTTTTTCTTCCACTACGAGCTGCCCAAGATCGGTGCCTGGCTGCAGGTGGTGAGCACGCGCGATGCCACCTGCGCGGCCTTCCCTGAAGAGGCATTTTGATGGGGGCGCACCTCACCCTGCAACGCCTGCACAAGCTCATCTGGCTGCTGATTTACGGCGGGTTGCTCACGCTGATACTGGGCATTGCCACCGCCCGCACCGATGAGGCTCTGGGCTGGAGCCTCATCGTGGGCGGCGGGGTGCTGGCCGTGGTGGGTGTGGTGCTGATCGCGGTGCGGGCCCGGTTGCACACCGACCCCGGCCCTTAGAGCCTGCTCAAAGTTTTTTTGGAGACCGCATTGGAGTGCAATCGGGATGAGTGGATGCTTCGGATGCACCGCATGGGCTCATGCCCATGCAAGCAGCCGGGGCTTCCAATCGCCCGATTTCACTCCAACCCTTCGGGCAAGTGCCTTGCCGGGCGGTCTACGGCGTTGCGGCGCTTGCCGATAGCACGGGCTATCGGCGGCGCACCGCGCCTTGCATTCCATCCCAGCAAGGCACTTGTGCGGCTCCAGAAAAATTTTGAACAGGCTCTTAGCTGAACACCCGACACCCCCGCGACACAAAGCGCCCGCATTGCATCGCACAATCCTCGGGCGCGTGGGGCAAACACCCAACGACAGATCCATCCAAAACCGAAGGAGACTTTCAGCATGACCCGTACCATCCAACAACTGTTTGACCTCACCGGCAAGACCGCACTGGTCACCGGCGGCTCGCGCGGCCTGGGACTGCAACTGGCCCACGCGCTGGGCGAAGCGGGTGCCAAGATCATGCTCAGCTCGCGCAAGGCGTCTGACCTGGAAGAGGCTGCCGCCGACCTGCAGGCTGCGGGTATCGACGCACGGTGGATCGCCGCTGATTGCGCCAAGGAAGACGACATCCGGCGCCTGGCCGACGAGACCCTGGAGCGCCTGGGCCATGTGGACATCCTCGTCAACAACGCAGGCGCAGCCTGGGGGGCCCCTGCCGAAGACCATCCCGTGGACGCGTGGGACAAGGTGATGAACCTCAACGTGCGCGGTTACTTCATCTTGAGTCAGCACATCGCCAAGCACAGCATGATCGCGCGCCGCAGCGGCAGCATCATCAACGTAGCGTCCATCGCAGGCTTGGGCGGCAACCCCAAGGGCATGAACACCATTGCTTACAACACCTCCAAGGGCGCGGTGATCAACTTCACACGGGCGCTGGCCGCTGAATGGGGCGCGTACAACATCCGCGTCAATGCCATCTGCCCGGGTTTCTTCCCGAGCAAAATGACGGTGGGTACGCTCAAGGCCATGGGCGAGGAAGCGCTGGCCGCCCACGCCCCGCTGGGCCGTCTCGGCGATGATGAAGATTTGAAGGGCCTGTGCGCGTTGTACGCGTCGGATGCGGGCAAGCACATCACCGGCCAATGGCTGGCGGTGGACGGGGGCGTGAGTATCGTCACCGGCGGGTGAGCATCCCCCTGAGGCGCTGCGCTCCTTCCCCCTTCTCTCGGCTTCGCCGGGAAGGAGAACGCAGCCCTCGCTGCGGGGCGGCCCTTGCTCGGCTGCCCTGGTCTGGGCCGCGCCAGTATTTGAGGTTTGTGTTCTGAGGAAATCCCTTGAAAAGTTTCGGTGTCGAAATTCCCTTTGTCCACCACCTGGGCTTCACGCTGCAGCGTATGGAAGGCGGCGGGTCTGAGCTGCATTACGAAGCTCAGCCCGAGCACTTGAACTCGTTTGCCGTGACCCACGGCGGTGCGTCGATGACGCTGCTGGACGTGACCATGGCCACGGCGGCGCGCAGCGAGACGCCCGACATGGGCGTGGTCACCATTGAGATGAAGACCAGCTTCATGCAGCCCGCACGCGGGCCGCTGGTGGCCAAGGGGCGGCTCATTCACCGCACGGCCACCATGGCTTTTACCGAGGGCACGGTGTATGACGCACAGGGCAAGGTGTGTTGCCATGCCACCGGCACGTTCAAGTACGTGCGGCGCCTGCCAGTGGATGGGCGCAATGTGAATGACCTCAAGGTCATTTCCACCGATTGAGTCAAATTTTTAAGTCAAATTGGCCCCTAGCGCTTTATCCATAATCGCTAGCAGCTATTGAATTCATAGTGATAGACATTCCGAAGGAGCCTCTCATGCCACGCAACCAACAAATCGTTCTCGACAACCGCCCCCAAGGCGAAGCCGTGGCCAGCAACTTCAAGCTGGTGGCCACCGACACGCCCGCGCTCAAGGAAAGCGAGGTGCTGGTGCGCCACCACTTTCTGAGCCTCGACCCCTATATGCGCGGCCGCATGAACGAGAGCAAGAGCTACGCCGCATCGCAGGCGCTGGGCGAAGTGATGATCGGTGGCACCGTGGGTGAAGTGGCCGAGAGCAAGCACCCCAAGTACGCCGTGGGCGACAAGGTGGTGGGCATGGGCGGCTGGCAGGAATACAGCGTGGTCAATGCCGATCAGCCCGGCGCGCTGCGCAAGGTCGATACGACCCATGTGCCGCTGTCGCACTACCTGGGCGCCGTGGGCATGCCTGGCGTGACCGCCTGGTACGGCCTGGTCAAGATCATTGCGCCCAAGGAAGGCGACACCGTGGTGGTAAGCGCCGCTACTGGCGCCGTGGGCAGCGCCTTTGCCGCTTTGGCCAAGGCCCGGGGCTGCCGTGCGGTGGGCATTGCCGGTGGCGCCGACAAGTGCAAGTACGCTGTGGAAGAACTGGGCTTTGACGCCTGCATCGACTACAAGGAACACAGCGACGTGAAGGCCATGTCCAAAGCCCTGAAGGAAGCGTGCCCCAACGGCATCGATGGCTACTTCGAAAACGTGGGCGGCTGGATCATGGACGCCGTCATGCTGCGCATGAACGCCTTCAGCCGCATTGCCCTGTGCGGGATGATCGCTGGCTACGACGGCGCGCCGCTGCCCATGGCCAACCCCGCGCTCATGCTCATCAACCGCATGAAAGTCGAAGGCTTCATTGTGAGCGAGCACATGGAAGTCTGGCCTGATGCGCTCAAGGAACTGGGCACGCTGGTCGGCACCGGCAAGCTGCGCCCACGCGAGACCATTGCGCAGGGCATCGCCGCCGCGCCCGAGGCTTTCCTGGGCTTGCTCAAGGGCAAGAACTTCGGCAAACAGCTGGTGAAGCTGATCTGATGATGCTGAGGTGGACCTGGGCCCGCTTCGATGACCTGGGCGTGCACGCCCTGCACGATGCGCTGGCGCTGCGCTGCAAGG
The DNA here is from genome assembly GCF_003633835.1 of Acidovorax sp. 93. Taxonomy (NCBI): domain Bacteria; kingdom Pseudomonadati; phylum Pseudomonadota; class Betaproteobacteria; order Burkholderiales; family Comamonadaceae; genus Acidovorax; species Acidovorax sp. 93. The sequence continues at coordinate 1,185,203 of NZ_RBIT01000001.1, forward strand.
TGTTCATCCTGGAGCAGGGCCCTTACCAGGACCCGGACGGGGCGGACAAGCAGTCCTACCACCTGCTGGGCTACGACGAGGCCGGGGTGGCGCAGGCCTGCCTGCGCGTGGTGGACCCGGGCGTGAACTACCCCGAGCCCTCCATCGGCCGCGTGGTCACCGCCAAGGAAGCGCGGGGCAACGGCACGGGCAGGGCGCTGATGGCCGAGGGCATCGCTCGCTGCAGCCAGGCATGGCCGGGGCGGGGCATCCGCATCAGCGCGCAGGCCCATCTGCAGGGCTTCTACGGCAGCCTGGGTTTTGAGGCCGTGTCCGATGAGTACCTGGAAGACGATATCCCCCACATCGAAATGCTGAGACGGGGTGACAGCCCCGCCGCCTGAGGAGCCGCCATGACCGCTGCCAGCCCTGCCGCCACCCATGAGGTGTTCAACCAGAGCACGCCCTGGGCCGATGTGAACCTCTTCACCGCCAACCAGCCCTTGCAGGACGCGCTGCGCCTGCATGCCCCCAGCCTGCCGCTGGCGGGCCTCGCGGCGCTGGGCGCGGAGATGGGATCGGCCGAAATGCAGACCCATGCTCGGCTGGCCAATACCTACAAACCCCAACTGCGCACCCACGACCGCTTCGGCCGTCGCACCGATGTGGTGGAGTTCCACCCCAGCTACCACGCGCTCATCGGCACTGCGCTGCGCCACGGCCTGCACGCCACGCCGTGGTCGCGCCAGGACACGGGCCACGCGCATACCGAGCGGGCCGCAGGCTTCATGCTGTTCACCGAAGCCGAGCCCTCGGTGCTGTGCCCCGTGTCGATGAGCTACGCCGTGACCCCGGCATTGCGAGGCAATTCAGCGGTATGGGCGGATTGGAGCAAGGGTTTGGCGAGCACGCAGTACGACCCGCGCCTCGCGCTGTTCTCGCAGAAATCCGCGCTCACCATGGGCATGGGCATGACCGAGAAGCAGGGCGGATCGGACGTGCGCGCCAACACCACACAGGCTGTGCACGATGGTGAAGACGCCTGGGGCGCGCGCTACCGCATCACCGGCCACAAATGGTTCTTCTCGGCCCCCATGTGCGACGCCTTCCTGATCCTGGCGCAGGCACCCTGCGGGCTCACCTGCTTCTTCTTGCCGCGTGTGTTGCCTGATGGTGGCGAAGGCACCGTGAACGCCATCCGCATTCAGCGCCTGAAAGACAAGCTGGGCAACCACGCCAACGCCAGCTCCGAGGTCGAATTTATCAACGCCTTGGCCTGGCGCGTGGGCGAGGAAGGCCGTGGCGTGGCGCAGATCCTGGAGATGGGCACCATGACGCGGCTCGATTGCGCTTTAGGCACCAGCGGCCTCATGCGCCAGGCGCTCAGCATCGCTCTGCACCACACGCGCCAGCGCTCGGCCTTTGGCAAGAAGCTCATCGACCAGCCACTCATGCGCAACGTGCTCGCCGATCTGGCGCTGGAAAGTGAAGCGGCTACCGCTCTCTCCATAAGGCTTGCGAGCGCCTTTGACCACAAAGACAAGAGCGAGCACGAGGCCATCATGGCCCGCCTGCTCACACCCGTGGCCAAGTTCTGGGTGTGCAAGCGCGGCAGCGTGTTTGCGCAGGAGGCCATGGAATGCCTGGGCGGCAACGGCTATGTGGAAGAGGGCGGCGAAGGCGTGATGGCCCGCATCTACCGCGAGATGCCGCTCAACTCCATCTGGGAAGGCGCGGGAAACATCATGGCGCTGGATTTGATGCGCGCCGTGCGCCGCGCCGACACCGCTGCCGCTCTTGACGCCGAACTGGCACCCGCACGCGGCGCCCATCCGGCGCTGGACCGTCTGGCCGGCGCACTGCCCCTGCGCGTGGACGCCATGACCACCGAGGCCGAGGCCCGGCGCCTCGCGCAGGATGTGGCGCTGGCCGTGCAGGCGGCCCTGCTGCTGCGCAGTGCGCCCGGTGCCGTTTTCCGCGCGTTTTGCGACTCGCGCCTCTCCGGCGACTGGGGCTACAGCTTTGGCACGCTGGGCGCGGGTGTAAACCTTGACGCCATCCTGGCCCGTGCGCTCCCGGCATGAAGCTCCCCCTGAGTCGCTTCGCGCCTTCCCCCTCTCTCGACTCACTGCGTGAGTCGGGAGGGGGACGCCCCCAGCGCGGCGGGGCGGCCCTTACGCGGGGGCGCTGGCTTTGGCTGCGCCAGGATCACACGTTGTCACCAGTGTCAGCTCCAGCGGGCACTTCGTAAATCTTCCGAGGAGTAACCCATGTCCCACCTCATCCTGCACCACTACCCCTCGTCGCCGTTCTCCGAAAAGATCCGCGCGGTGCTCGGCTTCAAGCAGCTGGCCTGGAAGTCCGTGATCATCCCCAGCGTCATGCCCAAGCCCGATGTGGTGGCGCTCACGGGGGGCTACCGCAAGACGCCGTTCTTGCAGATCGGTGCCGACATCTATTGCGATTCGGCCCTCATCTGCGACGTGCTGGAGCATGAACAGCCCGAGCCGGTGCTGTACCCGCCGCACCTCAAGGGCGTGGCGCGTGTGTTTGCACAGTGGGCGGATAGCACGCTGTTCTGGGCCGCCATGGCCTACAACCTGCAGCCCAGAGGCGCTGCGGTGCTGTTTGCCAACTTGCCGCCTGCCGCCGCGCAAGTGTTTGGCGAAGACCGCCGCGAGATGAGCGCGGGCATGCAGCGCCTGCGACCGGCCGACGCGACGGCTGCCTACCGCTCGTACCTGCGCCGCATCGCCCACATGGCCGAGGAGCACGACTTCCTGTTCGGTGCCGAGCCCTGCCTGGCCGACTTTGCGGCCTACCACCCGCTGTGGTTCACGCGCCAGTGTGTGCCGGTGATGGCCGACATCTTTGCCGCCACCCCCGCCGTGCTGGAGTGGATGGACCGCATCGCAGCGCTGGGCCATGGTCGTATGGAAAAGTTCAGCGCTCAGGACGCCATTACGGTGGCTGCGGGCATGGACCCTTTGCCCCTGATGGACGACGTGTTCCAGGACGAACACGGCGTCCCGCTGGGCAGCCAGGTCACGATTTCCGCCGAGAGCTTTGGCACGGAGCCCACCGAGGGCGAGCTGATTGCTGCCACCCGCACCCGCTACACGCTGCGGCGTACCGACCCGCGCGCGGGTACGGTGCATGTGCACTTCCCGCGCATTGGGTATGTTTTAAGAGCAACCCCCTGAGCGGCTGCGCCGCTTCCCCCTTCTCTCGGCTTCGCCGGGAAGGGGGACGACGCCCTCGCTGCGGGGCGGCCCTTGCTCGGCGTCCCCGGCGTGGGCCCCGCCAGTTTCAACCCAACGCTCTAAATTGTTACGGACTCAAGGAGACAAAAACCATGATCGACAACTTTTCCGGCAAAACCGCCGTCCTCACTGGCGCAGGCTCGGGCTTTGGCCTGGAATGCGCGCGCATCGGTGCCCGCCTCGGCATGAACCTGGTGCTGGTGGATGTGCAGCAGGACGCGCTGGACGCCGCCGCTGCCGAGATGGAGGCCGCAGGCAGCCAGGTGCTGGCCCGCAAGGTGGATGTATCGAACGCTGCGCAGATGGAGCAGCTGGCCGCCGATGTGCAGCAGCGCTTTGGCGCGCCGCACCTGGTGTTCAACAACGCGGGCGTGGGCGCGGGCGGGCTGGTGTGGGAGAACTCCGTCAAGGACTGGGAATGGGTGCTGGGCGTGAACCTGTGGGGCGTGGTGCACGGTGTGCGCCTGTTCACGCCCATGATGCTGGCAGCGGCCAAGGCCGACCCGGCCTGGCGCGGCCACATCATCAACACCGCCAGCATGGCGGGCCTGCTGGCGGCGCCCAACATGGGCATCTACAACGTGAGCAAGCACGCAGTGGTCAGCCTGTCGGAAACGCTGTACCAGGATTTGTCGCTGGTCACTGACCAGATCGGCGCCAGCGTGCTGTGCCCCTTCTTTGTGCCCACCGGCATCAACCAAAGCCACCGCAACCGCCCCGGCGACCTGCCTGCCGAAAAGCCCACCAAGAGCCAGCTCATCGGCCAGGCCATGAGCGACAAGGCCGTGGGCAGCGGCAAGGTGACGGCGGCCGAGGTGGCGCAGAAGGTGTTCGACGCAGCGGCTCAAGGCCAGTTCTACATCTACAGCCACCCCAAGGCCCTGGCTTCGGTGCAGACGCGCATGGAAGACGTGATGATGGGCCGCAACCCCACCGACCCGTTTGCCGCCAAGCCCGAGCTGGGCGCGCAACTGCGCGCGGCGCTGCGGGCCGATTGATGGCGCACGCGCATGCTTTGGTGCCGAAAATATGAGAAAAATTGGCCTCTAGCGCTTATCCAGTAAGCGATGGTAGCTATAAAAAGAGTAGTGAGTACCAAACCTGCAAGGAGGGGCCCGCACTGTGCCTGATGCCACCCCTGGCCACGGCCATGCGCTGTTCGACACCGCCATCGGCACCTGCGGCATTGCCTGGGGCCCGGGCGGCATCGTGGCCGTGCAGTTGCCCGAGGCGGATGCCGAGGCGACCCGGGCGCGTTTGCTGCGCAGCCATTCACACTGCGCGCAGTCTGGGGAGCCCCCCGCCCCCGTGCGCAGCGCCATCGAAGGCATCCAGGCGCTGCTGGCGGGGCAACCCCGCGACCTGTGCGAGGTGCCGCTCGACATGTCCGGCATTTCGCCGTTTCACCAGCAGGTGTATGCGATTGCCCGGGCCATCCCGCCGGGCCGCACGCGCACCTATGGCGAGGTGGCCGAACAGATCGGCAGCAAGGGCCTGTCGCGCGCCGTGGGGCAGGCGCTGGGCCTGAACCCGTTTGCGCCCGTGGTGCCGTGCCACCGGGTGCTGGCTGCGGGTGACCGGCCGGGCGGCTTTTCGGCCGGAGGCGGCGCGCTGACCAAGCTGCGCATGCTTCAGATTGAAGGCGCGTGCCCGGGTGGAACACCATCGCTCTTTGATTGGTAACTGATCGTTTCAGTTCTTGGTGGGTTGCCTTTGGGCTGAAAAAGGCCTCTCTGGTGGTCTGTTCGACAGCGTACAGACTCGCGGCCCCAGCCCCTTGTACAAGAGGATCAGAGCGCTGCCGCAACGCGGTGGCGCCATTCACTTGTGTACCAGGAGCCCCCTATGTCCCATCCATCCACCCTTGCCTCTGCGTGGGACACGTCTTGTGTCGGGCAGCCGGCAGACGTATCGCTGCTGGAGCTTTCCCACCTGGGTGAACACTTGGCGCACTGCGGCGCCTTGCGCGGGCCGGTGGACCAGTTGCTCGCGGGTGCTGCATGGCTGCAGACCCTGGTGGCCGAACATGTGGTGACCGTTGCACTCTTGATCACGTTGCTGGTGGGGGTCGTATCGCTGGTGCGATAGGGGGCGCACGCATGGGCTTACGCACACCATGGCCCTGGGTTCCTTCCGCGCTGGACCGCATGCTCGATGCCCGGGCAGGCCTGGTGCTGGACCCCTTGCGGGCCGAAGTGTTTGGCGTGGCCCGCTTCGAAGAGCATGGCAGGCACCTGGGCGCGTCCCACGACGCAGGCAAGGCACCGTTTGGCCGCACCACCTTTTACCCACGCCTGCAGAGCAACATCCGCGCGCTGCGGGCCGCATACCGCTACCTGTTCGATGCACCGCATGACGAGCATGCCATCAGCCCCGCCGCTGAATGGCTGTTTGACAACTTCCACCTGATCGAAAGCCAGCTCAAGGAGATCCGGGCCGGGCTGCCACCGCGTTACTACCGCTCGCTGCCGGTGCTCAAAGACGCCCCGCTGGTGGGCCTGCCGCGTGTGTACGGTGTGGCGTGGTCGTTTGTGGCCCATACCGACAGCGCGTTTGATGAGTCGCTGCTGGTGCACTACCTGAATGCCTACCAGCAGACCCGCGAGCTGAGCCAGGGGGAGCTGTGGGCGTTGCCCACCACGCTGCGTGTGGTGCTGGTGGAGAACCTGCGCCGCTTGGCCGAGCGCCTGGCCAGCCACAAGACCGCGCAGGAGCTGGCCAGCCTGTGCGCCGCCCGCAGCAAGGACCTGAACGTGTTGACGCTGGATGCCGCCTGCGCAGCCATGGAGCAGCGTGGCGTGGCACCGGTGTTCCTGGCCCACCTGGCGCAGTCGATGATGGGGCGCGGCGTGGTGGGCGGGCATGCCGCTGCAGGCACGCCAACGCCCGTACAGCAGTGGTTGCTGACCGCTGTGCCTGACTTGGTGGCGTTGCAGGCCCAGCAGCAGATCAACCAGGCCGCCGACCAGCTGAGCATGGGCAATGCCGTCACGGCACTGCGGCGGGTGGGCGCGGCCGACTGGTCCGACATCATCAGCCAGACCAGCCTGGTGCTGCGCGCCATGCTGCAGTCGCCCGTGTTCGCGGCCGAAGACGAGTCCACCCGCAACACCACCTTGCACGGCATCGAAAACCTGTCGGCCCGCAGCGGGCAGGGCGAGGCCGCCGTGGCACAGGCGCTGCTGGTGCTGATGTCGGGTGCCGACGGCGAGCCTCCAGATCATCCGGGAGCTGCGCAGGCCTTGGCAGGCTATTGGCTGCAAGGCGCCGGGCGCAACCAGCTGGAGCATGCCCTGGGTGTGCGCCGACATGCCACCGACGCGGTGGCCCTGTGGCGGTCTGCGGTGGGCCTGTCGCGTGTGCCGTTGTACCTCGGCGCCTTGCTGGTGGGCTCGCTCGGTCTGCTGGCCTGGCTGATGGCGCCCCTGTGGGGTGTGCAGGCGGGGCCCGATACCAGCGCAGCCCATCTTGCGGGCCTGGCGCTGCTCGCCGTCTTGTTGCTGCTGCCGGTGTCCGAGATCGTGGTGGCCGTGGTCAACCGGCTCATTGGCGAATCCGTCCGGCCGACCTACATGCCCCGCTACCTGCTGCCAGCGGGCATTCCGGTATCGGCACGTGTGCTGGTGGCTATCCCGGCCCTGCTCAGCAGCACCGGCACCATCGAGCGGTTGGTGCACCGCCTGCACCTGCATTACCTGGCCAACCCCGAGCCCTTTGCGCAATTTGCGCTGCTGACCGACGGTGTGGATGCCGATGTGCAAGACCTGCCCGAAGACGGCGTGCTGCTGGCCCATGCCGAGGGCTTGATGTTGGCCCTGAATGCCCAGCACCCGTCTATCACGGGCGGTGCCCCGCGGTTTTTGCTGCTGCACCGCACCCGCACCTACAGCCCCACGCAGCAGCAGTGGATCGGCTGGGAGCGCAAGCGTGGCAAGCTCGAACAGCTGGTGGCGGCCCTCGCCACTGGCGGGCAAGGCGCCTTCCTGGACCTGGGCGAACTCTCGCACCTGGCACCGCAGACCCGCTATGTGCTCACGCTGGACAGCGATACGCAGCTGCCCCCGGGCCGCCTGCGCAGCCTGGTGGGGGTGGCCGAGCACCCCGAGAACCAGCCCCGGCTGGATGCCACAGGCCAGCGCGTGGTACAGGGCTACGGCATCCTGCAGCCCCGGGTGCTGGCGCCACTGCCCACCGCTGCCACCACCTCGTTGTGGCAATGGCTGTTTGCGGGCCAGCAGGGGCTGGACCCGTATAGCGCCATGACGTCCGACGTCTACCAGGATTTTTTTGCCGAAGGCAGCTTCACCGGCAAGGGCCTGCTGCATGTGGCCACGGTGCACGCCGTGCTGGGCGGGCGCCTGCCGGCCGACCAGGTGCTGAGCCACGACCTGCTCGAAGGTGCGCTGGCACGCTGCGCCGTGGTCAGCGATGTGACGCTGGTGGAGGCGGAGCCCGAACACAGCGACACCGCCGCCGCCCGCCTGCACCGCTGGACGCGGGGCGACTGGCAGCTGTGGCCCTTTCTGGCCCAGGCCCAGCGCTGGGGCCTTTCGCCCATCAACCGCTGGAAGCTGCTGGACAACCTGCGCCGCTCGCTCGTGGCGCCCGCATCGCTGGTGCTGGTGGTGCTGGCCCTGGCGGGGCTGGGCCTGCCCTTGGCCAGCACGCTGGCGCTGGTGGTGGCGGCCTATGCGGCTGCGCCCTTGATGGGGGCACTGGCGGGCTGGGTGCCCAGTCGTTTTGGGCTGGTCGGCATGCGTTTTGTGCACGAAGCATCGGGCGACCTGTTGCGCGCCCTGGCCAGTGGTGTGTGGCACTTGGCCCTGCTGCCGCAGCAGGCGCTGCTGCTGGGCGATGCCGTGGTGCGCACCGTGCACCGGCAGGCCGTGAGCCGCTGGCATCTGCTGGAGTGGACCACGGCCGAGGCCGCGCAGAACACCCTGATCACAGGCCTGGCGGCCACGCTGCGCAGACACAAGGCGGCACCCTTGCTGGCGCTGGGCTGTGGCGTGGCGCTGTGGGCCGGTGGAACCCAGGCACCCTGGGCCTTGGTGGGGCCGCTGCTGGCGCTGTGGGCGCTGTCGCCGCTGCTGGTGTGGCTGGCCAACCGCGTTCCGTCTGGCCTGGGCAACCCAACACTGTCGGCACAAGACCAGGACATGCTGCAAGGCGTGGCGCGCGACACCTGGCGTTTGTTCGAGCGCTGTGTGGATGCCCCCAACCACCATCTGCCGCCCGACAACCTCCAGACCGCCCCGTATGAAATGGTGGCGCACCGTACCTCGCCCACCAACATCGGGCTGTACCTGCTGAGCGCCAGCTGTGCGCGCCAGTTCGGCTGGATCGGCACGCTGGAGCTGCTCGACCGGCTCGAAGCCACCCTCGTGACCCTGCAGGCCATGGAGCGGCACCGGGGCCACTTCCTGAACTGGTACGACACCGAAACCCTGCAGCCCCTGCACCCGCGTTATGTGTCCACGGTGGACAGCGGCAATCTCTGCGCGCACCTGGTGGCCGTGGCGCAGGCCTGCAGCGCGCTGGCGGCGCAGCCACTGTCACCGCTGGCGGGTGCGCAGGCCATCCGCACCTCGCTGGCTCGACTGCAGCCCCGGCTGGGCGTCCACCACCCGGGCTTGCGCGGTATGCTGCCCTCGTCCGCCTTGAGCCGTCTGCTGGGAATGCGTCTGCCGGACCCGGCGCACCAGCCGGAGGCCACTGCGTTTCGCGCGCTGCTGGCGCAGGCGCAGGACGAACTGCGCAGCATGGCCCAGCCACGCCACCCGGCCATCGTGCACAGCCCGCCCACGGCGCAGGACGAACTGCTGTGGCTGCTGGCCGACCACCTGGCCACACTGCAGTCGGTGGACAGTGACCAGCAGGCCGCACACAACGGCGGCGCACCCGAGGCCACGCGGCGCCTCATGGGGCTGGCAGAGGCGTTGGATGCCCTGGCCTGGCAGGCCGACTTCCGGTTTCTGTACCACCCCCGCCGGCACCTGTTGCACATTGGCTACCGGGTGGACGAGCAGCAGCTGGACACCTCGTTCTACGACCTGCTCGCGTCCGAGTCGCGCACTACCAGCCTGCTGGCCGTCGCCAAGGACGACTTGCCCGTCAAGCACTGGGCGGCCCTGGGGCGGCCGTTCTTTGCCAGCGGCCACCATGCGGTGCTGCGCTCGTGGTCAGGCTCGATGTTCGAGTACCTGATGCCCACGCTGGTCATGGACGAGCCGTATCACAGCGCCCTGGGCGAGGCAGGGCGGTCCGCCCTGCGTGAGCATCTGGCGCTGGTGCTGGCCTTGGGCAAAGACATGCCCTGGGGCATTTCAGAATGCGCCTACGCCGGGCGCGACCACACGCTGGCCTACCAGTACGCTCCGCAGGGCGTGCCCCGCCTGGCCTTGCGCCGCACGCCCGTGGGCGAGCTGGTGATTGCCCCCTATGCCACGGCGCTGGCCACCCAGGTGGATGCCCGTGCAGCTTGCGCCAACTTCCGCACGCTGGCCGCACTGTCGGCGCGGGGGCGCTACGGCTTTTACGAGGCGCTGGACTTCACGCCCGAACGCCAGACCCATGGCGAGCGGCTCACGCTGGTCAGCACCTACATGGCCCACCACCAGGGCATGACCATCGTGGCGCTGGCCAACGTGCTGCTGGGTGGCGTTGCGCAGCGTTGGGGCACGGCGCATGCCCGCATCGAAGCCGTGCTGCCGCTGCTGCAGGAGCGCACCCCGCGCGAGCTGCCCACCTTGCAGGCCACACCGCCGCGCCTGCCGCTGCATGCGCGCCAACAAAAAACACCCGACCATGTGCGCCCCGTCACCCCGGGCGCCCAGGTCTTGGAGCCCACGCACCTGCTGGGCAACGGGCGCTACAGCGTTACCCTGCGCGCCAACGGGGCAGGGTGGAGCCGCTGGCACCAGACGGGCATCACCCGCTGGCGCGACGATGCGCTGCGGGATGCACATGGCAGCTTTCTGTATGTGCGGCAGATGGGCTCCAGCGTGCCCGCGTCCGTCACCAGCCACCCCGCGCCCGATGCGCGTGCGGTGTATGGCAGCATCTTCCACACCGACCGCGTGTGTTTTGACGCACTGTGGCCGGGGCTGCGCGTGCACACCACCGTGTGGGTGAGCCCGGAAGACGACATTGAACTGCGAAGGGTGGTGGTGAGCAACCTGGGTGATGAGGTGATCGAGCTGGAGCTGATTTCGGCCCTGGACATCACCCTGGCCACCCACGCGGCCGACGAGGCGCACCCCGCGTTCTCCAACCTTTTCGTCGCCGCCGACTGGCTGCCCGCACAGCAGGCGCTGCGGTTCATCCGAACGCCCCGGCTGCAGACCGAGACCACCCTGCAGGCTGCGCACTTTGTCGCAGATACCCAAGGGCAGGTGCTGGGCCTGCGTTGCCAGACCGACCGGCAGCTCTGGCTGGGGCGCAACCATACGCCCGGCCAGCCGTTGGCTTTGCTCAGCCGGGTGCCTGAAGTGCCTGCATCGCTGGACACGGGTCTGGACCCTGTGGCGGCGCTGGGCGTGATGCTGCGCATTGCGCCCGGTGCGCAGGCCTGCGTCACTTTTGCCACGGCGGCATCGCAAGACCCGGCCACGCTGCTGGCCATCATCGACAAGTACCGCCAGCCCACCTATCTGGAGCGCGCTTCGGCCATGTCGGCCACGCTGGCCAGCATCCAGTGGGCGTCGCACCGCCCGCACCGCGACTACCTGCCCGCGCTGCAGGCATTGACCACGGCGCTGGTGTTCACGCTGCCCAAGGTCCACACCACCTACCTGGGCGTGCTGACCGAGGCCCAGGCCGCCCACCCCGTGTGTGACCGGCGCACGTTGTGGCAACTGGGCCTGTCGGGTGATCGCCCCATCGTGCTGGTGATGGCCGGATCGCCCCAGGGCATGGGTCTGCTGCGCACGCTGGCCCAGGCGCTGCGCGAATGGGCGCATGGCGGTGTGGCCTGCGACTTGGTGGTGCTCAGCAGCGAATCGCACTCGTACCACATGCCCCTGCAGCGTGAGCTGACGCTGCTGCGCGAGCACCACGATGCCGACCTGGCCACACACACCGGCCCGGCGGTGACCAGCCTGCGGGTGCTACGGCTCGATGAGCTGTCGGCTGCGCAGCTGGGCACCTTGGTGAGCCTGGCCCGCATCACCCTGCAGGCCGATGGCCATGCGCTCATGCACCAGGTAAAGGCCTGGGTGGCGGCCCATGGCGTGTCGATGGCCGGCCCTTGGCGCGGCGGCGCCACGGACGAAGTGCTCACGCACCAGGGCAGCACGCGGGTGCCCGCGCCGGTGGGCGGTTTTGCACCGGTGACCGGCACCTTTGGGTTTGATGTGTCGGCAGCGCTGCGGCCTGCCAAACCTTGGGTCAATGTGCTGGCCAATGCCCAGCTGGGGGCCATGGTTTCGGAAACTGGCGCGGGCAACACCTGGGCGCTCAACAGCCGCCTGAACCAGCTCACCGCATGGTCGAACGACCCGGTGGCCGACCCGCCTGCCGAATGGCTGCTGCTGCAGGACCGCCGCACGCGTGAGGTGTGGGGCCTGACGCCCTCGGCCTGGGGCGCGGCCGATGTGGCGTACCGCGTGGAGCACGCCCAGGGCACTACCACCATCCGCCACCGCCGAGGCGCGCTGGAGGTGGAGGTGCGCTGGTGCGTGGACCCCGCCACCGCCATCAAACAGGTGTTTGTGCAGGTGCGAAACCTGGGCAACCGGCGCGAGCACTTGCGCCTGGTGGGCATGGTGGAGTGGATGATGGGCGAAAAACGCTGCGACCGTGCCACGCTGGCCACCGCCCCGTGTTTTGCACCACTGCCCGATGGCCGCTTGCTGGGCCTGCTGTGCACGCAGACCGAGGCGGCCGCAGGCTTGGGCGGGGGCACGGCCTTTTTCTGCGAAGCCTCGGCTGGGCCGGGCACGGACGACCGTGCCAACGACAGCGTGGACTGGACCTGCGACCGCCGCGAGTTCTTCGATGCCCAGGGCGATCTGGTGGTACCCCTGCAACTGGGGCAGCGCAGCGGGTTTGGGCTGGACCCTTGTGCAGCCCTGTCGCGTTTGGTGACCTTGCGGGCCGGGGCGGTTTTCGAGCGCGTGTACCTGATGGGCTACGCACCCACCGAGGCTGCAGCACGTGCGCTGGGCGCCGAGGCCATGGCCGTCGCGGCCCGCACGCGGGAGAAGGCGACCGTCGACCAGTGGAATCTGCTGCTGGGCGCAACGCAGGTGACCACGCCCGACCCGCTGTTCGACGTGCTGGTCAACCGCTGGCTGCTGTACCAGACGGTGTCTTCACGCCTGTTTGCCAAAGCGGGCTTTTACCAGGCGGGTGGTGCCACGGGCTACCGCGACCAATTGCAGGATGCCATGGCGCTGGCCTGGGCACAGCCGGACACCTTGCGCGCCCAGATTGTGCTGTGCGCATCGCGCCAGTTTGAAGCGGGCGATGTGCAGCATTGGTGGCACACGCCGGGCGGGGCTGGGGTGCGCACGCATTTCTCGGACGACCTGCTGTGGCTGCCCTTTGCCTGCGCGCATTACCTGGAACGCACTGCAGACCACAGCTTGCTGGAGGAGCAGGTGGCGTTCCTGGAAGGTTCTGCGATCCCCGAAGGGGCGGAAGACATCTACGAAGCGCCCAGCGCCAGCACCACCACGGCGAGTGTGTACGAGCATGCCGCCCGCACCATAGACCGCAGCCTGCGCACCGGCGCACACGGCCTGCCGCTGATGGGCGGCGGCGACTGGAACGACGGTATGAACCGCGTGGGCGACGGTGGGCGCGGAGAATCGGTGTGGCTGGCGTGGTTTTTGTGCGCGATCGTCACAGACTGGATTCCGCTGGCCCGCGGTCGGGGCGATCTGGATCGCGTGCAGCGGTGGGACGCTGCCCTGACCGGCTGGCGCGCCGCAGCGGAAAACCAGGCGTGGGACGGTGATTGGTACCAGCGCGCCTTTTTTGACGATGGCACGGCACTGGGCAGCCACACGAGGGGCGAGGGCCGCATTGACCTCATCGCCCAGGCCTGGGCGGTACTCTCGGGCGCAGCAAAGCCTGTGCGGCAGCGCCATGCGATGGACGCGGTCGAGGCGCATCTGGTCAACCCCGCAGCAGGCTTGATCCAGTTGCTGGCGCCCCCGCTGCGCCATGCCGAGCCCAGCGCGGGCTACATCCAGGCCTACCCGCCCGGCGTGCGCGAGAACGGGGGGCAATATGCCCATGGCGGCGTGTGGGCGCTGATGGCCGCTGCAGAACTGGCCCTGCAGGAGCCTGAGCACCCCGGTGCGTTCGATGTGCCTTACCGCTACTTCACCTACCTGAGCCCGGCGCACCGGGCCCAGCACCCGGTGTGGGGGCCGGTGTACGCCGTGGAGCCCTATGTGATGGCGGCTGACATCTACAGCCAGCCACCCTATGTGGGGCGCGGCGGCTGGAGCTGGTACACCGGCGCGGCGGGCTGGCTGCACCGGGCGGCGGTGGAGTCCATCGTGGGGTTGCAGATGGGCGCGCAGGAGCTGTTCTTCACCCCTTGCCTGCCATCGCACTGGCCGGGCGCAGAGCTGACGCTGGTGCGCGGTGGGCGCACGCTGCGGTTCCTCCTGGTGCGGATGGCCCCAGGGGGGGAGCCTGCCGCGTTGCCGGACAGTGCCCCATCTGGCGCACGCTGGCTCCAGGTGGGAGAGCGGCTGCGCTGGGTCGATCTCCCTTCAGACCTCTGCTGTGTGATCCCTGTCCGGGGGCCGCCAGACACTGTTGCGGGCGCCGTGTAGCGCGAATGGGCAGAAGTCATTTGGTAAATGTGTGTATGTGCGATACCGTACAGACCCGAAGGGCGTGGCCCCACAAACTGGTTACTTGCCCAGCGGGGCAGGCACAACCGCGAGGGTGGTGCGCCCCGCGTTCCACAAGGTGCTGCCATCAAACGATCCAACTCCCCCCTCCAGAATCAATTGCTGGCCGCTTTGCCGAAGGTGGAGTTGCAGCGTTGGCTGCCGCAGCTGGAGTCGGTGGAGCTGCCTTTGGGTCAGGTGCTGTACGAATCCGGTGCAGCCATGCCATTCGTGTATTTCCCCACCAACGCCATCGTTTCTCTGCTGTACGTGCTGGAGGATGGTGCCTCGGCGGAGATTGCGGTGGTGGGCTTTGAGGGCCTGGTGGGCATCTCCATCTTCATGGGTGGCGGTTCTACCCCGAGCCGGGCTGTAGTGCAAAGCGCGGGTTCAGGTTACCGCATGCGTGCTGACGCCATGAAGCAAGAGTTTGCCCGCTCCGGGCCTGTCATGCACCTGCTGTTGCGCTACACCCAGGCACTCATTACCCAGATGGCGCAGACCGCAGTGTGCAACCGCCACCATTCGCTGGACCAGCAGTTGTGCCGCTGGCTGCTGCTGAGCCTGGACCGCCTGCAAAGCAACCAGCTGGTGATGACGCAGGAACTGATCGCCAACATGCTGGGTGTACGGCGCGAAGGAGTGACCGAGGCGGCCCTCAAGCTGCAGCGGTCGGGGCTGATCAGCTATGCCCGGGGGCATATCAATGTGCTGGATCGCCCGGGCCTGGAAGCACGCACCTGCGAGTGCTACGAGGTCGTCAAGAAGGAGTACGACCGGTTGCTGCCCACGGGCGTTGCCAGCTAGCGCGTTTTCGAAGGGGTGCCTGGTCGGGCGGGGCAGGCGTGCTGTGTGCGCTGGCAGACAGTCGCGCGGCAAAGGGACGCCCACACTGGCCGCAGACCTGCGCTGGGCAAGCCCCCGTGCGGTTGTCATGATGCCGCTTCTTTGAGCGGCGCGGACCGACCTGTGAGACGCCCCGATGCACCGCCCCGAAAATGCCCTTCTTCTCAAGTTGCGCCCTGCCGCGCGCCAGCAGTTGTTGGACCACTGCGAACCGTTCGAACTGGTGCTTTCCGCAGAGCTGAGCGTGCGGGGCAAGCCGCTGCAGCATGCCCACTTTCCCATTGAAGGTTTCCTGTCCCTGGTGATCGATGTGGACAGCCACCCCCCGCTCGAAGTTGGCATGGTCGGGGGAGAGGCGATGCTGGGGGCGGAGCTGATTCTGGGGCTGGCGGCCACACCTTGGCGGGCGCTGGTGCAGGGGGCCGGGTCCAGCTGGCGCATCGGCGCCCAGCAACTGCGCACGCAGATCGACGCGATTCCCGAACTGGAGGCCTTGCTCCAGGCCTGCCTGCTGACGCGCCTGCACCAGCAGACGCTGGCGGCGGCATGCCAGCGCTACCACCAGATTGCGCCGCGCCTGGCGCGCTGGCTGCTGATGATGCAGGACCGCTCGCATTCAGAGTGTTTTCACGTCACCCAGGAATTCATGGCCCTGATGCTGGGCGTGCGCCGCGTGGGCGTGACCGAGGCGGCCAGCCATTTTCAGGACAGCGGGTTGATCGTCTACCACCGGGGCGAACTCACGGTGCTCGACCGCAAGGCGTTGGAGGCCGAGGCCTGCAGCTGCTACGCCGCAGACAAGCAGATCTATCAGCGATTGATGAAGGCCAAAGTCTGACCATCCAGAAGACCTCAGGAGGCTCTGAGAGCGCAGCGCCCGCACGGTTGTGCCCCGTTCCGGGCAAGGGGCCGCGCCTACTGCTTGATCAACAGTTCTTCTTGAATGCTGCGAATGCCCAGCACGCGGTGGGCCAGGTGGACCCAGCCGCTCTGCTTGCGTTCAGTGTCGGCAGGCAGCCCGGTTTCCAGAGCCAGGGGATGGCTCAATGCCATCCCAACGGGGGACGGTGCTGGCGGCGTCCCATCCTGCGCGGCGGATTCAGGGTGTGAGAAATTGCCCAAACTGCGCTGGTTGCGCAACGTGTCTGAGTCGGGAACGTAGCTCTTGCCGAGGGTTGGGCTGGGTGCCACGCCTGTAGAGAACATGAAGCTGTCCACCGAACTCACACCGGGCACGGTTTGCGCCACAAACACAGCAAGGTCGATCTGCGTGGGGTCTGCCGCCATGCCGCTGAGCAGCACCACCCCCTGGTGCGATTCGACGCCGATGTTGAAGCTGTTTACCACCGGCGACAGGATGAGTGCGGCGCGGACGCGAGACGTCAGCACGCTGTCTTCCAGGTAGGCGGTGGGGGAGGGTGCGGCAAGCGTCCAGTCGGTGACAAGCTCGATGCGCTTGCAGCCTTGCAGCGACATCACCGCCAACGCCCCCAGAAGGGCACTGGAAAGCTTACGGGGTGTGGGATGTCGCATGCAAAAGTCCTTTGGAAAGGTTGTCACCATGGTGGTGGCCGTTGTTTGCACTGTCCCATCGCACGCTGCAGCCGTCTGTTCGTAACCGTACTCATGGGAATGTTTTACTTTGTGAGGAAGGCACCTGCGGGATCACGCGGCTTCGCCGTAGAACGCGAATCCGCGCCGTTCGCGCTTGGCCGCATACATCGCCGCATCGGCGCATGCCAACAGGTCTTTGGCCGCCGTGCCATGCTGGGGGCACATGGCTACGCCAATGCTGGGGCACACCAGCAGTTGCAGGTCGGCGACCTTCATGGGGCGGGACACGGCCTCCAGCAACTTGGCGCACAGCTGGCGCAGCGGCGCAGCGTCGGCCACGCCTTGTAGCAGGCAGACAAATTCGTCGCCCCCAAGGCGCACCACCAGGTCGCCGTGGCGCACTGCTGCACTCAGCCGTGCTGCGGTAATGCGCAGCACCTCGTTCCCCACGCCGTGTCCATGGGTGTCGTTCACGGTCTTGAAGTGGTCGAGGTCAATGTAGATCACCGTTGGCCCAAGGTCTTCAGGCCCGCGCTGGGCAAGGGCCTGGCCCAGTTGCTGCATCAGGTGGCGGCGGTTGGGCAGGGTTGTCAGCTCATCATGCAGGGCTTGGTGGCGCGCGTGGCGCTCACCCCCACGCACGCAGGCCAGATCGGCCTCGGCCTGAATGAGTGCCTTGCGGGTTCCGCGGAAGGCGCGTTCCAGCGCTTGCCGCTGGGCGGTTTCGCGCTGGAGGGCCTGGCGCATTTCCTCAAGGGCCGCAACGCACTCTGGCAAGCTGACATCGGCGCCGGGCTTGGGATAGGGGGTGTGGGTGGTGCGGGGAAGGAGGACTTTCGCATGCGGTGCTGCGCGGTGGAACCACTGCGCACGTATCGCCCGGAACACCTGGTTCCAGCGCCGCAGTTGCACGGTGGTTGGCCAGGATGTGGTGAGGGCTTTGCCCCACAGAAATGATCTTTGGTTGGTACCCATATGCCGAGCCCTGTTGTGCCTTCACCTCAAGGCAGGAGATTTGATTTGCCTTACGGCGTGTGGTCAGGGCGCACGTGCGCTATTGCCAGCGCAGACAGACTCCCTGTTGCCACAAAGTCTGCAGGGTTGCTGCCGCTGTCACTGTCTGTCACCGCACATATCTGGCCGAGGACGGGCCGGTGAAGGCGGCCTGTTGCAGCTTGTCTCAGGAGGGGTAGTGGTGGCGTGTTGCGAGTGTTACATTCAGTTATACCGTTTGAAGCAACTGTTTTTGCCCTTGCTGCGCGACCCTTGGGAGATCGCCTCCGGGCTCTTGGCTGCTGTGGCAGCTTCGCTGGCTGTCCGTGAATTTTTGAAGTCTCAGGCAAGGAATCCCTCCCATGTCCCCAGAACGCCAACGGCTGATCCGCCTGCTGTTCGACGAATACATCGATATGTATGCCGCACGGGACGCAAGGCTGGTCACCCGTTTTAGTGACAACTTCAGCGGCTTTGCGGGCAGCAGCGACCAGCTGGTCAAGAGCCGTAGCGATTGGGTTGACGTCACCTTGCAGGACTTTGCCCAGGTGCCCGGCCGCATCGGCATTGACGTGCTGGACCTCTTCCCCCAGGAGCTGAGCGATGACGTGGTGGCCGTCACGGCGTTTTTCCACATCCGGCTGCCCATTCCTGACGCACTGTTTGCCCGCGAGACCGCGCGACTGGTGCTGGTGTTTCGCCATGAGGAGGGCGACTGGAAGATTGCCCACAGCAGCATTTCCATCCCCTACGGCCTGGCGCGTGACGGCGAGGTGTACCCGGTAGGCCGCCTGCAGCAGCGCAACCTGGAGCTGGAGGCGCTGGTGGAAGAGCGCACCCAAGCCCTGGCGCAGGCCAACCAGCGGCTGCAACTGATCAGCAACACCGATGGGCTCACCGGCATTGCCAACCGCCGCCATTTTGACCAGACCCTGGCGCACGAATGGGCCCGCGCCCAGCGGGCGCAGACGCCGCTCTCGCTGATCATGCTGGACGTGGACGTGTTCAAGCACTTCAACGACCACTATGGTCACCTGGCGGGCGATGCCTGCCTGCAGGCGCTGGCCCTGACCCTGGCGCAAACCGGTGGGCGCCGCGACGGTGATCTGGCGGCGCGCTTTGGTGGCGAGGAGTTTGTGGTGCTGCTGCCGGCGTCGGACGCGCAGGCTGCCATGGAAGTGGCCCGCCAGATCCAGCAGGCCGTCCAGGCGCTGGCCTTGCCGCATGAGGGGGCACCCTTTGGCATCGTGACCGTCAGCTTTGGCGTGGCCAGCCTTGTGCCCCAGCGTGACCAGGCCCCCGAAGAACTGGTGCGCCGCGCCGACCGCGCCATGTACCGCGCCAAGCAGGCCGGGCGCAACCGCATCGAGCTGGCGCCGGACTGAAGGGCGGGCGCAGTACCTGCCGTGCCCGGGTAGCGCTGTTGGCCGTTCATTCAGGGTTTACCCGAGTGGTGTGCACCGAAATGGTGACAATGGGCGGCTATGCATTTTTCCCGCTTCCTCAAAATGGCCCTCATCCTGGGTCTGCTCTCGGCCATCGGCCCCTTTGCCATCGACATGTACCTGCCCGCGCTGCCCGATATTGGCGCCAGCCTGGGGGCGTCGGTGGGCGCTGTGCAGTGGAGCCTGACGGCGTTTTTCCTGGCGCTGGGGGCTGGCCAGCTGTTCTACGGCCCTATCTCCGACATGGTGGGGCGCAAGCCGCCGCTGTACTTTGGCCTGGGCCTGTTCACGGTGGCCAGCGTGGGGTGTGCGCTGGCCAGTGACATCGAAACCCTGGTGGCCCTGCGCTTTTTACAGGGCCTGGGCGCGGCGGCGGGCATGGCCATACCGCGTGCCGTGGTGCGCGACCTGCACACGGGCACCGATGCAGCGCGGCTGATGTCGCTGCTGATCCTGGTGTTCAGCGTGTCGCCCATCCTGGCGCCGCTGGCGGGCAGCGGGGTGATTGCGCTCACGGGCTGGCGCGGCGTCTTCTGGGTGGTGGCCGTGGCCGCCGTGGCGGGGCTGGCGCTGGTGTACGGCAGCCTGCAGGAGACACGCCCTGCGTCCGACCGCGTGGAAAGCAGCCTGGGCGGCGCCCTGCGCGCCTACGCGCTGCTGCTGCGCGACTGGCACTACCTGGGCCTGGTGTTCATTGGCGGCTGTGCCATGGCCGGGTTTTTTGTGTACCTGGCGGGCTCGCCGTTTGTGCTCATCAACCACTACGGGCTGACGCCCACGCAGTACAGCCTGGCCTTTGGGGTTAACGCGGCAGCGTTCATCGGCGCCTCCCAGTTCACCGCCACGCTGGGTGAGCGCTTTGGCATGGTTCGGGTGGTGAAAGCGGCGGCCACGGCCTCGGGCGCGGTCATGGCGTCGTTGCTGCTTTACTACCTGCTGGGCTGCGATGACCTGGCCGTGCTGATCGGTTTGTACTTTGTGGCCAGCGCGCTCATGGGGCTGGTGATCCCCACCACCTCGGTGCTGGCGCTGGAGAAACACGGCGCCATCGCCGGCACGGCATCGGCCCTGCTGGGCACACTGCAGATGCTGACGGGCGCCCTGGCCATGGGCGTGGTCGGCTTGTTTGCCACCGGCAAGCCCTTGCCCATGGTAGTCGGCATGGCCACCGGGGCGCTGGTGGGCGTGGCGCTGGCGTGGATCACGCTGGGCGGCAGGCGCGGGGCGATGGTGCATGCCTAGTCCGTGCCGCAAGCGCTTGCAGAAAATTTGAATAAAAAGTGCCTCTAGCGCTTGATGGATAAGCGCTAGCAGCTATGAATATGTGAGTATTTCGCCTTCCAGAGCGGTACATCGCATCCGGCTCACACCGCGCTCAGACTCACCCGCAGGGACGTCGCTGGTGCGCGTGCATATCAGCGGGGCGCTGCCGCCAGCACCGCAGCCACTTCGTCGGCCACACCGCGCACCGTCAGCGGCGCGCAGCCCTCGGCATGGTTGCTGATGGTCACAAAGGCGTTCTGCCCCCGGCGCGTGATGCCCGCTATCACGCTGGCCAGTTCCGCTCGGGTGGGCAGGTCGGGGTGGTGCAGGCGGTCGTAGGGGGCGTACAGGCGTTCCGCCTCTTCATAGCCATAGGGGCCATGCACCGGGTTCAGGTTCCAGCGGCAGACCAGGGGGCCGGGCCACAGCGCGCGCAGCATCGGCAGCTGTTGCTGCAGTGGCGGCATCTTGGCGTGCAGGCCCAGGCAGTAGGTGGCACCGGCTTCGCGCAGAACGGCGGCAAAGTCGGGGGCCAGCCACTCGGGGTCGCGCACCTCCACGGCGATGACGCCATCGGGCGCCAGCGGTGCCAGTGCGGGCTGCGCGAGCAGCATGGTGCGCAGGCGCTCCAGCAGCAGCGGCAGGCGGTCCAGCTGCGCTAGCGGCAGCGGGCTGAGCTGGAACACTAGTGCGCCCAGCTTGTGCCCCAGGCCTTGCAGGGCAGGCTCCACACACTCGCTGCGAGCCAGTTCGGGGCTCAAGAATGCTGGATTGGCCTGGCGGCCCCGGCCGTCTTCGCTGCGCACCAGGGCGTCGGTCACCACACTTGGTGCCTTCACCACAAACCGGAAGTCGTCGGGCACCTGCGAGGCGTAGCGTTCGTACTGGCTCACGGTGAGCGGCCGGTAAAAGCTGCGGTCAATGCTCACGGTGCGCATCAGCGGGTGCTGGACATATACCGCCAGGCCTTGCTTGGACAGTTGCGTGTCGGAATGTTCGCCCTCCCACACCAGGCCTTTCCAGCCGGGGTAGGTCCAGCTGGAGGTGCCCAGGCGCAACTGCCGGGGCAAGGCGGCGGCCAGGGCGGTGAGCGCATCGTCGTGCGCCATGGCGGTTACCTGGCTGGAGCGCTTGCGCGGGGCAGGCGGCGCGGCGTGTTCTGCGGCTTCGGGCGCATCGGCTTTGGTCGGCCGGGTGGAATGCCGCGAAGGCACAGGAGGTGTTGGGGCTTCGGGGCTGCCGAACAGGTCGTCTTGCATGCGGCGGGCAGGGCGGGTGGGCAAAGAGACGGATGCGCGGGGTCACAACCCCGAGAACAACCCGCCCTCATTCAGCAGCTCGTACGTGATCTCCGGCCGCTGGTCCATGCCCTTCTTGATGGCGGCCGGAATCGCTTGGCGCGTCTTGCGGCACAGCCCGCGCTGCTCGTGGACCAGGATGGTGATGCCGCGCAGGGTGCGCACTTCGTTGGGGCTGGGGGCAATGGTCAGCCGCAGGCCCAGCTGCTGCTCCATGCGCTCCTGCAAACGCCGCAGGTCGCTCAGGCTGGTGATGTTTTCCAGCCGCTGCAGCAACTTCTTTTCTTCAGCCTGGGTGAGCTGCAGGATGCGTGCCTCCAGCACGGCATCGGGGGATAGCAGCAGCGCGTCCCGGTCGCAGACACAGGCACCGGGCGGGCATTCTGTGCGGATGGGGAAGGGCAACGGCTGCATGAAGGGGCTGTCTTGAAGGCTGGAGCATTCTAGACAGCCCACCCCGCCCTCATGGCAAGGCCGGTTGTTCCCACGGGTTGTTACCAATAGTGCCTGTGGCAAACTCCCGCGCTTCGCGTTTTTGTTCGTTTGTTTGACCGAGTCTCAGAGAGTTTGCCCACACATGCAGCAGATCATCCGGCAGTTGGCCGCAGAAATCAGGGTTAGTGAACAACAGGTGCGCGCAGCGGTGGAGCTGCTGGACGGGGGCGCCACGGTGCCCTTTATCGCGCGCTACCGCAAGGAAGTCACCGGTGGGCTGGACGATATCCAGCTGCGCGAGCTGGAAGCCCGCCTGTCTTACCTGCGCGAGCTGGACGACCGCCGCGCTGCGGTGCTCAAGAGCATTGACGAGC
Source organism: Acidovorax sp. 93 (assembly GCF_003633835.1). Classification (NCBI taxonomy): domain Bacteria; kingdom Pseudomonadati; phylum Pseudomonadota; class Betaproteobacteria; order Burkholderiales; family Comamonadaceae; genus Acidovorax; species Acidovorax sp. 93. Next base: position 1,207,506 of record NZ_RBIT01000001.1, read on the forward strand.
AGGGCAAGCTGACCGATGCGCTGCGTGCTGCCATTGCCGCCGCGCCGACCAAGCAGGAGTTGGAAGACATCTACCTGCCGTTCAAGCAAAAGCGCCGCACCAAGGGCCAGATGGCCCGCGAGTTCGGCATCGAGCCGCTGGCTGACAAGCTCTTTGCCGACCCCACGCTGGACCCTGCCGTGGAGGCTGCCGCCTTCACGAAGCCGCCCGAGGTGCTGGACGATGGCAAGACCGGTGCGGACTTTTCGACCGTGCCCGCAGTGCTGGACGGCGTGCGCGACATCCTTTCCGAACGCTGGGCCGAAGACCCGGCACTGGTGCAAAACCTGCGCGAATGGCTGTGGGCCGAGGGGCTGCTGCGCAGCAAGAAGGTCGAGTCCAAGAACGAGAACGACCCCGAGGTCTCCAAGTTCCGCGACTACTTTGAATACGACGAACCCATCGGCCGCGTGCCTTCGCACCGCGCGCTGGCGGTGTTCCGGGGCCGGGGCCTGGAGATTCTGGAGGCCAAGCTGGTGCTGCCCGTGGAGCCCGAACCCGGCAAGCCCAGCATGGCCGAAGGCAAGATTGCCCTGCGCCTGGGCTGGAGCCACCAGGGCCGCAAAGCCGATGACCTGATCCGCAAGTGTGTGGCCTGGACCTGGCGCGTGAAGCTCAGCCTTTCAACCGAGCGCGACCTGTTCGCCCGCCTGCGCGACGACGCTGAAAAGGTGGCGATCAAGGTGTTTGCCGACAACCTGCGCGACCTGCTGCTGGCCGCGCCGGCTGGGCCGCGTGTGGTGATGGGCCTGGACCCTGGCATCCGCACCGGTGTGAAGGTGGCCGTGGTGGATGCCACGGGCAAGCTGGTGGAAACCGCGACTGTCTACCCGCACGAGCCGCGCCGTGATTGGGAGGGCTCGCTGCACACCCTGGCCAAGCTGGCCGAGAAGCACGGCGTGAACCTGATTGCGATTGGCAACGGCACGGCCAGCCGCGAGACCGACAAGCTGGCCGCCGACCTGATCAAGCTGGCGGCCAAGGTGGACCGCGTGATTGAAAAGGTGGTAGTGAGCGAGGCCGGTGCTTCGGTCTACAGCGCCAGCGAATACGCCTCGCAAGAGATGCCCGATGTGGACGTGAGCCTGCGTGGCGCGGCATCCATCGCACGCCGCCTGCAGGACCCGCTGGCCGAACTGGTGAAGATCGACCCCAAGAGCATCGGCGTGGGCCAGTACCAGCACGACGTGAACCAGAGCGAGCTGGCCCGCACGCTGGGCACGGTGGTGGAAGACTGCGTGAACTCGGTGGGTGTGGACCTGAACACGGCCAGCGTGCCCTTGCTCAGCCGTGTGTCGGGCCTGTCGGGCAGCGTGGCCAAGGCGGTGGTGCGCTGGCGTGAGGCCAATGGCGCGTTCAAGAGCCGCAAGCAGCTGATGGACGTGGCGGGCCTGGGCGCCAAGACGTTTGAGCAGAGCGCGGGCTTCTTGCGCATCCGGGGGGGCGACAACCCCCTCGATATGACCGGCGTGCACCCCGAAACCTACCCCGTGGTCGAGCAGATCATGGAGAAGACGGGCAAGCCCGTGGCCGAGATCATGGGCCGCGCCGACATGCTCAAGACCTTGAAGCCCGAGCTGTTTGCCAACGAAAAATTCGGTGTGATCACCGTCAAGGACATCCTGGCCGAGCTGGAAAAGCCCGGCCGCGACCCGCGTCCGGACTTCAAGGTGGCGCGCTTCAACGATGGCGTGGAAGACATCAAGGATTTGAAGGAAGGCATGATCCTGGAAGGCACGGTGAGCAACGTGGCCCAGTTTGGCGCCTTCATCGACCTGGGCGTGCACCAGGATGGCCTGGTGCACGTGAGCCAGCTGGCGCACAAGTTTGTGAACGATGCGCGCGAAGTGGTCAAGACCGGCGACATCGTCAAGGTCAAGGTCATGGAGGTGGACGTGGAGCGCAAGCGCATCGGCCTGTCGATGAAGCTGGGCGATGCGCCACCACGCCAGGGCGGTGACCGGGGTGCACCCCGCGACAACCGTTTTGAGGGTGCTGGCCGGGGCTATGCACAACCCCAGCGCCGTGCGCCCGAGCCCGTGCAACAGTCGGCCATGGCGTCGGCATTTGCCAAGTTGCAACAGGCCAAGGGCCGTTGACGGATTGCGGCGGGATGGCCTGGGTTTGCGACAGGTTGGGGGCCATAATCGCCAGCAACCCCAACTCTGGTGCCTGACCCCATGGAGCTGAACGCACTGCTGGCCCAACCCGTAGCTCTGCCCAGCCTTCCGCGCACGGTGGCATTGCTGATGAGCGAGCTGGCGCATGAAGAGCCCAGCCTGCGGCGTCTGAACCAGCTTTTCGGCACCGACCCGGCGCTGGCCGGGCGGCTGCTGGAGCTGGCCAATTCCCACACCTTCCAGGTACCGCGCCAGATTGCCGGCATCCCCGAGGCTCTGGCGCTGCTGGGTATTGCCCAGGTTCGCACACTGGTCACGTCGGCACCGCTGGGCACCGCGTCGCGCTCGGTGCCCGGCGTGCACATGCAGCAGTTCTGGCGCTACAGCCTCAACACGGCCAAGCTGGCACGGTCGCTGGCGGGCATCGTGCACCAGAACCAGACCGCTGCGTACACCACCGGCCTGCTGCACGCGCTGGGCGAGCTGGTGATCCACTTGGCCGACCCGGACAAAGCCCAGTCGGTCAACACACTGGTGGCCCCGTTTGACCTGCGGCGCGGCAAGATCGAGCAGCGCATCTTTGGCTACTGCTATGGCCATGTGACGGCCGGGCTGGCACGCCGCTGGCGTTTGCCCGAGGTGGTGGTGGATGCCCTGCACCACCAGAGCGCGCCGTTTGACAACAATGCCTACGAGCCCCTCGCGGGCGTGATCCACCTGGCGTCCTGGCGCGCCCGAGCGCGCGAGGCAGAACTGGGCGAAAAGGAACTGGCCGTGTCGTTCCCTGGCGAAGTGGGCTTGGCCCTGGGGCTGGACATCGACATGGTGCTGCAGCAAGACCCTATCGACTGGACTGCGAAGCCTGAGGCTGCTGATTACGTGGTGTGAGAGCTGGTTTTGAGCCGCCTTGCGGCTTTGCGAAAATGCCGCCCATGAAAGCCCTGCGCATCCATGCCGGCCCCCGCGCCCGCCAACACCTTGAAAACCACGGGCTGCAGCCCGGCGATGTGGGCGTGATCCCTGCGGCGGCAGGGGGCCCCAAGGGCCTGATCCTGGGTCCGCTGGACCGTTTCATCTTTGGGGAGTGGCTGCCCCAGTCCAGCCAGACGGTGCACCTGGTGGGCGCCTCGATCGGCGCCTGGCGCATGGCCACGGCCTGCTTGCAGCAATCGGTGGCGGCTTTCGAGCGGCTGGAGCACGACTACATCCACCAGCACTACGACCTGCCGCCGGGCAAGAAGCGCCCCACGGCCGCGCATGTGAGCGAGCGGTTTGGGCAGAACCTGCAGGCGTTCTATGGTGGGCGCATCGACGAGGTGCTGAGCCACCCGCGCTACCGCCTGCACATCGTCACCTCGCGCGGGCGGCACCTGCTGGGGCGCGAGCACCGCGTGGCCACGCCGCTGGGCTATCTGGGCGCGTTTCTGACGAACACGGTGCACCGCAAGGCGATGGGGGCGTGGCTGGAGCGGGTGGTGTTCTCCTCGTCCGATGCAGCCACGGCCGATGGTGTTGGTGTGAGCGTTGGTGCTGCGTGCGCTGCATTGCCGTTTGGGACCTCGGACTACCGCACGCGGCAGGTACTGCTGCACGGCGGCAACTTCATGCCAGCGCTGCAAGCCAGCTGCTCGATCCCGTTTGTGCTGCAGGCCGTGCACAACATTCCGGGTGCGCCCCGTGGAGCGTATTGGGACGGGGGCATCACCGACTACCACCTGCACCTGGCCTACGGCCAGCAATCACAGAATGCTATTGAATTAATAGCTGGCAGCGCTTATCCAACAAGCGCTGGCGGCCAAAAAACCTCAGATTCTGGCCCGACTGCCTCGCCCGGCCTGGTGCTGTACCCGCATTTCCAGCACCAGGTGGTGCCCGGCTGGCTGGACAAGGGACTCAAGTGGCGCCACCGTTCCACCCCGGCGCTGGACAACCTGGTGGTGCTGTCGCCCAGCCCCGACTGGGTGCGCTCCTTGCCCAACGCCAAGCTGCCCGACCGCAACGATTTCACCCACTACGGCACCGACAGCGCCGCGCGTGCCAAGGCCTGGCTTGCGGCTACGCGGGCCAGCCAGCAGCTGGTGGACGAGTGGCAGGCGTGGCTGGCGCGGCCCGACATGAACGCAGTGCAACCGCTGTAGTACTCAGGTTGAGGCAGGCCGCCGCGCCGCCTCCTGCACCGCCCGGGCCGCATGGCGAGCAGCGTGCTCCCGGGCCCAGGTCAGCACCTCGTGCGCAGGCATGGGCCGTGCAATGCCAAAGCCCTGGGCGCGCTCGCAGCCCAGCTCCAGCAGCTTGGCGCATTGCTCGGCGGTTTCTACGCCCTCGGCCACCACATGCCGGTGGAAGGCGGCGGCCAACGCGACGACGGCGCTCACGAGTGTGAGGTCGTCGCCGTCTTCCAGAATGCCGCGCACGAACGACTGGTCGATCTTGATGGTTTCGGCGGGCAGGCGCTTCAGGTAAGACAGCGAGGAGAAGCCGGTGCCGAAGTCGTCCAGCGCAAAACGCACGCCCAGCGCCTGGCAGCTTTGCATCATGTGGCGCATGTACTGCATGTCTTGCAAGGCTGCAGATTCGAGGATTTCCAGCTCCAGGCGGGTGGGCGACACCTCGGGGCAAGTGTGCAGGATGTCCTTGAGCCGCTCCACAAAATTGGCCCGGTGAAAGTGGGGTGCGGAGATGTTCACGCTCACCTCCCACAGCATGCCGGCGTCTGTCCACTGCCGCATCTGGGCCAGGGCCTGGCGCAGCACCCATTCGCCCACTTCCACCTCCAGCTCGGCATCCTCGATCAGGGGCAGCACATGCTGCGGGCCCAGCAGGCCCTGCTCGGGGTGTTGCCAGCGCAGCAAGGCCTCCAGCCCCAGGATCTCGCCGGTGCGCAGGTTCACCTTGGGCTGGTAGTGCAGCACCAGCTCGCCCGCGTGCAGCGCCTGGGCCACACGGGTCTGGCGGGTGTGCTGGGTCTGCACGGCGTGGTCCAGCTGCACGTCGAACACATGCATCTGGTTGCGGCCGAAGCCCTTGGCCTGGCACATGGCCTGGTCGGCGTGGCGCAGCAGGGTGTCGGGGTTGGCGTCGTCTTGCGGAAACACGGCCACGCCCACACTCACGGTGGTGTGCAGCACGCGGTCGTCGATGGCGTAGGGGGCGGCCAGCTGCTGCATGAGCACGTCCACACGCGCCTCGATGGCGGGCACGTCGGGCAGCTCGCCCAGCAGCAGCACAAACTCATCGCCCCCCATGCGCGCCACGGCGTCCTGTGGCGTGATGAAGGCGCCCAGGCGCCGCGCGGTTTCCTTGAGCAGGCGGTCGCCCACGCGGTTGCCGTGGGCGTCGTTCACGGTCTGGAAATGGTCCAGGTCGAGCATGCACACCGCCAGCAGCAGCCCTTTTTGCCGCGCCACGAAGATGGCATGGGTCAGCCGCTCGGCCAGGGCGGCGCGGTTGTACAACCCGGTGAGCGGATCGTGCCGTGCGTGCCATGAAATCTGGTGGCGCAGGTTGCGGGTTTCGGTCACGTCGCGGAACACCAGCACGCAGCCTGCGGCCGTGCCATCGCCCTGGCGGATTGCTGACGCGGTGTACTCGATGGCGTAGCGTTCGCCTGAGCGGTGGATCAGCACCTCGTGCGTGACCGGCTGCAGGGCGCCGGGCACGGTGTCCCGCTCGGCCGCAGAACTGGCGTTGCGGCTGGCAAGCTCTTCATACAGGCGAAACACGTCGTCCAGCTGCCGCCCCAGCGCCTGGTCGGCGGTGAAGCCGGTCATGAGCTGTGCAGCCTCGTTGATGGTTTCGATGCAGCCCGAGGGGTCGGTGGTGATCACCCCGTCGCCGATGGAGGCAAGCGTGACCTCGGCGCGTTCCTTCTCGGCGCGCAGGGCCTCCTGGGCGCGTTTGCGTTCGGTCACATCCACCAGGGTGCCAATGGTGCCGGCCAGCGTGCCGCGGGTGGTGGTGAATGGGGCCTCGTAGTAGGCCATGTCCCTTGGGGGCTGGTGGTTGGCCGGGTGCACGCGGATCTCGTTGTCCTGCGCCTGGGCGATCTGGGTGGAGCGCTCGGGCGACAGCTCCTGGGGATACGCGGGTGGCGAGGCCTGAGCGCTGCCAGCACCGGCAGGGGCATGAAAAAGTCGCTGCCAGGCACAGTTGACTTCGAGGGTGACACCCTTCGCATCCCGCACGAACACCGGCAGGGGCAGGGCGTCGATCAGCTGGCGTGTGAAGTGAAGTTGTTCGCTTTGCTGCTGCTGGGTTTCGCGCAGCGACAGCACCAGCGACTGGACCTTGCCCGCCATGTCATTGAAGGTGGCCGCCATGGCGCGCGATTCGAGCGTGCCCGTCACCTCCATGCGCGTGTCCAGGCGGCCCTGGCGGAACGCATCGGTGGCTTCTGCCAGGCGGCGCAGCATGCGGGCATTGGCCCGCAGCAGCAGGGTGAGCAGCAGCAGGATGGTGAAAATGTTGAGGGCCGAGATGCGCAACTGCACCACCACCGTGCTCCAGACCTGGCCGACGAGGGGGGCCGCCTGCAGCGTCACCGTCAGGCGCCCGGAGGCCCCGCCGCTGGACAACGCCTGGCTGAACTGCTGCGAGGGCGGTGCAATGTTGACCCATTGGGCAAACCAGTCTGGCGCGGTGGCGGGCAGGCGGGGCGCCCGGGCTTCGGTGGCGGGCTCGTTGTCCACCTGCCATTTCAGCGAATGGATGCCCGGCCCGAAGCTGGCAATCCCTTCGCTGAGCAGCGTGGCCTGGGCCTGGCGGTCCGAGGCGGGCAGGGCCGCCAGTGACGGCAACAGCGCATCGCCCGCACGGCGCAGTTCGGTGGCGGCATGGCGGCGCACCTCGTCGGTTTCTGTGGCCACCAGGTAGTGGTAGCGCACCGTGCTGACCAGCACGATGATCAGCACGATAGGCACATACAGCCGGGGATAGGTGCCCCGCAGGAGCCAGGTGCTGAGATTTCCGGTGCGCATCGACAGTGGCCCTCCCCCCAGGGCCTGATCAAAGTCTCCGGGCAGCGCCAGAACGACATTGAACTGGCTCTCCACCAGGGTAATGAATTGTTAATTAATTGTTGACGAGTCGGAGTCTAGCGCGTAGCGAATCGCATGAGATGGGTTTGGACAGCGCAATCCCGCAGGAGCGGTCACGGCAGGAAGGCTTCTATGTGCGTTGGAGGCGGCGGCGCGCCAGGCGCTGTGGCGCCGCCGCAGGGAGATCACCAATACGCTTTGGGCAGGCCCTTACAGCGACTGCGCCAGCATGTCGCGGTATTCCTCGGGCGTGGCAATGCGCGGGTTGGTCTTGTGGCAGTGGTCGGCCATGGCGCCCTTGATGATGTCGTCGAACAGGGCTTCGGTCACCCCCATGGCCGCCAGGCCCGTGGGCAGGCCCAGGCGGGCGTTCATGTCGCGGATGGCTTCGGGGATGTCGCCCGCGCTGGCCAGGCCCATGGCGTGTGCCATGCGTTCCAGGCGCTTTTCCTTTTGCACCGATTCGGCCGTAGCGTTAAAGCGCACCACGGCGGGCAGGAACATGGCGTTGAGCGTGCCGTGGTGCAGGCGCGGGTTCACGCCGCCCAGGCTGTGGCTGAGCGAGTGCACCGCGCCCAGGCCCTTCTGGAAGGCCATGGCGCCCTGCATGCTGGCGCTCATCATGTGCAGGCGCGCGTCGCGGTCGCTGCCGTTGTTGGTGGCCTGCTCGATGTTCGCCCAGCCGCGTGTGAGGCCATCCAGCGCGATGCCGTCAGCGGGCGGGTTGAACGCGGCGGACATGAAGGTTTCCATGCAGTGTGCAATCGCATCCATGCCCGTAGCGGCAGTGAGCATGGGGGGCAGGCCCAGCGTGAGTTCGGGGTCGCAGATGGCCGTCTTGGGCACCAGGTGCCACGAGTGAAAGCCCAGCTTGCGGTGGTCATCCACGATGATGATGGCGCCTCGCGCTACCTCGCTGCCCGTGCCGCTGGTGGTGGGCACGGCGATCAGCGGTGCGGCGCGCTCGGTGATGCGGGGTGAGCCGCCTTCGATGGTGGCGTAGTGGGTGAGGGGACCTTCGTGCGTGGCGGCAATCGCAATGCCCTTGGCGCAGTCGATGGCCGAGCCACCGCCCACGGCGATCAGGCCATCGCAGCCCTGGGCCTTGTACATTGCAACGGCGGCGCGCACGGCGGCTTCGGTGGGGTTCGACGGCGTCTGGTCAAACACCGCCACGGTCATGCCAGGCAGTGCGTCCAGCGCCTTTTGCAGCACGCCTGCGGCCTTCACGCCAGGGTCTGTCACGATCAGCGGACGTGTGATGCCCACACGCTCGCATTCCTGCTTCAGCAGTTGGACGGCGCCGAATTCAAACTGGATCTGGGTGACGTAGTAGATGAAAGCCATGGTGCAACAGGATGTGTGAATGGGAGTGCCAGCGATTACGATAGCTCGCCAGCCCTGAATACGGGTTCTGAGCCCACTTTATAAGGAGGAGACAGCCTTGAAAACGAAGCAAACCCTGATGGCGGCCCTGGCGGCCGTCGCATCTGTGACAAGCGCCCAGGCCCAGTGCCTCACGGACGCGCAGGCCGCCGACCTGGTGGCCAACTATGTGGCCAAGACCCCGGCCGCCAACCCCGAGAACCTCACTGACGCCGACGGCGCCTGTACACGCGGCAAGGTCAACGCATTGCTGGCACAGCGCATGGGCAAGGTGATTGGCTACAAGGCGGGCCTGACCAACCCCGCTGTGCAAAAGCGCTTCAACACCGACAAACCCGTTTGGGGCAAGCTCTACGAAGGCATGGTGCTGCCCAGTGGCGCCACGGTGGATGCGGCCTTCGGTGCCCGCCCACTGTACGAGGCCGACATGCTGGTGCGCGTGAAAAGCGCCGCCATCAACCAGGCCAAGACCCCCATGGACGTGCTGGATGCCGTGGACCAGATCATCCCGTTCATGGAATTGCCCGACCTGATGGTGCAGGCGCCGCCCAAGCTCAATGGCGCAGGCGTGACGGCCATCAACGTGGGCGCGCGCCTGGGCGTGGCGGGTACACCCATTGCTGTGCCAGCCTATCGCGGCGAGCGTTTTGCCATGCTGAAGGCGCTGGCCGACATGAACGTGTCGCTGACCGATGGCGCGGGCGCGCGCCTGGGCGGTGGCAAGGGCAGCGACATCCTGGAGCATCCGCTCAATGCCGTGGTGTGGCTGGCGGGCGCGTTGGCGCAAGAAGGCCTGGCCATGCAGCCGGGCGATCTGATCAGCCTGGGCTCATTCTCGCCCCTGCTGCCACCCAAGGCCGGTTTGTCGGTGACGGCCACCTACGATGGCCTGCCCGGCGCCGCACCGGTGCGCGTGACCTTCAAGTAAGCCACCGATGAGCGGCCCGCCGCCGTGCGGGCCGTTTTCTTTTCTTGCCGAGACCCCACCCGTTGACCGACCTGCACATCCACCACACCCGTCTCACCCCCCAGATGCGCAGCGTTCTCGAACGCATGGCCCGCGCGGGGCACCCACCGCTGCACACGCGCACGCCGCAGGAGGCACGCATCGCTTACCAGGCGGGCGCGGATGTGCTGGAGGTGCCCAAGGCCGCACTGGCGAGGGTGGAGGACCTGCAGATCCCGGCCCGCGACGGCGCCATGCTGCCCGCACGGCTGTATGCGCCGAGCACCGACGCGGGCCTGCCCATGCTGCTGTACACGCATGGCGGGGGCTTCACCATCGGCAGCGTTGCCACGCACGACATCCTGTGCCGCGAACTGGCACGCTTGGGCCGCTGCATGGTGGTGTCGCTGGACTACCGGTTGGCGCCGGAGCACCGCTTTCCCACGGCCAGCAACGATGCGTGGGATGCGCTGCAGTGGCTGGCTGCCAACGCTGAGCGCCTGGGGGCCGACACCCAGCGGCTGGCCGTGGGCGGCGACAGTGCAGGCGGTACGCTGGCCGCCGTCAACGCCATCCTGGCGCGGGATGCGGGCCTGCCGCTGGCGCTGCAACTGCTGATCTACCCCGGCTGTGCAGCGCACCAGGACACGCCTTCGCACACCACCTTCGCGCGCGGCCTGGTGCTGGAAGAGCCTGCCATCAGCTGGTTCTTCGGCAACTACGTGCAAAGCCGCGCGGAGCGCGAAGACTGGCGCTTTGCCCCGCTGCATGCGCCGGATGTCGATGGTGTGGCCCCCGCCTGGATCGGTCTGGCCGAGTGTGACCCGCTGGTGGACGAAGGCATAGCCTACGCCGACAAGCTGCGCCTGGCAGGCGTGCAAGTGGACCTGGACATCTACCGGGGCGTGACCCACGAATTCATCAAGATGGGCCGCGCCATCCCCGAGGCGCGCAAGGCCCATGCCGACGCAGCCCGGGCGCTGCGATTGGCCTTTGGAATGGAGTGAAGACAACATGCAACGCAACGAATTCCGCTGTTTCCACCGCCTGCGCGTGCGCTGGGCCGAGGTGGACATGCAAAAGATCGTGTTCAACGCGCACTACCTCATGTACATCGACACGGCCATGAGCGACTACTGGCGCGCGCTGGGTTTGCCCTATGAGGCGAGCATGCATGTGCTGGGCGGTGAGATGTATGTGAAGAAGGCCACGGTGGAATACCACGCCTCTGCGCGGCTCGATGACACGCTGGACGTGGGCCTGCGCTGCGCGCGGATCGGCAACTCGTCGTGCCTGTTCACGGCGGGCATTTTCTGTGGCGACCGGTTGCTGATCTCGGCCGAACTGGTCTATGTGTTTGCCGACCCGGCCACGCAGACCTCGCGCCCGGTGCCACCCGCGCTGCGTGCCATCTTCGAGGGCTTTGAGGCCGGTGCCGACATGGCCGAGGTGCGCACGGGCGACTGGAACACGCTGGGCCGCGATGCAGGCCGTGTGCGCACGGAGGTGTTTGTGCACGAGCAGGGCATTCCCGCCGAAATCGAAGCCGATATACACGACATCTCGGCCCGCCATGCCGTGCTCTACAACCGGCTGGGAATGCCCATTGCTGCAGGCCGCTTGCTGCAGCAGTCACCGGGTGTGGGCCGCATCGGCCGCATGGCCGTGGACCGCTCGGTGCGTGGTGCGCAGTGGGGGCGGCAGTTGCTGGATGCGCTGGTCGCCGCCGCCCGCGCCCGGGGCGACACGGAGGTGCAATTGCACGCCCAGCGCAGCGCTGAGGGGTTTTACCGCCGCGCCGGTTTCTCCGTGGTGGGTGAGCCTTACGAAGAGGCTGGCATCGCGCACATTGCGATGGCGCAGCGGCTGTAGTTGATTTTGCTATTAATAAATGAGCTGCTTGCGCTTGATGGATAGGCGCTGGAGCCCATTTTTATTCAAATATCTTCGAGCAGCGCGTAGGGCAGCGGCAGCAGGGCCAACGCTACGCCGTCCGTGGCACCCACCTGCAGGCTGCCTTCCTGCGCGGCGCTGATCTGCAGCGACACGATGGTGTCGAATCCGCCGTTCGGCGCAGAAGCCACCTGCACCACGGTGCCGCAGGGCTGTTCCAGGTCTGCCGTGTTGAACACTTCGGCTCCCACTGCCACTTCGGCTGCCGCATGGGCGATGTAGGCCCGGCGCTTGAGCGTGCCCCGGAACTGGCTGCGCGCCACCACTTCCTGGCCGGGGTAGCAGCCCTTCTTGAAGTTCACGCCACCCACGGATTCATAGTTCAGCATCTGGGGCACAAAGGCCTCGACCACGGGCGTGGTCAGGGTTGCCACGCCGCTCTTCACCTCGCTCCAGAGCCACAGCGCGGCGTCCAGCGCGGGGCCTGCGGGGGCCGGGTCAACGGCCGGGGCCACCCACAGGGCCCGGGGCTGGCCATCGGCGGGGTACAGGTGGACCACCGACGCGGTGCCGATATCGGCCTTGGTCCAGGCGGGTTGGCTGCCGTCGGGCACGGTGTCTCCGGCCAGACCGTACAGGGCAAAGTCGTTGGTGGCGTCGGTCAGCTTGGCCTTGGCGCGCAATACAAACATCGACAGGCGCTTGAGCGTGGAGGGCAGCAGGTCGCGGCTGCACACCAGCAGCACCTCGGTAGCGCTACGCTTGAAGCCGATGAAGCTGGCCTGCATGCGGCCCTTGGCCGACAAAAAGGCTGCGAGGCGGGCCTGGTCCATGCCCAGCAGGGCGAAATCCTGGGTGAGCTGGCCGTGCAGAAACTTGGCGGCGTCTTCGCCTTCCACGCGAATCACGCCCAGGTGGGACAGGGGGGCAATGCCGTTCAGGGGGTAAGTCATCGCTGAATTATGATGCCCTGTTTCATACACACAGACGGCAGGGTTGTGCGACGTTTACTGGCTTTGATCGCGTTGGTTTTGATCGCATCCGGTGGTGCGGCTTTTTGGTGGCTGCACCAGCCGCTGGTGACCGGCAGCGAGCCTCTGGAGTTGGCCATCGAGCCCGGCACCACACCCCGGGGCGTCGCCCGCGATGTGGTGGCTGCTGGCGCGCGCGTGGATGCCCGCATGCTCTACGCCTGGTTCCGCTTCTCGGGGCAGGACCGTGCCATCAAGGCCGGCAACTATGAAATCCCCCCTGGCACCACGCCCCGCAGCCTGCTGCAAAAGCTGGTGCGCGGCGAAGAGAGCCTGCGCGCCATCACCCTGGTCGAGGGCTGGAACTGGCGCCAGGTGCGCCAGGCGCTGGCCAAGGAAGATCAGCTCAAGCGCGACGTTGCCACGCTGACCGACGAAGCGCTGATGGCCCAGCTGGGCCGCCCCGGTGTGCCACCCGAGGGGCGCTTCTTTCCGGACACCTACACCTACGCCAAAGGCTCCAGCGACATCGCTGTGTTGCGCCGGGCGATGCATGCCATGGACCGCCGCCTCGAAGCCGCCTGGGCGCAACGCGCGGCGGACACACCCCTCAAGTCGGCCGAAGAGGCCCTGATTCTGGCCAGCATCGTGGAGAAGGAAACGGGCAGGGCCAGCGACCGGGGCCAGATTGCGGGCGTGTTTGCCAACCGGCTGCGCGTGGGCATGCTGCTGCAGACCGACCCCACGGTGATCTACGGCCTGGGCGAGAAGTTTGATGGAAACCTGCGCCGCCGCGACCTGCAGACGGACACGCCCTGGAACACCTACACCCGCGCGGGCCTGCCGCCCACTCCGATTGCCATGCCCGGCAAGGCGTCGCTGCTGGCCGCCGTGCAGCCGGACGCCACGCGCGCCCTGTACTTTGTGGCCAAGGGCGATGGCGCCAGCCACTTCAGCACGTCGCTGGAGGAGCACAACCGTGCCGTCAACCGCTACCAACGCGGCCAGCAGTAGATTCTTCCACCAAGGTTTTCATGTCACGACCCGGTCTGTTCATCACCTTTGAAGGCATCGACGGTGCGGGTAAGTCCTCGCACATCGAGGGGCTGGCCACTGCCTTTCGGGCACAGGGCCGTGCTGTCACCGTCAGCCGCGAGCCAGGCGGCACGCCGCTGGCCGAGAAGCTGCGTGAGATGGTCCTCAACGACCCGATGGATGCGCTCACCGAGTCGCTGCTGATCTTTGCGGCCCGCCGGGATCACCTGCGCAATGTGATCGAGCCCGCCCTGGCGCGGGGCGACGTGGTGCTGTGCGACCGCTTCACCGATGCCACCTTTGCCTACCAGGGCGCGGGGCGCGGCTTTGATCTTGATGTGCTATCAATATTGGAGCGTCTTGCGCAGACTGGACTTGCGCCAGAGGCAGATTTGATGCGTGAACCCGATCTGACGGTGTGGTTTGACCTGGCGCCGGAAGTGGCTGCAGAACGCCTGGCCGGTGCGCGCGTGCCCGACCGTTTCGAGGCCCAGCCTGTGGAGTTCTTCCGCCGCGTTGCCCAGGGCTATGCCGACCGCGCGGCTGCAGCGCCGCAGCGCTTTGCGCGCCTGGACGCTGCCCAAGACCGCCACCGCGTGTGGCAGCAGCTCACCAGCGTGTTTGTGCGCAAGGGGTGGCTGGCGATCATGGTGGCGTCCCAGCGGGGGGCGCAATGAGCGAGCAAACAGTGGAATTGGCGCCGTGGATTGCCGCGCAGCGCACCAGCCTGCTGGCCCAGCGCGGCCACGCGTGGTTGTTGCAGGGGCCATCGGGCCTGGGCCAGTACGCCTTGGGGTTGGAGCTGGTGCGGGCCTGGCTGTGCGATGCGCCCACAGAGCAGGGCGCGTGCGGCCAATGCAGCAGTTGCCACGCCATCGACGTGCGCACCCACGCCGATCTGTGTGTGCTGATGCCCGAGGTGCAGATGATGGCGCTGGGCTGGCCCTTGTCGGAAAAGGCCCAGGCGGACATCGACGACAAGAAGCGCAAGCCCAGTCGCGAGATCCGCGTGGAAGCGATGCGCGATGCGGTGGAGTTCTCGCAGCGCACCTCGGCGCGCGGCAAAGGCAAGGCGGTGCTGGTGTACCCGGCCGAGCAGATGAACCACATCACGGCCAATGCCTTGCTCAAGACCCTGGAGGAGCCGCCGGGTGACGTGCGCTTTGTACTCGCTAGCGAGGCGGCGCACCAATTGCTGCCCACCATTCGCAGCCGCTGCCTGGGCCACACCATGGTCTGGCCCGCACAGGACCAGATGCTGCAGTGGCTGCAAGGGCAGGGCATCGCTGCGGATGCCGCTGTGTCGTTTTTGCGGGCCACGGGCGGGCGGCCCGACGATGCGTTGGCACTGGCGCGCTCGGGCCGAAGTCCACAAGCCTGGTCGGCCTTGCCGCAGGCGGTGGCCAAGGGCGATGTGACTGCCTTGGGAGACTGGTCGCCCGCGCAGGTGATCGACGCACTGCAAAAACTCTGCCATGACCTGCTGGCGGCCAGCGTAGGCGGCGCGCCGCGCTACTTTGCACCCGCAGAGCTGCCCAAGGCGGTGCCACCGTTGGGTGCTCTGACCCGCTGGTCGCGCGCACTGGCCAAGGCTGCACGCACAGCGGACCATCCTTTCAATGCTGGCCTCATGCTGGAGGCGCTTGTCGCCCAGGCGCGAAACACCCTACACTCCAAGCACTGAGCCGCACCCATCCATCCATGAGCAGTCCATCCACCGCCCCCCGCCCCAGCGTCATGCAGCTGGCCATCAAGGAAAAGGGGGCCCTGTACGCGGCCTACATTCCCTTTTTTGCCGAAGGGGGCATTTTTGTTCCCACCCAGCGGGACTACAAGCTGGGCGATGATGTCTATGTGCTGCTCACGCTGCCGGACGACACGCAGCGCTATCCGGTGGCGGGGCGCGTGGCATGGGTCACGCCAGCACGGGCTGCGGGCAACCGCACCCAGGGCGTGGGCATCCAGTTTCCCAAGGACGAAAAGTCGCGCCAGCTCAAGGCCAAGATCGAGGAGCTGCTGGGCACATCCCTGGGGTCCGACCGGCCCACCCAGACCATCTGAGTTTGGCGCCGCCACCGTGCCGACCTGCGCAGGCTGGTCGGCATTTTTTATGGGCGCCCACGACGAGGGAGCGGATGGCGTATCTTTGCTCCAGAGCGCTGCGCCGCCTTTGACGGCCCGCGTTGCGCCCAAGAAACGACTAATTTGAAACCGCATGTTCACTGATTCGCACTGCCATCTCAATTTTCCGGAACTGGTGAGCCAGCTGCCCGCCATCCGCCAGGCCATGGCCGAGGCACAGGTCACCCGGGCTCTTTGCATCTGCACCACGCTGGAAGAATTCGACGGGGTACATGCCCTGGCCATGGCGCACGACAACTTCTGGAGCACGGTGGGGGTGCACCCCGACAACGAAGGCATTGCCGAGCCAACGGTGCAGGACCTGCTGGACCGTGCTGCCCTGCCGCGCGTAGTGGCCATTGGCGAAACGGGGCTCGACTACTACGGCATGGAAGACCGCAAGGGCGGGCGCAGCATCGCCGATCTGGAGTGGCAGCGCGACCGTTTTCGCAACCACATTCGCGCGGCCCGGGTGTGCGAAAAGCCCTTGGTCATCCATACGCGCAGCGCGTCGGACGACACCCTCGCCATCTTGCGCGAAGAGGGCGAGGACGGCCCCGGAAACCGTGCAGGCGGTGTCTTCCACTGCTTTACCGAATCGATGCAGGTGGCGCGTGCGGCGCTGGATCTGGGCTACTACATTTCCTTCTCGGGCATCGTGACCTTCAAGAGCGCCCAGGAGCTGCGCGACGTAGTGGCCTTTGTGCCGCTGGACCGCACGCTGATTGAAACCGACAGCCCCTATCTGGCGCCCGTGCCGTATCGCGGCAAGACCAACAATCCCTCGTATGTGCCCTATGTGGCCCGGCAGGTTGCCGAGACCAAGGGGCTGACGCTGGAGGAAGTGGCCGACGCCACCAGCCGCAACTTCGACATTCTGTTCAAGGGAGTGACCGCATGATTTGCCATCGCCGCAATGCGCTGGCCACCCTGGCGCTGGGGCTTGCCGCCCCCGGCATCTGGGCCGGAGCCTATGAGGATTTTTTTGTCGCCATCCTGCGTGATGACGATGCTGCCATTGCCGCGCTGTTGCGCAGGGGTTTTGATCCCAATACGCGCGACCCGAAAGGGCAGGTGGGCCTGACCATCGCTTTACAGAATGGGTCGTCCAAAGCGTTTGCAGCCTTGCTGGCATCCAGCCAAGTGAACGTGGAGGCCCGCAATGAGCAGGACGAAAGTCCCTTGATGATGGCGGCCCTCAAGGGCAATCTGGAAGCCGTCAAGGCGCTGCTGGCACGCGATGCGGATGTGAACAAGACAGGCTGGGCGCCCTTGCACTATGCGGCCTCTGCAGGTTCGCGCCAGCATGTAGCCATCATCGCGTTGCTGCTGGAAAACCACGCTTACATCGATGCCACATCACCCAACGGCACCACGCCCCTCATGATGGCGGCGCAATACGGTTCCAACGAGGCCGTTCAGCTGCTGCTGGATGAGGGCGCGGACCCCACGCTCAAGAACCAGCTGGGGCTCACGGCCGCCGACTTTGCCTTGCGGGTGAGTCGTACCGAATCCGCCGACAAAATCGCCGCAGCCATCCGCAAGCGCCAGCCCAACCGGGGCCGGTGGTAGACGTAGCGCTGGGATCGGCCGTTGTCGCGCGCCGGTTAGCGCGCAATAGCACGCAATAGCGTGTTCAGTGCAATGCGGCGGTTTCGCCCGAGGCCGGCCGGGCCTGCAGGCGTGCGTACAGTCCGCCCATCGCCATCAGCTCAGCGTGTGTGCCTTGTTCGGCAATGCGCCCACGCTCCATGACGATGACCCGGTTGGCATGCTCGATGGTGGACAGGCGGTGCGCAATGACCAAGGTGGTACGTCCCTGCATCAGGCGCTGCAGGGCGTCCTGTACCAGCCGTTCGGATTCGGTGTCCAGCGCCGAGGTGGCTTCGTCCAGGATCAGGATGGGGGCGTCCTTGTACAGCGCTCGCGCAATCGCCAGCCGCTGGCGCTGCCCCCCCGACAACTGCGTGGCGTTGTGACCCACCACCGTGTGCATGCCCTGGGGGAGTGCTGCCACGTGTTCGGCCAGGTTGGCGGCCGCCAGGCACGCCTGCACGCGTGCTTCATCCACCGCGTGCCCCAGTGCCACGTTGGCCGCAATGGTGTCGTTGAACATCACCACGTCTTGGCTCACCATGGCGAATTGCGAGCGCAGCGATCCGAGGTCCCACTCTGGCAACGGGGTCTCGTCGACCAGGATTTCACCCGAAGCGGGCGTCACAAACCGTGGCAACAGGTTGACCAGCGTAGTCTTGCCTGCCCCGGAGGGGCCGACCAGGGCGACGATTTCGCCAGGCTCCACGCGCAAGCTGATGTGGTCCAGTGCAGGGGCGTGGTCAGGGCCAAATGACACCGTGACCTGCTTGAGTTCCAGCGCCCCCTGGGCGCGGTCCTTGCGGAACTGGCCGCCCGCTTCGGCTCCGGTGTCTCCCAGCAGTGCCAGCCCCCGCTCCAGGGCGGCAACACCCCGCGTGATCGGGCTGGCGACATCGGCAAGGCGGCGTATGGGCGCAATAAGCATCAGCATGGCCGTGATGAATGACACGAAGCCGCCGACGGTGACATCCTTGGCGTCCACGGTGCCACGGCTCTGCCACAGGGCAATGCAGATCACTACGGAGAGCGCAGCAGCGGCGAGTAGCTGCGTCAGCGGCGTCATGGCTGCGGAGGCGATGGTGGACTTGATCGCCAGGCGTCGCAGGCTCTGACTCAAGGCGGCGAAGCGCCCGGCTTGGCCAGGCTGCGCGCCATGCAGCCGGACCATGCGGTGGGCCAGCACGTTTTCTTCCACCACATAGGCGAGTTCATCGGTGGCCTGCTGGCTGCTTTTGGTCAGGTGGTAAAGGCGCCGGGACAAGGTCTTCATGATCCACGCCACGCCCGGCACGACCACGGCGACGATCAGCGTGAGCTGCCAGTTGAGGTACAGCAGGTACACCAGCAGCGCCACCAGTGTGAATCCGTCGCGCGACACCCCTAGCAGTGCCTGTACGAGCAGGGTTGCGCCGGTTTGCACCTCGTACACCACGGTGTTGGACAGCGTGCTGGCCGACTGACGCGAGAACAGGCCCATCTCGGCAGCCAGCACCCTGTCAAACAGCGACTGGCGCAGCGTCAGCATGCCTTCGTTGGCAATGCGTGCCAGTGCGTACTGGCCGACGAACTGGGCAACGCCCCGCACAAAAAACACGCCCAGGATGGCCAGTGGCACCATCCACAGCTGGAGGGTGCCTTGCGTGAAGCCCCGGTCCAGCAGGGGCTGCAGCAATGCGGGAATCAGCGGCTCGGTGATCGCGCCGACGAGGGTGGCAACAACGGCAAGGCTCCAGGTCATTCGCTGGTTGCCAAAGTAGACAGACAGTCGGCGCAGGCGTGTGGCCAGGCTTGCAGCGGGCGGGGAGGGAGTGTGGGGAGGCGCGGCGCCCGTATCTGTGGCTTGCATGTGGCCCGGATTCTACGGTTGTGGGCGGTCAAGGTGCCGGTGAGATATTTCTGCGCAGCAGGTTGTGGACTGCAAGAAATCGGTGCGAATAGGTTTGGAGGTCGCACGTTTTGTCACAGGGGTTTCCCCGCTGTGTGTAACATTCGGGTTTGCCTTTCGGCATTTGTTCGGCCACCGCTGGATGCCAATGACCACAGATCGAATCCCAACACACCCATCCCCTGCGGCCTTGCCGCATCCCTTGCGCCGCCACATGCTGGCTGCGCTGATCTCGACCCCCGCACTGCCCGCCCTCGCGCAATTTCGCGTTGAGGTCACGGGTGTTGGTTTGACCCAGTTGCCCATCGCAATTGCGCCGTTCCGGGGCGAGGCGCAGTCTCCCCAGAAAATATCGGCCATCGTTCAGGCCGACCTGGAGCGCAGCGGACAGTTCCGCGCGGTAGACGCCTCCGGCGCGGTGCTGGACGAAACCGCGCGCCCGGATGTCGCACTGTGGCGCCAGAAGAGTGCGGACTCCCTGGCTACTGGCAGTGTGACGCGCCTGGCAGATGGGCGTTTCGATGTGCGCTTTCGCCTTTGGGATGTGGTGAAGGGGCAGGACCTTGGTGGCCAAAGCTTTGTGGTCACCCAAGGCGATCTGCGCCTGGTGTCGCACCGCATTGCGGATTTCATCTATGAAAAGCTGACGGGCGAGCGCGGCATTTTCTCGACGCGTATCGCCTATGTCACCAAGACAGGCTCCCGGTACAGCCTGTGGGTGGCAGACGCTGACGGAGAGAATGCCCAATCGGCACTGTCGAGCCCGGAGCCCATCATTTCCCCTGCATGGTCGCCCAACGGGGGGCAACTGGCCTATGTGTCGTTTGAATCGCGCAAGCCGGTGGTCTATGTGCATGATGTGGCCTCCGGCCGCAGGCGTCTGATTGCCAATTTCCGGGGGTCCAACAGTGCCCCTGCCTGGGCTCCGGATGGTCGATCCCTCGCCGTGACGCTCAGCCGTGACGGGGGTTCTCAGCTCTACACCATCGACGCCAACGGTGGCGAGCCGCGCCGCCTCATGCAAAGCGCTGGCATCGACACGGAGCCCATGTTCTCCGGTGACGGCCGCAGCATCTACTTTGTCAGCGACCGTGGTGGTGCGCCGCAGATCTACAAGGTCTCCACATCTGGCGGCAACGCGGAACGTGTGACGTTTACCGGCAGCTACAACATCTCCCCCAGCGTCAGCCCCGATGGCCGCTGGCTGGCCTACATCTCCCGTGTCGGTGGGGCTTTCAAACTGCACGTGATGGACCTGTCCTCGGGCACTGTGAATGCGGTCACCGACACAACGGCAGATGAGAACCCCAGCTTTGCCCCCAATAGCCGCCTTATCGTTTATGCCACCCAGCAGCAAGGGCGTGAAGCGCTCATGACCACCACGCTGGACGGCAAGATCAAGGCCCGGCTCGCGGGGCAGGCGGGCGATATCCGTGAGCCCGATTGGGGCCCGTTTCAAAAGCAATGAACTTATCAGCACTTTCAAGTATCAAGTTTTCAGGAGAATTTTGGATGATCAAACGTTTTACCCTTGCCCTTACCGTTGTCGCCCTCGTTGCCGGATGCAGCTCTGGCGTGAAGCTGGACGATGTGCCGGTCGAAGACAAGAACGCCACGTCTACCATGGGTGGTAATACTGGCGCCAACTCTGGCAATACCGCGCAGAGCGGTGTTGCTGGTGTGGACCTCGGCCAGTCGGGCCGCGATGCTGCAGGCCCAGTGGGCGTGAGCCGTATCGTTTATTTTGATTACGACAGCTACGTGATCAAGCCCGAATTTCAGTCGCTGATCGAGGCGCACTCTCGTTTCATCAAGGCCGGCACCAATCGCAAGCTGATGATTGAAGGCCACACGGACGACCGAGGTGGTCGTGAGTACAACCTGGCGCTCGGCCAGAAGCGCGCCGAGGCAGTGCGCCGTTCGCTGGCTCTGCTCGGCGTGCAGGACAGCCAGATGGAAGCTGTGAGCTTTGGCAAGGAAAAACCAGCAGCCCAAGGCAATTCTGAAGACGCGCACGCCCAAAATCGCCGGGCTGAACTGTCCTATCGTTGATGCGCACGATTTCTTTGTCCTACCCGCTCAAGGCGCTGGCGGCAGTGATGCTGTCCGTGGCCTTGCTGCCCACGGGCCATGCCGCAATTTTTGAGGATGGCGAAGCCCGCCGCGCCATTCTCGAAATGCGGCAGCGCGTGGATGGCATGCAACTGTCTCAGCAACGGTCCGCAGAGGAAGTGCGCAGGCTCAGTGAAGAGAACGCCCAGCTGCGGCGCAGTCTGCTGGATCTGCAAGGTCAGATTGACACGCTGCGCACGGAGCAGTCCACACTTCGCGGCCAGAACGAACAGCTGTTGCGCGATGCTGCCGACCTGCAGCGGCGCCAGAAAGACATCGCCCAGGGGGTAGACGAGCGCCTGCGTCAGTTTGAACCTGTGAAGGTGACCTTGGACGGCCAGGAGTTTCAGGCAGATCCTGCTGAGAAAAAGGACTTTGAAGCCGCACTGGCCGTGTTTCGTTCAGGCAAGTTTCCAGAAGCTGGGGCAGCATTTGCAGCCTTTGTACGGCAGTATCCGCGCAGCGGTTTTGTACCGTCTGCGCGCTTCTGGCTTGGGAATGCCCAATACGCTACCCGAGACTACAAGGAAGCCATTGGTAATTTCAAGCTGATGCTGTCTGATGCCCCGGCTCATGCGCGGGCGCCAGAGGCGGCTTTGTCCATTGCCAACTGCCAGATTGAACTCAAAGACACGCGAACTGCCCGCAAGACCCTGGAAGACCTTGTGCGCGCCTACCCGCAGTCCGAGGCGGCTGTGGCGGCCAAAGAGCGCCTTTCCCGATTGAAGTAATGGTCGGCGAAGCGCCTTTGCAAGCCCCGGCAGGGAATGTTGAAGATGCATCGCTGGAGCGTCGCTTTGGCGGACTGGAACGGCTGTACGGAGTACAAGGCGCTCGGCGTATCCGCCGGGCGCATGTGGTGGTGGTGGGGGTCGGGGGTGTGGGCTCGTGGGCCGCTGAAGCCTTGGCGCGCAGTGGGGTAGGGCAGATCACGTTGATTGACCTCGACCACGTGTCTGAGTCGAACATCAATCGCCAAATCCATGCGCTTACCGATACCGTCGGCCAGGCCAAGGTTCTTGCAATGCGCGATCGGATTGCGCAAATACACCCTCAATGCAGCGTCCACTGCGTGGAGGAATTCGTGGATGCAGACAATTGGCCTGGTTTGCTTCCGGAGTCCGTTGATGCAGTGATTGATGCGTGTGATCAGGTGCAGGCCAAAACGACCATCGCGGCCTGGGCTCAAGCCCAGAAGGCTCTGCATATCACGGTCGGGGCGGCTGGCGGTAAGCGCCATGCGCACAAAGTGGATGTGGATGATCTTGCTTTGACGACCCACGATCCTCTGCTGGCGCAACTGCGCTATCGCTTGCGCAAGCACCATCGGGCGGCCCGTGATGGCAAAAAAATCGGAGTGACCTGCGTCTTCAGCAAAGAAGCCGTGGCGCCTCCCGATGCGTCCTGCAATGTGGATGGCGATGGTTCTCTGAACTGCCATGGATACGGTTCGGTCGTTGCAGTGACGGCGACCTTTGGTCAGTGCGCTGCAGGGTGGGTGTTGGACAAACTTGCCGCAACTTCCAAAAACACTGAAAAAACGACGCTATAATCCAAGGCTTTGCAGCAGTCAGTCATGATTGATTGCAACCGGTTGGGACGTTAGCTCAGTTGGTAGAGCAGCGGACTTTTAATCCGTTGGTCACAAGTTCGAATCTTGTACGTCCTACCACCCGAATCCAGGCGCCAGTCTTTTGGCGTAAACAAAGGCCTCCTTGCGGAGGCCTTTGTTTTTTTGTGATCCGCACGTTCGATGCAGTGCCATGTTATTCATGGCCCCGATTGTTGTATCACTCCATCTTGCTACGCGGATTCAGTGCTGGCGCTGGGTGAAAACAGGTCCCAGCTCGCAATGAAAAGCGCCGCAATAACTGGTCCTATCACGAAGCCCGTCAACCCAAAGAGCGCCATGCCTCCCAGGGTGGATATCAGCACAACGTAGTCTGGCATCTTGGTGTCCTTGCCCACCAAAATCGGACGAAGGACGTTGTCAACGAGTCCTATAACGCCAACGCCAAACGCAGTCAGCACCACGCCTTGCCAGACCGCACCCGTGGCCAGGAAGTAAATTGCCACCGGCACCCAGATCAGCCCCGCTCCCACGGCGGGAAGCAGCGACAGGAAGGCCATGGAAACTCCCCACAGCACGGGGCCCTGGATGCCCAGGATCCAGAAAATCAAACCGCCCAGCGCTCCTTGGGAGGCCGCCACGACAATGTTGCCTTTGACCGTGGCGCGAATGACGGTGGTGAACTTGCTGACCAGTTGCCGCTTGTGTGTTTCGTCCAGCGGGGTGGCCTGGCCAATGCGCAAGGCCAGACTCGATCCGTCACGCAACAGGAAGAACAGCAGATAGAGCATGATGCCGAAGCTCACGATGAACTGCAGCGTGTTCTGTCCAATGCTTAATGCCTGTGTGGCAACAAACTGACTGGCCTGGACAGCGACGGAAGAGAACTTTTGTTGCAGCTCGCCAACGGTCGTGAGATTCAACCGGTCCAACAAATTGGCGGCCCAGGTGGGCAGGGCGGCGATCACCTGCTGTAGGTAGAGTCCAAAATTTAGCTGGCCCGACCGCATCCGTTCATAGATTATCGTGGCTTCCTGGGCCAGGGATACCGTGATCGCTGTCATGGGAAGGATGACCACAATAAGGCACAGTCCCAGGGTACACAGCGCTGCAAGATTGCGCCGCCGGGGCATGCGCCGCAACAGTTTGCGGTGCAGGGGGGCAAACAAGATGGCCAGGATGACGCCCCAGAAGACCGCGCCGTGGAACTGCCAAAGGATGGCTCCAAAGGCGATGGTGACAAGGGCCAGCAGCAGCAAAAAGACTTTGTTCTGGAGGGTGGGTGGCGTCATGAGGATAGGTGGCAATGAGATACCCGGAATGTACGCGAGCCAGGTTTGTAGACGCTTGTTGCGCCAGTGTGTCAGCACCGGCCCGGCCATTTCCGTAGGGCGGTCGGCCATTCGGTGGCACAATGGCGCCCGTACCAAGGCCCTTCCCCAGCCACAGTCGCATCCGCCAATCGGTTCAGCCGTGTCGCGGAAGGTTTCTCAACCAGCTAATGCTTTCCCAAGGAAAGCGGAGGTCAGCGGAATATGAGCGATACGACGTCCGTCTATCAAGCCTACCAAGGCAACACTTACCTCTTCGGCGGCAACGCGCCCTATGTCGAAGAGATGTACGAGAACTACCTCGCCAACCCAGGTAGCGTGCCAGACAATTGGCGCGAGTACTTTGATGCACTTCAACATGTGCCTGCGGTGGATGGCAGCAATGCCAAAGACGTCCCCCACCTCCCCGTCATCAACGCTTTCGCCGAACGCGCCAAACAGGGCGGCACCAAGGTTGTTGTGGCAACGGGTGCGGACTCTGAGTTGGGCCGCAAGCGCACTGCCGTTCAGCAGCTGATCGCTGCCTACCGCAACGTGGGCCAACGCTGGGCTGATCTGGATCCCCTCAAGCGCACCGAGCGCCCCGCCATTCCTGAACTCGAACCCTCTTTCTATGGTTTCAGCGACGCTGACCAGGAAACGGTGTTCAACACGAGCAACACGTTCTTCGGCAAAGAGTCGATGCCCCTGCGCGAGTTGATCAACGCGCTGCGCGAAACATACTGCGGCTCCATCGGCGCCGAGTACATGTATGCCACTGACCAGAACCAGAAGCGCTGGTGGCAGGAAAAGCTGGAAAAGATCCGCAGCAAGCCCAGCTTTGGTGTGGACAAGAAAAAGCAGATCCTGGACCGCCTGACGGCCGCCGAAGGTCTGGAGCGTTTCCTGCACACCAAGTACGTCGGTCAGAAGCGTTTCTCTCTTGAAGGGGGTGAAAGCTTCATCGCTGCCATGGACGAGCTGATTCAGTCCGCCGGTGCAAAGGGCGTTCAGGAAATCGTGATCGGCATGGCCCACCGGGGTCGTCTCAATGTGCTGGTCAATTCGTTGGGCAAGATGCCCAAGGACTTGTTCGCCGAGTTCGACCACACCGCTCCCGAAGACCTGCCTGCCGGTGACGTGAAGTATCACCAGGGCTTCAGCTCGGATGTGACCACCCCTGGCGGCCCGGTCCACCTGTCGCTGGCATTTAATCCTTCCCACCTGGAAATCGTGAACCCCGTGGTCGAAGGGTCCGTGCGTGCCCGCATGGACCGCCGCGCCGACCCGCACGGCAAGCAGGT
The DNA here is from genome assembly GCF_003633835.1 of Acidovorax sp. 93. Classification (NCBI taxonomy): domain Bacteria; kingdom Pseudomonadati; phylum Pseudomonadota; class Betaproteobacteria; order Burkholderiales; family Comamonadaceae; genus Acidovorax; species Acidovorax sp. 93. Next base: position 1,232,830 of record NZ_RBIT01000001.1, read on the forward strand.
GCTGCCGGTGCTGGTGCATGGTGATGCAGCCTTTGCCGGCCAGGGTGTGAACCAGGAAACCCTGGCGCTGGCCCAGACCCGTGGCTACTACACGGGTGGCACGGTGCACATCATCATCAACAACCAGATCGGTTTCACCACCTCCGATCCGCGTGATACGCGTTCCACGCTGTATTGCACCGACATCGTCAAGATGATCGAGTCGCCCGTGCTGCACGTGAACGGTGATGACCCCGAAGCCGTGGTGCTGGCCACCCAACTCGCCCTGGAGTTCCGCATGGAATTCAAGAAGGATGTGGTGGTGGACATCATCTGCTTCCGCAAACTGGGCCACAACGAGCAGGACACCCCGGCTCTGACCCAGCCGCTGATGTACAAGAAGATCGGCCAGCACCCTGGCACGCGCAAGCTCTATGCCGACAAGCTGGCGGCACAGGGCTTGGGCGAGTCGCTGGGCGACGATATGGTCAAGGCCTATCGTGCCGCCATGGATGCTGGCAAGCACACGGTCGATCCCGTCCTGACCAACTTCAAGAGCAAGTACGCCGTGGACTGGAGCCCGTTCCTGGGCAAGAAGTGGACGGACGCTGGCGACACGGCCATTCCTCTGGCTGAGTGGAAGCGCCTGGCCGAGAAGATCACGACCATTCCTGAGAGCGTGACGCCGCACCAGTTGGTCAAGAAGGTCTATGACGACCGCGCTGCCATGGGCCGTGGCGAGATCCCCGTGGACTGGGGCATGGGCGAGCACATGGCATTCGCATCGTTGGTGGCCAGCGGCTACCCCGTGCGCCTGTCGGGCGAAGACTGTGGCCGTGGCACGTTCACGCACCGCCACTCGGTTATTCATGACCAGAAGCGCGAGAAGTGGGACATCGGCACCTATGTGCCACTGCAGAATGTGGCCGAGAATCAGGCTCCGTTCGTTGTGATCGACTCGATCCTGTCGGAAGAAGCGGTGCTGGGCTTTGAATACGGCTACGCTTCCAACGACCCCAACACCCTGGTGATCTGGGAAGCGCAATTCGGCGACTTTGCCAACGGTGCGCAAGTCGTGATCGACCAGTTCATCGCTTCGGGTGAAGTGAAGTGGGGCCGCGTCAACGGCATCACGCTGATGCTGCCACACGGCTACGAAGGCCAGGGCCCTGAGCACAGCTCCGCCCGCCTGGAACGCTTCATGCAGCTGTCGGCCGACGCCAACATGCAGGTGGTGCAGCCCACCACCGCCAGCCAGATCTTCCATGTGCTGCGGCGCCAGATGGTGCGTGATCTGCGCAAGCCGCTGATCATCATGACGCCCAAGTCGCTGTTGCGTAACAAGGATGCGACTTCGCCGCTGTCCGAGTTCACCAAGGGCAGCTTCCAGACGGTGATTCCCGAGCAGGACGAAGCCATCGTCAAGAAGGCCGCCAAGGTTAAGCGTGTGATCGCCTGCTCCGGCAAGGTGTACTACGACCTCGTGAAGAAGCGCACCGAGCGTGAAGACGACGATGTGGCCATCATCCGCGTGGAGCAGCTCTACCCCTTCCCGCACAAGGCATTTGCCGCTGAAATCAAGCGCTACCCCAACGCCACCGACGTGGTGTGGTGCCAGGACGAGCCGCAGAACCAGGGCGCTTGGTTCTTCGTGCAGCACTACATCCACGAGAACATGCTCGAAGGCCAGAAGCTGGGCTATTCCGGCCGCGCGGCTTCCGCGTCACCTGCCGTGGGCTACTCGCACCTGCACCAGGAACAACAAAAGGCGCTGGTGGACGGCGCGTTTGCCAAGCTCAAGGGTTTTGTCCTGACCAAGTAAGGCCAGCTGCGACCCGATAACAGAACAAAACCCCATTCCGAAAGAATTGATATGGCTATCGTAGAAGTCAAAGTCCCCCAGCTGTCCGAATCCGTGGCCGAAGCCACCATGCTGACGTGGAAGAAAAAGGCCGGTGAGGCTGTGGCAGTGGATGAGATCCTGATCGAGATCGAAACCGACAAGGTGGTGCTTGAAGTGCCTGCCCCCTCGGCTGGTGTGCTGGCTGAAATCATCCAGGGCGACGGCGCCACCGTGGTGGCCGAGCAGCTCATTGCCAAGATCGATACCGAAGGCAAGGCCGGCGCGGCCGCTCCTGCCGCCGCTGCTGCAGCACCCGCTGCCGCCACGGCATCGGCTCCTGCCCCCGCACCAGCGGCTGTTGGCGGCTCCAAGGGCGACGTGGCGATGCCCGCTGCCGCAAAGCTGCTGGCCGAGAACAACCTGTCCGCATCGGCTGTGGCCGGCAGCGGCAAGGACGGCCGCGTGACCAAGGGTGACGTGCTCAGCGCTGTGGCTGGTGGTGCTGCCAAGGCTGCTGTGGCTGCCCCGAGCGCCATTCCCACGGGCGTGCCCACCAAGGCGCTGCCCCAGGTGTCGGCCCCGTCCGCCAAGGAAGACCTGGGCGACCGCCCCGAGCAGCGCGTGCCCATGAGCCGCCTGCGCGCCCGCGTGGCCGAGCGCCTGCTGCAGTCGCAATCGACCAACGCCATCCTGACCACGTTCAACGAAGTGAACATGGCGCCGGTGATGGACATGCGCAAGAAGTTCCAGGACACGTTCACCAAGGAGCATGGCGTGAAGATCGGCTTCATGAGCTTCTTCGTGAAGGCTGCCGTGCACGCCTTGAAGAAGTACCCCGTGCTGAACGCCTCGGTCGATGGCAACGACATTGTTTACCACGGCTACTTCGACATCGGCATCGCCGTGGGCTCGCCCCGTGGCCTGGTGGTGCCTATCCTGCGCAATGCCGACCAGATGAGCTTTGCCGACATCGAGAAGAAGATCGCCGAATTCGGCAAGAAGGCCGCTGAAGGCAAGCTGGGCATTGAAGAAATGACCGGCGGCACGTTCTCGATTTCCAACGGTGGCACCTTCGGCTCGATGATGTCCACGCCCATCATCAACCCGCCCCAGTCCGCCATCCTGGGCGTGCACGCCACCAAGGACCGCGCTGTGGTGGAGAACGGCCAGATCGTTGTGCGCCCGATGAACTACCTGGCCATGTCCTACGACCACCGCATCATCGACGGCCGCGAAGCCGTGCTGGGCCTGGTGGCGATGAAGGATGCGCTGGAAGACCCATCGCGCCTGCTGTTCGACATCTAACCTCCTGACCGCATGGACCCACCCGCGTGGCCGACCTCTGGTTGTGCCCGCCGGTGGGTCTTTCTCCAACAGACTGAACGAGATTTCCCATGAGCAAACAATTTGATGTGATCGTCATCGGCGGTGGCCCCGGTGGCTACATTGCCGCCATCCGCGCAGCCCAGCTGGGCTTCAACGTCGCCTGTATCGACGAGTGGAAGAACGACAAGGGTGGCCCCGCACCGGGCGGCACCTGTACCAACGTGGGCTGCATTCCGTCCAAGGCGCTGCTGCAATCGTCCGAGCATTTCGAACACGCCAACAAGCACTTCGCCGAGCACGGCATCACCGCCACGGGCGTCAAGATGGACGTGGCCAAGATGATTGCCCGCAAGGACACCGTCGTGAAGCAGAACAACGACGGCATCCTGTACCTGTTCAAGAAGAACAAGGTCAGCTTCTTCCATGGCCGCGGCTCGTTCGTGAAGGCTGCTGAAGGCGGCTACGAGATCAAGGTGGCTGGCGCCGCCGAAGAGTCGCTGACGGGCAAGCAGATCATCATTGCCACCGGCTCCAATGCCCGTGCGCTGCCCGGCACGCCGTTCGACGAAGAACTGGTGCTGTCCAACGACGGCGCGCTGCGCGTGGGCACTGTGCCCAAGAAGCTCGGCCTGATCGGCTCGGGCGTGATCGGCCTGGAAATGGGCTCGGTGTGGCGCCGCCTGGGGGCTGAAGTCACCATCCTTGAAGGCCTGCCGACCTTCCTGGGCGCGGTGGACGAGCAGATCGCCAAGGAAGCCAAGAAGGCCTTCGACAAGCAAGGTCTGAAGATCGAGCTGGGCGTGAAGGTCGGCGAGATCAAAACCGGCAAGAAGGGCGTGAGTATTGCCTACACCAACGCCAAGGGCGAAGCCCAGTCGCTGGACGTGGACAAGCTCATCGTCTCCATCGGCCGCGTGCCCAACACCATTGGCCTGAACGTCGAAGCCGTGGGCCTGCAGCTCGACGAGCGCGGTGCCATCGTGGTCGATGCCGACTGCAAGACCAACCTGCCCGGCGTGTGGGCGGTGGGTGACGTGGTGCGCGGCCCGATGCTGGCGCACAAGGCCGAGGAAGAGGGCGTTGCGGTGGCTGAGCGCATTGCGGGCCAGCATGGCCACGTTAATTTCAACACCGTTCCCTGGGTCATCTACACCAGCCCCGAGATCGCATGGGTGGGCCGCACCGAGCAGCAGCTCAAGGCCGACGGCGTCAAGTACAAGGCGGGCAGCTTCCCCTTCCTGGCCAACGGCCGCGCGCGTGCGCTGGGCGACACCACCGGCATGGTGAAGATGCTGGCTGATGCCGAGACTGACGAGATTCTGGGCGTGCACATCGTAGGCCCGCAGGCCAGCGAGCTGATTGCCGAAGCTGTTGTGGCCATGGAATTCAAGGCCAGCAGCGAAGACATCGCTCGCATTTGCCACGCACACCCCAGCCTGAGCGAAGCCACCAAGGAAGCGGCCTTGGCTGTGGATAAACGCACTCTGAACTTCTGATTTTTGGGTCAAATCGGGCTCTAGCGCTTATCTGATAAGCGCTAGCAGCTATAAAAATCATAGTTTCTGAGCATCCACCACGTGACTGTTAAACAGGCTTACCTGGCCGAGTTGGCCGCAAAAGGCTACCAAAGTGACCCTGCCCAATTGCGCGCAGTGGATGCCCTTCAGCGTTGCGCTGATGACTGGGCCGCATACAAGGCCCAGCGTTCCAACGCACTCAAGAAGCTGATCAACCGGCCTGATGTGCCGCGCGGCGTGTACATGTATGGCGGGGTGGGGCGGGGCAAGAGCTTTCTGATGGAATGCTTTTTCGACGCCGTTCCCTTGAAGCGCAAGGTGCGCCTGCACTTTCACGAGTTCATGCGCGAAGTGCACCGCGAACTGGCGGGCCTGCAGGGCACGGTCAACCCGCTGGACGTGCTGGGCGCGCGCATTGCCAAGCGCTACAAGCTCATCTGTTTTGACGAGTTTCACGTGGCGGACATTACCGACGCCATGATCCTGCACCGCCTGCTGGCGGCACTGTTCGATAACGGCGTGGGCTTTGTGACCACTTCGAATTTCAAGCCCGACGACCTGTACCCCGACGGCCTGCACCGCGACCGCATTCTCCCGGCGATTGCCCTGCTCAATGAAAAGCTTGAAGTGGTCAACGTGGACAACGGTACCGATTACCGTCGGCGCACTCTGGAGCACGTGAAGCTGTACCACACGCCGCTGGGCCCCGAGGCAGATGCTGAAATGGGCCAGGCGTTTGACCAACTGGCCGAAGTGCACGACGAAGACCCGGTGCTGCACATCGAGGCCCGCGAGATCCGGGCACGCCGCAAGGCCGGTGGTGTGGTGTGGTTTGACTTCAAGACCCTGTGTGGTGGCCCCCGGTCGCAGAACGACTATCTGGAAATCGCGACGCAGTTCCACACTGTGCTGCTGTCCGATGTGCCCTACATGCCGGTGAGCATGGCGTCGCCTGCGCGGCGTTTTACCTGGCTCGTGGACGTGTTGTACGACAGGCGCGTCAAGCTCATCCTGTCTGCAGCAGTACCCCCCGAGCAGCTTTACACCGAAGGCCCCTTGGCGCACGAGTTTCCGCGAACGATTTCGCGGCTCAACGAGATGCAGTCCAAGGAGTTCCTGGCGCTGGAGCGCCGCACTGTCGATACGGGGCTGACATGATCTCCAGACGCTTCGTGTCTGCGGCGATTTTCTTGCTTGCCTGGGGGTTGTCGGCCTCGGCCATGGCGCAGCCGGTAGCTGCGGGTGCGGAGGCCAACGGCCAGCAGGCAGCCGCCAAGGCGGCCGAACGTAAAGCGGAACACGACCGCATCCGCTCCGAACGCGAGGCCATCAAGGCCAGGCGACAACAGGACGAATCGGCCTGTTACCAGCGATTCTCCGTAGAAGACTGTCTGCGCAGTGTGCGGGCGGGCGTGCGCGATGCGGAAGCCCGTTTGCGTGCACAGGAGATCGAGCTCAATGATGCCGAGCGCAAGGAAAAAGCGGCGGAGCGTCTCAAATCCATTGAAGAAAAGCAGCGCGGCGTGCCGGATAGCCCCTCAGCGGGCAGCGGTGCTGCAAGCGCTGTGGTGCGCAAGCCGTCGCAAGACCCCCAGGGCCTGAAATCGCAGCGTGACCACGAGGCTGAGCTGAGAGCACAGCAGCAGCGCATTAAGGTGCAAAAGCAGGCCCAGGAGCAGGCAGCGCGCACCAGTGGCAATGCCGAGCGTGCCGCAGAGGCGCGCGCACGCCACGCGCAAACGCTTCAGGCTGCGCAGGAGCGCCGCGACCGAGTCGAAAAGTCACGGGCAGAGGCCGCAGCCCAGGGGCGGGTCCCTGCGGCTCCGTTGCCAGCGGGTTCGGCAGCACGCTGAAACAGGTTTACTTGGGGTGGCTGCTCCAGGTGTTGAAAGTGCGCGTGGCGCCCAAAAGTCGCAATGGGCCGGTGGATACCGAGGCTCGGTTCGCGTCAGCGCCGCTTTCCTCAAGTGCCGCGCAGCCATTCGCCCTTTCGGTTGCCCACCCATGCACATACCAGCGGGTGGGACGCTGCTTCAGGGACGCCCTGCGTCAGCGGGTACCAGGCGAGCGACCTTCTTTTCTTCCACCAGCGCCTCCATCTTCACGATGACCAGCGAGAGGTTGTCGCCACCGCCCCGCGCACGGGAGCGGGCTTTTTCAATCAGAAACTCCGTGGCTTCCCGTGGCGAGAGGGAATCAACCACGGAGCCGAGTTCGGTGGGCGAAAAGTAGTGCCACACCCCATCACTGCAGGCCATGAGCACATCGCCAGGCTGCAGCTGGGGGATCACATGGGTGGTGATGGGCGGGTCGCTTTCAGTGCCGAGGCAGCCCACCAGAATGTTCGAGTGCGGATGGTTGTTGGCCTCGGCTTCGGTCAGCTCGCCCCGGTCCACGAGAGCCTGGACGTAGGAGTGGTCGCTGGTGCGGAACACCATGCGCGCACCTTGGAAATGGTAGATGCGCGAATCGCCTGCATGCACCCAGTGGCAGTCGCCACGCGGGTTGATGAGAAACGCTGCAATGGTGCTGTGCGGTTCCTGCTCGGCAGAAATGGCTGTGAGCCGGATCACGATGTGAGCTTCTTCCACCATGCTCTTGAGCATGGCCACCGGGTCGTCGGTGTCGGGCGAATAGCGCTCGAAGAGCTGGCGCGCAGTCATCATGACCTGGTCGGACGCCTTGCGCCCGCCGCTGCGCCCGCCCATGCCATCGGCAAGGACACCCAGTACGCAGCCATTGTGCCGCTCGTGGGAGATCAGGATCACCTGGTCTTGCTGGTACTCCCGGTCACCCTTGTGGATGCCGGTGGACGCGATGAGGCGAAACGCTTTGGTCATGCTGGTGATTGTGGGGGCGCGTACGCAAAGGGCCATCGCGCAAACGGGGGCAAGCGCGTATTATCCGCCCGCCTGTGGCATTTTTGCCATCCCGCGGCCCCTTGCCTTGAACCCCAGCCTCCATTCCCCCCAACGCCAACTCATTGAGCTGCGCATCGAGCATGCCGATCTGGACGCTCTGATCGACCGGTGTGCCCCCGACGGCGTGGCCGACGAATTCACGCTGCGCCGCCTCAAAAAGCGCCGCCTCGCTCTGCGTGATGCCCTGGATCGCCTGGAACGGGACCTTCAACCCCAAGAGCCCGCTTGATGGCGCTGGTGGAGATGGTGCAGGAGGTGTTTGCCCCCGGCGGCGTGCTGGCGCGGGCCGACACGCATTTCCAGCCGCGCGAAGGCCAGACGCAAATGGCCATGGCCGTGGCGCACACCATCGAAACGGGCGGGGCGCTGGTCGTGGAGGCAGGCACGGGGGTGGGCAAGACTTTTTCCTATCTGGTCCCGGCACTCCTGAGCGGCGAGCGGGTGCTGTTGTCCACCGCCACCAAGGCCTTGCAGGACCAGCTGTTTGCGCGCGATCTTCCGCGCCTGGCGCAGACCCTGGGCTTGCCGGTGCGCATGGCGCTTCTGAAGGGCAGGGCGAGCTATCTGTGCCTGTACCGCATGGAACTGGCCCGCCAGGACGTGTCTGCCCGTGAGCCTGGCGTGGCACGGGTTTTGGCCAAGGTCGAGAGTTGGTCGCATGGCACGCGCTCGGGCGACTTGGCGGAGCTGACGGGGTTGGACGAACGCTCGCCCGTGATACCGCTGGTCACTTCCACCCGTGAGAACTGCCTGGGCTCGCAGTGCCCCCGCTTTCGCGAATGCCACGTGCATTTGGCGCGGCGCGAGGCCTTGGCGGCGGACATTGTGGTCATCAACCACCACCTTTTCTTCGCCGATGTGGCTGTGCGCGAGTCGGGCATGGCCGAGCTCTTACCGTCCGTGCGTGTGGTGGTGTTTGATGAGGCGCACCAGATCAACGAGACGGGCGTGCAGTTTCTGGGGCTTACGCTGTCCACGGGCCAGCTGATGGATTTTGGCAGGGACCTGCTGGCAGCAGGGCTGCAGCATGCGCGGGGCCTTGCGGACTGGACGGGGCTTGCGAGCCAGGTGGATCTGTCTGCCCGAGATTTGCGCCTGGCGGCGGGAGATATGCGGGGCAGCGCAAAGCTGCGCTGGACCGATGAAACGCCGGAGAGCGTCAGGCCGGATGAATGGCAGGCTGCCCTGCGCCGCGTTGCGCTCGCCTGCGCCCAGGCGCAGGAGGCTCTCGACACTGTCAGCGAAATAGCGCCCGACTTTGTGCGCCTGTATGAGCGCGGGACTGAACTGCTGGCGCGCCTGGCCCATTTTTCTGGCCCCGGCAATCCGGATGCGGTGCGCTGGGTCGATGTGGGGCCGCAGCTGCGCTTGACGGAATCCCCCCTGGACATTGCCGAGGCCATGCGCACACGCCTGCTGGCCACCCCTGCGGAACCCGTGGGTGACGATGGGTGGCCCGGGGAGCCTGCTGCCGGACCCGGCAGGGCCTGGGTCTTCACCTCGGCCACCTTGGGCGATGACGAGCAACTGAGCTGGTTCACGGAGCGGGCGGGTTTGCAAGACGCGCAGATCCTGCGGGTTGCGAGCCCGTTTGACTATGGGGCGCAGGCAGCACTGTATGTGCCACGCCACCTGCCGTCTCCTGCCGATTCTTCGCACAGCACGGCGCTTGCGCGCTGGGTGGGCGAGGCTGCGGCGCAATTGGGTGGCCGCACCCTGGTGCTGACCACGACGCTCAAGGCCTTGCGCGCCATTGGCGATGCGTTGAAAGCGCAGTTTGCGGGCTCTGCTGCCCTGGAAGTGCTGGTGCAGGGCGAGTGGCCCAAACGGCGGCTGATGGAGCGTTTTCGCGAAGGCAGCGAGCACGGGCAGCAAGGCTGTGTGCTGGTGGCTTCCGCGACGTTCTGGGAAGGGTTTGATGTGCCAGGGGATGCATTGCAGCTTGTTGTGATTGACAAGCTTCCTTTTCCTCCCCCGGGCGACCCTTTGGTGGAGGCGCGTACGCAGCGTATTGAGAAATCTGGCGGGAAAGCGTTCAAGTCTTACGCGCTGCCCGAGGCAGCCGTTGCGCTCAAGCAGGGGGCGGGGCGGTTGATACGTCGTGAGTCCGACCAGGGCATTCTGGTGGTGGGTGACACCCGCCTTGTCACCATGGGCTATGGCAAGCGCCTGCTGGCGGCTTTGCCCCCGATGCGGCGCCTGGAGTCAGAGCCCGAGTTTGAAGCAGCTCTTCAGGCGCTTACCAAAGCTTCCACCACGGCTCCGCCTTTTCCTTGAGGCCCCCGCGCAGATAGGCGCTTTGGGGGTACGAAGTGTCCATCACGCGGCGTGCATCGTCGCGCAGCTGCGTCATGCCCAGTGCGTCGTACGACTGGATCAGGATGTACAGAGCTTCTTCGAGCGCGGGCACGCCCTGATAGTCCGCCAGGGCTACCTGGGCACGGCTGATGGCTGCCACATACGCGCCGCGCTGGAAGTAGTAGCGCGCCACATGCACTTCGTACTGCGCGAGCGAATTCACGATGTACGTCATGCGCTGGCGTGCATCCTGTGCGTAGCGGGATTCCGGGAAGCGGGTGGCCAGCTCACTGAAAGCCTCGAAGGAGTCCTTGGCTGCTTTCTGGTCGCGCTCGGAAAGGTCCTGGCGCGAGATGAACGAGAACAGGCCAAGGTTGTCGTTGAAGTTCACCAGGCCCTTGAGGTACAGCGCATAGTCAAGCGCAGGGCTGGCGGGATGGAGCTTCATGAAGCGGTCCAGCGTTGCAATGGCCTGGGCTTTTTCGCCAGCCTTGTAGTGCGCGTAGGCCTTGTCGATCTGGGCCTGCTGCGCCAGCGGGGTGCCAGCTGCACGCCCCTCCAGCTTTTCGAGCAGAGGAACCGCCTTGTCGTAGGCGCCGCTGTTCATTTCGTCCTGCGCTTCCGAATGGATGCGATTGGGGCTCCAGTTGGCCGTTTTGTCTTCGGTTGTGCTGGAGCAACCCGCCAGCAGACCAGCAAGCAGCAGGGCAGAAACGAGGGGCAGTGGGGCACGCAGCATCGCAGGCAGCTTTCAGCAAAAAAGGAAACAGGGGTGCAGGATAGCTGGGCCGGTCCAGAGGGCCAGGCGCCGCTGGCATCCAGGGCACGAAAAAGCATTGTACTGGGGGTGGCACCTGTCAAGAGGCGTTGCGCTGCCAGCTTTCTCTCGGTGGAGGTGCTGGGCTTTCTACAATGGCCCCCATGTTTGTTCACTTGCGCCTGCACACCGAGTTCTCCGTCGTAGACGGTACCAATCGAATCGATGAGGTGGCCAAGGCGGCTGCCAAAGACGGCCAGCCTGCACTGGCCATCACCGATCTCAACAACCTTTTTGGCGCGATCAAGTTCTACAAGGAGGCGCGGGGCAAGGGTGTCAAGCCCATCCTGGGGGCCGAGATTTTTCTGGAAGGCGAAGCGGGCGCAGCCCCCTCACGCCTGATCGTCCTGGTGCAGAACCGCCAGGGCTACCTCAATCTGTCCGAACTGCTCGCGCGCGCGTGGACGCGCAATGTCGTCAAGAACCTGGCCCTGTGCACCTGGGCCTGGCTGGAAGAGTTGTCGGAAGGGCTGATTGCCCTGGCCGGGGCACAGGCTGGGCCCGTGGGCCAGGCTCTCCTGAAGGGGGACGAGTCGGGCGCCGCAGAGCTTGCCTTGCGCCTGGCAGGGCTGTTTCCACACCGGTTTTACATCGAGTTGCAGCGCGCGGGCCGTGTCGACGATGAAAGCCACGTGGTGGCTGCTGCACAGTTGGCGGCGCGCCTGAACTTGCCCGTGGTGGCCACGCATCCTGTGCAGTTCGCCACTCCAGACGACTATGAGGCCCACGAGGCGCGCGTCTGTATTGCAGAGGGGGAGATCCTGGCCAACCCGCGCCGCGTGCGCAAGTTCACGCGCGACCAGTATTTCAAGTCGTCTGCAGAAATGCAGGCCTTGTTCGCTGATGTTCCGTCGGCCATCGCGAACACGGTGGAAATTGCCCAGCGTTGCAACCTCACGCTGGTGCTTGGCAAGCCGCAGTTGCCGGACTTTCCCACCCCCAATGGCATGCCGATCGATGAGTTCTTTCGTTTTGCCTCGTTCGAGGGGCTGGAGGAGCGCCTGAAGCTTCTCTTCCCCAAGGAGTCCGACCGCGATCAGCAGCGTCCCCGCTATGTGGAACGCCTGGAGTTCGAGATCGGAACCATTCTCAAGATGGGTTTTCCGGGCTACTTCCTCATCGTGGGGGACTTCATTCAGTGGGCCAAGGCCAACGGGTGCCCCGTGGGGCCGGGGCGAGGATCGGGTGCCGGTTCGCTGGTGGCATATGCCCTCAAGATCACCGACCTGGATCCGCTGCAATACAACCTGCTGTTCGAGCGGTTTCTGAATCCCGAGCGGGTGTCCATGCCTGACTTCGACATTGACTTTTGCCAGTCCAATCGTGACCGGGTGATCGACTATGTGAAGGACAAGTACGGCAAGAATGCCGTGAGCCAGATTGCCACCTTCGGGACCATGGCTGCCAAAGCCGCCATCCGCGACGTGGGCCGGGTGATGGACATGAGCTACATGTTCTGCGACGGCATCTCCAAGCTGGTACCGGGCAAGCCCGGCATGTCGTACACGCTGGCCTATCCGCCCGAGGTGAAAAAGGAAGGCGACAAGAACAACTACGCACTGGAGCTGGAGCCGCTGCTGTACGAACGCGTGCAGAAGGAAGAAGACGTCAAGACCATCATCGAGATGGCGCAAAAACTCGAAGGCATGACCCGCAACATCGGTATGCACGCGGGTGGGGTTTTGATTGCGCCTGGCAAGCTCACGGATTTCTGCCCGCTCTACCAGCAGCCGGGCAGCGAATCGGCTGTGAGCCAGTACGACAAGGACGACGTGGAAGCTATTGGCCTTGTGAAGTTCGACTTCTTGGGTCTCGCCACTCTCACCATTCTGGAAATCGCGCGTGAGTTCATCATCAAGCGCCACAAAGGCCAGGAGAACTTCGCCTTCGAGAACATTCCGCTGGACGATGGCCCCACCTACCGGCTGTTTTCCGACGGCAAGACCGAGGCCGTGTTCCAGTTTGAAAGCCGTGGCATGCAGGGCATGCTCAAGGAAGCGAAGCCGAGTCGGCTTGAAGACCTGATTGCACTGAACGCGCTGTACCGTCCGGGTCCCATGGATCTGATCCCGAGTTTCGTGAACCGCAAACACGGCAAGGAAGTGGTGGAGTACCCCCATCCGCTGGTGGAGCCCGTGCTGGCCGAGACCTACGGGATCATGGTGTACCAGGAGCAGGTGATGCAGACCGCCCAGGTTCTGGGGGGCTACAGCCTGGGCGGCGCCGACATGCTGCGCCGCGCGATGGGCAAGAAGAAGGCCGAGGAGATGGCCGAGCACCGGGAGATCTTCCGAAAGGGTGCGGCCGAAAAGAACATCAGCCAGGAGAAGGCTGACGAAGTGTTCGATTTGATGGAGAAGTTTGCAGGCTACGGCTTTAACAAGTCACATGCGGCTGCTTACTCCCTGTTGGCTTACCACACGGGTTGGCTCAAGGTGCATTTCACCGCAGAGTTCTTCTGCGCCAACATGACCGTGGAAATGGATGACACCGACAAGCTCAAGGTGCTGTTCGAAGACGCGCAAAAAATGGGGCTCTCTTTCGAGCCGCCAGACGTCAACCGTGGCTTCTACCGGTTCGAGCCCGTGACCGACAAAATCATCCGCTACGGCCTGGGCGCCGTTAAGGGCACGGGCCAGCAGGCCATCGAGGCCATGGTGGCGGCGCGCGAGGGGCGTGGCGAAGGGCCCCACGGCGCCACCACCGGGCCTTTCAAGAGCCTTTTCGACTTCTGCCTGCGCGTGGACAAGGCGCGCATGAACAAGCGCACGGTGGAGGCTCTGATCAAGGCGGGTGCATTTGATTCCATCAACATGAACCGGGCATCGATGGTGGCGTCGATCGACCGGGCTTTTGACTTTGCGGCTGCCACGCTGGCCAACGTGAACCAGGGTGGCTTGTTCGACATGATGGGTGATGATGCCCATGGTTCCAGCACGCAGGAGCCTGAACTGGTGGACGCGGTTCCCTGGGGGATCAAGGAGCGACTCACCCTGGAGAAAACGGCGGTCGGTTTCTATCTGTCCGGCCATCTGTTCGATGAAGTCGCCACGGAGGTGCGCCGCTTTGTGCGCACCCAGATCGATGAGCTGCTGGACAGTCGCGAACCCCAGGTCTTGGCCGGGATCATCAGTGATTTCCGGGTCATCAATGGACAGCGGGGCAAATTGGGCCTGTTCAAACTGGACGACAAGTCTGCCGTCATTGAGGCGTCTGCCGATGAGGCCTTGCTCAACACGTACCGCAACCAGCTCAAGGAAGATGAGTTTGTGGTGATGATGGGCCGCTTGCAAATGGACCATTTCAGCGGTGGCCTGCGCGTGAAGGTGCAACAGGTGTGGGACTTGGCAGGGGCGCGTTGCCGTTTTGGCAAATACCTGCATGTCACCGTCGGCGACAAGGGCCCGGATGTGCACCGCCTGGTCAAGGAGTTTCCGCCGCGCAGAGAGGAGCTTGCCGAGGGTGAATTGCTCCACGGCCTGCGTGTGCGCATGGGGGTGCGCTGTGTGGCGCAGGACGCGGCCGCTGTGGCGGAGCTGCAACTGGGGGAGAGTGCCCGTTTTTATCCCACCGATGCTGCGCTGGCCGCCTGGACCGCCCAGGCGGGCAGTGGTTCGGCCACCGTGGTTTACGAATAAATCGGGTGTTGGAAACCATTCGGTGAATATCGTGAAGGCGACAGCTTGAAAAAAACCGGATCAACGTCAGATTTCCCTCACGGCAGCATGCCGCGCGGATCGCTAGAATGATTTTCATGGCAACAAAACCACCTTCACCCCCCACCGCGCTGCCCGTGACCCGGCCCGCGCGGGATGATGGCGGTTCGGTCGTGCTCGAAAGACGCACCCAGAAGACCCAGCCGCCGCAGATGTACCAGGTGGTCATGCTCAATGACGACTACACCCCCATGGAGTTCGTCATCGTGGTTTTGCAGGAGTTTTTCAGCAAGGACCGTGAACAAGCCACCCAGATCATGTTGAAGATCCATCTCGATGGCAAAGGCGTCTGCGGTGTTTATTCCCGCGATGTGGCTGCAACCAAGGTGGAACAAGTGCTTGACGCCGCCCTCAAGGCGGGCCACCCACTCCAATGTGTCAGTGAACCTGTTGAATAACAGGTTTTTGATCCCGATCTACAGTTATCCCTTCCACGCAAGCACAAAGGAGTTCACATGATTGCCCAGGAACTGGAAGTCAGCTTGCACATGGCCTTTGTTGAGGCCCGTCAGCAGCGCCACGAGTTCATCACCGTGGAGCATCTGTTGCTTGCACTGCTCGATAACCCCAGCGCAGCGGAGGTGCTGCGCGCATGTTCGGCCAATATCGATGATCTGCGCTCATCGCTGGCGAACTTCATCAAAGACAACACGCCCCAGGTGGCTGGCACCGATGAGGTGGACACGCAGCCCACGCTGGGATTCCAGCGTGTGATCCAGCGCGCCATCATGCACGTGCAATCCACGGGCAATGGCAAGAAGGAAGTCACGGGTGCCAACGTGCTCGTGGCCATCTTTGGCGAGAAGGATTCGCATGCCGTGTACTACCTGCACCAGCAGGGCGTGACGCGCCTGGACGTGGTCAATTTCATTGCCCACGGTATCAAGAAGGGCGAACCCCCAGAGCCTGCCAAGCCGGACAACCAGGCGGAAGGCGAAGAGGGTGGTTCTTCTGAGCGCAACGAAAAAGCCTCGCCGCTGGAACAGTTCACCCAGAACCTGAACCAGGCCGCCAAAGACGGCAAGATCGATCCGCTGATCGGGCGCCACTACGAGGTGGAGCGCACGATCCAGATCCTGTGCCGCCGCCGCAAGAACAACCCACTGCTGGTGGGTGAAGCTGGCGTGGGCAAGACGGCGATTGCCGAGGGTCTGGCCTGGCGGATTACCCAGAACGATGTGCCTGAAATCCTGGCCGAGGCCACGGTGTACTCGCTCGACATGGGCGCATTGCTGGCAGGCACCAAGTACCGGGGTGATTTTGAGCAGCGCCTCAAGGGTGTTCTCAAGTCGCTGAAGGACAAGCCCAATGCGATTTTGTTCATCGACGAGATCCATACGCTGATCGGTGCGGGTGCCGCGTCGGGCGGCACGCTGGATGCCTCCAACCTGCTCAAGCCCGCGCTTTCCAGCGGCCAGCTCAAGTGCATTGGCGCAACGACCTTCACGGAATACCGTGGCATCTTCGAAAAAGATGCAGCGCTGTCGCGCCGTTTCCAGAAGGTGGACGTGGTGGAGCCCAGCGTGGCCGAAACCATCGACATCCTCAAGGGCCTGAAGTCGCGCTTTGAAGAGCACCACAGCGTGAAGTACGCGGCGGCCGCCTTGCAGGCTGCAGCCGAGCTGAGCGCCAAGTACATCAATGACCGCCATCTGCCTGACAAGGCGATTGACGTCATTGACGAAGCCGGTGCTGCACAGCGCATCATGGTGCCGAGCAAGCGCAAGAAGACCATCGGCAAGGCCGAGATCGAAGAGATCGTGGCCAAGATTGCGCGTATTCCGCCTGCGAATGTGTCCAATGACGACCGTGGCAAGCTCCAGACGCTGGAACGCGACCTGAAGAGTGTGGTGTTCGGCCAGGACAAGGCCCTGGAAGTGCTGGCCAGCGCGGTCAAGATGGCGCGGTCCGGTCTGGGCAAGGGCGACAAGCCCATCGGCTCGTTCCTGTTCAGCGGCCCCACAGGCGTGGGCAAGACCGAGGCGGCCAAGCAGCTGGCCTACATCATGGGCATCGAGCTCTTGCGCTTTGACATGTCGGAGTACATGGAGCGCCATGCGGTCAGCCGCCTGATTGGTGCGCCTCCGGGCTATGTCGGGTTCGACCAGGGTGGCCTGTTGACCGAAGCCATCACCAAGAAGCCGCACGCTGTGCTGCTGCTCGACGAAATCGAGAAGGCGCACCCGGACATCTTCAACGTGCTGCTGCAGGTGATGGACCATGGCACGCTGACCGACAACAACGGGCGCAAGGCCGACTTCCGCAACGTCCTGATCATCATGACGACGAATGCGGGCGCCGAGACCATGAACAAGGCGACGATTGGCTTCACCAACCCGCGCCAGGCGGGCGACGAAATGGGCGACATCAAGCGCCTCTTCACGCCCGAGTTCCGCAACCGGCTGGATGCCATCGTCAACTTCAAGGCGCTGGATGAGCAGATCATCCTGCGCGTGGTGGACAAGTTCCTGCTGCAGCTGGAGACGCAACTGGCCGAGAAGAAGGTGGAGGTTACCTTTACCGATACGCTGCGCAAGCACTTGGCCAAGAAGGGTTTCGATCCGCTCATGGGCGCCCGCCCGATGCAGCGTCTGATCCAGGACACCATCCGCCGCGCGCTGGCCGATGAATTACTCTTCGGTCGCCTGACGGACGGTGGGCGTCTGACGGTCGATATCGAGGTGAAGACCGACGACAAGGGCGTGGAAACCTCCGAGGTGCTGCTGGACATCCAGCCGCTGGCCAAGAAGGAACGCTCGGCCAAGTCCGAGCCCGCCGAGCCCGAGGAAGCCACGGCGGACTGATGGGCACTGGCGCCACTGGCGCTTTGCCGACACGTACCGGCACCCTCCCGAAGCCAGCCATCATTGCGATGGCTGGCTTTTTTGTGTCTACAGCGTGGAGGTGGCGAAGTCTGCACAGGCAGTCTTTGACGAGCTGGATCAGCGATCTGGTGTGCGCGAACGCCGTCCGGTGCCCCAAAATCATTGAAACGTTTTCGCACAGTTCCGTGGCAAGCCAGCACCTTTGGGGCGGCATACTGCGCGCTGATTGAGGAGACGCCCCTATGACCATGACCCCCACACCTTCCGCCCCGATGTTTCCCGGTGCCTCCTCTCGCAAGTGGCGTCTGGGAGCGATCAGCCGGTGCCTCGCCATTGCCAGTATTGGTGCACTGGTGGCAGCTTGTGGCGGCGGCGGGGGTGATGCGGCGCCGGTTTCGCCGCCTCCGGGCTCCCCGGTGCCAGGCGCGCCAGCGCCAGCTCCGCCCCCCGGGGGCCATGTGTATGGCGATGTGCGCGGCGCAACCCTGGGTGTGGGCGCGCCGCTCAATGGCGCAGTGCCGTTCCCTGCCAACAATGACTGGAACGCGGATATCAGTGGGCTCCCCATCGATCCCAACTCTGACAACCTCATCGCCAGCATTGGCCTCACCCGGGGTTTGTTCCCGGATTTCGGCGCGGGCCTGTGGGAAGGCGCGCCTATCGGCATTCCCTATGTGGTGGTGGCAGGTAACCAGCCGCGTGTGGCGGTGCAGTTCACCGACTACGGCGACGAGAGTGATGCAGGCCCGTACCCGATTCCGCCCAACGCGCCTATTGAAGGCGGTCCTTCCAGCGCGGGAGACCGCCACGTGATCGTGATCGACCGCGACAACAACCGCTTGTATGAAACCGGCAACAGCTACCCGCAGTCCGACGGCAGCTGGCGTGCGTCGGGTGGTGCTGTCTTTCACCTGGACAGCAACAACGTGCGTCCCACCGCCAGGCCACGATGGACCAGCGCAGACGCAGCGGGCCTGCCGATTTTTCCGGGCCTGGTGCGGTACGACGAGGCGTCGCTGGGCGCCGGTGGCATCCGCCACGCGCTGCGCTTTACCGTCAGCCAGACCCGCCGCGCTTACGTGCCGCCCGCGACTCACTGGGCATCGAGCAATACCAGCCCCAACCTTCCCCCCATGGGCATGCGCGTGCGCCTGAAGGCGGGCTATGCGATCCCGCCGGGCTTCTCTGCCGAAGCGCAGGCTATCCTCACCGCCCTCAAGACCCACGGGATGATGGTGGCCGACAACGGCTCCAACTGGTTCCTGAGCGGGGCGCCGGACGAACGCTGGAACAACGATCGCCTGAAGTCCGAACTGCGCCAGGTGCTGGGCCGCGACTTCGAGGTCGTGCGCATGGACGGGCTGGTGACGCCATGACTCCGTGGGGCGGCCAGTTGGGCAGGCCCTGGGGCTCTGTCTAATGGCGCGCCGTAAGCCGCTCCAGCAGTTCCACGGTGGGATAGCCGTCCGCCACAGCGCCGATGCTGCGCTGGTAGCCTCGCAGCCCCGCGCGGGTGGCGGGGCCCATCACGCCGTCCGGGGTGCCCGCGGCAAATCCCTTGCGGTTGAGCGCCTCTTGTAGCTCCTGCAATTGCTGGCGTGAAAGGGGCGCGAGGTCGCGCGGCCAGGCGGCAACCACGGGCCCGCCACCGCCAATCTGGCGCGCCAACAGCGCCACCCCCAGCGCGTAGTTGACCGAGTTGTTGTAGCGCAGGATGACCCGGAAATTGCCCCCTACCAGAAAGGCCGGGCCTCGGGCACCTGCGGGCGTGACGATGGACGCGGAGGCCAGGGTGGGCAATGCCTGCCCGTCGATGCCGCGCACACCTTCAGCGTCCCACTGGGCTGTGGTCTGCCGTACGGAAGGGTCTGCGCGGGCGTGGTCGAAAGACGCGGGCAACTGCACCTCCACCCCCCAGGGTTCGCCCGCCTGCCAGCCCGAACGCGCCAGGAAATGCGCGGTAGACGCCGTCACGTCCGGGATGCTGCCCCAGATGTCGCGGTGGCCATCGCCATCGGCATCCACGGCGTAGGCCAGAAACACCGAGGGCAGGAACTGCGTGTGCCCCATGGCGCCGGCCCAGGAGCCGAGCATGTGGTCTGCTGCGATGTCGCCCTGGTCCACGATGCGCAGCGCGGACAACAGTTCGGCCTGGGCCCAGGCGCGGCGGCGGCCTTCATAGGCCAGCGTGGACAGCGCGTCCACGGTGCGGAACGTCCCGAAATTGCTGCCGTAGTTGCTCTCCATGCCCCAGATGGCGGTGATCACGGTGGCAGGCACGCCATAGCGGGCGGCAGCGGCTTCCAGCGTGGCACTGTGTTCGGCCAGCTTGGCCTGGCCTTGGGCAATGCGCTGCGGCGACACCGCACTGTCAAGGTAGACCCAGGGTGTGCGCGTAAATTCAGGCTGTGCCCGGTCAAGCTCCACCACACGCGGCTGCCATTGCGCCTGGCCCAGCACTTCGCGAACCGTGCGGGGCTGGATGCCCGCCTGCAAGGCCTGCGCCGAAAACGCGTCGCGCCATGCGGCAAAGCCTGCCGCATGGTCCACGCCAGCGGTGGGGCTGCCGGTAGATGCTGCGGCATCTTGGGCCGGTGTGCTGGTGGTGGCAGGGGGGGCGCTGGCTGGCGGCGGTGTTTTCACCGCGTCCGGGCGATGGGGAGGCGCTGCGGCGCAGCCCGCCAGAGCCAGGGCTGCCCAACATGCTGCGAGGGAACGTGGGGACCAAGAGGAAAAAAGGGAAGGGCGGAGCCGCGAAACGGAGGGATTGGCTGGGTGGGTGCTTTGCATGCGCCATTGTCCCGCGCTGCAGCGGCGGTGCTGCGCTGCAGGTGTATCACGGCGTGAAGCGGCATCCGAGGGGGTATTTGTATTTGCTATATATTTTATAGCTGCTAGCGCTTTATCAGTATGCGCTAGGGGCCTAAAAAGCTTGTAAATCAGGTTACAGTTCACGGTATCCCTCGCCCTGTTCTTCTGTCGCCCCCTGTTTGCCCATCGACCATGGCCCCCCACACCTTCCTCTGGCACGACTACGAAACCTTTGGTGCCAACACGCGCCGCGATCGGCCTGCGCAGTTCGCCGCCATCCGCACGGACGCGGAGCTGAACGAAATCGGCGAGCCGCTGATGTTCTATTGCCAGCCTGCCAACGACTACTTGCCCGACCCGGTGTCGTGCCTCATCACCGGCATCACGCCGCAGCTGTGCCTGGAAAAGGGCGTGCCCGAGCACACGTTCGCTGCGCGCATTGAGTCCGAATTTGCGCAGCCCGGCACGATAGGCGTGGGCTACAACACCATCCGGTTTGACGACGAGATCACGCGCTTCATGTTCTGGCGCAACCTCATCGACCCGTATGCGCGCGAGTGGCAAAACCAGTGCGGCCGCTGGGACCTGCTGGACGTGGTGCGCATGACCTATGCGCTGCGGCCGGATGGCATCACCTGGCCAAAGAAAGAAGACGGCGTGACCCCCAGCTTCAAGCTGGAACACCTCTCCAAGGCCAATGGCCTGCAGCACGACGCGGCGCACGATGCGCTGTCAGACGTGCGCGCCACCATTGCGCTGGCGCGGCTGATCCGCCAGCACAACACCAAGCTGTTTGACTTTGCACTGAGCCTGCACAAGAAAGACCGCGTGGCCGCCGAGCTGCGCCTGCCCGCCACCACCAGCACGGCGCGGCCGTTTCTGCATGTGTCCGGCATGTTCCCCACCGAGCGCGGTTGCCTAGCCGTGATGTGGCCGCTGGCCAGCCACCCTACTAACAAAAACGAGCTGATCGCCTGGGACCTGGCCCACGACCCGCGCGAGCTGGCCACGCTGAATGTGGATGACATCCGCCTGCGCATGTTCAGCAAGGCCGACGCGTTGCCCGAGGGCGTGACGCGCCTGCCCATCAAGACCATCCACCTGAACAAGTCACCCATGGTGGTGGGCAATGTGAACACGCTCACGCCCGCGCTGGCCCAGCGCTGGGGCATCGACCTGGCCCAGGCCGCGCAGCACGCCGAGGTGGCGCGCGCGCTGCCCGACATGAGCGGCATCTGGCCCGCCGTGTTTGCCCGCCCGCAAGAGCCGGCGCAGGATGTGGACCAGGACCTGTACGGCGGTTTTGTAGGCAACAACGACCGGCGCCTGCTGACCGACCTGCGCACCCTGAGCGGCGACAAGCTGGCCAAGGCGCGTGCGAACTTTGATGACCCGCGCCTGGCCGAGCTGCTGTGGCGCTACCGGGCGCGCAACTTTCCGCAAACGCTATCGCCCGATGAGCAGGAACGCTGGGAGGCTCACCGCGCTGCCTGCCTGTTCGACGGGCAGGGCGGGGCGCGCACGGTGGAGCAGCTGTTCACCGAGATCGACGAACTCTCGGAGACCGCCGACGATGAGCGGACCCAGGACATTCTGGGCGCCTTGTACGATTACGCGGAGCACATCGCGCCGGAGAGGTAGCCCCCCTGAGGCGCTGCGCGCCTTCCCCCCGAGGGGGACGCACCCGGTGGCCTGGCGGAGCCAGTTCCACGGGTGCACTGGCATCAGGGCGCGCCAGTGGTGATCGCCCCGCCTCGTACGTAGACCAGTAGAAACAAAGCAGCCGCAGATTTTTATGACGACACCGCAGAACCACAGTTTCACCACCCAGATCGTGCACGCCGACCGCCTGGGCGGCGCCGAGCATGGGGCCATCCACAAGCCGATCCATACGTCCGTTCAGTACGGGTACGAGAAGATGGAAGAGCTGATCGCCGTGTTCCAGGGCACGAGCAAGGGCGGCTTTAACTATGCGCGCCAGGGCACGCCCACCACGGCGGCGCTGGAGGCCAAGATCACGCAGATGGAACGCGGGCACGGCTCCATCGTTTTCTCCACCGGCATGGCGGGCATTTGCGCGGTGTTCCTCACCCTGCTCAAGGCGGGTGACCATCTGGTGGCCAGCCAGTTCGTGTTTGGCAACACCAACAGCGTGTTCGGCACGTTGGCCGACCTGGGCATTGAAGTGACCACGGTGGACGTGACCGACGCGGCCAAAGTGGCTACTGCCCTGCGCCCCAACACCCGCATGGTGTTTGTCGAAACCATTGCCAATCCCGGCACGCAGATCCCCGACCTGGAAGGCATTGGCGCGCTGTGCCAGCAACGTGGCGTGCTTTACGTGGTGGACAACACCGTGGCATCGCCCTACTTGTTCCGCGCTGCCACGGTGGGCGCGGGCCTGGTGGTCAATTCGCTCACCAAGAGCATCGGCGGGCAGGGCGCTGCGCTGGGTGGCGCTGTCACCGACACGGGGCTGTACGACTGGTCGGGCTACCCCAACATCTTTGCGCCCTACCGCAAGGGCGACCCCAAGGGCTGGGGCCTTCAGCAGCTGCGCAAAAAGGGCCTGCGCGACATGGGTGGCACGCTGTCGTCCCATGCTGCGCACCAGCTGGCGCTGGGCGCTGAAACGCTGTCGCTGCGCATGGACCGCACCAGTGCCACGGCCCTGGCCTTGGCGCAGTGGCTGGAGGCACACCCGGCCGTCTCGCGCGTGCTGTACCCCATGCTGCCTTCGCACCCCCAGCATGCCTTTGCCAAAAAGCTCCTCCAGGCGGGTTCCTGGCTGCTGTCGTTCGAGCTGCGCAACCCCGACCAGTGCCTGGCCGTGTGCAACCGCCTGCAGTTGCCCATCAAGGCCACGGGGCTGGCCGACACGCGCACGCTGATCATCCCGGTAGCGCACACCATCTTCTGGGAGGCCGGCCCCGCCGTGCGTGCCGCCATGGACATTGGTGACAGCATGATCCGCCTGTCAGTGGGCCTGGAAGACCCACAAGACCTGCTCGCTGACTTTGAGCAGGCCCTTGCAGGCGCCTGACCTGTCAAATACCCGCCCAGGAGTCCCTCATGGCCACAGCAACCTCGGCGCCCCCCGCCAGCATCGGCAAGTACCGCATCGAGCGTGAACTGGGCCGGGGTGCGAGCGGCATCGTGTTTCTGGGGCTCGACGGCTTTAGGGGGCGCAAGGTGGCCATCAAGCAGACGCATGCCCATCTGCTGAAAGTACCCGAGCAGGCCGAGCGCTACCGCAAGCTGCTGCGCAACGAGGCTGCGCTGTCGGGCCGCCTGCGCCACCCCAACATCGTGCGCCTGCTCGATGCGGACGAGGAGGCGCTACCCCCTACCTGGTGCTGGAATATGTGGATGGCCAGCCCCTGTCAGCCTATGCCACGCCGGATGCACTGCTGCCCGTGCCCCAGGTGCTGGACATTGCCTTCAAGTGCTGCAACGCGCTCGAGTACGCGTGCCGCGAAGGCCTGGTGCACCGCGACATCAAGCCCGCCAACCTCATGCTGGCCAAAGACGGGGACATCAAGCTGACCGATTTTGGTGCGGCGCTGTCACTGCGCAGCGATGCCACGCAACTGTCGGGCCTGGTGGGCTCGCCGTCCTACATGTCGCCCGAACAGGTGCGTGAACACGACCTCACGCACCACAGCGACATGTTCTCGCTGGCTGTTGTTGTGTACGAGCTGCTCACGGGCCGCCGCCCGTTTGACGGCGACACCGACTTCGCCACGCTCTACAAGATCAGCAACGAGGCGCCCACGCCACCGAGCCTGCTGCGCGCGTCGCTGCCAGCCCATGTGGACAACGTGTTGCTGCGCGCCCTGGCCAAGCAGCCCTCCGACCGTTTTGCGACCTGGGACGATTTTGCACGGGCGCTGCTGGCCGCCCACCAGAGTCTGCCCCGCCAAAAATCCCAAGACACCGAGGCCGAGCGTTTTGCGCGCCTGCGCGCGCTGCCGTTTTTTGCCGACTTTCACGACGTGGCTCTTTGGGAGCTGATGCGCCTGGGCAACTGGCGGCGGCTGGAGCGGGGCACGGTGCTGATGCGCGAAAACACGCCCGGCGATTCGTTCTGCATCCTGATCGAGGGCCAGGTGGCCGTGAGTCGCCAGGGCTGGAATCTCAGCACACTGAGTGCGGGCGTCACCCTGGGTGAAATGACCTACCTGCGCCCCGACAACAGGCTGCGCACCGCCACCGCCGTGGCCGAGTCCGAAGTGCTGGTGCTCAAGGTGCGCAACCCCGCGCTGCGCGGGGCGTCCGAAGACCTGCAGTCGTGTTTTGACAAGGCCTTCATCAAGCTGCTGGTGGGGCGGTTGATTGCGACCAACGAGCAACTGGCCGAGTGGGAGCTGGTGGCTGCCCCTCCCGCCCCGGTAACACCGGCATCGCCTTCCGCGCCGCGCGGCTGAAGCGCTTCCGTTGCGTCCGCCGCTGGCTCGGCTACCAGGGAGTCAGTGCACCACGGTTTGCAGTAGCAGCTCGTCAAGCGGGGCAGGGCGGCCCAGGGCGTATCCCTGGGCAAAGTGCACGCCCAGCCCGGTCAGCAGGTCCACGACGGCCTGGCTTTCGGCAAACTCCGCCACGGTCTTCTTGCCCATCAGGCAGCCAATTTCGTGGATGGACTTCACCATGGCGAAGCTCACCGGGTCGTCGGCCATGTTCTTCACAAACTGCCCGTCGATCTTGAGCATGTCCACCGCCAGCTCGCGCAGGTAGGCATACGACGATAACCCGCTGCCAAAGTCGTCCAGCGCAAACTGGCAGCCCCGCGCGCGCAAGGCGTGGATGAAACGGTTGGCCGCTGCCAGGTCGCCCATGGCGGCGGTTTCGGTGATCTCGAAACACAGGCGGTCGCAGCGCACCGGGGTCTGGTCCATGGCCTGCAGCACCTGGCCCAAAAAAGCGGCATCGCCCACGGACTGGCCCGACAGGTTGATGCAGCACAGCTCCACACGCTCCTGGTGTTCGGCCATCCAGGCCAGGGCTTTTTTGATGACCCAGCGGTCCACCCGCGCGGCCAGGTGGTAGCGCTCCACGGCGGGCATGAATTCGCCCGGTGAGACACGTTGGCCGTCGGCCGTGCGCATGCGCAGCAGGATCTCGCAATGCAGGCCGTGCGGCGGGCTGCCCTGCAGTGTGCCCAGGCGGGCGATGGGCTGGCCAAACAGCTCAAACCGGTCATGCTGTAGCGCATGCTCGATGCGGCTGACCCATTCCATGACGCCATAGCGCTGCGCGAGGGCAGGGTCGTTCTCGGCATAGACGTGGATGCGATTGCGCCCCCTGTCCTTGGCCACGTAGCAGGCGCTGTCTGCCGCCTGCAGCAAGGCGCCCACGCTTTCGGTGGCGGCATCCAGCACCACGGCTCCAATGCTGACACTGACACTGAACACATGGTCGCGCCAACCAAAACGGAATGCGGCCAGTTCCTGCTGCATGCGCTCTGCGACCTTCAAAGTCTGTTGCAGGTCCTGCTGCCACAGCAGGATGCCGAACTCGTCGCCTCCCAGGCGGCACAGCAGATCCTGAGGCTGCAGGTGGGCCAGGAACAGGCGCGCCACCTGCCGCAGCAGTTCGTCCCCTGCCGCATGGCCGCAGGTGTCGTTGATCACCTTGAAATTGTCCAGATCGAGGTAGCACACGCAGTGGCGGTCGGAGGCCTCCCGCGTGGCGGCAAAGGCCTGGGCCAGCAGGTGCTCGAACGCGCGGCGGTTGCCCAGGCTCGTGAGCGTGTCGTGCAGGGCCTGAAACTCCATTTCGCGACTCAGCCGGCTGGCCTCGGTCACGTCGCGAAACACCAGCACCACACCGTCAGCATCCCCGCCGGGGCGCAGCAGTGGTGAGGCGGACAGGTCCATCAGCAGGGGGGCTCCTGCCAGTGGTGTGGACCGCAGCTTGGAATGCAACTGGGTGCTGCCTTGCGCCAGTGCGCGGCCCACCAGGTCGGGGGCAGCCTGGGTGCCAGGTTCGGCGGCCAGGCCCAGCACGTCCTGGTGCCTGCGTCCGCAGGCGGCGGACAGCGACCAGCCTGTCAGCGTCTGGGCTGCAGGGTTCAGGTACTGCACCAGCCCCGTGGCGTCGGTGGTGACCACGGCGTCGCTGATCGAGTGCAGGGTGACCTGCAGGCGCTCCTTTTGCTGCAGCAGCGCTTCTTCGGCCTCGTGCCGCGCGGTCATGAACCGCACCCGGTCCAGTGCCACGGCCAGATGCCCAGCGGTGGCCTGCATCAGTGCGATCTGCCAGGGCTTGGGGGGCCGCACGCCTTCCTCGTCGCCATAAGTGCCCATGCCCAGTGCGCCCATGCGCTGGTCCGCCATGATCAGCGGCACATTGACGATGGTGCGGTTGTGCAGCACAGCGACCACGGCCTTGTTGGTGCGTGGGTCGGTGCGGGCATCTTCCACCACCACGACGTGGGTGGCCTGCATGATTTCTTCGAGCAGCGCATCCCCCTTCACGGGGATTTTCATGGTCTGCAGCTGGCGGCTCAGGGCACCCTCCTCACCACTGGTGGTGTGTGTGAGGAAGTCCAGCATCCCCGAGGATTCGTCAATCAGGGCCAGCCAGACGTGGCGGTAGTCAAAAACACTCTCTCCCATGGGTTTGACGGCATCGAGCACGTCGGACAAGGTCCAGGCGCGTTCCAGGCGTTTGCACAGCTGGAGCAGGGCCTCGGAGTGCCTGCGCTCTTCGGCGTCGTGGGGCGCTGTGGGGTTGGGGGGCAATGTCATGGAACGTGGTGAAGGGCGTTTTCCGGGAGCCCTGGAGCAAGGGACGACGTGCTCGATCGCTGCCGTGGCGCCGCTTGCGCGCCCATGAAGCAGAGCATAGGTACCGCCTCAGTCGCCCGCATGGTGGAAACCACCAATTGGCTTTGGATGGTCCGTGCAAGCCACCCCGAAGTCTTTGGGGTCCGTGGTGCGCTCAGGGACAACCCCCGGTGGGAGCGTCGGAATGGCCCCAGTAAGAAGGAATTGGGTAGGAGCAAGTTGCTATTCAATTTATAGCTACTAGCGATTGATAGATAAGCGATAGGGCCATTTTTCTTCAATAACTTTAACCAAAAAACCGATAGCACACCACAACGGCCGCCACCACCCCCGCCAGTTCTGCCAACAGCGCGCAGCCCACCGCGTGCCGCGCACGCTGAATGCCCACCGCCCCAAAGTACACGGCCAGTACATAAAAGGTGGTCTCGGTACTGCCCTGAATGGTGGCTGCAGCCAGCGCCGCAAAGCTGTCCACCCCTTGCGTCTGCATGGTCTCGATCAGCATGGCGCGCGCGGCACTGCCGGAAAACGGCTTGACCAGCGCAGTGGGCAGGGCGTCCACAAACCGGGTGTCTGCACCCAGCACCTGCACGCACCAGCGGATGCCATCGAGCACATAGCCCAGCGCACCCGATGCACGGAACACCCCCACGGCACACAGCATCGCCACCAGATAGGGCAGCAGGCCCTTGGCCACGTCAAAACCTTCGCGCGCGCCCTCGATGAAAGCTTCGTACACGGGCACCTTGCGCCACGCGCCGATGCCCACGAACAGGACGATCAGCGCAAACAGCGTGAGGTTGCCCAGCAAGGACGACAACTGGGCTAGCGCGGCGGCGCTCAAGGTGGCCAGCAGCGCCATGAAGCCGCTCAGAACCAGTGCGACGGGCAGCAGATAGGCCAGCACCACGGGGCTCCACAGCGGCAGGCGCTGCACCACCGCCACGCTAAGCAGGCCCACCAGCGTGGACGCTGATGTAGCCAGCAGAATGGGCAAAAAAACCAGCGTCGGGTCGGGCGCTCCCTGCTGCATGCGGTACATGAAGATCGTCACCGGCAGCAGCGTGAGCGAAGAGGCGTTGAGCACCAGGAACAGGATCTGCGCGTTGGTGGCGGTGTCGGGCTCGGGGTTCAGCTCCTGCAGGGCTTTCATCGCCTTCAGACCCATGGGGGTGGCCGCGTTGTCCAGCCCCAGGGCGTTGGCGGCAAAGTTCATCGTGATCAGCCCCAGCGAGGGGTGGCCGCGCGGCACCTCGGGCATGAGCTTGGCAAACAGCGGTGCCAGCCAGCGCGCCAGGGCGTCCACAATGCCCGCCTTTTCGGCAATGCGCAAGAAACCCAGCCACAGCGTGAGCGTGCCAAACAGCAGCACCATCACCTCGACCGACAGCTTGGCCATCTGGAACAGGGCCTGCACCATCGACGAAAAGATCTCGGCATTGCCGCCCACCAGCCACTGGGCCAGTGCGGCCACGGCAGCGGTCAGAAAAAAGCCCAGCCACAAGGTGTTGAGCATCAGTGGTCCTGAATGACGGGGAAGCGAAGGGCCTGCATGGTGGTGAGGTTACCTGCCCCCAGGCTGGGCGCTGGCTTGGGCGTGGCGGCAAGGCAACGGGTGGCTCGGTGGTACCCTATAGGGTTCGGTTCCAACCTGCACAGGGGCTTATTTCGGGCTTTTGGTGCTCGAATGGGCCTCCATCACATCGACAGGCGCCCTGGCGCGCCACAACTCCAAGAAAGACATCACCATGGGCGCGCAGTGGAAAGCAAAAGGCAAGGCACAGGTGGCCGACGCCAAGGGCAAGCTGTTTGGCAAGCTGGTCAAGGAAATCACCGTGGCCGCGCGCGGCGGTGCCGACCCGGCCAGCAATGCGCGCCTGCGCCTGGTGGTAGAGCAGGCCCGCAAGGCCTCGATGCCCAAGGACACGCTGGAGCGTGCCATCAAAAAGGGCTCGGGCACCGGTGCTGATGCCGTGAACTACGAGCGCGTGATCTACGAAGGCTTTGCGCCCCACCAGGTCGCCGTGATGGTCGAATGCCTGACCGACAACGTCAACCGCACCGCGCCCGAAATGCGCGTGCTGTTCCGCAAGGGCCAGCTGGGCACCTCGGGCTCGGTGGCCTGGGACTTCAACCATGTCGGCATGATCGAGGCCGAGCCCGCCAACCCCGACGCCGACCCCGAATTGGCCGCCATCGAAGCCGGTGCACAAGATTTTGAAGCAGGCGACGAAGAAGGCACCACCACCTTCTGGACCGACCCCACCGACCTCGATCTGGTGAGCCGTGCGCTGCCCGCCCACGGCTTCAATGTGCTGTCGGTCAAGCTGGGCTACAAGCCCAAAAACCCGGTAAACCCCGCCAACCTGACCGCCGAACAGCTCGAAGAGGTGGAGAACTTCCTGGCCGCCATCGATTCCAACGACGACGTGCAGAACGTGTTTGTGAGCCTGGGCGGCTGATGGTGGTGGCCCGCTGGCCTGGTGGCCGGTGCCAGTTTCATCCCGCCCCCGCTCCATTGAATCATCCATGACCGCAGACCACTACGCCGCCCTCGGGCTTGCGGCCAACGCATCGCTGGCCGACATCAAGAAAGCCTTTCGCCAGAAGGCGTCGTTCTACCACCCGGACCGCAACGACGCCCCCGACGCTGCCCAGCGCTTTCAGGCTGTGCAAAAAGCCTATGAAGTGCTGTCGGACGACACCGCCCGCCAGGCCTACGACGACAACCGCCGCCGCAACCTGCTGGACAACCCGCTGCACACCGCCCAAGAGATCTGGCAAGCCTATTCCTCGCGCATTTTGACAACGACCACTCCGTGAAACTTTCCCCTTATTTTTATGACCTGCGCTCTGCCTACCAGGCCGAGCTGGACGACCTGGTTTCCGACTCCGAAGGCAAGGACGTGCTGCGCAAGCGGCTGGCCGAAAAGCGCAACGAGATTGCCTTTCTGGTCCAGATGATGGAGTTGGCCCCCGAAATGGTGGCCGTGGTGTTCCACCAGGGTTTTCGCTTCACCAAGCCGGCTGTGGTGGAACACCTGCTGAGCCTGCCGGTGGACGAACTGCCCGACTGGCACAGCCTCTCGCCTGCCATCGCGCTGGAGCCCTGGGCCAGCAGCCTGGCGCAAACCGTGCTGCGCGAACCGCAGGGCGCCCGCTTCATGGCTGTGGCTGCAGGGCTGGAATACCTGCAGCAGCACGCCCGCCTGGCGCACCATGCGGCCTCGTCGGCCGAGGGTGACAGCGACGCCGATGACGGTGAAGACGCCGCAGAGCATGATGACGACTACAACGCACTGAGCGCCGATGACGCTGCGGACCCACAAAACAGCCGCAGCCGCGAAGAGGCCAGCTCCAACTGGCTGGCCGACGCGGGTTTTGACCGCAAGGAGTGACGACCATGAGCAGCAACAACCAACACCTCGCCCTTATCACCAAGACCACTAGCCTGATCGCGGCTGGCGACATCGTGGGCGCCGAATCGGCCTTGTCGGAGCTGGCGGATGCCGAGGGCGACAACGCCTTGATGGTGGTGCTGGACCAGCTGGCCCCCAAGGACATTCTGGCCGTGATGCGCGAGTACGACGAGTCCAAGGCCTCTGTGGTCAACATGCTGGTGACGCCTGAGCAGTTCGCGCGCGCTATGGTGCTTGAAAAGCAGTACAAGGACCTCACCCACACGCACCTGCGCAGCATGGTCAACGCGGTCATCTTCCGCGACGATGCCGACCCGGTGGAGTTTCTTACTGCCATTGGCGACCTGGACGGTGGCGCCGAGGCCTTGGCCAACTACTTTGCCGAAAAGTGGAGCCGCATCGAAGCCTTTGCCCGCACCGGCACGTTTGACGCGGTGGAAGACTATGGCCCCACGCTGACCGACGACGAGCTGCTCGCCTCGGGCTACGTGCAGCCGCGCATCGATCTGGACGAGGTGGCCGACCGCGACTGGATGCAGATGGCCTGGCTGCTGCGCTACGAGTGCCGCGACCTGTTCATCGAAACCTTGCTGGTGCTGCGCGCCAAGGCACGTGCCTTTGACCTGGGCCTGGAAGAGGGCGACGAATCGCCCGCCGAGGAAGACGACGGCAAATTCGAGACCAGCGAGACGGATCGCGGCAAGGCCACGCCCGCCGCACGTACGTCGGATGAGGAATCGGCGATTTGAGATGAAGCACCCCCTGAGTCGCTTCGCGCCTTCACCCTCTCTCGCATTGCTGCGCAACGCGGGAGGGGGACGCCCCCAGCGCTGCGGGGCGGCCCTTGCGCGGGGGCGCTGGCCTTCGCAGCGCCAGTTTCAACGGCTGCGGGAATGGCCCACTAAATGACCATCGACGAACAGTCCTCTACCCAGGCTGCGGGGGCCAACACGCTGCAGCTCCACGACGCCCGTCCTTTCTTTGAAAAGGCGCTGGCCTATGGCGTCCAGCATGGCGTGATTGGTGCCAACAAGCTGGCCGCCATCAATGCCGATGCGCCCAAGGGCATGGTGCAGATTGCCCGCTACTTTGGCAGCGAGTTTTTGCGGCCCGAGCTGGAGAAGGCGCGTGACCGCATGGTCAACCTCATCAGCCTGTACCTGCTCGATACCACCGGGGGCGACCTGCACCAGGCCGCCATCTCGCTGCGCGACCATTCATTGCTGTCGCGCTCCAAGGGCGGCTCAGACATGCTCAAGCGCCTGATTGGCATGCCCGAGAGCAGCAACTTTGGCATGGCAGGCTATGCCGATGCCGAGACCCCGCTGCTGGCCGTGTGGTCACTGCGCAGCCATGCAGACTATCGGGCCGAGCTGGCGCGCCGCACGCAGATTGCGCAGGCCATCCATGCCGCCCAGTGGCTGGCCGAGCAGTTCGACCTGGACCCGGACGAGCTCGAAGCTGCGGGTGCCGATGCTGAAGCCGTCATCCGCACCGGCCTGCTCATGCTGGCCCTGGCGCCCAGGTCCATGGATCTGGGCGAATGGCCGAACACCGTCGCGTTCGAAAAAATGCTGATGGCACAGCGCAAGAAGAAGCTGGCGCCGCCTTCACAGCTGCGCCTGCCCCCCGGTTTGCCTGCTGAACTGCGCGAGGTGATGTTGGCGCACTGCGCCAGTGTGCTGGCCGACCTGCCGAGGCTGCTGGATTCCGCCACACTGGTGCGTACGCTGCTGCGGCCCACCGGCGCTTTCCGTGCGCGCTACTTTCTGCTGGACGACCCGCTGGCCGAGGTGGACAACTTCCACCGCAGCCTGGATGCGCTGGAGGAGGGCGAGGAACCCCCGCTGCCCGCCAGCAAGACCTGGACAAAAACCACCCAGGGCAACGATGACGAACATTCGCTGCTCACGCTGTTCC
Organism: Acidovorax sp. 93; assembly: GCF_003633835.1. NCBI lineage: Bacteria > Pseudomonadati > Pseudomonadota > Betaproteobacteria > Burkholderiales > Comamonadaceae > Acidovorax > Acidovorax sp. 93. The sequence continues at coordinate 1,265,010 of NZ_RBIT01000001.1, forward strand.
TGTGCCTGGCTGCGGGTGTGCCCAAGAAAACCCTGCTGACCGAAAAGACCGCCGCCAGCCTGGTGCGCAAACTGCGCAAATCCGGCCTGCAGCCCGCGTTGGCCACCGAGTTCATCCGCACCCACGCGCCCGGTGTGCACCAGCAGGACTACATCGCGCTGTGGACCAGCTTTGTGCAGGACGCAGAAAAAACCTTGCTCAGCGATATGGACTACCAGATGCACGATGCCCTGGCCCTGCTGCGCCGGGAATGCAATGTGGTGGGCTAGGAGGCTGCGCGGCAGAAGGAACATCGGCTGCAATGCGCGATAAACCGGTCTCGCGCGGTACCACCTCCTGCGCCCAGGGGCCCACCCTGGGCTTGTCGGTAGCACCACGCGATCCTCAGTTTTCGCGCGTTTCGCTTCGATGCCTTCTGCCGCGCAGCCTCCTAGCCGCGAACGGCACGCTGCGGGCTTGGCGCCGTCATCCGCCCAATTTATCCCATTTGCACCAGGCGGCACCTTTACACAGGTCAAGGAAAGGTGCCGCGCGACACGGTGCCTGGCGGCGGTCCGGTTAACATTCCAGCCGCCCGCCAGCCCGCCCTCAAAGTGCACAGCCCCACACTCCTCATCATTGCAGCGCTTCTGACTGCGCTCGTCACCACGGTGTTGTATGCCGTGTGGTCGTTCAACCGGAACATCCCCGGCCTGCGCCTGTGGATGGTGTCGTTCCTGCTGGGATCGGTGTTCAGCGTGAGTCTGCTGGTACGGGACTGGTTTCCCGAGGTGGTGGCGGTGGTGATCTCGCAAGGTTCGGTGTCGCTGGCAGCCTACCTGTGCCTGATGGCCAGCCGCATGTACATGGGGCGACGCCCGTTTTCTCATTGGTATGCGGTCGTGGGTATCGGGGCCCTGATGGTCGCGTCGGTGTATTTCACCGTGGTGCAGTCCCATCTGGGAATGCGGTTTGTTTTTGTGGGGCTGGGTGCGGGCATCTGCTTTTTGCTCACGGCGCGCACGATGGCCGATGGTGGTGTGCGCCGCGTGCCCGCGCGCTACCTGTTTGCGTTGGTGGCGGGTCTGCATGGCCTGTTTTTGTTGCTGCGTCCGGCACTGTTCAAGCTCGCTCCCGTTGCGCCCGGCGGCTTGCCAGACGCCGGACTGGTGGCTCTGGTATCGCAGTTTGTTCTGCTGGAGGCCATTGTGGCCGTGGTGTTGCTGGGGTTTGGTGCGCTGATGCTGGCCAACGAGTTCATCACCAGCGAGCTGCGGCACCTGGCCGAGATGGACCCGCTGACCAACGTGTTCAACCGTCGCGCGTTTCTCACGCTGCTGGACAAGGCCATCAGTGCCGCCCAGCGCACCGGGACGGCTGTGCCCGTGCTGGTGATGGACCTGGATCACTTCAAGAACATCAACGACACCTGGGGTCACCGGGCGGGTGACGATGTGCTGCGCCATTTTGTGATGCTGGCCCACCGTTGCCTGCGCAAGGAAGACGTGATGGGGCGCCTGGGGGGCGAAGAGTTCGCCATCTTCCTGCCCAACGCGAGCGCCGCTGGTGCCCTGGCCGTGGCTGAACGCCTGCGCGCGCTGGTCGAAGCCCAGCCAGTGGCCACGGGCCCGCAGTCCATTCCGCTGACCGTGAGTGTGGGCGTCACCCTGTGTGCCCACGGCGACGCGGCGGGCGCTGCGCTGCAGCGCGCCGACGAGGCCATGTACCTGGCCAAGGAGCGCGGCCGCAACCGCGTGGAAGTGTCTGAAAAAATCGTGGGCACTCCGGTGGCGCCAGCAGCGACTGCTGCTTGAGCCGCCGTACGCACCGCCTGTGTCGGCTGCCCGACCTTCGCTGCGCCGCTGCAGCATTTGCTGGCGGCAAAATGGTGGGCACCCCTTCGGCCCACAACAACCTGACCACCATCCCATGGCAATCAATCCCCACGGCAGCAATCCGGGCGCCCCGTTCGATGTGTTGCCCACACCACCCGCTGCACCGCGCAGGGCGTTCCTCCGTTCGGGTACGGGGTTGGCCACCCTGGGTGTGGTGGCGGTCTCTGGTGCTGGCTATCTGCTTTACCGGCCCGGAAACGATCGGCAACTCGTCTTTGGCACCCTGGCGGGCGCCATGCAAGAGGTAGAACGCCTTGCAGGCGCGGCGGTCCAGCCGCTGGCACCCGCCACGGCTTGGAACTGGTCGCAGACGCTGGAGCACTGCGCGCAGAGCATCGAGTTCTCGCTGCAGGGTTTTCCGGCCCCCAAGTCGGCGCTGTTCCAGAACACGCTGGGTGCAGCAGCTTTCAACGTGTTTGCCCTGCGCGGCCGCATGAGCCACAACCTGGCAGAACCCATTCCCGGCGCGCCCGCGCTGGATGCGTCCACGCCCGACGCGTCAGCGGCCCTGGCCCGGCTGCGCAAGGCCGTGCAGGACTTTGCCGCCCATGCCGGGCCGCTGCAGCCGCACTTTGCCTATGGGGCGTTGAGCCGCGCGCAGTACGAGCAGGCGCACGCCATGCACCTGGCCAATCACCTGTCGGCGTTTGATGTGCGGGGCTGAGTGGAGGGCTGGTGCAACGCGTGCGGTGTGGGCCGCGAAATTCAACCCCGACTGGGATTTTTGCTGCAAATAGTATAGCTATCAGCGCTTGTCCAATAAGCGCTGGAGCCATTTTTCTTAACATTTTCTGATTGTCCAGATCAGCCCAGATCGTCAAAGTCCCACTGAGCGCACAGCGCCTCAAAGCGATCGGCGTCCAGGGCGCTCAGGAACAAGCCCGGCTCTGCAAGCGCCCCCTCGGCATGCAGATACCACACCAGCGCCTGCGGCCCCACGGTGAAGATGCGCAGCCCCGCTACATCCACCACGGCCTGCGCCTGCATGGCGTGAAGCAGCGCTGCCAGGTCCCCCTGCGCTGAGAACCCATGGCATGCGCGCATGCCGCAGAACGGGTAGCCACCCTGGGCCATCTGGTAGTAGGCGATGGTGTGCAAAAACGCATCCAGGCCCACGTCTTCCTCGTGCCAGTCGGGGGCGTCCAGGTCGGTGGTTTGCCATACCCGCTGCTGCGCATCGGTGGCCCACCAGCACACGGCCTGGTTTTCTTCCAGAAACAGCAGCTTGTCGCCCAGGCACTCCAAATCCTGCAGCGGCGCAAACCGCTGAAAACCGGCCATCAAATCGGCACGCCTGCCCACGGCGGCGTAGTAAGCGTGCAGGGCAGGGGGCACCTGGCACCCCAGGCGATGGCTTGCGGCAGCCAGTTCATCTTCCGGCAGCCCGTCTTCGGCGCTGACAAGACGGCCCAGCAGCCAGGCGAGAGTATCGGAAAGGGGCGGGGGGGTGAAGGCGGTCATGGGTTTCGGTTGTGAGAGCCACGCGCGGCCGGTGCAAGCCGGATGTTGGGGGGGCGATTGATGCAGGTCAAGAGAGGGTGTGCTGCAGCTTGGGGCAACGTGGAGTGCAAAGCTACCATCCCTCGATGGGCCCATGTGCCCACAAGGATGGACCATGAGCAAGCAATGGAAGATCGCCGCGGCCCTGGCCGTGGTGCTGCTGGGGGGATGGCTGCTGCTGCGCTGGGCGCCCTGGCAGGCCCAGGGGCCAGGCCCCGGTTTTGTGAGCGGCAACGGCCGCATTGAGGCCACCGAGATCGCCGTGGCCACCAAGCTGGCGGGTCGGGTGCTGGAGGTGCTGGTGGCCGAGGGCGACTTTGTAAAAGCCGGTCAACCCCTGGCCCGGATGCAGATCGACGGCCTGCAGGCCCAGCGCGAAGAGGCCGTGGCCCGGCTGCAGCAGGCGCAGCTGGCCATCAGCAGCGCCCAGGTGCAGGTGGCCCAGCGCGAAAGCGACTACCAGGCCGCGCTGGCCGTGGTAGCCCAGCGCGAGGGCGACCTCGACACTGCCCGCCGCCGTCTGCCGCGCTCTGAGCAGCTGGCGCGCGAAGGCTTTTTCTCCAGCCAGTTGCTCGACGACGACCGCGCCAAGGTGCGCAGCCAGCAGGCCGCTGTGACCGCTGCCAAAGCACAGGCCAAGGCCGCACAGGCGGGCATTGGCGCGTCGCGCACGCAGGTGACGAGTGCTGAAGCCAACGTGCGCGCGCTGGAGGCCACGCTGGCCCGCATTGATGTGGAGCTGGCCGACAGCGAGCTCAAGGCCCCGCGCGACGGCCGTGTGCAGTTCCGCGTGGTGCAGCCCGGCGAGGTGGTGGGCGCGGGCGCCCGGGTGCTGCAGCTGGTGGACCTGAGCGACGTGTACATGACCTTCTTCTTGCCCGAGACCGTGGCGGGCCGCGTGGCGCTGGGCAGCGAGGTGCGCATCGTGCTCGATGCTGCGCCGGGCTTTGTGATTCCTGCAGAAGTCTCGTTTGTCGCCAGCACCGCGCAGTTCACCCCCAAGACGGTGGAGACCGCCAGCGAGCGCCAGAAGCTCATGTTCCGCGTGCGGGCCCAGATCGACAAGGCGCTGCTGCTGCGCCACCAGGACCAGGTCAAGACCGGCCTGCCCGGCGTGGCCTGGCTGCGGGTAGACCCCGCAGTGGAATGGCCCGCTAATCTCGCTGTCAAGGCCGGCCAGTGAACCTCCCCGGCAGCGCGGCACCCGTGGCCCGCCTGCGTGGCGTGGGCCAGCGCTACGGGCGCACGGTGGCGCTCGCAGACATCGATTTGGAAGTGGCCGCGGGCCGCATGGTGGGCCTGATCGGGCCGGATGGCGTGGGCAAGTCCAGCCTGCTGGCGCTGGTGGCGGGCGCACGCGCGGTGCAGCAGGGCACGGTGGAGGTGCTGGGCGGCGACATGGCCAAAGGCCGCCACCGCAGCCGGGTGTGCCCCCGCATCGCCTACATGCCCCAGGGCCTGGGCAAGAACCTGTACCCCACGCTGTCGGTGGAAGAGAACCTGCAGTTTTTTGGCCGCCTGTTCGGGCACGACGCGGCCGAGAGGCGTCGCCGCATTGACGAACTCACGCGCAGCACCGGCCTGCACCCGTTTCTGGCGCGGCCTGCGGGCAAGCTCTCGGGCGGCATGAAGCAAAAGCTGGCCCTGTGCTGCGCGCTCATCCACGACCCCGACCTGCTCATCCTGGACGAGCCCACCACCGGCGTGGACCCGTTGGCGCGCGCGCAGTTCTGGGATTTAATCGGCCGCATCCGCACCGCGCGACCCGGCATGAGCGTGATCGTGGCCACCGCCTACATGGAAGAGGCGCAGCGTTTTGAATGGCTGGTGGCGATGGACGAGGGTCGCATTCTGGCCACAGGCACCCCCGGTGAGCTGATGGCCCGCACCGGGCACGACTCCCTGGAGCAGGCCTTTGTGGCCCTGCTGCCCGAGGCCAAGCGCCGGGGCCACCAGGCGGTGCAGATTCCGCCGCTGGACCGGTCGCAGGCGGATGACGCCGCCAATGTGGCCATCGAGGCGCGCGACCTCACCATGCGGTTTGGCGACTTTGTGGCGGTGGACCATGTGAGCTTTCGCATCCAGCGCGGCGAGATCTTTGGCTTTCTGGGAAGCAATGGCTGCGGCAAGTCCACCACCATGAAGATGCTTACCGGCCTGCTGCCCGCCAGCGACGGGCAGGCCTGGCTGTTTGGCCAGCCGGTGGACCCCAAGGACATGGCCACACGGCGGCGCGTGGGCTACATGTCGCAGGCGTTTTCTCTGTACAGCGAGCTGTCGGTGGAGCAGAACCTGGTGCTGCATGCCCGGCTGTTCCACGTGCCCGAGGCCGAGGTGCCAGGGCGCGTGTCGGCCATGCTGGAGCGCTTTGACCTGCAGGCCGCCCGCAGCGCACTGCCCATGAAACTGCCGCTGGGCATGCGCCAACGCCTGTCGCTGGCCGTGGCCATGGTGCACCAGCCCGAGCTGCTGATTCTGGACGAGCCCACATCGGGTGTGGACCCCATGGCGCGCGACAACTTCTGGCGCCTGATGGTGGAGCTGGCGCGGCGCGACAAGGTCACCATCTTCATCTCCACCCACTTCATGAACGAGGCCGAGCGCTGCGACCGCATCTCGCTGATGCACGCAGGGCGCGTGCTGGAGAGCGCTGCGCCGCAGGAGATCGTGGCCAAGCGGGGTGCGGCCACCTTGGAAGAGGCCTTCATTGGCTACCTGGAAGACGCTGCTGGCACCGCGCCGGCCCAGGAACCTGCTGCGGCTACGGCACCGCCCACCCCATCACCTGGGCACGCACCCAACGCCCCCACCTGGCCCACTCGACTGCGCCAGAGCCTGGCCCGCATCCACAGCACCCAGTGGCGCGAAGCGCTGGAGCTGCGCCGCGACCCGGTGCGGGGCGCCATGGCGCTGTTGGGCTCGCTGATCCTGATGTTCGTGATGGGCTACGGCATCAGCATGGACGTGGAGAACCTGCGCTTTGCCGTGCTGGACCGCGACCAGACCGCGCTGAGTCGCGCCTACACGCTGAACCTGGCAGGCTCGCGCTACTTCACCGAGCAGCCACCGATTGCCACCTATGCCGAGCTGGATGCGCGCATGCGCTCCGCCGAGATATCGCTGGCGCTGGAGATCCCGCCCGGCTTTGCCCGCGACGTGGCACGCGGCCAGCCGGTGCAGATCGGCGCCTGGGTGGACGGCGCCATGCCCCAGCGTGCCGAAACCGTCATCGGCTACGCCCAGGGCCTGCACCAGCAATGGCTGGTGGAGCAAAGCCGCAGCCGCACGGGCGTTGTGCCCCGGGGCCTGCTGGAGGTGGAGCCGCGCTACCGCTACAACCCCGACGTGCGCAGCTTGCCGTCCATGGTGCCTGCCGTGATCCCGCTGCTGTTGCTCATGCTGCCCGCCATGCTCACGGCCCTGGCTGTGGTGCGCGAGAAGGAGCTGGGCTCCATCATCAACCTGTATGTCACGCCGACCACACGCACCGAATTCATGCTGGGCAAGCAGCTGCCCTATGTGCTGCTGGCGCTGTTCAACTTTGGCCTGATGTGCCTGGCGGCCGTGACGGTGTTTGGCGTGCCGATGACGGGAAGTTTTGCCACGTTGACATTGGCCGCCGTGGTATTCAGCCTGTGCTCCACGGGCATGGGCCTCCTGGCCTCCACCGTCACGCGCAGCCAGATTGCGGCGATGTTCTTTGCCATGGTGGGCACGATCATTCCGGCCGTGCAGTTTGCGGGGCTCATCAACCCCGTGTCGTCCATGACGGGCTTTGCGCGCTGGTTCGGAGAGGCCTATCCGGCCAGCCACATGTTCACCATCAGCCGGGGCGTGTTCAACAAGGCGCTGGGCCTGCAGGATTTGCAGGCCGAGTTCTGGCCCATGCTGGTAGCGGTGCCGGTCATCGTCGGCACCGCCATCCTGTTGCTACGTAAGCAGGAGACCTGACATGGCGCTGAGAGGTCGTTGGTCGAACGTTTTCAGGTTAGGCATCAAGGAACTATGGAGCCTGTGGCGCGACCCGGCCATGCTGTTCCTCATCGTCTACACCACCACGCTGGCGGTGTACTCGGCGGGCATGGCGCAGCCTGAGACGCTGCACCACGTGCCCATTGCCGTCGTGGACGAGGACGACTCGGCGCTGTCCCGGCGCATCGCCACGGCGTTTTATGCGCCCCAGTTCACACGCCCCGCCATGATCAGCATGCGCGAGGTAGACCCGTTGCTGGATGCTGGCCGCTTCACGCTGGTGCTGCATATTCCCGCCCATTTCCAGCGCGACGTGCTGGCGGGCCGGGTGCCGCAGGTGCAGCTCAACATCGACGCCACGCGCATGGGGCAGGCGTTTGCGGCCAACGGGGCGGTGCAGCAGATCGTGCAGCTGGAGGTGGCGGAGTTCGTGCAGCGCGACCGCACCGTGGCCGAGCAACCCATCGAGCTGACGGTGCGCTCGCGCTTCAACCCGGCGCTCAACCCTGCGTGGTTTGGGTCGCTGATGGAGTTGATCAACATTGTGACCATGCTCTCCATCATCCTCACCGGCGCCGCGCTGATCCGCGAACGCGAGCATGGCACAGTGGAGCACCTGCTGGTCATGCCTGTCACCCCGGGCGAGATCATGCTGGCCAAGGTCTGGGCCATGGCGCTGGTGGTGCTGGTCGCTACCTGGGTGTCGCTCACGGCGGTGATCCGCTGGGCGATTGGCGTGCCCATCGAGGGCTCGGTGCCGCTGTTTCTGCTGGGGGCCACGTTGCATCTGTTCGCCACCACGTCCATGGGCATCTTCATGGCCACGGTGGCGCGCAGCATGCCGCAGTTCGGGCTGCTGATGGTGCTGGTAATGATGCCGCTGGAGATGCTGTCGGGCGGCATGACGCCCCGCGAGAGCATGCCCTTGTGGGTGCAGTACGTGATGGCGCTGGCGCCCACCACGCACTTCACCGAACTGGCCCAGGCCATCCTCTACCGGGGCGCGGGCTGGGCGGTGGTGTGGCCGTCGCTGGTGTGGCTGCTGGGCATTGGGGCGGTGCTGTTCAGCCTGGCGCTGGCGCGGTTTCGCAAGACGATTGCGCGCATGGCGTAGATGCTTGGGATACTATTGAATTTGTAGCATGTTGCGCTTGTTGGATAAGCGCCAGGGGCTAATTGGACGTGAAATCCACGCTGCAGGGCCGCCCCGGCAGGTGCAGTTGCGCCACGGGTGCCGGGCTGCTGGCGAGCCGCTGGCCCCGCCGCCATACGCCCAGGCGGGTGGCCCGCAACGCAATCGCCTCGACAGGGGTGCGTGCGTGCAGCAGCACGAAGTCTGCATGGCAGCCGGGCGCAATGCCATAGCCCTCCAGACCCAGCAGGCGCGCGGGGTTTACCGTCACCGCATCAAAACACTGCCGCATTGCGGCCTGGCTGGTCATCTGGCCCACATGCAGGCCCATGTGCGCGGCCTCCAGCATGTCGGCGCTGCCGCCGCTGTACCAGGGGTCCAGCACGCAGTCGTGGCCGAAAGCGACGGTGAGACCCGCAGCCATCAGCTCGGGCACGCGGGTCATGCCCCGGCGCTTGGGGTAGGTGTCGTGGCGGCCCTGCAAGGTGATGTTGATGAGAGGGTTGGCCACCACGCCCAGATCGGCCTCGGCCATCAGGGGGATGAGCTTGCTCACGTAGTAGTTGTCCATGCTGTGCATGGAGGTGAGGTGCGAGCCCGTCACCCGGCCGTGCAGGCCCAGGCGCTGGGTTTCAAAAGCCAGGGTTTCGACATGGCGCGAGTGCGGGTCGTCGGATTCGTCGCAGTGCATGTCCACGCGCTTGCCGCGTTCGGCGGCCAGCTCGCAGAGGATCTTCACGCTCTCGGCCCCCTGGGCCATCGTGCGTTCGAAGTGAGGAATGCCGCCCACCACGTCCACGCCCATATCCAGAGCCCGTTTCAGGTTGTCGAGCCCGCCCGGCGCGCGCAGCACGCCGTCTTGCGGGAAGGCCACGAGCTGCAAATCCAGGTAGGGCGCCACGCGCTGTTTCACATCCAGCAGGGCCTGCACGGGCAGCAGGCTGGGGTGGCTCGTGTCCACGTGGCTGCGAATGGCCAGCAGTCCGCGCGCCACGGCCATGTCGCAATAGCGCAGGGCGCGCTCTACGATGGCCTCGTGCGTCAGCGTCGGCTTGAGCTCGCCCCACAGTGCAATGCCTTCGAGCAGCGTGCCACTCTCGTTCACGCGCGGCTGGCCATAGCTCAGGGTCGAATCCATATGGAAATGCGCATCCACAAACGGCGGGCTCACCAGCATGCCACCGGCATCTACCGTCTCATGCGCGGGCGCTTGCAGGCCCTCGGTCACTTCGGCAATGCGGCCGTCCTGCACGGCGATGGACATGTTCTGGCGGCCATCGGGCAGGGTGACGTGGGTGATGAGCAGGTCGAGCATGGCGTGGGCGGTTCAGGTAGTAGTGTCGGGTTTTTTCAAGACGTGAGCGGGCTCTGTGCCTAAGCTCTGGGTCTCGCTTTGCGCATCAACGTTTTAGCGCATCCATTCTTACAAAGGCAGCTCTCATGCAATTTGGCTACACGATTCTCTACGTCGAAGACGTTCCAAAAACCATCGCTTTTTACGAAGCTGCCTTCGGCTTTGCTCGCCGCTTTGTGCACGAGGCAGGCGACTTTGGCGAGCTGGACACCGGCGCCACCGCACTGGCCTTCTCGTCGCTGCGGCTGATGGCCGAGCTGGGCAAGAACCCGCAGCGCGCGTCGGCCGATGCGCCCAGTTTCGAGATCGCGTTCACCACGGCCGACGTGGCCGCCGCTGTGCAGCGCGCGGTGGATGCCGGTGCGCGCCTGGTGCAGGCGCCGGAGCAGATGCCCTGGGGCCAGACCGTGGCCTATGTGGCGGATATCAACGGGGCGCTGGTGGAGCTGTGCACGCCTGTGGGGCCGCCGGCCGCTTGAACTGTGGGGATCACTTCTGCGCTGGCAGCGTCGCCCTGTCATCAGCGCCAAGTGCACACAGCAATCAGGCATAGCCCGCCTGTGCCACCGTGGCCAGCAGTTGCGGTGCGCCGCGCAATGACGCAGGTGTTTGCCCTAGCCAGCGCAGGCAATCGCGGCTGAAGTGCGCCTGGTCGGCAAAGCCGTGATCCGCCGCAATTTCGGCCAGCGGTTGCACAGTGCCCAAGGCCTGTGCTGCTCTGCGCACGCGGGCCAGGGCGCGCCAGAAGCGGGGCGTTTGGCCGGTGGTACGTTGGGTCAGGCGCTCCAGGCTGCGCTCTGAGACTCCCAGGCTGTGCGCCGCCGCGCCTACGGTGCGGCAATGCGCCAGCGAGCGGAGCGCTTCTTGCGCACGCGGGTCCGCGCGGGTGTGCTGGTCGATGGCTTCCAGCAACAAGGCTTCCGGCGCCGTTGTGCCACCACCGGCCAAGCTGAAGGAGGGCCGCCCTGCGCGGTGCTGGGCTTGCTGCCAGATAGCTTGTGCAGACCTCAACAAGGCTGGTGTGTCAATGCGGGTGCCCGGTACAAGGCGAAAGCCCAGCCATTGTTCGCCCGCAGGCCCCGGCACGACCATTGCAGCATCGGCCAATGCAGAGATATGCCAGGCAGACTGGCCGCGCGCATTGGTATGCAGGATGAGGTCGCTGCAGCCGTCGGGCAACACCGTGGTGGGGTTGGCGTCGGTGGTGTCGAACTGCCAACGCGCCAGTACCGTGGGTGGCAGCGCAGCAGGTGCGATGGGATGAACCGGTGTGGCGGGCATGGTCGAGGGGCTCAGCGCTTCTGAGTAGTGCGAAAACGCACATCGCCTGGCTTGTGCCCTGCATCGATGGTGATGCGGAAAGCACGGTCTCCATGGCCCGACTCCGCCCGGGCCGTAAAACGAATGCCTCGGCGCGTGGCCTGGCAGTTCATTTGGCTCAGCGTGAGGGAGGCGTGGTCGTTGTTGATCTGCGCAAAGCTCTCGGAGTGGACCTCGGTGGCACTGTCGGTGCTGTCGCGCACGATCCACTGCAAGTACAAGAACGACTGCGCGTAGCGTGTGGCGTGCACGATGCGATACATGCCGCGGCTTTCTCCGGGCTGCTCGGGCGCGGGCCACTGGCCACAGACCTTGATCCAGTCCACATCGGGTGCAGTGGCAAAGGACTCATACGGCATCTCCATCCCCAGTGCGTGGGCCTGGCCCGCGCAGGCCAGCACAGCCGGGGCCAGCCAACGGACAAAAGTATGTGGAACAAGCTTCATCGCTCTCCCTTGCGATACGGCTTCATCAGCGCCTGCGGATACGCCGCCTTGCGCGCCACCAGCACCAGCGCCAGGATCGACAGCAGGTAGGGCAGCATCAGATAGACCTGGTACGGCAGCCATGCATCCCCCGCCTGCTGCAGCCGCAACTGCAGTGCATCAAAAAACGCAAACAGCAGCGCACCCAGCAACGCCTTGCCGGGCCGCCACGACGCAAACACCACCAGCGCCACGCAGATCCAGCCCCGGCCGTTGATCATGTTGAAGAAGAACGCGTTGAACGCCGACAGCGTGAGGAACGACCCCGCCACGCCCATCAACGCCGAGCCCGCCACGATGGCGCCCGTGCGTGTGGCCGCCACCGAGATGCCCTGGCCTTCGGCCGCCTGCGGGTTCTCGCCCACCATGCGCACGGCCAATCCCAGCGGTGTGCGCAGCAGCACCCAGGCCAGCAGCGGCACCAGCAGTAGGGCCAGCAGCGTGAGCGGCGTCTGCGCAGACAGGATGGGAATGCCCAGCCACTCCATCGGCGCAAACGGCTCGATGGTGGGTGGTGTGTTCACTTTGGGGAAGCTCACGCGATATCCGTAGTAACTGAGCGCCGTGGCCAGCAGCGTGATGCCCAGGCCTGAGACATGCTGCGACAGCGCCAGCCCCACCGTGAGCCACGCGTGCAGCAGCCCGAACACCGCCCCGGTCAGCGCCGCCACCAGCACGCCCGTCCACAGCCCGTAGCCCGCGAATACCGTCAGCCAGCCGGTGAAGGCGCCTGCGACCATGATCCCTTCAATGCCCAGGTTGAGCACGCCTGCGCGTTCGCACATGAGCACCCCCAGCGTGCCCAGGATGAGCGGGGTGGCCAAGCGCAGTGTGGCGATCCAGAACGCGGGGTTGGCAAGGATATCGAGCAGTTCGGTCATGTGCCCGCCTCGGCGCAGGTTATTTCAATTTTGATAGCTATTGGCGCTTTATGGATAAGCGCTAGAGGCCAATTTGGCTTGAAATTCTGGTACGCGTGCTTGTTCATGGCGCCCTCATTTCCACCGCACACGGTACTGCGTCAGCAAGCCGGCAACCAGCACCGCAATCAGCGAGGTCGCCACGATCACATCCGCAATGTAGGTGGGCACGCCCACTGCGCGGCTCATGCTGTCCGCCCCCACCAGCACACCCGCCACAAAGGTGCCCGCTGCCATCACACCCAGCGGGTGCAGCCCCGCCAGCATGGCGATCACGATGCCGCTGTAGCCGTAGCCCGGCGACATGTCCAGCGTCACATAACTGGTGCGGCCCGCCACCTCGATGGCACCGGCCAGCCCCGCCAGCCCGCCCGACAGCAGGGCGACCAGCACGACGGTGCGCGTGATGGGCACACCGGCAAACGCGGCAGCCCGCGCATTGGCGCCCGCAGCGCGAATGTCAAAACCCGGGACCGTGCGCGCCAGCAGCGCCCACAGAATGACCGCCAGCGACACGGCCCACAGCAGCCCCGTGTGCAGCCGCGTCTGTGGCACCAGCTTGGACAACTCCAAGTCGCCTTGCAGAGTCACGCTTTGCGGCCAGCCCATCGAGAGCGGGTCTTTCATCGGGCCATCGAGCAGGGCCGACACCAGCAGCAACATGATGAAGTTGAGCAGCAGGGTGGTGACGACCTCGTCCACCCCCAGCCGCGCCTTCATCAGCGCCGGGCCCAGCAGCAGCGCGGCACCGGCCAGCGCAGCCGCCAGCATCATGAGTGGGAAGAGCAGGTAGGGCGACCACTCCAGTCCCGTTCCGCCGTGCATGCCGCCCACGGCCACGGCGGCCAGCGCGCCTGCATAGAGCTGGCCTTCAGCCCCAATGTTGAACAGCCGGGCGCGGAAGGCCACTGCGGCCGCCAGCCCCGTCAGGATCAGCGGCGTGGCGCGGGTGAGGGTTTCGGTCAGTGCGAACACTGAGCCGAACGCGCCTTGCAGCAGCAATGCATAAGTCTGGCCCACCGGCGCACCGGCCCACAGCACCAGCAGGGCGCTGACGATCAATGTGAACACCACGGCGCCCACCGGTGCCAGCACGTAGGCGGCGGGGGAGGTGTGGTTGCGTTTTTCGAGTCTCATGGATTTTTCTTGTTGTCGCTCAGTGGGTCGCACCGGCCATGGCAAGGCCGATGGCTCCGCGCGTCCAGTCTTCTGCGGGCCGGGCCTCGCTCAAGTGCCCGTCGTGCATCACTGCCACGCGGTCGCCCAGCGCCAGCACTTCGTCCAGGTCGTCGGAGATCAGCAATACCGCAGCACCACTGTCGCGAGCGTTGATGAGCTGCTGCTGTACAAACATCACCGCGCCAATGTCCAGCCCCCAGGTGGGCTGGTGGGCCACGATGAGCTGGGGGGCGGGCGCGGTGTTGCCCGCGCCATTCTGTGGCGGCATCAGCGCCCGGCCCAGGATGAGCTTTTGCATGTTGCCGCCCGACAGCGACCGCGCAGGCGCATCCGGCCCGCCGCCGCGTACGTCAAAAGTCTTGGCCACCCGCTCGGCATGCTGTCGTGCAGCGCCGCGCTTGATCCAGAAGGCGCGGAACCACGGGTGCGCAAACCAGTGGCTGCGCAGGCGTTCGGAAACCGCGTTCTCCCACACCGGCAAATCGCCCACCACGCCCACGGCGTGCCGGTCTTCGGGGATGCGGGCCACGCCCTGGCTCACCAGCCACGCGGGCCGGGCTTGGAGCGGTGCGCCACGCAGCGTGACCGCGCCGGAGGAGGCCGCACGTACGCCACACAACACATCGGCCAGCGCCACCTGGCCGTTGCCGCTGACGCCTGCAATTGCCACGATCTCGCCCGCGCGCAGGGTGAGAGACACGTTGTTCAATCGATCGCGCCCCATGGGGGCAGTGCTGACGTTGCTCAGGGTGCAGACAGGCTCGCCGATATGCTGTGTTGGGCGGCGCTCGGCCACCTCAATCGCATGGCCCACCATCCATTGTGCTAGCTGCCCCTGCGTGGTGCCCTGTGCAGGCGCCTCGGCCACCAGCTTGCCCTGGCGCAGCACGGCCACGCGGTGCGATACGCGCAGCACCTCGCCCAGCTTGTGGCTGATGAAGATGATGGACAGGCCCTGCGCCACCATCTGAGCGAGGGTGTCGAACAGTGCCTCGCTCTCCTGCGGGGTGAGCACGGCAGTAGGTTCATCCAGGATCAGGATGCGCGCGCCCCGGTAGAGCGCTTTCAAGATTTCGACCCGCTGGCGCTCGCCCACTGACAGGTTTCCGACGCGTGCATCGGGGCTGACGGGCAGGCCAAACTGCTGCGACACGGCCAGCAGCTTGGCGCGCGCCTCGCTGCGGCGCGAGAAAGGCTGCCACAGCGGCTCGCTACCCAGCAGCACGTTGTCCAGCACGGTGAGGTTGTCGGCCAGCGTGAAGTGCTGGTGCACCATGCCAATACCCGCAGCCAGCGCCGCGCGCGGCTGGCCCGGGGGCAGGGGCTGGCCGAAGACTTCGATGCTGCCTTGGTCGGCCACGTAGTGCCCGAAGAGGATGGACATCAGCGTGGACTTGCCCGCGCCGTTTTCGCCCAGCAGGGCCAGCACTTCGCCGCGCGCCAGCGTCAGGCTGATGCTGTCGTTGGCGACGAGCTTGCCGAAGCGTTTGGTGATGCCCGACAGGCGCAGGACGGGCGCTGTGGTGGAGCCCATCTATTTCCAGGCCGCCAGAAACGCGCGCAGCACCTTCGCCGAATTCGCCGCCGCCAGGCCCATGAAGGTGCCCATTTCGTTCTCACCCTCGCCACCTCCCGCCAGATCGCTCAGCGAGCGGAACGCGATGTAGGGCACGCCGTTGCTGTGCGCCACCATGGCGGTGGCGGCGGTTTCCATGTCGAGCACATTGGCCTCGAAGGTCTTGAAGGCGTATTCGCGGAAGGCCTTGTTGTCCACAAAGGCCTGGCCCGATACGCCGTTGCCGCCCACCACCAGTTGTGGGCGCTGCTTCAGGCAGGTGGCGGCCAGGCAGTGTTCCAGGCCCACGTTCTGCAGGCTGCGGGCGGTGGCCAGCATCTTCGGGTCAGCTTCAAACCAGAACTTTTTGGAGAGCTTGGGTTGGGCTGCCGAGCGCACTTCGACCGGGCGCGGGTGCATCATGCCGAAGGCGGGCATCGTCAGCTCGCTTTTCATCCAGGCGGGGGCGCTGTACTGGCCGGGTTTGTCTTCACGCGCCATCAGCCATTCCATGTACTGGCCCCACTGTGCGGGCACCGTGACATCGCCAATGTGCAGGCTGGGGTTGACGCCGCCCGCGATGCCGCTGAAGACCACATGGCTCACATTGAAGCGGTCCAGCACCAGCTGGGTGTTCATGGCCGCGTTGGTCATGCTGATGCCCGAGAGGAAGACCACCACGGGTTTGCCTTCGAGCGTGCCGGTGGTGAACTCCACGCCGTTGATGCTGTGTTTGGCGGCCTGCTGCACCTGGGGCAGCAGCACGGTCAGCTCGGGGGCGAAGGCAGAGATGACGGCGATGCGGGGCGTGTCGTCCAGCCGCACCACCGTCTTGCCGGGCGCGGTGGCGGCACAGCCTGCCACCACGGCGGCGAGGGTGAGGGCGCCCAGCAGGCGTGTGCACCGGGAGATCAGGGAGGGCTTGGCGGCGGGGAGGGATTGCATGGGTGTGGTGCCTCGTCAAAGAAAAACTGCGGTGCGCGCAGTCAACGCGAAAAAACAAACAGGCCACCGCTTTGCTGGGGTGGCCTGTGCACAGACTGGAACAGGGGCGGGCAGTGTGGGTGCCCGCTACATTCAGTGCCTACTTGGCCGTCGATTTTGGCTGGCTGTCGTCTACCTTTACGGTGAACTTGCCCGCCAGGATGTCGGCCTCTTTCGCCTTGACCTTGGCCACGATGTCGGCGGGCACCTTCTTCTCGAACGTGCCCAGCGGCGCGAGTTCAGAGCCCTTGTGCTTCATCATCGAGTACGGGCCGTAGTCTTCGGCGGTGAACTTGCCTTCCTTGACCAGCTTGAGCGCACGGTCGATGCTGGGCTCCATGTGCCAGATGGCCGATGCCACCACCGTGTCGGGGTACTGCGGCTGGGTGTCGATCACGTTGCCGATGGCGAGCTTGCCCTTTTCCTTGGCCGCGTCACTCACGCCAAAGCGCTCGGCGTAGAGCACGTCGGCGCCTTTGTCGATCATTGCAAAGGTGGCTTCCTTGGCCTTGGGCGGGTCAAACCAGCTGTTGATGAAGGTGATGGTGAACTCGACCTTGGGATTGGTCTCTTTGGCGCCCGCCATGAAGGCGTGCATCAGGCGGTTGACCTCGGGGATGGGGAAGCCACCCACCATGCCGATCTTGTTCGTCTTGGTCATGCCGCCAGCCACCATGCCGCTGAGGTACGCGGGCTCCTGGATGTAGTTGTCGAACACGCTGAAGTTAGGCGCCTGCGGCTTGCCGGAGGAACCGAGCAGAAAGGACGTCTTGGGGAAATCCTTGGCCACCTTGCGGGCGGCGGCTTCCACCGCAAAGGCCTCGCCCAGGATGAGCTGGTTGCCGCCGGTGGCGTATTCGCGCATCACGCGCTCGTAGTCGGCGTTGCTGACGTTCTCACTGGCTTTGTATTCGATCTCGCCACGTGCTTCGGCGGCTTTCAGGGCCTTGTGGATGCGGCTGACCCATTGCTGCTCGAAGGGCACCGTGTAGATCGCCGCGACCTTTAGCTTGGACTGCGCTGTGGCCAGTGAGGGCGCCATCGCCATGGCGGCCGAGAGGGCAATGGAGGTGCAGAGCAGGCGTCCGGTAAAGATGCGGCGAGTGGTCATGGTGAGGTTCCTTCAGACAAGCAAACAAGGAGGTTGGATGTGCTGCTACCAAGCAAGGAGCGCGCCAGTCGGTGGCTGTGTAACTGCAAACCAGCGGCAAGTCTGCCAGAGGAAAGCCACCAGTTGGTAAAAAAATGGTGCATGCGTGCAGCGCATCCGTAAACCGGGCTGGGGCACCCCACCAGGGTAGGGTTCCAAATTGACCGTGACGCAACGCAGAGAGGCCCGGAGATGAAAAAAGCCACCGATGGGCGGCAAGGCCCTGCGGTGGCTGGTGCACGGGCGCTGCCGTCGTGCGCTTATTTGGTGCCAAAAATCCGATCCCCCGCATCCCCCAGCCCCGGCAGGATGTAGCCGTGGTCGCTCAGTTCGCGGTCAATCGCTGCGGTGAAAATCGGTACGTCGGGGTGTGCCTTTTGCATGGTGGCGATGCCTTCGGGGGCGGCCAGCAGGCAGACGAACTTGATGGAGCGGGGGTTGAGTTTTTTCAGGCGGTCTACGCAGGCGGAGGCCGAGTTGCCGGTGGCCAGCATGGGGTCCACCACGATGATGTCGCGCTCGTCCATTTCGGACGGCATCTTGAAGTAGTACTCCACGGGCTGCAGCGTGGCCGGGTCGCGGTACAGGCCGATGTGGCCCACGCGGGCGCCGGGCACCACGTTGAGCATGCCATCCAGGAACCCGTTGCCCGCGCGCAGGATGGAGACCAGCACCAGCTTCTTGCCGTCGATGACCTTGCCGGTCATGGTCTCCAGCGGGGTTTCAATCTCGATGTCCTGCAGCGGCATGTCGCGCGTGACTTCATACGCCATCAGCGTGCTTAGCTCCCCCAGCAAGCGACGAAAGCTGTTGGTGCTGGCGTCCTTTCGGCGCATGAGCGTGAGCTTGTGCTGGACGAGGGGGTGGGTGATGACGGTGACGTTGTTGTTGGTGCTGGCAGTGCTCATGGCGAGGCCTATGGTCTACAGGTAGGAATGAAAGGGGTGGCGGTATTTTGACGGTACTTGCGCCAGCGCCCGTAAAAACTGGCGCGGCCCAGGCCAGTGGACGCCGTGGAACTGGCTTCGCCAGGCCACTGGCGGCGTCCCCTTGAGGGGAAGGCGCCGCAGGCGACTCAGGGGGGCGCGGGCTAGTCCGCCAGAAACCGCGCATAGCGCGCCAGGTCAACGTTGCCGCCGCTGATGAGAACGCCCACGCGCTCACCGTGCAGCAGCTTGCCTCCGTTGTCAGCGCCAGAGAAGGCCTGCGCACCCGCATAGGCCAGGGCGCCGGTGGGCTCCACCACGATCTTCATGCGCTCGGCAAAGAAGCGCAGGGATTGCATGAGCTGCTCGTCGCTCACGCTGATGATGTCTTCGGCATGGTCGCGGATGATGGGGAAGGTGAGCTCGCCCAGTGCCTGGGTTTGCGCGCCGTCGGCGATGGTGTGGGGCGTGGGGATGCGCACGATGTGCCCGGCGCGCAGCGACTGCTGGGCGTCGTTGCCCGTTTCGGGCTCGACACCCACCACGCGGCACTGGGGTGCCAGGGCCTGCGCGGCCAGCAGGCTGCCTGCCAGCAAGCCGCCACCGCCCACGCAGACAAACAGGTAGTCCAGATCGGGCACTTCTTCAAACAGTTCTTTGGCGGCGGTGCCCTGGCCCGCAATGACGTGCGGGTGGTCAAACGGCGGCACCAGCGTCATGCCGCGCTCCAGCGCCAGGTGGCGGCTGATGGCTTCGCGGTCTTCGGTGTAGCGGTCGTAGGTGACGACCTGGGCGCCGTAGGCCCGTGTGGCCGCCATCTTGGAGGCGGGCGCGTCTGCGGGCATGACAATGACGGCGGGCATGTCCAGCATGCGGGCCGACAGCGCGATGGCCTGCGCGTGGTTGCCGGCCGAAAAAGCCAGCACGCCGCGCTCGCGTTGCTCATCGGTGAACTGGGCCAGGGTGTTGAAGGCGCCCCGGAACTTGAAGGCGCCGGTGCGCTGCAGGTTCTCGCATTTGAAGAACAGTTGAGCACCCAGCAGGTCGTCGGCGGTGGTGGAGCGCAGCACCGGCGTGTGGTGCGCCATGCCCTTGAGCCGGTGCGCGGCGGCGGCCACGTCGTCGTAGGTGGGCGGGGTGAGGCTGGGCAAGGTCATGGCGGCATCCCTGGTGGCGGGGCAAACGCTTGCCCCTTCAGCCCTCGGATGATAGCGGGTTGCCGCGTGGTTTCAATCCAAAATGGCCTTACGCGCTTGTGTGGCAAGCGCGAGCAGCTATAGATTTTGATGGTTGATGGTTGATGGCGGGTCAGCCCAGCTCGCTGAAGCGTTGCAGCGGCGTCAGTGCGGGGAAGTCGCCCGCGCGCTTTTGCTTCATCGCCGTGACCGACTCGCGCACATGCTGGTTGCTCCAGATGGCGCCTTGCAGCCAGCCCATCTGGCGCAGGCTGTCTTCCACCGAATGGTCGCGGGCGTAGTTCACGGCCTGTTTGGTGCCCCAGATGGCCACGGGCGGCTTGCTGGCGATCTCTTGCGCGCACTGCAGCGCGGCGGCAAGCATTGCTTCTTGGGTCTCGAACACTTCGTTGACGAGGCCGTAGCCCAGGGCCTTGGCTGCGCTCAGGCGGCGGCCGGTGTAGGCCAGCTCTTTCACCACACCCAGCGGGATCAGCTTGGGCAGGCGCTGCAGCGTGCCCACGTCGGCCACCATGCCGATGTTGATCTCCTGGATACAGAAGAACGTGTCTGCCGTGGCGTAGCGGATGCAGGCGGCCGTCACCATGTCCACCGCGCCGCCGATGCAACCGCCGTGGATGGCCATGATGACGGGGATGCGCAGGCTTTCGATGCGGGTGAAGGTGGCCTGCATGTCGGTCAGCAAGTCAAAGATGGCGGCGCGGCCCTCGGGGCTCTGGTCGTCCATGGTGATGGCGCCGCCAAAGGTTTCGAGCGCCATGCCCGCGCTGAAATGTTTGCCGGTGCTGCTGATGACCAGCGCCCGCGCTTCGCCCGCCTTGTTGAGCTGGGCCAGCACCTCGTCCAGCTCACGCCAGAAGGTGGGGTGCATGGTGTTCATGGCCTCGGGGCGGTTCAGCACCAGATGGGCCACGTGGTCGGTGATGCTGAGGGAAAAGCAGGTGAGGGTGTTCATGGGGTGCCACTGTAGACGGGTGAATGCAGGTCGGGTCGTCGCCTGGGTGACTTTGAGCTATTTTGGCTGAAAACTCTTATCTGGTAAGCGCTGGCAGCTATGAAAACAGGAGTGCTTTTGCGCGCGTGCGGCAGAACGGGCGGCGGACGTCTACAGGCACAGTCTGTCAATCGCCGCCCCCGCCACCACAGCCGCCGCCATCCCCTCCGCCGTCGCTTCCACCTCCATCCGAGCTTTCGGCGCCGCCAAAGTCGCCCGAGCTGCCGCTGTAGCTGCCGTCCGAGAAGCTGGTGCCGCAGTAGCTGTCGCCACCGCTGCCACCCGCGTCGCTCTTGCGGGCGATGTCGGAGCAGTCGGGCACGTAGGTGAAGCCCCCGGCTATGGCGAACTTGGCATCCAGCGCAAACAGCAGGGGCAGGCGGCTGGGGGCCTTGGGGTCGATGGACTCCTCCTTGCATACCCAGTACCAACAGCGGCGCAGGCCATCGTTGTGGCGGGCTTTTTTGCCCAGGGCCTCGGCCGGGGTGTGGTGCAAAAAGAAGCCCAGGGCGTTGTGGCACCACAGCTTGTAGGCCTGCGTGTGAAGGATGAACTCGTGCCACAGCGCATCCACGGCCCTCGATGGCATGGCCACAAAGTCTTTGTTGCCGCGCAGGCAGGCCATGAAGAACTGGCGCAGGCCGCGTTCGACCAGCTCGCAGTCGCGGGTGCTCAGGTGGGGGTAGGTTTCGCGCAGCTTGCGCTGCAGAAAGCGGGGCAGGGGGGCCTCGCGGATATAGCGCTGGCGGACCGCGTTGGTCCACTGGATCACCAGGGCGGTGATGATGACTGTGGCCAAAAAATACAGAATCCAGGGCCACCGCAGGCGCCAGGCGCCCGCGAAGATCCCGACGATGGCGGCCACCCACACGGCAATCGCCAGCAGCACGACCTTGCTTCCCCACCACAGCAGAACGTTTTCGATGCGCTTCATCGTCCCTCCTTTTTTGTTGTTGTGTGGCGATTTCACGGCTGTTTGGTGACTGATTGATGACACTTTGGGTGGTGTCGCCAGATGGTCACGCGGGGGCTACCCCCAGCACCATCGCATGCCGAAGCTGCCGTGATGGGGCCGCGATTGGAGGCGCTGAGCAGGGGAGAGGCGGAATCTGTGCCCCCCTGCGTTCAACGCCGCTTGCTGCCGCCGAAGATGCTGCCCAGCACCCCGCGCAGGATTTCCTTGCCGATGGTGGTGCCCATGGTGCGCACCGCCGACTTGGCCATGGTCTGGGCCAAGCCGTCGCGTTTGCCGCCGCGCGGGCCGGTGCTGCCAAACAGCACGTCGTTGAGCCCACCCATCAGGCCGCCGCCGCTGTCTTCCGTGTTGGCGGGTGCACCTTTGCCATTGGCAGGCGCCTGCGCACTGGCTTCGGCGGCGCGGCCCTTAAGTTTTTCGTAGGCTGACTCGCGGTCCACCACCTTTTCGTACACGCCCGCCACCAGCGAGTTGGCCACCAGCACCTGGCGCTGCTGCGCTGTGATGGGGCCGAGCTGGCTGCCGGGCG
The DNA here is from genome assembly GCF_003633835.1 of Acidovorax sp. 93. Lineage (NCBI taxonomy): Bacteria > Pseudomonadati > Pseudomonadota > Betaproteobacteria > Burkholderiales > Comamonadaceae > Acidovorax > Acidovorax sp. 93. The sequence continues at coordinate 1,287,056 of NZ_RBIT01000001.1, forward strand.
GCAGCACGAACACGCGCTCGGTGATGCTCGGTCGGCCCTTGGCATCCAGGAAGCTCACCAGCGCCTCGCCCACGGCCAATTCCGTGATGGCGGTCTCGATATCGAGGCCCGGCTTTTGCCGCATGGTGGTGGCCGTGGCCTTCACGGCCTTCTGGTCACGCGGGGTGAAGGCGCGCAGCGCGTGCTGCACGCGGTTGCCCAGCTGGGCCAGCACGCTGTCGGGGATGTCCAGAGGGTTCTGCGTGACGAAATACACGCCCACGCCCTTGGAGCGCACCAGCCGCACCACGAGTTCGATGCGCTCGATGAGCACTTTCGGCGCCTCGTTGAACAGCAGGTGGGCCTCGTCGAAGAAGAACACCAGTTTGGGCTGCTCGGGGTCGCCGATCTCGGGCAGTTGCTCGAACAGCTCAGACAGCATCCAGAGCAGGAAGGTGGCGTACAGACGCGGCGAGTTCATGAGCTTGTCGGCCGCCAGGATGTTGACCACGCCGTGGCCGTCCACCGTCTGCATGAAGTCCTGGATGTTGAGCATGGGCTCGCCAAAGAACTGCGTCCCGCCTTGCTGCTCAATCTGCAGCAGCCCGCGCTGGATGGCGCCCACGCTGGCTGCGCTGACGTTGCCGTATTCGGTCGTGAACTCTTTGGCGTTGTCACCCACGTACTGCAGCATGGCGCGCAGGTCTTTGAGATCCAGCAGCAGCATGCCGTTGTCGTCGGCGATCTTGAACACAAGGTTGAGCACGCCCAGCTGGGTTTCATTCAGGTTGAGCATGCGGCCCAGCAGCAGCGGGCCCATGTCCGACACCGTGGCGCGCACAGGGTGGCCCTGTTCGCCAAATACGTCCCACAGCGTGGTGGGGCAGGCCAGGGGGGCGGGCAGGGGAAGGCCCCGCTCCTTGAGCACTGCCGCCAGCTTGTCGCCAATCTTGCCGGGTTGGCTGGCGCCGGTCAGGTCGCCCTTCACGTCGGCCATGAACACCGGCACGCCAATGCGCGAGAAGTTTTCGGCCAGGGTCTGCAGGGTCACGGTCTTGCCGGTGCCGGTGGCGCCGGTGATGAGCCCGTGGCGGTTGGCCAGGCCGGGCAGCAGGTGGCATTCGATGGTGTCGTGCTTGGCAATCAGGAGGGGTTCGGCCATGGCGGAGGTTCCGGGTGGAGTCAAAAGTAAAATCGCGGTCAGTAGATTAAATCAATACAAAAGGACTTCTCGTGGCAGGACACAGCAAATGGGCGAATATCCAGCACCGCAAAGGGCGGCAGGATGAAAAACGCGGCAAGATCTGGACCCGCATCATTCGTGAAATCACTGTGGCTGCCCGCTCGGGCGGCGGCGACCTGTCTGCCAACCCCCGCCTGCGCCTGGCGGTGGACAAGGCCAAGGCGGCCAACATGCCCGCCGACCGCATCAAGTACAACATCGACAAGGCCACGGGCAACGCCGAGGGATTGACCTACGAGGAAATCCGCTACGAGGGCTATGGCATTGGTGGCGCAGCGATCATGATCGACACGATGACCGACAACCGGGTGCGCACCGTGGCCGAAGTACGACACGCGTTCAGCAAACACGGTGGCAACATGGGCACCGAGGGCTCGGTGGTTTTTCAGTTCAAGCACTGCGGCCAACTGATTTTTGCCCCCGGCACCAGCGAAGACAAGGTGATGGAAGTGGCGCTGGAGGCGGGGGCCGAAGACGTGGTGACCGACGACGACGGCGCAGTGGAGGTGCTGACCGCCCCCGCCGACTTTGAAGCCGTGAAGAATGCCCTGGAAGCCGCAGGCCTGACGCCCGAAGTGGCGGGCGTGACCATGCGGCCTGAAAACACCATCGAACTGACGGGCGACGACGCGGCGCGCATGCAGCGGCTGCTGGATGTGCTGGAGGACCTGGACGATACCCAGGAGGTCTACCACAACGCTGCCCTGTGACATTGCGCCTGTGGACCGCCGCTTTTTTCTTGCGCTGACTTGTTTTCCGACTGATATTTCCCCGAACCCCGCCAAGCAGCCCAGCGCTGCGAGCAGGGTTCACCAAAGGTTCCTATGAAAGTACTTGTGATTGGTGGCGGCGGCCGTGAACACGCGATGGCGTGGAAACTGAGCGAGTCCCCCAAGGTGACCAAGGTGTATGTGGCGCCTGGCAATGGCGGCACCGCGCTGAACTCCAAGCTCGAGAACGTGGCCATCACCGACGTGCGCGAACTGCGTGTGTGGGCGCAGGCCGAAAAGATCGCACTGACGGTGGTGGGCCCCGAGGCGCCACTGGCGGCGGGTGTGGTCGATGAGTTCCGTGCCAATGGCCTGCGCATCTTCGGCCCCACCAAGGCTGCTGCCCAGCTCGAAAGCTCCAAGGCCTTTTCCAAGGCCTTCATGCGCCGCCATGGCATCCCCACGGCCGACTACGATACCTTCACCGACCCGGCTGCGGCCCACGCATTTGTGGACCGGCTGGGCGCGCCCATCGTCATCAAGGCCGATGGCCTGGCTGCAGGCAAGGGCGTGGTCGTGGCCATGACGCTGCAGGAAGCCCATGATGCTGTGAACTTCATGCTGGTGGACAACAAATACGGCGTGACCCACAACGAAGGTGGCGCGCGCGTGGTGATCGAGGAATTCCTTGAAGGCGAGGAAGCCTCCTTCATCGTGCTGTGCGATGGCAAGAACGTGCTGGCCCTGGCCACCAGCCAGGACCACAAGCGCCTCAAAGACGGCGACGAAGGTCCCAACACCGGCGGCATGGGTGCGTATTCGCCCGCACCAGTGGTCACGGCCGATGTACATGCCCGCGCCATGCGCGAGATCATCCTGCCCACCATCCGGGGCATGGAAAAGGACGGCATTCCCTACACCGGTTTTCTGTATGCCGGCCTGATGATCGACGCCAAGGGCCAGCCCAAGACGCTCGAATTCAACTGCCGCATGGGCGACCCCGAGACGCAGCCGATCCTCATGCGGCTGAAAAGCGACTTCAGCGACCTGATGGCCGCTGCCGCTGACGGCAAGCTCGACCAGATGGAACTGCAATGGGACCGCCGCACCGCACTGGGCGTGGTCATGGCCGCCCACGGCTACCCGGAGAACCCGCGTAAGGGCGATTCCATCACCGGCCTGCCTGCTGAGGCGGACGATGCCGTGGTGTTCCATGCGGGCACGCAGCTGAAAGACGGTGTGGTCAGCGTGACCGGTGGCCGCGTGTTGTGCGTGACGGTGCTGGCCGACAGCGTCAAGCAGGCGCAGCAGCGTGCCTATGACGTGGCGCGCGGCATCCAGTTCGATGGTGCGCAGTACCGCCGCGATATCGGCTTCAGAGCACTCAAGAGCTGATGGCAGACGTTCAGAACTTGAACCCCGCTGACACAGTGGCGAGGGTGCGCGGCTATCTGCTGGGTCTGCAGGCGCGCATCACCGACGCGCTCGAAGCCGTGGAAGGGGAGGGCGGTGCACGTTTTTTGGCCGACGCCTGGAGCAAGACGCCCGGTGAGCCGTTGCAGGGCGACGGCATCACCAAGATCATGGAAGGCGGCCGCGTGTTCGAGCGCGCGGGTTGCGGCTTCAGCCATGTACGCGGCCCCCAGCTGCCACCCTCGGCCACGCAGCACCGGCCCGAGCTGGCGGGTGCACCGTTCGAGGCCATGGGCGTGTCGCTGGTGTTCCACCCGCGCAATCCCTATGTGCCGACGGTGCACATGAACGTGCGCATGATCGCGGCTGGTCACCCTGGGCAAGCGCCGACCTGCTGGTTTGGCGGTGGCATGGACCTCACGCCGTACTACGGCTTTGAGGAAGATGCGGTGCACTTTCACCGCACCTGCCGTGATGCCTTGGCACCCTTTGGTGACGACAAGTACCCGCGCTTCAAGCAGTGGTGTGACGAATACTTCTACCTCAAGCACCGTAGCGAGCAGCGAGGCGTGGGTGGCGTGTTCTATGACGACTTCTCCGAGCTGGGCTTTGAGCAAAGCCTGGCGATGACGCAGTCGGTGGGCGACGCCTTTTTGAAGGCCTACCTGCCCATCGTGGAAAAGCGCCAGGGCACGCCCTACGGCGAGCGCGAGCGGGACTTCCAGCTCTACCGCCGCGGCCGTTATGTGGAGTTCAACCTGGTCTGGGACCGGGGCACGCATTTTGGCCTGCAGTCGGGTGGGCGCACCGAGTCCATTTTGCTGTCCATGCCGCCGCTGGTGGCGTGGTCGTACCAGCGTTCGGATGCGGCCGATTCCGCCGAAGCTGATCTCACACAGCGCTTTCTGCTGCGGCGCGACTGGCTCGGTGGCGAGTCTGCTGCAGCGGCTTGAAAGCCTTGAAAAGCGCAAAAGCTATAATTTCAATAGCTGCCCGCGCTTTTCACACCAGCGCAAGAGGCCAAAAACACCTCAAACGGACGCAGCGCCAACGCGCAACAGCTGCGCAACACCCAAGGCGCAGCCCCACTGGTTGCGCGCTGCGTTGCACGCTATATTGATTCCATTTCCTCTCTAATCACCGCCTGATGACCACCTCCACCAAATCGGAAACCGCCGCCAAAAAAGACGTTACCAAACTCCAGCGCGCCATCGTTGATGGACTGGAGGACGTCAAGGCGCAAGACATCCAGGTCTTCAACACCGAGCATCTCTCGCCGCTGTTTGAACGGGTGATCGTGGCATCGGGCACCTCCAACCGCCAGACCAAGGCCCTGGCCGCCAGCGTGCGCGACGCGGTGAAGGAAGCGGGCTTTACCAAGCCGCGCATCGAAGGCGAAGACAACGGCGAATGGATCATCGTGGACTGCGGCGCCGCCGTGGCGCACATCATGCAGCCCGCCATCCGCCAGTACTACCGCTTGGAAGAGCTGTGGGGCGATACGCCCGTGCGCCTGAAGCTGGGCGCCGCCAAGCCTGTTTCCAGCGCTGCCACCGACTTGGCCGAAAAGAAGTCGGCCCAGAAGGCTGCCAAGTCCGACGCCAAGGCTGCAGGCAAGGCGACCGCCAAAAAGGCAGCCGCACCAGCCGTGCCGGCCCGGTCGGGCAAGGCTACGGTCAAGGCTGTGGCCAAAACAGCTGCCAAGTCCGCTGCCGCACCTGCTAAATCAGCTGCCAAACCTGCCGCCAAGACAACCGCAAAAGCACCTGCCAAAGCCATCACCAAGGCCCCAGCCAAGACCCCCGCAAAAAGCAGCAGTGCCAAGGCCGCACCGACCAAGGCGCCCGCAAAGCCAGCCACTGCCGCCAGGAAGCCCGCAGCTACCAAGGCACCGATCAAGACTGTGGTCGTCAAGCCATCGGCCTCCCGCAGTAAAGCTGCTGTCACCGCAAAGACCGGTGCCAAGCCTGCACCCGCACGCGGCGGAGCAGCCGCCAAGCCCGCCGCCAAGAGGGTACCGGGCCGCAAGTGATTGCAGCCTCGGCCCATCGACGACCACCTGTACCCGCGCACCGCGCCTGAGTTGCCATGAAGCTGCTGATCGTGGCCGTGGGCCAGCGCGTGCCCGACTGGGCGCAGACGGCGTACGACGACTACGCCAAGCGGTTTCCGCCGGAGCTCAAGGTCGAACTCAAAGCCGTCAAGACCGAGCCACGGGGCTCCAAGACGCTGGAGACGCTGTACGCCGCCGAGCGCGAGCGGATTGAAGCTGCGATCCCCCGGGGCACCCGCGTGGTGGCGCTGGACGAGCGCGGCACCAACCTCACCACCAAGGCCCTGGCCGAGCGCCTGAAGGGCTGGCAACTGGGCGGCGACGACGTTGCCTTGGTCATTGGCGGCCCTGATGGGCTGGACCCGGCCTTTCGCCAGGGCGCACATGAACGCATTCGCCTGTCGGACCTGACCTTGCCCCATGCCATGGTGCGGGTGCTGCTCATCGAGCAGCTGTACCGCGCCTGGTCGGTGAACGCGGGGCACCCTTACCACCGCGAGTAGGGTGCGGGCAGGTGGTGCACGCAACTCCTGTTTTTGTAGCTTCTGGCGCTTGATGGGTAAGCGCTAGAGCCGATTTTTAATCAAAATCTGTTCATGCCTGACTTCATCTACCTCGCCTCCCAAAGCCCCCGCCGGCGCCAGCTGCTGGAGCAACTGGGCGTGCGCCACGAACTGCTGCTGCCCAATGTGGACGGCGACGAGCCCGAAGACGCGGAAGCCATCGAGGTGGTGCTGCCCGGTGAAGCGCCCACGGCCTATGTGGAGCGCGTGACCGCCCTCAAGCTCGACGCGGCTGTGGCCCGGTGTGCCCGCCGTGGTTTGCCCGATGCGCCCATCCTGTGCTCTGACACCACCGTGGCGCTGGGCCGCACCATCTACGGCAAGCCCGACGACGCGCCCCATGCCGCGCGCATGCTGGCCGAGCTGGCGGGCCACGAGCACCGCGTGCTCACCGCGGTGGCGCTGCAGGTGGGCCCCAAGCGCCTGAGCGCGCTGTCCATATCCCGAGTGACCTTTGCAGCCATGACCACCGCGCAGATTGAGGCCTACGTGGCTACGGGTGAGCCACTGGGCAAGGCCGGGGCTTACGGTATCCAGGGCAGGGCTGCTGCATATGTGGAGCACCTGGCTGGCAGCTATTCGGGCATCATGGGGCTGCCGATGTACGAGACGGCACAGCTGCTGCGCGCGGCAGGTTTCGCCATCTAGGCGACAGCAACAACAGACAACAACAACGCCATGCAACAAGACATCCTGATCAACTGGTCGCCCCAGGAAACCCGCGTGGCCGTGGTGGAGCACGGCGCCGTGCAGGAGCTGCACATCGAGCGCACGCTGGAGCGCGGCCTGGTGGGCAATGTCTACCTGGGCAAGGTCTCGCGCGTGCTGCCGGGCATGCAGTCGGCCTTCATCGACATCGGCCTGGAGCGCGCGGCCTTTTTGCATGTGGCCGATGTGTGGCAGCGCCAGCCCGATGGCGAGCCGCCCGCATTCGCCCGCAAGAACGAGCCGCAGGTGCCGATTGAAAAGCAGGTGTTCGAGGGGCAGGCGCTGATGGTGCAGGTCATCAAGGACCCCATTGGCACCAAGGGCGCACGACTGTCCACGCAGATCAGCGTGGCCGGGCGACTGCTGGTGTTTCTGCCGCAGGACGACCATGTGGGCGTGTCGCAGAAGATTCCGCCGGCCGAGCGCGATGCGCTGCGCGCGCGGCTGCAGGCGCTGGTGGGCGATAAATCCACGGGTGGTGGGGGCGGCTTCATCCTGCGCACCAACGGCGAGGATTCGACCGATGCGGAGCTGGCCGAAGACATCGCCTACCTGCGCAAGACCTGGGCGCGCATCAAGGAGGCATCGCTCAAGCTGCCTGCCATGTCGCTGCTCCATCAGGATTTGGACCTGCTGCAGCGCGTGCTGCGCGATCTGGTGGGCGACCACACGCAGACCATCCGCCTGGATTCGATGGAGCAGTTCCAGCGCCTGCGTGCGTTTGGGCAGGAATTCATGCCAGCGGCTGCCGGCAAGTTACAGCACTACAAGGGTGAACGCCCGATTTTTGACCTGTACTCCATCGACGAAGAGGTGGCCAAAGCCCTGGGGCGCCGCGTCGATTTGAAGTCTGGCGGCTATCTCATCGTGGACCAGACCGAGGCGCTCACCACCATCGATGTGAACACCGGTGGCTACGTGGGGGCACGCAACTTCGACGACACCATCTTCAAGACCAACCTGGAGGCCGCCCAGGCCATTGCCCGCCAGCTGCGCCTGCGCAACCTGGGCGGCATCATCATCGTGGACTTCATCGACATGGTGCGCGACGACCACCAGCAGGCCGTGCTGGCGGAGTTCAAAAAGCAACTCGCCCGCGACCGCGTGAAGACCATGGCAGGCGGCTTCTCGCAGCTGGGTTTGGTGGAGATGACGCGCAAGCGCACGCGCGAATCCCTCGCCCATATGCTGTGCGAGCCCTGCGAAGCCTGCCAGGGCAAGGGCAGCGTGAAGACCGCGCGCAGCGTGTGCTACGACATCCTGCGCGAGATCCTGCGCGAAGCCCGCCAGTTCAACCCGCGCGAATTCCGCGTGGTGGCGTCGCCCCGCGTGGTGGAGCTGTTCCTGGACGAGGAAAGCCAGCACCTGGCCGGTCTCTCGGACTTCATCAAGAAGCCGATCTCGCTGCAATCCGAGAGCGCGATGGGGCAGGAGCAGTACGACATCGTGCTGCTGTAGCGTCCATCGTTCTGCGCGCCGTCTTCAAGCGTCGATCTGCATCGCCGGGCGTGCCTGCACCCGCGCCAGCCAGGCCTGCACATGCGGGTGCGCGTTGACGGGGGCGCCCAGGTACAGGCTGTAGCCCAGCACCGAGCCCACTACTAAATCCACCAGCGAATAGTCGGCACCCAGCATCCAGGGCTGCGCAGCCAGCCGCGCGTCCAGCACCGCTAGCAACTCGCTCAGTTGACGCAGGAGGGCTTCTGCTTGGGCGGCGTTGCGCCAAACCTCTTCGCCTTGGGTTGCCACATGCAGGCGTCCCACGAGCGCACCATAGGTCACATACGCCCAGGTGCACCACGACAGGGCCTGCAGCGCCTCGGGCGTGCCCGCAGCGGGCCACAGCCCGCGCTCAATGCCAAAGCGATGGCCCAGCCAGAGGTGGATGGCCAGGGCCTCGAACATGGGGGCGCCGTCCACGGTCAAGGTGGGCACCTTGCAGTTGGGGTTCAGGGCCAGGTACTCCGGGCGGCGCTGCTCGCCGGTGCGGATGTCGATCTTCACGCGTTCGTGGGGCACGGCCAGCTCGGTGAGGGCGCAGGCGATGGGGGTGGCGCTGGACATGGGATGCCAGTAGAGAACGATGGACATGGAAAGCTCCTTGGGTGGCTGTGGAAGAAAAGGTGTTGCCACTGTAAAAGCCATTGCGGACAATTTCAGTCCGCAATAAAAAGTAAAGTCGCTCCATGCTCACTTCATCAACCCGTCTGCTGCGTCTGCTCTCCTTGCTGCAGACGCGCAACCACTGGATGGGGCCGGAACTGGCCGAGCGCCTGGAAGTGCACCCGCGCACCTTGCGGCGCGACATCGACCGCCTGCGCCAGCTGGGCTACCCCGTGCATGCCAGTAGCGGTGTGGCGGGTGGCTATGCCTTCCGGGCCGGTCAGGCGCTGCCGCCCTTGCTGCTGGACGACGACGAAGCGCTGGCCGTGTCGATTGCCCTGCGCACTGCCACGGCCGGCGCGGTCGGCGGCATTGAAGAGCCCGCACTTCGGGCCCTGGTCAAGCTGGAGCAGGCCATGCCCGCCCGCCTGCGGCAGCAGGTGGATGCACTGCGCTCCACCATCCTGCCCATGGACCGTGTCGGGCCGGTGGTGGATGCCTCGTTGCTGGCCACACTGGCGTCGGCCTGCCGTGATCAGTTGCGCCTGGCGTTCACCTACGGCGACAGCAAGGGCCGCAGCGCCGAACGCAGCGTGGAGCCCCAGGGCCTGGCCCATACCGGCCACCGCTGGTACCTGGTGGCGTGGGACCGGGTGCGGGAGGACTGGCGCACCTTCCGTATCGACCGCATCGTGGGTGCTCCCACGGTGGGTGCCCATTTCGCGCCCCGGGTGTCGCCCGATGGCGGGGATCTGAAGGCATACGTTTCACGTTCGATTGCAGTGGCGCCCCATGCCGAACAGGCGCGCATTGTGTTGCATGCACCGTATCAAGAGATGGCCAGACGCATTCCGCAGTCGGCAGGTGTGGTGTCGGCGCTCGATGAGGGGCAGCGGTGCCAGCTGGAATGCGGCGCCAACGATTCACTGGTGTACTGGCTGATGGCGCTCGATGTGGAGTTCGAAGTGCTTGCACCCGTTTCGTTGAAGGAGCGCTTGCGGGTGGCGGGGGAGCGGGCCTTGCGCTGCGCCTGAAGTGAAACACCCCCTGAGTCGCTTCGCGCCTTCCCCCTCTCTCACGTTGCTTCGCCATCTGTGAGGGGCACGCCGCCAGCGCGGCGGCACTGGGTTTGGGCTGCGCCAGTTTCATGCATCGCGGGCGGTGCACAACGCAACGGACAACTACGGTTTCATATTTTTGAAAGCAAATGGGTATGAGTGCTCAAGGCACGAAACGGTACCCGATGCCCGCCTCGGTCCGCAAATGCTGGGGCATCGAGGCGTTGTCCTCCACCTTCTTGCGCAGATTGGCCATGTGCACGCGCACATAGTGCGTGTCTTCGGCATGGCCTGGCCCCCATACCGCCTTGAGCAACTGCTGGTGCGTGATCACGCGGTCGGGCTGGGATGCCAGGTGGGTGAGCAGCTTGTATTCGATGGGCGTGAGGTGCAGGGCCTCGCTGCCATCCTCCCCCGTGCGGCGCTCTACCGTTCGGCGGGCCAGGTCCACGGTGACGGGGCCGAACTGGATAACGGGTGTGGCCTCGGCGCTTGAGGCCCGCTGGCTGCGGCGTAGCTGGGCGCGCACGCGGGCCATCAGCTCGCCCGAGCCGAACGGTTTTACCAGGTAGTCGTCGGCCCCCGCATCCAGCGCCGCGATCTTGCTGGCCTCGGCGCTGCGGGCCGAGAGCACGATGATGGGCATGGCCGACCAGGTGCGCAGGTCGCGGATCAGGTCCACGCCGTCGCCATCGGGCAGGCCCAGGTCCAGCACCACCAGGTCGGGGCGGCGCGTGCCAGCTTCGATCAGGCCGCGCTGCAGGGTGGCGGCCTCGTGCACGGTGTGGCCTTCGCTCTCCAGCGTCAGGCGCACAAAGCGGCGGATGTCGGCTTCGTCTTCGACGATGAGGATGTGGGTGGGCAGGTCGGTCATGGTGGTTGCGGGGCCGTGCCGTCAAACGTCGCTGTTGGTATCGGTATCGGTGCCCAGGTCGGTGGGCGGTGTGCCGCGTGGCAGCAGCAGCGTGAAGCGTGCGCCCGCAGGTTGGCCCTGGGCGTTGAGGATGGTATCGCCCCTGATGCTGCCGCCATGCGCCTGCACGATGGCGCGGCAGATGGCCAGCCCCAGGCCCACACCGGGCGTGGCGCTTTCGCGGGCCCCACGCTCGAACTTTTCAAACAGCAGCTCCTCGCGACCTTTGGGCAGGCCGGGGCCTTCGTCGGTGATGGTCAGGGCCACCGCATCGCTCTGGGCCTGCGCCCCGATGTGGATGGCCGTGCCGGCGGGCGTGTACTTGGCGGCGTTTTCCAGCAGATTGACCAGCACGCGCTCCATCAGCACGGCGTCGATCTGCAGCAGTGGCAGGTCGTCGGGCAGGTGCACGTCCACACGGTGGGTGCCCATGGCGGGGGCGCTGGCAGCCAGCGCACTGCCCACCACTTCTTCCAGCGGCTGCCAGGCCTTGTTGAGCTGCACGGCCCCAGCCTCCAAACGGGCCATGTCCAGCAGGTTGTTGACCAGTGCGCTCATGCGCTGGGCCGATTGCTGGATGGCGCCGGTCAGCTCCTGCTGGTGGGCGGGCAGGGGCGGCTGCACCATGGCCAGTGATTCGGCCAGGCCGACCAATGAGGCCAGCGGCGTGCGCAAGTCGTGCGAGATGGCAGAGAGCAGCGAGTTGCGCAGCCGCTCGGACTCGATCTGCACCGTGCTTTTTTGCGCCACATCAATGTAGTGGATGCGCTCCAGCGAGATGGCCAGCAGCGAGGCACAGGTCTGCAGCAGGCGGCGCGGTTCCACCCCCGGCACCTGTCCTTGGGGCATGGCTACAACCAGCACGCCGCGGATGCGCATGGGCGCCTTGAGCGGCAGCACCAGCGTGGGGCTGGAGTGCAAGGTGTCCGTACCCCGGCCAGCAGGCTCACCGCGCTCAAACGCCCATTGCGCTACGGCCATGTCCACCGGCGCGCTGCCGCCGGGCAGTATCTGAAGGCGGTTGTCGTCGTCAGCGACCACCAAAGTGCTGCCTGCGTTGAACTCGCCGGTCATGAACCGCGCGCCAATCTCGGCCACTTGCTCGGGCAGCAGCGCGGCAGACAGGTCGCGCGCCATGTCGTACAGGCTGCGCACGCGGTGTTCGCGCTCGGTGGCGGACTCGGCCTGCACCTTGAGCCCGGCGGTGAGCTGGCCCACTACCAGGGCCACCACCAGCATCACGGCGAAGGTGACGAGGTACTGCGCGTCACTGACCGCAAACGTGAAGCGCGGCGGTACAAAGAAAAGGTCGAAGAACGCCACACCCAGAATGGCGGCCATCACGGCAGGGCCGCGTCCAAACCGCAAGGCCACGCCCACCACCACCAGCAAAAACAGCATGACGATGTTGGTCAGCTCCAGCACATCGGCCAGCGGCGTGGCCACCACGGCAGCAAGGCAGCAGGCCAAGCCCGCCGCCAGATAGCCAGGCCAGAAGGCAGCGCCCTTGTTCGTGGTTTCAGGCGACGCATTGGAGGTGGAGGGGCGCGACAGGCCTGCGCGGGCGGGCAGCGTGCCCACCTGCAGCAGGTCGAGGTCGCTGGCCAGATGCCCCACCTGGTCGGCCAGCGTGGTCTGCCAGGGCCAGCGGCGTGCGCTGCGGTCCATGACCACGCGCACCAGGTTGTGCTCGCGCGCATAGCGCACCAGGGCCTGCGCGGGCTGGGCGGCAGGCAGCACCGTGCAGGCCACGGCCCCCAGCTGTTGCGCAAGTTTCAAGGTGCGCTCCACCTGCGGATGCAGCGTGGCCGACCGGCCTTGCTGCTCGGGCGTCTCGACATGCACGGCGTGCCAGGGCAGGTCGAGCTGGGCGGCCAGACGGGCGCAGTTGCGCACCACTTTTTCGGCGTTGTCGCCCGTGCCCACGCAGGCCAGCAGGGCCTCGCGGTTGGGCCACACGGCCTCGGCGCTGGTGCTGCTGGCGCGGCGGTAGGCGCGCATTTCGTCGTCCACACGGTCAGCGGTGCGGCGCAGGGCCAGCTCGCGCAGGGCCAGCAGGTTGCCTTTGCGAAAGAAGTTGGCAGCGGCGCGCTCGGCCTGCTGGGGCAGGTAGACCTTGCCGGCCTTCAGGCGCTCCAGCAGTTCGTCGGGCGGCAGGTCTACCACCACCACTTCGTCGGCCGCGTCAAAGAACTGGTCGGGCACCGTCTCCCACACGCGGATGCCGGTGATGCCGCTCACGATGTCGTTCAGGCTCTCCAGGTGCTGCACGTTCATGGTGGACCACACGTCGATGCCTGCGGCCAGCAGTTCTTCGGCGTCTTGCCAGCGCTTGGGGTGGCGCGATCCGGCCACATTGCTGTGGGCCAACTCGTCCAGCAGCACCAGGCCCTCGGGGTGCGCGGCGCCCCAGGCCAGGGCGGCGTCCAGGTCAAACTCGGGCAGGGTGCGGTCTTTGTAGGGCAGGGCGCGCAGCGGCAGGCGCGGCAGGTGGGCGGTCAGCGCCTCGGTGTCGGCACGGCCGTGCGTCTCGACCATGCCAATGGTGACGGGCGTGCCTTGCGCCTGCGCAGCGCGTGCTGCCGACAGCATGGCAAAGGTCTTGCCCACCCCCGCGCAGGCGCCAAAGAACACCTTGAGCCGCCCACGCTGCTGCTGGGCTTGCTCTTGCTGGATGCGCTGCAGCAGCGCGTCGGGGTCGGGGCGATCCTGCATGGCTACAGTGTATCCATCAATTTGCATTCAAATTGGCCTCTAGCGCTTATTCATCAAGCGCAGGCAGCTATTATTTTGGTAGCGCATCGAGCGCCAGGTTCAAGGCCAGCACGTTCACACGCAGCTCACCCAGCAGGCCCAGCCAGGGGTTTTCGGTGTGCAGCTGCACCAGGGCCTGTACCTGTGCCACGGGCAGGCTGCGAGCGCGGGCCACACGCTCGGCTTGGTAGGCGGCGGCTGCGGGGCTGATGTGCGGGTCGAGCCCGCTGGCCGAGGCGGTGACCAGATCCACGGGCACGGGTTGTGTGTTGCCGGGGTCGGCAGCGCGCAGGGCTTCAATGCGTGCCTTCACAGCATCTGCCAGCGCCGGGTTGGTGGGGCCCAGGTTCGATCCGCCCGAGGCCGCTGCGTTGTAAGGCATGGGCGCCGTGGCCGAGGGGCGGCCCCAGAAGTGGCCGGGCTCGGTGAAGGATTGCCCGATGAGTTCGGAGCCCCGCACCTTGCCACTTTGCGTGATGAGGCTGCCGTTGGCCTGGTGGGGGAAGGCGGTCTGCGCCACGCCGGTGACGGCCAGGGGGTACAGCAGGCCGGTGATGATGGACAGCACAACGAACAGCGTGAGGGCAGGGCGCAGCAGGCCGCCTGGGCTGGCGGGCACGTCGTCGCGGGGAATACGGACAGGCATAGGATTTTCCTTTTCAGTCATTCGGTGGGCTATGTCTTTGGATGGGGCGTGGCTCAGGTCAGGCCAGTCGCTGCCAGCACCATGTCAATCAACTTGATGCCAATGAATGGCACCACCACCCCGCCCAGCCCGTAAATAGCCAGGTTGCGGCGCAGCAGCGCAGCAGCACCTACAGCGCGGTAAGCCACGCCCTTCAAGGCCAGCGGGATCAAAAAGATGATGATCAATGCGTTGAACACCACCGCTGACAGGATGGCCGACGAGGGGCTGGCCAGGTGCATGAAGTTCAGCGCCGACAACTGCGGGTAGGTGGTGACAAACGCCGCCGGGATGATGGCGAAGTACTTGGCGATGTCGTTGGCGATGCTGAAGGTGGTGAGCGAGCCGCGTGTCATCAGCATCTGCTTGCCGGTCTCCACGATCTCGATGAGCTTGGTGGGGTTGCTGTCCAGGTCCACCATGTTGCCCGCCTCCTTGGCGGCCTGGGTGCCGGTGTTCATGGCCACGGCCACGTCGGCCTGGGCCAGGGCGGGCGCATCGTTGGTGCCGTCGCCCGTCATGGCCACCAGTTGGCCATTGGCCTGGTAGCTGCGGATGAGCTGCAGCTTGGCCTCAGGGGTGGCCTCGGCCAGAAAGTCGTCCACACCCGCTTCGGCGGCAATGGCGGCGGCCGTCAGGCGGTTGTCGCCCGTCACCATCACGGTCTTGATGCCCATGCGGCGCAGTTCGGCAAAGCGCTCCTTGATGCCGCCCTTGACCACGTCTTTGAGCTCCACCACGCCCAGCACGTGGGCACCATCGGCCACCACCAGCGGGGTGCTGCCACGGCGCGATACATCGTCCACCGCCGTCTGCACGGCGGTAGGAAAGCGCCCGCCCAGGGCCTCCACATGTTTGCGGATGGCATCGGCCGCACCTTTGCGCAGCAGGCGCGGGCCGGGCAGGTCCACCCCGCTCATGCGGGTCTGGGCGGTGAAGTGCACGAACTGGGCGCCCATGGCCTCGATGTCGCGCTCGCGCAGGTTGAACTTCTGCTTGGCCAGTACGACGATGCTGCGGCCTTCGGGCGTTTCGTCGGCCAGCGATGCCAATTGGGCGGCGTCGGCCAGGGCGGCATCCGTGACACCCGGGGCCGAGATGAACTGGCTGGCCTGGCGGTTGCCCAGGGTAATGGTGCCGGTCTTGTCCAGCAGCAGCACGTCCACGTCGCCTGCAGCCTCCACCGCGCGGCCTGAGGTGGCGATCACATTGGCCTGCATCATGCGGCTCATGCCCGCCACGCCAATGGCGCTGAGCAGGCCAGCAATCGTGGTGGGGATCAGGCACACCAGCAGGGCCACCAGCACCACCAGGCTCACAGGCTCGCCCGCACCGCTGGCCTGCACGCTGAACAGCGAGAACGGCAGCAGCGTGACCACCACACCCAGGAACACGATGGTGAGCGCCACCAGCAAAATGGTCAGCGCGATCTCGTTGGGTGTCTTGTGGCGCTTGGCGTTCTCCACCATGGCGATCATGCGGTCCACGAAGGTCTCGCCGGGGTTCACGGCCACGCGCACTACGATCCAGTCGGACAGCACGCGGGTGCCGCCAGTCACGGCCGAGAAGTCTCCGCCCGATTCGCGGATCACCGGGGCGGATTCGCCGGTGATGGCGCTCTCGTCCACCGAGGCCACACCATCGATCACCTCGCCATCGGCAGGGATGGTGTCACCCGCCTCCACCAGCACCACATCGCCCTTGCGCAGGTTGGCTGCCTCCAAGGGCAGCCAGGTCATGGCGGTGCGTGGGGTGTTGCGGTCAAACTGGCCGTCCAGCTTTTTCGCCCAGGTCTGCTTTTTCAGGCCGCGCAGCGAAGCCGCCTGGGCCTTGCTGCGGCCCTCGGCCATGGCCTCGGCAAAGTTGGCGAACAGCACGGTGAACCACAGCCACAGCGCCACGGCAGCGGTGAAGCCCTCAGGTTTGCTGGCGGCCAGCGCGGTGGTGAATGCGCTGCCCACGTACACCACAAACATCACGGGGTTGCGCCATTGCACGCGCGGGTCCAGCTTCTTGAAAGCCTCCAGCAGCGCGGGGCGCACCAGGGCGGGGTCGAACAGGGTCAATGTTTTGCGAGTCATCACAATCTCCCAGCTATCTTCTTAACGTGGCCAGAGCATCAAATGCTCGCCCACCGGGCCCAGCGCGAGGGCGGGCACATAGTTCAACAGTCCGACCAGCAGCACCACACCGCCGAGCAGCACCACAAACAGTGGGCCGTGCGTGGGCAGGGTGCCGTCGGTGGCGGTGGCGCGCTTCTTGGCGGCCAGGGCACCGGCCATGGCCAGCACGGGCACGATCACGCCAAACCGCCCCAGCCACATGGCCACGGCCAGCAGCGTGTTGTAGAACGGGGTGTTGGCCGACAGGCCTGCAAAGGCGCTGCCGTTGTTGTTGGCGGCAGAAGACAGCGCATACAGCACCTCGCTGAACCCATGCGCGCCCGGGTTGGCCAGGCCAGCGCGGCCCGCCTCGCTCATCACAGCTACGGCCGTGCCCAGCAGCACCAACAGCGGGGTGATGAGGATCGCGATGGACACAAGCTTCATCTCGTGCGCCTCGATCTTCTTGCCCAGGTATTCGGGCGTGCGGCCAATCATCAGCCCGGCAATGAACACGGCCATGATGGCGAACACCAGCATGCCGTACAGGCCCGAGCCCACGCCGCCAAATACCACCTCGCCCATCTGCATGAGCACCATGGGCACCATGCCGCCCAGGGGGGTGAAGCTGTCGTGCATCGCAATCACCGCGCCGCAGCTCGCGGCTGTGGTGATCACTGCGAACAGGGCCGAGGCGGCGATGCCAAACCGCGTTTCTTTGCCTTCCATGTTGCCGCCCGGCTGCAGCGCGCTGGCGGCTTGGTCCACGCCCAGCGAGGCCAGAAGCGGGTTGCCCTGCTGCTCAAACGTGGTGGCTGCCAACACTGCGACCAGGAATAGGAGGCTCATCGTTGCCAGAATCGTCCAGCCCTGGCGCTCATCGCCCACCATGCGGCCAAACACCAGGCACAGCGCGGCGGGGATGAGGAAGATCGCCAGCATCTGCAGCAGGTTGCTGGCGGCCGATGGGTTCTCGAACGGGTGGGCCGAGTTGGCGTTGAAGAAGCCACCGCCGTTGGTGCCCAGCATCTTGATGGCGAGCTGTGAGGCCACGGGGCCCATGGCCAGCGTCTGGGTGGTTTGTGTGGCGGGCTCGGTGACCGGGGCGCCTTGTGCGTCGAGCACGGGATGGCCTGCGCTATCGAGCTTGGGGGCGTCGTAGTGGACGGGCTCCAGCGTCTGTGCCTCGGTATAGGGTGACAGGTTCTGGATCACGCCCTGGCCTGCAAACACTACGGCCAGCACCAGCGACAGAGGGAGCAGCACCCATAGCGTGGCGCGGGTCAGGTCGGCCCACACATTGCCGATGGATTGTGCAGAGTGCCTTGCAAAACCACGCACCAGCGCAATGACGACCACCAGGCCCGTGGCGGCAGACAGAAAGTTCTGCACCGTCAGCGCCAGCATCTGCGTGAGGTAGCTCATGGTGCTCTCGCCACCATAGCCTTGCCAGTTGGTGTTGGTGACAAAGCTGACGGCCGTGTTGAAGGCCGAGTCCGGCGACACGGCAGCCATGCCTTGCGGGTTGAGGGGCAACACCGCCTGCCAGCGCTGCAGCGCATACACGGCCAGCACGCCCAGGCCGTTGAACACCAGCAGGCCCAGCGCGTAGCGCAGCCAGCCAGTTTCTTCGTCGGGCCGCACGCCAGCAAGTTTGAACAGCGGCCCCTCCAGCCGCCGCCCCAGGGCAAAGCGGCCTGCCATGACGGCGTCAATCCAGCGCGCCAGCGGCCAAGCCAGCGCCAGCAGCAGTGCCATAAACACTGCCAGTTGCAGCCAGGCACCGGTGCTCATGAAAAGTCCTCCGGCCGCAGCAGCACAGCGACCAGGTACACCAACAGGGCAGCAGCCAGCACGGCCGCCAGAATCATCCAGCCGCTGGTCATGACCGCCCCCCTTGCGCTTGCTGTTGCAGCCGCGCGCAACCCTGGGCCAGCCCATAGCCAGCCAGCCAGAGCAGGCCTGCTGTCGCCAAAAATATCCAGTCCATAGCGTCCTCCTTGAGACATGGACCGATGCTAGGAATGGCCGCATCAAGACGAGCGCAAGAGTGCGGGGCGGGGTATCAAGATCGCATCAAGATGCGCGGGCGCGCGGCCGGACTATCAAACAGGTGTGTGGTGGTGTGCTATCTAGTTGATAGCTATTGGCGCTTTGTCTTCCTGCGCTAGAGGCTGTTTTTGCTCTGATTCACCTTTGTGCGGGGCACGGGCTGGCTGGTGGTGGTGCAGGCGTTGGGTGTGTCTGCTGTTGCACGCCTTGCTGGGGCACACACTGAGGCTTTCTAGCAAGGGAGCCGGGTCACAGCAGTGCTTGGATGCCAGCCCGGAGCCAAGGCGCTCGCAAGGTGAGATCATCCCCACCCCGGTTTTCGTTTCTTTTCTTCATGACCCAGGCCACTCCACTCCGTCCCAGCGCTTCCAGTCCGCTCAATTCGCTGGTCCCTTTGCTTTTTGTGGCGCTCTGGAGCACCGGCTTTATCGGCGCCAAGCTGGGGCTGCCGTATGTGGAGCCACTGACCTTTCTTGCGCTGCGGTTTGCCATCGTCATCGTGCTCATGCTCGCGGTGGTCGCCGTGGCGCGTGCGCCGTGGCCGCCAACGGGAAGGGCCTGGCTGCACATTGGGGTGTCGGGCCTGCTGGTGCATGGCGTGTACCTGGGCGGGGTGTTCATGGCCATCGGGCACGGGCTGCCGTCAGGCATCACGGCGCTGGTGGTGGGGTTGCAGCCACTGCTGACAGCCCTGGTGGCCGGGGCTTTGCTGGGCGAGAAGGTGCGGCCGGCACAGTGGGCGGGCCTGGCCCTGGGCTTTACCGGCGTGGCGCTGGTGGTGGCCGGCAAGGTGGCCACCGTGCCAGCCAATGCACTGATGGGCATGCTGCTGCCCGCTGTGGTCGCGCTGCTGGGCATCACGGCCGGCACGCTGTACCAGAAGCGTTTCTGCCCCTCGTTCGACTTGCGCACGGGCTCGGTGATTCAGTACCTGCCCTGTGCCGTGGCCATGGCCGCCGTCGCCTACGCCACCGAATCCATGGCCATATCGTGGACGGGAGAGTTTGTGTTTGCGCTGGGCTGGCTGGTGCTGGTGCTCTCGCTGGGGGCGGTGAGCCTGCTGAACCTGCTCATTCGCCGGGGCGGCGCAGTGAACGTGGCCAGTCTGTTCTACCTGACCCCGCCCACCACGGCGCTGATTGCCTGGGCCATGTTTGGCGAGACGCTCAGCGGCTGGGCGCTGGTGGGGATGGCGTTGGCAGTGGCGGGGGTGTGGCTGGCGCGGCAGACGAGGTAGGGCCTCAATAGGCCCTGCAGATCAAAGCTTGCGCAGTCGCTCCAGCGCGGCGCGCAGCGTTTCGTCCTTCTTGGCAAAGCAGAACCGCACCACGCGCTGGTCAAACCCGTCGCCATAGAACGCTGACAGCGGAATCGCCGCCACGCCCACCTCGCGGGTGAGCCACTGGCAGAAATCGGCCTCGTTCAAGTCGCTGATCGCCGAGATGTCCACGCACTGGAAGTAGCTGCCGGTACTGGGCAGCAGCTTGAAGCGCGAGCCCTCCAGGCCCTGGCGGAACAGGTCGCGTTTGGCCTGGTAGAACGCGGGCAGTTGCAGGTAGGGCGTGGGGTCTTGCAGGTAGGCAGCAAGGCCATGCTGCATGGGCGTGTTGACGGTGAACACGTTGAACTGGTGCACCTTGCGGAACTCGGCCGTCAGCGCTGCAGGGGCGGCCACGGTGCCGACCTTCCAGCCGGTAACGTGGAAGGTTTTGCCAAAGCTGGACACGATGAAGGCGCGTGCGGCCAGGCCCGCAAAGCGCGCTGCGCTCTGGTGCTCGGCGCCGTCGAACACCATGTGCTCGTACACCTCGTCGCTGATCAGCAGGATGTCGGTGGGCGCGAGCAGGTCTTCGAGCTGGCGCATTTCCTCGGCCGTCCAGATGGTGGCGCTGGGGTTGTGCGGGCTATTGATGAGGATGGCGCGGGTGCGCGGCGTGATGGCGGCGCTGATCTTGGCGAAGTCGGGGCGGAAGGTGCCTGGCGTGAGCGGCACGCGCACGGCCTTGCCGCCAGCCAGCTCGATGTTGGGCACATAGCTGTCGTAGCAGGGGTCGAGCACGATCACCTCATCACCCGGGTGCACGATGGCGAGTATGGCGGTGATGATGGCCTGCGTGGCACCCGCCGTGATGGTGATTTCAGTATTGGGGTTGTAGGCGCGGCCGTGCAGCGCCTCGATTTTGCGGGCCACGGCCTCGCGCAGCGCGGGGATGCCGGGCATGGGCGGGTACTGGTTGTGCCCGGCCTGCATGGCGGCGGTGACGGCGTTCACCAGCTCAGGGGCGCATTCAAAGTCTGGAAAGCCCTGGCCCAGGTTGACGGCCTTGTGTTCGGTGGCAAGGGCCGACATCACCGTGAAGATGGTGGTGCCGACGTGGGGCAGCTTGCTGGGGAAGGCTGGGGTGCGGGCGGCAGCGTTAGCTTGGGTCATGGCGCAACAACGTAAAAATCAAAGGTGTTTTGAAGACAGGCGAACTACGGCGAAGTCACAGCTCATAGTCGTTGACGTGCCCCGTCATCGCACGTGCGATAAGGTCGCGGCTCAGCCGGTCGCTGAGCAGTTCGGCAAATTTATAGACAAAGTTGCGCAGGTAGGCGCTGCGCTTGAAGGCAACGCGTGCCACGCTCTGCCCGAAAAGGTGGCCCACAGGGCGCACGGCCAAGTCGCCCACCGGGTCGTCGCGCATGGCCATCTCAGCAACGATGCCGATGCCCAGGCCCAGGCGCACGTAGGTCTTGATCACGTCCGAGTCGATGGCTTCGAGCACGATGCGCGGCTGAAGCTTGCGGGCGGCAAAGGCCTGGTCGATCTTGCCCCGGCCGGTGAACGAGGGGTGGTAGGTAATCAACGCCTCGTGCGCCAGGTCGTCCAGGCCGATGCGTTCCTTCTGCGCGAGCGGGTGGTCGTTGGGCACGACCAGCACGTGCTGCCATTCGTAGCAGGGCAGGGTGACGAGTTCGGGGTAATCGGCCAGGGATTCGGTGGCCATGCCGATTTCGGCCACTTCATCGATCACCATGCGCGCCACCTCGTGCGGCGTGGCCTGGTGCAGGCTGATGTTGACTTTGGGGTAGGCCTCACGCAGCCGCGCCACGGGCACGGGCAGCACGTAGCGGGCCTGGGTGTGGGTGGTGGCGATGCTCAAGGTGCCGCTGTCTTGTGCGCTGAACTGCTCGCCAATGCGCTTCAAGTTACCCACCTCGCGCATGATGACTTCGATGCTTTTGAGCACGTGCTGGCCGGGCTCGGTGATGCGCTTGAGGCGTTTGCCGTGGCGGGCAAAGATGTCCACGCCCAGTTCTTCTTCCAGCTCGATGATGGCCTTGGAAACCCCGGGCTGGGAGGTGTGCAGGGCCTTGGCGGCTTCAGTCAGGTTGAGGTTGCGGCGTGCTGCCTCTTGAACGAAACGGAATTGGTGCAGGTTCATATCTGATATCGCCTAAAGGGTTGCATCATTATGCTGCAAGCATCTAAGAGATATTGGAAGAACCTCAGCTTTGGGGCGCCTCGCACGCGATTTCTGCCATCAATGCGGTCATGCGCGGGTCTTCGCCGATGGCGGTCTGCACGTGGAAATGAACGCCGGGGTGGGCGGCACGCAGGTCCTGCACCAGCACGGGCAGGTCTTCACGCGCATGCTTGCCGGTGCCCAGGAACATGGGCACCACGGTGACCTGCGTGGCGCCCTGTGCGGTGAGTTGCTGGGCGGCATCTGGCAGCGATGGTGTGCACAGTTCCAGGTAAGCGCAAAGGACCGGCCTGCCAGGCTGCTGCGCGGCGATATGCGCCGCAACGGCTTCCAGCGGCACGCGCCAGAGTGGGTCCCGCGATCCGTGTGCGAATAAAATGATAGCGGCTTGCGCTTGTTGCATAAGCGGTAGAGGCCCAAAAGGCTTAAAAAAATTTTACCGGCGAAGCACCAGCCAGCCGAAGGCGGCTAGCGACAGCACGGAATAGATGAGCCCCGGCGCGGCGGCGGTGAGCCAGGGCGACCAGTTCTGCAGGTTGCCTGCATAGCCGAACACGTTGTTCAGCAAGAAGAAGCTGATGCCCGCCATGACGCCGCCAAACACATAGCCCGCAATGCCGCCCGAGCGGAAATGCAGGTAGGCAAAAGGCAGGGCCAGCACCACCATCACCAGGCAACTGAGCGGGTAGAAAACCTTGCGCCAGAACTCGATTTCGTACCGCTGGGCAGACTGGCCGTTGGCGTCGAGGTGGCGGATGTACTGGAAGAGGTCGATGGTGGCCATGCGGTCGGGTTTGAGCAGCGAGGCGGCCACCATGTCGGCGCTGATGCGGGTGGGCCACTGCAGGGTGGGTGCATCCAGGTGCTCCACACGCGCCTCGTCGTTGCCGCGCTGTTCGAAGCGGCTGCGCTGCACTTGCTCCAGGTTCCACGCACCGTCCGGCCCAAACTGGCCGGATGCGGCCCGCGTCTGCGAGGCGAGCCGGCCCTTGGCATCGAATTCAAAGATACGCACGTCCAGCATGCCGCCATTGGGTGTGAGGGCGCGCACGTTCACGGCATAGGAGTAGTCGTCCTGGCGCTCTTTGAGCCAGGCGCCCGTGGCGCCAGTGGTCAGGCGCCCCAGGTATCGCACCTTGACGAGCTGGGCGGCGCGGTCGGTCAGCGGCGCAATGTAGTCGCCTACCGCAAAGGTCAACAGTACAAAGAAGCCCCCCAGCGCCACCAGGGTGCGCAAGGCACGCCACGGGCCCATGCCGCTGGTGCGCATGATGGTGAATTCGGAGCTTTGGGCGAGCCGAGCCATCACGAAGATGGTGCCGATGAGCACGGTAATGGGCAGCAATTCGTACAGGTGGCTGGGAATGCTCAGCACCACGAACAGGAAAGCATGCGAGAGCTGGTAGCCCTCGGCGCCGGTGCGGCCCACCCAGCGCAGTTCGTCCACCAGGTCAAAAAAGAAAAACAGCGCCAGAAATCCGGCGGTGACAAAGGCCACGGCGAACAGGGCTTCGCGGTGGATCAAGCGGCGAATGGTTTTCATGCGGGGCTCCTGGTCAGACGGGGCTGCCAGAGCCGCCGCACGGTCCAGTGGTTGTGGCGCGCAGCCAGGATCAGCAGCGACATGGTCAACATGCCGCCATGCAGCAGCACCATGAAGCTCAGCAGGCCCAACCGGCCCGCACCCACCCAGCTTTGTCCCAGCGTCATGAGGTTGTAGTACACGATGAAGGCAAAAAGCGCGAACACCAGGCTGGTGCTGCGCGCAGCGCGCGGGTTGACGCTGGCCACGGCCAGGCCCAGCACGACGAAGTTGATGGCGGCCAGCGCCAGCCCCAGGCGCCAGCCCAGCTCGGCGCGGTAGGCGGGCAAGGGTTGCATCAGCAGCTCGTGCGTGGCGCGGGTCTTCACAGACAGTTCTTCCGCCGAGCCTGCAGGTGCCGACCCAATGCGGGTGCCGTATTCGGAGAACTCGCTGATCTTGACGCCGGGCTTGTCGCGCGAGGTCTCCAGGCGCTGTCCTTCGCTCAGCACCGCCATGCGCTCGCCGCCCCGTGTCTCCAGCCGCGCGCTGCGCGCAGAGGTCACGGATTCGCGGGCGCCGTCGGTGGCGGCGATGAAGATGTTGTTGCCAGCCTGCGTGTCGGGGCTGTCCTTGTCGATGAAGAACACCCGGCTGCCGTTGGAGGATTCCTGGAATTCGCCGGGCGCGATGCGGTCGATGTCGCTGCGTTGTTCGTAGCGCGTCTTGAGTTCCTGAATCTGGGAGTTGGCCCAGGGCCACACCAGCAGCGACAGCACAGCAATGACCACCATGACCGGCCACGCAAAACGCAGCAAGGGCCGCAGCAGGCTGATGAGGCCACGGCCGCTGGCAAACCAGATGACCATTTCGCTGTCACGGTACATGCGCGAAAGTGTGCCGACCACAGCGATGAAGAGGCTCAGGCTCAAGATGGTGGGCAACTGCCCCAGCACCGTGAAGCCCATGACCAGCATCACATCGGAAGGGCTCACGCTGCCCTTGGATGCCTGTCCCAGGGTGCGGATGAGCATCATGGTCATGACCACGGTCACCAGCACCACGAGCGTCGCGCCAAAGCTGCGCGCCAGCTCCTTGCGGATGGATGAATCGAATAACATTGGCTAGGAGCGCGCTATGCACTTTTGCGTGCATATCAAAGTGCATAGCACGCTCAAAAGGAAAACACCGATTATGAACTTTGATCTCAAGACCCTTGACCTTGCTGCGGCAGCTTCAGAGAAATGCGACCTGCTGGTTGTGCTGCTCCCTGAGGGCTTCAAGCCCGGCAAGGATGCGCTGTCCGCCCTAGCGGCCCTGGCGCTCAAGAACGGGGATCTGGCCACCAAGGCGGGCAAGCACCTGCAGCTGTACCAAGTGCCTGCCGTTGCCGCCCGTCGCGTAGTGTTGGTGGGGCAGGGTGACGGATCTGCCCGTGCCACCCGCCAGGCGCTGCAGGCGGTGGGGGGTGCCGTCAAGGCGCCGCAGACCAAACGGGTGGTGTTGTGTTTTGCCGGAGCCGTGCAAGCCGCTTCTGTCAGCGCCGCCGTGCAGGCTGTGGCCGAAGTGAGCTATGTCTACACCACCACCAAGACCAAGGTGGAGGCACGCAGCCTGAGCCGCTGCGTGGTGGGTGTACCCACCGCCCCGGATGTGCGCGAGGACTTCGACGCCGGTGTGGCGCTGGTGGCTGGGGTTGAGTTTGCGCGGGAATGGGGCAACCGCCCCGCCAACCATGCCACCCCCACCCTGCTCGCCGATGCCGCCAAGACTCTGAGCAAGCTGCCCCGCATCCAGTGCAAGGTCCACGGCCCGGCCGAAGTGGCCCGGTTGGGCATGGGCGCCTTCCTTGCTGTGGCAAGGGGTTCCGAGGAACCCCTGAGATTCATCGAATTGCGCTACAACGGCGCGGCCAAGGACCAGGCTCCCGTCGTGCTGGTGGGCAAGGGCATTACGTTCGATACCGGGGGCATCTCCATCAAGCCTGCCCCGGAGATGGACGAGATGAAGTTCGACATGTGCGGCGCTGCCAGTGTGCTGGGCACCTTTCGCGCTCTGGGAGAGTTGCAGCCCTCGATCAATGTGGTGGGGCTGATACCCGCCTGCGAGAACATGCCCGATGGCCGTGCCGTCAAGCCGGGTGACGTGGTCACGAGCATGAGCGGTCAGACCATCGAAATCCTGAACACCGACGCCGAAGGCCGTCTGGTGCTGTGCGATGCGCTCACCTACGCCGCCCGCTTCAAGCCTGCCGCCGTGGTGGACATCGCCACCCTGACCGGCGCCTGCGTGATTGCGCTCGGTGGTGTGCGCAGTGGTCTGTTCGCCAACAACGATCCCCTGGCATCCGCATTGCAGCAGGCCGGCGAGTCTGCCCAGGACCCTTGCTGGCGCATGCCGCTGGACGACGACTATGCCGATGGTCTCAAGAGCAATTTCGCCGACATGGGCAATGTAGCCGGCCGTGCGGGGGGCTCCATCACCGCCGCGAAGTTCCTGCAAAAGTACGTGGGCGACGTGCCATGGGCGCACCTGGATATTGCTGGCACGGCCTGGAAGGGTGGCGCCGCAAAAGGTGCCACAGGGCGGCCGGTGGGACTTCTGGTGCACTATCTGATGGGCCAGGCCCGTGCCAAGCCGGTTTCCAAGCCTGCGGCGGCAAAACGCTCCGTGCGCACCAAGACGGCCTGAGCGTGCCATGACCGAGGTTGCGTTTCATTTCAATGCGCCGGACAAGCTGGCCTACGCATGCCGCTTTGCGCGCAAGGTGCAGCGCAGCGGGGCCCGCCTGGTGATTGCGGCGCCACCCGACACCTTGGCGGCGCTGGACCGCATGCTCTGGGCCCTTGCTCCGCAGGACTTTGTGGCCCATTGCCTTGGCGATGCTGATCAAGACCTGGTCCATGCGTCTCCCGTGTTGCTGACTGCCGATGCCCGGTCTGCCCCGCACCATGAAGTGCTACTGAACCTGCACGCGGAGGTGCCCGAGGGATTTGGCCGGTTTGATCGGTTGGTGGAGGTGGTGAGTGCGCAGGATGAGTTGGATCGTGGCGAGGCCCGGGCGCGCTGGCGCCACTATGCATCGCGCGGCTATGCCATTACTCGCCACGACTTGGTGCTGAAAGCTGGCTGATGGCGCTGCCTCCTCCCAAAACGCCCCCGCGCTTTGTTCCCACCCTCACCGAAGTGGTGCAGGTGCCGGACTCCGCGCCTCTGCCGCCGGCGTCCTCTGCACCATTGCGCACCACGGTCATGTCTCCGTCCGCGTTGCCCGCTGCAAGACCCAGCCCGACAGCAGCGCAGCCTGCGACACGACCGCTGAGCCCGCCTCTGCCCAGTGCCCGCCCGCCTGCTGTGATGGCGCCACGCCCGGCTGCACCAGCGCCCGTGCAGAGTGCGCCCGCTCCGTTGGTTCACCATGCTCCCGTTGCGGCGGCAGTGGCTCCCGCGTCTTCGTCTTCGCCTTCGCCAGCATCGCTCGCGTCGACCCTCGGGTCTTCAAAGACGCCCAGACCGCAGCTCACCCGGCCACTGCCGGAAGGCATGGAGGAGTACATGGTGCACAGGGTCATGCAGCGTGTGGACGTTGTGCTGGATCAACGTTTGCGCGAAGCCATCGCCACCGTGGTGCAGGAGCAGACACGATCAGTGCTGCCGCGACTGCGTGAAGAGATTGAATCCGTGGTCCGGCATGCCGTGTACGAGGCGGTGGCGGACGAGCTGGCCAGTGGCGCGGCCTCGGTGCCAAAGGGATGACAGGGTATTCCCCTGTGGTTTCTCTCGCGTTTAATCGTGTTCCCTAATGATCTGGCCCGTAAATTGCGATATGTTCGCCTGCGTTGAGACACAAGAAGATTCTCAGCGTTTATCTTTACTGGAGATTTGATATGCAATTGAAGTTGAAACTGACCGTGGTTGCTGCTATCGCGGCTGTTGCTGGTGTGGCCTCTGCACAAGAGCAGGTGGTCAAGATCGGCCATGTGGCTCCGGTTTCCGGCGCCCAAGCCCACTACGGCAAGGACAACGAAAATGGCGCCCGCATGGCCATTGAAGAGCTGAACGCTCAAGGCATCACCATCGGCGGCAAGAAGATCAAGTTCGAACTTCAAGCTGAAGATGACGCTGCCGATCCAAAGCAGGGCACGGCCGCTGCACAAAAGCTGTGCGACTCCAAAGTTGCAGGCGTTGTCGGCCACCTCAACTCCGGTACCACCATTCCTGCTTCCAAGGTCTACAACGACTGCGGCATCCCGATGGTGACGGGCGCTGCGACCAACCCCAACCTGACCAAGCCTGGCTACAAGACCACCTTCCGTATCATCGCCAATGACAACGCCCTGGGCGCTGGCCTGGCGTTCTACGCTGTGGATACGCTCAAGCTGAAGACGGTTGCCATCATCGACGACCGTACTGCTTACGGCCAAGGTGTGGCAGACGTGTTCAAGAAGACTGCCACTGCCAAGGGCATGAAAGTGGTGGACGAGCAGTTCACGACCGACAAGGCTACCGACTTCATGGCCATCCTGACAGCCATCAAGTCCAAGAACCCTGATGCCGTGTTCTACGGCGGTATGGACCCTCAAGCCGGCCCCATGCTGCGCCAGATGGAACAACTGGGCATGGGCAACGTCAAGTACTTCGGTGGTGACGGCGTCTGCACGTCTGAAATCGCCAAGCTCGCAGCGGGTGCCAAGACCCTGGGCAACGTGATTTGCGCTGAAGGCGGCTCTTCGCTGGCCAAGATGCCTGGCGGCACGGCCTGGAAGGCCAAGTACGATGCCAAGTACCCCAACCAGTTCCAGGTCTACAGCCCCTACACCTACGACGCCACGTTCCTGCTGGTGGACGCTATGAAGCGCGCCAACTCCGTGGACCCCAAGGTGTACGTGAACGAGCTGGCCAAGTCCAACTTCAAGGGTGTGACCTCCACCATCGCTTTTGAACCCAATGGCGAAATGAAGAACCCCGCCATCACTCTGTACGTCTACAAGGACGGCAAGAAGACCCCTCTGTAATCGGAGTGGTCTGGCTCTTCAAGGTTTTTTTGGCTTTGGAGAGCGCCAAACAAAAGGGCTTCCTTTGGGAAGCCCTTTTTTTGTTGTTCAAATGCAGCTAGGTGGGGTGAGCAGGTTGTTCTGCTTGGCTGCTCAATGCCCAGGAGCTGGAGTTTGTTGAAGACTCGGGCGATGACCAAAACCGGCGCTAGGCGCAGCAGAAGATGCAATCGTACTGAGGTCAGGAGCTTCCAGTCTTGTTGCTTCCCGCAATAGCGAGGATGGATGTACCCGATTTTTGCGCCAAATTAACGCCGCACCTGCAGTGCGCCTGGATTCACGATGTTGGTGGGAGTGCCTTTGATGAAATTCACCACATTGTCGAACGCTGCACCAAAATAAAGCTCATAGCTGTCTTGCTCTACATAGCCAATGTGGGGCGTGCAAATGCAGTTCTCCAGCCGCAGCAGGGCATGGCCCTGAAGGATGGGTTCGCTCTCGAATACATCGACAGCGGCCATGCCGGGGCGGCCCCGGTTCAGGGCGGCAATCAGGGCATCGGTCTCAATCAGCTCGGCACGCGAAGTGTTGACCAGCAGGGAGGTGGGCTTCATGCAAGACAGATCTTCGAGTGAGACGATGCCGCGCGTTTCGTCGTTGAGCCGAAGGTGGAGCGAGATCACATCGCATTGCGAGAAAAACTCCTCGCGCGTGGT
This sequence comes from Acidovorax sp. 93, assembly GCF_003633835.1. NCBI lineage: Bacteria > Pseudomonadati > Pseudomonadota > Betaproteobacteria > Burkholderiales > Comamonadaceae > Acidovorax > Acidovorax sp. 93. Next base: position 1,316,094 of record NZ_RBIT01000001.1, read on the forward strand.
GGCAGCCTGGTATCCATCCGTCAAGGCCTGGGCGCGTGATGCCTCACGCCCCCAAATGCGGACGTTCATTCCAAAAGCACGCCCGTAGCCCGCCACCAATTGGCCAATGCGGCCATAACCCCAGATACCCAGCGTTTTGCCCCGCAGCACGCTGCCAAGGCCAAAATTGGGAGGCATGGACGCCGTCTTCAGCCCTGATTGTTGCCAGGCGCCATGCTTGAGGTTGGAGATGTACTGCGGCAGTCGGCGCATTGCGGCCATGACAAGTGCCCACGTCAGCTCTGCGGGGGCCACGGGTGAGCCTATGCCTTCTGCCACTGCAATCCCACGTTCCGTACAGGCAGCTACATCAATGTGATTGCCGATCTTGCCGGTTTGCGCGATGAGCTTGAGACGGGGAAGTTTCTCCACCAGTTGACGGGTGATCTGGGTGCGCTCCCGCACAAGCACGATGATGTCAGCGTCTTTGAGGCGGACGGACAGCTGGCCCAGCCCCTTGACGGTATTGGTGTAGACCTTGGCGGTGTACGCGTCGAGCCGGGATGCGCAGTGGAGCTTGCGGACTGCGTCCTGGTAGTCGTCGAGAATCACAATGTTCATCCCGACATTGTGCCTTGGCTACGCCGGTCGTTTCATACCGGACCGCCCCCTGGTACAGGAAAGGATGGGGCTTTTGGTGACGGAGTGTTGGCGACCTCGACAAGCGCTGTCCACAGCGATCAGGCAGCACCCTCAATATGCAAAGCAGTCAATGGATCGCTGGGTGGTGCATGCCTTGGGCTCAACAGGCTTGCAGCGCCGCCTCGGATGCAGCCAGGCGGTCCAGCTCGGCGCACACATCGGCCATGCGGCCGGCGATCACCAGTCGGCCTGAGCCGCCCGATGTGGGGACCCTGCGCAGGACCTTGGCAGCCCTGCCGCCTGAGCCGTCTGCCAATCTGGATGATCCACCGGCAACGCGGGTAGCGGCAGGCGGCGGTATGAACGCCCGGGCATCGGTATTGGTGGCCACAAACCGCGTGGTGGCTCCGGTGGGTGGTGTCTGGGGGCTGACCGTAAAGGGCCAGTTGCCTCGCGGTGGACGTTGGCTGGGGATGTTGGATGGATGGCGGGGTTTGTCAGTGCCTGCTGATCCGCTCCTGCGGCCCAGGTCCGCGTCATCGGGATGGGGGCGGGGCGCTGGCAGGTCTGCTGCAGACGGCTCCTTGAAGGTGTGGAGCCAGTGGGTCAGGGTACGCAGAGTGCTGGAGAGCGCAGAAAAGGTGGTCAAGGCAATTCCCATGTGAAAACTCCGAAGGTCGGGGGTTGGACATAGGCAGGATTGCAAAGTAAACCGGCACCGCAGGGCTGGCGTACTGGTTTTACCAGTGCGCCAAACGCCCGCCACCTGCAGCGCGGCAGCTAACGAACTAATTCATGAGTGAATGCGATGGAGCGCTGTGGTTACATCAGCATGGTGTTGCGGATGAGGCCGACGGCGAGCCCTTCAATCTCAAAGGGTTCGCCGGGCTGCACCACGATGACCGGGTAATCCGGGTTCTCGGGCAGCAGTTCGATGGCGGTCGCAGTGCGGCGCAGGCGCTTGACCGTCACATCGTCTCCCAGGCGGGCCACGATGATCTGGCCGTTGCGGGCTTCGCGGGTGGACTGCACAGCCAGCAGATCGCCATCCATGATTCCGGCATCGCGCATCGACATACCGCGCACTTTGAGCAGGTAATCGGGCTTGTGATGGAACAGGCTGTTTTCCACACTGTAGGTTTGGTCAACGTGTTCCTGCGCGAGAATGGGCGACCCTGCCGCCACACGTCCCACCAGGGGTAGCAACAGTTGTGAGAGTCCGGGAATCGGCAGGCTGAACTGGTTGCCGCGCGCTGCATTGATGGAGCGCACGGTGTCACCGCGCAACCGGATGCCACGGGATGTGCCACTGACCAGCTCGATCACGCCTTTGCGCGCCAGCGCCTGGAGATGTTCTTCTGCCGCGTTGGCCGACTTGAACCCCAGTTCGGCAGCGATCTCTGCACGGGTGGGCGGCGCCCCGGTGCGTGCAATGGCCGTCTGGATGAGATCCAGAATTTGTTGCTGGCGGGCAGTGAGTTTCGGGTTGTCGAGCATGGTGGTTTCCGGTGGAGGCGGCTACAGTGATGGACAACTGTTTTTTAATCCAGTAACTGTATTTTTCACCAGTTTTTCGGAGTACGCAAGTGAGTGGGCAAAAAATTGTGGTTTTGGGTACCGGAGGGACCATTGCGGGCACGTCCGCGCAGGCTGGCGACAACATCGGCTACACCGCTGCGCAGGTAGGGGTCGGGCAGCTGCTTGCAGCTGTTCCCGGATTGCAGCAGGCCGCGCGGAGCGTGCTGGTGGCGGAGCAGGTGGCCCAGATCGACAGCAAGGACATGGATGGCCAGGTGTGGCAGGCGCTGGCGCTGCGCTGTGCGCACCATCTGGAAGATCCCGAGGTGCGTGGTGTAGTCATTACCCACGGAACCGACACGCTGGAAGAGACGGCCTGGTTTCTGCACGAAGTGCTGGACACCCGCGCGAAACCCGTGGTGCTGACCTGTGCCATGCGCCCGGCCACGGCGCTCACGCCCGATGGGCCTCAGAATCTTCTGGATGCTGTTGCTGTGGCGGTCACGCCCGGCGCACGGGGTGTGCTGGCGGTCGCCGCTGGCGAAATTCATGGGGCACGGCAGGTTCAGAAGGTGCACCCCTACCGGGTGAATGCGTTCAACTCGGGCGAGGCCGGGCCTTTGGGTTGGGTGGAGGAGGGGGCTGTCCGCCTTGTGCAGGATTGGCCCCTGGCGCCTGGTGTTCCAGCATTGAATGCTATTCAAAATGTAGTGAATGCCGCAGCCTGGCCCCGCGTGGAAGTGGTCATCAGCCACGCTGGCGCATCGGGAACCATGGTGGACGCACTGGTGCGAGATGGGGTCCAGGGGCTGGTGGTGGCCTGCACGGGCAATGGCACCATCCACCATGCTCTGGAGGCCGCATTGCTGCGTGCCCAGGAGGCGGGTGTGCGCGTGGTGCGGTCCACACGCTGCCCTGAGGGGCAGGTGCTGCCCAAGCCGGGGGACGCATTACCGGACTCCAAAGGGCTATCCCCCTTGAAGGCCAGGATCTCGCTGATGCTCGAACTGCTGCACTGAGCAACAAGGCCGCTCCGATGTTTTTTGCAGCCCTTAAGTCCCATGCGTGGGCCTACCCCGCGCTGGAGGTGGTGCACATCGTGGGCATTGCCTTGCTGCTGGGCAATTTGGTCTTGCTGGAGTTGCGGGTGTTTGGCCGTGGGGCGGCGCTGCCCGTCAAGGACTTGGCGCGGCTCAGCCTGTCGCTGGCGTTGTGTGGTTTTGGCCTGGCGGCGGCGTCGGGCCTCTTGATGTTTGCCACACAGCCTGCCGAACTGCTCGCCAGCCGCGCATTCACCTTGAAGATGCTGCTGTTAATGCTTGCGGGTTGCAACGCCGCGTGGTTCCATGGGCGAGGTTCCCTGGCTCGCCTGGATGCTCTGGCGCGGGTACAGATGCTGGGTTCCACCGTGATCTGGCTGGCTGTGGTGGTGTGTGGCCGCTGGATTGCTTACCTCTGATCAGACATGACAAGGAGAGAACCGATGAGCCTGCAACGCCGCCACGTGCTCCTGGCCGCCACGGCCATTCCCTGGGGCGCGCGTGCCCACCATGGGTGGAGCAGTTTTGACCCCGACCGTCCCATCTACCTGGAAGGCACCGTGCGCAAAGTGCGCTGGCAAAACCCACACGCCGAGTTGGAGCTGGAGACACCTGCCGAGCTGAAGCTGCCTGCGGATCTGGCCCAGCGTGTGGTGCCTGCGCAGGTGTCCCCCGTGGATGGCAAGGCCTTGCTGGCCAAGACGGTTTTGCCTACCCGCAAAGACCGCCGCTGGGAGGTGGAGCTGGCGCCCCTGACCCGCATGCAGGCCTGGCAGGTGCAGGAGATCAAACCCGGCACTGCGGTATCGGTGGTGGGCTTTACCCTGCGCGAAGAGAAGGGCGACGCGGTGCTGCGGGCGGAATACCTGTTTGTGGATGGCAAAGCCTACGGCTTACGCTCCAGCCCAGCCTGAGCCATCGGTATGGCCCGGGGATAGCCATGCGAAAGACCTGAAACTGTTCCCTGCACCGCATAAAAAAAGCGACGCCATGCTGCCATGGCGTCGCTGGTTGTAAGGGGCGATAGCCCCGTGCCTTAACTGGCCAGTGCCTGCAGTGCGCGTGCCGTGATCTCGTCCACGCTGCCCGTGCCGCTGATGGCGCGGTACTTGGGGGCCAGCTCGGGTTCGGCCTGGGCCCAGTTGCTGTAGTAGTCCACCAGCGGGCGCGTCTGGTCGCTGTAGACCTGCAGGCGCTTCTTGACGGTTTCTTCCTTGTCGTCTTGGCGCTGGATCAGCTCTTCGCCCGTCACGTCGTCCTTGCCTTCCACCTTGGGCGGGTTGAACTTGACATGGTAGGTGCGGCCGCTGGCGGGGTGCGAGCGGCGGCCGCTCATGCGTTCGATGATGGCGTCAAAAGGCACATCGATTTCGAGCACGTAGTCGAGCTTGACGCCCGCTGCCTTCATGGCATCGGCCTGGGGAATGGTGCGGGGGAAGCCGTCGAACAGGAAACCGTTGGCGCAGTCTGCTTGCGTGATGCGCTCCTTGACGAGACCGATGATGATGTCGTCACTGACCAGGGCGCCCGAATCCATCACCGCCTTGGCCTGCAGGCCCAGAGGGGTGCCGGCCTTGACGGCTGCGCGCAGCATGTCGCCGGTGGAGATCTGGGGGATGCCGTATTTCTGGCAGATGAACGTGGCTTGCGTGCCCTTTCCGGCGCCAGGCGCGCCCAACAAAATCAGTCTCATGGAAGTCCTCGAAGGTTAGAAATCGGTTGGCGCCGCTGGCGGGGACGTTCGAAGGGCGCCTGAAGCCGTTCTGTGCGCCCGGGATGCGGTGCTCTCGTTGCGGTCGAGGATAGCATGCGACTCCCTTGCGCTGACTTACATGCTGCACCGGGTTGGGCAGGGGTGTCGCAGGGTGGATAGCCGGGGCATTCGGCGGACCGGCGCGGCGCGCGCCACCGGCCCGCTCCTCATCGGAAAAGGCGGCGAACCCGTTCCAGGTCTTCGGGCGTATCCACGCCCGGGCCAGGGACCGCTTTGGCCAGGTGAACCGCAATGCGGTGGCCGTGCCACAGGGCGCGCAGTTGCTCCAGCGCTTCCACCGCCTCGGTGGGGGCGGGTGTCAGGGCAGGAAATTGGCGCAGAAAGCCCGCACGATAGCTGTAGATGCCCACATGCCGCAGTGGCGCGAACCCCGCCAGGGCTGCTGCACCGGGTGCCGCCGCCTCGGCGGCACCTTGCCACCAGGCCAATCCCATATGGTCCCGCGCAAAAGGGATGGGCGCGCGGCTGAAGTAGTGGGCCAGGCCACGCGCGTCCAGCACCACTTTCACCACGTTGGGGTTGGTGTAGTCGGCCAGTGACGCAATCGCGTGGGCTGCGGTGCCCATGCTGGCCTCCGTCCGGGTGGGCAGGAGGGCTGCCACAGCGTCGATGAGGCCGGGGTCTATCAAGGGTTCATCGCCTTGCACGTTGACGACCACGTCGTCCCCGTCCAGGCCCAGTTGGGTACAGGCTTCGGCCAGGCGGTCGCTGCCGCTGGGGTGGTCGGCGCGGGTCAGTATCGCTTGTACGCCATGGGCGGCGCAGGCCTGCAGGATGCGAGGGTCATCGGCTGCCACCACCACGCGGGCTGCTGCACTTTGGGCGGCACGCTGGGCCACGCGCACCACCATGGGCAGGCCCGCGATATCGGCCAGGGGTTTGTCGGGCAAGCGGCTGGATGCCATGCGCGCTGGGATCAGCACCGTGAAGCGACCGCTCGCGGTCGGAGCGCCTGGCGTGCCGGGATCCGTTGCTGCGCTCACTGCTCCAGTTCCTCGTCGGTGAGCGTGCGGGCTTCGTTTTCGAGCAGCACCGGGATGCCGTCCCGCACCGGATAGGCCAGGCGAGCGCTGCGGGAGACCAGTTCCTGGGCATCGCGGTCGTAGGTCAGCGGGCCTTTGGTGACGGGGCAGACCAGCAGTTCAAGCAGTTTGGGATCCATGGTGACAGCGCTTTCCAGGAGGTTCGTTCGGGCAGGCAAGGATGATAGCGGCGGCCCGGGCGGTGAATCATTAATGCCTGTGGACGCCCAAGGCCAGCAGGCGCACCTCCAGCGCTGCGAAAAAGGCCGGGTCGATGTGCAATTGCAGGGGCACGGCCAGCGCGTCCGGGTGGTGTTGCCAGAGCTTGACAGCGTCTTTTTCAGTGCAAATTAGCGGGTGGCGCTTGTCAGATGCGCGGTTCCAGCTATCAAAATCATAGTGATCTGGTAAGGCTTCCGTGTGTGCCAGCTGCAGCGCCTCAGCCTGCAGCATGGCAAAGAACACTTCGGGGCGTGCCACGGCCGCCACGGCATGCAGCGGCTGGCCTTGCAGGTCCGACAGTGGCACCCGGGTGCCGTCCGCACGCAAGGCATAGGGGGCCAGTCGGCGTTGCAGGCCATAGGCATGGGTGGGGTCGCTTCCAGGCGGCAGAGTCCCTGCATGCAGCACAAAATCCACCGCGCGTGGCCAGGGCTCACGAAGGGGCCCCGCTGGCAGCAGGAAACCGTTGCCCACGCCCTGTTCGTTGAAGATGCATACCTCCAGATCGCGCGCCAGGGCCAGGTGTTGCAGGCCATCGTCGCAAACGATCACGTCGGTGTCCGGGTAAGCAGCCCGCAGGGCGCGGGCGGCGGTGATGCGGCGAGGCGCCACAAACACGGGCACCCGGCAGTTGTGCGCGATAAGGGCAGGTTCGTCGCCCACCTCATGGGCGGGGCTGTCGGGCGTCACCTCGCGGCAGTCGGTGGTGCTGCGGCCGTAGCCGCGGGAGACCACGCCGGGGCGCAGGCCCAGACCTTGCAGATGCTGGACAACGGCAATGACCACGGGGGTTTTACCTGCGCCTCCGGCAATCACGTTGCCCACGACGATGACGGGGCGGCCAGGGTGCTCCGCCTTCAGCAGGCCGATGCGGTAAAGCCCGCGCCGCATACCGACCAGCGTGCGGTACACCTGGGAGACTGGCCACAGCCCCCAGGCGAGCGGGCCGCGTGTCTGCCAGATTTTCTGGAGCCCGGAGGCGGGTGGGGGGAGGGCTGCGCCCCGCAATGCGGGGGCGCTGGGCGAGGGCGGCTGCAGCCCGGGGGCAGCCATGCGTGTCAGCGGCTGGGGCTGCGCGCCGCAGCCGAAGACTGCGTGGCAAACGTGATCTGCGTAAGGCCCACGCGGCGCGCTGCCTCCATCACCGAAACCACGGACTGGTGCGGCGCCATCGCATCGGCGCTGATGATGACCACACTGCCCGGGCCCGCTGTGGCGGCACTGCGCAAGGCCTGCGCGATCGCGTCCACGCTTTTGCCGTCCACGCCCGTCTTGTTGACGGCGTAGCGCCCGTCGGCGGCCACGGACACGATGACTTCCTTGGGGTGGTCGCGTTGCTGCTCGGCATCGGCCACGGGCAGCGTGAGCTGCAACTCGGTGAACTTGCTGTAGGTGGTGGTCAGCATCAGAAAGATGAGGATCACCAGCAGCACGTCGATGAACGGGATCAGGTTGATCTCCGGCTCTTCCTTGGCGCGGGGACGGAAGTTCATTGGCGAAGCCTTTCAGGCTGAGGTTTTGCCGCCGGGCCGCCCCAAGGCAAAACGCGGCCCCCTTGGGGGGCAGGGAGCCACTCGCAGCGGGCGGACCGTGGGGGCGTCATTTCTTCCGCAAACGCAGGATGTGGCGCACAAATTGTTCCGAAGCCAACTCCAAGGTGAGCAGATAGGCATCCACCCGGGCGCGGAAGTAGCGCCAGAAGATCAGCGCCGGGATGGCCACGATGAGGCCAAAAGCCGTGTTGTACAGCGCGATCGAGATGCCATGCGCCAGCTGGGCCGGGTTGCCGCCACCCATGGCCTGGCCCACGCCACCGCTGCCGGCCTGCGAGCCAAAGATCTCGATCATGCCGATCACCGTGCCCAGCAGGCCCAGCAAGGGAGCGGCCGAGGCGATGGTGGCCAGTGCCGACAGGTATTTTTCCAGTCGGTGCGCCACAGCGCGCCCTGCGCCTTCCATGGCGGCACGCAGGTCGGTCTCGCTGCACTGGGGGTTGCTGTTGAGGGTGCGCAGGCCGCTGGCCAGCACCTCGCCCAGGGCGGAGTTTTGCGCCAACTGGTTCACCACGTCGGGGGTGGGCACGGCCTTGGACGAGACCGTAATGGCTTCATCGAGCAATTTCGGGGGGGCGACACGGGCCGTCTTGAGGGCCACGAAACGTTCAAAAATCAGCGCCATTCCCAGGACGGAACACGCAATCAGGGGCCAGATCGGCCAGCCTGCGGCTTGTATGATGGACAGCAAATCTCTCTCCGCGCAGATGAAAGCAATCGGCGATTATGGCCCAGCTTGCAGGGCCCACCTCGTCACAAACCGTTACGTTGCTGTGCGCGCCGTCGCGCCATCTGCTCACCCACAAAATCTGTGGATAACTTTGTGGGCAACCACTGTTCCAGGCCACGCAAAGTGGCGCCACGCCGTGCTTGCAACAGATTGATGAAAAATTGCGCAATGAAAAAGCTATATAAATCAATAACTTGTACGTGCTCTGGTGTTTTGCGGGCGGTTTTTAGTTATGTGGCTGTGGTAACCGCCGCTGGCCAGATTCTGTGGAGTACTTGCGCGGTGCGCGCGGCGCAAACGCCCGCCGTTTCTCATGTTTGAGCGCCCCAGCCCCGCAGCGGCGCCGCGCGTCTGGGAAGTTGGCGCGCTATGCCGCGCCATTGCTGATGCTCTGGAGGCGCGCTTCAATCCTGTCGCGGTGCGCGGCGAGATCACGGGCTTCTCGCGCGCATCCAGCGGACATTGCTACTTCTCGGTCAAAGACGCGAACGGCCAGTTGCGCTGCGCCATGTTCCGCCGCGCCGCCAGCCTGCTTGACTTTTCGCCGCGCGATGGCGAATTGGTGGAAGTGCGCGGGCGCCTTTCGGTGTACGAGGCGCGGGGCGATCTGCAGTTCATTGTGGAAAGCATGCAGCGGGCCGGGCAGGGCGCGTTGTTCGAGCAGTTCCTGCGCCTGAAGGCGCAGCTCGAAACGGAAGGCTTGTTCGACAGCGCCCGCAAGCGCCCGCTGCCTTTGCAGCCGCGTGGCATTGGCCTTGTCACGTCCACCGGGGCTGCGGCCCTTCACGACGTGGTCACGGCGCTGCGCCGTCGCGTGCCGCACATTCCGGTGGTGCTGGTGCCTGCGCAGGTGCAGGGCGCCGCAGCACCTGCTTCGCTGGTTGCGGCGCTATCAAAACTGTATCTGCTTGTGCAAGCGGGACAGGCTTCAGGGGCTGATTTGGCCAAAAATCCCCCCATTGACGTGATCTTGCTGGTGCGCGGGGGCGGTTCCATCGAAGATCTCTGGGCTTTCAACGACGAACAACTGGCCCGGACCATCGTGCGAAGCCCCGTGCCGCTCATCAGCGGGGTGGGGCACGAGACCGACTTCACCATCGCCGACTTTTGCGCCGACCTGCGCGCCCCCACGCCCACCGCCGCCGCTGAGCTGGTGGCCCAGCCGCGCGATGTGTGGCTGGGGGCGCTCGGGCTGCTGGCTGGGCGTATCAGCGACGGCGTGCAGCGCCAGCTCGACACCCGGCACCAGCGGCTGGACCAGGCGGCGGCGCGGCTAGGCCGCCCGTCGGGCCTGGTGGCGCGTGAGCAGATGCAGCTGGCACGCCTGGCCCAGCGCATGCGCCATGGAGTGCTATTAAAATTGCAGCGGCTTGCGCAATCCCAGAAAGCGCTGGAGGCCGATTTCCCTCAAAAAATGCAACGGCGCCTGGTGCAGCAGGCCGAGCGGCTCGACCGCGCGGCCTTGCGGCTGGAGCTGCTCGACCCGCGCCTGGTGCTGCAGCGCGGCTACGCGCTGCTCACCGACACCGAGGGCCAAGCCGTGACCAGCGTGCGGCGTGCCCATCCCGGCGATGCCCTGCGCGCCACACTGGCCGATGGCGTGGTGGACGTGACGGTGGCCCAGCCGCGACTGCTGTAACGGGGTGATGTCGCGGCGCCGTAGAAGGCGCGCTTCTGTAGGACAGCAGCGGTTTGTGGTGCTGCAGACCGGATCTGGGTGGCCTCACGCTGCACAGGTCACCTGATGTTCCTACAATGCCCCCTTCGCGCTGTGTCCGACTGCATTGCTCAGGAAAGAAAAGCGTTGCAGATGGCATCCCGGAATTTCAAACCACAAGGAAACACCACCATGGAACATACCCTTCCCCCGCTGCCCTACGCCATCGATGCCCTGGCTCCGCACTACAGCCAGGAAACCCTGGAGTACCACCATGGCAAGCACCACAACGCCTATGTGGTGAACCTGAACAACCTGCAAAAGGGCACCGAGTTCGAAGCCATGACGCTCGAAGAGATCGTCAAGAAGTCGAGCGGCGGCATCTACAACAATGCAGCGCAAATCTGGAACCACACCTTCTTCTGGAACTGCATGGCTCCCCAGGGCGGCGGTGAGCCTTCTGGTGCACTGGCTGCAGCCATCACCGCCAAGTGGGGCAGCTACGCAGCCTTCAAGGAAGCGTTCGTGAAGTCTGCCGTGGGCAACTTCGGTTCGGGCTGGACCTGGCTGGTGAAGAAGGCCGATGGCAGCGTTGACATCGTCAACACCGGCGCCGCCGGCACGCCGCTGACCACCGCCGACAAGGCGCTGCTCACCGTGGACGTGTGGGAACACGCGTACTACATCGACTACCGCAACATGCGTCCCAAGTTCGTTGAGACCTTCCTCGACAAGCTGGTGAACTGGAAGTTTGCCGAAGCCAACTTCGCCTGATGCGCGATCCGCGCCCCGCGAGTGACCTGTCCTGATGGACTGAGGTCTGCGGGCAACAAAAAACGGCCTTCGGGCCGTTTTTTGTTGGGGACTTTGAGGCGTTTTTGGCATCTGGCGCTTGCTGGATAAGCGCTGGTAGCTATATAAATGATAGTAATTTACACTCCCGGATACTGGGAGTGCGATGTCGGCAAGACAGCGCTCGGGCAAGCGGCAGGGCCCAGGGCCAAGGCCTATGGGGTTGTGGCATCCCGATCTGCGCAAGTCCCTGGGTGGTCCTGCGTCACTTGCGGCTGAACAGCGCTCCACCCAGCTTGGCGCCTGCCTTGATGTTTTTCTTGGCAAACCATCCCTGGTTCATCTCCAGCACGTAGCGCACCGGTTTTGCCGAACAGTGCGAATCCAGCGTCTGGGGCTTCATGTCGGCCAGGTTCACGATGGTGCCGTCGTCATCCACAAACGCTGCTGTGAGCGGCAGCAGCGTGTTCTTCATCCAGAAGCACTGCTGCGCGGGTTGTTCAAACACAAACAGCATGCCCTCGTGCTGGGGCATCTCCTTGCGATGCATCAGGCCGGTCTGGCGCTCCTGGGGCGTGGCGGCCACCTGGGCGTCAATGCGGTGCATGCCTGCGGTCAGTTCCACACGCTGCAAATTCAGCTGGGGGCCGTCCTGGGCCTGGGCCGTGGTGAACGGCAGTCCCGCAGCAGCGGTCAACAGCGCGGCGGCCACGGTGCGCCGTGTGGCAGCGGAAAAAGGCAAGGCAAGTGCAAAAGCGGTCATGGGCAAGGCTTTCTGGACAAGGGGGCAGCGTCCGCACAAGGGGCGCCGAACCGGCGGGCAAAAGAAGGGAAAAGAACGGAAAAAGAAAACGCCCGCAGTAGCGGGCGATTTTGAAGCAATGTGCATGACCCCGCTAAGGGTGCTGCATGCCAGCGTCAGGCTGCCTTGTGGGTGGTCTTTTTCTTGGCGACCTTCTTGGTGGTTTTCTTTTTGGCCGTTTTGGTGGCCTTGGCCTTTGCCTTGGTTTTGGCGACGGGTGCCGGGGCAGCAGCTACAGGTGCAGCGGGTGCAGCCATGGGCGCTGGGGCTGCAGGGGCGGGGGCCGGAGCGGCTGCAGGCGCCTGTGCAAAAGCACTTGCACCCAACAGACCAGCCACCAGGACAGCGAGGAGTTTTTTCATATATGCCGTTTCCAGTGAAGGGGTTGAAAGAGAGGATCTGAAGCCGCGCAAACCTGCACGGCTTCGCCCGCAACGATAGCAGCGGCGCGCAGGCTGGCAGGGACTTTGCCCAAAAAATTGTCATTAGAATTGACTGGCTACCGAGCGCTTTGCCCCATCTGCTGAATCTGCTTCAGCTTCCACAGGAGACATCCCTTCCATGACCAGCTACCAGCACATCAAGGTGCCTGCCGAAGGCCAGAAAATCACGGTCAATGCCGACATGTCGCTGAATGTGCCGGACCAGCCCATCATTCCCTTCATTGAAGGCGATGGCACGGGGCTCGACATCACGCCGGTGATGATCAAGGTGGTGGACGCTGCGGTGGCCAAGGCCTATGGCGGCAAGAAGAAGATCCACTGGATGGAGGTGTATGCGGGCGAGAAATCCACCAAGGTCTACGGCCCTGATGTGTGGCTGCCCGAAGAAACCCTGCAGGTGTTGCGCGAGTACGTGGTGTCGATCAAAGGCCCGCTGACTACGCCCGTGGGTGGCGGCATCCGTTCGCTGAACGTGGCACTGCGCCAGGAGCTGGATCTGTATGTCTGCCTGCGCCCCGTGCAGTATTTCAAGGGCGTGCCTTCGCCGCTGAAAGAGCCCGAAAAGACCAACATGGTGATCTTCCGCGAGAACTCGGAGGACATCTATGCCGGTATCGAGTTCGAAGCCGAGTCGGACAAGGCCAAGAAGCTCATCAAGTTCCTGCAGGACGAGATGGGCGTGAAGAAAATCCGCTTTCCCAACACCTCGGGCATCGGCGTCAAGCCCGTCTCCATCGAGGGCACCGAACGCCTGGTGCGCAAGGCCATCCAGTACGCCATCGACAACGACAAGCCCAGCGTGACCATCGTCCACAAGGGCAACATCATGAAGTACACCGAAGGTGGCTTCCGCGACTGGGCGTACGCCCTGGCGCAAAAAGAGTTCGGTGCCGAGCTGATCGATGGCGGCCCGTGGTGCAAGCTCAAGAATCCCAAGACGGGCAAGGACATCACCATCAAGGACAGCATCGCCGATGCCTTCCTGCAGCAGATCCTGCTGCGCCCGGCCGAGTATTCGGTGGTGGCCACGCTCAACCTCAATGGCGATTACATCTCCGATGCGCTCGCAGCCCAGGTGGGCGGGATCGGCATTGCGCCTGGCGCCAACATGTCCGACTCGGTGGCCTGTTTTGAAGCCACCCACGGCACGGCCCCCAAATATGCAGGCAAGGACTATGTGAACCCCGGCTCCGAGATCCTGTCGGCCGAGATGATGCTGCGCCACATGGGTTGGATCGAGGCTGCCAACCTGATCATCAGTTCGCTGGAGAAGTCGATTGCCTCCAAAAAGGTGACTTACGACTTTGCCCGCCTGATGGACGGAGCCACCCAGGTGAGCTGCTCGGGTTTTGGCCAGGTCATGATCGACCACATGTAAGCCAGCGCGGCTTTTGCGCCGTTTCGCAAGCCCCTGTTCCCTTGTTGGTGCAGGGGCTTTTTGTCGTCTGGCGGCTGCAGGGCTCCGCCCAGGGCCAAACTGCCCCGATGGTCGGCGGCGCGGAACTGGCTGTGGCATTTCAGAGTTGGCAATCGAGAGGCTTCCCGCCTAAGATGGGTCCAGCCACGGGCCCGCGCGGGCGATGGCACGGGCTTGCATCCGCAGTCGCACACAAACACAACAACGGGATGCAGAGGGATGGGTCCCCACAGGGAGTTCTGCATGGCATCTGATTTTTCTGCCGCATATTGGGAGCAAAACCCCGATGCGCTGCTGGTGCTGTCGCCTGAGGGGGTGGTGCTCAACTGGAACCCGGCTGCCGAAGCGATCTTTGGCTATGCACCGGCAGAGGCTCAGGGCAGGCGCCTCATTGATCTCATTGTTCCCGAGAACCGGGCCCACGAAGAAGACGAGATCCGGGCCGAGGCCCTGCGGGGCCTGAGCAGCACCGTGCACGAGTCGGTGCGCCGCCGCAAGGATGGATCGCTGGTGCATGTCAACGTGTCCACCAAGGCCGTGCGCGACGAAGCTGGCCAGCTGCTGTACTTTCTGTCGAGCAAGAAGGATGTCACCCAGCTCAAGGTCCAGCGCGAGGCCAAGCTGCTGGAGGCGCGGTTCCGTGACCTGCTCGAATCCACACCCGATGCGATCGTGATGGTCAACGTGACAGGCCGCATCGTCCTGGTCAACTCCCAGGCCGAGCGCGTGTTTGGCTATGAAAGGACCGAATTGCTAGGGCAGGCCGTGGAGGTGCTGTTGCCACACCGCTACCGGGGCGCGCACCTGGGGCACCGCAGCGGGTTCTTTGGGGCGCCGCGCACGCGCACCATGGGGGCGGGGCTGGAGCTGCATGGCCTGCGCAAGGATGGCGGCGAGTTTCCAGTGGAGATCAGCCTGAGCCCGATCCACACCGAAGAAGGCGCGATGGTGATGAGCGCGATCCGAGACATCACCGACCGCAAGCGGGCCGACCAGAAGTTCAAGGACCTGCTCGAAGCCGCGCCGGACGCGATGGTCATCGTTGACCGCGACGGCCGCATCGTGCTCGTCAACTCGCAGGCCGTGAAACTGTTTGGCTGGAGCCGCAGCGAACTCCTGGGTCAGAAGATCGAGCTGCTGGTGCCAGAACGCTTCAGCGGTCGGCACCCTGAGCACCGCCGCGGCTTTTTTGCCGAACCACGCTCCCGCTCCATGGGGGCGGGCCTTGATCTGTTTGGTTTGCGCAAGGATGGTTCCGAGTTTCCAGTCGAGATCAGCCTGAGCCCGCTGGAGACGGAAGAAGGACTGTTTGTCTCCAGCGCGATCCGCGATGTGACGGAGCGCAAGCGGATCGAGCGGGCCTTGCGCGACAAGAACCTGGAGCTTGAAAATGCCGCCTTGGTCAAAGACCGCTTTCTGGCCAGCATGTCCCACGAACTGCGAACCCCGCTGAACGCCATCATCGGTTTCACGGGCACCTTGCTCATGCAGCTGCCGGGGCCGCTCAACCCGGAGCAGGACAAGCAGTTGCGCATCGTGCAGACTGGGGCGCGGCACCTGCTTTCGCTCATCAACGACCTGCTCGATGTGGCCAAGCTCAGCGCTAACAAGGTGTCGCTCCACAAGGAGCTGCTTGACTGCCGCAGCATTGTTGCGGAGGTCGCCGCCACGCTGGAGCCCGAAGCCGTGCGCAAGGGCCTGGTGTTTAATGTGCATGCTCCCGCCCAGGCAGTTCAGTTGCACACCGACCGCCGGGCCTTCAGCCAGATTCTGATCAATCTGGTGGGCAATGCCATCAAGTTCACGCCGCAGGGGCGTGTGGATGTGGTGCTGGAGGAGACCTTGTCGGCCCAGGGGCGCACTGTGCAGGTTCAGGTGCGCGACACCGGGCCTGGCATTCCGCTGCAGGAGCAGTCGCGGCTTTTCGAGGCCTTCTCCCGGGTCGAAAGCGCCGACCGGCGTCACCACGAAGGCACCGGCCTGGGCCTGCACCTGAGCCGCAAGCTTGCCGAAGCGCTGGGGGGCAGTGTGGGGCTGGAGAGCGCCGAAGGGCAGGGCAGCACGTTCATTGTGGAGTTTCAGGAGACCAGCGCATGAAAGCCACCATCCTGGTCATCGAAGACGATGATGCCAGCCGGCAACTCGTCACCTACCTGCTGGAAGCCGCGGGCCACCGTGTGCTGGCCGCCGAAAACGGCGCCCTGGGCCTGGGGCTGGCGCTGGCCGAGGGGCCCGACCTGATCCTGTGCGACCTGCAAATGCCGGTGATGAATGGCTATGAGGTGGCACAAAGCCTGCGCTCGCACCATGGGTGGCGTGTGGTGCCGCTGGTGGCTGTGACCGCTTTTTCGATGCCGGGTGACCGCGAAAAGGCCCTTGAGGTGGGTTTTGACGAGCACCTGTCCAAGCCCATCACGCCCGAAACCTTCGTGAGCCAGGTCGAGGCGTTTCTGGGTTCTTCATTCCACGCGCCGCCGGGCGCAGCCTGACGTTGGACCCCGGGTAGCATGGCCAAGATCCTTGTTGTCGATGACCTGCCGGCCAACCGTGCGCTGGTGGTCACGCTCATCGGGCACAGTGGCCACCAGGCCCTGGAGGCCGCAGACGGTGCCGAGGCCCTGGCCCTGGTGCGTGCCGAGCGTCCCGATCTGGTGATCTCCGACATCCTGATGCCGACCATGGACGGGTACGAGTTTGTGCGCCAGCTGCGCACAGACCACCAGCTCGCCGCAACCCAGGTGATCTTCTACAGCGCGCACTACCGCGAGCAAGAGGCCCGCAACCTGGCCCTGGCTTGTGGGGTGACGCAGGTGCTGGTGAAGCCCTGCGAGCCACAGGACATCACCTCGGCCATTGAACGGGCCTTGTCGCAGGTGCCGCCGCAGCCCTTCCACCCGATGGAGCACAGTTTTCAGACCCGGCACCTGCAGCTCATGACGGACAAGCTCACGGGCAACGTCGCCGAGCTGGAGGCCATGAACCGGCGTCTGGCGGCCCTGACCGACCTGAACCTGCAACTGGCCTCCGAGCGCGACCCGCAGGTGCTGCTGGCCAATGTATGCCGTGGCGCGCGCGAACTGGTGGGGGCGCAGTATGCGGTGCTGTGTGTGGTGCGCAAGCAAAGCGATGCCTCCATCGTGTGCACCAGCGGCATCGAGCCTGCGCTGAGCGGGCTGCTGGACCTGCCCGTGGTCTCGCACGGCCTTCTGGGGCAGTTGCGTGCTGCGCGCCGCTCTGAGCGGCTGGTCAATGAAAGCGGTGCGCCGAGCGACATCGGCCTGCCTGCAGGCTACCCGCCACTGCACTCCGGCTTGATTGCGCCCATCACTTCGCTCTCGTTCTCCTATGGCTGGATCTGCCTGGCCAACAAGCAGGGGGAAGAAGCGTTCACGGCCGACGATGAAAAAGTCCTGGCCGTCCTGGGCGCGCAGGTGGGTCGTATCTACGAAAACGGCAGCCTTTATATCGAGATCCAGAAGCATGCCGAGCAACTGCAGGTGGAAGTGTTCGAACGCCAGCGGGCCATGGACGCGCTGCGCGCCAGCAAAGCCAGCCTGCGAAGGGCGCAGGCACTGGCAAAAATCACCCATGTGATCAGCGGTGCTGATGGTGCTTTCGAGAGCTGGCTGGATACGCTGCCGGATATGCTGGGGCTGGGGGCCGATGCCATGCCCAAGTCCGCGCGCGAGTGGCTGGCGCTGGTACACCCGCAAGACCGCGACATGTTCCGCCAGCATGCGCTGCAGGCTGCACAGCAAGGCGCCCGCCTGGATTTCACCTACCGCCTGTTGCGCGCAGATGGCGAACTGCTGCATTTGCGCCAGGTGATGGAGCCCTTGGAGGATGAGGCTGGCCGGGGCGAGCAGGGCCGTTGGTTCAACACCATCCAGGATGTCACCCGGGAGAAGCGCGCCGAGGAAGAGTTGCACGAAAGCGACCGCCGTTTCAATGACATGCTCGACAAGGTCGAGATGATCTCGCTGATGCTCGACTGCGAAGGGCGCATCACCTATTGCAACGACTACCTGCTGCGCCTGACAGGTTGGGAGCGTGAAGAGATCGCTGGCCGCAACTGGTTTGACATGTTTGTGCCCCCTGAGATGGGCAATGTGCGCAGCGTGTTTGCCGATGTGCTGGCGGACCGGCCTTCGGCCTGGCACTACGACAACGAGATCCTCACCCGCTCGGGCGAGCGGCGCCTGGTGCACTGGAACAACACCGTGCTGCGCTCTGTGGGCGGACAGGTGACGGGCGTGGCCGCGCTCGGTGAAGACATTACCGAGCGCCGTGAGGCCGAGCGCAAGATCAAGCGCCTGAACCGCGTGTACGCGATGCTCAGCGGCATCAACACGCTGATCGTGCGGGTGCGCGACCGCGAGGAACTGTTCCGCGAGGCCTGCCGCATTGCGGTGGAGCACGGCCATTTCCGCATCGCCTGGATCGGCCGCGTGGACCGCGCGGCGCAGCAGGTGGTGCCGGTGGGGCTGTCGGGCGTAGAGGCCGATTTTGTGCACAACATCCGCGACCGACTGGGTTTGTTTGACGTTCCCACACCGGGTGAAAGCCTCGCCGCCGCAGTGGTTCGCACTCGCAAGGCCGTGCTGTGCGACGACATCAGCGGCGACCCGCGCGTGATGCTGCGCGATCAACTGCGCCAGCGGGGTGTGGCCAGCATTGCGGTACTGCCCATCCTGGTGGGCCAGGAGGTCGCCGCCACACTGGCCCTGCTGGCAGACGAGGTGGGCTTCTTCGACGAGGCCGAGATGAAGCTGCTGACAGAGCTGTCCGGCGACATCGGTTTTGCCCTGGACCACCTCGACAAGGAAGACCGGCTGAGTTACCTCGCCTATTACGACGAAATCACCGGGCTGCCCAACCGCACCCTTTTTCTGGAGCGCACCGGCCAGCACCTGCGCCCGCGTGAGGGCACACGGCCTCTGCTGGGTATTGCGCTGATGGACATCAGCCGCTTTCGCTTTGTCAATGACACGCTGGGGCGGCAGATGGGCGACGAACTCCTCAAGCAGGTCGCGCAGCGGCTGCAGCACGCCAGCCGCGATGTGTACGACGTGGCACGCATTGGCATCAACAGCTTCGGCATCGCTGTGACCGACGCACGCGATGCGGGCGCGGTGGCCATGGCGGTGGACTACCTCCTGCGCGCCTGTTTTGACACACCCTTTGCGCTGGGCGGCACCGAGCTGCGCATGGCCGCCAAGGCTGGCGTGGCCTTGTACCCCATGGATGGCGCTGATGCCGAAACGCTGCTGCGCAATGCGGAGGCCGCCGTCAACAAGGCCAAGGCATCGGCAGACAGCCTGCTGTTCTACATGTCGGAGATGAATACCCGCGTGGCCGAGGCCCTGGGCATGGAAGGCCGCCTGCGCGATGCCCTGGAGCGCGGGCAGTTTGTTCTGCACTACCAGCCCAAGCGGTGCCTGTCCACTGGCGCCCTGGCAGGCGCAGAGGCCCTGATCCGCTGGAACGACCCTGAGCGGGGGCTGGTGCCGCCGGGGCTTTTCATCCCCATCCTGGAGGAAACCGGCCTTATCTACGACGTGGGGCGCTGGGCGCTTGGGCAGGCACTGGCAGACAACCAGCGCTGGCGGCAGGCCGGCCATGCGCCGCTGCGGGTGGCGGTCAACGTGTCGTTTCTGCAGCTGCGCCACCGCAGCTTTGTGGCCGAGGTGCGCGAGGCGCTGGCCTTTGACCCGGCCGCAGGGGCCGGGCTGGAGCTGGAGATCACCGAGAGCATGGTCATGGAGGATGTGGAGCACAGCCGCAGCAGCCTGCACGCCCTGCGCGAGATGGGCATCACGATTGCCATTGATGACTTCGGCACCGGGTTCTCATCACTGAGCTACCTGGCGACGCTGCCCGCTGACACCCTCAAGATCGACCGCTCTTTCATCATGGGGATGGATACCGGACCGCAAGGGCAGGCGCTGGTCTCCGCCATCATCAACATGGGGCACTCGCTGGGGCTCAAGGTGGTTGCCGAAGGCGTAGAAACGGACGAACAATGCGGCCGGCTCGCGCTGCTGGGCTGTGACGAAATCCAGGGCTACCTGCTCAGCAGGCCGGTGGCCGCCGAGGTGTTTGAAGCCCGCTTCCTAGCTTCCTAGTCCACTGAATCCGAGAAATTGGCGGTGCGCCGGGGCAGCGGCGGGTGATGCACTGGTGAGGCGCTACGCCCAATGCAAAGCAATCGCAGCGGAGGATTTGCTATTGTATTGATAGCTGTTAGTGCTTGATAGATAAGCGCTAGAGCCAATTTTCATTGAGATTTCAAGTGGTGGCCGCTGCCGCCAGCTGCGCAAAACGTGCCAGCAGGCTGGCCGATTCTGGCGTGGCCTGTACACCTTGCTCCAGCGCTGCCACATCCATGCCCGCGCGTTGCAGCGCAGGCGCAAAACACGCCACGTAGTCGCGCATCACCACGTCGCTGAACTCGGGGTGAAACTGCACGCCCCAGGCACAGGGGCCGACGCGGAACGCGTGGTGCGGCTCGTGGGCGTTGGCGGCCAGCGCCACGGCACCAGGGGGCAGGCGCCGCACCGTTTGCTCGTGCACCACCTGGGCGCCAAAGCGGGCTGGCAGGTGGCCCAGCAGGGCGTCGCCCTCGGCACCGGCCAGGCGCTGCACGGCCACGGTGCCTATCTCCAGCCCGGCGGGGTGGCGCGCCACCTCGCCGCCCAGCGCGTGGGCCAGCAGCTGATGGCCGTAGCAGATGCCCAGCACGGGCACCCGGGCCGCCACCACGCTGGCCAGCCATGCAGCGGTGCGCTCGCTCCAGGGTTCGCGGTCGGTCACCATGGCGGGGGAGCCGGTCACCACCACGCCCGCTATCTGGCCGGGCTCTGGCCATGCGGTGGCGGTGCGGGCGTCCAGTGTCTGCAGCGCCAGCTGCGTGCTGGCGGGGGCTTGGTTCAGGCCGCCCGCAATCCAGTCTTCAAAGTCGCCATGCCGGGCCCGTTGGGGGGGCAGGGTGTCGCCGGTCTTGATGATCCAGAGGGTGCGGGAGGGTGTCGCTGTCATGCGGCGAGCATAGTGGCGGCGGGCTCCTTGCCAGCGCTCGCGAAGTCCAGCGTGCGGGTGCCCACGGCGGCGGCCAGGTGCGGGTCGTGGGTCACCAGCATCAGCGCGGCGCCGGTGTCTTGCACCGCGTGCAGCAGCACCTGGATGGCCTCCTGCTGCGTGATCGGGTCCAGGCGCGAGGTGGGCTCGTCGGCGAACAGCAGCGCCGGTTGCGCCACCAGCACGCGCGCCAGCGCAATGCGCTGCAACTCGCCGCCCGAGACTTGGTCGGGCCTGCGCGCCAGCAGGTCCTCGGGCACGCGCAGCTGCGCCAGGCGCTGCTGCACGGCCTTCCAGTCGCAGCGGTGCAGCCGCGCAGCATCGCGCAGCGACTGGGCCAGGCTGATGTGCGGCGCAAACGAGCCCACCGGGTCCTGGTACAGCTTTTGGAACGCATGCGGGCGCAGCCGGGCGCTGCGCTCCACACGGCCCGTGTCGGGCGCCACCAGGCCCAGCAGCACATTGCCCAGCGTGCTTTTGCCGGTGCCGCTCGGGCCTTGAACGGCCAGGCGCTCGCCGCTGCGCAGTTCCAGGTCCAGCGGCGCAAACAGCTTCTGCGCACCATAGGCTTTGGAGATGCCATTCGCTTGCACGACCGGCTCGCCCAGCGTGGGCGCGGCAAACGGCAGCCAGTGGGCCGGGTCGGCCTGCAGCAGCTGGCGGGTAAAGGCGTGCTGCGGCGCGGCGGCCACGGTGTGGATGTCGCCTTGCTCCACCGCCTGCCCGTGGCGCAGCACGATCACCTGGCCGCCCAGCGCCTGCGCCACTTGCATGTCGTGGGTGATGGTGAGCAGGCAGCCGCCTGCCTTCAGCACGCCCTGGAACAATTCCACCATGCGGCCGCGCCAATGCGCGTCCAGGCCCTTGGTGGGCTCGTCCACCATCAGCACCGGAGCGCCCCCAGCCAGGGTGATGGCGGCCACGGCGCGCTGGGCCATGCCGCCCGACAGTTGCCAGGGGTAGTGGCTGCCTGCACCGCCCAGGCCCGCAGCGCTCAGCACCTGTTCGGCCTGCGCGCTGGCGGCGCTGGGGGGCTGCTGGTGCAGCAGGCGGTACACCTCGGCCAGCTGCGGTGCCACGCGGGCCAGGGGGTTGAGCGCCAGCGAGGGCTCCTGCGGCAGCAGCGCCAGCTTGCGGCCCCACAAGGCGCGGCGCGCGGCGGCGTCCTGGGCGCCGGTGGTGGTGCCATCCAGCGTGATCTGGCCCGTGGCCTGCAGCGCAGGCGGCAGGTTGCCCATGATGGCCTGGGCCAGCAGCGACTTGCCCGCGCCGCTTTCACCCACCAGCGTGAGCGCCTCGCCCGGCCGCAGGCTGAAGCCGATGTCGCGCAGCAGCCGCTTGCCGCCCACCTGGATGCCCAGGCCCTCCACGACCAGCAGGGCGTCGGATTTCAAAGGCGTGGTCATGCGGTCTCCCGGTCGGGGTTGAGCAGCATCATCGCGGCCACCAGCCACACCAGCAGCGCGGTGGGGGCGGCAATGAGCCACGGGGCTTCTTCGTAGTAGGGCATGGCCTCTGTCATCATCAGGCCCAGCTCGGGCGTGGGCGGCTGCATGCCCACACCCACAAAACCCAGCGCGGCCAGCGCCAGCACGGCTTGCGATGTGGTGAAGGCCAGCAGCGTGCCCAGCGTGGGCGCGAGCGCAGGCAGCAGGTGGCGGCGCAGCACGTATCCGCGCCCAAAACCCAGCAGGCGCGATGCCTGCACCGCGTCGCCCGCCAGCACGGGCCGGGCCACCGCGCGGCTCACGCGGAAGTATTCGACCCACAACGCGGCCGACAGGCCCGCATACAGCGCCCACAGCGCGCCGGGCGCCAGGGCGGCAATCAGCAACACTAGCAGCAGGCCGGGGATGGCGAGCACCGAGTCCGACAGCATGAGCAGCGCCCGCTCGGTGCGCCCGCCGCGCCACGCGGCGGCAATGCCCAGCAGCGTGCCGGGCACGGCGGCGCTCACGGCCGCCAGCAGCGCCATGCCCAGCGACAGCTGCGCCGCATGCGCCAGCCGCGCTAGCGCCGATCGGCCCAGCACATCGGTGCCCAGCCAGTGCTGGGCGCTGGGGGGCGCCAGGGTGTTGCGCAGGTCTTGCACCACCGGGCTGGCGCCCACCAGCCAGGGGCCGAGCAGGGCAAACAGCGCCAGCAGGCCGAGCAAGGTAATGCCCAGCACGGTGCGAACAGGCCAGCGGAGAGGACGCGGGGGGACAGAAGGCACTGCCTCAGCGCCCCCGTGGATCTGGCTTTGCCAGGCCACCGGGGTGCGTCCCCCCTCTGGGGGGATGGCGCGCAGCGACTCAGGGGGGCTGCTCATTTCGCCACCTTCTGGGTATGCCGAGGGTCCAGCGCGAGGCACGCCGCATCCACCAGCAGGTTGAACACTACAAACAGCACCCCCATGCACAGGGCCGTGCCTTGCACCACCGGGATGTCGCGCCCAAACACGGCGTGCACCAGCGCATGGCCGATGCCGGGCCAGGCAAACAGCGTCTCCACCACCAGTGCGCCCTCCACCAGAAACAGCGCCTGCACGCCCAGGTAGGCCGTCACCGGTACGGCGGCATTGCGCAGGCCGTGGTGCACCAGCGCCTGCCAGTCGCTCAGGCCCTTGGTGCGCGCAAATTCGAAAAAGGGCGATACCACCACCTCGCGCATCGCGGCGCGGGTCACGCGCGCCAGGCCTGCGGCCAGGCCCAGTCCCAGCGTGAGCGCGGGCAGCACCAGGCTGGCCTGGCTCTCGTCACCGCCCGCAGGCAAAAAGCCCCACTGCACCGCCACCAGCAGGATGAGCAGCACCGACAGCAAAAACGGCGGCAGCGCGCGCAGCACCACGGCCATCAGCCAGCTGGCCTTGTCCACCCAGCCCTGGGGCCGCAGCCCGGCCCACACGCCCAGGGGCACGCCCACGGCAAAGGCAATGGCCAGCGCGGCGGCAGACAGGCGCAGCGTGGCGCCCAGGTGGTGCGTGACCTCGTGCCACACCGAGCGCTGCGACACCAGCGACTGCCCCAGGTTGAAGGTGGCCATGTCGCGCCACCAGTGCAGCAGCGCCAGCCAGCCGGGGCGGTCCAGCCCCAGCTCGGCGCGCACCGCGTCGGCGGCGGCGTTGCTCACCAGGTCGTAGCCATAGCGGCCCGCCGCCACGCGCATGGCCAGGTCGCCCGGCAGGGCGCGCACCATCAAAAAGCACAGCGTGCCGATCAGCAGTGACACGGCCAGCACCTGCACCAGCCTGCGGCCGAGCAGGGCTGCCCAGGGTTTTGACATCAAGGGGTTCATGGGTTGTTCCACTCCATGCCGGTCAGGCGGTAAGAACGCTCCAGCGGGTCCAGCGTGACGCCCGCCAGCCGGGGGGCCACGGCCACATGCTGGCGGTACCACGCCACGGGGATCACGGGCAGCTCCGTTTGCAGGGTGTGCGTGATGGTTTGCCGCAGCGCGCGCGTGCGCTCGGGCGGCGTCTGGGTGCGCGTCAGCTCTCGCAGGGCCTGCACCACGGTGTCGCTGTGCCAGCCCATGGCGCCCCAGTCGCCGCCCTGGGCGGCAAAGTCGCCCGCCAGCGTGCCTGTGGGGTCGGGCACGTTGGCGTAGTTGCGTGCCGCCAGCGCCAGTTGCAGGCTGCCGTCGCGGTGGCCCCGGGGCACGTCGCCCGAGTTGCCGATGCTTACCTTCACCGCCATGCCCGCCAGTCGCCACTGCTCCTGCAAGGCGGTGGCAATCAGCGGCAGCTCGGGCCGGTCCACAAAGGTGCGGATCACCAGGTGCAGCGGCTGGCCCTCAGCATCGCGCAGGCCGTCGCTGTGGCGCTGCCAGCCAGCGGCCCGCAACAGGCGCGCGGCGGCTTCGGGGTCGTGCGGCAGCGGGGGCAGGTGCGGGTTGTGCCACGCGCCCAGCGTGGGCGGCAGCAGCTGCGTGGCAGCCAGCGCCTCGTCGCCCATCAGCGCCAGCGCAATGCCCGCGCGGTCGATGGCCAGGCTCAGCGCCTGGCGCACGCGCACGTCGCGCAGCGCAGGCATGCCCGCATTGAGCTTGACGATGACGGTGCGCGGCAGCGTGACCGAGGCAATCCGCACTGCGGTGCGGCGCGCCAGTGTGGGGTTTTGCGCATGGCGCTGCAGCCGCCGCAGGCTGGCCGGGTCCAGCCCGTAGGCCAGATCGGCCTGGCCGCTCTCGGCCATCAGCGCGCGGGTTTCGGCACGGCTGGCGGCCAGGTAGCGCACGGCGGCAATGGCGGGGCGCGGGCCGTCGTAGGCGTCAAACACCACGGTCTCGACCTGCTGCGGAGGCACCAGCACCGCAATGCGGTAGGGGCCGCTGCCAATGATGCTGCGCACCTTGCCGTCGGCCCCATAGCTGGCCGGGGCCAGCACCATGGTGCTGGAATGCGCCAGCAGCGCGGGCAGGGCGGTGTGGGGGCGCTGCAGGCGGATCATCACTGTGCCTTCGTCAGGCGCGGTGATGGATTCGATGGGCGCCTGGCTCAGCAGTGCGGGCGCCACCTGCGCGGCCTGCAGGCTGCGCACCACGGCGGCGGCCGTTACCGGCGTTCCGTCATGAAAACGCGCCCCGGGCCGCAGCTCAAAGTGCCACACCAGCCCATCCGCCGACCGGCGCCAAAGCCGCGCCAGCGCGGGCCGGGGCTGGCCGTCGTCTGCCGCGTCCAGCAGGGTTTCGGTGACCTGCATGCGCGTGAACACATAGCCGCTGCTGGCGGGCGCCAGGCCACTGATCTCCCACGGGCCGACGATTTGCAGCGGTGCGGGGGGGGAGGCGGGTGGTGTGCCCTGCGCCCAGGCAGCGGGCAGGGCGCCCGCCGCCAGCGCAGCCACGGGAGCTTGCAAGGCACGGCGCCGCGTCAGGGGTTTGGGGACGGCTGAAAGTGTTGTCATGCAGTTCACCGGCACCACTCAGAACTTGGCTTGCAAACCCACGGTAACCGTGCGCGCCGCCCCCGGCGCCACCCACACGCGGCTGTACGAGCTGGTGTAGTGCACCTTGTCAAACACGTTGTCCACGTCCAGCGACAGGTTCAGCGTGGGGCTCAGGCGCCAGTACGCCATCAGCTTGGCCGTGGTGTAGCTGGGCAGCTCAAACGCGGCGGTGCCTGCATTCGCCTCGGCCTGAGTGCGGGCCTGGCCCAGGCGCTTGCCCATGTGGGTCACGCCACCGCCTACGCCGTAGCGCTGGCCGTTGGCCAACTGGTTTTCGTACACCGCCAGCACGCTGCCGTTCACACGGGGCACGTTCAGCAGGCGGCCGCCCACCTCCAGCGTGTTGTCGCGGGTCACCTCCACATCGTTGATGACCAGGCTGGCATTCACGCGCCAGTGGGTGCTCAGGCGGCCGGCCAGGTCCAGTTCCAGCCCCCGGCTGCGCACCTCGCCAGCGGCGGCCGAAAATCCCGCGTTCAGCGGGTCGCTGGTCAGCACATTGCGCTTGGTGATGTCGAACAGTGCCGCCGTGGCGCCCAGGCGCTGGTCGGCGCTCTCCCACTTGGCGCCCAGCTCCAGCGCGCGGGATTTTTCGGGGTCAAAGCCATTGCCCGCCACATTGCTGCCCGTGTTGGGGCGGAACGAACTGCCCGCGTTGGCATACACCGTCCACCCCGGCGTGGGCAGCCAGCTCACCCCCAGGCGCGGCGACACGGCCGAGGGGCTTTGCGCCGTGGTGCGGTTGGTGATGCGGTTTTGCAGGCTCTGGTCATAGTTGTCGGCCCGCAGCCCGGCCATCACGCGCCACTGCTCGCCCAGCTTCAGGGTGTCTTGCAGATACAGCGCCGTGTTGCGCTGCTTCTCCAGCGTGTCGGTGTTGCGCCCGGGCGTGGGCTGCGACTGGCCGTACACGGGGTTGAAGATGTCGATGGCATACGGCGCGGCAGTGCTGGGGTTCACGCGCAGCATCACCGAATCCATGCTGAACCGGTAGCTTTCCACCCCCACCAGCAGCTCATGCTCCAGCCCGCCCGTGCGCAGGTTGCCCTGCAGCTCGGCCTGCACGGCCACGTCATCCGATTGGAAGTCGCGATGGCGCCGCTGGCGCGTCAGCGTGCGGCCATTGGCTTGCAGCGCCGTGGCCTCGGTCGAGAAGCCCTCCATTCCCGTCTCGCGGTACGACAGCCCCACGCGGCTGCGCCAGTCGGGATTCCACTCGTGCGACAGCACCAGCTGGTGCGTCTGGTTGGTCACCGTCACATCGCCATCGGCAGGCTCGCCCAGAAAGCGGCTGGCGGGCACCGCGCCCAGGCGGTTGTTGACCGCCACCACGCCCCGGTCCAGCGGCGTGGCGTGGCGCAGAAATTCGGCCGTGTACTCCAGCACCGTGTCGGGCGAGAGCTTCCAGGTCAACGCCGGTGCCACTACCTGCCGCTGCGCGCGCACATGGTCGCGAAAGCTGCCCTTGTCTTCCACCGCCACGTTCAGGCGGTAGGCCAGCCGGTCGTTGATGGGGCCGGTGGTGTCCAGCGCCGCGCGGCCCAGGCCGTAGCTGCCCGCGTAGGCCTCCACCGAATGGGCGGCCTTCCACAGCGGCTTTTTGCTCACGATGTTGAGCGTGCCGCCGGGCTCGCTGCTGCCATACAGCGCGGCCGCCGGGCCCTTGAGGAACTCCACCCGCTCCACCCCCGCCAAGTCGCGCGGCGCGTTGAAGCCCCGGTTGGACGAAAACCCGTTGAGCAAGGTCGCCATGCCCGTGTTCTCGTTGCCCGGCAGGCCCCGGATGGCGATGTTGTCCCACAGCCCGCCAAAGTTGTTCTGGCGCGAGACCCCGCCCACATAGTCCAGCACATCATCGAGCCGCGTGGCGCCCAGGTCGTCCAGCGTCTGGCGCGACATCACGCGCACGGATTGCGGCAGCTCGCGCAGCGGCAGGCTGGTCTTGGCGCCCTCGGCCTCGTCGGCGTAGTAGGCGCCCGAGGCACTGCGGCCCACCACGTCCACTGCCGACAGGGTGGGGGCGGTGACGGCATCGCCGTCTGCGGCCCAGGCGGGGTGGAGAGAAGCCAGCAGGGCGGTAGCCGCCATGGCCGTCAATGTGGGGCGCGGCAGGGGCGCACGGCGTGAAGAAGAATCAGGAGAAGACGAAGAACGCATGGCAAACCAGTCCAGAAAAGCAGATGAACGCAAAAACGGGGCCCGGCGCGCCTGGAGAGGAAGCGCACATGGCCGCGTGCCCGCACGCACCCCACGGGGGTGAATGCAAGGGCAAAAACGAAAAGGGGATGCGCTGGGGAGCGCAGGCTGGCTGGGGCCCGACGCGTGTCAGGCCCGCTGGGCTGGCGGAGGATCGCGTGCAGCAAACGGCCAGCGCACCTGCTGGGCCGTGATGGGGTTTGCGCTGTGCGGCGCAATGGCGTTGGGTTCTGCGGGGAGTTGCGGTTGGCGGGCCGGTGCATGCGCCAGCCCCGCCTCCAGCGCGTGGGTCAGGCACCAGGCGCAGGTGGTGTGTGTCTCTTCGCTGTGTTCGTCGCTGGCTGTGGCGTTGTTTGTCAACGCATCCACATCGCCTGCGCTTGCCGAGGCTGTGGCGCTGCGCACCAGCTCCTGAATGTGCCGCGCCTCATGCAAGGGCGCGCCCGCCAGCGCGTTGAACAACGCCACCAGCAGAAGCACGATGTGGAAAGGCAGGGCGGGAATGGTGCGGCGCAGCATGGGGATGCGAATCATACTCAACTGCGAGTGGGGTACTTGGTGGACTAATTTTGGGAGCTCAGATACCCGTTACCCGACTCGGCGCGAAACTGGGATTTGGCTGGTTACAGAGGCTAAAAATGGAACGTTCAAACCTGATGGAGGCAGCTCGATGGGCACCATCCGGCTCGGCCCACTAATACGGCACGGCGGTTTTTCACTTGCATGTGCTTCGCATAGAACTACCATGCTTTGAGATAGGAGTGCTTATGATTGAACGATTTCGAGACGGCTTGGATGCAGGACTCAAGGCGCTATGGAAACCGCCCTTTAGGAGTGGCGTTCGGAACGGTGGATTCGAGCAGACACTGCGAAATGTGTGTATGCCCTACATAGAAGATCGGACGCGAAGAACGGCGTTCACGGAATCTGGACAACGCGCCGACCTCCTGCTTTGTGGCGCAGAGGACAACCCAGAATCACGCACGAGATGCGAGTTTAAGGTGAACTTCGCTGCTCAACACAGTTTGATTCCGGCCCGCATTACAGAGGCGAAGAGTCAAATTGAGAGGAGGCCCGGTCCGAAAAAGCAGGCAGCTGATGGCATCGTTGTCTATGCGATTGCTGAGCTTGTGATGCTCGACGACGACGAAAAACTTCAGGCCCATCTGCATAATAAG
Source organism: Acidovorax sp. 93 (assembly GCF_003633835.1). NCBI lineage: Bacteria > Pseudomonadati > Pseudomonadota > Betaproteobacteria > Burkholderiales > Comamonadaceae > Acidovorax > Acidovorax sp. 93. The sequence continues at coordinate 1,345,064 of NZ_RBIT01000001.1, forward strand.
CACGTAATTCGTACGACATACAAAAAATTTATCGATCCGGCCGCTTCTAGCGCTCGAATGCGGGAAGCTGAGAAATTCTTCAGGCTCCACCATTTTGAGAGGATGCCTTCTGAACTCGAGCCGCTTAAGTTGGATGACGGCTCTGGGCTAGCAAGGCTAAATGTTTGGACGTTTTACCAGCCTCCCATATCTCGATGAAAGGCTCGATCTTGAACATCATTCAGATGCTCTATCAATCAGCAGGGCACCACTTTGTGACCCTTTCTTGTATACAAATCATGCCTAACGGGCAGAGCGATAAAGCGCTGATGTTCTCCGGATTTTTGGTAGAGATTGACGAACTCTGGCTCTACGTCACCGCAGGGCACATTCTTGAAGACATTAAAGCTGCAATTTCTGCAGGTGCAGAGTTTGATAGGTGGCGCTTAGATGACAGCGCCGCAAAAAATCCGTTCAATGGCTTTGCGATTCCCTACGATTTTCGAATTGATGATTGGATGGTTATCCGAGATAGTGAGCAAGGGCTTGACTACGCCGCTCTCCCGGTTGCCGACTTCTACCGAGCGCAGTTGGAAGCGGGCGGCGTAAAGCCGCTCTGTTCTAGGGCTTGGGGGACCCACTTAAATGCCAATGATGGGTGGGCTTTGATTGGTATCCCTTCCGAATCGGTTCATTTTGATGGCACCACTCATTTGACGGCAAAAGTCGTCACGATTCCGCTCCAAAAAAGCCCCGTGCCGCCGACTGCCGGCGACAAGTCTGCTAATCAATTTTACGCAACGTTTGCAGCAAGCCCAGAGGGGTATATTGACGATCTGGACGGTATGAGCGGTGGCCCAGTTTTCTCACTTCATAAGCATGAAGGTATGGACTGGGAGTATCGGGTTATCGGAGTACAGAGTGCCTGGTACAGGATGCAAGGTGTTCTTGCGATTTGTCCATTTGAATCATTTGGTAATGCAATAGCCCAGGTTGTTGCTGAGGCTCAACGCATTAGTGCCTCTCAAGGCGGCTCTGAAGAACAAAAGTCGCATTAAAACAGGTTTTAATGTTCATCTCGAAATAATCTAAGTTTTTTTGAACTCCGGTCTGCCAAATAAAACGCCAGCAGTGGCTGGCGTTTTATTTGGTTGATGAAAGACTGCTGATTACCCCTTCTGCACCATCTTAATAATGCTGGAAAAATCCAGCCCCCCATGCCCCGCCAGGCTGTGCGCCGCATACAGATTGCGCGCCATGCCCCCCAGCGGCGTGGCAGCCTTCACCGCCATCGCGTTCTCCTGCGCCAGCCCCAGGTCCTTGAGCATCAGGTCGGTGCCAAAGCCCCCCGCGTAGCCCTTGCTGGCGGGCGCGGTTTCCATCACGCCGGGGAAGGGGTTGTACTTCTCCAGCGCCCAGTTGCCGCCCGAGCTGCGGCGCATGATTTCGCTCAGCACCTTGGGGTCCAGGCCGTTGGCCACGCCCAGGGCAATGGCTTCGCTGGTGCCCGCCATCAAAATGCCCAGCAGCATGTTGTTGCAGATCTTGGCCGTCTGGCCTGCGCCCACGCTGCCTGCGTGGAAGATGTTGGCGCCCATTTTTTCGAGCACGGGGCGGGCGCGTTCCAGGTCGGCGGTGTCGCCGCCCACCATGAAGGTGAGGGTGCCTGCGATGGCGCCGCCAGTGCCGCCCGACACGGGTGCATCGATAAAGGCCACGCCCTTGGCCTTGGCGGCCTCGGCCACTTTGCGCGAGGTGGCGGCTGCGATGGTGGAGCAGTCGATGATCAGCGTGCCCGCAGGCAACTGGGCCAGCAACTCGCCCGCGCCGAGGAACAGGCCTTCCACATGTTGGCTGGCGGGCAGCATGCTGATGACGACTTCGGCACCCGCCACGGCGGCCTTGGCGTCGGCGGCGATGGGCACGCCGTCTGCGGCCAGCTTGTCGCGGGCGGGTTGCGAGAGGTCGAATGCGCGCACTTCGTGGCCTGCCTTGTGCAGGTTGTGTGCCATGGGGCCGCCCATGTTGCCGAGGCCGATGAATGCGATTTTCATGCTGTGTTGCTCCTGGATGTCGTTGTGATGGTGAAAGGGAAGGTGTGTAGGTTTGGTATGAATTTGATAGCTAGAAAGGCTTGTCCATCGAGCGGTAACGGCCTAAAAAGCTTGAAATCTAGGGGCTGATGTCGGCCCCGCGCTGGGCCAGCTCGGCGCGCAGCACCGAGCGGTGGCAGCGGGCTTCGTCCTCGCAGTAGCAGCCCAGCGACATGGCGCTGTGGTGCGACAGCGCGGCCAGCAAGTCGAGTGTGCGGCTGGCCTCGGGCTGGGCCAGTTCTTTGCGGAACTGTTTGGCGAAAGCCTCCCACGCCTTGGCGCCTTCCTGGCCGATGGGCACCTGCTGGCCCTGGGCCATGAGGTCGGCGCTGGGCGAGAGCAGGGGGTACCACACGTCGTAGTAGTCGCGGCTGGCGAACTCGGCCTTGGGCACGCCACGCGGCGGGCGGCGCACGGTGCCGATGCGGGTGCCTTCCCCAGCGGCGCGCGGGGTGCCAAGGCGGACGATGCGTAGGGGCATGGTGGGGCTCCGGGTCGTGGTAGGTAAGGGTGGCTCAGTCGTCGGCTTCGAAGATGCTGTGCTTCTTGGCAGCGGTTTTTTTCGGCGTCTTGCGGGTGGCGGATGGCGCTTTTTTGCCCGCCGCTGGGGAGCCGGTCTTCTTGCGCGGCGATGCCTTGGCCAGCGGGTTGTAGGCCAAGGCTTCATCCACCCAGTAGTTCCATTGCGTGCGGGTGGCGTAGCCGTTGGGCTCCACCCAGAAGTAGCCCTGCATGCCGCCGCCGGGCGAGAGTTCGCGGGTGTTCTGCATCTCCTGTAGCTCGCCGTGGCGCTCGGGCGGTAGGCGCACCAGCAGGTCTTCGCCCTTGACGGCGATGCACATCTTGCCGTCCACAAAAAAGGCGTAGGTGCCGAACAGCGGCCGCTCTTCCACGTCGCTGCGATGCGCGAGCGCCGTGCGCACAGCGTCGATCAGGTGCAGCGTTTCGTCGGAGAGGGGGCGGGCGGGCATGGCTTCTGATTCACATGGGCTGATGAGGTAGCTATCTCAGATGGCTCTCACTCCCTCTCCCCTTGTGGGAGAGGGCCGGGGAGAGGGGGTGAAACGGGCGCGGCGCGGGTGCGGGCCCCCTCTCCCCAACCCTCTCCCGCGAGGGGAGAGGGGGTAACCCCCCAGCGCCCCTGCGTGTGCGTGGGCTGATGTTCCTGTCTGAGATATGTATTTCATGAGGGAAATTGGCCGTTACCGCCCATTGGATAAGCGCTAACAGCTATGAAAATAGGAGTAACCGCTTAGCGAATCGCCTCCGTCGCATCCCCATCCAGCATGCGCCGCGCAATGATGACGCGCATGATTTCGTTGGTGCCTTCCAGGATCTGGTGCACGCGCGCGTCGCGCAGCAGGCGCTCCAGCGGGTATTCGCGGATGTAGCCGTAGCCGCCGTGCAGCTGCAGGGCGTCGTTGATGACGGTAAAGCCTGCGTCGGTGGCAAAGCGCTTGGCCATGGCGCAGTAGGTGGATGCGTCGCGCGCACCGGCGTCGAGCTTGCTGGCGGCCAGGCGCACCATCTGGCGGGCGGCGACCAGCTCGGTCGCCATGTCGGCCAGCTTGAACTGCAGGGCCTGGAAGCTGGCGATGGGTTTGCCGAACTGCTTGCGGTCTTGCATGTATCGCTGGGCAGCGTTAAGTGCCCCTTGCGCCGCGCCCACCGAGCAGGTGGCGATGTTGATGCGGCCGCCGTCCAGGCCCTTCATGGCGATCTTGAAGCCTTCGCCCTCGCGGCCCAGCAGGTGGTCGGCAGGGATGTGCACGTTGTCAAAACTGATGGTGCGCGTGGGCTGGCTGTTCCAGCCCATCTTCTGTTCCTTCTTGCCGTAGCTGATGCCGGGCGCATCGGCGGGCACGGCAAAGGCGCTGATGCCGCTGGCGCCCGATTGCGCATCACCCGTGCGGGCCATGAGCACCAGCACGTCGGTGCTGCCTGCGCCGCTGATGAAGGCCTTGCTGCCGTTGATGACGTATTCGTTGCCCACCAACTCGGCCCGGGTCTTGAGCGAGGCGGCGTCGGAGCCCGCGCCGGGTTCGGTGAGGCAGTAGGACGCGAGCTTTTCGCCAGTGGTGAGCAGCGGGCCCCAGTGGTCACGCACGGCGGGCGTGGCCCAGGTGCCCAGCATCCAGGTGGCCATGTTGTGGATGGTGATGAAGGCGGTGGTGCTGGGGTCCACAGCCGCCATTTCTTCAAAGACCAGCGTGGCGTCCAGCCGGGGCAGGGCGAGGCCACCGGCGGCTTCGGGTGCGTACAGGCCACAAAAGCCCAGCTCGCCCGCCTTGGCGATGGCTTCCTTCGGGAAGATGCCTTCCTCGTCCCAGTGCGCGGCGTGGGGTGCGAACTCAGCTTGTGCAAAGTCGCGGGCCGTCTGGGCAAAGGCGCGTTGTTCTTCGGTGAGTTCAAAGTCCATGCTGCTTGTCTCGTTGGTTCTTGTTGTTCTGGGGTGGAGTTTTTAAGGCTTGGCAGACGGATGGTCCAGCGTCAGCCAGCGCATCAGGCCTCTGCGGCGGTTCTCGGTCTCTGCGGTGAGGCAGTCGTGGTACAGGCGCGGCCACTCGGGTTCTGACTCACTGGCGCGTGTGGCCTGCTTGCAGCGCGTGATGCGGTCGCGCTGCCAGTTGGTGTGCTCCTGGCGCAGCTGGGGGCGTTCATGGGCCGACAGGGCGCGCATCACATCACCGTAGAGGATGGCGATCTGCGTGTCCGCGACCTGGTAGGCCTTGACTGCGCACGCGTTGGTCTCTTCCAGACTACCGGCGTCGCGGCATGCTGCGCCTGCCTGGGCGTGCACGCTGGGGCTCAGCAACAACGCACCCACGGTGCCCGCGATTACAGCCACCGTTGACACCCAATTCTTCAGTTTGAAAATTTGCATGTCCTGCTTTTACCACCGACCAATGCAGTCGAAACCGGCGCGGCCCAATGCCAGCGCCACCGTGCAAGGGCCGCCATCTCACGGTTCAGGCACGGGTGGCGTCCCCCTTCGGCATCGCGCAGCGATGCAGAGAAAAGGGGGAAGCGGCGCAGCCGCTCAGGGCGGTTATTTCAGGCTAATTGTGGTGTTGACGCCCTGGCTCACCGTGCTGTCATCAAACCAGCGGGCCGTTACCGTCTTGGTCTGTGTGTAGAACATCACGACCTGTTTGCCGTATGGGCCCAGGTCACCCAGCTTGGAAGCGCGCGAGCCGGTGAACGAGAACAGCGGCACTGGCACAGGGATTGGCACGTTGATGCCGACCTGGCCCACGTCGATCTCTTCCTGGAACTTGCGCGCTGCTGCACCCGACTGGGTGAAGATGGCGGTGCCGTTGCCGTTGGGGTTGGCGTTGATGAATTCGATGGCTTCGTCGATGTCGGCGGCGGGCACCAGGGCCAGCACGGGGCCAAAGATTTCCTGGTCGTAGATGGCCATGCCGGGCTTCACGTTCGAGAAGATCGTCGGGCCCACAAAGTTGCCCTTTTCATAGCCGGGCACCGTGGGCTTGCGGCCATCGAGCTCTAGCGTGGCGCCGTCGGCAATGCCGCGCTCGATCAGGCCTTCCACGCGGGCGAGGGCGGCGCAGGACACCAGCGGGCCCACATCGGTGCCCTTTTCGGTGCCGCCGTTGACCTTGAGCGTCTTGGCCTTGGCCACCAGCTCGGGAATCCACTTTTGTGCCTCGCCCACCAGCACCACCACGGGCAGGGCCATGCAGCGCTGGCCAGCGGCGCCAAACGAGGCACCGGCAATCGCGTTGAGCGTTTGCTCCTTGTTCGCGTCGGGCAGGATGATGGCGTGGTTCTTGGCGCCCATCATGCATTGCGCGCGCTTGCCGGCCAGGGTGGCGCGGTTGTACACATGGGTGCCCACCTTGGTGGAGCCCACGAACGACACGGCCTTGATGTCCTTGTGGTCGCAGATCGCGTTCACGGCCATTTCGCCGCCGTGGATCACGTTGAGCACGCCGGGTGGAATGCCTGCTTCGAGCGCCAGCTCCACCAGGCGCATGGTCACCATCGGGTCTTGCTCCGAAGGCTTCAGCACAAAGGTGTTGCCCGTGGCAATCGCCATCGGGAACATCCACAGCGGGATCATGGCCGGGAAGTTGAAGGGGGTGATGCCCGCACACACGCCCAGCGGCTGCAGCAGGGTGTAGGTATCGACACCACCGGCCACGTTGTTGGCCAGCTCGCCCAGTTGCAAGTTGCCGATGCTGGCAGCGTGTTCGACCACTTCGAGGCCACGGAACACATCGCCCTCGGCGTCGGGCAGGGTCTTGCCTTGTTCTGCCGTCAGGATCGCGGCCAGTTCGGCCATGTTTTCGCGGATGAGCTGTTGGTACTTGAGGAAGATGCGGGCGCGGGTGCCGATGGGCGTCTTCTTCCAGGTCTTGAACGCTTCCTTGGCCGAGGCCACGGCGGCGTCGATTTCTTCAGCGGTGGCAAACGGCACGCGGGCCAGCACCTCTTGCGTGGCGGGGTTGACCACGTCGCGCCATTCAGTGGTCTTGGATTCGACGAACTGGCCGCCGATCAGCAGCTTGACGGTGGGGGCCAGTGCGGCCACGTTGGTGGGTGCGTTCATGGGTTTGTCTCCGGGGTGTGGTGAAGGGCCTGCAAAGGGGCCAACCTGTGCATGGTATGCGTGCAAATATGTAATTGCAATGCGTCAAATTGCAATTTGGATGTGCTTTTACGCACATTATTTGCCTTGCACCTTCGCCCTTCAGTTCATGGGCTTCCAGATGAAGGGGAAGCCTTTGGAGCTTGCGCTTCACCCCATCGACGGGAGGGTCCGCCTCCAGAAAAAAAGGGCAGGCCCTGCGGCCTGCCCCTTTTCCTGATGCGCGCAGCGCGGAGCACTCAATTTCTGGAGGGAAAAATGCCTTGCAAAGCGATGATGAAGCTAACAGCCAGAGACGGTTGCATCACGGAAACAGGCGAGTTGTTTCCAGCGCTTGTGGTGTTGCCAGTGCTCACCGGCAGTTGCGTATTGGCGCTGGCGCTGGGCGCGTACTGCGCATTGCGCTGGTTGGATGCTGCTGGTATCGCACCTGGACCCGGTTCCATGAGCGTGCCCAGGCTGGTGGTTGCGGGGGATGAGAGAGAGACGGTGTGCGTGTGTGCCGGTAAATTGGTGGAGAGCAACGTGACATTTTCGATGCCTGTAACCTCACCAAGGTTGCGATATGAAAGTCCCGGACCCTGACCTTGGCCCATGGGAACTCGCCCTCGCAGATCGGGCAGGCCGAAGGTCGTTTGCCCGTTTCCTCCATACGTGGTGCCCAGCAGGGCAAACAATGCAGAGTTTTGTGAGATAGCTATAAGTTGGCCATTGCAAAACGCCCAGCCAGCGGGGGCAAAGGTGCCTCCGAACATTCGTATTTCGCCGAGAAATGGATTGGACATAGGTGTACTCCTTAAGTCAAAAGATAGCCAGTGGTCCAGCCGCGCTGTGCAACGACTGCTGCTGGTGTGGGGTGTGAGGTAGGGTGTTGTCGTCGGGCGCTGACGCCCAAGAGGGTGCTTTCCCACAGGGGGCCCGCGCTGTCGGTGCCTGCATTCACCCATTGGCGCTCCCCGCGGGGGCCTACAAGGGGGGTGTGGTGCAGGCCGGCCCAAAGGTCGCGCATGTGGGTGCCCAGGGGAGCAGTGACCAGGGCTGTTCCCAGGGTGGCGCCCGCCTCGGCACCCAGCAGTGCAGCCGCCGTCCAGCCGAGGCCCGCCTGGGCCAAGCGGGCCCTCCAGCCAGCGTCGGCCGATTGGGCCTGGGGCCAGGTCGCAATCGTGTGCGCATGAACACCTGGGTTGTGTTCAGGCAGCCACGGCAAGCCCGCCAGGTTGGTGTGGAGCGCCGCAGAGTGCTTTTGCCACCATTGCGCAAAGCGCTGCGACTGGGGGCCCGAATACAGTGCAATCACCGCATCGGGCTGGTGCGAAATGATGGACTGCTTCAGGCCCCCAAATTCGGAGGCGTTGCCCGGCATGTCGGCAATGTGGCGGCCCACCACCTTCCCACCCAGCGCCTGCCAGCGTTGCTGAAAAGACTGCAGGAAGTCAAAGCCCGACTCGTGCCGCCCCATGCTGAGAAAGGCGCGCGGGCCGCATTGCGCGTACACCCGGTCGGCGAGGGCTGTGGCCATGGCACACAGTTCCAGGCTGTGGCGAACCGTCAGCGGGTGGGTATCAGACTGCGAAACCATGTCTGCGCCCGTGTCGCTGATCCACAGTGGCACGCCTGCCGACTCTGTCAAGGGCGACACTTTGTTTGCCAGCGCGGGAGGCATCCATCCCATCACCGCGTCAAACGGCCTGGCTTGAAGCGCCGCACCCACTGCCTTGGCTGGCGCTGACGGCAGCAAGCCTGCAGTCAGCCAGGTCAGGGCGACTTGGGACGAGGCTCCGGCCTGGGCCAGCCCCAACTCCACACCTTGCTGGTAGTCACGGGTCAGCTCCGGCAGTTTTGCAGAGCTGGGGGCGATGGCCAAGATGCGCCAGCGTGGGTTTGCTGTGCCCAGGGAGTTCAGGAGGGGGGTGGAAGCCTGAACGCCGGTGGCCGCTGCGGCCCCGCCGGTGGCCAGAAAATGGCGTCGATGCAGTGCCGCAATCATTGCAGTGCTTCCTCAGACTGGGTGGTAACTGCCGCAGGGCGGCTGCGCCGCTGCGCATGGAGCCTCTCGTAATGAGGTGCGATCCACTGCGCAGTCAAGGATTGGAGAAGGTCGCTTGCCATGCTGTGTTTGGTTTGTGTATCTGGTTCAAAGACTTCGTGGGGTTGCTTTCCATGCCGTGTGGCGCGCTCGCGCATTCTTTCGCGATCCGCGTGCGAGACCTGCCAGCGCATGTGGGGGAGCACCTGTGTTTCGATGGCATCGGGCAGTTGGGCGTAGTCGAGCAACAGCGCGCGTGTGGGGTCGAACTGCTGCGCCATGGCTGCGTAGATACTGCCAAGCACCTGGGCGCAGTGCAGCTCAGCAGACATGGCGGGCATTTCGCCAGGGTTGACCTCACCAAAGTTCAGACCCAGCGCGCCTGGGATCATAAAAAACGCACGCTCGCGCATCTGGGACACCAGCACCGCGAGCGGCTCGCGGGTGAGGAAGACCCAAGGCGCATCGGGCCAGGCTTTTGCAAACAGCGCTGCCTTGTCGGTGTTCCAGGCGTCCTGCTTGAGGCTCATGGTCTGCAGCGGTGGGCTGGCGCTGTCGCAGCGTTGCGCCCAGGCGCTGGTCCACGCGCGCAACGCACGGACTACCTGGGCTTCGTCGATCAGCCCACTGGCCAGCGCCTGTCTTACCAGGAAGTCCACGGGGCCGGGCTCAGACAGTTGCAGGTGGTGGGGGCTTTCTGCCAGCGTTTGTGTGATCAGGGTGGACCCGCAGCGCGACACATGGAAGATGACGAGCGAAGGATCGAGACCTGGGGATTGCTCATGCCAGGCCAGCAGGTCGTGAAGCGGCGTCTGGCGCCGAAACGCCAGGTGGAACGGGTGCCTCAGTTGATTCTGGATGCCATGCTGGAAAAACGGTTCACGCAGCGGCGTGTCCAGCAGGCGAGCCCAGTCCACCATCACCTGGCCCTGGGCGATGTAAAAGCGAATGGGTCGCCAGCCGCTGAAGTTCACAGTACCCATTGCTCAGTCCATGCGCGGCGCCCGGCCTTCATGGCCGACTCCACGTCCGATGCGTCAAATTGAAAGCCCGCGGCCTGCCCCATGTGCACCGACTCGCGCACGAAGTCGGCCAGGTTGGTGATGGTGCTGAGTCGCTCTGCGTAGTCAGCGCTGGTCCCCACCAGGTCGCGGAACTGGATGAACTGGCGCCACGGGTCATCCGCGTCGGGCAGGGGGTCACCGCAGTCGCTCGCGCGCAGGGCATCGACCAAGCGCATGTCCACCGAGGTGTCGGCCACCAGGTGGACTCGGCTCAGGGTTCCACGGTTGCGCACCCGGTGCGGGCGCGACACATCCACATACCAGCATTCGCCAGCGCGCAGCGGAATGCGCTCTCCATCCACATGGAAGAACACCCGTTCGCCGGTTTGTAGCGGCACATGCAGGCGGGCCTCACCGCGCCCCACACACAGGTCGGCGTCGGTGTGCTCCTTGATCTCGCAGCCCGGCAGCAATTGCATCAGCCGCACGGACTTCCATGGCAATGCCATGGTGTCCAGCATGGCGCGCAGCGTGGGGCATTGGTCCAGGGCCGGTGTGTCGGCATAGCGCGAGGCAGCCACATCCACGGGAACGACATCGATAGGTGCCTCGGGCGCAGAACGCAGCGCCAGCGCCTGCCATCCCCCGTCATGGCGGCCTTCATTGAAATGGGTGCGCCAGAGGGAGGCCGGCAGCGCATTCACCTCTGCCAGGGCGGCGGGGGTGTCAAACCGCCAGGGCAGCCGAGCTGTCTGCGCGCCCTGCACCCACAGGCCCCGTGGTGGCAGTTCAGCAAGCGATGATTCCGCAGACGTCATTGCGTGCAGATGGCGTAAGCACTGCAGGCGGTCGTCAAAGCGGGAACGCGGTAGGAGTTGAGCAGGCGGACTGACCAGCCCTGCACCCCGGCCGCACAAGCACCGCCTTCGACGGGGCGGTTGGCCGCCACATATACACCGTCTGCTTCGATCCCCCCAGCGCCACTGGCCCCTTCGTACCCGCCGCCGATGACTTTCTCGCCCGCATTGCAGCAGGAGGTCACAGCGCAGCTGTCTGCCGTGCCTGTGCCAGTGGCTGGCCGAATATTGACAGTGATCGCGTTGCTGCCTGCAGGACCCTGGGGGCCGGTGGCCCCTGTGGCACCTGCCGGGCCCACCGAGCCGGTGGCACCCGTGGCGCCGGTAAGGCCTGCTGTTCCCTGGGCGCCGGGTGTTCCCGCTGGTCCGGTAGCGCCTGTAGCACCGGCCGAGCCCGTGGCACCCGTTGGACCTGCGCTGCCCGTGGCGCCGGTGGCACCGGCCGGGCCGGTGGCGCCTGTGGCCCCTGTCAGGCCCGCCGGGCCTGTTGCTCCTGTTGCACCGGTGGCACCTGTCGCTCCGGTGGTGACCCCGGGAGCACATTGGCCCAGACGCCCGGTCGGGCCGTCAAAACACAGCACATTGGCATTGGTATTGGCCGTTCCCGAGAGACTGGGAACCCGCACTTCGCCAGAGTCTTGTACGCGCAGGCGCTCGGTATTGCCCGGCCCCTTGACCACGAATCCACCACCTGCCGGGGGCGTGAAACTTATATCCGCAGCGTGGACGGACACAGTGGCCAGTGCCAGGCAGGCCGGACCAGCCCAAAGCGACTTATAGGGAAAAGTGGTGCGTTTCATAGAGGTTGAAGGCTAAGGATGCGGGTGGGCGAAGCAGGGCAGGACAGGACAGGCCCCGTGGTGCGAAAAGATGGGAGGGGTGACAAATGGCCCGTGGCCGCGAAGGTGAACGCCCTGACAGGCGCGGGAGCCGGTGGGACCCGTTGCACGGCATGGGCATGCCGGCAGACAGCCCCGGAGGCTGCGCGAATGCGTTCATCTTTTCTCCCTTGCGCTGAACTGTTGCTGGCCGCCATGGCGGGTGTGTAGACCCGTATGGCTCTGGTTGCGGTGCGCTGCCCTGTTCTGTGTGCAGGTTTCAGCGCGGGCGGAGTGTGCAATAGAAAGCATACTGTGTAAATTGTTAAATGACATGTATCAAACGATACGTGGCGACATGACGTTCCTATCCCGTGGGTCTTGGTGGGGCCGGACCGGGCTGATTTCGGCGGCGCTGGGCCGGGTGTTTTTCCGCCATCTCTGCGCGGAGCGCCACAATCGGGCCATGGATTGGGACCATTTCCGCTATTTTCTGGAGCTGGCGCGCGCTGGCACGCTGGCAGGCGCCGCCCGTCGCCTTGGGGTGGAGCACACCACCGTGTCGCGCCGGTTGCAGGCGCTGGAAAAGCAGGTCGGCTCCGCCCTGTTTGCCCGTGAAGCAGGCGGCCACCGGCTGACCGAGGCCGGGCGGCAGCTGATGCCCAAGGTGGAGGCGATGGAGACGGCCTTTCTTGCGGTCGAGAGCGCGGCCCCGGGTGTGCGCCAGGGCCTGCACGGCCTGGTGCGCATTGGCACCACCGAAGGTTTTGGCAATTTGATCCTGGCGCCCCAACTGGCCCGCTTTGCGCTGGGCCACCCGGGTCTGGTGGTGGACCTGCTGGCGCTGCCCCGGCTGGTGCACCTGTCGCGGCGCGAGGCGGACATCGTGATCTCGCTGGAACGCCCGGCGCGTGGGGCGGTGCTGGTGGTCAAGCTCACTGACTATGTGCTGCAGCTGTACGGTGCGCGCAACTACTTGGCGGGTCATGCGCCCATCCATACGGCCGATGATTTGCGCGGCCACACCTTCATCAGCTATGTGGATGACCTGCTGTTCAGCAAGGAACTGCAGATCCTGGACGAACTGCACCGCCCGGCGCATTTTGTGCTGCGCAGCACCAGCATCCTGGCGCAGTACGAGGCGGCGCGTGCCGGCGCTGGGCTTGCGGTGCTGCCTGCGTTCGTAGCGGCGCAGGACCCGTCGCTGATCCCGGTGCTGCCTGGGCTGGCGCGGTTTCAGCGAACGTTCTGGATGTCGATGCCTGCAGAGAACAAACACGTTGCACGTATGCAGGCCACGTGGGCGTTCTTGCGCGAAGCCGTGGCAGCGCAGCAGGGGCTCTTGTTGCCAGCAGTTGTTTGAATTTGCTATATAAATAATAGCGTTTTGCGCTTTATCTACAAGCGCCAGGGCCTGTTTTTATTCATTTTTTGCCCACCAAAGCCGTGTTCATCCCGCTGGCGCCGGGGCCGATCAGTGCCGGGTTGCTGTGGCGGAGGTTCTCCACTCTGCTGGAACCCATTCATACAAAGGGCTGGGGTCCCGCTGCCAGCCCTGGGGCGCCACGGCCCGGGCCGTGCCTGCGGGCAGGCCGCCGCCTGGACCCATGTCGATGGCGGCCAGTTGCTGCATCCAGGTGACGTCCACGGTGCCGTCGGGCGCGGGGCGGGAGAAGATCAGCGCCAGCATCCGGCGCGCCTGGGGATCGCCGCTGCTGGCAGCGATCTGGTACAGGCGCACGGCTTCGGTGTAGTTGGCGGGAACGCCATCGCCCTGGTGATACCTCCGGGCTTCGATGTACCAGTCTGCTGCGCTGTAGCGTGCGGACCGTGCGCCCCCGGCGGGTCCGCTTTGGATGCGGCTGGTCAGCAGGCTGGCGTTCGCTGCCGCGGCTTCAGACCGTGTGGACGCCGACTGGAACTGGGCCAGCGCTTTTTCGAAGTCGCCTGCCGCCAGGTATTCCAAACCGAGTTCATTTCTGGCCTGTGCATTGCCCGCGCGGCTGGCCTCGGTCAGCAGCTTCAGCAGGGTGGGGCTCGATGGGGGCGGGGCCAACGCGCCTGCGTCCCGCGCCGGTGCTGCGGCACGGGGCTCGTCCATGGGGGCCAGTGCCTTGGCGGCATGCCATTGCAGGTACTTGGCCAGGCCAGGCTCTGTACGGCGCACCAGAGCGATCCAGTGCATGGCCGCGACCGGGTTGGGCGCTGCAACACAGCCGCTGAGCTGGCACCACGCCAGGCCGGCAGGTGCCAGTGGGTGGCCCAGCATTTGCGCGCGCTCGAACCAATGCTGGGCTTGTGGCGGGTCTGCGGGCATGGCCAGGCCATGCAGCGCCAGCAAGCCCAGCAACCAGGCCGCATCGGCAGGGGTCATGTCGGAGGTCACACGGACCGCAGAGGGGCGCTGTTTGCGCATGGCCGCCCCATCGCCTTGCGCTGTGCGGCGAAGTGTCTGCAACTTTTTCTCCCGGTCAGGATGGTCAGGCCCCGGTGCGCGTGGCGATGCTGCATGCAGGGAGGAACGTTCGATGGGGGCTTCGGCAGGTGAGGGCAGTGCATGCACGGACCCCAGCGCCGGCAAGGCCAGGCCCAGAAAGGCTGTGCCGACCGCTGCCAGTGCATGGGCCACATGGCCGCAGTTGAAGCGGCGGCGGGTGAGGGGCAGGGCGGTCATTGCTGGCTTGCGCGGTGCTGGATGGCCTGGCTTTGCGGGCCGGTCCTTACTTGCGCACAGCGGGTTGTGCGGGGGCGGGCGGTACCACCCTGCGGGGCACCACGTTCCAGTACACCGCGTTGCCCGTGTATCCCCCAGCGCCCCAGGCCGCCGCAAAGGCTTCGTTCAGCCGCTCCAGTGCGTGGTAGTTCTTGAGGGGCTTGAGCGGCGGGCCACGCAGCGCCTCCGGCAGCCGGGGCGTGCTGTCTTCGTCGGTGGCAAAGCAGGCGACACCTTCGGTGCCGGGGCTGGCCGCATCCATGATGAAACCGGGGTTGGGGCTCATCCAGTCGGGGATGCGGATTGCCTGGTTGGCAGATACCCATCCTGTAGGGTGTGCCTGATTGGGCAGCAGGCGTATGACGGTTCCGGTCGCATCAGCCAGATAGCACTGCAAATAGGAGGCCCGTGACACCGTGGCGGACAGGAAGATCTGCTCGCCCACTTCGAAGGCTGTGCGCTCCAGCAGCACGTTCTCGATCTGCAGGTTGATGGTGCGCTCGGGCGGTGTGGCGCCATACTTCACCGCACTTTGCGTGCTTGTCACCACATCGTCCAAAGCATCTGGCCCTGCCTGCCCTTCGGCGGCCTGTGCCACGGGCTCAGCATGCGTGCTGGCCCAGCCAATGCGGGCCAGCGTGCCCTGGGCCGAAAGTCCCACAAAGTTGCGCAACGCGCGTTCGTAGGTGGGGAAGTCCACCACCCCTGTCACCACCATGCCGTTGTCGGCCTGAAAGCGCGCCAGCGCCCGGCGCAATAGAGGGCTGTTGTCGGGCAGCGGTGTAGCGCTGGGTGCCAGATACCCCTGGCTGGCGAGCGAGCGCGCCACCAGCTGCGTGCGCACTGCAGGCGAGCCCTCGTCAAACCAGTCACGCAGCTGCCGCTGGAAATCCGGGTGGTTTTGCTCCAGCGTCAGGCACTGCCAGTACGGCACGCGGGCCCATTTGCCGACGAGCTCGATGGTGGCCAGATCCACCAGGGTCCGCACGGCGCCGCCCGATCCCTGCGTGTAGTCGCGCCCCACATTGAACTGGACTCCATAGGTGCCGATGCGCCCGGCCAGATCAACGCCTTGGCCGCCGTTGCCGATGATGACTTCGTTGGCCGAGTCGAGCCCGGGGATCAGCGTACGGGTGCGAAAGTCGCCCAGGTGCATCTCCAGCCCGATGATGGTGGCGTTGCGGCTCTGGCTGTAGCCCAGGTCGATCCGCGGTCCGGAAAGCCCCGTATCGAACCGGTTGTTGATGACGTTCTGGTCCACGTACGAGATCGATCCCGACAGGTACAGCGCGGGCCGCTGCAACTGCATCTGGTTGTTGTTGAGCAGGATCGTCGTGAGGTTCTGCACCGTGTCCTGGCGCGCAATGTCCACCTCGTAGTCGACGAAGCGGAACGCATTGCTCAGGCGCGACATCTGCGACAGCGCGGTGATCACCATGTCCTTGGTGGCCACGGTCACGCGGGTGGAGTAGTCGGGGATCTGCTTGCTGGTGATGAGCGTGGTCGGCAGCTGTGCGTCGCGCAGCAGGTGGTCCATGCACATCAGCGAATCGGAAAAGCTGGAGATGGAGCGGGTAGGGCGCACCACGGGCCGGTCGGTGATGGAGGCCAGGCTTTGAAACTCCTGGTCCTTGCGCTGGTCCCGGGGGGTGGCGCAGCCGCCAAGCACCAGTGCCAGCAGCACCGCCCCCAGCGTTGCGTGGTGGGGACCCGCTTGGGTGTGCTTGTCGGCACGGGCCTGGCCGAGTGCGATGGGCGGCATGTTGTCTCTCCTCGCTGCAGGAACTGCAGGGCAGAACGGGTTACTTGCAGATGTTGACGAGATCGCCCCGCAGCACCACCACCTGGGGGGCTTGGTTTGGGCCATATTTGCCCGTGCCCGTTGCGGCGCCCGATACGGTGTTGCTGCCCACCTCCTGAACGCAGGTCTTTTGCATGCCTTGCGCGTTGGCGGTGGTGACGACGTCGTTGTTGGTCGGAACGCCGCCCGGGTCGTCGGAGAAAGCCTTGGCCTCATAGCGTGCAATGCGGGCGCGCAGCCACGACGGCATGGTGCTGGCGTTGTCCAGGCCTGTGGATGCCGCTGCCGCCCCTGTGGGCTGCATCTGGATGGTGAGCTTTTTGGTGAGGACGACCGGGTCTTCGCCGGGGGCCTGGGCCCACGCCGGGACCGCAAAAAGCACGGCCGCGAAGGCGGCTGCCCATGTCGCCCAGTGTGCAAAAAAACGTGTGCTCATGGAACACCTCCTGGAAAGGGGAAAGGACCGCACCCGGGCTGCCAATGCAGCCATGCCAGTGCGCTCCTTGGCAAACACGTCCGGGCAGCTGCGCGCGGCCCGGACCCAGGCCGCCATCGGCCGTTGTGTGCCGCAGTGGCGGCGCTCTCAGTGGGGCCAGCCAACTGTCTTGGTGGGCTGGCAGGTGAAGCAGGCATTGTTCGAGGCAATGTTCTGCACGGCCTTGCTGTTGCTGCCGCTGGACAGGTTGTTGACCGACGAATTGATCATGGCGGTGAACTGGTTGGAATTGCCGCCGATGGTGACCTCGCCAACGTTGGAGGAGAGGTTCTGGCTGGCATAGGCTTCGCTGCCGCTGGCGGTGTTGGTCAGACTTCCGCCGAAACCGGTCACGGTCTGGACCGAGTTGCCGCTGATGGTGACGTTGCCTGTGTTGGAAGCGAGGTTCTGGAACGCTTCACTCTTTGCGCCTGTCGAGTTGTTGTTCACCGACACCGAAGTCAGGGACACAGACTGGGTGGAGTTCCCGGTGATGGTGATTTCCGGGCTGGAAGCTACGGGACCGGTGGCCAGGGCGGCAGTGGCAACGGCGCTGAGTGCGATGAAAGCAAGGGTTTTCATGACAGATCCTTCAAGGATGAACTTCGACACATGCTGCAACCGCAGCGAATCTGCGATGCAGGGCTGGACAGGCTGTCTGGTCAGTGCCCGGAAGGGGGCGATGGCCGTGTGGCGCTGTCTGGTTTCAGTGTGTTCCTGGATGTGTCGGCCGCAAATACGCTGGGCGGGCTACCTCAATCTATGGAGCGACCCGCTTCTTGCGTTCACTTTGCTTCCTCTGCCATGGTCAAAGGTGCGCACTGCTGTGAATAGGAAAAAGCGGGGAACGAGCGCTGAATTTCAGGTAGTAACCATTTGTGAAGTTTGTGAAGTTCACAATTAGTTATAGATTTCAATCTTTTTTTGCCGCATCTTGATGCGCCGCAGCCCCTTGGGGTGGCGCGCGGAAAAAATGGAATTGAAAGCCGCGTCGGCTTTGGAGCCTCGTACAGAGATACAGCAGCGAAAACCGTCATTGAGTCGCAATGGACCAAGTCCGCAGGAGTTTCTAGTGATGAGCAACTGGCAGCCTGACAACTCTCCGAACCCGCCCGTGCCGGCGTTGGCCTGCTTACCCTTTGCAGATGCAATGCCAGCGCCGCAGTGGTCATCTGGGCAATTCGACACTTTTGACAGCCCGCCTTCTGTGTGGCCTGCCTTTCTCACGGGGCAAAAGGCCAGCCCGGTGCGGGTGCTTCTGGTGGATGACGACCCGCATATCCGCCTTGTCATCGCCCAGGAGCTGATGGCAGATCCCCGCACCCTGCTCGTTGCGCAGGCCGGCAGCGTGAGGGAAGGGCGCAGAGCGATCAAGCAGCATGATTTTGATGTGCTGCTGGTGGACCTCAATCTCGGCGATGGCGATGCCTTTGATTTGCTGGGGCTCCTCAAGTCGGCGCGGCCTTCTGCGCAGGCCGTGGTCATTTCGGTCATGGAAAACGACGAGCAGGTCATGCGCGCATTCGAACTGGGAGCTGCAGGCTACGTGGCCAAGAACTCGTGGTTTCGCAACTATTCGATGGCGGTGCTGCAGGTGGCCAACGGTGGCGCATCCATCACGCCGAACCTGGCCCGCAGGCTGCTGCAGCGTTTTGACCGCATCCACGGCGCCGAGACCAAGCGGCGACAACCCGACGAGGCAGAGCGCCTGTCTGAGCGCGAAAAAGAAATCCTGCGCATGGTGGCCAGCGGCTACACCAGCGCCGAAGTGGGCTCGCGCCTGCTGATCAGCGGCATGACAGTCAACACCCATCTGCGCAACATCTACCGCAAGCTGCAGGTGCGCACGCGCGCGCAAGCGGTGCGTTTTGCCTCGCTGCGGGGACTGTTTTAGCGAGCGTTCATTGGGGGGAGCCGCTGTAGATGTGCAGGTCCCGGAAAGGCAGATGCCCTTATGTTTCGCACCCGCCCACCATGGTTTGCCGTCGTTTGCGTTGGTATCTGGCTACTACAGATGGCATTGATTGCCGTGGCATTTCACTGGATCGGGTCCGTAAGTTCGTCAATGCAGCGCTGGTGGGAACTGGCTGTGGTGGGCGCGACCATGGGGCTTGGTGCAATGCTGCTGGTGCAACTGCCCAGGGCCTTGCAGTGGCGCCCCCGGCTCAGCCCGCGGCCCAGTACGGAGGTCCTTGCCGAGCGGCGGCGCATCGCCAGGGATCTGCATGACAACCTGGGCGCCCAACTGGTCTGCGCCCTGGTCTTGCTGGAATCTTCGAAGCTCCGCGAGCCCGCGCTTCATGCGGCGCTGGAAAAGTGCCTGCTCGACCTGCGGTTGATCGTGGATTTCATGGACAGTGCGGACGCACCGCTGGCGGATCGCCTGGCGCAGCTGAGATACCGCATCTGTCCTGTGCTGGCGCAGCGCGGCATCCGCATGCTGTGGGATGTTGAAACGCCCCCATGTGCAGATTTTCCGCTCCCGGAGAGCACGACCCATCTCGTAGCCATTGTTCAGGAGGCCTTGAGCAATGCGCTGCAACATGCGCAGGGCACCGAGATCGAGGTGCGCGCGAGGAACCTCCTGGACACCGGGGCCTGGTGCATGGAAATCCGCGACAACGGCCGGGGTATGGAGCCGCCGGGGCCGCAAAGCACGGTGGCCACTGGCAAAGGAATGGCAGGGATGGCGCACAGGGCAACGCTGGCGGGTGGAGATTTGCAGGTGCTCTAGGGCGAGCACGGCGGCACCTGCATCCGGGTGGTGGTGCCCTGGGCACGCGCAACATGAAGCGCCACTCACCGTGGCATGCCTTGTTGCGATTGCTTTCAAGCTGATCGGCGGCGGGAGTGGACCAGCGGGCGCAAGTGGATAGGATCGCCTCGCTGCTGTCCTTCGCCCCACGCTGATTTCCCATGCCTGACCCAAGCCTGCCTCCATCCACTCCACCCTGGTGTGTGCGCCACCGCGCCGCAGCCCTCGTCACCCACGGCGGACGGGTGTTGCTGCACCAGCTGGACGGCGACAGCTTCTGGGCTCTGCCCGGCGGCGCGATCGAGCCTGGCGAGAGCGCGTGCGATGCCCTGGCGCGCGAGCTGCAAGAAGAGCTGGGCGCGGACAGGGGCACGTGCATCGCCGTGGGCTCCCTGGCCGTGGTGGCTGAGAATTTTTTTGCCTATGGGGGCGTGTCGTACCACGAGATCGGGCTGTATCTGCGCGCCAGCCCTCTGCCCGGCAGCCCGTTGGCAGCGACTGATGGCCCCTATGACGGCGTGGAGGGCGCTCGCAGGCTGGTGTTTGCTTGGTTTTCTGCCGCCGAGCTGGCCGGCTTGGATATTCGGCCTGCCTTCCTGCGGGCATTCCTGGGCGACTTTTTGAAGCAGGAGCCCGCAGGCGTTCTGCACATCGTGCACCGCGATACTCCCCCGCAAAAAACGGATGGAACGGCTGGTGCCCATCAACACACTGCCCTCACCACAGGATGACGACGATGACTCCCCAAAATTCTCAGGCCCATCCAACCCGCTGGGTCCGGCTCACCGCACTGCTTTTGCTGGTCTCCCTGGCTGCCTGTGGTGGCGGCGGCTCGGCCGACGGACCCACCGCAGGTGCCGTTGCGCCATCTCCGGCCCCGGCCCCGGCGCCCGCACCGGGGGCATCCCCTGCACCGTCCGTGCCCGGTGCGCTGTCGCCCACCTACACCGGCGAAGGCACGTTCTACGGCGCCACGGGCGAGGGCAACTGCACTTTCGACGCGAGCCCCGGCAACCTCCTGGTGGCGGCGATGAACGGCCCTGACTACGCGGGCAGTGCCGTCTGCGGCCAGTTCGTGGCGGTGACCGGGCCCAAGGGGGCCGTCACCGTGCGCATCACCGACCAGTGCCCCGAGTGCAAGACGGGCGACCTGGACCTGAGCGAGTCCGCATTCGCCCGCATTGCCGACCCCGTCGCAGGCCGTGTTCCCATCCGCTGGCATGTGGTGCCGGGGGATGTGACGGGCCCGGTGAGCTACCGCTACAAGGAGGGCAGCAGCCGCTGGTGGGTGGCCATCCAGGTGCGCAACCACCGCTTGCCCATCACCGGGCTGGAGATCAAGCCCAGCGGCAGCGCAGACTGGATTGCCGTGGCGCGGACCGACTACAACTACTTCGTCCACCCCAGCGCGATCGCCACAGGCCCGCTGCAGGTTCGCATCACCGCTCTGGGCGGCGCCACGTTGATCGACACGCTGCCAGAGCCCTCTGACGGAGTTGTGGTCGCGGGGGCCGGGCAGTTTCCGTGAGCGTCCTGTTTCGTCACCCTCTGACCCTCTGACCCTCTGACGCCAAGCCGTGAACCCTCTCGAACTTCAGTCCTATCTGCACCAGCACATCCCCTTGTCCCAGGCCATGGAAGTCACCGTGGTCGAGGCATCGCCGCACCAGGTGGTGCTGAGCGCGCCGCTGGCTCCCAACATCAACCACCGCGAGACGGTGTTTGGCGGTAGCGCGTCGGCCGTGGCCATCCTGGCTGCGTGGTCGATGTTGCACCTGCGGCTGTCGGCCGAGGGGCTGGGCAGCCGCCTGGTGATTCAGCGCAACACCATGGACTATCTGGCACCCATCGACGGCACCTTCACCGCCGTGGCCCAGGCTCCTGCGCCAGAGACCTGGCAGCCGTTCACCCGCATGCTGCAGCGCAAGGGGCTAGGGCGGATCGCGCAGGCTTCCGCGCTGCACTACCAGGGGCAGCCTGCGGGCCAGCTGGTGGGGGAGTTTGTGGCCTTTGGGCCTGGCTATTCATAGCCGTTGAGGTACAACACGCGATCCAACGACTTCACCGGAGCACAAAACATGGGACTGCTTGATGGCGTGATGGGTAACGCATCCAAGATTGATGCTGCCAAGATTCAGGAGGAATTCAGCCGCATCCTGGCCCCGGGGGAGGTGGTGGAGCATGCCTACCAGCTGATCCGCGACTATTTTGTGTTTACCAACAAGCGGTTGGTGCTGGTGGACAAGCAGGGCATGACGGGCAGCAAGGTCGAATACCACTCCCTCCCGTACAAGAGCATCACGCACTTCAGCATCGAGACCGGTGGCACGTTCGATCTGGATGCAGAGCTCAAGATCTGGATCTCTGGCTCAGCAGCGCCGTTTCAAAAGCAGTTCAACAAGAAGCTCAGCATCTATGAGGTGCAGTCGGTGCTGGCCAGCTACGTGCTGAAGTAACGCGGTTTACCCAGTTTCATCCGGGCATTGCAGCAATGGGGGTCGCGTACCCTCAGCTCACTGGGCGAAGCGGTGGCCTGTCCTTTTGACACAGGCACCGGGGCTTTCGTCACACAGGAGTTCACAGCGATGTCCCCCCTTATCTCTGGCCTGGCTTCGGTCGCCTCCTTGATTTTCAACGCCACCGCCGGTGGCCCTGGCAAGTCGTCTGCGTCGCGGCGCAGCGGGGCCGATGTGGAACCCGAGCCGTCTGCCGTGCTCACCCTGAGCCCGCAGGCGGAGGCTCTGGCGGGCTTTGCAGGCAAGGGCATCCTGGTGTCGCAGGGCAAGTTGGAGAACACCCTCGGTGCGGTGGCACGCGGCAGCGCGGGTTCGGCCGCCAATGCAGCGTCGGCCGCGTTGTCGGGCCGCCCGGTGTCCACTCAGGATTTTCAGGAACTGCTGACCCGTTTTGGCGCCGACGATGCGCAAAAGGCGCAACTGACGGCGGGCTTTGATGCGAACAAGGACGGCTCGATCACGCAGGATGAATTCTTGAAGGGCCTGGCCAAGACCAAGGGCGCCCAGGCGGGCAGCGACTTCTCGCAGGCCGTGATGCAGTTGATGGATCGCAGTGGCAATGCCGATGGCAGTGTGGCGGACAAAGAGTTTGCTGCGTTTTCGACCGCGTTTGCCGCGACGGGCGCCAAGCGGGCTGGGGTGGCGTAAGCGGCGGCTTCGTCTGGGCGCGATACGCGGTTCCGTTCACAAAAAAGCACAACGGCCCGAGACGGGCCGTTGTGCTTTTTGCGGTGGCCGCTGCCCACTTTTCAGGGGCTGGCGGCATGTGCGCAGTGCGGTCGGAGGTCTATATCCGACCCATGAGCAGCAAGATCACCAGGATCAGCACCACCAGGCCAATCCCGCCGCTGGGTCCGTAGCCCCATGAGCGGCTGTGGCCCCAGGTGGGCAGCGCGCCGACCAGGATGAGGATCAGGACGATCAGGAGAATCAGCGAGAGTGACATGGCGGTTCCTTGTTGTGGTTGCGGTGAATGCATTGTTGGGTGCATCCAGCGCGCTACCCGCAGGTGCCACGCCCGCACGGTGGTCAGGGTTTTCCGACACGCCGTGTGGGATGGAGGGCTGAGGTCGTGCTGATGGGAAACAATAAAGTGCTATTGAAAATATAGCTGTTAGCGCTTTATGGATAAGCGCTAGCAGCCAATTTTTATCAAATTAGTGCGCCCCGGCTGCATCTGCAGCGCCTGCGCCCCCCGTTCTGGCGGGGCGGCGGGTCAGCCAGATCAGACCGATCAACAGCAGGAACAACCCGGCGGAGCCCAAGAAGATGTCGTTGGCCGCGCGTGTGAACGCCTGCTGGTCGATGAGCCGGTTGATCTGCGCCAGCGCCTGCATCTGCGTGAGGCCGGACGCGGTGAGGTTGTCCAGCGTTTGCGCAAATACGCCCTGGCCCTGCACCAGCCCTTCGGTCAGGTGCGCATGGTGCATGGCGGCGCGGCTCTCCCACAGCGTGGTGGCGATCGACGTGCCCATGGCACCGGCGGTGATGCGCACGAAGTTCGACAAACCGGCCGCTGCAGGTATGCGGTCAGGCGCGATCCCCGCCAGCGTCAGCGTGGTCAGCGGGATAAAGAAGAACGCCATGGCAGCCCCCTGCAGCAGGGTGGGGATCAGGATGTGGATGAAATCCGTCTGCACCGTGAACTGCGAACGCATCCACAGCACCGTGCTGAACACAATGAACGCGCCTGTGGCCATGCGGCGCGGGTCCCACTGGCCTACCTTCTTGCCCA
Organism: Acidovorax sp. 93; assembly: GCF_003633835.1. Taxonomy (NCBI): domain Bacteria; kingdom Pseudomonadati; phylum Pseudomonadota; class Betaproteobacteria; order Burkholderiales; family Comamonadaceae; genus Acidovorax; species Acidovorax sp. 93. Next base: position 1,368,448 of record NZ_RBIT01000001.1, read on the forward strand.
CCAGCGGTGTGAGCAAAATGGCAAAAATGCCCACCGGCGCCAGCGCCATGCCGGCCGAGGTGGCGGTGTAGCCCATCCACTGTTGCAGCCACAGCGGCAGCAGCACCACGTTGCCGAAGAAGAGGGCGTAGGCCACCGACAGCGCCAGCGCACCAAAGGTGAAGTTGCGGCCCTTGAAGAGCTTCAAGTCCACCACCGGGTGCTTCTCGGTCAGCTCCCACACCAGGAAGACCGCAAACGCCACCACCGCGACCACGGCCAAGGTGATGATCTCGCCCGAGGCGAACCAGTCCAGCTCCTTGCCCTTGTCGAGCATGAGCTGCAGCGCGCCCACCCACAGCACCAGCAGGCTGAGGCCCACCGTGTCGATGGGCAGCTTGCGGATGGGTGTCTCGCGCTGGCGGTAGATGCCCCAGGTGAGCAGCCCGGCCAGCAGGCCCACGGGCACGTTGATGTAGAAGATCCACGGCCAGGAGATGTTGTCGGTGATCCAGCCGCCCAGCAGCGGCCCCACCACGGGTGCGACCAGCGTGGTCACGCCCCACAGCGCCAGGGCCGTGCCCGCCAGGGCCTTGGGGTAGCTGGCGAGCAGCAGCGTCTGGCTGAGCGGGATCATCGGCCCGGCCACCAGGCCCTGCAGCACGCGGAAGAACACCAGCATTTCCAGCGACGAGGCAAAGCCGCACAGCCAGGAGGTCAGCACAAACAGCATCACGCTCATGGTGAACAGGCGCACCGCGCCAAAGCGCTGCGTGAGCCAGCCGGTGAGCGGCACCGAGATGGCATTGGCCACACCAAAGCTGGTGATGACCCAGGTGCCCTGGCCGGGGCTCACGCCCAGGTCACCGGCAATGGCAGGGATGGAGACGTTGGCGATGGACGAGTCCAGCACGTTCATGAACGTGGCCAGCGACAGCGAAAGGGTGCCCAGCAACAGGGCGGTGCCCTGCAGCGGTGGATAGGCGGCGGGGGCCGGTGGTTGCATAGCTGCGGGCGTCGCCTTCGCGGGCGCCTGATCGGCTGCGTCTGCAGTGGGGTTGGCGGCGGTCATGCGCTTCCACCCCGTTTACTGCACCACAGGCGACTGCACTGCCGAGGCCACCGGGGCCGAAGCGTGTTGCTGCTGGCTTTGCGCTGGCGCCTTGCCCACCTTGGGCGATGCCACGGCCACGGCCGCCTTGCCGCTGCGGCCCAGGTTGGCGGCGATGATGTGGGCCACTTCGTCGTCGGCGGCCTTGAACTGCGCGTCGAAAACAGCGGTGGCGGCCACGGGCGTGGTGCGCTGTGTGTCGGCCAGCGTCTTGCCGCTCTGGTCGGCGGTGTCCACCTTGACTTCCATCGACAGGCCCACGCGCAGCGGGTGCTCCGCCACTTCCTTGGGGTCGAGCGCGATGCGCACGGGCACACGCTGTACCACCTTGATCCAGTTGCCGGTGGCGTTCTGCGCGGGCAGCAGCGCAAAGGCGGCGCCGGTGCCGGCGCCCAGGCCGGTCACGGTGCCGTGGTAGACGACCTTGGTGCCATACACGTCGGCCTCCAGCTCGGCGGGTTGGCCGATGCGCAGGGTCTTGAGCTGGCTTTCCTTGAAGTTGGCATCCACCCACAGGTCGTTCAGGGGCACCAGCGTCATCAGCGGGGCACCGGCCTGCACACGCTGGCCCACCTGCACGCCGCGCTTTGCGACGTGGCCGTCCAGCGGAGCGACCAGCTGGGCGCGCTGCACGGCCAGGTAGGCCTCGCGTACGCGGGCCGAGGCACGCGCAACGTTGGGGTGCTGCTCGATGGAGGTGCCTTCGGTCTGCGTCTGGCTGGCGGCCAGCTGCTCTTGCGCGGCCAGCACGGCCGACTGGGCGGCGGCCACGGTGCTCTTGGCGGCTGCCAGCTGGGCAGTGGCGTGCTGGAACTCTTCCTTGCCCACGGCGCCGCTGGCCATCAGCGGTGCGCGGCGGTTCACGTCATCCTGCATGCGGGCGGCATCGGCCTGGGCGCGGGCCAGGTCGGCGCTGCGCAGGCTGACCTGCGCCTTCAAGGTGGCGTTGTTGGCGTACAGGGTGCGCACTTCGCGCACGGTCTGCGCCAGCTGGGCCTCGGCCTGCTCCAGCGCCACGCGGGCGTCGGCGGGGTCCAGCTTGACCAGCAGTTGCCCGGCCTTCACATAGTCGGTGTCATCCGCGCCGATGGACACCACGGTGCCTCCGATCTGCGGCGTGATCTGCACCACGTTGCCCGCCACATAGGCGTTGTCGGTGGTCTCCACATGGCGGCCATTGGCCCAGTGCCAGCCGCCCCAGCCAATGGCCACCAGCGCAACGGCGGCGGCAATGATCGTGAGGCCCCGGCGGCGGGCGGTGTTGGCTTCGTTGGCGGTGAGGGGTTCGCTGTTAGCGGTCATGGCGGTGGTCTTTCAGGAATGTGTTGTTATGTGTTTTTGATCGGGTCGGGCCTTGCCAGCTACTCACGCAACGGGCGCGGCCGAGGCCAGTGCACCCGTGGAACTGGCTTTGCCAGGCCACTGGGTGCGTTCCCCTCCCGCGAAGCGAGAGAGGGGGAAGACGCGAAGCGGCTCAGGGGGTGTTTCATACCGCCGTGTCATCTGTCCAGCCGCCGCCCAGGGCCTTCATCAGCACCAGGCGTGTGTCGAGCTGGCGGGCACGCAGGTCCACGGCCAGGCGGCGCTGGGCCAGCACCTGGCTTTCGGTGCTCAGCACCACCAGGTAGTTGCCCAGGCCTGCGCGGTAGCGCTCCTGCGCAAAGCGGTAGGCCTTTTCGGCGCTGGCCACGGCTTCGTCTTGCAGCGCCTGCTGGCGGGTAAGCGACTGGATGGAGGCCACGGAGTCGCCCGCTTCCTTGACCGCATCCAGCACGGCGGCGTTGTACTGGGCGATGGCGGCGTCCAGCTCGGCAGCGCGGCCGCCCAGCTGGGCGCGCAGGCGGCCGCCGTCAAAGATCGGCAGGCGCAGCGCGGGAGTCACGCCCATCTGGCGCGAGCTGCCGTTGAACAAGCGGTCCAGCCCCAGCGAGTTCAGGCCAATGAAGGCGCCAATGTTGATGTTGGGATAGAACTCGCTGCGCGCGCTGTTCACGCCTTGCGCCGCTGCCTCCACGCGCCAGCGCGCGGCCACCACGTCGGGGCGGCGGCCCAGCAGGTCGGCGCCCAGCACCTCGGGCACGGCGATGGGCTGCAGGGCGGCAAGGCGGGGCGTGAGCTGGGGCAGGGCGTCGGGCGCCTGGCCGGTCAGCACGGCCAGTTGGCGGCGGCCCAGGGTGATCTGCTCTTCGAGCGCCTCGATCTGCGTGCGGGCATCGGGCACGGCGGCCTGGGCCTGTGTCAGCTCGACCTGGCTGTCCAGGCCTGCGGCGGTGCGCTCCTGGGTGAGCTTGCGTTGTTCTTCCCGCTGCGCCAGCGCGCGCGTGGCCACGTCGCGCTGTGCCACCAGCCGGGCCAGCGCCACATAGCTGCGGCCCACCTGGGCAGCCAGGGTGTTGGCGGCGGCAGCCGCATCGGCCTGGGCGGCGCGCGCCTGGCCCAGGGCGGCCTGCAGCTCGGCAGCGTGCTGGCCGAAGAAGTCGGGCGACCAGCTCAGCGTGGCCTGCACGGTTCCGCTGTTGTAGGTGTTGCCTGCCACCGGCGCGGGCACCAGGCCGTTGGCGGTGTAGCGCTGGCGGGTGGCGTCCACGCCCAGGGTGGCCTGCGGGCCGTTGGCGGCTTCGCGCACCTGGCTCAGCGCCACGGCCTGCTCCAGCCGCGCGCGGCTGACGGCCAGGCTGGGGTTGCCTTGCAGGGCTTGGTCGATCAGGGTGTTGAGCTGCTCGTCACCCAGCGCTTTCCACCACTGGCTGGGGGCGGCGGTGTCGGTGGCTGCGGCGTTCAGGCCCGCGGCCGAAGGGGTGGTTTGCGCCAGCGGCGTGTGGGCAGTGCCGGGGCTGGCGCATCCCACCAGCAGGAGGGCTGCGGCCAGCGCCAGGGCCGATACCGCGAAATGGGCCGCCAGGGCCGAGCGGGTGGAGGGCAGGGGGGATGGGGTGTTCACGGGGTTCTCCAGAATGGTTTTGGGGTGTTGTGTGGAGGAAAACGGTGTGGGCTGTCTGTGTGTTCAGTCGGCGTCTGCGCCGCGCTGCTGGCGCAGCGCTTCGCCATTGGCCAGCATGCGGCGCAGCAGGCGCAGCAGCAGTTGCCATTCGTCATGGGTGAAGTCGCTCAGGTGGCCGTTGAGCACGTCGGCCAGCACCGGGGGCACCTGGGCTGCTACCTTGTCGCCCTCGGGGGTGAGCGCCAGTTGCACCACGCGGCGGTCGGTGGTGGAGCGCTCGCGCGCCACCAGGCCCTTGGCCTCCAGGCGGTCGAGCGCGCGGGTCATGGAGGCCGGGTCGGTCTCCAGGTCCCGCGCCAGGCTGGCCACGGTGGTGGTGGGGCAGCGCGAGATCTTGAACAGCGGCAACCACTGGGCGTAGGTCAGGTCGTGGGTGGACAGCTGCGCATCGGCCTGGGTGCGGATGGACGTCATCACCTTGCGCATCAGGTAGCCCACGCTGTTTTCAGGCTGAAGCTGGTGGGGGCTGTAGAAGCCCGGGCCGGGCTGCGACGGCGAGGAGGTGTGGGAAGTCATGGAGGGTGAATTTAATTGACTAGACAATGATTGTCTTGGCAAATAGATAATACCCGTGATGTACTCAGGGTTTTTACGGGGTCATGATTGCTATCAAAGAGATAGCTATAGATGAATACAGACGTGTGCAGGGGACCAATTTGGCATTGAGCCGACGGTACAGCAGATGAGAGTGGGCCGCCCGCGCAGGCCCGTGCAGCGCGTGGACGTATCGGCTATTGACCGGTCAGGCGCTGCGCCCAGGCGGGCAGCGGCTGGGCCAAGGGCGTGACCTGGGCGGGGAAGCACACGGCCACCAACTGCGGCCCGGTGCCGGTGGCCTCGGCAGCGTCATACAGATAGGACACATCGGCCTGCCGAACGGCCAGGGCCAGGTTGTCCATGGTGCGGGGGTAGCGGGCCAGGATGCGTTCGGGCGGCACCGGGTGCCCACCTTCGCGCACGCGCTGCGCCACGCGGGCCAGCAGCCGGGCCGGGTCGTCCAGCGCCACGATGTACAGGGCCACGGTGTAGCCGCAGCGCTGGGCTTCTTCGATCAGCGCCAGTTTGGAGGGGTGCGAAAACACGGTTTCGCTGGCGAAGTCTGCGCCTTCGCGCAGCAGGGTGGCACGACGGTCATCGGCCCATTGGCGGGCGGCTTCGGACCGGGCTTCGGGGTCAGCAATGTGCTGCAGGTGCGCCTGTTCATACAGGTCGGCGTTCACAAACTCCAGCGGCGGACCCAGGATGCCTTCGCGCACCAGGGCGCGGTACAGCGTGGATTTGCCCGCGCCGTTCGGGCCTGCCAGCAGGTGGAACCAGCGGGGTGGCGTTTGGTGGCGGGGCGGTGAGAAGGGCTGCCGGGCGGGGGCCACCATGCAAGGTCAGGCGACAGGGGTGGCGGCTTTGGCCTGGTTCTCCTGCACCACTTCACGCACCCGCTGCGCCAGCGTGCCGCGCGTTTGGGCTGCCAGCAGGCGGGCGGTGAGGGCATCCACCGACGTGGGGGCCGCCAGGGCGGCGGTGCGTGCAGCTGCGGCTTCGTACTGCTCGATGGCGCTGCGTGCTTCCTGCACGCTCAGGCCGGTGTGTTCCACGATCTGGCCCAGCGTGGCCCAGTATTCGATCTGGCTGGCCACCGAGCGGCGCATGGGCTGCGCGGCCTGGCGGGCCTGCTCCACCAGGTGGGCGGGGAGCTTGACGGAAGAAAAGGCAGTGGCGGACATGGCTATCTCCTGATTGGCGCATTTTGCGCCAATCAGGGCGTGAAAGCAAAGTGCTCTGCCGGCCTCACTCTCTCCGTGTAAGGGTATAGGGCGATACCATGCGCGCTCAAACCTTCATTCACCCACTGATTCAGCCTGCAGACTGCCCTATGACCGAATCTCCCTTGCTCGCATCCGCCCCTTCCGCCATCCCACCGCTGCGTTTTGCTGTGATGGGCGCGGGCGCCGTAGGCTGCTACTTTGGCGCCTTGCTGGCCCGGGCGGGCCATGCCGTCACGCTCATCGGGCGGCCCGCCCACGTGCTGGCCGTGCGCGACAACGGCCTGCGGCTGCAGACGGCGGAAATGGACGTGCAAGTGCCCCTGGCGGCCAGCACCGAGGCCAGCGCCGTGCACGGCGCGGACGTGGTGCTGTTCTGCGTGAAGTCATCCGACTCGGAAGACGCGGCGCAGCAGATTCGCCCCCACCTGGCCTCCGGCGCGCTGGTGCTGACCTTGCAGAACGGCGTGGACAACGACGAGCGCGTGCGCGCCGTGCTGCACGCCAGCACCCCCGTGGCAGCCGCTGTGGTCTATGTGGCTACTGCCATGGGCGGCCCCGGGCACGTCGTACACCATGGCCGGGGCGAGTTGGTGATCGCACCTTCGCCACGCAGCGACGAGGTGGCCCGCCAGTTCACGGCGGCGGGCATTCCCACCCAGGTGTCAGACAACGTGCGCGGCGCGCTCTGGGCCAAGCTGGTGCTCAACAGCGCCTACAACGCGCTGTCGGCACTGTCGCAGCAGCCCTATGGTCCGCTGGTGCAGGTGCCCGGCGTGACGCAGGTGATTGCCGACATCGTGGCCGAGTGCCTGGCCGTGGCGGCTGCTGACGGGGTGACGATTCCGGGCGATGTGCAGGCGGCGGTGCGCGGCATTGCCAGCACCATGCCGGGCCAGTACTCGTCCACCGCGCAGGACCTGGCGCGTGGCAAACCCACCGAGATCGACCACCTGAATGGCTACGTGGTCAAGCGCGGCGCCGCTTTGGGCGTGCCGACGCCGCTGAACCACGCGCTGCAGGTGCTGGTGAAGCTGGCCGAGATGAAGCGCGCTGCTGGCTGAACCGGGGGGCCGTCAGGCCAGCGCCGCCTCTTCCAGCAACCGCTCGCGCACTTCCTGCGCGGCCTGCACCATGTGGCGCAGGGCGGCTTCGGTCTCGGGCCAGCCCCGAGTCTTGAGGCCGCAGTCGGGGTTCACCCACAGGTGCTCCACGGGCACCACCTCGGCGGCTTTTTCCAGCAGTGCGGCCATCTCCTGCACTCCGGGCACGCGGGGCGAGTGGATGTCGTACACGCCGGGGCCGATCTCGTTGGGGTACTTGAAGTCCCCAAAGCCCTGCAGCAGCTCCATGTCCGACCGGCTCGTCTCAATCGTGATCACATCCGCGTCCATGGCCGCGATGGCGGGCAGGATGTCGTTGAACTCGCTGTAGCACATGTGGGTGTGGATCTGCGTATCGTTGCGCACGCCGCTGGCACTGATGCGGAAGGCGCGCGTGGCGCGCTCCAGATAGCTCTTCCACCCCGCGCGGCGCAGCGGCAGCCCTTCGCGAATGGCGGGCTCGTCGATCTGGATGATGGCGATGCCTGCGGCCTCCAGGTCACACACCTCGTCGCGGATCGCCCAGGCGATCTGGTCGGCCGTGGTGGCGCGGGGCTGGTCGTCGCGCACAAAGCTCCATTGCAGGATGGTGATGGGACCGGTGAGCATGCCTTTCATGGGTTTGGCGGTGAGGCTTTGCGCGTACTGGGTCCAGGCCACGGTCATGGGCGCAGGGCGGGCCACGTCGCCGTAGATGATGGGCGGCTTCACGCAGCGCGAGCCGTAGCTTTGCACCCAGCCGTTGGCGGTGAAGGCAAAGCCGTCGAGCTGCTCGCCGAAGTATTCGACCATGTCGTTGCGTTCGGCTTCGCCGTGTACCAGCACGTCCAGCCCCAAGGCTTCCTGCTTGCGCAAAGCCAGGGCAATTTCAGCTTCCATCTTCTGTTGGTAGTGGGCCGCATCCAGTGCCCCGCGCTTGAAGGCGGCGCGTGCGGCGCGGATCTCCGCCGTCTGCGGGAACGAGCCGATGGTGGTGGTGGGCAGCAGCGGCAGCTTCAGCCGTGCGCGCTGGGCCTTTTGCCGGGCAGGGAAGGCGCTGGCGCGCTGGTCGGCCCCTGGCGCCGCCGCGGCAATGCGGGCCGCCACGGTGGAGCGGTGCACACGCGGGCTGGCGCGGCGCGCGGCAAGGGCCGTGCGGGCGGCGTGCAGTTCGTCGTCTGCCGCCGCTTCGCCGTGCGACAAGGCGGTGGCAAGCACGCGCAGCTCATCGAGCTTTTCTACCGCAAACGCGAGCCACGACTTCACCTCGCCATCCAGCTGCGTCTCGGCCTGCAGGCTGAACGGCACATGCAGCAGCGAGCACGACGGTGCCAGCCACAGCTCGCCCTGGTGCTTGTCGGCCACGGGCCGCAGCTTTTGCAGCGCCGCATCCAGGTCGGTGCGCCAGATGTTGCGGCCGTCCACGATGCCCACCGACAGCACTTTGTGCGAAGGCAACCAGTCGGCCACGCCCACCAGCTCGTCGGGCGCGCGCACGGCGTCTACATGCAGGCCGGCCACGGGCAGTTGGCAGGCCAGGCGCAGGTTCTCGGCCAGGGGCGAGAAGTAAGTGGCCAGCAGCAGCTTGGGCGCGCTGCGCGCCAGTTGCCAGTAGCTGGGCTCGAACGCATGGCGCCAGGTGTCGGGCAGGTCCAGGCCCAGAATGGGTTCGTCGATCTGCACCCATTCCACACCCTGGGCCTTCAGGCGTGCCAGCACGGCCTCGTACACGGGCAGCAGTTGGGTCAGCAGGCTGAATCGGTCAAAGCCCGCCGTTTTGGATTTGCCCAGCCACAAAAAGCTCAGCGGCCCCAGCAGCACGGCTTTGACGCGGTGGCCCAGTGCCTGGGCCTCAGCCACCTCGGCAAACAGGCGCTCGTTGGCCAGGTGGAACTGGGTGTGGGCGCTGAACTCGGGCACGAGGTAGTGGTAGTTGGTGTCGAACCACTTGGTCATCTCCAGCGCGGGCTGGCCAGCGGTGGTGTGTTTTGCGGTGCAACCGGCGCTGCAGCCTTGGTGGTCGTCTGAGGCGTGCGCCGACACACCCCGCGCCATTGCAAAGTAGCGCGCCAGCTCGGGCGTGTGGGCATCAAAGCCAAAGCGCGCAGGCTCGCAGCCCAGCAGTTGGATGTGGTTGGCCACATGGTCGTACAGAGCAAAGTCGCCCACGGTCACAAATCCCAGGCCCGCATCGGCCTGCGCCTGCCAGTGTTGCTGGCGCAGCTGGGCAGCGGTGGCCTGCAATTCAGCCTCGGTGCTGTCGCTGCGCCAGAAGGATTCGAGCGCGAACTTCAGCGCGCGCTGCGCCCCCATGCGCGGAAAGCCCAGGGTGTGCGTGAGCACGGGGCGGCGGGTGGTTGGAGCGGCGAGCGACATGGTGATTTCCTTCTTCTGAATGGAGCAATGCAATGAAGGCACCGATGGTCGCGCGGGCTCGTTTATTATTCAAACGAAAGTTTTGGTAGTTCAACTTGAAAATTAATAATGAACCAGTCGATTCTGGAAGTGCGCCATCTGCGCACGCTGGTGGCCTTGCGTGACAGCGGCAGCCTGGTGCGGGCCGCGCAGCTGCTCAACCTCACGCAGTCGGCGCTGTCGCACCAGGTCAAGCTGCTGGAAGACCGCTACGGCCAGCCGCTGTTCGAGCGCAAATCGGTGCCGCCGCAGTTCACCGCCGTGGGCGAACGCCTGCTGGCGCTGGCCGATGCCATGCTGCCGCAGGTGGAAGGGGCCGAGCGCGATATTGCCCGCCTGGTGCTGGGGCAGGGCGGGCAGATGCGCATTGCGGTGGAGTGCCACACCTGTTTTGACTGGCTGATGCCCGCCATGGATGCGTTTCGCACCCGCTGGCCTGAGGTGGAGCTGGACATCGTGAGCGGCTTTCATGCCGACCCCGTGGGCCTGCTGCACCAGGGCCGGGCCGATGTGGCGATCGTGTCCGAGGTGGATGCCGACGAGGCGGGCGTGGACTATCACGCGCTCTTTGGTTTCGAGATCCGCGCGCTGCTGGCCAACACGCACCCGCTGGTGGCCAAGCCGCATCTGGTGGCGCAGGACTTCGCCGACCAGACCATCATCACTTACCCCGTGCCCGACGAAATGCTGGACCTGATCCGCCAGGTGCTGGAGCCCGCCGGCGTGCGCCCCCCGCGCCGCACCACCGAGCTGACGGTGGCCATGCTGCAACTGGTGGCCAGCGGGCGCGGCGTGGCGGCGCTGCCGCTGTGGGCGGTGCAGAGTTATCTGGACCGGGGCTATGTGACGGCGCGGCCCATCGGAAGCAACGGCCTGCGCGGCGAGCTGCACGCCGCCTGCCTGCCCAGCCTGTCGGGCAAGCCGTACCTGCAGGATTTTGTGCAGGTGACGCGCGAGACCAGTTTCGTGACGCTCAAGGGCGTGGAGCTGTTGTGACCGGATCGGGCGCGTACTTGTCGCCCACTTCTTCGCGCAGCGGGTGGGTGTCGTAGACGATGTTCATGTCGCGGATGAGGGTGCTGCCCGCGTCGAACGCGAACACATCCACGCAGGTGAACGTCACCTCGCGCCCATCGTTCAAAGTCCAGTCATAGCGGAAATAGGCGGCGACCCGCACGGCGCCGCCGTTGTCTGGTTGCGCGGAGACGAACAGATCCAGCACGGTGATCACGCTGCCGCTGGAAGCCTGGGCGAGCTTTTGGAAAAAGTCGCTCGCGCGCATGGTGCCCAGAAAGGGCGAATGCACCACGCCATCGTCTTCAAAGCAGGCAATCAGCCCGTCGGTGTGGCTGGCGTGCAGGTGGGCAAGGTAGGTGCGGACAGTGTCGATGGGGGTGTGGCTCATACGTGGCGATGCAAAGGGCGTGGAGTGGAGTGCGTAGCGTCGCCAACTCCGCGCCGCACGACAAGAGACAATGGTGGCTTATACATAAAAGGTGTTTATGTATCTGCGCTACCTGCAATACCTCCACGCGGTCATCGAACAGGGCTCGTTCGCCTTGGCGGCCAAGGCCTGCGGCGTGTCGCAGCCTGCGATCAGCCATGGCATGAAAGCACTGCAAGCCCACTTCGCGCAGCCCTTGCTGGTGCGGGAGGGGCGCCGCCATGTGCCCACCGACCTGGCCCGGGCCGTGGCTGTGCAGGCCCTGCCCCTGGCACAAGGGGTGGAGGCGCTGCCCCGCGCTTCGGTGACTGCGGCAGACCAGCATCGGCTGCGGGTGGGGCTCACGTCTTCAGCGGCGCTGGTCTGTGGGCCGCTGCTGTATGCCAGCTGGTGCCTGCCCAACGCCCGGCGCTCCCTGGAGATGGCGACAGCCGATGAAGGCAGCCTGCTGGAAGGCCTGCTGCAGCGGCGCTTTGATGCGGTCATCGCCCCCAAGCCGCGCAACTTTGTGCACCCCGACGTGGTGGAGCGGCCCCTGTACGAGTTGCATCCCCAGGTCTATGCGCGCAAAGGCCACCCATTGGCCCGGGCCCCGTCGCTGGTGCAACTGCAGGGCGCTGCATGGGCCTGTGTGGGGCCCAGCGTTAGCGGGCCGGTGGATGTGTTGACGGAAGCGCACCGTGTGCGCCGCATGCCCGCGCCCAAGATGTCCGTGCGCTGCCCCGACTTTGCCAGCCTGTTGCACCTGGTGGCGCAGTCCGACCTGCTGGCTGTTGTGCCGCACCCTGCGTTGCTGGGCGGTGCGTCCACGCTGGTGGCGCCCCTGCGGCTGGCGGAATCTCTGCCGCTGTATGGCATGTGGCTGTTCGAACCCCGGGGCCACAAGTCACGGCTGGGTCTCGAGGTGTTTGCGCCTGCGGGCTGAGTCTGGCACGCAGGCGTTGACCGAAACATTGCAAGGAGGATCAGTGTTTGAAATTGGTGTTGCAAGACTCCATAATCGCTTTCCTCATCCCTTCACCGAGCCTTTGCACCATGCACCATCCGCAGCGCCGCCCACACTCAGCCCCTTCGTTTGTCCGCCCCCTGATGGCCTCGCTGGCGCTGGCGTTTGCCGCCGCCGTGGCCCACGCTGCGCCGGTGGCTGATGTCCATGCGCTGGCCCAGAAGGAGCAGCAGCCGCTGCTCGACACCCTGCGTGACCTGGTGCACATCGAGTCCGGCAGCAAGGACATCGAAGGCCTGAACCAGATCGCCGAGCGCATTGCCAGCCAGCTCAAGCAACTGGGCGGCACGGTGGACGTGCTGCAAACCAGCGACATCTACCGCCTCGACGACACCCCCGAGAAGGTGGGCCCTGCTGTGCAGGCCGTGTTCAAGGGCACGGGCAGCAAGAAGATCATGCTCATCGCGCACATGGACACGGTGTACCTGAAAGGCATGCTCAAAGGCCAGCCGTTCCGCATCGATGGCGACAAGGCCTATGGCCTGGGCATTTCGGACGACAAGCAGGGCATCGCGCTCATCATCCACACCGTGGCCTTGCTGCAAAAGCTCAACTTCAAGGACTACGGCACGCTCACCGTGCTGATCAACGGCGACGAGGAAATCAGCTCGCCCGGCTGGCGCAGCACCATCACCCGTGTGGCGGCTGAACAAGATGTGGTGTTCTCCTTCGAAGGTGGCGGCACCGACGGCACGCTGCGTCTGGCCACTAGCGGCATCGGGGCGGCCTACCTCACGGTGCAGGGCAAGGCGTCGCACGCCGGGGCCAAGCCCGAGGATGGCGTGAACGCGCTGTATGAGCTGTCGCACCAGCTGCTGCAAATGAAGGATTTGTCCAAGACCGACGAGGGCCTCAAGCTGAACTGGACGGTGTCCAAGGCAGGCACCAACCGCAACGTGATTCCGGCCGAAGCCACGGCCCAGGCCGATGCGCGCGCGCTGCGTGTGGCGGACTTTGACGGGCTGGAGAAAGGCCTGCAAGAGAAGGTCAAGAGCAAGCTGCTGCCCGCATCCAAGGTGGATGTGAAGTTTGAAGTGCGCCGCCCGCCGCTGGAGGCCAGCGACGCATCCCGCCGCGTGGCGGGTTACGGCAAGGTCATCTACCAGGAGCTGGGCATGTCGCTCAATGTGGTGGAAAAAGCCACCGGCGGCGGCACCGACGCAGCGTTTGCGGCGCTCAAGACCAAGGGCGCGGTGGTGGAGGGCATGGGCCTGTCGGGCTACGGCGCGCACTCCAACGATGCGGAGTACGTGCAGATCAACACCATCGTGCCGCGCCTGTACCTGGCCACGCGCATGATCATGGACATCTCGCGCGACCGCGTGAAGTGACGCGCTGAACTGCCCCACACCCTCCCTGTGAGGGCAGCTGCGTTACACAGGGCGCCGTGGCGGGCTCAAGCGCCCGGCGTGCCCGGCACCGGCGTGCGCACGGTGCCGGTTGCAAAGAAGGTTTCCAAGTTCTCCAGCACCAAGTCTGCCATGGCGAGGCGGGTTTCGTGGGTGGCGCTGGCGGTGTGCGGGGTCAGCACCACGTTGTCCAGCGCCATCAGCGCGGCGGGCACGCTGGGTTCGTTCTCAAACACGTCCAGCCCGGCGCCGGCAATGCGGCGCTCGGTCAGCGCATCGATCAGTGCCGCCTCGTCCACCACAGTGCCACGCGCCACATTGATGAGAAATCCGTTGGGGCCCAAGGCCTCCAGCACATCGCGGTTGACGAGGTGGCGCGTTGCAGCGCCGCCTGCAACGGTGAGCACGAGGTAGTCGGCCCATTGCGCCAGCGCGGTCACCGACTCGAAGTAGGGCAGTGCGCATTCCTGCGCCGGGCGGCGGTTGTGGTACCCCACCTCCATGCGAAACCCGCTCGCACGCTCGGCCACGGCCTGCCCGATGCGGCCCATGCCCACGATGCCCAGCCGCTTGCCGGACACTCGGGTGCCCAGTGCGTATCTGGCCTTCGGCCATTCACCACGGCGCACAAAACGGTCGCTGGCGGCCACGTGGCGTGACACATCCAGCATCAGCGCGAACGCCATGTCGGCCACACAGTCGTTGAGCACGCCGGGTGTGTAGCCCACCTGCACACCACGGGCCTTGGCTGCATCGATGTCCAGCGCATCAAAACCCACGCCAAAACTGCTGATGACGTGAAGGTTGGGCAATGCCGCAATGACTTCGCCCTTGAGGCCGATGGCTGCGGTGGTCACCACCCCCGTGAACTCTGCACCGTGCGACGCCAGAAAAGCCGCCGGATCGGGCTGGTCGGCCAGGCAGGCGACGCTGTAACGGGCAGCCAGTTCGACTTCAAGTGCGGGAAGGGGCAGGCGGCCGATTTGCAGGATGCGAGGGGGAGTCGTGGTCATGGTTTCGTGGGGCAACAGTGCCAAAAAATGCAAGGGGCGGCATACGGCGGCACACAGCCGCCCCGATGTGTCTACATCATGCCGCGACGCGCACGGCCTGGCGCGCCAGCAGCTTCCACTGGCCCCCTTGCTGTTGCCACACGCCCAGGATCTTGATCTGCACCTTGCCGGGCTTGCCCGAGTCGTTGGTGTCGGCCGTGAGGGTGTGGCGCACGATGGCGGTGTTGCCCACCACCTTGATGGTCTGGTCGGTGATGGCGATGGTCACGAAGTCGGACTTGCCAGCGATCAGGTCGCCGATGAAGCTGTCCTTGGTGTCCACGCGGCCGCCTGAATGGCCGTAGCTCAGGTCGTCGGCGACGAGGGCGGTCAGTGCAGCGGGCGTGGGGTCGATCATGGCCAGGCGCAGGCGTTCGGCAGCGGCGGCCACGGCCTGCTCGGAAGCGGCCGGTGCAGGGGGCGCTGCGGCGGTGGTCGCGTGGCTGGCGCAGCCGCTCAGCGTGACAAGGGCCAGGGCGCTCGCTGCGGCGAGGATGAGGGTCTTGAGCATGTTGTCTGTCTCCTGATGGTGTTGTGTGTTGGCGTGCCGCGTTGGCACCACACGCCCGTGCACGGCCAGGCGCGTGGTGTGTGGAATCGCTGAAAAAAGGGCCTGGAGAACCAGGCCCTTGGAGGCATCTGTCAGGCCGTGCTTACTGCGGGCCGAGCTTGTCGATCAGCGCCTTGAGCTCTTCCATCTCGCTGGGCTTCAAGTCCGTCAGCGGCGCGCGCACTGGCCCGCCGTCGTGGCCCACGATGCGGGCACCTGCCTTGATGATGGAGACGCCATAGCCTTCCACGCGGTTGCGGATGGCCAGGTAGGGCATGAAGAAGGATTTGAGCAAGCGGTGCTGGGTGGCCGTGTCGTCACTGGCCACGGCCTTGTAGAACTCCATCGCCGTGCGGGGGATGAAGTTGAACACCGCCGACGAATACACCGGTGTGCCCAGCGCCTTGTAGGCCGCCGCATACACCTCGGCCGTGGGCAGACCGCCAAGGTACGAAAAGCGATCGCCCATCTTCATGTAGATGGAGGACATCACCTCGATGTTGCCCACGCCGTCCTTGAAGCCCACCAGGTTCGGGCAGCGGTCGGCCAGGATGGCCAGCGACTCGGCCGTGAGTTTGGTGCGGTCGCGGTTGTAGACGATCACGCCGAACTTCACGCTCTTGCAGACCTGCTCCACATGGGCGATCAGGCCTTCCTGTCCAGCTTCGGTCAGGTAGTGGGGCAAGAGCAGGATGCCGTGCGCACCCAGGCGCTCGGCCTCTTGCGCATGGGCAATGGCCGTGCGGGTGGGGCCACCGGCACCGGCAATGATGGGCACCTTGCCACGGCAGGTATCCACTGCGGTCTTGATGACCTGGCCGTACTCGGGGCCCGAGAGCGAGAAATACTCGCCCGTGCCACCGGCGGCAAACAGCGCGCTGGCGCCGTAGGGGGCCAGCCATTCCAGGCGCTCGATATAGGTCTTGGGGCGGAATTCGCCCTGCTCGTCAAAGTCCGTGATCGGGAACGACAGCAGGCCGGAGCCCATGATGGTTTTGAGTTCTTGGGGAGTCATGTCAGTGCGGGGCGGTAGTTGGAAATGGGAAGGCGAGGGAGGAGGTGTGAGTGAATACTGCATGTCCGAGCAGACTGCCAAAACGCGGCCGGTCTAGGCGCAAAGCGCAGCCATAGCGCGGGCTATGGCGAGCATTTGCAACGACGAGTGGGCGTGTTTTGGCGGGATGAGCGGGCATGAGAGGTTCGCTGACACCTTCTTAGTCGAGCTTGATGTTGGCGGCCTTCACCACGGTGGCCCAGCGGGCGCGCTCCTTGGCGAAGAACTGGTCTTGTTCGGCAGGGGTCATGGTGACCACCTCGGCGCCCTGGCCGGCCAGGCGCGAACGGATCTCGGGCGCGCGAATGGCGGTGATCAGCGCCTTGTTGAGCTTCTGCACGACGGCTTCCGGCGTGCCACGCGGCACCAGAATGCCTTGCCATGTGCCGGATTCGAAACCGGGCACGCCCTGCTCTGCAATGGTGGGCACGTCGCCGATCAGCGGCATGCGCGTGGCCTTGGAGACGCCCAGCACCTTGAGCTTGCCGTTTTGCACGTGGGGCAGGGTGGCGAGCATGCCGTTCATCAGGATCTGCGTCTGCCCGGCCACGGTGTCCTGGATGGCGGTGACGCCGCCCTTGTAGGGGATGTATTGCCAGCGCGCACCGGCGGCGCGTTCCAGTGCCACACCAGCGACATGGGGGGCGCTGCCGGTGGCGGTGACGGCGAAGTTCAGGTCGTTCTTCTTCGAGTACGCCACCAGCTCCTTGAGGTTGCTGACCGGCACCGAGGGATGCACCACCAGCAGGTGGGGCGAGTAGGCCAGCATGGTCACGCCACGCAGGTCCTTGGAGGGGTCGAACGACAGCTTGGTATAGACCGAAGGGCTGATGGCCAGCGCGCCCACGTCGCACAGCAGCATGGTGTAGCCATCGGGCTCGGCTTTGGCCACAAAGTCGGCGCCCAGGTTGCCGTTGGCGCCGGGTTTGTTCTCCACGATGACCGACTGCTTGAGCGCCTCGGACATCGCCTGGCTGATGGAACGGGCAATGATGTCCGAGCTGCCGCCGGGCGGGTAGGGCACCACGATGCGCAGGGTTTTTGCAGGCCAGTCAGCGCTTTGTGCGGTGGCGGAGGCCGCTGCCAGGGTGGCGATGCAGGCGAGAAGGGCGGCTCTACGGCGCAGGGTCATGGAATGTCTCCTGAGTGATGTTGTTAGTCATCGTACAACTAAGATTGCAAAATGGCAATACATGCCGTGAGAATTTTGGGTGGTCTTGGGGCGGATTGAGGGTTTTCACTAGCTCTTTCCTGACCGCATTCCTCCTCTGCTAGGCAGGTGGGGAATCCTTGCAGATTGTTCGTCGAAATTCGGGTAATCCCTGCGTGTGTAAGACAGGCTTGTGGTGACAATGCTGATCTTGTTGTACGACAACATATAACGTATGACAAAACCCAACCGCTCCGCCAACAGCTGGGTGCCTCAGCACACAGCCCGGCAGATGACCATCCACCCACACAACCCGCGGTCCAGGCCCTGCTACCGCGCAGACCCCTTCGGGAGACGGCAATGACCTCTACACCACGCATACGCACCCGGGTGGCACAACTGGCACTGGCAGCCGTTGCCGCCCTGTCCACCCCAGGCGCCTGGGCGGCAACCTGGGTGTATGTCGCCAACGCGGACAGCCAGGATGTCTCGGTGCTGGAACTGGACCGCAGCAATGCCACGCTCAAGCCGGTAGACACCGTGCCGCTGGGCGGCACCGCCATGCCGATGGCCGTGAGCCCGGACAAGAAGGTGCTGTACGTGGCGTTGCGCTCGCAGCCATTCCGAGTGGTGAGCCTGGCCATCGACCCCACCAGCGGCAAGCTGCGCAAGCTGGGCGAGGCCCCGCTGGCCGACAGCATGGCCAACATCGACACCGATGCCACGGGGCGCTGGCTGTTTGCGGCCTCGTACCCCGGCCACAAGATCACGGTCAACAGCATTGGCAAGGATGGGGCGGTGGGTGCGGTGCAGCAGCTCATCCCCACGGCGCCCCACGCGCACGCCATCCACGCCGATGCGGCCAACCGCCATGTGTTTGCCACCAGCCTGGGGGGCGACAACCTTTCGGCCTGGCGTTTTGATGCCGAGAGCGGCAGGCTCACCGCCCATGAACCCGCGCTCACGCAGGTTGCTCCCGAAAAATCCGGCCCGCGCCACTTTGTGTGGGATACCGCCCAGCGCACCATGTATGTGCTGAACGAGCTGGATGCCGCCGTACATGTGATGGCTTACGACAAGGAGCGCGGCACGCTGCGCCCGGTGCAGCACACCACAGCACTGCCCGCAGGCTTTAAAGGCAAGCCCTGGGCCGCCGACATTCACCTGTCGCCCGACGGCCGCACGCTGTATGCGTCCGAGCGCACCTCCAGCACGCTCAGCAGCTTCCGCGTGGATGCCGCCACCGGCCAGCTCCAGCCGCTGGGCCAGGTGCCCACCGAGAAATCACCGCGCGGTTTTGCGGTGGATTCTTCAGGCCGCTTTCTGATCGCGGCAGGGCAGGAGTCGCACCACCTGGCGCTACACCCCATCGACCCCGCCACCGGCATCCCCGGCACGCCCACGCGGGTGCCGGTGGGCAAGAACCCCAATTGGGTCGAGATCGTCGATCTGCCCTGAGCGTCCATTGCATTGCACGCGCCAGCCGCACCGGCTTTTTTGCGCTCCGTTTTTCTATCGCCGTTCCGTTCACCATCCACAAAACACCCAGGAGACACCACCATGCAACGCAGAACTCTCATCCACACCGCCGCCCTGGCGGCCGCAGCCTTCAGCACCCTTGTCAGCCTGCCCGCCACAGCCCAGGGCACCTGGCCCACTGGCAAACCCATCACCTACATGGTGCCGTTTGCCGCAGGCGGCACCACCGACACGCTGGCGCGGCTGATTGGCCAGCAACTGGGTACAGCCCTGGGCACCACGGTGGTGGTGGAGAACAAGGGCGGCGCGGCGGGCAGCATCGGCTCTGAAGCTGCTGCGCGCTCTGCGCCGGATGGCTACACCCTGCTGGGCGGCACCGTCAGCTCGCACGCCATCAACGTGAGCCTCTACCCCAAGCTGGGCTACGATCCCATCAAGTCCTTCAGCCCCGTCACGCTGATCGGCACCAACCCGGTCGTGCTGGTGGTGGCGGCCAACAGCCCTTACAAAACCCTCAAGGACGTGCTGGCGGGGGCGAAAGGCAAGCAAGGCGGCCTGTCGTCGGCCTCGGCCGGCACAGGCAGCTCGCAGCATTTGGCCGTGGAGTTGCTGGCCTACAAGTCGGGCGTGAAGTTCACCCACATCCCCTACAAAGGCAGTGGCCCGGCCATCCAGGATGTGATCAGCGGCCAGGTGGACATGATGTTTGACACCACGGTGGTGGCCGCGCCGCACATCCAGAGCGGCAAACTGCGCGCCATTGCCGTCACCTCACCCCAGCGCCTGGCCTCCATGCCCGACGTGCCCACCGTGGCCGAGTCCGGCGTGGCAGAACTCAAGGACTTCCAGGTGCAGTCCTGGCAGGCCATCTTTGTGCCGGCTGGCACGCCCACGCCGGTGGTCACGCGCCTGCACGACGAGATCCGCAAGATCCTGGCCCAGCCGGACATGCAAACCCGCCTGAAGGGCTTTGGCATGGAGCCCGCCGACATGACCGTGGCCCAGATTGCTGCGTTCCAGAAGGCCGAAGTCGAGAAGTGGGCTCAGGTTATCAAGGCCGCCAATATCAAGGTGGACTGAGCCACCCGGTAACCCTTATCTCCCCGTGAAGACTTGGCGGAACCGCCTTCGGGCCGTTCCGCTTTTTTTATCGCTGCGCAGGCTGTGCGTCGGCTGCTGTGCCGGTGCCCGCGAGTTTGCGCGGGGCGAGTACCCAATCCTGGTGTTGCCCCGTGAGCAGCAAAAACATCGCAAACACCGGCCCCTGCATGTTGCGCTCGTCGGTGGTGCTCTCCAGCGCCTGCCACGTGCGCGACTGCACGCCGCCCCGGCTGCCCGTTTGTAGCGGGTAGCCCATCAGCTCCGCTGCCTGCGCCTGACTCAGGCCAGCGGCAACACGCGCGGCCTTGAGTTGGTCGCCGGTGGGAGCGGGCATGTGCAGCGGGGTAGGTGGCAAAGGCGCTTCAGGGGTCATGGCGGGCTGAATGGGGCTGAGGATCTGCAGGTTCGCTATATTTTATGTAGCTTATGACGCTTTATGGATAAGCGCTAGAGGCCAATCTGATTGAAATTCAACCATCGGCAACACGCTGCGGTGGCTACTCTGCCGTGGTCAAGTTATGTTCGTTCAGCTGCGCTAGGTACGACTCGGGCTCGATGTTGGTGTAGTTGGGCACATCGGCCATCAGCGCCGCTGCCGTCTGCTTGGCGGCCGTCTGCGCCTGCTTCAGGTCGCTGAAGAACGCGTTGGTGAGCGCCACCACCTGGCCCGGGCGAGGCTCGCCAGGGTAGAGCACGCGGTCGCTCTCCAGCCGCAGCAGGCCCAGTGGCTGTAGTGCCGCGCGGGCAATGCGCATGTGCTCGGAGTGGTAGTAGTCGTGGTTGAAGGTGGCGTCTTCACGCCAGCGGTAAACGGCGGTGACTTTGATCATTGGTGCGATTCCATCCAGTGGTTGAAACCCGCCACCGTAGGGACAACACACCCGCCGCACAGCCGCGTGCGCGACAGCGTGTCGCCCATGTGGCTCGTATCCGTCCTCGCCGACTCAGTCTTCTTCCGATTCGCCCAGGAACCCGCCGCTCTGGTGCCCCCACAGCCGGGCGTACACGCCGCCCTGGCCCAGCAGCTGGGCGTGGGTGCCTTCTTCGACGATGCGGCCTGCGTCCATCACGATGAGGCGGTCCATGGCGGCAATGGTGGACAGGCGGTGGGCAATGGCGATTACCGTCTTGCCTTGCATCAGCCCGTCCAGGCTTTGCTGAATGGCGGCTTCGACCTCGGAGTCGAGCGCGCTGGTGGCTTCGTCCAGCAGCAGGATGGGCGCGTCCTTGAGCATCACGCGTGCAATGGCCACGCGCTGGCGCTGGCCGCCCGAGAGTTTGACGCCGCGCTCGCCCACATGGGCCTCATAGCCTGTGCGCCCCTGCAGGTCGGTGAGCGTGGCGATGAAATCCGCCGCCTCGGCGCGCTCGGCCGCCTGGTGCAGGTCGGCCTCGCTGGCGTCGGGGCGGCCGTACAGGATGTTGTCGCGCATGGAGCGGTGCAGCAGCGAGGTGTCTTGCGTGACCATGCCGATGTTGCGGCGCAGGCTGTCCTGCGTGACATGGGCGATGTCCTGCCCGTCGATCAGGATGCGGCCCGACTGCACGTCATGAAAGCGCAGCAGCAGGTTGACCAGCGTGGACTTGCCCGCGCCCGAGCGGCCAATCAGGCCGATTTTCTCGCCGGGGCGGATGGTCAGGTTGAGCCGGTCGATGACCGGGCGGGCCCCGGGGCCGCTGCCGTAGGCAAAGGTCATGTCCTCAAAATGCACTTCGCCCTGCGTCACAACGAGTGGTTTAGCGTCGGGCGCGTCCACCACGGTGCGGGGTTTGGTCAGCGTGTTGATGCCATCCTGGATGGTGCCCACGCTCTCGAACAGGGTGGTCATCTCCCACATCACCCAGTGGGCGTGGCCGGACACGCGCAGGGTCATGGCGGTGACGGCGGCCACGGCACCTGCACCGACTTCGCCCGCCGACCACAGCCACAGCGCGGTGCCGCAGGCGCTGAGGATCATGGCGACCACCAGGATGTGGTTCACGATCTCGAACCGGCTCACCAGGCGCATCTGGGCATAGCCCGTGAGCTTGAACGCGTCCATGGCGGCACGCGCAAATTCAGACTCGCGCCGCGTGTGCGAGAACAGCTTGACGGTGGCGATGTTGGTGTACGCGTCGGTGATGCGCCCGGTCATCACAGAGCGCGCATCGGCCTGCGCCTTGCCCACTTTGCCCAGGCGCGGCACAAAGTACCAGCATGCCAGGCCATAGGCCACCATCCAAGCGGCAAAAGGCGCCAGCAGCCGCGCGTCGAACCCGGCCAGCAACACGAGGATGGTGACAAGGTAGATGCCCATGCCGATCACCACGTCGGTGGTCGTGAAGATCATGTCGCGCACGGCAAGGGCCGTCTGCATGATCTTGGTGGTGATGCGGCCCGCAAACTCGTCCGCGTAGAACGCCATGCTCTGGCCCAGCATCAGCCGGTGAAAGTTCCAGCGCAAGCGCAGTGGGAAGTTGATGGCCAGCACCTGGTGCTTGATGCTGGTCTGCACGGCCACCAGCAGCACCGAGGCCAGGAGCAGGGCGGTGATGCCAATCAACTCTCCTTTGCGCTCGGCCCACAGCGCACCCGGGGCCGTGCTGGAGATCCAGTCCACCACATGGCCGAGCACCGCAAACAGCAGCGCTTCATAGATGGCAATGGCCGCAGACAGGCCTGCCATGGCTGCTACATAGCCACGCAGGCCACGGGTGCCATCCCACACAAAGGCCATGAAGTCTTTGGGGGGCAGGTGAGGTTCGGCGGGGGGATAGGGGGGAAGGCGGCTTTCGAAAAAACGGAACAAAGTCAGAACTCCTTGTCCACCATGGTACGTGCGGTGGTACCGCTCTGTGGCGCCCGGCCGCAATGCACTCAGGACCATGAGGGTCAGCCCCATGGGTGGGGAATTGGGGTAGGAGCAGGCCCCTACGCCGACGGTTTGTAGACCACGCGGATGCGTGGCACCTGCTTCACGCCGGGCTGTTTGGTCAGAAAGCCGTACAGAAACTCGGTCAGGCTTTTTTCGCACAGCGCCAGCACGGCCGGATCGGACGCCATGGCCTCGCCCTGCTGGCGAGCGCGTTTGGCGGCCTCCTGACTCAGCTTGATGACAGCGCCCTTGTTGTCGGTCAGCAGCCCGCCCGAGAGGATGCGGTGCTGCAGGTTGGTAACGGCTGGTGCGGCCACCAGCGTGGGGCGGTGGATGTGCACCTCGATGCCGCCGTTGGTGGCGTGCAGCTCGTAGCTTTCGGGGCGCAGGTCAAAGCCGAAGGCGTATTCGGCGGTGTAGGTGATGGCTACTACACCGGTGGATGCGATGCCCAGCACCGATTTTTCGATGATCTGCGTGGCTCCTTCTTCGCGGACCACGGTGGCGGCGAGCAGCTTCATCTGCTCGGCCAGCGTCTGTTTGCCTGCGGTGAGGTAGCTGGTGTAGCGGGTATAGCCCAGCAGCGCATTGTTGAGTTCGGTCACTTGGCGCTGCAGTTGTGCCGTCTGTGCCAGGGCACTGTCAACGCGGTGCTGCGCCCACCAGCTGGCCGCGCCTGCGGTGAGCAGGCACACGGCCAGGGCCGCACAAGAGATCCAGGCAATGCGTTTCATCAATGGGGTACAGCGCAGGGCGTGTGGTGGCCAACAGGTCGCTTGCGGGCGCCCACCGTTAGACGAGCAGCGTGACCACCACGATCACCACGCCCAGGGCCAGATTCACGCCCACCCAGCTGCGGATGCTGCCCAGGGCCTTGCCGCCGGCGGGCCAATCCGATGCAGCCACCGCCCGCTGCAGGCGTCGGAACAGCGCAAACCGGATGTGCCCGAAGATGACCATCATCGCCAGGCCCAGCGTGGCCATGATGGTCCAGTCCAGTGGCATGGCAAAGCTGCCCCCGGCCTGCACCGTTTGTTTCGCCACGCGTCCGATCATCCACAGTCCGCTGCCCAGCACCACCAGCACGGCCACACCCACGGCAGCGAAAAAGCGCTGCAGCACATCGTGCATGAACCGCACACGCTGCGGGGGCTCCAGCGACTGCGCTGCGGGGCGCAAAAAGAAATGGGCAAACACCATGCCACCGATCCACACGATGATGGACAGGACATGGGCGAGCTGGAGCGCGTTGTAGAGCATGGCGTGGAACGTTTGGAATAAAGGGTTTGGGTGGAAGTAAAAGAGAGAGGGCGCGGCGGGTCTGCTCAGCAGGCTGGCGGTGCGGCAGCCAGCGTCAAGGCACCAGCCCATCCCGGGGTGAAGCCACTCGCACCTGGTTGCCGCCGCTTTTCTTGGACAGGTACATCGCCTCGTCGGCATGGCCCAGCAACCGGTGTTCTTCGCCCCCGTGCTCGGGGTAGATGGCCACGCCGATGCTCGGCTGGATGCTCAGGCGGATACCTTCCAGGTCAAATGGCTGGCCGAAGGCTGCCAGGATCTTGTGGGCCGCTGCGGCGGCGTGTTCGCGGGCATGGCCGCCTTCGAGCAGCACCACAAATTCGTCGCCGCCCAGGCGTGCGACGGTGTCCGAGCCGCGCACGCACTCCAGCAGCCGCTGGGCCACCCGCTGTAGCAGCAGGTCGCCCATGGCATGGCCCAGGGTGTCGTTGACCTGCTTGAAGTCGTCCAGATCGAGGAACAGCAGCGACAGCAGGCTTTGGTCGCGCCGCGCGCGGGCCAGTGCGGTCTTGAGTCGGTCCAGAAACAGCTGGCGGTTGGGCAGGTGCGTGAGCTGGTCGTACTGCGCCATGTGCTCCAGGCGCTCATGCATCTGCTTGCGCTCGATGGCGGCTGCGACCTGGGTGGAGACAAACTGCAGCAGCTCCTTGTCTTTTTCGGTGTAGCGGGCCTGCTCGGTATAGCTTTGCAGCACCAGCGCACCGATGGCGCCTTTCTGGGTTTGCAGCGGCACGCCCAGCCAGTAGAGCGGTGCGTGTTCCTGGGGTAGCTGCCGGCGCAGTTGCGCGGCGCGGGGGTCGGCGCTGTCGGGGGTATCGGGCGTCAACAGAAGGGTGCTGCCGCTGTGGATCACCTCGGCACACAGCGCATCCTGCACTGGCGCCGGGGGCGTGGGGGCGGCGCCCGGTTCGTTGACGTGGTACGGAAAACTCAAAGAATCACTGCAGGCGTCGTAGAGCGCGACCGCGAAGTTGGTCGCAGGCAGCAGGCGCCCGATGATCTGGTGAATGTGCTGGAACAGCGCCTGCAGGTTGTGTGTGGTGTGAGCGGCTTCGGAGATGGCATAGATCACCGCCTGCATGGACTCGGTGAACTTGCGCTCGGTGATGTCGTGCGCCACCGCCAGTCGCCGCTGCTTGTCAGGCAACCAGCGCGCAGTCCAGCGGACGTGCGCGATGGAGCCATCCTTGCGCACATAGCGGTTTTCAAACTGCAACTGCAGATGGCCATCCATCACACGCTGCGCCTGGCTTTGGGTGACTGCCAGGTCTTCGGGGTGCACCAGGTCGAACATGCGCTTGCCAATGACTTCCTCGGGGGCGTAGCCAAAGATGCGCTCGAACGCCGGGCTTACAAACTCAATGGTGCTGTCCACATGGACGACGCAGACCGCGTCGAGCAGCAGGTCCACCACGTTCTCAGAAGGGATGCTTTGCATGAAGGGTAGCGCGCACAAGGTGCCAAGAAGACCCATTGTGCCGTGCGCCCCCTTGTTGTGCGGCATGGATGCAGCCCGCAACCCAAGGGATATCCATTAGGCGGTTGCTGAATGCTATCCAATTGATAGCTGTTAGCGCTTGTGGTTAAAGCGCTGGATGCACTTTTTATGTGTACTTTTCTTCCAGCGCATCCCAGGCCATTTTTTGGACCAGCCGCTGGCGCTCGGCAAACGGCGCCACCAGGGCGGGGTCTTCATCAATGCGTTGGGTGTCGCGCAGCACGGTCAGCGCCTTCTGCATGCCCGCCACCGCGCCCTGCAGCGCGGCGTTGGCGTACAGCACCAGCCCGTAGCCCAGGGCGGCCAGTTCTTCGGCGCTGGTGATGGGCGTCTTGCCGCCGATCACCATGTTCATGAGCTGCGGCGCTGCCAGCCGCTGGGGCAGGGCGCGGATCTCGTCCAGCGTGGTGACGGCTTCGACAAACAGGATGTCGGCACCGGCCTCCTCAAACCGCTGGGCGCGCTCCACGGCGGCCTCGAAGCCCTGGGTGGCGCAGGCATCCGTGCGTGCCAGGATGAGGGTGTTGGGGTCGCGGCGCGCGTCCACGGCGGCTTTGATCTTGCCCAGCATCTCGTCGGTGCCGATCACCTCCTTGCCGCTGAAATGCCCGCAGCGCTTGGGGCTGACCTGGTCTTCGAGCTGGATGCAGTCGGCACCTGCGCGCTCCAGCGTTCGCACCGCATGGTAGGTGTTGAGAGCGTTGCCAAAGCCCGTGTCGGCATCCACGATGAGCGGCAGGTGCTCCACCGCGTCGCGGATGCGGGCCGTGTGGTCTGCAATGTCGGTGAGGCCCATGAAGGCCTGGTCGGGCAGGCCGAACCACATGTTGGTGACACCTGCGCCGGTGATGTAAATGGCTTCAAAGCCCAGGTCGGCCACGACACGGGCGGAAAGCGCGTTGAACGCGCCGGGCACGATGACACCCCGGCGGGCGTGGGCCAGGGCCTTGAGTTGTTGTTTGGTCTTCATGAATTGCAAGGGATTTGGTTTGCTACTGTTTTTGTAGCTATTAAGGCTTGATGGACGGGCGGAAGGGGCCGAAAAAATCAAAAAATACCGCCGGGCACACGCACCCAGCCTTCCATCAGGATGCGGGCGCTGCGGCTCATGAGGGCCTTGGTCACTGTCCACTGGCCGTCGGTCTGAACTGCCTCGGCCCCCACACGCAAGGTGCCCGAGGGGTGGCCAAACCGCACGCTGCTGCGCACACCACCACCCGCTGCCAGGTTGACCAGCGTGCCTGGGATGGCTGCCGCCGTGCCAATGGCCACCGCTGCCGTGCCCATCATGGCGTGGTGCAGCTGGCCCATGGAGAGAGCGCGCACCAGCAGGTCGATGTCTTTGGCGTCAATGGCTTTGCCGCTGGAGGCCGTGTAGCTGGCCGGTGGCGCGACGAACGCGATCTTGGGTGTGTGCTGGCGGGTGGCGGCCTGGTTCACGTTCTGGATGAGGCCCATGCGGACGGCGCCGTGCGCGCGGATCGTCTCGAAGCGTGCCAGCGCCGCTGCATCGCCGTTGATGGCCCGCTGCAGCTCGGTGCCGGTGTAACCCAGCTCTTGCGCGTTGAGAAATATGGTGGGGATACCCGCGTTGATCAGCGTGGCGGCGAAGCTGCCGACCCCGGGCACCTCCAAGGTGTCCACCATGTTGCCCGTCGGGAATAACGCCCCCACGCTCCCCACTGCGTGTGGTTCGCTGCCCCCCGAGGGGGCCCTCGCCAGCTTGGGGCGGCCCGGCGCTGTCGAGATGGCTCCCCCGTCATCGCCATCCTCCGCCGGGTCCATGAACTCCAGCGCCACCTCGGCGGCTGCAAAGGTCACGCCGTCCAGCTCGAAGTCGCCCGTCTCCTGCACCTGCCCATGGGCAATGGGCACATGCGCCACGATGGTCTTGCCGATGTTGGCCTGCCAGATGCGGATGGGGATGGTGCCGTCCTGCGGAATCCGCGCCGCATCGATCAGCCCCATGTGGATGGCGCAAGGCCCCACCGCGGCCGAGAGGTTGCCGCAGTTGCCGCTCCAGTCCACGAAGGGCTGGTCGATGGATACCTGGCCAAACAGGTAGTCCACGTCGTGGCCCGGCCGCGTGCTGCGCGACAGGATCACGGCCTTGCTGGTGCTCGACGACGCATTGCCCATGCCGTCGATCTGCTTGCCGTAGGGATCAGGGCTGCCCAGCACGCGCAGCAGCAGGGCATCTCGCGCGGGGCCAGGTTGTTGCGCGGGGGCGGGCAGGTCGTCAAGGCGGAAGAACACGCCTTTGCTGGTGCCGCCGCGCAGGTAGGTGGCGGGAATGCGGATCTGTGGTGCGGAGTGGATGCTCATGAAGAAATATCAAATTTAATAGCGCACAGTGCTTTCTAGACGGGCGCAAGAGCCTGTTTTTGGTCTGCATTCTTGGCAAGAAAGTCTTGCGCAAAGCGCTGCAGCACGCCGCCCGCCTGGTAGATGGAGACCTCTTCGGCGGTGTCGAGGCGGCATGTCATGGGCACCCGGGTAACTTCACCATTTTTGCGGCGGATGACCAGGGTGAGGTGGGCACGGGGTTGCATGTCTCCCTCCACGCCATACACCTCTGTCCCATCCAGCCCCAGCGTGATGCGGTTGACTCCCGCTTCAAACTCCAGTGGCAACACCCCCATGCCAATCAGGTTGGTGCGGTGGATGCGCTCGAAGCCCTCGGCCACCACCACCTCCACACCCGCCAGCCGCACACCCTTGGCAGCCCAGTCGCGGCTGGACCCCTGGCCGTAGTCGGCACCGGCAATGATGATGAGCGGCTGGCGGCGGTTCAGGTACGTTTCCATGGCCTCCCACATGCGCATGACCTGGCCTTCGGGCTCCACGCGGGCGAGTGATCCCTTTTTCACTTTGCCATTCACCACGGCCATCTCGTTGACGAGCTGCGGGTTGGCAAACGTGGCGCGCATGGCCGTGAGGTGGTCGCCCCGGTGCGTGGCGTAGGAGTTGAAGTCCTCCTCGGGCACGCCCATGTGGGCCAGGTATTCGCCCGCTGCGCTGTTCCGCAGGATGGCGTTGGATGGCGACAGGTGGTCGGTGGTGATGTTGTCGGGCAGGATGGCCAGCGGGCGCATGCCCTGCAGGGTGCGCGGGTGGGCGGCCAGCGCGCCGATGCCCTCGGTGTCCCAGTAGGGCGGGCGGCGGATGTAGGTGGACTGCGTTCGCCAGCCGTACTGCGGCGAGACGCGCTGGCCATCGCCCGGTCGGATGGCGAACATGGGCTCGTACACGGCGCGGTACTGCGCGGGCTTCACGGCAGCTTTCACCACGACGTCGATTTCTGCGTCGCTGGGCCACAGGTCTTTGAGGCGAATCGCCTGGCCGTCCACCACCGCCAGCACGTCCTTTTCGATGTCAAAACGCACCGTGCCCGCAATCGCATAGGCCACGACCAGCGGGGGCGAGGCCAGGAAGGCCTGCTTGGCATAGGGGTGGATGCGCCCGTCGAAATTGCGGTTGCCCGAAAGCACGGCGGTGGCGTACAGGTCACGGTCAATGATCTCCTGCTGGATGGCAGGGTCCAGCGCGCCACTCATCCCGTTGCAGGTGGTGCAGGCAAAGCCGACGATGCCAAAGCCGAGCTTTTCCAGGTCGGCCAGCAAGCCCGCTTCCTTCAAATACAGCTCCACCGCCTTGGAGCCGGGCGCCAGCGAGGTCTTGACCCAGGGCTTGCGCGTGAGGCCCAGCCGGTTGGCGTTGCGCGCCAGCAGCGCGGCGGCGATCACGTTGCGCGGGTTGCTGGTGTTGGTGCAGCTGGTGATGGCGGCAATGACCACGGCGCCATCGGGCATCGTGCCCTCCTGTGGTGCGGGCATGGCCCAGGGGCCCGCGATGCCTTGGGCCGCCAGGTCGGACGTGGCCACGCGCGCATGCGGGTTGGAGGGGCCGGCCAGGTTGCGCACCACGCTCGACAGGTCGAACACCAGGTTGCGTGCGTAGACAGCGTCTTTGAGGGTGTCGGACCACAATCCCGCTGCCTTGGCATAGGTCTCGACCAGCTTCACTTGTTCCGCCTCGCGGCCCGTCAGCGTCAGATACTCCAGCGTCTGTTCGTCGATGCTGAACAAGGCCGCCGTGGCACCGTATTCGGGCGCCATGTTCGAGATGGTGGCGCGGTCGCCAATCGTGAGCTTGGCTGCGCCTTCGCCAAAGAACTCCAGGTACGCCCCCACCACCTTGGCCTTGCGCAAAAACTCGGTGAGCGCCAGCACCACATCGGTGGCGGTGATGCCGTCCTGGCGCTGGCCGGTCAGCTCCACGCCCACAATCTCGGGCAGCCGCATCATCGATGCACGCCCCAGCATCACGTTCTCGGCCTCCAGACCGCCCACGCCGATGGCGATCACGCCCAGCGCATCCACATGCGGTGTGTGGCTGTCGGTGCCCACGCAGGTGTCGGGGTAGGCCACGCCCTGGTCGGCGTGGACCACGGGCGACATTTTTTCCAGATTGATCTGGTGCATGATCCCGTTCCCCGCCGGGATCACATCCACGTTGGCGAAGGCTTTTTTGGTCCACTCGATGAAGTGGAAGCGGTCTTCGTTGCGGCGGTCTTCGATGGCGCGGTTCTTGGCGAAGGCATCGGGGTCGAACCCGCCACATTCCACGGCCAGGGAATGGTCCACGATGAGCTGCACTGGCACGACGGGGTTCACCTGGGCCGGGTCGCCGCCCTCCTTGGCAATCGCATCGCGCAGGCCCGCCAGATCCACCAGCGCCGTCTGGCCCAGGATGTCGTGGCACACCACGCGCGCCGGGTACCAGGGAAAGTCGCGGTCGCTGCGGCACTCGACGAGCTGGCGCAGGCAATCTTCGATGGTGGTCGGGTCGGCGCGGCGCACGATGTTTTCGGCAAACACGCGGGCGGTGTAGGGCAGGGTGGCCCAGGCGCCGGGTTGCAGGGCTTCGACGGCGGCGAGGGCGTCAAAGTAGTCCAGGGCGGTGCCGGGCAAGGGGCGGCGGAATTGGGTGTTCATCATAGGGTGGGCTGGCGGAATATTTTGGCGCCCGGCTGCTCACTCCCCTCTCCCCTCGCGGGAGAGGGGTTGGGGGAGAGGGGGCGGTTGCATGGTGACGCTGTGCTGGTTCGCCCCCTCTCCCCGGTCGTCTCCCGCGAGGGGAGAGGGAGGAAGAAAGAGGCAAGGGGGCGTGGGCGTTAAGCGCGGTGTTCGATGGGCACAAACACCAGGTCTTCCGGCCCGGTGTAATTCGCACTCGGCCGGATGATCTTGTTGTCGATGCGTTGCTCGATGATGTGTGCCGCCCAGCCGCTGGTGCGTGCGATGACGAACAGCGGAGTGAACATGGCGGTAGGCACACCCATCATGTGGTAGCTCACGGCGCTGAACCAGTCGAGGTTGGGGAACATCTTTTTGACATCCCACATCACCGTCTCCAGCCGCTCGGCAATGTCATACATCTTGGTGCTGCCAGCCTCTTGCGACAAGTTGTGCGCAACGCCTTTGATGACCACATTGCGTGGGTCGCTCACGGTGTAGACCGGGTGGCCGAAGCCAATGACCACCTCCTTGGCCTCCACGCGGCGGCGGATGTCGGCCTCGGCTTCGTCCGGGCTGTCGTAGCGTTTCTGGATCTCGAAAGCCACCTCGTTGGCACCACCATGCTTGGGGCCCCGCAGCGCGCCGATGGCGCCGGTGATGGCCGAATACATGTCGCTGCCCGTGCCCGCCACCACGCGGGCGGTGAAGGTGCTGGCGTTGAACTCGTGCTCGGCGTACAGGTTCAGCGAGGTGTGCATCGCACGCTCCCAGGCCGCGCTGGGCTTGGAGCCGTGCAGCAGGTGCAAGAAGTGCGCACCGATGGAGTCGTCATCGGTCTCCACCTCGATGCGACGGCCCGAGCTGGCCCAGTGGTGCCAATAGAGCAGCATGGAGCCCAGCGACGCCATCAACCGGTCGGCAATGTCGCGCGCGCCCGGCAGGTTGTGGTCGTCCTTTTCAGGCAGCGCACAGCCCAGGGCCGAGACGCCTGTGCGCATCACGTCCATGGGGTGGCTGGCGGCGGGCAACTGTTCTAGCGCCTGCTTCACACTCATCGGCAGGCCGCGCAGCGCCTTGAGCTTGGCCTTGTAGGCGCGCAGTTCGGCACGAGTGGGCAGCTTGCCATGCACCAGCAGGTGGGCGATTTCTTCAAACTCGCAGACCTCCGCAATGTCGAGGATGTCGTAGCCCCGGTAGTGCAGGTCGTTGCCCGTGCGGCCTACGGTGCACAGGGCGGTGTTGCCCGCCGTCACGCCTGAGAGCGCGACGGACTTCTTGGGCTTGAAGCCCGGGGTTTCAACGGTGGTAGTCATGCGGTCTCCAGGTTTACATATGTGTTGGTGATGGCAGCGGGGCGGCCTTTGCCATCCACCGCCACCATTTCAAAAATCCCCTTCAGCACTTCGTCCTGGGGCGAACCCAGCGTGGCGGCCAGACCGGTCACGCACACGGTGAGCGAGCTGCGGCCGACGCGGGTGACCCAGGCGCGGAGCGTGAGCACATGGCCCACGGGCACGGGGGCCAGAAAACGCACGTCGGTCACGCCCGCCATCACCACATCGCGTTGTGCGGCGCCGCGCGCTGCCAGAAACGCCGCCTTGGCCATGAGCTGCAGGGCGTTGCCGCCAAACAGCGTGCCGTAGTGGTTGGCTTCGGCGGGGAAGACGATTTCCGTCAGCTCGACGGTGCCAGTGGGGGTTGCCATGCTTCGCAATTTACGCACAATGGCACCCCTCTGTAAGGGCTGAATTGGCGAATGATTGCGAATGCAAAACCGTCAATTTGCAAATATTGCGAATGATGGTGAAGGTGCTGCGAAGCACCACTGAGAAAGATGGAATGAAAAAAACCTTCATGGGTGTGCGCTTGCGCCGCCTGCGCGAAGAGCGCGGCATGACCCAGGTGGCGCTGGCCCGGGCGCTGGACCTGTCGGCCAGTTACCTGAACCAGCTGGAGCAAAACCAGCGCCCGCTCACCGTGCCTGTGCTGCTCAAGATCAACGCGGTGTTCGGCGTGGACGTGCAGCGCTTCTCAGACGACGATGAGGCGCGCCTCATCACGGGCCTGCGCGAGGTGTTGGCCGACTTGCCTGCCGGGGTGGGGGGGGAGGGCGCGGGCGATGCCGTGTCTCTGGCAGAGATCCGCGAGCTGGCCGCAGGCATGCCCGCTGTGGCGCGCACGCTGCTGGCGTTGCACCAGCGGCACCGTCAGGCGCTGGAGCGCCTGGCCGCCCTGGGCAATGACCGGGGCGGCGAGGGCACCGTGGCCCACCATCCGCCCATGGCTTATGAAGAAGTGCGTGACTTCTTCTTTGCGCGCCAGAACCACATTGCCGAGCTGGACGACGCGGCCGAACGCTGTGCCGCCGACTGGGGCCTGCTGCCCGGCCGGTCCGATGAGGCGCTGGCCCAACGCCTGCTCGTGGCCCACGGGGTGCGCGTGGTGGATGTGGCCGACCTGCCTGGCCAGGCGCAGCGCGTGTTCCAGGCCGAGGCCGGGCTGCTGCAGCTGGCGGCGGGGTTGGAGCGCGGGCAGCGCGCGTTTCAGATGGCGACGCAGCTTGCGTTTCTGGAGCAGGGCGCCGAGCTGCAGCGCTTGGCCGACAGCGCCGGGTTGTCCAGCGACCAGGCCCGGGCGCTGGCGCGCATCGGTCTGGCCAACTACTTTGCGGGAGCGCTGGTGTTGCCCTACACGGCCTTTTTGCGGGCGGCCGAAGCGGCGCACTACGACATCGACCGGTTGGGCCAGCAGTTTGGCGTGGGTTTCGAGACGGTGTGCCACCGCCTGTCCACGCTGCAGCGGCCCAGTGCGCGCGGTGTGCCGTTCTTCTTTATCCGGGTGGACCGCGCGGGCAACATCAGCAAGCGGCAGTCGGCCACACACTTTCACTTCAGCAAGATCGGCGGCACCTGCCCGCTGTGGAATGTGTACGAAGCCTTCGCACAGCCAGGCCGCATCGTGCCGCAGGTGGCACGCATGCCCGACGGCCGCGCCTACCTGTGGGTGGCGCGCACCGTAGCGCGCAGCGGGGGAGGGTGGGGCGTGCCAGGCAAGGAGTTCTCCGTGGCGTTGGGCTGCGACATCCGCCACGCACCGCAGCTGGTGTATTCGCGCGGGCTGGACCTGGCCGACCCGGATGCGGCAGTGCCGATTGGCATGGGCTGCAAGGTGTGTGAGCGCGACGGCTGCCCGCAGCGGGCGTTTCCCCCCATAGGGCGCGCGCTGGATGTGAACGAGAATCGAAGCCGCTTTGCGCCCTACCCGGTGGCGGGCCGCCAGGGGCAGACACTCTCTTGACCTGGGTTATGAAAACCGCTCATCAATTCATAGCTGTCGACGCATGAGGGTGTTGCGCTGACGGCACTTTCTACCAAATAACTGATTGGTAACCAGTTGTTGTGCCGCCGCTTGCTCCAACGGATGGCAGATTGCCGCTATCCTGCGCTTTGCCCGAATCCTTGGTGCGGCTGCCATGGCACATACCCATAACGCAGGTACCTTTGTCCAGGCTCTGCTCTGATACCGAATGCCAACGCCCACCCGCCCCACGCCATGGCCCCACTGACGCAAAACGGTCGATACCGGCACTGGATGGCCGGGTTGGGCGTGGCTGTGCTCGGCGTAACGGTGAGCCTTTGGCTGGCCTGGCAGCAGGCCGACTCTGTGGCCCAGGTCGGGCGCGCGCGGTTCATGCAGGAGGCGCGCGGGTTTGCCGATGCGCTGAGCCAGCGCATCGAAGGGCATACCGAAGTCGTCAACGGCCTGCGCGGCCTGTTCACGGCGAATCCCCACCTCACGCGCCTGGAGTTTGAGCGCGCGGCCAGCGACCTGGAGGTGGGCCAGCGCTACCCCGGTGTGCGCAACCTGTCGTTCACCCGCTGGGTGCCTGGCGCCGAGCGGGCCGCCTACGAAGCCCGCGTGCGTGCCGACACTTCGCTGACCTCCCAGGGCTACCCCAACTTCACCATCCGGCCGCCGGGCGAACGGGCGGAATACTTTGTGGCCGAATACCTGTGGCCCATGGCAGGCAACGAAGGTGTGCTGGGCTTTGACATCAGCAGCCAGCCCACCAATCTGGCCGCCATGCAGTACAGCCGGGACAGCGGCCACACCGTGGTCTCTGCCCCGTTTGATTTGCTGCAGGAAGAAACACACCGCCAGGGATTCGTGATCCGCGTGCCGGTTTTCGACTACACGGCGGGCACGCCGGAGCCCCGCTTCCTGGGGGCCGTGGCATCCACCATCCGGGTGTATGACCTGGTGCAGGCGCTGGGCAGCCAGGGCCTGCTCAACGGAATCGTCGTTTCCATGGCCGACCATGGTTCGGTGCGGGCAGGCTCTGCCGACTCCACGGTGCGGCCCTTGCTGGCGCAGTCTTCGGCGGCATTGCCGGGTGCGCAGCCGTTTGTGCGCGACCTGCAGGTGCATGACCGGCGCTGGCGACTGACCTTCTACCCGGCGCGCTCGTTCCTTTCGCCCTCCGAGGCGCGGCTGCCTGTGCTGGTGGGGCTGGGCGGTGCGCTGGTCTCCTTGCTGCTGGCGTCTACCGTGGGCCTGCTGGTGCGCCAGCGCACGCTGGCCCTCGCACGGGCCCAGGTGTCCGAAGATGCCCGGCGCGAAAGCGAAGAACGGTTTCATGCCCTGTTCAACCAGGCCAGCGTGGGCGTGGCGCTGCTGGACACCACCACCGGCCGATTTCTGCGCGCCAACCAGCGCTATTGCGACATCGTGGGCTACAGCCCTGAGGAGATGGCTGCGCTCCATGTCCAGGCCCTCATCCATCCTGACGACCTGGAGGCCGACACACAGCACCTGGAACGCCTCAAGAAAGGCGAGGTGCCCGAGTACCGGCTCGAAAAGCGCTACCTCCACAAGAGCGGGCACATCGTGTGGGTGGACCTCACGGTGTCGCCCATGTGGGTACCCGGGGCCCGGCCTGACCACCACATCGCGGTGGTGCAGGACATCACCGCGCGCAAGCGCATGGAAGACACCCTGCGCAGCAACGAGCACCGGCTGCGCGGCATCCTGGAACGCCTGCCCATGGGCCTGTGCCTGGTTCAGACCGACGGCCGCATCAGTTTTCGCAACGACCGCTACGTGCAGATCTGCGGCTACACGTCGCAAGACGTTCCGGACGTGGAAACCTGGTGGCAGCGCGCTTACCCCGACGAATCTGAACGCACCGCTGTCCACGATGCCTGGCGCCAGGCCGCAAAGCAGGCCGTGGCGGGCGACGGGGTGATACCCGCCCGCGAATACACCATTCGCTGTGCCGACGGCACACGGCGGCCCGTCGAGGTGTCGGGAGTTGTGGTGGAGGGCGGGCACCTTGTCACCATGCAGGACCTGAGTCAGCGCAAGGCGGCCGAGGAAGAGATCAACAACCTGGCCTACTACGACCCGCTCACCCGCTTGCCCAACCGCCGCCTGCTCATGGACCGGTTGCAGCAGGCGTTGGCCACCAGTGCCCGCCACCAGCGCAGCGGCGCCTTGCTGCTGCTGGATCTGGACAATTTCAAGACACTGAACGAAACCCGGGGCCACGACAGCGGCGACAACCTGCTGCTGCAGGTGGCCCACCGGCTGCGCAATTGCGTGCACGAGGACGACACCGTGGCCCGCCAGGGGGGCGACGAGTTTGTGGTGGTGCTGGAAGACCTGGGCGACAACCCCGAGGAGGCTGCGGCCCGCAGCGAAGAGGTGGGTCAGCGCATCCTGACCGCCCTGCGCGAGCCCTACGTGCTCAACGGCGCGGCGCACCACAGCTCGCTGAGCATGGGGGTCACCATTTTCAGCGGCATGCGCGAGACGGTCGACGAGCTGCTCAAGCGGGCCGACCTGGCGCTCTACCAGGCCAAAAATGCGGGCCGCGACACCCTGCGCTTTTACGACCCCCAGATGCAGGCTGCTGTCAGCGCGCGCGCCGCGCTGGAGCTGGACATGCGCATCGGCCTGGCGCAGGGCCAGTTCGAGCTGTACTACCAGCCGCAGATCGACCGGGGCCGCATCACGGGGGCCGAGGCGCTGCTGCGCTGGCGCCATCCCCGCGACGGCTTTGTCTCGCCTGCGCATTTCATTCCGCTGGCGGAAGAGACCGGCCTCATCCTTCCGCTGGGTGAATGGGTGCTCCAGGCGGCCTGCGCGCAACTGGCCCGCTGGGCGCGGCACGCCGACCTGGCGGGTTTGGGGCTGGCCGTGAACGTGAGCCCGCGCCAGTTCCACCAGGCCGGTTTTGTGGCCCAGGTGCTGGCAGCACTGGCCAGCTCAGGCGCGCAGGGGCCGCAGCTCAAGCTGGAACTGACCGAAGGCCTGCTGCTGCAGGACGTGGAAGACACGATCGAGAAGATGGGCCAGCTCAAGGGCTATGGTGTGGGCTTCTCGCTGGACGACTTTGGTACCGGGTACTCGTCGCTGGCCTACCTCAAGCGCCTGCCGCTGGACCAGCTCAAGATCGACCAAAGTTTTGTGCGCGACGTGCTCACCGACCCCAACGACGCCGCCATCGCCCGCACCGTGGTGGCCCTGGGCACCAGCCTGGGCCTGCGCGTGATCGCCGAAGGGGTGGAAACCGAGGCCCAGCGCGAGTTTCTGGAGCGCCACAACTGCCACGCCTGGCAGGGCTACCTCTTCAGCCCGCCCGTACCCGTGGCCGAGTTTGAGGCACTGGTGCGCAAAACCAATGGGGTGGATGCGCAGGACCCGCAGGACGCACACGGCGCGTAACCCAGGAACGCTGCCCCCATCCGGCCCCGGGCCTTGCTGGCACTGCTGCAGAATATCAATATTCATAGCGTGAAATCGTTGCTGGATAAGCGGTAGGGCCTGTTTTTTCCAAATGTTTCTGTCGCACCCTCGCTCTGGCGTCTGGGCATGCTGCCAAGGGCCCGTGGTCATCGGGCGGCGCGGTATCATTCCGCCCTTGCTGCGGCCTGCGTGTTCCGGCCCGGAACGTCCGTCTGGCGCCACTTTTTGCACCCCAGCCTTCTTCCTCTTTTTGCCCGCCCCCTGACCCGTGCGTCTCACCTCGATCAAACTTTCCGGTTTCAAGTCGTTCGCTGAACCCACCAACTTCATGCTGCCCGGGCAACTGGTCGGCGTGGTGGGCCCGAACGGCTGCGGCAAGTCCAACATCATGGATGCGGTGCGCTGGGTGCTGGGCGAGAGCAAGGCCAGCGAGCTGCGTGGCGAGTCCATGCAGGACGTGATCTTCAGCGGCACCACTACCCGCAAGCAGGCCAGCCGCGCCAGTGTGGAGCTGGTCTTCGACAACTCCGACCACCGCGCGGGCGGGCAGTGGGGCCAGTACGGCGAGGTGGCCGTGCGCCGCGTGCTCACGCGTGACGGCACCAGCAGCTACTACCTCAACAACCAGCCCGTGCGCCGCCGCGACGTGCAGGACGTGTTCCTGGGTACGGGCCTGGGGCCCCGTGCCTACGCCATCATCGGCCAGGGCACCATCAGCCGCATCATCGAAAGCCGCCCTGAGGAACTGCGCCTGTTCCTCGAAGAGGCTGCGGGCGTCTCCAAATACAAGGAGCGTCGCCGCGAGACCGAAAACCGCCTGTCGGATACGCGCGAGAACCTCACGCGGGTTGAAGACATCCTGCGCGAGCTGAACGCCAACCTCGAAAAGCTCGAAAAGCAGGCCGAGGTGGCCGCCAAGTACAACACCCTGCAGGCCGACGCAACGCTCAAGCAGCACCAGCTGTGGTTTTTGAAGCGGGCCGAGGCCGAGGAGCAGCAGAACAAGGTGCGCCTGGACGGCCTGCAGGCCGTGAACGACCTGGAATCGCGCATGGCCGATCTGCGCGCGGTGGAGTCTGATCTCGAAACCATCCGCCAGGCCCACTACGCCGCTGGCGACCAGGTGAACCAGGCCCAGGGCAAGCTTTATGAAGCCACGGCCGAGGTCGGCAAGCTCGAAGCCGAGATCCGCTACGTGATAGAAGGCCGCCAGCGCGTGGAGCAGCGCCTGGTCACGCTGGCCGAGCAGATCGCCCAGTGGCAGGCCCGCAAGGAAGAGGCCTATATTGAGCTCGAAAACCTGGCCGGTGCCGGTGTGGACGCCGAAGAACGCGCCGAGATGCTGGCCGCCCAGGTGGAAGAGCAGGCCATGCAGCTGCCCGACCTGGAAGAGGCCCTGCGCCAGGCGCAAAGCCGCACGGCCGAGCAACGGACTGCCGTGGTGCAGGTCCAACAGCAGATTGGCGTGCTCGCTGCCGAGCAGCGCAGCTTTGACGAACAAAGCCGCCAGCTCGACGCCCGCTTTGAGCGCCTGCGCACCGACCGCAACGCGCTGGCCGCGCCCGACGAAGCCCGCCTGACCAACCTGCGCGAGCAGCTCGAAGAAGCGCAAGAGATCGCAGAAACGACCGAAGCCCGCCTGCACGAGCTGCAGGAGTCCGTACCCCAGCTCGACGACGACCGCCGCGCGCGCCAGCAGGCCGTCAACACCGAAAGCGCCCGTCAGGCCGACCTGTCGGCCCGCATGGAGGCCCTCAAGGCGCTGCAGGAAAAGGTCAAGAC
The DNA here is from genome assembly GCF_003633835.1 of Acidovorax sp. 93. NCBI lineage: Bacteria > Pseudomonadati > Pseudomonadota > Betaproteobacteria > Burkholderiales > Comamonadaceae > Acidovorax > Acidovorax sp. 93. The sequence continues at coordinate 1,407,183 of NZ_RBIT01000001.1, forward strand.
CGACGGCAAGCTGCGCCCCTGGCTCGCCAAGCACGGGCTCGACGGCCTGCAAGGCCTGTGGAGCCGCATCCACATCGAGCCCGGCTGGGAAAACGCGCTGGAAGCTGCATTGCGCGAGCGCCTGGCCGCCTTGGAAGTAGGGCGCCTGGACATGGTGCGCGGCTTCCTGGGCTCCGGCGGCAACGATGCACCGCCCGCGCGCCTGGCCTTCTACAGCGCCCCCGCCGCGGGCCACCCCGAAAGCTCGTCACCCCATGCCCGCCTGTCCGACCTGCTGCGCCTGAACGACGCTGGCCTGCGGGCCGTGTTGGTGGACTGGCTGCAAGGCTGCTACACCGCGCCCACCCTGGACGACGCTTTGGCCCGCCGCAGCACGCTGCAGCCCGGCGAAGTGGTGTTTGTGCCCACAGGCCATGCCGTCAGCGCCCACAGCGTGAGCTTTTATGCGCAGGACTCTGAGCAGTCCGGTATGCTGGCCCGCGCGCAGGAGATCGAGCACCTCGAAAAGGAATTGCGCGCGCAGGCGCTGATCGCCGAAGAATCACGCACCGCGTTGGTCCGTGCGGAAGCGGCCTATGCCGATGCCTCGCAGCGCCTCGTGGCCGCACGCCGCGAAGCCACCGAAACACAAAGCCGCGCCCACGAGCTGCAGGTCGAAACCCTGCGCCTGACCCAGCTGGCCGAGCAGACCCGCGCCCGCAGCGCGCAGATCGACGGCGACCTGGCCGAGGTCGAAGCCCAGCTGGCCGACCTGCAGGAGCGCCGCGTGGCCGCCGAGGCACGCTTTGAAGAACTGGACATGCAGCTGGCCGACAGCCAGGAGCGCGAGGCCCAGCTGGGCGACAAGGTCATCGAAGCCGAGCGCAAACTCACCGCCTGCCGCGAGCAGCAGCGCACGCTGGAGCGCCAGGCGCAGGAGGCCACGTTTTCGCAGCGCAGCCTGGAGGCGCGCCGGGGCGAACTCAACCGCTCCATCGAAACTGCCACCCAGCAGGCCAAGGCCCTGGCTGACGAAGAGCAGCGCGCACGCGATGAGCTTGCCCGCCTGTCGGATGCGGCTGCGCAAGGCGGCCTGCAGGCCGCGCTGGAAGTGAAGATGGAGCGCGAAAAGGCGCTCGCCGCCCAGCGCAGCGAATACGACGATCTGACGACCAAGCTGCGCGCCAGCGATGAACGCCGCATGCAGCTCGAACGTGCGCTCGACCCGCTGCGCGCGCGCATCACCGAATTCCAGCTCAAGGAGCAGGCCGCGCGCCTGGGCCTGGAGCAGTACACCACCTTGCTGACCGACGCCCAGGCCGACCTCGAAGCCGTGGCCCAGTCGATCACTGAAGGCAATGTGCGCGTGGGTGGCCTGCAAAGCGAAATCGACCGCCTGCACCGCGAGATCGCCGCCCTGGGCGCCGTGAACCTGGCAGCGCTGGACGAACTGAAGCTGGCCAGCGAACGCAAGATCTTCCTCGATGCGCAAACCGCCGACCTGACCGAGGCCATGAACACGCTGGAAGACGCGATCCGCAAGATCGATGGCGAAACACGCCAGCTGCTCTCAGGCACTTTCGATACGGTCAACGGCCACTTCGGGCGCATGTTCCCCGAGCTGTTTGGCGGCGGCCAGGCCAAGCTCATCATCACGGGCGACGAAATCCTTGACTCCGGCGTGCAGGTGATGGCCCAGCCACCCGGCAAGAAGAACCAGACCATTCACCTGCTGTCGGGGGGCGAAAAGGCCCTCACGGCCATCGCACTGGTGTTTGCCATCTTCCAGCTCAACCCCGCGCCTTTCTGCCTGCTGGACGAGGTGGACGCGCCGCTGGACGACGCCAATACCGAGCGTTATGCCAAGCTCGTGTCCAGCATGAGCAAGGGCACGCAGTTTTTGTTCATCAGCCACAACAAGATTGCGATGGAAATGGCCGAACAACTGATCGGCGTGACCATGCAGGAGCAGGGTGTGTCGCGCATCGTGGCGGTGGACATGGAGTCCGCGCTTTCGATGGCCGACGCCTGAAAAACTCAAATTCTCTGAACCCATGAGTACATTGCAACTGAGTCTGGCCATCATCGGCGGTCTGGTGCTGGCCCTTATCGTGGCCTACAACACCTGGACCTCGCGCCGCAATGCGCCCAAGCGCGCGCTGCCGCAAGAGCCCGTGGATCCCGCCGGTGAGCCGGTCCAGCGCCAGGAGCCCGGCTTCGATGCGGGGGCTGCCGTGGCAGTACCACCGGGTGAGTTTCACGGCCTCGACCGGGGCCCCGATCCCTTGGAGCATGCGGTCGATGCCGATGAGGCCCTGCAGCTGCCCGTGCCACCGTTTTCGCTGGAGCGCCGCCCCGGGCTCGATCCGCTCATCGACGTCATTGCATCGCTGCAGCCCGAGCATGTGGTGTCGGGCGATGCTGCCCTGGCCGCGCTGCCGCCGACCCGCCGCGCAGGCAGCAAGCCGTTCGCCATCGAAGGCCTTAACGAAGCGAACCAGCAGTGGGAAACCCCTGCACCGGGCCAGCGCTACCAGAGCTTCCAGGCCGGCGTGCAGCTGGCCAACCGCATGGGCGCGCTCAACGAGATCGAGTTCTCCGAGTTCGTCGTCAAGGCCCAGGCGTTTGCCGACGCCATCAATGCCGCCCCCGACTTCCCCGACATGCTGCAGGAAGTGGCCCGCGCCCGCGAGCTGGACCAGTTCGCCAGCGACCACGACGCCCAGCTCATGTTCATGCTGCGCGCCCGCCAAGCCGCCTGGAGCCCCGGCTACGTGCAGCAGAACGCCGCCCGCCTGGGCTTTGTGCCCGGTGCCATGCCTGGCCGCCTGGTGCTGCCTGCCAGCGCACAGGGCTTGCCGCCCCTGCTCACGCTGGGCTACGACACCCAGGCTGCGCTGGCCGAAGACCCTGACCAGTCCGCCATCCGCGACATCACTCTGAGCCTGGACGTGGCACAAGTCCACCGTACCGAACAACCCTTTGCGCGCCTGCGCGACGTAGGGGCCGCGCTGTGCGACGCGATGGATGGGGTGCTCTGCGACCAGAACGGCCAGCCGCTGCCCGCGATGGCCATGGACCCGATTGCTGCGGACCTGGAGCTGCTGTACGACCAGTTGGATGGACGCGACCTGTCGGCAGGTTCTGTATTGGCCCGGCGCCTCTTCAGTTGAGCGTTGGTACGGTCATGACCGACAATTTGGACCTTTTTTCGGCTCCAGCGCCCGCAGATCAAGCGCAACCAGCTATCAAAATCAAAGCACTGCGCAACCAGCTCAACCACTGGGCGCACCAGTACTACGTGCTGGACGAACCCACGGTGCCCGATGCCGAATACGACCGTGTGTTCCGCGAGTTGCAGGCGCTGGAGGCCGCGCACCCCGACCTCGTCACCCCCGATTCGCCCACGCAGCGCGTGATTGGTGCGGTGATGGAGGGCTTGGCATCGGTGCGCCACGCGGTGCCCATGCTCAGCATCCACACCGAAACCGACACCGAGGCCACCGGCGCGCAGGCGTTTGATGCCCGCGTGCGGCGCGAGCTGGGCCTGTCGGAATCGGACCCTGCCATCGAATACGTGGCCGAGCCCAAGTTTGACGGCCTGGCCATGAGCCTGCGCTATGAAAACGGCCGCCTGGTGCAGGCCGCTACGCGCGGTGATGGCGAGGTGGGCGAGGACGTGACGCACAACATCCGCACGATCCGGCAGATACCCCTCACGCTGCCTGGCGGTGTACCGCCGCTGCTCGAAGTACGTGGCGAGGTCTACATGCGCCGCGCAGACTTTGATGCTCTCAACGAGCGCCAGCGGGAGCAGGGCGGCAAGACCTTTGTGAACCCACGCAACGCCGCAGCGGGTGCTGTGCGCCAGCTCGACTCTGGCATCACCGCCCAGCGCCCCTTGAGCTTTTTTGCCTATGGCCTGGGCGCCATCACGCCGCCCGGCGATGGCGGGCCGGTGTTCCGCACGCACTACGAGATGCTGCAGACGCTGAAGTCCTGGGGTTTTCCAGTTGCAGCGCAGGTGCAGATTGCGGTAGGCGCTACTGAATTGGTAGCATTTCACCAGCAGGTGGGCGCCAGCCGCGATGCGCTGCCGTACGACATCGACGGTGTGGTCTACAAGGTCAATTCCCTGCAGTTGCAGCGCGACCTGGGCTTTAAGACCCGCGAGCCGCGCTGGGCCGTGGCGCACAAGTACCCTGCCCAGGAGATGGCCACGAGGATCGAAGGCATCGACGTACAGGTAGGCCGCACCGGCAAGATCACGCCGGTCGCACGCCTTGCGCCAGTGTTTGTGGGCGGTGTCACCGTCACCAATGCCACGCTGCACAACCTGTTCGAGATTCGCAAGAAGGGCGTGCGCGTGGGCGACACCGTCATCGTGCGCCGCGCGGGCGATGTGATTCCCGAGGTGGTGGGCGTGATGCCGGGCAAGCGCACGGGCTATGTGCCCAACTTCCGCATGCCCGCAGCCTGCCCCGTGTGCGGTAGCGATGTGGTCCGCGAAAAGGGCGAAGCCAACCACCGCTGCACGGGTGGCCTGTTCTGCGCCGCACAGCGCAAGGAGGCCATCCTGCACTTCGCCGCGCGCCGCGCGATGGACATCGAAGGCCTGGGCGACAAGTTGGTGGACCAGCTGGTGGACGCCAACGTGATCCGTACGCTGCCCGACCTGTACCGGCTGGGCCTCACGTCGCTCATCGCGCTGGAGCGCATGGCCGAGAAGTCGGCCCAGAACGTACTGGCTGCGCTCGAAAAATCCAAGCAGACCACCTTGCCGCGCTTCCTGTTCGGCCTGGGGCTGCGCCATGTGGGCGAGGCCACGGCCAAGGACCTCGCTCGGCACTTTGGCACGCTGGACGCCATCATGGATGCGAGCGTGGAGCAGTTGCTGGAGGTGAACGATGTGGGCCCCGTGGTGGCACAGAGCCTGCACACCTTCTTCCAGCAGCCGCACAACCGTGAGGTGGTCGAGCAACTGCGCGCCTGCGGCGTGACCTGGCCCGAAGGCCCGGTGGCCGAGCGTGCCCCGCAGATCCTGGCGGGTAAAACCGTGGTGCTGACCGGCACCTTGCCCACCCTGAGCCGCGACGCGGCCAAGGACATGCTGGAAGCCGCTGGCGCCAAGGTGGCCGGTTCGGTCAGCAAGAAGACCAGCTATGTGGTGGCGGGCGCCGAGGCCGGCAGCAAATTGGCCAAGGCCGAAGAGCTTGGCGTGCCCGTGCTGGACGAAGCCGGCATGCTGGCCCTGCTGTCGGGCACAGGCGCCTGAAGCAATCTCCCCTTTCTCTGAGTTTTTGATGCGCACATTGCTGCTTTCCTTTCAGGCCCGCGCGGCGGCCCTGTTCCGCTGGCTGGCCGGCCTGTTCGCCTGGATACCCCGCCCGCTGCGCCGCGCGCTGATGTGGGGAGCCCTGGCCGTGCCTGCCGCCGTGCTGGTCTACACGCTGGTGCTGATCCCGTTCACCCCCTCCATCAGTGACATCCGCAAGGCCAAAAGCGAGCTGCCCGCGCAGCTCATGTCGGTGGACGGCAAGCTGCTGGCCGAATACCGCTGGGCCAACCGCGAATGGGTGGAGCTGAGCCAGATATCGCCCAACGTGGTGAACGCCCTCATCGCCACCGAAGACCACCGTTTTTACGACCACTTTGGTCTGGACTGGCGGCGCACGGCGTCGTCGGTGGTGCACACGCTGCGCGGCGACCCACAGGGCGGCTCCACCATCACGCAGCAGCTGGCACGCAACCTGTTTCCGGAGGAGATCGGGCGCTCGCGCGTGTTCCCGCAGGCCCTCACGCGCAAGCTCAAGGAGGCGATCACCGCGCTCAAGATCGAGGCGTCGTACACCAAGGACGAGATCCTGGAGACTTACCTCAACACCGTGCCGTTCCTCTACAACGCCTACGGTATCGAGATGGCCGCGCGCACGTATTTCGACAAGTCGGCCGACAAGCTCAACGTGCTGGAAAGCGCCACGCTGATCGGCATGCTCAAGGGCACGGCCTACTACAACCCCGTGCTCAACCCCGAGCGTGCCCAGGCACGGCGCAACACCGTGCTGTCGCAAATGGTCAAGCGCGGCAAGCTCGAAGAAAAGCAGCTGGAGGCCCTGCAAAAACGCCCGCTGCGCGTCAATTTCGAGCGTCAGACCGAGGTGATGGGCCCGGCGCCGCACTTTGCGATGCAGCTGCGCAAGCAGCTCATCGAGTGGGCCGACAGCCATGGCTACAACCTGTATGCCGATGGCCTGGTGATCCGCACCACCATCGACTCGCGCCTGCAGGCCATCGCCAACCAGGCCGTGGCGCGCCAGGGTCGCCAGCTGCAAGGCGTGGCCGACACGGCCTGGTCGCAGCGCAATGGCTGGGGCCCGAACAACGAGCTGGTACAGACGCTGGTGCGCGAAAGCCCCGAATACCGCAACGCCGTGGACAAGGGCCAGACCCCGGAAGAGGCATTGCAGGCGCTGCTGGATGACACCGCCTTCCTGCAGAAACTGCGCGCCGAGAAGACACGGGTGCAGGCCGGGTTTCTGGCGCAGGACCCGGTCACCGGTCATGTGCTGGCGTGGGTGGGCAGCCGCGACTTTGCGCAAGACCCGTTCGACCATGTGCAGGCGGCGCGGCGCCAGCCTGGCTCCACGTTCAAGCCCTTTGTGTATGGCGCGGCGTTTGCCAGTGGCGCGTCGCCCAGCGATACGCTGATGGACGGGCCCGTAGAAATCCCCCTGGGCGGAGGCCGCGTGTGGCGCCCCACCGATGGCGGCCCGCCCAGCGACCAGCCCATGACGCTGGCCGATGGCCTGGCGTTTTCCAAGAACACCATCACCGCACAGGTCATGCAGCAGGTGGGCCCGGCCCGCGTGGCCGAGGTGGCCCGGGCCCTGGGGGTGCGCCAGTCGCCGCTGGAAGAGGTGCCATCTCTGGCGCTCGGCACCAGCCCGGTCACCCTGAAGGAAATGGTGACGGCCTACAGCTCCATCGCCAATCTGGGCCGCTATGTGGAGCCCGTGCTGATTACCCGCATCGAGGACCGCCACGGCAAGGTGCTGGAGACTTTTGCGCCGTCTGCCCCCGAAACGGTTTTCGAGCCACGCGCCGCGCAGACCTTGCGCAATACCATGCGCGGCGCCATCGACCGGGGCACGGCCACCGCAATCCGCACCCGCTATGGCATCCAGGCCGATGTGGCGGGCAAGACCGGCACCACGCAGGACAACACCGACGGCTGGTTCATCCTGATGCACGCGCGCGTTGTGGCGGGTGCCTGGGCGGGTTTCAACGACGGCCGCATCACGCTGCGCAGCGATGCGTGGGGGCAGGGGGCGCGCAGCGCGTTGCCCATGGTGGGCGAGTTCATGCAGCAGGCCATTCGCACCAGGGCGATCAACGGGAATGACCGCTTTGTAGACGAGTTTGTGGATACCCCCCCGCCACCGGCGGATGGATCACTGGGCGCGATGCGGGAATGGATCCGGGGCCTGTTCGGAGGGGATGCGCAATCCCCCTCTGCACCGGCCCCCTGGCCCGGAACTCCGCCACGGCCCAGCGGTGATGGGCTGCCACCGGTCACCACGGACCCTGCTGGTTCGTCCCGGCCGCCTGTGCCGGCCGAGGAGCGGGTGGGCGGGTAGGTGCGAAGTGGCGGGGTGGGCCTGCGCACCCCACGCCACCGAAGCGTTGCACAGCGCTGCCAACTTTGACGGTGTAGGACGGCGTCGCCAGTCACTCCATGGTGCGGCTGGCGCCTCCCTTATGCGCGTAAACGAACAGACCTTTCATGGTGGGGCCCGCACATTGGCCCATGCAGTTGTTGTTGGACTGCATGCAACGCCAAAGGACTCACCGTGAAAACGATTACCACCACCTTGCTTGTGCTGGCCACCCTCACCCTCGGCGCCTGCACCGGCCCCATGGGCCCCCCGGGAGCGCAGGGCAATACCGGCAATACGGGATATACCGGCAAGACCGGTGACACCGGCTATACCGGAGCCACCGGAGCCACGGGCAACCAGGGAAACACGGGTTACACAGGGGCTACGGGCAGCATGGGGTCCACAGGGGCCACAGGCGGGCAGGGCAGCACGGGTGCTACCGGCATGCAAGGCGCCACGGGCTACCAGGGGGATACAGGTGCCACGGGTGCCAAGGGCAACACCGGCAACACTGGTAGCAAGGGCAACACCGGTAATACCGGAACCTCGGGCGATGGCAGTACCGTCATCGTCATACCCGCCAAGCCGTGACACGGCGCGCTCCGCGGCTGACGGCCCGCGACCGGCGATGCGTCGGACGGGCGGAGGTCAGACCACTGTGCCAGGCCACACAATGGCCTGCGCCACGATCACGGTCTGGCCGTTGAACGTGGCGGCGGGGGATCCGTACAACCGGTAGCCCAGTGCCAGCGCGTCGCTGACACGGCGGCACAAGCTGGCGTCATCAGGGCCTGTGAGCAAGCGGTAGGCTGGCAGGCCATCGGGAGGTGTGCTGGCCGGGGCAGGGGACGTGGAGGTGGTAGTGGCAGTCATCCCACGGCCTATTCGATGTCAATGAAGTGCATACCCATGGCGCCCGCCTTGCGGTCGGCAAAGTAGCATTCCAGGGTTTCCTTCACGGTGCGGAAGGCCAGTTCGTCCCAGGGTACCTCGTCTTCGGCAAACAGACGCGCCTCGATGGTCTCGTAGCCGGGGTTGAACTGGTCGCTCAGCAGCGTGGCGCGGTAAAACAGGTGTACCTGGCCTACACGGCGCACATTCAGCAGGCTGAACAGCGGGCCCATTTCAATCTGGGCGCCAGCCTCTTCGTCTGTTTCTCGCGCGGCGCCCTGGGCCGTGGTTTCGTCCAGCTCCATGAAGCCTGCGGGCAGGGTCCACTTGCCCCAGCGGGGTTCGATATTGCGCTTGCACAGCAGGATGCGGCCATCGGGCAGTGCGGGCACCGTGCCCACCACGTTGAGCGGGTTCTCGTAGTGCACCGTGTTGCAGACGGGGCACACCGCGCGCTGTTTGGTGTCGCCGTCGTCCGGCAGGCGGTAGACCACGGCGGTGCCACAGGCGCGGCAGTGTTTGATGGGGCTGCGGAAGGTCATCGGAGGATTTTTCGAATCAAATCGGCTGCCAGCGCTTGTTCTATAAGCGCAAGCAGCTATGAAAAGCATAGTGCAGGGGCTGTGCGTCCAGACTGGGGCCCCGCGGCGCCCAGGCCAGGGGCGTTACACCACGCTCAGCCGCAGCGTGCCCAGGCCTTCGACACCACCCTCCAGCACATCGCCGCGCACCACGGCGCCCACGCCTTCGGGGGTACCGGTGTAGATCAGGTCGCCGGGCTGCAGCTCCCACGCGGCCGAAAGGTGTTCGATGGTTTCGGCAATGTTCCAGATCAGCTGCGCCACACTGCTGCGCTGCTTGTCCGCTCCGTTGACCTGCAGCCAGATGGGCGCGTTGGCCACGTCGCCAGCCTGGGCAGCCGGGGTGATGGGGCCAATGGGCGCGCTGGCATCAAAGCCCTTGCCGATGCACCAGGGGCGGCCCTGTTTTTTCATGTCGTTCTGCAGGTCGCGGCGTGTCATGTCCAGGCCCACGGCATAGCCGTAGATGTGTGCCAATGCGTCGGCGGCCTTGATGTTTTTGCCACCCTTGCCGATGGCCACGACCAGTTCGATCTCGTGGTGCAGGTTGGCGGTGAGGCTGGGGTAGGGCAGCTGGCCCGTTTCGCCTGCGTTGACCACCACGATGGCATCGGCGGGCTTCATGAAGAAGAAGGGTGGCTCGCGGCCGGTGAAGCCCATTTCCTTGGCATGCTCTTCATAGTTGCGGCCCACGCAATAAATGCGGTGTACGGGAAAGCGGTCGCCGCTGCCCACCACGGGCACGCTGGCCACGGGGGCGGGAGAAAACACGTAGCTCATGTCAGCCTCTCGAATTTCTGGGTTCAATGGAAATGAATGATTGCCCGACGGCGCGGATGCCAGGGCATGGACTGTGTCGCAAAAACCCCGGGTTGGACCCGGCGCGGCCTCGGTGTGGCAGTGTGCCATGGGCGCGGGCCGTCTGCTGTGGGGCGCTACACTCGCGCCCATGGCAAAGAGCTTCGATTTCCACAACACGCCAGGCCACCTGGTGCGCCGTGCCCACCAGCGAACCGTGGCGCTTTTCATGGAAGAGACTGCGGGGTTTGACGTGACGCCGGTGCAGTTCGCCATCCTGCACGAGCTGCTGGCACGGCCCGGTGAAGACCAGGTCACGCTGGCGTCCCGCGTGGCGTTCGACGCTGCCACATCGGGCTCGGTAATTGGGCGGCTCGAAAAACGCGGCTGGATCCGCCGCGAGCCCGACACCCGCGACCGCCGCCGCAAACTGCTGTGGATCACCCCTGAGGGCGAGGTGGCCGCGCTACAGATGCGTGATGCCGCCCAGCGTGTGCAGGAGCGGCTGATGGCGCCACTCAATGCGCAGGAGTGCATCGATCTGATGGCCATCCTGTCCAAGGTTGTCTACAACCACCAGGACCCGGCAGGGGCCTCGGGCGCCTGACGGACACGGGCGGCCCCGAGGCTTGCCCATTCAGCGCCCGCGGTAGTGTGGGGCCCCACTGTCACGCTTTGAAACGTCCCCTTTCACCACGTATTTTCTGCATGCAGCTCTACAACTACTTCCGTTCCTCCGCCTCGTTCCGTGTGCGCATCGCGCTGCAGATCAAGGGCTTGCCTTACGACTACATCCCCGTGCACCTCGTCAAGGGTGAGCACCAGGCCCCTGCGTACGCCAGCCGCATCGGCGATGCGCTGGTACCCACGCTGGTGACCGATGACGGAGCGGCGCTGTCGCAGTCGATGGCCATCATCGAATACCTGGAGGAAACCCACCCTACGCCCGCGCTGCTGCCTGCCACGCCCCTGGCGCGGGCACACGTGCGTGCGCTGGCGCAGATGGTGGCGTGCGAAATCCATCCCATCAACAACCTGCGCGTTCTCAAGTACCTGGTGCGCGAGCTGAAGGTGGACGAGGGGGCCAAGAACGCGTGGTACCACCACTGGGTGCGCAGCGGGCTGGAGGCCTTTGAGCGCCAGCTGGCACTGTTGGCGCAAGAGCGCGAAACCCAGGGCCTGCCTCCCTCCGTGCTGTGCTGGGGCCACACCCCCACGCTGGCCGACTGCTGCCTGGTGCCGCAAATCTTCAACGGCCAGCGTTTCAACGTGGACCTGGGTGGCCTGCCACTCACGATGGGGGCATTCGACGCCTGCATGGCGTTGCCCGCATTCCAGAAGGCCCAGCCGTCCGCCTGCCCGGACCACGAAGCTTGACCCCGCACGAAGGCCCTCTGGCGGCGGCCGACTGTCTGGTGCCCGACTGGCCCGCGCCCGAGGGCGTGTTTGCACTGTGCACCACACGCACGGGGGGCGTGAGCCTGCCACCCTATGACAGCCTGAATCTGGGGACCCATGTGGGTGATGTCGCGGCCGCCGTGCACACCAACCGCATGCGGCTGCAATCCACGGTCGCTGCGGTGGCGAATGGCACACGGGCGGTGTTTCTGAACCAAGTACACGGCGATGGCGTGGTGCACCTGGACAGCAGCACACCCGATGGCATCGACGCCGATGCCTGCGTGGCCACCGCGCCCGGTGTGGCCTGCACCATCATGGTGGCGGACTGCCTGCCGGTGCTGCTCGCACACTGTTCAGGCCGTGTGGTGGCGGCGGCGCATGCAGGCTGGCGCGGGCTGGCCGGAGTGGGCGGGCAGGGAGTACTGGAATCGGTCTTCAAGCGTTTTGAGGCCCTGGCGCTGGATGGCAAAGCGCTAAGTGCTATCAAAATAGAAGCAAACGATCCTGCCCAAACGTTCGCCCAGGACACCCTGGTCTGGCTGGGTCCCTGTATTGGCCCGCAGGCCTTTGAAGTGGGGGCCGAGGTGCGCGCGGCATTTTGCGAGGCGAACCCGGCTTCAGAGGCGTGTTTTGTGCCCAGCGGCAGTGCCAAAGGCAAATACCTGTGCGACCTGGCTGGACTGGCTCGGCTGCGGCTGCAGGCGCTGGGGATCACCCAGATCCACGGCAACGATGGCACATCGCCTTGGTGCACCGTAACCAACGCTTCACGGTTCTTTTCGCACCGCCGCGACAGTGGGGCCCTCGGCGCTAGCGGGCGCTTCGCCGCCTGCATCTGGCGCAGCTGACGCCGTGGCAGTGGTTGCGGCTGCGGCTTGCTCCGCATCGTACGCCGCCTGCTCTGCGGCCTCGCGTGCCTTGATTGCCCGCTTGCGCGAAGGAGTGCCAAGGATGTACACCAGAATGCCCATGGGCAGCATGCCATACAGCGCAAAGGTGATCACGGCGCCGAGCACGGTGCCGTTGGGGCTGGTGGCTTCGGCCACCGCCATCATGAGGGTGACGTAGGTCCAGGCGATGACGATGAGGTACATTGGTTTGTGTTCAGTGCAAGCGTTGAATCCGTTGCCATGTGCAAAGGGCTCGGCAACAATGAACCCGAGAGATAAAAAACCAGAAGCTTTGCCGCTGCGAGCGACCAATCACTGAGGAAAGAGCATGAATTCTGAATCACCCTGGGCCGAGAGCGCCGAGCAGTTCCAGAAGATTTTCGGGCAAAGCTGGTCGCAGGCGCTGCAGTCGTTCCAGAAGCTGGACATGGGCACCCAGGTACCTGCAGCACCACCCCTGAAATTTTCGCCCACCAAGCTGCAGTCCCTGCAGCAGCAGTACCTGAAAGACGCGCAGGAACTCTGGGCCCAGGGCCTGCAGGGAACCCCCGAAGTCAAGGACCGCCGCTTCTCCGGCGAGGGCTGGGCCAGCAACCCCGTTGCTGCGTTCTCAGCCGCAGCCTACCTGCTCAATGCCCGCACCCTCATGGGGCTGGCCGACGCGGTGGAGGCAGACGAAAAGACCAAGGCACGCATCCGCTTTGGCGTGGAGCAGTGGATGGCTGCCATGGCACCCAGCAACTTCCTGGCCTTCAACGCCGAAGCGCAGAAAAAAGCCATCGAGACCAAGGGCGAGAGCATTGCCAAGGGCATGCAGAACCTGCTGCACGACATCACGCAGGGCCATGTGTCGATGACCGACGAAAGCCTGTTCGAGGTGGGGCGCAACGTGGCCACTACCGAAGGCGCGGTGGTGTTTGAGAACGAGTTGTTCCAGTTGCTCGAATACAAGCCGCTCACCGCCAAGGTGTACGAGCGGCCCTTCCTGCTCGTGCCGCCGTGCATCAACAAGTTCTACATCCTCGACCTGCAGCCCGAGAACTCGCTGATCCGCTACGCCGTGGAGCAAGGCCACCGGACCTTTGTGGTCAGCTGGCGCAACCCTGACGACAGCCTCGCCCACAAGACCTGGGACGATTACGTGGAAGACGGCGCCATGGCCGCCATCGACGTGGTACAAAACATCACTGGCGCCGACCAGATCAACGCGCTGGGTTTTTGCGTGGGCGGCACCATCCTGAGCAATGCGCTGGCCGTGCTGGCCGCGCGCGGCGATGAGCCCGTGGCCAGCGCCACTTTCCTCACCACGCTGATCGACTTCACGGACACCGGCATCCTCGACGTTTTCATCGACGAGGCTTTCGTGAAGTTCCGCGAGATGCAGATGGGCAAGGGCGGCCTCATGAAGGGGCAGGACCTGGCCTCGACCTTCAGCTTTCTGCGCCCCAATGACCTCGTGTGGAACTACGTGGTGGGCAACTACCTCAAGGGCGAAACACCGCCCCCGTTCGACCTGCTGTACTGGAACAGCGACAGCACCAACCTGCCAGGCCCGTTTTACGCTTGGTACCTTCGCAATTTCTACCTTGAAAACAACCTCGTCCAACCGGGCAAGCTCACCGTGTGTGGCGAGAAGATGGACCTGGGAAACCTCACGCTGCCCGTCTACATCTATGGCTCGCGCGAAGACCACATCGTGCCCATCAACGCCGCCTATGCGTCCACCCAGGTGCTACCCGGCAAGAAGCGCTTTGTGATGGGTGCCTCGGGCCACATTGCGGGCGTCATCAACCCGCCCGCCAAAGGCAAGCGCAGCCACTGGATCCGCGCCGACGGCAAGCTGCCCGCCACGCTCGACCAATGGCTGGACGGCGCTACCGAGCACCCCGGCAGTTGGTGGACCGACTGGTCTGGTTGGCTCAAGGGCCACGCGGGCAAGCAGATCGCGGCGCCCAAGAGCTACGGCAAGGGCACCAAGTTCAAGGCCATCGAGCCAGCACCTGGCAGCTACGTGAAGCAGAAAGCCTGATACGCAAAAGTCCTGACTTTCAGCACTGCGAGAATTACCAAGCAACCAACAACCTCCAACCACAAGGACATTCCATGGAAGACATCGTCATCGTTTCGGCCGCCCGCACTGCTGTGGGCAAGTTTGGTGGTGCGCTGGCCAAGACGCCTGCGACCGAACTGGGCGCCATCGTGATCCGCGAAGCCATCGCGCGCGCGGGCCTCTCGTCCGACCAGATTGGTGAAGTCATCATGGGCCAGGTGCTGGCCGCTGGCGTGGGCCAGAACCCCGCCCGGCAGGCTTCCATGAAGGCTGGTGTGGCCAAGGAAACTCCTGCGCTCACGATCAACGCGGTGTGCGGCTCAGGCTTGAAGGCCGTGATGCTGGCTGCGCAGGCTGTGGCCTGGGGAGACAGCGAGATTGTCGTGGCTGGCGGCCAAGAGAGCATGAGCATGGCGCCCCATGTACTGCCCGGCTCGCGCGATGGCCAGCGCATGGGCGACTGGAAGCTCATCGACACCATGATCGTGGACGGTCTGTGGGACGTGTACAACCAGTACCACATGGGCATTACGGCGGAGAACGTTGCCAAGGCCTACGGCATCACCCGTGACATGCAGGACGCCCTGGCCCTGGGCAGCCAGCAAAAGGCCGCCGCAGCGCAAGATGCCGGCAAGTTCGTGGACGAAATCGTGGGTGTGAGCCTGGCGCAAAAGAAGGGCGACCCCATCCTGTTCAACGCCGACGAATACCTCAACCGCAAGACCAACGCCGAAGCGCTGGCAGGCCTGCGCCCCGCATTCGACAAGGCCGGCAGCGTGACGGCGGGCAACGCATCCGGCCTGAACGATGGCGCTGCCGCCGTGGTGGTGATGAGCGCCAAGAAGGCGGCCGCCCTGGGTCTCAAGCCCCTGGCACGCATCGCTGCATTCGGAACCAGCGGACTCGATCCCGCCACCATGGGCATGGGCCCGGTGCCAGCGTCACGCAAGGCCCTGCAGCGCGCAGGCTGGAACGCTGCCGATGTGGATCTGTTCGAGCTGAACGAAGCCTTTGCCGCACAAGCCTGCGCGGTGAACAAGGAATTGGGGATTGACCCTGCCAAGGTGAACGTGAACGGCGGTGCCATCGCCATCGGCCACCCCATCGGCGCTTCCGGCTGTCGCATCCTAGTAACGCTGCTGCACGAAATGCAGCGCCGCGATGCCAAGAAGGGCTTGGCGGCGCTGTGTATTGGTGGCGGCATGGGCGTGTCCCTGGCCTTGGAGCGCTAACAAGCCCCTGCGCCTGTTTGCACCTGCGGTTCAGCCGTTTCTCAGGTGCAAGGCCAAAAATCGAAGCCGCGTTACGACGCGGCTTTTTTATGTCTGGCTTCAGGGTGAACGTATGGCCGCCGTGGCCCCACTTCGGCGTGCGCAGGTGGTTGCAAGATGTTTCTATGGGATCGTTGGAAGGCTCTGGCTTGCACCAAAACTGTGACTCTGCCGAGACACATAGCGCGTAAGGCGTGTGACGCATGCCGATATGCCAAAAAGAAAAGGGCTTCAGTGTTTTCCTTCACGGCGGCGGTAGATTTCTTCGGTAGAGTGGCTGTTGAGCAAATCACTAACAAGGAGAAATCACATGAGCCAGAAAGTTGCATACGTCACCGGCGGCATGGGCGGCATCGGGACTGCCATTTGCCAGCGCCTGCACAAGGAGGGCTTCAAGGTCATCGCAGGTTGTGGCCCTACCCGTGACCATGCCAAGTGGCTGGCCGAGCAGAAAGCCCTGGGCTACACCTTCTATGCGTCGGTGGGCAATGTGGGCGACTGGGATTCCACGGTAGAAGCCTTTGGCAAGACCAAGGCCGAGCACGGTACCATCGATGTGCTGGTGAACAACGCCGGCATCACCCGCGACCGCATGTTCCTCAAGATGTCGCGCGAAGACTGGGACGCGGTGATTGAAACCAACCTCAACAGCATGTTCAACGTCACCAAGCAGGTGGTGGCCGACATGGTGGAAAAGGGCTGGGGCCGCATCATCAACATCAGTTCGGTGAACGGTGAAAAGGGCCAGGCGGGCCAGACCAACTACTCGGCGGCCAAGGCGGGCATGCATGGCTTTTCGATGGCCCTGGCGCAGGAGCTGGCGACCAAGGGCGTGACGGTCAATACGGTGAGCCCCGGCTACATCGGCACCGACATGGTCAAGGCGATCCGCCCCGATGTGCTTGAAAAGATCGTTGCCACGGTTCCCGTCAAGCGCCTCGGTGAACCCAGCGAAATCGCTTCCATCATTGCGTGGCTTGCTTCGGATGAAGGTGGCTACGCGACCGGTGCCGATTTTTCGGTCAACGGTGGCCTGCACATGGGTTGATGCCCGAAGGCTTGGAAAAACAAAAAACCCCGCAATGCGGGGTTTTTTGTTGGAGGAGCAAGAGGGAAGGGGTCGCCGGTTATCTTGCTTCGAGGAGCCTATGAAATGGGCCGTTTGGCGGAAACACAACCGGTACCTTGGTACGCTTTGTGCTTTGATTTTGCGGCTGGCATTGGATGGGCGCTTGAAGCGGGAAGCTGGCTGCCACGCCTTCAGAAGCGGGCGGGAGCGCGCTTGCGATCGCGTTCGTCTTCGGGCCAAGCGGACAAGATTGCGGTGGTATTCATGCTGGAAAACTCCTGTGATGTACCAACAACGCGGCCCATCTACTGTCCGTTGACAACGTCTCGCAAAAAAATGCAACCGTAAGTGCCCGCAGGCTTACCTCTACACCGCTATCAAAAATAATAGCTAAAAATGATTGCTGGATAAGCGCAAAGGTCGAATAACGATCACTTTGCGATTACATGAATTTACATTTTTGGCCTATGCTGCTGCCGAAATTTCTTCCAATTCGGAAGAAATTTCCAGCCAGCGTTCTTCCAGTTGGGCGGTCTCATCATGGCCTGCCTTCAGGGCGCGGCCACACTCTGCGATCTCGGCCGGGGGCAGGGCCTGCGTGAGCTTGTGCTCGAGCGCAGCCCGTTCGCCAGCCAGCGTCGCCAGGCGCTTGTCGATCTGCTCCAGCTCTTTTTTGAGCGGCCGGGTTTTTTCGGCTTGTTGCTGGCGCGCCTGGGCATCCAGTTTGCGTTGTTCTCGCCCGTCCCTTGAAGGGGTTGGGGCGGAGGCCGGTGTGGGCACCAGGGCGGCGACAGGAGCGGGATTTGCTGCCGCTGAAGGTGCGTTGGCCTTGGTGGCTGTGGGGGCGGCCTCCGAGACCTGTGCCTGTTCGGCCAGGCGCGCCTCTTCGCGAAGGCGTTTGGACTCTTCGAGCAGGTAGCGCTGGTAGTCGTCCAGATCGCCATCGAAGGGCCCCACAACGCCCCGGCCTACCATCCAGAAGTCTTCGCAGACCGAGCGCAGCAGCGAACGGTCGTGGCTGACCAGCATGACGGTGCCATCGAAGTCGTTGAGCGCCATGGCCAGGGCCTCGCGGGTCGCCAAGTCGAGGTGGTTGGTAGGTTCGTCGAGCAGCAGCAGGTTGGGACGCTGCCAGACGATCATGGCCAGCACGAGGCGGGCTTTTTCGCCACCGCTCATGGTGCCCACGGCCTGCTTGACCATGTCGCCCGTGAAGTTGAACGTGCCCAGATAGCTGCGCAGGTCTTGCTCGCGGCTGGGTTGCTTGATGTCGGGGCCCAGTTCCTTGGCCAGGCGGATCATGTGCTCCAGCGGGTTCTCGTTGGGGCGCAACACGTCCAATTCCTGCTGGGCAAAGTAGCCGATGTTCAGGGCCTTGCCTTCGGTCACGCTGCCGCCCAGGGGCTTCATGGTGCGGGCAATGGTTTTGACCAGCGTGGACTTGCCCTGGCCGTTGGCACCCAGGATGCCGATGCGCTGGCCCGCCAGCACCGAGCGATTGACGCCGGTGAGGATGGTGGTGGGCGTGCCCTCGTCGTCCACATAGCCAAATGATGCATCGCTGATGGCCAGCATCGGGTTTGGCAGATTGGCGGGTTCCTTGAACTCGAAGGTGAAGTCCGCCTCGGCCAGCACGGGGCCAATCTTTTCCATGCGTTCGAGCTGCTTGACGCGGCTTTGCGCCTGCTTGGCCTTGCTGGCCTTGGCCTTGAAGCGGTCGATGAACTTCTGCAGATGGGCCATCTTCTCCTGCTGTTTGGAGAAGCTGGCCTGTTGCAGTTCAAGCTGCTGGGCGCGCAGCTCTTCGAACTTGCTGTAGTTGCCACCGTAACGGTTCAACTCGCCTTGCTGGATTTGCAGGGTGACGTTGGTGATGGCGTCCAGAAACTCGCGGTCATGGCTGATCACGATCATGGTGCCCGCGTAGCGCTTGAGCCAGGCTTCGAGCCAGACCAGGGCGTCCAAGTCCAAGTGGTTGGTGGGCTCGTCCAGCAGCAGCAAATCGCTGGGGCACATCAGTGCGCGGGCCAGTTGCAGGCGCATGCGCCAGCCACCCGAGAAGCTGTTGACGGGTTGGTCCAGTTCGCTGACGCGAAAGCCCAGGCCCAGAATCAATGCCTGTGCACGTGCCACGGCATCGTGGGCTCCCGCGTCGTGCAAGTCGGAATAGGCGTGCGCGATGGCCATGCCGTCGTCGCTGGCCTCTGCGTCGAGCAACTGTTGCTGGACCTCGGCCAGACGCGTGTCACCCTCCAACACAAAGTCAGTGGCCGACTGGTCGGTTTCGGGCATGTTCTGCGCGACCTCCGCCATGCGCCAGCTGGTGGGGATGTAGAAATCTCCCCCGTCTTCGTGCAGTTTGCCGCTGAGCAAGGCAAACAGGCTCGACTTGCCCGCGCCATTGCGGCCCACAAGGCCGACGCTTTCGCCGGGGTTGATGGTGGCGGAAACGCTGTCGAGCACGACTTTGGCGCCGCGTCGCAGGGTAACGTTCTTGAGGGTGATCATCCGGAACTCAGAAAAAAGCGCACCCGCACTGGGCGGGTGGCGTGAAAAAGCAGGGGGCCAAGGCTGTTGCAAACCATCCAAGGGATGCAGCAAGCCGGTGGCGCGCAACCCTCTATTGTGCCGTGAGCCGGCTTTGGGCGGCCAAGGCCTGCCGAGTCACCAGCAAAACCTGGTCTTCACCTGCACTGGTATCGAGCCAGAAAACAGGCAGTTGGGGGAAAGCGGCCTCGAAGTAAGCGCGTTCGTTGCCAATCTCCAGAATGATCACTGCATCCTCACTCATGCAGGCGGGAGCAGCGGCAAACAGCTGGCGCACAAAGTCCATGCCATCGTTGCCTCCGGCCAGGGCCAGCTCGGGCTCGGCACGGTATTCGGCGGGCAAGGCGGCCATGCTGGCCGCATTCACGTAGGGCGGGTTGCACAGGATCAGGTCCCAGGGGCCGGGCAGTGCAGCCAGGCCATCGGACAGCTGCAGCTGGATGCGGTCTTGCAGGCCATGTTTGTCCACGTTGATGCGGGCTACCGCCAGCGCATCGGGCGATATGTCGGCGCCCGTCACCTGCACCTCGGGCCAGGCCATGGCCGCCAGCACGGCAAGGCTGCCGTTACCCGTGCACAGGTCCAGCACCTGGCGGGTGTGGTCGCTCAGGTACTCGTCAGCCCCCCCATCGACCAGCAGTTCGGCAATGAAGCTGCGCGGCACGATGGCGCGTTCGTCCACGTAGAACGGTATACCTTGCAGCCAGGCCTCTTGTGTGAGATAGGCGGCGGGCTTGCAGGTGCGGATGCGCTCTTCAAAAAGAGTAGCTACCAACGCTTGATCGGCGGGCGCTACGGGCTGATTCTTCATGGAATCTGGGGCTTCCGACAGATCACTGTCCAGCGGCAGCCCTAGACGCCAGAGCACCAGCCAAGCGGCTTCGTCGTGGGCATTGGTGGTGCCGTGGCCAAAGGAGACGCCTGCTGCGGCAAGGCACTGCGCACCCGATTCGACCAGGGCACCCACGGTATCGCCCGCGACGGTGGGGTGCTGTTGTGGTGTGTTCATGCTGGCACTCCATCGGCGGCCAGGGCCTGCGCATGCAGGTTTTCCAGCGTGCGGCGGTAGATGTTCTTGAGGGGGTCAATGTCGGCCACGACGATGTGCTCGTCGATCTTATGGATGCTGGCGTTGGGGGGGCCGAGTTCGATCACCTGGGGGCACACCTGGGCGATGAAACGGCCGTCGCTGGTTCCGCCCGTGGTGGAGAGTTCGGTGGTCAGCCCGGTCTCTGCCGTGATGGCCTGCTGCACGGCGCCCACCAGTTCGCCGGGGGTTGTCAAAAACGGCTGGCCGCCCAGCGTCCAGCGCAGGTCGTATTCCAGGCCATGGCGGTCCAGCACGGCGTGCACACGCTGCTGCAGGCCTTCGGCAGTGGATTCAGTCGAGAAGCGGAAGTTGAAGTCGATCACGACCTCTCCCGGAATCACATTGGTGGCACCCGTGCCGCCGTGCATGTTGCTGACCTGCCAGCTGGTGGGCGGGAAAAACGCGTTGCCCTCGTCCCACACCGTGGCCGCCAGCTCCGTGAGTGCGGGCAGGGCCTGGTGAATGGGGTTGCGGGCCAGTTGCGGGTAGGCAATGTGCCCCTGAATACCGCGCACAGAGAGCTTGCCACTGAGCGTGCCGCGCCGCCCGTTCTTGATCATGTCACCCGTTTTTTCGACAGAGGTGGGTTCTCCCACGATGCAGTAATCGAGCTTTTCACCACGTGCCTTGAGTTTCTCGACCACGACCTTGGTGCCATCCACCGAGGGGCCTTCCTCGTCGCTGGTCAGAAGAAAAGCCAGCGCAATCTGCGGATCGGGCGTGGCGGCCAGGAACTCTTCCACCGCCACGACAAAGGCGGCGATGGAGGTTTTCATGTCGCTGGCACCACGGCCATAGAGCTTGCCATCCTTGTGGGTAGGCACAAACGGGTCGCTGCTCCACTGTGCCAGCGGGCCGGTGGGTACGACATCGGTGTGGCCGGCAAACACTATGGTTTTAATAGCTGCTTGCGCCTTTCCATCAAGCGCTACAGGCCTTTTTGCCCACAAGTTGCTGACACGAAAGTCCGCCGGGCCGCTGTCCAGGCGCTCACACACAAACCCGAGCGGAGCCAGCCGCGCG
Source organism: Acidovorax sp. 93 (assembly GCF_003633835.1). Classification (NCBI taxonomy): domain Bacteria; kingdom Pseudomonadati; phylum Pseudomonadota; class Betaproteobacteria; order Burkholderiales; family Comamonadaceae; genus Acidovorax; species Acidovorax sp. 93. The sequence goes on from NZ_RBIT01000001.1 coordinate 1,428,431, forward strand.
GCCAGCAGGTCCAGGCAGCCCGCATCCTCGGGGGTGATGGAGGGCAGGGAAATGAGCTGTTCGGCGAGGTGCAGGGTACGGGACATTGGGGATTCGGTGGGATGGGGCCGTGCAGTCAGCTGTAGTTAGAGAGCGAAGCGTAAGCATCAGCGCGGCCTAGGCGAGAGACGGCAAGCCAAGGGCCGCCCCGCAGCGAGGGCGTCGTCCCCCAGGGGGAAGGCGCCGCAGGCGACTCAGGGCGGAGACATTTCATGCCGCTGGTTTGACGTCCAGCACGATCTCGGTGAAGGAAGGCGCGTCGTCGGGTGCATCCCGCGCTTCCTTCTGCGCCTTGGCGGCATTGGCGGCCAGGGAGAAATCGTTTTGCAAGCGCCACATGAGATTGGTAGGCGAGTCAGCGTAGGCCATGCCTTCCTTGCGGTCGATCTTGGAGTCCATGATCAACCGGGCGAGGGCTTCCTCAAAGGTCAGCGAACCTTCGGCCATGGACTTCTCCATCGCTTCTTTGACGCCTGAGAAATCGCCTTTTTCGATCAGGTCGGACACCAGCTTGGTGTTGAGCATGACTTCCACCGCCGGAGCACGGCTGCCGTCGATGGTGCGCACCAGGCGTTGGGAGATGATGGCCTTCAGGGCGGATGCCAGGTCGCCCAGCATGGTGGGACGCACTTCGACGGGATAGAACGACAAGATGCGATTGAGCGCGTGGTAGCTGTTGTTGCCGTGCAGCGTGGCCAGACACAAGTGGCCGGACTGGGCGTAGGCAATGGCGGCCGACATGGTTTCGCGGTCGCGGATTTCGCCGATCAGGATCACATCCGGCGCCTGGCGCAGCGCGTTCTTGAGGGCGGTCTGCAGCGATTGGGTATCACTGCCGATCTCGCGCTGATTGACGATGGATTTCTTGTTCTTGAACTGGTACTCGACCGGGTCTTCGATGGTGAGGATGTGGCCGGTGAGTGCTTCGTTGCGGGTGTCGATCATCGACGCCAGGGATGTGCTCTTGCCCGAGCCCGTGGCGCCGACCATCAGGATCAGGCCCCGCTTTTCCATGATTAGTTCGCGCATCACGGGTGGAAGGCCCAGCGAGTCGAATTCGGGAATCTGCTGCGAGATGAAACGGATCACCACCGCGTAGCTGCCGCGCTGGCGCATGGCACTGATACGGAAGCGGCCCACACCGCTGAGCGGCACGCCCATGTTCAGCTCGCCGGTTTCCTCCAGTTCTTCGATGCGATCTGGAGGAACCACTTCGGAGAGCAGGTTGCGCGGCGCATCGGGCGGCAGGATCTGGTTGTTGATCGGGATGCATTCGCCGTTGATCTTGATCAGCGCCGGGGCATTGGCCGACAGGTAGACGTCTGATGCCTTCTTTTCGCTCATCAGGCGAAGAATCCGCTCCATCGTGCTCATGGTGTTTCCCTCTTGTTGTCGGTGTCTGTCGGCTGGCAGGCGAGATGGCCTGCCCCGGGCTTGAATGCGATCAGTCGCGCAGCAGATCGTTGATGCTGGTCTTGGAGCGCGTCTGCGCGTCCACCTGTTTGACGATGATGGCGGCGTACATGCTGTAGGGCGTACCGTTGGCGGCTGTCTTGGGCAGGTTGCCGCTGACCACCACCGAGCCCGAGGGCACGCGGCCATAGCTGATCTCGCCCGTGGCGCGGTTGAAGATGGGCGTGCTCTGGCCCAGGTACACGCCCATGCCCAGCACGGAGTTTTCTTCCACCACCACGCCTTCAACCACTTCGGACCGTGCACCGATGAAGCAGTTGTCTTCAATGATGGTGGGGCCGGCCTGCAGAGGCTCCAGCACGCCACCAATGCCCACGCCGCCCGACAGGTGCACGTTGGCGCCGATCTGTGCGCACGAACCCACTGTGGCCCAGGTGTCGACCATGGTGCCTTCGCCCACATAGGCGCCGATGTTCACATACGAAGGCATCAGGATCGCGCCCTTGGCGATGAAGCTGCCACGGCGGGCGACGGCGGGTGGCACCACACGCACCCCGGTGGCCTTCATTTCTTCTTCAGACAAGTGGGCAAACTTGGTCTGCACCTTGTCGTAAAAACCCAGGTCACCGGCCTTGACCACTTCGTTGTCCTTCAGGCGGAACGACAGCAGCACCGCCTTCTTGATCCACTGGTGCACGGTCCACTGGCCCACACCTTCGCGCGTGGCCACGCGCAGCGTGCCGTTGTTCAGCTCGGCGATCACATGCTCGACAGCGTCCTGGATTTCCTTGGGGGCGGCGGAGGGCGAAAGGCTGGCGCGGTTGTCCCAGGCGTTGTCGATGAGGGTTTGCAGTTGTTGGGTCATGTTGTTGTCTGTCAGTCTGTGGATCAGGAATCAGAAATCAGGCAGTGCGGGACTGGATGAATTGCACGATGCGCAACGCAGCCTCCACGCACTCTTCGGTTTCGGCCACCAGGGCCATGCGCACGCGCTGGGCACCGGGGTTGCTGCCCTGGGCCTCGCGGGCCAGGTAGCTGCCAGGGAGCACCGTAACATTGTATTGAGCCAGAAGGGCCCGCGCGAACTCGGCGTCGTCCATGGCAAGCTGCTCGGGGACCTTGGCCCAGAGGTAGAAACCTGCATCGGGAAGGGCTACTTCCATGACACCCGCCAGCAGCGGCGTGACCTGGGCGAACTTCTTGCGGTAGCGCGTGCGGTTTTCCATCACATGCTGCTCGTCACCCCAGGCCGCAATGCTGGCGGCCTGCACGATGGGGCTCATGGCGCTGCCGTGGTACGTGCGGTACAGCAGGAAGGCCTTGATCAGGGCCGCATCACCCGCCACAAAACCGCTGCGCATGCCGGGCACGTTGCTGCGCTTGGAGAGACTGGTGAAGGAGATCAGGTTCTTGTAGTCGCTGCGGCCGAGCTTGTCTGCAGCCTGCAGGCCGCCCAACGGCGGTTCGTCGCGGAAGTAGATTTCGCTGTAGCACTCGTCCGAGGCAATCACAAAACCATACCGGTCGCTCAGTTCAAACAACTTCTTCCACTCCGTCAGCGGCATGACGGCGCCGGTGGGGTTGCCAGGGGAGCAAACAAAAAGCAACTGCGTCCGCTGCCACACGGAGTCCGGCACCGCGTCCCAATTCACGGCGAAATTGCGTGCCGGGTCGCTGGCCGCGTAATAAGGGGCCGCGCCCGCCAGCAGGGCTGCACCTTCATAGATCTGGTAGAACGGATTGGGGCAGACTACCAGCGGCTGGCCTTTTGAAGGATCGATGATGGTTTGGGCAAACGAAAAAAGTGCTTCCCGAGAACCATTCACGGGAAGGACCTGGGTGGCCGGATCCAGCGTGATGGCATAGCGCAAATTCAGCCAGCGGGTGAAGGCCTCGCGCAAGCCCAACTCGCCAGCGGTGGCGGGGTAACTCGCCAGGCCACTGAGGTTGTTACTGAGTGCATCTTTGATGAACTGCGGTGTAGGATGGCGTGGCTCACCCATGCCCAGGCTGATGGGGCTGTAGGCTGCCGGGGGCACCACCCCCGCAAAGAGCTGCCGCAGCCGCTCGAAGGGGTAGGGCTGGAGATGGGAAAGCAGGGGATTCATGGGGCGCCATTATGGGCGATCACCTCAGATCAGTCGGCGCTGGATCGGCCAGGGTTTGGCGGATCGTGACCGGAGCTGACCTCAATGCGTCGATGGGCCCGTGGTCTGTCAATCCGCCGTAAGTGCGTGTACCTAGTATTCAGGCCATTTGATCAGAACAATAGAGGAGACACGATGTCAGGATTCCTACCGCTGCGTCCGGGGCTTTGGTGGATGCGCAGGTGGCATTTGCCTGGCAAGCTGCTCTCGCTGAGTCTTCTGGTGGGGGCGGCACTTGCCATTGCTGCGTTTGGGGCGCCTTGGTGGGCGCTTGCCTTGGCCGTAGCGGTGGTGTTGTACGCTCTGCTCGTGCTTTACCGCAGTCTGGCCACCGACCTTGCGGGTCTGGCGCAAACCATAGAGCTGACCCAGGCCGGGGATCTCCGGGCCCAGCCCCGTCGCGACTACGGACAAGACGAAGTGGCCGAGATGGCGCAGTCGCTCGACCGCATGGTGATCACGCTCTCCTCCATGGTGGCAGACATCCGTAGCAATGCGGCGCTGGTCGCCCATGCTGGGCAGAGCCTGGCCGAGGGCAATCGCTCGCTGGCCGACCGCACCGAGCAGCAGGCCGCCAACCTGGAGCAGACGGCCGCCAGTGTGGAGCAACTGTCTTCAGCGGTGCAGAACAACGCTCAGACCGCGCACAGTGCCGATACCCGGGCGGCGCAGGTGCGTGACGCAGCCGATGTGGGCGTCCAGGCCATGGCACGTGCCGTGCAGTCGGTCGAGGCCATCCAGCAAGGTGCGCGGCGCATGACCGAAATCATCGGTGTGATCGACAGCATTGCATTTCAGACCAATATCCTTGCCCTGAACGCAGCCGTTGAGGCTGCTCGCGCCGGAGAGCAGGGCCGTGGGTTTGCCGTGGTGGCAGCAGAGGTGCGCACGCTGGCCAAGCGGTCCAGCGATGCCGCGCACGAAATTCGTGAACTGATCGGTGCCTCGGTCAGTCAGGTCGAAACCAGTGCGGGCCTGATTCGGTCGGCCGGGGAGGGGATCTCGGACATGGCGGGGGGCATTCGCAGCGTGGCAGCCAGCATGAGCGAAATCTCCGGATCGAGTGCCGAGCAAAGCACCGGCCTGCGCGAGGTGAGCGCCGCCGTGCAGCAACTGGACCAGATCACCCAGCACAACGCCCAGATGGTGGGCCATGCCGTGCAACAGGCAGAGGCCCTGGAAAGCCGCGCATCCACCTTGTCGCGTGCGGTCTCTGCATTCCGCCTGCAGCAGGGCACGGCCGAGGAGGCTGTGGCGCTGGTGGGCAAGGCCATGGCGCTGCACAAGAGTACCTCGCGCGACCAGTTCCTGCGCAGCATCACTGACAAGAATCAGCCCTACCACGACCGCGACATGTATGTGTTTGTCCTCGACCCCGCAGGCACCTACCTGGCCTTTGGAGGCAACACCGCCAAGGTGGGCACGCGGGTGCAGGACATTCCTGGCATTGCGGGCGACCGGCTGGTGAACGACATCGTTTCCCAGGCGGACCGTGAGCCGGGCTGGGTGGAGTACGACATCACCAACCCTGCCACGGGTGCGGTGCAGACGAAAATGTCTTACGTCAGCCGCGCGGGCGATCTGTATGTGGGGTGTGGGGTTTACAAGGCACTCGCTGCCCGCTGAGTTGTCGGCCCTCGGCCAGCGGCGGGCTCACCCCAGCAGCCGGCGGTACCAGGCAGTGGGTGGTTGTGGTGCAGGTGCTTTTGCGTTGGCCGCCTCAGCTTCGACCTCAGTTCCGGATGCATTCATGGGCAAGAGCGCAATCCGGCGAATACCCAACCCCAGAGAGCGCTTGTCCGTGCTCTCCGGATTCAGATCGCAGGGCCGCACGAGGGGGGAGCCCTGGAGCGCCACTCTGACCCGGTCCGCACGGCTTCGCAAGACCGCGTCGGGAACACGGGCCTCCAGGACGAGCGTGTCGCCCACTTGTTCCTGGCGCACCGCAATCGCTTGCCCATTCACCTGCATTTGAAGCTCGCTGACAGCTGCCATCGTCAACAGGTGGACGACTTCCAGCCGCAGCAGGTGATCGCCAACGCCTACCGGGCGGAAGTCGATCCATGTCTCAGGCTCCAGGCCTGTCCATGCAAAGTGATGTGGACCTTCGGTCTCCCGGACATGCCAGCCCCGTCCCGGGATGGGGCGGTCAAAGAGGTAGTCGTGCCCAGGCGGCAGGGAGGCGAGCCAGTGCGAATCGGGCTCGTCCAAGGGCGCTTCAATGTACCGGTTGAAGCCCATGCGGTCTTCACCCCGCAACATGACGCAGGGGAAAGGTTCGCTGACCTTTGCGATGGGGACCGTCACTCGGACGGCCAGTCCCAGCCTGTGCTCCGTGGTGCGGTTGGGGTTGGAGTGATGCAGCAGCCGTTCATTGAAGAGAAAGAACTGGCCGGGCTCCAGCACCATGGATACCTTGCGGGTTTCATCCACGTAGGCGGGGTCTGAAGCGATGCCGCCGAACCGAAGGCTCTTGGCTGGATCTGTATCGATGGCCGGAGGGATGATTTGCCGGTGCGAGCCTGGAATGATTTCCACGCATCCATTTTCCAGCGTTGCCGGCGTAATCGCCAGCCAAGCTGAAATGTTCAGGATGGGTTCCATGTTCCAGTTGTAATGATCTTGGTGCCAGGGGTATTCCTCTTGCTGTTCAGGCCGGGCAGGCGGTTTGTTGAAAAGATTGGAATTCCACAGAACGAGATCCGGCCCATAGAGAGAAGCCATGCGTTCCACGATGGCCGGGGCCGAGCACATCGCATGGACCGCTTGGCTGTCTAGGTGCCGCACGCGCAGGCCGAATGGGCAATAAGGCGTAGGCGTGGGCAGCACCCGCTCACATACCGTTGTGCGGAATTTTTCCATTTCATGGGGCGAGAATGCCGTGAATGGCCCTGCGTAGCCCTGTGTCCGAAATTGCTCAATTTCCTCCGGAGACAAGCAGAAGGGGAGTTCGGAGGTGTCTTTGTTCATGGGTGCCTGCGTAGAAATACCTGTCAATTCCGAGGTTGCGCTGGCACGCGGGTTGGCTGGAACGTCCTCCACTAGCGCGGCCAGGCGCTCGTAGGCAGCCCGGCCCACGCTGACCTGCTGTCGTGCCACTTGCAGCAACCGCTGCCGTTCAGTCCCTGCTGCATGCCACGCATCCTGTATGGCGGTCGCCAAGTGCGTGGCCGTTTCCTCACGGTCCAGAAACACGATGTGGCAGGCGGCGCCAAACTGGGCTTGAAGCCCTTGCATTTTCGACCGGTAGTGGGGCGATGCCACCAAGGCGATCACCGACACCCCTTGCGACAGTGCGAACACTGCCGCGTGGTAGCTGCCGGTGATGACCACACGGCATGCACCGATCTGCTGCACGACGTCCTGTGGCGTTGCAACCGGGTAGGAGGTGCAGCTGATGCCCGGGATGCCATGGAGCAGCGAGGCAATGGCGTCAGGATCGGAAGGACCGGCAAGCGAAATGGGCACACCGGCAACAAGAGGTGCACCCAGCCGTGAAATGGCACTTCCCAACCCTTCCCGCAGGCGCGACAGGGTGTTGGCATCTACGCCGGCGTAGTCCGCTTGGCGGACGTTGATGCCCAGGCTTTGGCCCAGAACTGTGGGGCGCAAGTCAAACGCCAGTTCAATCGCCTCGTCTGCTGCCACGACCAGGCGTTGTTCTGGCACCCCAAAGGATCTCGCCACCATCGGGCTTTGCTGCGATTCTCTGCAGACCACCAGGCTCAAAAGAGGAAATACCCCCAGCATCTTCTGCGAAAGGCTGCGAACGCTGACGGGTTCAAATCCACAGCTCAGAATGATTGCCGGTTTGCCGAGCCTGATACCCGCTTCCAGCGTCTGCAAGATGACTTCCGATTGACCAGAGAAATCGTCGCTGAAATATCCGCCGCCGGTCGCCATCACCATATCGCAATCCATCAGCGCCGACACGATGCGCGCACAGTCTGCTGATGCTTGGGTTATCAGGTTCCGGGTATCAGCACCAAGGGCGATCAGCGGCAGGGGGAGGCGTTCTTCGGTGAGCTCAAGCGCAATGACTTCGGGGCAATCCTTTCTGAGCAGGGCTGCATTGCGGGTTATCCAATGTATTTGACAATCAGGCCAGAGGTGCCGTAACCGGCGAAAAATGACCTGGTAAATCGCCCTGTCTCCCAGATTGTCGTTGTTGGAGAAATAGTTTCCTGAATCGACCAGAATTCGGTGCGGTGCCATTTGTGGATGTCAGAAGTAATAGGTGGTCAATGCCTCATCATGGAACGATACCAAACCGAGTATGGTTGGGCGAGCCACCACTTTAATGGCACCCGGCCATAATGCCGGCGAACCACATCTATCGCCTCCTGATAATGCGCTTTGCGCCGGGTGCTCGTCTTCGTTTCGGGGTGCTCCCGGTTGGTTGCCAGAAAGGTATCCACAAATTCCAGAGGTCCCAGAGCCTTGTAAAGGCGCCACCAAAGATCGTAGTCCATGGTCATGTGCAATGTTTCGTCCACGCCTCCAACGGCTTCCCAGGCAGTGCGGCGAATCAGCGTTCCGGGCTGAGAAACGATGCAGAGTTGCGCCATCCACCACTCGCTGAAAGGGCGGACAAAGACGGGATTGGTTCTTTTTGTGCTTTCCACATAGTTCCATACCCGTCCGTAGGCCATGGGGGCTGCTGGATTGTGCTGCAGTGCTGCCACCAGGCTTTTCAACGCACCTGGCAACAACCAATCGTCGCTATTGAGCCAGCAGACAAAAGGCGCACGTCCATTTGCTATCGCCTCGTTGATGGCCGACGATTGGCCCATGTCTTTGGAACTGCGCCAGCCTGCAAGCCGTTCTTCCCAGCGGCGTATGACCTCTATCGTGCCGTCGGTGGAACCACCGTCCGCGACATAGACTTCGACGGAGATGTCCTGAGCAAATATGGACTCGAGTGCAGCATTCAGATAGCGCCCCTGGTTATAGGAAGGCACTGCCACTGTCACCAACGGCATGTCCAGCGGATCATCCATTGGCACGCTGCTGCAGTGTTGACATGTAATTCCCGTAGACCATGGCCAACCCCTGCCTGAGTTCAGTCTGGGCGCGCCAGCCCAGTCCCTCCAGGCGACTCACATTCAGGAGTTTTCGGGGAGGACCATCCGGCTTGGAGGCGTCAAACTCGATATGGCCGGGATATCCCACCACGTCGCTGATCAAGTGTGCAAGCTCCCGAATGGACAGGTCTTCGCCAGTCCCCAGATTGATATGTGATAACCGAGGCTGCGTGCAGGCGTTGTAGACTGATTTTTCGAGATCCATGACATGGACGCAGGCTGCCGCCATGTCATCGACATATAGAAATTCGCGGCGCGGTGCACCGGTTCCCCAGATGACGACATTGGGCGCATGGGCGAGCTTTGCCTCGTGGAAACGCCGTATCAGTGCCGGAATGACATGGCTGTTTTCTGGGTGATAGTTGTCGCCCGGGCCATACAGGTTGGTGGGCATCACGCTGCGATAGTCGGTGCCATATTGCCGGTTGTAAGACTCGCACAGCTTGATGCCCGCAATTTTGGCAACGGCGTAGGGCTCGTTGGTGGGCTCCAAGGTGCCGGTCAGCAGTGCGTCTTCACCCATGGGCTGTGGCGCGAGTCTGGGGTAGATGCAGCTGGAACCCAGGAACATCAGGCGCTGAACACCGGCTCGCCAGGCTTCATGCACGACATTCGCCTCGATCATCAGGTTTTGGTAAATGAACTCTGCGGGATACGTATTGTTGGCGTGTATACCCCCCACCATGGCTGCGGCTAGGTAGACGTGGGTTGGAGCTTCATCCTTGAAAAACGAACGCACATCCGCCTGGCAGGTCAGATCGAGTTCGGCGTGGGTGCGTGCAATGATCTGGACACCACCTTGTTGCTCAAGCACACGCACGATGGCCGAACCAACCATGCCGCTGTGGCCGGCCACATAAACCCTCGGTGCCCGGACTGCTGAGCCGTTATTGGTCGCGGTCATGGGCGCGGCCCCCACACCTCGTCGCCAAGGCAGTACCACCGGGCGGCCTTCCCATTTTCTGCTCTTCTCATTTCCAATTCCTTTGTCTCGAATCCAGCCAGTTTGCTTTTGGCGGCGTATTGGTCGATGTAGTGGCTGCAGCCAGCTTGAAGAGCACGCTCCACCCAGCTCAATGTGCACGCTTGAGTGGTTGCCGCATCCGGAATGCCAAATCGCGAAGCATGTGCCTTGAGAGATAGGGAAGCACGGCATTCCGTATCTCTTTATAGTCAGGGACTCTGCCGAGGATTTTCTCGCGTATCCGGCTCATTTCCTGCTGGCCAACGTCATTGATATTGGCAGAAGTCTTTTGGTGTTCATGAACCCGGAATGCACCCAGGAAGCGGGGGATGTGGGAAAATTTTGCACCGGCGTCCCGGAAACGGATCAGCAAATCCCAGTCCATGGCAAACCTGAATGATTCGTCGACTTGGGCACCGGTCTTGTCCCAGATGCGTCGCCGCCAGAAGAGTGTTTCCTGCGGAATATAGTCTGCCCAAGACAATACGGTGTTGTCATGCCCTGGCATGATCCAGCGACCAATCTCCATTCCATTTCGATCGATGAGCAAGCGGTCTCCATAGACCACGTCAACATCGGGATGGCGGGCAAAGTAGTCTGCGACGGTGCTCAAGGCGCCCGGCAAGAGCAGGTCGTCTGAATTGAGCCACGCCATGATTTCACCCGTCGTTCGTGCGAAACCCCGGTTGATCGCTTGCGATTGCCCCGTATCCTTTTCGGATACCCATCCGGTTAATTTTGCTTCGAATTTTTTCAGAACGGAGATAGTTTCGTCCTGGGAGCCGCCATCCTGAATGAAATATTCCAGATTGGGATATTCTTGGTCAAGAACACTTGTTATTGTATTTTCAATGAAATTACCCTGCTTAAATGAAGGTGTGATCAGTGAAATTTTGGGGAAAATTGTAGATGATTGCGTCTTTAGTATCACTCTAGGCGGCACCATGGGCCTTGGCGCATACTGATTGAGATTGCCTAGACGCGGCTTGAAGGGGGCTGCAACATGTCGGAAAATAGGACGCAATGGGCGAAATGCTGAAAAAGCGATATGCAAAATTATTCTGAAAGTACCAAGTAGTTGGTACGGTTTATTGATGATCGCAAAGAACTTTGCAAGCCATTTTTTTGGAATTTTTTTATATTCCTGCAATTCAATCTCCATTGAAGCTGCACGGCGAAACGCTATGGCAAAATTTGTACATTAGTGGGAAATTTTTGAGTGTCAATTTTGCACAGAGGTTATTGCCATAAATTCTCCGCTTGCCGGGAGTCCAAACATCCCAAGAAATGGTGCTGATTCTGTCTCGTAGTCCCAGTCAATCCTGAATGGCCCAAACCAGCCAGTACTGTCGATTTCTCTGCCCTTGTTGATGCCGGTTGGTTGGTGAATACCAATTTTCAAGGAATAAAGTCCCGCTTCCATGGCCAGCGTCACCTTGAACACAAAAACTGCGCTGCTCCCTTTTTCTGTTTCGCAGTCTTCCACGCCCAAGCGCCGGGCATTGGTGACAAAAATAACCTGATCAAAGCGGTTTTTTATTGCCAATGCCACTGTCGTGCCGACATCATCCAGATGGCTTTGGTAATGTACCTTTATATATACATCAGAACCCATCCTGGCATGCCCAATTTCGTTCTCATTGTGATCCTGGATGCTAACTGCCATCAACCTGTTGCGAAGGTTTTGAGGTTTGGTCCAGAACGCATTGTTGAAAATCATGGGATTTTGAGCATCCGCGGTGACTGCAACAAGGTGTGAGGTGGGTGTTTTCGTGGTGTGTGCAGGCAGTATCGGCGCATCCTCATTGAAATAGTGCCGTATCGCGGATCCGCTGTCGCCCATGAATTGAGCCATGCCATGGCGCAAATAGAGGGCTGTTTTGCAAAGATCACGTACCGTCCCCATGTCGTGTGAGACGAAAAGCAGGGTCAAACCGTCTTCCCGCATTTTTCGAAGGCGTCCAAAACATTTCTGCTGGAAAAAATAATCTCCTACGCTCAGTGCTTCATCAACAATCAATATATCTGGCGTCAATGCTACCTGTACGGCAAAAGCCAGGCGAACAAGCATGCCGCTCGAATAGGTTTTGACCTGTCGGTCCAGCACATCGCCAATATCAGCAAATGCGGCGATGTCGTCGAATTGGCGCTCTACATCTGATCGCGTCAATCCCATCAACAAGCCATTCAGCAGGACGTTTTCCCGGCCTGTGTATTCCGGGTTGAACCCGCTGCCCAATTCCAGCAATGCGGCAACTCGCCCATTCACCTGTACCTTGCCGGTCGTCGGAGTCAGGGTCTGGGTCACTATTTCCAGCAAGGTACTTTTGCCACTGCCGTTGCGGCCGATGACCCCCAGCGATTCACCCCGCCTGACCTCGAGGTTGATGTCTTTCAGTGCCCATATTTCCTGCATTCCTTCTGTGTGCCTAGGAGACAATGCATGCAGGAGGCGTGAGCGCTGATTGTCGAATACCCGATAGCACTTGCTGACATCCTGTACGGAAATGACAATGTCCGACATCGCTCAAACCATGTCCGCAAACGTTGTGCGCAGCCGTCTGAACAGTATCAACGAGGCCCACGAAAAAGCACTGGCAAGGCCGGTATAGACCGCAAGCCCCAAGAAGGAGGGCAGTCCCCCCGTCAGAAGCACGAGGCGAAACTGCTCGACAATAAAGGTCAGAGGATTGAGCATCAGCAAATTCTTCAACAACTCAGGGGCGGAATCCATGCTGTAGAAAATCGGGGTTAGGAAGAGAAGGCAGTGGCTGAGCATGCCTGTCAGCTGGCCGATGTCCTTCACCGCAACGCCCACAGCGGAGAGAAGCCATGCCAACCCCAGCAGCATGGGTGAAAAGCACAGCAGGATAAAGGGAAAAAGAAGCACCGTGGGTGAAGGCTTCCCCATGAAAACTATATATCCCGCCAGTAAAATCGCTGTACCCAGTAATGCCTGAAGGTAGGCTACTCCTACTGTAACGACGGGCAATAGCTCTAGTGGGAAAACCACCTTCTTCACGAAGTTAGGGTTCCTGGCTATCAGAAGAGGTGATTTATTCAGGACTTCTGAAAATGCATTGAAAACAATCAACCCGGCGAATAACATGAATGCATAGTCACCCGCGCTGCCTGCATTGTTCCAGCGAGATTTGAGAATTACTCCAAATGCGATGATGTAGATGGCCAGTAAAAAGAGGGGTTGCGCCAGCGACCAAAATATTCCGCCAAAGGAACCGCGATATTGGCTGGAAAATTCACGCTTGACGAGTTCAAGGACCAAACTGCGATGCCGCCACAATGTGGTGGGAAGGCTAGATTGCATGGATTGCACATTCCATTTGAAATCGCGGTTGTATTGATTTGGTTGGTATAGTCATTAATCCAAGCCCATTATCGTGCGATGTGCGTTGTCGAGAAGATCTGTGCTAGGCGGGCGGGTGGGGACGCTCTTATTGAATCATTGAAGGTTGCCCTGCAGCGGGGGGGGGCTGTTCGATGCGCCGTCTGAACGTGATATTTGCTCCAATGTGCTCGATTTTGCGGGGTTTGTCTTCCCTCAAAGTGCCAGGGAGGGCTGGGCCTGAAGATTTCCCGGTCCTAGTCGACCTGGGCGGATGAAGAGGGCTCTTGCTCAGAGCCCCCAACCTAGCGCGGAGCTTGTGACCGCCGCTGGCGGGCTCGCTCCAGGGCTGCTGCAATGGTGGCCTGGCGGGCAACCTGCGCCGTGGCGGTATCTGCGAGGGAGGCAGGGACAGGGCCGTTGTCAACGGAGGACGGAGGGGTTTCATCATCCGCGTCCGGTACTGCTTCCAAGGGCAGGCGTTCACGGTGTGCCTGGTAGCGCAGGCGCGCCTGTTGCGCCAAAGGACCCGACCATGCGGCCCAGCCGGTGGCATTCCCGCTGGCGTTTTCGAGCTGGATGCAATCCACGGGGCACACCGGAATGCACAGCTCGCACCCGGTGCAATAGGGCTCGACAACGGTGTGCATTTTCTTGTGGGAGCCCACGATGGCATCGGTGGGGCAGGCCTTGATGCACAGCGTGCAGCCGATACACCAGGCTTCGTCGATGTACGCCACGGTGCGTGGGGCTTCCACACCATGCTCCGCACTCAGCGGCAGCGGAGCTTGCCCTGTGATGGCTGCGAGGCGGGCGATGCCCTCAGCGCCCCCGGGGGGCACTGGTTGATGGGCACGCCCTCTTCGGCAATGGCCCGGGCGTATGTGGCGCAGTCGGGATAGCCGCAGCGTGTGCACTGTGTCTGGGGCAAGGCCGCGTCGATCCGCGCCGCAAGCGTGAGGACGGCGGCAGTTGATGCAGAAGCTGGCCGGGGGGGGCTCAAGCCTTGCGCGCCGAATTGCGGCGGGTGCGGGCAGATGCCGCGGCGGTCACCGTAGTCTTCGCTGGCGTGGCAACGCCCACATCAGCGGGTGCGGCAGCGCCGGTGGGCTTGCTTGTGGTGGCTGCGGGTGCTGGTGCCACCCAGCGGGTGGCCACCGCCGCAGGCGCCTTGGCCGTGGGCTTGGTTGGCGTTTTGGCGGCTGCTTTGATGGGCGCTTTTACAGCCGCTGTGGCGGCGGGTTTGGCGAGTGGCTTGGCGGCTGCCTTGGCGGCGGGCGCTGCGGCTTTTGTTGTTGCTGCTGCGCGGTGGGGGGGGTTGTCGTCCGGCGTTTCCGTGACGGGAGCTGCGATTTTTGCCTGGGGCTTTTCGTGTTCCAGGATGAAAGCGCGTACCTGGGGGTAGACCACTTCGCGCCAGCGCCGGCCGCTGAAGATGCCATAGTGGCCCGCGCCCTTGGCCTCCAGATGGCGCTGTTCCTTGCGCACGATGCCGCTGCACAGATCGTGCGCGGCTTCGGTCTGGCCCGAGCCGGAGATGTCGTCAAGCTCGCCTTCCACCGTGAACAGGGCGGTGGTGGTGATGTCCTGCGGGCGCACGCGCTCGATCTTGCCGTCGGGGGAGCGCACATCCCAGGTGCCGTGCACCAGTTTGTAGTCCTGGAAAACGGTCTGGATGGTTTCCAGGTAGTAGTCGGCGTCCATGTCGAGCACGGCGTTGTACTCGTCGTAGAACTTGCGGTGGGCCTCGGCGCTGGCGTCGTCGCCCTTGATCAGGTCCTTGAAGTAGTCATAGTGGCTGCTGGCGTGGCGGTCCGGGTTCATGGCCACAAAGCCGGTGTACTGCAGAAAACCTGGGTACACGCGCCGCCCTGCGCCGGGGAAGTTCTCGGGCACGCGGTAGATCACGTTGTTCTCGAACCACTCAAAGCTACGGTTCGTCGCCAGGTTGTTCACCGAAGTCGGGGATTTGCGGGCGTCGATGGGGCCGCCCATCATGGTCATCGTCAGCGGCGTGGTTTCGCCACGGCTGGCCATCAGGGACACGGCTGCCAGCACGGGCACGGTGGGCTGGCACACGCTGATCACGTGGCAGTTGCCATAGATGCCCTGCAGGTGGCGGATGAACTCCTGCACGTAATTCACGTAGTCGTCGAGGTGGAACTCACCATCGGCCAGGGGGACCAGCCGGGCATTCTTCCAGTCGGTGATGTAGACCTTGTGGTCCTTGAGCATGGTGCGCACGGTGTCGCGCAGCAAAGTGGCGTAGTGCCCCGACAAGGGCGCCACGATCAGCACCACAGGCTGGGCCTTGAGCTTGGTCAAGGTGGCGGTGTCGTCCGAGAAACGCTTGAAGCGGCGCAGTTCGCAGAACGGCTTGTCCATCTCGATGCGTTCGTGCACCGCCACACCAACGCCGTCCACATCCACCGAATGGATCTCGAAAGCGGGCTTTTCGTAGTCCTTGCCCAGGCGATACAGCAGTTCGTAGCCCGCAGACATGCGCTGCGCCAGCGGGCTTTCGCTGAAGGGGGACATGGGGTTGCTGAACAGCTTGGCAGCAGCCTGCGCGAAATCGGTAAAGGGCTCCATCAGGGAGCGCTGGGTTTCGTAGATGTGATACAGCATGGGCGAAACTCCGTTATGTTGCAGTGCAATATAACAGCACTTCGTAACAAGCGCATGGAGGAAAACCACCAATGCCAAGTCACCTATGCGACAGATCAAGGCGTCTCACTTGGAGCTTGTCCAATAAGCCGATGCCAATCAAATTGCTATTGAATAGATAGCTGTAAATTTAATCTGGACGAGCGGTAGGGGCCATTTTTCTCAAATTATTGCGGCTTTGGCTCAGCCTGCTCCTGCAACCACGCCTCGAACGACTCCCGGGCCGAGTTGCGCAGGGCGGGGCGGAACGCGGTCTTGTTACTCAGGTACAGGCAATGCCGGATCACGGTATACGGATTGAAGCTGGCCTGAGGGTTTTGTTCTTCGAAGTGCTGCTTGTAGCGCTTGACCACGCCCACGGTCTCGCGCATCAGCGCATTGAAGCGGGCCCGCGTCATGCCCCGGGACCACGCCTGAATGTCGTCCACAAAACCGTCTACCTTGGAAGGCTCGAACTCGAAGTCCTTGAAGAAGTGCGTTGCAATCTTGAGGAAGGTGAACGCGTTGAGCTCGCTGCTGGGGGCTTGGGCCTTGTTGGGGGCCTGCGGGTTGTCGGCGGTGGCAGGGTCGGGCAGCGGCTCGGCGGTTTCGTCGGGGGCTTGCAGCAGTTCGGCGGCCGTGGCGTCGCGGATCTGGCGGAACTCGCGGTCGGCCAGCTCGAACAGGGCTGACAGCACATTGATGCGGCGCTTGAGTTCGCCTGGGATCGATTTCTTGTACTTGATCCGGTGGTCCAGAACGCTCCAGGAGTCCTGGATGATGGTGCGCACCTGCAGCTCGAACGGCAGGTGGGCATAGGCTGCATGCTCAGGCTGCGTGCGTTCGGCATGGCTGAGCTTGAGGTCCAGATGCAGGCCTTTGTAGCCAAATGAGGCCTCGGTGCTTTCCACCGCCGTCACCTTGTCGGTGACATCGATCACGGCAAAGTGCCCGCGCACGATGGCCGCAATTTTCTCCAGCTCGTCCTCGTACAGGCACACCACACGCACGCCGACCAGGTCGGTGATGTAGTGCTGGATCTCATAGGGCGTGTTGTTTTCCTCCAGCGCCGGGCGGTATTTGCGCACGAACTTGCGGATGCATTCATCCACATCCTTGACGCGGCCGTCCACCTTGGCGATCTCTACCCCACCCGACTGCGTGACCACGGCGGCCACCATGGCGGTGAAGGCGGCGCAGGCGGTTTCCAGCGCAGCGGATTGCTCTGCGTAGAACGCGCGGAAATGGGATTCCTCCAGGTCGAAATCAAGCGATGGCATGCTGGTTCTTTGGTGTGCGAGGGTGGTGGGTGGGGGCGTGCTCAGGCCCCTGGTGCGGTGTTGAGGAGGGTGCGCAGGAAGCATATCCAACAATGCCCGCCCGGCGTTGCCCTGTGTGCAAAGTGTTTGCGCAAATACAGCTTTCTTGTGCCGGACAGATGCCCATAATGGTGCAGATCGCCACGGCGGTGGCTTTTGCCGACCGTGGCGGGTATATCACCCAGAACGCAATGACCCAACATTCTCCGGCAGGGATCGTCGATGCAGCCGCTGGGTCCACACCCTTGGCGCCTTCCTCTGGAGGAGGGAAGGGGACCACCAGCCACCGGTGGGTTCCCGTCGTGCTGCCACCTCTGGTGGGGCTGCTGACCCTGGGGCTGACGTTCTTGTACTGGCAGAGCGCCGAGAGCGGTGCCCGCGCCAAGCAGGAGCAGAACTTTCAGGTCGCGGCCGACCAGATCGCCTACAACCTCAAGGACCGGATGGCCACCTACGAGGTGGTGCTTCGCGGAGTCAAGGGGTATTTTGAAGGGTCCGAGCGCATCGATCGGGCCGAGTTTCAGGCCTATGTGGGGGCGCTCCAGCTGCGTGAAACGCGCCCTGGCCTGCAGGGGGTTTCGCTCGTCATGCAGCTACCCGCTTCGGCGCTGGCGGCACACCTGGATGACATGCGCCAGCGCGGTTTTGCCCAGTACACCGTGCGCCCCGAAGGTGCGCGCGAGGTGCTGGCGCCCATCACCCACATCGAGCCCTTGGAGGGCAACAACCTCAAGGCGCTGGGATTCGATGTGCTGACACTTCCCCCAGCAAAGGAAGCACTGGACCGGGCCCGTGACACCGGAGAGCTCGCTTTGTCCGGCCAGTTGACGCTTCTGCAAAACAGCAGCCCGGGGCTGGTCATGTACATGCCGCTGTACGGCGCCGGCGTCGATACACGCGCAGTGCATGGTCGGCGTGCAGGCCTTGCCGGCTGGGTGTCTGCGCCGTTCCTCCTGGAAGACGTGATCCACGGCATGTCGCGCGAGTTTGATGCCGACATCGGCTTTCGGATCACCGACGACACCAGCGCAGGTGCTCAAACCCTGCTATTTAGCAACGTTGTGCACCAGGCCGCTGTGCAAGGAGATGTCCCGTCGGGTCTGCAGGCACGGCGTGTGCTGGAACTGGGTGGCCGCCGCTGGGTGTTGCAAATGTCGCCACTGCCTGCGTTTGCGGCGCGTTTTCAGGATGAGGGGCACCACCCTGTGGCCCTGATGGGTACGGTGCTGAGCCTGTTGCTCGCCTGGTTCACCTGGCTCTTGGCCACGGGGCGCGAGCGGGCCGTGGCACTGGCACGCGACATGACGGCGGAGCTGCGCGCCACGCGCGATGACCTGGAGAGCACGCTCAACGCCATCCCCGACCTGTTGTTCGAGGTGGGGCTGGATGGCTGCATCTACCACTACCGGTCGGCGCGGTCCGAAGCACTGGCCGTGCCGCCCGAGATGTTTCTGGGTCGCTTGCTGCGCGACGTGGTCCCGCCCGAGGCCGCCGCAGGCTGCCATGCAGCGCTGGAGGCCGCGCACCGCACGGGCTATTCGGCGGGCCACCAGTACCGCCTGGAACTCCAGGGCGCTACGCACTGGTTTGAGCTGTCCATTGCCCGCAAGGAAAGGGCTGCGCCGGGCGATGAACCCCGATTCATCGCGCTCTCGCGCGACATCACCGAGCGCAAGCAGGCCGAGGCGCGCACGCACCAGCTGGCCTATTTCGACGCGCTCACCGGCCTGCCCAACCGGCGCATGCTCCTGGACCGCATGGAGCACGCCTTGCGCAGCGCCCAGCAAACGGCGCAGGTGGGCGCCGTGCTGTACATCGACCTCGACAACTTCAAGCAGATCAACGACGCGCGGGGGCACACGCTGGGTGACACGCTGCTCATGCAGGTGGCGCAGCGCCTCACGCAGCAGCTGCGCCCCGGCGACACCGTGGCCCGCCTGGGCGGGGACGAGTTTGTGGTGCTGGCGCACAACGTGGCGACCGACATGGAGGCCGCCGGGCGCCAGGCCCTGCTGGTGGCCGAAGAAATCCGCACTGCCCTGGAGGCGCCATACACCATCGACACGCACCTCTACAGCACCACGGGCAGCATCGGCATTACGCTGTTCCCCAAGCGCGGCGAAGGCGTGGAAGATCTGCTGCGCGAGGCCGACACCGCCATGTACCGCGCCAAGGACCTGGGCCGCAACCGCATTCGCTTTTATGAGGCGGCCATGCAGGCTGATGTGCAGGAACGCCTGGCGCTGGAGCAGGACCTGAAGAAAGCCCACGCTCTGGGCCAGCTGGCTGCATTCGTGCAGAGCCAGGTGGACGCATCCGGCACCGTGGTGGGCGGCGAGCTGCTGATGCGCTGGGACCACCCCGTGCGCGGCAACGTGCCGCCCGGCCGCTTCATCCCCATCGCCGAGGCCTCGGGCCTCATCCTGCGCATGGGCGACTGGATGATCCAGCAGGCCTGCGAAACCCTGGCGCGCCTGCAGGCTGCGGGGCGCGAGCTGTCGCTGTCGGTCAACGTGAGCGAGCGGCAGTTCCGCCAGGACGACTTTGTCGAGCGCGTGCGCCACATGCTGGCCCACACCGGCGCCCATCCAGCCAACCTGATCCTCGAAGTGACCGAGAGCCTGCTCATCGAAGACCTGGACGACACCATCGCCCGCATGACCGAAATCGTGGGCCTGGGCGTGCGCTTTTCCATCGACGACTTCGGCACCGGATATTCGAGCCTGGCCTACCTCAAGCGGCTGCCGCTGTATGAGCTCAAGATCGACAAAAGTTTTGTGGACGACACCCCTGACGACCCCAGCGACACCGCCATCGTGCAGTCCATCATCTCGGTCGCCAGCCACCTGAACCTGCGCGTGGTGGCCGAGGGGGTGGAAACCCGTGCACAAGCAGATTTTCTGGTGGCGAGCCAGTGTGACTGCCTGCAGGGCTACCTGTTCGGGCGGCCGGAGCCGCTGGCGGCGTGGCTGGGTAGGCTGACTTCACCGCAATGATGCGCTGCGCGCTTGGGGAAAGTGCTGCGCAGCCCGATCAGGAGCCGAAGGTGGCTCAATGGGCCACGAACGCCCAGCGTTCATGGTCCCGCCAGCGGCCATTGATCTTGAGGTAGCGGGGCGAAAAGCCTTCTTGCCGGAAGCCACAAGCCCGCACCAGCGCAATGGACGCTGCGTTGCCGGGCTGGATGTTCGCCTCCAGCCGGTGCAGCTTCAGTGGCCCAAAGGCGTGGCGCAGCAGCTGTTGCATGCCCGCACGCATCAGGCCCTGGCGCTCGTAACCGGCGAAGACGTAGTAGCCCAGGTAAGCGCTGCGAAAGTTGCCCATCACGATCTGTGAGAGATTGAAGACGCCCGCGATCTGTTCGCCTTCGCCCGCTTTGGGCGGCCGGCACACCAGAAAACCCTGGTTCGCAGGCGTGTCCAGCTGCACCAGATAGGCTGCAAACGACTCGGGGGTCGATGGCGCCGAGGTCCAGGGTGTATGCAGGGCCTGGCTACGCTGGGCCAAAGTGACAAAGCGCTCTGCATCCGCTGCCACGGGTGCGCGCAAGGCGACGGGCGCGGTGGCTTGGGTTTTTACGCGCACTTGCACACGCTTTGGTTCTGCCCGCAAGCCATCACCCCGCTGCGCGGCGTCAGGCAGCCAGGGCCTGGGCTGCTGGGTCTGCAGAAGATTCAGGCGCGTTGGCATACGCCTGCATCGCCAGCGCATGCACCTCGCGCGCAGGGCGGTCCTTGAGCAGATGGTTGCTCCACACCTGGCGCCAGATGCGGGCACCGGGCAGGCTGTGGCGCAGGCCCAGCATGTGGCGGGCGATGTGGGGCCAGGGGGTGCCGTACTGGGCAGCCTCGCGCTCCATGTACTCGACCATCTTGATTTCGACCTCTTCGCGCGTCAGGGGGCAGGGCATACCACCTTGTTCGCCGTAGTAGAGATGGTCCCAGCGGGCCAGCCACCAGGGGTTGTGGTAGGCCTCGCGACCGATCATCACGCCGTCCAGGTGCGTGAGCTGCTCTTGCACCACCGCATCGGTGGTGATGCCGCCGTTGATGGCGATGGTGAACTGCGGAAACTCTGCCTTGAGCCGGTGCACCACTTCGTAGCGCAGGGGCGGGACATCGCGGTTTTCCTTGGGGGAGAGGCCTTGCAGCCAGGCGTTGCGCGCATGCACGATGAACACGGTGCACCCGGCGTCGGCCACGGTGCCGATGAAGTCGCGCACAAAACCGTAGTCCTCCACCTTGTCGATGCCGATGCGGTGCTTGACGGTGACGGGCACGCTGACCACGTCCTTCATGGCCTTCACGCAGTCGGCCACCAGCTGAGGCGACTTCATCAGACTGGCGCCAAATGCGCCGCGCTGCACCCGGTCGCTGGGGCAGCCGCAGTTGAGGTTGATTTCGCCGTAGCCCCATTGCGCGCCCAGGCGCGCAGCCTCGGCCAGCTTGTCGGGCTCGTTGCCGCCCAATTGCAGGGCCACAGGGTGCTCTTCGGCGTTGAAGCGCAGGTGCCGCTCGGTGCCGCCATGGATGATGGCGCCCGCGTTCACCATTTCGGTGTACAGCAGGGTCTGGCGGGTCAGCAGCCGGTGAAAGTAACGGCAGTGGCGGTCGGTCCAGTCCATCATCGGGGCGACGGACATGCGCCAGGGGCTCAGGGTGGTTTCCACAGGCAAACTAGAAAAGCGGGGAGGGTAGGGGTTGCGTGGGGTGCGCCTGTGGGGATGAAGGCGCCCGCAGGGCTGCAACTGGAAAGCCGCGATTATCCCACCGACCTCGCGGCCAGCACCAGCGTGTGGTTTTGAATAGAAATGGGTGCTAGCGCTTATCTAGCAAGCGCTAATTGCTATCAAAAACAGAGCTTTCGAATGGCTTGCAACAAAACGCTGTGCGGTTGCGCCCTTGGGCGTGCTAGCCCGCCGGCTGCGCCCCTTCGCGCAGCCCATAGCGGCGCACCACCTGGGCGCGTTGGCGCGGGTCGATGTTGATGTGGGTTGCATCGCGCCCCGCCATGGCCAGCAGGCGTGGGTCCATCACGCGGCGCCACAGGGGCGGCACGTAGGCCAGGGTGAACATGCCGAAGTAGCCAATCGGTAGCTGCGGCACATGGTCGAAATGCCGCAGCGACTGGTAGCGCCGCAGCGGATGCGCGTGGTGGTCGGAATGCCGTTGCAGGTGAAACAGCGCCCAGTTGGAGAACAGGTGGTTGCTGTTCCACGAGTGGTGTGGCTGGCAGGGCTCGTAGCGGCCGCTGGCGTCTTGCGTGCGCAGCAGGCCGTAGTGCTCTACGTAGTTGGCCGAGGTGAGCTGAAAGTTGGCCCAGAACGAGGCCACTACCAGAAACGGCAGCACGAAAAGGCCCAGCCACAGGGCCAGGGCGGTCCATAGCAGCAGGGTAATCAGCGCGGGCTGCAGGATTTCGTTGTGCCAGGAAAACTGCGGTTGTTGCTGGCGCGCCAGCCGGTCTTTCTCCAGCGCCCAGGCCCGGCGCAGGGCTCCGGGCATTTCGCGCAGCGCGAAGCGGTAGATCGACTCGCCCATGCGCGACGACGCCGGGTCGGCCGGGGTCGCCACGTCGCGGTGGTGGCCCCGGTTGTGTTCGATGAAGAAGTGCCCGTAGGCCGTGGGTGCCAGTACCAACTTGGCCAGCCAGCGTTCGAGCTTGGAGTTTTTATGGCCCAGCTCATGCCCCAGGTTGATGCAGAAGCCGCCCACCGTGCCCGTGGTCAACACCATGGCCAGAACACCATGCCAGGGCAACGTCTGCGTGGCCACAAACCAGGTGCTGAAGATAAAAGCCGCCCACAGCACCGGCACCAGCAGGTAGGTGATGCGGCGGTAGTAGCGGTCTCGCTCCAGCGCCGGCACGGCGGATTCGGGTGGGTTGCTCTGGTCCACGCCCAGCAGCCAGTCCAGCAACGGCGCCACCAGGTAGAAAAACGCCACCGGCGTCCACAGCGCCAGCGCCTCGCCAGTCCAGCGCATGAGCGCTGGGCCCACGGCCACGGTGCAGGGCACCACCAGCGACAACAGCCACGCATACCGCTTGCGGTCGCGGTAGGTGGTGTCGTCGTTGCGGGTGGCTTGCAGCATGGTCCAGGGCGTAGCGTGGCGTGGTGGGGCGGCTCCGGGGAAGAAGAGCCACGCCAGTCATTCTGGTCAAGCGCCTTCGAAATGCCAGATCTTTTTGACCAAAGTGAGGCCGGGAGAAGATTGTTGACAATGCCGCCAACGGAGCTTCTCCGCGGGCAGGTTGCCCTGCCTCAAAACTGGGCATAGGGGCTATCGGCGATACTCCCGGCGCTTGCGATTGACGGTGGCACGACCGCCGCTGCCTGTTTTCTGCCTCCCCCCTCATGCACCACACCATTTTTGACACCCCGGTTGTCAACACGCTCCTGCGCGCCTTTTCCCGCTTTACGCTGCGCATTACCGGCTGGAAGATTGAAGGCGCTTTGCCCACCCACGCCGCCAAAAGTGTGCTGATTGCAGCGCCCCACACCAGCAACTGGGACTTGCCTTACACGCTGATGTTGGCGTTCTCGCTCCGCCTGCGGGTGTACTGGATGGGCAAACACAGCCTGTTTAAGGCGCCGTTTGGTGGCGTGATGCGCTGGCTGGGCGGCATTCCGGTGAACCGGGAGCAGTCCGGCAACCTGGTCGCCACGTCGGCCCAGGCGATGCGGGAGGCCGATGGCCCCATGCAGCTCATCGTGCCGCCCGAAGGCACCCGCGGCAAGACGCGGCACTGGAAGACAGGCTTTTACTTCATCGCCCAGCAAGCGGGTGTGCCCATCGTGCTCGCGTTTGTGGACTATGGTCGCAAGGTGGGCGGCCTGGGCCCGGTGTTCGAGCCCACGGGTGACCTGGACAGCGACATGGCGCGCATCAAGGCGTTTTATGCGCCGATCCAGGGGAAGAATCCGAAGCAATTCGAGACCTGATGCAGGTCATTGAATTTTGGTGAAATTTGGCTCTGTCGCTTATCTATAAAGCGCAAGCAGCTATCAAAAATGAAGTGAATGCGGGCGTTAATGGTGCTCACGCCCCCACACTGCGGCGATCAATCTTGCGGCTGAGCACGATGCTGGTCTGCGTCTGGTGCACGCCGTCCAGTTGGCCCACCTTGTCGAGCAGGGTGTCGAGCTGCTCATGGCTGGTGCAGCGCAAGTACACAAGGTAGTCAAACGGCCCGCTCACAGCCGACACTTCTTCGACCTCGGCCATGGCCTCCAGCGCGCGCAGCACGGTGGGCGCGGTTTTGGGCAGCACGCTGATGCTGCACCAGGCCCGCACGGTGGTGGCATCGAGCCGGGTGCCCAGCCGCACCCCGTAACCCGCGACCACCCCCGAGCGCTCCAGCCGCGCGATGCGCGCCACCACGGTGGTGCGGGCCAGCCCCAGCTTGCGTGCCAGCGTGGCCGTGCCCTCGCGGGCATTGGCCTGCAGCAGGCTTAGCAGCTGGCGGTCGGTGTCGTCCAGGGGTTGTGTCATGGGCTCCTACCCAAAAAGTCATAACGTCCATCATATTCGCCGTTATGGCAAAACAAAGAGCGTTTTTCGACGTTATTAGCGCTACACATTGACAGCACCCTTGCCTAGCATCAAGGCATCTTCAACACCGCTCACTGCTTCACGCAGTGACCACCACCGGGAGTGCCGCCATGACCACCCTTTCCAACACCTACACCGCCACCCACCGCGCCATCACCATCCTGGGCGCGGGCCACATCGGCTTTGCCATGGCGCTGCTGCTGCAGCAGGCCGGCGACTACGACATCCTGGTGGTGGACCGCGACCCGGCGCGCCTGGCCGAGATCGCTGCGCTAGGCGTCTCGACCCAGTTGGCGACAGACGACGCAAGCCTGCAGACCTCCATCGACGGCCGTTTTGCCGTGCTGAACGCGCTGCCGTTTCACCGCGCCGTGCCGGTGGCGACGCTTTGTGCCGCAGCCGGAGTGCACTACTTTGACCTGACCGAAGACGTGGCAAGCACCCAGGCCATCCGGGCACTGGCGGCCAACGCCCGCAGCGTGCTCATGCCCCAATGTGGCCTGGCCCCGGGTTTCATCGGCATCGTGGGCAACGATTTGGCGCGCCGTTTTGACACCCTGCACACGTTGCGCATGCGCGTGGGCGCGCTTCCGCGCTACCCCCAGGGCGCCCTGCGCTACAACCTGACCTGGAGCACCGAAGGGCTCATCAACGAATACTGCAACCCCTGCGAGGCCATTGTGGACGGAGTGCGCACCACAGTGCCCGCGCTGGAGGGGCTGGAAACCTTCGCGCTCGACGGTGTGGAATACGAGGCGTTCAACACCTCGGGTGGGCTGGGCACATTGACCGAGACGCTGGCAGGCAAGGCGCGCCAGGTGGACTACCAGTCCATCCGCTACCCCGGCCACAACGCCATCCTGAAGCTGCTGCTCAACGACCTGCGCCTGCGTGACCGGCGCGATCTGCTCAAGGACATTCTGGAGACGGCCATTCCCACCACCGACCAGGATGTGATTGTGGTGTTTGCCACCGCATCCGGCATGAAGGGCGGTCGGCTGGTGCAGGACTCGTACTCCGCCCGCATCATCGGCACCCAGGTGGCGGGGCACACGCTGAGCGCTATTCAGCTCACCACGGCGGCGGGCATCTGCACGGCGCTGGATCTGGTGGCCCAGGGACGCTTGCCGCAGCGCGGCTTCGTGGGCCAGGAATCCGTGTTGCTGGCGGATTTTCTGGCGAACCGGTTTGGGGTGGCTTACGCAGGGGAGGGCGAGTTGGTGCTTTGAGAAAGCCTGGGCTTAGCGCCCCGGCTTCTGATACATCCCCTCAATCGCCTCGGCAAAGTGCGCCATCAGGTTGTTGCGCTTGAGCTTGAGCGTGGGCGTCATGAAGGTGTTTTCAATGGTCCAGGGCTCCAGCGTCAGGTGCACCGCACGCGGCACGGCGTATCGGGCAAAGCTGGCGGTGTTCTTTTCGATGCGGGCCAGCACGGCGCGGTGCACGCTGGGGTGGTTCAGGCTGTCGGCGTCTTGGGCCGAAAGACCCAGATCGCCCGCCAGCCGCTGCCATTCATCACGCTTGAGCACGGCCACGCAGGCGATGAAGGGGCGGTTTTCGCCCACTACAAAGGCCTGCTCCAACAAAGGGTCGGCCAGCAAGGCCAGCTCCAGGTCGCCCGGTGGGATCTTTTCGCCGGTGGAGGTGACGATGATTTCCTTGATGCGGCCCTTGATGTAAATGCGGCCGTTCACGATCTCGGCCTGGTCGCCCGTGCCCAGCCAGCCGTCGGCGCTCAATATCTTGGCCGTGTCTTCGGGGCGCTTCCAATAGCCCTTCATCACGATGGGGCCGCGCACTTGCAGCTCGCGGTTCTCGCCAATGCGCACTTCCACACCGGGTAATGCCTTGCCTACGCAGGCGGGGTCGTTGTCGTCCAGTGCGTTGACCGACACCACCGGTGCGGTCTCGGTCATGCCGTAGCCCTGGATCAGCGGCAGCCCCAGGCCCAGAAAACACTTCGCAATGGTGGGCGACAGCGGTGCGCCGCCACTCACCGCCACGCGCACACGGCCGCCAAATTGGGCCAGTAGCGGCTTTGCCACCAGGGCCTGCAGCACCGGCCAGGGCAGGGCAGCCATCCAGCCTGCGGCCTGGCTGTTGGCGTCGGGAGTCGGCGTGGGCAAGCCTTGGGCGGCGCAAAACCGCGCCCAGCCCTTGTTCTGCGCGGCTTCATACAGCTGCATCTTCCAGGGCGTGGGTGACAACTTTTCGAGCAGCTTGGCGTGGATGCGCTCGTAGATGCGCGGCACCGACACCAGCACCGTGGGGCGCACCGTCTTCAGGTCTTCGGCCAGTTGGGGCACCGAGCGCGCATAGGCCACGCAGCTGCCCGCCGCAATCGGCAGGTAGTACCCGCCCGTGCGCTCGAAGGTGTGCGACAGCGGCAGGAACGACAGGAATACGTCCTCCGCAGTGGGCGCAATGCGCTCCAGCACGGCTTTCACGTCGCTGACCACGTTGTGGTGCGTCAGCATCACGCCCTTGGGCCTGCCCGTGGTGCCAGAGGTGTAGACGATGGCCGCCAGGTCGTCTGCCTCCGGGGCTTTGGGAACGGTTGCGCTGCCCGCATGTGTCGCACCAGCCAGCCATTGCGCCAGCGAACCGACCGCAGGGCCGCCCCCAGACGCAGGTATTGCGGTGAGCGAGGCGCCGTCATTTGTGATGACCACTGCACGCAGGGCCGGAAATGGCGTGCCGACGGCCTGAATTTTTTCCCACTGCTCCACATGGCTCACAAAGAGCATCGACGCCTCGCAGTCGGCCAGGATGTAGGCAATGCTGCCGGGGTTGTCGATGGCGTGCAGCGGCACGGGAACGGAGCCGGTGGCCAAGGTTGCCTGGTCCGCGCACATCGCGTTCAGGCCGTTGGGCAGCAGGATGGCGATGCGCGCCGCTGCGGGCAGTTGCATGGCCGCCAGGGCCTGGGCCCATGTGCCCACGCGTTGGGCTGTCTCAGCCCAGGTCAAGCTCGTCCAGGCTTGGGAGCTGGTGTCGAAGGCTCGGTACGCCTCGGCGTTGGGGGTGCGCGCAGCGCGGTAGGCGAGAAGCTGGGGCAGCGTGCAGACGCTGGCGATATCGGCGGGGGAGGGGGTCATGCAGGCTCTGCGGGGAAGTCGTCAGGCGCGGGATGCGCCGTGGCCTTGGTGTAAACCCGGGGAATGATAGCGAGCGAACCAGCGGGATCTGGCGCTGCAACACGCTGTTGTGTTGCAAATGGTGCATTCCGATTTACGAAATGATGATGCGCTGCAATAGCGCGGCGAAAGCCCGAACAGACCAGATGCACTCGCTGGTGAATCGCTCGCAGGCCGTATTGCCGCAGGTCGTCTCTCAGGTCGCCGCTTCCAGCCCCTGCGCAAAATGCGCCTGCATCGCCTTCACCGTCGCCTTGGCATCGCGCGCCATCATCGCGCCGAGGATGGCGCGGTGCTCTTTCAGTGAATCCTCAATCCGCCCCTGCTTGAGCAGCGAGTTGTGGCGGTTGAGCTTCATCACCTTGCGCAGGTCGGCCACCATCTGGCTGCGCCATCGGTTGTCGGCCAGCTCCAGCAGCAGCATGTGAAAGCGCTCGTTGACTGCAAAAAAGCGCTCACGCTCATTGGAGGCTGCCTCCAGCTCGGCATGCAGATCCTGCAATGTTTGCAGCTGAGCCGGTGTGGCGGTGGTGGCCACCACGCCTGCCGCATCGCTCTCCAGCAGGCTGAGCAGGTGGTACACGTCGCGCAGGTCTTTTTCGCTCATCTCCGTCACATAGGCGCCACGGCGCACCTTCATCGTGACCAGGCCTTCAGCGGCCAGCACCTTCAACGCCTCGCGCAGGGGGGTGCGGCTGATGCCGAATTCTTCGGCAATCTTGAGTTCGTCAATCCAGCTGCCCGGCTCCAGTTCGCGCCGGAAGATGCGCTGGCGCAATTGCTCGGCCACTTCTTCGTAGAGCGCGCGGGGAGTGAGGGTGAGGGCAGACATGGGGTGGATTGTAAGCTGGGCGGAATATTTTGAATCAATAATTATGAATGATGTAAACTCGCCGCCACACCACTGCACCTGTGCGGTCACCGCCTGTGCGCTGTGTTGGACGCCCCAACGCCATCTTCGGAGTAGCTTTTGCCATGAGTGACAACCCCACCAACAACGCCCCAGAGTTCGCCGCGTCTTCGCTGGAAGCCTGGGCCAAGGCCGCAGCCAAGTCGGCGCCGGGGGGCGATGTCAGCGCCCTCAACTGGGTCACGCCCGATGGCATCACCGTCAAGCCGCTGTACACCGCCGAAGACACGGCCAGCCTGCCGTACGCCAACACGCTGCCGGGTTTTGAACCCTATCTGCGCGGCCCCCAGGCCACCATGTATGCGGTGCGGCCCTGGACGATCCGCCAGTACGCAGGTTTTTCGACCGCCGAAGAATCCAATGCGTTCTACCGGAAGGCCCTGGCTGCGGGCGGGCAGGGCGTGAGTGTGGCGTTCGACCTGGCCACCCACCGGGGTTACGACAGCGACCACCCCCGCGTGACGGGCGACGTGGGCAAGGCCGGGGTGGCAATCGATTCGGTCGAAGACATGAAGATACTGTTCGACCAGATCCCGCTGGACAAGGTCAGCGTATCGATGACCATGAACGGCGCGGTGTTGCCCGTGCTGGCGGGCTATGTGGTGGCGGCAGAAGAGCAGGGCGTCTCGCAAGACAAGCTCTCTGGAACCATTCAGAACGACATTCTGAAAGAGTTCATGGTGCGCAACACCTACATCTACCCGCCCAAGCCGTCGATGAAGATCATTGGCGACATCATCGAGTACACGGCCAAGAACATGCCGAAGTTCAACTCGATCTCGATCAGCGGCTACCACATGCAGGAAGCCGGGGCCAACCAGGCGCTGGAACTGGCCTTCACCCTGGCCGACGGCAAGGAGTATGTGAAGACCGCCATCGCCAAGGGCATGGACGTGGACGAATTCGCCGGGCGCCTGAGCTTCTTCTGGGCGATTGGCATGAATTTCTACCTCGAAGTCGCCAAGATGCGCGCCGCGCGCCTGCTGTGGTGCCGCATCATGAAAGCCACGGGCGCCAAGAACCCCAAGAGCCTGATGCTGCGCACACACTGCCAGACCTCGGGCTGGAGCCTGACCGAACAGGACCCCTACAACAACGTGGTGCGCACCACCATCGAGGCCATGGCCGCCGTGTTTGGGGGCACGCAGAGTCTGCACACCAACAGCTTTGACGAAGCCATTGCGCTGCCCACCGAGTTCAGCGCCCGCATTGCGCGCAACACGCAGCTGATCATCCAGGAAGAGACCCACATCACCAACGTGATCGACCCCTGGGCCGGCAGCTACATGATGGAAAAGCTGACCCAGGACATGGCCGACGCGGCCTGGAAGATCATCGAAGAGGTCGAGGCCATGGGTGGTATGACCCAGGCCGTGGACAGCGGCTGGGCCAAGCTCAAGATCGAAGCCGCTGCGGCGGAGAAGCAGGCACGCATCGACAGCGGCAAGGACGTCATTGTCGGCGTCAACAAATACAAGCTGGCCAAGGAAGACCCGGTCGATATCCTGCAGATCGACAACATGAAGGTGCGCGACGGGCAGATCGAACGCCTCAAAAATATTCGGTCAAAACGCGACTCTGCGCTTGTCCAGCAAGCCTTGGATGCTCTCACTTCTGCAGCAGAAAGCGGCGAAGGCAACCTGCTGGACCTGTCGATCAAAGCCGTGCGCCTGCGCGCCACGGTGGGCGAGGTGTCGGATGCGCTGGAGAAGGTTTTTGGGCGCCACCGCGCCGATACGCAAAAGGTGACCGGTGTGTACGCAGCTGCCTATGACTCGGCCGAAGGCTGGGACAAACTCAAGACCGAAATCAACGCCTTTGCCGAAGAACAGGGCCGCCGCCCGCGCGTGATGATCGCCAAGCTGGGCCAGGACGGCCATGACCGGGGCGCCAAGGTGGTGGCCACCGCCTTTGCTGACCTGGGCTTTGATGTGGACATGGGCCCGCTCTTCCAGACCCCCGAGGAATGTGCCCGCCAGGCCATCGAAAACGACGTGCACGCCGTGGGCGTGAGCACGCTGGCTGCAGGCCACAAGACGCTGGTGCCCGCCATCATCCAGTCGCTCAAGGACCAGGGTGCGGACGACATCATCGTGTTTGTGGGTGGTGTGATCCCGGCGCAGGACTACGACTTCTTGTACGAGTCGGGCGTGAAGGGCGTGTACGGCCCCGGCACACCAATCCCCGCCAGCGCCAAGGATGTGCTGGAGCAAATTCGCAAGGCGGTGGCGTGACACCTGCGGCGCTTCTTGATGGGGTGGTGCAGTGCACGGCGGCGGTGCAACGCAGGGCCATGTCCAAAGCCATCACGCTGCTCGAATCAACGCGGGTGGACCATCGCGCCCAGGCCGACGAGCTGCTGACCCAGCTGCTCCCGCACACCGGCAAGGCCTTCCGCCTCGGCATCAGCGGCGTGCCGGGCGTAGGCAAATCCACCTTCATCGAAGCCCTGGGCCTGTACCTCATTGGCCAGGGCCACCGCGTGGCCGTGCTCACCATCGATCCGTCCAGCACCGTCTCGGGCGGCTCCATCCTGGGCGACAAGACGCGCATGGAACACCTCTCGGTGCACGAAAAGGCCTACATCCGCCCCAGCCCCAGCAGCGGCACGCTCGGTGGGGTGGCAGAGAAGACCCGCGAGGCCATGCTGGTCTGCGAGGCCGCAGGCTACGACGTGGTCATTGTCGAGACCGTGGGTGTGGGCCAGAGCGAGATTGCGGTGGCAGGCATGACGGACATGTTTGTGCTGATGCAGCTGCCCAACGCGGGCGACGACCTGCAGGCCATCAAGAAGGGCGTGATGGAGATAGCGGACCTGGTGGTCATCAACAAGGCCGACATCGACAAGAACGCCGCAACACGGGCCGAGGCGCAGATCACATCGAGCCTGCGCCTGCTCAGCCAACACGGCAACCCAGAGAACGCTCACCACGACGAAACGCTGTGGCACCCGAAAGTAGTGCAAATCAGCGCGCTGCTGGGGCAGGGCGTAGACAGTTTCTGGGCCGCTGTCACGCAATTCCGCCAGCTGCAAACCGCCAACGGCCGCCTGGCCACGCGGCGCGAGAAGCAGGCGCTGTCCTGGATGTGGGAGCGCATCGACGCAGGCCTCAAGCTCGCGTTCCGTCAGCATCCCCAGGTGCGCGAGCTGCTGCCGCAAATGCAGGCCGATGTGGCCGCAGGACGTATTGCGGCATCGACTGCTGCAAGAAATCTACTGCTAGCGCAATCCCATCAAGCGCTGGCAGCTATCAAATAAATAGTAGACACCAACCCATTCACCAAAGGACGACCATGCAAGACATCCTGGATCAACTGGAGAAAAAGCGTGCGCTGGCACGCCTGGGCGGCGGGCAAAAGCGCATCGATGCGCAGCACGCCAAGGGCAAGCTCACGGCGCGCGAGCGCATCGAGCTGCTGCTGGACGACGGCACGTTCGAAGAATGGGACATGTTTGTCGAGCACCGCTGCACCGACTTTGGCATGGAGGACAACAAGATCCCCGGCGACGGTGTGGTGACGGGCTACGGCATGATCAACGGCCGCCTGGTGTTTGTGTTCAGCCAGGATTTCACGGTGTTTGGCGGTGCGCTGTCTGAAACGCATGCCGAGAAGATCTGCAAGGTGATGGACCAGGCCATGAAGGTCGGCGCACCCGTCATCGGCCTGAACGACTCGGGCGGCGCCCGCATCCAGGAAGGTGTTGCGTCCCTCGGCGGCTATGCCGATGTGTTCCAGAAGAACGTACTCGCCAGCGGCGTGATTCCGCAGATCAGCATGATCATGGGCCCCAGCGCCGGTGGCGCCGTGTACTCGCCCGCCATGACGGACTTCATCTTCATGGTCAAGGATTCGAGCTACATGTTCGTGACAGGCCCCGAAGTCGTCAAGACCGTGACGCACGAAGAAGTGACGGCCGAGGAACTGGGCGGCGCCGTGACGCACACCACCAAGAGCGGCGTGGCCGACATGGCGTTCGAGAACGACGTGGAGGCGCTGATGATGCTGCGCCGCCTGTACAACTACCTGCCGCTCAACAACCGCGAGAAGGCACCGGTGCGCCCCAGCAACGACCCGGCCGACCGCATGGACCTGAGCCTGGACACCCTGGTACCCGAGAACCCCAACAAGCCCTACGACATGAAGGAGCTGATCCTCAAGACGGTGGACGATGGGGACTTCTTTGAGCTGCAGCCCGAGTACGCCAAGAACATCCTGATCGGCTTTGCCCGCATGGAAGGCCAGACCGTGGGCATCGTGGCCAACCAGCCGCTGGTGCTGGCGGGCTGCCTGGACATCAAGAGTTCCATCAAGGCCGCGCGTTTTGTGCGCTTTTGCGATGCGTTCAACATCCCCGTGGTCACGTTTGTGGACGTGCCCGGCTTCATGCCCGGCACCAGCCAGGAGTACGGCGGCATCATCAAGCACGGCGCCAAACTGCTGTACGCCTATGCCGAGTGCACCGTGCCCAAGATCACCGTCATCACCCGCAAGGCCTACGGCGGCGCGTACGACGTGATGAGCAGCAAACACTTGCGCGGCGACGTGAACCTGGCCTGGCCCAACGCTGAAATTGCGGTGATGGGCGCCAAGGGCGCGGTGGAAATCATCTTCCGCGAGGACAAGAACGACCCCGTGAAGCTGGCCGCCCGCGAGGCGGAATACAAGCAGCGCTTTGCCAACCCGTTTGTGGCTGGGGCCCGTGGGTTTATCGACGACGTGATCCTCCCGCACGAGACACGCAAGCGCATCTGCCGCAGCTTGGTCATGCTGCGCGACAAAAAGCTCGAAAACCCATGGCGCAAGCACGGCAACATTCCCCTTTGAGCGGACGAGGAGCATAAAAATATGTTTACGAAAATCCTGATCGCCAACCGTGGCGAAATCGCCTGCCGAGTGATTGCAACGGCCAAGAAAATGGGCATCGCCACCGTCGCCGTCTATTCCGACGCCGACAAGGAAGCCCGGCACGTCAAGCTGGCCGACGAGGCCGTGCACATTGGCGCCGCGCCCTCGCGCGAGTCGTACCTGCTGGCCGACAAGATCATTGCCGCCTGCAAGCAGACTGGCGCGCAGGCCGTGCACCCGGGCTATGGCTTCCTCTCCGAAAACGAGGCCTTTGCCAAGCGCTGCGAAGACGAGGGCATTGCCTTCATCGGCCCCAAGGCGCATTCGATTGCGGCCATGGGAGACAAGATCGCGTCCAAGAAGCTGGCCAACGAGGCCAAGGTCAACACGATTCCTGGCTACAACGATGCCATCGCGGGCCCCGAGCAAGCGGTGGAGATTGCCAAGGGCATTGGCTACCCCGTGATGATCAAGGCCTCGGCCGGTGGCGGCGGCAAGGGCCTGCGCGTGGCGTTCAACGACAAGGAAGCGTTTGAAGGCTTTGCCAGCTGCCAGAACGAAGCCCGCAACAGCTTTGGCGACGACCGCATCTTCATTGAGAAGTTTGTGCAGGAGCCGCGCCACATCGAGATCCAGGTGCTGGGCGACAGCCATGGCAACGTGATCTACCTGAACGAGCGCGAGTGCTCCATCCAGCGCCGCCATCAGAAGGTGATCGAAGAGGCGCCGTCG
This sequence comes from Acidovorax sp. 93, assembly GCF_003633835.1. Lineage (NCBI taxonomy): Bacteria > Pseudomonadati > Pseudomonadota > Betaproteobacteria > Burkholderiales > Comamonadaceae > Acidovorax > Acidovorax sp. 93. The sequence continues at coordinate 1,462,566 of NZ_RBIT01000001.1, forward strand.
CCATTCATCAGCGACGCCACCCGCAAGGCCATGGGCGAGCAGGCGGTGCAACTGGCCAAGGCCGTCAAGTACCAAAGCGCGGGCACGGTGGAGTTCGTGGTCGGCAAGGACCAGGACTTCTACTTCCTGGAGATGAACACCCGCCTGCAGGTGGAGCACCCGGTGACGGAATGCATCACCGGCCTGGACCTGGTGGAGCTGATGATCCGCGTGGCCGCAGGCGAGAAGCTGCCTTTGAGCCAAGCCGATGTGAAGCGCGACGGCTGGGCCATTGAGTGCCGCATCAACGCCGAAGACCCGTTCCGCAACTTCCTGCCGTCCACCGGCCGCCTGGTGCGCTTTCAGCCGCCGGAGGAGTCGATGTTCCAGTCCGATACGACCAAAAAATTGGGCGTGCGGGTGGACACGGGCGTGTACGAGGGTGGCGAGATCCCCATGTACTACGACTCGATGATCGCCAAGCTCATCGTGCACGGCACGGACCGCAACGATGCGATTGCCAAGATGCGCGCGGCGCTGAACGGCTTTGTGATTCGCGGCATCAGCAGCAACATCCCGTTCCAGGCCGCGTTGCTGGCGCACCCCAAGTTCGTGACGGGCGACTTCAACACTGGCTTCATCGCCGAGAACTACGGCAAGGGCTTCCATGCCGAAGACGTGCCGCACAGCGACCCGCTGTTCCTGGTGGCGCTGGCCGCGTTCATGAACCGCCGCTACCGTGCACGCGCCTCCGGTATCAGCGGCCAACTGGCCGGCCACGAGGTGAAGGTGGGCGAGCAGTTTGTGGTGGTCACGCTGGGCGCCGAAGGGCAGAACCAGCACCATGAGGTGACGGTGTCCGACTTTGAGGACAAATCGGGCTCCAGCGCAGTATTGGTGAGCGGTACCAGCTATCAGATCAGTAGCAACGCCACGCTGGGCCAGATTCGCGTGCAGGGCGCCTGCAACGGCCAGGGCTTTACGGCCCAGGTGGAGCGCGGCGTGGGCAAGAACCCGCTGGCGCTGCGCATTGCGCACAACGGTACGCAGATCGATGCGCTGGTGCTGTCGCCGCTGGGCGCGCGCCTGCACAAGCTCATGCCCTTCAAGGCGCCGCCCGATCTGTCCAAATTCCTACTCTCGCCCATGCCGGGCCTGTTGGTCGATGTGGCGGTGCAGCCCGGCCAGAAGGTGCAGGCCGGTGAAAAGCTGGCGGTGATCGAGGCCATGAAGATGGAGAACATCCTCTTTGCCGCGCAGGATGGCGTGGTCGGCAAGATCACGGCGGGCAAGGGCGATTCGCTGGCGGTGGACCAGATCATTCTGGAATTCGTCTGATGCTGCCTGTGCCTCGCGCTCCATCCTGCAGCCTGCGATGACGGCGGTGGCTGTGCGCACGCTGCTGGCGCTGGTCGGCGGCGTGCTGTTTCTGGACGGCGCGGTGCTGATGGTTCTGGGGCACTTCAACCTGGGCACCATGTTACCCGTTGCGCTGGGGGCGTTGTTTCTGGCCATCGCGGTGTGGTGGGCACCCCTCACGCGCTGGCGGCACCATGACCGGCGGCGCCAGCAGTGGTGGCGCGTGGGCTGGTGGGGTTTGACGGCGTGGATGCTCAGCGTGGTGGTTTTCTGGGTGTTCTTCTTGCGGGGCGCCGGCGTTTCTCCGGCAGAGGCACCGCCTGTGCAGGCCATTGTGGTGCTGGGAGCGGGCATCCAGAACGGACAGCCCCGCCCGGCACTGGCGGCGCGGCTGGACACAGCGGCCGCGTTGGCCCGCTTGCAGCCTGAGGCGCTGATCGCTGTGTGTGGTGGGCAGGTTTGGGGCACTACAGATACCGAGGCGGAGGTGATGGCGCGCTATCTGCAAGAACGCCACGGTATCGCGCCGGAACGCCTGGTGCTGGAGAAGGACAGCACCAGCACCGAGCTGAATCTGGCGTTAAGTCGCCCCTTGCTGGAGGCGCGCGGTGTTGCCGCCACGGTCCCGCTCGCGCTGGTGACCAGCGACTTCCACCTGCCTCGTGCTCTGCGCATTGCCCAGCGCCATGGCTTTACCCACATGGTGCCGGTAGCGGCACCCACGCCCCTGGCCACGCGCTACAACGCCTGGCTGCGCGAGTACTTCGCCACGCTCAGCAGCTGGGTGTTGAACGAAGGGTAGCCGGGAGCAAGCTATTTTTAGGTCAAATTGGCCTCTGGCGCTTTATCCATAAGCGCAAGCAGCTATCAATCAAGGAGCAAACACAATGACCACATCCCTTCATCGCCCGTTCAAAGTCCTGGGCATTCAGCAGGTCGCCATTGGCGGCACCGACAAGCAGCGCATGAAAACCCTGTGGGTGGACATGCTGGGCCTCACCCAAACCGGCACCTTCCAGAGCGAGCGCGAAAACGTGGACGAAGACATCCTGGCCATGGGGCAGGGTGCCTACAAGGTCGAGGTGGACATCATGCAGCCGCTGGACATCGACAAAAAACCCGCCGTGCACACCACGCCGCTCAACCACATTGGGCTGTGGATTGACGACTTGCCCAAGGCGGTGGAATGGCTCACGGCCCAGGGCGTGCGTTTTGCGCCCGGCGGTATCCGCAAGGGCGCGGCGGGCTACGACATCACGTTTTTGCACCCTAAGAGCAATGACGAATTTCCGATTGCGGGCGAGGGCGTTTTGATCGAACTGGTGCAGGCCCCGGCCGACGTGATTGCTGCACTGGGCTGATAGTTGCGAAAAATCGTTCTCCAAAGCGCACCAACGTCGGCCATCTCCCGGCGCTGCTCGGCTGTACAGAGTGTCAGATGGGAGCAGATAACCGCCACAACGGGGCTGTTGAAGGCGCCAAGAAACTGACTGCCCCAAAGGCCCGGCAAGTTCGATCAACCTGCGGTCTTCTGCTCCTAAAAAGTTCAGAAATTGACGGTTGTTGATGTCTCGTTTTTCTTGGCATCTTTTGTGACCCTGTGGCGTGCTTTTGTGCCGTTTTCTCGTCCAGAATCCGCCCACCTCGCAGCGCGCCATGCCAAATCATCCGTGGTGTGCCGTGCGCGCGGTGTCGCTAAACAACTTCTTAAGCCTCGGGTGGCTCCGTGCCACGGTGGGGCGAATGCCTTGAAGGGAATTGATCGCCATGTCCTCCACGACCCTTGCCATGCCCGCCGCCCAGCCTGTGCCGCCAGCACCCACCGTACAAAACGTCCAGGTGCATCGGCGCCCAGCCACTGCCACCTCACAAGGCCCGTGGAGCGTGGAAGCCATCCAGGCGTTGCTCGACAAGCCCTTGATGGACCTGCTGTTTGAAGCGCAGACCGTGCACCGCCAGCACTGGCCTGCGGGCGACATCGAGCTGGCCACGCTGCTGTCCATCAAAACCGGCGGCTGCCCCGAAAACTGTGGCTACTGCCCGCAGGCGGCCGAGTTCGATACGGGCGTGAAAGCCGACAAGCTGATGGAGGTGGACGAAGTGGTGCGCGCTGCCCAGGCTGCCAAGGATGCGGGGGCCACGCGCTTTTGCATGGGCGCCGCCTGGCGCGCGCCCAAGGACCGCGACATCGAAAAAGTCAGCGCCCTGATCGGTGCCGTGAAGGGCCTGGGCCTGCAGACCTGCGCCACCCTGGGCATGCTCGAATCGCACCAGGCGCAGGCCCTCAAGGATGCGGGGCTGGACTACTACAACCACAACCTGGACACCGCCCCTGAGTACTACACCGATGTGGTGAGCACCCGCGCCTACCAGGACCGGCTGGACACACTGGCGCATGTGCGCAGCGCGGGCATCAGCGTGTGCTGCGGCGGGATTGTTGGCATGGGCGAGGCGCCCGTGCACCGTGCTGGCCTGATCGCCCAGCTGGCCAACCTGCAGCCGTACCCCGAGTCGGTGCCCATCAACAGCCTGGTGCGCGTGCCCGGCACGCCCCTGGCTGACAGCGAGCCCATCGACCCGTTCGATTTTGTGCGCGTGATCGCCGTGGCCCGCATCACCATGCCTAAGGCCCGGGTGCGCCTGTCCGCAGGGCGCCAGCAGATGGGCGAAGCCGTGCAGGCGCTGTGTTTCATGGCGGGCGCCAACTCCATCTTTTATGGCGACAAGCTGCTGGTGACCGGCAACCCCGATGTCGAGGCCGACGTGCAACTGCTGGCCAAGCTGGGCCTCAACGGACACCGCACCACCACTTCCTCCGAAAGTGGGGCAGAGGAAAGCGCCGCAGGCGCCTGCTGCTGAGAGCGTGGCGGTTAGCCGCCGCTGCTGCTGACGCTGCCTTCGCCGATGACCACACCCTCGGTGGAGAGGTCCTGGGCAATGCGGTCGCGTTGCGCCTGCAGCGCATGTTCGCTGTCGGCAAACTGCTGCGCAATGCGCCGGAACTCTTCGGAGAGCGAGAGGAAGGCGTCCACCATGTCGGGGTCGAAGTGGCTACCTCGGCCGTCGCGGATGATTTCTACCGCCGTCTCATGGGAGAAGGCGGCCTTGTACACGCGCTCGGAGATCAGCGCGTCATACACATCGGCCACTGCCATGAGCCGTGCCGACAGGGGGATGGTGTTGCCCACCAGCCCTTCGGGGTAGCCTGAGCCGTCCCACTTTTCCTGGTGGCTGTAGGCGATTTCCTTGGCGTAGCGAAAGAACGGGTTGTTCTGTGTGGTTTCGGTTTCTGCCGCCACGATGGCGTCCCGGCCCAGCGTGGTGTGGGTCTTCATGATCTCGAACTCTTCAGGCGTCAGCTTGCCCGGCTTGAGCAGGATGCGGTCGGGGATGCCAACCTTGCCAATGTCGTGCAGGGGGGCGGACTTGAAGATCACCTGGATGGCGTCTTCCGTGAGTTCGTCGCGAAAGCGCGGATGGTCCTGCAGCTTGCGGGCCAGCGCTTCCACATAGTGCTGCGTGCGGCGGATGTGGTTGCCGGTCTCGTTGTCCCGCGTTTCGGCCAGCGATGCCATGGCGCGGATGGTGGCGTCCTGCAGCTCCGCCAGGGCGCGCGTGCGGTTGGCCACCTCCTGCTCCAGAAAGTGGTTGTGGTGGGCCAGTAAATCCCGCGCTCGCTTGAGCTGCAGGTGGTTGCGCACGCGCGCCATGGTGATGGCGGGGTTGACGGGCTTGGTGATGTAGTCCACTGCGCCCAGCTCCAGCCCCACCGTTTCGTCGTCGGTGGCGCTCATGGCGGTGAGGAAAATCACCGGAATGTCTTCGGTCTCGGGGTTGAATTGCAGGCGCCGCAGCACCTCGTAGCCATCCATGTCCGGCATCATGATGTCGAGCAGGATCAGGTCGGGCTTTTCGGCCGCCACGATCTGCAGCGCGCGTTCGCCGGTGGGTGCCAGCTTGACCTTGTAGTCGGGGCGCAGGAGGTCGCTCATCAGCGACAGATTGCCCGGGGTGTCATCCACCACCAGCACCGTGCATTTGCCGCTCAATTCCAATGGGCTATTCATGAACTGGATCCTCCTTGTGTTGCATATCGTTCCCCGCCTTGCGCAGCACGTCGAGCGCATCGGCAAAGAGGTAGTTGTCGAGCAGCCGCTTCATGTCGGCGTAGGCGGGGCCCAGCAGGGCCTGAAGACTGGGGCCGGAGTCCTTGAACAACTCGATGGCGTCGGAATCACTGTCTTCCAGTAGGGCGCCAAGGCGTTCCACCAATGCGCGGGCCTGCGCGCCATCCAACGGGGTTCTTGCAGCGCTCGCCGTGCCGGGCGTATCTGCCTCAGAGGGCAGGGCGCTCTGCAGCGCAGCCACCAGGGTCTGGCAGGCGGTGTCTACGGGCGGGAGCAGGGCTTCGAGGACGTCGGCGGTCGCGTTGTGTGCAATGGCTTGCTCCGCCGCGCCTGCCAGTTCGGCCAGACCCATCGCGCCTATGGTGGCAGCGGTACCTTTGAGCGTGTGCATGGCGCGCTGCGCCGCCTCTGGCTGGGCGGCCGCGAGGTGCGCGCGCGCTTCTTTCACTGCGCTGCCTTGTCCGGCCACGAATTTGCGCAGCAGGCTCTCATAGGCCGTACGTTTGCCGAGTACGCGCCGCAGCCCGGCGGCGGTGTCCAGGCCTTCGATGTGTGTCAGCGGGTCGGGGGTGTCCGCTGGCGCCAATGAAGGAGCGCCAGGCACCGCAGGTTGCAGGGCAACAGTCTTACCGCTGGCGCCCCCAGTGTGCGGCAGTGCAATCCATTGCAGCAGGGCGGCGAACAGCGCGTCGGGGTCAATGGGCTTGGCTATGTGGCCGTTCATGCCCGCTTCCAGGCACTGCTCGCGGTCGCCGCTCATCGCGTTCGCGGTCATCGCCAGCACCGGCAGGCGCGCCCAGGCGGGGTTCTGGCGCAATTGGCGCGTGGCGGTGAGGCCGTCCATCACCGGCATCTGCATGTCCATGAGCACGATGTCATAGGTGCCTCGGGCCAACATGTCGAGTGCGGCCTGGCCGTTGTCGGCCACATCCACCACCAGCCCGGCGCTGGCCAGCAGTTCGCTGCCCACCTGCTGGTTCAGGTCGTTGTCGTCCACCAGCAGCACGCGCGCCCCTTGGATCGATGTCAGGTTGGCGCCCCGTGCCGCTGAGGCTGGCAGGCGCCGCCCGTCGTCCACCCGCTGCGCGCCTCCCAATGCTCGCATGGCGGCATCAAAAAGCTGAGATGGGTTGACGGGCTTGGTCAGCATCAGCCCGATGCCGGTGCGTGTGAGTTCGGCCAGAACGTCGTCACGCCCATGCGCGGTGACGATGACCGGGCGCGGAGGGTGGGGCAGTTGGGCCAGCTGGCGGGCGGTTTCAAAACCGTCCATACCAGGCATCTTCCAGTCCAGAAAGGCGATTTCGCAGGGCCTGCCTGCCAGGTCCGCGGCGCGTGCCAGGTCCACGGCCTGCGCCCCCGAACTGGCCAGCGTGACCGAAAAACTCATGCTGGACAGCAGCTCGGCCAGGATCTGCCGGGCCTGTTCGCTGTCGTCCACCACCAGCACGCGGCGGCCACGCAGGTCGGGTTCCGGCAGCAGTGGCCGCTGCACGGCCGCGCCCAAACCCAGTCGCGCTGTGAACCAGAAGGTGCTGCCCTTGCCCGGCGCGCTGTGCACGCCCACCTCGCCGCCCATCAGGCTGGCCAGTTTCTTGGAAATCGCCAGGCCCAGGCCGGTGCCGCCGTACTTGCGCGTGGTCGAGGTGTCGGCCTGCTCAAATGAGCGAAACAGGCGCGCCTGCTGTTCTTCGGTCAGGCCGATGCCCGTGTCCTGCACTTCAAAGCGCAGCAGCACGCCCTGGGCATCCCGCGCTGCTTCGCGTACCCGCACGATGATCTCGCCATCGTCCGTGAACTTGACGGCATTGTTGGCGTAGTTCACCAGGATCTGCCCCAGCCGCAGGGGGTCTCCACGCAAGTCGGCGGGCAGGTGGGAGTCCACGTCGAACATCAGCTCCAGGCCTTTGCTGGCGCATTTCTCGCCCAGCAGGTTGGCCACATTGTCGAGCACGGCATGCAGGTCGAAATCCACCACCTCGACTTCGAGCTTGCCCGCCTCGATCTTGCTGAAATCCAGGATGTCATTGATCAGGCCCAGCAGGTGCTGTCCCGACCGCTGGATCTTTTCGACGTAGTCGCGCTGGCGCGCGGTCAGCTCGGTGGCCAGCGCCAGGTGGCTCATGCCAATCACGGCGTTCATGGGCGTGCGGATCTCGTGGCTCATGTTGGCCAGGAAGTCTGATTTCATGCGCGATGCGTCCTCTGCTTTGGCGCGGGCCACCTCCAGTTCATCCTCATGTTCCTGCAGCGCGGCGTTGGCTCGCTGCAGCTCCGTGGTGCGCTGGGCTACCCGGGCCTCCAGGGCTTCCTCGTTGCGCTTGAGGGCTTCCACCAGCTCGGCCTGGGCCTCCAGGGCCTGGGAGGTGGCCTTTTCACGCTGGAGGAACTGGCGCGCCATGGCAATGGCCAGCAAAAAGGTCAGGATGGCCTGGAACGCGGTCAGCCCGGTGGTCAGCAGGGTCTGGTGCTTGACCTCTTCGTTGCGCCGGTCGCCCAGCAAGGCGGAGATGCGCGATGCCTGCAGCGACAGCTCTTGAACGATGTCGCGCAGCTTGTTCAGCTCGGCCCGCAACAGACGCATGTTTGTCTGGCTCGATGCCGCGTCCACACTCTGCCCGAAATGGTTGTCCCCTGCGGCGACAAACTTCTGCAGTGCTTCCAGGGCTGTGGCGTAGATCGGTTCCTCCTGCATCAGCGTGCGGGCGGTGCCGCTCTCCAGCGCGCTGAAGCGGCTCAGGAACAGGTCATAGCGCAACTCCAGCCGGTCCATGGGCAGGCTGGGCGGGTCCAGCTCGAACTGGTGCAGGGCGTGGTCGAGTTTTTCGTACTCCACATTGAGCTGCAGGAATGACCACAGGGCATTGACGTCGCCCCGGCGCATGACCGCCTCGACGCTGCGGTACTGGTGGTACTGCACCCCGGCAATGGCCACATACGCTACCACCAGGCCCGCGATGATCAGCCGCAGAAAGTGCTTGCCCCGGATCATGGTGTGGTTCCTGGGAAGTTGGGAGGAGAGGGTGGACTAGCGAATTCGCAGGATATGGAGCTGCCAGGCGGCGCGGTTGTAGTACAGCTCGCTGCGCAGCTCTGCCTTGGTGTCAAACGGATAGACAATGAAAAGCGGCCCCTTTTCGCGCACACGCATGGGGCGGTTGTTCATGAGCCGGGCAACGATCACGTCGTGGCGCGTGGCATCGTCGATGGGGATTTCCGTCTTGTAGTCGTTGAGCGCCACCGCCGTGATGTTCTTGCCCTTGGCGCCCACGGCCGCCAGCACATCGCGCAGCAGGGGGCCAGTGAAAGTGACGGCGCTGGGGTACCAGGGGGTCTGGGTGGAGAAGCTGTGCTGCGGCAGCTTCTCCAGCATGGCCATGTCGAACTGGGCTTGCGAGCCGTTGTTGGTCTGGCTGATCGCGCCGTCGATGGTCAGAACGACCGTGCCGGTGGGTTTGTCCAAAGCGCGGGCCTGGGGCAGCGTCGCCGCAGCGACTACAAACACTGCGATGCCCAGCCACAAGGCAACGCGTGCCCCTGAAAGACTCGTATGCATAACGCTCCCCCTTTTGCAACAGTCTTGCAGACAGTTGCCCAAAATGTAAATCGTTTTCTAGCAGCATGGGTCTTGTGATGCACCAGCGACGCAGATGAGTACCCATACCAGGGCTGCGCTCACACGGCATAGCAGGACATACCCTGCCTGTGCACTCGCTGCAAGGCCGTGACAAGCCCAAAGGGGATAAGTACAGTGGGTAGCAGGTCCGATATTCCAAAGCAGGTTTGTAGCCTGCGCCAATCATTCGGGAGGGAGGTGCATGGGCTCACGAAAGCTCTGCAAGCATTGGCCCCCTGTCTGCGCAATGCAGCGCCGTCGGTAGTGAGGCCACAGAGGTCCTCAATGAACCGCACAGCCCTGCATCGCATAACGTGGTCGCATCATTTCCGTGTTGGCAAGGCATCTCACCATGGGTAGTTTCGATACTGAAGACCGGCCGTTTGAACAGGAAATGGCACTTTCTGAACCCGACTACCGGCTGTTGGTAGATCAGGTGCAGGCGGCCGTCTTTGTGATTCAGAAGGGGCGGTTCCTTTTTGTGAATCCCAAGCTCCTGGAGCTTTTCGGATACTCCAGGGAAGAGATGCTCAGAGGCATGGATCCCATGCTGCTGTGCGTGCCCGAGCACCGGGACATGGTGCGGGAGCAGACGAACGCCCGGGTAGCGGGGGTCCCAGGCAAAGCCTATGAGGTCGAATGCCTGCGCAAGAACGGCGAGCGGTTCAGCGCCCAGGTCTGGGGCGTGCGCATTTTTCTGTCGGCGCAAGCAGCGGACCTGGTCACGTTGCATGACGTCAGTGCAATCCAGGCGGCCACGCGGTACGCGCAGCAGCGTGTTCAGCTGTTTCGCAATGCTGAAGAGCTTGCACGCATTGGTTCTGCGGAGGTGGACTTGGTGTCCGGCACGGTCACGCTGTCGTCAGGCATGCATGCCATCTTGGGAATCCCGCTCACCGAGACGCCCCCCGGCACAGACTGGCTGCTGGCGCGCGTACCTCCGGTAGAGCGCCCCTATGTTCAGGCCATCAGCGAGGGAGTTTCCCCCGACGACGTCTGTGAGTTCCAGCACCGTATTGTTCACACCGACGGCAGCTTGCGCACGGTGCTGCACCGGGTCCTTGCCGAGGCCGATGAAGGCGGAAAGGTGATCAGGACGGTCACACTCTTGCAGGACATCACCCTGCAGCGGGCGGCTGAACAGAAACTGGACAAGCTCGCGAATACCGACGAAATCACCGGGCTGCCGAACCGGAACGCGCTGACGGAATATCTTGATACCAAAATGCGCGAGGCCGCGCGGGGAGGGCGGCACATTGCAGTCCTGAGCGTTGAGATTGACAGACTCAAGCTTGTCAGTGAATCACTGGGCCACGCAGCTGGGGATCAGTTGCTCATGGAGGTCGGCAGACGGCTCCAGCCCCAGGTTTCCCAGGACGATCTGCTGGCGCACTTTGGAAGCGGCGAGTTTTCCCTGGTGCTGGCTCGGGAAGACTCTGTGGATGAAGCCATGGCACGGGGCACCGCCGCCTCATTGGTAGACGCGCTGTCCCTTCCAGTTGCCATTGGCGACAACGAGATCAAGGTGACCTGCGATATCGGAATATCCCTTTACCCCGTGCACGGGGATGATCCTGAAAAACTGCTCCAGCAAGCGCAAGCGGCGATGTATCGCGCCCATGAGCTGGGCAAGAACCAAATCTGCGTTTTCAGTTCGGGCATGCATTCCAAGGCGATCTCCAGGCTTGTCATGGAGTCGGGACTGCGTCGAGCTTTGGAGCGCAACGAGTTTGAACTGCATTTTCAGCCCAAACTCGAATTGGTCAGCGGGGCCATCATTGGTGCCGAGGCATTCCTTGAATGGAAATCCCCCGATGGCGCATTAATTTCCCGGTCCAGCTATATCCGGGCCGCTGAAGAAACCGGCCTGATCGTGCCGATCGGTGAATGGGTTCTGCGCACCGCCTGTCTCCAGGCGCTGGAATGGCAGCGCGCTGGTCATCCCATGTGCCGGGTTGCCGTCAACCTGTCGGCTCGCCAGCTTCAACAACCCGATCTGGCTCAGAAGATAGAAAAGATCCTCATCGAAACCGGCCTTGATCCAAGGCTGCTGGGGCTGGAGATCACCGAGGGTGCGCTCATGGGAGAAAGCACTCGCATCGCGCGGATTCTGGGCGACCTCAAGACCCTGGGCATCGAGATTTCGCTGGATGATTTTGGCACCGGCTATTCCAGCCTGAGCTACCTGCGCACACTGCCCATTGACGTGGTGAAGGTAGACCGCTCGTTTGTCCACGACGTCACGGCAGCTTCTCAAGACGTGTCCATCACGCGCGCGATCATCAACATGGCGCACAGCCTGCAGATGAGAGTGTTGGCAGAAGGTGTTGAGACCGAGGGGCAACTGGCGTTGCTCATCGCCAACGGCTGTGACCAGATGCAAGGGCACTATTTCAGCGGGCTGCTAACGGCTGACGCCATGGGTTCCCTGTTGCGTGAAAGCAAGGCCTTGCCTGAGCACTTGTTATTGCGCCGCGCCCAACAACGTACCTTGTTGCTCGTTGATGACGAAGACAGCATTGTTTCTGCGTTGCGCAGATTGCTGCGTCGGGATGGCTATCACATCGTGACGGCCAACAGCGGGGCGCAAGGTTTGCAAAGGCTGGCCGAAAACTCGGTGGATGTGATTGTCTCGGACCAGCGGATGCCCGGTATGACGGGGGTGGAGTTCCTGCGCCGGGCCAAGGAACTGTATCCAGACACCGTACGAATGGTGCTGTCTGGCTACACGGAGCTTCAGTCCATCACCGATGCGATCAATGAAGGGGCCATCTACAAGTTCCTCACGAAACCATGGGATGACGAGCGGCTTCGCGGGCATGTGGCGGAAGCGTTCTCTCAAAAGGGAATGGCCGATGAGAATCGGCGGCTGGCGAGCGCAGTTCTGCGGGCCAACGATGAACTCACTGCAGTGAATGACCGTTTGCAACAGTTGCTAACGAATCAACGTGAGCAGATTCACCGCGAAGAGAGTAGCCTGAGCGTCGCACGGGAGGTCTTGGATCATATTCCTGCGGCGGTCATTGGGGTGGACCTGGAGGGTATGGTGGCATTTGTGAATGCAGATGCAGAAGCACTGTTTGGAAGGACCACCGCGTTGTTGGGACAGGATGCGGACGACGTGCTACCGGCAGATCTGCGCCATGTATGGCGAGCCGCCGATCAGAGCTACCACGATGTGCAACTCGCCGGAGAGACGTTTCGCGTTGTATGCCGCTCCATCGGAGGAGAAAATCACTCACGAGGTCGATTGCTGGTCTTGGTGCCAGGCAGTGCGGCTTGAACTCTATGCGCGCCCATGCAAGCTCTTGCTACCACCACTGAACGGGTTCCGGAGGGACTACTTTTAGCGCAGCCCGTACTGGATGCCCATGCGCAACTGCTGTTGCCAGAGGGGACGCCTGTCACGCGCGAAATTCTCAACAACTTGCAGCATCGAGGTATCGACACGATTTTTGTGAATGCCCCCGAGGAGCTAGCACAGCGCAATGGAAAAGTGGATCCGGTTGAGCAAAGGGTACTGACGGAACAGCGTTTGTTGCACTTGTTCAGGCCTGCCCTGCGGGCAGGGCAGCTCAACCCTTTGCTGCACATGATTTTGAGGCACCGGCTTGAGGAGAGGCCATGAAGCAACTCACTGCGGATGCGATCTTGCACAGCGTGCACGGACTGCCAGCCTTGCCAGCAGTCGTGCTGGAGTTGATCCAGTCCTTTGGCGACAGCGATGTTTCGGCGGAGCAACTGGCCATAAAGATATCGCACGACCAGGCCATTGCCGCGAAAACCCTTCGACTTGCGAATTCTTCCTTCTACGGGTTGCCGCGTCAGGTCACTTCGATCACTGAGGCTACGGCAATCCTGGGGCTGCGCACATTGCGCGGCGTGGCAACGGCCGCAGGCCTTGTCAGCGGGTTTGCCAAGTCGCGCTGCCAAGGCTTCGACTTCGATGCGTTCTGGTGCCATTCCATCGGTACGGCGCTTACCTGCCGGGCCCTGGCGCAGCGCATCCGATTGGATGAAGACGCCGCGTTTACGTTGGGGCTGTTGCATGACATTGGGCGCTTGGTTCTGGTCAGCTCCTATGAGGAGGAATATGCCCAGGCCATTGCATATCGGACAGAACATGACTGTTTCATGCACGTTGCAGAACAGCATCAATTTGGTGTTGACCACGCAGAGGTCGGCGGCCTCATCGCTGAGCATTGGCACTTTGCCCCAGAGATCGTCGCAGCCATCGCATGCCATCACCGGCCTCGGTCCCATGCTGGCAAAGGGCTCATGGATCTCGTCCATGTTGCTGACAACATTGCCCATGGCCTCGATCTTTCGCACCAGGAAGATGACATGGTGCCGCTGCTGTCACTGGACGCCTGGGGCAGGCTCGCGCTGGGTGAGAAGGACTACAGGGAAGTTTTTGACACCGTTGCTGAACAACACGACGTCGTCTGTCACGCGTTGCTGGCCTGAAGGAGGGTTGACATGAGTTCTCACGATCCGCTATTGGCTGAGTCCGCAATCACGACATCCTCGCCGCTCTCTGTCGCCGATGTCACTGCAGACCGGGTCAAGGAACTGCTGCGCTCCAATGAGGAGCTGATGCAACTGAATGCCAAACTTTCGGATGCACAAGACAAGCTCATGCAGTCGGAAAAAATGGCCTCCATCGGGCAACTGGCTGCCGGGGTAGCCCACGAAATCAACAATCCGATTGGATTCATATTCTCTAATTTCGGGACTCTTGAACGCTATCTGGGTGATCTTTTTCAGATGCTCGCTGCCTATGAAGAGGCCGAGTCCGCATTGGCAGGCACTCCGGCAGCAGCCCGTCTGAGGGCTCTGCGCGAAAAGATAGAACTGGACTTTCTGAAGGAGGACATCCCCTCGTTGATGGCAGAGTCGAAAGACGGCATCACGCGGGTGCGCAATATTGTCCAGAACCTGAAGGACTTCTCCCGGGTGGACACCTCGCAGAAGTGGGTCCTGGCCGATTTGCACCATGGCATTGATTCCACACTAAACATCGTCAACAACGAAATCAAATACAAGGCGGAGGTCGTCAAGGCGTACGGTGAACTCCCGGATATCGAGTGCCTTCCGTCTGAACTCAATCAGGTTTTCATGAACCTCCTGGTCAACGCTGCGCACGCCATCCAGGCAGACAGGGGCGTCATCACCATCAGCACCGGCGCTGACGACAGCCGGGTGTGGGTGGAAATACAGGATACCGGCGAAGGGATTGCCAAAGAGAATCTGGGAAGAATTTTCGACCCGTTCTTTACCACCAAAGCGGTGGGCAAAGGGACCGGGCTTGGACTGTCTCTTTCCTATGGCATCGTCAAGAAGCACTTTGGCAGCATTGACGTGTTCAGCGAGCAAGGGGTTGGGACTCGTTTTCGTGTCACGCTGCCGATTCAGCACCCGCAGGAGGCTTGAGGTGTGAATTCCCCTATCGACGTCACCGCTTTGTCAGGGGCGGCTTTGCATGAGGAGGGCGCCAGCCTGCAGGGCAGTGGTCAGCGCGTCTGGCGCATTCTGTGCGTGGACGACGAGCCCAACATTGTGGCCTCGCTCAGGCGGCTGTTTCGTGGCAGCGGATACCAGGTGACAACGGCCACGAGTGGTGCCCAAGCCATTGCGCACCTGGAGCAAGAGCCTGTGGATCTGGTCTTCTCCGACATGAGAATGCCCGGCATGAGCGGGGCCCAGTTGCTGGAGCAGATACGGGTGCGGTGGCCCAAAACGACACGCGTACTGCTCACAGGCTACGCTGACATTGGGTCAACCATCGCGGCTATCAACAGCGGGGAAGTCTATCGGTACATCACCAAGCCGTGGGATGACGGTGAGGTGCTTGCCACGGCTCACCAGATCTTTGAGCGGCATGCCCTGGAAGACGAAAAAGCCCGGTTGGAAGAACTGCTCAGGGCCAAAAACCAGGCCTTGATGGAATTGAATGAAACCCTGGAGGAAAAGGTCGCGGCGCGCACCAGCGAGTTGCTCCAGCTCAGTCAAAAAATCAAGAAAAACTACCTTACCTCCATCAAGGTGTTTTCCAACCTCATGGAGTGGCGAGGTGGGCAACTCTCCGGCCACTCGCGCCGTGTGGCGGATCTGGCCCGTCGCACCGCACGGGCCATGAACATGGCGGAAGCGGATCAACAGGACGCGTTCATCGCAGGGCTCATGCATGACATTGGGCAGATTGCCTTGTCTGACACCTTGCTGGCCAAACCCGTTCCCAAGCTTTCCGATGAAGAAACTGCGCAATACCGACGGCATGCCGTTCTGGGAGAGCAGGCACTGATGGCGCTGGATGACATGCAGACGGTGTCCAACATCATCCGCAGCCACCACGAGCGGCACGATGGGCTCGGATATCCAGATGGCCTGGTCGGGGAGATGATTCCAATGGGGGCCTGCATCCTCGCTGTGGCAGATACCTACGATGATCTGCAGATCGGCCATCTCAGCTCCACCCCCCTGAGTGCTGCAGACGCACGATCAATGATTGCCAGGGGCAGGGGAACCCAGTTTCATCCCGAAGTGGTGGATGTGTTCCTGCAGATGCTCCTGAAGGCTGCGCCCGTTGCAGACGCTCCGCCGCGCATGCTGCGAACGGCACAACTTCGACCCGGCATGATTCTGGCGCGCGATCTTTTGTCCAGCGAAGGCGCAGTGTTGCTTGCCGCCGATCACGTGCTCACCGCCGAATTGATCAAGCGGTTGCGATTGCGCGAAGGGCGGGACGATGTGGAAATGATCTTGCCCATAAAACCGTAACGGAGAGGGAGCCAGCCATGCAGAGAATTCTCTTGCTCGATGATGAACACCACGTCTTGGCTGCAATCAAGCGCAGTCTGCGGGCGGGACTCGGTTCTGAGCTCCGCATTGAAGAGACCGTGGATCCGGAAGTTGCCTTGGCCAGACTGAGAGAGACCGCCTTTGACGTGGTGATCTCGGACTTTAGGATGCCGCTCATGACTGGCGTGGAGTTTCTGGGTCTGGTGCGAACCATTCAGCCCAAGGCAGTCCGGATGGTTTTAAGCGCGTCGTCCGATTCGGAGAACCTGATGCGAGCCGTCAATGACGCAGAAGTCTTTCGTTATCTGTTGAAACCCTGGGATGAAAAAGACCTGCTTGGTCACGTCCGCTCAGCCCTGGAGAGAGCGGATCAACTGCGCCATGAAAGTGAACTTGCCGACGTGGGGCGGCATGAATTGGGGCAGCTCAGTGCGACGGAGTTGGAGCGCCGTCGATTGGAAGCCATGGAACCCGGATTGACGCAGGTGACGTGGGGCCCCAATGGAGAGGTTTTGGGCCCCGAGAACTAGCGTTATGCCTATTGTGCTGGGCTGCGTCGTGGTGCCAGGACGCTGGATTGCAGAACCGGGAAGCCAGCTGTCCGACATGAGTTTCCCTGTCCATCCACAAAGGAGCAACTAATAAAAACAATCACTTAGCTGCGGCCGTTACTGACGGAAGAGGGTGAATTCTGTCGCGATCAGCGACATAAGAGTCCTATCGGAATGACACGCATCACGATTGTCCTTGCGGATCCGACTCTTTTCCCATCTGTAGGCAGCTCCCACATGTTGCGGTGCATCGGGTTCGCGATGCGGTTTTTGAGTGAAGGCACAATGAATTCACAAAGAAAACCTAATTTGAGGGATCAACCCACATGCCCCATCAGCTTCGCCGCATCATCGCCATCAACATCAAGAACCCCAGCGACAGCAACCCTTCGGGGCGGATCTCGGAGCTGGACCCACGCGGCGGTGTTCTGGCGGTGGGCGACAACGGGGTGGGCAAGACCACTTTTCTGCGCCTGATCCCTCTCTTCTACGGTGCCACCCCCTCCCAGGTCCTGAAGGGTTCCGGCAAGGCGTCCATGATCCGGCACACGCTACCCGACCCCAGCAGCGCTGTGGCCTATGAGTACGAGCGTGAGAGTGACGCCCATCTGCGCACGGTGGTGATGTACGCCAAGGATGGCGAGGACATCCCAGACTTTCGGATCGTCTCTGCCGGGTTCGATGAAACCTTCTTCTACGACGAGAACAACACGTTTGTGACACGCACGGAGTTCGCCCCACGGCTCCACGCGCGCAACATCAATGTCTCGCCCGTCCTGCAGCTCAACGAGTACCGCAGCGTCATCCTGAATGAGCGCATGAGCAGCAAGAACGCCAAGCAGATGGCTTTGCTGGCCCGCGATCATTCATTGGGGCCACGCCCCCTGCGCAATCTCAACCAGATTGCAGCCGCCATGGCCAACGAGAAGATCAGCTTTAGGGACCTGCAGAACATTGTGCTGGAGCGCGTGGCCGAGGACCAGGCCACGGAATCGAAGCGCCAGAACGTGCGCGAACTCAAGCAGCGCCGGGAGGATGTGACCACCTGGTTGGACAGTCGCACCCACATGGCCGATATCTTGAAGCGCAAGCCCGACGCTGACCGGATGAAGGAACGCATCGGCCGCATCAAAGGTGTTCACATGGAGCTGTGCTCGCTCCATGTGGCCGTCAAGGCTGCACTCGCCCAGGCGGCAACGGACCAAGAACGGTTGACCAGTGAGCGCAAGGCCCAGGCAGAGGCCTTCGATCAGGCGCTTGGTGCCTTGGGCAACGAAATCACGGAGGCCGAGCAGAAAAAAACCGAAGCCTATAACGAGTGGCAGCTCCTCAATGCAGCGTTTGAGGGCGTGACCAGTCGCCAGAATCACTTCGACCGGATCGACGCGAAGACCCTTGAGGCCAATGAATCCAGGGAGGCCGCACTTCGGCAGCAGGCGCGGGACAAGGAGAAAGAGCATGAGCGCCTCACCTCTGAATCGGGTTCTCTCCTGACCGAATACGAGAGGCGCTGTCTCGAAATCGAGCAGTCCGCACAGCGTCAACAAAATGAGATCGCTGAGCGCAAAGCCACAGCACAAAGCGCGGGGCTCAAAAAGCGTTTGGCCCTCGGTGAAGCCAAGGACGCGGACTTGCAGGCGCTGGAGGAGCCCCCCAGGCTCGCCGAGATCGCCAAGGAGCGCACCCGCCTGGCCACCCGCGAAGGCGAGATCAACCAAAAGATCAAAAACCCCGCTGCCACGCCGGAGACCCTTGCTGCACGAGAGGAGGCAGAGGCCATTCTCGAACAGCGCCGCCTGGATCACGATACAGCCAGGGAAACCGCCTTGGCACGCGAAAAAGACGAAGGTCAGGCTCGCGGTGAGCTTGAAGCGGCTATCAGGGCTGTGGAGGGGCTTGAGGCCAGTCAGAAAGCGCTGCTGGCCCACATTGATGCCCTGACCGCCCAGGTCACCCCGGAACCCGGTTCCTTGCTCGCCTTCATCCGTGAGAGCACAGACCCTGTATGGCCCCATGCCAGCAAGCTGATCGCTGAGGCAGTGATCCACCGTACCGACCTCTCCCCTGCGATGCTTGACATCCCAGCCGCACAGAGCGGCGAGGAGGGGGCCGTGGTGGTCGGCAATGCCACGGTGAGCACTCAGGAGCTAGCCGAACAGGCATTACGTTTTATCGTTCCAAGCGCGCTCGTCTCCAATGGAAATAAACCGGTTGCCCAAATGTGCTTGAAGAGGCAACCAGCCGGTTGCCTTATGCGTTTGCTTCCCTTGAAAAACCGCTTGGATCTCACCCGCTTGGCCGAACTTGACCGGCAGTTTTGCGATTTCGCACAACTGCAGCGGAATGCCACGCCCAGGTGTGGCTGGACCAAGACGCTTCGATTGGCATTGGGTATGAGTTCCAGCGCGCTAGGAGAGCGTTTGGGTGTGACGGCGCAGGGGGCCCGCAAACTAGAGCAAGCGGAGGCCAACGGCACCATTACGCTGAATACCCTTGCACGTTTGGCGCATGGCTTGGATTGCGAAGTGCACTACATGTTTGTTCCGCGAACCAGCTTGGTAGAACAGGTACTCCGCCGTACTCAAGAGATTGCTGGAATTCCTATTCCGTCCACGTTGAAGGGGGTAGAGGCACAGAAAGATGCAGAAACGCTGATGGCCTTTACCAGCGCACTGGCAAAAGTGAGCAAGCGGGGCTTGTGGTGAGTCAGCGCTGGTTCTCTACTCGATAAAAACAGGCATTAGTTTGAACACCACTGCTATCGTCGGCTCAAAGCAAGCTCCCGGTGCGACGTCTGCGAAAGCATGCTCCCGGGGGCAACGTTTGTAGTCACTTTTCGACTTTCGCAAGAAGCGCCTAACAGAACTTGATGACCTGGGGTTGCAAGTTACGGGCGGGATCGGCCGGCTTCCACGGGTGCGGAAAAAGATGCACGCCCAAATAGACTTCACCATCGGGCATCGTGGACGCACACGGAGTGCTCAACTCATTGACCAACATCCATTCATTTTTCCAGAATGCCGAATAAATGAATGCCTCCAGCGATTCCTCGGTTCTGCTGCTCCAATTGCTCCTCCAGTTGGGCGACAGACTTAGACGTCTCAGAAAATCCCGTGGCCTCAGCACGATGGAGATGGCGAGTCGCGCGGGAATCTCGCGCCCAACACTGCGAGCAGTCGAAGCCGGTGATCCCACGCCGTCCATGGGCACCTACTTGAAAGTCATATCCGCTTTGGGCATCGTTGGCGACCTTGCGTTGTTGGCGGCTGGCGGCATGCGACCGGTCACGTCAAACACTGCAGCGGCTGAGGCAAGCAGTGATACGCCGTTGGCTCGAATTGTCGTTTCCGCTGATACCTCTCGCCACCGGATCCAGGATCTACAAAGTCTCGCCCTGCACGAAGAAGCGGTACGACGCGTTCGTGCTGATCCTGTATTGCTCCACCAGGCCAAGGCAGTTCTTCAAACGTGGCTGAACGCTGGGGACCAACGATCAGCGACCCTATGGATTGAGTGGAAAGAAATCCTGGAGCATCGCAAGTGGCGCAAGGCACTGGGTAGAACCCAGCGAGCGCAGGAACTGAGGCAAGCGTCCCCGATGACCGCTGTTCTGCCACCAGAGGTACGAAAACGCATCCTCCAGGAAGTCCGTGACCTGAAGGAAGGCGTCGTTTTTGAGATCGCCGGTAGGGCTAGTCAATGACAAGTGCCGTTCGGACTAGCGACTGGCAACGGCCAGAATTTGACGTTCAATCCCCAAGATTGCACCATCGCTGGTGCGCACTGATCCCCAGCCATTTCCACGGAGCAAGCCATGGCCCTTGAAGACGACATCGCCACTCTCACCGTGCTCGTACAGGACATGCTCGCAAAGTCAGGAGAAATAGCCGGGTTTGATGCAAGGGCGTGGCTGGACCGTTGGCTTACTGGTGTGGTCCCAGCATTGGGAAATCGGAGACCCATCGATGTGCTCAATGAGCCCGATGGCCTGGAGGTAGTGAGGAGCTTGCTCTCGCGAGCCCAATCTGGTGCGTACTCGTAAGCATAGGCACGGAGTGGGCTAGTCGTGAGTCCGGTCTGGACCCGACGCTATCCCCGCTGACCAATTGACACCATGCAGAATATCTACGGCTATGCCCACTAGCCAGAACTCCCTGTATCTCCCTGCGTCTACTCCCCGCAGCGCGGACATCGTTCTGTACCTAGACCTCGATGGTGTTGTCCACCATGAAAAGGTGCTCTGGCATCCCCGCAAGGGCATATACATGAGCCCATATGAGGCTGCAGGACACTCTCTTTTCGAATGGGTGCCTATCTTGGAGTCTGTGCTTGAACCATACCCAGCAGTCGCCCTGGTACTCAGTAGCACTTGGTGCATCCGTCCCGGATACAGCGCCACCCTCAAACGACTTCCGGCCTCTCTGCGTGCACGGTTTATTGGTGGGACGTACCACAAGCGAGTTCATGGCGTGGATCCCTGGAACCTGTCCATGTTTCGCACCACACCCCGGGGTTTGCAAGTTCAAGAAGACGCTCGACGTCGAAAGCCCCGGCAGTGGATAGCTCTCGATGACGATTTGGATGGTTGGCCTGACTCATGTTGGCAAAACTTGGTCGCATGTGAAGGAACTACGGGCTTGTCCAATCCTCGAGTCCAACGCGAACTAGCGGAGAAGCTGCACAGATGTCATCCGGCGTTGTGCTCCAGACCCCCTAATCCTCCAGAGCGAGGAGCTGGCGGAGGGCGAATTCCCTGCGTCAGTGAGTGATAAGTCGATATTCTGCAGTGCATCGCTTCATTTCAGGAAAAGGCAGTTTTGCAGCGAATACAGTCGTTCGTGGGTCCAACTCGGATCAGCTACTCCTAATCTATAGCGGGAGCTAGGCCCGATGTTTCCAGAAGGCACTATTGGGTTGTTGGTGCCGATGCAATCTTGACCAGCTAAACCGCAAAGTGCCAATCCAATATTGACCAGGGTGTTCCACTGACCTGCTGAGAATTTCAGCAGGGGATTCAAGGTGATCACCATGGACATGATTGGCAAGGTCAGGCGCATGAGGCTGCGCGACCAACTCTCTCTCAGCGAGATCGCAAAGCGCACAGGCCTGTCGCGCAACACGGTCAAGAAGTGGCTCAAGGCGCCCGGCGATGTTGTGCCGAAGTACGAGCGGGTGAAGCTCGATGGCAAGCTAACTGCGTTCGAGCCGATCCTGCATCAAGCGCTCACGACCGACAGCCATCGCCCCAAGCAGGGACGGCGCAGCGGCCGAGCTTTGTTTGCTCAGATACAGGCCCAGGGCTATCGCGGCGGCTACAGCGCCGTCACCGACTACATCCGGCGCTGGCGGGTGGAGTCCGCAGCCAGTCCGGCCAAGGCGTTCGTTCCGATGAGCTTCGAGCTGGGCGAGGCCTTCCAGTTCGACTGGAGCGTCGAAGCCATGCTCGTCGGCGGTGTGTTCTACAACGTGCAAGTGGCGCACCTGAAGCTGTGCGCCAGCCGGGCCTTCTGGCTGGTGGCCTACCCCAGCCAGGGTCATGAGATGCTGTTCGACGCGCACACACGCTCGTTCCAGGCACTAGGTGGCGTCACCCGACGCGGCATCTACGACAACATGCGCACCGCTGTGGACAAGGTGCAGCGTGGCAAGCAGCGCACCGTCAACGCGCGCTTCGCAGCCATGTGCAGTCACTACCTGTTCGATGCCGACTTCTGCAACGTCGCCTCGGGATGGGAGAAGGGGGTGGTGGAGAAGAACGTGCAGGACAGCCGCAGGCGCATCTGGATCGAAGCCGCGACCCGTCGCTTCGGCTCGTTCATCGAACTCAATGCCTGGCTGAGCGAGCGATGTCGTTCGGTGTGGAGCGACACCACGCACCCGATCCATCGGCAGTTCACCGTGGCCGAGATGTGGGAGTTGGAGAAGCCTCACCTCATGTCCATGCCGGCCCCCTTCGACGGCTACGTCGAACGGTTGGCCCGGGTCAGCAGCACCTGCCTGGTGGCTGCCGCTCGCAACCGCTATTCCGTGCCGTGCGAGTGGGCCGGCCACATCGTCAGCACCCGCGTCTATCCCGAGCGAATCGATGTGGCGGCCGCGGACGCCGTCGTCGCGAGTCACGCCCGGCTGCCGGGCAGCGGCCAGACCAGCTACGATTGGCAGCACTACATCGACCTGGTGCAGCGCAAACCGGGCGCCTTGCGCAACGGCACGCCGTTCCTGGACCTGCCGGCGCCGTTGCTGCGTTTGCGCCAGTCGCTGCTCAGGCACCCTGGAGGAGACCGGGTCATGGCACAGGTGCTGGCCGTGGTGCCGCAGGCCGGGCTGGAAGCGGTGCTGGTGGCCATCGAGCTGGTACTCGAAGGCAGGACCCCCAGCGGCAGCATTAGCGTGGAACACGTGCGCAACGTGCTGGCCCGCTTGAACAACCCGGCCACGCCGGCGCAAGCGCAGACGTCCTTGCAACTCACCCAGGCGCCCAAGGCCGATACCGCGCGTTATGACCGGCTGCGCCCCACCCACCAGGATCATCTAGACGGGCAGGAGGTGGGCCATGCGTGAGACCTCCATCGATGTACAGGCCCAACTGAAGGCGCTGCGGCTCAACGGCATGGCCACGGCTTGGGCCGATCTGACGGAGCAAGGCGGCGATACGGCCTTGGCTGCATCACGCTGGCTGGTGGAGCACCTGCTGCAGGCTGAAGATGCTGATCGGGCGATGCGTTCCATCGCCCATCAGATGAAGGCGGCACGCTTCCCGATGCACCGCGACCTGGCTGGGTTCGACTTCACCGTCGCGCCGGTCGACCGCGCGTTGATCCAGAAACTGGCGGACCTCTCGTTCACGCAGGATGCGCAGAACGTGGTGCTGGTCGGCGGCCCAGGCACCGGCAAAACCCACCTGGCCACGGCGCTGGGAATTGCTGGGCTCACCCGGCACGCCAAGCGAGTGCGGTTCTACTCCACGGTCGATCTGGTCAATGCCCTGGAGCATGAGAAGAGCCAGGGCCGTGCCGGACGCATCGCCATGAGTCTGGTGCGCATGGACCTGGTCGTGCTCGACGAGTTAGGTTACCTGCCCTTCAGCCAGGCCGGTGGTGCCTTGTTGTTCCACCTGCTGTCCAAGCTGTACGAGCACACCAGCGTGATGATCACCACCAACCTGACGTTCGCGGAGTGGTCCACGGTGTTCGGCGATGACAAGATGACCACCGCGTTGCTGGATCGCTTGACCCATCACTGCCACATCATCGAGACCGGCAACGAGTCCTACCGCTTCCGCCACAGCACGCACGAAGCCAAGGGGCGCATCAAGGCTCGTGAGCAGACCAAGAAGGCAGTGGCCGCCCAGGTTAGCGAGACCGCGGAGGAAGGGGCCTCGCCTGACGGCTCGGCAATACCAACCACCAGTTCAAAAAAAGGAGGCCCTACCGAAGCATCCACCCTATAGTTATCCACAGCTGGTTTCTAATGGAACCAGCTTTAGCCCCTGGTCAATGTTCGACTGGCACTGCTGATCACGTTTGCACTGGCACTAACAGGCCTGACGGTCCAGGCGCCAACCAGCCTTGCTATGACACAGTGGCGCAGGCCGCCAGCGGCTATTTGGACCTGACGCTCAATCCTGGCAACCCGCGCGTGTGCGGTCCTGCGGTGGCCGATTCGATCACGGGGATGTACGCGGCCTACGGAATTCTGGGCGCGCTGCATGAGCGGCAACGCACTGGCCGGGGACGGCTGGTGGAGGTAGCCATGGTGGGTGCGATGGCGCATTTCAACATCGACGCCTTCACGCACTACTACGGTGACGGCGAGCTGATGACTCCATACAGTCGGCCGGGTGCGTCGCAGGCACACGTGCTCACCTGCAAGGATGGCAAGCGCGTGGCGCTGCACATGTCCTCACCGCTCAAGTTCTGGGAGAACCTGGTGCGCGCCACCGGCCATATGGAGCTGCTGGACGATCCGCGCTTCAAGCAGCGCGGCGAGCGCATACGTAATCACGGCGAAGTAATTCGCGTGCTGGATGGCTACTTCAAGGAGTACGACCGATCCGAGTGGTGCATCCGTCTGAAGGAACAGGACGTGCCACATTCGCCGGTCTACGACGCGAGTGAGGCACTCAATGATCCGCAGGCGCTGCACATGCAGCTCCGACAGGCCGCAGAACGACCTGGACGCGGGATCTTTACAGCCGTGAGAAATCCGGTGATCTACGACCGCTCGCCGCCCGCGAGACTCGTACCGCCGCCGGAGCTGGACGAGCATCGCAGCGAGTTGCTCGCGGGGCTCAAGTACTAGTCAAACAACAAAGGAGACAACATGTTCACGTACACCCATCGACTTCTCGCACGGGCGGCCCTCGCGCTGGCCTGCGGCCTCGCAGCCGTCCTTTCCGCCACCCAGGCACTGGCACAAGACTATCCAAACAAGCCTCTAAAGCTCATCGTGCCTGCGGGTGCTGGTACGTCCACCGACATCGTGGCACGCCTGATGGGCGAAGGTCTCGCGCGTGAGCTTGGTCAGCCCGTGGTGGTGGAGAACAAGACTGGAGCTAGCGGCAACATCGCGCACGAGTTGGTCGCAAACTCACCTGCGGACGGCTACACCTTGATCCTGACCAACACTGGGCCGTTCTCCATCAACAAGGCCCTCTACAAGAAGATTAATTTCGATCCCATCAAGGACTTCACGCCGCTGACCATGATTGGCTACACGCCCACCTTGCTGCTGGTGCGGGCCAACGCGCCGTGGCACAGCGTGGCTGAACTCGTGCAATACGCCAAGGACAACCCCGACAAGGTGACCTACGCATCCGCAGGCAACGGCACCACCGGTCACTTGGCGGGAGAACTCGTCAAGGCCATGAGCAATGCGAAGATGGTCCATGTGCCATATAAGGAGGGAGCACAGGCCGTCACGTCAGTTATCGGGGGGCAGACCGATTTCATGTTCTACCACCCGGCCGTGGCGATGCCGCAGATTCAAGCTGGCAAGCTGCGCGCGCTGGGTTTGAGTAGCGTTGCCAAATCACCGGCGGCGCCAGGCGTGAAGCCGCTGGACGAGCAAGGCTTTCCAGGATTCGACTTGACCGGATGGTGGGCCGTTGCCTGTCCGGCCAGCCTGCCACCTGCGGTCATGCAAAAGCTGGTGCAAGCTGGCGACAAAGTCGTCAAGTCGGGAGATTTCCAGACCAGGCTTGCAGCGGTGGGCATTGACCCTCTGGTCATGACACAGCCGGAGTTCGCGCGCTTCGCGGCAAGCGAACTCGAGAAGTGGGGCGGTGTCGTCAGGCTTTCGGGTGCCCAGGTCGATTGACCGCGAGAGCGGCGCGGCCTGATGCGTGCGCGCTCTGATGCGGAGCAGTGCAAGGGCATCGCCCCCCCGGGGCAACGTTGCTGCCCTATGTTGCTGACCGCATTGCGCTGCTCATCTGCCCCGTGCCACCCAGTGGGCAGTTTGTGGGCTCGGGGTCACTGCGGCTTTTGGGTTCAGTACGACGCAGCAGTCATCTCTGAAAGAGATGACTGCTGAATGAACGAAGCGGCCCGATTGTCAGTTTTCAGGCAACCCTACGATCCTGAAAAAGAGCTGCTGCAGGCGCTCGACAACTTGCATGCGGCTGGCGCTTGTTTCGCCAGTCAAGGCGTCACCGACAACACCACGGAGCCCTCCAAGCAGAAAGTCGGCGGTGACTCCTGGATCGACGACGAACCAGGCACCCGCTTCTGTGCCAGCCCCGAGCAATTCCTCGAGATGCTTGCCGATCGCGTTTGGCCTTTTGTCCGGAATGTGCGGGAGAGCATCGAAAAACATGCTAACCAACGGCCCATCGTCAAGAAATCCCGTTGCGGCAGCCTTGACCCAAGCGCCGAGCTTGCCGCCCCAATCTGTTCCAGGCCATTGCCCAGTCGCCCGATCCAGGTTGCCCACATGCAGGGCATGGAACCGCTCGGCCAATGCGATATGGATGTCTTCCTTGGATGAGAAGTACAGGTAGAACGAGCCCTTCGCCACTTCCGCGCTATCAGTGATCTCCCTGATCACGGTAGCGCCCACCCCCTTCTTCAGGAACAACGCCTGGGCGGCATTCATGAGTTCTTCTCGCCGTGCTTCCGGCGGTTTCGTTCGTGGACGTGGCTGAGCTTGTATCTGCATCAAAGGGTACGTTTCGTGGACTGGCGACCGAAGCGGACCCCATCCCTGATGCTCGACGCTGGATAGCGGCTTCGCCGCCACGCTGGATGCCGCCTGCACCGCCTCCATCGGTCTTATTTTAGACGGTATGGATGAATTTGTTCAAATTAGGTGAAAACCCGGAACCGAGAAAAAAATTCTAAATGCAGAATTGCAAGCGGCATACAGAATGAAGACGAGCTGCGCTGGCCAGCCCTGGCACCTCAGGGGGACGCATGGGAGGGCTGACTGAAGCTTGTGTCAAGTAGCAGGTAAACCCCCAACTGATGGAGACAAACTCATGAAAAACCGACAAACGAGGACGGCTCCCTCCCGGGCCGCAGTGCACATGATTGCCGCTGCAGTGGCATTGGTCGCAACCAGTGGTGCACACGCACTGGAGCTTGACACTGGCAATCCCGACTTCAAGGTGCGTGCCGATGCGACGGTTCGATACAACTTGGGGGTTCGTACCGAGGCACAAGACCAGCGACTGTTGAATTTTGCCACCACCGACGAAGGCAACGCCAAGTTCGGCCGTGGAGATATCGTGTCCAACCGGCTCGATCTTTTGGGGGAACTTGACCTTAACTACAAAGGGATCTTTGGGGCGCGGATCAGTGCCGCAAGCTGGTACGACCATGCGTATCGCGATAGGTCGGTGTCTTCGCCTGCTGGTTCCGCGACGTCGTACAACAACAACCGGTTCAACGACGAGGTCAACCGCTTTGTACATGGCCCGTCCGGTGAAATCCTGGATGCGTTCGTCTGGTCCAACTTCGATCTCGGTTCTGTTCCCGTCAACGTCAAGTTGGGCCGCCACACGGTGGTTTGGGGTGAAGGCATGTTCATCGGCGCCCATGCCATTTCCTATGGCCAGTCGCCCGTGGATGGCATGAAGGCTGTTTCCAGCCCGGGCATTGAGACCAAGGAAACTTTCTTGCCCATCAACCAGTTGACCTTCAAGGCGCAGGTGACCGACAAGCTCTCTCTTGCAGGCCAATATGCGCTGGACTGGAAGGCGACGCGCGTACCGTATGCCGGAACGTATCTGATGGGCGCCGACAACGCGCCCGGGGTCGATCGTTTTGCCCTGACGCCCTGCAACCCGGCACTGGGTCCTTATTCCTGCCTGGCCATGGCCAACACGGCAGTCAAGACCTCGGGCGACAAGAATTGGGGGCTTTCCGCGCGTCTGGACGTGGATGCCATCGATTCCACACTGGGTGCCTACTACCGGCAGTTCAACGATACCAATCCGGAAACGGGCATTCAACTCACCAGTTTCGCTCCAGTGTCGGCACCCTACAACGCTATCTTGGGGCCTGCGTTGCCGAGTACCTTCAGGTTTGTCTATCCGGCCGCTACCAAGCTCTGGGGCCTGAGTCTCTCCAAGTCTGTGGGCCCGGTGAGCGTTGGCTCCGAAGTGTCCTGGCGCAAGAACGCGCACCTCAATTCGGTTGCCAGCTATACCGCTACCAGCACGGGGGCGACGGGAGACACTTTCCATGCCGTGGTGAATGGCACGTACGGGCTGCCCAAGACACCCCTCTGGGATACCGGTACGCTGATCGGCGAACTCGCGTACAGCCGCCTGCTGAAGGTCACGGGTAACGAGCAGTTGTATCGCGGTGTCGGGTATGCCGGTTGCGTGAGGCTCGGAACGAGCGGTGCCACCGCCCAGCCGGGGGACGTGACCGACACCTGCTCGACCAAGAACTATTGGGAGCTTGCGCTGCGCTTCACGCCCCAATACCTGGGCGTGCTGCCGTCCCTGGATGTGTCGGTTCCAGTAACCGTCAGCTACGGACTCAAGGGTTCGGCCGCCACCGGCGGTGGCGGCTTTGAAGGCCTCCTCAAGTGGTCAATCGGCATTGCTGCCACCTACGCAAGCAAGCATGAATTCAGCCTGACCTATGCGGACATGTCCGTGCCAACCAAATACAACGCTGCCGGTACGGCCGCCATTGGTGGCAACGCACTCAACAGCAGCGTGGGCGCAACCGATCGTGGTCGCCTGTTTTTCACCTATAAGACCTCTTTCTGATTCCCTGGAGCTGCAATCATGAAATTCCACAACATCCTTTCGCTGGTTGCCATTGGCCTTGCCACGCCAGCTTTCGCGGCCGTGACAGCGGAGGAGGCCAAGCAACTGGGCACCACCCTGACCCCGTTCGGAGCGGTCAAGGCAGCCAATGCCGATGGCAGCATCCCGGCCTACACCGGGGGGTTGACCAAGGCTCCTGAGGGCTTCAAGCCGGATAGCGGCTTCTGGACCGATCCGTTCAAAGACGAAAAGCCCGTGCTGCGCATAGACAGCAAGAACATGGCACAGCATGCAGCCTTGCTGAGCGAAGGGCAGAAGCACCTGCTGTCCAAGTACCCAGGGTACTACCTCAATGTGTATCCCACGCACAGAACGGCGGCCTATCCCAAGAAGATTCTGGATGCGACCGTCCGCAATGCGACCACGTGCAAGGCAACCAAAGAGGGCCTTGCCATTGAAAAAGCCTGCCGCGGTGGCATCCCGTTCCCCATTCCGAAGACCGGATACGAGGTGATGTGGAACCAAATCCTGCGTTACCAGGGAGAGACCGCGATCACCACTGCGGCCTCCCGCTCCTGGGTGATTGATACTTCGGGCAAGGCCGTGGTGACGGCGGAGCAAGCGACGTTCCAGGACTTTGTGTACTACCAGACTGACGTGGCAGATCGCGATCCGGACATGGCGTGGCGGGTGTATTCGATCAGCAAGGTGCCGGCACGGCGTGCAGGAGAAATGACAGGCTTGGCCGACTATCTCGATCCGGTGGCTCGTCCGCGCAAGGCATGGAGCTACACCCCGGGCTTGCGCCGCGTGAAGCTCTCGCCGGAGTTCGCGTATGACACTCCCGTGGCAAGCATGGGGGGCGTGACCTTGTTCGACGAACTGTTCGTGTTCTCTGGGACCATGGATCGATTCGATTTCAAGCTCATCGGCAAGAAGGAGATGTACATCCAGTACAACGCCTACAAGAATCTGTACGATTGCCCGACGGCCGAAAAGGCTTTGCTGCCGAACCACGTCAATCCGGAGTGCGAGCGCTGGGAAAAGCACCGTGTCTGGGCCGTGGAAGCCACGCTCAAGCCGGGCCAGCGTCATGCGTATTCCAAGCGCATCTACTACTTTGATGAAGATTTGACCGGCGCCGCCAACTACGATGCCTTTGACCAGAATGGTCAGTTGTACCGTAGCCTGTTTCAGGCTGCTTCGCCGATGTACGACAAGCAGATCCCCTTTGCTGCGAAGAACGTGGTGTACGACTTCAACAAGGGCATGTACGCCTATGTCAACGATGTGATGGTGGGAGGCTACAAGGTGCTTCCGTCCGCGCGCAGCGAGCGCGAGATGAATCCTGAAGCCATCGTGTCGCGTGAATCGGCTCGCTGAACCTCGTGCATGACGAACCTCGATCGGATCCCCGGGCCATGACTTTCCTGCATCCTTTCCTGCGGTTGCGTTGGGCTTGCGCCGCGCTCGTTGGCGTGTGTGTACTGCTGCCGGTGCCGTGGGTGATCGCAGCGCAAGGCGCAGCCCGCCTGGATCTGATCGACGCGCCATCACGAGCCCTTGTGGCGGCGCAGCGGGCGATGGTCAGCGGGGTGGCGAGCCAAGGCGGGCGCACCATTGCGGTGGGTCCGCGCGGTTTGATCCTGCTGTCCGAAGATGGTGGGGTATCGTGGCGCCAGGTCGGCAGCCCGGTCTCCACCGACCTCACCACGGTGCGCTTCGCCAGTTCCGGCGTGGCGTGGGCCGTGGGGCACGATGCCGTGGCCCTGAGGTCGCCCGATGGCGGCGCCTCGTGGACGCGGGTGCTGGACGGGCGTGCGGTACTGATGCTGCTGCGCGATTCCGCCAAAGGCTCCGAAGAGAGGGAGGCGGAGATCCAGCGGACAGTTGGGCAATCGGCCACGGCGGACGTCTGGCCCGCGCCGTTGCTCGACATTTGGTTCGCTCCCGATGGCCTCACCGGCTTTGCCGTGGGCGGTTTCGGCTTGATCCTGAAAACCAGCGATGCCGGCAACACGTGGCAACCCTGGTTATGGAAAACCGACAATGACCAGCGGTACCACCTCTATGCACTGGCAGGTGGGGAAGGGGGCGTCTTCGTCGCAGGTGAGCAGGGCCTGGTGATGCATCTCGATGCAACAACCCAGCGCTTCAAACGTGTGCAGACGCCTTACAACGGCAGCTTCTTCGGGATCTCGCAGTTCGGTGCCCGCTTGGTGGCCTACGGCCTGCGTGGCAATGCCTTTGTCAGCGAGGACGCTGGGCATGCGTGGAAAAAGATCGAGACCGGTCTTGATGCCAACCTGGTAAGTGCGGTCACCCTTGAGGATTCCGCTTTTCTAGTGTCGCAGCAAGGGAGTGTGCTCGCCGTGGATTTCGCTGCCGCTCGCGCCACGGTATATGACCAGGCACCAGGTGCTGAGGTCTATGACGCCGCGATGACCGACCCCCATCGTCTGGCTCTGGCACGCCTGAACGGTGTCGGAGTCATCGCGCTCCCCACGCAAGGTAAATGAAGGTCGCAGATCCCATGGATCTCCCTCACGAAAGTTTTGATGTCTGCTCATTCCCAGCAACCCGCCATGCCGGTCGTTCGCGATCCGGCACAGTTCGACCGCAAGTCAGGCAGCCGCCTGGAGCAACTGGTGTTCAACAACCGGCTGTTGGTGTTGCTCCTGTGCCTTGCGGCTACCGCAGTGCTGGGCTACTTCGCTCTGAAGCTGGAAGTCAATGCCAGCTTTGAGCGGATGATCCCATCCTCCAGCCCGTACATTCAGACCTACTTTGCCTATCGGGAGGAACTCCCCGGGTTGGGAAACACGGTGCGGGTCGTCGTGGAGAACAAGAGCGGTGATGTCTACGACGCAGCCTACCTGGAAAATCTGCGCAAGGTCAATGACGCTCTCTACCTGATTCCAGGGGTCGACCGCTCGTGGATGAAATCGCTCTGGATGCCCATCGTGCGCTGGCGGCAGGTGACGGAGGAGGGCGTGGTGGGGGGGCCTGTCATGCCGCCGGACTACAGCGGCAGCCAGGAATCGATCGGCAAGCTCAAGGAAAACGTTGGGCGGTCAGGCATTGTTGGAAGCCTGGTGGCCAATGACGCGCGCTCTACGATGATCATCGTGCCGTTGCTGGATCGGCATCCCAAGACGGGCGAGCCGTTGAACTATGGCGAGTTCTCCCGCATCCTGGAGAAGGAGATCCGGTCGTTCGAGGACGAGAGCACCGGCATTTACATGGTCGGGTTTGCAAAGATCGTCGGCGATCTGATCGCAGGGCTCCATGAGGTGATGCTCTTTTTCGGACTCTCGGTGGCGGTCGCCGCGCTGTTTGTCTACCTCTATACCCGGTGCATCCGCAGCACCGTGCTGCTGGTGAGCGTGGCCGTTGCCGGGGTGGTGTGGCTGCTGGGGTTGATGAACCTGCTGGGCTACGAGCTGGACCCCTACTCGATCCTGGTCCCATTCCTGATTTTCGCGATTGGGCTCTCGCACGGTGCCCAGAAGATGAACGGCATCCTGCAGGACGTGGGCCGTGGGACGCACAAATACGTTGCCGCGCGCTACACCTTCCGGCGCCTCTTCATGGCGGGCCTGACGGCGCTTTTGACGAACATTGTCGGCTTCGCCGTGCTGGTGATCATCGATATCCCGGTTATTCGCGATCTGGCCCTGACCACCAGCATCGGGATCACGGTGCTGGTCTTCACCAAGCTCGTGCTGATCCCGGTGACCTTGTCCTACATCGGCGTGAGCGAGGCTGCGGCGCGCCGCGCCCTCGCCGAGGACACGACGCGCAAGCAAGGATGGCTCGGACGCACCTGGAGTGCGCTGGATCGCCTGACGGAGCGTCGCGCGGCCACGGTGACGGTGGCGCTTGCCGCCGTGATGACCGCGGTCTGCACGGTCGTGATGTTCGACCTGCGCATCGGCGACCTGGATCCGGGGGCGCCCGAATTGAGGCAGGACTCGCGCTACAACCGCGACAGTGCCTATATCACGGCCCACTACGGGCTGTCGAATGATCAGTTCGTGGTCATCATGACCAATCCTGACGATGGCTGCCGGCTGTACGGCACCTTGCAGTTGATGGACCAACTGGCCCAGGCACTGCGCCAGACCGAGGGCGTGCAGGCCACCAGTTCGCTGGCGGAGTCCACGCGCTTCATCACTGCAGCCTTGAATGAGGGCAGTGGCAAGTGGCTCACCATCAGCCGGGACCAGGGCATCACGAATGCGGCGGTGGGGGCCGCCATGATTGCGAGTCCGGACATCACCAATACCTCGTGTTCCGTCTCGCCACTGATTGCCTATCTGGCCGATCACAAGGCGGACACGCTCAAGCGCGTGCTTCAGGTGAGTGAGGCCTTTGCCGCGGAGCACAACAGTGCTTCTGCCGACGGCGGGCCGCGCTTTTTGCTCGCGGCGGGTTCCGCGGGAATCGAGGCGGCGACCAACATTGAGGTCGAGCGCGGCATCTTGCTGATGTACCTGGCCGTGTATGGCGCCACGGCGCTGCTGTGCCTGCTGACCTTCCGCAGCCTGCGCGCCACCATCGTGGCGATGGTTCCCTTGGTGATCACCACCATCATCTGCAAGGCCTTGATGGTGTGGATGGGCATCGGGCTCAAGGTGGCCACGTTGCCAGTGATCGCGGTGGGTGTCGGCGTCGGGGTGGACTACGCCCTGTACCTGCTGAGTGTGCAGATTGCGATGCAGCGCCGTGGCTCGACGCTCGCCGAGGCATACCGGAGGTCGCTCGACTTCACGGGACGCGTGGTGGCGCTGGTGGGGCTGACCATGGCCGCGGGCGTGATCACCTGGGCGTTTTCGCCGATCAAGTTCCAGGCGGACATGGGCATTTTGCTGACCTTCATGTTCCTGTGGAACATGGTGGGTGCCCTGGTGCTGATTCCCGCCTTGTCCCATTTCCTGCTCAATCCACGGCAGACCAAGTCTGCACTGCCCGCGGATGGCGCACTTCCTCTTTGACTTTTTCCTTCTCTTGGAGCAACGCCTGTGTTTGATCTGTTGATGAGTGCCGACATGATGCTGTCCGACCCGGACGGCATGGCGCAACTGTTGGTGACGAAGCTGGGCCTCCACGGCCATCCCAACTGGCGCCAAGCGTTCGATGGCCATCCCTACATTGCCCATTTCCTGCGGGTTCACAAATCGTTGGCGGTCGCCCCCACCCGCATCGAGCCGCAGTGCCACTTGGACCAACCAAACCCGGGCGATCCGATGTTCCACGACTTCCTGGAGAGCCTCAAGGCTTACCAGGGCGCGCACCGGCCCATGGTGACCCACTCGATCGTGCTGGCCGCGCGCGGCGACAAGTTCGACCTGCTGGTCGAGAAGCTCATGCGCCGGCGCCTGCGGTTCCGCATGGCACAACGCACCCCCGACATGCCGTTCGACCGGCTCTGGCTGGGCGCGACGCCCGAGGATCCCCGCTACCACCCATCGGTGGACGGCGGTCTGTGCATCGAGGTCATGCCCCTAGAGCCGCTGCAGATGCCGGCCGACACCTTCAGCGTGCCCCCGCCCGAGCCGCGCGATCCCAAGCCGGGCGACATGGTGCGAGTCACCTCGCGCGGCTACATCGTCCGCAATCTGGACGAAACCCTGCGCACGGTATCGGCCAACCTCGATTGGGAGCCTGGCAGCCCTGTGGAGTCTCTGGACAAGGAGGGGTACCGCCGCGCCCGCATGGAATTCACGGTGCCGCACAGCGCTTCGCTGGACGTGATCGAGGCGACCCGCTGGAACGGTGATGCCGGCGTCTACCTGAATTCCTGGGGGCCCGGCCCCTACTACATCCGCATCGCGGTGAACGGTCTCCAGGCCAAGGCCGAGGACCTGAAGGCACGCGGTACCCGTTTCACCTGGATCGACGAATGCGAGGCCGTGGGTGGGAAGCCGCTGATCCGGGTCGATCCGGCCGACGTGCGGGGGCAACTGTTTGAGTTCGAGGAGTATTGAACCGATGATGGAAACCTCCTTTCACAAGCCGGCCACCCCGACGCGTGACGAAGCTGCGGCCCCCGGGAATGCCGTCGAGCTGGAGCGCCGGGGAGGCGTTGGCTGGATCGTGCTCAATCGCCCGGACCAGATCAATGCGATCAACGACGACATCCGCCGTGGTGTACCCGCGGCGCTGGCCGAGCTCGATAGCGATCCGTCCGTTCGGGTGATCGTGATACGCGGCGCGGGCGCGCGCGGGTTTTGCGCCGGAGCCGACATCAAGGAACGGCGGGCGACGGAAACATCGGTGCAGGTGCGTCGGCGCATGCAGAAGTCGCGTTGGATCGAGGCGCTGGATCGCACCGAGAAACCTGTGATCGCCGCCATTCATGGCTATTGCATGGGCGGGGGCATGGAACTGGCCTTGGCTTGCGATCTGCGTTTCGCGGCCCCGGACGCCGTGTTTGCCCTTCCCGAAACGGGGCTGGGCCTGATCCCCGGAGGGGGAGGAACCCAGCGCCTTGGAGCCGTGGTCGGCCCGGGGCGTGCTCTGGACTTGCTCCTGACCGGTGATCGCGTCGACGCACGCCGGGCATTCGACATCGGCCTGATCACCCGCATGGCCGACAGCGCTGATTCGCTGCTCGCGGAGGTCACTGCCCTGGCCGAACGCATTGCCCAGAAGCCGCCCACGGCAACGCTGTTCGCCAAGCAGGCTGCACGCGCGGCCTGCCACCTTGACCTCAAGAGTGGCCTGGACCTGGAATTGGATCTGTTCGCCATGCTGGTTCCAATGAACGACGTCAAGGAAGCCGCGCTGGCGTTTCGCGAGAAACGGGCGCCCTGTTTTTCTGGTGAATGAATTTCAAAACATCGCTTTTCTGGAGATGCAATGAGCGAACGCAAACTGGATGGAAAGGTCGGCATCGTGACCGGTGCGGGGGCGGGTCTTGGGGCTGAATGTGCGCGTTCGCTGGCCCGGCATGGAGCCCGTGTCGCGGTGGTGGACATCAACTTGGAGGGCGCTCAGTCGGTGGCCGCCGAAATCGAGGCGGGGGGTGGCAAGGCTCTGGCCATCCAAACCGACCTGACTTCCGAGGAGGGGGTCGCGGCGATGGTTTCAGCCGTGCTCGACCACTTTGGGCGGATCGATGTCCTGCACAACAATGCGGCCGCGTTGGATCCGGCGCAGCGTGCCGGTGACCGCGATGTCTGCAACGTGGACCTTTCCGCATGGGACAGGGCCATGAACGTCAATGCGCGCGGCGCCATGCTGTGCTGCAAGCACGCCATCCCGCACATGCTCAAGGTCGGCGGTGGATCGATCATCTTTGCGACGTCGGGCTTCGGGCTGCTGGGTGATGCAACGCTGACCGCCTATGCCGCCTCCAAGGCGGCCCTGATGGCGCTGGCACGTTCCGTGGCCGCTCAGTACGGCAAGGAGGGTATCCGATCCAATGCCATCATGATTGGCTTTGTGCTCAACGAGCACGCGCAGAAGGGCGTTCCGCAGGAGATCAAGCAGATCCTCCTGGATCAGCACCTGACGCCCCAGCTCGGTTCGCCAAAGCAGATTGCCGACGTGGTGAGCTTCCTGGCCAGCGACGAGTCCTCATTCATCACGGGGGCGGTGATTCCAGTGGATGGCGGCTTCACCAGCCACGCTCCGTCCATGGTGCCCATGCGCGAGTTCTTCGCACGCATGGGATCCAACAAACTCTGAACCCAACCAACCATATCCGACCATGTCTTTATCCATGCATGCCGCCAGCGCGGAAATCTATGCCCGCATGCTGCGCAACCTGCTGACCTGGCTTGACAAAGCCGAAGGCCATGCCCAGGCCAGAAGTTTTGACAGCGCGGCCTTCCTGAATACGAAGCTGTCGCCCGACATGCTGACCTTTGGCAAGCAAGTTGCCATTGCCAGCGAGGTGGCGCGGCTCGCCGTCGCGCGCCTGGGTGCCGTGGAACTGCCTGCCGCTCAAGGCTCCGACGAGAGCTTCGAAGGGTTGCGTGTCCGCGTCCGGGACGCCATCGGCTTCGTGGAAGGCGTTTCGCCGCAGCAATTGGCCGGGAGCGCCGAGCGGCCCCTGGTCGTGCCGCAGCGGCAAGGCGATCCGCTGCACTTCACGGGGCAGACCTTCTTACAGCAGTGGTCGCTGCCGAATTTCTTCTTTCATGTGACCACGGCCTATGCGTTGCTCCGCCAGGCAGGCGTGGAGCTGGGCAAGGCTGACTTTCTGGGAGCCATGGCCTGACCGGGCCGGACCTGGACACGTTCTCCAAGGTGCAAGTACCGGAGGCAAGGCCGGTGATTGACACAGTACCCCGTGGAATCCGGGGTTTTGAACCCCCTGGCAGACCTTCACGGCTTGTACCAGGGGGTGTTTTTTTGCGGGTGGATGTCCACGCGCTCCGAGTGCGCGTGGCACGTTCGTCACCAGCGGTCCAGGTTGGCGCTGTGGCGGGGCTGATCTCATCTTCAGTGCAGGGCAATACTTTCGCAGGGGCCCGGACGCGTGCACGGAAGATACGGGCCAAATTGGCCTCAAGCGCCCATTCAGAACGCGCAAGCAGCTATCAAAACTTCATAGAGGACGTGTTCACCGCTCAGGCAGATCCCGCGCCAATGAACGGGGCATTCATTCGCGTGCTGGTTTCCCGCCGAAGAGTCCAGACCGCCGGAAACTCAGATGCGCTTCCAATCGCCCCCACTGCCCATGGCGGGCGGCGCGCTTTCGTGTGAGACGGGCGCGGCATGGCGGCTGGGCCTTGCCGCTCTGATGCTTGCGGCCCTAGGCTTAATCGATATTCATTCTCTAAGCTCGGAGGATGGTCACCCAGACCCGCGCCCTGGTGGATGGGTTCAAGCCCAGCTACGTGCTGGCCGGCAAGGGCTACGACAGCCCGGAATTGATACAGGCCATCGAGCAGCAAGGGGCGCAGGCCGTGATCCCGCCTCGCAATTGCGAGCGGCCGCGCGCCCCTATGACAAGGCTCGCTACCGCCTGCGCAGTCGAATCGAGCGCTGCTTTGCCAAGCTCAAACAATGGCGGCGTGTGGCCACCCGCTACGACCGCAAGCCCGCCAACTTCATGGCAGCGGTCTTGGCTGCTTCAATCTGGCTATGGCTACAGTGAATGTCGATTCAGCCTAGTGCTCGCTGGCGAGCAGGATGGCTTTTATCGGCGCGCTTGCGTGGAGCGTGCGAGGCACGGGCACGGCACTGATGGTGCGCACGGCCTCTCCGTCCGACAGCTTGAATACCGCCACAGCTTCCACCAGCGCCTGGGACTGGCTGCTCAGGCTGCTGGCGGCCGCGGCCATTTCTTCGACCAGCGCGGCATTTCGCTGCGTGGTCTGGTCCATCTGCGCGACCGCTTCTCCGATTTGTCCCATGTCCTGGCTCTGTGCGCTGCTCGCGGCGCTGATTTCGCCCATGATGTCCGTTACACGGCGGATGGCGGTGACGACCTCCGTCATCGTGGCACCGGCCTTGCCCACGAGCTGCGACCCCTGCTCCACGCGCTCCACGCTGTCGGTGATAAGCCGCTTGATTTCCTTGGCTGCTTCGGCGCTGCGGCCTGCGAGGCTGCGCACCTCGCTGGCTACCACAGCAAAGCCGCGGCCTTGCTCGCCCGCGCGGGCGGCTTCCACTGCGGCGTTCAGGGCCAGGATGTTGGTCTGGAAAGCGATGCCGTCGATCACACTGATGATGTCGGCAATCTTGTGGCTGCTGTCGTCGATGCCCTTCATGGTTTTGACCACTTCGGCGACCACTTCGCCGCCTTGGGTGGCCACGGTGGAGGCACTCAGGGCGAGCTGGTTGGCCTGGCGCGCGTTGTCGGCGTTCTGCTTCACCGTGGAGCCCAGTTGTTCCATCGACGCGGCGGTTTGCTGCAGTGCGCTGGCCTGCTCTTCGGTGCGGCCCGACAGGTCATGGTTGCCCGCCGCGATCTCGGTGCTGGCCGAGGCGACGCCCTGTGCATTGCTGCGCACCGCCGTGACCGTCTGCGCCAGGCTGTGCTGCATGCGCTGCAGCGTCTCCAGCAGGTGGCCCATTTCGTCCTGGGACTGCACGGTGATGTGCCCGCTCAGATCGCCGCTGGCGACGCGGTCGGCCACTGAAACGGCCTGCATCAGCGGGCGAGTGATCGAGCGGATGATGGTGATAGCGAGGAACAGGGCCAGAGCAATGGTCACGGCGCTCGCGACCAGGAGCCCCCGCATCAAATTGCGGGTGGCCGACTCGGCCCGATGGCCGGCTTCGGCCATGACCTGCGCCTGGAGTTCCGCTTGCTTGCGGATCGCGTTCTGGTATTCGATCTGCGCGGGGCGCTGTTTGCTCTCCAGCAAGGCCAGCGCCTCCACCCATTGTTCCTTGGCAAACAGTTCAAGAAACTGATTGCCCAATGCAAGGTCCTTGGCGCGCAGAGGCTTGATGCTCTGGTGCAAGGCCTTACCTTCGTCGGATTCGATGAGCTGATCCAGAATTTGCGTCTGTGCGGCGATGTTGCCGCGTTCGACCTTGATCTGGGCCAGCGCCGCCTGCTGAATGTCCGGGGACGAGAACAAGGCCAGATTGCGGAACTGGATGGTTTCCATGTTCGACCCGTCGATCACCGCACTCAATGCCTTGGTGATGGGGTTGCTCCTTTGAACGATGTCTTCCATCGCCTCACGCTGCGCGGCGGACAGGAACAGCACCATTGCGCCCTGCGCGACCAGCAGCAGCACCATGGTGGAGAACGAAATGGCAAGCCGGGTGGAGATTTTTAAGCGATTCATGACGCGGGGTAGTTGGCAGTGGCGGGCGTGGGCGTGGGTGGGGGTGGGGGTGGGGGTGGGGGTGGGGGTGGGGTCGCCGCGCAGGGCCGCTGAAAGCCCGGCGGAAGCCGCTGGATCGGCGCGTTTTCAGGCGGTCTCGCGTGTCGAGACTTCGAACGCCTTGAGATCGAAGCCTGGAGCGGCCGCCTCGGCAGGACTGAGCGGCGTGTTGCGTGCAATGAGCTTGCGCGCCGCCATGTGGTCGGCTGGCCGATTGCATGATTCCACTGCCACCAAACGGCCGGCGCGGAAGCAAAGGACGCTGATCTGGTGCTGCTCGACGGAGCCGAGCACGACGGTTTCATCGTGCCCGTCGGCGAGGCCGGCGATTTGCAGCTTGAGTTCTCCCTGGTCGGTCCAGAACCAGGGCAGGGCGGCATAGCCGGCGGGCTTGCCCATGAGCCGGGCCGCCACGGCCTTGGCCTGGTCCACGGCATTCTGAACCGACTCGAGCCGGATGGCCTGTGGTGACCAGGGGCTGGGAAAGCTGACCACGTCGCCGATGGCGGAAATGGCCGGGTCGCTGGTGAGCAGATGGGCGTCGACAACGATGCCGTTGTTGACGGTCAACTGTGCCTGAGCAGCGAGTTCCGCGTTGGGCAGCACGCCGATGCCATAGACCACCAGATCCGCCGGCAGGACTTCGCCGCTGGCCAGCTCCACGCTGCGCACCTGGCCGCCATCGCCGTGGATTGCGGCGAGGCTCTGGCCATAGTGGATTCGCACACCCCACCGGGCGTGGGCGTGATCGAATACCTGGGACGTGACCGCAGAGAGGGCTCGGGCCATTGGCCGCGTGCCCAGCTCCAGCACGTCCACCGCGATGCCGCGTGCGGCTGCGACGGCCGCGAACTCCAGGCCGATGAAGCCCGCGCCAATGACCACTGCGCGCTTCGCGCTGCCCAGGCGCTGTGACAGCCCGTCGGCATCTGCCAGGTTGCGCAAGCCGAATACGCCGCCGAGCTCGATGCCCGCGACCGCCGGCACACGGTTGCGCGCGCCGGTTGCCAGCACCAGGTGCTCGTAGGCGAGTCTTTCGCCGCTGGCGAGGACAAGCTCGCGGCGTTCCCGGTCGATGGCAGTGGCACTGCCCTGTATGCGCGTGATGCGGTGCTCGTCAAAGTACTCGGGGGGGCGAAAGCGTAGCGCCGCCACGCCAACCTTTCCTAGCAGATAGGCCTTGGACAGTGGTGGACGCTGGTAGGGAACGCCAGGTTCGTCGCCAATGAGGGTGATCGCGCCTTCAAATCCCTCCTGCCGCAGCGATGCTGCAACCTGATAGCCGGCTTGGCCGGCACCGACGATGACAATGGAATTGTGGGACATAGAGTTCTGCTTCAAAGAGTTTGGTCAGGGGCGGTCTTGCGCTCGAAGATCGGATAACGGCCCAACGAGAGCAACGCGAGGCCACCAAAGAGAAACATGGGCCCGCAGACCCACAACGTCGCCTGGTACGAGCCGGTGCTCCGGTAGAGTTGCCCGAAGAGCCATGGGGCCAGCGTGGAAGCCAGCGTGATCAGCCCGAGGTGGATGCCGAACAGGCGGCCGTAGTCGCGCATGCCGAAATACCGCGAGACGAGAAAGGCCGCCAGGTCGAACTCGGCACCCGCGCCGATGCCCACCAGCATGACACCCAGCACGAGCCAGCCGGTATCGTTCGCGCCGCTGATACCCAGGAGCAGGCACCCCAGGGCCGGCAGCCCCAGGGCGACGGCGGCCACGCCAGGCGCCCAGAGGCGGTCCACCAGGTAGCCCACGACGACCCGCCCCAATATCAGCGACAAGCCAAAGCTGCCGAAGATGCGCGCTGCATCCCCTGCCTCCAGGCCTTTGTCGCGCAACAGGGGGACACCATTCGTGACCAGCGTCACCACGCAGGCCACGACCATGGACAAGGCGATGTTCAGAAGCCAGAAGCGGGGATTGCGCAGGCCTTCGCGCAGCGAGGCACCCGTGATCACGGCACCTGCTGACGATGCTGACTCGCTGTGCTTGCGGGCCGGGGCGCGGGCAGGCTCTTTCATCCAGGCCAGCACCAGGGGCAGCACCAGGATCATTGGCAGGGCCGCCAGAAGCCAGAAGGCCGCCTGCCAGTTCCATTGCGAGATCACGGCGCTCACCGCCGAGGGAATGAGCATGGCGGCCAGACCGGTGCCGGAAAGAACCAGCGCGAGAGCCAGGCCGCGGTTGCGCTCGAACCACAGGTTCACCAGATGGGTCCAGGTGACGTGCATGGTGCCCATGCTGGCCATGGACATCAGGAAAAAGCCCAGGTAGAGCGTCACGATCGAAGGCCCCAAGCGCGTCATGGCGATGAAGGCCAGGGAAAGCATGCACAGCGAGATCACCGTGACGCGCTTCATGCCAAAGCGCAGATTGAGCCAGCCCACGATCTGGGATGCGACCACCGATCCCAGAAACATGAAGCTCACTGCCGACTGAAGATCCGCGCGGGCCCAGTCAAAGGTCTGCTGCAGCGGAACCATCATCGCGCCGTAGGCATACAGCATGGATGAGTTGGAGTTGATCGCCAGTCCCAGCGTGGCCAGAATCACGATGCGCCACGCGCTCTTGAACTCGGTCAGATCGATGCCCAGGCCATGCGCGGTATGTGAAGAGGTGGGGAGAGGTTGTGTCATAGGGTGCCGGCAATGGGGAAGGGAAGGGCAGGTAGGGCCAGGGCCGGTTCACTCGCGCACGAGCAGAAGCGAGCCGGCCAGCGGGCCTCCGCCGGCCGCCGCGACCGCTACCTGGTGCGGCGCGATCTGGCGCTGTCCGGCGCGCCCCCAGAGTTGGGTGCAAGCCTCGTGCACATACCCAAGGCCGTGGGTTCTTCCCCCCGAGAGCTGGCCGCCATTGGTGTTCACCGGCAGGGCGCCGTCGCGGGCGATCCGCGTGCCGCCTTCGACGAAGCGGCCGCTTTCGCCCGCCGGGCACAGGCCCAAGGCCTCCAGCCAGAGCAGGGTCAGGATGGAAAAGCCGTCGTACAACTGGGCGCTGCGGACATCAGCCGGCTTGAGATCGGTTCGCTGCCACATCATGCGTGCCGCGTCGATG
This sequence comes from Acidovorax sp. 93, assembly GCF_003633835.1. Taxonomy (NCBI): domain Bacteria; kingdom Pseudomonadati; phylum Pseudomonadota; class Betaproteobacteria; order Burkholderiales; family Comamonadaceae; genus Acidovorax; species Acidovorax sp. 93. The sequence continues at coordinate 1,505,078 of NZ_RBIT01000001.1, forward strand.
CTGGCCCCGCCGGTCAGGGAAACCTGATCCCAGGACCAGGGCTGGTGCAATGCCGAACCGATGGCCTCCAGGCGGATGGGGGGATTCGGTCCATGGCGCGCCGCATCCATGCGCGAGAGCACGATGGCCGTCGCCCCGTCGCAGTGCACGTCGCAATCGAACATGCGCAGGGGCGTCGAGATCATGCGGGAGGCCAAGTAGTCGTCCATGGTCATGGGCGTGCGGTACACAGCCTTGGGATTGAGCTCGGCGTTGGCACGGCAGGTCAGGGCGATTTGCGCCAACTGATCGGGGGTGGTCCCGTATTCGTGGAAGTGCCGCTGCGCGTACATGGCCATCAGGTTGATGGCCGAGTGCACTTCATAGGGGGTGTACCACTGCCAGAAGAAGCTGCTGTCGCGCCCGGCGGTCTTGTTGCTCAAGGCGTTGGCATTCTTGTCGAGCCGCCGCGCGCTCGCTTCGGTGATCGTGCGGAACACCAGCACATGGCGGCACAGGCCCGCGGCAATGGCCATCGCGCCGTTGATCACGCCGGCCAGTGGCCCCGGCCCTTCGTAGCCGCCGCCATACCAGTTGACGTGGAGCCCCATCGTGCCGATCAGCGCATTGGGGCCCACCGGGGAAAAGCTGTTGCCATTGTTGTTGTCGCCTGGCCAGCAAGCCACGCCGTCGATGTCCTTTCGCGTGAGACCCGCATCGGCAATGGCTTCCAGACATGCGTCCAGGGTCAGGCGCATGGCGGACTTGTCGGATGGGCGGGCCACTTCGGATTGGCCTACGCCGGCGATCGCCACGTTTTTTTCGTACAGATGGTCGAACATCATTCGGCTTTCTTGAACAGAGGGAGCCAGACGTCTTCGTGCTGCTCGAAAGTGACATGCACCGGCATGCCGATTCGCACCTGATCGGGCACTAATTCCACGACGTTGCTGAGCAGGCGCAGGCCGGGCTGATCGTCGAGCTCGACGATGGCCACGACGTAGGGGGTGGCCAGCTCGGGCTTCCACGCCTGGTGGTTGATGGTGTAGGTGGCGATGCGGCCGCGGCCGCTTGTGGCCTGCGGCGCCACATCCAGCGAACCACAGAATGGGCAGATCGGAGCGGGTGGATGAAAGAACCGCCGGCAGGTGCTGCAGCGATGGATCATCAGTCGGCCCGATTCCCCTCCCTGCCAAAAGGCCGATGAGTCGCTGGTGATCTGGGGCAGTTTTCGTGGCATGAACGCGGGGTATGTCGGGCTGGCAGTGGGTTGAATCAGGGCCGCTACGAATTGACGCAGGCGGGTTGAGAGAGTTTAATATCTGAACAAATTGCGTCAATGTGTCTAACTAATGGTTTCTACCAACCATCTGCATCTATGAGTGAACATTCTTTGGCGAACCGCCATATCGTTGTGACCGGCGGCCTGGGCGTGCTGGGCCGTGCCGTGGGGGCCGTGCTGGTCGAGCAGGGAGCCCGCGTTGTCCTGCTCGATCGTGTTGCGGCCCAGGATGTGCCTGGGATCACGGCGGTGATCGGCGGCATTGACCTGACCGACCCGGATGCCACACGGTCCGCATTCCAGCAGGCAAGCGAGCGGCTCCAGGGCTTCGATGGCCTGGTGAACGCCGCCGGGGGGTTCCGATGGGAAACGCTGGAGAGCGGAACCCTGGAGTCGTGGGATGCGCTCTATGCGATGAATCTGCGCAGTACCGTGGTGGCGTGCCGGGAGGCTCTGCCACGGCTGTTGGCGGCCGATGGCTCAGGCATCGTCAACGTGGGAGCGCTGGTTGCACAGAAGGCCGGAATGGGAATGGGGGCTTATGCGGCGTCCAAGGCTGGCGTCGCGCGGCTAACCGAAGCGCTTGCCGAGGAGGTCAAGGATCGTGGCGTGCGTGTGAACGCTGTGTGCCCCAGCATTCTGGACACGCCTGCCAACCGGGCCGATATGCCCGATGCCGACACCGCGCGCTGGGTATCGCCGCGCTCGCTGGCCGCCGTCATCGCGTTTCTGTTGTCGGACGATGCCAGCGCCGTCACAGGCGCGTGCATTCCGGTGGCCGGTCGGGTGTGATCATGGAAGACATGCGCTTGTCCCAGGAGCACTCGTCACCCGGGGCCGTTGGAGAGGGCGGCGGCAATGCCATGGCTTGGTCCGATCGCTACTTGCTTGGGCACGGTGACATGGATGGCACCCATCGCGAATTTGTCGCGTGCGTGGCGGCCCTTCAAACAGCGAAAGATGTCGATCTTGCGGGGTGCCTTGCCGCTTTCGAAGCACATGCCGTCGAGCATTTCGAGCAGGAGCGGCGCTGGATGGACTCCACCGGGTTTCCTGCCGCACAGTGCCATGTGGACGAACATACGGCGGTTCTGCGTTCCGTGCACGAGGTGCAGGAGATTCTGCGCAATGGCGGTCCAGGGCAGATAGCCCGCGATCTCGCCCATGCGCTCGCGAATTGGTTCCCAGGACACGCTGATTACATGGATGCTTCGCTTGCCCAATGGCTGGTCAAGCGCAGCCATGGTGGAGCGCCGGTGGTGCTTCGCCGCCGGCTGGAGCCCGCTGACGCGCCGCCTCTGCCGCCGGCCAACTGAGTCTTCGTTCCCGCTAGAGGCGCTTTGCCCCTGGTTTTCAATCCCCCCACAAGAGAAACGATCAATATGAGACTGGTGACATTTCAGGCTGCAGGCGAAGCCGCCCGCGCAGGCGCATTCATCGAGGGCGACCAAGCGGTGCTTGACTTGCGGCAGGCGGCGCAGACCGTGCATGGCGGCAGCGCGGACGCACTGGCGAGCATCCTCGCGCTGATCGAAGCGGGGCCCGCTGCCTCCGAGCTTGCGCGCGACCTGATCGCGCGCGCGCCCCGTGCGGCCGTCCGGGAGCGCAGCGCGGTCAGAATCCTGGCGCCCATCCAACCGCCACCGCAAATGCGCGATGCCTCTTGCTTCGAGCTGCATCTGCGCCAGAGCTATGCGGCAGCACGGCGGGCACGCGCGGCGCGCACACCGGATCCGGAGGCCACACTGAAGGCCATGAACACCCGCTCAGACGAGCGCGCGATCGAGACCTTCCTGCGCCAGCCCATCTACTACAAATGCAACCGTTTTGCGACCATCGGCGTGGACGACGATGTCGTGTGGCCCGGCTACAGCAAGGCGCTCGATTTTGAGCTCGAGTTCGGCTTCTACCTAGGCGCGCGGGCCAAGGACGTGCCCAAAGAGAAGGCGCGCGAGTACATCTTTGGCTACACGATCTTCAATGACATCAGCGCGCGTGATGCCCAGGCCGTGGAAATGGGCGGCATGCTGGGGCCGGCCAAGGGCAAAGACTTCGATACCAGCAACGTGATGGGGCCCTGCCTGGTCACTGCCGATGAGCTCCCCGATCCCTACAACCTGAACATGGTCGCCCGTGTCAATGGCGAGGAATGGGGGCGCGGCAATTCGCGCGACATGTATTGGAAGTTCGAGGATGTGATCGCGCATGTCTCGCGCTCCGAAACCCTGCATCCCGGTGAGTTCATCGGGTCGGGAACGGTGGGCAATGGCTGTGGCCTGGAGCAGATGCGCTACCTCAAGCCTGACGATGTCGTGGAACTAGAGGTGGAGGGCATCGGCCTGCTGCGTACGCGCATCACGCAGCCTTGATGGGCGTCCTCCACCCACGGGCGGGCGCCCTGGTTCCGTCGCCGCGGTGGCATGCAGCATGCTTCCGATCGGCGCCTTCACACAACGCAAAAAATCTGCCGCCGGTCGCGGCAGGGCACATCGAATGAGCAAAGACATTGATAGCGCACCTGGCTGGACGCCAGGACTGCGCGACACTCCCGTGGCGGCCTTGGCCCGCGCGGTTCTCGCGCATCCGGACAAAATCCTGTTCGATTTCAGTGGCGAGAAAACCACCTACGCCGAGTTCGACGCTCTCAGCAACCGCATGGCCCATGCGCTGCAGGCATTGGGGGTGAAGGCCGGCGCCACCGTCACTTCGCTGTTCGACAACCACCTCGACGCCGTGGTTCTCTGGATCGCGCTCAACAAGCTGTCCGCCGTGAGCGTTCCGTTGAACACGGCGCTCAAGGGCGAGTTCCTGCGCCACCAGGTGGCCGACTCGGGGGCCGAGATCGTGGTGTGCGATGCGGCCTACGCTCCGCGCCTGTTCGAGGTGGCCGGGCACCTTCAAGGCATTAGGCGCCTGTTGGTGCGCGGGGTTGTGGAAAATGGGTGTCCAGACGTTGGTTTTGCCATCGAAAGCCTTGACGATCACCGGGGGCACGACACCACGCCCCTGGCCGAGCTGCCCGATCCGGCCGCGCTCAACGCCCTGATCTACACGTCCGGGACAACAGGGCCTTCTAAGGGCTGCATGATCAGCGGCAACCAGATGTGCCATGTGGCGCGCCTGCTCCTGCGGGCTGCGCCGTTCGGCCCGAACGATGTGCTGTGGACCCCGTTGCCGCTGTTCCACATGAACGCGATCGCGACCGGCGTGGTGTCCACGCTGCTGGTGGGTGGAACGATCTCGATCGCTCCACGGTTCTCGGTCAGCGGCTTCTGGCCTGCCGTGGAGGCATCCGGGGCCACCGTGGTGTCCATCCTGGGCGCCCTGGGTACGCTGCTGGCCCAGGCACCGGACAATGACGCGATGAGGCGCTGCTTCGGCCAGATCCACACGGTCAAGGGCAATCCGTTCACGGAAGACATCAAGGCGATGTGGCGCAACCGCTTCGGCGCGCGCCACATCGGCTCCAACGCCTACGGCCTGACGGAGGCGCTGATCACGTCGGTGCCAGCCGGCGAGCCGGTTCCTCCAGGCTCGTCGGGACGGTGCGCTCCCGAGTTCGACGTGCGCATCTTCGACGACCAGGACAATCCGCTGCCGCCCGGGCAGGCCGGCGAGGTTGTGTGCCGGCCCCTGCATCCCGACATCATGTTCAAGGGCTACTGGCGCCGGGCCGAGGACACGCAGAAGGTGATGGGGAACATGTGGTTCCACACGGGAGACATTGGCAAGTTCGACGAGGCCGGGTTCTTCTACTTCGTGGACCGCAAGAAGGACTATCTGCGCCGGCGGGGGGAGAACATCTCCAGCTTCGAGATGGAATCGGCGATCCTGCAGCATCCCGACATCGAGCAGGTCGCGGTTCATGCCGTGCGGTCGAATCTGGGCGAGGACGACCTGAAGGTCACCGCCAAGCGGGTGGCGGGTGCCCAACTCACCGAAGAGGCCCTGTGCCGCTGGATGGTGGATCGGGTGCCTTATTACGCCGTGCCCCGTTACATCGAGTTCCGGGTCGAACTGCCGGTCAATCCGCAGGGGCGGATTCTGAAGTACCAGCTGCGCGATGAAGGGGTGACGCCTGCCACCTGGGACATCGAGTCCTCCACCATCAAAGTGCAGCGCTAGAGGAGCACCACCATGTCCGTTTCAGAATTGGCCGGCCGCCGCATCCTCATCACCGGAGGGGCCAGTGGCATGGGCGAGGGCCTTGTGCGCTCGCTGACGGGCATGGGGGCGCTGGTCGTGTCCATGGACCTGAACCGCGAACGCGGCGAAGCCGTTGCCAAGGCGGCGGGAGCACGGGGCTTCATGGAGGTCGATGTGGCCGACGAGGGCTCGGTTGCGCGCGCGGTCGATGCCGCCTGCACCCGCCTGGGCGGCCTGGATGTGCTGATCCATGCCGCGGGCATCGCGCCGTCTTCGCCGGCGCAGGGGACCAGTCTGGCGTTGTGGGAAAAGGTCTTTGCTGTCAATGCCACGGGTACCTTCCTGATGAACCGGGCGGTGTTTCCCCATATGAGGGAGCAGGGCGGCAGCATCATCAACTTCGCTTCCGCAGCCGGCGCGCTGGGGCTCCCCAACAAGTCTGCCTATTCGGCCGCCAAAGGGGCTGTCCTGGCCTGGACCCGCACCGTGGCCCAGGAATGGGGGCCCTACAACATCCGCGTGAATGCGATCGCCCCGGCCATCTGGACGCCCATGTATGACCAGACCCGTTCCGAAATGAGCCCGGAGCAACTGAGCGCGCACGATGCGCTGATGGCCAGGGTGATCCCGCTGGGCGGCAAGCTGGGCGACATGGCGCAGGATCTGGTGCCGGTGCTCGCCTTCCTGGCATCTCCCGGCGCGCGTTTCATGACCGGCCAGATCTTTGCCGTCGATGGCGGGACGCTGATGGTGCGCTGAGCCGGTGGTCAGGCAGGAGCGGCACCTGCCAGCGGACGCAGTTCTCCCGCCAGCAGCGCTTGCCGGACTGCAGCGCGGCCGACTTTGCCGGCATCGGTGCGCGGGACGTGCGCGAGGAGTAGGTGCCTGGGCCGCTTGAAGGAAGCCAGGTGCTGCCCGCAGTACGCCATCAGCTCGGCACGCAACGCCTCCAGCGCGTGCGATGGGGCCGGCTCGCGGGGTTGGACCAATGCGCAGACACTCTGGCCCCATTCGGGATCCGGCAGTCCCACGACGACTGCGTCGGATACCGAAGGATGCTGCATGAGAACGGCCTCAATCTCGGCAGGGTAGATGTTGACGCCGCCGGAAAGAATGAGATCGGAGCGGCGGTCGCAAAGGTAGAGCCAGCCTTCCTCATCGAGGTATCCATAGTCTCCCGCGGTGAACAGGTCACCGCGCTTGACGGAACGGGTCTTCTGTGGATCGTTGAAATACTCGAAATCGAAGCCATCATTCATGTAGATCAACCCGGGCTCGCCGGCAGGAAGCTCGGCTCCGCCCTCATCCAGGATGGCGAGCTTGCTGAACGGATACCTGCGGCCCACTGTCCCGGGGCGCCGCAGCCAGTCGTCGCTGCCGACATAGGTGCCCCCTCCCTCGCTGCACGCGTAGTACTCGTGCAGAACAGGGCCAAGCCACTCGATCATCCGGCGCTTGGTCTCCGGCGGGCATGGGGCAGCCGCGTGAATGACGGTTCTGAGGCTCGAAAGGTCGTAGCGCTGCCGGATAGCCTGCGGAAGTTGCAGCAGGCGGTGGAACAGGATCGGCACCAGCTGCACGCTGTCGATGCGTTCGCTTTCGATCAGGGCGAGCACGCGTTCGCTGTCCCATTTTTCCAGCAGCACGAGCCGATGCCCGAGATGCAGCATCTGGATGGCGCGGGAGCCGGGAGCCGCGTGGTAGAGCGGCGTGCAGACCAGGTGCGCCCCATTGCCCGCGCGCAGGCCGAACATGCCCGAATAGAGCGGAAGGGTGCGCGCCAATGCCCCTTCGGGGGGCAATCCTGTCAGCGGCCGCCGAATTCCCTTGGGGCGTCCCGTGGTGCCGGAGGAATAGAACATGGTGCTGCCTGCCAGCCGGTCGCCAAGAGGGGCGTCGGGCTGCGCGTCCAGCAAGGATTGCAGATCGCGAAAACCCGGTATGTCTCCCGCAACCGCCAGGCGCCCTTGCTCGGGGAGTGCCGCCTGTCGGGCCGCCTGGCTGGCCGTGGAGGCAAAGCGATGATCGGCAATCAGCACGCGGCTCATGCTGTTGGACAACAGGTAGGCCAATTCTTCGGCCGTCAGGTGCCAATTCAAAGGCACCAGGTAGGCGCCTATTTGCGAGATGGCGAGCGCGCTCGCCAGCCAGTCGCTGGAGTTCGGCAACAAGACCGCGACGGCGTCGCCGGTCTTCGCACCGCAGCCGCGCAGCGCATGGGACAGGCGATCGACGCGGTCGCGCAGCTCGCCGAACGTGCTGCAGCCGCCATTGGATTCCGTGATCGCGATGCGGCTGGGCTGCCGCTCGGCAATTTGCCAGAAGCCCAACGCACCCTCGCAAAGGTAAGCGGGATCGACTGCCGGCATAGGGCTGGCGTTGGCCGGGGATCTGATTTCAGGCATGGACTATTCGATCGTGATGCCTGCCGCCCGGATGGCCTGTGCCCAGGCCAGCGTATCGCGCTTTTGCAGGGTGGCAAGCTGGTCGGGCTTGCCAAGCAGTGGCTGCAGCCCGATGCTGGTAAGGAATGCCTGGCCCTCGGGCGCTTCCAGCACCTCGTTGATCAACTGGTTGAAGCGTTGGATTGCGAAGGCTGGCATCCCGGCCTTCCCGTAGAGAGCCAGCCACGCGGAGACGTCGAAATCAGCGACGCCCGACTCCGCGAGGGTAGGAATGTCGCTGGCGGCGGCGATGCGCGCGCGCGTCGTCACGGCAATTGCACGCAGGCGGCCGGAGCGCACATGTGGCAGGTAGCCCTGAGGGTCGCCAAAGGCGTAGTCAAGATGGCCGCCGATGATGTCGGAAACCACCTGGGCCAAGGTCTTGTACGGCACGAAGGTCGCCTGCAATCCCAGGCGCTGCTTGAGAATCTCGCCAGCGAGCCTTCCGGTGATCGCCGAACTGGCGTAGCTCAACTGGCCCGGCCTGGATTTGACGAAGGCGACGAACTCCTGAAACGTGCTGACCGGCACGCGCGCGGGGTTGACCACCAGGATGTAAGGCACGGTGGCCATGGAGGCGATCGGCGCGAAATCCTTTTCCGGATTGAATGGGAGGGTTTTGTACAAGCTGACGTTGGCCGCCTGGGTCGAGGATCCTGTCATCAGGAACTGATGCCCATCGCCTTTCATGCGGGCGACAGCGTCCGCCGCAATGTTGCCGCCTGCGCCAGGCTTGTACTCGATGACGAACACGATCTCGGGATGGCGCTTTTGGATCTGCTCGGTGCAGTAGCGAATCAGCCCGTCGATGGCACCGCCACCGGCGTATGCCACCGTGATCGAGACAGGCTTGGTGGGCCAGATGGTTTGGGCGTAGCCAGGAGCTGCCCATGTCGGGAGTGCACTGGCCGCGAGGCCAAGCATCCGACGCCGGGTCCAGAAAATCATGTGGATGTCTCCGTTTCGATTGGCTGGGAGGCCATGCCTGCCATTTTCACTGGTTCCTCCGAGGCTCTTTCGTGCGAGTTCCCCGGACATTTGCCATGGATGGGCGGGTTCTCCAGGGGCGCTGGTCTGTCGCTCAGCGCCAGCCGCCACTGCGAGCCGCAGGAGGTTCGTCAAAGTGGGGAGGGTGGGGCGACACGCTGGCTCCCCCGTGCATGCGCGGCTGAATGGCGCTCAGAAAGTTGTAGGGAAACAGCGGTGGCAACGCGCTCACCTGATCAAGCCGGGTACGGAGTTCGGAAGGCAACTCGAAGTCCAGCGCGCCCAAGCTGTCCTGCAGCTGTTCGAGCCGGGTGGCGCCCAGGATCACCGAGCTGAGCGCCGGGCGGCCCGACAGCCAGTTGATGGCCACCCTAGCCATGGGCTGCCCCAATTCATTGGCGACGGATTCGAGCGCCGCGACGATCTCCCAGTTGCGCGGCGTCAGCTTGTTCAGCGCGGGTGTCGCCACCGCGGCGGTGGCCTTGATGCGCCCAGCCTGCTGTGCTGGTGCCTCCACATTGGGCTGGTACTTGCCGGACAGCAGGCCGCCGCCCAAAGGACTCCAGGCCACCAGCCCGAGGCCCACTTCCTGGCACATGGCGGGAAACTCGTACTCGATGCCGCGCTGCACCAGCGAATACTCGAGCTGCACCGCGCAAGGACCTTCGAGGCCATGGTACTGCGCCAGGGTGGTGATGCGCGCGGCATACCAGGCGGGCACGTCCGAGAGCGCCCAGTGGCGGATCTTGCCGGCGCGCACCAACTGATCCATGCTGCGCAGAACCTCCTCCGCCGGCGTGATGCCATCCCATGCATGGAGGTAGTAGAGATCCACATAGTCCGTCTTCAGCCGCGCCAGCGAGGCATCCAGGGAACGGATCAGATTCTTGCGGCCGTTGCCCGCGGCGTTCGGGTTGCCTTGCGGGTTCTGGTGATTGAAGCTGTACTTGGTGGCCAGAACGACGCGATCGCGCATACCCGTTTCCGACATGAATTCGCCCAGCCAGGTCTCGGCGGTGCCTTGCGTGTAGATGTCAGCCGAATCGATGAAATTCCCCCCGGATGCCAGGTAGGCGTCGAACATCGCGCGTGCGGTCTCCCGATCGCAGCCCCAACCGTTCTCGGTGCCAAAGGTCATGGTACCCAGGGACAGGCGCGAGACGCGTAAACCGGTACGGCCAAGCAGGTGGTATGTGGTGGGTTGCATCGGGTCTCTCAGGTTCTTGCTGAAATTGAAACACATTGACAATAAGTGTTCAAACATTAGACTGTGCTGGCTCGGCTGATGTCAAGTCCGGGCGGCTGTCCCGGGGGCCATTCCCCGTCCCATCACCCTGACGACCTATGCTGATCGACGCCCACGCCCACCTGCTGACTCCTGGAATGCTCAACCGCCACGATTTCTGGGGGCCTTTCATGAAGATGCAGGGGTTCACCGTCGGGCACTTCGCGCTGGGAACCAAGCAAAAATCGAAGGCCACCTCGGACCAGCAGGCGGAGGCGAACCTGCTGGCAAAGATGACGCATGCCGCGCGCCGCGAACTGATGGCCCAGCGCGGCGTGGACCAGATAGTGGTGTCCACGCCCTCGCATGCATTCATGTACTGGGCGGACGACTTCGGAAGCGAATACGCGCGCATCTGCAATGACGAGATGTCCGCCTACTGCGCCCAGGACCCGGCGCACTTTGCTTTCTGGGCACACGCCAACCTGGCCGATCCGGTCGCGGCTGCACGCGAGATCGAGCGCGCCGTCACGCAACTCGGGGCCAAGGGGGTCTGCGTGGGGGGCGCCAATTTCAAGGGCCTGCAGGCCTATAGCGAGGAATTGTTCCCCGTTTGGGAGGCTGTCACGCGGCTGGATGTGCCGCTGATGGTGCATGGTTACAACCAGTCCGTATGGTGGGGCGACAAGCATGCGGAAGACCGTTTCGAGACCACCTCGATCGTGGGCGATTGCGTCGATGAAACCCTGTTCTTCTGGTACCTGATCTGCGGCGGCGCGCTGGACGTGTTCCCCACACTGAAAACCTACATCAACCACGCCGGTGGCATGGCGGTGTTCCAGCTCGGGCGCCTGGCCGAGCTGAACAAGTCGATGGCGCCCGACGCACGCAACAAGCGCCCGTTCATGGACTACCTGTCCAACTTCTGGTTCGACCTGGACGTGCACCATCCGGCGCTGCGCCGCGCCGTGGTGGAGGTGGTGGGCGCCGACCAGGTTCTCTATGGCACCAACTTCGGGGGCGCCTACGACAATGGCGACCTGACCGCCGGACTGGGCCTTTCTGACGCCGATGTGGCCAAGATCCGCAGCGGGAATGCGCGCCGCCTGCTGAAACTCGATACCTCCGTCGCGGCATGACGGGTTTTGTCCTGAGCCGACGCCAGGTCTGGCTGCTCGTGTTCGTCACCCTGTTCTGGGGGGTGAACTGGCCCATCATGAAATCAGCCGTCAGCGCCTATCCCGCGATGGCATTCCGGGCCTGGTCCATGGTACTGGGCCTGCCGTGCCTGTGGGTGGGGCTGAAGCTGCTGCGGGTTCCCCTGCAGGTGCCACGACGGTACTGGGGCGAGTTGCTGCTGCTGGCAACCACCAACATGGTGGCCTGGCACCTGTGCCTGATGTGGGCCCTGCCGGGCCTGAGTTCCGGGCGGGCGGCGATCATCGGCTACACCATGCCCGTGTTTTCGGCGCTCTGGGGCATGTTGCTGTATCGCCAGCGCCTGTCCCGGCCGCAATGGGTGGGCGTGGGGAGCGCGACTGCAGGCGTGGTGTTGCTGCTGTGGCATGAGTTCTCGCGCCTCAGCGGGGTTCCCTTGGCCGGGCTCACCCTGCTGGCCGGAACCGCGGTGTGGGCCCTGGGAACCCAGCAACTGCGGCGTAGCGCCATGGATGTGCCTGTGCTCGCGATCGGGTTCTGGATGACGGCGATCACGGCAGTCGCGGTTCTGCTGTATGTGGGGATCACCGATGGCCTGCCCGCGAACCAGCCCTCGCCAGGGGTCTGGGCAGCGATCGCCTACAACGCACTGTTGATTTTTGGGTTTTGCCACGTGGCGTGGTTCGCCCTGGCCCGCGCCTTGCCGCCAGTCGCAGCGAGTGTCAGCATTTCCCTGATCCCCGTGCTCGGGCTGCTGTCGGGCGCGCTGTGGCTGAACGAGGCGCTGCATTGGCAAGACGGGGCCGCGGTGCTCTTGATCATGCTGGCGATTGGCGTTGCCTTGCATCCGGCGGGAACGGAGACTTCTTGAAGGCGCCTTTCATGGCCAGTCCCCCCTGGTAATTTGCGATAGATCAACAGGGCAGGCGTTTCGGCTTCGGGTAAACCTCTAGAAGTTGAACACAAATAGAAAAACTGTCCTAAATTGTCTCCATGCCGGCAATCGTGCCGGTCCCAAGGAGACGATGAAATGTTGACGCGTAGCAATCCGGTGTTGTCCGACGGAACCAGAATCTCGGACCTCATCAATCTGGACACCCGTGAAGTGAAGATGCGGGTCTTGTCCGATGCCGAGCTGTACCAGCTCGAGATGGAAAAGATCTTCGCCAAGACCTGGGTCTTCCTGGCCCATGAAACGGAAATACCCAACTCGGGAGATTTCGTCCAGCGGGATATGGGTTCGGATTCGGTCCTCGTCACGCGTGACCGCGAGGGCCAGGTGCACGTGGTGCTCAACGTCTGCACCCACCGGGGCATGAAGGTCTCCACGCTGGACGTGGGCAACACCCAGGCCCACATGTGCATCTACCACGGCTGGGCCTTCAAGCCCAATGGGGACTTCATCGGCGCCCCCGTCGACAAGGAGTGCATGCACGGGAAGATGATGAGCAAAGAGCAACTCTCGCTCACCAAGGCCCGCGTGGCGGTCTACGGCGGCATGATTTTCGCCACCTGGAACCTTGACGGCCCTTCCTTCGACGAGTTCCTGGGAGACGCAAAGTTTTACTACGACACCATGTGGTGCCGTACCACCAGTGGCATGGAGGTTTTGGGGCCGCCGCAGCGCTTCATCATCAAGGCCAATTGGAAGACAGCTGCCGAGCAGGGGGCATGCGATGGCTATCACACGCTGACCCTGCACCGCTGGCTGGGTGAGATCGGCCCCTATGCGAAGAAGCCCAATGCCGAAGGGGGTGGGGCGGACCTGACACCGGAAATGTATGGCGTTGAAGTCTGGACTGACCATGGCCACACCATGCGTTGTATCGATCTGGGCCGCAAGGTTCACCGGATCACGGGCAGGGATCCAGCCGAGCTTTCGCCCCAGGAAAAGCTCACTGTCCTGCCCCCCCCGGGCTTGACGGCCGAGATGATCCCCGATGTGGTGAGCCGCCTCTCGCCTGAGCAGATCGAGATCATGAGCTCCAACCCGCCGCAAGTGGGCAACTTCTTTCCCAACGGACTGTTCGAGTTCATCTACCTGCCGACGGCCGATGGCAAGGTGACGGGCGCGATGGCCCTGCACACCTATGTGCCCATGGGGCCGGATAAGTTCATGTTCATGAACTGGATCCTGGCAGAAAAGGATACGCCGCCCGAGCAGAAGGCCGCGATGCTGCGCATTTCCTGCCAGTTCCTGGGCACTTCCGGCATGGTGGAGCAGGACGACTCGGACACCTGGCCGCACCAGACCATCGTCTCCAAAGGGGCGATGAGCAAGAACATCACGCTCAAATACCAAGCCAAGTATGAGACCGGCAAGCCTGACGGCTGGCCGGGTCCCGGTCATGTTGGCAGCGGCTTCACCAAGGACGACACCAACTGGAGCTTCTGGCAGTACTGGCACGAGCTGATGACTCGCGAGTCTTGAGCCGCCGATGCCAACCCTTCACCACCAGGAGATCACCATGTTTGCCAACCTGCTCGAACCCACGCCTCTGCCATCCACCGTGCGCGGCAACCGCATGCCTGTCGGCAGTCCCCTTTACAACGAATGCGTCGAATTCCTCATTGACGAGGCGGAGATGCTCGATGAGCTGCGCTTTGACGAATGGCGCGCGCTGCTGGCGCAGGACATCGAATACAACGTCCCGCAGCGCTTGACACGCCCCGTGCGCATGCAGGATGGCACGACCATTCGAACCGTTCAGCACATGCACGACAACTACGCCTCGTTGATGCTGCGCGTGCGCCGTATCACGGAAACCCGCAGCGCCTGGTGCGAAGACCCTCCCTCGCGCACGCGCCGGATGGTCAGCAACGTGCGCGTCTACAAGACCGACAAGCCGAATGAATTCAAGGTGCAGAGCTACATGCTTCTCACCCGGAACCGATTCGATTTTGACTATTTTGACCTGATCCCCTGCGACCGCCATGACGTGTTGCGCAAGGAAGGCGGCGCCTTGCAACTGGCGCGGCGCGAGGTCCTGATTGACCAATCCGTGCTCGGCACGCCCAACCTCGGCATTTTTCTGTGACCTGCGGTGTCGCGTTCCACCTTTGAGGAAAAAATGAAAACCACCTATCGTTCCGAGAAGCTCGAAGAGGCTTTCGCTGCACTTTCGGCCAACTACCGAGGGACCGACATCGACCTGTACGCGGTGTGCCGCGACAGGCGCGCGACGTCGCCGGTCGCGACCGGCGACTTCATGAACAGCATCGGCGTGCCCACGCATGCCGGTGCCAACCACGGCCACCCGACCTTCACCCTGTTCAAGTACAACGACGTCAAGAACGTGCTGCAGGACTCCGCCACCTTCAACAGCCGCTTCATGGCCAAGGGCTTCGGCAGCTTTTTCAGTGCCGACGGACTGGTCATCACGGCCATGGATGGCGAGGCGCACCGCAAGGCCCGCGGGCTGCTGCAGCCGGTGTTTGCACCCGATGCCGTGCTGCCCTGGCGCGCCGCGATCGAGCACCAGATCCGCGACGAGTTCATCCTGCCCCTGGTGCCCGACAAGCGCGCCGACCTGCTGGACTTCGGCCTGTACTTCCCGATCCGCGTCATCTACGGATTGATCGGCTTTCCCGACGAGGAACTGGGCAACTTCTACGAGTACGCGGCGATGGGCCTGACCGTGCTGGCTGGCCCGAAGATCGACCCGGCCGAAGAGGCCGCGTCCCGCGAGCGCGCGATGAAGGCCACCAACACCTTGTATGAGACCGTGATGGCGCTGGTCAAGCGCCGCCGCGCCGAAGGAGCTCCCGGAGACGACCTGGTGTGCCGCCTGCTGCGCGCCGAATTCGAGGGGCGCAAGCTCGACGACCACGAAATCACGACCTTCGCGCGTTCGATGGTGGCCGCCGGCGGCGAAACCACCACCCGGACCTTCAGCTCAATCATGACGCTGCTGCTGCAGCGTCCAGCCCTGGTCGAACGGGTCCGCAACGATCGCAGCCTGGTGTCCAAGCTGATCGACGAGGGGGTGCGCTTCGAGCCCGTGTCCACCGTCAAGGTGCGTCAGGCCGTTCGCGATGTCGAGATCCGGGGCGTGCAGATCCCCAGGGATGCGATGGTGCAGTGCGTGGTCGCCTCCGCCAACCGCGACGAAGAGATCTTCGACAACAGCGACACCTTCGACATCGACCGCCGCCAGAAGCCGTCCTTCACCTTCGGCTTCGGCCCGCACATGTGCATTGGCCAGTACCTGGCGAAGATGGAGCTTTCCATCGCCATCAACGCGGTGCTCGACCTGTTCCCCAACATCCGGCTCGATCCGGACCGCCCCGCGCCCGTGATCGCCGGCAGCATGCTGCGCGGCGCGTCCTCCGTGCCCGTGATCTGGGACTGAAGCCCCAGGCCGTCAAATCAGCCGCACGGTGTGCCCCGCCGGACGTGCCCGCCGCGATGTGCGGCGCGGCCGGCGCGGCGCATTCCCGATCGTCCCATTCGCGATCGGGGTCCCATCTTTTGTTTGCATATTCCTTTATCTGGAGTCCATCATGAAACTCGACGACCTCATTCTTGTCAGCGTTGACGACCACGCGATTGAGCCGCGCGGGGCTTTTGATCGCCACATGCCAGCCAAATTCAAGGGCCGCCAGCCCAAGGTGGTTCAAAGCAGGGGCCGTGACGTCTGGGTCTTCGAAGACCGCGCGACAGGCTACATGGGCCTGAACTCCGTGGTGGGGCGCCCCAAGGACGAATACGGCATGGAGCCTTTGGGCTACGAGCACATGCGCCGCGGGACGTGGGACATCAAGGCCCGGGTGGACGATATGAACGCCAATGGTGTGCTGGGCTCCATCTGCTTCCCGACCTTTCCCGGTTTCGCGGGGCAGCGCTTCCAGCAGTACAGGGATGCGCGGGAGGTTTCGTTCGCCGCCATCCAGGCCTACAACGACTGGCACCTGCACGACTGGTGCAATGCAGCGCCGGGGCGGTTCATTCCGCTGAGCCTGATTCCATGGTGGGATGGTGAACTGGCTGCCCAGGAGATCCGCCGCATGGCCAAGCTGGGGGTTCACGCGATCTCCCTCTCGGACAACCCCGCGCTGCATGGGTTCCCCTCGATCCACTCCGACCATTGGGATCCGGTGTGGAAGGCTTGCGCGGACAATGACGTGGTGATCTGCTGCCACATCGGCACCGGCGTCAAGGCCGAGCATGCCTCGGACCTCACGCCGATCGATGCCTGGATCACCTCGATGCCGATCTCGATCGCCAACTCGGCCGCCGACTGGATATGGGCCCCCATGTGGAAGAAGTACCCCAATCTGCGCATGGCCCTCTCCGAGGGCAGCATCGGATGGATTCCATACCTGCTGGAGCGTGCCGACTTCACCTACCGGCACCATCACGAGTGGACCATGACGGACTTCGGCGGCGGCAAGCCCAGCGACGTCTTCAGGCAGCACATCATCACCTGCTTCATCGAAGACGAGTTCGGCTTGCGCAATCTGGCCGACATCGGCGAAGACAAGGTGACCTGGGAGTGCGACTACCCGCACTCCGACTGCACCTGGCCGGGTTCGCCGGAGATCTTCCATGCGCAGACCCGGCACCTGACGGACGCGCAGATCGACAAGATCGGCCACCTCAACGCCATGCGCGAGTTCTCCTACGACCCGTTCTCCATCCTGGGACGCGAGAACTGCACCGTGGGAGCGCTGCGGGCGCAGGCCAAGCACGTGAGTGTCGAACCGATGCTGGGCATGGGGGGGGCCAAGCCGGTGCGGCAGACGGGCAAGCCGGTGACCTCGGGCGACATCAACAAGATGTTCGCTGATGCGGACGCAGAGACCGCGCTGTAGCCTTTGGGAGCATCAGATGAGCCATCTCTACGATCTGGGGGCTGCAAGATGCGGGCGGCCGTGATTGCCGAGCGCGGACTGCCGCCGGTTCTGCAGGACTTTCCCGAACCACAGGCTCGCGAGGGCGCGACCTTGATCAAGGTCGATACCGCGGGGCTGGGAGGCTGGGATGTTCTGGGGGCCTACCGCCTGGGCGTGCAATTCCCGTGCGTGATTCGGGGCGAGGGGGTAGGCCACGCCCCGGACGGGCGCCGGGTCTATTTCGGCGAGCGCTCGGTGGCGCCCTTCGGGGCCTGGGCCGAACGCACCTTGGTACCTACCGAAGAGGTGTGGGACGTTCCCGACGATGTCGACGATGCGCTGGCCATCACCATGGGCATCGCGGGCACCGGCGCACTGCTGCCGCTGGAACAGGCCCGCATCCAGCCTGGCGAAACCGTGCTGATCTTGGGGGCCACGGGAACGCTCGGGCAGCTCGCCCTGCAGCTCGCGCGCATTCTGGGCGCTGGCCGTGTGGTGGGGGCGGCCCGCGATGCGGCCGCCCTGGAGCGCTTGCGCGCGCGGGGCCTGGCCGACGCGGTGGTGGCCCTGGGCGGCACCGACGATGCCGTGGCCCTGAAGGCCGTGGCGGGCGAGGGGTTCGACGTGGTTCTCGACGGCGTATGCGGTGCGCCCATGCTCGCGGCGCTGAAGGCCACGCGCTGGGGCGCGCGCATCCTCACCGTCGGCACGGGGGGCGGGCGCGAAGTGAAGCTCGATATCGCCGACCTGCTGTTCCGCACGCTCAGTTGCGTGGGTACGGGGCAGCGCTCGGCCAGCGATCGCGAGGCCACCTGGCGCCGGCTCCTGCGGATGGCGCACGAGCATCGCATCACCTTTGACCATGTCGGGTATCGCTTCGACCAGATGCCGGACGCCTGGGCAAGCCAGGTGGCGGGGCCACATGCCAAGATCACCGCTTCTCTCAAGGCCTGATCGGAATTCGGCACGAACCAGAAGGATGGCGCGGATGCCAGGCTGGGAGGGTATGCGCGAACCTAGTGTTAACCCTGGTTTTTGGCCGCATTTGGGCCACTGGAACGGGCTTTATATGTACAGACTTTGCTAGGTTGTTTATATTTCGTCCCCACAGCTGCCCAAACAGATGAAGGAGACGCGCATGCTAAGCCCCACCCCCCCCACGCTTTCCGATGGAACCAAGGTCGTTGATCTGGTCAATGTGAACACACGGGAGGTGCAGATGCGCGCGCTCTCGGACCCCGAGCTCTACGAGCTGGAGATGGAGCGGATCTTCGGCAAGATCTGGGTTTTCCTCGGCCATGAGTCCGAGATTCCCAACTCGGGGGACTTCGTCACTCGCGACATGGGTTCCGACTCGGTGCTGGTCACGCGCGATAAGTCGGGCGAGGTTCACGTGCTTCTCAACCTGTGCACGCACCGGGGCATGCGGGTTTCGACCCTGGATGCGGGCAACACGCAGATCCACACCTGCATCTACCATGGCTGGGCTTTCCGTCCGAACGGAGCCTTTCTCGGCGCGCCGGTCGAGAAGGAGACGATGCACGGCAAGATGATGAGCAAGGAGGAACTGGGGTTGAAGAAGGCCCGGGTCACCTTGTATGGCGGGCTGATCTTTGCAACCTGGAACATCGATGGCCCCTCGTTCGAGGAATTCCTTGGCGACGCCAAGTGGTACTACGACATCCTTTTCAAGCGCACCGACAAAGGCATGGAAGTGCTGGGGCCGCCGCAGCGCTTCACGGTGCGTGCCAACTGGAAGGCAGCAGGGGAGCAGTCTGCCGCCGACGGCTACCACACGCTGACCCTGCACCGCTGGCTTGGCGAGGTCGGCAACTATTCCAAGAAGGGCGAAGGGGAGGGCAGCGGTGGCGACCTGAGCCCAGAGATGTACGGGGTGGAAGTCAGTTCGCCGCACGGGCACGCGTTGCGATGCATCGACCTGGGGCGGAAGATTCGCCGCATGACCGGGCTCGATCCCGACGTGCTGAGCGTGGACGAAAAGCTCAATGCGCTCCCGCCAGCCGGCATGACGAAGGAGATGGTCGAGCAGCTCAAGCGCAACCTCACGCCCGAACAGCTGCATGTGCAGACCAGCATGCCGCCGCAGGTCGGCGGCATCTTCCCGAACGTGCTGTTTGGCTTCGTCTACATCCCACAGGCCGATGGCTCGGTGGTCGGCTCGATGACCATGCATGCCTACGTCCCGAAGGGGCCCGACAAGCTGGAGTTCGTGAACTGGATCTTTGCGGAAAAGGACGCCCCGCAGGAGTTGCGCGACAAGATGCTCAGGCAGACCATCCAGCTGTTTGGCACATCAGGCATGGTGGAGCAGGACGACTCCGACACCTGGCCGCACATGACCCTGGCCGCCAAGGGCGCGCAGGGCAAGAAGATGACCCTGAAGTACCAGGCTGTCTATGAAACCGGGGCGCCCAAAGGCTGGCCCGGCCCGGGCATCGTCAACGAAGGCTTCACCAAGGACGACACGCAGTGGCACTGGTGGTTGTACTGGCGCCAGCTCATGGGCGACGCGGTCTGATCCTTCCTTGCAACTCGATACCATCCAATCTCGGAGACTCCCATGAGTGAAGCCCAAGGCGCCCTGGTGCCTATCGGATCGCCGGTTTACAACCAGATCCTTCAATTTCTGTACGTCGAGGCGCGCCTGCTTGACGAAATCCGCCTCAAGGAATGGGGCGCCCTGCTCGCGCAAGACCTGATCTACTCCGCTCCCTTGAGGGAAACACGGCCGGTCAACCAGCAGGCGGCATCGGTGGTGCGCACCATGCAGCACTACCACGACGATTGGCGCTCCGTGATGGGGCGGATCGTGCGCCTTACCGGCACCAAGAGCGCCTGGGCGGAAGATCCACCATCGCGCACGCGCCGACTCGTGACCAACGTTCTGGTCGAAGAGACGGACAAGCCCCAGGAATACAGCGTGCGCAGCTATCTGCTAGTGACGCGCAGCCGGTTCAACTTCGATGAATACGACCTGATCAGCGCGGAACGCAGGGACATCCTGCGGTCGGATGGCGAGGGGTTCAAGCTGGCCAAGCGCGAGATCCTGCTGGACCAGGCCGTGCTGGGTACGCCGAATCTGGCCATCTTCCTTTGACCTCGCGCTTGCCTTCAAGCCTTGAACGCGAGCCATTCCTGGTCATCGCGGCATAGCTGGCCGGGCTGCCACGTGAAATTCCAGGTCGAGCCCACTTGGCGCAAAGCCAGAGGGGCTCTTCCAGGCTGCTGCGCATAGCAGGCTCCGGTCGTTCTGGCATGGCGCTGTGCATCGAGGGGACGATTCTTCCCCATGGAAATCACGGCACATCGCCGCAATACCAGTGCTGCTTCAGCCATGTCTTCAGTCAGGTGGGCAAACGCCCAGCGCGCCATGCCCTGGCGCAACCCGATGCCTTCGTAAGGGGGAGGCCCTACGATGTCCAGGTCCTGGATATCCCAGGCCAGCAGCCGGATGCCGTCGCGATCGAGGGTCGCGTATGTGCGTCCTTCGATTCTCAGTGGCACCTCGATGTCATAGCGGCGTCGCGGCAGGGCCCGGGACGCGGCGGCCGCGGCCAGGCCGCTGAGTTCCAGCATGTGGGTGCATTGCTCGCTGGGATCGACTTGGCGCATCACGCCGTGGGCGCTTGTCGCAGGGGGCGTGCCGACCAGCTGTTGGAGTTGGCCAGCCGCCGAAGGACACAGGCTGTAAGGGTGGCGAGGAGCTTCGCCACGCACGAAGGCGATGAGCCCATCCCGGACGACGAGTTCGACCCGGAAATGATGGAAGTCATCCTCCAGCGCGGCCCGGCAGCGAAAGCCGGCTTCCAAGGGATCGGTTGCGATCAGAATGCGGCGTCGGAATACAGGCATGGGAACTTTCTTTCGGGGCCTCTGCCGTCGGCTGGCAACGCGCGAAGCCTGATTTTTCCGGCTGACACGAAGTGTCTTAAAGTGTACGATAAAAAGAATTCTGTCTAATATAAGGAGATTCAATGGGCTTGCTGAAAGACAAGGTGGCGCTGATCACCGGAGCGGGCGGTGGTATCGGACGCGGCATTGCACGCTGCTATGCGCGAGAAGGCGCTGCGGTACTGATTGCCGAGCTCGATCCCGTGACCGGCGCCGAGGCCGAGGCCGAACTCCAGCAGATGGGCGCGCGCGCCCTGTTCGTGCCCACCGACGTGCTCCGCAAGGACAGCGTGGAAGCCGCCATTCAGGCCGCAGCGGATAGCTTTGGCGGGCTCGACATTCTCATCAACAATGCCTTCGTCCCATCCGAGAACGTGTTGCTGGAGGACAAGACGGATGCGATGCTGGAGCGTACCCTGACATCTACCGTCTGGGCGTCCTGGTGGGCCATGCGCGCTGCCTTGCCGCACATGCGTGCGCGCGGTGGTGGGCGCATCATCAATTTCACGTCGATCGACGTGGACATCGGAGCCTGGCAGCATGCCGACTACAACACGGGCAAATCCGGTGTCGTCGGACTGACGCGCAGCGCAGCGGCCGAATGGGGCCGGTTCAACATCACTTGCAACGCCATTGCACCGACAGCCATGGGGGCGACATTCCATAAGCTGGCCGCCGAAATCCCCGGTTTCGCCGAGCGCTCGGCCGCCGCCCGGCCCATGGGTCGCTCGGGTGATCCGGAACTGGATATCGGGCCAGTGGCCGTCTTTCTGGGCTCGGAGATGGCGCGGTTCGTGACCGGAATCACCATGCACGTGGACGGTGGGCTGCATTTGCCAGGCTACAACTCGCGCCCGGCCCATGTGCCGGTGCGCGAATACTGATGCACCGGAGACAGGCTTCAGCGCTTGGTGACCTGTATGCCGCTGGTTTCCTGGTCCCAGGTGGCCGGTGTGCAACCTTGGTCGCGCAGTTCATACTTCAGAACCCGCCCCTGGGGGTTCTTGGGAAGGCTGTCGCGGAATTCGATGTAACGCGGCAGGGCGTAGTAGGGGACGGCGTCGATGGCCCACTGGAAAAGATCCTCGGGCGCCAGCGCCATGCCAGGGCGCAGCATGGCGGTCACCTTGACGTCGTCTTCCCCCTTGTCGGACGGGACGGCGTGCACGGCGACTTCGGCCAGGGCCGGGTGGCGGGCGAAGGCAGCCTCCATCTCGAAGCTGGAGATGTTTTCGCCGCGTCTGCGCAGGTAGTCTTTCTTGCGATCAACGAAATAGAAAAAGCCTTGCTCGTCGAACTTGCCAATATCCCCGGTGTGCAGCCAGAGGTTGCGCATGATCTTCAGCGTGTCTTCCGGCCTGCGCCAGTAGCCCATGAACATGATGTCCGGGCGCAGCGGCCGCACCACGATTTCGCCAGAAGTCCCGGTCGGCACTTCCCGGTCAAGGTCGTCCACGATGCGCACGTCGAAATCGGGAATGCGCTTTCCAGACGAACCGGGGGCGGCATATTCGCCACCGGCCAGCGAAGTGATCACTGCCGCTTCGGTGAGGCCATAGCCGTTGCCGCCCACCTGTTTCGCGCCGAAGCGTTCGCGCCAGATGGATTTGACTTCCTCCGTGAACGGATTGCCCCGCACTGTATGGATTTGCCCCTTGCAGCGCCGCCCGGCCTCGGTATCCGGCGCGTTGGCCAGCATCGCCCCCATGCTGCCCAAGATGGAGGCGATGGTGGCACCGCTGCGCTCCACTTCGGGCCAGAAGTTCGACACCGAAAAACGCGGAACGAAAGCGACGCGGGCGCCGACCAGAATCGATGCCAGCACGCCCACGCACATGGCGTTCATGTGGAACAGCGGCAGGGGCGTGATCGTGACGTCGTTTTCGTTGGCCGGCCCAGCGCGCAGTTGCAGACGCGCCAGATTGCACATGTAGTTGTAGCTGATCATGCAGCCCTTGGACGGTCCGGTCGTGCCCGAGGTGTAGATGAGGCAGGCCAGTTCCCAGGGCTGGGGTTTGCGCTCGAACGCGCTGTCATCGCTGCCGCGGTGTTCGTCGAGCGAGGCCAGGGGCAGGGTGCCGCACTGCCTGTCGCCGGGCGTGCCCCGGGTCAGGACCTGCTGCACGTCCGGCAACCCGTCCGAAACCGCCGCGATGCGTTCGGCATACGCGGCCTCGCAGACCACGAGCGCCGCGCCGGCATCGGCAATCTGGTGGCGCAGGAATTCACCCTTGAGCGCGGTATTGATGGGTACGCTGACGGCGCAGAGCTTATTGATGGCGAACCAGCACAGCACGGCATCGATGTTGTTGTCGAGCATCGTCACGACCGTCTGGCCGGGTTGCACGCCCAGCGCCGCGAACGCATGGGCCAAACGGGTCGACTGGCGATCCACTTCGCCGTAGGTATGGAGTTCACCCGAGAAGTCGAGCAACACCCGGTCGGAATGTTTGGCTACCGCGCGTTCGAGCGCCGCAATGACCGTATCTTGTTGACCGAGGGACCACGTGTCGGGATTGCCGATTCCTGCCATGCAAAACGCTCCAAGCCACACCCAAGGATGCAAAAAATTCTAGATAAAGATGAGAATTCTATATTTAGATTTTTCACCGCGCGTGCTGGTAAACCCTTGGCCGCATCGCCAAGCGCCGAATCTCTCACTGAACCTCAGAAAGCATGGAAATGACCCTCAAGAGTACGAACAAGCAAGCCGCAGTCGCATCGAAAGCGGTTGGCAAGCCCCGTCGCAGGGTGGTGGATCGTGGCGTTGCGGCGCCTGTTGTGCAGAAACCTGCGGCGGCTGTCGCCATGGTGGAGAAGAAGAGCCCGGTGGCCGCAGAGACAGGGCCGGTTGGCGTACGCCGTGGGCGCAGCAACCGGCGTTCCGAGCAAACGATTGCGAACATCCTGATGGTCACCGAGAACATCGTGCTGAAATCTGGCGCCGAGCGGATCTCGATACTCGATGTCTGCCGCGAGGCGGGTATTTCCCGCGGCACGTTCTATCGCTATTTCGCGTCTCAGGATGAACTGCTGGATGCGTTTGCCCGTCACAAACGCGAGCAGTTCCATGTCACCTTGGCAGAGGCCGTCCAACCCTACCAGGACCCCGACGAGCGCTTCGACGCGTTGATTCGCTACCTGGACCACTACCTGGAGCATGGCCGCGCGCGCCGGTTGCTGGTCGCCGCACCGGAATACGCCCTTGGTTTCTTTCGCCGCATCTTCCACGACTCGGTGGTCCGGTTCCAGGACGTTCTCGGCTCTGTTTTCGATGCCTGGGAGGCTCGTTTTGGCGTCAAGGTGGATCGGGAACTGGTATGCGAACTCCTGATCCGCTATGTGTTGAGCGAGCAACTGGTGCCGGGGGATGCTGATCGCAAGACGTTGCCCCGGCGCATTGGCCGAATGGTGGAGGCCCTGGCCACAGGTGCGCCCCCCCGCGCCAGGCGGTGAATTGTCTCCTGCGGCAGTGGCATGCACCCGTCACCCTATTGCAGGGCGGTAGCGATGCGTGCGAACAATTGCCTCATTGGCATCTCGGGGGAGTGGCTGAAAAGGGGGGCGTGGTGCGCGGAAAAGGCTTTGTAGACAGCTGACCAGTCGGCGCTGGTCAGATGCCGGCGTGCAGCCGGGAAAATGACGGTCTCCTCCAGGGACATGTGCTCCCAGACCGCGCCGCTCAGGCGCTGGACGGCGGCGGTGACTGCTTCCGCGGCGTCTGCATCTCCATGCCCGTGACGGGCGAGGGCGGTGAACAAGGCATCGATCAAGGTGTTTTCCAGCACATGCTGCCGTTCCAGTTCGTCCAGCATTGCGTTGTGTTCGCTCGTGCGCTGCCGGAGCAGGCGGAAGATGAATGCCTCTTCCTTGGGATGGTGCAGCCTCGCCGGAAACTGGCGCAGGTAGTCGGCCATTTGCCGCATCAGCGCCACGTCGGGAATCGTGCCATCGATACGCCGTGCGCGATCCAATTCGCGGAGGCCGGTGAGTACCGCAGCGATGGAACGATGTTCTCCCGCCACGATGGCGAGCGCGCGGTTCGCGTCGGCCTGCTCGTCATTCGACTCGATGCTGGCCACATGCACGGGAAGGTTGGCGATTTGCAGCAGCTGGCGGGTCACGCTGCTGTGCAGCCAACCCCGCAAGCCAGGCACGCGGCCGTGGGAACTCACGAAGAGCAAATCGCAGGCATGCCGCTGCGCCGCTTCGACAATGGCCTGGGCCGGATGGTCGCTGACGAGCGCATCCGTCGAGCATTCGACGCCGCCGATCCTCGCGGCCGTGGCCGCCTTGAGCAGCACCGCATGTCGGGGCATGTCGCTTTCGGCGGTGAAGGCTTGGCGGTCGAGCGAATGCAGCATGGAGCCTTCGCCGGTGGCGGCCAGATCGGGGGCCGCGTGGAAAAAGGTGATCCGAGCCCCCAGGGCCCGCGCAAAGCTGACCGAATGGGTGACGGTTGCCATTCCCAGCGGGGTGTCGTCCAGGGCGACGAGCAGGTGTTTGTACATAAAGAGCTCCATGCAAGACAGTCTTCAGGGTGTCTGTAGCGGCTGTGTCGTCGCCTCAGTGTTTCCGATAACTTGAACAGAATCGCTGTTTTTGATTAATATCGCATTGACGCAGTGCAAACGCATGCCGGATTTCTGGCGGCTGTCACTGCTTCAGTAGCACGCGAACGACATCTGCACCGGCCCTTGGGGCCGTGCCCGAACCTGAAAGAATCACCATGCTGATCGACCTCCACGCCCATGCCCCGCTACCGGGGTACTACAACCAGCATCCGTTTTGGGGGCCGTTCTTTGAGCGGCACCCGGATGGCGACGTCAAGCTTCGCGTTGGCCATTGGGTGCTGCGCCTGGGCTCGCCCGAACGCAAGGCAGCGGTTCGTGCCGGGAAGGGACCGAGCGTCGAGGAATACATGGCCCGTTGGGCGGATCCGAAGAACCGCCTCAATGGCATGGATGCCGCAGGGCAGAATGCGCAGGTGCTGTCGGTGCCTTCGCACTGCTACATGTACTGGGCCGACCCCGAGTTCTCGGTGCGCTTCGCCACCAAGGTCAACGACATCCTGGCCGACTACTGCTCGGCCGCGCCGGATCGCCTGATGTTCTGGGCCCATGCGCCGCTGAATGCGCCGCACGACGCAGCCAAGGAAATCCGCCGCGCCTGCACCGAACTCGGCGCGAAGGGCCTGGTGGCCGGCGGCGCGAACTTCGGCGGGCTGGAGGCGGATTCGCCGCAGCTCGACGTCGTCTGGAAAACGATGTGCGACCTCGATCTGCCGATCTTCATCCACGGCTACAACCAATCGGTCACCTGGGGCATGCAGGCCGACCATGACCAGTACGAAACCACGGCCATCGTCGGCATGAACTACGACGAGACGCGATTCTTCTGGTACCTTATCAATGGCGGCGTTCTGGATCGCTTCCCCAATCTCAAGGTCTACATCACCCATGGCGGCGGGTACATCCCGTACCAGCTCGGCCGTCTGGCCCAGACCAACCGCAATCTCGACGTGGCGTTCAACAAGAAGCCGGTCGAGGAGTATCTGAAGAACTTCTGGTTCGACGTCGAATTGCACGAGGTGCCGATGCGCCAGGCACTGGTTGACATCATTGGTGCCGATCGCGTTCTGTATGGCAGCAACTTCGGCGGCAGCGATGCCGTTCGCCACGACCTGACCGATGGCCTGCGCCTGTCGGACGACGATCTGCAGAAGATTCGCTGGAAGAATGCGTGCGAGCTGCTGCACCTGGATCCTGCCAAGCTGGGCAAGCCCGCCGTCCAACCTGCTGCCAGAGTCGCCGCATGAAGCTCGCACGCTGCACCGATGGCGGTGCCCCGTTCTGGGCGCTGGTCGATACCGAACGCGACGAACTGCGCCCGATCGAGGGCGGGGTCTCCGATTGGGGCCCGGCTATCACGCGCGGCGAGGGGGAGGCTGCGCTGCGCTTCCGTGGCGCCGTGCGCGCGCTCGACTCGGTGCGGCTTCTGCCACCCATCGAGAAGACCAACCGGGTGGTGGTCGCTGGGGCCAACTACGCCAAGCACCTCGCGGCCGACTTCGGCATCAAGAGCCACAGCCAGCCTATCGCCTTCCTGAAGGCCCATGGCGCGCTCATCGGGGCGAACGACGCATTGCGCTACCCGCCCCTGACGCAGGAGCTGGATCACGAGGTGGAACTGGTGGCCGTGATCGGCGACACGGTCAACCGCGATGACCCCATCTCCAGCGTGCTGGGATACACCGTGGGCAACGACGTGAGCTCGCGCGATCTGCAGCGCAGCGGACCGCCCGGTGTCGGAATGGATCTATTTGCGGCCAAGAGCGGTGACCAGACCACGGGCCTCGGCCCGTGGATCGTGACGCGCGATGAGTTTGCGCGCGAGGGAAAGCTGTCGCTGCGCCTGCTGCTGCGCGTGAATGGGGAAATTCGCCAGGACGGCGACACGGCTGAGATGACCTGGGATGTCGCGGAACTGGTGAAGTTCGTGGACGAGCGCTCGCGTTTCGAGAGCGGCGATGTCATGTTCACCGGCTCGCCGGCCGGCACGGGGCAGGGTTCCGGCAAGTTTCTCAAGCCCGGTGACGTGGTCGAGGCCGAGATTCCCGGCATCGGTCTGTTGCGCAACATCGTCACGACAGCCCAATAAGCAATCAGGGAGACAGTACATGAGCATTACGCAAAACAAGGTGGTCGTCGCCGGTGGCGGCCTGATGGGAACCGGCATCGCCCATGCCTTCGCCAGCTCCGGCTTCGTCACCGTGCTGGTGGACAGCAACGAGGCTGCGGCCGCCAAGGCACTCTCCGCCGTGGCCAAGATCCTGGACGACGGGGTTCGCCTCGGCAAGCTCGATGCGGCGGTGGCCGAGGCGGCGAAATCCAGGCTCACGACGCAAGCCGATCTCGCTGCCGCATCCGCGGGGGCCGCACTGCTGGTCGAGACCGTCACCGAGAACATCGCGGTGAAGAAGCAGGTGGTGGCCACGGCCGCCGCCCACATGCTGCCCGACGCCATCATCGCCACGAACACCTCCGCGCTGAGCGTGACCGAGATCGCCACGGCCGTGCCCCAGCCTGAACGGGTGGTGGGCATGCACTTCTTCAATCCGGTGCACAAAATGAAGCTGGTCGAGCTGGTGCGCGGCATCGCCACCAGCGACGAGACCGTGGCCAGAACCCGCGAATACAGCGACGCGCTGGGCAAGACGTCGATCATCGTCAACGAGTCCCCGGGCCTGACCACCAGCCGGATGTCGGCCATGCTGGGCAACGAAGCGATGTGGATGCTGCAGGAGGGCGTGGCCACTGCCGAGGACATCGACACGGCGCTGCGCATGGGCTTCAACCATCCGATGGGGCCCCTCGAACTCGGAGACCTGACCGGATGGGATACCCGGCTGTCGGTGCTTCGTTACCTGCACTCGACGCTGGGCGACAAGTTCCGTCCCTGCCCTCTGATCATCAAGATGGTGGCCTCCGGCCGCCATGGGCGCAAGACCGGCGCGGGCGTGTACCAGTACGACGAAAAAGGCCAGCGTATTCCTGGCTCCGGCCTGAAAGCGAGCGTTCTGTGAGCCGCCCGGATGTGGTGATCGTCGGGGCGGTTCGCACGCCCGTCGGAAAATTCAAAGGCAGCCTGGCGCCCGTGCGCGCCGATCACCTGGGTGCCGTCGTCCTGGACGAGCTCATTACCCGTTCGGGGCTTGAGCCGGAATTGGTGGACGATGTCATCTTCGGCTGCGTCACCCAGGTCGGTGAGCAGTCGGCCAATATCGCGCGCACTTCACTGCTGGGGGCCGGCTGGCCCTGCACGATTCCTGGCCTGACGATCGACCGCAAATGCGGTTCGGGTGAAGAGGCCGTGCACGTGGCTGCGGGCCTGATTGCGTTCGGGTCGGCCGAGGTGGTCGTGGCCGGCGGTGCCGAGAACATGAGCCGGGTGCCCATGGGCAGCAACCGCAGCATCCATGGGGAGGCCTTTGGCTGGATGGTCGCCGAGCGCTACGAAATGACGAGCCAGGGTGAAGCGGCCGAGCGCTTGTGCGACCAGTGGGAGCTGGGCCGGGAAGACCTCGATGCGTTCGCCGCGGAAAGCCATCGGCGCGCTTGCGCGGCTGCCTCTGCCGGCCATTTCGAGAAAGAAATCGTGCCGGTGCCCGTTATGCAGGTGCGCGAGAAGGGCGCAGAGGGCGAGGCGCACTTGTTCTCCGCAGACGAAACGATCCGTCCCGGTACGGCCGTCGAGAAGCTGGCGACCCTCAAAACCAGCTTCCGCGCGGACGGTCGCCTGACTGCCGGGAACTCTTCGCAGATCTCGGATGGGGCGGCGGGTTTGCTGCTGATGTCTTCGGTCAAGGCCCGATCGCTGGGCCTCAAGCCCCGCGCGCGCATTCTCGCCATGACCACGGTGGGCTCCGATCCCACGCTGATGCTTACCGGGCCGGTCGCGGCCACCCGCAAAGTGCTGGCGCAGGCGGGGCTCACACTGGACGACATCGACCTCTTCGAGATCAACGAGGCGTTTGCCTCGGTTCCCCTGGTCTGGATGAAAGAGCTGGGCGTGTCTTCCGAGCGTTTGAACGTCAACGGCGGCGCCATCGCGCTGGGGCACCCCTTGGGGGCGAGCGGAGCGCGCATCATGACGTCGATGCTGCATGAGCTGGAGCGCCGGGGCGGACGTTATGCGCTGCAGGCGATCTGCTGCGCCGGCGGCATGGGGACCGCCACCCTCATCGAGCGGCTGTGACCGTGGCGCGCCTGCCGCTGGTGCCGCTGGCCGATTTTCCGGCGCCGCTGGACGAGGCCATGCGGCGGGGCGTCGAGACACGCATGCTCAGTTCCACCGTGCCGGTGCAGGTCTGGGCCCATCGGCCACAGGCCGCGCTGGCATGGCTGGCGCTGCTGGACCAGTTCTACAACCACGGCGTGCTGGACGGGCGGCTGCGGGAACTGGTGCGGCTGCGCATCGCCAGCATCACGCAGTGCCAAGCCTGCCAGTTGGCGCGCAAGAGCGACCGCGTGGACGTGCAAGACCTGGAAGCCCTCAATTGCCAGCAGATCGGCAGCGCCCACTTTTCGCCCGCCGAGCGGGCCGCGCTGGCGTATGCCGAGCTGTTCGCAGCCGATGCGCATGCCGTTGGAGAAGGGCATTTCGCAGCGCTGGCCGAGCACTTTTCGACCGCCGAGACCGTTGAACTGCAGATGTTCTGCGCTTTGATGCTGGCGGGCGGCCGCATGACTTTGGTTCAACAAGCCTACCAGGAGGTATCACCGTGAGCACATCGATCTTCGACATTCCCCTTCAGGCCCTGAACGGCTCCGATACGAGCCTTGCCCCCTTCAAGGGACAGGTGATGCTGGTTGTCAACGTGGCTTCCCAATGCGGGCTGACCCCGCAGTACGCCGGCCTGCAGTCCCTGTACGACCGCTTTCGCGACCGTGGCCTGCACGTGCTGGGATTTCCGTGCAACGATTTTGCGGGCCAGGAGCCGGGAAGCGAGGACGAGATCCGCGACTTCTGCGACACCAACTACCGCGTGAGCTTTCCGCTTTTCACCAAATTGCGGATCAACAGTGAGCCCAGACACCCGCTCTATGCCGCCCTGATCGCTGCGCAGCCTCATGCCGTCGCGTCCGGCGATCCACGGCTGCGCGACACCTTGTCCAAGCATCAACTGCTGCCCAAGGCAGATACCGATGTGATGTGGAACTTCGAGAAATTCCTGATTGGCCGTGATGGGGCCGTGGTGGCCCGTTTCGCTCCCGACGTGGCACCCGATGATGCAAGGCTGATCGCGGCCATCAAGGATGCCCTCGGTTGATTCCATGGCACGCAGCGGGCGTTTCAGTTTCGGATGGACGCTGCTGACGCTGGTCGCCGCGCAGGTCGGATTGCATGGCTGCCTCAACGGCATGCGCATGACCGTCCCCTTGTTGGCGGTGAGCGAATCGCGGGGCCCTGCCGTGATCGGGTTGTTGATGGCGCTGTTTGCCGCCTTCCCCTTTGTGCTCGCCATTCCTGCCGGGCGCCTGGTGGATCGTCGGGGGTACCACCTGGGAACGCGCATTGGTGCCTTGCTGGCGCTGGCGGGGGCCGGTCTTGCCGCTTCGGCGTCCCATGTCTGGGCTCTGGGAGGCGCCGCGGCCCTGGTGGGGGCGGGCTCTGCGGTGGGCATGATTTCACTGCAGCGCACGGCAGGCCGGCTGGCCCGGGGCGAGGCGGAACGCCTGCGGATCTTCAGCTGGGTGGCACTCGCGCCGTCCATCGCGACTTTCATCGGCCCGGTCCTGGCGGGCATGCTGATCGACCATGTGAGCTATCGCGCGGCTTTCGTCGGACTGGCTCTGCTGCCTCTGGGGACGCTGCTCGCCACCACCCGAGTCCCTGCCGAGGCGCCTCGGGCGCCCGCGAAACGGACCGATACTCCCCCGAAGGCTTGGGACCTGCTGGGCGACCGCGATCTTCGGCGACTGTTCTTCATCAATTGGCTGATTGCCGCCTGCTGGGATGCCCACGCTTTTGCGTTGCCGATCCTGGGCCACGAGCGGGGCTTGAGCGCATCGGCCATCGGCACGGTGCTGGCCAGCTACGCCGTCACCTCAGCGGCCGTGCGGCTGGCGATCCCCTTTTTGGCGGAGCGTCTCCAGCCCCGGTGGGTGATGACCGGTGCGCTGACCTTGACGGCATCGGTTTTCCTGCTCTATCCCTGGTTGGACAGCACGTGGGCCATGGCGGCTTGCGCCGGCACCATAGGCCTGGGACTGGGGGCCATCCAGCCCGCTGTCATGTCCAGCCTGCACACCTTTGCACCGCCGGAGCGCCAAGGCGAGGCCCTTGGCCTGCGGTCCACCGTCATCCATTTCTCCACCTTGGTGATGCCCTTGGGTTTTGGCGCCGCCGGCGCCGCGTTGGGTGTTGCCCCGGTGTTCTGGATGACCGGTGCGGCGCTCTCCGCGGGTGCCTGGGCTGCTTTTGGGTTGCCGACCCAGGCCAGGCACGACTGACAAAGAACGATGACGCGGTTTTGCACGGGCGTCGATCACATCGCCTATCTCGCTACAAGGACACATGATGCTGAAGCTGTATCACGCACCCGGCTCCAATTCGGCGCGCATTCTGTGGCTGCTGGAGGAATTGGGCATGGAACGGGAGGTCGTGGTGGTGAAATACCCGCGCAACGATGGCAGTGAAGCCGATCCGCGCAATCCGCACCCGCATGGGTTCACGCCCGCGCTGGAGCACGATGGCCACTTGGTATCCGAGACGGCTGCCATTGCGCTTTACCTGACCGATCTGCATCCCGAGGCCGAGGTCGGCGTGCCGGCGGGGCATGCGTTGCGTGGAGCCTATCTCACCTGGCTCTTCTATCAGGTGGGTTTGACCGAACCCCTGGTCTACATGGAGGGGAAGGGCCTGCTGGCGCAGGATCCGGCGATGCGCGGCCTGAATCAATCAATGATGCAGCACATCCGGCACACGCTGTCACGCGGCCCCTACCTGCTCGGGCAGCGTTTCACCGCTGCGGACATCCTGTTCATGAGCTTGTTCGAGACTGCGCGCCCGCTGCTGGGCGGCTGCCCGGTCATCGAGGCCTATCTGGCCCGCGCCGATCGCCCTGCGCGGCGCCGGGCCTTGGCGCTGGATCGCTGAGCCGCGGTACGGCGGCCCGCCGCTTTTCTGCCTGGTATTTTTTATTGAGAGCCTGAACCGATGTCCCGTTCTGTCGTGCTTGTTACCGGCGGTGCTCGCCGCATTGGACGCGTGATCGCGCTTGATCTGGCTGCGGCTGGA
The DNA here is from genome assembly GCF_003633835.1 of Acidovorax sp. 93. Lineage (NCBI taxonomy): Bacteria > Pseudomonadati > Pseudomonadota > Betaproteobacteria > Burkholderiales > Comamonadaceae > Acidovorax > Acidovorax sp. 93. Next base: position 1,537,848 of record NZ_RBIT01000001.1, read on the forward strand.
TGGAACGTGGCGATCACCTACCGGCACTCGTCGGAGGAAGCTCAGGACACGCTCAGGGAACTGCGCCGCAGTGAAGGACAAGCGGAAGCGCTCTACGCCGACTTGAGCGATGAGACCGGTTGCCGAGCGCTGGTGCCCGAGGTGGTGAGGCGATTCGGCCGCATCGATGCCGTGGTGAACAATGCGTCCGTTTTCGAGTACGACAACGCCGAGACCTGCGGATTGGCGGCGATGGAGCTTCACTGGAAGGCCAACACCGCGCCCGCCATCTTGCTGGCGCAGGCCTTGTACCAGCATCTGCTGGATACCGGGAGGACAGGGTGCGTGGTGAATCTGCTCGACCAGAAGCTGTGGAACCCGAACCCTGACTATTTTTCCTACACCCTGTCCAAGGCGGCGCTGGAAGCAGCCACAAAAATGTTGGCCATGGCCATGGCGCCGCGCTTGCGCGTAGGAGGTGTGGCCCCGGGGCTCGCCCTGCTGTCCGGGCCGATGAACGAGCGGGAGTTCGAGTTGGGCCAACGGCTCAATCCGCTGGGGCGAAGCTCCCCGCCGGAGGATATCGCCGACGCGGTCCGCTTCCTGCTGACATTCCCGGCTTCGACAGGCTCCACCATCCTTGTCGATGGAGGCCAGCACCTGACTCGCCAGCCGCGCGACGTGATGTTCCTGGCACGCGAGATGGGAGCCCGCTGAAATGTCCAACACCCTTCTGACTCCTGCATTGGCGCGGTGTCGCCGCCTTTTCCTGCGCAACCATGTGGTGGACATCAACATCGGGGCGCATGCCTTCGAGCAGGGTCATCCGCAGCGTGTGCGTATCAATGTGGATCTGTACGTTCCCCTGGCGTGCAGCACACCGGTGGATGACGATCTGGGGGAGGTCGTGGACTACGATTTCGTGCGTGAGGCGGTTCGGGAGCGCGTGGGCCGCGGGCATATCCAGCTTCAGGAGACGCTGGCGGATGATCTGCTGCGCGCGCTGCTCGCGCATCCCCAGGTACTGGCAGCACGCGTCTCGACCGAGAAACCCGATGTCTACCCCGACTGCGAAGCGGTCGGCGTCGAGGTGTTTGCATTCAAGGACGGCGTGACTGCTGGCACCCTGGGGCCGCAAGCTCAGTGACGGGCGCGCTCTTCCAGGCTGGCGCCACGGGTCCACAGCAGTAGCAGCAGGCTGGCAATCGCCGATGCCGCCAGGGATGCACCCACCGAGGTGCGTTCCGCGATGGTGCCCCACAGAATGGCCCCCGCCGCGCTGCCGCCCATGATGCTCATCTGGTAGATCGCCATGCCCCTTGCGCGCAAGGTGGCCGGCAATGCCAATTGCGCGCACATGGTGAGCGTGTTGGCCACACACAGCCAGACCGCACCGGACAGGGCGAGCGCTGGCGCGAGCGTCCACGCGCTGGGCGCCCAAACTGCGCCCAGCGTGGCCAGCGCGTGCAGCCACACGCCCCCATCGATGATCCGGTTGCGCGCCGCCAGTGCCGGGAGGCGGGGCAGGGCCATGGCGGCGAGCACGGCCCCCGCGCCCATGGAGGCCAGCAGGGTGGTGTAGGTGGTTTCGTTGGCGCCGATGTCCTTGGCGACCAGGGGCAGCAAGGCCACCAGCGCCACGGCCTGGGTGAAGAAGATGAAAGCGCGGAACAGCACCGCCCGCAGTATGGGAGAGGTCCGGGCATGGCTCACGCCATCGCGCATGGCCTGCAGCAGGCGCGGGCGTTCGGCGGGGGGAACATGGGGGACAATGGGAGCGCGCCAGATCAGTACGCCGGCCAATATGGACAGCACGGCGTTGAGTGCGAACACCATCGCCGTTCCCTGCCAGGCCAGGACGATGCCCGCGACGATAGGGCCCAGCACCCGCGTCAGGTTGATGGCCAGGGCGTTGAGGGTCAGGGCAGAGGCAAGCAGGCGCCGCTCCACCAGGTCCGGCACTAGGGCCGAGAACACCGGAAACCGCAACGCCAGTCCAACGCCATTGAGCAGGCACAGCAGCAACAGCGTTCCTGGGGTCAGGGCATCGGTGCCTGCGAGCGCCGCCAGCACGGCCGCCACAACGGCGATCCAGGCTTGCGCCACGGCGAGAAAACGCCTGCGGTTGAGCAGGTCGGCCAGCGCGCCGCTGGCCAGGCCCAGCACGAACAGCGGCAAGGTGCCGGCCGCCTGTACCCAGGCCACCCACGCGGGACTGTCGGTGAGCTGGGCCATGCGCCAGGCGGCGGTTACCTCGTGCATCCACATGGTCATGTTGCCGGACAGCCAGGCCAGCCACAGGTAACGGAAGCCCGACCCTCGGAACGGGGCGAGCAGCGAGTCGGCGTCGGCGGGGGTGTGTGGCATCAGGCCGATTTGTCCAACGCCTTGCGCCAGCCGCTATGGAAGAGGTTCACGTGGTTCAACTGCTCTTCTTGGACTTGGCCATGTCGACGAGGTCGGCCATGGTCGGGTTGTGCGCCAGCATGCCGCCGTCGGCGATGTACGTCTGCCCGTTGATGTAGCGCGCCTCGCCTGAGGCCAGGAAACACACCAGCGCTGCGATGTCCTCAGGCTCGCCGAACTCGGGCACCAGCAGGTGGCGCTGCATTACGTCGATCACGCTCGCGGCCGCGCCACGCGTGCCGGGAGTGAGCACCAGGCCGGGCGCGACGGCATTGCAGCGCACGCCCTGGGCGCCATGGTGGGTGGCAATCTGGCGGGTCAGGCCGATGATGGCTGCCTTCGACACGCTGTAGGCCATGCGCGTGATGTCGCCCGAGAAGCCGCCGGTCGACGCGGTGTTCACGATCGCGCCACCGCCTTGGGCGATCATGGTCGGCAGCGCGTACTTGCAACCCGCCAGGTAGCCGCGCAGGTTCACGGCCATGACCTGATCCCAGACCTCGAATTCGATGTCGATGGCGTTCTTGTCCTTGGCATGGATGACCGGAGAACTCAATGCGGCATTGTTATGCAGCACGTCCAGTCGCCCGAAGCGCTCGACCGTGCCCTGAACGAGTCGCTCGATGCTTCGCACGTCTGCGGCGTCGAAGACCTGCGCACTGGCACGTGGGCCCAGCTCCGAAGCCAGCGCTGCGGCCCGTTCGGCGTTGACGTCGGCCACGACCACGGTGGCGCCTTCGGCGACGAGGCGACGGCAGGTGGCCTCGCCGATGCCGGAAGCGCCACCGGTGACGATGGCAACCTGGTCCTTGAAGCGGCCCACGTGGGGGCCGGGAAGCGCGGGCTTGCTCATGGGGTGTCCTGCGACGGGGTGGCGGCGAAGCCGCGGAACTGTTCCAGGTTCACGACGGCATCCTCCGGAGGCTTGAGGAAGTAGCGCACGTGCAGGCTGCCGGGACCGAACCGGTAGGTCTCGATGCTCTCGATCACTTGGTTCGTGCCGAGGATGCAGTTGCGGTGGTGCACAGCGGCCTCGTTGCCGTTGATGATGGTGCTCACGACCTCTAGGCGGAACTGGTGGTTGTGCTTGTCGTACATCTCTTCGATGACGAGCCAACCATCGGCCTGCTGCGTGCGGCCCACGTATTCGATGTCGAGGAGGTCTGGGGCCGCTTCGCGGTACAGGGCCAGCAGGCCGGCCTTGTCGTGGTTGTTCCAGCAGCGGACTTGGCCGCTCATGAAGCGCTTGATCTGTTCTGAAGGGATCTGATGCATGGTGATTTATCTTTGTGAAGGCAGCACTCATGTCGGCAGCCCATGGAAACGGGATGAGATCGCAATGATTTCCGGGATCTGCAGTTTCGGCAGAGCACTTTCGCTATAGGCCCAGCGGGCAACCGTCACGCGCGGCTAACGGTCTGCCTCGCAGGGGCTCAAGCACCGGCCGTGGTGTTGCTCGTTCAGCGATGGCGGCAGAGCTGCGGAGCGCGCTTGCCAAGGCTTTCGGGTCGGGTGCAGGGCATCTTTCACTGCTTCAAGGCTGGTGAATGAAATAGCGCACGGTCAGCCTGCCATTGTCGAAGTGGTATAGCTCGATGGTCTCGATGGTCAGCGAATTGCCCCGCACCTTGTTCCGGTTGTGGCATGCGACCTCGCTCCCATTGATGATCAGGGCCACTTCTTCGATCTCGATCTTGGAATTTTGCTGCGCCCACATGCCTTCCAGGATCGTCCAGCCTTCGGCCGCAGGACCTCTACCGACATACTCGATTTGTAGGCTCTCGGGCGCTACGGAGCGGTAGGCAGCGAAGAAGCCTTCCTTGTCGCCGGCGTTCCAGGCCCGCACCTGGGCGTGCAGGAAGTGTTCGATGGTGGTTTTGTCCATGACATGGTCTCCAGTTCAGATTTCGGTGCTACGGACGTTGCGTGCCGTGCCATTGCGCTTGTCGCTTTCGCCCCAGGCCATCCAGCGGTCGGGCTCGCGCGTATCGCCTACCCGGCGCCATCGCCCTTCCTGCTGGGCTGTGATGGGAAAACCGCCCACGAAGTCGAGCATCCGGCCTTTGGGGTCGGGCAGGAACTCCCATTCCTCTTTGCCTTCCAGGATGATGCGCGCGTCCTCGGCGAACCAGCCGTCCTTTTCATGGCGTACCGTGCCTTCGATATCCGTGGTGCAGCGAACTTCGCCCTTTTCGTTCTGGACAATGGCGTAGCCCAGTTTGTCGTGGCCGACCAGGAAGGAGCCGACATCCCAGCTCCCGTCCTTGTAGATCGTGGCAAAGTTCCACCAGATGACATGCATCTTGTTGTTGACGACCAGGTCCTTGTGCATGTGGATGGCGCCGCCTTCCGCCATCCAGGCCTGGTCCAGGGAAATCATGCCCTTGACCTTTCTGCCCTCGCAGGTGCCCTGCACGTCGTAGAGCTGTGCGACGTAGAAGGTGCCCCAGTCCACCCCGGGCAAATACCACTGCATGCCATTGCCGATGAGTTGGCCGGTGAGGTCGAGCAAGCCTTCTTCCCGCCAACTGAACCCGGTGCCAGAGGCGGTCAGCCGCCAGGGCTGACCGGGATCCTCTGGATGGCTGGACCACCAGGCGGTGTCGCCATCGAGCCCGCGTGCGGGAAACAGGGTGAGCGCTCTGGGGGCGATCTTTTCCTTGTCGATGCGGATGTTCTGGCCATCCAGGCGGGTGCTCTGGTAGATGAACTTGGTGGGGTTGGGCGTGCTGTCCGGCGCGTTGAGAGCCCGCACCACCGAGTAGATGTGGCCTTCATCGTCGCGCACGCTGCCAAACGGCATGTGCTTGGTGAGCTTGAGGCCGAAGTGGTCGCGCAGATCGGCCAGCCTGGCGCCGCTGACCTTTTGCGGGCCGACCAGGCATTGGTAGGCGAAGTCGGAGCGCTCGGGGATCGTGTCGAAGGTTCGCATGATCGGAGGGGCCTTCCTGATCAATCCCAGATGACGTGCACGCTCTTGGCCCCGCGCAGATGGGCGCCTTCGATTTTGGGCGCGGGTTGCTCGGGGTCGAGCCGCACGTTGGGCATGAGGTCCAGAATCCCGTTGATCGCGCAGTTCAGTTCGAGCTTGGCCACGAACTGGCCAATGCACATGTGCGGGCCAAAGCCGAAGCCGAACGACGGCTTCTGGCGTCGATCGATGTCGAACACGTCGGGATTCTCGAAGGCGCTTTCGTCGCGGTTGGCCGAGGCGACCATGCACTGGACGAAGGAGCCCTTGGGGATCGTCACGTCACCGATCTGTACGTCGGCGGAAGTCTCGCGCACCTTGAACGTGGAGGAGGGCTCGAAACGCACGGCTTCGTCGATCAGCTTGGGCACCAGATTGCGGTCGTTGCGCACGCGGTCGAGCAGGCCGGGGATGGTCAGCAGGAACGTCATCGCCGCACTGAAGGTTCGTGTGGTGGTCTCACCGGCAGCGGGCAGCAGCGAGCGGGCGAAGGTCGCGACCTCGTGGTCGTCGAGCTTGTGGCCCTCGTATTCGGCGTTCATCAGGCGGGTAATGAGGTCATCGCCCGTTGCACCTTCGGCGCGGCGCCGCTGGACCTGCTCCATGAGCGCGTCGTACAGGCTCTTGACCGCAATGGCGGCGACTCGGCGGCCTTCCTCGGCCTTGGCTTTGTCAAGCTGGTTGGCCGCCAGCATCGATAGCGCCCAGACTGCATATTGGTTGTACTGATCGGGGTTGTCTTCCGGGAAGCCTACGAGGGCATACATGGCACGCACCGGAAAGTTCAGGCCCATTTCCATGAGGTCGGCTTTCTTGTCGGGCAGCAGAGGCATGATGAAATCCTCGCGCGCGACGCGGTCGATCTTCGGGCGCCACTTGTTCACGTTTTCCGGCATGAACGCCGGCTGCAGCAGGGCGCGCACCTTGCGGTGGGCCTCGCCGTCCATGCCCAGGATCATCAGGCCATCCCACACCTTGCCCATGCCTTCGAGGATGAATCCGCTGGTGAAGGTGTTGGCGTCTTTGAGCACATTCATCACGTCTTGATACTGGAACACGGCGTAGGTCGGACGGGTCTGCAACCCGGCGTTGGTCGGAACCCCAAGGAACTTGGCAATGAAGTCGCCTTCGTAGACGCGTGTGGTCTTGCGCATCTCGCGGCAGGCGGCATACAGGTCGTCCGTTTTGCCGCGATAGAGGTCGGACACGCTGGCATAGGCCGCTTCGAGCTTCTGGGCGTTCTCGGTGGTGGTTTTGGTCGTGGTATTCATGGAGCGTCTCCTTTAGGGATGGATATGGGAAAGTGGGGATAACGGACTTACTTCAGATAGCGTTTCACGCGGCCAGCGGCTATGCGGCCCGGCAGCCCATTGATGCCACCGCCGGGATGGATGCCGGCGCCGCCGAAGAACAGCCCCTTCACCGGCAACGTGTCGCCGCCGAGCCCGAAGGCCGGCCGCATGAGCCCTGTGCGCGAGGCACCGGTGTCGATGTGCACCACGCAGCCGTTGGGAACATTCAGCCGACTGGCGAAGTCGGGTGCTGCTTCGGCGCGGCGGCCAATCTCCTGTGACTTGAGCCCTGGCAGGTACGCGTCCGTTTGGTCGATGACCATTTGTGTCACCGGGGCACGGATGGCATCCCATCCTTCGCGTGGTTCGAGGGGCATGGCGATCGGATACAGGTAGGCGATGTCCTGGCCTTCGGGGGCCTGCGTGGGGTCCACGGCACTCGGTGCCGTGGCCCACAGATAGGGCAGTCGGGAGACATCGCCACGCGCTGCGCATTTGAAGTTGTCGAGCACCGCTTCCACGGTGCCGATCAGCAGCACGCTCTTGCGAAGACTCAGTCCGTCGGCGCGCAAGGCTTCGTGGCGGCTGGCGCGAACCTGGCCGCGAAGTGCGACGTCGATCTTCATGGGCGAGCCGCCGTGGGCATTGGCTGGCGCCAGATCGACCCGCGTCAGGTAGCGGCGTTCTATGGCGCCAGGTGTCACCATATTCAGGGCAATCTTGGGGTGCACCGCCGCGACAACGCTGCGTGACTCGAGCACTTCGCCGCTGGCAAGCCGGACGCCCTGGGTTTGACCGCCACGGGCCACGATCTCAGCAGCAGGAGCATTGAGCCGAATCTCGCCCCCCAGTTCCGTCAGGCGGGCCGCCAGGGCGTCAGACAGAGTCTGCATGCCTCCCACGGCGCGGCCCAGGCCGAAGCGCTGGATGAAACCCAGCAGCGCGAAATAGACCCCGGTACCCTCGCCTGTGATAGGGCCGGCGGCACCCAGCAGGCAGCACAGGGCGGATTGCGTGACCGGGTGCTCGAACCGTTCCATGATGGAGGTGTAGGCGGGGCTTTTCATCAAGCCCATGAGTTCCGGCCTGAGGTGCCGGTTCTTGATCAGCACCTTGAGCGCCTGCCATTTCGCTCCTAGGTTCATCTGCGCGGGATCGACCCGCATCATGGGGATCGCCAAGTCGATGAAGGTGTTTACCAGTTGCATCAGGGCCAGGAACTCCGTGGCGTCTGCCGTGCTGAAACGGCGGATCTCAGCGGCGGTCTGCTCCGCGCTGCGGCCGAATACGAGTGAGTTGCCATCCGGATGCAGATAGACATAGCCAGGCTCCATTTCGGTCTGACGAAAGCCGTGGCGCTCCAACTGGAGCTCCTGCGGCATCATGGGATGCACGCGCAGAGACATCAGATCGAGGGCGCAGGGGTGCACCAGATGATTTGGGGCTTCGGGTATCAGATAGCCGGAGGAGGCCATGCCACCGACCTTGCCGAGGGATTCGACGACGATGACCTTGCGGCCCTCGGCGGCGAGATAGCAGGCGCTGGCCAGCCCGTTGTGGCCTGCGCCGATGACGATGGCGTCATAGAGAGGTGTAGTGCTCATACAGATTCCTGGAAAAGAAGAGGGCGGGCTTAGGCGGGCGCGACTGGCTTCCACCAATGCAAGTGTTCGGACGCATCCTGGAGCCGCTGCCAGGCGATGGCCACGGCGATCCTGGCCGCCGGGAGCTTCATGCCCAGGCCGAGCAGGATCATGACCACGGTCTCGCGGATGCAGGCCCCATTGAGCTGTCCCGTACGGGAGATGCGCCGAGCCCCTTCGACACTGGTGCCTATCACCAGATCGAAGGCGGCCTCGATCGAGTCGAACTGGAAGACGCCTTGCTCGCGTCCATAGTTCAGGCTGCGGAAAGCCAATTGGCGGCGCGGATCGTCGCCGTTGATGCGATCGACCAAGTCCGCATGCGAAACTATGGCGCCATGGGCAGGATCCATCGCCGCACGGGCCAGCGCCATCAACGGGCCCGTGGCGAGCATCACTGCGCCGTCATCCAGGGGCTCGAATAGGCGTTCGAAACTCTGCAGCATTTCGCTCGCTGTGGTGCGGCCGATCTCCGCAAGAACTTCGTCCAGCGTGTCGAAGTATTTATAGAAAGTGCCGCGGGAGACATTGGCCGCACGGATCACGTCATCGATCACGGGGCGGCGTTTTCCCGCGCTCTTGCGGTAGGCGTCCATGGTGGCCGCAATCAGGCGTTCGCGCATGCGCTCGCGCCGCTCCCGCGCCACCCGGCGGCGGTGATCACCCAAGGGATGTTGATCCTTTATTGGGTCGATCGGAGGCAGATGCGCGTCCATGATCGGGCGGCCTACAGCGCATTCATCGAGGTATTGGCCATCCGAGAGGGTTCTGTCAACCTGCCTCGCCGCTCCGGCCACGCGGCCAGTGCTTTCGCCGACTCCTTGGGCCTTTGGACGGCGAGCCTCAGAGAGAGGCGGGCTTGAGGAATGGTTGTGCATGGAATAATTGAACACTTTTTTTGATTATGCTCATATGTTCATCGGAATGACATAGGTGTTTACTATGTGCCTTCACGGGTTTACGAGTTATTTGATATGTGTTAATTGATGCACAATTCGAAAAAATGTCTATAAATCACCGAGCGCCATGCATAGTTTGCGAAGGAGGCCTGCGATGACCAGCACCAGAACTTCATCCCTTGAACGGGCATTTGCGGGGGTCGCGGACAACTACCGCGGATCCGACGTCGATCTCCATGCGGTCTACGCCGCCATGCGCCGGAATTCCCCCGTGGTGGCGGAAAACTTCATGGCCGGGCTCGGTGTGCCCAATATCGCGGGCCAAGATGCGAACCGTCCGACGTTCACGGTCTTCAAGTACCGTGACGTGATGGCGGTGCTTCGGGATCCGACCCGCTTTACCAGTGGCTTCATCGCGGAAGGCCTGGGCGCTTTTTTTGACGGCTTGATCCTGACAGGGATGGACGGAGAGGAGCACCGCCGGGCACGGGCACTGCTGCAACCGGTCTTCATGCCCGACGTGGTCACCCGGTGGAAGCCGAAGATGGACGCCATCATTCGCGATGAATACCTGCTGCCGCTGGTAGCCTGCAAGCGCTCTGACCTGATGGACTTCGCGCTGCACTTTCCCATCCGACTGATCTATTCGCTGATCGGTTTTCCGGAAAATGATCCAGAGCGCATCCACCAGGTCGCCGCCTGGGCCCTGGCCATCCTCGCGGGACCCCAGGTCGACCCGGAAAAGGCAGCCCGGGCGCGCGGAGCGGCCATGGAGGCCGCCAAGATGCTCTATGACGCAGTCAAGGAAGCGGTGGTTCAGGTGCGGGCCGAAGGCGCGACGGGGGAGGATTTGATCAGCAGGCTGATTCGCGCTGAGTACGAGGGCCGCCAGTTGGACGACCATGAGATCTCGACCTTCGTGCGCTCGCTGCTGCCGGCCGCCGGTGAGACCACCACGCGCACCTTCGGGTCGCTGCTGGTATTGCTGCTGGAGCGGCCGGAACTGCTCGAGCGTGTGCGCAATGATCGCGCGCTGGTCGGCAAGGCGATCGACGAAGCGGTTCGGTTCGAGCCCGTCGCGACATTCAAGGTGCGCCAGGCGGCCGAGGATCTGGAGATCGGTGGCGCGCAGATCCCGAAGGGCGCGATGGTGCAGGCGATCGTGATGTCGGCCAATCGTGATGAGGATGCCTTCGAGCAGGCCGATCGGTTCGACATCGACCGCAAGCCCAAGCCCTCGTTCGGTTTTGGCTTCGGTCCGCACATGTGCATCGGCCAGTTCATCGCCAAGACCGAGATGCAGGTGGCGCTCAATGCCGTGCTGGATCTATTGCCCAACCTGCGGCTGGACCCTGCGAGGCCCGCTCCTCGGATCTCCGGAGCCCAGTTGCGCGGCCCCCATGAAGTGCACGTGGTGTGGGATTGAAGGAGTTCCCATGAAGAACCCGTTCCAGATGTCTCGTCGCCGTTGGCTGCTCGTGAGTGCGGCCAGCATCGCTTCCAATCCGCTTGCTGCCCAGGATGCCTTTCCTAGTCGGCCCGTGAACCTGGTGGTGCCTTTTCCGCCTGGAGGCCTTGCCGACAGCGTGGCGCGGCAGTTCGCGCCGTCGCTGGAGCGGGTGCTTGGCCAGCCCGTGGTGGTTCAGAACCGCGCGGGCGCGGCCGGTGCGATCGGCGCGGCCGCCGTCGCCAGCGCCAAGCCTGACGGCTATTCGATCCTCTTCACGCTGTCGAGCTTGTCAACTTTGCCTGAGCAAGCCCAAGTCAACCAGCAAAAGCCGGCATTCCTGCTGAGCCAGCTCAAGCCGGTGGCGCGCATCAGCACCGATCCGCTGGCTATCGTGGTGAGGGCCGATAGCCCTCTGAAAATCTTGAGCGACCTGATGGTCCGTGCGCGTTCGCGGCCCGGCGAGATGAGCTATGGCTCGTCAGGGAACTACGGCACCGTGCACATTCCGGTGGAGATCTTTGCCCATGAGGCCGGGCTCAAGCTCAACCACATCCCCTATGCGGGAGGCGCGCCCCTGATGGCGGGGCTGCTTGGCGGCCAGGTCGATTTCACGATGTTGCCGCGTTCCTCGATCGCTTCCCATGTCCGGGCGGGCAAGCTGCGCGTCCTGGCCACCGTGGGGGCGGAGGCGTGGCCACAGTTCCCGTCCGCTCCAAGCACCGAGGCCTCGGGACTGAACGTGGGCGTGCTGCCTTGGACGGGGGCCTTCGTACCGTTTAACGTGTCGCCGGCCGTGATGGAGCGGTTGCAGTCGGCATTTCGCATCGCCGCCGAGAATCCCGAATTCAAGCAAGCGCTGCTCAAGGCGGAGGGAACTCCCGCCTACCTCGACGCGGACGAGTTCCGGGCATTCTGGAGTCAGGACGCTGCACGCATGAACCAGGCGGTTCGGCGCATGGGCAAGCTCGAATAGGAAGTGACCGATGGATCTGGGCATCGCTGGCCGCAAGGCCATCATTTGCGCTTCTTCGAGAGGACTCGGGAAGGCATGCGCCTTGGCGCTCGCGAGGGAAGGCTGCATGGTGGTCATCAATGGCCGCAATGCGCAGGCGCTGCATGCAGCCGCTGCGGAGATCGCGGCGGTGTCGGGCCAGCCTCCGGTCGCCGTCATGGGGGATGTCGGCACCGAGGCGGGGCGCGCCGCGCTGCTGGCCGCCTGTCCGTCCCCTGACATTCTGGTGACCAACAACGGCGGGCCAGCGCCAGGCGAAGCCGGGCAATGGGACCACGCAACGTGGATAGCGGCCGTCGAGAGCAACATGCTCAGCGGCATTCTGCTAATCCAGGCGGTGGTGCCCGGGATGCGGGAGCGCCGCTTTGGGCGCATCGTCAACATCACGTCGGCCATGGTGAAATCGCCGAAGCTGATGCTCGGACTCTCGACGGCCTCGCGAGCGGGCCTGACCGCCTTCTCGAAGGCCATGTCCAACGAGGTGGTTCGGGACAACGTCACCATCAACAACCTGCTGCCCGAACGCATCGAGACCGACCGTATCGGATACATGGCTGGGCAACTGGCCCAGCGCAGGCAGATTTCCCAAGAGCAAGCCCGCGCGGAGTTGCTCAAACCGGTCGCCGCCAAGCGGTTTGGGCGACCTGAAGAGTTCGCGGATGCTTGCGCTTTCCTGTGCTCGGCCCAGGCGGGCTACATCAGTGGCCAGAATCTGCAGGTCGACGGCGGCAGCTATGAAGGCCTGATCTAGCGGGGGCTGCTGGAAAAAGTTTTCCAGTCTTGGGGCGGGGTTTCGGTTTCGGCGAAGTCCAGTTCGACTTCAACGCCATTGGGATCGGAGAAAAACAGTTGCCATGTCCTGACCGATCCTGGCGCACGGATGAGTCGCAGCCCCACATTGTGCGAACGCAAGGCGGCGGCGGTCTCCTGCAATCCCTCGGCCCAATAGGCCATGTGATCGAGCGCGCCACGACGGGGCATAGGCATTCGATCCACAGCGACCACATGCAGGATGGGCTGATTCCCCGCATAGAGCCATAACCCCGGAACCGGAAACGGGGGGCGCGGGCCCTCGCGCATGCCGAGCAGATCCACGTAGAAAGCCCGCGTCGCCTCCAACTGATCTGTCACGATGGTGAAGTGGTCTGGGCGCTTGATCATGAAGCTTCCCTTTCGCATGCGGGCCGTCTGGCGGGACGCGGGGAGATGGGCGTGCAGTGCACGAAGCGGTGGCGAGTTGATGGGGGGCTCCGCACCGGGCCCCCGTGCCCGCCCGCTACTGCGCTGCGGGCAAGCGCACCACCATACCATCCAGGGCCGCCGTGACCATGATCTGGCACGACAGCCGGCTGTGGGGCTGACGGGGCTCGCCTGTGCAGTCCAGCATGGCATCTTCGGTATCGTCGATAGAGCTGAGCTGCTCGGCCCAGGGTTGCTCGACGTATACGTGGCAGGTCGCGCATTGGCAGGCGCCGCCGCAGTCGGCGTTCATGCCTGGAAGCCCATTGGCGAGCGCGGCTTGCATGACGCTCGTGCCTTCGGCCACGTCCAGCTCGGTACGTTTGCCATCGGGTGTGACATAGATGATTTGCGGCATGGGGTCTCCTTAAAATTGAATCGGTAATCAGAGCGATCGGCTGATGATTTCTTTCATGATTTCACTGGTTCCGCCGTAAATGCGCGCCACCCGGGCATCGACCCAGGCGCGGCTGATCATGTACTCGCTCATGAAGCCGTAGCCCCCGTGCAGTTGCAGCAGTTCGTCCAGGATCTTGCCCTGCATTTCGGAGCCCATGAGCTTGCACATGGCACCGACTTCCGCGCTGAGTTCTCCACGCATCGCCTTGGCCAGGCAGTCGTCGACGAACACGCGCAGCATGGTGGCCTGGGCCTTGCATTCGGCGAGCTTGAATTTGGTGTTCTGGAAGTCGAACACTGTCTTGCCGAACACCTTGCGGTCACGGGTGTACTGGATCGTCTGCTCGATGAGCGAGTCGATCGATGCGGCCGCGCGGATGCCGATGATGGTGCGTTCCCAGGCCAGTTGGTGGGTCAGGTACTTGAAGCCCTGGCCTTCTTCGCCGAGCCGGTTTGCCATTGGAACCGAGACGTTGTCGAAGAAGAGCTCCGACGTGTCCTGGCCCTTGAGTCCGATTTTTTCGAGCCTGCGGCCCTTGGAAAAACCAGGCCGGTCGGTCTCGACGCAGATCAGCGTCAGTTCCTTGGCTGCCGGATCCAGCTTGGTGGCCGTCACGGCAAGATCCGCGTTGCCCCCGTTGGTGATGAAGGTCTTCTGGCCGTTGATGGTGTAGATGTCGTCGCCGCGCACGGCGGTGGTGCGCATGCTGCGCAGGTCGCTGCCTATGCCGGGTTCGCTCATTGCGATCACGCCAATCGTCTCGCCGCTCACCATCTTGGGCAGCCACCGCTGCTTCTGCTCTTCCGTGCCGTAGGCCACGATATAGGGCGCGACGATTTCCGAGTGTGTGGTGAATCCGACCGCGGTGGCGTTGACCCGCGCAAGTTCTTCGATCATCACGGCCGAATGGCCGAAATCGCCGCCCGCGCCGCCGTACGCTTCAGGGACAGTGGAGCACAGCAAGCCGGCTTCGCCAGCCTTGAGCCAGACGCTCTTGGGCACGATACCCTCGGCCTCCCAGGCATGCAGGTGGGGCACGATCTCACGTTCAATGAAGCGGCGGGCCTGTTCGCGGAACTGCTCGTGGTCTTCTCGGAATACGGGGCGCATGGAAATGTCCTGGTTCTGGGGGCTCGCCATCAGCGTCCGGTGAACTGCGCGGGGCGCTTGTCCAGAAAGGCGTTGACGGCTTCGAGGTGGTCTTCGGTGTGGTGGGACAACGCTTGGTAAGCCGATGAGAGCTCCAACAGCGTGTCAAGGCGCACATGCTGGCCTTCGCGCAGCAGGCGCTTGGTCAACCGAAGCGCATGCGACGGGTTGAGGGCGATGCGTTGGGCGAGCGCCTGTGCCTGGCCCAGCAACTGGTCGGCGGGAAAAACGTCGGCAACCAGGCCCCAGGACAGCGCCTTGGCGGCATCGATGGTGTCGCCGGTGAAGGCCAGGAGGCTGGCCTTGGGCATGCCGATCACGCGCGGCAGCAGCCAGGCGCCACCGTCCCCGGGCACGATGCCGACCTTGACGAAGCTCTCCGCGAACAGGGCCTTGTCACTCGCAATCCGGATGTCGCACATGCAGGCCAGATCCAGGCCCGCGCCAATCGCAGGACCATTCACCGCTGCGATCACCGGCACGTCGAGCTCGTAGAGCGCGAGGGGAATGCGCTGGATGGTGTCGCGGTAACTGTCGCGCACCTCGTAGGGGCTGCCCGCGAAAATGCCGCCGCGCTGCTGCATGTCCTTCACATTGCCGCCAGCGCAGAAAGCACTGCCTTCGCCGGTCAGCACCAGGGCCTTGATGCTGTGGTCTGCACGAATCTGGCGGCACAGGGCCACCAGTTCATCCATGTGCGCGGGATCGGTCAGGGCGTTGCGCGTCTCGGGACGGTTCAACCGGGCGGTCAGCACGGGGCCGTCGCGTTCGATCAGCAAGAAGGGGGTAGGGCTTTGTTCGCTCATGGGGTGGGAATTCATGTGGAGGACAGGGCTGCCAGGCGGCCACTGGTTACGGCAGGCCACAGCGAGGCAGAGCCGCCTTGGGCGACGGCCCTTCCCAGCCGCTGTGTCCAGTGCCCCTGGTTGCCGAACTCGCTGCGCCAGGCCCAGAGCCGGCGGGTGCCCAACTGCAGCGCATGCTCGTGCGTAAAGCCGATGGCGCCGTGCACTGCATGGGCCATGGCGGCCACCGCACCGGCGGCTTCTGCGCCGCAGACCTTGGCCGCGGCAATCTGCCAGGCCGCCAGTTGGCTGCCCGATTCCGCGAAGGCGGCCTCGGCGCTGACGAGCGCGCTGCCCGTGTGCTGAGCCATCTGCGCCAACTGGTGCTGAATGGCCTGAAATGCGCTGATGGGCTTGCCGAATTGAACCCGCTCGGTGGCGTAGCGGGTGCTCAGATCCAGCGTGGTTTCGAGGGCTCCGGCCATCTGGGCCGTGCGCAGCATGGCCCCTCCCCACCAGATCACATCGTCGGGCCAATCGGCGGGGACATCCGCGATCGCGATGGGCGTGGTGTTCTTGAAGCTGAGGTCGTCCCGCGGCTCGCCGGCGGTGTTCTGCTTGGTGCTCACTTCCGCGTCGCGGCGCGACAGCAGGATCAACGTCGTTCGTTCGCCGGGGACGAGAGCGACGACGTGCTCCACATCGCGCCCCCAGGGTACGTCGCACAGCGTGCCTGTGACGAGGGTTTCCGCAGGCGCAACCCAGGGTGCGTCGAAGAAAGCTCCTTTTGCGGCATGGTTGAGCGACAGCGTGCTGAGCATGGAGATGCCCAGCGGTTCATTGCGGGCCTCGATCCCGCACTGGCCCAGCAACCAGTTCGCGAACATGGTCTCGGGCAGGGGCAGGGGCAGATTGTGGCGTCCTGCAGCCTTCACGACCCCGTACAGGTCTTCCCAGGAGGCGCCAGCGCCGCCCAGGTGTTCCGGCGCGGCGGCCACAGCGAACCCGGATGATTCGAGGGCTGCCCACAGGTCGGCCGGCCAGTGGCCCGCCTCGCAGTGGCGGATCAGTTCCGGGGTGACGAGATCGGCCAGCAGCCGCTCGATGGTGGATTCAAACAATTCACGCATGCTTGTGTTCTCAACGCAGCCCGAGACCGCGGGCGATGATGCCGCGCAGGATTTCGCGTGTGCCACCACGCAGCGAGAAAGAAGGTGCCATCTGCATCAAGGCCGCCAGCACTTGCGCATGGTCACTGCCCCCGCCGACGGCGGGCGCCACATCGAGCACCTGTTGGGCGAGTTCAGGGATCTCCTGCTCAAACGCAGCACCCAGATCCTTCAGGCAGGAGGCCGCCCAAGCGGGGTTGCCTCCTGCGGCCAACTCGGCCGTGACCGCCAGCGACATCTGGCGCAGCACGACAAGGCGCGCGCTCAGGCGACCCACGGCATGGGCCTGCAGGGCATCCGGTTGTGCTCCGACGGCGTCGATCAGCGTGTGCAGCAGCGCCATGCTGCTCAGGAAACGCTCTGGCCCGCTGCGCTCGAAGGCGAGTTCCGCGGTGACTTGTTCCCAGCCCTGGCCTTCGGTGCCGATCAAGGCATCGGCATCCAGGCGGACGTCGTCGAGGTAGACCTCGTTGAAGTGTTCACCGCCCGCCAGGTCACGGATCGGGCGCACCGTGACGCCGGCGGCCTTCAGGTCAATGATGAACTGCGACATGCCTTCATGGCGCGCAGCCTTCTCGCCCGTAGCAGCACCCGTGCGCACCAGGGCGATCATGTACTGCGCGTGGTGGGCATTGGTGGTCCAGACCTTCTGGCCGCTCAGCCGCCAGCTGCCATCGCCCGCCGCTTCATCACGCACCGCGCGGCTGCGGATCGAAGCGAGGTCCGAGCCCGAGTTGGGCTCGCTCATGCCGATGCAGAAATAGACCTCGCCCTTGCAGATCCCAGGCAAGTACTTCTGGCGCTGGGCTTCCGTGCCATAGCGCAGGATCAGGGGGCCGCTCTGGCGGTCGGCGATCCAGTGGGCGGAGACGGGGGCCCCGGCCGCCAGCAGCTCTTCGATCACGACATAGCGCGCCCAAGGGCTGGCGTCGTGGCCGCCATACTGGTGTGGCAAGGTCATGCCAAGCCAGCCGCGGCACCCCAATTCCCGGCTGAAGGCCGGGTCGGCGCCCATCCACGAGTCCGCGCGGCGCAGGGCGCTCCGATCCTTGAGTGCGGTGGCGAGAAAGCGCCTCACCTCGGCCCGGAGCGGCTCGACGTCTGCGGGGATGCGGTGGTATTGGAAAGATGCAAGCGCCATAGGGTACGGCCGGTTTCCTGGGTTGATGCCGATGGCGGGTTACAAGGCGGTCTGGGCGTCGGCGGCGGCAAACATCTTGTTGATGTCGCCCGAGGTGACCGGACGCTCCGGGTCACGGAGCGGAGCCGCGCCACCCATGCCGCAGGCCGGCTCGATGCTCACGTGCTTGGCCTGCGCCTTCAGCGCGCCGACGGTGCAGTTTTCGCGGCCCAGGATGGCGAAGGGGTCGTAGGAGAACTCGCGCATCGCATTCAGGTGCGTGATCTTGTTGATGACCTCGTCGCTCAGGTGCTGAGATTGCTTCCAGAACACGTTGGCGGATTCCGGCCATGTGCAGTCGGAGTGCGGGTAGTCGCATTCCCAGGTGACCTTGTCGACATTGATGAAGTCCAGATTGCGCAGGCCGAACTCGTCCTCGATGAAGCAGGTGATGATGTGCTCGTTGAAGACGTCGCTGGGCTTCTTGCCGCCAAAGTTGGAGTTGGTCCAGGCGTTGTGGTGGTTGTGGGTGAAGTTGGCGCGTTCCAGCAGGTAGGGGATCCAGCCGATGCCGCCTTCGGACAGGGCCATACGCAGCTTGGGGAATTTCTTCCACATGGGGGCCCAGATCCAGTCGGCGGCGGAGTTGGAGATGGAGATGGGCATCGACGTGATCCAGGCATCGATCGGCGACTCGTCGGATGCATGGGCCGCTTTGACGCCGGTGCCGATGTGGCAGCAGATCACCACGTCGTTGTCCGCGCATGCCTTCCACAGGGGATCCCAGTAGCTGTTGTGGATGGACGGGTACCCATGCACGGTAGGGTTGTCGGAGAACGTGAGGGCATGCACACCCTGCTTGGCCAGGCGCTGGACTTCCGCCGCCGCCGCCTGCATGTCGAACCAAGGAGCCATCATCAAGGGAATGAAGCGGCCCGGTGCAGCGTTGCACCAATCGTGCAGATGCCAGTCGTTGTAGGCCTGGATGGCTGCGAGCGAGACACCGCGGTCTTCGTAGCTCTGAAACCGCTGTCCCGCAAAACCCGGGAAGGTCGGGAAGCAGATCGAACCCAGAACGCCATTGGCATTCATGTCATCGACACGGGCCTTGATGTCCCAAGTGCCGCGGCGCATCTGTTCGTAGCCCAGCGGCTCCATGCCGTATTCCTCTTTGGGGCGGCCGACCACCGAGTTCAGGCCCATGTAGCCCGTGGCTTTTTCCTCGAACACCCAGACGTCGCGACCTTTGTGGTTCTCGACGCGGGGCTCGCGCCCCTTGTACTTCGCGGGCATATGGCGGGCGAATGCATTGGGTGGCTCGATGGCGTGATCGTCAACGCTGACGAGGATGAGATCTTCCAGTTTCATCTTGTCTCCAGAGGGTGAGGCGATGGGGCTTGGCTCGGGGTGGCCGAACCAACGGCATAGGGTGGGATGCTAGATCAAATACTGTACAGATTCAAGAATAATGTTCATATTTGGCAAGGAATACATGCGATTCTAGGGAATACCACTAGCCGAACCGGCTAGGTGGGCGCCTCCCTGGAACATTTCGGCGCCATGCGGATGAGGGGGCTGGAGTCCGGCAATCCAGTGCACATCTGAGCCGAGGTAATTTCGGCTTGCGCCCTAGATCAAAGTGATTTTTTGCTATTAATTTGGAAGCTGTATGCGCTTGCCACGCTTTGTTTTCTTGGGGTTGGTGCCGCAATTGCACGCCTTTTCCGGAGGCGTTATGGCAGCCATCCAGGCTGGCTGCGCAGGAACTGTCCGAGTTCACCTGACGGCAGCGGGCGGCTGAAGTGGTAGCCCTGGGCTTCGTCGCAGCCCTCCTCGCGCAGGAACTCCAGTTGCGCTTCGGTTTCCACGCCCTCGGCTGTGGTCTGCATGCCCAGGGCCTGGGCCATGCGGATGATGGCGCTGACGATGGCACGATCGTTGTTGTTCCGATCCAGATCCTGGACGAAGGACTGGTCGATCTTGAGCTTGTATATCTGGAAGCGCTTGAGCTGGCTCAGGGAAGAGTAGCCAGTGCCGAAATCGTCCATCGACAGGCGCACACCGCGGGCTCGCAGCTTGTCCATCGTGGCAGCGGCTTGGTGCGGATCATTGATGGCCACGCCCTCGGTCAGCTCCAGTTCCAGCGAATCGGGAGGGATTCCGGTGTCCTGCAGTATGGAGTTGATGATTTCAGGCAGTTGCGGCTGGCGGAACTGAATGGCAGAGAGGTTCACGGCCACCTTCAAATCGCGCAGTCCGTCCTGGCGCCACGTCTGCAATTGCCGCATGGCAGTGCGCAGCACCCATTCGCCGATCTGCAGGATTTGGCCGCTGTCCTCGGCGATGGGGATGAATTCGGCCGGCGAGACGCGGCCCAGTTCGGGATGGTCCCAGCGCAGCAAGGCTTCCACGCTGTGGACGCGGCCGGTGCGTAGCGTGACTTGGGGCTGGTAGTGCAGCGAGAGTTGGTTGCGATCCAGTGCGCGGCGCAGCGCGTTTTCCACTTGCAGCGCGCGCCGCGACTGGGCCTGCATCTGCGGCGTGAAGAAGCGGTAGGTGTCGCGGCCGGCCCGCTTGGCGTGGTACATGGCCGTGTCGGCGGCCTGGGTCAGGGAGTCAATGTCATGGCCGTCATCGGGATACAGCGCGATCCCGATGGAGGGGGCGATCATGAGCTCGTGGTGGTCGATCCGATACGTCAGGCGCGATGCCTTCTGCAGTTTGGCGGCGATGCGCTCGGCGCCCTGCGCATTGGCGTTGGGTAGGAGCAGCACGAACTCGTCGCCGCCGATGCGTGCCACGGTGTCACACTGGTTCACGACTGTGCGCAGCCTTCGAGCGAACTCAATCAGCAGCGTATCGCCGACGCGGTGGTTCAGCGAGTCGTTGACGTGCTTGAAATGGTCGAGATCGAGAAACATCACTGCCAGTTGCCTGCCGCTGGCTCGGGCCAATTCAATGGCTCGCTCGGTGCGCTCGGCCAGCAGTGTTCGGTTAGGCAGGCCCGTGAGCGCGTCGTAGTGCGCCATCCAGTAAATGCGCTCCTGGTCGAGCTTGCGGTCGGTGATTTCGCGGTGCAGGTTCTCCACGGTGGCCCTGAGCCCCCGCTGAGGCCGCTGCTTGAACTGCTCGTGCGCTTCATTCAGGGCCTGTTGCGCGAGCAGGTTCTCCCCCATGTCACTGACGATCCAGATTGAGCCCTCGTGCAGGTTGTCGGCGTTAATGAGGCGGCCCGTAAGCTCTCCCCAAAACAGGCTGCCGTCCTTGCGCCTTAGGCGACGCTGTGTGCGATAGGCATGGCCCGCGCTGAGCGTGGTGTAGGCCTCGCGCCCAAGGCTGCGCAAGTCGCCTCGGCTGGGATGCAGTTGCTCGCTGCCCACGCCGACCAGCGCGTGCTCGTCTGGGTATCCGAAAATGTCCGCGCATCGCCGGTTGCAGCGGACAATGACACGTTGGCGGATGAAGACGATGCCGACGCCCGCAGTGTCCAGCGCGTGCTGTTCCCGCAGGTTGCACTCGACGGAGGCGGCCATTGCTGACGGATAGTCCAGGGTATCCCTGCGGGTTGGGTCCCGCCAGGTTATTTCACCGTGCTCTGGGCCGGAGCCTGGAAACCAACCAGTGGTAAAAGGCTGACAAGAGGTGTGCATCTGATGGTGCTCTTCATGAGATCCAGCCGCTTACTCGGCTTGGATGCCTGCGGCCCTAATGATCTTTCCCCATAGATCACGTTCTTTTGTTTGGTATTTCCCAAGCTGGCCCAGGGGCTGGATGAACGCTAACGTGCCCGATGCCTTCATGGCCGCTTGCACTGCCGGCGTCTCATTGGCTTGAACCAGCAAGCGGTACATCTTTTGAATGATCAGCTCGGGAGTCATGGCTGGCAGATAGGCTGCCAGCCAGAAACCTATGTCCATGCCATCGATTCCGCTTTCACGGAAGCTTGGCAGGTCGGGTGCGAATGGGCTGCGGACTTCATCGGTCACGGCCAGTGCTTTGATTTTTCCGGAACTGACGTAAGTCCAGGCCGAAAAGTCGGTGAACATGAAGTCGATTTCTCCACTGATCAGATCCGGCATCATCGAGTTGCCGCTGCGATAGGCTGCCCCTACCACTTTCACTGCGGCGGTCTGCTGCAGTACCTCGGCGGGCAAGCGGCTGGTGATGCTCGTGTAGCCGAAAGTGAACCGGCCTGGATTGCTCTTGATCTGCTGGAGGAACTCCTTGGCAGATGCCGCCCTGACCTTGTCCGGATTGACATACAGGTACATCGGGCCCTTGGAGAGTGTCGTCAAAGGGACAAAGCCGTTGACTGGGTCGTAGGGCAGGTTCTTGATCACGTGGGGGTTGCCGGTGAATGCCACGTTCCCCGAGATCAGAAGGTTGTATCCATCGGGTTTCGCCGAACCGATCAATTGCGCCGCAATGCCGGAACTGCCGCCAGGGCGGTTTTCGACCACAACAGGCACTCCTGCAGCTTTGGACATCTCGCTTGCGAGGGCTCGGGTGTAGACGTCTGGGGCCGAACCCGGCGTGAAGGGAGTCACGACCTTGATGGGTTTTTCCGGGAAGCCGGCGGCCCTGGATGCATCGGCACCCGCCAAAAAGCACATGAGCATGAGCGCCTTGACCCAAGCAGGAGCCTTCTTCATCGTTTGTATAAAGAATTAAATTCTGTATATAGAATTTTGTGATTCTGCTCGGCCCGCGCTGCCTTGGGTATTGGGGTTCACCCTGGCTGGCCATTCCTTTCTGTTGTCCTGTTTGGCTTGGGCTGTACTTACAGGTCCCGACGGGCCACAGGCGATGCGCATGAATGCGCGCCTGGGGCGGGTAGTGCTGGTGACGGGGAGGCCCTTGACCAAGGGCGGGAGCGGCCCAGTGGAGTGGGGCGGGCGGTGGTCGCGTCTCAGGCAGCTGGATTGGGTTGGGCTCGGTGTTTTCCCTGATTTTGGGCGGAAGGAGGCACATGGAGCGCTTTCTGTTTTGACGCAGGAGATTGGAATTTGTACATTTATGGAAAAAGTGCCTTTGATTTCCTGTGTGCACAGCCGTCCTGCCATCAGAGGATCGAACCATGGAGACAAAATGCCTTCCTTGATCTTTACGACCGTCTCGAGCCTTGTGGTGGTTGTTGCTGTGCTGTGGCATTTCGCCGATGCCGCTGTCCACCAGCCCAGTCATGTTGGTCATCTGCATGCCCACACGCCCCCTATGGCGAGCGATTTTTGGACACTGATGTCTCACGGCTTCCGCTAGATTTCAGTGCATCACTTGGGGGGGGGCGAGCCTTGTGGGCTCGTGCGAACGTGAGCAGCCGCCGCTAGATGCGGGATTGGGGCATGGCTGCAGTGGTGGCTGGTGTTTGAGCCTGTTTTCCAGGCCTGGGTCTCAAAAAAGCACAGATTCCAGCCGGGTGCCCAATTCCTTCAGCGACTGTCCAAGGGCCTTGATCCGGACTTCGGCATCGCTGTGCTGGCTGCGGATCATGACAGCCGAAACGGTGTAGGCAATGCTGCGCGTGGTGTCGCGCACAGGGGCGGCGATCGCGAGGACGCCGTCGGAGAAATACCCGTCGTCAACGGCCCATCCGTGGCGTTGAGCTAGATGAACCTGTTCCAAATACTCCTCAAACGATAGCGCGCGTGCCCAGCGAATACGGGCGAATTCGGTGCGCAGATCGTTTTCAGAGAGATTCATCTGCCCAACGAAAAGCCGGCCGCTGGCCCCCATCAGGACAGGCAGGCGCTGGCCCAGCGGCATGTAGATGTGCAGATCCGTAGGGCTGGATTCGGAGCTGACGAGCACGATCCTGTCATTGCCCATCCGGCGCCAGAGCGTGACCGTGATTCCGCGCGCGATGGCAAGTTCGCGCATGAGCGGCAATGCCAACTGGACGCGCTGGCCCTGTGTCACCAACTGCTCTGCCAAGCGAGCCAGCCCAAGGCCTGCAGAGTACGTTTTGGACAGCGGATTGAAATCGACGACATCTTCCGAGACCAGGGTTCGGAGGATGTTGAAGCAGGTGCTTGGATTGATTTCGAGGTGCCTCGCTATGTCCGCTGCTCGCTCAGGAGCCCCCTTGTGCGCGAGGTATCGAAGGACTCCGATGGCATTCACCACCGGCTTCACGATGACGCCGTGGCTCGATCCTGATTTCTTGGAGTTGTCGGCCAAAGTCGGAGCTTTGCCCGGCGCGGCGCTGTCTTCGGTCACGACGGATTCCATGTTGTCCAGTGGTCAATTGAATGCAGGTCACTGCCTCGGAAGTGTTGGAACGACGGGGTGTCACAAAACTTCCACCTGTCTGCAGCAGCGGGCATTCTAAGTGGCGAAGTGCATTCTGTATG
Source organism: Acidovorax sp. 93 (assembly GCF_003633835.1). NCBI lineage: Bacteria > Pseudomonadati > Pseudomonadota > Betaproteobacteria > Burkholderiales > Comamonadaceae > Acidovorax > Acidovorax sp. 93. Next base: position 1,561,712 of record NZ_RBIT01000001.1, read on the forward strand.
GAGTTTTATCTATCGTACGTCTGTTCAGGGACGTCCTGTGGGGACGGGAATACCAGGTCGGCTCGTGGGTCGTTGCGCGCAGGTGCAAAGTGTGGGGGGTACGAAGGGTGGTCTAGGGAGAACCCTGAAATAAAAATCAACACTTTATCGAATAATGTGCATATGTCTCTATGCGCAGCAACATCGAATCCGCTGCATCGAAAGGAAAATCATGAGTACCCACGGGAAAACCCCCACACTTCGAGTGATCGTCGATCGCGGTCGTTGCTGCGGCTACGGGCTGTGTGCCCAACTCTGCCCCGAGGTGTACAAGCTGGATGAAAACGGCTTGGTATATGTCGAATCCGAGCTCATCCCTGGTGGGCTTGAGGAGGAGGCGAGGGAAGGGGCCGCAGCCTGCCCTGCGGAAGCGCTGGTCATCGAAGCGATTCAGTCGTGATTGGCCGGGGGGCCAGCAGAATCTGCTGTCGGCGGGCGCTGGCGCATCCCATGGCTGGTTGTCGCCGATGACTCGTTCTGCGGGGCATCGGTTTTTTTAGCTTACGGGAAAGCATCAACATGGACATCATAGGTATTGGATACCTCGGCTTCGAGACAACCAAGGTGGACGAATGGCGGGAGTATGGGCCGCAGGTCATGGGTTTTCAGGTCGGCCAGTCTCCGGCGTCAGATCCGGACTCTCTCTACTTCCGCACGGACGATCGGCGGCACCGGTTTGCCTTCCATCCCGGCAAGATTGATCGCCTGGCCTACATCGGTTGGGAGGCCAAGGGAAAGATCGAGTTCGAGGCGGCGATTGCCCGATTCCAGGAACACGGCGTGGAAGTCACCATGGGCGATGCGGCCCTGTGCCAGCAGCGTGGCGTCAAGGGAGTGTTCCGTTTTCGTGACCCGGTCGGCTATCAGCATGAGATGTTCCATGGTCAAAAATGGATGCCCCGTTCCTTCACGCCAGGCCGCCCTCACGGGGGCTTCGTGGCCGGCGTGCGGGGGTTGGGGCATCTGGTCGTGATCACTCCGCAATGGCCACCCGAGCTGCAGGATTTCTTCGTCAAACTGATGGGCTTCCATTATTACGGCCCAGGGGCCGGCAAGGGCCAGACGGCGTTTTACCGCTCCAAGCTCAACAGCTACACCAGCCACGATATCGCCTATGGATACGGACCTGGGAAGATGGGTGTCCAGCATGTGGGCCTGTTTGTGAAAAGCCTGCGCGACGTCGGCGAGACCTACGACATCGTGAAGCAGCGCGGGATCCCGATGATGATGACGCTGGGGCAGCACTCTCAAGATCCGCACGCTTCCTTCTACCATTTCTCGCCGGGCGGCTTTGCACTCGAGACCATCACCGAGCTCGAACCCTGGCATGACGACGGCTTCGAACTCAATCCCGAGAAGCTTAGCACCTGGGGTCATGAAGTGGTGGGCCCGATCCTCGGCCCGAGCGTACGGACGCCCGAAGAACTGCTCGAGCCCGAGTTGCTGGCCAAGTACAAACAGGGATGACGCAGCCCGCTTGCCGACTTCCGCGCTGGGCCGCCAGCACGGGAGTTGGCGTTTCAGACTGATTCTGAAGACGAGACCATCAGTACGCGCGCCATGCTAACGTGCTTTGGCTGCTCGAGCATGTAACGCACGGCGGACGCGACATCCGACGACTGTAGGGCCGGTGTCTGGTCCGCACGGACCGGTTGGCCCGAGGCGCGCAGCCGGTCAAAGATCTCGGTTTCCGTGGTGCCGGGCGCGATGGTGCCCACGCGCACGCCACTGCCTTTGAGTTCGACACGCAGCGCAGTGCTGAACACCTCGACGGCCTGCTTCAACCCGGCGTACACGCCCATGGAAGAATGGCTCAGGTATGCCCCCACGCTGGACACGTTGATGATCGCGCCCGCGCCCTGTTGCTTGAATGCGCGCGCGAACACATAGGAGGTCCGGACCACGGCATCGTAGTTGGTGCGCGTCATCTGCATCAGGCCATCGAGATCGATGGTTTCGAGTGTGCCGCTGACCAGCATGCCGGCGTTGTTGACCAGGATGTCGGCGCAGCCGTAGGTTCGGTGAGCCAACTCCAGCAGAGCCTGCGCCGTGGCGGGCTCATCGATCGCTGCGCTCAGGGGTACTGCCGGGCCGGGGAGCTGGGCGCACAGCGCATTCAAGCGCTCGGCGCGGCGCGCGGTCAGCACCAGGCTGCAGCCCGCGGCGCTGAGCTCATGGGCAATGGCTTCGCCGATGCCTGACGATGCGCCGGTGACGACGGCGACCTTGCCTTGCAGGTGCCGTTGGGCCTCGTTCACGTAGCCGGGCCTCAGGCTTGGGTGTCCGGGCTGGGATAGCGCAAGGCCATGGCCGCGCCGAAGTCCCTTTTGAGGGTCGGGTAGTAGGCAATCTGTCCGCCCATGCCGCCGGCAATGTCGATGGAGGCCGCGCTGATGAAGCTGGCGTAGTCGCTTGCGAGGAACAGCGCCATGCCGGCGACGTCTTCCGGCTTGCCAAAACGCCCCAGGGGGACAACTTTGAGGACCATGGCGTCGAATTCCTCGCGCGGCGTGCCGGGCGGCATCTCACGGTAGTGGCGGTCCCACTGCCCGGTGTCGATCCAGCCCATGTTGAGGGTGTTGACCAGGATGTTGTCTTTGGGCAGCGACATGCCCAGCGATTTGGACATGGCGATGCAGCCCGCGCGGTTCACCACGGAGGGGATGCCGTCCGGGGTGATCTGGGTGCCGGCCAGCGCATTGATCTCGACGATGCGCCCCCAGCGCTGCTTTCGCATGTGCGGGACCACGGCCTGGATGAAGCGGAAATGGCCCATCTGCAACACGTTGGCGTGCTCCAGGATCTGCTCTGGCGTGAGGGTGTTGAGGTTGCCGCCGCGGCCTTGGCCCGCGTTGTTGATCAGGACGTCCACGCCGCCCCAGGCGGCTGCGATCTCATCCACGAAGGCTTTCACGCCCGCGGTGTCGGTGACGTCGACCGCGCGCGCGATCACGGCTTGCGCCGTCGTCGCCAGTTCGGCTCCCACCGCTTCGATGTCGGCCTGCGTGCGGGCGCAGACCGCAACGCGGGCCCCTTCTTTAGCAAAGGCACGGGCAATGGCCCGGCCAATTCCGCGCGAGGCGCCCGTCACGATGACGCGCTTGTGGCTCAAATCGATAAGCATGTACTGTCTCCTGGTTATGCAGAATATCTGGCAGATTGTAGGCAGAAATTAAAAAATCGTTCATATCTAGGTTCTTGCCATTGCCTGTGCGCCGTTAGCGAATGATCGGCCCAGGAACTGCTCCAGCGCTGCTGCGCAGGGGCTCAATGCACGGCCTGCGGACCAGGCCAGGCCGACTTCCATGACCGGCAGCCGTGCGTCCATGGGAACGGCGTGGATGCGCCGCCCATCCAGGGACCATGGCCGGAACACCATGTCCGACAGGATGGTCACGCCCAGGTTGAGAGCGACCATCTCGCGCAGCGCCTCCATGGAAGACGTCTGGATAATCTTGTGGGGTGTGTGCCCCGCGTCGGCCCAGTACCGCCGGGCATTGCGGTCGCCTTCGTCCACCATGGGCAGGATGTAGGGGAGCGCCGCAAGTTCTTCGAAACTCACGCTCCCCCGGCCCGCGTATTCATGGCCCGCAGCCATCCAGAGCTGACGCCTGGACCTTTCCAGGACGCGGGTTTCCAGGCGCTCCGGCGCTTCCAGGTTGGACAGCAAAAGTGCGCCCATTTCCAGTTGGCCGCTCGCCAGGCGGACCTCGATGTCCTTGCGCGGCATTTCCTCGAGCGAGAGTTCTATCCGGGGATACAGCTCGCAGAAACGCGCGAGGGCGGGCAACAGGAAGTACCCCAGGACGGTGTAGGTCGCGGCCACTTCCAGCTTCCCGTGGAGGTCGCGCCCATGTATCGGAAAGCGGGCCGCCTCGTTGGCCATGCGCAGAACGGATTCGGCGTGCTGCAGAAAGCCTTGTCCCTGCAAGGTGAGGGTGACGCCTTGGCGTCCGCGATCCAGCAAGGCCGTGCCCATGGCCTGTTCCAGGTCCGCGATCGCCAGGGTCATGGCCGACTGCGACAGGCCGATCTCTGTTGCGGCAGCCGAGATTTGCCCGCAGCGCGCCACGGCCACGAAGTAGTGCAGTTGGCGCAGCGTGAAGCGCGGCAGGGCAGGCAGACCGATTGTCATTGGAAAGGCAAATACCTGGGGTTCAAAAATTGAATTTGACTATGCCATAAATATGAACAAAATATAGATAAATGTTTAAATAAAAGGTTGCGCGAGCAACCTGGAGATATCCCCATGACCCCTCCCGTTTCCCTGGCGGACAAGTACGAATTGCCCGCCGGCCGTGTCTACATGAACGGTACGCAGGCGCTGGTTCGGCTGCTGCTGGCGCAAAAGGCGCGTGACGAGGCCGCCGGGTTGAATACCGAAGGTTTCGTCTCCGGCTATCGTGGCTCTCCCCTGGGCGCCGTAGACCAGGAGCTGTGGAAGAACCGGGCGCTGTTGGACAAGCACAAGGTGCGCTTTCAGCCCGGTCTCAACGAGGAGCTGGCGGCAACATCGGTCTGGGGCACGCAGATGGTGAGCCTGGATCCGAAGGCACGGGTCGATGGTGTGTTCGCCCTCTGGTACGGGAAGGGACCGGGCGTGGACCGCAGTGGCGATGTCTTCAAGCACGGGAACATCGCGGGTGGCGCTCCGCATGGCGGCGTGCTGCTGGTGGCGGGAGACGACCACGCATGCAAGTCATCCAGCCTGCCGCATCAGAGCGAGCATGCATTCATCGCTGCGATGATTCCGGTGCTGCATCCTTCGGGAGTACACGAATTCATCGAATTCGGACTCCACGGATACGCCATGTCGCGCTACTCCGGATGCTGGGTGGGCTTCAAGGTGATCAGCGACACGGTCGAGTCCTCGTCGTCGTTCGACATCGATCCGATGTCGGTCGAGATCAAGATTCCGCAGTCCTACCCCGTTCCCGCCGACGGCTTCTCGATCCGCTGGCCCGATCCTCCGCTGGAGCAGGAGAACCGGCTGCAGCGCGAGCGCCTGTATGCACTGCTCGAATACGTGCGCCTGAACAAACTCAATCGCCAGGACTGGGCAGTCCCGGACGCACGCCTGGGTATCTGCACCACCGGCAAGAGCTACCTGGACGTGCGCGAGGCGCTGTCGCTGCTGGGCTTGGACGAGGCGGCCGCACAGGCGCTGGGTGTGCGCCTGCTCAAAATCGGCGTGGTCTGGCCTTTGGAACCCACCTGCGTGGTTGAGTTCGCACAGGGCCTCGACGAAATACTGGTCGTGGAGGAAAAGCGCCAGGTACTCGAATACCAGATCAAGGAGCACCTCTACAACGAACCCCATCGCCCCCGCGTGGTCGGCAAATACGATGAATCGGGCGAATGGGTTCAGGTTCCCAGCAGCGGCATCCTGCTGTCGCCCAATGGCGAGCTCACGCCAGCCGGCATCGCTGATGTGATCGCTGCGCGCCTAGTCAAGGTGTACGGCCAAGGCGTGCTGCCGGAGTCGGTGCGGGTGTGGTTGGAGCGTCAGGCGGTGGCGGTAACTCGCTCCCCATCCGATGCGCCTGTGCCCCAGCGGCTCCCTTACTTTTGTTCGGGCTGTCCCCACAACACTAGCACCCAGGTGCCGGAAGGGTCGCGCGCGCTGGCGGGGATCGGCTGTCACTACATGTCGATGTGGATGGATCGCCGCACGGAAACTTTCAGCCAAATGGGCGGCGAAGGGGTGCCGTGGATAGGGCAGGCGCCCTACACGGATACGCCACATGTGTTCGCCAACCTGGGAGATGGAACCTACATGCACTCGGGCTCCTTGGCCATCCGGGCTGCCGTGGCTGCCGGTGTCAACATCACCTACAAGCTGCTGGTCAACGATGCTGTCGCCATGACGGGAGGTCAGCCAGTCGAAGGCGCACCTTCGGTGCCCCAGTTGCTGCGGCAGATTGCCGCCGAAGGCGTGAAGGAACTGCACCTGGTGAGCGACGAGCCCGAGGACTTTCAGACCTTGGACGACTTCCCCAAGGATGTCAAGGTGTCGCACCGTGACGGCATGGACGCACTGCAGCGTGCGCTGCGAGACGTCAAGGGGGTGTCGGTGATCGTCTATGCGCAGACCTGCGCCGCCGAGAAGCGCCGCCGGCGCAAGAAGAAGACTCTGGTCGATCCGGCGCGTCGAGTGGTCATCAACGAGGCCGTGTGCGAAGGCTGCGGCGATTGCGGCGTGCAGTCCAACTGCGTCTCCATCCTGCCACTGGAAACGCCCTTGGGGCGCAAACGGCAGATCGATCAGAGCGGCTGCAACAAGGACTTCTCCTGCGTGCGCGGATTCTGCCCAAGCTTCGTAGTGCTCGATGGCGCCGAACTGCGAAAGCCCCAGCGTGACCGCGTGGCGCCGCCCACCGGCATGGCGCGACCCGAGCTGCCAGTCTTGGCGCGCCCCTGGAACATTCTGGTGGCCGGGGTCGGCGGCACCGGCGTGGTGACCATCGGTGCCCTCATGGGGATGGCCGCGCATCTCGAAGGCAAAGGGGTGCTGGTGCTGGACATGGCAGGCCTGGCGCAGAAGGGCGGGGCCGTGATGTCTCATGTGCGGCTGGCGGCGGATCCCGTCCAACTGCATGCCGCGCGGGTAGCGCGCGGACAGGCGGACGTGGTGCTCGGCTGCGACCTGATGGTGGCCGCGGCCGGGGATGCGCTTGCTTCCATGGCGTCCGGGCGCACTCGCGCCGTGTTGAATACGGACGTGGCCCCCACAGGCAGCTTTACACGGGATCCCGACTGGCAGGCGTCGCCCGATGCGATGCTCGAGCGGGTCGGTTCGGCCGCTGCCCAGGTGGAGTCTCTGGAGGCCTCCCGCCTGGCGGTCGCCCTCATGGGGGATGCTGTGGCCACCAACGTATTCCTGCTGGGCTTTGCATGGCAAAAAGGCTGGGTGCCTCTGCAAGAGGATTCGTTGCTGCGCGCCATCGAACTCAACGGCGCCGCGGTGGGCATGAACCGCGCAGCGTTTGCCTGGGGACGCCAGGCTGCGCTGGATCCTGCTGCGGTGCGCCGTGCGGCCGGCCTGCCTTCCGACGAGAAGGTGATGCTGATGCCGAGCAGAACAGCGTCTCTTGCGAGCATTCTGGCCGATCGCACTGAGCGGCTCGCCGACTACCAGAATGCACGCTACGCGCAGCACTACGCGGCGGTCGTGCGGCGTGTTTCCGATGTCGAGAAGGCGCGTGTCGGGGGAGAGCGCCTAGCGCGCGAGGTCGCGATGAGCCTCTACAAGCTGATGGCCTACAAAGATGAATACGAAGTTGCTCGCCTGCACACCAGCAGTGATTTCCTCGCCCGGCTGCAAGAGCGCTTCGAAGGTGATTTCACCGTGAGCTACTACCTGGCACCGCCACTGCTGGCGCGCCGCGACGCGCAAGGCCGTCCAGTCAAGCAGCGCTACGGCGCCTGGGTGCAGACGGCCTTCCGTCTCCTGGCCCGTTTGCGGCTCCTGCGCGGAACAGTTTTCGATCCGTTCGGCTGGACTCGGGAGCGGCGGGAGGAACGTGCGGCAATCGACGAATTCGAGGCCTTGGTTGAAGACCTGCTGAAAGACCTGAACAGCAACAACTTCAACGAGGCGTTGGCGCTCGCCCGTTTGCCCCAGCAAGTGCGAGGCTATGGCCATGTGAAGGCGCGCGAGCACGAGGTCGCGCAGAAGAAGGCCTTGGAACTCCTGGCACGCTGGCGAACGAAGACCGGCCTTTCCCAAGGCTAAGGCAGCCAGGACAAAGCTGCTACCCATTCCAAAGGAGATACATATGAAAATTCTCGTCCCTGTCAAGCGCGTGGTGGACTACAACGTGAAGATCCGCGTGAAATCGGACAACACGGGCGTGGACATCGCCAACGTGAAGATGAGCATGAACCCCTTTGACGAAATCGCCGTCGAAGAGGCCGTGCGCCTGAAAGAAAAGGGCGTGGTGACCGAGGTCATCGCGGTGAGCTGCGGCGTGGCCCAGTGCCAGGAAACGCTGCGCACGGCCATGGCCATCGGTGCCGACCGCGGCATCCTGGTCGAGACGAACGAGGAACTGCAGCCCCTGGCCGTGGCCAAGCTGCTCAAGGCCCTGGTGGACAAGGAACAGCCCGGCCTGGTCATCCTGGGCAAGCAGGCCATCGACGACGATGCCAATCAGACCGGCCAGATGCTCGCCGCCCTGGCTGACCTGCCCCAGGCCACCTTCGCCTCCAAGGTCGAAGTGGCGGGCGACAAGGTGAGCGTGACGCGTGAAGTGGACGGCGGCCTCGAAACCCTGAGCCTCTCCACCCCGGCCGTGGTCACCACCGACCTGCGCCTGAACGAGCCGCGCTACGTCACGCTGCCCAACATCATGAAGGCCAAGAAGAAGCAGCTCGACACCGTCAAGCCCGAGGACCTCGGCGTCGACGTGGCCCCGCGCCTGAAGACCCTCAAGGTGAGCGAGCCCCCGAAGCGTGGCGCCGGCATCAAGGTGCCCGACGTCGCCACCCTGGTGGACAAGCTCAAGAACGAAGCCAAGGTGATCTAAGGAGTTGATGGAAATGACCGCCCTCGTAATCGCAGAACACGACAACGCCTCCATCAAGAGCGCCACCCTCAACACCGTCACGGCCGCCAAGGCCTGCGGCGGCGACGTGCACGTGCTGGTGGCCGGCGAAAACGCCGGTGCCGCGGCGGCCGCTGCCGCGCAGATCGCTGGCGTCGCCAAGGTGATCCATGCAGACGGCGCATCGCTGAAGGACGGCCTGGCCGAAAACCTGGCGGCCCAGGTGCTGGCCATCGCTTCCGGCTACAGCCACGTCCTCTTCCCCGCCACCGCCAGCGGCAAGAACGTGGCGCCCCGCGTGGCCGCCAAGCTCGACGTGGCCCAGATCAGCGACATCACCAAGGTCGACAGCGCCGACACCTTCGAGCGCCCCATCTACGCCGGCAACGCCATCGCCACCGTGCAGAGCGGCGACGCCGTCAAGGTCATCACCGTGCGCACCACCGGCTTTGACGCCGCGGCCGCCACGGGCGGCAGCGCCGCCGTCGAAACCACGGCCGCCGCCGCCGACAGCGGCAAGAGCAGCTTCGTGGGCCGCGAAGTGACCAAGAACGACCGCCCCGAACTCACCGCCGCCAAGATCATCGTCTCGGGCGGCCGGGCCCTGGGCAGCGCCGAGAAGTTCACCGAAGTCATGACGCCCCTGGCCGACAAGCTGGGCGCCGCCATCGGCGCATCGCGCGCGGCCGTGGACGCGGGCTACGCCCCCAACGACCTGCAAGTGGGCCAGACGGGCAAGATCGTGGCGCCGCAGCTGTATGTGGCCTGCGGCATCTCGGGGGCGATCCAGCACCTGGCGGGCATGAAGGACTCCAAGGTGATCGTGGCGATCAACAAGGACCCCGAGGCGCCGATGTTCTCGGTGGCCGACTACGGCCTCGAAGCCGACCTGTTCACGGCCGTGCCGGAACTGGTCAAGGCGATCTCGTAAGGAGGTTCTACGCCATGGGTTTGCTGCGCCAATGCCTGCAGGAGGTGCGTGAGCGGCAATGCCCGCAACCGCCTATTCTTACCCCGCCATGCACAGTTGAGTACCACAATCCTGCGCAGTGGCATCACCTTGAAGGTGTACAGCTCGCTTCTGTTAGCGAGTTGCACCGCCATGCTTCCCACCACCGCATCTTGGGGGCCCAGAGCGTGGAGGGCTAATCCATATGGCCGTTTTCACCCCGGCAAGCTTAGCGTTCGTTTAAGGCAAGGCAGAAAAAAGCCGCACTCGTCGTTGCGCACCTTGCCCAGGCAGAGAGCCTGGGCTACGGCACGCGCCTAGATTGCAGCTTTTTCCAGCCTAGCGGGCACCATGAAAAGACTTTGAACACGCTCTCAGGAGAAACCGCCATTTTCCGCACCCTGCTCAAATCCAAGATCCACCGCGTCAAGACCACGCACTGCGAGCTGCACTACGAAGGCTCGTGCGCCATCGACGAAGACCTGCTGGACGCCGCCAACAACTGCGAGAACGAGCAGGTGCACATCTGGAACGTGGACAACGGCGAGCGCTTCGTTACCTACGCCATCAAGGGCCAGCGCGGCAGCGGCATGATTTCCGTGAACGGCTCGGCCGCGCGCCGCGCCTGCGTGGGCGACTTGCTCATCATCGCGGCCTTCGCCCAGGTGCACGAAGACCACGTGGCCGCGCACCAGCCGCAGCTCGTGTTCGTGGACGCGCACAACCGCCAGACCGCGCTGCGCCACCACGCGCCCACGCAGCCCCTGTGATGCCGGCCGCCGACACCCTCGCCGCGCGCAGCCTCGCCAGCGTCTGGCACCCCTGCACGCAGATGAAGCGCCATGAGGCCGAGCCGCCCGTGGCCATCGCGCGCGCCCAGGGGCCGTGGCTGCACGGTACCGACGGGCGGCGCTACCTGGATGGCATCAGTTCCTGGTGGGTCAACCTGTTCGGCCACGGCCACCCGCACATCCAGGCCGCGCTCACCGACCAGCTCGCGCGGCTCGACCACGTGATGCTCGCGGGCTTCACGCACGCGCCCGTGGTGGAACTCTCCGAGCGCCTGGCCGCGCTCACGGGCCTTGGCCATGCGTTCTACGGCAGCGACGGCGCCTCCGCCACCGAGATCGCGCTCAAGATGAGCGCGCACTACTGGCGCAACCAGGGCCGCCCGGCCAAGAGCCGCTTCGTGGGCCTGGCCGGCGGCTACCACGGCGAAACCGTGGGCGCGCTGGCCGTGACCGACATCGCCCTCTTCCGCGAGGCCTACGCGCCCCTGGTGCGCCTGGCCGCCACCGTGCAGAGCCCCGACACGCGCGGCGCCCAGTCCGGCGAATCGGCACGCGGCGTGGCCCTGCGCGCTGCCGCCGCCCTCGAGGCCTGGCTGGCCGAGCACCACGCCAGCACGGCCGCGCTGATCCTCGAACCCCTGGTGCAGTGCGCGGCCGGCATGGCCGTGCACGACGCCGAATACCTGCGCCAGGCGCGCGCGCTGTGCAGCCGCTACGAGGTGCACCTCGTGGCCGACGAGATCGCCGTGGGCTTCGGCCGCACAGGCACCATGTTCGCGCACCAGCAGGCGGGCATCCGGCCCGACTTCCTCTGCCTGTCCAAGGGCCTCACGGGCGGCACGCTGCCGCTGTCGGCCGTGCTGACCACGGACACGGTTTACGCCGCGTTCTACGACGACGATGTGGCGCGCGGCTTCCTGCACTCGCACTCCTACACCGGCAACCCGCTGGCCTGCCGCGCGGCCCTGGCCACGCTGGAGCTGTTCGAGCAGACCGATGCGCTCGCGCGCAATGGGCAACTCGCCCAGGCTATCGACACCGCCTGCGCGCCGCTCACCGCCCACCCGCGCGTGCGCCACGCGCGCCGCCAGGGAATGATCTGGGCCTGGGACGTGGACACCACCCTGCCCGACTTCGCACGCCGCTACCACCGCCACGCCATGGCGCGCGGCCTGCTGCTGCGGCCCATCGGCGCCACCGTCTACGCCATGCCGCCCTACGTGCTCGATGCAGAGGCCGTGCAGCACCTCGCAGTCAACGCTCTGGCCGCGCTCGACGCCACGCTGGCCGAGGAAGCCGGCACGCCCACCCCCACGGAGGAACGCCTGCCATGACCCTGGGCGTATTCGTCACCGGCACCGACACGGGCGTGGGCAAGAGCCTCGCCTCGGCCGCGCTCCTGCACGCGCTCGCGCGCCATCACACACGCGTGGTCGGCATGAAACCCGTGGCCGCGGGCGCCGAACTGCACGGCAGCCAGCTCGCCAACGAGGACGCCATCGCGCTGCGCGCCGCCTCCACCGTGGCCGTGCCGCCCGAACTCGACAACCCCGTGCTGCTGCCCGATCCGCTCTCGCCGCACATCGCGGCCGCGCGCGCTGGAACGGCCATTTCCATCCCCGCCATCGTGCAAAGCTACCGGCAGCTCGCCACACGCGCCGACGCCGTGGTGGTCGAGGGTGCGGGCGGCTTCCACGTGCCGCTGTCCGGCACCGAGACCGGCGCCGACCTGGCCCAGGCCCTGGGCCTGCCCGTGGTGCTGGTCGTGGGCCTGCGCCTGGGCTGCCTGAACCACGCCGCGCTTACGGCCGAAGCGGTCCGCGCACGCGGCCTCACGCTCGCGGGCTGGGTCGCCAACCGCGTGGACCCGCAGATGCTGGCCCCCGAGGACAACATCGCCTGGCTGCGCCAGCACCTGGGTGCGCCGCTGCTGGCCGAGCTGCCGCACCAGCCCCGACCCGATGCGCGCGCCCTGGCCGCGCTCTACCAATTGCCCCCCGACTGGACATGACCTCCTGGATCGACGAATTCCCCGCGCGCATCGCCGCGCTGGACGATGCCCACCTGCGCCGCCAACGCCGCGCCGTGGTGCCCGCCGAGGGCGCCCACCTGCGGGTGGACGGTGCCCCCATGCTGGCCTTCTGCAGCAACGACTACCTGGGCCTCGCAGCCCACCCCGCGCTGGCCGAAGCCGCCTGTGCGGGCACGCGCGAGTTCGGCGTGGGCTCGGGTGGCTCGCCCCTGGTCAGCGGCCACAGCCTGGCGAATGCCGCGCTGGAGGACGACCTCGCGCGCTTCGTGCAGCTGCCGCGCGCGCTCTACTTCTATGCGGGCTACGCGACCAACATCGGCATCGTGCCCGCGCTCGTGGGCGCAGGCGACGCGCTGTTCTCCGACGCGCTCAACCACGCCTGCCTGATCGACGGCGCGCGCCTGTCGCGCGCCACGGTGCACCGCTACCCGCATGCGGACCTCGCCGCGCTCGACGCCCTGCTCGCGGCCAGCCCCGCGCGGCGCAAGCTCGTGATCACTGATGCCGTGTTCAGCATGGACGGAGACGTGGCCGATGTGCGCGCACTGCACACGCTGTGCGAGCGGCACGACGCGCTGCTGCTGATCGACGACGCCCACGGCTTCGGCGTGCTCGGCCCCGAGGGGCGCGGCACGCTGGCCGAGGCGGGCCTCGTCGGCGCCAACGCCTCTCCGCGCGTGCTCTACATGGCCACGCTGGGCAAAGCCGCGGGCGTGGCGGGCGCCTTCGTCGCGGGGCCCGATGCGCTCGTCGAATGGCTGGTGCAGAAGACGCGCAGCTACATCTTCGCCACGGCCGCGCCCGCGCTGCTGGCGCGCGCGCTGCAGGCCAGCCTGCGCGTGATCGCCGCCGAGGGCTGGCGGCGCGAACAGCTCGCCGCGCGCATTGCCCAGCTGCGCGACGGCCTGGCGCCGCTGGTGCAGGGCACGCACTGGCAGCTCGGCGACTCGCGCACCGCCGTCCAGGCCCTGGTCATCGGCGCCAACGACGAAGCCCTGGCCGTGATGGAAGGCCTGCGCGCACGCGGCCTGTGGGTGCCCGCCATCCGCCCGCCCACGGTGCCCGAGGGCACGGCGCGGCTGCGCATCGCGCTGTCGGCGGCGCATACCGAGGCCGATGTGCAGCGCCTGCTGCAGGCATTGGCCGAACTGCGCCCGGCGCACACCTGATTTTTCCACCCGGAGGTTTTCCATGCCCCACCTGATCGTCGAATACTCCCGCAACCTCGCCGGCTTCCCCGAGGCCCAGGCGCTCGCCGAACTCAACGCCGCCGTCTGCGCAAGCCCCGAGGTGGCCGACGAGGCCGACCTCAAGAGTCGCATCGCCCCCGTGCAGCAGTTCGAGGTGGGCACCGCACCCGCGAACCGCGCCTTCGTGCACGCGCAGCTGCGCCTGCTCTCGGGCCGCACGCCCGAGGCCAAGAAAGACCTCTCGGAGCGCGTGGCCGGCGTGCTGCGCCGCCTCACGCCGCGCCCCCCGGGCGTGCTGGTGCAGCTCAGCGTGGAGATCGTGGACATGGACCGGGCGAGTTAAGTGAAAGAGCGGCTTTAAGGTAACGCTGAATAAGTCCCGCGATGGCGCTCGCCCTGGTTGGGGATGGGATGCAAGGCGCAAAGCGCAGCAATAGCCGTAGCTATTGCGAGCATTTGCAACGCAGCAGACCGCCCAAAACAGGGATGCGCGGCACGCGAGGACTTGTTCAGCGTTGCCTTAAGCCCAAGTCTTCCAGCGCATCACCACTGTGATCCAGCATCTGCCCTGTGGGCACGGCTGCGCATAAGGCAGGCGTTGCAAGTCCACTGTCGTGCGGAATGGGACTTCCTAATCCGTGTCATGGTTCTCATAGGGTTGCAGTGCCTGGGTTTCTCACGCTTTAGGTATCAACATCCATTTGGCGCGGTCAGCCGTTAGCAAGCCGTGCAGCCCGCGACCGGTGCGGGCCCATCAGGGAGCCTCCATGCGCATCAATCTGCCGGTGACCCAGCAGAACTTCGACTATTCCGGCGACGAGCTGCTGGTGTCCAGCACCAACACCAAAGGCGAGATCACCCACTGCAACCCGGCCTTCGTGCGTGTGAGCGGCTACGGCTACGACGAGCTCATCGGCCAGCCCCACAACATCATCCGCCACCCCGACATGCCCGCCGAGGCCTACAAGGACCTGTGGCGCACCATCGGCCGGGGCGAGCCCTGGACGGGCCTGGTCAAGAACCGCCGCAAGAACGGCGACCACTACTGGGTGCGCGCCAACGTCACGCCCATCCTGGAAGGCGGCAAGCCGCGCGGCTACATGTCGGTGCGCACCAAGCCCAGCGCCGCCGAAGCCGCCGCCGCCGAGGCGCTTTATGCCCAAATGCGCCGCGAGGCGGACACGGGCTCCCGCAGCTTCTCGCTGGAGGCGGGCAGCGTGCGCTACCACGGCCTGCGCGGCTGGCGCCAGCGCCTGGCGCAGATGGCGCTGCTGCCCCGCATGGCGCTGATGCTGGCCGTGCTGGTGCTGCTGGCGCTGGTGCCCGACATGCTCGGGCTGCAGGGCGCGGCGGCCTGGGGGGCGCGCGTGGCGCTGCTGGTGCTGGGGGCGGGCTGGGTGCTGTGGCGCTTCCAGGCCACGGTGCTGCAGGGGCTGCACGATGCCACGCGCTTCGCGTCCGACATCTCGGCCTGCAACCTCGCGACCTCGGTCGGCACGGACTACCCCGAGCCGCTGGGCGCGCTCATGCAGCGGCTGCAGCAGACCCAGGTGAACCTGCGCGCCGTGGTGGGCGACGTGCGCACCGAGGTCGGCAACTTCACCCGGTCGGCTGCCGAGATCACGCGCGGCAGCCTTGACCTGTCGGCGCGCACCGAATCGCAGGCGAGCAGCCTGGAGGAGACCGCCGCGTCGATGGAGCAGCTGGCCAGCACCGTGCTGCAGACGGCCGAGACTGCGGCCAAGGTCTCGCAGGAGAGCTCGCAGAGCAGCGAGGTCGCCTCGCGCGGCGGCCAGGCCGTGCAGGAGCTGGGCTCGGCCATGCAGCAGATGAAGCACTCGTCCGCCAAGATCAGCGAGATCGTGGGTGTGATCGAGGGCATCGCCTTCCAGACCAACCTGCTGGCCCTCAATGCCGCCGTCGAGGCCGCCCGCGCCGGCGAGCAGGGCCGGGGCTTCGCCGTGGTGGCGGGCGAGGTGCGCGCGCTGGCCCAGCGCAGCGCCAGCTCGGCCAAGGAGATCAGCGGCCTGATCGACGTCACGGTCAACCAGATCGCCAGCGGCGCCCAGCAGATGGACCACGCGGGCACCACCATCCGCGGCGTGGTGGACGCGGTGGAGCGCGTGAGCGCGCTGGTGCAGCAGATCAGCAGTGCCACGCGCGAGCAGTCGCAGGGCATCGCACAGGTCAACGAGGCCGTGACCCAGCTCGACACGGTGACGCAGCAGAACGCTGCGTTGGTGGAACAGTCCACGGCGGCGGCCCAGGGCCTCAAGGACGGCGCCGAGTCGCTGGGACGCGCAATGGATGTGTTTCGGCTGAGGTGAAACAGCGGTATGCATCGCTCGTGTTTGCCCTTTGGAGGCACCGTAGTGCGATTGGAGGCTAGTAACGGAAATTTGATATATAGACAAAAAAGACAAATATGTATAATTCTTGATGACGCTGCCCATTTATTTAAAGAGGCAGTGCGGACAGCCCCCGGGTGAATAGCAAGGTCGGCGGTCAGGAAGGAAGGCGCACGAGGTAGCCGCATGCATGGCTCCTCCGACCCCTCTGAGATGCGGTTGGCGTGCTGCACTCGGCCTCTGGTTCTCATGGGTAGCGGCTTGTCCTAACAAGAACACGAAGGAGACCCGTGCCATGCGGAATGTGAATAGTGGGTATCGGCGCCTGGCGGTGGCTTTGTCGGCGGGCCTGGTGTGGTGCAGTGTGGCGCTTGGCGCCGACATGATTGTCCTGGGCCAGTCGCTGAACATCGGACCCGATTCGGACGGCGGCGGATTGCGGGTCATGGCCGCAGCCAAGGGGTACATAGATGGCGTAAATGCAGCCGGAGGCGTGCAGGGGCGTCGGCTTGATTTGGTCACGCTAAACGACGATGGTGACCCGCGCAAGCACGAGCGCAATGTTCGCGAGCTGATCACGCAGCGTGGGGCGGTGGCCTTGCTCAATTGTCAGGGCGAGGCTTCTTGCCGGGCCTCCGCCGCAGTCACGGCAGTATTGAAGGTGCCTTTGGTTGGGCCGTTGAGCGGCGCCTCAGCCTTGGCGCGCAGCAATGCGCCCTGGCTGTTCCAGGTACGGGCCAGCGGCACGCGTGAGGCCGAGGCCCTGGCCCGGCAGTTCAAGGCCATCGCCTGCTTTCGGGTCGCCATCGTCACCGACGCGCCGGAAAGCGAATCGGTCGCAGCGCTCAAGAGCGCCATGGGCGGGGAGGGTATGACCGCCACCGTGCTCGCCGTTCCTGTCGGCTTGCCGGGCGACAGCGTGCAGAAGCTGATCAAGTCCCTGGGCGGGGAGGGTTTTCATGGGGCCGTGCTTGCCTTGCAACTGCCGACGGCCGAGGCCTTGGTGGATCTTCAATTGGGGGCACGGGAGGAATGGCCCCGCGTTATCGCTTCGCTGGCGAGTCCTCACCTCAACACGCTACTGGCTGGCTTCAAGGGCCGTCTTTTCGGCTTCACCACTGTGGTGCCCAATCCGGAGGCGGGCAATCTGCGCCTGGTTCAGGAGTTCCAAAGGAACATGGACACCTACGGCGCGGGCCACGCGGTGACATTCGTGGGCATGGAGGCCTACATCAACACCAGGGTGCTGGTAGAGGCCTTGCGCCGCACGCCGCGTCTCACGCCCGAGGCAGTGGCTGCCACGCTATCGCAGCTCAACGATCTGGATCTGGGCGGCTTCAGCGTGAGCTTCGCGCGCCAGCGCAACCAGGGCTCCGACTGGGTGGACGTGGGGGTGCGATCGCGCTATGGGCAATTGATGCGCTGAGTCGGCACCCTTCTATCACCCAATCGTCTTTCATCTTTTCGTTTGACTGGATCGTGACCATGCGCCGTATATTTTCGCTGGCACTGCTGGCCGTGCACCTCGCCGCCGCAGCAGGAGTCTCTCCTGAGGAGGCCCGCCAATTGGGTAGCAGCCTGACAGAGTTCGGCGCGGTGCGCGCCGGCAATGCCGACGGCAGCATTCCGCCCTATTCCGGGGGGCTCCGAAGCGCGCCTGCCGGACACAAGCCGGGCAGCGGTTTTTGGGTCGATCCGTTCAAAGGTGAGAAACCGCTTTACCGCATTGACGCACGCAACATGGCGCAGTACGCCGACAAGCTCTCGGAAGGCCAGCGGCAGTTGCTGGCCCGATTCCCGGAGTACTACCTGGACGTTTACCCGAGCCACCGCACTGTAGCCTACCCCGACGCGGTCTTGGCTGCGACACGGCGTAACGCCACCAGTTGCCGCAGCCTGAAGGACGGCTTGGCGGTGGACGTGGCCTGCCGTGGCGGCATGCCGTTCCCGATTCCCAAGACGGGGCACGAGGTGATGTGGAACCAGCAGTTGCGCTACCAGGGCAGCAAGGACATGGTCACCATGTCTTCGCGATCCTGGGTGGTGGATGCCAACGGCCGGCCCATTAAGACAGCGGAACAGCAGACCTATCAGAATTTTCCTTACTACGAACTGGATCAGAAAGATCGTGATCCCACCATGGCCTGGCGGGTCTATTCCGTCACCAAGTCACCTGCCCGCAGGGTAGGTGAAATGACAGGTTTGGCCGACTACCTGGATCCCAGCGCCAGGCCCCGGAAGGCGTGGACTTATACGCCGGGCCAGCGCCGGGTGAAGCTCGCGCCCGAATTTGCCTATGACACGCCGGTGGCAAGCATGGGCGGTGTCATCGTCTATGACGAATTGTTTGTTTTCTCCGGAATGATGGATCGCTTTGACTTCAAGCTGCTCGGCAAGAAGGAAATGCTCATTCCCTACAACGGCTACAAGGCGACCTACGACTGCCCCGTACCAGAAGTTGCGCTGATGGCCCGCCATGCCAACCCAGCATGCGAGCGTTGGGAGTTGCATCGGGTCTGGGTGGTGGATGCGGTCTTGCGCTCGGGCCAGCGTCATGCATATCCACGCCGGACGTATTACTTTGACGAGGATCTTTCCGGAGCTGGCATGTTCGATGCTTTCGACCAAGAGGGGCAGTTGGCGCGAGTCATGTTCAATACCACCACTCCCATGTACGACTTGGACATTCCCTGGTCTGTCAAGAACGTGGTGTACGACTTCAGCAGGGGCCTGTACGCGTACCTGAACGACGCCATGATTGGCGGCTTCAAGCAGATTGAGACTCCGCGCAGCGAGCGCGAGCTCAATCCTGAGGCGGTAGTTGGCCGCGAAACCGCACGTTAACTTACTGCTTGAAAAGGGCTAGGTGGTTCTGGGGCGAAGCATCCGTGTCGTCAGCGACGACGAGATCGCAGCCGGTGCATTGTGCATTCGACAGGCTGTTGCTCCGCGTCAAAAAAAGGGGCTGGCTGTGAGTGAGAGCGCCAGGAACAAGCCAACGACGCGCAACGCCATGCAGTCGGTGCCCGAGCCGCATGCGCTTGTACGGCACAGCATCAAGCAGTCGCCGTCATGCGAAAAGATTCCTATGTCTGTCTCACCGAAGGGCTTGCCTCGTGATCGCGGCGCTGGTATTCGACGGCTCGCTGCTGATCCCATGGAGTGCAGGCTGGCAATGCGATCAGGTTGTGAGGCATTGCCCTTGTGCATCTCGGTAGTTGATTGCGAAACCCCCCGGACTGCGACGCGATTTCGGCTGGCGCGGCGCGTACCGGGGCGTCAGGATGCGTTCGTGGTGTGATTGCCTTGAAAGGAGGCACGCGGCGTGCAAGAGCAGGAACTCTCCGGCGATCCCCGGCCATCGTGGGACGTGTCTGTGGCGATGCTGCGCGCGGTGCTAGACGGGGCGGCCTATGACGCCGTGGCGGCACTGCACGGGGTGTCGCGCACGGCCGTCGAGCGGCGCATCAAGGCGGTGGCGACCCACCTGGCCGGCAGCGCCGGAATCGACGGGCTGAATCAGAGCGGTGCGGCGTTTGTTCGCAGGCTGCGCCTGCACCGTGACGCGCTGCAGACTGCGCTGGACGGCCTGCAGCCCCCTGGCGCGGAGCGGGCCGTGGGCACGCCCATCCTGAGTGAGGCGGAGATCGCCGCCGGCGCCGTGCGGATCCGGGGCCGCAGCCAACACCCTCTGGAAGACCTCGCGCTGTACTACATGCTGTTCGCGATCGGCGCGCGGCCGTTGGAGATCGCGCGTCTCGAGGTACGGGACTATCTGGACGCCGCAGGGAGCGTGCGGCGGATCTCCGTGCTGCGCGAGGAGGCCGCTATCACCTCCCGGGCGCGGCCGCTGTACTTCCACAGCACGCGGCTGAACGAAGCCATGAACGCTTATCTCGCCGATCGTGTGCGGTGGGGTGCCGGACTCGGTGTGGAAGGCCAATACCGTGGCCTGGCGCCTGGCAGCCGCCTGTTCCTGTCCGCCAGCGGCAAGGGCTTCGAGATCACGCCGTACGGAGAGGCGGGGCAGCGCCGCTTCCGGTGTCGCGGCATCCAAGAGACCTATCGCAAGCTGTTCCGCTATGCCGAGTTTAAGCAGGTCACAGCGCTCACCGCGCGGCATACGGTGGCCGACCGCCTCTATACCCGGGGCGCGGATGAGGCGCAGGTGGGCCTGCTGTTGGGAATCGCTGAACGTAGTGCGGTGAAAGAGCAGTTTCCACGGCGGCAGCACACGATGGAAGAGCTGACGCGCGATCTGGTGTGAGCAGGGATGCCGGACATGTATGAGCATTTTTTGGTACCCGTTGATGGAACGTCGGCATCGGACAAAAACGTGAAAGCCGCGATCGATTTGGCTGAGAAGCTGAATGCGAAAATCACCTTCCTTCATGCCGCTCCAGATCCGGCCGCGACGCGGGGCGTCACCGGACTCTCAACAGCCTTGGCTAGTACGCTGCTGCGCGCGGCCTTCGGGGATTCCGATGCAGTTTTGTCGAGCGCGAGATCGAGCGCGGCGGCACGTGGTGTTCGCTGCGCGTCATTGGCTGTGGTGTCGGCCCACCTCGCTGAGGCCCTTGGCGCGGCCGCCAAGCTCCAGGGGTGCGACGTCATCGTGATGGCGCCGCAACGATGCCCAGGAGCGCAAGGCTGGAGTTTCCAGTTCTGCACGGAGCAGGTTCTTCGGAGCGCGCCGACGGCACTGCTCGTCACGGGCGTTGCATCCAGCGAGGTTCCCACTGTCCAGGAGCGAACCATTGCCGCCCTATTGAGATCGCATCGTGCGTTTGCCATTGGCATGCTCGGGGCGCTGGCCGTGCTTGACGCCGCCGGCAACGGGCAGCCGAGCGTTGATTTCGAGGCAATCCGGTTGTGTGTCCAGCATGTCCCGCAGTACCTCTTGTGCGCCAATGGAGAGTTGCATTTGTACGGCGTGTTGCGGAAGCGCAAGCCGGAACTCATCGAGGTTCTGTCCTGCTTGGAGGAGCGGCACTGCCGCGAACATGGACTGGGTTTGAAGCTCATGGAGATCGTCGAGGCGGTATCCCTTGGAAACGTGGCAGCGTTGGGACAACTGCAATCGCTCGCGAGCGGCGTCCGCGGGGGCATGCGGCACGCGGATGAAGTTGAGCGGATCCTGTTGGCGGCGCGGCGGTATCTGCTGGACTCCGACTGGGATGAAATCGCCGGTGCTATCGGGCCGGACGAAGGTGTGGGGGGCGCAGACTTGGAGAGGGATGTACAAGCGCATGCTCCGCCGCCTGGCGAACTTCGCCGTCCGTTGTACGGGGATGGAGGCCAGTTCCTCCGCGATCCTTCTCGCATGGGAGACAACCTTGTGCCGATTGAATTCTATGAAGCCTCTGGCTACTACCAGGAAGAGACCGTCGGCTACTTGATGCGCCGCGTTACCACGTCGATAGTCCGGAACGCCGACATGCGCCTCCATCAGCACGGACTGACAAGCACCCAGTGGGGACCGCTTGTGAAGATCAAGGCCCGCCAGCGGCCAACGGTAGCTGATCTCGCGCAGGACCTCGAAATGGACGCGGGCGGCGTGACTCGGGCTCTTGACCGACTCGAGAAGAAGGGCCTCTGCAAGCGTGTGAGAAGCGTCGAGGATCGGCGCGTTATCCATGTCCAGCTCACGGAAGCAGGGGAGAGCGCCGTTGCCGAGGTGCCGGCCATTCTGGCCGTTGTGCAGAACGCTCATCTGGCAGATTTCTCGCGCCAAGAATGGCAGGCCTTGCTGGGCTACCTTCAGCGGATGCTGGTAAATGGCAAGTCGATGCAAAACGCGGATGCCGTGACTGGCTGAGAGCGAGTGGGCCGCATGCTTTGCTTTGCCTATTTACGGTGTGCGGGTTGTCCTATTGGTGGTCACCTAGTGGGAGAGAGGCTTCCCGCATGAGGCGATCGAGGCGTGCTTGACCTCGGAAAATTTCTGCGCCTTCAATGTCGAAATCTCACCAATTTCGATGCGAATCCGGCTCGCCTGGAGCGTCACGAAGGTCCAGGATGGGTTCGTGGCATTGACCTCAACGGGGAAGGCAGCATGCAGGAACAGATTTTCTTTGATGGTCCAAGAAGAAATGGCTTGCAACCAAGTGCGGCGGCAACGAGTAGCGACGGCGGCCTGCCGGTGTTCCCTGTGCAGCACTTCTCAATCCACGGCCGTGTGTTTGCAGCCACGGATCCGGGCCTCCAGTTGGCGCTTGCGTCGATCCATGACGATACTGAGCGGCCGCGTTGCCTGTGTGTCGCCGGTGGTGTGGAAATGTATGTGGCCCGCCATCGCAAGTACGTGGTCAAACGCATGCCAGAAACCGGCAAGGACCATCACCCGTCCTGCCCTTCCTATGAACCCGACGCGGCACTTTCCGGGCTGGGCGAACTCGTGGGAGAAGCTGTGCTGGAGCCTGAGCCTGGTCGAGTGGAACTGCGCGTGGACTTCCCATGGACCAGGACCCAGGGCCACGCCCTGCCAAGGGGCGAGATCTCGGAGCCGGCAGAGATCACAGTTCCGCGACGGCGCATGTCGCTTCGCGCCGTGATGCATTTTCTTTTCGAGCGTGCCGGCTTCAACCGGTGGACGCCCGCCATGGCTGGAAAGCGCAACCAGGGTGTCCTGTGCAAGTACCTGCTCGCTGCTGCGGCCGACATCGATGTCAAGGGCATCCCATTGGCCGAGCGTCTTTATGTCCCCGAGCCATTCCAGGAATCCACCAAGGCTGATGCCGCCCAGCGCCGACGGGAAAAGCTGGCCATCCTGCAGCCCCGCGATGGGCATGCGCCATTGGCGTTGGTGATCGGCGAGTTCAAGGCCTGCGATCGTGCGGAGCACGCCTGCCGGATCTGGATCCGCCACATGCCCGATGCGCCGTTGCTGATGCCCACCAAGAGCTGGGAGCGCCTGGCGCGTGTTCACGCTTCCTTGCTGGAGGCGCGCGACGCAGACACCGAACGTCGGATCCGGCTCATGATCGCGGCGTTGATACGCGCCCGCCGCGAATTGACCTACGAGATCGATTCGGCTAGCCTGATGCTGGCAAGCGGTCAATGGATACCGCTGGAGGGCGGCCACGAGTGCCCTTTGATCGATGCGCTTGTCGGACAGGAAAGGCGCTTTCTCAAGCCGCTGCGCTACGACGCGCCGCAGGGTGGAGTCTTTCCGAATGCGCTGTTGCTGGACGGCGGTGCCACGCCCATTCCACTGCACATAGTGAGTGCGTTTGCCGAGGCCAAGGAGCGTACCGCCAAGGAGAAGGCCGTCGCCAAAGGTGAATGCTGGGCGTGGCGGACTGAGCAGCCAATGCCCGCGCTGCCATCACCGGCGGCTTAGTTCGCTTGCCTTTCGTACTCCCGGCGGTGCATGACCGGACGGGGCAGTCGGCTGGAAGCCTTGCTGCCGGGGGTTGAACACTTGGCATCACGCGAGAGCATGAAGCGTCGCAACCCCGACGTTTCATGAAGGAGCGCCACATGGCAAACGCTGTCGTTTCGGTGCAGGGCGGGCCGGTCGCCTTGCACACCCTGCTGGGCCAGGCCCCGGCACGCATCCCCACCGGGGGGAAAATCCGTCCCGGCATCATGGTCCTGACCCGCAAGGCCGCCGAGCATCCCGAGGCCAAGGCCATCTACAGGCAGGGCGTGGACGAGGGCCGGTCCTTCGAGGAGATCGAACGGCGGCTGGCGCAGGCGATGCCGCAGCTCAAGTCTCCGCTGGTGCCGCGCAACGTGCCCTGGTTCACGGTGCGAGCGTCGGACTTCGCGAACCCGGAGACCGCCCGGGAGATCCTCGATGCCTACGGCGAAGACCGAGGCCAGGGCCACCGTCTGTACCGTTTTCCCGTCGTCTTCCCCGCCGACCACTGGCAGACCGTGATGCCGCACGAGCTGGCGGCCTGGGGCACCCATGAGAAGCGGTTCTGGTCGCAGTACTCGCCCGATGGCCTGGTGCGCCACTGCATGCGCCATGCACCGGTCCCGGTGGACGACACGGGGCGGCGCGCGATCCGTATCTTTGGCGGGCGCAAGGCTGTGCTGCGTGAAGAGAACGGTGGCCTCTGCGATCCTGAATCCTGCCCCGAGTACCAGGCGCGCCAGTGCAATCTCACGGGCCGGTTCCTGTTCTTCATTCCCGGCATCCGTTCCATCAGCGCGCTGGAGCTTCCCACCACGAGCTTCTACGCGATGAGCGCGGCCATCCAGCGCTTCCAGGCCATGGCCATGATGCGCGGCGGGCGCATCTCCGGCTTCCTGGGGCGCGACCGCGCAACGTTCTTCCTCACGAAGGTGCTCAGGGATGTGCCGCACATCGACGAACAGGGGCGGGCGGTGCGCGTGCCCCAGTGGATCATCGAACTGGAGGCCCCCGTGGATGTCACGGCCCTGCTGCGCGAGCACGAGGATGAAGAGACGGCGATCCAGCAGGCCCATCTTGCAACCCAGGTGCTCGAAGGGCAGCCCGAGGCGCATCAGGACGCAGTAACGGGCGAGGAGGCCGGGAGAGGCGAAACTGCCGATGCGCCCGCCGGTGCCGGCCATCCGCGTCTGGAGCAGGCGCGTCCTACGCTCGCGCAAATGCTGTCGCGCGTTCGGGCCATGGGTGGTGATACGGAGCGCTACTCCGCATACGCGGCCTTGCGCTGGGGCCATGGCTGGCGGATCCATCCCCACGGCCGCGGTCGTGCGTGGGACGAGCTCGACAGGTACGCCCAAGACCCGGAAGGCTACCTCGACAAGATCGACGCCGAACTGGGCCTGGGTGCCTGAAGGAGAAGACCATGCGCATCGCACACTTTTCCGACCTGCACTATGGAACAAGGACCCTCGCCGAGGCCGAGCGCTGCTTCGGCGCTGCCATCGAGCGGGCCGTGGCGCAGGGGGCGCAGGCCGCCGTGATGTCCGGGGACGCGACCGATCACGCGCTGGACCTGCATTCGCCCGCCGCAGCGCGGCTGGTGGAGCGGGTGCGGCGCTTGGCCGATCATTGCCCGGTGCTGCTGTTGCAGGGTACCTACTCGCACGAGCCCCCGGGTACCTTGGACATCTTCCGCTCGGTCGGTGGGCGCCACCCGATTCACGTGGCCGACCGGATCCAGCAGGTGGCCCTGACCCGTGAGGGCGACTGGATCGCTTCCCCGCAATGGCATTTCGGCGCATTACCGGATCGCGCGGTAGCGCTGTTCTCCTGTCTGCCCACCGTCAACAAGGCGACCGTGGCGGCTACCGCCGGGGCGACGCACGCGGCGCAGGCTGTGGGAGAGCAACTCGCCCGGCTGCTCTGCGGCTTTGCGCCGTCACACCGGATCGCGCGCAGCCGAGGACTGCCCACCATCGGCGTGTCCCACGGCACGGTGTTCGGTTGCGTGAGCGAGCACGGCGTGCCAATGGCTGGTTTCGATCATGAGTTCACGACCGGGGCGTTGTTTGCCGCCGAGGCCCAGGCTTTCATGCTCGGCCATATCCACCGGCACCAGACCTGGGCGCAGCAGGGGCTTTCGGGTGCGCAATTGATCGCCTATGCGGGTTCCATCGGCCGCTTTCACTATGGAGAAGAGGGGGAGAAGGGATTTCTGCTGTGGGAAGTGGGCGCGGATTCGGCCTGCTGCACCCTGGAGCCCACTCCGGCGCGCCGGACCATGGATATCGTGTTCGAGGGCCGCCCGGATCTCGAGGCCTTGCGCGAAGCGGTTTCACGGCAGGACATCGCCGGTGCCAGCGTGCGCGTGCGCTGGACCGTGGCAGAGGAGGACCGGGGATCCGTGGATCGCGGGGCCATCCAACGGATCCTTGCCGACGCCGCGGAGACCAAGCTCGAGGGCCGCATCGTGCCCGTGGTGCGCACGCGCATGGCCGGCATCTCGCGCATGGCGAGGATGGAGGACAAGCTGCGCGCCTGGGCCCAGGTGTCCGAGGTCAACCCCGAACCGCTGCTGAGATGCCTTGCCGCGCTGGAGGAAGCGACACCCGAGGACATTGCAGCGGATCTATTGCGCGAGCGGGATGCCGAAGACCAGCCCGTGGAACCCATGCGACTGGCGGCCTGACGCGTCCGGTGGACAGGGCTACGGCAGCACTTCCAGCAGCGCTTCGGCGACCGCGTCGAAGTCGCCGAAGGCCTGCGCGAATGCCGGTGTGCCGCCCCCATAGACCAGCGGCAGCAGGTTTCCGGTGAACTCCGCCTGGATCTTTGCGTCCGCACGGGCCTGCCGCAGCGCGCCGCTCAGCACCTGACGAGGGGCCGTGGCAAAGTCCGGGAACTGGGCTCCAAACTCTTTTTGGTCACCTGCGACCAGCGCAGGAAAGGCCCGCCGCGCCGCGCCCAGCATCTCAGGCTGGCGTTGGCGGATGCAATGCACGTCGTAGAGATGCCGGACCAGGGCCGTGTCCCAGGCCTGGCGCATGAGCCCGGCGCGATGCTGTGCATAGCGGCGCAGGAATGACAGGACTTTCTCCGCGACCGTTTCGGCTACGGCGACCACCGGGACCTCGAAGGCTTGATCGGAGCGGCCGGCGAGTTGGTCGGCCAGCGTGGTGATACGGCGCACCTGTGGAGGCAAAACCGGAGTGCGTGCCGTCAATTCGATCTGCAGGTGAGGGCGCAGCCCCGCAGCGGATGCATAGTGCCGCGCATAGCTCCACTCACTGCAGAAGTACCGGTTCTCGTTGAAGGCCAGTTCTTTGCCCTTGTCCTCGACCAGGCCGATCCCGGCCAGCGTTTCGGCCACCTGGGCCTTCAGCGCGGAAAGGCGGCGGCGGACCTCGGCGCGGGGGACTTGGCCCGCATCCGGCAGCACCACCTTCAGATCCGCGTCCTCGGACATGCGTTCGATCAGCCCGTAGGCCTTGGACAGGCTAGTGCCACCACAGAACACCAGTTGCATACCCTCAAGCCTCAAGGCGAACAGGGCCCGCAACGCATCGGTCAGGTGCTCGTCCTTTTCCAGCAGGCCCGCAGTGATTCCGCCGGAAGTGGCTTCCGCGATGAGCGCCTCGATCAGTTCCCGCCGCTGCGGTGCCAGCACCCTCATGCGTGTTCGTACTGGATCGCCTTGCCGTTGAAGCCCAGCTTGCGGGCGATGCGGCGTCGGCCGACGTTGAAGACGATGCCCGCAGGCACCTGGGTGCTGCGTCCGGCGTTGTACGCCTCGGTCAAGCGGCTGGCCATGACGGTCACGCCCAGCTTGTTCAGCGCCTCGGGGGCCAGGACCTCCAGCGGCCGCACAGGAATCGGCTTGCCCGTCAGCACGCTGGGCTTGGCCTTGGCATAGACGCCCAGGCCCAGGCGCACCAGCGTGCCGTCCAGCACCAGTTCGCGCAGTGCGCGGCCCACCTGCGCGGCACTGCCGAACTGGTCGAACTCGCTGCGCAGCAGCACATCGTCGCTGCGGTTGGCGACGGAGCGTTTGATGCGATTGAGCGTGTTCATGGTGGTGGGCGGGAGGATCCTTGACGGACGATTTTACCTCTCTTGCCAATTTCGATAACCCATTGAACTCAAATGGAATTTTGCAGCATAACTCGATCATCCTCTTGCCAGAGTGCCGGGGAGGGGCGGCCACGGCGCTCAAGCCCTTGCTTCCCCGGGCTCTCACGGGAAACTGGGTGCGTCAAACCCATGGAGAACTTCGCCATGCAACTACTTTCTCTGACGCTCAAGGGGTTTCGCGGGATCCGGGATGGCCTGGGCCTGGCTGCCTTGACCCTGGACTTCGAGGCCCTGTGCGATGGGGCCGAGCTGGTCGCCATCGCGGGTGCCAACGGGCGCGGCAAGACCACGGTGCTCGACAACATGCACCCGTACCTCACGATGCCCTCGCGTGCGTCCGCAGCGGGTGCGGGCGGCTTCAGCTACTACGACCATGTCTACCTTCCGGAGAACGAGAAGGATCTGGTTTGGGCGCTCGAAGGTCAAAGCTATCGTTCCCAGATCGTGATACGTCCCATCGGTCGGCGCCGGACGGAGGCCTTCCTGTTCGCACTCTCCGATGCGGGCGCATGGTGCCCAGTCACCCTGGAGGATGGCACGGTGTCGGACGGCAAGGTGGACACCTATACGCGTTGCGTGGAGCACCTGTGCGGCAGCGCCGATACCTTCTTCACGTCGGTCTTCGGAGCCCAGTGCAAGCGTCAGCTCAGCGACTACCGCAACGCGGAGATCAAAACGCTGCTGGCCGACCTGCTGGGGCAGGAGCATATCCGCGAGCTGGGGCGCAAGGCCGGTGAGACCGCCAAGCTGTTGAAGACAGGGCTGGTAGCACTGCGCCAGGAGGCCTCTGCCTTGGACGCCGAGGGAGAACGGCTCGCCCGCGCGCGGGCCGATGCCGCCGATGCGCCGGCGCGTGCCGCCCGGACGCATGCGGCGGTGGCAGCGGCGGCGTCGGCGCTGGAGGAGGCGCGCCAGGCCCACGCCCGGGCCGCGGCACAGCGCGAGCAGGCGCGCGAGGCCGACGCGCGGCGGGGCCAGTTGTTGCAGGAGCGGGAAGCTGCGCAGGGAGCGGGCCGAGTGGTTCTGCAGGACCTGGCGGGGCGCGAACAGGATGCGCGCCAGCGGCTGGACCGGCTCACGCGCCGCGTTGCGGAGCGGCGGGCGCAGGCCCTGCAGCGCCGAGAACGGCTGGAGAACGTACGGAGCCGATGCCATGCCTTGCTGGAGCGGGAGCATCTGGTGCACAACGCATTGCGGCGTTTGCCGCTGGCAGAGCAGTTGCTGGAACTGCGCACCGAGCGTGCGCGCCATCGCCGAGACCAGGTGGCGGAGTGGGAGCAGGCCAAGGGCCAGTTGCGCATCCTTGTGCAGCGGGTTCAGGGTATCGAACGAGAGGCAGGGCAGGCTGTCTTGCAGGCGCAGGCACTCAGGCGCCGTTTGGGCCTGACCGCCGAGGTGCCGTGCGCCGGGATGCCGCTGCAGGGAGCTTGCCAACTGCTGGCCGATGCACGGGAGGCGCAGGCGCTGATTCCCAGCGCCGATGCGGTGCTGCGGCGTTTGGGCGACGAGAAGGCGGAGGTCGAGCGGGAGGGCCGGGCCGTCAAGGCGCGTGTCCAGTCGCTATCAGCCGCGAGCGGCCAATTGGAAGCCGCCGAGCATCGCCAGGAGCGCGCTCGCAGCCGCGCATCGCGACTTGCCCTGTTGGCGGCGAAGGCGGAAGAGATTCAGGTCGCGCGCCAGCGCTTGACCGAGGTTCAGGCCGAACTGGACGGCCTTGGAGATCCCGAGAGGGACGATTCCTCGGCCGAAGCGGTTGCCGAGCGGGAGGAGCGGGATGCCATTACCGCCGCCATGCAGGCCATCGACGCGCGGCGGACGCAGCAGTCCGACCTGCTGAAGCAGGCGCTGGTCCGGCTGGATGCCGTCCTGCGCACTTTGCCGGAACCCTTTGATCCCCAGCAGCTGGTCATTGCCGAGTCGGCACGCGATCGCGCCATCGCCGCGCATGGCAATGCACAGGGCTCGCACGTAGACGCTTTGAAGGAGTTGGAGAGCCTGGCGGCGCTGCGTCAGCAGCTGGATGCCCTGGCACAACGTCGGGCTGCGGCGCATCGGCGTGCCCTGCGGATCGAGAGCGCGATGGGCGACTGGGCGCTGCTGGCGCGGTGCATGAGCAATGATGGTTTGATTGCGCTGGCGATCGACGATGCGGGGCCGGCCTTGTCGGGACTGGCGAACGACTTGCTGCTGGCGTGCTACGGCCCGCGCTTCACGGTCTCCATCCTCACGCAGGGGGAGACGGCCAAGGGCGAGAAACGGGAGGACTTCGACATCCTGGTGCATGACGCCGATTCAGGGGAAAGCAAGAGTGTGCGGCTGATGAGTGGAGGGGAGCGGGTCTGGATCAACGAATGCCTTGTGCGGGCGGTGGCACTGTATTTGGCGCAGGCTGGCGAACGGCGCTACGAGACCCTGTTCTCGGATGAAGCAGACGGGGCCCTCGACCCGGACCGAAAGCGCATGTTCGGGGCGATGAAGCGCGAGGTGCTGCGACTGGGCGGCTATCACCGGGAGTTCTTCGTCTCTCAGACGCCCGAGTTGGCCGGCATGGCCGATGCGGTGATCGATCTGGAGGCTTTGCGGGCAGATGCCGACGCCGTGCCCATGGAGTGACAGAGGTCAAGGTGTCCGACCCGGACGCAGTGCGCTGGCGTCGCGGGGCCTCAGAGGATAGTGTCTTGGGGCGTGAAAGTCGGCAGGCCCTTGACGGTCGGCGCTTCGCTGTCGAACTTGAGCTAGACGATGCCAGCTTGCTCTGCAGCCTCGAAGATCTTTGCAAGATCGGACTCCGCAGGCATGCGGTAGCGCGGCGAGCCTACGTATACGAAGCCTCCAAAGTCGGTGGGGTAGGCATTGACGGACAGATCGTCTGCGTGCAGCTTTTGTCGGGTGGTGGGTGTCAGGTGGGTCAGCGAGAGAGCCGCCAGAGGCTCGGCGAGCCCGCGCAATTGCTCAATGCAATGGGTGTGCATGTTTCCTTCCTTGTGTGGCAATGCCGACACGGGTTCTGGGATGCCTTGTGGGCTTCGCAAATACCATGCCGCTATACAAGAGAGTCCGACGGGATTCCCATGCGAGGCGCCGAGAGTTGCTCGCGACGATGAGGCGGTAGATGCACGGCGCACCCAGCAGTGCTATGCGCGGATAGGAGGTTGTGAGCGCGTTTCCCACATCGCTCTCCTGGATCGAAATGCAGGGCAGCGCCGGTCGCCGAGGGGATGGCGTCCGCGGTCTGATGGAGGTGCGCAACGGCTGCCGGCACGATGGTCTTGGCTGGATGGGCTGTGACGTGAGCAAGCGACCGGAGGCCCTGATCAGGCCCTCGACCGATATTGGGACTGTGCCCCTGGGTTTGCCGCATCACAAGGGGGAAAACCTGTGTCGGCTAGAAATCGTGGCGGTGGCGGGTGTTTGTTCGCGGGGTCGGATGGGAAATGCGCCGAAACGTGGCCATTCGCCAACATCTGGAAAGCCGGAGGCATGGCATAAGGCAGTCCCGTGACACTCGAAAATTACTCTGCTGCCACTCAGGAAATTTTTTGATCAGGGCCCGTTAATGTGTCCTCAAGCACGTTGTTTTGCGTCAGCATGGTGACCATCAAGAGGTTTCTCCATGATCCGCCTGGGTTCCCAGATCCGTTTGACGCAGAAGGAAATCGAGTATTTCCGTTGGCTGACAGACATCGAGCCTGCCGGTATCCGCACGCGTGCGGATCTGGATGCGTATGTGTCGAAGTGCAAGGCGCACTATTGGGGCGTGTCGCAGGATACGCAGTTCCTTCATTGGATGATTGACCGGGAGGTTGCGCGTTGCCTGGCGGCGTGAGCCTGCCGCAAGAAATTGGGCCGTTAGCCTGCCCATGGGGCGAAGCACCGCATTCCCCCAGCCACGCGGCCAGGGGAATGGGATGCATGGCTCAGCCAGTGGCTTGAGCTGCTCGGGGTGCCGAATCCACCATTGCCGAATCCGCCGATGGGGAGGCAGGTTTTTCGCTGATGGAGGGTGCCTTGAATGCCGCGCGGGCGGCACGTACCTTCGGGCTTTTCGCCAGACGCTGGATCTGGGCCGTGGCAGGCTCGGAATGCTCCTCGGGCAGGCAGGCTGCGGCGAGGTCGCTTCCACGTCCCAATGCGCGCCGCACATTTGCCGGAAACCGGATGAACAGGCCGCCGAGCAGCCAGCGCACGAACCGGCCGAACCGATGGTTGCGCGCCTCGCGCGCCTGGTGCAGGCGCAGCGACTCGCGGCAGCACAGGTACAGTGCCAAGTGCTCGCGCTTCATCTCGGGATCGCTGTCCAACTGGGCCAGCACTTCCGCCGCGATCGCGGGATCCTTGCCGGCACGCCGGTAGAAGGATACCCAGGCGCGCTCTTCCTCGATGCCGATGGCACTGCGCCTTGGCTTGGCGCGGGATGCGTTCACGGTCATGGTTTTTCTCCTTGCTTGCGGGATGCACGCGCCATGCCCCAATGGGAGGCGTCAGTCTCCCAGGGTTGTGGCGATGTGTTGGCCTGCTAAGCTGGCATTCCACCGCTTTCGAAAGCCCATACATGCTTCGTGCAGGCCATTCACTCCGGTTCACGCCCACCGAAATCGAGGAACTCCGAAGAGTCGGCATCGACGTCGATGGGGCGCGAACGCAGGACGATCTCGACCAGGCGCTGGCCCGATGGGCCGGCACGCTGGCCGAGGACCGCCCGGAACTGCTGGAAAAGATCGCCTCGGCCATGGCCCAGGCGAAGGGTGCCTCGCTACCCGCGCGCTTGACGCGCGTGCGTTGAGGCTTCCTGCCGGGCGTTGGCTTCGGCGATGCCGATCCAGCGGTCGGCGATTCGGTCCAGGTAGACCAGATCGTCGGCTTCGATTTCGCCCGCTGCGCGCAGACGGGCGATGACCTCCTTGACCAGGAAGGGGTCCTCCCGGGCCAGTTCGACCACGGTGGCGGCGATGCGCCGGCGGTACAGATCGACCGGCATGGTCAAGCTGCCTCGCGGCAGTCCGCACAGGGGCGGCCCCCGCACTTGCCGAGGCAGGGCAGGGGACGCAGCAGTACCGCAAGCCTGGGCTGCGGCGAGGGGGCCGGGCGGGTGAGACCCGATCCACCCAACAGCACCGGAATGCGGTGCGACTCTCTGGCTGCAAAGGCAGCGAACATGGCGTTCTCCTTCGATGAAAAGGGGAACGCCCAACCCTGGCGGGGACTGGGGTCCCCGTTCGGGTGTGCCTCGCGGACGCGAAGCGGCTTGGCGCCAGCCTTGGGGCTGACGTGGGATGTGAAGGCCCGGTGCCTTGCGGCAAGGACCTTTGCTCGGTGGCCGGCGACCCAGGGGCCGTCGACCATGTGCATGCGTCAGCCCGAAGGCCGACCGGAACTCATGGCTGCCAAGGCAGCCACCCCGGACGAAGCAGGGGAGCTCAAGGGCAGGTATCGACTGCGACGCCAGCGAAGCTGGACTTCAGGGCAGCCGCAGCCGCCGATGAAGGCTTTATGGACGCGATGTCCATGGGAAGCGATCGAAGTATGGCGTGCCGTACGTGCTCTGCGAGGAGAACGAGGCCGCACTCGCGGAAACCGGCGTCAGACGCAGCCAGTTGCCGGTGGCAAGTGCTGTAGTGCAAGGCAGACGCGGTCTGTCCGCCTACGGTGACTCTGCAGGGCCCGGCGCGACGAGTCGGCTGCCGTTCGCCTGGGTCTGGGCCGGATCGACCATAGGGCTATCCGGTTGACGCACGCGGTTGCGGTGAGCGCGGCCGATCTGACCGATCGCAAGGGAGCGTTGCAGGCGCTTGAGCGCTGCAAGCCGAACCTGGCGCAAGTACAAAGTCTGCTGGCCGATGGAGGCTACGTCGGCGAGCCGTTCGCGCAGGGCGTGCGTGAAATCCTCGATGAGCGCGTCACGGTGCAGATTGCCAGGCGCAGCGAGCTGCACACCTTCAAGGTCATGCCCAAACGCTGGGTCGTCGAACGCAGATTCGCTTGGCTGGACAAAAACAGACGGCTGTGGAGGAACTGCGAGCGTCTGCTCAACACCAGCTTGCAGTTCATCCATCTCGCTTTCCTCGCTTTGTTGCCCAGAAGATCGTCAACACGCTCTTACACCGCAGTCCATCCACTTATCTCGGGCCTCGGCGTGCTCAAACAACCGGGACCGGCTCTCAATTTCTGGATGAGCATAGGTTGTTGGTGCCGATGCAATCTTGACCAGCTAAACCGCAAAGTGCCAATCCAATATTGACCAGGGTGTTCCACTGACCTGCTGAGAATTTCAGCAGGGGATTCAAGGTGATCACCATGGACATGATTGGCAAGGTCAGGCGCATGAGGCTGCGCGACCAACTCTCTCTCAGCGAGATCGCAAAGCGCACAGGCCTGTCGCGCAACACGGTCAAGAAGTGGCTCAAGGCGCCCGGCGATGTTGTGCCGAAGTACGAGCGGGTGAAGCTCGATGGCAAGCTAACTGCGTTCGAGCCGATCCTGCATCAAGCGCTCACGACCGACAGCCATCGCCCCAAGCAGGGACGGCGCAGCGGCCGAGCTTTGTTTGCTCAGATACAGGCCCAGGGCTATCGCGGCGGCTACAGCGCCGTCACCGACTACATCCGGCGCTGGCGGGTGGAGTCCGCAGCCAGTCCGGCCAAGGCGTTCGTTCCGATGAGCTTCGAGCTGGGCGAGGCCTTCCAGTTCGACTGGAGCGTCGAAGCCATGCTCGTCGGCGGTGTGTTCTACAACGTGCAAGTGGCGCACCTGAAGCTGTGCGCCAGCCGGGCCTTCTGGCTGGTGGCCTACCCCAGCCAGGGTCATGAGATGCTGTTCGACGCGCACACACGCTCGTTCCAGGCACTAGGTGGCGTCACCCGACGCGGCATCTACGACAACATGCGCACCGCTGTGGACAAGGTGCAGCGTGGCAAGCAGCGCACCGTCAACGCGCGCTTCGCAGCCATGTGCAGTCACTACCTGTTCGATGCCGACTTCTGCAACGTCGCCTCGGGATGGGAGAAGGGGGTGGTGGAGAAGAACGTGCAGGACAGCCGCAGGCGCATCTGGATCGAAGCCGCGACCCGTCGCTTCGGCTCGTTCATCGAACTCAATGCCTGGCTGAGCGAGCGATGTCGTTCGGTGTGGAGCGACACCACGCACCCGATCCATCGGCAGTTCACCGTGGCCGAGATGTGGGAGTTGGAGAAGCCTCACCTCATGTCCATGCCGGCCCCCTTCGACGGCTACGTCGAACGGTTGGCCCGGGTCAGCAGCACCTGCCTGGTGGCTGCCGCTCGCAACCGCTATTCCGTGCCGTGCGAGTGGGCCGGCCACATCGTCAGCACCCGCGTCTATCCCGAGCGAATCGATGTGGCGGCCGCGGACGCCGTCGTCGCGAGTCACGCCCGGCTGCCGGGCAGCGGCCAGACCAGCTACGATTGGCAGCACTACATCGACCTGGTGCAGCGCAAACCGGGCGCCTTGCGCAACGGCACGCCGTTCCTGGACCTGCCGGCGCCGTTGCTGCGTTTGCGCCAGTCGCTGCTCAGGCACCCTGGAGGAGACCGGGTCATGGCACAGGTGCTGGCCGTGGTGCCGCAGGCCGGGCTGGAAGCGGTGCTGGTGGCCATCGAGCTGGTACTCGAAGGCAGGACCCCCAGCGGCAGCATTAGCGTGGAACACGTGCGCAACGTGCTGGCCCGCTTGAACAACCCGGCCACGCCGGCGCAAGCGCAGACGTCCTTGCAACTCACCCAGGCGCCCAAGGCCGATACCGCGCGTTATGACCGGCTGCGCCCCACCCACCAGGATCATCTAGACGGGCAG
The DNA here is from genome assembly GCF_003633835.1 of Acidovorax sp. 93. Lineage (NCBI taxonomy): Bacteria > Pseudomonadati > Pseudomonadota > Betaproteobacteria > Burkholderiales > Comamonadaceae > Acidovorax > Acidovorax sp. 93. The sequence goes on from NZ_RBIT01000001.1 coordinate 1,596,910, forward strand.
GAGGTGGGCCATGCGTGAGACCTCCATCGATGTACAGGCCCAACTGAAGGCGCTGCGGCTCAACGGCATGGCCACGGCTTGGGCCGATCTGACGGAGCAAGGCGGCGATACGGCCTTGGCTGCATCACGCTGGCTGGTGGAGCACCTGCTGCAGGCTGAAGATGCTGATCGGGCGATGCGTTCCATCGCCCATCAGATGAAGGCGGCACGCTTCCCGATGCACCGCGACCTGGCTGGGTTCGACTTCACCGTCGCGCCGGTCGACCGCGCGTTGATCCAGAAACTGGCGGACCTCTCGTTCACGCAGGATGCGCAGAACGTGGTGCTGGTCGGCGGCCCAGGCACCGGCAAAACCCACCTGGCCACGGCGCTGGGAATTGCTGGGCTCACCCGGCACGCCAAGCGAGTGCGGTTCTACTCCACGGTCGATCTGGTCAATGCCCTGGAGCATGAGAAGAGCCAGGGCCGTGCCGGACGCATCGCCATGAGTCTGGTGCGCATGGACCTGGTCGTGCTCGACGAGTTAGGTTACCTGCCCTTCAGCCAGGCCGGTGGTGCCTTGTTGTTCCACCTGCTGTCCAAGCTGTACGAGCACACCAGCGTGATGATCACCACCAACCTGACGTTCGCGGAGTGGTCCACGGTGTTCGGCGATGACAAGATGACCACCGCGTTGCTGGATCGCTTGACCCATCACTGCCACATCATCGAGACCGGCAACGAGTCCTACCGCTTCCGCCACAGCACGCACGAAGCCAAGGGGCGCATCAAGGCTCGTGAGCAGACCAAGAAGGCAGTGGCCGCCCAGGTTAGCGAGACCGCGGAGGAAGGGGCCTCGCCTGACGGCTCGGCAATACCAACCACCAGTTCAAAAAAAGGAGGCCCTACCGAAGCATCCACCCTATAGTTATCCACAGCTGGTTTCTAATGGAACCAGCTTTAGCCCCTGGTCAATGTTCGACTGGCACTGCTGATCACGTTTGCACTGGCACTAACAGTCGGACAGCTAAGCCTGCCAAAAGACCGTGGATAGAATGTTTGTTATTTAACATAATATACATCGTATCTATTTTAAAGATGGCGTCACATCGGATCGTGCCATTCCTTATGATGGCCCACCAATCGCACGAGAAGGCGCCATGAACATCGACACCACGTCTTTGATTCGGGACATGGGAATGAACGCGGGCCTGCTGTGTTTTCTGGCCGCGCTGTACAGCATTGTCCTGAGTGGCCTGCGCCATCCCGACCTGGGCATCAGGAAGGCGCGGCAACGATGGTTGCCCTGGATCACAGGGCTCATGTTCGGAGTCATCGGCATCCTGACCATGCTCGTGCCTTTGCGGCTGGCCGAAGGCGTGATCGTTGACGCCAGGTTGGTGATGGCGGGCCTGGCCGGCGCCTATCTGTCGCCGCTGGGTGCTGTGCTGTGTGCTGTGGTGCTCGGCGCCTACCGGCTCAGCCTGGGCGGCATCGGCAGCGGCCCGGCCATGGTCGGTATTGTTTTGACCACGGGCATCGGGTGGCTCTGGCAGCGCCACAGGCCTTACTTTTCTCCGCAGCGTTTTGGAGCCTTTTCCGATGGGGTCTGGCTAATCGGACTCGGCTTGAGCCTGGCGGCCGGCGGCATGCTGGCGATACAGACCTTGCCGCCAGAGATTGCGCGGGCGGTCACAGCGCGCTCCTGGATGGCTGTGGTGGTGATCTACCCCATCGGCACGGTGCTGCTGGGGTTCCTACTGGACAACACGCAAAAACTCAACCAGCGCGAAGAGACCCTGGAGCAGACAGCCGAGACCTTGAAGACCATGCTGGCCGAAGCGCGGCAGGCCGCCAGCGTTTTCGTCAACAGCAAGGACAACCGAGCAGCGCCGCCTGGAGCAGGCCCTGCAGCAGTTTGGCAACTACGACGCCCTCACCGGCCTGTCCAGCCGCCGCCTTTTTGCCAAGGAGCTGAATGCGACCCTCCAGAAACGCATCGAAACCAATGGCATCCTGGCCCTGTGTTTGCTGGACATCGACCAGTTCAAGGACCTCAACGAGCAATGGGGGCAGCCCCTGGCGGACCAGTTCCTTCGGGTATTTGCGCAGCGCCCGCGGGCCGAGGCGGGACCAGACAACCTCATTGGCCGCATTGGCGGCGATGAATTCGCCGTGGCACTGAAAGACTGCGCACACACCGAAGCCGCCCTGCAGCGGTTGGAGCGCCTGCGCCAGTCGCTCGCACGGACGGCCGTTCTGGACAATGTGCAACTGCGCCTGACCTGCAGCGCCGGGGTCACGTTCTACCCTGATGATCTGGGGGACGCTGACGGCCTGCTGCGCCATGCAGACCTGGCGCTGTATGCGGCCAAGGAACAAGGCAAGGACCGGATCGCGGTGTTCGACATCCAGCAGGGCCAGCGGCTGCAAGCGCGCAGGCACACGGCCAAGCTGGTCGAGGACGCCCTGCTGCAAGGCGAGATGGAGCTGTTTTTTCAGCCCAAGGTCAGAATCTCGGATGGGCAGGTGATTGGTGCCGAATCCTTGATCCGGTGGCACCATCCCGAGCGGGGGCTGCTGGCGCCGGGTGCGTTTATGGATGACATTGTTGGCACCCCTGCTTCCGGCAAACTGGACTATTGGGTGCTGGACGCTGCATTCAAAGCCGGGCACACGCTCGTCACCCAGGGCTGTCCCCTGCCCTTGAGCATCAACATCGCAGTGCCCACACTGATCGACAGCCGGTTTCAGCAGGAAGTCGCGCGACTGCTCAAGCGGCACCCATCCTTGCCCCAGCCCTTTCTGGAGGTCGAGTTGCTGGAAACCGAAACTTTCAACGACCTCTCGGCCGTGGCCTATGTCATCCAGGGGCTGGACGAGCTTGGTGTGCAATGCTCCATCGACGACTTCGGCACGGGCTACTCATCGCTCACCTATCTGCAACGCCTGCCCGCACAGATCGTGAAGATCGACCAGTCCTTCGTGCGCGAGATGCTCGACAACGAGCGCGATCGTGCCCTGGTGCGCGGCATCGTGAGCCTGGCCCATGCGTTCAACCGCACCGTGGTGGCGGAAGGTGTGGAGACCACGGCCCATTCCGGGGCACTGCGCGATCTGGGGTGCGATGGCCTGCAGGGCTATGGCATTGCCAGGCCGATGCCGCTGCCGGATCTGATCCGCTGGATCCGGGCGTGGCAGCCGCCGCCGGAGTGGGTTGGTGCCCCGCAGCCGGTGCGCTGACGGTCTGCGGGGCTTCCTTGCAAACCCCGCGGAAAGCGAGAACAGGCATTGATCGCCCTCGGGCCCGCGCACTGGCGGTAACTCGAAGCTAATGCAGGTTTCCGGCTCCACCCTCCTCCCCCACCCGCTACCATCCACGACCATGAATCCTACAAGCCCCGCCCCATCCCTCCGGTCTTCCATTCACTTTGGCCACACAGGTCGCGTCTGTATCGTTACCGGTGGCGCGCAAGGCATTGGTGAAGCCTGCGTCCGCCGGTTTGCAGTTGAAGGCGCCAAACCGGTGATCGTGGATGTGGACGATGCACGCGGCCAGGCCCTGGCTGCGGAACTGGGCGCGCTGTATGTGCGCTGCGACGTAGGCGACAAGGCGCAGGTGGATGCGCTCGTCGCCCAGGTGCTGGCCGCCCACGGGCGCATCGACGTGCTGGTGAACAACGCGGGCATCTTCCGCGCGGCGGATTTTCTGGAAGTGACCGAGGCCGACTTTGATGCCGTGCTGCGGGTCAACCTCAAGGGCTCGTTCCTCGTCGGGCAGGCCGTGGCGCGGGCCATGGTGGCTTCGGGTGGCGGCTCCATTGTCAACATGAGCTCGGTCAACGGTGTGCTGACCATTCCCAATATCGCGAGCTACAACGTGAGCAAAGGCGGCGTGAACCAGCTCACGCGCGTGATGGCGCTGGCGCTGGCCGACAGGAACATCCGCGTGAACGCCGTGGCGCCCGGCACCATCGCCACCGAGCTGGCCGCCAAGGCCGTGCTGACCAGCGATGAGGCCAAGAACAAGATCATGAGCCGCACGCCCATGAAGCGGCTGGGCGAGCCGTCCGAGATTGCCGACGTGGTGGCCTGGCTGGCCAGCGACGCCGCCAGCTATGTGACCGGCGAGATCGTGACCGTGGATGGTGGCCGCATGACGCTGAATTACACCGTTCCGGTCTGATTCAACGAAACACTACCAAATTGATAGCTACTAGCGCTTGATGGGTAAGCGCTAGCAGCAATTCTGGCTATATTTCTACGCCTGTGGCATGCGCCGCAGCAGGCCCGCCATGCTGCGTGGCCAGCCGACCGGACCGAACCAGGCGCCACCTGCAATCGCCCAGGCGTTGACCACGCCGTACAGCACCAGCGCCACGGCTTGTGCGGCAAACACCGCCGCCAAACCACCACCCCAGCGCAGCGCCAGCCAGCCGCCAGTCACGGCCACCGCCAGGCGCGTGATGTTGCCGATGACGGGCCAGAGCAGGCGCCCTGCCCCTTGCGAGGCAAAGTACAGCACCAGGCCCAGGCCGAAAAAGCCATACACCGGCCCGACGGTACGCAGATACAGCGCGCCCGCCTCCAGCATGGCGGGGTCGCTGTTGAAAAGCGACAGCCACGCATGGGGAAAGGCCGCCGCCCACAGACCAATCGCCTCGGCCATTACAAAAGCCATGGCCGCGCCGATCCAGGTGGCGCGCAGGGCGCGCTCACGCTGGCCCGCGCCGATGCAGGTGCCGACCATGGCCACCAGCGGCGCACCCAGGCCAAATACCAGGGGCACCAGCAGGTACTCAAGCCGCGATGCGGTTCCATACCCGGCAATGGCCGCCGTGCCAAAACCGCCGACCAGCGCCGTGGTCACTCCAATCGCCACATTGGTGGCCACGGTCGACACGGTGCCCACCAACCCGACCCGCAGGATGTCCTTGAACAGCACCCAGCGAAACCGGATGTGCGCCAGCGATGGCCGCAGCAGGCTGCGCGGCGACCACAGATAGGCGGCCAGCACCACGCTGCCGATCAGGTAGTACGCCATCAGCGCAATGGCCCCGCCGGCAATGCCCAGGCCGGGCACGGGGCCCCAGCCAAAGATCAACAACGGTGACAGCGGCACCAGCACGAAGGCGCCCAGCACCGTGACATAGGCTGGTACGGCCATGTTGCCCGTGCCCCGAATGACGGCCGAAAGCGTGTTGAACAGCCACACCAGAAACGCGCCCGCAAACACCCAGTTGGAATAGACCAGCGCCGCAGCCAGCGCGCCGCCGGTGCCGCCCATGCGGGTGTAGAGCCAGCGCCCTCCTCCCACCACGCCGACTGTAAAGATCAGCGAGAACACCGCCGCGATGACCAAGGAGTGCAGCACCAAGGCGTCGGCATCGTCCCGTCGCCGAGCGCCCAAGGCACGCGCAATGGCCGACGCAATGCCGCCGCCCATAGCACCGGCGGAAGTCATCTGCATCAGCATGACGACCGGGAACACCAGCGCCATGCCCGCCAACGCATCGGTGCCCAGCTTGCCGACAAAGTAGGTCTCGATGAGCCCGACGCCCGCTTGCGCCAGCATCACCAGCACATTGGGTGCGGCCAGGCGCAGCAGCGTGGGGGCGATGGGCGCCTCCAGCAGCATGCGGGTGCGGGGGTTCAGTGCATCGGTCACATCAAGCCCCTGCACCATCGGCCGCAGGCTTGCGCGGCACCACGATGCGCACGGTAGACAGCTGCAGCACATCGCCATGCCGGTTGCGGGTCTCACTGCGCACCGTGACCATGCCGCGATCGGGCTTGGACTTGGAGGGCTGTATCGCCAGCACCTCGCTCACCACATGCAGCACATCGGTGGCGCGCGTGGGCCGGGGCCAGCTCAGCTCGCCCCCCGCCCCGATGATGCCGCCCGCAATGGGCAGTCCGCTGGTCACCTGCAGGCGCATGGTCACGGCCGCCGTGTGCCAGCCGCTGGCGGCCAAGCCGCCAAACAGCGTGTCACGCGCGGCGGCGTCATCCAGATGAAACGGCTGCGGGTCGAACTGGGCGGCAAAGCTGGTGATCTGCGCTTCATCCATGGCGTGTTCGCCACTTTTGAACTGGTCGCCCACGGCCAGGTCGTCCAGATAGATCGGAGATTTTCCTGCCATGGAGGCGCTGCGGGCGTGGGTGTCCGTCATGTCATTGGCTTTCATTCAAGGGGATGGATGCCTTGTGGGCTCAGGCGGCGGAGGCGGCCCGGCGCGCCAATCGCGCCTCGCGGATGGGCAGATTGATCAGTGCCGCGCCCACGGCCAGCACGATGTCGATGTACCAGACCCAGTCATAGCTGCCCGTGGCCTGGAATACGCTGCCGCCCAGGTAGGCGCCAAAAAAGCCGCCAACCTGGTGCGACAGCATCACGATGCCGAACAGCATGGCCATGTTGGCCGTGCCGAACATCTTGGCCACCAGCCCGGCGGTGGGGGGCACGGTGGAGAGGAACGTCACACCCATCACGGCGGCGAAGATCAGCACCACCATGGGTGTCTTGGGTGCGAACAAGAAGACCAGCACCGCCAGGCCGCGCGTGGCGTACAGCAGTGCCAACAGCGACTTCATGCGCCAGCGCCCTACCGCCCAGCCCATGGCCAGGCTGCCGACAATGTTGAACAGCCCGATGACAGCCAGCGCCCAGCCGCCCACCTCGGGCGCCAATCCACACGCCGCAATCACCCCTGGCAGGTGCGTGGCCAGGAAGGCAACGTGAAACCCGCATACCAAGAAGCCCACCGCAAGGTACCGGTAGCTGGGCGTTGCCAGCGCCTGGGCAATGGCCTCGCGCGCGGTCAACGCCTTTTGGCCGGACGCAGCCGCAGCCTGCGCAGCCAGCGCGTTGGAATTGCCCTTGAGCACCCACACCGCAGGCAGCGCCAGCAGCACCAGCACGCCCAGCCACTGCATGGCACTGGCCCAGCCCACGGCAGCGGTCAGGCTGATGGCGATGGGCGCCATCACAAACTGCCCGAACGATCCCCCCGCGTTCACGATGCCACTGGCCAGCCCGCGCTTGCTGGCGGGCACCAGCCGCGCCGTGGCCGCCATCAGCACCGACGGCCCGGCCATGCCCGCGCCGCCTGCGGCCAGCACGCCAATCGCAAAAATCAGCCCTGCCGTGGTCGTCATGTACGGAGTGATGAAAGTGCCCAGCGCCACCAGCGCCACGCCCAGCAGGATCACACGGCCCGTGCCAATGCGGTCGGCCACAGCCCCTGCAAACGGCTGCGTCAGCCCCCACCACAGCTGGCCAAACGCAAAGGCCAGGCTGATGCTGCCAATGCCCAATCCCGTGGAGGTGTTGAGCGCCGACAGGAACAGGCCCATGGTCTGGCGCGTGCCCATGGTGAGTGCAAAGGCGCCAGCGGCGGCCAGCAGCACGAGCCACAGTGCCAGTGGCGCGGCGGACTTGGCTGCGACCGGAGGGGTGTCGTTATTCGTCATGCCCAGCCTCCTGCACTGGCAGTGCTGCCAGCAAATCGAGAGAGTCGTCCACCAGCGCATGCAGGGCCATCACGCGCTCCACGCCCAGCGTTTCATTCAGCGCGAGTTGCGCTGCCTTCCAGTGGTGCTGCGCCTCGGCACGTTTTTCGCGACCTGCGTCGGTGATGTGGGCCAGGCGGCTGCGAGCATCGGCGCCCGCCTCCAACGTGACCCATCCTGCATCCACCAGAGGGCGCAGGTTACGCGTCAGCGTGGACGCATCCATCTTCATGGCCACCGCCAGGTCGCCCGGGCGGATAGGCCCCAGCGTGAGCACATGCGACAGCAGCGAATACTGCGTGGTCTTGAGCCCGCACTTCGCCATTTCGGCGTCGTAGTGCGCGGCTATGCGGCGCATCAGCTGGCGCAGCTTGAAGTTGGTGCAGCCCCGTGGCAGTACGGGGGCCCGGGTGGTTGGTTCGGCTTGCATGGATTTAATTGTATCTGCAATAATTGCATATGCAACTCATGCATGTAAACCCCGCCAACAACCCGGACACCCCCATGACACAGCACAACCAACTGGAACATTGGCTTGCACAAGAGCGCGACATCCTCGCCACCCTGGACGCAGGACCCGGCCCTGGCGTGGCACGGCGCGAGCAGATCGCCCACCTGAACGGCCTGCAGCAGATGCAGGCCATGCTGCGCGGCGAACTGCCCTACGCCGCCATCGCCAAGACGCTGGACTTCTTGATCGTGGAAGTGGGCGAAGGCACGGCCATCTTCCAGGGAACGCCCCGCGCTGAGCACCTCAACCCCATGGGCACCGTGCACGGCGGCTGGTTTGCCACCCTGCTCGACTCGGCCCTGGGCTGCTCCATCCATACGCGTATGGAACCCGGGCGCGGCTACACCACGGCCGAGCTGGGCATCAACCTGGTCAAGGCCATCACGCCCAAGGTGCAGCGTGTGCGCGCCGAAGGCCGGGTGATCCACAGCGGGCGCCAGTTGGCCACGGCCGAAGCGCGCCTGGTGGGGCCGGACGGCACGCTGTACGCCCACGCCACCACCACCTGCCTGGTTTTTGACATGCCTGCACAATCGAAAGGATGAAATTCCTCCACACGATGCTGCGCGTTGGCAACCTTCAACGCTCGATTGATTTCTACACCAACGTTCTGGGCATGCAGCTGCTGCGCCAGTCCGAGAACCCCGAGTACAAATACTCGCTGGCCTTCCTCGGTTTCGAAGGCGGCAACCCCGGCCAGGCCGAGATCGAGCTGACCTACAACTGGGGCGTGGAAAGCTACGAGATGGGCACTGCCTATGGCCACATCGCCCTCGGTGTTCCGGATGCTTACGCGGCGTGCGAGAAGATCAAGGCCTCGGGCGGCAACGTGACGCGCGAAGCGGGCCCGGTCAAAGGCGGCACGACGGTGATCGCGTTTGTGACCGACCCGGATGGCTACAAGATTGAATTGATCCAGCGCACCGAGGGGGCTGGTGGCGCAGGCTTGCGTTAACCAGCACTATCAAATGTATAGCTGCTAGCGCATGATGGATAAGCGCTAGATGCAAATTTGACTCCATAAAGAACCCGGCACTGCCGGGTTTTTTTATGAGGCGACCTGCTGCAGGTCACTACGCAGGCATCAAGCGCCCAGTGCCACTTCCACGCGGCGCGCTTCGGCATTGCTGCCGGTGGCGGTGGTTTCTTCAGGCTTCTTCAGCTCGATCTTGTCTTCCGCCACGCCCAGGGCCTTGAGCGCATCGCGCACTGCAAAGGCGCGTTGCTTGGCCAGCTCGGCGTTCAGGGCTGCGTCACCCGTGGCGTCGTGAAAGCCCGAGATCACAGCCTTCTTGCCCTCGCTCACACCCTTGACCACGTCGGCCAGGGCTTCGTTGGCGCCAGCCGCCAGCTCGGCCTTGGCAGTGGCAAAGTAGAACTTCACCACGCCGTTTTCTACCCGCACACTGGCAGCGTCGTCAGCAACTGCGGCCGCTGTTGCAGCTGGCGCGCTGCTTGCAACGGCCGTTGCAGCAGGCTTGGCGGCACCCGAAGCGCCCACGCGCTTGACCACCACGGTGCCGACCACCACCGAGATCACCAGCGCAATGAGTGCGAACAGGAAACCCAGGGCAAAACGTTGTTGGCTATCGTCGTCAGAACTAGACATTGGAGATTCCTGCGGTGATTAAGAAAAAGAATGGATGCTGGGGCCGTGGCGAAACCTGCAAACACAAGTCCCCAGAGCGCTAAAGCAAAGCTTTCAATTGTAGAGTGAACCCATGACGAACCTGCCCGCCCCGCTGCGAGATCCGGCCCCCATGCTGGAGCGCGCCCTGAACGAATGGGGTGGTCAAGAAGACCTGTGGATCTTTGGCTACGGCTCGCTCATCTGGCGCCCGGACTTCGACTATGCCGAGCGCCGCCCGGCCAAGGTGCATGGCTGGCACCGGGCGCTCAAGATGTGGAGCCGCATCAACCGGGGCACGCCCGAATGCCCGGGCCTGGTGTTCGGCATGTTGTCGGGCGGCAGTTGCCGGGGCATGGTATTCCGTGTGGACAAGGCGCATGCGCGGCAGGTCATGATCAACCTGTGGCAGCGAGAGATGATCACCGCCGTGTACGACCCGCGCTGGCTCGAATGCCACACCCCGCACGGCCCGGTGCGCGCGCTGGCCTTCACCCTGTCGCGCAAAAGCCCCAACCACACGGGCGAGCTGCCCGACCACGAGTACTGCCGTATTTTTGAGCAGGCCTGTGGGCGCTATGGCACCACGCGGGACTACGCCCAGGCCACGTATGACGAGCTGCGCAGGCACGGCATCCATGACCGGGCCCTGGCCCGTTTGATTGCGCTGGCCCAAAAAGAGGCATAGTGCACATCTTTGCTGGACGCGCATGGGCCCGACGGGGAGACTGCGCCTCGGTGCCAGGTTAAATACCGGGTGGTTTCATTGTTCTAAGGAGTTTGAGTCATGAAGATCCGTTTCGCTTTTGTCCTGTCATCCGTTACGGCGCTGGCCTTGGCGGGCTGTGCAGCCTATACCTCAGGGCCCAGCGCCACCGCCAAACTCGAACCCACGCGCGGCAACACCACCGCTGGCACGGTCACATTCGTGCAATCGGGCGACGTGGTGAAAGTGTCTGGCTCCATCACCGGCCTCAAGCCCAATGCCGAGCACGGCTTTCATGTGCATGAAAAAGGCGACTGCAGCAGCGGCGACGGCATGAGCACCGGCGGCCACTTCAACCCAGGCGGCAAATCCCACGGCCACCACGGCATGGGTGATCACCACACGGGCGACCTGCCCAGCCTCAAGGCCGATGTCAATGGCGTGGCCAGTTTCAGCTTTGAGTCGCGCACGATCCGCGTCGGCAGCACGGCCAATGACATCGTCGGCAAAGGCCTGATCGTGCACCGCGACCCGGACGACTACAAGACCCAGCCGACTGGCAACGCCGGTCCCCGTCTGGCCTGTGCGGTCATTGCCGCCAAGTCATAAACAAAGAGGCTGCTACGGGCTCCTGGGCCTGAACCGCCCCTCCCCCGCAACCCGCCCGCCAGAGATGGCCGGCGGGTTTGGTTTTTGGCAGATCAGGCCGGTGGACGGCTGGCAAGGAGGCGTTCGGCGCGCGCCAGATCCTGCACGGTGTCAATGTCCGTCACCGTGCCCTCGTCCTCCACCGCCAGGTTTTGCACCTGCCCTTGCTCAGCAAACTTGCGCACCACGCGGGCGGCCCCTTGCTCGCCCGACAGGGCCAGCAGATCCGGCAAGCACTGCGCAGCAAATCCCACGGGGTGGCCGCGCTCGCCGTGAAAGAACGGTACCGTCACCGCCCTCTTCGCCACGGCCTGGGCCAGCATTTGCAGGGTGTCAGGCCGCACCAGAGGCAGATCTCCCGGCAACACCAGCCAGCCCGCCGCTTGGGACGCGGCCCGCACCGCCGCCGCAATCGAATCGCCCATGCCCGGATGGCCCACATCCTCCAGGTGCCATGCCAGCCCGCTGGCGCGCACGGCGGCCAGCGTGTGCTCCAGCACCGGCACCCCCGCCAGCAATGCGCGCAGCTTGTGCACCTGCCCGCCCGATGCCAAAAACCGGTCGCCCCGGCCGGAGGCCAGTACCAGCACCACGGGCAGGCCGGGCGGAGTCGTGGTGGAACAAGGGGCGGTGATGGGCTGGGTAGGCATATCGCGCCATGCTAAGCCAACGGCTTCGCCCTGCCCTGCCCAAGCTGACTCAAGCCAGCGTATAGCCGCCATCCACCACCAGGTTGTGCCCGCTCACGTAGCGGGCCGCTTCCGACAGCAAAAACAGCACCGACCCGGCCATGTCCTCGGGCCGCGCGGGGCGCCCTGCGGGCGATGCCTGCAGGGCGGCGCGCATGTTGTCCTCGCTGCCAAAACCCGCCAGTGCCATGGGCGTGACAGTGGGCCCCGGGCTCACGGCGTTCACGCGGATGCCCTGCTGAAAATATTCCAGCGCAGCATTGCGCGTCAGGCCCAGGGCCGCGTGTTTGCTGGCGGTGTAGGCCGAGATGCCCGCAAACGCCACGCCGGACGAGATCGACAGGTTGTTCACGATGGCTCCGCCACCGGTGGTCAGCATGGCAGCAATCTGGTGCTTCATGGCGTGGAAGATGCCCATCACGTTGGCCTGCAACACCGCCTGCACATCGGCCGCTGCCAGCGTGTGCAGCGGCGCGCCCGTGCCCAGAGCCCCCGCATTGTTGAAAGCACCGTCCAGCCGTCCAAAGCGCTTTACGGCGGCTTCGACACAGCGCTGCACGCTGGTCTCGTCCGTCACGTCCACGGGCGTGACCCAGGCCTCGCCGCCTGCAGCCCGCACCTGCTCTGCCACGGCTTCGCAGTCGGCCACGCGGCGCGCGGCCAGCACCACGCGGGCGCGCTGGCGCCCCAGGGCCACGGCTGTGGCCGCGCCAATGCCAGACGACGCGCCCGTTACCAGGATGGCCTTGCCGGCCAGATTCCATTCGCTGTTTTGCATGTTGTTTCTCCTTGGGTTGTGCAAATCAGCGGCTAGCTTATTGACGCATTCATCACGCATAAATAGCCAAAAAATGGATTGGTTGGTGAATATGATTCACCAATGAACTTGGACCTGGCCGATCTCAAACTCCTCAGCACCGTGGCCCGGCACCTCAGCTTTCGCATGGCCGCGCAAGAGCTGGACCTGTCCGCCTCGGCCGTGAGCCATGCCGTGCGCTCCATCGAAGAACGGCTGGGCGTGCGCATGTTCAGCCGCACCACCCGCAGCGTGGCCCTCACCCCCGCCGGGCGCCAGCTGCTGGACCGCGTGGGCCCAGCGCTGCAGGACATCGCTGCCGCCATCGACGGCATCAACGACTTTCGCGACACCCCACAGGGCCTGCTGCGCATCAACGCCCCCCGCCCCGCGGGCGAGCTGGTGCTGGGCTCCTTGGTGGCCGAGTTTCTGACCCGCCACCCCAAGGCCGAGGTGGAGCTGGTGCTGGACGATGGCTTTGTGGACATCGTGGCAGGGGGCTTCGATGCCGGTGTGCGCTATGGAGAAAGCCTGCAACAGGACATGGTAGCCCTGCCCCTGGGCCCCGCCCAGCGCCTGATGGTGGTGGGTGCGCCCGCGTTGCTAGAGCGTGTGGGCACCCCGCACACGCCCCGTGACCTGCTCACCCTGCCCTGCGTGCGCATCCGGTTTCCCAGCGGCGCGCGCTACGCGTGGGAGTTCGAAAAAGCCGGAGAGAAGGTAGCGGTGGACGTGGAAGGCCGCCTGACGGTGGGCGAAATGCCGCTCATGCTCCAGGCGGCGCTGGCCGGTGTGGGCTTTACCTACATGTACGAGCCCTACGCCCGCGCGGCCCTGGCCAGCGGCGCGCTGGTCAGCGTGCTGGATGACTGGTGCCCGCCGATTCCGGGTTTCTATCTGTACTACCCCAGCCGCAAGCTACCCACGGCCACGTTGGCGGCGTTTATCGAGATGGTCAAAGCCGCGCAGTGGCCGGGTTGATGGGCTGCCAAGGCGCAAGCGGGAGGGCGCGCGGCTTATCACCGCGCGCTCGAATCGTTCTCCAAACCGCTGATGCGGCGCTACGAAAGCCAATACCGCTTTGCCACCCTGCAAACCTACCCCGATGGCGTGACCAGCGACTTTCACTTTGCGGCCGAGCAAGGCGCCCAGCACGCCTGGCGCTACCCAGATCTGACCACCCATGTGCGCTACTTTAGCGACCTGCTACGCGACGGACGGCTTCATGCTGATTTCGGACTTGGGCTCGATTTCCATTGGCCAGCAGTTTTCGACTCGAAGCGGTCTGTTTGCCGCGCAATAGGGATCGGCCATTGGCGGCCCTTCAGTTAAAGTCCTCGCGCTTCGGGTGATTTTTGCCCGCATCGAGCACTTCGCATCCCAAGGGGCATTGGCTCCCCGGTGACGGGGTTTGAAAACAAAATCTGCGACTTTGGGTGGTACGTCGGCTGATGTGGCCGTGCAAACTGCAGCTCGCGGAGCTAGAAAAAAATATGCTGTTAACCGATATCGCCGTCGAGCACACTTTGGTGTCCAAAAAGGATGGCGTTCGTCAGACTTTCTTGCTGCATCCTTTTACCGATACACAGCGCGACTCACTTGGCAAATTCGAACTCGTTCGTGACGTCAGCCAGCCAGGATTCAAAGACGTGAAACGTTCAACCTTCGTGACGTTTCAACAATTAGCGGAGTTGTATGCGAAAGGCGTGCTCGAAGAATTCGGGTTTTCCGTTCGCATGTGTCCAGGCAAAGGTACGTACCCTGCCAAGCTTCCAGCAAAAAAGATACTGCCAACCAGCATCGAGCCTGGCTCTTCGTTCGATCAGGCGGTGCAAAAGGTGGATATTTCCAAACCTGCCACTCGCGAATTGAGAACAGCCTTGCTTCGCGCCAACGTCAGAATTTAAAAGTACCGACGCTGATTGATATGGGAGTAACTGTGAATTCACCCATTGCGCATGCTGAACTCATCGCCACGTTCAAGCGAGCTGAGGCAGATGCCGCTCACAAGTTCGGGCTGATCAAAGCGGCTGCAAATAAAGGCCCCAAGGCCATCCAAGCTGCCACCGAAACAGCGGCAAAGGCAGCAAAACGTAGGGACTCGTTTGCGAAAAAGCTGGATATTCTGGGGGGGGAACCTCAAGGATTAAGCGTGGCCAAGCCTACGGCGTGATACCAACCATTGGCGGGCACCGCTTGCTGTCCTGCACGCTCGCGCTGCTCCGCATCCAGTTTCTGTTGGTACTCGATAGCTTCCTGGCCAATCAGCACGGTGTCGGCATCCGTGGTGACCAAAACAAAGTGGCCGAAAGAAAATCCCAGCCAACGATCATCATCCTTACCTGCCGCATAGCCAAACCCGTCACGGCTGGCGCAGCCTGCACAAACACACCAGAGTTCAGCAAAAGTGGCAGGTATTCATGTTCTTATAGACTGACTCGGGCCAGCGTGTGCCGGATGGCTGTGGCAAACGGTAGGTGTGCCGTGTTGGCAAGTTCCTGTGCCAGTTCTTGTTCAACGATAGGGCGCCATTCTTCTTCCGGGAACTGGCTTTCGAGTTTGGCCCATTCCTCAACCGTTTGAAGGTAGCCGTACGCAGCATTAAAGCGCATCCTGGGCAAGCCTCCATCTTTCAAATTAAGTATGCGGATGGTTTCTTCTGCCCTTTGAAGGTGCGGCGGTAACAACCCTTTTTTCGGACTGACACCGCCAGAGGGGTCAAACACCAAAAAATCGTCGGGATCTTCCTCGTCTGGCTTTATGAGGTGAGTGTGGTTGTATGCGCCACATTTATCCTTGTGATCGCCGCAAGTGCCCTGACGATTGCACGAGCCAAAAAGGTTAGACCACTGAAATGTGCCTTGCGGATAACGGCTGCGCTGGCGAAAGTGTTCGATGTGACGGTTGCCAACTTCAATTTGTGCTTCGCAATAAGCGCAGCGTTCCCCCTGCATGGCGATCAGCTTTTCCCATATAACCAAGCGCTCGTCGGCCGTCGGGCTTTCCCCACTCCAAGTGTCCCGGCCGTGGCGATATCTGTTCAGCCCGCCAGGCACTTGCTGGTCTCTGTGCAGGTGGTGCATTCAGGCGCCCTCCGCGCCTGGCTTTTTCATCGGTGGGAGCTTTCGTTTGAAGGCTTGCAGTCGTATTAAGCGATCGCATTCGTGCATAACGGGATGGTCTGGGGAGAAATGCGCTTCAAGAGCTACACGCAGGCGCCTGCCTTCGTCTGTATCGTGCACGCCCTGCTGGATGAAACCGTGGTATTGCGACAGTTGCCGTGCTTCGGGTACATCAGGAATAGGGTTGACGTACATGATGTCAGCCAACACGTCTGCGCTTGCAACCCCTCGGGTTTGCGTGGTCACGGGCTCGACTGTTATAAGAGTTTGACCCGTCTCTGCGTCTGTGGCGAGCACAAGTTTCCGGATGCAGGAAGCGTCAACGCTGGTCAACACCTGGGGGCTGTGAGTGGTGACGATGAATTGCAGCTTGGGGAAGGCCACTGATAAATCATTCAATACCGTTTGCTGCCAGCTGGGATGGAGGTGCATATCCACTTCGTCAATCATGACGACCCCGTAGGTTTGTTTGGCCGCGTCTGCACCGTGATGCGCGTTGAGTTTGTAGCAGCGGTATGCAATGTCACCCACCATCGCGAGCATGTTACGAATGCCATCACTCAGTTGGCTGACTTTGAGCTTGCCCTGTACATCGTGGTTAAGCACGAGTTCATCGTATTCAGCGCTGTATTCCAACGTATGCCAGCCCGTGTGCGGACGCAGCAGCGTGTCAATCGCCTGTTGAATGGTGCGAATGGAAGCCGACAAACCAGGATCGATATCAGCGGTCAGCGATTGGCCTTTCTCTATGCGCTGGATTTGGGCATCCCGAAGAGAACGAAACGCCCGCGTAAACCAGATCGCAAAATGCTTGTAGCTGGAAGCAGGGTCCAAGCAATCCCGGTAGGCAAACGTGCGTGACTGGGTTTCTGGGTTGGACTCTTCGTGGGCTGTTGTCAGTTTTTTCTGCGCCCACAAACGACCGGTGCCGTAGAAGCCCAACATGGGCAAATCATCAGGCACTGCTGGTTGCTCGGAAAATATGCGGCGCTGCAAGCTTTCAGCAAAACCCTTCAAGGCGGTTTCATAGGAGCTGACGACGGCTAGACCATTTCCGAAATCAATTCGGTCGTAGCTGCCCATCGTGACGTGATCCTTCGTTTTCGTGCCCTTCTTGACCTTTTCACGAGTGCGATGGACCTCCCACGGGCGCACTGTGCCTGGCTCTGGCCAGTCTCTTGGGCCAGGCCACCGCTTGCCTTCCTCAATCAACTGTTCAACACGTATGAATCCCTTTGCATAGATACTGGCTGGCAAACGCCAATCCATTTCAAGGGATCGCACTTGTTCGCGGCGAACGTCATCAATGTGGATGCCAGTGATGTCGTTGGTGGTGCTGCCCATGTCAAAACCCGCGACATAAGGCCAAAGAGCCACTTTGACCGCATCAAGCACCGTAGTTTTGCCCTGGCCGTTCGGAGCCACAAGCACAGTCATCTGCGGATGGAAGTCCAACCGCAAATTGGCAAAGCACCGGTAGTTTTTGAGGGTGATGTGATCTATTCGCATGAAACCTATTGTCGTTGACCGCGATGGCAGCGCTGAAACGCACGGGCATTTCGACTCTGATCGATACGAATGTTGAAGGACTACTATAGGACGGCGAGTTCGATGAAGCGGTACACCGCTCCCGCTGCATTGCAGTCACCTCCACCCCATTCTTCACCGCTTGCAGTAGGCCGAAAGCTGGTCGCCAAACACCATTACAGCAATGCCCCACACACCGAACTGGGGCAACCGAATAAGCCATAAAAAAGCGCCGGGCTTTTTCAAACCCGGCGCTCTCATTCCAACAAGCTTTATCAAGCCAACTTAAACGGCAACTCCCTCGGCGTCTTCCCCGTCAGCTGGGCAATGGCATTCGCAAACGCTGGCGCCAGCGGCGGCAACCCAGGCTCGCCCATGCCCTTCGGTGGATCAGCGCTCGGCACAATGTGCACCGTCACCTGGGGCATGTCGGTGATGCGCGGCACGGCGAAGTCGCCAAAGTTGCTTTGCTCCACCACACCGTCCTTGAGCGTGATGGCGCCGCCGGGCAGGCACATCGACAGGCCCATCAGCGCCGCGCCCTGCACCTGGGCTTCCACGCTTTTGGGGTTGACCACCAGATTGCAATGCACGCCGGCCGTGATGCTGTGCAGCTTGGGCGTGCCGTCCTTGACGGACGCCTCGACCACATAGGCCACCACCGACTCGAACGACTCGTGCACCGCCACGCCCCAGGCGCGGCCAGCAGCCAGCTTCTTCTTGCCATAGCCCGACTGGGCCACGGCCAGTTGCAATGCGGCCTTGTGACGCGGGTGTTTGTCGCCCATCAGGGCCATGCGGTAGGCCACGGGGTCTTGCTTGGTGGTGCGCGCCACTTCGTCGATGAGGGTTTCCATGGCATAGGCCGTGTGGGTGGAGCCCACACTGCGCCACCACAACACCGGCACATTCACGTCGGGGTGGTGCACCGACAGTTTCATGGGCACGTTGTACGGCTCCTTCATGCCCTCCACAGCCGTAGCATCGATACCGTTTTTGACCATGAAGGCCTCGAACGGCGATCCCTTGGTGATGGATTGGCCGACGATGGTGTGGTCCCACGCCAGGATCTTGCCCTGGGCGTCGAATCCGATCTCGGCGCGGTGCACGTGCATGGGGCGGTAGTAGCCGCCCTTGATGTCGTCTTCGCGGCTCCACAGCGTGCGCACCGGCGCGGTGATGCCCGCCGTGCGCGCTGCCTTGGCCACGCCGCAGGCCTCCACCACGTAGTCACTGGTCGGGATGGCACGGCGGCCAAAGCCGCCACCGGCCATCTGGGTGTTCACCTTCACGTTTTGCGGCTGCAGGCCCAGCGTCTTGGCGGCGGCCATCGCGTCCAGGCCGGGCATCTGGGTGCCCATCCAGAGTTCGGCCTTGTCACCATCGAGCTTCACCGTGCAGTTGAGCGGCTCCATGGGTGCGTGCGCCAGGTAGGGGAAGACGAACTCGGCGCTGATCTTGTGCGCAGCGCCCGCCAGCGGCGCCATGTCGGCCTGCATGGCCACGTTGCCGGGCTTGGCGGCCAGCTCGCGGTACTGCGCCAGCAGCGCTGTGGTGTCGGGCTTGCCCACCGCGCTGGTGTCCCATTCCACATTCAGCGCATCACGCCCCTGCTTGGCGGGCCAGTAGCCGTCGGCCACGATGGCAACGCCCTCGCCGCCCCGGTCGGTGGGCACGCGCAGCACGGCCTTCACGCCCTTGATGGCTTTGGCGGCGCTGTCGTCCAGGGACTTCACCTTGGCGCCAAACACGGGCGGGCGGGCCACCACGGCCGTCAGCATGCCGGGCAGGCGCACGTCAATGCCGTAGTCCTGCTGGCCGCTCGACTTGGCCTTGGCGTCGAGTCGGCCCGTGGGCTTGCCGATGAGGCGGAACTGCTTGGGGTCTTTCAAGGTGACCTTTTCGGGCACGGGCTGCTTCATGGCCGCTTCGGCCAGCGCGCCGTAGCCCAGCTTCTTGCCTCCGGGGCCGACGACGAAGCCGTTGCTGGTGCGCAGCGCCGAGGCATCCACGCCCCACTGCGCGGCAGCGGCCGAGACCAACATGGCCCGGGTGCGCGCGCCCAGTTCGCGGTACTGGGTGTAGGAGTTTTTGATGGAGTTGGAGCCACCCGTGAGGTGCATGCCCATCATCGGGTCGGCATAGGCCTGGTTGGCATCGCCGTGCACGCTGCGCACCTTGCTCCAGTCGGCATCCAGCTCTTCGGCCAGGATCATGGGCAGGCCGGTCTGCACGCCCTGGCCAAAGTCCAGGCGGTTGATGGTGACGGTGACCGTGCCATCGGCGTCGATGCGGACAAAGGCTGAAGGCTGCTCGAACGGCTTGAGGCCTGCGGCCGCTGCCCCGGCGCCCTGCGCGCTGGCCACCAGCGGAAACGCACCCAGCGCAAAACCGGATGCCGCAGACACCTTGAGGAACGTGCGGCGCGCCACGCCTTCGTGCGAGGCGGCATCTGCTTCTGTATTGATAGCGCCTTGCGCCTGATTCATAAGCGCTACCAGGCCTTTTGGCATGTGGGCGCGGGCGGTTTGAGCGTTGAAATGCATAGTGTTCTCCTGCTCAGTGTTCTTAGGCCAGAGTCTTGGCAGCGTCATGGATGGCCGCGCGGATGCGCACGTAGGTGCCGCAGCGGCACACATTGCCCGCCATGGCAGCGTCAATGTCGGCGTCGGTGGGTTTTTTCTTGCCCTGCAGCAGTGCGGTGGCGCTCATGATCTGGCCGCTTTGGCAGTAGCCACACTGGGCCACGTCGTGCTTGACCCAGGCGGCGTGCACGGCCTTGCCCACCTTGTCATTGGTGGTCACCGCCTCGATGGTGGTGATCTTCTGGCCTGCCGCCGCCGAAATGGGCGTGATGCACGAACGAATGGGCGCGCCGTTCAGGTGCACCGTGCAAGCCCCGCACAGAGCCTGACCACAGCCAAACTTGGTGCCGGTCATGCCCAGTGTGTCGCGCAGGGCCCAGAGGATGGGGGTGGATTCATCGGCATCCACAGCCGTATCTTTGCCATTGATGTTGAGGGTGGGCATCGTGGGGTTCTCCGTGGGGAAGGTGTTGTTGTTTGGTGGGAGGGGGTTGAACAGAGCGGGATGGTGTCAGCGACGCCATCGGCCATGAAACGGTTGGAGCGTGGTGAGTGGCATTTTTAAGAGAATACAAATTCGACTAAAAGATCAACTCTTGGTGGGCCAAAGTGCATCGCTATATCTCGCTCTGAGGCTGAGAGTTTTTTAGCCGTGCCCGAAAGGCGCGCGAAAACGCCTCGGATCTAGGCGTAAAGCGCAGCCATAGCTCGGGCTATGGCGAGCATTTGCAACGACGAGTCGCGGCGTTTTGGCGTGTAAGGCGGGCATGGATAAAAGACTCTCAGCCTCTTAGGCCTTCAGGGCGTCCCAGCACAGCCCAAAAGCCATCTGGTGCACGGCCTCCTCATCGGGCAGCACCTTGGTGCGGATCAGGTTGCCCGTCTCTCTCACCGACCCCACCAGGCTGGCCGTGAGCAGCGGGATGGGCACGGCCTTCAGGATCTCTTGCTGCTGGCCTTCTTCCATCAACGCAAAAAAACCGGCCATCAGACGGGTCGAGAATTCGCGGTTGCCTTCGGTGAACCAGGGCGAGTTGTAGTACTGCTCCTGAAACACCACTTCGGCATACTGGTCCAGCCGGTGGCGCAGCAGGTTACCCCAGGCGCGCCGCACGCGGGCGCGGTAGGGCATGCCGGGCACGATGCCCTCCATGATGCGCGCGGCCGTGACCGTCTTGGCATCCTGGTAGAGCTGGCTGATGAGTTCATCCTTGGACGGGTAGTACACATACAGCGTGCTGGTGGCAATGCCCGCCGCGCGGGCAATATCGGCCAGGGTCAGGCCGCTCAGGCCCGTCTGGGCCACCAGCTCGAAGGTGGCCTGGGCAATGGCGCGCTGCTTTTCGTCGTCTTTGGGCTTCATCGGGGGGCAATATAAGCGAATAGTTATTCGACGACAACCGGGGCCACCGAAGACCCCACGTTACCCAGATCCCGCCCGGCCGTCGCCCTCTTTAGAGCGTGCCCGCCGTGGCTGGCAACCGTCCTGCCCTCGCATGCACAATTGGCCCATGACCACCTCCATCGCCGACCTTCGCAAGAGCTACGAGCGCGCCGAACTCAACGAAGACGCCTCGCACGCCGCCCCCCTGCAGCAGTTTGACCAGTGGCTCAAAGAAGCCATCAGTGCCGAAGTGCCCGAGCCCAACGCCATGACCTTGGCCACCGTGGGCAGCGACCTGCGCCCCAGCACCCGCATCGTGCTGATCAAGGGCTATGACGAGCGCGGCATCGTCTGGTTTACCAACTACGACAGCCGCAAGGGCCGCCAGATTGCTGGTAACCCCTACGCAGCCCTGCAGTTCCACTGGGTAGAGCTGGAACGTGTGGTGCGCATCGAGGGCGTGGTGGAAAAGGTCAGTGACGAAGAAAGCGACGAATACTTTGCCAGCCGCCCGCTGGATTCGCGCATCGGCGCCTGGGCCAGCCCGCAAAGCCAGGTCATTTCTGGCCGGGGCGTGCTGGTGGCCAACGCCGCCAAATACGGCGCGCAGTTCATGCTGAAACCACCCCGCCCGCCCCACTGGGGCGGGTATCGCCTCAAGCCTGATCAGTGGGAGTTCTGGCAGGGGCGCAAAAGCCGGTTGCATGACCGGTTGCGGTATCGGATGGATGGGGGGGAGTGGGTACGGGAGCGGCTGGCGCCCTGACTGGGGCCCACCCAGGGACAACAACAGACCTGCAAGAGGCCAACGATGTTTTCGCACATCTTCATCGGCGTCACCGACTTCGACCGCGCGCTGGCGTTCTACCAGCCCGTGATGGCAGCGCTGGGCATCGCGCCGCGTTTTGTGGATACCGCCCACCCTTGGGCCGGATGGCAAAGCCACCCCAACCCGCGCCCCCTTTTTCTCATCGGTCGTCCTTTTGAAGGCGAACACGCACCGGGCAACGGCCAGATGACCGCCTTTGCTGCCAGCACCCGCGCGCAGGTGGATGCAGTGCACGCTGCGGCCCTGGCAAACGGCGGGCATTGCGAAGGGCCACCTGGCCTGAGGCCGCAGTACCACGCCAACTACTACGGCGCGTATTTCCGAGATCCGGATGGGAACAAGCTCTGCGTGGCGTGCCACGGCCCCCAAGACGCCTGAGCCCAAGCCACTTCGTCGTATCTTTTCTTCACGTCGCGGCGCCATGAGCATCTCTTGTCCTCAAGAGCCTGCGACTTGGAAAAGCCTTTGGCGGATAAAAATTATGATGGTCATCATAATTCGTGATACAGTGAGGGCATGAAGAACGCAGCCCCATCACGCAAAGAGCTAAGCCATGAGCGCATCGTGGCGGCGGCGGCGCGTGCCATCAGGCGCAATGGATTCAGCGGAGCGGGCGTTGCGGACATCATGAAGGACGCAGGCCTCACGCATGGTGGCTTCTATTCCCACTTCCCTTCTCGGGAGGCGATGCTTGCGGAAGCCACAGACAGAGCGGGCGCAGAAACCGTTGGGCTCGCCGAGTCTGCAGCTGCGTCGGTTCCAGCCGATCAAGCGCTGGAGGCCATGTTGGGGGCCTATTTGTCGGAACAGCATATCAACAATCCGGATGTTGGTTGCCCTATGGCAGCCCTCAGTTCGGAGCTGGCCCGCCAAGCCCCCGAGGTGCGGCGTGCAGCCACCCGGCGAATGAAAGAAATGGTGGATGTGATCGCACGACAGTTGCCCACCTGGGGAACACCAGAAGCCCACGAGCGAGCACTTTTTCTGGTTGCCACCATGGTGGGAGCCGTTTCCCTGGCGCGCGCCGTAGACGATCCTTCGCTGGCTGGAAGGCTCAGCAAAGCTGCTTTCAAGTACGCCCGCTCCAGTGGTGAAGAGTCGCAAAAATAGCTTCCATTTTTTTGGGGTTAAATTATGATGAGCATCATATTAGAAACTGAGATGAATTGGAAAAGTCGAAAATCAGCCTATCGAGGGCTTGTTGTCTGGCCTGTTTCGGTGTTCTTGTTTGTACGAAAATATGATGATCATCATGAAATCTTTCAGCCGTCGAACTTTGAAACGCCCTATTGATTGCCTTGACCACCAACGCTTCCACAGCAAACCACGCTGAGTGACTCGCCGAAAAGCCTGGCATTCAGCATTTTCCGAGGCGCCTGAGCCTCATTTCCTAGGAGATATCTACCATGAACACCTTCTCTCGCTTTCTCTCCGTCGCAGTAGTCGCAACGCTCACCGCAGTCGGCGCACAGGCTGCTGAGTTGGACCCGGCGCAATTTGCCACCCAGTTTGAGGGCAACCGCACGCGGGCTGAAGTCGCCGCGGAAGCTGCACAAGTACCCATGACCCGAAGCCAGATCCCTTCGGGCTCCAAAGCCGAGTCTTACAAGTCCGTGGCTGACCGCGCAGCCATCCGGGCACAGGCGGCAGATGCAGTCCGTACTGGCCAGATCTCCTCTGGCGAAACTGGCGCGCGCTAACTTGACGAAGGTGATGCGGTCCTTGTCTCGATTTGAAATATGACGGAAATCATATAAACACAATTTGATCGTCGCCAGTGGGCCGTTCACCAACCTGGATACGCCAGGAGTAAGGAAAACCATGAAAGCATTTGTCATTGATCGCTACAGCAAAAAAGGGGATCTTCGATTGGCCGAGCTGCCAACCCCGGAGCTGCGCGACGACGAAGTCCTGGTCCAGGTCCACGCTGCGGGTGTGAATCTTCTGGACTCGAAGATCCGCAGTGGAGAGTTCAAGCTCATCCTGCCTTACAAACTGCCCCTCGTCTTGGGCCACGACGTGGCTGGTGTGGTCACCCAGGTGGGCCCCCGCGTGCGGCAGTTCAAAGTGGGTGATGAGGTCTACGCACGGCCGGACGACTTTCGCATCGGTACGTTTGCTGAATTTGTGCCGGTGAAAGAGGCCTCGCTGGCGCTCAAGCCGAAGAACATCACCATGGAAGAAGCAGCGTCCCTTCCCTTGGTGGCGCTGACGGCCTGGCAGGCGCTGGTCGAGAAGGCCCAAATCAAAAAGGGTCAGAAGGTCTTTATCCAGGCGGGCTCTGGCGGCGTGGGGACCTTTGCCATCCAGCTGGCCAAGCATCTTGGTGCCACGGTGGCCACGACCACCAGCACGGCCAATGCCGCACTGGTGAAGGCCCTGGGGGCCGACGTCGCGGTGGACTACAAGACGCAGGATTTTGAGGACGTATTGCGCGACTACGACGTCGTACTGAACAGCCAGGACGGCAAGACCCTCGAAAAATCCCTGCGAGTGCTCAAGGGCGGTGGAAAGCTCATTTCCATTTCCGGCCCGCCAGATCCCGATTTCGCAAGCGCGATCAAGGCGTCCTGGCTCGTGAAGCTGGTCGTGCGGCTGCTGAGTGCAGGCGTCAGGCGCAGGGCATTGGCGCGCCGGGTCAGCTATTCGTTCCTTTTCATGAGGGCCAACGGAAGCCAGCTGCGCGAGATCACGCGCCTGGTGGAGGCCGGGGTAATACGGCCTGTGGTGGACCGGGTCTTCTCGTTTGAGTCCACCAACGACGCACTGGCCTATGTCGAATCCGGCCGCGCCAAAGGCAAGGTCGTGATCAAGGTGCGGTAGTCACCCAAAAAACCAATCAGAGCAAAGCCAAGCAGGGCCAAAGGCAGACATGGCTCGCCTGGTTTGGCTTAGCCCTGCGCAACGAAGTCTTGATTTTTGAACTGGAGTTTTTTATGAAGATTGAAAACGCTGTAGCCCTCGTGACGGGCGCCAACCGTGGCATTGGGCTGGCCTTTGCACGTGAACTCTTGAACCGTGGTGCGCGGAAAGTTTATGCCGCCGCCCGAGACCCGGCCTCCGTCACCCTGCCCGGTGTGCAGGCGCTGAAGCTTGATGTGACCAAGCCCGACGAAGTCGCCAGTGCCGTCGCCCAGGCCGGGGATGTGACCTTGCTCATCAACAACGCGGGCATCGCTCAGCCAGGGGGATTTCTCGATGACGACAGCGAAGAAGTCGCACGCCGCATCTTCGAGACCAACTTCTTCTCCGTGCTGCGCATGAGCAAGGCGTTTGCGCCCATCCTGAAGGACAACGGGGGCGGTGCCCTGCTGAATGTGCTGTCGGTCGCCTCTTGGGTGAACGGCGGAGAGCTGGCCGCCTACTCCGCCAGCAAGTCTGCCGCTTGGTCGCTCACCAACGCGCTGCGCAACGAGTTGCTGACCCAGAAAACCCAGGTGCTCGGCCTGCACATGGCGTACGTGGACACCGATCTCACCCGGGGCTTCGATGTACCCAAGTCGAGCCCTGAAAAAATCGTCCAGCGTGCGCTGGACGGCCTTGAAGCGGGTCTGGATGAAGTCCTGGCGGACGAACTCACCATGCTGGTCAAAAACGGCATGACCGCGCCCACGCCGACCTACCTGCACCCCATGGGCTGAGTAAGCCCCGATACCCGCCCCCGTGTCTTTGGCCTACCGAAAGCCCGCCATGAACCACCTCCTGAAAAAAGCGGCAGCGGCACTGCTTGCGCTGGCTGCCCCGTTTGCATCCACTCCATCACATGCCCAACAGGCCGTGCCTGGGGGCACCATGCGCGCCGCGCCAGTAGCCAGCCCAGAGCGGCCAACCTGGGCCACTGCGCCCACCCAGTCCATCTCTGCGGGCGGGGTGGCCTTTGCCTACCGCGAACTGGGCAAGCACCACGGCGGGACGCCGCTGATTCTGCTGGTCCATCTGGCGGCGGTGCTGGACAACTGGGACCCCCGCGTGGTGGATGGGCTTGCCGCCCAGCGCCACGTGATCGCGTTCGACAACCGGGGCGTGGGTGCATCCAGCGGCTCGCCATCCAACTCCATGGAGCAGATGGCCGATGACGCGATCACTTTCATCAAGGCCAAGGGCTACCAGCAGGTGGATCTGTTCGGCTTCTCGATGGGCGGAATGATTGCCCAAGAGATCGCCTTGAAGGAGCCCGATCTGGTTCGCAAAATGATTCTCGCTGGCACCGGCCCAGCTGGGGGCGAGGGCATCAGCTCCGTTGCAGGGGTGGCCAATCTGGACCTTTTGCGAGGCTTTTTCACGGGCCAGGACCCCAAGCAGTTCCTGTTCTTCACCCGCACGCCCGGCGGCATCGAAGCCGGCAAGGCTTTCCTGAAACGGCTCTCGGAGCGCACAGACAACCGTGACAAGGACATCACCGTGAGCGCCTACGTGGCCCAGTTGCAGGCCCTGAGCGCCTGGGGCAAGAAGTCGCCCGCCGATCTTTCCCAAATCAGGCAACCAGTACTCGTCGTCAACGGTGACCACGACCGGATGGTCCCGACGCTCAACACGCACGACCTGGCACGGCGGCTACCCAACAGCCAACTGGTCATCTATCCCGACGCGGGTCATGGCGGGGTTTTCCAGTTCCACGCCGACTTCGTGTCCAGCTCGCTGGCGTTCCTTGCCCGATAGATCAGATAGAGGCTTTCGCAGGTCAAACACTCCACTGAATTGGACAACCATCAATGACAAATCCATCCCCTAAAAAAGTCGCCCTGGTCACCGGGGCCTCCTCCGGCATTGGTGCCGTCTACGCGGACCGCCTCGCTGCGCGCGGATACGACCTGTTCCTTGTCGCCCGGCGCGCCGACCGCCTGGAAGCCCTGTGCACCCAGATCGCAAAGGCGCATGGCGTCAAAGCCGAACCCATCGTGGCCGATCTGACCCAAGAGCAGGATGTAGCGCGCATCGAGACAATTGTGGCCACCCAGGGGGACTTGCAAATCCTGGTGAACAACGCCGGTGTTGCGCGCCTGGCACCGGCTGCCCAGACGTCCGCGAATGAAGCGTTGGCCCAGATCAACCTCAACATCACAGCTCTGACGCG
Source organism: Acidovorax sp. 93 (assembly GCF_003633835.1). NCBI lineage: Bacteria > Pseudomonadati > Pseudomonadota > Betaproteobacteria > Burkholderiales > Comamonadaceae > Acidovorax > Acidovorax sp. 93. Next base: position 1,623,899 of record NZ_RBIT01000001.1, read on the forward strand.
CCTGACGCAAGCTGCGCTGCCGGCCTTCTTGACAAGGAAGCAGGGCCTGATCATCAACATCGCGTCCGCCCTGGCCGTCCACTCGCTGCCCATCAGCGCCATCTACAGCGGCACCAAGGCCTTCGTATTGCAATACAGCAGAGGCCTGCAGCAAGAACTGGCCGACACCGGGGTCAAGGTGCAACTGGTCCTGCCAGCATCGACATCCACCGAACTCTGGGATCTGTCGGGCGTTCCGCTGGCGGCCCTCAACAAGGACACCCTGATGACAACCGAGCACATGGTCGCTGCGGCGCTCGCGGGTCTGGACCAGGGCGAAACGATCACCTGGCCATCCGTCGCCGATGCAAGCCTGTGGGAGAAGTACGAGGCCACTCGATCCGCACTGTTTGCGGGCACTCAAGCAGGAAAGCCAGCCCCTCGCTACCAGATCGCTTGACGCCTGCGAACGAACCGCCGGCAGCCCTTCCCCTTCCCTCTTTAGATTTTCCAAGGACAGCCCATGCTTCTCGAAGCCTTCTCCCTGCGCGCCACACCGCTGAGCAATCGCACGGTGATGTCGCCGCTCACGCGCAGCCGTGCGAGCGACAGCAACACGGCCAATAGCCTCATGGCCACCTACTACGCCCAGCGTGCAAGCGCTGGCCTCATCATCACGGAAGGCACCTCCCCGTCGCCCAACGGCTTGGGCTATGCCCGCATACCGGGGCTGTTCAATGACGCCCAGGTGCAAGGCTGGAAGCTTGTGACCGATGCGGTTCATGCCAAGGGCGGCAAGATCGTCGTGCAGCTGATGCACACCGGCCGGGTGAGCCACCAGGCCAACCTGCCAGCGGGTGCCGAGGTGCTTGGGCCTTCGCCCGAAACCTGCCCTGGCGAAATGTGGACCGATACGCAAGGCAGCCAGCCGCACACGCCGCCGCGCGCCATGACAGAGGCTGACATTCAAAACGTGATCGGCGAGTACGCCACGGCCGCGCGCCTTGCCATCCAGGCTGGATTCGATGGCATCGAATTGCACGCAGCCAACGGCTACCTGCTGGAGCAATTCCTGAACGCCAATGTCAATCGCCGCCCCGATGGGTACGGCGGCAACGCCGATGGGCGCAACCGAATCGTGCTGGAGGTCGCACGCGCGGCGGTGAACGAGATCGGCGCCGAGCGCGTCGGCATCCGCCTGTCGCCTTACGGTGTGGTCAATAGCACGGGAGCATTCGAGGGCGTGGACGCACAGTACCTGGCCTTGGTGCAGCAGCTCTCCGTCCTCGGCCTCATGTACGTTCACGTTCTGGACCATTCGGCCATGGGCGCCCCGCCAGTTTCAGCGAAGCTGAAAGCCGATCTGAGGGCGGCATTCGATGGCCCCTTCATCCTCGCCGGTGGGTTCAACAAAACCAGCGTACAACAGGCGCTGAGCGAAGGCCGTGCGGACCTGATCGCCATGGGCAGACCGTTCATCGCCAACCCGGACCTGGTCGAGCGCATGCGCCAAGACGCACCGTTGAACGCGCCCGACCCCGCCACGTTCTACACGCCCGGTGCCAAGGGCTACACGGACTATCCGACGCTCGGGGGCTGAGCATGCAACGCTCCCCGGTTGCGCCCGCAGGCCTTGGGTCTCCTGGGCGATGTCACATGACAAGGAGAATACTTTGAGCACCTACACAACCCGCCACATCGGCCAGCGCGCGCTGGTGACCGGCGCATCCAGTGGCATTGGCGCGGCCATTGCGCGTGAACTCGCGGCGCTCGGCGTTGATCTTGTGCTGACCGCGCGGCGCCGCGATGCACTTGAAGCGGTCGCTGCGACCTGCAAGGGCGTGAAGGTCGAGATCATCACCGCAGACCTCGGCAAGGCAGAGGCCGCGCGCGCGCTGTGGGATGCGGCCACTGCAGACGGATCGATCGACATCCTGATCAACAACGCCGGGTTCGGCTACTTCCGCCGTTTCGACGAGGTCGATTGGACCCGCGACGCCGAGCTCATTCAGCTCAACATGACCTCGCTCGTCCAACTCGCGCGGTGCTTCATCGACGCGCACAAGGCAAGCACCGCGCCCGCACACATGCTGAACATCGCATCAACCGGCGCCTACCAGTCGGTACCGAACATGGCACTGTACGCCGCGTCGAAGGCATTTGTCCGCAACTTCAGCGAGGCCCTCCATGACGAGCACCGCGGTACGCCGCTGTCGGTGACCTGCATTTGCCCTGGCGGCACCGAAACCGCCTTCCACGCCGCATCCGGCGGGGGTGACTACTCGTGGATTGCCAACGCGTCAACAAAAAGCGCGGAGTTCGTGGCGCACGCTGCCATCCGCGCGATGTTGCGCGGCAAGCGCACGGTGGTCCCGGGCCTGTTCAACAAGCTCTCAACCTTCGGTGTGCGCTTTTTGACCCGGCGGTTCGCGTCGCGGGTGGTAACCCATGTGCTGGGGACGCCTCGTTTGGCGTTGCCGACACGCGTGGCGACTTGAGATCGCAGACAACACCCATCTACCGAAGGATCCCGATATGAGTGACACCCACCTTACCGCCCCCACCCGCTTTGTGGAGGTGGCTGGCGACCAGTTCGCCTATCGCCGCTGGGGCAACACCGCGACAGACCAGCCACCCCTTTTCATGCTCCAGCACTTTCGTGGTGGCATGGACCACTGGGATCCGCTCATGACGGATGGGCTTGCGGCAGGCCGCGAAGTGATTCTGTACAACGGCCGAGGTGTTGCGTCGTCCTCGGGCCAGCCCCGCACGCGCATTGAACATATGGCCGACGACGCTGCGGCCGTGCTACGGGCGCTGGGCCTTCAAAAGGTCGATGTGCTGGGGTTTTCGCTCGGCGGCTTTCAGGCCCAGGATTTGACGCGGCGCCATCCGGACCTGGTCCGCAAGCTCATGCTGCTGGGCACCGGGCCCAGAGGGGGCAATCCGGACTCGGACCCGGGCGTTCTGGAACGGGCCCCGCGACCGGTGCCCACGCTCGATGACTTCCTGTTTCTCTTCTTTGGTCGTTCAGAAGCCGCGCGCCAGGCTGGGCGAGATTTTTGGAAGCGCCGCCACGAGCGGGTGGACCAAGACCCGCCGAGTTCGCCGCAAGTGATCCAGGCACAGATCGAGGCCAACATGTACTACCTGGCAAAGCTGCCGCAGCGGGCCATCCACAAAGATGCGCAATGCGCCCGCTATGTCAAAAACAGGACCTTGGAGTTCCAGATCCAGACATCGGACGGGGCTGGCCGCCACTTCCACATTGGCAACGGCAAGGTGCGCTCTGCCGCCGGGCTGACGACAAGCCCACAGTTCACCCTGATATTCAAAGATGCGGCCAAGGGATTTGCCGTTCTGTCTGCAAAGGAGAGCAAAGACGCATTTCTGAATGCACTGCGTTCAGAGGAACTTGTCATCTGTGGTGACTTTGTTGAAGTGCTGTGGTTCCAGGGCCTGACAGACTTCCTGCAGCCGCAAAAGTGAGGGTGGCATAGGCCGCCTGAGTGGCTAAAGGCGTAAACGCCTGAACATCCTCCGGCCGAGTAGCGACAGCGCAAAACTGGCGTGCAGGTCGTTCTCTCCAATTCACGTCACCACCCACCGTGTCACCGCCAAAATCACCACTGGCATCGTCACCAGCGCCAGCGCCGTAGACACCGCCACGCTGGCCGTCACCTCATCCTCGGCCACCGCATAGCGTTGCGCAAACAGGAACACATTGGCCCCCACCGGCAGCGATGCTGCCACGATCATCACCGCCAGCGGCATGCCCGACAGGCCCAGTGCCCAGCCCAGGGTGGCCAGCACGATGGGGTGCACGACACACTTGACCAGCGCAATGCGCAGGGCGGCCTTGAAGTGGTGGCCGACCTTGGTAAACGCCAGCGTCACCCCCACCAGCAGCAGCGCAATCGGCCCCAGCGCCTGGCCCAGCAGCAGCAGGGGTTTGTCAACCACCTGCGGCACCACCAGCCCGGTCTGCGCAAACAGCAGGCCCGCAATGATGGGCAGCGGCACCGGGTGCACGATGCCGTTGCGCACGGCCTGCAGCACGGTGCGCCACATGGGCTGCTGCGCGGAGCCCTCCCGGCCTGCATGCTCGCGCGCGGCGGCCAGTTCAAACACCACGGTGGCGGCGGTCAGCAGGATGAGCGAGTGCACCGAGATCAGCGTGAACAGCGTAACCAGCCCCGCATCGCCAAACACCAGGCCCACCAGCGGCACGCCGATCATCAGCGTGTTGCTGAAGGTGTTGGCCAGCGCCCGCGCCGCGCCCAGGCTGTTAAAGCCCAGCACCGCCAGCGTGGCCGTGTACACCACGCCAAACGCCACAAAGTAGATCCCCACGGGGCCGAAGTTGAGGTCTTCGATGTGCACCGTGCTCATGGTGCGAAACAGCAGCGCGGGCGTGAGCACCATGAACACGAGGTTGGCCAGGTCCTTCACGGCTGCGGCCCGAATCCAGCCGCGCCGCCCCACGTAAAAGCCGATGGCGATGAACAGGATGACGGGGATCAGCGAGGTGAAAACGGGAGAGTTCAAGGTGAAAAACCGGTGGCCGTGCGGTGGTGGAGGCCCGTATTGTGGCCGGGCCACCACGCCGGCATCCGCTGGTCACTATTGTTTTTGTAGCTGCTTGCGCTTATCCATCAAGCGCCAGTGCCCATTTTGCTTGAATATTTCATGCCCGGCAGTCGGTGTGCTGGTGCGTGGTGGATTGTCCGTGCCATAGTGCATCTCACCCCGCCACCACTGACACCCCGTGGTCTGCCAGCGTCAGGCTCACCGGTGCGCCCACATCCAGCGGCAGCTCCACCTGGGGCGAAACCACAAAGATCTCGCCCAGCGCACTCGCAAAGGTGTATTCCATGACGCTGCCCAGGTAGGTGCGTTTGGTCAGCCGGGCGGCCAGCCCGCTGGAGGTGGCGGGGCCTATGACCCAGGCTTCGGGCCGCACGGCGATCTTGACCGGGCCGGGGGCGAGGGATGCTGGCGATGGCACGCGCAAAGGGCCGAGTCGGGCATGGCTGCCAGCCGCCGGGCTTTCCCCATCCGCCGGATTGAGCGCATGGATGTGCCCCTCGAACAGCATTGCCTCGCCCATGAAGCCCGCCACAAACTCGGACGCGGGCTGCTCATACAGCGTGCTGGGCGCGCCGCACTGGGCGATGGTGCCTTTGTCCATCACCACAATCTGGTCGCTGACCGCCAAGGCTTCGCTCTGGTCGTGGGTTACATAGACCACCGTCAAGCGCAGGCGCTGCTGCAGGGCGCGGATCTCTTCGCGCATGGCGCGCCGCAAGCGGGCGTCCAGGTTGGACAGCGGCTCGTCAAACAGCAGCACGGCGGGCTCCAGCGCCAGCGCCCGGGCCAGGGCCACGCGCTGCTGCTGCCCCCCCGAAAGTTCATGGGGCCTGCGCAGGTCCAGGCCCTGCAGGCCCACGGTGTCGAGCATGGCGCGGGCCTTGTCGCGCACCTGCGGCGGGCGCAGGTGCAGCCCGTGCAGGCCGTAGCACACGTTGTCGATCACGTTCAGGTGCGGGAACAGTGCATAGCTCTGGAACACCAGGCTCACATTGCGCTGCGCCGGGCCAAGGGTTGTCACGTCCTGCCCGTCGATGAAGATGCGACCCGCCGTGGGCGATTCGAGCCCGGCAATCATCCGCAGCGTGGTCGTCTTGCCGCAGCCCGATGGCCCCAGGATGGTGGTGAGCGTGCCACGGGGCACCACAAAGCTGATGTGGTCCACCACCAGCGGGGCGTCGGCAGACGGGCCGTAGCGCTTGCAAACGCTGTGGAACTCAATGCCGTGGGGGGCAGCGGTGTTCGTCATGGTCCGTAGGTTCTGGTTATTGCCATCTCAGTCGCCCGTAGCACTGCCAGGCCCCTGAACCAAGAGACCGGCGCGCCCTGCGCCAGAGCAGCCGAGCAAGGGCCGCCCGGCAGCGAGGGCTGCGTCCCCCCAGGGGGAAGGCGCCGCAGGCGACACAGGGGGTTTCCTATTCATGCCAGGCAACAACGGCATCGACACCGATGACCTGCCCTGCGTCCATGCGGTTGAACAGCATGACCTGGGCGCCCATCGCCTCGGCAATCTGCCGGCAGATCGACAACCCCAGCCCCACCCCGCCCTGCCCTGCCGAAAACGGCTGGAACAACCGCTGTCGCACGGCGTCGTCAATGCCAGGGCCTTCGTCCCACACCAGCAGCTCGCGCCGCCCGGTGCTGTTGCGCAGCAGCACCCCCAGCCGCCCATGCACGGGCGTGTGGTGGATGGCGTTGGCCAGCAGGTTGCGCATGAGCTCGCCCAGCAGCGCCGCGTCGCCGGGGGCCCACAGCGTATCGGGGCCTTCCAGCGCAAAGTCCAGCCGCTTGGCGGCGATCAGTGGCGCCAGCTCCATCACGGCCTCGCGGGCCATGGCGTTCAAATCCACGCTGGGCAGCTCGCCCATGCGCTGGAGCTGCTCCACCTTGCTCAGGCTCAGCAGCTGGTTGGCCAGGCCCGAGGCGCGGTCTACCGTGTGCAGCATCTGCTGCAGCGCATCGGCCACCAGCACATCGCCCGCAATGGCCGACTGCAGCTGCGTGCGCAGCACCGCCATGGGGGTGCGCAGCTGGTGCGTGGCGTCGGCCAGAAAACGCCGCTGCTCCTCGATCCATCGGCTCTGGCTTTGCTGCAGCTCACCAAAATGCTGCACGGCAGGCGCCAGCTCTGACGGGCCTTCGTAGCCCTGGCCGGTGCCGCCTGCACCCGGCTGGGTTGGCGGAGTGAGCGACACATCCGCGTGCAGCAGCCAGCCCGACGCGATGCGCGCCAGCACCATCGCCACCGCCGTCATGGCCAGGGCCAGCAGAACCACTGGGCGCAAACCCGCGCCTTCATCCATCAGGCGGGCCACACTGGGCAGGCGCTCGCTGAACGGCCGCGCCACCTGGCGCACCACCGGCGGGGCGGCGCCCTGCCCGCCCCCAGCCACCGCCGGCTGGTGCAGCGTGGCGGCAACGCGCACCAGTTGGTCGCCCACCTGCGCCAGGTAAAAGTGCACGCTGCCCTGCCCTTGCACGGGCTCAGAGGGTGGTACACGCGGCAGGTCGGCGCTGCCCGCCAGGCGCTCGCCGTCCAGGCTGCTTTCGCGGAACCAGACCGCAGGGGCTTGCTCCATGGCGGATGCACCGGCCTGCGGCTGCAACACCGTCGGCCAGGTTGTCAGCGCCCTGTGCAGCACGGCATCCTGCGCGGCTGCGTTGTGCCGTACCTGCTGCACCACCTGCACCGTGGCAACCAGGGCCACCAGCGCCCACAGCGGCACGAGCAGGCCCACCAGAAGCAGCCGCTGTAGCGATCCTCCGCGCGGGCGCCAGGGCCTGCGCTGCCACCACGGCGTGTTCACCGGAGCGCCCCGCCCTTCTCGGCCTTGTCGACCTTGTCGCCTTTTTGGGCGGCCATGCTGTCGGCATCACACAGCAGGTAGCCCACGCCGCGCAGGGTCACGATCTCGGCATTGGTGCCCACCAGCTTCTTGCGCAGGCGGTGCACCACCACCTCCACCGCATCGGCCTGCACCTGCTCATCGGTGTTGGCAAACACCTGGGTGCGCAGCTCTTCCTTGCTCACCACGCGGTCGATGCGCGACATCAAGAGGCGCAGCAGCTCCGCCTCACGCTGCGACAGCTCCAGCGGCAGTGCCTCGTTGTAGAACGCGCCACTGGCCGGGTCGCGGTGGAGCGCACCACAGCGCAACTGCCCGTCGCGTCCTACACGGCGTGTCAGGGCCCGCAGGCGCGCCACCAGCTCGTCCAGGTCAAACGGCTTGGCCAGGTAGTCGTCCGCCCCAGCCTCCAGCCCTGCCACGCGGTCGGTGACGGCCGCCCGGGCCGTGAGCGCCAGCACGGGCGTGGTGCTGCCGCCATCGCGCAGGCGTCGCAGCACCTCCAGCCCGTCCAGGCCCGGCAAAGACAGGTCCAGCGTGATCACATCAAAGGCCGTGCGCCGCGCCGCCGCCAGGGCCTCTTTGCCGTCGGCGCAGCACAGCACCTCAAAACCGCGCGCCACGAGGCTGCGGCTCAGGGCACCGGCCAGATCAAAATCGTCCTCGACCAACAGCAGTTTCATGCCCCGATCATGCCGCCTGCGCTGAGCCCGGCCACTGTGGTTATACCCAAGGACCTTGAAAGCAAGACGAAAGCGTCTGCCATGAAGGATGTGCCGCATCGGCCTCACGGGCGCGCACATCTTCCGGGCTAGTCACAGGGTGGCCGCCATACAGGGTGCAACACGGCCTCGGGCGGCGCTGAAAAATAGCGGGTCCAATGCTTGATCTCCTTCAGGCGCAGGGTTTCGCGCAGCGCATCCCCCGCACTGCGTACGTTCCGGATACATTGCGTCGGGTCGTTTTCAAATAGGTGAAGCTCCGAGGTGATCCGTACGGCATCTCGCAACAGCGCCGCAGCCGCGCCCTTGCGATAGGGTTTGTGAACCATGCGAAGGTCGCTGACCACGCAGCGACGGCCAGCACGCAGGCTCAGCACCAAGTCTGCGTAGTGCCTGGAATCCTTGAAGTGGGCCGAATCACCCACCGCCTTGTTCTGAAAATCGTCGTAAAGCGTCCATCCCAGTGCCTGCAGGCGCTCGGCCGCATGGGTCTTGCCCGCCCCGGGGAGCCCGCCCACCAGCACAAGGTGGGTTGCATCGCCGGGGCTGATCCCGCCCTGGCTGACGGCATGTTTCTGAAAAACCTTCATCTGCACGCTGCTCCGGTAGGAAAAAAGCCCGCCCGCATCGACCGCAGAGAGATCGGGACCGGAACCCATGCCACCAATCGAAAGATTGATAGAAGACGCTGCACCAGGTTTTGCTGGTGCCAGCCAGTGGGGGCATTGTTGCCATTTGCTACATAGATGGTAGCTGCAGGAGGCGCCCGGGGATGCCTCACGGGCCGGGTGATCAGTGCCGCCAGGCAAGGCAGCACTTTTAAAACTTTTTAGAATATTGAAGCAAAAACAAATTCCATTTGAGATATAATTGAACGGTTGCAGTCACGGCTCTTGATGCGCGCAGTCACCGCAACGCCTGTTCAGGGTGGTAATCCGCCCCAGGCAGGCCGCCTTTTGCGACCTTTGTGGTTGCTCATTGGGTCTGTAGAGCTGCAGCCCACTGCGTCCCTTGATGCTCACGCAGGTCGATTTCCACGCCTGCGATCCTGATTGATCCAGATTTCACAGACCGCCATTTCCATGGGCAAGTACGTCGTTTCGCCCACGACACATCCGACCGACTGCGGCCGCTTCCGCGCCTCCTTCTCGGTCCATCGTTCTCAGGGCAACGGCAGCTACTGCCGCGTGTTCCGTTTTGACAAAGCCTTTGCCTCGCGCGAAGCCGCCCGGCTCTTTGCAGTCACCCAGGGCTGGCTGCAAACGTGCATGCCGCACCCCCCAACGTGCTGATGACCTGATCTGCGACCTGCAGATCCCATCCACCCATCCCAGTTGCTGCGGACACTCGATCCGCACAGCTGCATCCCAACGGTACGCCCTTCGTTGCGCACCACATTTCAGAAAGGCTCAACCATGAGCAGCAAAATCTACGTGGGCAACCTGCCCTACTCCGTGACCGATTCCACCCTGGAAAGCAACTTTTCCGAATTCGGCCGGGTCTCCTCCGCCAAGGTCATGATGGACCGCGAAACCGGCCGATCCAAGGGCTTCGGCTTTGTGGAAATGGCCTCCGCCGAAGTCGCCCAGGCCGCCATCAGCGCCCTGCACGGCATGTCCGTTGACGGCCGCTCGATCGTCGTGAACCTGGCCCGCCCCCGTGAAGAAGGTGGCGGCGCCGGTGGCTACAAGGCCGGCGGCTACAGTGCGAGCACACGCTCGGACGTTGGCTACGGCACGGGTGGCTTCGGCGGCGGTCGTTACTGATCCAGGCAACCCTCTGTGAAAAACCGGTTCTGAGGAGCCGGTTTTTTTTCGCCTCGCATCCATAGGATACGCAGGGTTTCAGTTGCTATCAATAGAGTAGCTGCTTGCGCTTGATGGCTAAGCGCACAAGTCCGAAAACATGTTCGATTGCCAGCATCCAATGGAGGCATCAGGCATCAGGCAGCAATCACCCCGTGGTCCCAGGCAAAAGCGCACTGGAAGCACCCCAGCAAAACCACCGAAAACCAGAAGGGGACGAGGAAGGCAAGCCATGCGACGCTCGCAGGCAATTGCCCCTGGCACGCCTTACTGAAACACGCAAACGCCCAATGACTGACTTTTGGCCCGGTACATGGCGGTGTCTGCAGCGCGCAGGTAGTCGTCGACCGTCGCCAGCCTGGATGCGCTGCTGGCCAATCCGATGCTCGCACCACTGATCACGGTGTGCCTGCCAATGACGTAAGGTACCTCCAGGGCGGCGGCAATCTGCTCCGCGCGTTGGCGGGCTTCAGCGGGATCGATGGACTCCAACAGCACATTGAACTCGTCGCCACCCATGCGGGCGACCAGATCGACAGCCCGCACGCAGGATTCGAGCCGCCGCGCCACCTGTTGCAAGAGCTGGTCACCCACATGGTGCCCGTAGCTGTCATTGACGGCCTTGAACCCGTTGAGATCCAGCAGCAGCACGGCGAACATCGTGGCTCCATCGCGTATCGGAACGCCACCTCCATTCACCACCTCGTTCTGGTGCAGCGCGATGAGTTGCGCGAGGCGATCGCGGAACAACGGCCGGCCGGGCAAGTTGGTCAGCGCATCGTAGGAACTGCCACGCTCGGCCAGATCGCTCAACGATCCCGCCATGCGCACGGGAACACCCTCTTCGAACTCGGCGAGCCCGCGCCAATTGACCCACACCAGCCGCCCTGCTCCGTGGAACGCGCGGAAGTCCACCGAAAAGTTCGGGCTGTTTCCCGACAGGTGCCTGCGGTAGGCCTCCTGCACGCGCTCGCGATCCTCGGTATCGATGAGCTGCTCCAAAAAGCGCCAGCCTCCGTCATGCACAAGATCGGCGCTACCCAGTCCGACGATCTGGAGAAAACGCCCGGACACATGCAGCGCGTCCGTTCGCAAGTCCCAATACCAGATGCCGTCATTGGATCCGCGCGTCGCCAGCGAATAGCGGTTTTCGGAGCGCAACAACTCGAGCTCGGTGTTCTTCTGCTGGGTCACGTCGATCATCAGGCCGATCATGCGGTTCGGCCGCCCCGGCTCGACCACCGCGCGGCACAGATCGCGCACCCACACGACCTTGCCGGACTTGGCAATCAGCCGATAACTCATCTCGTAGGCATGGCTGTGCGTGGCGTTGTAAGCGGCATCGTCGATGCGCAGGGCCTCCTCCAGATCGTCGGGGTGTACGTGCGCCCGCCAGAAGCCCGGGTCAGCCCGCCACTCCTCCACGGAGTAGCCGAACAAGCGTTCGACCTGCGGGCTCAGGAAGGTATTGCCCACGCCGATTTCAGCCTCCCACACCACGCCATCAATGGTTTCCAGCAAGCGCAGAAAGCGCTGGCGAACTTCCACCAGCACCTGTTCGGTGACCTCGGTGATCTCGATCAGGACACCCTGGCGGCTGATCACCCGGTCCGCCGCATCCGTCTCCGGGTGGAACTGCAGACGCACCCAGCGATAGTCCGCATCGGCAAATCGCAAGCGGAACACCGGCATGCCCGAACGCATGGTGCCGACGTCGTCGGGATGCACGAACTCCAGCAAAGACCTGCCAAGCGCCGCCGCCACCGAATGGCCGGTGAGCTTGTGCCACGCCGGGTTCAGATAGGTGATCTCCCACAGCGCATCGGTTTGCACCACCGCCTCGGGTAACAGTTGCAGCAGTTTTGCGGACGGCGCGGGAGTGGGAGGCATGCAGGGCTGTTGCAAAAAAAGGGAGCGAAATCAACCACGTGAGATCAAGTATGGCACGGGTCCCGGGCATTTGAGCCCCCTTGGTTTCAGTGGTTTCGGACAGCCAAACAGCGCAAGCCAGTAACGCCCTCCTCCGCCGCTGGCTCGCTCACATCACGACGGCTTCACCCGTCAGAACGCCACCTTCACCCCCACCGTCAGATTGCGGCCCATCAACGGCGCGGCATTTTTGATGAACGAGGTGTGCGCATACGCCAGGCGGTCCGTCAGGTTGTTCGCCTTCAGGTACACCTGCCACGGCGTTCCGCTGCTGAACTGGCCGTTGTAGCTGACGCCCAGGTTCAGCATGCCGTAGCCGGGCGTGGCGGTTTCAAACTCGGCCACGCGGTTCTGGCGGGCCACCTGGACCCATTCGACCTGGCCTTCCCAGGCTTGCCAGTTGGCGTCCAGGCGGATGCCCGCGCGGGTGGCGGGGATGCGCGGTAGGCGGCCGCCGCCTGCGTCGAGCGTGGCGCGCACGGTGTCGCCGAACAGCGTGATGCCCAGGTTGCGGTTCAGACGCTGGCGCACCTGGCCTTCGATGCCGGTGAAGGTGGCGTCGGCCTGGCTGTATTGCAGCAGTTGCAGGCCATCGACTTCATCGAGCGTGCGGCCGTAGATGTAGTTGTTGATGCGGTTGCGGAAGATGCTGACGCCAAAGGTGGTGTCGCCGCTGGTCTTCTTCAGGCTCACGTCGATGTTCTGCGAGATCTCGGACTTCAGGTCGGCGTTGCCGCGCTCATACGTGCTGGTGGCCATGTGCAGGCCCTTGGCATACAGCTCTTCGGCCGACGGGGCGCGGCTGGCGCGGGTGAACGAGGTGCCGACCTGGTAGCCGGGCGTGAACTTCCACACCGCGCCCAGCGATGCCGAGGTGCCGTTGTGGCTGCGTTCGATGCCGCTGGTTTGCGCTTCGGCCGTCTGGCGGTCGTGGCGCAGGGCGGCTTCGAAGCGCCAGTCGCCCAGGCGGTATTCCTCCAGCGCGAACAAGCCCAGCTTGCGGATGATGGTGGGCTCCACGTAGGCTTCTTCGCCCTCGGCGCTGAACTTGCGCTGCGAGGTTTGCAGGCCGATGACGCCCTTGAAGCCTGCAATGGGCGCGTGCTGCAGCTCGATGCGGGTGTCGTAGGCCTTGTTCTTGAAGGTGGTGCTGATGGCACCGTCTTCGACTTCGTCGTGCACGTAATCCGTCACGCCCGCGCGAAGGCGTAAGGCCGAGAAGCCGGCGAAAGGGTTGCGCAGCTCGCCGCGGATGTCGAAGCGTTCGCTGGCGAGTTGAACCACCGGCACGTCGCCATGTTCTTCGGCGCCGTGGTCGTGGCCGTCTTCCTCCTCTTCGTGCGCGCCGCAGTGCAGGTGGTCGCCGTGCGTGTGGCAGCCTTCAAAGCTGTGGTTGTGGCCCGGCAGGCCGTATTTGGCGGTCTGGCGGGTGTAGGCGGCGCCCAGGTAGCCGCGCTCGCCCACCCACGACAGGCCAACGCTGCCGGTGTCGGTGCGGTTGAAGCTGCCCAGCACCTTGCGGGTGGGTTCGCCCTCGGGCGCCCAGCCCTTGCCGACTCGGTAGTCGCCCGCATCGCGCGCCACGCCTTCCACATGCACGGCCAGGTTGCCAGCGCCGCCGGTCAGCGAGAAGGCACCTGCTTTTTCACGCGCGCCGGAGTTGGCGCGCAGCTCGGCGCTGCCCTCGTAGCCCTTTTGCGGGACGGCAGTGGGGATCTTGCCGTCGAGCACATTGACCACGCCGCCCACGGCGCCGTTGCCGTAGACCAGGGCCGAGGGGCCGCGCAGCACTTCGATCTGTGTGGCCAGCAGTGGCTCGGACACCACGGCGTGGTCGGGGCTGATGGTGGAGGCGTCGTGCAGCTCGGCGCCGTCGCTCAGCACCTTGACGCGCGGGCCGTCCATGCCCCGGATGATGGGGCGGCTGGCACCGGCGCCGAAGTGGCTGCTGGTGATGCCGGGCTCACTGTTCAGCGTTTCGCCCAGGGTGGCCTCACGGCGGCGCACGAGTTCATCGCCTTCCAGCACGGTGACCGGCGTGGTCATCTCATTGGCGCCCAGTTGCAGGCCGCTGGCCGAGACGGTGACGGGCGGCAGGCTGGCGGGGGCCGCAGCGCTGTTGTCGGCAGGCGCGCCCACCGGCGCGGCTTGCGCGTGCGCCACGCCGGTGCCCGTCAGCGCCAGCATGGCGGCCAGGGCCACGGGGTGGAGGGTGGGACAGGCGCGAAGAACAACGACGGGGCGGCGAGGTTGGGATGTGGTGTGGGTCATGGTGCGGTGTGGCAACGGGTGCTTGAACGTGTGCGGGAACCCATGCGCAGGGGCGTGGTGCATGCACCGGTGCTGGCGGGGCCGGCACGCAGACACATGGCTTCCTCGCCCTGGGCATGAAAATTTGACTAAAAATGGCCGCCAGCGCTTGTCTATCAAGCGCGAGCAGCTATGGAATCAGGAGTAAATGGGCAAAGCGCGATAGCGCAGCCCTGCAAGGCCGGGCAAGGCGTTGGCGGCCCGGCCCGCGATGCGGTGGGCGCGTAGGCGGTTTGCTGCGGTCAGGCCGTGGGCGGGCCACGCGCCTGGAATAGCGCAACGTGCGGGGCCGTAGAACGCCCAGCATGTTGTATCGGCGGTGCCTGCGCGGGCACCAGGGTGGGCAGCGCCTGGGGGGCGCTGTGCAGTGCGTCGCCCAGCGCGAGCTGGTCGAGCAAAAGGCAGTCCACGGCCGCGTGGGGGACCAGGAGCAGTGATAGCAGCCCGTGGGTGTGGTCTGCCTCGGTGGACGGGGCCGCGTCCTCATCAGCTGCCAGCGAAGCGGCTGCGAGCCTGTGGTGTGCGTCGGCTTGCTGCGCAGCTTGCACCGCGTGACCGGCACGCATCTGCTCCAGCCCCTCCGCATGCTCCACTTGGTGCAGGCGCCCCAGCGTGGGCACCACCACCAGCGCCAGCAGCAGCCACGCCAGGGCGGCCTGCGTGGGCAGTTGCTGGCGCAGGCGGCGCCACAGGGCGGCCAGTGGGGTTGGAAACAACGGGGTCACAAGAGGAACAAGGCAGGCAGCGGGATCGGGGAAAAGGCGGCGGAATTACTTCACGGGCACCGCGTCCACCACGCGGTAGTACAGGCCATATTGGTCGTTGGGGAGCACGGTGAACTTGCCCTCCACCACCACCGGTTCCAGCGAGTAGCGCACGGGGGTCTTGGCCTTGACCTCGACCATGCTCTCTGGCCCGCCCGGCGTGCAGAACGAGCAGGTCATTGGCACGGAGGTAAGTAGAAAGTGGGTCTGCGTGGGCTTGGCATCCAGCGGCACCATGAAGCCCTGGATGCGCTGCGTGGTCTTGTCCATGCCCTTTTGCGCGTCGTTGAACACGGGCAGGATGCCGTCCTTGGTGGTCTTTTTGGTCAGGTCGGTCAGCACGGACCACGGCACCACGTCATTGCGCTGGGGCAGCGGCGCAATGGGGCTGTTGGGGCTGTGGTAGCCCGCCCCGCTGCCCGACGCAACGCCCGATGGCATGGCGGTGCCCGCGCCCGCAGGCAAAGGGGATGAGAGCGCGGGTGCGGTGGTGGGCGCGGCACCGGGCGTTTTTCCGGTCGCGCGTTCAAACTCCCCCGGCGCTGGTTTGCCCGTGGGCGCAGCGGTCGGCGACTGTGCGAGTACGGCCCCCGCCCAGGCCAGCGCCAACCACGCACAGGCGTGCCGGGCAGTGCGGGTGCGGCTGGCTCGGGCATCGGGTTGTGCTGCGGGATGACGGTGAGCGGGGTGGATTGCCATGGCGGGAAACCTGATCTGTAGCGTTTTCAGAAATGGTAGTGGGCCTGGAGGCCCATCGCCTCAGTGCGCGTGCTTCATGCCGCAGTATTTGCCAATCGCCAGACCCTTGCAGGCAGTCTGGAGTTCCTTCTGGCAGACGTCCTCGCCCTTGCCGGATTCGAGGCACTTGGCGGCGGCCTCGTGGGCGGCGGCCATGGCGCGGTGGCGGGCGATGTCTTCTTTGGTCTCTTTGTCGTTGTGGGCCTGGGCGTGCGCCAGGGCGCCGACGAGCAGCATGGGGGCCAGGGCGAGTGCGGTGAGGAGCTTTTTCATGGAAGGCCTTTCAGATTGGTTGGTGGACGGTTTTTAGAGGACAGAACTCGATGGCTGCATCAGGGCTGGCTTAACAGGTCGGCCACGTCCGTGCGGTACGCCTGCATGGCGGGCAGCAGCGCCGCCAGCGCCGCCACACCGGCGGCCATCAGCGGCACACCCGCTTCGGCGGGCAGCCAGATGAGGCCGGTGACCGGCAGCAGCCCCTGCGCCTGCAGTGCCCAACCCAGGCCATGGGCCAGGCCGTGGCCCAGCAGCAGGCCCAGCACAGACGCCATCGCGGCCAGCCACAGGGCCTCCCACAGCACCAGCCCCGCCACGCGGCCCGGGGGCGCGCCCAGCATGCGCAGCATGGCCAGGTCGGCGCGGCGCTCGCGCACGGCGTTCCACAGCGCGATGAACACGCTCAGCGCGGCCACCGCCAGCAGCACGCCGCCAAAGGCGCGCAGCACGTCGGCCCCTACGCCCAGCAGGCGCATTAGGCGGGTGACCTCGATGGCGGGCGCCGCTGCCTGCATGGCGGTGTCGCTGTTGATTTGGCGCGGCAGCGTGATGGCGGCCATGGGCGTGCGGTAGCGCACCAGGGCCACGGTCACTTCGCGCTCTTCTTTCAAGATTTCCAGGTCTTCGGCATCGGTGGCCGTAGCGGTCTCGTGCACCATCCAGACGGATTCGGTGCTGGTCAGGATCAGCCGGTCGAGCACGCAGCCGCAGGGCGCCAGCACGCCGCTCACGCGATAGGGGTGGTTGCCATGCGCGTGCCCTCCCCCGCCCAGGCCGTGGCTGCCGATGAAGGTGGCGCCCACCAGCGGTGCGCCCGCATGGCTGCTTTTGACAATGCCGCGCGCCACGCTGGCGCCCAGCACCGCGTCCATGGGTTGCTGCCACAGCGCGCCCTCAGCAAACGTTGCCTCGTAGTGCGCCACGTAATCGGGCGTGGTGCCCACGATGCGGTAGCCCTGATAGCTGTCGCCCAGGCTCAGCGGGATGACCTGCGCCACCAGCGGGTTCTTCTGCAGCGCCTGCACTTCTTGCAGGGGGATGTTGCCCGTAGGCACGTCGATGTGGAACACGCCCGCCAGGATGAGCTGCAGCGGGCTGCCCTTGGCGCCCACTACCAGGTCGATGCCGCTCAGATCACGCTCAAACGCCTTGTCGAGCTGCGTGGCCACCAGCAGCACCAGCGTGATGGCGGCCAGGCCAAGCGTCAGCACCAGCAGGTTCAGCACAGCCGCCAAAGGCCGGGACCACAGGTAGCGCCATGACAGGCGCGCCAGTTTGAAGACTCCTGAATTCATAGCTGCTCGCGCTTATCCATCAAGCGCTGGGCGCCGATTTCATTCAAATCCAGCGTTTGCACACCGGCCAGGGCTTGGACCACACGCTGGTCGTGCGTGGCAATCACCAGGCTGGCATCGCAGGCGGCGGCGCTGTGCTGCAGCAGCGCCAGCGCGTCTGCGGCGGCCTCGTCGTCCAGGCTGGCCGTGGGCTCGTCGGCCAGCAGCACCTGCGGCGCCAGCAGCACGGCCCGCGCCAGAGCCACGCGCTGCGCCTGCCCGCCGGAGAGCTGGTGCGGCTTGCGGGCGGCCAGTTCGGCCACGCCCACTTGGGTGAGCGCGCGGTGGATGGCCGCATCGTCACGCGGCAGCCCGGCTGCAAAGTACGCCAGCGCCAGGTTGTCCGCCACGGTGAGTGCGCTGCTGAGGTACAGCTTTTGCGGCAGAAAGCCGATGTTGCGCGCGCGCCAGACATCGATCTCGGCCCCCCGCTGCGTGCCCAGCTGGGTGCCCGCCACAAACAGGTCGCCGCCACTGGCACCGCGCAGGCCGGCCATCAGCGCCAGCCAGGTGGATTTTCCGGTGCCCGAGCGCCCGCGCAGCAGCAGCGTGCCGCCCTGGCGCAGGTCCACATCCGGAAAGCGCAGCGGCGCGGCGCCGCCCGTGGCATAGGTGTAGGAAAGGCCTCGGGTGCGGATCATGCGGCAGCGCCCCCGGCCGGGTGGGCGCATTCAGCACATCGGCCGTGCACGGCAATGTCCACCGCCAGGCTCTCATGCCCGGCCGTGGCCAGCGCCTGCAGCACCTGCTTGAGGGCGGTCTGCACCTTGGCCGATCCCTGCGAGAGGCGGAACTGGCGGTGGCAGTCGTCGCATTCGAATCTGGGGGCTGTGCCCTCTTCGCCTTGGGGTGCCAGTGCATACCGGGTCACGCGGGCAGCGTCCACCTGCTTGTGCAGCAGGCCAGCAGCGGCAAAGCGGTCGAGCATGCGGTAAACGGTGACTTTGTTGACGGGAGCCCCAGCGCTGGCAAGGGCGGCCTCCACCTCGGGCTCGGAGAGCGCCGCGTCAGGCCGGGCTTCATACAGCGCCGCCAGCGCCCGCGTGGCGCGGGTGGCGCGCATGCCAGAGGGCAGCGACCAGGGCGCGCGGTGTGAAGACGAAGACGTGGCGGCGGGCATGGCGCAAGGGATAGAAACAAGTAACGCAATCGGGTTGCATTATGCATCCACGCCCCAAGGCTCCCTGCCCAACCCCCGCATTGGCACTGTCACGATCGCCAGTGCAGCACTTTCAGGTCCAGAGGCGGTAAAGCCAGTAGCTTTCGTCCTCGCTCTGCACCCGCCGCGCCAGTTCTGCGGGGCTCTCGCCGGTCACGCGCTGAGCCTCGCGGCACAGATGCGACTGGTCGGCGTAGCCTGCGTCCAGCGCCACATCCTGCCAGCGCGGGGCCTGCCCAGAGGCCTCACTGCGCTGGCGCGCTTGCATGAGCGTGGTTTCGGCGCGCGACAGCCAGCCCAGCCGCCGCAGCGATTGCCCCGCCCAGGTGCGGGCATGGCGCTCCAGGCTGCGCAGGCTGCCCCCAAGGCCCTGGGCCGAGGCATGCACCTGCAATTCATGCAGCCAGCGAGTGGCGGTGGCACGCACCGATGGCGCACTGGTCTGCAGTGCGTGGGCATGGCGGGCCACGAACGCCTCCAGCAGCGCCATTCGCGCGGTGTCGTCCGGGGCAAGCCGCACCTGTTCACACAGGGCTATCCAGTCGGGGGGCAGCACGCCGTGGACGGGGAACATGCCGTCCACCAGGGTGCTGATGTCCAGGCCGGTAAGGCGGTGGAAGGCCTGGGGGTAGAACACCACGCCAAAGGTGCGAACCGGGCCGGGGTTGCGTGTCACCCATGGCCGCGTTTGTGGTCCGAGCAGCAAGGTACTCGGCAGGGGCTGCAGCGATGGCAGGCCGGGCTCCACGCGCTCGGAGCTCCCCTCCAGGAACCACGCGATGCCGCAGTACACGGACGCCGGATAGCGGTTGATGCTCTCTCCCTTGCGGGGCGAGCCCGAGGTGTCCTTGGTGATATACGCCCGAATGCTGCCCGCCAGCGATGCGGGTGGCAGCGCCACGGCGGCAAAGGGAAGCTGGAGACGGATGCGCATGGGCGCTTATCGTAAACAGGCGCAGGGCGGGTACAAGTTGCCGGAAACCCGGGTCAGGGAAACAGAGCCTTGGAGATACAGGCGAAAAGATTGGCGAAAAAGTTCAAGACGGCTGTAGTGACCCCATCTCAGAATAGCGGCCACCATGCAGCCACCACCACCAATCCACCCCGCCCCCCTGTCCCGCGCTAACGTCGCCATGGGCGCACCGCTCCTGGCCTCTGCCCGGCCCAGCCACACCGCCCTGCTCTGTGGCATTGCCCGCGCCCGGCACCAACTGCTCGACGGCGCGGAAATCTTTCACGACCCCCTGGCACTGGACATCCTGGGCCCCACGCAAGCGGTGCAGGTGCGCGCGGCGCTGGAGGGAAACGGCCCCGGCAGCCGCGGCAGAGACGCAGGGAGCTTCTCCCAGGCCATGCGCGGCGCCTTGGTGATCCGCAGCCGGATTGCCGAAGACACGCTGCGCGAGGCCGTCGAAGACGGCGCCACGCAGTACGTGCTGCTCGGTGCGGGCCTGGACACTTTTGCCCTGCGCAAGCAGTGGCCCCCGGGTCTGCAGCGCGTGTTCGAAGTGGACCACCCCGCCACCCAGGCATGGAAACAGGGCCTTGCAGCGCAGGCAGGACTGGCGATGCCGCCGGGCGCTGTCTATGTGCCGTTGGACTTCGAACGGCAGGATTTCATGGAGCAACTGGTGGCCCACGGATTCGAGCGCCACGAACGCACCGTATTTGCCTGGCTGGGCGTCACGATGTATCTGGCGCCGGCAGCGGTCGAGGCCACGTTGCAGGGCATTGGAGCGCAGTCGGCCCCGGGCAGCGTGCTGGTGTTCGACTACGTGCGCAGGCCCGCAGCCGCGCAGTGGGGCCGCAAACTGGGGCTGGCACTGATGGGGCGGCGGTTTCGCCGCATGGGTGAACCCTGGCGGTGCACGCTGGGCGATGCCCAATTGCACGCCATGCTCGCCGACCACGGGTTTGAACCGGCCGAGGTCATCACACCCGCCATGGTCCGAAGCACCTTGCTCGCACACCGTCCAGCCACGCTCTGGCAGCGCGCTCTGGGGGGACTGCTGGGCGGAATCGTGCGCGTGCGTGTCGCCGGGCCACGCGGGGCCCAGCGAGCGTGACCTGCCGGCCAATGTCCTTCGCCGGCCGGGCGGCGCTATGCGGGCTTCAGATACCGCGCAAACGTCTTGCGAAACTTCTCCACCTTCGGCCCCACGACAAACGCGCAATACCCCGCGTTCGGGTTGTTCGCAAAGTAATCCTGGTGGTAGGCCTCGGCGGTGCTGTAATTCTGCAGGGGCTTCACCTCGGTGGTGATCGGCGCGCCAAACAGCTTGTCTTGCGACATCTGGCGAATCATGTCGTTGGCAATCTCGCCGTGCGCAGGGTCTTCGTAGTAGATGCCGCTGCGGTACTGGGTGCCCACGTCGTTGCCCTGGCGGTTGAGGGTGGTCGGGTCGTGGGTGTGGAAGAAGATTTCCAACACCTCCTGCAGGCTGATCTCGTCGGCATCAAAGGTCAGCCGCACCACCTCGGCATGGCCGGTGTCGCCCCGGCAGATCTGTTCGTAGCTGGGGTTCAGCGTGTGGCCGTTGGTGTAGCCGCTTTCCACGTCGGTGACGCCGCGCACGCGGTCGAAGACCGCCTCAGTGCACCAGAAACAGCCGCCGCCCAGGGTGATGGTTTGCAAAGTCATGGGGATCCTCGCTTCAAACCCGGCCATTATGAATTGACGCCCCATCCCGCGCTTGCTACATTACTAACCGGTCAGTCATTAACGAAATTCCCTTTGCCTCCCACGTCCCTACCCTCCTCTGCTCCCATTGGCACCAAGCGCGAGCGCCGCAAGGAAGCCCGCCCGGGTGAGCTGCTCGAGGCCGCGCTCGACCTGTTTGTCGAAAAAGGGTTTGCCGCCACGCGCGTGGATGAAGTGGCGGCGCGAGCGGGGGTGTCCAAGGGCACGCTGTTTCTGTATTTTCCCAGCAAAGAAGAGCTGTTCAAGGCAGTAGTGCGCCAGAACATCGCGGGCCGCTTTGCAGAGTGGCGTGACGAACTGGAATCCTTTGACGGCACGACGAGCGATCTGCTGCGGTACTGCTACCAGGTGTGGTGGGAGCGCATCGGCGCCACCAAGGCTTCAGGCATCACCAAGCTGATGTTCAGCGAGGCCCAGAATTTCCCGGAGATCACCGAGTTCTACCAGCAGGAGGTGATTCTGCCGGGGCAGGCGCTGATCCGCCGCATCGTCGAGCGCGGCGTCGAGCGCGGCGAGTTCCGCCCCGTGCCACTGGACTACATCGTGCATGTGGTTCTGGCGCCCATGATCTTCCTCATGATGTGGAAACACTCGGTGGGAGCCTGCATTCCAGACTCGCTGGGCCTGCGGCCAGAGTTGTACATCGATGCCCAGATCGACAACGTGCTGAACGGGCTGCTGGTGCGCCCAGCGCAGCATTCCGCCCCCTCCCCCTCCCCCTCCTCACCCTCTACTTCTGCGCCGCCCCCGCGCGGCACCTGACCATGAAACGCTGGATCCCCTGGACGGTGACTGCCGTCGTCGTTGTCTTGCTCGGCGCGGGCGTGTGGCGGGCCATGGCGGCCCGGCAGGTGCAGCAAAAGGCTCTGGCCGAAGCCACGGCCCAACGCGCCCAGGCCCCCTTGCAACTGGTGGCTGACGAGGTGCTGCCCGTGCGGCGGCAGAACCTGGCGCTGGGCGTGCCCGTATCGGGCGCCTTGCGGGCGGTGGACTCGGCCATGGTCAAGGCGCGCGTGGGCGGTGAGTTGCAGGGGCTGACGGTGCGCGAAGGCGACAGCGTGAAGGCCGGGCAGGAAGTGGCCCGCATCGACCCCACCGAAGCCCACGCCCGCCTGCGCCAGGCGCAGCAGCAGGCCGATGCCGCCAAAGCCCAGGTGGATATCAACCAGCGCCAGTACACCAACAACCGCGCGCTGGTGGACCAGGGATTCATCTCGGCCACGGCGCTGGTCACTTCGCAGGCCAGCCTGGAGTCAGCGCAGGCGAGCCACCAGGCTGCCGTGGCCGCCGCCGACGTAGCCCGCAAGGCGCTGGAAGACACCGTGCTCAAGAGCCCCATCAGCGGGCTGGTGGCGCAGCGCCTGGCCCAGCCGGGCGAGCGCGTGGCGGTGGACGCCCGCATCATCGAGGTGGTGGACCTGTCGCGGCTCGAGCTGGAAGCGCTGCTCAACCCGGCGGATTCCGTGGCGGTGCAGGTGGGCCAAAAGGCGCAGCTCACCGTTGAAGGCATTCCCGCCCCGGTGCCTGCCACCGTAGTGCGCATCAACCCCAGCGCCCAGGCAGGCAGCCGCACGGTGCCCGTCTACCTGCGGGTTGAGCAAGCCCCCGGCGCCACGCCACTGCGGCAAGGCTTGTTTGTGCAGGGAACGCTCGATACCGGGCGGGCCGATGTGCTGGCCGTGCCGCTGGACGCCGTGCGCACCGACAAGCCCGCCCCCTACCTCCAAACCTTGAAAGATGGCCGCGTGGTCTATGCACCCGTCAAGACCGGTACCCGCGCGGTGGTGGGCGGCCAGACCCTGGTGGCGGTCGAAGGTGTGCCCGAAGGCACGGTGGTGATTGCGGGCCGGATCGGCCTGCTGCGCGAGGGCACGGCCGTGGCGGTGGCCGCATCAGCTGCGACAGCCGCTGCTGCACCTGCATTGGCAGCGGCATCCCGCACTGCTCCCTGATCACCCTGACTACCCCGACCCGCCATGTGGTTCACCAAAGTCAGTCTTAAAAACCCCGTGTTCGCCACGATGGTGATGCTCGCCATCGTCGTGCTGGGCCTGTTCTCCTACCAGCGCCTGAAGGTTGATCAGTTTCCCAACATCGACTTTCCGGTGGTGGTGGTCACCGTGGACTACCCCGGTGCGTCGCCGGAAATCGTCGAGAGCGAAGTCACCAAGAAGATCGAGGAAGGCGTCAACTCGATTGCAGGCATCAACGCCCTGACCTCGCGCAGCTACGAAGGCACGGCCGTTGTCATCATCGAGTTTCAGCTGCACATCGACGGCCGCAAGGCCGCCGAGGATGTGCGCGAAAAGGTGGCCACTGTGCGCCCCCTGCTGCGCACCGAGGTGAAGGAGCCTCGCGTGCTGCGCTTTGACCCGGCCAGTCGCGCCGTGTGGTCGCTGGCGGTGCTGCCGGACGAAAAATCCGGTCGCAGCGCTGTCGAGCTGACCACCTGGGCCGAGCAGATTCTGAAGAAACGCCTGGAAAACGTGCGCGGCGTGGGCGCCGTGAACCTGGTGGGCGCCACCAAGCGCGAGATCAACATCTACCTGAACCCGCAGGCGCTCGAAGCGTTTGGCGTGACCCCCGACCAGGTGGCGCAGGCCGTGCGCAACGAGAACCAGGACCTGCCCGTGGGCTCCATCCGGTCCCTCGCGCAGGAGCGCGTGGTGCAGATCGACGCCCGCATGGAGCGGCCCGAGGACTTCGGCAAGATCATCGTGGCCCGCAAGAACGGAGCGCCGGTCCGGCTTGACCAGGTCGCCCGCGTGAACGACGGCGCGCAGGAGGTGGAGAGTCTGGCCCTGTACAACGGCCAGCGCACGCTGCTGCTGTCGGTGCAGAAGTCGCAGGGCGAAAACACCATCGAGGTGGTGGACGGCCTGAACGCCGCTGTGGTGGAGCTGAAGAACCAGCTGCCTCCCGGCGTGCGGCTGGAGACCATTGGCGACAGCGCCCGCCCGATCCGCGTGGCGGTGAACAACGTGCGCCAGACGTTGATCGAGGGCGCCATCCTCACGGTGCTCATCGTGTTCCTGTTCCTGAACTCCTGGCGCTCCACCGTGATCACCGGGCTGACGCTGCCGATTGCGCTGATCGGCACGTTCCTGTTCATGAACATGTTCGGCTTCACCATCAACATGATCACGCTGATGGCGCTAAGCCTGTGCGTGGGCCTGTTGATCGACGATGCCATCGTGGTGCGCGAGAACATCGTGCGCCACGTGCAGATGGGCAAAGGTGCCTACGCAGCCGCCATGGATGGCACGCAGGAGATTGGCCTGGCGGTGCTGGCCACCACGCTGTCCATCGTGGCGGTGTTCATGCCCATTGGCTTCATGGGCGGCATCATCGGCAAGTTTTTCCACGAGTTCGGCATCACCATCGTGGCGGCGGTGATGATCTCGATGTTTGTGAGCTTCACGCTTGACCCCATGCTGTCGAGCATCTGGCACGACCCGAGCATCCATGCCCACGGCCAGAAGATCGAGCCCGTCACCTTCTACGACAAGACCATTGGCCGCGTCACAGGCTGGTTCGACCGTGCCACCGATGCATTGGCCGAGGGCTACCAGCGCATCCTGCGGTGGTCGCTGGTGCACAAGCTGACCACCATGGCGATTGCGCTGGCCATCTTTGTGCTGAGCATCTTCATGGTGCCGCTGCTGGGCACCGAGTTCGTGCCCAAGGCCGACTTCTCCGAAACCTCGCTCAATTTCTACACCCCCGTGGGTTCGTCGCTGGAGGCCACCGAGGCCAAGGCACAACAGGTGGAGGGCATCCTGCGCGAGATGCCGGAGGTGCGCTACACACTGGCCACCATCAACACCGGCAGCGCCCAGGGCAAGATCTACGCCAACATCTACGTGCGCCTGGTGGACCGCAAGGACCGCAGCCGCAGCGTGGACCAGATGTCCGACGTGCTGCGGGAACGCCTCAAGACCGTGCCCGGCATCACCATCACCCACGTGGGCCTGCTGGACGCCGTGGGTGGCAACAAGCAGGTGGAGTTCTCGCTGCAAGGCCCCGACCTGCAGGAGCTGGAGCGCCTGACCAAGGTGGTCACCGAAAAAATTCGCGACATTCCCGGGCTGGTGGACCTGGACACCAGCGCCAAGCCCAACAAGCCGGTGATCGCCCTGGAGGTCAAGCGCGACGTGGCGTCGGACCTGGGCCTGTCGGTGGCGCCCATGGCAGCATCGCTGCGCACCCTGGTGGCAGGCACCACGGTGGGCAACTGGCGTGCCCCCGATGACCAGACCTACGATGTGAACGTGCGCCTGGCCCCCGAAGCCCGCACCCAGCCCGCCGACCTGGAGCGCCTGCCCTTTGCCCTGGCGGCCACCGACGGCACTACGCGCATCGTGCGCCTGAACCAGGTAGCCAGCGTGACCGAATCCACCGGCGCCAACCAGATCAACCGCCGCGACCTGACCCGCGAAGTGGCGGTGAACGCCAACGTGGCAAAGCGCTCGGCCGGTGAAGTGTCGAACGACATCAAGAAGGCGCTGGAGGAAGTGAGCTTCCCGCCCGGCTATCGCTACCAGTTCAGCGGCTCCACCAAGAACATGGCCGAGTCCTTTGGCTATGCCATTTCGGCGCTGGCCATGGCCATCATCTTCATCTACATGATCCTGGCGAGCCAGTTCAAGAGCTTCTTGCAGCCGCTGGCGCTCATGACCTCGCTGCCGCTTACGCTGATTGGCGTGGTGCTGGCGCTGCTGATGTTTCGCTCCACGCTGTCGATGTTCTCCATCATTGGCGTGGTGATGCTGATGGGGCTGGTCACCAAGAACGCCATCTTGCTGGTGGACTTTGCGATCCGTGCCCGCGAGGAGCACGTGAACGACCAGGGCCAGACCGTGCCCGGCCTACCCCGTGCCGACGCCTTGCTGCTGGCTGCCCGGGTGCGGCTGCGCCCCATCCTGATGACCACTCTGGCCATGATCTTCGGCATGGTGCCACTGGCGTTCGCGTTGTCCGAAGGGTCGGAGCAGCGCGCGCCCATGGGCCAGGCTGTGATTGGCGGGGTCATTACCTCTTCCCTCTTGACCCTGGTGGTGGTGCCGGTGGTGTATTGCTACATGGACGACTTGGCGAACTGGGCACTGCGCAAGATGG
This sequence comes from Acidovorax sp. 93, assembly GCF_003633835.1. Lineage (NCBI taxonomy): Bacteria > Pseudomonadati > Pseudomonadota > Betaproteobacteria > Burkholderiales > Comamonadaceae > Acidovorax > Acidovorax sp. 93. Next base: position 1,650,170 of record NZ_RBIT01000001.1, read on the forward strand.
GACGCGGCGGCGCGGTTCCCAAGGCCTCTAAAATCGAGGGTTTGTCCTGATCGTCACGGCAACCGCCACCCCCGGAGAGAACACCATGAACCTGCCCCTGAACACGCTTGCCAACACCCACGACCCGGTTGCCCAGGCCCGCTACAACATGATCGAGCAGCAGATCCGCCCCTGGAACGTGCTGGACGCGGACGTGCTGGACCTGCTGGCTGTTGTTCGCCGCGAGGATTTTGTTCCTCCGGCCTACCGCAGCATGGCGTTCATGGACATCGAAGTGCCCCTGCTGGGCAAAGACGCCGAAGAGGCCGTGCGCCGCGGTCAGAGCATGCTGCAGCCCCGCGTGGAGGCGCGCATCCTGCAAGACCTGCAAATCAAGCCGACGGACCGTGTGCTGGAGATTGGCGCAGGTTCGGGCTACATGGCCGCCCTGCTGGCCGCCCGCGCCGAGCGCGTGGTGTCGCTCGAAATCAACCCCGAACTCGCCGAAATGGCCCGTGAGAACCTGCGCGACGCGGGTGTTCAAAACGCCGATGTGCGCCTGGGCGACGGCGCCCGCGACGCCATTCCCGACGGCCCCTTCGACGTGATCGTGCTCAGCGGCTCGGTAGCTGAAGTGCCCACCGCCCTCCTCGCATTGCTGCGCGACGGCGGCCGCCTGGGTGCCATCGTGGGGAGCGAGCCTGTGATGCGTTTCACGCTGACCCGCCGCACCGGCGACCGTTTCGAGACCACCTCGCCCTGGGACACCATCGCCCCGCGCCTGGTGAACTTCCCGGAACCTTCCGGCTTTACGTTCTGACCCTGTTGTTCGGCTTTCTTCGGAGTTCTGCATGATCGATCACGTCCGCCCCGCCCAGCTGTCTGCCTGGTTTGCCGCCGCACCCGAAGGCAGCCAGCCCCTGGTGCTGGACGTGCGCGAACCCTGGGAGCTGCAGACCGCCAGCGTACGCGCCGATGGGTTTGAACTGGTGGCCATCCCCATGGGCGAATTGCCCGGGCGACTGGCCGAGCTGGACCCCGCCCGCCCCATTGCGTGCCTGTGCCACCACGGCGCACGCAGCCTGCGGGTGGCATCGTTCCTGCAACACAACGGGTTTGAACAGTTGGCCAATATCACCGGTGGCATTGATGCCTGGTCGCACGAAAACGACCCCACCGTGCCCCGCTATTGATCACGCCCCTGGCACCCGCTCTCCCATCGAACCGCAGACTCTTCCGAAGGACCCCCATGACTCCGCACCGGCCCCTCTCCCTGTCACTTCTGTCCCTGGCGCTCGGCGCGGCGCTGAGCGCCCCGGCGCATGCCCAGAGCCTGCTGGAGCTGGTGGAATCGGCACGCACCTATGACACGACCTGGCAGTCGGCCCGAGCCCAGCTCGACGCAGCATCCCGCCGCGCCGACCAGGCCCGCGCCGGCCTGCTGCCCAGCGCCGCGCTCACGGCCGGGCTCAGCCGCGCCAATGTGGAACTGAGCCGCCCGCCTGTGGAGAACACCGGGACCACGCAGACGGTGGGCGTGCAGGCCTCGCAACCGCTGTACCGGCCCGCCAACCGCATCACGCTGGAGCAAGGCCAGCGCGGCATTGACGTGGCCCAGGCGCAGCTGGACGCCGCCACTCAAGACCTGCTGGTGCGCGTGAGCCAGGCCTACTTTGACGTGCTGGCCGCGCAGGACACCCTGGCCTTCGTGCAGGCGCAAAAAGCGGCCGTGTCGGAGCAACTGGCCTCCGCCAAGCGCAACTTCGAGGTGGGCACCACCACCGTCACCGATTCGCGCGAGGCCCAGGCCCGCTACGACCTGGTGGTGGCCCAGGAAATCGCGGCCGAAAACGACCTGCGCGTGAAACGCCTGGCACTGGACCAGCTGGTGGGCATCACCGGCACCAAGCCCCAGCCGCTGGCGCTGCCCGTGCAACTGCCCACGGTGCAGCCCGACAACGTGATCACCTGGGTGGACACCGCACGCGACCAGCAGCCCGGCGTGCGCCAGGCCGCCATCGCGCTGGACATTGCCCGCCTTGAAACCAAAAAGGCCGAAACCGGCCACCTGCCCACCCTGGACCTGCAGGTGGGCTACAACGTCACGCGCAACCCGAATGGCACCATCACGGCGCCCGGCGTGAACAACCGCACCAACAGCGCCAGCGTGGGCGTGGCCTTCAATCTCCCGCTGTTTGCCGGATTTGCGGTGCAAAACCGCGTGAAGGAAACCCTGGCGCTCGAAGAGAAGGCCGCGGCCGACCTTGAAACCGCGCGCCGCAACGTCGCGCAGGCCACCCGCGCCGCCTTCTTTGGTGTGCAATCCGGCCAGGGCCAGGTGCAGGCGCTGGAAGCTGCCGAAGCCTCCAGCCAGAGTGCGCTCGATGCCAACAAGCTCGGTTACCAGGTGGGCGTGCGCATCAACATCGACGTGCTCAATGCCCAAAGCCAGCTCTTCCAGACCAAGCGCGACCTGGCCCAGGCCCGCTACAACGTGCTGCTCGGCACGCTGAAGTTGCGCCAGGCGGCGGGCACGCTGACGCAGCAGGACATCGAGGCGATCAACGCCTTGCTCATCAAGCCCTGACGGGGTTGGCGGACGGGCCGCGCGGAGCTACCCGGCGGCTTGCAGCACGGCCTGCACCGCCTGCGCCGTAGCCCGTGCCGCCCCCCGGTGCGCTGTGGCAAAACGGCTGGCACGTTCGCTGGCCGCAGCCTGTTCAGGGGCATCCGTCGCCAAATGGGCCGCGAGCGCCATGCCTGCGGCCATGTCGGGCACGCGCTGCGCGGCACCTGCCGCACAGGCCAGCTCGGCGGCCTCGGCAAAGTTGAAGGTGTGCGGCCCCAGTACCACGGGGCAGCCGCAGGCGGCGGCCTCGATCAGGTTCTGGCCGCCCAGGGGGGCAAAACTGCCACCCAGCAAGGCCACATCGGCCAGGCCGTAGTACAGCGCCATTTCGCCCAGTGAATCCCCCAGCCACACATCGGCCGCCTCGGGTTCTGCCGCCCAGTGGCTGCGGCGCGATACGGTGAGCCCAGCGCGCTGGAGCAGCTGTTGCACCTCGTCAAACCGCTGAGGGTGGCGCGGTACGATGAGCCATTGCACGTCATTTGCTATATTATTGATAGCTGTTTGCGCTTGTCCATCAAGCGCTGGGGCCTGTTTTGGCTTGAAGTTTTCGAGCCACATTGCCTCCTCGCCCTCCCGGCTGCTGGCCAGCAGCACCACGGGGCGCCCGGTGTGGGCGTGCCAGGCCCGACCCTGGGCGATCTGGCGGGCGTCGGGTACCACGTCAAACTTGAGGTTGCCAAACACGCCGCGCACCGGGGCGCCGATGGCCCGCAGGCGGGTGGCGTCGTCTTCGGTCTGGGCCCAGGCAGCGGTCAGCCCCCCATAGGCGGGCCGGGCCAGCGCTGCCAGCCGCTGGGCCTTGCGCAGCGACTTGGCGTTGAACCGCGCATTGGCCAGCACCAGCGGCACGCCACGCTGCTGGCAGCCCGCCACCAGGTTGGGCCAGACCTCGGTTTCCATGAGGATGCCGACGGCCGGGCGAAAGGTGCGCAGAAAGCGCGCCACGGCGCCCGGTGTATCCCAGGGCTGCCACACTTGCACGTCGCCGGGCAGCAGAAGCTTTTCGCCCTCGGCCCGCCCGGTGGCCGTGCCGTGGGTGAGCAGCAGGCGCATGCCCGGAAGCTGCTCACGCAACTGGGCCAGCAAGATGGCGGCGGCGCGGGTTTCGCCCAGCGACACGGCGTGGACCCAGACAAACTGGCCTATCGGATCAACGCTGTGGTGCGACACCATGCTGTCCATGGGCACTGGATAGCGGCCAAAACGCTCGCCCACCGCATGGGCATAGCCAGGTTCGGCCACGGCGCGGCGGCGCAGCTTGCGGCGCAGCAGGGGCTGCGCGCACCAGGTCACCAGTGAATACAGGGCGCGGGCAGCGTTCATGCGGGGGTTCGATCAGCGGATCAGCCGACCAGCTCCACCACCCCGCCCGTCCAGCCGCTGTCGCCCCGTGCCGCCCACACCAGGCTGGGGCTGTCATCGGGCGCGGCTGCCACGCAGTGGCCACCGGGTGCCCAGAAGGCACTGCGACCCGCACTCACGTAGCCGCCAGAGGGCCCGCTGTAGTTGGCCACTAGCACTGCCATGTCGTGGTCGCGGGCATAGCCTTGCAGCAGGGCCGATTCGGCCCCATAGGCCTTCTCGGAAATCAGCACGCCCGCCGCGTAGAGTGCGGCGCCCGCATTGCTGGCGGCCATTGCGTGTTCGGGATGGGTGATGTCGGCACACACGGCCAGCGCCGTGGGTTCACCGGCCAGCAACAGCACCTGGGCGTCGTCGGTGCCAGCACTGGCGAACCGCTCCTCGCTCGGGTGCAGGTGGCGCTTGCGGTACAGCGCCACACTGCCGTCGGCCCCGAGCACCCAGGCGCCAATGGCGGGCAAGGCGCCCGCCACAACCGGCGCAGCCGGAGCGCCCACCACCAGGGTGATGCCGTGTTGCTGGGCAGACTGCCTCAAGGGAGCCAGAGCGGAATGGTCGGCCGACAGCACGTTGGCCGCCAGCAGGTTCGGTTCATACCCCGTGAGCGACAGCTCGGGAAACACCAGTACCAGCACACGTTCGTGCACCGCCGCCCGCACAAAGGCCAGGTGGGTCTGCACGTTGCGCGCCACATCACCCGGCGCCGAGGGCGACTGGGCAGCGGCAACACGCAAGGGGGTGGACAGTGACGGTTTCATGCGGGGCGGTTCAACAACAAATACAGAAAGAGGGGCGCGGCGGGTTCGACGATACGGCGTCAGTGGCTGGCGGCGCCCACGTGGGCATCGGGCTTGACCCGGTGCAGCAGGGCCAGCATGGCCGCTTCGATGCGGGCCAGGGCCTCGGTGGTGTGGCCCTCAAAGCGCAGCACCAGCACCGGCGTGGTGTTGCTGGCACGGATCAGGCCAAAACCGTCGGGCCAGTCCACGCGCAGGCCATCGATGGTGCTGATCTGCGAGGGCGCGGCAAAGGTCTCTGCAGCCAGGGCCTGCAGCTCGGCCGTGAGGCGGTGGGGTTCGCCCTCGGCGCAGGCCACGTTCAGCTCGGGGGTGGAGAAACTGGTGGGCAGCGCGTTGAGCACGGCGCTCGGGTCGTTGGACTTGCTCAGGATTTCCAGCAGGCGGCAGCCCGCGTAGGTGCCGTCGTCAAAGCCGTACCAGCGCTCCTTGAAGAAGATGTGGCCGCTCATCTCGCCGCCCAACGGGGAGTGGGTCTCCTTCATGCGGGCCTTGATGAGCGAGTGGCCGGTCTTGAACATCACCGGCACGCCGCCAGCGGCCGCAATGGCAGGCGCCAGGCGCTGGGTGCACTTCACGTCGAAGATGATTTCGCCGCCGGGCACGCGCGAGAGCACGTCTTGCGCAAACAGCATCATCTGGCGGTCGGGGAAGATGTTGGTGCCGTCCTTGGTCACGATCCCTAGGCGGTCGCCATCGCCATCAAACGCCAGGCCCAGCTCGGCGTCGCTGGCCTTCAGGGCCTCGATCAAATCACGCAGGTTCTCGGGCTTGCTCGGGTCGGGGTGGTGGTTGGGGAAGTTGCCATCCACCTCGGAGAACAGCTCGATTACTTCGCAGCCCAGGGCGCGGAAGATGTCCGGCGCCGAGGCGCCCGCGATGCCGTTGCCGCAGTCCACCACGATCTTGATCGGGCGGGCCAGTTTCACATCGCCCACGATGCGTTCGCGGTACGCGGGCAGCACGTCCACATGGCGCACCGAGCCGCCGGGCAGCAGCTGCCAGGTTTCCTGCTCCATGGTGCGGCGAAGCTGCTGGATTTCTTCGCCATAGATGGCGCGGCCGTTCAGCACCATCTTGAAGCCGTTGTAGTCCCTGGGGTTGTGGCTTCCGGTGACCTGGATGCCGCTGGCACACAGCGTGCTGGCTGCAAAGTACAGCAGCGGCGTGGTCACCAGGCCCACATCGATCACCTCAATGCCCGCCTCCACCAGCCCCTGGATCAGCGCACCCGAGATGGCCGGGCCCGACAGGCGCCCGTCGCGCCCCACCGCCACGGTGGTCTGCCCCTCGGCGCGGGCTGCCGTGCCAAAGGCCCGGCCCAGGCCGAGCGCAACTTCTTCGTTGAGCGTGGACGGCACAATGCCGCGGATATCGTAGGCTTTGAAAATGGCGGGTGTGGGCTGCACGCAGGGGCCTTTCGCGTAGGGAGTTGGGCTGTTTTTGGAAGTCCGCTGCATTGTAGGCGCGCCCTCCGGGGGTACTGGGGGCAAACCCTCGCGTTGGGCTGAGGCACATGTCCGAAAACGGCCAGTGAAAACACCCCCGGCTCCTATGATCAAGCCCATGAATCCGCCCTCCCCCCCCACCCCATCCGTTGCCCAGGCCCCTGACGCCGCCTTGGACGAAGGCCGCTACCTGGCGGTGCTGGCGCGGGATGCACGGTTTGACGGGCATTTTTTCACGGCGGTGACCTCCACCGGCATCTATTGCCGCCCCGTGTGCGCCGTGCGCACGCCCCGGCGCGAGAACTGCCGCTTTTTTGTGCTGGCCGCACAGGCCGAGAACGCGGGCTTTCGCCCCTGCCTGCGCTGTCGGCCCGAGCTAGCGCCGCAGGCGCTGGTGTGGTCGGTGCAGGACGCCAGTGGCATCCTGGTGCAGCAGGCAGTGCGCCTGCTGGATGCGCCCGACCTGTGGCCCGCCCCGTCCGCGCCCGGCGAAGGCAGCGCCACCGTGGCCCGGCTGGCCGAGCGCCTGGGCGTGAGCGACCGGCACCTGCGCCGCATTTTTGAGGCGGCCCTGGGCGTATCGCCGCTGCAATACCTGCAGACGCGCCGGCTGCTGACCGCCAAACAACTGCTCACCGACACCCCCATGCCCGTTACCCAGGTGGCGCTGGCCAGCGGCTTTGCGAGCGTGCGGCGCTTCAATGCGGCGTTTTCGGGGCACTACGGCCTGAACCCCACACAGCTGCGGCGCAGCGGCACCACCGCAGGGGCGCAACCCACCAGCACCTTGCGCCTGGCTTGGCGCCCGCCGTTTGATGTGCCCGCACTGCTGGCCTTTTTTGAACGGCGGCAGTTCCACGGTGTGGAATGGGTGCTGCCGGAGGAGACCACGCTGCGGCGCACGGTGCGTCTGCGCGCTTCCTGCACCGGCCTGCCCGGCGAAACCACGGGATGGTTCAGCGCACGCTTTGACGGGGCCCGCCACCAGGTGCTGCTGCAGACCAGCGACAGCCTGTACCCCGTGTTGCCGCTCGTGATCCGCCGCGTGCGCGCCATGCTCGACCTGGATGCCGACCCCGCGGCCATCAACGCCGTGCTGCATCCGCACTTCCCCCAGGGCGACGGCCTGCGCGTGCCCGGTGCGTTCGACGGCTTTGAGCTGGCCGTGCGCGCCGTGCTGGGCCAGCAGATCACCGTGGCCGCTGCGCGCACCCTGGGCCAGCGGCTGGTGGAGAGGCTGGGTGAGCCCATCGAAACGCCCTGGCCCGGGCTGAACCGCCTGTTCCCCACCGCTGCCACGCTGGCAGCGGCCGACGGCGACACCCTGGGCCAGCTGGGCATCGTGCGCCAGCGCCAGGCTGCCATCGTGGCGCTGGCCCGCGCCGTGGATGGCGGCACGCTGGCCTTGCACGCGGGCGCCGACGTGGCCAGCACCAGGGCCGCGCTGTGCGCTCTGCCCGGTATTGGCGACTGGACGGCCCAGTACATCGCCATGCGCGTGTTGCGCTGGCCCGATGCGTTTCCGGCCGGGGATGTGGCGCTGCACAAGGCCTTGGGCGTGCAGGGGCACAAGAACCCGGCCCGCGCCGCAGGCGAGGCCTCGCAGGCCTGGCGGCCCTGGCGCAGTTACGCGGTGCTGCGCGCCTGGGCAGCGGGCACCCCGGCGGGTGCCGTGCCACCAGTTCCATCACTATCAAAGTAGGAGCTGCTAGCGCTTATCCATCAAGCGCTGGTGGCCAATTTCATCTAACAATCGTTCATTCAGCCATGCAATTTCACCCCTACACCGTGCAAATGCGCACCTCCACCGCGCTGGGGCCCGTGCGCCTGGCGGCGTCGCCCGCCGGCTTGGTCGGTGTCTGGTTTGAAGGCCAGCGCCACGAGCCCAGCCAGCGGCTTCATGGCCCCACGGCCTGGGCTGACACGGCAAGCCACCCCGTGCTGGAGGAAGCCGCCCACCAGCTCCAGCAGTACTTCGCCGGGCAACGTGCGGGGTTTGACCTGCCGCTGGACCTTTCGGGTGGCACGCCGTTTCAGCAGGCTGTTTGGCGTGCCTTGCTGGCCATCGGCCGGGGTGCCACCACCAGCTACGGCGCCTTGAGCCGCCAGCTGGGCCGCCCCCTGGCCGTGCGCGCAGTGGGCGCCGCCGTGGGGCGCAACCCGATCAGCGTGGTGGTGCCCTGCCACCGCGTGGTGGGATCGGACGGCAGCCTGACGGGCTATGCCGGTGGCCTTGATCGCAAAGCGGTCTTGCTGACGCTGGAAAATGCGCTGCCCTCCACCTCCCCCAGCGCACCCAACGCTTTCCGCAAAGGACATGCATGAACAGCCCCGGCAACCAGCCCGTTTCCACCTGGATCGGCGAATTCATCTTGCTGGCGGCGCTGTGGGGCGCGTCCTTTCTGTTCATGCGGCTGGGTGCGTCCGACTTCGGCCCTCTGCCCACGGCCGGGCTGCGCGTGGCGCTGGCCACGGTGTTCCTGTGGCCCATCATGCTGCGCCAGGGCCACTGGCCTGCGCTGCGCCAGCACTGGCGGCCCATCCTGTTTGCGGGGGTCATCAATTCGGCCATTCCATTTGCGCTGTTTTCCTGGGCTGTGCTGCACATTGCCACGGGCCTGACCTCCATCCTCAACGCCACCGTGCCGCTGTTTGGCGCGCTGGTGGCCTGGATGTGGCTGGGTGACCGCATCAACCGCCTGCGCTGGGCGGGCCTGGCACTGGGTTTTGTGGGCGTGGCGCTGCTGGCCTGGCGTGCGCCAGCGGGCACCGGGTTCAAGAGTGACAGCGCCGAATGGGCCATTGCCGCCTGCCTGTTGGCTTCGAGCTTCTACGGCCTGTCGGCCAGCTTTGCGCGGCGCTACCTCACGGGCATTCCACCGCTGGCCACCGCTACCGGCAGCCAGCTGGGCGCGGCGCTGGGACTGGCCCTGCCCACGCTGTGGTTCTGGCCTGCGCAGATGCCAGGCCTGCGCGCCTGGGGCGCCATCATTGCCATTGCGGTGCTGTGCACGGGCATTGCCTACATCCTGTACTTTCGCCTGATCGCCAGTGCCGGCCCCAGCCGGGCGCTGGCCGTGACCTTCATCACCCCCGTGTTTGCGGTTTTGTACGGCACGGTCTTCCTGGGCGAACGCATCACGCCCTGGATGGTGGGCTGCGCCGTGGTCATCGTGTGCGGCACATTGTTGTCAACCGGACTTATCAGGACACTCAGGCCCGCCCTGCCCGCCTCAGAACGGCCCTAAACTTGGCCCATGGGGTTTTCTTCGGGCTTTTGCCATCTGACCAAGTCCGTCAACGGCACCGGGCGCTGTACTGCCACACACATCCCCGGCCGCTCCCCCTGCAACTCCTGGCCTGCGGCTACCCCGCCGCAATTGGCTTGCCCAGGGGTTTTCCATGGGTAACAACACCCTTTTGGCCGCCACAGCGCTGATGTCGCTGCTGCTGGTGCTTGCCTGGCTGCCGCCGCGCGAGTCCTTGCACCCGTCGCGCCGCACCTTGCTGCTGCTGGGGTTGGCAGGCGGCCTCGTTTCCTGGATTTCTTTTGAGGCGCTGCGCTGGAACGCCCCCGAGCTGCGGGTGGTGGCCTACCCCACGGTGGCGGCGTTTCTGGCGCTCTTTTTCAGGTTTCCGGCGGCCATCATTGCGGCGCTCATCGCCCTGGTGGCAGCGGTGCGCACTGATATGTCCGATGCGGTGCCAGCCGTTGCCGTGCTGGGCGTGTCGGTGGCCACGGGGGTGTTGTGGCGCCATGTGGGGGCACGCCTGCAGGTGCCAAAATGGGCTGCACTGATCGGCCTGACGCTGACCCTGCCCCTGGCCGTGTCTGGCAGCCTGTGGGCTACCGACGGTGCATCCGACATGGCGCGAAGCCTGCCATGGCACCACGGCGCCGGGGTGCTGATGCTGGGCGTGGGCCGGTTGCTGCTGGCCAACGGGGCGCGCTCCGAGCTTTCACGCAGCGACATCCAGCAAGCCCTCGCACAACAAGAGCGCAGGCTGCGCTTGGTGCTCGACTCCATGGGTGGCGGGCACTGGGAGTGGGATGTGGTGCAGCGCCAGTTCCGCTGCCACGGCAGCTTCTACGAAACCTTCGGCATCACCGCCGCCGATCTGGAGGCGCCAGACCTGTGGCAGCGCTGGTATGCCCGGCGCCACCCGCAGGATGCCGAGCGCAATGCGGCCAGGCTGGCGCGGGCCATGGACGGGCTGGAAGACAGCTACGAAGCCGAATTCAGGGTGATGGACACCGAGGGCCGCTGGCACTGGCTCATGTCGCGCGGCACGGTGGCCACGCGCGACGCCCAGAACCGGCCGACCAGCCTCATCGGCATGGACGTGGACATCACCGCCCACCGCGCGGCAGAAGATGCGCTGCGCTCGTCCGAGGCCAAGTACACGACCTTCTACCAGACGCTGCCCGACCCCGCAGGCATCTCGCGCATCTCGGACGGCCGCTACATCGACGTGAACCCCGCATTCTGCGAGGTGCTGGGGCGCCCGCGCGAGGAGGTGATCGGCCGCACATCGACCGAGCTGAACATCTGGGCCTCTGAACAGGAACGCAAGCGGCTGGTGGAGACCTTCCGCCGCGACGGCAAGGTGGACCGCCTGCCGCTGGTTGCGCAGCGCGAGGGCGGACGCATCCCGGGACTGATGTCGGCACGCTCCGTGCTTGTGGATGGCGAAAACTGTTTTGTGTTCGTTTTCCATGACATGACCGAAGCCCACCGCGCCAGTGACGAGCTGCGGGCCCTCAATGGCCTGCTGCAGCAGGCCGGCCGCCTGGCCCGGCTGGGTGCCTGGGAGGACGAGCGCGGCAAGGGCCTGGTCTACTGGTCGGACGTGTGTTTTGACATCCACGGCCTGCCCCCCGGTTCGCCGCTGCCCCACGACTACATTGACCGCCATGTGGCGCCCGCCTACCGCGAAACGCTGCGCGCCAACTTCCGCTTGAGCATTCTGGAGCGCCGCGAGTGGAGCATGGAGATCGAGGTGCTGCACACCGACGGCCGGCTGGTGTGGGTGCGCGCCATGGGCGAGCCGGTGATCGAAAACGGGCGCGTGACCCGCGTACGCGGCGTGATGCAGGACATCGACGAGGCCAAGCGCGCCGAGCAGCGCCTGCGCCAGTCCGAAGAGCGTTTCTCGCGCATCTTTCAGCTCATGCCCTACCCCATGGGCCTGTCGCACCGACGCGACGGACGCTATGTGGACATCAACCCCGCCTGGGTGGACATGCTGGGCATCCCGCGCGAGGAGGCCATCGGCCGTACTGCGGTCGAGCTGGGAATTTTCACCGCGCACGACCGCGAAAAGCTGATTGCGGAGGTGGAGCGCTCGGGCCACCTGAGCAGCTACGAGGTCAACCTGAATGTGCGTGGCGGCCCACCCCGCACCGTGCTGCAGTCCATGCGCGCCACCGAATTCGATGGCGAGCCGTGCTGGCTGTTCTCGGTGCACGACATCACCGACCGCAAACGCAACGAAGAGCAGGTGCGGGAACGCGAGGAACTGCTCTCGCTCACCATCTCGGCGGCATCGTTGGGCCTGTGGGACTGGAATTTGCACACAGGCACCGTCACCGGCGACAGCCGCTGGCACGCCATGCGAGGCCTGGACACGCCCCACACCCCACTGGCCTCCACGCAGTGGACCGCCGGCATTGCCCCCGACGACATCGACCGCATCACCAGCGAACTGGCCCGCCACACCACCCACCCCGGCACCCCGTTCGACGCCACCTGGCGTGTGAATCAGCAGGGCGACCCCGCCCGCTGGCTGCGCAACCTGGGCAAGATCGTGGGCTTCGATGCGGCGGGCCGCCCCGCACGCATGCTGGGCGTGGCCATTGACGTCACGCCCCAGCGCGAGCAAGAGGTTCTGCTGCAGCGGCTGGCCCTGTTTGACGCCCTCACGGGCCTTCCCAACCGCGTGCTGCTGGCCCGCAAGCTGCAGGAGTGCATGGACCAGGCGCGTCAGAACGGTCGGCAACTGGGTGTGGCCTACCTGGACCTGGACGGCTTCAAGCCCGTCAACGACCGCCTGGGCCACGGCGCGGGCGACCGCCTGCTGGTGGTGGTGGGTGGCCGCCTCACACGCGCGCTGCGCCCGCTGGACACGGTGGCGCGCCTGGGCGGCGACGAGTTCGTGATCCTCATGCCCGACCTTGAATCCGTGGGCGACTGCGAGCGCATGCTGCACCGGGTGATGGACAACATCTCAGCGCCCTACACACTCGACACCGAGCGTGTGGTGGTCACTGCCAGCATCGGCTACACCGTGTTCCCGCAGGATGACGCCGACGCCGACGCCCTGCTGCGCCACGCCGACCAGGCCATGTACGCCGCCAAGCAGGCCGGGCGCAACCGGTTCCACCAGTTCGACGCTGCGCAGGAACGCGCCCTGCAATTGCAGCGCGAACAAGGCCGCCACTTGCGCGAGGCCCTGGCCGCCGCGCAGTTCACGCTGTACCTGCAGCCCAAGGTGGACATGAGGAGTGGGGCCGTGGTGGGTGCCGAAGCGCTGGCGCGCTGGCAGCACCCCGAACGCGGGCTGGTGCCGCCGGGCGAGTTCTTGCCGCTGCTGGAGGGCACCGAGCTGGAAATCGACTTTGGAGAATGGGTGGTCGAAGCCGCACTTACCGTGCTGGCGCAACTGCAGGCACACGGACTGCACCTGCCGCTGAGCATCAACATCGCCGCCCAGCACCTGCAAAACCCAGACTTTGCCGACTGGATGGCCCGGTGCATCGCCCGCCACCCAGGCGTGCCCGGCCACCTGGTGGAAATCGAGATCACCGAAAGCGCCGCCCTCTACGACCTGACCGCCGTGGCGCAAACCCTGACGGCGCTGCGTGCGCTGGGGGTGGCGGTGTCGCTGGACGACTTTGGCACCGGCTACTCGTCGCTGACCTACCTGCGCCGCCTGCCCATGGACACGCTCAAGATCGACCAGAGTTTTGTGCACGGCATGATGGGCGACCCCGGCGACCTGGCCATCGTGCAGGGGGTCATCGGCCTGGCCCGCTCCTTCGGCTACCGCGTGATTGCCGAAGGCGTGGAAACCATCGAACAAGGCCAGATGCTGCTGCAGCTGGGCTGCATGCAGGCCCAGGGCTACTGCATCGCCCGGCCCATGCCGCTGCAGGATTTCATCGGCTGGACGCCAGGGTGGCAACCGCCGGTGGGATGGCAGAAAAACCGGCCTGCGTGATTGCGCTCCGGCCGGAGTCTCGCCCCGCTCTGGCCCGGTGCCAGCGCACTGCGCCAATGGCAAAAAATCCGGGCGTTGCAACCGCCAAGGCTGTAAAAATGAATCTCCGTTCTTTTCTTACTATCGGAGGGGTCCCATGAGCGCTTTGACTTTGACCAACAGCACCTCGTACATCGCCCAGTACGTGATTCACCGGGGTGGGCTGGCCCTCGCCCGCCTGCCGGGCCTCGCCCCCGGCGCGACGCTATCCGTCCCGGAGGCCGAAACTTTCGAGATCACGGCCAGAGCACCATACTGGAAGGCAACACCTATACCTCCGCACCGATAGCAGTCAGTGGTGCGACCCGTTTTCTGGCGCAGGTGAAGCAGCAGCGCGCCCAGCAAACCTACGAATTCGAAGTGGTGACAACACCCAGTAGCGTTGCCAACCAGATGCAATTCGAAAAAACCAGCCTTGGCCCGGTGACCTTCCAGATCACGCACCAAGGTGTGCCAGTGCAAGACGTCGTAGTGCCTGATTCATTCGTGCAGGTCACGGTGGAAATCAGCGATGTCTACTCCATCTACGCCGTCATCAATGGCATCACGACTGACAGCGTGACCACATCCAATCCCAACGCCACCGTCACAGCAGTGTCCGAAGCGACCGACATGGAGTTTGGCTACTTCACCCTGGTGATCTCCTGAGCCCTGGCGTGCCAAGCCCCACGCGAACAGCACGGCGGCCTTTGCACGAAGCCCACTGCGGGTCGAAAAGGCTCGTCACCCCACCAGGTCCTTCACCTGTTGCAGCGCCGCCGGGTCTTCCATCGTCGTCAAGTCACCCGGGTCGCGCCGCTCGGCCACGGCCTGGAGCGCGCGGCGCAGCAGTTTGCCGCTGCGGGTCTTGGGCAGCACGGTCACGAAGTACACACGCGACGGCCGGGCCACCGCGCCGAGCTGGTGGTCCACCTGCTTCATCACTTCGCCTTCGAGCTTGAGGCGCGCTGCATCGTCCGTGAGGCCCGACGCATCGCGTGCCACGGCAAATGCCATGGCGACCTGGCCCTTCAGGCTGTCGGCGACGCCCACCACGGCCACTTCGGCGATGTTGGGGTGGGAGGCAATGCTCTCCTCGATCTCGCGCGTGCCCAGGCGGTGGCCTGCCACGTTGATCACGTCGTCCGTGCGGCCCAGGATGAAGTGGTAGCCGTCGGCGTCGCGGATGCCCCAGTCGAAGGTACTGTAGATCAGCCGACCGGGAATGCTCTTCCAATAGGTGTTCACAAAACGTGCATCGTCGCGCCACACGGTCTGCATGCAGCCGGGGGGCAGCGGGCCTTCGATGGCGACCACGCCCTTCTGGTTGGGGGCGGTCAGCTCTTCGCCGTTGCTCTCGTCGATCAGCTTGACGTGGTAGCCGTACATGGCCTTGCCGGGGCTGCCAAAGCGTGTGGTCTGCTGCTCCACGCCATTGGCCAGCGTCAGGATGGGCCAGCCGGTTTCGGTCTGCCAGTAGTTATCGATGATGGGAACCTGCAGCGCGTCGCTGATCCACTGGGCCGTGGGCTCGTCCAGCGGCTCGCCCGCCAGCCACAGGGCCTTGAGGGTGGAGACGTTGTACTTCCTGAGCCAGCTGGCGTCCTGCTTCTTGAGCACCCGCACCGCCGTGGGTGCCGAGAACATGTGGGTGACCTGGTACTTTTCGACAATGCTCCACCACACACCGGCATCGGGTCGCGTGGGCAAGCCTTCGTACATGATGGTCGTCATTCCCGCGATCAGCGGGCCGTAGACGATGTAGCTGTGACCCACCACCCAGCCGATGTCGCTGGTAGCAAAGTAGGTGTCACCCGCTTTGGCATCAAAGATGTGCTTCATGCTGGCGGCCAGCGCCACGGTGTAGCCACCGGTGTCGCGCTGCACGCCCTTGGGTTTGCCCGTGGTGCCGCTGGTGTACAGCGTGTAGCTAGGGTGGGTGGACTCCACCCATTCGCACGGCACCACGGTGTTCAGGTGCTGCTCGCGCAGCGGCGCCCATTCATGGTCGCGGCCCGGCTGCAGGTGCATGGGGGCCAAGCCGCGGTTGACCATGAGTACGGCGGCGGGCTTGTGTTTGGAGAGCGCAATGGCCTCGTCCAGCAATGGCTTGTAAGGCACCACCTTGCCACCGCGCGACCCGGCATCGGCGCTGACCACAGCCACGGGTTCGGCGTCTTCGATGCGCGAAGCCAGTGAGCCCGACGCAAAGCCGCCAAACACCACGGAATGCAGTGCACCAATGCGCACGCAGGCCAGCATGGCAAAGGCGGCTTCGGCAATCATGGGCATGTAGATGAGCACGCGGTCGCCCTTCTTCACCCCCAGGCTCTGCAACACGGCTGCCATGCGCTGCACCTCGGCATGCAGCTCGGCAAAGCTGTAGCTGCGCTCGGTGTCGGTTTCGGTCGAAATGGCCACCAGCGCCGCCTGGCTGGCGCGCGTGGCCAGGTGCCGGTCTACTGCGTTGTGGCACAGGTTGGTGGTGCCGCCCACAAACCATTTGGCAAAGGGCGGGTTGCTGTAGTCGCACACCTGCTGGGGCTGCGTCTTCCAGTCGATCAGCTGCGCCTGTTCGCTCCAGAAGGCGTCGCGGTTGTCGATGGACTGGCGGTAGAAATCAGCGTAAGCGGTCATTGTGGGGGTCTCCTCGGCATCTCTCTCGGCCTGCCAAGACAGCAGGTTTTGAATTCATAATTATTCATAACGGGCTTGCGGCAAACTGACGCAGGGCTTGGCATCGGCCCTGAATCCACTTACACGGGGCCACATCTCCATGGACAAAGCGACTGCCGCCCTGCATTGGGCGCTGTTCCTGTGTACCGCATGCTTTTTGCCCGCTCCGCTCCCTTGTATGACCAGAAGCACCCGGCATGCAAGGAATCTTTGGTGATGACGATTTCTGAAATAGAAATAACTATTTCACTACTTAATGCATATACTTCAATACCATGTGGTCCACCCTCATCATGACGCTGCCGACGCAGCCCAACGCCGTGCGGCTGCGCATCTGGCGCAATCTCAAGGCACTGGGTTGCGCCGCCCTGCGCGACGGCGCCTACCTGTTGCCTGAAGAACACGCGGGCCTGCTGGCCCCCATTGCCACCGAGGTGCGAGAACACGGCGGGACGGCCATGCTGCTGACTCTTACTGCGCCGGACAGCGCACAGCGCCAGGAGATCGAAGCGTTGTTCGACCGCACAGAAGCCTTCACTCAGTGGCGCGACACGGCCACCGCCTTGCAGGCGGAGCTGGCACAGCTCACGGAAACCGAAGCGCGCCGCCGCTTGCGTGGCATTGCCGACGCCCTGCAGGCCTTGCACCGCACCGACTACTACCCCAGCGGCGCCGCCGCGCAGGCCGATGCCGACCTGGCCACCCTGCGGCAGGCCCTGGACGCCTGCTTTTCACGCGGGGAGCCCGCCGCCCTGCCCGCCCATGGCATCGCGCGCCTTCACACCGTCCAGTTCCAGAACCAGCGCTGGGCCACGCGGGCGCGGCCTTGGGTGGACCGCCTGGCCTGCGCCTGGCTGATCCGCCGCTTCATCGACCCGGGCGCGCGGTTCGTATGGCTGGCCGATCCGGCATCGCCGCCTGCTGATGTCCTGGGCTTTGACTTTGACGGCGCCCGGTTCACCCATGTGGGTGCCCTGGTGACCTTCGAGGTGCTCATTGCCAGCTTCGGGCTCGAAGTCGACCCCCGCCTGCAGCGCCTGGCCCGCGCCGTGCACTACCTGGACACCGGCGGCATGCCCGTGCCCGAAGCCGCCGGGCTGGAGGCCGTGCTGGCTGGCCTGCGCGAAGTGCATGCGGATGACGACGCCCTCGCCCAGGCCGCCGCGCAGGTGTTCGACGCCTTGTACGCCGTGCCAACCACCCTTCCATCCTCCCAGGCTCCGCTGACCAGCGCCGCAACATGACCACCCCTGCGCCCACCCCCTCCGCCCTGGACCGCCCCACCCCCGTAAGCTTTGGCGAGGCCTTCCTGTTCTGGCTCAAGCTCGGTTTCATCAGCTTTGGCGGGCCTGCGGGCCAGATTGCGATCATGCATGCCGAGCTGGTGGAGCGCCGCCGCTGGATCAGCGAAAAGCGATTTCTGCACGCCCTCAACTACTGCATGCTGCTGCCCGGCCCCGAGGCGCAGCAGCTGGCCACCTACATCGGCTGGCTCATGCACCGCACCTGGGGCGGCATCGTGGCCGGGGCGCTGTTTGTGCTGCCTTCGCTGTTCATCCTGATCGCGCTGTCGTGGGTGTACCTGCGGTTTGGCGATGTGCCGGTGGTGGCGGGCATCTTCTATGGCATCAAACCCGCCGTGACCGCACTGGTGCTGCACGCAGCGCACCGCATTGGCACGCGGGCTCTCAAGAACCGCTGGATGTGGGGCATCGCTGCCGCATCGTTTGTGGCCATCTTTGCGTTCGACACGCCCTTCCCTGCCATTGTCCTGACGGCCGGGCTGATAGGCTACTTTGGCGCACAACGCTGGCCTGGCGTGTTTGCCCTCGGAGGCGGCCATGCCGACGGCCACAAGGGCTACGGCCCAGCACTGATCGACGACGACACCCCCACGCCCCCCCACGCCCGCTTCTCGCGCAGCCATCTGGCCAGGGTGCTGGCGACCGGGCTGGCACTGTGGCTGGCGGCCATGGCAACGCTGGTCGTCACCCAGGGGGTACAAGGCACGCTCACGCAGATGGGCTGGTTCTTTACCAAGGCCGCGCTGGTCACCTTTGGCGGCGCTTATGCCGTGCTGCCGTACGTCTACCAGGGCGCGGTGGAGCAATACCAGTGGCTCAGCGGCCCGCAGATGATCGACGGCCTGGCGCTGGGCGAGACCACGCCCGGCCCGCTGATCATGGTGGTGGCCTTCGTCGGCTTCGTGGGCGGCTGGCTGCAGCAGGTGTGGGGGCCGGAAGCGCTGTTTGCAGGCGCTGCTGCCGCCGCCACGGTGGTGACGTTCGTGACCTTTCTGCCCTCGTTCATCTTCATCCTCGCGGGCGGCCCGGCGGTAGAGGCCACCCACGGCAAGCTCGGTTTCACCGCCCCGCTGTCGGCCATCACCGCCGCAGTGGTGGGTGTGATCCTGAACTTGGCGCTGTTTTTTGCCTACCACCTGCTATGGCCCAAGGGTTTTGGCGGGGCGTTCGATGCCGTGTCGGCGGTGATCGCCGTGGGCGCACTGCTGGCGCTGTTCCGCTTCAAGCTGGGGGTGATGCCGCTGCTGGGGCTGTGCGCGGCCGTGGGGTTGGCAGTGACCTTCCTCAAACCCTGGCTGGCCTGAACCAGTTGTCATCCACTTCCCGGGAGTATCCCCATGCAAGCACGCCCCCAAGCCCTTCCCCTTGACCCGGCCACGCTGCCCGGGCTGTCCGAAAGGCTGCTGCGCAGCCACCACCAGAACAACTATGGCGGTGCGGTGGCGCGGCTCAACGCCATCCGGGCGCAGCTCTCGGGGCTGGACTTTGCCTCCACGCCCGGCTTTGTCGTCAATGGACTCAAGCGCGAGGAGCTGATCGCCAGCAATTCGATGCTGCTGCACGAACTGTACTTTGGCAGCCTGGGCGGCGGTGGCGCCGCCCCTGCCCCCGGCATGTTGCTGGCCCTGGCGGCCAGCTTCGGCAGCGCGGAGCGCTGGCGTGAAGAGTTTGTCGCCATGGGCAAGGCACTGGGCGGCGGCTCGGGATGGGTGCTGCTGGTGTTCCAGCCGCGCGATGGCACGCTCGTCAACCAGTGGGCCAGCGACCACACCCAGGCTGCTTCCGGTGGGGTGCCCATCCTCGCGTTGGACATGTATGAACATGCCTACCACCTCGACCACGGCGCTGCAGCGGGCGCGTATGTCGATGCCTTCATGGCCAATATCGACTGGCCTGCCGTGTACGAGCGCTACCAGCGCGCGGTCCACGCCGCCAGCGAGGGCTTGGAGGCATCGGTACAAGACGCGCATCAGGCACGCCATCGCATCGATGTGCGCCGCGCTGGTGTTTACAACGCCGCCACCACCATCCTGCCCGATGCCCCCTGGCGCGACCCGGTGGCCATCGACGCCTGGGCCGGTGAGCTGCCGACCGACGAAGAGGTGGTGGTGTACTGCGTCTATGGCCACGAGGTCAGCCGTTCCGCCGCGTTGCGCCTGCGTGCCGCAGGCATCAAGGCGCGTTTTCTGCAAGGTGGCATCGACGGCTGGATCGCGGCGGGCCAACCGGTGCAAGCCAAAGCCTTCACATTGCCCACGGGTTGAGCCGGGACTGACTGGACACCCGTCCACAGCTTCGTTGTATCTCTAAAAATGATAGCTATCAGCGCTTGGTGGATATGCGCTAGAGGCAAAAAACACTCCTATTTCTAATCGCGGCCCCGTGTGCCGCAATGATCGGGGTTTGGGCCCATTCCATGCGCCATACCTTGGCTCACTCAGAGGCGGCCCAAACCTCTACCCATCTCACGATGCCGGTTCAGCAACCGCCCGGGTGCGCAGCCTGCGCTCATAGGACTCCCGCTCGCTGAAAGCCACAATGCGCCGCCCGCGGTAGTGCGCGTATTCGTCCA
The DNA here is from genome assembly GCF_003633835.1 of Acidovorax sp. 93. Taxonomy (NCBI): domain Bacteria; kingdom Pseudomonadati; phylum Pseudomonadota; class Betaproteobacteria; order Burkholderiales; family Comamonadaceae; genus Acidovorax; species Acidovorax sp. 93. The sequence goes on from NZ_RBIT01000001.1 coordinate 1,670,179, forward strand.
CAAAGGCCTGCACGCTTGCGTACGGCCCGGCGATGTGGCCTGGGCGTTTGGAATCGGCAAAAAAATAATGCTGCCCGCCCCGTTCGAACGACACCAGCCAGTGTCGGCGCAGCGTGTTGCCGCGCACAGAGACGGGGTCGAACTCGATCATCAGGTAGCGCGGCTGCACGCCGGGTTGCAGGGTTCGCAGCGTCTCCAGCGCAAAACGGGCCACGTCCACACACACGCCGCGGGGGGCTGCAAAAAAGGCGTCAGGCGCCAGGATGGGCATGCGCCCGCTGGCCTGGCGCTGGGTTTCAGACAGCTGCATCGCGCGGTCTGTGTCGTACCGGAACCGCGCGCCAATCCAGGCGTTGATGTCTTCTGGGCTCTGCCAGCGCTGCAGCGCTTCGTCGTATGTCGGCGCGTCGATGAATGGGCCACGCGGGGCAAACGCCGCCTCGGGGGCGTCGGAGTTGGGATCCGCGGCCTGTGGGACTGCACTGCAGCCACTGAGCGCCGCCAACGCCGTGAACGTCGCCAATAGCCATGCACACGACGTAAAGAACGACCGCCTCGCCCCTTCAGGCGCCGCGCGGCGCAAGTTGCCCCAAAAAACAGGGGAAGACGAAGAATAAAAACGTCGGTACATGAAAAAACCACCTTGTTGGGCTGCCCAAGCATAGGCTTTGGGCGCTCGGGTGTCTTCAATTCGATGACCGCCGCTGACCAGTGCTACCTCACGCCGCTGCCCCACCCCAACGCGCAGGGTCTGGCGCCCAGCCGTCGTTATCGACAATGTCCAGCAAGGCGCCCACACTGCTCCCCAGGTCCACGGACAACACCTCGACCGCCGCTTGTGCCCCGGCATCGCGGCGCTGCGCTGTGGTCACAAAAGCGGTAAACGCGGCCCAGTCGCGCGCCATGTGGTCCACCAGAATGCGCGCCAGCTCATACGACAGCAGGTTGCCGTCGTCGGTGCGCTGAAACGACGTGCCCGCCCAGAACTCCTGCATGCGCTCGGGCGTCCAGAAGCGTTGGTGCAGATGGTGCAGTTGCGCGGGGGTGTGCTGTGCTGGTGGCGCGCCCTTCAGGCGGCGCTCGGTGTTGACAGCCAGGCCCTCGTCCAGCCAGGTGGGCAGGTGCAGGTGGGCCAGCGCGCTGTGCGTCATCTCGTGGGCAATCACCGGCTCGATGGCCGCAAGGTCGGCTGCCACGACCACAAAATGCGGGCAGCCGAAGTGGATGAACATGCCGCCGCTGCGCGCAAACTCACCGTCCGATCCATAGAACTGCGCGACGTAGTGGTAGTAGGTGTCCTCGTCATCCAGCACGAGCAAGATGCTTTTTTCGGCCACGGGGAAATGCGCCATGCCCGCCAGCAGCCGGTCGATGCGCTGACGTGTGGTGGTCACATAGCGCGCGGTGGCGCGCGCCACTGACGGTTCCAGCGGCGACAGGATGAAGCAATCCGCCCCTTCGTGCAGACGCATGTGCGTGCCCAGCGCATCGCGCAGGTGCAGCAGCCAGGCGCGTCGGCCCTGGTTCAGCGCGTCGGCCACGGCCGCCGGTGCACGATCGCCCGCGCCGTGGGCCCAGGCGTCCAGCGCGGGCCAATCCAGCTGCGGCAGATTCTGTGTGTTTTGCAGATGCCCCCGTACGTCAAAACTCGCAACGCCTGGCGCCTCAAGGTGCTCAGGGGCTGGCTCGGCCTCCCCTGCACCAGATTCACCGGGCGCCGGCACTGCGGCGGACTGCAGGTGGATCTTCACCAGCCAGGCGCCCAGGAACGGCGGCACCCACACACCGCCCGTCAGCATCGTTTTGCGAAAACCTTGCAGACCGGTGCGCACAATCTGGCGGGTGGCCTGGACATTCAGGACCAGCAACACCACGAGCAGAACGAGACCAATCAAGACAGGGGACATGGGCGAATGGGAGCGATCAGCGCCCTCGGCGGTGCCTAACGAATACTACTATTTTGATAGCTGCTAGCGCTTGATAGATAAGCGCCAGAGGGCAAAAAGACTCAAAAACTGGCTACTTGATCAAGCCCAGCACATCCTTGAACGCCGGGTGCTCGCAGGTGCCCAGCCATTCAAACGCCACCATCTCGGTGGTCACCAGCTCGGCGCCCGCGCCGGCCAGGCGGTCGAAGGCGGCGTCGCGGTTGCGTTCGGTGCGCGAGCCGCAAGCGTCGGTCACCACCCACACCTCAAACTCGTCCTCCAGCAAATCAAGCGCGGTCTGCAGCAGGCAGACATGGGCTTCGCACCCGGCAATGACGATGGTGCCGCGCTCGGGCTCCTGTTGAGCGGGTTTTTGAAGGTGCTTGGGCAGGCTGCGCGCGTTGCCGCCCTGCTGCGGCTTGGCCGGGGGGCGCAGCCATTCGCCCAGGCCTTCTTCGGCGGCGCTGAAGTGCATCTTGGCCAGGGTTTTCTGGCACAAGGCGCGCAGCGCGGGGTCGTTGGCACCCAGTCGCGAGGGGTTTTGCTCGGTGCCCCACACGGGTACGTCGAGCATGCGGGCGATTTCGGCCAGGCGGCGTGCGTTGGCCAGCACGGCGGGGCCTTCAAAGATGGCGGGCATCAGGCGCTCCTGGTAATCGACCAGGACGAGTTGGGATTCGGTGGCGTCAAGCAGCATGGTGGGACCGTTTCTGTATTCGTTGAATCGCTGTGCGGGCGCAGCGTGTGAGGCAATGGCGCATTGTCGCAGCCCGAGCCGGGGTTTTCAGGTGCGAAGGACGGACTGCAGCGCGGAGGCCAGCGGCCCGGCCATGGGCACGGCGTTGCTCGGGTGCGGGATGCAGTCCGTGCTCCACACCTCCCCCACCCCGGCTTCATGCAGCACCTGCAGCGCATCGCCCGCAAACAGTGCGTGCGTCACCGCCACATCCACCGAGGCGGCACCCGCCTGCAGCAGCAACCGCGCGGCCAGCGCCAGCGTGCGGCCGGTGCTGGCCATGTCGTCCAGCAGCACCACGGCCCGGCCCTGTGCGTTGAGTGGGGGCAGTTCGATGGCGACATCGCGGTCGCCATGGCGGACCTTGGTGCAGACGGCATGGTCAAAGCCGTGGCGGGCGGCGGCCTGGGCGATCCACTGGGCGGATTCGCCGTCCGGGCCTACCAGGAGTGCATTGGGGCGCCGATCAGCGATCAGGTCGGCCAGTGGCTCGGCGCCGCTGAGCACCACTGCCTGCGGCACAGGGATGGCCTGCTCCAGCCGCTCGATGCGGTGCAGGTGCGGGTCCACCGTGATCACCGCGTCGAACAGGCCCGCCAGAAACCCGCCCACCACCTGCTGGCTCACGGCCTCGCCAGGGTGGAAGGCGATGTCCTGCCGCATATAGGCCAGGTACGGCGCTACCAGCGTGAGCTGCTGCGCGCCCAGGCTGCGGGCCGTGCGCGCGGCCAGCAGCAGTTCCACCAGCTTTTCATTGGGCTGGTGCAGGCTGCGCAGCAGCACCACCCGCCGGGGCAGGCGGCCCGCCGCGTTGACGGGCAAACGCAGCTTGAGTTCACCATCGGGGAAGCGGTGGCGCTCGACGGCCTGGGCAGTCATGCCAGCTGCCTGCGCCAGGCGCAGCGCAGGGGCCTCTTCGTCGGCAAAGTACAGCAGACACGCTGGGTGGGGGGCAACAGTCACTGTCAGAACTCCACAAAAACCTTGGGCACCTCGTCAGCGGTCCCCAGGCGGTAGCCGGTGTCACGCTCGCATGCGTGGCGCGCAAACTCCAGGTCGGCCGGGTAGCTGGCGTGCACGCGGTACAGCACGTCCCCGGCAGCCACGGTGTCGCCCAGCTTGTGCATCAGGTCCACCCCGGCGCCGGGCACCTTGGGCGCACCGGCCAGTCGGGCCACGCGGGCGATCTGGTAGTTGTCGATGCCCGCGACAACGCCGCTGGCGGGGGCCACCACGTCCAGTGTCAGTACACCCAGTGCCGGGTGGTTGTGGTCAAACCCTGTGCTGCCCTGGGCGGCGATGATGGCGTTCATGCGCGCCAGCGCCCGGCCGGAATCAAGAATGTCGCGCGCAATCGCGTAGCCGTCGCCGCCGCGCACATCAGGGTCGCACTCGATCAGGCGCCCAGCCAGGCGCAGCGCCTTCTGCCGCAGGTCGTCGGGTGCGCGCGGATCGTTCTGCAGCACGCGCATCACGTCGCGCGCCTCCAGCACCGGGCCCACGCCGTTGCCCACGGGCTGGCGGCCATCGGTGATGACCACGTCGAGCGACAGGCCCATGCGCCGCGCCACATATTCAAACAGGCGGCGCAGACGCTGTGCGTCGGGCATGGAGCGCACCTTGGCCGTGGGGCCGATGGGGATGTCGAGCACGAGGTGCGTGGCACCGGCCGCCACCTTTTTGGACAGGATGGACGCCACCATCTGCCCGGCGGAGTCGATGGACAGCGGCCGCTCCACCGAGATCAGCACATCGTCGGCGGGCGACAGGTTGGCCGTGCCGCCCCAGGCAAGGCAGCCCCGGTAGTCGCGCACGATGTCGGCCAGCTGCTCCAGCGGCAGCTCGACCTTGGCCAGCACCTCCATGGTGTCGGCCGTACCGGCAGGCGAGGTGATGGCACGCGAGGACGTCTTGGGGCACAACATGCCGTGCGCCGCCACGATGGGCACAACCAGCATGGTGGTGCGGTTGCCCGGTATCCCGCCAATGCAGTGCTTGTCCACCACCAGCGGTTCGTGCCAGTCCAGGCGCCGGCCGCTGGCCACCATGGCATCGGTGAGGAAGAACACCTCCTCCCGGTCCAGCTCGCTGCGGTGGCAGGCCACTACAAAGGCGGTGAGTTCGATCTTGGAATACCGGTGGTCGGCGATGTCGCGCACGATGGCGCCAAAGTCCTCGCGGGTGAGGCGCTCGCTGGCGATCTTGCGGAACAGCGCGCCCATCGATTCGGGAGGCTCGGCCTGGGCGACCGACACGGTGTGGCCGTTGTCCACGCCCAGCTGGGCAAACGCGTCTTCCGACAGGCCCAGCTCGTTGCAACCCACGATGGCAGGGTCGTCCACCACGTTGACCGTGGCCAGGATACGGCGGCCATTGGCGCGCACCTCGATCTTGGACAGGGCCTGGAAGCCCTCGGCCCGATACACGGCGCAGTCGCGGTGCAGGTAGGCGACGTTTTCGCGCCAGGTGTCGATGGCCACGCGGCGCAGGGCCAGCTGAGACCGGGGCGGCGCGTCGGCCGAAGCGGATGGCTCTGCGGGATCAGAGGCAGGAGAGGAAGAAGAGGACGGCTCGGAATGCATCGCGTCAGCCTAACTCCAAAGTGACCACCGAGACCCTGGGAACACCCCGCGCGACGGCGTCTGGAGCGTAGATCTTTCAGCCGTCATGACCTAGGTCAAGACTGCCATGCCTCCTGCGGCGGTTTCACACCCGTTCTCACGCTTGTCAGTTCGGCTGCAGCCGCAGCAACCGCCCTTGTGGGCTGTCAGTCACCATATACAGCAAGCCATCCGGCCCCTGGCGGACATCGCGGATGCGTTCGCCATTGCCTTGCCGCAGTTTTTCCTCACGCTGTACCTTGCCGCCCGCCACCTCCAGGCGGTGCAGGGTGCCAAATTTGAGCGAACCGATGAACAGGCTCCCCTGCCACGCTGCGCCATAGCGCGTGCTGGTCAGAAAAGCCATGCCCGACGGCGCAATCGACGGCACCCAGTAGTGCAGCGGCTGCTCCATGCCCGCCTTGGCTGTGCCTTCGCCCAGCTTGCCGCCGCCGTAGTTTTCGCCATAGGTAATCACCGGCCAACCGTAGTTGCGGCCCGGCTGGGGTTGGTTGATTTCGTCGCCACCCTGCGGGCCGTGCTCGTGCATCCACAGCTTGCCGTCTGGCCCCAGCGTTGCGCCCTGGGAGTTGCGGTGGCCGTAGCTCCAGATCTCGGGCAAGGCGCCAGGTTGTTTGGCGAACGGGTTGTCGGGCGGCACGGCGCCTTCGGGGGTGATGCGGATGATCTTGCCGTGGTGGTTGTCGAGCTTTTGGGCATCGTCCTTGCGGTGGTAGCGGTCACCCAAAGTCAGGAACAGGTTGCCGTCCGCAGCCTGCACGATGCGGCAGCCAAAATGCAGGCTGCTGTCGACCTTGGGCCGCTGGCTGAAGATCACCTTGACGTCTTGCAGGCTGCGAGCATCCTCGGACAGCGTGGCCCGGGCCAGCGCCGTGCTGTTGCCGCGTGCGCCCGCCGCTGCGGGCTCGGAAAAACAAAAGAAGATGCGGCGGTTGCGGGCAAAGGCAGTGTCCGTCACCACATCCAGCAGGCCGCCCTGCCCGCTTGCTGCCACAGCAGGCACCCCGGCCAGTGGGGGGCTGACCTGCCCGCTGGCACTGACAACCCGCATGCGCCCCGGCCGCTCAGTGATCAGAAACTGCCCCTGCGGCAAAAAGGCCACCGCCCAAGGGTGATCCAGGCCCTGGGCTACGGGCACCAGCGCCACCGCCGGTGTGGTGTTCTGGGCGTCAGCACTGACTGAAACCCCCGCCACTACCAAAAAGATAGCTGCTTGCGCTTTTACAGCAAGCGCTGGAGGCATTTTTGACTTGAATTTCATAAGGCTGCGCTCCTGAAAAAGCGGTGGAAACCCCCCGTCCCCGGGCGACGCCCGAGGTGCATCGTCGGAGTGTGCCTGCAGGGGCTGTCAGGGCCTTGTGATCCCTGGGGAAACCCGGGGTTTTGATTTACTTCAACGAAATCAACGGCTTGCAAAGGTGATTACTTTCGATAAGCAAGCGTTGCGTGTTACCCTTCGCCCCCATGTCCCGATGGCTTTGCATACTTCTCCTGGCCTGCGCCACCACCGCCCAGGCTGCGCCGCAAGCGGCAAACCCTGACGATATGGACCGTTTCATCACGGACAAAGGCCTGCTGACGCGGCTGGAAGACGTGAGCCACAAGGTGGCGGACCGGGCCCACACCGTGGCCGACCAAGCATCTTCCCTGGTGGTCAACGCCATGGGGTTTCTGGGCGTGCCCTATAAGCGTGGTGGCAGCAGTGCCGAAACAGGCTTTGACTGCAGCGGCTTCGTGCGTGCCATGTACGAACAGACCGTGGGCCTTTTGCTGCCCCGCCGTGCAGATCAGCAAGCTGCCGCCACCCAGGTCATCGACAAAAAAGAGCTCCAGCCGGGTGATCTGGTGTTCTTCAACACCATGCGCCGCAATTTCAGCCACGTGGGCATCTACGTGGGGGACAACAAGTTCATCCATGCTCCCCGAAGCGGCGCCCAGATCCGTGTGGAAGACATGGACGTGGCCTACTGGGCCCGCCGCTTCAATGGCGCGCGCCGCGTGGCGGGTACGGCCGACGGCGATACCGCGCAAGCCAAGTAACCGCCGGCCTGCGGCACTCGTTACTTTTTGATCTCGTACACCGTTTCGGTGCTGCGGATCGGGCCTCCCACCACATTCACCGGGCCCAGCGAAGGGTCGCGCAACATGGCTTTGGCCGTGGCCATGTCGGCCTGATAGCGTGCCCGGGCCTGGGACTCACAGCTTCTGCGCTCCGCCGCAGCCATGGTGCGGCATTCCTCCAGGCTGACCTTGAGGCCACCGCCTGCCTCGCGGATGGCGGTCTGGTAGCGTTGCTGAGGGGTCGTGTCCGGGACCGCACCGCGCGCCAGCGAAGCCTCATCGCCATTTTGTGCGGCCGCAGTGGTGGGCAGCGCCACGGCGCCACCCAGGGCCAGCGCGGCCATCAACACCAGGGAGAAAGAACGGGTTTTGGGGATTTGGGTCATCAGTCTTCCTTAAAGTGCAGACGTTTGAATGTAGGGCCCAGCGCACGCTGGCTTGGCAAGCACCCGCCGCACCAGGATGTCAGACAGCACCCACAACCCGCTACCGACCGCTTGCAGCGTCATCCAACGGCACCGACACGCGGAGCGAATGCACGGCGAGAACAGGCGACGGCGCGCCACCAGACGGGACGCCCACAGGGCGCGTTGTCCGACACCTCCACTTTCCCGCCTTCTTTAGAGTCAGCGCATCGCCGTCGTAACAACACAAGGGGAAACAAATATGGTGTCATTGATCGGAACGCTGGTGGTCGGTCTGGTGGTGGGTCTTCTGGCCCGGGCCTTCAAGCCGGGGGATGACAAGCTGGGGTGGATCATGACCGCACTGCTCGGGGTGGCGGGTTCATTTCTGGCCAGCTACCTGGGCCTGGCCATGGGCTGGTACCAGCAGGGCGAGGCCGCTGGCTGGATCGCTTCGGTGGTGGGCGCTATGCTGCTGCTGGCGGTATACAGCCTTGTGAAGGGCAAAAACTGATGAAATGATGGATTCACTGCTACTGTTGGCAGCCGCTCCTTCTTTTACCGACATTTCATTCAATACCACCCAACCATGCCCACTTCCCTGCAGATGGCAGCTGGCAATCCCGCCTTGGCTGCCGCCGTGCAACGCAGCCGCAAATTGCTCCATCGGCGTGCCCTGGTGGCTGCCGCCGCCAGTGCCGTGCCCGTGCCCGGGCTCGATTGGGCGGTGGACGCTGCACTGCTCTCACGCCTGCTACCGCAGATCAATGCCGAGTTCGGCCTGTCGGCGGCGCAGATTGACCTACTCGACCCGAACAAGCGCGAGCAGGTGCAAAAAGCGGTGAGCCTTGTGGGGTCGGTGCTGATCGGCAAGCTGATCACGCGCGAGCTGGTCATCCGCGCCACGCAGACCGTGGGTCTTCGCCTGACGACCAAACAGGCCGCCAAATATGTTCCTCTCGCGGGCCAGGCTGTGGCTGCCACCATTGGCTATGCCACGCTGCGTTACCTGGGCGAGCAGCACTTGAAGGACTGCGTTCGCGTTGTGCAGGAGGCACAGTTGCAGCTGCCCGCACCCAAGGCATCTCGGTAATCCTGCTGAGAACCTGCGAGGGCTACGCCGCAGATGGCGTGGCCCTAGCGTCTGGGCACGTCAATCGGCCTTGAAACCCGTGGCGGCCACCGCTTTGCCCCAGGTCACCGTGTCGGCGGCAATGGTGCGGGCAAAGTCCTGCTGGCTGGTGCCCGTCACGCGGAACCCGGCCTCTTCCATCTTCGCCTTGCCTTCAGGCGACTGCACGGCCCGCACAATGTCTGCATTGAGCTTGGCAATGATCTCGGGGGGGGTCTTGGCGGGTGCAACGATGCCAAACCACGATGAGAACTCTAGATTGGCGTAGCCCTGCTCCTTGATGGTGGGCACATCGGGCAGCGTGGGCGTGCGCGTGGCCCCGGTGGTACCCAGCGCGGCGAGCTTTCCAGCCTTCACGTTGGGCGCGGCCAGCCCCACGCTGGCAAACACGCCCTGCACGTCGCCACTGAACAGGCCGCCCAGCGCATCCGACGTGTTCTTGTAGTGCACGGGCTCTGGCTTGAGCTTGACCGCGTCCCCAAACATGAAGGCGCCAAAATGCCCCGGAGTGCCCGCGCCGAAGGTGGCCAGGAACAGGCCCTTTTGCTGCTTGGTCCAGTCCACAAACTCCTTCACGTTGCGTGCCGGCACCTTTTGGGGGTTGACCAGCAGCACAAAGTCGGACGTGACCACTTGGCTCACAGCGGCGAAGTCCTTGGCTGGGTCGTAGGGCAGCTTGTTGTAGCTGCTCGGGGCGATGCTGAGCTGGCCCGTCTCGCCCAGCATGATCGTGTAGCCGTCCGGTGTGGCGCGGGCTGCTTCGCCCGCTGCAATGAGGCCGCCTGCGCCGGGTTTGTTGTCCACGATCACGCCCAGGTTGCCCCAGCCTTCCGACAACTTTTGCGCCAGCAGGCGCGCCACGATATCGGGCCCCGTGCCCGCCGGAAAGCCCACGATGATGCGCACCGGCTTGGTGGGGTAGGCCGCAGCCCCCTGCGCCTGGGCCCCCATCCAGGGCATGAGCCCGGCCAGGATGGATGCAGCCACCAGGGCGCGGCGCAAGGGTTGGGTGGTGTTTTTCATGGTGTCTCCAAGTCTTGTACGTTGGGAAAGGTCAAAAGATAAAAAAGGGCCGGACGCTATCGCAGCTCAAAAAAACGCATGGCCACGGCGTCTGGGTAGCGCGCGCCCGTGCCCACAAACATGCGCTCGGCCATCCAGGACAGCGCGGGCGACGCCGTCTCGAAACTCGGGCTGCAGCGGAAATAGACCTGCGCCGGGTCCACCAGCTCGCCACGCACCAGGCGGGCAATCAGCTCGGCCGGGCCCGAGCGCACGGCACGGTTTTGCACATAAATAAGGTCGCCACCATCGGTCTCCAGCACGTAGCGCGCATCCAGCTCCGACAGCCGATCGTTGACGATGAGCTGGAAGTCTGCGCCGCCCGGCAGCACGCGCGCGCTCCAGCCATCGCCGGTGGCGGTGCCGCCCAGGATGGGGATCAGCCTGCGCAGGCCGTGCACGGTGGGGCCGACTTCCTGGGGGGCGCCTACCTCCACGCGAAGGTCGGCAAAAAACTGGAATTGCGGATCGGGTAAGGGGATGACTTCAGACATGGGACCTAGCGTAAGTCCCGTTGCAAGCAGCGCCTGTCATCCGAGAGGATGACGGGATAACCCGAGCGCCCCAGTGGCCGCATCGGGGGCAGTTTCAGCGCACACTCCACGTTTTCGCACCCCATCACCTCGCAATTTCCGACTTTTCCATGCGGCAGTGGCTTCCCTCCTCTTCCCAGACTGTGCCCGGCCGACAGGTGCTGCACAGCGCTGCCAGCCAGACGCTGGCCAGCATGGTTCATCGTCTGGGCGACAACGGCTTTGCGCCGGGCCTGCTGCAAGACCTGGAACCGGTGTTGCCCGCCGCTTCCTGGTCGGTGTACCGCACGGGCCACCGCTGCAAACCCACATTGTTCATGTCGGCCAGCCGGGGCGTGCCCGACACCACGCAGGACTGCTGGTGGGCCTACCTCTCGGGCCCCTACCGCAGCGACCGCACCTGGGGCCGCCCATTTGACGAAGTGCCCGTGGCTGCGCCCGAAACGCGCCTGTGCCATGTGACCGCGACCGAGGTGGAGGGCGAACACCGCGCCCGGGTGTACGAAGCCCACGGCGTGGCCGAGCGCGTGTCGGTGGTCGAGTATGAAAGCGATGGCTCGGTGTTCGCGGTCAACTTCTACCGCCACCAGCACCAGCACGCCTTCAGCGACCGGCAGATCAGCGCGTTCGAGTCCGTCGCGCCGGTGCTGCTGGCGCTGACCCGCAAGCACATCGACTTGTCGCACACGCACCTGCCCCCGGCCACGCTGTGGCACGAGGCCAGCAGCACTGACCCGGTACACACCTTGGCGCTGCCTGCCGATGCGGCCCTGGCCCCGCTGGCGGCCGACGGCCTGCCCGTGCTGCGCATGCGCCTGGTGCGCCTGCAGGCCGAGCTGACTGACCGCGAGCTGGACGTGTGTGCGCGCCTGCTGCAGGGCATGACGCACGAAGGCATCGCCAGCGACCTGGGCCTGAGCGTGCCCACCGTCAAGACCTACCGCAATCGCGCCTTTGCGCGCCTGGGTATCCACTTCCGCAACGAGCTGTTTGCGCGGGTGCTGGGCGGCTGAGCGGCGCCCTTCCTCTTCAGACGCCTGGAACCCAGGGCGGCGGCCGTCGCCGGATGGTCTGCGCCTTCACGATGGCCGTGTTGGTCTGCGCCTTGTCGGCAATGCGGTCCAGCACCCCGTCCAGCTGCTCGATGGACCGCACAAACACCCGGGCCACAAAACAGTCGTCGCCCGTGACCTTGTCGCACTCGCAGAACTCGGGCGTGTCGCGGATCAGCTGCTCCACCGCCGCCAGTTGGCCCGGCAGGGGGCGAATCCGCACGATGGCCTGCAGCTGGTAGCCCAGCGCGCGCGGCTCGATGTCTACCGTGAACGCACGCACCACCCCGCGCTCTTCGAGCCGCCGCAGGCGCTCGGACACGCTGGGCGACGACAGGCCTACGCGCTCGCCCAGCTCCTTGAGCGAGGTGCGCGCGTCCTGGTGCAGCTGGGTCAGGATGGCTTGGTCGATGGCGTCCATGGTGCAGAGGTGAAATTAGAGAAATGCCTCAGATTATCAGGAGCGATTGAAAAATTACCTAATGCAATGCATTCCTTGCGAAGCTTCTGTTTTCTATAGTTCTGCCATCACCACACGGAGCAACAGGCACACAGGTATGGACAAGAAAACACAGGGCACGCTGGAGATGGGCGCCGCCATGGTCATCTCAGGAACCATCGGCTGGTTTGTCGTGCAGTCGGGCCTGCCCGCGCTGGAGGTGGTGTTCTGGCGCTGTGCCTTTGGCGCCGTGGCCCTGGGCTTGGTGTGCTGGGCCATGGGGCTGCTGCGCGGCATGACCTGGCGCATTGCGCGCTGGGCCGCACTGGGCGGCGTGGCCATCGTCACCAACTGGTTGCTGCTGTTCGGCGCCTACTCCCATGCCTCCATCTCCGTCGCCACAGCGGTCTACAACACGCAGCCGTTCATGCTGGTGATCTTTGGTGCCCTGCTGTTTGGCGAACGCGTCACGCTTGCCAAACTCGGCTGGCTGGCCACGGCCTTTGTGGGCATGCTGCTCATCGTGCAGGCCAAGCCCGGTGTGAGCCTGCCGGGCGGCGACTACGCCCTGGGCATTGCCATGGCGCTGGGCGCGGCGTTCTTCTGGGCCGTGGCCTCGGTCATTGCCAAGCGGCTCACGGGCACACCGCCGCACCTGATTGCGCTGGTGCAGGTGGCCGTAGGCGTGCTCATGCTCGCACCTTTTGCCCGCCTGGGCACCCCGCCGCAGGGCGCCAGCACCTGGCTGCTGCTGGTCACCCTGGGCGTGGTGCACACGGGCCTCATGTACATCCTGCTGTATGGCGCGGTGCAAAAGCTGCCCACCTACTTGCAGGGGGCGCTGTCGTTCATCTACCCAGTGGTGGCGATCGGCGTGGACTTTGTGGCGTTCGGCCACCGGCTGCAGCCCGCGCAGTGGCTGGGCGCAGCGGCCATCTTGCTGGCCGCCGCCGCGATGAACCTGCAGGCCACGCGGGGCGGCCCCGCCGTGCCGCCTGCCCCTGCTGGGATTGGGAACACCAGGCCCCGGTAGCCCATTGGTGGCTGCGGAACAGCCACGTTTTTCATCCCCAATCAGCGCCCCCGGATCTGCTCCGGCGTGGCGCTGGCGGCGCTTCATGTCCACTTAATCTTGGCCGCGTCCAATGCAGTTTGTGGGCAGTCAGTCCACATGTTCAAACCCACTGACACCAACATTCACCATGAAACTGCATATCACCGCCCTAGTTCTCGCCCTTGGTTCTACCGCTGCATTTGCGGGCCCCACCTGCAATGTTCCAGAAGAAAAATGGATGAAAGAAGCCGACTTCAAGGCCGGGCTCGAAAAGCAGGGCTACCAGATCCGGACCTTCAAGGTCAGCAAAGGCAAGTGCTACGAAATCTACGGTCTGGACAAGGCGGGCAAGAAGGTGGAGATCTATTTCGACCCCGCCACTGGCGCTGAAATCGAGCGTAAGTAAGCCCGAGCGAAGCGTCCCGTCCTGCCCCTCGCCTGCACCCCGAGTCGCCCATGAAGCCCGTTCCTCTTCACCACCCCCCTGCCGCCACCAAGGTGTGGGACCCGTTTGTCCGTATTTTTCACTGGAGCCTGGTGAGCTGCGTGGTCCTGAACCAGTTTGTTCTGGAGCCCGGAAAAACAGCACACGAGTGGGTGGGCTACACCGCCAGCGCCCTGGTGCTGGCGAGGCTGGTCTGGGGCTTCGTAGGCAGCCGCCACGCGCGGTTCAGTGACTTTTTCCCCACCCCGCGCAGACTGGCAAAGCACCTGGGCGCACTTCGCAATGGCGAGCATCCGGTCTACGTGGGCCACAACCCCCTCGGGGCGCTGATGATGCTGGCCTTGATGGCCATCGTTCTGGCCCTGGGCGTAACGGGGTGGATGCAAACCACCGACACATTCTTCGGCGAAGAATGGCTGATGGAGTTGCACGAGGTGCTGGCCAACGGACTGCTGCTGGCGGCAGGGTTGCACGCTGCGGCGGCCATCGTGATGGGGCGGCTGGAGCGGGTGCGCCTCGTGCGGGCCATGGTCACCGGCACCAAGCAGCACTTTTGACGGACCAGACTCGCATGCGACTGTTGCTGCTGGAAGACGATCACACTCTGGGCGAAGGCTTGCGGGATTTTCTGCAGCACGACGGCTATCTGGTGGACTGGTGCACCACCCTGGCGCAAGCGCGGGGTTTGATCACAGAGCCCTACGACGCCTGGCTGCTGGACTGGAACCTGCCCGATGGCTCCGCCCTCGGCTGGCTGCGCAGCCTGCGCGCCAAAGGGGCTAAGACACCGGCCCTGGTGCTCACCGCGCGTGACATGCTCAGTGACCGCATCCATGGGCTGGACAGCGGTGCTGACGATTTTCTCGTCAAGCCCTTTGCCCCCGAGGAGTTGTGTGCCCGGCTGCGTGCACTGTCCCGCCGGATGACCGGCGGCACTCCCAGCAAGGCATTTGGCGCGGTGGAGGTGCTGCTGGCCGACAAAGAAGTGCGGCTGCACGGCCAGCGGGTGGAGCTGACCGCCCGTGAATGGGCGGTGCTGGAGGCGCTGGTGTTGCGCGCGGGGCGCACAGTTTCCGCGTCGGATCTGGAGGCGCTGGTGCTGGGGCTGGACAGCGACTTAGCCAGCAACGCGCTGCAGGTGCACGTTTTCAATCTGCGCAGCAAATTGGGCAAGGACGTGATCCAGACGGTGCGGGGCATGGGCTACCGCATTCCTGCACCCTTTGCCCCGCCGACGGCTCTAACGGCCTCTACGGGCTAACGACATGGGTATGCGCACGGGCGAGACAAAACCGCCGTCCATCCGGGGGCGGCTCGTCCAATCGCTGCTGTTTATCTCCATCGCGTTCGGCCTGTTGACCTCCGTGGTCGTCTGGTACGTGATCGCCCACGAAATGGGCGAACTCATGGACCAGGAACTGCGAGAGGCTGCTGAGATTTTTCACAGCGTCATGGCCATCCAGCCCGATCTGGCCACCAGCGGCCAAAGCGCCACCAAACACTTTTCGTATGAGGAACACCTGGTCTGGCAGGTGGTGGACGCGCCGTCGGGCCGCGTGAAAAGCCGCTCGCACAAGGCCCCCGAGCTGGCCTTGCAAACCGCCCCCACCGAGGCGATCGCCTGGACGCAAGACGGGCAATGGCGCGCCTTCACGTCGGTATTCAGCCAGCGCCCCGGGCAATTCCTGGTGGTGGCACAAAGCCGCACGGAGCGCGACGAGGTGCACGGTGAAGTGGTCTGGTACACGCTGATGGCGGCGCTGTCGATGGGCCTGCTGTCGGCCCTGCTGATGAACTGGCGGATTCGGCAGGAGCTTCGCCCGCTGGCAGCGCTGGGCCAAAGCGTTCAGCACTATGACCCCCTTCGGCCCGACACCGCGCCCAAGGCCGCACCGAGGCAGGAGCTGCATCCCATCGAGCAGGCCATTGGCGACCTGGGGCACCGGCTGGCACAGCGGATCATCAGCGAACGCGCGTTCACCTCGCACGCGGCCCATGCCCTGCGCACGCCGGTGGCGGGTATCGACGTGCAACTGGCCCTGGCGATCAAAGAGGCGCCCGAGTCGATAAGGCCGCGCCTGGTGCGCGCGCGAGACGCTGCGGGCAGGCTCGGTCGGGTCATGCAAGCGCTGCTGATGATGTTTCGCAGCGGCATGGAGCCACAGCGCCAAAACGTTGACATGCGCCAGCTCATCGATGCGCTGGCGTTTCACGACATGGCCATCTCCATCCAACAAACCACCCCAGTGGACGCCGACCCCGATCTGCTGGCCGCCGCCCTGCTGAACCTGCTGGACAACTCGCACCGTTTCAACGCCCACCATGTCACCATCACCGCGCTGCAGGAGGGCGCCGACACCGTGTTGCGCGTGCAGGACGATGGCGATGGCTGCCAGCCCCACACCAAAGTCCGTTTACAGCAATCGCTGCAGCAGCAGGCCTATGGCGAAGGCAGCGCCATGCGTGGCCTGGGGCTGGTGCTGGCCGACCTGGTGGCGCGCGCGCACGGGGGCCACACGGTGCTCCCAGACTGTGCTTCGGGCTTTGGCATTGAGCTGCGATGGCCTGCCGCCCTGCCCCGTTCTGCGGACTGACGATGCGCCTGACCCGCCCCGCAATAATTCGAATCCCACTACAAAGAGAGACCCCATGAGACGCCCCCCCAAAGCCACAAAACCCTCGCAAATCGCGCCCCTTTGCATCGCACTGTCCAGCCTGGCAAGCGCCTTGCACGCCCACGCCGAAGCGCCCATGCACACCGACGATGCGGGCACGCTGACCCAAGGCGCCATGAAGCTCGAAGGTGTCTTCGGCCGCGATGACAAGACCCGAGGTGCCGAGCTGCTTTTTGGCGCTGGCATCGCGCCGCAGCTGGAAATGGAGGTCTCGCTGGCACGCGCCAAAGACACGGCCATGGGCGCATCCACCACCTTCCATGGGCATGGCTGGGGTGTGAAGTGGGTGCCCATCCAGAACGAAACGGGCTGGTCGGTGGGTGCGAGGTTCGACATGGGCCACACCCGCGTTCGCGACCACGCCACCCCGCAGCGTTTCACCGAGCGCGAAACCGCCCTCACAGCGCTGGCCAGCTACCGGTTGGCCAATGCGCAGGTGCTGCACCTCAATGCCGGCCACAAAACCGTCAGGGCACAAGGCGCCCGCCACCGTGCGGCCACCTGGGCCGTGGGCTATGAGATTCCGCTTACTGAACAACTGCAGCTCACGTCTGAGGTGTACGGCGAACAAAGGTCGCGCCCGGACAAGGCCGTGGGCCTGCGCTACGCCATCACCGACGGGCTCAAAGCATCCGCCGCCGTGGGCCGTGGCAACGGCCGCACGTTCAGCCAGGTGGGCATGGCCTGGGAGTTCTAGGCGCAGTCCGGGACGCCGCCGGCACGGCACAATCGGCGGCCTATGCCTGCATCCGGTGCCCGCCCCACAGAACCCATCCCGCCCCGCTCTGACCGGGCGGCGTTGGTGCAGGCCTGGGTGCAGGCCCTGCGCACCCAGGCCGGGCCAGCCCATCTGCAGGCGCTAGCGCCCCTGAGTGATGCGGAAGCCGCACGCGTAATGGCTCTGCTGCGCAACGACGCGGCCCACAAGTCTGTTCAACCCGACCGCCCTGCCTCCGAAAGCGCCCACAACCCTGGCATAACCAGCGGCCACTTCCGCCCGCGCATCACCCTCATGACCCTGGGCCGGGGCGACGGCCTGCTGGGCATGGCGCCCCAGGGCAAGCTGGGGCCGCGCGGCGACAGCGTGACGCTTGTGCAGATTGACTGGACCTACCGCACTGATGATGGCGCCCACTGGCAGACGCCTGCCCCCACCTCCATCCTCAACGCGCGCCCGGGCCCCGTGCAAGACCTGTTCGACACCGGCGGCCCGGTTGTGCGCATGCAGCGCAACCTGGGCGCCGAGGCCGACGCCATGGACCGCGTGTGGGATCTGGGCCTGATCCCCGTCGATGCGAACAAGCTGCAATGGCGCCACCGCGCCGTAGCCGCCACGCTGGGCCCCGTGTGGACGCTGGCGCAGGAGGCGCACTTTGGCGACTTCTGGGCCGAGCAGATTCCCCAACTGCGCGCCGAGGGCTGGAGCGTGGTGGTGCAGCCCGGCTTTGCGCACGAAAGCGTGCCCGTGTTGCGCTGGAAGCTGCTGATCGCCCCCGACACGGGCGAACTGCTGGGCAAGGAAGTGGACGGCCCGCTGGCCCTGCGCGAACGCCCCGTGCAAAAGCTGCAACTGCCCGAGCGCGAAGGCGCCTGGCTGCTCAGCTTGGGGCTAGAGATCGACGGCGAAACGCTGGACCTGGCGCCCTTGCTGGCCGACCTGTTGCGCCGCGACGCCCGTTGGCTCAACGCGCAGCAGATGGCCGCCATCGACGACATCGCCATCATTTCGCTGCGCGCACCCGGCGGCAAACGCATCGACGCGCCCGCCGGGCCGCTCAAGGCCATCGTGGGCGCCATGGTCGATCTGCTGACCGACCCGACCCGTAACCAGCGCAAGGATGGCGATCCGCTGCACCTGGGCGCGTGGGAGGCCCGCCGCATCGAAGCCCTGCGCGCCGGGCTGGTGCTGGCTCACCGCGTGGGTACGGTCAATGGCTGGAACAACGACTGGCAGCTGCAGGGCGACGTGGGCTTGGCCCAGCTCGCCAAGCGCCTGCGCACCATCGGCACCCCGCAGCCGGTGGCCGCGCCGCAGGGACTCCGGGTGCAGCTGCGCCCCTATCAACTGGAGGGCCTGGCCTGGCTGCAGTACCTGCGCGCGCAGGGCCTGGGCGGCATATTGGCCGACGACATGGGCCTGGGCAAAACCGCGCAGGCGCTGGCCCATGTGCTGGCCGAAAAGGAGGCCGGGCGCCTGACCCGCCCTGCCCTGGTGGTGCTGCCCACCTCACTGCTCTTCAACTGGCAAGCCGAGGCCGCCCGCATGGCCCCCAACCTCCGCGTGCTGGCGCTGCACGGCGCGAGCCGTGGCCAGCGCTACCTGCAGATGGCCGACCACGACCTGGTGCTGACTACCTACCCGCTGCTCTGGCGCGACGTGGAGGCACTGGCCGCACAGCCGTTCCACCTGCTGATCCTGGACGAGGCGCAGATGGTGAAGAACGCCGGCAGCCGCAGCGCCCGCGCCCTGCGCAAGCTGCAGGCGCCGCACCTGCTGTGCCTGACGGGCACGCCGCTGGAGAACCACCTGGGCGAGCTGTGGGCCCAATTCGACTTCCTGATGCCGGGCTTTCTGGGCGATGTGCGCAGCTTCAACGCCCGCTGGCGCAAGCCGATCGAGGAAAACGGTGAAACCCTGCGCGCGCAGCTCCTGTCGCAGCGCGTGCGCCCCTTCATCCTGCGCCGCCGCAAGCAGGACGTGGCCACCGAACTGCCGCCGCGCACCGAGGTCATCCAGCGCGTGGAGCTGCAAGGCAAACAGCGCGAGCTGTACGAGGCCGTGCGCACCACGGCCGACAAACAGGTGCGCCGTGCGCTGGAGCGCCAGAGCTTTGACGGCGCGCAGATCACCATCCTGGACGCGTTGCTCAAGCTGCGCCAGGTCTGCTGCGACCCGCGCCTTGTCAAAGGAACCACGAAAACGGCCCACACGATGGAGCGCGCCAAGCTAGAACTGCTGGCCGACATGCTGCCCGCCCTGGTCGAGGAAGGCCGCCGCGTCCTGGTGTTCTCGCAGTTCACCGAGATGCTGGGCTTGGCGGCCGAGCTGCTCGACACCCTGGCCCTGCCCTACCTGACCCTCACCGGCCAGACGCCACCCCGCCAGCGTGGCGCGGTGGTGCGGCAGTTCCAGGCGCAGGACGACACCAGCGCCCCCATCCTGCTCGTCAGCCTCAAGGCCGGTGGTCTGGGCCTGAACCTCACCGCCGCCGACACCGTGATCCACCTCGACCCCTGGTGGAACCCCGCCGTCGAAGAGCAGGCCACCGCGCGCGCCCACCGCATCGGGCAGGACCAGCCCGTGTTTGTCTACAAACTGGTGGTGGAAGGCAGCATCGAAGAACGCATGCTGGAGCTGCAGGCCCGCAAGGCCGCGCTGGCCCAGGGCGTGTTGGGCCACGATGCTGAAGGCGCGGTCAAGTTCAGCGAGGCCGACCTGCACGCACTGCTGGCGCCTTTGAGCGAGCCAGTCAACAACCCGCTGGGCATTCCGGGCGAAGACGCACTGCGCTGGGGCGGCACGGGCAAACGCCGACCCCGGCCGCTGCAGCCACCAGAAGTTTGAGTGTTTTTTGGCCCCTAGCGCTTATCTATCAAGCGCAAGCAGCTATCTTTAATATAGCAAATTACGCACTTGGGCGCGTACCGCGCGCCGACCTTTCAGCGCGGAGGACGAGAGCCCGGCGGGCCGGGTACAACCGGCATGCCACCGTTCCAGACGGCGCGGGCTATCTTTGCCAGCACCGCCAGCCCAAACCATGCCGACACCGAGGACAACACCAGTGCCAGGGTGATGAGGCCCGGCCGCAGGCGGCGATCCACAATCGACTCGGCAGGGTTGCGGGGATTGACCCACACCGGCACGGCTTTGCCAGTGCGCTGCAAGCCCTGCAGACGGCGGCCCAGTTCTTCTTGAAAGCTGCCAATGTTGTCGGCCCGCTCGTGAATGGCGGCGCGCTGCCCGGTGTAGGTCACGCCCTCCACCACATACCGGTAGCGCACCGACACGCTGTGCGTGGTGCCGCCCTTGCTGGGATGATGGCTTTGCAGCCTGGCCGATTCGACCACCGCAGGCACCTGGCTCCAGGTTTGCATGCGCGCCCAGTCAAACACGGGCGAAGCCACCATGAACCAGAAAATGCCAATGCCCGCTGCGGCGAAGGGCACGGCGAACAAGGCCAGAACCCAAATGCCTCCCGGCAGCTTTTCACGCCGCTGCGTCGCGTGGCGTGGGGACGCGGGGGACATCACGGCAAGCGCTCGTAGGTGGCTTTGGAGGGTACGTCCTTATTCGAGAAATACGGGTCCGGGTCCAGGCTCAGCAACGTACCTTGTTGCGTGATGGCGTAGGCGCTGCCGGTGTCGCGGCGTGGGCTGTTCGACACATACAGCCGCGCCTTGTCGGCACGCCAGGTGCCGCGCATCAGCGCGTCGCGCAGGGCTTTTTGCACGGCGCCCTCCGAGGTGGAGGCGCCACCGGACGCGCCCAGGTCGAGGTTGATGACCTGCGCGTCGGCCTGAATCACCAGCACCTGGCCAGCCAGGAACTTGGGCGGCGGCGCGCCGTTGATGCTGGCCACCTTCCAGCGGCCCACCAGAGGGTGTGCAGCCTGTGGGTCAGCGGCCCCTGCAGTAGTCCCCACGCCCCCGGCGGCGACAAACAAGGTAAGCAACAGGGCCTTGCGGAACCCCGCCCTGCGTGTGTGGCGGGTGTGCGGCATAAATGGGTCTCCTCCCGAATGGTGGGCTTTGTTCTGGTTGGCCTGGGCGCGGGCGGCAAGCCGGGTGCAGTCTAAAAGATGGGGGCGCGATCAATCCCACACAACAGCCAGTAGATTTGTGCCTTTTAGGCCTCTAGCGCTTGATGGGAAAGCGCCAACAGCAATTGAACTGAGAGCAAATTCAGCACTAGAACCACCTCGGTGCCGTGGCGCAGAATTCAAAAGCAAGCTTCGGAGTGCACACTGCGCACCCCATCCCTAGAGTGCATGGCATCGCAACCCCCTTGTGAGCCATCCACCATGAACCCGAACGCCACCCAGCGCAGCGCCAGTCTCCCGGACCGACCATTTACCTACGCCGTCTCCATGCCCCACCGCGCCACCCCCTCCACCAAGGCCGCACAGGCCGCAGCCACCCAGGCCGACCCGCGCTGGGCGGCGGTGGCGGCGCGCAGCGCAGCGGCGGACGGCAGCTTTTGGTATTCGGTGCAGACCACGGGCGTGTATTGCCGCCCCAGCTGCGCGGCGCGTGCACCCCGGCCGGAGAATGTGCGGTTTCACGACAGCTGCGCTGATGCAGAAGCCGCAGGCTTTCGCCCCTGCCAGCGCTGCAAGCCCCGGCAGCCCACGGCGTTGTCGCACCACGCCGCGCTGGTCACAGAGGCCTGCCGCATCATCGAAGGCGCTGCCGCCGGTGAGGCGCCCACGCTGGATGCGTTGGCCGCCCAGATGGGCCTGAGCCCGTCGCACCTGCACCGCATCTTCAAGCAGTCCACGGGCCTCACGCCCAAGGCGTATGCCGCCGCCCAGCGTGCGCAGCGCCTGCGCAGTGCGCTCGACAACGCACACACGGCCTCGGTGACGGACGCGATCTACAGCGCGGGTTACCAGTCCAGCAGCCGCTTTTACGAGCAATCGGCCCAGGTCCTGGGCATGACGCCCAGCCGCTACCGCGCGGGGGGCGCTGCGCAAGACATTCGCTTTGCTATCGGCCAGTGTTCGCTGGGCGCCATTCTGGTCGCCCAGAGCGACCGGGGCATCTGCGCCATCTTGCTGGGCGACGACGCCGACGCCCTGGTGCGCGACCTGCAGGACCGCTTTGCACAGGCCCACCTGATCGGCGGGGATACCGCGTTTGAAGCGCTGGTGGCACAGGTGGTGGCCTTTGTCGAGGCCCCGGGCCTGGGGCTGAACCTGCCGCTGGACGTGCGCGGTACGGCATTTCAGCAGCGCGTGTGGCAGGCCCTGCAGGCCATCCCCGCCGGGCAGACTGCAAGCTACGCCGAGGTGGCCCAGCGCATAGGCGCCCCCACCGCCGTGCGCGCCGTGGCGCAGGCCTGCGTGGCGAATGCGCTGGCGGTGGCCATACCCTGTCACCGGGTGGTGAAAAGTGATGGCGCGTTGTCGGGCTACCGTTGGGGCGTGGAACGCAAACGTGCGCTGCTGGCGCGCGAAGCAGCGCCAGAGCCCGCACAACCGCTGGCGGAGAAGGTGGCATGAGCGCTGTCCCGCTGTCTCACCAACCCGGTCTGAAGAACGACGACTGGGCGCAGCGTGCAGTTGCCATCGACTGGCCAACAACCACGGAGGCCCTGCACCAGCAAGGCAACGCGGTACTGCCGCAACTGCTCAGCGCCACCGAATGCGCCACGCTGGCCCGCCTGTATGGCAACGCGGATGAGAGCACCTTCCGCAGCCGCGTAGTGATGCAGCGCCACGGCTTTGGCCAGGGCGAATACCGGTACTTCAGCTACCCGCTGCCCGGTGTGGTGGCCGGGCTGCGCGAGGCTCTGTACCCGCACCTCGCACCTATTGCCAACCAGTGGAACACCGCCATGGACATCGATGTGCGCTACCCCACGCGGCATGCCGACTTCATTGCCCGCTGCCATGCCGCAGGCCAGGTGCGCCCCACCCCGCTGCTGCTGCAATACGGCGCTGGTGACTACAACTGTCTGCACCAGGACCTGTATGGCGAGCATGTGTTTCCGCTGCAGGTCGCGGTGCTGCTGTCAGAGCCCGGGCGCGACTTCACGGGCGGCGAATTCGTGCTGACCGAGCAGCGCCCGCGCATGCAGTCGCGGGCCGAGGTGGTGCCGCTGCAGCGCGGCGACGCCGTGGTGTTTGCCGTGCACCACCGCCCCGTGCAGGGCACGCGCGGGCCGTACCGCGTGCAGATGCGACATGGCGTTAGCCGCTTGCGCAGCGGGCAGCGGCATACGCTGGGTGTGATCTTTCACGATGCTGGATGATGTTCCCCCTGTGCCGCTTCGCGCCTTCTCCTCCGGGGACGACGGCAGCTGTGGTCCACACAGCCGCCATGGATTGCCATCCGTTATGAGCCTGAGCCTTTTCGACGACCCATCCCAGCCTGCCCAGCCGCCCGAGGTGCTGGAGCCCGGCGCCATGGTGCTGCGCGGCTTTGCGCTGGAGAAGGCGGCAGACCTGCTGCAAGCGGTGCAGCAGGTGACGGCACAAGCCCCCTTCCGGCACCTCATCACCCCCGGGGGCCTGCGCATGTCCGTGGCCATGACCAACTGCGGAAGACTCGGCTGGGTGAGCGACCGCAGCGGCTACCGCTACGACCTCCTCGACCCCGACAGCGGCCAGCCCTGGCCCGCCATGCCGCCGCTATTGCGCCAGCTGGCATTTGACGCGGCGCAAGCAGCGGGCTTCCCCGGCTTTGCGCCCGACGCCTGCCTCATCAACCGATATGCCCCCGGCACCCGGCTGTCGCTGCACCAGGACCGGGACGAGGGCAACTACGCGCACCCCATCGTGTCCGTGTCACTGGGCATTCCGGCGGTGTTTCTTTGGGGCGGCGCACAGCGCTCCGACAAGGCACGGCGCATTGCGCTGATGCATGGAGATGTCGTGGTGTGGGGCGGCCCGGCCCGGCTGCGGTTTCATGGGGTGTTGCCGCTACCTGAGGCCCATCACCCGATGACGGGCAGCTACCGCATCAACCTCACGTTTCGCAAGGCGCGCTGAACCCACCCCTTCACCGGGCATAGCCCGTGGCTTTGGCCAAGGTGCTCAGCATCTGCTCCGCCACAGGGCGGCCCTGGAGGCTGTCTGCAATGCTCACGCTCTTGCCGTTGCGCAGATTTACCTGCACCCGAAAGAACGTGGTGCGCTGGTGACCACTTTGCAGCGTGTAACTTTCCTGAATGGAGAGGCGGGCAATGTCGTGCGCAGGCACCTGCCGCCAGGCCAGCATCAGGCCCAACAGACGGCGTTCGGTGCGCAGGCCCTGGCGGTCCAGCTGCACGGTCAGGCTGTTGGACACTGCATAGAAGCCCCACACCAGCATGGCGCCGCCCACGCCACCAAACGCCAGCGGAAACAACACAGGCGCGCCGATGTAGCCCGCCATCACGCCCAGGCCCAGGAAGCCCCCGCCCATCACCAGCCACAGCAGGTTCTGCCGCCACAGGCGGCCGTAGGGCTGGTACAGCCGCACGCCACCTTCCACGGGCTCGATGTCGCTCACCGCGTCCAGCTCGGCCTCGCGCAGGGCTTGCATCTGCGGTTGCTTGGCGGCGTCGTGTGCGAGCCAGGTGGACTCTTCACCCGTGGCATACACGGGCACCTCAAACCGGCGCGAGAACTTCAGCGCCGGATCGGTGCTTTCCAGCAGCACCGTCCAGTGGTGCTCGTTGGTGCCTACGGCTTGTTCAGACTCGGGCAGGCCCTTGGGCACGCTCAGGCGGAACGCCACGCGGCTGCCCCGTCCCTGGGGTTGCACCTGTGCGGCACCCTCGCCCTCCCACACGATCTGCTCACGCGATTCGCTGCTGTTGTCGCCGCCTCCCGTGCGCGTCTGGTAGTGGTAGGCACAGCGCAGCGTCACGGCAAATCGCAGATCAGGCCGGTACGGCACACCGGGCAGGTCCACGGTGGCGCCCACATGCCCGCCGATGGCTCCAGGAAACGGGTCCATCACCAGCCGCACCTCGCCATGGCGCCGCGCATCCAGCGTGGCGCGCACGGCCCACACCAGCAGGCCCAGCCCCACGGCAACCATCAGCACCAGCACGCACAGCACGATGTGGTTCTCGTTGTGCCAGGCGCGGGGAATGGCAGACAACGCCGCGGGGTAGGCAATGGCGCCCCACACGATGGCAAAGCCCCAGGCGAACCACACCTCCCAGCGCTTGCTGGAGCGGATGCGGTTGTCGGCCCATGCCTTGTTGGCCAGCCAAGGCTCGTCGCCATGGGTCTGCAAGCGCTCCGCCTTGTGTGCATCGCTGCGCCGAAGGCTCCACCCCCAGATCAACATGCCCACCCCGGCGCCACCAAACAGCACCACAAAAATCATCTGAAAACCCAGCAAACCCAGGCGCAGGCTGCGGTCGGCCACCGAATCCTGCGGGCGCGACGGGTTCACCCACACCGGCACAGGCGTACCGCTGCGCTGCGCACTCTCCAAGCGCCAGGCCAGGTTCTCATGGAAGCTGCCAATGTTGTCGGCCAAGGTGTTGATGGCAGGCCGGTGGCCGTCATACGCCACGCCCGCCACTTCATAACGGTAGTGGGCCGACACGCTGTAGGTGCTGCCTGATTTGCTGCCCCGGTGCGCGTTCAGCTGGGCCGAAACCACCCGTGCGGGCACCTCATGCCAGAACTGCATGCGCGACCAGTCGTACAGAGTGGGCAGCACACCCAGCAGCAGCATGCCAATGCCCACGGCGGAAAACGGCAGCGCAAACAGCATGAGAAACCAGGAGCTGCTTCTGTTGCTTGCCGCTGCCTGATGGTTGGCGCTTTTGTTGCGCCGCCGTGCCTGGTTGGCCATACACCCTCCCTCTGCGTGCGCCCCTCGCCGAGGGCTTTTGTTCTTCCGGAACCCGGGCGGCGCTGATTCTGCGGCTTGCTGCGGCGGCGGGCCAGTACGTTTTGCAACTCCTAGGGGCCCATGTGGTTTTGCAAGGCCCGTTCTGCTGCAGTTCTGACGCAGAAATACAAACCAAAATGGCACCCAGCGCTTATCCATCAAGCGCAATTAGCTATAAAAACAGAAGCACCTTGGTAAAACATGCGTGGCCTGTCCTGTATGCGCACCACCACACCTTTGCCAGAATGGCGGCCATGACTGTCTCTGCCACACCCCGCCCCGCGCGCTACTGGCTCATGAAATCCGAGCCCGAGGAATGCTCCATCGACGACGCCCTGGCCGCGCCCAATGCCACCGTGCCCTGGACGGGCGTGCGCAACTACCAGGCCCGCAACTTCATGCGCGACGACATGCAGGTGGGCGATGGCGTTTTGTTCTACCACTCCAGTTGCCCCGAACCAGGCATTGCCGGCCTTGCGCGCGTGGCGAGCGGCACACGAACCGACCCGACGCAGTTTGACCCCGCCTCGCCGTACTACGACCCCAAATCCCCTGCCGACAAACCCCGCTGGCTGCTGCTGGATGTGCAGGCGCAGCGCAAGACACGGTTGGTGGGTTTGGCGCAGCTGCGGGAGCACCCGGATCTGGCGCAGATGCGAGTGCTGCAGCGCGGAAACCGCCTGTCGATCACCCCCGTGGAGCCCGTCGAGTGGGCAGCGATCATGGAAATGCTGGGCTGAGCCACAGGCTTGCCCTGCTTTGCCCCCGCCCTGCCCGCCCTGGGGGGCCTCCCCGCTTTACTGTGGCCGCTGAACGGCCACGGCGGCACGCGCCTGGGCGTGGAGCTTGGCCAGGAACTCCCGGTCCAGCAACAGCCACAGCATCACGGGGGCCAGTGCGGTAAAGATGAACAGGTTGAAGTGGTACAGAAACGCCACCACGTCGGCCACCCACCCGGGCAGTCCCGTCTGCACAAACACCTCAGGCCCCGCCCGGTTGAAGACATCGTTGCACCACTGCAGGGCCACGTTGAGTGCCTGGATCGGCAGCATAGCCAAGGAGCCTATGAGCAGCTTGCGCCCCCAGTGACGGGGAAACGATGCCAGCACCAGCGCCCAGAAGATCACGATGCCGTAGCCCAGCAAGCGGTAGTCCACCAAAGGCGCAAGCTTGCCCGACTTGAACTGGCCGTTTTGCACGGAGACCACCTTGAGCGTGGTGTTCAACAACGCCGTGGTCTCTTTCTGGGTGTAGCTCAGTGCCCAATGGAACAGAGTGGAAGCCGCCTCGCCCGCCATGAAGAACACGGGCTTGGACAGTTGTGGCGACAGGTAGTACCACAGCGGCATCAGGCACAGCAGGCTGGCGATGGCAACCAGCAGGAAACGTCCGACAGAACTAAGCTGCATTGGCGAGGGGGGGTTGAGGGGGTGAGGGAGGTTGCTGGCGGGCGATCCAGCGAATCCAGAGCATCCAGACCACCAGCACATCCAGCATGATGAGCGCCTGCCAGAGGTACAGGTGGGCAAACTCGAAAACGGTCATGTTCCACTTGCCCAGGTAGTACAGGCTGATGATGCGCAGCAGGTTGACGACCTGCACCGCCGCAATGCCAATGGCGATGCCGGCGAGCTTGTGTTTCCAGCTGGAAGGAAACGCGATCATGCCGGCGATAAGGATGATGGCCGCCTCCACGCCGTTGCAGCCCGCCTCGATGGACACCGCAAAACCCGTGGCCTTGCTCATCAGGATGCGGCCATGGTGCGCCACATCCGAGTCCAGCGGGGTCATCAGCGCTGCGCTGGCGGTGGCGAGCAGGCTGGTCCAGGGCTCGATGGCGACCCGTTGCACCTCATCGAGCATGTCGATGCGAAAGAGGACCGCCAAGACGGCGATGAAAATCAAGAAAAATCGGACCATACGTCGAGGAGAAGAACCTGGTGAAGCGCGCACCAACACGCCAGGAATGCGCCAGGCGGCGAGGCCGTGAGAACGTGGGCCTGTGGTTCACACAGGCGCCGCAAAGAATATCAGAAGCTACCCATAACCCACAAAGCCCAAATGGCACTCGCAAGCGGCCCTGAGAACCTGTTCAAAGGTTCGGGGCGGCGTACACCAGCACCTTGAGGGCGCGCTCGGGGTCCACATCCGCAAACACAGCCGGGTTGGCCACCCGTTCGACAAAGTGCAGTTCAGGCGCCAGCTCCTGCATCTGCTCTTGCAGGAAGCCCACGCCCAGCTCGGGCGCGTTCAGACACAGCAGTGCATGCCCGCCGGGTGCCAGCAGGTCGGGCAGGCGGCGCATCAGCCGTGCGTAGTCCTTGGTGGCCACGAAGCTGCCCTTTTGGTAGCTGGGCGGGTCCACGATGACCAGGCCATACGGCCCGCTGCGGGTGATCTTGCCCCAGCTGCTGAAGATGTCGTGCGGCAAAAACGCCGCGCCCGTGGTAATGCCGTTGAGCTGGTGGTTTTGCTGCCCGACGCCGATGGCGCCATGGCTCATGTCCACGTTGACCACGTGCCTGGCGCCCGCCTGCAGCGCCACCACCGAGAAAGCGCAGGTATAGGCAAACAGGTTGAGCACCTTCAGGCCGTAGCGGTCGGTGCTGCGGGCGGCCGCGTGGTCGCGCACCCAGCGGCGGCCCTCGGCCATGTCCAGGAACAGGCCGTGGTTTTGCCCGCGCAGCACATGCACGCGATAGCGCGCGCCAGCCTCCGTCACGATGTGCGGGTCGGGCACGGCGCCGGTCATCAGCCGTG
This sequence comes from Acidovorax sp. 93, assembly GCF_003633835.1. Lineage (NCBI taxonomy): Bacteria > Pseudomonadati > Pseudomonadota > Betaproteobacteria > Burkholderiales > Comamonadaceae > Acidovorax > Acidovorax sp. 93. The sequence goes on from NZ_RBIT01000001.1 coordinate 1,698,639, forward strand.
TTTCGCTACGGCCCTCCATGCGCAGGGCCTCGCCCCGGTGCTGAAAGACCCAGCTGAGCGGCTCGCCAGCCGGTGCGATCTGCGCCCAGCGCGCCTGCAACGCGGCGCCGATGGCGGCCAGGTCTTCGTCCGTGGCGGGTGCGAAACTGGTCAGTACGAACACCGGAGGGTAGGCGTCCAGCGACCATTGCTCAGAACCCGGATGCAGCCCGCCCCGCCCGTGAAAGACGCGTTGGGCCTCAACGGGCAGGGGCATGGCGGCGATGGCGGCGAGCAAAGCTTGCATGGAGGGACGGGGGCGGGTTGGAAAAACGAGAGTATGAGAAAAAATGGCCGCTGGCGCTTGAAATATAAGCACTGTTAGCTACTGAAATAATAGCACCATCCATTATCGTGCCTGCAAGGACCAAGGCGCCGTGCCGATCCGCGCCACCATCGCCTCGCCAGGAGCATGCAGGCCATTCTCAAGGTGCGCCGTTGCCCTGCAACGACCTGGATCCTGCGTGGAAAACCGTGGTCAGAAATGCAATTACAGTCGCTGCCGGGCCATCGGTGCGGCTTGACCATCATCACAAAGGAATTCCATGTTTTCCATTCTCGGAACCATCGTTGTCGGCTTCATCGTCGGATTGCTCGCGCGCGCCTTGAAGCCGGGCAATGACAAATTGGGCTTGATCATGACCACCGTTCTCGGCATCGCCGGGTCGCTGTTGGCGCGCTATGTGGGCGTGGCCATGGGCTGGTACGGGCCCAATGCGTCCGTCGGCTGGATCGCATCGATCATCGGCGCCATCGTGCTGCTGGTGATCTACGGGCTGGTGAAGAAGAAGGCCTGATGCGCGGCGGCGCATTGCCCGGCGGCACACCGCGATAGGCATCGCAGGCCTTAACGCCTGCGCCGCCCGCATGTCCTCATCCCGCCGCCTCCTGCAGCATCAACGCCACATGCTGCAGCAGCATCACCGTCTTGCCGTCCTCGATCACGCCGCTGCCAATGCCCGCCAGGGCTTCGGCCAGTGGCATCTCGATCACTTCGATGTCCTCGCCCTCGTGGGCGAGGCCACCTCCGGTGCGGATGCGGTCCTGCGGCTCGTATTCGGCGATAAAGAAGTGGAGCTTTTCGGTGACCGAGCCGGGGCTCATGTAGGCCTCGAACACCTTGCGTGGCTGGCGCACACTGTAGCCAGTTTCTTCCTCGGCTTCGCGGCGGATGCAGGTTTCGGGGTCGTCCCCGTCCAGCAGGCCGGCGCAGGTCTCGATCAACATGCCGTCGGTACTGCCGTTGAGGAACGCCGGCAGCCGGAACTGGCGTGTGAGCACCACCGTACGACGGCGCGGGTCATACAGCAGCAGGGCCGCGCCGTTGCCGCGGTCATAGGCCTCGCGGCTCAGCGTTTGCCACTGGCCGTCGCGGCGGCGCAGGTCAAAGGTCACCTTGCGCAGCGTGTACCAATGGTCGGACAGCACCTCCACCGACTGCAGCTTGACCTGCTCGGTACTGGCGGGCACCGGTGCGGGCACGGGGCGGCTCACAGGCTTGGCTCCGTTGCGGGAATGGCTTTGGCGAAGCAGGCGTGCTGCCGCAACGGCCATTCATTCACGGGGTGCACCACGGGGGCGCCGTCGGCGCCCGATTGGTAGGGGCCAGCAATAAGCACCAAGAGCGGAGTGTTGGGGTCGGTGGGGGTGGACATGGTCTTGCAAATTTTTAATCGTGCAATATCATGCACAAACATGCAAATTCATGCAACCCTGGTTTTGATCCACGGTTGCCCCGCTTCACGCCCATGCTCACCACCCAACGCAAACAACTCATTCTGGAGCGCCTGCGGCAAGACGGCCAGATCGTGGCCAAGGCACTCAGCGAGGAACTCGGGATCTCGGAAGACACCGTGCGGCGCGACCTGCGCGAGCTGGCGGCCGAGGGCCAGCTGCAGCGCGTGCACGGTGGCGCCCTGCCCGCATCAAAGGCCGTGGGCAACCTGCAGGTGCGCGAGCACCTCGCCACCGACGACAAGCGCGCGCTGGGCCGTGCCGGCGCGGCCCTGGTGCAGCCTGGCCAGGTGGTGATCCTCGACGGCGGCACCACCTCGCTGCAGGTGGTGCAACACCTGCAGCTGGACCTGCGCGCCACGGTGGTCACGCACAGCCCGGCCGTGGCCGTGGCTTTGGCGGGGCACACCGAGATCGAGGTGCTGGTGCTGGGGGGCCGGCTCTTCCGCCACTCGATGGTGAACGTGGGTGCCAGCGTGGTCGAGGCCGCGGCCCAGCTGCGTGCAGACCTGTACCTGATGGGCGTTACCGGCGTGCACGCCGAAGCGGGCCTGACCACAGGCGATTTTGAGGAGGCCGCCGTCAAACGCGCCCTGCACCAGCGCGCGGCCGAGACGGTGGTGCTGGCGTCTGCCGACAAGCTGGGCGCCGCATCGGCGTTCACCGTGGCGCCGCTCAAGGCGCTGGCGGGCCTGATGGTGCCGGCCGCAACGCCCGCCCGGGTGCGCAATGCGTTGAAGGCTGCGGGCGCGCCGGTGCGCGTCGCGCAGGCCTGATCCGGCCCAAGGCATGTACAGCGGTGATGGTCAGTCCGCCGCCCCGCTGGGCCGCTTGCCCGGCGGGCGCACCGGCGGCGCATGCTTTGCCATCAGAGCTGCTACCCAGTCGATGAACACCCGCGCCTTGGCGCTGACATGGCGATTGGGTGGGTAGGCCACGTACAGCGGCATGGGGTCGAGCGCCCAGTCTTCCAGCAGGGGCACCAGTTCGCCGCTGCCCAGGTGCGGGCGGGCCATGTAGTGCGGAAGCCAAAGAACGCCCATGCCAGCCAGCCCGGCCGCGAGGTAGGCGTTGCCGTCGTCGACCGCCAATACATAGCGGCCCTGCACCTGAATGTCCTCGGCGCCACGCCGCATGGCGTACGGAAACGTCTTGCCCGTGCTCGACCACAGAAAGCCCACCACGCGGTGGTGCGAATCCTCCAGCTCGTGCGGGTGTACAGGCCTGCCTGCACGACTCAGGTAGCTGGGCGCTGCGTACACGCCCAGCTGCAGGTCGCCCACATGCCGCGCAATCAACGACTGGTCCTGAATCTCACCCCCGCGCACCACGCAATCGACGTTGTCGCCGATCAGATCCACCATGCGGTCGCTGACGCCCATGTCGAGCTGGATGTCGGGGTACTCGGCATGAAACTCCGGCAGGGCCGGCACCAGGATCAGCCGGGCCAGCGGGCTGGGCACATCCACCCGCAAGCGGCCCCGGGGCGCGGCGGACGCGCTCGACAGGCTGGTCTCGGCATCGTCCATGTCGGCCAAGAGGCGCACGGCGCGCTCGTAGTACACGGCCCCATCGGCGGTGACCTGCACCCGCCGTGTCGTGCGGTGCAGCAGCTTGACGCGCAGCCGCGCCTCCAGTTGCTGCACCAGCTGCGTCACCGTGGTCTTGCTCACGTGCATGGTGTCGGCCGCCTTGGTGAAGCTGCCCGATTCGACCACCCGCACAAACGCCTGCATTGCATCGAACCGGTCCATGGCGCTCCTGCCTCGTCAAAGATTGTTTGGAGTTTACAAACAGTGATGGACAGGCTTGGCCGTTTATCTGCCGGGGGCACGCCGATAAATTCCTTTCAACAACAACCAAGGCCCCTGCGGCCTACCGAAAGGAAAACACTCCCATGGCATCGACGCACACATCCCCTCGCGACGTGGTTTTTCCACCCGGGCGCCAAGCGCTCTACGAAAAGAACCGCTACTCGCCCGCCATCCGCTCCAACGGTTTCCTCTTCGTCTCGGGCCAGGTGGGCAGCCGGCCCGACGGCTCGCCGGAGCCCGACTACCAAGCCCAGGTGCGGCTGGCGTTCGACAACCTCAACGCCATCCTGCAGGCCGCCGGCTGCACGTTTGACGACGTGATCGATGCGACGGTGTTCATGGTGGACCCAGAAAAGCACTTCGAGGCAGCCTGGGGAGTGATCGGCGAATACTGGGGCAACGCACCGCACCCCACGCTCACGGGCATTGGGGTGACCTGGCTCTATGGCTTTCAGTTTGAGATCAAGGTGATTGCGAAGCTGCCGGAGGGGGTGAGACGCTGAAATGTGGCGGCACGCGCGTTGCTCCATCACCACCATCGACGCTGTCGTCACTTGGCAGGCGCCCGCGTGCTGGGCATGCCGTGGACCCAGGCGCGCAGACGCCAACTGCTGGCCAGCCGCGTCGATACCACCGTGGCAGTCGTCCAACTGATGCGGCGCCTGCACAAGGCCCCGCGCGTGCTGGTCAGCGCATCGGCCGTAGGCTTCTACGGTGCATCGCCCAACGCGTCGATGGAGCCCTTGGACGAAACCGCCCCGCCCCGCCCGGGCGAGTTCCAGTCCGACTTGTGCGCCGCCATTGAGCATGAGGCCCGGCGCGCCGAAGCCCTGGGCGTGCGGGTGGTGCGCATGCGGTTTGGCGTGGTGCTGGGGCGCGGTGGGGGCGCGTATCCGATGCAGGCACTGAGCGCCCGGCTGGGCCTGGGCGCTGTGCTGGGCCATGGTCGTCAGCGTGCACCGTGGATTCACTTGGCTGACGCGGTGGGGTTGGTGCGGTTTGCGATGGCGCACCAAACCCTGCAAGGCCCCGTCAATGCCGTGGCGCCTGAGGCGGTGACGCAGGCCTCGTTTGCGCGGGCGCTGGCTGCAGCGTTTGGTCGGCGTGTCTGGCTGCGCAGGCCGGGGTTGCCGTTGCGGGCCCTGCTGGGAGCACTGTCTACTCTGCTGCTGGACGGGCAGAACGCGGTGCCGAGTACAGCGCGGGTCAGGGATACCGTTTTGTGCACCCGCGGCTGAGTGGTGCGCTGGCAGACCTTGCGATAGCTGATGCTAGCGGGAACGGATTTGGCTCACACAGAATATTAATAAAAATAGGTCTTAGCGCTTATTGGTAAAGCGCTAGCAGCTATAAATACAGTAGCAATTACGAGTCGCTATGTCAGCTGTGCAGCGGTTGCTGTCATCAACGCTGCGTCGTTGAACGCGTACTATCGGCCATAACCGGCCGTTCGCCAGTCCGTCAGAATCCTCCGTGAGCCCTCATTCAAGAAGCTATGAACCGCTGGACTCCAATTTCTCGTGACGAGCTGGAGGGACTATTGGCCGATCAGCTCGCCAAGTGTTTGCAAGAACACGCCGAACAGTTTGCCCGCTTGCGCGTCCCATTTCGCACCGCATCGGTCATGCGTGGAGGTGTGAACGAATCGGTATTTATCGTGGCACAGCTTGGGCAAGTAGCCATCTACTACGAAGACGTTGAAGAAGGGTTCAACGTTTCAGAGGTCGCATCCGACGGCTCCCTCATCACCCCCGGGTTCGAGCAGTGGACTATCACCGATGCAATTCAACACCTTCTCGCCCTCCCTCACGATCGCGTTCGGAGTGAGCCTGCTACTGCCCGTCGTTGAAAGGCAAAGCTCGGCCACAAGCAGCCAGTGGTGTTTCCGAAATCTGATGTGTAACCTGCGCTTTGAAGGGGCTAGCCCTCACTGAGCACCTCAAGTATTTCAGCGTTGGCCACAAGGTTTTTACCTTCTTGGACACGCCACTGGCGCCCGACCTGCAGCAGTTCAGCAAGACCAGGTCCGTTAAGAAACCAAACCTCCAAATTTCGGGTCTCTCCAGGGTGAACGACTTCGCCCTCTGGGACCTGAACTTGCCCGATGTAGAACTGCCGGTCATCTGGGCCACCGAAGTTGTGATTCGGTCTGTACACCCCCCAACAAGGCCCACTGCGACCACCTTCTTCGGCCGAAAGAAAAGACAGTCGCGCCAGCACTCTGGGCGACGGCCCATCCTCCAGCAGATCTAAAAACGCAAATAGTTCCATGCGAAGCTGACGGTTAAATTCATGTAGTAGGCCCCATCAGATTACCGCTTTGCGTGCATGAGCTGAAGGACAGCTCAGGGCCCGAAGCGAAACTTAAGTCGTTTCCGAAGCGGCCACCGACTCCTCAGGCCTCTTGGGAAGCCCCCGCAGTTCACGGAAGCGCTGCGAGGTACTGGGTGGCCCTTTGCTCAGAAAAGTGGTCGATGACGACCTGTGCGACCACCAGCAGAAGCAATCCAGTCACGACGCCGTGCACCCAGCCTCGGCTTGTAAGCAGCAGGCCCAACACACTCAAGGCCGCTAGCACTGCCGCGCTGTAGCGGTAATACCTATACTTTGATACCACAACCTCTATGCGTGCTCGCTCTTTGGCTAACACCTGGCTCTGTTGAGGTTTGCCGATACTCAAGGCCAGTTCTTCGACCAAGCCCTTGTCCCGTACGAGCAGCGATGCTGCCGTTCCACACAGCAGCATCGCAGTTGCTAAGACGGTGACGCCAAACCCTAAGGCAAAACCGGAGCGCGTCCCAACCCAGAGCCAAACGGCAATGCAGGTCAACGCAGCTGAGCCCGCGAAGATGAGCATCATTTCGTTGTACTCGCCTTTGAAATATTCACGAATCAGAGCCTGCAGCGGTGCATAGGTTTCGGTGGAGGTCATAGGAACTCACTTAGTTGCCCGCGTGACACGCAGCAGCGTGTGCAGCGCGCCAATCGGAAGGGGTTTGCGCCTCCCATTGTCGAAAGGCGCGGAAGAAAGAATTCTGGTCTTCGTAGCCCAGCAAATAGGCTACTTCGATGAGTGTGAGCGAGTTGTCGGCCAAATGCCGCAGAGCCATCTGATGTCGGGTCTGAGTCACCAGGGCTTGGAAGCTGACACCTTCATCAGTCAGGCGGCGCTGCAAAGAACGCTCGCTCATGGCAAGTTCAGCGGCCACGGAGCGAATGTCCGGGCGACCGGCAGTCAAACGACGCCGCAAAACCCACTTTGTCTGCTCGGTCAAGGACTCGGACGCGTCATGATGTTCAAGACGTCTGTCCAATTCCGGAGCGAGAACATCGAGCAGGTCCTTGTTGTACGTGGCAAACAGCTTGTCTAGGTCTTCTCGACGCAACGCGATGCGGTCGACCGTCGCATCGAACTTGATGTCGCACCCGAAGTATTTCTCAAGTGCCAACCTTGCTTCAGCCGAACGTGCAAGCTCTAGCGACAGAGGTATCAGGCGCTCGCCTGTTCCTCTGCGTCCCAACTCCACGAACGACACCATGGTCGCGTCGACTAAAGCGCGAGGAACTCTATCTGAACCACCATGTGGCCAACTGATGCTAAGCGCGCTGTGGTTGGCAAAATCTTGGACCGTAACTTCCTCGGGTGCGCACAGTCGCTTAAAACGAGCGACCCGATTCAAAGCGTCCCGGAAAGTTCGAGCGTGCTGGGCTGCTACAAAAGGGAGAGGCATCACGGCCCCGTCCAAACCCGTTGCGATGCGAAGGCCGATGGCCGGGTCTTGGCTAACTTTTTCGATGGCACGCCACAAGGCGAAGAATTGCGCTGTAGTAATCGGCGCATCGTCCTTCAGCACACTCAGAGGCAAGTTTGCGCATCGAATGACCTCTGCGCGGTCGACCGAGGCCCGCTTGAGGCCCTCCCACAAAGTGGATGGGACCTTTAATTTGTCTGGAGCGGTGCTGCTCATGTTCTTCACTTTGCTTGGAAGCCGCCATCCACGTTGAGGATGTGACCGGTGACGAAGCTGGCTTCTTCCGACAGCAGCCAGCAGATGGCGTTGGCGACTTCTTCGGGGCGGCCCAGGCGATTCATGGGGTGCATCGCCGAGATGCTTGTTTCGTTGTAGTTGGGGTCACCTCCGCCGAGCTGGACGGCGATGATGTCAGTCTTGATGGCGCCAGGAGCCACACCGTTGATTCGGATGCCTTGAGTCGCGTGATCCAGAGCAGACGACTTGGTCAGGCCCACCACTGCGTGCTTGGTCGAAGCGTACGGAGCACTCCAGGCGATGCCATTCAGGCCGGCGATGGACGCCAAGTTGACGATAGCGCCGCCACCTTGTTTGACCATCTGAACGAGTTCGTGTTTCATGCTGAAGTACACGCCCATGATGTTGGTCTCGACCATCTCACGGTAGTTGTCGCTGCTCGACTGCACAAGAGTGCCAGTCTCGTTGGACACGCCCGCGTTATTGACCGCCATGTCTAAGCGACCGAACTCAGCCACGATGCTGTCAATCATCGTCTTGACTGCGGCTTCATCGGCTATATCGTTTTGAACAAAGCGAACTTGTGCACCGTCCCGGGCCGCAACGGAAACCTCGGCGACGGCGGCTTGCCCGACTTCCGCACGACGGCCGCTCATGACGACAGTGACGCCTTTGGCGACAAGCTTGAGGGCAACGGCCTTGCCGATGCCGGTGGCGCCGCCAGTAATCAGGGCTACTTGATTGGACATTTCAGACTCCTTTTGATAGGCCGAGAGAAGTTCTCGGGATGTAAGAAGTCTAGGAGTTCAGCGGCGCCAAATATATGCCAATCACGCCATAAGACATGCCGCACGCGCCAATCAGGGTTTGACTACTCGGTCGAGGGGAAGACCGAATTTTCCAGCCAAACAGTAGTTCCGAATGCCTGGTTTTGGCTGAATTAGACAGCGTCAACGACTGACCGGTAGTGGCCGATAGTACCCATCCGCGCCGACGAAGCGAGCGTCCGCAACCAGCCTTGTGCGGTCAATGAGCCAGCTCAGCATAGGTTTCCCAATACAGAGCAAGCCTTCGCGCGCCTGTTAGCCTGCCGCCAACGCGGTGCAGCATTGCCCCTACGGCAAATTCTCCCGAAATATCACCTGGCTCCGCGTAGTCTCCACCCCACTCGTCGGCTCCCGTCCATCCCGCAGGTTGGCAAAAATCCGCACGCAGTTCATCACCGCACCTTGCGGGTTTTGGGTGATCACCGCATCCATCGTCCCGTCGATCAACAGCGCCCGCGTATCCGGCGTGAGCCCGTGGCCGATGAACACTATCTTGCGGTCTGCGCCCGCCTCTTTCAGCGCACGGCCGATGCCTTCGGCCCCGCCGCCGATGTTGTAGATGCCTGCCAGGTCGTCGTGCTGCTCCAGCAGCGCGCGGGCCTGGCGGTAGTTGCGTTCGGCGTCGTCCTGGCCTTCGCGCACGCCCACCACCTGTACCAGGGGGAACTGTTCTTCAAACAGGTGCAGAAAGCCCGCCTCGCGCTCCTCGTGGGCGCGGTAGCGCAGCGATCCAACAATCATCGCCACATGCGCCTTGCGGCTGTGGGCCAGCGGGCCCATGAAGCGGGCGATCAGGTAGGCGGCGGTGCGGCCCGCGGCGCGGTTGTCCAGGCCCACGTAGGCCACGCGGCGCGAGTTAGACAGGTCTGAGATCAGCGTAACGGTGGGCACGCCCTGCTCTGCCAGCTGGGCCACGGCCTCGCGCACCACGGGGTGCTCCAGCGCCATGAAGGCGATGCCGTCGCAGCGCTTGCCGTAGTGCAGCAGCGCTTTGGCCAGCGCGTCGGGGTTAAAGCTCTCGATGTACGCCGCCTGGCAGCGCACGTTGAACGGCGCCCAGTGGTCTTGCGCGTAGCCGATCACGTCGCCCAGCATTTGCAGGAAGCGGTTGCTGCCCTCGGGGATCAGCACCATCAGGCGCAGGGGCTGCGGCTGCAGCGCTGCGTGCAGCTCGGCCTGCGGCAGGTAGCCCAGGGTGGCAGCGGCCTGCAGCACCCGCTGCGCGGTGGCGTTGCGCACGCCCGATCGCTGGTTCAGCACCCTGTCGACTGTGGCGGTGGAGACGCCGGACAGCTGGGCGATGTCGGGGATGCGCGGGCTGCGGGGACTGCTGGGGTTGCTGGGATTGGGCGGGGTTTGGGCCATGTGCGATTCAATCAAAAACCATCATCCAGCTTGCTGGTATTTGATGGATTCTGCGGATACTATCACTCGGCGTTCGATGCTGAAAGGCATCAGAATCCATCAGTACAAACCCTAGGTTGTGACGGCTGGCACGCTTGCCAGGCCGATCACGCAGGAGACAAAGACATGTCTGGTATTTCCGCTCACGCTCGCCTGCGCCCACAGGGCAAGCCGCCAGCTTTTGGCCGCCGCGCCAGCACTCGCTGATTGACGCGCACGGCTGCCCCACCCATGACGTACGAGTTCGACTTTGCCAGCGTGCTGGCCAACTGGCCCCAGTTTCTGGAAGGGGCTTGGATGACCATCCTCCTGTCCTTCCCGGCCACCGTGATTGGTTTTGTGGGCGGCACGCTGCTGGCCATTGGCCGGCGCAGCGACCAGCGCTGGCTGGTGCGCGCCTGCGGTGCCTATGTGGAGGTGCTGCGCAACACGCCGCTGCTGGTGCAGGTGTTTCTGGTGTTCTTTGGCCTGGCCAGCCTGGGCTTCAAGGTGTCGGCGTTTGCTGCTGCGCTGCTGACGCTGGTGATCAACGTGGCGGCCTACACCTGCGAAATCATGCGGGCGGGCATGGATTCGATCCACAAGGGCCAGATCGAAGCGGCCGAGTGCCTGGGCCTGACACGCCGGCAGGTGTACTGGCACGTGGTGCTGCGCCCGGCGATGGAGAAGGTGTACCCCGCGCTCACCAGCCAGTTCGTGCTGCTGATGCTGGCCTCGTCCATCACTTCGCAGATCTCGGTGGAGGAACTCACGGCCGTGGCGGCGCGGGTGCAGTCTGAAACCTTCCGCCCGTTTGAGGCTTACATCCTGGTGGCGGTGGCGTACCTGGCGCTGTCGCTGCTGATGCGGCTGGGGCTGTGGGTGTTCGGGCAGATCGTGTTCACGCGCCAACGCAAACTGGGGAGCGCCAAATGATTGACGGTGGATTGAATTCGTACCACCTACAGTACCTGCTGTTTGGCGCGCTGTGGACCATCGGCCTGTCGCTGATTGCGTTTGTGGGCGGTGGCCTGGCCGGGGGCGTGATTGCGCTGTGCCGCGTCAGCCCCATCAAAGCCGTGCGCTGGGCGACGATTGCGTGGATTCAGATCATCCAGGGCACGCCGCTGCTGGTGGTGCTGTTCCTGTGCTACTTCGGCCTGTCCATCGCTGGGCTGGAGCTGCCCGCCATCGTGGCGGCCAGCATTGCGATGATTGTTTACGTCAGTGCCTACCTGGGCGAGATCTGGCGCGGGTGTATCGAGTCGGTGCCGCGCACGCAGTGGGAGGCGGCCGAGTGCCTGGCGCTGTCGCGCACGCAGCGCATGCGGCTGGTGGTGCTGCCGCAGGCAGTGCGCATTGCCACGCCGCCCACGGTGGGGTTCATGGTGCAGATCGTCAAGAACACGTCGCTGGCGTCCATCGTGGGGTTTATCGAGCTGGTGCGTGCCGGGCAGCTCATCAACAACTCGATCTTTCAGCCTTTCACCGTGTACCTGCTGATCGCGATCGTCTACTTTGCGATGTGCTACCCGCTGTCGGTGTGGAGCCGCAAGCTGGAGCAGCGCCAGCAGTTTGGAAACACCCGTGGCACAGCCACCCCCTCTGTGACCACCGCATGAAACGAGAAGACACCATGAACCTCGCCCGAGACGCTGCCGCGCAACCCTCCCAGCCAGCGGCCTCGCCTGCGCAACCCGTCGTTGAACTAAAGGACGTGCACAAAAGCTTTGGCAGCAACCAGGTGCTCAAGGGCGTGTCGTTTGCCATTCCCCGGGGCCAGGTGGTGGCCATCATCGGCAAGAGCGGCTCGGGCAAGAGCACGGCGCTGCGCTGCATTGACCGGCTGGAGATCATCGACAGCGGCACCATCAATGTCTGCGGCCACGCGGTGCATGACCCGGCCATCGACCTGCGCCAGTTGCGCCAGGACGTGGGCATCGTGTTCCAGAGCTACAACCTGTTCCCGCACCTGACGGTGGAGCAGAACATCACGCTGGCCCCCAAGGCCGTGAAGAACATGCCCGCAGCCAAGGCGCGCGAGATTGCCGCCCGCACGCTGCAGCAGGTGGGCCTGGCGGACAAGGCGCAGGCTTACCCCGAGCAGCTGTCAGGCGGGCAGCAGCAGCGCGTGGCGATTGCCCGGTCGCTGGCGATGGAGCCGCAGGTGATGCTGTTCGACGAGGTGACGTCTGCCCTGGACCCGCAGCTCACGGGCGAGGTACTGCGCGTGATCGAAGCCCTGGCCCAGGGCGGCATGACCATGGTGCTGGTCACGCACGAGATGGAGTTTGCCGCCCGTGTGGCCGACACCATCATCTACATGCACGAAGGCAAGGTGTGGGAGACGGGCCCGGGCGACATGCTCAAGAACCCGCAGACCGCCGAGCTGCGCGACTTTCTTTCTCACGGGCTTTGACTGAAGCCCTGACCTTTTCGATTTCGTATCCAAAAACCACCAGGAGACAACCACCATGACCGTATCCCTCATCTTCCGCCGCACCTTGCTGGCCGTGGGCGCCGCCGCCCTGTGCGTACCCGCCATGGCCGAGCTGGCCGACATCAAGTCCGCCGGCAAGCTGCGCGTGGGCATTGACTTTGGCGCGCCGTTCTACGGGTTTGTGGACGACAAGATGAAGCCCGTGGGCTCCGACGTGGAAGCGGCCGAGCTGCTGGCCAAGGACCTGGGCCTGACGCTGGAGATCGTGAACACGACCAACTCCGCGCGCATTCCCAACCTGCTGTCCAACAAGGTGGACCTGATCATCTCGTCGCTGTCGATCACGCCCGAGCGCCAGAAGGCGGTGGACTTCTCCATCCCCTACGGCGCCATCCAGGCGGCAGTGGGCGCGCCCAAGAGTTTGAAGCTCACCAGCATCGAAGACTTGGCCGGCAAGACCGTGGCCGTGACGCGCGGTGGCCCGCAAGACAAGATCGTGACCGAGCGCGCGCCGCAGGCCAAGGTGGTGCGGTTTGACGATGAATCCGCGTCCATCACAGCCGCCGCCACGGGCCAGGCCGACATCGTGGCCATCACGCCGCCGATCATCGCGGCCATCGCCAAGAAGAACCCGGCGCGCGATTTCGAGACCAAGTTCATCCTGCAGTCGTACCAGCTGGGTGTGGCCATGCGCAAAGGCCAGCCCGAGCTGATGGCCGCCGTGAACGGCTGGATCAAGACCAACCTAGCCAACGGCAAGCTCAACGACATCCACGTGAAGTACGCGGGCGTGCCGATCCCCAAAGAAATCATCGACGGCGCGAAGTAAGCCAACAAGCAAGCCAAGCCTGCAACCTGGGCGGCGCCTGTGGGCCCCGCCCGGCTGCGCCCTGCCCTGACGCATCACCACCAAAGGAAATTTTTATGAGCCGTCATTTCGGCGCCATCCGCCAACTTGGCTATGTCGTCCACGACATCGAAGCCGCCATGGACTACTGGAGCAAGACCCTGGGCGTGGGCCCTTGGTTCTACAACCCCAAGGTCCCGATCAAGAACTACGTTTACAAGGGTGAGCGCTACGAGCCGCACAACTCGGTGGCGCTGGCCAACTCGGGCTATGTGCAGGTCGAGCTGATCCAGACACGCAACGATGTGCCGTCGATGTACCGCGACTTTCTGCAGGCCGGGCGCACCGGGCTGCAGCACGTGGCGTACTGGACGAGCGACTACGACGCCGACCTGGCGCGGCTGACGGCCCAGGGCTTCAAGACGGTGATGAGCGGCGAAGTGGGCGAAAAGGGCCGCTTTGTCTACTTCGACACCGAGTACCACCCGGGCACGGTGATCGAGCTGTCGGAAGTGGCAGGCCCCAAGGGCCGCATGTTCGACCTGATCCGTGCGGAGTCGGAAACGTGGGACGGGACGACGGACCCGGTGCGGCCGTTCCCGGATCTCTCCAAGATCTGATGAAGGCCTGAAGAAGGTCTGAAGAAGGTCTGAAGAAGGTCTGAGTTTCAAGCCAAATTAGCCACTAGCGCTTGTCCCATAAGCGCTAGCAGCTATCAAAACAGTAGTATCACCTTGACTATGTCCCCAGACCGCTTTGAAGCCACCTACCTGATCGAGACCCCGCTGGACCCCGCCCATGTGGCCGAAGTGCTGGCGGGCGAACAATCGTGCGGCACCTTCACCCGGGTGGAGGGCGAGACCGACGCGCTCCGCGAACGCGCCCGCGCCACGGTCGAATCGGTCGAGCTGCTGGACGTGGCGCCCGCCCCTTCGCTGCCCAACGGCTGGATGCAGCGGCGCGGCATGTTCGACACGCCGCAGACCTGGCAGCGCGCCCGGCTGCGCGTGAGCTTTCCGTGCGACAACATCGGCCCCAACCTGCCCACGCTGGCCGCCACGGTGTCGGGCAACCTGTACGACCTGGGCGAGGTCACCGGCCTGCGGCTGGAGTCGATGAAACTGCCCAGCGCCTACCGCGCGCAGTTCGACATGCCCCGCCACGGCATCAGCGGCACCCGCGCGTTAACCGGCGTGCAGGGGCGCCCGCTGATCGGCACCATCATCAAACCCAACGTGGGGCTGTCGGCCGAAGAAACCGGCGACCTGGCAGGCCGTCTGTGTGCGGCGGGTGTGGATTTCATCAAGGACGACGAGGTCTGCGCCAACCCGGTTCACGCACCGCTGGCCGACCGCGTCAAAGCCGTGATGCGCCGGGTGCGCGCCCACCAGGACAAAACCGGCAAGCGGGTGATGGTGGCCTTCAACATCACCGACGAGACCGATGCCATGCGCCGCCACGCCGACCTGATTGCCGCCGAAGGCGGAAGCTGCGTGATGGTCAGCCTGAACTGGTGCGGCTACTCGGCGGTGCAAACCCTGCGCCGCCACACCCCGCTGGCGCTGCACGGCCACCGCAACGGCTACGGCGCACTGTCGCGCCACCCGCTGCTGGGCTTCTCGTTCAACGCCTGGCAGACGCTGTGGCGCCTGGCGGGGGTGGACCATATGCATGTGCACGGCCTGCAGGGCAAGTTCTCGCAGACCGATGAAGAAGTGATCGAATCCGCCCACGACACCCTGGCCCCGCTGTGCGAAGGCCTGGACGACCGCGTGTTGCCCGCCTTCTCCAACGGCCAGTGGGCCGGCACGGTGCCCGCCACCTGGGACAGCATCCAGTCCAACGACCTGCTGTTCATGTCCGGTGGTGGCATCCTGGCGCATCCGGACGGCCCCGCTGCGGGCGTGGCCAGCCTGCAGCAGGCCTGGGACGCGGTACAAAAGGGCGAGACTCTGGCCCAGCGCGCCACCCACGCCCCCGAGCTGCGCCGGGCCATCGAATTCTTCGGCAAGAAGCCCTGAACCATGACCACCACAGCCCCCCGGTTCGGCTGGTACGGCGACGACTTCACCGGCGCCACCGACACGCTGGCCGTGCTGGCCCAGGCGGGCCTGCGGTCCATGCTGTTCATGGGCGTGCCCAGCGCGCAAGCGTTGGTGGCCGCCGGGCCGCTGGATGCCATCGGAATTGCCGGAGCCGCGCGTGCCATGGCGCCCGACGCCATGCGCGCCGAGCTGACCGGTGTGGGCCAATTTTTCAGGCAGATTCCGCCCACCGTGCTGCACTACAAGGTGTGTTCCACCTTCGACAGCGCACCCCATGTCGGCAACATTGCCTGTGCCATCCAGACGCTGCATCCCAGCGTGGACAACCGCTGGGTGCCCATCCTCGGAGGCCAGCCCAGCCTGGGCCGATACTGCGCGTTCAGCAATCTGTTTGCCGCTGCCGGGACGGGTGGAGCCGTCTACCGCATTGACCGGCACCCGACGATGCACCGCCACCCAGTGACCCCCATGGCCGAGGCAGACTTGCGGGTGCACCTGGCGCAACAAGGATTGCAGGGCATCACGGCGTTGCATTACCCGTTGTTTGAAGCGGATACAGGGCAAAACGCGGCAACCTTGCCCGCCGCCTTGGGCGCGCTTCTGGACAACGGCCCGGCCGATCTGCCCGATTTGCCGTTCGTGCCCACGTTGCTGGACCTGACCAGTGCAGACCAGTTGGCCAGCGTGGGGCGCCTGCTTTGGCAACAGGCACAACACGCCCGCATGCTCGCCGTGGGGCCCAGCTCCGTGGCCCAAGCGCTGATCGCGTGCTGGGGAGCCCACGCAAGCCACCCCGCTCCCGCCTTGGCGCCATCGACTGGCCCTGTGTTCGCCTGGGCGGGCAGCCTGTCACCCATCACTGCGGCCCAGGTCCAGGCCGCAGCGTCTTACCAACACATCCCTGTGGACGCGCAGCGCCTGGGCACCGACGCAGCGTACGCCCAGGCCACCCAGCGCACGATATGTGCCGGGCTGCAGCAAGGCCATCATGTATTGGCCTACACCGGGCCTGCGGACGGCGCCCATGCCCCCGCCGGTGGCGCATTGGCAGCCGTCGCCCCCGCCAGCGCGGCCCTGGTAGCCCGCGTCGTGCAGGCGCAGGCCGACAACGGCACGCCCCTGGGGCGCATTGGCATTGCGGGGGGCGACACCTCCAGCCACGCCGTGCAGGCGCTTCAGCTGTGGGGCTTGTCGTACCAAACGACGGTCTGCCCAGGGGTCACGCTGAGCCGCGCGCACAGCGCAAACCCGTCGCGCGACGGGCTGGAGCTGATGCTCAAGGGCGGACAGATGGGGGGGACGGATCTCTTCGAGAGGCTGCTCGGCACCGCCTGAAGGAGACATCCAGGCGATAAAAAGCCCGCGCATGGCGGGCTCCTTATGGAAGGGCTTAGCGGCAGGCAAGCCTGCAGCTATTCCTTCAAACGCGTGGAACCGGAGTTCCTGAGTTCACGCACAGTGCCAGGTTCAGCGCCTTGATCGCGGTCTTGTAATCCTCGCGCTCGATCACGAACTGCATGTTCACCTGACGCAGGGTCTGGGATACGCAGTTCACGTTGACCCGCGCATCGGCCAGCGCCTGTGCGGCCTTGGCCAGCACACCAGGGATGCCGATGTTGGAGCCGATGGTGCACACGATGGCGCTGGGCTTGATCGTCACGACCTGGTAGCCCTCCTGCAGCTCGGCCACCAGTTCGGGCGTGACCTGGTTGTCCCACACCAGATGGGCGATGGAGTTGGCGTTGGTTGCCTTCAGGATGTAGCTCACGTCGTGCTTGCAGAACACGTTCATCAGGCCCGCATCAAAGCCCACCGTGCCCACCATGCTGGGGTCGTGGATCTCGATCAGCGTGACCTTGTCGGTACCGGTGACGATCTCCACGCGCGCGCGCTCGCCCACGAAGTCCTTGGTGATCAGCGTGCCGGGGTGGTCGGGCTCAAACGTGTTCTTCAGGCGGATGGGAATGCCAGCCAGTTCCATAGGCTTGGCAGCCTTGGGGTGGATGGCTTCCATGCCCACGTCGGCCAGCTGGTCGGCCACGTCGTAGTTGGTAGCACCCACCACGATGGCGTTTTCCAGACCCACCAGGTTGGGGTCGGCGGACGAGAGGTGGAATTCCTTGTGGATCACGGCCTCGGCGGGGCGCACTTCCACGGCGATCTTGCTGAAGGTGACTTCGGAATAACCGCGGTCAAACTCGCGCATGATGCCTTCGGTGCCCTTGGTATAGCCGGTGGCCACCACCACCTTGTCGCTCAGGTCCAGGCCCTTGAAGCTTTGCGCAATGCGCTCGTCAATGGTCCAGGCTTCGTTGTCGTCAAAACCGGCCAGGTCCATCAGGATGGCGTTGACGCCATTGACCTTGAGGATCTCGACCGAGTTGAACGCGCTGTGCGACTCGCCAATGGAGGCCAGCACTTCACGCGCGGCCAGCAGCACATCCTTGCGGCTCAGATAGCCGCTGGCCAGCACGTGCTGCATGGCGTTCAGATATTCACGCGCCTGGCCAATGCGCTGGTCGATGAAGGCATCGGCCACATCCAGCGGCAGGCCCAGGTCGGCGTAGCCCGCGTTCAGCTTTTTGAGGCTGGCGGCCAGTTGGGTCAAGGCGTCCTGGTAGCCCTTGCCCTCTGCAAACAGGGCATAGATGCCGCGCTCGCCCGTCTTCTTGTGCTCCAGCAGCTGGTTCGTCACGCCCGAATAGGCGGACACGACATAGATCCGGCCATTAATGCGCTTGGGGTCGTGCAGCACGATGTGGCGCAGCACATCGCCAAAGGCGGTCATGGAAGTGCCGCCGATTTTCTCGACAGAGATCTTGGAGGAGTTGACGTCTGACATGGACAAGCTCAGAGGAGCAAAAGTGATTGGGAGGCCGGGCGGATGTTCTGCCCCAGAGGTAGCGGCAGAAAACCCTCTATTTTCCACGACTTTTGTCCGGGCACTTTGACGCAGCCCCCAAGGAGGCGGCTTGAATTCGCTACAGCGGGCTGCCAGCAGCTATCCCGCAAGCAGAATGAGCGCCAGCCTCTTCTGTGTTACAGATCAGCCCTCAACACCCCATTGCGCGTCGTAATAAAGAGCGCGGAGTCTTTCAGCGCAATGCCTTCCGGGGGAGGAATCACAGTCGGCAAGGCGCCAGGTACAAAACCGTACTTTCCAACCGTGCCAACCACGGTGCTCACCACACCACTGGTAGTGATCTTGCGCACCAAAGCATTGTTGCGATCAGCCACATACAAGTTGTCCTGACCATCGATCTTGACATCCACGGGGAACCAGAATTTAGCCTGCGCCGCCGCCCCATCGTTGTAGCCAAGAACGCCGGGTTGACCGGCGATGGTGCTGACCAAGCCCGCTGGAGTAACTTTGCGGACCACATGATTGGCGGGATCCGCCACATACAGATTACCTGCAGAGTCCAGCGCGCCACCGCCAATGGAAGAAAACCGAGCGGAATCCCCCATGCCATCCACCAGGCCCTGAACGCCCGCCCTGCCAGCCAGCAGACTCACGGTCTTGTCCGAATTGATCTTGTAAATTGCTCCATACGGCCTTGTCGGCACAAAAATAGGCAGGCCTGCGGCCGGTACTGTTGAGCCTGCGGCTACATACACCGCACCGGAGCTATCTACCGCCAACACCTTCAATCCATCGGGAAGACTCTCGCTGCCTTCAAAGAATGATTGGACTGTGCCGTCGGGAGCAATCACTCGAATGCGCTTCCCACCGCCGACATAGGTATTGCCTCGTCGATCTACGGCCGCTCCGCTCATCGCATTTTGATATTCCATGCGAACGATACTCGTTGTGCCGCCTTCTGGGCTTATGCGGCGCAGAGAGTAGGAGTCGTCAATGTGGCCCGACAAGTGGCTGTTGGGATTAACGAACCGGTCGAGTACGACCAGATTGCCATTCCCATCGATGGATGGGCTGCGCGGATCAGAGAACTGTGCAGCGCTGCCAATTCCATCCCCCTCACCCTCCAGTCCCTTGTGGCCCGCATAAACACTTTCAACACCTTGAGCATCAATTTTCAGGATGGCAGTATTCCCAAAAACAGGTGCATTTCCGCCAGCTCCGAGCGCAGACAGGTAGAAGTTTCCAGCTGCATCCCGTGCAAACCCGGTAAAGCTGTACGACCAGCCTGAACTCCATGTCTGTGTTGGCTGCCGAACAGTGGAGACCAAACCAGCAGGCGTAACTTTACGGATAGCACCGTTGCCTTCCAACACGTACAAGTTGCCCACGGCATCCATCGTGATGGCTTGAAGTTCCACAAAACGCGCAGCGCTACCCTGCCCGTCCACAGCCTGGCTTGACTCTTCCGAGCCGGCCAGTATCGTCATCTCGCCCGCAGGCGAGACTTTGCGAATCACAGGCTGGTTACGGTCAGCGATATAGATCGTCCCCTGTGCATCCACCACCAGGCCAGAGGCCAGGTAGACAAACGAAAACGCCGGAGTGGGTAGCCCCCGCGAACTGATGGCATTGACCAAAGTCTCCATTTGGCCGTTTGCCCCCAGCTTGCGCAGCTGGTTATTGGCGGTGAAATACACCGTACCCGCAACGTCCACCGCCAAAGGTTTGCCAACATGGCAGAAAACCATCGATGAACTCTGGCAGTTCCCATTGGTCGAGACGTTTGCCAGCGTGGTAACCGCGCCTTGAGGCGTCACCTTGCGTATGTATTCTCCGTTGTCAGAAACGTACCAGTTGCCCTTGGTGTCCGCCGCAATAAATTGCGGATTCAGAAACTTGGCGGCTACCCCTTGCCCGTCAGCGAATGCCGCGACCATATCGCCACCGGCAGCGGTACTCACGGTGCCGTCAGAAGAAATTTTGCGCACCGCGTGGTTGCCAACCTCGGCCACCATGAGATTGCCTGCAGGGTCTACCGTCAGACTTTGGATGCCATAGAAGGTTGCGTTGCCGCGAGCTCCATCCAGGTTTCCAACGCCCCCCACGTCACCCGCAAACAGGGCGATTTTTCCAGCCACTGCCGGTGGTGGGCTGACGTTGTCTCCTCCGCCGGAACCGCCACAAGCCTGCAAAGCGACGAGACTCGCAAACGTTACCGCGTGCCCGGTTAAGCGGGCCAAGTTCATCCATTTCAAAGTCGACTCCCTGGTTTGTGGGCGCCAAGCCAAAATTGGCTTGCGCCTTCTTCACTGTATTCACGGCAACTGGGCGTGGGAGCCCAGTCCGGAGCAAGTGTGTTGTCGAGAATACTGGATTGAATCGCCCGACCCCATGTCAGTTTCCACCTGTAACAATGAGCCAAATGCGCCTTTGATCATCTTCCAGGCGAAAAAAGCCCCCTGCAGCAGCCCATGCAGAGCTGCGCGGTGCGGGCGGATCGTGGCCAGCCCAGCGGGCTCCTGTCAGGCGCCAAACATGCCCAGCAACTGCTCTCGTGGCACCGCTTTGCTGAACAGAAAGCCCTGAGCCAACTGGCATCCTTCCGCCGCCAGGAAGTCTGCCTGCTCGGGCGTTTCCACGCCTTCCGCCACCACCTCCTGGTTCAAGCAGCGCGCGATCGACAAGATGGCCTTGATGAGCTCGGCCCTGAAATGGTCAGTGGTCGCGGAGTGGATGAACGATTTGTCGATTTTGAGCGTATCGATGGGGAAGCGGGCCAGATAGGACAGCGCCGAATACCCGGTGCCGAAGTCATCGATCGCGATGGTGGCCCCCATGTCGCGCAGGGCCTGCAGAGCCTTGACTGCAACACCGTCCTCGTCAAGGAGCAGGCTCTCGGTAATCTCAAACTCCAGCCACTGGGGCTTGCAACGCGTTTGGGACACGATTTCCTTCACCTGCGCCACCAGGCCGGAGGCCTGGATCTGGCGGGCCGACAGATTGACCGCCACCTTGCGTGGCTGTGTGGCCCCGGCATTCCAGGCGACGGCGGTCGAGCAGGATTCGCGCAACACCCAGGCGCCCAGCTGGTTGATCAAGCCAGCGTCTTCTGCCACCGGGATGAACAACTCCGGAGACACCTGGCCCAGGCGAGGATGCGTCCAGCGCAAAAGCGCTTCACAGCCGACCGTTGCGCAGGACGCCAGCAGCACCTTGGGCTGGTAGTGCAGCGCCAGTTCACCGCGCTGGAGCGCTCGGCGCAGGTCGAACTCCAGGGTCAGCCGCTGCTGGGCATGCTCGGTCATATCCCTGGAGTAAAACCGGAAGCTGTTTCGCCCGGAGCGTTTGGCGGAGTACATCGCCGAATCTGCGTACTTGAGCAGCTCTTCTGCCGCCTCACTGTCCGTCGGGTACACCGCAATACCGACACTGCAGGAGACGAAAATTTCCTGCCCCTCCAGCCAAAAGCTCTGGTTGAAGGCGGTCTTCACCTTCCCCGCCACACGCGCCAGATGGCTGCCGGTATGGATCTTTGGCAACAGCATGCCGAACTCGTCCCCTCCCAGCCTGGCTACGGTGTCATAAGTGCGCACACTGGCGCGCAGGCGCAGGGAGACCTCCTTGAGCAACGCGTCTCCAGCCGCATGGCCCATGGTGTCGTTGATCTGCTTGAAGCGGTCCAGGTCCACCACCATCACACCCGCCTGAGCGCGGTGGTAGGCCGCATCCTTCAGCATTTGCGCCAGCCGGTCATGGAACAGCACGCGGTTGGGCATCCCCGTCAGCGCGTCGTAGAAAGCCATCTGTTGGACCTTGTCCTGGTAGGCCTTCAGTTCACCGATATCCCGCCCCACCAGCAACACGCTCGAGACGCTGGCGTCGTCGTCCAACTCGGGGGTCAAACTCACCAAACTGCAGATTCGGCGCCCCAGCGCATCGGACCATTGCAGCTCCAACTCGACAGGCGTCTTGCTGTCCACCACCTGCACCAGATGTTGCGCCAACTTTGCCCCAACCTCTTGCCCCCAGAGCGCATGGGGCGAGCATCCCAGCGCGCCGGTGTCAAGCCGCCCCACCGCCTTCAGCAACACCGGGTTGGCATACCGGCAGCCGAACTGAAGATCAAAACGGGCAATCATATCGGGAGAGTTTTCGACCAGGGTACGGTACTCACGCTCCCGCAAGGTCAGCTCATCCTGCAGTTCCAGCCGTTGCGTTACATCGCGGGAGACCGTAATGAAATGCGGGCGCGCATCCACGCTGGTGCGCATTTGCGATACCGACAGTTCAAACCAGCGCGGGCCCAGAGAGGTCGCAACCGATATGACATGGCCCAACGACACGCCTTTGTGCTCTGCCTCCGCAAACGCCATCTCGGCAATCGCCACACTTTCAGGAGACAGCACTTCCTGCAGCGTCCGCCCCAGCAAAGCCTCCCGGCTGGCCGCCAATAACTCGGGGTTGCGCGTCCAGATATTCAGGTAACGGCCTTCCCGGTCGGTTTCGAACAACAAGTCCGGAAAGGCATCAATCACCCCCTGGGCAAAGGCCAGCGCTTTCTGGAGTTCACTCTCGGTGTGCTTGCGGTCCGTGATATCTCTGGAATATCCCACCGTGCCCACCACCTTGCCATGCTGGTGCAGCGGAGACTTCCACACCTCCATCCAGCGCCGCTGCCCGTGCTCATCGACGTACAGCTCTTCCACGTAGTGGGCCACGCCCGCCGCCATGACAGCCTTGTCGTCGGCCACATACGTTTCCGCCAAATCCTTGGGGAAGAAATCGAATTCAGTCCGGCCCTCCAGTTCCGCCGTGGAGGCCACCCGCGCCACTCTGGCGTACGCGATATTGGCTGCCAGCAAACGGCTGTGCTCGTCCTTGAGCCAGACAAAAAATGGGAACTCGTCCAGCAGGGTGCGCCAATACTGCTGGCGCTGCCGAAGGGCCTCCTGCATTCGTTGGGCTTCCGACGTGTCGCGAACGATGGAGACGGCAAACAAGCGCCCCTCCCGCCGCAGCGTCACACCGTGCACCTGCACGGCAATCTGTTTGCCGCTCTGGGTCTTGTGCACCGTGTCGATGACAAAAGCCTGGCCCTCCGGGCTTTGCAATATTTCCTGGCACCGCTCCCTGGAAATGTTCGGATCGATGTCCGGCGGCCCCATCGTCAGCAGCGCCTCGCGGCTGTATTCCAGGGCGCGGGTGGCGGCATCGTTCACATAGACGAAGCGGCCCTCTTCGCCCAGTATGAGTACGGCATCCTGATACAGGTCCAGCCCCTTACCCAGCAGCACCCAGGCAAGGTTCGGGTCATCGTCAGGCTGAGCGGCGATGGTTGGCGTTACGGGCATCCTGCTTCCAGATCAACAATCTGCTGGTGGTCGTCGTACGCCCGCCTGGGAGACCAGCGATCGCTTCAGTCAATACCAATCAGCAACATTTTGCAACGATTGCTGGGGCGCGCAATGCGCAAAAGCCCGAACCGTTACCGGTTCGGGCTTTGTCTACTAGCTAGAAGCTGAGAAGCTGGCTACTTATTTCTTCTGCGGCGGCACATCCGTGCAAGAGCCGTGCGCAATCTCCGCCGCCATGCCGATACTTTCGCCCAGCGTGGGATGCGGGTGGATGGTCTTGCCGATGTCCACCGCGTCGGCGCCCATCTCGATGGCCAGGGCGATCTCGCCGATCATGTCGCCGGCATGGGTGCCCACCATGCCGCCGCCCAGAATCTTGCCGTGGCCATGGGCCTCTGGCGAGTCGTCGAACAGCAGCTTGGTCACGCCCTCGTCGCGGCCGTTGGCGATGGCGCGGCCGGAGGCCGTCCAGGGGAACAGGCCCTTCTTGACCTTGATGCCTTGCGCCTTGGCCTGGTCTTCGGTAAGGCCCACCCATGCCACTTCGGGGTCGGTGTAGGCCACCGACGGAATCACGCGGGCGTTGAAGGCGGCGGAGGCCAGTTCCTTGTTGCCCTGCAGTTCACCAGCAATCACTTCTGCCGCCACATGCGCCTCATGCACCGCCTTGTGCGCCAGCATGGGCTGGCCCACGATGTCGCCGATGGCGAAGATGTGCGGCACGTTGGTGCGCATCTGGATGTCGACGTTGATGAAGCCACGGTCCGTCACGGCAACGCCTGCCTTTTCGGCGGCAATCTTCTTGCCGTTGGGTGTGCGGCCCACAGCCTGCAGCACCAGGTCGTACACCTGCGGCTCGGGGGCGGTGCCGCCCTCTTCCGCGGGTGCGAATGTGACCTTGATGCCTTCGGGCGTGGCTTCGGCACCCACGGTTTTCGTCTTCAACATGATGTTGTCGAAGCGCTTGGCATTCATCTTCTGCCAGATCTTGACGAGATCGCGGTCGGCGCCCTGCATCAGGCCGTCCATCATTTCGACCACATCGAGGCGCGCGCCCAGCGTGCTGTACACCGTGCCCATTTCGAGGCCGATGATGCCGCCGCCCAAAATCAGCATGCGCTTGGGCACTTCCTTGAGCGCCAGGGCGCCGGTGGAGTCGACCACGCGTGGATCGTTGGGCATGAAGGGCAGGCGCACGGCCTGGCTGCCGGCGGCGATGATGGCTTTCTTGAAGGCGATGATCTTCTTGGTGCCCGTCTTCTCCTGGCCGGTGCCGGTGGTCTCTTCCACTTCAAGGTGGTTGGCGCCGACAAAAGCACCGTAGCCGCGCACGGTGGTCACCTTGCGCATCTTGGCCATGGCGGCCAGGCCGCCGGTGAGCTTGCCGATGACTTTCTCTTTGTGGCCGCACAGCTTGTCGATGTTGACGGCGGGCGCGCCAAAGTCCACGCCCAGGTCGGCCATGTGGGTCACTTCGTCCATGACGGCTGCCACGTGCAGCAGCGCCTTGGAGGGGATGCAGCCAACGTTCAGGCACACGCCGCCCAGAGTGGCGTAGCGCTCGACGATGATGACCTTGAGGCCCAGATCGGCCGCGCGGAAGGCCGCCGAGTAGCCGCCGGGGCCGCCGCCGAGCACGAGCACGTCGCAGTCCATATCGGCAGTGCCTGCAAAGCTGGATGCTACCGGATTGATAGCTGCTTGCGCTTGTGGGGCGGGCGATGGGGCCTTTTTTTGCTCAGAAACTGCGGGTGCCGGGGCTGTAGCAGGCGCTGGAGCTGCCGCGCCCTGCACTTCCAGCGTCAACACCACCGAGCCTTCGGCGATCTTGTCGCCCAGCTTCACTTTCAGCTCCTTCACAACCCCAGCATGGCTGGACGGGATCTCCATGGAGGCCTTGTCGGACTCCACGGTGATCAGGCTTTGCTCGGCCTTGATGGTGTCGCCGGGTTTGACCAGCACTTCGATGATGGCCACTTCGGCGAAGTCGCCGATGTCGGGCACCTTGATGTCGATGATTGCCATGGTGTGTCTTGCCCTTTCGTTACATCACGATGCGGCGGAAGTCCGCCAGCAGCGAGGCAAAGTACACGTTGAAGCGTGCGGCGGCCGCGCCATCGATCACGCGGTGGTCCCAGCTGAGCGACAGCGGCAGCATCAGGCGCGGTGCGAACTGCTTGCCGTCCCATTTCGGTTCGATGCTGCTCTTGCACACGCCCATGATGGCGACTTCGGGCGCGTTGATGATGGGCGTGAAGTAGCGCCCGCCAATGCCGCCCAGCGAGCTGATGGAGAAGCAGCCACCGGTCATGTCGGCCGGGCCGAGCTTGCCGTCGCGCGCCTTCTTTGCCAGGTCGCCCATCTCTTGCGAGATCTGGACGATGCCCTTCTTGTCGGCGTCGCGGATGACGGGCACAACGAGGCCGTTGGGCGTGTCGGCCGCAAAGCCGATGTGGAAGTACTGCTTGAGCACCAGCTGGTCGCCGTCGAGCGAGCTGTTGAACTCGGGGAACTTCTTGAGCGCGGCCACGGCGGCCTTGATCATGAAGGCGAGCATGGTGACCTTCACGCCACTCTTCTCGTTCTCTTTGTTGAACTGCACGCGGAAGGCTTCGAGGTCGGTGATGTCCGCGTCGTCGTGGTTGGTGACGTGCGGGATGACGACCCAGTTGCGGTGCAGGTTGGCGCCGCTGATCTTCTTGATGCGCGAGAGGTCCTTGCGCTCGACGGGGCCGAACTTGGTGAAGTCGACCTTGGGCCAGGGCAGCAGATCCAGGCCCACACCGGAACCGCCAGAGCCACCGGATGCTGCAGGCGCCTTGGCAGCCTGCGCCTTGGTCTGGGCTGCGCCAGCCATCACCTGCTTGGTGAAGTTCTGCACGTCGTCTTGCGTGATGCGGCCCTTGGGGCCACTGCCCTTGACTTCATCGATGGGCACACCGAGCTCGCGGGCGAACTTGCGCACCGAGGGCGATGCGTGCGGCAGGCCCGCTGTGGGCGTGCCAGGCTGGTGGGCGGGCACGGAGGCCGTGGCGGCGACCGGTGCAACGGCTGCTGCAACCGGTGCGGGGGCTGCAACAGGCGCTGCAGCGGGAGCCGCCGCCGGCGCTGCGGGCGCTGCAGCGGCAGCAGGCGCACTGCCCGCCACCCCTTCCAGCAAGGCCACCAAGTCGCCGATGTTGACGGTGTCCCCAATCTTGACCTTGAGCTCCTTGACCACGCCAGCGGCGGGCGACGGAATCTCCATGGAGGCCTTGTCGGATTCGACGGTGAACAGCGATTGTTCGAGCTTGATGGTGTCGCCCACCTTGACCAGCAACTCAATGACGGCCACGTCCTTGAAGTCGCCAATGTCGGGCACGCGCACTTCCACCGGGCCTGCAGTTGCAGGGGCTGCAGCGGGTGCAACCGGTGCTGGCGCAGCGGCCGCAACGGGCGCGGGTGCAACAGCGGCAGGGGCTGGCGCAGCAGCCGGGGCTGAGGCAACCGCGTCTGCCGACTCGACCACGGCAATCACAGAGCCCTGCTTGACCTTGTCGCCCAGGGCGATTTTGAGTTCCTTGACCACGCCTGCGTGGCTGGACGGAATCTCCATCGATGCCTTGTCAGACTCGACAGTGATGAGCGACTGCTCGGCCTTGACCGTGTCGCCCACCTTGACCAGCAGTTCGATCACGCCCACTTCGTCGAAATCCCCGATGTCCGGGACTTGAATGTCTACCAATGCCATTGTTGTCTCCGTTCGGTTTACGCGTACAGCGGGTTGACCTTGTCGGCCTGGATGTTGTACTTGGCGATCGCCTCAGCCACCTTGGTGGCGGGCAGCATGCCGTCTTCGCTCAGCGCCTTGAGCGCAGCGACCACGATGTAGTGGCGGTTGATCTCGAAATGCTCGCGCAGCTTGCTGCGGAAGTCGCTGCGGCCAAAGCCGTCGGTGCCCAGCACCTTGTAGGTGCGGCCCTTGGGGATGAACGGACGAATCTGCTCGGCATAGGCCTTCATGTAGTCGGTGGATGCGACCACAGGGCCTTGCGATGCCGACAGCTGCTGGGTGACGAACGGCACTTTGGCTTCTTCGGTTGGGTGCAGCAGGCTCCAGCGCTCGGCGTTCTGGCCGTCGCGGGTCAGTTCGTTGAAGCTTGGGCAGCTCCACACCGAGGCGGCCACGCCCCAGTCCTTTTCAAGCAGTTCTTGCGCAAAGAACGATTCACGCAAGATGGTGCCGCTGCCCAGCAGTTGCACGGTGGGCGCATCCTTGGGCAGTGCGGGCGCCTGTTTGCACAGGTACATGCCCTTGATGATCTGCTCTTCGGTGCCGGGTTGCAGGCCGGGCATGGGGTAGTTTTCGTTCAGCAGCGTCAGGTAGTAGAAGACGTTTTCCTGGCGCTCGACCATTCGCTTCATGCCGTCGTGCATGATCACCGCGACTTCGTGCGCAAAGGTCGGGTCGTAGCTCACGCAGTTGGGGATGGTGTTGGCCAGGATGTGGCTGTGGCCGTCTTCGTGCTGCAGGCCTTCGCCGTTGAGCGTGGTGCGACCCGAGGTGCCGCCCAGCAGGAAGCCACGGGCTTGCATGTCACCCGCCGCCCAGGCCAGGTCGCCAATGCGCTGGAAGCCGAACATCGAGT
Source organism: Acidovorax sp. 93 (assembly GCF_003633835.1). Lineage (NCBI taxonomy): Bacteria > Pseudomonadati > Pseudomonadota > Betaproteobacteria > Burkholderiales > Comamonadaceae > Acidovorax > Acidovorax sp. 93. The sequence goes on from NZ_RBIT01000001.1 coordinate 1,726,602, forward strand.
AGTACACGTAGAACGGGATCATGATCCGATTGTTCGTGCTGTAGCTGGTGGCCGCCGCGATCCAGCTGCTCATGCCACCGGCTTCGTTGATGCCCTCTTGCAGGATTTGGCCCGCCTTGTCTTCCTTGTAGTACATGACCTGGTCTTTATCGACCGGGGTGTACTGCTGGCCTGCGGGGTTGTAGATGCCGATCTGGCGGAACAGGCCTTCCATGCCGAAGGTACGGGCTTCGTCCACCAGGATGGGCACCACGCGCGGGCCCAGGGCCTGGTCGCGCAGCAGCTGCGTGAGAAAGCGCACGTAGGCTTGCGTGGTGGAGATTTCGCGGCCTTCGGGCGTAGCCTCCAGGATGGCCTTGAAGGTGTCCAGCGCAGGCACGGTGAAGCTCTCGTCGGCCTTCACGCGGCGGTGTGGCAGGTAACCGCCCAAGGCCTTGCGGCGCTCGTGCAGGTACTTCATTTCCGGGGTGTCGTCGGCGGGCTTGTAGAAGGGCAGTTCGGCAAGCTGGCTGTCGGGGATCGGGATGTTGAAGCGATCACGGAAGGCCTTGATGTCTTCGTCGCTGAGCTTCTTGGTCTGGTGAACCGTGTTCTTGGCTTCGCCAATCTTGCCCATGCCAAAGCCCTTGACGGTCTTGACCAGCAGGACGGAAGGCTGCCCGCCATGGTTTTGGGCGGCATGGAATGCGGCATAGACCTTTTGCGAATCGTGGCCGCCGCGCTGCAGGTTCCAGATCTCGTCGTCGGTCATGTGCTCGACCATCTTCAGGGTGCGCGGGTCGCGCCCGAAGAAGTTCTTGCGCACGTAGGCACCGTCGTTGGCCTTCATGGCCTGGTAGTCGCCATCGTTGGTTTCCATCATGAGCTTGCGCAGCGCGCCATCATGGTCTTTGGCGAGCAACTCGTCCCAGCCCTTGCCCCAGATGAGCTTGATGACGTTCCAGCCCGCGCCGCGGAACTCGCCTTCGAGCTCTTGAATGATCTTGCCGTTGCCACGCACGGGGCCGTCCAGGCGCTGCAGGTTGCAGTTGATGACAAACACCAGGTTGTCGAGCTTCTCGCGCGCGGCCAGGCCAATGGCGCCCAGGGATTCGACCTCGTCCATTTCACCGTCGCCGCAGAACACCCAGACCTTGCGGTTTTCGGTATTGGCGATGCCGCGGGCGTGCAGGTACTTGAGGAAACGCGCCTGGTAGATGGCCATCAGCGGGCCCAGGCCCATCGACACCGTGGGGAACTGCCAGAACTCGGGCATGAGCTTGGGATGCGGGTAGCTCGACAGGCCCTTGCCGTCCACTTCCTGGCGGAAGTTGAGCAACTGCTCTTCGCTCAGGCGGCCTTCCAGGTAGGCGCGGGCATAAATACCGGGCGATACGTGGCCCTGGATGTAAAGCAGGTCACCGCCGTGATTTTCGCTCTCGGCGTGCCAGAAATGGTTGAAGCCCGCGCCAAACATGCTGGCCAGCGAGGCAAAGGAGCCGATGTGGCCGCCCAGATCGCCACCTTCGGGCGGGTGATGGCGGTTGGCCTTGACCACCATGGCCATGGCGTTCCAGCGCATGTAGGCGCGCAGGCGCTGTTCGATTTCAAGGTTGCCGGGGCTGCGTGCCTCCTGGCTGGGCTCTATGGTGTTCACGTAGCCGGTATTGGCCGAGAACGGCAGGTCCACGCTGTTCTGGCGGGCGTGTTCCAGCAATTGCTCCAACAGGTAGTGGGCGCGCTCGGCCCCCTCTTTGTCGATGACGGCGGACAGCGCATCCATCCACTCACGGGTTTCCTGTTGGTCGGTATCGGTGGCGGGCGCGTTGCCGTTTCCGGCCTGAGGGTCGGGCTGAGCTGACATGCTTTGTCTCCTGTAGGTGTGGCAGCAATTTAGTACGTTGGCTCTAGTTTCGCATATTTTTCTAAAATTTCAAATGGTGCCCATGCATTTCATATTGCAAGAAAATGCTGCAAACGCACATTGCACGTACCCCGGATTCCGGGCTGCTGCTCCCCTACACTTGAAGGATGGATTCCCTGCCCCCTCACCCCTCCCCCACAGCCATGGTCGTGGCAGCGCCTGCCCGCTGGTGGCGCAAGTGGTGGCGCGGGTTGTCGCCTACCCGGCAGGACCGGTTTGCGGCGCTGGCACCCTTGGCTGCCGTGCTGATGTTTCTGGCCGCCATCGTGGCGGCGTTCTGGTATTTGCGCGCCGAAGAGGCCGAGCGCGAACAAGAAGCCCTACGGCGTGACGTGGAATACGCGCAACAGCGTGTGCGCCTGCGGCTGCTGGAGCGGCAAGAACAGCTCATGCGCATTGCGCGTGACCTGTCCAACCAGGAGCTGGAACGCACAGAGTTTGTGAGCCGCGCCGAAAGCCTGATCAGCCAATACCCCGAACTGCAGGCGATCACCTGGATCGACGAGCGCCGCCGCATCCGCGCCAGCCATGCGGCCCCCACGCTGGCCAGCAGCGAGCTGCGCATTGCCGGCGAAGTGCTCAAACCCGGCGACACGGCCGACACCTTTGGCCTGGCCCGCGACCTGCAGCAGCCGGTGTATGCCCAGCCCGCCGCAACCTCGGGCGATTCGACCCCGCTGCTCCAGCTGCAAGTGCCCTTGAACAACCAGGGCAAGTTCAGCGGCGTGGTGCTGGGCGAATACTCCATCGACAGCCTGCTGCGCTACGGCACGCCGACCGAGGTGCTGGCGCGCTACGCCGTCACGCTGCTCGATGGCAAGAACCAGGTGCTGGCCGGAACCCCCCTGGGACCGCGCAACACGGCCACACAGCTCCTTCCTTGGTCACCCCGTGCCAACGAATACGAGGTCCCCGTCTCCCCGGTGGGCAACGGGCTGGTGCTCAAGGCACAGGCCTACCGCACCTCGCTGGGCGTGGTGGGCAGTGGGCTGTTCTGGCTGGTGGGCACGCTGAGCGCGATGACGGCCTGGATGCTGATCGCCACCTGGCGCCACACCCGCCGCCGCATGCAGGCCCAGCAGGCCCTGGTCGCAGAGACGAACTTCCGCCGCGCGATGGAGAACTCCATCCTGACGGGCATGCGTGCGCTGGACATGGAAGGCCGCATCACCTATGTGAACGCCGCCTTCTGCCAGATGACTGGCTGGAGCGAGGCCGAATTGGTGGGCCTGAAAGCACCCTTCCCCTATTGGCCCGACTCCGACCACGAAGCCTTGCACGCCAAGCTGCGCGACGAACTGTCCGGTAAAACGATCGTGGGCGGCTTCCAGGTGCGGGTACGGCGCAAAAGCGGCACGCTCTTCGATGCGCGACTGTATGTGTCGCCCCTGATCGATGCGCACGGCCAGCAGACGGGCTGGATGACGTCGATGACGGACATCACCGAGCCCAACCGCATCCGCGAACAGCTTTCCGCATCGCACGAGCGCTTCACCATCGTGCTGGAATCGCTGGACGCCTCGGTGTCGGTGGCCCCGCTGGGCAGCGAAGAACTGCTGTTCGCGAACAAGCTGTACCGCCAATGGTTCGGCTCGCAGACGGGCGGCCACCTGCAACTGGTGGCGCAGGCGGGCGTGGTGCCCGTGGCGGGCACAGAGCATACGGGCATGGACGACGAAGACGGACTCATGGGCCTGCCCACCGACCCACTCACCAGTGCCCGCACCGAGAACGCCGAAATCTACCTGCCCGACCTGGGAAAGTGGCTCGAAGTACGTTCGCGCTACCTCAACTGGGTGGACGGCCGACTGGCCCAGATGGTGATTGCCACCGACATCACCCCCCGCCGCCAGGCCGAGGAGCAGGCGGCGCGCCAGGCCGAGCGCGCCCAATCCGTCAGCCGCCTCATCACCATGGGCGAGATGGCCTCCAGCGTGGCGCACGAATTGAACCAGCCGCTCACGGCCATCAACAATTACTGCAGTGGCATGGTCTCGCGCATCCAGAGTGGCCAGCTGACCGAAGAAGCGCTGCTCACGGCACTGCAAAAGACCGCCCACCAGGCCCAGCGCGCGGGCCAGATCATCCAGCGCATCCGGGCCTTTGTGAAGAAGAGCGAGCCCAACCGCACCCTGGCCGACGTGCATTCGATGGTCAACGAAGCCGTGGAGCTGGCCGACATCGAGCTGCGCCGACACAACGTGCGCCTGACGCACTATGTGGCCGCCCGCCTGCCGCCCGTGATGGTGGACACCATCCTGATCGAGCAGGTGCTGGTCAACCTGATGAAGAACGGCGCCGAAGCCATCCAGCACGCCAACCGTCCACCGGCGGGTCGCAGCGTGGAACTGCGCGTGGTGCCCAAACACGTCGAAGACCGCGAAGTGGTGGAATTTTCGGTGCAGGACACCGGCAAGGGCCTGGCCCCCGAAGTGCTGGAGCGCCTCTTCGAAGCCTTCTTCTCCACCAAGGAAGAAGGCATGGGCATGGGCCTCAATCTGTGCCGCAGCATCGTCGAGTCGCACCAGGGCAGGATGCTTGCGGAGAACCTCTACAATGGATCCGAGGTCACGGGCTGCAAGTTCTCCTTCTGGCTGCCGCTTGCCAAGCCTGCTGATGCCACTACAAATTCTGTAGCAAACATTCAAAAACCAAGGACAATTGCATGAGCTTGATTCCGAAAAAAGGCACTGTCTACGTTGTGGACGACGACGAGGCAGTTCGCGATTCCCTGCAGTGGCTGCTGGAAGGCAAGGACTACCGGGTGCGTTGCTTTGATTCGGCCGAGACCTTTCTCTCACGCTACGACCCCCGCGAAGTCGCCTGCCTGATTGTGGACATCCGCATGGGCGGCATGACGGGCCTGGAGCTTCAGGATCGACTGATCGAGCGCAAGTCCCCCCTGCCCATCGTGTTCATTACAGGCCACGGCGATGTGCCCATGGCCGTGAACACCATGAAGAAAGGCGCGCTGGATTTCATCCAGAAGCCTTTTGACGAAGAAGAACTGGTCGGACTCGTCGAGCGCATGCTCGACCACGCCCGCGAAGCCTTCGCCGGCTACCAGCAGGCCGCCAGCCGCGATGCCCTGCTGTCCAAGCTGACCAGCCGCGAAGCCCAGGTGCTCGAACGCATCGTGGCCGGTCGCCTGAACAAGCAGATTGCCGACGACCTGGGCATCAGCATCAAGACGGTGGAGGCGCACCGTGCCAACATCATGGAGAAGCTCAACGCCAACACCGTGGCCGACCTGCTCAAGATCGCCCTCGGCCAAAACGCCCCCAAGGGTTGATACTCACATTTTGATAGCTTCTCGCGCTTGCTGATAAAGCGCTAGAGACCAATTTGACTCATATTCTCTGACATGACAGCCCAACTCATCGACGGCAACGCCCTTTCCCGCCAACTGCGCGCCGACGTGGCGCAACGCGCCGCCTCCCTGAAAACCCGTGGCGTCACCCCCGGGCTGGCCGTTGTCTTGGTGGGCGACAACCCTGCCAGCCAGGTGTATGTGCGTAACAAGGTCAAGGCTTGCGAAGACAGCGGCTTGTACTCCGTCCTCGAAAAGTACGAGGCCGACATGACCGAAGCCGCGTTACTGGCCCGTGTGGAGGCCCTCAACAACGATCCGGCCATTCACGGCATCCTGGTGCAGTTGCCCCTGCCCAAACACATTGATGCGCAGAAGGTGATCGAAGCCATCTCGCCCGCCAAGGATGTGGACGGCTTTCACATCGCCAGCGCCGGGGCCCTGATGACCGGCATGCCCGGCTTCTGGCCATGCACACCCTATGGCTGCATGAAGATGCTGGAAAGCATCGGCTACGACCTCAAGGGCAAACACGCCGTGGTCATCGGCCGCAGCAACATCGTGGGCAAACCCATGGCGCTGATGCTGCTCGGCCAGAACGCCACCGTCACCATTTGCCACAGTGCCACCCAGGACCTCAAGGCTCAAACCCTGCAGGCCGATGTGATCGTGGCCGCAGTCGGCAAACGCAATGTGCTGACCGCCGACATGGTCAAGCCTGGCGCGGTGGTGATTGACGTGGGCATGAATCGCAATGACGAAGGCAAACTCTGCGGCGACGTGGACTTTGACTGTGTCAAGGAAGTGGCCGGCTGGATCACCCCCGTGCCTGGCGGGGTCGGGCCCATGACCATTACCATGCTGCTGGTGAATACCATCGAAGCCGCTGAGCGCACTGCAGGGCACTGACCTGGGTCAGTGCTGTCGATGTCGGCGGCTTTGCAACTTGAACCTGCGCCATATGGCGCCATCTGATTTCGCATGAGCAACGCCCTTCTCGACTTCTCGGACCTCCCCCATTTCGACCGCATCACACCGCAGGACGTGGCGCCTGCCGTGGATGTTCTGCTGGAGCGTGCCAATGCCGCGCTGGAGATCGTCACCGCACCCGACTTTCCAGCCCGCTGGGATGCGATTGCGAAAGTGCTGGATGTGGCCACCGAACGGCTGGGCACCGCCTGGGGCAGCATCAGCCACCTCAACAGCGTGGCCGACACCCCTGAACTGCGCGCTGCCTACAACGCCGCCTTGCCCAAGGTCACCGAGTTCTGGACGCGCCTGGGTGCCGATGAACGCCTGTACGCCAAGTACAAGGCCATCGACCCCGCTACCCTGACTGCAGAGCAGCGGCAGGCACACCTGAACGCAGTGCGCAACTTTGTGTTGAGTGGCGCGGAGCTGACCGGTGCCGCCAAGGAGCGTTTTGCGCAGATCCAGGAACGCCAGGCCGAGCTGAGCCAGAAGTTCAGCGAAAACGCCCTCGATGCCACGGACGCCTACGCTTACTACGCCACGGCCGAAGAACTGGAAGGCATTCCAGACGATGTCCAACAGGCCGCGCTGGCCGCAGCACAGGCAGACGGCAAGGAAGGCTACAAGCTCACCTTGAAGATGCCCTGCTACCTGCCGGTCATGCAGTTTGCCGCGCGCAGCGACCTGCGCGAGAAGCTCTACCGCGCCTATGTGACCCGTGCCTCCGACCAGGCTGAGGGCGATGCACGCAAATTCGACAACACAGCGCTGATCAGCGAAATCCTGGCACTGCGCCGCGAAGAGGCCCAACTGCTGGGCTACGCCAATTTTGGGGAAGTGTCCGTGGTGCCCAAGATGGCCCAATCACCGGCGCAGGTGATCACCTTCCTGCGTGATCTGGCCCGACGCGCCCGCCCTTACGCCGAGAAGGACATCGCCGACCTGCGCGCGTTTGCCGCCGAACACCTGGGCCTGGCCAATCCGCAGGCCTGGGACTGGCCCTACATTTCCGAAAAGCTCAAGGAAGCACGCTACGCCTTCAGCGAGCAGGAGGTCAAGAAGTACTTCACGGCGCCCAAGGTGCTGGCAGGCCTGTTCAAGATCATCGAAACCCTGTTCGAAGTGTCCATCAGGCGCGACACGGCCGCCGTCTGGCACCCAGCCGTTGAGTTCTACCGCATTGAGCGCACGCACCCGGAGGGCGCCCATAAGGGCACCCAGGTGGTGGGCCAGTTCTACCTCGACCAACCTGCACGCACCGGCAAACGCGGCGGCGCATGGATGGACGATGTGCGCACACGCTGGCTGCGCCCCGACACGGGCGTGCTGCAAACCCCGGTGGCGCACCTGGTGTGCAACTTCGCCAGCGGCGTGGACGGCAAGCCACCGCTGCTCACTCACGACGACGTGATCACCCTCTTCCACGAGTTCGGCCACGGCTTGCACCACATGCTCACCCAGGTGAACGAGCGCGACGTCTCGGGCATTGGCGGCGTGGAGTGGGACGCGGTGGAGCTGCCCAGCCAGTTCATGGAGAACTTCTGCTGGGAATGGGATGTGCTCAAGCACATGACGGCCCATGTGGACACGGGCGAGCCCCTGCCCCGCGCGCTGTTCGACAAGATGATTGCCGCCAAGAACTACCAGAGCGGCATGCAGACGCTGCGACAGATTGAGTTCTCGCTGTTCGACATGCTGCTGCACACCGAACACGACCCGGCCCAGGACATCATGCCCCTGCTGGACCAGGTGCGCCGCGAAGTGGCCGTGCTGCAGCCCCCGGCATTCAGCCGCACGGCACACACCTTCAGCCATATCTTTGCGGGCGGGTATGCCGCTGGCTACTACAGCTACAAATGGGCCGAGGTACTGAGCGCAGACGCCTATGCAGCCTTCGAGGAAACCGCTGGAAGCGACGGTCTGCCGAGTATAGAAACGGGTCGCCGCTACCGCCAGGCCATCCTGGAAGCCGGTGGCAGCCGCCCTGCGATGGAATCGTTCAAGGCCTTCCGGGGCCGTGAGCCCAGCCTGGAAGCCCTGCTGCGCCACCAGGGCATGGCGGAAGAATCGACTGCCTGAGCGAACCGAACCCACGGCCTGAAATGCACACGTTGCACCCAGGCCTGACGACAAAGAAGGAGCAAGGAGAATGAACATGCACAAGCCACTGACCGCCCCCCTGTTGGCGACTTTGCTGATGACACTGGCCTGCGCCAGCGTGCAAGCACAAGGCGTCTACCGCATCGTCGGCCCGGATGGCAAAGTGACGTTTTCGGACCGACCTCCCGCCGACGCCAATGCCAACGCGCAGCCCGCCCGCACGGCCAACGAGGCGCCCGCTATTGCCAACGGCGCGCTGCCCTACGAGCTGCGCCAGGTTGCCAACCGCTTTCCGGTCACTCTCTACACCGGCAACGACTGCCCGCCCTGCACCTCTGCGCGCAACCTGCTCACGTCACGGGGTGTCCCGTTCACCGAGCGCACCGTGTCCAGCAACGAAGACATAGCGGCGTTTCAAAGGTTGAGTGGCGGTACCGGCCTGCCCTTCGGCACCATCGGCGGCCAGCAGCTCGCAGGCTTTTCCGAAGGGGAATGGGTACAGTATCTGGACGCTGCGGGTTACCCGAAACAATCAGCACTGCCCCGAAACTACCGCCAGCCAGCGCCCACGCCATTGGTGGCCGTCAAGGCGGCAGAACCTGCAGCAGCGGCCTCGGCCCCAGCGCCCGCAGCACCGTCCAGGGCGCGCCCGCCCGCACCTGTCAATGATGGGCCATCACCCAGCAATCCCGCAGGTATCCGGTTCTGATCTCGGAGTGCGGGAACGCGCGGCCAAAACAAAGGGGCCTATTCAGGCCCCTTTTTCTTTGCCGGAAAAACTGCTCAGGAGTTCATGCTCAGTAGGTGAGCGTTTTCACACCCTGTGCGGTGCCCAACAGGCAGACAGACGCCTTCTGGTGGGCAAAAACCCCCACCGTCACCACCCCCGGCCACTGGTTGATGTCGGATTCAAACGCCAACGGGTCCGCGATCGAGAGCCCACGGACATCCAGGATGTGTTGACCGTTGTCGGTCACCAGGGGTTGCCCATCCCGCATCCGCAGCTGCGCCTGCCCCCCCATCGCCGCAAAACGCCGTGCAATGTGGTTGGCAGCCATGGGGATCACCTCGACCGGCAAGGGAAACTGCCCCAGCGCCTGGACCAGCTTGGATTCATCGGCAATACACACAAAACGCGTGGCCAGTGCCGCGACGATCTTCTCGCGCGTCAGCGCAGCGCCACCGCCCTTGACCATATGGCCTTTGCCATCGATCTCGTCGGCACCGTCGATGTAGACCGCAAGCGAAGCCACTTCGTTGGCATCAAACACTGGAATACCGAGCGCCTTGAGCCGCTCCGTGCTGGCCACCGAGCTGGAGACAGCACCCTTGATCTGGTCCTTGATGGTAGCCAGTGCGTCAATGAACTTGTTGACGGTGGAGCCGGTGCCTACGCCCACAATCTCGCCAGGCACCACATATTGCAGTGCGGCTTGGCCTACCAGGGTCTTGAGTTCGTCTTGGGTTAGGGAAGGAGTGGTCGTCATGGGAGAAAATCAGGGGTAATCCTTGAATTATCCCTCCATGTCCCTGATCCCCTACGCCCTCACCCGCCCCTTTCTCTTTGGCATGGATGCCGAGACCGCCCACGAACTCACCATGGACATGCTGGCACGCGGGCAGCGCACTCCGCTGCAGTGGGCCTGGTGCAACGAAACCGTGGACGACCCCGTGGAACTGGCAGGCCTGACTTTTCCCAACCGCGTGGGTATGGCGGCAGGCCTGGACAAGAACGCCCGCTGCATCGACGCGCTGGGTGCCATGGGCTTCGGCTTTGTCGAAGTGGGCACGGTGACGCCCAAGGCGCAGCCCGGCAACCCCAAGCCGCGCATGTTCCGCCTGCCCGAAGCCCGGGCGCTGATCAACCGCCTGGGCTTCAACAACGAGGGCCTGGACGCCTTCCTGCACAACGTGCAGCAGGCGCAATTTCGCACCCAAAGCCGCAAACATCCCCTTCTGCTGGGCCTCAACATCGGAAAGAACGCCACCACCCCCATCGAGAATGCCACCAGCGACTACCTGACCTGCCTGGAGGGCGTCTACGCCCACGCTGACTACGTCACAGTCAACATCAGCTCACCCAACACCCAGAACCTGCGCGCTCTGCAAAGCGACGCTGCCCTGGACGCCCTGCTGGGTGCCATCGCCGAGCGGCGTGAGGCCCTGGCCACACAGCATGGCCGCCGCGTGCCGGTGTTTGTGAAGATTGCCCCCGACCTCGACGAAGCCCAGGTGTCCGTGATCGCCGCCACACTGCAGCGCCACGGGATGGACGGCGTGATCGCGACCAATACCACCATCAGCCGCACTGCCGTGCAAGGCCTGCGCCATGCAGGAGAGACCGGCGGCCTGAGCGGAGCGCCGGTTTTGGAGGCCAGCAACCAGGTCATCCGCCAGTTGCGGGCCGCACTGGGCAGCCGCTTTCCCATCATTGGTGTGGGCGGCATCATGAGCGCAGAGGATGCCGTCAGCAAAGTCCGCGCGGGCGCCGACGTGGTGCAGATCTATACCGGACTGATCTACGAAGGCCCCGCTTTGGTGGTGAAGGCCGCAAAGGCCATCAAAGCCATGGGTTGAGTCCAGGTCGCCCCGCTGAGCCGGAAACACAAAGAGCCGCTGTGATCAGCGGCTCTTTGTGTTTGCGAGAGGCAGGCCGCCTTGCGCAGGTGCGTGCAGCACCGGCCTAGCGCCGCAGCCGCATCAACATGGGCAGCAGCACACCCGTCCAACGAATCAGGCGGCGCGGCCCTGCCACCAAGGCAACCCCTGCCATGGCCGCAACAGCCAGGGGATGCTCCCGCGCAAACCCTGCGGCGCGAAGCGCCAGGGATTCGTCCATGCCGCCTGCCCCAGGGTCACGCTGCGCCAAGGCCAGCGACTGGGCCCGCGCAGCCCTGCGAGCGCGAAGACGTTCGCGTTGCAGGGCAATGCGGTCCAGCACCCGCTGCTGGGCAGCCGTCGGCGGGGGAAACACAGGCTGTGACATGGGGGATGGAGATGAAGGGGTCGTCGCCATTACAAACGCTCCTTGATGTCACGCCAGTCCTGTGCGAGTTCGCGGCGCGTGAGGGCGAAGCCATTGCCCGCCTTCTGAACCACGGAAACCAGCGACATCAGCGTCGCGGCCCATCCCACAGTCCACACGGCCGCGACCAACCAGGCCACCAGCGTGCGATGGGGGGTATCCCAGAAATGAACCAGCACCGCCAACGAAAGCATGATCAGGGCCACCACGGTGAGCCCTGCCACCACGATGGTCAACACCAGCATCTGCTGCAGGCGTTGTTTCTGATCCTGCCATTCCAGACGGGCGAGGTCCATCCGGTCTTCGGCCGCAATGGCGCCTTCGATCACATTGGCGCGCCACCGGGCCACCAGCGACTCCAGCCCCAGAAGAGAAAGCCAGTTCATGCGCAGCCCCCGTGTTGTGCAACCGAGCCCTGACGGCCCGGATCAGCGGCGTGCAAGCAGGAAGCCCACCAGAGCGCCCACCGCCAGTGCGGCCCCGGCCACGCGCCATGGCTCATCATGCGCATAGCGGTCGGCCGCAAGTGCCGCTTCTTTGGCCTGGCGGGCGGCATCTTGCGCCGCACGCACGGCAGACTCGCGCACGTTGTGCATGCCATCGTCAAGACGCTGGCGCAGCAGCTTGATTTCCGGAACCGCGTCGAGATCTTTGTTGGCCAGTAGCCCCCGCAGATCAGAAACCAGCTTTTCCAGTTCGCCCTGGGTCGTGGTGGTGTCGGAAGCAGTCATACAAGCCTTTCTTTAAGCAACAAAAAAATCAGTCAGCCCTGTCGGCACAGCCGTGCAGAACACCAGTTCATCTTAGTCATCCACTCTGTTCCCCTTCGTAGGACGGGGTCTCAAGAGGTTACCGATTGCAAATGGCTTGCCCCAGATCAAACGAGTGCGGCCACATGTTCTGCAATCGCCAGAGAACTTGTCAACCCCGGGGACTCAATGCCAAACAGGTTCACGAGACCGGGGATGCCATGGACTGACGGCCCCTGGATCACAAAGTCCGCTGCCGGCTCATCCGGCCCATGGATCTTGGGTCGCATGCCCGCATAGCCGGGTGCCAGCGCCCCGTCGCGCAGCGCGGGCCAGTACTTGCGGACCTCGGCGTAAAACGCATATCCGCGTGCGGGGTCTACCAACAGGTCATCTCGCGAATCCACCCACTGCACGTCGGGGCCGAACTTGGCCTGCCCACCCAGGTCTAGTGTCAGGTGCACGCCCAGGCCTGCGGCCTCGGGCACAGGGTAGATCAAGCGGCTGAAGGGTGCCTTGCCAGACAGCGTGAAATAGCTGCCTTTGGCATAGCGGGCATGGGGCACATGATCCACCCCCAGCCCTGCGAATCGGCGGGCCAGCGCGGGGGCGTGCAGCCCTGCTGCATTGACCACCGTGCGCGCTCGCAAGCGCGTACCGTCGAATGCTTCCAAATTTATAGCATCTTGCGCACATTCCGCAAGCGCCAGGGGCGAATTCAGTGCAACAAGTCCCCCCGCATGCTCCAAATCGCCCTGCAGCGCGAGCATCAGGGCATGGCTGTCCACAATGCCGGTACTGGGCGAAAACAAAGCGGCAACACATTCCAGCGCAGGTTCCATGGCCTGGGCTTCATGGCGACCCAGCCAGCGCAGATCCAGCACGCCGTTGGCTTGCGCCCGCGCCTGGATGGACTCAAGACTTGACAACTGGCCCGTCGAGGTTGCCACCAGGAGTTTGCCGCAGCGGCGGTGAGGCACATTGCGCTCAATGCAGTAGGCATACAGCATGTCTCGGCCTCGCACGCACAGCTTGGCCTTCAACGAATCGGTAGGGTAGTAGATCCCGGCATGGATCACCTCGCTGTTGCGCGAGCTGATACCCGTTCCGATGGCATCGACAGACTCCAGCACCATCACTTCGCGGCCCTGCAGGGCCAGCGCCCGCGCGACGGCAAGGCCCACGACACCCGCACCAACCACCACACAATCAACAGCATCCGCCATCACTCAGCCCTCCAATAGGCACCGCATCCTCAAACCTGCTCGAATCCGTCGAGCACATTGACGGCGTTGGTGCCCAGTTCTGCAGCCGCATAGCCACCTTCCAGCACAAAGACGGTGGGCAGGCCCGCCCGTGCAAGGCGCTCACCCACCCGGGTGAAATCGGCGGACGCCAGCGCAAACTTCGAGATGGGATCGCCTTCAAAGGTATCGAGCCCGAGGGAGACCACCAGGGCGTCGGCCCCCTGGCTGGCAATACGCGCACAGGCGCTTTCCAGCGCATCGAACCAGGTCGTCGCACTGGTGCCTGCAGGCAGCGGCAGGTTCAGATTGAATCCCGCGCCCTCGCCCACCCCGGTTTCGTCCGCATGGCCCAGATAAAACGGGTACTCGGTGCGGGGATCGCCATGGATGCTGATGAACAGCACATCGGCCCGATCGTAGAAGATGCTTTGTGTGCCGTTGCCATGGTGGTAGTCCACATCAAGCAACGCCACACGCTGTGCACCCTGGTTGCGCAGCACCTGTGCGGCCACGGCAGCATTGTTGAGAAAACAATAGCCGCCCATGAAGTCGGGGCCGGCATGGTGGCCGGGCGGCCGTGTGCAGCAAAACGCCACGCGGGCCCCTTGCGCCACAAGGGTCGCAGCGCTGGCGGCAGCATCGGCCCCCGCCTTGGCTGCAGCCCAGGTACCCGACGCCATGGGGGTGCCGTTGTCCATGGAGTACAGGCCCAGGCGTGCCACAAAGTTCTCAGGCTCCAGATCACTGCGCAAGGTACGCACGGGCCAGACCGACGGGAATGGCTGCACTCCAGCGTTGGCAGGATCGAGGGCCAGCCAATGCTGCCAAGCGGTCTGCAAAAAGGCCAAATAGCGTGGCGCGTGCACCTGAGACAACACGGGGGCGCTATCCACATCCGGGGCCATCAGGCCATGGCCGCGCGCCCGCAGCGCCTCTTCGACATAGTTCACGCGTGCAGGCTTCTCAAAACACGGCACGCGTTCGCCGCGAAAAAATTCATGGACGGGGGCGTGACCCTGGTGAAACGGATTGTGGAAGGTGATCATGGGTCAGGGCGTATCGATAGCGGCAAAGAGGCCAGAGGACAGCGAGTGCGGTCCCAGGAAATGCAACCGCCGTGGAATCAAGTCCGACACTTTAGCCTCTCTGCGGCGTGCAGCAGGCGAAACAGCCGCCTATGCAAACGCCCATGAAAAAACCCCTGCAGACCAAAATCTGCAGGGGTTTTTAAATTGGTGGGTGATACATGGATCGAACATGTGACCCCTGCCGTGTGAAGGCAGTGCTCTACCGCTGAGCTAATCACCCGACGTAGGCACCCTGAAACAGAGTGCATTCGCAAGAAGTCAAAAAGCGTGGTGGGTGATACATGGATCGAACATGTGACCCCTGCCGTGTGAAGGCAGTGCTCTACCGCTGAGCTAATCACCCGTGTCTCTGTGACAGCCCTCTATTATGGCACAGCTTTTCAGGCCCCCTGAACAGTTCTCCAAATTGTTTTGCCACCACTGGCCTTGTCGATCTGCGCCAGCAGCTCCGCGTGGGCCACCTGTTCCTGCTCACTGGCACGCAGGATGGGCAAGTTCAATCCGCGCAGGTCGATGGCTGCGATCTTCAGGCCATCGCCACTGTCCTGCGCATCGTCGGAAATCAGCAGGGCATCCTGGCCGCGCGTGAGATTGATGTACACATCGGCCAGCAGCTCGGCATCCAGCAAGGCGCCATGCAGCGTGCGGCCCGAGTTGTCCACACCCAGGCGGTCGCACAGAGCGTCGAGCGAATTGCGCTTGCCCGGGTACATCTCCTTGGCCATGGCCAGCGTGTCGGTCACGCTCTCCACATAGGTGCGAAACGCGGGACGCCCCAACAGTTCCAGCTCCTTGTTCAGAAAGCCCACATCGAATGCGGCGTTGTGGATGATGATCTCGGCGCCTTGCAGGTACTGCAGGATGTCATCCACCACCTCGGCGAACTTGGGCTTGTCCTTCAAAAACTCATTGCTGATGCCGTGCACCTTCAGCGCGTCTTCGTGGCTGTCGCGGCCCGGGTTGAAATACAGGTGCAGGTTGTTGCCGGTCAGCTTGCGGTTGAGCAGCTCCACACAACCCAGTTCAATGATGCGGTCACCACCTTCGGCCGAAAGGCCGGTCGTCTCAGTGTCCAAAACAATTTGCCGGGACATCAGTGGTTTTCCTTCGCGTGGTTGATCGTGTACTTGGGAATTTCCACGGTCACATCGGTTTGCGCAAGGATGGCCTGGCACGACAGGCGCGATTGTGGCTCCAGGCCCCAGGCGCGGTCCAGCAGGTCTTCTTCCTCTTCCTCGGCCTGGTTGAGCGAGCTCAGCCCCTGGCGCACGATGACGTGGCAGGTGGTGCAGGCGCAGCTCATGTCACAGGCGTGCTCGATATTGATGTGGTTGTCCAGCAGCGCTTCGCAGATCGAGGTGCCAGCAGGCGCCGTGATTTCAGTGCCTGCGGGGCAGTATTCGGGATGGGGGAGGATTTTGATGACGGGCATGGGGTGTCTTTTTCTTGTTCAGAGGGATGCGCCGGGCACGCTCAGAGGCTCGCGACGTTCTTGCCAGCCAATGCCTGCTGGATGCCGCGATTCATGCGCTGGGCCGCAAAACCTTCGGTGCCTTTGGCCAGTGCATCGGTCGCGGCTTCGATGACAGCGGCATCATCGGCATCGCGCTGGTGGCGCAGGGCCACCATCAAGGCATCGATGGCGGCGCGCTCCTTGGGGCTGAGCACATCGCCATCCGCATCCAACGCACTCTGGGTGGCGATCAGCATACGGTCGGCATCCACGCGCGCCTCGACCACGGCGCGAGCCTTCATGTCCTGCGCGGCAGTGGCAAACCCGTCCTGCAGCATGCGCGCAATCTGGTCATCGGAGAGACCATATGACGGCTTCACATCAATGCGCGCTTCCACACCGCTACCCTGCTCCTTCGCACTCACACTCAAAAGTCCATCGGCGTCGACGGTAAAGGTCACACGGATGCGAGCAGCCCCTGCGGCCATGGGCGGGATGCCACGCAGCTCAAAACGCGCGAGGCTGCGGCAGTCTTGCACCAGGTCGCGTTCGCCCTGCACCACATGGATCGCCAAGGCGGTCTGACCATCCTTGTACGTGGTGAAGTCCTGCGCCTTGGCGGTGGGAATGGTCTCGTTACGCGCCACGATGCGTTCCACCAGCCCGCCCATGGTTTCGATGCCCAGCGACAGCGGAATCACATCAAGCAGCAGCAGATCACCTGAGGTGTTGTTGCCCGCCAGCTGATTGGCCTGGATGGCGGCGCCCAAGGCTACGACTTCATCGGGATTGAGGTTGGTCAGCGGCGGCTTGCCGAAGAACTCCTCAACGGCGCGCTGCACTTGCGGCATGCGGGTGGAGCCACCCACCATCACCACGCCTTGCACCTCGTCCCGTGCCAGATGGGCATCACGCAGCGCACGGCGCACTGCGGCCATGGAGCGTGCCGTCAAGTCGGCTGTGATCGCTTCAAAGTCCGACCGTTTGACGTCAAATCGGGCCTCAGCGCTTGATAGTAAAGCGCTGAATGCTGCCAAATCAGTAGCAGTCAAGGCCTCCTTGCAGGCGCGTGCAGCCATGCGCACGGCGGATTTGTCGGCTGCAGTGGTCGCCCGCAGCCCTAGCTGTTGCAGGACCCAGTCAGCCAGCGCGGCATCGTAGTCATCCCCCCCAAAGCCGAGTCACCCCCCGTGGAAATGACTTCAAACACGCCCTGCGTCAGGCGCAAGATCGAGATGTCAAAGGTGCCTCCGCCCAGGTCGTATACGGCATAGACCCCCTCGCTGGCGTTGTCCAGGCCATAGGCAATCGCGGCAGCGGTGGGCTCGTTGATAAGGCGCAGCAGGTTAATACCGGCAAGCTTGGCCGCATCCTTGGTGGCTTGGCGCTGCGCGTCGTCAAAGTAGGCCGGCACGGTGATGACGGCGCCATAGAGATCGTCGTTGAAGGTGTCTTCGGCTCGGTAGCGCAGCGTGGCCAGGATCTCAGCGCTGACCTCAACGGGCGACTTGTTGCCATCCACCGTAGCGAGACTGACCATACCGCCCTCGTCACTATCGGCAGCAACCACGAAGTCGTAGGGCAACTTGCCCGCTTCCGCCACGTCTTTCAGGCCACGCCCCATGAAGCGCTTGGCCGAGGCGATGGTGTTGCGCGCATCCTGGGCCTGCGCCGCCACGGCGTCATATCCGATCTGGCGACCACCGTTTTCGAGGTAGCGCACAACGGAGGGCAGCAGCACCCTACCCTGCGCGTCGGGCAGGCACTCTGCCACGCCATTGCGCACGGCGGCAACCAACGAATGGGTCGTGCCCAGGTCAATGCCCACGGCAATGCGCCGCTGGTGTGGGTCGGGAGATTGGCCAGGTTCGGAAATCTGCAAAAGCGCCATGAAATTTCGGGTCTCAACGTGGTGGAGCCTACCGTCAGATCAGCAAACGATAGAGGCCCCAAGGGGAAGGCAAAACCGCTCTATTGTCCCAGTTGCTCTCGGCGTCGTTCAATGTCGTCGGCAAATCGCGCAATGAACATGAGGGCTCTGACCTGGCGGGCCGCGCCCGCGTAGTCCTGCTGCTGGTCGATGAGTTGCTTGCACTGCGCCAGCGCGGCGCTGCGGGCCTGCGCGACAGCGTCGTCCAAGGTGTCGAGTTCGCTCTCTGCGCGGGCATCTCCCAAAGCCTCGCGCCACTCCATCTGCTGCATCAAAAACGCAGTGGGCATGGCCGTGTTGTCCTCGGCATTGATGGGGGCTGCGTGCAGTTCGCACAGGTAGGCCGCACGGCGCATTGGATCTTTCAGGCGTTGGTAAGCCTCGTTGATGCGCACGGACCACTGCATGGCCACGCGTTGCGCCGCCGCACCCTGCGCCGCGAATTTGTCGGGGTGGGCTTCGCGCTGCAGTTCCTTCCAGCGCGCATCGATGGCGCTGCGCTCCTGGGCAAAGCGGCGCGCAAGGCCAAACAATTCAAAGTCGTCAGATTGCAGGTTCATGCGCTAGTAGGCTGAATGCGGAAATCCAAGAAAAAACCGCCAGCACGCGACGCGATGGCGGTTCGACGGCGCGAAAGCAGTTGGTGATCAAACGCGGAAACTCTCCCCACAACCGCAGCGGTCACGCTCGTTGGGGTTGTTGAACTTGAAGCCTTCATTGAGACCCTCGCGCACAAAGTCCAGCTCGGTGCCGTCGATGTAGGCCAGGCTCTTGGGGTCAATCAGCACTTTGACACCGTGGTTCTCGAACACGATGTCCTCAGGCTCGCTGTCGTCCACATATTCGAGCTTGTAGGCAAGCCCGGAGCAGCCGGTCGTCTTGACTCCCAGGCGCACTCCCAGACCCTTGCCTCGGCGGGACAAGTAGCGGTTGACGTGCCGTGCAGCGGCTTCTGTCAGCGTAATGGCCATGTCTCTCGATCTATTTATCTGTCAAATCAGGCAGCGGCAGTTGCAGTGGCTGCGTGCTTGGTCTTGTAGTCGAGCACAGCAGCCTTGATGGCATCTTCAGCCAGGATGGAGCAATGGATCTTGACGGGCGGCAGGGCCAGCTCTTCAGCGATCTCGCTGTTCTTGAGGGCTGCCGCTTCGTCCAGCGTCTTGCCCTTGACCCATTCAGTCACCAGCGAAGACGAGGCGATCGCCGAGCCACAGCCGTAGGTCTTGAAGCGCGCGTCTTCAATCACGCCGGTCTCGGGGTTCACCTTGATCTGCAGCTTCATCACGTCGCCGCAGGCGGGCGCGCCCACCATACCGGTGCCCACCGAATCGTCGCCCTTGTCGAACGAACCCACATTGCGGGGGTTTTCGTAATGGTCAACCACTTTTTCTGAGTAAGCCATGATGTGTACCTCTTCAATTCTTCCAAAATCTTCAGTAAATCAGTGCGCAGCCCACTGGATGGTGCTGATGTCGATGCCGTCCTTGTACATCTCCCACAGTGGGCTCAATTCGCGCAGGCGGGCCACGTTCTCGCGGATGGTGGAGATGGCGTAGTCGATCTCTTCTTCGGTCGTGAAACGGCCGATGGTCATGCGCAGGCTACTGTGTGCCAGCTCGTCGCTGCGGCCCAGGGCGCGCAACACGTAGCTGGGCTCCAGACTGGCGGATGTGCAGGCAGAACCCGACGACACCGCCAGGCCCTTGATGCCCATGATGAGCGATTCGCCTTCGACGAAGTTGAAGCTCATGTTCAGGTTCTGCGGCACGCGGCGCTCCATGCTGCCGTTGATGAACACCTGTTCAATGTCCTTCAAGCCATCGAGCAAGCGCTGCTGCAAGGCATGGGCCTTGGCATTGCTCTCGGCCATTTCTTCTTTGGCGATGCGAAAGGCTTCACCCATGCCCACGATCTGGTGCGTGGGCAAGGTGCCCGAACGCATGCCACGCTCGTGACCACCGCCGTGCATCTGCGCTTCCAGCCGAACACGAGGCTTGCGGCGCACATACAGCGCGCCAACGCCCTTGGGTCCGTAGGTCTTGTGTGCGGTCATGCTCATCAGGTCGATGGGCAGCACGTTCATGTCGATCTCGACCCGGCCTGTGGCCTGGGCGGCATCCACGTGCAGCAGGATGCCCTTTTCACGGCACAGCGCGCCGATAGCAGGGATGTCCTGGATCACGCCGATTTCGTTGTTCACGAACAGGATGCTGATCAGTACCGTATCGGGGCGGATGGCGGCCTTCAGGGCATCCATGTTGACCAGACCGTCTTCCTGCACATCCAGATAAGTGGCTTCAAAACCCTGGCGCTCCAGCTCACGCATGGTGTCCAGCACGGCCTTGTGCTCGGTCTTGAGCGTAATGAGGTGCTTGCCCTTGCCTTTGTAGAAGTGCGCTGCACCCTTCAAGGCCAGGTTGATGGATTCGGTAGCGCCGCTGGTCCACACGATTTCACGCGGGTCCGCACCGATCAAGTCTGCCACCTGCACCCGCGCCTTTTCAACCGCTTCCTCAGCCTCCCAGCCCCAGGCATGACTGCGCGACGCCGGGTTGCCGAAGTGTTCACGCAACCAGGGAATCATGGTATCGACCACACGGGGGTCCACGGGGGTGGTGGCGCCGTAGTCGAGATAGATGGGGAAGTGCGGGGTCATGTCCATGGCTGGCTCAGTAGTGGTTGCTGGCTGGCAAACGCAATAAGAAACAAAAACTGGTTCAAAAACTGTTCAGGGCGGTGCCGACCCCAGGGTCGGCACAAGCCCTTGGGCTATCAGGATTTGGCGAAAACGTTGCCCAGCGCGAACACGGAGTTCGGAGCATTCACGCGGATCGGCTTGACCACCGGGGTCGTCGAAATGGCACGGCGTACCACCGGCTTGTCTTCGATCTGCACGCCCTTGGCAATCTGTTCGTCCACCAGCTTTTGCAGAGTGACGGAATCCAGAAACTCGACCATGCGTTGGTTGAGCGATGCCCACAGCTCATGCGTCATGCAGCGGCCAGCTTCGCCCAGGCAGTTTTCCTTGCCACCGCACTGCGTGGCGTCAATGGGCTCGTCCACCGAGACAATGATGTCGGCCACGGTGATGTCGCCCGCCTTGCGGGCCAGGGTATAGCCGCCACCGGGGCCACGGGTCGATTCGACCAGTTCATGGCGGCGAAGCTTGCCGAAAAGCTGCTCCAGGTACGACAGCGAGATCTGCTGGCGCTGGCTGATGGCCGCGAGGGTGACTGGGCCATTGTTCTGGCGCAGGGCCAGATCAATCATGGCGGTGACCGCAAAACGGCCTTTGGTTGTGAGACGCATCGCAAGCTCCTTGTGCTAAGGCTTGTTCGTTGTAGAAACCGCCTGCACTGACTGTTGGTCAGCAAGGCACCGTCTCCGCCCCTTACTCCGAACAGTCGCCTGCCACGGAGCCCTTCATCGCTGGGCTGTTTTCTTGAGTATTTTGTGCGAGTATAACACAAATCCCTATCGAATCTGTCGGGTTAAAAAACCAACTAGTTTTTAATTGACCCGATAGTTATTTCCGATTGTTCTTTCGCCCATTACAAGGCCACCGAATCATTGCCATGTGCACCAAATGCCTGGTCCTTGAGCCGCGTGAGCTGGTCGCGCACCCGGGCGGCCTGCTCGAACTCCAGATTGCGAGCGTGTTCCAGCATGAGTTTTTCCAGCCGTTTGATCTCGCGCGCCACGTCTTTTTCTGACATGTCCTCCACCTTGGCGCGCTGCAGGGCTTCCTGCTCCAGCCGTTCTGCGTCCTTACCGGCCTTTTCGCTGTAAACCCCGTCAATCAGGTCTCTTACCCGCTTGACAATGCTGCGCGGCGTGATTCCGTGGGCCTCGTTGTGTGCGATCTGCTTGATGCGCCGACGTTCCGTCTCGCCCATGGCTTTTTTCATGGAGTCGGTGATGCGGTCCGCATAGAGGATGGCCCGGCCATTGAGGTTCCGCGCCGCACGGCCGATGGTCTGGATCAGGCTGCGCTCGGCCCGCAGGAAGCCTTCCTTGTCCGCATCCAGGATCGCCACCAGGGACACTTCGGGAATATCCAGACCTTCGCGCAGCAGGTTGATGCCCACCAGCACGTCAAAGGCGCCCAGGCGCAGGTCGCGGATGATCTCCACCCGCTCCACCGTGTCCACGTCGCTGTGCAGGTAGCGCACCTTCACGCCGTTGTCCGTCAGGTAGTCGGTCAACTGTTCAGCCATGCGCTTGGTCAATGTAGTAATGAGTACGCGCTCATGCTTTTCGACACGAATGCGTATTTCTTGCAGCACATCATCCACCTGATGGGTGGCGGGACGCACTTCCACCTCGGGGTCCACCAGTCCGGTGGGGCGCACCACCTGGTCGACGATCTGGCCAGAGTGCGTGCGCTCGTAGTCCGCCGGTGTGGCGGTGACAAAGATCACCTGCCGCATACGCTGTTCGAACTCCTCGAATTTGAGCGGTCTGTTGTCCAGCGCCGAGGGCAGGCGAAAGCCATACTCGACCAGCGTGGTCTTGCGCGAGCGGTCGCCGCTGTACATGGCGTTGAGCTGGCCGATCATCTGATGGCTTTCGTCCAGGAACATCAGAGCGTTCTTGGGCATGTAGTCGGTCAGCGTGCTGGGCGGGTCGCCGGGCGCGGCGCCCGACAGGTGGCGCGTGTAGTTCTCGATGCCCTTGCAGTGCCCTACTTCGCTGAGCATCTCCAGGTCAAAGCGCGTGCGCTGCTCCAGCCGCTGCGCCTCCACCAGCTTGCCGTCGGCCAGCAACTGTTTGAGGCGCTCGGCCAGTTCGACCTTGATGGTCTCCACCGCTGCCAGCACCTTGTCGCGTGGAGTGACGTAGTGGCTGCTCGGGTACACCGTGAAGCGCGGAATCTTCTGTTTGACCCGGCCCGTGAGCGGGTCAAACAGCTGCAGGCTCTCGATCTCGTCGTCAAACAGCTCGATGCGCACGGCCAGCTCGGAATGCTCGGCCGGAAACACATCAATGGTGTCGCCCCGCACGCGGAACTTGCCGCGCGAAAAATCAGCCTCATTGCGCTGGTATTGCATGCGTATCAGCTGTGCTATTACGTCGCGCTGGCCCAGCTTGTCACCGGTGCGCAGCGTCATCACCATGCGGTGGTAACTCTCGGGCTCGCCAATGCCGTAGATGGCCGACACCGTGGCCACGATGACCACATCCGTGCGCTCCATGAGGCTCTTGGTGCACGAAAGCCGCATCTGCTCGATGTGCTCGTTGATGGCGCTGTCCTTCTCGATGAACAGGTCGCGCTGCGGCACATACGCCTCGGGCTGGTAGTAGTCGTAGTAGCTCACGAAATACTCCACGGCGTTCTTGGGGAAGAACTCGCGGAACTCGCTGTACAGCTGCGCGGCCAAGGTTTTGTTGGGCGCGAACACGATGGCCGGGCGCCCCATGCGGGCGATCACATTGGCCATGGTGAAGGTCTTTCCAGAGCCTGTCACACCCAGCAGCGTCTGGAAGGTTTCCCCATCGTTCAAACCTTCCACCAGCTTGTTGATGGCCTCGGGCTGGTCGCCGGCCGGTGGGTACGGCTGGAACAGTTCGAAGGGGGAGTTGGGGAAATGGACGAACTCGCCGTCTTGCTTTTCCGTTATGACTTCTGTGAGATCCGGCATAGGTGCGGTCAACGATTGGTAGAGGCAGGCCGTTAAAATCGGCCGAACCCGGCACAGTACACCACGCCCGGATTCTTCGCTACTGACAACCTTTCAAGGATTTTCATGTCTCTGTTCACCGCCGTCGAAATGGCCCCCCGCGACCCCATCCTGGGCCTCAACGAGCAATTCAACGCCGACACCAACCCCAACAAGGTCAACCTGGGCGTCGGCGTTTATTTCGACGACAACGGCAAGCTGCCCCTGCTGCAATGCGTGCAGGCGGCAGAAAAGACCATGATGTCCACCCCCACGGCCCGTGGCTACCTGCCCATCGACGGCATCGTGGCTTACGACAACGCCGTGAAGGCTTTGGTGTTCGGCGCGGACAGCGAACCCGTCACCTCGGGCCGCGTGGCAACCGTGCAAGCAGTGGGCGGCACGGGCGGCCTGAAGATCGGCGCTGACTTCCTCAAGAAACTCAGCCCCAATGCCAAGGTGCTGATCTCCGACCCCAGCTGGGAAAACCACCGCGCACTGTTCACCAACGCCGGTTTTGAAGTCGATACCTACGCGTACTACGATGCGGAAAAGCGTGGCGTGAACTTTGAAGGCATGCTCGCCAGCCTGAACGCTGCAGCTCCCGGCACCATCGTTGTGCTGCACGCCTGCTGTCACAACCCCACGGGCTACGACATCACCCCCGAGCAGTGGGACCAGGTCATCGCCGTCGTCAAGGCCAAGGGCCTGACGCCCTTCCTTGACATGGCCTACCAGGGCTTTGGCCACGGCATCGCGGAAGACGGTGCCGTGATCGGCAAGTTCGTGGCTGCAGGCCTCAACTTCTTTGTCTCTACCTCGTTCAGCAAGAGCTTCAGCCTCTACGGTGAGCGCGTGGGCGGCCTGTCCGTGCTGTGCGCCGACAAGGAAGAAGCTTCGCGCGTGCTGAGCCAGCTCAAGATCGTGATCCGCACCAACTACTCCAACCCACCCATCCACGGTGGCGCAGTGGTGGCTGCCGTGCTGAACAACCCTGAGCTGCGCGCGATGTGGGAGAAGGAACTGGGCGAGATGCGCGTGCGCATCAAGGCCATGCGCCAGAAGCTGGTGGACGGTCTCAAGGCTGCGGGTGTGAAGCAAGACATGAGCTTCATCACCACCCAGATCGGCATGTTCAGCTACTCCGGCCTGTCCAAGGACCAGATGGTGCGCCTGCGCAATGAGTTCGGCGTGTACGGTACCGACACCGGCCGCATGTGTGTGGCAGCCCTGAACAGCAAGAACATCGACTACGTCTGCCAGGCCATTGCAAAGGTTGTCTGAGCACGATGAGAAAGCGGCTCTCGCGCGCCGCTTTGTGAGCGAAGCGCTCCAGAACCCGCACAACGCGGCCCTTCTGGAGCGTTTGCCTTTTCTGGGCTTGCCCGACGCCTGGTTGGTGGCGGGTTGCCTGTTCCAGACGGTGTGGAATCTGCACTCCGGCGTGGCGCCCACGGCGAACATCAAGGACTACGACCTGTTCTACTTCGACGGCAACGACTTGTCCGAATCGGCAGAGCAGCAGGTGCAAGCCCAAGTCGCCGCCCTCTTCGCCGACCTGCCCATCACCGTGGAAGCCAAAAACCAGGCCCGCGTGCACCTCTGGTACGAACGCTGGTTTGGCTACCCGTATGCGCCACTGCAATCAGCTCGCAACGGGATCGAGCGTTTTCTGGTGCCCTGCACCTGCGTCGGGCTGCAACCTGCTGACAACCGGAGCGTCAACGAGTCCACCCTGTACGCGCCCTACGGGCTGGAAGAACTGTACGCAGGACTGCTCAAACCCAACCCCGCATGCCCGCATCTACCGCTGTTCCAGGCCAAGGCTGAAAGCTATCGAGAACGCTGGCCGTGGCTGACGATCCGGGCCACCGCCTGATCGGCAAAGCCGCCAATTTTTTACGTCTTTTTGATCCCTAGCGCTTGATGCAAAAGCGCTGGAAGCTATCAAAACAGAAGCAATCGGCGCTATCCTGCATCACCCCCACAGCACCGAGCGCATCGAGATCGACGCCGACTGGTAACCCGTATTGAAGAAACGCGGCATCTCGCTGGGCAAAACAGCTCCTGCGGCGTACAGCAGCGGCAGATAGTGCTCGTGCGTGGGGTGCGCCTGCTGGGCCACCGCACCCAGTTTCTGGAAGTCCTGCAGGGCGCCCAACTGGCCCTTCTTGATCTGCTCCTGAACCACGGTGTCGAACTCGGCCGCCCAGTCATACGCTTCGTTGGCGGCCGAGCCACGGCGGGATGCGCGCAGGTTGTGCACGATGTTGCCGCTGCCCACGATGAGCACACCCCGCTCGCGCAAGGCCTTGAGCTGCTGGCCCAGCGCATAGTGCTCGGCCGGGGCGCGGCTGTAGTCCATGCTGAGCTGTATCACCGGGATACGCGCCTGGGGGAACATGGGCTTGAGCACCGACCAGGTGCCATGGTCCAGGCCCCATTCGCCTTCGTCCACGCCCAGTGCGGCGCCGGTGGCAGGAGATTTCAGCTCCTTGGCCAGGCTGCGCGCCACCGCTGGTGCGCCCGACACGGGGTACTGCTGGTCAAACAGCGCCTGGGGGAAGCCGCCAAAGTCGTGGATGGTTTTGGGGTTGGCCATGCCGGTGAGCTGCCAGCCACCACGCGTGAGCCAGTGGGCCGACACACACAGGATGAGCTGCGGCTGCACCGCGCGTGCCATCAGCTCCGCGCCCATGGCCTGCCAGCTGCGGCGCCAGGCGTTGTCCTCGATGGCGTTCATGGGGCTGCCGTGGCCCACAAACAGCACGGGCATGCGGGGCGAGGGCTTGAGCGCCTGCAGCGCGGTCGCTGTGGCGGCGCTGCTCAGGGACGTGGTCATGAAAGCTCCCGGAAAGGCGGCCAGGCCCGTGAGGGCGGCCAAAGAGGTTCTGCGTTGCATGGGTGGGGGAGCGTAACAAATTATGTATAACGCGGGGAGTGAGCCCGCGCGCCCCTTGAAGTTCCAGCGCCGCGCCTTTTCCTTCCGTTCAAAACCACAACACCGAGACAACCCCACACCCATGACAACCGCCCTGCCCCAGCCCCTGCGCAATGTCCGTGTCCTGAGCCTCGCGCTCAACCTGCCCGGCCCCGCCGCCCTGATGCGCTGCGCGCGCATGGGGGCCGACTGCACCAAGCTCGAACCTCCTCCAGCCCCGGGCCACCCCAGTGCGGACCCCATGGGCATCTACAGCCCCGCAGCCTATGCCACGCTGCACCGGGGCGTGCGCGTGGTGCATGCACACCTCAAAACGCCCGAAGGCCAGGCCGCGCTGCATGAGGAGCTGGGCCGCACCGATGTGCTGATCACCTCCTTCCGCCCCTCGGCGCTCACCAAGCTGGGCCTGGGCTGGGAGGCGCTGCAGGCTCAATACCCGCGCCTGTCACTGGTGCGCATCGTGGGCGCGGCGGCCGAGCGCGCCGAGGAACCCGGCCATGACCTCACCTACCTAGCCGATGCCGGGCTGGTCACCGGCACCGAGATGCCCCCCACCCTGTACGCCGACATGGGCGGCGCCCTGATGGCCAGCGAAGCCGTGCTGCAGGCCCTGCTGGAGCGTGGCCACACGGGCGGCGGCGTGTGCATCGAAGTCGCCCTGGCCGACGCCGCCGCTTGGCTGGCCCAGCCGCGCGACTGGGGCCTGACCACGCCCGAGGGCGACGTGGGCGGCAACCACGCGGGTTACCGCATCTACCCCTGCGCCGATGGCCGTGTTGCCGTGGCCGCGCTGGAACCCCACTTTGCCGCCAGCCTGTGCGCCGCTGCAGGCCTGCCCGCCACGGGCGACCCGCAGGTGCTGCGCGCCCCTGCCACGCACGCGGCCGTGGCAGCCTTCCTGCGCACGCAAACCCGCGCGCAACTCGATGCGCTCGCGGTGGCGCAGGACATTCCCTTGCACACCCTTGTTTGAGAATTCCGTTTACTGATGCAGAAACAAGGCACCGTCATCCGCTGGGACGCTACCCGCGCCTTCGGCTTCATCCGCAGCCCGGACACGTCCGCCGATGTGTTCTTTCATGTGCGGGACTACCGGGGCGCCACCCCGCCGCGCGAAGGGCTCGCCGTGGTGTACGAGGAAATTCATGTCGGCGGAAAAGGACCACGGGCCATGGCAGTGCTGCCTGCGGCCCTGCAAGGGGGCGCATCCCCGTCCCGCCCAGCGGCCACATCAACCCCTCAGCGGGGACGACAGAAACCGTCGCAGCGGGCGACCCAATCCCAGCCTCAACGCCGCCGGCGCCCCCCAGAGTCCAGCGGCCCACCCAACCCTGCCAGTCCTGCACTGGTGTTGATGCTGGGCTGGGTGGCGCTGCTGGCATGGGGCTTCTGGGCGGGCCGACTCCCATGGTGGGTGTTGGGGGCGGCCCTGGCCGTCAACCTCCTCACGTTCTTGGTCTACGCCATCGACAAAAGCGCCGCACAAACCGGCCAGTGGCGCACCAAAGAGAGCCATCTGCACCTGCTGAGCCTGGCAGGCGGCTGGCCGGGTGCGTGGTTTGCGCAGCAATGGCTGCGGCACAAATCCCGCAAGGTGGAGTTTCGCGCCGTCTACTGGGTCACCGTGGTGTTGCATTGCGGGGCGCTCGGGGCCTGGGTGGGCGGGTGGCTGCCATAGCGGCGCCACCAATGCAGTATCAATTTGATAGCTGCTAGCGATTGATACATAAGCACCAGAGGCAATTTTGATTCAGAATTTGCAGCCCATCGCGCGCAACACAGGGGGCTGACGCGCAGATTGCCCGCTGGCCTACACCGTGCGCCACAGCCACGGGTTTCAATCCCTAAGGTCTGAAACACCTCGGGAGAAGCCCATGAAACCCCTCATTCTTGATTCCACCATGACCAACATGGGCGGCGTTTTCTACCCCACCGGCCATGTGTTCGCACTCTTCCCCGACGAAGACTGCGTGCGCCAGGCCGCCACCGCGCTGCAGGCCGCCGGCCACCAGGGCGACACCGCCTACGCCAGCCCCGAGGTCATTTTGCAAGAGATCGTCCGCACCCTGGGCACGGCAGATGCCCCAATGCCCTCGGTGGGCGCCGAGGGCGACATGGTGCGCCGCATTGCCGACTTGGCGGGCACTGGCCACCACGGCATGCTGATCGCCATGGCAGACAAAGACAACACCGATACCCTGGTGGAAGCCATTGCCCCACAAGGTGCAGTCACCGCCTTCTACTACCGTACCTTCATCATCGAAGACCTGATCTCACAGCCCGCCGGTGACGGCCCGCAATCGGTGGTGGTGGGCACCCACGCAGCAGAAGGCTGAAGCTTGCATTCATCGCGCAGCAGCGGTACGGCCGGGCTGGCAACGCTGGTTGAAAACGGCAGAAGGGGTTTTGGCCGCGCGATCCAGCAAATCCATCCGGGGCGCAAAGGCCCAGTGCTTGCGCCCGGTAAACGCTGCCGCAATACCATGCCGGGACATCACCAGCAGGATTTGCCGGTGGAACCCCACGGCCGTGCCCCCCGCTCCGGCATGCTCCACCACTGTTCGGCATAGCGCGCAGCCGCCAACCCATAGACACAGTGGGCGCAAACACCCTGGCTACCCACTCGCGCGGTACCAGCTGGCGGCCATTCCACTCGCATCCACGCAGGGAAGGTACAGCAGCGCTAGGCGCGCCATGTCGCGGGCGCGCATCTGCACGCCAAATTCGCCGGTGGAGGTACCTTGTGGATCCGCCTCCCACGACACATCTGGCAAACCCCACGGGCCAGACAGATGCGTCTGGGCGCAGGCATGGTCAGCGGGGCTTGCGTGCCGATGGTTTGGCCGCCCCGGTCACACGCGGCGGCAAGCCGGTGTGCTGGGTCAGCATGCGGCCCTTTTGGGGCTGCCCTGGCTTGGCAGGCCGGGAAGGCAGCACTTTGGCGGCTTCTGCCTTCTGTCCCACGGGCGTCGAGTTCTTGCGCCGCGCACTCTGGTAGCCTCCGTCGGTCAGCGGCTGGAAGGTCGGTATCAGGTGGTGCTTGCCATTGCCGATCAGGTCGGCGCGGCCCATGGCCTTGAGCGCCTCGCGCAGCAGAGGCCAATTGTTGGGGTCGTGGTAGCGCAGGAAGGCCTTGTGCAGGCGGCGGCGCTTGTCGCCGCGCACGATGTCCACAGCCTCGCTGTCGCGCGTGATCTTGCGCAGCGGGTTCTTGTTGCTGTGGTACATGGCCGTGGCCGTGGCCATGGGGCTGGGGTAGAAGGTCTGCACCTGGTCGGCACGGAAGCCATTCTTTTTCAGCCAAATGGCGAGGTTCATCATGTCCTCGTCGCTGGTGCCCGGGTGCGCGGCAATGAAGTAGGGGATCAGGAACTGCTTCTTGCCCGCTTCTTCGCTGAACTTCTCGAACATCTGCTTGAACTTGTCATAGCTGCCGATGCCCGGCTTCATCATCTTGGTGAGCGGGCCCTGCTCGGTGTGCTCGGGCGCGATCTTGAGGTAGCCGCCCACGTGGTGCTGCACCAGCTCCTTCACGTACTCGGGGCTTTTCACGGCCAGGTCGTAGCGCAGGCCCGATCCGATGAGGATCTTCTTGATGCCTTTGAGCGCGCGGCCACGGCGGTAGATCTTGATCAGCGGATCGTGGTTGGTGCCCAGGTTGGAGCAGATGCCTGGGTACACGCAACTCGGTTTGCGGCAGGCGGCTTCGATCTCGGGGCTCTTGCAGCCCAGGCGGTACATGTTGGCCGTGGGGCCGCCCAGGTCGCTGATGGTGCCGGTGAAGCCCTTGACCTTGTCGCGGATGTCCTCGATCTCCTGAATGATGGAATCTTCACTTCGACTCTGGATGATGCGGCCCTCGTGCTCGGTGATGGAGCAGAAGGTGCAGCCGCCAAAGCAGCCGCGCATGATGTTGATCGAAAAACGGATCATCTCCCACGCGGGGATCTTGGTCGCGCCGTCGTGGCTGCCGTTCTCGTCGGCGTAGCTCGGGTGCGGGCCACGGGCGTAAGGCAGGTCGAACACGTAGTCCATCTCCGCCGTGGTGAGCGGGATGGGCGGCGGGTTGATCCACACGTCGCGCGCGGTCACGCCCTCGCCATGCGCCTGCACCAGCGCGCGGGCGTTGCCGGGGTTGGTCTCCAGGTGCAGCACGCGGTTGGCATGGGCATACAGCACGGGGTCGCTTTTGACCTGCTCGTAGCTGGGCAGCCGGATCACGCTTTTGTCGCGTGGTGGCACCTTGAGCTTGGCCTTGAGCGCCGGGTTCGCCACGAACAGCATGGGCTGGATGGCGGGGTTGGGCTCGGCAGATTTTGGGTCTTTTTGGCCGCTAGCGCTTGTTCCACCTTCACTAGCAGCTACAGAATCAGGAGCATCCTCCTTGCTGCAGGTGCTGCCCTGGGCGGCGGCCTGCTCACTGGTGGTCATGTAGGGGTTGACGTGGGCCTCCACGCGGCCAGGCTCGTCCACGCTGGTGGAGTCAATCTCGAACCAGCCTTTGCCGGTCTCATCGTCGGGCCTGCGCACAAACGCCGTGCCACGCACGTCGGTGATCTGCTCGACCGGCTCGCGTGCGGCGATGCGGTGGGCAACCTCAACCAGCGCACGCTCGGCGTTGCCGTACAGCAGCAGGTCACACTTTGCATCCACCACGATGGAGCGGCGCACCTTGTCGCTCCAGTAGTCGTAGTGCGCAATGCGGCGCAGGCTGCCTTCGATGCCGCCCAGAATGATGGGCACGTCCTTGAACGCCTCGCGGCAGCGCTGGCTGTAGACGATGGCGGCGCGGTCGGGGCGCTTGCCGCCGATGTCGCCGGGGGTGTAGGCGTCGTCGCTGCGGATCTTCCGGTCGGCGGTGTACCGGTTGATCATCGAATCCATGTTGCCCGCCGTCACGCCCCAGAACAGGTTGGGCTTGCCCAGCACCTTGAAGGGCTCGGCGCTTTGCCAGTCGGGCTGGGCGATGATGCCTACGCGAAAGCCCTGGGCTTCGAGCGTGCGGCCGATCACGGCCATGCCGAAGCTCGGGTGGTCCACATAGGCATCGCCCGTCACCAGGATGATGTCGCAGCTGTCCCAGCCCAGTTTGTCCATCTCGGCGCGGCTCATCGGCAGGAACGGGGCCGTGCCAAAGCGCTTGGCCCAGTACGGACGGTAGCTGGTCAATGGCTTTGCGGCGCGCGCAAAAAAGGAGACGTCAACGGGGGCGTTCATGCAGAGGAGTTTCGCGGCCGGCCCTTGTGCGTCAAGGGCGTCGTGGGGCGCGGCTGTGGTGGTTAACCCGCGATTTTACGGCGGCAAGCCCTTTTTGTCGCTGCTTGCGCGTTGCCCTTGTGCGTTGGAGGTCTTGATGAACATCAGGCATATACTTGCCAAAGTCAATCAATTGCATGACTAAGGCATTCATTACCACGACCAGCACTACATCCCAGCCCACCTCCGCAGCCGTGAAAGCAGTGCGGCGTTTCAACCGCTTTTTTACACGACGGGTGGGCGTGCTCGACCCGTATCTGGGCAGCAACCTGTCGCTCACCGATGTACGTGTGCTGTACGAACTGGCGCACCGCGAGGCGCCCGTTGCCAGCGAACTGGCGCGCGACCTGGGCCTGGACGGCGGCTACCTGAGCCGCATCCTGCGCCGTTTTGAAGCATCCGGCTGGATCACCCGCAGCGCCAGCGCCAAGGATGCCCGCCAGAGCATGCTGACCCTCACCCCCGCGGGGCGCGAGGTGTTCGAGCCGCTGCAACAACGCTCACGCGACGAGGCCGCAGCCCTGCTGACCCCCCTGCCCCCCGCGCGCCAGCAGGAGCTGGTGGACGCCATGGAACGCATCGAAGCCTTGCTGGACCCCGCCAACGCGGCGCCTAAGGCCACGCGCATGGCCGTGTTGCGCGACCCGGTTCCCGGCGATATCGGCTGGGTGGTGCAACAGCACGGCGAGATCTACTGGCGCGAATACGGCTGGGACAGCCGCTTTGAAGCCCTGGTGGCCGACATCGCCGCGCAGTTTTTGCGCAAGTTCCAGCCCGCGTGGGAGCGGTGCTGGGTGGCCGAACTGGACGGCGAACGTGTAGGCGCCGTGTTTGTGGTGCGCAAATCGGCCACCACGGCCCAGCTGCGCATGCTGATCCTGTCGCCCAAGGCGCGCGGGCTGGGTCTGGGTGCGCGCCTGACTGACGAGTGCATCGCCTTTGCGCGGGCCAAGGGCTACAAGAAGATGGTGCTGTGGACCAACAGCTGCCTGGCTGCTGCACGGGGCATTTATGCCAAACGCGGATTCAAGCTGGTCAAGTCAGAGCCGTATGAAGGTTTTGGCCGGCAGCTGGTGGGGGAGACGTGGGAGCTCAAGCTGTAACATCGCCGGCTTGGCACCTCACGTCGACAACTACCCAGAGAAGAACGCATGCAACGCGCCGCCTGGCCTCCATTGATGTACTGAACGCCCGCAGCGTGAGCCTCCACTGCGCCTTTGGCACAGACGGTGGCAACCGCTGCCCTTGCTGGCCCCCTGCCCGGGCCAGCGCTTTGCTTTTTTCGTCTTTTTCAAGTGCTCCGTTGCCATGACGGAGCTCGGAAGACGAAAGGCGTCAGTTCTCATCCTGGATACCGACATGCAACTTCTCGACACACTGGTGGCGCGCGCCATCCCTTGGGTGCCCCGCGCACTGATCCGCAAAATTTCTCGCCGCTACATCGCAGGCGATACCCTCGCCGAAGCCCTCGTGCGCGTGCAACAGCTCAACGCGCAAGGCTTCTCCGTGACGCTCGACGTACTGGGCGAAACCATCTCGACCCTGCAGCAGGCGCAGGCCACTGCCAACATCTACATCGAAGTGCTCCACGCCGTCCACGGCCAGAGATTGCAGGCCAACATTTCGATCAAGCCTTCCGCACTCGGACTGCTGCTGGATGCGCAGCCGTGCGAACAACTCATCCTGAGCATTCTCGACACCGCAGAGCACCACCGGAACTCCGTTTGCCTGGATATGGAGGACACCCGCTGTACCCAAAAGGAAATCGAATTGTTCGGACGCTTGCGG
Organism: Acidovorax sp. 93; assembly: GCF_003633835.1. Classification (NCBI taxonomy): domain Bacteria; kingdom Pseudomonadati; phylum Pseudomonadota; class Betaproteobacteria; order Burkholderiales; family Comamonadaceae; genus Acidovorax; species Acidovorax sp. 93. The sequence continues at coordinate 1,760,024 of NZ_RBIT01000001.1, forward strand.
GAAGGCTTTGACAACGTCGGCCTGGCACTACAGGCGTATCTACTGCGCACCTACCAGGACATTGAGCCGCTCTTGCGCGAAGCCAGCACTTTGCGCATCTGCAAAGGCATATACGTGGAGGATCGCTCGCACCTCGTGCACGAGGCCTGGAACGACCGCAGTGCCATCAACGAACACTTCCTGAAGCATGTTGAGCGTTGTTTCGAAGCAGGTAGCTTCGTCGGCATTGCCACGCACGATGCTGCATTGATCGCGCGCATCGTCGAACGGGCGCGCCGCGATGACATCGATCGAAGCCAATTTGAATTTCAGATGCTGCTGGGCGTGTGCGAACCCCTGCGCGACAAACTGCGGGACATGGGCTTCAACGTGCGCATCTATGTGCCCTTTGGCAAGGACTGGTATGGCTACAGCACACGGAGGCTGAAGGAGTCTCCCCGAATCGCAGGGCATATCGCCAAAGCGCTGATCGGGCTCTGAAAACACCCCATAAAAAAATGGTCCTTCAGGACCATTTTTTTTGTGACGCGGTGGCAATACCACCACCGGCAGCAGGCGAGACAGCTACCACTCCCCCACTTCGCGCACCCGCTGGGCCAAGTCCGGGATCGCATCGTCCTCCACAACGGGTGCTGCCTGCACTGGGGCCATGACCGCCTCCGCCACACTTAGCTGCGCGCGCTGGGGCATCAACCGACCAAAAACGTGGCTGGCGAGGGTTTCATGCAGGGGAGCGGTAAATGGTGCGGCAAACATGGCAGTTCCTTTTCTGATGGCCTGAGTGCTTTCAAATCGGTAGCAGCAGGTTAGGCCACAGCAACAAGCCTCAAGTGTAGGAACGAGCGCCTTTTGCAGGTGTGACAGAACGCACAAACAACACGGTTTTGTCACGAAGGGCGCGCTTATCGCGACAAACGGCACGGTGCACGCCACAAATCGGCCGAATCCGCCACGCCGTAAACTCTTCGCCCCATGTCACAGACCCTGGCTGCGCCCGCGCACAGCGAAATCATCATCAAGAAAAGCCGCTTCATCGGCTGTGTGCAACCCATGGCCGACCGTGCCAGTGCGCAGGCGACGGTGGATGCCCTGTGGAAGCAGCACCCCGGCGCCGCCCACATCTGCTGGGCGCTGCTGGCGGGCGGCCAGTCGGCGGCGGTGGACGACGGCGAGCCTGGTGGCACGGCAGGCCGCCCCATGCTCGACGTGCTGCGCCACCAGGACCTGGAAGGCGTGCTGGCCACCGTGGTGCGCTACTTTGGCGGCGTCAAGCTGGGCGCAGGCGGACTGGTGCGAGCCTACACCGACACCATTGCCCAGGCCCTGCTGACTGCGCCCAAGGTCACGCTGCAACGCATGAAAACCCTGCAGTGCCATGTGCCCTATGCGCTGGAGGGGCTGCTGCGCCGCGAGATCGAGGCCGCGGGTGCGGAGCTGATCAACGTGCAGCACGGCACGCTCGTCACCCTGCAGTTGCGCTTGCCCGAGGCCCAGGCCGCCGCCTTTGTGCTGCGCATCAACAACAGCGGCCAAGGCCGCGTGGGCTGGACCGAGCCCGACGCCTGAGCTGGAGTGTGGGCTGCAGAGGGAGCATCGGCTGCAACCCGCGATAAACCGGTCTCGCGCGTTTCGCTTCGATGCCTTCTGTCGCCCACCCTCCTAGGGGCAGCCCAGCCGGACCTGGCGCCGACTCGGAACAAATGCCTTTACGCCTACAAGCGCTGTAGCGGCAGGCCGCCACACTCAGAGCTTTACCGGGCTGCTAAGGAGACGCTATGAGCCAACCGCTCGACACCATCATCATCGGCGCAGGCACCGCCGGTCTGGCCGCCCTGCGCGAAGTGCGCAAGCGCACGGAACGCTACCTCATCGTCAACGAAGGCCCCTGGGGCACCACCTGCGCCCGCGTGGGTTGCATGCCCTCCAAGGCACTGATCGAGGCGGCCAACGCCTTCCACGGCCGCCATACGTTTGAAGAATTCGGCCTGCGGGGCGCTAGCGCGCTGACCGCCGACCTGCCCGCCGTGCTGCAGCGCGTGCGCGATCTGCGCGACGACTTTGTGGCCGGTGCCCTCAAAGCCACCAGCGAACTGGGCAGCGCACAGATGTCGGGGCGCGCCACCCTGCTGGGCCCCCACTCGGTGGACATTGACGGCACCGCCTACGCCACCCGCAGCATCATCATCGCCACCGGGTCACGCCCCAGCGTGCCGGAAGAATGGCTCGCGTTTGGCGACCGCATGCTCACCACCGACACCCTGTTCGAGCAAAGCACCCTCGGCCCTCGCATTGCCGTGATTGGCATGGGCCCCATTGGGGTGGAGATTTCGCAAGCCCTTGCGCGGCTGGGCTTGCAGGTGGCCGCATTCACCACGGGCGATACGCTGGCGGGCCTGAGCGATCCAGTGCTCAACGCCGAACTGACAGCGCTGCTCAAGCAGGAAATGGTGCTGCACATGGGGGCCGAAGCGCAGCTGCGTGAAGTACCCGGCGGCATTGAAGTCACCAGTGGCAACAACCGCGTGGTGGTGGACCAGGTCATCGCGGCCATGGGCCGGGTGCCCAACATCCAGTACCTGGGCCTGGAGACGCTGGGGGTGCCCCTGGACCAGCGCGGCATGCCCACCGTCAATCCACAAACCCAGCAAATAGGCGATTTGCCCGTGTTTCTGGCCGGAGACGCCAACACCCATGCCCCCCAGTTGCACGAGGCCGCCGACGAAGGCCACATTGCGGGCATGAACGCGCTGGCTGACACCCCCACACGCTTTCAGCGCCGCACCCCGCTGGGCATCGTGTTCTGCGACCCCAACATCGCCACCGTGGGCCAGCGCTTTGCCGACATGGACCCCGCCCACACCGTCACCGGCACAGCCAGCTTTGACAACCAGGGCCGCGCCCGCACCGCGCAGCAAAACCACGGGCGCATCTGCATCCACGCCGACCAGGCCACCGGCCGCCTGCTGGGCGCTGAAATGTGCGCCCCACAAGGCGAACATATGGCCCACCTGCTCGCGCTGGCCATTCAGCAAAAACTCACCGTGCACGATCTGCTGGGTATGCCGTTCTACCACCCTACGCTGGAAGAAGGCTTGCGCACTGCGCTGCGGGATACAGCACGGCAATTGCCCCAGGGGCGCGAGTCTGATTTGGCGACGTGCACGGCCATTGGGGTGGCGGCGTTGGAATAGGAGCCTTAAGGGTGACCCTGCGGTCCGTGATAACGCGGTCTCGGGCGGTCCACTGCGTTGCTTTTCTTGCCAATAGCGCGGCTATTTGGCCGCAAAAAGACGCCTTGTGCCCTATCCCGATCCGCACTACCACCGCCTCGCGAAGGTTATGCAGGTCATCCTTAACAGGGCAGAGATGTAACACCCCTCAAGCCCACTTCCCAAATTGCCGATATCCACCCATTACCCCAAGGAACCACCATGGACGTCGCCCTCACCAACAGCATCGTCAACACCGCCACCGCGCTGGCCAGTGCCAAGACTTCGGACGCGCTGAACATGGTGGTCTTGAAGAAGGCGCTGGACATGCAGGCCGTGTCGGCCGCCACGATGCTGGACGCCATGCAGCAGTCCATGCCCCAGCCGGCGCTGGCAACTTCTGGCACGCTGGGCACCCAGGTCAACACGTTCGCCTGAGCCGCTCGGCGACCCAAATCAAGGGGCGCGGAACTACCTCAGCCGCGCAGGCGACAGCCCTGCCACATCCACCTTCTCGCGCACCAGCTCATCGGCCAGCGGCTCGCCGCGCAACAACTGCCGGGCCAACAACGAGGCACCCGCCGCGCTCTGGATGCCATACCCACCCTGCCCGGCCAGCCAGAAGAAGCCGGGCACATGGTTGTCCCAGCCAATCACCATGTCGCCATCGGGCACGAACGAGCGCAGGCCCGCCCAGGTGTGGGAGGGGCGGCGGATCTGGAAGGTGGTTTTTTCCTCGATGTGATAAATCCCCGTGGCCACGTCCAGTTCTTCGGGCACCACGTCGTGCGGGTGCGTAGGGTCCGCGTTTGCGGGGGAGCCCAGCAGCTGGCCCGCATCGGGCTTGAAGTAAAAACTCTCGTCGATGCCGATCACCGCAGGCCAGTGCGTGGCATCCATGCCCTCGGGCACGGCAAAGGTGAAGGCGGTGCGGCGGCGCGGCTCCAGGCCAATGGGCGGCACGCCTGCCAGGCCCGCTACCACGTCAGCCCAGGCGCCTGCGGCGTTCACAATGGTTTTGGCCTGCAGCACCCGGCCATCGGCCAGGGTCACCTTCCAGCTATCGCCAACGCGCTGCAGGGCCGTGACCTCGGCATTCGTCAGCACCTGGCCGCCGCGCTGGCGCAGGCCACGCAGGTAGCCCTGGTGCAGCGCGTGCACATCGATGTCGGCCGCCTCGGGCTCGCTCATGCCTGCGGCCACGGCTTCGGGCTTCAGGCACGGCAGCTGGGCCAGCAGTGCGGCCTGCTCCACCCATTCCACATTGGGGGAGATGGCGTGGGCTTCTGCATAGGCCTGTTTCAGCATGTCGAGCTGGTCCGGCCCGGCCACGTAGACCACGCCACGGGGCGAGAGGATGGGGTCAGCCCCGAACTCCGGGGGGGGCGCATCGTAAAACGCACGGCTCGCCCGTGTCAGCGCCTGGATGTTGGGCGTGCCGTAGGTGGCCATGTACAGGGCCGCCGAGCGGCCGGTGGTGTGGTAACCGGGCTGCGATTCGCGCTCCAGCAGCAGCACGCTGGCGCCCTCCCCACCGGCTTTTTCCTGTACCAACTGCCAAGCCACCGAGGCACCTGCAATGCCCGCGCCAATGACGATGGTGTCCGCTGATTGCATGGTTCTGTCTCCTGGCTCGAATTACACCGCTGACACTTGCGCCGCCGAGGTGGCACGGTCATCACGCGGCAGGCTGCGCGCATCGCGCGGATCGGGCGCACCGGTCACGATGGAGGTCAGCGCGGGCGCGGCGTTTGTTTGCATCAGCTTGGCGATGTCAGGCCGTGGGCGGGCCAGCCCGACGATGCCCTTGAATGCTTGCTCCAGCGCGTGGCCCACGCCCAGCGTGTGGCGGTCGGCACGGAAGCGCCCCACGATCTGCAGGCCAAACGGCATCCCCACGTCATCCAGCCCGCACGGCAAACTGAGCGCTGGGTGCGTGGTCAACGTGGTCACATAGGTCAGCGCCAGCCATCTGTAGTAGTTGGCTTGCGGCTCGCCGTTGATGTGGCTGGCAAACAGCTGGGTCCACGCAAAAGGCGACACGGGCGTGGTGGGCGCCAGGATCACGTCGTACTGCTCATACAACTTCTGGAACCGCGCCAGGATTCGCGTCTGCTCGGCCTGCGCCCAGGCGCTATCCAGCAGGGTCATCGCAGCGCCCATTTCGTAGTTGGCGCGGGTGTTGGGCCCCAGGCTGGCGGGGTCGCGCTCGTAGGCCTCGCGCGTGCTGGCCACAAAGGCTTCGGCGCGCAGCACGTCAAAACAGCGGTGCACGTCGCCCAGGTCGATGTCGATGGCATCGCAGCGGGCAAACAGGTGCTTCATGGCCTGCACCTTCTGGCGGAACACGGCGCGGATGCTGTTGTCCACCGCGCAGGCGCCAAAGTCTTCGGTGTAGGCCACCCGCAGGCGGCTCAGGTCCACCGTTTCGGGCAACAAGAAGCTCATCGGGTCCAGCGGGTAGCTCAGCGGGTCGCCCGCCGACATGCCGGCCGTGGCAGCCAGTTGCAGGCAGGCTTCTTCCACCGTGCGGCCCATGGGTCCCACCACCGAAATAGGCGTCCAGCCCAGCAGCTTGCGAGAGCTGGGCACCACGCCGGGCGATGGCCTGAAGCCCACCACCCCGCAGATAGATGCCGGAATGCGCAGCGAGCCGCCCGTGTCCGACCCCGTGCACACCGGCAGCATGTCGCACGCCAGCGCAGCGGCCGATCCGCCCGACGAGCCCCCGGCATTCAGGTTCGGGTTGAACGGGTTGCCGGTGGCGCCCCACACCGTGTTGCGCGAGTTCGCGCCCGCACCCATCTCGGGGATGTTGGTCTTGCCGGTGACGATGGCGCCCGCCGCGCGCAGCCGCGCCACCAGCACGTTGTCCTCCGCCGGGATATTGCTGCGGTAGATCTCCGAGCCGTAGGTAGTCAGCAGCCCAGCCGTGGCTTCGAGGTCCTTCACGCCCAGTGGTAGCCCGTGCAGCAGGCCCAGCGGTTCGCCACGCAGCACCGCCTGCTCGGCGGCCTTGGCCTCGGTGCGGGCGCGGTCGTAGCAGGTGGCGGTGATGGCGTTGACATGCGGGTTGACGGCCTCGATGCGCTCAATGCAAGCGTCGAGCAGCTCGACGGGCGAGACTTCCCGCGTGCCGATGTGATGGCGCAGTTCGTTGGCGGTCAGCTCGACCAGGGTGCTGTGTGAAGTCGTCATATCGAATGTGTCTCCTTTTTCTTGCTTGCCTGCTGGGGACCGGTCAGTCTGCCGTGATGGCCGCCCGCTGCGCCACGGCGCGCATCAACGGCAGTTCCTTGTCGATCAACTCGCTCACCGCCTTGGCAGAAGCATAGGTCGGTTCAAACCCCACGGCGATCAGTTTGTCGCGGGTTTCGGGGTCTGCCACCACCTGCGCCAGCGTCAGCTCCAGACGAGCCTTGACGGCGGGCGGCAAGCCGCGTGGGGCCACCATGGCCAGCCAGGTGTCCATCTCCACGCCGGGGTAGCCACTTTCGGCCAGCGTGGGCACCTTGGGCAGCAGGGCCGAGCGCTTGCCCGCCGTCACGGCAATGGCCTTGATCTTGCCGTCTTTCAGCTGCGGCAGCGCGGCCGAAACGGTATCGACCGTGAACGGAATCTGTCCGCCCATCAGGTCCACCATGGCGGGCGAGCTGCCCTTGTAGGGCACATGCTGGATCTTGAGGCCCGCCGCGTGGAAGAACATCTCGCCCGCAAACTGCGACGTGGTGCCCGCGCCATACGAGCCATAGGATTACTTGTCAGGCGCAGCCTTCACCATGGCCACAAACTGCTTCACGTCGCTGACCGGCACGTCCTTGTTGGCCAGCAGGATCAGGCTGGTGCGCCCTGCGATGCCAATGGGCTCAAAACTCTTGACTGGGTCGTACGGCAGCTTGGCGCGCACGGCGGGGTTCACGGTGAAGGTGGTGCCCGAGCTCATCAGCAGCGTGTAGCCGTCCGGCGCGGCCTTGGCCACATAGGCCGCGCCGATGGTGGTGCCCGCCCCCGCGCGGTTGTCGATCACCACGCTCTGGCCCAGCTTGTCGCCCAGCTTCTTGCCAATGAGGCGGCCCAGCACGTCGGTGGCGCCACCGGGCGGGAACGGAATCACCAGCGTGATGGGCTTGGTAGGGAACGTAGCCTCTTGCGCCACGGCAGGGCCCCATGCAGCGCCCCCCAAAGCACAGAGGATGGCGGACGACAAAAGCAGTTGCTTGCGGTTCATGGGGTGCTCTCCAAAGGTGACAAAGGTTGGGGGATAGACGAATCGGGGAATGACAACAATCAGCCTTGCGCCGCGAACACGGCCCGCCCGCGCTGCACAAAGCCCTGGTACTGCGCGTCGGGCACCAGCAGGCCGCCCGTGGTCCACACCAGGTGCGTGGCGTTGTGCAGCGTTGCATCCACGCCGGTGCTGCGCAGCCAGGCCTGCCCGGCGGTAGTGCCCGTCAGCATGGCCGGGCCGCTGAAGCCTGCCGCAGCCGAGGGCTCGATGCGCTCGCCCAGGGCATCGAGCACCAGCACCAGCTGCGCAAACAAGGTGTCATCGGCCACGGTAAACACGCCCGACAGCAGCGGCTGCATCAGCTCGGCCGCCAGCAGCGATGCACGCGGCACGGCCAGGCCATCTGCCTCGGTGCGGTTGGTCAGACCCCAGTCGTACACCGAGGGGTGGTCGTCCATCCCTGGTGTGGTGTCGGCCAGCATCTGCACCATGAAACACGGCGACTGCACCGGCTCCGCAAAAAAGCAGTGCACATGCGGCCCCAGCAACTGCCGCAGGCCAAACGTGATGCCCGCAGGCGCACCGCCCACCCCACAGGGCAGGTACACGATCAGCGGGTGCTCGGCATCCACCGCCACGCCCTGCGCTGCCAACTGCTTTTGCAGGTGCAACGCCGCCGCGCTGTAGCCCAGCAGCAGCGAAAACGATTGCTCGTCGTCCACAAAGTGGCACAGGGGATTGCGGGCCGCCTCGGCGCGGCCTGCGGCCACGGCGCGCTCGTAGTCGCCCGTGTGCTCCACCACCTGCACCCCGCACTGGCGCAGGCGGTCTTTTTTCCATTCCTTGGCGTCGGCCGACATGTGCACCGTGGCCTGGAAGCCCAAGGCCGACGCCACCACGCCAATGCTCATCCCCAGGTTGCCGGTGGAGCCCACCGCCACCTGGTAACGGCCCAGCACCTCGCGCGCCGCCGGGGTGGCCAGCCCGCGGTAATCACCGCCGGTTTGCACAAGCCCATGTTCCAGCGCCAGCCGCTCGGCAAACTCCAGCACCTCGTGCATGCCACCCCGTGCCTTGATGGAACCCGCCACAGGCAAGCTGTGATCGGCCTTGATGAACAAGCGCCCCTGCCCCTCGGCCACACCCAGCGCGGGTTGCAGCGCAGCGGCGGGCAGCAACGGTGACTCCACCACGCCAGCCGTGCTAGCCAGCTCCGGGAACACCTGGGCCAGCAGGCCGGCAAACCGGGCCAACCGGGCGGCGGCGGCCTGCGTATCATCCAGACTAATGCTGCGCCCCAGTGCCCGCAAAGCAGCCGGGGGTTGCGCCTGCCGGGCCGGGTTGGTCCACAGCGCGGGCTGAGCATTGCGCAGACGGTTGGCCAACAGTGCATCCACAGCAGGCGTTCGTTCAGCAGGCGTCATACAGATTCATTCAGTCGTTGAAGTCTTGACTGCATTCTTCGCCGGTCACGCCGCTGTCACAAGCCATTTATAGTAAGCGCAGCATTAGTATTAATAATGGACATTCGCCTCTCCCCCTCCCTGCTCGCCTGGCTGCGCAGTTTTGATGCAGCTGCCCGCCATGGCAGCTTTACCAAGGCAGCGGCCGAGCTGTGCATTACCCAGGGCGCCGTCAGCCAGCAGGTCAAGCAGCTTGAAGACTGGCTGCGCCGCCCGCTTTTCCTGCGCACCCCGCGCGCGCTGGTGCCCACGCCCGAGGGCAAATGGCTGGCCGTGGTGCTGCGCGAAAGTTTTGACGCCATCGAAAGCACGCTGGCCCAGATGCGCCAGCCTCCCGAGGCCGCCACCGCCACCTTGAGTTGCTCACCCTCGTTTGCCATGAGCTGGCTCACGCCCCGCATGGGCGACTTCTTTCGCCAGCACCCGCACACCGGCCTGCGCGTGTTTGGCGAATTCCACACGCTGGACCGCACCCGCATGGTGCGCGACGGCATCGAGGCCGCCGTGCGGTTCGATTTAGGCGGCTACCGCGACCTGAACGCCACCGTGTTTCTGGACGAGTGGCTCATCCCCGTGGCCAGCCCCGAGTTCCTGGCCCGCCACCCGCCCATCACCCAGCCGCAAGACCTGCACGGCGACTGGCTGCTGCACGACGGCAGCGCCTGGGAGGGCGCCGACACCTATGAAGAGTGGCAACACTGGTTTGCGCAGGTGGGCACCACACCCCCGCCCTGGGCAGGCGGCCAGCAGTTCAACCTGTCGCAACTGGCCCTGGGCGCTGCCCTGGCTGGCCAAGGCATCGCCATGGGCCGCGCAGCGCTGGTGCTGCAGGACGTGAAGGCCGGGCGTTTGGTTCCGCTGCTGGGGCGCAGCGTGTTGTCGCGGGCGGCGTATTCGTTTGTGACCACCAGCCACCCCAGCCCGGCGATGCAACTGGTGCGGGATTGGTTGGGGGATGAGGCGTTGCGGTTTTGTGGGGAGCGGGCGCAGGTGCTGCCAGCGCCGCAGGATGCCAAGTAGCTGGGTAGGCCAGGTAACGACGCCCAACCGGCGCACTACCCAGCAACTAGGTGTCAGGTTGTACCCAGTGAGTCGAGGCGAATACTGCGGCTACATATTCGATATTTTTGGCCCTAGCGCTTATTGAGCAAGCGCTAGCAGCTATTATTTTTGACAGATTCTTGGCTGTTCATGGCCAATGAATCCTGAGACAACTGGTCCTGTGACGCGGCCCACTCATTCACGGCGAAAGTTTGAGACAGGAGGCCCCAGCATGTCACTCGCGAGCAGTCGCGACGGCAATGTCTGAGATAACGAGGACCACCGCTTCCGGCCAGAAGTGGAAGTTGGCAAGACGGTGCTAACGTCATATACATGCTTGAAGACTATTTCTCCCTGCAATTGAAATTTGCCACGCACTACGCAGCGAAAGCGGCAGTGTCTCTCGACGTCGCCATTGACCGCTGTACCAACTTGCGACGCAGGCTGAATCTTTGGGGGGACGCTGGCGGAAGTAGGTGGAAACTCTTTCTGAACAGGGTAAAAATCGCGGTCGACAACCGTGCCGAGCAAGTCGCTTTATGTGCCGAGTTCCAACAATCTCTTTCCTACATCGAAGTCAAACGGTCGTTCGGCTGTTTTTCTTACGATCCGCCCGATGCATACGGTACCTTGCGCATCCACTTTGTTGTGCCAGATGGAATCAATTCCAGTCCGCTTGCTATTGAGAATTCCAGCGCAAGGAGGGCCGATTTACAAAAACTGATATCGCATGTTCAGCGCACGGAGCCACGCGCTACAACCGTGCGCGGCGTTTCTTGGCTCTACAACCTGCAGGCATACAAGCGACTCTTTCCAACGGCCTATAGCGCTTCAGTTCAGTCCGCACGGTTTCCCTTGCACTTGAACGGGAGTTCGACCTGGGGCCAAGTGCTGAACTGGCGGCAGGAGGTGAAACCGGATGTGCGAGATCAATTGTTAGTTCGCCTCAATGACATGGAGGTCGCAACTCCTTGGCTGGTCTTTCCGCTCCAAGCTTTGGTCGCTACCAGCCAGATTGAGGTGTTTTATGACCAGTTCACATGAAGGTTGTCGAATGTCGGACATGGGCCCGTTGCACCCGTTGCAACGACTGTTGCTATTGACCAATACGAGCCGTCCAGGGCTACCGGCAACGGATGCTTAATCTACTGAGGAGCGGGAATATTTGCGTACGTTCGCCGCAATGATGGGCTACGCGAAGCCAGCGCGCCAAGGCCAAAGCATGTTGCTATGCCAACCACTGCACACAGCGACCCGAGAGCAACCCAAGAAAACGATTTGGCGATGAGGATGTAGGTTTGCCAACTCATCAACGCGATCAGCATGGTCGCGCAAGCTTTCAGCTTATGTGAGGGCGCGAGCAACACGCCAGTGCAAACAAGAAGTATCGAAACTGCAGCGTAGCTAATCGACCAGATCGAAATTGATACGGGTGGAAAAGCACATAGTCCGGGCGACGAACGCCACCACCCGTCTGGACAGACAAACTTCCCCCAACGCGTGACCTGATAAAAAATCAGCATTTGGCCGACAGTGACAATGCCGAAGCAAAAAATTGCCAAAGCCAACCAACGAACGGCTGCAACAACGCTGAGGGGAAATCTTTGCATAGCTCAGTCTATCCCTTCGTACCTGGCAATGGGCTCCATCAATGATCTCATCGGTAGCAGCGTGCACTTAGCTGAAGGTCACGGCAGCCAACAAGAGCGTCGAGGGCTGGTGGAGCCCTTCACAATCAAGACTTACCCCCACTTGTTCGAGATGCCGACCCTTCATCATGGATAAATTTTTGCTACAGAAGCAGGTGCTGGAACGGCTCGCCGAAGACCTGGTGCAAGCAGAACAGGCAATGCGGGCGGCCCATGAAACGGCCACTCACGAAGAAAACATCGCCGAAAACAAATACGACACATTAGGACTCGAAGCCGCCTACCTGGCCACCGGTCAAGCTCGCCGCGCCGAAGCCATCCGCCAGGCGATAGCCAATTGGCGCCAATTCCGCCCGCGCCCCTACGACGCCAGCAAAGGTATCCAGCTCGGCGCGCTGGTCTGCCTGGTTGATTCTGACGACAAGGAGCAGCAGCTCTTCCTCGGCCCGGATGGGGGCAGCATGAAGTTGGTCAGCGGCGCACAGCTCGTTCAGGTCATCAGCAGCGAGGCCCCTTTGGGCGGGGCCATGCTGGGTAAATGCGAGGGTGATGATGTGTCGATACAGGTCGCTTCAATCCGACAGCAATTTGAGGTGCTGCGGGTTCATTAAGCTGCATGTAAGTCCACGCCGAATTGGCCGATGTCAATAGAGGTTCGGGCGTGGTGAACGTACCGGCTGGCTGGCAAGGTCAGCCGAACTTTGAACCAGGCCACTGGGTCCGAGGTGTCGCATGCGCGTGAATGAGCGCTGAGTGGCCCAGACCGTGAACTCAGAGGGCCGACATCACCGACAGCAACCGCTGCAATGCGCCCGTTCCGGGCAGTCCCGCCGGAACAGTGGCACAGACTGGGCCTGACCTGTAGCGGCATACCCGCCACTTCTCGCCCCCGTTGGGTCAAAAAACTTTGCGAAAAGATAAAATTTATACTCTTTTTAAATATTAAGAGTATAAATAGCATCATGTCTACTGACCTCATACCTACCCTTGCCGCCGCCCGCAAGGCCCACCAGATGACCCAGGCCCAGCTTGCCGAGCGTGCAGGCCTTAGCCGCATGACGGTGCAGCGCACCGAAGGCGGCGACCTGGACCCGCGCTATTCCACCCTGGCTGAAATGGCCCGCGTGCTGGGCATGGACATCATTGCCGTGCCCAGCAGCCTGCGGCCCAGCCTGGAGGCGTTCATCCAGTCGGGGGGCAAGTTTCTGGGGCAGCCCGAGGGCGTGGATGCGCCGCCATCCGTGGTGGACGGCATGCGACGCTGACCAATAGCGGTCACCACGTGCGCACCCATTCCGCCAACACTCCATGAGCACCTCCATCCGCTACCTGCGCCTGTACCTGCACCGCCCGGCAAAGGCGGACGGGGCGGCAGGCGGTCGCGAGCCGATTGGCTACCTCTCGCAATACGGCGACATCCTGCGCGTGTCGTTTGACGAGAGCTACATCCGCAACCCGCAGCGCCCCACCCTGTCGCTGAGCTTTCAGGGTGCCGACGAGGCCGCGACGCAGCAGATCCTCGCGTCGGCGCGGGATGCGCGGCTGGTGCGCACCGATGGGCGCTGGCCGGTGTATTTTCAGAACCTGCTGCCCGAGGGCCACAACCGCGAGCGGCTTGCGCACGAGCGTGGCTGTAGCCCCGATGACGAGTTCGAGCTGCTGGCCGCCGCAGGCCACGACCTGATGGGCGCGCTGGAGGTGGAGCCCGTGCCTGCGCAAGACGGCATCCCGGACGTGGTGCGGCACTGGCACACGACCCAGGGGCTCGATGTGCTGGAGCCGGGGTTTGTGGAATACCCGGTGGAAGACGCGGCCTCGCTGCCCGGCGTGGTGACCAAGTTCAGCGCGGTGCAGGACGGCCGCCGCTACACGGTGCATCGCAAGGGCGCGGCGGGCAGCGTGATCTTGAAGCTGCCCACCACAGCCCACCCCGACCTCGTGACCAACGAGTTCACCGGCTACCAGTTGTGCAAGGCGCTGGGCCTGCATTGCGCCGATGTGCGCGTCATCACCCGGGCCGAGGCCGACCTGCCCGATGCCGTGCCCTTCAACGAAATTCTGGCCGTGCAGCGTTTTGACCACCTACCCGGCGGCGCCCGCGTGCACATGGAAGAGTTCAACCAGGTGCTGGGCTACACGCCGCGCCAGAAATACGGCAAAACCCATGGCAAGGGCGCGCTGCAGGACTGGGCCACCATGCTGCGCGTGCTCAACCGCCTGAGCCGCCAGCCGGTGTTGGACACGCGCGAGTTTCTGGCGCGCATGGTGGCCTTCATCCTGATGGGAAACACCGATGCACACCTGAAAAACTGGGCCCTGGTCTACCCCGACGGCCGCGTGCCGCAACTGGCCCCGGTGTACGACCCGGTGTGTGTGGCCGCGTTTTTTGAGGGCGTGCCCGACCAGCAATATGCAGTGAACCGCGCCATCGACAACACCCTGCGGGCGCTGACCTGGGACGACATGGAAGGCCTGATGAAATCGGCCGGGCTGCTGCGCGTGCCCCGGCACCTGGCCTTGTTGCGCGACACGGTGGCGCGGGCCAAAACGGAATGGCCCAGCCTGCTGGAGAGCGCCCCGGCGTCTGTGCGCAATGTGGTGGCGCAGCGGCTTGCAGGCGATGTGGCCCTGGCCCGGTGATGGCGGGCCACGCGGCAAAATCGGCAGGCCTGCGCGCAGGGTTCGGCGCGGGCGCTGCCTTGTGACCCCGAACCGTTTTTGATTTGCTCCATCCATGCACTCCCCGATCGCAACCACCACGCCCCCAACAGCGTCTGGCTCCTTGCCGCCCGATGCGGACAGGGGCGCCCTGCAGGTCCCACACCTCAAACGCTGTTGGTCACGCTGGATGACCGCACGCCAGGGCCAGGGTTTGAGGGGCGCCGAAGCGGAGGCCCACCGCACACAGATCGTGCTGGCCGCGCTGGGTGTGGGGCTGGAGCAGACCATGCAATACGTGCTGCGCGAGGCCCCGGAGTTCGCTGCCTTTGAGGACTGGATCGTGCGCACGGCGGGCGCGCCCGATGCTGCCACCGTGGCGCGGATTCAAGCCCTTGTGGATGGCGGCCCGACGCCCGAAGCGGCCTTGCAGCTGCAGGCCCGGATCGATGCGATGGAGCCCGTGCTGGATGCGGACGACCTGGCGCATTGGGACGAGCATGGCTATGTGGTGGTACGCCAGGCCACCACGCCAGAGCACAGCGCCGCCGCCGCACAGGCTGTGTGGGAAGCCGTGCGCGCCGACCCCGCAGATGTGGAGTCGTGGTACGCCCACGCCCCGCGCAACACCATGGTGCAGATGTTTCAGCACCCGGCATTCGACGTCAACCGACGTTCCCTGCGCATCCACAAGGCATTTGCGCAGCTGTGGGGCACGGCAGACCTGTGGCGCAGCACTGACCGCTGTGGCTTCAACCCTCCAGAACGCCCCGGCTACCCCTACGGCGGCCAGGGCATGCACTGGGATGTGAGCCTGCACCAGCCTATTCCCTTTGCCACCCAGGGCATCCTGTACCTGACCGACACGCCCCCCGAACAAGGTGCCCTCACCCTGGTGCCAGGTTTTCACCGCCGGGTGGGCGACTGGCTGGCCCAGCTACCCGCTGGGGTCGAGCCCCGCCAGCAAGACCTGCATGCGCTGGGTGCCACACCCATCGGCGCGGGCGCGGGCGATCTGGTGATCTGGCACCAGGCCCTGCCCCATGGCCCCAGCCCCAATCGGGGCACGCAGCCCCGGCTGGTGCAGTACATCAACCTGGCCCCCGCCCAGGTGCCTTGCCACGACACCTGGGTCTGAGAGGCTGAGAGTCTTTTATCCATGCCCGCCTTGCACGCGAAAACGCCCCGGCTCGTCGTTGCAAATGCTCGCCATAGCCCGAGCTATGGCTGTGCTTTGCGCCTAGATTCGAGGCGTTTTCGCGCGCCTTTCGGGCACGGCTAAAAACTCTCAGCCTCTGAGGTGCGGCGAGCGGGGGGCGCACCTCCCTCAAAAACCGCAAAACTCATAGCAACAAAACCATACAGATAAAGCGCTAGCGGTCATTTTCGATTGAACCGGTCTTGCTAACTCACCGTGGCCGCTGCGCCTTGGTCTTCCTGCGGGTCTCGTAGCGCCGCATCAGCGGCGTTACCGACACCCCGTGCAGCAGCACCGACGCCACCACCACCGCCAGCGTGATCGCCAGCAGGCGCTGCGCAATCACCGGATGCAGGTCGTGTGTGATGGCGTACATGAGGTAGTAGATGGAGCCAATGCCCCGGATGCCAAACCATGCGATCAGGCGGCGCTGCGAGCGCTCTACCTTGGCGCCCACCAGCCCTGCATACACCGCCAGCGGGCGGATCACCAGCAGCAGCACGGGCACAAACCACAACACCTCGGTGCCAAAGTCCACCACCGAAAGCAGCGCACCCACCACCAGCACCACGGTCACTTCGGCCAGGCGCTCCAGCTGGGCGTTGAAGCGCTCGACCGACTCCATCATGTGGCCCGGCGCCTGAGCGGCCACGGGGGCTTCACCATCGTTGTTGTCGCCTTGAACAGGTGATGCCACGGACGCCGCTGGTTCCGCCGCCGCACGCCGCAGCGCCAACCCGGCAGCAAACACCGCCAGAAAGCCGTAGGTATGGCACAACAAGGCCATGCCATAAGCCAGCGCGATGAGCCCCAGCACCATGAACTCGTCCGGGCCCAGCGCCTCGCGGTGGCGGATGCGCAGGTACAAAATGGCCCGGCCCACAACCACGCCCAGCAGGTAGCCAATCAACAGGCCACCCACAACGGCCCAGAGCACGTCCACCGCCCACCAGCGCCAGCCACTCTCGCCCAGGTCGTGCAGCGACATCAGGCCCAGGCCCAGCATCACCAGCGGAAACGCCGCCCCATCGTTCAGCCCGCCCTCGCCGGTCAGGCCAAAACGCAAGCGGTCGCGGTCTTGCGGGTCGGACACCTGCACGTCGGACGCAAGCACCGGATCGGTGGGCGCCAGGATGGCCCCCAGCAGCACGGCAGCGCCCAGCGGCAGGTGCAGCAGCCACACGCCCACGGCGGTGATGGCGCCCACGGTGATCAGCATCGACACGGTGGCCAGCTGCACCGGAATGCGCCAGCGCCGGTCGCGCAGGGGCAGATCCAGCTTCAGGCCCACGGTAAACAGCGAGATGAGCACGGCAATCTCGGTCAGCCGCTCCAGCAGCGGGGCATCACCCACCGGGTCCAATACCAGCAGGCCCAGCCCCCAGGGCCCAATGCCGACGCCCACGGCCAGGTACAGGATGGCCGAGCTGAGTGGCACACGCGCGATGAAGGAGCTGGTCAGCGTCATCACCACCAGCAGCAGGCCGACCAGCACAAAGCCCAGGGCGGGAAGCAGCTCAGCGGTCATGGATACGGACTGGAGGGGGAAAAGGTTGCACGCGCATCCGGCCACTGTGCACGCCACCCGCGCCCACCGCTGCGGGGGTGCGGCCCCCCGGGCTGTCAGCGGATGTCGCCAATCGGTGGAGCGCCTTTCGGCGTTACCTGGCGGTGCATCTGTGCACAATTCCGTGACTTTGGTGAAAGCCCATGAACGTCTCCACCCTCCTCAAGATCGCCATGGCCCTGCTCGTGGCGTTTTTTGCGGTCGAGAAGCTGAGGGTGCACTACGCCGACCAGCGGCTGCAAAACCACGGGCTGGCCGCTGTCTCTCAGCCAATGGCCGACAGCCCCGCGCAGGAGGCCACCAGCCAGGCGGCTTTCGAGTTCCGGGGCTACCAGGTCAAGCCACTGGCCACGTTTGCCGTGCGCGCACGGGTGTTGTCGCGCGAAGACTATTACGTGGGCAAGGAGGCCGAGCTGTCCCCGATGGACCTGGCCCTGGGCTGGAAGCGCATGGCCGACCCTGCGGTGTACGAAGCCTTGAACATCACCCAGGGCGGCCGCTGGTACCGCTACACCTGGCGCGACCAACCGCCCATCCCGCTGCAGGAGATCATCGAGTCGTCAGCCAACATGCACATGATTGCAGCCACGCCCGTGGTGGAGCGGGCGCTCAAAAAGGCCCGTGCGGGGGCCTACATCCGCATCACCGGCAGGCTGGTGGAGGTGACACACCCCAGCGGCTGGCGCTGGACGAGTTCGCTCACCCGGTCGGATTCCGGGGCCAATTCCTGCGAGCTGGTGTTTGTAGAGTCGGTGCAGGTGGAGAACTGACCCGCCACCGGGCCCTGGTTGCTCCTCGCACTCCCAATTTGATAGCTGCTTGCGCTTTCCCATCAAGCGCCAGGCCCTGTTTTTACTCAATATCTTACATCTCTACAGGGCAACCCGGGGGCTGGCGCGCCCAAAGTCTGGATACCCTTAGAACCTGTTCAAAATCTTTTCGGGGATCGCATTGGAGTGCAATCGGGATGAGTGGATGCTTCGGATGCACCGCATGGGCTCATGCCCATGCAAGCAGCCGGGGCGTCCAATCGCCCGATTTCACTCCAACCCTTCGGGCAAGCGCCTTGCCGGGCGGTCTGCGGCGTTGCAGCGCTTGTGGATAGCCGGGCTATCCACTGCGCACCGCGCCTTGCATCCCATCCCTGCAAGGACCTTGTGCGACCCCGAAAAGATCTTGAACAGGTTCTAAGAAGGACAAGCCCCCCGCCCGAACCACCGCCCGAAAGGATGCCCATGGCCAAGATCCTGGAAGTGAAATACGAAAACCAGGCCGACGCCCACATTTGCGAGGTGGCGCATGAAAGCCAGGCCGACCTGTGCTGGCACGAGGTGCACTACGCCACCCAGGCCAGCGGCGATGCGATCTGGTTCTTTGTGGCCTATGCCAACCAGGCCAGCTTCAAGGTCTACCGCGTCAAGCACGCCAGCCAGGCGGACCTGAAAATCTTCAGGGTCAGCACCCCGGAGCAGGCTGGCTGGCGAACCAAGGACCATCTGCTAATCGGCAAGCTGGGCAAATAGGTCCGGCCCCAAGAGCGCTGCGCCGTGTGAACCGCACCAGGCCCACCGCCCGACTCATCCCCCCACGCACTTTTGCACCTGTTCACCCAGGCCCGTGGCGCCCAGGCGCATCACATCACCGGGCTTGAGGAACCAGGGGTCGGGCTTTTGCCCCAGCCCCACACCGGCGGGCGTGCCGGTCAGCACCACGTCGCCGGGCTCCAGCGTCATGAACTGGCTGATGTACGACACCACGGTGGGCACGCCAAAGATGAAGTTGCGGGTGCTGCCGTTTTGCACGCGCTGGCCGTTGACCTCCAGCCACAGGTCGATGGCGTGCGGGTCGGGGACCTCGTCAACCGTGGCCAGCCACGGGCCGATCGGGGCAAAGGTGTCGTAGCTCTTGCCCTTGTCCCACTGGCCGCCGCGCTCCATCTGCCAGGCGCGTTCAGACACATCGTTGGCCAGCACATAGCCCGCCAAATGCTGCAGCGCATCGGCCTCGGCCACCTGGCGCGCACGGGTGCCGATGACGATGCCCAGCTCGACCTCCCAGTCGGTCTTGACGGCGCCGGGCGGAATGCGCACATCGTCGTTGGGGCCGCTGAGCGCCGTCACGGCTTTCATGAACAACACAGGCTCGGCGGGCGGCTGCAGGCCCGCCTCGCGCGCGTGGTCGGCATAGTTGAGCCCCACGCACACGATCTTGCCCACCCCAGCCACCGGGCTGCCCAGGCGCGGTGTGCCATAGACGGGCGGCAGGCGGCTTGCGTCGATGGCGGCCAGGGCAGAAAGCGTGCGCGGGTTGAGCTGGGCAGGGCCCATGTCGGGCAGCAGCATGGACAGGTCGCGCAGCGTGCCGGTGGCGTCGATCAGTCCGGGGCGTTCTGCGCCGGGCTGGCCGTAACGGATGAGTTTCATGGCGGGAAATCCTGGTGGGGTCGGCGAAAGGTGGCAGTCGCAGCAAGGAGCCGCGCTGCGCCGACACGCAGCATAGCGGCACGCAACCCCCAGCGTGTACGCCAATCACCGGCCCTGCCTTGCCGCAAGACGAGGGCCGCATCCCCTGCGCAGCCCGTGTGGCGCGCGTAACATGGTGCGGGGTGCACCGCAGCGCCAGCCGCGCACCCAAAATACTCCTGATTTAATAGCTTCCAACGCTTTCCAGATAAGCGCTAGCAGCCATTTTTACTCAATTTTCCATGGCCACTGCCACCGATCTACCCTCCCCGCCCCCGGAATCCCCATCTCGGCCCCAACCCCGCAACCCGTCCGATCTGTTCTGGTCTTTCACCTGGCTGGCCCTGCAAGGGTTTGGCGGCGTGCTGGCCGTGGTGCAGCGCGAGCTGGTGGAGAAAAAGCGCTGGATGACGAACGAGGAGTTTGTCGAGGACTGGGCCGTGGCGCAGATCATGCCGGGCCCCAACGTGGTCAACCTCAGCATCATGATTGGCGACCGCTACTTCGGCCTGCGCGGCGCGTTGGCGGCGCTGGCGGGCATGCTGACCTTTCCGCTGATCCTGGTGCTGGCCCTGGCCGTGGTCTATGCGCAGTTTGCCAGCCACCCGGCTGTGGCCGGTGCGCTGCGCGGCATGGGCGCCGTGGCGGCAGGGCTGATTGCGGGGGTGGGCATCAAGCTGTTTGTGTCGATCAAAAACCACCCCTTGGGCCGCCCGCTGTGTGTGGCGTTTGCAGGGCTGACCATCGTGGCCATGGCGTGGCTGCGCTGGCCGCTGTTCTGGATTTTGCCGGTGATCGGTGGCGCGGCCTGCGTGCTGACGTGGAGAAAGCTCGCGCCATGAATGCAGCCACCACCCTCACCGCATCCTTGACAGCCCTGAGCGCGGGCGACTGGTTCAACCTGTTCCTGTACTACCTGTCGCTGTCACTGCTGGCCGTGGGCGGCGCCATTGCCACCGCGCCCGACATGCACCGCTACCTGGTGGAGCGCAACGCCTGGCTTACCGACCCGCAGTTCAACGCATCCATCGCCATTGCTCAGGCGGCACCCGGCCCCAACGTGCTGTTCATCGCCCTGCTGGGCTGGAATGTGGGCATCAACGCAGGCGGCCCAGGCCTTGCAGGCTGGCTGCTTGGCGCCCTGGGCATGGCGGTGTGCATGCTGGGCGTGATGCTGCCCAGCAGCCTGCTGACCTGGACGGCCACCCGCTGGGGCCACCGCAACCGCGAGCGGCGCGGCGTGCGCGCCTTCAAGCAAGGCATGGCGCCGGTGGTCATTGGCCTGCTGCTGGCCACCTCGTGGGTGCTGACACGCGCACACGGCAACTTCGACACCGCGTGGCCCCTGTGGCTGCTCAGCGCCGTGACCGTGGTGCTGGTGTGGCGCACCAGGCTGCACCTGCTGTGGATGCTGGGAGCAGGCGCGGCATTGGGGGCACAGGGCTGGGTTTAAAGATTTCCTGCACAACTCCCTGCGGTCGGTGATAGCGCGGTCTCGGGCGGTCCGCTTCGTTGCTTTTCGTGCCAATAGCTGGGCCATTGGCTGCAAAAAGGCGCCTTGCGGCCCATCCCGCCCCCCACTACCACTGTCTCGCAAGGGTTATGCAGCGCACCCTTAACGCTTCAGCGCCGCCAGTTGTCCGATCGGTACACCTTGTAGTGCGGCCTTCAAGTCCGGCATCGGCACATGGCCATTGGCGTCCAACAGCACGCCGTTGGGCAGCAGCATGGCAAAGCTCGACTGGCTGCCATCCTTGCGGTATTCCTCTTTGTAGGAGACGCCGTCCTTCTGGTACACGCGCTCGGCCTCATCGGCCGTTTCGCGGTCCACCGTGCCGCGCGGCCACGCGGCCATGGCCAGCATGGGCATGGCGCCAATGTCGAGCACGCGCAGCTCGATCATCCGATCCCCTTCGGAAAACTGCGCGGTGACGCTGCTGAACTGCATGCCTGCCATGCCCTCGGTGCGCGCGTCCGCCGATGTGCGCGGCATGCCGGCCAGCGTGGCGGGCATCAGGGCCTTCAAGGTTTCCACCGCAATCGGCGCCCCGCCCTGCCCGCCCAAGGCGGCGCCCAGCGCCTCGCCCATGGCCTTGCCAGCCTCTTGCGTGTCGCCGCGCGCCTGGGCCTGCTCCATGCGGCGCGCGGCGGCCTCGACCTTGGCGGTATCGATCTTGATCTGCGTGCCCGGCACGCTGATGCTCACGTTGCCGCCCTCCGAACCGGTCAAGCCGCCCAGCCCCACCCCTGCGCGCGGCATGAACGGCGCGGACGCCCCGCCCACCACCAGCCCCAGCACCACGGCGCATGCCACCAGCGCCGCCGTGTAGCCCATGACCTTTTCATGCGGTACCTTCATCAGCACGGGCGCGCCCTGGTACATCAGACAGATGCTGTACAGCGCCGCCACCAGCCCCAACATCGCCAGCGAAGGCAGCAGGCTGAACACCCCGCCCACCATGCCCGCCGTGGCGCCATAGGCCAGCAGCTTGAAGGCCGACGGCACGTGCGCCTGGCCCTGAAACTTGGGTGCGAGCGCGCTAGCCACCAGGGCCATGCCGTACATCAGCGCCAGCGTGAGCGCATAGCCCACCACCATGCCCACCAACCCTTGCACGATGGGCACGCGCACCGTGATGCCGAACGCGCCCACACCCACCAGGCTCTGGCCGATGAAGCCCGCCACGGCTGGAATCGCGGCCAGGTAGATCAAATGGCTTTTGTAGACGCGGGCGATGCTGTCGTCCTCGCCCGCAATCGTGGGCCAGGTTTCGCGGGGGCGCAGCAAGATGGCCTGTGCGCGCTCCAGCACACCACGGGCGGCGGTGTTGTCGGCAAGTGTGGTCATGAGTTTTCCAAAAAATATAGGTCAAATCGGGCTCTAGCGCTTTCTGAACAAGCGCAAGCAGCTATCAAATCAGGAGTTGCCGTTAGTTCTTCTTCAGCACCTCGACAACGTCTCCATGCCAGGCCCCCTCTGCCGCTCCGCCAGCGTCGCAATAGTCCCAAAAGCCCTGAAAATTGGTGCCTTCACGATTGAAGACGAGCGTCGCCCTGCCCCAGTAGTGCGTGCCATTTCTTGATGCGGCACAGCGTTGGCCTGCCGACTTGGCGAACCAATGGCCCTCGAAATTGAAGCTGCCGCCCCCGGAGTCCGGGGTGAGCGCGCCTTCGATCGTGCCCGCGTCGGAACCGTCGGCGGCCGTGCCCGCGTAGCGCCCGGTCAAGCGGTTCTTGTCCGCGCTCTCCACCGTCAAGCGGCCAAAGCTCGTGTCATAGACGCGGCCCACCATTCCCGACAGCTTGTCGGGCTGCTGCGGTGGGGGGCTGGAAGCCACCTTCTGCAATGCCTGGTTCAGTTCATTGGCATCGCGGGCGTCCACGTAGCGCCCGCCGGTGCTGCTCGCCAGGCATTGCAATTGCGCCTTGGCCTTGGGGTTCTTGTCGATGTCGAAGCCCACGACGTGGGCGGTGAAATCCACGCCCAGCTTCTCCAGTTCCTTGCCCAGGGCGCAGGGGTCGGCGTGGCAGGTTTCCTCGCCATCACTCACCAGGATGACCGTGGCTTTGCGTTCGCTGAACTTCAGGTGCTCTGCTGCCATCCGCACCGAGGCGGAAATCGGCGTCATGCCCTTGGGCTGCAAGGCGTTCACCGCCTGCTGAAAACCGGCTTTGTCGACCGTGCCCGGGGCCTTGAGCATCTGAATGTCTGCGCAGTCGCCCTTGCTGCGGTGGCCATAGGCCATCAACCCCAGTTGCTGGCTGGCGGGCCAGGTGGCGAGCATGCTGCCCACGGCCTCGCGGGCGATCTCGATCTTGGCGCGGCCCGCGATCTGGCCCCACATGGAGCCGGATGCGTCGAGCACCAGCATGGATTGGCCGGGGCCTTGCGGCACGGTTTGCGCGTGGGCGGGGGCGTTGGCGGCACAGGCCAGCAGTGCGGTGGCGACAAGTCGGTGGGTGACAGGCATGAAATCCTCTTCAAAAAGAAAGCGTGACCGCGGCTACTGCCGCGCAAAGGTGAACGGCGTGCTGACGATGCAGGCCGAAGGCACGGAGACGCGCACCACGCTTTCGCCCTCCATGTGCGTGGCACTGCGCACGCGCACAACCCAAACCATTTCCATCGGCTTGCCCTGGCTTGCGGCCAGCGTGCCGCGCCAGTGGTTGGGCGCGATGCGCTGCCACGCCACCTGCGGGCTGCGGATGATTTGCGAGGCGTTGAATGGGCGCGCAAAGGTGACGGGGCCGGACTGCGGCGCGGGCATTTGCCCGGCAAGGGCTGCAGTCAGGCCCGGCAAGCACTTGCCGCTGGTGTGCGGGCTGCCGTTGGCAAAGCGCCATGGGCCGTCCTGCGGCTGGATTTCGCCGCCGGGCGTGGGTAGGGGTTTTCGCAGGTCAATCTCCTTGGGGCCAGGCTGGTTGATCTCGACCTCGATGCCGGGCGACTTGGCCGCTGGCTTGCCTGCGGGCCGGGGAGCGGCAGGCGCTTTTGCGGGCGGTGGCGGGTCGTTTTGCACTTGCCCACGGCGCATGACCTCGGCTGCGGCAAAGGCTTCTTCAGGCAAGGGGATGAGCACCCGGGCCTCGTTCTGCGTCATGCCGCCCGCGCATTCGCCTGCGGCTGCGCAGCGCCATACAGGGTCGGGAAAGTCGCGGCTGGCGTCGATGAAGGCACGCTGAGCCTCGGCCTGGCCGTCGATGCCCAGCGCGATGCGCGCCTCTTCGGACTGCAGCATGCCGCTGCAATGCACGCCTGCCGCACAGGCCAGGTGATCCAGCGATTGCGCGCTGGCGGCGGCGGCGCACAGGGCGAACATGCCAATAAGGGCAGATTGGGCGCGCATTGCCATCACCGCTTGGCCGCGGGCTTGGTGGGGGTTGCCAGGGGCTTGAGCGTGCCGCAGTCGGCCGACAGGCGGCGCGCCTCGGTGCTCATGTCCATGCGGCCATGCTGCTTGCTGGTGAGCACGGCCTTGGTGCTGAAGTGGCTGGCACTGTGCAGCGTGGTGGTGAAGTCGCCCTGGCTGGGCGGCTCCTTGCAGGTAAGGCGGCCCGTCCAGGTGCTGCCGCTGCGCTTGACCTGGGTGTAGGTGCAGTCGCCCTCGGTGTGGCCTTCGCGGATGGGGTCCTGCTTCGCGTTCTCGGGGCTGATGCACAGGCGCAGAGCGCCGTCCGCGCCCATGCCGATGCCGTGGCCGGCCATCTGCTGCTCCATCATCTTGCGCGCCTCGGGCGGCAGGTTTTTCATCTGCTCGCGCATCTGCGCCATCTGGGCAGCCATGTCCGGCTGGCCGGGCACGCGCACGTCGTGCTTGAACTCCCACAGGCCGGGGGCGATGTCCTGGGCCTGGGCTGCTGCGGCGAAGCAGGCGGCGGTGGCGATGGCAAGGGTTGCGGTCTTCATGGCAGGCTCTCTCTTTCGGTAGTGGTGTTCATTGACTGTCGCGCTCGATACGCACGCGCCATCGGATGTCGCCGCGCGCGCTGGTCAGCGTGCCCTCTGCCGCCTGGCCCGTCGCGGGGTGGCGCGCAAAGCGCAGGGTGAAGGGGTCGTCGGTGTCGGCGCTCACCGCCAGCGGCGCGGCGAGGCCACCGCCCTTCAGCTCGCGGGCGTGGGCCGATTCGCCCGCCGCGCCCGCCCATTCGCAGGGTTCGCCCGCCGGGTCTTCGCACATGGCGCGCCCTGCCACCCATTGCAACTGCAGCACGCGGCTGCCCTGCTGCTGGATGATGTGCAGCCGCGCCAGCTCGGCCCCGGCGCGGGTTCGGATGCGTGGGTCGTCGCGTGTCACACGCCAGTTGCCCTGCCAGGGGCCGGGCGGGGTTTCCTGCGCGCGCTCGGCGGCAGACTGGCCGTGCTCCGCCAGCGCGGCCAGGGGCAGGCAGGCGGCGACTAGCAGCAGGCGGGTGCGGTGCACTAGCATGGCTTTGCTTTCACGAAGGCGGCGGGATGGCATCCTGGTCAGCAGGTGACGGTTGCGCTGCCGCTGTCGATGACAAAGGTGGCGTTGGGGTGATCCGCCTTCGTGGCCGCGTTGATGATGGTGCATTCGCTGCCGGACAGGGCTGCACCGTCCTTTACGACGAGCCGGACGGTGTTGCCGGTGATGTGGTAGTCCTTGAACTTGCCAGACATCACAGAGGTGACGGAATAGGCTGCGGCATCCAGGGGCGTGTTGCCCTTCAGCTTGACTTTCTTCTTGCCGGTGACTTTTTCGGCGGCCTGTTGGGCCGTCTGGGTGGGCTCTGCGGTCTTGTCGCCGCAGCCAGCCAGAGCCATCATGACAAGCAGTGCCGCACCGCTGGTGGTGAGGGTGTTGTAAGAGGTCACACTTTTCTCCTGGTGGGTGGATGGGACGTGAAGAGCGGCGCAAGCTGGTTTCGTGCTTTTCCTTTCACGCATGGGGCGGGATGGTGCCCACGCAAAACGCGCGCGGCCATATGCCATTCGGCCCATGCAGAGGGCCTGGGCTGCACGCTATCCTCTGCAACGTGAAAAACTTCACGAAAAATGGAGACCCCGCCTTGGACCCGCTCAACGGCTTTGCCCTTCTGCTAGTGGACGACCACCCCCTGTTCCGCGACGGGCTGGCCGCCGCGCTGCGCCACCAGGCGCCGGGGCTGCGCGTGCAGGCCGTGGGCTCGCCCGCCGAGGCCATCGACCTGCTGGCGGGCCATGGCGAGGGGGAGAGCGAAGGGTTCGATCTGGTGCTGCTGGACTACCGCCTGCCCGGCATGGACGGCCTGCGCTGCGCCGCGCTGCTGATGGCGCAGCACCCCGGCATGGGTGTGGGCCTGATGTCTGGCGTGGACGACCCAACGCTGGCACGCCGCACGCAGGACGCTGGGCTGGTGGCCTACCTGCCCAAAACGCTGGAAGTGCCCGCCCTGCTGGCGCAACTGCGCCAATTGGCCGAGGGCGAGCCCTCGTTCGCCGTCGCCGCGCAGCCACCTGATGCGGAGCAGCCCACCGGCCCCTACGGCCTGACGGCGCGGCAGATCGATGTGCTGCACATGCTGGCCTCGGGCGGCAGCAACAAGGAGATCGCCCGCGCCATGGGCATATCGCCCGGCACGGTGAAGAACCACCTGAACGCCATCTTCACCAAGATGGGCGCTGCCAATCGGGTGCAGGCAGTGATGATGGCGCAGGCGGTGGTACGTGAAGCGACCTGAAGAAGACAGGGCCGCCGCACCACCGGATCGCGTCTTTGCCGACAGCATCGGCTCGCTGTCGCGGGCGCTGCGCGGCTCGGTGGTATCGAACATCGTGGCCGCATCGCTGCTGGCCCTGGCCATGCACGGCTGGTATCCAACGCAGGTGCTCGCCGCATGGCTGGCAGGGCTGGTACTGGTGCATCTGTGGAGGCCTCTTTGGCGGGCCGCCGTGCGCCAGCCGCAGCCTACCCCCTTGAGCCCTGCGCGCAGGGCGCGCCGGGTCGAAGTCGATGCCTTCATCCTTGCTGCGTACTGGGGCGCATCGTCCGTGCTCTTCTTCCATGCCAACAGCAGCCTGGTGCCGTTTTACTGGGCGCTGGTGCTGGGCGGTACGGCAGCGGGCAGCATCGGCGCACATGCACACCACCCCAGGGTCATGTGGATTTTTCTGCCCACACTGATCACGCCGTTTGCAGTGCGGGCGCTGCTAGAGGCCGATGGCAGCACGCGCTTTCTTGGTGCGGGCATGCTGTTGCTGCTGGCTTACCTGCTGTACTACGGCAGGCAGCATGCGCGCACGCTACAACGCATGATTGCGCTGCGCCATGAAAACAGCGCCTTGGTGGACGAACTGCAAAGCCAAGCCCTGGCGCTGCGCGAGGCCAACGCCGCCAAGTCCCGCTTCTTCGCCGCAGCCAGCCACGATTTGCGCCAGCCGCTGCAAGCCATGAACCTCTACATGAGCGTGCTGCAAGGTGGCCAAGAGGGGCGCAGCGATCCGGCCACCCTAGCGCGGCTGGACGAATGCCTGTCCGCTCTCGATCGGCTGCTGGGAGTGGTGCTCGACCTCACGCGCCTGGACAGCGGCCAGGTCACGCCCCAGCCCCGCCCCTTTGCCGTGCAGCCCTTGCTGGAGCGCCTGGCAGGCACCTACGAGGCCGCCGCCCGCCACAAGGGGCTGCAGATGCGCGTGCACCCAACGTCCGCCTGGGCCGTCAGCGATCCGGCGCTGCTCGAACGGGTGCTCGCCAACCTGCTGACCAACGCCATCCGCTACACCGAACGCGGCGGCGTGCTGATGGGCGTGCGCCGCTCCGAGCAAAGCTTGTGCCTGTTCGTGGCCGACACCGGCATCGGCATTGCCGCCGAGGCGCACGAATCCATCTTTGAAGAGTTCGTGCAGCTGAACAACCCCGCCCGCGACCCCGACAAGGGCCACGGCCTGGGCCTGCCCACGGTGCGGCGCATTGCAGACTTGCTGGGGCACCCGGTGGAGCTGCGTTCGCAACCTGGGCGCGGCTCGGTCTTTGCCCTGCGCCTGCCGCCAGCCTCGCGTGGTAGCGAAAGCACCACGCCAGAGCCTCCGGCTGCCGCCACCGCGCCGCTGCAAGGCCGCGTGCTGGTCGTGGAAGACAACGCCCTGGTGCGCGATGCGCTGGTGCAACTGCTGACCGGCTGGGGCCTCACCGTGCAGGCCGCCAGCGACGGCGATGCAGCCTGCGCCGCACTCACGCAGGCCAGTGATGCGTTTGACGTGGTGCTGAGCGACTGGCGCCTGCCCGGCACGCGCGACGGCCTGGCCGTACTGCGCGAGGCCCGCGCGTGCCAGCACGGGCTGAAGCTGGCAGCCATCCTGACGGGCGAGGACGTGCAGCTGCTGCGCTCGGCGGGCAAGGAGTTTCCCGTGCTACGCAAGCCCTTGCGCCCCTTGCGCCTGCGCACACTGCTGGCGCGGTATCTGCGCGAAAGCAAGCTGCCCTGAGCGAAGACATGGGCTGGAAAATTTCAGCCTTTTTGGCCTCTAGCGCTTTCTGCATAAGCGCAAGCAGCTATCAATTTTGCGTATTTTCAGCTCAACCGACGCCCGTTCTCCGCATACACCGCCAAGTAGATGGCGTCGGAGCCAATGTAGGGCGCCTTGTTGCCAAAGCCTACGTTGAAGTCGCCAAACGACAGCGCGCGGATGCTGGCCAGGCCCGCGCGCAGGCGGTCGCGTGTGAGGTCCTTGCCCGCATTTTTGAGGCCCTCGATCATGATCTGGCCGTTGAGCCAGCCTTCAAGCGCGCTGCCGCTGTTGATGAAGGCGGGGTTGGCGCCGGTGGCCTTCATGGTGCTCTGGAACTTGCGCACCACCACCGATTTTTGTGAATTCGCGTCCGGAAACACCTGCACCAGCGCCAGTCCCCGTGTGGAGGCGGCGAGCTTGGGCAGTTCGGACGAGATCACCGTGACCGACAGGCCCGCCAGCGGCACGCCCTGCGCCTTGGCACGGAAGGCATGCACAAACGCGGTGTTGGCCGTGCCCGTGGTGGCCAGCAGCACGGCGCCCGGGCGCTCAGCGGCCACCTTGTCGGCCAGCTCGGCTCCGTTCTTGCCATCGACGGCCAGCGCAAATTCACCGGCGCGTTCGACTTTGATGTCGTCCAGCGCCTTGGCCATGTCCTTGAGCACCTCTTTACCAAACGGGTTGTCCAGGTACACCACGGCAATGCGTTTGAGGCCCATGTCCACTACCTGCTTGACCAGGCGTTGGGTTTCTTCACGGTATGTAGGGCGCAAAAAGAAAACATGGCGGGCTTCAGCGCTGCGCAGTGAGGTGGCGCCCGTCACAGGCCCCACAGTGGGGATGCCTTTGGATTCGATCAGCGGGAGGATGGCCGCAGTGTTGGCCGTGCCAAGGGGAGAGATCAGCGCAAAGATCGACTGTGAATCCACCATCTCGGTCACGTTCTTCAGCGTGCGAGCGGCCACATAGCCGTCGTCCTTGGGTTCCATACGGATCTCGCGGCCAAACACACCGCCAGCGGCATTCACCTCCGCAAACGCGGCCTTCATGCCGGCCACCTGCTCGATGCCCGCCTGGCCCAAGGGGCCGGTCAAGGCGATGGAGCAACCCAGGTTGATGGTGCGACCGGTCAGTGCTTCTTCGGCGGCCTGGGCCGTGTGGGCCCATGCAGGCAGGCCAGTGGCAGCAACGGCCTGGGTGGCGCGCAAAAGAAAGTGTCTACGGCTCATGTTGATACGCCCGAAATAGTGCAAAGGTGGGCGAGGCTACAGGCAGGAGCCGATTTAACGTGTCGGCTTTGCGACAGCCCGGCCGCCCCGTTGCACCTTGGCCACCGACGAGATCGCCCACGGGTTCTGGCGTGGTATTGCTAGCCCGCGCCAAACAGCTGCGGCAAAACTTCGGCGGCCGTGCCGTGCAGTACGCCATGCGCGGTGCCATCCAGCTCGCTCGGTGCGGGATTGACCACCACCACCCGCGCACCCGCAGCGCGCGCCTGGTGCGCAAGACCGGCCGCCGGGTACACCGCCCCGGCCGTGCCGACGACCAACATCAGATCGCATGTGTGGGCCGCATGTTGTGCGGCCTCCAGGGTGGCAAAAGGCAGGGCTTCGCCAAACCAGACCACACCGGGCCGCAGCAGGTTGCCGCAGCGGTCGCAGTACGGGGGATGGCCCGCCACGGCGTGATCGATGTGGCAGCAGTTGCGCGGCGCATCCAGCCAGCGGTTTTCAAAGATGTCCCCATGCAGGCACAACACGCCGACGCTGCCCGCGCGCTGGTGCAGACCGTCCACGTTCTGGGTGATGAGCGTGAGCCGATCCGGGTATTGCTGCGCAAACACTGCCAGCGCCTGATGCCCCGCGTTGGGCGCCACGCCGGTGAGCAAGTCACGCCGGTACTGGTACCAGTCCCACACGCGCTGCGGGAGGGCACGAAACCCGGCTTCCGTGGCCATGTCCTCAGGCCGGAACTGCGCCCAATAACCGGTCTGGGCATCGCGGAAGGTGGGCACACCGGATTCGGCGCTGATGCCTGCACCGGTCAGCACGGCGATGTGGCGCGTCTGCTGCACCCATGCTTTTACGGCGTCGAGCGAAGCACCCTCCATCACCTACAGGGCTGCATCAAGACCGCTGGCGCAGCGCCTCGTACAGGCACACGCCGCTGGCGACCGATACGTTCAGGCTCTCCACAGCGCCCTTCATCGGGATGCTGACCAGCTCGTCGCAGGTCTTGCGCGTGAGCTGGCGCATACCGTCGCCTTCGGCGCCCAGCACCAGGGCCACGGGGCCTTTCAGGTCGACCTGGTAGATGGTCTTGGGCGCGTCGTCGCTGGTACCGATGCACCAGATGTTGCGCTCCTTGAGCTCATTCAAGGTGCGCGCGAGGTTGGTCACCATGAAGTACGGCATGGTTTCGGCTGCGCCGCTGGCCACCTTGGCCACGGTGGCGTTGATGCCCACGGCGTGGTCCTTGGGGGCGATGACGGCATGCGCGCCCGCTCCATCGGCCACTCGCAGGCAGGCGCCCAGGTTGTGCGGGTCGGTCACGCCGTCCAGCACGAGCAGCAGGGGCTGCTCAATGCCGGCGGCTTCCAGGTCTTCCAGCAGTTCATCCAACGAGGTGGCAACCTTCACGGGCTCTACCCGCGCAGCCACCCCCTGGTGGCCATGGCTGCCAGCCAGCTTGGCGATGCGCACGCTGTCGGCTTCGATCAGGCGGGCACCGGCCTCGCGGGCGCGGTCGAGAAACTGGCGCATACGGGCATCGCGCCGCGTGGCCTCGTAGTAAATCTCGATGATGGATTTCGGCGCGGTCTTCAGACGCACGCCCACGGCGTGAAAGCCGAAGAGAACTTTGGGGCTGGACATGGGGGGATTATCTGCTGGCGCAGGGCACCGGCTTTGGAAAACTATCAATTTGATAGCTGCTAGCGCTTTATGAATAAGCGCTAGAGGCCAAAAAAACTCAAAAACCTGGTTTCCGCCTCCCTCTCAGCGCGGCAAATAGCGCTTACACGACCCGCCCGGCTTCGATGGTGATACGCCGCTCGCACTGCTCGGCGATGGCGCGGTCATGGGTGACCAACACCAGCGTGGTGCCCTGCTCGCGGTTCAGGTCGAACATGAGCTTCATGATGGTTTCGCCGGTGGCAAAGTCGAGGCTGCCCGTAGGCTCATCGGCCAGCAGCACGGCAGGTTGCACCACAAACGCCCGCGCCAGCGCCACGCGCTGCTGTTCGCCACCCGAGAGCACCTTGGGGTAGTGAGAGAGGCGCTGGCCCAGCCCCACGCGGGCCAGCATGTCGGCGGCGACCTTGCGGGCATTTTTGCGAACGTCAGGGCGGTTGGCCAGCTCCAGCGGCAGCATCACGTTCTCCAGCGCGGTGAGGTTGCCCATGAGCTGAAAGCTCTGGAACACAAAACCCACCTTCTGGGCCCGCAGCGCAGCGCGCTCATCCTCGTCGATGGCAAAGAGGTCGTGGCCATCGAGCCGCACCGTGCCACGGCTGGGGGTGTCCAGCCCCGCGATGATGGACAGCAAGGTGCTCTTGCCTGAGCCCGACGCGCCCACGATGGCGGCGGTTTCCCTGGCGGCCAGGCGGAAATCGATATCCCGCAGAATGTCGAGGGTTCCGGTGGAATCCGTGACCGATTTGAAGACATGCTCCACGGCAATGATGGGTGTGGCAGCAGCTGTCTTGGGCAATGGAGAGGATTCGGACATGAAAGGCTCTTTACTTTGATTCGATATCAGCAACGGCGCCACTTTATCCTGCGCGCCTCTATCGGGCTTCTGGTGGGGCTTTCGGCGCCCTGCGCCATGGCCCAGGCAACGTCCAAGACAGCGGCCGCGCCGATTCGCCAGCCCGTGATCCTGGTGCTGGGAGACTCTCTGAGCGCCGAATATGGCCTGGCACGCGGCACGGGTTGGGTGGCCTTGCTCGAAAAACAGCTGACCCAGGAAAAGCTGGCCGCTACGGTGGTCAACGCCAGCGTGAGTGGGGAGACTACTGCGGGCGGCCGTTCGCGCCTGGCGGCGCTGCTGGCGCAGCACAAGCCCAGCCATGTGGTGATTGAACTGGGCGGCAACGATGCCCTGCGGGGATTGCCGCTCAAGAACACGGAAGAGAATCTGACGGTTATGACGCAGGTGGCGCAAAAGGCCGGAGCCAAGGTGCTGCTGGTGGGCATGCAGGTGCCACCCAACTATGGCACCGACTACGCCAACAAGTTCGCGGGCCTGTTCACCACAGTGGCCAAGGCCCAGAAGGTGGCCGTGGTGCCCTTCTTCCTGAAGGGGGTGGCCGACGGGCCCGATCCGACCCGCCTGTTCCAGCCTGACCGCATCCACCCTCGCGCCGAGGCGCATCCGCAGATGCTGGCCAATGTGTGGCCGGAACTGAAAAAACTCTTGCGCTGAGGGCTCAGGCGCCGGGAGCGCCTGTGGGCTGGTCCGGGGCCGCAGCATCGCCGCTGGGCTGGCCGTCAGCGGGCCGGTCGTCGCCTTGCGGATCGTCCGGCCTGCGCTGTGTTTTGGACCTCAGCTTCTCTTCCTTTTTTTTCTTTTTGGCGAGTTCGCGCTGGCGTTTTTCGTATCCGTAGTTGGGTGTTGCCAAGGTAATTGCTTCCTGAAGTTGAGACTCACTGTAACAGCATGGGTTTTTCAAGCCCCCGCTGGGGGGCGTTGGAGCGGTATGACCGATGCGCGGTACGCATGCCAGCTTGCAAAGCCCAGAACCGGCCCGGCCACCAGCAGCCCGATGCCCCAGAACCAGAGGGAAAACACCACGATGGTGGTGATAAGTGCGCCCCAGAGCAGCATGACCAGGGGATTCTCCAGCACCACGCGCATGCTGGTGATACCGGCCGTAAGCGCATCGGTGTCTCGGTCCAGAATCATGGGAATGGACACCACGGAGGTGGAGAACACCAGCGCTGCAAATACGCCGCCCACCACGAGGTACACCGCCACAAAGCTCCAGTTCTGCGGGCTGAAGACCGCCTGCAGCACGCCCGTGGTGGACGGCATGCCGGTGTTGAAGAACACGGCAAACACCACCAACGATGCACGCCCCCACAGCAGCTCCAGCACTACAAGCACCAGCACCAGCATGCCCATGCTGCCCATGTGGCTGTCCCAGCAGGTGAGCGATTCGCTCAGCTCGGGCTTGAGCCCCGCCTCGCGCCGACGGCTGGTGTCGTACAGTCCCATCGCCAAGAAGGGGCCTACCAGCAGGCAGCCACTCGCCAGGGACATGGTGTATTCAGGCCGGGTGCGGAACACCCAGCCCAGCACCAGCGCCATGCACCAGAAGCAAACGCCATAAAACAGGGCAATGCCGGGAGCCGCGCGCACATCCTGCAAGCCCTTGGCCAGCCAACGGAACGGGTCCGCCAACCCCAGGCGCTGCAGGCTCACGGGCTGGGCCACCGAGGTGTCTGGCGCCGGTTGCTGGGCCGGATCGGCAGACGCAGGGAGGGGGTTGGAGGAATCCGATGGGGTGGCGGTCATTCGGGCAGTTCGTGGAAGTGGCAGCGGGACACCCGCGAACACTCACACTAAGCCAGCCCTCGGCGGTGCGCCACTGAGGAAACTACCACCCCGCGCAAAAAAGCAGGTCTCAGCCTGCCGGGAAGGCGTGCTCCAGGGCCTGCTGCAGATCGCGCCGCAGGTCTTCCACCGCCTCCAGCCCGATCGAAAACCGCACCAGCGTGCCCGGCTTCAAGTGCGCGGGCGGGCGGCTGCGCATGCTCGCGATGTTGTAGGGCACCACCAGGCTCATGGGGCCGCCCCAGCTGTAGCCCAGCTTGAACAGCCGCAGGCCGTCGCAGAACGCATCCACCTGCTTCTGGGTGTAGCGGGCATCAATCATCACGCTGAACAGGCCCGCTGCCAGCCCCGCCCCGCCCTGCCCGGCGCCACACAGTGCCTTCCAATGTGTGTGGCCGGGCGCGCCTTCCAGCGCGGGGTGCAGCA
Organism: Acidovorax sp. 93; assembly: GCF_003633835.1. Taxonomy (NCBI): domain Bacteria; kingdom Pseudomonadati; phylum Pseudomonadota; class Betaproteobacteria; order Burkholderiales; family Comamonadaceae; genus Acidovorax; species Acidovorax sp. 93. The sequence continues at coordinate 1,794,428 of NZ_RBIT01000001.1, forward strand.
CCTGCACGATGGCGGGCTGCTGCTGCAGCCACCGCGCCAGAGTGCGGGCCGCTTCGTCATGGGCGCGGTAGCGCAGGCCGATGCTGGGCAGTGCGCGCAGCACAGCCTCTGCGTCGTTGGCCCCCACCCCCAAGCCCAGCCGCATGTGGGTGAGCTTGATCTTCATGTGCAGGCCCGGGTCCCGCGTCATGACGCTGCCCATCAGCACATCACCACCGCCACTGGGGTACTTGGTGAGCGCGTGGGCCGAAATATCCACGCCCAGGCTGCCGTCGCCGGTCAGGTCAAACGGAGCAAACGCGAGACCCGCGCCCCAGGTGTTGTCCAGCGCGGTGGTCACGCTGTGTGCGCGGCAGATGCGCACCTGCTCGCACAGGTCCGGAAACTCCATGCTGACCGAGCCCGGAGCCTCCAGCCACACCAGCCGGGTTGCAGGGGTGATGCGGGCGGCCAGATCGGCTGGGTCGAGCGGATCGTAAAACCCATGGGTGATGCCAAAACGCGCCAGTTCACCATTGGCAAGGTCTTTGCCAGGGCCGTATGCGTTGTCCGGGATCAGCACTTCGTCGCCGGGCTGAAGCAGGGCCAAGGCTACGTTGGCAATGGCAGCCAAGCCGCTGGGCACCAGCACGCACTGCAGGCCACCCTCCAGCGCACACAGGCGCTCTTCCAGGATGAAGGTGGTGGGCGTGCCGTGCAGCCCATAGGTGTAGCCGCTTTTGTCCTTCCATTCGCGCGAGCGCATGGCCGCGACGTTGGGAAAGATGACGGTGGAGGCCTTGTACACCCCCGGCTGGGGCGCTACGAAACCAGCAGGAGGAACGTAGTCATGGTGGACGATGCGGGTGGCGAGGTCGGTGTCGTGCTCTTTCATGCCGACCATGGTAGCGCGCCGCCAGGGCGTGAACCCGGGCGGCGCGTGGTGTGAAGCGCTGGTAGCGGCGCCGGGGCTGATGCCAGCCCGCGCGCTTAGCTCGCGCTGACCACCAGCTGATTGTTCACAGAACTAACGCCATTCACGGCCTTGGCAATGCCTTCGGCGCGCTCACGGGCCACGGCGGAGGGTGCGGGGCCTTTCAGCGTCACACGGCCATTGGCTGTATCGACATCAATCTTCACTGCGCTCAGGTCGGGGTCCTTGGCAAGGCTGGCGCTGATCTGTGCGGTGATTTCTGCGTCACTCAGAAAAACCATGCCCTTGTTGGCGGCATCCTTGGCCGAAGATTCTGCATTTGCAGCACCCTGCTCGACCTTCGTCTGAGCGTTCTCCATGGCGCTTTCGGCCTTGGCGCGGGCTTCGGCAGCGGCCTGCTCGGTCTTTTCGACAGCGGAATCCAGGCGCTGGCCCACAGTCGGCTCTTCCTTCTTGCCGCAGGCAGACAGACCCAAGGCCAGGGCGCTCACGGCCAGGATGGTTGCAATACGGTGTGCAGGACGCTGGGAAATCTTCAGATTGTTCATGCGGAAACTCCTTGCGGTTGAAACATGGCGAGACTGTAAACGCAGGCAGCTGCGCACTAGGTCGGATGCAGCCTAGGCACCTGTAGGACGATGCCGCAAATTGCGCAAACGTGGCCCGATGCCGAGGCGCGACAATGTACCCATGGCTTTTTCCGCTGCGTCACTCACCCGTTGGTTCCCCTTTTTGTCCTGGCCCCGGCCAGACCGCACCCTGATCAAAGGCGAGTTCTGGGCGGGCATGACGGTGGGCCTGATGCTGGTGCCGCAGGGGGTCGCCTACGCAGCGCTGGCGGGCATGCCGCTGGTGACGGGTATCTATGCCTCGCTGATTCCTGCACTGGTGGCGGTGTTGTTCAGCGCATCGACGCGGCTCGGCGTGGGGCCGACAGCGCTTACCAGCCTGCTGATCGGCGCGTCACTCACAGGCCTGGCCGAGCCGGGCAGCGCGCAATGGGTGGCCATGGCAGCGTGGATCGCTTTGCTGTCGGGCCTGCTGCAGCTGGTCATGGGGATGGCGCGGTTTGGCTGGCTGCTCAATCTTGTGACGTCCCCCGTATTGAGCGGGTTTACCCAGGCAGCGGCGCTACTGATTTTGGGCTCGCAGCTGGCCGCACTCACCGGGTTGCGGTCAGACTGGGGTGCCCTGCTGTCAACGCCTTCGACCGGGCTGTTTGACCTCACGGCGGCGGCGTTTGGCCTGGGCAGTCTGGCGCTGCTGATACTGGCCCGCCGCTGGCGGCCGAATTTTCCTGCAGCCATTGTGGTGGTGGGCGCGGCCGGCGCCCTGAGCTGGGCCCTGCACTATGCCGACGCTGGCGGAGCCGTGGTGGGCGCGTTGCCCTCGGGCCTGCCGGCCCCGTACTGGCCCGGTGCGCTGCCATGGTCCAGCTTTTCTGCGCTGGTGATGCCGGTGCTGGTCGTCACGCTGGTGAGTTTTCTGGAGACGGCGTCCAGCGCCAAGGTAGAAAGCCAGCGGTCCGGTGAGCGCTGGAATGAGAACCAGGACCTCATCGGCCAGGGCCTGGCCAAAATCAGCAGCGGACTGTTTGGCAGCTTTGCGACCAGTGCCTCGTTCTCGCGCTCGGCCATCAACCTCTATGCGGGCGCCAAAAGCGGCTGGGCCACGCTGTTCGCCATTGCCCTGGTACTCGTGGTGCTGCTGTGGCTCACGCCGGCGCTTTACCACGTGCCGCAGTCGGTACTGGCTGCCGTGGTGGTAACCGCCGTGACCAGCCTCATCAAGCCCGGCATGCTGCTGCGCCTGTGGCGGGTGTCAAGGGTAGAGGCCGTGATCGGCGGCATCACCTTCGCACTGACGCTGGCCACGGCCCCGCGCATGTATTGGGGCGTGCTGGTGGGTTTGCTGATGAACCTGAGCCACTTTCTGTACCAGCGGCTGCACCCCCGCATCATTGAAGTGGGCCTTCACCCGGATGGCAGCCTGCGCGACCGGCACCTGTGGCACCTGCCCGCTCTGGCTCCCCGGCTGCTGGCGCTGCGCATGGATGCCGAGCTGGACTTTGCCTCGGCCAGCGCCCTGGAGCGGCGCGTTACCGAGCACCTGGCTACCCACCCCGATGTGGTGCACCTGTGCCTGATGGCCCAGCCCATCAACCGGATCGACGTGACGGGCGTAGAAACCTTCGCGCAGCTGTTGGCCCTGCTGCAATCACGGGGGGGCACATTGCACCTCAGCGGCCTCAAGCTTCCCGTAGAGCAGGTTCTGCGCCAGGCCGGTTTGCTGGAGCCCGGAACGGGCCTCGCGATGTACCGCACCGACGCCGAAGCACTGGTGGCGCTGCAGCAGCTTCCGCAGCCGGTGGAACGGGTGTGATGCAGGAGCCTTCCACCCCCCCTTTTCCCAGTACCGCTGCGGGTTTCACCTAGACCTGGGGCGGAGGCCCTTCCCGCTGGCGCACTGGTACACTGCACAAACTCTTTTTGCTCCATTTGTGTCTGACTCTGCGGCCTCTCATCTGGTAGATCTGCGCGACCTTCGCCTGGATACTGCCCACGCGCTGGTGGCTCAGGCTGGCGGCAGCGAAGCAGCGTTGCACCGCGAGGTGCCCTCGCGCTACCTGCAGGGCCTGATCGACGGACTGTGTGAACTCTCCCTCAAAGACCCGCTCACCGGTCTGGCCAACCGTCGGCACTTCCGCGCCGTGCTGGAGCGCGAAATCGACCGCGTCACCCGCTCGGGAGAGGCAGCATTGCTGCTGATGCTCGACATTGACCATTTCAAGAAAGTCAACGACACGCATGGCCATCTGGCTGGCGACATCGTGCTGCAGTCGGTGGCGCGCACGCTCAGTGCCTGCGTGCGCCCCATGGACACGCTGGCGCGCTACGGTGGCGAGGAGTTCGCCGTGGTGCTCCCCGCATGCCAGGCCGGCTTTGGCAGCGTGGTGGCCGAACGTATCCGGCGTGCCGTTGCCAACACGCCCATCAAGGTCTCGGGCTCGGTGGAGCTCCATGTCACGGTGAGCATTGGCGGCGCCTTTGCCCTGCAGTGGATCCGCTCCACCACCTTGCTGTGGACCGACCGTGCCGACCACCAGCTCTATCAGGCCAAGGCGGCAGGCCGCAACCGCGTCAGCATTGAGGAGCAACCCGACAGCACTGTCAGTGCCGAAGAGAAAAGCCTGTTGTTTGGCCCGCTCTACACCCCCTCGGGTTGGGGCGACCTGCCTCCGGTGGACCCCAACCCAACAGGCAGCGCCTACTGAAAGTTAGAAGATGAGCGACGCGCTGTCCCCTCCCCCACCCACATCGCCAGCGGCTCCTGCTGGCGCCGCCTCACCCTCGCACTCTGCAACGGGTGCCCGCATCATTGCCATCACCAGCGGCAAAGGCGGGGTTGGCAAGACCTTTGTGTCGGCCAACCTGGCTGCGGCCCTCACCCGCCGTGGCCAGCGCGTGCTGGTGCTCGACGCCGACCTGGGCCTGGCCAACCTGGACGTGGTGCTAAACCTGCACCCCAAGATCACCCTGCACGACGTCTTCACCGGCAAGGCCACGCTCGAAGAGGCCGTGATCCAGGCCCCGGGTGGCTTCAACGTGCTGCTGGCAGGCTCGGGCATGGTCGAGTATTCGCGCCTCACGCCCGAGGTGCGCAATCAATTCCTGAGCGTGATCCAGGCACTCACGCCCCAGTACGACGTGGTGCTGCTGGACACCGGCGCCGGCATTTCCGACGTGGTGCTGTTTTCCATTTCGCTGGCGTCCGAGGTGCTCATCGTGGCCACGCCCGAACCCACCTCGCTGACCGACGCCTACGCCGCCATCAAGGTGCTGGCCATGCAGCAAAAGCGCCAGCATGTGCGCATGGTCATCAACCAGGCCGCGCGTCCAGGCGACGGCCGCGCCATCACCAGCCAGCTGCAGCAGGTGCTGGACCGCTTTGTCACCACTGAATCCGGTCGCCCGATGCGCTTGATCCACATGGGCGACATCCCGGCCGATCCCTCGGTACGCGACGCGGTCATGCGCCGCCAGTTGTTGCTGCTGCAAACCCCGGGCTGCCCTGCGGCCCTGGCGATTGCCCAATTGGCCAACAAGATCGAAACCACGCTGCTGACCCCGGCCGCCTGAGACGCTCGCAGGCGCCACAGCCCGGCAGCAGCGCGGTGCCCCCGCTGGCCTCAGCGAGTTGCCTTGACCGAAGTGAAAGCGTGCCCCTCGCTGCGCTCATTTGATTTGCCGTGAACCCCATCGACACCGTCCTGAACATCTCCTGCTACAAGTTCGTGCCTTTGCCCGATGCGGCGGCCCTTCGCGAGCTGCTGCATGCGCGCGCCACGGCGGCGGGACTCAAGGGCACCATCCTTCTGGCCGAGGAAGGCATCAACTTCTTTCTGGCGGGCGCGGCCGAGGCCGTGCGCGGGTTTGTCGATGCGCTGCGCACCGATGCCCGTTTTGCCGATCTGGAGCCCAAGGAAAGCTGGTCGGCCACGGTGCCGTTTCGCAAGATGCTGGTCAAGGTCAAGCGCGAGATCATCCGTATGGACCACCCCACCATCCGCCCCGCCCAGGGCCGCGCGCCCTCGGTGGACCCGGCCACCCTGCGACGCTGGCTGGCGCAGGGCCATGACGATGAGGGGCGCGAAGTGGTCACGCTGGACACCCGCAACGCCTTCGAGGTGGACGCTGGCACCTTCGACAACGCCATCGACTGGCGCATCGACAAGTTCACCGAATTCCCGCCAGCCCTGCGCGCGCACAAGACCGAGCTGCAGGACAAGACCGTGGTGAGCTTCTGCACCGGAGGCATCCGGTGCGAGAAGGCCGCGATCCTGATGCGCGAAGAAGGCCTCTCGCATGTCTACCAGCTCGAAGGCGGCATCCTCAAATACTTTGAACTGACCGATGGCGCGCACTACCACGGCGGCTGTTTTGTGTTCGATGAACGCAGGGTGCTGGCGGCAGACCTGTCTACCGACCCCTTACCCACCGACAGCGAAAACGCTATCAATAAGTGAGCTTATAGCGCTCATCCATCAAGCGCTAGATGCCAATTTTGCTTGAAATTTCAGGCATTCAAAGCCAACAATTTGGCCAAGTCAGGCCTTGAAGCGGCGCTCTGGCAGCGGAATCCACTCCACCTCCCCCGGCACCTGCCCCATGGCCTGGGCATCCCAGTCAGCGGCAGCCTGCACGATGCGGTCCTTGCGGCTGGAGACAAAGTTCCACCACATGTGGCGCGGCGCATCCAGTGCATCGCCACCAATCACCATCAGGCGCACGGCGCTGTCACCCGCAGCAAGGTGTGTGGCCCGCCCTGGTTCCACCACTGCCAGAAGCTGTGGGGCCACGGTGTCCCCGTTGAGCTGGACCGGTGCGTCCACGGTGTAGACCGCCATCTCCGGGACGAGCGCGGGGATCTCCAGTGTGGCGCCCGCAGGCAACTGCACATCGAGGTACAGCGTGCGGGAATAGGTGGCAACAGGAGAGGTCTGCCCAAAGGCTTCCCCAATCAGCACCCGCACGGTGGCATCTCCCACCTGCACCTGCGGAATGGCAGCGGCAGGCGTGTGCACAAACGAAGGATCGGCCTCTTCATGGACCATCGGCAAAGCAGCCCACAGCTGAATGCCATGGTTCACGTAGGCCTGGTTTGCGAGACTCTCCGGGCGGCGCTCGGAATGCACGATGCCGCGCCCCGCCGTCATCCAGTTGATGGCACCGGGCTCAATCTGCTGCACATAGCCCAGGCTGTCGCGGTGCATGATGGCGCCGGAGAACAGGTAGGTCACGGTGGCCAGGCCGATGTGGGGGTGAGGCCGCACATCGTGGCCCGCATCGGGCTCCACCGTCACCGGCCCGAAGTGGTCAAAAAACAGGAAGGGTCCCACCGCCTGGCGCTGCACGGCGGGCAGCAGGCGCCGTACCGTGAAGCCACCACCCAGGTCCTTGGCTTGGCCCGACAGACGCAGAGGAGCGTTCATGACAGCACCCCCATCGCTTCAACGGTAGAGACAAGGTCAAAAAGGTGATTCATGGGGGGGCTCCTTGAGGGCAGGACAACAACGCCGCCAGCCTACCAGCTTCAGCGGTTCAGCTGCCCAGCTTGGCAGCCATCTCTGCCACACGCTGGCCAAACTGCTTGCCGGTTTCCAGGTCGCCAGGGAACATCTCGGCGGCCGAGGCGTCCGATGGCGACTGCGCCATGGCGCCACTGAACGAGCCGATCCAGTTCACATCGTTGCGCGTGGCGGCCTTGGAGTTGGCGGGCATCATGCCGTTGCCCACCCACAGGCCGCCGTGCTGCATGGCCAGGTGGAACATGTAGTCCAGCGTGATCTGCTTGTCGCCATTGGTGCTGGCGCTGTTGGTAAAGCCTGCGAACAGCTTGTCCTTCCAGGCCTGGCTGAACCAGGGCTTGGACGAGGCGTCGGCAAACTTCTTGAACTGCCAGCTGGGGCCGGCCATGTAAGTGGGCGAGCCAAAGATGATGGCGCTGGCAGCGGCCAGCGTTTCCCAGCCGCCTTCGGGCAGATTGCCCTCGGCATCGATGGCGATCAACTGGGCGCCAGCGCCCTCTGCCACGGCCTGCGCCAGGCGCTGTGTGTGACCGTAACCCGAGTGGTAAACAACTGCGATGTGTGCCATGAGAAAACTCCTGTTGAAACGAGGGGACAAGGAAAGCGAGAACGGCGGAAGAACGGATTGAATGCTGGAAACCACAGCCCTGCGGTCAGCAGGCCTTTTGAGGGGATCGCTCAGCGGCCCGACTGGCGCGCATCCAGGCTCCAGCCGCCTGCGCCAAACGCTGCCAGTGCCAGCAGGCCGCCGGTCACGCCCACGTTCTTGAAGAACATTAGCTGCTGCATCATTTGCTTGTCAGCGGGCAGGTCCCAGAACGCATGAAAGAAGAAGCTGGCCACCAGCGTGAAGAATGCCAGCGCGAGCGCTGCCAGACGCGTGCCAAAGCCGAAGATCAGCGCCAGGCTGCCCAGCACCTCGACCGCAGCGGCCACGGCGGCGGCCACGGTGGGCATGGGCAGGCCTACCGACGTGATGTAACCGACAGTGCCAGCAAAGCCGGTGAGTTTGCTGATGCCCGCAGGCAGAAACAGGGCGGCCAGCAACAGGCGCGATGCGAGAGCCAGGGGGTTTTGCAGGGATGTGAACATGGTGAAGAACTCCGGGTGAAAGTGGGTTGAAGAATGAACGTCGAATGTCAGGCGGCCAGATCAAACACCAGCACCTCGGCGTCGTGGCCATCGGTCAACGACAAGGTGGTTTCCTTTTCCATCAGCAGCGCATCGCCGCCCGACAGGGCTTGCCCATTGGCGCTGAGTGCACCGCGCACCAGGTGCACATAGGTCTTGCGGGCGGGGTTCAGCGCCAGCGTGGCGGATTCAGCGCCATCCAGCAAGCCTGCGTACAGGGCCGCATCGGCATGGATCTTGACCGAGCCCTGGGCGCCGTCGGGCGATGCCACCAGGCGCAGGGCGCCGCGCTTTTCAGCCTCGGCAAAGGTCTTTTGCTCGTAGCTCGGCGGGATGCCACGCACATTGGGCTCGATCCAGATCTGCAGGAAGTGCGTGGTCTGGCCTGCAGCGTGGTTGAACTCGCTGTGCTGCACACCGGTGCCTGCGCTCATGCGCTGCACGTCGCCGGGCGGGATGCCCTTGATGTTGCCCATGCTGTCCTTGTGGGCCAGTTCGCCCGACAGCACATAGCTGATGATTTCCATGTCGCGGTGGCCATGGGTGCCAAACCCGGTGCCCGGTGCGATGCGGTCTTCGTTGATGACCCGCAGGTTGCCAAAGCCCATGTGGGCAGGGTCGTAGTACCCGGCAAACGAGAAGCTGTGGAAGGAATTGAGCCAGCCATGGTCGGCGTGGCCCCGGTCTTGCGATTTACGAACAGTCAGCATGTGAGTGCTCCTTTCAAGACTCGACTGTAGGACTGCAGTGCGCCCTGCAGGGGCAGATGAATTGATGGCAATGTTCAAATAATCTGAATTAACATGGCACCACCATGCAAAACGCACGCGATGTCCTGACGCCCGATGCACTGACCATGCTGCAGGTGATCGCCGAAGCGGGCAGCTTTGCCGCCGCCGCCCGGCAATTGGGCCTGGTGCCCAGCGCCCTCACCTACCGCGTGCGGCAGATTGAAGACGCACTGGATGTGCTGTTGTTCGACCGCAGCGCACGCCAGGCCCGCCCCACGGAGGCCGGAGTGGAGCTGTTGCGCGAAGGCGCGCGCCTGTTGCAGGACATTGACGCCGTGGCCCACCGCGTGCGCCGCGTGGCCACGGGCTGGGAGCCGCAGCTCACGCTGTCCATCGACGGCATCATTTCGCCCCACACCATGCTGGAGCTGGTGGATGCGTTTTACGCCATGAAACCCCCGACGCGGCTGAAGTTGCGCGACGGCATCATGACCGGCACGCTGGAGGCGCTGACCTCCGGCCGGGCCGACCTGGCCATCGGCGTATCCGTGGCGGGCAACAACGTGGCGGGCCTGCAGCAGGGCACGCTGGGCGATGTCTTGTTCATCTACGTAGTAGCGCCCCACCACCCGCTTGCGGCGGCTGCCGAACCGATCTCAGACGCCACCTTGCTGGAACACCGGGCCGTGGCCGTGGCTGATTCGGCCACACGTGGCGGCGCCACCATGGGCCTGCTCGGTGGGCAGGACGTACTGACGGTGGACACCATGCAGGCCAAGGTGCGCGTGCAGCTGCGTGGCCTGGGCGGCGGTTTTCTGCCCGAGCCCATGGTGCGCCCCTACCTGGAGGCCGGCCGCCTGGTCGAGCGCCGCGTGGCCCGCCCGGAACGCAACGTGCGTGTGCACTACGCCTGGGGCGGCCCGGGCTTCACCGCACCAGGCCGCGCGCTGCAATGGTGGCTGAACCAGCTGCAAAGCCCCACCACACGCCGCGCTCTGCTGGAAAACCACCATCATTTCTGATCCCGATCAAGTCCCGACAGGGTGATACCGCGTGTAGAGTGGTTCCTGTTGGTTTTGTATTGCATCTCGCTTGCCGACCGTCACCGAAAGGCCTCCCATGAGCAAACCCGATCCTCTTCCCGCCAAACGGCTCCGACGCAACACTGCACTGGCAACCCCCCCCGTTGCAGCCCCCGCAGCCCCCAGCACTTTCTCTGGCAAACCCCAGCGCCACTTCGCCATCATCGGCGCTGGCATGGCTGGTATTGCCTGTGCACGCACCCTGGTGCAGGCCGGGCACCGCGTGACGGTGTTCGAGAAATCCTCCCAGGCGGGCGGCCGCACTGCCACCATCGACACCCCTTTTGGCAACTTTGATGCGGGTGCCCAGTACTTCACCGTGCGCGACCCGCGTTTTGCCCGCGCCATCGACACCGTGCCCGGCATCTGCAAGCGCTGGAGCGCCAATTCCGTGCAGGTGCTGGACGCCGCAGGCCGCGTGGCCGCTGCGGGCCTGCCCCACCGCGAAGCACACTGGGTGGCCAGCCCAGGCATGCAGTCCCTGGTGGGCGCCTGGGCCGAGCCGCTGCTCAAGGCCGGCCAGCTCATCACCCACACCCGCGTCACCTCCATCGAGCCCGATTCGTTGAACGCCCCTGGCTGGCAACTGCGCACCGAAGGGCCTGCGGGCAGCCAGCACGTCTATGCCGGTTTCGACGCTGTGCTGCTGGCCCAGCCTTCGGTGCCCGCCCAGGCCCTGCTGGCCAGCTCGGCGGTGGACACCCCGCTGACCGACGCCCTGTCCAAGGTGGCCATTGCCCCCTGCTGGACACTGATGCTGGCCTACCCGCAGGCCGTGCGCCCCGGCCTGACCACGCTGGGCCCGCAGTGGAATGCGGCACGCAGCACACACCACCGCATCGCCTGGCTGGCGCGCGAGTCGTCCAAGCCCGGCCGCAATGTGGTTGAACGCTGGACGGTGCAGGCCAGCCCCGCCTGGTCTGCCGAACACCTCGAAGACGACGAAGCCCGCGTGCAGGCCAAGCTCATCAAGGCCTTTGCCGAAGTCACGGGCATTCGTGCCGCCCCCGCCCATGCGGACACACGCCGCTGGCGCTATGCCCAGACCACCCACCCGCTGGGCAAGAGCCACCTGTGGGACGAATCCATGGGCCTGGGTGCATGCGGTGACTGGTGCCTGGGGCACCGGGTTGAAGACGCCTTCGTGTCGGGACTGGAACTGGCACTTGCCGTGGCATGACGGCCGAGGTGGGCGCTGCACGGCGCTACGTGGGCCGGTTTGCCCCTTCGCCCACGGGGCCGCTGCATGCGGGCTCCCTGGTAGCGGCCCTCGCCAGCTGGCTGGACGCGCGGGCACACCGGGGCCAGTGGCTTGTTCGCATTGAAGATGTGGACACACCCCGCTGCTTGCCGGGGGCGGACCGGCTCATCCTGCAACAGCTGGCCAGCTGCGGCATGGTGCCCGACGCTCCCCCCCAATGGCAGTCCACCCGCAGCCCGCTCTACCAGCGGGCGCTGGACCAATTGGTAGCCGAAGGCCACGCCTACCCCTGCGCCTGCTCGCGCAAGGACATCGAAGACGCCCATGCCGCCCAGGGCCACACGCGTGAGCGTCATGCCGCGCTGCCTTACCCAGGCACCTGTCGCCACGGGCTGCAGGGCCGCGCCGGGCGCGCATGGCGGTTCAATGTCACAGATTTCAAGCAAAAACAGGCCCTGGCGCTTGATGACAAAGCGCTAGTAGCTGCAAAAATAATAGCAAATCATCTCCTGCAGTGGGAGGACCGCCGCCTGGGTCTGCAGCAGCAGGACGTGGAACAAGCGGTGGGTGATTTCATCCTGCGCCGGGCCGATGGGCTCTGGGCCTACCAGCTCGCCGTGGTGGTGGACGACGCCGACCAGGGCGTCACCGATGTGGTGCGCGGCGAAGACCTGGCCGACAACACCCCGCGCCAGATCTTGCTGCAGCAGGCCCTGGGCGTGCCCACGCCCCGCTACCTGCACACCCCGCTGGTGTGTGGCGACAACGGCGAAAAACTCTCCAAGCAGAACGGCGCCCGCGCGCTGGACCTGTCCCACCCGCTGCAGGCTCTGAACGATGCCGCGCGGGTGCTGGGCCTGCCATCGCTGCCTGCCCCGCACAGCCGTTGCATCTCTGACGCACTGACCCTGTGGGTCGCCGCGTGGCGACGAAACTACAATGGCGCACCGTGACCGAACTGACCCCTACCGCTTCCGCCCCCACCGCTGCGCCCGCTGCAGCCCCCGCGACGACATCTGGCGGGGTTCCCGCTGGTGTGACCCACCCCAAGACCATCAAAAGTTTTGTGCGCCGTGCTGGCCGCACCACCACGGGCCAGGCCAAGGCCTTTGAAGACTTCGGCCCCCGCTTTGTCCTGCCGTATGCCCCGGCGCCGCTCGACGCCGCTTCGGCCTTTGGCCGCACGGCACCGCTGATTCTCGAAATTGGTTTTGGCATGGGCGAGGCCACGGCCCACATCGCCCGCGTGCGCCCCGATGACAACTTCCTGTGCTGCGAGGTGCATGAGCCGGGTGTGGGCGCACTGCTCAAGCGCATTGGCGAACAGGAGCTGACCAACATCCGCATCCTGCAGCACGACGCCGTGGAGGTCATCGACCACATGCTGCCCGAGGGCAGCCTGGACGGTGTGCACATCTTCTTTCCCGACCCCTGGCACAAGACCAAACACAACAAGCGCCGCCTGATTCAGGGCCCGCTGGTGGCCAAGCTGGCGGCCCGCCTCAAGCCCGGTGGCTACCTGCACTGCGCGACCGACTGGCAGCCCTATGCCGAGCAGATGCTGCAGGTGCTGGGCGCCGAACCCCTGTTGCAGAACACCGCCACGGACTTTGCCCCGCAGCCCGACTACCGGCCCCTGACCAAGTTCGAGAACCGGGGCCTGCGGCTGGGGCATGGCGTGTGGGATGTTGTGTTCGTGCGACGACATTGACAAGCTGTGCCTAGTGCTCCACCGTACATCCCAATGAAGCCCATTCTCCAGAACCTGGTGGAAATGACTGGCCACCGCGACCACTTGCGGCTGGAGGTGTCGGTGCTGTCCACGCTGCAAGCACTCACCGGCATCGTCGAAGTGCGCGCGCTGGAGCTTTTCACCGTGGACGGCGTGGCCCATGTACGTCCCCGTTCCTGGGTTGAGGACGGACAGCTCGTTTCGACCGATTCCGAAGCCGCCGCAGACCCTCGCCGCGAAACGCTGGAAAAATACCCCGCGCTTCGCGATTGCGTAGCCAGCCAGGGGGACAGCGCCCTGGCATCGCCCCGCAGGGGGCGCCATGTGCTCTGGCTGCCGGTATGGATGCATGACAAGGTCACCACCTGTCTGGAGATCACGCAGTCGCGCGCGTTCTCGGCGCACAAGCTGGAAGTGCTCAAGGGCGTATTCCAGGTCTACCAGAACTACCAGAGCCTGCTGGACTACAGCGAACGCGACGCCCTCACCGGCCTGTTCAACCGCAAGACCTTCGACGAGCAGTTCTCGCGCCATGCGCTCAATGGCCTTTCCAGTGGCCGCCCGGGCACTGTTACCGAATCTCTTCCCCCCGAAGAAGGCTCACAGCCCGGCGAGCCCGTGCAGCAATGGCTGGCGGTGGTGGATATCGATCACTTCAAGCAGGTCAACGACCGCTTTGGCCACCTGTATGGCGACGAAGTGCTGATCCTGATTGCCAACATCCTGCGCAGCTCGTTTCGCAGCCACGACCGCATCTTCCGCTTTGGCGGCGAAGAATTCGTGGTGCTGCTGCGCTCCACCACGCTGAGCACCGCCCACAAGGTGTTCAACCGCTTCCGGCTTGCGGTGCAGGAATACAACTTTCCGCAGGTGGGCCAGGTCACGGTGAGCCTGGGTTTTGTGAGCACCATGCAGGGTTCGCCCGTGGAGATACTGGGGCAGGCCGACCAGGCACTGTATTACGCCAAAGAGCACGGCCGCAACCAGGTCTGCTTTTATGACGACCTGGTGGCCAGCGGCCAGCTGGCCGCCAAGGTGGCCAACGACGACGTCGAGCTGTTCTGAAGCTACCCAGGCGGAGCGAAAGGGCACCACTGCCCGCCTCCAGCGCACTGGCTCATTGGCTCAGCGACTCCAGGATCACCTCCACATCCACTGCATCCCGCTGCGCAGCAGGCAAGAACTGCTCCGCATACTCACGCCAGACCCCGCTGCGCAGGAAGAAGCGGAACACCTCGGCATCGATATGGCGTTCGCGCACCATGTGGCACATGATCTTGAGCGATTCCGACAGAGTCTTGGGCGGCTTGTAGGGCCGGTCTGACGCCGTCAAGGCCTCGAAGATATCGGCCAGTGTCATCACCCTGTCTGCCAGCGTCAGTTCTGAAGCCTTCAGGCGCCGGGGGTAGCCCGTACCGTCCAGTTTTTCATGGTGCGAGCCCGCAATCGACGGTACGCGCGCCAGATGCGGCGGGAACGGCAGGCCGCTGAGCATGACGATGGTCTGCACGATGTGATCGTTGATCTTGAAACGGTCTTCTGCAGTGAGCGTGCCGCGCTGGATCGACAGATTGTGCAGCTCGCCGAGGTGGGCTTGTTGCGGTGGCAGCACCATGTCAAAGCTCCACAGGTTGGCCGGGTTGCCAACCTCCACCGGCGGTTTGCGGGCACCCCAGGGCACGATGTGTTCAGGCCGATCTGCCAGCAGGGGCTCATTGGCGGGCAAGGGGCGCGTCGGCACATTCGCCAGCCGCCCCAATTCGGCTGCTGACAAGCCCAGCCGGTCATCAAAATGCCGCTGCCACACCTGGCGCCCGATAGTGGCTAGCCGCTTGATGTCGGCATCGGCCATGAACTCACCGCCCACATTGCTGCGGGCCACAAAGGCAAATTCTTCCTGCAGGCGGTCGCGCCGCTGCAAAAGCTCGCGCTGCAGCCGCACCGGGTCCACGCCGGACACGTGCTGCTTCCAGTAGTCCAGTTCCGCGTCGCGCCACAGCACCTCAAAGCGCATGCGCACCTCATGGATGCGGTTGTAGAGCGCCTCCAGCTTGGTCGCCTTGTCGATGATGTGCTCGGGGCTGGTGACCTTGCCACAGTCGTGCAGCCACGCGCCCAGGCGGAATTCGTAGCGCTCGGCATCCGTCATGGCGACGTGGGCAAATGGACCTTCCTCGGTCTCGCACAGGCGCTGCATCAGGGATTCCGCCAACTGGGGCACCCGCTCGCAGTGGCCGCCGGTGTAAGGGCTCTTGGCGTCGATCGCGTCGGCCAGCAGGCGGATGACGGCATCGAACAGCTTCTTTTGCCCTTCGATCAAACTGCGCGTCTCGATGGCGACCGACAACGTGCCCGAGAGTTTCTCGACAAACGCCCGGAAGTGGACATCGTCCTGCTGCTGGTCCGCACGGTAGCGCAGCACCAGCAGGCCCAGCGGTTGGCCGTCGCGCGTGCGCAGCTGCACACGGAGCACGCGCTGGGGCGTGGCCTGGTCGTCATCAGGGTGCTGGTCGCCGTCCTGCGGCTCGGCAGGGTTGATGAAAAACACCATGGGCAGGTGCTCCGGGTAGAGCGACTGGTGCTCAGGATCTTCGCAATACCTCGCCGTGCGCAGCAGGCCCGCGCGCTGTGCCTCTACCAGGTACACCGCACCACCCGTGCAACTGGTGGCGCGCACCAGCTCGTAGAGCACGCTCGACAGCATGAGGTCCAGGCGCGACTCGGCGCTGATGTGGTGCGTGATGTGCAGGAACTCCTGGATGGTGTCGGACATGCGGTCCATCACCTGGCCCAGTGCGCGCACCTCGCGCACGCGCGACATGTGGTGTTGTGTCGGCCGCCGGAAATCAAACCGTGCCAAGGCCTGCGCCTGCGTGGCCAGCCCCGACAGGCTGCGCCCCACACGCCTCCCGGCCAGCCACCCAAAAGGCAGCATCAGCGCGATGAGCCCCAGGGACAGCCATACCTGGCGCTGCAAGTTTTGGTTCACATCCGCCAGCAGCTCCCGGGTGGGAATGGCCATCAGGATGTGCAGCCCCTCCCAGCGCTGCGACTTGAGTGACATGACCTTGGCCAGCCACTCCTCGCCACCTGCCACAAAGCGGCGCGAAGGCCCCTCTTTCACGTCCAAGCTGTGCAGGGCCTGCAGGCTGGGCACCCCCAGGCCGTCGAGTGTGCGCAGCTTGAGGCTGGGCTGGTCGCCGTCCTCACGCACCAGCACGCGGGACATGTCCGGGTAGGCCAGCACGCGCTGGTCCTGGTCCACCACAGCGATCTCGGTGCGCGGCATCAGCCGCAGCTCGCCGATCTCGCGGCCCAGGTCGGTGAGCGCAACGTCCAGGCCGATCACAGCACGGCCGTCTTCGCTGGGCTGGCTCAGCGTAACGCCGACCTCCTGCGTGGTGAAAAACACATAGGGGGCAGTGAGGACCTGCGTGTTCTTTTCTGCCGCCTCGGCATACCATGGGCGGGACCGGGGGTCATAGCGGTAGCCGGGGCGCACGGAGGAATCGATGAGACGCAGCTGTGCGTCGTAATAGTTCCAGCGACCCACCAGGCCCATCAGACCCGCCGCGCTGCGCTCCCGCGCCATCGACTGCACCAGGAATGCAGCCTCCGCAGGCGCGTGAAGCCGTGCCCGCAGCGCAGCGTTGCGCAGCGGACGCATGAGCAAAAACTGCCCGTCGGAATACCCGATGAAGACCGCCGACAGCAAAGCGTTCTGCTCCAGCAGGCTCACAAACACCGGCAGGCGGCGCAGCCGCGCCTGGAGGGTGGTGGCCGAAGCAATGGGATCAAACGCGAGCAGCCGCAGCGTGGCATCTGCCGGGTCGACGATATGGTGCACCCGCTCGCTGATCAACAGGCTGATGTGCTGCGCACTGTCGTCCGACGCCGCGATGATGGCCTGCCGCGCGCTGGTGCCTACCTGGTAGACCAAGAGCACCGTGAGCAGCAGCATGGCAGATACCACCACCGAGGCAATCACCACCTCGAACGGAACGGTGATGCGCCGCCACCAGGGCAGTTCGGCCCCTCCCGAATCAGGCGAACCGGAACGGGTGCCGTGGGCGGGCACCGGCTCTTGCGGACTTTCGCGCAGGGGGTCCATGCGCTTGAATGTAGGGGGAAAGCCGGTTTTCCGTCACCCTATTTTTGGCAGAAATGGCTGCCACACCACAGCGGCTGGTGCCGCTATGGTGACCGGTACATCAGCCCAGTTGTTGCGTGACCCAGCCTGTCACCGAAGCCAGCGCCGCTGGCAGCTTGGAGGCATCGGTGCCGCCGGCCATGGCCATGTCGGGCTTGCCGCCGCCTTTGCCACCCACTTGCTGGGCCACAAAGTTGACCAGCTCGCCGGCCTTGACCTTGCCCACGCTGTCGGCCGTCACGCCTGCAGCGATCTGCACCTTGTCGCCATCCACGGCGGCCAGCACGATGGCAGCGGTCTTGAGCTTGTCCTTGAGCTTGTCCATGGTGTCGCGCAGGGTCTTGGCGTCGGCACCCGGCAGCGCGGCAGCCAGAACCTTGAGGCCCTTCACATCCACGGCCTGATTCACCAACTCGTCGCCCTGGCTGGAGGCCAGCTTACCCTTGAGGGCCGCCACTTCCTTTTCCAGCGCACGCGCATTGTCCAGCGCCTGGCTGATGCGGCCGTTGAGCTCGGCCACCGGCGCCTTGAGGGTGCTGGCGGCCTGGTTCACGGTGTCTTCCAGGTTCTGCAGATAGGCAAGCGCGTTGGCGCCCGTCACGGCCTCGATACGGCGGATGCCAGCAGCCACACCGCCCTCGCCCACCACCTTGAACAGGCCGATGTCGCCCGTGCGCTGCACGTGCGTGCCGCCGCACAGTTCACGGCTGGTGCCGATGTCGAGCACGCGCACGGTTTCGCCGTACTTCTCGCCAAATAGCATCATGGCGCCGGTCTTCTGGGCCGACTCGATGTCCATCACGCGCGCTTGCGTGGGCTGGTTGGCCAGGATTTCTTCGTTCACACGGCGTTCGATCTCGCGGATTTCAGCCGCCGTCACGGCGCCGTTGTGTGTGAAGTCGAAGCGTGTGCGGTCGGCATTGACCAGGCTGCCCTTTTGCTGCACATGGCTGCCCAGCACTTCGCGCAGGGCCTTGTGCATGATGTGCGTGACCGAGTGGTTGCGCATGGTGGCAGCGCGCACGGCGGTGTTCACCTGGGCCTGCACCGTGTCACCCACGTTCAGCGTGCCCTCTTCGAGCGTGCCGTGGTGGCCAAACACATCGGCCTTGATCTTGAGCGTGTCGCCGACCGCAAAACGGGCCGAGCCGCTGGTGATGACGCCTTCGTCACCCACTTGGCCGCCGCTTTCGGCGTAGAACGGGGTCGTGTCCAGCACCACCACGCCGTTTTGGCCGGCTTTCAGTGCTGCAGCGCCAGTACCGTCTACATAGATTGCTACGATTTTTGCAGTCTCTGCGAGGTGTTCGTAGCCCGTGAACTGGTTGGCGGCACCGCTGTACTCCAGCGCCTTGTCCATCTTGAACTTGCCAGCAGCGCGGGCCTGGGCCTTCTGCTTTTCCATGGCCGTCTTGAAGCCTGCTTCGTCCACTTCCACGTCGCGCTCGCGGCATACGTCGTTGGTCAGGTCGAGCGGAAAGCCATAGGTATCGTGCAGCTTGAACGCGACGTCGCCAGGCAGCACCTTGGCGCCGCCGTCTAGGGCCGTGTCCAGAATTTCCATGCCGTTGGCCAGCGTTTCGAAGAAGCGCTCTTCTTCCACCTTGAGCACCTCGGTGATGCGCTGCTCCTGCTCGCGCAGGGATGGGTAGGCGTCACCCATCAGGCGCACCAGGTCGGCCACCAGTTTGTGGAAGAACGGCGTCTTCTTGCCCAGCTTGTAGCCGTGGCGGATAGCCCGGCGCACGATGCGGCGCTGCACGTAGCCACGGCCTTCGTTGCTGGGGATCACCCCATCGCTCACCAAAAACGCGGTGGCGCGGATGTGGTCAGCGATCACGCGCAGGCTCTTGTTGTTCAGGTCCGTCACGCCGGTCTCGCGGCCAGCGGCCTTGATGAGCGCGTCGAACAGGTCGATCTCGTAGTTGCTGTGCACGTGCTGCAGGATGGCGGCCAGGCGCTCCAGGCCCATGCCCGTGTCCACGCAGGGCGCGGGCAGCGGCGTGACGGCGCCGGTTTCATCCATGTTGAACTGCATGAACACGTTGTTCCAGATCTCGATGAAGCGGTCGCCGTCTTCATCGGGGCTGCCGGGAGGGCCACCCGCAATGTGCGGGCCATGGTCGTAGAAGATTTCGCTGCAGGGGCCGCAAGGGCCGGTGTCGGCCATCATCCAGAAGTTGTCGGACTTGTAGCGGCCGCCCTTGTTGTCGCCGATGCGGATCACGCGCTCGGGTGGCAAGCCGATTTCCTTGGTCCAGATGTCGTAGGCCTCGTCGTCTTCCTGGTAGACCGTGGCCAGCAGGCGCTCTGGCGGCAACTTGTAGACCTCGGTCAGCAGCTCCCAGGCCCACTTGAGCGATTCGCGCTTGAAGTAGTCGCCAAACGACCAGTTGCCTAGCATTTCAAAGAAGGTGTGGTGGCGCGCGGTGTAGCCCACGTTTTCCAGGTCGTTGTGCTTGCCGCCCGCACGCAGGCAGGCCTGCACGGACACCGCCCGGTTGTACGAGCGCTTGTCGGTGCCCAGGAACACGTCCTTGAACTGCACCATGCCCGAGTTGGTGAACATCAGCGTGGGATCGTTGCCGGGCACCAGGGGGCTCGATGCCACCACGGTGTGGCCCTTGGAGACGAAGAAGTCCAGGAAGGACTTGCGGATGTCAGCGACAGAAAAAGTGGGAGTGCTCATGGTGTTGTGGAGTGGTTGCACGCAGCAGGCAGGCCGCAGGACCTGCGCCTGCGCGCTGCCTGTCGCTGCCCCTATGGGGACCAACCTTTCATTATAGGTTTGCAGTCTGGCGGTCCGTGGCGGGAGGGCGACAGGGCGGGGATAGACGCCTCCACTCCATGCGCCACGAATGCGAAAAAATCCGCTTGCGCGCTTTAAATATCTTGTTAATATATTAATAACCGTAACCCACCCTCTGATCCAAGGAGCCCCTCGTGAACCCACAACCCCGCTGGCAAGGCATCTTCCCTGCCATCACCACCAAGTTCCACGCCGACGAGTCCATCGACGCCGAGGGCACAGCCCGCCACATCGACTTCCAGATCCGCAACGGCATCCACGGGCTGGTCACTTGCGGTTCTCTCGGCGAAGCCAGCACACTCACGCTGGAAGAAAAGCTCCAGGTTGCCAAGATCGCCCTCGAAGCCGCTGACGGCCGCGTACCAGTGCTCGCCAACGTGTCCGAAACCAGCACCCGCGAGGCCCTGCGTTACATCGACGGCGGTAACAAGCTCGGTGTGGCCGGCTACATGGTCATGCCCTCGGTGATCTACGTGGCCGACGCCCGCGAGGCCATGGCCAATGTGCGCGCCATGGCGGGCGCCGCCCAGCGCCCCCTGATGGTCTACAACAACCCTGTGGCCTACCGCGTGGACCTGAAACCCGAGCACATGGTGGAGCTGGCCGACTGCGAGTGGATCGCCGCCATCAAGGAAAGCACCGGCGACATTCGCCGCATCACCGACCTGCGCAACACCGTGGGCGACCGCTACCAGCTCTTTTTGGGCGTGGACGACCTGGCTTACGAAGGCCTGGCCCTGGGCTGCGACGGCCTGCTGGCCGGCGTGGGCTGCGCCTTCCCGCGCGAAACCGTGGCGCTGTATGACCTGATGAAAGCGGGCAAGTTTGCCGAGGCGCTGCCGCTCTACCAGTGGATGACGCCCATGCTGCACCTGGATGTGTCCAACAAGCTCGTGCAGAACCTTAAGCTCATCGATGCGCTGGTGGGTGTGGGCACCGAACACATGCGCCGCCCCCGCCTGCCCCTGGTGGGCGAAGAACGTGCGTTTGTGGAGAGCGTGGTGCGCAAGGCCCTGGCCACGCGCCCTACAAAATACCAGTCTGTCGCCTGAGACACTGAGCGCCCTACTCCACCACCACAGCACCATGCAACGCATCCACGTGATCGACTCCCACACCGGTGGCGAGCCCACCCGGCTTGTCATCGACGGTTTTCCCGACCTGGGCACTGGCACCATGGCCGAGCGGCGTGCGCTGCTGGCCGAGCGCCACGATGCCTGGCGGGCCGCCACCGTGCTGGAACCGCGGGGCAGTGACGTGGTAGTGGGGGCGCTGCTCTGTGCGCCGCAAGACCCGGCCAATGCTGCGGGCGTGATCTTCTTCAACAACAGCGGCTACCTGGGTATGTGTGGCCACGGCACCATCGGGCTGATCGCATCGCTCGCCTACCTGGGCCGCATCACGCCCGGCGAGCACCGCATCGAAACCCCGGTGGGCACCGTCACCACCACCCTCCACACCGATGGTTCGGTCAGCGTGCGCAACGTGCCGGCCTACCGCCTGCACCATCAGCTGGCGGTGGACGTGCCCGGCTATGGCCGCGTGGTGGGCGATGTGGCCTGGGGCGGCAACTGGTTCTTCCTGATCTCCGACCACGGCCAGCGCGTAGCCAGCGACAACCTGGAGGCGTTGATGGCCTACAGCTGCGCCGTGCAGCAAGCCCTCAAAGACCAGGGCATTCGGGGCGACAACGGCGGCGAGATTGACCACATCGAGCTGTTTGCCGACGATGACCAGGCCGACAGCCGTAACTATGTGCTGTGTCCCGGCAAGGCTTACGACCGCTCGCCCTGCGGCACCGGCACCAGCGCCAAGATTGCCTGCCTCGCCGCCGATGGCAAGCTGCAGCCGAGCCAGGTGTGGCGCCAGGCCAGCATCATCGGCAGCCAGTTCGAGGCCAGCTACACGCTGCAGGACGATGGCAAGCTCATCCCAACCCTGCGTGGCCGCGCCTACATGAGCGCGGAAGCGACCCTGCTGATCGAAGATGCAGACCCATTCGGCTGGGGCATCCGGCTGTAAACCGCCTTCTCCCACAGCGCAGGCCCCATGCAAACCACCGACGTCCTTGTGATCGGCGCTGGCATCGTCGGTGCGGCCTGTGCCCATGCGCTGGCGCGGGCGGGCCTGTCGGTGCGAATCATCGATGCGCGCCTGGGCGGTGCCACGGCGGCAGGCATGGGCCATCTGGTGGTGATGGATGACAACCCGGCTGAGCTGGCGCTGAGCAAATCGTCGCTCGACCTCTGGCACGCCTGGGCACCGCAGATGGATGCCGGCTGCGCCTTCACGGCCTGCGGAACGCTCTGGCTGGCTGCCAACGAGGAAGAGCTGCAGGCCGCGCACGCCAAGCGTTCCACCTTGCAAGCACAAGGCGTAGCTTGCGAGATGCTGGATGCCGCAGCCCTCGCCCGCGCAGAACCCGCGCTGCGCCCCGGTCTGGCCGGCGCGCTCAAGGTGAATGGCGACAGCGTGGTCTACGCCCCGCGCGCAGCCCAGTGGCTGCTGGACCAGGCCGCAGCCCACGGACACCTTGTGTTGGAGCAGGCTGAAGCCCTGCAGATCGACGGCCACACCGTCACCCTGCGCGACGGAAGCCAGCGCAGTGCAGGCGCCATCGTGCTGGCCAGCGGCATCCAAGCCCCGCAGCTGTGCCCCGGCCTGCCGCTGCGCCCCAAAAAGGGCCACCTCGTCATCACCGACCGCTACCCAGGCACCGTGCACCACCAGTTGGTGGAGCTGGGCTACATCACCAGCGCGCACCACAGCGACGGTACCTCCGTGGCCTTCAACGTGCAGCCCCGGCCCACAGGGCAGTTGCTGATCGGCTCGTCGCGCGAGTTCGACACCACCGACCCCGCCGTCAACAACGCCGTGATGGCGCGCATGCTGCAACGGGCACTCGACTACCTGCCAGGCCTGGCCGACCTCAACGCCATCCGCACCTGGACCGGCTTTCGCGCCGCCACGCCAGACAGCCTGCCGCTGATTGGCGCGCACCCCGAACACCCGCACCTGTGGCTGGCCGTGGGACATGAAGGATTGGGGGTGACCACCGCCCCGGCCACCGCGCGGTTGCTGGCGGCCCAGATCGCAGGGGGCACCCCGGCGATCGACCCCACGCCCTATGCACCTGCCCGCTTTGCGGGCCTGAGCACACCATGACCCCATCCAGAACACCCGCCCTGGTGCACATCGTGATGAATGGCACTCCCCTTCAGGTGCCCGCAGGGACCAGCGTCGCCGCCGCGCTGGCGCAGCAAACGCCAGGCACTACACGCACCTCGGTCACCGGCGCGGCGCGGGCACCGCTATGTGGCATGGGGGTGTGCCACGAATGCAGAGTCCGCATCCACGGCCGCACACGCCTGGCGTGCCAGACGGTCTGCACCGAGGGCATGTCGATTCACACCCATGTCGGCACAGCACCCGGGAGCGCCACGCCATGAACCAGCCCGTGACCCCATCCATGACCGAGCAACACTCGGCGCACGAGCGCTGCGACATCCTCATCATCGGCGCAGGCCCTGCAGGTTTGGCCGCTGCCCTCGCTGCCGCACCCAGCGGGGCCGCGATCACCATCGTGGATGACAACCCGCAGCCCGGCGGGCAAATCTGGCGCGATGGCCCCCAGGTGGTCTTGCCCGCCCTGGCGCAACAGCACCGCGCGGCGCTGGCCCGGCACACCAACATCCGCCTGCTGCCTGGCACCCGCGTGGTGGGCCTGGGTGATTCCCAACCCGGCGACAAGGCCCCGGCCCTGCTGCTGGAAGACGCTGACCGGGGCTGGACGCAGCACAGCCACCGCATCGTGCTGTGCACCGGAGCCCGCGAGCTGTTGCTGCCCTTCCCGGGCTGGACGTTGCCCGGTGTGACGGGTGCAGGCGCGTTGCAGGCCCTCATCAAGGCAGGGCTTGACGTGCGCGGCCAGCGCATCGTCATTGCAGGCACAGGCCCTCTGCTGCTGGCCGCTGCCGCCACCGCCAACAAAGCGGGTGCCACCGTGGTGCGCGTGGCGGAGCAGGCGCCGTGGAGCGCGCTCGCTGGCTTTGCAGCGCAACTGCCGCGCTGGCCTGCCAAGGCGTTGCAAGCCCTCACGCTGCTTCACCCGCAGTTGCGCGCCAGCAGCCATGTGCTGGAAGTCCAAGGCACCACGCAGGTGCAAACAGTGAGGCTGCGCAAAGGCAAACACGCCGAAGAAACCATGGCCTGCGACCGCGTGGCCTGCGGGTTCGGGCTGGTGCCCAACACCCACCTGGGGCAGATGCTGGGCTGCGCGCTGGGCGGGCCGTTGAGCGGTGGCCAGGGCCTGGCTGTCGATGCACAGATGCGCACCAGCGTGCCCGGTGTATTCGCCGCAGGTGAAGCCACCGGCTTTGGCGGCAGCGAACGTGCACTGGTTCAGGGCGCCATGGCAGGACATGTGGCAGCGGGACAGGTGCAACAGGCCCAGGCGCTGCGCCCGCAGCTGGCACGCTGGGAGCGCTTTGCGCAGGCGTTGCAGGCTTCTTTTCCACTGAACGGAGCACTCAAAACCCTGGCGCAGCCCGGCACCCTGGTGTGCCGCTGCGAAGACGTGCCCTACGCTGCACTGGCCGATCGCAACGGCTGGATCGATGCCAAGCTCCACACCCGTTGCGGCATGGGCGCGTGCCAGGGCCGCATTTGCGGCGCTGCCGCACAGCACCTGTTTGGCTGGACGCCTGCACCCCCACGGCATCTGCTGGCGCCCACACGCATTGGCACGCTGGCCGCCTGCACGCCCGCGCCCGCCACCAGTGCTCAGCGCGAGCCCGCAGCTCCCTCGGGCTGACAGGCGCGCAGCCGTTTTCCCCCGTCCCTCCTTTCAGGGCTTACCCGCACCCAGCAGGCATTCATCTTGCTTTTAAATATATTTGTTAGATATTAAAAAGTACGGGCTTTTCTTTCATCGCCGCGCCCTCCTCCCCAGGAACCCCATCATGCCCACACCCAACAGTCCACCCGCCCAGCAATCTCCGGCGCCGCACGCTCCCGTCCGCTGGGTGCTGGCACTGTCCACGCAGGTTCTGCGCATGGAGCGGCATCTGCTCACCGCCCTCATGACGTTGCTGGTGCTGCTGATCCTGCTCAACGTGGTCACGCGTTACACCGGCATGCCCATCTACTGGGTGGACGAGGCGGCGGTCTACACGGTGGTCTGGCTGACCTTTGTGGGCGCCTCGGTCATGACGCGGCTGCGCATGGACTTTGCGGTGACCATGCTCACCGACCACCTCGGCGCGCGGGGCGCCAAGGCATTCAAGGTGTTGGCCACGTCCGGCGTGCTGCTGTTTGGCCTGGCCATGCTGGTGATGTGCTGGGTGTGGATGGACCCCATCGGTATTGCGCGCTACGGCTTTGACGCCAAGGAGTTTGCGGCCGAGAGCTTCAACTTCATCTACACCGAGCGCACCCAGACGCTGAACTGGCCCACCTGGGTGCTGCAACTCATCCTGCCGATCTTCTCGGCCACCTTCAGCGTGCATGCACTGGCCAACCTGTTCGAAGACATGGGCGCCGCAGAGCGTGTGCAGCACGCGGGCTTCGACGTAGTCAACGCCGACGCCGTGAACTGAACGCCCCTACGCCCGCAAAACCCACCAGAGCCCGACCATGATCACCACCCTGTTCTTCCTCGCCGCCTTGATGGTGGGTGTGCCCATCGGCGTATGCCTGTGCCTGTCGGGCGCGGTGTACATCCTCAGCATCGGCAGCCCGGTGCTGTTCCAGTCGTTCCCCATGCAGATGTTCGGCGGGGTGGACAGCTATGGCCTCATCGCCATCCCGCTGTTCATCCTGATCGGAGAGATCATGAACAGCGGCGGCATCACGCGGCGGCTGGTGGACCTGTCCATGGCCTTCATCGGCTCCGTCAAAGGGGGGCTGGCCTACGTGAACATCCTGGCCAACATGCTGGTGTCATCCATCATCGGCTCGGCCACCGCGCAGGTGGCCATCATGTCGCAGGTCATGGTGCCAGAGATGGAAAAGCAGGGCTACGACAAGACCTTTGCGGCGGGCCTCACGGTGTACGGCGGCATGCTCGGGCCCATCATCCCGCCCTCGGTGATGTTTGTGGTCTACAGCGTGCTGGCCCAGGTGGCCGTGGGCGACATGCTGATTGCCGGCATCCTGCCCGGCGTGCTGCTCACCGTGCTGTTCTTTGTCGTGATCGCGCTCATGGGCTTTGTCTACAACTACCCGCGCAGCGAAAAGCGCACGCTGGCCCAGCGCGCGCGCACCGTGGTGCAGGCCAGCCCCACGCTGCTGATCCCCATCATCATCGTGGGCTCCATCCTGAGTGGCCTGGCCAACCCCACAGAATCGGCCGCCGTGGGCGCGCTGGCCTCGGCCCTGGTGGGTCGCTATGTGACCAAGGAGTTCCGGTTCAGCGCCATGCCGGCCATCCTGCTGCGCTCGGCCATTTACTCCGCCATCGTGCTGTTTCTGGTGGCGGCAGCGGCCGTGTTCTCGTGGTTGCTGATCTACGGCAAGGTGCCTCAGATGGTGGCCGCCTGGGTGCAGACCGTGGCACACGATCCGGTCACCTTTTTGCTGCTCACCAACGTGATCCTGCTGGTCATCGGCACGGTGATCGACGGCATCCCCGGTCTCATCATGACCGCGCCCATCCTGCTGCCGATTGCCACCGAGGTCTATCACATTGACCCGCGCCACTTTGGTGTGGTGATCGTCGTCAACCTGGTGCTGGGGCTGATGACTCCGCCCGTGGGCCTGAGCTTCTTTGTCGCGTCGGCCGTCACCGGGGCCAAGCCCGGAAAGATGTTCATCGTCACGCTGCCGTTTTTCATCATCAGCTGCGTGGCGCTGGTGATGTTGTCGCTGTTCCCCAGCCTGTCGCTCGGTTTGCTCAAGTAGCCCGCCGAGCAACAGATCCCCCGTCCCCCTCCCAAGGTTCTTTCACACGGAGTTCACCATGACGACCACGCCCGCCCACACTGTCACCCGCCGCCATTTCATCCAGCGCCACGCCGTGGCCGCTGCCACCGTCACGGGGCTGGGCTTTCCAGCGCTGGTACGTGCAGCCGATGCCAAGGAATTTCGCCTGGGGCTGATCACGCCTGCGGGCCACTCCTGGAACCGCGCCGCGCTGCAGTTTGGCGAGGCACTCAAGAAGGAAACTGATGGCCGACTGAGCGTCACGGTCTTCCACTCGGGCCAGCTGGGCAACGAAGCGGCGATGATGCAGCAGCTGCAGTCCGGCGCGCTCGACATGGGCTGGATCCAGGCGGCCGAGCTCGGCTCGCGCGTGTCCAGCATCGCGGCGATCAATGCTCCGTACCTGGTGCGCTCCACGCCTGCCGTGGCCAAACTCGTCAAACACCCCTCCGCCACCAAACTGCTCGAAGTGCTGCCGCGCGAGACCGGTACCATCGGCCTGGGCTGGGGCATCACCGGCATGCGTGCCGTGTTCTCCACCAAGGACATCGCCGTGCCCACCGACATCAAGGGCATGAAGCTGCGCATCAACCCCACGCCGGTGTACCGCGACTTTTATCAAATGCTGGGCGCCGCCCCCACGCCCATCCCCACGCCGCAAGTGTTTGATGCCATGAGCAACGGCCAGGTGGATGGGTTGGAGGCGGACATCGAGTTCTCGTGGAACCAGCGCTTCGACAAGGTGGCCAAGACCCTGCTGCAGATGAACGCCCTGTTCATGCCGTTCGCGCCGCTTGTCTCCGGCCGCATCTGGCAAGGGCTGGATGCCAAGGACAAGGACATCATCCGCAAGCTGGTGGCCCAGTCGCTGGATGCGCAGATCAACGACATCGTGACCACCGAGGCCGGGCTGATCGAGAAGTTCAAGGGCACGTCCATCGCCTTCAAGACGGCATCGTCCTTCAACCCCGACGGCATCATCCAGGAGTTCGACAAGCTGTGGCTGCCCAAGGCGCCGCAGATTGCCGAGCTGCGCAAGGCGGGCGCAAGCCTCTGACAGTCCGCAAGGGTCACCGGGGCCGCATCCCATAAGATGCGGCCTCCCGCAACGTCCTTCACGCCCGATGACACTCCGCCGCCCCTCCCCCCAGCAAGACCCCGCGCCCAAGCGGCGCGCGGCGGACGTGGCCTACGACGCCATCGAGACCATGATCTCCACGCTGCAGCTGCAGCCCGGCAGCCCCGTGGTGGAGGCCGAGATCGCCGAAAGCACAGGCCTGGGCCGCACGCCGGTGCGCGAGGCGCTGCTGCGCATGGTGTCCATCGGGCTCATCGTGCAGCAGCCCCGGCGCGGGCTGCTGGTGTCGCACATCGACCTGGCCGACCACCTGGACGTGATCCAGACCCGCCGCGTGCTGGAGCGCCTGCTGGCCTCCAACGCCGCACGCCGCGCCACGGCGCCGCAGCGCCAGGCCATCGTGCGCTGCGCCGAAAACATGGTGCAAGCCGCAGCGCGCGGACACCTGGACGACTACATGCTGGCCGACCATGAACTGGACCTCGTCACCCACCAGGCCAGCCAGAACCACTCGGCCGTCAAATGCGTGCAACCGCTCATCGTGCAGTGCCGCCGTTTCTGGTATGCCTACCAGCACGAAGGCGAGGTGTCAGAGGGCGCCCGCGCGCACATGCAGTTGGCGCAGGGCATTGCCAGTGGCGACGAAGCTCAGGCCATTGCCGGCGCGGAGCAGTTGATGGAGTATCTGGAGCGGTTTGCGCGGCGCATCATTGACCGGTAGCACGCGCCACCACGCACACAGCGCCTGCAACCGCGTGGACAGCCTCAGTTCCAAAGGGCAATTGCTCTAATTTTTATAGCTTATTGCGCTTTACCAATAAGCGCTAGCGGCCAAAAAGGCTCAAATTTTTCACCCCAGCAGCGGCAACAGCAGGCCTATTCCGACACTTGCTGGCCCAGCAGAATGCGCTGCTCCAGAAAGCGCCACAGGCGCTCGTCCTGGCTGAACGCCACGTTAAACCGCAGCCAGCCCGTGGGGCGCGGCTCCACCAGAAACAGCTGACCGGGGCCGAGCATGATGCCCGCACCCGTGGCTTCCTTCGACAGCTCGGCACTGTCGGGCAGATCAGGATGGCGCGCCCACAGGTACATGCCCGCCTCGGGCTCGTGAAACAGCTCGAACCCCAGGTTCAGCAAGCGCCGCCCCACCGTGCGGTGCGCCTCGGCCAGCCGCTCGCGCAGGGACTTGAGGTGCTTGCGCCAGCGCCCGTCGGTCACCACCCCAAAGGTGATGCGCTCGGTGATCTCTGACGAGGTCAGGCCCGAGATCATCTTGAGCTGCACCAGCTCATCGAGCAGATCGCGCCGCGCCGCCAGAAAGCCGGTGCGCAGGTTGGGCGAAATCGTCTTGGAGAAACTGCCCAGGTAGATCACACGGTTGAGCTGGTCCAGGCTGGCCAGCGAGGGGCGCACACCGGGGTCCATGTCGGCATAGATGTCGTTCTCCACCAGCATGAAGTGGTGCTGCTCGGCCAGTTGCAGCAGCCGGTGCAGGTGCGCCACGGATGCCACAGAACAGGTCGGGCTCTGCAGGCGCGGTTGGGTGAAAAACACCGTGGGTTTGTGCTCGGCCAGCAGGGACTCTAGCGCCGGTAGGTCGTAGCCGGTGGCGGTGCGCGGCACACCCACCACCTGGGCTCCTGCAAAGCGCAGCATGAACAGCAGGTTGGGGTAACCCGGGTCGTCCACCAGCACCACGTCACCAGGCTTGACCATGCGGCGCGCCACCAGGTCCAGTGCCTGGCTGGAGCCTTGGGTCAGCAGCACCTGGTCGGCGTCCACCGCCAGATGGTGTTCGGCCAGCGACTCGGCCACCACCATGCGCAGCGCCATGTGGCCGTGGGGCAGGCCATAGCCATCCAGCTCGGGCCCGTCGGACGACAGCTGACGCATGCTGCGTTTGACCGCATCGCCAAACAGCCAGTCGTGAGGTAACCAGCCGCAGCCCGGTTTCATGGGCAGGTTGCGGTTTTCAAAAATTTGTTTGAGGTACCAGCGCGCATCAAAACGGGGCACCGGCCGCTCGGGCGCACCAGTACCGGGCGACGCGCCCTCATCGCCCCGTCGCTTCACAAAAAAACCTGCATTGGCGCGCGACACCAGCCAGCCCTGCGCCACCAGGCGGTCGTAGGCCTCGACCACGGTGAACACGCTCACGCCGTGGGCTGCCGCAAAGGCGCGGATGGAGGGGAGCTTGGCACCAGGTTTGAGCACCTGGCCAGCGATGAGACCCCGCAGGCCATCAACGATCTGGCTGACCAGCGGTGTCTGAAGATCCGGGCTGAGAGTGAGCATCAAAAGAACAGGGAAAGGGGCCAAATTGTGCACCGGGCCAACACCCGCGAACTCAGGGATTGCTTGTACAGGACGGGGCACCTGCACAGTGTGCTCCCGTCAACAGCGACGCGTGCCTGGAGGTACCACCGCTGAGCCCGCATTCGGTCCGGCCGGGTTGCCCTATTGTCCGTCAGCCCCACCTACCCTGGGGCAGCGGTCTCCAGCGATTTGCAGGGCTGTGGGATTCTTGCGCGTTGATGACGCCGCGCTCGAAAAGGCCCGCAGACCGTGAACGGTAGCGCCCAACCGATGGGCGGTATTCAGTCTTTTGTCCGATGCAGCGGCTATCGGATTGCATCCACCGCCTGTCCCTTTTCCGCCGCCGCGATGCGCACACACCCATGCCCCAGCGATAGGCTTGCCCCCCAACTCGATTGGCATCGGTGACCGCAAATCGGGTTTGAAAACCAATACCCAACACACCGAGGGACACCCATGCTGACACGAACATCTGAACTCAACTCTTCACGGATTTTTCAACCCAGGCCATGGGCCATTGCCTTGGGTCTATGCCTGGGCACAGCCACAGGCCCTGCACTGGCGCAGGCGACCCACACCCCACCGGCAGGCTACAAGCCGTGCGCCGTCGAGGGACAGAAATGCAGCTTCAGCGGCGCAGCCAACGTGGTCTATGGAGCAGGCACGACCTGGACCAGCCCCCGCAGTTTCACCAACGGTGTCAGTTGCAGCAACGCCACCTTTGGCGACCCCCTGTGGGGTGTGCAAAAGGCTTGCTATGCCGGCGCACCGTCGCCAGCTCCTGCGCCCGATCCCGTGCTAACAGCACCGCCACCGGGCTACACCTTGTGTGCCGTCGAGGGGCAGCAATGCAGCTTTACCGGTACGGCCAAGGTGGTCTATGGAGCTGGCACCACCTGGACTGCCGCGCGCGCATTCACCAACAACGTGATGTGCAACAACGCCACCTTTGGCGACCCCCTGCGGCAGGTGAAAAAGGCGTGCTACGTCAGCAGCCCCGTCCCAACGCCCGCCCCGCCCGCCCCACCGCCAACGCCTCCGGCACCGCCTGCTCCACCGGCGCCTCCGCCAGCACCGACGCCCGGTGGCTCCGTAACTTACTACTTCTCGGACTGCCAGGCGGGCGCCGCCACCGGTTGTGTGCCAGGGAGCAATTCCAACCCCGGCACGCAGGCGGCACCCAAGCAGAACCTCACGGGGATCAATGTCAACACACTGCCTGCGGGCACAGCACTGCTTTTTGCGCGCGGCGGTGCCTGGGTGGTGGGTGTCACCACGTTCGAGAACATGAACGTCCGCGCAGACGCGCCCCTCACCTTCGATGCGTATGGCGCAGGGCCCGCCCCCCTCCTCAACACCAACAACAATGCCATCGCGCCCTTTGAGCTGGGAGGGCGCTATGCCAACACCTCCAACGACGGCGGCTACGTGTTCCGCAATTTGCGGATCCACGGCTCCAACAACTCGGCCTGGGGCTTCTGGCTGAGTGGCAATGTCCGCGACATCGTGATTGAGAACGTGGAGATATCCGGCTTCCAGATTGCCATCCACTCGCAGGCACGCGCTCCCCACGGTGTGAACAACGTGCTGATCCGCAACAACCACATCCATCACAACGGAAGCATGGGCATCCTGGGCCAGTTCCGCAACAGCGTGATCGAAGGCAACCTGATCGAGGCCAACAACTTCAGCGGCAGCGGCTTCAACCACGGCACCTACCTGTCGGGCAGCCATGGACTGAGTGGAACCAACGTCACCTTGCGCAACAACCGCTACATCCGCAACTCGGTGGTCAATGGCATCTGCCAAGGGGGCAACATGACCTTCCACGGCCAGATGGACGGCGTACTGATTGAGGGCAACCGGATTGAGCAGGATGCTGCGACGGATGGCTGCTGGGAGATGTCGATCACGCAGGGGTATGACTCGGCCGAATGGTTCCGCAACTTCGTGGTGCGCAACAACACACTCATCAACGCCGGCAACACGGGCATGGCAGTGCAGTCGGCACCCGGTATCGTGATTGAAGGCAACGTCATCATCAATACGCAGACGACCTTCCAGACAGCCATCAATGTGGGCCACACCGAATTCCAGAATGGCGATGTACCCGATGGAAACGCTGTGGTGCGTAACAACATTGCGTGTTTCCCCACACCCCACGCGGGCAGCACGGTGGTGCGCGTGATTGCACCGAACAGTGTGGTCACGAACAACGCCATGGTGACCGGGGCGGCTGCAACGACCGGGGTGTGCGCCCGGTAGCAGAGCGTTCATGTTTCGGCCGGCAGAGGCCTCGCAGCACGCTGCGAGGCCTTTTTTGTTCTTAGAACCTGTTCAAGATCTTTTCAGGGTCGCACAAGTACCTTGCCGGGATGGGATGCAAGGCGCGGTGCGCAGTTGATAGCTTGGCTATCAGCAAGCGCCGCAACGCCGCAGACCGCCCGGCAAGGCACTTGCCCGCAGGGTTGGAGTGAAATCGGGCGATTGGACGGCTCAGCTGCTTGCATGGGCATGAGCCCATGCGGCGCATCCGAAGCTTCCACGTCCATCACGATGGCACTCCAATGCGATCCCTGAAAAGATTTTGAACAGGTTCTTACGCACCGTTTTGGAAGATGGCAAGCGGCCTGCCGCGGCATACCGATACAAGACCCTTCAATCCCCCGAGTGCCCGGTTTTCCTGCAGATCAGCGTGGGGGATTGCACTACGGCTACGCAAAAGGGGCTGCATTGTGCACCGTGTTGGCGCACACCAAATCAGGGATTGCCTGTACAGGATCGAGGACCTGCACAGTGCGCGCAAAACAGCATGCCGGTGTACATGGACGGGCCGTGGCGCGAATTCCAGAATTCGCCCATTCCTTCATTTCGTGTTCAACCCACCCGCCCACCGCCATGCAGCAAGACCGCCACTTCACCAACGCCGCCCTCCTAACCCGCCGCCATGCCGCTGTGGCCCGGGGCGTGGGTCAGGCCCATGAACTCTTCGTACACAAGGCGCTTAACGCCGAGCTGTGGGATGTGGAGGGCCGCCGTTTCATCGACTTTGCCGGTGGCATCGCCGTGCTCAACACCGGCCACCTGCACGCCGGAGTGATCTCTGCAGTCAAAGCCCAGCTGGAGCTGTACACCCACACCTGCTTCCAGGTGGTGGCGTACGAGCCCTACGTGGAAGTGTGCGAGCGCCTGAACACCCTGGCCCCCGGCGCGTTTGCCAAGAAGAGCCTGCTGCTCACCACGGGCGCCGAGGCCGTGGAAAACGCCATCAAGATCGCCCGCGCCTACACCAAGCGCCCTGGCGTGATCGCCTTCACGGGCGGCTACCACGGCCGCACCAACCTCACGCTGGGCCTTACCGGCAAGGTCGCGCCTTACAAGATCGGGTTCGGCCCCTTCCCTGGCGAGATGTACCACGCCCTGTTCCCCAACGCGCTGCATGGCGTCAGCGTGGAGCAGGCCCTGCATTCAGTGGAGCTGATCTTCAAGAACGACATCGAGCCCGAGCGTGTGGCAGCCTTCATCCTTGAGCCCGTGCAGGGCGAAGGCGGCTTCTACGTGGCGCCACCCGAATTCGTCACCGGCCTCAAGGCCCTGGCAGACCGCTACGGCATCCTGCTGATCGCCGACGAAGTGCAGACCGGCGCTGGCCGCACCGGCACTTGGTTTGCATGCGAGCAATGGCCCGTGGCGCCCGACCTCATCACCACTGCCAAATCACTGGCAGGCGGCTTCCCCCTGTCTGGCGTGGTGGGCCGCGCCGACGTCATCGACGCCCCTGCAGCCGGTGGCCTGGGTGGCACCTATGCGGGCAGCCCCGTGGCCTGTGCCGCAGCGCTGGCGGTGATCGATGCGTTTGAAAAGGAAAACCTGCTGGCCCGCAGCCAGGACATGGGTGCGCTGCTGGTCAGGGCACTGAAAGAAATGGCCGCCACAGTCCCCGCCATCGGCGATGTGCGCGGCCTGGGTGCCATGGTGGCGATCGAGCTGTTCGAAGACGGTGATGTCCACCGCCCCGACGCCGCACTGACCAAGAAAGTCGTCGCCGAAGCCGCCAAGCGCGGGCTCATCCTGCTGTCGTGCGGCACGTATGGCAACGTGATCCGCATCCTGGTGCCGCTGACCGCCTCCAACGAGCTGCTCGAAGAGGGCCTGGCCATCCTGGCCGACAGCTTTGCCGCGCTGGGCTGACATGCGACCCGACCTTCATTCTGCTTACAAGGTGCCCCCAACCATGAACCCATCAGCAGAGCCCCTGGTCCGCTTCAGCGGTGTGCAAAAGACGTACGACGGTGAACAACTGGTGGTGCGCTCGCTGGACCTGGACATCCAGCGCGGTGAATTCCTGAGCCTGCTCGGGCCCTCGGGCTCGGGCAAGACCACCACACTGATGATGCTGGCGGGGTTTGAGTCCCCTACTGCGGGCGACATCCTGCTCGATGGCAAGCAGATCACCGGCACGCCGCCCCACAAGCGCAACTTTGGCATGGTGTTCCAGAACTACGCGCTGTTCCCCCACCTCACCGTGGGTCAGAACGTGGCTTACCCGCTCACCGTGCGCAAGGTGCCCAAGGCCGAGCAGGCCGAGCGTGTGAAGAAGGCGCTGGACATGGTTCGCCTGACCGGCATGGCCGACCGCCTGCCCACTCGCCTGTCGGGCGGCCAGCAGCAGCGCGTGGCGCTGGCCCGCGCCCTGGTGTTCAACCCCCAGCTGGTGCTGATGGATGAACCCCTGGGCGCGCTGGACAAGCAGTTGCGCGAGCATATGCAGATCGAGCTGAAAGAACTGCACCGCCAGCTGGGCGTGACCTTTGTCTACGTGACCCACGACCAGGGCGAGGCCCTGACCATGAGCGACCGCGTGGCGGTGTTCAACGAAGGGGTCATTCAGCAACTCGCCGATGTGGAAACCCTGTACGAAGCGCCATCCAACCGATTCGTGGCCGGCTTTGTGGGCGACAACACGGTGCTTTCGGGCACCCTGCAAGGCGCGGGCGCCGACACCGCCATCCAACTGCCAGGCGGCTACCTGTTGCCGGGTGTGAACGTGAACCAGGCCGCACTGGGCTCTGCCGTACACGCCTGTGTTCGGCCCGAACGCATCGTGCTGCATGCGCATTCCGAGTACCCCAAAACATCGGCCATTCCCGCCACGGTGGCGCGCGCCATCTACTACGGCGACCACCTGCGCCTGATGTGCGACCTGGGCCATGGTCAAGAGCCCGCCACGGTGAAGGTGGCGCTGGCTTCGTCCGCTAGCACCCCCCATCCACAGCCGGGTGATGCCGTGCTGCTGGAGTTCCCCCCGGTCTCCACGCGCATTTACGCGGTCTGACCACCGGCACAGCCACACCCTTTTCCCGTCCCCTGTTCCTCCACAACCCTAAGGAAAAACTGCACCATGAAAAAGAGTCTTATCGCCTGCGCCTCTCTGGCCGCCTGCCTGGCACTGCCCAGCTTCGCGCAGCAGCAACTGACCGTCGTGAACTTTGGTGGCGCCAACGCCAACGCGCAGAAAAAGGCGTTCTACGAGCCCTATGAAAAGCTGGGCAACAAGATCGTGGCCGTGGAATACAACGGCGAGCAGGCCAAGGTCAAGGCCATGGTCGAGGCCAAGAAGGTGACCTGGGACGTGGTGGAGCTGGAGTCGCCAGACGCTGCACGCGGCTGCGACGAGGGCCTGTATGAAAAACTCGATTACAGCAAGATCGTGAGCAAGTCCGACCTGCTGCCCGCTGCGGTGTCCGACTGCGCCGTGGGCATCTTCGTGTGGTCCACCGTCATGGCCTACAACGGCGACAAGCTCAAGACTGCCCCCACGAGCTGGGCCGACTTCTGGGACACCAAGAAGATCCCTGGCAAGCGCGGCATGCGCAAGGGTGCGCGCTACAACCTCGAATTCGCGCTGATGGCCGATGGCGTAAAGCCCGCCGACGTTTACAAGGTGCTGGCCACGAAGGACGGTGCCGACCGCGCCTTCAAGAAGCTGACCGAACTCAAGCCCAACATTCAATGGTGGGAAGCAGGTGCCCAGGCGCCGCAGTTCCTGGTGGCGGGCGACGTGGTGCTGACCACCGTGTTCAACGGCCGCATCGACGCGGCCAACCGCGAAGGCCGCAATCTCAAGATCTACTGGCCCGGCGGCATCTATGACCTGGACTACTGGGCCATCCCCAAGGGCACACCGAACAAGGACGCGGCGGTGAAGTTCATCGCCTACACCATGCAGACGGCCAACCAGGCTGCTTACGCGCAGAACATCGCCTATGGCCCGGCCAACACCACGGCCCTCGCCAAGCTGGACAAGAAGGTGCTCGACGACCTGCCTACCTCGGCGAGCAACGCCAAGGAAGCCATCCAGTTCGGCGTGAGCTTCTGGGCCGACCAGGGCGAGGCGCTGGAGAAACGCTTCGCCGCCTGGGCCACCCAGTAAGTCAGTAACCCGCACCCTCGGAGCGCAAGACACCATGCAAGCCTCTTCTGCCATCGCCCCCGCCGCGCTTGCGCTGGACGCCCACGCACCCGGCGCACTGCGCAAGGCGCTGTCGCGTGCCGAAGCGCGGCGCAAATGGCGGGCCTTTGCCCTGACCCTGCCCTTGCTGGTGTTCTTGCTGCTCACGCTGCTGGTCCCCATTGCCGCGCTGCTGCAGCGCGGCGTGGAGAACCCCGAGGTCGCCAACACGCTGCCCGCCACCATCGAGGCCTTGCATGGCTGGGACCGCCACGAGGCACCAAACCCCGCTGCCTATGCCGCGCTGATCAAAGACCTGGCCCGCCTGCCCGACAGCTCTGATGCAGGCGCCCTGGCGCGCCGGCTGAACTCGGAAGTGCCCGGAGCGCGTTCGATGGTGATGGGCGCTTTCCGCGCCCTGCCCCTGCAGGGCACGCCCGAGTCCATCCGCGACCAGCTGATCGACAAGGATGCACGCTGGGGCGAAGCGCCTTTCTGGCATGCCATCGCCAAAAACGGGGCGCGCTGGACGCCCGACTACCTGCTCGCCTCGGTGGACCTGCAGCGCGATGCGCTGGGCCAGGTCGAACGCATGCCCGAGGAGCAGCGCGCGTTTGGCGGCATCCTGCTGCGCACCTTTCACATCAGCTTTGTGGTTACGGTGCTGTGCCTGCTGCTGGGCTACCCGCTGGCCTGGTGGCTGGCCTCGCTGCCCGCACGCCAGGCCAATGTGCTGATGATTCTGGTCCTTGTGCCGTTCTGGACGTCGATCCTGGTGCGCGTGGCCGCATGGATCGTGCTGCTGCAGTCCGAGGGGCTGGTCAACCGGGGGTTGATGGGCCTGGGCGCCATTGCCGAGCCTTTGCCACTGCTGTTCAACCGCACGGGCGTGGTGATTGCCATGGTGCACATCCTGCTGCCTTTCATGGTGCTGCCGCTGTACAGCGTGATGAAAAGCGTGCCCCCCACCTACCTGCGCGCTGCGGTGTCGCTGGGCAGCTCACCCATCGCGGCGTTCTTCCGGGTGTATGTGCCCCAAACCTACCCGGGCATTGGTGCTGGAGCGCTGCTGGTTTTCATTCTGGCCATCGGCTACTACGTAACGCCCGCGCTGCTGGGCGGGGCCGATGACCAGATGCTGAGCTACTACATCGCCCGCTACACCAATGTGGAAGTGAACTGGGGCATGGCCTGCGCGCTGGGCGCCCTGCTGCTGGCCGCCACGCTGGTGCTGTACAGCGTGTACCGCCGGTTTGGCAAAGCCGAATTGAGTCTGGGCTAACCACATCAAAAGACACTCACCATGCGTCATTTTTTGCCCCAATTCCCCCTGTACGCCACACTGGCCGACAAGCTCGGCTGGTGGGCGGTGCGCGCCCTGTGCGTGGCAGTGCTCGTGTTCCTGCTGACCCCCATCCTGGTGATGGTGCCGCTGTCGTTCTCCGAGAGTTCATTTCTGGCCTACCCCATTCACGGCTGGTCGCTCAAGTGGTACCGCAACCTGTTCGAATCCGCCGAGTGGGCCCGCGCCACGCGCAACAGCTTCATCGTGGCACCTGCGGCCACGTTGATCGCCACGGCCCTGGGCACACTGGCGGCGGTGGGTCTGTCGCGGGCCGACTTCCGCTTCAAGGGCCTGCTCATGAGCATCCTGATTGCGCCCATGGTGGTCCCGATCATTGTGGTGGGCGTAGCCACCTACCTGTACTTTGCGCCGCTGGGCCTGGCCGACAGCTACTTCGGGCTCATCATCGTGCACGCCGCCCTGGGCGCACCTTTTGTGCTGACCACCGTGCTGGCGACTCTGGCAGGCTTCAACCACAACCTCGTGCGCGCCTCGCTGAGCCTCGGTGAGACGCCCTTCAACACCTTTTTTCGAGTGACGCTACCGGTGATTGCGCCGGGCGTGATCTCCGGCGCGCTGTTTGCGTTTGCTACCTCGTTCGACGAGGTGGTGGTCACGCTGTTCCTGGCCGGTGCCGACCAGTCCACACTGCCGCGCCAGATGTTCAACGGCATCCGCGAGAACATCTCGCCCACCATCGCCGCGGTGGCCACGTTGCTCATCCTGTTCACCACCAGCTTGCTGCTGGCGCTGGAGTGGCTGCGCGGTCGCAGGGCATGATGGAACACTCCCCTGAGTCGCTTCGCGCCTTCCCCCCGCTCTCGCATCGCTGCGCAATGCGGGCAGGAGGACGCAGCCAGCGCTGCGGGGCGGCCCTTGCGCGGCTACCCTCGCCTGTGCCGCGCCAGTTGCATTCGCTGCGCGCAAACGCGCCGCATCCGTGAGAACCAACCTGAATCCCCCCGCCCATGCCACATTGGTGACAAGCTCGACGGCAACGCGTGCTAGCCTTTCCCCCAATCTACCCGCCCATTTTTTCTTCACCCGGACGCCTCCCATGGACATGAAGACCTCCCCCCTCGCCCTGCTGAACGACCCCACCTTGCTCAAGACCGACGGCCTCATCAACGGCCAGTGGGTGGCAGGTAGCAGCCGCTTTGATGTGAACGACCCGGCCACGGGTCTCAAACTGGCCGATGTGGCCAACCTGGGCCCGGCCGACGCCGAGGCCGCGATTGCCGCCGCCAACGCCGCCTGGGGCCCCTGGAAGACCAAGACCGCCAAGGAGCGCAGCATCATCTTGCGCAAGTGGTTCGACCTGCTCATGGCCAATCAGGACGACCTGGGCCGCATCATGACCGCCGAACAAGGCAAGCCCCTGGCCGAAGCCAAGGGCGAAGTGGCCTACGGCGCGAGTTTTGTGGAATGGTTTGCCGAAGAGGCCAAGCGCATCAACGGCGAGACCCTGCCCCAGTTCGACAACAACCGCCGCCTGCTGGTGCTCAAGCAACCCATCGGCGTGTGCGCGGCCATCACGCCATGGAACTTCCCGCTGGCCATGATCACCCGCAAGGTCGCGCCTGCACTGGCTGCGGGCTGCCCCGTGGTCATCAAGCCGGCCGAGCTGACACCACTCACCGCCCTGGCCGCCGCCGAGCTGGCCATCCGCGCGGGTATTCCGGCCGGTGTGTTCAACATCCTGCCCGCAGACAGCGACAACTCCATCGCCATCGGCAAGGTGCTGTGCGCGAGCGACGTGGTGCGCCACATCAGCTTCACGGGCTCCACCGAAGTGGGCCGCATCCTGATGGCGCAGTCCGCCCCCACGGTCAAGAAGATGTCGCTGGAACTGGGTGGCAACGCGCCCTTCCTCGTGTTTGACGACGCCGACACCGACAGCGCCGTGGAAGGCGCCTTTGCCAGCAAGTACCGCAACGCGGGCCAGACCTGCGTGTGCACCAACCGGTTTTATGTGCAGGAAGGTGTGTACGACGAGTTCGTGACCAAGTTCGCCGCCAAGGTCAAGACAGCCAAGGTGGGCAACGGTTTTGAAGCCGGGGTGAACCAGGGCCCGCTGATCGAGGAAGCAGCCTTGACCAAGGTACAGCGCCACGTGGACGACGCGCTGGCCAAGGGCGGCCAGGTGGTGGCCGGCGGCCAGCGCCTCACCAGCCTTGGCTCCGGCCAGTTCTTCGAGCCCACGGTGGTCGCCAACGCCACGGCCGATATGCTCTGCGCGCGCGAGGAAACCTTTGGCCCCTTTGCCCCGGTCTTCAAGTTCAAGACCGAGCAGGAAGCCATCGACGCGGCCAACAACACCGAGTTTGGCCTGGCCAGCTACTTCTACAGCCGCGACGTGGGCCGTATCTTCCGCGTGACCGAGGCGCTGGAATATGGCATGGTGGGTGCCAACGTGGGCATTCTGGCCACCGAGCACGTGCCCTTTGGCGGCGTCAAGCAGTCGGGCCTGGGCCGCGAAGGCTCGCACTACGGCATGGACGACTACGTGGAGATCAAGTACCTGTGCCTGGGGGACATTCAGAAATAAGCAGCCCC
Organism: Acidovorax sp. 93; assembly: GCF_003633835.1. Taxonomy (NCBI): domain Bacteria; kingdom Pseudomonadati; phylum Pseudomonadota; class Betaproteobacteria; order Burkholderiales; family Comamonadaceae; genus Acidovorax; species Acidovorax sp. 93. The sequence continues at coordinate 1,834,932 of NZ_RBIT01000001.1, forward strand.
ATAAAATGCTACTTATTTTATAGCTGCTAGCGCTTTACCAATAAGCGCTAGCAGCAAAAATCATTCAAATTTTGGTGGCTGGCGGTTGGTGTAGCTCGCGTTGCCCAGCCCCGTGCCCACCGTCAGCACGGCCCAGCGCTCCACGTCCTGCATGAAGGGCATTTCAGACAGGCCCTGCACCACGGCATCGTTGTGCAGGCACACCTGGGTGCGGCCGTCGCCGATGTGCGGTAGCCGCTCGCACAGGTCACGAGGCAGGTGAAAGCGGGTGCTCTCCCAGTTGCCCGGCAGGTTCTGCGTGCCCCCGGCCAGCGAGCCGTCTTCCACGATGAGCCCCGGGCAGGCCACGCCGATGTAGGGCGCCAGGCGGATCTTCTTTTTCTCGGCGTACGCGATCAGGCCTTCGAGCAGCATGGCGATGCCCTCGACCAGTTCGTCGCGCCGGGGTTCGTCGTTGGCATGGGCCCATTTCTCGCGGCGCACCACCTCGGCCAGCGAAAGATCGGGGGCGCGGTGCAAATGGGTTTGCACAATGCCGCAGCGCACATTGGTGCCGCCAATGTCCACCGCCAGGATGGCGTCGTAGCTTTGCAGCAGCGCGGGGGGCGCCAGGTGCACCCAGCCAATCAGGCCGCCCTCGTCCGCATGGTGGCGCAGCGTGCGCAGCTCCACGGGCACCTTTTCGGCCTTGAGGATCTTGCGGGTGCAATCGATGGCGCGGCCACCCACCTCGCTCTGGTGAAAGCCCCCGCCGGTGATGATGCGCTCGACGCCGCGCCAGGTCTTGTGTTTCAGAAATCGCTGCACCACATGCGCCAGCTGCATCGCGTAGTCTTCCGACGCGGCTTCGATGGCTTGGGCGGCCACGCCGTCTTTCTCCAGCAACGAATCCAGCTTATGTTTGCTGAGTTCGCGCGTGGGCTTGGTGCCCATAGGGTCCTTGCCCTCCATGGATGCATACAGCTTGCGCCAGGCATCGAGCATGTGGCGAAAGGCCGTGCGGCTGGCGACATCCCCCACATAGCCTTCGCCGTCGCTCAACTCGAGGCTATAGCCTTCGATGATGACCGAGGCCAGCCGCATGTCGCCATGCGGCCCGACGATGCCCAGCTCGCGTTGTGCCTTGGCGTCCTTGCCTTCCAGCGCCGTGCTTGGCTTCTTGCTGGCGGCGGGTTTCTGTGCTGAGTTCTTGTCTTTGGAAGCCATTCATTTCCTCACTCGATAGTGCTCCTCCAAAGGAGGCCGTTCCAGCATGGTGGCGTGGGTGGCGGCCGCGTGGCGTCAGCCAATGGCTTGACATGCCCTACCGGATGGGCGCGCGCCCATGCCGTCATCCGTGCAGCATGCGCGGTCAAAACAACAGCAAAGGCAAGGACGGGGGGGGATGATCAGCCGAAGGGGGCTGGTGAAGGGAATCGAACCCTCGTATGAAGCTTGGGAAGCTGCCGTTCTACCATTGAACTACACCCGCCTTCTGTAAGCCGTTGGTGGACAACGGTATTTCAGTGAGGCCTGTGAAAACACCGGGTTGGCAGTTGCCGCGCCAGAGTTTCATCAGCAGCCGTATTGTAGCCACGCGGCGGCGCGCCCGAAACGGGTTTGGCCAGAGGCTTGCGTCCCATGTTTGCGCCCCTTCGGCGGGATGCAGACCGAAGGCAGCACAATGGAGCCTTCACAACTACCCGCGAAAGAAGGAAAAGCCCCATGCAACTGAGCGACGACCGCACGCAGGCCACCCTGGCAATCAACAAAACGCTCACAGCGCCAGAGATCGAAAATCTGATTCGTGAGTTGGCCATGTTGCGCTCGCAGATGACGCCTGAAGTCACCCCGGCCCCCCAGGACGGCAATGGGAGCGGGGTCCCGGTGATGTCGCAGGACAACCCCACGCTCGCCATCCAGTACCCGCTGGAAGACGCGCACGTCACCGTGTACCTGCGCAGTATCGGCCTGGGCTGGACCGCATGGCGGCTGCATCCCGACACCCAGCGGGCATTGGCTGAATTCTTCAATTCACGGCTTCCAAAAAGCGCGCCAGCCAAGAGCAAGCCCATTCCGTTTCGCTAATCCTGCCATGGCGAAGCTCCGCTAGCGCCCGCGAGTGCGCGAGCGTTCAGCCGGAGATTGCCGGGTTGCGGGAGCCCCCACGCGCCCGGTTTGGCAAACCGGGGCTGGCACTGGCGCCACCCAGATTGAACTGCGCAATGGCAGACACCATCTGGTGTGCCTGCGTCTGCAGGCTGCTGGCCGCAGCAGCCATTTCTTCCACCAGGGCGGCATTCTGCTGAGTAGTCTGGTCCAGTTGCGTCACTGCCTCTCCCACCTGGCCCACACCAGCGGTCTGCTCGCTGCTGGCAGCGCTGATTTCAGAGACCATGTCGGCCACGCGCTGGATAGAGCTCACGACTTCCTGCATCGTGGTGCCCGCCTGATCGGCCAGCACCGAGCCCTGCTGCACCATGGCGCTGCTGGCGCCGATCAGTTCTTTGATGGCCTTGGCCTCGGCGGCGGTGCGCTGAGCCAGGTTGCGCACTTCAGCAGCCACCACGGCAAAGCCCCTGCCTTGCTCGCCAGCACGAGCGGCTTCAACCGCAGCGTTCAGGGCCAGGATGTTGGTCTGGAAAGCAATGCCGTCGATGACGCCAATGATGTCGGCAATCTTCTGGCTGCTGGTGTTGATGTCCTGCATGGTGCTGACCACCTTGGACACCACTTCACCGCCTTGCGCGGCCACACGGCTGGCGCCCACGGCCAGCTGGTTGGCCTGGCTGGCGCTGTCGGCGTTGTGTCGAATGGTGGCACCCAGCTGCTCCATGCTGGCCGCCGTTTCTTCCAGAGAGCTGGCCTGGCTTTCGGTGCGACCCGACAGGTCCTGGTTGCCTTGGGCGATTTCGGTGCTGGCCGACGACACGCTTTCGGCACTGGTGCGCACGGTGCTCAGGCTTTCTGCCAGGCGGACACGAAAGCCTTCCATGGCCAGGGCCAGGCTGCCGATTTCGTCGCGGGATTTCAGGGTGACTGCGTGGGTCAGGTCGCCCTGCGCCAGGTAACCCAGCGCGGTGCTCAGCTGCTGCACGGGCGCACCCACGAGGCGGCGTGTGGCCACCACCAGTACCACCGTCAGCAGTGCCAGCGCCACCAGCACACCCAGCCACAGCCAGGTGAGCACGCTGCGGGCCTCGCCCATCATTTCAGACTCCGGCGCCTCGGCCACTATGGCCCAGTTCCAGGGCTTGTAGCGCTCCACCGCGACATAACGCGCGGCAGTGTCACCGTCGCCACTGCGGCGCGGCGACCAGCTCGATTCAAAATCGCCGGTTTGCTCGATACCCGACAGTGAAGCAAGCCAGGCCTTGGCCTCATCCACTTTCTCATCGACCTTGAGCGCTGCGTTGGCGCCCGTCAAACCAAAAACGTTGCCCCGTGCAGGGCCTGCTGAAATATTGACCGCGTAGACAGCGCCCGTGGCAAACAGCTTCTGGCCCGCCATCACGGTGTTGAGCTTGCCCAGAATGGGGCCGATGTCCGAACCGATGAACAGGATGCCGATGGTGCGGTTGCCTTCGCGGATGGGTTCATACACCGTCATGTACTCCCGGCCAAACAGATTGGCGCGGCCGATGAAGGTTTTGCCTTCGTTCATCAGTTCGTAGGCAGGGTGCTTGCGATCCAGAAGGGTCTTGTAGGCGCGGTCTCCGTCCTGCTTCTTGAGCGAAGTGGTCACACGGATGAAGTCGTCGCCCGTGCGCGCGAAGATGGTGGCGACGGCACCCATGCTGTCTTTGGAAAACCGATCCACCACCTCAAAGTCGCCATTGATCGGCACCCCCTGAAATGCCAGCGTGGCCTCGGGCTTGCCGTCAGCCCCCGGCGCATCGCTGAGCGAAAAATTGCCCGGAAAATTGGCCTTGAACAGGGTGAAATCGCGTTTGGCCTGCTCTTGCGCGGTTTCGTCAAACGTCTGCACCAGGGTGCGCAACTGGGCTGCGTATTGCTGGGCATCGCCGCGCGATAGCCGTCCAAAGTTTTGCCAGAGCAAGGCGCTGACGATACCCATGGTGATGAGCAGCACAAGCAGCAGGCTGAGTAACGCCGCAAGCGACAGCTTGAACGCGACGGAACGGTGTGTGGTGGTGGGGCTCATTGTTGTTTTCTTCTGCAGTTTCCGGGCCCTCTGCCCAGAACAGGTAACCAAGTTACCTTATCTGTGTGTAAAAACAAAACCCAAAGCAATGCCATGCTTTCATGAGGGCCACCCAGCCCTCAACGAGCAAATAGCGATTACTAGTGGTAAACCCTAATCTTCCAGACTCAGCCGCTGCCTGCTCTCAAACATCCGCGGCACGCCCAACACCGGGTCCGCAAACTCCAGGGACCGCGCCAGCAGTTGCAGAGGCCGCGAGTAGTCTCCTTCGGGAGGATCGTTGACCACAGGATAGAACGGGTCGTTGCGCAGGGGCAGGCCCAACGCTGCCATGTGTACGCGCAGTTGGTGCCGTTTGCCGGTGATCGGCATGAGGCGGTACCGGGCCCAGGCGCCAGACCTTGCTACCTCCAGCATCTGCATCTGCGTGTGGCTGTTAGGCTCGCCTGGCACTTCCTGCATGCGAAAGAACTGAGGGCTTTCCTCCAGGCGGCTCATGTGTTCGCGCGGAAACACGAGGTCTTCGCGCCACGGCGCAATCGCGTCGTAGAGTTTGGTGATCTGCTTGTCACGGAACAGCGCCTGGTAGGCCCCGCGTGTGCGCTGCTGCACCGACAGCAGCACCAGCCCCGCCGTGTCTCGGTCGATGCGGTGCAGGGGCGACAGTTCAGGCAACCCCAGCTGGCGCTTGAGGCGCACCAGCAGTGTGTTGTGCAGATAGCGTCCCGACGGTGTCACGGGCATGAAATGGGGCTTGTCGGCCACCACGAGGTGCTCGTCCTGGTACAGCACCGTTTCTGTGAAAGGCAAGGCGGGCTCTGCGGGCAGGCTGCGGTAGTAGTACACGCGCAAGCTGCCTTCAAACGGCCGCCCGGGCGACACGGGCTCCCCGCGTTCGTCCACCACATCCCCCGCCTGCATACGCTGCAGCCATTCGTCGCGGGTCACGACGGGCAGACGCTGCGCCAGAAAGTCCAGCATGCTGCCCTGCCCCTGGCTGGGCAGCACCACGCAGCTTGGGCCCACGCCATCGCGCATGGGCGGGGCGTGGGGGTGGTGGGGGTTGTGCATGGTGCGCGGATTTTAGGGCGCGGCAGCACCGTTTTCCGCCTGTAGGACAAGGGCGGCAGTTGCGCCTGCACTGCCACTGGGCGCGCCAATGCGGGCTAGCATGAACCCAGGAGGCCCGGTGCCGCATGAGCAAACGCGGCACCCACCCATGTCCCGCGCAGCATGGCTGTTCTGCGGCATGCGGCCATAACCCATACACCCTTCATGCCGTCACCTACCACGCCTTCTGCCGATCTTCCCCGCCCTGCCGCGTCCACCGGCCACCCCGCACCCGCCTCGGGGGTTGGTCGACGTGTAGCACGGTGGTTGCTGGTGGCCCTGGGTGTGGTGGCCGCGCTGCTGGTGCTGCTCGGCGCCTTGCTGGCCGTGATCGACTGGAACCGTGCAAAACCCTGGGTCAACGAAAAAGTCAGCGAAGCCACGGGCAGGCACTTTGCGATTGAGGGCGAATTGTCGGCAGCCTGGCACTGGCCCCAACCCCTGGAGGAAGGATGGCGACGATGGATACCTGGCGTCACCGTCCAGGCCGAGCGCCTGGTGATGGACCAGCCGGCGGGGTTCATCCCCCCCTTCCAGCGTGCCGATGGCAAAACGCCTCCCAAGGACAACGCCGATCTGCCGGAAGCGCCCACCATGGCCCGCATCGGCAGCGCCACCGCCACGGTGCGCCTGCTGCCGCTGCTGGGGCGGCACCTGTCGATCGACACCGTGGCACTCACCAGCCCCCAGGTGGCGCTGGCCCGCACCGCCGATGGCACCAACAACTGGACCTTTGAGCGCAAGGACGGCCCCAGGAGCGGGTGGAGCTTCGATGTAGACCGGCTCGTGCTCAAGCAGGGCGTGTTGGCCTATGCCGATGGCATGAAAGACCTGGACCTGCAGGCGCGCGTTGACACAACGGAGCCCATTGCCCCCACCAGCCCACCCGGCAGCCCGGTCGCCAAGGCTTCCGCCAGCGCCGCCAGTGGCACAGCCCCGACGGCAGCGATCGCGGCCCCCGGCACATCCTCCCAGGGGGCGATGCCCTATGGCCTGCGCTTTGAACTGAAGGGCCGCTATGCCAAGGCCCAAATCAAGGGACAGGGGCGCGCGGGCCAGGTCATCAGCCTGCGCAACAAGGTGGTGAACTATCCGCTGCAGATTGATGCCAGCGCGGGCAGCGTGGCACTGTCGGCTGAAGGGGTGCTGGCCAACCCCGGGGCGCTCTCGGGGCTGGATTTTCAGGTGTTCCTCCAAGGCGGCAGCATGGCCGATCTGTACGACCTGACCGGGCTGGTGCTGCCCAACACCCCGGCGTTTGAAACGCGCGGACGGCTGACCGGGAGCCTGGAACCCGAACGCGCGGTGTGGGAGTACAACGATTTTCGCGGCAAGGTGGGTCAGAGTGATCTGCAGGGGTCGCTGAAATACACCTCGGGCAAACCGCGCCCCCGGCTCACCGGCACCATGACATCGAACCAGCTGCGCCTGGCAGACCTGGGGCCGACGCTGGGCACCCGCGTGTCCGGCAACACGCAACGCACCCGCAGCCAGGGTGGCAAGGTGCTGCCGGATTCGCAATTTGCGGCCGAGCGGTGGAATGCCATGGACATGGACATCGTGTTCAAGGGCCGCCACATCATCCGCCCCGAGAGCCTGCCGCTGCAGGACCTGAGCACACGCGCCGTAATGGAAAACGCGCAGCTCAGACTGGCGCCCCTCACGTTTGGCGTGGCAGAAGGCAAGATCGAATCGCAGGTCACCATCGATGGCCGCAGCGCCCCCCTCAAGGCCCAGATACGCGGCACCGTGCAGGGACTGCAGTTGTCGGCCCTGTTCCCCAAGGTGCAGCTCATGAAGAAAAGTTTTGGCCGCATGGACGGAGCCATTGCCCTGGAGAGCACCGGCAACAGCATGGCCGTACTTCTGGGCCACGGCACGGGCGAGATGCGCCTGTATGTGCGCGAGGGCACGCTGAGCAAGCAGATGCTGGACCTGGCCGCGCTCAACGTGGGCAGCATCGTCGTGGGCAAGCTCTTCGGCGAAAACAAGGAAGTGCACCTGCGCTGTGCGGTGGCCGACTTCATGGTGGTGGATGGCTTGGCAACCGCCCGCGTCGTGAAAATGAGTACCGACGATGCCGTGGTGGAGGCCACGGGCACCATCGACCTGGGCACCGAGGCACTGGACCTGCGCATCAAGCCCGAATCCTTGCAATGGAAGTTCTTTTCGCTGCGTTCACCCCTGTATGTGAGGGGCACGTTTGGCAACCCGGATGTGGGCGTCGAGGCGGGGCCGCTGCTGCTGCGCGCAGGCGCTGCGGTGGTGGCCGCCGTGGTGGCCCCCGCCGCGCTGGCCCTGGTGCCCATCACCGTGCCGGCAGCAGACGACGACACCCATTGCAAGCCGCTGCTGAACTTGGCCCAGCAGCCTGTCAAGCCCGGAGTCCAGGGGGCAGCCGGCACGGCCTCGCAGCCTGCACGGCAGGCCGCCAGCAAGGCAGACCCTTCGCGCTGATTCACAGCGACTGCAACGATTGCGAGCGCGGAATAATCGCGCCATGAAAATGGCAAAAATTCTGGGCCTCACCCTGCTGGCCGTGCTGGTGGGGGGCCTGTTACTGCCAGAGCGCATCCAGATCCCTGTGGCCGGGGCCTCCGCAAAAGACTGGAATTCCAAGTCCTTCTGGTTCGAACCCTGGGGCAGCTCGGGTGTGCACAAGGGCATCGACATCTTTGGCAAGACCGGCACGCCAGTGCTGAGCACTACGGATGGCGTCGTGCTGTTCACAGGAGAAATCGCCAAAGGCGGCAAGGTGGTGCTGGTGCTCGGGCCGCGCTGGCGGCTGCATTACTTTGCGCACCTGGACTCGATCCGCACAGGCGCCTTCTCCTTCGTGGCGTCTGGAGATGCGATTGGCACGCTGGGCGCCAGCGGCAATGCACAGGGCAAGCCGGCACACCTGCACTATTCCATCGTGCGAATGCTGCCCGCGCCGTGGAAGGTGGATGGCGCTACGCAGGGCGTCAAAAAAGCGTTCTTCATCGACCCCCACGCTTATCTGCTGGAGCGGTGACCGCAAGGGAGTCAGAAGGATGATCCGAAGCGCTCCGAAGGTCAGTGAAAGTCCCGGCTACCCTGCAGCGCCTGGGCCATGCGACCGAGCAGCGGTGTCAAGTCCTTGAAACGCTGGGCCACCAGGTGGCGCACTACCGACGCTGATGGCGACGGCGCATCGGACCCCTCCCCCTCGGGCACGCTGCACTGCCACACGCCTTCCACCGCCAGCAATTGCGACCTGAGCAGCGCATTGCGCCATGTCTCCACCAGCGCAGGCCACACGATCACGTTGACGGGGCCCGTCTCGTCCTCCAGCGTGACGAACATCGTGCCTTTGGCCGTGCCGGGGCGCTGGCGCACAGTGACGATGCCGCAGGCGCGCACCTTGCGGCCATGGGGCACGGTGTTCAGTTGCAGGGCGGTCTGCAGGCGCCAGCGCGCAAGGCGCGGGCGCAGCAGGGCCAGCGGGTGGCGGCGCAGTGTGAGGCCGGTGGCGGCGTAGTCGAAAAGAATCTCTTCGCCCTCGGGCGCGGCGAGCAGTTGCAGGGGCGCTTCGTGCACGGGCACATCGCGCAGCAGGGGCGGTGCCGTGTGCTGCGCGGCCGCCTCCCACATCTGCTGGCGCCGGTGGCCTGACAGACCCGCCAGCGCATCGGCTGCAGCGAGCGCCTGTAGGTCTTGCTGGCTCAGCTGTGCGCGCAGGGCCAGGTCTTCGGTGTTGGCAAAGGCAGGGCCTGTAGCGCGGGCCTCTACCAGTCGTTCGGCAGCATCTTTGTGCAGGCTGCCCACCAGCCGCAAGCCCAGACGCACAGCGGGCTGCGGCAGTGGCGGCACGCCCAGCCCCCGCGCCGGTCTCAGTGGCTCTGGTGTGCCCTCCAGCGTGCAGTCGATGTCGCTGCAGGTCACGTCGATGGGCAGCACACGCACGCCGTGGCGGCGCGCATCCTGCACCAGTTGCGAGGCGGTGTAAAAACCCATGGGCAACGAATTGAGCAGCGCGGCCAGAAAACACGCGGGCTCATGGCATTTGAGCCAGCTGCTGGCATAGGCCAGCAAGGCAAAGCTGTGGGCGTGGCTTTCAGGAAAGCCATATTCGCCAAAGCCCAGCATCTGCTGGAAGATGGCCTGGGCAAACTCGGTACGGTAACCACGCGCTTCCATGCCTCCGACCAGTGGGCGCTCGAACCGGTGCACGCCGCCCTTGCGCTTCCAGGCCGCCATCGACCGGCGCAGATCGTCCGCCATGCCGGCAGAGAACCCGGCCGCCACCATGGCGATCTGCATCACCTGCTCCTGAAAAATCGGCACGCCCAGCGTGCGCGCCAGGGCCGCTTCCAGTTCAGGCTTCTCCAATTGCAGTGGCTCGCCCCTGCGCCTGCGTTCGCGCGCCTGCAGGTAGGGGTGCACCATGCCGCCCTGAATAGGCCCGGGCCGCACAATCGCCACCTCCACCACCAGGTCGTAGAACTCGCGCGGCCGCAGGCGCGGCAGCATGCTCATCTGCGCGCGGCTTTCGATCTGGAACACGCCCACGGTATCGGCGGCGCAGATCATGTCGTAGGTGGCGGGGTCTTCGCGCGGAATGCCCTGGAGGTCCCAGCGCTCACCGCGCAAGGCTTCGCGCAAATTCAGGCAGCGGCGCAGCGCGCTGAGCATACCCAGGGCCAGCACATCGACCTTGAGCAGGCCCATGGTGTCCAGGTCGTCCTTGTCCCACTGGATGACCGATCGGTGCTCCATGCTCGCGGGCTCCACGGGCACCAGGCGCGTGAGCTTGCCCTGCGTGAGCACAAAGCCGCCCACATGCTGGCTCAGGTGGCGCGGAAAGCCTTTGAGGTCCGCCGCAAGCTCCAGCCACAACTGGGCCGTGTGCCGGTGCAGCGGTGCACCCAGGCTTTCAGCCAGTTCCTGCAACCGGTCGGTGGCAAACTGCTCGTCAAACCAGTGGTGGTCCTTGGCAAAGGCATCGACCAAGGACGGCGCCACGCCCAGCGCCTTGCCCACATCGCGCAGTGCGCTGCGCGTGCGGTAGGTGGTAACCACGGCCGCGATGGCGGCGCGCTCGCGGCCGTATTTTTCGTAGATGTACTGGATGACCTCCTCGCGCCGGTCGTGCTCGAAGTCCACGTCGATGTCGGGCGGCTCCTTGCGCTCTTTGCTGATAAAGCGCTCGAACAGCAGGTGTGAGTTTTCGGGCGGCACGGCCGTGATGCCCAGCATGTAGCAGACCACCGAATTCGCGGCCGAGCCACGCCCCTGGCACAGGATGCCCTGGCTGCGCGCGTAGCGCACGATGTCGTGCACCGTGAGGAAGTACATCTCGTACTGGCAGTGTGCGATAAGGTCCAGCTCTTTGCGGATCTGCGCCTGCACCTTCTGTGGCGCGCCCTGCGGGTAAACGCCTTGCACGCCCACCTGCACCAGCCAGGCCAGGGCCTGCGCGGGGGTCATGCCAGCGGGCACGGTCTCCAGCGGGTACTGGTACTTGATTTCGTCCAGGGTGAACGTGCAGCGCCCCGCCACGGTGAGCGTGGCGTCCAGCAACTCGGGCGGATAGACGCCCGCCAGCCGCACGCGCCGGCGCAGATGGCGCTCGGCATTGGGCTGCAGCGCAAACCCGCATTCGCCCACGCTGCGGCCCAGGCGTACGGCGGTGATCACATCCTGCAGTGGCTTGCGCGAACGGGCGTGCATGTGCACATCGCCCGCTGCCACCAGCGGCAAGCCCAGCGCCGCACCCACACGCTGCAGCGTGGCCAGCCACAGGCTGTCGTCCGGGGCCAGGTGCAGTTCGACCGCCAACCAGATATGGCCATCAAAATATGAGTCAAATTGGCCTCTAGCGCTGGATAGACAAGCGCTAAAAGCTATCAAATCAGAAGCATCAAAGCGTTGCCGGATAGGCGCCAGCAGCAATTCGCACCCTTGCAGCAATCCCCAGGGGCTGCAAGGGCCCACGTGGTACTGCCCCTTGGATGCGACCGCACGGGCCGCGGTGATGAACTCACACAGATTGCCCCAGCCCTCGGCATCGCGCGCCAGGGCCACCAGCCGCAGGTCGTCACCCCACAAAAACTCGCTGCCCACGATGAGGTGCAAACCACATTCCTTGGCGGCCTCCCAAGCGCGCACCACACCCGCCACCGAGCATTCGTCCGTCAGCGCGAGGGCCTGGTAGCCCAGCGCCAGCGCGCGCTTCACGAGTTCCTGTGGATGCGATGCACCACGCTGGAAGCTGAAGTTGGACAGGCAGTGCAGCTCGGCATAGCCCGGCAGCACGGTGGCTTGTGCAGGCGATGCAGAGGAAGGTGTCAGGCCCATGGAGCCTCCGCAGACATCACCCAAACACCCCATGCAGGAACCAGCGATGGGGCCGCACGGCGACAGGGGGACCATCCGACACGGACGGCACCGGCGCCAGCCGCTCGCGGAACACCCACACCAGCCCCGCCACATCGTTGTGCGCCACAAAGTAGTCGCGCAAGGCCAGGGCACCTTCACCGGGGGCCGGGCCTGCGCCCTCCCCGGCCGCAGACCACCAGCCCGCTTCAAAGCGGTGGGGCCCGGCCAGCAGTCGCAGCAGGCCGTGGTGGCAGGGGCGGTTGCCCTGCACCGCCAGCCGCCGGGGCGGGTTCAGCAGCCAGGTGGGCAGCAGCAGGGCATCGGGGGCTGCATCCAGCGCCGTCTTGGCAACACTGACGGAGGCATTCCGGGCTGCAGCGTGCTTTGCGGCCGCCGCCGTCACGCGCAGCACCTCGGCCGCCGGGCGCCACTGCTGCATGCATTCGGGGCGGTGGTCGGCCTGCAGCACCGGGGCCTGCACATGGTCTGCTCCCAGGCGGGCTGACAGGCGCTCCAGCAACTGGTGTAAAGCCTCGCCCTGGGCGCCAGCAGGGTCTGCGCCGCCCAGATGGTCAGGCGGCAGCAGGCTCGCACTGCGGTGTGGCAGCGGGGCCGCCTCCAGCAAACGCAGCGTGATCTGATTGACCGGCGCGGCCAGCGTGGTGCGCGCCAGATTTTCAGACAACAGGCGCCGCAGATGCCCCATGTCCTGCGTGGCCTGCGCCGTGCGCACCTGCAGCGCCTGCGTGGGGGCGATGACCACACCATCGATGCGCCGCAGGTCATGGCGCCAGGCCAGCTCCAGGCCCAGCACGCCCTGCTGCCGCGCTTGCAGCCAGCCTTGCAAGGCCGTGAGGCAGCGGCTGGCGCTCCAGAGCAACGCATCGGCCGACTCTGCCAGCGCAGGCAACTCGCCCGTCAGCACAAACTGCTCGGGCAGCTCCAGCCAGGCGTGGGCCTCGGGGGCATCTCCCAGGGCCTGGTCCAGCACCCGCAGCACCGCCGCACCAAAACGCCGCGACACCCCGGCGCGGGGCAGCGCCCGCAGTGCCCCCCAGGTGCGGCAGCCCATGCGCTCCAGGCTGGCCACATGCGGGCGCAAGGCTGTGAGTGTGTGCAGAGGCAGGCTCAGCGGCCCCTGTGCAGGGAGAGCCTGCCCCGCCAACGCCATACGCAGCCGGGCCTGCGCCACCAGGGCGGTGGGGCCACTGCCCCAGTTCACGGGTGCGCCCGTCGGCTGTGCGCCCGCCGCCGTCCCTTCCCCTGCAGGCCCACACTCGCCAGCGACCTGGGCAGCGGGGGGGGCGGAGCACCTGGCAGATGCCCCGGCCCAGGCCCAGGCCTGCAGCACCTGGGCCAGCAGCACTTCGCGCCCGCCCCACAGCCGCTCGGTGGTGGACACCTCCAGCAGCACGGCCTCTGCATCCACCAGTGCCACACGCGGGGTAAAACGCAGGGCCCACCAGCCTGCCGCAGCGGTGGGCACAGCCCCTGCAGGCGGTGCGGATGCCTCATCGCACCAGGGCAATGGCAGCGCGATCCAGTGCATGCGCCCTCCCCTCTGGCCCCGCCCCCAACGGCACCAGCAGCTCCAATGAAGGGCGCATGGGCAACGCCCCCGATGCCTTGGCTGCCGCAGCAAGGCGACCTGCCACCAAGGTGCTACCAGCATCCACCTGCGCTGCACGCCGGCGCCCGGCCTGGGCCGCCAGCACCTGGGCCAGCCGGGGATGACAGCCCGGCAGATCCAGCCCTTGCGCCAGGGGCGGCCCCCGGCGCTTGAGAATTTGCACCTGCATCCCGGGGACTGTGCATACACCTCCCGGCATGGCCATCCCCTGCACCTGTAGCCGCAGCAAGGCTGGTGAGGCCTGCGCCGCAGCACTGGCCGGGCGAAACACCCATAGCAGTTGACGTTGCTGCGCTGCTGCCAGTTGCAGCCTGCGCAGGGCTGCGGACTGCACCTGCGGCAGCCAGGCCATCACGGCCAGAACCTCCCGGCAACGCAACGCCTGCTCTGCCGCCCAGAGCGCAGCGGCGGCATCGGCCCGCACCACACACAGCCGCTCGGCTGACAAGCCCTGGGCCTGCAGCGCCGGTCCAAAAGGCTCGCAAGGCGGCGCTACCACCACCACCGCCCCCGAGCGCGGGGCAGTGGCCTGTACCAGGGCAGGCAGCACCAGCTGCCATTCGTGCAGGCCCGCCAGGGGTTGCAGCACCTCGCTCAACGCCCCCACCGGCCAGCCCCCACCGGGCAACTGCGCATCCAGAGGACCATAACCGGTGGACTGCACCTGCAACTGGCCCGCACCCAATGCGTCCGCATGCCAGACACCGGGCACGGTCAATGGCAGATCGGACGCGACAACCCCCAGGGAGTGGCGTAGCGCAGGCATGGCGAAGACGAGAAGAACAATATGAATACTGTAAATATAACCAGTATTTCAAGCAGCGGGGCAACTGGCGGAGAAGACTTTGGGGTGAGGGGTTTTTGGAGGCAACGCGTCCCAGGCCCTATAAAACTGGGCCAACGCACACCACGCTCCCTACAATGGGCAGGACAAAAAAGAGAGGGTCCGTTGAATGAAAACAATCCAATCGGCAGCATTCGCCCTGTTGCTGCTCCTGTCCGGCAACACGTTCGCGGCCTATACGCTCTACTTTTTTGAAAGCGGTGGCAATGTGGTCGCCAGTGGCAGTGGCAGCCTGAATCTGGGGGCCCTCTCGCCTGCGGGCAGCGGGCCTCTGTCCCCCGGGGTCATTGCTTCGGCTGGGCTGGTCTTCACCGGCACGGCTGGCACCGTGGACGCCTACCTGGGGATATCCGGCCCACCAGCGTTCGGAGGCGGAGGCCCTGTCGGGGCGAATGCTGGATCTGGCGACATGGTGGGCCTGGACAGCACAATGCCCGGTTTCGTCTTCGCCCCGGCAGGTTACGTCTCGGGCTCTGCGCTCACGTCCTCGGCCACCTGGACTGCGACCTCGCTGGCCAGCCTGGGGCTCACACCGGGCACCTATCTCTGGACCTGGGGCACGGGCCCGACAGCGGATTCATTCACGGCCCACATCGGCATCGCGCCGCCAGCATCCATTCCGACGCTGTCTGAATGGGGGCTGCTGGTCCTCGCGGTGCTCATGGCTGGCTGGGCGATGCGCCATCGGTTCTGGCTGCGAAGCCGGGTGGGCTGACCACCCTTTTCAAAGCTTCCGCACTGCCCAATCACACCAATCCGCCACCGCTGCATCTGCAGGGGTGGCGCGGTCTGCCAGCTGCGGCCAGCGGCGATAGCTGGCATTCACAATACTTTGCAGCTGCCACAGCGCCTCGCGCCCCACCAGCGCCACTTCAGCCATCCCAATGGCATCGCCCTGCAACTGGGTCATGAGTTCACCCTGCTGCCGAGGGTGTGAACCGGCCTCCAGCAAGGCTTTTTGCAAAGCCAGCAGCCGCGCATCGAGGAACACAAAGGCGCTTCCCGGCAGTGCCTTGACACTGGTTTCGGGAGGCAGTGCGGTCTTGAGCTGATCCCAGCATTCAAAAGCTTCGGCCAGCAGGTCGATCTGGCGCGAGGCATCGTTGCCCAGCGGCATGAGGGCAGATTCCCGGGCGACTTCTTCCTGCAGCAGGGGCAGGATGTGCGCCACCAGGGCCGATGGAAATTTGCGATGGTTCAGCCGCAGCACCAGCGACAGGCGCTGCGCTGGCATGTCGTCGTATTTTTCATAGAACGCCGCCACCACCTCGGCCAGCAACAGGATGCGGCCCAGGACAGAGATGTCCGCACCGGCCAGGCCACGCGGGTAGCCGCTGCCATCCATGCGCTCATGGTGTTCCAGCACCGCCACATCCACAGCCCGGGGATAGACCTGGGTATCGCGGATCATGAGCATGGCGGTGATGGGGTGCGCCACCAGATGCTTGCGCTGAACACCAACGACCTTGTGGTCGGGATCGTCCCAGGCCGGATCCATGTGCAGCACACCCAGATCATGCAGCAAGGCTGCTGCCGCAAGATTGGCGCAGTCGCGCTCAGCAAGACCGCTTTTGATGCCCAGGAACACGGCCACCGTCATCATCTGCAGGCTGTGTTGAAACAGTCCGGGCCGCTGATCGCGCATCACGGTGAGCTTGCAGGCCATGGATGGAGGCAAGGGCAGCGAGCGCAACGGCGCCAGCAGCCGGGCCGCCGAACCGAGGGCTTCTGCCAGCAGGTTGGGCAGCACCTCCTGTTCGCTCATGGCCTGCCCCGCCGCGAGCAAAGCGGGTACGTCCACGGGATTCTCGATGGACAAATGGCGGTCAATGGGCTCGCGCAGCTTGTGCTGCACCAGGCGGTCATACAGGCGGCTATCGATGCGCGCGCCTTTTTCGACCAGCTTGATACCTTTGTCGGTGTAAATGGCTGCGTCAGCAACCACCGTGCGCCGGTCAGCCATGTCGGTCAACGCGCGCAAGTAGTGGGGGCTGTCCGAAGTGTCGATGCCCGCAGGCGCAAGGGTGTCCGTCATGCAGATAACAAAAGCTTATTCGGGACTATAGAGCGTTCTGCCTGAGGGGCATCCACGAAAAATACCCGGGCCACACGCAGTCTTGAGCCAGATCAAGTCCCAGTCGCCGTCCCCCAGTGTTTCACAAGGCCGGGAGACTTCCCTGCACGCCATTCACTACCCGATTCAGCCCGTCCTGCAACCATGGGGCACCATTCCGAATAAACGCTTCATTCATTGCATGCAAAAGCGGTTCAAGCCTTCTTTTGAGGCTAAAAATTTGGGTAAACCCTGAAATTTTCTGGCGGCATTGTTTCCAATACTGGAACAGTTAGTTTGCGACTCGGTGGTTTTTCTTTGGACTTCACCCGCGTACAGTTCAACCCATCGATGAGCCGAACCCGCAAGGCGACTCACCGAACCCGGTTCAGGAATGGTTTTTTGACCCGGCTTTTTTGAGACGCTTTTTAACTTCCAAGGATTTTCATCATGAACAACACCGCCCGCTTCCTCTCCATCGCTGCCGTTGCCGCTTTCGCCTCTTTCGGCGCACAGGCTGACGAAGCCGATGCTTCGCAATTCGCTACCAAATTTGAAACCAACCGCACCCGCGCTGAAGTGCAAGCAGAAGCCGCCAGCGTTGCCCAGACCCGCTCCATCGAGCCGGCAGGCTCGCGTGTGTTGACCTACACGTCCACGGCTGACCGCGCTGCCGTGCGTGCCCAGGCTGCAGAAGCCCTGCGCGCTGGCCAGATCCCTTCGGGTGAGCGTGGTTGATTCTTGTTGAATCCACGGTTCACACGTTTTCGTATTGCCAAGTACCTCGTCCCTATTTTTTGAATTTCACTGGAGTTTCACCATGAACAAGTCTGTCCGTTTCCTCTCTATCGCCGCTGTTGCCGCTTTCACTGCTTTCGGCGCCCACGCTGACGAAGCCGATGGTTCGCAATTTGCCCTGAAGTTCGACACGAACCGCACCCGTGCCGAAGTGGCCGCTGAAGCCGCCACTGTGGCCCAGACCCGCAGCATCGAGCCCGCTGGTTCGCGTGTGGTGACCTACACGTCCACGGCTGACCGCGCTGCTGTGCGCGCCCAGGCTGCTGAAGCCCTGCGCACTGGCAAGATCCCTTCGGGCGAATTCAGCGCCATGTAATTCGCACGGCAGGTGCTGCGGTCGTTGTCACGGCTGCAGCCTGATGCCGAAAGCAAAAGGCCGAGGCCCCTCACGGAGCCTCGGCCTTTTTTGCGTTTGAGGAACGCCCCCAACAACGGTCAAGGAATCAGCGTCACGCCCGTTTTGGCTTGCAGGGCATCAAACGTCACGCCCGGAGCCAGTTCCACCACCTTCAGGCCTTGGGGGGTGACGTCCATCACCGCCAGGTCGGTGATGATGCGGTCGACCACGCCCACGCCCGTCAGCGGCAGCGTGCACTGGGGCAGGATCTTCAGGTCTTCGGTGCCGTCCTTCTTCTTGGCAACGTGTTCCATGAGCACGATCACGCGCTTGACACCCGCCACCAGGTCCATCGCGCCGCCCATGCCCTTGACCATCTTGCCGGGGATCATCCAGTTGGCCAGATCGCCCTTTTCGCTGACCTGCATGGCGCCCAGGATGGACAGGTTAATCTTGCCGCCACGGATCATGGCAAAGCTGTCATGGCTGCCAAAGATGGACGAGCCCTTGATGGTGGTCACGGTCTGCTTGCCAGCGTTGATCAGGTCCGCATCCACCTCATCATCGTTGGGGAACGGGCCGATGCCAAGCATGCCGTTTTCGGACTGCAGCCACACTTCCTTGTCGGCGGGCACGAAATTGGCCACCAGCGTAGGGATGCCAATACCCAGATTCACGTAAAAGCCGTCTTCGAGCTCATGGGCGGCACGCGCCGCCATTTGGTCTTGACTCCACGACATATGTATTTCTCCAGCTTGTTCGGTGACGGCAGGCTTGCACGCCCGCTTTTCGATAAACGCAGGCTTAAACGCCCGCCTTCTCAGTGATGGTGCGCTTTTCGATGCGCTTTTCCGGGTTCGGGTTGTGCACGATGCGGTGCACATAGATGCCGGGCAGATGGATCTGGTCCGGCACCATGGCACCGGTTTCCACCACCTCTTCCACTTCAACGATGCAGACCTTGCCGGCCATGGCAGCGGCAGGATTGAAGTTACGGGCCGTCAGACGGAACTGCAGGTTGCCCGACTTGTCGGCGCGGTGCGCCTTGACCAGCGCCACCTCAGGCACGAGCGAGCGTTCCATCACATAGGTTTCGCCGTCGAACTCGCGCAGTTCCTTGCCCTCGGCCACGATGGTGCCCACACCGGTCTTGGTAAAGAAAGCAGGAATGCCCGCGCCGCCTGCACGCAGCTTCTCGGCCAGCGTGCCCTGGGGCGTGAACTCCAGCTCCAGCTCGCCGGCCAGGTATTGGCGCTCGAACTCCTTGTTCTCGCCCACGTAGGACGAAATCATCTTCTTGATCTGGCGGGTTTCCAGCAGCTTGCCCAGGCCAAAGCCATCCACACCTGCGTTGTTGGAAATCACGGTGAGGTTCTTGACGCCGGAATCGCGCAAGGCGTCGATCAGCGCTTCAGGGATGCCACACAAACCGAAACCACCCACAGCCATAAGCTGGCCGTCTGCAACCACGCCCTTGAGGGCCTCAGCTGCGGAGGGGAATAACTTGTTCACCACGATCTCCTTGTGAATTTGGATGCGCTACGATACTACGTACCCGATTAAGTAGTATCCCGTAAAGACTTGCACTATGGACGTTGCCAATGGACGTTGATTACCGACTCGCTTTTGACATGGCCCCCGTGGGCCTGGTGCTGTCGCGCAACCGCACCATGGTCGATTGCAACCGGCATGTGTGCGAGATGTTCGGCGCCTCGCGCGAGGTGCTCATCGGTCAGTCGTTCCAGATACTTTATCCAAGCGCCGACGAATACGAGCGCCTTGGGGCGCACATGGAACCTATTCTGAACGCCAAGGGCCACTACGCCGACAACCGCATCATGAAGCGTGCCAACGGTGAGGTCTTCTGGTGCCATGTGTCAGGCCGTGCACTCAACCGAGATGCCCCGCATGAATCAGGCATCTGGAGCTTTGAAGACCTGAGTTCGCAACGCCCCGTGAAGGCCGAGTTGACAGGCCGCGAACGCGAGGTGGCCGCGCGCCTGTTGGAGGGACTGACTTCCAAGGAAATCGGCCGGGCCCTGGAGATCAGCCACCGCACGGTGGAGATTTACCGGGCACGCCTCATGCGCAAGTACAACGCATCCACCGCTGCCGACCTAGTACACAAATTGCTCGCTGGTTGAGCCCTACTTCGGGCCGTCGATCACGTCAGCAGCTGTGCGAAAAGCCTCGACTGCCGTCGGCAGGCCGCAGTAGATGCTGGCGTGCAGCAACACTTCCTGGATCTCTGCCGCTGTAGCGCCGTTGTTGAGCGCGCCGCGCACGTGGCCCTTAAGCTCATGCTGCTTGCCCAGCGCGGTAAGAAACGCCACCGTGATCAAGCTGCGCGTCTTCATGTCCAGCCCCGGCCGCTGCCAAACATCGCCCCAGGCATTGCGGGTGATGAACTCCTGGATCGGCTGGGTGAACGCCGTGGCATTGCCAAAGGCATTGGCGACAAAGTCCTCGCCCATGACCTGCTTGCGTGTGGCCAGACCTTTGTCGAAGTCCTTGGTGGATGTGAGTTGTTGTGTCATGCGGGCTCTCCGGTTCAGTTGGGGCCGCCATCGTAGCCGCAGCGCCTGCACGAAAAACACAAAGCCACCTGCCATACCCCGTGAAGGGCTAGGCAGGTGGCTTTGTCAAAGTGCTGAGCCCCAGGTTTACGCTGCCGCGAGATCAAAGCGATCCAGGTTCATCACCTTGGTCCAGGCGCGGGCGAAGTCCTGCACAAACACGGCCTGGGCATCGCTGCTGGCATAGACCTCGGCCAGCGCACGGAGCACGGAATTCGAGCCAAACACGAGGTCGACCACGGTACCGGTCCATTTCTTGGCGCCTGTGCTGCGGTCCACCCCTTCCAGCACACCGGTTGCGCTCGCTGACTTCTGCCATTGGGTGCGCATGTCGAGCAGGTTCACAAAGAAGTCATTGCTCAACGTTTCGGGGCGCTGCGTGAAAGCTCCGTGAGGCGCCTGGCCCACGTTGGCGCCCAGTACCCGCAAACCGCCGACCAGCACCGTCATCTCTGGCGCAGTCAAGGTCAGCTGGTTCGCGCGGTCGATCAGCAGTTCGGCCACAGCGCCCTCCAGCCCGGGGCGCACGTAGTTGCGAAAGCCATCGGCCACGGGCTCCATCACTTCGAACGATGGCACATCGGTTTGCTCCTGCGAGGCGTCGGTGCGGCCGGGGGTGAAAGGCACGGTCACGTCCTGCCCGCCTCGCTTCGCGGCAGCCTCCACAGCGGCGCCACCGGCCAGCACGATGAGGTCGGCCAGCGAGATTTTCTTGCCGCCCGTCTGCTCGGCGTTGAACGCGCGCTGGATGGCTTCGAGGTGGCCCAGCACCTTGGCCAGTTGTGCAGGCTGGTTTACGTCCCAGTCCTTCTGCGGAGCCAGACGAATGCGCGCCCCATTGGCTCCGCCGCGCTTGTCGCCGCCCCGGAAAGTTGAAGCAGAAGCCCAGGCCGTCGATACCAGCTCAGAGATCGACAGGCCCGACGCCAACACCTTGGCCTTGAGTGCCGTGATGTCTTGTTCGTTGACCAGAGCATGGTCCACTGCAGGAACAGGGTCTTGCCAGACCAGCACTTCGGCGGGCACTTCAGGGCCCAGGTAGCGTGCACGCGGCCCCATGTCGCGGTGTGTGAGCTTGAACCAGGCGCGCGCAAATGCGTCGGCAAACTGCTCAGGGTGCTCCAGGAAGCGGCGCGAGATCTTCTCGTAAGCCGGATCAAACCGCAGCGACAGGTCGGTGGTGAGCATCGTGGGTACCAGCTTCTTCGACGCATCGTGCGCGTGTGGAATCGTGGCCTCGGCACCCTTGGCCGTCCACTGGTGGGCACCGGCCGGGCTCTTGGTCAGCTCCCACTCAAAGCCGAACAGGTTTTCGAAGAAGTTGTTGCTCCATTGGGTGGGCGTGGTGGTCCAGGTGACTTCCAGGCCGCTGGTGATGGTGTCGCCGCCCTTGCCAGAACCATGGCTGCTCTTCCAGCCCAGGCCCTGCTCCTCGATGCCCGCGCCTTCGGGCTCCTTGCCCACCAGCGCGGCATCGCCCGCGCCATGGGTCTTGCCAAAGGTATGGCCACCCGCGATGAGCGCCACGGTTTCTTCATCGTCCATGGCCATACGCGCAAAGGTGTCGCGGATATCGCGCGCGGCGGCGATGGGGTCGGGATTGCCGTTGGGGCCTTCGGGGTTCACGTAGATCAGGCCCATCTGCACTGCGGCCAGGGGCTTGGCCAGGTCGCGCTCGCCGCTGTAGCGCTTATCGCCGCCGAGCCATGTGGTCTCGGCGCCCCAGTACACATTTTCATCGGGTTCCCACACGTCGGGGCGGCCACCGGCAAAGCCGAAGGTCTTGAAGCCCATGGACTCCAGTGCCACGTTGCCGGTCAAGATCATCAGGTCGGCCCACGAGATCTTGCGGCCGTACTTCTGCTTGATGGGCCAGAGCAGGCGGCGTGCCTTGTCCAGATTGGCGTTGTCGGGCCAGCTATTGAGCGGCGCAAACCGCTGCTGCCCTGCCCCTGCGCCGCCACGTCCGTCCGCCAGGCGGTAGGTTCCGGCGCTGTGCCAGGCCATGCGCACAAACAATGGCCCGTAGTGGCCAAAGTCTGCGGGCCACCAATCCTGCGAGTCAGTCATCAGCGCATGCAGGTCGGCCTTTACGGCAGCAAGGTCCAGGCTCTTGAATTCTTTTGCGTAGTCGAAGCCGTCGCCCATGGGATCGGTGAGCGGGGAGTTCTGGTTCAGGGGACGGATATTGAGCTGGTCTGGCCACCAGTCGGCATTGCCGCGGCCCTTGGGCGCGGCAGCCTTGGTGTGGTCAAACGGGCACTTGTTGGTCTCTTGTGTCATGAGGCACTCCTGTTGGCGTTGGTGAGCAGCCGATGTTATGGAGTGCATTTCCTTATGAAAAGGCAATAGTTTTGATTAATTCAATAGTTTTTTTCTAATTTCGGCAAATGCAGCGGACTACCGGCCTCCTTGCACCCACACGTATCGAACAGCACCGAGCGGACCCAGCGGTGCCCCGGCGAGCGGTGGGTGCGTTCATGCCAGGCAGCAGTTTTAACGAAGCCAGGTATGGCCACTGGTGGCTCCAGCACCACCAGCCCGCGAGCATCAGCTACCACCCGCTGGGGCACCACCGCGATCAGGTCGCTATTGCGCAGGATCTCCGGCAGCACCAGAAAGCTGGTGATCGACAGCACCACCCGCCGTGATCGGCCCAAGCGTGCCAACACCTCATCCGTCACGCCGCAGAAACCGCCACCCGTGTACGAAATGAGCGCATGGTCCAGCGCGCAGAAGCGGTCCAGCGACAGCGCGCCGCCCTTTGCATCCGGGTGCCCGGCGCGCATCACGCACACGTAGCGCTCGTCAAACAGGTGCCGGGCATACAGGTCTGGCGCCGTGTTCTCGGGGCTGATCAGGGCCAGATCGATATCGCCCCGCTCCAGCCGCTCGTACACCGGCAGATGCTGGGCCGGCACCACGGCCACGCGCACGCCCGGCGCGCGGCGACGCAGCATGGCCAGGAATGGCACCACCACCGCCTGCAACGCATAGTCGGTGGATGCAAGCTGCACCGTCATCTGCGCCGTGGCAGGGTCAAAGGCCTGAGGTTGCAGCAGCGACTCGATCCCACCCAGCAGTTCCTTGACCGGCGCGGCCAGCTCCTGTGCGCGCAGCGTGGGCGCAATGCCACGCTGTGTCCGCACGAAAAGCGGGTCATCAAAGCTCTCGCGCAGCCGGGTCAGCATGCCGCTCACCGCAGGCTGGGTGAGCGACAGGCGCTGGGCGGCGCGGGTTACGCTGCGTTCGTCGAGCAAGGCATCCAGTGCCTTGAGCAGGTTCAGGTCCATGGCCCTGATATCAATTGCCATGATTTCAGAAATAAGAACTATCGATTTGGTTTATGGCTGCATCGTACCCACCATCTTCACTGTGCGTGGCCGTGGTGTCTTTGCCCCCGCCCTCAGCCCGAAATTCCTTTTCTAATCAACCGACAAGAAAGCAAGCTGCATGTCTGCCCTGTTCACACCGTTCCAGCTCAAAAGCGTCACCCTGCGCAACCGCATCGCGATCCCGCCGATGTGTCAGTACAGCGCGGTGGATGGCTTCACCAATGAATGGCACCAAGCGCATTACGCCGGTCTCGCTCGCGGCGGCGCAGGCCTGGTGATCGTCGAGGCCACGGGCGTATCGCCCGAAGGCCGAATCACCCCGGCCTGCACAGGCCTTTGGAACGACCAGCAGATCGAAGGCATGAGCCGCATCGCCGCCAGCATCAAGGCCGCTGGCG
The DNA here is from genome assembly GCF_003633835.1 of Acidovorax sp. 93. Taxonomy (NCBI): domain Bacteria; kingdom Pseudomonadati; phylum Pseudomonadota; class Betaproteobacteria; order Burkholderiales; family Comamonadaceae; genus Acidovorax; species Acidovorax sp. 93. The sequence goes on from NZ_RBIT01000001.1 coordinate 1,858,499, forward strand.
CCGTGCCCGGCATCCAGATCGCCCACGCAGGCCGCAAGGCCAGCGCCCAACGCCCCTGGGAAGGCGATGACCACATTCCCGAGAACGACGCGCGTGCCTGGCAGCCGATAGCACCGTCCGCCATTGCTTACGGCGGCGGTCTGCCCCGGGTACCCCAGGCCATGACACTGCAAGACATTGCCCGCGTGCAGGCCGACTTTGTGGCCGCCGCACGTCGCGCACTGGCCGCAGGGTTCGAGTGGCTGGAACTGCACTTTGCCCACGGCTACCTAGCGCAGAGCTTCTTCTCGCCCCACAGCAACCAGCGCACCGACCAGTACGGCGGCAGCTTTGACAACCGCGCGCGCTTTCTGCTGGAAACCGTGGAGGCCGTGCGCAAGGTGTGGCCGGCGCACCTGCCACTCACGGCACGCTTCGGAGTCATCGAATACGACGGACGCGACGAGGAAACCGTGGCCGAGTCCATTGAGCTGGTGCGCCAGATGCGCGAACGTGGCTTGGATATGGTCAACGTCAGCGCGAACTTCGTGATTGCCGAGACGCAGATTCCCTGGGCAACCCCCGCCTTCCTGGCCCCGGTCGCACAGCGCGTGCGCAGCGAAGCCGACCTGCCCGTGGCCTCGTCGTGGGGCATCGATGACCCGAAAATCGCTGAACGTGCAGTGGCCGACGGCCAGATGGATTTGGTGATGATCGGCCGCGCCCACCTGTCCAATCCGCACTACACATACCACCTGGCGCAGGTGCTGGGCGTGCAAAAGCCTGAATGGAACACGCTGCCCGCGCCCTACGCGCACTGGCTGTCGCGCTATCGCGGCGCCGCAAAGGTCGCTGCAGCCCAGTAAAGCTCTGAAAACGCCCTTGCCCTTTGGCCCGACATTCAGTCCGGGGTCGAGCGGTGCAGGGGTAGCCCCGGCGCATCCAGCCGTGCGTGCAGGATGTGGCCGTGGGTCGAATCGGTCACGAACACCGTTTGTCCTCCCTGCCCGCCATAAGCCAGATTGGTGGTGGAGGCTCCGGCCGGCCCCCGCAGCACCAGCACGGGCTCGGCCCGGTGGTTGAGCACCCACACATAACCCAGGCCCGGGTTGGCCACCAACAGGCGCCCCGCCCCATCCACCGCAAGCCCATCGGGGCCGCTCGGGCCATAGGACGTGAAGAACTGCCCCACCTTGGCCACGCTGCCATCGGGCAGCAGCGGCACGCGCCACACACAATTGCCACGTGTGGCGGCCAGGTACAGCACGCGGCCGTCGGGCGACAGGGCCACGCCGTTGGGGCTGGGCACGTTGTGCAGCAGCAAGTCGAGCTGGCCATTGGGGCGCAGCCGGTACAGGCGCCCGCTCGGGTCGTGCAGGCCGCTCTGGCCCTGGTCGGTGAAGTACAGGTTGCCGTCGGCGTCGAAGATCAAATCGTTCACGCCCTTGAAGCGTTCGCTGTTGCGGCGCTCCAGGTACGGCGTGACCCTGCCGGTCGCGATATCGAGCCGCATCAACCCGTTCTTGTAGTCGGTGATGAGCAGCGTGCCCGCATCCATGAACTTCATGCCATTGGGCTCGCCGTCGTACTCGGCCACCAGCGTCCACAGGCCCTGCGGGTCGATGCGGAAGATGCGGCCCCAGGGGATGTCGGTCACGTACAGGCTGCCCGCGTCGTCGAACACCGGGCCTTCGAGGAACGAATCGGTGACAGTGCCGCCCCGGTTGGCATCGGCCCAGGCGCTGCGCTCGGGGCGGCGGAAGGTGTCGGGCATGGAGCTGAAAAACGCCAGCTCGCGGACCTCGGGGGATTGCAGCAGAAACATGGAAGAGGCTTTCGTTGTCAGGAGGTGGCGCTGAAACCATACAACCGCGCCGGGTTGTCCACCAGGATACGGTCCATCGCGGCATCCGAGCCCGCCCAGGCGCGCAGCAGGTCCACCAGGTCGGCATCGTTCACCTTGCCCGGCGCCTCGGTGGTGTGGGGCCAGTCGCTGCCCCACACCAGGTGACTGGGGGCCGCCCGCACCAGGGCTTGCCCCAGCGGCAGGGTGTCAGCGTAGCTGGGGCCCTGCACGGCAGAGCGCATGTAGGCACCCGAGAGCTTGACCCAAGTATTGCCCCCGTCCAGCAAGCGGCGCAGCACGCCAAAGGCTTGGGCCGATGGTCCTTCGGCCGGATCGATGCGGCCCAGGTGGTCGATGACCAGCGGCACCGGCAGCGCCTGCAGCACGGGCGCCAGCGCCACGATCTGCTCCGGGTGCGCGAACACCTGGATGTGCCAGCCACCGCAGTCCGCATGCCGTGCCACCTTGCCCGCCAGCGTGCTAAGCATCTGCGCCGTGGTGGTGCCCCACGATTGGGGTGAGACAAAGTTGACCCGCAGCCCGCACACGCGGCGCGCGGCCAGCCGGGCCAGCTCTGCATCGCTCACGATGGGGTCCACCACAGCCACGCCACGAGCGCTGTCGCCCAACTGGTCGAGCGCATCGAGCGTGCAGGTGTTGTCGGTGCCATAGGTGGAGGGCGTGACCACAACGGCGCGTGACGTACCCAGGCGCTGCTGCAGCTGCCGGTAGGCGGCCACGGGCGCATCTGGCGGCGTGCGCGGCCAGTGGGCAGACGGTGCAAAACGTGCATCGAAGATGTGCATGTGGCTGTCGCACGCGCCGGGCGGCAGCGGGCGTTGCGGGCGGTTCAGACCCACCGAGTGCGGCACGGGCGTGGTCAGCGCGGGCAAAGGCATGGCTCAGTCGAGTTTGATATTGCCCTTCTTCACCACCCCGCCCCACTTGCTGTCTTCCTTCTTGAGGAAGGCGGCAAACTCCGCAGGCGTGGAACCGATGGGCTGGGCGCCCAGGTCGGCCAGGCGCTGCTTCACTTCGTCTTCCTTCAGCACCTCTTGCAGGGCCTGCTGCAGTTTGGTGGCCACGTCGGCAGGTACGCCCGCAGGCAGGAACACGCCGTTCCACTCATAGGCCTCATAACCGGGGATGGCCGCCTCGGCCACGGTGGGCACATCGGGCAGGCGCTTGGAACGCTCAGGCGCCGACACGGCCAGCGCGCGCAGCTTGCCGCCCGCCACATGCGGGTAGGTGGCGGCCACGGTGCCGAACATGAAGTCCACCTGGCCCGCAATCACGTCGGTGATGGCGGGGCCACCGCTCTTGTAGGGCACGTGCACCATATCGAGGCCCAGCTTCTGGGCCATCAGCTCCGCCGCCAGGCGCTGCACCGTGCCGCTGCCGCCCGAGGCAAAGTTGATCTTGCCAGGCTGGGCCTTGGCCTTGGCGATCAGCTCGCCCAAATTCTTGTAAGGCGCATCGGCCTTCACGATGAGCACATTGGGCGCCAGCAGCACCAGCGACAGTGGCTGCAGCGCGGTGCTGGCATACGGCATCTTGGGGAACAGGTGCGGGTTGATGGAGTGCGGCGTGGCGTCGTACAGCATGGTGTAGCCATCCGCCGATGCCTTGGCCACAAAACTCGCGCCAATGGTGCCACTCGCGCCCGCCTTGTTGTCCACAATCACGCTGCCGCCCAGCTTGGCGCCCAGGCGGGTGGCCACCACGCGGGCCACAGCATCGGCCGCGCCACCGGGGGCATAGGGCACAACGAGGGTGATGGGCCGCTCGGGGAAGGCGGCGTGGGCCAGGCCTGCAGCCAGGGCGCAGGCGGCGATCAAGGGTTTGAGAAAACGCAACATGAAGTCTCCTTATCTATTCAATCCATGAAGAACAAACAGGTATCGCTGGCCCATGGCCTGCGAAACTGGCGCTGACAAAGCGCAGGCAGCCGTGCAAGGGCCGCCCCGCCGCACTGGCTGCGTCCCCCTTCCCGCATCGCGCAGCGAGGCGAGAGAGAGGGGGGAAGGCGCAAAGCGCCTCAGGGGGGTCAATCCACTTTCAGATCAAGCTCGCGTGCAATCTGCGTATAGGCGGCCACTTCGCGGCCGACCTGGCTGGCAAACGCAGCGCCGCAGGTGGCATCGGCGTCCAGCCCCAGGCCGCGCAACTTGTCGTTGGCCGCAGGGCTTTGCACAAAGTCCCTGGCCACGCGCTCCAGCTGCTGGGCAATGGCGTCGTCCAGCCCCGCCGGGGCCAGCAGGCCATACCAGGCGTCGGCCGAATACTTGCCGCCACCGGCCTCGGCAAACGTGGCCACGTCGGGCAGCAGCGACGACCGCTTGGGCGATGCCACGGCCAGCGCGGTGAGCTTGCCGCTCTTGATCTGCGGCAGCACCGAGCCCAGCGTGGCAAACGAGCTGTCGAGCTGGCCGCCCACCAGGTCCGTGACCACTGGCGCGGCGCCCTTGTAGGGCACATGGTTCAGCTGCAAGCTGTTGGCGCGGGCAAACATCTCGGTGGCAAAGTGGCCTGAGCTCCCCACGCCCGCCGTGCCTGCGGACAGACGCCCCGGCTCCTTGCGCGCACGGGCCATGTACTCAGCCAGCGACTTCACGGGCAGGGCCTGCCCCACCACCAGCACCGTGGGGCTGGTGGCCACGGTGCACAGCGGCTTGAACGACTTCACCGCATCGAACTTCACCCGCCCGGCGTACAGCCCCGGGATCATGGTGTGGTTGGTGGCGCCAAACAGCAGCGTGTAGCCGTCGGCGGGCGCGCTGGCCACCGCCTGGGCGGCCAGGATGGTGTTGGCGCCGGGCTTGTTGTCCACCACAAAGGGCTGGCCCAGCGCGCGGCTGGCGTGGTCGGCAAACGCACGGGCCACCACGTCGGTGGGGCCGCCTGCGGCAAATCCCACCACCAGTTTGACGGGCTTGTGGGGGAACGCAGTTTGCGCCCCTGCTGCACCGGATGCTATACAAACAATAGCTATCAGCGCTTTATGGACGAGCGCAGAGGCCGTTTTTCTTCTCAAAATAGTGTGCATGTCTTTGTCTCCATGGGCCGGGGCGCCCTGCCCCGTGCCTTTTTTCTCTTTGCTTTCAGGAAGGGGGCTGGCGTCAGGCCGCAGCCATCGCTGCGCCAGGCACCCGGGCCAGCACGGCCAGCAGGTTCTGCGCCGCGCCCACGCCCATGTTCACGTAGGCATCGCTGGTCACACCGCCGATGTGGGGGCTGAGGATGAAGTGCTTCTCGCCCTGGAAGGGATGGCCCGCCGTCATCGGCTCGACCGCAAAACTGTCCAGCCCTGCCGCCATCACCTGGCCCGAACGCACGGCCGCCAGCAGCGCGGCCTCGTCGATCAGGCCGCCACGCGCCGTGTTCACCACGATCACGCCGCGCTTGCACTGCGCCAGCGTGGTGGCGTTCAGCATGCCCCGGTTCTCGTCAGTCAGCGGGCAGTGCAGAGACACGGCATCGGCTTCGCGCCAGATCGTCTCCAGGCACACACTCTGCACATAGTCCGGCAGGTTCTTCGCAAACGGGTCAAAGCCGATCACGCGCATGCCCAGGGCGTCGGCCATCTTGGCAAACCGCAGGCCGATGGCACCCAGGCCCACCAGGCCCACGGTGCGGCCACCCAGCTCCAGGCTTTTGTGCGTGGCTTTGTCCCAGTGGCCCGCGTGCATGCGCGCGTCGAGCTGCACCACCGATTTGGCGCAGGCCAGCAGCAGCGCCAGCGCCTGCTCGGCCACGGCCGCAGCGTTGGCGCCTACGGCGGCCACCACCTCAATGCCCCGGGCCTTGGCCGCCACCTTGTCGATGGTGTCGGTGCCACTGCCGTGCTTGGAGATGACCTTGAGCGCCGGGGCCGCGTCCATCACCGCAGCGCCCACCTTGCCGTAGCGCACGATGATGGCCACGGGGTTGTGCGCACCGCACAGGGCCACCATGTCTTCTTCGGTAGGCGTCTTGCCTGCGTAGACGATGTCGTAGCCCGTGAGCAGGTCCAGGGCTTGCTGCGCCAGATCGGCGCCGGTGACGATGATGGATGGGTTCACAGCGACTCCCCTTCCTTGAGTACACCGGCGGCGCGCAGGGCAGCGGGCAGCCATTTCGATGCGGTGTCGCCGCGTGCAATGGCTTCGAGGCGGGCGGCTTCGTCGGCCACCTTCTTGTCGGCCAGCGCCATCATGGCGGGGGCTTTTTCGCGCTCGATGACGACCACGCCATCGGCGTCGCCCACCACCAGATCACCGGGGTTCACGGTGGCGCCACCGGCGCTGATGGGGTGGTTGATGCGGCCGGGCACGTACTTGGTGGGCCCAGCGGGGTTGAAGCCCGCGCTGAACACGGGGAAGTCCAGCTCCAGGATCTCCAGCTTGTCGCGGATGGCGGCGTCCACGACCACGCCGGCCAGGCCGCGCTTCTTGCAGGCGCTGAGCATCAGCGTGCCCATCAGCGCGGCGGTCTGGTCGCCCTTGCCGTCGATCACCAGCACATCGCCCGGCTGAGCCAGGGCAATGGCGGCGTGGATCATGAGGTTGTCGCCGGGGCGCACTTCGACGGTGAAGGCAGGGCCCGCCACCTTCATGTTCTGGTGCACGGGCGCCACGCGGCCGTGCATGGTGCCGCGGCGGCCCGCCACGTCGGCCAGGATAGCGGCCTGGTAGGTGGCCGCTTTGCTCACGACGTCGGCGCTGACGCGCTCGATGGTGCGGATGATTTCAGGGAGTTGGCTCATGGGGAATCCTTGGAAAGAACGCGGAGATGCTGGGGAGCGAATGGGCGCGGCTGACTGGGATGCGCGTGCAAGGCGCCCATGCCGCAGCGCAACCAGCCCCGGACTCAGCGGCTGGCGAAGTGCAGACGAAATGCGAAGGTGAAGAAGTGGGGCGGGCAGATACGCGGGACAAACCGCCCCCCCAGCGTGAGCCCGTCAGTCCAGGCTGGCGCCCGAGTCCTTGACGATCTTGGCCCAGCGCGGCACTTCGGCTTTGAGCAGCGCGCTGAACTGCTCGGCGGTGCCGCCCAGCACATCGCCGCCTTCGGAGCGCAGCTTGTCGGCCACATCGGGCTGCTGCAGGGCCGCGTTGATGGCCTTGTTGAGCTGCGCCAGGATGGGTGTGGGCGTACCGGCAGGGGCCAGGATGCCGAACCAGGTCACGGCCTCGAAGCCCTTGTAGCCCGACTCGGCCAGCGTGGGCACATCCGGCAATTGCGGCGAGCGCTTGGCCGAGGTGATGGCGATGACCTTGAGCTTGCCATTGCGCACCTGGCCCAGCAGCGTGGGCACCGACGACATGTACAGGTCGATCTGCCCGCCCACCAGGTCCGTCATGGCCTGGGCCGCGCCCTTGTAGGGGATGTGGCGCAGCTTGATGTCGGCGGCGTTTTCGGCCAGTTCCCCGGCCAGGTGGGCCACGGTGCCGTTGCCCGAATAGCCCAGCGTCAGCGCATCGGGCTTGCCCTTGGCGGCCGCCACCACATCGGCGTAGCTCTTGAAGGGTGAGTTGATGGGCGCAGCCATGACGATGGGCGAGGACGAGACGAGCGCCACGGGCACCAGGTCCTTGAGCGGGTCGTACGGCAGCTTGGGGTACAGCGTGGGGTTGATGGCCAGGTTGCTGGTCTGGCCAATGACGAGCGTGTAGCCGTCGGCGGGTGACTTGGCGGCGGCGTCCACCCCCAGGTTGCCGCCCGCGCCAGGGCGGTTGTCCACGATGACGTTCCACTTGTTCTGGTCCGTGAGCTTTTGCGCCACCGTGCGGGCAATCATGTCGGTGCCGCCGCCGGGCGGGAACGGCACGATGAGGCGGATGGGTTTGCTGGGGTAAGCGGCCTGCGCCAGAGCGGCCCCGGTAGGTGCGGCTGCGGCCGCAAAGCCCAGGAAGGCAGCGCACAGGGAGCGCGAAAGCGAAGTGAAGGCGGTCATGAATTTGTCTCCGTTGTGGTGGTTCGTCACGCCGGTCTGCAGGGCCTTTGTTGTGATGCGTGTTCTGGTCCGGCGCCGTGGGTGCGACTGTACGCAGACGTTTCAACCCATACAATGCAGTTGCGTACCATGAAACGAATTGCGCCATGAGCAACCACCCCGCCAAGCCCTCCCAACCCCTCGCCCCCGCGCCCCGTCCCATGGCTCCGGCAGATGCAGAACCCGGTGGTGGTGTCATCGCCGTCACACGTGCCCTGCAGGTGCTGGAAGCCTTTGCACTGGGCGAATCCAGCCTGCCCCTGGCCGAGCTGAGCCGCCGCTGCGGCCTGCACAAGACCACGGTGCTGCGCCTGGCGCGCACGCTGGCGCAGTCGGGTTTCATGGTGCAGCGCGAGGATGGCGACTGGCGCCTGGGCCCGGCGGCAGGCTGGCTGGGCGCGCGCTACCAGGCCGGTTTTGACGTGCAGAACGTGCTGGAGCCCGCGCTGCGCGAGCTGACCCTTGCCACGGGCGAAAGCGCCGCGTTTTATGTGCGCGAAGGCAATGTGCGGACCTGCCTTGTGCGTGTGGAAGGCCCGCAGGCGCTGCGCCACCACGCACGCATGGGCGAAGGCCTGCCGCTGGACAAAGGATCGCCGGGCCGTGTGATCCTGGCGTTTTCGGGCGAGCCGGGCAAGGCCTATGAAGAGATCCGCAAAAAGGGCTACCACTGGTCGATTGGCGAGCGCGAACAGGGCGTGGCCACGGTGTCGGCGCCGGTGTTTGGCATGCACTGGCGGCTGATGGGCTCGGTGTGCATTTCGGGCCCAGCCTCGCGCCTGCCGGCCGAAAAGCTCGAAGCGCTGGCGCAGACAGTGATGGCTGCGGCCACCCAGTTGTCGTATGCGCTGGCGGGCAATTCGGCCGCGCCCGCACAAAGCCCTGTACGAGCCACCCAGTGGCATCCGTGATACTTGCCCCGCAACCTCAACTCACAAAAACCACAGGAGACCGCCGTGAGCCGCTACCCTTTTCCCGACCTGAACACCCTGCCCGAAGACATCCGCGCACGCATCGTGGAAGTGCAGGAGAAGGCGGGCTTCATCCCCAACGTGTTCCTGGCATTTGCGCGCCGCCCGGCCGAGTGGCGAGCGTTCTTCGCGTACCACGATGCACTCATGCTGAAAGAAGAAGGCAGCCTGACCAAGGGCGAGCGCGAGATGATCGTCACTACCACCAGCGCGGCCAACCAGTGCCTGTATTGCGTGGTGGCGCACGGCGCGATCCTGCGCATCTATGAAAAGAAACCCCTCATCGCCGACCAGGTGGCCGTGAACTACCGCAAGGCCGACATCAGCCCACGCGAACGCACGATGCTCGACTTTGCGATGAAGGTCTGCCAGCGCTCGCACGAGATCGAGGACGCCGACTTCGCTGCGCTGCACGCCCACGGCTTTGACGACGAGGACATCTGGGACATCGCGGCCATCACTGCATTCTTTGGCCTGAGCAACCGCATGGCCAGCTTTGCGGGCATGCAGCCCAACCCAGAGTTTTACTTGATGGGACGGGTGCCCAAGCAGAAGTAAGTGCCCTGGCGCATTTACTATCAATCTAATAGCTACTAGCGCTTATCCAATAAGCGCTAGAGCCCAATTTCATTCAAATTCTATCCGCAGAGACCAGCGCCCGCATCCAGTCCGGCAAGGGCGCTGCCTTCTGCTGCGGGAAGTCCACCCAGATGGTGGTGGCGCCACCTGCCGCGCAAATCACGCCGGGCTGGTCCACGCGCTCCATCGTGCCCCAGGTCTCAAACGTGGTGCGGCCCGGGTCGCTCACGTAGAGCTTGAGCAGCACGTCAGCCGGGTATTCGAGCTGCTTGTAGAAATTGCAGAACGCATTGACGATGACCGGCCCCTGCCCGCGCGGATCGGGGTTGCAGCCCACCGACACCATCCAGTCGATGCGCGCCGTCTCCAGGTACCTGAAATACACCGTGTTGTTGACATGGCCCATGGCGTCCATGTCGCCCCAACGCACGGGGAAGCGCATTTCAAAAACCAGCTTCTTGATTTCCGGGATTTCAATCTTCATGGCTTCGCACACCCGAGGGATCAGACCCCAAAGCCGTCATCGGCCGCAATCACCGCACCATTGATGAAATGGCTCTGGTCGCTGGCCAGCATCACCAGCAGCGCATCCAGGTCTTGCGCGTTGCCCACGCGCTTGCGGGGCAGCATGTCGATGAGCTTCTTGCCCTGCTCGGTCTGCCAGTGGTGGTGATTGATTTCCGTGTCGATGTAGCCCGGGCAGATCGCATTCACGTTGATGCCGAACCTGCCCCATTCGATGGCCATGGCCTTGGTCATCTGCACCACGGCGGCCTTGCTCATGCAATAGGCACCGATCTGCGGCAGCACCTTGAGGCCCGCCATCGAAGCGATATTGATGATGCGACCGCCGGTGAAGCTGCCCGGCGCTGCACCGCGGGAGCGGGCCAGCATGCGCTTGCCCACCTCTTGCGCCACAAAGAAGGCGCCCTTCACATTGGTGTCGAAGATGAAATCGTAGTCCTCGGGCGTCACGTCCTGGATGCGCTGCGTGGTGCTCACGCCCGAGTTGTTCACCAGAATGTCGATGGAGCCCATTTCGGTCTCGGCATGGGCCACGGCGGACTTGATGGAGTCGTGATCGGTCACGTCCAGCTCGATCACATGGGCGTCACCGCCCTCGCCTTCGATGCGCGCGCGCAGCTCCTTGAGTTTTTCCACCCGGCGGCTGGCCAACACGACGCCTGCGCCCGCGCGGGCCAGCGTGCGGGCAAACTGCGCGCCCAGGCCGCTGGAGGCGCCCGTGATGAAGGCCACGCGGCCGGACAAGTCGATGCTGTATGCCATTTAGAGTCTCCCTACTGATCAAAATAGAACGGTCGTTCGATTGTCCATATTCCGTGAATACAATCAGTCGCCAGACAGACAGGGCGCGGTCGGCGCTCTGTAGAAAATAATCCATTATCAAACGCCCGACGAGAAGCCCATGACCAACGAAGAAATCCTCGCCCAATACGGCCCCCGCGAATCCATGGAATACGACGTGGTGGTCGTTGGCGGCGGCCCTGGCGGCCTTGCCACTGCGATCCGCCTGAAGCAACTGGCGGCCGAAAAAGGCCAGGACGTCTCGGTCGTGGTGCTCGAAAAAGGCTCCGAGCCCGGTGCGCACATCCTGTCGGGCGCCATCATGGATCCCAAGGCCCTCACCGAGCTGATCCCCGACTGGAAAAAGCGCGGCGCGCCCCTGAACCAGCCCGTCACCGACGACGCCTACATCTTCCTGTCTGAAAAATCGGGCTTTCGCGTGCCCAACATGTTCCTGCCACCGTTTGCGCAGAACCATGGCAACTACATCATCAGCCTGGGCAACCTGACCAAGTGGCTGGGCGATCAGGCAGAGGCCCTGGGCGTGGAAATCTTCCCCGGCTTTACCGCCGCAGAGGTCCTCTACAACGATAACGGCTCCGTCAAGGGTGTGGCCACGGGCAATCTGGGCATCGGCAAGGACGGCGAGCCCACCGAAAACTTCCAGCTCGGTATGGAGCTGCTGGGTAAATACACCGTGTTTGCCGAAGGCGCACGCGGCCACCTCGGCAAGCAGCTGATTGCCAAGTTCCACCTCGACAAGGACCGCGACCCGCAGAGCTTTGGCATTGGCGTGAAGGAACTCTGGGAAATCGACCCCAAGAAGCACCAGCCCGGCTTTGTGATGCACACCGCTGGTTGGCCCATGGAGAACGACACCTACGGCGGCGCCTTCCTGTACCACCTGGAGGGCAACAAGGTGGCCGTGGGCTTTGTGACCGGCCTGGGCTATCAGAACCCCTACCTCAGCCCCTTCGAGGAATTCCAGCGCTGGAAGACGCACCCGAACGTCCGCTACTACTTCGAAAACGAAAAGGGCGAAGTCACGGCCAAGCGACTGTCGTACGGCGCACGCGCGATCAACGCCAGCGGCATCAACGCCCTGCCCAAGACCGTGTTCCCGGGTGGCGCACTGGTGGGCTGCAATGCGGGCTACCTGAACGTGGGCCGCATCAAGGGCAGCCACGCCGCCATCAAGACCGGCATGCTGGCCGCTGAAGCCGCCTACGACGCCGTGGTGGCTGGCCGCCAGCACGACGAGCTGACAGCCTACCCCGAAGCCTTCGAAAAGAGCTGGCTGCACACCGAACTGAACAAGGACCGCAACTTCAAGAACTGGTTCAAGTACGGCCTGACCACGGCCACGCTGATGAACGGTTTCGAACAATTTGTGCTGCGCGGCCACATCCCCTGGACGTTGCACCGCGACAAGCCCGACCACGCGTACCTCAAGCCTGCGGCCGAGTGCAAACCCATCGTCTACCCCAAGCCCGATGGCAAGCTCACGTTCGACCGCCTCTCCAGCGTGTTCATCAGCAACACCAACCATGAAGAGAACCAGCCCGCCCACCTCACGCTCAAGGACGCGAGTGTGCCGGTCAACATCAACCTGGCCAAGTACGCGGGCCCCGAGGCGCGCTACTGCCCGGCGGGCGTTTACGAGTTCGTGCCCGACACCACCAAAGGCGGTGATGCCCAGCGCCTGCAGATCAATGCGCAAAATTGCGTGCACTGCAAGACCTGCGACATCAAGGACCCCACGCAGAACATCGTGTGGGTCACCCCTGAAGGCGGCGGCGGTCCGAACTATGCAGGCATGTGAGCACCATCAAAATTCATAGCACCTAGTGCTTAAAGGGCCTGCGCTGCAGGCCCTTTTTTATTGATCTATCTGGCACTGGCGCTCACGCGGCTGCCCGCGTGAGTTGAAACTGCCCCATCGCACCCGCCAGCCGGTTGGCCTGGTCCTTGAGGCTCTGGGCCGCTGCAGCGCCCTGCTCCACCAGCGCGGCGTTTTGCTGCGTCATGTGGTCGAGCTGGTCGACCGCCTGGCTCACCTGGCCGATCTGTGTGCTCTGCTCGCTGCTGGCCTCGTTGATCTCGGACATCAGCGTGGTCACCCGCTCCACGCTCTGCACGATGTCGCCCATGGTGGAACCTGCGGTCACCACCAGCCGGGCGCCATCACTCACCTTGTCCACGCTGGTGGAGATCAGCGCCTTGATCTCACGCGCCGCATTGGCACTGCGCCCTGCGAGGCCCCGCACTTCGCTGGCCACCACGGCAAAGCCGCGCCCCTGTTCGCCCGCGCGGGCGGCCTCCACGGCGGCGTTCAGTGCCAGGATATTCGTCTGGAACGCAATGCCATCAATGATGCCAACGATGTCGGCGATCTTCTTGCTGCTGGCGTTGATCTCTTCCATGGTCTTGACCACCTGGCTGACCACTTCGCCGCCTTTGCTGGCCACTTCGGTGGCGTTCAGCGCCAGGGCATTGGCCTGGCGCGTGCTGTCGGCATTGGCGGCCACCATCTGCGCCAGCTGCGCAATGCTGGCCGCCGTCTGCTGCAGGTTGCTGGCGGCATGCTCGGTGCGCATGCTCAGGTCAGTGTTGCCCGCTGCCACCTCCGAACTGGCCACATGGATGGATTCGCCCGAGTCACGCACCTCGGTCACCACGTAGTGCAGCGACTCGACCATCTTGTCCAGCGCCGTGAGCAGCTGGCCAATCTCGTCGGTGCGCTGGGTTTGCATGCGCACCGTCAGGTCGCCCCGCGCCACCAGGTCCGCCGCTTCGCAGGCCTGGCGCAGCGGCAGCACGATGGAGCGCCGCAGCAGCCAGCCAAACAGCGCCGACAACGCCACCACCACCAGCACCGCCACAGCACTGACCCATTGCGCACGGGACGCGTCGGTAATCATGCTGTCACCCGCTTTCAGGGATGACTGCTCGGAGGCTGCGAGCAACTGGTCAATGGAGCGCAGGTACTGGGTCAACGCAGCAGCGTGTTCCTGCAACTCCTTCTGGCTGATGATCTTGGCTTCGAGGGCGTTTTGCACCAGCGCATCCCGCAACACTGCATATTTCTGGCGTTGCTCCTGGGCTTCGGTCCACAGCGGCCCGGCGCTCTCGCTGGAGGACGCCTTGGCCATCGCTTCTTCAATGCGCTTGCGCATCGCGTCTTCGGCGGCGATTTGGCTGCGCATCTCAGCCACCAGCGGGAACACGTCGGACGACAACGTGGCACGCAATGCAATCTGGCCGATATAGACAGACTGCGTTTTCCAGTCCCGCACCGTGCGCTCAATGGGCAGCTGCTCTGCAGTCAGCAGCGTAGCCTGGCGGCTGGTGCCCTGGCCCGTCAGCCAGGTGGTGGCGCCGAGCAAGGCCACCGCGAAGCCCAGAATGCCAAAGCTGGCCGCCAGCTTCTGCCCCACGCTCAGGGTGCGGCTGCGCCGCGCAGGCTCTGGGCTCTGGGCGGCAGAGTCTGTTGTGGCACGGTTGACATCCGCGTGTGCAGGTGCGGCGGAGAAGGTGGCGCCGCCAAGCGCCCCGGAAGTGGCTGGCAAGTAGTTCATGAGCGTTCTCCTGGTTCATTTCCCGCACCGTGCGGGGGTGGAAACCAGTGGTGGCAAGCGCTGTGCCCAGTGTGTCCCCGCAGGTACATCACACACAGCACATGCCCCACTGGGGTCAGCGGCCCATCACGTCACAACGTGACACATTCGCCAAAGCCGCCACCGCCGGGGGTAGCGATTTCGAACACATCGCCAGGCTCCATCAGCGCCGCGCCGATATGGCCCAGCTCTTCCACCTGGCCATTGGCACGCAGCACGCGGTTGGCACCGGGCCGGCCGGGCTGGCCGCCTGCCATGCCAAAGGCGGGGTTCAGGCGCCCGTTGGACAAAATGCTGGCCGTCATCGCCTCCAGAAAGCGCACGCGCCGCACGCCACCATCACCACCCGCCCAGCGGCCTGCCCCGCCAGACCCGCGCTGGATCTCGTAGCTGTCGAGCACCACGGGGAAGCGGAACTCCAGCACCTCGGGGTCGGTCAGGCGCGAATTGGTCATGTGCGTCTGGACCACGCTGGTGCCGTCAAACCCGCGCACCGTGCGGCCCGAAGCATCGAACACCGCACCGGCACCGCTGCCACCGGCAATGGTTTCGTAGTACTGGTACTGCGCATTGCCAAAGGTGAAGTTGTTCATGGTGGGCTGGCTGCCCGCCATCACGCCCAAAGCGCCGAACAGCGCATTGGTGATGCAGGTGGAGGTCTCCACATTGCCCGCCACCACCGAGGCCGGCGGATTGGGGTTGAGCATGGAGCCCTGCGGGATGATGACCTGCAGGGGTTTCAAACACCCGGCATTGAGCGGAATGTCATCGTCGACCAGCGTGCGGAACACATACAGCACCGCCGCCATGGACACTGCACGCGGGGCGTTGAAGTTGTTGGTCTGCTGCGCACTGGTGCCTGCAAAGTCGATCACCGCGCTGCGCTCGGCCACATTGACCTTGACCGACACGCTGATCTGCGCGCCGTTGTCCAGCTTCAGGGTGAACTGCCCGTCTTTGAGCTGCGTGATCACGCGGCGCACCGACTCTTCCGCGTTGTCCTGCACATGGCGCATGTAGGCCTGCACGACATCCAGGCCAAACTGGCCCACCATCTTCGAGAGTTCCTGCACACCCTTCTCGTTGGCAGCGATCTGGGCACGCAGGTCGGCCAGGTTCTGCTGAGGGTTGCGACTGGGGTACGGCGTGGTGCCGCCACCCGTCTTCAGCAGGCTGCGCACCTCTTCTTCCAGAAAGATGCCACGGTCCACCAGCTTCACGTTGTTGATCTGCACACCCTCTTCGTCGATGCGCGTGGAGAACGGTGGCATCGAGCCCGGCGTGGTGCCACCGATGTCGGCATGGTGGCCCCGGCTGCCCACATAAAACGTGGGCTCCTTGCCCTCGGCCACATACACCGGGGTGATCACGGTCACATCAGGCAGATGGGTGCCGCCATGGTACGGGTCGTTGAGCATGTACACATCGCCCGGGTGCATCTTCCCCGCGTTCTCGCGGATCACGGTCTTGATGCTCTCACCCATGGAACCCAGGTGCACGGGCATGTGCGGCGCGTTGGCGATCAGGTTGCCCGTGGCATCGAAGAGCGCACAGCTGAAGTCCAGGCGCTCCTTGATGTTGACCGAGTAGGCCGTGTTCTGCAGCTGCAGGCCCATCTGCTCAGCGATGTTCATGAATAGGTTGTTGAACACCTCCAGCAGCACCGGGTCTACCGTGGTGCCTGCGGCGTACTGCACCTTGCGCGCGGTGACGCGGTCCAGCACCAGGTGATCCAGGTCCGTGAGGCGCGCAGACCAGCCGGGCTCCACCACGGTGGTGGTGTTCTTCTCGGCAATGATGGCCGGGCCTGGGATCACGTCGCCAGGGTGCAGGTCCTCGCGCACCACCAGGGCGGCATCGTGCCATGCGCTGCCCGAGTACATCTTCACCGTCTCGCGCTGTGGGTGCTTGCGGTGCGGATGCACGGGAAGGCGCGGCTCGGCGGGGGCATCGCCCGCAATCATGGCCTCGACCGACACGGCCTCCACCACCAGACCCTTGCCTACCATCAGGAAGGCAAAACGCTGGCGATAGGCAGATTCGAAAGCGGCCTGGATGCTGGCCATGTCGCCAAACGGCACCACCAGGGCCGAATCGGTGCCTTCGTAGCGCACGTGCACGTTGTGGCGCACCTGCACCGGGTTGGCGCTGACCTGCTGGCGCTCCAGCTCGGCCTGGGCCGCAGAGCCCAGTGCGTCCAGGCGTTCCGCAATCAGCGGCAGCGATGCGGCGGCCAGTGGCATCTCCACCGCCTGTTCGCGGATCACCGTCTGGTCCGCCAGACCCATGCCATAAGCACTGAGCACGCCCGCCAGCGGGTGCACAAACACACGCGACATGCCCAAAGCGTCGGCCACCAGGCAGGCATGCTGGCCGCCCGCGCCACCAAAACACTGCAGCGTGTAGCGCGTCACGTCGTAGCCGCGTGCCACGCTGATCTTCTTGATGGCGTTGGCCATCTGCTGCACAGCGATCTGGATGAAGCCTTCGGCCACTTCTTCGGGCTTGCGCTGGGTCTGCGCAGCAATTTCCTCAAAACGGGCGCGCACCGCATCGGCGTCCAGTGTTTCGTTGGCGGCGGGGCCAAACACGCTGGGGAAGTAACGCGGCTGCACCTTGCCCACCATCACGTTGGCATCGGTCACGGCCAGCGGGCCGCCCCGGCGGTAGCTCACCGGGCCTGGGTTGGCGCCTGCGCTCTCGGGGCCCACTCGGAAGCGGGCACCGTCGTAGGCCAGCACCGAGCCGCCGCCAGCCGCCACCGTGTGGATGCTCATCATGGGGGCGCGCATGCGCACACCGGCGACGTGGGTTTCGAACTCGCGCTCGAACGCACCGGCGTAGTGACTCACGTCCGTGGACGTTCCGCCCATGTCAAAGCCGATGACCTTTTCATGCCCGGCCAGGCCCGCCGTGCGCGCCATGCCTACGATGCCACCTGCGGGCCCCGACAGAATCGCATCCTTGCCCTGGAAGGTACCCGCATCGGTGAGGCCCCCCGAAGACTGCATGAAGAACAGCTTGACGCCCGGCATCTCGCTGGCGACCTGCTCCACATAGCGGCGCAAGATGGGTGAGAGGTAAGCATCCACCACGGTGGTGTCGCCCCGGCTCACGAACTTCATCATGGGGCTGGTTTCGTGCGAGGTGCTGATCTGCGTGAAGCCCACCTCTTTGGCGATGCGCTGAGCCGCCTGTTCATGCTGGGTGTAGCGGTAGCCGTGCATGAACACAATGGCCACGCTGCGCAGACCACGTCCGTAGGCGGCCAGCAGGTCGCCGCGCAGGCTGGGTTCGTCCAGTGCCTGCAGCACATCGCCATGGGCGCCCACCCGTTCGCACGCTTCGATCACCTCGGTGTACAAAAGCTCGGGCAACTGGATGTGGCGATCGAACAAACGGGGGCGGTTCTGGTAGGCAATACGCAGCGCGTCGCGAAAGCCGCGCGTGGTCACCAGCAGCGTGGGCTCGCCCTTGCGCTCCAGCAATGCGTTGGTGGCCACGGTGGTGCCCATCTTCACGCACTCCACCAGCGCGGGTGTGACGGGCTCGCCAGGCTTCAAACCCAGCAGGTGGCGGATGCCCGCCACGGCGGCGTCCTTGTACTGCTCGGGGTTTTCAGACAGCAGCTTGTGGGTGGTCAGCGAGCCATCAGGCCGCTTGGCCACGATGTCGGTGAATGTGCCCCCACGGTCAATCCAGAACTGCCAGCGGGGAATGTGGGTGGTGGGTGCAAGTTGTGTCATGGTGTGATGGTTTGCAAAGTGAAATGAAAGGGTTCGGTGCTCGCTCAGGCCGCCAGGGCCAGAGGGGAGCGGGCCGGGGAGCGCGGCGCGCGAGCCAGTGCCTCCAGCACCGCGCGCACAGAAGGAATGGAGGGCGCTGTGACCATGGCCTTGTCCGCTCCGCACCAGGGGCGGCTCAGTGCAGCGATCCAGGGCATCACGACATGGATGTCCGAGGGCGGCAGGGTTTGCATGCTGTCCACCACAATGCTCAGCTCCTGCGCCAGGCGCGAGCCCGGTGCAAAGCGCCAGTGGTACTGGCCGCAACCCAGGCGCACCGCGCGGCTGTCTTTTTCGGTCATGGCCACAAGCCAGGGGCAGTGAAACTCCGCGCACGCAGGATCGGGAGGATCGGCCAGACAGAAGCTGTACACGTTTTCATAAGTGCGGCCAAAGCGGCGTACCAGGGTTTCGGCAATGGCGTCGCGGCCGTGGGCCACCGGCGGAAAGTCCATGTCGCCCTGCCGCACGTCCATGCGCAGCAGCGCGCCGCCGGCAAAGGCCCGCTCGATCAGGTGAGGCCGGTTGCCATCCTTGGCCAGCAGATACATCTCGATGGTGTCGGAAGGGGTTTGCATGGTGATTCCTTGGTGATGCCAACAATGCAATGGCCTAGCGCTGCGTGTAGTACGGGATGAAGAGCTGGTTGGCCTCGCTCCCCACGGACCGCACCCATTCGCGGGAAAAGCGTTCGCCCAGGCGTTTGAGTTCGGAGTCCAGCACCGCGGTGGGGGGCTCGACCTTGATGCCTTTGCGCTGCAGTTCGATCACCGACTCCTCGGCCACGGCGGCGCTCATCGCCCAGCCCCGTTTTTCGGCGTCTGCTGCAGCCTGGCTCACGGCCTGGCGCACCGGGGCGGGCAGTGCGTCAAACGCCTGCTGGTTCACAAAGACGATGTTCTTGGGGAACCAGGCGTTGATACCGTAGTACTGCTTGATCTGGCCCCAGACCTGGTTTTCCACCCCGGTCAGGGCCGATGTGATCATCGAATCCAGCTTTCCGGCCGCCAGGGCCTGATTGACCTCGACCATGGGCACATCCACGGGCGTGGCGCCCAGCAGCTCGGCAATGCGCACCGTGCCCGGGTTGTAAGTGCGCATGCGGGTGCCCTTGAAATCCACCGACGAACGCACCGGGACCGTGGTGAACAGCCCCTGCGGAGGCCACGGCACGGCGTACAAGGCTTTGAGCCCCTTGCGCGCCATGTGCACTTCGATCAACGGTCGCTGCACATCCCACATGCGCCGTGCGTCGGCATAGCTGCGGACCACAAAAGGCACGGAATCGCCACCTGCCATAGGGATCTCGCGCACCAGGCTCGTCATGATGGTTTCGCCCGCCTGGGCCTTGCCGTCCTGCACCGCCTGAGGAATCTCAGCCAGTTTGAACAAGGCGTTGTTGGCATGCACTTCAATGCGCAATGCAC
Source organism: Acidovorax sp. 93 (assembly GCF_003633835.1). Lineage (NCBI taxonomy): Bacteria > Pseudomonadati > Pseudomonadota > Betaproteobacteria > Burkholderiales > Comamonadaceae > Acidovorax > Acidovorax sp. 93. The sequence continues at coordinate 1,877,982 of NZ_RBIT01000001.1, forward strand.
CGGCTGAAGCACGCTCCACGTCCTGCGCAAACTGGACGATATTGCGCGTGTGGAACGACTCCGCCCGGTAGCCCGTGGCCAGCTTCCACTGGGTTTGGGCGTGCAGCACCGGGGCCACGGCAAGCGCGGCCAACAACACGATGGTCTTCATGGTGAGCTCCTGTACGGATTTTTCGGTGAGGGGTGCTGCGGGGTCAGCCCTGCATCTGGCGTGGCAGCCAGAGCACGACGTCGGGCACGAAATACGTCAGGATGACCGCAACGATCATCAATGCGAACAAAGGCAGTGCAGTGCGGGCGATCCAGGTAACTTCGCGGCGCGTCATGCCCTGCAGCACAAAGAGGTTGAAGCCCACCGGCGGCGTGATCTGCGCCATCTCCACCACCAACACGATGAAGATGCCGAACCACACCAGGTCAAAGCCTGCAGCTTCCACCGTGGGCAGCAGCACCGCGATGGTCAGCACCACCATGGAGATGCCATCCAGGAAGCAGCCCAGCAGGATGAAGAACATGATGAGCAGCAGCATCAGCGCAAAGGGCGACAGGTGCAGGGCGCCGATGAACTCGGCCAGGTGGCGTGGCAGGCCGATGAAGCCCATGGCCAGTGTGAGGAACGCGGCGCCCGCCAGGATGAGGCCGATCATGCAGTACACGCGGCAGGCAGCGACCAGCCCGTCCTTGAAGCGCGCCCAATCGAGTGATCCCTCGATCTTCGCCAGAATCAGCGACCCGCCCACACCCAGCGCCGCGGCCTCGGTGGCGGTGGCAATACCGCTGTAGATGGCGCCCAGCACCACCACGATGAGCGACACCACAGGGATCAGGTGGCGCGACGCATAGAGCTTCTGCACAAAGCTCAGGCGGGCATCGGGCGCTGGCACCTTGTCCTTGTTGAACAAGGCCCACACGACGATGTAGCCCATGAAAAGTGCTGCCAGCAGCAGGCCTGGGATCACGCCAGCCAGGAACAGCTTGGAGATCGACACATTGGCCGCCACGCCATAGACGATCATGATGATCGACGGCGGGATCAGCAGGCCCAGCGTGCCTGCGCCAGCCAGTGTGCCCACCGAGATGTCTTCGGGATAGCCACGCTGCTTGAGTTCGGGCAGCGTGATCTTGCCGATGGTCGCGCAAGTGGCCGCCGATGAGCCCGAGATGGCTGCGAAGATGGTGCAGCCCACCACGTTCACATGCAACAGGCGGCCGGGCAGACGGTCCAGCCAGGGCGCCAGGCCTTTGAACATGCTGCTCGACAGCTTGCTGCGAAACAGTATCTCGCCCATCCAGAGGAATAGCGGCAAAGCCGTGAGCGTCCAGCTGGAGGTAGACCCCCAGATGGTCAGCATCATGCTGTCGCCCACGGGGCGGCTGGTGAAAAGCTCCATACCGACCAGCGCCACCGCAAGCAGTGACAGGCCGATCCACAAACCCGAACCGAGCACTGCAAAGAGCACCACGATCAGGCCAAAGGCAATGATGACGTCCATGTTGATTTCTCCTGCCAGGGGTTACTCGGAACGGGCCGATTCAGACACGGCCATGAAGGCCACGCCCTGAAAGCGCAGGATGAGCGCATGGGCAAACGACAGCGCAAAGCCGATGCAGCCCATGGCCATGCTGATCTGGGGAATCCACAGCGGCGAGGCATCGGCCGCAGGCGAAATGTCGTGCGTGACGTAGGAAATCCACACCGAGCGCACTGCGTAGCAGGCGATATAGACCGTGAGCACCAGTGCACTGGACAGGCAGAACCATTCAAAGGCGCCGCGCCAGCGTGACGGCAGCCGGTCGAGCAACAGGGTCACCCGGATGTGGTCTCCGTTTTGCAATGTGCCGGGCAATGCAAAGAACAGCGCTGCGGCGATGGCGTAGCCTGCATACGCGTCGAGACCGTCGATGTTGACGTGAATGACCTCGCGGGCAAACACGCCCAGCGTGACTGCGGCGAACGCAGCCAGCATGGACAGGCCGGACAGCAACATCAGCAGCCTGTAGAAATTTCGGACGAGTTTGTCCATGGCGTACTCCGGTAACGCTTGAAAAAAATGAGGGGGAGTGGCGACGAAAGAACTGGGCAGCAGGCGCCTGTGCTACCCCGGCCCCACTGCGGGGGCCCGGAAAACGACGATTACTTCTTGCGGTAGGCGTCGATGATGGCCTGTCCCTCCGGCCCGGCAGACTTGATCCAGTCGGCCGTCATGGACTCGCCAATGCTTGTCAGTTCCTTCTTGATGCTGTCGCTGGGCTCGGCCACGGTCATGCCTTTGGCGCCCAGCTCTTTGATGAACTCCTTGTCCACGCGCTCGCTAGTGGCCCAGCCGCGCTCTTCGGCGGCTGCCGCTGCCTTCAGCACGGCGTCCTGCAAAGGCTTGTCGAGGGCATCGAACGCCTTCTGGTTCACCACGGTGGCATTGCGCGGAAGCCATGCGCTGACGGGATAGAAGTGCTTCACCTGCTCATACAGCTTGGATTCCACGCCGCTGGCGCTGGATGTCAGGAAGTTCTGCACGGTGTTGGTAGCCAGGGCCTGGCCCAGCTCCGACAGCTGGATCGTCACCGGCTGCGCCTTGAGCAGTTGCGCAATGCGCGTGGTGGCGGGGTTGTAGGCCCGCATCTTGGTGCCAGCAAAGTCCGCGGGCGTACTCACGGGCTTGAGCGAGTAGAGCGACTGGCCGGGCCATGGCACGCTGAACAGAACCTTCACGCCTTGGGACGCGAGCAGCTTCTCCTGGGCAGGCTTGGCGGCCAGATACAGGCGCTTGGAATCGGCATAGCTCGTGGCCAGGAACGGAATCGAGTCCACACCAAACAGCGGGTTCTCGTTGGATGCGCCCGAGAGAATGAACTCGGCCGAAGGCACCTGGCCGGTTTGCACCGCACGCTTGATTTCGTTGGCCTTGTACAGCGAGCCACCGGGGTGCAACACGATCTTGAGCTTGCCGCCCGTGAGCTGATCCACCTCGTTGGCGAACTGCTGCACGTTCTGCGTCTGGAAGCTGTTGGCGCCATAACCCGTGGGCAGGTCCCACTTGATCTGGGCCTGGGCGGCGCAGACGCTGAGGACTGCGGACAAACAAATTGTGATTTTCTTCATGGTGGAACTCCTTGTTGAAAGCGGATCAGAAACTGGCGAGCTGGTGGTTGAGAAGGTCGGTGACCAGCATGCAGCCCGGTGCATGCGTGATGCAGAACGCGGGCTGGGCATTCAAGATGGCCGATTGCGGGGTGACACCGCAGGCCCAGAAAACAGGGATTTCGCCCGGCATCAGCGCTACGGCGTCCCCGTAGTCGGGATGGGCCAGATCGGCGATACCGATCAGGGCCGGGTCACCGATGTGCACAGGCGCTCCATGCACATTGGGGAAACGCGAGGTGACCTGCACCGCACGGATCACATCCGCTGCGGGCATGGGACGCATGGTCACCACCATGGCGCCGCCAAAAGGGCCGGCCGGCTCGGTTTGCACGTTGGTGCGGAACATGGCCACGTTCTTGCCTTCGTCGATGTGGCGCAGGCGGATGCCTGCCTCGATCAATGCGGACTCGAACGAAAACGAACAGCCCAGGATGAAGGTGACCAGGTCCGGCCGCCAGAGGCTGGCAATGTCCGCCACCTCCTCCGACATTTCACCGTGGCGCCAGATGCGGTACAGCGGCACATCACTGCGGATGTCGATGTCCTTGCCCAGCGAAGGCAGGGTGAACTGGCCGGGCTCGCTGACCGCCAGCACGGGGCAAGGCTTGGGATTGCGCTGGCAGAACCGCAGAAAGTCACTGGCAAGCACCTCGGGCAGGATGACCACGTTGCCTTGCACATGGCCGTCTGCGAGACCGCTGGTGTGCGATGTCCACAGGCCCTTGCGGATGGTGTCGCGGACGTGGTTCGGATTGCTGGTGCCCTCAGGGCCAAACACCGCGAGCGAATTTTCTTGAGCTAAGTCCACCGTATTTCCTTGCATTGAGAAAAGTCAATTGCATGACGTTGGACGGATTGTGTTGGGGTGTAACTGCGCTGGCAAATTCAAAAAATTTCTCTTAGCTCATCGATTTTTTCGATGCACTTCATTGGGGCGAAGCAAACCAATTTGGTGCTCAGGGTTAACCCTTGGACTTCTATTTAGGGTTAACCCGAGTCCTCGAAAGGAGAATTTGCACAAGCGCAGTCGCACCGAACTGCGCATGTCGCTTCAATGCGAAGTTCTCGGGGCTGCGCCGTAAACGCAGACACTGCAGCCGCAGTGCGCGCAGCGGAAAAAGGAGCGTGCGTGGTCCCCGCGCTCAGGCGCGGGCCTTGCGGGGCTTGGGCGCTGGGGGTTGCTGCGCTTCGATGAAGCTGAGCGCCGAACGCACGATCGCCTCCATTGCGGGCGAAGACGGGTCTTCGCGGTAGCTCACGTGAATGGGCAGCGGACGCAGCGCAATGTCGCAGGCCAGCGCACGAAGATCCGGGAATGCCAGCATCCTCTGCACCGCCAGGCGCGGCAGCGTGGCAACGCCAAAACCGCCCTGCACCAGCTGCACCATGGCAGAGATTGAGGAAATGGTGTGCACGCAGCGCGGCTCCACCTGCGCCTGGCGCAGCGTGTCCAGCAGGTACACATGGGGCTGAGAACCGCGCTGAAAGGTCAGGATGTCGGTGCCGGCAAAGTCTTCTGATGCATAGCGCCGCTTGCGGTGGATCTTGCTGTTGCCGACGAACACCATCTCCATCGGCGTCAGCGCCTGGCTGCGAATGCCTTCGGCCGATGCGGGCAAGGCCGCAAACACTGCATCCAGCGTGCCCCGGCGGATCTGATCCAGCAGCACCGGCGTGGATTCGACCGTGAGTTCCAGCTCCAGCAGCGGGTTGTCCTTGCGCAGTTGTTCCACCCAGGGGATGAGCCACGAGTGGAGCACCGACTCAATGGCGCCCAGTCGAATCGACACTTCCAGCGGGCCGCCCGAGCCCATCTCGGCCTTGAGCTGGCGCTGCAGCTCCAGCATCCGCTTGGCGTACGTCAGAAAGCGCGTGCCCGCCACTGTGAGCTTGAAATGTTTGTCGCGCCGGTCCAGCAGCAGCACGCCCAGTTCTTCCTCCAGCGCCGCCACGCGACTTGACATGGCCGACTGCGTCAGAAAGAGCTTTTCCGCTGCGCGCGTCACGCTCTTGAGGGAGGCCACCCAGTAAAAGGCTTCGACAAAACGCAGGTTCATGGTGGTGGTTCTCCGGCCTCGCTGGCACGTTGCAAGCTCCTTGGCGGTGCACCGTGGTGGTGCAACATCCCCCAAGCCAGTGCCGAAAGGCGTGGCCATTCTGCCGTTGATCCACGTGCTCCACAGCCTTTGAGCCGCAAAAACAGAGCATCGCCGGGTTTCCTCGATGCCTGCGCAATGGAATTGCGACCGGATGCAAATACTATAAAAACAATAGCTATTGGCGCTTTACAGATAAGCGCTAGAGTCCAATTTCATTCAAACTCATGCGACAAACAGGGGCAGATCGGCCTTTTTGAGCGTGCGCAGCACGAAGCTGGAGCGGCTGTGCCGGATGCCTTTGATCTTGTAGAGCTTCTCACGCAGCAAGCGCTCGTAATCGCGCGTGTCCTTCACGACGATGCGCAGCAGGTAGTCGTAGTCGCCCGACACCAGGTGCGCCTCGATCACCTCAGGAATGCTGGCAAGTGTTTCGCCAAATTTTTCGAGCGTGTTGTCGGAATGGCTATCGAGCGTGACCTGCACCAGCACCGTGTCGGCCAGGTCCAGCGACTGCGGGTTGATGCGCACGGTATAGCCCTGGATCACACCCGCCTCTTCCATCTTCTTGATGCGGCCCCAGCAGGGCGATGCGCTCAGGCCCACGGCCTGCCCGATCTCTTGCAGGCTGGCGCGGGCGTTGCCCTGCAGCACAGCGAGAATTTTTCTATCCAGTCGATCCATCGGCTGGATTATTCACTAATCTTCGCCAACACAGAAAAATATTCTGCGATTCACTCCATTTGAAGCGAATTCAGCAAATTCATCTCATCCGCCCCGCGCATACTTCTTCCATCAAGGCGCTCTTACCGGAGCGCACAAACTGACAAGGCCCCGGCTGGTTACCGCCAGCACGGGGCCCTTGGCATTTTTTGGCGTCGCCCATGGCCAACAGAAGCGCCTTGGCTAGCGCCCTGGTGGGTAGTTAATAAGCACGCTTACCAGCACAAACCCCGATGCCTGCGCCGATGCTGCACCGCCATAATTTGGCAGAGGCTGGGGTCCGCTCTGCAAGGAGCAACCGTGCATCCCCACCAACCCAGCCCACCATTAACAGGAGACAGCATGCAACTGACCAAACTCGTCGTCGGCCTGAGCCTTGCGCTCGGCTTTGTGGCCACCGCTGCCGCGCAGACCACCATGCGCATCAGCATCTCGACAGCCCAGAATTCCCACCAGGGGATTGCCATCGACACGTTTGCCAAGGAAGTCGAAAAGCGCACCAGCGGCCGCTACAAGGTGCAGACCTTCTACAACGGCGCCCTGGGCGGCGAGCGCGAATCGATCGAAGCCGTGCAGCTGGGCACGCAAGAGCTGGCGTTCAGCTCCACAGGGCCCATCCCCAACTTTGTGCCTGAAACCAAAATTCTGGACGTGCCTTTCCTGTTCCGCGACAAGGCGCATGCCCGTGCGGTGCTGGACGGCCCCATCGGCCAGGAGATGCTGACCAAGTTCGACAGCAAGGGCTTCAAAGCCCTGGCCTGGGCCGAAAACGGCTTCCGCCACATGACCAACAGCAAGCGTTCGGTGAACACGCCCGAGGATCTCAAGGGCCTGAAGATGCGCACCATGGAGAACCCCGTGCACATCGCCGCGTACAAGGGCTTTGGCATCATCACCACGCCCATGGCCTTCCCCGAAGTGTTCACGGCCCTGCAACAAGGCACCGTGGACGGCCAAGAGAACCCACTGCCCGTGATCATCTCGGCCAAGTTTGACCAGGTGCAAAAGCACCTGACACTGACCGGCCACGTGTATTCGCCCGCCATCTTCGTGATGAACAAGGGCGCTTTCGAGAAGCTGTCGGCCGCGGACAAACAGGCCTTCATCGACGCCGCCAAGGAAGGCACCAAGGCCAACCGGGCCCGCGTGGATGAAGACGATGCCAAGGGTGTGGCCGACCTGCGCGCCAAGGGCATGACGGTGGTGGACAACCCCGACAAATCCAAGTTTGTGGCGGCGCTTGCCCCCGTAAATGCCGAGTTCGAAAAGCAGTTCGGCAAGGCCACGCTCGACAAGATCCGCGACTTCAAGTGATGCCCGCGCTACTATCGATGTAGTAGCAACCAACGCCCGTAGCGCAAGCGCTATCGGGCGTTTTTGCTCCCGCCCCGGGTTTCTTGCCTGATTGCTTACCGTGTTGTCCCCCCTGTTGTTTCAACTGCCCATGGCTGGCACTGCCCCATGAAAAATGCTTTTCTCACCTTTGAGCGATGGACCACGTTCATCGCCATGCTGGGGGCCTGCGCCATGCTGGCCCTGTCTGCCTCGCTGGGCATGTTCCAGATCCTCATGCGCTTTGTGCTGGAGCAGCCCGCCGAATGGACGGAAGTGCTGATCCGCTTCAGCCTGATCTGGATGGTGTTCCTGGCCATCCCCAGCGCGTTCCGCCAGGGCGCGATGGTCAGCGTGGATGTGCTTTACCGCTGGAGCCCTCCCGCCCTGCGGCGGGTGCTGGACTGGGTGGTCGCGTTGGCAGCCCTGGCGCTGATCGGCATCGTCATCTGGTACGGCTGGGACTACGCTCAACGTGGTGGCGTGCAGAGCATGGCGGGGCTGGAATCCGTCTCCATGTTCTGGGCCTACCTGGCCATGCCCGTCGGCGGCCTGTTCTGCACTGTCGGCATCATCGGCAATCTCATCGACCCCCTGCGCATGGAACTGGAGACCGCCCAATGAGCATGGTCATGATTTCAACGATGGTGATTTGCTTTGCACTCACCATTTCGGTGGCCGTGTCCATCGGCCTCGCCTCCATCCTGGGCATCCAGGCATCCAACGCCAACATGCTGATCTCGGTGAAGGAGATGTTCGCCTCGATCAACAAGTTTCCGCTGGCGGCCATCCCCTTCTTCATCCTCGCGGGCAACCTCATGGAGACCGGTGGCATCTCGCGCCGCCTGGTGGAGTTTGCCAAGAGCATCGTGGGCGGCGTGCAGGGCGGCCTGCCCATGACCTGCGTGCTCACCTGCATGATCTTCGCGGCCGTGTCGGGCTCGTCGGTGGCCACCACGTTTGCGATTGGTGCCATCCTGATCCCCGCGCTCATCAAGCATGGCTACCCCACCAGCTATGCGGCTGCGCTGCAGGCCACAAGTGCCGAGCTGGGTGTGATCATTCCGCCCTCAATCCCGATGATCCTGTACGGCGTGAGCGCCGAAGTGTCCATTGGCGAGCTGTTCATCGCGGGCTTTGGCCCGGGCCTGCTGATCAGCGGTGCGCTGATGCTCTTCGTATGGGCGTATTGCAAGTACAAGGGCTGGGGCAAGAACGACGGCGATGGCCGCATGCCGTTTGGCAAGGCCACGCTCCAGGCAGGCTGGGCGCTGCTCATGCCTGTGATCATCCTGGGCGGCATCTACGGCGGCGTGTTCACCCCCACCGAGGCATCGGCCGTGGCCGTGTTCTACGCGCTTATCGTGGGGGTGGTGATCTACCGCGAGATCCGCATCAAGGACCTGTTCGCCATCCTGCGCAAGTCGGCCATCTCGTCGGCGGTGATCATGTTCATCATTGCCAATGCCGGGCTGTTTGCGTTCCTCATCACACGTGCCGGGGTGCCCGATGCCATCGGCCGCTGGCTCGAAGCCGTGCTGCAGTCCCCTGCCTTGTTCCTGCTGGGGGTGAATGCGGCGCTGTTCGTGATCGGTATGTTCATCGAGACCAGCGCCGCCATCATCGTGCTGGCGCCCATCCTCGCGCCCGTGGCCATGCACTTCGGCATCGACCCGGTGCATTTCGGGCTGATCATGGTGGTGAACCTGGCGCTGGGCATGATCACCCCGCCTTTTGGAGTGAATCTGTTTGCGGCCTGCACGGTGGCCAGAATCTCGCTGGACCGCATCATCAAGCACTTACTGCCTTTTGTTTGTGTGATCCTGGTTTGCCTGATGATCATCACGTACATACCCTCGATCTCACTCGCTCTCCGAGATCTGGTCTACGCAAAGTAGTTAGAATCGTTAGGTCAGGAGAGAGTGCCAAGCCCCACAGGCCACCGCACCGCCGAAGGCGCAGGCAGCAGCCGAACGCTCAGGCAAAAGGACTGACAACCGCCCGCAGTGATGCGGGCGTTCCCTTGCTGGAGAGAGATGGCCCACCGCACCCGCGTGTCGAGGCCATCCACCGAAGGAGCAAACCGCACGGCCAGCCAGGGCGCTGCGGTGAATCTCTCAGGTAAAGCGGACAGCAGGGCAAATCCCGTGGCCACCTTGTGGCTGCGGCCCTCATTTGCCCCGGAGTTCCGCCATGTCAGCCACCGCCCCCCTGCTTACCACGCCCCTGAACGCCCTGCACATCGAGCTGGGCGCCCGCATGGTGCCGTTCGCCGGCTACTCCATGCCCGTGCAATACCCCGCTGGCCTGATGGCCGAACACCAGCACACGCGCAGCGCGGCGGGCTTATTTGACGTCTCGCACATGGGCCAGCTCAAGCTGGTCGGCCCTGACGCCGCAGCGGCGTTTGAAACCCTGATGCCGGTGGACGTGATCGACCTGCCCGTGGGCAAACAGCGCTACGGGCTGCTGCTCACTGACGAAGGCACGGTCATCGATGACCTGATGTTCTTCAACCAAGGCGTGGTGGATGGCGAGCCCACGCTGTTCGTGATCGTGAACGGTGCTTGCAAGGTGGGCGACATTGCGCACATCACGGCCCGCATCGGCCAGCGCTGCAAGGTGGTGCCCATGCCCGACCACGCCCTGCTCGCTCTGCAAGGCCCGCGGGCCGTCACCGCCCTCGCCCGCCTCGCGCCCGGCGTGGAAAAGCTGGTGTTCATGACGGGCGGCGATTTTTCCATTGCAGGCTGCGACTGTTTTGTGACCCGCAGCGGCTACACCGGTGAAGACGGTTTTGAAATCTCGGTGCCCGCTGCGCAGGCCGACACCCTGGCCCGCGCCCTGCTTGCTCAGCCCGAGGTCAAACCCATCGGCCTGGGCGCCCGCAACTCGCTGCGGCTCGAAGCGGGCCTGTGCCTGTATGGCAACGACATCGACACCACCACCACGCCGCCTGAAGCCGCGCTGAACTGGGCCATCCAGAAGGTGCGTCGCACGGGAGGCGCCCGCGCAGGGGGTTTCCCCGGAGCAGACAAGGTGCTCGCGCAGATCGACAACCCCGCCAGCCTGCAGCGCAAGCGCGTCGGCCTCGTCGCACTGGAGCGTGTGCCCGTGCGCGAACACACCGAATTGCAGAGCGAAGACGGCCAGAAGATTGGCGAAGTGACCAGCGGCCTGCTGGGCCCCACGGTGAACGAACCCGTGGCTATGGGCTATGTCACACCCGCCTTCGCCGCCATCGGCACGCGGATGAACGCCATCGTGCGCGGCAAGGCCGTGCCCATGGAAGTGCGTGCCATGCCCTTTACCCCCGCGCGCTACTACCGCGGCTGACCGTCTGAAACTGCGCCAGCCCGGCTACAGTCTTGGCTGGCATCGGCACTTTTGTTTGTTTCCTCCCTTTTTTTCTGGAGCCCCCATGACCGTCAAGTTTTCCAAGGATCACGAGTGGATCGACATCTCCGACCACGAAGCCGCCACCGTGGGCATCACAGTACACGCCCAGGACGCGCTGGGCGATGTGGTGTTTGTGGACCTGCCCGAAGTCGGCAAGACCTTCACCCAGGGTGAAGTCGCCGGCGTGGTGGAGTCCGTCAAAGCCGCCGCCGACGTGTACATGCCCGTCACCGGCGAAATCGTCGAGGTGAACGAAGCCCTGCGCGCCGACCCCTCGCTGGCCAACACCGACCCGCTGGGCGCTGGCTGGTTCTTCAAGGTCCACGTGACCGACATGATGCAATTCGACGCGCTCATGGACGAACCTGCGTACGCAGAGTTCGCCAAGAACGCCTGATCTCCGGATCTTTTGTTCCCCGAGGCCCGGCGCCCTGCCGGGCCAATGTGCCTCCTTGTTGTCCCACGCCGCCGCCGATGACCACCCTCGCCCCCCTGCCCACACTCGCAGCGCTTGAAAACGCCACCGAATTCCTGCCACGCCACATCGGTATCGATGCGGCCGATGAAGCGCACATGCTGTCGGTGATTGGCGAGGCCTCGCGCCGCGCCCTCATCGACTCCATCGTCCCGCGCTCCATTGCACGCAGCAGCGCGATGGACCTGCCCCTGCCGATCACGGAAGCGGCGGCGCTGGCCGAACTCAAGGCGATGGCATCGAAGAACCAGGTCCTGAAGAGCTTCATCGGCCAGGGCTACTACGGCACCCACACACCGGGCGTCATCCTGCGCAACATCCTGGAGAACCCCGCCTGGTACACGGCCTACACACCGTACCAGGCCGAAATCTCGCAAGGCCGCATGGAGGCGCTGGTCAATTTTCAGACCATGGTCTGCGATCTGACCGGCATGCCGATTGCCAATGCATCGATGCTGGACGAAGCCACGGCCGCCTCTGAGGCGATGACGCTGGCCAAGCGCTCCGTCAAGAGCAAAAGCAATGTGTTTGTGGTGGCCGGTGATGCCCACCCGCAAACCATCGAAGTGATCCAGACCCGTGCCAAGCCCCTCAATATCGAAGTGGTGCTGGCCAACTCCGCCGCCGAATGGGATGCAGCGCTGAATGGCGAGTATTTCGCCGTGCTCGCCCAGTACCCCGCTACCAGCGGCCGCATTGATGACCTGCGCGCTGATGTGGAGAAGGCGCATGCCAAACAGGCGGCCTTCATCGCAGCGGCCGACCTCCTGGCCCTCACGCTGATCACCCCGCCCGGTGAATGGGGTGCCGACATCGTCGTAGGCACCACGCAGCGCTTCGGTATGCCCATGGGCGCGGGTGGCCCGCACGCTGCCTACATGGCCTGCCGCGACGAGTTCAAGCGCAGCCTGCCCGGCCGCCTGGTGGGCGTGAGCGTGGATACACATGGCAAGCCCGCCTACCGCCTGGCCCTGCAAACGCGCGAGCAGCACATCCGCCGCGAAAAGGCCACGTCGAATATCTGCACCGCGCAGGTGCTGCCCGCCGTGATCGCCAGCATGTACGCCGTGTACCACGGCCCCGAAGGCCTGCAGCGCATTGCGCAACGCGTGGCCAGCTACACCGCCATTCTGGCCAAGGGGCTCGCCCAACTGGGCGCGCCGGTGCGCCCGCAGGCCTGCTTCGACACGTTGACGCTCAAAACCGATGGCGCTACCAAATCAATAGCTGCTCGCGCAGTACAGATGGGCGTCAACCTGCGAATTTATTTCGAAAACTACCTGTGCATCTCGCTGGATGAGACCACCACACGCGCCGACATCGAGCTGCTGTGGAAGGTGTTCGCCGCGGATGGCCAGGCGCTGCCCACGTTTGACGCCTTCGAGAAGGGTGTAGAGCCGCTGATCCCCACCGAACTGCGCCGCGCCAGCAAGTACCTGACTCATCCGGTGTTCAACACCCACCACTCCGAAACCGGCATGCTGCGCTACATCCGCCAGCTGTCTGACAAGGACCTGGCGCTGGACCGCAGCATGATCCCGCTGGGCAGCTGCACCATGAAGCTCAATGCAACGAGCGAGATGATCCCCATCACCTGGCCCGAATTCGCCAACGTGCACCCCTTCGCACCCGCTGACCAGTTGCATGGCTACAAGGAGCTGGACGAACAACTGCGCGCCTGGCTGTGCCAGGCCACGGGCTACGCAGGCATCAGCCTGCAGCCCAACGCCGGATCGCAAGGCGAATACGCGGGCCTGCTGGCCATCAAGGCCTACCACGAGGCCCAGGGCCACGGCCACCGCAACATCTGCCTGATCCCCAGCAGCGCACACGGCACCAACCCCGCCAGCGCCCAGATGGTGGGCATGCAGGTGGTAGTGACCGCCTGCGACGCCAACGGCAACGTGGACATGGCCGACCTGCAGGCCAAGTGCGAACAGCACAGTGCCAACCTGGCCTGCATCATGATCACCTACCCCAGCACGCACGGCGTGTTCGAAACGCAGGTGAAGGAGCTGTGCGCCCTGGTGCACAGCCACGGCGGCCGGGTGTATGTGGACGGCGCCAACATGAACGCCCTGGTCGGCGTGGCCGCCCCTGGCGAGTTCGGCGGCGACGTGAGCCACCTGAATCTGCACAAGACCTTCTGCATTCCGCACGGCGGTGGCGGCCCCGGCGTGGGTCCCGTGTGTGTGGTGGCCGATCTGGTGCCCTACCTGCCTGGTCATGCCACGGCCGGTGTGGCCGGCGGCGTGGGTGCCGTGTCGGCAGCGCCTCTGGGCAATGCCGCCGTGCTGCCCATCAGCTGGATGTACTGCCGCATGATGGGCGCCGAAGGCCTGCAGGCCGCGACCGAAACCGCCATCCTCTCGGCCAACTACATCAGTGCACGCCTCAAGGATCACTACCCCACGCTGTACGCGAGTGCCAATGGCCACGTGGCGCACGAGTGCATCCTGGACCTGCGCGGCCTCAAGGACACCAGCGGCGTGATGGCTGAGGATGTCGCCAAGCGCCTGATCGACTACGGCTTCCACGCACCCACGCTGAGCTTCCCCGTGCCCAACACGCTGATGGTGGAGCCCACTGAGAGCGAAACGCTGTTCGAGATCGACCGCTTCATCGACGCGATGATTGCCATCCGCGAAGAGATCCGCCAGATCGAATCCGGCGCCTGGCCGCAGGACAACAACCCGCTGAAGAACGCGCCGCACACGGCCGAGAGTCTGCTGGGCAGCGAATGGGCTCGCCCTTACGCCCGCGAAGCTGCCGCTTACCCGGTGGCCGCCCTGCGCCAGGCCAAGTACTGGTCGCCTGTTGGCCGCGTGGACAACGTATGGGGTGACCGCAATCTGAGCTGCAGCTGCATCCCGGTGTCTGACTACGCCTGAGACGCCTGAATTGCCTGTACGCAGTGACCTCGACCACCAGCGCCTGCACTGTCTGCCAGCCGCCTGCGCTGGAGGCGCTGGTCCGGTCTGAACCTGCCCTGGCCGCTCTGTGGCAGGCCCTGCCCCGCCGTCAGTTCGGCGCAGGCACGCTGCTGCAGCCCGCGGGTGAGACCAGCACGCGCTGCTGGCAGGTGCGCAGCGGTGTGGTTCGGCTGTTTTACCTGAACGAACAAGGTACCGAACGCAACCGGTCGTTTCACGGCACCGGCAGCTGGGTGGCTGGCAACCTGCCGCCTCTGGCGCTGCCCAGTCCTTATGCCATCGAGGCCCTGGCACCCGTAGAGGCTGTGGAGCTGGCCTATGCCACCTTGCAGCAGTGGCAACGCAGCTTTGCCCACATCGGCCCCTTGCTGGAAGAGGCCCTGGGCTATGTGTTTCAGCAGCACGCACAGCGCGAAGCCGAGTTGTTGAGCCACCCGCCCGAGGTGCGCTACCAATCTTTTCTCGCTACACACGGTGATTTGACGCCCCACCTGCCGCAGCACCATGTGGCCAGCTACCTGGGCATCTCTCCGGTATCGCTATCACGCATCCGGGCACGGCTGGGCTTGGTGGAAGCGTCACGCGGCGTTTGAGAATTTTCAGCGTTCCTGTGGCCACGCACTGACCGTGCGATCCCGCCCTGGCATCACCACCTGGGGCAAATTTTCCTTGTCCATGACGGCGTCACCTGCCACCAGCCCGTTCAGATGCAGCAGGTGCGCGGTGATGCCGTACACCTCGTCATCGGTCAGGCTCTTGGGCGCGTGCATCGGCATGCCCCGACGCACATAGTCGAACACCGTCGTGGCATAAGGCCACATCGCGCCCACCGACAACACCTGCAGCGGGTACTTGCGCACGCGCAGGGGGCGCAGCGGGTCGCTCCAGCCGATAAAACCATCTGTGCCCGCCAGCCGTGCGGCAGGCCCTTCGATGCCCTGTGCGCCGTGGCAGGCGGCGCAGTGCATGGCATACAGCCGCGCGCCCTGCTCCACGCTGCCCCGGCCGGGTGGCAGATTGCGGCCGTTGGGGAAGACGGTGATGGCATAGCGATCGATGTCGGCAGGCGAGAGCGGTTGGCCTAAGCCGATGACAAGTGGCGGCGCAGCTGGTGCAGGAGCCGCAGCGGACGGCGCCTGGACCTCGCTGGCTCTGCCTGCACTCAGCAGTCCCACCACCATCGCCACGGCCACGCCCCGCCGCAGGGTGGCGCGTCCTGCGGGCAGCAACTGGCTGCACAGGTCTTCACGCATAGACGTTCTCCACGCGGCCATCGGCCTGCACGCGCCAGGCCTGCACCGCGTTGTAGTGGTTGAACGAGTGCATGGCATAGCGCCGCTTCCATTCACTGCGCAGTGGCTGTGTACGACCATGCTCGTCGGTGGCGCGGCTCATCAGGTCGGCCTTGCGGCCGTTCCACTGCCAGGGCAGCGTGAAGCGCGTAAAGGCCCGGTCCAGTACCGGGCCGTGCAGCTGCGCCGCAGCCCAGGTGCGACCTCCGTCCAAGGACACATCCACACGCGCTATGCGCCCCCGGCCCGACCAGGCCAGACCAGCGATTTCGCAAAACCCATGGGGCTCAGGCAAACGCTGCTGGCCGGAGGGGTGCGTGATCACCGACTTCACTTCCATGTGGAACGCGAAGCGCTCGATCCGTCCATCGGCCAGCACTTGCGTGTACAGACCCGACTCGTCCTTGGTGTAGGCGGGCGCGTCGGTCACTTCGAGCCGGTGCAGCCATTTCACGTTGACGTTGCCCTCCCAGCCCGGCATGAACAGGCGCATGGGGTAGCCCTGCGAAGGCCGCAGCCGCTCTCCGTTCTGGCACAGCGCCACCATGCCGTGCTCCAGCAAGGCCTTCAGCGGCAGGCTCCGGCTGTGCGATCCACCGTCGGCGCCTTCGGCCACCACCCACTGGGCACTGTCCTTCACCCCCGCTTCGTTCAGCAGATAGGCCAGCGGCACGCCCGTCCACTCCGAACACGACACCTCGCCCGCAATCTCGCCCAGCGTCTGGTCCAGAGCCGTGGGCGATAGCGCGTTGGCGGCTGAGTTGCCCGCGCATTCCAGAAAATGCACGCGGCTGACCATGGGGTAGCGCAGCAGGCGTTCCAAGTCAAAGCGCAGCGGTTTGTGCACCAGCCCATGCACCTTCAGTGTGTGGCGCTCCGGCGCAATGTCGGGCACGCCGTTGTGGTGCACGGCAAAGTGCAGGCCGCTGGGGGTGATGATGCCGCGCTGGTGCTGCAACGGCGTGCGCCACACCGGAAAGCCTGCCGCAGTGGAGAAAGTCCGCTCCACCTGCGCCTCCTGTGCTGCGGGCAGGCCGTACGGCAGATCGGCCCCACCGGGGCGGGTCATCGCATCGGGCAAGCGGGCGGCCAGTGGCCGTGGCGGCGCTGCCTGCGCCACCGCCATACCCACGCCCCCCGTCGCAAGCCCCCCCAAAAAAGTCCTCCGAGCCAGTCCGCTGTGGCCGTTGAATGAACGCATCCGTCATCTCCGCAAAAACAAGCACTCGGCACCCATTGGCCGCAGCTGCAGTGTTGCCCTCCGCATGCCGCTGCGCATTAACGTTGGTTAACGCGCCCACAGTGGATTGGCACCAGCCACGGCGCCACGCCCTTTACACTGGCGCGCCGCTTGCAGCCCAACCGTTGCTGACGAGCAAAATGGCGTTCTGACTTTTCCCCCTTTCTTTTTGTTTCAAGGACTCCCCGTGCGCATTTCTTCCGCCCTTGTGCTCATTGGCCTTCTGGCTGCCCCCTTTGCCTCTGCCCAGGCCGCAGGCCCCGTCACCACGGCCAGTGGCCTGGTTTATGAATCGCTCAAGGAAGGCAACGGCGATTCGCCCAAGGCCACCGACACCGTCAAGGTGCACTACAAAGGCATGTTTCTGGACGGCAAGGAGTTCGACAGCTCCTACAAGCGCGGCGAGCCGACGTCGTTCCCGCTCAACGGCGTGATCCCCTGCTGGACCGAAGGCGTGCAACGCATGAAGCCGGGTGGCAAGGCCAAGCTGACCTGCCCGCCCTCCATCGCTTACGGCGCCCGGGGAGCCGGTGGCGTGATCCCACCCAATGCCACGCTCAACTTCGAGATCGAACTTATTTCCATCGGCCGCTGACCCCATGCTGCTCAAGGTCGGTGATCTCGCGCGGCGCACCGGCCTGACGGTGCGCACGCTGCACCACTATGACGAGATCGGGCTGCTCAAGCCTTCAGGCCGGTCCGAGGCCGGCTACCGCCTCTACAGCCAGGCCGATGTGCAGCGACTGCACGGCATCCAGACCATGCGCCAGATGGGCCTGGCGCTCAGCGACATCGGGGCGCTGCTGGCGGGTGACGGCCTGGCCCCCGAACGCATCATCGGGCAGCAGATCCGCTCGCTGGACCAGCAAATCGCGCAGGCCACCGAACTGCGCGGACGCCTGACCATGCTGAGGGACGGCCTGATGGCCGGTGCCGAGCCAGACATGGGCAACTGGCTGGAGGCCCTGGCGCTGATGACGACCTATGGCAAGTATTTCAGCTCGGCCGAACTCAAGCACATCTTTCAGAACTGGAACCTCATTGAGGCTGACTGGCTGATCGTCAAAGACCTGGTGCGCAGCGCCATGGACCGCCAACTGGCACCCGACACACCCGAGGTGCAGGCGCTGGCCTACCGCTGGATGGCGCTCATGCTGCACTGGATGAAGGGCGATCTGGACCTGCTGGAGCGCTGGGGCCATATGTTCCGCACCGAACCCAGCACCCAGGGGCGCAACCATGCACCGCCGGGTGAAATGATCGAGTACATCGAAACGGCCATCAAGCTGCGCATGGCGCTGCTGGAAAAGTACCTGACCCGCAACGATCTGCGCACACTGGGCCATGTGCCCCATACCGACTGGGCAGCGCTGGAGCAGGACGTTCAACAGCTTCTGGCCCGCGCCCTTCCTCCCCACCACCCCGATGCGGTGGCTGCCGCTTTGCGCTGGAACGCACTGTTCGACACACTCACGCGGCGCAGCCCCGAGTTGCGCCAAAAGCTGCTTATGGCCTCCGCCAATGAACCGCTGCTGCAGGCAGGCTCGCCCCTGAGTGCTCCCGTGCGCACCTATCTGCAGGCAGCGCTGGCGCACGCAATGCCAGCACCTGCGGCCGCTGTGGTATCCCCACACCGCTGACAACAGCACCGCCCCAAAAAGTCGGAAAAGTGCTTGACCCTCACGCAACGTGAGGCTTCACAGTCGGTCTCTATGAATGGACCGACTCACACCCCAGAATCCGCCGCCCCGGGCCGAAAGCTGCATGCCCTGGACAATCTGCGCGCCGCCATGATGTGGCTGGGCATCGTGCTGCATGTTTCGGTCATTTACATGAGCCGGCCCTCTCCCCTGCCCTGGCACGACGATTTGTCCACGCCGGTGGCCGACTTGCTGGTGGCGGTGATCCATGCCTTCCGCATGCCCCTGTTTTTTATCCTGGCCGGTTTTTTTGTGTCGGCACTGGTGCAGCACCGAGGGCTGGCGGGCATGGTGCGCAACCGGCTGCGCCGCCTGGGCCTGCCTTTTGTGGTGTTCTGGCCGCCCTTGTTGGCGGTCAGCGCCCTGCTGGGCCTGTTGTTCCTGCACCGCATGGCCCATGGCACCTGGGGCGTGGACCGCAGCCTGCTGCCCCACGGCCCCAACGTACCCAAAGGCCCACCGACCATGCACCTTTGGTTTCTGTGGATGCTGCTGTGGCTGGCCGTGTTCACGCCTGTGGTGTGGGCTGCGGCACGTGCGCTGCCCGGCGGTGTGCAAAAAGCCCTGGGGCGCTTCGCCGCCTGGCTGGGCGGTTCGGCCCTGGGCGTTGTGGCGCTCACCCTTCCACTCGCCTGGATCGGCGCCCACTACGACCACGGAATCGTCACGCCCAGCGGTTCCTTTCTGCCTCCCTTGGCGGAATGGCTCCACAACGGGCTGTTCTACGGATTCGGGCTGTGCCTGTACACGCAGCGCATGGACTTGATGGTGCGCTACGCAAGGCACTGGCCCGTGCTGGCGGGCCTGGGGCTCGTGTGCTTCCTGATCACTGCATTCTTGTCGGAAGTGCTGGCCCAGCCTGAGGCGTCGGCCTTTGCTCTGGTCCTGGTCACCGGTGCCTTCACCGAGATCCTGGCCGAGCCCGTCTCTGCCACCCGGCACCTGCAGTTCTGGATGGCACTGGCTTACAACGCCGCGTCCTGGTTGTGGAGCTTTGCGCTGATCGGGCTCTTTCTGCGCCACGTCGGACAGCCCCGTGCCTGGCTGGCCTACCTGGCCGACAGCTCGTACTGGGTGTACCTCGTGCACCTGCCGCTGACGATTGGTTTTGGCGCGCTGCTGTATGGGGTGCCGATTCCCGTCCTGGCCAAGATGGCTCTCAATGTGCTGGCCACCACGGCCCTGTGCCTGGCCAGCTACCACCTGTGCGTGCGATTCACCGCCGTGAGCCAGTGGCTCAACGGGCGCCGGCACACCCGCAAATCTTTTGGAGACCCTGTTCATGCGACCTGAAATGCCCCATCACCCTTCGCCCCCCCACCCAAAGAGCGCACCCCAAGACCCACGCGCCGCGCTGTTCAAGGACCCCAACTTTCGCTGGATGACGAGCGGCTCCTTCCTGTCCATGCTGGGCGACCAGTTCACGCTGATTGCACTGCCCTGGCTGGTGCTGCAGATGACGGGCGACACCCTGGTGCTGGGCACCGTGCTGGCCCTCATCAGCGTGCCGCGCGCACTGTTCATCCTGATCGGCGGAGCACTGGTAGACCGCCACTCGCCCAAGCAGGTGCTGATGATCACCAAATACATCAACCTGGTGCTGCTGGCCGTGCTGGCGGGGCTGGTGCTTGCAGGCACCCTGACGCTGTGGATGGTGTACGCGCTGTCGCTGGGCATTGGCTTGGCCACGGCCTTCAGCATTCCTGCTGGCACGGCCATGATGCCGCACGTGGTGGCGCGCTCGCAGTTGCAGGCCGCCAACGGCATCAGCCTGGGCCTGCGCCAGCTGACCATGTTCCTTGGGCCCCTGCTGGCAGGGCTGCTCATTGCGCTGTTTGGTGCGGGCGACGCAGTCAAAGAAGTCGCCAGTGCACCGGCCCATGCCAACGCCACCGGCATCGGTCTGGCCTTTGCGCTGGATGCCCTGAGCTTCGCGGTGTCCGCCTGGACGCTGTCCAAGGTGCTGACCCATGCAGGCAACTCGGCCCCGGCTGCCGCACCCCAGGCGGTGCTGGCATCGGTGGTGCAGGGCCTGGTTCACTTCTGGCGCGATGGAGAGCTGCGCACCTGCTTTCTCTACTGGAGCGCCATCGCCCTGTTCATCATGGGCCCCATCCACATCGCCATCCCCGTGCTGGCCAGCAGCACGCCAGCGCTGGGCGCGGCCGCGTTCGGCACCATGGTGGGCGCCCATGGCGCGGGCACGCTCCTGGGCATGGTGGTGTCGGGCATGTTGCCGAGGCTGCGTTTTGGCAGCCTGGGCATGACCATCCTGGCGTTCGACGCCGTCATCGGTGTACTGTTCATGCCTCTGGGGCTGATCACGGCCGTGTGGCAGGGCGCAACGCTGATGCTGGTCATCGGCCTGCTCGGCGGCTTCATGCAGGTGAGCGTGTTCACCTGGATCCAGCAACGTGTGCCGCCGGCCCTGATTGGCCGGGCGATGAGCCTGTTCATGTTTATCTTCATGGGCCTGGCCCCCATCTCCGCAGCCGTCACGGGCTGGGTGATGAAAAGCATCACGCTGACCCAGCTGTTTGCGGCCAGCGGAGGTACGCTGGTGGTGCTGGCCGCGCTGGCTTTTGTACTGACGCCCATGCGCCGCGTGACGGATGCAGCACCCGCCACACGCTGAGGCTCCCCACGCAAAAAAGGCTGGACCACTGTCCAGCCTTTTTTGTGCCTTAGGAGGAGATCCTCAGACTTCAGTCACGAACTGCTCGCGGGGGCGGCGCACCTTCTTCAGGTTCACCAGCCAGTCGCCTTCATCGGCGCGGTAACCCAGCGGCAGGATCGACACGCTGCGCAGGCCACGTGCCCGCAGGCCCAGGATCTCATCGAGCGCGTTGGGGTCAAAACCTTCCATGGGGGTGGAGTCCACCTCTTCAAACGCAGCGGCGATCAGTGCGGCACTCATGCCAATGTAGGCTTGGCGGGCTGCGTGCTGGAAGTTCACCTCGGCATCGCGCTGGGGGTAGCTGTTCAGCAGCATCTGGCGGTAGTTTTCCCAGCCTTCGTTCTTGAAGCCACGCTGGTCATTGGTCAGATCGAACATCATGTTGATGCGGTCGGCCGTGTAGTTGTCCCATGCAGCAAATACCAGCAGGTGCGAGCCGTCGGTGATCTGGGCCTGGTTCCAGGCGATGGGCTGGATCTTGGCGCGCACAGCGGGATCGGTCACCACGATGATTTCAAAGGGCTGCAGGCCACTGGAGGTGGGCGCCAGGCGCGCGGCTTCGAGAATGCGCTCCACCTTCTCCTGCGGAACCGCCTTGGCGGGGTTCATCTTCTTGGCGGCATAGCGCCATTGCAGTTTGTTCAGCAGGGGTTGGGCAAGGGAGGTGTCGTCGATGGGGTTCATGGCAAAAATTCCTGACAGTCAGTAGCGATCGGGTTGGATCTAAAAAAATGCGGGATGGTGGAACTGTAGGGATCCGAATCTCCTTCGGTAAGCCCCGTGAGAGAAAAGGATTGTTCGCAATTGATCAACAATCGCCCCTTGAAAGACGCGCTGAGGCCGTTCACCCCGGTCTCTGCGTGTACGAGCCCCCGGGGCCTGCAGGATCCGCAGGCTTGCGGGCGTACACTCGTGGCCATGCTTTCTGGCCCACAGCATTGCGCAGCGCGCGCACTTTCCTCGCGCCAAAACCCCTGGCCGCGCCCCTCCCATGAGTGAACCCGACCTGTCGTTTCTGGACCCTGCGGGGCGGCAGCCCGCTCCCACAGGTCACGCGCCCGGGACTCCCACCCCGCGTGCCACGCCCCCCAGCACAGGAGCCGAGGGCCTGGTGGCTGAGCTGCGCGCCTACCAGGCAGAGCTGGAGAGCCAGAACAAGGTCCTGCGCTACAGCCAGACCGTGGCGGAAAGCGCCTACGAACGCTTCGAGACCCTGTTTGCCAGTGTGCCGCTGGCCCTCATGGTGGTGGACGAACACGACATGGTGGTGCAGGCCAACTCGATGGCGCACCGCTCGTTCCAGCCCACCGAACGCGACCGCCCGCTCACGGCACTGATGCCCTTTGTGCGCCCGCAGGACGCCCGGCGCGTGCGCGAGGCCTTCGCGCTGGCGCAGGACCTGGGGCGCAGCGAGGTCAAGGAGGTCGTTTTTTCGATCAATGCAGATACGCCCATCACGGGCGACCTGCACATCGCGCACATTGAGGCCCCGCAAAGCAGTGGTCCCCCCCTGTCGCAGTTTCTGTGCGCAGTGATCGACCAAGGCCCACTGCTGGCCGAGCGCCAGGCGCTACAGCACAGCGCCATTACCCTGCAGCAGCGCAACGAACAGATCCGCGCCAGTGAGAAGCGGCTGGAGGCCATCATCAACTCCGCGCTGGACGCCATCATCTGCGTGGACCAGCACCAGCGCATCACCGTGTTCAACCCTACGGCGGCAGCGCTGTTCCAGTGCAGCGCCAGCGACGCGCTGGGCAGTACGCTGGACCGCTTTTTGCCCGATGCGGCGCAGGCGCTGGCGTTTGCCCAGCTCACCACCCAGGCCCTGCTGGGCGAGATGACGGCGTTGACCGCCAGCGGCAAGGAACTGGCCGTGGAAGTGAGCGTATCGTTCGAGCGCCATGCCGAGGGCGAAACCACCACCGTGTTCGCCCGCGACCTGACCGGGCGCAAAAAGGCCGAGGCGCACCGCAGCGAGCTGGAAGCCCAGCTGCGCGAGTCGCACAAGATGCAGGCCGTGGGCACCATGGCGGGCGGCATTGCTCACGACTTCAACAACATCCTGGGCGCGATCCTGGGCAATGTCGAACTGGCCAAGGCCGACTGTGCAGCAGGTTCGCCCGTGTTGGAAAGCCTGATGGAGATCGACAAGGCCGGTCGGCGTGCGCGCGACCTGGTGCGCCAGATCCTCACCTTCAGCCGCAACGAGCCACCGCAGCGCTCCGCAGTGTCGTTGGCCGAAGTGGTGCACGACACCGAACGCCTGCTGCGCGTCACCCTGCCCCCCGCCATCGAGCTGCACATGCAGTTGCAAGCAGGCCTGCCCCCCGTGCTGGCCGATGCCACGCAGGTCGAGCAGGCCCTGCTCAACCTGTGCACCAATGCGGTCCACGCCATCCAGAGCCAAGGCACCGAGCGCGGCAGCATCCATGTGGAAGCCGCTGCCGTGCAGCCCGACCAGCGCCTGAGCGAACGGCTGGGCCTGGCCCCCGTGGACTATGTCGCACTGACCGTGCGCGACAGTGGCCCCGGCATGGACGCTGCCACCCTGGAACGCATCTTCGAGCCCTTCTTCACCACCAAACCCGTGGGCCAGGGCACGGGCCTCGGCCTGGCGGTTGTGCACGGCGTGATGCGCACACATGAAGGCGGCGTGGACGTGCACAGTGCCCCCGGCCAGGGCAGCCGGTTCACGTTGTACTTTCCGGTCGCCCACAGCGCGGCGCAAAGCACCCTAGATGCGCAGCCCACTCAAGCGGTGCAGGCCGCACCAGCATCCTCCGCACCCTCGACGCCTCCCGCCACCGATACCCCCGGCAGCGCACCGCGCAAGAAGCACCACGTGATGTACGTGGACGATGACCAGGCCCTGGTGTTTCTGGTGCAGCGCCTGCTGCGCCGCCGGGGCTATGAGGTCAGCGGCTACACCGACCCGCACGAGGCCACGGCCGCGCTGCGCGCTGCCCCGCAGGCCTTTGACCTGCTGGTCACCGACTACAACATGCCCGGCTTCTGTGGAGTGGACCTCGTGCGCGAAGCCCGCCTGATCCGCCCCGACCTGCCCGTGGCCCTGGCCTCGGGCTACGTCACGGCCGAAATCGAACAGGCTGCGCTGGCCGAAGGCGCACAGGCATTGATCCACAAGCCCAACGACGTGGAAGAGCTTTGCGCCACCGTGCAGCGCCTGGTGGGCGGCGACAGCCATGCCGCAGGCTGAAACCAGCGCGCTGGCTGCGGACACTGCTGGCCTACCCGCCCCGGTGGCACTGCATGAGGATGCCGATCTGCTCGTGCTCTGCAAGCCCTCAGGCCTGCTGTGCGTACCAGGGCGCGGCCCCGACAAGCAAGACTGCCTGAGTGCCCGCGCTCAGCAGCACTGGCCCGGCGCACTCATCGTGCACCGGCTGGACCAGGCCACCTCAGGCCTGGTGCTCATGGCCCGGCATGCCGATGCACAACGGCGCCTGAGCCTGGCGTTCGAACAGCGGCAGATTCACAAGCGCTACGTCGCAATCGTGCAAGGCCTGGTGGCCGAACCGACCGGCTCCTGGGCAGACATCCATCTGCCCATCGCTGCCGACTGGGAGCGACGCCCCCTGCGCGTGATTGATGCAGAGCACGGCAAGCCCAGCCACACCCGCTGGCGCCCGCTGGACCACAACACGGCGGCAGGAACCACGCGGGTCGAGCTCGAACCCGTCACTGGCCGCACGCACCAACTGCGCGTGCATCTGGCCGCCCTGGGCCACCCGATCCTGGGAGACGCGCTGTACGCTAATGCCGCCACCCAGGCCCAGGCGCCACGCCTGCTGCTGCATGCCGGGGAACTGGCCTTGGCCCACCCCGCCACCGGGCAGGCCATGCGGTGGGCGCTGGCAGCTGATTTTTGAAGATTTTTGCCACCCAGCGCTTGAAGGGCGTCATCTACAGCTATATTTTTAATAGCAAACCATACTCAATGACTGGGCAGCAGGGCCGTCACCGAATGGCTCAATTGCTCCTGCCAGGGCAAAGCGTCCACCACCGTGGACAGCAGTTCCAGGTTCTTATGCCACCCGGTGTCGTTGCCCGTGGAATACACCAGCATCACGTTGCTGCGGGGCTGGCCCAGCCGTGCCCAGGCAAAGGGCCGTTGCGCTGTCCAGAGACTGATGTGCCAGTCCCAGCCAATGGAAACCACGGGGCAGGACGCGCTCACCCATTCGGTATAGCCGCTGATGGTGGTTTCGCAGCCGCACACTGCGGTGCGCGGCACCACCAGGTCCAGGTCTACCGCTGACATCAGATGGTGGATGGGCAGGGACAGCAACTCGTCAATCGACAGGCGCAGCAGGCCATCCGGCGACACCTGCATGGCGTTCACGCCCGCTCCCCACAGGCCGCCCAGGTTGCGGCCCATCCCAGCTTGGTGCGGTCGGGCTGTGCGCAAGGGCCTACAGCGCCCCCGGGCCGCTGCATCAGCCCAGCAACCCCAGCATGGCGGCACGCACGGTGGCAGCCGTCTTGTTGGTGGTTTGCAGTTTGGTCACGGCATTCTTGACGTGGAAGTTCACGGTGTTTTCCGACACATCCAGCAGCGAGGAGATGTCGGCAGAGGTCTTGCCGTCGGCGGTCCATTTGAGCACCTCGATTTCTCTGGCCGTCAGATGCGGCTGCATCTCTTCGGCCTGGCGTGTCGTAAAGATGCGCGACAGGATCAGGTGCGCAATGTGCGCCAGCCAGCGCATCTTCATCTCGCTGTGGGCAATCTCGTCGGGTGTCAGGGCATCGGACGAACGCGCCAGCGTCAGCATGCCGCGCACCCCGCCCCCATCAATGCACGATTGCGCCCATCCAAAGCGCAGGCCAAACGATCGCGCGTCCTCCCAGAAATCCTGGGCCGATGCAAACACGTCGTCCGACCAGACCAGCGGGGTCTGCTTGCGGCACCCATGCTGCACCGTGGGGTCCACCTGCACATAGCCCTGCTGCACATACCGCTCCTGCCAGGCCGGCGGGTAGTTGTTCAAGAAAATGGTCTTTGGGTTGGACAGGGGCATGGGTACCCGCAGGCCATAGGCGCAGTACTCAAACCCCAAGGCGTGCGCAGCAAGCTCGATTTTGCAAAAAACCTCTTGCTCAGACTGCGCGCGGTCCATCACCCCCAAAAGATCTTCTTGCCAGCTTGTCATAGGACTCCAACACCGAGCACCACCCCACAGAGACTGACCATCCGCATGCGAATTACGCACCATCAACCGCCGTTACGTTTTTCCACATTCTGGCGGCATTGAAGCCCTTTGGCGAGTTGATTTTGAGAGGGACGGGGTCAGGCAACACCTACCAGAGTTGGTAGTTACAAATATTTTCGGGTGATTTTCTAATGGGGAAAACTCATGAGGGAATCTCCGATGCGCATCACCTCTGGCTGCTCTGCGGAACTGCGTCCACCACTGATGACCCGCATGGCCCGGTACCGGCACCGCGTTTTTGTGGAAAAACTGGGCTGGCAGCTGCACTGCCGCGATGCCCTGGAGCTGGACCAGTTCGACCGGGACGACACCGTCTACGTCATCGCCCAGAACGAAGACGGCGAGGTCATCGGCACCGCCCGGCTTCTACCCACCACCCGCCCCTACCTGCTGGCCGAGGTGTTTCCACAACTGCTCAACGGTGCCCCGGCCCCCGACGCGCCGGAGGTGTGGGAGCTGTCCCGCTTTGCATCCATGGATTTTTCAGGTCCCACGGGCTCTGCGCTCGACCAGTTCTCCTCGCCCATCACCACCGGCCTGCTGCAGGCGGCCAGCCGGTGCGCCATGGCACACGGGGCCCAGCGCATGGTCACTGTCTCGCCACTGGGGGTGGAGCGCCTACTGCGCCGCACGGGTTTTGAATCGCATCGCCTGGGCCCGCCCACCGTGGTCCAGGGCCATCCGCTTTTTGCCTGCTCCATTCGGTGCAAGTGACAACACGAACCCGCCTGCTGACACGCTCGCCGCCCACAGCCCTTGCCTGACATGACCATGCCGCAGCCTTCCTCGCTCCAGCACCCGGCCCAGGGCCCGACCCCTGCGGCTGCGGCTGCCTCTCCAGGCCTGACGCCCCACGGCCTGCGGGTGGTGATCCCGCATGCCGGACGGGTGACAGGTCCCCTGCGCGAGGACCTGCTGCAGCAGCGCCCCGTCACCCTCTGGCTCACCGGCCTGAGCGGCGCGGGCAAGTCCACCCTGGCCTATGCGCTGGAGGAAGAACTGCATGGGCTCGGGTTTGCGAGTTTTGTGCTGGACGGGGACAACCTGCGGCACCGGCTCAACCGCGACCTCGGTTTCAGCGCCGCCGAGCGCTCGGAAAACATTCGGCGCGTGGCCGAAGTCGCCGCCCTCATGAACGACGCCGGGCTGATGGTGTTCACCGCACTCATCTCTCCCCAGCGCAGCGACCGTGCCATGGCCCGTGCGCTCATCGGAGAACACCGCTTTCTGGAGGTGCATGTGAGCACCCCGCTCAACGTGTGCGAGGGCCGCGACCCCAAAGGCTTGTACACCCTGGCACGAGCGGGGCACATCCCACAGTTCACAGGGGTTTCCGCCCCCTACGAGGCACCCGAATCGCCTGATTTCAGCATCGACACCGCCCACCTGAGCCTGCCCGATGCCTGCGCGCAGGTGCTCGCGCTCCTGCGCCAGCGCGGGTACATCCGCTAGGGCTGTCTTTTTTGCACGTTTCTTTCCATGTCTACCGACCACGCCCCAGTCTCCGCCCCGGCGCCAGCCCCCACGGCCCATGGGGTGCACGCCTATGACCTCTTCAACGGTGATGCCGACGGGCTGTGTGCCCTGCACCAGCTGCGCCTGGTAGAGCCCCGCGACAGCTTTCTTATCAGCGGGGTGAAGCGGGACATTGCCCTGTTCCACCAGCTGCCCTCGGGGCGGCCGCTGCAGGTGACGGCTCTTGACATCTCGTGGGACCGCAACGCGCAGGGCGTGTGCCGGGTTCTCAATGGCGGCGGCCGCGTGACGTATTTCGACCACCACAGCGCAAAAACCCTTTTCCGCCACCCGCAGCTCACCGCCCACATTGACACCGGCCTGGACGTCTGCACCAGCATCCTGGTAGACCGCCACCTGGGCGGCGTTTTGCGCCAGTGGGCCATCGTGGCGGCCTACGGTGACAACCTGGACGCCGTGGCCGACCGCATGGCGCGCGAACATGGCTGCACGGCGGCCACACGCGGTGCGCTGGCGCAGCTGGGCTACCTGCTCAACTACAACGCCTATGGCGAAAGCCGCGAAGACCTTCACTTTTGCCCCGTGCAGCTGTACCGGTCACTCCATCGCTTTGAAAGCCCGCTCGACTTCATGGCCAAGGCCTACGAATTCCGCCGCCTGCAAGAAGGCCATGCCAGCGACCAGCAGGCCGTGCAGGACCTGGCCCCCTACACCGCCAACGACCGGGCCACCGTGTACGTGCTGCCCGACCGCGCATGGGCCCGGCGCCTGTGCGGCACCCTGGCCAACCAGCTGGTGGCGCGCAACAACGGGCGTTCGGTCGCCGTGCTCACGCCCCGTTCGGACGGCGACTTTCTGGTGAACCTGCGCATCGGCAGCGCCAGCGCCAGCCGTGCCGACATCTTCTGCAGCCGCTACCCGGCGGGTGGCGGTCGCCATGGCGCGGGCGGCATCGACCGGCTGCCTGACCAGGATATGGATCGCTTCATCAACGAGTTCTTCGCGCACCTGGAGTCAGACACACCATGAACCAGCCAACCCACACTACGCGCCCGCTTCCGCTGTTGATGATTCCGCTGCGGCGCTGCGGCAGCCATGCACTGCGCCTGCGCCTGAACGCCAGCCCACAGTTCCACTCCCCCTACCCTCTGCACATCGTGGACTTCATGCCCCTGGTGCCGCTGTATGGCGACCTGCGCGACGACAGCGCGTACCGGCAGATGGTCAAGGACGTGGTGGGACTGCAGCAATCCAGCATGGTGAAGTGGCCGGGGGTGCATTTCGACGCCGAGGAGATCTTCAACGCTCTGGAGAACGAACCCCGCAGCGTGCACCGCATTGTGTGGGAACTGCTGCTGCGCAGCGCGGAGCAGCACGGGGCCAGCGTGGCCATGGACAAGTCGCTCGACAGCGTCCACTACGCGCACGACCTGATGGCCCTGTTTCCGGAAATGCGTTTTCTGAACGTGGTCCGCGACCCCCGGGCGCAGGTGGCTTCGATGAACCGGGCGATCATTCACGACTTCGACACCACACTCAACGCCCTGGCCTGGGTCAAGGCCCACGCCACAGGCCGCGCACTGGCATTGCGCTACCCGGACCGCGTGCTCACCATCCGCTACGAAGACTTCCTGGGCGACCAGGAACACACGCTGCGGCGCATCTGCCAGTTCATCGGCATCGAGTTCCTGCCGCAGATGCTGGACATCGCAGCATCGCAAGAGGCGCAAGACCTGTCCCGCATGTCCGCCCTGTGGGAGTCCAACTGCTTTGCCCCCCTGCCAGCCAACAAGGACAAGTTCAAGACCCAGCTGCAGCCCCACGAGATCGAGACCATCGAAAGCCTGGCGTGGGAAACCATGCACTACTACGGCTACGAATGCATGACCGAGGCCCAGGCCCTGCCCCCCACGCCCGTGGTGCTGGCGCAGTGCCACCAGCAGTCAGAAAAACGGCGCGGCGAGGCCTGGGAGCAGTTGCTGCGCAGTGCGCCGCGCGACTATGCGGCCCGCCGCGTGCGGGCCGACTACCTGGAGCGCGTGCGCCAGCGCCTGCAAAGCACCAGCTCCCTGGAAACCGGGGCAGCGGCCTTGTCCTGACCAGCGCGACAAACCAACCTGGTCCACAGGCACCCGACCCCAGCCCCTTCACACACCTTCGCCACTGCACCCTCAAGGAACCGCCATGCGCATCAAAGACCTGAAACTGGGCATTCGACTTGGAGTGGCATTCGGACTGCTGCTACTGATCACCATGGTCATCGCTGTACTCGGCGTCATGAGCGTGACCGCCCTGCAGCACAGCAACGAGCACATTGCCACCTCGGAACTCAAGCGCCAGGGCATCGTGCACCAGTGGCAGACCGACATCCAGATGAACTGGTTGCGCACCGAAGCCTTCCTCAAAGCCAACGACGCCCAGTACGCCGGCAAGCTCAAGAAAGACATGTCTGCCGTGGTCGAGGTGCAAAGCAAGCGCATGCAGGAGGTGCACAGCTACCTGTTGTCCGGCAAGGAAATGCAGCTTTACGACCAGGCTATTGCCGCGCGCGATGCCTACCGCGTCAAGCGCACCGAACTCGTCAAAGCCAAGGAGGCGGGACAGGACGTGGCCGCGCAGGCCGATACCGTGCTGGCGCCCGTCTTTCAGAGCTACGCGGCCGTGCTGCAAGAGCTGACCCACACGCTGGACGAAGGCGTGGCCAGCACCCTGAAGGACACCACGCGCAAGGCCGAGGCCAGCACCGCCTGGGTGAGCGGCAGCACCGGGCTGGCCATCCTGGTGGGGTTGTTCCTGGCCTGGTGGACCACCCGCTCCATCACCGCCCCTGTGCGGCAGGCCGTCCAGGCCACCACGGCCATCGCGGCGGGTGACCTGGCCACTCCCATCCCCCTGGGGGCCAAGGACGAGCCGGGCCAGTTGCTCACCGAGCTGGCACACATGCGTGCCAAGCTGGCCGACATCGTGGCCAACGTGCGGCAAAGCGCCGAAAGCGTCTCCACCGCCAGTGCAGAAATCTCGCAGGGCAACCACGACCTCTCGGCCCGCACCGAACGCCAGGCCAGCGCGCTGCAGCAAACCGCTGCTTCCATGGAGGAGCTGGGCTCGACCGTGAAGCAGAACTCCGACAGCGCCCAGCAAGCCAACAAGCTCGCCCGCAATGCCAACGACGTGGCCGTGCAGGGTGGCGAAGTGGTGGCCCAGGTGGTGGAGACCATGAAGGGCATCAACGACAGCTCCAAGAAAATTGCCGACATCATCAGCGTGATCGACGGCATCGCCTTTCAGACCAACATCCTGGCACTCAACGCCGCCGTGGAAGCCGCGCGTGCGGGCGAGCAGGGCCGGGGCTTTGCCGTGGTGGCCACCGAAGTGCGGGGGCTGGCGGGCCGGTCGGCCGAAGCTGCCAAGGAGATCAAGGAACTCATCTCGGCCAGCGTGAGCCGCGTGGACCAAGGCACGGCCTTGGTCGACAAGGCCGGGCAGACGATGACGGATGTCGTCCAGTCGATCCGGCGTGTGACGGACATCATGAGCGAGATCAGTGCCGCCAGCGCCGAGCAGAGCGACGGCGTGGGCCAGGTGGGTGAAGCCGTGATGCAGATGGACCAGGCCACGCAACAGAACGCAGCCCTCGTCGAAGAAATGGCCGCCGCCGCCAGCAGCATGAAGAGCCAGGCCCTGGATCTCGTCCAGCTGGTCTCGGTGTTCCAGTTGGATGCAGCAGGCAGCAGCCCCCCGCTGCCTGCCGCCAGCCGGGCGCCCACA
This sequence comes from Acidovorax sp. 93, assembly GCF_003633835.1. Taxonomy (NCBI): domain Bacteria; kingdom Pseudomonadati; phylum Pseudomonadota; class Betaproteobacteria; order Burkholderiales; family Comamonadaceae; genus Acidovorax; species Acidovorax sp. 93. The sequence continues at coordinate 1,909,466 of NZ_RBIT01000001.1, forward strand.
CCATCGGCCCACACGGCCCACCCAGCCCTGGCACCGGTTGCGCGTGTCGGCGCGCCCCGCGCCATCGCTGCAGCCTGAGGCGCCGCAAGCCAAGGCGATGGTTCAGGGCCTTTTGAGGCCCTGGCGCTTGATGGTTCTCATTGTTAGCTATAAAAAATATAGCAAACAAGACCGCATCCCGGCGCGACCAACGAGCCTACCCTTGCACCGGCCTCGACATCGCCCACTGCACCGCCAAAATGCTGGCCAGCACCACCAGCATGCCCCCCAATGCCACCCCTGTCATGGCCTGCCCCAACAACACCCAGCCCAGCAGCACGGCCGTGACCGGGCTCAGCAGCCCTAGCGACGACACGGCCACCGACGGCAACCGCGCAATGCCACGAAACCACAGCGCGTAGGCCAACAGGGCACCCGCCAGACTCAGGTAGACATAGCCGCCTACCTGCGTGGCCGAGAGCGCGGGCAGCGGCGGGTCGACCACCCAGGCCACGGGCGCCAGCATGATGCCGCCCGCCAGCAGCTGCCAGCCCGTGAATGCCAGCACCGGCAGGTCCGACCGCCAGCGCCGCGACCAGAACGTGCCCGCTGCCATGCACACTGTGCCCACCAGCGCCGCAGCCACGCCCACCATGTCCCACCGCGCCCCCGGCGACAGCAGCAGCGCCGCCATGCCCAGCACGCCCAGGGCACCCGCCGCCAACGCCAGGCCGGGCGGACGCCGATGGTCCAGCGCCCAGACCAGCCCCATCACCACCAGCGGACCTATGGCGCCCACCACAGCCGCCACGCCCCCCGGCAACCGGTAGGCCGCCACAAACAGCAGCGCCTGGAAGACCCCGATGTTCAGCGCCGACAGCACCAGCAGGCGCCGCCACCCCACCCAATCGCCCCACGCCGGCCAACGGCGGCACCACAACACCAGCAGCAGGCCTGCAGGCAGCGTGCGCAGCAGCGCCGCCGTGAAGGGCCGGTCGGGCGGCAACAGCTCGGTGGTGACGATATAGGTAGAGCCCCAGATCACCGGGCCCAGAGCCGTCGTGAGCGCATCCAGCCAGGGAGAGGTACGGTGGTTTTGCATGGCAATCTATCTTCAATTCAAGATAAATAATCCTACCACACCCGTGCCCTACAATCTTGAATTCAAGATAATTTCATCACCAACACCATGGCCACTCAACGCCAACCCGACGCCGTGGACGCCATCCTGGCCCAGTGGCACCGTGAGCGCCCCGACCTGGACGTGAGCCCCATGGGCCCCATCGGCCGCATCAAGCGCTGCGCCGCGCTGTTGCAGCGCAGGCTCGACGAGACCTTTGCCGAATTCGGCCTGAGCTATTGGGAGTTCGACGTGCTGGCCACGCTGCGCCGCAGCGGCGCTCCCCACTGCCTGGCACCGACCACGCTGTTTTCCACGCTCATGGTCACCTCGGGCACCATGACGCACCGCATGGGCAAGCTCGAAGCCCAGGGCTGGATCAGCCGCGTGCCCAACCCCGACGACGCGCGCAGCTCGCTGGTGCAGCTCACGCCCGAGGGGTTGGCACTGATCGACCGCGCCGTGGAAGCCCATGTGGCCAACGAGCACCGCATCCTGGCGCCACTGAAGGCCGCCGACCTCGCGGCACTTGACGCCCGGCTGGCACTGCTGCTGGCGGCGCTGGAGTCGCCCACGGGCCAGTAATTACCCCCGGCCATGGGTACTGCGCAGTAACATGGCGGGATGCCCCAAAACCACCTCACCATCCTCACCGGCGCATCGCGCGGCATGGGCCTGGCCATGGCCCAGCAGCTTTTGAAGAGCGGCAACACCCTGGTCTGCATCGCGCGCAGCACCAACGCCGACCTGGCCATCGAAGCGAAAGCGGCAGACGTCACCATTGAACAGTGGCAGCAAGACCTGTCGCAGGGCGAACAGGCCGCCCACAAGCTGCAGGCCTGGCTGCAGGCGCAAGGCCCGCAGGCATTTGCCAGCGCCACGCTGATCAACAACGCGGGCATGATTCCGCAGATTGCACCGCTGTCACACAGCAATGTGGACGACCTGGCCACCGCCCTGCGTGTGGGGCTGGAGGCGCCCATGCAACTGACCGCCGCCTTCCTGGGTGCAACGGACAGCTGGACGGTGCCCCGCAAGGTGCTCAACATCTCCTCGGGCCTGGGCCGCCGGGCCATGGCCTCGCAGGCCGCCTACTGCGCGGCCAAGGCCGGCATGGACCACTTCACGCGCTGCGTGGCGCTGGACGAGGCCCTCAAGCCCCATGGTGCCAAGGTATGCTCGCTGGCGCCTGGTGTGATCGACACCGATATGCAGGTCCAGCTGCGCGGCGCCGACCCGGCCGCCTTCCCGGACCGCCAGAATTTCGCCAACCTCAAGACGGGTGGCCAACTCACATCGCCCACCGACGCCGCTATCCGCGTGCTCGCCTGGCTGGAACGCGCAGACTTTGGCACCAACCCGGTGGCCGATGTCAGAGATGCCTAAAGCCCCGAAACTCCTGTTTTTATAGCTGCTCGCGCTTTCTGGATAAGCGCTAGCGGCCAATTTAGCCTCAAATTCATCTGAAAGGACCTCCCCATGACCCGTGAAGTCGTCGTCGTCAGCGCAGTGCGCACCGCCATTGGCACCTTTGGCGGCAGCCTGAAGGACGTGCCTCCTACCGAACTGGGCGCACTCGTGGTGCGCGAATCGCTTGCACGTGCCAACGTGGAAGGCAAGGACGTGGGCCACGTGGTGTTTGGCCATGTGGTCAACACCGAGCCCAAGGACATGTACCTGTCGCGCGTGGCCGCCATCAATGGTGGCTGCGGCGAAGGCACGCCTGCTTTCAACGTGAACCGCCTGTGTGGCTCGGGCCTGCAGGCCATCGTCAACGCCAGCCAGTCCATCCTGCTGGGCGACACCGATGTGGCGATTGGCGCCGGCGCTGAAAACATGAGCCGCGTGCCCTTTGCCAGCCTGAACATGCGCTGGGGCGCCCGCATGGGCGACACCAAGATGGTGGACATGATGATCGGCGCACTTCACGACCCCTTCCACAACATCCACATGGGTGTGACGGCCGAGAACATTGCCGCCAAATGGGGCATCACGCGTGAAGACCAGGACAAGCTGGCGGTGGAAAGCCACAACCGCGCCGAACGCGCCACGCAAAACGGCGTGTTCAAAGACCAGATCGTCCCCGTCACGCTCAAGAGCAAGAAGGGCGACGTGTTGTACGCCACCGACGAGCACTTCCGCCCCGGCGCCACGATGGACGACCTGGCCAAACTCAAGCCCGTGTTCATCAAGGAAAACGGCACGGTGACGGCCGGCAACGCCTCGGGCATCAACGACGCCGCCGCCGCCGTGGTGCTGATGGAAGCCGGTGCCGCCAAGGCCCGTGGCGCCAAGCCCCTGGCACGCCTGGTGGCCTACGCCCACGCAGGTGTAGACCCCAAGTACATGGGCATCGGCCCCGTGCCTGCCACGCAGCTGGCGCTGAAAAAGGCGGGCCTCACCGTCAACGACCTGGACGTGATCGAAGCCAACGAAGCCTTTGCCGCCCAGGCCTGCGCAGTGACCAAGGACCTGGGCCTGGACCCTGCCAAGGTCAACCCCAATGGCTCGGGTATTTCGCTGGGCCACCCTATTGGCGCCACCGGCGCGCTCATCACCGTGAAGGCCATCCACGAGCTGCAACGCATCCAGGGCCGCTATGCGCTGGTGACGATGTGCATCGGCGGCGGCCAGGGCATTGCAGCGATTTTTGAACGCATCTGACCTGCCTGCGGGTGGGAACACTGCCATCGCCACCCGCGATGCTGCCACCCGCCATTGGCAAGGCGGGCGCCTCCGGTCATCAGCGATCATTGGCGCCCGCTGACCCAGATCAGCCAGGTGGCGTGTGCCCAGCCACCGCCTGCACATTCCATGAACCGACGGAGACAAACCACACCATGATTCGCACCCTGCTTTCCTTCACCGCGATCGCTTTTGCCGTGGGCACCACCGCGCACGCCCAGGCACCCGCACCGGCTGCGGCCTACCCCACCAAGCCCATCCGCCTGATCGTGCCCTTCCCGCCCGGCGGCGGCACCGACATCCTCTCGCGTCTGGTGGCCACCAAGCTCACCGAAAGCGCCAAGTGGACCGTGGTGGCCGACAACAAGGCCGGCGCGGGCGGCACCATCGGCATTGGAGAAGCTGTAAAGGCCGCGCCCACGGGCTATGACCTGGTGATGGGCCAGAAGGACAACCTCGTGATCGGCCCCTGGCTGTACAAAAACCTGCCCTGGGACCCCACCAAGGACCTGACCGCCATCGCGCACGTGGCCTACACGCCCGTGGTCATCGCCACCAGCGTCAACTCCAAGTACAAAACGCTGGCCGACGTGGTGGCCGCCGCCAAGGCCTCGCCGGGCACCATCACCTATGGCTCGCCCGGCAACGGCACCTCCATCCACCTGGCGGGTGACCTGTTCGAGAAGGCCGCAGGCGTCAAGCTGAGCCACATCCCGTACAAAGGATCGAACCCCGCGTTGATGGATGCGCTGGCGGGCAACGTGGACCTGCTGGTCTCGTCCCTGCCCTCGGCCATGGGCCAGATCAAGGCAGGAAAGCTGCGCCCGCTGGCCGTCACGTCGGCCAAGCGCAGCTCGTCACTGCCCGAAGTGCCTACCGTGGCCGAGTCGGGCTTCAAGGACTTTGATGTGAGCACTTGGTACGGCGTGTTTGCCCCTGCCGGTACGCCCGCAGCCGTGGTGACCACCGTGAACGCCGAAATCAACAAGCTGCTGGCCACGCCCGACATGAAGGCCGCCATCCAGGCCCAGGGCGCCGAGCCCGAAGCCATGTCGCCCGCACAGTTTGGCACCCTGCTCAAGACCGACTACGCCAAGTGGAAGGGCATCGTGGAAGCCTCCGGCGCAAAGATTGAGTGACCCCCTGAGGCGCTTCGCGCCTTCCCCCTGAAGGGGGACGCACCCGGTGGCCTGGCGGAGCCAGATCCACGGGTGCACTGGCGGGGGGCGCGCCTGTTCCGCGAGCTGTGGGATGCGGATGCGCAGCGTTATCGAGAACTGCCATGAAAAACGGCCCCGTAAGGAGCCGTTTTTTTTATGGAGCAACGCCCTCAGTCGCGCACCACCAGCACCGGGATGTGCACCACACCCAGCACGCGCTGCGTGACGCTGCCCAGCACCAGCTTTTCAAGGCCTCGGCGGCCGTGTGAACCCATCACGATGAGGTCGGCGCCCGTGCTCTCCAGCGCGCGCAGGATGCCGTCGTGCACGGCATGGCCTTCGCCCACAACGGTGGTCACAGCCACACCGGCTTCGGCCATGGCTTTGCGCGTGGCTTCCAGGGCCGCGTTGGCTTCGGAGGTAGCGGCATTGATGTACTGCGCCTGGCCATACGCAAAATCGGCCCCCACGCCGGTGAAAGGATAGGGGTCTACCACGTAGACCGCCGTCACGGCGCTGCCAAAGGTCTTGGCCAGCCCGGCCGCCTTGGACACGGCCAGCATCGAGGTGTTGGAACCATCGACTGGAACCAGAATGTGCTTGAACATGGTGCTTCTCCTTGGGTTGATGGGTGAGTCAAGCTTGTGGCCCGACTTCTTGAACCAGAGTGTGAACCGCCACCATACCCCGCATCTTGATTCGCATCAAATCGGCTGCACACATGCGCTGCTGCAGGCGCTTGTGTTCAGGCTGCCGGGGTCTGCCCCACCACGTCCGCCCCCTGAAAGTTGCCGCGGCGGCAGGTGACCACCAGGGTGTCGCGGTACCCGCCTTCGGCCAACGGCTGAATGGGGGTGGACTCGTGGATCATGCGGGCATCGTCCAGCAGCAGCAAAGACCACGGCTCGCTCAGCGTAAAGCGCTGGCCGCTCGGGCCTGCGGCCTCGAACACGCGCGTCTCGCCGCCCTTGACGCCCTCGCGCCCCACCAGGAAGACGGCCACCAGGTCCACGCCATCGCGGTGCGCTCCCTCGGGCGTGGGCCGGCCAATGCCGTCGGTGGTGTCGATGCGGAACTGGTGCGCCTCGATGAACCAGGGCACGGGCGCCTCGGACGGAGCAAACACGGCATCGGACACCCCGGCCAGCGCAGCCAGCAGCTGCTGCCACACCGGCTGGGCCACGGTGGCAGCCTCCATGGGCGCAAACCAGCGCTCCATGCCGCCATGCAGCGCGTTGTATTCCACAGGTTGCCAGTGCGCCCGGTGCGGTGCCTGCTGCAGTTGCCCGCCCTGCACCACAAAACACGCATGGCGGCGGCGCCGGTAGCGGCCACCGTCCTTCAGAAAATCATCGGGCGGCAACGCCGCCCAGTCGCCATTCAGGGCCATCAGCGACGAAAGATCGCAGCCCACCCAGCGGGCCACATCGGCAGGCGACAGAACGGCGTAGCCCGCCTGGCGAAGCTGGCTCGCCACATCGGAGGGAGCCGTGAACGGAGGAGAAAAAGTGACTTGGGCCATAGAAGCCCGAGCTTAACCGCTGGCGCCGCAGGTCTTCTGCGGTGGCTCAAGCAAGGTGCGGCAGGGCCTGCCACCTGCGTGGCACCCCGCAGCACTGCGATATCGGCCTTCCCCCTCAGTCGTTAGCCGCTCGCCGTTAGCCTTCAATCGCGGTTGCCGTGGCCCTTGCCGTTGCCATGGCCGCGCCCCCGGTCATGGTCACGGTCGTGCTTGCCACCGTGGCGGTGGTCGTCGTCCCAACGGCGGTCATCGCGGCCGTGGGCACGGGGTGGAGGCCCACGGCGTGGTGGTGGCTCCTGCACAAAATACACCGGCTGGTTGCAGGCGTTGTAGCGGCCACAGTGTTTGCCCCAGTTCTTGGCATGGCCGGGCGGCACATACAGGTAGATGGGTGCCCGTGGCACCACCACTGCCGGGCGGTGGATGATGACCGGCTCGGCGTAGATCAGCGGCGGCGGTGGCGCATTGCCGATGTTGATGCGACCGTACACGCCGGGCGCCAGTTCGCCGCCCACGGTGGCGTTGACATAGGCCTGCGCGTGGGCGCCGCCAGCGGCTGCCAGCAGCAGCGCGGCCATCGCGCCAGACAGGAGAAGACGGAGTGAGTGCATCGTGGTCATGGTGGTGTTTTTCATGGGGGACTCCTTGTTTTTGCCACCCGGAGCCGCCACCCGTTGGGCGGCTGCGGTAGGCTGGCCCTGGTTTGTAACAAGGCCTGCCACACCCTACACCGCGCAGGGTGCACAGGATGTAAGGAAATGGCGACAGAACCCCTTGCCGGCCTCGCAGCGGTCAATTTTACAAGCAAAATTTGCTTCTGGCGCTTACCTATCAAGCGCCAGCAGCTATCAAAACAGAAGCACCCTCCAACAACAGACGGCCCTACACCACCGCCCCTGCCGGCGCCTCCCGCAGTGCGCTGGCAGGTCCGGGCCGCCCAAACAGGTAGCCCTGCCACATGTGGCAGCCCAGGCTGGCCAGCATGTCGCGCTGCTCGCAGGTTTCCACGCCTTCGGCAATCACGCCCAGGTCCAGGCTCTGGGCCAGGGTGACGATGGTGCGGGCAATGCTGGCATCGTTGGCGTCGGTGAGCAGGTCGCGCACAAAACTCTGGTCGATCTTGAGCTGGTCCAGCGGCAGGCGCTTGAGGTAGCTCAGGGACGAATACCCGGTGCCGAAGTCGTCGAGCGAAAACCCCAGGCCCAGCGCCCGCAGCGTGGTCATGCGCTCGACCGTGTCCTCCACGTCGTCAAGCAGCAGGGTCTCGGTCAGCTCCAGCTTCAAGCGCTGCGGATTGGCGCCCGTCTCTTCAAGCACCCCCAGCACCTCGTCCACAAAGTGCGGGTGGCGGAACTGGCGCGCACTCACGTTCACGGCCAAGGTCCAGTGCGCGGTTGCGGGGTCTTGGGCCCACTCCACCAGCTGCAGGCAGGCAGTGCGCAATATCCACGCCCCCAGCGGCACGATGAGGCCCGAGGCCTCGGCCACCGGAATGAACTCGGCCGGCGACACCAGCCCCCGCTGCGGGTGCTGCCAGCGCACCAGCGCCTCGGCCCCCACCATGCCGTGGGCTTGGCTGATCTGGGCCTGGTAGTGCAGCAGGAACTGGCCGTCACGCAAGGCCTCGCGCATCCCGGACTCCAGGGCCGTGCGCGCCGTGACGGCGGCCTGTGTGCGCGGATCAAAGAACCGCATCGTGTTGCGCCCGGCACCCTTGGCCTGGTACATGGCCATGTCGCCCCGCTTGAGCAGTTCGTCCACTGAGCCCTGCGCATCGGCATACAGCGCCACGCCGATGCTGCACGAGCTGTGGTACGTGTGCCCCCCGAGCGGATAGCCTTGCGCCAATGCGAGCAGCACCGCGCGCCCCACGGTTTCTGCCTGGGCGGCGGCTTCGTGGGCCTGTGGGCTCAGCCCCTCGATCAGCAGCACAAATTCGTCGCCCCCCAGCCGCGCCACGGTGTCGCCGCTGCGCACACAGCCGCCCAGGCGGGCCGCCACCTGGCGCAAGAGCTGGTCACCAAACTCGTGGCCCTGCGTATCGTTCAGATCCTTGAAGTTGTCCAGGTCCACAAACAGCAGCGCCCCGCCCGCACCGGAGCGCGCCGAGGTGGCCAGGCTGTGCTGCAGGCGGTCGTTCATGAGGCGGCGGTTGGGCAGACCGGTGAGCGGGTCGTAGAACGCGAGCAGGCGGATCTCCTCCTCGGCCGCCTTGCGGTGCGAGATGTCGGTCAGCGTGCCCACATAGTGCGTGACCTCGCCTTGTGCAGAACGCACAGCCGTCACCGTGATCCACGCGGGGTACACCTCGCCGTTCTTGCGCCGGTTCCACACTTCGCCCTGCCAGGCACCGGTGCTGCGCAGCGCACTGTGCAGGCCTTCGTAAAACTGCGCATCGTGGCGGCCAGACTGCAGCAATGCGGGGGTCTGGCCCACCAGCTCCTCCACCGTATACCCCGTGAGGCGTGCATACGACTGATTGGCCTTCAGGATGCGCTGGTCCGGCCCCGTAACCACCATGCCCTCGAACGACTCGAACACGGACGCCGCGATCCGCAGCGACTCCTCGGCCCGGCGGCGCTCGGTGATGTCGGTGGAGATGCCGCACAGCGCGTGGATGCTGCCGTCGGGCAGGCGAAGGGGAATCTTGACCGACAGGTAGGCACGGGTCACGCCATCGGCCAGGTGGGTATTGACCTCTTCCACCTCCAGCCGCTCGCCGTGCTCCAGAACGCGCCGGTCGTTCTCCTGGATCTGTACGGCAGTGGCCTGGTCAAAAAAAGCCGTGTCATCCTGCCCCACCACTTCGCTCGCGGGCCGCCCGAACAGCTCCAGGATATGGTGGTTCGCATATTGGTAGCGATAGTCCCGCCCCTTGATGTAGATGAAGGCGCCCACGCTGTCGAGGATGGCAGCCAGCTTCTGCTCGCTGACCTGAAGGTGGCGTGTGCGCTCCTGCACCTTGCGCTGCAGCACCACGGCCGAGAGCGCGGCCAGCAGCCCGAACAACGCCAGCCCCGCCACGCCCCACCACGCCCAGGGGGGAATGCGCGCGCCCTGCTCTTGCCCGCCCCAGCGGCGTAGAACCTGGGTGTATTGCGTGTCGGCACCGCTGCGCCAGTCCTGCACTGATCGATCAATGGCATCCAGCACATCGGCGTTGCGTCCGAGGCCGGTGGCAAAGTACAAGGTGGCGGGCTGGAACACGATGCCCGAATCCGCCAGCCCATACTGGGCCGCATGAAAGTTGCCGAACAGGTGGTTGGCAATCACCGCATCCGCATCGCCGTTCTGTACAAATTCGAAAGCCTCTGTCAGTGTGGACGCGTCGATCAGCAGCACCGCGATGCCAAAACTGTCCATCATGCTCTGGAAGGTTGCGCGCTGCACCGAGCCCTTGAGCACCGCCACGCGCTTGCCCGCCAGGTCGAACATCGACTGGATGGAACTGCCCCGCGCGCGGTAGACCTGCGACCAGCTGTGCAGCACAGGCGAGGCATGAAAGTCGAACAGCCGCTCGCGCTCGCTGGTGCGGGCGACGTCGGGCATCAGGTCAATCTGCCCGGCTGCCAGCGCATCCAGACAGTCCTGCCAATCGCAGGGCACATAGCGCAGTGTCCACTGCTCTCGGGTGGCCACCAGCTGCAGCAGGTCCACAAAGATGCCTGAGGGCTTGCCCTCCGCGTTCACAAACACCTTCGGTTCGTTGGAATACACCCCCACGCGCAGCTCGCGCGGAGCCGCCATCGCAACGCCACATGCCCACAGCAACGCCAACAGCACTGCCCATCGCAGCCAGCCGACGCAATGGCTCCCGAACCGGTACACGCATGGACTCACAGCTTGGCCCTATCGAAATCAGGGAAATAAGACCCATGGTAACGAAAGCTTGCAAAAACATCCAAATGCAATCTGCCACCGCCGGGCTTGGAGTAGCATGTGCCCACCCCCGCTTCGCCCAGGAGACAGCGATGCCCCACGAACGCCGCCACTTTGTCCGCGTCGGCTTTGACGCACCGGCCCTGCTGACCACATCCACCGACGCATTCAGCGTGCATGTGCTGGACCTGTCCCTCAAAGGCGCGTTGATCACGGTGCCCGCGCAGGCCGACCTGGAGCCGGGCATGCTCTGCCAGCTGACCATTCCCCTGGCCGAAACCGGCAACCACATCGCCATGTCCACCGAAGTCGCACATACCGAAGGCCTGCACACCGGCCTGCTGTGCCGGGGCATCGATCTGGACAGCGTGACCCACCTGCGCCGACTGATCGAACTGCAATTGGGCGACCCCGCCTTGCTGGAGCGGGATCTGGGCGAGCTGACGCTGGCTACGCCATCCCACTGACCCGAGGCATGAAAAAAGGGCTGCCGATGGCAGCCCCTGATTCCGATTCCCTGCCTGGCCACACGCCAACGGGCCACAGCGGCTGCTGCCACTGCTACGGCCCCTACTGAGCCTCCTGCTCCTGCAGCGCCCGCCACATCACCTTGCCACTGCCACTCTTGGGCAACGCCGCCACAAATTGCACAATGCGCGGCACCTTGTAGACCGCCATGTTCTCGCGGCACCAGTCGATGATCTGCTGCTCGGTCGTGTTCTGGTGCGTGGCGCGCAGCACCACCACGGCCTTCACCGTCTCGCCCCGGTAGCTGTCTTTGGCGGCGATGATGCAGGCCTCCTGAATGGCCGGGTGGCGGAACATCAGCGCCTCCACCTCGGCAGGCCAGACCTTGAAACCGCTCGCGTTGATCATGCGCTTGAGCCGGTCGGTCAAAAAGAAATAGCCGTCCTCGTCCATGCGCCCCAGATCCCCCGAACGGAAGAACCGCTTGCCCTCGAACTCGATGAAGGCCGAGGCCGTGGCATCCGGCCGCTTCCAGTAACCCTCGAACACCTCGGGGCCATGGATGATGATCTCGCCCTGCTCGCCCACCGGCAGCTCCTGCAGCGTGTCGGGGTCGATCACCCGCGCGTCGGTGCTCATGAACGGAATGCCCAGGCACTGCTGCTTGGGGTGGTCGGGCGGGTTGGCGTGCGACGGAGCGGCTGTCTCGGTCAGGCCATAGCCCTCGGAATACCGCAGGCCATACTGCTCCAGCAAGCGCTGCGCCACTGCCTGCGGCATGGCGGCCCCACCCCCACCGATATAGGCCAGGCTGGACAGGTCATAGCTGGCAAAGTTCGGGCTGCCCAGCAGGTCGATGACCATGGTGGGAATGTTGGTCCAGGTGGTGACCTGGTAGCGCGATATCAGGCGCCCAGCCAGGTCGCGGTCCCACCGGGGCATGATGACCAGCGTGGCGCCGCAGTAGATCGACGTGTGCATCACGCTCACCATGCCGGTGATGTGGAACATGGGCACCACCGCCAGCGTCACATTGTCGGCTGACCCATTGCCCCACAGGCTGGCGGCCACCGTGTTGTGCATGATGCTTTTGTGCAGGTGCATACAGCCCTTGGGCAGGCCTGTGGTGCCACTGGTGTAGGGCAGCAGCGCCAGGTCGGCCGGGCCTACCGACAGGGCGGGTGGCGCGTCCGCACAGGCCAGGGCGTCCGTCCAGGCGTGGGCCTGCCCGCCCTCCAGTGCAGGCAGCGGGTGGCGCGTGCCAAGCCAGTCCATCCATGCTTCGGGCGGCGCATCGATGCCGGTCACGTTCACGTCGAACGCATCCGAAAACTGCGTGACCACCAGATGCGCCAGCCGCTCGCCAGGGGCCAACGCATTGTTGGCCTTGACCATCTCTGGGGCCAGGTCACCCGTGGTGATCGCCACCTTGGTGTCGGGATCGGTGATGTAGTGCTTGAGCTCTTCGGCCCGGTTCATGGGGTTGACCGGCACCACCACCGCATTGGCCCGCAGGATGGCGAAATGCGCCATCACCAGCTGCGGGCAGTTCTGCATGCACAGCACCACACGGTCGCCGCGCTGCACGCCCAGCTGGGCCAGCCGCGCAGCCAGGCGCTCCGCGCCTTCCATCAATTGCCGATAGCTGACCGTGGTCCCAAAAAACACCAGCGCCGCCTTGTCGGGGTAGCGGCGTGCATTGGTGGCTAGGTTGTCCCACAGCGAGGTGGACGGCAGGGTGATGGACTTGGGCAGCCGGCGGGGCCAGAACTTGTAGTGAGCGCGCATGGAGCAGGGATTCCTTTGAAGAACACAGCCTAGTTCGCATGGTGCCCCACGGCATTGGGGATGGCACTGATGCTGCGTCGCGCATGTGACGCAGAGGTACCGGTCGCACGCGGCGCAGTGGCCACAGGCTGGCGGCGCAGCGCCAGCGCTTCTGGGGCAGCTGTGATCGAGATGCGTCGGCTACCATCGTCGCCACGCCGCTTGTTCCTCCTACCTACCAAGACTCGACGACATGCTGACCCTCGTCTACTACGCCCTGATGCTCCTGGTCGGTTACTTCTTTTACCGGTACGGACAGAAGTTGCTCAACCAGGGCTTGCGCGACGAGAACGATGAGTTCACCAAACCACCTGTCGGGCCCATCGGCTTCTTGCTCGTTGCCGGTTTGGGTTGCTACCTTTTGTTCGAAGCCCTGCGCGCAGTGGTGCTGCGAGAAATTCCCTGCGTTGGAAAGGGCTGCGCCGGGCAGGTCTACACCCTGGCAGAGCATTCCGGCCAGTACTGGGCCAACCTGTTTTTTGTGGTGTGGTTGGTGCTCGCCCTGGGCTACACGATGTACGTGACGATCAAGATCTGGACCAGGGGGTAAGGCGCAGGCCTCCACCCCGGCCATCAGCTATTGACCTGCGCCCACAGCTTGTCCAGCCGCTTCACGCTCACTGGCTGGGGCGTGCGCAGCTCCTGCGCAAAGAAGCTCACGCGCAGCTCCTCCAGCAGCCAGCGCAGCTCTTGCATGCGCGCATCCACCTGCCCCTTGCGCTCGGACACCAGGCGCCAGTAGCGCTGCTCTTGCGGGCGCAGCTCGGCCAGCTTGGCAGCGTCGCGGGCGGGGTCGGCGCGGTATTTATCCAGCCGCAGCGTGATGGCTTTGAGGTAGCGGGCGTAGTGGGCCAGTTGCGTCCACGGCGCCACGGCAATGAAGTTCTTGGGCACCAGGCGCTGCAGCTGCTGCAGTGCGTCCGCTGTGGCTTCGGGGGCGTTTTTGGTGTCCTTGATCTTGCGGGCGGCGGCTGCGTATTCGGTGAGGATGGTGGCGGCCAGGCGCGCCACCTCATTGGCGATCAACGTGAGGCGCCCCCTGCCCTCTTCTACGCGGCGTTTGAAGGCAACTTCGTCGGTGGGCAGCGGGTCGAGCAAAAAGGCCCGGTCCAGCGCCACGTCGATGATCTGGGTGCGCAGCTCTTCTTGTGTACCCAGGGGCATGTAGGCCACGGCCATCTTCTGCAGGTCGGGGATGTTTTTTTCCAGGTACTTGAGGGCGTCCTTGATCTGCAGCGCAAACAGGCGGCGCAGGCCCGCGCGGTGTTTGGCGGCGGCGACTTCGGGCTCGTCAAAAACCTCGATGGTCACAGCGTCGCCGCCGTCGATGAGCGCCGGAAAGCCGATCAGCGTCTGCCCGGCCTTTTTGATCTCCATCAGTTCGGGCAGCTCGCCAAACGTCCAGGTGGTGTAGCGCTGGCCTGCGGGGGGCGATGGGGTGACGCTCGCAGGTTTCGCGGTAGCGGGCGCTGCCCCCTTTACTCCTGATTTAGTAGCTGCTTGCGCTTTACCATCAAGCGCTGGAGGCATTTTTGATTCATTTTTTTCACTCTCTGCCGCCCCGCCACCGAGCTTGAGCCCTGCCAGCGCCTGGAATGCGCCGCGCGCCTTGGCGCCCCATTCGGCCTTGAGCGCGCCCAGGTTTCGGCCGTGGCCCAGCTGGCGGCCGTGCTCATCCACCACGCGGAAGTTCATGAACAGGTGGGGGCTGAGCATGTCGAGCTTGAAGTCCGCCCGCTTCACATCCAGCGAGGTTTCGTCGCGCACCTGCTTGAGCAACACATCGGTAAGGCTGCCGGTGCCAAAACGTTCGGGCGTGCCCAGCAGCGCGGCCAGGCGGGTGGCGGACTCGGGCAGCGGCACAAAGCGGCTGCGTGGGCGCTGCGGCAGGCTTTTGAGCAGCGCCTGGACCTTGTCCTTGAGCATGCCCGGCACCAGCCATTCACAGCGCTCGTCGCTCACCTGGTTGAGCACGAAGAGCGGAATGGTCACGGTGATGCCGTCGCGCGCATCGCCGGGCTCGTGCAGGTAGCTGGCGGCGCAGTCCACACCACCGAGGCGCACGGTGCGTGGGAAGGCATTGGTGGTGATGCCTGCGGCCTCGTGGCGCATCAGTTCTTCGCGGGTGAGCTTGAGCAGGTCGGGCTGCTTTTTACTTTCTTCGCGGTACCACGCCTCAAAGCTGTGGCCGCTGCATACCTCGGGCGGCAGCTGCTGGTCGTAGAAGGCGTAGATGAGTTCGTCGTCCACCAGCACGTCCTGGCGGCGCGACTTGTGCTCCAGCTCTTCGACCTTGGCAATGAGCTTCTGGTTGGCGGCCAGGAAAGGCAGCTTGGTCTCCCAGTTGCCACCCACCAGCGCCTCGCGGATGAACACCTCGCGCGCGGCATGGGGGTCTACCTTGCCGAAGTTCACGCGGCGGTTGTTGTAGACCACGATGCCGTAGAGCGTGGCGCGCTCCAGCGCCACCACTTCCGCAGACTTTTTCTCCCAGTGCGGGTCAAGCAGTTGCTTGCGCAGCACATGCCCGCCAATCTGCTCCAGCCACTGCGGCTCGATGGCCGCGATGCCCCGACCGAACAGGCGTGTGGTTTCCACCAGTTCCGACGCCACGATCCAGCGGCCGGGCTTCTTGTTCAGGTGCGCACCGGGGTGTTTGTAGAACTTGATCCCGCGCGCGCCCAGGTACCAGTCTTCTTCGTCGCTCTTGGCGCCCACGTTGCCCAGCAGCCCGGCCAGCATCGACAGGTGAAGCTGCTCGTAGCTGGCGGGCTGGGTGTTGATCTGCCACTTGTGCTCGGTGACCACCGTGAGCAGCTGGGTGTGGATGTCGCGCCACTCGCGCAGGCGGCGGATGCTGATGAAGTTCTGGCGCAGCAGCTGCTCGTACTGGCGGTTGCTGAGTTTGTGAGTCGCAGCGGGGACGGCGGCGGGTACAGCAGGCGCTGCGGCAGGACTGCCCCCGCCACTGCGCTGCGCCACCGGCAAGTAGGCCTGCGAAGGCGCCTTCTGCGCGGCCATGGCCTTTTGCGCACGGGCCGACGGCAGGCTGGGCGCTCCGCCCCGCGCTTCGTTGATCCACTTCCACAGCTTGAGGTAGCCGCTGAACTCGCTCTTATCGTCGTCGAACTTGGCGTGCGCCTGGTCGGCCTGCTGCTGCGCCTCCATGGGGCGGTCGCGCACGTCCTGCACGCTCAGGGCGCTGGCAATCACCAGCACTTCATCGAGCGCCTTGCGGTCGCGCGCCTCGATGATCATGCGGCCCACGCGCGGGTCCAGCGGCAGGCGCGACAGTTCCACGCCCATGGGGGTCAGCTCGTTGGCGTCGTCCACCGCACCCAGCTCGGCCAGCAGCTGGTAGCCGTCGGCAATCGCGCGGCCCGAAGGCGCCTCGATGAAGGGGAACTGCGTCACGTCGCCCAGGTGCAGCGACTTCATGCGCAGGATGACGCCTGCCAGCGATGACCGCAGGATTTCGGGGTCGGTAAAACGGGGGCGGCCATTGAAACCGGCCTCGTCATACAGGCGAATGCAGATGCCGTTGGCCACTCGGCCGCAGCGGCCAGCACGCTGGTTGGCGGCGGCCTGGCTGACGGGCTCGACCAGCAGCTGCTCGACTTTGCTACGGAAAGAATAGCGCTTCACGCGCGCTGTTCCTGCGTCAATGACGTACCGCACGCCTGGTACGGTGAGCGAAGTCTCGGCCACATTGGTGGCCAGCACGATGCGGCGGCCTGTGTGGCCGTCAAAGATGCGGTCCTGCTCCGCCTGGGATAGGCGCGCAAACAGCGGCAGCACCTCGGCGTTGCGCATCACGGGCTGGTGCGACAGGTGCTTGCGCAGGTGGTCGGCGGCCTCGCGGATCTCGCGCTCGCCGGGCAAAAACACCAGGATGTCACCGGCCGCATTGCCTTGCCAGAGTTCGTCCACGCCATCGGCAATGGCCTCGTTCAGGCCGTAGTCGCGGCTTTCTTCAAACGGGCGATAGCGCTGCTCCACCGGGAAGGTGCGGCCCGACACCATGATGACGGGGGCCGGGCCCTTGGCCGACTCAAAGTGCTTGGCAAACCGGTCCGCATCAATCGTGGCCGAGGTAACGATGACCTTCAGATCAGGCCTGCGCGGCAGGATCTGACGGATGTAGCCCAGCAGGAAGTCGATGTTGAGGCTACGTTCGTGCGCCTCGTCAATGATGATGGTGTCGTAGTTCTTGAGCAGCGGGTCGGTCTGCGTCTCGGCCAGCAAGATACCGTCGGTCATGAGCTTGACGGAGGCATCGCGGGAGAGGCGGTCCTGGAACCGCACCTTGAAGCCCACCACATCACCCAGCGGCGTGTTCAGCTCTTCGGCAATGCGCTTGGCCACGCTGCTGGCCGCAATGCGGCGCGGCTGGGTGTGGCCGATGAGCTGGCCCTTGGTGCCTGGCTTGGCGTTGCACTTGCCCCGGCCCAGCGCCAGTGCAATCTTGGGCAACTGCGTGGTCTTGCCTGAGCCCGTTTCGCCGCACACGATGATGACCTGGTGCTTCTTGATGGCCTCCATGATCTCTTCGCGCTTGCCCGATACGGGCAGGGACTCAGGAAAGGTGATGCGCAGCGGCGCAGTGCGCGGGGCGGTTGGCAAGGGGTGGGGAGGCGCGGATTCGGTCATGGAGGGCTGCATTATCCGAGCCGGGCGTTGGCCGCGTGCAACACGGGCCATGCGCGCGGTTGCCAGCCCGGGTGCGGGGCTTCCACAATCGCGCCTCGACTGGCGATGCCTCCGCGGCCAATGCCCCCAGGAATACCGAATGCCCCGACAGCCATCCGCCCAGAACCTTGTTGATCAGCCCCGCCTTTTTCCTGCATCGCGCCGTGGTTGGCTGACCTGGGCGGGCACCAGCGCGATGGCTTCGCTGCTGCCCGGTTGTGGTGGCAGCAGCACTGCGTCCCCCACCCTCACAACGACCATTGCCTGGGGTCGCAAGGAAATTCGCGAAGCCATGCAAAGCAGCAAGATGCGGGCGGCCTCCGTGGCACTGCTGCACAACGACCACATCGTCTGGCAAGAGGCCTTCGGGGCGCTGGATGCAAACGCCACCACGCCCGCCACGCCCGACACACGCTTTAACGTCGGCTCCGTCAGCAAGGTGCTCGCGGCGCTGGCCATCATGGTGCTGGTAGACCGCAGGCTGGTGCAGTTGGATGCCCCGGTGGTGGGCTACCTGCCGCAGTTCGCGATGCTGTCGCCGGGCTACCGCGACATCACCGTCCGGCACCTGCTGAGCCATGCCTCGGGGTTGCCCGGCACCTACCTGCACAACATGTTTGCCTTTGCGCCGCTGCCGGGCTATGCCGCCGAGGTGGAGACAGCCATGGCCAATGTGCACCTCAAGCACGCCCCCGGCGCCATGGCAGTGTACTGCAACGACGGTTTCACGCTGATCGAGCGCATCGTGCTGGCCGTCACCGGGCAAACCTACCCGGCGTTTGTA
The DNA here is from genome assembly GCF_003633835.1 of Acidovorax sp. 93. Lineage (NCBI taxonomy): Bacteria > Pseudomonadati > Pseudomonadota > Betaproteobacteria > Burkholderiales > Comamonadaceae > Acidovorax > Acidovorax sp. 93. Next base: position 1,927,579 of record NZ_RBIT01000001.1, read on the forward strand.
CAGTCCGCCCTGCTCAACCCGCTGGGCATGGCCCGATCAGGCTACACGCTGCAGCCGTTGCCACCGGGCAACTTTGCCCCCGGCAGCATCAACGACGCGCCGCAGGGCCAGGAGTTCGTGATGGGCTACGCCACGGGCGGGCTGTGCACCACACCCGGCGACATGATGAAGCTGGCCGCCATGCTCATCCAGGGCGGCGAGCACGATGGCCAGCGCATCGTGTCGAAAACCAGCGTGGCCGAGATGGGCAGGATTCAGAACCAGGGCATGCACCCCAGCCTCACCCCCGACTGGCAGTCGGGCCTGGGCTGGGACAGTGCGCGGCACCCGGGCCTGAATGCTGCGGGCGTGCTCGCGTGGCAAAAGAGCGGCGGCACCATGTTTTATTCCAGCGACTTCTGCGTGCTGCCCCAGGCGGGCATGGCGGTCATGATCACCGGCAACGCCGCCAGCTTCAAGCCGGGCCCGATTGCCGAGGGAATTGCGCTGCGCGCCTTGCAGGAGACGGGGCAACTGCGTGTGCTGCCGCCCCGGGTCTCGACCGCCGCCCCCGCCATGGCCACCGCATCCTCCAGCGCGGTGGATGCCCTGCTCGGCATCTATGGCAACTATTCCGCGCCCATCAAAGCCGTCTCGCCCGATCGCCAACAGGTTGACCTGTGGTCGTGGAACCCAAAACTGCAGGACTGGAAAAACCTGAGCACCGGGCTTCGCCTGCGCAGCGATGGCTGGTGGTGGTCAGACACCCAGCCTGGCACCCACTACCGCTGGGAGCAGTCCGAAGGCCGCCGCTATCTCCTTGCGCGCGAGGCCGCCACGGCGGGGCACTACTGGATCACAGTGCCCATCGGCCAACAAATGCCGCCCGCACCCGGCCCCCTTGCCGCCCCCTGGACTGCGCGGCTCGACAGCACCTGGCTGCTGACCAACGAAGCACCCACATCCATTCCGCTGGCCATTGGCGTGGGGGCCTCCAGACTTCGGGAGCTGCCCGAACTGCCCGGCTACCTGTTCTGGGACGAGAGCCAGTTCCTGCTGCCCTTGTCGGCGGACCGGGCCGGCATGACCGTGCAGGTGCCGCTCAACGCGGGCCGTGATCTGGTGGAACTGGTCGTGCAGACACGCGACAAAGAGGAATGGCTGCACGCTGCTGGCTGGATCTACCGGCGCCAAGCCTGAAAATTGCGCTGTTCACCCCCACCGCACTGTTCTTTTCAAGCGACAAATTCAGCCGATTGCGGCGCCTTCGGCTTGCCAAGCACCGGGGGCATCGCCACAATTCGCGCTTCTTTCAGGCCGCGCCCGCCGCAACGGCAGCCCCTGAAAACACTGGAGGTCACCACCATGTTTGTTCCCTTGTTCGCTCCCGCCTGACCACAGTCCACCGCCCCGGCTGGACTGTGCATTCACAGCAATTCCAGCCACGGCAAGCGCGTTTCTGCACCTTTCATTGCAGCGCCCCACAAGCCCTGGCTCCATTGCCGGGGTTTTTTGTTTGTGGAGTGCACATGAGTGCCAAAAAACTGTCTCGGGCCTTCGCCCAGGGCGAGCTTAAGAAGCTGCGCCGCATGAAGGCGCCCCTGGTGTTGAAGCTCGAAGCCTCGGGCCCGCCCCGAAATCCTGTGGCCGTCGCGCTGGCCCAACGCAGCCTGTCCAGTGCGGCAGGCAAGCACATACGAACCCGTGGGGCCCAGCGCCGCGCGGACAACGTCGCCCTGCGCAAGGCGATCCAGACATCCCGCTTCACCGAAAGCGACTGATACAAAACGATTGAAAACCATGGACCTTTCTACCCTTCAAGAAACCACGCCGCGCGAGCGGCACACACCGGGCGCTGCCCACCGGGAGCTCCTGGCCGAGCGGCAGCAGGCGCTGGCAAATGCCGCAGCACAGCTCAAGGCCGAGCTGTTTGGCATCGACGACGTGATCGACCGCGTGATCGATGCCATCCGCGCCTGGTACGTTTTGCCCCAGCTCATCACCCGCCCCGTCATCGTCTGCCTGTGGGGCCTGACGGGCACGGGCAAGACCCAGCTCACGCGGCGCCTGGCGCAGCTGCTGGGCTTTTACGACCGCTTTGTCGAAGTGCAGATGGACGGCTTCAGCCACGGCGCGAGCTACCGCAGCTCGTCCATCTCGGGCATGCTGGGCGACTCCGGCATCCACGAGGGCGCACCAGGCATGCTGGTGCTGGACGAGTTCCAGCGCTTTCGCACGGTGAGCTCCAAGGGCGAGGAGGTCAAGGTGGAGCGCTACCAGGATGTATGGACGCTGCTGTCCGACGGGCGCTTGCCGCCCGCTTTGAGCGCCCTGACCAACATCGAGCGCAAGCTGGCCGATGCGCACTACGAAGCCGAACGGGCCGACGACAACGAGGAGGGGCGCGCCGGCAAGAAGCCCTACCGCTTTCAGCTCGACGCCTGGGATGCGCAGGAACTCAAGCGCATGCTGAAGCTGCAAGAGCCACTTGCCGAGATCATGCAGTGGCCTCCCGCACAGGTGCAGGCCCTGTTCACACGGTTCCAGCAGTCGCTTTCGTCCTGGGAGACCGACTACAGCAAGCTGCTGGTGTTCGTCTGCGGCAACCTCGACGAGATGTACCACGAGACCGCGCAGCGCGTGGAAGACTGCGACACCGATGCCGACATCTTCCACCGCCTCACGTGCAAGCTCTCCCTCATCGATGTGAAGAAGGCGCTCAGCGAACGCTTCAAGCCCGAGCAGATCGCCCGGCTGGGCAACGAGCATGTGATCTACCCATCGTTCAACAAGGCCACCTACGAGCAGCTCATCCGCAACCTGTGTGCGCGGTATTGCGACGACATTGCCGCCCAGTGCGGCGTGCGCTTTGCCATCGGGCAGGACGTGCACGATGAACTGTATGCCAACGCGGTGTTTCCGGCCCAGGGCACGCGGCCGCTGTTCTCGTCGGTGCATGCCATCCTGAGCGCCAATTTGATCAACGCCGCGCTCTGGGTGCTGGAACAGCAGCTGCCCCTGGCGCAGGACTTTGGCATCACGCTGGCGACCGACAAGCGCCATCTGGTGGTCCTGGGCGCTAGCGCCCAAGGCATTGAGCAGCAGGCGCAATTTGCGGTGACGCTGGAGCTCAACCGCCTCAAGCAGCGCGCCAATGCCGACTTCCGCGCACTGCTGGCCGTGCACGAAGCAGGCCACGGGCTGGTCTACTGCCTGCTGTTCGGCCAAGCCCCGCAGGAGGTGAAGATCAACATCGCCTCGTTCGAGGGCGGCTACAACAGCTTTGCGGGCCTGAAGGTCACAACGAGGCAGAACGCGCTCGACATGATGTGCGTGGGTCTGGCGGGCCGCGTGGCCGAGGAGCTGGTGTTTGGTGAAATGGCCTGCACGACCGGCGCGGAGCAGGACTACAAGCAGGTCACGGCCGAGGCTGCGCGCTTCATCCGCCACCATGGATTTGGCACGCGACTGTCCCGCACCGACGTCACGGTGGAGCTGGACAACCACCTCAACACCGACGTGGAACCCAGCAACGCCGCCATCGAGGAACTGCTGCAGTCCCAATACCAGCGCGCCAGCGCCCTGCTGGGCCAGTACCGGGGTGCCCTCACCCGCCTGGTAGAGGCCCTGCTGGACCACGGCATGATCGCCCAGCCCGAGATGCAGGTGCTGATGGCTCAAAGTGGCGTGGCCATTGCGGTGGCAGCCCAGACGGGGCCTGACGAAGCTTTGATCCTGGAGCCCTTTGCGGCCCGGCTGGCGGCGTTTCGGCAACAAACCGGGGGCCAGGCTGCAACTGCCCCAGACAGCGAAAGCCCTGCATGCTTATGATGCGCGACTTGGCGGCCCTGCTCAGCTGCCTTTCATTGCCAGTTTTTCCGTAGCTCCAAGGCCACCCACCGCTCTCCACTGCCATGTCCGCCGTTTTCAACTTCACCTTCGTCCCCTGGTTCCGCTCGGTGGCGCCTTACATCCACAAGTTCCGCAACCAGACGTTTGTGATCGGGCTCACGGGGGAGGCCATTGCGGCCGGCAAGCTGCACAGCATTGCGCAAGACCTGGCACTGATCCAGGCCATGGGCGTAAAGATTGTTCTGGTACACGGTTTTCGCCCACAGGTGAACGAACAGCTGGCCGCCAAGGGGCATGCAGCCAAGTATTCGCATGGCATCCGCATCACCGACTCGGTGGCGCTCGATTGCGCGCAGGAGGCTGCGGGCCAGTTGCGTTATGAAATCGAGGCCGCCTTCAGCCAGGGGCTGCCCAACACGCCCATGGCGGGTGCCACCGTGCGGGTGATCTCGGGCAACTTCCTGACCGCGCGGCCCGTGGGCATCGTGGATGGGGTGGATTTTCAGCACTCGGGCCTGGTGCGCAAGGTAGACGTGGCGGGCATCCAGCGCACGCTGGACATGGGTGCGCTGGTGCTGCTGTCGCCGTTTGGCTTCTCGCCCACGGGCGAGGCTTTCAACCTGAGCATGGAAGAAGTGGCCACCAGCGTGGCCATTGAGCTGCGGGCCGACAAGCTGATCTTCTTGACCGAGGTGCAAGGCATCCGCATGTCGCCCACCGAGCCCGAGAGCGACGACAACCCCATCGACACCGAGCTGCCGCTGGCCGCCGCGCAAGCCTTGCTGGCGCAGCTACCACCCGCACAGCAGCCCACGGACACGGGCTTTTACCTGCAGCACTGCGTGAAGGCCTGCAAGGCCGGCGTGGAGCGCAGCCACATCCTGCCGTTTGCGGTGGATGGATCACTGTTGCTGGAGGTGTATGTGCACGATGGCATCGGCACCATGGTCATTGACGAAAAGCTGGAAGAGCTGCGCGAGGCCACGATTGACGACGTGGGCGGCATCCTTCAGCTCATCGAGCCGTTTGAGAAAGACGGCACGCTGGTCAAGCGCGACCGCACCGAGATCGAACGCGACATTGCCACCTACACCATCATCGAGCACGATGGAGTGATCTTTGGCTGCGCAGCGCTCTACCCCTACCCCGAGGCCAAGACGGCCGAGATGGCCGCCGTGACGGTGTCACCGCAAAGCCAGGGCACGGGCGATGGAGAAAAGCTGCTCAAGCGCATCGAGCAACGCGCGCGGCTGCAAGGGCTGGACAGTATCTTTGTGCTCACCACCCGCACCATGCACTGGTTCATCAAGCGCGGATTCCAGCCTGTGGACCCGGACTGGCTGCCCGATGCGCGCAAGCGCAAGTACAACTGGGACCGGCGCAGCCAGGTGCTGGTCAAGAAGCTGTAGTCACTCTGGATAGAGGGGCCGCGCAAATCAGCTGCGGAGTTGCTTGAGCCCCCAAAAAAGCACAAACAGGCCAAGCAGTGCAAAAACCATCGCGGGTCCGTACTGCCCGACCGCGAGGTAGGCCAAGTGAAACACGAAGCCAGCCTTTCCACCGTACGGTGGCGCCCAAGGGGCAATCACCAGCCACATACCCGTAGCAACAAACACGACGCCAATGGCTGTGATGAGTACCCACGCAGATTTGCCAGGTACTTTTGTTGCGTGCGTCATGGTGTTCTCGCCCCTATCTGAGTGCGACGATGTTACTGTGCGCTCTGCTACCCATTCTGGATCGCGGTGGCCACGGCCCGCGCCACCTGGGCGATCGCCGCATCGCGCTGCTCGGGCTTGGCGGTAGACCGCGTGAGGTAACACGTCACCAGCACCGGGGCGCCGCCAGCCGGAGGCCACAAAACCGCTACGTCATTCGCAGTGCCGCTGTCACTGGCAGTGCCCGTCTTGTCCCCCACCTTCCAGCCCGGCACACCCGCGCGCAGGCGCTTGTCGCCCGTGCTCGTCTCTACCAGCCAGCGCTGCAGCCACGCGCGCGACGGGGGCGTGAGTACATCGCCCAGCACCAGCTTTTGCAGGGTCTGCAGCATGGCCTGCGGCGTGGTCGTGTCGCGCGGGTCGCCCACCTTGGCTTCGTTCAACGTGGGCTCGGTGCGGTCCAGCCGTGTGACGCTGTCGCCCAGTGACCGCACAAAGGCCGTGAACCCCGCCGGGCCGCCGTGGCGCGCCAGCAGCACGTTGGCGGCGGTGTTATCGCTCAGGCTCACGGTGGCGGAGCACAGCTCGCCGACCGTCAACCCGCCCCCATCGCCCGCACGGGGGCCGCTGACGGGTGAATACGCCACCACATCGCCCGCAGCGTAGTGCACGCGGGCATCCAGTCGCTCCTTGCCCTGGTCCACCAGCGCCAGCATCCAGCCCGCCAGCACCGCCTTGAAGGTGCTGGCCATGGCAAAGCGCTCGTCCTGGCGCCAGCCCAACTGCAGGCCCGAGCCCGTGTCCAGCATGGCCACGCCCAAGCGGCCCTGGGCAGTGCGTTCGATGTTGGCGAGGGTCTCGTTCCATTCGCGGGTGGTCTTGTCGCGGTTCGCTGCGTTGCTGGTGGCCGCGCAACCCCAAAGAGGCATGGTGGCAGCCGCCGTCAAACCCAAGGAAAACTGTCGTCTTTGCATAAAAATTGGAGGTGAGTGAAGACAAGGCCTGAACGATAAAGAGCTTGAGCCCAAAGCACCATCGACAATAATTGCCGCCAGCCCCTAGAAAAACTTATGCATCTCCCGCTCAATGCCCTGCGCGCGTTCGAAGCCTCGGCGCGCCACCTCAACCTGACGCGGGCGGCCCAGGAGTTGCACGTCACGCAGACAGCGGTCAGCCAGCACATCCGCAAGCTCGAAGACCGCCTGGGCAAGCCACTGTTTCGCCGCCTGCCGCGTGGCCTGGCGTTGACGGACGAAGGCCAGGCGCTGCTGCCAGTGGTGACGGAATCGTTCTCCCACCTGGCGCGTGCCCTGGAAAAACTGGGCGACACCCGCCCGCGCGAAGTGCTGACCGTGGGCGCCGTGGGCACCTTTGCCGTGGGCTGGCTGCTGCCCCGACTGCGCGACTTTCAGCAGGCCTGCCCGTTTGTGGACCTGCGTCTGCTCACGCACAACAACCGGGTGGACATGGCGGGCGAAGGGCTGGACTATGCGATCCGCTTTGGGGACGGCGCCTGGCATGGCACACATGCCGAACGCATCATGGACGCGCCCATGTCTGTAATGTGCACCCCGGCCCTGGCCAACAGCCTGCGGGTGCCATCAGACCTGGCGCGCCAGCCCCTGCTGCGAAGCTACCGCACCGACGAATGGTCCGCCTGGTTCGAGGCGGCCGGCGTGCCCTGCCCCGTTGTGCGCGGCGCGGTGTTCGACTCGTCGCTCACCCTGGCCGAAGCGGCGGCCCAGGGCGCGGGCGCCGCGCTGCTCCCGGCGTGCATGTTCGAACGCGAACTGCGCCAGGGCCGCCTGGTGCGACCGTTCGCGCTGGAACTGCGCCGGGGCGCCTACTGGCTCACACGGCTGCAATCCCGGCCCGTGACGGCGGCCATGCACGCCTTTCACGGCTGGCTCGCCACAGCTCAGAAAACTAAACAAAAATAGGCTTCATCGCTTTACCCATAAGCGTTAACAGCTATTAATTGAGGAGCAATCAAGCCCTGCGCCGCTGCGCCACCATGCCCAGCGCCCCTGCCATCACTCCCAGCAGCAGCAGGGCCCAGGGGGACAGCGCGGGGATCGCTTGCAGGGCGGCGGCCAGCGGCATCACCGGGTCGGCGATCACGCCGGGCGCAGCATCGTCGTCGCCAGGCTGGTTATCGGTCACGTCAAAGCCCACGGTGGTGCTGCCCAGGCCCACGCTCGCAGGCACGATGAACTGGCCGCTGCCGGTGCGCTTGACGAAGTCCGCCACCGGCTGCGGCCAGGTGGTGGTCACGCGCACCGTGGCACCCGCGTCGCAGCCGATCAGCCTGAAGCGGAACGCGCCCTGCGGCGCCACCCGGCCAGGGGGCGGCGTGGCGGCCTCGAAGGCCGTGGCGGCTGGATCGAACTGGCACAGCGCCCCGCCATCGTTGCCAATGCTGGCGCTGGCCGGGCCGCCCGCGCCGCTGGCGGGCAAGGTGGTGCCAGTGAACGTTTTGAGCAGTGCCACGATGGCAAACGCTTGCTGCTGCCGCGCGGCGGCAGCGTAGTGGGCGTTGCCTGCCTGGTCGGCGTAGATGGTGCAAGTACCCGCGCCGTTGAAGCTGACCACCTGGCCCGCCACCGTGCAAGCGCCCGCAGTGGTGAACACCACGGGGTTGCCGGACGCGCCGCCCGTGGCCGCCACGGTGTAGGTTCTGCCCGCCACTGCGGGGCTGGGCGGCGTGGTGGTGAAGGCGATCACCTGGCCGGCCTGCACCACCGCTGTGCTTTGCGACACCCGGGGCGCGGCGGGATAAACCGCATCGCCCGCCTGGTCGGCGTGGATGGTGCAGGTGCCTGCGCCGTTGAAGCTGACCACCTGGCCCGCCACCGTGCAAGGGCCCACCGTGCTGAACACCACCGGGTTGCCGGACGCGCCGCCCGTGGCCGCCACGGTGTAGGTGCTGCCCGCGACTGCGGGGCTCGGCGGCATGGTGGTGAAGCTAACGGCCTGCGACGTGTAGGTGAAGTCGTCTTCCGGCACGTCGGGGCTGGCGTTTGCCCCCACGGTGTAGCGCACGCGCACGGTGCTGCCCGCCGTGCCGGGCGGCGCGGCTGCGGTCAGGCTCATCGAACCGTCCGCATGGGTGATCGAGCCCGTGGCGCTGACTGGCGTCCCGTCAAAGTTCAGCGTGCCGCCCGACAGGTTGAAGCCCCTGACGGTGACCGCGTAGCCCCCAGCGGGCGGCCCCTTGGCGGGGTCCAGCTCGGTGATGGATGGCAGCGTCGTGCTGACCTGCACCGCCCCGGCGTCGACGGCCGCGCCCACTGTGGCGGGCCGGGCCACGCCGCGCTGGTCGGTGGCGGGCTCGCCTGCGGCATAGCGGGAGGCGGCCCAGGCTCTGCTGGCAGGGCCTCCCGGCGGCATGGTCTGCGTGGGGCCACCATAGTCGCCCAGCGGTTGCAGGTAGAGGCCACCCACGCCTGAGGCTGGGGCGCGGATCACGTTCCAGTGGTCGACGGCCAGGTCGTCATCCGCCACGTCGCTGCCATAGACGTCCGTCAGGTAACTCTGGATGGCGTTGCCGGACACGATGGAATTGAACAACTGCACGACCGGCACCGTGCTGCCCGAGGATGGGATGTGGATGCCGCCACCCAAGCCCCCTGCCACGTTGTTCACGATGGTGCTGTTGTCGATGCGTGCCACGCTCGCGCCGCCGATCCAGCCTACGCTGATGGCGCCGCCATCGCCATCGCTGGTGTTGCCGGTGAAGGTGCTGTTGCTGATGCTGAAGTCGTCCGACGAGCGGAATGCGCCGCCTTTGGCGCCGCTGCGGTTGCCCGCGAACGTGCAGTTGCGCACGGTGATCGTCCCGTTGAAGACGGCCAGAGCGATGCCCCCGCCGTCCCCGCCCACGGTGCTGTGGGCGCGGTTGCCCGAGATGGTGCTGTTGCTGATCGTCAGCGCCGATGCCGCGATGCCGCCGCCGCCGCACACGTTGCCATGGCATGCGGACGAGAACACCTGGTTGCCGGAGAGGGTGCTGCGGTCGATGGTGAGCGCACCATACGACGCCACACCACCCCCGCTGTGCCCAAATTCGCCTTCACGCACCGTGTTGTTGGCGATGGTGCTGCGGTCGATGGTGATCACGCCGTTGGGTGAGTTGTAGATACCGCCGCCGCGCCAGCCGGTGGAATTGCCGCTGACCTCGCTGCGCACGATCGTGAGCCTGCCCGCGGGCCCGTTGCCGATGCCCGCGCCTACGTTGCCCGCCCACATGCCCGTGACCTTCACGTCGTCCAGCGTGAGCGTGCCCCAATTGGCGATACCGCCCACCGAGCCGGAGTTTCCGTTCATGTTTACGCCACCGTCCACCGCCGTCGTGCCGTTGGCGAACGCCAGTCCGCTGATATGCACCGGTCCGCTCACTGGCACCCCCGCGCTGGCCGTGCCAGCATTCACCTCCAGCAGGTGCACCGCGTTCTGGCCGTCGAGGGTGAGCAGGCTGGCGCCGGGGCCGCGCAGCGTGATGGCGCGGGCAATGACCAGCGGCCTGCCCACCGCCAGCACCTGCGACGCCGCAAACACCGCGCCGTCGAACGCTACGGTGTCGCCATGCTGCGCGGCCGCGATCGCATCGCGCAGGCTGCATGTTTGCGCATTGCCGGGCGCGCAGCGGGCCGCGCTGCCGCTGGCGGGGTCGTCCACCCGGTTTACCTGCCAAGTGGCCGCCCAGGCCAGCGGCGCTGCAGAGAGCATCAGCGATGCCATTCCCATTCGCATCCAACGAATCAAGACGTTTTTGCTCATTATTTGATAGCTTATTAATTAGACCAGATAAGCGCTAAAGCGCAATTTTCCTTAGAACCTGGCTTGGCGCCACGCCAGGGCGCCCACCAGCAAAGTGAGCAGCAACAGGGCCCATTCACTCAACGTGGGGATGTTGTGCGCGGCAGCCAGCGGCATCACAGGGTCCAAAATGACACCGTTCGCCGTCCAGTCGTCGTCGCCTAGCTGGCCGTCGGTCACGCTAAAGTGCACGGTGCTGCCGCTGATGACCAGATTGGACGGCGCAAAGAAACTGGCGCTGACAGCATTGCTCGCGGCCTTGCCGTACTTGGCGAACACGGTGACGGGCTGTGGCCAATGGGTGGTGATGGTCACGGTGGCCCCCGGCGTGCAGCCCACGAGCCGGAAGGCGAACATGCCTTGCGGTGCACCCTGCCCCGGCGGGGCAGCTGTGGCGGCAGTGAAGCGGGTGGCCGTCGTATCGAATTGGCAGGTCTCGCCGCCGCCCGACAGGCTGGCGCTGGCCGGCCCTGAGCTGCCCCCGCCGCTCGAGGGCACTGTCGGACCACTGAAGCTCGCGGAGCCGATCGTGAAGCTCTGCCGCGCCTGGGCGGCTGCGGCGTAGACAGCGTTGCCCGCCTGGTCGGCCTGGATGGAGCATGTGCCGGCGCCGGTAAAGGCCACCGCGCCGTTTGCCGCCACCGTGCAGGCACCCGGCGTGGATGCGGCCGTGTCGAAGCTGAACGTGACCGGCAGACCCGATCCGCCGCCCGTGGCCGCCGCCAGATAGGTCCCGCCCACCTTGGCGAACGCTGCAGGTGTTGTGGTGAAGCTGATGGACTGGCCCAGTTGCGCGCCATGCAGCACGTTGACGGCGAACGTTGCGGTGATGCCGGCGTCGCCCCTGCTAGTGACGGTCAGCGTGCGCGGGCCCACACCCGAGAACGTGACGGCGAACGGCACACTGCCGTCGCTTTGCTGAATGGCGCCGGGTAGGGAGTCGGCGGGGTTGCTGCTGGTGATGATCCAGCGCGTGGTGTCGTCGATGTTCTGGCCCACCGGGTCGGCCACGGCCAGCACGAAGGGCTGCGGCGCACCGGCACCGACCGCCACCACGGTGGCGCCAGGCGCCGTCTCCACACGGGCCGGACCGCTCAGCGACGGCAAGGGCAGCGGCAGGTTCTCGAAGTCGATGGCGGTGCGCAGGTTGTGCCCCGCCATGCTCACGATGCCGCGGTACGTGCCCACCACGCGGTTGGCCCTGGCTTCGTGAATGCCGTAGCCAATGTAGCTGGCCATGTCGCCCGACAGGCTCTGGGGGCCCAGGTCGGCGGGCACTTGGGCGCTGGCGCCGCTTTGGGGCAGAGCAAGGTCGATGTCTGCCGCATAGGGTACATGGCCGCCCGCTGCGGTGTCGGCCCAGGGCCCGATGACAATGACACGGCCCGAGCTGGTGAACGGCTGCCCGAGGCGGGCGCGCAGCGACAGCGCGCTGTGGCACGTGCCCGCGCTGCCCGTGTACTGCAGGCACAGGCTCAATGCATGTGTGCTGTCGTCCTTGTCGAAGTCGAAGGGTGACCGCCACACGTCCTTCTCAGGTTTGATGACGGTGATGAAACGCGGCGCATGCCCGGTGCGGGTGTTGCGGCTGCTGTCCAGCGTTATCGGCGATTGCACGTTGGTGGTGACGGCCGCCGCAAAGTCCTGGTTGCGGTTGCCGTTGTACGCGCTGGCCAGCGTGTCGATATAGCGATCGGTGGTATCGGCGACCACAGTCTGGCGAGGCGCGCTGCGGTCCAGTGCCGCCGTGGCGATGAGGTCCGCGCCCGGCGGCTCCGCCCAGCCGTCGTTCCACGATCGCACCACCTGACCGCTCACGTTGAACCTGCGTCGCCCGTAGACCTGCACCTGCGGCTGCGGCGTGGTCTGGTCCAGCACCGGCCCGTTCACATGCATGACCAGCGACTGCTTGCCTGCCATCGAACCCGTACTGAACAGCACCTGGCGCAGCGGAAAGCCGACTTCGAGCGGCTGCGGCTGCAACAGTGCATAGGCGCGGTCCCCTGCCGCGCCGCCAAGCCACAGGTTTTCGTCCTGCCGGAAGTCCTGCGCGGCGACGGTCGGGTCGGTGGACGACTGGCGCACGCTGGTGGAGGCATAGGGTCTGCTGCTGATGCCCGCCAGACCCTCCAGCGTGATCAGCAATTGCGCCTGGTGCAGCACGCGCGCCTGGCCCACCGGCTGCTCGCGGCTGGCGAACTCGAAGCTGCCGTAGGAACCATCGGTGTCCTGCGCGGCTTCCACGCGCAGCATCGATTCCACACCCTGCGCCAGCCGGTGCTTGACGAGCTCGGTCACGTCGAAGCTGTAGAAGCCGCGCTCGGTAATGCGCAAGGGCTGCGTCGGCCGGTCCGCATCGGTGGCACGCCCACCGACGGCGCTGGCCAGTTGCAGGTCGCAGGCGGGAGCCGTGCCCTCGTGCGCAAAGCAGTCTGCGCCCCCGGCCTGGTAGGCACCGAAGATGGCGATGTAGCCCGGGGTGGTCACCTTGTCGACATACAGCACCAGCCGTGCGCGCACCACCTTGCCGGCGTCGAGCGTATAGCTGTCATGGCCTACGGTGGCAACCGTGTTGTCGGTGTCCACATTCAGCTTGGTCAGCGCACCGTCTGGCAAGGTGGCATAAGAGAACTTCAACTGCGCGCTGGCCCCCTCGCTCACTGGCAGGCTGGTGCCGTGGGGCGCATAGCCCGCGCCGGTGGTGCTTCCGTCGGCCACCAGGGGCGCCTCGATCCACGACGGCTGGGCCACGCTGCAGGCCTGCAGCAGCAGCACCATGGCCAGCGCGCCCAGCGCCACCGCGCTGCGCGCGCGCAACCAGGCCCGGTGCATGAGCGGGGTGTGAAGGACTTTTTTGAGCATATTTTTAGCCTCTAGCGCTTTCTGATCAAGCGCTGACAGCTATAACTTCAATAGCAAAAAGCCAGCAAAGCCAGCGCGTGACCCGGATGCTAGGGACAGGGGGCGGTTTCGTATGTCCCCCTTTTGGGCGACATGCCCGTGCCCAGCGGCTGTGGCAGCATCGGTGCATGCCACCGCCTTCTTCCATTGCCTCCACCCCCGTTCGCGTCGCCGTGGTCGAGGACGACGCCGCCTGCCGCACCGCCCTGGCCCACGCGCTGCAAGGCGCCAGCGACATGCGCCTGGCGTGGACGGCCGCCAGCCGCACCGAGGCCATGGCCGCGCTGGCGCAGGACGACGCCGCGCCGCTGGACGTGCTGCTGCTCGACCTGGGCCTGCCCGACGGCAGCGGGCTGGACGTGCTGGCCGCGCTGCGGGCACGCTGGCCGCAGGCGGCGGCCATGGTCAGCACCATCTTCGGCGACGAGGTGCACGTGCTGGGTGCCATCGCCGCCGGTGCCATGGGCTATTTGCTCAAAGACTTGCCCGCCACCGCCGTGGTGGACGAAGTGCGCAGCCTGCACGCAGGCGGCAGCCCCATCAACCCCATGGTGGCGCGCAAGCTGTTGCTGCTGCGCCAGACGCAGCCCGCGCTGGCGGCGGCGCCGCCCCCGCCGCCGGGCGCAGGCCTGGGCGCAAGCGCACCCCCGTCCGCGCGCGAGGCCGAACTGCTGCGCCTGGTGGCGCGCGGCCATACGCTGGACGAGGTCGCCCGCGCAATGGGCGTCTCGCGCCACACCGTGCGCACCTTTGTGCGACGCGTATATGCCAAGCTGCAGGTCACCACGCAGGCCGAGGCCGTGAGCGCCGCAGCGCGCCAGGGCTGGATCCATGCGGCCGACTGAGGCGGCGCGCCGGGTGCTGCGGCGTTGGCGGCTGCTGGCAATGCCGTTGGTGCTGCTGCTGGTGATGATGCTGGTGCCGTGCACGCACGCCGCAGAGGCCGTGCACCTGTTGCAGGCCGAGACCTGGTCTTCGCCCAGCGGCGACTGGGCGCCACCGCCTTCGCTGCACGCATCCGGCGATGCGGTGCTGGACGCCGCGACGCCCTGGGCCGCCGTGGCCCTGCCCCATGCTCGCCCGCGCAGCACCGCGTCCAGCGCCGAGCAGGCCAGCGCGCCGCCCGAAGTGCAGTGGTACCGCCTGCGCGTGCCCGCCAACGCGCTGCCGCACGGCACTCCGCAGGGTATGCGCCTGTACATCCCGCGCTGGCAGACGGTGGGCACGGTGGCCGTGTATGCCAACGGACGCCTTGCATGGCAGACGCGCGGCAGCCGCGTGTGGAACGGCTTCAACCGCCCGGTATGGCTGGATCTGAAGGGCCTAGACCAAGCGGGTGCAGCGCCGCAGTTGCACGTGCGCATGGCCAGCCTGCCGGGCGTGGGCGGGGCGCTGTCCTCGGTGTGGGCCGGACCGGCTGAGGCGCTGCGGCCAGCCTGGCGGCTGCGCGAGCTGCTGCAGACCGGCCTGGTGACCTACCTGCGGGGCGCCTACCTGGTGCTGGGCGTGCTGGCGCTGATGGTGTGGCTGATGCGGCGGGCGCGGGGCCATGGCGAGGGGCGCGAGGAAGCAGGCTACTTGCTGTTCTTCCTGTTGTCGGTGGCGCACCTGCTGGCGACGCTGTTCTATCTGGTGGACGAGGAAGGCCTGGCCGTGCCCGACGCCTGGTTCTCCTGGCTCACGCTGGTGGGGTCACTGGGCTCCTCGGTGTGTTCCTTCTTGCTGCTGCGGCAGATGCAGGGCTGGCACAGGCCCCGGCTGGCACGGGCGCTGATGGCCTACTGCTGGCTGGTGGCGGCTGCAGCGCTGCCGTTGTGGGGGCTCAGGCACGAGGCGATGCTTCCGCTGCTGCGCCTGGCGCTGTTCCCGCCGGGGGTGGTGGTGCTGTATGTGGCGGCGCGCGGCGCGTGGACTCACCGCACGGGGGCCAACGTTCTACTGTGCGGCGCCGTGGCGCTGTCGTTTCCGATGGCGTTCCATGACCTGGCGATGCAGCGGTATCTCATCAGCATCGAGCACATTTACCTCACCCCCTATGCCTACATGGGCGTGCTCACCATGTTCCTGTGGGTGGCCTTCACGCGCTACCAGCGCGCGCTGGGCGCGGCCGAGCTGGCCAATGCCGTGCAGGCCGAGCGCCTGGCCGCGCAAGAACAGCAACTGCGCGAAACCCACGAGCGGCTGCGCGCCGCCGAGCGCGAACAGACGCTGCTCCAAGAGCGCCAGCGCCTGATGCGCGAGATGCACGACGGCGTGGGCTCGTCACTGATGAGCGCGCTGCGGCTGGTGGAGAACGAGCCCGCCGCGCGCCTGGACGTGGCGCCGGTGCTGCGCGAGTGCATCGACGACCTGAAGCTGTCCATCGACTCGCTGGAGCCTGTGGACGCCGACCTGCTGGCCCTGCTTGCGCGCCTGCGCTTCCGGCTGGGCCCCCGTCTAGAGGGCGCTGGCCTGGCGTTGCGCTGGCAGGTGGACGATGTGCCGCCCCTGCCCTGGCTCGATTCGCAGAGCGCGCTGCATGTGCTGCGCATCCTGCAGGAGGTGCTGACCAACATCCTCAAGCACAGCGGCGCGATGGAGATCACGCTCGGCACCGCTGAATCGGTGCGCGGAGGTGTGCCCGGCGTGCAGGTGCGCGTGCAGGACAACGGCACCCCCTTCACCGCGCCCCCACCCGATGCGCTACCGCCCGCGCGCAGGGGCCTGGCCAACGTGCGCAGCCGCGCACTGGCGCTGGGCGCGCAATGTTCGTGGGACACCTGGGGGGCGCTGGGGGAGGACTGCGGTTCGCGCTTCACGCTGTGGCTGCCGCTGCACAAGCCATGAGGCATCTCGACCCTGCGAACCCGGTCAGTGGCCAGTGCACTGGGCTTGGCAGCGATCCACTCAGTAGCATTTCAGTCAGGAGAAGCCGAGCGCCGCGATGTCCACCACGTCCATCTGCCCGGGCTCCAGAAAGTCCCGCGCGTAGCGCAGGTACACCCCCTCACGCACAAACACCTCGAACAGGTCCGGGTCGATGTGCCCGTTGTCGCGCATCCTGCACATGATGGCTATCGCCTCTGACAAGGTCATACCACTCTTGTAGGGCCGATCAGCCGCTGTCAGCGCCTCGAAGATGTCGGCTATGCCCATCATGCGGGCCTGCAGCGACATCTGGTCACGCGTAAGGCCGCGCGGGTAACCCTTGCCGTCCATGCGCTCGTGGTGGCCGCCCGCATACTCCGGCACGTTCTTGAGGTGTCGTGGCCAGGGCAGCGTCTCCAGCATCTTGATGGTGGCAACGATGTGGTAATTGATGGTGTCGCGCTCGGCCTGGTTCAGGGTGCCGGATCGGATGGTGAGGTTCTCCACCTCCTCGGCCGTAAGGAAGCTTGTCTGCACCCCCTGCGGGTTGCGCCAGTGCCGCATGGCGGCGATGTCACGCACGCGCTGCTGGTCCTCGGGGCGCATGGCTTCGGTGCCGGTGTTGCAGCGGCGCAGAAACTCGCGGTCTTCTTCCAGTGTGTGGATTTCGTGCTGCAGGGCTTGCAGCTCCTGCCCCTCGGCACGCGCATCCACCACCGGGCGCAGCGCCAGTTGGCGGCGCAGTGCGGCCAGCTCAGCATCGCGCTTCAAGACTTCAAACCGTGTGTCCACCAGCCCAATGCGGTCGTACAGGGTCTGCAGCTTGGTGGCCTTGTCCACCACGTGCACGGGCGTGGTGATCTTGCCGCAGTCGTGCAGCAGGCCGGCCATCTTGAGCTCGTAGCGGTCCCGGTCACTCATGCGAAAGCCCGCCAGTGGCCCCTGATTGGTGGCATTCACCGCCTCGGCCAGCATCATGGTAAGGGCGGGCACCCGCTGGCAATGGCCACCGGTGTAGGGCGACTTTTCGTCAATGGCCAGGTTGATCAGGTTCACGAACGACTCGAACAGGCGCTCCAGCTGCGTGATGAGCAAACGGTTGGTGAGGGCAATGGCAGCCTGCGAGGCCAGCGACTCGGCCAGGCCCTGGTCGGCCTCGGAGAACGTGGTGACCTCGCCGGTCTCCCAGTGCCGCGCGTTGATGAGCTGCAGCACGCCGATCAGTTCATGGTCGTGATTCTTCATCGGCACGGTCAGAAACGACTGCGAGCGGTACCCCGTGCGCGCATCGAAACTGCGGGTGCCTGAAAAATCAAAGCCCTCGGCGCTGTACGCATCGGCAATGTTCACCGTGCGGTCGTGGATGGCGGCATACGCGGCCACCAGCGAATCGTTGGGGCTGCCATCTGCGTTGCGCAGCGGCAGGTGCGGAAAATCAATGGGCTTGCCCGTGGTGCCACCGAGGCGAATGTCCAGCGAGTCGGTGCGCAGTATCTCGAACTTGAGCGACTTCCCGTCCTCCGTCACGCTGTAGAGCGTTCCGCCGTCCGCGCCCGTGATGGCCTTGGCAGCCTCCAGAATGTTCTCCAGCAGGCGGTCGATGTTGCGCTCGCGGGAGAGCGCAGCCCCAATACCGTTGAGCTGCTCCAGGCGGCGAAACAGGTTGAGGGAGGGTTCCTGGGCCATAAAACACCTTGGGCGCATGTTGGAGACGCCTGCATCGTAACGAAAAGTGACCGCTATCATCACCCCTTCTTTTCCGCTCTCTCCCCCATTTCGTGGACTCGGTCACACCCCGCTTTCTCACTGTTGCGCTTTACCAGTTTGTCGATCTGCCCGACTGCGCCACACTGCGCGCGCCCCTGCAGACCCTGTGCGACGAGCGCGGCGTGCGCGGCATGCTGCTGCTGGCGCCCGAGGGCATCAACGGCACCATTGCGGGCGCACCCGCCGATGTGCTGGCGGTGCTCAACTGGCTGCGCAGCGATGCCCGCTTTGCGAACCTGCAGCACAAAGAGGCGCCCACCGACCGCCAACCGTTCTACCGCATGCGCGTGCGTCTCAAGCGCGAGATCGTGACCCTGGGCGTGCCCGACCTGAACCCGGCTCGCAACGCGGGCACCTATGTGAAGCCCGAGAACTGGAACGCACTCATCGACGACCCCAGCGTGGTGGTGGTGGACACGCGCAACGACTACGAAGTGGGTATCGGCACGTTTGAACGCGCCATCAACCCCCACACCAAGAGCTTTGCCGAGTTCCCGGCCTGGGTGGCGCAGCAGTCGCAGCCCGGCGGCGTGCTGGCGGGTAACCCGCGCGTGGCCATGTTCTGCACGGGCGGCATACGGTGCGAGAAATCCACCGCCTACCTCAAATCGCAGGGCTTTGACGAGGTGTACCACCTGGAAGGCGGCGTCCTCAAATACCTGGAAACCGTGCCCGAAGAAGACAGCCTGTGGCATGGCGACTGCTTCGTGTTTGACGAACGTGTGTCGGTGGGCCACGGCCTGGCTCCGGGGCACCACCAACTGTGCCGCTCTTGCCGCATGCCATTGGGCGAGGCCGAGCTGCAGTCGCCGCATTACGTGCGCGGCGTGAGCTGCCCGTATTGCCACGGCACGCGCACACCCGAGCAGGAACGCGCGCTGGCAGAACGGCAACGCCAGATGGACCTGGCGGATCAGCGCGGGCAAGCGCATATCGGCGCGCGGCAACCGGGCACCCGAGCGCGATTCAGCTCCAGCGACGACAAAAATGATCGCGAGGACGACTCCGCGTGAGCGCTGCCCTGCCCGTCCTCTATTCCTTTCGCCGCTGCCCCTACGCCATGCGCGCCCGGCTGGCGCTGGCTGTCAGTGGCCAGGCCTGCGAACTGCGCGAGGTGGTGTTGCGCAACAAGCCACAGGGCCTGCTGCACGCCTCCCCCAAGGGCACTGTGCCCGTGCTGGTGCTGCCGAGTGGCCAGGTGCTGGAGCAGAGCCTGGAGATCATGCTGTGGGCGCTGGCGCAGCACGACCCCGAGGGCTGGCTCATCCCCAGCCACGGCAATCTGCAGGACATGCTGGCGCTGATTGCCGAATGCGATGGCCCATTCAAGCAGGCGCTGGACCGGTGCAAATATCCCAGCCGCTACCCCGATGCCGACACGAATGCAGAACGCGCCCGCGCCGTCGCCTGGCTGGGGGGGCTGGAGGCGCGTCTCCGGCCAGATCAGCCCTACCTGTTCGGCACCCATGCCGCCCTGGCCGATATGGCGATTGCGCCTTTTGTACGGCAGTTTGCAGGCATTGATGCCGATTGGTGGGCCGCACAGCCCTGGCCCCGCCTGCAAGCCTGGCTGGCGCAGTGGCAGGCCAGCGATCTTTTGGCCAGCGTGATGCACAAGCTACCCGCATGGGTGGATGGGACAGAGGGTGTGCTGTTTGCGCGTCCGGCAAAGAGGCTCGCGCCTGGGGCCGCCACCGCACGGCCAGACTCCGAAGGACGCTGACATGGTGGGGTCTGTTCTCGTCGGCATGCTGTGTGCTCACCTGCTGTGCTTCGCGGTGATGTTTTTGCTCATCAGCAAGCGCTTGCAGGGCAAGAAGATGGGCATGGATTTTTTTGCCATGGGCAACTTGCTGCTGGGGCTTGCCTATGTGCTGCAGTTGGTGGAAGGCGGCCCGGCCTGGAGCATGATGAGCGTGGTCAACCACACCCTCACCCTGGCGGCCCCGATCACCTATGGCCTCGGGGTCATGCGGTTCTTTGGATTTCCCGCGCCGCTGTGGCGGCCGCTGGCGGCATTTGTACTCGCCTACTCCACCGCACAGGCACTGATTCAGTGGAGCTTGGGGCCGGTCGCCCGCTACGCCATGCTGTCCGGGATGTCTGCGCTGCTGTTCCTGGTCATGACGCTCGCGGCACTCTATGGTGTTCGCACATTCGCCAAGCACCTGTACCGCGAAATGGCATTTTTCGCGCTCCTGATCAGTGGCATCTGCATTCTGAACGCAATCAAGTTCATAAGGCTACTCCAGGGCGGGCTGGAAGTGCTGCACATGGACAGCAGCTTTCAGATGGTGTTCTACATCTATATGTCGTCCCTGGCGACGGTGGTGCCACCCTTCATGATTTGGCTGGTGTTCCGGCGCCTGACCGATGATCTGAGCCAGATGGCGGCGCGCGATCCGATGACGCAACTGCTCAATCGCCGGGGGCTTTCAGAAGCGCTGGAGCAACACTTCAACCTCCACAACGCCGCGCCCGCTTACTTGCTGCTGCTGGACGTCGACCACTTCAAACGCATCAACGACACCTACGGACACCAGGCTGGTGACACCGTGCTGCGCCATGTTGCAGATGTGCTGCGCACCACCGTGCGCCGAGGCGACCTGAGGGGCCGCATAGGAGGAGAAGAGTTTGTGGCTGTCTGCCTCGACAGCGATGATGTCGGCGTCGTGCAGTTGGCAGAACGACTGCGCGCAGCGGTCGAAGATCAGGCCATTCACGTGAGCGGCCATGATGAACCGCTGCATTGCACCGTCACCATTGGTGTGTCACCCCGGTTCGCCAGCGGCCACGCACTGGAGAAGGCCCTGCGGGCTGCCGATGTCGCGCTTTACCAGGGCAAGGCAGCTGGGCGCAACCGGATCGAGAAGGCCCATGCATTCGCTGATATCGCACCATTGCCAGGCGCTGGCGCCTCTGCGACCACCTGATCGAATGCTCCCGAAACCTGGATTCTCAGCGTGAAGACCTGCCATGCCAACGCAAAAAAAATGGCGCTCACAAGGAGCGCCTTTTTTTCTGATGCAAGTTACGGGCTACGACAAGCGAGCCGACCCCGGCGCATCAAGCCATCGAGTAACCGGAACCCCGACGATTGCCGCTGGTGAACCCGCGCACCAACAGCGCCAGCAGCACCACCGCAAACCCCACAAAACACACAAACGACCAGTTGGCTATCGAGCCGCCCAGGAAGGTCCAGTCAATCGCAGCGCAGTCACCGGAGCCCCGGAAGATCATGGGGATGGCGCGGCTGATGGGATAGTTTTCGATCATGCCGTAGAAGTCGCGGCCGCAGGTGGCGACTTCGGGTGGGTACCACTGCAGCCAGCTCTGGCGGGCCGCCACGAAGGCGCCGAAGCCGGATGCGATCAGGGCCAGCGCGCCCCAGCCCATCCACCAGCCTTTTGAGCCCCTAGCGCTTGCCAGACCTGTGAAGATTGCTACACCAATGAGAGCATAGCGCTGCACGATGCACATGGGACAAGGCTCCAGGCCCACCACATGCTGCAGGTACATGCCAAAAGCCAGCATCGCCACACAAGCCACGCTGATCAGTGCCAGCACGCGGCGCGGGGCCTGATCGATCGAGTTCAACACCATCATTCTTATCCCTCATCCAATAGCCATTGCAAACGGTGCCGCCTCCGAAACGGGCGCGGCCCATGCCAGTACACCCGTGGATCTGGCTCCGCCAGTCCACCGGGTGCGCCCCCTCAGGGGGAAGACGCGCAGCGGCTCAGGGGGAGTCAGATTCCAGCGGCGTGATCCAAGAACACGCGGGCGCGGCGCGGTGTCACCACCAGCGTTTCGCCCTCTCTGAAACCCATTTCCTTGAACTGTTGCGCAGGGATCTGCGCTTCGATCAAGGATTCTGGGGACGCATTGTCCGCTGGTTTGTGATCGTCGGTCGGAATAAGTTCCAGCCGCGCAATCGGCCCCACCACAATGGCGCGGCTGAGCTGGGCCACGATGCCCCGGGGGCGGCCTTCGGCGTCCAGGCCCGCGCCGGGGGAGTAGCGCTCTACGTCCAGGTCGTGCGGACGCACGTAGGCAAAGGCCTTGGCGTTCTGGGCGGCCTGGTGCTCGGGCGAGTCGAGCTGCATGCCGTCCAGGTGCACCAGGCCTTCATGGGCGCGGCCGTGGAACAGATTCACGTCGCCCAGAAAGCCGTAGACAAACGGGCTGGCGGGTTGGTCCCACACCTGCTGGGGCGAGCCACTTTGCTCAATGCGGCCCTGGTTGATCACCACCACGCGGTCGGCCACTTCCAGGGCTTCTTCCTGGTCGTGGGTCACGAAGATGCTGGTCACATGCAACTCGTCGTGCAGGCGTCGCAGCCAGCGGCGCAGTTCCTTGCGCACCTTGGCATCGAGCGCGCCAAAGGGTTCGTCCAGCAGCAGCACCTTGGGTTCCACCGCCAGGGCGCGAGCCAGGGCAATGCGCTGGCGCTGGCCGCCGGACAGCTGCGAGGGGTAGCGCTCGGCCAGCCAGTCCAGTTGCACCAACTTGAGCAGGTCCATGACCTTTTTCTTGATCTGCGCCTCGCTCGGGCGCTCGCTGCGGGGCTTCACGCGCAGGCCAAAGGCCACGTTCTCGAACACCGTCATGTGGCGGAACAGCGCGTAGTGCTGGAACACGAAGCCCACGTTGCGCTCGCGCACATGCACGTCGGTGGTGTCTTCGCCGCTGAAATGGATGGTGCCCACATCGGCCGTCTCCAGCCCGGCAATGATGCGCAACAGCGTGGTCTTGCCGCAGCCCGAGGGGCCGAGCAGCGCAATGAGTTCGCCGGACTGGATGTCCAGGCTCACATCGCGCAGCGCCTGGAAGTCGCCGAACTGCTTGCTGACGTTACGGATTTCAATGCTCATGTTCTGTTTTCCTTCACACGCCAGCGGGCGCGGGGCGCTCGGGCGGCAATTCGGCGGCGGCCTTCAAAGCCTGCTCGTTGCGATGTTCGGCAATCGTCTTGATGACCAGGGTGACCAGCGCCAGCAAAGCCAGCAGCGAAGCGGCAGCGAATGCGGCCACCGACTGGTACTCGTTGTAGAGAATCTCGACGTGCAGCGGGATGGTGTTGGTCTGACCCCGGATGTGGCCCGACACCACCGACACCGCGCCAAACTCTCCCATGGCCCGTGCATTGCACAAGATCACGCCGTACAGCAGGCCCCACTTGATGTTGGGCAGCGTCACATACCAGAAGGTCTGCCAGCCGCTCGCGCCCAGCACGATGGCGGCCTGCTCCTCGTCGTTACCCTGCGCCTGCATCAGCGGGATCAGCTCGCGGGCGATGAACGGAAAGGTCACAAACACGGTGGCCAGCACGATGCCCGGCACGGCAAAGATGATCTTGATGTCGTGCGCCTGCAACCACGGGCCAAACCAGCCCTGCGCGCCAAACATCAGCACATAGATCAGGCCCGCCACCACGGGCGACACCGAGAACGGCAGGTCCACCAGCGTGGTCAAAAAGGCCTTGCCCTTGAACTCGTACTTGGCAATGCACCAGGCCGCTGCCACGCCAAACACGAGGTTCAGCGGCACCGCAATCAGCGCGGTGATGAGCGTGAGCTTGATGGCCGACCAGGCGTCGGGTTCGCGCAGGCCTTCCAGGTAAGCGCCAAAGCCCTTGCGCAGCGCCTCGGCAAACACGGCGGCCAGTGGCAACACCAGGAACAGCAGCATGAAGGCCAGCGCCAGCGTGATGAGCGTGTAGCGCACCCAGGGCGCTTCGGTCGTGCCGGCTTGTGCGCGGCGAATGGTTCGGGAGTTGTTGCCGCTCATGCTGGAGCCCCCGCGTGGCGCCGCTGCCAGGCTTGCAGCGCGTTGATGATGAGCAGCAGGATGAAGGAGATGACCAGCATCACTACGGCCACGGCCGTGGCGCCTGCGTAGTCGTATTGCTCCAGCTTGCCGATGATGATGAGGGGCGTGATCTCGGACACCATGGGCATGTTGCCCGCGATGAAGATGACCGAGCCGTATTCACCCACCGCCCGCGCAAACGCCATGGCAAAGCCGGTGAGCAGTGCGGGCGTGATGGAGGGCAGGATGACCTTGGTGAAGGTCTGCAGGCGCGTCGCGCCCAGGCAGGTGGCGGCTTCTTCCAGCTCCTTCTCGGCGTCTTCCAGCACGGGCTGCACGGTACGCACCACAAACGGCAGCCCGATGAAGATCAGCGCAATCACGATGCCCGCAGGCTTGAACGCGAGCTGGATGCCCATGGGCTCCAGAATGCTGCCGACCCAGCCATTGCCGGCCAGCAAGGCCGTGAGCGAGATGCCCGCCACGGCGGTGGGCAGCGCAAACGGAAGGTCCACCAGCGCATCGACGATCTTCTTGCCCGGGAACTTGTAGCGCACCAGCACCCACGCGATCAGCAGGCCAAACACTAGATTGACCAGCGCCGCGAGGAACGATGCGCCAAAGGTCAGCCGGTACGACGCCATCACACGCGGTGCGCTGATGGCTGCCCAGAACTGCTCCCAGGTCAGAGTGAAGGTCTTGAAGATCAGTGCCGACAACGGGATCAGCACGATGATGCTCAAGTAGAAAAGGGTGTAGCCCAGTGACAGCCCGAAACCAGGCAGCACGGGCTTGGGCGCGCGCCGTCCGGCCGGGGCTGCGGCCACAGCGGTCGCAGTGGTCATAGATGCAGTGGTGAGTCGGGAGAAGCGCTGAGCCTGTTTACTTGGCGCCTGGCGTGTACAGCTTGTCGAACTGGCCGCCATCATTGAAGTGCACCTTCTGCGCTTCGGTCAGCGAGCCGAAATACTTGGCCACCGTGAACTGCTTGAGCGGCTTGAACGTGTCGGCGTACTTCTTGAGCACGGTTTCCGAGCGGGGACGAATCGCATGCTTGGCCGCGATCTCCTGCGCTTCGTCAGAGTACAGGTAGTCCAGGTAGGCCTTGGCCAGCTGGGCGGTGCCTTTCTTGGCCACGGTGCGCTCCACCACGGCCACGGGGTTCTCGGCCACCACGCTCACCGACGGGTAGATCGCATCGACCTTGCCGGCGCCGAATTCGCGGTCGATGGAGACCACCTCGGATTCGAACGTGATCAGCACATCGCCCTGGTTGCGTTGCAGGAAGGTGGCCGTGGCGTCACGTCCACCCTTGGCCAGGATGGGCACGTTCTTGTAGAGCTTGCCCACAAACTCGGCGGCCTGCGCCTCGGTGCCACCCTTTTCACGCACGGCGCCCCAGGCAGCCAGATAGGCATAACGGCCGTTGCCGCCGGTCTTGGGGTTCACCACGATCACCTGCACGCCGGGCTTGATGAGGTCTTCCCAGTCCTTGATGCCTTTGGGGTTGCCGTTGCGCACCAGGAACAGCATGGTCGAGGTGGTGGGCGATGCATCGTGCGGAAACTTCTTGGCCCAGTCCTTGGCCACCACGCCGCTGTCGGCCAGGAACTGCACGTCGGTGGTGGTGTTCATGGTCACCACGTCGGCGGCCAGGCCGTCGTTCACGGCACGCGCCTGGGCGCTGGAGCCGGCGTGCGACTGGTCGATCTTCACGTCCTGGCCAGTGGTCTTCTTGTAGTGCGCGGCAAAGGCGGCGTTGTAGTCCTTGTAGAACTCGCGGGCCACGTCATACGACACGTTCAACAGGGAATTCTGTGCGGCAGCCATGCCGCTGGCGGCCAGGGCCAGGGAGGCAAGAAGGGTCTTGAGTTTCAAAGAAGTCATGGTGGTGTCGCCCAAAAAATACTGGAGATGGCGCATTGTGCGGAGGCGCCCTTAAAACTCAAAAGAATATATTCTTGTTAATTAATCGTATATTGGTATATGGATTTTTCATCGACCGCCGCAGGTCGATTGCATGCCTGCCCGGGTAGCCACCCCGTACGCGGCGCTTCAAGCCAAACAAGCCGCTAGCGCTTTAATATCAAGCGCTAATAGCTATCAAAATTATAGTAATCAGGCCGCTGCAGACGATACGTGTGTTGGGGCGGCAGGCTGCTGCGGCACGGCGTGGTCGCCTTCCAGCGATTGCAGCAATGCCCAGCCCAGGGGCCATTCGCCATGGCCCGAGTCGATGTTGATGTGCCCGGCGTTTTGCATGCGCACGAACTCGCTGCCCCAGGCCCTGGCATAGGCGCCCGCCAGGCGGATGGGGCAAAAAGGGTCGTTGCTGCTGGCCACCACAATGCTGCGGTAGGGCAGCGCGGCGTAGGGCACGGGCGCAAAGTCGCTCAGGATGGCGCGGCGCTCCGGGTCTGCAGGGGCCACCAGCAGCGCGCCACACACGCGGGCCGCTGCCTCGGGGCCCATATGAGAGGTAGCGATGCAGCCCAGGCTGTGCGCCACGATCACCACGGGGTTCGGCGCGGCCAAAACGGTCTTTTCCAGTTGCCCCACCCAGGCCGTCCGGGTGGGCGTGATCCAGTCGTCCTGCACCACGCGGCGCGCATTGGGCAGGCGCTCGGCCCACAGGCTTTGCCAGTGTCCGGGGCCAGAGTCGCGCCAGCCGGGGACGATGATGATGGAGATGGTAGGGGTCACAGCACTTGCATTCTGCGAGCCGCACCTTAAAACCCAAACGACTTAATTCTTGTTATTTAATCGCCAAAACATCTAAAAAAGCCTCAACTCCTGCCCAGACAAACAAGCATTGACTATCGAGTAGATAAATTAAACCAAACGGTTTAATTTTCAACCAATCAGTACAATGTAACTAAATGCAAACACCTTGTCGTGGTCTGCCCCTCCAACGGGGACGCCTGGCGGTTTGTATGGGCAACGTCGCCCCAAGACATCTTCAAGAGGCACCTTCAATGCACACATGGAAAATCAGCCAGCGCCTGATGGCGGGCTTCGGCCTGGTCATCGTGGCTTTGCTCGGCATGTCGGTCTACAGCGTGCTCATTGCACGGGGCATCGATGGCGCATTGACCGCCAATGCCACGCAAAACGCTGTCATCCAGCGCGCTGCCATCAATTTCCGGGGTTCGGCCCACGACCGCTCCATCGCGGTGCGGGATGTGGTGCTGGCGCCCAACGACGAGGCGCGCAAAAAAGAGATTGAATCCATCGCGCGGCTGGCCGACTTTTATGCCCAGTCCGCCACGCAACTCGACAACGTGCTCAAAACCGCAAAAGAGGTCCCACCCGAAGTGGGCCCCATGGTGCAAGCGCTCAAGGACATCGAAGCACGCACGGTGGCCACCACCAGCAAGGTGGTTGCACTGATGCAGGCTGGCGACCGCGCGGGCGCCGAAGCTCTGCTCTGGGCCGAGGCCAAACCGCAGTACGAGCAATGGCTGGCCGCAGCCAACAAGCTCATCGACTACGAGGAAGGCCGCATCATCAAGAACAGCCAGACGGCCAACCAGGACGCCAGCCAGTTCACCGGCGTGATGCTGTCCATCACCCTGCTGGCCGTGCTGATCAGCGTGGCGGTGACAGTGCTGGTATCGCGCAGCATTGGCCGCGAGCTGGGGGCAGAGCCCAGCGAAGTGCGCGCCGTGGTGCAGGCCATCCAGCAAGGCAATCTGACGGCGCACGTGCAGGTCAAGGCGGGCGACACCGGCAGCGTGATGGTGGCCGTGCGCGACATGCAACAGCGCTTTCATGAACTGGTCTCGGCCGTGCGCGACAACATTGCGCAGCTGCGCACCACCAGCGATGACATCAGCAGTGGCAACCAGAACCTGGGCCACCGCACCGAACAAGCCGCCAGCAGCCTGGAGCAAACCGCCGCCAGTATGGAAGAGCTGACCGCCACCGTGCGCCAGAGCGCCGACTCGGCCCGCCAGGCCAACCAACTGGCCACCACCGCCGCCAGCACCGCCACCAAGGGCGGCGAGGTGATGCAGCAGGTGGTGAGCACCATGCAGGACATCCACCACAGCAGCCAGAAGATCGCCGACATCATCGGCGTGATCGACGGCATTGCGTTCCAGACCAACATCCTGGCGCTGAACGCTGCCGTGGAAGCAGCGCGCGCAGGTGAACAGGGGCGCGGCTTTGCGGTGGTGGCCACCGAGGTGCGCAGCCTGGCGCAACGCAGCGCCGAGGCCGCCAAGGAGATCAAGGCGCTGATCCAGTCCAGCGTCGAAAAAGTGGACTCGGGCACCCAGCTCGTGGCCAACGCGGGTGACACCATGAACGAGATCGTGCAAGGCGTGCAGCGCGTGAACGGCATCATCGGCGAGATCAGCACCGCCGCTGCCGAGCAGAGCGACGGCATCTCGCAGGTCAACGTGGCCGTGACCCAGCTGGACCAGATGACGCAGCAAAACGGCGCGCTGGTGGGTGAAAGCACCGCTGCCGCAGAGAACCTGCGCCAGCAGGCCCAGCGCCTGGCAGAGCTGGTGGCCGTGTTCCAGGTCAGCGGCAGCGCTGCAGCAGGCATGGGCACACGCGCCACAGCGAGTCACCGGGGCAATGCCCTGCCCACCACCAGCGTGCGACGACTCGCTCACTGAGACCGCAGTGCGAACGGTAGGCCCGCAAGCTTGGGTGCGATGCGGTGCTGAAAACTATTTTTGATTTTTTTCGGCACCTCTCAACCCCATTGACCCACCCCGTTCGTTTCATACAGCACCACCACATTTTTTTGATGGAGCTGCCATGAAACCCCGTTCGCTCACCCTGCCCGCCCTCGCCGCCCTGACGGCATTGCTGGGCCTGGCCCACCTTCCTGCCCGGGCCATTGGCCGCCTGGCTGATGTCACCATCGTGGACCGTGACACCGGCGCCACGCTGCCGGTGCACTACGCCCGGGGCGAATACTGGGTGGCAGGGCGGCCCGGGGCGCGGTATGCCATCACGGTGCGCAACCGGCTGGGAGAGCGGGTGCTGGCCGTGCCTTCGGTGGACGGCGTGAATGTACTCAGCGGCGAGACTGCGGCCTGGGACCAGCGCGGCTATGTGTTCTCTCCTTATGAGCGTTACCAGATCACCGGCTGGCGCAAGAGCGACAGCCAGGTGGCGGCCTTCGAGTTTTCCCACATCGCCAACTCGTATGCCGCCCGCACGGGCCGCCCGGCGCATGTGGGCGTGATTGGCGTGGCACTGTTCCGCGAACAGCCGCCGGTGCCCCAGCCTGCCCCCGCCATCACCCCCGAGCCCTACAGCCAGCGCCGTGACAACGACCACGGCCTCGGGCGCCTGCGGGAGGAACCCGCGTCACCCGCTGCCGCTGCACCGGCGGCCCCTGAGCCATCGGCCGAATCCTCTGCCCGCTCGCAATCTGCCGACAGTGTGGCCAAGGCCGCCCCCATGCCGTCGGCCAAGCTGGGCACGGCGCACGGCCAGCGCGAGACATCGGTCGTCACCCACACCAGCTTCACGCGCCTGCAGGAGCAGCCCAATGAAATCATCAGCATCCGCTACGACAGCCGCGAGAACCTGGTGGCCAGCGGCATCATCCGCGAACGGCCGGCGCGCATGCCGGTGCCCCGGGCATTCCCGCAGTCGGACAACCTGTCCTATGTGCCGGACCCGAATTGACTTGACTGGGCCCGGGATAGCGGACCGGCCATGCGCAGCCGTCCCGCGCGCAGGTGAACGGGCGCCTCGCACAGTGCGCGGCGGCCGACTGCCCCTGATCCGACCCAGTCATTCCCCTCGTTTCACTCAGCACCAATAACATCGTCAAAGGGCCGCTATGAAAACCGGTTCCCCCACACTCCCTGCCCTCGTCCATACCACCGTCACCGCGCTGGCCGTACTGCTCGCGCTGACCAGCTTGCACGCCCAGGCCATCGGCCGCCTGGCCCAAGTCACTATCGTCAACCCCAATACAGGCGCCAGGCTGCCGATGTACTACGCCAAGGGCCAATACTGGGTCGCTGGCCGACCTGGGGCCCAGTATGCGGTCACATTGCACAATCGCAGCGGCGATAGGGTGAATGTCGTGCTAATGGTGGATGGCGTCGACGCACTCACCGGTCAGACCGATGAGTTCACCGGTCAGAACGACGGGTGGAGACGGAGCGGCTATGTGTTCTTGCCCCATGCGCGCGATCGAATTGCCGGCTGGTACAAATCCAGCGGCACGTTGCCTTACTTCGAGTTCGCAAACGTTGCAAACTCCCACGCTGACCTCACTGCGCGCTCAACCAAGGTGGGCCTGATCCAGATTGCATTGTTCCGCCAGCGGATCATCGACCCCGTTGCACAGGTGAGGCCTGAACCGTCCGGCCAACGCCGCAACAAAGTTAGCAACGAAGACCGTCTGAGCGAGGAAGCCCCGCACGGGCAGCGCCAGACCCCGGTTGTGTCGCACCTCCTCGAAGAGGTCATCAGCATCCGTTACGACAGCCGCAAAAACCTGATTGCAAAAGGCGTGATCCGAAAGCGGCGTGCGCACCCGCCGGTACCGCAAACCGTGCCGCAATCGGACAACCTGTCTTACGTACCAGACCCGAGGTAGGCCCTGAATGCAACCCCAGCGGATCTGCCCGCGAGCGCATGAGTCCCTCCCATAATGCGCGGGTGCCATCCACCCCATTCCCCGCCACCATGGAGGACTCCGACGAAGCGCTGATGTTGCGCTACGCCGCAGGAGACCTGGGCGCGTTCGATGTACTGTATGGGCGGCACGAACTGGCGGTGTGGCGGTTTGTGTTTCGCAGCGTCAAGGTGCAGGCCGTGGCCGATGACCTGCTGCAGGACGTGTGGTTTGCCGTGGCGCGCAATGCTGCCCGCTACGAGGTGAAAGCCAAGTTCCGCACCTGGCTGTTCACCCTGGCGCACCACCGGCTGGTGGACCACCTGCGCACCGCCAGGCACCACACCAGCCTGGATGCGAGCGACGACGATGCGCGCAGGCTGGCCGACACACTGGTGGCCGACTCGGGCTTTGGGCCCGTGCGGCAACTACAGTCGCGCGAACAAGCGGCCGCGCTGATTGCGGCGGTGGAACAGTTGCCGCTGGAGCAGCGCGAGGCCTTCCTGCTGCAGGCCGAAGGCGACCTGGGCGTGCAGGAGATTGCCGAGGCCACCGGCGTGAATTTCGAAACCGCCAAGAGCCGCCTGCGCTACGCGCGGGCCAGCCTGCGCCAGCACCTCAAGGAGTTTGTATGAACCTGCAGGACGACGAGCTGGTCCGGCGCTACCACGAAGCCAGCGCGCAGGAAGGCGCCCGCCCCGGCGCGCATGTGCGCGAGGCCGTGCGCGCGCATGCACAGATGGTGGCGGCCGCCCACACTGCAGGCCCCGCTCCAACGCCTGAAGCCCCCGCCGCCAACCAGGCACGCTGGAAGATCTCGGCCCTGGCCACCGTGGCCGTGGTGGGCCTGACCGGTTTGCTGATGCTGCAGTTCGAACGCGGCACGCCCGAGGAGCGGGACACCGCATTCAGCCACCGCCGGGCCGAGGTGCCCGCACCTGCAGCCCAAACCGCCCCAGCCCCCGCGCCCTCGGCCGCCCCCGCACCCAAGCCCCTACCAGAGGCCCTCTCCCCGCCTCCGTCGGCCACATTGCCAGCCCCCCCCGACAGCGCACATGAGCAGGAGCGCGCCCGCAACACCACCAGCCCGGCCACCGGGGCCGTGGCCCCCAAGTCCACCACGGCACCTTCGCCTGCGCACGCACCGCCCCCCGCGCAGCCCTTAGCCAAGACCGCGCCAGCACCAACCCCGGCACCGACTCCAGCACCTGCCACGGCTGTGGCCCCCGCCCCCGCGTCTGCCTCCACAGCAGCCGCAGAAACTGAAACCCTGCACGCCCCCCGCGCAGCCGGAGCCATGTCTGGGTTCCCCGCATCGCCCTCCCCGGTCGCCGCCCCCAACGCCGAGAGGCGCGAGCACGCGGCAACAGCTCCCACAAAACAGCCCCCACCACCAGCCGCGCCCGAGCCCCAGGCAGCGGCCGCTGCTGCAGCCCCGGCCGCCCGCAGCCCGCTGGCCGACTCTGTGGCCCGCGACAGCAACGGAGCAGCCACTGCCTCCATGCAAAAACGCCTCGGGGCATCGTTGCCAGGCAACGTGTGGGACGCTGCCCGTGCGGGCAACCCCCAGCAGATAGAAAGCCTCGTCCGCCAGGGCACGCCTGTGGACGCCCGCGACAACGAGGGCAGAACCGCCTTGATGCTGGCAGCGATGAACGGCCACACCACCACCGCCCAGAAGCTCCTGGCCCTGGGCGCCAACCCCCGGCTGGTGGACCGCGAGGGCCTGAATGCGGCGCAGTGGGCTGCGCAGCGGGGGCATACGCGCCTGGCCGAGTTGCTGGAGGCGGTGCGCTGAGGGCGGCGGAGATGGACTCAGCCTGAACGGTCTTCTGATTGATCAGCCGCGCATCGGCATCAGAACCGCACCGCCTCAAACGCCGGGTGCAGCGCGTCGATCCAGTGGTCCAGCTCGTCCTGCGTTACGTGCAGGTGGTCCATGCAGGCCTGCCCATGCTGCTGCCATTCGCGCGTAGGCGGCAGGTTGTCGTGCTGGTTGACCAGAAACTCGGCCAGCAGGCCCAGGGCCACCAGGTGGCGTACGGTAGGGTCAAACCGCTCGTCATCGAGGCAGGCAAAGTCGTGGTGCAGCCAGATGGCTTGCGCTACGTCGCCTGGCAGGTGCCAGGTGCGCGCGACGATGGCGCCCATCACGGCGTGGTCGGTGCGGTGGCTGGCGTTTTCGGTCTGGGTGAAGGTGCGGTCCTTGCGCGCCAGGGCCTCGGTCACGGTGCCAGCATAGCCGCGCACCGCCTTCACCAACACCGGCATGCCCACATGGCAGAACAGACCGAAGCTGTAGCCCAGGCCCGGGTCAAAGCTGTAGAGCTGGTGGCCGATGTGTTCGCAGGCGATGGCGCGGCGCTGCGAGCTTTCCCAGAAATGCTCCAGCAGCGGCGACCGCACCTGCAGCGCGTTGCGCGTGATGAAGGCCGACAGCAACTGCACCGCAGGCTGCAGCCCCAACACCGTGAGCGCCATGCCCACGGTCTGCACCGGCTGGGCCAGGCCATACAGCGGGCTGTTGGCCAGCCGCATGACGGCAGCGGCCAGGGCCACGTCGGAGGACGCCAATTGTTCCAGGGCCGCCGAATCCAGCTCGGGCTCGGCCATGATCTGCTGCAGGCGCAGCAACGATTCGGGGCACGGCGGAACCACGATGGCCCGCACGGCGGGGTGCACACGGGCCTGCCGGATGTCTTGGTCGATGGGGTGTGGAGCAGTCACAAAAAATCCCCGGGCCGCCGCGTGTGCTGAACACAGGGACGGGGGCAGCCCGCACAGTTGCAATTCGTTGCATTGTGGGGCCAAAAAGCGTGCCGCCCATTGAACCCGTGTACAAGCGCAGTCTTTGCGCTCAGCAACTCAGATATTCGCGCCGTCGAGCCCCTGCAGGGCCTGCCGCGTGCTCAGGCTGCTGCGCCCGGGCATGGCCTCGCCCAGGTAGTCCAGAAACCGCCGCACGGCGGGCGACAGCCCACGGCGCGAGGGGAACACCGCATGCACGATGGCGGGCGCGGGCGCCCAGTCAGGCAGCACCCGCACCAGCTTGCGCTCGCGCATTTCTTCCTGGCACATGTAGTCGGGCATCCAGCACACGCCGGTGCCCGCCACGGCGGCGTATTTGAGTGTGAGCAGGTCATCGGCCACATAGCGCGGCGTGTGCTGCACCATCTGGTGCACGCCGCCAGGGCCGATGAGATTCCAGATGGACCGGCCCTCGGGTGCCGACATGGCAATGCTGTCAAGCTTGGCCAGATCGTCCAGCGTCTTTGGCGTGCCCTGGCGGATCAGCAGCTCGGGGCTGGCCACCAGGATCTGCGTGGTGTGGTCCAGCCGCTTGACGACCATGCTGCCGCTGTCGTCCACCGAGGGGCGCACGCGCAGCGCCACGTCGATGCCCTCCTCCACCAGGTTCACCGCACGGTTGCTCACCAGCATGTCGATACGCACCTCGGGGTACTGGGCGAGAAACCGGGGCATCAGCTCGGCCACCACGGTCTGCGCCAGCGTCACCGGGCAACTCACG
Organism: Acidovorax sp. 93; assembly: GCF_003633835.1. Classification (NCBI taxonomy): domain Bacteria; kingdom Pseudomonadati; phylum Pseudomonadota; class Betaproteobacteria; order Burkholderiales; family Comamonadaceae; genus Acidovorax; species Acidovorax sp. 93. The sequence goes on from NZ_RBIT01000001.1 coordinate 1,961,339, forward strand.
CGGATGGTGCCGCGCGGTGTGGTCTGCACCTGGGCCACAGTGTCGGCCGCAGCCTGGGCCGACTCGCGCATGGCCTGGCAATGGCGCAAGTAGGCCTCGCCCACTTCGGTCAGCGACAGCTTGCGGGTGGTGCGTTGCAGCAGACGCACACCCAGCTGCGCCTCCAGGTCGGACACGCGCCGCGACAGGCGCGACTTGGGGATGCCGAGGGCGCGGCCCGCAGCGGCAAAGCCACCGCGCTCCACCACTTCGGCGAAATACAGCATGTCATTGAGGTCTTGCATGGTGGAAGTGCGGGTTGTAGCCACGCGCGATTCATTCGATGGATGGAACAATCTATCTCAAATTAACCACCTTATCAACAAACGGATGAACAACCACAATTCATCCCATGGCCACACGCTGTGGCTCCATCCACAGAACCCCAAGGAGTTTTTCATGCAACTGCTTCACGTCGATTCCGCCATCACCGGTGCCAACTCCGTTTCGCGACAGCTCACGGCACAGATCGTGGCCGCCTACAAAGCCAGCCATCCAGCCACCGAGGTGACCTACCTCGATCTGGTAGCCAACACCCCCGCACACTTCACAATGGACGCAATGACTCCGCGCACTGGCCAGACCGAAGGCTTGAGCGAAGCGCAAAAGCGCGAGAACGCGGTGTCCGAGCAACTGGTCAGCCAGTTTCTGGCAGCCGACGTGGTGGTGATTGGCGCACCGCTGTACAACTTCAGCATTCCCACCCAGCTCAAGGCTTGGATCGACCGGCTTGCCCAACCCGGCCGCACGTTCCAGTACACCGCCAACGGGCCCGAAGGCCTGGCCAAAGGCAAGACTGTGATCGTGGCCTCCACCCGGGGTGGCGTGTATTCCACCAGCGAAGGCGGCCAGGCCATGGAGCACCAGGAAAGCTACTTGAAGGTGGTGTTCGGCTTCTTCGGCATCACCGACGTGCGGTTTGTGCGCGCTGAAGGCGTGGCCATGGGCTCTGATGCCAAGGCCGCAGCCCTGGCTTCCGCCGAAGTGGAAATCACCAACCACACCGGCGCCGCAGCCAACCAGGCTAGCGTAGCGCAAGCGGCCTGAACGGCAACTGCAGGGCCCTGGGGACGCTCTGCACGAATCACCGCACCGTGTGCATCTGCGGACTCGGGTGGTCTGCGGTGTTGCAAAACCTCGCAATAGCTACAGCTATTGCCGCGTTTTGCGCCTGGCAGCCCCTCCCGATCCGCAGCGCACACTTACCGCTCGATTCGTGCAGAGGATCCCTAGTGTCCTGAGTTGGAAATTCATTTCATCAACGAACTTCCAACTCAGGACACCAGGCCTCGCCAACATTGACAAACCCGGCTCCCTGCCGGGTTTTGTTTTTATGCTGAAAAGTGGCTCCAGCGCTTATTAGATAAGCGCTAATAGCTATAAATTAAATAGCAAATCCGCATTCAGACGGTTGTGCGGCTTGTCGACTGCCGCTGCAGCCACTGCCGGGCCAGTTGCTCCGGCGGCAGCGCCGGGGCAAACAGCCAGCCCTGAAAACGCTCGCAGCCCATCTTGATCAAAAGCTGCAGCTGCTCCTCGGTCTCCACCCCTTCTGCCACCACCGAAAGGCCCAGCGTGCGGGCCAGCGCATTGATGGTGGCGCAGATCTCGCGGTCGTTCACATCCACCACGATGTCGCGCACAAACACCTTGTCGATCTTCAGCTCACCCACTGGCAGGCGCTTGAGCTTGATGAGCGACGAGTGCCCGGTGCCAAAGTCGTCGATCGACAGCGCAAAACCCGCGTTTTTCAGGTCGAGCGCAATGGCGTAGAGCGATTCGTCCAGCAACTGCGACTCGGTGATCTCCAGCACCAGGTCCGCAGGCTCCACCCCCGCGCGCTCGGTGACGCCCAGCAAGGTCTTGGTGAACCCTGGTTCGCGTAGCTGGATGGTGGAGACATTGACCGACACCACCGGCACCTGCCAGCCCTCGGCGCGCCACTGCGCCACCTGGCGGCAGGCGGTGTCGAACACCCACAGGCCCATCGGCACGATGAGCCCACTCTCCTCGGCCAGCGGAATGAACTCGTCCGGCGGCACCGCCTTGCCGTCTACCGACCAGCGCAGCAGCGCCTCGGCGCCCACCGTATGGCGCTGCTGGTTGAGCTGGGGCTGGTACACCAGCGTGAACTCGCCACCCTGCAGCGCGCTGTGCAGGCGGCGGCGCAGCTCCAGCCGACTGCGCGTGATCTGCGTGAACTCCTCGATGTAGAAACGGTACGAGCCGCGCCCTGCGCTTTTGGTGGCGTGCAGCGCCGAATGCGCGTGGCGCACCAGCTCCACACTGTTGGCAGAGTCGTCCGGGTACAGGCTGATGCCTAGGCTGGCACCCATGTACTGCGCCCCCACCTCCGACAGCTCCCAGGGTCTCCCCAGCCCTTCAACCAGCGATGCGGCCAGTTGCGCCAGCTCGGTGCGCGAGGCGGGGCGCAGCAGCATCACGGTGAACTGGTCATTGGCCAGCCGCGACACCAGGCCCTGCCCTGCCAGCAGCTGGGTGATGCGCTGGGCCACCTCACTCAGCAGCGCATCGCCCACGCGGTGGCCGTAGGTTTCGTTCACGCTCTTGAAGTGGTCCAGGTCAATCAGCAGCAGCGCCACACGGCGGTTGGTGCCCTGCGTGTCGCGCGCGGCCTCGGCCACGGCGCGCTCCAGCGCGTCTTCAAAGTAGCGGCGGTTGGGCAGGCCGGTGAGCGCGTCAAAGTGCGCCACCCGGTACAGCTGCTCTTCGTTGCGCAGCACGGCGGCCTCGGCCGTGCGCAGTCGGTTGAGCAGGCTGACCACAATGGTCTGGCGCAGTGCGGCCAGCAGCAGCACCAGCAGGCAGCACACCAAGATGAGCGCCTGCACACCGGCACGCCCGTCGGGCGCGACAAACAGCAGCACCAGGGTGATGGCCGCCAGCGTCATCGACACCAGCGGCACATAGTTCATGGCCCGGTCACACTGGCGGCGGTAGTCGGCATCCACCGACATCTCAAAGCGCAGCCAGCGCGCGCCCCAACCCAGGGCGAGCGCCGAGAGGCTGAAGCTGGCGTTGAACCAGACACCCGGCTCCACCGTGCTGCTGATCACCATCAGGTTCCACTGCATCCAGCTCAGGCCATAGCCCAGCAGGCCCATCAAGACCAGCAGGTGCGAGCGCGCCACCCGCACCCCCACGGTAGGAATGGCCAGCGCCGTAACTCCCGCCGCCGTGAGGAACCCTGCCGGGTACAGCACCAGTACCGTACCCACCGCCGCCGACCCCACCCCGCCCGAGGGCAGATAGATCACCAGGGTGAAGGCCAGCAGCGCCAGCACGGCACCGCCAAAGTCCAGCGCCGCGGGGTAGGCGCGGTCACGCGAGAGGCGGGCAAACGTGGCGCGGATGACGGTGGCCGCCCACAGCGGGCCCCCGGCCAGAAAGAACAGGTCGGCAGGCGCGGGGAACGGGTTCCAGTCCAGCGCCACCTGCACGTTCCACACCATCTGCCCCACAGCCACCAGCAGGGCAAAGGCCAGCAGACCGGCGTGCAGCGCGCGGTCGGTGGGCGGCGCCTGCACCCAGCCGCGCCAGGCCCAGAAGGCCGACAGCCCAAACGCCAGCGTCCACGAGGCGTTGTCCAGAAACACCCGCACGCTGACGTCCGGCACCCACAGCGACGCGGCGAACAACAGCGTGGCTGCGCTCAACCAGACCGCTGAGAGGATTCGTTCCGCGAAGGACATGGGTGGGGGGCCGTGGTGGAAGGGGTGTGCTGGGCGTAATTGCTACAGAACGTTAACCCTCCCATTGTGGACGCAAGCGTGGCCCGCCTGTTTCCCCTCAAAGCAGCCGGGGCACTGGGCCGGCCAATAGCTACCAAAAAATAGCATCCAGCGCCTGCTGGACAAGCGCTGGATGCCAATGGAATCTGAATATTTGCCGTTCTTCGACAGCGCTTTTGGGCTCCCGCTCCCCTCGCGGGAGAAAGTCAAACCAGGGCACCGCAGCGCCCACCCATTACAGGGTGCGCTCAGCGTGAAGCCTTAAAACCCTGGCAGCACCGAGCCCTTGAACTCGGTCTGGATGAACTTCTTCACTTCTTCCGAGTGGTAGGCCTTCACCAGCTTGGCCACCCAGGGCTTGTCCTTGTCGGCATCGCGCACGGCGATCAGGTTGACGTAGGGGCTCTTGGCGTTTTCTTGTGCAATGGCGTCCTTGCCAGGGTTCAGGCCAGCCGACAGCGCAAAGTTGGTGTTGATGGCCGAGGCGTCCAGGTCGTCCAGCGAGCGCGGCAGCTGGGCCGCGTCGAGTTCAACAAACTTGAGCTTCTTGGGGTTGCTCACCACGTCCAGCGGCGTGGCCTTGAGGCCCGCGCCCTCACGCAGCTTGATCAGGCCCTTGTCCTGCAGCACCAGCAGCACGCGGCCGCCGTTGGTGGGGTCGTTGGGGATGCCGAACTTGGCGCCTTCCTTCAGGTCTTCGAGCTTCTTGACCTTCTTGGAATACAGGCCGATGGGGAAGTTGACGGTGTAGCCCACCGACACCAGCTTGTAGCCACGGTCGGCCACCTGCGCATCGAGGTAAGGCTTGTGCTGGTAGCTGTTGGCATCAAGATCGCCCGCAGCCAGCGCGGCGTTGGGCTGCACGTAGTCGCTGAACTCGACGATCTGGATCCTCAGGCCGTCCTTCTCGGCAACCTTCTTCACCTGCTCGAAGATCTGGGCGTGGGGGCCGCCGGTCACGCCCACCTTGATGGGCTTGTCCTGGGCCATGGCGCCGGACGAGAAAACGGCAGCAGCGGCCAGAGCCAGGGCGGATTGCAGGAGAAGGCGCTTGTTGTTGTTCACAGGGAAAACCTTTCGTTGAGAGATGGCTCGCATCCTAGGGTTTTCACTATAAAACTGGAACAACTAATTTTTCATTTCATTACAACCCAATCACATATAAAAAAACAGGCGCCCTGCACTTTGAAAAGGCGCACGCGCCCTCAGCGCCACCGCGCAAGGGCCGCCCCGCCGCGCTGGTGGCGTCCCCCTTTGGGGGAAGGCGCGCAGCGCCTCAGGGGGTCACACTCTGAGCGCCACGTTGTTCAGCTTGTCCAGCCGCTCGGGCCAGGTGCCCTCCACCGTCGCGCCCTGCAGCAGGATGCGCGTCCAGGCCACCCAGGCGTCCCACTGCACGCGCTTGTCCCACGCATTGCCCCAGGCGCTGAACAGGTGCAGCGCGCTTTCGGCGGCGACCTTGGCGTCGTCCTTGCGGCCAGCGGACAGATACAGCTGGGCCAGCACCATCTGCGGCTCGCCCACCCAAGGGTTGTGGCGCACGGCGCTTTCCAGCACGCCGGTGGCCACGTCCAGGTCCACCAGGGGCTGGTCTTGCTGGATGACCGACCAGTACAGCGACGTGGCCGCCGCCTCGTTGGCGGCCGACAGGTACTGCGAGCAGTGCGCAAACACCGGCGGCATGGGCAGCACATCCTTCAGGCCCGGGTGCTGCAGCGCCTTGGCCAGGCCATTGATCTGGTGCACCATGCGCCCCGACGGCCGCATGGGCCCGGGCCACAGCGATGCGGCCCAGTGCACCTTCTGGCTGCGGTGCTGCACGTCCGGAAAGCGCGAGAAGATATCGTCCTGCCAGCTGAACCACTGCTCGATGGTGTCGGCCATGCTCACGATGATGAAAGCCGCCACCTCGTAGGGTGTAAGCACGTGGTCCTTCCCGTCTTTTTGTAGCACCAGGCTGCCGTCCGCCTCCAGCGCATGGGCCAGCACCTTTTGCACAAACTGTGTGCGCGACTGGGTACAGAACAAATACACCAGGTGCTCGGCCGACTCGCCCGCAATCTCGCGCACACGGGCGCGCTCCTTGGCGGGGTCGAACTTCACCAGGTCCACAAACGCATTGCCATACACACTGTGCAGCAGGCCCAGCAGGCGCACATCGCGCGGCTGCTGCCACACCGTCAGCGTGCGCGTCACGCCCACCAGGTGGTGGCGAAACGTGCCCGCCTTGTGCCAGTCCTGCCCCACATTGCGCGCGAGCACCGTGGGCAACACGGGCGCCAGTTCGGGGTCGCGGGTCAGCCACTCGTCGTCCAGCAGCGGCAATGCGCGGGCAAACAGGTCAGGGTCCAGGGGGTGAAGCGGCAGGGTCATGGTGTTGTGTCTCCGGCGTTGATCGTGCAGGTAATGCAATGTACACACAGTATCTGCCCACACGGCGGGTGTGCAAGCACCGGGGTGACCCGGCCCTCACACCCAGCACGCGCCTGCACGACGGCTCGGTCAGCCCCACTGCGTGCTGCGGGCTTTCAGGCTCAGAGGCTGAGAGTTTTTTAGCCGGGCCCGAAAGGCGCGCAAATACGCCTCGGATCTAGGCGCAAAGCACAGCCATAGCTCAGGCTATGGCGAGCATTTGTAACGACGAGCCGGGGCGTATTAGCGTGCAAGGCGGGCATGGATGAAGGACTCTCGGCCTCTCAGACCAGCCTTACTTCAAAGTACGCGCCCTCTCCTTCCCCCAAATCCCGGAACCCGGCCTGCCGGGCTGCCACGCTGGCCTTGCCCCAGGCCTTGAGCAAAGTGAGATCGCCAGGGGACACCACCTCGGGGGGCGACTCCTCCAGGCTCTGCATGGTGTCCAGCGCAGCTGCTACCTGTTCAGGGCCGCCAAGCTGCTTTTCCAGGGCCCTGGCGTACCGGGTTTCTGCGGCAATGCGCTCTTTGGGCGGAAGCTCCTCGGGATAGTCGCGGAGGTTGACGACGAAAGTGGATTCGATGACTTGCATGGCACTGCTACTCCTGTGGTTTGATACTGTATGAATATAAGGGGTATCTATTTAGCTCCAGTGACGTGAGAATAGCTGGATGGAAACCCAGATGCTAACGCCAACTCCTGGACGGGACTACCCCCGCACCTGGAACGAATTTCTTGACTGGTTTGCCACCGAAGAGGCTTGCCAGGCGTTCCTGGAGAAGCTTCGCTGGCCCCAAGGCTTCGTCTGCCCGCGTTGCGGCAACGCAGGTGATGTGTACCGCGCCAGCCGCACCCGCCTGATGTGCCGCTCATGCCAGTACCAGGGCACGGTGACCTCTGGGACCATCTTTGACAAGACACGCACACCGCTGCGTGTATGGCTGGCTGCGGCGTGGTACCTGACCAATCAGAAGCAAGGCGTGAGTGCCCTGGGGCTGCAGCGCGTATTGGGCTTGGGGAGTTACCAGACGGCCTGGACCATGCTGCACCGGTTTCGGCGCGCCATGGTTCGCCCGGGCCGGGACAAGCTCAAGGGGCTTGTGGAGGTGGATGAAACGTACCTGTCCATCACGGATCGCAAGAATCCCGCCACCCCTGCAGGGCGCAAGAGCAACACCACCAAAGTGTTGATGGTCATGGCGGTGGAGATCGTGGAGCCCAAGGGGTTTGGGCGCATCCGGTTACGCCGCATTGACCGAGACGCCGCCACCCACGTAATCCCCTTTGTGCAGGAGGTGGTCGAGCCTGGAGCCCAGGTACGCACGGATGGTTCGGCGGCATACCGCGCTCTGGGAGAACTGGGTTACACCCACCAGCGCACCGTCATGCTCGGCTCAGGCGTACCTGCCCATGTCTCCATGGCGGGAGTGCACCGGGTCGCCTCACTGGTACAGCGCTGGGTGCTGGGAACACATCATGGCTCTGTACAGCCAGACCACCTGGACGCCTATCTCGATGAATTCGTGTTCCGTTTCAACCGTCGCACATCCAGCTCACGCGGGATGCTGTTTTACCGCTTGCTGCAGCAAGCGGTGGTTACGCCGCCAGTGACGTATGGGGATGTCGTGAGCAAGAACACCGGGGAGAGCCAATCGGATACCATTGCTGGATGAAATCACAGTATCAATGGGGCTGCTGGAGCTAAATAGATACCCCTTATAAAAACACAGCATCCAGGGTGCCACTGGAGCTAAGTGGATACCCCTTATGAATATACAGTTGTTTCCAGCAGAATTCGAGCCCTGAAAGATCACCCGGGAGCGCGGGATGATGGAAGGATTGTTCTCAATACTGGAACAGTTAGTTCGCGACCAGGTAGTTTTTCCGTGAACACCATCGGCGTACAGTTCATCCCATCGATGAGCCGAACCCGCAAGGCGACTCACCGAACCCGGTTCAGGAATGGTTTTTGACCCGGCTTTTTTGAGACGCTTTTTAACCTTCAAGGATTTTCATCATGAACAAGACCGCCCGTTTCCTCTCCGTCGCTGCCGTTGCCGCTTTCGCTTCTTTTGGCGCCCATGCTGACGAAGCCGACAGCTCGCAATTCGCCCTGAAGTTCGAAACGAACCGCACCCGCGCTGAAGTGGCCGCTGAAGCCGCAACCGTCGCCCAGACGCGCAGCCAGGAACCTGCTGGTTCGCGTGTGGTGACCTACACCTCCACCGCCGACCGCGCTGCCGTGCGTGCCCAGGCTGCGGAAGCCCTGCGCACCGGCCAGATCCCCCACGGCGAATTCAGCGCCATGTAATTGGCAGACCAACTGCTTGAGATTGGTTGAAGCAGTTGCGGGACTTCCCATGGTGGTGGCACTTTGCATTTGCGGGTGGCGCTGCCATGGGGAGTGTTAACTGAACCGCAGGGGCGGGCAGGCAGATCGGGCTCCCTTTGGGAGCCCTTTTTGTTGGCGCACGCGGCGCCGGCTGGCTACATGGCACTTACCGAGCTTGCCTGGCGCCTGCCGTAATGGACCGTCCCTCAAGGCGCCGCAAGAGCCCCTGCAACGTCGCTTACAGCGACGGGTCGATCAATACCTTGGCCCCAGTATTGCGCGGGCCGTAGAACGCAATGGACTCGGCACTCAGCGCGCCTGCCAGCGACACGGTGCGCGCGTAGTGGCTGGCAAAGGTGGTCTTCAGCTCGGCCGCCACGCGCTGGCGCAGCGCCTGGGTGGCCTCTTCGCCAATCTTCTGCAGAAACGGGAACAGCAGCCATCCCCCCATGCCCCAGGCCATGCCAAAGGTGCGGTGCACTTCGGTCGGGCGCGTGTCCAGGTGGCCGTACAGATACACCTGCTTGTGCACGGCCGAGCCGTAGCGGCTGTATTCCTTGGCCTTGCGGTTGATGGCGGCCTCCATGCACTGCAGGATCTGCCCCGCCAGCGTGCCGCCGCCCGTGGCATCAAACGCAATGGTGGCGCCCGTGGCGGCCAGCGCGTCGGTCAGCTCGGCCATGAAATCGGGCGCACTGCTGTCGCACACGTACTGGGCGCCCAGTTCGCGCAACAGTTCCGCCTGCTCGGGCTTGCGCACGATGTTGACCAGGCCGACACCGTCCTTCTGGCAAATCTTGAGCAGCATCTGGCCCAGGTTGCTGGCCGCAGCGGTGTGCACCAGCGCGGTGTGGCCTTCGCGCTTCATGGTTTCGACCATGCTCAGCGCAGTCAGCGGATTGACAAAACACGACGCGCCCTCAGCCGCCGTGGTGCCGGGCGGCAGAGGCAGGCACTGCGCTGCAGGCATGGCGCGGTACTGCGAATACATGGCGCCACCAATCACTGCCACCGTGCGGCCCAGCAGCGCCTGCGCAGCGGGCGATGCACCCGCAGCCACCACCAGACCTGCGCCCTCGTTGCCCACGGGCATGCTCTGGCCCAGGCGTGCCGCCATGCCGGGCATGGCGCGCTCGGGGATGCGGGCCGTGGCCACCGGCCGCTCGGCCGTGCCCGCGACCTGCACGGTGGACAGATCAGCCGGGCCCAGCAGCAGGCCAATGTCCGATGGGTTGATGGGCGTGGCCTGTACCTGAATCAACACTTCGTCAGGCCCTGGCGTGGGCACGGGTGTCGGCTCCAGGCTGATCTGCAAGGTGCCATTGGCTTGTACAAGCGAGCGCAGCTGCAGCGCGGTGGTAGGGATGGATGGGTTCATGGAGGACTCGCAGTGGGATGATGGAAATGGGGCCGCGCGCATGAAGCGGCGCGACGTGGAGGGAGGTTGGGGTGCCAGCAGGTCACAGCCTCTCCACCTGCCGCGCCATTTTTCACCAGGACGCCGGGTTTTGCTGTCCCCTCGGTTTTGCACCCCACAACGCCGTCAGTTTGCTGGCGCGCAAGGCACGCGTTCACCCCATCTCCTTCAACCTTCAACTACCGACAAAAGCACAGCCCTCGGCCCTGCCAGAGCGCCAGGTCGGCAAGACCAGCAACGCGGCCACCAGCAACAAAACAGCGCTGACGACAAAGGTGCTCTGGTATCCGTTGCGGTCAAATAGCACGCCCCCCACCGTGGAGCCCAGGCCGATAGCCAGTTGGACCACCGCCACCATGAGACCGCCTCCGGCTTCAGCGTCTTTCGGCATCGACCGGGCGACCCATGTCCACCAGCCCACCGGCGCGGCCGTAGCCACCAGGCCCCACACACCCAGCAAGGCAGTGACAGCGGTGAGCTGGTCACCCAGACAGATCAGCGCGATGGCGATGAGCGCCATCAAGACGGGTGCCATGAACAGCGTTGGGTAAAAGCCTCTGGCCAGCGCCGCGCCGACGAGTGTGGTGCCCACAAAGCCCGCCACCCCGATCACCAGCAGAATGAACGACAACGTGAACCCACCCACATGCGTGACGGTTTCCAGAAATGGCCGCAGGTAGGTAAACAGCACAAACTGTCCCATGAAAAAGCAGCCTACTGCCAGCATGCCCACAGCAATCATCCGGCGCCGGAGCAGACTGAAAACAAGGCCAGAGGTCCCAGAGCGCCGAGGCCCAGCAGGCATTGGCGGCAGGCTCACCCACTGCCAGATGAAGGCCAGCAGCGCCACCGGCACCAGGCAGAAGAAAGCCCCACGCCAGCCAATCACGGCCCCCAGATAGCTGCCGAGCGGCGCCGCCACCACCGTGGCCAGCGCGTTGCCACCATTGAAGATGGCGAGGGCCCGTGGCACCTGCTGCGCGGGCACCAGCCGCATGGCCGTAGCGGCCGACATCGACCAAAAGCCTCCCACCACCACCCCAATGAGCGCTCGCCCCACCATGTACACCGCGTAGTTCGGCGCCAGTGCAATGACCGCGCCAGATAAGCACATCAGCGCCGTAAGGCTCAGAAGCAGGGTCTTGCGGTCCATCCTGCCTGCCAGCGCTGCAATGCTCAGGCTGGTGAGCACGGCGAAGGCGCCCGATATCGCAATGCCCTGCCCGGCCCAACCCTCACTGACACCCAGGTCTGCGGCCATGGGTGTGAGCAGGCTGACTGGCATGAACTCCGACGCGATCAGCGCAAACACGCAGAGCGTCATCGCAAAAACGCCGCTCCAGCGCGCGGGCTGCGCCGCCGCCCCGTCTACACCGCCGACGTGGTGCGGCGGGGCGTCGCAAACCTGGGTGGTCATTGCTTAAGCCAGGTGTTTGCCAAAGAACGCCGTCAACTTGCCCCATGGGATCAGGTTCACACGGTCATACAGATCCACATGACCCGCACCGGGGACGATGTGCAGCTCCTTCGGCTCGGCAGCGCGCTTGAAGGCGTCTTCGCTGAACTCCTTGGAATGCGCCTGGTCACCCGTGATGAAGAGCATGGGGCGCGGAGAAATCGTCTCGATGTCATTGAACGGGTAGAAGTTCATGAACTTGACGTTGCTGGTCAGCGTGGGGTGGGTGGTGGTTTTGGCTGAGCCGCCCTTGGGCGTGACCTCGCCACGCGGGGTGCGGTAGAAGTCATAGAACTCCCGCTGAATGGGGTGTGTGTCTGCCGTCAGCTCGTGCACCGTGCCACCGGTGTACTGGATGGCCCGGCCGGTGAATTCCACGTAGCGCTGCTCGGCAGCGGCGGCAATGATCTGCTTGCGCTGCTCCAAAGTCTGCGAGTGGTTCAGCGCATCACGGTTGGCAGCACCCATGTCGTACATGCTGACGGTGGCGATGGCCTTCATGCGCGGGTCGATCTTGGCGGCGCTGATGACAAAGCTGCCGCTGCCGCACACGCCAATGGCCCCAATGCGCTCGCGGTCCACCATCGCCTGCGTGCCCAGAAAATCCACCGCTGCGCTGAAAGCCTCGGCATAGATGTCTGGCGCCACCGCGTTGCGCGGCTGGCCCTCGCTCTCACCCCAGAAAGGCAGGTCCAGCGACAGCGCGACAAAACCCTGCTCTGCCATCTTGGTGGCATACAGGTTGGCGCTTTGTTCCTTGACTGCGCCCATGGGGTGGCCCACCAGAATGGCCGGATTTTTCTTGCTGCGGTCCAGGTTCTTGGGCACAAACAGGTTGCCAGCCACCGCCATGCGGTACTGGTTCTTGAAGGTCACCTTGCGCACGGCCACCTTGTCGCTTTGGTAGAAATTGTCGGCGCCGCTGAGCTTGCCGGGCGCTGGCTGCGGCCCCGCTGCCATCGCAGTACCACCCGCGGCAGACAGCCCGCCCCATACCGCCGCACCGAAGCCCGCCCGGATGAGGAAGTCGCGCCGGTCCGAGGTGAGGGGGGCTGTGCCGGGTATTGGGTGCTGCGCGTGGATGGTGGAGAGTGTGTTGTGCATGTTCGTGCTCCTGGGGAGGTAGGAAATTGGGGAAGGACGAGAAATCAAGAAATGAAGGCGGGGGCCGAGGGCGCGCCTTCGTGGGACGCTCCAATGCTTTGTCTGCGCGTCAATCGCAGGCGCGTTCGATACGCACCTTCAAAGGCCCCTGGTGCTGCAACGCGGGCAGGCCCGTGTCCACTCTGCCCAGCCGCACCAGGCCGCGTGCATAGGCGTCATCGCCCACGAAAATCGCCAGATTGCCCCAGGGCGCGTAGTAGTTGATGTCACCTGTTTTGGGGGTGATGCCCGCCGGTGCCCCATCCACCGACAGCTTGCGCGGCAGGGTGGCGATGCGTTCGATCTCCGCGTAGTTCTGCAACGTCAGCGACAGCGGCAGTTGGGCCACAAAATCGCGCGCTGCGGCGTTGTTGTCCAGGGTGGCGGTGGCAATGGCACCATCGATATGCAGATGAATTTCCATGGGGCCCTGCTGTGCAAAGGTGGTGGCGGGCATCACCCCGGCTGCCAGGGTGAATGCCAAGGCGACACCCGCCAGGGCGCGGCGTTGGAAGGGGTGGGTGCTGATGCGTTGTGCCATGGCAAGAAGTTTGCCCAGCATTGCTTGCGCCGACTAGATAATGAATGGCGAATGGGTTTATAAGGCTGGCTAACCAATCAATCCAGAGAATCAGACATGGCGAGACGCAACCTGAACGATCTGCTGGCCTTTGTCACCGTGGCGCGCGAGGGCAGCTTCACCCGGGCCGCAGCCACTCTGGGCGTCACGCAGTCCGCGCTGAGCCAGACCATCCGTGGCCTTGAAGAGCACCTGCAGATCCGGCTGCTCACACGCACCACGCGCAGCGTCTCGCCCACACCAGCGGGCGAACGCCTGATGCACGCCATCGGTCACCGCTTTGACGAGATTGAGGCCGAGCTGGATGCGCTGACCGCACTGCGCGACAAACCCGCAGGCACTGTGCGCATCACCTGCGGCGACCACGTCATGCACACCACGCTGCTGCCCAAGCTCATGCCGCTGTTGCACGACAACCCCGACATCACGCTGGAGTTCGACATGAACTACGGCTTTCGCGACATCGTGGCCGACCGTTTTGACGCCGGGGTGCGCCTGGGCAACACCATCGACAAGGACATGATTGCCATGCCCATCGGCCCGCCGCTTCGCATGGCCGTGGTCGCATCGCCCAGCTACTTTGCCGCCCATCCCATTCCCAAAACCCCGCACGACCTGACGGCGCACCGGTGCATCAACCAGCGCATGCCTACCTCGGGCGGCCTGTACGTGTGGGACTTTGCGCGCAAGGGCAAACAGGTCAACGTGCGGGTAGATGGCCCGCTGATCTTCAACACCGCCCCGCCCCAGGTCGATGCAGCGTTGGCCGGGCTGGGCATTGCGCTGCTGCCCGAGGACGAACTGGCCACCCACATCGAAGATGGCCGCCTGGTGCGGGTGCTGGAAGACTGGTGCCCACCGTTCGCGGGCTACCACCTGTACTACCCCAGTCGGCGCCAGCCATCACCTGCGTTTTCGCTGGTGCTGCAGGCGTTGCAGCTGCGGTGAAGAGACTGCTTGCAAGCACGCGGGTGGCCAGAGATCACGAGGCTGCGAATACGAACAAGAGTTAGACAGCGGCCTGTTGCGCCCCTTGTCACGTTGGAGCGATTCAGTGCTTGACTTAGAGTGCACTCCAACTTTCAGAATCGTTCCCATGGCATCCCTCCTCACCATTGCCGAAGTCGCCGAACGCACGGGCCTGACCGCGCACACGCTGCGCTATTACGAGCGCGCCGGGCTGATTGCGCCCGTGGCGCGCGCACCCGGTGGCCAGCGCCGCTATGCGGCTTCGGACATGGAATGGATCGGATTCCTGCTGCGCCTGCGCGAGACCCAGATGCCCATCGGGCAGATGCAGGCCTTCGCGCGGCTGCGCAGCGAAGGGAACACCACCGCCCCCGAACGGCGCGAGCTGCTGGAGCATCACCTTGCTCAGGTGCTTGCAACCATCACCGCCATGCAGCAAGCCGCACAGGCGCTGCAAGCCAAGATCGCGCACTACCGGGATCTGGAGGCTTCCCTTCGCCACACACCCTCGTCACCCCGCCAAGGAAGCACCCATGTCCCCCGAAACCAATCCCCGCTATCTCCAGGGCCTCGCCAAGCTGCGCGAAATCGACGGCCACGCCGGTGAGCACGTCGTCGCCAGCCTGGCCGACATCGCCCCGGATTTCGCCCGCTACCTGATCGAGTTTCCGTTTGGCGACATCTATTCCCGACCCGGACTGGACCTGCGCAGCCGCGAAATTGCAGTGATCGCTGCTTTGACTGCGCTGGGCAACGCGACACCACAGCTCAAGGTGCACTTGCAGGCGGCGCTGAACGTGGGCGTCACCCGTGAAGAAATAGTGGAAGTCCTCATGCAGATGGCTGTTTACGCAGGCTTTCCCGCCGCGCTGAACGGACTGGCCGCTGCCCGCGAAGTGTTTGCGGCGGGCGATGCGGAAACGGTAGCAGCATGAGGTGCCTGAGCCGCTACCTGCTCCGCGCGACGTCTGCGGCTACTTCCCCGGCCCCACAGGCTGCGGCCGTACCAGCCGCACGGGCAGCTTGCTGGCCCGCGCCGCATCGCCCCGCGCCTCGCCGGTGGACAGGTTCACGGCCCAGCCGTTGATCATTGCGGCCTGGCGCCCCCCATCGCCCGCGCGGCCTTGCGCGATGTTGCCGTAGGTGTATGGGTTGACGGTGGGCGCACTCACGTTGCTGGTGGATGACCAGTGCCACTGGCCCGGCGCGGCCGGGAACAGGATGGGGTTGAGGCCCGGGGGAGACAGCGACTTGTCCACCAGCCGCTGCAGTTCCGCCGCGCGGGGAAGGCGCCAACCCACGCCCTCGGCCTTCCAGCGGTCGGTGGCAAGGGTGGTGGCTTCGGCACGGTCCAGCAGCAACGGCTTGCCGGTGCAGGTCTTGCCCGTCCACTGCATGCCTTCCACACAACGCGGCCAGGCCAGGCCTGCGCGCACATCAAGTACATAGGCGCCATCGGCCGACAGAGACCAGTCTTGGGCTGCGGTGGAGTCGGTAGCCAGCACCGGCAGGGATGTGAGGGCGCATGCCAGCGCGGCAAAAAGCTGCGAAAGTGGTTTCATGGGCAAAAGCCTGGTCTTGGCAGGGTAGCGGAAGAAGGCGGGCAAAACGGACTGGGATGGCGACACCCTACCCGCACAGCGACACCAGCGCCACCCCGCAGATCAGGAAACCTGCATTGCGCTTTTACCCAACTTGCCCGGCTTGGTCGGCTTGGCGGGCACAGCGGCCGGTGCCCCCGACGCTGCCAGCGCCTCGGCCAGAAACCCCACAAACGCCTGCACGCGGGTGGAGAACTGGTGCCGCTGCGGGTAGACCGCATAGATGTCGGCCGCCGGGGTTTGGTAGTGCGGCAGCACGGGCTCCAGCAGGCCCTGGGCCAGGTGGCGGTTCACGTCCCACTCGGCGCGCATCACGATGCCGTGGCCCTGCAAGGCCCACAGCACGGCAATCTCGCCGTCGTTGGTGGTCAGGTTGCCGGTGATCTTGATCGACTCGGTGTGTGCCTTGCTGCCGCGTCCGGTGGTCAGGCGCCACAGGCCATAGGCCTCGTCGCCCTGGCGGATGCCGATGCACTGGTGCTCCATCAGGTCGCGCGGCACGCGGGGCCTGCCATGGCGGTCCAGGTAGGCAGGCGCTGCGCACAGCACGCGCCGGTTGGGGGCAATGCGGCGGGCAATCACGCGGCCGTCGGGCGGCTCACCAAAACGCACGCACACGTCGTAGGCGTCGTCGGTGATCGGCGGCGGGTGCACCGACAGTTGCAGCTGCACATCCACCTCGGGGTACTGGCGCACAAAGTCCGAGATCACGGGGGCGATGTGCATGCGGCCAAAGCCCAGCGTGGCGTTCACGCGCAGCAGGCCCTTGGGGCTGGCCTTGGACTGCACGATGAGTTCATCGAGCGCATCGATCTCGCGCAGGATGCGGCGCGCGTGCTCCAGCAGCAGCTCGCCCTCGGGCGTGAGGCTCATGCGGCGCGTGGTGCGGTTGACCAGCACCACGCCCAGGCGCTTTTCCATCTGCGTGAGGTGTTTGCTGACCGCCGCCGTGGAGACCCCCATTTCGCGCCCTGCGGCGCTCAGGCTGGGGCTGGCGGCCAGCGCAGAAAAGAAGCCCAGTTCTGCGGGCTGGATGGTGGAACTCATCGGCGCGACCTTAACTTCAGGTTAACGATGGATTCACTTTAGCGGCGTTCTGTGAAGGCGTCCAGGCCTACAGTCCCTCTACCGTTTGGTTTCTCCTGTGTCTCTCTTTCACGCCTGTGCCTTGCTGCACGGGCATTCCCAGCCCCTTTTTCACCCAGGCATCTGCATGACAACCTATCAAATCGCCACCATCCCCGGAGACGGCATCGGCAAGGAAGTGATTCCCGCGGGCCAGCGCGTGCTCGAAGCCCTGGCTGCCCGCCACCCCGGCCTGCGGTTCGAATTTGAAAACTTTGGCTGGGGCGGAGACTGGTACCGCGCGCACGGCGTGATGATGCCGGCCGACGGGCTGGATGCCTTGCGCGGCAAGGACGCCATCCTGTTCGGTTCCGCCGGTGACCCGGACATCCCCGACCACATCACGCTGTGGGGCCTGCGCCTCAAAATCTGCCAGGGCTTCGACCAGTACGCCAACGTACGACCCACGCGCATCCTGCCGGGCATCGACGCGCCCCTGAAGCGCTGCACGCCCAAGGACCTGGACTGGGTCATCGTGCGCGAAAACTCCGAGGGCGAATACTCGGGCGTGGGCGGCCGCGTGCACCAGGGCCACCCCATCGAGGCGGCCACTGATGTCTCCATCATGACCCGCGTGGGCGTGGAGCGCATCCTGCGCTTTGCCTTCCGCCTGGCGCAATCGCGCCCCCGCAAGCAACTCACCGTCATAACCAAGAGCAATGCCCAGCGCCACGCCATGGTGATGTGGGACGAGATTGCCGCGCAGGTGGCGGCCGAGTTCCCCGATGTGAAATGGGACAAGGAGCTGGTGGACGCCGCCACGGCCCGCATGGTCAACCGCCCCGCCACGCTCGACACCATCGTGGCCACCAACCTGCATGCCGACATCCTCAGCGACCTGGCCGCCGCGCTGGCGGGCAGCCTGGGCATTGCACCCACCGGCAACATCGACCCCGAGCGCCGCTACCCCAGCATGTTCGAGCCCATCCACGGCTCGGCGTTCGACATCATGGGCAAGGGCCTGGCCAACCCCATCGGCACATTCTGGTCGGTGGTGATGCTGCTGGAGCACCTGGGCGAGGTGGACGCTGCGCGCGCCGTGATGCAGGCCATCGAACAGGTCACCGCCAACCCGGCCCTGCACACCCGCGACCTGGGCGGCACGGCCACCACGGTGCAGGTGACCGATGCGGTGTGCGCGCTGATCAGCGGCAAAGAGACCGAGCGCAAAGCCGCCTGATAGCAATCGTTCAAGGCCCGCAAGAACGGGCCTGGACGCCACACGGCGGGCAACACCACAAGGCCGCAAAGGCCACACAGCCGCCGCCCCCATTCTTTAGGAGACAAACCATGCATCGCCCTACCCCCGGCCCCACTGCCATCGCCCACCCGCTGCGCCGTCAACACCTGATGGCACTGGCGGCGCTGGCCGCAGCCGCCTGCCTGCTGCCTGGCAAAACTGTCCACGCACAGGCCTGGCCCAGCAAACCCGTCACCCTCGTCGTGCCGTTTGCAGCGGGCGGCACCACCGACGTGCTGGCGCGAGCGCTGGGCGAAAAGCTCAGCACCGCGCTGGGCCAGCCCGTGATCGTGGAAAACCGGGGCGGCGCGGGCGCCACCATTGGTGCCGACTACGTGGCCAAGGCCGCACCCGACGGCTACACGCTGCTGATGGGCGCGGTGCACCACACCATTGCCACCAGCGTCTACAAAAAGCTCAGCTACGACTTTCAAAAGAGCTTTTCACCCATCACCACCGTGGCCCTGGTGCCCAACGTGCTGGCCGTGAGCGCCACCACGCCCGCCAAGGATGTGAAGGAACTCGTGGCCCTGATCAAGGCAGCGCCCGACAAGTTTTCATATGGTTCCAACGGCGCGGGCACGGCGCAGCACCTGATCGGCACGCAGTTCTCCACCGCCATCGGCCAGCCGCTGCTGCACGTGCCCTACAAAGGCAGCGGGCCGCTCACCACCGACCTGCTGGGCGGGCAGGTATCCATGTCGTTCGACACCATCACGCCCGTGCTGCCCCACATCAAGGCCGGCAAGCTGCGCGCGCTGGCCGTGACCACGGCCAAGCGGTCTTCGTCGCTGCCGGATGTGCCTACGCTGCAGGAGGCCGGTTTTGCGGGCTTTGACATCGGCACCTGGTTTGGCGTGCTGGCCCCGGCACGCACACCCGCCGATGTAGTGGCCCGGCTGAACGCCGAGATGGTCAAGGTGATCCAGTCGCCCGACTTCAAGAAGCGCATGCAGGACATTGGCGCCGAGCCCATTGGCAACACACCCGCGCAGATGGCCGAGCAGATAGCCAGCGACACCACACGCTTTGCCAAGCTGGTGGCCGACCATAAGATCACCACCGACTGAACCGACCGAAACGACTGACTGTGTGCCCGAGGGGCAGGTTGGTATAACGCCAGCCATGACGCCCACCACCATCGAGCCCACCGTCCCCGCAGCCCTGATCCGCGCCCTTGAAGAACGCGCCTTCAACGCCTGGCCCGCGCGCCAGACGGTGTTCCACCGGGGCTGGGTGTTCCGGCTGTCGGGCGGCTACACCAAGCGTGCCAATTCGGTCAACGCGCTGCTGCCCGGCGCGCCGTTTGACGGGGTGCGCGAAGCGGCTGCAGCGCTGTACGCACGGCACGGGCTGCCCGCCGTGTTCCGCATCTCGCCCCTGGCCCCGCCCGAGGCCGACCAGGAGCTGGCCGAGGCGGGCTACCAGCATTTCGATCCGTCACTCGTCCTGCACCGGCCGCTGGCCCTGGGTTCGGTAGGCAAGCCCGATGGCAGCACCCATACCAGCACCACGCCCACTGCCGCCTGGCTGGAGGGCTTTGCCGCCGCCAACAGCGTGCCAACGCACCACCGCGCGCTGCACAACAGCATGCTGGACCACATTGCCCACCCTGCCGCGTTTGCACTGCAGCACGACGCACAAGGCAAGCCCGTGGGCTTTGGGCTGGCGGTGCTGGAGCGCGGCGCCGTGGGCCTGTACGACCTGGCCGTGGCGCCCGAGCACCGGGGCGGCGGGCGCGGGCGTGCGCTGGTCACAGCCCTGCTGCACTGGGCCGCCGAGGCCGGGGCAGCCAGCGCCTATTTGCAAGTGCGCGCGCAGAACACGCCAGCGCTGGGGCTGTACCAGTCGATGGGGTTCAAGACGGCGTACGGCTACCACTACCGGGTGCCGGACTGAAGGGGTTGTTCAGGCTCCCCCTCCCCTTGCGGGAGAGGGAGTGAAGGTGAGGGCAGCTATGGGTGCGGAGACGGGGGCCAGAGTTTAAAGAAAAATGGCCGTCTGCGCGCATCCATCAACCCTCTAAAGCTATCAAATAAGTAGCAAAAGAAGCAACCAATCCACCACTCACCGGTGGCTCAGCCTGCGCACCGCCCAGTCGCCCAGACTCTGCACGGCCTGCACAAAGAAGATCAGCACAAGCACCACGGCCAGCATGATCTCGGGCAGAAAGCGCTGGTAGCCGTAGCGGATGCCCAGGTCACCCAAACCACCGCCGCCAATCGCGCCGGCCATGGCCGAGTAGCCGGTCAGGCTCACGAAGGTGATGGTCAGGCCCGCCACGATGCCGGGCAGCGCCTCGGGCAGCAGTACCTTCCACACGATCTGACTGGTGGTGGCACCCATGGCCTGGGCGGCTTCGACCAGGCCGTGGTCCACCTCACGCAAGGCAGCTTCGACCAGGCGGGCCACAAAAGGCGCGGCGGCAATCGTCAGCGGCACCACGGCGGCGGCCGTGCCGATGGACGAGCCCGTTATGAAGCGCGTGAAGGGGATGATGGCCACCAGCAGGATGATGAAAGGCGTGGAGCGCACGGCATTCACCAGCCAGCCCACGAGCTTGTTGACGGGGCCGTTTTGCAGCACGCCGCCATGGTCTGTGAGGCGCAGGAACACGCCCAGCGGCACGCCGATGAGGCCACCCACGATGCCGGAGATGCCCACCATGATGAGCGTCTCCCACAACGAGGAGGCAAAGAGGTCCAGCATGGCCGGAGTGAAATGGTCGAACATGGCTTATGGCTCCCTCAGATTTCAATCGTGACTTCTTGCACCGCCACGCCGCCCGCGCGCAGGTGCTCCACCGCACCGCGCACCTGCATGGGCTCGCCGCTGGCGTACACGGCCAGCGAGCCGAAGGTCTCGTCCTGGATCTCGTCCACCTGGCCATGCAGGATGCTCATGTCCACACCAAACTCGCGGATCAGCTGCGACAGAATGGGCTGGTAGGCGCTGTCGCCCGAGTACGACAGCCGCAGCAGCCGCCCCGCGTGGCCGGGCGCCGTGGTGGCCAGCTGGCGGGTGAGCTTGCGCACATGGTCAAGCACGCTCGCAGGCAGCTCTTGCGGCAGGATTTCGTCGATCAGGCTCTTGGTGATGGCCTGCTGCGGGCGCGTGAACACATCGAGCACCCGGCCCTGCTCCACGATGCGACCCGCCTCGATCACGGCCACGCGGTCGGCCACCTGCTTGATGACCTGCATCTGGTGGGTGATGAGCACCACCGTGAGGCCCAGCTCGCGGTTGACCTGGCGCAGCAGGTCGAGGATGGAGCGGGTCGTCTCCGGGTCCAGCGCCGAGGTTGCCTCGTCGGAGAGCAGCACCTTGGGCCGGCTGGCCAGCGCACGCGCAATGCCCACGCGCTGCTTTTGCCCACCGCTGATCTGCGCGGGGTAGCGGTCGGCCAGGTGGGCCAGGCCCACCAGCTCCAGCAGCGGATTCACGCGCTCGCGGATCGCGGCCTTGTCCATGCCCGCCAGTTCCAGCGGCAATGCGGCGTTGTCGAACACGGTGCGCGACGACAGCAGGTTGAAGTGCTGGAAGACCATGCCGATCTCGCGCCGGGCCTCGCGCAGTTGCGCGTCGTTCAGCTGGGTCAGGTCACGGCCGCCCACGATGACCTGGCCCGTGGTGGGCCGGTTGAGCAGGTTGATGACGCGCACCAGCGAGCTTTTGCCCGCGCCGCTCTTGCCGATGATGCCGAACACTTCGCCCGGCTGGATGGTGAGGTCGATGCCACGCAGGGCTTCGACGGGGCCTTGTGGGCCCTGGTAGGTTTGGGTGATACCCCGTAAATCGATCATGGAAAGCAGTGCGCGGCAGCGGCCCCACAGTGAGTGGCCGCTGCCGCGCGGGTCTGGAAAAGGATGGGCGACTGTATCGGCGAATCGTAAGTTCACAAACGATTAAAAAATCGGGTGATTAGATCGCCGAGTTATGAAGACCGTGATACACAGACTTCAGTAACTATGAAATTCATAGCTATCAGGGCAATACCATAGAGCGCAGACTGCCATTTTTTCTTGAATTTACCTGACGACTCCAGAAACTTCTTCAGGCGATAATTCTATATTTCAACTTTTGTTGTATTATCGAACCATGCAAGAAAACGATGTCATCCGATCCCTCGCCGCCCTGGCCCAGGAAGTGCGCCTGCGGGTGTTCCGCGCCCTGGTGGTGGCGGGCCAGGAGGGGCTCACGCCCGGCGGGCTGTCCGAGCAGTTGGGCATTGCGCCCAACACGCTGTCGTTCCACCTCAAGGAGCTGACCCACGCGGGCCTGGTGAGCCAGGAGCGCCAGGGCCGCAACCTGATCTACCGCGCCTCGTTTGCCACCATGAACGACCTGCTGGCCTACCTGACCGAGAACTGCTGCCAGGGCGCTGCCTGCCTGACCGACGAGGCCACCGCCGCCTGCCAGTGCTGATCGCCCCCCAACAACATCCACCCCACGACCCACAGCCGAAAGGAAACCACCATGAAGCGATTCCACGTCCACATGCATGTCGATGACCTTGCCAAGAGCATCGCGTTCTATTCCAGGCTGTTCGCGGCCGAGCCTGCACGTGTCGAGACCGACTACGCCAAATGGATGCTCGAAGACCCGCGCGTGAACTTCGCCATCTCCACCCGGGGCGACAAGCCCGGCGTGGACCACCTGGGCTTCCAGGTGGACGAGGCCGACGAGCTGGCCGAGCTCAAGGCCCGCGCCCAGGGTGCCGACATGGCCCTGCTGGACGAAGGCGCCACCACCTGCTGCTATGCCCGCAGCGACAAGCACTGGATCACCGACCCGCAGGGCGTGGCCTGGGAACACTTCCACACGCTGGGCAACATCCCCGTGTTCAACGAAGCCGCTGCGCAGCAGCCTGCCAAGACCACGCAGCAGCCAGCCCAGGCCGCTTGCTGCCCCACGGGCGCGCCATCGGCCACCGCACCTGGGCAGGCCGCCTGCTGCGGCCCCACTGCCAACAACACCAACAAATGCTGCTGAGCCTGGAGCCACGATGAACGCCACCCCACAACGTCCTCCTTTGAACGTGCTCTTTTTGTGCACGCACAACTCCGCCCGCAGCATCCTGGCCGAGGCCCTGCTCAACGCCATGGGCCAAGGCCGCTTCAAGGCCTATTCAGCCGGCAGCAGCCCGCGCGACAACCAGCAGCCCCACCCGCTGGGCCTGCAGGCGCTGGCCCACGCGGGCATCCCCACCGAAGGGCTGCGCAGCAAAAGCTGGGACGAATTCGCCGCCCCTGGCGCACCGCACATGGACCTGATCATCACCGTGTGCGACAACGCAGCGGGCGAGGTCTGCCCCTTCTGGCCCGGCCACCCGGCCACGGCGCACTGGGGCTATGCCGACCCGTCGGCGGGCGATGGATCGGACGCCGACAAGGCCGAGGCCTTCCGCAAAACCCTGCACGCCATCAAGCAGCGCCTGGAGCTTCTGGTGAACCTGCCCGACGACAAGCTCGCCGCCACCGCGCTGCAAGCCTCGGCCCGCAACCTGCCCGCGCAATAAGATGAAACACCCCCTGAGTCGCTTCGCGCCTTCACCCCTCTCTCGCTGCGCGGGAGGGGGACGCACCCGGTGGCCTGGCAAAGCCAGTTCCACGGGTGCACGGGTTTGGGCCGCGCCAGTTTCATGCATCGCGGGTGGCGCGCAGCGCAATGGATCACTGAAGGGATCACTGAAATGACCCTGCCACCAAGCCATTCGCAACGCGCTGCTGCCAGCGCGTTGCCCCCCTCCCCCGCCGCTGGCATGGCGGTGTTCGAGCGCTACCTCACCGTCTGGGTACTGCTGTGCATCGTGGTGGGCATTGCGCTGGGCCAGTGGCTGCCCGGCGCGGCCCGCGCCGTGGGTGCGCTGGAGGTGGCGCGCGTCAACCTGCCGGTGGGTCTGCTCATCTGGGTGATGATCATCCCCATGCTGCTGAAGGTGGACTTTGGCGCGCTGGCCGAGGTGCGCCAGCATGTGCGCGGCATTGGCGTGACGCTGTTCGTCAACTGGCTGGTCAAGCCGTTTTCGATGGCGCTGCTGGGCTGGCTGTTCATCCGCCACTGGTTTGCGCCGTACCTGCCGGCCGACCAGATCGACAGCTACATCGCCGGGCTCATTTTGCTGGCCGCCGCACCCTGCACGGCCATGGTGTTTGTGTGGAGCCGACTCACCGGGGGCGACCCGCTGTTCACGCTGTCGCAGGTGGCGCTCAACGACAGCATCATGATCGTGGCGTTTGCGCCGCTGGTGGCCTTTTTGCTCGGTCTGTCGGCCATCACCGTGCCGTGGGACACCCTGCTCACCTCGGTGGTGCTGTACATCCTGATCCCCGTGGTGATTGCCCAGTGGCTGCGCAAGCGGCTGCTGCGCAAGGGCCAGGCCGCGTTTGACGCCGCCGTGGCGCGCACCGGCCCCTGGTCCATCGCCGCGCTGCTGGCCACGCTGGTGCTGCTATTCGCCTTTCAGGGCGAAGCCATCCTGCAGCAGCCGCTGGTCATCGCCCTGCTGGCCGTGCCCATCCTCATCCAGGTGCTGTTCAACTCAGCCCTGGCCTATGGCCTGAACCGCGCCGTGGGCGAAAAGCACAACATTGCCTGCCCCTCGGCACTGATCGGCGCATCCAACTTCTTCGAGCTGGCCGTGGCCACGGCGATCAGCCTGTTTGGCTTTCACTCCGGCGCGGCACTGGCCACGGTGGTGGGCGTGCTGATCGAGGTGCCCGTGATGCTGGCGGTGGTGGCCGTGGTCAACCGCAGCAAAGGCTGGTACGAGGCGCGGGGCTGACAACCACTGGCGGGGTGGTCACGCGCCTGCCACCGCCCCACGCGCCTGCACCCGGCGCGAGATCAGCAGCCCCAGCACAAACACCCCCACCGCCGCCGCCGTGAACACTGGCGGCAGCCATCCCCGGTCCACACTGAAGGCCACCAGCAGCACGCCCGTGGACTGCCCCAGAAACAGCAGGCACGCAAACAGCGTCACTGCCGTGCCCCGCGCCTCGGGCGCCATCTGCGTGGCCTGCACTTGCAGCGTGTTGTGCAACATGTAAAAGCCGATACCCGCCAAAAAGCAGCCCAGCATGGCCCATCCCACCGCAGGCGCCCAGGCCAGCAAGAGCAGGCCGATGGCAATGAAGCTGGCCCCCAGCACGGCCAGCCCCCGCTCGCCCAGCGCCGCCAGCCAGCGCCGCGCAAACACGCTGTAGATCAGCCCGCCCACGCCATACAGCACCATCACGCCGCCAGCGGCCGAGGCCGACAGGCCAAACCCATCGACCATGCGCGCGGGCACAAAGGCCAGCGTGCCAAACGCGAGCGCGCCCTCAATCGTGACCACCGTCAGCACCCAGCGCACGCGCGGGATGCGCAGCAGCGCCAGGGTGCCCGCGAGGTAGTTGGCCAGCGAGAACGCCGGTGCGCCTGGCACCATCACCGGGCGCAGCGCCCCGCTGGCACGCGCATGGCGCAGCAGCAGCGTGGCGGCCGTGAAGAACAGCACGGCCAGCACACCCAGCGCCGCACGCCAGCCCAGCGTTTCGGTGGCAAAGCCGCCAAACCACTGGCCCGCCATCATCCCGGTCACCGTGGCGACCATCAGGCGTGCCAATGTCTCTTGCCGCTGCTCGTAGGCCACCTCATCGCCAATCCAGGCCATCGACAGCGGAATGATCCCGGCCGCCGCCGCCCCCATGGCCGCGCGCGCCACCACCAGCAGGCTGAAGCTGGGCGCCAGCGCCGTCATGGCGCTGAACACCGCACAGGCCGCCGTGGCGCCAATGATCACGCGCACCTTGCCCACCCGGTCGCCCAGCGGCCCATACACCAGCTGCAGCACGCCATAGGCCACGGCAAACGCCGCAATCACGGCCGAGGCGTCGCCCGTGGTGATCTGGTATTCAAGGGACAGTGCCACCAGCATCGGGTCGCACACGCGCATGGACGCCATGCTGCAAAAGGCCGCCAGGCTGATCAGCCGCAGCATCGTCGAAGAAGAAGTCATGGGCGCCGATTGTGGTGCGGCTCGCGTCTGCGCGCTGGCGGGGTGCGCCATGCACCCTGGGGGTTGAAGGCCACAGGGCATGCATGCCACACGGCACACGCGGCATACGCAAACAGGTACTGACACTTTTTTGGGTGGCAAGCGCCAGTCCTGCGCTTACCATGCGCCCCGGATTGATGCGCCCCCATCCATCGATCAACCAACCAAGCAACACACGAGGAGAAACCGAGCATGAACAAAAGAAACTTTGTGGCTGCCAGCGTCGGCCTGGCAGGCCTGTGGACCGCCACCACCAGCAGCCACGCCGCCCCACCCGCCAAAACATCCACCAGCCCCGCCCTGCTCACCATCAGCGGCGCCATCACCCAGCCCAACCGGGGCGCGCTCGATGCCACCATCGACCAGATGATGGGCAAACACGGCATCCAGTTCGACAAAGCCCACGCGCTGGACGCCGCCGCCCTGCAGCGCATGCCCGCCGTCACCATCAAACCCACGCTCGAATACGACAGCAAGCCCCACACGCTCAAAGGCCCCCTGCTCACCACCGTGCTGGCCGCTGCCGGTGTGGCCGCTGGCAACCCCGTGCAGCTGGTGCTGCGCGCGGTGGACGGCTACAACGTGACCATCAGCATGGCCGACGTGCAGGCCTACCGCATGATCGTCGCCACCCACATCGACGGCCAGCCCATGGCCCTGGGCGGCCTGGGCCCGCAGTGGGCCGTGTACGACGCGGACGTGCTGCCCTCCTTCAAGGACAAGCCAGTGAAGGAACGCTTTGGCCTGTGCCCCTGGGGGCTGTATCACATTGAAGTGAAGAAGGTCTGAGGCCACCGGCAAGGTAGCCCAGCAAAAAAGAAAGAGCGGCTTCCTGGCCGCTCTTTTTTTGATAGCTGCTAGCGCTTTCCTATCAAGCGCTAGAGGCATTTTCCATTCAAATCACCGTGTCCGCCCCGCGATCCGCACCGCCAGTGCAGCCAGCGACCCCGCGGTAGCCAACGCCACCACCCCCAGCCAGCCCCACTGCGCCAGCACCAAGGCACCCAGCGCCGCACCGGCCGACATGCCGATGAACATGCCCGTGAACAGCAGCGCATTCAGCCGGCTGCGCGCCGCAGGGTCGATGCCGTACACGATGGTCTGGTGCGCCACCAGCGTAGCCTGCACGCCAAAGTCAAAGCCGATGGCGCTGACCACAATCAAGCCCAGCTGGGCCTGCGCAGGCAGCAGCGGTGCCAGCGCCATCACCGCAAACGACGCAGCAGCCAGCCCGGCACCATAGCGCGTCACCACCTCGGGCCCGCGCTTGTCGGCCAGGCGCCCGGCCAGCGGGGCAGCCAAGGCACCCGCCGCACCCGCCAGGCCAAACGCCCCCGCTGCCGCCGTACCCAGGTTGAACTGGCTGTGCAGCATCACCGCCAGCGTGGACCAGAACGCGCTGAACCCCACGGCCAGCAGCCCCTGCGCCCAGGCCGCACGGCGCAGCGCCGCGTGCTGGCGCCACAGCGCCAACATCGAGCCGATCAGCGCGCCGTAGCCCATCTGCGTGGTGGGCGCAAAGCGCGGCAACCCACGCCACACGGCCACCGTCAGCAGCGCAATGGCCACCGCCGCCGTCACGTACACCGTGCGCCAGCCCCACTGCTGCGCCACAAAGCCGCTGACCACGCGCGACAGCAAAATGCCCAGCAGCAGCCCCGTCATCACCGTGCCCACCATGCGCCCGCGCTGTGCGGCCGGGGCCAGCGTGGCGGCGGCGGGCACCACGTCTTGCGCCACCGTGGCCGCCAGGCCCACGGCCAGGCTGGCCGCCAGCAGCGCGCCCATGCCGGGCGCCAGGCCGCTCAGCAGCAGGGCCAGCATCAGCGCGATGGACTTGATGACGATGATGCGGCGCCGGTCAAACCGGTCACCCAGCGGCGCCAGCAGCAAGATGCCCAGCGCATACCCCAGCTGCGTGAGCGTGGGCACCAGCCCCACCACGCGGCTGTCGGCCTGCATGTCGGGCCCCAGCACGCCCAGCATGGGCTGGCTGTAATACAGCGACGCCACGCTCAGCCCTGCCGTGGTCGCCAGCAGCAACAGCAGCGGCGCGCTCACCGCGCCTGCCGCACTCTCTTCAGCCAGCGCCATCGGGGCCCGCCCCGCCACACCCCTTGCATGCATATTTTGAATGGAAGACATCACAACACCATTGGTTAGAAAGGAATGGTGCGATTGTTCTAGCCCACCGCAGCGCTGGGTAGTAGGCTGAATTGCAGATTCATTATACGCTTGGCGTATGACCAACACCCTCCCGGCCCTCCCGACCCAGCCGCCCGGCGCCGACCGCATCGAGCTGATGCAAACCTTTGTCCGCATCGTCGAGGCCGGCAGCCTGTCTGCCGCCGCCCAGCAACTGGGCACCAGCCAGCCCACCGTGAGCCGCCGCCTGCAGGCGCTGGAGCGCAGCCTGGGCGTCAAGCTGCTGCAGCGCTCCACCCATGTGATGAAACTGACGGAAGACGGCGACCGCTGCTTTGCCCACGCCAAAGCCCTGCTGGAAGACTGGCGCGCCATGGAAGACGACCTGCGCGGCACGGCCGACACCCCGCGCGGCACCTTGCGCGTGCTGGCGCCCCACGCCTTCGGGCAAAACCAGCTCATCCCCCCGCTGATGGACTACCTGCGCCGCTACCCCGATGTTTCGGTGGAATGGATGCTGCACGACCGCCGCCCTGACTTCATCGCAGAAGGTATCGACTGCGCCATCCAGGTGGGTGCGGTGGAAGACCCCTCGGTGGTCGCCATTCGCCTTGCCGAAGTGCCGCGCATCGTACTGGCATCGCCCGCCCTCATGGCAAGTCGGCCCACACCGCAACACGCGCAGGATCTGAAGGATCTACCCTGGCTGGCGCTCAGCACCTTCTACCAGCGCGAAGTCACCTTGACCCACCAGCACAGCAGCGAGGCCAGCACCTTCGCCATCACCCCCCGCCTGGCCACCGACAGCCTGTACGCCCTGCGCAGCGCCGCCCTGGCCGGGCTCGGCGCGTGTATTGCATCGGCGTGGATCGTAGATGCGGATCTGCGCGCAGGCGGCTTGCTGCACTTGGTGCCCACCTGGCAGGCCCCCTCGCTACCGGTGTATCTGGTGTATCCACATGCGCGGTTTTATCCGGCGCGGTTGCGGTTGTTTTTGGAGGGGATGCGGGGGGCAATGCCGGGGTTGGCGGGGATGCGGGGGGTGGTGTCTTGAGCGGACGACGACTGCCGGCCAGCAGCTGTCTCCCAGAAATACCTTCCGATATGCAGATGACTAAATCTGGGGCTCTCGTATGAAGCAGGTCCACGCGCCAATTCTTGGCTTTTTGCTTGCACCCCTGGTCCCTGCAGCCCTGCTCTCGCTGACAAGCCCTGACCTCACAGATGGCAGTTGGAAAATGATTGGCACGTGGGTCATAGTTTTCTACCAGTTCACGTTGATTGTCACGGTCGCTCTAGGAATTCCCCTTTACCTTGTCGTTCGACGCTGGGGGCGGGTAACGTGGTGGTCTGCTCTGTTGAGCGGTGCCGCCGTTGGGACGGCTTTGTGCACGGT
Source organism: Acidovorax sp. 93 (assembly GCF_003633835.1). Lineage (NCBI taxonomy): Bacteria > Pseudomonadati > Pseudomonadota > Betaproteobacteria > Burkholderiales > Comamonadaceae > Acidovorax > Acidovorax sp. 93. The sequence continues at coordinate 1,990,985 of NZ_RBIT01000001.1, forward strand.
GACACAGGCGACCGCTCACGCGGCGTTGTTCGGCGCAGGTGCGGGCGCGGCTGAGGCGCTTGTGTTCTGGGCAGTTTTGCGCCTAGGTCGCGCCAGCTGAAGATGGCCGCTCCTTTTAGACATGCTTCGAGCACTTGATCAAGTGCTGTCGCCGTAAGAGAGCGTCTGACGAGTGTCCGCTCAGGGCCCTGAGCCGACAGTGATGTCTAAATCCCCTAAGCGGTCATTGAATCAAAACGAGGGCTGGCCGCAGCACGACACCGCGATTGGAGGGCCGGTTCCTGCCCGCTGACAACCTATAGTTGCTCAGTGCACGCTTGCCGGGTTCCATGGCGAGATGCATCACCTTAATCTTCCAAAATTCGACTCGATGAATCAAATCTGTATCAAATCGGAGCCGTATAACGAGGACGGAGTCCTAAATCTGCTGATCTGGGCATCGAGTGAAGGCTTTTCTGGGTTCGCGGAGGTTTATGTAACTCCGCAACACGTAAAGAACTTTGCACTTGATCTCAGTGCTTTCCCCGCCTCTGTTGATGACACTGTAGTCCTCGAATACGGAGATGAATCAGGTGAGTACCCATATCACCTCTTGATGCGAGCAGAAGTGGTGGACCAGGTTGGGCACTCTGCAATGCTGGTGCACCTTTCCTCGCACGTTAATAGTCCATTCGTCGCACGAGCGGAGTTGCGCGTCCTGTCTGAGCCCGCGTCAATAAATGAGTTTGGTCATTGTCTTGCCAGGTGGGTGGATGACCCCTGTGAAGCGCTTGTTTGGAAGCCGAAGGCCTGACTCCTATGCGGTCGACACTGCCTCGCCGCTCGGCTGACCTAACGTTGAGCGTCCGCTTTATCTGTCGCCAAGGGCTGCTCCTGGCCGCTATGCGAAGTATTGAATTCCCAGCCAAACAAGAAGTGCGCTGAAAGCCGCCACCTGAATACGCTTGCTAATTGCATTCAGAAGGTCAATTTCCACATCGAGTTGCGCAGATTTTTCTGAAGACTTTCGCTTGCTTAGCCTGGCGATCTTTACCGCCATGACTAACTGCACAACGGCAAATATGAGCAGAATTATTGCGACTTGATACTTGGTCATAGCGGCTTCTTCTGGTCGAGTTGAACGGCATCAACCAGCGGCCGGTTGTGGCCGATAGTAAGCGTTCAACGACGAAGCGCGGATGACAGCAACCGCTGCTGGGCGATCATCTGCCGGATCTCCTCCATGGGCCGTTTCGGGCCGAAAGCGCCCCACCTCTACCCTTCGTCAGAGAGCCCTCTTACCCCGCCACCACCCGATTCCGCCCCGTGTTCTTCGCTTCATACAGCGCCGCATCCGCCCGCGCCAGCAGCTTGTCCATCGAGTCGTTCTGCGGCAGGCTCAGGGTGACGCCGATGCTGACGGTGCAGCCCACCTCGTTGCCCTGGGGCACGCAGGCGGCGCGGATGCGTTCGGCCACCTGCAGGGCGGCGTCCAGGGGGGTGTTGGGCAGCAGCAGGGCAAACTCTTCGCCACCAAAGCGGCCCAGCAGGTCCTTGCTGCGCAGGCAGCGCTGTACCTTGGCGGCAAACTCCACCAGCACGCGGTCGCCGGCCTGGTGGCCGTGGGTGTCGTTGATGGTTTTGAAATGGTCCAGGTCCAGCATCAGCATGGCCAGGGGCTGGCCGGTGCGGTGGCTGCGCTCCAGCTCGATGGCGCAGGCTTCGTCCATGTAGCGCCGGGTCAGGGTGTTGGTGAGCGAGTCGCGGGTGGCCAGCAGCTCCAGCTCGGCCCGCAGGCGGTCGCCAGCCATCAGCACGGCGCCCACCGAAAACAGCAGGACGGACACGGAAAAACTGGCGATGAACAGCACGTGCTGCGGCGTGCCGCTCAAGATGGTGTCGCCCATGGGCAGGAAGAACGTGGTGGCAAGCCGCACCAGCTGAATCACGGCGATGTACACGATCACCCCGACCGTGAGCCAGCGCGAAAAGCTGCCCATGCCCTGCCGCACGATGAACCAGGCGTGCATGGCAAACATCACGGCCAAGAGTGCCGTCACAAGCCGCAGGCGGGCTGTGTAACTGGGGTCGCCCAGGGCGAACCAAAGGGTGCCCAGCGTGACGGCGACAGTTACCGCCAGCCAGCGCCAGGTGGCTGGGCGCACGCCGTAAAAACGCTGGGTGCCCGCATACAGGCCATACACGCCCCAGCACAGCAAGAAATTGGGCACGGCCGTGGTGAGGATTTCAGGCAGTTGCCCACGCGAGGCCGCCAGGATGCCGCCCACCACAATGATCAACAGCGCCTGCGCCCATTGGCCCAGACCCTGAATGCTAGGCGGGTAGCTGCGCTTGAGAGCCCACAGCACCAGCGCCATCAGCGCACTCATGGCGCTGATCAACACGATGGCGGTGCGCGGGTCTATCACGTTCATGGTGGTGCCAGTTTGCCTGAATCACTCACCGTTGGGTGGGCGCGAAGGCGCCCGTACAGGCAGCCCACGCACTGCAGCGGGTGACGGACGGCGTGGGCAGGCTGCAAGGGCGACAAGCAGATGCACCAGGGGCCATGCCAAGTGGGCGTTCTGCCGGGGCGGGGCCAGCGACTTGGGCAGGCCGCGCGGCCACTCCGGTTTCTGCGGCGCCACGGCCACCCGCTCTTCATTTGATAGCTGTTAGCGCTTACCCATCAAGCTCCAGGGCCATATTTCACTTAGAAATTTCACTCTGCGGCTGCGCCCTGCCCTCCGGGCCAGCGCGCCAGCGGTGCATTCGACACTGGCCTTCATGGCGTAAAGGCACGCACGCAGCGTGCCCGCAGGGACATCGACCTGACTTCTGCGGAAATGCCGCCGCCACCAGAGAATTCATAGCCCCACGCATTGAACCTGAGTACGTCTGGGGATTCCGTAGAGCTCCAATACGTACCGTTGGCAAATCCACCTACGGCCGCCCTGTTGATGAACAGCGAAGCCAACTGGTTGCGGGCGGGCAAGAACCAGTCGTTGTAGCAAGTGTTGCCCACCTGGCAGGGTGTATTGCCTTGTGAATCGACCTCGTAAGCGCTGCACATCTGCGCGGCATACACACCCGCGCCGAGAATCGCTTCGATAGTTGCGGTGTTGCCGGCACCGTCGGTATTGCTTTGGGCACTGGCTCCTACAGCGACGCCCATACCACCCCATTCAATGCCGGTGCTGTTGTCTGCCGTGGCCGCAATCAGGTTGCTCAACCCGCCGTCCAGCACCGCGATCACCCCTCCCCCGCTGCTTTGCCCCACAGCGGTGGCCAGGTAGATATAGCCGTTGGTCAGCTGGGCCGCCCCGGAGGGTGTGGTGACCACCACGTCCACCACGCCCGCTGCATGCGCTGGCGTGACGGCCGTGATGGTGGTGGCGTTGACCACGTTGACAGAGGTGGCGGGCACACCATCAAACGTGACGCTGGTGGCGCCGGTGAGCCCGGTACCGGTCAGCGTGACGCCCACCCCGCCCGATGCGGTGCCAGAGGAGGGGCTGATGGCGGTCACGGTGCTTGGCACGACTGCGGTGAGGTAGGTATAGCCATTGACCAGCGAGGCAGCCCCGGCCGGAGTGGTAACCACCACGTCCACAGCACCCACTGCGTGCGCAGGCGTGACGGCCGTGATCGAGGTAGCACTGTTCACGGTGAAAGACGTTGCAGGCACACCGCCAAAGGTGACACTGGTGGCACCGGTCAGCTCGGCTCCGGTCAGCGTCACCGAGGTCCCGCCCAATTCGGTGCCAGAACTGGGGCTTATGCTGGTCAACGCAGCGGCAGTGAGGTAGGTATAGCCATTTGCCAGCTGAGCGGCCCCGGCCGGGGTGAAAACCGCCACATTGACGACACCCGCTGCGTGCGCTGGCGTGACCGCAGTGATGGTGGTGGCGTTGGCCACGTTGACAGAGGTGGCGGGCACACCGTCAAACGTGACGCTGGTGGCGCCGGTGAGCCCGGTGCCGGTCAGCGTGACGCCGACCCCACCCGATGCGGTGCCCGAGCTGGGGCTGATGGCGGTCAGCGTGGCGCCCGAGACGTAGAGGCTGCGGCAGATGGCCTCGACATCCACCCGGCAGGTGGCACCATTGGCCAGCATGGCCCCTACGCCGCAGGCGGGATGGGGCGATGGCGTGGGAGGCCCGGGGGGCAGCAAGGTGTTGGCCGGGTTGGTGGCAAAACACTGGGCCAGGTCGGGCGGGTCAATGGCGGCAATTCGCAGCGCAGCGCCGGAGTTGTTGCTGAAGTCCGCAGGCTGAAAGCCCGTGAAGCCACCCGCCGTGATGGGGCTGATGGTAATGGGCAGTGTCTCGCCCGCAGGTTGGGTGAAGGCACTGACAACCTGCGCCATCAAACCTGACCCCTGCCCCGCCAGGCCCACCACTGCGGCCACCAGCAGCAGCGAAGCCACACGCCGCACGCCGTGACTGCGGCGCAGCGACCACCACCCGGCCAGCGCAACAGCCACCAGCAAGGCGCCCAGCGCCAAGGGGCTGTCCACCGGCACGTTGGCCACGGCAGGGGCGCCGCTGGAGATCGTTTGAGCCGACGCGGCAAAGGGCAGCGTTGACAGCAGCATCAGCATGGCCAGTGGTGCAAACGGACCAGCGCTTCCAGGTTGGGTGTTCTTCATTGGTCAATCGTCCCTGCGGAGTGGTTGGGGTGGCGGTTGGAGAGTTGCAAATTATCACAACCTCTGCGCGGGACGGTCGGCCGACGCGTGGACGTGGTCGAGAGCAACAGCCCGAGCGTCCTGAACCAGGCTCTTCCAGGGGCCGCTGCCCCCACCAGACTGGCATCATCTTGACCCATGAAGTTGTTGGAACCCTCTGAGTACCAGGGAGCCGCTGGTGCCGTATATCTGTCCGTAGTGCAAGAGATCGCCCGGCTCCTACCCCATGCGCAGGTGGAGCACATTGGTGCCTCCGCCATTCCTGGTGCGGTGTCCAAGGGCGATTTGGACATTTGCGTGCTGGTGACGGCACAAGAGCACGCGCGGGCCGTTCAGGTGCTGCAGGGCGCAGGCTACGTGGCCAGAAAGGACACCTTGCGCACGCCGACGTTGTGCATGCTGCTGTCGCCACGCACAGACACGGACGCGGCATTGCAGGTGGTGGCCAAGGGATCAGAGTTTGAGTTCTTCCTGCACTTTCGCGATGCCTTGTGTGCAGACCCGCGCCTGGTGGAGCAGTACAACCTGCTCAAGCAGCGTTTTGCGCCCTGTGGCATGGAGCGCTACCGTGAGGAAAAATCACGCTTCATCACCAACGTTCTGGCCCCGCAGGGGCTACCCGGCCGCTGCGCGGACTCTGCATCGGTTGCTGGCGGTGCTTGCAACCTTGACTGACCAGGAGGCCCCCATGAGCACTGCAAAAACCCCCGAAGGCCCGCCCGCGTCGGTGCTGATCGACCAGCACATCACCGACCTGAACGACTGGCGCGGGCAAGCACTGGGCCGCATGCGGCAGCTGATCCATGAGGCGGCACCCGAGGTGTTGGAGGAATGGAAGTGGAACGGCACGCCCGTGTGGTCGCTGGGCGGGATTCTGTGCACGGGCGAGTCTTGGAGCCTGTTGACGGCCTCACAGGGGATCGCGTTGGAGCGCAATCGGGATGAGTGGATGCTTCGGATGCGCCGCATGGGCTCATGCCCATGCAAGCAGCCGGGGCGTCCAATCGCCCGATTTCGCTCCAACCCTTCGGGCAGTGGTCTTTGCGGGCGGTCTGCGGCGTTGCGGCGCTTGCCAATAGCCAAGCTATTGGGGCTGCGCACCGCGCCTTGCACCCCATCCCGCAAAGACCGCTGCGCGACCCCTGTGAGGCCGTCAACAGGCTCCGAACTGCAGCGGTAAAACTGACCTTTCTGAAGGGCGCTTCGTTACCAGACCCGGCGAAGCTCTTCAACGCCAGTCTGGACGGCAACGCCCGGCGTGCTATAGACATCCACGAAGGGGACACCGTGGACGCGGAGGCCTTCAAGGCGCTGATCCGCGCAGCGGTGGCCCTGAATGCCGGGGGTGCGAAGGCCAAGGCGAAATCGGCACGGGGTGCACGCACGGCCAGTTAGGTGCAGACAGCCGCGGAGTCAGTCGTGTCTGAAAACTATTATTTCGATAGCAAACAACCGATAACCATTAAGCGCTAGGGCCAATTTCAATCAAAATCTACTGCCCCGCATCCACCTCACTCACGCCGCTGCTGTAGCGCCACTGCACACGCAGCGCCATCGACTCCCCCTGCGCCAGCGTGCGCAGGCCGGGCTGCCCGGGCTGATGGAAGGCGTCGATGGGTTGTGTGATGGGCTCAAAGCAGAATGCTGGGCCCTGTGGCGGTCGGTAGATCAGGCAGTAGTGCTGGTCGGTACCGCCGTCTTGCGCAAAGTCCGGCATCTGGGCGGTCAAGCGCAGGCCCCGCTCGGGCCAGTCGATCTGGGCCGTGCCGCCCCAGCCGGTGTAGGCGTTGTCGATCAGGCCGCCATTGGCGGGAGCGCCGCTGTTCAAGTCCCAGCCGGGCGGGAAGTGCTGCGTGTGCTGGGTGGGCAAAGGGTCGTCGCCACACAGCCACACGCCCTGCACCGGCGCCGTGATGCGCGTGCGGGGGGTGCGCGGAAACCAGGGGTGCAGGCCCAGGCCGTAGGGCAGCGGCTGCGCGCCCAGGTGCCGCACTTGCACCAACTGGTCCAGGCCGCCGTCCATCAGGCGGAAGGTCTGTACACATTCGTACTCGTAGGGGTTGTCGTCAAAGCGCTCGGAGCGAAGTTGCATCTGCAGCGTGTCGGGTGCGGGCTGGGTAAGTTGCCAGGGCTGCAGCCAGCCATCGCCGTGAATAGGGTACGGCTCGCCCACGCGGTTGGGGCGCATGGGGTGGAACTGGCCCGCGTGCTCAAACCCGCCGCCGCTGATGCGGTTGGACCAGGGCACCATGGCAAACGACGCGAGCTGGTACAGGTCGGGCGTGGCGCCGTCCCACGGGCGCCACAGGTCGATGCGTGCGCCAGCCTCTTGCGGGTCGTCGATCTGCCAGGCTGCCACGCTGCCGCCCAGTGTGGGCACCAGGCCCAGGTGCTGCCCCGCGTGGTGCAGCCAGACGATGGGGTGGGAGGATGCGGCCTCGGTCATGGGCGGTGTGCTTTCTTTGGGGTGTTGACAGGGACTGCGGGTTGGCAGAGCGCGCGGGGCTGCGTTCGGTGCTTGGAGCGGATAACAAAACCCAGCGAAGCGGTTCTGGCCAGGCGCCGCATCGCAGGCAGTACGCGTAGTACGACAAGACGCGGCAACGACGCCAGGAGGGTTTTGTGAGCCGCTCTCAGCCGCCAAATGGATGGGCGGGCAGGCCCAGGCTGTCGGTGTCCACCGCAAACAGCGCCCCGGCCAGCGGCTCGGCCGCCAGTTGCTCGGGCGTGAGGCCTACCCGCGCGGAGCTGATGAACAGTGTGCGCAGGTCTGCGCCGCCAAACGCGCAGGTGGTGACCTGGCTGACTGGCAAGCGCACGCGGCCCAGTTCGGCGGCGGTTACCGGGTCGTGGCAGGTCACGCACCAGCCGCCCCAGTGCGCAATCCACAGGCGGCCCTGCGCGTCGGTGGTCATGCCATCGGGCAGGCCGTCTTCGGGTAGCCAATGCTTCCACAACGTTCTGTTGGACACGGTGCCTGCGGCCAGATTGCTGTCGTAGCGGTAGGTGTTGCCTTCGATGGTGGCGTTGAAAAACATGGCCGCGCCCTGCCCCGTGCCAGACCAGGTGGGGCCGTTGGTCACGGCAAAGCCGTCGTCGTGGCGGGTGCAACTGCCGTCAGGGTCATAGCGGTAGAGCGCGCCCGTGAGGGCCTCGCACGCAAAGTCCATGGAGCCCGCCCAGAAGCGCCCTTGTGCATCGCACTTGCCGTCGTTGAAGCGGTTGCCCGCGCGGTCGGGCTCGGGCTGGTGCAGGTAGCGCGGGGCCATGTCGGTGGCCGGGTCGAACAGCGCAAAACCCCGGCGCAGCGTGACGATGAAGCCGGGGGCGTGCGCGCGTTCGGCAATGGCGGAGATCTCTTCGTCAAACGTCCAGCGCTGGTGGGCCCCGGTGGCCGGGTCCCAGCGGTGCAGCTCGCGCCCCAGGATGTCCACCCAGTACACGGCCTGCTCGCGCACCGACCACAACACGCCTTCGCCCAGCGCGTTGCCCAGTGCGATCACGCAGCGCACGGCGCCGGTGATGGGCGCGGAACGGGCAGCGCCCTCGGGCGAAGAGAAGGGGGTATCCAGCAAGGGGCGCATGCGTGTCTCCGGTCTTTTTTGTATCGGCCTGCCGCCAGGCACTTGACGAACGGCATCTTATCAACGCCAATTGATGCTTGAAATGAAATTTTTTTCAATTAATTGATTGCAATATTTATATGTCAAAGGTTTTTACCCCCTCCTCTTCCTCGACCGATGCCACCGGCGCCCCCCAGGGCCTGGCGAAGTTCCCCAGCCTGCAAGGCCGTGCCGTGTTTGTGACGGGCGGCGGCAGCGGCATTGGCGCTGCCATCGTTGCGGCGTTTGCCGAGCAAGGTGCCCGCGTGGCATTTGTGGACGTGGCGCGCAACGCGAGCGAAGCCCTCGCCCAGCACATTGCCGACGCGGGCCTGCCCCGCCCCTGGTGGCGTGTGTGTGATGTGCGCGATGTGAACGCCCTGCAAGCCTGTGTGGCCGAAGCGGCGGCCGAGCTGGGCAGCGACTTTGCGGTGCTGGTGAACAACGTGGCCAGCGATGACCGGCACACGCTCGAATCCGTAACGCCCGCGTACTACGACGAGCGCATGGCCATCAACGAGCGCCCCGCCTTCTTCGCCATCCAGGCCGTGGTGCCCGGCATGCGCAGGCTGGGCGCGGGCTCGGTGATCAACCTGGGCTCCACAGGCTGGCAGGGCAAGGGCACGGGCTACCCTTGCTATGCCATTGCCAAGTCGTCGGTGAACGGCCTCACGCGCGGGCTGGCCAAGACGCTGGGGCAGGACCGGATCCGCATCAACACGGTGTCGCCGGGCTGGGTGATGACGGAGCGGCAGATCAAGCTGTGGCTGGACGCCGAGGGCGAGAAGGAGCTGGCACGCAACCAGTGCTTGCCGGACAAGCTGCGGCCGCATGACATTGCGCGGATGGTGTTGTTTTTGGCGTCGGATGATGCGGCGATGTGTACGGCGCAGGAGTTCAAGGTGGATGCGGGGTGGGTTTGAAGTTATGAGGTTTTTTTGGGCTCTGGCGCTTATCCATCATGCGCTAGCAGCTATTGTTTTTGCAGTCCTGATGACTCCCACCCGTTGGGACTGAGCTGGTCGAAGCCTTGGTGTGCTGGTTTGAACGGCATGCCGGGGTTGAGGGCGGAGGCCGGGATGTCGCCCCGGCGGGCGAGTTCCTTTCTTTCGCGTCGCCGAAAGAAAGGAACCAAAGAAAGGGCGACCCTGCTGTCTGCGACCCCTGCGCCCCGCTCCGGGGCAACCTGGGGTGCTCGGTCACGGGGTGCACCGCAGAACTCGCTGCGCGCCTTTGGCGCTCCGCTCGGACAACTGCGGTGAGTCAGTTCACGAAGCGCGTGTGTCCTTCGGCACACGCGCCATAGCTTCGCTACGCTGCGCTCGGCACGGTCTCGCGGGCGCAAGCGCCTCGCGCTGCGCAGGCGGGGCCGAGCGCAGCAATGGCCCGTGTGGCTGTTCGGCTGTTGGAGGTTCGGCTGCCCAACCCCCTGCTGGCTGCGCCTGCGGCGGGGCGGTTGTGGGGTGGCATGGGCGTCGGAGCGCCCATGCTTCGTGATCTGACTCGCCGCAGTTGTCCGAGCGGAGCGCCGCAGGCGCGCAGCGAGTTCTGCGGCGCACCCCGCAACCGCCCCGACGCAGGTTTGCCCCTTCGCACAGCGAAGGGGTCGCAGACTGGGGGTCGCCTTTCTTTTGGGTACTTTTCTTTGGCGAAGCAAAGAACAAGTACCTCGGCCGCCGGGCCGAGACCCGGCCTCCGCCCTCAACCCCAGCATGCCCCACAAACCAGCACGCCAAGGCTTCGACAAGCTCAGCCCGAACGGGTGGGATGGCGCCCAGGCTTCGGCAGGCTCAGCCTGAACGAACAGGAGGGCAAAACTACAAAAACAATAGCTACCAGCGCTTATCCAACAAGCGCTAGCAGCCAATTTCACCCCCAAAAATCAATCCCCCACCTCCAACCGCCTCCCATACTGCACCAGACTCGTCTGCTTCAACGCCTTCATCATCACCTTCGCCGCCGGCGACAACAGCCGGTCCGACCGCGTAATGATTCCGAACGCATCCATATGGCACGGCATCGCCAACGGCAACACCGTCACGATCCCATGCGCCGCGTAATAGCGCGCCACATCCTCCGCCACCACCGCAATCATGTCGCTCTGCTGCAGCATGCGCGTGATGAACAGCAGGGCCGATGTCTCCACCGTGTGCAGCGGCGGCGCCAGCCCGTCCTGCTGGAACATCAGGTCAAACCGGTGCCGCAGCACGCTGCCCGCTGGCGGCACGATCCAGCTGGCCGACACCACATCGCGCAGCGTCAACCCGGTCATGCTCGACAACGGGTGGCCCGGGCGTGTCATGGCGCAGACCAGTTCTTCCGTCAACGACTCGTAGCGCAAGTTCTCCTTGTCGTGCTCCTCGTACAGGCGGCCTACCACGATGTCGAGCTTGCCCTGCTCCAGACGCTCCAGCAACACGGGGCTGGTTTCAATGTCGAGCGAAATGCGCAGGCTGGGATGCTCCTGTTTGACCAGCGCCACGGCGGCGGGCAGGAGGCTCAGGCCGGGTGAGGTGATGGCGCCGATGCCCACCTGGCCGTAGTGCCCGCGCTTGAGCGCACCGATCTCGTCGTGCGCCTGGTTCAGGTTGGCCAGGGCCATGCGCGCGTGGCGAATCATGGTCTCGCCATACCAGGTGGGGCGCATGCCGCGTGGCAGGCGGTCAAACAGCGACACCTCCAGCACGTCCTCCAGATCCTTGAGCAGCTTGGACGCGGCCGGCTGCGTCATGCTGAGCACCTGGGCGGCGCGGTGGATGTTGCCCTCCTCAGCCAGGGCCACCAGCAGCAGCAGTTGGCGCGTCTTGAGGCGGGCGCGGATGAACCAGTGGTTGTAGGTGCTCATGGAGGGGACGACGGGAAAAGGGAGGGGTTTTCCAGAATGCAAAGAACGATATGTATTTTGTCTAAAAAACGATTGGATTGATATCGAAACCTTCCATAGACTTCGCCGCAACTGCAACAAAGGCCTCTCTCCATGAAGCTCGGCGACCTCCAGCTCAGCCCCCGGCACCTGATCAACGGCCGGTGGGAAATCGGCACCACCACCGGCATCAGCACCAACCCGTCGGACACTCGCGAGGTGGTGGCCGAATACGCCCGCGCCGACCGCAACCAGACCGAGCTGGCCGTGCGCGCCGCAGCCGACGCCCTGCCCACCTGGAGCCAGAGCACGCCCCAACGCCGCGCCGACGTGCTGGACATGATCGGCAGCGAGCTACTGGCACGCAAGGACGAGCTGGGCGCGCTGCTGGCGCGTGAAGAGGGCAAGACCCTGCCCGAGGGCGTGGCCGAGGTGGCGCGCAGCGGGCAGATCTTCAAGTTTTTTGCGGGCGAGGCGCTGCGCATCCAGGGCGAGCTGCTTGCCTCTGTGCGCCAGGGCGTGCAGGTGGATGTGACTCGCGAACCAGTGGGCGTGGTGGGCATCATCGCGCCGTGGAACTTCCCCTTCGCCATCCCGGCCTGGAAGATCGCCCCGGCCCTGGCCTACGGCAACACCGTGGTCTTCAAGCCCGCCGAACTGGTGCCCGCCTGTGGCTGGGCGCTGGCCGAAATCATCAGCCGCAGCGGCCTGCCCGCCGGTGCCTTCAACCTCGTCATGGGCAGCGGCCGCGAGGTGGGCCAGACGCTGGTGGACCACCCGCTGGTCAACGCGCTGAGCTTTACCGGCTCCGTCGCCACGGGCGACCGCATCCTGCGCGCGGCCTCAGCGCGGCGCGCCAAGGTGCAGCTGGAGATGGGCGGCAAGAACCCGCTCATCGTGCTGGCCGACGCCGACCTGGACCAGGCGGTGGACTGCGCGCTGCAGGGCTCGTATTTCTCCACCGGCCAGCGCTGCACCGCATCGAGCCGTCTCATCGTCGAGGCCGAGGTGCACGACGCCTTTGTGGCCCGCCTGCGCAACCGGCTGGTGAACCTGAAAGTGGGCCACGCGCTGGAGCGTGGCACCGAGATGGGCCCGGTGGTGGACGACAACCAGCTGGCGCAGAACCTGGGCTACATCGACATTGCGCGCAATGAGGGGGCGGAGCATGTCTGGGGTGGCGAGCGCCTGGAGCGCCCCACCCCAGGCCATTACATGAGCCCTGCCCTCTTTCTGGCCCGCCCCGAGCACCGCGTGGCGCGCGAGGAAATCTTTGGCCCCGTGGCCTGCGTGCTGCGGGCTGACGACTACGAGCACGCACTGGCCTTGGCCAACGACACGCCCTTTGGCCTGTGTGCGGGCATCTGCACCACGTCGCTCAAACGCGCCATGCACTTCAAGCGCCACGCTGCCGTGGGCATGACCATGGTGAACCTGCCCACGGCGGGCGTGGACTTCCATGTGCCGTTTGGCGGCCGCAAGGAATCGAGCTACGGCGCCCGCGAGCAGGGGCGCTACGCCGCCGAGTTCTACACCACCGTCAAGACCGGCTACATGCTGGCTTGAGCCCTGCCCTTTTCGAGCGTTCCTTCTTTCCATCCCGCAACCATCGTCAACCAACCATTACAGACAGGAGACAAGATGATGAAAATGAACCGCCGCACCGTTGCTGCCGCCTTGGCCAGCGTGCCCGTGGCCGCCTTGCTGCCCGGCGCCGCCTGGGCGCAAAAGCCCCTCGTGCTGGGCTTCAGCCAGGTGGGGGCCGAGAGCGAATGGCGCACCGCCAACACCGAGTCCATCAAGTCGGCCGCCAAAGAGGCGGGCATCGAGCTGAAGTTCTCGGACGCGCAGCAGAAGCAGGAGAACCAGATCAAGGCCATCCGCTCGTTCATCGCGCAGAAGGTGGATGTGATCGCGTTCTCGCCCGTCGTGGAGTCGGGCTGGGAGCCCGTGCTGCGCGAAGCCAAGGCCGCCAAGATCCCCGTGGTGCTGACCGACCGCGCAGTGAACACCAAGGACACGTCGCTGTATGTGACCTTCATGGGCTCGGACTTTGTGGAAGAAGGCCGCAAGGCCGGCCGCTGGCTGGTGGAGAAGATGAAGGACCAGAAAGGCGAGGTCAACATCGTCGAGCTGCAAGGCACCGTGGGCTCCGCCCCTGCCATCGACCGCAAGAAGGGCTTTGAAGAAGTCATCAAGGCCGACCCCAAGTTCAAGATCATCCGCAGCCAGACCGGCGACTTCACCCGCGCCAAGGGCAAGGAAGTGATGGAAGCCTTCCTGAAGGCCGAGGGCAAGAAGATCAATGTGCTGTACGCGCACAACGACGACATGGCGATTGGCGCCATCCAGGCCATCGAAGAGGCCGGCATGAAGCCCGCCAAGGACATCGTGATCATCTCCATCGATGCAGTGAAGGGCGCCTTCGAAGCCATGATCGCCGGCAAGCTCAACGTGAGCGTGGAATGCAGCCCCCTGCTGGGCCCGCAGCTGATGAGCGCCGTGAAGGACATCAAGGCAGGCAAGGCCGTGCCCAAGCGCATCGTGACGGAAGAAGGGATCTTCCCGATGGAAGTGGCGGCCAAGGAATTCCCGAACCGCAAGTACTGAGACCGGTCGGCGCTCACAACGCTCCCACCCGTTCACGCTAAGCCTGTCGAAGCGCCACGCAAGGCGCAGGCAGGCTCAACCCGAACGGTTTTAAAGCCACCCGCCCGCTGCAATGGCGTAGGTATTCAAAACTAAACAGGAGACAAAACCAAATGAAGCGTGCAATTTTCAAGGCCGTGTTGGCCACCGTGACACTGGCTGCCATCGGAGCCACGTCCGTGGCATCGGCCCAGGACAAGGGCACCATCGGCATCTCGATGCCCACCAAGTCTTCGTCGCGCTGGATTGCCGATGGCGACAACATGGTCAAGGTGCTCAAGGACCGGGGCTACAAGACCGACCTGCAGTACGCCGAAGACGACATCCCCAACCAGCTCGCGCAGATCGAGAACATGATCACCAAGGGCGCCAAGGTGCTGGTGATCGCGTCGATCGACGGCACCACGCTGTCGCGCGTGCTGCAAAGCGCGGCGGACAAGGGCGTGAAGGTCATTGCGTACGACCGCCTCATCAAGGGATCGAAGAACGTGGACTACTACGCCACGTTCGACAACTTCCAGGTGGGTGTGCTGCAGGCCACCTCCATCGTGGACAAGCTGGGCCTCAAGCAAGGCAAGGGCCCGTTCAACATCGAACTGTTCGGCGGCTCGCCCGACGACAACAATGCCTTCTTCTTTTACGACGGCGCAATGAGCGTGCTGCAACCCTACATCGACAGCGGCAAGCTGGTGGTGCGCAGCAAGCAGACCGGCATGAACAAGGTGGGCACGCTGCGCTGGGATGGCTCGGTGGCCCAGGCGCGCATGGACAACCTGCTGTCGGCCTACTACGGCAAGGACAAGGTACATGCGGTGCTCTCGCCCTATGACGGCATCTCCATCGGCATCCTGTCCTCCCTCAAGGGCGTGGGCTACTGCACCGCCCAGCAGCCCTGCCCCGTGGTCAGCGGGCAGGACGCTGAGGTGCCTTCCATCAAGTCCATCCTCAAGGGCGAGCAGTCTTCCACCGTGTTCAAAGACACGCGAGAGCTGGCCAAAGTAGCCGCCAACATGGTGGACGCCACGCTCTCGGGCAAGCAGCCCGAGATCAACGACACCAAGACCTACAACAACGGCGTGAAGGTGGTGCCCTCGTACCTGCTCAAGCCCGTGTCGGTGGATGCCTCCAACTGGAACCCCATCTTGGTCGGCAGCGGGTACTACAAAGAGTCGCAAATCAAGTGAGCTTGAGCGGCTTCCGCCTGTAGCCCTGCCGCCTGCGAATGCCACCGGGGCAGCGAAGGCGGCCTGCAACCGGGATGGGGCCAGAGGCCCCACCAACAGACTGAGAGACCATGCTTCTTGAAATGCGGAACATCCGCAAAACCTTTCCCGGCGTGGTAGCGCTGAACCAGGTCAACCTGCAGGTGCAGGCCGGGGAGATCCATGCCATCGTCGGCGAAAACGGGGCGGGAAAATCCACGCTGATGAAGGTGCTGTCGGGTGTGTACCCGCACGGCAGCTACAGCGGCCAGATCCTGTTCGACGGGCAGGAGCGCGAATTTGCGGGCATCCGCGACAGCGAGCACCTGGGCATCATCATCATTCACCAGGAGCTGGCGCTGGTGCCGCTGCTGTCGATTGCCGAGAACATCTTTCTTGGCAACGAAACCGCGCGGCACGGCGTCATCGACTGGATGGCCGCACACAGCCGCGCACAGGCGCTGCTGAACAAGGTGGGCCTGCGCGAGTCGCCTGACACACCAGTGGGCCAGCTGGGTGTGGGAAAGCAGCAGCTGGTGGAAATTGCCAAGGCGCTGTCACGCAAGGTGCGCCTGCTGATCCTGGACGAGCCCACCGCGAGCCTCAACGAGAACGACAGCCAGGCCCTGCTGGACCTGCTGCTGGAGCTGAAAGCCCAGGGCATTACCTGCATCCTGATCTCGCACAAGCTCAACGAAATCTCGCGCGTAGCCGACTCGATCACCGTGCTGCGCGACGGCAGCACCGTGCAGATGTTGGACTGCCGCGAAGGCGCAGTGAGCGAGGACCGCGTGATCCAGGCCATGGTGGGCCGCGAGATGAGCGACCGCTACCCCCAGCGCCAGCCACAAGTGGGCGACATTGTTTTTGAGGTGCGCAACTGGCGCGCCCACCACCCGCAGCGCAGCGACCGCGAGCACCTCAAAGGCATCGACCTGAATGTGCGGCGCGGCGAGATTGTGGGCATTGCGGGCCTGATGGGCGCAGGCCGCACCGAGCTGGCCATGAGCATCTTCGGCCGCTCGTGGGGCCAGCGCATCAGCGGCGAAGTGCGGCTGCACGGCCAGCCCATCGACGTGAGCACGGTAGAAAAGGCCGTACGCCACGGACTGGCCTATGTGACCGAAGACCGCAAGGGCAATGGCCTGGTGCTGAACGAAGACATCCAGTTCAACACCTCGCTGGCCAACCTGCCGGGCGTGTCGTTCGCCAGCGTGATCGACAGCGGCCAGGAACACCGCGTGGCACAGGAATACCGCGAGAAGCTGCGCATCCGCTGCTCGGGCGTGGACCAGAAGACGCTGAACCTGTCGGGCGGCAACCAGCAAAAAGTGGTGCTGAGCAAATGGCTGTTCACCAGCCCCGAAGTGCTCATCCTCGACGAGCCCACGCGCGGCATCGACGTGGGCGCCAAGTACGAGATCTACACCCTCATCGCCCAGCTGGCGGCCGAGGGCAAATGCGTGATCGTGATCTCCTCCGAAATGCCTGAGCTGCTGGGCATCACGGACCGCATCTATGTGATGAACGAAGGCCGCTTTGTGGCCGAGATGCCGACGGCCGAAGCATCCCAAGAACGAATCATGCGAGCCATCGTGAGTGCCCCCTCTGAGGCGCTTCGCGCCATCCCCCCCAAGGGGGACGCCGCCCGTGCGGCGGGGCGGCCCTTGCACGGCGGCCGCGCGTAGCTGCAGCGCCCCTTTTCAGCGCCTGATGAACCGCACAACGCATTGAACTGATTACCGAAATGAGCCAGACCACCCATCCCCCCGCCAGCACGCTGGCCGACGGCAGCCCGACAGCAGCGGCGCGGCACGACAAATCGCTGTTGCAGCACCTGCAGCACAACCTGCGCGAATACGGCATGTTGATCACGCTGGTGGCCATCATGGGCTTCTTCCAGTACATGACCGAGGGCACGCTGATGCAGCCCTTGAACCTGACCAACCTGGTGCTGCAGAACAGCTACATCGTCATCATGGCGCTGGGCATGCTGCTGGTCATCGTGGCCGGGCACATCGACCTGTCGGTGGGCTCGGTGTGTGGCTTCATCGGCGCGTTGGCTGCGGTGCTGATGGTCGAATACAACTGGCACTTTGTGCCCGCGACGCTGGTGTGCCTGCTGTGCGGCGGGCTCATCGGCGCCATTCAAGGCGGGTTTGTGGCCTTCTCGCGCATTCCGTCGTTCATCGTCACGCTGGCGGGCATGCTGGTGTTCAAGGGCCTGGCGCTGGCGCTGCTGGCGGGGCAGTCGGTGGGGCCGTTCCCCTCGGCATTCCAGATGCTCAGCTCGGGCTTTATCCCCGACCTGTTCAGCGTGGAAGGCCTGCGCCTGACCTCGCTGCTGCTGGGCGCGGCCGTAGCCGCAGCCCTGGCCGTGGGCGGCCTGCGCCAGCGTGCCAACCGGCTGCGCCACGGCGTGCAGACAGAGCCTGCGGGTCTGTTCATCGCCCGCACCATCGTTTTTGGCGGGCTGCTGGTGTACTTCAGCTACCTCCTGGCGTCGTACAAGGGCCTGCCCAACGTGCTCATCGTGATGGCGCTGCTCATCGTGCTGTTTGACTTCGTCACCAGCCGCACCACCATCGGCCGGCGCATCTACGCCATGGGCGGCAATGAGAAGGCGGCCAAGCTCTCGGGCATCAAGACCGAGCGACTCACGCTTTATGCCTTCATCAACATGGGCGTGCTGGCCGCCCTGGCC
This sequence comes from Acidovorax sp. 93, assembly GCF_003633835.1. NCBI lineage: Bacteria > Pseudomonadati > Pseudomonadota > Betaproteobacteria > Burkholderiales > Comamonadaceae > Acidovorax > Acidovorax sp. 93. Next base: position 2,008,674 of record NZ_RBIT01000001.1, read on the forward strand.
GGGCTGGTGTTTGCGGCGCGGCTCAACACCGCCACGCCCAAGGCGGGCCTGGGTTTTGAGCTGGACGTGATTGCGGCCTGCTTCATCGGCGGCGCATCGGCATCGGGCGGCGTGGGCAAGGTGATGGGCGCGGTCATCGGCGCCTTTGTGATGGGCGTGATGAACAACGGCATGTCTATCCTGGGCATCGGCATCGACTACCAGCAGGTCATCAAGGGCGTCGTGCTGCTGGCCGCCGTGCTCGTGGACGTTTACAACAAGAACAAAGCGTGATGACCCCCATGGACGCATCCACCGTTCACGCCCCTGCTGCCGCGCCTGTGCTGCAGCTCTCGGGCATCCACAAGCAGTTTGCGGGCATCCCCGTGCTGCGCGATGTGCGGCTCAACCTCTACCCCGGCGAGATCCATGCGCTGATGGGGCAAAACGGTGCGGGCAAGTCCACGCTGATCAAGGTGCTGACGGGCGTGCTGGAGGCCAGCGGCGGGCAGATGCGGCTGGGCGGAGAAGCCGTGTGGCCCGATTCGCCGCTGGCCGCGCAGCGCCTGGGCATCAGCACCGTGTACCAAGAGGTCAACCTCTGCCCCAACCTCTCGGTGGCCGAGAACATCTTTGCGGGCCGCTATCCGCGCTGCGGCATTGCGCAGGGCTTTCGCATCGACTGGGCCACGCTGCACCAGCGCGCCCGTGATCTGGTGGCGCGCATCGGACTGCAGATCGACGTGACGCGCCTGCTGTCGGACTACCCCGTGGCCGTGCAGCAGCTGGTGGCGATTGCGCGCGCACTGAGCATCGAATCGCGCGTGCTGATTCTGGATGAGCCCACCTCCAGCCTGGACGACGACGAGGTGCAAAAGCTCTTCGAGGTGCTGCGGCGCCTGCGCAGCGAGGGGCTGTCCATCGTCTTTGTGACGCATTTCCTGAACCAGGTGTATGCCGTGTCCGACCGCATCACCGTGCTGCGCAACGGTAGCTGGGTCGGCGAGTGGCTGGCCAAAGACCTGGGGCCACAGGCGCTGATCGCCGCCATGCTGGGCCGCGACCTGGCCGCGGCGTCGGAGCAACCCGCACCAGCGCCCACCGTGGACAGCCGTCAAGCCACGCTGCTGCAAACCGAGGGCCTGGGGCAAGACACGCAACTGCAGCCGCTGGACCTGCAGATCCGTGCCGGCGAGGTAGTGGGCCTGGCGGGGCTGCTGGGCTCGGGCCGCACCGAGCTGGCGCGTCTGCTGTTTGGCCTGGAGCAGCCCGACCGGGGCGCGCTGCGCATCGACGGGCAGGTGGTGAAGTTTGCCAACCCCATGGATGCGATCCGCCATGGCCTGGCCCTGTGCCCCGAAGAGCGCAAGACCGACGGCATCGTGGCCGAGCTGTCGGTGCGCGAGAACATTGCGTTGGCGCTGCAGGCGCGCATGGGCGTGGGCCAATTCCTCTCGCGCGCCGAACAAACGGCGCTGGCCGAACGCTATGTGAAGCTGCTGGGCATCAAGACCGAGACGGTGGACAAGCCCATCGGCCTGCTCTCGGGCGGCAACCAGCAAAAAGCGATCCTCGCGCGCTGGATGGCCATCGAACCGCGCCTGCTCATCTTGGACGAACCCACGCGCGGCATCGATGTGGCAGCCAAGCAGGAAATCATGGAGCAGATCCTGCGCCTGGCCCAGGCGGGCATGGCCGTGCTGTTCATCTCTTCCGAAATGAGCGAGGTGGTGCGCGTGGCGCACCGCATCGTGGTGCTCCGCGACCGCAAAAAGGTGGGTGAGCTGCCTGCGGGCAGCAGCGAAGACGCCGTTTACGACCTGATTGCTGCCGAACATGCTTGAAATAAAGAACACCCCCCTGAGCCGCTTCGCGGCTTCCCCCCGCTCTCACATCGCTTCGCGATGCGGGCAGGGAGACGCAGCCCTCGCTGCGGGGCGGCCCTTGCTTGGCTTCCCTCGCCTGGACCGCGCCAGTATCGGGCGCAGCGCCGTGGATGACCTGTATGTCTGAACGTAGCACCACCTTCGCTGTTTCCGCGCTGCTGCGCCACCGTCTGGCCTGGCCCCTGATCACGCTGGCACTGCTGCTCATCGTGAACACGGTGTTCAACAGCAGCTTCCTCCACATCGAATGGCGCGACGGGCACCTGTACGGCAGCCTCATCGACATACTGAACCGCGCCGCACCGCTGGTGCTGGTTTCGCTGGGCATGACGCTTGTGATCGCAACGCGCGGCATCGATATTTCGGTGGGTGCGACGGTGGCCATTGCAGCGGCCGTGGCAGCGTGGCTGATCGGCGGATCGGTGTCGGGCACCGAAAGCCGGTTCCCGCTGCCGGTCGCCATCCTGGGCGCCATCGGCGTGGCACTGCTGTGCGGGCTTTGGAACGGCGTGCTGGTCGCCAAGGTGGGCATGCAACCCATCATTGCCACGCTGATCCTGATGGTGGCAGGCAGGGGCATCGCCCAGCTCATCACCGATGGGCAGATCATCACCATCTACTACACGCCCTACTTCTTCATGGGCGGTGGGTACCTGGCAGGGCTGCCGTTCTCTGTGTTCGTAGTGGCCGCAGTCTTCGTGGTGCTGTACCTCGCCATCACGCGCACGGCGCTGGGCCTGTTCATCCAGGCAGTGGGCATCAACCCCACGGCGGCGCGGGTGGCGGGCGTGCAGGCGGGGCGGCTTATCGTGGCGGCCTATGTGTTCTGCGGCGTGTGCGCGGGCATTGCGGGTTTGCTTATCAGCTCCAACGTGAAGAGTGCAGACGGCAACAACGCCGGGCAACTGCTGGAGCTGGACGCCATCCTGGCCGTCACGCTGGGTGGCACCGCCCTCACCGGAGGCCGTTTCAGCCTGGTGGGCAGCGTGATTGGCGCACTCATCATCCAGACGCTGACCTACGCCATCTACTCGCTGGGCGTGCCGCCCGAGATCAACCTGGTGGTGAAGGCCGTGGTGGTGTTCATCGTGATGCTGCTCCAGTCGCCCGAGTTCCGGGCGCAAGTGGGCACCCTGGCACGCCGCCCCGGCGCGGGAGCTTTGCAATGAGCGCCGTGCCCAAGACCGCAGGCTTCGGCACCGTGAACCACCCTGCCCCACAGGCCGCCGAGCGCGCGCGGTTCAACCCCAAGTACCTGCCGCTGGCCGCCACCATCTCGCTGTTCATGGCCATGGCCACGCTGGGCTCGGTGCTGTACACCGGGTTCTTCTCGGCCCAGGTGTTCCTCAACCTGCTGATCGATAACGCCTTCCTCATCATCGTGGCGGTGGGCATGACGTTCGTGATCCTGTCGGGCGGGATCGACCTCTCGGTGGGATCGGTGGTGGCGCTGACCACCATGGTGCTGGCCGCGCTGGTCGAGCACCGGGGCTGGAACCCCATGGTCGCCATCCCGCTGGTGCTGCTGATGGGCACGGCATTTGGCGCGTTCATGGGTTTCCTCATCGAGCGCTTTCGGCTGCAGCCCTTCATCGTCACGCTGGCAGGCATGTTCCTGGCGCGGGGGCTGTGCTACTTGATCAGCATCGACTCGATCAGCATCACGCACGAGGGCTATTCGGAGCTGGCCCAGTGGCGACTGCCGCTGTGGGAAGGCGCATCGCTCTCGCTGGGCGCGCTCATCGCCATCGCCGTGCTGCTGGTGGCCCTGTTTGTGGCGCACTGCACGCCGTTTGGCCGCAGCGTGTATGCGGTGGGCGGCAGCGAGCACTCGGCCGTGCTCATGGGCCTGCCGGTGCGCCGCACGCTCATTGGCGTCTACACGCTCTCGGGCTTTTGCTCAGCGCTGGCGGGCGTGGTGTTCACGTTCTACATGCTCTCGGGCTATGGCCTGCATGCCGTGGGCATGGAGCTGGACGCGATTGCCGCCGTGGTCATTGGCGGCACGCTGCTCACCGGTGGCGTGGGCTATGTGGCGGGCACGCTGTTTGGCGTGCTCATGCTCGGAATCATTCAGACCCTGATTTCCTTCGACGGCACGCTCAGCTCCTGGTGGACACGCATCGTCGTTGGTGTGCTGCTGTTCGCTTTCTGTCTGCTGCAGCGGCTGCTTTCGCGCCGCTCGGGCAAGGCCCGTTGACTCTTCATTTCTCCTCTTTCTCTCGCACCCCACCATGACCACCCCCAAGCGCAAACTCCGCTCCGCCGAATGGTTCGGCACGGCCGACAAAAACGGCTTCATGTACCGCAGCTGGATGAAGAACCAGGGCATCCCCGACCACGCGTTCGACGGCCGCCCCGTGATCGGCATCTGCAACACCTGGTCCGAACTCACGCCCTGCAACGCCCACTTCCGCAAGATTGCCGAGCATGTGAAACGCGGCATCTATGAGGCGGGCGGCTTTCCGGTGGAGTTCCCGGTGTTCTCCAACGGCGAATCCAACCTGCGGCCCACGGCCATGCTCACCCGCAACCTGGCCAGCATGGACGTGGAAGAGGCCATTCGCGGCAACCCCATCGACGCCGTGGTGCTGCTGGTGGGCTGCGACAAGACCACGCCCGCGCTGCTGATGGGCGCGGCCAGCTGCGATGTGCCTGCCATCGTGGTCACGGGCGGGCCCATGCTCAATGGCAAGCTCGACGGCAAGGACATCGGCTCGGGCACCGCCGTGTGGCGCCTGCACGAGTCACTGAAGGCGGGCGAGATCAACGAACATCAGTTCTTTGCGGCTGAGGCAGGCATGTCCCGCTCCGCCGGCACCTGCAACACCATGGGCACGGCCAGCACCATGGCCTGCATGGCTGAATCGCTGGGCACATCGCTGCCGCACAACGCAGCCATCCCGGCCGTGGACTCGCGCCGGTATGTACTGGCCCACATGTCGGGCAAACGGATCGTTGAAATGGCGCACGAAGGGCTCACGCTCTCCAAGATCCTCACGCGCGAAGCGTTCGAGAACGCCATCCGCACCAACGCCGCCATCGGCGGCTCGACCAACGCGGTCATCCACCTCAAGGCCATCGCAGGCCGCATCGGCGTGCAGCTGGACCTGGAGGACTGGACGCGCATTGGCCGTGGCACGCCCACGCTGGTAGACCTGCAGCCCTCGGGCCGCTTCCTGATGGAAGAGTTCTACTACGCGGGCGGCCTGCCCGCCGTGCTGCGCCGCCTGGGCGAGAACGGCCTGCTGCCCCACCCCAACGCGCTCACCGTCAACGGCAAGAGCCTGTGGGACAACGTGCGCGAAGCCCCGCAATACAACGACGAGGTGATCCGCCCGATCAACAACCCGCTGATTGCCGACGGTGGCATCTGCATCCTGCGCGGCAACCTGGCGCCGCGTGGCGCGGTGCTCAAGCCCTCCGCCGCCTCGCCCGAACTGCTCAAGCACCGGGGCCGCGCCGTGGTGTTCGAGAACCTGGAGCACTACAAGGAACGCATCGTCGATGAAAACCTGGACATCGACGCCAGCTGCGTGATGGTGCTCAAGAACTGCGGCCCCAAGGGCTACCCCGGCATGGCCGAGGTGGGCAACATGGGCCTGCCCCCGAAGCTGCTGCGCCAGGGCGTGAAGGACATGGTGCGCATCTCCGACGCCCGCATGAGCGGCACCGCCTACGGCACCGTGGTGCTGCACGTGGCGCCCGAGGCGGCAGCCGGTGGCCCGCTGGCTGCTGTGCGCGACGGCGACTACATCGAGCTGGATTGCGAGAACGGCCGGTTGCACCTGGACATCAGCGACGAGGAACTGGCCGCGCGCCTGGCCGCGTTGGCGGGCGCGGACAACGGCGGACGCGGCGGCTACCAGCGGCTGTATGTGGACCACGTACTTCAGGCGGACGATGGCTGTGACTTTGACTTCTTGGTCGGCTGCCGGGGGGCTGCTGTGCCCCGCCACTCGCATTGATGTGCCCCACTGAGGCGCTCGCCGCAGTCAAACGCTACAAATTCCATAGCTACCAGCGCTTATTCAAACAGCGCTAGAGGCATATTCAACTCAAATTCTTGCCCATACCCGCCATGCCTGCCCCCCATTCCCTCCAGAACCCTCGCTACCGAGGCATCTTCCCCGTCGTGCCCACCACCTTCCACGAAGACGGCACGCTCGACCTCGACAGCCAGAAGCGCTGCCTCGACTTCATGATCGACGCCGGTGTGGATGGCGTCTGCATCCTGGCCAACTTCTCCGAGCAGTTCTCGCTATCGGATACCGAGCGCGAAGTCCTCACCCGCACATCGCTGGAGCATGTGGCAGGCCGTGTGCCAGTCATCGTCACCACCACCCACTACGGCACCCACGTGTGCGCCGAGCGCAGCCGCGCCGCGCAGGACATGGGCGCGGCCATGGTGATGGTCATGCCGCCTTACCACGGTGCCACCTTCCGTGTGCCCGAGGCACAGATCTACGAGTTCTACGCCCGTGTGTCGGATGCGATCCGCATTCCGATCATGGTGCAGGACGCGCCCGCCAGCGGCACCGTGCTTTCGGCCCCCTTCCTGGCCCGCATGGCGCAAGAGATTGAAAACCTGGCCTACTTCAAGATCGAAGTGCCCGGCGCCGCCAGCAAGCTGCGCGAGCTGATCCGCCTGGGTGGAGACGCCATAGAAGGCCCGTGGGACGGCGAAGAGGCCATCACCCTGCTGGCCGACCTGGATGCGGGCGCCACGGGCGCGATGACGGGCGGTGCGTTCCCCGACGGCATTCGCCCCATCATCGAAGCCCACCGCCAGGGTGACATGGACCAGGCGTTTGCGCTCTACCAGCGCTGGTTGCCCCTCATCAACCACGAAAACCGCCAGGGCGGCATCCTCACGGCCAAGGCACTAATGAAGGAAGGCGGCGTGATCACCTGCGAGGCAGGCCGCCATCCCTTCCCGGCCATGCACCCCGAAGTGCGCCGCGGCCTGATCGACATCGCGCGGCGGGTGGACCCGCTCGTGCTGCGCTGGGCACGTTAAGCAGGACTCCCATGGTGCCTGCACGTTATCTGGTGCCTGCCGAGGCAGGCCTGATTGCCCTGGACTGGGGCACCAGCGCATTGCGCGCCTTCCGCATGGGCGCGCATGGCGAGGTGCTGGAGACACGGCACCGCCCCTGGGGCATCATGAACCTGCCCCCCGCCACCGCAAGCGTGGCAGACGGCGAGCCCGGCGCCGCGTTTGAACGCGCACTGCAAGACACCTGCGGCGACTGGCTGGCCGCCACACCCGGTCTGCCCCTGCTGGCCTGCGGCATGGCGGGCAGCGCCCAAGGCTGGCGCGAGGCCAAGTACCTGCCCACGCCCACCTCGCTCGATGCACTGGCGCGGGGCCTGACGCTGGTGGAGCGGCGCGACGGCCCGCCGCTGCACATCGTGCCGGGCCTGTTGCAGCAGGGTGCGCTGCCCAACGTGATGCGCGGCGAAGAAACCCAGGTGCTGGGGGTGCTGGCAGGCCTTGCGCTGCCTGCGGATGCGCCCGTGCTCATCGGCCTGCCCGGCACCCACAGCAAATGGGTGCTGGCACGCCGGGGCCGCATCGAGCAGTTCCACACCTTCATGACCGGCGAGGTGTTTGCCGCACTGCGCGGACACACCATTCTGGGCAAGACCATGCAGGCCGCAGCGGCACCCGACGACGATGCCTTTGCGCGCGGGCTGGAGGTGGCGCGGGGCAGCGATGCCGCGCTGGGACTGCTCTCGCACATCTTCAGCACCCGCACGCTGGGGCTGACCGGCGCGCTGGCGCCTACCGCGCAAGCGGACTACCTCTCGGGCCTGCTGATCGGGCACGAGGTGGCGAGCCTGAGCCGCGCACAGGATCAAACCCCAACAACACCACCAACGCTGGTGCTCTGCGGCGAGCCCGACCTGTGCCGCCGCTACGCCGTCGCGCTGCAGACCTACGGCTTTGCCGCCCCCACCATCGCCACGCAAGCCACGGCCATCGGGCTGTGGCAGATCGCGCTGGCGGCAGGGCTGGTCGTTGCGCCAGCACCCTCCTCCTCACACCCCTTCACCGCCGGGAGTCTGGCTGCATGAACCCCATCGACAAAGCCCTGTTCCACATCCTGCAGCGCTGCGGACTCATCGCCATCCTGCGCGGCGTGCAGCCGCACGAGGTGGTGGCCATCGGCCACGCGCTGTACGACGCGGGGTTTCGCATCATCGAAGTGCCGCTCAACTCGCCCGAGCCGCTGGCCAGCATCCGCGCGCTGCGCGATGCACTGCCCGCCGACTGCCTGGTGGGTGCAGGCACCGTGCTCTCCATCGAGGCCGTGGCCGATGTGGCCACAGCGGGCGGGCAGATCATCGTCATGCCCCACAGCGACCCCGACGTGATCCGGGCCGCACGGGCCGCCGGCATGGCCTGCGCGCCCGGCGTGGCCACGCTGACCGAGGCCTATGCCGCGCTGGCAGCGGGCGCCAACATGCTCAAGCTGTTCCCCGCCGAGGCGCTGCCGCCCCATGTGCTCAAAGCCTGGCGCGCCGTCATCACACCGCCCATGGCGCTGGTACCCGTGGGCGGCATCGTGCCCGAGAGCATTGCCCCCTATGCGGCAGCAGGCGCCAGCGGCTTTGGCCTGGGCTCGGCCCTGTACCGGCCCGGTGACCAGGCCCCCGAGGTGGCGCACAAGGCTGCAGCGTTTGCGCGGGCGTGGCAGGCGTCCTTTGGCACCGCGCCCGCCACCGCCTGAACCGCGCCTACTCGCTCCAGACAACCCAGCATTTCTGAACCGACTGTCCAGCCCCATGAAGATCACCCGACTCACCACGTTCATCGTCCCGCCGCGCTGGTGCTTCCTCAAAATCGAAACCGACGAAGGCATCACTGGCTGGGGTGAGCCCGTGCTGGAAGGCCGCGCGCACACCGTGGCCGCTGCGGTGGATGAGCTGGCCGACTACCTCGTTGGCAAAGACCCACGCCACATCGAGGACCACTGGACCGTGCTGTACCGGGGCGGCTTTTACCGGGGCGGCGGCGTGCACATGAGCGCGCTGGCCGGCATCGACCAGGCGCTGTGGGACATCAAGGGCAAGGCGCTGGGCGTGCCCGTGTCCGAGCTGCTGGGTGGCAATGTGCGCAGCCACATCAAGGTCTACAGCTGGATTGGCGGAGACCGCCCCAGCGAGACGGCCGCCGCTGCCCAGGCCGCCGTGGCGCGCGGCTTCACGGCCGTGAAGATGAACGGCACCGAAGAGGTGCAGTACGTGGACAGCTACGACAAGGTGGAGCGCTGCATTCAAAACGTGGCCGCCGTGCGCGAGGCCGTGGGGCCGAACGTGGGGATTGGCGTGGACTTCCACGGCCGCGTGCACCGGCCCATGGCCAAGGTGCTGGTCAAGGAGCTGGAGCCCTACAAGCTCATGTTCATCGAAGAGCCCGTGCTGAGCGAACACGAAGAGGCGCTGAAGGAGATCGCCCGCATCTCATCCACCCCCATCGCCCTGGGCGAGCGCCTGTACTCGCGCTGGGACTTCAAGCGCGTGCTGCAAGGCGGCTATGCGGACATCATCCAGCCCGACCCCTCACACGCCGGTGGCATCACCGAAACCCGCAAGATCGCCAGCATGGCCGAGGCCTACGACGTGGCCCTGGCCCTGCACTGCCCGCTGGGGCCCATTGCCCTGGCGGCCAACCTGCAGCTGGACGCCGTTTGCTACAACGCCTTTATCCAGGAGCAAAGCCTGGGCATCCACTACAACCAGGCCAATGACCTGATGGACTATGTGTCCAACCCCGAGGTGTTTGCGTATCAGGATGGCATGGTGGCCATCCCCACCGGGCCGGGGCTAGGGATTGAGGTGAACGAAGACTATGTGCGCGAGCGGGCGCAGGAGGGGCACCGGTGGAGGAACCCGGTGTGGCGGCACCGGGATGGGAGTTTTGCGGAGTGGTGAGGGGGTTTGGATCTTCGTCGGCGGATTCGGTGGCAATGGGCGGCTTTAGGCTGATCTCAGTCATTCGTCGATCGAGGCTGCAGTGACTGCTGTTGCCACAAGCCGTCGTCTGCCCTGAGCAACCGTCTTGGAAGTCAAGCGCAATGGTGATTTGGATCCCAAGTGGAGCCGTGCTTGGCGATGGCGTTACACAGCAGCACCGCCGTGAACGTCAGCATGACGACGCGGCAGCTCAGGCGCCTCGTCAGCAGTGCAATGACGGCGCCCCGACAGCTCCGACCAGCGCTGTGACCGTGATCGCTTGGCCGGCGGCGCCGTCGCTGATGCCCAGGTCGGTGGCCATCGCCGTCAGCAGGCTGATCGGCAGGAATTCGGCCATCACTAGGCCGACCACGCCCAGCGTCAGCGATGCGATGGCGGGCCAGTTTGAAGTGTCTGCAGCTGGCTTGGAAGGCGACTGCACGGGGTTGCCCGAGCAGGTAGAGCCACTGGACGAGGAAGACACTAAAACCCCTTCAAGAAGACGGGAGGCGATACCAAGGTTGGCAACCAGCCATTACCAGAAAAGACCGGGATCGAAGACGGCTGCTTTCACAACCGCTTCACCCCGTGACCAAAAGCAGCTTGAGGATCTGCCGGGGAACATCGCCAAGCTCAGCCGCATTTGTAAGTTGGTTTTTGTGGTTTTGCTGCGCAAAATGCTTCCCAAAAAACCAACTTACAAACTGTCGAGCACAAGAAGTGTGCGGTGCTGGAGCGCCTTGTTATGAGTTTCCACCACATGATGTACGATCTATTGTGTATTCAGTAATATTTTTTTCATCATTACCTTGATATACATACCTAAACACGACACCTTTAGATAAAGCGATCAACATATTTTCGTTTCCACACAGGCTTTGTGACATCATTGGAAAATAGATTGATTTTACTTCTTCTGGGCCCACTTCATTAGAGGATGCAGAGACTACTGTATTCAAGAAAGTGATTTGAAGTCCATTTTTTTTAACGTTTTCCAATCTCATTTCATCATTTATCATTTTTGGTGTTTTGCCATTTGACTCGGCAACCAAAGCATCAACAATGTCTTCAGCATCAATTTTTTCAATCTCTTTCGCACTTGTATTGAGTGTTGCAATACCTCTATAGGCTCCAAAAACAATGACCGCCAATAAAATAATTGCCGATATATTCTTAATCATAAAATAACCTCCAATATTCTCGTAACTTGGCGATGGCAAAGTCAAGAGGCGGCGCAGTTCATCGCTACTACGCCGTCGAACGAGCGAGAAGACCGCTCGCTGCAACAACGTGATGAGGCCAAATTTATGCGTTGGCTGCGCCGTCCACCGTAAGTTCCGCTCCGTTGATCGACCTAGCCTGCGGACTGGCAACAAAGGCATACAGAGCGGCCAACTCGTCGGGGTCCGCGTAACGCGGAATCGCCATGCGCTGCAACTGGAACTGCGCATGCTCGCCGTCCGCAGGATTCATGTCCGTGTCGGTTGAGCCCGGGTGGATGACATTGACCGTGATACTGCGGGAGCCGAGGTCGCGTGCCAGCCCTTTGGTGAGGCCGATCAATGCGGCCTTGCTTGCCGCATACAAGGTCATTCCGCCTCCCGGCACACGAGTCGCTAGGTTGCTGCCTGTGTTGATGATTCGGCCACCATCGCTCATGTAGGCGAGCGCCACTTGCGTGGCGACGACGACCGCACGCAGGTTGACAGAAAGGGTCTCGTCAATATCCGCGAGGCTGGCGGATTCGATGGAGCCCGTGCGGAAGATCCCGGCGTTGTTGACCAGGATGTCGAGCCCTCCGAGTTCTGCCGCTGCGCGATCGACCGCTGCTTTCACTGAAGTCGGGTCGGCTGCGCTCATCGGGACCGTGACGGCATTGCGTCCGGTGCTGCGAATCGCCTTGGCAATCGCATCCGCTGCCGTGGCGGACTTCTCGTAGCCAATTGCGACATCGGCACCTTCAGACGCAAGGCGACGCGCGACCGCAGCTCCGATTCCACGGCTTGCGCCAGTGACAAAAGCGCGTTTTCCAAGAAGTGTGTTCATGATTGCAAGTCCATTTATGTATCGAACGGTGCTTAATGTTGGCGAGCAGCCGAGTTGGGCCGTGCACAGACGCAATCCGTCCCGACCTGCCGGCCGGAACTCGATGCGGAGATTCCCGAATGGGGCTGGCCCTGCGGCTGAAGCCCCGGATCCTGAAAGGAGCGCCCTGTTACGCCTTGTGAGGCGACGTATTCGAGTAGCGCTTCGCAACGTCCCGAAGCCGTTCGCCAAAACGCCTGGCCGTCTCGATATCGCCTTCCAACATTTCGTCAACCCCCGCATCGACCGGTGTTGTGGCCATTGCGCCTGAAGATGAACCGACATAGTTCACGTCGTTGCGCAGAGCTGCCTTGGTATTGGAGGGCATCATGCCGGTGCCCACCCACAGGCCGCTGTGTTGCATGGCAAATGTCATGAAGTACTGCAAGGTGGACAGCTTGTCGCCGCTCATGCTTCCGCTGTTGGTGAAGCCTGCGAAGAGTTTGTCTTTCCATTTCTGGGCCATCCAAGCCGCGGAAGAGTCATCGGCAAATCGCTTGAACTGCCAACTCGCGCTGCCCATGTAAGTGGGTGAGCCCAGCACAATCAAATCCGCGGCAGCCAGCCCCATCCAGGCGGACTCAGGCAGAGTACCTTGCGCATCAATCTCCAGCAATGCGGCCTCCGCACCTTGGGCAACGGCCTGTGCCAATCGACGGGTATGGCCGTAGCCGGAATGGTAGACAACCACAATGGATGGCATGGGGTGTGTCGCCGTCATTGGGCAGCCCTCCAGCGCTCAGCCGTTTCCAGCGCATAGTCGCGGTAGCTCCGCAACGACGTGCCCAGTTCTTGCTGCATGCGCTCGACTGCACCAGCGGAGCCCACCTCTCCATCGATCTGCATGCGCGCCATCATCAGCCGCATGTCATACGCCATCCAGGCGGGTGCAAAACTACGGAACCGCGCTTCAAAAGGTCCGATGTCGTCACCCGCGTACCGGACGGTCTTGCCCAGCACATCGCTCCACACAGCTGCGGCGGTTTGACCCGACAACGCGATTGGCCCCACGACATCCAACACCTCAGTTGGCAAGGGTTCGCTTGCTGTGTCTCGGCGCAGCAGATGTTGTGCGGCAATCATCGCCACGTCACGCGCATCCACCATGGAAATGCCTGCATTGCCGATAGGCATGGGGTACACGCCCCGCTCCAGAACATCGGACTGAATCAAGGCATCGTCGTTCTGCATGAAGTAAGCGGGACGCAGAATGGTCGCGTGCATACCGAACTGTTCGATCATGCGTTCCACCGTGTGCTTTCCAGTGAAATGCGGAACCTCGGTGAAACGGTCGCTGTGCATGACAGACAGGTAAACGATGCGCTCGATACCTGCTTCGCGCGCCAGGTTGAGTGCAATCAGTGCCTGGGTCACTTCGTCTGCGGCCACGGTGTTGAGCAAGAAAAGCGTTCTTGCGCCAGCCATGGCAGCGCGCATCGAATCCACGTCCTGGAAGTCACCCTTGACCGCCGTAACGCCGGGTGGAAACTGTCGCTTTTCTGGTGTTCTGGTGAGGGCATGAACGTCTGCGCCTTGCGCGGCTAGCAGCGCTACCACATGTGAGCCGATAAGCCCCGTGCTGCCCGTAACGAGTATGGTCATTTAAGTTCCTTGAGAGTGTGCAATGGTTTCGTGAAGCGGGTCTGCGGGCAGGCAAGGAAGCGATCCATGTGTGCTCGTTCGACCCGGCAACAAGCTGAATTGTTTATGGTTTAACCTTGCACAAATAGACTCGTTGTGTAGACACCGGCGTACCGAAATATGAACAATGAAAACTACTCGATCGACGATCTCCAGTGGTTCATCAAGATCGCGGAGGCAGGGAGCCTCTCAGGGGCTTCTCGCCAACTGGAGGTTCCCAAATCAACCTTGTCGCGCCGCCTGGCGCGCATGGAAACGGCAGCAGGGGTCAGCCTCGTCAAGCGCAATACCCGAGCCTTCGCATTGACCGACGCTGGCCAACGCCTGCTGGACGGAACAAGTCCGCTGATCCATAAATTGAACGCCGTCACCCATGACCTTCTTTCTCAGGATCAAACGCCAAGTGGTCGCGTTCGCCTAGCTGCGTCAGCGACATTTGGCAAAGTTGTGCTGCTTCCGCTGGTGACTGAGTACCTGTTCAAACACGAACATTTGGAACTGGATGTCAAGCTCAGCAACCGCCACGTCAACATCGTCGAAGAAGGCATTGATCTGGCGGTGCGCATTGGCGAACTTGCCGATTCCAGTCTGAAGGCCCGTGCCATAGGCACCGTACGTCCAGCTCTATTTGCAAGCCCCGCTTATGCGAACCAACATGGGTTGCCGGTGCATCCCGGTGAACTCAGTGCTCACGCTGGCCTGCTGCAGTCGAGGGAAGCCGCAGAAATCAAGCTGCATTCGCGAAGCAGAACCGCAAAAGGACTTTTGCGCTCACGTTTGATCATCGGCCCTTCCGACGCCTTGCTGGCGCCGACATTGGACGGACTGGGAATCGCCGTACTGCCCGAGTTCCAGGCAGCGCCGCTGGTCGCATCAGGTAAATTGGTCAGAGTGCTGGAGGGCTGGCAAATGTCCGCGCTGAAAGTCCAGCTTGTCTACCCCATGCAACGCCATCAATCGCCAACAGTTCGGGCACTGATGGCGTTTCTCGCGGAACAGATCCCCAAAAGGTTGAAGACACTGTCGATCTGATTTGCCTCGGGGTGACTAGACACTTTTTAACTGCCGAGACCGGGTTTTGGGAGAGCTGCCTGCCTCAAATCAGTCGTTCGTCAAGGTCAGCAGATGGCCGCGAGCAGTTTGTTATAGATTCTCCTGAATGCTCAGCGCCAATTTAATCGTTGGAGTCAACTTGAAAGTTTCTTCTGAATTCGGAAGCTCTTCTACTTTGCTGAATTTTATTTCGGCAATTTCATTTGTACTACGGGAGCATTCAAATATTCGCCAATCTCTTGTGACAATTATTGAATACTCCATTTCATCTTCGCTTTCCGCAAATGCGACAAGCAGTGTTTCCGCCGGATCATAGCCAAGCAGCTCAATGCATAGCCTGACATCAAGCCACTCATTCCTCATTAAATCGGTTAGCTCCTCTATTTATTGAAGATGGCTGGACATTATTTCCCTCATTTGTATATGGTGAGCTTTCCCTGAAGGCGGCTCCAAAACTTACAGTTATGCACTCTCAGCTGCACGGCTTCAACTCAAGCCCGTTTCTCCATCATTCGAGATCGAAGCGGCGACGTTCAAGCCCCTCTAGAAAATCACCGATTGAAGCAGCCATGAGCACGTATTCAGGTGAGCAGCGCGAATAAAATAGATCTTATTATCAGACGTTGGACAAGCATATTGGTTGTCACCGTCATCCTGAGCAGATGACACACCCAGCCAACTTTCCACGATCAATCAGGTGCATCCACTCTGCGCGGAAGCTCAGTACTTCAGCGATATCGCCGTAGCCGGTCGCGGTAAGGAACGCCTCGGCGCTCTCAGGAAATGGCACTTCCCCGCCGGTACCTGGGCTTGGGCGGCGGTACGGCTCAAACGGTTTGAACAACGGATGCAGTCGCCGCAACGTCGTTCGCTGGCCGGTCATCAGACGAACGATAAAGTCATTGATCTGTGTTGTAGCCATGCTCCTCCAATGTCTCCTTCTGGCCGATAGTACGCGCTCGACTTCAAAACACGGTTGACTGCAATCGCTGCGTTGCAGCCTCTCGCCACCTCTTCCGATTTACCTGCTGCATAGACGGCCACATAACAACAACTTCCGATTGTTCGCCTCATGCCGGGCAAGTGCGTCCTCATACAACCCCGGAGGACTCATTTCTTCCCCCTCGAAATGTCATGGCGAGAATGCTCACATTTCAATAGCTGCTAGCGCTTATCCATAGGGCGGAAGAGGCAAATTCGACCCAAATTTCTTTACCACACTCCTTCCTACATCCAAAAAAGCAGCCCGCCAGACACTGTGATTAAAATCAGTGTCACGCCAGTCCACCCACCCCGCCATGACGGTGCTGCCCTCCCCCACTTCGGACTCCCCACGCTCCGCCCCGATCACCCGCTTTCACCGCACGCGCCTGATGCAGATCTGGCGCTCGGCAGGCTGGCCGTGCAAGGATGGGCTGGAGATTGACCTGCTGGCTGCGGGCCTCATCAATCTGCACATTGCGGCCGATGGTTGCGAAACTCTGCGCCTCACCGACGAAGGCATCCGCACGCTGGCGCAAGCCCGCCAGCGCGGCGTGCGGGCGCTGAGCCTGCACGACCGGCTGGGGCAGAAGTTTGCAGCGCAGTTGCTGGCTTCGGGGCGCATCGTATGGACCGAACTGTCGCTGCGCGCGGTGATCGACACCGTGCCGATGGGGGATGTGGTGCCGCCTGCGGCCACGGCCGATGCACCTGCCAACACCGCGCCCGCCATGGCACCGCTGTGGGCCGACGATGACCACGCCCCCGCTGCCCGCGCCGCCGCCAATGTGTGGCGCATGGCCCGGCCCGATCTGTTCTCGGTGCGCAACACCTCGGTGCCCGCCTATCTGCAGCCCATGGTGCATGAGGTGAAGGCGAGCCGGGCCGACCTGCTGTCGGACCTGCGGCACGACGCCAAGCGGCAGGCCTATCAGTGGTTGTGCGAGGAGTGCTACTACGTCTTCCCGGCAGGCATTGCCGAGCCTGATGAGATCCCCGAGCACTTCGGCATCTGGGTGCTGCATGGCAGTGTGGAGGACGGGCGCTTTGAGCTGCTGCGCCCCGCGCGGCACAACCGCTGCACCCTTCCCTTTTCTGTGTGGATGGCGCTGTGCAAGGCCACACCGCTGCGCAGCGATGACGACATGGCCCAGACCCATTTGGGCGAGCCTGCTCCTCCCGCCACCGACACCCCGACCACCCCGCCATGACCTATACCGTGGCGGTGCGCGAGCTGTGCGAGTTCACCGCCAAGCAGGGCGACCTGGACCTGCGCTTTACGCCTGCGCCCACCGCGCTGGAAGGTATGGCAGGCCATGCCGTGGCGGCAGCGCGCCGGGGTGCAGGCTATCGCGCCGAGGTGGCACTGAGCGGCAGTTACCAAAGCCTGCGCGTGCGCGGCCGGGCCGATGGCTACGACCCTGCGCAGCAACGCCTCGACGAGGTCAAGACCTTCAAAGGGCGGCTGGACCGCCAGCCCACGTCGCACCGCCATCTGCACTGGGCGCAGGCCAAGGTGTACGGCTGGCTGCTGTGCGAGCAGGAGCAGCTGGCGCACATCGACGTGGCCCTGGTGTACCTGGACGTGGGCACGCAGCAAGAGACAGTGTTCACCGAACACTGTAGCGCCGACGACCTGCGCCAGCACTTCGAGGCCCAGTGCCAGCGCTTCATTGCCTGGGCGGAACAGCAGGTGGCCCATCGTGCCGCGCGCGATGCGGCGCTGACCACCTTGGCGTTTCCCTTTGGCGGCTTTCGCACCGGCCAGCGCCCGCTGGCCGAGGCCGTGTACAAGGCGGCTGTCACCGGCCGTTGCCTGTTGGCGCAGGCCCCCACGGGCATTGGCAAGACCATGGGCACGCTGTTTCCGCTGCTCAAGGCTGCGCCCGCGCAGCGCATCGACAAGGTGTTCTTTCTGGCCGCCAAAACCTCGGGGCGGCAGATGGCTCTGGATGCGCTGGCGCGCCTGGCCGACAACGCACCGGCGCTGCCCCTGCGCGTGCTGGAGCTGGTGGCGCGAGACAAGGCCTGTGAACACCCCGACAAGGCCTGCCACGGCGAATCCTGCCCGCTGGCCCGGGGCTTTTACGACCGGCTGCCTGCCGCCCGCGCTGCCGCCGTGGCCCCCACCAGTGCAGACAAACCCGCGCCCGTCCTGCAACAAGCCCGTGTGCGCGACGTAGCCGTGCAGCATGACGTCTGCCCCTACTACCTGAGCCAGGAACTGGCCCGCTGGGCCGATGTGGTGGTGGGCGACTACAACTACTACTTTGACCAGGGCGGCCTGCTGCACGGCCTGGCCCAGGCCAACCAGTGGCGCACGGCGCTGCTGGTGGACGAAGCCCACAACCTGGTGGAGCGCGGCCGCAAGATGTTCACCGCCGAGCTGCACCCCGCCGCCTTGGCCCAGGCCCGTAGCAGCCCCACCGCCGCGCAGCATGCGCCGGTGAAAAAGGCGCTGGACAAGGTGCGCCGCGCCTGGGTGGCGCTGGACAAGGCGCACCCGGTGCCTTACACGGTGCTCGAAGCCTTCCCCGACAAGCTGCTGGCCGCGCTGCAGCAGTGCACCACTACCCTCACCGAACACTTCACCGACCACCCCACGGAGCCGGACGGCGCGCTGCAGACCTTCTACTTCGACGCCCTGCACCTGCAGCGCATGGCCGACCTGCTCGATGCGCATTCGATGGTGGACATCACCCAAACTTCGTCAAGCCACCACCAGCGGGCCGCTAAACCCGGCGATTCCGTGGTCTGCATCCGCAACGTGGTGCCCGCGCCCTTCTTGCAACCCCGCCTCGCAGCGGCACACACCAGCACCTTGTTCTCGGCCACGCTGCAGCCCGCGCGCTACTACGCCGACCTGCTGGGCCTGCCCGACGACCATGTGTGGGTGGACGTCGAATCGCCCTTTGCCGCGCACCAGCTGCAGGTGCAGGTGGCGCGCCACATCTCCACACGCTACCCGCACCGCGCGGCGTCGCTGGCACCGATTGCGGCGCTGATGGCGCAGCAGTTTCGCGAGCGGCCCGGCAACTACCTGGCGTTTTTCAGCAGCTATGACTACCTGCAGCAGGCCGCCGCGCTGTTTGCGCAGCAGCACCCCGATGTGCCGCACTGGTGCCAGTCGCGCCGCATGCTCGAAGGCGAGCAGCGCGAGTTTCTGGCCCGCTTCACCGACACCAGCCAGGGCATTGCCTTTGCCGTGCTGGGCGGCGCATTTGCCGAGGGCATCGACCTGCCAGGCAAGCGCCTCATTGGCGCCTTCCTGGCCACACTGGGCCTGCCGCAGGTCAACCCTGTCAACGAGCAGATCCGCGAGCGCATGCAGGCACTGTTTGGCGCGGGCTATGACTACACCTACCTCTACCCCGGCCTGCAAAAGGTGGTGCAGGCTGCAGGCCGCGTGATCCGCACGCCCAGCGACGAAGGCGTGGTGCACCTGATGGACGAGCGCTTTGCCCAGGCCCAGGTGCGCAGCCTGCTGCCCGCGTGGTGGCAAACGCGCTAAGGTGCGGGGCACAGCCACCTTCCCCCCCAACCGCCCATGCTGACCGACGACGAGCGCTCCGCTTTCCTGCAATCCATCGCCCGCGTGCGGCAGCGGGCGGCGCAGGCGCTGCCGCAGTCACAAGGCGCGGATGACACCGTGGCCTTCATCGCACAGCTGCACCGGGGGCTGGACACCGTGGCCGAACAGGCCCGTGCCACCGGCCCCCAGCCTGCCTGCCAGGCCGGTTGCGCCCACTGCTGCCACCTGCGGGTTGAGGCCACCGAGCCCGAGGTCTTCCACATCGCTCAGCACCTGCGTGCCCAGCCCGCTACGGTGCGGGCTGATGCCATCAGTGCCCTGCAGCGGCATGTGGCAACTGCGCAGGCCAGCACCACGCGCCAGGCGTGCAGCTTTCTGGTGGATGACCGCTGCAGCATCTACCCCGTGCGCCCCGCCGCCTGCCGCAAGGCACATTCGCTGTCGGCCCCGCACTGTGCAGAACAATCCCCCATCATCCCCCAAAACCTGCGCCTGCTGGTGGATGCCGAGGCCCTGATGGCAGGCACCGCCCTGGCCTACCGCGACCAGCCCCTGCCCGCCAGCGCCCACGAGCTGAACGCCGCCGTGCTGGCCGCCCTGAAAGACCCCACCGCCCAGGCGCGCTGGTACCAGGGCGATGCAGCCGCCTTGATGCCGAAGGACGCGCAGAATTGATTGGCGAATTGACTTCCATCAAGCCCCACCCTGCGCAGCGGCACACAATGCCCCACCGTCGACAGAGGAGGCTGGGAGCTTTCCCCCTTCACATCGCGTGCCCTCCACACCACCGCCCCATCGCCTTGATGAACATGCCATCGCCCCTGCGCTCTGCTCTCCTTCTAATGGCCGCTACGCTGACCCTGCCCCTGCTGGGGTGCAAAAAGCCCGAAGCCAGCGGCCCCGCGCAGACAGGTTTTGACGCGCTGGCAGCAGCGTGCACCCAAGCCCTTGCTGCGCGCGAGCCCCACGTGCGCCCCGGGGGCAGCGGCGAATGGATCAAGACCGGATACAGCCCCGCCCTGGTACAGCCCGAGGTCACCCGCACCGAATCAGCCGTGACCCCCTACGTGGGCAAGATCGTCATCAAAGACAACGAGGCCCAGGCCACCGCCACCACCGAAGCCGCCGCCCAGGCCATCACCCTGACCCCGGCGCACCTGCTCTCCAACCGCACCCACACCTTCATCTACAGCTTTGACGGCACGAAGTGGCGCTGGCAGAACGGACAGCGGCTGACCAAGGTACCGGGGCAAAACGACCGGCTGGAGGCCCTGGCGCTGGCGGATGTGGATGCGGCGGGGCCGAAGGGGTTTGCGGGGTGTTTGCCGCGTTGATTGGCGGCGTTGTCAGCTACCACGTTGATAGCTGCCTGCGAAGTGCCATCATGCGCAGGAAGGTGTTTTGAGCATTGCCGCCTTGATCCTTTTTCGCACCGCACTCTGGGCTGCCTTCTTCGTGTCCGCCCACGGTTCCGCAAACTCCGAGGCCGATTGGATGCACTGAACCGCATCTTGATCGCCCACACCACGCAGCGCCAGCAGCACCTTGGCCCGGTGGACCTCAGATTTTGCCTGCGGGTACAAAGCCAGCAAGAAACGCTGAAAACGCTCTGCCTGCTCGTCACTGACAGGTGCGGCGTGTTTGAACGAGAACAACGCGTTCACGCTGGACACGACGTCAAACGCCACGTCTTTGGAAAGCGTCGGCCCCAGCGCTCGCTCGCACAGTTCAAGGACAAACGCGGTCGATTCGACGGTTTTAACCTCCTCTACCAAGCCAAGAACAAACGGAATGTTCTGGTTGTCCTCGGCAAGCTCTCGCAGGCCCGTAAAACCCTGGGATGCATAGCAGGCAGCCACCTCGGCCCACTTGGCAAATGGGACCGTGCGGGTAGCGTCACCGGACAGTGCCGCTGTTGATGCCCATCCGTTTGCGAGCGCGAGCGCCTTCAGTTCCGCCTCCAGGCCCGGCAGCTTCTCCACAGCGGCGCGCAGCAAGTCCTCGACTTCCAGAGAACCGTTGCGAGATTTCTTTCGGAGCCTCTGGATATTCATGTGCGAAGAAGTTGCGCAGCACGGAAAATTCAAAAATGCCGAAGACTACTGTCCTGTCATCACTTCAAGAACAGCTTGGACGCCTCTTGCTTAAAGCGCGGGTGGGGCAAGAAAAGCACTTGCATCACCTTCAAGGCCTCATCCCCCATCGGAATCTGGTAGCACGTATCGTCCACATAAAAGCGAAACGCCCCGTGGATGGCCAAGCTCGCCCGGCGCAGCAACTGAACGCCGTTGTCGGCGTGGTCGAGGTTGCCAGTCACTAGGCCCACACGGCCGTCCGGAAAGTTTTTGAGTACTCCGATGCCATCCACGGCGGTAACCTGGTCGCCATTTGCCTTGTGAAAGCCCCCTTCAAACGAGAAAGGAATGAAGCCAGGCACTTCCTGCGTCTTGGAGATTGCGGCAGAGGCATCGTGCAAGATGATTTGCGTCGATTCGCGCACCGGGCTGCGCAGGAGGGAGAAATAGGGTTTCTGGCTTTTCTCGTCGGTGTATTGCAGCCAGGCCGCGCCGCCACCCAGGCCCCACTTCCACGCATGCGTGGAGGCAGGTTGGAGGCAGCCCGCAAAGCTCGCGGAAGGGGCCAGCAGCGAGAAAAACGCACCCCAAAGCACAAACCCGCGCGCCGAAACAACGCGTGATCGCACACAACGCAAAACTTCACTCGCCGCCCAACGCGTCATAACACCGCCCTCTCCGCAAATGATGGACCGCATGCGCGGTCAGCCTGTCAAAGCGGCGAGTATGCCGTCCCCGCCTGGACCCAATGTTCTCGGTGAAGCAATACGCGCAAAGCAGCCCTCAGGCGCACCGCAGGGATGCCGAAACGGCAATCGCACGCGTCCAAAAAACACACCCCGATTTACCCTGAAATCCACCGTTTTCGGCGCTGTTCCAAGCCAAACGGGGGTGCCTCGCACGGTATTCTGAATATTCAATGACACAAACGGCAAGAGGGACCGTGCATGAGAAATTTCAAGATATTCACGAGACTGCTGGTGCTGGTGGGCGTGCTCTCTGCCCTGCTCGTAGCGCTGGGGGCCATCGGCCTGTTTGGCATCGCCAGGTCCAACGCGGCGATGGAGTCGATGTACCAGAACCGCATGCAGGCCCAGCGGGCAGTGGCCGACTTTCGCTACCTGACCACCCGCAATCGGCAGTTGGTATCCAACGCGCTGCTGTCGCCAGCGCCGGAAAAAGTGGCCAAGGCCATTGAAGAGGCAGAGGCCAACATCGGCAAGAGCGACCAGGCCTGGGAGGCTTTGCTGGCCACCGCCATGAGCCCCGAGCGGCAGAAGTACACCCAGGCCATTGGCGAGCAGCGCCAGAAGATCATGAAAGAGGGGCTGGCCCCCGCGCTGGCAGCGCTGAAGGACGCCGACGTGGCCACGGCGCGGGTGTTGGTGGTGCGCAAGTTCGACGACCTGTACGACCCCATAGGCAGCGACATGGGCGCGCTGCTGGCCCTGACCCAAAAGGAAGCCCGGGACGAGTACGACGCTGCCGTGCAGCGGTTTGGCACCATCCGCTGGATCGTGATTGGCTCGATCACCCTCGGGGTGCTGTTTGCCGCACTCTTTGGTGTGGCCCTGGTGCGTGGCATCACGCGGCCGCTGCAGCGGGCCGGACAAGTGGCGGATGCGGTGGCCCATGGCGACTTGAGCCAGCCCATCGACACCAGCGGCAAGGACGAGGTGGCAGCCGTGATGCAGGCCCTGGCGGCTATGCAGGCCAGCCTGTCCAACGTGGTGGCAAGTGTGCGCCAGACCTCCGACAGCGTGGCCAACGCCAGCACCGAGATCGCCCAGGGCAATCTGGACCTGAGCAGCCGCACCGAACACCAGGCCAGCGCGCTACAGCAAACCGCCGCCTCCACCGAGCAACTGAGCAGCACGGTGCGACAAAACGCAGACCATGCCCTTCAGGCCAACCGGCTGGCCTTGAGCGCCAGCACGGTGGCGGCCGAAGGTGGTGCCATGGTGGCCGAGGTGGTGCAGACCATGAAGGGCATCCACGAAAGCTCCCAGAAAATCGCCGACATCATTGGCGTGATCGACGGCATTGCCTTTCAGACGAATATCCTGGCGCTGAACGCGGCCGTGGAAGCCGCCCGGGCAGGCGAGCAAGGCCGGGGCTTTGCCGTAGTGGCCAGCGAGGTGCGCAGCCTGGCCGGCCGTTCGGCCGACGCGGCCAAGGAAATCAAGCTCCTGATCTCCACCAGCGTGGACCGTGTGGCACTTGGCTCCGCACAGGTGGACAAAGCCGGTGCCACCATGACCGAAGTGGTCAACGCCATCCGCAGCGTCACCGGCATCGTGGGCGAGATCACTGCCGCCAGCAGCGAACAAAGCACCGGCGTCACCCAGATCGGCGAAGCGGTCAGCCAGATCGACCAGGCCACCCAGCAAAACGCAGCGCTGGTCGAAGAAATGGCCGCCGCCGCAAACAACATGCGCACCCAGGCACAGGATCTGGTGAACGCCGTGGCGGTATTCACGCTGCCGGGCCATGGGGGTGGCGGTGGCGGGATGCGCGGCCGCGTCCCGGCCTTGGCCCTGAGCGCGGCGTAAAGACTGCGCCTACCCAGCGCCTCTAGCCGCCACCCAGCATCAGCGCCACCGAGGGGCTTGCAGCACGCTGCAGGCCTGAGTTATGCCTTTTGCAGGTGCGCGCGCGGGTCAGCAGCTCGTTGTGGCACCCTGGTTTTCGATATGTCCCAGGGCGCGGGCCACATATTCCTCCTTCTCGCCCACCGGGGCAAAGTAGTGGATGACCTCGCGGGCGGCCTCGGGCCCTGCCAGCCTCGCGATCAACCAGGCGGCCAGGTACTGCGCCGACAGGCACCCGCCCGCCGTGGCCACGTTTCCCTTGGCAAAGAAAGGCTGGTTTAGCACGGTGACACCAGCCTCTTGCACCCAGGGTTTCGTGGTCAGGTCGGTGCAGGCCGGCACGCCGTCAAGCAGTCCCAACTTGGCCAGGATCAAAGCCCCCGAACACTGGGCGCCCAGCAACTGGCGAGCCGGATTGAAGTCGAGCTCCGCCATCAGGGCGGCGTCCTGCACCACCTCGCGGGTCTTCATGCCGCTGCCCACCAGCACGGCATCGGCCGACCGCGCATAGGGCAGCAGCGACTGGGCCTGCACCGTCACGCCGTTCATGGAACGCACCTGGTCTGTAGGGCAGCACAGCGACACCTCCCACCCCGGTTTCTTCACCCGGTTGAGCAGGCCCAGGGCAATCAGGGAATCGAGTTCATTGAAACCGTCGAAGGTCAGGATGGCGATGCGCATGGCGGTGGAGTCCTGTTCAGTAGAGGAAAGGCGAGTGAATGAAGCATGAAATGGCGAAGCGCATCCTATCGACGGCATTCAGTACAATCAACACATTGTCATAGATACGTTTCAACACAGGGGCACAACGCCATGGGCCAGGTTCGGTACAAACAGGTGGTGGACGCACTGGCGTCGGACATCCGCGCGGGGGAGCTGCGGCCCGGCACACGCCTGCCCACCCACCGCGCGCTGGCCCAGCGGCATGGCCTGGCGCTGGCCACGGCCAGCCGCGTGTATGCCGAGCTGGAGGACATCGGCCTGGTGGTGGGGGAAACCGGGCGCGGCACCTTTGTGCGTGACCCCGCCTCCCCGCGCGGTGCCGACGCCGACCTCACCACGCCCGCGCCCAGCGCCACAGACCTCTCGTTCAACAACCCCAGCGTGCCGGGCCAGGCAGACCTGCTGCGGGATGCCCTGCGCAAGCTGGCCGCCTCCGGCGACCTGGAATCGCTGCTGCACTACCACCCCTACGGCGGCCGGCCGCATGAACGCGCCATCGTGGCCGGGCACCTGAAGACGCGCCAGCTGCAAGTGACGGGCGAGCAGGTGCTCATCGTCAACGGCGCGCAGCACGGCATGGCCGTGGCGGCCATGGGACTGCTCAACCCCGGCGACGTGGTGGCGGTGGACGCCCTCACCTACCCCGGCTTTCGCGTGCTGGCCGAACGCCTGCGGCTGGACCTGGCCCCGGTACCCGTGGACCCCGCTGGCACCGACCTGGACGCCCTGCAGCACCTGTGCAACACCCGGCCCGTGCGTGCCATCTACACCATGCCCACCCTGCACAACCCGCTGGGCTGCGTGATGGGCGCCCGCGCCCGCACGCGCCTGGTGGGCATTGCGCGTGCACACGACCTGCTGGTGATCGAAGACGCACCCTATGCCTACCTTGCGCCCGAGGCGCCGCCCCCCATCGCGGCGCTGGCACCCGAGCGCACGGTGTACCTCTCCAGCCTGTCCAAGAACGTGGCCACGGGCTTGCGGTTTGGCTTTGTGGCCACATCGCGCGAACTGATCGGCCCCATCGAGCGCGCCGTGCGTGCCACCGCCTGGAACACCGCCGGGGTCGTCACTGCCATCGCCTGCGGCTGGATCGAAGACGGCACCGTGGCCCGGCTGGAGGCCGACAAACGCGCAGACACCGCGCAGCGCCAGGCCATTGCCACCCGAGCGCTGGCGGGGTTGAAATTGGTACGGCACCCGAACTCCTACTTCATCTGGCTGCCGCTGGGCGACGACCAGCGGGCCGACCGCATCGCCGCCACCCTGGCAGAACGCGGGGTGTCGGTGTCGACCGCCGAGGGGTTTGCCACCACCACCCATGTGCCCCACGCGCTGCGCATCGCGCTAGGGTCGGTGGCGCTTGATGACCTGGCCCGGGCGCTGGCCGTGGTCAAGGATGTGGTGGTGCAGGACTGTTCGTGAACAGGCGCAAAGAGTCCGGTAGCGCGGCCGGGTTGGGATAACTCGGCAAACGCGGCGAACCCGCCTTGACGCGTCGCACCGGCAGATCGGTGGCCAGGCGCTTTACCGCCGAGCCACGTGACGCCGGTTGAAAGTCGTTCGGCACCACCAGCACATCCGCGAGCGCATCGCGCACGACGCGTTGCGCCACGCTCTCGAACAGCAGGTCAGAGAGCCTGGACGCCGGGTGCTTGCCCACCACGATGAGGTCCGCTGCCGTGTTCTGCTGTTGCACCACTACCTGCCGGGCTGGATCGCCCCGGCCGATGGAAGACGAGAGCCGGTTGCGCCGTGCGTCGTACGAATCGGTCAGTGTGAACATCCGGTCTTGCGCATGGCGGCGGCATTCCTCCCGGTAGATCTGAATGGCGCGTTCAGACACTTCGGCATACCGCAGCTTGCCCTCGTTGGCGGTGCTGATCGCATGAAACAGCTCAACCCGCGCGGCGGGATGCAACGCAAAGGCCAGCTCGACCAGACGGTGCGACACCCGCGAGAAGTCCACCGCCACCATCAAAGTTTGGTAAGGCTGGTCGGCAGGATTGCGCACCACGATCACAGGGCGCTGGCAGGCACGCAGCATCTGGATGGCGGGATGCGCGCTGAACCAGGCGCGCAGGCCACGCAATGGCGCCGTGCCCCACACCACCAGGTCGGCGCCCGCCGCCTCGCGCGCCACATCCGCAGCGGTGAAGTCGATGCGCGTTGCCGCGTGAACGTGGATGCCGTGGCGCTGCCTGAGTTGCAGCGCGTGGTGCGACAGGCGCACGCCCGCGTCCGGCGGGGGTGCCTCAGCGGGTGGGGCCAGATAGACGAGCCTCAGAGTTGCAAGGTGCTCAGCGCACAGCAGCGCAGCGCGCGCGATGGCATGGCCTCCCTGCAGAGAGAAATCAGTGATGGCGAGGATGGAGCGAGGGGTCATGGTTGAACGTCCTTCTGTTTTGCACAGCGCGCACCTATCCCGAAGCGCCAATGCGAGATGGCGCCGGGCTGGCGGCGGTGATGCTGGTGAGCGCGGCCCCTGGTGGGCCGCAGACGGGTTGCTGCGGGGCAGACGACTACGTGACGTAGTCGCCCGTGGCCTCAGGCTGGAACTGAATGCCTTCGACAACGGCCGCGCACTCTTCGCCATGCGGCGTGTGCCACTTGGCAACATCCCCCACCTTCAGGCCCAGCAGGCTGATGCCCACGGGCGACAGCACCGAAATGAAACCCGCAGCCGGTTCTGCGTCTTGCGGGTAGCAAATGGTGAGCACCTGGCGCCGGTGGGTGTGCACGTCCACCAGTTCCACGCGGGAATACATGGTGACCACGTTGGCCGACACGGCGCGCGAGTTGGTGATGTCTGCGTTGGCAAGCAGATCGTCAAGAACAGCGGGGAGCTGGTGGCCCACCAGCTTGCTCAGGCGCGAATAGTCCAGGTCGGTGAGCGTGCGCTCGCCGTGAACGACAACAACAGCTTCATGCATGAAAGCACTCCATCAAATGCGGCTGTCGCCCCGTGTGAACAAGACGGCCGCTACCGCGCGAGGCTGGTGCCCGGCGGTGGATGGTTGCGCTGAAAGAGGATGGGGGGAGAGGGTGCCGCCGGGCTTATGAATGTGCTGGCGTCAGCTGACGACGCACATTCTTCTTTGCTGCCGCTCGCGCGACAGCCGCTGCGTGGAGCAGCGCAGCCAAGGCGGCAAAAGTGCAAAGAAGGAGAGTCGTCATGGGGTTGAGTGTAGGCCGCATGGGCTGTTTTGGGCACAATGGCCCCAGGGTCCTTGCCAGATAACGGGTGGTACCAGGCTCATTTTTTGATAGC
The DNA here is from genome assembly GCF_003633835.1 of Acidovorax sp. 93. Classification (NCBI taxonomy): domain Bacteria; kingdom Pseudomonadati; phylum Pseudomonadota; class Betaproteobacteria; order Burkholderiales; family Comamonadaceae; genus Acidovorax; species Acidovorax sp. 93. Next base: position 2,036,453 of record NZ_RBIT01000001.1, read on the forward strand.
TATAATCCATTACCCATCAAGCGCTAGATGGCGATTAAGCCTTGAAAACAATATGCATCAGGTCGCCCCTTCCCCGTTCGCGCTGAGCCCGTCGGAGCCACGGCGCGCTCCGTAAAAATAAAACCTCTTCGTCAGGCTCAGGTGAACTGCCTATGTACGACTGGGCTCACATTCAGCCCGGAGAACGGGTGCCATAGCAGCTCCAGGTTCTCAGTTCGCCTCGATGCGAGCGTCCCGAATGACCTTCTCCCAAACTGCACGCTCCTTGAGCACCATTTTTTGCAACTCGTCAGGTCCTGCGAGGGCGACATCAACCCCCTGCTCATCGAATCGGTGTTTCAAACCAGGGTTTTGCGCGGCCGTCCGCATTGCGATGTAGAGCTTGTCGATGGCGCCAGCAGGGGTACGCGCTGGTGCAAAGATTGCGTTCCACGAACTGTAAGAAAACCCGGGCACGGTCTTCGAGATAAGCGGCAACCCCTTCAGCGGCCGCGAGTTGCTCGCTGCAGTAATTCCAACGGCGTGCAAAGCCCCCTTCTCGATCATCGCCATAAACGACGGCATGGTGCCGAAGATGGCATGAATCTGGCCGGCGACCAAGTCGTTGTTTGCAGCGGAGGCACCTTTGTACGGAATGTGGGTGACTTTGATGCCAGCGCTGCGAGCCAGCAGTTCAGTTCCCAAATGGGCCAGGCCTCCAACGCCGGCAGATCCGAAGTTGACCTCGCCAGGATGGGCCTTCGCGTAGGCGATCAACTCCGGCAAGGACTTGAAAGGCGCCTTGTCACTGACCACCAACACGTGAGCCGCTGAGGCAATCATGCCGACCGGCGTAACCTGGCTGAGGATATCGATGCGGTTCTTGGAGAGCAGTGGTTGCGCGGTGATGTTCCCAGAGGCGCAGAAGAGGACCGTATACCCATCGGGCGCTGCACGCGACACGTTGTTGAGCGCCGGCACGCCAGCTCCACCACCCATGTTCTCGACGACGAAAGATTGTCCGAGAGCGGGGGCCATTGCCTGACCAAGATCGCGCCCCAGCACATCGGTTGCACCACCAGCGGCAAACGGGATGATCATCCGGATAGGCTTGCTGGGGTAGTTGTCCTGAGCCTTTGCAGCGAACGGCAGAAACGCGGCAGCGCCGAGAACGCGACGCCGGCTGAAGTGCGTAGGAATATCCATGGGCTTGTCTCCTTATAGGTTGTCGGGGCCAGAATGATCATGCGACTTCCAAGCGGCAACAACGCGTTACGCCATGCGTAACAACTATCATCGGTTTATGGCTAAAAGTTCCCGCTCCTCAACGCCCCCAGCCTCCTCCTCTGCCCGCCCTAGTTCCAAGAGTCCTGCGGACATTAGCCAGGAACCGGGGCGCGAACATGTTCATGCGGTGGTCCGTGCCATGTCACTGCTGAAAGCGTTCGACGGCGGCGATGAAGTCTTCCTCTCGCTGACCGAGTTGGCGCGACGCACTGGCATGCACAAGCCGACCGCGCTGAGGCTGGCTCGCACACTGGCGCTTTCACGCTTCCTGGTACAGCGCGAAGACGGCGCTTGGCGGTTGGGCCCCGCCGCGGGCTGGATCGGATCACGCTACCAGGCCCAATTCGACGTCGGCTCGGTCATCGAGCCCATCCTGGTTCGGCTTGCAGCAGAGACCGGAGAGAGCGCTTCGTTCTATGTGCATGAGGGCAATCTGCGCAGTTGCCTGATGCGTTGTGACGGTCCGAATGCGAGGCCAGATCATCCGCGCTCAGGAGAATTGCTGCCTCTGGAGCTTGGTGCCCCAGGGCGAGCGATTCTGGCGGCGCTGGGAGAGCCCGGTGATCTCTACGAACGCATCCGGCGCAGAGGGTTTCACTGGGCCCGCGCCGAACGTTCCACTGGCGCCGCTGCTGTTGCCGCAGCGGTGCGCGGTGGCCAGGGCATGGTGCTCGGAGCAGTCAGTACTTCCGGCCCTGTGGAGCGGCTGACACCTGTGGCCCTGCGCAAACTCGCACCCATCACGGTGGCTGCCGCTCGACAACTTGGTTTGGCGTTGGGGGGAGTTCCAGCAACCGCCTTGAGGGCAACCTGGCATCCGTGATGTTACGCACAGCGTAACGCATTGCCGATACGTTTCGACTGGATTCCAATGCGCCCGGGCCTGCAGCACCGCATGCCGCCGAAGGAATCCGCATGACAAAATATCCACCGCGACAGCAGCTCGGTCCCGCGCCAAATGCGCGTCGACACCTGCCGCCCATATTGCGCACCGTTCTCTCTCTGGGTGACCTGGAGCCCGCTGCCCGCCGCGTCCTGCCTCGCCCTATCTTCGGGTATCTCCAAGGTGGGGTTGAAGACAACGTGACGCTGCAAGCCAATTCAGGGGCGTATCGCAAATGGATGTTTCGCACGAACGTTTTGGTAGACGTCTCTCTGCGTAGTCAATCTCGCCATCTCATGGGCCAAACCTATAAAGCACCCTTTGGCATCGCTCCAATGGGGCTGTGTGCCTTGTTTTCCTTTGATGGTGACGTTGCCATGGCGAGAGCGGCCGAAGCAGCAGGTATCCCCTATGTGCTCAGCGGCGCATCGTTGACGCGTATGGAGCGTGTGGCGCAGGCAGCACCCACCTGCGCCTGGTTCCAGGCCTACATACCTGGCGAGACTGCGCACATCGAAGGTCTGCTCGAGCGCGTCGCAAACGCTGGGTTCAAGACCTTGGTCATCACCGTGGACACAGCCACGCTGGCGAACCGCGAAAACAATGTCCGTGTCGGCTTTTCAACGCCTTTGCGCCCCAGCCTGCGGCTGGCTTGGGATGGCCTGGTGCGGCCACGCTGGTTGATCGGGACGCTTGGCCGCACTCTTGTGAAGAATGGAATTCCGCACTTCGAGAACGCAGGCCCAGGCAGAGGCGTCCCCATCATTTCCAGCAATGTAGTGCGGCAGTTTGGCTTGCGCGACCACCTGAACTGGGATCACCTTGCGCTCATTCGCGAGCTCTGGCAAGGGAAGCTGGTGATCAAGGGTTTGATATCCGCAAACGACGTTAAACGCGCGGAGCAAGTGGGTGCCGATGGCGTGATCCTGTCCAACCATGGTGGCCGCCAGCTCGATGGAACAGTGCCGCCCCTTCTGGTGCTTGCGGAGGCCGCAAAGGCCAAAGGGTCCATGGCACTGATGCTGGACAGTGGTATTCGACGGGGTACCGACGTCATCAAGGCGCTTGCATTGGGAGCGGACCACGTTTTCGTGGGACGTCCTATGGCCTACGCCGCTGCCGTGGGAGGCCAGGCAGGCGTCGCCCATGCAATCGGTCTGCTGCGCGACGAGATACACAGGAACATGGCTTTGTTGGGTGTCAAGGACCTGAAGGAATTGGGCGACGACCAGTTGATTGCCGTGTAGCACCACCGTGCTTGGATTCAATAGCAATCCAACTGAAGACAAACTGCGCGCGCTCTCTTTCAGCACCTCGCGCTTTTTTCCCATTTGCAGACCGCCGGCCCAAACAGCCCTACAAACCGGCCTCTGGGCGCACTACCCCAAGACATCCCCCGTTTTCATGCAAAGCTGCCAGCGCTTGCCCGCCCAGCGCCGGCGCCCTACTTCATTCAAATTTTCCGCAACACGAGTGCTTTACAGCTTGGCAATCGATACCTCTGTGGACTTGACCAGCGCCACCACGTCGGAGCCGACGACGAGGCCCAGGTCGTCCACCGAGCGGGTGGTGATGACCGAGGTGACGACGCCCCATGGCGTCTCGACATCGACCTCGGAGACGACGTCGCCGCGGATGATTTCGCGGACCTTGCCCTTGAACTGGTTGCGGACGTTGATGGCTTGAATGGACATGGGGTTCTCCTTGAATAGTCCGTTGAAAAAGAGGTCAGTGAAAGAAAAACAAGCAAACGAAAAGAGAGAGAGAGAGAGAGAGAGAGAAATCAGACCGCCCAGCGCAAGCCATGCGCAGGCACGCCGGGCCAGGAAACCTCGTGCGCAGGCTCCCCCTCGGGTGTTTGCAGCACCCGGTCGAGGATGCGTTTCTCGATGGCGGCAAACGCGGCGTCGCCATGTGAACGCGGACGCGGCAGTTCGATGCGCTGGTCCAGCGCGATCTGGCCGTCCTCGATCAGGATCACGCGGTCGGCCAGGGCCACGGCCTCTTGCACGTCGTGGGTGACCAGCAGCGCGGTGAAGCCGCTGCTGCGCCACAGGCCTTCTATGAGGCGGTGCATCTCTATGCGGGTGAGCGCATCCAGCGCGCCCAATGGTTCATCGAGCAGCAGCAGACGCGGGTCGTGCACCAGGGCACGGGCCAGGGCCACGCGTTGGCGCTGACCGCCGGACAGGCGCGCGGGCCATTCGCCCAGCCGGTCGCCCAGGCCCACGCGGGCCAGCACATCGGTCGCTGCGCCACGCTGCGCGGGCGGCAGGCCCAGGGCCACGTTGTCCTGCACGCGTTTCCAGGGCAAGAGGCGCGAGTCCTGAAACATGATGCGGGTGTCGCCGCTCAGGCCTGCAACGTCCTGGCCATCGAGGCGGATCGCGCCGCCGGAGACAGGTTCAAGCCCCGCCACCAGGCGCAGCAGCGTGCTCTTGCCGCAGCCGCTGCGGCCCACAATGGCGACGAACTGGCCGGGTTCGATGACCAGCTCGGTCTTCTTGAGCACGTCGCGCGTGCCGTAGCGTTTGTCCACGCCGCGCACTTCCAGGCGCACGCCTCGGGGTTGTGGAGATGTATTAGTGGTCAAAATGGCCTCCCGCGCTTATATATCAAGTGCTTTCAGCTATAAAAATGTGAGTAATCTGACACAGGACCTTGCTGAGGGCGTGGCCCCATGCGAGGGACGCAGAGCAAGGGCCGCCCCGCAGCGAGTGCGTCGTCCCCCTGCCCGCGAAGCGAGAGCGGGGGGAAGGCGCGCAGCGCCTCAGGGGGTGTCACGCCTGGTATCCGGGATGCCACCTCAGCCAATAGCGCTCCAGCCCCTTGGCAAACACATCCGCCAACTTGCCCAGCAGCGCATACAGCAGGATGCCCACGAGCACGATGTCGGTCTGTAGAAACTCCCGCGCGTTCATCGTGAGGTAGCCGATGCCCGCCTGCGCCGAGATGGTTTCGGCCACGATCAGGATCACCCACATCAACCCCAGCGAGAACCGCAGCCCCACCAGGATGCTGGAGAGCGCCCCGGGCAGGATGATCTGCCGGTAGAGCTGCCAGCGGCCAAGGCCATAGGTGCGGCCCATCTCGATCAGCCCCGGATCCACATTGCGGATGCCGTGAAAGGTGTTGAGGTAGATGGGGAAGAACACCGACACGCTGATGAGGAACAGCTTGGCCGATTCGTCGATGCCGAACCACAGGATCACCAGCGGGATGAGCGCCAACGCAGGGATGTTGCGCACCATCTGGATGGTGGAGTCGAGCAGCGTTTCGAACAGCTTGACCGAGCCGGTGAGCAGGCCCAGCGCCAGACCCAGGCCGCCGCCAACGGCCAGCCCGGCCAGCGCGCGGCCCGCGCTGACCTGGACGTGGGTCCACAGCTCGCCCGAAGCGGCCAGCGTCCACGCGGCCTTGACGACCTCCAGCGGTGCGGGCAGCACACGGGTAGACAACCAGCCTTGCGACGATGCGATTTGCCACAGCGCGATGAGGCCGATGGGCACGGCCCAGGGCAACAGGCGCTGTGCGACGCTGGCGAGAAAGCGGGCCACGGGTGCGGGCAAAAACGGCCCTTCGATGGGCAGGTCCACGGCGTCGGCCACCGGGGATACCTGCAGTTCTCTTGCGGTGTGTGTCATGGAGAGTTCCGGTTCGGGGACAAGTCAGCTTTGCGACGCGCGCGGCACAAAGTCATTGGCCACGGTTTCGCCAAACGGGCCCAGCGGGTTGCCAAACAAGGGATTGCCGCTGGCCAGCTGGTTACGCAGCGGCAGGGGCAGCAGCGGGAACACCAGCTCGGCAAAGCGGTAGGCCTCGTCCAGGTGCGGATAGCCCGACAGCACAAAGGTGTCCAGCCCCAGCGCTGCGTATTCCTCAATGCGAGCAGCCACCGTCTGGGGGTCGCCCACCAGGGCCGTTCCTGCACCGCCACGCACCAAGCCCACGCCCGCCCACAGGTTGGGGCTGATTTCCAGGTCCTTGCGGCTGCGCTTGGCACCACCAGCGTGCAAGGCGGCCATGCGGCGCTGGCCTTCGGAGTCCATGCGCGCAAACACGGCCTGGGCGCGCACCACGGTGTCGTCATCCACATGGCTGATGAGTTCCTCGGCTGCGGCCCAGGCCTGCTCATCGGTCTCGCGCACGATGACGTGCAGGCGGATGCCGAAGTTGACGGTGCGGCCATGTTTGGCGGCGCGCGCGCGCACGTCTGCCACTTTTTTGGCGACTTCAGCCGGTGGCTCGCCCCATGTCAGATAGGTTTCCACCTGCTCGGCCGCCAGGTCGTGTGCGGCGGGCGACGAGCCGCCAAAGTACACGGGCGGGTGGGGCTGCTGCAGCGGCGGAAAGAGCAGCTTGGCCCCTTTCACCGAGAGGTGCTGGCCTTCAAAGTCCAGGCTCTCGCCCCGGTGGCTGCGCGCCAGAATCTCGCGCCAGATGCGGATGAACTCGGCCGACTGTTCGTAGCGCGTGGCGTGGTCCAGGAACACGCCGTCGCCCTCCAGCTCGGCCTGGTCGCCGCCTGTGACCAGGTTGATGAGCAGGCGCCCGCCGGACAGGCGATCGAACGTGGCCGCCATGCGCGCAGCCAGCGCGGGCTGGTGCAGGCCAGGGCGCACGGCCACCAGAAACTTGAGGTTGCGCGTGACGGGCAGCAGGCTGGCCGCCACCACCCACGGGTCTTCGCACGAGCGGCCGGTGGGGATGAGCACACCCTCGTAGCCCAGGCTGTCGGCCGCCACCGCGACCTGCTTGAGGTAGTCGTGGTTGAGCTGGCGTGCGCCTTTGGCGGTGCCCAGGTAGCGGCTGTCGCCGTGGGTGGGGATGAACCAGAAAATTTTCATGAATGCCTCGGGGTAGATATGGGTTGGATGCGGTGGATGTGACTCAGGGCTTGGAGGTGGCAGCGGCCAGTTGCGCAACCGCAGGTCGCCACACGATGTCGGCCACGTTCACAGGCTTGGGAATCAGGCCGAGCTTGAAAAACGCATCGGCCACACGCTGCTGGTCAGCCACGGTGGCGGTGCTGAGCAGGCCCACGGGTGACGACGGACGGCGCTGGATGAACAGGCTCACCACGCCAGCGTCCAGGCCGCTGAAGTCGGCAATGAGCTTGATCGCGTCCTTGCGCGCCTCTTGCGCCAAGCGGTCGGCGCGGCTTAGTTCTTCAAACAGCACGCGCAGTACCTGGGGATGGGCCTGCACGAAGGGGCGGGCCGCCAGGTAGAAGGAGTTGTTGCTGCTGGCCAGGTCGCGCCCCGTGGCCAGCACGCGGGGCTGGATGGCCAGCTCGGTGGCAGCGTAGAACGGGTCCCAGATGGCCCAGGCGTCCACGCTTTTGCGCTCGAACGCGGCGCGCGCGTCGGCCGGAGCCAGGTACACGGGCTGGATGTCGGCCCACTGCAGCCCTGCCTTTTCGACTGCGCGCACCAGCAGGTAGTGGGCGCTGCTGCCCTTTTGCACGGCAATGCGGCGGCCCTTGAGGTCGGCCAGGGTGCGCAGGAGCGAATCCCTGAGTACCAGCAGCGCGGAGCTGTCGGGCTTGGGCGGCTCGGCACCCACGTACAGCAAGTCTTTGCCAGCGGCCTGGGCAAACACGGGGGGCGAGTCGCCGGTCAGGCCAAACTCCAGGCTGCCCACCGACAGCGCCTCCAGCAACTGCGGCCCGGCCGGAAACTCCAGCCAGCTGATTCGCGTGCCCGGGAAACGCTTTTCCAGCACGCCCTGCTGCTTGAGGATGACGAGGTTGACGGCAGACTTTTGGTAGCCGATGCGCAGCAGCTCGGGGCCTTGCACGGCGCTGGGTTGTGCCTGGGCGTAGCGGCTGGCCAGCGCCCAGCTGAACGCGGTGACGCCCAGCAGCTGCAGCGCGCGGCGGCGCTCTGCGTTCAGGGCGGGGGTGAGGTGTGTCATGGCGACGTGTCCTTGCAGCGCGGGTTACAGCAGGTCAACCGGCGCAGCGTGCAGAAGGTTGAGCTTTTTGGGGATGAGCTTGAGGTCGAAGAAGGTGTCGGCAATGACCTGCTGCTCGGCCAGGATCTCGCGGGTGACGGGCGCAGTGCCGTAGCGCGCGCGGCTCAGGTACAGGTCGGTTATGGATTTGTCGAGCCCCAGCACAGCCGACAGCTCGGCGGCAGCGGCCTCCTTGTCTTTGGAGGCCCAGGTGTCGATGGCGTTGATCTCTTCGATGGCAACGCGCAGCACATCGGCGTTTTTGGTGGCGAAGTCGCGCGAGGTGAAGTAGTAGCCGCGGTTGTTGACCACGCCGGTGGCGTCGGCCAGCAGGCGCGCGTCCAGCGTCTTTTGCGCGGCAGCCAGGAACGGGTCCCAAATGATCCAGGCGTCGACAGCGCCCTTCTGGAACGCGGCGCGCGCGTCAGCGGGGGCCAAAAAGACAGATTGCACGTCACCGTACTTCAGGCCGTTTTTCTCCAGCAGCTTGACCAGGAAATACTGCACGTTGGAGCCCTTGTTGTAGGCCACGCGCTTGCCTTTGAGGTCGGCCACGCTGCGGATCGGCGAACCGCCGGGAACGATCACGGCCTCCAGCGCAGGGCGCGGCACGGTGGCACCGGCATAGACCAGCGGCGCGCCAGCGGCCTGGGCAAAGATGGGCGGGGCTTCGCCCACGTCGCCGAAGTCGATGGAGCCGACATTGAGGGCTTCAAGCTGCACGGGGCCCGCGTTGAACTCGGTCCAGGTCACCTTCACGCCCAGCGGGGCCAAGCGCTTTTCGAGCGTGCCACGGCCCTTCAGGATGGAGAGCCAGCCCTTTTGGTGGCCCACGCGCAGCACGCGGCCAGCGCTTTGCGACCAGGCCTGGGGCGTTGCGACCGTTGCCGTAGTGGCAGCAACCGCAGCCAGCAGTTGGCGGCGTTGCAGGGAGAAGCGGTTCAGTTCGTTCATGGTGCGGATTCCAGATTCAAAACAGTTGTGGGATGGGCGACCGGACTGGGTTGGCAGCAGGCGGCACACCGCCCTGCCCGCGCACCCGGCGCAGCAACAAAATCAAAAAAGAGGGACGAAGGGGGAGGAAGGCAGGCGCTGGCACCACGGCAGGGCCGCAGCGCCAGGCCGTTGTCAGACGCTACATCGCACCTGCGAGAACGGAACCGGCGCAAACCGCGTGGCCTGGGCGGGCGATGGGCGCAGGGTTTCGGTCACGAGCACATTTACCGCGTCGTCCAGCCGCGTGGCGATGTCGGGCTGCAGGTGGTAGCTGCCCTCGGGCGTCAGCGTGACCTGGGCATCGGTGGCGTAAATGCCCGGGAGGATGCTTTTGGCGCCCAGCGACTGCAGCACGGGCCGCAGCGCGTAGTCGAGCGCCAGCATGTGGTGCGGGCTGCCGCCCGTGGCCAGGGGCAGCACGACCTTGCCCTTGAGGGCCGTTTGCGGCAGCAGGTCCAGAAACACCTTGAGCACGCCGCTGTAGGCCGCCTTGTAGACCGGGGTGGCCACCACCAGCACGCTGGCATCGGCCACCTGGTCGATGGCATGCACCACCGTGGGGTGGCCAAAGTCGGCCAGCAGCAGCGCCTGGGGCGAGAGGTCGCGGATGTGGATGCGGTCCACCAGCGCACCGCGCACCGAAAGGCGCTGGGCCACGGCGTCGAGCAAGGCGGCGGAGCGGGAACGCTCCGAAGGGCTGCCAGCGATGAGCAAGGCGGACATAGTGTGGATTCCTTGATTACTACTGTTTTGATAGCTATCAGCGCTTGATGGACGCGCGCAGAAGGCTGTTTTTTCTTATAAAAGGGACGTGCAGCGCCCTACCCGGCCCGCCCGGGCTGGGTTTCTTGCGTGGAGATCGGGGCACTGCCCACCCGCGCACAGAGGCGGGCGGGCTTGCTGGCTTACTTACTTGCGCGTGTAGATCTGGTCAAAGCTCGCGTTGTCCGCAAAGTGGTCCTTGGCCGCCTTGTCCCAGCCACCGAACGCGTCGTTGATGGTGAACAGGTTCAGCTTGGGGAACTGCTTGGCGTACTTGGCCTTGGCTTTGTCAGACACGGCGGGGCGGTAGAAGTGCTTGCCCGCAATGTCCTGGCCTTCTTCGGTGTAGAGGTACTGCAGATAGGCCTCGGCCACGGCACGGGTGCCCTTCTTGTCCACGTTCTTGTCCACCACCGACACGGCGGGTTCGGCCAGGATGGAGATCGACGGCGCGATCACGTCGAACTTGGTGCCGAACTCCTTTTCGAGCAGGTAGGCCTCGTTCTCCCAGGCAATCAGCACGTCACCCTGATTGCGCTGCGCAAAGGTGATGGTGGAGCCGCGCGCGCCGGTGTCCAGCACAGGCACGTTGCCATACAGCTTGGCCACGAAGTCCTTGGCCTTGGCGTCGCCACCGTACTTGCGCTTGGCAAACTCCCACGCGGCCAGGTAGTTCCAGCGCGCGCCGCCCGAGGTCTTGGGGTTGGGCGTGATCACCTTCACGTCGGCGCGCACAAGGTCGTCCCAGTCCTTGATGCCCTTGGGGTTGCCCTGGCGCACCACCAGCACGATGGTGCTGGTGTAGGGCGAGCTGTTGTGCGGCAGGCGCTTTTGCCAGTCTTTCGGAATCCAGCCGCCATTGGTGTGCAGCGCATCGGTGTCGCCCGCCAGGGCCAGCGTGGCCACGTCGGCGTCCAGCCCGTCGATGATGGAGCGTGCCTGCTTGCCCGAGCCGCCATGGCTTTGCTTGATGGTCACGTCCTGGCCGGTCTTGGCCTTCCAGTGCTTGGCAAACGCCTGGTTGAACTCCACGTACAGCTCGCGCGTCGGGTCGTACGACACATTGAGCAACGTCACAGACTGTGCAAACGACGGCAATGCCGTCAGGGCCAAACTGCCCACCAGGGCGGCGGCGAAGGGAAACTTGATAAAGTCGCGGCGAAAGTTCATGGAAGGGCCTCTTTTGTGAATGTGTTGCGGTGCAAATCACCGATGGAACGCATTCTGGAAGGCCCTCTTCAAAACTGGAACTACTGAGATTTCAGTTCTTAATATCTAAATCATCTGAGCGAAGCCTTTTTCGCTCACCCCCACTGCAAGGAATTCCCATGGCACGCACCGTTCAATGCATCAAGCTCGGCAAGGAAGCCGAAGGCCTCGACTTTCCGCCCTACCCCGGCGAACTGGGCAAGCGCATCTGGGAAAGCGTGAGCAAGGAAGCCTGGGCCGGCTGGCTCAAGCACCAGACCATGCTGGTCAATGAAAACCGCCTGAACCTGGCCGATGCGCGCGCGCGCCAGTACCTGGCCCGCCAGATGGAGAACCATTTCTTCGGCAGCGGTGCAGACGCCGCAGCGGGCTACGTCCCCCCCAGCGCATAAAGCTGCCTGCATACGCACAGTTCAGCCTGTCATGTCCGAGCCCGTTGACTGGCTGCCGGACGGCACCCCCTACAGCCCCCGCTTCGGCGACCGCTACCACAGTGAAAACGGCGGCCTGGATCAGGCCCGCCGCGTGTTTCTGCACGGCTGCGGCCTGCCCGAGGCATGGGCGGGGCAATCGCAGTGGCGCATTCTGGAGACAGGGTTTGGCTTTGGCCTGAATTTCCTGGTGACCTGGGCCGCGTGGCGGGCCGACCTGCAGCGTCCCACGCTGCTGCATTTCGTATCAACCGAAGCCTGGCCCGTGAGTGCAGGCGACCTGCTGCGCGCCACCTCGGTCCACCCCGAACTGGCGCCGCTGGCTGAGGCATTGCACCGCCAGTGGTGGGGCCTGCTGCCGGGCGTGCACCGCCTGCGTTTTGACGAGGGCCGGGTGCTGCTCACCCTGTATGTGGGCGACACCCAGGCCATGCTGCGCCAGCAGAACCTGACGGTGGACTCCATCTACCTCGACGGCTTCAGCCCCCAGCGCAACCCCGAAAGCTGGGACCTGCACACTCTGAAGGCCGTGGCGCGCTGTTGCCGTCGCGGTACACAGCTCGCCACCTGGACCATCGCACGCGCTGTGCGCGATGGCTTGGCGCAATGTGGCTTTGAAGTGAACCGCGTGCCCGGCGTGCCGCCCAAGCGCGACAACCTGCACGCCACCTACAACCCGCGCTGGGAGCCTCGCACCACGCGCCAAGCGGGGGCGACACCCGACCCATCCCCACCCGGCCCCTGCATCGTGATCGGCGGGGGCATTGCAGGCGCCGCCGCCGCCGCCAGCCTGGCCCGGCGCGGCTGGCTGGTCACGGTGCTGGACCAGGCACCCGAGCCCGCCGCAGGCGCATCGGCCCTGCCCGCCGGGGTGTTTGCGCCCCATGTGTCGCCGGATGACAGTGTGCTCTCGCGCCTGTCGCGCAGCGGTATCCGCACCACGCTGGAGCAGGCCCGCTGGCTGCTGAGCGAGGGCATGGGCTGGGCCCATTGCGGGGTGCTGGAGCATCGCACCGACGGCACGCCCGGCCTGTCGCCCGATTGGGACCAAGGGCCAGGCGCCGCCTGGAGCGAGCCTGCGTCCCCCGCCGCCCTGGCTGCCGCTCAGCTACCGCCCGATGCCACGGCCTGCTGGCACCACCAGGCAGGCTGGGTGCGCCCTGCCCGCCTGGCCACGGCCTTGCTGGCGCAGCCCGGCATACGCTGGCAAGGGAGGTGCCAGGTGGCACAGCTACGACGCGCAGAGCCCCGCGCCGCCGATGACCACCCGGCCACCACGGTCTGGCAGGCGCTGGATGCCCAGGGCCAGGTGCTGGCTGAGGCACCCACGGTGGTCATTGCGGCGGGCGCTGGCAGTCTGGAGCTGCTCAACCACCGCTGGCCTTTGCAGCCGGTTCGGGGGCAGGTGTCGTGGGGGGACCATACAGACCCTGCGGCGCTGCTGCTGCCGTTTCCGGCCAACGGCAACGGCAACCTGGTGCCCCGCTTTCCGCTCGGCGGCGATGCGGGTGGCCGCCAGGGCTGGGGTTGGGTAATGGGCTCCACGTTTGAGCGGGATGTGCAGGCCCTGCCGCCCAGCGTCGCCGACGTTCAGGCGGCCCATGCCACCAACTGGGGCAAGTTGCAGGCACTGCTGCCCGCAATTGCACCGCAATTGGCGCCCGCGTTCCACCAAGGGTCGCTCGCTCCCCCCACCGCAGCGTCAGAACCCAAAGGGGGGCCGGCAGCGCCGCCTGCTCTGAAAACCTGGGCCGCCGTGCGCTGCACCGCGCCGGATCGCCTGCCCATCGTCGGCCCTGTGGACGCCACGGACCTTCCGGGCCTGTGGGTCAACACCGCCATGGGCGCGCGGGGGCTGACGCTGGCGCTGCTCTGTGGCGAGCTGCTGGCAGCCCGCCTGCAAGGTGAACCCCTGCCGCTGGACGCCAAGCTGGCCAGGGCGCTGGGAACGGAGCGTCTGTAAATGCTGAAAACGCGTTAAAAAGCCGCGCCCACACTTGCTTATAAGCAAATTGACATATCAGCAGAGCGAAACAATAGTTTGTTTCCATAAGCCTCTCCCCTACATTCGCACCCATGCATGAATTGGCGTTTGTTTTTGCGGGCTTTGCGGTCGGGCTGATTGTGGGCCTGACCGGCGTGGGCGGTGGCTCGCTGATGACGCCGATCCTGATTTTCTTCTTTGGCATCAAGCCCCACATGGCCGTGGGCACCGACCTGCTCTTTGCCGCCTTCACCAAGATGGGCGGCACCGTCAGCCTGGCCCGCCAGCGCCTGGTGCCCTGGAAAGTGGTGGGCCAGCTTTGCGCAGGCAGCATTCCGGCCGCGTTGCTGGCGCTGTGGGCGCTCAAGGTGATGGGCCCGGCCAGCAGCACCGCGCAGCGTGTGATGACCACCACCCTGGGTTTTGCCCTGCTGCTGACGGCAGCGGCCACGCTCTATAAGGTGGTGGCGTTTTCTGCCCAGCGCCAGGCGGCCGAAGCCGCAGCCCGCAAGAGCCACACGGGCGACCCCACACGCCCTCGCCACTGGAGCCTGCCCGTGCTGATGGGTGCCGTCATCGGTACGCTGGTCACCTTTACCTCGGTGGGCGCGGGCGCCATTGGCGTCACGGTGCTGCTGCTGGTCTACCCCATGCTGCCCCTGCCGCGCATCATTGGCGCCGACATTGCGTACGCCGTGCCCCTGACTCTGGTGGCGGGCCTCGGACACGCCTCGCTGGGCTCGGTGGACTGGCCTTTGCTTGCACAATTGCTGGCTGGCTCACTGCCGGGCATCTGGCTGGGTTCGCGCCTGGTGACCCGCACGCCTGAGCGCCTGATTCGCTCCATCCTCTCGCTGTTGCTCGCCTGGGCGGGCTTCAAACTGATCTTGATTTGAGTTGCACGCACTGAACTGCACTGACCACGATGTACCAATACACAGAATTCGACCGACAATTTGTGCAACAGCGGGCACGGCAATTCCGTGACCAGCTCACGCGCTGGCAGACCGGCAAGCTGCCCGAAGACAACTTCCGCCCACTGCGCCTGCAAAACGGCTGGTATGTGCAGCGCTACGCCCCCATGCTGCGCGTGGCTGTGCCTTACGGTGAAATCGCCAGCCGCCAGTTGCGCGTGCTGGCCCAGATCGCCCGCGAATACGACGAACCCGAAGCGGCCGTCTTCAAGGCCGCCATGGAAGGCCAGGGCAAGCTGGGCACCACCTTCCTGCCCAAGAACTGCGCCCACTTCACCACCCGCACCAATGTGCAGTTCAACTGGATTCCGCTGTCCAAAAGTGCGGATGTGATGGACCTGCTGGCCACTGTGGACATGCACGGCATCCAGACCAGCGGCAACTGCATCCGCAACACCACCACCGATGCCTTGGCCGGCATTGCCGTGGACGAGGTCGTGGACCCGCGCCCCTATGCGGAAATCATCCGCCAGTGGACCACGCTGCACCCCGAGTTCGCTTTTTTGCCACGCAAGTTCAAGATCGCCATCAGCGGTGCCAAGGACGACCGCGCCGCCACGGGCTGGCACGACGTGGGCCTGCACCTGCTCAAGAACGACGCTGGCGAGATCGGCTTCAAGGTGTTTGTAGGCGGTGGCATGGGGCGCACGCCGGTGATTGGCACCGTGATCCGCGAGTTCCTGCCCTGGAACCAGATCATGAATTACATCGAGGCCATCGTGCGCGTGTACAACGAGCACGGCCGCCGCGACAACAAGTACAAGGCCCGCATCAAGATTTTGGTCAAGGCCGAAGGCCAGCAGTACATCGACGATGTGGAAGAAGAGTACCGCCAGATCGTCGAGATCGACGGTGGCCCCCACACCATTCCGCAGGCTGAGTTTGACCGCGTGGCCGCCTGCTTTGTGACGCCGAAGCTGGCCAACATTGCCGATGTGCCCCCCGCAGCACTGCAGGCATCGCTGGACGCCCTGGCGGCAGAGCACGTGATGTTCGGCCGCTGGCTGCAGCGCAATGTGCACCCGCACCAAAACCCGCAACTGCGCGCCGTGACACTGTCGTTCAAGCGCCCCGGCCAGTCGCCAGGTGATGCCACCAGCGAACAACTGATCGCCCTGGCTGACCTGGTGGACAAATACTCCGCCGGAGAAGCCCGCGTGACGCACGACCAGAACGTGCTGCTGCCCTGGGTGCACGCCAGCCGCCTGTTTGACCTTTGGCAAGAAGCCAAGGCCCTGGGCCTGGCCAGCGCCAACGTGCAGCTGCTGACCGACATGATCGCCTGCCCCGGCGGCGACTTTTGCGCGCTGGCCAACGCCCGCTCGCTGCCCATTGCCGAGGCCATCACCCAGCGCTACCAGGACCTGGACGAGCTGGACGACATCGGCGAGATCGACCTGCACATCAGCGGCTGCATCAACAGCTGCGGCCACCACCACAGCGGCCATATCGGCATCCTGGGCGTCGATAAAGACGGCAAGGAGTGGTACCAGGTCACGCTGGGCGGCTCCGACGGCTCTGACCTGTCGGGCGCTGCCGTGGCCGGCAAGGTGATCGGCCCATCGTTCTCGGCGGCCGAAGTGCCCGACGTGATCGAGGCCGTGCTCGGCACCTACCGCGACCTGCGCGAAAGCGGCGAGACCTTCCAGAACACCGTGCGCCGCACCGGCCTGGACCCGTTCAAGGAAGCCGCAAAGCTTGCCCGCCACAAAGACGAAACCCTGGCCACAGCCTAAGAGGCTGAGAGTCTTTTTCCTATGCCCGCCTTGCACGCCAAAACACCGCTGCTCGTCGTTGCAAATGCGCGCCATAGCCCGAGCTATGGCTGTGCTTTGCGCCTCGATCAGCGGCGTTTTGACGCACCTTTCGGGCACTGGCAAAAAACTCCCAGCCTCTGAAGCCGCCCTGCCACCGAAATCCGAACGATGATGAACCTGAAACTTCTTGCATCCCACGAACACCAGCCCCCGGCGGAAGGCGACGCCCGCGTGGTGGCGTTGGCCAACGATGCCGACGCCACAGCCCTGCCGCTGGAAGGCGTGGAACGCGTGGACCTGCACTTCCCCAACTTCACCGATGGCCGTGCGTTCAGCCAGGCCTTTTTGCTGCGCCGCCGCCGTGGCTTTGCTGGCGAAATCCGCGCCACGGGTGATGTGCTGATCGACCAACTCGTGCAAATGCAGCGCACGGGCTTTAGCAGCGCGGTGCTGGCCGAGGGGGTGGATGCCGCCGATGCCCAGCGCCAGTTTGAACTGTTCCCAGGCTTCTACCAGGGCGACGCCGTCAATCCCCAGCCGCTGTTTGCCCACCGCGCCGCCGCCTGAGAACCCAACCCACAAGCCCTGCACCATGAGCCAAATCGATCTCGCACGCATCAACGCCGACCTCGGCCGCAACGCACCAGACCTGGTGGCCTGGGCGCTGGGGCTGGGCCAGCCCGCCATCGTCACCACCAACTTCCGCCCCTTTGAGGCAGTGATCCTGCACATGGTCACGCAAGTCAACCCTGACGTGCCCGTGGTGTGGATGGACAACGGTTACAACACCGAAGCCACCTACCGCTTTGCCGACGAGGTGACAAAGCAACTGGGCCTGAAGCTGCAGATCTACCTGCCACGCCGCTCACGCGCGCACCGTGAAGCCGTGGAAGGCGCCACCCCCGCGCTGGACGACCCACGCCACGCAGCCTTTACCGAAGAAGTGAAGCTGGAGCCCTTTGCCCGCGCCCTGCGCGAAACGGCCCCCAAGGTGTGGTTTACCGCACTGCGCGCCACCGACACCGCCGTGCGTGCACAGATGGACCCGGTCAGCATCAACCCCGACGGCCTGATCAAGGTCGCGCCGCTGCTGCACTGGTCGTCCAAGGAGCTGCACGAATACTGCGTGAAGCACGGCCTGCCCAACAACTTCGACTATGTGGACCCCACCAAGGGCGAAGACAACCGCGAGTGTGGCCTGCACCTGGCCCACTGACCCCAGGCCCGACCATGAACGCCCGCACAGACTCAGCGCTGCTTGAGAAAACCAACAACATGAGCTACCACCTCAACAACTCCCACCTGGACGCGCTGGAAGAAGAAACCATCTTCATCTTGCGCGAAGTCGCCGCCGCCTTCGAGCGCCCCACCCTGCTGTTCTCGGGCGGCAAGGATTCGCTGGTCATGCTCAAGTGCGCCGAAAAAGCCTTTGGCGCGGGCCGCATCCCCTACCCGCTGCTGATGATCGACACGGGCCACAACTTCCCTGAAGTGACGGACTTCCGCGACTTCCGCGCCAAGGAGCTGGGCGCCGACCTCATCGTGCGCAGCGTGGAAGACTCGATGGCGCGCGGCACCGTGCGCCTGGCCCACCCGGGCGAGTCGCGCAACGTGCACCAGTCGGTCACGCTGCTCGAAGCGATTGAAGAGTTCCGCTTTGACGCGCTGATCGGCGGCGCCCGCCGCGACGAAGAAAAGGCCCGCGCCAAAGAGCGCATCTTTTCGCACCGCGACAGCTTTGGCCAATGGCAGCCCAAGGCACAGCGCCCCGAGCTGTGGACACTGTTCAACACCCGCCTGCAGCCAAACGAGCACTTCCGCGTGTTCCCCATCAGCAACTGGACCGAGCTGGACGTGTGGCAGTACATCGACCGCGAAAACATCGCTCTGCCCAGCATCTACTACACCCACAAGCGCCAGGTGGTGGACCGTAAGGGTCTGCTGATGCCCGTGACCGAACTGACACCGCCGCGCGACGGCGACGTGGTGGAGACGCGCGACGTGCGCTTTCGCACCGTGGGCGACATCACCTGCACCGCGCCGGTGGAAAGCACCGCCGCCACCGCGGCCGAGATCGTCATTGAGACCCTGGCAGCCGACGTGAGCGAACGCGGTGCCACCCGCATGGACGACAAGACCAGCGATGCTTCGATGGAAAAGCGCAAGAAGGACGGGTATTTCTGATGACAACTATGAATTCGATAGCTTCCAGCGCAATCCCTACAAGCGCTACAGGCAAAAATGACCATATTTCCGCGCTCAAGTTCATCACCTGCGGGTCCGTCGATGACGGCAAGAGCACGCTGATCGGCCGCCTGCTGGTGGACAGCAAAGCCGTGCTGCAGGACCACTTGGCCGGGGTGCAGCGCCAGGGTGAGACCGACCTGGCCCTGCTGACCGACGGCCTGAGCGCCGAGCGCGAACAGGGCATCACCATCGACGTGGCCTACCGCTACTTCGCCACCGAAGAGCGCAAGTTCATCATTGGCGATGCACCCGGCCACGAGCAATACACCCGCAACATGGTCACCGCCGCCAGCAGCGCCGACGCCGCCGTGGTGCTGGTCGATGCCACCAAGCTCGACTGGAAGAACGCGGGCCTGGCCCTGCTGCCGCAAACCCGCCGCCACAGCCTGCTGGCCCACCTGCTGCGCGTGCACTCGCTGGTGTTTGCCGTCAACAAGCTCGACGCGGTGGAAGACCCCGCGCTGGCGTGGCAGCACATCCAGGGCGCGTTGCAATCCTTTGCCCAAGCGGCAGGTATCACCGTGCGCGCCATGGTGCCGGTGTCGGCCCTCAAGGGCTGGAACGTGGTGGACGCCCATGCGGGCTGGTGCGGTTATGACGGCCCCACGCTGCTGCAAGTGCTGGAAGCACTGCCCAACACCCCCGCAGACTCAGCGCTGGCGCCGGCCTTCCCGGTGCAGTGGGTCGAGAAATTCTCGTCGTCCTCCGACACCTCGCAAGGCCGCCGTGTGTTCTGGGGCCGCGTGGCTGCGGGCAGCTTTGCGCCCGGTACCGCTGTACAGATCTTCCCCAGCGGCCAGCTGGCGACCGTGGCGCAAGTGCTGGACCATGCCCGTCGCCCCAAGGACGTGCCCGCAGGTACCAGTGCCGGCATCATCCTGGACCGCGAGGTGGATGTCTCGCGGGGCGACTGGATTCTGGCGGCGCCTGCCGTCGCCACCCCCGCCGAAGACGACTTCGACACGCCCGCCAGCGTGCCTGCATGGCCCGCCAGCCGCGAGCTGCGCACCACGGTGGCCTGGATGGACGACGAGCCCCTGGTCGCAGG
This sequence comes from Acidovorax sp. 93, assembly GCF_003633835.1. Lineage (NCBI taxonomy): Bacteria > Pseudomonadati > Pseudomonadota > Betaproteobacteria > Burkholderiales > Comamonadaceae > Acidovorax > Acidovorax sp. 93. The sequence goes on from NZ_RBIT01000001.1 coordinate 2,055,965, forward strand.
CCGCGTGTACTGGGCGCTGCACGGCCACCGCTGGGTCAAGGCCAAGGTCAAGGCCGTGGTGCACAAGCTCAACATCAACACGCTGGCCGAAGAGGCCGCCACCCAGCTCGACCCCAATGCCATCGGCCATGTCGACCTGCTGCTGCAAGAGGCGATTCCGGCCGCCCCCTTTGGCAAAGCCCGGGTGCTCGGATCGCTGATCCTGGTGGACACCGCGAGCCACAAAACGGCCGGTGCCGTGCTGGTGAACTGATCTAGATCAGCGCCCGTAACCCCAGTCACCCCATCGGGGTGAGGGACCCTGTAACCAAAGGTCGGTGAAAGCTTCTAAAATTGAGGGTTTTCACCGACCCACACAACTCCTGTCATGACCCACGTCGTCTCCGAAAACTGCATCAAGTGCAAGTACACCGATTGTGTGGACGTGTGCCCCGTGGACTGCTTCCGCGAAGGCCCGAACATGCTTGTCATCGACCCCGATGAATGCATCGACTGCGCCGTCTGCATCCCCGAATGCCCGGCCAACGCCATCTTTGCCGAAGAAGATCTGCCGGCCGACCAGATTGCTTTCATCAAGCTCAACGCCGACCTGGCCTTTGCCGACGGCTGGAAGAGCATCACCAAGCGCAAGCCGGCGCTGCCCGACGCCGACGAATGGAACGGCAAGCCGGGCAAGGTCAACGAACTGGTCAAGTGACCCCCCTGAGTCGCTTCGCGCCATCCCCCAAGGGGGACGCCACCAGTGGCCTGGCAAAGCCAGTTCCACGGTGGAACAGGTCTTTGGCAGCGCCAGTTTCGGGCGCTGTGCGCGTGGCTTGAGCATGATTCAAGAAACCGACGCTGTCGTCATCGGCGCGGGGCCCGTGGGCCTGTTCCAGGTCTTCCAGCTGGGCCTGCAAGGCATCACAGCCCACCTGATCGACGCCCTGCCCCATGCGGGCGGCCAGTGCGTCGAGCTGTACGGCGACAAACCCATCTACGACATCCCGGGCATCCCGGTCTGCACCGGGCGTGAGCTGGCCGCTTTGCTGCTTCAGCAGATTGCGCCGTTTAAGACCCAGTGGCACCTGAACACGCTAGTGTCCGCACTCACCGTGCAGGCCGATGGGCGTCTGCTGGTCGAAACCTCGCAAGGAACGCAACTGCTGGCCCGCAGCGTGTTCATTGCCGCAGGCGTGGGCGCCTTTGTGCCGCGCACGCTCAAGGTGGAAGGCATCGAGCGCTTTGTGGGCACCCAGGTCCACTACCAGAACCTGCCCGCCAGCGTGGGTGTGGCTGGGCGCCATGTGGTCGTGCACGGCGGCGACGAGCCCGCTGTGGCCCGCGCCGTGGAACTGGCCGAACAAGGCCAGGCCGCCCGCGTCAGCCTGCTGCACCGCCGCGACGTGTTCCAGGCGCCCGACGCCCTGCTGCAGCGTCTGCAGCAACTGCGCGACACAGGCCGCATCCATGTCGAGGCCGCGCAGATCACCGGCATCGACACCACAGGTGATCGGCTGACGGCCTTGCAGGTCGTGGACGCCGATGGCAGCACCCGCTCCCTGGCAATCGACCTGCTGGTGGCCGTGCTCGGCATCTCGCCCCGCCTCGGCCCCATCGCCGACTGGGGCCTGGCCATAGACCGCAAACAGCTGGTGGTGGACACCGAGGCCTTCCGCACCAGCGTGCCCGGAATCTACGCCGTGGGCGACATCAACACCTACCCCGGCAAACGCAAGCTCATCCTGTGCGGTTTCCACGAGGCCACGCTGGCGGCTTTTGGCGCCGCCGAGGCGCTCAAGGGCGACAAGGTGGCGCTGCAGTACACCACCACGAGCCCAAGGCTGCACCAGCTGCTCGGTGTGGCTCCGGCGTCTGTGCCTTCCGCCAGCACGTAGTCCAGGCGAGTCGGGGCACCGTCGTTTCGTGCCCAAACGACGCGCCCACAAATAAGCACAAAATGTCAAAAAGGCGCTCAAGCGCCCGGCACGATGGCGTCTCCATTCACCGCCCATCAGGAGCACACCATGAGCCAACAACCCCTTCAATCCATCTGGGACACCTACACCGCGTCGTGGAAGACCGACTCGGCCGCAGACAGGGAGGCCCTGTTTTCTCAGTCCCTCGACCCGACCTGCACCTACAACGACCCGCTGGCCACCGCCCATGGCTGGGACCAATTGACGGCCTACATGGACAACTTTCACAGCCAGGTGCCCGGCGGCCATTTTGTGACCCACTACTTCGCCAGCCACAACCAGCAAAGCATCGCCAAGTGGAACATGGTGGATGGCAGCGGCCAGGTGATCGGTGAAGGCGTGAGCTACGGCCGGTACAACGACCAGAACCGGCTGGTTGCCATGACCGGTTTCTTTGAAACCCCTTGAACGGACGCCACCGTGCTTTATCTCCGGCAAATCCAGGAGGGCATCGATTTCATCGAAGCCCATCTCGAATCCGATATCCAGCTTTCCGAGGTGGCGCGGGCTGCCGGGATGAGCCAGTGGCACTTCCAGCGGATCTTCAAGGCGCTGACCAACGAAACCCTCAAGACCTACATCCGCTCGCGCCGGTTCTCGCGGGCGCTGGAGCAGTTGACCAACACGCGGCTGAGCGTGCTCGACATTGCGCTGGCATCGGGGTACGTGACGCAGGAGAGTTTCACGCGAGCGTTCCGTGATTGCTTTCGGCTCACACCGTCGCAGTACCGCAAGATGGGCAACCGCTCGCTGTTCGTGCGCAAGATCCGGTTTGACCAAAGCTACCTCGCGCACATTCACCAGAACATCTCGCTGGAACCCGAAATCCAGCAGCAGCCCGCCATGCAGTTGGTCGGGCTGCCCACCGACTACTACGGCATCGATTCCGAAAAGAACAACCTGGGCCAGAAACTGCCGCCTCTGTGGGCGAAGTTTCTGCCCCGGTTGGACGAGATTGCGAACACCGTGCCCGGGGTCTGCTATGGCGTCGTGGCCCCGGCGGGGCCGCACACGGAAGAGCTGCGCTACCTGGCCTGCATCGAAGTGAGTGGCCCCGGTGCACTGCCACCGGGCATGGTGGCCATGGAAATCCCCGCGTCCACCTATGCACGCTTCACCCACAGAGGTCCTGCCCAGAACGTCGATGCGACGGTGAACTACATCTACTCCAGCTGGCTGCTGTCGGCCAGCCAGTCGCACAGCCTGGGACCGGATCTGGAAATCTACGGCACGCAATACCACCCGACGTCCGGCGACTCGGTGATGTACTACGCCATCCCCCTCACCCAGGCCGGGCGCTGACCCACCCTCTACAATGGCAACCGCGCTCCTTCGGGGGCGCCAACGCTAGGGGTGTCGAGACCGGCCTGCCGGAACCGACTGAGAGAGTCCCTTTGAACCTGATTGAGATCATCCTCGCGCAGGGAAGCACGTCCGCTTTGGCCCAGCCCTGAATGAAATGACTTTGGGGCGCGCTGGCGGGCCGCCCCTGCTCTGTACTGCCACGGAGCCATCCATGTCCTCATCGCCCGCCGCGCCCTCCCACAACGAAGCGCTGGCCCCCGTCTCCCCCGACCGCCGCGTCTTCCAATGGCATGACCACGCCTCGCTCTGGTTCAGCCTGGGCGTGGGCCTGCTGGTCATGCAGGTGGGGGCGTACCTGATGCCCGCGCTGGGCACCAAGGAGGCACTGATTGCCATCGTCGCCGGTTCCATCGTGGGCGCGGGCCTGCTGGGCTGGGTGGCCAAGCTGGGCTGCGACAGCGGCCTGGCCAGCGCCGGGCTGATGCACGCCGTGTATGGTCGCACCTTTGCCAGCCTGCCCATCATCCTGAACATCGTGCAGCTGGTGGGCTGGGGCACGTTCGAGCTGGTGGTGATGCGCGATGCCACCGTGGCCATCGGTCAGCAGTCGGGCAGCATGGCCGGTGCGCACTGGCCGGTGCTGGCCACGCTGCTGTGGGGCGGCGTGGTGATGCTGCTGATCAGCGGATCGATGGTGCAGCTGGTGCGCAAGGTGATTGCGCGCGTGGCGCTGCCGCTCGTGGTGTTGTCGCTGCTATGGCTGTCGTGGCAGTTTTTGTCGCTGGCGCAGGCCCAGGGGTTTGATGCGCTGTGGAACCGCCAGGGCGCGGGCGGCATGGGCGTGTTCCCTGCGCTGGATCTGGTGATCGCCATGCCCATTTCGTGGCTGCCACTGGTGGCCGACTATGCGCGCCACGGCAAGAACGGCGGCTCCGCGTTGCGTGGCACCTGGCTGGGTTACGCGCTGGCCAACATCTGGTGCTACTCGCTGGGTGTGCTGGTGGCGCTGACCTTGCCCAGCAAGGATCTGGTGCAGGCGCTGCTGCTGGCCCAGGGCGGGCTGATTGCGCTGTCACTGATCCTGATTGACGAGGTGGACAACGCCTATGGCGACACCTATTCGGGTGCGGTGTCGGCCCACAGCCTGCTGCCGCGCTGGGGCGTGCGCAAGTGGGGCCTCGCCATGGCTGCGGTATGCACTGGCCTTGCGCTGGTCTTGCCCATGCACAGCCTGGAGCCCTTCCTGCTGCTGCTCAGCTCGGTGTTTGTGCCGCTGTTTGGCGTGATCCTGGGGCGGCTGGCGTTTGGCACCGATGCACCTGCATTGCTGGCAGCGGCGCGCAAGGTGAATGCGGCGCCCGTGGCGATCTGGCTGGTGGGGATTGCCGTCTACCACCTGGCTCCCAAGGTGCTGCCGGGTGCGGGCTCGGCGCTGCCGGCATTGGTGTTCAGCTTTTTGCTGGCCTGGGCCACACGGCCACGGGGCCGTTGAATAGCTATCGAATTGTGAGCTGCTAGCGCTTACCAGATAAGCGCTAGCGGCCAAAAACTCTTAAATTTCTACAGCACCAACTGCGCCACAGGCGCATAGCCGTGGTTGAGCGGGCCGTGGCCGCGGCCAGTGGTCACATCAGCCCCTGCGGCGATGGCGCCCAGAATGTAGGCACGCGCGCGCTCCACCGCCTGCTGCAAGGGCAGGCCCTGCGCCAGGTGTGCCGCAATGGCCGACGACAGGGTGCAGCCGGTGCCGTGCCCGTTGGGCGTGGCAATGCGTGCAGACTCCAGCCGCTGCCGCACACCGCTGCGGGTGGCCAGAACGTCCACCACCCAGTCTCCAGGCAGGTGGCCGCCCTTGAGCAGCGCCGCACGTGCACCCAGAGCGCACAGTGCCTGCGCGGCTTCGTCCAGCGTTTCCACGCCCTTGATACTGCGCCCCAGCAGCCAGCCGGCCTCGTCCAGGTTGGGGGTGATCACCTCGGCCAGCGGAAACAGCTCCTGCACCAGCACGCTCACGGTTTCTGAAGCGATGAGCCGGTCGCCACTGGTGGCCACCATCACGGGGTCGAGCACCACGTGCGGTAGCTGGTAGGTGCGGATGGCATCGGCCACCACACGCACCACCTCGGGCGAATGCAGCATGCCGATCTTGACCGCATCCACGCCAATGTCCTGCACCACGGCGTCGATCTGGGCCTTGAGCATCTCGGGCGGAATGCCGTGGATGCCCGTCACGCCGCAGGTGTTCTGCGCCGTGATGGCCGTGATCGCTGTCATGCCGTAGCAGCCCATGGCGCTGAAGGTCTTGAGGTCGGCCTGGATGCCCGCCCCGCCGCCGCTGTCAGAACCGGCAATGGAAAGCACGCGCACATAGCGGCGCGCTGCGGAGGTCGGTGGGGTCAATGAAGTCATGGCAAAAATTATGGCCTATGCGTTAGCGCAAAAAGAGCGGCCAAGGGTTGTGCTGTAATTGATTTTTTCCGGACGAAACAGGGGTGTCCCTCCATTCAGAACCTGAACAGGTTCTTCGGTGTGCGACTGAGAAATACCCTGGGGCTCGCACGCAGCGCTGCATGGCACTGCCTGCAACGTGGCCCCGCTACCCGATCCAGGTCATGCTGGCGTGGGGAGTTTCCAAGAGCGGCGCTGCCCCCGTTTTGTCCATGGTTGCCAGCCAACACGGACACACCGACGGACCTATGCCACTTCAACCCTCTTCTTTTGCGATTCTGGGCGCGGGCCTCATGGGCCGCCTGCTTGCGGTGGAGCTGGCCCGCCAGGGTCACCGTGTGGACATCTACGACGCGGGCAGCCCGGCCGCCGAACATTCGGCCGCGACCGTGGCCGCGGCCATGCTGGCGCCGCTGGCCGAATCGGCCATCACCGAGCCCGGCGTGGTGCGTATGGGCCACCACGCCCTCACCCGCTGGCCGCAGCTGCTGGCGGCGCTGGCCGAGCCCGTGTTCTTCCAGCAGGCCGGCACGCTCATCGTGTGGCACCGGCAGGACGCGGCCGAAGCCCAGCGGCTCACGCGCCAGCTGGAGGCCAACCAGCACCAGGTGCCAGAGCTGCCCGCCCTGCAAAAGCTGGACGGCGCCGCGCTGGCCCAGGCGGAACCCACCCTCGCGCAGCGTTTTGCGCAGGGCCTGTACCTGCCCGGCGAAGGCCAGCTCGACAACCGGCAGCTGCTGGCCGCCCTGGTGGTGGAAATGCAGCGGCTGTCGGTGCGCACGCACTGGCACAGCCCCCAGTCGCCCGAGGCCTTTGCACCCCGCGCCCCTGGCCAACCCGACTGGGTGCTGGACTGCCGTGGCTTGGGCGCCAAGGGCCAGTGGAGTGCACTGCGCGGCGTGCGCGGCGAGGTGGTTCGCATCCACGCGCCGGATGTCAGGCTGCAGCGCCCAACGCGGCTGGTGCACCCGCGCTACCCCATCTACATTGCGCCCAAAGAAGACAATCTGTTCGTCATCGGCGCCACCGAAATCGAATCGGACGACCTCTCGCCCGCCAGTGTGCGCTCCACACTGGAGCTGCTCTCCGCCGCCTACGCCGTGCACCCCGGCTTTGCAGAGGGCCGCATCCTGGAATTGGCCACGCAGTGCCGCCCCACGCTGCCCGACAACCTGCCCGCCATCCGCCAGCCGCGCAAGGGCGTGCTGGAAATCAACGGCCTGTACCGCCACGGCTTCATGATCGCGCCCGCGATGCTGGATGTGACGCTGGAAGTGCTGAACGCAGGAAAATCGCAGCTTTCGCAACGATTTGACCTCGCGCTGGACCTGGAGCCCGCCCCCCTGCCCCCACCCAGCGCGGCCGCCGCTTTCGCATGAACATTTCCATCAACCAGATCCCGCACGAACTGCCCGAGGGCGCCACCGTGGCCGACGCCGTGGCCGCCATCGCGGCCCGCCCGCCTTTTGCCGTGGCCGTGAACACGACCTTTGTGCCCAACACCCGCTACACCGCTCAGGCCCTGCAGCCCGGCGACCGTGTGGAAATCATCTCGCCCGTGACGGGGGGCTGATCCGCCGCCTGAAACTTGAAGCCAAATTGGCACCTAGCGCCTGATGGACAAGCGCTAGCAGCTATCAAAAGCATAGTAAACACCATGACCACTTCAACGCCCCAAGACCCCCTGGTGCTCTACGGCCAGCAGTTCGCCAGCCGCCTGCTGCTGGGCACCTCGCGCTACCCATCCCCCGCAGTGCTCGAAGCCGCCGTGCTGCGCGCCAAGCCTGCCATGGTCACCGCATCGCTGCGCCGCCAGGGCAGCAACCCGGCCGAAAGCGGCAGCAGCTTCTGGGAGCTGCTGCGCAAGCTCAAAGTGCCTGTGCTGCCCAACACGGCAGGCTGCCACAGCGCGCAAGAGGCCATCACCACGGCACAGATGGCGCGCGAGGTGTTCAGCACCCCCTGGATCAAACTGGAGCTGATTGGCGACGACTACACGCTGCAGCCCGACACCCTGAACCTGGTGGGCGTGGCCGAACATCTCATCAAGGAAGGCTTTCAGGTGCTGCCCTACTGCACGGAAGACCTGGTGCTGTGTCAGCGCCTCGTGGATGTAGGCTGTCAGGCTGTGATGCCCTGGGCGGCACCCATCGGCACCGGGCGCGGCCCCGTCAACCCCTATGCCTTGCAAACGCTGCGTGAACGGCTGAACGTGCCGATGCTGGTGGATGCCGGGCTGGGCCTGCCATCCCACGCCTGCCAGGTAATGGAATGGGGCTATGACGGCGTGCTGCTCAATACTGCGGTCGCACTGGCGCAAGACCCTGTGGCCATGGCCGGTGCCTTCGCCGACGCAGTGAATGCCGGGCGCGCCGCGCGCCAGGCAGGTGCCATGGCAGCGCAGGATGCGGCCCAGCCCAGTACGCCCGTGCTCGGCACCCCCTTCTGGCACCATGAACAACATGCGTGACGACACCAGCGCCATGGTGCAGGCCATTCTTGCGCACCACGCCGCCACCTTCGCGGGCTTTGGCGCCGAGCCCGCCCCGAAACCCACGCGGCAGGAAGCCGCCTACCTGGCAGCCCTGCAGGCCTGCAGCACGCTGGGCTTTATTGCCCACGACGCGGAGTGCCTGGCCCAGGCCTGGCTGGCACAGAGTCTGCGCACCGGCACCTTCCAGCCTGAGCAATGGCCCGACGCGCCAGAGGATTTTGGCCTGCAACCCGTGCCACGTGCCCAGGCGTTCACCCCATGCCCTGAGCACCTGGGCCTGTACGCCGTGTTGCCCGACGCCGACTGGGTAGGCCGCATGGCGCGTGCGGGCGTGCCCACCGTGCAGCTTCGCTTCAAGTCGGACAACGCTGCCGCCATTGACCGGGAAGTGCACGCCGCCGTACAGGCCGTGCAGGGCACGGGTGCGCTGCTGTTTATCAACGACCATTGGCGCACGGCCATCCAGGCGGGTGCCTATGGCATTCACCTGGGCCAGGAAGATCTGGATGCCTTGGCCTCCGACGAACTCCAAGCACTGCGCGCTTCGGGCCTGCGCCTGGGTGTCAGCACCCATGGCTACGCAGAAATGGTGCGTGCCGATGCAGTAGGCCCCAGCTACATCGCCATGGGCGCCGTATTTCCGACCACCCTCAAGAAGATGGCCACGGCCCCGCAGGGTGTGGGCCGGTTGGGTGTGTATGCGCGCCTGCTGCGCCACTACCCCCAGGTGGCCATTGGCGGCATCGGCGCCGAGCAGTTTGCGCCGGTGCAGGCCACGGGCGTGGGGTCGATTGCGGTGGTGCGGGCCCTTGTCAATGCCCCAGACCCTGAAGCCACCGCCACGCACTTGATGCGCCTTATGGAACAAAACAGCCAGCGCGCGAGCCGCTGAAGGGACGATCCATTGGCCTATCGGCCTGTCTGCCTATCGGCCTATTTGCGGTCGCCTTTCTTCTGCTCCAGTTCCAGCCGCAGTTCGACCAGGTCGTTGTCCATGCCAAAACCGACGGCCTGACCCGCGGCCGGGGGCGCGGTCACCGGCACGGCCGGCAGATCGCTCAGGGTGAGGTGGGGCGGCTCTGACAGATCAAGGTCGAGGTCCAGATCCAGCGGCGCACCGCGCGTGTCGCCATCCAGTGCGGAGGGCGCTGCGACACCCGATGCCTGAGATGGCTGCCCTGTAGCGGGAGGCATCCCGTCAAAGTCGAACTCCAGGCTGGCCGCGCGCGAGTCCTGCGGTAATGCCGCCGTTGTCGCAGGCACCTTCGGGGCTGGCGCTTGCTGCACCTGGGTTTCGTCCCGAGGTGCGGCGAGCGGTGTGGTGCGCTTGCGGGGCGCAGGCTCCCCTCGGGCACTTGCTGGCGTGGTCTGCGCAATGGAGAGCAACAGCAGCAGGTCGTCGTAAGCCGCAAGGTCAAAGGGCTCGACCGAACCGACACCGTTCTGCCGGAACAGCAGCTTTTCGAGCAGCTGCAGCACGGACGGAGACGTCCATTCAGCCTCGATGTCAGCGAGCGCATCGGTGTAGTGATACAGCATGCGGCCCGTGCGGTGGAAGCTGGCAAATTCCGGCACCTGCGCGTTGAACGATTGCATGAACTGCGTACGCAGTTGCGTGAACTCCTCCACCCGGCTCAGCGTGTGGTACAGCCGCAAAAGCTCCAGATACGCCAGCGGCGAAGTGGCACCGCGCTCAGCGATGTGCGTTTTCAGCACTTCGATGGCCTGCTGGTGTTCCCCCACCGAGATAAAAAACTCGGCCTGTTGCTGGATGTCGAAAAGCTCTTCCGGGCTGACGATGTGCAGCGCGGGTTGCTGCGTGACTACAGCGGCAGGTGCTGGCGGGGGAACGGTCGCCTTCAGGGGGACCGGGGCACTGGGCAAAGGGGCCGTGGCCACAAAAGGAGGTACCAGCGGGGCAGCAGCTGAGCCCGGGGAAGGTTCCCGGGCTTCGGCGGACTCATCGGACGGCAGCCAGTGATCGCTGGGGTCGGGGGGCAGGCCCAGCGCAGCCCCATGCTCGACCACGGCATCTCGGCCACCCAGCGCAGCCACCGAATCGCGCCATGCGCGCACCGCCTTTTCGGAGGCGCTGCGCATCCGCCCCCAGGCCCACACAGCGAGCAACAGTGCCAGCAGCAGCAACCCGCCCAGCGCGTAGACCACGGTGGCAGGAAATCTCTCGCTCTCTGCCTGCTCCAGCTGTTGCTGCAATTGCGCTGCGCTGGCCCGGTCGCGGGCGGCCTGCGCCCGCAGGGCAGCAACGTCGGATTCCAGGGCCTTGAGCCGGTCAGCCTCCTGGTTGACATCCTCGGGCTGGGCATTCATCGCTTTCCAGAGCGCTGCCGCCTGGGCACGCTGGGCCGAGGGCTGGTCTGATGGCATCACCAGCAGTTCAGGCGAGGTGCGCAGTGCCAGCGGACGGTCTACCCAGAGGTCGAGTGGCTCGACGACCAAGCGAGCCCGGTCAGCAGGCTTGGGGGCTGTAGGCAGCTTGTTTTTTTCAGCGCTGGCCTGGGGGCGCGCCACCGGACGCTCTGGGGGCCGTACCGGGGCCGTCCGCGCGGCGGGCTTGGCCACCGACGGGGTGCTGGGTACGGGCTCGGGCCGGTTTTCGGAAGACAAGGGCACGGATGCCAACGGAGAAGGCGCCACAGGCGCAGTGGCAGCCCCTGCAGCGCGCTGCCCTGCTGCACCCTGGGCCGGACGGGGTGCTTCGACCCCACCGGCCGCAAGGGAAGGTAGCCGCGAGACGTCGACCGGCGATGCGGACCGTGCCACCGTGGATGGAAGCTCGGCAAAAAATGTGTAGGTGCGCGTGACCTTGCCTGTGCACCCCGCCGACAAGGTGACCATCAATACCGGTTCGTCCACCGCGATGGCGGCCTGCACCCGCACGGCCGGAGACCGCCCCCGCATGTCGGGCAATGGCACTACCCGCACCTTGGCATCGCCAATCACCGTATCGCCGGCCACCAGCTTGGCCGTCACGCAGGAAGAGGCCAGATCGATGCCTGGGTCGGGCTGGATATCGAAGGAAAGATCTACCGGGGCACCCAACACCACCACGCCCCTGCTGCCGCCCAAGGACAGTGCCGAGGCGCCTGCAGCGACCGCCCACAGACTGGTCCCCAAAATGGCGTTACGGATTTTCACAATATGTTCTGTTTTTGGTGCAACCCATTCTTGCACATAAGTCCCGCGCAACGCCAGAGCCATAATGGCGCTATGAAAATTCAGTTTCCCAACATCGCTATCGTGGGCACCGGCGCCATGGGTCGGGGCATTGCACAAATCGCCGCACAGGCTGGCAGCCAGGTTTTTCTGCTCGATGCCAACCCCGGCGCCGCCGATGCGGCCAAGGCGGCGCTTCAGGAGCAATGGAACAAACTGGTGGCCAAAGGCCGCATCGATGCCGCGCAGGCCGGTGACCTGACCGCGCGGCTGCACCCCGTCAAGGTCGTGGCCGACTTGGCAGGCTGCGACCTGGTGGTAGAAGCCATCGTGGAGCGGCTGGATGTGAAAAAGACGCTGTTCGCCGAACTGGAAGCTGTGGTGCGCCCGGATGCGGTGCTGGCCACCAATACCTCATCCCTCTCGGTCACCGCCATCGGCGCGGGCCTGCAGCGGCCCGAGCGCCTGGCAGGTTTCCACTTCTTCAACCCCGTGCCGCTCATGAAGGTGGTGGAAGTGATTGCCGGGCTCAAGACGGATGCAGCCGTGTGCACCGCCCTGGCCACGTATGCGAGGGAAATGGGACACACCCCCGTTCAGGCACAAGACACCCCCGGCTTCATCGTGAACCACGCCGGGCGCGGCTTTGGCACAGAGGCCCTGCGCATCGTGGGCGAAGGCGTGGCCGACTTCGCCACCATCGACCGCATCCTGCGCGACCAGGTCGGCTTCAAGCTCGGCCCCTTTGAATTGATGGACCTGACGGCGCTGGACGTCTCCCACCCGGTGATGGAATCCATCTACCGCCAGTACTACGACGAGCCGCGCTTTCGCCCCAGTGTGATCACCGCGCAGCGCCTGGCAGGCGGCGTGGTGGGCAAGAAGGTGGGCGAAGGCTTTTACCGCTACGTGGACGGCGTGGCGCAGATACCGGCAGAGGCGCCGCCGCCCGTGGTGGCAGAGATTCCCCCCGTGTGGGTCTCGCCCCGTGCCGCGCGCCGCGCGGAGCTGTACCAGCTGCTCAAGGACCTGGGCGCCACCATCGAAACCGGCCAGTCGCCCTCGCCCCAGGCCATCACGCTGGTCGCGCCGTTGGGGTTTGACATCACCACCGTGGCGGTCGTGGAGCGCCTGGACCCGGCGCGCACCATCGGCATCGACATGCTGATAGACGACGCCGCTACCAAGCGCCGCGTGTTGGCCACCAACCCCGCCACCCGCGTGGACATCCGCAACGCAGCGCATGCGCTGTTTGCCCGCGACGGCAAGGCCGTGAGCGTGATCCGCGACAGCGGCGGCTTTGTCACGCAGCGTGTCGTGGCCACCATCGTCAACATCGCCAGCGACATCTGCCAGCAAGGCATCTGCTCCCCCAAGGATCTGGAAACCGCTGTGACACTGGGCCTGGGTTACCCCCTGGGCCCCCTGGCCATGGGCGACCGCTGGGGGCCGACCAACATCCTCGAAGTGTTGTTCAACATGCAGACCGTGTACGGCGACACACGCTACCGCCCGAGCCCCTGGCTGCGCAGGCGCGGCGCCATCGGCCTGAGCCTGACCCACGTCGAAGAACCCTGATCGCGCGAACAGAGCAAGAGCCGCTCCCCAACCAAGGCCACCATGCCCGCAGAACTCCAGAGCACCAGCCAGGGCCAGACCCTGATCCTGACCCTTCGCAACCCTGAGCGGCGCAACGCCATCGACCCGGTGATGTACGCAGCGGGCGTGGAGGCGCTGGGTGTGGCCGAAAGCAGCCCTGACATTCGCAGCGTGGTCATCACGGGGGCCGATGGCATGTTCTGCTCGGGCGGCAACCTGCAGCGCCTGCTGGCCAACCGCCAGGAAGCCCCCGAGGTACAGGCACAGAGCATTGAAGGCCTGCACAACTGGATCGAGACCATCCGCACCTACCCCAAGCCTGTGATTGCAGCCGTGGAAGGCGCGGCGGCCGGTGCGGGCTTTTCATTGGCATTGGCCTGCGACTTCATCGTGGCGGCCCGCAACGCGGTGTTTGTGATGGCCTACAGCAATGTGGCCCTGTCGCCCGATGGCGGCGCCAGCTGGAGCCTGTCGCACGCCCTGCCCCGCCAGGTGGCAACCGAGATCCTCATGTGTGGTGACCGCATCAGCGCAGAACGCCTGCACGCTCTCGGGGTGGTCAACCGCATTGCAGAAACCGGCAGCGCGCTGGAGACCGCCCTGGCACTGGCCGAGCAGCTCAACGCGCGTGCACCCAACGCCCTCGCGAGCATCAAGGAGCTGCTCAACGAAGCGCCCCATGCCCAGCTCACACACCACCTGGCCCATGAGCGCGACCATTTCGTGAAGAACCTGCACCATGCGAACGGCGGGGCCGGTATTTCTGCCTTCCTAGAGAAACGCGTGCCCCGCTACGAATAGCATTGGACCTGGGTGCCGTACCCACAGAGCACCCACCGCCACGCACCATCCCCCGGCCCGCTGCGCTGCAGCGTCCGGGGGTTTTCTTTTGGGCGCCCACAGCGCAGACACGCAGGTGACAACCCTGACGCAGCACGAAGGTCCCTGACGCGACAATGGGTCTGTTTCTAGTCACCCAAAAGACAGGCCATGGACGACCCGATTCTTACTATCGAAGAACGTGAAGCGATCAACTCAGGTCGCTGGTTTTCATCTCTCTCACCTTCTCTACGCCACGACATCCTCAGATGTGCATACGTCAAACGCTTCAAGGACGGCGGCCTCATTGCCGCACGCGGAGATCCGCCCGAGGAGTGGATTGCCTGCGCGCGCGGTGCGGTGCGGGTGAGCTCGACCTCCATCTCGGGCAAGCAGATCACGCTGACCTATGTGGAGCCGGGCATCTGGTTCGGCGACGTGGCGATCTTCGACGGGGACCGGCGCACACACGACGCCTATGCGCATGGAGACACCACGATCCTGTGTGTGGCCAAGGCCGATTTCCGCAAGATTCTGGCGGTGCACACCGAGCTGTACGAAGCCATGCTGCGACTGCATGCGCGGCGCATTCGCCAGCTGTTCGGGCTGGTGGAAGACCTCAACACCCTGCCCTTGCGCTCGCGCCTGGCCAAGCAGCTTGTGCACCTGGTGCGCAGCTACGGCGTGCCCAGCCTGTCGGACGGCAGCGAGATGCGCATCAGCCTGCAACTGGCGCAGGAAGAACTGGCGCAGCTCTTGGGCGCATCGCGCCAACGCGTGAACCAGGAACTCAAGGCCATGGAGCGCGAGGACGCCATTCGCATCGAGCCGGGCGGACTGGTGGTGCGTGACCGCGAAGCCCTGATGCGCATTGCTGAAACCGACAACTGACTCGTTGACTGACCGAACCTCTCCCCCATTCCTCCATGAGCAACTTTGACCATTTCGTCGGCACCCGTCCTGTTTCCGATCAGCACGCCTTTGATACCGAAGCGCTGACCGCGTGGCTTGCACGGAACATGGAAGGCTTCGTAGGCCCCCTGACCGTGGAAATGTTCAAAGGGGGGCAGTCCAACCCCACTTACAAGCTCATAACGCCCGGTGCCAGCTACGTGATGCGGGCCAAGCCTGGCCCCGTGGCCAAACTGCTGCCTTCTGCCCACGCCATCGAGCGAGAGTTTGCGGTGATGAGCGGCCTGTATGGCACCGACGTTCCCGTGCCCCGCATGTTTGTGCTGTGCGAGGACGAATCCGTCATCGGCCGCGCCTTCTACGTGATGGAGTGCATGCAGGGCCGCGTGCTGTGGGATCAATCTCTGCCCGACATGACGCCAGCCGAGCGCGGCGACATCTACAACGAGATGAACCGCGTGATTGCCGCACTGCACACGGTGAAATTTGCAGACCGGGGCCTGGCCAGCTATGGCAAGCCCGGCAACTACTTTGACCGCCAGATCGGCCGTTGGAGCAAGCAATACGTGGCGTCTATCACGCAGCCCATCGAAGAGATGGACCGCCTCATGGAGTGGTTGCCCGCCAACATGCCCGCCAGCGCGCGGGACGAGGGCCATGTGTCCATCGTGCACGGCGACTACCGCCTGGACAACCTGATGTTCCATCCCACCGAGCCGCGCGTGATTGCCGTGCTCGACTGGGAGTTGTCCACGCTGGGCCATCCGCTGGCGGACTTCAGCTACCACTGCATGAGCTGGCACATCCCCGCCTCGCTCGGGCGCGGCATCGCAGGGCTGGACCTGGCCGCGCTGGGCATCCCCGACGAAGACACCTATATCCGCCTGTACTGCGAGCGCACCGGCATCACAACGCCCGAGGCACTGCGTGCCGACTGGAACTTCTACCTCGCCTACAACATGTTCCGCATCGCGGCCATCCTGCAAGGCATTGCCAAGCGGGTGGAGGCTGGCACGGCGTCCAGCGCGCAGGCCAAGGCATCGGGCGACACCGCGCGGCCCATGGCCCAACTGGCCTGGTCGTTTGCCCAGCGCGGCTAAACACACGACGCAAGTACAAGCGCCGCCCCTCGATTACCAACGGAGAAGAAACCCATGGACTTTGACTACTCGCCCAAAACCAAGGAACTGCAGGCCAAGCTGCTCCAGTTCATGGATGACCACATCTATCCGAACGAGTCTGCCTACAAAGACGAACTGGCCGCCAACACAGCCGCAGGCAAGCGCTGGAGCGCGCTGAACACTATCGAGAACCTCAAGCCCAAGGCGCAGGCTGCCGGGTTGTGGAACCTGTTTTTGCCGGTCGATAGCGCCGCCGCCTCGGGCTACGAAGGCGCGGGCCTGACCAACCAGGAATACGCACCGCTGGCCGAAATCATGGGCCGCGTGCCATGGGCCAGCGAGGTGTTCAACTGCTCGGCACCCGACACCGGCAACATGGAAACCATTGCCCGCTACGGCGACGATGCCAACAAGGCCCGCTGGCTCAAGCCGCTGCTCGACGGCAAGATCCGCTCGGCCTTTGCGATGACCGAGCCCGACGTGGCATCGAGCGACGCCACCAACATCGAGACACGCATCGAGCGCCAGGGCGACGAGTACGTGATCAACGGCCGCAAATGGTGGATCTCCGGCGCGGCCGACCCGCGCTGTGCAGTGTTCATCACCATGGGCAAGACAGACCCCGACGCACCCCGCCATTCGCAGCAGAGCATGGTGCTGGTACCCGCCGATGCCAAGGGCATCACCATCGTCCGCCCGCTGAACGTGCTGGGCTATGACGATGCGCCCCACGGCCACGTCGAGATGACGTTCGAGAACGTGCGCGTGCCCGTCTCCAACATCCTGCTGGGGGAAGGCCGTGGCTTCGAGATCGCTCAAGGCCGCCTCGGCCCCGGGCGCATCCACCACTGCATGCGCCTGATCGGCCTGGCCGAGCGCGCGCTGGAGCTGATGTGCAAGCGTGCTTCGTCGCGCGTGGCCTTTGGCAAAACCGTGGCCCAGCAGACCGTGACGCAAGAGCGCATTGCCGAAGCGCGCTGCAAGATCGACATGGCGCGCCTGCTCACGCTCAAGGCCGCCTGGCTGATGGATGTGGCTGGCAACAAGGTCGCCAAGACCGAGATCGCCATGATCAAGGTCGTGGCACCCAGCATGGCCTGCCAGGTGATTGACTGGGCCATGCAGGTGCATGGCGGCGGCGGCATGAGCGATGACTTCCCGCTGGCCTATGCCTACGCCGGTGCACGCACGCTGCGCTTTGCAGACGGCCCGGACGAGGTGCATCGCAACGCCATTGCCAAGTGGGAGCTGGGCAAGTACGGCACCTACGGCCGTGATGCGGCCGTGCCCGTCACCCGGGGGAGCTGACTGGAAATCACCCCCAGAGGCCCCTTGGGCCTTTCCCCTCCTCTCTCGCACTACGCGCGGGAGGGAACCGCACCCAACGCGGCTGGGCGACCCTTGCGCAGGGCATTGGCTTGCAGCGTGCCAGCGTCATAGCCTGCGGGAACATATTGCAGAACACACAACGGGGCCACAGGCTCCGTTGTGCGTTTTCTTTGGCGCAGGCGCTGGCTGGAACGCTACCGGGTGATGTTGGGCACGTCGTCCGGCCCCGCCACCGACATGGGCGGCAGGTTCTGCAGGGCCGCCTGCCCGGCCACCAGCAGCAGTTGCTTGGCATGCGCTATCTCGGCCAGGCTGCGCTGCGTGTGTTCCATGCGCAGGTAGACCTTGCCACGCGCCAGCATCAGCACCATGGGCGATTTCGCCCGTTCGGAGCCCCCTTCCCCCTCCACGGCATTGAGCAGCTGCGAGACCACGGGCGCATGGATCCAGCGCTGGGCCAGCTCAATGCGCTCTGCCACCACCGCGAAATGCTCGCGGAATGACACGGGCAGGCCGGGCCAGGCCATTTCCTCGTACATGGACAACCAGCGCATTTCTTCGGGCAGGCTGCTGCTCACCGCGGTCTGCAGCGTATCGGTGATGGCGGTGTAGGCCGTGCCTTCCAGAATTTCCTGCAAGGGACGGTTGATCACCATCACGGCGGCATCGGGGTCGGCGCCCACGTCGGCGCGCCCGCGCAGCTCCAGGCCCGTCACATAGTCGCGTGTGGGTGCGCCGCATTCCAGCCGCCACGGGTGGCCGTGGATGTCACCGCCCAGATCGAAATGTCCCTCGGTGGAATGTGCAACGATGGCCAGCTGCTGCTTCGCAGCCCAGCGGGCCACGTCCCGGTTGGTGGCAGGCCGGCCCAGGTCCAAACCCGGGGAGCCGGAAGTACCGAATGCTTTGCGGAGGCGGTCAAACATGAGAGGCCGAAGCGCAAGGCTTCGCAAGAGTCGCGGGTACAGGCATTATTGGGCGAAAATTGAAATTCCCCCTGAGTCGCCTGCGGCGCCTTCCCCCTGAGGGGGACGCACCCGGTGGACTGGCCTGGGGCGCGCCAGTTTCGGCAGGTGGGGGCCTGGTACGGCGCTTGGATGAACGACATGCCACTTTTGACTATGAACCGCCGTTTTGCCCTGACCGCCATGGCTGCTGCGGGTGTACTGGGGACCTTGCCTGCGGCCGCAGCGGAATTGCCCAGGGACACCTCGGCCACGGCCCGCCAGCTGGTGCGCTGGGCCACCGAAACCGGCGACCACCAGGGTCTGCCTTTTGCCGTGATCGACAAGCCCGCCGCCCGCATCCATGTGTTCTCGGCCCAGGGGCAGTGGCTGAGCAGTGCTCCGGTGCTGCTGGGCGCTGCGCTGGGCGACCGGTCTGCGCCGGACATTGGGCGGCGGCCACTGTCACAGATCCGCCCGGAGGAGCGCACCACGCCCGCTGGCCGGTTCGTGACAGAACCCGGGCGAAACCTGCGCGGCGACGACATTGTGTGGATCGACTATGAATCCGCCGTCTCGCTGCACCGCGTGCGCAGCGTTCATGCCGCTGAGCGCCGCCAGCAACGCCTGGCAAGCCGGGGCGTGAGCGACAAACGCATCAGCTACGGCTGCGTGAACGCACCCGAGGCGTTCTACAACCAGTTCATCGCGCCTGTGTTCGGCCAGGCACGCGGCGTGGTGTATGTGCTGCCGGACACAGAGCCATTTGCTGCTTTTTTTATAGCTGCTAGCGCTTACCCATAAAGCGCTAGGGCCATTTTTTACTTGTTTTTTCGAATCCGGCCTGCCGCCGCGCGGCGTCAGGCTGCCCGGTTCAGACAGGCCGTAGCTGGAACACGGCCCTGCGTCCGCCGACCTCCAGGCCCCGGGCATTGAGGATACGGCCCGACCGGCGCGGCGCCAGTGCCTCGCGCTGCCGGGCGTCGAGCCAGCCGAGCTGGTCCATGACCTCCACTGCGGCGGCCACCTGCGCCACCATGTTGCCGTCCATGACCTTGAGCGCGAAGGCCTCGCCCCGGCTACGGCTGCCCACCACCTGCACGCCGTCGGCGCCGGTCTTGGACACCCAGTCGCCCTCACCCACACGCATGAAATCCAGGTCGTGCCGGCCGGTGCCCGAGCCCAGCTCGGGCCGGGCGACCATGGCATCGGCCAGTTCGGTAAGGCTCTGGTCCAGGTCCGTGTCCGGTGCACCACCGGCCAGGCGAGCGTAGCCCCGGGCCAGGCTGGCCAGCGGCATGGCGTAGTTGGGCGCCGAGCAGCCGTCAATGCCCATGGCCAG
This sequence comes from Acidovorax sp. 93, assembly GCF_003633835.1. Classification (NCBI taxonomy): domain Bacteria; kingdom Pseudomonadati; phylum Pseudomonadota; class Betaproteobacteria; order Burkholderiales; family Comamonadaceae; genus Acidovorax; species Acidovorax sp. 93. The sequence continues at coordinate 2,075,410 of NZ_RBIT01000001.1, forward strand.
CTGTTCTGGTGCCAGCCCCACCGCTTGCGCAACGTGGTCGCGAATGGCCACCTGCAGCGGATGCGCTGGGTCGAGGTGATCGTCCAGCGGCAAGCCTTGTTGCACGCAGTGCGCGACAAAGCCCGCGTGTTTGCCGCTGCAGTTGTTGTGGCGTTCGTCTGGCACAAAACCTTGTGGCAGCGAGGCGAGCCCCAGCTCGGCAAACAGCGGCCGGTGGCACCCGCAGCGCAGCGCGTGGTAGTCCTTGCCCACGCTGGCCAGCATGCGCTCGGCCTGCGCCACATGCATGGGCTCGCCGTTGTGGCTGGCGCACAGCAGCGCCAGCTCGCCCTGCCCCCAGCCCAGCGCGCGGGCTCCGCCCGACTGCATGAAAGGCAGCGCCTGGAACGCCTTGATGGTGGAGCGGGTGAAAGTGACGGTGTACGGGTCACCCACCTGGGCCGATACCCTGCCGTCGCGGTCGGCCACGGCCACTGCGCCCCAGTGCTGGCACTCGACCAGTCCGCCGCGGTTGACTTCGATCAACGGTACAAAACCCATGGTGTGCTTTCTTGCAGCCTGCATCACTGCGCAGTAGCGGCGTTGCTGGCGGCAGTGGAAGGCGTGAGTGTGAGCTCGTGCATCCAGCGCGCGGGCTGGCGCTGCAGCGCGCGATAGCCGGTCTCGGCCCAGGTGGTGCTCATGTCGCGGTAGCGCGGCGAGAACACCAGCCCGCTCTGACCGGTTTGGTAAATGAAGCGCGACTGTTCCAGATCGGCCAGGTCGTACACCGCGCGCAGCGAGGCGGCGTGGCGGTTCACGTACGGGCCAGAGGCTTCGCCCGCGTTGTACTGGCCCACGTTCACGGTGTACGAATCGCCGTGCGAGGGCACGCTCACATCGAAGAAACGCGCGAGTGCGGGCACGTTGCCGAAGGGCCGGTGCGCGCTGAGCGCCGGGTGCGCCGCGCCCCAGCGCCACTGGGCCGGGTCCGCGCCATACGCAGCCTGCAGGCGGTCGAGCGCGCGGCCCAGAGCAGCGGCAGATTGCTCGGCACACGATGCGGGTTGGCACCACCAGGTGTCGTTGCGCTCCAGAATGCCTTCAATGGCCGCGCGGTAGTCGCGCTTGCCATACGTAGCGGTGAACCGGTCTTCGCCAATGCGCGGAATGATGAGGCCGCGCGCCAGTTCGTCCGTCCAGGCCACAAAGATCAGCGGCGCGGCGCGGCCCGCGTCCATCACGCCGTCAAAGCCCTGCAGCTCTTTCTGCGCAGCGGCGGCCAGCGGGTGCGTGGACTGCGCCTGCTGCAGTTGCGGCAGGAGGCGCCGCGTGGCGAGCGAGGTCACGTCGCGGTGGATGGCCTGCATGCTGGCCGCGTCGTGCTTGGGCGTGGCCTCGATGAGCTGCGCAATGCGTTCGTAGCGGTAGGGCAAGGCCCAGTCCTGCGTCAGAAAGTGGGGGTAGCCTGGCGCCGTCACGCGCTGGTTGGCCGTGGCGATCCAGCCCCGGGCGCCCTGGACGCCCGCCCCTCCGCTGACACCGTCATCCTGCGGGGTTTGCTCATACGGCAGCCAGCCCTTCCAGTCGTAGCGCGCGTCCCAGCCCGGCGAAGGCGCCACGCCCCGAATGTCGTTGGCGGCATCGCGCAGCGGCACACGGCCTGCGGCCTTGAAGCGGATGTTGCCCTGATCGTCCGCAGCCACCACGCTTTGCATGGGCGAGTGGTAGTGCGCCAGCCCCGCAAAGAGCTCATCCACGCTCTTGGACTGGTTGGTCTTGAAGCCCGCCAGCACGGTCTGGTTGTCATCGTCCAGCGCGCTCCAGCGCAGCGCGATCACATATTTGCCCAGGTCCAGCACCTCGGCGTGCGACTTCTGAACGTCGCTCAGCACGGGGCCATGGCGCGTGCTGCGCAGCTGCAGCAACAGGTCGGCCTCTCCCTTGACGCGGATGGTTTCGTTGCGCACCGTGAACGGGGCCCATCCGTCGGGCGTGCGGTACTGCGTGGCGTCGGCGGGGTTGATCTGCTCCAGATACAAGTCCTGCACATCGGGGCCGGTGTTGGTAAAGCCCCAGGCCACTTTGTCGGTGCGGCCCAGCACCACGAAGGGCATGCCAGGCAAGGTGGCGCCTACGGCATCAATGGGGCCCAAGGGTGTGCCGTCAGACGCCTTGCCCGCAGGGGCCTGCAAGCTCGCAAAGTACCAGATGGCGGGGGCCGACAGGCCCAGGTGCGGGTCGTTGGCCAGCAGCGGCTTGCCGCTCACGGTGTGGGTGCCCGCAATGACCCAGTTGTTGCTGCCCTTGCCCTCGTTGGTGCCTGCGTTGCGGGTCAGTTCGTCGGCCCAGGCCAGCATGCCGGCGCTGATCTGCCGGGACAACGGACCTTCGCGGTTGGCAGGCGCCACTGCAGCCGCTGCAGCACCGGCGGCAGGTGCACGATAAACCCCCAGCTGGCGATACAGCGCCGCCAGGTCTGCGGACGCAGCGGGCGGCTCCCCCGGATAGGGTGGCATCAGTTGCCACAGCCGGTCGGTGTCCAGCGTGCGCGCCACCGACAGGCGTGCGAACTCGGTGCCCCAATTGCCACCCAGGTCCAGCGCCATCATCAGCGCCCAGCCCACGCTGTCCTCGGGCTCCCACACCGCGCCTGCGGCGCCTCCGGGTTGCACGCCCAGCACCAGAAACTCCGGTGGCATGGCCTGGGGACGTTTCTGGTGGAAGGCATGGATGCCCTTGCTGTAGGCCTGCAAGGCCTCCTGGGCATACAGCGGCAGCCCAGCGTACTGCCGCCGGGCCACACCCATGATGTCCAGGCTGCGCATGAGCTTGTCGGTCTCGACCGTGGCAGGGCCAAAAACCTCGGACAGCTGGCCGTGCATGACCCGGCGGTTGAATTCCAACTGCCAGGTGCGTTCCTGCGCATGTACATAGCCCATTGCAAACCAGGCATCCTGCGGGGTCTGAGCCTGGATGTGGGTGACATCGGCGCCATCGCGCCGCACCTGTACTGCTTCGCTGAGCCCCGCCACAGCCAGGGAACCATCGAGTTGCGCAAAGCTGCGCTGCACATACACCGCCGCGCCCGCGCCTGCCAGCAGCGCCACTGCCACCAGCCCGAGGGCTGTCCGCTTCATCCATGCCATGTTTCTTGTCTCCTGCCGTTGGTCTTGTTGTTGATGTTGTGCACGCAAAGCCATGGTGGCTCCGCGCCCGCGCTGCGGCCACACCGCAATGCAGAAGGAGCCGCCAGCTCTGCGTGTGTCAGCTCAAGTGCACACTGCCGCCCGCCACATGAAAGCTCATGACCGGCGCACTGGGCTCGTTGAACGAAACGCCCAGCGCAATGTGCCCCGCGCCATGCAGGATGCAGGCATCGCGCCGCAAGCGCACGGGCGAGTCGCTGCCCTCGAACCGCACCCAGGTTCCAAAGCTGCTCATGTCGGTCAGCACGAACCCGCTGTTGCGCCAGTCGATGCGCGCATGCAGGCGCGACACGCGCGGGTCGTTGATGCGCAGCTGGGCATGCTCGGCCCGCCCCACCATGACCGGGGCATCCGACGAGGTGAAGGTGCGGTCCACCCCATGCCAGGAGAACTGGATCTGCCCCAGGATGGAATCGACCGGTGCAAAGTTGCTGACCAGTGCCGCCTGCATGGTGAGGGAATCGGGCGCTTCGTCCTCACGCCATTCGACGTGGTAGAGCATGAGCAACTCGGCCTTGCCCCGAATGTCCATCATGCCCAGCTTGCGGTACCAGACATCGGGCGCCGTGCCCGCAAGCAGCACGGTGGTTTCGGTAGCCCAGATTTCAGCGGGCCCGGCCCGTTCGCACAGCCGGGAAGCCACGTTGACGGCGTCGCCATAACAATCGCCATCCACATCCACCACTTCGCCGCTGGCCACGCCCACGCGGATCTCCATGCGCAAGGGGTGGGGCCAGCGGTCCAGGCGGACCTTGTGCTGGCGCAGCATGGTGGCCATTGCAGACACCGCACTGGAGGCATCGCCAAAGACCCCCAGCACCCCATCCCCGAGCTTCTTGACCACCCGGCCGCCGTGGGCCTCGATGGTGTCACCAATCCACTGGGTGACCTGCGTCACGGCCTCGGTAGCGCGTTCGTTGCCCAGCGCTTCATACAAGGCAGTGCTGCCTGAGATGTCCGCAAAGACCATCGTCGACAACACACTCATGAACGCGGGCCCGTTGGTAACATCATGTGAATCAGTTTAGTGCAAGCGCCCTGGCTGCGCACCCTTCAAAGCGCCAACAAGTGTTGCCTGAGGCCGCAGCCGCAGCGAAAGGCGCGGTTGCAACGTTCACCACAACGACTCCGCACATCGTCAGCGTCGCGAAAGGGAGGCGCAACCCCGGTCGCCTGAAAATCCACCAACACGTAAAAATTCGCAACAAGCCGGGGCAAGTTGTTGTCTTTATGCAAAAACAGGAGCACGCCCCTTGCGCTGCACCTCGGTCCCGCTTACTTTGGCCGTCCCTGTTACAAAAAGCCCGCCCTTACCCCGCCATGCGCTGGAACAAGCCGACTCTCCGCAACAACCTTCACGACCTGCTGGGCCGTGACAAGCCGTCGTCCACGGCATGGGTGCGCAACCAGGGGCTGGAAGAGGTGCGCCGGGCCATGCTGCAGAGCCTCGCCGGCATGACCGGTTGCGAGGTGGCACGCATGAACATGCGGCTGCGTTATGCTGGCGACATCGAGGCGCTTTGGTACCTGCGCACCGACCTCTTCAGCACGCTGGTACCGCTGCGGGGCGAGCACGGTGCCCGGGGCGTGATCGACCAGGTCACCCAGCTGTTCCAGGGGCAGCTCCCACGCGCCCTGCGCCCAGCACAGGCCGCCCCTCACACCCCCTCCTGACGCGCACCACGCGCGCGTGGCGAACCGCCGTTGTGGCGGTGTCATGCGGGTAAAGGCCTCACCGCGTCAGTGCTGGTGCCCCCAGTAGATCAGCGCATCGCGCTCTTCCACCGACAGCGAGACCGTCGCGCCCACGGGCAGCAGCACCTTCGTTTCAACATGCCCGAACGGCAGGTTGGTCAGCACCGGCGCCTTGATCTGGGTGCGCAGCCAGTCCACCACCGACTGCAGCTTGTAGCCCTTGTCATGCGGTGCCAGCTTGAAGTTTGTGAACTGGCCCAGCACCACAGCCTTCTGCTGGGCCAGCACACCGGCGTGCAGCAGCTGGGTCAGCATGCGTTCGATGCGGTAGGGGTGCTCGTGCACGTCTTCGATGAACAGCACGCCGCCCTTGACCTGCGGGAAATACGGCGTGCCCACCAGCGACGCCAGCACCGCCAGGTTGCCACCCCACAGCGTGGCACTCTTCACATAGACATTGGGCACGGCAGGCTTGCCCGTGGCGGCGTTGGGCTGCTCTTTGTTCATGCGCCAGCCTGTGCCTTCGCCGTGGCCGGTCAGCAGGTCGTCAAAGCAGGCTTCCATGATGTCGTCGGGCTCGCCCGCCACACCAAAGTCAGCCCCCAGCGATGGCCCCGCCCAGGTGGTGGCCCCCGTCTTGGCCAACACGGCCAGCTGGAAGGCGGTGAAATCGCTCACGCCCACAAAGTGCATGCCCTTTTCAATCGCCTCGGCCACCGCCTTGTAGCGGATGCCCGGCAGGATGCGCGACAGGCCGTAGCCCCCGCGCGAGATCAGCGCCACATCGGCGCCGCTGGCCGCTGCACGGTGGATGGCGGCCAACCGGGTTTCGTCGTCGCCCGCAAAGCGGGTGTGGGTGGCCAGCGCGTCCTCATCCACCTCCACCTCATGGCCCAGGGCCTTGAGCCGGGCAATGCCGCGCTTGAAGGCGGCCTTGTCGCGCACGGCGCTGGAGGGCGAGTAGATGTAGATGTGCTTGGGACCGTGGTCGTGGTCGCAATGGGAAGGGTCGTGATGGTGGTCGTGCAAAGCGCTCAGACCCGCCGAGGGGCCTGCTCCGTAAACAGGGGGAATGCCGGGCGCCACATGCGGTCAGGCGGCGCCAGCGGACAAGTCAGTGCGCGAAGTATTCCACAGCCTGTGCGGCAATGGCCTCGCCATGCTCCTGCACAAAGTGGCCGGCCTGGGGCAGCACGATGGGCTCGGGGCAGCCTTGGATGCACTGCTGCAGCGCCCGCATGGTGGGCAAGCCCAGCACCGGGTCCTGCGCGCCCACCACCATCAGGCTGCGGCCCTGCCACTGGTGCTTCCAAAAATCGCGGGCCGCGCGCGACACGGCGGCGCCCGGGTCACCCGCAGCAGCGGGCACGCGTTCTGGAAAGGCCCGCAACGCGGCGCGGTAGCCTTTGTCCGGGAACGGCGCATCGTAGGCAGCGCACTCCGCCGCCGTCAGATGCGGGTTGCCACGCGCCAGCAGGCGCCCTACTCCATACAGCGGCTTGTCGCGGCACATGGCACGCCAGGCGACAAATCCGGCAGGCAGTGGCGAATCGCCCGTGGCCAGCAGGGTGTTCATCACCAGCAGGCCGTCAAAACGATCCGGCATGGTCATGGGCAGCGTCAGCCCCAGGATGCCTCCCCAGTCTTGCACCACCAGCACCACCTTGCGCAGGTCCAACCGCTCGATCAGTTCCAGCAGCACCTGGCGGTGCCAGTCGAACTGGTGCACGCTCTCTTTCTTGGGCTTGTCGCTTTTGCCAAAGCCGATCAGGTCGGGCGCCACCACGCGATCGCCCGCCGCCAGAAAGGTGGGCAGCATGCGCCGGTACAGGTAGCTCCAGGCCGGGTTGCCGTGCAGGCACAGCCAGGTGCGGGGCGCATCCCGGGGCCCCTCGTCGAGGGTGTGCAAACGCAGGCCCGCCAGGCTGGGCAGGTCGCTGATGTAGTGAGGCGCCCAGGGGTAGCCGGGCACGTTGGCAAACGCCGCATCGGGCGTGCGCAAAGCGTCGTCCCGCAACGGATGGCGCGCCAGTGCCTCGGCGCGTTGCTGATGGCGGCGCTGGCGGAAAAAGCCGCTGAGCAGACCGCCACATTCTTCGGGCAGCACCCCGCCTCGCACCTGGGTCTGGTGGTTGATCTCGGGATGCCCGAACAGGTTGAGCACCGAACCGGCCGCGCCCGTTTTGGGATCTGCCGCGCCGTACACCACCCGCGCCAGCCGCGCATGCAGCATGGCGCCGCTGCACATGGCACAAGGCTCCAGCGTGACGTAGAGGCTGCAGCCGTCGAGCCGGTAGTTGGAGAGCCGCTGCGCGGCCGCGCGCAGGGCCACGATCTCGGCATGGGCCGTGGGGTCGTGGCCCTCCACGGGGGCGTTGCGGCCCGTGGCGATGACCTGGCCGTCCTTGACCACGATCGCGCCCACGGGCACCTCACCCGCTTGCGCGGCTGCCTGCGCCTCGGCCAGGGCCAGGCGCATCCAGTACAAATCTTGGTCAAGGGTCATTGCTATTCAAATGAAAGCTACTAGCACTTGACATACAAGCGCCAGGGGCCAATTTTGCTTATTTTTCTTCGTCGGGCATGGGCCGGGCTTGCTGCATCAGGCCTTCCACCTGTTGCTTGACTTGCTGCTGGATCTGCTGACTCTGGTCGCGCACGGTGACAGGCGGTGCCGACGCAGGGTCGGCCCCGGGCGCCGTCTGCAGCGCGGGCACCGGGGCGCGCGTGGCCGACAACTGCTTCTTGGCCAACAGGCCCACGATGGCCAGCACCACAACCAGCCCCACCAAACCAAACAATCCCCGCATGCCTGTGCTCCCTATGCTGTGCAGGACTGCACTGTAAACCGGGCAAGGCCTTCCCTGCCTTCAGTCAGTGCGTCATGGGCAGCGCCGCCCCCATCAGGCCGAACAACCCGCCGCAGGCACGGTTGAACTTGCGGCCCGTGCGCTGCAACCAGGGCCGGATGCGGTGCGCCAGGCTCGCCAGGCCGAATTCGACCAGGCATTCGACCGCCGCGAAGGTGCCCGCCATGATCACGAACTGCACCCACAGGTCGCGCCCCGGCGCGATGAACTGCGGCAGGAAGGCACCATAGAACAGCAGCACCTTGGGGTTAGAAATGGCTGCCAGCAGCCCTTGGCGAAACATCCTGCCGCCCGTCACCGATGCCGGTCCCGCAGCACGGGGCAAGGCCTGCACCTGCATGGCTGGCGCCCGCCACAGCTGGATGCCCAGCCACACCAGATACGCCCCGCCCACCCATTTCATCACCGTGAGCGCGTGGGCCGACGACTGCAGCAGCGCGCCGATGCCCAGCATGGACAGCCCGATCAGGCTCACAAAGCCCACCGCCCCGCCCGCAATGGTCCACAGCGTGCGCACGCGCCCATGCAGCGCGCCATGGGCCAGCACCAGCAGGCTGTTGGGCCCCGGGGTCAAGGACAGCCCGATGACCGCCAACAGGTAGACGAGCCATATTTTCAGTTCCATCGCAGCACCCTTCTTGGAAAAGCATGGTCTGGAGTCTAGGCACCTCCTGTCCGTGGTATGCAATCCAATCTGGCTATTTTTGATACCAAAATGGATACCTTATGAGTACCGCCAACGACCGCCCTCTCCAGCGCCCCGACGTACGCCTACTCTTGATGCCGCTACCCGACTTCGCGCTGCTGCCGTTTGGCGCGTTTCTGGACAAGCTGCGCTTTTCGGCCGACGAAGCGGACCGCAGCCGCCAGCGCTACTGCGCCTGGACGCTGATGGGCGTCGACAGCGCGCCCGTGGTGTCCAGCAACGGGGTGCAGGTGACCATGGAGGCCACGCCTGATTCCGTGGACCTGGCGGCATTCGACTATCTGGTGGTGTTTGGCAGCCGCACGGTGCAAGCGTCGCTGGGACATGTGCACACCCATGGGCCCGTGCTGCGACAGGCTGCAGCGCGGGGCCTGCCCCTCGTGGCGATCGACAACGCCAGCTTTTTGCTCGCCGAGGCGGGTCTGCTCAAAGGCCGCCGCGTGGCGCTGCATTGGCGCCATGTGACCGAGTTCCGCCATGCCTTCCCACGCATAGCGGTGGCCAGCGAGCAGATCTATTGCTTTGACCGCGACCGCATCACCTGCGCGGGTGGCACCGCGGCCATCGACATGGCGGTGGAGTTGCTGTCACGCCACTGCGGCCGGGAGCGCGCCTTCAAGGGCTTGGCCGACATGCTGGTGGACGAACCACGCCACCAGGGGCACCACCTGCAATCGATGGAAGGCGGCGGGCCGGACCTGGGCCGCCACCTGGTGCGTGCGGTCGCGCTGATGCGCACCTCCATGGCCGACGGCCTTACCGTGGCCAGCATCGCCGAGCGTATCGGCATTGGCCGCCGACAGCTGGATCGGTTGTTCACCGAGCGCTTCGGCCACAGCGCTCACAACCACTGGACAGCGATGCGCATGGAACACGCCCACTGGCGCGTAACCCATTCACACCACAGCCTCTCCGCCATCGCTGACGAGGTGGGTCTGGGCAACGCCAGCAGCCTGGCGCGACTGTTCCGGCGGCACTACGGCACCAGCCCCGGAGCGGCCCGCGCGGGCGGTCCGAGGGACTGACTGAAGCTCCGCTTCCACTCTGCAGGCAGGGCCATCGGGTGCCCGAGTCCACCGGCACCGATCCATGCGCGGGCGACCCCTCAGTTCAGCGCCACGCGGCTGCCGTCTTTGAAGGTGTAGAGCGTCACGGCGGGCGTCGTCAGCTCGCCCTTGGCGGTGAAGGCGATGTTGGCGGTCACGCCCTTGTATTCGGTCTTGGCCAGGAAGGGGGTAAACACCTTCGGGTCCACCGAATTGGCGCGCTTCATGGCGTCGGCCAGCACCATGGCGGCGTCATAGGCATAGGGGCTGTAGATCTGGAACTGGCCCGGGAACTTGGCGTCGTAGCGCTTCTTCCAGTCGGCGCCGCCCTGCATCTTGTCCACCGATGCGCCGCCGGTGGCGCAGGTCACGTTCTTCAGGGCGGGAGTCTTGCCCGACAGCTCGGGCAGCTTTTCGGTGCACAGCGCGTCGCCGCCGAAGAACTTCACTTTGCCCAGGCCCAGCTGCTCCATCTGGCGCAGCATGGGGCCGGCCTGCGCGTCCAGGCCGCCGTAGAAGATCGCATCGGGCTTCTTGTTCTTGATGGCGGTGAGGATGGCCATGAAGTCGGTGGCCTTGTCGTTGGTGAACTCCTCAGCCGCCACCTTCAGGCCCTTTTGTTGCGCCGTGGCCTTGAAGACCGAGGCCACGCCCTGGCCGTAGGCCGTGCGGTCGTCGATGATGGCCACACTCTTGAGCTTGAGATGGTCGGCACCAAACAGGGCCAGCGCCGCGCCCAGCGCGTTGTCGTTGGCGATCAGGCGGAAGGTGGTCTTGTGGCCGGGTTTGGTCAGGTCAGGATTGGAGGCCGATGCCGTGATGTGCGGCAGGTCGCACTTGGCATAGATGGCCGATGCGGGGATGGACGTGCCCGACTGCAGGTGACCCACCACGCCGGCCACCTTCTGGTCGCACAGCTTCTGCGCCACGGCGGTGGCCTGGCGCGGGTCGCCCGCGTCGTCTTCGGCCGCAATTTCAAACTTGATCTTCTTGCCACCGATCACGAGGTTCTGGGCGTTCAGGTCGTCAATCGCCAAGCGCACGCCGTTTTCAGTGTCCTTGCCGATGTGGGCAATGCCGCCCGACACTGGGCCGGCGTGGGCGATCTTGACGGTTTGCACATCCTGTGCGGTGGCTGCAGTGGCGGCGGCAACACACACACCCACGGCAGCCAGCTGCACAACGGACACGGGAAAAGACGACGGACGCAGGCGGGTGAAAGCTCGGAACACGGTAGAAATCTCCAAAAAATATAGTCGCAACTTTTGCGCACCATTTCGGGGCAAAACGCACCGCATCCTAGCCACCATCCTCCCTTGCCGTCGCCAATTGCTATGCAAGCTTAGTAATTTGCTGGGCCATTAAAACGGCTAATGGCGCAAGATGATTCGCCGAAGTCACCCTATGAAGCTGCCCTTTGAGCGGCAGCGCGCCCGTTGGCAAGCGCTCAACCTTTCACCATCCGCAACTTGAAGTTGGTAAACGGAAGGATGGCGTTCGGTGCGTCGCGGGGTACGCGCTCTTCCACGCAGCCCGTGTCATTGGGGGTCACGAAGTGCGGACCAATACCGGCAATGGCCACTTTGTGCGACCCCGTCCAGTCCCAGCCCCACCCGGCCCCGGTCACCTCGCCTTCGAACAAAACCGGGCCATCGGCCGCGATACCCTGGTGGATGGTGATGCGCATCCGGTCGGCAAACCCACCCATCCTGTAGCCGGCCCGGACGTGAAGCGTGAAGACGGGGTGCACCGCCGGGTTGAAGATCGCCCCCGAGGTGTTGGTAACCGTCACCAGCCCCGGCATGGCCGTGCCGTTCCATCGCTCGGCCATCACCATGCCGTCCGCAAAGATGATGAAGCCCCGGGCCTCGGACCAAAGGTTCTGGCCGTGGCGGTAGATCGGCCCGCAGTGGGGGTTGTAGCTGCCCTGCCCGCCGGTGCAGTCCAGTGCAAACACCATGTGGTTGGCACCTTCGGAAAAGAACCACGAACAGTCCACCGTGCAGACCAGGTCGTTGTGCCGCATGGGAGACAAACTGAGCCGAGGCGGCAGGTAGCAAAAGTCGAGGTCATTGATCGCCAGTGTCAGCTGGGTGGGCTTCTTCACGCGGGAGGTGCTCATCAGAGTCCTTTCACTGGGTTTTACGGGGTGGCCGACGATGCCGACGGCCTTGCAAGAACGCGGTTCACAGAGACCATGGGGTGGCCGCCGAGGCTTGCACGCTGCGCCCGTTGTACCAGACCCCCACCGCACAATGCATCGTCACATGGTTACCAAAAGTGCAGTGCCCGATACCCGACGGAAGCTCCACGGCACCGCGAAACTGAAATAATCACGCCCCATGTCTCTCCTGCCCCACCAGCTCGAACTGCTTTCGCCCGCGCGCGACGCAGACATCGGCATCGAAGCCATCAACCACGGCGCCGATGCCGTCTACATCGGCGGCCCAGCCTTTGGCGCGCGGGCCGGTGCGGGCAACGACATCCGCGACATCGAACGCCTGGTGAAGCATGCGCACCGCTTCAACAGCCGCATCTTCATCACGCTCAACACCATCCTGCGCGACGACGAGCTCGAAGCCGCGCGCCAGATGGCCTGGCAGGTGTACGAGGCGGGGGCTGACGCGCTCATCATCCAGGACATGGGCCTGCTCGAAATCGACCTGCCTCCCATCCAACTGCACGCCAGCACCCAGACCGACATCCGCACGCCCGAAAAAGCACGCTTTCTGCAAGATGCCGGCCTGTCGCAGATCGTGCTGGCGCGCGAGCTCACGGTGCAGCAGATCGCCGCCGTGCACAAGGCGCTGGGCCCGGTCGATGCGACTGGCCGCGCCAATATCGAGTTCTTCATCCACGGCGCGCTGTGCGTGGCCTACAGCGGCCAGTGCAATATCAGCCATGCGCAAACCGGCCGCAGCGCCAACCGGGGCGACTGCAGCCAGGCCTGCCGCCTGCCCTACCAGGTGACCGATGCGCAGGGCCGCTTCATTGCGCACGACAAGCATGTGCTAAGCATGAAGGACAACAACCAGAGCGACAACCTGCGCGCGCTCATCGACGCGGGCGTGCGCAGCTTCAAGATCGAAGGCCGCTACAAGGACATGGGCTATGTGAAGAACATCACCGCCCACTACCGCACGCTGCTCGACGAGATCATCGAAGAGCGCGAAGCCCAGGGCCGGCCGCTCTCACGCTCGTCCAGCGGGCGCACCACCTTCACCTTCACGCCCGACCCGCTGCAGAACTTCAACCGCGAGTTCACCGACTACTTCGTGACGGGCCGCAAGGAAGACATCGGCGCATTCGACACCCCCAAGAACCCCGGCCAGGCCATCGGCTGGGTAACCAAGCTGGGCCCAGACTTTGTGGAGCTGGAACTGAGCGACCCCGCCACCGTGCTGCACAACGGCGACGGCCTGTGCTACTACGACCTGCACAAGGAGCTGGTGGGCATGGCCATCAACGTGGCCGAGCCCGTGTCGGCCCGCAGCGTCGGCCAGTGGCGGGTGTACCCCAAAGACCCGATGGAAGGATTCAAGGACCTGCGCAAGGGCACCGAGGTCAACCGCAACCGCGACATGGACTGGGTGCGCACGCTGGAGAAAAAATCCAGCGACCGCCGCATCGGCCTGTGGGCGCAACTGAGCGAAACGCCCACGGGTTTCAGCCTGCTGCTGACCGACGAGGACGGCAATGTGGGCTGCGCCGACGTGCTGCAACCCCACCAGAGTGCTACCGACGCCACCAAGGCCGAGGCCAGCCTGCGCGAGCAATTGGGCCGCTTTGGCGCCACGGTGTTTGCGGTGCATGACATTGCGCTGCAGCTCTCGCAGCCGTGGTTTGTGCCCGCCTCGGTGCTCAATGCCCTGCGCCGCGATGCCGTGGCCGACCTGGAAGCCAGCCGCGCCCGCAACTTCGCCCGCCTGCCACGCGCCACGCCCGTGGAACCCCCTGCGCTCTACCCTGAAGACACGCTCTCCTTTCTGGGCAACGTGTTCAACCACAAGGCCCACGACTTCTACGTGCGCCACGGCGTGAAGGTGATCGCCGCGGCCTACGAGGCGCACGAAGAGGAAGGCGAAGTCAGCCTCATGATCACCAAGCACTGCGTGCGCTTTTCGATGAGCCTGTGCCCCAAGCAGGCCAAGGGCGTGACGGGCGTGCAGGGCACCATCAAAGCCGAACCCTTGATGTTGATCAACGGCAAGGAGAAGCTGACCTTGCGCTTTGACTGCAAGCCCTGTGAAATGCACGTGGTGGGCAAGATCAAGCGCCAGGTGCTGAACCAGGCCAACGAGATCCCACTGACCTTCTACAAAGCCCGGCCGCACAAAGCACATTGATGCACCTGCATGTGGCGGCTCAACAGCAATGCCCCATGCACACTGCCCCGTTTTCATGCCCGCCCTGCGGGCCAGCACCATGACGGCCACGCTGCTGGTGTGGCTGCAGTTCGCAGTCTGCGCGGGGCTGATTGGCGCGGCGGGCTACCAGCTGTCGCGCTACGGTGATGCCATTGCCCAGCGCACAGGCTTGTCGGGCAGCTGGATCGGCCTCACGCTGGTGGCCAGCGTGACTTCGCTTCCAGAGCTGGCCACCGGCATCACCAGCGTCACCATCGCAAACACCCCCAACCTGGCTGTGGGCAACGCACTGGGCAGCTGCGTGCTCAACCTGGTGTTTCTGGTGGTGATCGACCTGCTGTACCGGCCAGCACCGGTATGGACCCGGGCCGCCCACGGCCACGTGCTGGCAGGCGCTTTTGGCGTGGTGCTGCTGGGCTTTTTGCTGCTGGGGCTGCTGATGGGCCAACTGGGGGCTACTGCCAGTGCTTCCACCGGCGCTGGCACTGCCTCCCAGCGCAGCGTGGGCCTGCTCACTCCCGTGATCCTGCTGCTGTATCTGGTGGCGATGCGCACCGTCTTTGCGTATGAACGGAGCCACCCCGCTGCGCCACCGGCCGACACAGCGCCGCCCACCAACAACGCAGCACCTACGCTGCCCAGCCTTCGACAAGCGGCCACCCGCTTTGCGATGGCGGCTGCCATCGTGGTGGGGGCCGGCATGTGGCTGCCCTTTGTGGCGGTCAACCTGGCCACCACCATGGGCTGGAACCGCAGCTTTGTGGGCAGCCTGTTTGTGGCCCTGGTCACAACCCTGCCCGAGCTGGCGGTCACGTTGTCCGCCCTGCGGCTGGGTGCGCTCGACATGGCCATTGGCAACCTGCTGGGCAGCAACCTGTTCAACGTGGCTATCGTGGGCATAGATGATCTGTTCTACCGCCCCGGCGATCTGCTGGCCCATGTGTCGCCCGTGCATGCCATCACCGCCGCATCGGCCGTAGTCATGACCGGGCTGGCGGTGGTGGGCCTGTTCTTTCGCCCGCGCAGCCGTGTGCTGCGCGCAGTGGGCATGGTCAGCATCGGCATGGCGGCGGTGTACCTGGTCAACACCTACGTGGTCTTTCTGCATGGAAACTGATGCCGTGAAACACCCCCATCCTCATCTGCGCGATGCCATAGACGTGGCACGCGAGCACGCCGTTGACCCTGACGCAGGCCTGCACCCCGACGAAGCCCTGCGCCGCAGCGCCACCCACGGCGCCAATGAGCTGGCGGCGGGGCAAGATCGCCCCTGGTGGCATCTGCTGGCCGAC
Organism: Acidovorax sp. 93; assembly: GCF_003633835.1. Lineage (NCBI taxonomy): Bacteria > Pseudomonadati > Pseudomonadota > Betaproteobacteria > Burkholderiales > Comamonadaceae > Acidovorax > Acidovorax sp. 93. The sequence continues at coordinate 2,090,574 of NZ_RBIT01000001.1, forward strand.
CAGTTCAAGGACTTCATGGTGCTGGTGTTGCTGGGTGCGGCCGTCATCTCGGGCCTGGTGGGGGAGGTCACCGACACGTTGGTCATCCTGGTGATCGTGGTGCTCAATGCCGTCATCGGCTTTGTTCAGGCCTGGCGCGCCGACCAGGCCATGGCGGCGCTGCGCCAGCTGGCGGCGGCGCACGCCACGGTGCTGCGCAGCGGAGCCGTGCAGGTGGTGCCCGCCACGGCGCTGGTGCCGGGCGACATCGTGCTGCTGGAGGCGGGCAACCAGATTCCGGCCGACCTGCGGCTGATCGAGATTGCGCAGCTGCAGGTGGATGAATCGGCCCTCACGGGCGAGTCCGTCACCGTCGCCAAGCAGACGGAGGCCCTGGCCGCCGAGGATGTGGGCGCGCTGGGCGACCGCACCAACATGGCCTTCAAGGGCACCACGGCCACGCATGGCCGGGCACGCGGCCTGGTGGTGGCCACCGGCATGCACACCGAGCTGGGCAAGGTGGCCACGCTGCTCGACACCGGCGACCGCAGCACGCCGCTGCAACTGCGCCTGGCGGCCTTTGGCAAGCGCTTGGCGATCGCGGTGCTGGGCATCTGCGCGGTGATCTTTGTGGTGGGTGTGCTGCGCGGCGAGGCGCCGCTGCTCATGGCCCTCACCGCCATCAGTCTGGCCGTGGCCGCCATCCCCGAGGCACTGCCTGCGGTGGTCACCGTGCTCCTGGCCCTGGGCGCACGCCGCATGGTGGCCGTGCATGCGCTGGTGCGGCGCCTGCCGTCGGTCGAAACCCTGGGCTCGGTCACCACCATCTGCTCGGACAAGACCGGCACCCTCACGCAAAACCGCATGCATGCCGAGCTGCTGCTGGCCCACGGCGTGCGCTGGGTGCCCGGTGACCCCCTGCCCGGCCCCGCCCATGCCGAGGCCCTGCGCGCCGCCGCGCTGTGCAACGACGCCACGCTCCAGGCGCAGAACGAAGAGGGCCAGTTCGGCACCCGCTGGCAGGGCGACCCCACCGAAACCGCGCTGGTGCTGGCCGCCCATGCGGGCGGACAGGACAAGGCCCAGCTGGATGTGAGCAGCCCCCGCGTGCAAGAGCAGCCCTTTGACTCGGACCGCAAGCGCATGACCACGTTCCACCGCGACGTGCAGGGTTTTGTGGCCTACACCAAGGGCGCGCCGGAATCGCTCTTGCCTCGCTGCACCGCCCACTGGACACCCGACGGCGCTGCCGCACTCGACACCGCCAAGGTCCTCGCGACTGCCCAGCAACTCGCCGCCCAGGGCCTGCGGGTGCTGGCCCTCGCCCGCCGCAGCCACGCCCGCCTGCCGGACACCAACGACATCGACGCAGTAGAAAACCAGCTGGAGCTGCTGGGCCTGATCGCCCTCATCGACCCACCCCGCGCCGAGGCCCAGGCCGCAGTGCGCGACTGCATCAGCGCGGGCATCACCCCGGTGATGATCACGGGCGACCACCCCGCCACCGCGCGCGCCATCGCGCACCGGCTGGGCATTGAGCGCAGTTCGGATGCCCCTGTGCTCACCGGCGCAGACCTCGCAACACTGGACGATGCCGCCCTGCGCGCCCGGGTGGAACAGGTGCAGGTCTACGCCCGCGTGGACCCGGCGCAGAAGATCCGCATCGTCGAGGCGCTGCAGGCCCAGGGCCACTTTGTGGCCATGACAGGCGACGGCGTGAACGACGCCCCTGCGCTCAAGCGCGCCGACATCGGTATAGCCATGGGCCAGGGCGGCACCGACGTGGCGCGCGAGGCATCCAGCCTGGTGCTGCTAGACGACAACTTCGCCACCATCGTCGCGGCGGTGCGCGAAGGCCGCCGTATCTACGACAACATCCGCAAGTTTGTGCGCTACGCGATGACGGGCAACTCGGGCGAGATCTGGACCATCTTCCTCGCGCCGCTGTTGCTGCTGCCCATTCCGCTGCTGCCCATCCACATCCTGTGGGTCAACCTGGTGACCGACGGCCTGCCCGGCCTGGCACTGGCGGCCGAGCCAGCCGAGCGCGGCATCATGCAGCGCCCACCCCGCGCACCGCGCGAGAGCCTGTTTGCACACGGCATGTGGCAGCACATATTGGGCGTGGGCCTGCTCATTGGCGGGCTGTGCCTGGCGGTGCAGGCCTGGGCCCTGCACACCGGCCACGCGCACTGGCAGACCATGGTGTTCACCGTGCTCACGCTGGCGCAAATGGCACACGTGATCGCCATCCGCTCCGAATCCGAACCCATCTGGCGCCTGGGCCTGCTGAGCAACCGCCCGCTGCTGGGCGCCGTGCTGCTCACCTTTGCGCTGCAGATGGCAACCATCTACGTGCCCTGGCTCAACCCCATCTTCCGCACGGAGCCGCTGAGTATTGGTGAGCTGGCGCTGTGCATTGGCGCCGCGCTGGTGGTGCTTGTGGTCGTGGAAATCGAGAAGGCCTGGCGCCGAGGCCAGCAAGAGCGGCGCACTGCGGCAGAGTCGGATGGCAGCGCGATGGATGAGCCTGCTGCGTGAATGGCGTAATGGCTACTTGCGGGTCGTCGTCTTTCACCCATCGGGTGTGCAGCAGGCGCCAGTTCACGAACTGGGTTCGTACAACAGCGCCTTGCGTATGCGACATCCAGCGCTACGCTCAAAATCACCTATCAAATGCCAAAAATCACCAGAAGTAAACTAATAAAAATCAAACCACTCACCACCACCCCCCTATTCGCAACAGCCCAACTTCCCAGCGCACGCATATCTGACACACAAGCAACCCACCCTGCAATTGCCCCCCCTAAAGCAAAATAATAACCCTTGCTCAATGAAATTATAGATATCCACAAAAACACAACAGAAATTATCAGGTATTTAGACATAAATCACTCTCCTTGCAATAGGACAGTTCATGAAAGCGTCTTTTACCACAGACGAGAATACAACAAGAAAAACCGCCGCTGCGATACCCAACAAAATCCCCATGCCCGCAACAGCAAACCCTAACAACAGGCCAAAAGCGGACACAAAAAACATAAATGCCACAGCTCGAATAAATGCTTCACCAGCATCATAGCAACTATTATTCAGTATATCCAATGCATCCAAGGCATTAAACAAAAGCCCCAAAAACGTTCCAAGCAGTGCCATTAGTTGGTTTGCGACGCCTCCCATGAAATTGACAAGTGCGCTAACTACATTATTGAACCAAGCTGGAGGCTCAATGGTCCCTCCATTTCCTCTCCCTTCAATGATGTACCCACCCGCTCCAGTTTCAGGATCGGTAATCACATAACCATACCCCGTCCATCCATGCGCGTTGATGGCTCTCTCATGCACCGTCACCTCTTTACCCGCTTGGATGGCTGATTGAATCTCCTGCCCCACCGTACCGCCCACTGGTAGCCTTGGCAAGGCCGTGGCGGCATTGCTTTGGTTGATGGTGTAGATGCGTTGCCCCTCCGCCTGGGCTATGGCAATAGCTTTCACTGCCGATACACCTTGGGCACAGTCTGCCTGGGTCGGATTCTTGATAGTTCCAGTTTCGTCCGTGTACCTGCATTGGCGTTTGTCCACCCAGAATTGTTCTGGCACAGCGTGTTCCATCGCGCTGCTGTATTGCCCCCGCATCTTGTTGTATTCAATCCAGCGGTTCTGGGCTGCAGTCTTGCCGTTGGCTGTGAGTTCAGGTTTGTTGTTGATCGCAGCCTGGGGGTCGTCGTTTTTCACCCAGCGAGCATGCCGCAGGTGCCCAATATCCATGTTCAGCCCTCGAAAAGTGATGCCCGTGGTGACGATGCCGTACAACTTGTTGGGCCTGACTTGCACGTGGAACAGCCCGTAGCTGAGCGCTGGGCGGTCAAACATCTGGGCCTGCGCGCTGGCTATTGCACCGTGGCTTTGCAGGCTGGCGAAGTATCCCCACAGGGTGGCGGTGAGCAGGTCTCCGGTGAGGTGGTCGCCGGTGATGCCTTGCAGGATGCTGGCTCTTTGGCTTTCTGGGGCGGCTTGGGCCTGCTCCAGCTTTTGTTTTGTCGCCTCCATTCTTGTCTTGAGGGTGGTGAGTTGGGCTTGGCTGATGCCTTGGATGCTTACGCCCAGGGCCGTTTGCTGGCCTGCAATGAGCTGGTCTTGGGTTTCGTCCCAGTCCTGGCTTCCGTAGCGGGTGAAGCCGCCTTGGCCCACGGGTTCGCTGCCTGCACGCATGCCGGGGCCGGTGGCTACCACAGTGCCGTCTACCGATATCTGGGGCTTGAGGTTGATGCTGCTCGATAGCCCCCTGGGCAGTTGACTGGGGTCTAGCTGTTGGCCGGGGGCGGGCTTGGGGATGAGGGCTGCTATGGCGGCCTCATCCGCTGCGCTGGCTGCTACCCAAGCGAGGGTGATCTTTTTGCCGGCGATGGCTGCGGTGGAGGTTTTCCAGCTCAGCAGGGGGCTGTCGCCCCAGGCGGCGCTGCGGGCGTCTGCATAGATTTCGTATTTGAACTGCGCTTTGCTGCTGGCAGGCAGGTCGCTGTGGGTTTGGCTGCGGGTTTTGATGCTGTAGGGCAAGGTGCCTGCCAGGTAGGGCAAGGGGTCGATGGTGGCTGTTCTTTGGCCCAGCACGTCGCCTACGGTGCTTTGCCCGGCGTTTTGGCTGTCGATGTAGGTTTTAAGGCGGGCCTGGTAGTTGGTGAGCTGGCTTTGCAGGGCAGTGGTGTTGAGGTTTCTCACCCAACCTTCGGCCTGGTTGATTTCTGTGCCCTGTTGAGCTGCGTTCAGCACGGCCTGAGCATCCAAGGGTACGGCGTTCGCCAAGTCCATGCCTTCTTTAAAGGTGTATTGCTTGTAGCTGCCGTCCAGGGGCACCCAGGTGTCGGGGGTGCTTTGGCCGGGGGTGTGGCGCGTGCCTCGGCCCGGTTGGTATTGGATGAGGGCTTCAACCCAGGTATGTTCGATGCGCAGGGCTTTGGTTTGCGCGCCCGAGACCAGGGCAACGTTGTTGACCCCGCCTTGGCCCCAGATTTGTTGGGCTGCGTCGACGGTCTGCGCGCCGCCCACCCAGTTGAGGGCCTGGGCGGTGGGGATGTCTACGGTACCGGTGACGTACCGCGCGGGGATGTTGCTGGCGCGCAGCAGAGCAATGAGCAGGCTGGCAGTGTCCACGGCGTTGCCGGATTTCTTGTCCAGCGTGTCTTGCGCGCCTTGTACGCTGCCTTGGGTGGGCACGTAGTAGATGTTGTCGTGCACCCACTGGTAGATCTTGTGGGGGTTGTGGCCCAGGGTTTGGGCCAGGGATTTGATGGCGTCGGTATGGGGGGCATCCACAGTGGGCGCCAGATCGGCGGCGCTGGGGGCGCTGGCGGCTTTGGTGGCGCTTTGCAGGGTAGCGGCTTTGGCGGCGGCTGCGGGCTGTTCTGCCTCGGAGGCATCCACCTGGATGGGCGCCTGGGGGCGCACGCGCTCTGCCTGCCAGGGCAGCTTGTTCAGGTTGACGGGCAGGTGGGTTTTGCGGGGGGCTTCTGCGTCCACAAACTCTTTGAGCACTTGCAGGGCGGCAGTCTGGCCGCTACCGCCTGCCTGCACGGCCTCGATGCGCTTGACCAGCTGCTCGTGTTTGTCCAGAAAGACGGCTTCCTGGGCGAGTTGGCGGTCTAGCACGCTGCCTTCCACACCTGCGGTTTGCCAGGTGTTGCGCAGGGTTTGCCATTCTTGCTGCAGCGCCTGGGCCTGACGGTCCAGGGTTTGCACGGCGGGCAGGCTGGACGCTACGTCGCTGAAATTGGGCGCAATGCCGGGGCGGCCGGATTCCGGGTTGAGCGCGTTGAACAACTGCTCCAGGGTGTCGGCATATTGCTCGGAGGGCGCTCCGCTTTTCATGCGCTGCTGCGCCGCCAGCTGGTTGCGCTGCGCCATTTGCGCGTGCACCAGCGGCAGCCCCACGGTGTTGAGCACCGACGCGGTGAGCAACCACACGACCGTGCGCTTGAACCAGCCCGCCGGGCGGTGCTGCAGGGTTGGCTGGGGGGGGTGGCTACGGGCGTGCTCGTGTTCGGGGGCCTGCGATGGGCGCATGGTGGCTTTCTCTCTCAAATGGGGGGTGATCGCGGTGACAGCGGGGTGTTGCGAGGACTTCATTGCAACCCTCCGCGCTGGCGTGCCGGGCTGGATGGGCGGGCACCCGCCCGCAGCGGCTGCAATGCTGCGGCTGCCAACAGCACGGCAACGAGCCACAGGAACCACGGCTGGTTGACAGGGATGGGGTTGGCCACGCCGGGCGTGCCGGGGCCACCCGGGCCACCAGGAGTGCCGGGCCCGCCTGGTGCGTTGGCCCGCACTGCAAAAGTAGTGGTGGCTGTCGCCAGGTCTACATCCACGTCGTAGGCCTTGGCCTGGCCGGTGGGCAGCGCAGTTGCCGACTTGAGGTTGTTGCCGCTGCCAATGAGCACGGCCTCTACCGTGTAGGTGCCCTCCATCGCCGTCTTGAGCGTCTGCTGGGTGTCTGTGGACCGAAGGCCGTTGGCCTGCAACTGGCCCAGCACGTGGACGTGGGTGTAGACCACAGCGTTCTGCGGGTTGCGCACGGTGATGCGTACACGGGCGTTGTCCACCGGCGCATTCACCGTGAGGTTGCGGGCCAGGTTGCTAATGCGCACGCGGTCGTTGGGTGCGTATTCGGCCTTGTCCACAGCCACGGTCAGTGCGGCCTTGCCAGCGCCTTGCGCGGCGTCGGCAATGATGGTGAACAGGGTGCTGCCCACATCCACCACGTCACCCAGGGCGTTCAGGAGCGTGGCAACCAGCGTGTAGGTACCAGCGGGGTAGCGCGCGGTATTCCAGGGCTGCGTATGGGGCACCGTTGCGCCAGCAGCCACTGCACCCAGGTCGTGCGCCGCAAATCGGGCAACCTCCACCCCAGTGGCGTCGTTGATGCGCAGCACCAGCGACAACACTGCTGGTGTCGTGCCAAGGTTGAGCACTGAGGCTCCCAACTCTACTGCTGCGTCTGCAGGATACGAAGGCTTGTCGGTGCTGGCACTGACACGCGCCACGATATCGTCGGGTGATGCACCCGCCGAGTACTTGGCACCGATGATGGTCAGATAGCTGTCGTCCTGGCTGAAACCTGCGATGGTGGCCAGAAACGGCTTGGCTGCCTTGATGCGCCCTGGGCCGGTGGGGATCGCGACATGGCCCACGCTGTAGCCACTGGTACCCAAGGGCGTGAAGCCCGAAACGTTCACCGCAACACCGTTGAGCTGGAGGGTGTTCAGCGCAGAGGTCGGAATCGCTACGTTCAGGTAGTTTTCTTTGTAAGGCGACAGATTGGTCGGCGCCGTGAAAACGTAGTCAGAGAGGGTCTGGTCGATGCCACCCACATAAGTGAATGCGGGGTCACCCAGCACCCCTCCGGTGGTGATCGTGGACCCCTTCAGGAACTGCCCCACCAGCACGGGCGCAGAGGCAACGATGTGGAGGCTCTCTGCATCAGTCACCTGATGAAACTCCCCAGCGTTGAGAGTGGCCACCAGGGCTCCATTCACCCGCACTTGGGTAGCAGCGGTGTTGGCCACAATGCGGACAAGGTTGCCTGCAGCGCCCGTGTTGGCAGTTTTGGGCGCCACGTACTCCGCAGACCAGTGTTTCACCGGTGGCAATTGGGTGAACAAATGGTCACAGTAACCTGCGTTAACAGGGACGTTGGCGCACTGCCCCCCGGCAAATACGGCCACGGGTTTGTTGGTTTGTATGTGGGTGCCGGTGATTTCATTGCCGGAGTAGGCGGTGTAAATCACCGACTGGCCTTTTTGCAGGGTCACATCAAAAGGCACCTTGGCGGGCTGCCCCGTCGTCAGGCTGCTGGCTGGTGTGATGGTGGCTACTGTGCCGTCTTCCACAGCCGTCAGCGAAAACTGGATCACGCTGTAAGCGTAGTTCCAATCGACGATGCGGTATTCCTGCCCCAAAGCCGTGGCATCAAGCAGATACGACATGTCCGTGGTGTACATCTCGCGGTTCAAGAAATACGCGCTGACACCTTTGCTGGCATACACCTGCAAGGCTTTGTCCACCACCTTGCCCGCTTCGTGCAGAAACTGGCCGTTGGGCACCATGAGTTCTGCCACGCCACTGGCGCCGATGACAAAGCTGTAGTTGATGGCGCCGTCGTTACTCAGAACCTGGCCTGTGGTGCCCTGTTCACCAAAGATGAAGAGATAACCCACAGGTCCCGCCGAAGTCGTCGGATAGTTTGGATGCCCCACTGCCACAGCGCGCAGCGTGTTGTTGGCATCCAGGCCCAAATCTGGCCTCAGCGGCAGGTTGATGACGGTGCTCGTGGCTATGTCAAATCCACTGCTGCTGCCTTGATAGCCTGGAGCGTTTGCGGCCAGGTTCCAGCGGCCTGGGGTGATGTTGGCAAACTCATATCGACCATCGGCGCCTGATGTGGTCTCCAGCAAGCTGACGCCAGCCAGAACCACCTTGGCCCCGGCCAGCGGGCGTTGGCTCTGGGCATCCAGCACCACTCCGTGGATACGGTCCTGTCCTAGCACCTTCGGTGTGAGTTCCACTGGCAGCACATAGCGTGTGCCCGCAGCCAGATCCACGGCAAAAGCCACGTTGTCATAGCCTTGCGCAGACACCTGCACCTGCGTGGCTCCCGCATTCAGGCCGGAAATTTCCGCCACACCTTGCGCATTGGTCTGGACTACATGCGGGTTGCTGCCCGAAAGGGTGAGCGTTGCACCCACAATGGGCTGGAGGGTGGCTTTATCCGTAACGGTGGCCTGGATAGAAATGGGTTGCTGAGGATCGACGCTGGGATGCAATGGCACGTCAAACTGGTGCGTACCGTTTTGCACCAGCGTGATGGCTTGCTCAAACCGCTGATAGCCCGTCTTCTGCATGGACACGGTGCGTGAGCCAGCAATATCCGGCACACCGCCAATGGAGTAGCGCCCGGTAGCATCTGTGGTGGCTGTGCGGCCTGTTCCATCCACGGCCACAGTCACACCTTGCAGGGGCAGCCGTGTGGCGGCATCCGACACGATGCCTAGCAGCACCGTTTGGCCGGGGGGCGTGCTTTGCGCTGTCAACGTCACAGGCAGCGTGATGGTGTGATGGCCTTGCACGTTCATAGTGAGGATGCGTGTATCAAAACCGCTGGCAGACACCGTGACGGTGTTGTCGCCAGCTACCACGCCCACATCAAAGGCAGCTTCGCCTTTGGCATTGGTATTTCGAACCAAACCGTTGAGTGACACGCTGGCCATGGCAATCGCTGCGCCTGTTCCCTGGTTGGTGACAACGACTTTGAGCGTGCTTTGCGCAGTACTGCGACGGAAAACAGGATCGAATCGGACTTGCTGCCCCGCCAATGCACTGAAACTGACTTCCACAGCTTGATAGGACGAATAGCTTGCCTTGAGGTCCATCGCGCCGGGTGTCACACCTTCCAGCAGGTACTCGCCATTGGCGTTGGTCTGCGTGGTCCGGTTGCCGACCGAAATGGTGGCGTTGGCAGCGTTCTGATAGCTCAGCCCGTCATTGGTGAACTTGGCAACACCTGCAATGGTGACCGTGCTCGCGTTGCCCACGGTAAGAGCTTTGAGGCGGATGGTGCCCATATCCAGCTGCTGGCCTTTGAGCAGCCCAATGTCTGCAGAGAGCGAAAGGAACCCGGCAGCATCAACAGCCAACCTGTTGGTGCCAGCCACCAACTGCTGAAACTCGAAACGCCCCTGCGCATCGGTGATGGTGGATTGGGCGCTGCTGGCCAGACGCACCTGCACCCCCGCCAATGGCTGGCCCGTAGCGTCACTGACCAAAACTCCTCGGAGGCTGGCCAAGTCAGGATCCGTAACAGGCTGGCTTGCAGCCAAGGAAGCGCGCAGCGCCAAGGCCGTGGTGTAGGGGTCTGCATCCCAGCTCCCATCCGGACGCTGAGAGGCGCGCAAGGCGTCCACAGCAACCTGCACCGTGGCAGCGTTGGTCATGCCGGGCAGCACCGCCATCAGCGCATGTGCACTGCGCACAGAACTGCCCCAGGCGGGCGCACCGTTGCGCTCGGCCAGCATCCACGAGCGCGCTTTGCTGAGTGCCGAGGCGACAGCAGAAGTCTGCCGGTAGGGCTGAAGCGCCTGAATCGCCAGTGCTGTGGGGATAAGGGCATCACCATCAGGAGCCAGGCTCCACTGCCCACCCGATTGCTGCGCGCCAAGGAGCCAGCTCACGGCTTGACCCGATGGGCCTCCATAGACGCCCGCCGAAGCAGTCAGAGCCGACAGCGCCCATGCAGTGTCTTGCGCATTGCTGGCGTAGCCTTTCGCAGCACCAAACCCGCCGTCGGAGTTCTGGTGGAGCACCAGCGCATCCAGATGGGCTGTCGAGACAGCGGACGACAACTGCTTGGCCAGGGCCTTCCGCGACAGTACCTCTACCGTGCTGTCGCTGGCCAATTCAATGGCATCCAGCAACTGCGGCGGAACCGATCCCGCCAGCGCTTTGAGCGTTGTGGCGGCTTCAGATCGGCTTTGCACCGGCCATGCGATGGAAGTCCCTTCCTGCGCAAGGCTGCCATTGGCCTGGACCTGAGCTTGCAACCACGACACACCAGCCGCATCGCTGGCCCACACGGAACCTGAAAACAAAAAGACAAAAGCACAGCACAACCACTGCGAAAACACAGTGGTTGCACGGCTGGCAGCCGCGACACGCATGGAGACCCTCTCTCGTTTTATCTGTGCACCGTGCGCAGTGGGGTGAAATTGGGTTGGTCTGTTGCCACCGCAGTTTTCTTGCGCGAACGATGAGTTATGCCTCTACTCGATAGGCAAAGGCAGGCGGATCATAGTTACTGATTTGTTTTATAAATGTGTGGAAATGTGATGTTTGTTGCAGAGCACAAAAGCACGACCAGTCTGCATACCGACGTGCTTCACCAACCGTCTGGGAGCGCTTGCTCCGCCACCCGCCGGCCAGATTCAGCGGCCCTAAACCTTCTCACGCAGAGAGACCGAAAGCCATAAGCACATAGCCAACGATTCGATGACTTGGCGCGCCGCAGGTGCCAGAATGGCCCGCGCTGTCGGACCAGCAAGCTCATTGAGCGAGCACTGCCCCGATGTACCCATCCCTTCCAACCAACGAAAGAGACAGCCTTCATGAAAATCGAAACCCTGGCCGTTCACGCAGGCTACAGCCCCGACCCCACCACCAAGGCCGTGGCCGTGCCCATCTACCAGACGGTGGCCTACGCGTTTGACAGCGCCCAGCACGGCGCGGACCTGTTCGACCTGAAGGTGCCGGGCAACATCTACACCCGCATCATGAACCCCACGACCGACGTGCTCGAAAAGCGCGTCGCAGCGCTCGAAGGCGGCATTGCCGCGCTGGCCGTGGCCTCGGGCATGGCAGCCATCACCTATGCCATCCAGACCATTGCCGAGGCGGGCGACAACATCGTGTCGGCCAGCACGCTCTACGGCGGCACCTACAACCTGTTTGCCCACACGCTGCCGCAGCAGGGCATCACCACGCGCTTTGCCGATCCGCGTGACCCGGCCAGCTTTGCGCAGCACATCGATGCGCGCACCAAGGCGATCTTCATCGAGTCCATCGGCAACCCGCTGGGCAATGTGACCGACATCGCCGCGCTGGCCAAGGTGGCGCACGACCACGGCGTGCCGCTGATCGTAGACAACACGGTGCCCAGCCCCTACCTGCTGCGCCCCATCGAGCATGGCGCCGACATCGTGGTGCACTCGCTCACCAAGTACCTGGGCGGCCACGGCAACAGCGTGGGCGGCGCGATTGTGGACAGCGGCAAGTTCCCGTGGGCCGAGCACAAGGCCCGCTTCCCGCGCCTGAATGAGCCCGATGTGAGCTACCACGGCGTGGTCTACACCGAGGCCCTGGGCCCGGCTGCCTTTATCGGCCGGGCGCGCGTGGTGCCGCTGCGCAATACCGGCGCGGCGCTGGCGCCGCTCAATGCCTTCCTGATCCTGCAAGGCATCGAAACCCTGGCGCTGCGCATGGACCGCATCTGCGACAACACGCTGGCCATTGCCAAGTATCTGCAGAGCCATCCCAAGGTGGAATGGGTGCGCTACGCCGGTCTGCCCGACCATCCGGACCACGCGCTGGTGCAGCGCCAGTCAGGCGGCAAGGCCTCGGGCATCCTGAGCTTTGGCGTGAAGAACAGCGACGCCGACCCACGTGCGGCCGGTGCACGTTTTCTGGATGCGCTGCAACTCTTCACGCGCCTGGTCAACATCGGCGATGCGAAGTCCCTCGCCACGCACCCCGCATCAACCACCCACCGCCAGCTCAACCCCGAGGAGCTGGCCAAGGCCGGCGTGAGCGAGGGCATGGTGCGCTTGTCGGTGGGCATCGAGCACATCAACGACCTGCAGGCCGACCTGGCCCAGGCGCTCGACAAGGTGTGAACTGCGAGTGGCCATGCGCTGAAGGCGCGTGGCCACTCAAAATTTCAAGTGTTTTGAGCCTCCAGCGCTTGACTGGCAAGCGCTATTAGCTATTATTTCAATAGCAAATCAACCCACAGTGGCACCGCTTGGCGCCCTGATTTACCGGCCCACACTGACCAGTGGTGCAGCGCCGCCGCCCATCAGCACCGTGTTGCCCTGCTTGCTGGCAATGGCCAGGGCGGTGTCGCGCTGGATCTCGGCCAGCCGGATTTCCTTGAGCGCGGGCGTGAGCGATGCGCTGATGATCTGGTTGGCCCTTGCCTCGCCTTCGGCCTGCACGATCAGGCGCTCTGCCTCGGCCTTGGCCAGGTCGATCTCCTTGCGCTTTTTCTCGATCGCCTGGTCCGTCTCGGCACGCTGGCGGATGGCGGATTCGATGGCCTTGTCCGTCAGCATGTTGCGAACCTTCACGGCGGTGACCGTGAAGGCGCCTTTGTCCGTGGCGTCCAGCTCGGCCTGCAAGGTGGTGCGCACGCTTTCTGCCAGCTCGGCGCGCTTGGTGTGCATGGTGGTCGCATCCATCTGGGCAATGGCCTTGTAGATGGCTTCACGGGCTTCGCGCTGCACGCGGCTGTAGGCCACCAGCAGGTCCGCCGTGCCGTCTTTGACCACTTGTCTGTGCTGCACCACATCGCCCTGGTATTTGACGAACAGCGTAGGGATGGAGGCCGGCGTGGTCTTGAAATAGATGTCGATGTCCACGTCCTGCATGGTCAGGTTGTCACGGCTCTTGGGGGTGAGGTTCTCCAGCGAAAAGCTCACCTCCTTGGCGGTGAATTCGTCCACCGTTTTGAACAGCGTGAAGTACAGCCCTGGCGGCAGGGCCTCCTGCCCCACCTTGCCCAGCGTGCGCTCCACACCCACATTGCCGGTATCGATCTGGCTGCACGCGCCCAGCGCAACGCTCAGGCACAACAGGGACAAGGTTCGCAAAGCGGTCATGAGAGTCTCACGGGTCAAAAGGGGTTGGTAGGCACGGCGCGCCGTGGCTGCGCCGGCAGGGCGAGCGAGCGCGATTGTAGGAGAGCCCTACCCCACCAAAAACGTGCGGTTCGCCGCTGTCTACAGCAGCCTTCGGGACGGCAGAGCCCCGTATCAACCCAGGTCGCGTGCCAGCCGGATGCCCGTGAACTGCCAGCGCGCGGTGGCGGGGAAGAAGTTGCGGTAGGTCAGCCGCTCATGCCCCGGTGGCGTAGCGCAGGACGAGCCCCGCAGCACGTACTGATTCACCATGAACTTGCCGTTGTATTCGCCCACGGCACCCTCTGCAACCCGAAAGCCGGGATACGGGGCATAGCTCGACTGTGTCCATTGCCAGGCGACGCCAAAGAGCTGCGCCATGGGGTCGGCATCCTGCGCGGCCGCGTGCTCCCATTCGGCCTCGGTGGGCAGGCGGGCTCCCGCCCAGCGCGCGTAAGCATCAGCCTCGTAGTACGACAGATGCACCACCGGCTGGTCGCCCTCCAGCGGCTGCAGGCCGGCCAACGTGAAGCCGTACCACTCGCCTTCCACGCGGTGCCAATACAGCGGGTGATTCAGACCCTGTGCTGCCCGCCAATCCCAACCTTCCGCCAGCCAGAGCATGGGGTTCTGGTAGCCCCCGCCCTCCACAAAGGCCGCAAATTCAGCCTGGGTAACAAGGCGCGAGGCCAGTGCGTAAGGGTGCAGGTACGTGCGATGGCGTGGGCCTTCGTTGTCAAACGCAAAGCCTTCGCCTTTATGGCCGATTTCGATGAGCCCTCCGTCGAAAGAATGCCACGTCAAAGTTGCAGCCACGGGCGGTGGCACCACATCGCAAGCCGCCGCATAGACAGGGAACAGCGGGTTGCACGACAGCAGGTGCTGTATGTCGGTGAGCATCAACTCCTGGTGCTGCTGCTCGTGCTGCAAGCCCAACTCGATCAGGGCACACAGCGAGGCATCGTGCGCCACGTTCGACAACAGGCGCGCCATGCGGGCATCCACATCGGCCCGGTAGGCCAGCACTTCATGGAGCGCGGGGCGCGTAAGCAGCCCCCTCTGCGGGCGCGGGTGCTTGGCCCCCACACCGTTGTAGTAAGAGTTGAAAAGCACCCGGAACGCGGGCGCAAACGGCGCAAACCCGGGCTCGTGCGCTTCGAGCACGAAGGTTTCAAAAAACCAGGTGGTGTGGGCCAGGTGCCATTTGGTGGGGCTGGCGTCCGGCATGGACTGCGCGCTGCAGTCCTCGGGCGACAGGGGCGCCGCCAATGCCACCGAGCGACCGCGCACGGCGGTGTAGCGGGACTGCAGTGTGTTGGATGCCATGGTCATTGCAGCCACTGATCAGGGACGCGCGTGCACCACCGCAAACCAGCCGCGCTCGTCCGTCCACGCCTGGGCCTGTGCAAAACCAGCGCGGGCCAGCATGTCGGTGAACACGGGCAAGGGGTACTTGTAGCTGTTCTCGGTGTGAATGCGCTCGCCCTGCTCAAACCTGCGGCCACCGCCGGGCCAGCACACCTCGGTATCGGATGCCGCCTCCAGGTGCATTTCAATGCGCGACGCCTCGGGGTTAAAGAACGCACGGTGCTGCCACTGCCCCACATCAAAGTCGCTGCCGATCAGGCGGTTCACGTGGCGCAGCACGTTGCGGTTGAACTCGGCCGTCACGCCCGCCGCATCGTCGTAGGCCGCCTCCAGCACGGCCACGTCCTTGGGCAGATCGATGCCGATGAGCAGGCCGCCATCGTCATCCACAAGCTCGCGCATGTGGCCCAGCAGTTCCAGGGCATGCGGGGGATCGAAGTTGCCGATGGAAGAGCCCGGGTAGAACACCAGCCGGCCGGTGCGGGGAATGTCGTCCGGCAGTGCCACCCCCAGGGTCATGTCGCCCGCCAGCGCGCGGGCATCCAGTGCGGGGAAGTCGTCGCGCAGCCCCTGCACCGCCTGTTCCAGAAAGTCCGCTGAAATGTCCACACCCACAAAACACGCCGGCTGCACCAGGCGGCACAGTGTGCGGGCCTTCTGGCAGTTGCCTGCGCCCAGTTCGATGAGGGTACGCCCCGGGCCCACCGTGCCTGCAATGCTGTCCGCATGCGTCTGCATCAGGGCCATCTCGGTGCGCGTGGGGTAGTACTCCGGCAGGCGCGTGATGGCCTCAAACAGCTGCGAGCCGTGCTGGTCGTAAAAATACTTGGGGGAGATGCGTGCGGGCCGCTGGGTCAGCCCGTGCGTGATGTCGGAGTAGCGAGGCAGGAGCATGGGTCAGTGAGACGTTGGGTGCGGCAGCGCCGCCGGGTGGTCAAAAAGCAGAGGCACCTGGGGCGCACGCACGGCGGCACGCCCCACACGCTCCCTTCACGCCATTGTGCGTCGCCTCGCCTGCAGCTGTGTGTAGGCCATTTCCGCACCCCTAAAAAAAAGGGCTGGCGCAGGCGCCAGCCCTTTTAACCTTGGAGAACTCTTGCTGCCAGGAATGCAGGGCCAACCTTGACCCCAGCCCCCCTCGTGTGGTGTTGCACGCTATCCGGCCCTTAAAACCGCGTCTTTTCGGCCAGGGCTGCGTTGCTAATCCTCGCGATACTTACTGGTATCGCTGTGGTTTGCGCCTTGCCCTGACCAAAAATCCATCGGTTTTAATGTGCCGTCAAGCCTGCAACACCACACTAGAAGCGCCAGCCCAGACCCACGCCCACCAGAACGGGGTCCACCTTGAAGGTGCCCAGCTTGGCACCGCCTGCGCTCACGTCGGTCTTGATGTAGACCTTCTTCACGTCGAAATTCAGGTACAGGTTCTTGGACAGCGGAATGTCCACACCGGCTTGCAAGGCGGGGCCAAAGCTGTTGCGGTCAATGTCCACACCAGCGGGCAGGTGCACGCCGGAGAAGCGCGTGTAGTTCAGGCCCGCACCCACGTAGGGCTTAAAGCCGGCTACGTCAAAGTGGTATTGCACAGTGAGCGTGGGAGGCAGGTGCTTGAGCGTGCCGATGGCAGCGCCGCCCGCACGCAGGGTGTGCTTCTGAGGGACGGTGAGGATCAGCTCGGCGGCGATGTTCTTGTTGAAGAAGTAGGTGATGTCTACTTCAGGGATGGTCTTGTCGTTGACCGTCAGGCCCAGCGGCGTGCTGTCCTTGTTGGCGCTGTCAAGGTTGACAACGCGCGCGCGGACCATCCAGGGGCCTTCTGCTTGTTGCGCCAGCGCAGCGCCAGAAGACAGAACACACAGAGCGGCTACAGCCAGCAGAGTTTTTTTCATGGTGATTTCGCATCGGTTGGACGGGGACGACCCCCGTGCATGTATTGAACCGCTGCATCCACCCGCCGACCTTGCCCTATCTCAAGACCCCCGTACTAACCCTTAGACCTAGATCAAGGCATACCCATTCTCACGCTGTGGATTTGCCGCGCAGGCGCTGCACCAGCGTGACACCGGCCAGCACCAGCCCCCCGGCCACAATGCCCACCACAGCGTTGAGCAGATTCTCCACCACCACCTTCCACAACCCCCCCGTCGGCCATTGACCTGCTGCGGCGGCTGCGCCCTCTACAGCATGGTGCAGCACCGGAACGCCATGCACCAGGATGCCGCCGCCCACCAGAAACATCGCCGCCGTGCCAGCAATGGACAGGCCCTTCATGAGCCAGGGAGCAGCGCGCAGGATGCCTGCCCCCACGGCACGGGCCAAGCTGCTGGCCTTGTTGTTGAGCCACAGGCCCAGGTCATCGAGCTTGACGATGCCCGCCACCAGGCCATACACACCGATGGTCATGATGACCGCGATGCCCGACAGCACGGTCAACTGCTGAACAAAAGGCGCAGAGGCCACGGTGCCCAGCGTGATCGCAATGATTTCAGCCGACAGGATGAAGTCGGTGCGCACAGCGCCCTTGATCTTGTCCTTTTCAAACTCAACGATATCCACCGACTCGTCATTCAAGGCTTCGATATGCGCAAGATGCGCCCGTTCTTCTGCGGTTTTCGATGAGACTGTCACCCAACTACCAGTTCTCTCGTCTTTGACTTCGAGAGATACTGGCTTTGAGGGGCTATGCAGCAGCTTGTGCGCCACTTTTTCAAAGCCCTCAAAACACAAAAATGCGCCCCCCACCATCAACAAAGGCGTGACCGCCCAGGGCGCAAACGCGCTGATCAGCAGCGCGGCAGGCACCAGGATGACCTTGTTGATCATCGAGCCCTTGGCCACGGCCCAGACCACAGGGATTTCGCGCTCGGCCCGCACCCCGGTGACCTGCTGGGCATTGAGTGCCAGGTCATCCCCCAGCACACCCGCCGTCTTCTGGGCGGCCACCTTGGTCATGACCGACACGTCATCGGCCATGGCAGCGCTCTTCTTGGCCGCCACCTTGGTCATGAGGGCCACGTCGTCGAGGATGGTGGCGATATCGTCCAACAGGGCAAGCAGGCTGCCAGTGGCCATGGGGAATCCTTGAAATAAGTCTGTACAAAATCGGCGGGCATGCCGCCATGCGTGCGCCGGACTATAGCAACGCCAAGGCCAACGGCGCCGCGCGGCACAGACCCCTCGATCTGGGCGGCCCTTGCACGACCTGTTTCCCACTGGTGGGCCGCCCCTTGCTCCGCACAGCGATGGATGGCGCGAATGCCGCCCCCGCACAAAGCGCATACTCGCGCCCTCACCTATCACCTCTGGGGTCCTGGAGCATGTGCTCTCATTCGGGCTTCATGCCCAAGCCATGCCCGGCTACCTCACCAAACACGAAGACATCGCCATCACTGGCGCAGCCGACCTGATCATTCGATCATTGCTCGACAGGCAACAGTTCTCTGATCCACTGGGAGCCGCCGAGGCGCTTGGCATATCGTCGGCCGCGTGGCCCCTGTTCGGCCTGCTTTGGCCATCGGGGGCACAGTTGGCACAACGCATGGCCAGCCGCCCTTTGCTGACCGGCGAGCGCGTGCTGGAGATTGGCTGTGGCCTGGGCCTGGCAAGCCTGGTGTGCCACCGGCGCGGCATGGATGTGACCGCCAGCGACTGCCACCCGCTGGCACCAACGTTTCTGCTGGAAAACCTGCGGCTCAACGGCCTGCCGCCCCTCAAATACCGCACGGGCCAGTGGGGCGCGGACGCCGCCGCGGGAACCGGCGCGGTACAAGGTCAGTTCGACCTCATCATGGGCAGCGATGTGCTGTATGAACGCGACGCCCGCGCCTCGCTGGCCAGTTTTCTGGACCGCCACGCTGGCCAGGGCGCGCAGATCTGGATCGTGGACCCGAACCGGGGCAACCGCTCTGCCTTCCACAAGCAGATGGCAGTGCACCGGTTTGAAGTGGTGGAAGAGCACCTGGACCACCCGGCCCTGGAAGACCGCCCGGCCTACAAGGGCCGCCTGCTGATCTACCAGCGCAAGATGGGATAAGCCCCTGAGCCGCCGGGAGCACCCTCACCCGAGGGGGCCAGGCCCTCGTTGCGGAGCAGCCCTTGGCTTGCCGCCTTTCACCCGCGCCGCACACATTTCTCAATGGTTGGCTCCACGAAAAAAGGCCGACCCCATGAAGGGCCAGCCTTTTGGCAACAACCGCCGCAGCGGTGCAGATGATCAGCGCTGGGTCAGCCTACCCACTTGCGCGCGTTGCGCCAAATGCGCATCCAGCCGCTGTACTGCGCCTTGTCTTCACTCGTCCAGCTCATCTGCACGTTGCGGAACACGCGCTCGGGGTGCGGCATCATGGCCGTGAAGCGGCCGTCGGCCGTGGTCACCGCCGTCAGGCCGCCTGCGCTGCCATTGGGGTTGAAGGGGTACTGCTCCGTCCCGCGCCCGTGGTTGTCCACGTAGCGCATGGCGGCAATGGCCTTGTCGGCGTTGCCCCGGTACTTGAAGTTGGCATAACCCTCGCCATGCGCCACAGCAATCGGCAGTCGGCTGCCGGCCATGCCCTGCAGGAACAGGCTGGGTGATTCGAGCACTTCCACCAGCGACAGGCGGGCTTCGAAACGCTCGCTCTGGTTGGTGGTGAAGCGCGGCCAGTCTTGTGCGCCGGGGATGATGTCGGCCAGCTCGGCAAACATCTGGCAGCCGTTGCACACGCCCAGGCCGAACGTGTCGGTGCGACCGAAGAAGCCCTGGAACTGCGCCGCCAGCACAGGGTTGAAGGTGATGGACCGAGCCCAGCCAATGCCCGCACCCAGCGTGTCGCCATAGCTGAAGCCGCCGCAGGCAACCACACCCTTGAAGTCTTCGAGCTTGACGCGGCCAGTCTGCAGGTCGGTCATGTGCACGTCGTAGGCCTCAAAGCCTGCTTCCGTGAACGTGTAGGCCATCTCGATGTGCGAGTTCACACCCTGCTCGCGCAGGATGGCGACCTTGGGTTTGGCGAGGTTCAGGTATGGCGCAGCCACGTTGTCAGTGGCGTCGAACGTGAGGTGCACGTGCATGCCGGGGTCGGTGGGCTCGCCCGCTGCGGCGTGTTCGGCATCGGCATTGGCGGGGTTGTCGCGCTGCTGGCAAATCTTCCAGCTCACAGCGTCCCACACCTGGTGCAGGTCGGCCAGCGGCGCACTGAATACGGCCTTGGCATCGCGCCAGACCTGCAGCTCGCCCTTGCCTGCGTCGATCTCGGACGATGCAGGACGCGTTTTGCCGACGAAGTGGCTGAACTTGGACAGGCCATGCTCGCGCAGGGTCTGCACCACGTCGTTGCGCTCGGCCGTGCGCACCTGCAGCAACACACCCAGTTCCTCGTTGAACAGGGCTTTCAGCGTGAGCTCTTCACGGCGAGCCCCCACCTGGCCTGCCCAGTTCTTGGCATCGCCCGTGTCCATGCGGCTGTCGCTGATGCCGTCGCCTTCAGTGACCAGCAAATCCACGTTCAGCGCCACGCCCACATGGCCCGCAAACGCCATTTCGGCGGCGGCCGCCAGCAGGCCGCCGTCGCTGCGGTCGTGGTACGCCAGGATCTGGTCCTTGGCGCGCAGTGCGTTCACGGCGTTGACGAGGTTCACCAAGTCTTTCGGATCATCCACATCGGGCACCACATCGCCGCTCTGCTCTAGCGTCTGGCCCAGGATGCTGCCGCCCATGCGGTTCTGGCCCTTGCCCAGGTCGATCAGCACCAGCGTGGTGTCGGTCTCGGTGGCGTTGAGCTGGGGCGTGAGCGTGCCGCGCACGTCGGCAAGCGAGGCAAATGCGCTCACGATCAGGCTGACGGGCGAGGTAACTTTCTTCTTCTCAGAACCTTCGCTCCACTGCGTGCGCATGGACAGGCTGTCCTTGCCCACGGGGATGCTGATGCCCAGCGCAGGGCACAGCTCCATGCCCACGGCCTTCACGGTTTCGTACAGCGCGGCGTCTTCGCCGGGCTCGCCACACGCGGCCATCCAGTTGGCCGACAGCTTCACGCGCGGCAGCTCGATGGGGGCGGCCAGCAGGTTGGTGATGGCTTCGGCCACCGCCATGCGGCCTGAAGCCGGCGCGTTGATGGCGGCCAGCGGCGTGCGCTCGCCCATGCTCATCGCTTCGCCCGCAAAGCCCTTGTAATCGGCAAGCGTCACAGCGCAATCGGCCACGGGCACCTGCCAGGGGCCGACCATCTGGTCGCGGTGGCTGAGGCCACCCACGGTGCGGTCTCCGATGGTGATGAGGAAGCGCTTGGAGGCTACCGTGGGGTGGGCCAGCACGTCGATCACGGCTTTTTGCAGCGGCACGCCGGTCAGGTCCATGGGCGCGAATTCACGCACCACGGTCTTCACGTCACGGTGCATCTTGGGCGGCTTGCCCAGCAGCACGTTCATGGGCATGTCCACGGGCAGCTTCTGGTCGTCGGCCGTAGCAGCAGGGTCGTGCAGCACCAGCTGGCGCTCTTCGGTGGCCGTGCCGATCACGGCAAACGGGCAGCGCTCGCGCTCGCAGAAGGCCTTGAACTGTTCCAGCGACTCGGGCGCGATGGCTAGCACGTAGCGCTCTTGCGATTCGTTGCTCCAGATTTCCTTGGGCGCCATGCCCGACTCTTCGAGCTGCACGGCACGCAGGTCAAAGCGCGCGCCCCGGCCTGCGTCATTGGTCAGTTCGGGGAAGGCGTTGGACAAGCCACCCGCACCCACGTCGTGGATGGCGAGGATCGGGTTGGCCGCGCCCTGCGCCCAGCAGTGGTTGATGACCTCTTGCGCGCGGCGCTCGATCTCGGGGTTGCCGCGCTGCACCGAGTCAAAGTCCAGCTCGGCCGCGTTGGTGCCCGTGGCCATGGAGCTGGCGGCGCTGCCGCCCATACCGATGCGCATGCCGGGGCCGCCCAGCTGGATCAGCAGCGAACCGGCGGGAAACTCAATCTTCTTCGTCAGCTCGGCATCGATCACGCCCACACCGCCCGCGATCATGATGGGCTTGTGGTAGCCGCGCTGCACGCCGCCGACTTCTTGCTCGTATTCCCGGAAGTAGCCGTTCAGGTTGGGGCGACCAAACTCGTTGTTGAACGCGGCGCCGCCCAGGGGCCCTTCGACCATGATCTGCAGCGGGCTGGCAATGTGCTCGGGCTTGCCCACGGTGCTGCCCCAGAGCTTGGACACCGTGAAGCCCGTGAGGCCCGCCTTGGGCTTGGAGCCGCGGCCGGTGGCGCCTTCATCACGTATCTCGCCGCCTGCGCCGGTCGATGCGCCGGGGAAGGGCGAGATGGCCGTGGGGTGGTTGTGGGTTTCCACCTTCATCAGCACATGCTGGGTAACGCTACTCTTTTGATAGCTATTGGCGCTTGATGGATCAGCGCCAGATCCCATTTTTGCCACAAACCGCTCGACCTGGTGGCCTTCCATCACCGAAGCGTTGTCCGAATACGCGATCACCGTGTGCTGGGGCGCCAGCTGGTGCGTGTTGCGGATCATGCCGAACAGGCTCTTGTCCTGCGCCACGCCGTCGATGGTGAACTGCGCGTTGAAGATCTTGTGGCGGCAGTGTTCGCTGTTGGCCTGCGCGAACATCATCAGCTCCACGTCGGTGGGGTTGCGCGCGAGGCCCGTAAAGGCAGTCACAAGGTAGTCGATTTCATCGTCCGCCAGCGCCAGGCCAAAGCGGGTGTTGGCGGCCTCCAGGGCAGCGCGGCCGCCGGCCAGCACATCCACATGCTCCATGGGCGCGGGCTGCAGCTCGGTGAACAGCGCGGCGGCGGCACTGCGGTCGGCCACTACCGATTCGGTCATGCGGTCGTGCAGCAATGAGGCCACCTGGGCCAGCTGCTCGGCCGTCAGCTCAGGGGTTTTGCCCAGCAGACCGGATTTGATGCTGATGCGGTACTCGGTGATGCGCTCGACCCGGCGGATGGCGATGCCGCAGTTGCGGGCAATGTCGGTGGCCTTGGAGGCCCAGGGCGAGAGCGTGCCCAGTCGGGGCGTGACGATGAGCACGGCGCCGTCTTCGGGGCCCGCATAAGGGTCGCCGTAGGTCAACAGCGCGGCCAAACGTTCTTGCTCAGTGGGTGTAGGGGCCGCGTCGGTAGCGACCAGGTGCACAAAACGCGCTGCAATGCCGCTGATCTTGGGGTGGATCGCCTCCAGGGCGGGTTGAAGTTGCTGGGCGCGGAAGGAGCTGAGGGCGTTGCCGCCCGCCAGCGTGGTCATGTGCAAGGTCACGGTAGCGGCCTGTTGGGGGGTGTCAGGGGTAGAGGGTGGCTCCGGGCGCCAGCGTGCAGCCAGGACCGGAGCCCGCTATTTTACCGGGCATGGCCGCACCGCCTGCGTGGCGCGGGGGCCAATGGGATAATCCGGGGATGAGCATCACCATCAAAAGCGCTGAGGACATCGAGGGCATGCGCCTGGCCTGCCGTCTGGCCTCCGAAGTACTGGACTACATCGCCCCCCACATCAAGCCCGGCATCACCACCAAAGAGATCGACCGCCTGGGCGCCGAATGCATGGCCCAGCAGGGCACCATCTCGGCCACCGTGGGCTACCAGCCACCGGGTTATCCACCCTACCCGGCCTCGCTGTGCACCTCGGTCAACCATGTGGTGTGCCACGGCATCCCCAACGACAAGCCTTTGAAGAAGGGTGACATCGTCAATGTGGACGTGACTGTGATCACCAAGGACGGCTGGTATGGCGACAACAGCCGCATGTACCTGATCGGCGAATGCTCGATCGCCGCCAAGCGGCTGTCGGCCATCACGTTTGATGCCATGTGGCACGGCATCGTGCAGGTCAAGCCCGGCGCGCATCTGGGCGACATCGGCCACGCCATCCAGAAGTTTGCCGAAGGCCAGGGCTTTTCCATCGTGCGCGAGTTCTGCGGCCATGGCATTGGCAAAAAATTCCACGAAGAGCCTCAGGTGCTGCACTACGGCCGCCCCGGCACGCTCGAAGAACTGGTGCCCGGCATGGTGTTCACCATCGAGCCCATGATCAACGCTGGCCGCCGCGAGGTAAAAGACTTTGGTAACGACGGTTGGACCATCGTGACCAAGGACCACAGCCTGTCAGCCCAGTGGGAGCACACGGTGCTGGTTACCGAAACAGGCTATGAAGTCATGACGCTGTCGGCAGGCTCGCCGCCGCTCCCGGCGTTTGTGACCGCGACCAAGACCTGACCCGCTCGCCGGCCCCTGCCAGCCGGCTCGCACAACTCTTGCATGGCTTTTTGCATGGCCCTTCTTCAGCGCGACCTTCGACGACCATGACCAAAATCCATGCCCTGCCTGAAGTGCACGTCCTGCGGGACGCCTACCGCAGCGACAAAGCGGCGCTGCTGGCCGCCATGAAAGCGACGGGGGCCTCGACACGCGGCATCCGGGTGCTGCTGCGCAAGCTGTCCACCCTGGCAGGCAACCTGCTGCAAACGCTGTGGCAGCGCGCCGAACTGCCTGCCGACATGGCCCTGGTGGCGGTGGGCGGTTTCGGGCGCGACCAGCTCTTTCCTTATTCGGATGTGGATGTACTGCTGCTGATGCCCGATGGTGCGGCGCCCGAGGCGGGCAGCGCACTGCGCACCCAGCTCGAAGGTTTCATCGGCAGCTGCTGGGATGCGGGGCTGGAGATTGGCTCCAGCGTGCGCACGGTGGCCGAATGCCTGGCCGAAAGTGCGGGCGATGTCACCGTGCAGACCTCCCTCCTTGAATCACGCCTCGTGTGCGGTAACGCAGCGCTGTTTGAGGACTTCCAGCGGCAGTACCGCGCGCAGATGAATCCCCAGGCGTTTCTGGTGGCCAAGACACTGGAGATGCGCCAGCGCCACAACAAGTACGAGAACACGCCCTATTCGCTGGAGCCCAACTGCAAGGAGTCTCCTGGGGGGCTGCGCGACCTGCAGATGATCTTGTGGGTCTCCCAGGCCGCGGGGCTGGGCCGCAACTGGAAAGAGCTGGCCGCCAGCGGCATGGCCACCGCGTTCGAGGTGCGCCAGATCGAGCGCAACGAGGCGGTGCTGTGCCTCATCCGTGCGCGCCTGCATGCCGCCGCTGGGCGGCATGAAGACCGGTTGGTGTTTGACCTGCAGACCGCCGTGGCCGAGTCGTTTGGCTACCGCTCACAGGCGCCCGACGGATCGCGGCTGCCGATGCGCGCCAGCGAGAGCCTCATGCGGCGCTACTACTGGGCGGCCAAGGCGGTATCGCAGCTCAGCCAGATCCTGCTGCTCAACATCGAAGAGCGCCTGAATCCCTCGACGCACGAGCCGCGCCCCATCAACGAGCGATTCTTCGAAAAGGCCGGACTCATCGAGGTGGCCAGCGATGACCTTTACACGCGCGACCCACACGCCATTCTCGAAACCTTTTTGCTCTACCAGACCACGGTGGGCCTGAAAGACCTGTCAGCCCGCACCTTGCGTGCGCTGTACAACGCACGCGGCGTGATGGATGGCGCTTTCCGCCGCGACCCGGTCAACCGCGACAACTTCATGCGCATCCTGCAGCAGCCGTCGGGCATTACGCATGCCATGCGGCTGATGAACCAGACCTCGGTGCTGGGCCGCTACCTGTGGGCGTTTCGCGGCATCGTCGGGCAGATGCAGCACGACCTGTTCCACGTGTACACGGTGGACCAGCACATCCTGATGGTGTTGCGCAATGTGCGGCGCTTCTTCATGGCCGAGCATGCGCACGAGTACCCCTTTTGCTCGCAGCTGGCTGGCGGCTGGGACAAGCCGTGGATCCTGTACATCGCCGCACTCTTCCATGACATTGGCAAAGGCCGTGGGGGCGACCACTCGCAGATCGGTGCCGTAGAAGTGCGCCGCTTTTGCCGCCAGCACGGCGTCGCCCGCGAGGACGCAAAACTCGTCGAATTCCTGGTCAGCGAACACCTGTCGATGAGCCGCATCGCCCAAAAGGAAGACCTGAGCGATCCCGACGTGATCGCCGCGTTCGCACAGCGCGTGGGCAACGAACGCTATCTCACCGCGCTGTATCTGCTCACCGTGGCCGACATCCGTGGCACCAGTCCCAAGGTGTGGAATGCGTGGAAGGGCAAACTGCTGGAAGACCTGTACCGCGCCACGCTGCGCACCCTGGGCGGCCGGGCGCCCGACGCTGCCGCCGAAATCGAGGCCCGCAAGCGCGAGGCGCTGGTGCTGCTGGCCCTGAGCGCCCTGCCCTTCGAGGCACACAAGGCTCTCTGGGCCACACTGGACGTGAGCTATTTCATGCGGCACGAGGCCGCCGACATCGCCTGGCACACGCGCCATCTGTCGCGCCATGTCGGCACGGCAAAGCCTGTGGTGCGCGCGCGCCAGTCGCTAGCGGGCGACGGGCTGCAGGTGATGGTGTATGCGGCCGACCAGGCCGATCTGTTTGCGCGCATCTGCGGATATTTCGACCGCGCGGGGTTTTCCATCCTGGATGCCCGCGTGCACACCGCGAACAACGGCTATGCCCTCGACACCTTCCAGGTGGTGGCCTCATCGCAGCCGGGGCACTACCGGGAGCTGACGCACATGGTCGAAAGCGATCTGGTGCGTGTGATCGAGGCCGGTGGCCCGCTGCCCGAGCCCGCCCGCAAGCGGGTCTCGCGCCGGGTCAAGAGTTTTCCGGTGGCGCCGCGCGTCACGCTGCGCCCCGACGAAAAGGCCCAGCGCTGGCTGCTTGCCATCTCGGCCAGCGACCGGGCGGGCCTGCTCTACCTGGTGGCCCGTATCCTGGCGCAGCACCACCTGAGCGTGCAACTGGCCAAGGTCAGCACCTTGGGGGAGCGGGTGGAAGACACCTTCCTGATCCAGGGCCCCGAGCTGCAGAACAACGCCCGCCAGATCGAGATCGAGACCGAGCTGCTGCGCGAACTGTCCGCGTGAGCCATGCTCGAAAAAATGCTCTCTTTTTAATAGCTACCAGCGCTTTACCAGAAAGCGCTAGCGGCCTTTTTTTGACATCTTTCACCCTGAGCAGCTTCAGCAACTAGGCGTACGAAGCCATCACCCACAGCAAGATCTATCCCGGTGCGGGTACACCGGTGACGGATGTGTGCCTGTCAGGCGGAGGCATCAGTCGTCCTCGTTGGCACTGATGTCCGGGAACAGCACTTCGGTACAGCCGAACTGCGTGAAATCGCGCACCCGCATGGGGTAGAGCTTGCCGATGAGGTGGTCGCATTCGTGCTGCACCACCCGGGCATGAAACCCTTCCACCGTGCGGTCGATCGGGTCGCCATACGGATCAAACCCGGTATAGCGAATGCGCGACCAGCGGGGCACCTTGCCGCGCAACCCTGGCACCGAAAGGCAACCTTCCCAGTCCTCATCCTCCTCATCAC
The DNA here is from genome assembly GCF_003633835.1 of Acidovorax sp. 93. Taxonomy (NCBI): domain Bacteria; kingdom Pseudomonadati; phylum Pseudomonadota; class Betaproteobacteria; order Burkholderiales; family Comamonadaceae; genus Acidovorax; species Acidovorax sp. 93. The sequence continues at coordinate 2,117,696 of NZ_RBIT01000001.1, forward strand.
CAAGGGGCATGATGACCGGGTTGAGCAAGACGGTGGGAGGGACCACGGGCCGGTCCGGGTAGCGTGGATTGCGCTCGCCAGATCCAAAAATCACGAGCTGCAGATCCACGCCGATCTGCGGCGCGGCAAGCCCCGCGCCATTGACAGACTGCATGGTCTCGAACATGTCGCGCACCAGAAGGTGAAGCGCATCGGTATCGAATTCAGTGACAGGCTGGGCAACACGCAGCAGGCGCGGATCGCCCATCTTCAGGATGGTGTGGATGGTCATCGAAGGTGCATTCAGGTCAAGAGAAGAAAGCGTCACATGCGCTGCTGCGGCAGCATAGCGCGTGCGCACGCCCAGGCGCCGCCGCCGGGGCATTCACAATAACGGACATGCCCCAGCCCCCCACCGAGTCCCACGAAGACGCCGCGCCGCCACTGCGCACCCTGCCCTGGCCCGTGCGCTGGCTGCTGCTCGCATTTGCCGTGCTGTGCCTCGTCATGGGCATCATCGGTGTGATCGTTCCCGGACTGCCGACCACGGTGTTCATCCTCATGGCGGCCTGGGCCGCAGCCCGCAGCTCGCCACGGCTCTACCGCTGGCTGTGGAACCACCGCTTGTTCGGCCCCCTGCTTCGCAACTGGGCCCAGGGCGGCAAGGTCAGCCGGCGGGCCAAGTGGAGTGCCACACTGCTGATGGCGCTGAGCGGCATCGTGCTGTTCGCCACGGGCACCCGGCCGTGGGTGGTGGGTATCGCCATCACCTCCATGGTTTGCGTGGCAGCTTGGCTGTGGCACCGCCCCGAGCCCTGAAGCTCACCCTTCCCCTCACCGGAGTAGTGAAAGTTGGCCGTCATTCGCACACCTCGGCACGCGACCGCAACACCACGCAAGAACCCGCCGTCAAATCTTCGGAGCCCCAATTTTTATGTATATAATCTAAGTCTTGTTCCTCGATAGCTCAGTCGGTAGAGCGCCGGACTGTTAATCCGTAGGTCCCTGGTTCGAGCCCAGGTCGAGGAGCCAAGAATTTTGCAGGCCCTGCATGTGTACGCGGGGCCTTTTACATACCGATCATTCCTCGATAGCTCAGTCGGTAGAGCGCCGGACTGTTAATCCGTAGGTCCCTGGTTCGAGCCCAGGTCGAGGAGCCAGCCAAAAAGCCCACCATGTTCATACATGGTGGGCTTTTTCATTCACACGCTTCAAGAAAATCCACCCTCACTCTGCCTGCCTGACAATACAGCTCTTTGTCATGACTTGCGCAAAACTGGCCCAGCCAAGCGGCTCATCCCAAGGTGAGGCGGCCGTTGCACCCCGATTTGCGCAAGTCCTATTTGTATTGCAACCCCATGCCCCCGCAACTGCCTTGGCTGGAGCTTGAAGATCCGCTACCCGACCCTGCGAAAGCATGGGGACCCGACGACCCCGCCCCCGGACTCCTGGCTGCCGGTGGCACGCTGGATGTAGCGCATCTGCGAGCGGCGTATACCCAGGGCACGTTCCCCTGGTACGGCCCGGGGCAACCCATCCTGTGGTGGGCTCCCGATCCACGCATGGTCTTGCCCGTGGCGAACTTCCGACTCCATCGCTCGCTTCGCAGGACCCTGCAGGCATTCCGAGCAAATACAGCCTGCGAGATCCGCATAGACCACAACTTCCTGGAAGTGATCACGGCCTGCGCTACCAAGGAGCGCGACGGGCAGGCTGGCACCTGGATCGTGCCCGAGATGGTTGAAGCCTACACCCGCCTCCATGCAGCGGGCAATGCTCATAGCGTTGAAACCTGGATCGATGGAAAACTGGCAGGCGGCCTGTATTGCGTCGCACTGGGACAGGCGGTGTTCGGTGAATCGATGTTCGCCCACGCTACCGATGCATCGAAAATCGCGCTTGCAGCCCTGGTGGCCTTGTGCCGCCGCCAGGGTGTGGCAATGATTGATTGCCAACAGAACACCCGGCACCTGGCCTCATTGGGAGCCCACGAAATCTCGCGAGCCCAGTTCCTGTCTCACATCCAAAACGCACTGGATCGGCCCGCCCTCTCGTGGTCGTTTGAACCCGTATACTGGAACGAGCTGCTGCCCTCCACGGCGCCCACGGCATGACGCAACTCAATGACCTTCCACTGCAGACCCTGCAGTTCTACGCGACAGCCCCTTACCCCTGCAGTTATCTGCCGGACAGGCAGGCACGGTCGCAGGTCGCCACGCCCAGCCACCTGATCCAGAGCGATGTGTATTCCGATCTCGTGGCCAAGGGGTTTCGCCGCAGTGGCATGTTCACTTACCGCCCCTATTGCGATGGCTGCCAGGCCTGCACTCCCTTGCGCGTGCTGGTGAACGAGTTTCAGCCGGATCGGAGCCAGCGGCGCGCTACCGTGCGACACGGCAACCTGCAGGCACGGGTATTGCGCCTGTGTTTTGTACCCGAGCACTATCAGCTGTATCTGCGCTACCAGAACGGCCGCCATGCGGGCGGCGGCATGGACCATGACAGCATCGACCAGTACACGCAGTTTCTGCTGCAAAGCCGGGTGAATTCACGCCTGGTGGAGTTCCGCGAAACAGATGGCACAACAGGAGAGCCCGGCGCGCTCAAGATGGTGTCCATCCTGGACGTGCTCGACGACGGGCTTTCGGCGGTCTATACCTTCTACGAACCCGAGCCACATTGCAGCTACGGCACCTACAACGTGATGTGGCAGATTGCCCAGGCACGCTCCCTGGAGTTGCCCCATGTGTACCTGGGCTACTGGATCGAGGCCAGCCCCAAGATGAACTACAAGGCGCGCTTTCACCCCCACGAGATCCGGACCGATGGCCAGTGGCATCGCGCCAGCCCGGGCGCGAATCAGAGCGCATGAATGCAGGCTCGCATTTCACAAGATAAAATGCTGCGGCCGTCACTGCATCGCCGTCCATGAAAAAAAACGATCCCAGCATCCCCGTCAAACCCAGCGTTCAGGTGCTTGAGCGCATGTTTACGCTAATCGATGTTCTGGCGTCACGCGAAGAGGCAATATCTCTCAAGGAAATCAGCGAGAAAACAGGGCTGCACCCGTCCACCACGCACCGCATCCTGAACGACCTCACGATTGGCCGTTTCGTGGATCGCCCAGAGTCGGGGAGCTACCGACTGGGCATGCGCCTGCTGGAACTGGGCAACCTCGTAAAAGCGCGCCTGAGCGTGCGCGATGCAGCCCTGACCCCGATGCGCAATCTTCACAAGCTGATCCAGCAGCCCGTCAATCTGAGCATGCGCCAGGGCGACGAGATTGTGTATGTCGAACGTGCCTACAGTGAACGCTCCGGCATGCAGGTGGTGCGCGCCATTGGCGGACGGGCCCCTCTGCACCTTACCTCCACAGGCAAGCTCTTTCTGGCCCTGGACGACCCCCAGCGCGTGCGGGCCTATGCCACCCGAACCGGTCTGGCCGGACACACCCGCAACAGCATCACCCAATTGCCCATCCTGGAGCGCGAACTCGCCAAAGCACGCCAGTACGGTATTGCCCGCGACAACGAAGAGCTGGAACTGGGCGTGCGCTGCATGGCCGCTGGCGTCTACGATGACCAAGGCAAGTTGGTAGCCGGACTGTCCATATCAGCACCCGCTGATCGACTGGACGAAGGATGGCTTCCCAAGCTCCAAGCCACGGCCAACGAGATTTCTCTGGCTCTGGGTCACACACCCAGCATGGAAGCGTCGGCATCCGGTGATGCGGGTTTGCGTCCGGGACTTCGCTGAGCCTCGGGACACGACAGCTACCGCAGCCGCAGCCGCAGCCGCAGCCGGGCCTGATCCTTGAAAAAAAACCGACGCGGGCAGTGATGCCCGGTCGGCCGGTGGATCCATCAAATCAGCGCACAAGGCAGTCGGCACGAAATCCCGCCGACGCTACCAGCACCAAATGCTTGGCGCGCGAGGGAAGGATGTACAAGCTACAGGATTAACTACCTCACCCATTGGACCCTGCACGGGCCTGCAAAGGCGCCGTCAATGACGGCATCGACTCCACCCAATGGCGCACACGCTCAGCATCACCCAGGCGGCTGAATTTGCCCGCCGAATCCAGAAACACCATGATGAGCTTGCGCCCGGCGATCTGGGTTTGCATCACCAGGCAGCGCCCTGCTTCCGAGATGTAGCCGGTTTTCTGGAGGCCAATGTCCCAGGTGGGGTTTTTTACCAGCCCGTTGGTGTTGTTGTACTGCAATGTTTTGGGGCCCACTGCCACCTCATATCCCGGTGACGTGGACAGTTCGCGCAGCAGGGGATCACCATGCGCCACATTCACCAGGGTAGCCAAGTCACGTGCGCTGGACTGGTTGCGGCTGGAAAGGCCGGTTGGCTCAACATAACGGGTATCGGTCATGCCGAGCAGGCGGGCCTTGACATTCATCTGCACAACAAACGCTTCGAGGCCACCAGGGTACGTACGACCCAGCGCATGCGCTGCGCGGTTCTCGCTGGACATGAGCGCCAGGTGCAGCATCTCGCCCCGGGTCAACGTAGAGCCCACCGTCAGGCGCGAGCGGCTGCCTTTTTCGGTATCAACGTCATCCTGGGTGATGGTAATGGGCTCATCCATCGGCAGCTTGGCCTGGGAAATCAGCAAGCCCGTCATGAGCTTGGTCAGGGACGCAATGGGAAGCACGGCCTGATCATTCTTGCTGAGCAGGACTTCATGCGTGTCCTGGTCGATGACGAGTGCGACGCTGGACTTCAGGTCCAGCGGATCACTCACCTCATGCAGCCCCGCCATTTGCCCGAACGACTGCTTGGCAGGCACAAAGGCCACACGGGTCGGCGCCTTGGCGGTCTTGGCAGTGACACGCACGGCCCGGGTATTGGTAGCGACTTTGCGGGCCGGAGCAGCGCGCTTGGCATTGGCCGAACTGACTTGCTGCTTTTTGGCTGGCGCCTTGGAGCGCTCCCCTGAGTGCGCAATCGGCACAACCAGCGCCGTACTGACGACGACAAAGCCCAAAAGCTGGAAAAAACGGGTCACTGCGGCGCGGTGGCGATGGTGCATCAAAGTGCTCCAAACGGTAATAAGTGTTGAGCAGTGTACAGAATCAAAAAAAGTCGCGCAAGATCAATACCTTGCGCGACTTTCCAAGAAAGTGAATGAAATTATAAATTGATCGTTCAACCCTGTGCAGCCACCCGGTCAGCTTTACTTTGTAACTTGTTCAGCGCACTCAGATAGGCCTTGGCCGAAGCGACCACGATATCGGGGTCTGCTCCCACGCCGTTGACCACGCGGCCACTGTTCTGCAGGCGCACGGTGACCTCGCCTTGGCTCTCTGTCGAGCCGCTGATGGCGTTCACCGAGTACAGCACCATCTCCGCACCACTCTTCACATGCGATTCGATGGCCTTGAGCGAGGCATCCACAGGGCCGTTTCCTTCGGACTCGCCCCGCACCTCCTGGCCGTCTACCGTAAAAACGATGCGTGCTCGGGGGTGCTCACCCGTTTCGCTCTGCTGGAACAGAGAGACAAAGCCATATTGTTCCCTTTCGCTGGTCACGCTCTCATCACTCACCAGCGCCAGGATGTCCTCGTCAAAAATCTCGCTCTTGCGATCGGCCAGTTCCTTGAAGCGCGTGAAAGCGGTGTTGACTTCGGTTTCACTGTCCAGGCTCACACCCAGTTCCTGCAGGCGCTGCTTGAAGGCGTTGCGGCCGCTGAGCTTGCCCAACACGATCTTGTTGGCGCTCCAGCCCACATCCTCGGCACGCATGATTTCGTAGGTATCGCGCGCCTTGAGCACGCCATCCTGATGGATGCCACTGGCGTGCGCAAAGGCATTGGCCCCCACCACGGCCTTGTTCGGCTGCACCACGAACCCCGTGGTCTGGCTGACCATCCGGCTGGCCGCAACGATGTGCTGGGTATCAATGTTGAGATCGAGGTTGAAATAGTCGCGACGGGTCTTGACCGCCATCACCACCTCTTCGAGCGAACAGTTGCCAGCGCGCTCACCCAGACCATTGATCGTGCATTCCACTTGGCGCGCGCCGCCAATCTTCACACCAGCCAGCGAATTGGCCACGGCCATGCCGAGGTCGTTGTGGCAGTGCACGGACCAGATGGCCTTGTCGCTATTGGGAATGCGCTCGCGCAGGGTCTTGATGAAGTTGCCGTACAGCTCGGGGATGGCATAGCCCACGGTGTCGGGCACATTGATGGTCGTGGCACCCTCGGCGATCACAGCTTCGAGCACACGGCACAGGAAGTCTGGGTCGCTGCGGTAGCCATCTTCGGGGCTGAACTCAATATCTCCCACCAGGTTGCGCGCAAAACGCACCGACTGCTTGGCCTGCTCAAGCACTTGCTCTGGCGTCATGCGCAGCTTCTTTTCCATGTGCAGCGGGCTGGTGGCAATGAACGTATGGATGCGCGCGCTGTTCGCCCCTGCAAGCGCTTCTGCTGCGCGGGAAATGTCGCGGTCATTGGCGCGCGACAGCGAGCAGATGGTGGACTCCCTGATGGCATTGGCTATCGCCTGCACCGCCTCGAAATCGCCGTTCGAGCTGGCCGCAAAACCGGCCTCGATCACGTCCACCTTCAGGCGCTCCAGCTGGCGGGCAATTCGCAGCTTCTCATCCTTGGTCATCGAGGCGCCGGGGGACTGCTCGCCATCGCGCAAGGTGGTGTCGAAAATGATGAGTTTGTCAGCCATGTTGTTTCTCCTGGTACTGGTGGGGTGGGATTGGCCCGCAACACTAAAAATCTGGTGCCCAAAACAAAAGGCCCGTTGCGGGTGCATACGGGCCTTTGTGGAAAAAGTGTGCGCGTGCGCCTACTGTCTCCGCCCGTAGGGAGGTAGCAGTAGAGCCAGTGCAAACGAATTCATGCGGTGCAATGTAGCACAACTGGCCAGACATCATTCCAGTCACTTGTGCAGTCCACGTTCGTCCGGTTCGTCCGTCGAGGTGCTGATCACGCTGCTGTGCTGCCCTTTGGCCTTGCGCCAGGCGTACACGCCGTAACCGCTCAGGCCGTAGAACACGAACACGCCAAACAGCACGATGGGCGGGTGGATGTTGATGATGGCAATGCCCAGCGCGATCAGCACGATGGCTGCAAAAGGCACGCTCTTTTTCATCTGCACATCCTTGAAGCTGTAGAACGGCACATTGGTCACCATGGTGAGCCCCGCGTACAGCGTGAATGCGAACATGATCCAGGTCGTCTGACTCCAGGTCAGCCAGTGGTCTTCACCAGGATGCACGCCCAGCTCGGTCATCAGCCAGATGAACCCCGCCACCAAAGCTGCAGCGGCTGGCGAAGGCAGCCCCTGAAAATAGCGCTTGTCCACCACGCCGGTATTCACATTGAAGCGCGCCAAGCGAAGCGCGGCACAGGCACAGTACACAAATGCGGCAATCCAGCCCCAGCGGCCCAGCCCCTGGAGGGACCACTCATAGGCGATCAGGGCAGGCGCCGCCCCAAAGGACACCATGTCGGAAAGCGAATCCATCTGCTCGCCAAACGCACTCTGGGTATTGGTCATGCGCGCTACCCGACCATCGAGGCTATCGAGCACCATCGCACAAAAAACGCCCACGGCCGCCATGTCGAAACGGCCATTCATAGCCATCACGATCGAATAGAAGCCCCCAAACAATGCCGCCAGCGTGAACAGGTTGGGCAGGATGTAGATGCCCTTGCGCCGTTTGCGCACCATCACACCGGGGTTGTCGGTGGATTCATTGCCGTCATGCATTAAATTGACCTCCAGCGCTTGCCCATATTGCGTGAGCAGCTATTAAATTTATAGTATCCGGCAACTCCCGCTTCACAGACAGATCGCCGCGCGCCATCAAGGCGAAGGTCGCAGTGTAGCGCCTGCCAACAGGACCGACCGCCAACGAAAAAGGCCACCGAAGTGGCCTCGTGATGCTCCAGCGATGGAGAATCAGTTGCGGGTCTGATCGACCAGCTTGTTCTTGGCGATCCAGGGCATCATGGCGCGCAGTTGGCCGCCCACCTTTTCGATGCTGTGGTCGGCCGTGTTGCGGCGACGGGCTGTCATCGATGGATAGTTCAGACGGCCTTCCTGGATGAACATCTTGGCGTAGTCGCCGTTCTGGATGCGCTTCAAGGCATTGCGCATGGCGGCGCGCGACTGCTCGTTGATCACTTCAGGGCCGGTCACGTACTCACCGTACTCGGCATTGTTCGAGATCGAGTAGTTCATGTTGGCAATGCCGCCTTCGTAGATCAGGTCCACGATGAGCTTGAGCTCGTGCAGGCATTCGAAGTAGGCCATTTCAGGGGCGTAGCCGGCTTCAACCAGGGTTTCGTAACCCATCTTGATCAGCTCGACGGCACCGCCGCACAACACGGCTTGTTCGCCGAACAGGTCGGTCTCGGTTTCTTCCTTGAAGTTGGTCTCGATGATGCCGGCTTTGCCGCCGCCGTTGGCAGCTGCGTAGCTCAGGGCCAAGTCACGGGCCTTGCCGGACTTGTCTTGGTGCACGGCCACCAGGTGGGGCACGCCGCCGCCTTGGGTGTAGGTGTTGCGCACGGTGTGGCCAGGGGCCTTGGGCGCCACCATCCACACGTCCAGGTCAGCACGGGGCACGACTTGGTTGTAGTGCACGTTGAAGCCGTGGGCAAAGGCCAGCGAGGCGCCTTGCTTGATGTTGGGTTCGACGTTGTTCTTGTAGACGGCTGCGATGTCTTCGTCGGGCAGCAGGATCATGACCACGTCAGCGGATTTGACGGCGTCGTTGACTTCCAGAACCGTCAGGCCAGCCTTGCCGACCTTGTCCCACGATGCACCGCCCTTGCGCAGGCCGACCACGACCTTCACGCCACTGTCGTTCAGGTTTTGTGCGTGGGCATGGCCCTGCGAGCCGTAGCCGATGATGGCCACGGTCTTGCCTTTGATCAGGCTCAGGTCGGTGTCTTTGTCGTAGAAAACTTTCATGGGTCGCTCCGGTTGAAATGCGTTGTTGGGGGTTGAAATGGGAAAAACGGGGTGAATTGTCTTACACGCGCAAGATGCGCTCGCCGCGGCCGATGCCGCTGGCACCCGTACGTACGGTTTCCAAGATGGCGGTGCGGTCAATGGCCTGCAGAAAAGCGTCGTTCTTCGACTGGTCGCCGGTCAGCTCAATCGTGTAGCTCTTCTCGGTCACGTCGATGATGCGGCCACGGAAGATGTCGGCCATGCGCTTCATCTCCTCGCGCTCCTTGCCCACCGCGCGCACCTTCACCATCATGAGCTCGCGCTCGGTGTAGGCACCTTCGGTGAGATCCACCACCTTCACGACCTCAATGAGGCGGTTCAGATGCTTGGTGATCTGTTCGATCACATCGTCGGAGCCCGTGGTCTGGATCGTCATGCGCGAGAGCGATGGATCCTCAGTGGGCGCCACGGTGAGCGATTCGATGTTGTAACCACGGGCAGAAAACAGGCCGACAACGCGCGACAGCGCACCGGGTTCGTTTTCCAGCAGAACGGCAATGATGTGTTTCATAGGTGCAGATTCCTCTTTTCGCTGCCCTCCCCCGTGCACGGTAATGCACGGGCTTGGCAGGCAATAGATTCGTCAAAAAAGTGAATGCTATCTATTCGATAGCAGGTAGCGCTTGATGAACAAGCGCTGGAGGCCGATTTGGCTTAAAGGTCCTCCGACCCCAGCAGCATCTCGGTAATGCCCTTGCCGGCCTGGACCATCGGGAACACGTTCTCGGTGGGGTCGGTGCGGAAGTCCATGAACACGGTGCGGTCCTTGAGCTTGCGGGCTTCGCGCAGAGCGGGCTCTACGTCCTTGGGACTCTCGATCAACATGCCCACATGGCCGTACGCCTCTGCCAGCTTCACGAAGTTGGGCAGCGCGTCCATGTAGCTGTGGCTGTAGCGGCCGGAGTATTCGATCTCTTGCCACTGCCGCACCATGCCCAGGTAGCGGTTGTTGAGCGAGCAGATCTTGATCGGCGTGTTGTACTGCAGGCAGGTGGACAGCTCCTGGATGTTCATCTGCACCGAGCCTTCGCCAGTGATACAGAACACCTCGGACTGCGGCTTTGCCAGCTTGATGCCCATGGCGTACGGGATGCCCACGCCCATGGTGCCCAGGCCGCCAGAGTTGATCCAGCGGCGTGGCTCGTCAAAGCGGTAGTACTGCGCGGCCCACATCTGGTGCTGGCCCACGTCGGACGTGATGTAGGTGTCCGCGTCCTTGGTCATGTTCCACAGCGTTTCGACCACGTACTGGGGCTTGATGACGTCTGGGCTGCCCATGCTGTACTTGAGGCAGTCGCGCTTGCGCCAGCCTTCAATGGTGTCCCACCAAGCGGCCAGAGCACCCGAGTCAGGGCGCGTGCTGCTCTCGCGGATCATGGAGATCAGCTCGGTGAGCACGTCCTTGACGTCGCCGACGATCGGGATATCGACCTTCACGCGCTTGGAAATGCTCGACGGGTCAATATCAACGTGGATGATCTTGCGGTCGTTCTGCGCAAAGTGCTTGGGGTTGCCGATCACGCGGTCATCAAAACGCGCGCCCACAGCCAGCAGCACGTCGCAGTTCTGCATGGCGTTGTTGGCCTCGATGGTGCCGTGCATGCCCAGCATGCCCAGGAACTTGCGGTCCGACGCGGGGTAGGCACCCAGGCCCATCAGCGTGTTGGTGACCGGGTAGCCCAGCATGTCCACCAGCGTGCGCAGCTCATTGGTGGCATTGCCCAGCAGCACGCCACCGCCGGTGTAGATGTAGGGACGCTTGGCCGCCAGCAGGAGTTGCAGCGCCTTGCGAATCTGACCACCATGGCCCTTGCGCACAGGGTTGTACGAGCGCATTTCCACGCTTTGTGGATAGCCGCTGTACGGCACCTTCTTGAAGGAAACGTCCTTGGGCACATCCACCACCACGGGGCCGGGGCGGCCGGTGCGGGCAATGTGGAAGGCCTTCTTCATCGTCATGGCCAGATCGCGCGGGTCTTTGACGAGGAAATTGTGTTTGACGATGGGGCGGGTAATACCAACCGTGTCGCACTCCTGGAAGGCATCCAGCCCGATGGCGGGCGTGGGCACCTGTCCGGAAATGATCACCATCGGGATGCTGTCCATGTACGCCGTAGCGATACCGGTCACTGCGTTGGTGAGACCTGGACCGGATGTGACCAGCGCAACACCCACTTCACCCGTGGCGCGGGCGTAGCCGTCGGCAGCGTGTACGGCAGCCTGCTCATGGCGCACCAGCACGTGCTGGATGGTGTCTTGTTTGTAGAGCGCGTCGTAGATGTAGAGAACTGCACCGCCGGGATAGCCCCAGATGTACTGGACGTTCTCAGCCTGAAGCGACTTGATGAGGATCTCGGAACCCATGAGGTCCTGAGCAGCGGAAGCGGGGGAGGTGTTGCCCTGCGAAGCAGCGGCCGCTGAAGAGATTTCAGCCTTGGAGATTTCCATGATCGATCAACCTTTGTGAATTTCTCTGACGAAAAACCTTGGGTGCTCCTAACATGCGCTCTTGTGAAGCCAGCTTGGAACTTGAGGCCAAGGACATGGGCGGGATGATTGCCGCGCCGGACCGTGACCCGTTTGCCTTTGAATTGCAGTGGCGATTATCGCACTGCAACACATGTAAAACTGCCATCCCCCGAAAAAAACCCCGGCGGATGCGATAATCAAAGGCTTCACGTGCCGGATAGCCACATTTTTGTGAACTCACCGGCACCGATCCCCTCCCGGGCTGACCCGTCTTGGCAACCGAACGAGAACTCTCCGACTTCCTCAAAAGTGTAGAAAAGCGCGCATTCAAGCGCTCGGTCTACCACGTTCGCAATGAGGAAGCGGCGCTCGACATCGTGCAGGACAGCATGCTCAAGCTGGCAGAGCACTATGGTGACAAGCCAGCGGCTGAGCTGCCCATGCTCTACCAGCGCATACTTTCCAACTGCACGCTGGACTGGTTTCGCCGCCAGAAAACCCGCAATGCACTGTTTTCGAGCATGAGCGACTTTGAAGGTCCCGGCGAAGATGGCATGGATTTTGATCTGCTTGAAGCGTATTCAGGACCAGAAAATGGGGAACGGGCAGAGAGCGCTGAGGATCTGACCCGGCGGGCGCAGATCTTTCACGGGATCGAAGCCGAGATTGCCGAGCTGCCCCCACGTCAACGGGAAGCGTTCCTGATGCGTTACTGGGAAGAAATGGATGTAGCAGAAACGGCAGCCGCCATGGGCTGCTCCGAAGGCAGCGTCAAAACGCACTGTTTTCGTGCGATACAAACCCTCAGCAAGGCACTGAAGGCCAAAGGAATCGAGCCATGAACACTGTACAGACCCCATCGACACAGGCAGAAGCTGCGGCAGAGCGCTTTGCACTGCGCGTCACGGCGCGCTTGTCCAGCGGCACCGACGAATTGCCTTACGACATTTCCGAACGGCTGCGCGCCTCGCGCATGCAAGCCCTTGCCAAGCGCAAGAAAGACACCGTGCCGGTGCGTCTGGCGGCACCCGTTGTGGTGCATGCGGGTGGCAGTGCCACGCTGGGCCGTGGCGGCAACGAGGGTGGCGGCTGGTGGAATGCACTGGTGTCTGCCGTTCCGCTGATGGCACTGGTGGTGGGGCTGGTGGTCATCAACATTGCCCAGGACGAAAGCAGCGCCAATGACCTGGCCGAAGTCGATGCAGCCCTTTTGACCGACGATTTGCCGCCAGCAGCCTACGCTGACCCTGGCTTCGTACAATTCCTCAAAACCTCTGCCCCGTCGAACTGAGCCCCGCCCCCGACCGCGTACTGCATGCACCCAAGTTCACCCGACGCTTCCCCTGCCCTGCCAGCCTTCGTGCTGGCTTTGGCGCTCTTGGGCGTGCTCGCAGCGGTGGGTGGCCAGGTGCTGGTACAGATGCGCATGGCACCCGGCACCCTGCTGCCTGCGGGGGCTGAAGCTGCGGTTGCCAGCCCCAACAATGCCCGCACGTCCACCCGGCCTGGCGCCATGGCAGTGCCACAGGTCGAGACCGGCCCGGGCTGGGAAACCCTGACCACGCCCCAGAAACTGGCGCTGTACCCACTGGCAGAGCGCTGGGCGCTCATCAGCGAAACGCAAAAGCGCCGCTGGCTTGCGCTGGCCGCCAATTTTTCGGCGCTTCCTGAAGAAGAACAGGCCAAATTTCATGACCGCATGACGGACTGGGCCAGCCTGAGCGCACAGCAGCGCAACCAGGCCCGGCTGAACTATGCAGTCACCAACCGGCTTGCCCGCGACGACAAACGCGCCCAGTGGGAGGCCTACCAGGCGCTGTCCGACGAGGAAAAACGTGCGCTGGCTGCGCGTGCCGCCCCCAAGCCCAAGGGCGCCGCCACGGCCTTGCGCCCCGTGTCGCCCAAAAAGCTGGCCCAGGTTCCGGCGGCCACGCAGGCCAACCCCAGCCGCCCCAACGCACCGAAGATTCCGCCCGTGCTCGACCACAGCGCCCCCCGTGTGGCGGCACCGGTCACCCCCACGGCGCCCCCGGCGACCGGCGTGCCCACGCAAAATCCGGCCTCCAACGTGGTCGAGACGGCCCCCGTCTCGATTCCGGTGGCAGTACCAGCAGCACTCCCCCCTCTGGGCGCAGGTTCTGCAGAAACACCTGCGACAACAGCGCCCATGGTCACTCCCGACAACTCTGGCCTGTATCCTCAGTAGTCCCGTCGCTGGTCGACACTCTCCGCCTTGCTTTCGCCTTCTGGAATGACCGCCACCCCTCCCGCCCCAGCACCGCAGGCATCCCTCTCTGCAAAGACCTCTTCCGCCGCCCTCGGCCCCACGCCCAATTTGTGGCGCCGCATGGCCTGCTGGCTGTATGAGGGCATGCTCATGTTCGGGGTGGTCTTCATTGCAGGCTACCTGTTCGGCACCCTGAGCCAAACCCGCCACGCCCTGGACAACCGGCACGCCCTGCAGGCCTTTCTGTTTGTGGTGTTTGGCATTTACTTCACCTGGTTCTGGGCCAAAGGCCAGACCCTGGCTCAAAAGACCTGGCTCATCCGTGTGGTGGACACCGCCGGGCAACCCATCACCCAGGCGCGTGCGCTGCTGCGCTACCTGCTGAGCTGGGTGTGGTTCCTGCCGCCCTTGGCAGCCTATCTGTTGGGGGTCTCGGCCATTGAAGTGCTGGTGCTGCTGTTCGGCTGGGTTGCCATCTGGGCCATCCTGAGCCGCTTTCATCCCGAGCGGCAGTTCTGGCACGACGCCCTGGCAGGCACGCGCCTGGTGCACTTCGAGCTTCCGAAAAAGTAGCACCCGCGCGCGGGCTGCAACGCCCGCTGTCATGCGGCTGCGACACAATATCCCTATGCCCCTGTCCCCACCCGAGTCCTCCGCGCCCGCCAACCCTCAGAAGGCCCGCACGGGCTTGAACCGCATCTGGCACGCTGCGGGTTACTCCATCGAAGGCCTTCGCGCAGGCTGGAACGAAAAGGCATTCCGCCAGGAAGCCATTGCCGCCATGGTGCTGCTGCCCGCGTCTCTCTGGCTGGGGCAAAGCTGGGTAGAAACCGCGCTGCTGGCAGGCTCGGTGGTGATCGTGATGATCGTGGAGCTGCTCAACACCGGCATCGAAACCGCCATCGACCGCATCGGCCCCGAGTGGCACGACCTTTCCAAACGCGCCAAGGACATGGGCAGCGCTGCCGTGCTGCTGGCCTTGCTGCTGTGCGCGGGCATCTGGGGTGCAGCGGTTTTTCAGAGGATTTTCCATGGCTGAACCGACTTTTTCCGTGTGTGTGTATTGCGGCTCGCGACCTGGCGAGAACGCGGCCTTTGCCGACGCTGCCAAAGCGGTGGGCCAATGGATTGGCCAGCACGGCGGCCGGCTGGTGTATGGCGGCGGCCGCAGCGGCCTCATGGGTACGGTGGCCGAAGCCACGCGGCTTGCGGGCGGGCGCGTGGTGGGCGTGATTCCCCAGGCGCTGGTCGATAAAGAGCTGGCCAACCGCCAATGCGACGAGCTGCACATCGTGCAGACCATGCACGAACGCAAGGCCATGATGGCCGAGCGCAGCGATGCCTTTTTGGCCCTGCCCGGCGGCATCGGCACTTTTGAAGAACTGTTTGAAGTGTGGACTTGGCGCCAGTTGGGCTACCACGACAAGCCCCTGGGCCTGCTCAATGTGGCCGGCTACTACGACGGCCTGCTGGGCTTTCTGCAGACCAGCGTGGCCAGCGGCTTCATGGGCGAATGGCAGATGGGCCTGCTGCACGCCTCTACCGATGCCGAGGCACTGCTGCGCACGCTGGTGCAAGACGCCGGCCCCGACCAAGCGCACGTCCCGCTGCGCTCGGTGATCTAACGGCCTTCAAAGACTGGCGCAACAAGGCCAGTGCCACCGTGGAAATGGCTTTGCCAGGCCACTGGTGGCGTCACCCTCAGGGGGAAGGCGCGAAGCGACTCCGGGGGGAGCCTTACACAGCCGCGTCGTCCAGATCCCCAGTACGGATACGCACCACACGCTCCACGGCCGTCACAAAAATCTTGCCGTCGCCAATCTTGCCGGTGCGGGCCACATTCACGATGGCGTCCACGCAGCGGTCCACGTCCTCGGTTTTCACGACAACCTCGACCTTGACCTTGGGCAGGAAGTCCACCACGTACTCGGCGCCACGGTACAGCTCGGTGTGGCCCTTCTGACGGCCAAAACCCTTCACCTCGGTCACGGTGAGACCGGTCACGCCACACTCGGCCAGGGCTTCGCGGACTTCTTCGAGCTTGAAGGGCTTGATGACGGCGGTGATCATTTTCATGGCGGGTCTCCTGGAGGATGTAAAAAAAGGGGTCTGAAAGCGCAGCGCCGAAGCGTCACGCCCTGAATTTGCTGGTGATAGGGTAACGCCAGTCCTTGCCAAAGCTGCGGCGCGTGACGCGAATCCCTACCGGCGCCTGGCGGCGCTTGTACTCGTTGAGCTTGATGAGGCGCGTGACACGCTCCACATCGGCACGTTCAAAGCCGCTGGCGATGATGGACTCGATGGGCTCGTCGTTCTCCATGTAGCGCGCCACGATGGCGTCCAGCACCTCGTAGGGCGGCAGGCTGTCCTGGTCTTTCTGGTCGGGCCGCAGCTCGGCGCTGGGCGGGCGCGTGATGATGCGCTCTGGGATCGGACTGGCGCCCGTGCCATACGGGTCGTTGGCGTTGCGCCAGCGGGCCAGGTCGAACACGCGGGTCTTGGCCACGTCCTTGATCACTGCGAAGCCCCCTGCCATGTCACCGTACAGCGTGCAGTAGCCCGTGGACATCTCGCTCTTGTTACCCGTGGTGAGCACGATGGAGCCGAACTTGTTGGACAGCGCCATGAGCAGCGTGCCCCGGATGCGCGCCTGCAGGTTTTCTTCGGTCGTGTCTTCGGGCAGCCCTGCAAAATCGCTGGCCAGTGCGGCCTTGAAGGCCTCGAACTGCGGCTTGATGGAGATCTCGTCGTAGCGCACGCCCAGGCGCGCGGCCATGTCGCGTGCGTCGATCCAGCTGATGTCGGCCGTGTAGGGCGAAGGCATCATCACCGTGCGCACCTTGTCGGCCCCCAGCGCATCCACGGCCACCGCCAGCACCAGGGCCGAATCGATGCCCCCCGACAGCCCGAGCAGCGCGCCCGGAAAGCCGTTCTTGCCCACATAGTCGCGCACGCCCAGCACCAGGGCATCCCACAGGTCGGCCTCCAGGCTTTTCTCCGGGGTCACCTCTGCTTCAATTTTGATAGCTGATTGCACTTGATGGACCTGCGCAAACACCAGTTTTTCTTCAAAACCCGGCCCCCGGCAGGCCACCAAGCCATCGGCATTGAGCGCGAACGAGCGGCCTTCAAACACCACCTCATCCTGCCCGCCGACCAGGTGCGCGTACACCAGCGGCAAACCCGTCTCGGCCACACGCTCGCGCATGGTGGCTTCGCGCTCGGCGCTCTTGCCCAGGTGGAAAGGCGATGCATTGATCACCGCCAGCATTTGTGCCCCCGCTGCGGCAGCATCGCGTGCAGGGGTGGCAAACCACGCGTCTTCGCACACCAGCACCCCCACGCGCACGCCTTCCACCTCGAAGATGCAAGGCTTGTCGCCCGCCACAAAGTAGCGGCGCTCGTCAAACACCTGGTAGTTGGGCAGCTCGCGCTTGGCATAGGTCTGCTCGATCTGCCCATCGCGCAGCACGCTGGCGGCATTGAAGCAAGCGCTGAACGCCGGAGCGTCGGGCGCCACGGCCTGCGGGTGGCCCAGCACAATGGCCAGGCCTTTCAACCCCGCAGTCTCGCGGGCCACGGTTTTCACGGCATCATCACAGGCCGCAATGAAGGCGGGGCGCAGAAACAGGTCTTCGGCCGCATAGCCGCAAATCGCCAGCTCAGGCGTCAGCAACAAGCGGGCGCCCTGGGCATACGCCTCGCGGGCCGCCGCAATGATCTTTTGGGCGTTGCCGGGCATGTCGCCCACGACAAAGTTGAGCTGCGCAGTGCAAATGGAGAGCGTCATGGAACTGGAATCGGCCCCTGCGGCCAGGTTGAACACCGCCCACACGGGCCCGCAGCTTGCAAAACAAAACCGGGGCGTGCATGGCTGAATCTGCCATTATCGCCCGCGTACTTGCCACTGCGCTGGACGTGGATGCTGCGGCCTGGAACACCCTGCTGGCCCAGCAAAGCCACCCCACGCCCTTCATGCGCCACGAATACCTGGCCGCCCTGGAGACAAGCGACAGCGCCACCCCACGCACCGGCTGGGCGCCGCGCTTCATGACCCTGTGGGAGGGCGACACCCTGATTGCCGCCTGCCCGCTGTACCTCAAGAACCACTCCTACGGCGAGTACGTGTTCGACTGGGCCTGGGCCAGCGCCTACGAACAGCACGGCGTGCCCTACTACCCCAAGGCCGTGATCGCCGTGCCCTTCACCCCCGTGCCGGGCAGCCGCCTTTTGGCCCGTGACGATGCTGCACGCGCTCTGCTGGTGCAGGCCGTGTGCCAGTGGTGCGAGGACGAAAACGTGTCGTCCGTGCACATCCTGTTTGCCAGCGACGACGACGTGCTCACCAGTGCGCAGCAAGACCTGATGCTGCGGCACACCGTGCAATTTCATTGGAAGAATGTGGCCCCCACGCTCCCCGCTGCGCGTGGTTCGCTGCCCCCCGAGGGGGCCCTCACCGCCTTGGGGCGGCCCGGCGGCGGCGAGAACGTTGCCCCCACGCTCCCCGCTGCGTCTGATGCCCCCTCCCCCGACAGCACCTTGCCCGGCGGCGGCTCGGGCCAACCCTTCAAAGACTTCGATCACTTCCTCGCCAGCCTCGCCCAGGACAAACGCAAGAAGATCCGCCAGGAGCGCCGCCGCGTGGCGGATGCCGGGGTCAGCTTCCGTTGGTCGCGCGGCGCGGACATCAGCTCAGCCGACTGGGATTTTTTCTACCGTTGCTACGAACGCACCTACCTTGAACACGGCAACCCGCCCTACCTCACGCGGGACTTCTTCGCCCGCATGGCGGCCCACATGCCCGAGGCCTGGCTGCTGTTTGTGGCCGAGCGCGACGGCCAGCCAATTGCTAGCAGTTTGATAGCTGTCAGCGCTTTACCATCCAGCGCTGGCAGCCAAAAAAACCAAGAATTAGTTGCATACGGCCGGTATTGGGGCGCGCTGGAGCGCGTGGACTGCCTGCACTTCGAAGCCTGCTACTACCAGCCACTGCAGTGGTGCATCGAGCACGGCGTGATCCGCTTTGAGGGCGGCGCCCAGGGCGAGCACAAGATGGCCCGCGCCCTGCTGCCCGTGCAGGCCACCAGCGCCCACTGGCTGGCGCACCCGGCTTTTGCCGACGCGGTGGAGCGGTTCCTGCAGCGCGAAGGCGCCGGGGTGGCTGAGTACCTGAGCGAACTGCACGAACGCAGCCCGTTCAAGACAGCCTGAGCCAGCGCAACGCCAGCCCGTCCCACACCAGCTTGCACCAGCCTGACAACGCCACCAGCGCGTTGGATGCGCCCAACCTCGGGTTCTCCCGACCTCGGCACAGCTTTTGCAACGGCATACTGGCGGCCGCCCGCACCCGGGCTGCGCACCACGGCGGCCCATCCGCCCGCCCGTCAACCCACAGCACCCTCACCATGGCCGCTCCGCAGCATGTCCCATTTCTGACGGTGGAAGACGAAGACGACTGGGTCGTCTCATTCGCGCTGGGCCCACAGGGCGCCCACCGCCTCACCCTGGTACGCACCCCCCGGCTGGAATTCATGCTGCGGCCCGAGCAGCGCGGTGTGTCGGTGGGTGCCGAAGCGGGCCAGCGCCCCGCCCTGCTGGTCGCGGTGCAGTGGGGCCCCAAAAGCGTGGACGTGGTGTCCACCGCCAAGCGCTACAGCCTGGACATCAGCAAGGTAGACAACGCCACCCGCACGGCGGCACTGCGTGTGCTGGGCAAGATGAACTTTGACCAGCGGTTTCAGCTGGCAGGCAACTGACCAACGGCTGCAGACGGCCCGTCAACCGCTCACAGATAAATAGCTGTCTGCGCTTTCCTGACAAGCGCTGCGGGCCAATCTGATTCAACCATTCGGGCCAGCCGAGTAGGCCAATGCGGTCCACTTGCGCTCGCTCGCAGCGGACTCCACCACCTTTTCGATAAAGCGCACCCCCTCGGCACCATCCTCCACGCGCGGATAGTCGGCCGCCAAAGGGTCGGCCGCGCGGCCAGCGGCACGCGCGCGGATGTCGGCCGCCACACCCAGGTAGATGTTGGCAAAGGCTTCGATGAACGCCTCGGGGTGCCCCGCTGGGATGCGCCCGGCGCGCCGCGCCGATTCGCACAGCCACGGCGAGCCGCGCGTGAGGATGCGGCGCGGGCCGTCCACCGGGGAGTGGATGAGCTGGTTGGGCTCCTCCTGCCGCCAGGTGATGGTGCCCAGCGTGCCGGACACCTGCAGGCGCAGGTCGTTCTCCAGCCCCGCTGCCACTTGCGATGCCACGATGAAGCCGCGTGCGCCGCTGTCGTAGCGCAGCAGCAGCTGGGCGTCGTCGTCCAGCCGCCGCCCGGCGCCAAAGGTGGTGAGGTCGGCACACACCCAGGCGGGGTGCTGGCCGGTGACGGTGGCGGCCAGGTTTTCGGCGTGTGATCCGATGTCCCCCAGGGTTCCTGCGCTGCCGCTGCGCGCCGGGTCCAGCCGCCAGTCGGCCTGCTTGTTGGCGCCGCCCTCTTCCACGGCTGTGGCCAGCCAGCCCTGGTTGTATTCGACGGTGATCTTGCGGAGCTGGCCCAGCACACCGCTGTGCACCAGGTGGCGTGCCTCACGCACCATCGGGTAGCCGGTGTAGTTGTACGTGACGCCAAACACGGTGCCCGCCTTCTTCACGGCGGCCACCAGCTCGTCGGCCTGCGCGCGGGTGTGCACCAGCGGCTTGTCGCACACCACATGGAAGCCCGCCTGCACAAACGCCAGCGCCACCGGGTGGTGCACATGGTTGGGGGTGACGATGCTCACCAGGTCTATGCGCTCATGCGCCGGTCGGCGCAGTTCGTCGGCCAGCAGGTCCTGCCAGCTGCCGTGGTTGCGGTCATCCGCCAGGCCCAGCTCGGCGCCGGATGCGCGCGCCCGCTCAGGCGATGACGAGAGCGCACCGGCCACCAGCTCGAACTGGCCGTCGAGCGCCATCGCCTTGCGGTGCACCGCGCCGATGAAGGCGCCATGGCCGCCGCCCACCATGGCGTAGCGGAGCTTTTGGGGACTGGACATACGAAACGCCTTTGCTCGCTGTGTGTTGTAGTTATCGGTTTTATGGACGGAGTGCGGTTAGGCCTGCTTGTCGCGCGCAAAAACGGCGTCGAATGCGCCGGCTGCCGGCTTGAAATCCAGCCGCTTGCAGAACGCCGCGCTCTCGGTAGCGCCGTGCACGCGGTCCATGCGGCTGTCTTCCCACTCCACCGAGAGCGGGCCCTGGTAGCCGATGTCGTTGAGCGCGACGATGATGGATTCGAAGTCGATCATCCCGCGCCCCACGCTGCGAAAGTCCCAGTTCCGCCGCGCGTCGCCAAAGCTGGTGTGCCCGCCGAACACGCCCACCGTGCCGTCACCCTTGCCCCACCACACGTCCTTCATGTGGGCGTTGTAGATGCGGTCGGCAAACTGGCGGATGAACCTGATGTAGTCCACGCCCTGGTAGGCCAGGTGGCTCGGGTCGTAGTTGAAGCCGAAGCGCTTGTTGCCGCCCACAGCTGCAATCGCTCGCTCGGCGGAGGCGATGTCGAACGCGATCTCGGTAGGGTGCACTTCGAGCGCGAAGTTGATGTCGTGCTGCTCGAACACATCGAGGATGGGGCCAAAGCGCTTCGCAAAATCAGCAAAGCCCTTGTCCCAGTATTCCTGCGTGGTGGGCGGAAAGGCATAGATCGAATGCCACACCGACGAGCCGGTAAAGCCCGTCACCGTCTTCACGCCAAAGTTCGCGGCAGCGCGCGCCGTGTCTGCCAGCTCGCTAGCTGCGCGCTGGCGCACCCCCTCGGGCTCGCCATCGCCCCACACATGGGGCGGCAGGATGGACTGGTGGCGCTCGTCGATCAGATCGCACACGGCCTGGCCCACCAGGTGGTTACCGATGGCAAAACATTGCAGGCCGTGCTGGGCCAGCAGCGCATGTTTGTTTTTGACGTACTGGGGCGAAGACAGCGCATCCTGCACGTTGAAATGGTCGCCCCAGCAGGCCAGCTCCAGGCCGTCGTAGCCCATGCTTTTGGCCAGGGGCGCAAGTTCTGCCAAAGGCAGGTCGGCCCACTGGCCGGTGAAGAGGGTGACGGGTCTTGGCATGGCGGCTCCAAGGGACGTTGGGTTGCAGGTTCGAAGCGGCTATAAGCTATATTTTCAATAGCTGCTAGCGCTTACTGGATAAGCGCTAGAGGCCAATTTGGCTTGATTTTTCACACATCTCAGATCGCCCCTCACTCCCTCTCCCCTGGTGGGAGAGGGCCGGGGAGAGGGGGGAGTGAAACGGGCACGGCGCGGGTGCAGCCCCCCCTCTCCCCCACCCTCTCCCGCGAGGGGAGAGGGAGTCAATCCCCAGCGCCGCTGAGGGTGCGGGGGCTGATGTCCTCATCTGAGGGATGTTCCTGATCAGGCAACTTGACTCACATTGACGCCATCAGAACGGTGAGTCCGGGAAGTAGAAATCCTTGGCCGTTTCCTTGGTGATCAGCACCGACGGAATGATGGTGTTGGCGGGCAGTTTCTCGCCCTTGATGCGCGCCTCGGCCGTGAGCTTGATCGAGTCGTAGATGAACTTGGGGCTGTACGACACGTTGGCCTGGATGAGCGGGTTGCTGCCATCCATCAGCGTCTTGATCATGCCCTTGGCACCTGCGCCGCCAAACACCAGCTTGATGTCCTTGCGCTTGGCCTGCTCGATGGCCTTGAGCACGCCAACGGCCATGTCGTCGTCGGCGGCCCACACGGCGTCGATCTGCGGGAAGCGGGTCAGGTAGTCCTGCATCACCTTGAAGGCGTCGTCGCGGTTCCAGTTGGCGTATTTGGCGTCCAGCAGCTTGATGCCGGGGTGGTTCTTCAGCACGCTGTTGAACGCGTCCATGCGCTCGTTGTCCAGCGTGGTCGCAATGCCGCGCATGGCCACCACATTGCCCTTGCCGCCCAGCGCCTTGGCGATGTACTCGGCCGGAATCTTGCCAAACGCCGTGTTGTCACCGGCCACATAGGCGTCCTGCGCGCTGGTGTCGGTCAGGCCCCGGTCCACCACCGTCACGTACACGCCCTTGGCTTTCACCTGCGCCACGGGCTTGGTCAACGCGGCCGATTCAAACGGGAAGATGACCAGCGCATTGATCTTGTTCACCGTCACCAGGTCTTGCAACTGGTTGGCCTGCTCGGGCGCACCACCTGCGGTCTTCACGATGACCTGCAGGCCGGGGTGGGCCTTTTCCAGGTCCTTCTTGGCCTGGTTAGCCCAGTACACGATACCGCCCGTGAAGCCGTGCGTGGCCGACGGAATGGCCACACCCACCACCGTCTTGTTGGCCTGCGCCATGGCAGGGGCGGCCAATGCGAAGGCGGCGGCGCCCACGGCCGAGAGGGCCAGGCGGCGGGTGAAAGAAAGTTGGCTGTTCATGCGTTGTCTCCTGTTGCTTTGGAATATGGCCATGGAAGCTGGCCGGCTGGGGAACACCTCGAAAAACAAATGCACGCAAAGAGTGGCTGGAAAACTCAGCGAAGCGGTCCTGGCTAGGCGCTGTGTCGCAGACAGTGCGAGTAGCACGGCAAGACACTGCAACAACGCCAGGAGAGTTGTTCCAGCCACTCCATCACCGCTTACCGCGCTGCATGAAGGCCACGGCAATAATCACGAACCCCTGCACCGCCGCATTCAGGTACACGCTGATGATGCTGGTGAGGTTGAGGATGTTGCTGATGACCGAGAGCAGGATCGCGCCCACCACCGTGCCGGTGATGCTGCCCGCCCCGCCCTTCAACACCGTGCCGCCCACGATGACGGCGGCAATCGCCTCCAGCTCCCACAGCAGGCCCGTGGTGGGCGATGCAGAACCCAGGCGCGGCACGTACAGCAGCGTGGCAATGCCCACGCAAACGCCCAGCAGCATGTACGTGAGGATCTTGATCTTGTGCACGTCCACCGCCGCGTACTGCGCCACCTGCTCGTTGGAACCGATGGCCTGCACATAGCGGCCATAGGCCGTGCGGTTCAGGATGACGCCGCCCACCACCGCCACCAGCAGGAAGATCCACACGGGGATGGGCACGCCCAGCAGGTTGGCGTAGTACACCGGGCTGTAGATGTCCGACAGATCGTTCTCCAGCGTGATGGCGCCGCCGTTGGAGAAGTACGTGAGGTACGCACGGAAGATGCCCAGCGTGCCCAGCGTGACGATGAAAGGCTCGATGCGCCCCTTGGTGATGAGCAGGCCGTGCACCAGCCCGAACACCGCGCCCAGCACCACCGCCAGCAGCATGCCCACCACCACGGCCGCCATGGGCGAGCCCAGCACGGGCGCCATCGCGTTCATGAACAGGATGACCGAGCCCGCAATCAGCGCCGCCATCGACCCCACCGACAGGTCGATGCCGCCCGAGATGATCACAAAACACATGCCCACCGCGATGATGCCGATGAAGGCCGTGCGCGTGAGCACGTTCATCACGTTGTCGTAGGTGGCGAAATTGCTATTGAGCAGCGTGCCCGCAATGCACAGCAGCACCAGGCCGATGACCGGGCCCAGCCCGTGCAGCTTGCCCCACCAGGCCGTGGCGCCGCCGTGGCGACCCGCTGCGGTGGTGGCGTTTTCAGCGGGTACCTGTGGCATGGGCAATCAACTCCTCTTCGGTCAAATTAGGCTCTTGGAGCGTGGTCTGCAGCCGCCCGGCGCGCATCACCGCCACGCGGTGGCACAGGCCGATCAGCTCCATCAGTTCGGACGAAATCACCACAACAGCAAGCCCCTGCTCTGCCAAGCGCTGCACCAGGTGATAAATCTCGCGCTTGGCGCCCACGTCCACGCCGCGCGTGGGCTCGTCCAACACCACCACGCTGGGGCCGGGGTGCAGCACCTTGGCAAGCGCCAGCTTTTGCTGGTTGCCGCCGGATAGCGACGACGCGCGCACGTCCAGCGACCCGGTGCGGATGCCAAACTCCTGCACCGCACCACGCAGCGCGGCCTGCTCGGCTGCCGGGTCGAGCCAGGGCTTGGCATAGCGCTCCAGCGCCATCAGCGTCAGGTTGGGCCGCAGGCCAAAGTGCACATGCAGGCCCTTGCCCTTGCGGTCTTCGCTCAGATACGTCAGGCCGTGGCGCGCGGCATCGCGCGGGCTTTTCAAATTCACCGGCTTGCCCGCCAGCTCCACCGAGCCGGCCGAGCGCGGGCGCAGGCCCAGCAAGCCCTCGAACAGCTCGGTGCGGCCAGCGCCCACCAGCCCGGCAAAGCCCAGAATCTCGCCACGCCGCACGTCAAAGCTCACCTCCTCGGCCCAGCCCGGCACCGTGAGGCCGCGCACCTTGATGGCCGGCTCTCCACCCGCAGGCGCAGGCAGCTTGGGCGGGAACAAATCCGCCAGCTCGCGGCCCACCATCAGGTTGGCCATCTGCCGCCGCGTCACGCTGGCCGTGGCCTCGCGCGCCACCAGCAGGCCGTCGCGCATCACCACCACCTCGTCGGTGGTGCGCTCCACTTCATCGAGCTTGTGCGATATATAGATGATGGTCACGCCCGCCGCCTTCAGCCCGGACATCAGCGCAAACAGGCGCTCCGTTTCGCCCGGTGTCAGCGTGGCGGTGGGCTCGTCCATGATGAGCAGGCGCGCATTGCGGGCCAGCGCACGGGCAATCTCCACCAACTGCTTTTCGGCCACGATGAGCTTCTTCACGCGCGTGTCCGGGTCCAGCGGCAGGCCCACCTGTGCCAAAGCAGCGCGCGTTTTCTCGCGCATCGCCTTGTCATCCAGGAAGGGGCCCTTCTTGATCTCGTGACCCAGAAAGATGTTCTGCGCAATCGTCAGGTCGTCCGCCAGGTTGAACTCCTGGTGGATCAGCACAATGCCCTGCGCCTCGGCCGCGCGCGAGCCGCCGCCCGGGGCGCGCACGGCACCGTCCACCACCACCTCGCCAGTGGTGGGGCTCTCGTACCCCGCCAGAATCTTCATCAGCGTGGACTTGCCCGCGCCGTTCTCGCCCAGCAGGCCGTACACCCGGCCCGGCTGCAGCGCAAAGCCGACGCCGTGCAGCACGCGCACGGGGCCAAACTCCTTGGTCACATTGCGGAACTCGACGGCTACGCTCATCGCGCTGCCCCTGTTCCTACAACTGCTCCAACGCCCGCACCCACCACCGAGCCCGCGCGCGACAGGCTCTCCTGCATCGCCAGCACACCCGCGCCCACCACACCGGCATCGTCGGCCAGCGGCGCGTATTGAATCTCCAGGTGCCGCGTAGAAAGCGCCAGCGAGCGGTGGTACACGCTCTGCCGCACCGACGCGAGGAACAGCGGCCCCATGTCCGTCACCCGCCCCGCAATGAACACATGCGACGGGTTGAAGAAGTTGACGATGGACGCCAGCATCTGTCCCACCAGGCTGCCCGCGCGCTGGATGATGGCGTTGGCCGCCACATCGCCCGTGCGGCTGGCCTGGGCCACGTCTTCAATGGTCAGCGTGCCCGTGCTTTGCAGGCGCTCGGCCAGCATGGCGCTTTCGCCGCGCTGCGCGGCCTCCATCGCCATGCGCGCCATGGCGGGCGCTGCAGCCATGGCCTCCACGCAGCCTTGGTTGCCACAGTGGCAGCGCGGCCCGTGCTGGTCCACACAAATGTGGCCCACGTCGCCCGCCGAGCCATTGGCGCCCCGGTACACCTGCCCGTGGCACACAATGCCGCAGCCAATGCCCGTGCCCACCTTGATGACCAGGAAGTTGGGCAGATTGCGCTGCAGCCGGTACATCTCGCCCAGCGCCATCAGGTTCACATCGTTGTCCACAAACACCGGCGCGGCAAACGCCTCACGCAGGTAGTCGCGGATCGAAAAGCCGTCCCAGTCGGGCATCAGCGGCGGGTTGACGAGTTGCCCGCTTTCAAAATCCACCGGCCCCGGCACGCCCATGCCAATGGCAATCACCTGGTGGGCGGCCAGCCCGCAGCGCGCCAGCAGCTCCCGCATCAGCCCCCGCACCCGCGCCAGGATCACGCCCGGCCCCTGGCGCACATCAATAGGCTCGCGGTGCCGCGCCAGCACCGTCATGTCGGGCCGCATCACGGCAACCTGCATGCTGGTCGCGCCCAGGTCGGCGCCAATCACCACGCCCAGGGTTTCGCTTAAACGCAGGGTTTCGGCCCGCCGGCCGCCAGAGGATTCCTGCAGGCCCACCTCGTCGAGCAGGCCTTCATCGAGCAGCGCCGCCACCATGGCGTTGGCCTTGCTCTTGGAATAGGCCAGGCGCTGCGCCAGCGCGTTGCGCGACGCGCCGGCGGACCAGAAGATGGTCTGCAAGACGCTCAAGTCTTCAGTGCCGCAGTGACTCCAGCGGGTGGATGGCAAGGCTTGTCTCCTGTCATTTTGTTGTGCAGCGCCTCATGGGGGTGGGTGCTTGACAGGGATGCTATGCGGTCTACTTTGGCCGGGCAAGACTGAACTTCGACCCACTTCAGGTCAAACATAGCGCTTTAAGCTAAAGCTGGACCTCTGCTTTGATGTCAATGAGCCATTGCCTAATTTGTCCAGACGTCAGGCATTCGTTGTTCCCTTTCTCATAGGTTGCCCCATCAGTAGCCATTCCCACAACTTCGAGTTCTGCATTGAGCAAAGGCCCGCCGCTATTTCCTTTACGAATTTGCTGACTAGTTTCCAACTTCTGAGTAGCGCTTCGCGAATAAACTGAAGTTACCTCACCATTAACCACAGTAACAGGCCTACCGTTAGACCAATTGGGAAAACCCAAAAGGCAACTTTTTTGCCCAACAGTTGCAGAAGCCTGAGAAAGCTTGAATCGCCGAATATATTCAGGACCGTCGCCACTAAATTTTAGCAATGCAACATCATAGTGTTCATGTACCGCAACAAGCTCAACAGGATACTCCTTCCCTCCAGGTATCAAGACAGTGTGCCTTGCTTGCTCCAGCTCACCCATTGCATCATCTTTTTCATCAGAGGAAAGCTCATTTGAGACCACATGCTCACAAGTGAGCAAATAACCTTGCCCCACAAAAAATGCAGTGCCCTGCCTTTCGAAAATCAATTCATTTTTTTCGAACCACTGAGCCTGAAGAACAAACACAGCATGCCTAGCGCCATTTGCAGTGGTAACCGAATAATCAATTGGCAGAGGTTTACAAGGGGGGACTTCTCCCACCACCCCTATCGCGACAAGTTTATTAAACTTGCTTGCTAAACGCCCATAAATTTCGTCATCCCCACCTCGCACCATTTTAAGATACAAGAGGCGTCCTTTTAAATTGAAACATAGCTTCGGAACAGTATTCGAAACCCTAATTCTTTTGTAAGGGGTCTCTTGCCACCTAGCCTCCGCCAACTTGTATCCGTGCACCTCCCAACTGTGCAGCGCGCCCCTGATAGAGTCAATATATTGACGACGGACGTTCGGGAAATCGTTAACAGTGAGCCCAGTAATTTCTTGACGATGAGAAGATGAACTCAGCCTAGACTTCTCATCGTTTAATGCAAACCCATTTGCAGCAATTACAGCCTTCAACTCATCGCCAATGTTTACAGCCTCCCCATTAAAACTGCAAATATTAGCAGGAAGATTGTCCGCCATCTTAGCCACAAAGGACATGGTGATATCATCACAATATCGCGTATAGACAGCCCGATATTTTCTTGCTAACGCACTCAAATCATTATCTAGCTTTCGACAGACCAGATTTGACAAGATGGGAGAAGTGGGAGAACCTTGAGCAAGAACCCCGTTATGGCAACACAAATGCGCCAACATTGAGGCAACTGAGTACGAAAGATTAAATGGACGCTTGAGAAAAACCCCACGAACCCTATAAAATGTGATTGTTGGAAAAAAGTTCTCCAAATCCACATTTAATATAAATCTAGGATTTCTCTCGGAATGCTTTGAAGCATTAGTTACAACATTTCGCCCAGGAACGAAGCCATGAACGCAGGCCTTCGGTGGATCGATCTTTGCAACTAAATAACTCAACAATCTCTGCTGCAGGATTTTGAGTTTTTTACGAGGAGCAGCAATTGCCCTCTTTCCACCTGACTTCTTTGGAATATTGAATTCCCGATAGCGTGGCTTTGGATAAATTAGGGCTGCAATCTTCTTGTAATCTTCCAGAAGAACAGTAGATGCAAAATAACGAACATCTATTGCCAGCACCATTTCATCAAATGCATCTGCCATCGAAATCTCACAAAAGGTGCCACCTCGACTTCTTTCTCATCTACCCAGCGCGGAATACTTGCAACGCGCGGAAAACACTAGTACGAGGGTTACTTTTACACCATCAGCTGCGTTAACGCGGCCAAATTAAGCTCCATCGAGGTGGCGGCTCAGTGTAACAGACAGTTTATTGAAATGACAAAGATTAATTACTAACCTCACATTCACTCCCAACCAAACCGACCCACCCCCTAAACGCAAAACCCATATAAAACATCCGCACATCACCAAACCCCGCCTCACGTATAACCGCCTCATCCTCCTCCGGCGTCAGCACCGCCAGCTCCGCCGCCACCTTGTCCCGCGCCCGGGCCGCATGCTCCGGCGGCACGCCGGACGCGACCTGAAACGCGGCATAGCGCGACAGCCACAGATCGCGTTCCCCTTCCCCACCCTCGCCGCCAGCGCCCACCTCATCCGCCACACTCAAATGCGCCACCACCAGCGGCGCGCCGGGCTTGAGCCGCCGCCGGATCTCCGCCGCCATGGGCACGCGCTGCTCACGCGGCACAAAGTGAAAAGTCAGCAGGCACGTAGCGCCATCAAACGGCCCGGCCGGTGCGCTCTGCATAGTGCCGTGGTGTAGCGCCACGCGGTCGCCCGACACACCCGCGCTCTGCAGCCGCTGCGCGGCCAGGTCCAGCATGGGCTTGCTGGGGTCCACGCCATCAAACCGCCAGCCGGTTTGCGCCAGCGCCATGTCTTCCAGCTCCAGCCCGCCGCCTGCGCCCACCACCAGCACGCGGCCGTTGGCGGGCACGCGCTCGGCCAGCAGGATGCGGGACATGCGCAGCAGGCTGTCGTAGCCGGGCACGTTGCGGCGGGGGCCTTCGGCGTAGCGGGCGACGGCGGCGGGGTCGGTGAAGGGGGAGGCGGTGGGTTGGGTCATGGTGTGTTGCGTGTGGTGGATACGCGCTTTTGCGTTGAGCTTGTCCAACGGCATTGCCAGGTCAGCGCAGGGTTTCGACAGGCTCAACCCGAACGGTCAGGGGTGGGCAACGTCTGAAAAAATCAAGCCAAATTGGCCTCTAGCGCTTATCCATCAAGCGCTAGCAGCTATCAATTCAGTAGTTTTCTGTTCGTGCGCCAGCACTGTTTCTGGTTGCATGCTAGCATCACGCAACTTTAAATGTTGCATGAAACGAGATAGCCGACTTTCCAATGTTCTCCACGCGCTGCTGCACATGGCAGAGATGGAGGGGCCCGCTACATCTGAGGCGATGGCGCAGGCCATGCAGACCAACCCGGTGGTGGTGCGCCGCCTGATGGCGGGGCTGCGGTATGCGGGCTTTGTGTCGTCGGCCAAGGGGCATGGCGGGGGGTGGGTGCTGTCGTGCCCGCTGGCGGACATCACGCTGCGCGACATCTACGAGGCGCTGGGCGCGCCCACGCTGCTGGCGGTGGGCAACAGGGTGGAGAGCCCCGGCTGCATCGTGGAGCAAGCGGTGAACCGCGCGCTGACCGATGCCTACCAGGCGGCCGAAGAAGCGCTGCTGGCGCGGCTGGGCGCGGTGACGCTGGCGCAGCTGTCGGCCGAGTTTCATGAACGCATGGTGGCCGGGTGCCACGGTCACAAGGAGATTCAGCATGGCGACAGCGGCAATGACAACCACCCAGGCGTATGAGGTGATCGTGATAGGCGGCAGCTTTGCCGGCCTGTCGGCCGCCATGCAGCTGGCGCGCGCCCGGCGGCGGGTGTGTGTGGTGGACGCAGGCCAGCCGCGCAACCGGTTTGCGGCGGCGTCGCACGGCTTCTTCGGGCAAGACGGCGAGCCGCCGCTGGCGATGATCGAGCAGGCGCGGCGCAAGCTGGCGGCCTACCCCACGGTGGGTTTTGTGCAGGGCACGGTGGTGTCGGCCACGGCGCAGCAACGCGCTGGGTCACCAGAGAACGGGTTTGAAGTGGTGCTGGACGATGGCACGCACATGGAGGCGCACAAGCTGGTGCTGGCGTTTGGCGTGCAGGATGGCTTGCCCGAGATTGCAGGCCTGCGCGAGCGCTGGGGCGCATCGGTGCTGCACTGCCCGTATTGCCATGGCTACGAATTTGCGGGCCAGCGGCTGGGCGTGCTGTACCACTCGGCAGGCTCGGCCATGCATGCGCAGCTGATTGCCGACTGGGGCCCGACCACCCTCTTCCTGAACGGCGACACCACGCTGGAGAGCGCCGAGCGCGAGCGGCTGCTGGCGCTGGGCATAACCATCGAGCCCGCACCCATCGCCGCGCTGGAAGGCCCAGGCCAGGCGCTGCAGGGCATGCGCCTGCAGGCCACCGGCAGCGGAGATGCGCGCGTGGTGCCGCTGGATGCGCTGTATGTGGCCGCTACCACCCGCCCAGCCAGCCCGCTGGCCGAGCAGCTGGGCTGCGCGTTCGACGATGGGCCCATGGGCCCGTACCTCCGCACCGATGCGAACAAGATGACCACGGTGCCCGGCGTGTATGCCGCAGGCGACCTGACGCTAATGCGCCACAACGCCACGTTGGCCTCGGCCGAAGGCGTGCTAGCGGGTGTGGGGGCACACCAGGCGCTGGTGTTTGGGCAATAAGAGCAGCTAACAAAACTCTTCTGGCGTTGTTGCCGCGTCTTGTCGTACTGCCTGCGACGCAGCGCCTAGCCAGAACCGCTTCGCTGATTTTTGTCAGCCGCTCCAAGTAGCGCAGCGCTGCCGCGGCACCAAGCCACAAAGTAGCAAGATCGGCTAAGTACCGGGGCGCAAGCTGCGGCACACTCTGCGGCCATGAGACTGGACCAGAGCGCCGATCAGCACTACCGCGACCGCGTGGCCCGCGTGGTCGCCCACATCGTGGCGCACCCGCTGGCAGCGCATCGGCTGGAGGACCTTGCCGCCATTGCCCACTTCTCCCCTTTCCACTTCCACCGCGTCTACAGCAGCATTGCGGGTGAAACCGTGGCCGCCACGGTGCGCCGCGTGCGCCTGGCCTTGGCCACGCGGCTGCTGGAGCAAGGTGGGCAGAGCATCACGCAGGTGGCGCTGGAGGTGGGCTACGACAGCCCGCAGGCCTTCACCCGTGCGTTCAGCCAGTTCACCGGGCAGTCGCCACGGGCGTTCCAGCGGGACATGCACCGCCTCATCCTTGATTCAGGCGCCGCAAACGAGCACGCAAACGCGCATACAAAGGCCGAGCAAACGCTGGCCGTGCAGATCGTCGAGCGCCCGGCACAGCGCCTGCATGCGCTGCGCCACCAGGGGCCGCCATCCACCATCCCCCACACGCAGCGGCGGCTGTACCTGCAGTGCGGGCAGCGCGCAGCCCACCGGTTGGGCGCATCGTGCGGAGTCCCGCAGGACGTGGGCGGCGGCTTTCGCTACTACGCGGCCGTGGTGCTCCCCGACGCGCCCTCGGAGGCAGACAACGGGCTGGAACGGCTGGACATCCCCGCAGGGCTGTACGCACGCCACACGCTCACCGGCCCCTATACGCGCATCAACGCGGCACTGGCGGCCATCCACACGCGCTGGCTCCCCGCCAGCGGCTACGAGCCGGACGACCGCCCCACGCTGGAGCACTACCTCAACTCCCCCCGCAACGCCGCGCAGGCGGACCTGCGCACCGACCTGCTGATTCCCATCCGTCCCACCACCTCCCTATGACCCGTTTTCGCTGGCTCTTTCGTTCCCTTTTGCCCGCAGCGCTGTGCTGCGCCGCCACCCTGGCCCACGCTGCAGGCTTTGCCTTTGTCGAGGTGCCTGCAGACAAGGACGGGCCCGCGCTGCGGGGCGCCGTGTGGTCGCCCTGCAGCACGCCGCCGGGCCGCATTGACCTGGCGCCGCTGGTGCTGCAAGGCACGCGTGACTGCCCCGTAGCTGGCCAGGGCCTGCCGCTGGTGGTGGTGTCGCACGGCGCGGGCGGATCGGCCCTGGGGCACCACGACACGGCGGCCGCGCTGGCCGACGCAGGTTATGTGGTGGCCGCCATCAGCCACCCGGGCGACAACTTTCAAGACCTGAGCCGCCAGGGCTACCTGTCGGCCTTTGCCACGCGGCCGGTGGACATGAAGCGGCTGACGGATTACATGCTGGGCGCCTGGCCCCAGCGCGCGCAGCTGGACGCGGGCAAGGTCGGTTTCTTTGGCTTTTCACGCGGCGGCTACACGGGCCTGGTGGCCATCGGCGCCGTGCCGGACTGGACGTCACGGCAAGACCTGTGCTCGCCGCTATCCACCCGGCCCTTGTGCGGCGAGATCCGGCGCAAAGAAATCCCCGCCACTCCTGCGCCGGACCCGCGCATTCGGGCGGCAGTCATCGTCGACCCCTTGAGCGTCTTCGATGCCAAGGGCCTGGGGCACGTCAAAACCCCCATCCAGTTGTGGGCCTCGGCGCTGGGTGGTGATGGCGTAACGCTGCAAAGCGTGGAGACCGTGCGCCAGGGCCTGCCCAGCGCGCCCGACTGGCATCTGGCGGCCAACGCCGGGCACTTCGCCTTTCTGGCGCCTTGTTCGCCTGCGTTGGCCGACGTGGCACCGGAGATTTGCCGTGATGCACCGGGGTTTGACCGGGCGGCTTTTCACCAGGGTTTCAATGCCCAGGTGCTGGCGTTCTTTCAGCGGCACATCGCGGCAGCCAAACCGCCCTGAGCGCAGTTCGGCATTCGTCGCGCCCACGCTGCCCGTGGGTTGACGCAGCCAGCGCCTGCCACCTACACTGCCAACCTCGCATCTGGTCCTTGGGATCGGAGCGACCGCAAAGCCCTCCACCACCGTTGAGGGCTTTTTTTCGTCCGCCCTATGGAAAGCTCTCCCTGCTTGCAGAGAGGGCTTTTTGCATTTCTGGAGCCTTTTTCTCATGCACACCGCTTCAACCCACCCCGCCCCCCGCATTCACCTGGTCATCGGCCCGGTGGGAGCGGGCAAGTCCACCTTTGTGCGCCACCTGGTGCAGCAGCACCGCGCCGTGCCGCTGAACCTGGACGACTGGATGGCCACGCTGTTCTCGCCCGACCGGCCCGACACGGCTGACATGGCCGATGTGATGGCCTGGTATGTGCCGCGCACGCTGCGCTGCCTGGCGCAAATCTGGAAGACCGCAGAGGCCGTGCTGGATGCGGGCAACGATGTGGTGCTGGAGGTGGGACTGATCCAGCAGCACCAGCGCGACGCCTTCTATGCCCGCATGGGGCCGTGGGCCGACGCCATGGTCGTGTATGTGCTCGATGCTCAACGCGAGGTGCGCCGCGAGCGTGTGTTGCGGCGCAATGCCGAACAGGGAGAGACGTTTTCGATGGTGGTGCCGCCGCACATCTTTGAGCTGGCCAGCGACCTGTGGCAACCGCCCGGCGATGTGGAGTGCGCGGAACGCACCGTGGTGTTTGTGCCGTTGGCGGAGCGGTAGGCCGTGGTTGCAGCTGTGCCTGCACGCAGGCCCTTCCGTGGCGATGGAAGTGCCCCGGGGCCAGACCACCTCGACTACATGAACTGCGCGCGCAGCCCCACCATGAGGCGCCTGCCCGCGGCGGGCTCGAAGTAGCGGCCGTTGGCGTCGTTCACGATGAGGGTGGCTGCGTGGTGGCGGTTGAACACGTTGTCGAGCCGGGCCCAGAGCTGCCAGCGCGTCGTGCCTGCACCTGCACCTGCACCTGCTTGTTGGCCGCCCCAACCGTAGGCCGCGTGCAGGCCCAGCACGACAAAGCCTGCGGCCCGCTCGCTGTTGACATCGTTGGCAAACACCGGCCCCGACACGTTCGCCGTGGCACCCAGTTGCCAGCGTGCGGTGGGCGCGTAGTCGATGGCAAGTTGCGCAGCGTGCCGCGCTGTGCCCGGCAACTGGTTGCCTGCGGCGACGTTGGCGCCCCCTGCCCCGGCGTAGGCGCTGCCAAAGTGGGCATCCAGGTACGTGTAGCTGGCGCGCGGGGCCCAGGTGCCCCACTGTGCACGCCAACCCACTTCAAGCCCCCGGCGCCGCACGTTGTCCACGTTCTGGAACACCGAGCGGCCATTGACCGTGGCCACGGGCACGATCTCGCCTTGGCTGCGGGTGTCGAACCATGCCAGCTCCAGCTGCTGGTGGGCGCCCTGCCATTTGGCGCCCACCTCCCACTGGCGGCTGCGGGCGGCAGACAGGCCGAAATTGGGGCCGGTGTTGCCGGTGCTGTAGGCCATCTCGGCCAGCGTGGGGGTTTCAAAGCCCTGGCCTGCATTGGCGTACAGGTTGAGCTGGTCGGTGGCAGCCCACACCAGACCCAACGCGGGGCTGGTGTGGCGCCAGCTGCGCGCGCCACTGTCGTCGGGGTTGGCGGGGGTGACGTAGCGGTCATCCACCTGCACGCGCACCTGGCTGGCGCGCAGCCCGGCGATGGCGCGCCAGCGCTGCGAGAGCCAGGTGTCTACCTGGGCATACACATCGGTGTTGGCGGCACTGTCTTGCTCGTCGCGCCGCAGCGCACCGCTGGTGCCCGCGTTGTTCACGAACCCTTGGCGGTGTTCGGACAGGCGATTCGCCTCTGCCCCCACCGTCCACGTCAGCGGCAGGCCCGAGGGCAGGCGCACGGCCCGCGTCCAGGTGGCGGCCGCGCCCTGGTAGCTGCGGTCCAGGTCCACCACCCCGCCTGCGCTGTTGGCCGCCGCGCCGCTGAAAGACAGGTACTGCGTGAGCTGCCGCCCACCGCCATAGGCGCGCAGCCGCACGCTGTCGGTGTCGCTGAGCTGGCGCTCCAGCACCAGGCCCAGCTGGCTCTGGCCCACCGACTTGCGGGTGTTGAAGGTGGTGGCCAGGGCGCTGGCCTGGCGCGGGTCGCCATCGAACTGCGCGCGCGTGAGGCCCAGTGGGTCTTGCGCCATGGGCTGGTCGTACAGGTTGACCAGGGCCGTGATGCGCGTGCGGCTGTCGGGCTGGGCCTGCAGCTTGGCGTTGAGGTGCGTGCGCCGCGCGGCGCTGTGGCCGCGCCAGCCCTCGGTTTCGAAGTGCGACATGCCCACCAGCCCGCCCAGGTGCTGGTCGCCAAAGTCAACCGATGCGTCCGCCAGCCGCTGGCCGGACGCGCCCACCGCCACCCCCGCCTGGGCGCCACCGCCGGGCCGGGGCGCGCGGGTGGTGACCTGCACCACGCCCCCTGCCGCGTTGCCATACAGCTGCGCGAGCGGGCCGCGCAGCACTTCAATCTGGCTGGCCGAAGGCAGGTGCGCGGTGGCCGCCTGGCCCTGGCCGTCGGGCATGGTGGCGGGGATGCCATCCACCAAAATGCGCACGCCCCGCACACCAAAGGTGGCGCGGGAGCCAAAGCCCCGCACCGCGATCTGCAGATCCTGCGCGTAGTTGCCCCGGTCTGTGGCCACCACGCCAGCCTGCCCGGCCAGCAGCTCCGACAGGTTCACCAATGGCGTGGGGGCCGTGAAGGCATC
This sequence comes from Acidovorax sp. 93, assembly GCF_003633835.1. NCBI lineage: Bacteria > Pseudomonadati > Pseudomonadota > Betaproteobacteria > Burkholderiales > Comamonadaceae > Acidovorax > Acidovorax sp. 93. The sequence goes on from NZ_RBIT01000001.1 coordinate 2,153,932, forward strand.
CACGGCCACGCTGCTGTGGCTGGCGGCACTGTCAAACTGGCGCTGCGCCTGCGCGCTGCCGGTGACCTGCTGGGCTTCAAGTGTGGGGGGCGTGGTGGGCAGTGACTGGGCGGGATCGGCCGGGCTATCTTGCGCATGGGCATGGGCGTGCGCCACCACACACGCGCAACCGGCCAGGATGCGGGCAACCTGGGTAACTTGGGCGGCGTGGGGCCAATGGGTGGCTGCAAAAGACATGGGTGCCGATTCCTGGTTGGGGAATTTCTGAACGGGGCTCTACGGAGCGTCGCGTGGCGGGCACAGGGGCCAAGCCCCGCAAGCCGCAGGATAGTCTGCTGTGGCCCCGTGACGGTCATGCGAACCACCGCAACGAAGGGCCGAGCACCTACGCAGACGTCATTCAGACCGCACCACGCGCCAGACCACGTTGCCCACGTCGTCGGCCACCAGCAACGCTCCCTTGCCGTCCAGCGCCACGCCCACGGGGCGGCCATAGGCATCGCCGTCCTTGCTCAAAAATCCCGTCAGAAACGCCTGGGGAGGCCCCGAGGGGCGCCCGTCGGCAAAAGGCACGAACACCACGTTGTAGCCCGTCAGCTCCTTGCGGTTCCACGAGCCGTGCTGGCCGATGAACGCGCCGCTGGCGTAGGCGCCTGGCATGCGGGCGTCCGAGAACGCCAGGCCCAGCGGCGCAACGTGTGAACCCAGCCCAAAGTCGGGCGCGATGGCCTTGGCCACCATGTCGGGGTTGGGCGGGTTGACACGGGTGTCCACATGCTGGCCCCAGTAGCTCCAGGGCCAGCCGTAAAAGGCGCCATCCTTCACCGAGGTGAGGTAGTCGGGCACCAGCTCGTTGCCCAGCTCGTCGCGTTCGTTCACCACCGTCCAGAGCAGCTTGCTCTGCGGCTCCCAGCCCAGGCCGTTGGGGTTGCGCAGGCCGGTGGCAAACAGCCGCTTGCTGCCAGTCTCCACGTCCACCTCCCAGATGGCGGCGCGGCCCTCTTCCGCCGCCATGCCGTTGTCACCCACATTGCTGTTGGAGCCCACGGTGGCATACAGCTTGCGGCCATCGGGGCTGGCGATGATGTTCTTGGTCCAGTGGTGGTTGGCCCCGGCGGGCAGATCGGTGACCCTGACGGGTGCCGTGTTGACCGAGGTCTGCCCGGCTTCGTAAGGCACCTTCACCACACCGTCGGCCGTGGCAATGAAGAGCTGGGTGCCCACCAACGCCATGCCAAAGGGCGAGAGCAGGTTTTGCATAAAGGCGGTGCGCACATCCGCCACGCCGTCACCGTCCGTATCGCGCAGCAGCGTGATGCGGTTGGCGCTGGGCGTGCCAGCACCAGCGCGTTTCATCACCAGGCCCATGGCCAGGCCACGCAGGCCGTCGGAGTGCACGTTTTTGGCGCCCTCTGCAGGCGGTGGCTTGTTGCTTTCCGCCACCAGCACGTCGCCATTGGGCAGGGTGTAGACCCAACGGGGATGGTCCAGCCCACGCGCCAGCGCCGTGACCTTGAACCCCGCAGGGGCCTGCGGCTGGGTGCCCTGCGGCCAACCCTGTGCAGGTGCGATGTTGAAGGTGGGCACCAGGCCACTTTTTTCGGGTGCAGGCAATTGCGGGTTCGGACCCAGGCCGGGGCCAAGGGTGGCCGGCTGGGCCAGGGCCAGAGCCATGGACCCTGCCAGGACCACCGCCAGCGGCCCCTGGGTGAAGCGGTGGGAGCAGAGGTGCATTTTCATCAACGCAGTATGGGCGGCCCGATTTGCGGGCAGCTGTAGGCCAGTGCCGTCAGTTCCGCATGTGATGGCGGCGTGTGACGGCGGCGTGCGCACCGTGCACCCACATAGAGGCAGCGGGCACACACAATGCCGCGTCGATTTTTGTCTTTGTAGCCTTGGATGCCCTCCTGCGCCGCGCCAAGGGCATGGTGGCCAACTGGCCCAGCGCGTGGGGAGGGTTGTCGGTGCTGCCGCCGGACCCTGTGCTGGCTTGAACGGGCTGGCGGGAGGTGCGTTTTGACCTCGGGCCGGACTTGGGTTCGGATCATCGGTCGGTGGTGGTGCAACTGACGGAATCGCTGTAGTGCACACCACCCGAATACTACTGATTTGATAGCTTGAAGCGCTTATCCATCAAGCGCTGGATGCCTTTTTCGGCATAATTTCTGCGGAGGCGTTCCTCTACGGCCTGCGAGCACAACGGGCCGTTCACGCTGAGCCTGCCCAATCACCTGGTGGGCCATTGACAGGCGCGGCCCGAACGGATTTGCGCCATCTACCCCCATCCAGCACGACGTTCCCGGCGGGGGTAAGTTGTGGTGCCGTCAACAGCCGTTCGCGTGCACGGCAGTGCCTGGGTTGAGCTTCTGGCACGCTTTGACCTGGTTGGATTTGACCCGGTTATCCACCCAAATAGTGATGTGCGGATCCGTGGCCTGATGGCAGCCTTTTTCGACCTCGACCACACCACACGAGTCCAGAATCTGGCTGGCCAGGGGTGCGCTGGAACGGCGGTCCTTCGCATTGTTGAGGAACGCCTCAATCTGAGTCTGGGTGTAGGGCTGCCCGGTGGCGCCGTTGTTCACATCGTTGTTGTTGGGTTGATTCCACTGAGGCTGGAATACATAGGTCGGCCTCGCAAAGGCTGTGCCGCACAGCAGCAACACGCAGACCGCAGTCATGAATTTTTTCATTGCCAAGTTCCCCTTCATGCCTACTCTGTGACGATTTTCGGCGCCCTCGGCTTCATCACGTGTTGATGAAGTGAGCGCATGGTGGCGCCACCAAAGCGGTTTGGCGATTACAGGAAATTACAGCGAAGCTGCTCCCAAACGTTTGGCGCATTTCACACATTGAGCGTGGGAGCGGGCCTGATCAGCGACTTGCGGTGATGGAGCCCGGAGTACCCACCCCCTTCGAGCGGGGCCGCCGAATCGTCCACAGCGCCACAGCCATCAGCCCCACGCCGCCCAGTTGGATGGGGCTGAGCGTGCGGCCATACACCACCCAGTCCACCAGCACCGCCGTGAGCGGGTACACAAACTGCAGCACCGCAATGCGCCCCAACCCCAGGCGCGACATGCCGGCAAACAGCACCACATACGCCAGGCCGGTGTGCAGCACGCCCAGGCCCAGCAGCCAGCCCCACGCGGCGCCCTGCTGCGGCCAGCCCAGCACAAAGGGCGCCCACACCAGCGCCACCGCGCCCACCAGGCACTGCCACAGCGCCATGGCAAAGGGGCTGATGGTTTTCTGTGTGTTGGCGAGCAGCGTCACGCCCGCATAGCAGAGCGAACCGCCCAGGCACATCAGCACGCCAGCCACATAGCTGCCGCCGCCGGTGCTGCTGGCCGCTGCGGCGGCTGCGGTGCCGTCGAGCAAGCCCGTGGTCAGCACCAGCCCGCCCAGCGCGGCCAGTGTGGCCAGCCACTGCGTGGGCGACACGGCCTCGCGCAAGAACAACGCGCCAAACACGATGACCCAGATGGGCTGGATGTGAAAGATCACGGTGGCCACGGCAATCGATGTGCGTGGGATGGCTGCAAAAAACAGCGCCCAGTTGAGCACCATGAGCACGCCCGTAGCGCAGGCCACCCAGCAGGCACGGCCGTGCAGAAAAAGTTGCTGTCCCCGCCCCGTGGCCAGGCACCAGGCCAGCAGCGCCAGTGCACCGAATACGCAGCGGAACCACACGGTGACCAGCGGGTGCTGGCCCGCCTCTTCCACAAACACGCCGATGGTGCCCAGCAGCACGCCACCGGCGACGAGCAGCCACTGGCCGTCGCGCTCGCGGGTGATGGCATTGGCATTGACGGGCAGCGGTGTGGTGGCCAAGGAAGGCGATGCGACGGTGCTGGCTTTGGAGTGGTTCATGCCGCCGATGCTCACGCTTTACAGGCATCCTGTAAAACGGATAAATCGAACAGCTACCATTCGATAAACGAATCTACCAACCCACTGGGGATGACCCCACCACCTTCGTCACTGGTCCGACCGATAAAGGCCTCCATGAACTATCCAGACTTTCAGATCGACTGGCTGCGTGCCTTTGTGGCCGTGGTGGATGCAGGCTCGCTCTCGGGCGCGGCGCCGCTGGTGCACCGCTCACAGTCGGCCGTGAGCATGCAGATCAAGAAACTGGAGGCCGCGCTGGGCCGCCCGGTGCTGCTGCGCGGGCCGCGCCACCTGGAGGTGACGCCAGCGGGCGCCGAACTGCTGTCGTATGCGCGCCGCGTGCTCGATTTGCAGGCTGAGGCACATGCCGCATTGTTTGGCCCCAAGCTGGCGGGCCGGGTGCGGCTGGGGGTGCCCGACGACTATGCGTCGGCCTACCTCACGCCAGTGCTGCGCAGCTTTTCGCACCGCTACCAGGGGGTGGAGATTGAGCTGACGTGCGAGCAGTCCACGTCGCTGATCCCGCGTGTGGTGAAGGGCGAGCTGGACCTGGCGCTGGTCTCGCAGGACAAGCCGCAACGCGGGCGATTCTTGTTCGGCGAGCCGCTGGTGTGGGTGGGGGCCGCCCAGTTCGAGGCCTGGCGGCGCGACCCGCTGCCGATTGCGGTGTATGAATCGGCCAGCATGGCCCGGCAGGCCACCCTGGCCGCGCTGGGCACGCGGCGGCGGACCTACCGCATCGTGTACCACAGCTCCAGCCTGGCGGGCCAGCTGGCTGCTGTGGAGAGCGGTTTGGCGGTGGCGGTGCTCACGCGGTGCAGCGCCCCGGCCCATTTGCAAATCCTGCAGAACCTGCCGGCGGAGTTTGACCTGCCGCCGCTGGCTTCGATGAACGTGGCGGTGCTGCGCAGCAAGGTGTCGCTGCGCTCACCGGCTGTGGATGCGATGTACGAGCAGATGGTGCGGACCTTGGGCCGACGGGGCGAACTCCTGCCCAAGGCCTGAGAACCTGTTCAAAATCTTTTCGGGGATCGCATTGGAGTCCAATCGGGAGGAGTGGATGCTTCGGATGCGCCGCATGGGCTCGTGCCCATGCAAGCAGCCGGGGCTTCCAATCGCCCGATTTCACTCCAACCCTTCGGGCAAGTGCCTTGCCGGGCGGTCTGCGGCGTTGCTGCGCTTGCATCCCATCCCGGCAAGGACCTTGTGCGACCGCGAAAAGATCTTGAACAGGTTCTGAGCCCTCCATGGGTTCAGGGCCTCAGGCCGCCAGGATGTGCTCTACCAGTTTCTCGCGCGGCCCCAGCAGCGCATCGCCTCCGATCAACCGCAGCGCACCGCCCTGCCCCGCCACCACCAGTTGCGGCACGCCCCGGGCACCCACGGCACGCAGCGTGGCCTGGGCGCGGGCTACGCGCTCGGCCACCACGCTGTGCAGTGCGGCGTCGGGTGCCAGCGTCAACGCGGCGGCATCGGCCAGGCCCAAAGCCCGCAACAGGTCTGCCAGCACCTCCGGTTCTGCGGTGTCGCGGCCTTCCACATAGCGCGCGTGCTGCAGTGCGTGCAAGGCTCCCAGTTCATGCGCAGGCGCGGTCTGCGCCACGGCAGTCAGCGCGAGGGTGGCAGGGCCTGAATCAAAGCGGCCGGACGCAGCACCCAAAATTTGGTCGCGGTAGGCCTGCGTGAAGGGCTGGCCTGTGAGCTGCTGGATGCGCTGGTCGTTGGACCAGGCATAGGCGGCAAACTGCGCGTCCATGGGCCGCGCGCCTGCGCCCGCAAACAGGCCGGAGGGGGCCAGCACCACCTCGACATCCTTCTGCGCTTGCAGGAACTTGAGCGCGGGCGCGGCGGCATAGCACCAGCCGCACAAGGGGTCAAACAAGTAGGTCACGGTGACGTTGGGCATGGGTCAGGTTCTTTCTTGAGGGTCTGATGTTTCGGACGCAATCAGTGCGGCTTCAAACGCCGCAATCTCTTCGGCCAGCGTGCCCCGGCTGCGGAAATGGCGGGCGGCGCGGTCGTACCAGTTTTCGGCGTCTTCCAGGTCGCCCTCTTGCAGGTGGAGGATGCCGTGCAGCCACGCGCCGAGCATGGAGCCGTCGTGTTGCACCAGATCGTGCGCCGCGTTCCAGCGCCCGGCGTGCAGGTGCTGCAGGACTTGTTGGAGCGGGTGCGTAGTCACGATCTGGTTCCTTTCTTTCAACAACTTGCTTTGACAGCTTTCAGCACGTCATCTCACCACTTCATCTCGCCCTTGTTGACCTTGGCACCGATGTCCAGCGACAGGCCCATGGGCGCTGCGGGGTAGGCCTTCTTCATCGCGTCGATGAGTTCCGCACTCGTCTTGGTGGCAGCGGCGTTTTTCTCAAACGCTTGCAGGTAGCCCTTGGTGTAGCTGATGTTGGCGGCGTCCAGCGCGCCACCTGCGGGCATGTGGCCGGGCACCACCACCGTGGGCTGAAGCGCGGCCATTTCGTCGAGCTGGGCCACCCAGGCGCTGCGCTCGGCCACGGTTTGTGTGTCGGCCGTCCACACATGGGTGTTGGTGCCCACCACGCCAATGTTGCCCACGATGGCCTTGATGGACGGGATCCACGCATACGGGCGGTGCGCCAGCAGGCCGGTGGTGCCACGGATCTCGACCGCCTGGCCGTCCACGCTCAGCGTGTTGCCCGCGATGGCCTTGGGCAGCACGGGCGTGCGCGGTGCATTGGCACCCATCTTGGGGCCCCAGAACGAGAGCTTGGTAGCGAGCTTGGCATTGATCTTCTCCAGCACGGCGGGCGTGGTCACCACGTCGGCCTTGGGGAAAATTTCTTTCAGCGTCTCGACGCCAAAGTAATAGTCGGGGTCGGCCTGGCTCACGTAGATGGTCTTCAGCTCTTTGCCCGTGTCGAGTACGTTGGCGGCAATGCGCAGCGCGTCGGCGCGGGTAAAGCCTGCATCGATAACCATGGCTTCCTTCTCGCCATAGACCAGGGTGGAGTTGACGTTGAAGCTGTTGCCGTCGGCGTTGTAGACCTTGACCTGCAGTGGCTGGGCGGCCTGGGCGCCGGTGAAGGCAACGGCGAGGGTGGCGGCGATGAGGGTGGTGCGGAACATGGTGGTTTCTCCAGGGTTTTGAGAGGTTGTGCAGATGACGGAATGAAGTTTATTTGCGCAAATCGATCCAATAAACCCGATAATTCGCGCATATTTGTTTCACGAATCGATCAAATAACCCCTTATGGACCGCCTGACCGCCATGCATGTGTTTGCCGAGGTCGCCACCAGCGGCAGCTTCAGCGCCACGGCCGACAAGCTTGATATGTCGCGTGCCATGGTCACGCGCTATGTGGGCGAGATGGAGCAGTGGCTGCAGGCGCGGCTGCTGCAGCGCACCACCCGCAGCGTGACGCTGACCGACGCGGGCGAGCACGCGCTGCGCCGCTGCCAGCAGATGCTGGCGCTGTCGCAAGACCTGGAAGAAGAAACCGCAACCACCACCGAGGGCGCGCTGCGCGGGCAACTGCGCATCACCTGCAGCGTGTCGTTTGCGTTTGCGCAGATGGGTGCGGCGATTGCGGAATTTCTGGCGCAGCACCCGCAGCTAAAGATCGACCTGGACGCAAGCGAAGGATCGCTGAACCTGGTGGAAAAGCGCATCGACCTGGCGATCCGCATCAGCGCCGAGCCCGACCCGCTGCTCATCGGCCGGCCGCTGGCGCGGTGCGATTCGGCGCTGGTGGCATCGCCCGCCTACCTGGCCGCGCACGGCGTGCCCAAGTTGCCTGCCGACCTGGCGCAGCACCGTTGCCTGAGCTATGCGAACTTTGGCAAAAGCGTGTGGCAGCTGACGCGCGGCGAGGTGGTGGAGCGCGTGGGCGTGAGCGGCCATTTCAGCGCCAACGAGGCCACCACGCTGATGCGCGCGGCGCTGGCGGGCGGCGGCATTGCGATGCAGCCGACGTATCTGGTCAACCCCTACCTGCATCGTGGCGAGCTGCAGGCCGTGCTGCCGGACTGGGACTTGCCGGTGATGACGATCTATGCGCTGTACCCGTCGCGCCGGCACTTGTCGCCTGCGGTGCGGGCCTTGCTGGATTTTTTGGTGGCCCGGTTTGCGGGGGTGCCGTGGTGAGGGATGGTCGCCTCGGCTGAATTACTACCAATTTAATAGCTGCCAGCGCTTATCCATCAGGCGGTAGAGGCCTATTTGGCTTGATTTTTCACAACCCTTTGAAAGCGCGCTGACACTCCCTCTCCCCTGGTGGGGGAGAGGGGGAGCATGGGGCGCGGCGCTCGGAAGAAGAGCCCCCTCTCCCCCGCCCTCTCCCGCGAGGGGAGAGGGAGTGAAGACCCGGCGCAGCGCGTGTTACCCCCCGCCGCTACCAGGCCTTCGATTTACTCCGCCTCAATCCCCGCCGCCTTGATCACCTTGCCCCACTTCTGCGTCTCTGCAGCCTGGAACTTGGCGAGTTCATCGGGCGTGGTGGTCCAGGCTTCGGAGCCCGCGTTCTCGAAGAAGCTCTTGGCCGCTGCGCTCTTGGTGGCGGCGGTCAGCAGCTCGTTCAGGCGCGCCACCACCGGCGCGGGCGTGCCTGCGGGCACGTAGGCTGCAAACCAGTAGCCCATGTCGTAGCCCTTCACGCCCGCTTCGTCCAGCGTGGGCACATCGGGCAATTGCGCGCTGCGCTTTTGGGTGGAATAGCCGAGCGCACGCAGCTTGCCCGCCTTGACCTGGGGCACGCCGGTGGAGGTGTCGGTGATCATCAAATCGATCTGCCCGCCCAGCAGGTCGGTGATGGCCAGCGGGTTGCTCTTGTAGGGCACGTGCAGGATGTCCACGGCCGCCAGCTGCTTGAGCATTTCGCCCGCCATGCGGCTCGATGAGCTGCCGCTGCCAAAGCTGAGCTTGCCGGGGTTCTTCTTGGCAAAGGCCAGCAACTCGCCCACGTTTTTGTACGGCGCGCTGGCGTTGACCACCAGCACCTGGCCGCCCTTGCCCAGGCCGGTGACGGGGGCGAAGTCCTTCACCGGGTCGTACGAGAGCTTTTTGTACAGGTGCTCGTTGGCGGCGTGGGTGGTGTTGGTGGTGATGAGCACGCTGTAACCATCGGCCGCCGACTTGGCCACGGCCGACGCGGCGATCATGCCGCTGGCGCCCGCCTTGTTGTCGATGACCACGGGCTGCTTGGTGTCGTTGGTAATGGACTGGCCCAGCGCGCGTGCCAGCTGGTCGGTGGCGCTGCCCGCAGCAAAGGGCACGACAAAGGTGATGGCCTTGGTCGGATAGGCACCAGCCGCCTGGGCCAAGGCCGCTGGGGCGTGCAGTGCACCCAGCGCCAGTGCTGCAGCAGTGGCGAGCAGAGCGCGGCGGGGGGATGAATGGGTCATGTTGTCTCCTGGTGTTGGTATGGATGAAAAAGCGAAAAGGGAGGTCTAGGCCGTGGGACCGCCAAAGTGCGGCGCCAGGTGCGCGGGCACCGTGACGGGCATATCGAGCAGCAGGTAGCTCAGCGCCTTGCCGTGGCTGTCGAGGTTGAGCGAATCATTCACGCCACCGTCGAGCACATCGTCCAGCACGATGTTCATGGCCTGCAGCTGGGGCAGCAGGTAGCGTGTGACCTGGCGCGGGCGGCGCTGGGCAAACTGCTGTGCCACGGCGGCCTCGGTGACCTGTTCAACCAGCACATCCCACAGCGCGGGGTGCCAGGCGATGACGCTGATGTTGGAGCGGTTGCCTTTGTCGCCAGTGCGGCTGTGGGCCAAGCGGTACAGGGGCACGGTGATGGTGGTTGTCATGGTGTGGGCACTCCTCAATCCACCATCTCAAACCGCACGGCCACGGCCTCGCGCGGCACCAGGCACGACACGGTGCCCAGGCGCGGCCGCATCGCCGTGCGCACGCCACCACCGCCCGCGGGGCCGCAGGTGTACAGCGCGGTCACCTCGCGCACCAAGCGCTGGGCGCTGGCGTGGTCGCGGTGCTGCAGGGCCACGCGCAGGCGCACATCTCGAGCGTCATTGCCATCGTTGTGGGGGGCATCCAGCCAGCGGCTGGTGTCGTCGCCAAAGATGCTGGTCACGCCAATCAGGTCGATGCGCAGCGGGCCCAGGCCCTGCAGGCGCTCGCGCAGCACCTCGCCCGCCAGTCGGGCACGGGCCTCAGCGCGCGGGCCGGCGTAGGAGATTTCGCCCTCGGCAAACCAGCCCGATTCAAAACACACGTTGACTTTGAGCGTGGCGGGCCGCGCGTGGCCCTGCACGCCCTCCAGCCGCACCGCGTCGGCGCCCACGGTGGTCACGCGGGCGGTGGTGATGTCGGCCACCACATCGGGTGTGAGGTACGCCGCCGGGTCGTGCAGCTCGTACAGCAGCTGTTCCTTCACCGTGCGCTCGGTGATGCAGCCGCCCGTGCCTGGGGGCTTGGTGATGGTGCAGTGGCCGTCGGCGCCGATCTCGGCGATGGGGTAGCCCAGTTGGGCGAGGCCCGGCACGTCCTTGTAGCCGGGGTCAGCAAAGTAGCCGCCGGTGACCTGTGCGCCGCATTCCAGCAAATGCCCTGCCATGGTGGCGCGGGCCAGCCGGTCGCAGTCGTCCAGCGCCCAGCCGTAGTGCGCCAGCGCGGGGCCCAGCACCAGCGATGGGTCGGCCACGCGCCCGCACACCACGATGTCGGCACCCGCGCGCAGCGCATCGGCAATGGCCTGCGCACCGATGTAGGCGTTGGCGCTGACGATGGGCTCGGTGGGCATCGCGCTGCCCAGTGCACCCTGCAGCAGCGCACGGTGGTCAGGGCCGCTCAGGTCGTCGCCCTGCAGCACGGCGATGCGCGGGCGGGCAAGGCCCAGTTCGGCCGTCAACGCGTGGATACGGCGCGCGGCACCGTGCGGGTTGGCCGCGCCAAAGTTGCTGACGATGCGCACGCCGTGCGCCAGGCACTGCGCCAGCACGGGGCGCAGCAGGTCCACCAGCAGGGGTTCGTAGCCCGTATCGGGATCGGTGCGGCGGGCGAGCTGGGCCAGCGCCAGCGTGCGCTCGGCCAGCGTCTCGAAGATGAGCACCGCAGGCTGGCCGCTGGCGATGAGCGCCTGCACCACGGGCAGGGCCGCGTCGGTGCGGTCGCCCGAGAAGCCGGCGGCGCAGCCCACCAGCAGTTTTTTGTCAGCGTTGTTCGCCATGGAATCGTTGTCTCCTGCGCCCACTGTAGGCAGGCTGCGGTATTCTGTGAAATCGATTGTTACGATGAATCCATCTGAAGTCCGGATGAATCACATCAACCCCGCATGAGCGCTCCTCACCTCTCCAGCCGCCAGCTCGATGCCTTTCTCGCGCTGGCCGAGCAGCGCAGCTTCACACGCGCCGCCACGTTGTGCCATTTGTCGCAGCCCGCGTTCAGCGCCCTCATCCGTGCGCTGGAGGACGACCTGGGCCTGCGTCTGTTTGACCGCAGCACACGGCATGTGGACCTCACGCCCGAGGGGCAGAACTTTCTGGAGTCGGCCCGCCGCATTCGCGCCGAAATCACCGGCGCCCTGGCCGCCGTGCGCAGTGCCGCCACGCTACAGCGCGGGCGTGTGGCCGTAGCGCTGCTGCCGTCACTGGCCGCAGGCTGGCTGCCGGGCGTGCTGGCGCAGTACCGCGCGGCGCACCCGGGCATCGAGATCGATATTGCCGATGTGTTGTCCGAGCCCTGCATCGAGCGCGTGGCCAGCGGCCATGCCGACTTTGCGCTGGCCGCCATCCGCGCCAACACGCCCGCGCTGCAGGCCGAGCCGTTCTGCAGTGATGACTTTTACGTGGTGTGCCCCCCCGACCACCCGCTGGCGCGCCGCCGCAAGGCCATCACCGCACAGGACCTGGCGGCGTGGCCCTTCATCCACCTGGCGCGCACCAGCAGCGTGCGCCAGTACCTGGAGGCCGCCCTGCACCCGCAGGCCATGCACACACTGATGGAGGTGGAGCAACTCGCCACCGTGATGGGCATGGTGCGCGCGGGGCTGGGCATCAGCGTGGTACCGGCGCTCACGCTGTTCCACTTTGACCAGCCGGGGCTGGTCACGCGGCCGCTGTCGCTGCCGGGGCTCACGCGGCAGATCTACCTGGTGCGGCGACGGGACGAGAGCCTGTCTGTGGCGGCGCAGGCGCTGTATGCGCAGGTGATGGCGCAGCGGCCTTGAGTGGCGCCCCAAGAAAGCTACACATTTGATAGCTTAAAGCGCTTGATGGACGAGCGGTAACAGCCTTTTTCGCTTCAAGAAACTAGCCGATCAGTTCAAACTGCCCCCGGTGTTCGAACCGCCCGTCCACCACCTGCCCCACCCACAGCGCGGCCACCTGGCCCGGCACCGACACGCCCGCCTGGTTGCGCGCAGCGCACCACGCGCGCGCCAGAGGCGCGGACTCGAAAGTGCCCACAGTGATGTGTGGGGTGTAAGGTAAATCTAGCCGCAGCGCATCGGCCAGCGGGCCCGTGTAGAGCGCGTCGTGCAGCAGTGACAGCGCCGCGTAGCCTTCATCCGGCACCAGGTAGGCATGGGCACGCGGGCTGTGGGCGTCGGTGCCCAGCATGGCGTAGCGGCAGTGAAACGCGATGGGTGCCGTGCGCGCTGCCACCGCCGCCACATGGGCAAGGTAGGTGGCTGCGTCCACCGAGTTGCTGGCAAACACCAGCGTGAAGTGAGGGCGCACCAGCGCATGGCCGGTGGGGTCGTTGGCCGCGCGCCAGGTGTCGATGGTCTGCAGATCTCCCGCGTCACACTCGGGGTACGCGACGGTGTAGAGGGTGGGATTCAAGGGGAAAACTCCGCGCTGCATCTGAAAAGTTACGGCTGTTGGCTAGGCCTGAGAGCCAGTTTTCGGAAAGGCCGTTCGTTGTTGTACTGAGCCCCTACGGCGCGACGATTGAAGACGTCCAACATTAAGATCCCACAACGAACGCAACTGGTTAATCGCCCTCAGGAGGGGTTGATGAAAGTTTATGTTGATACAGGCGGCATGTTGAAAGAGATCGCAGAGCTTGAAGCCTCGGGACTGATCGCAACCCACTATTTCCCTTTTGAACAACGCAGCCGGAAGGTGGCCAATTTCGCCCCTGGTTCGGCTTCCACCTGGGAACAAGCCCATTTGAGCTGGGCTGAGGATACCGGCAGCTGGGACGACGATGCACCAACAGCTCACTTTGAGCCGCTGCGAAAACTCATTGGAAAACGCGTTGACGCGCAACATCTCGACTCCGCTATCAAAGCCGGATGCTCCATCTTCATAACCAGTGACAAAACAGATATTTGGTCAAAACGAAAGGCCATCGGGGCACTGACAGGCATTCGCGTTTTACACATGCCCACGGAGCTCGAAGTACTGAGACGATTGGCGGCCCGCCCACCTGACCAGTGAGCGGAAACAGGAACCGGCAACGATGTGGGCTGGGCTGTGTGGACTAAGCGCGACCCAGCACCGCCAGCTCCTGGTGCAGCAGCAACTCCACCTCAGTCGGCTCGAACTGGTCCTGCAGCAGCGGGATGGCAAAGCGGTATTCGCCTGCCTCATGTTTGCGCAGCACATAGGCCAGCTGCAGGCGTGCCAGTGACTGGCGCAGGGCCTGCGCGTCGCCCGCGATGCCGTGGCTTTGCAGCAGCTGGGCCAGGGTGACCAGGCTGGTCTGCCCGGCCTGGACTGTGTGGTAGACCACGATGCGGTCGAGGCGGCAGGCGGCTTCGTCGTGGCTCAGGCGGCCCCAGCCGGCCAGTGCGTCCTGCACGGCCTGCGAGGCCAGGGCCTGGTCGAGATGGCGCTTTTCGATCACGCGTTCGCCGGGCAACAGCGCCTCCAGGCATTCCTGGCACAGGATGGCCACCAGGTTGGCACGCTGGCCGCTGGCGTCGATGAGGCGATCCACCAGTTTTTCGTTGTCAAAGCCCAGGCGCAGCTTGCGCAGTGGTTCGGTGGCCAGTTCGCGGCAAGCGGCGCGCTCCAGGCCGCCAATGGCCAGCACCTCGCCAAAGTTGCGCAGTGGGCTTTGGTAGTCGAGCACGGCCGTGGCATACAGGTCCCAAAAGCCCGCCAGCATGAACCAGCAGCGCCCCTCTTCGCTGAGCGCGCGCAGGGTGGACAGCTGCACGTAGCCGTTGGCCGATTCATCGCGGAAGAACAGGTCGGCCTCGTCGATCAGCAGCACCAGGCGCTTGCCCTGGTACTGCGCCTGCAGATGGTCCACGATGGCTTCAAGCGGCGTGTCGGCCGACAGGCCAAACTGCAGCGCCATGCGCGGCGCCAGGCGGTGATCGCGCAGCGAGACGTAATGGCACACGGTATGCGGGTGGCCCGCCATGCGGCGCTGCACGGCCTTGAGCAGGCTACTTTTGCCGAGCTGGCGCCCACCCACCACCAGGTAGTTGGCGGGCTCGCGGTTGATGACACGCGCCAGCAGCTGGGCGCGGCCGAAGAAGGCGCCTTCGCGCGTGACGCCGCCGCGCGTCTGGTACGGCGAGATGCGGGTGATGCGCAGCTGCGCGGCCAGTTGGCGCAGCAGCGCTTGCAGCGCCTCGCCGCCGATCAGCCATTCGGTCTGGCTGGCGCTGTCCACCATCACATGCAGATTGGCGCGGTCGTCGGCATGGGCGCGCAGCAGCGGCCAGGGGGTATCCACGCTGTGCTCGCTCAGAATGAGCAGCACATCGCTGCCCGTCTGCGTGGCACGCAGCTGGCGCAGCACGGTGGCTTCGTCGATGCCGGGGTGGGCACAAACACCAAACAACGGTCCAGCGACACGGGCAGGTCGGGCGGAAACTGCCACTCGAACACCTGGCCGGGCAGCGCCCAATCCGTGCTGGGCTGGCAGCGGGCCGACACGCGCTCGGCCAGCGCGCGGGCCAATGCCGGGGCGCGCTCGCCGCCCGTGGCCTGGGCGCAGGCCACGGCGCGGCGCCAGTCCACCATGCGAATGTCGGCAGCCAGCAGCGTGGGTTCCAGCCGCCGCAGCCAGCGCAGCAGCCGGTCGATCTGAGGCAGCCGCGCCAGCGGGGTGCGGCGCAGGCGCGCGGGCCGCAGCTGCCCGGCGCCTATCATGGGGTGGCGCACCACCCATACCACGGCGCCTGCGGCAAAGATCACGCCGCACCACAGGATGAGCGAGCGCAGCCAGCCGAACGGGTCTGCGTCGGGTGCGGGTTTGACGGGCTCGAAGTCGTCGGAGCTGCCTTCCAGGCAGTTGATGGGCAGGTAGCCCGGTGGAATGGGTGGGTTGCCGGGGCGGCACGTCCAGGTGTGGGTGCCGGGTTTGAGCTCCACCACCACCTGGGTGCCCGCCAGCTTGCCCAGCTCGGGGTTGTGGGCGATGTCGGCCTGCAGCACGTTGGGGCGCGGAGACGTTACGCGCAGCTGCGGGTTGGCAATGCGCGGTGCGTATTGGTGGATGTCCTTGGGCCAGCCATCCAGCTCGTTGCGCGCCTCGATCATGGCGACGCGCCACTGCACCAGCTCGCCCCACACCGGGCCTACATTGACCGACGCCAGGAACGAGCCCCGCGTGACCGGGTTGAGCTGCGGCGTGAACAGCGCGCTGGCCACGAACAGCGTGACCACCGCAATGACCACGGCACGCACCACGGCCCTGGAGAAAAAGGGGCTCAAGCGTTCGAGCATGCGTCCAGCACCATCAAGCCTGCATCGCGGATGGTGGCGCAGCGCCAGTGCAGCCGCGCCGCATCGCCCGTGCCGCGCACGTGGATGAGGTTGCCCCAGAACAGGCTGCGCAGTTCGTCGTCCTGCAGATAGGGCCGCGCGCGGCCCAGATCGTCGGCCTGCAGCAGCTGCTGCAAGCGCGTGCGCGTGGCGGGCGCCTGGGCCAGCGGCAAAAAGGTTTGCCACAGGCGCGGGCTGCTGGTCAGGTGGGTGCGCAACGCAGCAGACGATGCATGACCATCACCCACCCCTTGGTCTACCAGCCACTGCAACCCTTCTTCAAACAACGCGGGATGGCCGCCGCTGAGCGCCTGCAAGTCGGCCACCACAAGCTCGGTCCAGGTGTGCTCGGGCCAGCGGTGGCGGGCCAGTTGCGTGAGGTCGTCCAGCGACGGGTCGGGCCAGTGGTGGACCTGCGCAATGTTGAGCAGGGAGAGATCGCCACTGCGGTATTTGAGGTCGGCCAGCGCCTGCCCGCCGCACAGCAGCAGGTGCAGGCGGCCGCTGTGCATCTCGCTCAGGCTGCGCAAGATGCCCGCCAGGGTTTCGCGCAGTGCGGGCGTTCCCTGCTCAAAGCGGCTGACCAGGCAGAAGATGCGCTCACCCGCCATCAGGCGGCGCTCCAGCGCGGATTCAAACTCGTAGTCCGACGCCACATCGCCCAGGCCACATTGGCGGCCGATGGCGGCGAAGTATTCGGCGGGCACCGTACTCACGCTGTAAGGCGGCTGGATGTGCAGCACCGAGCCCTCGCCGTACTGCGCGCGGGCGCGCTGCAGCAGCTCGTGCCGGAACGGCGGCTGCCCCCAGTGCGCGGGCGACAGCAGCAGCGAGATGGGGTATGGCACCGCCTGGGCCAGCTGCGCAAACACCTTGTCCTGGAACGCGGCAAACGGCTGCGCGCCGGTGGATTCGGCCTGCAGGGGAAATTCTGGTGCAAACCCGGCGGCGCAGAGCAGGCGGTTGGCCTCGCTCTCCGTCAGGCGCAGGTACCGGGTGCAGGACACCAGCTTGTCGCGCGAGCGCGGGTTGGGCACCGAGATGCCGTTGCGCCAGTTGTTCACCGCCTCACGGCTCAGGCCGATCTCGGTGGCCACGCCGGAGGCGCTGGCGCGGATGCGGCGCATGTAGACCGACAGAAGATCGGCAAAGGAATCAGGGGACATGGAGTTGTGGACTAACGAAGGCTGGTACACCGAGCCAAAACCAAGGGCAGCGAAAAACATGGGGATGGTGGGCAGGCATTGTCAGCCTTGCCAGACCACCGCCATCCCACTGCGCACTGCGGATGCACTACGCCAGGCGCTGCACCATGGGCCAGGCCTTGTAGCTGGCGAGGCCACAGGCCGTGAGTACCGGGCTGTACAGCACCATGGCGCCGACCACCGACATCAGCCAGCCGGGCTCTTCGTACTCGTCGGTATCGTCGGCCTTGGCTGTCGCGCCCTCCTTCAAGGGCTCCTTGCTGCGCCCCTCTTCTTGGCCCTCGCCCGAATCGCCGGTCATCTCCTGCACCAGCATCACGGCCACCACCAGCAGCGAGATGGCCAGCAGCGCGAGGTAGCCGTATTGCAGCGCGGGCTGCGTGAGCGGATAGAAATAGCCCGCCAGCAGCGCGGCCGGGGCCAGAAAGAACACGTGCATCATGAGCCTGTACCAGGGAAAACCGTCCGCCGGCCTTTCCAGCGCCCCCATGACCATGCGGTAGGTCAGCGCCCCCAGCACAAAGATCACCCCACCCCACCATTCGATTTGCGTCAGCATATTGTTGTTCTCCGGAGATTCTTTTACTGGGATGCCATCACCGTGGCGGGGCCATCGTCGCCAGGCGGGTCGGCGTCATCGTCTCCGTCGTCCCCGCGCAGCTCCTTTTGCTCAGTGACCATGTAGTACAGCGGCAGCGCAACGGCCAGAACCAGCCCCAGGCCCATCCACAGCCAGAAGCCTTTGAACAGCAACACGGTGACGACCGTGAATGCCACCGCATGCACCAGCCCCTTGAGCCCGGCGCGCAGCAGCAGCACGGCAATGAGGCCCTGCATGGGCGATTTGCCGCTTTTGCCCATGGCCTGCGCCATTTCTACGAAGGCCTCAGCCGCCTCCCGGGCCTCGCGCATGCGCTTTTCCTCCTGCTGGCGCAGCTTGGCCACGGCAAGGGGCTTGGCCGGGTCTTTGGAGCAGGCATAGGGGTCATCTGCCTCACCACCCTCCTCGCCGCCGTTGCCCTGGCCTTCGCCACCATGCTGCGCAGGCTCTGCCACTGCGCGCCACTGCGGGTTGGCGTCCATGAATGCCTTGCGCGACACCCACTGGCCCCGGTCGAAGTGCATGCGCTCGGTCTCCCCCACCTGGTCGTAGAAGATCTCCAGCACTGCAGCCCGCAGGCCCTGGTCAATCAGGGCTTCGAGCTGGCGCAGCGGTGGTGGGTCGCTCGTACCCGTGTCGAACTGGAGCAGAAGGTGCGTGGAAGCGGCAGATGCCGACGCATTGAACCATTGCGCATCCCACAGGGACTCCAGGTTTGCGGCCCCCAGCTTGTCCGCCCAGCGTTGGGCCTGTTCCGTGTTGTCTGAGCACAGGTATTGGTACGTGAGCTGTGCGAGCTTCAGCTTGATCGGGTCTTCGAAAAACAGTTGCAAGGTCAGGGTGTTTTGCGACATGGGAAACGCTGTTCACAGCGGTAGGCATTGCGATGGATTGGGATTGTGTGGACCAGGCCCGCGCATGTCCCCTGCAGGCTTGTCCATGCCGGGGCGGCGCGAGGTTGACAAAACGTCCACCCGCACGGGTCACCAAGGCGCTGATTGTCACAAAACGTTCATGCATACTGGCCGACTCGCGCGCAGAGCGCGCTTTCACCACAATTGGAGGGAAAACAACGATGCGATTCGATACCCGCTTTTTTGCACTGCTGTCTGGCTCCGCGCTGATGCTGGGCCCGGTAGCTGCGCAGACCGACCGGGCCGCGCCTGCCCGCGCCACCGCAGCCACCCCGGCCGCCACGAGCTTCGCAGGCAGCCCACGCGAGAAACTGGTGGTGGCCATGCCCAAGACCTATGCCAAAAGCGAAACCATGCTGCTGTGGGGGGACTACTTCAACCACCTGGCGCGCTGCGGCAACATTGATCTGCAGAATCTGCAAGGCGAATCGCTGGAGAAGAGCACCAACATCGATGTGCTGGGCGAAAAGGAGCTGATCGACAGCCTCCTCAGCGGCAAGGCACAGCTGGCGCAGGTCAACCCCGGCCTGGTGCCCCAATTGGTGGGCGCTGGCCAGCCTGCCCCGTTTGGTGTGCCCGGCAACAAGGCCAGCGGCAAACGCAATTCCTACACGCTGATCCTGATCTCGCGCGTGGACAGCCCTTTCACCAAGCCGCAGGACTTGGTGGGCAAGAAGATTGCCCACTCCACACCCACCTCCAACTCCGGCAACCTCGCGCCGCGCGCGCTGTTCCCGGCGATCGGGCTGGTGCCGGACCAGAACTACGAGGTGGTGTTCTCCAACGGCCACGAGCGCTCGGTCACAGGCGTGATGCACGGCTTCTACCCCGCCGCAGCCGTGGCCAGCGATTTGTACCAACGCATGGTGGTCAAGGGCGATGTGAAGGGCTCCAGCATCCGCACGCTGTGGGAGAGCCCGCCCTTCATGACCGAGACCTGGACGCTGGGCAAGGACGTATCGCCCGAGCTGCAGGCCCGCGTGAAGAAGTGCTCGTACAGCTACAGCTTTTCGCCCAAGCTGCGCCAGTTGCTGCCAGGCAATGACACCTTTTTGCCCATCAATTTCGAGCGCGACTTCGCGACGGTGATGGAGGTCTACACCAAGACGCAGAAGGCGCAGGCTGCCAAGGCTGCCGCCAAATAAGTCCCGGTGTCAAAAGCGTCTATCGCCGCGCCCGCAAGCCGGACTCTGGTTTGCGGGCTCAGATGGTGCAGCAACAGAGTGCCGCCATAACAAGACAGAGCCAGGAAGAACAGGCCGCCCGGCGCCAGCAGACCCTGGCAAGCAGGGATGCAAACACGAAAGCATCGCCGGTACCGGAAGGCCGTCGTACCCCTGGCCTGGTGGAAGCCATCAACACTCTTGTCTGAATGCGGCCACTCAGGGGGGACGCATTGCGAGAAGTGCGCCGCGGCAAATGCCATCAACTCCATCTCCGACAGCGCTCCAGAATGGTGGCCTGGATAGGTACGGAACCACGGCAGCGCCACCACACCGATGCACATCCTGCCGACAGCCGCTGCCAGCGCGCGCCTACACACCGACCCCCTTGCAGAGCCTACAGTGGATCGCACGAACAGCCGCTGCGCAGTGCACATTCCGTCAGGTGCCATAAGGTGACGTCAGGTGCAACGGCAGCCCCGGCAGCAACCCCAGCAGGAGCAAGCCCCATGCGCATTCACACCCCACCCCGTGCCCATTCGCCCTGGCCGCTGATCGTCGGCGCTGCCGCAATGATGGCGTTGCTGGCGCTCACGGCCTGCTCCACGCCCCGCGCGCCCGAGGGCATTCAGCCCGTTACGGGGTTTGACGCAGACCGCTATGCAGGCCACTGGCACGAGGTGGCACGCATCGACCACGCCTTTGAGCGCGGCCTGACCCAGACCAGCGCCACTTACAGCCGCAACGCCGACGACACGATCAAGGTGGTCAACCGAGGCTACGACCCAGTGCGCAAGGAGTGGAAGCAGGCCGAGGGCACGGCGCGCTTTGTGGACGAGCCCACGCGGGCGGCCCTGAAGGTGTCGTTCTTCGGGCCGTTCTATGGCGGCTACAACGTGGTGGCGCTCGATGAAAACTACCAGTGGGCCATGGTGGTGGGCTCCAGCACCGACTACCTGTGGATCTTGTCACGCACGCCCACCCTGCCCTGGCATGTGCGCGAGCACCTCATGGAGCGGGCACAGACGATGGGTGTGGATGTGCGCAAGATTCTGTGGATGCCTGCCGCCAGCGAGCAACACGCCAAGCGGGCCGTGATGACCTGAAAAGCTTCAACACCAGCAAGCGCAAATCGCTATATTTTTGATAGCTACTCACGCTTACCTAATAAGCGCCAGGGATCCTCTGCACGAATCGAGCGGCAAGTGTGCGCTGCGGATCGGGAGGGGCTGCAAGGCGCAAAACGCAGCGATAGCCGCAGCTATTGCGAGTATTTGCAACGCGGCAGACCGCCCGAGCCCGCAGATGCACGCGGCGCGGTGATTCGTGCAGAGGGTCCCTTGATGCCATTTCTATTCAAATATCAGCCGATACCCGGCACGGTGGCCGCCGCCACCAGGCGCTGGGTGTAAGGGTGTTGTGGTGCATCCAGCACGTCGTTCACGCTGCCACCTTCCAACACCGCGCCGTCCTTCATCACCACCACGTCGTGCGCCATGGCGCGGATCACATCAACGTCATGGGTGATGAGCAGGTAGCTCAGGCCCTTTTCTTTTTGCAGCCGCTGGAGCAAACCCAACACCTGCTGCTGGATGGTCACGTCCAGGGCGCTGGTGGGCTCGTCCAGCACCAGCACCTGCGGCTGCACAATAAGAGCCCGGGCGATGGCCAGGCGCTGGCGCTGGCCGCCTGAAAATTCATGCGGATAACGCTCCAGCAGACGGGGGTACTGTGCTTCGGCCAGTCCCACCTCTTCCAGCGCGGCCTCGACGCGCATGCGGCGCTGGGCCACGGTCAGTGTGGGCTCGTGCACCTTCAGGCCCTCGCCCACGATCTCTTCGACCGTGAGGCGCGGGGACAGCGACGAAAACGGGTCTTGAAATACCACCTGCACGCGGCGGCGCAGCTGCTGGTTGGCGGGGGTATTGCGCATGGCTGGTTGCTGCCACGCCTGACCCCCGACCTGCAACTGGCCGGCGTAAGGCAACAGCCCCAGGATGGCCTGCGCCAGCGTGGACTTGCCCGAGCCGGACTCGCCCACCACCCCCAGTGTTTGGCCCGGCAGCAACTGCAGCGTGGCGCCCTGCACAGCCACAAACTCGCCCTTCTTGAACCAGCCCTTGATGCCGGGCAGCGGCGTGGGGTAGACCACGCGCAGATCCTGCGTCTTCACCACCGGGGCAGTGCCTGCGGGCGGATCGGACTCGACCACATCGCGGCGGGGTTGGCTGGCAATCAGGCGGCGCGTGTAGGCGTGCTGGGGTGCACCAAAAACCTCGGCAACGGGGCCCTGCTCTACCAGCACGCCCTGCTCCATCACGGCCACGCGGTCGGCAAAGCGGCGCACCAGGTTGAGGTCGTGCGTGATGAGCAGCACGGCCATGCCCGTCTGGCGTTGCAGATCACTCAGCAAGTCCAGGATCTGGCCGCGCAAGGTCACATCCAGCGCGGTAGTGGGCTCGTCGGCCAGCAGCAGCTTCGGGCTGCTGGCCAGGGCCATGGCAATCATCGCGCGCTGGCGCTGGCCGCCTGAGAGTTGGTGTGGGAAGCTGTTGGCCCGGCGTGCAGGCTCGGGGATGCCGGTCTGGGCCAGCAGCTCGATGGCAGCCTGCGCGCACTGGGCGCCGGTCAGGCCTTTTTTGAGCTGCAGGATTTCGGCAATCTGCAGGCCGATGGTCATCAGCGGGTTGAGCGCGGTCATGGGCTCCTGGAACACCATGGCAATGTCGCCACCACGCACGCCGCGCATCTCGCGCTCTGTCAGCGCCAGCAGGTCGCCCCGCCCTTGCAGCGTTGCCTGCCCGGTGATGGCGGCATTGCCCGCCAGGCGCAGCAGGCTTAACGCGGTGATGGTCTTGCCGGAACCGGACTCGCCCACCAGCGCAAGCTTTTCGCCTGCGGCAATGCTGAAGTTGACGCCCCGCACCACTTCTTTGGGGCCAAAGCGAACGTGAAGGTCCTGAACCTGCAACAAAGGGGTCATGGCCGTAGGGGTCACTGGTCGGCCTTTCGGGGGTCCAGGGCATCGCGCAGCGCATCGCCCATGAAGGTCAGCAGCAACAGGGTGGTGACCAGCACCGCAAAGGTAGACAGCGAAATCCACCACGCGTCAATGCTGTTCTTGCCCTGGTTCAGCAGTTCACCGAGCGACGGCGTGCCCGGCGGCACCCCCAGGCCCAGGAAGTCGAGCGAGGTCAGCGCCAGGATGGCACCACTCATGCGGAAGGGCAAAAAGGTGACCACCGGCGTCAGGCTGTTGGGCAGGATGTGGCGCCAGATGATCTGGCTGTTGCTCACCCCCAGGGCCCGCGCGGCCTTCACATAATCGAGCTGGCGATTGCGCAGGAACTCGGCGCGCACATAGTCGGACAAACCCATCCAGCCAAACAGCGACAGCAGGATGAGCAGCAGCGCAATGCTGGGCGCGAACACGGCGCTGAAGATGATGAGCAGATACAGCTCGGGCATGGAGCCCCATATCTCGATGAAGCGCTGAAACGCCAGGTCGGTCTTGCCGCCAAAGAACCCCTGGATGGCCCCGGTGAGCATGCCCAGCAGTACGCCGGTGATGGTGAGTGCCAGACCAAACAGCACACTCACACGAAATCCGTACAGCAGCTGCGCCAGCAGGTCGCGCCCCCGGTCATCCGTGCCCAGCCAGTTGTCGGCCGTGGGGGCCGACGGGTTGGGCGATTTGGCAAAGTAGTTCAGCGTGTTGGGGCCGTAGGGGTTCAAGGTGTACAGCGCCCAGTTGCTGCCTGCGGTAATGCGCTCCTTGATGAAGGGATCGAGGTAATCGGTGGGGGTTTCGAAGTCTCCCCCGAAGGTCTTTTCGGAGTAGTCCTTGAGCATGGGAAAGTAGGTCTGCCCCTCATAGCGCACCATGAGCGGCTTGTCGTTGCTGACCAGCTCGGCACACAGGCTCACCAGCACCAGGGCGCAGAAGATCAGCAGGCTCCAATACCCCAGGCGGTTGCGCTTGAAGCGCAGCCAGGCACGGCGGGAGGGGGAGAGCGAAGGCGATGCGGAAGCAGAACTCATCAGGGCCATGGATTCGCTCGGGCTAGTCAAACTTCACGCGCGGGTCCACCCACACATAACAAAGATCGCTGATGAGCTTGGTCACCAGCCCGATCAGTGTGAACAAATACAAGGTGCCCAGCACCACCGGGTAGTCGCGACGGATCACACTCTCATAGCTGAGCAAGCCCAGCCCATCCAGCGAGAACAGGGTTTCGATGAGCAGCGAGCCCGCAAAAAAAGCACCGATGAACGCAGCCGGGAAGCCAGTGACGATGGGAATAAGGGCATTGCGGAACACATGCTTCCACAGCACCTGCCGCTCGCTCAAGCCCTTGGCGCGGGCGGTGAGCACATACTGCTTGCGGATTTCTTCGAGGAACGCGTTCTTGGTCAGCATGGCCGTCACCGCAAAACTGCCCAGCACCATGGCCGTGACGGGCAGCGCGATGTGCCACAGATAGTCCACGATGCGCGCGCCCCATGTCATTTCATCCCAGTTGGCTGAAGTAAGCCCGCGCAATGGAAACCATTGCAATTGCCCACCAAAAATGACCAGCAGCGCCACGCCCAGCACAAAGCCGGGAATGGCATAGCCCACCAAAATGAGCAGCGTGGTTACCAGATCAAAGCGTGACCCGGCGCGCACCGCCTTGGCCACGCCCAATGGCACGGCGACGAGGTAGCTGATGAAAAATGTCCACAGGCCCAGGCTGATGGAAACCGGCAGTTTCTCCTTCACCAGTTGCCACACATCCTTGTTCTGGAAAAAGCTCTTGCCCAGATCAAACCTCGCGAACTGTCCCAGCATCTGCAGGAAGCGCTCATGGGCAGGTTTGTCAAAGCCGTACAGCGCCTTGATCTGCTCCAGCCGTTTGGGGTCAACGCCCTGCGCGCCCCGGTAGCTCAGGCCGCCCCCCTCGGCGCCGCCACCGCCCACACCGGCCTTGGCCTCGGCCATGTACTGCTCCACCGGGCCGCCCGGCACGAACTGGATCACCACAAAGGTCAGCAAGAGCACGCCCAGCAGCGTGGGCAGCATGAGCAAGACACGTTTGAGAATATAGGCAAACATGGGTGGGCGGTCTTATGGCTATTTCTTGTCTGGCGCGGTCTGGGGAGGAATACGCGCCCACCACGTGTCGATGACCCACCCTTCGCCGCTGGCGTAAGGCGGCACCGTGGCCGGCCGTGCCAGCCGCCAGGCGTTGTAGGCCATGCGGTGTGTGCCCGCCGTCCACTGCGGAATGAGGTAGTGGCTGTGCGCAATGATGCGCTCCAGGGCGTGGCAGGCGGGAAGCAGTTGCGCCTCGGTCTTGGCAGAGGTCATGGCCTTGATCATCGCGTCCACCGCCGGGTTCTTGACGCCCGCAAAGTTGCCGGAATCCTCCACGTCGGCCGCCTGGCTGCCAAACATGTCGGCAAACTCCTGGCCCGGGTTGTTGGTGCCCTGGTAGGCAATCGAGGTAATGTCGAAGTCGAACTTCTGCAGACGCTGCTGGTACAACGCAAAATCCACTGACCGAAACCGCAAGGTGACACCAATCTTTTCGAGATTGCGCATCCAGGGGGTGATGGTGCGCACGCCGCCTTCATTGCTGTCCATGTATTCGAGCACCATGGCCTCGCCCTTGGCGTTGCGCAGGGCACCGTCGCGCACCTCCCAGCCGGCTTCCTTGAGCAAAGCCTGCGCCCGCCGCAGGTTGGCCCGCAGTGAGGAATCGCCATCCGTGCGCGGGGGCACCGTCATCGGGCCAAACGCGGCAGCCGGAATGTCCTTGCGGTAGGGCTCCATCAGCGCAAGCTCCTCGGGCGAGGGACTGCCCTTGGTTTCGCACGCCGTGTTGCCAAACAGGCCGTTCACCCGCTGGTAAGCGCCATAGAACATCTGGCGGTTCATCCACTCGTAGTCCATGGCCAGGCCCAGGGCCTGGCGCACGCGCGCATCCTGCAGCAAAGGCCGGCGGGTGTTGAGCACATAGCTCTGAAAACCCGAGGGGAGCTTGTGCACAAACTCGCCCTTGACGAGTTCACCCGTATCGAACTTCTTGCCCGTAACACGTCGGGCCCAGTCGCCCGCGCTGAAAAACCGCATGAGGTCAAACTCGCCCGCCTTGAGGGCCTCCAGCCGCGCAGTGTTGTCCTTGTAGATCTTGACAAGGATGTTGTCGAAATTGGCCGTGCCCTTGCGCACGTTCAGGTCGCGCGCCCAGTACTGCGGGTCGCGCACATAGGTGATGTCCTTGCCAAAACGCACCGGGCCGATTTTGTAGGGGCCACTGCCGATGGGAATATCCATCACCACCTGGTCAAACGGCTTGGCCTTGCCGTTCTCGACGCCCCAGTCGCGGCTGAACACCGGCAGGCCACCGACGGTGAGGGGCAGCTCGCGATTGGGCAGCTTGAAGCGGTAACGCACGGTGCGGTCGTTGATCACATCCACGCCCGCCACCTCGATCAGCAGCGTCTTGTAGGCAGGGGATGTGAAGGGGCCCACCAGCGTGTCGTAGCTGTGCTTCACGTCCTGCGCCAGCACGGGCTTGCCGTTGTGAAAACGCGCCTCCGGCCGCAGGCGGAAGGTGGCGGACAAACCATCGGGGGCAACTTCCACATCTTCGGCCAGCAGACCATAACCGGTGGCGGTTTCGTCCATCGAACCGGCGAGCAGCGAATCGAACATCAGCGACGACAAATATGCTGGCGCGTTGCCCTTGATGGTGAACGGGTTGTATTTGTCGAAGGTGGAAACCCGCAGGTTGCTGACCAGCCGCAGCTCGCCGCCTTTCGGCGCATCTGGGTTCACATACGCAAAATGCGCAAACCCGGCGGGATAACGCGGCTCGCCCCACAGGGCATACCCATGTGCAGCCCATGCAGGAACCGCACACCCCATCAGCAAAAAAGTCAGCCAAAACCGCATGCGACAATTCTGCACTACGTTCGCCGGGCCCCGCTGCAGATCGCGCATACCCACATGCGCCAGGCCGCCCGCCGACATTTCGCCATTCCAAAAGGAGATTGAACATGGGTTTTCTGACCGGCAAGAAGCTGCTCATCACGGGTGTTTTGTCTAACCGCTCCATCGCCTACGGCATTGCCAAGGCCTGCCACGCACAGGGCGCCGAACTGGCGTTCAGCTACGTGGGCGAGCGCTTCAAGGACCGCATCACCGACTTTGCGGCCGAGTTCGACTCCAAGCTGATCTTTGACTGTGACGTGGGCAGCGACGAGCAGATCGAGCGCATGTTTGCCGAGCTGTCGCAGACCTGGCCCCAATTCGACGGCTTTGTGCACAGCATCGGCTTCGCCCCCCGCGAGGCAATTGCCGGCAATTTCCTCGAAGGCCTTTCGCGCGAGGGTTTCCGCATCGCCCACGACATCAGCGCCTACAGCTTTCCCGCCATGGCCAAGGCCGCCCTTCCCTACCTGAACGACAAGTCGTCGCTGCTGACGCTGAGCTACCTGGGCGCGCTGCGCTCCATCCCCAACTACAACACCATGGGCCTGGCCAAGGCCAGCCTGGAAGCCAGCGTGCGCTACCTGGCCGAGGCCGTTGGCCGCACCGAAGACGGCCGCAGCATCCGCGCCAACGGCATCAGCGCCGGCCCTATCAAGACCCTGGCCGCCAGCGGCATCAAGGACTTTGGCAAACTGCTGAGCCGCGTGGCCGATGCATCGCCCCTGCGCCGCAACGTGACGATCGAAGACGTGGGCAATGTGGCAGCCTTCCTGCTGTCGGACTTGGCCTCGGGCATGACGGCCGAGATCACCTACGTGGACGGCGGCTTCAGCCAGACTGCGGGCCTGAGCGCAGACCAGGTCTGATTGTCGTTAAAAATTCAGATCAAAACAGGTCCTAGCGCTTATTGAACAAGCGCCGACAGCTATAAATTTAATAGCAAATGCTTCGCAGGCACTGGCTGGCGTGGCTGAGTTTCACTGCGCT
Organism: Acidovorax sp. 93; assembly: GCF_003633835.1. Lineage (NCBI taxonomy): Bacteria > Pseudomonadati > Pseudomonadota > Betaproteobacteria > Burkholderiales > Comamonadaceae > Acidovorax > Acidovorax sp. 93. Next base: position 2,181,339 of record NZ_RBIT01000001.1, read on the forward strand.
GCCCACGCACGCAGCAGACGCCCCTGCCCTGTTGCTGGCCAATGTGTACCGGCCCGGCATGCCGCTGGCCGACTATTGGGTCAGCGAAAAATACGACGGTGTGCGGGGCTACTGGGACGGCCACACGCTGCGCACGCGGGGCGGCGAAACGGTGATGGCTCCCGCCTGGTTCACCGCCGGGTGGCCCAACACCCCCTTGGACGGAGAGCTGTGGGCTGGACGCGGGCGCTTTGCGCACGCCCAATCCACCACGCGCCAACAGCAGCCTCATGAGGCGGCCTGGCGCCAGATGCGCTTCATGGTGTTTGACCTGCCCCGGCACGGCGGCATGTTTGCCGAACGGCTGCGGTCGCTCAATGCCTTGGTGATGCAGATCAACCAGCCTTGGGTCCAGGCGGTGCCCCAAAAGCGCATCGACAACGATGCTGCCCTGCAGGCCCTGTTGCAACGCACGGTGCGGGCGGGCGGCGAAGGCCTGATGCTGCACCGGGGCAGCTCGCTCTACCAGTCTGGCCGCAGCGACGACCTGGTCAAGGTCAAGACCCACGAAGACACGGAAGCGCGCGTGGTCGCCCACCTGCCTGGCAAGGGCCGCCACGCCGGTCGCATGGGAGCCCTGCTGGTGGAAATGCCTTCGGGCCAGCGTTTCCGGCTGGGGGCGGGTTTCAGCGATGCGCAGCGGGCTGACCCGCCACCTGTGGGCAGCTGGGTGACGTACCGGTTTCGCGGCACCCATGACGGGGGCCTGCCGCGCTTCGCGAGTTTTGTGCGTGTGCGGGACGATATGCCGCCGGTCCGCTGACGGGGCCACAGCAACCCCTGGCCGATCCCGGCCCTGCGATGCGGCGGCCATGCACAGCGGACGGACAGCCCCTCCCATCCGTTGCTCAATCAGTTGGGCAACAGGACCTTGTCCACCACGTGGATCACTCCGTTGGACTGGTACACGTCGGCAATCGTCACCGTCGCCGTACCGCCCTTTTCGTCCGTCACCATGACAGCATTGCCGCTGGCCTTGGCCGTGAGCGTACCGCCCGCCACCGTCTTGAGGCTGGCCATGCCTTTGCCGTCTGCAATCATCTTGGACAACGCAGCAGCGTCGTACTTGCCCGCGACCACGTGGTAGGTGAGCACCTTGGTCAGGGTGGGCTTGCTCTCGGGCTTGAGCAGCGTGTCCACAGTGCCGGCGGGCAATGCGACAAATGCCGCATTGGTGGGCGCAAACACGGTGAAGGGACCGGGGCCCTTGAGCGTTTCGACCAGGCCCGCAGCCTTCACAGCGGCCACCAGCGTGGTGTGGTCCTTGGAGTTCACAGCGTTGTCGATGATGTCCTTGCTGGCCAGCATGGGCGCACCGCCCACCATGACCTGCGCCATGGCAGGCATTGCGGCAGCGGCCATGGCTGCGGTGAAGGCGATGGTGGCGAGGCGGGCGTTGAATCGAAGGGTCATGAGAATCTCCTGAGAGGTGTGTGAAGACAGTCGTCACCGCATGAAAACCACGCGGCTGACAGTCAATACGGCAGCACCACAACAGCGGATTCAAATGCACAAAAAAATCGCTCCGCCAGCCATGCCGGGGGAGCGATTTTTGAGACGCTGGTGCACCCACACACCAGCGCGAAGACGTGCTTACACGTTGCGTCCGTACGGGCCGTCGTCGCCCACCTGCACCAGGTTCTGGGCGGTCGCCAGCGGCTTGGGGTTCTTGCCGTTCTTGCCTTGCTCTGCCACGCAGTCGGCGTAGTAGCGCACCTGGCCGTTCTCGTCTTCCACTTCCACCAGGCCGTGGATGTCGGTCTCAAAGCCCGGGCACAGCTTGGCAAACTCGCGGGCGAACTTGAGGTAGTCCACGATCTTCTTGTTGAATACCTCGCCAGGAATCAAGAGCGGAATGCCCGGTGGGTAGGGCGTGACCAGGCCCACGGTGATGCGGCCTTCCAGGTGGTCGATCTCCACGCGCTCGGTCTGGCGGTGGGCGATGTGCGCGTAGGCGTCCGAGGGCTTCATGGCGGGCGTCAGGTCTGACAGGTACATCTCGGTCGTCAGGCGCGCGATGTCGTACTTGGCGTACATCTCATGCACGTGCTGGCACAGGTCCTTCAGGCCCATGCGCTCGTAACGTTTGTGCTGCTGGCAGAACTCGGGAAGGATGCGCCACATGGGCTGGTTCTTCTCGTAGTCGTCCTTGAACTGCTGCAGCGCCGTCAGCAGCGTGTTCCAGCGGCCCTTGGTGATGCCGATGGTGAACATGATGAAGAAGCTGTACAGGCCGGTCTTCTCGACCACCACACCGTGCTCGGCCAGGTACTTGGTAACGATGGACGCGGGAATGCCGGTCTTGTCGAACTTGCCGTCCAGGTTCAGGCCCGGTGTGACGATGGTGGACTTGATCGGGTCCAGCATGTTGAAGCCGTCGGCCAGCTGGCCGAAGCCGTGCCACTTGCTGGCGTTCTTCTTGCCCTTGCCATCGCTGCGGATGATCCAGTCCTCGGCGCGGCCCAGGCCTTCGTCCACGAGCTTTTCAGGGCCCCAAACCTTGAACCACCAGTCGTTCTTGCCAAAGTCGTGCTCCACCTGGCGCATGGCACGGCGAAAGTCCAGCGCTTCGAGCAGGCTTTCTTCCACCAGGGCCGTACCGCCGGGAGGCTCCATCATGGCGGCGGCCACGTCGCAGCTGGCGATGATGCTGTATTGCGGGCTGGTGCTGGTGTGCATCAGGTAGGCCTCGTTGAAGAGGTGGCGATCCAGCTTGGTGGTCTGCGAATCCTGCACCAGCACATGGCTAGCCTGGCTGATGCCGGCCAGCAGCTTGTGGATGGACTGCGTCGCGTACGTCACGGAATGCTTGGGGCGCGTGCGCTTCTTGCCCATGGCGTGGTAGCTGCCATAAAACGGGTGGAAGGCCGCGTGTGGCAGCCAGGCCTCGTCAAAGTGCAGGTTGTCCACGTAGCCGTCGAGCATGCCCTTGATGGTCTCGGTGTTGTAGAGCACGCCGTCGTAGGTGGACTGTGTGAGCGTGAGCACGCGCGGCTTGACCTTCTTGGCGTCCACGCCCTTGAGCAGCGGGTTGGCCTTGATCTTGGCCTGAATGGCCGCTGGCTCGAACTCGCTTTGCGGAATGGGGCCAATGATGCCGAAATGGTTGCGCGTGGGCTTCATGAACACGGGGATCGCCCCGGTCATGATGATGCTGTGCAGGATGGACTTGTGGCAATTGCGGTCCACCACCACCACGTCGCCCGGCGCCACCGTGTGGTGCCACACCATCTTGTTCGATGTGGACGTGCCGTTGGTCACGAAGAAGCAGTGGTCGGCATTGAAGATACGCGCGGCGTTGCGCTCCGATTCACCAATGGCACCGTTGTGGTCCAGCAGCTGGCCCAGCTCTTCCACCGCATTACACACGTCGGCACGCAGCATGTTCTCGCCGTAGAACTGGTGGTACATCTGGCCCACAGGGCTCTTCAGGAACGCCACGCCGCCGGAGTGGCCGGGGCAGTGCCAGCTGTACGAGCCGTCTTCAGCGTAGTCGAGCAGTGCCTTGAAGAATGGAGGCTGCACGCTTTCGAGATAGCTCTTGGCCTCGCGGATGATGTGGCGCGCCACAAATTCGGGGGTGTCCTCGAACATGTGGATGAAGCCATGCAGCTCGCGCAGGATGTCGTTGGGCAGGTGGCGGCTGGTCTTGGTCTCGCCGTGCACATAGATGGGCACTTCGGTGTTCTTGCGCCGCACTTCACCGATGAAGTTGCGCAGGCTCAACACGATGGGGTCCAGCCCCTCACCCACCGTAAATTCCTCATCGTCGATGGACAAGATGAATGCGCTGGCGCGGCTTTGCTGCTGGGCAAACTGCGACAGGTCACCATAGCTGGTGACGCCAACCACCTCGAAACCCTCAGACTCGATAGCCTGCGCCAGCGCGCGGATACCGAGGCCCGAGGTGTTCTCGGAACGATAGTCTTCATCGATGATGATGATGGGAAAGCGAAACTTCATGCGCAGCCTCCGTGCAACCGTGCCCTGCCCGGCCAAAAAACGAAATAGGCGCGAAGTGTAAGGAATAACCTTGACGCGCCTTTGAACTGCAACCCTTTTGTCCCAGAATGTGGTGCACTAAACACAACCACAACAAGGAGTTGGCTATGGAGGAATCCACCATCTGGTGGCTCGCAGCGGGGGCTGTGGTCGTTGCAGAGCTGCTCACCGGTACGTTCTATCTGCTCATGGTGGCCATTGGCCTGGTGGCAGCGGCCCTGGCGGCCCATCTGGGGTTGCCAATTACCGCGCAGATCGTGGCAGCGGCTGTTGTGGGCGGTGGCGCAGTGGTGGGCTGGTACTACCTCAAGAAAAAGCGGCCCGGAGACCCCTCGGCCCGTGCGGATCGCAGTGTGAACATGGACGTGGGCGAAACCATTCTCATCGAGGGCTGGAACGCTGATGGCACCACCACCGTGAAGTACCGGGGGGCCACCTGGACAGCCATCCACCGTCCCGGAGTCACCCCCTCCACGGGCATGCACCGGGTTGCTGAACTGGTGGGTAATCGCCTGCTGGTAGACCCTCTCTAAAAATCCCGCTGTCGCTCACCTTCACAGATCAACAACGAAAAAGAGGCTTCTCATGGAAATTGCCATCGTCATTCTCATCATTGCCGTCATTTTCATCGCGCGGTCCGTCAAGGTCGTGCCCCAGCAAAATGCCTGGGTCAAAGAGCGCCTGGGCAAGTACGCGGGCACGCTCACACCGGGACTGAACTTCCTGGTGCCTTTTGTCGACAAGGTCGCCTACAAACACAGCCTCAAGGAGATCCCGCTCGATGTGCCCAGCCAGGTTTGCATCACGCGCGATAACACCCAGCTGCAAGTGGACGGCATCCTGTACTTTCAGGTGACCGACCCCATGCGCGCCAGCTACGGCTCCAGCAACTACATCATGGCCGTGACGCAACTGGCGCAGACCTCGCTGCGCTCGGTCATCGGCAAGCTGGAGCTGGACAAAACCTTTGAAGAGCGCGACATCATCAACGCCCAGGTCGTGCAGGCCATCGACGAAGCTGCCCTCAACTGGGGCGTGAAAGTGCTGCGCTATGAAATCAAGGACCTGACACCACCCAAGGAAATCCTGCACGCCATGCAGGCCCAGATCACTGCAGAACGGGAAAAACGCGCGCTGATCGCCGCCTCTGAAGGCCGCCGCCAGGAACAGATCAACATCGCCACCGGCGAACGCGAAGCCTTCATCGCCCGATCCGAGGGCGAAAAGCAGGCCGTCATCAACAAGGCCCAAGGCGAGGCAGAATCGATCAAGGCCGTGGCCGAAGCCAACGCCCAGGCCATCGAGCGTGTGGCCTCGGCCATCCGTCAACCCGGTGGCGAACAGGCTGTACAGCTCAAGGTGGCCGAGAAGGCCGTGGAGGCCTACAGCCAGGTGGCAGCAGACTCCAGCACCACACTTATCGTGCCGAGCAACATGACGGAGGTGTCTGCGCTGATCGGGTCCGCGATGAAGATGGTGCAAGCTTCACAGAAAGCGGCCTGAGCGCAAGCAAAGCTTTTTTCGAGGCAACGGCTACTGTCAGCCCAGATATCCCTTTTCCTATGGCTATAATCGAAGGCTTCGGAGAGGTGGATGAGCGGTTTAAGTCGCACGCCTGGAAAGCGTGTGTGGGCTAATCCCCACCGCGGGTTCGAATCCCGCCCTCTCCGCCAGTAAGCAAGCAAACAAGCGCCTTTCGGGGCGCTTTTTTGTTTTGTATGCCATTTGGTATACCTTTTTTGCGTGGATGGCATCGCACGTATCTGGAACAGGTTGGATCTCAGAGACGTGCCAGTAAGGCCGCACGCGGTTGTTCCAATGGAGAAGAACTACTCGCGTTCACTCTGTCACCGCAGAAGCTTCGAATGTGATTTGCTCTGCCGGTGCTGATTAGGTACACTTGCGGCACGGGAGATCTACTCTCTAGTGCGAGCACGATGACCATCGCGCCCACTCTCTTAGCCCGCTTCTGCGGCGCCTCTTAAAACCCCGTCTCTGGGGTGACTTAGCGCAGGTTTTACTACTGCGCAACATGTACGAATTTTCTCAGGTGACACCGCATATGCCGTCACCACCTAGCGCACCAAACTCCTGGCTGCGTCGGCTGTAGCGCGCCTACACAGCAGCCGACCAGTCGTTGGTTCTTCCCGAGGGAAGTAAGGAATTGGTCATGAATTCGTTAAGTTTGTCACTGCGAGGCAAGGGGGCGGCCAGGGCCCTAGGCATTTCTCTCGCTGCGTTCCATGAGCTTCAGAACCCAAGGTCTCCAAGGTTTGACCCTAGGTTTCCTGCCAAGATCCATTTGGGTCCACGCTCGGTCGTATATAGCTTGGCAGATCTACAGGCTTATCTTGAGATCTGCAAAGCCTCCACACAACCATCTAAAGGGGGTGAGCAATGAATGCTCCTACATACCGGCCCCCGAGCTACCTCCCAGAACGACTTGAACAGCTAGTCCTCGAAATTGTCCGCGCGACGAAGGCTCCCTATGCAATGGTGGTCAACACCACGCTGGGTTGCATGGTTTCATGCCTTCAACACAACTGCAGCGTTCAGCACATCCCAGACTCGCCATCACCTATCTCTCTTTTTTTATTGACGATTGCTGATTCAGGTGAACGTAAAAGCACAGTTCAGTCGCTTGTGTTCAGAGCTATCACTGAAACTCAGCGCCAGTGGAGAAAGGACGCGTTGCAGAACGCAGTCGCACACAAGATGCTCTACGCTGTCTGGCGCAAGAAGCTCAACGCTCAAAGCGATGTTTTGCGGCGAGCCATGCTCAAGGGAGAGCCGACAGATGAGATCGAAAAACAGCTCGGCATCATCCTTGAAGCTGAGCCAACACTCGGCTTGGAGCGCAAGCTCATCTACATGGACACCACCATTGAAGCGCTTCTTGTAGGTCTGCACGAAAGCTGTGGAAAGTCCGCAGTACTTCTACATGACGAGTTTGGGCAATTCTGCGATGGACCGATGGCAAGACATCAGCCAACGATGAATGCACTGTGGAGTGGCACCGAAATTCCCGTTCATCGAAAGACCAGTGGCAACTTTGTACTGGAAGACGCCAAGCTCTCCGCAGTTCTTCTGGCACAGCCTTCCGTCTTCAAACGGTTTTTGGATAAGCAAGGAAACCAAGCACGAGGAAACGGTTTTTTAGCACGTTTTTTAATCGCTTATCCGCCATCAACGCAAGGCAGTAGAGTAGAAGATGGAGTCAAAGTAGATTGCCCAACCTTAGACTGGTTTTATGACCGATGCAAAGAGCTGCTGCACAAAAATAGCCCACGGTTATTGAAGTTCTCGCCACGAGCCCGCACCGAGTTGATTAATATCGCCAATTTCTATGAATCTTGCATGCAGCCCGATGGAATCTATTATTCTGCAAAGGATTTTGCCTCCAAGGCTACTGAAAACATTGCACGACTCGCTGCAATTTTCCATGCGTTTTTCACCGATGACAGCGACGAAATTACCTGCGAAACACTGAACTATGCCATCAATTTGATAGCCACTTATGGGCAGCGGTATTTGAAAATCATTGGGGCCTCCAATCCAGCCGATGAGGAGCAGCGGGATTTGATGGATCTGGAAAATTGGCTGCTAGCATGCGCATGCAACAATAAAATGGATTACATACCAAAATCGCACCTCATGCAATATGGACCCAACCGCCTCCGCCAAAAAGCAAAATTGGACACACTACTTGGGATACTTTTATCACACAATAAAATAAGAATTTCTATTGAAAGAAATAAAAAATATATTTATCCTGTCATTCCCAACATAGCTCGACCTCGCTTTAACCCCAACCAAGTCTAGATAAAAATCCAGCATCTTCAAGACCGCCCGGAATTTCTCGGGCGATCTCTTTTGTGCTCTTATAGCCCCCGGGCGTTCAAGGGGACAAGCTTAAAACACCTTACGGTAAGATCATGACTATAGGAGCAGGCTCTTGATCCGTAGCAATTAGGCGTGTTAGAAGTGCGAGCCATCCGAGAGAAAACAGAACCAAGCAACGCGACCACGCTACCAACGCTAATTTCCGCTGAAATTAGCGAAAACAGCGGCCTCTACACGACCACTTAAGCCCTTGGCGACGTTGACGTCGCCAAGGGACCCGGCCCTCTCCAAGGCATGCGGATGCTGCTACGCGCACCTAATTTCGTGGTCGCCCGGCGTTGCTCTTTTTGCGGGTGCACACCCCTTTAGTCACAGACTTTTCACGCCCAGATTGCTTGATGCCGTCGATGCTCTGCTCGTCTTTTAGCATATAGCCTATGACTTTTTCTTCGAGAACTGCGCGTTTGGCAAAGTCTGAATGATCAATCATACCTATGCCACATTGGTCATAGCGATTCTTGTTGCAGTTATGAAAAACCCCATTCCCAGCGGTGATCTTTTCATTCCAATAGTTGCCAATCTGATCTCCGAGGTGAGCATCCTTACACACCTTTTGACCATTGAACAATAACAGCCCATGTGCATGGGGACCTTTTTCTTCCGCGTCTTCGAACTTGAATATATAGCCAACCTGATCCCGAAACAGTGAATGATTTGCCCTACGATTGTCGAGCATGTGTTTGACATCTTTTTTTATCTCCTCCAAGCTACACACACCGGCATGATCCTTTTTATAGCCAAAATCAATCCTTACGGCCAGAAGCTTTGAATATTCGTCCTGCAACTCTCGGCAGTAGTTAGTGACGCTTTCCAGATTTCTTCCGCTTGCTCTTTTAACTTTAGACATCAAAACACCTCACATGAATACGATTGCAACCATTTGCAATCACACGATATACGAAGATGTTTACTCATAGTCAAAATAGAATGACAACATAGGCCACCCCACCTTGCAACGATCAATATTTACAGCCGGCATACTCAATTTAATTGTATTAATAACCTATATTAATAACAAAATTAGCCACAAACATAATCTAAACATCCGAAATCAACTTTCGAACCCAACCTCGCATTCAAAGTTGCAACGAATATACAAAGTTACGCACAAATAGAAATATAAATTCCACCTCCCTTTGCGGAACATAAAGGTAGCGTTGAAATACTTCCAAGCCCCGCCATTCTTGAATCTAGGGATGTCCTGAATAACTCGGATCCATGAGTGCTACAAGGCCGACGTTTTCAGATAGTGCGATGGATGCCGTTTAGCCTGCGTCTTCGCACCACTTTTCACGCCCTTTTGGGCCATCTGCGCCGCTTTCGCGGCCCCTTGCCTGTGTTCAGACGCACTCATCCCTGCGCCCCCAGCAATTGATGGCGCACCATCCACAGATTGGACAGCGCAAACAGCGTCTTGAGCTGCAGCGTGTTCTTCCTCACCCCCCGGTAGCGCACTTTCACATATCCAAACTGCCGCTTGATCACTCTGAAGGGATGCTCCACCTTGGCCCGGATGCTTGCCTTGATCTTCTCCATCTGGTCTATGAGCGCGTCAACGGGGTTGTTCTCTTTGTTCAGCTCTTTGCGTTTGCCCGGACGCATCGCTATGTGCCACGTCACGCCAGCCCGGGCATCCGGGCGTTTGTGCACGCCCTGATAGCCCGCGTCGCCAAACCCGTCTTTCTCCTGCCCGTGCAGCAAGCTGTTGCCCTCTACAACGTCCGCCACGTTGCCAGAGGTGCCAATGACGGTGTGCACCAGTCCTGAGTCTGCGTCCACGCCAATGTGGGCTTTCATGCCAAAGTGCCATTCGTTGCCCTTTTGGCTGGAGTGCATCTCTGGGTCGCGCTTTCTGTCCTTGTTCTTGGTAGAGCTGGGCGCTGCAATCAAGGTAGCGTCTACCGCAGTGCCCGCCTTGAGCAACAAGCCCTGGGCTGCCAATAGTTCGTTGACCGTGGCCAGAATCTGCTCGGCCAGCTTGTGTTTCTCCAGCCGATGGCGGAATCTCAGGATGGTGCTCTCGTCAGGCATTCGCCCATGGACATCAAGGCCTGCAAACTCCCGGTAGATCGGGGTGTCAAAGAAGGCTTCTTCCATCGCCAGATCCGACAAGGTGAACCATTGCTGCATGCAGTGGATGCGCAGCATGCTCTCCAGTGCAAAGGGTGGGCGGCCGTTCTTGCCCTCTGGGTAATACGGGGCAATGAGATCGATCAATGCAGCCCAGGGAACCACCCGATCCATCTGGGCCAGCAGCTCCTGCTTGCGCGTCTTCTTGGTGCTCAGGTTCAGGTCAAGGCTGCTTTGCTTCATGGCTTGCGAGGATGCCACGACTCACCTTGATCTATCAGACTGACCACGAGGTTTTGCAGGATTTCCCTAGGTATCCCATCAGCAGAGCGCCGGCGTGCCAGATGAAGTCCGTGAGGCATACTGCGCCCAGTAAGCAAATGTCAGTTTCCTGAGCGCATGAACCAACAATCCCTCTCCGCCTTCATCTGGTCGGTCGCCGACCTTCTCCGTGGAGACTACAAGCAGTCCGACTACGGCAAAGTCATCCTTCCCTTCACCGTTTTGAGGCGCCTCGACTGCGTACTGGAGCCCAGCAAGGAAGCCGTCTTGTCGGAGTTGGCGGAAAAAGAGACGCAGGGCATCAATCCGGAGCCCTTCTTGTTGCGCAAGTCAAAGCAGAGCTTCTACAACCAGAGCCCGCTGGACCTGCCCAAGTTGCTGGGGGACCCTGACAACATTGCCCACAACCTGTTCACCTACGTGCAAGGCTTTTCGCCCGCTGTGCGCGATGTGTTCGAGCGCTTCGAATTTCAGGCTCAGGTTGAGCGGTTGGCCAAAGCTGGTCTGCTGTATCAGGTCACAGAGAAGTTCACCCAGATCGATCTGCACCCCGAGGTGGTTAGCAACATGCAGATGGGTCTGGTGTTCGAGGAGCTGATCCGCAAGTTCGCTGAAATCAGCAACGAGACCGCCGGTGAGCATTTCACCCCGCGCGAGGTCATCCGACTCATGGTCAACCTCATCTTCATTGAAGATGACGACATCCTGAGCAAGCCTGGTGTAGTGCGCACCATCTACGATCCCACGGCGGGAACGGGCGGCATGCTCAGCGTGGCGGGTGAGTACCTGGCCGAGCACAACCCCCAGGCACGCCTGACCGTGTTTGGCCAGGAGCTCAACCCCGAGTCCTACGCCATCTGCAAGGCCGACATGCTGATCAAGGGCCAGGACGTGGCCAACATCGCCTTTGGCAACACCCTCAGCGATGACGGCCACGGGCACAAGAAGTTCGACTACATGCTCTCCAACCCACCGTTTGGTGTGGAATGGAAGAAGGTCGAGAAGGAAGTGCGCAAGGAGCACGAGCAGCAGGGCTACAACGGTCGCTTCGGCCCCGGCCTGCCCCGCGTGTCTGACGGCTCCATGCTGTTTTTGCTGCACCTGCTCAACAAGATGCGCCCGGCGCAAGAGGGCGGCAGCCGCTTCGGCATCGTGCTCAACGGCTCGCCGCTGTTCACCGGCGGCGCGGGCAGTGGCGAATCCGAAATCCGCCGCTACGTGCTTGAGAACGACCTGTGCGAAGCCATCGTCGGTCTGCCCACAGACATGTTCTACAACACCGGCATCAGCACCTACGTTTGGATCATCAGCAACCGCAAGCCAGTGGCGCGCAAGGGCAAGGTGCAGCTGATCGACGCCAGCGGCATGTGGCAGAAGATGCGCAAGAGCCTCGGCTCCAAGCGCAAGGAACTGAGCGACGCCCACATCGACCGCATCACCCGCCTGTTTGGCGACTTTGTGGAGGCCCACGAAGACGACGGCACCCCCATCAGCCGCATCTTCGACAACGAAGCCTTTGGCTACCACAGCATCACCGTCGAGCGCCCTCTGCGCGATGAAGCGGGCAACATCGTGTTGGGTCAAAAGGGCAAGCAGAAGGGCAAGCCCCAGCCCGACAGCGCCCTGCGCGACACCGAAAACGTGCCCTACACCGAAGATGTGGGCGAGTATTTCAAACGCGAGGTGCTGCCCCATGCGCCCGACGCCTGGATCGACCCCGAGAAAACCAAGGTGGGCTACGAAATCCCGTTCAACCGGCACTTCTATGTCTTCAAGCCTCCGCGCCCGCTGGCCGAGATTGATGCCGAGTTGAAGAAAACCACCGACCGCATCCTGGACATGATCAAGGGGCTGTCGGCATGAGTTTTCCGCGATACCCGGAGTACAAGGACAGTGGGGTGGAGTGGCTGGGGGAGGTTCCGGCGCATTGGTTCGTGGGCAAGGTGAAACACATCACCTCCTTCTTCACTGGCTGGACACCACCAACCGGCAACGCTGCTTTCTACGAGGGCGAAAACCCATGGGCAAACATCTCTGATCTTGGCCCGAAGTGGCTTGCAGAACCGAGTAAGCGCATAAGTGATGAGGCCGTGGGTCACTCAGGCATCAGGCTGAGCCCAACGGGAAGCCTCTTATTCAGCTTCAAACTCTCGATAGGTCAGGTCTCCTTTGCCGCACGAGACATGTACACCAATGAAGCTATCGCAACATTCCCTCCAAGCGAACGGCTGAACCTCGCGTTTGCTTATTACGCATTGCCTCTTTACGTGGTGCAAAACGCTTCGGAGAATATCTACGGGGCAAAGCTGCTTAACCAAGAGCTGATCAAGGCGGCTTCAGTTGCCGTTCCCTCTATCCACGAACAGCAGGCCATCGCCATCTTCCTCGACCGCGAAACCGCCAAGATCGACGCGCTGGTGGCCGAGCAGGAAAAGCTGATCACCCTGCTGCAGGAAAAGCGACAGGCCGTCATCTCCCACGCCGTAACCAAGGGGCTGGACCTGAACGTGCCGATGAAGGACTCGGGCGTGGAGTGGCTGGGGGAGGTGCCGGGGCATTGGGAGGTATCACAACTTCGGTATGTAGTTCGTGAAGGCACTTCCATCACGTACGGAATCGTCCAGGCAGGACCAGAAGTCGAAGATGGTGTCCCGTATATACGTACGAGCGATATGTCAGGAAACGCGTTACCGCTTACAGGCTATCCGAAAACTTCCCTCGAAATTGACGCCTCGTACGCACGCTCAAAAGTGAATGCAGGTGATTTGGTCATTTCAATCCGGGCTTCCGTAGGTAAGTGCCTTCCCGTTCCGCCAGAACTGGATGGCGCAAACCTCACGCAAGGAACAGCCAAGATTGCTCCCGGCGGTAAAGCACCGGCCGCGTTCATGTTGCCATTCATCAGCAGTGAGCCCATTCAGCTGTACTTGGATTCCAAGGCCAAGGGTGCTACCTTTAAAGAGATCACGCTGGAGACGCTTCGCAAGACACCTTTTCTTGTGCCCCCATTGGAAGAACAACTCAGAATTGCCAAATGGGTCAGTGATCAAGACCAACAATTCCAAGCGCTGATCGATGCCGCTGAACAGGCACAAAAACTCTTGAGAGAACGCCGCACCGCCCTGATCTCCGCCGCCGTCACTGGCCAGATCGATGCGCGCGGCATTGCCTCCCGGGAGGTCGCATGAGCATCACGCCCAAAACCATCCAGATCTTCCTGCCGGGCGGAAGTCCCACCGGCATCCGAGTGGCAGAGATCACCACCCGCATCGTCCAGGTCGTAGACGTACCTCGGAAGCTGCTCTCGGACTTCTTGGAAATGCCGGAGAGCGATGAAGTCGCGGTCTATTTCCTCGTGGGCGAGTCGGACGACGGGACCGAGTTGAATGTGTACGTGGGCCAGACGGGCGATCTGCGCAAGCGCCTTGCAAAGCACGACGCGGACAAGCCGTTCTGGGAGCGCGCTTTGGTGCTTATCTCTCGCACCAAATCCCTCACCCAAACACACGGCCTGTTTTTGGAATGGTGCAGTCTGCAGGCCATTCGGAAAGTGAAACGGTACACGGATCTCAACGGAAACGGGGGATCGCGCCCGCACACCCCCGCTCCCATGGAAGCCGATTGCCTTGAAGTCTTTGAGACGGCTCGGACCCTGTTGGCAACCCTGGGTCATCCAATGTTTGACCCTGTCGCAGGGGCGCCTCAAGATACACCATCGCAAGACTATCTCTTTTGTACGGTCAGTGGAGTGGATGGCCGTGGCCTGTACACGCAAGAGGGATTCGTTGTCTTGGCTGGCTCGGTAGGACGCAAAGAGAACATGCAGTCCATCGCAGGCACGAGCAACGCGAGCTTTAGAGAGAAGCTGGTGGCCAACGGTACGCTCAGTGTGAACGGCGATGCCGTGGTCTTCACTAAGAACCACCTGTTCCGATCTCCCAGCATGGCGGCGGTGGCGCTGCTCGGTACGACTGCCAACGGCTGGAACGTCTGGAAAGACAAAGACGGAAAAACCTTGGACGCCCTGAAGCGCCAAGCGATAGGCACCTGATAACAACGAAAGCGGCTGAGGGTAAGGGATGGCACTGCACAACGAAATTCAGTTCGAGCTCGACATTTGCAACCACTTGGCCGCCAATGGCTGGTTGTATGGAGCACCAGGCAACGAAGGCGATGCCAGTGGCTACGACACCCCTCGCGCCCTCTTCCCCGCCGACTTGCTGTCTTGGATTCAAGCCACGCAGCCTGCCGCATGGGATGCACTTTCGAAGACCCATGGTGCCTCTGCTGAGGCCATGCTGCTTGACCGCCTGCGCAAGGCTTTGGACGAACGCGGCACCCTGGAAGTGCTACGGGTGGGTATCGATATGCTGGGTCTCAAGGTCCCGTTGAAGCTCGCCCAGTTCAAGCCTGCGTTGGCAATGAACCCTGATTTGCAGTCCCGCTACGCAGCCAACCGCCTTCGCGTGGTTCGCCAGTGCCGCACCAACCACGACGACATCATTGACCTGGTGCTGTTCCTGAACGGCATTCCTGTGGCCACGGCGGAGCTCAAAACCGACTTTACGCAGGACATCAATGCGGCCGTAGACCAGTACCGCTTTGACCGCATTCCCAAGCCCAAAGGCAAGAACACCACAGAACCTTTGCTGGACTTCCCTCGTGGCGCATTGGTGCACTTTGCGGTCAGCAACCGCACGGTGATGATGACCACGAAGCTGCAAGGGCCTGCCACCTATTTCCTGCCCTTCAACCTGGGAGACCAAGGTGGCGCGGGCAATCCGGCCAACCCCCAGGGTCACCGCACGGCGTACTTATGGGAGCAGGTATGGCAGCGAGACAGTTGGCTGGAGATTCTGGGGCGCTACCTTGTGACCCAACGGGATGCCAAGAAAAAGATCAAAGCCATTCTGTTCCCACGCTTCCACCAACTCGATGCGACGCGGGCATTGGTTCGGGCTGTGATCGCCGAAGGTCCCGGCCATAAGTACCTGATCCAGCACAGCGCGGGCTCGGGCAAGACCAATTCCATCGCCTGGACAGCACACTTCCTGGCCGATCTGCACGACGCCCAGAACAACAAAGTGTTCAGCACAGTGCTGGTTGTCAGCGACCGCAACGTGCTCGACGCCCAGTTGCAAGAGGCCATCTTTGATTTTGAGCGGACGGCTGGCGTGGTGGCCACCATCAAGGGAGAGAGTGCCAGTAAAAGCGGCGAACTGGCTGCAGCCCTTTCGGGTAGCAAGAAGATTGTGGTCTGCACCATCCAGACCTTCCCTTTTGCACTCAAGGCGGTACAGGAACTGGCCGCGACCCAAGGCAAACGCTTTGCCGTCATAGCCGATGAAGCGCACAGCAGCCAGACTGGCGAGGCGGCGTCCAAGCTCAAACAGCTCCTGAGCTCTGAGGAGCTCAAGGAGCTGGCTGATGGCGGCGAAGTCAGTACGGAAGACCTGCTGGCGATTCAGATGGCTGCACGAGCTGGGCAGGATGCAGGCATCACCTATGTGGCTTTTACCGCCACGCCCAAGGCCAAGACACTGGAGTTGTTTGGACGCAGACCGAATCCGGACCAACCCGCTGGCCCGGGCAATCTACCTGCTGCGTTTCACGTCTATTCGATGCGCCAGGCCATCGAAGAGGGCTTCATCCTCGATGTCCTCAAGAACTACACCCCCTACAAGCTGGCTTTCAAGCTGGCCCACAACGGCCAAGAGTGGGATGAAAAATCCGTAGAGCGCAATGAGGCCATGAAAGGCCTCATGCGCTGGGTGCGGCTTCACCCCTACAACGTCAGCCAGAAGGTCGCGATTGTGGTGGAGCATTTTCGTGAAAACGTACAGCCTCTCCTGAATGGAAATGCCAAAGCGATGGTGGTGGTAGGCAGCCGCGTTGAAGCTGTGCGTTGGAAGCTAGCGATAGACAAGTACATCAACGACTACGGCTACAAACTCGACTCGCTGGTTGCCTTCTCTGGAGAGGTCAACGACCCGGAATGCTCGCCCGATCCTGTCACCGAAGTCAGTGCCAAACTCAACCCCAATCTCAAGGGGCGGGATATCCGCGATGCCTTCGCCACAGACGAATACCAGATCCTGCTCGTCGCGAACAAATTCCAGACGGGGTTTGACCAGCCGCTGCTGTGCGGCATGTACGTGGACAAGCGTTTGGCGGGCATCCAGGCGGTGCAAACTTTGAGCAGGTTGAATCGCGCCTACAACGGTCCCCATGGGCTAAAAGACACAACCTATATCCTCGACTTCGTCAATGACCCCGATGAAGTTCTCGCCGCTTTTCAGACGTACTACGAAACAGCCGAGCTGTCAGACGTCACAGACCCCCATTTGATCTACGACCTGCGCGCCAAACTGGACGGCAGCGGGCACTACGATGAATATGAGGTGGACCGCGTGGCCGTCGTGGAGCTCAACCCCAACGCGTCGCAATCGATGTTGGTCGCAGCCATCGAGCCTGTGGCGGACAGACTGCTCAAGCGGTACAAGACTGCGCACCAAACTTTCGTCACTGAAGAGTCCAAGAAGCCCGGCAGTGCAGAGGCCAAAGCAGCCAAAGATGAACTCAACGCCTTGACCCTGTTCAAGCGCGACCTGGGAACCTTCGTGCGCGTGTACGCGTTCCTCAGCCAAATGTTTGACTATGGAAACACCGCCATAGAGAAGCGGGCCATCTTCTTCAAACGCCTGCTGCCCCTGCTGGACTTTGGCCGCGAGCGCGAAGGAGTTGACCTATCCAAAGTCGTCCTCACCCACCACAAGCTCAAAGAGCTCGGCAAGCGCGACCTGCCGCTGGACGAGGAAAGCGATACCGATACGAAGCTCAAGCCGCTGACGGACACAGGCGGCGGCGAGGTGCAGGAGCCCCTGAAGGTGAAGCTCTCTGAAATCCTGTCCAAGGTGAACGACCTGTTTGAGGGAGAACTCACGGACGACGACAAGCTCGTCTATGTGAACAACGTCCTCAAGGGCAAGTTGCTCGAATCCGACCTGCTCCATCAGCAGGCGATGAACAACACCAAGGAGCAATTTGCGAATTCACCGGACCTGGCCAGCGAGATCATGAATGCCATCATGGATGCACTGGCAGCCCACGGAAGCATGAGCAAGCAGGCTCTCGGGTCAGACCGTGTGCGATCGGGGCTCAAGGATGTTTTGCTGGGGCCAGCGGGGTTGTATGAGGCACTCAGGGAGCGTGGTGCATCCTAGATGCGACTGTTGCGCGCGCGCCGCCTGATCGAAGGTAGCCCGTAACTGCAGGTGGGAATGATGGCGTGGCAGTGTGGGTTCAATGTGACCCGTCGGATTTCACCAAACTGTTCAAGACACGGTTTGGTGCGACACCGTCGGAGTGGCGCTGGAAGCAAGCCCGGAGCTAGTTCCAATTTCAAGAGCAATTTGAATTACCAATCCACACCTCCTTGGCAATGGACATGACCCATTGCGGCCGGGGGCACACCGAAGTATAGATTTTTAGTGCGGACTGCATGTGTGCAAAAGCGTTGACAACAATGTATTGAACACCATACTGAGCACAACAAACTAAAATAAATTACCCCTTGGGCGCCATATTTTTGGAATAGTCATGACAACTTATCTGAATTCACATAGTCAGCCCCGATAGCAATTATTCCTAGTTTCCCTCTTCATCAGGATCAGACATCCAGTCCGGTTCCAAGTCTCCAAAATCCATGATCAAGCCGCAAGGCAAGAGCTGAAACTCTTCAATCTGCGCCTTTCCCTCACTAAAGCTCACTGTGACAACAGCATCAACCTGAATATCTTCTTCGCCTGAAACATTTGTGCTTCCAAAACCCATGTACTCCTTATCAATGGAATCGTAATGCTGAAAATCAACACTAAATTCTGCCTCTAACTTGATAGACAGTGTGGTTTTTAAAGATAGCGAACCATCTTTAAAGGCGATCACTTCAAATTTTGCCAGTTCTTCAGCCGCATCGCCGATGTAAGTAGCTTTGGAACTAACGAGCTCTTGCTCAAAGTACCAATTAGACGAAGCCTCAAAGTCAATATCAATCCTGTCAACCTCAGTCGTAAGTTCGTCATAAATTGTATCGACTAAGTCTGCAACATCACCAGCCTTGAGAAGGCTTCTGAACGTTTCTGCCGCATCATCAGCATCACCTTGAAATGCCGATAGAGCCGTAGAAAGCTCTTCAATCAGAAAGATATTTGGTGAATTAGCGCAGTAGCTTTTCCAGTCACCATCGGATGACACAGCAACTACCTTAGTGCTTTTCTCTTCCGCCCATGCTTCCAGTGCCAACAATGCAACAGCATCAGGAAACTCACGCTTTTTGGCTTCTTTCGCTCCGAATGGAGGATGGCCAGCATAGTACAGCGGCAGGATCTTCTTTATATCCGCATAGTCTCCGCAACTAATCTGAACTGCCGCACTGTCTGACAAGAACGCCTCAAGTCTCTGGGATGTTGCCTGAGCTGCAGTTTGATTATGAAAGATGCTGGCCAGAGCGTTATCGCGCTCAGCCTTGTCAACCCCCCAAGAGTTCCCAAGCGTTTTGAGGGCATTCTTAACGTGCGCATAATCAAGCTCGGCTTGACTGGTCAAATGGGTGCGAATTTCATGCAAGACAATATCCAATACCAAATGGTCAGCATCGGTTTTGCTAAACTGTTCCATCTTCGCCAGAACTCCAACTTCAAATCCAAACTTGAAGCTCTCTACGGTGGAAGTGTCAAGAGTGATGGCTTTGACATTACCGCTAATCACTTGGTGCTTGAGGTCCGCTGCTGAAATGATAGGCATAAATCCTCCTGTTAAACTGCACATGATAAACAAGCTTGATGAATCGCTCCAGGTTTTCTAGACACCTTCGAGCCTCAAACCTGAGGCCCAATAGAAGGTGCCATGACAAGCAAACAGCCATACCCGGAAGAATGTAAAATCGAATCGGTCAAGCAGATCACGGAGCGGGGCCACCGCGTGGCCGAGGTCTCAGCCCGAATAGGCGTCAGCCAGCACAGCCTCTACAAGTGGATCAAGCTCTTAGAGGTGCCTGCACCTGAGCGGCAGGCCCAGGCGTCCCAGGCCGAGGAGTTGCGGCGCTTGAAGGCCGAACTCAGGCGTGTGACAGAGGAGCGCGACATCCTAAAAAATGGCCGCCGGGTACTTTGCCAAGCAGTCCGGGTGAGGTACGCGTTCATGGACAGCACGAGCCGGAACACAGTGTGCGGCGCATGTGCAAGGTGATGCAGGTCCACCCCAACGGCTATTACGCATGGAGGGCAGAACCGCAGAGCCCGCGTGCCAAGGACGACCAGCGCCTGCTGGGTTTGCTCAAGCAGGCGTGGCTGGAGAGTGGTGGTGTCTACGGCTATCGCAGCGAGGCGAGTTGGATCGAGAGATGTTTTTGCACATGTACCGACCCATTGGCGAGACTCGGTTGAGCTATGCCCGTATGGATGGGCGCACCATGGTCGCTCTAGTCCAGTTCATCCCGTGCGATCCTATCGAGGGTGACCCATGCTTCAACATTGGATGGGCTGTCGAGGAAACCCACCGAGGTCAGGGGAAGGCCCGCGAAGTGGTGCTTGCTGCCTTGAGGGAAATGCGAAATGGATTCACCCGAGCGGGGATGAACGCGTTCTGGGTGGAAGCAATCGTCGGGGAGGACAACATCACCTCCCAGAAGCTGGCCGAAAGGGTGATTTCTCCGCCCGCCAGCAAGAGCACTGACAAAAATTCCGGTGATCCCATCGTTCAATACCTGCCTCTCATTGAAGCGCAGTCGGAGCTGTGACCATGACCGAGTCAGAGCCGCGCCCCAGGGCCTTCGTCCCTCAGCTCATCCAACCAGGCGACATTGTCCTGACGACCACACCCGGAAGGATGAGCCGGAAGATTCGGGCATTTACTGGTGCGAACATCTCCCACGCAATGGTTTGCGTAACCAAGTCGAGTGTCATTGACTCCACGGGCGATGGCGTTCATGCCCGAAATCTCGAACGCATTGTCCTTGAAGCCGGTTGTGCTGGCCATGTGCTGCGACCGCTGACGCCATTGACGGCCGACCAGTTGCGCACCGTCATCTCGTGGGCCCGAGCCGCGGTGGGAACGCGATATACGATGCTGGAAGCAGGCAAAAGCGTGCTTGCTGGGTTCGTTGCTGGGAGGAGGCAGTTCTGCTCTCGATTGGTCGCGCAAGCCTATCGGGAAGCTGATGTGCACCTTGTGTCCGATGCAGACTTTTGTCATCCCGGCGAACTTCTGAGAAGTCCACTGCTCGTAGAGGTGCCCGATGTTTTGCGAGAACTGACGGCAGAACAGGAGGCGTATCGACGTGAGGCCATGGATCATGTTGAGGCCATGCGCGAATCGACCAACGCGCTTCTCAGGTGCGCTCGAGAGATGTCTTCTTCCATTGAGTCGCTCAACGACATTGATGCCTACCTAATAGAGCATCTCGAGTCGGACGATCACCTTGTCGAAGCACTGAAGTCATCAAGGTACCTTGAACTTTGGCGCGATGAATTTGAACGGAATGCTTGGCAGTACAACGTTGCATTGATGGAAGGGCACGACGGCTCGACCGAGCGAAAGCGTCGGTACTGCGAGGAGCTTCTGGAGGACGAGAAGCTTGGGCAAAACCGCTTTGTCCAGAACCATGCCGGATACGTGACGCTCAACGCCACCCACCCGCGGCAATACTTCGCCTTGAAGGTTGACCTGTATGACCTCCTGGCGTCGCTTCATGCTCGGCGCGTCAAGGCGGCGACGGAATGGCTTGAACGGAGAGAGTTGATTGAACCTGTTGTTCAAGAGCTCTTGAGGCCACACACTCCAGAGTGGTTCGAATCGCTTCGCGCATGGAACCCAATGCATGCTGCGCAGGCCGAAGCGTCAATCCAGGTCGCGGGCAGTGCAGATGTATGCACAGTCTGCGCCGATGACCCTGCCCTCGACTACGAGCTTGTCAGCATTGTCCGCGTTGGCCCCGGAACTATCCGGTTGTGCGATTTCTGTTTCAAGCGCCGTTCGGCCGACGGGCCGATGAGGCCTTTCTGAGTTGCAAACTGAGGCGGCCACCGGCCGACTTGGTTGGGCTACGTCGCAGCCTCGGTAAACGGTTGCGCGATGTTTCGCCACTTCTATGCGGTATCTGGCTAAAAAATGCGGCGTTATCTACGCTATATTGAAAGCTCATCAAATCGGCACGCCGCGTAATGTGAGGTTGCGGTCTCTATTCCAGAATGAGGTGTTGTGACGCAGTCGTTCCCGAGCATTTCAGCCGCACAGTTTTCCACTGCTCTTGCCTTGCGGCCCAACCTCGTGGCCTGGTTCCTTGGTGCTGGAGGCTCCGCCGCCTCCGGAATCCCCACCGGCTACGACATGATCCGGAACTTCAAAGCAGAAATCTTCTGCCGAGAAAACAACCTATCCCCCAGAGAAATCGACACAGGCGACCAAGTTTGGCTTGAGCGGATCGACCGCTTCTTTCGTCAGACCTCCATCCTTCCACTGGATGGCGATCCAAATGAGTACGCTGCAGCCTTCGAAGCGGTGTATCCCCAGCCACGGCACCGTCGCCAGTTCATCGACGACGCTATCTCCAAGGGCACTCCGTGTTTTGGACATCGTGTGCTTGGCAGCCTGATCGCTGCCCAGAAGGTCGACTGTGTTTTCACCACCAACTTTGACCCACTGGTCGAGGATGCTGCGGGTGCAGCTAACAGCCTATTGCCTGTCGAGGACCGCGCGCGTCCAACGGTTGCTGGCATTGACTCAGGCGAACGGGCGTCGCGATGTCTGAGGGAATCTGATTGGCCGCTTGTGGCCAAACTCCATGGTGATTACCAGTCCATCACCATCAAGAACACAGGGTCTGAGCTTGAGCAGCAAGATGACCGAATGAGGCATGTCTTGGTAGAGGCCAGCCAGCGCTTCGGCATGGTGTTCGTGGGGTACAGTGGCCGTGACTCGTCCGTGATGGAGGCCTTGACGTCGGTGCTTCGGGAGCCCGATGCTTTTCCCAACGGCTTGTACTGGGTGACTTCTTCCGCCTCGAAGTTAATGCCTGCAGTCACTCAGTTCCTGGAGGCCGCGCATATCGCTGGCGTGGACGTCGCTGTAGTTGAGTGCAATACTTTCGATGAGCTCGCTGCGGATGTCATCAAGCGGGTCGATCTGCCAAAGGTCCTCATGGACCATGTCATGCAGACGCACCCGGAGCCACGCCTGGTTCCTGTGGTGCTTCCAGAAATAACCGCGCTGCAGTTTCCGGTGCTCAGGTACTCCGCTGTCCTGATTGAATCCATACCAAGAGCTGCTCGGCGAATTACCCTTGCTCAGCCCACTACAACGCCGGTTGTGCGTACCCTTCTAAGGGCCCATGGATGCAAGGCCGTCGTAGCCGCAAACGGCCGCGAGCTAGCTGTATTCGGGAGCGACGAGGAGGTGATGGCGATACTCGGCCCTGATGGCGCGAAGCTCGATGGAGCCATCGTTCTCGATCCCACCCGAGACAGCTGGGTAATGGGTCTCATCTACGATGCGTTGGTAAAGGCGTTGTCGCGATACCGCCCTCTCATCCCTCGTTACAAGAGGTCAGGTCACTCACTGGTCGTGGCGACGCAGAGGGAGGGGGGTGACCCCGAGCGCATTCGTCGGCAAGAGCAAGACCTCGCTCAGTTGCGGTTCGCATACGGGGGCGCTGTCTCAGGCACTGTACAGAAGCTCGGCTTCCCTTTCCAAGAGGGCATTTTCCTGAAGCTCGAGCAAATCGAGGGGCGCTGGTGGTGCGGCTTCGAGCCCTACACGTTCGTTGACATTCCGCGAACTCCGGAGGCGCATAAAGGTGCGCATGGCGAGGCGGCCACTGCAGAGCGCGATGCGCTGGGCCGGTCCTTCGACGCGAGAGGAGGCGATCCCGCTGGTGATTGGCGTAGAGAGCGCTGGGCACAGAAGTACAACAAAAACTGGGCGTCCATCATCGATGCATGGACCAAACTACTGACCACCACGAGGGATGGTTCAGTACGTGCGTTCAATCTTGGAGATGGCGAGGGTGTAGATGCTGCCTTTTCGCTCTCTACGTTTACGGGCTGGAGCCGGCCGGCTCACCAGCACGACTACTTTGACAGGACCAAGTGATGGCAAGCCGTGCTCAAGCATCCCAGCTCCCGCCATTTACGCTCCTGGATGAGCCGTTGCTCTCCTTCTCGCCATCTGACACGCAGCAGCGACACGTACATCCGCTTCGTGGCTTGGCAAAGTTTGGGCCTTACTCTAAGGGCTCCTTCAGCGGCTACACCTCGGAAGTGCGGATCGCGACCGTTGGACCCGAAAGCGCCTTCCGCCGCCGTGGCGAACTGATGGCGTCGCTGCGCAATCTGCATCGGCCAATTGACCGCACCGAGTACGTTCCTGATTACCCAGGCTTTGAACCGCTCTTTGGAGTGAGGTTGGCGTCGGCTCCGGCTGCGCAGCACATTAAGTGGCCGGATGCGGTCAGCCAGCTTCCGGGCTCGGGCGATCTTCAATCGCGGCTGGTTCAGGCGATGGAATCGGCCTTACGGCAACTCGACGCCGCACGCCACGGATTCGACGTCGCTTTGGTCCACTTTCCTGACTCTTGGGCGCAGGCGACACGCACGAAAACATTTGACGCGCATGATGTGCTCAAGGCCCTGGGGGCGAAGTACAACATCCCGACTCAGGTTCTGAATGACCGAGCCTTTACCTTCCCATACAAGGCTCAGCTTGCTTGGCGCCTTGGCATTGCGCTCTACGTTAAGGCGGCGGGTACGCCCTGGAAGCTTGTGCCGCTTGAGGGCGTGCCAAAGGACACCGCATACATAGGACTTGCATACGCGCTGAGGGGTGACCAGCGAGATGCGCACTTTGTTACCTGTTGCTCCCAAGTCTTCGACATGGACGGTGGTGGCATGCAGTTCGTGGCGTTTGAAGCGCGCGATCCCGTGGTGGACCTTGCCGAAGCTCGCAGGAACCCGTTTCTGAGCCGTGATGACATGCGCGCCGTCATAGCTCGAAGCTTGGGTCTCTACCAAGGCAGGAACGGTGGACAGTTGCCAAAACGACTGGTGATCCACAAGACCACTGCCTTTAAAGAGCAGGAGATAGACGGCGCCTTTGATGCCTTGGCCGGTGTGCCTGAAATTGAGTGCATCGAAGTAGGGGCGGCCTCATGCTGGAGAGGTGTGTGGCTAATTGAGTCGGGACAGAGAAATGCACCTACCAAGCCATCCGGGTACCC
Source organism: Acidovorax sp. 93 (assembly GCF_003633835.1). NCBI lineage: Bacteria > Pseudomonadati > Pseudomonadota > Betaproteobacteria > Burkholderiales > Comamonadaceae > Acidovorax > Acidovorax sp. 93. The sequence goes on from NZ_RBIT01000001.1 coordinate 2,205,904, forward strand.
GGTGCCTCGAGGCACTATGGTCATTCGCTCGGGGAATTCAGCGCTCGTTTGGGTGGCTGGAAACGCCCCGCAAGCTTCTCCAAAAGGGGACTACTACCAGGGCGGTAAAAGCATCCCGAAGCCGCTGCAACTGATTCGACATGCCGGTAGTGGGTCACTAGAGCTAATCGCCCATGAAGCGTTGGCCCTGACGAAGATGGACTGGAACAATGATGCCCTGTACGACCCCGTTCCTGTAAGTATCCGGTACTCCCAGAGACTGGCACGGACTATCGCCAACGTGCCGGAGTTGCCGGGCAATGTCTATCCCTACCGACTTTTCATGTAAGCAAGGCGGCGAGAAGTTGGCTTTACGGCCTGCGGGAAGCAGCCTCTAGATAAGGCTGAGCTGGGGAATCTAGCCAAAGCAGGGGCCTTTAGCCGCATGCATTGCCGTCAAGGATATGGTGTTGACCCGGTTCCGTGGACACATTATTTTTTGTCCGCATGAGGTTTCACCGAACTAACGAATGACCGTTATCTTCCTATAGCGTCATTCTGTCCGCAGCAAGCGACTAACTGCAACCGCTGCAGAGTAGACGCCCCGCCGCCATACCAACCGAATAGCCGAACCTGCTCAGGTCACTCACTCCCGTTCGGCGGCCTTAACAACATCCACGGCTCCACATCGAGTGCCTGCGCAAAGCGCTCGATGTTCGACAGCGACACATTCCAGCGTGAGCGCTCCACTGCTGACACATACGTCCTGTCCAGGTCGCACTCCATCGCAAGCCGCTCTTGCGACCACCCCTTCTCCACTCGTTTGAGGCGCATCCAATAGGCCAGCACGTCCCGAAGATTGTTGGGATCGGGCATCGAAGTGGGAGCTTTTGGTTTAGCGGACACCGAGTGAGGATGCTTTTCTGATAAATTTGCATCTACGGTGTTTGCTTCACATATAACTTTCCAAAACGACTCCAGGAACGTGTGCCAGGGAGCGTGCCTGTGCTCTGCTTGGAGCTCGCGTCGCCTGTATCGACCCCGCACTTTCCACCGGGGGCCGGATGAGAAACCCACCTGCCGCCGCAAAGCCGACCAATTACTCAACTCGCGGTAAACGCGACGCTATTCACTCAAGACGCAGCATCGAACTGCCAGCAATGCAATGGAAGAACAAATCCAAGAAATCCTCGCGACCTACCGGTCCAGCATCAACGACGACAAGATCCTCTTCTCTCCCCACATCCCACCCAAGAAGCTGACAAACGCCGTCTCCGAGTTCGGTGGAAACGACGGCGTGGACGATGTACTGGCGTTGATCGACAACACTGTCTTTGGCAATGCCAAGGACGGACTGCTGTTGACCCGATCAGCCCTGCATGTGCACAACATGCTGGAGGCGCCTTTCCATCTGCTCCTCAGTGACATCAAGGATGTGCAGTTTCAAGGGGGCCGACTGGAAAGCGTGTTAACGATCAACGGCACCTACGTTTTCAGGTCGAACGTACCCAAGAGCTCCAACGTCGCACTCTTCGCAGAAATGCTGACCGCCATCGTTGACACCGTCAAAAGGCATGCGTCGAATGCCTGCCCTTCTCAAAGCGCCAAAGAGTCGCTTCGGGAACTGAAAGAGCTCTTCGATGAAGGCTTCCTGACAGAGGCGGAATACACCCAAAAGCGCCAGGTCCTGGTAGCGCAAATCTGAAAGTCATCTCGATGAAAGCCCTCCTGCTGCTCTTAATCCCCATCTACGCCCTGCTGTGGTTGATCTGTTTTGGTCACTGCGTCGTCAAAAAGAAGCCCATTGGCTTTTTGATCTTGATCTTCTCGAACCCGTTCGCCCCCCTGGTGTACTACGTGTTCTACCTGCGGAAATAGCGCCCCTGGGTACGCTGATTCTCAAAGCCCTGGCGACGTGCAGCAACGTAACATGCCGCGCCCCATGCCCGTATCTAGATGACCTGTGCCGGAGCTCCGGCACAGGTCATCATGTCAGTCAACCAAACTCCGATCAGAAGGTACGTCATCCTAGTCTTGGGCAGGAATCGGGCTCTTGAAAGCGGGTGACACCGACGCTACGGCAGAATTCCATGCACTACCCAACGCCTTCACTCATGGCTGTGCTCAGTTGATGGACAACGAGGCTGACCACATGGTAGACATGAGGCCAGCCTGATTTGCGGCCGTATGGAGGGCCTGTATCACTTCCAAACTGATCTGGGCGAGCAGTACCGAGGTCCACAGCGAGCGATCCTCCTGTGTGAACCGGCTTCGATGGCGCTGAGATACTCATCCACGCAGCATTGGATACCTCATACCGTACGTGTTCCCCGTTCAACGCCTCTATTTTTAAACCATGGATTTATGCGGCCTAGTGGAGAATAGGCTAAGTCTGGCTCTGGGCGCACCAACCACTCAAATTGCCACCAATGGACCGTCACTTCATTTTTCGCAACTACTGGTGGATCGCGCTCCTCCTCGGAGGCTTGGCCATCCTGCTTGCAATCTTGTTCGGAGGCTCCGACCGCATGGGGCTAGTGGCCTCCGCAATCGCTGGCACACTGGGGTTCTGCTACTTCGTCCACCAACAGAAGCTTGCGGAAACTGTGCTCTTCCACCAACTGTTCACGGCCTTCAACGCACGCTACGACGTTCTCAATGGCAAGCTCGCCTCGCTTATCGAGAATGAAGCACTTGGCGGGGTTGAGCCACTGTTGCCTCTTCAGCGTGGCTTTGTTGTTGACTACTTCAACTTGTGTGCGGAGGAGTACCACTACTTCAAACTGGGCTACATCCCTCGAAATGTGTGGCGTTCGTGGTGTCGCGGCATGGCTTGGCATCTCCGGCAACCATGCATTAAGGCTGTCTGGTTCGTCGAAGTGAAAACCGATTCGTTCTACGGACTGACTTATGAGGCAATCCTTAAAGGAGCAGAGTTTTCAGATGGCCCGACCGGGCCCCGAGCGAAAACATAGTCGCAACATGCGCTGACCGAACAGCCCAGATCTAGCCCTCTATGCTCAGACCTAGCTTAAGTGACCAGCACTGGCAGTCGGGATATGAGCCAGTGGCGCGAAGTGACAAGAAATAGCAGTGAAATGCACAAAACCGCAGGATTAGCCCCACGGCGAATACTAGCGCACACCCGATTGACCACTAGAGAGAAAAAATGGGAATTCTTGATATTTTCAATAAAGAAAAGCGTACTCTGGCGTTGGAGAAAATCGAATACGAGGAATGCCACAAAGATCGACGAAGAGTAATCGACTCTTTCAGAAAGAACGCATTTGATGAGTTTGCCTTCAAGTATCCAGACGCGTCTCCCCTCATGGATAGGTTCAATCCGAATTTCATGTTGTTTCACAAGGAAAGCAGAATACTAAGAGTAGGCCAATTTGCCGACTACTACGCACCATTCCTTCACCACGTGGGGACAGACGATGATTCTCTAGAAAGACGGGCTGTAATCGCAGACTACAAGCGCCAGATCAGCAATCGTGAGGGTGTTATCGGCCCAGACTCAGTAAAAAAGTTCAAGGAGCTCACCAAGTACAGTTCTAAAGAATGGGCGAAATCGTTTTGCGAACGAGGATTTGTGCTTACAGGAGCACTTGATAAAGAATATGGATGGATCTATGGCGGTGCTTTGTTTCTGGATGGAGTGCAGATCGCAAAGGCATCCGTCTGCAATCCGAAGCCAGCCAATTATTTTTCCGAAAAGTTATTTGAAAATATTATAAAAAATAAAAAATCGACCCCAACTGGATTCTCTAGCTTAGTGCTTACGATGGGAAGAGGTCATGTTTGCTATTCGCCCAGCAAATATCATCATGAAATCATCTTTGACAATACAATTATTCGAGATAAATCAAAAATACAGCCTGTATACAACGACCCCATCATTCTGCTCCGTAATTTTCTGTGTGCCATTGAAGGTGAATTTAGCAATCCAAATTCTTTCAATATCAATAAAATGGATTTTGTGACCCAACAGTGGGAGGAGTTGTTCGACTCCCATGAAATGCCAGAAAAGGATGACTCCATTGAATCCGAATATCCTTTCTAAAAGGAGGTTCAATTGTGGTGGGGCGCTCCACAGGCGGCACGGAACGGGCTTAGACGGGTTTTCCTGCCCCTAACGCCCGCGTTTTGGCACCAGTGTGAACGCTCAGAGCGTCTTCTCGATGATCTCCATTTGGCGGGCAATCTCGCCATCGATATCCAGGCGGCGCGCCTCTTCCGTGGTGATGAGGGATTTCATCATGCTCAAGAGGGCCACGTGCTGAATGCTCACGCATTGCTGCTTCATGACCCTGGAGACCACAGCAAAGGCGTTTTCTCCGAGTCGATCAGTATCCCGCCCCATCTTCTTCCATTTATTGAATTTCGCTTCGGCAAGGATCCTACCGTGCTCCTCGCACGACTTCGAAATATCCGCTAGCTTTTCCCTCATCACGTCCTCTGTGCGCTGGCTCTGTTGAGCGCCTGGCGCCCCCACCATGAACAGCAACACTAGGCTGAGCAGTGAATGCACTGCAAACTTTAGATTCTTCACAAACTCATCTTTCGAATTGGAGTGACCGTAAGGCTCACATGCGAATATTATGTCCAAAGACCAGAAGGTGTCGCGCTGCGACTTGACCAACATAGTCGTAGTGACAAGCCACCTGGGCACAAGCTGCTCAGATACCCCGGTGGAGCAGCCTCTTGATCGATCGCGCGCAATCCTGGTCCAGTAAAAATCCCGAGCCTCCGCAAGCATCCAAACCGTCAAGATGGACTACTTGATTGCAGATGCGGGGACTGAGGCCCAGCAACTTAGAAAAGAAAAAAGACCACCCCAGCCAAAGCCAGGGATGGTCACTAAGACGATGGTTGTCCGAGGTCATCAAGCCCGTCACCAAGGGTTCAGCCTGAGCATCAGCACCCGCACCACCTCCACAGCAGTCCAACTGCCATACAGGCTGCGCAGTTGCCGATGACCGCTGGATACCGGTGAGGCGGACTCCAAGGATGCAGCCGGACCCAGTCGCATCCCATACCCGCATCCCCAGACCGCCTCCAGCTCCTGAGGCAACAGCAACACCGACCGTGGCTCAAATCTGCCGCCTGGTTTTGCCGAACCCCCTCTGTTTCCGGGACCTTCCAATCCCTCCAGCCCGGCCACCACACGCCATTGCCAGTGATCCGGCTCGGGAAGTCTATTTGTTCCACTGAGTTCAGACTTCGGCTTGAACACGGAATCCCTTCGGCGCCGCCAAGCCAGCAGCGTGATGCCTCCCTCTTTGCGACAGGCTTCCATCGCATCAAGATCCAGTTCCGCACTCTCCAGAAAAGAGATCTCTGAACGAAAGTGACCTGCCGTTGGCTTCCGGGAAGACTGCAGCAGGCGACGAACCCACTCCGTGATTCGCTCATCCAGTTGAGTTCTCATAGTGGCCTGTGCTGCCTCATGCGCCCCCGGTGCGTCAACGTCCGTGTCCCCCTCGTGGATCAGTGCATTCGCTACGCGTGCCAAGCGTCGCACCCGGGGCCGCCACTGAGCCGGAGAGACCTCAGGACGCAACAGACATGCCGCCTGCCAAAGCGCCGTCCACAAAGTGTGGTGAGCGTCTGGTGGTTCTTCCAAAGGGCATGCCATCGGCAAGCGGAACATGGAAGTGTTGGGCGCAGCATCCTGCAGCGAGGGCCAGGCCATGACCATCGGCTCTGTCTCCCACCGTAGCCCCGCCGTGTACACCTGCACCAACGATGCAGGGAAGCTGGCGCGCGACCTTCCTGCTTTGTCAGCCGCTGCCATGGCCCACCCCTGCATCCACAACCGATCCCGAGCGCGCGCCGACGGGCGCCATGCCCTGGGCCTTCAGCCGCTCTCCCAGCTTCTGGCCAAGATTGCGGTGGGGTCCAGATGGCCTTTGTCGTGCGCTCTGCGGCTGCGAGGACCCGTGCCCGACATCTTGAGAGCCCTGGTCCAGTCCGTCTCCTGAGCTCCCTTCCACGTCCGGATAAAACTCTTCGACCACGGCAGCCCCATCCTCCTCGGACTCCTCAAACTCCCCAAGCGCAAACCCGGCCATGGCCGCTTCATCCAGCGCCGTCTGGTCCATCCCCGCCGCCTTGCGTGCCTCCCATTCGGCCCGGGCACTCGCGATGGCATGCGCCAGCGTAGTCTCCGCCCTGAGCGTGAGGTCCACGTAGTAGATCGGCGTGCGGTGCGACAGCGTGGTGGACTTCCCGCGCAAGCGCAACTCCAGTGGCAAGGTAGATAACAAGCCCCCTGACAGCGCATGGAAGTACCGCAGCCGTGCAGAGAGGGTGCGGATGCTGTTGAACCCGGTGGTGCGCAGCACAAAGCTGCCCAGTTCATCAGTTCCTGTTCCCTCCACGTCGATACGCACATTCAGGCGTCCATAGGGCTTGCAGTTGCCGCCTTCGGCCAAGGGGCATGCCTGTGGTGACGGGCATGCAAAGCTCTGCATCCCGGACAGCGTGGCCCGCTTGCAGGTCTCCCCGTTGCCCACACACAGGGGCCGTCCTGTGGTCCGGTCAAACATCGTGTAGTTTGCCCGCAGGCTCAGGTCGGGATCGTCGAACAGCAGGCGCACGGGAATGCTGCGCAGCTTGGTGTTCTTGTCCTTGCGCAACTGCTCATCGAGCGGATGGTTCACCCAGCCATCGCGGTTTTGCACCTGGCTGGTGATGGTGAATTCGTCATCCTTCTCCGGCAACCGCTTGCCGTTCTTCTCCACGACTTTACCAATCGATATCCGGCCAATGACCGGGGGTGTCAATGCCAAACCTTTGAGCATGGTGATTCCTTTCGAGACAAAAAGAAGCGGACCCGCACCGATCTGGTGGAGGTCCGCTGTGAGTAGTAAATGGATATGGGGTGTGGGGCTCTGGTGCCAGCCTGACCCAGCTACTGCTGCACCAGAAACCGCCGACTGCCCGGCTTGGTGAGTGAATAGGCCTGTGCCAGCTCAGGCCGGTCCTTGAGCAACTGCGCGGTATCCAGGGCGGTTCCGTCCTTGCTGCGCTTCCAGGACACTTCCCCGGTCTCGAACAGAGCCCGTGTGGCTTCGCCCATGCGCTGCTGAATGCGTTGCTTGAGCTGAGCTTCCAATGCGGTCTGGATGGTGATGACCTCCCGCACCGCCAGCAGGTCAGAAAACACCCCCGACATCTCCAGGTCGGTCGAGAGATCCAGCTTGGTTCCGCTGTCCCGGGGATAGAGACAACGCAGTGCCAGGTCCGCAGAGTCGGAGCCATCGGCCGGGGGCTCCTGGTCCCGCTCCACGTAGCCCCAGAACTGCTGCTCCAACTGGATCAGCTGCGCGATCATCTCGGCGTCCCGTTCGATGCGGAACACCTGCAGTTCCTGCCCACCCATGAGCACGGCCACATCGGCGGCCTGTTTGCCGGTCACGGCGAGTTGGTGCATGACCTGCAGTTGCACATACTCGGGCACACCATCGCGCCACAGCCTGGCCCCGTTAATGCCTGCCGTCTTGCATTCCAGGATCTGGACGTACGGAGCACCCATGACCTCCCGGTCGAGGTTCGCCAGCATCCAGGGATGTTCAGGGTGCTGCAGCACCGCATTGACGCGCCGCACCCGGTTGCCCGTGCGCCGGGTGTAGTGCGCCGCCACGATGGGTTCAAGCAGCGTGCCCCAGTAAATAGGGCTCTGGTCGTCGTTGGGATCGACCACCGGCAGACCGGCATCGCGCCCGGTCTTCTCCATCCACAGCTGCAACTGGGACTTGTAGGGATGCAGGCCGACAGCAGCGGCAGCGTCGGAGCTGCCGATACCGCCCTTGCGGACTTCCAACCAATCCTCGCGCTTGAGGGTGTTCGTCTTGACCAGCTTCAAAGCAGGCCGGGCCTTGGTGGTTGCCGAGGAAGACGGCGCAGAAACGGAATCCGTATGAACAAAGGGTTGAGACATGGTGACTCCTTGGATGTAGAAACTCCCGCACAACAAAAAACCCCGGTCCCATTCAAGGGCCGGGGCTTTGCTGCGGAAGGGGTGGAAAGAATGGAAGGAAGGCTCTTTTGCTTCGGCGCTTTGGACCGTTGAACCCGGCGCTCACGATGCCAACTGCAGCGCCTGCTCCAGCGCCCGCTGCTTGAGGGCTGCGCCCTGACCGAACCAGGCACTGTCCAGCCGGTATTCCTGGCTGCGAGCGCGCCGCTCGTGGTCCACGAACTCGGTGACGGCGCACAGCAGACCCCAGGCCGTACCCTTGGCGGCCTGCAGTTCAGCACCACGGCCCTGGCCCTCGTACATCGCCTGCACCTTCTTGAGGGCACGCTCGTTCGTGAGACCCATGGCCTGATCGGCATGGGCATCCGTCTGGCACAGCACCTTGAGGAAGTAGTTCATGGACTCGTGGCTCTTGACCTTGCGCTCCGAGAGCGTCTTCATGCGGTACATGAAGCTGTCCCACTGGGAGACTGCAATACCCAATTGCTTCTTGACTGCCTGGGCATCGAAGGTCGTGCTGTGGGGCACCTTGATGGCGCTGGTCGCACCACTTAGGGCAATGGACAGGGTGTTGTTGCAGACCACCCGGATCGTGGTGGGCGTGGCGGTGGTGGCGAGACTGCCATCGCAAGAGGTGGCCAGCAGCAGATAGCCGTTGACCACATCGTTGCCCTTGAGGGCCGAGGTCTTGCCGGTGCGGGCCAGCGCCCAGAACTTGCGACCGGCCTTGAGGACACCTGCGGTTTCCAGCTCGTAGCCAGAGACCTCCGTGAGATCGCGGTAGAACTCCAGCACTTCCTTGGGCTGAACCACCTGGTAGCGGCCCGACACCACGGACAGCGGCGCCTTGGTATCGCTGCGGTACAGCACCTTCTGGTCGGGAAACTCCATGGCTTCGCCGTAGAGGTTGGAGCTGTCGTCCGTGGCCAGGTAGCGCACTGGCGTCTCCCGGATGTGCCACTGCATTCCAGCGGCCTGGGCCCATACGTCGATGGGTTGTTTCTTGGGCAGGGCATTGCCCAGTTGGTGCCAAGGGGTCTGGCCGACATGGGCCATGGTTTCGATAAGGTGGGACATGAGGAGTCTTTCGAAATGGGGATGGACAGAGATGGAGAGAGATCGAGAGAGGAATGAAGGAAAGAGCAATGGCCTTCAGCCGAGGCAGTTGGGGGAAAACAGGGTCAAGAACGGGAGGAGCCCGTGAACACCGCCCCGCAGTCCTGGCACTCGCAATTGCCGAGGTAGTGCGCGTCAACGACATCGCCCAACCGGCTGCCTGCAACTGAGCCCGCAGTGGCGCCGAGCAGGCCGCCCAGCAGGGCGCCAGCGATGCCTCCGAGGGCGATGCCAACGGGGCCAGCAACAGCGCCGAACGAAGCTCCGACCTGGGCACCAGACCACGTGCTGGCAGCGCCGCTGGCCGCTCCGGCGACACCGCCAAGGGTTCTTCCGGCATCGCGACCGACTTGGCGGGTGGTCACGTGGGTGGATTTGCAGATGGGACAAACAGTCATGGAAAGCTCCTTGCGATGTACGCAAAAAAGCCCGGGGCACGAGAACGTGCACCGGGCTTGAGGGTGGGTGTGAGATCAGACCAACGCGAGGCTGGTCTGGGTGGGGTTACCTGGATGGCAATAGGTATATGTGGAACTCAAGGGAATTCAAATGCAGCTGGATACAGCTCTGGGCTGCTTGCAGAGCTGATGGTCAGTGCTGGAATGCGTTTCTTGGCAGAAACTCCACACCTGTACGGTTCACGAGCTCCTGATAGCTGATTGGACGCCCCACTGTCTCACCTTCCCGGTTTTGCTGCCAATGTGCCCAAGCTCGTTGGGTGGTGGCGTCATACACCAGCTTGTAAAGGTAAGTTGGCACCTTCACTCCGTTGGCGCCTATGCGAGGACCTGCATCTGTGAACACCGGCCCCGTGATCACAAACACATCTCCCTTGGCACGTCTCACATAGTGCCGCGTGTCCTGTTCGATCTTGCTCCAGGCGCCACTGTTGTGCTGGGCAATCTGGGGAACCATGTTGGCCAGACTGAAACTTTGGACCATGGCCGTCGGTGTATGCATGTCTCCGGCAGGCGCCATTTGGCCTCGGCTGTCGCCCGAGTGCTTGTAGTCCTCCAGTTCCGCGCGTTCAGCACTGCGCAAACGCGTGTCTGCAAAGAAGCGTTTGGCCCGCTTTTCATCCGCTTCTTCAATGAGCCTGCGGTTCAAGCGCTGGGCTACATACACGGGCGTCTTGGTCGTGCCTGAGTGCAGCAACGCTGCAATCGCGGCTGGTGGCGTGGTCAGAGTGAAATGGATTCAGTGTTCAGGTGTGTCCGGAATATGCGTAACCCCGATCGGCGCCAGAAAACTCGAGGAATCGTGCAACTCCAGTCTTTCCAGGAGACAGGTCGCAGCTCAAAAGGCGTTCCGCGCAGCGTGCTACCTCCCCCTGCGCGATCCAACAATAATGAGCCCTTCAAAGGCTGCCTGTCCATACGGCAGCCGTCTGAATTACCTCAAAAAACCGCCCGGCAGAGAACCCATCTGGATACAGGGTGTTGTCTGTGCCTGGTTCCGCATGTTCCTCCGCCCCAGGATCAGGAGTGGCATGTCCAGCAAACAGCCCATGCGGGTCATTTAGAAGCCGCCTGTCGTCTCGCAGTGCAATCAGCACCTCTTCCAGAGAGACCTTGAGGAAACCTCGGAACAGTTGGTGATCCCACTCGATCGATGTATCAACAATCCAAGCCGTGACCGTGGGCGGGCTGTCCACAAGACCGAGCGCAGCCGTCAATTCCATGTCCCGTCCAAGCGCACGCTGGACAGCGGGGACCTTCCTGCTCAACTGCAGACCTGCCTTTCGCAGCGTAGAAGTTCGATGTGCCCACGCCTCCTTCACTGAGCGGCGTTGGTAGGTTGATTTGAGCTCCAAGACAAACACATGCCCGTCTCGGGCACAAATCAAATCGATTTCCCCTGCGTTGGCATCCTCTGTACCCAGTGCGGGGATCTCGTACCCGACAACCACGTGGAATCCACGCTCTCTGAAAAGAGCTCCGAGCCGTTCTTCAATTCGACGGGTTTCTTCCTTGGCTTCATTTCTTCGGGCACCCAACCGTCGAAGGTTATTGATGACTGCCGCAGAGTTGTTCTGTACAGCCATCATCCAGGGCAGCTGGAGCGAGAGTCGCCCCATTTTGAACAAGGGACGCTCTTGCCAGCGGGGACGCAACGTTGCATCACTTTCGCGCAACTGCTTCGCCATCGCAGCCCAGTCACATGTCATGAAGTCCAGGATTGCCTCTGCAGATCGTGCGGAGCCACTTGGATGCTCTGCCGTAGCCGTCCAAGGCTTAATGCGATCAACTTTGGCCGCTCGATCCGACCAGGTGAGCGGGAAGCGGTTTTGCATGTCGGGCTGAAGCAAGCCGCCAAATGCCAACCGACCCAAGGCGAGAAAAGAATTTCCTGTCTCGGAAAGGTACTGCTGATAGGGCCTGAGGTAGTCTTCAATGAAAAAGGCCGTCATCAGCTCGGTCGCCATCAGCACATGAAAGAGCGCTGCAGATGAGCCCGCGTCTGTTCGCACCTGCTCGGCCATGCCATAGACCTCTTGCAAGCGAAGCCATGTGCCTTTCGCCTTGGCCAGGGCCTGAAGATTGGCCTCAAGGTGCGCAGGACTTACGCGGGCTAGCAGGTCAGGATCGGCCATGACGGCATCCATTCCCCGGTACAACCAGTACTGGTGCAAGAGGTCGAACTTCTTGCCATCTCGACGCCACGCAGTCCGGGCGTCGGCATCCGCCTCGACGATCTCAACGCTATCTCCATTCCGCTCAAATCTAATGGAGTCGTCGCAACTGAAGGCGTCTGCAGATCTATCTTCGAATGCGTTCAGTTCGACCTGCGCGCCCAGTAATTCGAGAAATGCCTGATAACAATCGTGTCGCGGCCTCTCCCCAGACGGGAATAGAAATGGGATCAGATGCTGCCTCATTGACGAGGCGATAGACATTTCAGTCAACTGCACATCGGACGGATCGCAGTTGGAAAGTTTCCAGGCCAATATGTCGTCGATGGCATCCCACGCTTCCCGAGCATCGGGCATCTCCGGTTGGGACCGACCATAGACCAAGTCTGGTATTTGGTGCTCAAAGGCGAAAAGGCTGGCATAAATCAGCAGATCCAGAGGAGCAAGCTCGGACAAGGGCTTTCGAAGACGCTCCACTTCCTCTTGCCGTACTTGATGGGCTTCCCGGAATATGTGAAACACGCGCTTCAGTTCAGCGATCGCTTCATGCTGACTTGTATCGAGCCCGCTGATCTCCAACCAACGCGGTGAATCCTGTCGCATCACAAGGCCAGAGTGGCGAGCAGCCCACACAAGCACGTCGGGAGCAATTTTGGCTACCTGCGCCACGATCTCAGGGAATGCCAACCGGTCTTGGCCAAGGTAACGCGTTAAGGACAAGCCAAGAGGTTCTTGGCGCCAAACATCTGCGGGTAGGTCGTTCAAAAACTCCGAGTTCCAGAAGGCTGCTTGTCGATCTCCGCCACTCCACTTATGCCTACCTTGACCCGCCGGTTTTCCGTCTAGAAATGCTATCGCCGCTTCGTCCGCTGCGGCTGAGATCGTCAAGCCTTTCTCGCGGGCCGCTGAAAACAATGTCTCGTAGTAATGCTCGTTCATCACCTCATGCTATCTGGCTGAGATCGCGGTAATCTCAATACGAAGCGAAGAACTGATCAAGAACTACACAGCCCTCGGCACTAGTCCGAAAAAAGAACAGTCGCCGTGCGCTCACTGCCGCAAGTGGGAATCTGGCCAGGCTCCCTCTTGCGCGGCGTGGAAGAGACGCATTGCCACAGCGTTCAAACTGGGTGCGTGAAAGCCGGTGGCACTGCCCCATCCTCAGTGAGGGCGGGGGAAAAATCGCCTCCACTACGCTCTCGGCGGCGGCGGTAGGGCTCTCCTTGTGACGATTTATTGCGCTCATCCGCCAGTTCTAACGGGCACTGTCTGTAGGGCCCGACTTCGCTCCAGCGGGCTCTGTCGTCATAGAAGCGCGACAGCTTTCGCGTTGCCTCCATGGCATCTGGTCACTTTTCTGCAGCGCTTACGTGAGTCATGGTTTCGGCCTAGCGCGAGCCGCGCCGAAAATCCCAAGGGGGTACGGCGTTTGGTGCTTGCCAAAGGCCGCGTCTCACAGCTCTCGCCTGCAATTCGGCTTCAGCGTAGAGCTTCCTATCAATCACTGACTGTTCTTTTTCGTACCGCTTGTAGTGCCAGGCCAGCCCGGCCAAAACCATCGCCAAGTTAGCGTCTCTACCGTTGGCAACTACCTTGCCCAGAATGCGTCCATACCTGTCGTGCTTGTCCCATTCAACCAGCACATGCTTCTCAAATACCAACGCCGCTAGGTATTGTCGAGATTTGTTTCCATAGTCTTGCCGCTTTTCCGGAGCGTCAATTCCTGCCAGCCGAATCTTGTGCTGTACGTTCCGTTCATCGAGCACGGTCACAGTGTCCCCATCGTTGAGCGCTACGACCCGCCCTGCGAGTGTCGCTGCAATAGCTGGATTGGTCGCGAGAAAGAAGACCAATAAAAAGACGTATACGGCGTAAGCCCGGCCTGCCTGGAGAGCGCAACGTTGCGCCACGAGAAGCAACTCTTTCCCATGTTTAACCATCTGAAGCCGCTGCACTATCGACGCACCTCAACCTTGTAGAAATAATTCTCCACCATCAGGCGAGCGCGGTCCGACTGCACTGCGTCCGGAATCAAGCTCTTGAGCTGGACGTAGTGTCGGCATTCCGTGGTCTGCGCCTTGCTCCAGTTGAAAACGCCCTGGATTGCAGAAACGAACTTGCTGTATGAATGCGGTTCAGCGAGTGTCGCCGTAAGTCCAGGCAGCCCTTTTGCGTCTGCGTCTCTGTTAGCAGGCCATGCCGGCGTCACAACAACCGAATCCGCGCGAAGCTCAATGGCATAGAGAAACTCCACCTTGCCGCTTTCGTCGGCCCAACAGGGGGGGTAATCACGACCGCCGCGGGCATCGAGGCGCTTCTTTAGGAACGCCACCTGGCCGCGGAGGTCTGAGTTCTCCTTTTGCAAGCCTCCTGGGGTAACCCCACCCTGCGTCATCTGCCCGAAGCTTTTGGCGGCGGCCACAATATCCACAACTGCCTGTTTCTCGGTCAGCGCATTCGGTTCTAAGCCGAGCTTGGACTTCAGTTCCGCTCGAAGTACTTTCGTTGTCGCAATTGCCTGCTTGACCGCATCCAACGAAGACGTTGCGTCGCTTGGGTCGCTTGGGTCGCTTGGGTCGCTTGGGTCGCCTATTTTCCTGGATGGATTTGCTTTCGGTTCGGAAAGTTCTTTTCGAACAACAGCTTGGAGAGCGAGCGCGTTGGTTACTTCAGATTTGGCGATTTCGGATTTGTCGCCCGCACTCTGCTCAATCAGCTTTTTCAGTTCCGTAAGCGCAGTCAACTTCGCGTCTAAGTCCTCAACCTGCTTTTGAAGCATGTCGCGCTCTTCGCGGAGTTTTTGTGCTTCAACGAGCTTTGTAATCACATCGTCAGGCGAAGCCTTCCCCGCGTTGGCCAACTCGGTCACCAGCGCCGCCCGGGCATTGTCCAAATGCTGCTTCAATACTTCAGCCGAATGAAGCTGCGCCAACGTCTCTTCAGCCCGTTTTCGCTCTTCCTGCTCCTTAATCACCAGATAGCCAAGCAGCAACAGGAGAATGAAGACAATGCAGAAAGCTATTTCGGTGAGGGAAAGCTGGAATATTTGGTCGTTTCTTTGCGCCACGCTTGTGTACCGGTAGGAGGTTAGCGGACCTCAACGTCCGCATCCGTTTGCGGGCGGGGGCCTGCGCCTGCCGCAGGTACAACCTCAATTGGCGAATAGTTGTGGGCCTGGTCCGGGTGCGCGCGCTGCACGGTGGCCCTCAACGACTCAACCATCTGCGTGCCTATCGACGGAGTGGGATAAGCAGCCAAGGACGACGCCACCTCCACCGGACCTGTCTGCATAGGTGCGAGTGGTCGGCTTCCGTCCACCGGCTCCGCACGCCAAGCCACTGAGGCCCTCTCGCTCAAATGGCGCGTGAGCGAGCTGAGTTGCTCGACCGCAGCATCTACGCGCTTAATGCTTGCAGTAGCCGTTTCGCCGAGTGCTGAGAGGGTACGCGTAACCTGAACATCAGCCGCGGCCACAGACTCAAGCTTGCTAGCGGCCACCTCTGTAGCAGCGGCAGAGGTTGCCAATCGGTCGGCAGCTTGCAGGTTCGCATTGGCACCTTGAAGCAGTTTGTCAGCGGTAGACTCGGCCGCCGACTCCAGACGCGTAGCGAAAGCTGTGTAGGTTTGCGCAGCCGACTCCAGCGATGCCCGTGCTTGGTCGACGCTCTTGTGCTGGCTAGCCGTGGCGGCCATGAGTTCGTCAGCAACCTCTTTAAGACGGTCACGTACTTCCTGGCGGACGGCCTCGCTGTCAGAAACGACGCTGCGAATAGCGTCCCTGAGTTCAGCATCGTTGCCTTTAACATTTTCAAAGCCCTGTACAGCGCGTTCGAAAACGTTGTTGAGGGTTTGGAGAGTTGCACCCAAGCTTTCGAGTTTTTCCAGTTGCCCTTGAGCACTGTCCATGATGAGTTGCTGCTGCGTTGCAAGCTTTTCGACCGATTCAAGTGCAGATTCTGTCTTCGACGCCCGCTCTCTAAGCTTTCTAAGACTGAGGGTAAGCGCGGTAGTGCTTTCGCCCACGGCCTCGGATGCGTCAACGATGTGTCCACGAATCCCGTCAGCCGCGGACTTGAGCTGTCCGAGAGGATGCTCCAGATGCTTAGCGAAGTAGTCATCTGGGAAAGTAGTAGTGTTGAGTCGGTCGGTGACCGCATCGGTGAAAGCAACTACTTTGGACTCTATGCTTTCAAGGTTTGAACGCATACCCAGCGCGTACCCGTCCACCGATTCAGACAGACGCGCGCTAGCTCCTTTCACCTCATCCAGAGCCTGAGTAAAGGCTTCCCGGTTGCCCTTCATGAGAGCAACAAAAAACTGCGCCAAGCGTTCCGCATGGTTCTTTGAAAGGTTCTCTACCTGCAAATTAACGCGTTCCACGCTTAGACGTGCAGCTTGGTCGACCGCAGTCTCGAAAGCGTTGAGACGGTCAAGTGCAGCGCCGAGCTGGTCGCGGAACCTGAGAGAAGCCTCCACCACGCCCTCTTCTGCATTGTGGATGGCATCTCCCAAGTCCTTGCGGAAGGTAACCATAGCCACCCGCACTGATAGCCCCAGAACCGTACTCAGCATAGCTGCACCGAACCGCACCGCTATATCCTGAATATTGGTGCCGATGTTAGGCAGGTCAATCAGTGCGACAGATATGGACGCGATGGTGAAGATGAAGCCCAAGTAGTAGCAACTGTCCGCGAATTTTTCATCGCTCACCTCATCGTTGCGCCGGATAGCTCCGAGCCACATGTACGCGACCATCACTAGGAGCGGGAAGGTGAAACCCAGAATCCACGGGGACCGGAAATACCAACCGGCGAGCGCAGACACTACCTTGAGAGCGCAAGCGAGGATGAAGAGATTACGGACGTTGATATTGCGCATGAATCTGGGCCTCAGCCCTCCAAAGGTTGCACGGCGACTACCTGAGCGCCAGACTTCTTGAAGTACTCCTCCCAGAACAATAGATTTCTTCTGGTCTGAAGCTGCGGCGTATGTAGGAGATAGAGCAGTTCAACGTCTGCACCGCCCAAGTCGACCTGCGTCTTCTTGCCGTACGACGTTGCAGCAAAAGCAGGGTAGTCATATTCAGCTGCACTGCGAAACATCGAGAACTGGGGCGTGTTGTGCAGCATGTCGGAAAGCACGATGAAGCGACGTTCACCCTTAATGTCATGCTTGCGAAAGCCGTTAATGCCGACTAGCTGCACCATTTCAAGGATGGGCGAAGTCTTGGCCGCAGTGGTGGATAAAAGGGCTTCGGACTGCTTACGCATGGGCTCGACGAACTTGTGTTCATACTGCTGTCGCAGCTTCTTCAGATTGGCCGTCATGGCACTTTTGGCGGCGCCAGTGCCGGGGTTACAGAGCTCAACGAGAGGCTCCGCATTCGCCTTGAAGTCTTCACCCAGCACGAAAATAGACAACAGATAACCTTCTGGGGTCCGCTTTTCAATGATTTCTTTTAAGGTGACGGAGAACGCCTGCTTCTGGGTGAAATTAAGCGGGTCGGTCTTATCTACCAGCAACACATAGTGCCCCCGCGGACCGTCGTTAGGACAAAGCGTCACTTTGTTAAGACCAGGTTCTGCGTTGAGCATCTTGTACCCCACGCTTGCCACAATTACTACTATCAGCAGCAATAGGGCAGCAATCCAAGCGATAGTTGTGTTGCGCTGCCTGCGGGCATGTCGTCCAAGCTTGGCCACTATGTTCCCTCCTTGTTTGTGAAGTTCGCGTCCAAGGTTTTAAGCGAATCAAATTGCTGGCTGAACGACGCTTGGATTCGGGCCCTTATGTCCTGAGCTTCCGCCACAAGCGCTTCGACCATGTTCCTCCGGGTCTCCAAAGATGCTAGGTCGGGCTCAATGTCAAAGTTGGGGAGCGGTACCTGAGTAAGGGCTGGGTACTCGTCGAAGTAGGCAGGCCTGGGTACTCCGCCGCGATGTTTTTCGTTTTCAGTCCGGAATCGACGCAGGAGTGCCGACAGCGAATGGTCTACGTCATGCATCGCGGTTGAGAGTCGGGAAGCAGTGGTGCGCTTGTCTTCAATGCAATTTTGGAGACTCGCAATGACCCCCCTTGAACGACTGACTATCCCGTCAAACTCTGCGAGCGCTCCTTCCTTGAGCTGCTCTAATTCTTCACGGGCTTCTGCGAGATCTGCTTCGTACTCTTCAAGGCTCTTTTGTGCCCTGCGGGACGCGGAGCCATAGCCAGGGTAAAGGTCGTCACTGAAGAGGCCGTCCACCATCGCCGCCACGCCAAACCCAACGCTCAGTACGCAAAGAATGACAGAGAAAATGTCCGAAAACATCAACGGTTGCACGACCACCGACCGGAAAGCCACGGTGGCGGCGTTCTCGACGCCCGCTGTAAGACTGTCGCGGTAGTGCGTGGTAAGGAGCGCCATGCACCCAACTGACAGAAGGCCCAGTACGGCTCCTGCAATACCAACGAACTTTCTGGGCCAGCTTCGGTGAAACAGCTGACGCAATAAGTACTTCCCAACTACAAAGGCAAGCACCACGTTAACGGCGGCAAACAGCATCGCGATAACCAGGCCTTCGAGCCACCCCCCGTCGAGGCCCTGGGCAAATAGGGTCGCATTAGCCGCCCCCTCAATGAGGATGAAGATGCCTACGATGGCGAGCGCAAGGATGGAACGCAATGCAGATTGGTGTCGCGACTGCCGGGTAAGCCGGTTTAGGGCTCTGAAACTCTCGAGCTCCTCCTGATGAACCCTCGCCTGCATGCCTGACGCTCTCAAGCGCGCTTCAAAGTCGGCAAGACGCAGGTTTGCCTTTCGGTTGAACTCTTCATCCGCCTGACGTGCTTGGTTGACTTGCAGTGTCATCTGCTGTTTCGACATTGCTTCGCTGAGAACAGCCAAGCGCCTGACTGCCCAGTTCACGTTGCCCTGTCGATGCCGCTCGATCGTCCGGACAATGTCTGCCTCCGAACCCGTGAGCATCTTTGCGTCCGGTGCGGGGAGGCCCTTTTGACCCAGGTCCTTAGCCTTTTCCAAGAGGTCGAGCTCAATTGTGATCTGCTCTATATCTATCGGATAAAGGTCGGGGTGACCCAGCGCTTCAATTGGCCGTTTTGATGCCGTGAGCCAGTTCTTGAACCTATGCAGGATTCCCAATTTGCCTCGTCCTTTGTGTCGTATTCGAAATGCAATCCGCGCACGTAACATTCATATCGCAATCATTACACAATGCAACCGACCTCAGAGACGGAGCATCCTCCCCCGCATCGGGCGGTGCCGGGTGAACAGGGACTTGGGGTTGGCCCTGCTGGGCGTCACGTTGATCAACCTCCCGTCTCGGCCCCACATCCAGGTCAGAGGTCATCTATCGCAGCGCAACCAGGCCACTGGCCATTGTGTCCTTGTAGCTCTCGTACCCATCCTCGGCGCGATCGAATTCCTTCCACTGATCCCCGTTCAAGCGCTCCGCAAAGTAAGCGCTCCGCAAAGATGGGGCTACGTGCGTTGATCCGGGCGAAGAAGCGCTCCTGGTATGTCCCGGGCGCGAGCGATGCGCACGTACCCAACGTTCTGCAGTGCGACTTCTGCGCGACCGCGCCGAACCAGAAATGGGCGACCGATGTCACCGAGTTCAATGTAAGCGGCCAAAAGCTCTACCTGTCGGCCTGCATGGACCTGTACAACGGCGAGATCGTCGCATACCGCATGGCAAGGCGGCCGGTCTTCGAGATGGTATCCAGCATGCTTGAGGCCGCGCTCTCGCGGACCAATTGCTTCGCAGGCCTGATCGTGCATTCCGACCAAGGTTGGCACTACAAGATGCAGCCCTACCGAGCGATGCTCGTGCGACGCGGAGTCGAGCAAAGCATGAGCCGCGAGGGCAACTGCTTCGACAACGCGGCGATTGAAAGCTTCTTCGGCCCCCAGAAAGCCGAGTACTTCCATCTCGAAAGGCCCGATAGCATTGATACGCTCGAAGCGGGCGTGCATGATTACGTCCACTACTAGAACCAAGAGCGCATCAAGCTCCGGCTGCAGGGGCTCAGTCCGGTGGAATACCGATTGAGAAGCACCGCCTAATCGGCGGAATCGTGACCATCCAACTTCTGGGGGGTCAGTTCAAAATCGGGGCGATTCACTATTGAATTACACCAACAAGGAAGTACCTGGTTTCCAAATTATCGTGATCGAACACGCGAATCCACGGGGCAAATGATTCCAGGATGCGCTAGTTAAAAAGCCATGGAGCAAACCACCGTCTGTTGTGCCGGAGAACTGGCCGGACCTGAAAGTGGCATCTGAACGAAGCTCGACTACGTATACCTATAAAACCATCACCAGCCAATCAAAAAGAAAGTATATACAGCGATGCAGAAGATCGTGAAATGTGATGCAGTGTTATTGGAAGTTTTGCAGCACAGCAATATAGAAGATATTGATTTTTTAGTGGATGTTCTAACTGATGATGGTGCGGGTCGTGTCGCACTGTCATCGTCCATCAAGGATTTGCTATTAGATCAAAAGGCAGAGAAAAATTACAGCGAGGATGGGCTTCGTAA
The DNA here is from genome assembly GCF_003633835.1 of Acidovorax sp. 93. Classification (NCBI taxonomy): domain Bacteria; kingdom Pseudomonadati; phylum Pseudomonadota; class Betaproteobacteria; order Burkholderiales; family Comamonadaceae; genus Acidovorax; species Acidovorax sp. 93. The sequence goes on from NZ_RBIT01000001.1 coordinate 2,226,162, forward strand.
CTTGCTGCACGAATTGCAGGAATACGGCGGACATTCCGCGATGAACTTGTTGCGCAAGGAGCCCGTTTCTTATGATGAGCTGTTAACCGATGTGCACAAGAAACTTAATGGAAAGGACAGCAAAACAAAATCTTCTTGGCAGAAGGAGCGAGAAATCGTCCTTAGCCTGTTTGGCGAAAATTGGCAAAAAATGACTGATCACGAGCGTTGGGCACGTTGTACTGAGGCGAAGGTGGTGAGCGGATTCTTCGATATGCAGGAAAACTTGAACGTCGATGAAAAGGGCATTGTTCTTGGCTTGTCTGCAGCGGCAAGTGCCGCTACTTTTTTAGCGCTGAGAATGTTTCCCCCCGCTGCCGTTGTAAGTGCTCTAAGTTTGGCTTTTCAGTCTGCTAGTCAAGCTTACCGTGTCACGATTCCGTTCATTGCGCAAGTTGCGCGCATAAAAATGCTAGCGGTTAAGGCTTAGTTCGCGTCAAGCCACGAATTCAATTGAAATTGAAGAAGAGGAGCAGATATGAACGATATAAGGTTGCAAGTTGTGCCAAGCATAGAACTCCAGGATGAGCATGGCCGCGCCTTGGTAGAGTTTCATCAAGCTGACGAAACGCATTCAAGCCTCGTATCTCAGACTTCGGAGCTTGACGCGAGCAGCGTGTCTCAATTCAACCACTTGCTGGGATTGGTGCCATGCTCCGCTGCATCGGTATCTGGCAACTCCTCGCAACTGATGACGTGCACTTTCGAATACAGCAAGTTGGTGCAGGCCAAGGACGGCAGTGGTGCTATCGGAGCTGTGTACAAAGAGGGTTCAGAAAAATTTGGGGCACAGGCACGTTTTCACGAGGCCAAGGATCTCAAGTCGGTAGTGACGACAGGATTGGTCTTAAACATCGCCTCGCAGGTGCTGGCACAAAAGCACCTGGCCGATATCAACGAGCGCTTGAAATCTATTGAACAGCAGGTGAAGAGCATTCAGGAGCACCTTGAGCGATCGCGGTTTGCCAAGATTGAGGTCTTTCAGGAGCATTTGCAGCGGTTAGGTGCACTTATTTCGCAGGGCGAGCCGGTGCTTGCTGATTCGCTGCAAGTGTTAGCGCAAAGGGCTCAAGAAGTACGTGCAGAGGTGAATCACATTCGCCGCGACTTAGAGGATGCACATACGAAGGTCAGAGCATTCGATTCAAGCAGCTGGTTTGGTTCTGATAATTTGCGAGAGGCGCTGCAGGGTAAAATTTGGCGAATTAATCATCTTCAGCGTGAGTACTTGCTGGGCATGCAATGCTTAGTGATGGCCAATTTGATTTTATTTATCAAACATGGAGGCAATAAGGAATTTTTGATTGCAGGCGATACTTATTTGGCGGAGCTCAGTAGCGAGGACGGCCTGATGAATCAGTGGAACGCTACCAAGCGACGTGTGAGTTGGCATTTAAGCAAGATGAAACCGGTCTTCGAGCTTGCTAAAAGCACACAGGCTAATGCTGTCCTAGTGGAGGCCAAACTATCGAAAGTTCAGCAGCAGCTCGATGAAGATGTTAAGCAGGTCCGCGAACTGCAGCAAAGGTTAGTGCTCGCTCAGAACCCACGCTTACTGCTGGTACTGGAGGGTGGGCGGGTAAAACGAGGGCAATTTCTACAGTAGTGATCTTTGTTTGATGCTAGCAGCCAACTGGCTGGTGGCCAGTGTCCTAACTACCATCGCAACTCCTCTCACGGCAGCTTTGGGCGAGAGTGCTTGTCGCATAGCCAATAAACGCTTGACCCTAATGACCGTAAGCAGCCCGGCTAACGGGCCTGGGCAGTACCGTCATCCAGTCCTTAGGGATGTCCTGAATAACTCGGATCCATGAGTGCTACAAGGCCGACGTTTTCAGATAGTGCGATGGATGCCGTTTAGCCTGCGTCTTCGCACCACTTTTCACGCCCTTTTGGGCCATCTGCGCCGCTTTCGCGGCCCCTTGCCTGTGTTCAGACGCACTCATCCCTGCGCCCCCAGCAATTGATGGCGCACCATCCACAGATTGGACAGCGCAAACAGCGTCTTGAGCTGCAGCGTGTTCTTCCTCACCCCCCGGTAGCGCACTTTCACATATCCAAACTGCCGCTTGATCACTCTGAAGGGATGCTCCACCTTGGCCCGGATGCTTGCCTTGATCTTCTCCATCTGGTCTATGAGCGCGTCAACGGGGTTGTTCTCTTTGTTCAGCTCTTTGCGTTTGCCCGGACGCATCGCTATGTGCCACGTCACGCCAGCCCGGGCATCCGGGCGTTTGTGCACGCCCTGATAGCCCGCGTCGCCAAACCCGTCTTTCTCCTGCCCGTGCAGCAAGCTGTTGCCCTCTACAACGTCCGCCACGTTGCCAGAGGTGCCAATGACGGTGTGCACCAGTCCTGAGTCTGCGTCCACGCCAATGTGGGCTTTCATGCCAAAGTGCCATTCGTTGCCCTTTTGGCTGGAGTGCATCTCTGGGTCGCGCTTTCTGTCCTTGTTCTTGGTAGAGCTGGGCGCTGCAATCAAGGTAGCGTCTACCGCAGTGCCCGCCTTGAGCAACAAGCCCTGGGCTGCCAATAGTTCGTTGACCGTGGCCAGAATCTGCTCGGCCAGCTTGTGTTTCTCCAGCCGATGGCGGAATCTCAGGATGGTGCTCTCGTCAGGCATTCGCCCATGGACATCAAGGCCTGCAAACTCCCGGTAGATCGGGGTGTCAAAGAAGGCTTCTTCCATCGCCAGATCCGACAAGGTGAACCATTGCTGCATGCAGTGGATGCGCAGCATGCTCTCCAGTGCAAAGGGTGGGCGGCCGTTCTTGCCCTCTGGGTAATACGGGGCAATGAGATCGATCAATGCAGCCCAGGGAACCACCCGATCCATCTGGGCCAGCAGCTCCTGCTTGCGCGTCTTCTTGGTGCTCAGGTTCAGGTCAAGGCTGCTTTGCTTCATGGCTTGCGAGGATGCCACGACTCACCTTGATCTATCAGACTGACCACGAGGTTTTGCAGGATTTCCTTAGATATAAGAGACATCAATGATGTCAAATCTGTCATTGATCTTGCGCTTGCGCACAGCCACTGCCTTAGGCACGCGCCACCGGCATATCCTCCCACCTCGTCGTGTACTGAGGTGTGCGCCTCTCCTGCCTCATACCCCAGTTCTTGCCCTTGTTGGTTCCGCCTGTGGCGCCCGAATGCACGGTGCCTTTTCCGTAGCGCTGGTTGAGCATATCTAACGCCACCATCAACTTTGTCCTGTCCCGTTGGTCCTCCTCTTCCAAGTTGAGTTCGCCCTGCACCACGCTGCCAGGCACCAGATCCAGAAGCATCACTCCAGCCTTGGCCATTTTGTAGCCGGGCTCATAAATATGCCGCATGCCCGCTGCAGCGGCCCACACAAGCTTGCTGGTGTCAGCGGTGGGCCGGCGCAGCGGTACCACCACCGATTTGTTGAAGCGCGGTCCTGGGCGGAAAGGTGATGTATGAGAAAACACCAGCAGCTGGCTGGTCAGACTACCCTGCTTGCGCAGCTTTTCGGCTGCACGGCTGGCGAATTCACTCACGGCTTCCACCAGTGGGGGAAGCTCGGTCACTGCGTGGCCGAATGACCGAGTGAACGCAATCTCTTTCTTGGGGGCGGGGGCATCTTCCAGGTCGATGCACTGCATCCCCTGCAGCTCGCGCACGGTGCGCTCCAGCACGACGCTCCAGCGTCTGCGCACAGTGGCCGGATCCAACCGGGCTAAGTCCAGAACGGTGTGCACGCCCCCATCATGCAACTGTGCGGCAATCTTGCGGCCTATGCCCCACACTTCCTCCACCAGCGTAGCCTTCAACACATCATCCAGATCTTGGGCAGACAAAGTACCAAGGTTGCACACCTGGGCCAGCTCAGCAGGATAGCTGCCCGGTTTGCGTTCAGCCGTCTTGGCGATGTAGTTGGCCAGCTTGGCCAGCGTCTTCGTCTGGCCGATGCCGACTCCGCAGGGGATGCCCACCCACTGGTTGATGCGGTCACGAATGGCGTGACAGCGTTTGGTCAGGTCGCCCTGTACTCCTTGCAGACCTATGAACGACTCATCGATGCTGTAGATTTCCTGCGTGGGACCCAGGCCCGCTGCCAGGCTCATCATCCTGTCGCTCATGTCGCCGTACAAAGTGAAATTCGCACTCAGTGCAACCAGGCCGTGGGTTTCCTCCATGTGGCGGATCCGGAACCATGGCGCCCCCATCTTGATGCCTAGGGCTTTGGCTTCATTGCTGCGGGCGATGGCGCAGCCGTCGTTGTTGCTCAGCACCACCACGGGTCGCCCGTTGAGACTGGGCCGGAACACGCGCTCACAACTCACATAGAAGTTGTTCCCATCGACAAGGGCATACATACCAATGCACTCGCTGGTGCCCTGAATTTAGGACGTGAGGAACAGCTTCACGCAGCCCCGTACAACACCCCAGACCTCGATGGTCTGGCTGTCGCGCGGGATGATGTCGGGATAGGTGGGGTTGGCGGCCTTCAGCTTCATGCGTCCGGCACGTTGGTGCAGGTACTTCACTGTGCATTCGCCATCGACGAGTGCCACTACTATGCAGCCGTGCTTGGGACGAACGGCGCGGTCCACCGCGATGATGCTTCCATCATCAATGCCCGCCTCACGCATTGAGTCGCCACGCACGCGCCAGAAATAGGTGGCCTGCGGGTGTTTCACCAGCAACTGCATGATGTCTAGCCGATCCACAACAAAGTCATCTGCTGGTGATGGAAACCCAGCGCGAACGCTTACGCCGCAGATGGGCAGCGTGAACCGACTTGCCGCCGTATCAAACGGAACGGGAAAAGGTGAATCCAAAACACTGTGCATATTTACAGTATAGCTTCCTGCTGCCAGAATGTTGCCATGTGCACCTATTACGAGGTCCCGAACCGCGAGCAGCTGGTTCTGCACTTTGCAGACGTGCCCGGGGATGAGTGGCGCGACAAGATGAGTCCGCTGTACCGAGGCCCTTTCATGCGTGCTCAAAACAAAGGGCGTGAGTTGGTTGTGGGTCAGTGGGGCATGATCCCACCGCATTCCAAGACGCACATTCCGACCAGCAAAGAGGGAAAGCGCCTAAGCACGGTCAATGCCCGCCGAGAGGGCATGGCCAAGTCATGGACTTACGGGGGCCCTTGGCGCAAGGGGCAGCGCTGCATCATCCCAGCGCAGCTATACGTCGAACCCTACTGGGGCACAGGCAAACACATTCCCTGGCAGTTTTCACGAGCTGATGGCGAGCCCTGGGGACTGGCAGGCCTTTGGAGTGAATGGGCCGACCCCGCAACGGGTGAGGTACTGGCCAGCTACACCATGATCACCCAGAACTGCGATGACACACCGGTGCTGAATCTGATGCACCGGCTAGACCCCAAACGTCCGCCGAACATGCAGGACAAGCGTACGGTGGTGCCGTTGGAGCAGTCTGACTGGGATATCTGGTTGCACGGTGCCGCTGACCAAGCCGAAACGTTGATCAGGATCCCACTACTGGAAAGACTTTTGCACCGCCCTTTGGACTCCACCATCGAGATGCAACTGCCAAACCCACAGCAAGAAGCTACTTGACATCTTTGCGTTGCCAGAGCGCGCTCGCCTCCTGCGGATGAGAGCAGCATTCGCTGAAAGTAGCGCTGGTGATCTGCTCCCCTCCATTTTTCCAGGGGAGTCTGCTTAAAAATCAAGGCTCTCCAGTATTCTCCCTTCATATTGCACAGGAGGGTTTAGCCATGGAGACCTTGGAAGATGACCTGCCATTAGTCAGAACCCGGATGTTGAGGAATTTGCGCGGAGCTAGGAGTGAAGCCGAGTGGGCCGTGGTGCAGGCTGACCTCACGAGGAGCCACCGGTCTGGCGCCTATGTGAACGTGGACGGCGATCAAATTCGGATGATGTTCAAGTCCGGCAGACCTGTCTGGTACGGCACATACATATTCCCAGCGGACCAATTGAACAGCGCCCTGGAACAGGTCGCGACTGAGCTCTCTGCGGGAGGCAACTCGGTCACGAGCTTGGCTACTGTAGTCTCAGGACGATCTGGTTTACTAGGCTTGGCTGAACTCAAGAGAGTTTGGGCTGCGATTAGCCGAGTCATGGAACAAAAACAATGGACATATGGGGCTGTCCACGCGCCGGAGATGGGCGAACAGATCCGGTTGTCTCTGTTGGTGGACTTCCCCACCGTTGAGAGGCGGTTAGTTGCAGTTGTATAAGAACGCAGTAGCCACCCCACCACATTGCATGCGACACATTACGTCGCAGCCACCCGGATGATGGATCTCATCGACAAGGAGAGACCACCATCATGGCAAGACGTACCGCCTACAGCTCATGCAATCCAGCCAGTGTTGAACCGATCATCCGTCTGTGGTTGCTGCGGATCCTGGTTCCCCTGGGGGGATATCGCGAATTTGTGAATCAACACAGATTCAATAACGACACTTTGGCAGAAGTGATCGGACTGGCTCACTGGAACAAGCCCGAAGCACGAGATTTCGATCAGAAAGCCGTGCAGTCCGAGCTGCGCCAATTGCACCAGAAGGCGGAGAGGCAGTGGAGCGGGGAGCGTCAGTCAACCTTCCTGCGTCACAACATCGATCAGTTGTCTGGCTTGGTGGGCTTGAGCACTACCGATTGCAAGGTGTTGGAGTTCACGGTGTCCATTCACAACGAGCGTCTTCTCGACGACGCAACTGAATGGCTGGGAGATCTGTCGTCCATCAAAGTCTTTCATGCCTTGTCCATCATTCTTGATCTGCCCGAGCCAGACATTCGCGCCTCGCTGAGTGCCACAGGCATTCTTGCCAGGTCGGGGTTGGTCATGATGGACCGAAGTGGGCGTGGCGCATTGCGCTACAAGCTGGATCTGCTCTCCGAAGGGTTCGCTGACCAGATGGCTGCCTCCAAAGCCGACCCTATCAGCCTGTTGCGCGGCACCGTGTCTGCGGCAGGCCCCGCTCAACTGAGCTTGGCCGACTATGGCCACATCCAGTCCTCCTTGGAGATTCTGTGCCCCTATCTGCGTAATGCAATGGCCACTGGCCGGCGTGGCGTAAACATCTTCCTGCACGGCGCACCAGGAACAGGCAAGAGCCAGCTCGCGCGAGCCTTGGCCAAGGAGATGGGGTATGAGCTGTTTGAAGTCGCCAGCGAAGACGCAGATGGCGACCCGATCAATGGAGAGCATCGTCTGCGAGCCTTTCGTGCCGCTCAGAGTTTCTTCTGCCAACAGCAAGCACTGATCGCGTTCGACGAGGTAGAAGACGTTTTCAACGATGGCAACAGCTTCTTCGGGAGCAAGAGCACCGCCCAGCTGCGCAAGGCCTGGATCAACCGGATGCTGGAGGAGAACCCAGTGCCCACGCTGTGGATGTCAAACTCCATGCGAGGTCTCGACCCCGCTTTCATCCGTCGCTTTGACATGGTGTTTGAGCTGCCCATCCCACCCAAGACGCAGCGCGAACGGATTCTTCAAAGCAGCTGTGGCGATCTGCTCGATGCCAAACGGATTTCCTACATTGCAGAGGCCGAAAGCCTTGCTCCAGCGGTAGTCGCAAAGGCGAGTTCAGTCATTCGCTTGATCCGGGACGACCTTGGCCCTCAAAAGACGGCAGCTGCGTTGGAGCGTTTGATCTCCAGCACCATGGAAGCCCAGGGGCACGGTCCGCTGCTCTCGCATGATCCAAACAGACTGCCGGAGGTTTACGACCCACGCTTCATCCATGCCGATGTGGATCTGGCCGCCGTAGCCGCAGGCCTCGTCGCTGCACGCTCTGGCAGGCTCTGTCTGTTCGGACCACCTGGCACCGGCAAGACTGCCTACGGACGCTGGCTCGCTCAGCAGCTCGGCGTTCCTCTGCTCGTCAAACGCGCTTCCGATCTGAAATCCAAATGGCTGGGTGAGAGCGAAAAAAACATCGCCAAAGCCTTCCGCGAAGCGCAAAACGAAGGGGCGGTGCTCTTGGTCGATGAGGTGGACAGCTTTCTGCAGGATCGACGGGGTGCCCAGCACAACTGGGAAGTGAGCGAGGTCAACGAAATGCTGACCCAGATGGAGTCTTTCCCAGGGGTGTTTGTGGTCTCGACCAACCTGATGGAAGGGCTGGACCAGGCTGCCCTGCGCCGGTTTGACCTCAAAGTGAAGTTCGACTTTCTGCGTGCTGAACAAGCGTGGCAATTGCTGTCGCGTCACTGCGAGGGACTCGGATTGCCACAACCACAGTCGGAGGAGCAGGCCAGGATTTCACGACTGGGTTCGCTGACGCCGGGCGATTTTGCAACCGTGGTGCGCCAGCACCGATTCCGGCCCATTGCATCTCCTGCCGCCCTCGTTTCGGCCCTCGAAGCCGAATGTGCGGTGAAACATGGCACGAATCGCGCCATCGGGTTTTTGTGAGCACAAACCCATGGGAGAATTTCTTTCAAACAAGAGGGAGTCGGCCTTGCGTGTGCTTTCCAAATCGAAGCTGCTGGCGTTTCGGCAGTGCCCCAAGAGGCTGTGGCTGGAGGTGCATCGCCCGGACCTGCGAGAAGACTCCTCGGCCACCCAGGCCAGCTTTACGGCCGGTCATCAGGTTGGCGACATTGCCAGGCAGGTCTATGACCCCAAGGGCAAAGGCGCGCTGATCGATTTCAAAGTGGGAGGCTTCGAAGCAGCCTTTGCTCGGACGCAAGCGCTCTTGCAGGGAAACCTGCCGATCTTCGAGGCTGGATTCCGCGCCGAAGGAGCCCTGGCCTTTGCCGATGTGATGCTGCCGGTCAAGCGAGGCGGCAAACGGGCTTGGCGCATGGTGGAGGTGAAGTCGTCCACCTCCGTCAAGGACTACCACCGGGACGATGCAGCCGTGCAAGCATTTCTGGCTCGCTCCTCCGGGGTGCCCCTGGCTGGGATTGCGCTGGCTCATATCGACAGTTCATGGGTCTATCCAGGCGGTGGTGACTACAGTGGGCTACTGGTCGAGAACGATCTGACCGATGAAGCGTTTTCACGCGGGACCGAGGTGCGCAGCTGGATCGAAGAATCCCACGGGATCGTTGCCAAGAAGAAGGAGCCGCGGGTTTCAACGGGCGAACAGTGCAGCGCTCCCTATGAGTGCGGCTTCTTTTCCTACTGCCAAAGCAAGGAGCCCCAAGCTGAGCAGCCCTTGCATTGGCTGCCAGGAGCCCAAAGCAAAGGGCTGAAAGTACATGTTGAGACCCACGGGCTGTACGAACTGCGCGATGTGCCGGATGCGTTGCTAAATGAAAAGCAGAGGCGCGTGAAGGTGGTCACGCTCACGGGTCAAACGTACTTTGATCAAAAGAGCGCACAGAGTGATCTGGCCCAGCACAAGCTGCCTGCGTATTTCATGGATTTCGAAACTATCCAGTTCGCTATACCGATCTGGAAAGGCACACGCCCCTACCAGCAGATCCCGTTTCAGTTCAGTGTGCATCGCCTCGCGCGCACCGGGAAGCTCGAACAGCAGGCTTTTCTCGATCTCTCGGGTGGCGACCCCTCAAGAGCCTTTGCTGAAGCATTGATCATTGCGTGCGGTGAGCGTAGTCCCATCTTTGTCTACAACTCTGGCTTTGAGACGGCCAGGATCCGCGATTTGGCGCAACGTTTTCCACGCCTGTCTGAAGCCCTCCTGGCGCTGAACGAGCGCGTGGTGGATCTGCTGCCTGTGGCGCGTGAGCACTACTACCACCCAAGCCAGCAAGGGAGCTGGAGCATCAAGGCGGTACTCCCAGCGCTCTGCCCTGATCTGAATTACGCGGACCTTCATGGTGTCCAGGATGGTGGCATGGCCATGGAGGTTTTTTTGGAGGCGATGTCGCCGCAAACCTCGGCGGCACGCAAGGCTGAGATTGAGCAACAACTTCTGGCTTACTGCGCGCTCGACACTTACGCCATGGTCCGCCTGTGGGCCGCATTCTCCAACTCATCCTTGAAGATCTGACATGGCGAAACGACCCGACACCCTCGAAACGGTCAAGCTGGCCGTCGAACTCCTGCGCCGCATTCCGCGTGGCCGCAAGGTCACTGCCAGCGAACTGCACCAGCAGCTCAAGGATGCTGGGATGGAGCGTGAACTGCGCACCATCCAACGCCAGCTGGAAATGCTCAGCGAGCACTTTGAAATCGAGCGGGACGACCGCAGCAAACCCTATGGCTATCGATGGCTTGAGCAGGCCAAAGCACTGGCCATGCCCAACCTCACGCCACAGGAATCCCTGTTACTGCAATTGGCAGAGGAGCACCTCAAGAACCTCCTTCCGCCCCGACTCATGAAGTCCATGGATGCGTTCTTCAGTCAAGCGAGACGCAATCTGGGCTCGGTGAGCAGTGCACGCCTTGAGCGCGAATGGCCAGAAAAAGTGCGCGTGGTGGCGACGAGCCAGCCTTTGCTGCCTCCCAAAATTGTTGCTGGTGTGTTTGAGGCCGTAAGCGAAGCGCTATACAGCAATCACTGGCTGCACATTGAATACAAGAACGCAGGCGGCAAACGCACCAGCGCGGACGTGATGCCGCTAGGACTAGTGCAACAGGGATCCCGGCTGTATCTCGTTTGCCGTTTCCAGGGCTTTGACAATGAACGCAACCTGGCACTACATCGCATAGCGGCAGCCGAAGTGTCAACGCTCACCTTCGAGCGGCCCAAGACTTTTGACCTCAAGCGCTATGACGATGACGGGCGTTTTGGGTTCGGTGAGGGCGAAAAGGTGCGTCTAATCTTCCGCATCAAACGCAGCGCGGGGATGCACCTGATGGAGTCTCCTTTGTCCACTGACCAGCAAGTGGTTGAGCACGAAGATGGGCACCTCGAAATTACAGCCACAGTCGTCGATAGCGAAATGCTGGAGTGGTGGCTGAGGGGGTTTGGTAATCAGATCTCTGATGTTCAACGCAACCCAATCGGTGAACACCAGAAAGAACGGGGAAATTCGCTATGAGCGTAGGCTGGTACTTTACTGCCCCTTGGAATCCGATACCTGAACGACGCGGCGACGCGCTCGGCTTTCGTGCGGGGTCGGATTATTTCGCCGATCTCATCGCTCCAGGGATAAGTAATGGGACTTCCGATGGTCGGTGGATAACACTGCTCTCGTGGTGCCTCAAGTGGTCACACATTGCATGGCACCAATCGGGTGGCGGTGACCTTTCTGGGCGGGACGCACAGCGTACTAGATACGCGTGGCTTCGACCTCTAGAGCTTCTTTGGGTGGACCGGACGTTGGCATCCGGACAAACGACGGGGCAGCTCCGGGGACGAAGAAGCGTTGAGCGCTGGCGCAAGTCAGGGCGGAAGTCTGTGAACTTCGATATGAGTGATGACCAGTTTCGCCGCTACAGGCAGGTGGGTACCTACGGCGCCTACCGAGTGATCTTCCGTTCTATTTCAGGATTGACAACAGGCGATGGATGGACACTCACTCAGACCGGGCATCAACTTGCTGACCTTGTAAATAAGAGTCTGCCACGCGAGGTACGTCTCAAGCAAGAGAGCTTTGAAAACGGTACCAAATGGGGTCACTGGGCCGATATGGAGGCGCGATTTTGGGTGGAACATGGGTGGTCGTCTGCGGTAGAGAGGGCTGACCGGAAGAACAATTACCACATGCTGCCCACCCCCGATGACGCAATTGATGAGGTGCTGCCTGAGGAAGAGCGCAGCTTGCTTGAACTTGTGTTGTTCAGCGCAGATTCCACGCGGCGGGTCACCGCAGAGGTGTTGGCTGGGGCCAAAGACGTGAAATCGCATGCCGAACTTTGCGACATTTTGGCGAGCTCAAGCAGGCTTGCTGCAAAGATCGCGCCTGCTTCGCTCGCTCCGCTACCCGCTTTCACTCGCCTTGCTGACGCTGCAATGGATGTTATGCGTACGCTCTGGAATGAGATCAATCAGGACACCGAAGATCAAGCCCCGACTTTCGAAAAGCTCACTCGCTTAGATGCACTTCCAAAAAAGTTCAAGCTACTCAACGACGCGAGTCGGGTGTGGCTAGCAGTCGCCGATCGAAAAGCCTTCCCTCATGAACGAGTTGCTACGCAGCTTGCGCAGGCCCAGCTGAATGCAGGTTCGCTGACCGATCAGATAAAAGCGTTGACGAAACATCATCATGAACATGGCGGTGGACGCCTATGGTTTCACGAAAAGGCTGGAAAGGTTGAACCTCTAGTCCCAGCCACGGGTGTTGCTGCGAGTGACTACCGTTTCAGACTGCGCTCTATCTGCTTATTGGCCGCTCAATGTGGCGTTGGAAACATGGATCGTGCATTGATAGCCGCGCGGCAAGCGTTCGAAGAAAATACCAAGGGAGATTTGGCGTGAGTGCGCCAGATTGGAGAGAAGTCCTTCCTCGTCCGCCGCTCAGAGGCCGTCTGAAGGAGGCGTGGATGACCAGTTTCGAGCCGCCAGACGCAGGGCTCCTAGTTGAGCACCTGCTTCCCTCTCTGCTTGGTCTCAATCGCTTGTTCTCGCAGGAAATGCAAGAGCGGACTTTGTTCTTCGGGGAGCTCAGCACGGAGTTAGAAGCCCTTCATGGACGCCTGAACGTCATTTCTTCCCCAGCACGAGAAGAACGAGATGTGTGTCAGTACCCCTGGCTTTGGCGATATGTGAGCCACTTCACAGTTGGTGCGAACTCGCGTGCTGTGCAGCATGCGAAGCTTTGGGCATTCCATTGGCAAGTTGACGGAGCCGAAGTGCTGGAGCTTCACGTGTCGTCGACGAACCTCACGGCATCAGCGTTCAAGGGGCAGGTCCAGGCAGGCTGGAGAGCGATATTGGATCTGTGTCACCCTCCCTCAGAGGGACGCAGAAGAACGTGGGGCAATCTCGTGCCATTTCTTGATGCGCTGGGTGTTTCTGCTGGCACAGTCGCATCTGATCGCGTCCAACGTCTCGTCAGACTTCTGGGCTGCGTCCAATGTCCTGCGGAGACTACGTTTATCGCTAGCATCCCCGGCACCACGAGTGCAGCCCGCCAACTCAAGCAGTTCGAACCGTCACAGATGCACATGTTGGCGCCAACCATCGGCGAGTGGAATGATGGGACATTGATGAATTGGTCTAAAGACGTGGGAGTCGATCCCAGCAAGTTGCGTCTCAAGTGGATTCCCGAAGGACACTCTTGGGCGAACCCCAACTGGTGGTCGCTTTCCAAGTCTGCACTAAAGGTGTTAGCCAACCGGAGCGTCAGACTTGATTGTTTGCAGCCAAAGCCACGTTTTATCGCGGAGCATCAAGATGGTGATAACCGCTGGAGCCATGCCAAGTTGTACCTGATTGTCAGCCGAAGGAGGCGCTATCTGCTCGTGACGTCGGCGAACTGGAGTGCCTCCGCCTGGGGCGCTGGAAAATTGCCGCCGAGAAATTTTGAGCTGGGCGTTGTGTTCGAGACGAACTGGAGAGGCTTGGAAGATGTCGGCCAAAAGTTTGTGGCAAGCTCCGTCCCCTATTGCAGTTGCACAGAACCAAGAACTTCTGATGATCCTCAACTTCAATGGGTTGAGGCGACGTGGGACGGAAAACACATTGAGCTGCATGCACGCAGCGCCGACGACACTACGTTGATCGATGCCACTATCAGGTTCTCAGACGGCACTCAGAAGCAAATCTCGGTCATAGGCAGATTTGCCATTTGCCCCTGGAATGATGCCCAGCGTACGCCTATTGTGGTCCGGTTCACTCAGGCGTATGACGCCCTAGAAGCTGATGTCATAGACCTTCGGGTACCGTCCGAGTTCTCTAAAACGTCGCTGCCAGAAATCGATCCAGACCTTGCGACCGCATTGCGCGAGGCGTTCCTACTTCAGCGTTATGGAGGGCCAGTCGTGGATGTTGATTCCATCCCCGGTCTCAACAGTGCGTCTAGACCCGTTGTAGCAGCACCCTCTGCAGACTACTCAGTGCAGGAATGGGTGGACGCGCGGGCCGCATTTCGTGTCATTGATCGATGGTGCCATGCGCTAGATGAGGCGAAGGCTGAGCTGACTTTGCTTGATCGCGTCCGTTGGGATGGTCAGGAACTCTGCAGACTATACGCACGGCGCGAGGGCCCAGCTGCTGGCCTTGTGGTTGAGGAGCTCGGCTGGCGAATTGAGGAGGAAGCCTGATGAATGATTTCCAGATCGACGCTCGCCGGTGGCGCTTCCTCGGGAACCCGGATCGCTATATCGAGCAGGGATCTGGTGACCTGCAAGTCGAGCCGCTGAGACGGCAGTTCAACACTGCCAGTGAGATTCTCGCGCGCCTCGCTGACGGCCGTGGAGTGATCCTCGCCGATGATGTCGGACTCGGCAAGACCACTGTCGGTGCACTCGTTGCATGGGTCCTTGCTTGTCAGGGCAAGCGGGTTCGTATCTACGCGCCGAACGATATCTTGCGCCGGCGCTGGGCTGAGGAGCTAGAGCGTCATGTACCTATGCTGCAAAAGCGCGGTGGAGATTACAAGGATGTCCATACGAAAAGAATCAAGCAAGGAATCGTAGCCCGGCTAGATGCTGGTCAGATCCAGGTCGCCACCCATCACACCTTGATTAAGCTTAAAGAAGACAAGGAATCGAAGCGACATGCCAAGCCGGACAACGGCTCAAAAGCACCAAGCGGAGCCCCTGATTGCGACCTGATGATTATTGACGAAGCTCACCGTGCCAAAGGTGAGGGCAGCGCGTTCAACGAAGCTCTTCATAAACTTGGTTCCCGCGCAAAACGGAAGCTGATCCTCACTGCAACGCCCTTCAGCATTCGACTTGCCGAGTTGGAACAGCTCCTCCAGTTCGTGGGCGCAACGGAATTCAAAGCGGTCACACACTATGCCGCCGATCTGAAACGCCTCTACACACTTGGCAATGGACACGACGTCGCAGCCGAATCCAAGCGTCTCGTCGACGCTGCGAAAGCCGCGATCGACCAGCTACAGCTATCCCTGATACGCCACGGGATCGACGATCTCTCAGAAGCTGAACGAAAGCACTTCGGTGACGTCGCGGCCACGCCCTGGGATATCGCCACACCACCAGCGTCGTCAGAAGACATCCAATTGTTGTTGCGAATGGACCGCCTACTTCAAATCGCACCTGCGCGGAGAGGGGCGCGGCGCAACGATCCCCGCTTCCACATTGGCTGGCAGCATGTTGAAACCGAGGTCAAACGAGTGGCAGAGCGATGCACCGATCGAGGCAACCAGATCGCGCTTCGCCATATCGAAGAGGCTCAGAGAGCGCTTACTGCGCGACGCACCACAGCACATCCAAAGGTCGCAGCGGTAAGCGACGCAATTCGACCGGTACTCGACGCGGGTGAAAAAGTGCTGGTGTTTTGTCACCACCGCGCTACGGCGGCCGAGCTTCTTGCAGCGCTGGAGCGATCCTCAAAGGCCAAGGATGTTGTCCAAGGTGGTCCGCCCGAGTTCGTATGGCGAGCTGCTTGGAAGCAATTGTCCGAGGATGAAAAATGGAAGCAGCTTGGATTGAGACATGACGATACCGACCTCATAAAGAAACGCGAGAGAAACAAAAACCTCATTCGTCCAATTCTTGACTGGTTTTGTACTCCGGGTCTGCGGGCCCAGATCAGTAGCTGGATTGATGATCCGGCGTCCTCCGCCGAAGCTCTCGCAAAACAGCTCTCAGACATTCGCCCGCGCAACGCAAAGGAGGGCACTCCGTCGATACTTCAGTCAGCGACGAGCTTGGTGAAGGTACTGCTCGACGAGCAATCTACATCGACGCGCAAGCTGCTGACGAACATCAGCTCGGGAGCACGGACTTTCGCCGGTACGGCATCTCACCTTCCGGGAAGGCTTGATGAAGGTTTTCGTGTGATGGGGTCGTGGAGCCATGACGGACATAGTGATGCACCCGCAACTCTCTACACAAGAACGCCTGATGTAGTTATCGCTCTCTTCAATAGTCCGTTCGGGCCAGATGTTCTCGTCGCAACTGACCGACTCAGCGAGGGCGTTGATTTGCACCGTTGGTGCCGACATCTCATCCACTACGAACTCGATCCCAGTCCTGTACGCACCCTGCAGCGCAATGGCCGGGTTCGAAGAGTTGGGTCATGGGCGGCCATCTCAAAGCAGCCACTCAAATACGCATACCCAACTTTTGGTGGCACACGCGACGAGAAGGCTGTTGCCATCATGAGGCAGCGAATCGATGCCTTCGGGATGCTGCTCGGCGGCGTACCCTCCCTGGATGCTGATGAAGATGTTGGTGATCCGAGCTTCGCGAACGCTGTGCTACGGCATGCTGGAAGGAAGCTCAAAGAGCTCAACAGGAGGCTTGTTGTCAGCTGAAAAACGTTCGTCAATAGTGGCGAAGCAATCCAATTTTTGTGATACCTCCACGCCACATTCACACTCAATTCTTCTTGATTAAATCAGCTATCCCAGCGTACTTCGAATTTTTCAATTCAGCACTAACTGGAGCTGTCGAGCAATAAACCGCCCAGGCATCCATCAACTCACGCCGTTTCGCCAACTGCGTGCTGCGCGCATATGCGGCCTCCGCCTTATCTTTAAGTTGATGAGCAAGTGCGTTTTCGATTACCTCTTTAGGAAAGTGTGTCGTATCACCAGCCCAGTCGCGAAAACTGGAGCGAAAGCCGTGCACCGTGATGTCTTTTTGACCCATCCTTCGGAGAATCGAGGTGAGCGTCATATCGGACAACGGTTTGTTTTCCTTTGTGGCGCTTGGAAATATTAGTTCGCAACCTTCCAGTTTTGGAAGGTTGCAAAGCAGATCTTGTGCAGACTTGGAAAGTGGGACCGTGTGCTCCTTGCCCGCTTTCATTCGCCCCGCTGGTATGACCCACTCTTTGCGGTCAATATCGATTTCGGACCAGGTTGCCATCCGAACCTCACCAGAGCGAGCGGCGGTCAGAATCGCAAATTCCAGGGCTTTGACCCCCAGACCCTCTTTCGCGCGGAGTTCCACCATGAAGGTTGGCAATAACTGATATGCCAGGGCGCTAAAGTGCTCTACCTTGGCAATCTTCGATGGCTTTGCAAGAAGAGTGTCTAAGTGCCCCCGCCAGCGTGCTGGGTTGTCACCCTGCCGGTACTTACTGGTGGTGGCCCAAGCCAGAACCGTTTCAATACGACCTCGCAAGCGGGCTGCCGTCTCTGTCTTGGTGGTCCAAATGGGTTGCAGGCACTTCACCACCAGATCGGTATCAATCGAGTTCACCGGTAGCTTGCCCATCAATGGGTAGGCATAGGTTTCCAGTGTGCTCATCCACTGCGCAATGTGCTTGGGATTCTTCCATTCATGGCGCTTGGCCTCAATGCAGGCCGTCGCGCATTCCTCGAACGTCATTTCACGGGCCTTTACCAGGCGGCGCTCGTTCACTTGGGCACGCCGTACGGAAACAGGATCCACCGTCTCTGTTGGATGATGAACCTGCTGCCTAGCCTGAAGCGCCAACTTCCTGGCTTCCGAAAGCCCGACTGCGGCAAGACTACCCAGTCCCATGTTTCGACGCTTGCCATCAGCGCCCGTGTACCGAAAAACCCAGGATCGGGAAGTACCTCGGACAAACAAGTACAGCCCCCCGCCGTCTCCGTGCCAACCATCCTTCAGTTTGTTTAGAACAATTGCCGGCAGTTTGCCGGGCGTGTGCGATCCCACAATGAGCCCTCTGTATACCAATTTCGATGATTTTTAGTATACCTTTTTGTATGCCTTTTTAGTTTGGATAGAGCAAGGTTTTATTGGACGCCAATGGACAATCAATGCAGAACAAATCCATACATTTCAATGACTTACAGCATCCCACCGATCACTACTGGACGCCCTTGGATATGGCGGAGGTAGACGCCCTCTCCGCCAAAAATCAAAAAAGCGTCCTTCGGGGCGCTTTTTTCGTTTCGGCCTCTCAAGTGACACGGAGCGCTTTCAGCGCCTCCTTCCTGCCTCGCGAAATGTCGGGAGCGGTGGGGCCAAGCCCGCCGATTTGTTGCAAAACGTGTGATTGGTTGTCACGCCGCGGCGCACTATTCACAATAAATGACTCCACCTCCAAAGGAGTGCGCTCATGCCCATGGAGCTACTGTTCGTTCTTGCACAGAGCAAGCTGCCCATGATGATCGAGGAGCCCTGCGACGTTGACAAGCTTCGGGTGCTGGCGGCGGCTCAGCTCGTAGAGGTGCAGCTTCCCGATGTGCGTGCCAAGGAGCAAAAAGCAGAGGTTCTTGCCATTTCGCCGCAGGGGCGGGCAGCGCTGGCAACAACCTACCCCCGTCACCCATTCAAGTTCGCGCCCATGCGCTCTGCGCCAGCGCCGGCTTCGGCCGATTGGCTTCCGTCTTTGGACTCCTGCCAGGTGCAGCGCGGTGGGACAAGGACCACGCTGGACTCCTAGTGTCATGTGCATGCTCGCTCTACGGAACATCTGAGCACAACCAAGCTTCTGAATGACTTGCAACCAAAGGCAACAAACCGGGGTCATCTGCGGATATCGCACTTGTCTGACAGACGCTGACCGCGCGTTTTGCTGAAATTCTTCTCACCAGCCATTGAGGCTGACCCGGGAGCTCATTGGGACTCCCACCTTTTTGACAAAGGATCCGCCATGAAGCGCCACCCCTTGACACCCGGAACCCGCGCCCTCGCTGCGTTTGCCGGCACGGTTGTGCTTGCGGTACTGGCGGCGGCATCGTTGTTGATGCCCGATGTGACTGTGCAGTCGGTGGATTCGATGCCGCTTTTGCCCAGTGGGCTGGACCAGATCTTTCCCTCCAGTCTGTTTGAGTGAACTTGTGCATGAGGTGGAGTGGTTTAGCACGCCTACTCGCCATGGGTAGCAAAAAGCATAGCATCGGAGTACCATCTGGCGCTGCGCACCGGGATTTTCGGTGGCAATCCAGAATGGAGGACGATCGTGACCACACGTTTTCGAATCTCTGCAAGTCTTTTTTCTGCTCGCTTCTTCGCGCGGCCTGTGGCGGCGACAGCGCTGCTGGTGGCGATGGGGGGATGCACCAGCCCGAGGGATGGCTCCCTTGAAGAATTCGCGCGCTGGCATGACGGTGCGCGCGCCCAGGCCCAGGCCGGGGCGCTGAGCTGGAGCGAACTCTACAAGCAGAGTTTTGACCGACTGACCGCCCTGCCGCCCTCGTTGCAACAAGACACGCGCCTGGAAAACACAGTGCTGCTGTTATCCACCGCCCGCAAATACGAAGCCAATGAGATCACCGCCCAGCAGTTTGCGCTGGAGCGGGAACACATCGAAACGCAATTGCAGGCACGCCTGCGCTAGCCGTTCGCGCCTCAGCGCTGCGGCGCACCCTGCTCCACGATGGCAATGCGCCGACGCAGCGCTGCAGTGGCTTGCTGGTCGCCCGCAGCTTCAGTGCGTTGCACCTGCACACTGAGCCAGGCCATCAACGGTCTGCGCCAGCCCTGGGCAGAGGCTGTGTCAGCAGCGATAGCGATCACCGCCGGGCTGGCACGCCCCGACTGAAACAGCACCCCAGCCGCCACGAGGCGCGACAGCGGGTCTTCCAAAGCGGGCAATGCAGATGCATCGCCCGATGCAGCTACCTTGCGCTGCGCTTCGGGCAGCAAGCCCACGTCCTGGGGCTGTACTCGCCCCCCCAGATAGTCGGCATAAGCGCGCTCGGGCGCGGCGGCGTCGGCGCGCAGCGGGTCAAAGCGCTCGCAGGGGCCAGGTACCAAGCTGGCGACCTGCGCAGCGCAGCGCATCAGTTCCAGACGGGCCAGCAAGTCTGGGCGCCCCGTGCGGGCCACTTCAGCCCGGGCGCGGTCCCATTCGAGCTGCTCGACGCGGGGGTTGCCCGACAGATAGGCTTCGAGGGCCTTCTGGGCTGAGCCTTGAGCGTTCATCTGCCAGTCGGGCACGGGAGGTTTGCTGGAGCATGCTGACAACAACGCCGCCGCAACGACCACAGCTCCCAGCAATGACACCCGCAGTGGCCTGGCCAGGTGCATGGGCTTCGAAGGGAATGCAGAAACTGAAAAGGGCTTCATGGCAGCTTGAGTTCCGTATCCCGCGCAAAAGGCCATTTGCGGTTGATTTCGTTGACCAGGCTTTCTACCTTGCCCAGATTGCTTTCCACCTCGGCGCGCAAGGCCCCCAGGTCGGTGGTGGCTTCGCGGGCATTGGCGCCAATGGCCTGGGCTTCCACCAGCACCGCATCCACCTTTTTCAGGCTGGTGCGGGTGTCGGCCAACAAGCCATTGAGCTGGGCCACGGTGGCGCGCACCTCAGGTACCAGCGCTTCCTTGCTGCCTTCGGCGCCAAATACCTGTTTGTCAGCCCGCGCCGCCATGCCATCCAGGCGCGCCAGCAGGGCATTGGTGCGGTCGAGCGTGGCAACAATTTTCTTCCCATCGGCCTCATTGCCCATCAGCACTCCCAGCATGCCGCCGGGGCCGTTGAGGCGTTCGGTGAGCGCCCGCACATTGGCCAGGCTGCCGCCCAGGGCGGCATCCTCAGCGGTGAGTGCGTTGAGGTTGGCGAGCAACTCGCGGGCCGAGGCCATGAGCTGCGGGATTTCGGCGGTGGCGTCGCCACGAAGCACGGGGCGCACGGCACCATCGGGCAGGAGCTTGTCGTTCAGCATGCCGGTGTAGGCGCGGATGTTGGTGCCACCCACAATGCCCCGCACCAGTGTGAACACGCTGGATTCACGCAGCCAGTGCGCGTCCTTGCGGGGCACGTCCACGATGATGCGGGCGTTGCCGGTTTCGGCCAGTTCGATGCGGCGCACGCGGCCAATGGGGAAACCCGAGAACGTCATGTCCATGCCCACCACCACGCCTTCAGAGTCGTCGGCCGTCAACACCAGGGTCTGCGTGGGCTCGAACGCACCACGCGCATACATCAGGTACAGGCCCGACCCGACGATGAGGGCCACCGTGAACAGCAGCAACGCCGCCGCCTTGATCTCCAGGTAGGCCACCGGGCGCAGGGTTTCCACGGGCGGCACGCCGGTGGCGGGAGAAGCCGGGGCTGGCCCCGGGGGCGGCGTTTGGCGGGCGTTGTGGTTCTCGTCGTTCATGGTGCCGGAAGGTGGGTCGCCGTAAAGGGATGGTGTAGTCGGGTGTCAGCAGACATCGGTCAGTAGTAGTTGCCCATGAGCGAGGCCACCTCGATCATCAGCAGCACGGCAAACATGCGGGCCAGGCCGCCCAGCTCTGAATCGGGCTGGGTGCGATCGCCCGTGTCGTACAGGCCTGCCGCCATGGGGATCAGCGCTACGGCCAGGCTGAAGAACACGGTCTTGAGCGCGAACACCATCGTCACGCTGGGCGTGAACACCTGGCCAAACATGCGGGTGTAGCTGGGCAACCCCGCCAAGTTGAAACCATACACCCCCAGGTACGCCAGCACCAGGGCCACCACACAGCTGAGCGCGGCGAGCGTGATGCAGGCGAACACTCCAGCGATCACGCGCGGCAGAAGCTCGATGCGCACCGGGTCCGAGCCGTGGGCGCGCAGCGCGTCGAACCGTCCGGTTTGCCGCAGCCGCGTGATCTGCGAGCCATTGGGGATGGTGCAGCGCATGGCGACGAACAGCGCCGCCGTGAGCGGGATCAGCTCCAGCACCAGCACGCGGATCACCATCTCCAGCGCATAGCGCGACAGGCCATAGCTGAGCGCCGTGACCACCACGATGCGCGTGAGCACCAGGCTGATCAGGGCAGCCAGCACCGTAAAGCCGAGCAGCACCGGGGCGGTGTCGAGATACAGGTGGCGCGCCAGCGCCTTGCGCGTGCCCTTGCCATAGCTGGACGGCGACAACACCAGCACCAGCACCACCGCCCCCAGATACAAGATGCGCCACCAGGCGACCGCCCAGCGCCGCGCGGTGTTCCACACACGTTCGGGCAGGGAGAGGCCGGGCAAGCGCGAAATCATGGTCGGATCATAGCGGGGCACTCACAGAGAGCGTTGACGGTGGACTGCCATAGAAATTTTTCGATGTTTTTGGCATCTAGCGCTTGATAGACAATCGCAAACAGCTATTATTTTTATAGCATTTTCAAACGCAGAAGAAACAGCTACTCACATCCTTGCGAAAGCTGGTGCTTGCAAGCGCCCACGGCAGACCGGGCTACACATGCCGCTTTGCCGCAGCGGTGGCGAACGGCACAGCGGGCTGCGCATCCGCACGCGCGTGCAGGGCTTCGATGATGTGACAGTGGGCATCCGTCCCATCGCAGCGGTTGCGCAGCGCGAGCAGGTCGGCCTCCAGGGTCTGCAGCTCTGCCAGACGGGCACGCACATGCTGCAGATGGTCATCCAGCGTGTCGCGTGCGGCGTCGCAGTCTTCTTTGCGGCTCCAGTCCAGTGCCAACAGGGTGCGCACTTCATGCAGAGACATGTCCATGGCCCGGCAAAGGCGGATGAAGCGCAGCTGGTGCACGTCCGCGCCGCTGTACAGGCGGTAGCTGTTGTCGCCCCGCACGCCATGGGGCAACAGCCCCTCCTTCTCGTAGTAGCGGATGTTGGCGGCAGACACCCCGGACTGCAGGGCGGCCTCACCAATGCGAAACTGCACAGCGTTCTGATCCATGGCTTGACCTTCAAGTGACTTCAAGGTTTCCAATCATGCCATCGCTTTCAAAACTGCACGGAGAACCCCCCATGTCTGCCCACTGCCACGACGACCATTGCGCCACTGGCCCTGCCGCCGCCGACCCGCGCTACCGCCGCATCTTGTGGATAGCACTTGTCGTCAACGCTGCCATGTTTGTGGTGGAGCTGGGGGCGGGTACCCGCTCGGGCTCGGCATCGCTGCTGGCCGATGCCATCGATTTTCTGGGGGATGCCGCCAACTACGGCCTGTCGCTGTGGGTGCTGGCCATGGCCCTCACTTGGCGCGCGCGCGCCGCCCTGGTCAAGGGGGCCAGCATGCTGGCGTTTGGCGTGTTCGTGATTGGGCGCGTGGCCTGGGGTGCGTGGCAAGGCACACCGCCCGAGCCCTTCACCATGGGCAGCGTGGGCCTGCTGGCGCTGGCGGCCAACCTGGGCGTGGCCGCCCTGCTCTATGCCTACCGGGAGGGCGACGCCAACATGCGCGGCGTGTGGCTGTGCACCCGCAACGATGCGCTGGGCAACCTGGCGGTGATGGGCGCTGCCCTGGGCGTGTTGGGCACCGGCACCGCCTGGCCCGATCTGGCGGTGGCGGCCATCATGGCAGGCCTGGCCATCAGCGGCGGCTGGAGCGTGATACGCCACGCGCGGCAAGAGCTGGTCAGCACCACCGCACAGCCACAACCGCAAGGGCACTGATCCATGCGCGTGCACCTATCGACTCCGTTGAGCGCCCCGCCTGAATGGGTGGCTGCGCAGCTGCAAAGCACCGCTGTGTTCCGCCACATCACCGCGCCGCTCATCCAGTTTCACCCCGCACGGGGCACGGAATGGCCCACGCACTGGGCTCCCGGCGAGCTGGCGCTGCACATGCGGTTGCTGGGCGTTTTGCCCATGGGCCCGCAAACCGTGCGCATCTCCATCGAGCCGGCTGCACAAAGGGGCGGCTGGCCCACGCTGCGCGACAACGGAGAAGGCGTGCTCATGCGCCGCTGGGACCACCGCATCACCCTGCAGCCCCTGCCCGATGGCCGCACGCTGTACACCGATGACATCGAGGTGATTGCGCGCCACCTGCCCTGGCTGATGACACCGCTGAGCGCCCTGTTTGCCCAGGTGTTCTACCGGCACCGCCAAAGGCGCTGGCGCCAACTGGCCGCGCAGCATGCCGCCGGGGGCGCCGCCCCCACCGCGCTACACAGGCGCGCCGCGTTCAACCACCTGCTGGCCAGCTTTGCCCGCCAGCCTGACGCTCCCCCCGCCCAGCGCTGGCGTTGGCTGGAGGCCGCCCACGCGCTGGGACAGACCTCATTGCCCCTGCACTGGCGGTCACACACCGCCATGCTGCGCTACGCCCTCGCACTGGGAGATGCGCGCGAGGCCACCGGCCAGCTGCTGCGGCTGGCCCTGGTGCCCCTGGGGCACCTGCTAGCACGGCTGCCGCTGGGCAACATCGGGCGCTCGCACGTGAGTGCTTTCCGGCCCATGGTGCCAGCGGCAGAAGTCACTGTGCTGATGGACCAGGCGCTGGAAGAAACGGCGATCCGCCCCGTGCAGCCCGACGACCACGGCGTCTGAAAACTGCGCACTCAGTGCTTGGAGGAGCGAGCCACGCGAGCAGGCTTGAGGGGAGCCCTGGCTGGCTTTGCAGCGGCCTGCTCCAGCCACAGCAGGCTGTCCATCTGCGATAAAAAATGCCGCAGGTAGTCCGGCGACAGCGACCGCATCAAGGCCAGGGAGCGCAGCATGAGGCGGTGTGCATTCAAGGGTCCGGCGTTTTCCGGCCCACGCGTGAAGGCCTGGGCCACCTGCTGTTCCGCAGCAATCTTGGACCAGACTTCGCTGAAGCGGCGCACGCTCTTCATGTCCGACACACTGGCGCCACCGCCCACCAGCACGCTGTCTGCGTCGGCCTGGGCGCGGGTACTGAGATCGCGGTTCAGTTGCGCCAGTGCAGATGGTGCACCGGCTGGCGCTGTGGCGGCCAGTGGCTGGCGGGGAGGTGTCCGGGTGCGCCTGGCGTAGTCCACCAAGGCGGCCTGCAGCCTGCGGGCCAGCACCTGCTGTACGGCGGGGGGCTGCGCAGGCAGGCGCGCGGTCAGCACCTCCAGGTACCGAAAGCGCACCGGGTCGTGGTGCTGCGCGCCTTCGGCCCGCAGGGACTCCAGGGTGGGCTCACTCATTGCGGGCGGGCTTGGCCTGGGCAGCGCGGGGTACGGGGGCCATCTCCACGCGGCGGTTCTGTGCCCGCCCCTTTTCGTCGGCGTTGTCTGCCACCGGCTGCTCGGCGCCAAAGGCCGCAGCAAACACCTGGGACGAGGGCATGTCCTCTTCGATCAGGGCGCGGGTCACGGTCAACGCGCGCTGGGCCGACAGCTCCAGGTTGTCGGCAAAACGCTGGTGGCGCCCTTGCAGCAGCGTGGTGTTGTCGGTAAAGCCACTCACCATCAGCATCTCGTCACGTTCGCGCAGGTACACCTGCAGCGGCTGCACCAGGCTCTGGAGCAGTTGCCGGCCTTCAGGGCGCAACTCGGCAGAGCCCGCCGCAAACAGCACGCTGCCGCTGATGCCGATACGGCCTTCATTGACCGTGACGCGGCCGCTGGCCAGCGGAATCGCCAGTGCTTTTTCCAGCGCCATGCGGCGCTTTTCTTCCATCTGCCGCTTTTCCACTTCCTGCTTGAGGCTGGCCACCAGGTCGATCTGCACCACCAGCACGCCCACCAGAATCAGCACAAACGCACCCAGCAAGCCCGCCATGAGGTCGCCAAACACGGCCCACACCGGGGCCGTCTGTTCGGTGGCATCGTCCAGCGTGTCGTCCAGGCCGGTCACGCGGCGACTCCCTGCACCGCTGCGGCCATCTGCCCGTTGAGGCGGCGCAGGTCTTCCACGATGCCCTGCTGCGAAGAAATGCTCAGGTCGATCACCTCGCGGGCCTGTGCCACGTAGTAGGCAAGCTGCTCATCGCTGCGGCTCATGGACTGGCCAATAGCGCCTTCGATGCGCTGCAGGCTGTCCATCAGCTTTTCGTTACTGGCCGTGAACAGCTCCACGCCATGGCCAAAGGACTCACCCAGGCTCGACAGCTCCACCGCGCTGGCGGCCACGTGTGCCGACACTTCATCGACCTTGCCCGCCTGCGCGCCGAGCGCCTGGGAAAACTCCTGCCCCGCCTGCTCCAGCACCGAGGCCGCAGACCCCACCAGCGATTCAATGGCCGCACGCTGCTGCCCGGCGGCTTCGTTCACCGATTGGAGCAACACACCCAGTTGCTCCATCATGGCCGTGCGCTCTGCCAGGGCCGCGTTGTCGCGTTCGCTCAGGTGGGTCATCTCTTGGCGCAACTGGGTGATCACCTCAGCCGCGGCCTGCGGTACATCCGACGCCGTCTGCAGCAATCGCGTGAGCGGGGCTTCCAGCGCAGAACCCAGGGTGGCCAGGTGCCCGGCCACAGCGGCCTGCAGCGCATCGAGCCGCTCCACTGCGGCCTGGCCGCGTGCCGCCTCGGCATTCCGCAGCGCCACCAATTCCGTGCGCCACACGCCCGCCAGCGCATCCATGCGCTGGGCCTGGGTTTCGGCCCATTGGGCTTCGGCCTCGATGCGGGTGTGCAACAGTGCGTCCGACTGGTCCATCAATCGGGCGGCACCGCCCAGGGCCTGGTGGACCTGCTCGGTCATGCGTTCGGTGAGCTGCGCCGCAGCGCCCTCCAGCGCCTGGCACACGCCGCGCTGCTGCTGCGCCGTTTGTTCGCCCACCTGCTGCCATTGCTCCGCCAGTCGGCTGGCCATGCCCTCCATGGACTGGCTCCAGCCCGCAAGGCGCTGCTGATCCGCCACTGCCTGGTCGGCCTGCGTTTTCTCCACCGTCTGTTCCAGCGAGGCCAGCAGCGCCGTGGTGCGCTGCTCGAAGGCCTGCGATGCCGTCTGCAGCGACTGGTCGAGCTGGGTGGCAGCGCCTTCCAGCGCCAGGCACACGCCCTGCTGGTGCTGTGCGGTTTGCTCGCCCACCTGTTGCCATTGCTCCGCCAGTGTGCTGGCCATGCCCTCCATGGACCGGCTCCAGCCTGCAAGGCGCTGCTGGTCGGCCGCCAACTGGGCCGCCTGTGATTGGGCCACAGTCTCTTGCAATGAGGCCAGCAGCGCCGTGGTGCGCTGCTCAAAGGCCTGCGATGCCGTCTGCAGTGACTGGTCGAGCTGGGTGGCAGCGCCTTCGAGCGCCTGGCAGACGCCGCGCTGCTGCTGCGCCGTTTGTTCACCCGCAAGCTGCCATTGCTCCGCCAGTCGGTCGGCCATGCCCTCCATGGACTGACTCCAGCCAGCAAGGCGCTGCTGGTCGGCCGCCAGTTGGGCCGCCTGTGATTGGGCCACCGTCTCTTGCAACGTGGCTAGCAGCGCTGTGGTGCGCTGCTCTAGCGTCTGCGTGATGGACTGCAGCGCGCTGCCCAACTGCACCGCCTGCTGCTCCTGCGTCTGCGTGTGGCGGTCCAAGGCCTCCGTCCAGGTGTCCGCCACCTGGCGGGCCGTGCTCTCCCATTGGGCCGTGAGGGCGTGCATCTGCACGCCAGTGGCCTCGCGCAGCCGCTGGTGCGAGCGCTCAGCCTCTTGCGCCAGCGTTGCCATGGCCTGCTCCACCACCGGGCGGATCGTCTCACCCGCCATGCGGGCGCTGGCACCCAGGCTGTCGTGCAGGGATGCCCCCACGGTGGTGGCCAGCTGGGTGTAGGCCGCAGCCGCCTCGCGGTGAAACACCTGCTGTTGGTCTTGCAATTGGCCGTTCAACTGCTCGTGGCGGCGCTCCAGCCCTTCCATCAGGCCTTGCAGGCGCTCTGCAATCAGCGGCATGGCCTGCGCCTGGGCCTGCAGGGCCTCGAACATTTCCTGGCGCCGGTGGGCCGCCGAGAAGGGGCGCAGATCACTAGCGATGCGGGCATCCAGCATGCGCAACGCTGCCAGCCGTTCGCGGCGGCACAGGGCGGACATCAGCCCCAGCATGGCCGACGCTGCGACCCCGGCCACCGAGGTACCAAACGACAGGCCCAGCCCCTTGATGGGCGCGGCCAGCGCCGCCCGGATCGACTCCAGGCTGGACGAGGCCTCCAGTGCGAAAACCGCGCCATTGAAGGTGACCACCATGCCCAGAAAGGTGCCCAGCATGCCCAGCATGACCAGGAGCCCCACTAGGTACGGCGCCAGCGCAGGCCCCGGCAGGGGCACACGCTCCCCGTCGATCCGCTGGCGAACCGGGTTGCGCAAGGACGAATGCATGCGCTCCAGCCAGCCACCCAGGTCCACCAGGGGCTGCTGCCCCAGCCCGGCCAGCGCAATGGACAGCGACGAAGTCGCGGCCCGGAACTGCATCAGCTCATAGGCTCCCAGCACGTAGACGGCAGCAATCACCACCGTCATGGCCAGCGCCAGGGGGCTAGACCCGACAAAACCCCATCCCACCCAGCCCACCATCGCCAGGCCCACCGCAAAGATGGCGGCCATCACACTCTTGTTCATTCGATCATTCCTGTTACCGGTTCCGAGGTCTTCGTGGTTGTGGGGGGACGGTGGGAGTCATGGCTCTGCGCCGCTTCCAGCAAACCAGCAAGGGGCTCCAGCCGCACCTGCAGCTCGGCCAGCAGCAGCGCCCGCAAGTCCTGCTCAAAGGCAAACAGCCAGCCGCCCGGCAGCGCCCAGCGCTGCGGCTCATCGTCTCGCCCTGCAGCCTCCAGCTGCTGCTGGTGGGCTGCGCGCAAATGCGCCATCCGCCGCTCCAGATGGCCGGGTAGCGACGCCCACAGCCTTTGCTCACGCGCACCCAGCATCTGGTCCATCACCGCATCCAGCAGGGCCAGCCGACGCAGGCCCTCGGGGCCCATCGACAAGCTCTGCCGAATCAACGCGCGCAAGGCAGCCAGTCTGGCGTCCATCTGCTTTTGTAGCGCCAGATAACGCGCCGCGTGGACTGCAAAATCTGCCCCGGCCTCGGGGTCCGGGCCGTCGACAGGGGTGTTGTCGGCACGCTCGCGCACGGGCTTGGCGGGCGCGGCCTTGGCCGTGACCAAGTCCGTCAACTCGGCCCGGGTGGACTGAAGGCTGGCCTGCAATGCGCGCACATCCACCGTCCCCCGCCCCAGCGTAGTGACAGCCGGGGTTTGGCTGGACTCCAGAGCATGCAGCGCCCGGCTGAGCTTGACCGCATCCACGGTACTGAGCCACTGGCTGAGTTGCTCCGCCACATCCTGGCGCGCCGATCCACCTTGTGGCTGCGTCCATTGCTGGAGCAAAAGCACAAGTCTGGAGTTGTTGAGTCGGTGGGGCTGGTACATCAATCTGAGGCGTCCATGGCACCGGCCCCCCGAAGGGTGGCGGGCGTCAGGGAGTAGGTCCCCGCAATGGGCAAAGCCCGCTATTTTCGCAGGAACGCTGCCGCCCCAGCCCCACATCGCTGTGCGTTGCAGGTGTTACATCTAAAGCAGATTGCAAGAATCGGCCAAAAAACAGCCAAGGAGCGACCAGTTTTCCAGGACCGAAGCCCCCACAGACACGCCGCTTCTTGACGGCGGACAAGTCCGGCACAGGGCTTGCATGCTTCAATCTGCGACTCTTTCCCCTGACCGGCACCCGCCGCCCTGCCCGCCTGCGCTCACCATGTCCAACCCGCCTGCACCCCACGCCCCTTCCCTGCCAAACCCTGCGCAAGTGGTCGCTCCTGTGGTGGTGCCACATACGCTCACGGAAGATGCTGTGGCCATCTTCACTGGCGTGCTGCTCATTTCCGTAGGGGTTGCTTTTTTCACCAGCGCAGGCCTGCTGACCGGGGGAACCGCAGGCCTTGCGTTCCTGTTGCACTACGCCACGGGTATCGGCTTTGGCAAGATCTTCTTTGTGCTGAACCTGCCCTTTTACTGGCTCGCCCTGCGCAAGCTGGGGCGCGCATTCACGGTCAAGACGTTTATTGCCGTGCTGCTGTTGTCGCTGCTGACCGAATTGCAGACTCAATTTCTGGAGTTTGCGCAGTTGCAGCCGCTGTATGCGGCCGTGGCAGGTGGGTTGATCACGGGCACGGGGTTTCTGGTGCTGTTTCGGCACCGTTGCAGCCTGGGGGGCGTGGGCATTGCCGCGCTGTACCTGCAGGACCGGTACGGATGGCGCGCCGGCAAGGTCCAGATGGCGGTGGACTGCTGCATCGTGCTGCTGGCGCTGTGGACGGTGGAGCCCCTGCGCGTTGCCTGGTCCATTGCCGGGGCCGTGGCGCTCAACCTGGTCCTGGCGATGAACCATCGGCCCGGGCGTTACATGGCGGTGTAAGCCGGGCCAGAACTCAAACAGAGGCTGCACGTGCCTGCAGGTACTGCTCCAGCACCCCGATAGGCACCGGGCGGCTGAACAGGTAACCCTGAAAGAGCGTGCAGCCGTGCTTTTCCAGAAACGCCCGCTGCGCGTCCGTCTCCACGCCTTCGGCGATCACGTCGATTCCCAGGCTCTGCGCCATGCCGATGATGGTCTGCACGATCAGCGCATCGGTGTGCTGAATGCCGATGTTGCGCACAAAGCTCTGGTCGATCTTGAGCTGGTCCAGCGGCAGACGCGTGAGGTAGGACAGCGATGACTGCCCCGTGCCAAAGTCGTCCAGAGAAAACCGCAGACCCAGGGCGCGCAATGCGTTCATCTTCGCGATGGTGTCGTCCACGTTGTCCAGCGCCAGGCTTTCCGTCAGTTCCAGCTTCAAACGGTCGGGCCGCGCACCGGTTTGCAGCAACACGGTGCGAATCTGCTCCATGAAATCGGGCTGTCGGAACTGCCGCGCGCTCACGTTCACGGACAACTGCAGCTGTTCCGTGGCGGGGTTGCCCTGCCAGCGGCGCAACTGAGCACACGCGGTCTGCAACACCCACAGGCCTATGGGCAGTATGAGCCCCGTTTCTTCGGCCAAAGGGATGAACTCATAAGGGGGGACCATGCCGCGCTCCGGGTGTTGCCAGCGGATCAGCGCCTCGGCCCCGACAGGGCGTACACCACAGCCCACCTGGATCTGGTAGTGCAGCAAAAACTGCCCGGCAGCCAACGCAGTGCGCAGGTCGTTTTCCAGTGCAGCACGGGCAGAGACCGCCGCCTGCATCATCGGATCAAAGAACCGGATCGCGTTGCGCCCCGCTGTTTTTGCGGCGTACATGGCCAGGTCGGCGTGTTTGACGACGTCTTCCACCGTTTGGCTTTGGCCGCTGAACAGCACGGTTCCCACACTGGTCGTGCTGTGCACATGGTGCAAGGCAAGCTGGTAAGGCTGGTTCAGGGCGGCAAGTATTTTCTCGGACACATTCTGTGCCTGCTCAGCCGCGTCGGTGGCAAGCGCATCTAAGTCTTCCAGCAGCACCAGAAACTCATCGCCGCCCAGGCGGGCCACGGTGTCGCCTTCGCGCACACATCCCGCCAGACGCTGCGCAACCTGCTGCAGCAAGACATCGCCCATGTCATGGCCCAGTGTGTCGTTCAGGGTCTTGAAGTGGTCCAGATCGAGGCACAACACCGCCCCATGCAGGCCGGTGCGCGCGCTGGTGGCAAACGCCTGCTGCAGACGGTCCAGCATGAGGCGGCGATTGGGCAGGTGTGTCAGCGGGTCATAAAAGGCCAGATGCTCGATCTCGCGCGCGGCCTGGGCACGCTGGGTGATGTCGCTGAGCGTGCCGACATAGTGGGTGACTTCGCCCCCATCATCCGTGACGGCGGTGATGCCCATGAAGTGGAGGTTGACCGCCCCGCTTTTGCAGCGGTTCCAGATTTCGCCTTTCCATTCACCGGTGTCCGAGAGGCTGCCCCACATGGCGTCGAAAAAGGCCTTGTCATGGTGGCCCGACGCGAGAAGGCTGGAACGCTTGCCCACCGCATCTTCCGCGCTGTAGCCCGTAATTTTGGTGAAGGCCCTGTTCGTGCGCAGGATGACGGTCTCTCGGTCGGTGACGATCATGCCCTCCTGCGACTCAAACGCGATGGCCGCAATGCGCAGCTCGTTTTCATCGCGCTTGCGCGCCGTGATGTCCTTGCCCACGCCCCGGTAACCGCAAAATGTGCCGTTCACGTCAAAAATGGGTGTGCCGCTCACCGAAAGCCAGTGCAACTGGCCCGAACGGTCTTTGCGCTGGAACTCGAAATCGCGGAACTCCTGATGGCGTTCCAGCAGCTCGCGGTGCTCCTGCCAGCGGGCTTCGCTCACCCCAGGGCCTGCCAACTCCCAGCGCGTCTTGCCCATGTACGCAGCCGCCTCCTGCAGCAGACGGTCTTTGTCGCTTCCGTCCACATGGGTCAGGCGGAACTGGGCATCCTGCTCCCAGTACCAGTCAGACGACAAGATGGTCAGGGTGCGAAAGCGCGCTTCGTTGTCTTCCAGTTGCTTGCGCACGCGGTAGGCCTCGGTCACGTCGCTGAACACCAGCACGACACCGACAATCTGCCCCTGCGCATTGCGAATGGGCGCCGCGCTGTCCGCAATCTGATATTCGGCACCGTCCCGCGCGAGCAAGGTCGTGTGGTTGCTCAGCCCCACCACCTCGCCCTTGGCCACCACCATCCGCACCGGATCGACCACCGGCTCCCGCGTGCTGGCATTGACGATGCGAAACACGTCCGTCAGCGGCTTGCCCAGTGCCTCGGGCAACGGCCAGCCTGTCAGGCGTTCGGCCACTGCATTCATGCGTGTGATATGGCCCTGCGCATCCGTGGCCACCACCCCATCACCAATGGAATGCAGCGTGATGGACAGGTTTTCCTCACTCTGGCGCAACTGGGCCTCGGCGCTCTGGCGCGTAAGCGCCATGCGGTCAAAACGCTGACCCAACTCGGTCAACTCTGCCAGGCCGGTGGCGAGGGGTTGGGGGGCATAACGGCCCTGGGCCAGTTCGTCGGTGGCGTCCAACAGGCGCCGCAATGGTTTCATCACGCCCCGCCGCACGCCCTGCTGGGCCAGCAGAAAAGACAGCGCAAGGCCAGCCAGCAAGAAGGCCACCTCGGTCCACATGTTGCGGTTGGCAGTGGCGTAGAGCTGGTCCAGTGGCACAGCCAGACTCATGGTGGCAACCGTTTTTCCACCCGACTCTATGAGCGGCTGAAACACCATCAACTGGTGTGATCCGGCCGCATTGCTGCGCTGAAGCACCCCTTCGGCAGAGCGCTGCAGCGCCGCGCTGAAATCTGCATCGGCCAACTGGGTTCCGAGTTCGGCCCCATCGGGCGGAAAACGCGCCACCACGCGCCCATCGGCGTCGGTCACACGCGCCACAGCCCCGGGTGGCAAGCCCAGGTCGGCAAGCCGCAGGCTCCACCATTCCAGCGACACCACGGCCACTGCAGCGCCCACCACCTCCTGGCTGCCCGGCGGGACTACAGGCACCGCAAAATTGACGCTCGCCACCTGGGCAGCCCGGTCGATCTGAAAAGCCCCCACCGAGAACTCCCGGGTGGTGATGGCGTGCTGGAAATAGGGCCGGTTCGCCACGTTCACGGGCGCCTTCAACGGGCGGGCATTGCACAGCAGATCGCCACTAGCCTGTGGCACACCAATGTTGACGTAAGTGGCGTTGAGCGACAGCACCTCGGCCAGGTACCTTCCGCACTCGGGTTCCGCCGGCCGGTGCACCGAGGGCATGGCAGCAAGCTTCTGCAGAAAATCGCGGGTGTTCTGAATCAGGCGCTGCTGGCTGGCTGCCACGGCCCGCAGCGTGCCCAAAGCCTGGTTCTCTGCGGCGGCAATGGCGTCCATGCGGTGCGACCGTGCCTGGTAAACCGCCAGCAGCACGGCGGGCAGGGTCGCCACCAGAACCAGCCAGCGGATTCGCGCAGACAACGTACTCCAGGTTCCCACCAGCCAGGAAGGCATACCGACCTTTCGTCTTGCACAGTCATTCCAGGCACCGCAGGGCCAGGAGATGCACCGAACGCATTGTTACATCGTAAGCCGAACCGCCCTACATCTGCACCCCCATTTGCCCGCAGTGCCTGGTGGCCGCCCCAAGGGCCGGGTGCCGGAGATGTAACCTTTTGGGAACCTTGAGGCGTGCCGCCGTATCATTGGGACATGCGTCGCGGCCTCTATTTCGTGTTGATGGTGGTGCTGGTCCTGCGGGGACTTACCGGCACCGCCATGGCCGCCGGGGTCTTGCCGCCCCTGCTTCCTGCTAGCGCGCCGCATGCGCAGGAGCACAGCCACCTGGTGGCAGCCGAAGCGGCATACACTACCTCACAAGAGCACACGACTGACCAAGCCGCACAGGCCATGGCTGCAGAAATGCAGGAAGGCAGTCACACCATCGCCCATCACGATGACCATGCCGTGCATGCTGCTGCGGCATCCGCGTGTGATGGTGAACTGGTGGGGTGTGCTGCACACGATCACCACTCTGCCGCATGTTCCGCCTGCGAAATCTGCCATTCGGCAATGCTCGACGCCGCCCCGGCAGCGTCCTGCACTCTCCGCCGCCTGGGCACCGCGCTGCCCACGGCGTCTGCACGGTTTGACAGTGCGCCTCCCGCACTGACCATCAAACCACCCATCGCCTGATCTCCAACGCCCGAAGTGCGTCTGCCCCAGCCTGAGCACCCCTGAAACAGGGTGGCCCGGGCGGTAGCGCAACACCTTTTTCGTCCGTTGTCTGGAGATCGCCATGCGCGCGCCTGCTTCATTTCCGTATCCCTCTTCATCACCCCCGCGAACCGTCTGCCTTGTGCTGCTGGCACCGCTGCTTTCGCTGGCCCAGGGCCTTGCTCCCACCCCCAGCCATCCTCTGGCACCGGCTGCCGACGCTGCCCATGTTGCGGCCTCGACGGCTCCACTGGCCCACCCCGCCCTCGTCCCACAACCCCCATTGCCCGGTGCGACCCCATCGCCCCGGTCATGGCGCGAGGCGCACGAGGCGGTGGCTGCCTTTCCCAGGGGGCATGCCGACATCGTCGCCTGGGAGGCTCGGCAGAGCGCCCAACCCGCCACACCCCCGTCCACCGTCGAAGAGCAAAAAAGCCCCCACCGTCATCACCACGGGCACCACGGCAGCAGCAGCAGCAGCAGCAGCAGCAGCAACGGCCAGTCCGCTTCACCCACGCCGATGCACCAACGCCACCACGCACCGGGAGGCAAGCCATGAACCTCCCCGCCCAAATGCCGCACATTTCTCCACACCTTTCCCCACGCCTGTCTCCGCGCCTTTGCCTGCTGGCCGCTGTAGCCGTACTGGCCGGTTGCGCCAGTGTCTCGCCCGATGGCCTGCGCGGTGACGTCGCCACTCTCGCTGCGGGCCGCACCGGGGGCGTGCAAGCGAGCCTGCCTGCAGCAGACCCTGCCGCCCGCGCCTCTGCAGCAAAATCCGTCGAAGGCTGGCTGGCACAGCCCTTGACACAAGACGCTGCCGTGCGCATTGCCCTGCTCCACAACCCCGGCCTGCAAGCCCGCCTGGCCGCACTGGGCGTGGCCGACGCTGAGCGCGTGCAGGCCATTACCCTGCCCAACCCGCACCTTGCACTGGGGAGATTCACCAACAGCCACGAGCGCGAAATCGAGCGCACCCTGGCCTTCAGCCTGATTGACCTCATCACCCTGCCCTGGCGCACCGCGCGCCAGGCCGAGCGCCTGCAGATCGCGACGCTGCAAGCCGCGCAGGACGTGGTGACGCTTGCTGCCGACACCCGCCGCGCCTGGCTGCGTGCCGTGGCCGCGGAGCAAATAGCCGCCACCCACGACCGCATGGTCGAGGCGGCCGAGGCCGGTGCCGAGCTGGCCCGCCGCATGGTGCAGGTGGGCAACTGGAGCCGCCTGCAGCAGGCCCGCGAGCAGGCCGTGCTGCAAGAGGCCACCCGCCAGCGCGCCCGCGCCCGCCTTGCCGCAGCCACCGAACGCGAGCAGCTCAACCGCCGCATGGGCGTGTGGGGGCTGCAGACGCATTACCAGCTGGCCAACCAGCTGCCGCCCCTGCCCGCCAGCGCCTTGCCCGCGGAAGGCATCGAAGCCACCGCCCTGCGCGAACGGCTTGATGTGCAGGCGGCCCGCCGCCAACTCGACACCCAGGCCACCCGGCAGGGCTGGAGCCGCGCGGGCGCGGTGTTTGGCGACATCGGCCTGGCGTACAGCCGCAACACCGCCACCGAGCGCGAAAGTGGCCACCGCGACACCACACGCGGCTGGGAGATCGAGCTGCCCCTGCCCCTGTTCGACTGGGGCGGCGCAGCCCGTACCCGCGCCCAAGCCGAGGTAGAGCAAAGTGCCGCCCAGCTGCAGGACACCGCCGTGCGCGCCCGCAGCGAGGTGCGCGCCGCCTGGCTCACCTACCGCACCGCGCTCGACCTGGCACGCCAGCAGCAGGCTGAGGTGGTACCCCTGCGCCAGCTCATCAGCGACGAGACCACCCTGCGCTACAACGGCATGCTGGCCAGCGTGTGGGACATGCTGACCGAAGCGCGCAACAGCACCCAGGCCGTGGCCAACGCCATCGAAGCACAGCGCGACTTCTGGCTGGCCGAGACCGATTTGCAGCTCGCACTCACTGGCACATCGCCAGGCGCCCTGCAGGGCCTCGCATCCGGCGCCGCAGCCTCCACCACCCCACAAGTCCACTGACATGAACCGCCGCAATTTCTTCTCCGGCGCCGCCACGGCAGTGGCCGCAGCCTCCGTCAGCCGCGTGGCCCTGGCCGCGCTGCCCGAGCCCGCCATACAGTCCAGCGCCGACACCGCGCCGCCGCTGCACCCGCCCACGGGCCGCCCCTACAACCCGGTGGTCACTTTGAATGGCTGGACCGCCCCCTGGCGCATGAACGCAGGCGTCAAGGAGTTCCACCTGGTGGCCGAGCCCGTGGTGCGCGAGGTGGCGCCCGGCTTCATGGTCAACATGTGGGGCTACAACGGCCAAAGCCCCGGCCCCACCATCGAGGTGGTTGAAGGCGACCGCGTGCGCATCTTTGTCACCAACCGCCTGCCCGAGCACACCACCATCCACTGGCACGGCCAGCGCCTGCCCAACGGCATGGACGGCGTGGGCGGACTCACCCAGCCCGCCATACAGCCCGGCAAGACCTTTGTGTACGAGTTTGTGGCGCGCCGCCCCGGCACCTTCATGTACCACCCGCATGCCGATGAGATGGTGCAGATGGCCATGGGCATGATGGGCCTGTGGATCACCCACCCGAAGGCCGCGCACCCGCACATCGCCAAGGTGCAGCGCGACTACGCGTTTTTGCTCAACGCTTTTGACGTGGAGCCCGGCAGCATGACCCCCAAGGTCAACACCATGCTGGACCACAACATCTGGTGCTGGAACAGCCGCGTGTTCCCCGCCATCAGCCCGCTGGTGGCGCGGCAGGGTGAGCGCGTGCGCATGCGCATCGGCAACCTCACCATGACGAACCACCCGATTCACATCCACGGCCACGAATTCGAAGTGACCGGCACCGACGGCGGCCCCGTACCCAAAAGTGCGCGCTGGCCCGAGGTGACCACCGACGTAGCCGTGGGCCAGATGCGGCAGGTCGAGTTCATTGCCGACGAACTGGGCGACTGGGCCCTGCACTGCCACAAGAGCCACCACACCATGGGCGCCATGGGGCACGACGTGCCGACCATGATCGGCGTGGACCACCGGGGCCTGGTGGGCAAGATCCAGAAGATCGTGCCCGACTACATGGTGATGGGCGAGCGCGGCATGGCCGACATGGGTGCCATGGAGATGCCACTGCCCGACAACACCTTTCCGATGATGACCGGCACCGGCCCCTTCGGCCCGTTGGAGATGGGCGGTATGTTCACCACCCTCAAGGTGCGCGCCGACCAGCCTGCGGGCGATTACCGCGACCCTGGAGACTTCAAGCAACCTGCGGGCACGGTGGCCTACGAATGGCAGGGTGCCCCCGCCAGCACACCACGCCCCGCCCGCGCAGACACCCCAGGCACCGCGCCCGGCGCAGCCAGCGCACGCAAGCCCGCTGCCAGCGGCCACCAGCACTGAACCTCCCCATCAGCACACACCATGAAAACTATTAAATTGATAGCTGCTTGCGCTTTATGGATAAGCGCTAGCACCTCTTTTGGCCATGAAAACGCCCATCACACCGCATCGAACAGCCCGGTGGTCAAGGAGCAAAAGGACTGGGGCATCGCAGGCGACGCCAAGGCCGTGCGCCGCACCATCACCGTCCGCATGACCGACGACATGCGCTTTGCGCCGAATCACATCGAAGTGCGTGAGGGCGACACCGTGCGGCTACGTGCCGAGAACAAAGGCAAGGTGTTGCACGAGATCGTGATCGGCACCAAGGCCGAGCTGAACCAGCACGCCGAGATGATGAAAAAGCACCCCGGCATGGAACATGACGAGCCCTACATGGCCCACGTGGCGGCGGCCAAGACCGGTGACATCGTGTGGCACTTCAACCGCGCCGGGAGTTTTGACTTTGCCTGCCTGATCCCCGGCCACTACCAGGCCGGCATGACCGGCACCATCACTGTGCTGCCGCGCAACCCATAACGCCAGGAGAGACACGCCATGACCAACTCACGCAATCCACGCTCCGCATCCACCGCAGCCCACCCTGCACGACGCCAATGGCTCACCACCGCACTGCCTTTGCTGGGTGCGGGTGTGGCCGTCGCCCTGCTGCCCGGCCTGTCCCGAGCAGCCACCAACACCCCCACACCACTGGAGGTGTGGAAAGACCCGAACTGCGGCTGCTGCCAGGACTGGGTGGACCACATGCAAGCCAACGGTTTTGCCGTGAAGGTGCACGCCACCGGCAACAACGCCGTGCGCGCACGGCTGGGCCTGCCGCAAAAGCTGGGCTCGTGCCACACCGCCCTCGTCGGCGGCTATGTGGTGGAAGGCCATGTGCCTGCCAGCGACGTGCGCGCGCTGCTGCAGCAAAAGCCCAAGGCCCTGGGCCTGGCGGTGCCTGGCATGCCCGTGGGCTCGCCCGGCATGGACGGCCCTGCGTATGGCGACCGGCGTGACCCGTACGACGTGCTGCTGGTGGCGCGCGACGGCAGCACCCGTGTTTTCAGAAGCTACAACAAGAAGGCATCGACATGAAAATCCTTTCCATCCCACTGGTCGCCAGCCTGCTTCTCCTAAGCGCAGGGCCCGCTCTGGCGCAAGCCCCCACCGCTGCAGCCTCCGATAGCCACAACAGCCACCATCCGGTCCCGTCGGCGACCCAAGCGGAACTGAGCGAAGGCGAAATCACCCGCTGGGACCCGCGCACACTGCGCCTCACCTTGAAGCATGGCGAGATCAAGAATCTGGAAATGCCGCCCATGACCATGGTGTTCCGCGTGGCGGACGCCAGCGTGGTGGGTGACTTGAAACCGGGCGACAAGGTGCGCTTTCGGGCAGAGCAGGTCAATGGCGCTTACCACGTCAAGCAGATCGAAAAGGCCCCGTGATCCCCCTGCCGGCTGACTGACGTCGCACAAACCAGCTCGTGCGCCCGGGCACCATAATCGACGGCCATGAGTTCTCAACACGTTCTGGCCGGCAGCGCTGGCAGCATCACCCGCGTGGCGGGCATCGAGGTCGGTCACTTCACCGAAACCCGCCGTCCCACGGGCTGCACCGTCATCATCACCCGCGAAGGCGCCGTGGCCGGTGTGGATGTACGGGGCGCAGCACCCGGCACCCGCGAGACGGACCTGCTCCACCCCTCCAACCTGGTGGACAAGGTGCACGCCATCATGCTGGCCGGGGGCAGCGCCTGGGGGCTGGATGCCGCAACTGGCGCCGTGCGCTGGCTGGAAGAGCGCAATATCGGCTTTGACGTGGCCGTGGGCCGCCTGCCCATCGTGCCTGCCGCCGTGTTGTTTGACCTGCTGGTGGGCGACATGCACATTCGCCCCGACGCTGCGGCGGGCTACGCGGCGTGCGATGCGGCATCCACCGCCGACCCGGCCGAGGGCAATGTGGGTGCGGGCACGGGTGCGGCACTGGGCAAGATCTACGGCATCCAGCGTGCCATGAAGGGCGGCATTGGCACCGCCTCTGTCACGGTGGATGGCGTCACGGTGGGCGCGCTCATCGCCTGCAACGCCCTGGGTGACGTGATCGACCCCGACACCGCACAAGTGATTGCAGGCGCCCGCACCGACGACGGCCTGCGTTTGCGCGACACGCGCCGCGCCCTGCTGCGTGGCGACCCGCCCCAGCCCCTGCTGGCGGGCACCAACACCACCATCGGCGTGGTGGCCACCGACGCCGTCATCACCAAGGTACAGGCCCACCGCCTGGCCGTGGCCGCCCACGACGGCCTGGCGCGCAGCATCAACCCGGTGCACACCATGTCCGACGGCGACACGCTCTTCAGCCTGGGCACTGGCCGCGCAGGCAAAAGCCTGGGCATGATGGTGCTGGCCACCATGGCGGCCGAGGCCACGGCCATTGCCACGGCACGCGCGGCACGCGCGGCGCGGTCCATCACCACGGCGGAAGGTTTGTACTTACCGTGGGCTGGTGAGTTGGGGTAAACCATGGTCATGGGGCCATGGCCCATGAGCCCATATGATGCCCATACCGCGCGCAGGGCTCAGCCGCCAGAACACGCCCGCAGCGCACCTCGGCCCCCACGCGCCAGTCTTGCCACCCTATCAATCGCGACAAGGAGAATTCATGAAAGACCTAAACCGTCTGCGGCACAGCTGGTTGTTGTGCCTGCCTTTGCTCCTGAATACCCAAGCCGCCATCGCCCAGGACCAGTTCGTGGACCTGCAATCCAACGGTGGCTACACGTCCTATCGCCTGCCGGACGACACCACACAGGTGGACCTGAGCGCACAGACACAGGGGGCTTGCCGTTTCAATCGCACCTGGGGCTATGACCTGACGAACCGGGAACTGTGGACCAACGGGGGGTGTGGCGGCCGCTTCCAGATTACCCGCAGCTACGCCTCTGGCAACAGCAGTGGGTCCAACGCTGGCGCAGCTGTGGCCGCGGTGGCTGCCATCGCGGGCCTTGCGCTGCTGGCCAACCACAACCGGCACGACAACGACCGGCGACCCGAGTACCCGGACTATCCCGGCCAAGGTGGCGACTGGGGGCGAGAAGTCCGCGTGGACGGCCGCCTGTGCCTGGACGTGCGGGGTGGCAAGTTCCAGCCAGGCACCACATTGCAGGTGTATGAATGCAACGGCACCGCGTCCCAGCGGTTTGCTGTGGGGCGCGGGGGTGAGATCCGGGTACGCGACCTGTGCGTGGACGTGGACCGTGGCGACCCGCGCGATGGCGCACGGGTGGTGCTGTGGTCGTGCTCAGGCTCGCGCAGCCAAAGCTGGGCCACCCGGGGCGGCCAGATCGTGAGCCAGCTCACCGGAAAATGCCTGGACGTGGAGGATGGCCGGGTCCGCCAGGGCGCACACACCATGGTCTGGCCCTGCAACCGCAGCCCCAGCCAACGCTGGTGGTGGTAAGGAGGGCCCAATGATGATCACAACCCAATCCCCACACGCTCTGCGCACCATGCGCTTGCTGTGCAGTGCAGCGGCGGCAGGCACCTTCGCTCTGGCATGTGCATCCGCCGCGCAGGCAGCGGATGCCCCGGTGTCTTCCCCCACATCCCCACCCAAGGTGACCACCACGGCCCAGAAGCCAGCAGCACCATCGCGCGCCAACCGGCTCCAGGCGATCTGCTCGTCTGCTGACCTGAACCACGACGGCAAGGTGTCTCTGGAGGAGTTTCACCGGGACATCGTGCAAGGCTGGCACAACCTCTCGCCCGATGCGACAGGCCATGTCCAGCTCTCCGACCTGGCCCAGGTGCCGCGCATGGGCAAAGGCCGCCTGAAGCGACTTGCAGCCGTTGAC
Organism: Acidovorax sp. 93; assembly: GCF_003633835.1. Taxonomy (NCBI): domain Bacteria; kingdom Pseudomonadati; phylum Pseudomonadota; class Betaproteobacteria; order Burkholderiales; family Comamonadaceae; genus Acidovorax; species Acidovorax sp. 93. Next base: position 2,267,556 of record NZ_RBIT01000001.1, read on the forward strand.
ACGGACAGCGACGGCAAGCTGTCGTTCAAGGAAGTCGTTGAAAGCCGCATGGCCTATTTCGACGCGGCGGATACCGATCAGGACGACCAGCTCTCCCTTCCGGAATGTGTGGCTTACGAGCGCCAGCGGCGCGGCAGCAAGCCATAGATCTCAGGAACTCCTTGTCGCTCCTGGCCCCATGTGCCTGGAGGGCGTACGCCACAGCCACATGAACAACCACGGGGCCTCGGACGGTCGCAGAGGCCTCGTGGTTGCTCCACCCCATGTTCAGCACTTATTCCATGTCCCAGGCTTTCCGCAATACCCTGCTTTCTCTGCGCGATCTGATCGTGTCGGCCGGTCCTCTCGCGTTTCTGGCGGTGGGACTGCTGGTCCTGGCGTACTGGTGGCTCAACCCCAACCCACCCAAAACCGTAACGCTGGCCACAGGCCCGGCGCAAAGCGCTTACGAGGAGTTTGGCAAGCGCTACCAGAAGGCGTTGGCGGTGGACGGCATCGAAGTCCGGTTGCTGCCCAGCGATGGCTCTTCGCACAACCTGCAGCTGTTGCGTGAGGGCAAGGCCGATGTGGCGTTTGTCCAGGGTGGCACGGCCGAACTGCAACCCGATGATGCCGACGAGCTGGTGTCTCTGGGCAGTCTCTTTGTGGAGCCCGTGTGGCTGTTCTACCGTGCGGAGACTGCAGAACGTGTGTACAACACGCCGCGCATCGACAGCCTGCGGCAGTTGCGTGGCTGGCGGGTCAATGTAGGCTCAGACGGTAGTGGCGTGCCCAAGCTGATGGAGCGCCTGCTCGACGCCAACAAGGTGGCGCCTGGTGCGGTGCAGATGTCCCGGCTGGAGCAGACGCCAGCCACCGTGGAATTTCTGGCGGGCAGACTTGATGCGCTGGTGTTCGCCTCGGCCCCCGAATCCCTGATGGTGCAGATGCTGCTGCAGACACCCGGCGTGCAGTTGCTGGACTTTGCCCAGCACGAGGCCTATGCGCGGCGGTTTCCGTTCCTGACTCCGGTCACATTGCCGCGCGGCGTGGTGGACCTGGCGGCCAACGTGCCCACGCGGGATGTGCGCCTGGTGGCATCCACCACCTCGCTGCTGGCGCGCGATGCCACGCACCCTGCCCTGCTCACCCTGTTTGCGCAGAACGCGCAGAAACTGCACGGCGGATCGGGCTGGTTCAACCGGGCCCGCGAGTTCCCCAACTCACGCAATAGCGAACTTCCGATTGCCAAAGAAGGCGACCGGGCCATGAACGAGCCGGTGCCGATGCTGCAACGCTACCTGCCGTTCTGGATGGCAAACCTGATTGAGCGCATGTGGCTGGTACTGGGCATTTTGCTGGCGATCATGCTCCCGCTGTCGCGCGTCGTGCCGCCGCTGTACCAGTTCAGGGTGCGATCACGCGTTTTCCGCTGGTATGGCCGGCTTCGTGAGATTGAAAACGACATGGAGGCTGGCAACATTGACGCCGCCGAGCTGCTCAAGGCCCTCAATACGCTGGAGGCGCAGGCTGAAAAAGTGAGCGTACCATTGTCCTACGCAGACGAGTTGTACGCGCTGCGCAATCACATTCACCTGGTGCGCAAAAAGTTGCTCCGCGCCTGAGCTGTCCCTGGCGCTTCAGGGTACATCTGTGAATTGAGCGCCCTTTGTTGCATGGAGCACGCGAGGCCAAGGCTCAAAGCGATGGCGAATCGCGTGGGAAGCGCGGGGTGCTGAGCTAGCGTGTCTTGGAAGACTTGGAGCCCAACGGGGCAACTTTGGAGGAAGGGGCGCTGCTGGTCACCTTCCGGGACGACCCCGCTGAGACAGCGTCCAGAACACGGACCGTGGAGGACACTGCCGGAACCACCCGCAAGGAGCCGTCCGCAGCCAGCTTGTCGCGCATCCGCCGGGTCATGGATTGCGTGCTCGCATCGGGTGCTGTGAAAAGGAACAGAGTGCCGTGTGGGCTGGCCCAGGTAAGTTGCGTGCGGACGACCCGGCCGTTGGTGACCAGCTCGACCCACGCGCCAATTACAAAGTCAGCGTAGGGATCGGGCGCATCCACGGGCGCCTGAACACTGTCCTCGGGGGCCACAGCGGAGGCTTGCGCTTCAGCAGGGGCTACTTCTTGGGCCACCGGCTCGGGTTCTGGCTGAGGCGCCGCCACAGGTGCGGGCGCTGGCTTTTCAAAGGCCGACTGATGCAGCCCCACCAAACGCTGCAAGAAAGCGCTGGTCTGCACAGCGGGATAATTGATGGTCTTGAGCCCCTTGCGCAGCTTGGCCAGCAGGCCGGGAATGGCCTCGTTCAGGCGCTCAGGTTCCTGGCGGGTCAGGTCGGGTTGGGCGCTCCATAGCAGCACAGGTACCAGCGCCAAGTAGCCACCGGGGTCCTCATCCTGCCCATCTCCGCCCTTGAGCACCTGCGCCAAGGCGATCACATCCGCCCATGGGCCGGCGGCAAAATCGAGCACGTCGGCAGGCACGTTCTCCAGATCAGGCAGCCTGCGGATGTCGGCAGCAGTCTTTTCGGCCAGCATTTCCCGCTGCTCCGCTTGGAGCAAGGCTTTTTGCTGCGCTTCCTGATGGGCCTTGATCTTCTGCTCCTGAGTCTCCCAGGCAGACTGCAGGGCCTTGAGCACGGTATCAAAAGGCCCTGCATCTTTGATTTCGTTGGCAGTCAGGTGCTCCACCGCCCCTTGCACCAAGCGCATGAAACTGCTAAACCCCGGCGTTGCTTCTGCGGTGAACGCCAGGCTGCGTTGCGTCAGCTCATCCAGCAAACGGCGCGCGGGATGGGTGCCATCGGTGAAAAAACGCCCATCGTGTGTCACCAGTTGTTTGAGTGCGGGCTCCAAACTCTTCACAGCCTTCTGCACGGGCGGCAGAAGGCGAGCATCCTGGGCAATGTTCTCCATCATGCGGCCAACCACCTCAATGGCCATGGCCGGGGATTGGGTGGCCGCCTCCATCGGCATAGCCGCGTACACCACAGGAGCCACACCCGGGCCCCGCCACCCCGTCAAAGGCGCCGACAGCGAAGCTGCCTGGCTGCCGCTGGCGAGCCTTCCCACCAAGCGTTCGAGCTGGGCCATGTCCTCGATGGCCTCGGCCGCTGCACCCACAGGGTAGTAACCACCGCCTTGCGGCATGGGTTGGGCACCCGCCACAACCCCGCCGACAGGAGGCACACCCCACGCAGGCTGCAAAGCCACCGGCTGCGAAGGCATGACGCCATATGCGCGTGGATCAAAAGGATCTCCGCCAGCCAACATCTGGCGCAGAATGCCCACCGTCAACAATGCTTCTTCTGCGGCTGGCGCCATCGGCGACTGCAGGGAATCGCCACTCCAGCCAGTGGAGGGCCCCATGCCACGGCCATAGCCGGTGTTGCCATAGTCTCCCATGGGCGCGCCCATCGAATTGCCATAGCCGGAGTACCCCCCACCATAGCCGGTACCCATGCCGGTGTTGGTGCCAGGGCCACCGTAGCCACCCCCACGACCCGCGTTGCCGCTGGGCGTGCCGAGCACCGCGTATCCCACGGGCTGAACGCCATGTTCGCGCAGGCTGGCAGCCGTTTTTTTGTATTCATCCACCAGCAGCTTACCCAACAGGTCGCGCATGTGCTGCATCCACAGCTGGCGCACTTCGGGCGATACGCCAGTGTCTCCCACCACTTGCTGGAGAGCGCGGATATAACTTTCGGGGCGCAGCGGGTTGCGCTCGGGTTGCACACTGCGCAAGCCCTGTGCGGAACTGACGAGGGTGTTGAGTTCGGCCAGCACCGCATCAGTGGCATGCAGCGCCGATTGCTGCGCCTTGGACAGCTCCACCTGCGCCTGCATCTCGTTCTCATCCATGAGCGAGAGTTCACCGAAGTCCATGCCGGTGTCCTCGGCAGAACTGCGGCCTTTGGCAGCGGGACCTTCGGCAAAAATCTCCAGCAGGGCCATGGGATAACCCTTGACCAGCGCAGCTTCATGCTGGTTCAGCAAGCGCAGGCTGTCACTGACCAGATTGCGCTGCTGGATATTGCGGACGACAGACTCCTCACCCGTCAGGGCCCCTTGCGTGACCTTGACCAATTCCTGCATCAACGCCTCGCTGCCGCGCACGGCGTTGACGACACAGGCGCGGAAAACAGTTCTCGAACGAGAAGCAGTCTGGGACATGGTGGGGAGGAATCGATCGGACAACAGGTTTCCAGATGCAATGCTACTTGACCTGACGCCTTATTTGAGGGCTTTGAACCTCATTCGTTTGGGTTTTGCCCCTTCTTCACCCAGGCGCTTCTTCTTGTCGGCCTCGTACTCCTGGTAATTGCCGTCAAAGAACGTCCACTGGCTGTCACCTTCAGCCGCCAGGATGTGGGTGGCGATCCGGTCCAGGAACCAGCGATCGTGGCTGATTACCAACATGGTGCCGGCAAATTCCAGCAGCGCGTCTTCGAGAGCCCGCAAGGTTTCCACGTCCAGATCGTTGGACGGCTCGTCCAGCATCAGCACGTTGCCGCCGGCAATCAGGGTCTTGGCCAGGTGCAAACGACCGCGTTCCCCCCCGGAGAGCATGCCAACCTTCTTTTGCTGGTCGCCGCCGTTGAAGTTGAAGCGACCGCAGTAGGCGCGGCTTGCCATCTGGAATTTGCCCACGTTCAGGATGTCGAGCCCGCCCGATACGTCTTCCCAGACGGTCTTGTCATTCGACAAGTCATCGCGGTGCTGGTCCACAAAGGCCATCTTGACGGTGGAGCCGATAACGACCTCCCCCGCGTCCGGCTTTTCCTTGCCCGCAATCAGCTTGAACAGCGTGGACTTACCGGCGCCGTTGGGCCCGATGATGCCGACGATGGCGCCTGCAGGAATGTTGAAGCTCAGGTTGTCGATCAGCACGCGGTCGCCAAACGACTTGGTGACGTTCTTGAACTCGATCACCTGGCTGCCCAGACGGTCCGCCACGGGGATGAAGATTTCGTTCGTTTCGTTGCGCTTCTGGTATTCATAATCGCTCAGTTCCTCAAAGCGGGCCAGACGGGCCTTGCTCTTGGCCTGGCGGGCCTTGGGGTTCTGGCGCGACCATTCAAGTTCCTTCTTCAGGGCCTTGGCGCGGGCTTCCTCACCCTTTTGTTCGGCTTCCAGACGGGCGCCTTTCTGGGTCAGCCAGTCGGAGTAATTGCCCTTGTAGGGGATGCCGGACCCACGGTCCAGTTCCAGAATCCATTCGGCGGCGTTGTCCAGGAAGTAGCGATCGTGGGTGATGGCCACCACGGTGCCGGAGTAGCGCTGCAGGAACTGCTCCAGCCAGTCCACCGATTCGGCGTCCAAGTGGTTGGTCGGTTCGTCGAGCAGCAGCATATCGGGCTTGGACAGCAGCAGGCGGCACAGGGCCACGCGGCGCTTTTCACCGCCGGAGAGCACACCAATGTTGGCATCCCAAGGTGGCAGGCGCAGCGCATCGGCTGCGATTTCCAATTGGTGCTCGGAGTCGGTACCCGCCGTTGCAATAATGGCTTCCAGCTCGGCCTGCTCGGCGGCCAGCGCGTCAAAGTCGGCATCTTCAGCGCCATAGGCGGTGTAGACCTCTTCCAGACGGGCCTTGGCGGCAAAAACCTTGCCCATGCCGGCTTCCACGCTCTCCCGCACGGTTTGTGTCGGGTCCAGCTGGGGTTCCTGGGGCAGATAGCCGATGTTCAGACCGGCCATGGGGATGGCCTCGCCTTCGATTTCCTTGTCAAGGCCCGCCATGATCTTCAGGAGGGTGGACTTACCCGAACCGTTAGTCCCCAATACGCCAATCTTGGCGCCCGGGAAGAAGCTCAGGGAGATGTCTTTCAAGATCTGCCGCTTGGGCGGCACGATCTTGCCGACGCGATTCATGGAAAAAACGTATTGGGCCATTGAGTGTCAAACCTGCAAAAATGAGCAGAAATTCTGCGTGCAAACCGAGATTATCGGGCCATGCGACAATACCCACCGTAGCGGGCTCCAGTTGCCCGCCACATCAGCACACTGCTGGGGACGAAGGAAGCATCAACTTCCAGGCTCCCACTCTTGAACCTCATCGGCTTGAGACTGGCTCGACAACCTCCCGGTTGCACGACAGGCCGATACCCAGCGCCCCGGACGGGCGCATCCAAAGACATGACATTTGACGAACTGAACCTGGCTCCTGCCATCCTGAAGGCCGTGCACGAAACGGGCTACGAAACCCCCACGCCCATTCAGGCCCAGGCCATTCCCGCCGTGCTCGCAGGCCACGACCTGCTGGCTGGCGCGCAGACTGGCACCGGCAAGACCGCCGCGTTTACCCTGCCCATGCTGCACCGCCTTTCGCAAAGCGCTGCCCCCAAGAACAAGTTCGGTGGCAAGGGCATCCGTGCCCTGGTGCTGACGCCCACCCGCGAACTCGCCGCCCAGGTGGAAGAATCCGTGCGCGAATACGGCAAATACCTAGATATCAACTCCACCGTCGTCTTCGGCGGTGTGGGCATGAACCCGCAGATCGACCGCGTCAAGCGCGGGGTGGACATTCTGGTGGCCACGCCCGGCCGCCTGCTGGACTTGCAGCAGCAGGGCTTCCTGGACCTGTCGACCGTGCAGGTGCTGGTGCTCGACGAGGCCGACCGCATGCTGGACATGGGTTTCATCCACGACGTGAAGAAGGTGCTGGCCCTGGTGCCCAAGGACAAGCAAAGCCTGCTGTTCTCGGCCACCTTCAGCGATGAAATCCGCGACCTGGCCAACACCCTGCTCAAGAACCCTCAGAGCATCCAGGTCACCCCCAGCAACACCACCGTGCAGCGCATCTCGCAGGTGATTCACCCCGTGGGCCGTGGCAAGAAGAAGCAGGTGCTGCTGCATATCATCCAGCAGCACAACTGGAGCCAGGTGCTGGTGTTCACCCGCACCAAGTTTGGCGCCAACAATGTGGCCGAGTTCCTGACCAAGAACGGCGTGCAGGCCATGGCCCTGCACGGCAACAAGAGTCAGAGTGCGCGCACCCAGGCACTGGCAGGCTTCAAAAGCGGCGAAATCCGCGCCCTGGTGGCCACCGACATTGCAGCGCGCGGCATTGACATCGACGACCTGCCGCACGTCGTCAACTACGAAATCCCGAACGTCTCTGAAGACTACGTGCACCGGATTGGCCGCACGGGCCGCGCTGGCGCTACCGGCGAAGCCGTGAGCCTGGTCTGCATGGACGAAGAAGGCTTCATGATGGACATCGAGCGCTTCACCAAGCAGCAGATCCCGGTCCAGATCATCGAAGGCTTCGGCCCCGACGCGGGCGAGAAGGCAGAGCCCATCGCCATGGGCCGCCAGACCATCTGGGGCGGTGCAGGCAAGCCCCCGAGCCGTGACGTGATGCAGGCAGCCGCCAAGGCAGCCCGCAGCGAAATGATGGACCGCATCCGCACCAACAAGGCCGGCCAGGGTGCTGGCGGCGGCGGTGGCGGTGACCGCGGCCCCCGCAGTGGCGGCGGCGGTGGTGCCCGTGGTGGCCGCGCCGGTGGTGCCCCTGCTGCAGCGGGCGGTGGCGGCAATGGTCCGCGCGGTGGCCGTGCCGGTGGTGGCGGTGGCGCCCAGGGCGGCGGCGCACGCGCTGGCGGCCAGGCACCTGCACGCGGCCGTTCCGGCGGCAGCGCCGGTGGCGGAGGCGGCGGCTACGAAGGCGGCAATCGCTACGACGACTCGCAACCCCCACGCGCGAATGCCCACCTGGGCACGCACATGGGCCACGCCAACCCAGGCCATCGCAACTCCAGCCATGCAGGCGGCGGCGCTGGCGGCCAGCCAGATCCCATGCGCACCAGCGTGGACAGCTTGGGCGGCGGCGGTCGCCGTGGTGGCGGTGGCTATCGTGGCAACAACGGTGGAGGTGGCGGCTATGGCGGAGGCACGGGTGGTTCTGGTGGCCGGGGCAACGGGTCTCGTGGGCCGGGCGGTTCTCGCGGCTCTTTTGGCCGCTGATCCGTCTGTAGGCAAAAACACAGCCCATACCGGCACAGCGCCGGGCGAAGCGCTGCCACCCGAGGTGCATGCGCTGTATGCCCTTGGTCGGCGCACGCCTGAGATCACGCATCCACGGCTGCACCTGCACGCTGTGGATTTTGCGGCCTTGAGCGCCCGGCCCGCGGTCCCGGGCCTGCCGCATGTAGATGATGTCTACATCACGTTGGGGACGACCATCGCAGCGGCCGGAAGCCAGCAGGCTTTTCGCGCGGTGGACCACGACGCGGTCATTGCCACCGCGCGCACAGCGATGGCGGCCGGTGCCACCCGCTGCGGGGTGGTAACCGCCATGGGCGCAGACGCAAATTCCCGCATCTTCTACAACCGTATCAAAGGCGAGGTCGAGCAGGCGCTCAAAAGCCTGGGCTTTGACACGCTCGTGATCGCACGCCCATCCTTGCTGCTGGGTGAACGCCGGGCTCTGGGCCAGGCCGCGCGCCCCGCCGAGTCCCTGTCCATCAAGGCCTTCAAGTTGCTGGACCCGCTCATCCCCGCCAGCTACCGCGCCCGCCCCGGTGCCGATGTGGCGCGAGCGCTTGTCCATGCTGTGCAAACGCGGCCTTCGGGGCTGCACGTCCTGTCAGGCAACGCGCTGCAGGTCTTCTGACCTCTTCCCCAGTCCACTGCAGTTGCCTGTGCGATGCTGTGGCCTATGCGCCCCAACGACTTCCCCCAGCCCCTGGCCACTTTGATGGTGGCCACCTGCAATGTGCTCAACCTGGCCAATCCTGGCCGCCTGTTCTACGAGAACCAAGACCCCTACAGCCAGACGGAGTTTGATCGCAAGCTCACCTGGCTGGGCGACCGGTTTCGCATGCTCAATGCCGACGTGCTGGCAGTACAGGAGGTGTGGGACGACGCAGCATTCAAGGGCGCCCTCGGCCGCAGCGGCCTGCGCTACGACTTCGTGGCGGTACCCGGGGCGGAGAACGATGCGACGCACACTGGAGCACAAGGCACGCCCCGGGTCGGCATTGCGACACGGCTCAAGGTGGATGCCTTGCAGTCGTTTGCGGAATTTCCCCCGGGCTTCCAGGTAGAAATACCGGGCCTGGGCCTGCACACGCGCTTTGAACGGCCGCCTCTGGTTGCAACACTGCGCATGAAACACGGACAGAGCCTGAACGTACTGACGGCCCACCTCAAATCCAAGCGGCCCAAGTTCCTGCAGGATGCACAGGGCAACCCCACGGAAGACCGGGACGACCGCAAGGTGATGGCGCTGGCATCGCTGCGCTCGCTGATCATGCGGGGCGCCGAAGCCATGGCGCTGCGCTGCCTGGTCATCGACCTGCTGCACCGCACCAGCGTGCCGCTGGTGGTCTTGGGCGATTTCAATGACACCCCGGACAGCGTCACCACACAGCTCATCTGCGCCACCAATGAGATCGCCTACGACCGCTCGGCACGCGATGTCGCGCTGTTCAATGCCTACGACCTGCAGGGCGATGCGGCGCTGAAGAAGGATGTCGCGTACTCACACATCCACCAAGGCTCGCCCAGCGTGCTGGACCAGATTCTGGTGAGCGAGGAGTTCGTGCACAACGGCAGGAACAGCATGGGCGACGTGCGGCGAGTGGACTACTTCAACGACCACCTGCACGAAGGACGTGACAGGACCCGCTCGGACCACGGTTTTGTGCGCGCACTGCTGCGGCTGAAGATGGCACAGCAGACGGAGCCCTCACCTGCACCATCCACATCCGCCGGCACCTCGCTGGCCTCGAATCCAGTCCCATCGGCCCCAAAACTGTGACATCGCACAGGGCTTTGGCGCGTCAACCCCGGGTTTGCAACGGGATGTACGCTGACACGGCATGGCAGTGACGGGCAGGTAACATCGCCGTAACAAAGCCGCCCGGTCAGGCCTCAGAAGGCAGATACCACCATGAACATGTACTCCAACCCTCACCGCACCCCACCAGAAGCGTCATCGGCCCTGCCGCCACCGGCTCGCCCACAGCGCATGCCCTGGAAGGTCTCGGCGTTGCTGGCAGCCGTGCTGCTGACGGCGTGCTCCAGCACCCCGCTGCCACCCTGGCCATCAGCGCCAGCCACGCGAACCAGCGCGCCGGCCCCCTTGCCCCGCGTTCAGCCAGGTACGGTGGTGCCAGCGCCCTTGGGCCAGGCCCCACAGGCGCAGGCCCCGCGCCAAGGGGCGATCGCCAGCCCGCTGCCACCGCCCGCTCCGCTGGTTGTGCAAAACGAAGGCCCCATGGCGCCACCCTACGGTGCGGCCGTGGCGGCCCGGTTCCCTGATCCACCCATGGCCTACAGCACGCCCGGCTTGGGGCCGGACCGCAGGGCATTCACCACCAACGCGGAGCTGGGCCAGTGGCTGCATTCACTGGCAGACCCGGCTCCCCGTGGGCCCACGCGCACCAAGCTGCTCAACCTGGGCATGTCGCAGCGCGGTGAACCCATCCTTGGCCTGCTGGTGACCCGCGCTGCGGGCACGGAACCCGCCAACCTGGACACCAGCGGGCGGCCCACCGTAGTGCTCGTCGGCCAGCAGCACGGCGACGAGCCCGCAGGCAGCGAGGCGCTGCTCGTGATCAGCCGTGAACTGGCCCACGGCCTGCTGGAACCCCTGCTGGACCGCATCAACGTGGTGATAGTGCCGCGCGCCAACCCCGATGGCGCCGCCGTTGGCACCCGCGTCACGGCCAATGGCGTGGACATGAACCGCGACCACCTGCTGCTGAACACCCCCGAGGCCCGCGCTCTGGCCAAGGTGGTGAACGACTACCGCCCCATCCTGGTGGTGGATGCCCATGAATACACGGTGGTGGGCCGCTACCTGCAGAAATTCAACGCCATCCAGCGTTATGACGCCCTGCTGCAGTACACCACCACCGCGAACTACCCCGAGTTTCTGACCAAGGCCTCGCAAGAGTGGTACCACCAGCCCATGGTGGCGGCCCTCAAGGCCCAGGGCCTGACCAGCGACTGGTACTACACCACCTCGACGAACCCGGACGACAAGCGCATCTCCATGGGGGGCACCCAACCCGACACCGGCCGCAATGTGAACGGCCTGAAGAACACCGTCAGCCTGCTGATCGAAACACGGGGCGTGGGCATCGGGCGGATGCACATCCAGCGCCGCGTGCATTCGCAGGTCACAGCCATCACCAGTGCACTGCGCAGCACCGCAGAGCGGGCGGCCAACCTGGAGCAGGTCCGATCCTTCGTCGTGCGCGACGTGAGCGCCCAGGCCTGCCGAGACCAGGTGGTAATCGAAGCAGCTGCCACTCCCACCCAGCGGGAGCTGGACTTCCTGGACCCCGAAACGGGTGCAGACCGCGCCATCCGGGTGGACTGGAACTCATCCCTCACCTTGCGCCCCACCAAAACCCGCGCCCGCCCCTGCGGCTACTGGCTGTCGGCCGGCTCCACCGCCGCCGTTGAGCGCTTGAAAATGCTCGGCCTGCAGGTGATGCGCGTGGCCGAATCTGGATCGGCACTGGCCGATATCTACCGCGAAACAGCGCGTGAGTCCGGCGACCGGCAAGACGTGATCGGCACCATCGCTGGCGGCAAAGGCATTGTTCGCGTGCAGGTATCGCCAGTGCGCAGTGCCATCGACGTGCCTGCGGGCAGCTTCTATGTGCCACTGAACCAGCCCCGCGCCAACCTGGCAGTGGCCGCCCTGGAGCCCGACACGCAGAACAGCTATTTCGCCAACCACCTGATTGACGAACTGGGAAATACCGCGCGCATCATGTCGCCCCCTGCCCTGGTGTTTGAAGACATCAACTAGCGCTTGAATGCGCCTGCCTGAAACCCACCACTGCCGAACAACGCAAGGTCTTGTGGGTCCAGGCAGCAGAAATACGGGCCAAGGCGCAGGAGGCAGTGCGCAGAAGCAGCCCAACGAGGCTGCAACCAGTGCCCCGGCAGAGAAAATACTATAAAAATAATAGCTGCTAGCGCTTATCCATCAAGCGCTAGCAGCCAAAAACGCTGATATTCAGACCCCACCGTGCAGCGATGCAGGGCGGGTATGCCGCGCAAGGCGTGCTTCGGTACGCTCCAGCACATGGCGGGCCATCGCCTGGGCCAGCGCCTCGTCGGCCAGGAACACCGTGCTGTCGCACTCCTGCGCAAGCCGCCGCGCTTCATCGCCGCTGTGGCTGCGCACCACGGTTTCGATATGGGGGTTCAGTGTGCGCGCGGTGGTGATGATCTGCCGCACATTCAGGGTGTCCGGCGTAGCAATGACCAGCATGGCGGCGCGGGCAATGTGCGCTTGAATGAGCACGGCAGGGTCCACCGCATCACCAAACACTGCTGCAATGCCGGACTCCCGCAATGACTCCACCAGTTCGCGGTTCTGCTCTGCAACCACGAACGGGATGTCGTTGGCCACCAGCACATTGGCAACGCGGCGCCCCACCCTGCCGTATCCCACCAGCACCACCTGCCGCGCGAGATAGCGGGCGTCGGTGCTCATGGGCAGTTCGGCCAGGGGGTCGTCGCGCTGCTCCAGCCGCCGCGCCAACGCCGAACGGGCACGCAGCCAGGCCTGCAGCGGAGCAATGGCATGAAAAAGCATCGGATTGAGCGCCATCGAGATCAGCGCCCCCGCCAGCACCAGGCTGGCCCCTTCGGGCGGCAGCAGCCCCAGTGACGAACCCAGCGCCACGAGAATGAAAGAGAACTCCCCGATCTGCGCCAGGCTCGCCGAAACGGTGAGCGCCGTATTGAGCGGGTAGCGAAATGCCAGCACCAGGGCTGCCGCAGCCAGCGTCTTGCCCAGCATGATGATCGCCACCACCGCCAGCACCTGCATTGGCCGGCTCCACAGCACGGAGGGGTCGAACAACATGCCGACCGAGACAAAAAACAGCACGGCAAAAGCGTCGCGCAGCGGCAAGGACTCTTGCGCAGCCCGGTGGCTGAATTCCGACTCGCGCATCACCATGCCGGCAAAAAAAGCCCCCAGCGCAAACGACACCCCAAACAGCGCGGCAGACCCAAACGCAATGCCCACCGCAGCGGCCACCACACAGAGCGTGAACAGCTCCCGCGAACCCGTGCGCGCCACCTGCCAGAGCACCCAAGGGAACAGACGGCGCCCCACCAGCAGCATCAGCGCAACAAACCCTCCAACCTGCAGCAACGTCCATCCCAAGGTCTGCCACAGCGCCGCGCCATCCAAGCCCTGGGCGGCGGAACCCTCCCCCCCTTTGCCGCCACCCAGCCAGCCTGCCAGCGGCGGCAGCAACACCAGCACCAACACCATGGCCAGGTCTTCCACCACCAGCCAGCCCACGGCAATCCGCCCGGTGTGACTGTCCAGAATGCCCAGGGTCTCCAGCGCACGCAACAGCACCACCGTGCTAGCCACCGAGAGCGCCAAGCCAAACACCAAAGCCCCACCCAAGCCCCAGCCCCACCAGGTGGCCAAAGCCATGCCCAGCGCCGTGGCCACCATCATCTGCACCACCGCCCCGGGCACCGCAATCTTGCGCACGGCCAGCAGATCACCCCACGAGAAATGCAGGCCGACGCCAAACATCAACAGCATCACGCCGATTTCAGCCAACTGGCTGGCCATTGCCGCATCTGCCACAAAACCAGGTGTGTACGGCCCGATGACCACGCCCGCCAGCAGATACCCGATCAACGCTGGCAACCGCAACCGCGTAGCCACAAAACCCAACGCCAGGGCCAGCCCAAGCGCGGCAGCGATGGTGTGTATGAGCGTGACGCTGTGCGGCATGGTGCAGGCGGGGTGGGGGAATGCGTTAGCGGGTAAGTGACCTCGTTATACCCGCATCCATAGGGCTTTTGCTACTACCAACATCGGAGCCGCCATCTTCGGGCCAGCTCCGTACGCAGGGTATGATTCCCGGTCTGCGCTACAGCGCAGTTGCGAAATGTTTTGCAATACAAGCAAGTAGGCGCTTCTCTGCAAAAAGCTTGTCTACTGCCCGTAGCTCAACTGGATAGAGCAATAGCCTTCTAAGCTGTTCGGAAAATCAAGGATTCATGCGGGTTGCGAGACGTTTTCCGATTCGCAATCCTGTATGTTTAACCAGCGATCTAGGCCGCATTCTTTCGTTGCCTGATAGGCCGTTGCGTATCGGTTTCGGATGGACAATCCATCGTCATGTCAGCCCCGAACACCGTAGACCTACCGCCCTGCCGCCCAGGCATGGCAGACATCCACCGCCGCGCGACAAACGCATTCCGCGCACACTGGCGCGCCCATGGCGCAGCGCTTCCGAAGAAGCTGGTCCTCACCAAGCAGCAGGCCGACGACCTGCACCTGTGCCGCCTCTACGGCTGTGTCCCAATGAACGGCGTGAAGCCTGAGCAAGGCAAATTCAACGGCAGCCCGATAGAGGTATCGGACGCCACGCCGGGCGTTCTTGTGGCCCACGATGGAACCGAGATGCCGCTGGCGGACTTCGATCAGCTGCCGCCAGCCTGACGCGGCCATCCATCCCCCTGCCGCCTACCGCTGATCCGTGTAGACGGCACGTTCCTCCCGGTGTGCGCTATTCCACACACTCGCCGGGCCTATTTTTGGGCAGAATCAAGTCTTTGGTGCTGGATTGCGCCGGACTTCCTGCGCCCGCATACCAAACCAGCACACGCTGACTCTTTTCAAGGGTGACCCATGCTTCACACTTCATCGCTATCCCACACACGCAGACAGAGCGGGTTCACGTTCATTGAGGTATTGGTCGTTGTTAGCGTTCTTGGCATATTGGCCGCCCTGGCGCTTCCAAGCTTCCAGCCACTGATCGAACGCTGGCGAGTCAAGACAACCGTTGAAGAGCTGCAGAGCAGCCTGTATTTCGCTAGGTCCAGGGCGATCACAAACGGCGGCAACATCGTACTCGCCAAGAACGACGTTTTCGGCAGTTGCGTTTCTACCGGGAATGACGATTGGACTTGCGGCTGGCGGATCTATTTCGATGCGAACAGAGACGGCAATCAAGCCGCGTGCACCCCTGCCGACACGACCGAATGCACTATTCAGGAAAGCACCGCCGCACCGAACACACTTCTGGTTGTCGCCCCCAATGACAATGGCCGTCTTTTTATGGACGGCAGCGGCCGAATCACAAATAAAGCCGGGGTGGTCTTCAATAATCTTTCCATGGATATAGTCGCAAAAGACAGAATGCTGACTGATCTCAGCTCAAGGCGGCTTTGTATCTTTGGGCCGGGGAGATACAAGCAAGTCAAAGGCTCTGAGTCCTGCTAAGGAGTTCACCATGATTCAAGAAACCGATTTCTCAAACCCCATCAACCGGGCCAAAATGTCCGTGCTGGTTGCCGTCACCGTCAGCGCGATTGGCGCATTCATGCTGTTCATCTGTGCGGCATTGGGCAGCGAGCTTGCAATGAATTCGCTGATGAATCTGACGCTGCCGAGGTTCAACGTTTTCGCAAACTTCCTGCCTGCTGACCTGTCCGAGGTGAAAAATGGTCTCCATCTGGCTATGGGTGTGGTGATTCTGCAGAGCGCCTTGCTTCTGTCGGCGGTGATTTTCTTTGCATGGTCGTTCATGCGGAAAGACTAAGCCCCACAGCTCCAAGAAGCCCGCCGCGTGCGGGCTTTTTTGCGTCACGACACAAGCCGCTCGCCCGTCTCAAACGCTTCGCGCCCATCCAGACTGTTGTGAAACCAGACGTCAGGCTCTGTCGGGTCTTCATCCGGCCTGCACCAGCACTTGCTTGTGTAGTCGTGCGGGCGGTAGTCGTCCATCGGCGTGACGTGGATTCCGTCGTCGGTGGAGGCGACAAGCCAAGCCATGGTGCCTATTCCTTCGGCGCCTTCTGCACAAAGTAGGAATCGACACAGCGCAGAGGGTAGACCTCATAAAAGCCGCCCTCCCCGTCTGGCAGCGCGAGGTCATACAGCACCTTGCCTGGGTCGAATGACACCCGGACCACTTTGCACGGGATGGCTGTGTCATCGGCAACCATGGTGCTGCCGTCAATGCGTGACAGCACCGGCTGGAAATACGCGATATCGCCTATCGCGTGTTGGGATGGGGTTTGGTTTTGCATTTGAGCTGGTTCAGAGTTGGTGTCGGCCTGGCTGGGCGAACCACTTGGCCATCCCGGCGCACCGGGGCGGGCCTTGCCGACGTGATCAGGTGCGGGGCCGAACTACATGGCGCCTTTTTGCGACTTCGGATGCCGGTGCTGGCGTTTCACTCCAGAAAGCATCGAACAGATCGTTGTAGGCCCGGTTCACATTGACACTGCAAGAAAGCGGGTCCAGATCGAGGTCATCCATCGCCCGCTTGATGGCTGGGTACAGCACTGCAGACGCGTGGTCACTGAGAGCACTGACATCCACACGGATGTGTTTCATGGGAGTGGAATGCCCATCTGGCCGAATCACCGGCATACGCGGGTACTTGAATTGCAGCTCCGCGTAGGTCATCACTTGCATGGATTGACGGCTTGGCTGCAGCTGGTCTGCGTCTCGGCAGTTGAAGCGGCGCAGAGGTGCCGCTACGTTTTCCAATTCCGTCGCACCTAGCGGGTCATCTTTCGTTGGTGGTGCATATCTGCGATAGATAACCATCAACTCGCTTGGGTCGATGTATTCGTTACCTATGCCTTGGGCATCAATTAACTTTTCGATTGCTTCTGTCAAGGCTGATGCCTTGGTGCAAGCTTCGGTGATCGCGGGCGATGCGCCGCAGGCTTCTATCGCCTGAATGACTTCAAAGCCCCGCTTGATGAGTTCGTGTTTCCAGAGGTTCATATTTCCCTTTACGGCGCCATCAGCGCCCGGTCTGCATCAATCTGTCCGCGCAGCAGCACTACTTCTGCGTCGCGCCGGGCAAGAGCTTCTCGGTGTTCTGCAACCACTCCTGCCCCCTCGACAATGTGTCGGTCGAAGGCTTCAAGTCGATCTGCGAGATCGCGGCGGGCAGCGTCGTCGGCTTGGGCTTGCGCGCGATAAGTGGCGGCTCTGCGGTCTGCGTCGAGGCGCAGCCGCTCAACGCGAGCAAGGTCAGCGCGAGCAATGGCATCGCGCACAGGTTGCGAAGTGGTGAAGGCATCGGAGTTCTCCTGTGTGGCGGTGGCGTGGGTGGATTCCTTGCCTGCCGTTTTGGTCTCGTCGGCGCGCGCGGCTTCGGAGCGCTTGAGGCTGGCCTGTGTGGTGGTGGTGATCAGCTTCTGGTGCGCAAGCTGTTCGAAGTGCAGGCGGCCGGTCTGAACCAGCAGAAGCCCGCCAGCCGCAATTGCTGCGACCATCCAGCCATAGGCTTTGAGTTGGGCGAAGATCATCGCCAAGCCCTCCACCAGAACCACCACATTGCGATCAGGATGGGGTTCATTTGCGGACCGCCTTGTAAATCAGGCCGCCAACTACCGCCAGCACCAGGGCCAGCAGAGCCCAGCCCCATGGGTTGATCGCCAGGAATAGCAACGCCTCGCCCCACCATGGCAGATAGAAGCCGCTGGCAAGGGCAGCACCGGGCAGCAGCGCGAAGATGACCAGAGCCAGGGCGCGCATCAGATGCTCCCCTTCTGCCGCTGGATGCCAGCCTTCACGCCCAGGCTGAAGAAGTGCTTGGCCAAGCCTTCCAGCTGACGCTCAGACCACGGCGTGCACCCAACTTCGGCGCACTCCTTGGCGTCGTCGGCAGAGACTTCGAGGCCCTTGGTAGTGGCGCAGCCGGTGATGGCCAGAGCGATCACGGCAAAAGCTAGCGATTTCATAGCAAGTCCTTTCGACTGCACATGACCATTTCAGCCTTGCGCCGGTTGTGCAGGCCCGGTACATAGACGGCCTTGCCGTTCTCGGTCACGAACGACCAGTTGGGATCTCCGGATGGCGTGTAGGCCAGAGCGCGGCAGCCCTCGGCAAGTCGCCCGGCATTGATCAGGCCCAGGGCCTTACTGGCGCAGGTGTTGCCCACGCCGACGTTGTGCGCGTGACTGCTCAGGGCGTCGAAGGTGTATTGGCTGATGCGGGTCTTGACGCAGTCCAGCAGCTTGAGCTGGGTCTTTTCGACCACCATGCGGTTTACTTCGTCGCACCGCTCCTGGCTCCAAACATCCCCCACGATGACGGGGTAAGGACTGGTTGCCGGGGTGATGCCGTCGCAGACGGTGGGGATGCCGCGCGCCAGTCGGTCGGCATAGACCTTGGTGGCTTGCTTCTTATCGGCTTCCCAGTCGTGGAGGAATGTCGCTAGGCCCGAGCTGGCGAGCACCAGCGGCACGCCAAACTTGATAACGACCTTGCGGACCGCCTCTTTCATTTTGGGTTCACCCCAGACTTCCAGGCCGTCCAGAGAGCCGCGACTGATGCGCAGGCCCCGACGATGTACCCCAGGGGTTTGGCGAGCCTTCCGATGTACTCAAACACCCGGAACGCGCCTTTGAAGGATGTGAACAGGTCTACCAGCTCGGCGGTGCTTGCCGCTGTCTGCTGTGTGGCCGCTGTGTTCGCGGCAAGATCCTGTTCGATACGCCCCATGCGGGCATCACCAGCATCGAGGCGCACTTTGATCTCGGCAATTTCTTCCGAGTGGGCCGCTGGGGCGCCTTGAGTCTGTGCTTGATCCATGAGCCCGGAGTGTTCCGGGCGTGGCGCCGAGGGTCGAACCCTACTGGGGGGCGTTGTTTCGCGACGTGTAGCGCGGCCCGTTGGGCGGGTGGTACTCGCTCGGGTAGTTCTTGCGGTCGAACTCCTTGGTGTAGGCGTTCTTGCAGTGATCCGGCCCTTGCCAGAAGAACAGCAGGTTGATTGGCTTCATGGTCAACCTGCCCAGAATCTTCCCGTCGCGCCACGCGCGGTAGCTGCGCGCTGACAGCGTTTCATCGGCGTAGCTGATCGTGCCGTCGAGCGGGGGAATCAGCGCGTTGACCAATTGGTCGATCGCCAGAAAGACTTGCTCAAAGTACGCTCGCATCAAACTGAATACCCGCTTCATTGGCTTCCTCCTCGATAGACACGGGCCAGCCCGTGGAAAAGTCGTAGTCCTGCGGCGCGGCGCTGGCCTCCATGGTCATGCGGTGCACTTCGGCTGCGGTGAAGATGGCGGTGTCGCTGGCGGCCGTGCTCTGCACGATGCCCACAGCCAGGGCCGGGGTCATGGTCACAAAGACAGGTGGCGGCGTGAAAGTGAGCGTCTTCCACTTCAGCTCAGCAGGGATGCCCTGCCCGAGCAGCACCAGCCCAAGTTGCTGCGTGCGGCTTTTTTGGTCGCTGTGGAACCAATGCGCGCCAACCTTCACTCCCAGGGCGGCGCGGCGGTCGCGCTCGGCTTTGATGCGCTCCCACACTGCAGCGCGGCGTTCTGCGATTGGTGGCAGCTCTGCAGGAAGCGGCACATTGCCAGCATCAAGCCACCCCCAGTACGCCAGGGTTTCTGGGTGGACATCGATGCCCGGAACCTTTGCCGTTGGCACCTTGGTTTCGCCATCCTTGATGACGTAGCCTTCATGGGTGAGCTGATAGGTTGTCATCTGTAGAGCCCGCTTGGAGCCGACCCGGCTGAATTACCAGGGAGATAGCTGGCGCCGCCACCAGCCGTGTCGATCACGGCATTGCCGGTTGCGGAGTAGCGCGGCCCTGTGGCAGAGCCGCTGTAGGTGTTGCTGACAGCCCGGATAAGAGAAATGTTGTCAGCTTGAGCAAAAGCGATACTGAAAGCTGGAGTTCCGGTGATCGTTACGGTGTTCACGTTTTGCGTGATAGCGCCGCCGTGCACCGATTGAATGTGAGCGGCTCCGCCTCCGCTGATGGTGTAGCTTGTTGACGATTGCGCAATGCTGGCCCCGCCTTCGCAATACAGATGGGCAAAATTGGCCGCTACAGCACCGTAGTCCATCACTCCTAGTGCAATGTATGTAACCCCGCCAATTGCGGCCACACAAAAGCCGCTAGTAGTGGTCTGCACCTTGAAGCCTGAAAGGCTATATCGGCCAACCACTCCGTTGGCCACAAAGCATGATCCTGTAGTGGAGACTAGGCAATTTGACGGCGTGGAGACGTTGCCAACGATAGAAATCGTTCCAGACCCAAGAAACGATTTGAGGGCGTTTCCTGCTGTGTAAGTGCCATCCGCCACTTGAATCGTGATCGCGAAGCCGCCGTTGTCCAGGGCGCTCGCTACATCAATGGCTTTCTGGATGGTGAGGAATGCCCCTCCGCCGGTGTTGCTCAGCCCATCGTTGCTGTTGCTGCCATCCGTGCGCACGTAGTAGGTGCGGGCAGCCGTGAGCTTTTCGCGGAACAGTCCTTGGAAATACGCAAACAGCGTTGCCTTGAGGTTCGCCCAGGTCAGCTTCTTGAGACCGTTCGCGGCCGCACTATCCACCAGGCCAAGCTCATCGGCATCGACCGGGGTTGCCTTGCTGGTTGCGGCGTGAATCTCTGCAGCTATGTCTGCAGCGCCACCCGTGGCTCCAGTGGCTCCTGTAGCCCCCGTGGCGCCTGTCGAACCCGTAGGGCCGGTGCCACCTGTTGCCCCCGTTGCGCCGGTCGCACCTGTTGGACCAGTTGCCCCTGTAGCGCCATTTGCGCCATTTGCGCCATCATTCCCCGTCGCACCAGTAGGCCCGGTGGCGCCGGTACTGCCAGTTGGGCCGGTCGCTCCATCAGCGCCGTCCGCACCATCATTGCCGGTGGCCCCGGTTGGGCCCGTGGCTCCTGTTGCTCCCGTGGCTCCAGCTGCACCATCGGCCCCTGTAGCGCCAGTCGGACCAGTTGCGCCCGTGGCGCCATCGCTACCTGCAGCGCCATCTGCGCCGGTTGCCCCTGTGGGTCCGGTAGGCCCAGTTGCTCCGGTGGCTCCCGTAGCGCCTTGAGCGCCATCGGCACCGTCACTGCCCGTAGCACCAGTTGCGCCGGTAGGTCCTGTAGCGCCAGTGGCCCCTGTTGCTCCATCTGCGCCAGGAGGCCCCTGAATCTCTCCAGCATCTACCCACGCGGAACCGTTCCACGTCCACAAATGGCCTGCAATCAGGAATCCGTCGCCAAGATCACCAGACACCGGAAGGTCGCCAGGGTCTGCCAGTTCCCCGAGCACAGTAAGGCCCGCGCCCGTGTCGCCCTTGGGTCCAGTCGGACCGGTGGGACCTGTCGCTCCTATGCTGCCGGTTGGGCCAACTGCGCCATCCGCGCCGGTCGCGCCCGTGCTTCCAGTCGCGCCCGTTGACCCGGTAGGCCCCGTGGCGCCAGTGGCCCCAGTCGCTCCGGTTGCCCCTGCTGCGCCGTCACTTCCGGTAGCTCCTGTGGCGCCCGTGGGTCCGGTTGCTCCCGTCTCACCCGGCGCGCCAATAGGGCCAGCATCAATCCATCCGTCGTCGGTGTAAGCCCAGACTCTCTCCTGAATGATGTAGGCGTCGCCAAAATTTGCTGTTGGCGGCAGAAGCCCAGTGTTTGCAAGTTCGCCCAGCAGGTTGATGCCAGTGCCAGATGCGCCTGTCGCACCGGTTGGCCCTGTGGCCCCGGTCGCGCCTGTAGCTCCACGCAGGCCGGGAGCCCCTCGCGATACCACCACGGAACCACGGCCGAGCTGCGGCGTCACCACAACCGCACGGGTGCGCACCACCACAACGACAACCGATGCGGTTTGCCGTATGACAACTGGATCAGGCGACGGCTCGACTACCGTGCTCACACCGTCAGCTCCGGGTTCAGGGGGAATGTGATCGAATACTGGCGCTCGCGGGTGCCGTCAGCGCGCGTGACTTCGACGTGCCCAACGGCGTACGTCCACGCCGGTGCTGTTTCTCCGTACACCAGCGCTGCGGTGTCGGTGTGGCTTATGAGCAGCCGCAGCGTGTAAGCGTCCAGCACGATGCCTGAATTGGCCGTCGAAAGTGTCTTGATCAGCGCATTGGTTTCAGGGTGCCGCAGCTGCACCTCCGCAGAGCAGCCCGTGTAGTCCTCCAGCACGCGGTCAGCCTCATCGACTGGCGCTCCCGTGTCAGCCCGGACAAGCTGGCCGCACACCCATTCGGTGTCGTACGGGAAAAAGCTGCGCTCCAACGCCTCATCGAAGGTGGCGCCTTGGATGATGGGCAGGTTGAGGATGGCGGGCGTGATCGTCATGCCACGCAGTGTTCCCGCCATGCCCGTCGCGCGCTAACCCTACTGGGGGCTTAGACCGACTGGGTAATGCTCAGTGACGAGCTTCCCGAGATAGACGCACCGGCAGAAACCATCGCCCACGCGCTAGCCACTTGTTGTGCTTCAGTCGTCAGTGCTGCCTTCGTTGCATCAAGGCGCGCGTCCCCTGCTTGCATGAAAGCGTCGGCATTTTGCTTTGCTGCAGAGAATGTGATCTGAGTCGCCGCCTCGTATTGCTTGATTCCGGCTTCCCACTGGCGACTGAACATTCCCGCCTTTGCCTCGATGGCGCTGGCGCTCATGCGGTAGCCATCCATGATGATGGACGACTGCCGGGCCGCAGCCTCCATCTTGGAGCTTTCCGCAGACAGCCGGGACCGCCAGCCTTCCCACTCCAGGCCCTTCGCGGCGATCTGCGCTTGATAGCGGGCGATGTAGACCCGGGCTTGCTCTGCCTGTGCCCCAACCTTTGCGCTGTAGGCGCGCGTCAGTGATCCGAATGCCTCTGCCTTGGTGGCCTCTGCGCTGATGGTGGCCTTGTACAGGTCCGCTTTGGCGGTCTCTGCATTGACGGTGGCAACGAAGGCCCGCACCTGCTCTGCTCCAGCCTGAATGCGTGTGCGCTCCAGTTCGACCAATGTTTGCGCAGCACTGACGCGCACCTTGTAAATCTCGACCGCCGCCATGGCTCCGTCGATCTCTGCCTTGAAACGGTCCACCAGGGACTTGTTGATGTCGGCCTTGGTCTGCTCGGCCTGCAGAAGTGCCTTGAACACTTCAACTTTGCTCAGCTCTGCCTTGATGACGGTTTCATACGCCGCCGCGTAAGTGCGGTAGCCGTCCAGCAATGCCTTGAAGTGCTCCAGCGCGGCGTTGTGCGCTGCGATGGCGTTGTCTGCGGCTTCTTTCGCAGCCTGAAACGCCAGCATTTCCAGCTTGTAGACGTTGTCCATCAGGACCGTTTCCAGCTGCAGGGCGGCCTGGATGCTGTCCTTGACGTTCTGCTGTTCCAGCTCGGCCTGTTTGATGGTGATGTCGCGCGACAGGCTCGACACCTTGTCGTAATACTCGCGGCGGGCGTCGGCCAGTTGACCGGCTAGCACGCCAGATGGCAGCGGGAATCCAAGAGCTTCGGCGCCGCGCAACACCTCCTGCTCCCGCGCCAGGGCAATCTGCGTCTCGCGGTCGCGACCACGGTCGAAAATCTGCTGCTCGACAGCCGGTGCAATGCCGGTGCCTCCTTGAATGCGGGCGTTCAACTGGGCTTGCAGATTGGCCAGCAGCTGGGACGCATAGCGCGCGCCGGGCGTGTACTCGAAGCGCGTGGGCTCCATGATCGACAGCTCTGGGATCTCGTCCAGCTTGTCCAGCCATTCCTCGCGCAGATTCACGCCGCCGAAGCTGTGGGTCTGCAGGGTCAGGAATTGCGGGGCATCGGGCAGCACAACGTCCGGCGCGTCTGGCACCTCCACATCCCGGACTTCTGGCAGCGCCGGGGCCTGGCCGATGGTCAGCGTTGGCGCGGTGCCGAAGTTCATCTCTGGCATCTCAACGTCAAAATCATCAATCGGCACAGACGGCAGCGATTCAGCCAAGGGTGTTGGGCGGCTGTCAGGCTCAGTGAATGCCACGACAGGCAGCTCTGGCTGGTCCGGTAGGTCGGGCAGCACTGGCGCGGGCAAGGAATCCCAGCGCACATTGACGGTGGGCGCCGGGTAAATGCCGTTGATCAGCGCATCGTGCAAGTCATTGACCCGGGCGCGTGCCTCGGCGGCGAGGTCCACGGAGCGCGTGTATTTGTCCTCAACAATCGAGGCGGGGCCGTTAAAGTCGAAATCGTCAATCGAGGCCATGTCAGACCCTCCTAGTTGTTGAAGCCTTGTTCATGGCCTCCACGCGATCCAGCGTAAACGCCTGTCCGGCGGGTGTCGTGAGGCCGAAGCCAAGGTAGTTCTCACGGATGCCCCGGCCCACCTGGCACCGTGTCTGCCCACTGCAGCGCAGGGGAAAGCTGTAGTCCCAAGATTGGTGAGCGCCATACACCGTGAGGCGCGCGCAGCCAGTTCCAGCCATGGACAGGTAGACCATTTCCAGCGATTGCTTGAGCGTGGTTTCACGCAGCGTGGACGGCAGGCGGATCTTTGACACGATGGCTAGGCCGTCGTCGGTATCGCCGCCGAACGCATAGAGCCCCGTCGCGGACCCTCCATGCGTGTGGGTGATGCTCTGAAAAGTGAAGCGCGTGTATTCCGACACGGCGCCGCTGATGGTGTTGCAGACGATGGCGTTCATGCCTAAATCCTCCCGGCCGCGATCAGCGCGCGGATGATGAATTGCTCTTGTGGAGCCGTGGCCCCGTCTGCATTCCAAGGGGCTGCCCGCGCGGCGTTCAGGGCATCGCGGCCACCACTCCAAAGGTGAGCGGCATCCAGGTAAAAACCTCCGTCCTGCACAGCAGAGGGTTTGGCCGCTGGGCTTAGGTTGCTGGCAATCACCACGGCCGAAGGGGCCTTGCAAGGTGTGGCGGCAGGCACTTCGATCACAAAGTCCGCCTCCCAATTTCCCTGCGTGAGCCCGGCGCGTGATGTGACCTTGGGTGTGGACCAAGTGCTTTGCCCCGTGCGCCGTTGTGTGATGGCGCCAGCCAGGCGCACTCGCTGCGTGAAAAGCTCGTCCACAAAGCGTGGGGTGTCCACGTAGGTCCCGCCGTTGCGAATCCAAATGCTGTCGCGCTGCATCAGTTCGGGGCAGATAACCCAGTGTTCTTCCCCGCCACGTGGGTCAATCGTCAGGTACTCAAAGAACACCACGGTGAACGTTGACCCAACTGGAACGAAGGCATCCGATGCGACAACCAGGCCCGGGGTCGGGTCGCTCGTCACGCGGGTGTAGGTGAAATAGTCGGCCGGGTAGCTCGGGAACAGCCCCGCAAACCCCGTTGGTTCGACCATGAAGTTCTCTGCAGCCCGCTGCTCAGCGTAGAAGCGGTCCACGCTCTTCATCTCGCCCGTCACCTTCCATCCGAACAGGCACTCTGGCGGCATGAAGTCGCGGCGCAGCGGGTGCGCTGGATAGGTCTCCGCGCTGGCCTCTTCAAAAATCGGCCAGGTGGTGTACGGCTCGGCGTTCACCAGCGTGGTCTTGTAGCCGCGCTGCGTGGGCTCCACAACCCATTCGTGCGTGATGCTGCCGCCACTGCCCACGGGCGGGACCGTGCGGAACGCCACGTTGTAGGGGAAGGACAGGATGCGCGCCGTCAAGTGGCGGTCGCCAATGCCGGTGAGCAAATGCTCTTTGACGTTCTGCACCTGCACCGGGCGTGCCGCCTTGCGGATGTCCAGCACGGGCCACCATGGACGCTGCAGGGCCAGCAGCTCCTCGCGCAGGGCATTCCATTCCGCAAGGCGGTCGGCGTAGGTCAGGGATTCTTCTACCCATGCTGCGTGGGCTGCAGTCCAGGACGATATGGCGGCTGCGTTGTAGGCAGCTGCTGAGGCTGCTGCTGCTTCGTACAGACCTACTATGCTTGTAAGCGTAGGTGTGACGGGGACGCTGTTACTGCCGTCTATATCCGTGTTGGAATAATCCACGGACCCACCGTTAAGATTCCGAACTGTCACAGACTCGTAGAAATCGCCCCCAGAGTAATAGTTATTGCGGACATGCTGGTAGTACCCATAGCTCCCAGATTCGTTGGTAACCCGGCCAATTTCCGTGATGATCCATGACCCTTCAACAACGAGGGTTGGTTCGTCAGTCAGCAAGCCCCAGCCGATATACAGCTTGACGACATGGTGATAACCCACAGGAAATGTGACGGGCAGGCCCGTACCAACCGCAGTGAAATATGCCTCTGCAAGCGGCGGATACGCGGGCTCCGGCCCTGGCGGTTCCGGCTTCGGAGGCAGATCGTCATACGGGAAGTCCACGATAGGACGCTCCCAGATGGGGAAGTGCATGGTGTTGAAGAATGCCGTCCATGCGATGAATGGACCACCAGCAACACCGCCGCCCACCGGCCAGAGCAGCATGGTCTTAACGCGGCCTATCACGCTGATTTCATAGCGCGAGCCGTCGGGCAACTCACCGGCCGCCGTGGGGTTTGGAACCACTGACAGCCGGGCCATGGCCAGGAAGCGGTGAAACACCACCTGGGCGTCTGCCAACTGTTGCGGGGTGGCCTGTACCGGCCCCATGACCCGCAATGCCGGAGGCACTGCCCCCGGCAGCAGTTCGCCAGTCGGCGTTCTGGTGAATGCATCCCACAAGGTCATTGCGGCACCGCCATATACTGCGGGATGCCGTCCACCTCGCGGAAGGTCGCGCACACCTCTGTGGCCGTGGTCTTGTAGCGGTCGGCTGTCAGGCTGGAGGTTTGGCCACCGTTGAAACCGGCCACGATCTCGCCGCCTGCGATGCACAGCATGGCCGCACCGCCGCCCGTGCCATCGCCCAGTTTCAGGCGGTCGCCAGGGGCGGCTATGCCAGAGCCCAGCACCACGGGGCCGCGCTTGGTAGGCATAAAGGCCAGTTGGTCGAAGGTGTCGCCAGCCAGCCAGATCAAGTCGTTGTCGGTGCCCACATAGATCCCGCCGTCCACGGGTTGGATGGCAGTGATGCTGGCGCCCATTGGCTTGAAGTCGCGCCAGTCCGCAAGGTGTGGCGCCATTGGCCGGGATGCCCACAGCGCATCACCAACAGCAGTCAGGACGCGCCCGCGCCAGCAAGCCGTGATGGTTCCCACGGGGAAAGGCTGCGCGCCCACCGTGCGGCAAGGCAGCACCAGGTCATGATTCGCGCCGCCCCACTCGAAGGTGCTCCCAGTGGTTGACCCCGCCAGATAAGCGCCCTCCCCGTCCTGGCCGCTCAGGTAGACGTTGATGGCATGGCCAACGCGAACGGGCAGGCTCTCCAGCCTGATCCCGCCATTGATGGCGATGGGCTCCGAGCTGATGGCTGGGCTCTCTGCGCCGTCTGACAGGCGCACGGCCGTCAGGTGGTAGCGGTATTGGCCGGGAAACAGGCTGCCAAACGCAACATCAGGGGCACCCAAACTGTCCGGTGCACGAACGGTGCGATCAACGCCCGTCACGCCATCGGTGACACCTTGGATCAGGCCGTTGGTGTAGGTGGTTCGCCCGTCCGGTAGGTTGCAGTACCAGATACGCGAGTGACCGATTGCCGGGTCGATGACATTCCGGGCCCCGCCTGGGTGCAGCGCCACCAGCTCGCTGCCTTGAGTGGCCAGCATGTACCCGGCAGACTGCCAGATGTTCTTGTGGCAGGTGTCGC
This sequence comes from Acidovorax sp. 93, assembly GCF_003633835.1. Lineage (NCBI taxonomy): Bacteria > Pseudomonadati > Pseudomonadota > Betaproteobacteria > Burkholderiales > Comamonadaceae > Acidovorax > Acidovorax sp. 93. The sequence continues at coordinate 2,294,917 of NZ_RBIT01000001.1, forward strand.
TGGCCTCGGTGAACCCGTAGCGGCGCGTGATTTCACCGGTCAATCCGATGTTCACGTCCAGCGCGGTGATCAGGTCAGCGCCACTCATGCGGCGCTCCGGCAAGACGTTGTTGATACCGGTGAAGCTCTCAAACGTCAGCATGAATCACCCCTGTCCAGCGATGGAATGCCGAAGGTTGTGGGCCAAAGGGATCGCGCCGGGAAGCTCCAGCCCAAGGGGTCCGATGTGCCGAACCACACAGGCTGCAGGCTCTCTGCGGGGAAGGAAACACCACCAAGGGACAAGCCCGGCGTGCCGAAGTGCACCGGCTGCAGGCTTGCGGCTTCAAACTCCATGCCCAACGATGGAGTGCCAAACCAAACTGGGCGCAGGCTCTGCGCCGCGAAGTCGATGGCAAAGCCAGGAGTGCCAAAGTACACCGGCTGCAAACTCTCTGCAGGCAGTTCCAGTGAAAGCGATGGCACGCCAAAGTAAACAGGCGCAAGGCTCTCGGCGGCAATGTCTGGAGACCCAATGTCAACAGACGGAACGCCAAAGTGCACGGGCCGCAAGCTGGCAGCTGGAAACGATGCGTTGTCAGGAGGCTGGCCCACCAAGATCTGGGCTGGCCCAAACCATGCAGGCTGCAGGCTGTACGCCTGCGCTGAAACATCCTCACCCAGCTGGATCTTGCCCGGCCCGAACCAGACCGGCTGCAAGCTCTGCGCTGGCAAGCTCATCAGCAGGCTTGGCACGCCAAAGAAAACAGGGCGCAGGCTGCGCGTGGCGCCCGAGTCCTCGTCGTCGTTGATGGCCGCGCCGTTGATGAGTGGATAGCTCATCGATCAGCTCGTCTGTACGAAGAAGCCGCGCCAGTAAAACCGCCCGATGAAGCGCCCAGTGGCCGCCGTCTGCACGGCAAACCGCAAGCCATCCGTCACCATCGGGCCGCCAGCAGTGATCGGGACGCGGTGCACTTGGCTTGGCCCAGCAATTTGGGTCAGCGTCACATCGTTGGCGAACAACGTTGGCAAGGCACTGGTCCCAATGCGGACCACAGGGTCTGTGGTCGCGTCATGATCCAGGCAGATGAACCCTACCTCGGTGACAACCAGGCCCCGGCTGCTGGGAAATGTCATCACGAAAGCAAGCGGCGTCGGGATGGGAACCCACAGACCCACGACGTTGGCGCTGCTGTCCAGTGCGTCTATAGAGCTGCCGGTGTTATCAAACGCAGGCTCTGCGGTGGACTGGGCACTCTGCCAGCCATCGGCCGCCTGAAAGACATAGTGGAAGCCCGTGGGTGTAGTGGGCGCGACGATGCTGCCATTTGGGTAGGAGGCATCCGAAACCCAGTCTGGGACAGCGTCGCCAAGATCAACTGGCAGCGATCCACCCACCACCTCGTGCGACAAGTTGATGTCTTGCGGGAACGATGCGCCTGCAGATGTAGTGGGCGAGGCCGTGAGCAGCGGCAGGACGGGGTATCCGGCAAACTGCAAAACAGTGCCCTCCACCGTCGTGCGGCTTTTTGCCACGAAGGTCTCGAGCATGTCCGCAGTGATCCGGGCGCCGATCTTTGCGCCTGCGGCCCACGCCAGAGCTGTCGTGCCTTCCTGGCCGCGTAGCACCGTGAGATTGGTGCCGTCGTTCGCAGTTATGCGCACGATCTCGAAGGAATCAGGATCGTCTGCCGAGTAGAGCGTCGCACGCTGAAAATCACTGCCGGAGGGCGTCGCGAAACGCGCAGACCCGGCATCCACAATCATTTCAATAATGGTGTCGGTGTCGTCAATCCCCGCAGCCAGCGTTGCTACCGCGTTATCCGTGAAGCGCTCCGTCATGGCGCGCTCCTTATGCTGGCATCAGCGAGAAGATTTTCCCGGCACCGTTGGACCAGGGGACGGTGACAGCACCGCCGTTGGTGGCAAATGGGAAGCCGGTGAGCTGGTCGAGGTAGGCCAGCAGCGGCGATGTTGCCGGGTTGCCGGTGTCTTTCCACATGATTAGCGCCTTGGCCGTGCTACCAGGGGCAATGGCGCCGAATGCCGGGTCGGCGGCATCGAACACACCACCAGTGATGGCTTTGGAGCCCAGCGTCTGGGCTGTTCCAACCAGAGTACCGGCATCGGACAGGAATTCGTGTGCGGTACTGTAGGTGTAGGCGTCAGAAACGATGCCGACCTTGATCGTGTCGCTGCTGTAGTTGATGGCGGCCGTCAGCATTTTTTCGGCGCCTTTGGGATAAAACGTGTTGGCCATGGCCGGTACTCCTGCAAGGTGGATGCATTGCAGTGTTCCGGGGATGGGGGAAAGGCGCGAACCCTACTGGGGGGCGCAAAAAAGCCCGCCGAAGCGGGCTGCTGGTTAGGACTCAATCTCGGTAGAGCACAGCCGCGCCGTATCGGCGACGGATCACTTTCAGAGCCCGCTGCGCCCGATCCATGCTGGTGTACCAGGGCGTTGTCATCTCCACGCCGGAGCGCTTGAAGATGACGCAGCGCTTGATGGTGGCGGCGCTCATGCTGCAACCTTTCTAGACTTCCGCACGCGCTTTGGTTTTGCCAGCAGCTGCGCCTTGAAGGCGACAAACGCAGGGTCACTCAGTGCAGACTCCGTGGCTGCAGCCTCTTGCTTGAGGCCCTGAATCATCTCCAACATTTCACTGCCAAGACGCTTGATTTCATCAATGCGATCTTTCGGCAGTACGTGCACATACTCACGCACTGTGTCAGCCTGCGCGCACGCGAATACGCTCATGATGTCGCACACTTGCGTAAGTGTCCTGTTTGACGTATGTTCCATAGCGAAATCCGTTCTGTTCTGGTTCGGGTATCACAGAAAGCCTCGACGGGTCCAAGCGTCGGGGCTTTCGCCTTTGTGGAGGTCATGCGCCAACCGCGCGCGGCTTTGCAGGGAGCACCAAGTCCAACAACTCAGAGAACTTGCTGACGTACCAATGTGGCTGCGTCTCGCGTGGGTTGTTCGGGCTAGTGAGGTTCTTGCCGTACTCCATGTCGGTGCACACCTTGAACTTCTTCATTCCACCCTTGGAGGATGGGCGCTCGCGCTCCTCCAGAAAGCCATGCTCTGTTAGTGCCAGTGCAAACGTGATCAGCAGTGCCAGTCGAACATTGACCAGGGGCTAAAGCTGGTTCCATTAGAAACCAGCTGTGGATAACTATAGGGTGGATGCTTCGGTAGGGCCTCCTTTTTTTGAACTGGTGGTTGGTATTGCCGAGCCGTCAGGCGAGGCCCCTTCCTCCGCGGTCTCGCTAACCTGGGCGGCCACTGCCTTCTTGGTCTGCTCACGAGCCTTGATGCGCCCCTTGGCTTCGTGCGTGCTGTGGCGGAAGCGGTAGGACTCGTTGCCGGTCTCGATGATGTGGCAGTGATGGGTCAAGCGATCCAGCAACGCGGTGGTCATCTTGTCATCGCCGAACACCGTGGACCACTCCGCGAACGTCAGGTTGGTGGTGATCATCACGCTGGTGTGCTCGTACAGCTTGGACAGCAGGTGGAACAACAAGGCACCACCGGCCTGGCTGAAGGGCAGGTAACCTAACTCGTCGAGCACGACCAGGTCCATGCGCACCAGACTCATGGCGATGCGTCCGGCACGGCCCTGGCTCTTCTCATGCTCCAGGGCATTGACCAGATCGACCGTGGAGTAGAACCGCACTCGCTTGGCGTGCCGGGTGAGCCCAGCAATTCCCAGCGCCGTGGCCAGGTGGGTTTTGCCGGTGCCTGGGCCGCCGACCAGCACCACGTTCTGCGCATCCTGCGTGAACGAGAGGTCCGCCAGTTTCTGGATCAACGCGCGGTCGACCGGCGCGACGGTGAAGTCGAACCCAGCCAGGTCGCGGTGCATCGGGAAGCGTGCCGCCTTCATCTGATGGGCGATGGAACGCATCGCCCGATCAGCATCTTCAGCCTGCAGCAGGTGCTCCACCAGCCAGCGTGATGCAGCCAAGGCCGTATCGCCGCCTTGCTCCGTCAGATCGGCCCAAGCCGTGGCCATGCCGTTGAGCCGCAGCGCCTTCAGTTGGGCCTGTACATCGATGGAGGTCTCACGCATGGCCCACCTCCTGCCCGTCTAGATGATCCTGGTGGGTGGGGCGCAGCCGGTCATAACGCGCGGTATCGGCCTTGGGCGCCTGGGTGAGTTGCAAGGACGTCTGCGCTTGCGCCGGCGTGGCCGGGTTGTTCAAGCGGGCCAGCACGTTGCGCACGTGTTCCACGCTAATGCTGCCGCTGGGGGTCCTGCCTTCGAGTACCAGCTCGATGGCCACCAGCACCGCTTCCAGCCCGGCCTGCGGCACCACGGCCAGCACCTGTGCCATGACCCGGTCTCCTCCAGGGTGCCTGAGCAGCGACTGGCGCAAACGCAGCAACGGCGCCGGCAGGTCCAGGAACGGCGTGCCGTTGCGCAAGGCGCCCGGTTTGCGCTGCACCAGGTCGATGTAGTGCTGCCAATCGTAGCTGGTCTGGCCGCTGCCCGGCAGCCGGGCGTGACTCGCGACGACGGCGTCCGCGGCCGCCACATCGATTCGCTCGGGATAGACGCGGGTGCTGACGATGTGGCCGGCCCACTCGCACGGCACGGAATAGCGGTTGCGAGCGGCAGCCACCAGGCAGGTGCTGCTGACCCGGGCCAACCGTTCGACGTAGCCGTCGAAGGGGGCCGGCATGGACATGAGGTGAGGCTTCTCCAACTCCCACATCTCGGCCACGGTGAACTGCCGATGGATCGGGTGCGTGGTGTCGCTCCACACCGAACGACATCGCTCGCTCAGCCAGGCATTGAGTTCGATGAACGAGCCGAAGCGACGGGTCGCGGCTTCGATCCAGATGCGCCTGCGGCTGTCCTGCACGTTCTTCTCCACCACCCCCTTCTCCCATCCCGAGGCGACGTTGCAGAAGTCGGCATCGAACAGGTAGTGACTGCACATGGCTGCGAAGCGCGCGTTGACGGTGCGCTGCTTGCCACGCTGCACCTTGTCCACAGCGGTGCGCATGTTGTCGTAGATGCCGCGTCGGGTGACGCCACCTAGTGCCTGGAACGAGCGTGTGTGCGCGTCGAACAGCATCTCATGACCCTGGCTGGGGTAGGCCACCAGCCAGAAGGCCCGGCTGGCGCACAGCTTCAGGTGCGCCACTTGCACGTTGTAGAACACACCGCCGACGAGCATGGCTTCGACGCTCCAGTCGAACTGGAAGGCCTCGCCCAGCTCGAAGCTCATCGGAACGAACGCCTTGGCCGGACTGGCTGCGGACTCCACCCGCCAGCGCCGGATGTAGTCGGTGACGGCGCTGTAGCCGCCGCGATAGCCCTGGGCCTGTATCTGAGCAAACAAAGCTCGGCCGCTGCGCCGTCCCTGCTTGGGGCGATGGCTGTCGGTCGTGAGCGCTTGATGCAGGATCGGCTCGAACGCAGTTAGCTTGCCATCGAGCTTCACCCGCTCGTACTTCGGCACAACATCGCCGGGCGCCTTGAGCCACTTCTTGACCGTGTTGCGCGACAGGCCTGTGCGCTTTGCGATCTCGCTGAGAGAGAGTTGGTCGCGCAGCCTCATGCGCCTGACCTTGCCAATCATGTCCATGGTGATCACCTTGAATCCCCTGCTGAAATTCTCAGCAGGTCAGTGGAACACCCTGGTCAATATTGGATTGGCACTTTGCGGTTTAGCTGGTCAAGATTGCATCGGCACCAACACTTCCATACCTCTGGACGACTGGCGCAAGCCCTTTGGCGATCACTTCCCGAAGCGCCCGACATGGTGTGAAAAGTGCGATGCGCGAGCAAACGAAACCGCACACCCAGTCAAAGGAGAAGGAAATGACGCCACTACGGCGCAGAAAGGAGGCGAGTGATGGACGAAGAATTCACACTGAACCATGTGACCGACATGCTCAAGCTGACAGAGGATCAGTTCGCGAGGATGCTTCCTGATCTATACACATGGTATGTCTACAGCAAACTGCTCGAAGCTGCTGGCGGTGAGTCAACTGGGTTGGTGTGGCGCGACGACAACCGGCCCGGAGTCATTACCGGGGTGGACTGCACGGACCCGAAAACAGGTGAGCAGTTCACCATTGATCTTGATGACGAGGCGAAGCCATGAGATCCGCAGCCAAATCCAAGCCCTGTGAAATCTGCGCCGATTCCGGCTGGGTATGCGAGGCGCACCCGGGCCAGCCATCAGCCGTAACGACAAGGGGCGGCTGTAACTGCGGCGCTCCCGCTGCAAATTGCGCCTGCAATCCGAATGGCGATGCGCAGTTTGACGCAGTGTATGCATCGACCGATCCAAGCAACGTTAAGGAGTGGATCCAATGAGCCATCAACACAAACATAACCGAGACGACAAGCGCGACCGTTGGGAGGCGCAGCGCTGGCAGGAACAGCGGGATGAAGCCGACAAGCCACCACCGGAGCCGGAGGAACCGGAACCGATTCACACTTTTCACTAGCCGCCACTGAGCGGCTTTTTTATTGGAGAAGCGAGATGCAAGAGCGCGGACCAATCGAAATTCTTGGCGCGATCATTGACGAGGTTGAGGGATTGCGCCGGACTGATGCAAGGAGCCACCTTCCAGACTCTTTGATGCGAGAGGCTAGAGCAGCACTTGAGGTGCACACGGTCGTCGGAAAACCGGGCGGCGCCCAGCTCAGCAGCATTGACGGCCTGGTTGGCAGAACAGTGAGCCATGTTTTTGATTCTGATCTGCGCCGCGCGCAAGTTGTCATCCTTTGCGCTGATGGTTCATTCTTGGCGCTTGAATCACAGCGCGATGTCGATGACAGCTACATCAGCGTAGACACCATGCGGGCATGGGGCCCACCATCAAAGGGTCTGGCCGACTACCTCAACCCGGCAGACCTTGTAGCAGCGGGCCTGATGACGGAAGCGGAAGCGACTCAGATAGAGAAGGAAGCGAAGAAGGCAGAAATTGACGCAGCCAAAGCGCGAGCGGAGACGCAAATCAACAGACTGTGTGCCGAACTAGAACGGCTTGAAAAGCAGGCCGCTTAACCACACCGCCCCTCTAAGGGGCTTTATTTTTTGGAGAACGATATGGATGATTTTTCAAAGATCCCAGGCGTGCAGATCTACAGGGTGGAAGACCAAGCCGCCCTTGACGCCTACACCGAAGCCTGTTCACACGGCCCACGCGCATACGTCGCTTATGCGGAGATCCTGCGGGCGATTGCTGACGGTCATCCCGTCGAATGGCAAGCGCCAGAGGGTACGTGGACCTACCAGCACCCGAGCCACACACTGAACGAAATCAAGACGGTTTCGCAGATGCCGGAGCGCTACCGGGTTCAGCCACCAACGCCCAGCCATCCCGCAATCACTCAGCGCGAGGAAAGCCTGATCCAGATGCTGCGCAGCGAGTGCGACCACGCAGCACGCAACAACATGCGGCTGCCGCCGACTTTGGAGCACCGCAATGGGCGCCTTGCTGTCCCAGAGGAATACATCGATGCAGTAATTGAGGGCTGGCATCGTGAGCACGGGATTCCGTTTCTCAGAGCGGCCCCACAGGATCAACCACCCACCACCGCCTAACAGGCAAACACACCACACCAGGGCTCCGAGAGGGGCCTATTTTTTTGGAGATCTACATGAGTGCAATCCTGTCCCCCTGCGGTCTGTACCGCTACCGCCTGGATCGCCAGCTCACCATGGGCGATGGCCCCGTTTATGCGTTTTTCGGCGTGAATCCAAGCACCGCTGATGCCAGCCTTGACGATGCCACTGTGCGCAAGTGGACTGGCTTCTGCAAGCGCTGGGGCGCATCGCGCTACGTCGTGGGCAACGTGTTCGCCTACCGCGCCACAGACGTGAAGGAACTTGCCAAAGTTGAAGACCCTCACGGCCCCGACATCGGCGACCACATCACCGACATCATCACGGAGGCCGACATCCTTGTGCCGTGCTGGGGCAACACATCGAAGGTGCCGCCCGCGTTGCAGGATTTCTTCGACGTGCTGGCGGACGCGCTGCTGTCGTCTGGCAAGCCCGTGCGTTGCTTCGGCCTCACAAAGGCGGGCGACCCACTGCACCCTCTGATGCTCGGGTACGACACACCACTTGTCCCTTGGTGCACTGAGTACGCGCCATGAAAGCCGGAATCGCCCGCATCTACTACGGCGGCCAGCCGGAACGAGAACACAGGAGAAAGACACCATGACAGAACAACAGGCCATTGATGGCGCGCGGATCTCCCCAGGCCTCGCCAAATCGCCATACAGCGTTGAGACCTATTCAATCGGCTCCTGCGTTTGCAATGCAGACGGGTTCAACGTCCTCTCATTCGCGCACAAGCCAGGGGCGAAGTTCACAACCCAAACCAGGGCGCAGGCAATTTGCGACCGTTGGAATTCTTTGGAGGTGGTAGCACCATGAGCACATTCCTGAATCAGCGCGAGATCGCGGACCTTACCGGGGTCCGCATCGGAAAAGGCGGCAAGATCCGTGAGCAGCTGCAAGTTGCCGAGCTCAAGCGCATGAAAATCCCCCACTTCGTCAACGCCCGTGGCTGCCCGGTGGTGGCGCGCGCCGTCATCGAGGGCGGGGCCCAACAACCACCACAACAACACAAGGGCTGGGAACCGGCCTTGGCCTGACCATGCAATATTTCCGCTCAAGAACCCATCGCTCGGGCATCACGTACTACTACTTCGACAAGGGCGGGAAGCCTCGCAAGGAGATCCCCCTTGGGAAAGACTACGTGCTGGCCGTGCGCAAGTGGTCCGAATTGATCGCGACCACCGAGAAAGCAGCCGTTGCAAACTTTGCATCCCTGGCGGACAAGTACGAACGCGAGGTGGTGCCATTGAAGGCCAAAAGCACGCAGGTACTGCAGTCGTCCGACATCAATCTGCTTCGTGAGTTATTTTGCTTGCCATCCCCTGCGCCACTGGACGAGATCAAGCCCAGCCACATCCATGCCCTGCTGCAGTGGAAGAAGCACCAGCCCACCACGGCAAACCGGCTCAAGCGCACGTTCTCGCACATGTTCAACATGGCAAGGGCCTGGGGTTACACCGAGAAAGCAAACCCATGCATGGGGATCAAGGGCCTGCCGGTAAAAAAGCGCGAGCAGTACATCACCGACGAGGTGTTCCGTGCGGTGTGGAACGTCGCGTCGTGGCCGCTGCGAGACGCGATGGATTTGGCCTACCTCACTGGCCAGCGCCCCGCCGACACCGTGGGCATGACGGACGGCGACATTGAAGACGGTCGGCTGAAAGTCACCCAAGGGAAGACCGGGGCGAAGCTGCGCATCCGGATAGAAGGAGAACTGGCTGTATTGCTGGACCGCATCAAGGCCCGCAAGGATGCCTGCAAGATGTGGAGCTCTGCGCTTGTGGTGAACCAGGCCGGGGAAGCGCTTTCTCAGAAGGCGTTGGCAGAGGTCTACAAGCGGGCTCGGAAGAAGGCGGCCAAGCTGAATCCAAAGCTTGCAGACCAGATCAAAACCATGCGGTTCTACGACCTGCGGGCCAAGGCTGCAGACGATGTGTCGGAAGTGCGGGGCGAGGCGGCGGCGGCAGAGCTCCTAGGCCACGACAGCGTGACAACCACCCAGCGCCACTACCTGCGAAAAGGCCGTGTTGTTGGTCCGACCAGGTAGGCGCAACAGGTATGATTCGGCACCTGCATAAGGTGAATTTGCGTAGCAATACGCAATAAGTTAGTAAGCGCTATCGCTGAAAACATTACTGCCCGTAGCTCAACTGGATAGAGCAATAGCCTTCTAAGCTATAGGTCGGGGGTTCGAGTCCCTCCGGGCAGGCCAAAGTAGCATTTCAGACAGTCTCACAACCTCTCAGAGCCCGCATGTTTCCTAGCATCGCGGGTTTTTTGTTGTCTCAGGCCATTTCACTACGTACCATGAGATACCGTCAAAAAAACGGTATCTCTGACGGTATCTCTGAAGTACCGCACCCCAGATACCGTTAGCAGGGGAAGCAATGGCACTCACAGACACATTCGTTAGACAGGTGAAGCACAGCGGCAAAGCCAGCGGAGACAAGTACGCCGATGGCGGGGGCATGTACCTGCTGGTCAAGGCCAGCGGCAGGTACTGGCGCATGGACTACACCCACGCAGAAAAACGCAAAACACTTGCATTAGGCGTGTACCCCGAAGTCTCTCTAGCCAAAGCCCGAAAGCGCCGTGACGACGCCCGCGAACTCCTGGCCGAAGGACTCGACCCCAGCGCAGCCAAGAAGGCCGAGAAGCTGGCAACCCGCGTAGCCGCAGCCAACACCTTTGAAGCCGTGGCCCGCGAATTCCACGCCACCCAGGCCAGCGGCTGGAGCCCCCGCTACGCGGCACGGTGGATCGAGCGCATGGAGAAAGACCTGTTCCCCCACATCGGCAAGCTGACCTTGCCAGCCATCACCGCCCCCGTGTTGCTGGACGCACTGCGCAAGGTGGAGAAGCGCGGCGCCAACGAAACCGCCCACACCCTGCGCCAGACCGCCGGGCAGGTGTTCCGCTACGGCGTGCAGACCGGGCGCTGCGAGCGCAGCCCCGTGACCGACCTGCACGGCGCCTTAAAGCCCATCTTGGTCAAGCACATGGCTGCCGTGCTGGAGCCTGCCAAGGCGGGCGAGCTGCTGCGGGCCATTGATGGCTACACCGGCCAGCCCATGACCAAGGCGGCGCTGGCGCTTTCTGCCCTGCTCTTTCAGCGCCCCGGCAACATCCGGCAGATGGAATGGGCGTGGATCGACTTTGACAAGGCCTTGCTGACCATTCCATCCCAAGACATGAAGCGGCGGCTGGCGCAGAAGCTCAACGGCAGGCCGCACTTTGTGCCCCTGGCCCCGCAGGCCATCGCCATCCTGAAAGAGCTACAGCCCCTCACCGGCCATGGCCGCTATGTATTCCCCAGCCTGCGCACGGGCGAGCGGGCCATGAGCGACAACACCATCAATGCAGCCCTGCGGCGCATGGGCTTTGCCTCCGACGAGATGAGCGCCCACGGGTTCCGGGCGATGGCGCGCACGCTGATGATTGAGCGCATCCATGGCATATCTGCGGATGTGATCGAAGCCCAACTGGCGCACGGCAAATCGGGGCCGCTGGGGGCAGCCTACGACCGGGCGGAATTCATGGAGCAGCGGCGCAGGATGATGAAAGAGTGGGCGGACTATCTGGACAAGCTGCGCAAAGGGGCAGACGTGGTCCCTCTTAGGTACACGGCATGAAACACCCGGCAACCCACACTGGATCGCAAATATTTTCGCAACATTTCCTCGACAAGTTCAACAAGCAAATCCGACGATAAAGACCACGACATTCACAGCAACTTCGGAGACGACATGCTGTTCGACTTCTTCATAGGGTTCAGAAGTAATACTTTGTGTCAACTGACCCCCGCGTTTTAAGGACTGCACAGGGAAAGAACAGCCCATAGCGCAAGCAAATGCACGATATGAGGCGCCAGCGAACGGTAGCCCATCCGATTCTTTGGCGCAAAACCGCCGAGACACTAACGGAGGGGATAGAGCAAGCCGTGCAAAGACAAATATGATGATTGCGTGGACTTGAGAAAATCCACAGAAGGCAAAGGCCCAAGCCAGAAAAGGCGAAGGCCCCAAGTGTTCGAGCACATGGAGCCTTCTAGACCGCCAAAACCCGAGGGCCTTGAAAGTCTCCCAGCGACGGGACTTTGAGGGTATCACGACCGACCTGTTCAGTGGAACAGGCGTGTTAGTGGGGTTTTGGTTTTTTGTAACGCAGCTATGAAAGACCAACCATGCCAGCGACAGCCGCACTAACGCAGCCTGACAGCCTACTCCGCGTAGAACCCCACATCACCCAACGCATGGGTATCAGCCGCAGCAGCTGGTGGAAGGGCGTGAAAGATGGCAAGTTCTCACCGGGGATCAAACTCTCCCCCCGCGTGACCGTCTGGAAAGCCAGCGAAATCGACGCGCTCATTGCCTCTATCGGCAAGTAAAGGGCGCTCCATGAAGAAAATTACTTATGGCGAACAGCCAGGACGCGACACGTCCAAAGCATGTGCAACGGGCTTCGACGCGCTGCCCGACAGCGCATTTATCCGCGAAGCGCAACTGGTGCAGAGCCCCAAGCGCCCCGACAGCCTAGCTCCCCTGCCCTTCAGCGCCCCCACCCTGTGGCGCAAAGTGAAGGCGGGCACGTTCCCAAAACCGCACCGCCTGTCTGAGCGCGTGACGGCCTGGAAGGTGGGCGACGTGCGCGCGTGGATCAACCAACACACCGCCGATGCGTAAGGGGGCACACCATGCACACCGACGCAACCAAGCGGCAGGCACTGGCCGAGATTTTGGCCGCGCATCCGGGCACCGACACCACGGCGCAATGCGCGCGCATCCGGGCAGCGCTGGCCCGCTTTGCACTCACCACGTTTGAGGCTTCACGCTATCCGGACTGCTACGACCCGCGCGCACGGGTGATGCAACTGCGCCATGCCGGTGATGTGATCCGCACACACTGGCAGACGGTGGAAACCGAAGGCGGCGGCAAACACCGCGTGGGGCTCTACGTGCTGGAACCCAAGGGGGGTAACCATGCATAGCGCCATTGATGGATTCAGCACTGCGATGGAGGCGGCGGGCCTGCCACCCCCACCCACCATCGAAGCCGATGGCAGCCTGCACCGCTTCAGTACCAGCGGCAAGCGCGGCGACGATTCGGGCTGGTATGTCCTGCACCCGGACGGCATCGCAGCGGGCGTGTTTGGCTGCTGGCGCAATGGCTGGTCACAGACCTGGAGCAGCAAGCCCGACACAGCCATGACCCAGGCAGAGCGCGATGCACACCGCCAGCGCATCAAGGCCATGAAGGCACAGCGCGATGCAGAGCAGGCCCAACGCCAGCAGCAGGCGCGCCAGACAGCGGCGGCGCTGTGGAAGGCCGCAGCACCCGCCATGCACCATGAGTACCTGGCACGCAAGGGCATACAGCCCCACGGCGCACGGTGTGATGGGCAGCGGCTGGTGATCCCCTTGCGCGATGTGGACGGCACATTGCACAGCCTGCAAACCATTGCACCCGATGGCGACAAGCGATTCATGCCCGGCGGGCGTGTGGCGGGTTGCTACCACTCCATGGGCAAGCCCCAGGGCGTGCTGGTGGTGTGCGAGGGCTTCGCCACCGGGGCCAGTATCCATGAGGCCACGGGGCACGCGGTGGCGGTGGCCTTCAACGCGGGCAACCTGCTGCCCGTGGCCCAGGTACTGCACGGCAAGTACCCTGCGCTGCGCATCATCGTGGCAGCCGACGATGACAGGCGCACCGATGGAAACCCCGGCCTGACCAAAGCCGCCGAGGCGGCGCAGGCGGTGGGCGGCAACCTGTCAAAACCTGACTTTGGCGACAGCCGTCCAGAGAAGGCGACGGACTTTAACGACCTGCACCAACTGCTGGGGCTGGATGCGGTGAAGGCGTGCATTGATAGTGCAGCGACGGCACCCACCGACAGCGGCTGGCCTGACCCCACGCCCCTGCCCAGTGGCCTGCCACCCGTGGCGCCGTTTGATGCCGAGCTACTTCCCGAGGCCCTGCGCGGCTGGGTGGCAGACATTGCAGACCGTATGCAGTGCCCGCCCGACTTTACGGCGGTGGGGGCTGTGGTGGCTCTATCCAGCCTGGTCGGCGCGCGTGCAGTGGTCAAGCCCAAGGCCCGCGACGATTGGGCAGTGACCCCCAACCTGTGGGGCGCCATCGTGGGGCGACCCGGCGTGATGAAGTCGCCCGCACTCAGCGAGGTATTGAAGCCCCTGCAGCGCCTTGAAAAAACAGAACGGGAACAATGGCAGGCTGCGCACGAAGCCTGGCAACTCGATTGCAAGGTGGCCGAGCTGGCCGCCAAGGCCAACGAAAAGCAGGCTGCAGCCCAAGCCGCCAAAGACCCAGCCAAAGCGCGGGCGCTGCTGCAGCCAGCGGACAACATGACACCAGAGCCGACCATGCGGCGTTATGTGGTCAACGATGCCACGGTGGAGAAACTGGCCGAGCTGCTGACCGTGAACCCGTGGGGCACGCTGGTTTACCGCGATGAAATCCACGGCCTGCTTTGCAGCATGGACAAGCAAGGGCAGGAAGGCGCACGCGGCTTCTACCTGACGGGCTATGACGGCAACCAAGGCCATGCTGTAGACCGCATCGGGCGCGGTGAATCGTTTGTGCCCCGCGTGTGTCTGGCAATGCTGGGCGGCATCCAGCCCGGCAAGGTGCAAAGCTACGTGCGCGACGCCGTGGCGGGTGGCGCAGGTGATGACGGCTTGCTGCAGCGCTTTGGGCTGACGGTGTGGCCTGATGTGAACCGCGAATTCGTCTATGTGGATCGGTGGCCCGACACCCCCGCAAAACAAGCTGCATGGGCGGTGTTTGAGCGCCTGAATCAACTGCAGCCAGTCACCGACAGCGATGCACAGGAATGGCGCTTTACCTCCGATGCACAGGCATTGTTTGAAGAATGGCTGATCCCTTTTGAAACCGAGCTGCGCGGTGAAGAACTACACCCGGCGCTGGTGTCTCACCTAGCCAAATACCGAAAGCTGGTTCCCGCCCTGGCGCTGATCTTTGCCCTGGTAGACACACCCGACAGTGGACACCTGATCCATGGGCGCGAGCTGATGCGCGCATTGGCATGGGCCGACTACCTGCGCACCCATGCCGAACGCCTGTATGCCGCAGCGGTGATGCCGGAAACCAGCGCAGCCAAGCAGCTGCTGGACAAGATCAAGGCGGGCAAACTGGCCGACAGCGACGGCGCTTTGCCGGATGCCTTCACGCCCCGACAGATTGCGGTGAAACACTGGGCAGGACTTGGGACGCCAGACGCTGTGCGCAAGGCCGCCGACCTGCTGGTCGACTATGGCTGGCTGGAACGCGAGGCAACACCCAGCGGCACAACGGGCGGCAGGCCCAGCGAGCGATACGCATTGCACCCTGCTCTGGCGAAAGGGGGCGCGTGATGAAGTGGCTACAGCGCCTGAAATCGGCACCCACCCCGAACGCCGACGCTACGAAACCTACAGAACCGGGTTTCGTAGGTTTTGTAGCGTGCCCCGATGGGGTTTCTGAAAACCTCAAAACCCCACAACAGCCACCGGCCAACGAAGCAAACGCAGACCCTGACCGCTGGTGCTGGCCCCATGGCGCTGCGATGAACACGGCAGAGATTGACACCTTCACGGAGCGGCTGGCGCGCTTCACCGACAAGGGGCTGACCCTGGACGATGCCGAAGCCCTGGCCGACAAGCTGGTACTGCGTGACAGGGACGGCGACCACCGCCGACAGTGCCTGGAGTGCGCACATCTGCAAGGCGTGGACCGCTGGAGCTGCGGCAACTGGAAGCAGGCGACCATCGGCACCCGCCCAGCAGACGCAGGGCTGGCGCATGGGCTGGTGGTGATGCTGCAGCAATGCACAGGATTCAAGGAGCAAGCACGATGAAGAAGAAGGCCCAGGCCCCGGCGGCGCCAAGTGGCAACCCCGACCCCAACACCCTGCAGCTACACAAAGACCCAGCGCAGACTGACGCCGCCCAGATCGCGGCAATGGCGCTGGGCAGCGTTGCAGCCAACGCAATGACTGCACGCACGTTTGCGAAGGGCACGTTTGGTGCGCTGGACGTGACCGAGTGCGTGATGACGCTCAAGAAGCGCGTGGACACCACCCACGACGGCGACCTCAAGCACGCAGAAACCACCCTCACGGCGCAGGCCGCAACGCTGGACGCCATCTTCAACGAGATGGCCCGGCGGGCAGCGCTGAACATGGGCGAGTATCTGGACGCGACCGAGCGCTATATGCGGCTGGCACTCAAGGCCCAGGGCCAGTGCCGCGCCACGCTGGAGACACTGGCCGCCATCAAGAACCCGCCGGTGATCTTTGCCAAGCAAGCCAACATTGCCCACGGGCCGCAACAGATCAACAACAAAACGACAACAAGAAACACCAGCACGCGCGTGAGAAAAACCGAAACACTGCAGAACGAACTATTAGAGGATTCAGGGCATGGCAGCACGCACATGGACGCAGGAGCAACGACAACGCCAGCGCGAGGCCATCCAGCGGTGGAAGCCCTGGAATCAGTCCACAGGCCCCGTAAGCCTAGAAGGAAAAGCGGTGGCAGCGCGTAATGCTGACCGTGGTGGGCAGCGGGATGCCATGCGAAGGGCAATCAAAGAGCTGCGCGAAGCGCTGCGGTCGCAGCGCGATACGTTGAACGAAAAGAAGCCGAGACACTGAGAACAGCTCTTCAAGAATGCAAGAGGCTCAACAGTTCCACCGCTTGAAAACCTAGTTGCAATACACCGACTGCCCAATGCGGTTGCAAGTGGAAGTCTTGCCATTCCCATGGTTGATGTACGTGGAGTTGCCAATCGTGCTGGCACTGCTTCCGTTGCTCCCGTACGTGGTGTTTCCTATCTGCTGATAGCTATTTCCGTTGCTACCGTAGGTAGTGTTTCCGATCTGCTGGTAGCTGGTCCCATTGCTGCCGTAAGTGGTGTTTCCGATCTGTTGGTAGCTAGTTCCATTGCTCCCGTACGTCGTATTACCAATCTGTTGATACGTCTGCGCTTGGGCACCGAAAGCCAAGATTGCAACAGCGGCTGACAGCACAATTTTTGAAGGGGTCATGAAAGTTCTCCTTCGACAGATCGTAACGGAACGTTTCAAATACACAAGCTATTTGAGCTCGTACTCATTTGCGTGCGAGAGGAAACGCACACGGGGGGGCGTGCAAAGTCTGAACTCGCGGCTTTGATGACACCCCACCGATCCTCACTCGCAGAAAAAATCCCCCGTTTGAAAACAATCAAACGAAAATTCGCCAATCAACGATAGACACCGCTGATGAGCCTACGCAGATTGAGAAAAAACGTGTACTTCAAAGCCATCTGCGCACTGAGCGCATTGCTCGCAACAGCGGGTGCACATTCGCAACAAGCGGACATCGCAGCGTGTAGAAGTCCTGCGGGCAAGGTGTACCGACATTTCAGCGGCACCGCAGAAAAGGCGGATGCGGGGTGGTCAGATGACAAAATCTCGGAGGGCGTGTTGACGCTCGTGCGGACACCGACCGGGACGCTGGACATGCTATTCATCGATGTTCGCAACAAACCTATCAGCATGACGCAGGACGGCGCAAAGCTTGTACTGCTCAGGTCATCCGACAGGTCAATTTCGATTCTTGTGCACTACCCAGGTGCGACCACGGAAATTTATTCGTTCTTTCAGGAAAAAGACGGTCGAAATAGGTACAGCGTTCTCACCAGTAGAACAGGCCCACAAGCTGCAGTGGAGAAAAGCAGCGTAATGGTCGGACTATGCGATCCAATCCGATTCGACCTGCTCCCGCGATAAGCGCGCGTGTAGGTACGCGGGCGAAGGGAAGACAAGAGCGACACCGAATCCGGCGTGGACTTTCTGCAACGGAAAGGGGACACTTTCGCCAATGACGGTACTTTTGACGGTACTTTTCTAAATCGAAAACATGAAACCCAGCACTCATGCGGTTTTCAAGGCACTTTGTGAACTCCTCCGGGCTCTGAAAAACACCTTTTCTGCATTGCGCCAGGGAAGAATCGGGGAGGAATTTTCGATTGATGCTCCGCCATCCTGACAAAATCGCAGGCATGGCCGCCCAGAACATCGTAGACCTCCCACCCTGCCGCCCAGGCATGGCAGACACCCACCGCCGCGCGACAAACGCATTCCGCGCACACTGGCGCGCACACGGTACAGCGCAACCGCAGAAGCTGGTCCTGACCAGGGCCCAGGCCGACGATCTGCTTCTGTGCCGCCTCTATGGCTGCGTGCCAATGAATGGCGTGAAGCCAGAGCAAGGCAAATTCAATGGCAGCCCGATAGAGGTATCGGATGCCACTGCTGGCGTTCTTGTGGCCCACGATGGCACCGAGATGCCGCTGGCGGACTTTTACCAACTAGCTCACGCCTGAAGCCAGCTCTGGACGGTCGTTCTATATGGATGACCTCCTACGACGGCCGACACAGGCGAGTGTCCCAATGGACTCTTTCCACAAGGAGCTCGCCATGGCCACCGACCCGAACGAACACCCAGCCCACAAGGTCCCCGAGACCTATCCCCTTCCCCCGGGCGACCTGCCGCCCAGTACCGAGACGCCGACTATCCCCCCGCAGCCCCAGCTCCCCCAATCAGGGCCGGACTACGTTGGCGAAATTGAGGATGAAGGTGCAGATCCTGTGGGCCCGTCGCCCAGGACCAGATTTCTTCCGATTGCGGACGTCCCTTAGCCCCGCTGACGCCGCATAGCTACCATGCCCAGCATAGCCAGCAATGACGACAGTCCAAGTAAGGCGTACTCACCGAGCGTGGGAATGCTAGCTGGAGCGGCGGGTGGCGCTAGCCCCACATTGATGATGATCTCGTCGCCAGATGGCACGAACAACGTTTGAGTCCCCACGTTAAGGCCAATCGCTGCCAACGTCGTGCCTGCAAAAATCGTTTGATTGACGATCGGAGACGCAGAAACATAGTTTTCCGGTAGGTACAGCTCAGTTCCCAGGAGAAACACGTTGGGCCCCGAAGAGCTTGACCCAGCGGTCGGCACTACAGCAGGCAGCGAAATGCCAGGCGACAGCGCCCCAGGATACCAATCTCCGTTTGTGTCTGAGCCAATGCAGAGGGCATTTGTACCGATGAATCCATCACCAAGAAGACACGGTCCAATGAGGCCCACGGAGGAGAAAGAACTGGTGTTTATCGAGCCTGAGCCACTCATCACGACATCAGGACCCACCTGATTGATGTTGATCGTGTAAACAGCCTGAGCTAGGTTCGCTCCCAGGAAGAAAATCAAGCCCACGCCAACGTCTCGCAAATTCATCTCCACCCCTTCATAAGAATACGTATCATTTGAAGTGTAGAGGATGTCTTTGATCCAGCCTAAGCCAAAGTTGCGGGCACGGCCCATGTAACGTCGGTTTTGGGGTGGTGAAGAGGTCGGCCCCTCCAGCTCCCGAAGGGCGATGCAAGGCGCCAAGCTGGTGAATTTGCCTATGTCCTCCCGGGGCTCCAAACTCACCCAGCTCCTCACGGCCGTCAAATACTTGGGCCCGGTAGTTCCCGGGTTCTATCTTGTCGATTCTCAGCGTCAGGATCATCAGCGTTCAATGGATCAGGAGACCGCACAGCCACAGCGTGGAATGCGGTCCAAGCCGGCCATCACAGCGTCGGCTTCCACCCCTGGCTCACGATTCCAGCGGCGCGGTGGCTCAGTTCTACTTCGGCACGGACATTTCATGCACTGATGCCTGAAGGGACACTCCCTTCCATCAAAACATTCGGAGCACTATCGGTTTGGCTGCGGGACCGCAGCGTAGTTCATGGCAATGGCCTGGACCACTGCGCCAATGAGCGCGCCATCGCTCGCACTCTGAGGCAAAACCTCCCGAACGATCTGGACCGCGTACTCCAGCTGCTCCTTGGCAAGGGCTGCTGACATGGCGTTGCCACGTTTTTCGCTGGGCGACGCGTCGCGGATCACAAGGCTCATGGAAGACTCCAGAAAAAGCTAAAGACGCAGTATGCGCTGCATACGACGCGCTCCATCCCGGCACTACCCAAATCCCGCCAAGAAAGACTGTTCGAAGAGTGGGCAGAAGCAATGGCTCCGGACTGCCCCTCACATGCTGGAGGCCCAAAACAAAAAAGCGCCGCAACATTTGTTGCGGCGCTTTTTCTGATTTGGGGTGGCTGATGGGGCTCGAACCCACGACAACAGGAATCACAATCCTGGACTCTACCAACTGAGCTACAGCCACCGTAGCTTTGTATTATAGCCTGGGATTTGAGCCCCAAGACCAATTTGCTTAATTTTCTGCAGCGGCCTGCAAAGTGGCCGAGGGTCGCGGCGCTTTGATCTCTGCCTTGAAACGCTTCTTGAGCATCTCATAGTACGCTTGGCCTTCCGCCGAAGCCCACCACTGCATATATTGCTGCCGCTCCTGTTGCGCGCGCTGGCCCTCTGGAGACGGCCGAGGCACCACACGGTTCACCTTGACCACAGCATAACCCTCGCTCCCCAGGTCCACACCAACCCAGGCTGGGAGAGCGTCGGCTGTCGGCGCGTGCAACGCTGCATCAATCAGAGGACGGGGCAGGTTCTGGACCTGCTCACGCGAAATCTGGATGGGGGCACCGAGGCCGCTGGCGGTTGCCGGGGCCGCTTTCCACGCAGCCAGCTTGGCTTCGCCATCCTTGCGCGCCAATTCAGAGGCTTTCTGCCCCACATACAGTTCGCGCACGCGGGCTCGCACTTCTTCCAGCGGCAGGGTTTTGGCGGGGGTGTACTGCACCACACGGCCAGCAGCCAGTTGGCTGGGACCTATTTCCACGGCCTCGGTGTTGCGTTTGTTCTGCACCGAATCCGAAGAGAAAAGTGCTTCCAGGAACTTGGGGTTGGCCAGTGGTCCCACCGCGCCAGGAGCTGGCGTGCGGGTGAGGCCAGACGCGGTCTGCACCTTGAGCTTGAGCTTGTCTGCCACCGGCTTGAGGCTGTCTGCCTGTTCATACACGCTGTTCGTGAATGACTCCGCCACCTCGGCAAACTTGCGCTGCGCCTGCTGCTGCTTGAGTTCGGCTTCCATGGTGGGGCGCAGTTCTTCAAAGGAAGGCTGGCGGGGTGCCTTGATGTCGGTCAGCTGGATGATGTGGTAACCGAAGTCGGTTTCCACCAAATCGCTGATTTCACCCTTCTTGAGGGCAAAGGCCGCGTCTTCAAACGGCTTGACCATGGCGCCCCGTCCGAAGAAATTCAGATCGCCACCTGCGGTGGCCGATCCTTTGTCGTCCGAGGCCTTCTTGGCCACATCCGCAAACGTGGCTGGCGCCTTGCGCACCTGGGCCAGCAGTTCCGTCGCACGCGCCTTGGCCTTCTCACGGTCGGCAGACGATGCGTCCTTGGAGGCATTGATCAGGATGTGGCTGGCGCGACGCTCTTCCTTGCCGGCCATGCGCGCCACGTTTTCCTTGTAGTAGGTGCGCAAGTCGTCCTCATTGAGGGTGATACCGGAACGCACGCTGTCGAGGTCCAGAACCACATACTCCACCGAAGCCTGCTCCATCTGAAGGAACTTTGCGGGATTTGCCTTGTAGTAGGACTCCAGATCTGCATCCGTGGGCGCAACCTTGGCAGAGAAATCTGCAGACTTGAAGCGCACCACCTGGATTTCTCGCTGCTCATAGAGCGGGTCCAGCGCGAGCTTGACCTGGGCGTTGGTACTGAAGGCGGTACCCATCACACCACCAATGACCTGATTGATCGACAGATCGCGGCGGACATTGGCCTCGAAGCCTTCCGGCGTCAAACCTTGCGTACCCACCAGGGCCCGATAGGCTTCTGCGTCCAGCGTACCGTCAGCGCGCTTGAGCCCTGCAATGGCGGGAATCTCCTGCAGGCTGCGTGCCAGCCGCGAATCACTCGTCACCAGGTGCATTTCCTTGGCGGCAGCTGCCAGCACGCGGTCGCGCACCAGGCGCTCGAGCGTGGCGTAGCGGGCCTGGGGAGAGTCAAGAAGCTTGGGATCGACCGAGGGAGACTGCGCACGCATGCGGTCGGTCTCCATGCGATGGGCATTGTCCCAGTCAGTCTGGTTGATCTTGTCGCCATCGACGCGCGCCACCACTGGGCTCTTTTCAGAGAAGTAGTTGCTGTCAATGCCTACCAGCACAAACGATGGAATGATCAGCAAGAACAATAAGATCATCACGATCTTGGAGTGCTTGCGGATGGATTCAAACATGGTCGATCTTTCAGAAGGCAAAAAACAAAAGGCGAACTTGCGTTCGCCTTTGTTCGGTGGTGGTGGGTCCTGACGGTCTCGAACCGCCGACCTACTCCGTGTAAAGGAGCCGCTCTACCAACTGAGCTAAGGACCCCACCTAAACTGATCCTCAGTTCAAGGCATCTTTCAATGCCTTGCCAGGACGGAACTTTGGAACTTTAGCAGCTTTGATTTTAATCGTAGCGCCGGTACGGGGATTGCGGCCCGTGCGAGCAGCGCGTTTGCCGACCGCAAAGGTACCGAAACCGACGAGCGAAACGGTGCCGCCCTTCTTCAGGGTCTTCTTGACGGCCTCGATCGTGGATTCCAGGGCACGAGCAGCGGCGGCCTTGGAGATGTCGGCGTTGGTAGCGATGTGCTCAATCAGTTCGGTTTTGTTCACAAGAAGCCTCTCGGAAAAGAGTTGATGGAATGTCTCGCGGATATCTGGTCTTCACACGTCCGAAAGCGCAGCCGGAGGCTGGTTGAAAACAGACGGGGGAATGACTGGCATACACAGCAGTGGCTGCTGCATCAGATTAAAGCCATCGAGTTTCCGGGTGTCAATACAACACGCTGGTTTGGCGCAGCGTTGGGATGAATTCTAGTCGTATTTCACGCTGCGACAGGGCTTGTGGGGCGTTTTTGTCTCAAACACGCCGTATGGGCAGCACTCCGTATTGACACCCCAGTTCCGACAATGCAGCGCAGGCCACAGTCCCTCGCATTCATCCACAAAACCACCGACGGGATGCGCGCGCCCCACTCCTGCTACTTCACACGCGCCCGGATTTCTGGCAATGCCTTTTGCAGGTAGTACACCATCGACCAGACCGTGAGCACAGCCGAGGCCCAGATGAGCCAGGTGCCCCACACGCCGGTATCGATGACGCCGAACAGGCGCCCGTCATAAAGAAGGAAGGGGATGGCCACCATCTGCACCGTAGTCTTGACCTTGCCGATCATGTGCACAGCAACGCTCTTGCTCGCGCCGATCTGCGCCATCCACTCGCGCAGGGCTGATATGGCGATCTCGCGGCCGATGATGATGAGCGCAACGAACACATCGGCGCGCTGCAGATGCACCAGCACCAGCAGCGATGCACACACCAGAAACTTGTCGGCCACCGGGTCCAGAAAGGCGCCAAACGACGAGGTCTGGTTCAGTTTGCGGGCCAGGTAGCCGTCCAGCCAGTCGGTGGCTGCGAACACCACAAACATCACGGTGGCAATAAGGTTGCGCGTGGCCGGGTCCAGCGGCGCGTAGAACACCCCCACGATCAAAGGTATCGCGACGATGCGCGTCCAGGTCATCAAGGTGGGGATAGTCCAGAACATGGGTCGATTGTGTCACGGCAGGCGAGCAGTCCGGCCGGGGACTCAACGCAAGGCGCGATAGATCTCTTCGGCCAGCTCACGCGAGATGCCGTCCACGGTGACCAGGTCCTCCACACTGGCCGCAGCCACACCGCGCACCCCGCCAAAACGCTGCAGCAGCCGTGCACGCTTCTTGGGGCCCACCCCCGCAATTTCTTCGAGCTGACCACCCCCCACCCGCACCTTGGCCCGTGCAGCGCGCATGCCGGTGATGGCAAACCTGTGGGCCTCGTCGCGGATCTGCGCCACCAGCATCAGCGCCGCCGAGTCCTTGCCCAGGTAGACCTTCTCGCGGCCATCTGCAAACACCAGCTCTTCCAGGCCCACCTTGCGGCCCTCGCCCTTTTCCACGCCCACGATGCGAGTCAGATCGAGCCCCAGCGCGGTGAACACCTCGCGCGCCACGCCCACCTGGCCCTTGCCACCGTCGATGAGCACCAGATCGGGCAGGCGTGCCACACCTTTGGGCTTGGTGGGCTCTTCACCCCCGGGCGCGGGGTTGGCCGCAAAGTCGATGCCCCCAGCTTCGCGCGCGGCCTCGGCCACCTTGCTGTAGCGGCGCGTCAGCACCTGGCGCATGGCGGCATAGTCGTCGCCGCCCGTAATGCCTTCAATCTTGTAGCGGCGGTATTCGCTGCTCTGCATCTTGTGGTGATGGAACACTACGCACGATGCCTGGGTGGACTCACCCGCCGTGTGCGAGATGTCAAAACACTCGATGGTGAGTTGGTCCAGATCTTCGGGCGGCAGATCCAGCGCCTCGGCCAGGGCACGCGTGCGCGCCTGTTGCGAGCCCTCTTCGGCCAGCAGGCGGGCCAACTGCAGATCGGCGTTCTTTTGCGCCATGTCCAGCCAGGCGCGGCGCTGTTCGCGCGGCTGGTGGATGGCGGTCACGCGCACACCACTTTGGTCGCCCAGTGCCTCCAGCAACGCCTTGTCCACGGGTTCGCTGGTGACCAGCACCGGCGGCACCGGCACGCCGATGTAATGCTGGGCGATGAACGCTTCCAGCACCAGCACCTCGACACGGCGAATGGGCGCGGCCGGAGTATTCTCATCGGTGCCATCACCGCCCTCTTCCTCGAACACGGCGGCAGCGTCTTCCACATGCACCGGGAAATACGGCCGGTCTCCCAGATGCCGCCCCCCGCGCACCATGGCCAGGTTCACGCAGGCGCGGCCGCCTTGCACGCGTACGGCCAAGATGTCCACATCCTTGTCGTCCGCAATCTCGATGGACTGCTGGTGCAGCACCCGCGACAGCGCCTGGATCTGGTTGCGCACATCGGCGGCCTGCTCAAATTCAAGCTTGTCGGAATGCGCCATCATCCGCACCTCCATGGCCTTAAGCACCTCCTGCGTTTCGCCGCGCAGCAGTGCCTCGGCATGCTGCACGTCGGCGGCATAGGCCTCGGGCGAGATCAAGTCCACACAAGGCCCGGTGCAGCGCTTGATCTGGAATAGCAGGCAGGGCCGGGTGCGGTTGGCAAACACCGTGTCTTCGCAGGTACGCAGGCGAAACACCTTTTGCAGCAGTTGGATGGTTTCCTTGACCGCCCAGGCGCTGGGGTACGGACCGAAATAGCGGTGCTTCTTATCGACCGCACCCCGGTAATAAGCCATGCGCGGAAACACTTGAGCGGGCGCATTGCCGCTGGCCGTGGGCGTGCCTGTGATCTTGAGATAGGGATAGCTCTTGTCGTCCCTGAACAGGATGTTGAACTTGGGGTTCAGCGTCTTGATGAGGTTGTTTTCCAGCAGCAGCGCCTCGGCCTCGGAGCGCACCACCGTGGTCTCCATGCGCACAATCTTGCTGACCATGTGGCCGATGCGCGTGCCGCCATGGTTCTTGGTGAAGTAGCTCGACACGCGCCGCTTGAGGTGGCGCGCCTTGCCTACATACAGCAGCGCGCCCTGGGCGTCGAAATAGCGGTACACGCCCGGCAGCGCGGGCAGCGCAGCCACCTGCGCCAGCAGTTCTTCGGAATGGGACATGGCGCGTATTGTGGCCCCGCGCGCAGCCTGGCCTGTGTACTATGAAAAAAATAGCTACTAGCGCCTACGCATCAAGCGCTAGCAGCCAATCTGACCACTATTCTGCTTCGATCTTCGAGCTTTTCACCACCTGCGCCCAGTTGGCAAGGTCCGCCTTGACCTTGTCACCCAGCTGCGCCGGGGTCTGGTAGTCGGCCGTGGCGCCTTGCTCTTGCGCCTTTTGCTGGAAGGCCGCGCTTTGCACCACGGTGCGGATGTCGGCAGTGAGCTTGTCCACCACCGGCTTGGGCACTGCAGCGGGTACAAACAACGCGAACCACGACGTGGCATCGACCTTGGGGTAACCCGCCTCGGCCGTGGTGGGCACATCGGGCAGGCTGGGCAGCCGCTGCTTGCCCGTCACGGCCAGCACGCGCAGCTTGCCGCTGGCGATGTGGGGCATGAACGGAGGCGCGGTGCCAAAAGTCAGGTCCACCTGCCCACCCAGCAGGTCCTGCAGCGCAGGGCCCGTTCCTTTGTAGGGCACGTGGACCATCTTGATGCCGCCCTGCTGCTCCAGCATGGCGCCCGTGACATGCTGCAGCGAGCCATTGCCCGACGAGGCGTAGTTGAGCTTGCCAGGGTTGGCCTTGGCATAGGCCATCAGCTCAGGCAGCGTCTTCACGGGCAGGTCGTTGCGCACCACGATGATCTGCGGGGCCGAGATCACGTTGGCCACGGGCTGAAAGTCGGCCTGGTCCCACTGCTTTTGTTTGGTGATGTGGGGCGAGATGACGTGGTAGCCCGAGTACTGCATGAACACGGTGTAGCCATCGGGCTCGGCGCGTTTGACGATGCTGGCGGCAATATTGCCGTTGCCACCGCCCTTGTTGTCCACGATGACCGACTGGCCCAGCACCGGCGCCAGGGCCTGGGCCAGCATCCGGGCCGACAGGTCGGTGGTGCCACCTGCGGCGGTGGGCACCACCATGGTCACGGTCTTGGTAGGGTAGGCGCCTTGCGCCAGGGCAGAACCCCAAAAGCCGGTGGCGATGGCCGCCAGGGCCAGGGACGTGAATTGCTTGCGATGCAGGTTCATGCGATGTCTCCGCTTTCTCTGTTGTTGAATGTCGTTCCGGGGCGGCGGCTGGGCAGCCAGCACCCGCCATAGCCATCTCAGGCGCTCAATCCACGGTGGCGCCGGTGTCTTTCACCACGCGGCTCCACTTGGGCAGGTCGGACTGCACCAGCGCCGCCAGTTGGGCTGCCGTGCCCTTGAAGGGTTCACAGCCCACGGTAGCCAGCTTGTCCACCACGTCCTTGTGCTCCAGCGCCCGGGCCACCTCGGCCTGCAGTTGCGCCACGATGGGCGCGGGCGTGCCGGCCGGGGCAAACAGCGCGTACCAGGGCGCCTGGCCAAAGCCCTTGATCGTCTCGCCAATGGTGGGCGCATCGGGCAGCGCAGCCACGCGCTTTTCATTGACCACGCCCAGCACCTTGAGCTTGCCCGCCTTGATGAAGGCAATGGCCGACGGCAGGCTTTGCACCGACAGCGGCACTTGCCCGCCCACCACGTCGGTGGCGGCTGCGGCAGAGCCCTTGTACGGAATGTGCTGCAGCTGGATGCCAGCGGCCTTTTGCAGCATCTCGCCGATCAGGTGGTTCAGCGTGCCGTTGCCCGCCGAGGCAATCGAATACTTGCCAGGGCTGGCCTTGGCCAAGTTCACCAGCTCGGCCACGTTGTTGGCGGGAAAAGACGGGTGCGCCACCAGCACATAACCGGCCGTGGCGACAGGGGCCACGGGGGCAAAATCTTTCACCGGGTCAAAGCCGGGGTTCTTGTACAGCGCGGGGCCGATCACGTGGGCGCTGTCGGCCGTCAGCAGCAGCGTGTAGCCATCGTTGCGCGCGCGGGCCGTGGTGCCCGTGGCCAGGGTGCCTCCCGCACCAGGGCGGTTCTCCACGATCACGCTCTGGCCCAATTGCTCGCCGAGCTTTTGCGCCACCACGCGCGCAATGGCGTCATTGGCGCCTCCCGCAGCCTGGGGCACGACCACGGTGATGGGCTTGGACGGGTACTTGTCCTGCGCGCCTGCGGCCAAGGCAGCAGAGCACAACATAGCAGCCGTGAAGAGTCGGCGGGACAGCATCGTTTGAAATGTCATGGCTTTTGTCTCCTGTGGTTGTAAATGAATGCA
Source organism: Acidovorax sp. 93 (assembly GCF_003633835.1). Lineage (NCBI taxonomy): Bacteria > Pseudomonadati > Pseudomonadota > Betaproteobacteria > Burkholderiales > Comamonadaceae > Acidovorax > Acidovorax sp. 93. The sequence goes on from NZ_RBIT01000001.1 coordinate 2,322,280, forward strand.
GGCTCGCCCGCATTCAACGCGAAAGCGCTCTTTCGCGGATGGCGTCGAAATCCGCAGGTACCGAATGCAGCGCCAGGCGCGGACCCGCCTTGGCGATCTGACTCGGAATGTCGTGGCCGATGAGCACAGGCAACTGCTGCGCCGCTGCCACCAGCCGGGCCAGGTCCACGCCCGTGTCGTAGCCCATCAGCGCCAGCGCATGCACGATCTCTTCGCTGCACACATTGCCGCTGGCGCCCGGCGCATAGGGGCAGCCGCCAAGGCCGCCCAGCGAGGCATCGAACCGGTCCGCACCCGCGTCGATGGCTGCCAGCACGTTGGCAAGGCCCATGCCGCGCGTGTTGTGAAAGTGCAGCGTGAACTCCACACCCGGCCAGCGCGCGCGGGCCGCCGCCGTGAGCTGGTGCACCTGCGTGGGGTAGGCCATGCCCGTGGTGTCGCACAGCGTGATGCCACACACCCCAAGGTCCACAAAACGCTGCACCCAGCCGAACACGTCGGCCTGGGCCACATCACCTTCCATGGGGCAGCCGAACACGCAGGACAGCGACACATTCACCGCCACGTTGGCGCCCTGCGCCAGCGCCACCACTTGCGCCAACGCTGCGAACGACTGTTCCTGCGTCATGCGCAGATTGGCCAGGTTGTGCGTGGCACTCACCGACATGACGAGGTTCAGCTCATCCGTGCGCGACTCGATGGCGCGCTCGGCGCCGCGCAGATTGGGCACCAGCGCGGTGTAGACGGTGCCCGGGCTTCGCGTGATCTCGCGCATGACGACCTCGGCGTCTTTCAGCGCGGGAATGGCGGTGGGCGATGTGAACGAAGTCACCTCGATCTTGGACAGGCCCGCTGCCGACAGCGCATTGCACAGCGTGATCTTGTCTTCAGTGGGAACGAAGGTCTTCTCCATCTGCAGGCCGTCCCGCAGGCCGACCTCCTGCATGTGGATGCGGCGGTTCGCGCCTTGCCACACGGTGTTGGATGCACTCATTGAATGACCCCCTTGCTGCGCAGCAGGGCGATCTGTTCGGCCGTCAAACCCGCGTCGGCAAGCACCGCATCGGTGTCATCGCCCAGGTGCGGAGCACTGCTGCGGATGGTTCCGGGCGTGCCCGAGAGCTTGGGCACGATGCCCGGCACTTCCACGCTGTAGCCGTCGCGCGTCTGCTGCGTCAGCAGCATGTCGCGGGCGCGGTAGTGCGGGTCTTCGGCGATGTCCTTGGCGGTGTAGACCTTGCCCGCCGGCACGCGGGCGGCGCCCAGCGCGTCCAGCACCTGCTGCACGGTGCGCTGGGCGCTCCACGCGCCAATGGCGGCATCAATCTCTTCCACGCGGGCCACACGGCCGGTGTTGTTGGCAAGGTCGGGCGCTGCGCCCAGGTCAGCGCGGCCAATCGCGTCCATCAACCGCTTGAAGATGCTGTCACCATTGCCCGCCACCAGCACCCAGCCGTCCGTGCAAGGATAGGCGTTGCTCGGCGCAATGCCCGGCAGCGCGCTGCCCGCAGCCTCGCGCACGGCGCCAAAGGCGCTGTATTCGGGGATCAGGCTTTCCATCACGTTGAACACCGCCTCGTGCAGCGCAACGTCGATCACCTGGCCTTTGCCGCCGTTGACCTTGCGGTGGTACAGCGCCGTGAGCACGCCGATGGTGCCGTGCAGCGCCGCCAGCGTGTCGCCGATCGACACCCCGACGCGCACCGGCACGCGACCGGGCTCGCCCGTCAGGTGGCGCAGGCCGCCCATGGCCTCGCCGATGGCACCAAAGCCCGGCAGGTCGCGGTACGGCCCGGTCTGGCCGTAGCCCGAGATACGCAGAATGACCAGGCCGGGGTTGAGCACGTGCAGTTCCTCGGGCGACATGCCCCAGCCTTCGAGCGTGCCGGGGCGGAAATTCTCGACCAGCACATCGGCCTCGGCGATCAGCTGGCGGGCTATTGTTTGCCCCTCCTTTTGCCGCAGGTCCAGCGCCACCGAGCGCTTGTTGCGCGACTGCACCTGCCACCAGACGGAGGTGCCTTCCTTGATCAGGCGCCAGTTGCGCAGCGGGTCGCCGGTCTCGGGCGCTTCGATCTTGATCACGTCGGCGCCAAACTCGCCCAGCGTCTTGCCGCAGAACGGCCCGGCAATCAGCTGGCCCATTTCGATGACGCGCACGCCTTGCAGTGCGGCGGGGGAAGCGATGGAATCCATGGAACTGTGTGTCTCCTGCGGGCGGTGATGCTGGGCCGGAATGATGCGCACCTGCGGCCCTCCTGCAAAACGCTCAAGCAACAAGCCACCATCGCAATCCGGCATGGCAATAGTCCACTGAATCACAGAAATCAGCGGTGCGCCGGGGTTGCAGCGGGATGCGCGGCAAGGCGCCTGGGGCAGCCAAGGCAGGCCGCCTTGGCAAGCCAGGCAACGCCGGCGCGCGCTCGCTGCAACCCCGGCCCGCAGGGTGAGTGTCTGGCAAGGCCGCACTCGTCGTTGCCGTGCTCGCCGGGTGTGCAACCCGGCTCCGCCCGGCGTCTAGATTGCAGCCTTGCCAGCCCCTCACGCACCGCCGATTTCTGTGATTCAGTGGACTACGCTGCTTGCTACCATCGGTGCCCCATGAAACTCGACCCCGTCTCCCTGCGCCTGTTCGTTGCCGTGATGGAAGAAAACACCATCGCCGCTGCAGCCGCGCGCGAGCATCTGGCCGCATCGGCCGTGAGCCGCCGCCTGGCCGACTTGGAAGACGCGCTGCAGGTGGCCTTGTTCACCCGCAGCAACAAAGGCACCGAGCCCACCGCCGCCGCGTTTGCGCTGCTGAACCTGGCGCGCGGTGTGCTGAACGATCTGGACGGCATCGCCACGCAGATGCGCGACTACGGCACGGGCGTGCGCGGCCATGTGCGTGTGGTGGCCAATATTTCGGCCATCACGCAGTTTTTACCCGCCGAGTTGCAAAGCTTTTTAGAGCAACACCCTCAGGTGGATGTGCGGCTGCAGGAGCAGATCAGTACCGCGATTGCCCAGTCCGTGGCCGAGAACGCCGCCGACGTGGGCATCCTCAACGAAGGCAGCTACGGCGAACGCGTGACGCTGCTGCCCTACCGCACCGACGAACTGGTGCTGGTGGTGCCCACCGGCCACGCGCTGGTGCGGCGCAAGTCCGTGCGCCTGGCAGACGCCCTGCCTTTTGACTTTGTAGGTGCACACCCGGGCAGCGCCATCAACAACCAGCTGACCCGCGCAGCCGCCGAGGCAGGCCTGCCGCTACGGCTGCGCATGCAGGTGACGAGCTACGACGCGCTGTGCCTCATGGTCAACGCGGGCCTGGGTGTGGGCGTGATGCCCCGTGGCAGCGCCGCGCTGTACCGGGGCACGCTGGCCATCCGCACCGTCACGCTGAACGAGACCTGGGCGCAGCGGCGGCTGGCGCTGTGTGTACGGTCTGAAGAATCGCTCTCCAGCGTTGCCCGGCTGCTGGTGGAGCACCTGCGCGCGCAGCCAACGGGGCCATCCCCATGAGCCGCGCTCTGCCCCCGCTCCAGTGGGATGTGTTCTGCCGCGTGATCGACAACTTTGGCGACATCGGCGTGTGCTGGCGCCTCGTGGCGCAACTGGCCGCGCTGGGCCACCGCGTGCGCCTGTGGGTGGACGACGCTTCGGCCCTGCAGTGGATGGCGCCCCAAGGCTACCCCGGCGTGGAGTTGCGCGTCTGGGGTTCGCCACCACCGAGCCCTGAGGAACCAGCCCCCGATGTGATGGTGGAGGCCTTCGGCTGCGATATTGCTCCTGAATTCATAGCTTATAGCGCTTATCCATCAAGCGCTAGAGGCCAAAAATCCGCCAAACCAGTCTGGATCAACCTGGAATACCTGTCGGCAGAAGCTTACGTGGAGCGCAACCACAGGCTGCCGTCGCCCATCCTGTCCGGCCCCGCCGCAGGGTGGACGCGCTGGTTCTTCTACCCTGGCTTCACGCCCGGCACGGGCGGCTTGCTGCGCGAACCCGACCTGATGGCACGGCGCGAGGCGTTTGACCGCAGCGCCTGGCGTGCAGAACACGCCGCCGCCTTCGGGCTGGGCGATGGTTGCGCCGAGCAGCGCTGGGTTTCGCTGTTCTGCTACGAACCCGCCGCCTTGCCGGAGCTGCTGCGGCACAGCCAGACGCGGCCCACACAGTTGCTGGTGACTCCGGGCCGCCCCACGGCCGCCGTGCGGGCTGCATTGGCTGAGGGCTGTGATCAAAATATCGCTCAAAAGGGTCTCCAGCGCTTATCTGACAAGCGCGAGCAGCTATCAATTTCATATCTACCCCACCGCCCCCAGCCTGCGTTTGACGAGATGCTCTGGGCCTGTGACTTCAACGCCGTACGCGGCGAGGACTCGCTGGTGCGGGCGCTGTGGGCGGGCCAGGCGTTTGTGTGGCAGATCTACCCGCAGCATGACAACGCGCACCACGACAAGCTCTGGGCGTTTCTGGACTGGCTGCGGGCCCCTGCATCGCTGCGGCAGTTCCACGCGACCTGGAACGGGCTGGACGCCGAGCCGCTGCAATGGCCCGGCGACGACACCCTGGCCGAGTGGACGGCCTGCACCCAGGCCGCCCGTGCGCGCCTGCTGACACAGGACAACCTCGTCGCACAACTTTTGGGCTTTGTCGCCGAAAAACGGTAAAATCCGAGGCTTTGCGCAAATCAGGTACGGCACAGCAGTGCCACCACCCCGCGCACTTTCGCCGCAGAACATGCACCGGCGCGCAAACCAGGCGGTTTGCCAGCCCGCGCGTTGAGCGGCCCCAACCCAAGCAACTTGCTATGAAAATCGCTCAAGAAATCCGCGCCGGCAACGTCATCATGCACGGCAAGGACCCCATGGTGGTCCTGAAGACCGAATACGCCCGCGGCGGCCGCGGTGCAGCCACCGTGCGCATGAAGCTCAAGAGCCTGATCGGCAACTTCGGCACCGAAGTCGTTTTCAAGGCCGACGACAAGATCGACAACGTGATCCTGGACAAGAAGGAGTGCACCTACTCCTACTTCGCCGACCCCATGTACGTGTGCATGGACACCGAGTACAACCAGTACGAAGTGGAAGCCGAAAACATGGGCGACTCGCTGAACTACCTGGAAGACGGCATGACCGTGGAAGTGGTGTTCTACGACGGCAAGGCCATCTCGGTCGAACTGCCCACCAGCGTCGAGCGTGAAATCACCTGGACGGAACCCGCCGTCAAGGGCGATACCTCCGGCAAGGTCATGAAGCCTGCCAAGATCGCCACCGGCTTTGAAGTGCCCGTGCCCCTGTTTGTCAGCCAAGGCGACAAGATCGAAATCGACACCCGCACCGGCGAATACCGCAAGCGCGTGTAAGCTGCCCTGCGCTGTTCTCCCTTGCGGGAGAACGACCACAAAAAAAGGCTTCCCTCGGGAAGCCTTTTTTCATGGTATTTTTAGCCGCCCGCGCTTATCTACAAAGCGCTGATAGCTATCAATTACATAGCTATCAAATGGGTTGCGCCACCAGATCGTGCCCGCGCACGCCGACAATGCGCGCCTTGGTGAACTCGCCCACCTTCATGGTTTTGCTGATCTTCTCGGGCGGCAGCAGCTGCACGGTGCCGTCGATCTCGGGCGCATCCGCATAGGTGCGGCCCACACCGCCCTTGCGGCCCAGGCCGGGAGCCGAATCCACCAGCACCTGCATGGTGGCGCCCACGCGGCGCTGCAGCTTGGCAATCGACACCTCTTCGGCCACAGCCATGAAGCGGGCACGACGCTCTTCGCGCACTTCCAGAGGCAACATGCCCGGCAGCTCATTGGCAGCAGCACCCGTCACATCACTGTAGGCAAAGCAGCCCGCACGGTCGATCTGCGCCTCGCGCACAAAATCGAGCAGGTGCTGGAACTCTTCTTCCGTCTCGCCAGGGAAGCCAGCGATAAAGGTGCTGCGGATCACGATCTCGGGACAGGCCTCGCGCCAGCGCTGGATGCGCTCCAGGTTGCGCTCGCCGCTGGCCGGGCGCTTCATGCGCTTGAGCACGTCGGGGTGGCTGTGCTGGAAAGGCACATCCAGGTAGGGCAGCACGCGGCCCGTGGCCATGAGCGGGATCACCTCGTCCACGCTGGGGTACGGGTACACGTAGTGCAGCCGCACCCAGGCGCCGTAGGGCTCGGCGATCTCGCCCAGCGTCTGCACCAGCTCCAGCATGCGCGTCTTGACCGGCTTGCCGTCCCAGAAGCCGGTGCGGTACTTCACATCCACACCGTAGGCCGACGTGTCCTGGCTGATGACCAGTAACTCCTTGACGCCACCTTCAAACAGGGCTTTGGCCTCGCTGAGCACATCGCCAATGGGCCGCGACACCAAGTCGCCGCGCATGGACGGGATGATGCAGAAGGTACAACGGTGGTTGCAGCCTTCGCTGATCTTGAGGTACGCATAGTGCTTGGGCGTGAGCTTGATGCCCGCAATACCAAAGCTGCCCGGCACCAGGTCCACAAACGGGTCGTGCGGCTTGGGCAGGTTCAGGTGGACGGCGTCCATGACCTCTTGTGTGGCATGCGGACCGGTTACGGCCAGCACGCTGGGGTGCATCTGGCGCACCATGTTGCCGCCGTCGTCGCCCGTGCGGGCGCCCAGGCAGCCGGTGACGATGACCTTGCCGTTCTCGGCCAAGGCTTCGCCAATGGTGTCCAGGCTTTCCTTGACGGCGTCGTCAATGAAGCCGCAGGTGTTGACGATGACCAGGTCCGCGCCCTGGAAGGTCTTGGAGGTTTCGTAACCCTCCGCGCTCAGCTGCGTGAGAATCAACTCGGAATCGGTCAGCGCCTTGGGGCAGCCCAGGCTGACGAATCCGACTTTGGGTGTTTTGGTGGGGGCAATTGCTTCGCTCATATCCCCGTATTGTCCCAGTTCCGGCGTCAGACCGGTGGGACGGGCAATTGCCTGCAATGCCTGCGACTCGCCGCGACCTATGAAACTGGCGCGATCCTAGGCCAGCGGCCGTCGCGCAAGGGCCGCCCCGCCGCGCTGGCGGCGTCCCCCTGGGGGGAAGCCGCGAAGCGGCTCCGGGGGGGCTACCGCTTGAGTCCAAACGCGCCCAGCATCTGCTCCGTCTGCTTTTGCATCTGCTCCTGCATCTGCGTGAGCATGGACTGCGACTGCTCCACATAGTTGCCCATCATGCCCTTGAGCATGGGCGATTGCAGGCTCATGAACTGGGCCCACATCTCTGGCGTCACGCTCTGCGACTGCTCGGCCAGTTTGGCCTGAACGTCGGTAAACGCCTGTACGTTCTTCTCCAGGTACGCGCCCATGAAACCCTGCATGGCATGGCCATAAAAACGGATGATGTTGGCCAGCACCGCCTCGGTGAACATGGGTGCGCCACCGGCCTCTTCTTCCAGAATGATCTGCAGCAGAATGCTGCGCGTGAGGTCTTCGCCCGTCTTGGCGTCGCGCACTACCACCTGCTGGTTGGACATGACCAACTGGCGCACCTCGGCCAGGGTGATGTAGGTGGAGGTGTCTGTGTCGTACAGACGGCGATTGGGGTATTTTTTGATGACACGCTGCGCCGACTTGGGCGCGGCACTTTTCTGTTCGGACACGACGAACTCCTCGGGCTGGAAGCCCATGTATTGCAGTGCAGCACATTCTAGGGAACGGGCAGCCCGGCACCAGCAAAGGAATACCCTGATGACTAGCTGCGCGCCACTGTCGCCGGGGTGACACTTGCCAGACCCGGTAGCGTCACCACGCTAGGCGCAGCCGTCACAGGCCTGCACCAGCCCATCAACCGGTGCGGCGCACCGTCTGACAGCTGAATACGTTTGCCGGTGCGATAGTGGGCGTTTGCCCTCCTTTCCACACGATGCTCGAAAGTTTGCAGCTCTCCCCCTGGCTCGCTACGGCGGTAGCGGCCTTGTTTGCCACGACCTTGGCAGCCATCGCCCATCGGATGGTCGCCATCATTCTGCGCCGCGCAATAACCCCCCTCCCCGTGGTGCAGACCGTGGTGTTGGCATGCATACCGGTCATGCGGATTCTGCTGCCGTTGATCGCGCTGCAACTGGTATGGCAAGCCGCCAGCGATGATCTGCCGTACATCGGCGGTATCCGCCATCTCAATGGCCTGGCGGTGATTGGCGGGGCCTGCTGGCTGCTGATTGCCGCAATTGGCGGCCTGGCCAATGGCGTCATTGCCCAACACCCCGCAGATGTGGAAGACAACCTGACCGCCCGACGAATCGCCACCCAGGCACGCGTGCTGTCGCGCACGGCGATGACCGGTGTGGTGATGGCGGGCCTCGCGCTCATGCTCATGACTTTTCCAGGGGCCCGGCAAGTAGGTGCCAGTTTGCTCGCGTCGGCCGGGGTGGTGGGGATTGTGGCGGGTATTGCAGCGCGCCCGGTCTTCAGCAACATGATCGCCGGCCTGCAGATCGCACTGGCCCAGCCCATCCGTATCGACGATGTGCTCATCGTCGAAGGGGAATGGGGGCGGGTAGAAGAAATCACCAGCACCTATGTGGTGCTGCGCATCTGGGACGAGCGGCGCTTGATCATCCCGCTGCAGTGGTTTATAGAAAACCCGTTTCAAAACTGGACACGCACCAGCTCTGAAATCCTGGGAACCGTTTTCCTGTTTGCCGACTATCGCCTGCCGCTGGACCCGCTGCGGGCCGAATTGCAGCGGGTGCTGGAAACCGCACCAGAGTGGGACAGGCGAGTGAACGTGCTGCAGCTCACCGATGTGACCGAGCGCACCATCCAGATCCGCGTGCTGGTCTCCGCACGATCATCCAGCCTGGCGTTCGACCTGCGGTGCCGGGTGCGCGAAGCGCTTGTGACCTTCATCCAACGCGAATACCCGGACTGCCTTCCACAAGTGCGTTTGCCTGCACAGGGGGCTGAAGCACCGACGAGACCGCTCGAGCAAGAGCCCCTGTTGAAGGCCTGAGCCAAGGCAGCGCTATGGGTGCACCCACAAGAAGCCCCGCCGGATTTCTCCACGGTAGCAACCATGCCGGAACATGGGCATTCTTCCTCAATAGCCCATCTTGAAGTACGCCACGGCAAGCACCGCAACGATGGCGGCGAGAGCAGCAAGCCAGAAGATCCGGATGTCGTACAGACCCAGTTCAGGATCAGTGTCCACAAAACCCTGATGGACACTTGAAGAATTGGATGGAGTGTTCATGGTGGCATCCCTTCTCTTTGAAGGCACCAAAGTTATCGCGACCCCGTGCGTCTTCGTGTCAGACAAAAACCAATTCATTGATTTGCCGCCAGACACGCAGGCGCCGCCACCCTCGGTGAACCCAATGGGTGCAAGGAGCCAACAAAGAAGTTCGTCGGTATCCCCAGGGCGATGAACGACCGCGACGCCCGACATCGCATAAAAAAGAGGACTGATTCGAGCGCGACCAAAGAAAAAGCCACCTGTAAAAAGGTGGCTTTGTGCTTTGTGAAACCTGGTCAAGGTTTCCACAAGTTTTTCAGTGGTCTGAAAGCTGGTTTCTTTCAGGGAAAAACTTGGTAGGCGCGATTGGACTCGAACCAACGACCCCCACCATGTCAAGGTGGTGCTCTAACCAGCTGAGCTACGCGCCTGTCGTTGTTTAGACCACGATTATAGCCATAAAAATCGGGTGCTTCGATCAAAACAGCACAGCAAACGGCAAAGAGATGTTCGTGGCTCTTGTTCCATGCCTACCGTCCCGCCACTCAGCGTCTGCGCGCGGAGCGCACACCGGGCACGCCGGCCACGATGCCCAACACCTTGTTCAGCCGGCCCGAATCGGCAACCTCCACCGTGAAGGTCATCCACGCCGTGCCTTTCACCGACTGCGTCTGCACGCCGATCACATTGGTCTTCTCGCGCGCAAAGACTTCGGAGATATCGCGCAGCAGGCCCTGACGGTCGGCGGCCTCCACGGCGACGTCCACGGGGTACACGGCAGCCAGTGCAGCCGATTTGGAGGTGGAACCCCACTCCACATCGATCACCCGTTCAATGCTGCGTGCGGCCATTTCGCGGAAGTTGCCGCAGTCAGCCCGGTGCACGCTCACGCCCTTGCCCCGCGTGACAAAACCACGGATCAGGTCCGGCGGGGCTGGCTTGCAGCACTTGGCCAGTTGGGTCATCAGCGAGTCAATGCCCACCACCAGCACGCCGCCCTTGGGTGCGGCATCGTTGGTGCGTGTTTTCTTGAGCAACAAATAGTCGTCGGGCTGCAAAACCGGCTCGGGCGGTCGCAGCACCGTTTCGATGTTGCGCAGCGAGAATTCATCCTTGCCCACCACTTCGAACAAGGCATCGGCGGACTTGAAGCCCAGTTGCACCGCCAGATCGTCGAGCTTGATGGCAGTCTTGCCCTCGCGCTGCAGCAGCTTTTCGACCGCCTCACGCCCACGGGCCACGGTTTCGTGCGTGGCCTGGGCGTTGAACCAGGCTCGCACCTTGGCTTTGGCGCGGTTGCTGGTGAGGTAGCCCAGCTCAGCATTGAGCCAGTCGCGTGAGGGGCGGCCTTCCTTGACGGTGGATATCTCCACCGTCTGTCCGTTTTGCAGCGGTGTGTTGAGCGGCACCATCGCCCCGTCCACCCGGGCGCCCCGGCAACGGTGCCCGACACTCGTGTGCACGGCATACGCAAAGTCCACCGGTGTGGCGCCCTGGGGCAGCTCCACCACAGCAGCATCTGGGGTCAGCACATAGATGCGGTCTTCAAACAGGCCCCGGTTGGGCAAGGCACCCGACAGATCGCGCTCCCAGGCCAGCAACTGGCGCAGCACCGCAATCTTGGCGTCGTATTCACCCGTGGCCGAAACCCCTGCATAGCCCTTGCTGCCTGCCTCTTTGTAGGCCCAATGCGCCGCCACTCCGTGCTCCGCATGGTCGTGCATGGCCTGGGTACGGATCTGGATCTCGATGGGCTTGCCGTTGTCGTCGCGCACGATGGTGTGCAGCGACTGGTAGCCATTGGGCTTGGGCTTGGCGATGTAGTCGTCAAACTCCTCCACGATGGGCTTGAACTGCTCGTGCACCCAGCTCAGGGCCGCGTAGCAGTCCTTGACCGTGGGCACTACCACGCGCAGCGCGCGGATGTCAAACACCTGATCGAAGTTGAGCGACTTGCCGCGCATCTTCTTGACGATGCTGTAGATGTGCTTGGGGCGCCCCTGCACGCTGGCGCTGATGCTGCGCGCGCGCAAATCGGCCTCCAGCCGCCCACGCAGCTGCTCCATGTAGACCTCGCGCTCGCCACGCTTTTCGTCGAGCAGGCGGGCCACTTCCTTGTAGGTGTCAGGCTCCAGGAAGCGAAAGGACAGGTCCTCCAGCTCCCACTTGACCTGCCAGATACCAAGGCGGTTGGCCAGCGGTGCAAACACCTGCAACGACTCGCGCGCCAGGCTGGGCGATACGGGGCGCTTGCTGGCCGCATGAAAGCGCAGCGTCTGCAGGCGCGAGGCCAGGCGCAGCATCACCACACGCAGGTCGCGCGAGAAGGCGAGCAGCATCTTGCGCACGTTCTCGGTCTGCACGGCGGGGTCTTCCAGGTGCTCTGCGGTGCGGGCCTGCTGCTGCACGCGCATGAGCTTGGTGGTCTCTACCGCCAGCGCGGCAAAGTTGGCACCAAAGGCCTTGGCGATCACCTCTTCAGGCTTGTTCAGATGAATGCACGCATGCACCAGGTAGCTGGCGGCCTGCATGGCCTCGGAGCCGCCAATGCCCTTGAGGATGGCAGCCACGGCATCGGCGTGGGCCAGCGTGTTTTCGCCGGAATCCAGCGTTTCGCCAGCCATCAAGGGCTCGGCAAACGCGCGCGCACGCGCCAGCGCGTTCACCTGCTCAGGCAGGGTGTGTGCGGTAGCGGCAATGAGCTGGGGGACAGCGTCGGCCTGGGGGGTGTGGGACGCCTGTGCGGGAGGGTAGGTTTTCATCCGGCCACAACACCTTCCGCCGAAAGCAAAAAGCCGGTGACCACAGCCACCTGATCGCCCGCCACCAGCGTGGGAGCATGCCCCACGCCTTCAAATTCGACCACGTGTGCCCGGGGCCCGCGCTGCGCCATAGCCTGCGCGGTTTCGCGAAAGAGCAGGTCAGACTGTGCACCTCGCAACAGCAAGGTGCGGGCCGTGATGTGGTCATACAGTTGCCACAGCATGGCCTCACCAGCCACTGCGGACTCTTGCGTGAGTGTTTTGAACGGCACCGCGATGGCCGGGTCATAGTGCAGCGTGATGCCACCACCGGCAGATTCCGGCAACGCGCGCACCATGGCACGCGACAAGTCCAGCCACTGCTCGGGTGTATGGGGGCCAAAGCTGGTGGAAATCGCCCACATGGCGTCGGCGGCCTGCTGGAGCGACTCGAACCGCGCCTGTTGCCCCAGGTACAAGCCGATGCGCTGCAGGGCCTCCCACTGGATGACGGGGCCCACGTCGTTGAGTACCAGCCTGCGCACAGGCACCGGCAAAGGCAGCCCCGGCTGGCCCGCAATGCCCATGCCGATGAGCCCCCCCATGCTGGTGCCCACCCAGTCGAGGGTGGTGATGGGTGCCTGCTGGTGCACCTGGGCCAGCATGGCCAGCATGTCCGCGGCGTATTGGGGAATCTGGTAGCCCATGGGGTCAGCCAGCCAGTCGCTCTGGCCGCGCCCGACCACGTCGGGGCAGATCACGCGGGCATGCTGGCTCAACGCACGGGCCAGGGTGTCGAAGTCGCGCCCCTGGCGCGAGAGGCCATGCACACAGACCACCACATGGGGATGCGCCGGGTTGCCCGTGGCATTCCACTCCCAATACGCCATGCGATGGTGTGTAGCCGCAGATGCGGAGGAGTTACCGGAAGACACCACAGGCGCCCCCGGGCCAGGGCACAGTACGTAGTTCAGCGTAGGTTCAATCATGGGTGCGAAATCCGGGGGCAGCGCTCGATAATGCAGGAGCCGTCGGCACCCATTGTTCGTTCATGCGTGCCGACTTTTTCTTGCGTTGCATCGTAATTCATTCGGAGAGACTCACATGCTGAAAGGCAAAACCGCCCTCGTCACCGGCTCCACCAGTGGCATTGGTCTTGGCATCGCCAAGGCGCTGGCCCGCCAAGGTGCCAACATCGTGCTCAATGGCTTTGGCGATGTGGATGGCCCCCGCGCCGAAGTGCTGGCAGCTGGCGAAGCCGCTGGCGCCAAAGTGGGTTACCACGGTGCAGACATGAGCCGGGTGGCCGACATCGAGGACATGATGAAGTACAGCGCCGCGCAGTTCGGGCGCGTGGACATCCTGGTGAACAACGCAGGCATCCAGCACGTGGCCAATGTGGAAGACTTCCCCGTGGAGCGCTGGGATGCAGTGATCGCCATCAACCTCACAAGCGCCTTTCACACATCGCGCCTGGCGCTGCCGGCCATGAAGAGTGCCAACTGGGGCCGCATCATCAACGTGGCATCGGTGCACGGCCTGGTGGGCTCGGCACAGAAGGCTGCGTACGTGGCGGCCAAACACGGCATCGTGGGTCTGACCAAGGTGACGGCGCTGGAGAACGCCACCAGCGGCGTGACCTGCAACGCCATCTGCCCTGGCTGGGTGCTGACGCCCCTGGTGCAAAAACAGGTGGATGCCAAGGCGGCCGAACACGGCCTGTCGAACGAAGACGCCAAGAAGCTGCTGCTGGGCGAAAAAGAGCCGTCCATGCAGTTCACCACGCCCGAAGAACTGGGCGAGCTGGCTGTGTTCTTCTGCTCCCCCGCCGCCAACAATGTGCGTGGCGTGGCATGGAACATGGATGGCGGCTGGGCAGCGCAGTGAGAAAGCATGCGCGAGCGTCTGATCGCTGGTGGCATGCCAGCACAGGCGCCCGGTAAACTGCAAAATTGATAGCATCCAGCGCTTACCAGATAAGCGCTGGCGGCCAATATTTCCTAAAAAATCAGCGCATCTGCACCGAACCCGACACGTTCACGATGACCTGGGCCTTGCCCGCTTCGACCGGCACGGCGGAATCAGAGAACGAGCCCGCCTTGGCCTCCATGGCCATCATGCGCGGACGTGGCCCGGGCACCATCTCATTGCTGTTCACCGCCACCTCGCGCAGGCTGTAGTTGCTGAAGCCAAAACCCTTGGCCAGTTCGGCCGCGCGTGCCTTGAACTGTTCGATGGCCTGGGTCTGGGCTTCGCCCTCCACTTTGGCCCGGGCCTCGCGCGACAGGCCGAAAGCCACATTGCTGATGGCCAGCGTCTGGATCTTGCCGGCCGTGGCCGTGATGCGCGCGAAGTCGCGGCCTTCCAGCACCAGCTCGGCACGACCCTGCCAGCCGTTGATCTTCCCGTCCTTGCCATAACGCGGGTACAGCCCGAACGGGCCGGTACGCACATCGAGCTGTCCGGGTTGGGCGTTGCGCTTGGCTTCGGTCAGGGCTGCGTCCAGCGCCTGCTTGAGCTGTGTCTGTACCGTGGCGGCGTCGGCAGCCTCCTTGCTGGTGGCAAGGTTGAGCACCAGCAGGTCCTGCTGCACCTCCACCGTGCCCGTGGCCGACAGCTGCACGACATTGCGCAGCTCGGGGGGTGGAGAATTTTGAGCAAAAGAGGCACCAGCGCAAGCAATCAAAGCGCCAGCAGCTATCAATTTAGTAGTAATTTTCATCACAAAGGTGTCCTTGATATCGGTGCACGGCCCGGGGCCGGGCCATGCGGGGCACCACCTTAACCGCACTGCCCATGCGTTGCGATGAAGCCCCTCCACCGCGCGTGCGAAGCTGGGCAAAACTTGTAACAGTTGGTCAAACCCAGCCCCAAAACCCGAACTTCGGCGTTCCAAGTGGTCAGAATCGGCTCTGTTACAAATTGGACTTGGGATCAAGATGGCCACAACAACCAATCGCACCGACAAAGTTCTGGTGGTGGACGACGATGCACGAATCCGTGATCTGCTGCGCCGCTACCTCACGCAGGAAGGCTTTGAAGTCATGGTCGCCGAAGACGGCAAGGCGCTTAACCGCCTTCTGCTGCGCGAAACCGTGGACATCATCGTGCTCGACCTGATGATGCCGGGCGAAGACGGGCTTTCCATCTGCCGCCGCCTGCGTGCCGCCAATGACCGCACCCCCATCATCATGCTCACCGCCAAAGGCGAGGACGTGGACCGCATCGTGGGCCTGGAAGTGGGCGCCGACGACTACCTTGGCAAGCCCTTCAACCCCCGCGAACTGTTGGCCCGCATCCACGCTGTGCTGCGCCGCCGCCCCGCACAGGAAGCGCCTGGCGCCCCCTCGGGCGACAACGAGGTCGTGACCTTTGGTCCCTTTACCTTCGACCTGGGCACCCGAGCACTGCAGCGCAATGGCGAAGAACTGCCCCTGACCACCGGCGAATTTGCCATGCTCAAGGCGCTGGTGCGCCACCCACGCCAGCCCCTTTCGCGCGAAAAGCTGGCCCTGCTGGCCCGTGGCCGCGAGTTTGAGCCGTTTGACCGCAGCCTGGATGTGCAGGTGTCGCGCCTGCGCAAGCTGGTGGAGGTGGATGCCGCCGCCCCGCGCTACATCCAGACCGTGTGGGGGGTAGGCTACGTGTTCGTGCCGGACGGAACCAGCTGACCCCTCTTTCCTTGCCTGTATGCACAATTCCGACGGCAATTCGAGGTCGAGATCTTCATCATCGGTCCGGCAGTCCGTGACCGCTTCCCCCGACGCCACCAGCCCCGCCCCCCTGGAGTCCTTGCGACAGGCCCGGGAGCAGCGGGCGCGTGTGGGCCTCAATCTCTTCTGGCGCACTTTCTTCCTGCTGGCGCTGCTGTTGGTGGGGAGCATTCTGGCGTGGCTGCAGACCTTGCGGGCGCTGGAGTTCGAGCCGCGCACCCTGCACACCGCGCAGCAGATCGCATCGCTGGTGAACCTGAGCCGCGCGGCGCTGGTGCATTCCGACGCCATTGCTCGTGTGTCGCTCATCAAGACCATGGCCGACCAGGAAGGCGTGCGCATCCTGCCGCGCGAGCCGCGCGACAAGTTCGAGCTTCTGGAGGGCACGGCCCTGGGCAACCGCCTGACCGACGAACTCACCCAGCGCCTGGGGCCCGACACCATCGTGGCGCAAAACGTGAATGGGGAAACCGGCCTGTGGGTCGGCTTCAACATCAATGGCGATCCCAACTGGCTGCTGATGGACCGCTCGCGCTTCAGCCCGGCGGGCGGCCGCACCTGGCTGATCTGGCTGATCACGGCAGGGGCGTTGTCCTTGGCCGGTGCGGCGGCCATTGCGCGGCTGATCAACCGGCCTCTCAAGCAACTCTCCTACGCGGCCAACCGCGTCAAGGACGGCGACTTCGCAGCGAGCCACCTCGACGAGGAAGTGGTGACCAGCGAAATCCGCGAAGTGAACATCGGCTTCAACCGCATGGCGCAAAAACTTGCTAAGCTGGAGCAGGACCGCGCTGTGATGCTGGCGGGCATTTCGCACGACCTGCGCACGCCGCTGGCGCGCCTGCGGCTGGAAACCGAGATGAGCGTGACCGATGAAGTGGCCCGCGAGCACATGGTGGCAGACATCGTGCAGCTCGACGCCACGATCGACAAGTTCCTCGACTACGCTCGGCCGGACCATGTCACGCTGACACCGGTCAACCTGCATGCCGTGGTGTCGTCCTGCGTCTATGCCGTGCAAGACCATCGCGAACTGCAGATCACGATGTCCGTGCCCGAAGACCTCAACGTGCTGGCCGACGAAGTGGAACTGGCCCGCGTGATCTCCAACCTGCTCGAAAACGCGCGGCGCTACGGCAAGGCCGAGGACACCGGTATCACCAACGTGGACATTGCCGCCAAAGGCCGTGAGAACTGGGTGCTGGTCAAACTGCGCGACCATGGCCCCGGCGTGCCACCCGAGCAGTTGTCGAATCTGACCAAGCCCTTCTTTCGCGGTGACTCTGCGCGCACCGCAGCGGCAGGCGCGGGGCTGGGGCTCTCCATCGTGGACAAAACCGTGCAGCGCATGGGCGGCATCTTTGCACTGGCCAACTCCAGCACCGGCGGCCTGGTAGCCCACCTGCAGTTGCAGCGGGCCACTGATCTGCCCGATGGTGCAGACCCCAAGCAGCGGCTGCAGCGCCCGTCCGTCAAACGCCAGCTGCCGCGGCGTCGCGCCGAAGACCGGATGGCGTGATCGCCCCGCACTGCCCCATGTACAAAGCCCTCACCTGGAGGGCTTTGTTTTTGGCGCATCCTCTCGGCATCCGAAGGTGGCGGCGACCAGACCGCAAGAGCCCTCAGCGCACCATGCAGGGCGCCTTGTTGTTGAACTTCCAGCCTGGGATCAGGAACTGCATGGCAACTGCGTCGTCGCGTGCGCCCAGGCCATGCTGCAAGTACAGGCGGTGGGCACGCTCGACCTCGTCCATGTCCAGCTCCACGCCCAGGCCGGGCTTCTTGGGCAGCTGGATGAAGCCGTCCTTGATCTGGAACGGTTCCTTCGTCAGCCGCTCACCGTCCTGCCAGATCCAGTGCGTATCAATCGCCGTCACGCGGCCAGGGGCGGCGGCGCCCACGTGGGTGAACATGGCCAGCGAGACGTCGAAATGGTTGTTCGAGTGCGAACCCCAGGTCAGGCCGAAGGCCTGGCACATCTGCGCCACGCGGACCGACCCGGCCATGGTCCAGAAGTGCGGGTCGGCCAGCGGGATGTCCACCGACTGCAGGGCCAGGCTGTGCGCCATTTCGCGCCAGTCGGTGGCCACCATGTTGGTGGCGGTGGGCAAGCCCGTGGCGCGGCGAAATTCCACCATCACCTCGCGGCCCGAAAACACGCCTTCGGCACCGCAGGGGTCTTCGGCATAGGCCATCACGCCGTGCAGATCACGCGTGAGGCGAATCGCATCTTTCAGCAACCAGCCGCCATTGGGGTCCAGCGTGACGCGCGCTTCGGGAAAGCGCTCATGCAGCGCGCGGATGGCCTCGACCTCTTCCTCGCCGCGCAGCACGCCGCCCTTGAGCTTGAAGTCGGCAAAGCCATAGCGCTCGTACGCCGCCTCGGCCAGGCGCACGATGCCGTCGGCCGACATCGCCTTCTCGTTGCGCAGGCGGAACCAGTCGTTGTCGGCACCGGGCTCGGTGCGGTAGGCCAGGTCGGTCTTTTCGCGGTCGCCCACGTAGAACAGGTATCCCAGCATCTGCACCGCCTCGCGCTGCACGCCGTCGCCCAGCAGCGCGGCCACGGGCACATCCAGGTGCTGGCCCAGCAGGTCCAGGAAGGCGGACTCCACGGCCGTGACGGCGTGGATGGTGATGCGCAGGTCAAAGGTTTGCAGGCCGCGTCCGCCTGCATCGCGGTCGGCAAACTGCGCGCGCATGGCGTTGAGCACGGCGTTGTGGTGCCCGATGGGGCGGCCCATGATCAGCGATCGCGCGTCCTCGATGGTCTGGCGAATCTTCTCACCGCCGGGCACCTCACCCACCCCGGTGTTGCCCGCGCTGTCGCGCAGGATGATCAGGTTGCGCGTGAAGAAGGGGCCGTGTGCGCCGCTCAGGTTCATGAGCATGCTGTCGTGGCCCGCCACGGGCACCACGCGCAGCTCGGTGACAACGGGGGTACTGGCGACGGAAGGGATGGAGGAGGTGGTCATGGTGGTCTGGAAACGAAGATGGGGCGGGCAAAGGCGCCCCGTGACAAGGCTCAATCGGCAGTGATTTTTCGGGTTTCGATGACGGTCTTCCAGCGCGCGAATTCGCGCGCCTGGTAGGCAGTGAAGGCTTCGGGCGTGCTGGCCACGATCTCCAGGCCCTGGTCGAGCATGCGCTTCTTCACGGCGGGGTCGTTCATGGCGGCGATGGCTGCGTCCGAAAGCTTCTTCTTCACGGCGGCGGGCAGGCCCTTGGGCGCGGCCATGCCTTGCCACGAGTAGACCTCGGCACCGGCCACGCCAGCCTCGGCCAAGGTGGGCACGTCGGGCAGCACGGGGCTGCGCTTGTCGCCGGTGACGGCAATCGCGTGCAGCTTGCCCGCCCGGATGTGCTGCAGCACGGCGTTCACGTTCTGGAACGAGAACTCCACCTGCCCGCCCAGCAGGTCGTTGATGGCCGGTGCTCCGCCCTTGTAGGGGATGTGCAGGCCTTCGGTGCCGCTCTGCTGCCAAAAGACCTCGGCCGAGAGGTGGTCCGACGAGCCGTTGCCCGAGCTTGCAAAGCTCACCTTGCCAGGATTG
The DNA here is from genome assembly GCF_003633835.1 of Acidovorax sp. 93. Lineage (NCBI taxonomy): Bacteria > Pseudomonadati > Pseudomonadota > Betaproteobacteria > Burkholderiales > Comamonadaceae > Acidovorax > Acidovorax sp. 93. The sequence continues at coordinate 2,341,453 of NZ_RBIT01000001.1, forward strand.
GCCTTGAGCTGGGCAATCACCTCTTGCACGGTGCGCGCCTTCTGATTGGGGGCAGCCACCAGCACGTTGGGTGCCTGCACGGGCACGGTGATGTAGTCAAAGTCCTTGAGGGCGTCGTACGGCACGCTTTTGAGCAAGTGCGGCGCCACCACAAACGCACCGAGCGACGACACCAGCAGCGTGTAGCCGTCGGGTGCGGCGCGCTTCACCGCACCGGCCCCCAGCGTGCCCGTGGCACCGGGGCGGTTGTCCACCACGAAGTTCTGGCCCAGCTTGTCGCCCATGTGCTGCGCCATGGCGCGGGCCACCATGTCGGTGGAGCCCCCTGCCGGAAAAGGCACGACGACGGTGACTGGTTTTTCGGGCCAGGGGGTGGCGGCGGTCTGGGCCGATGCAGCCAGAGCGATGGTGCAGGTACTGGCAATCAGCAGCAGTTTCTTGAACATGGGGAGGTCTCCTGAACAGTTGTGGAAGGGCCTTCTACGGGGCCTTGGTTGGGGAAAGTGAACCGGGGTGTGCCCAGGTTGACGACGAGCTGGCACCAACGTGAACATCCACTCACCAAAAGCAAGAGGTCATACAAGCAGCTATTCATTCAATCAACCCGGATTCAAGCCTCAAACACCTATTAACAGGCGCATTCTGAATGTCGGGATGGGCAAATGTTAACGTTAACAGTCGCATCAAAGACCATGGAAAACCCTTAGTTATAGGACCACCAACCCATTGATGGGAAAAGCGCTTGGAAGCCCCGGAGCGTTTGGCCTGCAGTCTGCGTTACGCTAGGCATCCACCCGCCTAACCAGCCCATGAGCATCCAAACACAGTTCTCTCTTCTCCGATTGCAGGGCGAGCCTCTGCCACAGGACCTTGCAGTCCTTCTCCATCACCAGGAAGAGCTGCAACGCCGCACCGGCGTCTGTATGGGCACAGCGGCCGACTGGGCCCCCTGGTTGGACACCAGCGACCTGAGCGAAGCCGAGCGGGCCGACCCCGAGATTGCTGCGAACCTTCGGGCCATCGCCGAGGTCTGCCGCCATATTGCTTTTGTGGTGGCCGATGATGAAGGCAATTACTTTGGCTACTGGCGCGGGCCGTCGTCAACACCCATTGCCGACAGTGTGGTGGTGCAACTGAGCAACGAAGCGCAGTTCTCGGTGTGCGGAACCGCGAACATCGCGGGAGCCATCCTGACCCAGTGTTGCTACGGCGGAACGTTCGACGAGACCCGCCAATGGTTTCTGCGCCTGGGGCTGACCGCCCTGCCCGCCTACCCCTATGACCTCGGCAATCCGCAGGTCACGCCCTCCCCGGCAGCCTTGCACGAGCAGCTTTTCAAGGCATATCTACCTGAGGCTGGGTAACTACACGCCCTACTTCGCTTATCAGCGAAAAGGCGGAACCGGTAGCAGCGGTATCAGCGGACCGCGCTTCTTTGAACCTGTGGCCCTCAGCCAAAGCCATCTGCGCCCACTGTGCAAAAAAAAAGAGGCTCGCGGCCCATCGCACCCGGGTGGGTGTACACAGCATCGCAGCTTGCCGCCGTCCAGATGGTTGCGCTCGCGCGCGTGGATTTCCAGCCTGCGTAATGGACTGTAATCGCTTACACCCAACCCGCTCGATATTCTGAAGTCGTGCTGTTGAGGAAGACCTGCATAACCCTTGCGAGGCGGTGGTAGTGCGGATCGGGATGGGGCACAAGGCGTCTTTTCTTGCCAATAGCCGCGCTATTGACAAGAAAAGCAATGCAGTGGACCGCCCGAGACCGCGCCATCACAGACCGCAGGGAGTTGTGCAGGTCATCCTCAAGGGCCTCTTTTTCAAAGGCCCTGCAGTACACAAGAGTCAATGCAATTGCATTTGACTGCTGTCTCCGCATTACTTATTCACTTTCAAGGAAGCACCATGCCCAGCACTCTCTCTACCGGCTTTGGCCAGACAGGCATTTTGGCAAACAGCCCCAACAACTACGACACCCTGCAACCTGGCCAGTACCGCCTCACCAACGTGACGCTCGTTCCTGGCATCCCGGTATTCAGCACAGAGGAAATCTACAAGTTGAGCAACGGCGCTGGCACGCCCGATATTTCGGTCAAATTTCAGTCAATGATTGGACATGCTGCCGGGGCTATCGTTATCAACGTGTACGCCATCTAGCAGGACTGGTTCGCCGGGCGCCCACAGGATGGACTGCTGGGCGGTTTCTCACCAACAGCGAGGCGCCCGTCCTGAGGAATCATCGCTTCGTGGATAGACTCGGCGGATGCCGCGCCCTCCCCCAAGTACCCTGCCAGAGACACCGGAACCTATTCGCAACCGACCGGTGGTGACCTTGCGCGAAGTGGCCGAGCAGGCGGGGGTGTCGATGATCACCGTCTCTCGCGCCATCAATACGCCCGGCCAGGTGTCCGAGCCCACACGCACCCGGGTGCAGGCGGCCATCTCCAGCTTGGGCTATGTGCCCAACCTCATTGCGGGGGGCCTGCGCTCGGCGCGCAGCCACCTGGTCACGGCCCTCGTGCCCACCACCACGGGGCAGCTGTTCGGCGAGATGGTCCAATCGCTCACCGACGCGCTGGAGTTGCGCGGGTACCAGGTGATGCTGGGCCAGGTGGGCTATGCACATTCGCGCGAAGACGAGCTGCTGCGCGCCATCGTGGGCCGCAGGCCCGACGGCATTGTGCTCACTGGCATCATGCATTCGCCCGAAGGGCGGCGGCTGCTGCAGGCCTCTGGCATCCCTGTGGTGGAGACCTGGGACTTCACCCCCAACCCCATCGACATGCTGGTCGGGCTGTCGCACGAACAACTGGGCGCCGCCGTGTGCAAGCACCTGCATGCCAAAGGTCGGTGCCGGCTGGCGCTGCTCAGCGGCGACGATGAGCGCGCCGCGCGGCGGCGAAAAGGCTTCTATGCCGAAGCGGGCCGACTGGGCTTGCGCGAGCCCGCCCTGCAGTTGGAGAAATCACCCACCTCCCACACCGAAGGGCGTGCGGGTCTGGCGGCCTTGCTGGCCGCCCAGCCAGACATCGATGCCGTGTTCTGCAGCTCCGACATGCTGGCCTTGGGGGTCCTCACCGAGGCGCGGGCGCGCGCCATGGCGGTCCCCGACCAGTTGGCCGTCGTCGGTTTCGGAGACATTGAGTTCGCCCAGACCGTGATCCCCAGCCTCACGACCGTGCGCATCGATGGCACGCGCATGGGCCAGACGGCGGCAGGCTTCATTGCCGACCGCGCGGAGGGAAAGACCGTGGCGGAGCCGGTGGTGGATATCGGCTTTTCGATCATGGAGCGCGAGAGCGCATAGCGGGTAGCCCGGCACCACCAGAGATCCGGGCCGGACGCACGGGCATACCTCTACAGGCCAATACCGTTCAATTTGTGGTGTATTGTATGAACACCATGCGCAGCAGCCCCTCGCCAGATCTCGAGCAATTCCTGGAACAACTCGCCCACGAAGCCCGCCCGGGCGACCGACTCCCCACCATCCGCGAATTGATGAAGCGCTTTGGCGCATCGCAAATGCTGGTTCAGCGGGCTTTCCAAGGCCTCAAGGAAAAGGGGCTGATTGATGCCCAGGTGGGTCGGGGCACCTACTTCCTGGGCGCAGGTTCGCAACCTGTGACGACGACTGAAACGAGTCCCTTACCCAGCAAAAGCCCGCATCCCAAAGCCCCTGCGGCAGTCACCTCCACTGTGAAATCGGTGCTGCTGCTGCGCCGCTCCATCAGCATTGCGCGCGGGCGCGTGCTGATCGAAAGTCTGCAGCACCGCCTGGCGGCCGACGGGCACCGGGTGCTGGAGCTGTCGTACAACGACCCGGACCATGCGCTCACGGTGCTCAAGGGCCTGCCGCGCTTCGATGCCTGCGTGGTGCAATCCACCTTCAAGGCCATTCCCATCGCCCTTCTGGCGGCTCTGCGCGACAAGTGCGACGTGCTGGCCGTGGACGGGGCGGCGCTGGTGGGTGCCGACGTCGAGGCCGTGGGCACCGAGTGGGGCGAGCCGCTGGCAGCCGCCATTGCCCTGCTGATGGAGCAAGGCCACCGGCGCATTGCCTACGCATGCACCTCGCACCCCTTTCTGGCCACTCAGCTCGGGCGTCGGCGCTTTAAGTATTTGCAAGCGACGCTGTCCGATGTGGTGCTGCAGGAAATCACGCTGGACATGCTGCCGCACGAGGACTACACCGCCCGACTGGTGGAACAGATCCAGGTCCGCGCGAAGGGCGCCGACAGCGCGAGCGCTTTGCCCTTTACAGCCCTGGTGGCCTGGGGCATCGAGGATGGCGCCCTCTTCCAGCGCCTGCTGGCCCACAGCGGGATTTCGGTGCCCGCGCAGCTGAGCGTGGTATTGCTCGGCCGCACGGACCTGGCCAGCGAACATGCGGACTTTTTCGAGGTGATCGGTTGCAGCGTGGCTGACCAGGTCGATGCCCTGCACCGCGCCATCACGGCGCGCTGGGCTGACGCAGGGACACCCTACGGCGTGCACCTGACGCCGGTCACGCACCGTGCGGGCACATCGGTAGCAGCCCCTGCGCGGTAGCTATGGCTCCACGCAGCCGGGTGCCACGCGCGCCACGGTGTCCACCACGAGCCGCGCCGATTCGCCGACATAGGCTTGTGCATCCAGCGCCTGCAGCAAGTCATCCGGCAAGGCACCGCCATTGAACGGCGGCTGTGCGCGGATCGCGTCGATGAAAGGCACGCCCTCAGACTGCGAGCGCTGCGCCGCCGCGTAGAGCAGGCGATGCGCCTCATGCCGGCCCATAAGGCGGGTGAGCCGCATCATCACAGCCTCAGAGGCGATCAACCCCCGCGTCATTGCGAGGTTGCGGGACATTGCCTGCGGGTTGACCGCCAGGCCTTGCGCCAGCCGCGCCAGCGTCTCGGCCACCGAGGTGGCGATGATGGCGATCTCGGGCAGCAGCGTATCGGCCACGTTGGTGGCCGATGAGTCACCCTCGTCCATGCGCACCATGGTCTCCAGCGCGGCCTGGGTGCGCGTACGCAGCATGCGCGCCAGACTGACCAGCAGCAGTGCCAAGGAAGGGTTGCGCTTTTGCGCCATGGTGGAACTGCCCACCTTCCCGATGTGAAAGGCTTCCGCCACTTCACCGACCTCGGTGCGCTGCAGGAAGACCACGTCCTGCGCGATCTTCTGTGCCGTGCCCGCCAGGAGGCCCAGTGCGGCCAGATAGTCGCTGGCCCGGTCATAGGACGACCGCAGCGGCATGTCGGCCGACAGCAGGCCCAGTTGCTGCGCCATCAGCGCCTGCACTGCGGGCCCGAGCGGCCCGGTGGCAGCAAAGGTGCCGATGGCGCCCCCCATGCTGGCTGGAAACGAGGAGGCAAGCCGCTCGGCAAGGCGACGGCGGCCACGGTCCAGTTCATCGACCCAGCCCGCGAGCTTGAAGCCCAGGGTCATCGGTAACGCGTGCTGGCCATGCGTGCGACCTGCCATGGGCGTGGCCTGGTGCTCCAACGCCAGCGCGGCCAATGCTGCTATGGCGGCATCCAGGTGCCCTGCCAGCAGCCTGTGGGTTCGCACCATCTGCAGTGCGCTGGCCGTGTCGAAGATGTTCTGCGTGGTCGCGCCCCAGTGGATGAAGCCAGCCGCAGGCTCACCGCACAGCTCCTCGAACCGGTGGAGCACTGGCACCAGCGGGTGTTGTGCGAAAGCGATGGCCTTTGCCAAATGCGGCAGGTCGAACAGTTCTGCCCGAGCATGGGCAGCGATCACCGGTGCCACTTCGGCAGGTATCACGCCCAGCCCGGCCTGGGCGTGGGCCAAGGCCGCCTCCACGTCCAGCCAGGCCTGCAGAGTGGCCGAATCGCTCCAGATGGCCTTGGCAGGTGCACTGAACCAGTGACCCGTGATGAAAGATTCGAACATACCGATCGCCATGTGTGCTCCATCCATACAACTACGGGTATATCCGTAGATTGTGTTGTATTGCGTTGTCCATCGAGGGCAAGCCGCATTCCAAACGCCAAGTGCCAGCGAATTTGCGACCACCCACTGATTGCATTGTATTGCATTAAGAAAATTCAATACATACAATTCACATGCAACCGCCAAACCACAATCCACGGAGACAAATCCATGACACGGCATTTCCTGGCAAGCACGGCTTGCCCAACCTCTTCAGCGCCCTACTCCGCACTTGTGTGCGTCGCCTTGGCCAGCCTCGGGGCCTGCGGTACAGCGCAGGCCCAGTCCTCGCTGACCATTTATGGCATCGTCGACCAGGGCCTGGCCCGTGCCAATGGGGGCACAACCCCCGGCGCCCTGCTACCCGGGCGCGGCGTGGCGCCGCGGGTCTGGACCATGAAGGCCGGCAACACGTCGCGCCTGGGGTTCATGGGCCGCGAGGACATGGGCGGCGGTCTCTACTCGCGCTTTCAGATCGAGCACCGCTTTGCCGCTGACACGGGCGCGCCAAGCAATCCCAGCATCTACTGGCTGGGCCGCTCGGTGGTGGCAGTAGGCAGCAAGCAGTGGGGCGAGGTGTATGCGGGGCGCGAATACTCGGCTGCCTACACAGTGGCTCTCAACGCAGACCCCACCTATTGGAGCTACGTGAGCCAGTTGGGCTCTGCCTACACCTATGCCAACTACACGCCAGTGGCGGCTCCCGCAGAAGCATCCAACATCCGTTGGGCAAACGCCGTAGGCTACAAATCGCCCGTGATCTCTGGCGTGAGCATGGAGATTGCAGGCGCTTTTGGCGAAGGAGTGCGCAGCAACGCCACCTCGGGCAACCTGCAGTACAAGAACGGGCCTGTATGGGTGGGCGCTGCGTTCGATCGGCTTGACTCCAGCACCCACCTGGCTCTGGTGGCAGGCGGGTACGACTTCGGCATGGTTCACACCAAGGCCAGCTACAGCCGCGCCAAAGGCGGGGTCAATGGCGATGCCACGGCCTACAGCGTGTCGGCCATGGTGCCGCTGAGTTTTGGTCGTACCTACCTCATGGTTGGGCACCTGAAACCCGCCACCCAACTCGATTCGCAGATGATCGGCGCTGGTCTTCAGTACGACCTGAGCAAACGCACATTGCTCTACACCAACCTCGGCACCGCCAAGCGCTACGGCCTCACACGCACCACAGCCATCGACTTTGGCGTGAAGCACACGTTCTGAACAGGAGTCACCATATGCAACGCAGACAACTCCTCCGTCAGGCCGCCGCGATGACAGTTCTGAGCACGGGCACTCTTATCACGCACACCGCGCAGGCGCAGAGCGACAGCGGAAATACCAAACCCATCTCACTGATCGTGGGCTATTCCGCTGGCGGAAGCGCAGATCTTGTCGCGCGCATTGTTGCGACCGAGCTGGGCAAGCGCCTAGGCCGTACCGTCATCATCGAGAACGTGGCGGGCGCCAGCGGCATGCTGGCCGCACAGCGGGTGCTCAACGGCCCGGCCGATGGCAGTCTGATCTACATGGGAGGCACCGACACAGTGGTCGTGCCCATGGTCAACCCCAAGGTCAAGCTCGACTGGGAGAATGACTTCGTTCCGGTGGGGCGCATGACCACCGTCCCGATGATCTTTGCCGTGCGCAAGGCGTCTCCCTACGCCAACCTGCAAGATCTTGTCGCCGCGCTGCGCAAGGGTGGCAAGGACAGCATCAACTTCGCCACGCCGGGCATCGGGACGATGCAGCACCTGTACGGCGCGCTGATCAACAAGCAGGCGAAGGTGTCCATGCTGCACGTACCCTACCGAGGTGGCACCCACATCACCAACGACCTGGTCGGCGGACAGGTGGACAGCGCCATGTTGGTGCTCTCCACGGCCATGCCATTTCTCAAGGACGGCAAGATCAGGGCGCTGTCGGTCTCCGACACCGCACGGGTGCAGCAGCTGCCTGACGTCAAGCGCATTGGAGAGGAGGAGGGTTTCTCCGGCATGGCTCTGCCATTGTGGCAAGGCCTCTTCATGAAGGCGGGCACGCCCGCCGCGACTGTGAACGCCGCCGACAAGGCACTGCAGGAAGCGCTTGCGCAGTCCGAGCTGCGGCAGAAGCTGCAGGAAGCAGGCATTACGGTCGCCCCCTTGAACGGACCTGAATTCAAGACATTCATCAAACCGCAGGCGAAGCTGTACCGCGATATCGTGACGACATCCCAGATCACGATGGAGTGAAGTCGCGCGGCAAGCGTGGCAGAACCATGGGGCGCAGCGCGGCCCCCAACGCTCTTTTTTGCTCTGGATACCGGATTGCGAAGTGTGTGGCCCTCTCCTGGTGGTTCAGGCCCCGCACTCCTCGCAGCGTGGGCAAGACAGGCATCCCCCCGGACGGGGGATGCCGCGCAGGCTGCGAACAGACAATGCCGCCCGGCCCGGTCAGCGCAAAAATTCAGGACGCATAGATCAGCGCCGCCGCCCGAGCCTCCATCGCCAGTCCCTGCCCCACGGGCCCCAGGCGCTCGGCCGTCTTGGCTTTCACATTGACTTGCCCCTCAGCGATGCCCACGGCCCGTGCAATGGCGGCGCGCATGCCGGGAATGTGCGCAGCCAGTCGCGGAGCTTGCGCGATCACGGTGCTGTCGATGTTGCCGATCTCATAGCCCGCCGCACGCACGCGCCGCGCTGCTTCGGCCAGCAACACACCGGAGTCGGCACCGCGAAAGGCAGCGTCGGTGTCGGGGAAATGGCTGCCAATGTCGCCCAGGGCAGCTGCGCCCAGCAGCGCATCGGTGATGGCGTGCAGCAGCACATCGGCGTCCGAGTGGCCCAGCAGCCCCGTGGGGTGGGCAATGTCCACGCCACCAATCACCAGCCGACGACCGGGCACCAGGGCGTGCACGTCCCAACCTTCACCAATCCTGAAATTCATCCGCTTGCCTTTGTTGTTGCGTGCCTTGCGGCGTTGTATTGCCTTGCGCCCCCCGCCGCACTCATCCACGGCGCCGTGAGGCCGGGGTTAAAGCACTGAAGGAAACGGTTCTAGAACAGATTCTTTTTGCCCGGTGCGGTGGTCACCTGGCCACGGTCGCCCCCAAAACGCTCCAGCGTCGTGCCGTGCGCACGCGCAGCCAGTACAGCCGCCGCCAGCGCAAAATCGTCCGGGTAGGTGACCTTGAAGTTCTGCGCCCCACCCGGCACCAGGCGCGGGTGCAGGCCCATGGCCTCCATGGCGCTGGCCTCGTCGGTCACGTTGGAACCCACCTTGTCGATGGCATCCATGAGGGGGCCGATGCGAAACATCTGCGGCGTCTGGGCCAGCCACTTGTCGCTGCGATCCACCGTGGAGGCCACACGCACGCCGCCCGGGCCGTCGATGGAGGTCTTGAGCGTGTCGGCCAGCTTGTGCGCCAGCAGGCCCCCGACACTGTCGCCAGCGCACTGGTCGATGAGGGAGTCGATCTGCTCGGACGTGACCAGGCAACGCGCGGCATCGTGCACCAGCACCCAGTCATCCGGCTGCGCGCCCCGTTCCAGCAGCGCCTTGAGGCCGCCCAGCACCGTATCGGCCCGCGTAGGGCCGCCACACTCCACCACAAAAAAGGTGGGGTGCGCATGCGTGTCCAAAAACCGGTCCCCGGGGGCCACCGCGACCAGGGTGCCCAGCAGCCGCCCCACACCGGCAAAGGCCGCCAGCGTGTGCAGCACCATCGGTTGGCCCGCCACCAGGTGGTACTGCTTGGGCAAAGGGGCTGTGGGCAGAGGCACAGCAACGCCCACATCCGAAAACGCAGCCACGGTCGAGGTCGATGGCGCAGCATTGCCGGAGGCGGACGCGGGGGCAGCAGCGCCCGCCGCAACAGCCCGCAAGCCCATTCCGGCACAGGGCACCAGCGCCCAGAATCGCCCATGGGCAGACAAAGGGGCGAGCGGGGGTTGGAGCAAGGGAGCAATCATGAAGCGCTCATTCTAAAATCCTCCGTTGCCCTCCGATCCAGCCCGTGCGTGTTTCGCGCCCCTGGGGATGCGGTGGGCCCAGACGACACCGTCCGCATGGAACTGCCCAAACTCTCCCCCGGAAAACGTTTCACCCTGCCCCGCCCCGTGGGCAGCGCCGATTCCCTTCTACTGGCCCGTCTGGCCGAACGTGACAAGGCAGGGGGCCGCACCACCGCCATCGTCACGGCCGACGCCACCGATGCGCAGCGGCTCATCGACGAGATGGCCTTTTTTGCGCCTGGCCTGCGCTGCGCGCTGTTCCCGGACTGGGAGACGCTGCCCTACGACACCTTCTCGCCGCACCAGGACCTGATCAGCGAGCGGCTGGCCACGCTGTGGCGCATCTCCCAGGGTGAAGCCGACGTGGTGCTGGTGCCTGCCACCACAGCGCTGTACCGCCTCGCGCCGCCCTCCTTCCTGGCGGGCTATACCTTCCACTTCAAGGTCAAGCAAAAGCTCGACGAAGCCAAGTTCAAGGCCCAGCTCACGCTGGCGGGCTACAGCCACGTGTCCCAGGTGGTCAGCCCTGGCGAATACGCGGTGCGCGGCGGGCTGATCGACCTGTTTCCCATGGGCTCGCTGGTGCCCTACCGGGTGGATTTGTTCGACGATGAGATCGACAGCATCCGCACCTTCGACCCCGACAGCCAGCGCAGCCTGTACCCCGTGCCCGAGGTGCGCCTCTTGCCCGGCCGCGAGTTCCCCATGGACGACGACGCGCGCGCGAAATTCCGCAGCCGCTGGCGCGAGATGCTCGAAGGCGACCCGACCAAGAGCCGCATCTACAAGGACATGGGCGCGGGCGTGGCTACGGCCGGCATTGAGTACTACCTGCCGCTGTTCTTCGACGAAACTGCCACGGTGTTCGACTACCTGGGCGGCGAAGCCACCGTGGTGCTCCATGGCGACCTGGAACCCGCCTTCCAGCGCTTCTGGCAGGACACGAAGGACCGCTTCCGTCTGGTGCAGGGCGACCCCGAGCGCCCGGCGCTGCCGCCCGAATCGCTATTCCTGTCGGCCGATCAGTTCTACACGCGCGCCAAGGAGCATGCCCAGCTGTCCATCCGCCCCGGGGTAGAGGACATTGCCGACAACCCCCACTTCCAGAAGCTCGGCGACCTCTCGGTGGTGCGCGGTGCCGAGGACCCGCTGGCCCGCCTGCACGCCCACATCCGCAACACCCAGCACCGCGTGCTGCTGCTGGCCGAAAGCGATGGCCGGCGCGAGAGCCTGCTCGACTTCCTGCGTGCCAGTGGCGTGAACCCGCCGGCCTTCGACTCGCTGGCCGAGTTCCAGGGCACGGCCGACGAAAAGGTGGGCATCGCCACCGCCGGCCTCACCGTGGGCTTCAGCTGGATCGAGGACGGCATCGACTTCGTCACCGAGACCGAGCTGCTCGCCGCCGGCCCCACGACGCGCCGGCGCAAGAAGCAGGAGCAGGTGAGCGACGTCGAGGCCCTGATCAAGGACCTGGCCGAGCTCAACGTGGGCGACCCCGTGGTGCACAGCGCCCACGGCATCGGCCGCTACCGCGGCCTGGTCAACATGGACGTGGGCAACAAGAACCCCGACGGCACGCCCGCCATGCAGGAGTTCTTGCACCTGGAATACGCCGACAAGGCCGTGCTCTACGTGCCCGTGAGCCAGTTGCAACTCATCAGCCGCTACACCGGCGTGAGCGCCGACGAGGCGCCGCTGCACAAGCTGGGCAGCGGCCAGTGGGAAAAGGCCAAGCGCAAGGCGGCCGAGCAGGTGCGCGACAGCGCGGCCGAGCTGCTCAACATCTACGCCCGCCGCGCCGCGCGCGAGGGCCATGCCTTCCGCTACAGCCCGCAGGACTACGAGACCTTTGCCAACGACTTCGGCTTTGAAGAAACGGCCGACCAGAACGCCGCCATCCACGCGGTGATCCAGGACATGATCAGCCCCCGCCCCATGGACCGCCTGGTCTGCGGCGATGTGGGCTTCGGCAAGACCGAGGTGGCGCTGCGCGCAGCCTTCGTGGCCGTGACGGGCGGCAAGCAGGTGGCCTTCCTCGCGCCCACCACGCTGCTGGCCGAGCAGCACTACCAGACGCTGGTGGACCGCTTCAGCAAATGGCCGGTGAAGGTGGCCGAGGTCTCGCGATTCCGTTCCGGCAAGGAGATCACCTCGGCCATCAAGGGCATCGGCGACGGCACGGTGGACATCGTGGTCGGCACGCACAAGCTGCTCTCCGAATCCACCAAGTTCCACAACCTGGGCCTCTTGATCATCGACGAGGAACACCGCTTCGGCGTGCGCCACAAGGAGCAGATGAAGGCCCTGCGCGCCGAGGTGGACGTGCTGACGCTGACAGCCACGCCCATCCCGCGCACACTGGGCATGGCGCTGGAAGGCCTGCGCGACCTGTCGGTCATCGCCACCGCGCCGCAGCGGCGCCTGGCGATCAAGACCTTCGTGCGCAACGAGGGCACGGGCGTGATCCGCGAGGCAGTGCTGCGCGAATTGAAGCGCGGCGGGCAGGTCTACTTTTTGCACAACGAGGTGGAGACCATCGAGAACCGCCGCCAGAAGCTCGAGGAGATCCTGCCCGAGGCGCGCATCGCCGTGGCCCACGGCCAGATGCCCGAGCGCGAGCTCGAACGCGTGATGCGCGACTTCGTGGCCCAGCGCTACAACATCCTCCTGTGCTCGACCATCATCGAAACCGGGATCGACGTGCCCACCGCCAACACCATCATCATGAGCCGCGCCGACAAGTTCGGCCTGGCGCAGCTGCACCAGCTGCGCGGGCGCGTTGGCCGCAGCCACCACCAAGCGTATGCCTACCTCATGGTGCCCGACGTGGAAGGACTGACCAAGCAAGCGCAGCAGCGGCTCGAAGCCATCCAGCAGATGGAAGAACTGGGCAGCGGCTTCTACCTGGCCATGCACGACCTGGAGATTCGCGGCGCGGGCGAGGTGCTGGGCGAGAACCAGAGCGGCAACATGCTGGAGGTGGGCTTTCAGCTGTACAACGAGATGCTCAACGAAGCCGTCAAGGCGCTTAAGGCCGGCAAGGAGCCGGACCTGCTGTCGCCCCTGTCCGTCACCACCGACATCAACCTGCACGCCCCCGCCCTGCTGCCCGACGACTACTGCGGCGACGTGCACCTGCGCCTGTCGTTCTACAAGAAGCTGGCCACGGCCAAGAACCCCGACCAGATCGACGGCCTGCTCGAAGAGATCGTGGACCGATTCGGCAAGCTGCCGCCGCAGGCCCAGACCCTGATTGACGTGCACCGCCTGCGCGTGCTGAGCCAGCCCTACGGAGTGGTCAAGGTGGATGCGGCCCCTGGCGTCATCAACATCACCTTCAAGCCCCAGCCGCCCATCGACCCGATGCGCATCATCGAGCTGATCCAGAAAAACAAGCACATCAAGCTGGCGGGCAACGAGAAGCTGCGCATCGAGCGCGAGCTGAAAGAACCCAAGGACCGGGCGCAGATGGTGCGGGACATCTTGCGCAGCCTGGGGCAGCCACTGGTGGTTGCTTGATTTTTAATGAAATTGGCCTCTAGCGCTTATCTGGCAATCGCTAGCAGCTATTAATAGCATAGCAAACAGAACCATGTGGCTGGAAGCCGCCCTCGTCCTCGTCGCTCTGGTTGCCGCTCTGGCGGCCCGTCCCTGGCGCATGCTGGCCAACCGCAAGCCTCTGGCACACGAGACGCAGGGCGCGCCGTCTGCGCTGTGGACGCCACTACTCGCCACGCTGGTCTTCCTGCCCTGGCTGTGGGCCCTGCCCACACTGCACGCCATGCCGCTGCAGCTGCAATGGTCGGGCGCCTGCCTAGTGGTGCTGATGCTGGGCTGGCCGCTGGCGATCCCGGTGCTGATGGGCGTGGGCATCGTGGCCTGCCTGATCTCCCCAGCGATGGCCTGGGCCGATGCGCTGGGTGCCACGGTGTGGCTGGGCGTGGTGCCTGCCACGCTGGCGCTGGGCCTGGGTGCGCTGCTGCGGCGCTACACCGGCACCAAACCGTTTGTCTATGTGCTGGGCCGTGCGTTTCTGGGCACGGTGGTCTGCGTGTTTGCGGCGGGTGTCCTGTCGCAGTGGAGCGGCCACCTGCTGCCCGGCGTGGGCGATGAGCTGTCGCTGGTGGCGCGCTGGCTCATGGCCTGGGGCGATGGGTTTGTCACCGGCATGCTCGCGGCGATTTTTGTAGCCTTCAAGCCCGAGTGGCTGGCCACATGGTCGGACCGGCTGTACTTGCCCCGGCCGGACTGAGCCTCGGCTGCTGCAGCGATGGTTGACACAGCGCAAGGGGTATCCGCCTTTGCAGCGCGATAGTGGACATCACACCAACAAGGAGTGCCCCACCATGAAGCTGCTGAACGATCTTTTCTCTACCGACTACGGGCTGATGAGCATCATTGGCATCGGGTTCATGCTGTGCATGGCCGCGTTTTTCCTGCGCATGTTCCTGGTCAAGATGAACGAACCACCTACGCCCAACCCCGCCACCGCCGGGCGCGCGGGCAACGGCAAGAGCCTGCCGCCTTCGCGCTGATCCGGCCCGCACGGTCTGAGCGCCGTAGCCCGGCACTGGGAAGCCGAGGAGGCGATGCTATTGCGGGCCGTAGCCCCTAAAAACGGCTCCCACGTTCTGCCATGGTCCACGGCCCGTTGCCGACAAACTCCAGCGCGCAGTGCATGCCGCCCTTTTCGACCCGGACACCCAGCCAAGCTTGCCGCCAGCGGCACAAACGTCTTAGCCCAGCGCCAGACTGTCCGCATCGAACGACGGTGGCCGCAAAAGGTCCTCGTCGATGCCCATCACTTTGCTGGCGCGCTACAGGGCCTGCCACAGGGGCGCAGGCATCTGCAGTATTTCTTCGGGAGAGGCTGACTGCGCAATCCATGCGCTGATGTCAACGTGCTGCTCGGCGGTGAGCAAGTCCAGGTGCAGCATTTCGTCAATGGTCTTCATCGGTGGTCTATCGGTGACGGGTCTAGGAGGCTGTCGGACTTGGAAATCGTCGGCTGCAAATCGACCGCAGCGGTCCATTTTTTACCGTCTTTTTGCCCCATAGCCGGGCTATGGGGCTGCAAATCCGGCAAAAACTGTCCTCGCTGGGGCCGATTTTCGCTTTCGACGCTCCAAGTCCGACAGCCTCCTAGCTGGCGAATGCCCCGCTGGCGCTGGGGAGTGGAAGCCCAAGGCTACCTGACAACCATCAACATGCGGCCGAGAGCGCCAATAACAACCGGGGCATGGCGAGCCCACGGCGCTCGGGAAACGCGACCATCCAGCCACGATCATGGAAGAACCTGGCCAGAGCCGGGCTGGTCGCCGTGGTGGTGAACCTGGCAGCGTCATTGCCCACGGCCCTGCAATGCCGAAACGCTACTCCCCGCGCCCCCGCACCTGCGCCCTGAACCCCCAGTTGTTCTCCAACCCCACATTCACCGCCTTCCCGCCGTCCTCGAATTTCAGCGTGACCACGGTGACCTCGCCATCCGCCACCGAGCGCGAGATGAGCTGAAAGGTCTGCGCATCAAGCCAGTGGCCCTTGATGGCGATGACCGCATTGGGTCCCTGCTGCGCGGTGCGGTACTTCCCGTCCAGGCCCAGCGGGCCGGCAACCGGCTCGCGCGGCAAATCGGGGCGGCTGCTGTCGAAGGTGACCTCATAGCGCGGGTTGGCAGGCGTGAGATCCAGCACCAGGCGCTGGATGCCCATGCCGTTGCGCTCCAGCAGCCAGGCCTTGCGCGAAACGGTGGCGGCCAGTTCGGGCGTGGTGGTGGGGATGGCGCTGGGCTTTTCCACCCCGGCGTCGCGGATACGGGCGGCCAGATGGTCCTGCCCGGCAGCGTCAGCAGGCAGGGGCTCGCGCGAGCGCACGGCGGCGGTGATGTGGTCGATGAACAGGGGCAGCGGGTAGTGGCGCCGGCCGGTCACGGCGACGACCACGTCGAGGTCGGGCAGCACCACGATGAGCTGGCGGTTGAAGCCGGCCGTGAAGTACGCGCGCTTGGACGGGATGCTCCACCAGCCGTTGGCGTACTTGAAGGCGGGCGCACCGTTGCTGGTGCCAAAGCCCATGTCCACCACGGGATTGAAGACCTGCTCCACCCAGGCGGCGGGCAGCAGCTGGCGGCCGTTCCACTGGCCCTTGCGCAGGTAGAGGTAGCCGATGCGCGCCATGTCGCGTGGGTGCAGGTACAGGCCCCAGCCGCCGACCTCCAGGCCCTGCGGGTCCTTGCGCCAGCGGACGTCGGTGATGCCCAGGGGGCCGAACAGGCGTTTTTGCGCATAGGCCAGGGTGCTGCCGCCGGTCTTGTGCGCCAGGATGGCCGAGAGCAGATGGGTGTTGCCACTGTTGTAGTTGAAGCCCGTGCCGGGCGCCTGGGCCATGGGCCGGTCGAGCACAAAGCCCTGCCAGTCGCGCGTGCGGGTCAGCTGCAGCATGGTCTCGGGCACGGCGTCGCTGAGCGGCTCGATCCAGTTCAGGCCCGAGGTCATGTCCAGCAGGTGGCCCACAGTCATGGCCTTCTTGGAGGCATCGGCGTTGGCGACCTTGCGGTCAGCAAAGAAGTCGAGCACGGGCGCATCGCGCGAGGCGATCAGCCCGTCCTGGATGGCCATGCCGGTGAGCGTGGCGACGACACCCTTGGTGGTGGAGTTGACGGCATGCTTGAGCCCCTCGCGGTACGGGGCATAGAAGGCCTCGGCCACCAGGCTGCCGTGTCGGGTGACGAGCAGGCTGTCCATGCCCTGCGCTGCGCCAAAGTCGACGAGCTTGGCCAGCGCTGCGGAGTCCATGCCCTGCGCCTCGGGCGTGCTTTCTGCCCAGTCGTCAGCAGGCCAGATAGCGGCGAGAGGGGCTTCGGCAGCCGATGCAGCGGGGGATGCGGCAGGTGATGCGGGGGCCGCTGCATCCTGCGCTCCCGCTGGGGTAAAAGGCACCGCCGCGCTGGCCAGCAGTACGGCCGTGGCCTGCCTGCGGTTGATCCATGTCGCGGAGACTTTCTCTCCCGCGTTGCCGTCTCTGTGCATGGCCATCGTCAGTACCCTCAGTGCATGTTGTGCAGAAATCATATGCGCCCAGGGGCCCGTACTGCACATCGTCCGCATCCAAGGCAAACCCAAGAGCTGGAAGCAACCGCTCTCGGCCGCGAGCCGCGGAATTTATGCCCTGCGGGGCGATACGGTTTGGGGCTGTCGAGTACGCAGGCGCGAGCGATACCATTGCAGGTTGTGCTCCCCCAAAAAATCGACTCCCACGTTCTGCCATGACCCACGCTACCGAATTCGCGCCCGGCCTTGTTGTCCAGGGCATTGAAGCCCCCCTGTCCCTGTCGAGCTACAAGCTCATCGCGTTTGACATGGACTCCACCCTCATCAACATCGAGTGCGTGGACGAAATCGCCGACGCCGCAGGCCGCAAGGCCGAGGTGGCCGCCATCACCGAAGCGGCCATGCAAGGCGTGATCACCGACTACAAGGAAAGCCTGCGCCAGCGCGTGGCCCTGCTCAAGGGCGTGACGGTGCAGCACATGGAACAGGTGTTCACCGAGCGCCTGCGCTTTAACCCAGGCGCCAAGGAGCTGATCACCGCCGCCAAGGCTGCAGGCCTGACGACGCTGCTGGTCTCTGGCGGTTTCACCTTTTTTGCCGACCGCGTGAAGGCCGGGCTGGGCATTGATTTCGCCCGCTCCAACATGCTCGGAGTGCAAGATGGCCAACTCACCGGCCGCATGGTGGACCAGGCCTGGGGCGACATCTGTGATGGCGCCGAAAAGCGCCGCACGTTGCTGGAAGTGGCTTCGCTCATGGGCATCTCGCCCCAGCAGGCGATTGCCGTGGGCGATGGCGCCAATGACCTGCCCATGATGGGCGCGGCGGGCCTGTCGGTGGCCTACCACGCCAAGCCCGCCGTGCGCGCGCAGGCCAAGGTGGCCATCAACCAGGGCGGGCTGGATCGGCTGCTCGAAGTGCTGCGCTGATCCACGACGGCATCGCCCATCCAGTCATGCTGAAAGCCCGCATCACCCGCGCCGCACAGGCCCTGCGCCGGGGCTGGAAGCAGCACCTGGCCACCCTCGCACTCGCCTGGATCGCCATCGTGGCGGTGGACACCTGGCGCACACGCGACCTGCCCCAGGGCCCTGCGCCCGATGCAGTGCTGGTGATGGCCGCAGCCGCCGCTGGCACCCCTCCCGCAACCACCCTGGCCGCCTGGCGCGCCCAGCATCCAGGCCAGGCCGTGGCCGTGCACTTCTGGGCCGAATGGTGTTCCATCTGCAAGCTGGAGGAGCCCAGCATCGCCAGCCTGTCCACCGACTGGCCCGTGCTGGGTGTGGCCATGCAGTCGGGCAACGCCGACAAGGTGGCCCAGGTGCAGCGCCAGCGCGGCATGCCCTGGCAGACGGCGGTGGACCCGCAGGGCACCCTGTCGCGCAGCTGGGGCGTGCGTTCCGTGCCCGCGCTGGTGGTGATCGACGCGCACGGCCAGGTGCGGTTTGCCACCTCGGGCTACACGCCCGAATGGGCCATGCGCCTGCGGCTGTGGTGGGCGCAGACCATGCCGCAGTGGAAAGCATTGCTTCCAAAACAATAGCTGCTTGCGCTTTATGGACGCGCGCAGACGGCCATTTTGACCACTATTTTTTGCTCCACCGGGCGCCCTATGCCCTGATGCGCCCCGCGCTGCGTCTGGCGCAAATCTTCAAGACGCGCTCCCCCCGTCCTTTGCACACTGGCCCCGTCACACCCACGGATGCCCCATGCACATCACCCTGAACCAACAAGCCCAGCCGGTGCCTCCCGGCTGGGAGGACGAACCCCTGCTCTGGCTGCTGCGCGAGCCCCTAGGCCTCACGGGCACCCGCTTTGGCTGCGGCATGGGCCAATGTGGCGCCTGCACCGTCCTCATCGACGGCCAAGCGCAACGCGCCTGCCTGCAGACGGCGCGCGGGCTGCAAGGGCGCTCCATTACCACCATCGAAGGCCTAGCGACACCCGACGGCACGCTGCACCCCGTGCAACAGGCCTGGCTGGACCTGCGCGTGCCCCAGTGCGGCTACTGCCAGAGCGGCCAGATCATGGGCGCCGTGGCCTTGCTGCGCGCCACGCCCCGCCCGAGCGATGCGCAGATCGACGCCGCCATGTCGGCCCACCTGTGCCGCTGCGGCACCCAGCACCGGGTGCGCGCGGCCATCCACCAGGCTGCTGAAGGTGCGAAGCCATGAAGCGCCGCCAGTTTTTGGCAGCGACAGGCGCCGGGGTACTCACCGTCACGCTGGCGGGCTGCAGCCTGGTGCCGGTGATCCCCAAGCGCCCCACTTCCACCGCCGACGACGCGCTGGGCTGGATACGGCACGAAAACGGCCGCTACACCCTGTGGCTGCCCAGCGCCGAAATGGGCCAGCAGATCAGCGCCGCCATGCAGGGCCTGGCCGCTACCGAGCTGGGTGTGCCGCCCGCACAGGTGCACCTGCAACTGCCCAGCACCCGCCACATCGCCCGCGTGCGCGCCACCGTGGGCAGCGCCAGCGTGCAGGACTTTGCCCTGCCCCTGGCCCGCGCCTGCGCCACGCTGCGCGAGGCCCTGGCGCAAGGCCAGACCACGGGAACTCTGGCCCCGCGCGACATCCCGGCCAGCGCGCTGCGCAGCCTGCAGGCGCGCACGGGGGCCGCCAAAGAAGCTGCGGCGGCACCTGGCCAGCTGCACGCCCTCGTCACCGGCCAGCCGCTGTTTGCGGGCGACACGCGCCTGCCCGGCCTGCTCTATGGCCGCGTGCTGCGCGCACCGGTGTCGGCCGAAATCACCTCGCGCCCACAGGCGTGGGACGCGGCGGCCGCCCGCGCCGACCCGGCCTGCGTGGCCGTGGTGCAGCACCCGCGCCTCGCGCAGATGGGCAGCCTGGGCCTGGGCATCGTGGCGCGCACGCCCTCGGCGCTCGACCGCATCGAGGCCGCGCTGGCCGTGCAGTGGCAGGTGGACGATGGCAGTGCGTTCGAGCAGGCCGCCATCGACGAGCGCATCGACATCGACACCCACCTGCGCCGGGGCGCGCTGCAGCACCGGCTGCGCAAGGACGAGCTGCCCACAGACACAGCATGGACGCTGGACCTGCGCATGGACGTGCCCCTGGCCGCCCACGCGCCCATCGAGCCGCGCAGCGCAACGGCGCACTGGCTGGCTGCCGCAGACCAAGGAATCGCCCTGAAGGTATGGGCGGGCACCCAAGACCTGTTCTACATGCGCGACGTGCTCGCTCGCCAGCTGGGCCTGGATGCCGAACGTATCGAGGTGCAGGCCTGCCGCATCGGCGGCGGCTTTGGCGGCCGCACGCTGTGCACGGTGGAGCTGGAGGCCGCCGTGCTCGCCCAGGCTGTGGGGGCGCCCGTCAAGGTGCAATGGAGCCGCGCGCAGGAGTTTGCCCAGGGCTTCCAGCGCCCACCCTCCAGCCACCGCGTGCGGGCACGGGTGCAGGGCGGGCGCATCACCCACTGGTGGCATGCGCTGGCCAGCAGCCACATCCTGTTCACACCCGCCGCCATGCCGGTGTGGATGCAGACCCTGGCCGACCTGGCGGGCGACAGCGGCGTGGCGCGCGGCGCACACATGCCGTACGACGTGCCCCAGCAGCGCATCGAGTTCACCGCCCAGCGCCTGCCCGTGCACACCGGCCCCTGGCGCGGCCTGGGTGCGGGGCCCAACACCCTGGTGGTCGAGAGCGCCATGGACGAATGCGCGCGCCACGTTGGGGCCGACCCGCTGGACTGGCGCCTGCAGCACACCACCGATGCACGCCTGGCCCAGGTGCTGCGCCGCGCCGCCGCCGAGGCCCGCTGGCCAGAGCGCCCCGCCAGCGACGCCACCACCTTGCGCGGGCGCGGCATCGCAGGCGGTATCTACAAGGGCGTGAGCTACGCCGCCGCCGTGGCCGACGTGGAGGTGCAACGCGCCACCGGCCAGGTGCGCGTAACGGCGCTGTGGTGCGCGCACGACTGCGGCCTGGTGCTGCAGCCTGACGGCGTGCGTGCGCAGACCGAGGGCAACCTCGTGTGGTGCGTGGGCATGTTGCTGCACGAGCAACTGCCCGTGGCCCGCTCGGGCGTGGCCGCTGCCAGCTTTGCCGACTACCCGCTGCCACGCATGGGCGACGTGCCGCCGCTGCATGTGCACCTGATCGACAGCAGCGCGCCGCCCACCGGTGCCGGAGAAACCGCCATGGTGGCCGGGGCTGGAGCGATCACCAACGCGCTGCGCGACGCCACCGGCGTGCGTTTTGCCCGCCTGCCGGTGCGCAGCGCGGATGTGCTGCAGGCCTTGAGCACGCGGGACTAGGGATGTCCTGCATAACTCCCTGCGGTCCGTGATAGCGCGGCCTCGGGCGATCCGCTGCGTTGCTTTTCTTGCCAATAGCCGGGCTATTGGCTGCGAAAAGACGCCTTGCGGCCCATCCCGATCCGCACTACCACCGACTCGCGAGGGTTATGCAGGACATCCCTAGCGGGGCAGCACCAACGGCACAATCCGCCCATGCAAGACTTTGCCAGCGCCGCCATGGTCCGCCTGCTGGTGCGCGCCATGGCCGCGCACGGGCTGGTGCCGCCACCGCCCCCACCGGGTGCCGACGGGCTGGCCGCGAGCCACGTGCCCCTGGCCTACAAACGCAGCGTGGTCGAAGCCGTGCTGCACCAGGGCGGCCTGGGCACACTGCTGCAGCTGGCGCAGCGGGTGGACCTGCTGGCGGGCGACCCGGTGCACCGTGCGCTGCTGGGCGCCACCCACCCGCCAGAGCTACTGGCGCGCTGGCAGCGGCTGGAGCGATATGTGCATTCGCGCCACCAGGTCAGCGTCACCGCCAGCGCCCCGGGCACGCTGGCACTGCGCCACCACGCGCGCCCCGGTGTGCCGGAAGAACCCCACCCCACCGAAAGCCTGGCCGTGCTGGGCGTGCTGGTGGGTGCCAGCCAGGCCCTGGGCGTGCGCGGGGTGCGGGTGGAGATCGGCGCGCCCGAGGCCGCAGGCCACCGCGTGAACCTGCGGATGGAAGCCCCTGTCGCCACCCCGGCGGAACTGCACGCGCAACTGGCACCGCTGGCCGCGCGAAGGTTGCTAGGCCATTGGACCTTGCACTGGGAACCTCACGACAGCAACGCACCCACAACCTCCACTCAGCAGCCCAAGCCCGCCACCCATCTGTGCGATGCCCTGCCCTGGCCGCCGCTGGCGCACCAGCTGGCGCGCCATGTGCTGCACGACCCGGCCGCGCAGCACACGGTGGATGCACTGGCCCGGCACACCGGCCTGGCCCGCCGCAGCCTGCAGCGGGCGCTGACCGACAGCGGCCTGAGCTGCCGCCACATCGTGACCGAAGCCCGCGCTCGCGTGGCCGCGCAATGGCTGCTGGAGAGCCCGCATGGCCTCGCAGAAATCGGGTTTGCGTGCGGTTTTTCCGACCAGCCCCACTTCACACGCGAATTTGCACGCCATGTGGGCCTGACTCCGGCGCGCTACCGGCAGGCATTTGCAGTCGGAGGCATGCGAGGGTCGGATTTACTATCAATTTGATAGCAAAAACTCGATATCTATCGAGCGCAATGGGCCATTTTATTCAATATTTTCGGCTTTGGAGGGCAACCCGGCCACGGGTGCTCGCTTGCGCATGGCGCTGCCGCCCCGGGGCAGCGCCACCGTGGGCAGCAGGGCGCGTGCAGCTGACCCACCCGCAGCGGCCGGTGCCATCAGGTCGGCCAACGTCACGCTGTCCAGCACCGCCAGGTAGGCCTGCATGGCCTGCCACAGCACGCCCTTGAGGCGACAGTGGTTGCTCAGGCGGCACTGGTTGGTGCCGGGATCAAAACATTCCACCAGGTTGAAGTCGGTCTCGGTGGCACGCACCACGGCGCCGATGTTGATGGCCGACGCCGGCACCATCAGCCGCATGCCACCGCCCCGCCCGCGCGTGGTCTCCAGCAGCCCCTGGGCGGCCAGCTGCTGCACGATCTTCATCAGGTGGCTGCGCGAGATGCCGTAGCCCTCGGCCACCTCGATGATCGTTACAGGTTGCTCGCGGCCTTCGGTGGCTGCGCAGTACATGAGCACGCGCAGCGTGTAGTCGGTCCATTGGGTCAGGCGCATGGGTTTTGCCGCAGGTCAAGTTAAAGAGGTATGCAGGACGAATTTTATTGAATAAAATATTCACAACAAATGAATCTTTAAAAGGACCCGCCATGAACGCCCGCGTTGACCACCTGGATGCTGCCCCCGCCCACCCCACCCCGCTCAATGCCGACCAGCAGATCGGCCAGATCGCGGTGCAACTGCCCGGTGCCACGGCGGTGTTTCGGCGGCTCAAGCTCGACTTTTGCTGCGGCGGCCAAGTGAGCCTGTCCAAGGCGGCTGCCGACAAGGGACTGGACGCGAACGCCGTGCTGGCCGAGCTGGCGGCCCTGCAGCGCAGCGACGCCGTGCCCGAAGTCGCATCGCCCAGCGCACTGATCGACCACATCCTGGCGCGCTACCACGAGGTGCACCGCCAGCAGCTGCCCGAGCTGATCCGCATGGCCCGCCGCGTGGAGGCCGTGCACCGCGACAACCCCCATGTGCCCGCCGGACTGGCCGACCACCTGGAAACCATGCACGAAGAGCTGCTCTCGCACATGCTCAAGGAAGAGCAGGTGCTATTCCCCATGCTCAAGAGCGGCGGCAACCCCTTTGTGGGCCAGCCCATCGGCATGATGCGCGCCGAACACGTGGACCACGGCGAAGCGTTGGACAAGCTCAACGCCCTGACCAACGACGCCACGCCCCCCCAAGGCGCGTGCAACACCTGGCGCGCGCTGTATGCAGGCATTGCCCAGCTGGGCGATGACCTCATCAACCACATCCACCTGGAGAACAACGTGCTGTTCCCGGCGTTCGAAGCCGGCGCAGCGCCCTCGTCGCAAGGTTGCGGTCCGTCAGGCTGCGCGTGCAGCGGCGGGGGCACACTGCAGGCATGAACCTGCAAACCACTTCACCCGAGGGTCTTGGGGCACACGCACCACCCAGCGTGGAAAGCATCACGCAGCTGGTGCATGGCTTTTACGACGATGTGCGCCAGGACCCGCTGCTGGGGCCCGTGTTTGAAAAGGCCTTGCACGGCCAGTGGGACGCCCACCTGCAGCGGCTCGTGGACTTCTGGAGCACGGTGGCACTGGGCACGCGCAGCTTCAAGGGCGACGTGTTTGGCAAACACATGGCGCTGGAGGGCGTGACTCCCGCCCACTTTGCCGCCTGGGTGGGGCTGTGGCAGCAGCACACCAGCCGCCTGTTTGCCCCCGAGGTGGCGCACGACCTGCAGGTAGCGGCACACGGCATTGCGCGCAATTTGTTCCGGGGTTTCTTTGGCAGCGACCCGGCGTTTGTGACGCCGCACAGCGGGCACGGCGAGCGCTGAGCCCAGGCCTTTGCCTGGGTCTTTGCGCCAGGGCTACTTCTTCTTGTCGCCCGGTGTGAAGAACAGCGCCAGGCCCACCGCGATCAGCGCCACCGGCCACCACACCCGCAGCAGCTCGCGCAGGCTGATGCTGATCAGCCCCAGATTAGTCAGCAGAAAAAACACGCCCAGTACGACCAGAACAATGGCAGCGATATGGCCCTTCATGTGCATTCCCTCGGAGTAGTTGTGTATCTGAGGGCGATTATGGCGGGCCGGACAGCCGCGCCCCCAGGTGGTCCACAAACACACGCACCTTGGGGGACAAATGCCTGCTGGATGGCCACAGCGCGCGGAACTGGCGGCTGGGGCCCATGTCCTGCTCCAGCACACTGACCAACCGGCCATCGGCCAGGGCATCACGCACCAGAAAGTCGGGCAGACAGGCAATCCCGAGCCCGCGCAAAGTGGCGCCCAGAACCGCCTCGATGTTGTTGCAGGCAAGTACGGTGCGCAGGCGCGGCTCGGCGCTGGCCACGCCCTCGCGCCAAGGCCAATCGAGCAGCTTGCCGGAGTCCGGATGGCGAAACCGCACGCAGGCGTGCTGTTCCAGATCGCGCATGGCCGCAGGCGTACCATGGCGCGTCAGGTAGGCCGGGGCTGCGCATAACAGCAGCCGGAAGGCCTGCAACGGGCGCGAGACAAGGCGGGAGTCGCGCAGGTCACCGCTGCGGATGGCCACGTCAATGCCCTCGTCGATCAGATCGACCGCGCGGTCGCTGAAATTGATGTCCAGTTCCACCTCTGGGTGGCGGGTCAGAAACTCCGGCACCAGGGGGATCAGGAAGTGGTACCCCACGATGGGCGCGCTCACCCGCAGCCGCCCACGGGGGGCCTCGCGCGACAAGGACAGCATGGCCTGCGCATCGTCCAGGTCATCTAGGATGCGCCGGCAGCGTTCGTGAAACAGATGTCCCTCTGCCGTGAGCTGGATGCGCCGGGTACTGCGCTGCAAGAGCCGCACACCCACCTCCTGCTCCAGCCGCGCCACGCCCTTGCCCACGGCAGACGCGGATATCGCGAGCGCCCGTCCTGCCGCCACAAAGCTGCCAAGTTCCGCCGTTTTGACAAAGGCCAACATGCCGCTGAGCTTGTCCATCTGCCCTCACGTGATTGCTTGATACGGTCAATTCAAGCGATTTGGTCCGCAATGAAAGGAATGGGAGTTACTTTTTCCACCATTCAGGCCAGTTTAACCTTTGCCAAGTCCACAAAACCCGCACCATGCCCACTCCGTTGTTCATTCGCGCCGCAGTCGGCAGTCCCTGTGCTGTCCACGATTCGCTGCTTGGCCTGCAAGCTGAATACCTAGCCTGGGTATACGGCGAGATGGCGCGGAGCTTTTCCGCCCTTCCCACCCGCGATGCGGGACGGCTCCACACTGAAGGCAACGCCGAAGTGATTCAGGCGCTCTGCGCCGGGCGCACAACGGGCAGCGTTTTCTATCTGATGGAGGTCGATGGCGAAGCCGCCGGCATGTGCGGCCTACGTAGCCTGGGCGGCAACACCGCCGAGATCAAGCGCCTGTATGTCCGCCCGGCCTACCGGGGCATGCAGCTCGGGTCGTCCGCACTGCGCAGGCTGCTCGCCGACGCCCGTCTTTGGGGATACACCCGCATCTGCCTGGACACCGCCTTGTTCATGCAGGCTGCGCACTGTCTGTACGAAGCCCACGGCTTTACCGACTGTGCGGCCTACGAAGGCACCGAGGTGCCCGCCGCGCTGCAGGGCCAATGGCGCTTCATGCACCGCGCCATCACCCATCCTTGCCCATGAAAACGCTCTCCGCACGGCATGCCAGGCGCGCAGGCCTGGCAGCCATACTGCTCCTGCTGCCCCTGGTGCTGCAAAGCCTCGGACACCACTGGGTGCGTGTCGCAGACACCAGCCTGCTGTACGTGATGCTGGCGCTGGGCCTGAACATCGTGGTGGGCTATGCGGGCCTGCTGGACCTGGGCTACGTCGCCTTCTACGCCCTGGGCGCCTACCTGTTCGCGTTGCTGACCTCACCGCACCTGACCGACCACTTTGCCTGGATCGCGGCGCTGTTCCCGAACGGGCTGCACACCCCCTGGTGGGTGACCATCCCGCTGGGCGCGGCGCTGGCCGCCATCCTGGGCATACTGCTGGGGGCGCCCACGCTGAGGCTGCGCGGTGACTACCTGGCGGTGGTCACGGTGGGCTTTGGCGAGATCGTGCGCCTGCTGGTCATCAACCTGGGCCACCCGGTCAACATCACCCACGGCGCCCAGGGCCTGGGGCTGATTGACCCGGTCCGCATCCTGGGAGTGGACCTGGGCCAGCCCCTGGTCGTGGCAGACCACGAAGTAGCCTCCGTCACCCTCTACTACTACCTGTTCCTGACTCTGGTGCTGATCACCATCGTGATTTGCCAGCGCCTTCAGGATTCACGCATTGGCCGCGCTTGGATGGCCATCCGCGACGACGAGACTGCCGCGCGGTCCATGGGCATCAATACCCGCAATCTCAAGCTGCTGGCTTTTGGCGTGGGGGCCAGCTTTGGCGGAATCACCGGTGCCATGTTTGCTGCTTTCCAGGGCTTTGTTTCGCCCGAAGCCTTCAGCCTGAACGAGTCCGTGCTCATCGTGGCCATGGTGGTGTTTGGGGGCATGGGCCATATCCCGGGCGTGGTGTTGGGCGCAGTGCTGCTCGCGGCCCTGCCCGAAATGCTGCGCTATGTGGTCGGCCCTTTGCAGGCCGCGACCAACGGGCAGCTGGACGCCGGCGTGGTGCGCCCGCTGCTAATTGCGCTGGCGATGATCGTCACCATGCTGTGGCGCTCCAGTGGACTGTGGCCTGCACCCGACAAGACACAAGCACCCGGATCAACCGGGCATAGCATGTGACTTGCGGATCAGACCTCTGCAGCACCGGCCCCTCGCAACGGCTTGAGCAGATCCGACAGCCCATTGTGGTCAATCTCGTGCATCAGCGCCAGCAATTGCCCAAGCTCGCCTTTGGGGAAGCCCTCGCGCGCAAACCAGTTCAGGTAGTTGCCGGGCAGATCGGCCAGCAACGTGCCTTTGTATTTGCCGTAGGGCATCTCGGTGGTGACCAAGCGCTGCAATTTTTCCGAGTCCATCGGACAGCCCTCCTCAGCCGCCGGAGCGCTTGACCTTGTGGCCCAGCTTTTGCAGTGCGGCCATCACGCGCTCCACATGGTCGCCCTGCACTTCGATCACGCCGTCCTTCACCGTGCCACCGCTGCCGCAAGCGGCTTTGAGCTGCTTGCCCAGCTGCTCCAGTGCGGCCGCGTCCACCAGCACGCCCTTGACCAGGGTCACAGCCTTGCCGCCCCGGCCTTTGGTTTCACGCGACACCCGCACGATGCCATCTCCGGTGGGCAAAGGTTTGTTCTGATGGCAGGTGCACTGCGCCACGGGCTGGCGGCAGTCGGGGCACATGCGGCCGGACTCGGTGGAATACACCAGGCCGCCCAGGTCAGCCAACGACTTCATGGCTTTTTTCCTTCCACCTCTTGCTGCAGCATGTGAAAGTTGAGCAGCCGGGTGGCCAGCATGGTCTCGGTCAGAAAACACACCAGCGCCAGCAAAAACGACGCCACCCCCGCCAGAAAACCCGCCACGGCCAAGCGGTTGGACTGGAAGTTGGTGGTCTCGCCGAGGAACAGCAGGATGATGGTGATGCCGATCAGGAACGCACAGAACGTGAGCAGCCCAATGCAGCCATTGGCCAGCCGCCCACGCAGCCGCAGGTCGGCCAGTTCGTTGTAGGCTCGGGCCAGAAACTCGGGCTCAGTGTTGGCGCGGGCGCGGTCTTCCACCACGCGGGCCCGGTCGATGATGCGGGCCAACCGGCCCGCCACAGCGCCAATCATGCCGGACACGGCCGTGAGCAAAAACACGGGGGCCACCGCCAGCTGGATGCCGTGGGTGATGGCAGAGGAGTCAAGGGTGAGGGCCATGGTGCTTGGGAAACAAAGGAAAAACCGGCGAACCGCCGGTGGCCCAATTATCAGGGTGATGGCGCGCGCAGCCAGGCTCAGCGGCGCACGGCCTTGACTGCCTGACGCGCGTGCAGGGGCTTAGGCAGCAACTGCGGCGACAATCGCCCCATCCCTTTCCCCCCAATCGCGCTGTTGTGCGTCCTCCTTTCAACGCCGCCCCAGCGCTGCCTCCATGCCCTTTGCCTCCCTCGGTTTGTCCCCTGCCCTTGTCCACGCTGCAGAAAAAGCGGGTTTTGTAGCGCCCACGCCCATCCAGGCGGGGGCCATCCCGGCCATCCTGCAGGGGGCTGATCTGCTGGGAGCCGCCCAGACGGGTTCGGGCAAGACAGCCGCTTTTGCCCTGCCCTTGCTGCAGCAGCTGCAGCTGAGCGCCACCGGCGGCCCACGCCGGGTGCGCGCCCTGGTGCTGGTGCCCACGCGCGAGCTGGCCGCCCAGGTGGGCGAGGTGCTGCGCAGCCTGGCACAGCACCTGCAGCAGCCGCTGAAAGTGGCCATTGTGTTCGGCGGCGTCTCGATCAACCCGCAAATGCTGGGCCTGCGTGGCGGCGCAGACATTGTGGTGGCCACGCCGGGCCGCCTGCTGGACCTGGTAGACCACAAAGCGCTGCGCCTGTCGGCCGTGGCGCACCTGGTGCTGGACGAGGCCGACCGCCTGCTGGACCTGGGCTTTGCCGAAGAACTGCAGCGCGTGCTGGCGCTGCTGCCTGCGCAGCGGCAGAACCTGTTCTTCTCGGCCACCTTCCCTGCCGCCGTGCAAGCGCTGGCCGATGGCCTGCTGAACAACCCGTTGCGCGTGGAGGTGCCCCACACGCCGGGCAACGAACCGGCCATCGAGCAACGGGCCATTGCGGTGGACGCCGTGCGCCGCACCCAACTGCTGCGCCATCTGGTCAAGGAACACAACTGGTCGCGCGTGCTGGTGTTTGTGGCCACGCAATACGCTGCCGAGCATGTGGCCGAAAAGCTCTACAAAGCGGGTATCTTTGCCACGCCCTTCCACGGCGGCCTGAGCCAGGGCGCGCGCAAACAGGTGCTGCAGGAGTTCAAGGATGAACGCTGGCAGGTGGTGGTGACCACCGACCTGGCCGCACGCGGCATCGACATTGCGCAGTTGCCTGCGGTGGTCAATTACGACCTGCCACGCTCGGCCGTGGACTATGTGCACCGCATCGGCCGCACGGGCCGCGCGGGCGAGAGCGGTGTGGCCGTGAGCTTTGTGACGGCCGATGCCGAAGCACATTTCCGCCTCATCGAAAAACGTCAGCACCTCACCATCCCGCGCGAACACATTGCGGGTTTTGAACCCACCGAGGCCCCTGCGCCCGCGTCATCCGCAGATCCCCAGGGCACCGGCGGCATCAAGGGCAAGCGGCCCAGCAAAAAGGACAAGCTGCGCGCAGCAGCGGCTGCAGTTACCGAAGCGCCCCCCGCCGCCCACAAAAAAGGCTCCTGAAAGGAGCCTTTGGAAGCGCCGTGAAGGGCGGCCGCCCAAGCGGCCTCAGTGTTAGACCTCTTCGTCGCCCTCGTCAATGCCATCCGCATCAGCGCCTTGCGGCTCGCCCGGCGCCCGTGGCGTGCGCTTGGCGGGCTTGGCCAGAATCTCGACATAGAACTGCGCGCCGCCCTCAGCGGCCACACCGTTGATCAGCCCGGTCAAGGCCGACAGGTGCGCCACGGTGGCGTCTTCCTTGGTGCGACCAAACTGGCAGTCAAAGTCCCAAAAATCAGCGCCTTCGGGCAGGTCGCGGCGCCGTTCGCGCTTGACGTACTTGCGGATTTCGTGCTTGACGGCATCCAGAACGCGGTCCCGGTTCTTGCCTTCAACATGGAGTTGGAAAGTTTTTCTCATGGGTGATGGTACCGCCTGTGACAGATATGGATTCCCAGCCGCGCACCCCAGTGCCACAATGGTGCATTACTTTTGGTTACCGCCAAGCCCGATGTTCCACGACCTCAGTCTGCTGCACACACTGCCAGCGGCCGTGCTCGTCACGCAGGAGGGCGCCATCCGCTTTGCCAACGCTGCCAGCATGGCGCTGCTGGAAGCGCCCAGCACCGATAGCCTGATAGGCCGCCTCTCGGGCGATTTTGTGCATCCCATGGACCAGGTGCGCTCTACCAACCGCATCCAGCAGGTCGCTGTGCCCGAACAGGGCGGGCGGCCCAACAAATCGTCCGAATTTCGCATCCGCACACTGCAGGGCAACCTGCGCATGGTGCTCATCAGCAGCGTGGCTGTGGAATGGAACGGAGCCCCCGCCGTGCTGATGTGTGGTCTGGACATGACCCACCAGAGCGAGATCGAGGCCCAGCTGCGCGAGAGCGAGCAGAACTTCCGTCGCCTTTTTGAGAACATGCAGGACGTCTACTACCGCACCGATGCCCAGGGCATCGTGCAACATGTGGGCCCTGGCGTGCGCCGGGTGCTGGGCTACGAGCCCCACGAAATCGAGGGCCGCACGGCCGAGTCGTACTACCCGCAAAGCACTGACCGCGACGCGTTCAAGGCCGCCATCATGGAGCATGGCGAGGTGTCGGATTTTCCGGGCCAGATGGTGCGGCGCGACGGCACCGTGATCGACATCTCCATCAGCAGCCACGCCTTGTACGACCATGCTGGCAATTTCGCAGGGGTGGAGGGCATTTACCGCGACGTGACGCAGCGCAAGAACCTGGAGCGCGAGCTGCAGCGCCTGGCCACCACCGACATGCTCACCGGCATGGCCAACCGCCGCGCATTTCTGGAATGCGCGGAGTCGGTGTATGCCCATTCACGCAGCAATGGCGAGCCGCTCACGCTGCTGATGCTGGACCTGGACCATTTCAAATCCATCAACGACCGTTTTGGCCACCTGGAAGGCGACCGCGCCCTGGTGGCGTTTGCGCAGGCCGTCAAAAACCAGCTGCGCGCCAGCGACACCGTGGGCCGACTGGGCGGCGAAGAGTTTGGCGTGCTGCTGCCGCTGACCAGCATGGACGAGGGCTTGGAAGTGGCGAAACGCATCCTGCATGGCGTTCGCGCCCTGCAGCTGAGCGACGAGGCAGGCCACGCCTACGGCATCACGGCCAGCCTGGGCCTGAGCACCTTCCGCCAGGCAGACCGCAGCCTGCGCGACATGCTCGACCGCGCCGACCAGGCTCTGTACCTGGCCAAAAACCAGGGGCGCGACCAGATCGCTTCGCAGGAACCCTTGGGCGATCAGCCGAATGGCCAAGTAGCCCAGTAACCTATCTGCGGCTGCGCCTTACCAACGCATGCGTTCCTGCTGCAGGTTCCACAGGCAGGCGGCAATCCGCAGCAGCATCTCCATCACCTGTTCAGAGCCGCTGCTCGACAGCTCCAGGCCATCGATGATCACGGCCAGTTGCGAGATGGCGTCTTCGGGCGCAGAGGCACCGCCCGTCCGCGCAATCTCGGCAATGGCGATAAGTACATCTGTGCGGTTCATGGAGCATCTTCCCCATTGCAAAAGAATCTGATGACCTGCACCGCACCGGTCCCGTGTGTCCAGTCAGCGGGGTGCCAGGGACAATTGCTTGGGGGATGAAGCCCTTGCTGGCAAGGCAGGCAGTGGCTGCGTACCTCGGTAGCCTCCTTCCAAGGCATCCCCAGCGCCGTCAGGCGCCAGCCTGAACTGGTGAACGACCTCCAGCAGGCGCCTAACCTGGTTCTTCATGCCGGTGGATGCCGACGAACTGTCGTCCACCAGCGCGGCATTTTTCTGCGTGGCGGCGTCCAGCTGCCGCACGGCTTCGCCGATCTGCGCAATGCCGCGGGCCTGCTCCTGCCCCGCATCCTTGATCTCGCTGATGAGTTCCATCACCTCGTCCACGCGCTGCACGGTGCTGGCCACCCGCTCGCCCGCCTGGCCCACCAGGGTGGACCCGCGCTCCACACCACGCACACTGGCAGCAATCAGGCCCCGAATCTCGCGGGCGGCCGTGCTGCTGCGCTGGGACAGTCCACGCACCTCGCCCGCCACCACGGCAAAGCCGCGTCCCTGCTCACCCGCGCGGGCCGCCTCCACCGCCGCATTGAGGGCCAGCAGGTTGGTCTGGAACGCGATGTCATCAATCACCTTGATGATGTCGGTGACCTTTTGCGACTGCACGCTGATCTCCTGCATGGTGGTGATCACGTCGCGCATCACACTGCCGCCCTCGTTGGCCACCTTGGCGGCCTCTTGGGCCAGCTCGGTGGCGCGGTGGGCGTTGTCCGTGTTGTGTTGCACGGTGATGGTGAGCTGCTCCATCGAGGCGGCCGTCTCCTGGAGATTGGACGCCTGCACCTCGGTACGGCGCGCCAGGTCTTCGGTGCCGCCCGCAATCAGCACGGCCTCCTGTGCCACCGTTTCGGTGCTGGAGCGCACCTCGGTGATCACGCGCACCAGCTGGTGGTTCATCTCCCGCAGGGCGCCCAGCAGTTCTGCGGTTTCATCGGTGCCGCGCACATCGATCTGTGCGCTCAGATCGCCACCCGCCACCGTGCGGGCCAGCACCACCGCCTGGCGCAAAGGGCGCGAGATGGAGCGGGTGATGACGCACGCCATCGCAGCCCCCGCCACCAGGGCCAGCCCGGTGGCCGCCAGCATCCACCAGTGAATGGTGTTGCTCATCTCCCGTGCGCCGGCAAACTCTGCCGCCGCCACGTTGATCTGCAGGGCTACCAGCTTCTCGATGGCGTCCTGCACCTTGGCCGCATTGGGGCGGATCTGGTTGATATAAAGCTCGGAACCATCGTCGTACTTGCCTGCCACCAGTGCCGAGGCAGCCGGGATGAGACCCTTGTCCAGGTAGGTGGCATTGGCATCGGCAAAGGCCTGCGCCAGACCTTGCTCCTCAGCAACCAGCGCCTTGCCGGAATACGCCGTCCACAGCGTGTGGATGCGCTCCACGTTGGCAGTCAACGCGGCGTGGCTGGCCTGCAGGTTGCTAGTACCCGGGTCCATCAGCATGTCCATCACCAGCACCCGGTTGCGCTGCGTCAGGTGGCTGATCTCTGCCAGCACGCCCAGGGGCACCGTGCGGTCACCATACAGCGCCGCGCTGCGCTCGGTCAGGCGCTTGGCACCGCTGATGCCCCCCGCAGCCAGTGCAGAAATCAGCAGCAAAAGCACTGCAAACGCCAGCGCCAGCCGGGTGCCAATCTTGATTTTTTGAAGCATCTGAATCTCTCATGAAGGTTCACTGGGCGGGCAGCCGGGTTCATTGCCACCGCATCAGCTGGCGCGCACGCCTTGCCAGCAAGGGCCCACGTCTGCCGCGGCTGATACTAATTGTTTCAAGTGACAAAATAATGACGATGGGATAAACATTCCCCATTCATTCCAGTGGTTAAAATCGGCGCCGCATTGATAAGCTGAGACTTCATAAATCACTCCAATGCCCCTGCCGGGCATAGGCCTATGGTCAGAATTTCACAGCCACATCCTTATTAATTAAAACCAATACACAAAAATCCATGAAATATATCTATACCGTATTCTTGCTGGCACTTGCACTGCTACAGGCGCACCAGGCCAGTGCACAAGCCGTAACGGGCGCGGGCTCGTCGGCCGCAGCCCCCATCTACCGCAGTTGGGCCAAGGCCTACGCCAGAGCCACCGGTTCCAGGGTGGACTACGACCCGGTGGGCTCCAGCGCAGGCATGAAAAAGATCCAGCAACAGGCCGTGGGCTTCGGCGCCACCGATGTCTACCCACCTGACAAGGACCTCATCGAACACGGCTTGCTGGCACTGCCCGTGGCCATCACCGGCATCAGCCCCATCGTCAACCTGCCCAAAGTCCAAAACGCACAGCTGCGCCTGACGGGCGAGGTGCTCAGCCGCATCTTCCTGGGCGAAATCAGCCGCTGGAATGCCCCCGAGATCACCGCGCTGAACCCCGAGACTCCGCTGCCCGACATGCCCATCAAGGTGGTGGTGCGTGCCGACGGCTCGGGCACCACCTACAACTTCGCCGATTACCTGGGCAAGGTCAGCCCGAAATGGAAGGCTTCCCACGGAGCCAAGACAAGCATCCAATGGCCCGAAGGATTTCTGGCCTTCAAGGGGAGCGATGGGGTGGCCAAGGGTGTGCGCGACACGGCGGGTGCCATCGGTTATGTGGATTTTGGGTATGTGGCCGAATATGGCCTGGCATCGGTGCAGATGAAAAATGCCGAGGGTGTTTTTGTGAGACCCTCCATCGACGCTTTCAAATCCGCACTGGCCAACAGCGAGTGGCCAGCCACCGGGGCCTTCCACAATACGCTGACACAAAAACCCGGCAAAGCCGTGTGGCCCATCACCATGGGCACGTTTGTGGTGTTCCCCAAAGTCACTCAAAATCCAGAGCAAACCACCCTGGCCCTCAAATTCATTATCTGGTCGTTTCTCAATGGCGATACCCTCGTCCATGAAAACAATTTTGTTCGATTACCAGACCGGGTTCAGGCATCGGCTTTCAAGGCAATTACCTCCATCCGCGATAAAAATGGCACTCCCCTGGGCATGAGCCTGATTTCATCGTCCGCACCCTTGCAGCAATAATCCAGCGCTCATGATTTCCGCCCTTAAAATCAATCATTAGGATTTCTATTAATCTTTCACCGGCAGGCTCTGCCGCCCCCGTCACCAGGCGCCGTCTTCATGGAAATCGAGTTCAAGTTCTGCATCCCCCCAGAGCGCCTGGCTGCGGTGCAGGCCGCCGCGCGCAGGGGCACACACGCGCACATCCGCATGGAGGCCCGCTACTTCGATACGCCCGATGCAGCGCTGTCGTCGCGTGGCATTGCTTTTCGGCTGCGCCGCGAGGGCGACCAGTGGGTGCAAACCGTCAAGGCCCTGGGTAACGGACCGCTGGACCGCGAGGAGCACAACGTGGACCGGGGCCAAGCCCACGCCACAGGCCCCGCCCCAGAGCCCCAGCCTGAGTTGCACGCAGGCACCGTGGCGGGCACACGGCTGCTGGGTGCTCTGCGGGCCGCCAGCGGCCCTCTGACCGAAACCTACGGCACCGAGATGGACCGCGTGACACGGGACATCGCCTTCAAGGGCGGTGTGGTGGAGTTGGCTCTGGACACCGGCCGGGTCATCGCCCATCGCGGCACGCCGCAGCAGAAAGAGGCCCGCATCTGCGAACTGGAGCTGGAACTCAAGGCCGGCCCGCTGGCGGGCCTGGCGGCCATCGCCACCCGGTGGGCCACGCGGCATAGGCTGTTTCTGAGTACGGTGTCCAAGGCAGAGCGAGGCGAGCGTCTGCTGGCCCCGCAGTGGGCCCGGCCCGCCACCAAGGCCACCCCGATGAAGGCCAGTGGCCTCCCAAAGCACTTCCTGAACGGGCGCGCGTTGCAGCGCGCGGCAGTGGCCCATTGCCTCCACCAGATCCTGGCCAACGCCAGCGAGATCGTCGAAGGCGGGGGCGATGAAGAGCATGTGCACCAGTTGCGCATCGGCATCCGCCGCTTACGCACCGCCTTGCGCGAGTTGGCGCCGTTGGCACCCGGCGCATTCGACCCCGCCTGGGAGCCGCCGCTGGTGGAGGTGTTCCAGCACCTGGGCCAACTGCGCGACCAGGGCCAAGCCCTGCAGTCCATCGTTGCCGATCTGCGCGATGCGGGTGCGCCTGCCCTGGATGTGATTGTGGCGGCGGGGCACGCCCCCGCCCCATCCGCCGCCGCCATCGTGCGCATGCCAGCGTTTCAGGCAGCGTTGATCGCCCTCATGGCGTTCACGGCCCAGGGCGAGGATGCCCCGCCGGCGGCCGCAGAAGAAGCCCTGGACACGAAGGACACCCACCGCCTGCTGCACAAGCGATTGCGCCGCCTGCGCGCCAAGGTGCGCCACGGCTCCCAAGACTTTGCCGCCCTGCCGGTGGAGGAACAACACCGCCTGCGCAAGCGCTTGAAGCGTTTGCGCTACCTGACGGAATTTGTCGCGCCTGCGCTGGACGCCGAGGGGGAATCGTTCCTCGCCAGCCTGCAGCCTGCGCTGACGGCTCTGGGCCGGCTGGGCGATGAACGGGTGGCCCGCGTGCTGTACAGCGACATCGCTGCCACGGACCCACGGGCCTGGTTTGGCGTGGGCTGGCTGGCTGCACGGGAGGCGTTGACGGTGGCTGACTGCGAAAAGGCCTTGGCCCACCTTGCCGACATGCCCCGCCTGCGCAAGGCGGGCAAGCGCTGAGAGCGGTAGCTGCAGTAGACGCGCCGTACCCCCATCGCGGGTCACAGCGGGGTTCCCAAGTTGGCACGGCACAATGGGCCCATGACGGCATCTCCCCCTCCCCAGCGCACCCACCCGCCTTCGCGCACCGC
The DNA here is from genome assembly GCF_003633835.1 of Acidovorax sp. 93. Classification (NCBI taxonomy): domain Bacteria; kingdom Pseudomonadati; phylum Pseudomonadota; class Betaproteobacteria; order Burkholderiales; family Comamonadaceae; genus Acidovorax; species Acidovorax sp. 93. Next base: position 2,378,123 of record NZ_RBIT01000001.1, read on the forward strand.
CCACCGCAGCACCCCCGACAAAGACCAGATCGCCCTGCTGGAACCTTTCGAGCGCCTGGGCGCGGACCGCATCAGCCTCGTTGCCACCCCAGAACAGGCCGACAAGGCCTGTGATGCCCTGGCAGCGGCCAGCGCCTGGGGGTTCGACACCGAATCCAAACCCACCTTTGTGCAGGGCGAACAGTCCGACGGGCCCCACATCGTGCAGCTGGCCACGCTGGAAACCGCCTGGGTGTTCCAGCTGCACGACCCCGGTTGCCGTGCCCGCGTGGCCGAGCTGCTGGCCCTGCGCGGCGTGACCAAGGCGGGCTTTGGGCTGGGGGATGACACCAAACGCATCCAGCACAAACTGGGCGTGCAACCAGCCGATGTGCTGGAGCTCAACACCGTGTTCCGCCAGCGTGGTTACCGCAAAGACATGGGCGTGAAAGGCGCCGTGGCCGTGCTGTTCAACAAGCGCTTCATCAAGTCCAAGAAAGCCGCGACATCGAACTGGGCCAACGCCCGGCTGACTGAGGCCCAACTGGTCTACGCAGCCAACGATGCGTGGGCAGCGCTGCGGGTGTTCAACGCGCTGGAGGGCTCTGCCACGCATCAAGGCGCATAGCCAGGCAGCAGCCATTTACTATCAAAATAATAGCTGCTAGCGCTTATCCATCAAGCGCTAGCAGCCAATTTTTCTTAGATTCTGGCCGCGCTCCCCTCACAAACGCGCCGCCAGCCTCGCCGCCTGGTCGATAGCGCGCTTGGCATCCAGCTCGCCAGCTTCCAGCGCGCCACCAATTCGGTGCGGCTTGCGGCCGGCAGCCTCCAGTTCCTGCGCCAGGCTGAAGAGGGGCACCTGCCCCGCGCACAGCACCACGGTGTCGCACGCAATCCAGGTGGGGTCTTCGCGCTTGTCGCCGTATGACACCAGCAGCCCCTCGTCGGCAATGCGCTCGTAGTTCACGCCGCTCACCATCTGCACCGCTTTCATCTTGAGCGTGGTGCGGTGAATCCAGCCCGTGGTCTTGCCCAGGCCGCCGCCCAGCTTGCCCTTCTTGCGCTGCAGCAGCGTGACCTGCCGTGCGGGGGGCGTGACGCGCGGGCCGCTGGGCGCCAGACCACCGCGCGCCTCGGCCGGGTCGGTGATGCCCCATTCGGCCTTCCAGGCGGGCAAATCGAGCGTGGTGGAGGGGTGCTCGCCGTGCGTGAGGAACTCGGCCACATCGAAGCCGATGCCGCCCGCGCCGATGATGGCCACGCGCTCACCCACCGGCTTGCCATGGCGCAGCACGTCGATGTAGCTCAGCACCTTGGGGTGGTCCTGGCCGGGGATCTTCGGGTCGCGTGGCTCCACACCCGTGGCAATCACCACTTCGTCATAGCCCGCCAGGTCGGTGGCCAACACGCGCTGGTTCAGGTGCAATTGCACGCCTGTGTCCTCCACCCGCGTGGCCAGGTAGCGCAGCATTTCGTGGAACTCTTCCTTGCCAGGAATCACCTTGGCCATGTTGAGCTGACCACCGATGGCGGGCGCGGCGTCGAACAGATGCACCTCGTGCCCGCGTTCGGCGGCCACGGTGGCGGCGGTCAGGCCCGCTGGCCCTGCGCCCACCACCGCCACACGCTTGCGCGACGACACCGGGCGGTACACCAGTTCGGTCTCGTGGCAAGCGCGCGGGTTCACCAGACAGCTGCTGGTCTTGTTCTGGAACACGTGGTCCAGGCAGGCTTGGTTGCACGCGATGCAGGTGTTGATGCGGTCTGCCCGACCCTCGGCGGCCTTTTTCACAAACGCCGCATCAGCCAGCAGTGGCCGCGCCATCGACACCATGTCGGCGCAGCCATCGGCCAGCACCTGCTCGGCCACCTCGGGCGTGTTGATGCGGTTGGAGGTGACCAGCGGCGTGGAAATGCCCGCCGCCGCAAACTCGGCTTTCATCTTCTGCGTGACCCAGGCAAACGCTGCGCGCGGCACGCTGGTGGCAATAGTGGGCACCCGCGCCTCGTGCCAGCCGATGCCGGTGTTGACGATGTTGGCCCCGCCCGTAGCGACGGCCTTGCCCAGGGTGACGATCTCGTCCCACGCACTGCCGCCGGGCACCAGGTCGATCATCGACAGGCGGTAGATGATGATGAAGTCCTTGCCAACGGCCTCGCGCATGCGGGCCAGGATCTCCACCGGCAGGCGCATGCGGTGGCTGTAGTCGCCGCCCCAGGCATCGGTGCGCAGGTTGGTGGTTTGCGACAGGAACTGGTTGATGAAATAGCCCTCCGATCCCATCACCTCCACGCCGTCGTAGCCCGCCTCGCGCGCTTTCACGGCACAGTTCACAAACGCACGAATTTGCCGCTCCACCCCGCGCGCCGACAGCGCGAACGGTGTGAACGGCGAGATGGGCGACTGCAGCCGCGAGGGCGCCACCGCCAGCGGATGGTAGGCGTAGCGCCCCGTGTGCAGGATTTGCAGCGCGATCTTGCCGCCCGCACCGTGCACGGCGTCGGTCACCACGCGGTGGCGTTTGGCGGCGCCCGAGGTCGCCAGCGTGCCCGCAAACGGCTTGGCCCAGCCCGCGATGTTGGGCGCAAAGCCACCCGTCACGATCAGGCCCACATCCCCCTCGGCCCGCTCGCGGAAGTACGCCGCCATGCGAGACAGGTCGCGCCCGTCCTCCAGCCCGGTGTGCATGGAGCCCATGAGCACACGGTTCTTGAGGGTGATGAAGCCCAGATCGAGCGGGGCAAGCAGGTGCGGATACAAGGCAGTGCCGGGCATGGAGGCAGCGGCTGCAGGGGCGGCAATAGGAGAGGAATGCATGGAAGGATCGTGGACTAGAAGTATTTTCTAGAACTTTATTCTAGAATCCCGTTCCATGGCAAGCCGCAATTCCTCGACCACCACCTCATCCCCTGCCGACGCAACCACCGACCGCCGCCAGGACATCCTGAACGCCGCCCTGGCCTGCGCGGCCGAAGGGGGCGTGGACGCGGTGACCATCGACGGCGTGCGTGCGCGCTGCGGGGCCAGCGTGGGCAGCATTTATCACCACTTTGGCAACCGCGACGGCATCGTGGCGGCGCTGTTCTTTGACATCTTTCACGACCAGTCTCGCAGCGTGCAGGCGCAGCTCGATGCCGCCCAGGGCGTAGAGGCGGGCGTGCACGCCCTGGTCACCGGCTATCTGGACTGGGTGGTGGCGCAGCCAGAGCGGGCCCGGTTCATGTTCCAGTCCCGGGGCGCCGTGGCCGCTGGCCCGCGCACGCCCGACCTGGCCGAAGCCGCGCGGCGCCGCAACCAGGCGCTGGTGGCCTGGTTCGAGCCCCACCGCCAATCGGGCGCGCTGCGCAACCTGCCGTGCGAGCTGATGCCGTCGCTGGTGATGGGGCCGGTGCAGAGCTATTGCAGGGCGTGGCTGTCAGGCAATGCAGGCCAGGGCGGCCTGCCCTCGCCCACCACGTACCGCGCAGAGCTGGCGGACGCAGCGTGGCGGTCCGTCAGGGCGTAGACCGAGCGATCCGATCAGTAATGCGGCGGCAGCTCGTCGCGCAGGTTGCGCGGGCCGTTCGAGCCACCTTCGGGCGCCTGCTGGCGCAACTGGATGACCTCGTGCGTCAACCGGTCGATCAGTTGCTGCTGCTGGTAGATGGTCATGTTCAACTGGTCCAGCAGGTCTTCGGTAAAGCTGGCCTTGATCTCCAGGCTTTCTAGGCGCTGGAGAACGTTGGCGAGATCGTTGGCGTCAGACATCGACGCTTCAGATGGCCTGGCCCAGGCGCGCCACGCCTTCGCGGATCTTGTCCACATCGGCCGTGGCGAACGACAGGCGGAAGGTGGCGTGGTCGGGGTTGGCGCAGAAGAACGGCGTGCCGGGCACAAAGGCCACACCCTTTTCAATCGCGCGCTTGGCCAGCACATTGCCGTCAGCCACCTTGCCGCCAGCACCCGTCAGGCGCGCCCACACAAACAGGCCGCCCTGGGGCTGCACAAACTCGATGGCGTCCCCCAGCTCCTTGCGCAGCGCATCGCCCATGGCCTGCGCGCGCTCGGCGTACACCTTGCGCACATGGGCCAGCGTGCCAGGCATGCGGCCGGCCTTGAGGTACTGCGCGGCCGTGGCCTGGGCAAAGGTGCTGGTGTGTGCATCGCTGAACTGCTTGCACATGGTGGCTTTGCCCAGCAGCTCGGCGGGGGCAATCATCCAGCCCACGCGCAGGCCGGGCGACAGCACCTTGCTCAAGCTGCCGCAGTGCACCAGCAGATCGCGGCTGCCGGGCACGGTGGCCGACAGGTTGAGCAGACTGGGCGGGGGTGCATCGCCAAAGTACAGGTCGCCATAAGGATCGTCTTCGACGATCAGCGTGTTGTGCTTGACGGCCATCTCCAGCACGGCCTTGCGGCGTTCCAGGCTCAGCATGGCACCGCTGGGGTTGCCGAAGGTGGGGATCAGGTAGACGAACTTGGGTTTGTGCTCGGCGATGAGCTTTTCCAGCTCATCGGTCTTCACGCCGTTGCCATCGATGGGCGCGCTGATGAGTTCGGCGCCATACAGGCGAAAGCACTGGATGGTGGCCAGGAAGGTCGGGCCTTCCACGATCACCTTGTCGCCGGGGCTGATGAGCGTCTTGCCCAGCAGGTCCAGCGCCTGCTGGCTGCCGGTGGTGACGATGAGGTTGTCGGCTGCCACGTCCTTCGCGCCCTTGCTGGCCATGAAGGCGGCCAGTTGCTCGCGCAATGGGTTGTAGCCTTCGGTCGCACCGTATTGCAGCGCGGCGCCGGGTTCTTCGGCCAGGGCGGCGTTGCTGGCGGCGCGGATGCCCTCCACGTCGAACATGGCGCTGTCAGGGAAGCCGCCCGCAAAGCTGATGATGCCGGGCTTGCCCAGCAGCTTGAAGAGTTCGCGGATGGCGGAGGTTTCTACGTTGTTCAGGCGGTCGGCGAATTGCATGGCGTGGGCAGGAGTTGGTGGCAAAGGATTCCGCATTGTCGCCAATTGCCGTGCAGGTTTCCTGCGGCTTAGACTGCGAGGGCAAAAACCTGGCCCACCGCACAACTACCGAGACCAACTATGCCCCTCGAAATCCGTCAGTTGCCCCGCATGCGCCTTGCCTATATGCGCCAGACAGGCCCTTATAGCCCCTCGCTCACGCAACTTTGGGAGCGGTTCGGCCGCTGGTGCGAAGCAAATCGTTTGAGCGAGCCACGCCCCAAGTACTACGGCATCAGCCTGGACAACCCCGCATGCACCCCGCCCGCGCAATGCCGCTACGACGCCTGCGTGCAGGTGGGCGTGGGCCTGCGCACCGGCACCGAGGCCATGATCCAGGACTTTGCCGGTGGCGATTACGCCTGCCTGCGTTTCGTCGGTACCGGGCCCGAGATCGGCGCGGCCTGGGCCAGCATGATGGCCCCGGGCCAGATCCCCGCAGGTTGGGAAGCTGCCCCTCGGCCCGCCATCGAGGTCTACGACGAAGACTTTGCCGTCAACCCCGCCACCGGCGCGTTCCCCTGCTGGCTGTGCCTGGCGGTGCAGCGCACCCACTGAGGCAGTTCGTTCTAACCCTCGCGAAAACGATGCAGGCGCGGGCGCAGCCCCGCATGCCGCAGTACATAAACGACACACCCCGCCCCCATGAAGACGTCTGACATCGAGCCTTTCTTTGCCACCTTGAAGGCCGCCAACCCCATGCCCAACACGGAGCTCGAATACACGACGCCGTTCGAGCTGCTGGCTGCCGTGCTGCTGTCGGCCCAGGCCACGGACGTGGGCGTGAACAAGGCCACGCGCAAGCTGTTCCCAGTAGCGGGCACTCCGCAGGCCATCCTGGACCTGGGGCTTGAGCGACTGGAGGGCTATGTCAAGACCATCGGCCTGTACCGCACCAAGGCCAAGAACCTGATGGAGACCTGCCGCATCCTGGTGGAGCAGCATGGGGGCCAGGTACCGCGCACGCGCGAAGCCCTGGAAGCCCTGCCCGGTGTGGGCCGCAAAACGGCCAATGTGGTGCTGAACGTGGCCTTCGGCGAGCCGACCATGGCGGTCGATACGCACATCTTTCGCGTAAGCAACCGCACGGGCCTCGCGCCCGGCAAGAACCCGCTGGCGGTGGAGCTGCAGCTGATGAGGCGCGTGCCCGCCGAGTATGCGGTGGATTCGCACCACTGGCTCATCCTGCACGGCCGCTACGTGTGCCAGGCACGCAAGCCACGCTGCTGGGAGTGTGCGGTGAGCAGGTATTGCGACTACCAGCCGAAGACGTTGGCGCCTTGAGTTAAACGAACCAGGCAAATTGCTTCTTTTTTTATAGCAACTAGCGCTTATTGGTCAAGCGCTAGAACGGAAAATGCCTGGAACCTCCGTTAGCAAGCGACGGCATGTGCCCGCAGCCAGGCGGCGAAGGCCTCTTCGGTGATATCGCCAGCGGCAACACCTAGCATGGTGACCACACACGATGCATCGTCAGCGTTAAGCCTCCAGCCATTGAGCCGCAGAAACAATTCGGCCGCCACATAGCCCGTTCGCTTGTTTCCATCAATAAACGGATGGTTGCGCGAAATTCCATAGCCATACGAGGCTGCCAGCGCGGCTGCATCAGGCGGCGGCTCGCCATAGTTGTTCAGCTGCTGCGGCTTGCCCAGGGCCGAATCCAGCAAACCCGCATCGCGGACGCCTGTCCCGCCCCCATGTTCGGCCAGCTGCACTTCGTGGATGGCAATGATGACGGCGCGGTTCAGCCAGACCCATTCGCTCATTTGGCCAGCTCGTGCAGTACGGCCCGGCGCTCTTTCATGATCTCGCGCGCCACGCGCATCTGCGCTTCAAATTCGGGGTTGTGGGTGGTGATCCGCAAACCGTCAGGCGATTCCGTCACATACAGCTCGTCTCCCTTTTCCAGCTGCAACCGCGCCAGCAGTTCCTTTGGGAAAATCGCGCCGACAGAGTTGCCCACCTGGGTGAGTTTGAGAGTGTGCATGGGAAACCTCCGAGTAATTACAAACGTAATACTAGACTTTCTACCACCCCGCGTCAAACCACCCCGGCCACTCCCAGCGCTGTCATCTCCCCCGACACCCCCGCCCACGCCACATCGAATCCAGGCACTTTGCGCTCTGGAGGCACGGGGTGCGCACGCAGCGCCCAGGTGGCACCAGCCACCACACTATCGATCACCGGTACCGTCACCTGCGGCTGCACCAGAGCAGCCATGCCGGCCAGCCCCGCCCCGCCCAGGATGACGGCCTGCACACCCATTTGCCGCACCACGTCGCGGCAGGCCTGGGCGAGCAGTGTGCGGGCGGCTTCGGGGTCGGCGGCCAGCTGAGCGCCGGTGGGTGCCACGGTGTGGATTCCAGCCAGCGCGTGCGCGTGGCCCAGCGCCTGCGCCAGGCGCTGCAGCATGGGTCCCCAGCGCTCGCCGCCCGTAACGATGGCATAGCGCCCGTGGCGAGCGGCTTCGATGAAAGACGCTTCGGCCAGCCCAGTCACAGGCACGGGGCTGCTTTCGCGCAGCGCCATCAGGCCCGGGTCGCCAAAACAGCCTATCAGCACGGCATCAGGCTGCGGCTGGTGTTGTGACAGTTCATTCGCCCAGGCATCCAGCGCGGCGTGGGCCGCCACTGCATAGCTGGCCTCGCAGGCGATGTAGGGGGCGCCGAAACGCGCCGTGGCCGTGCGCACCGCTACATGCAAGCCCGCTGCAGCCTGCACATGCCGCTGAAGCAAGTTGCTGACGCTGGCCGATGTATTGGGGTTGATGACGAGCAGTTGGCGCATAACAAGGTGGCAGGATTCAGGCGCCCAGCAGTTGCGCCAGGTCGGGCGTGTCGGCAGCCGGTGGCGTGAACTCCAGCTGCGTTTCAATGCGCGCCAAATGCTTGAGCATGAGGCGCGCGGCCTCGCGCGCATCGCGCAGGCGGATCGCATCAATCAACGCCCGGTGCTCGCGGCAGCCGCAGGCGGTGGCCTCTTCGCGTTCGCGCGCGTGGCTGGGGCTGTAAGTCATGAGGATGAGCGAGGTGCGCGAGACCAGCTCGCGCAGGATACGGCCCAGCGTCTGGTGCCCTGCGGCCTGCGCGATGTGCAGGTGGAAATCACCCGACAGGCGGATCGCACGACGCATGTCACCGCTGGCGCGCGCGGCCTCTTCGTCGTCGATGCAGGTGCGCAGTGCGGCGATGTCGGCATCGGTGGCGTTGGCGATGAACAGCTCCACCAGGCGCGGCTCCAGCAGGCGGCGGGCCTCGAACACTTCCAGCGCCTCTTGCGGCGTGGGCTGCGCTATCGATGCGCCCCGGTTGGGTGTGAGCGTGACGACCTGCTCGTTGGCCAGCCGCACCAGCACAGGCCGCACCCGCGTGCGGGAGACCCCGAAGGCAGCCGCCAGCTTGTCTTCCACCAGCTTGGTGCCGGGTGGCAGGCGGTGGTCGAGGATGGCCGAGATCATGCGGTCGTACATGTCGTTGTCGCTGAGCTGGCCTGTCGTGTCGGGCTGCACGGGCGGTTCGGTGACCGCAGCGCGCGCGCGCCGGGGCTTGGGGAGGGTGGTTGTCATAAGGGCGCCGTTTTTACCCCGAACGGCCCTTGCGCCTGCGGCCCAAGGCCCACACCAGCGCCAGCGTGATACCCATGACAACGAAGGAGACCACGGTGGTCAGCGTTCCCAGTGCGTAGATGGAGGGAGTGGTCACTGTGCTGGTGAGGCCCTGCAGCTCCAGCGGCAGCGTGTTCACGTCGCCAATGGCCTGCGAGGTGCGGGCGATCTCGTCCCAGCTGAGCGTGAAGCCGAACATGCCAATGCCCACGACCGAGGGAGCGATCAGCGGCAGCACCACATGCGCAAAGCCCTGCCAGGGCGTGGCGCCCAGGTCGCGTGCGGCTTCTTCGTACGCAGGGTTGAAGCGGTTGAACACCGCAAACATGATGAGCAGGCCAAACGGCAGCGTCCAGGTCAGGTGCGCGCCCAGGGCCGAGGTGAACAGGCCCAGCGACGTGCCGTAGCCCTCCAGCGCACTCTCCATGCCCAGCCATTCAAGGGCCGCCTTGATGCCGTTGTCGATAAGCCGGAACTCCAGCCCGATGCCCAGCGACACGATGATGGACGGCATGATGAGGCTGGCCACCACGATGAAGAACAGCGTGTTGCCGCCCGCCAGCCGCTTGCGAAACGCCAGCCCGGCCAGCACCGACAACACCACGGTGCACAGCATCACCGCCACACCCAGACCCAGTGAGCGCCACAGCGCCGCACCGATGTCCACCACGCCCAGGCCCTCGGCCAGCTTGGTGAACCAGTGCAACGACACGCCGCGCATAGGAAACGTGAGCCCACCTTCTGGCCCCTGGAAGCTCAGGATGAAGATGACGAACATGGGCCCGTACATGAACAGCACGAACAGCGCAAAGAAGATGGCCAGGGGCCAGAAGCTGGCGGGGCGGGAATCGCGCACTTTCATCTCACAGCTCCTTGCGGATATCGACGAGGCGCGTGAGGCCCCAGATGATCATCAGCACCACCGCCAGCAAAATCACCGCATTGGCCGCCGCCAGCGGGAACTGCAGGTAGGACGTCTGCACCTGGATGATCTTGCCGATGGAGGCGATCTGCTGGCCGCCCATCACGCCGATGGTGACGAAGTCGCCCATGACGATGGTGATCACAAAGATGGACCCGATGATGATGCCGGTGCGCGACAGCGGAACGATCACGTTCCACAGCGTCTGCCAGCCACTCGCACCGCTGTCGCTGGCGGCCTCGATGAGGCTGCGGTCAATGCGCATCATGCTGTTGAAGATGGGCACGATCATGAACATGGTGTACAGGTGCACAAAGGCCAGCACCACCGAGAAGTCCGAGAACAGCAGTCACTCCACAGGTGTTTCGATGAGGTTCATGCCCATCAGCGTCTGGTTGACCAACCCATTGCGCCCCAGCAGCGGCACCCACGAGATCATGCGGATCACGTTCGATGTCCAGAACGGAATGGTGCACAGCACGAACAGCAGCGTCTGCATGCCCGAAGAGCGCACATGGAAGGCTAGAAAGTAGGCGACGGTGAAGCCGATCACCAGCGTGATCAGCCACACCAGAAAACTGAACTTGAGCGTGGACCAATACGTCTTGAGCGTGACGCACAGCCCGTCGGACACGTCACTGCAGCCGTCAAAGATGGACACGTAGTTCTTGAACGTGAAGCCCGGCAGCAACTCGTACTCATTGAAGTCCCAGAAGCTGACCATCACGATCAACGTCAGCGGAATCAGGAAAAACAGCGCGAACACCAGCGTGAACGGCGCAGCCTGCCACCAGGCGGCAATGCTGCGGCCGGGGACGGCAGCAGCAGGCAAGGTCGGTGTGTGGGTTGTGCTCATGGTGTTTGCAAACAATCGGTATCAGATATCCGCAGCTCGGCGTTTCGTCTCAATCCTTGAAACTGGCGCGGCCAAAGGCCAGTGCCCCCGTGCAAGGGCCGCCCCGCCGCACCGGGGGCGTCCCCCTCCCGACCCGCGCAGCGGGTCGAGAGAGGGGTGAAGGCGCGCAGCGCCTCAGGGGGTGAAACTTCTACGCCGCGACGAATTCATTCCATTTTTGGACCATGTAGTTGTTCTCGTCCATCAGCGCGTTCCAGCAGGCAATGCCGCCCATGCGCGACTCGTAGCTGCCGCCGTCGCGCACCGCGCCGGACTTGGCCAGCACGTCGCCATTGGGGCTCTTGATGTCCTGCGTGGCGGGCTTGCCTTCCATCCAGTAGGCCCACTCGTAGGCTTCCATCTTGGACTTGGCGGTTTCCAGCACGGCGCTGTAGTAGCCCTGGCGGTTCAGGTAGGCGCCGGCCCAGCCGTCCAGGAACCAGTTGATGAACTCGTAGGCGCCGTCGAGCTTGCGGCCCGACAGCGTGGCCGGCAGGCCGAAGCCGGCAGCCCAGGCGCGGTAGCCTTCCTTGAGCGGCTGGAAGTTGCACGCAATGCCCTTGGTGCGCACGGCCGTCACAGCTGGGCTCCACATCGACTGAATCACCACCTCGCCCGATGCCATGAGATTGACCGACTCGTTGAAGTCCTTCCACAGCGCGCGGAACTGGCCCTGCTTCTTGGCTTCGATCAGGGTCTTGATCGTGAGATCAATCTCCTTCTTGGTCATGTTGCCCTTGTCGGGGTACTTGTAGATGCCCATGGCCTCAACCACCATGGCGGCGTCCATGATGCCGATGGAGGGGATGTTCAAAATCGCGGTCTTGCCCTTGAACTCGGGGTTGAGCAGCTCGGCCCAGGAGTTGATGGGGCGCTTGATCAGGTCGGGGCGGATGCCCAGCGTGTCAGCGTTGTACACGGTGGGGATCAGGCTCATGAACTGCGTGGGCGCAGTCGCAAATTTCTTGGACTTTTCGCCCTCCAGGTAGATCACCTTCTTGGGCGCCGTGCCCTGGTCGCCCACGGCCTTGCCTGCCACCTGGCCGGTGGTGAACAGCGTGGTGATCTTGTCGGCGTTCTTGATGCGCTTGGTGTCGATGCCCTTCAAGTTGCCCGTGGGCACGATCTTTTTCAGCGAGAAGTACTCGGTGTCGATCAAGTCAAAGCTGTTGGGCGCGGTCACGGCGCGCTTGGTGACGTCGTCCGTGGTCACGGCCACGTACTGGATCTCGATGCCGGTGTCGGCCTTGAACTTCTCGGCAATGGCCTTGTCCTGGTTCACGGCCGTGCCCAGGTAGCGCAGCACGATCTTTTCCTGCGCATGCACGGCCGGGAACATGCCAGCGGCCAGGATGCCCGCCGTGCCCTTGAGCAACGAGCGGCGCGCCACTCCAGTGGCATCGGAGACAACAACAGGGGAATCAGCACGGGAAGCATCGGACATGGAAAAACTCCTTGGGTTGCGGAAGGGGACGGGTGAAAAAAGAGCGGACATGGCGGCGCGGTCAGGCGGCGACGGCCATTGCGGGAGCGGGCACGGACAGCGGGTGCGCCTGGTCGGGCGTCCAGTGCAGTTGCACGCCCTGCCCCACCTGGTAGGGCCGCGCTGCAAAGGTGGCCTCGGACACCATCACCGAATACGCCGCCGTGGCGTTGGCCGACAAGGCCACGCCCTGCTTTTGCAGGCCCAGCAGCACGTAGGTGCCTTGGTATTCCACATCGGTCACCACGGCCTGCATGCGCTGGGCACCCCAGGGCAATTCGGCACTGGCGGGGACAATCTGCAGGTGGTCGGTGCGCACGCCCACCTTGCCTTCGGGCGTGTCGATCACGTTGTGCCCGCCCATGAAGCGCGCCACGAATTCGCTGGCGGGCCGGTTGTAGACCTCGTGCGGGCTGCCCACCTGCTCGATCACACCGTGGTTCATCACCACCATGGTGTCGGCCAGGGCCATAGCCTCTTCCTGGCTGTGGGTCACATGGATAAACGTCAGGCCCAGCTCTTTTTGCCAGCGGCGCAGCTCGGCACGCATCTGGATGCGCAGGAAGGGGTCGAGTGCCGACAAAGGTTCGTCCAGCAGCAAGACACGCGGCTGGGTGATGAGAGCCCGCGCCAGCGCTACGCGCTGCTGCTGCCCGCCAGAGAGTTCGGCGGGCTTTCGCTCGGCCAGGTGGCCCATCGCGACGCGCTCCAGCAGGTCACGCGCCTTGGCCTGGCGCTCGGCCTTGGCTACGCCCTTCATCTTGAGGCTGAAAGCCACGTTGTCCAGCGCAGACAGGTGCGGGAACAGCGCAAAGCTCTGGAACATCATGGCCGTGCCGCGCGCGGCGGCGGGCAGGTCAGTGATGTTGCGGTTCTCCAGCAGGATGTCTCCGCTGGTCACCGACTCATGCCCTGCGATCATGCGCAGCGTGGTGCTCTTGCCGCAGCCCGAGGGGCCCAGCAGGCAGCAGTAGCTCCCGCTGGCAATGCGCAGGTTGATCGCATCCACCGCCGGCTTGCCCTGGGCGTAGCGTTTGGTGAGGGCGACGATCTCGATGGCGGCCGGAGTCGGCTCGGGGGTAAGGCTTTGCATGAACTTGCCGTACGCAAAGCCTGTGCCAACTTTGTACACAATGTTTTATTTGTTTTGCATACAAAATGCACCAGCACTGTGCGCGATCGCACCTGCACCAAAGCGCTTGTGCACCACAGGCGGCCCACACGCAGCTCGTTGTGGTGCACACGGTGCACTGCGGGATTTAGTAAATCACCCTACTTCCGCACGCAGGTGCGTGGCTATACTGGCCTCGGCATCAAGAAACAATTTCTTACGTACAGCCCTTCCGCGCTCGCCGCATGAACCTCGACCCACGCTCGATGATTGCCATGGCGGGCTTCATGTCCGCCATCATGGCGATCGTGCTGCTGTTCATGCGGCGCTACTACCCGCCCTCCATCCGCGGCGTGGGCGCCTGGGCCGCAGCGCCGCTGCTGTGGCTGGTGTCCACCGTGCTGTTCGGCGCACGCGGGCTCATCCCAGACTGGCTCAGCCTGGTGCTCGCCAACCAACTGCTGGTGCTGGGCACCGTCACCTACTACATGGGCACGCGCAGCTTCATGGGGCAGCCAACCGTCTGGCGGCCCTGGAACTGGCTGATGGTGGGCACCACCCTGGTGTTCATCGTGCTCACTTACTGGGCGCCCAACTACGCCATGCGGGTCGGCTTCTTCACGGTGGTCATGGAGGTGATCTACATCGCACAGATGCGCTTCATGCTGCGCCACGGTGGGCGCAACTTCCCCGTGCGGCTGGTGGAGGTGGTGCTGGCCCTGCACATGGCGGTGCTGGCCGTGCGGCTGATCTCGATCGTGACCGGGAATGCCGGTGCCGACCTGATGGAGCCTTCGCTGTTCCAGACGCTGTACATCGGGGCCTATGTGATCACTGTGCTCATGCTGTCCATCGGCGCGGTGCTCATGGCCACCGACCGCCTGCGTACCGAGCTGGAACACCTGGCCACCCACGACTCCCTTACCAACACACTGAACCGCCGAGCGCTGCTGCAGCGCTGCGATGAAGAGCTGGAGCGCGCACAGCGCTACGGCAACGGGCCGTCCATCATGATGGTGGACCTGGACAACTTCAAGGCCGTGAACGACACCCGAGGCCACCAGCATGGCGATGCGGTGCTGGTGCATTTTGCAGAATGCACCCGCCAGGTGCTGCGCCGCGCGGATCGGCTGGGGCGGTACGGCGGCGAGGAGTTTCTGGTGCTGCTACCCGACGCAGACACTGCCGCCGCCCAGGGCGTGGCCCAGCGCATCCACGCCACGCTGTCCGCTGGCCATCCCCTGGACTGCGAGGTCAGCATCGGGCTGACCAGCTGGACCGCCCCCCACGAAACGCTGGATGCCATGCTGTCGCGTGCCGATGCGGCGCTGTACCGAGCCAAGAACGAGGGGCGCAACCGGACCTGCATCGCTTGATACGACGCAGGGAAGTCCAGCAGGTTCAAGCCGTCTGCGTGGCCACACCGGCCGATTCAAAGCTCGCCATTTCTGCCAGCACCGCGCAGGACGACTGCAACAGCGGCCACGCCAACGCAGCGCCCGAACCCTCGCCCAGGCGCAGGCCCAGGTCCAGCAGCGGTTCGGCCTGCATTTGCGCCAGCATGAGGCTGTGGCCGCGCTCGCCCGAGCGGTGCGCAAACACGCAGCGCTGCAGCACCGCAGGCTGCAGACGGCTGGCTACCAGCACGGCAGCGCTGGTGATAAAGCCATCCACCACAATCACGCGCCGCTCAAGCGCTGCCTGCAACACAGCGCCCACCAGCGTGGCCACCTCATAGCCGCCCAGCGCGGCCAATGCGGCCAGCGGCGTGGTGGCCTCGGCATTCGCGTCCAGCGCCTGCTGCAACACGGCGCGTTTGCGCTCGATGCCTGCAGCATCCAGGCCCGTGCCAGCGCCCGTAACGTCCGCCAGGGGCAGGCCCGCCAGGCGCGCCAGCAGCAGCGATGCGACCGAGGTGTTGGCAATGCCCATCTCGCCGAGCAGCAGCACATTGCCGGGCACGACGCGCACCACCTCTATACCGTTGGTGATCGCTTGAGCGCATTGCTCCGCAGTCATGGCTGGGCCGACCGACGCGTCGGCCGTGCCGGGCGCCACCTTGCGCAGCAGCAACTGGGGCGCGCCCGGGGCGGCATCGCGCGGCGCGATGGGCTTGGCCACGCCGCAGTCCACCACGGTGAGGGCCAGGCCGTGTTGGCGAGCCAGCACGCTCACGGCAGCGCCACCGGCCAGAAAGTTCTCCACCATCTGCCAGGTCACGTCACTGGGGAAGGCCGACACCCCCTTGGCCGCCAGGCCATGGTCGCCCGCGCACACCAGCATTTGCGGCTGCAGCAGCGCGGGGGCCTCGGTGCCCAGCACCTGGCCGATGCGCAGGGCCAGCGACTCCAGCCGACCCAGTGAACCGAGCGGTTTGGTCTTGTTGTCGAGCAGGTGCTGCAGACGGGCGGTCAACGGAGCGTCGGAAATATCGGCGATGGCGGGGACGGTGAACTGGGCCAGGGAGTGCATGGTGTGTGAGACAACAGAATGAAAAAGGAAACAGGAAGGGCTGAAGGCCGTGGGCAACAGCACTCAGGCGGTGGCCGGATCTGGGGCGATCAACGCCCGCAGCGCACCGGGCACAAAGCTGGCGTCCGCCATGCGGGCCAGCCCTTCAAACATTGCATCGAGCGTGGGCACGGGCGCCGCACCCACACGGCCAAACAGGGCCTGCAGCGCAGCAGGGTCTTCCAGCAAGCCATGCAGGTACACACCCAGCACGTTGCCTGCCGGGTTCTGCCAGGCGATGCCGGGGATGACCTCGCGCGCCACATCGCCCTTGGCAGCCATGGCCGGGTGCTGGGCGGTCTGGCCGTGGTGGATTTCGTAGCCCGTGACAGACACACCCGCCAGCGCAGCCCAGGCCCCCAACACCGCACCAAAATGCGCCTGGGTGCGTTGCACGGTCTTGGCAACCTCGAAGGTGGTGACCAGCGGCAGCAGGCCCAGGCCCGGCGCATTACCGTCGATGCCTGCGGTGTCAATCAGCGCCTCGCCCAGCATCTGCAGGCCGCCACACACGCCCAGCACCGTGCCGCCCTGCTCCGCGTGATGGGCAACAGCCTGGTCCAGCCCTTGCGCGCGCAGCCAGGCTAGGTCGGAGGCGGTGGCCTTGGAGCCGGGCAACACCACCCAATCGGTGGGCTTCAACCCGCCCAGGTCGGCCGGGCTGCGCGCCCACAGCAGGCGCACGCCGGGCACGTTCTTGAGCGGCTGGAACTCGTCGAGGTTGCTGATGCGCGGGTAGGCCACCACGGCCACCGTGGTGTGCACCGCGCCCGCTGACAACGTGCGGTCATCGAACACGCCGTCTTCCTCGGGCAGGCCGTGGCGCCATTGCATGGGGATGGTGGCCGCAGTGGGCACGCCGGTCAGGTCTTGCAGCATCTGCGGCGCAGGGGCCAGCAGGCTGGCATCACCGCGAAACTTGTTGAGCACAAAGCCATGGATCAGCGCGCGCTCGTCCTCGGGCAGCAGTGCCCAGGTGCCGTACAGGTGGGCGAACGCGCCGCCCCGGTCGATGTCCGTCACCAGCAGGCAGCGCGCATCGGCATGGCGGGCCACGCGCATGTTGACGATGTCGCTGGCATGCAGGTTGATCTCTGCGGGCGAACCTGCGCCCTCGATCACCACCACGTCGTTCTCGGCACGCAGTGCATCCAGCGCAGCCGCGATCTGCGGCCACACCTTTTCGCTGCGGCCGCGCCAGGGCATGGCGGTCAGCTCGGCGCTCACCTGCCCCATCAGCACGACCTGGCTGTGCGTGTCGGCCTCGGGCTTGAGCAGCAGCGGGTTCATGCGCACCTCAGGCTCGGCACGCGCAGCCAGGGCCTGGAAATACTGGGCGCTGCCGATTTCACCCATCACACCCGCAGGGCCAGGCACCACACGTGCGTTGTTGCTCATGTTCTGCGCCTTGAACGGCGCGACCTTGAGGCCCAGGTTGCTGTAGTAACGGCACAGCGCCGTGGTGAGCCAGCTTTTGCCCGCGCCGCTGGTAGTGCCCAGCACCATCACACAACGGGCCAATTGGGGAGCAGAGTTTTCAGTCAAGGCAGTGGGCGGACCATGCGGTCCATGATGTGTTCAAGTGCTGCGGCCGCATCGGTGCAGCGGCCCGTGTGCACGGGAGAGGTCTGGATGATGGCGCTGCGTTTGGCGGTGAGCCAGTGAAAGCGCTGGCGGTACGGCAGGCGGGCGATGGGGCCACAGCCTTCGTCGCCCGCGCAGATGGCGACGATGGCGGACAGGTGGCGGCGCACGGTGTCGACGTCGGCGTGCGGGTCAATGGCCAGCAGGCGTGCCTCGTCGAGCGCGATGGAGGCCCGCAGGAAGCCGCTGCGCTGGCACGACAGGATCACGCCCGCGTTGATGAATTCCTCGCGCTCCACACGCGGCACAACGCGCACGATGGCGTAGTCATACACCTCAGGCACGTGCATCGGCGGCCTCCTTCAGTGCATTCACCCAGGTGGCGCGCCCGGCCAGGCGGGCGCAGAAGTAGTCCACATAGGCCTGGCGGTGGGTAGGGGCAGCGGTCAGCAGGCCTTCTTCGTGATCTGCACCGGCCAGCACCAAAAACTCGTCGGGCACCTCGGCCAGGATGCCCGCCACCACCTCGGGCGTGAGGCGCGCGGCCAGCTCGGCATCCACCTGCGCGAGCAGCGTGGCCCGGGCCAGCAGCACATGGTCGGCAATGGGCGCAAAAGGTTTGGCGGGCAGGGCCACCGTGCCGTTCCACGCATGGTGAAAGGTCAGCGCCGCGCCATGGTCGATGAGCCAGGGCTGGCGGTGCCACATGAGTAGATTGGTGTTGCGCGCAGTGCGGTCCACATTGCCCACCAGGGCGTCGAACCACACGAGGCGCGAGGCGAAATCATCCGACACCACATCCACCGCCGGGTCGAAGTTGAGCGCGCCCGAGAGGTAGTCCAGCCCCACGTTCAGGCCACCACTGGCGCGCACCAGGTCCTGGATCTCGGGGTCGGGCTCGGTCTGCGCCAAGGCGGGGTCAAGCTGGGCCAGCACGATCTCGGGCACGGGCAGGCCCAGCGCGCGGGCGATGCCGCCCGCAATGATCTCGGCCAGCAGTGCGCGCACGCCCTGCCCTGCGCCACGGAACTTGAGCACGTAGGTGCCCAGGTCGTCGCCTTCGACGATGGCGGGCATGGAGCCACCTTCACGCAGCGGCGTGACGTAGCGATTGACGGTGATGGTTCTCACAAGGTCTCCCTCGATCCGATGGAATGCGGGATGGTACGGCCCGGCAGCGCCTGCCATGCGGCCAGCAGCGCATCTTGTGCCGCGGGCGCCAGCACCCCCAGGCGCACGGTGCCGTGGAGGCCGAACGACGTCGCATCCCGCAGCTTGATGCCGCTGGCTCGCAGCGCGGCCAGATCGCTTTGCAACGTGTTGGTGGCGGGCTGCGCGCAGAAATAGTTGGCCAGGCTGCCGGCGTGCAAGGCCCAGCCCAGGTCGATACACAGAGCCTGCTGGCGAGCCTTCCAGTCGCGCAGGGTGCGCAGGCTGTGCACCAGCCATTGCTGCACGGTGGCCTGCGTCCACGCCTGCAGCAGTGCCACGCCGTGGGCACCCACGGGCCAGGAAGACGCCAGGGCCGTCAGTCCCAGCGCCTGCTCTTCACAGTCTGGCGGCGCAATCGCATAGGCGGCACGTACACCCGTCAGCCCCAGGGCCTTGTTGGGGGTCCAGAGCTGCCAGCAGGCCGATGGCAGGTACGGCTGCGGTGCGCCGGTCCATGCGCCCTCGGGGTCCAACCTCAGGGGGACATACGCGCAGTCGAGCACACGCCAGGCAACGTCGGCATCGCTTTGTCGCCAACCGCGCAACGAGGGATCCTCCACACCCAGAGGGCTGGAGGGCTCGCACGCCCATTGCAGGCCCGCTGCGGCGCCGCCGCCCCGCAGCACCTCCAGCCCGCGCACCTGCGCGGCCTGGGCGTAGTCGCCATAGCTGTGTGGCGGCACGGCCACCTGCACCGCGCCCTGCTGTGCGGCCAGCGCGGTGATGCGGTGGATGAACTCGCTGGCACTGGCCGCCAGCACGATGCGCCCTGGCGATACGCCGTGGAAGGCGCCCAGGGCCTCGCGCAGCGCCGTGTAGGCCGGGTCGGGGTAGCGCGTGGCGTCGGCCGCCTGCACGGCGTGCAGCGCCTCGGGGCATGGCCCGCAGGCGTTGCTGTTGGTCGAAAAATCAAACACCGGGATGCCCGCAGCGTCCGGCCCACCGTGCAATTGCACAGGCAAGCAAAAAGGACCTGGGAATGTCATGCATGCACCCAGGCAAAGGCAACCAGGACCAGCAGCTGAAGGGCGGCCGCCACCGGCACCATCGCCAGCACCACCTGCGTGCCCAGGCGCGCGGCACGACGCGTATCGAGTGGCCCAGCCCGGTGGCCCTTGCTGTGCAGCGTGTACACACCCGGCTTGGCCAGGCGCACGTTCAACGCCAGTGCCATGGCCGCCATGGGCCAGCCGCTGTTGGGGGATGGCGTCTTGCGCGCCTGGCGGGCCAGAGTGGAAAAAGGCAGGCCCTTGGCGACCACCCCCAACAACAAGGCGGTGATGCGTGCAGGCACCCACGACAGCACGTCGTCCGCCCGCGCCGCCCACTTGCCCGCCCATTGCCAGTACCGCCCGCCGCGCATGCCCGGGTAACCCCACATGGCATCGGCCGTATTGGCAAAGCGGTACAGCGCAGCGCCCGGCAGGCCCAGCAGCGCAAACCAGAACAACGGCGCCACCACGGAGTCGTTGAGGTTCTCGGCCAGCGACTCGATGGCCGATTCGCGCACTTGTACGGCGGTGAGCGCGCTTACATCCCGGCTCACCAGCCGGGCCAGCTGCGCACGCCCGGCGGGCAGCGATTGGCCTAGCGCCACCTCCACCGCCAGCACTTCATCGTGCAGCATGCGCCAGGCCAGCAGGGGCTTGAGCAGCAGTGCCAGCAACGCCGCCGCCACAAAACCGTGCAGCATCAGCACCAGCTTCTGCGCCGCCCAACCGAGTATAAAAACAATAGCAGCCAGCGCACACCAGACAAGCGCTGCGCGCCAAAATAGCTTGAAATCTCGGGCCACTGGCATCCGGGGCGCCAGGCGCTCACCCCACCACTGCAGCGCCCGCCCCATCCAGACCACCGGGTGCCAGGCAGCGGGCGGCTCGCCCAGCCACCAGTCCACCGCCAGCGCCAGCAGCGGCACGCCGATCCACACCGCCACCATGGGCCAGCCCCCGGCGGGTGTGAGCAACAAAAGCCAGTGGTCGGACACGGCGGCCTCACTAATCTTCGATGCCGCGTTGCGCGGGAATACCCGCCTTGAACGCGTGCTTGATCAGCTGCATCTCGGTCACGGTGTCGGCCAGCTCGATGATCTCGGGGGGGCAGCGGCGGCCGGTGAGGCACACGTGCACGTCCTTGGGGCGATCGCGCAGGGTCTGCAACACGCCGTCGAGCGGCAGCCAGCCGTAGATCAGCGGGTAGGTGATCTCGTCCAGCACCACCAGGAAATGCTCGCCCGACAGGATGGCGGCGCGCGCCTTTTCCCAGCCGTCGCGCGCGAGCTGGGCCGAGTGCTCCAGGTCTTTGCTCTTCCAGCTGAAGCCGTCGCCCAGCCCCTCGATGGGCAGGCCAATCTGCTCGAACATGCGGTGCTCGCCAAAACGCGCGGTGGGCACCTTCATGAACTGGAAGATCTTCACAGCCTTGCCCCGGCCATGGGCGCGCAGCGCCAGGCCAAAGGCGGCCGTGCTTTTGCCCTTGCCGTCGCCGGTGTTGACGATGATGAGGCCCCGGCGTTCGCCCTCGGGCTTTTCGTAGCGTTTTTCGGTCGGCGGGGTTTCGATCTGCATGGTGTCGATTCTTTCAGAGAGGCCAGGCATCACACGCCGGCCGGTTGCAACGGGGAAGACAACGAGGACGGACGGCGCGCCTGCCACGCGGCGCCCGCCATCGCCACCAGGGCCATGACCAGCAGGGCCACGATGCCCGCCATGCGCTCCACGGGGCTGGGCTCGGTGGCGCTGTCAGAAGGGGCTGGCTCGGGCTGCCGCTCCAGCAACACGCCCATGGTAGGCACGGCGGGCGCGGAGGGTGGTGCTTCTGCCTGGGCGGGCGGCGCGGGCAGGTCAGCGGCGGCGGGCGCAGGCTGTGGCGCTGCCAGGGCTGGCGACTGCGGCGCGGCAATGGCCATGCCAGAAGGCGGGGTCAGCTCTACGGACTCACCACGTGCCGCTCGCTCCACCCAGCGGCGCACGCTGGGCAGTTCGGCCGCCAGCGGCGCGGCACGCGTCAGTTCCTGGTACATCTGTGCCAGTTGTTTTTGCGTGTCGGCATCGGCCTGCCAATAGCCCTGGCGCTGCGCCTGCACCAGGCGCTCCAGCGACTGGGCGTAGGCCTGTGGATGTTCTTTCAGCCACTCGGGCAGGCCCAGCTGGTGCTTGTCGCGCACCAGCACGTCGTAGAAGCTTTGCCAATGGTCGCTGCGCACCGTGTCGGGCGCCACGGCCTGCCAGCCCCAGGCGAACTGCACGGCCTTGAGCACTTGCAGCGTGCCCGAATAGCCCTCGGCCTTCTGCGCCTGGAGCCAACCCGGGTGCAGGTAGCGCGACTGCATCTCCAGCGCAATGGCGCGCTGTGCAGTTTCGGTGGTGGGCTCACTCACATCCTGCAGCTGGGCCACATGCAGCTCCAGCCCCTGCGGCCGGCCGGCCACACGGGCTGCGGCCGACAGGCCACCCAGGTACTGGAACGGGTCGTCCGAGCTGACCATAGCGTACAGGTTCGAGCTGCGCGACAGGATGGCTGCGTCGGTGCGGCGCAGGTGCGCTCCCAGCGCCTTCGCCGCCGTGCCGCCCGCAACCCCCGTCACCGGCTCGCCCTCCAGATAAGGCTGGCTCATCCGCTCGAGGAACATCTGGCCCAGGCGCGCATCGTTGGTTTGCAGGCCGTCGCTTTGCACCGCGTCGGACAGGCCGGTGCCGTAGTCGCCCACCGCATTGCCGAACGAGCGCACGCGTGCCAGTTGCTCAGCCTGTGCGCGGGGCACGCCTTGTTTGCGCAGCTCCTGGCCGATCTGCTCGGTATTGCGCGCAATCACATTGCCGGGCTCGGCCGTGGCGGCCTGGGCCACCGCGCGGTCGAGCAGCGCCATCAGCGCGGGAAACTGGTCGCGGTACGAGCCGGTGATGCTCATGAGCACATCGACGCGCGGGCGTTTCAGCTCATCGGCGGAAATGGTCTCGACCCGCGCCGGGCGACCCGAGTCGTCCCACACCGGGCGCATGCCCAGCGCCACGAGCGCCTGCGCTTCCATGATGCCCTGGTGGCGCAGCGTTTCGCCCGCCCACAGCGACAGCGCCATGCGCTGCGGCGCCTGGCCGCCATGGCGCGCTTGGAAGTCCTTGAACCAGTCGTTGAACAGCGTCTGAGCCACGGCATAGGCCTGGCGCGTGGGCAGGCGGCTCGGGTCCAGCCCCGTGAGGTTGCGGCCCGTGGGCAGGCTCTCGGGGTTGCGGATGGGGTCGCCACCGTACGCAGCGGTGAGGAAACGGCCCTCCAGCCCTGCGAGCAGGCCGGGCATTTCGCCTTCGGTGGCCAAGAGGCGCTCCAGCTCCTGCGCGCGCTGGGCCAGCTGCAGCAGCGCGGGCGTGTCGATGGGCTTGCGCGCGGCGCGGTTGGGCACATGGTCTTCGGCGCGCACCAAGCCGTCTTGTGCTGGCGGCGCGTCAGGCAGCACGGGGCGCAGGTCCAGCACGCTGGCGGCCTGCGCGTCGGTCAGCGCCACTTCCAGCCAGCGTGCAGGGCGCGCGGCCAGCACGGCGTCGTGCTTGATGAGGAAGGCTTCGTCGATGTCTTCGCCCAGCGCCTCGATCAGCGGCTTGCGCAGCGCCTGCAGGATGGTCTCGCGCCGCTGCTCGGGCGCGGGCACACGGCCAAACACGGCCAGGCCCTTGGGCTGCGAGCTTTGCGCGAGCTGGTCCAGGTAGGGGTGCAGGATTTCAAGAAAGCCGTGGAAGTCGGCAGCGATGCGCGCGGCGCTCCAGCCCAGATCGCGGTGCAACTGGTGCTCCACAAACTGCGCCACCAGCTGCTTTTCGAGCGCGCGGCGCGTGGGGCCTTCGTCCACGGTTTCCCATTCGTGCATCACCTCGTGCATGTGGGCCATGCGCGCCTCAAAGCCCGCGGGGGCAAACACCGGCGTGCGGTGGCTCACCAGCACGGCGCGGCCCCGGCGCTTGGCCGTGAGTGCCTCGCCCAGGTTGTCCACGATGTAGGGGTAGACCACAGGCAGATCGCCCAGGGGCAGCAGCGCGTCGTCGTGCACATCGAGCGCACGCGCCTTGCCACCGGCCCACTCCTGCGTGCCGTGGGTGCCAAAGTGGATCAGCGCATCGGCCTCCAACTGCGCCCACAGGTACACGGCCAGGTAATGGTGCGACAGCGGCGCCTTGGATTTGTGCATGAATGGGTTCTGGCCCAGGCGCAGGGTTTCCTCGCGCGGGGGCTGGGGCAGCACGGCCAGCTGTCCCACCTGCAGGCGCGGGATGGCGAACACCTTTTCGCCCTGCCAATCGACCACGTAGCGGCTCTTCTCGGGCGTGCCCCAGTGCGCGTTCATGCGCTCGCGCGCGGCCTTCGGCAAGGTGACCAGGTGCTGCTCGTAGCGCGCCAGCGGCAGCGCGGCGGCCTGGCCTTTTTGCAGCAGCGCGCGCACATCGGCGCCGGGGTAGTAGGCGGCCAGCAGCGGCTTGAGCCCATCGATCCAGCCCTGCTCGGGCACCTGCTGCGTGCGGTAGCCCGCCTGGGCCAGGCCGCCCGAAACCTGCTCCAGGCTGCGCGGCACGTTGAGGAACGAGGCGCCGAAGTTGGTGCCACCCGGCGGGTAGTTGTAGACCATGGCCACCAGGCGCTTGTCGGCGGCGGGTTTGGTCTGCAGCGCGATCAGGCGCCGTGCCTTGGCCGCCACGGCCTGAGCCTGGCGCTCTATGAGGCGAAAGTCCCGGCCCTCGGCGCCGAGGGCTGCCACCAGGATGGGGTCGATGGCACCGGCCGCTTCGGGCTGCGCCAGGTAGAACGGCACATCAGACAGCGACAGGCCCGTGTCGCTGGCCTCCCACGCGGCGGCATCGCCCGCGCGGTAGGGCTGGGTGCCAAGCAGCGGCACGCCCCAGCGGGCCAACAGCGGCTGCAGCGCAGCGGCCTGGGGCACGAGCTGGTGCAGCACCAGGGCAGAGGCATGCAAGCGGCCCGGGCCGGTGCCGCTCTCAGTGGGCAGCTCCAGCACCTCGGCCAGGGTCTGCGCCGTGACCTGCTGGCCAAAGGCCGCATAGGCGAACAGGCCCTCCTGGCGGAAGGTGTGCAGCCAAGCATCGAGCCATTCGGTGCTGCCATCCACAAAATGGTGGCGGTGCACCAACACGGCCACGGCGGGCAGGCCGCGCAGCGCGGGCTGGCCCTGGCGCCAGGCCTCCAGCGCGGCGGCATGGGGCAGCAGGCGGGGCGCGTCGGGGTGGTAGATGCCCCGGGGGGGCAGGATGTCGGGCGCGGGCAAGACGGGCATGGCAGCACCCGCCACGGTGGCACGCGCCAGGGCGATGGCGCTCTTCAGGTTGCGCGGGCCGCCGGCCTGCAGGTAGGCCACCATGTGGCCGGACGCATCGAGCGCGGTCAGGTCGGCGGCGGGGGTGCCCGCAGGCACCCAGACCACGCGGCCAGGGGTGCGCACCGCACGCGCATCGAGCTGCGCCCCCGCCATGCGGCGCAAGCGTGCCTCCACGCTGGCATGTGGCGCATCCACCCACACCAGCGCAGCGCCCGCCAGCGCGCGCTCCAGCTTCTGGGCCTGTGCCGCGTCCAGCACCGCTGGGCCACCCAACGGGTAGTCGATATGCACAAAGCCCAGACCCGCCTCGCCAGCCAGGCGTTGCACCATGGCCGTGCGTGGGGCGGTGGTGATGTCGGAGGTGAGCCAGAGCAACACGGGCGCAGACTGCGCGGCCTGCACCAGCGGCGCAGCCAGCAGCAGGCACCACAGTGCCGTGCGCAGAATCAGCGCCTTCATGGCTTGGCGGGGTCGGCCGCGCCAGCGCCCGCGTCTGCAGGCGCCACACCGGTTTCGGGGATATAGACGATGTTGCCGTCTTCGAGCTTGTAAGCAACGCCCGCACGCACGCCCTGCCCTTGCGCTGCGCTGCCAACGCCCTTGAAGCGCACTTCCTTGCCCTGCTCGCGCACCACCACTTCCATGTTGGGCTGGCCGGGGTTGCGGATGATGGTGACGCTCTCATGGGCGCTGGTCTGGGTCTGCACGGCCACGGCCGTCAGCAGCGCCACCACCAGCACCAGGAACACGTCCACCAGATTCACGGCGGACAGCATCGGGTCGTCGTCATCCTCAGCCAGGACGCTCAAGTGCTTCAGCGTCATTGCGCCACCCCGCGCTCCTTGCGCACCACCAGCAGCTCGGCCAGCAGCCAGCGGCGGCGCACCGAGTACACCACCAGGCCCACCGACGCAGCCGCCAGCGCCAGCACCACGCCCGCAAAGGCGCCGCTGAACACCGCCAGCGCCTGCTGGCCGTTGCCCGCGGCCACGCTCTGCAGCGCGGGGCCGAGCGGGATCATCGTGGCGATCAGCCCCAGCATGGGCGACAGGCGGCTGAGCAGGCGCACGGGCTCCACCTGGCGCACCAGTTGCAGCTCCAGCTCTTCCATCGACAGGCCCGGCGCCACGCGCAGCGAGCGGTACTGCGGCTGGCGCCAGCGTTGCCACGCCTCCATGAGCGTGGCGCCGCCCGACCACAGCGCGTAGACAAACGCCAGCCCCACCAGCACCAACACCGGCCACAGCAACGACTGCGCAACCTGCGAAAAGCCCGATTCGATGTTCATGCTTGCACTTCCTTCATTCATTGGTTGTTGTTCTTGCGTCGCAGGGAGGGCAGCGCCATCCACATGCCATCCAGATGCCGCACGTGGATGCGGTGGTCAAACACGCTCTCCAACGCGGCGTGGGTATCGGGCGCATCGCAGGCACCCTGGTGCAGCACGCGGCCCTGTGCCATCACCACCATGTCGTCGGCTTGCAGTGCCAGCGACACCTCGTGCAGCACGCTGACCACCGTGCCGCCCGCATCGACCAGCGCACGCATGGTGTGCAGCCAGTCGGTCTGGTGGGGCGGGTCGAGGTTGGCCAGGGGCTCGTCCATCAGCAGTACCTGCGCCTGCACGGCCAGGGCGCGGGCCAGCAGCACGCGCTGGCGTTCGCCGCCCGACAGCTGCGACAGCGGGCGGTGGCGCCAGTCCCAGGCCTGCGTGGTGCGCAGCGCCTGCTCCACCGCTGCGTGGTCGGCCGCACCCGGCGGCGCCAGCCAGGCCTGGTGCGGCAGGCGGCCGAGCATGGCCACGTCATAACTGGTCAGGTCGTCGGCCGAGCCTTCGTTCTGGCCCAGCCAGGCGAGCTGGCGGGCGCGTTCGCGCGCAGGAATCTGCACCAGCGGGCGGCCGAGCAACAACACGTCGCCCTGCACCGCCACACGCGGCAGCAGGCCCGCCAGCACCTTGAGCAGGGTGGACTTGCCCGCGCCGTTGGGGCCGACGATGCTCGTCCAGCGCCCGGCGGGCAATTGCAGGTCAATGCCCTGCAATATCGAGCGATTCCCGATGCTGGCGCTTATTCCATTTGCACTGATAGCTATTGATTTCATAGTGCGCCCCCCTGCGAGGTGCGCCGGTGCATGAGCCACAGCAGATAGGTGCCGCCCAGGGCCGCCGTGAGGACGCCCACGGGCAGCTCCTGCGGCGCCAGCAGCCAGCGCGCCAGGATGTCGGCCGCCATCAGCAGCACCGCGCCCATCAGGCTGGAGAGCACGATGTGCCGTTCGTGTGTCACGCGCACGATGGAACGCACCAAGTGCGGGGCGGCCAGCCCCACAAAGGCGATGAGCCCCGTTTGCGCCACGGCAGCGCCCGTAGCCAGCGCCATGGCGGCCACCAGCCCGGCGCGCATGGGCATGAGCGGCAGGCCCAGGCTGGCGGCCGTGGCCTCGCCCAGCGTGAGGCCGTCGAGCGCACGCGCCAGCAGCCAGGCGACCACCGAACACAGCCCCCAGGCCACGGCCATGAGCACACAGGCCATCCAGCCCACAAAGGCCGTGCTGCCCAGGATGAAGGCCTGCATGGCCTGCAGGATGTCGGGCGAGGCCAGCTCCACCAGGTCGCGCAGCGCGCCCAGCACCACGCCCACGATCACGCCCGCCAGCAGCAGGCGCAGCGTGTGCTGCACACCCTTGGCGAGCAGCAGCGTGAGCACCACCGCCCCCGCCGCGCCCAAAAATGCCATGCCCGTGATGCCGATGCGGGCCATCCACTGCGCCGCCACCGGTGACACCCCAAAGAGCGCCATGGCGACAGCCCCGCCCAGCGCTGCGCCCGAGGCGCTGCCCAGCAGGTACGGGTCGGCCAGTGGGTTGCGAAACAACCCCTGCGCTACCGCACCCGACAGGCCCAGCAGCGCACCCGCCAGCCACGCACCCAGCGTGCGCGGCAGGCGGATGTCCCACACGATCTGCCAAGCCACGGGGTCGCCGTGCATGCGCAGCACGCTGTCAAAACCCGTGCTGCCCACGCTGGCGCCACACAGGGCCAGCAAGGCGCTGGCCAGCAGCAACCAGGCAGCGCACCAAGCGGCGCGGCGGGTGGCGGAACTGGTGGGCACACCGATGGAAGCGCCGGTCATGGGGCCTTTTCCACCAGGCAGCGTGCCATGATGCGCGCGGCTTCGGCCATGCGCGGCCCAGGGCGCA
Organism: Acidovorax sp. 93; assembly: GCF_003633835.1. Lineage (NCBI taxonomy): Bacteria > Pseudomonadati > Pseudomonadota > Betaproteobacteria > Burkholderiales > Comamonadaceae > Acidovorax > Acidovorax sp. 93. Next base: position 2,405,932 of record NZ_RBIT01000001.1, read on the forward strand.
CCACCACATCGGAGTCGCCAGGACCAAACACGCACAGCCGGTTCTCGCGGATTGCGCGCATGGTGGCCCAGCCGGGGTACGGCACCATAGCCTGCATGCTGCGGTTGCCGATCATGATGATGTCGGGGTTGGCGCGCACGACGAACTCGGGGTTCAGGCGCGGAAACGGGCCCAGCGATGCGGGCACCACATTGCGCACCCCCAGCCGGGTGAGGGATTCGCCGATGAAAGACGCTTCGCCCGCCCCGTACGGCCCCCGGCTCACTTCAAAGTACACCCGCGCATTCCGCGCCTTGGGCGGCAGAGATTGCGCTGCCGCCTCCACGCCGGCGTCGATCACGCGCCAGAGGCGGTCGGCCCCCTGCGCACGGGGCACGCCCAGCAGGTCGCTCACGGTGCCCAGCACGCGGCGCACATCGGCATGCGTCTTGGGCTCCAGCTGCACCACGGTGAGGCCGAGCGCCTCCAGCCGGTCACTGGCGCGCGAGCTGACGGACATCAGCACCACATCGGGCTTGAGTGCCACGACTGCCTCGATGCTCGGGTCCAGCCCGCCCCCCACCTTGGGCAGTTTGGCAATCACGGCCTCCGGCCAGTTGGAATAGCGGTCCACCCCCACGAGCCGGTGGCATTGCTCCAGCTCGCACACGCTTTCGGTCAAAGAGGGCAGCAGACTCACGATGCGCTGCGGCGGCCGGGGCAGCGAGACCTCGCGGCCCTTGTCGTCCTTGATGTGCACGGGCTGCGCACGCGCCAAGCCGGCCATGAGCAGGCCCAGCGCAATCACGATGGCGATCACCCAGAGGATGCGGCGCACGGGGGTGGGTTTCATCAGCGAGGTTCTTTCAAGGTAAGCGGCAGGCCAGCCGCCATGAGCGTCACGCGGGGGCACACCTGCGCCACCTGCTGGTTGAGCGTGCCGAGCGCATCCACAAAGGCGCGCACCTCGCGCCCCATCGGGATAACCCCCAGGCCAATTTCGTTGCCCACCAGAACAACGGGGCCAGGGGATTTTCGAACCGCTTCCAAAAACATAGCAGCCTGCGCCTTCCAGTCGCGCGCAAGAGCCTGTTTTTGCTCAAAAATCATCGCCTCTGCGCCCAGGGGCATGGTCCAGTGGGTGAGCCACAGCGTGAGGCAGTCCACCACCAGCAGGGTGTGCGGCGTGCTGAGCCGCGTGAGGGCTGCGGCCACGTCGTGCGGCTCTTCCACCGTCTGCAGGCCGGGCACGCGCTCGGCACGATCGCGCTGGTGGCGGGCGATGCGCTCGCGCATCTCGTCGTCCCAGGCCTGCCCGGTGGCGATCAGCACGGCGCGGTGGTCGGCGGACTGGGCCAGCCAGTCGCGTGCCAGCAGCTCAGCGCGGCGGGATTTGCCACTTTTCTGACCGCCCAGGATGAGTTCGGTAGTGATGGGGTGCGACGCGGATGTCATGCTTTGCTCTCACCGCCCAGCAGATGCGCCACCGCCTCTGGACTCGAAGGGAACCACGCATGGAAGTAGCTGGCATGGATGCTGCCCTGCTGGTACAACGCTTCACCCGCATCCGGCGCAACCGCCTCGTTGGGCCGCGCCGTGCGGGCCACCACGGGGGCGCTGCTGTCGCTGGTCGAATAGTGGAAGGTGTGGCCGCGCAACGTGTGTCCTGCCACGGTCAGTTGCTGCGGCCCCAGCGCTGCCAGGCGCTTTTGCATGGTGACGTGACCGAGCAGCAGACCCCACAAAGTGGCCGTGCTGCCATCGGCCAGGGTGATGGATTCAAACAGCGCCATCATGCCGCCGCACTCGGCCCACAGCGGTTTACCTGCGGCCACATGGGCGCGCAGGCTGGCTTGCATCCCGGTGTTGGCCGCGATCTTCGCGGTGTACAGCTCGGGGTAACCGCCGGGCAGCCACACCGCGTCGCAATCGGGCAGCACCGCATCGTGCAAGGGCGAGAAGAACACCACGCTCGCGCCCATCTGCTCCAGGCATTGCACGTTGGCAGCGTAGATGAAGCAGAACGCCGCATCACGCCCCACGGCCACCGTACGGCCTGCGAGCAAAGCAGGCACGGCAACCGTGGATGCAGGCGCCGGAAAGTCCACGGCCCAGCGCTGCAGGTCCTCCAGCGTCATCTGGCCCAGGGGTGTAGCGGCCAGGGCATCGGCCGCTGCGTCCAGCCGCTGCAGGCTGTCGTCCAGCTCGTGCGCGGCCACCAGGCCCAGGTGGCGCTCGGGCAGCAGCGCCGCACCGGCCTTGGCGGCTAAAGGCGCATTGCCTGGCTGCACCCGCATCAGCGCGCCCATCCAGTCGTCGGCATCTTGCAAGCCGTCACGCAACATGTCGGCATGGCGCGCGCTGCCTACGCGGTTGGCCAGCACCCCCGCCCAGGGCAGGCCCGGCCGGTAGTGGCGCAGGCCATAGGCCAGCGCGCCAAACGTGCCCGCCATGGCCGAGGCATCGACCACCGCCAGCACCGGCACACCAAAGTGCCGGGCCAGGTCGGCCGCGCTGGGGCTGCCGTCAAACAGGCCCATCACGCCTTCGATGAGGATCAGGTCCGACTCGACGGCGGCGTCGTGCAGTCGCTGCGCGCAGTCGGCCTCACCGTTCATCCACAAATCGAGCTGGTGCACTGGCGCCCCGCTGGCCAGCAGGTGCCAGTGCGGGTCCAGAAAATCCGGCCCGCACTTGAAAACCCGCACGCGCCGCCCCTGGCGTGTGTGCAGGCGCGCCAGGGCGGCGGTGACGGTGGTCTTGCCTTGTCCCGAGGCCGGGGCTGCAATCAGCAGCGCGGGACAGCGTGTCACACCCCACCCACAGTGCGGTACTCACCCAGCGGCCGACGAAACTGGCGCGCCCCAAGCCAGTGCCACCGTGGAACTGGCTCCGCCAGGCCACGGGTGGCGTCCCCCCTCCGGGGGGAAGGCGCGCAGCGACTCAGGGGGGGCTTCATTGAGGTGCCCACTTCACACCGACGTACACCGTGCGGCCTGCGGTGGCATAGGTGCGGGCCAGCTGGTAGTCCTTGTCGGCCAGGTTGTCGATGCGCGCCAGCAGCGTGTAGTCGCGGGCAATGCGGGTGCTGGCGTACAGGTTGACCAGCGCATAGCCGCCCAGCACATTGGTGTTGGCCACGGTGTCGAAACGGCGGCCTGATGCCTGCACCTCCGCGCCCACGGTCCAGCCCCCCAGGCGGGTGTCCGCGCCGAAGGTAGCGTGCTGCTTGGCACGGCGCGCCAGCTGCTTGCCGGTGTCCAGGTCACGCGGGCGCTGCAGGTCGATGGAGCCGTGCAGTTGCACATCACCCACACGGTGCGATCCCGCAAACGTCACGCCCTTGTATTCGGCCCGGGCCGTGTTGGCGTAGCAGCCAAAGTCCGACAGGCAGGTGCCGGGGCCAGAGAACGAAATCAGGTTGCTCACACGGTTGCGAAACAGCGTGGCCGAGAACGTGCTGTTGCCCTGGGCGTAGCGCAGCGCCACTTCGGCATTGCGGCTGCTTTCCGGGCGCAGCGTGGCCACGCCGTATTCGCTGAAGCGGTGGTACAGCGTGGGCGCGCGGAAGGCCGTGCCCACCGATGCCGTAGCGCGCCACTGCGGTGTGATGGCGTAGCCGTAGGCCACGCTGCCGGTGCTCTTGCCGCCAAACTCGCTGTCGGAATCGTGGCGCAGGTTGAGCTGCACGGTGTGGCCTGCAGCGTTGTAGCCGTAGCCCAGGGCCAGCGCGTCCTGCGAGCGTTTGGCATCGATGGGGGCGTTTTCGAGGCGGTCTTCACGGCGCTCCAACGCGGCCGTGACCAGGTGCGCGCCCTGGCGCCATTCGTTCTGGAAGTAGTAGCCACGCAGGCGCGTGTCGCTCAGGTAGGGCGAGGGGCGGGTTTCGTATTCATCGCGCGAGTCGGTGATGGACAGGCGCGTCTTGTAGGCGCTGCTCCACTGGGCAATCCAGTTGAGGCCCAGGGCGTGCATGGTGTGCAGATTGCGGTCGTCCTTGCCCAGCCCGCTGTCGTAGCCGCTGTTGGAGTCATTGACCATGAGCGTTCCCTCCAGCCGGTGCGCCGCATCGACCTGCAGGCCCACGCGGGCATGGCCTGCCGTGCTGCGATAGCCGTCGCGGTCAGGGTTCTGGGTGGCCACCGTGCGGGCGTTGAAGCCCTTGCTGTCATCGCGCGCAAAGCCCAGCGCGTAGTCCACGGTGCCGCTGGCCCCGCTGATGCCGGCCTCCACCTTGGTGGTGTTGTGGTTGCCAATGCCCACGCCCACATACGGCGCCGTGCCGTTCTCGCCGCGCTTGGTGAAAATCTGCACCACGCCGCCCATGGCATCCGATCCGTATACGGCGCCTGCGGGGCCGCGCAGCACTTCGATGCGATCGATGAGGCCGAGCGGAATGCTCTCCCACGGCGCCCCCCCGGTGGACTGCGAATCGATGCGCACCCCGTCGATATATACCGCTGTGAAGCGCGATTCAGCACCGCGCAGAAATACACCCGTGGTGGCACCCGGGCCGCCATTGCGCGAGAACTCCACGCCCGGCAGACGGGCCAGCAGGTCGGCAAGGCCGGTGGCGCCACTGCTTTCGATGGTTTCGCGGTCCACGATGGAGATGTCGGCCACCAGGTCGGACAGCGGCTGCGGCGTGCGCGTGGCGGCCACCACGGTTTCGGCGAGCGAGGGCGCGCGCAGGTTCTGGGCCAGCAGTTCACCGGTTGCCGGGGCACTCTGGGCCAGCGCACTGCAGGCGCTGCCCACCGCCAGGGTCAACAGGGCCACACGGTGGGCAGGCAGGCGCAGCAGCGCCACGGGGCGCGCACGAAGGGTACGGATTTTCATGGGGATCATCGTCAACAAACAACCCGGGCCGGCCTCCCGCCAGCATGTGGGTGATACAGCCGCGCAGCTCCAAAAAGGGCGCACGCAGCCACCGTGTTGGCCGGTATCCGGGCTGGCGGAACACCCCCCCAATGCCTTCCCATGCGCTTGTTCAAGGCGCTCAGTGGCGTATGGATGGAGAGAGAGTCGAAAGACTCGTCCGCTGACCGTTGCGGGGGCAGCGCAGGCTGGGCGTGTACCGGTGGTACTGCGCCTCCCTGCTTCCCGTTGAACTGCGGCATGTGAACCACACCGCGAGCACCAACCGCGCGATTTTACGGCTGTTTACAGCCTGCAACCCTACAATCGGGGGCTGTATGGCAACACCGTCCCCCACTGACCAGATCGCCGAGCGCGTCGACCGCCTGCTGCTGCGCCACGCAGAACTGCAACGCACCAACGCGCTGCTGACCGATCAGGTGGCCGCGCTGACGCAAGAACGGGACTCCCTCAAATCCCGCCTCAGTGCCGCCCGCGCCCGCGTGGATGCACTGCTGGAGCGCCTGCCCGCCGCAGCCCCTGCCGCTGTCACCAAGGAAGCCGAATGAAGCAAATCGAGGTGCAGATCCTGCAGCAAAGCTACCTGCTGACCTGCCCCGAGGGCCACGAAAGCCGCCTGCTGGATGCTGTGGAGCGTGTCGATACCGCGATGATCCGCATCCGCGATGCGGGCAAGGTCCGCGCCCGCGAACGCATTGCGGTGCTGGCGGCCTTGAACCTGGCTTTCGAAATCGCCGACCGCGAGGCTGCCGACCTGGCAGCAGGTGCCGCCGCCAAAACGGCCAGCCCCACCATCGCAACCGCTGCCAGCACGGGTACGCAGGAAACCCTCCTACCCGACGAAGACCAGCAGCGCCTTCATGCCCTGGTGCAGCGATTGGATCAGGCATTGGGCGACGACGGCCGCCTTCTTTGACAGCCCCCCAGCACAGCGCCAAGCCTGCCGGATTGCCCCCGATCTGCACCCCTCAAAGCTTACGGGCTTTACATGGCCCCAAACACTCAACCCGTGCAGGCAGCGCCTACAATGGCGGTGTCTGCGAAGCCGCCAGGCTTTATATTTCCTTGAACCAATGCTCAACGAGCTCGGGCTTGGTACATTGCCCGGTGAGCGTGATCATCTCGCGTCAGATGAACCCAACGCTTGGCTGCCCTCGCCCACCTGAACCCCCGGTTCAGGATGAGAGTCCGGTGGCATTCGCAGACACCTTCTTCCCCATGCCCCTGTCCACGCAACCCCACGCTGCAGCATCTCCGACAGGGCATCTCCCCGCCTTCCCTCCCCTCTTTCCACCCCTTTGTCTGACGTCGCGCCATGCTCGATCCCCTGCTGATTGTTGAACTCGGTGTCCTGGGCCTGGCCACAGGTTTTCTGGCGGGCCTACTGGGCATTGGCGGCGGGATGCTGCTGGTCCCGTTCTTGACCTACATCCTGGGCGCGCAAAAGGTCGCACCCGATCTGGCGGTGAAGATGGCGATTGCCACCTCGATGGCCACCATCATGTTCACGTCGATCTCCAGTGTGCGGGCCCACCACCAGCGCGGCGCCGTGCGCTGGGACATCGTCAAGCGGCTGGCGCCTGGCATCGTGCTCGGTGGTTTCATTGCGAGCCTGGGCGTGTTTGCGCTGCTCAAGGGTTCGTTCCTTGCCATCTTCTTCGCGTTGTTCGTGAGTTTTTCGGCCACGCAGATGTTTCTGGACAAAAAACCTGCCCCCACGCGCCAGATGCCCGGTGGTGCAGGCCAGGTGGCGGCAGGTGGCGTGATCGGATTCCTGTCGGGCCTGGTGGGTGCTGGTGGCGGGTTCGTGAGCGTGCCGTTCATGACCTGGTGCAACGTGCCCATCCACAATGCGGTAGCCACCAGTGCGGCGCTGGGTTTTCCCATCGCACTGGCCAACGTGGTGGGCTATGTGATCGGAGGGCAGAACGTGGAGGGCTTGCCAACCGCCTCGCTGGGCTACATCTGGCTCCCCGCCCTGGCCGTGATAGCGACCTGCAGCGTGCTCACCGCGCCACTGGGCGCCAAAGCAGCACACAGCCTGCCAGTCAAGCAGCTCAAGCGTGTATTCGCATCGCTGTTGTTCGGACTGGCGGCGTACATGCTCTGGAAGGGCATCGCGGCGTTTTAAGCGTCTCTGGTCGACCTCCATACTACCGGGGGGTGCCGTAGCACCAGGTTGCCTTAGTTCTGGACAGAACTGCGCCGGCCCCGCGCTTTCAAAGGCAAGGGCCTGGCAAGCATGGCGCGAAACTCCTGGGCAGGAAGCCCTGGCGCGCAGAGAAATCCCTGGTAGTGGTCGCACTGCATCTGCAGCAACACCGCCTGCTGGGTTTCTGTTTCCACCCCCTCTGCCACCACCTCAATGTGCATGGCACGCCCCATGCTGATGATGGCACTCACGATGGCCCGGTCTCCATCATCGTCGGGCAGGCCACGCACAAAGGACTGGTCGATCTTGAGCTTGTGGATCGGCAGCTTCTTCAGGTACGCCAGGCTGGAATACCCGGTGCCGAAATCGTCGATGGCGAGTCCAATGCCAAGCCCGGCGAGCACACGCAGGCGCTGCTCCATTTCCTGTGCATCCTGCAGCAGGATGGTTTCCGTCAGCTCCAGCTCCAGCAGCGTGGGCGGCAACTGGTGCACCGCCAGTAGCCGGGTGATGCGGTCCACGAAATCAGGCTGCCGGAACTCCAGCGCAGACACGTTCACGGAAATCATGATCGGCATGCCACTGTGCATCCACACCGCCGCCTCACGCACGGCCTGCTCCATGACCCACGCGCCCAGCGTCACGATGTAGCCAGACTCCTCCGCCAGGGGGATGAACTGCCCAGGTGATACTGCACCGAACTCCGGGTCGGTCCAGCGGATCAGCGCTTCGGCCCCCGTGATGCGCCCGGTGGCCATGTTGACCTGTGGTTGGTAGTGCACTGCCATGCGGTCAAGCCCCAGCGCCTGGCGCATCGCATGCTCCATCTGCATGCGCGACAGCAGATTGGCATTCATCTGCGGCTGGTAAAAGCCATAGCTACCCCGGCCGCGCTCTTTGACACGGTACATGGCCGTGTCAGCCTGCTTGATGAGATCGTCCAGCGTCGCACCGTCCTGTGGGTACAGCGCCATGCCGATGCTGCACTGGATGGAGAAGCCCATGCCGTCAAGCATGAAGGGCTTGAGCATGTCGTCCAGGATGCGGCGCGCCACGCTCTCAGCCACCAGGGCATCACCGCCATGCAGGTAGATGACAAATTCATCGCCACCCAGTCGACACAACATGTCCGTCTGGCGCAGGCAGGCCTGCAGGCGCTCGGCCACCAGTTGCAGCACACGGTCACCGAAAGGGTGGCCGAGGGAGTCATTGATGATCTTGAAGCGGTCGAGATCCAGAAACAGGATCGCAAAGCCCGTGTCGCTCTGGCGCGCCCCCTGGATGGCAGTGTCCACACGCTGCGACAACAGCAGACGGTTGGGCAGGCCCGTGAGTACGTCGCTGTAGGCCAGCTCCTCAATGCGCTTCTGGGCGGCGTGCTGCAGCGTCAGATCCCGCATGAAGCCGATGCTCTGCACCAGACGCTCTTCGTCGTCGCGCAGCGCCACCCATGACAACTGCACTGCGCAATAGGTGCCGTTGTCACGGGGCAGCCACAGCTCGCCTTCCCAGAAACCCTCCTTGGCCCACCCCTGCAGCACCTGCTCCATGAAAGCCGCGTCCGACCCACCACCGAACAACGACGCCGCCAGGCACCCTTCAAACGATTTGGCAGACGGCCCCACCAGCCGCTCGCAGCCTGGGTTCATGCGCAAGACCCGGTGCTGGCTGTCGGCGATGAAGATGGCGTCCAGGCTGGACTCGAACACCCGTGCGGCCAGTCTCAGGCTGGCCTGTATCTCGGTCTGGCGGGTGATGTCCCGGTACGAATACACCCGCCCCACGGGCCGCCCCTGGCTGAACTGCGGCACGGTGCGCAACTCCAGCACCAAGCCATTTCGCAACACCAGAATGTCGGTGCTCTCCTGCATCGGCTCTCGGGCGATGGCAGCCAAACGCTCCGCATAGGCACGTGCGTCCTCAACCTGGGCCTCCATGTGCGCATAGACAGCCGCATCGTCGCGCCGCACCAGCAAATCGCGCGGAATATTCCACAGTTGCGCAAGCCGCTGATTGAAAGCCCGCACCCGGCCATCGAGGCTGCACACGAGCATGCCGTCAGCGGCAGAATCCAGCGTGGCGCGCAGCTCAGACAGCAAAGTTTCCAGCTCGCGCTCGGTCGATTCCTGGACACTGCGATCCAGCATGGTCAGCATGAAGACCGTGCCAGAAGCGACCTCTGCAGGAACGCGCGTCACCTGACGATTGACCGGAACCAGGGTGCCGTCAGCGCGCAAAAGGCTGGTGTGGGAATGAATGCCATCTGCAACCACCTGGGCCGATTCTCCCCAGAACGCCATGTCCTGCGGTGTGGAGGCCAGACGCAACACGGGCGTACCCACCATCTCGGCCACAGGCAAGCCCACCAGCCGCTGCGCGGCGGCATTCGCGTGAAGGATGAGCAGGCTGGTCTCATCGACCAGCCAGACGGCCTCCTGTAAACCGTCGAGCCAGCCGTGGGACTGCGAAACGGTCACGACCCTGCCTCTTCGGGACCGGGGCTGACCGCACGCTCGAAAAAGTAACAGATACGCTGCCGCGGAGAGAGGTAGTCCAGCGCATCGCGCGGCAGTTGCGCAGGCTTGAGGCTGCGCCGGATACCCAGCTCGGGCACAGTTTCCAGGTCCAGGATGGGAGCCTCATCCTTGGGCACCCGGGAGTCATGGACGATGACCTTGGGCCGCAGCGGGCGCGAAGAGTTGACCGAGGCAACAATCGCATAGCGGTCGTTCACCAGCTGGACGATGGAGCCCGGCGGGTACACCCCCATCATGCGGATGAACGCCCCGAGCACCACGGAATCAAAGCGCGCCTTGAGCTGTGCAAAGATGACCGACAAAGCCTCGTGGGGTGTGAGCGCATCCACTCCATTGGCGGGATTGCACATGCGATCGTAGCGATTGACGAGGGCGAGCACCTGGCTCGCGCGCCCCAGATCGGACCCCGACAACCGCAGTGGAAACCCACTGCCATCGGCCATCTCATGGTGCCGAGCAACGGCGGTAATCACAGGTTCGGGCAGCCCCATGCGCGTGGCCAGTGTCACGGACTCAGCCACATGGGTCTCGTAACGCGTACGCTCCATCGGAATCATGGAGGGCGTAGGTTGCCTGAGATTCGGCGGCAGCTTGAGCTTGCCCAGATCATGAATGAGCGCGGCAATGCCAAGGTCGTGCAGCTCGGCGCTTTTCATGCCCAACGCACGGCCCAGCAGCAAAGAGATCACCATCACGTTGATCGGGTGCAGGGCATTGCGCTCGCCCACACCTTCCGACAACAGCCGGATGACAGAATCACCGTTTTCCAGGAGTTCGGCCACGCAACCTGACACCAGCGTTTCGCCTTTGGTCCGGGCCTGGTCGGGGTGCTCCGAGACGACACGCTCCAGCGCCTGGTATTGCCGCGTGGCCTCCCCAAACCGCTGATTGCAGGCCGCCAGCGTCCGGTTCTGGGCCTCCAGCAATTCACGCCTGCGCTGCGCCTCTGGGTCCACCGTGGCAGTAGCTGTCGCAGCCTCAGGAGCACTCGAAGACGATGCCTTCATTTCCGGCACGCTCCAGGCTGCAGGCACGAGTTCCCTCAGTTCTGGATCGCTCTTTTTGGGAAAGTACCGCACCTCGGTGAGCCCCAGCTCACGTAAGGTGGCAATCTGCTCCGCTGCCGCCACACGAAAGCTGCTCACCGGGAACGGATGGTGCAACCAACCCACGTCGAGCTGGATGTACATGCCGACACGCAGTTGGCTGATGTCGATGAGGATGGAGGAGTTCACTTCAAGGCGTGTGAAACATGGCGACGTCAATGCCACCAATAGTTACACAGATTATCGCCAGATCGAGGGTCTTGTCGAAGGAGTGCGCCTGCGCCGCAGCGGCACGGCAACACTTGCCTTTCTCACCAAGGGCAAGCGTTGATCACCCTTGTATAGACATGGATTTACGAGGCCTTCCGAACCCCGTCGCACCGCAGCTTGCGAATCGGGGAACTGCTGGCTAGCGGCACCACAACGACGGTTTGTAGATCAGGTCCATCCAGAGTGCCCAGCTGGCCACTGCGCACAGCAAACCTCCTGCGATGCGCGTTCCCCAGTCCGCACGTTTCGCATTGACCCCTGCTTTCAGCCGAATCCACACCAAGGGCCCGCCGACCAGCCACACACCACTGCCCAGGCCAAAAAGCGCCATGCTGAGCGCCCCTTCCAGAGGCCCTCCGCTCAGCGCAGCCACGAGCAGCGCTGAGTAGAGCAGGCCACAGGGCATCAAGGCCCAAAGCCCACCAGCAACCAGAACCCCGCCTGGTGCACTGACCAGAGGCCGCACACGCGCCCATACGGTACGGCCCGCCTGCTCTACCCACAGGGGCTGGCGCGCCTGGATCACCATCATCAAACCCCACGCCATCACCGCAACATGCATCAGGGTCCACGCAGGGCGAAGTGCCACGGTCTGCTGGGTCACCCATGCCAGGCTGTCCATGGCCCATGCAGCCAAGCCACCCGCCAAAGCGTACCCGGCCAAGCGGCCAGCATGAAAAGCGACGGCGCGCCGAATGACACCGCCACGGGGCACCCACTGCACTGTCTGCACCGTCTGGGGAGTTGCCAGGGGCTGCATATCGCCACCGGCTGTGGACGCCATGCCCCCACCGCCCTGCCCGATCAATGCCCCACAAGGCGCAGAACACATGGCCAAACAATGGGACCCGCCCACGAGTCCCATCAGCAAGGCGGTTGAGGCGACCGTAGCAATCATGAGAATCAGATGATGCGCGAAAAACGGGCGCGGTTGCGGTCAGCCTGCAGGTAACGGTCAAAGACCATGGCAATGCCGCGCACAAAGAACCAGCCCATGGCAGTGACCTCGACCCCATCGGGCCGCACCACCACAAGCCCCTGCTCGGCCATGGTTTCCAGTTGCGCCAGCTCGGCAGAGAAGTAGTGGCGAAAGTCGATCAACCACGCTTGCTCCATAGGCTCAAACAACAGCTCGCCTTGGCACATCAGGGCCATGATGACCGCGCGGCGCACGAGATCGTCGCGCGTCAGGGCCAACCCACGAACGACGGGCAGGCGCCCCTGATTCAGAAAATCGTAATACTCATCCAGGGTCTTGGCATTTTGGCTGTAGGTGGCTCCGACCCGGCCAATCGCAGACACCCCCAGGCCGATCAGGTCGCAATCAGGTTGCGTACTGTAGCCCTGGAAGTTGCGGTGCAGACGCCCCTGGCGCTTGGCGACTGCCAATGCATCCTCAGGCAATGCAAAGTGGTCCATGCCCACATACACGTACCCAGCATCCATGAAGGAGTCCAGCGAACGGGAGAGCATCGACACCTTGCCTGCAGCCGCTGGCAACTCGGCCGAAACAATACGGCGCTGAGGCTTGAAACGTTCTGGCAGATGGGCATACGCGTACAACGCGATACGGTCAGGCCGCAGCTGCGTAACCTGGGCCAGCGTGCGGTCAAACGACTCTGGCGTCTGCCGAGGCAGGCCGTAGATCAAATCCACATTGATGGATTCAAAACCCAGCGAACGTGCGGACTCCACCAGCGAAAACACCTGCTCGGCAGGCTGTATGCGGTGAACGGCCTTTTGAACCTCGGGATCGAAATCCTGCACCCCAAAGCTCAGTCGGTTGAACCCCAGTTCCGCCAGCACTGCAAGGCGGTCCGCATTGACGGTGCGAGGGTCCACCTCAATCGAATACTCCCCGCCCGGCGCCAACGAAAAGCTGCGTTTGAGCATGCCCATCAGCTCCCGCAAGCCCTCGTCCGATAGAAAAGTGGGCGTGCCACCACCCAGGTGAAGCTGACTCACAACCTGCCCCGTGCCGCAGTGTGCTGTGTGCAAGTCAATCTCGCGGCTCAAATACCGCAAATACACCTCTGCCCGATCATGGTGTTTGGTGATGATCTTGTTGCAGGCGCAGTAGTAACAAAGGGACTCGCAAAAGGGGATGTGCACGTACAAAGACAGCGGCAAGGCCTTCGTCATGGAGCCCAGCCTGCGCTGCTCCAAGGCAAGCGCGTAGTCGTCCTGCCCAAAGGCCTCGACGAAACGGTCAGCTGTTGGGTAAGAGGTATAACGGGGCCCTGGCACGTCGAAACGGCGCAGCAGCTCGGGCGAAACAGCGGTCATGGGCAAATTCCTTGCGTACACTTCGACTGTGCCGTAAGCTGCACTCCATGTCCTTGACCTGCATCAAGTGATGGGCCGGGACGAAGAGCGACAATTTGATGCACATCAGTCGCCCACCCGCACCCAAAGGCCCAGCCTGTTAGGCATATGGGGCGATATGCTCAAACCTTACCCAGCCTCTGTTCCTATGAACCCGCTCACCATCAAAGTCGCCTGCTCCAACTGCAACCTGCGCGAGCTGTGCATGCCGGTGGGGCTGAACGAGGAACAGCTGCAACGCATTGACGAGGTCGTTGCCGTTCGCCGCAAGATCAAACGCGGTGGAACCCTTTTCCGCAACGGCGAATCCTTCACCTCGCTCTATGCCATTCGAACCGGCTTCTTCAAAACATGTGTAGCCACCGAAGACGGGCGTGACCAGGTCACGGGTTTTCAGATGGCAGGCGAGATCATCGGCCTTGATGGCATCGTGAATGACCACCACACCTGCGATGCGGTGGCCCTGGAAGACGCGGAAGTCTGCGTCATGCCGTTTGACCGCATCGAAGAACTGTCCCGCGAAGTCACCGCATTGCAGCACCATGTGCACAAGATCATGAGCCGCGAGATTGTCCGCGAGCATGGCGTGATGCTGCTCCTGGGCAGCATGCGCGCTGAGGAGCGCCTGGCCGCGTTCCTGCTCAACCTGGTTCAGCGCCTGCACGCCCGGGGGTTCTCGCAGTCCGAGCTCGTGCTGCGCATGACCCGCGAAGAGATCGGTAGCTACCTGGGCCTCAAGCTCGAAACCGTGAGCCGCACCTTCTCGAAGTTCGTGGAAGAAGGCATTGTCGAGGTCAAGCAGCGCCATGTGCGCATCCTGGAGACCGAGGCCCTCAAGCGCATCGTGAACAACCAGCAAGCCTGCCACTGAACCTGCTGTCGTCTGCCATCCTGGCAGTCCTTACCACATTGACCTTTGCCAATAGGTGGCACTACCGCTCAAGGGCACGATGATGTCTTGCGGCAGTCATCGGGACGCTCGCCTTCGGGAACCGGGCAACGGTTAAGTTCAAACGGTGACATGGCCAGCAGCGTGGTCAACGCGCTGGATGCCATCGTGATCATCCAGAACGCAAAAAAGGCCAGCGTGTACACGCCCTGCCGTGACAATGCCAACGGCTGCCCAAACCAGTGCAGGTCTTGCGGATCCACCATCGCAAAAACCAGCATTTCCATCACACCGGCCATCAAAAAGGCCGGCCAGGCAATCCACATCACGCGTTGCATCCACATTGGTTTGTCTCCTGGTAAGGCCGTGCAGGCATGCCGCCCGGCCAGGTGGGTTCAGCGCGGCTGGTCCTGGACCGGGGTGGCAGCGTGGTTGCGGCCCTTCATGGCTGGCAACAGGCTTTTTTCTGGGGTAGCCAGTGTCTTGTTGATCTCGATGCCCTGGCGGTAATAATCTTCCGCGACCACAGGGTCGGGGCGCGATATCGCGAGCCACAGGGTCACAAACCCTGCAATGATCACGATCACGGGACCGGCGATGATCAGCCACACATGGCCGAACCTCCACCAGGGTGCAGCGGCAGAAGGGGCAGTGCCGAGGGCGGAACTGGATGGCATGGTGCTTACTCCTCAAAAATTATCTTGCTCAAAGCAAGACCCGCGAAGGTCTTGCACCCGGGCGCGCGCTGCGTTATCGCGGCACCAGAAACACGGATTTCTCGCTCACATGGGCGTCCGCGCCCAAGGCTTGCACATCGAACTGCACGGCATGTGATCCCGAAGGGGCTGATCCATACGGTATCTGCAGACGGACGGCCACCCACCGGGACTCCGCCGCACCGATGTCCACCTCGGCATTAGAAGCGACTTCCAGCCCTTCAAGGCCACGCACACTGATGCGATAGCGCTGGGGGCCTTCAGTGGCGTTCATGATCTGCAGACGGTAGATGTTCTCCAGCTTTCCACCCGCCACGATGCGCGACAGCGCCGCCCGATCACGCACCACATCCACCTTCAAAGGCGTGCGTGTGACAAGGCTGGCCATCATGCCCACGCACAGGGCCACCAGGACCGCGCTGTATATCAGCACACGTGGCCGCAGCACACGGCGCAGGATCTGCGACTGACTCCACCGTTTGGCCACGCCGTTCTGCGTAGAAAACCGGATGAGCCCGCGCGGATACTGCATCTTGTCCATCACGGTATTGCAGGCGTCCACGCACAGGCCGCAGCCGATGCATTCGTACTGCAAGCCCTTGCGAATGTCGATGCCCACGGGGCACACCTGCACACACAGCGAGCAGTCAATGCAATCGCCCAACCCCTGGGCCTTGTAGTCGATGTTCTTCTTGCGCGGCCCACGCTGCTCGCCGCGTTCTGGGTCGTAGGTAACGATCAGCGTGTCCTTGTCGAACATGGCGCTCTGAAAGCGCGCATAGGGACACATGTATTTGCACACCTGTTCGCGCATATAGCCGGCATTGCCATAGGTGGCAAAGCCATAGAACAGTACCCAGAAAATCTGCCAGCCACCGTGCACCGCCAGCAGCTCTGCCCCGAGTTCGCGGATGGGCACGAAGTAGCCCACGAACGTGAACCCCGTCCACAACGCCACGGCAATCCAGATGACCTGCTTGAAAAACTTCTTGCGAACCTTCTCGAAGGTCCAGGGCCCATTGTCCAGCCGAAGCCGCGCACTGCGATCACCTTCGATCTTGTGCTCGATCCACATGAACATTTCGGTGTAGACCGTTTGCGGGCACGCAAATCCACACCAAAGCCGCCCCGCCACCGCCGTAAACAGGAACAGCGATAACGCCGAGATAATGAGCAGGCCCGTGAGATAGATGAAATCCTGGGGGTACAGAACCAGGCCGAAGATGTAGAACCGCCGAGCCCCCAGGTCAAACAGCACCATCTGGCGCTGCCCCCATTCAAACCAGGGCAGCCCGTAGAAAACGATCTGCGTGAGGAACACCATACCCCAGCGCCAACGCGCGAACAGGCCACTGATGGAACGCGGGTAGATCTTCTTTTGCGCTTCGTACAGGGAAACAATCTCGCCCTGCGATGAGGCATCGGACGCAACCGGCGCTATCGGGATGACCTTGCGAGCAGGCTCGCTGGGTGGGTTCATGATGGTATCGGTCCGTTTGCTTCGTGGTTCTCAGTTTGCTCTGCCCCCAGGAGCAGTGCCTGGGCACTGCTCCAAGTGGCCAAGGCTCAGCGTGCAGCGGCCTGGGCGCCGTTCGACAAGCCCCAGACATAGGCCGACAGCACACCGATCTGCGCTTCTGTCAGCTTGTCCGCCTGTGCGGGCATCTGGTTGACCTTGCCGTTGTTGACCATGGCAGTGATGGCCGCCTCTCCCCAGCCATGCAGCCAGATGTCGTCGGTCAGGTTGGGTGCACCCAGTGCCTGATTACCCTTGCCGTCCATTCCGTGGCAGGCTGCACACGCCGTGAACTTGGACTTGCCCAACGAAGCACGCAGCGAGTCATGCGGGCTGCCCGAAAGACTCAGCACATAGTGCGAAAGATTGCGCACATCTTCGGGGGAGCCCACTGCGGCAGCCATGGGAGGCATGTTGCCGATACGGCCCTTCTCGATGGTTTCACGGATCTTCTCGGGTGCACCGCCATGCAACCAATCGCCATCAGCCAGATTGGGGAAACCCTTGCTACCCCGGGCGTCCGAGCCATGGCACTGCGCGCAGTTGTTCATGAACAGGCGCTCGCCAATGGCCTGGGCCTGAGGATCCTTGGCAATGTCTTCCGGCTTCATCGAGGCAAACCGGGCATACAGCGGCTCCAGCTCGGCCTTGGCCTTGGCCATCTCAGCCTCGTATTCACCCTTCTGTGTCCAGTTGAGCTTGCCGGAAAAGCTGCCCAGGCCTGGATAGGCGGCCAGGTAGCCCAGGCCGAAGATGATGGTGATGACAAACAGCCACACCCACCAGCGTGGCAGGGGGTTGTTCATCTCGACCAGATCTTCGTCCCAGACGTGGCCGGTGGTGTTGTCGGACGTGGCCATCACCTTCTTGCGGCCTGCCATCCAAAGCAGAATGCCGCAGGCGATGATGCCGACCAGGGTCAGCGTGGTCACAAAGACCGACCAGAAATTGCTGGTGAAGTCACTCATGGGGTGTTCTCGTTCTGGTGAAGGTCAATCTTGCTCGAAAGGCAGCTGGGCGGCCTCGTCGAACCGGGCCTTGTTGCGGCCTCGGTAGGCCCAGACCCAGATGCCAATGAAACAGGCCATTGAAGCCAGCGTGGCCACAATGCGCATGGTGGTGATGTCCATGGGGATATCTCCTTTACTTGAGCGCGCGGCCCATGACTTGCAGGTACGCAATCAGCGCTTCCATCTCCGTCTTGCCCTTGACATCAGCGGCAGACGCAGCGATCTGTTCGTCGGTGTACGGCACACCCACAGTGCGCAGGGCCTTCATGCGCGGCGCCACGCTGGCGGGGTCCACGGCGTTCTTCTCCAGCCAGGGGTAGGCAGGCATGTTCGATTCGGGCACCACATCACGCGGGTTGTTCAGGTGGATGCGGTGCCATTCGTCGCTGTACTTGCCTCCCACGCGGTGCAGGTCGGGGCCTGTGCGCTTGCTGCCCCACTGGAAGGGGTGGTCGTACACAAACTCACCCGCCACCGAATAGTGCCCATAGCGCAGCGTTTCTGCGCGGAAGGGGCGGATCATCTGCGAGTGGCAGTTGTAGCAACCTTCACGGATGTAGACGTCGCGGCCCACCAGTTGCATGGCGTTGTAAGGCTCCACGCCCTTGACCGCCTCGGTTGTGGACTTCTGGAAGAACAGTGGCACGATCTCTACCAGGCCGCCGATGGCGATGACCAGCAGGATCAGCACGATCATCAGGAAATTGTTGGTTTCCACCTTTTCATGGGAGAAGCCGGTCGAATTCGATGGGTTGTTGTTAGACATGAGTTATCTCCTTCGGCTCAGGCGTGGGCCGCATTCACGGCAGGGATCGCCACCTTGACCGAACGGCCCGAGATCGCTGTCATCCACACGTTCCAGGCCATGACCAACATGCCACCCAGATACAGCAGGCCACCGGCCACGCGGATCACATAGAACGGATAGGTCGCCTTCACGCTTTCCACAAAGGTGTAGGTGAGCGTGCCGTCGGGGTTGATGGCGCGCCACATCAGGCCTTGCATCACACCGGCAATCCACATCGCGGCGATGTACAGCACGATGCCAATGGTGGCCATCCAGAAGTGCAGCTCAATGGCCTTGATGGAGTGCATCTTTTCGCGGCCAAACAGTCGGGGCACCAGGTAGTACAGCGATCCCATCGAGATCAGACCCACCCAGCCCAACGCGCCAGAGTGCACGTGGCCCACGGTCCAGTCGGTGTAGTGACTCAGGGCATTGACGGTCTTGATGGACATCATCGGACCTTCGAACGTGGACATGCCGTAGAACGACAGTGACACGATCAGGAAACGCAGGATGGGGTCGTCACGCAGCTTGTGCCAGGCACCCGACAGGGTCATGATGCCGTTGATCATGCCGCCCCAGCTGGGAGCCAGCAGGATCAGCGAGAACACCATGCCCACCGATTGCGTCCAGTCAGGCAGCGCGGTGTAGTGCAGGTGGTGTGGACCGGCCCACATGTAGGTGAAGATCAAGGCCCAGAAGTGCACGATCGACAGGCGATACGAGTACACGGGGCGGCCAGCCTGCTTGGGGATGAAGTAGTACATCATGCCCAGGAAGCCTGCGGTCAGGAAGAAGCCCACGGCGTTGTGGCCATACCACCACTGCACCATGGCATCCTGCACACCGGCGTAGGCCGAGTAGCTCTTCATGTAATCGGCCGGGATCGCAGCGCTGTTTACCACGTGCAGCAATGCCACCGCCAGGATGAAGGCACCAAAGAACCAGTTGGCCACATAGATGTGCTTGACCTTGCGCACACCAATGGTGCCAAAGAACACGATGGCATAGGACACCCAGACCAGCGTGATCAGGATGTCAATCGGCCATTCGAGTTCAGCGTATTCCTTGCCCTGGGTGTAGCCCATTGGCAGGCTGATGACGGCCCCGGCGATGACCAGCACCCATCCCCAGAAGGTGAAGGCAGCCAGTGGCCCGGCAAACAGGCGAACCTGGCAGGTGCGCTGCACCACGTAGTAACTGGTGGCGAACAGCGCACTGCCACCAAACCCAAAGATCACCGCATTGGTGTGCAAGGGTCGCAAGCGGCCATAACTGAGCCACGGAATGCCAAAGTTGAGTTCAGGCCAGGCAAGCTGGGCGGCGATGATGACGCCCACCAGCATGCCAACCACCCCCACAACCACGGCCAGGATAGAGAACTGCCGCACCACCGTATCGTTGTAGTGCGCAGCATTTGTTTTTGGAGAATCCATCGGGCACCTCTTTGTAATGCAGTAAGAGTTTGTTGCAGTCAGCTTTTTTGGGCATTGACACAAGTCAACCGTCTCGGAGAATCCGCTCGCCCTCTTGCTCGACACTCTCGAACTGGCCGTGGTAGACCGCCCACCACAGGCCCGCCAGAATCATCAGCACCAGCACCACGGACAGTGGAATCAGCAGATAAAGAATGTCCATCAGGCAGCCTCCAGCCAGCTTGTTTTTGAGATATCAATGGGCACAGCGCCCTGTTGTGGCCGCAGGTCTTCGCCTTGCGCAGGCAAAGCCGGCAGGTCGCGCGCAAGGCGCGCGGCGTTGAGCACCACCAGCAGCGAGCTGAGCGCCATGCCCAGCCCGGCCAGCCAGGCCGGCATCCAGCCCACCACCGCCAGCGGAACACACAACGCGTTGTAGCCCGCAGCCCACCACAGGTTCTGGCGCACCACACGCAAGGTACGGCGCGCCAGCAGCACAGTCTGGGGCACCAGTGCCAGGCTGTCGCCCAGCACCACAAAATCGGCCTGCGACTGCGCCAGCGGCACCGCACGGCCAAATGCAAACGACACATGGGCCCCGGCCAGCACGGGGCCATCGTTCAGCCCATCGCCCACCATGGCCACCTGGTGGCCACCCGCCTGCAAGGCCTGCAACGCAGCCAGCTTGCCCTGGGGCGTGCACTCGCCCGCCGCCTGGGCAATGCCCGCTTGCGCCGCCACACGTTGCACCGCGCCCACGCGGTCGCCCGACAGCAGTTGCACCGCCACGCAGCCCTGCTCCAGAGCAGTCACTACAGCGGGTGCCTCAGCGCGCAGGTCTTCCACCAGATCAAAGCGGGCCAGCTCGGACACTGCGCCGCTGACATGCTGCTCCGACAGCACCACCTGCAGCGCCGACCCCGCGTCTTCCGGCGCCACGCCTGCATGGTGCGCAGACCCCAGCCGGACCTGGCGCGCGGGCTGTCCGGCCCCCAATCTGACGTGCACCCTGGCCACCAAGCCCTGCCCGGCTTCTTCCTGCAGATCGGTCACCGCCCAGCGACCATCGTCCAGCGCAGCAGCCGCAGCCACCACGGCACGCGATGCAGGGTGCATCGAGTGGCGCGCCAGAGACGCCGCCAGAGCCAACACCTCTTCCGCGCTCCACCCATGGGCGGTGTGTACGGCCTGCAAGGCCATGCCGTCCCGCGTGAGCGTGCCGGTCTTATCGAACACCACGGTGTCCACATGGGCCAGTGCCTCCAGCCCCTGCAGGTTGCGCACCAGCACACCATGGCGCGCCAGCGTGCCAGCGGCGGTGAGCATGGCCACCGGCGTGGCCAGCGACAGCGCACAGGGGCAGGTGACGATGAGCACAGCCACCGCCACCATCAGGGCATGCCCCGGGTCGGACGGCCACCAGTACACCGCAGCCAGGCCCGCTGCCACGAGCACCGCCACCAGAAACGGCCGCGCAATGCGATCCGCCAATTGGGCAAGGCGTGGCTTTTGCAGCGACGCACTTTCCATCAGCGCCACGATCTGGGCGAAGCGGGTCTGCCCGCCCGTGCCTTCCACATGCACCTCCACCGGCGCCTGCAGGTTGTAGCTGCCCGCCGTGACCGTACTGCCCACGGGGCGTGCCACGGGGGTGGACTCGCCCGTCAGCAGGGACTCATCGGCGTGCGTGCTGCCCAGCGTGATGCGCCCATCGACTGGGAACGCCTCGCCCGGCAGCACACGAATGGTGTCGCCCGCCACCACGCGGCGCGTGGCCACGCGCACAAAGCCGCCATCGGCAGTGCGCCGCTCTACGCTGTCAGGCAGGCGGTTCATCACAGCTTCCAGCGCACCGGCGGTGCGGTCGCGCAGGCGCAGCTCCAGCCAGCGGCCCGTGAGCAGGAAGAAAACAAACATCGTCAGCGAGTCGTAGTACACCTCCTTGCCGAAGATGCCTGCAGGGTCGAAGGTGCCCGCCGTGCTCACCACAAAGGTGATGGCCATGCCCAGCGCCACGGGCAGGTCCATGCTGACGCGGCGCAGGCGAATATCGCGCAGGGCACTGCTGAAGAACGGCCCACACGAGAACACCACCATGGGCAGCGTGATGACCCACGAGGCCCAGCGCAGCAACTGCTCCATCTCGCCCGTCAGGTCGCCAGGTTGCGCCACGTACGCGGGCCACGCGTACATCATCACCTGCATCATGCAAAAGCCTGCCACCAGCCAGCGCCACAGGGCACGGCGGTTCTCACGCTGGCGCTGCTCGCGCGCAAAGGCATCCATGGCGGGCATGGCGCGATAGCCTGCCTTGTGCACGGCGTCCATCCACTGCGAGGGCTGCACTTGCGAAGGCTGCCACACCACGCGCGCACGGCGCGTGGCAGCGCTCACATCCGCCTGCAGCACGCCGGGCACGCTGCGCAGGGCATCTTCGATGGTGAGGGCACAGGCCGCGCAGTGCATGCCTTCCAGCACCACCTGGGAGTCCCAGGCACAGCTGGCGGGATCTTCGGCAGCCTGGCCCGTTGGCCCCACAGGCCGACCGAACGCCGACCACTCCTGCGGGTCGTCCAGCAGCACGGCTTGCGCGGCGGGCTCCGCATTGGAAACACCATCGGGCGGATGTGCCGGGGAGGAGGCCGGCGCACCGGGTCGAAACATTGACATGGTTCAAGCCTATCGTTCGGACATGACAGGTACATTGACCTGCATCAAGTCCCAGAACATGATTCATCCTAAGCTTGTTCCATCACTTTGAGGAGACCTTTATGTACAAACGCATCCTGATCGCCACGGACGGCTCACCCCTTTCCGACAAGGCCGTGGAACACGGACTGTCGCTGGCCGCGCTCACCGGCGCCTCTGCCGTGGCCCTCAAGGTGGTGCCCCGCTACCCCCGCAGTTACTTCGAGGGCGGCATGCCCGTCGATACCAACGACGTCAAGCGCATCGAAACCCAATGGGGCGATGCGGCACAGGCCATGGTCGATGGAGTGAAGGCCCAGGGCGACGCCCAAGGCGTGGCAGTCAAGGCCGTCATCGCCAAGTCCGACCTCGTGGCCGAAGCCATCATCTCGGCCGCCAAGAAGCACAAGTGCGACCTGATCGTGATGGCATCGCACGGCCGCAAGGGCCTCAAGCGCCTGTTGCTGGGCAGTGAGACGCAGCATGTGCTGACGCACTCGCACATCCCTGTGCTTGTGCTGCGTTAAGCATAAATTCAAGCATCAAAACAGGCTTTAGCGCTTATCCACAAAGCGCTAAAAGCTATTAAATACATAGCAAAGCACCGAAAAGGCTAGACGCCCGCTCGGTGTTTTTTCATTCCCGTCCAAATGTTCGGCGCCTCGTGCTTGCCCAATTTGGGGTGCCGTGGCTGTTTCCGCGCCTGGGCCACTTCAAGCGCACATTGCCGCAGGTGTCGCTGAACTTTGTGCGCTACCAGCACGCGCACGACTTTGCGACGCCGCACGAGTTCGACGCTGCCATCCAGTACAGCTACGGCAACTGGCCCAGCGCCAATGCGCGCTACCTGATCGGCAAAGAGACCAGCATCGTCTGCAGCCCCCAACTGCGCGACGCCCTGCCCTTACGCACCCCGCAAGACCTAATGCACGCCACGCTGCTGCAACACATCGAAGTACCCCTGGCCTGGCAAGACTGGATGGAGGCTAACGGCCTGGACACCAGCGCCAGCCGCTTCGGGCCGGGCTTCAACCTCTACTCGCTCATCATCCGCGCGGCAGTCTCAGGCTTTGGCGTGGGCATCGTGCCCACGTGCCTGGTGGAAGACGAATTGCAGGCAGGCACCCCTGAAAGACCGTTTTGACAGCCCGCTTGGCTACTACCTTTGTGCGCCGACGGCTCGCACCAACCTGTCGGTGTACCGGCTGGTAGCCGGGTGGCTGGAGCACTGCTGCAACCATGGGGAAGGGGTGGCTGCGGCTGCGCCTGTGACTGCAGAGGTCGGGGCGGGCTGTATCTTTTGCGGGCCACAGCAAGTGGTGGGTGGTGCTAACGCAGTCACCACTGCCGCAGCCACAGCGGGTTGATGCCGCCAGCGCGTGGTGGACCGGCTCGCGCAGATAGCTAGCCCCGGTTTTTGCACGAACAGACCGCTTTATGACAAATAGGGCTCTAGCGCTTATAGATCCCGCGCAAGCAGCTATCAATTAAATAGCAATTTTGCATTACGACTTCACAAAAGGATTGGCCCCGTTGCGAACCATGTTGAAGAAGGCAGCGGTACTGAACATGCCATCTGCGCTCCACACTTCCTCCATCTAGCAAAAGGCAAGACCTGACCCCAATCATTGCACGTAGAAGTAACCGGCCTGCGCGGCTTTTCGCGCAGGTCCGGTTGACTGCCAGGTTAGCCGCGTTTTCGCTCAAGTATTTCATGGACGTCTTTGGCTAGCTGCCTGTATGAGAGTGTTGCCATCTTTCCATCGCATAGTGCAACGACATGGCCCAGATCGTGCTCACCTTCCAACGGAAAGGAATCCGTAACGGCCGGGATATTTAGCGAGCCGATCCATTTACCTAGAATTCCGACGGAAATGACAATGTTAGATGGGCCCAACCCCGCGATTACACACGAGCCCTTAATCAACTGACAAAAAAGGCTCAACAATTCGTTCTGCTCTTTATCCGCTTTTTCGGCTGGGGAAAATTCGTCATATCCTCGCAAACCGAAGTTTTCAAAGTCCTCGCGCTTTGATTCTGAGCTGAAGTTCATTAGTGCGCGCAGCTCATTATGCTGAACATGGGTACGGAATAGCTCGCCGTAGATGAAGTAACCGGCAGACAGCGCAACCTTAGCAACGAAACGCTTGCGGCCGTGAGCGTCTATATTAAATTGCGACGAAATCGTGGTTCCACCGATTTCACGTGGTTCAAGGTGGCGCTTAGTCATTGCATCCCAAACGAGTATGCCCTCTTTGCCACGCAAGGTAACTTGAATGGGCCGCTTTTCGTCGCCCAGATGCGACTTTTTCAATAACACCGTCGGCGTCGTATTGCTGTGCCCTCTTGCGTCAAACTCATGACGGCGCATCAGCGTAAGGAAGTCGTTTGCCAACACTCCATCGACCTTTGAACCAACCTTCGCATTGAAATTCTTCTCCACGGGAATGCAGAACTGGTTCGATCCTCCGAGCGAAAGTGGAATGATGTGCTCGGAGTTCATTGCCTCTTCGGGCAATTCAAGGTCAGTGTAAGGACACCACGGCATAGCGGCTAACGATTTAGCTCAGCGGGTGGCGAAGCCGTCCGCTGGAGCGCAAGGTTAGGCCTCTTCAAAAGCTGGTGCGAATCTATTTCCATGGCGTAACACCTTCTTGCATTACAACTCTTTCCCAGTCCTCGAATTTCTCTGTGTACCCGCAAGAGAGAGGATCAATTGCTTGCGGCACACCAAGAGCGGCAAAACAATGGTTAAGGAGTTGATCGACTGAACGAATATCGGAACCACGGAAAAAATTCAATGTATTTGATTCAGAACCGGTAATTTCCTTGGGTTTAATCCCATCCAGCGCAGTGGGTGCCGGGTATCGCGCCGCCAAAACCGAATAGTGTGCCAATCGCATCAGCAATTCCGTGCCAGCATCAGTTATAGTCACACCTGCAGAACTAGCCAATGAAACAAGGTTGTGCGACTTTATTGCTTTAGGTATGGAATCGATATTTAGGTCAGCCTTGAACTCAATTTTTTTAATAATAAGTGCCTTGAGCAAATTTTCAGCTGCATACGCCGCAAGCATTAGGTAAACGCCATGAACACGTTGCTCTACAGGAAGCCGATCGCCGGCACCTATTGCGGCCTTGAAAAATTCAATGGCAGGGCGTCGGAGAAATAACATTGAACGCACCAAGTCAGTAGCTACATTAATCCAGCTCTCCGGCTTAACGATTCCGTCACGAAAGATTGCAAGCCAATATTCGTCATCTTCTGGATATTCGAGACGCAGGTGCATAGTTTTTCCAAGACTAACTAGATTTAGACGACAACAATCAAATCAACAGAAGTCTGATAACGCATTTCGACACTGTTATTTCGCTGGCAGTATGCATCCCCTCGCCTTTTAGGCAAACCTAAAGTTTTGCGGATGGACGCATTCCGATGCTTGCGCTGCTCGGGCCCGCCAAGGCGGGCTTAGATGCCGACCTCAACCCATCACACAAACAACCCCTTGTACTGATCCCGCAGCAAATTCTTCTGCACCTTCCCCATCGTGTTGCGCGGCAACTCCGCCACCACAAAACACTTCTTCGGAATCTTGAAGTTGGCCAGCTGCGACTTGAGCTGGGCCACGATGGCATCGGCATCCAGCTTGGCGCCCGGCTTGGCAATCACCACGGCCACGCCCACTTCGCCAAAGTCGGGGTGCGGCACGCCGACCAGGGCGCTTTCGGCCACGCCGGGCATGTCGTTGATGTAGCCCTCGATCTCTGCGGGGTAGACGTTGTAGCCGCCGCTGATGATGAGGTCTTTGCTGCGGCCCACGATGTGCACGTAGCCGCGTTCATCCACCTTGCCCACGTCGCCGGTTTTGAAGTAGCCGTCCTTCGTGAACTCTTCGGCCGTCTTCTCGGGCATGCGCCAGTAGCCCTTGAACACGTTGGGGCCCTTGACCTGGATGCCGCCGATCTCGCCCACAGGCAGGTCTTTGCCGTCCTCGCCCTGCACGCGCAGGCTCACGCCCGGCAGGGGGAAGCCGACGGTGCCACCCCGGCGCTCATCCTGGCCCTTGTAGCGCTTGTCGGCGCTGTAGGGGTTGCTGGTGAGCATGATGGTTTCGCTCATGCCGTAACGCTCCAGAATGGTGTGGCCGGTGCGTTGCTGCCATTCCTTGAAGGTTTCGATGAGCAGCGGTGCAGAGCCCGCGATGAACAGGCGCATGTTCTTCACGGCCTCTTTGGTCAGGCCGGGCTCTGCCAGCATGCGCACGTAGAGCGTGGGCACGCCCATGAACACGGTGGCGCGGGGCATGGCGGCGATGACGGCCTTGGGGTCGAACTTGGCCATCCAGATCATCTTGCTGCCGTTGATGAGCGCACCGTGGATGGCGACGAACAGGCCGTGGACGTGGAAGATGGGCAGCGCGTGGATGAGCACATCGCCCTTCTTCCAGCCCCAGTAATCCTTCAGCATCACGGCGTTGCTGAGCATGTTGCCGTGCGTGAGCATGGCGCCCTTGCTGCGGCCGGTGGTGCCGCTGGTGTAGAGGATGGCGGCCAGGTCGTCGGCACTGCGGGCCACGGCCTGGTGCTCATCGCTGTGGTGGGTGGCGCGCTCGAGCAGGCTGCCGGCGCGGTCGTCGCCCAGGGTGAACACATGCTGCGTGCCCAGCGTGAAGGCAATCTTGCTGACCCAGCCGAAGTTGCCGGGCGAGCACACCACCACCGCGGGCTCGGCGTTGCCGATGAAGTATTCGATCTCGGCGCTTTGGTAGGCGGTGTTGAGTGGCAGGAACACGTAGCCCGCGCGCAGCGTGGCCAGGTACAGGGCCATGGCTTCGACGGACTTTTCCACCTGCACGGCCACGCGGCTGCCTTGGGGCAGCTTGAGCGATGCGAGCAGGTTGGCGATGCGGGCGCTGGCGCGGTCCAGGTCGCGCCAGGTGTAGAACAGCGGGGTGCCGTCTGCCGCCATGGTCTCGACGGCGGTGCTGTCCAGGTCAGACGGGAAGGCTGCGCGCAGGGCGCTGAAGAGGTTGTTTTGGCTCATGGCAGTTGGACGGTTTTAAAGGTTTGGATCAACAAGGCGGGCGGGGCCCGTCAAAACAACGGCGCGCGTTTTTCTAGGAACGCGGTGATGCCTTCGCGGTGCTCGGCGCTGTCCGCGTAGGCATAGGGGTCAGGCGCCCCGTTTACTATATTTTTCATAGCTTCTTGCGCTTTACCATCAAGCGCCAGAGGCATTTTTAATGCCCGAAATGTCTGCTTGTTCATGCGGGCTGCCTGCGGCGCCAGTGCGGCGATGCGCTGTGCGCTGCCCAGGGCCTCGGTGGCCACCATGTCGTCGGCCACCACACGGCTCAGAAAGCCGCGTGCCAGCATGTCAGGGGCGCTGAAGGTGGCGGCCTCCAGCAGCATCTGGCGTGCGGTCACGTCACCTACAGCACCCGCCACCAGCTGCGCCTCGCGCGGGGCCATCGGGAAACCGAGCTTGGCAATCGGAGCGCCAAAACGCGCACCACTGCCCGCCACGCGGATGTCGCAGCAGCTGGCAATCTCCACCCCGGCACCCATGCAGGCGCCACGGATCTGCGCCACGATGGGCACGTCGCACTGGAGCATGGCGTTGAGCCCACCCCAGACATCGTTCTCATGAAAGTCCCGCAAGGCAGCGGCGTCAAACCGAAAGCCGGGGTACTCCGAAATGTCACCGCCCGCACAGAAGGCATCGCCCTCCCCCGCAATGAGCACGCAGCGCACATCGCTGCGCTGCTGGATGTCTTCAAACACCACACGCAGCTGCCGCCACATGCCACGCGACATGGCGTTCAGCCGCCCGGAGTGGCGCAGGGTGACGTGCGCCACTCCACGCTCACCCGATTCCATCAACACTTCACCCGACATCTCGGCAACCTATCAAGTTATGCACATTACTCAGCCCTGAAAGCCCGCGCTACACCATCGCGAGTGCCACCGTGGAACCGGCTTTGCCAGGCCACGGGTGGCGTCCCCCTTCAGGGGGAAGGCGCAAAGCGCCACAGGGGTTAATCAAGCTTTGCGCCAGAGGCCTTCACCACCGCCGCCCAGCGCTTGACCTCGCTGCTGACCATGCCCGCAAACTGCTGCTGGGTCATGCCGCCGTATTCGGCGCCGTTGTTGGCCCAGATCGTTTTGAGTTCGTCGGCGCTGCCCAGCTTGCGCACCTCGTCCACGATGCGCGCCTGCACATCGGCGGGGGTGCCCTTGGGTGCCCACAGGCCGTACCAGGTGGTGACGGTGTAGTCGGGCAGGCCAACTTCGGCGGCGCAGGGTACGTCTGGGAACGCGGCATTGCGCTTGGGGCCCGACACCATGAGCGCCTTGATACGCCCACCTTTGATGTGGGACGCCGAGGAACCCAGCCCGTCAAACATCATGTCCACCTGCCCACCAATCAGGTCCTGCAGCGCGGGGCCGGCACCCCGGTAGGGGATGTGGGTGATGAAGGTGCCCGTCTGCTGCTTGAACAGCTCGCCCGCCAGGTGGTGCGACGTGCCAGCGCCCGCAGAGCCGTAATTGAGCTTGGCGGGGTTGCGCTTCACATAGTCCATGAACTGCTGAAAGTTATTGACCGGCACGTTCTTGGGGTTGACCACCACCACCTGGGGCACGTTGGCCAGCAAGAACAGCGGAATGAAGTCCTTCTCCAGGTCGTAGTCGAGCTTGGGGTACATCGACGGGGCGATCGCGTGGTGCACGGCCCCCATGAAGAGCGTGTAGCCGTCTGGTGCGGCCTTGGAGGCAAAGCTGGCCCCCACGGTGCCGCCCGCGCCCCCTCGGTTGTCGATCACCAGCGTCTTGCCGGTGGCCTTGGAGAACTGCGCTGCCAAGGGGCGCGCAAAGGCATCGGTGCCGCCGCCCGCAGGGAACGGCACCACCAGGTTCACCGGCTTGGTGGGCCAGGCAGATGCCTGGGCCCATGCAGGCACCGTGCCCGTGGCCAGCCCCAAACCTGTGGCAGCAGCCCCCAGCAGCACCTCGCGGCGCTGAATTCGCATGTCTTTCATTCCTTGTCTCCTGTCGTCGTTGTAAAAAGGAAAGCAGGCCTACGGTGCCCCACCGTTCAAAACCGTGCCAGGCACTTGCCACCATCGGCTGGCTCCCCTCTGAGGGGATCCATCGGCCATTGTCTGCGCCGATGATGACGATGATGGCATTGCGCGGCACCGGGGCCTGCGGTCAGTCACGGCACAGGCTGTCGATGTCCCCCGACACCGGCACCTTGCCTTGCGCGAGCAAGCTGCGGTGCTTGTCGATGCGCTTGAGGTCGTACAGGTAATTCACCATCAGCCCGTACGATTGTTTCAGTCCTTTGCTGGACGGGTCTCCCGCCCAGTTCAGGCGTTCCACCCGCGCTCCGTTGCCCAGGTGGAAGCGGGCCACCGGGTCCACTGGCTTTCCGTCCTGCAGCTCACGGGCCAGGTAGCGTGCGGCGCACTCCATCAGCATCTGGCGCACGGGCGATCGGGCATCGAGGTCGGTGGCCTTGTCGAGCGCAGCCAGCAGATGAGTGGCCTGCGGGGGTTCAAAGCCCACGGCCCGGCCCAGCTCGGTGCGGCGCTTGTCATCCAGGCGCTCCAGCATCGCACCGGCATGCTTGCCCAGCCAAGCGCGGAAACCCGGAATCGGCGACAACGTGGCAAAGGTGCGCAACCGGGGAAATTCGGCCGTGAGGGTCTCCACCACATGCTTGATGAGTGAATCGCCAAAGCTCACACCGCGCAGCCCGGTCTGGGTGTTGCTGATCGAATAGAAAATCGCCGTGGTAGCCCGCCCGATGTCAGCGGGTGCCGCCGCTTCGTCGAGCAAAGGCGTGATGCTGGACGAGATTTTGTCCACCAGCGCCACCTCCACAAAGATCAGCGGCTCGTTGGGCAAACGCGGATGAAAGAAGCCGTAGCAGCGGCGGTCGCTGTCGAGCCGGTTTTTCAGATCGGCCCAGCTGCGGATGTCATGCACGGCCTCGTACTTGATGAGCTTTTCAATCAGCGAAGCGGGCGAGTCCCACGACAGGCGGCGTAGCTCCAGAAAGGCCACGTCAAACCAGGTCGAGAACAGGTGCTCCAGCTCCGCATCCAGCGCCAACAGGCGCTTGTCGGACTTGAGCAGGGGCAGCAGCTCGGCACGCATGTCCAGCAAGAACCGCATGCCTTCAGGGAACGCAGAAAAACGCTGCAGCAGCCGCGTGCGCGGCGACACCAGTGCGCGGCGCAGGCTGATCTCGGCCTGGCCTTCTTCGGCCGTGCCAGCCGCCGCTTCGTAGCGCTGGCGGGCCGATTTGAAGCGCGTGGCGTCGGGGGCGAACTGCTCGCACATCAGCAGCCACATGTCGCGGCGCTCTTCGGGCTCGGCCTTGGCATACCACTCGGCCACGGCCTGGGCGCGGCGGCCGCCTTCGATCTCGCTCACCTGCGGGGCCACCACCTCCTGCAGGTCGGCCAGCAGGCGGCGCAGCGCGCGGGGCGACAGAGCCTCCTGCCCGCGCCGCAGCGTGGCCTGCAGCCGCTCGTTGGTGGAACGTGGCACGGCGACCTTGGCTACCACATCGGTCACCGATTTGTCGAGCCCGGCGCGGGCCGGTTTGTCGGCCGCCTTCTCGCTGGCCTTCTCGCCGGTTTTGTCAGCGGGCTTGTCTACGGCGGGCGCTGCCGTGCGCAGGCGCGACACGCTGCGGGTGATCCATTCGGGGGTGCTGTTGATCATGGGGTCAGCCTCGATTGCTGGTTGCGGGCTACGTCGCGCAGCGCATCGCGCTGGCGCAACAGATGGTTGCGCATGGCCTCTTCAGCGGCATCGCAGTCGCGCGCCTTGAGCGCGGCGAACACCGCCAGGTGCTCGGCCAGGCTTTGCTGCAGGCGGCCCGGCACATGCAGCGTTTGTGCTCGCGCCAGCCGCAGGATCTTTCGCAGATCGCCAATCACCTGGGCCAGCCAGCGGTTGTCCGCCAGTGTGATGAAGGCCTCGTGAATGGCGTAGTTGGCTTCGTAGTAGTCGGCGATCAGGCCTTCGGACGCAAATTGCTGCAGCCGCTGGTGCAACACGTCGAGCGCGGCAATGTCTGCCGCCACCGCCTTGCGCGTGGCCTCGTGGGCCGCCCGCCCCTCCAGCAGCGCGATCACGGGAAAAAGATCGTCCAGGTCGCGCTCGGTGATCTCAGCCACAAAGCAGCCGCGGCGCGGTTCGTGGCGCAGCAAGCCCTCCGCCACCAGCACCTTGAGCGCCTCGCGCAGCGGCGTGCGCGAAATAGCGAGCCGCTCGCACAAGGCCGCTTCGTCCAGAAAACTCCCGGGGGGCAAGGCGCCCGCAAAGATTTGCTCGCGCAAGCGCGAGGCGGCTTCGTCGTGCAGTGAGTTGGGAACCGGGCGCATGGTGCGGGGAAAACTCCAGGGTGTCAGGGTGCGCAGGCAAAACGCCTGCATCTTTTGCTGCCAACGCGGCTTCAAATGCCGCCAAACGTCAACATCACTCTGAATAGTTCGTAATTTCTCATAATTACGCAAAATCACAAGAGGAAAACCCGGAAATGTGCTGATGGGGCGACAAACGGTGCACCCATGGTGCAGAGATGCAACACGAGGGCCGTTTTATTTCGGTAAAAAGCCGCACGGGAAGCGCGGCGGAGGCGGGTCAACACATCGTCCCGCCTCACCCACCGGCAGAGCACTTACCTTGCAATGGCAAGCGCTGCTATTTTTATAGCTGCTAGCGCTTACCAGTTAAGCGCTAGAGGCCAATTTCAACTGATTTTTTGCGCCACCGCGGGCTGGCGCTGTGCCCACACCCACAGGCCCACGCCCGCGGCGATCATCGGCACGCACAGCCACTGGCCCATGCTCATACCCAAGGACAGGATGCCGAGGAACGCATCGGGCTCGCGAAAGTATTCGGCAATAAAGCGGAAGGTGCCATAACCCACCAGGAATGCGGCGGCCACCTGGCCCTGGCGACGTTCTTTGCGCGCATACAGCCACAGCAGGATGAACAGCAGCAAGCCCTCCAAGAGGAACTGGTAAACCTGCGACGGATGGCGTGGCTGCAGGGAACCGCTGTGTGCAAACACCATGCCCCACGGCAGGTCCGGGCTGGCAAAACGGCCCCACAGTTCGCCGTTGATGAAATTTCCCACCCGCCCTGCGGCCAAACCCGTGGGCACGCAGGGCGCCACAAAGTCGGCCACCTGCAGCCAGGGGCGCTGGCGGGAATGCGCAAACCACAGCATGGCCACGATCACGCCCAGCAAGCCACCGTGAAAGGCCATACCCCCTTGCCACACGGCAAAGATTTCCAGGGGGTGACTCAGGTAATACGCAGGTTTGTAGAACAGGCAATACCCCAGGCGCCCCCCCACCACCACACCCGCCACCCCCAGGAACAGGATGTCTTCCACGTCCTTGCGCGACCATGCGCCAGGGCCGGTGATGGAGGCAAACGGTTCGTGCCGCAGGCGCCGGATGCCCAGCAGCATGAACAGGCCAAAAGCCGCAAGATAGGTCAGGCCGTACCAGTGGATGGCCAGCGGGCCGATCTGCAGGGCGACAGGGTCGATGTGGGGATAAGTCAGCATGGGGGCGATTGTGCACGCGCAGCACTACCCTTTCAGGGCGCTGGCCTGCACCTCATGGGCCACAAAGTCGATCCACCGGGCCAGTGCGGGCGGCACAGTGGCGCCCCAGACCAGGCTGGTTTCGCACACGGGCGCCAGGGGAGACTTGCCGCCCAGCTGCCGGTAGACAACGCCCGGCCGCTGAAACTGTTGCACGCTGGCAGGCACCCAGGCCAGCCCCAGGTCGGCCGACACCAGGTTGACGATGGTCTGCATCTGGATGGCCTCCTGGGCCACCTGCGGCACCTGCCCCGCTGCGTGGTACAGCGCCACGATCGCGTCGTACAGCGATGGCAGGATCGGGCGGGGGAAAATCACCAGAGGCTCCCGCAGCAGGTCAGAGAACCGGACGGTGGGCGTGCGCGCCAGCGGGTGAAGCTCAGGCAGCGCAAGCACCAGCGGCTCTTGCGCCACACACAGGCTTCGCAGGGCAGGTGGCGCCTGGCCGGGCGTGTGCAAAAGCAGCCCGGCATCAATCTCCCCCCGCTCCAGCGCCTGAAGTTGCACGTCGCCCGTCGCCTCGATCAATTCAAGCCGCACCCCGGGCCACTGGGCCCGGAAGGCTCGCACCCACTGCGGCAGCATCCCAAAACCCACGGTCGAGACAAACGCCAGACGCAGCCGCCCCACCTCCCCCGCCGCTGCTGCGCGCGCCTGTGCGGGGAGCGCCTGGGCGCGGTCGAGCAAATCCAACACCTGCGGCAACAGGGCAGCCCCGGCTGGAGTGAGCTGCACGCTGCGTTTGGTGCGGTCGAACAGTTGAAGGCCCAGCGTGCGCTCCAGCCCGGCGATGGCCTGCGTGAGCGGCGGTTGTGTCATGTGCAGGCGCTGCGCCGCGCGGCCAAAGTGCAGTTCCTCAGCCACAGCGGCAAACTGCCGCCACAAACGCATATCAATGAATGGCTCTTTCATATGCTGTACATATTAATCGCCCTGTACAAATGGATTGGATGGCGCCCACCAATCGCCGCATACTCGCGGCTGCGAAAAGTTTCCCCACCCACAAGAATCGCTCCACGAAGGAAAACACACCATGGCAGACAACAAAGTCATCCCGATCCAGCCCATCAACCGCCGCAGCGCCAACATCACGCAAGGCAAGTCGCGCGCACCCAACCGCTCCATGTACTACGCCATGGGCTACGAGGAAGGCGACTTCGTGAAACCCATGGTGGGCGTGGCCAATGGCCACAGCACCATCACGCCCTGCAACAGCGGCCTGCAAAAGCTGGCCGATGCGGCCATCGCTGGCATTGAAGAAGCGGGCGGCAACGCCCAGGTGTTCGGCACGCCCACCATCAGCGACGGCATGGCCATGGGCACCGAAGGCATGAAGTACAGCCTGGTGAGCCGCGAGGTCATCAGCGACTGCATCGAAACCTGCGTGGGCGGCCAGTGGATGGACGGCGTGCTGGTGGTGGGTGGCTGCGACAAGAACATGCCGGGCGGCCTGATGGGCATGCTGCGCGCCAATGTGCCCGCCATCTACGTGTATGGCGGCACCATCCTGCCTGGCCACTACCAGGGCAAGGACCTGAACATCGTCAGCGTGTTCGAGGCCGTGGGCGAGAACGCCGCCGGCAAGATGAGCGACTTTGACCTGAAGGAAATCGAGAAGCGCGCCATCCCCGGCACCGGCTCGTGCGGCGGCATGTACACCGCGAACACCATGTCCAGCGCGTTCGAGGCCCTGGGCATCAGCCTGCCCTACTCGTCCACCATGGCCAACCCGCACGACGAAAAGATGAACTCGGCCAAGGAATCGGCCAAGGTGCTGATCGAGGCCATCAAGATGGACCTGAAGCCGCGCGACATCGTGACCAAGAAGTCCATCGAGAACGCCGTGGCCGTCATCATGGCCACGGGTGGCTCCACCAACGCGGTACTGCACTTCCTGGCCATTGCCCACGCAGCGGGCGTGGAATGGACCATTGACGACTTCGAACGCGTGCGCGTGAAGACCCCCGTGCTGTGCGACCTTAAGCCCAGCGGCAAATACCTGGCCGTGGACCTGCACCGCGCAGGCGGCATCCCGCAGGTCATGAAGATCTTGCTGAACGCAGGCCTGCTGCATGGCGACTGCATCACCATCGAAGGCAAGACAATTGCCGAAGTGCTCAAGGATGTGCCAGACGAGCCGCGCGCCGACCAGGACGTGATCCGCCCCATCAGCAACCCGATGTACGCCCAAGGCCACCTGGCCATCCTCAAAGGCAACCTCAGCCCCGAGGGCGCTGTGGCCAAGATCACGGGCCTGAAGAACCCCGTGATCACCGGACCGGCCCGCGTGTTTGAC
The DNA here is from genome assembly GCF_003633835.1 of Acidovorax sp. 93. Classification (NCBI taxonomy): domain Bacteria; kingdom Pseudomonadati; phylum Pseudomonadota; class Betaproteobacteria; order Burkholderiales; family Comamonadaceae; genus Acidovorax; species Acidovorax sp. 93. The sequence goes on from NZ_RBIT01000001.1 coordinate 2,441,072, forward strand.
GACGAACAATCGGCGCTGGAAGCCATCCTGGCCGGCAAGATCAAGGCGGGGGACGTGATGGTGCTGCGCTATCTGGGCCCCAAGGGCGGCCCCGGCATGCCCGAAATGCTGGCACCCACTGGCGCGCTCATCGGCGCCGGGCTGGGCGAGAGCGTGGGCCTGATCACCGACGGCCGCTTCTCGGGCGGCACCTGGGGCATGGTGGTCGGCCACGTGGCGCCCGAAGCGGCAGCCGGTGGCACCATCGCTTTCGTGAACGAAGGCGACAGCATCACCATCGACGCACGCCAACTGCTGCTGGAGCTGAACGTGAGCGAAGAAGAGATCGCCAAGCGCCGCGCTGCCTGGACGGCCCCCGCACCGCGCTATACGCGCGGGGTGCAGGCCAAGTTCGCGTTCAATGCATCGAGCGCCAGCAAGGGTGCGGTGCTCGACGCGTATTGACGTCCAGCGCTTTCAAAAAGCAAAAGCCCGCCGCTCCCGGCGGGCTTTTTTTTGCTGCCAAGACCATGGCATCCGCGTTGTGTGCCCCCGCGTGACTTGCGTCTTAAAACCCGCGCCGCCTCGACCGCCACCGGATCCAGCCGCCCGCCAAAGCTCTCAATGGTGCGGTCACACGCCAGGACCAGCTCGCGCGCATCAATCCCACTTCCTTTCGCACGGCCGCCGTCACGGCAGCCTCACGGGCCGCTACATCCCGCACCAGCCGAAGTACGGTCACCCGTGTACGGTCTGCAGGTGAGGCACTGGGCGAGCCGGGGTTCACCGCATCTTCTGGCGCCGAGACTTCCACACCCGCCGCGATGTCGCGGATGTCGAAAAAGGCCAGGGGCTGCTCTGCACAGGTGGTCACCATCAGGCCCCAGGGCTCATGCACATCGATGCCCTTGGGGCCGCCCTCGCGCGGGTTGTGGTGCCCCCGCTCAAACACAGCGTCATCCAGCACGCGGAACACGGCATTCGGCTCGGCCAGACTGCACCACCCGGAAGGATCTCGGTGAAACACGGCCACATGGGGGGCGCCAGCATCCGCCACCAGCAGAATGCGCCCGCCCGCCAGGAAACACAGCCCATGGGGGTAGCTGACGCCACGCAGTTGTGCCGCAGGCGCGTTGCCAGGCGCAAGAAACTCATCGTTGCGGTAGAGCGCGACAATCTGGCGGTCGTGGTTGCTGACCGCCACCCATTCAGCATTGGGGTCCAGCGCCACACCATCCGGAACCTCCAGCCCGTGCTGCATGAGAAGCTGCGCATCCAGATGGGAAAAACCTGCAGCAGCGTTCAGCAGGTGATGGGTCACGTAATGGGAAAAGCCGTTGCACACCCACAGCTCGTGCAAGCCTGCGCCCAGATCCCGTGCGCACAGGCTTCCTGGGGTGCTCAGGAGCTCCGTCTCCTGCTTGCCGATCACGGACAGGGGCTCCAACGTGTGCAACGCGGTCAGACCATCCGCCGGGGGAATGTCGAACAGCGATACATTGCCCTCCCGGCTCGCGACCGCGATGATGCTGTTGCTTATCCAGCACAGGCCATGAGGGCGCTGGAGGCTGGTGGACGCAACCTCCACGGCATCCGTCAGGTAGAGCACCTTCTGCCCGTTTTCAAACTGGCAGTCCATCCCCACGACCAGCACCCTGTCGAGGGTGATGGCAGCAAGCGCCACACGGCGTCCGTCGGGCGACCAGCTCACATCTTCGGTTCGCCCCATGGACGCAATGGCGTCCAACACCTCTGCGGGGCCGATGCATGCCAGTCTCATGGCGAAACTCCTTGCTGGATGTTGTGAAACGCCAAGGCATCGTCCACACTGCCATCCATCACCACGCATCCATCTTTAAGGACCAACGCTCTGTTGCAAAAGCTCTTGAGAATGACCTCGTTATGGGATGCCAGCACCAGAATGGAGACCTGCTCGATCAGCCCGTTGATGCGCTCCTTGGCCTGGCTGAAAAACTTCGCATCACCAGCACCAATCATCTCGTCCATGAGCAGAATATCGGGAACCACGCTCGTGGAAACGGCAAACGCCAGGCGCAGCAGCATGCCCTGTGAGTACGTCCTGACCGGCAACTGAAGATGCTCGCCCAGCTGTGTGAATGCCTCTACCGAGGGTATGAGGCCCATCGCCTGCTTGCGCGTCAGACCCATCACGATGCCCCGCATGATGATGTTGTCGTACCCAGTGGCATCGACATCCATGCCCAGCATGATGTCTGTGAGCGCTGCAATCCGGCCACTGAAGGACAGCTCGCCTTGCATGGGCTCATAGACGCCCGAGAGCACTCGCAGCAGCGTGGTTTTGCCAGCGCCGTTCGAACCAATCAGGCCGACCCGATCCCCCGGACGCAGCAACAGGCTCACATCACGCAACGCATGCACGCTGACCTGCCGCAAACCGCTGGCCTCCACACGGGCCTTGTCACGCATAGGAAGCCCTAGCACCGTATTGAGCAGGCCCCGTGACCGCGTAGTGAACACGGGAAAGTCGATGGATACGTTGGACAACTGGATATGGGCCATCTTGGGATACCGAAGGGTGGCGGCGCCTACAGCCAGTACACAATCCGCCGCCGACTCGCGACGTACTGCCAAAAGAAAATCAAACCCAACAGCAAGACCACCCCCACTGCAGCACCCCAGGTCTGCAGGCTGGGGATCTCTCCCATCAGGGGGCTGCGCGTCAGGTCCAGGAAAAGCGCCAATGGATTCAGGCGTACCACCCACTGTGCACGTTCGGTCAGCTGGTCAGGCACCCAGAGCACGGGGGTCACAAAAAAACTGACCTGCATCAGGCTGCCCAGGGCCACCGTCACGTCACGAAATCGGGCCGCAAGGCCCCCCAGAATGGCAACCACAAAACTGGCAGCCAGCAAAGTCAGGGCGGTGGCACCAAGCAGCGCCCCCCACTGCACAGCCCCCAGCCGCCCCGCCCACCACAAGACGGCCAACACAATGACCGCGCTGTGCAGCATCAGGATGGAGCATCGAAACACGGTGCGGAACACAAACGCCATCTTGGGGTAAGGCGTCTGCTTCAAAAACGCGTCCGAGCCGATATAGGTCAAGCAGCCCTCGTTGATCAGCGCACTGAAATACCCGAACAACACATGCCCAGCACAAAAATACGGCAGGTACCACTCGGCCGGGTACTTGAACAGTTGGGCGCCGATCAAGCCAAATGCAACGATGAAAATGGCCGTGTGCAGCGTAATCCAGACAGGCCCCAGAAAGGTCCGCCGATACTGCTTGGCGACATCGTTCCAGCCCATAAAACACCAGAAGCGCCACGCCACCATGGCGCTCCAGATGTCAAGCCCCAACAATTGAACTTGCCTCTGACGCACGGATACGGTGGGATTGGTGGTTGAAGTTGCCATCGCGAGTAGTCAGACCATCGACTCGTAGACGCGCAAGGTTTTTTCTGCGCACGCTTGCCAGGTAAAAGCACGCACGCGATCACGCCCGCGCGCAACCAGTTGGCCCGCCAGTTCTGAGTTCTCGGCAACTCGGCGCATCGCGTCCGCAAGTTCGTCGATGCGCAGAGGATCAATCAGCAAGGCAGCATCCCCCGCAACCTCCGGGATGGAGGTCGTGTTGGACGCCACCACCGGCACCCCCGCCGCAAAGGCTTCCAGAACCGGCAGTCCGAATCCCTCGTGGAGCGACGGGAACACCAAGGCCGTTGCACGCTTGATAACCACCTGAAGATCGGCATCCGGCAAGTGCTGCAGCCAGCGGACATGTTTGAGCGCGCCCCCGGTGAATTGGGCGACAACGTCTTCGCACCCCCAGCCCGGTTTGCCGACCACCACCAACGGAAACTGCCGCTGCAGAGGCTCGGGCAGGCTGGCGTGGGCCAAAAGCAGGCGGCTGATGTTCTTGCGCGGCTGCAGGGTACCGACGCTCACAAAATAGCGGTCTGGCAATGCATGCCGATCCCGCACGGCTTTTTCCACGGACTCATCGACCGGAGCAAACCACTGCGAACCTACACCCAGAGGAATGGCAGTGATCCGCTCTTCGGGCAGGCGGAAGTGCGTAGCGATCTCCTGGCGGGAGTAATTGGAAATCGTGATGACCTGCTGCGCCCAGAACGCAGTACGCCGCCACAATTCGTTTTTCAGGCCCTTGAACCGGTATCGGACCCACTCGGGGTGAGAGAGCGGGATCGCATCAAAAATCGTCGCCACCACCGGCGTTCCACGCAAGCGCGGGACCAGATGGTCGGTGGCATGGATGACATCAATCCCCGAGCAGAGCGCGCGGCGCACCCTGCCAAAGTCCACCCCCGGCAGCGTGGCGGCCAGGGCCTGCCGCGCAAAAGGTCCAAAGGACATCGCAGGTGTCGCGCCCTGCCAGAGGCTCGCCGGAGCATCGAACAGATACGGCTGCAGTTGCGCTGACGGCGGCATGGCAGCCATCAGCTCCCGGGTGTAGGTACCAATGCCATCCACACCACCCTGCTGGACAGTACGTGTCAGCACGCTGACGCCAAAAGCTACCCTCATCGGGCCACCTCACACAGCAGCCAGCAGGGCGCACAGTAGTGGTTCACCATCATCGGGCCCCGGGATAAGTGCGCCGCAAGTCTGCTTCCACCATCATTCGACAGATCTGCTCTACGGAGGTGCGCGCCTCCCAACCCAGTTCGGCCCGGGCCCGGGAGGCGTCGCCCACCAGGATATCCACCTCTGCAGGGCGAAAGAAACCGGGATCCACGCTCGCCACAACGCGCCCCGTCCCCACATCCACGGCCACTTCCGAAGCAGCGGCACCCGCAAACTCCAGGGATATGCCAGTAACCGAGAACGCCATACGCACAAAGTCGCGCACGGTCTGCTGGCGGCCGGTTGCCAGCACGTAGGTACCAGGCCTGTCTGCCTGCATCATCTGCCACATGCCTTCGACGTACTCGGCCGCAAAACCCCAGTCGCGACGCGCATCCAGGTTGCCCAATTCGAGCACCCCCCTTTCGCCATGGGCCATGCGGGCCACCGCATTCGATATCTTGCGTGTCACAAATTCACTTCCCCGAAGGGGGCTTTCATGGTTGAACAGAATGCCGCTGACGGCATACATGCCATAAGCTTCCCGGTAGTTGATGGTCATCCAGTGGGCAAACAGCTTGGACACCGCATAAGGGCTGCGCGGACAAAAGGGGGTGGACTCGCACTGCGGCGTTTGACCCACCCCACCGAACATCTCTGAGGAACTGGCCTGGTAGTAGCGTATGTGGGGGTCCACCAGCCGGACAGCTTCCAGCAGATTCAATGCACCTTGGCCATTGACCAGCGCCGTAGTGGTCGGAGCGTCAAAACTCGCTCCCACAAAGCTCTGTGCCGCCAGGTTGTACAACTCGTCCGGACGGAATTTTTGCAGAAGTGCAATGGCAGAGCCGGGGTCCGTCAGATCAAAATCAACCAGCAGCAAATGGGGATGGCCCACCACGCCCAGTTCGTGAAGGCGCCAGGTATTCACACTGCTGGTGCGTCGATGGGTGCCTATGACCTGGTAACCCTTGTTCAGCAGAAACGCTGCCAGATAGGCGCCATCCTGCCCGGTGACACCCGTAATGATGGCCGTCTTGCCACGTGCAGCGATGATGGGCTCTTTTCTGTAACACAACCTTGCCATACCCGCCCGAGGATCGGAGCGAAGACCGGCGGCTGCAGAGTCTTGGAGTCAACGAGGCTTGCGCGGGCGCATGCCCAGGGCTTCCTTGTTCTTGTTGATCCGATCCTGCTTGCGTTGCTCCATCTTTTCCATGGCTTTACGTTTCGTATATCCCGTGGAATCAGCCCAGGCCCACCATAAGGCCGTGGCACCAAAAGGCGCCAGCACCCACCACCAGGACCAGGCGGCCACGGGTCCAACCTCGAAATACTTCAATGCCAGAAGCAACAGTGAAAGACCCAGCAGGTACATCGCGATCTCCAGAAAAGGCCGAAACCGCCCGGTTGACCCCGGACAAATCCCTGTCAACCCAAGCCACTACAATTCCATTAAAGAACTGTAACTCAACCACAGGAATTCCCACCATGAAGCGTACCCTGATCACCCTTGCCATGACGCTGTCGGTTGCGGCACCCGCCATGGCCGATCTGGCCTTGGCAACCTCGAAGAACTGCATGGCTTGCCACGCTGTGGACAAAAAGCTGGTGGGCCCTTCGTACAAGGATGTGGCTGCCAAATACTCCGGTCAGAAAGATGCTGTGGACAAGCTGGCCGCCAAGATCGTCAAGGGCGGCGCGGGGGTGTGGGGTCCAGTTCCGATGCCTGCCAACGCCCAGGTCAACGATGCAGAAGCCAAGAAGCTGGCTGCGTGGGTGCTGACGCAGAAGTAAATCGCCTCAGCCTCACCCCGGGGGCGGCATAGCCCCTTGGTGAAAGGCCGCGCCACGCACTGTGACGCGGCCTTTATAGTTTCTAGAACCTGTTTTGCTTTTCAGGGCGCTGGCAAATTGCAGGACACAGCAACGAAAAGCTGCGGGCCCCTCTGATCACACCCGAGAAACGACCGGCACCGCCTCCAGCCCGCGCGTTCGCAGCTGGTGCTCAAGCTGCCCCACATACGCTGCGGTGGAGTTGTCGGACTCAGTGGCACGCGCTGCCAGGTGCGCTTCCAATTCGTCCAGCCGCGCCAACACCGTGGCGTGCGCCTGCTGGTGCTGAGCATCCAGAAAAGCCCGCAACTCCGTAAAACGCGAGGCTTCCGCCTTGTCCGCCAGTTCGCGCTGGACCTGCATTTCCTTGGTATGACGTCGCGTCTCCATCAATACCGAACCCTGGAGCGACAAGACATAGACGATAAAAAAGATGCCCAGCAAGCCCGTAAGGCCCAACATGATGAGCCCCAGCGGAGCCTCAAAGACCACAATGCCGAGCGACACCAGGGACGGTGCGGCCAGAGTGGGCCAATTGAGGGCGGCGAGTGCAGCAATGGCTAAAACCGTCACCCAAAGAACGATGGAACGCAGATGCATGAAGACCTCCTGTAGGCAGCGCCCAGGCGAAGATTCGCAAGCGCCATGCGCCGTTGTAACGCATGCACGGGCCGTCACCGACAGCAGGCGGGAGATTTCAGGCGGTGTCCTACAAAGAGAACTAGGGAGGCGCGGAGCCCTAGGGCGCCTCACAAGTGCGGTGGACCAGCGACGGGATTGTGTGGCCACTTCACATCGCTACGCAATGTGAGTGTCCCCAAACCCCGCAAGCGCTGCGCGCTGGCGCCGTTACACGGCACCTTCTGGATCTAGTTGGTCTGCGCCAACTGATCCAGGATTGCGGGGTTTTCCAACGTGCTGGTGTCCTGCGTGATGGCCTCGCCCTTCGCGATGCTGCGCAGCAACCGACGCATGATCTTGCCGCTGCGGGTCTTGGGCAGGTTATCGCCAAAGCGGATGTCCTTGGGCTTGGCGATAGGGCCGATTTCCTTGGCGACCCAGTTGCGCAGTTCGTTGGCAATCTGCTTGGCTTCTTCGCCCGTGGGGCGGGAACGCTTGAGCACCACGAAGGCGCAGATGGCTTCACCGGTCACATCGTCGGGGCGGCCCACCACAGCGGCCTCGGCGACGAGGTCGGTCTTGGAGACCAGGGCCGATTCGATCTCCATCGTGCCCATGCGGTGGCCCGAGACGTTCAGCACGTCATCGATGCGGCCAGTGATGCGGAAGTAGCCCCGATCGGCGCTGCGCACCGCACCATCCCCCGCCAAGTAGTAGCCCTTGAGTTCTTCGGGGAAGTAGCTCTTCTTGAAACGCTCGGGGTCGTTCCAGATGGTGCGGATCATGCTGGGCCAGGGGCGCTTGATGACGAGGATGCCGCCCGAGCCGTTGGGCACGTCGTTGCCCATTTCGTCCACGATGGCAGCGGTAATGCCGGGCAGGGGCAGCGTGCAGCTGCCAGGCACCAGCGGCGTGGCGCCAGGCAGCGGCGTGATGACATGGCCGCCCGTTTCGGTCTGCCAGAAAGTGTCCACGATGGGGCAACGCTCGCCGCCCACGTTCTTGTGGTACCACATCCAGGCTTCGGGGTTGATGGGCTCGCCCACGCTGCCCAGGATGCGCAGGCTCGACAGGTCCGAGCGTGCAGGGTGTACCGCCTCGTCAGCTTCCGCAGCCTTGATGAGCGAACGGATGGCCGTAGGTGCTGTGTAGAAGATGGTGCACTTGTGGCGCTCGATCATCTGCCAGAAGCGGCCGGCATTCGGGAAGGTGGGAATGCCTTCAAAGATGATCTGCGTGGCGCCTGCTGCCAGCGGGCCATAGGCGACGTAGGTGTGGCCCGTGATCCAGCCGATGTCGGCCGTGCACCAGAACACATCGTCGGCGCGCAGGTCGAACGTCCAGTCCATGGTCATCTTGGCCCACAGCAGGTAGCCGCCGGTGCTGTGCTGCACGCCTTTGGGCTTGCCGGTAGAGCCGCTGGTGTAGAGGATGAACAGCGGATGCTCGGCACCCACGGCCACCGGCGCGCATTCGGTGCTTTGTCCTGCCAGTGCTTCGGCAAAGGTCTTGTCGCGCCCGGCCACCATGTTGCAGGCCGTGGCCGTGCGCTGGTAGACAAACACATTGCGGAGGGTGTCGCAGCCGCCCATGGCCAGGGCTTCGTCGATGATAGCCTTGAGCGGCAGCTCTTTGCCACCCCGCATCTGGTAATTGGCGGTGATCACGGCCACGGCACCCGCGTCAATGATGCGCTCGTGCACCGCCTTGGCGCTGAAGCCGCCAAACACCACGCTGTGCGTGGCGCCAATGCGGGCACAGGCCTGCATCGCCACCACGCCTTCGATGGTCATCGGCATATAGATCAGCACCCGGTCGCCCTTGCTCACGCCATGGGCCTTGAGGGCGTTGGCAAACTGGCTCACACGGGCCAGCAACTCTTTGTAGGTGATCTTGGTGACCGTGCCATCGTCGGTCTCAAAGAGGATGGCGGTCTTGTTCTCGGTGGGCGTGCCGATGTGGCGGTCCAGGCAGTTGGCCGAGGCATTGAGTTCGCCGTCGGCAAACCACTGGTAAAACGGTGCGTTGGATTCATCCAGCGTGCGCGTGAACGGCTTGGACCACTGCACGTTCTCGCGCGCCAGGCGCGCCCAGAAGCCTTCGAAGTCCTTGTCGGCTTCGGCACACAGCGCATCGTAGCCCGCCATGCCTGACACGCGGGCGGCTTTGACGATCGCATCGGAGGGAGGGAACACGCGGTTCTCAACCAATACGGACTCGATGGCGGATGTGGGCGCACTCATGGTGTTGTCTCCTGGGTCTGATGGAATTGGAATTGGGCGGTACTGTCGGCCGTGGCACTTACAAGCCACTGACTGGCACGAAGCTTACAGAATAGGCCAACTGCAACCAGGAGGAAGAGCGCTTGCGGATGAGGGGTGTCACGCGGCACCCCTAAAATCGCGCGACCCAAGACCCACCCTTCATTTCATGTCCCTCCCCAAAAAACCCGTCCCCCCGGCGCCCATGCGTCCCCTGCCCTCGCTGATTTTTGCCAGCCGGTGGCTGCAGCTGCCCCTGTACCTGGGCCTGATCCTGGCCCAGGCGGTGTACGTTTTCCACTTCTGGGTGGAGCTGGTGCATCTGATCGAGGCCGCTTTTGGCAACACCACCGCGCTCAAGAGCCTAGTCTCCAGCATTGGCTACAAGAGCGACTTCGAGGTGACCTCGCTCAACGAAACCATCATCATGCTGGTGGTGCTGGCGCTGATCGACGTGGTGATGATCTCGAACCTGCTGATCATGGTGATCGTGGGGGGCTATGAAACCTTCGTCTCGCGCCTGCACTTGGAAGACCACCCCGACCAGCCCGAGTGGCTGAGCCATGTGAACGCCTCGGTACTCAAGGTCAAGCTGGCCACCGCCATCATCGGCATCAGCTCGATCCACCTGCTCAAGACCTTCATCAACGCCGCCAACTACGACATCAAGGTGCTGATGTGGCAGACCATCATTCATGTGGTGTTCCTCCTCAGCGCGTTGGCCATTGCCCTGACAGACCGCCTGATGGCGCATTCCACACCGCCCGCGCGCCACTGACGGCGCCCTCCCCCATCTGCACCCGAAAGAGGCCGCCCATTGCGGCCTCTTTGCTTTTTCTTGAGTGGAAATAGTTCCATCGCTTAACTGGCATTAATTTATAGCTACAAAAAATGTAGCAAATTAGATCGACATCTGCTCCCAAATTTCTCCCCAATCGGGCGGCACAGTGCAGGCCATACCCACTTGCAGGAGAAATCCATGGACCGCAGCACAGCCGCCCAAGCCATCGTCGCCCCCCTCGCCACCGCCACGCAGGCCCCCACCAACCGCCGTTTTGCCCTGAACGCCCTGGGTTCCCTGGGCGTGGCCACCCTGTTCGGCTGCGGGGGCGGAGACACCGAAACTACGGACACGACCGACACCACAGGTACAGGCACCGGAACGGGGACAGGCACGGGTACAGGCACCACAACCACCTGCTCGGTTGTCCCCGAAGAAACCGCAGGCCCCTACCCCGCCGATGGCTCCACGGCCAGCAACAACACCTACAACGTGCTGGCGCTCAGCGGCATCGTGCGATCGGACATCCGCAGCTCCATCGGCTCGTCCACGCAGGTCAGCGGCGTGCCGCTGACGATCACCATCACGCTGACGAACACGAGCGCCAGCTGCGCAGCGCTATCAGGCTACGCCATCTACCTGTGGCACTGCACGCAGGACGGCAACTACTCGGTCTACAGCTCGAACAACATTGCCGACAACTACCTGCGCGGCGTGCAGGCCACGGATGCCAGCGGCACCGTGACCTTCACCACCATCGTGCCCGGCTGTTATGCGGGCCGCATGCCGCACATGCACATGGAGATCTACCCCACACTCGCGTCGGCCAACAATGCGCGCAACAAGGTCAAGACCACGCAGCTGGCCTTCCCCACCGAGCTGCTCAGCAGCATCTACAGCGCCAATTCCGGCTACAGCGCCAGCGTGCGCAACCTGGCTTCCATCACCTTTGCCACCGACAACGTCTTCAGCGATGGCACCACGCTGGAGATGACCTCGATGCAGGCCAACAGCGGCGGCGGGTACTCGGCCAGCATCACGATCTCGATTGCGGCTTGACTGAAAGCCCTCCTTGAGTCGCCTTCGGCGCCATCCCCCGGAGGGGGACGCACCCGGTGGCCCGCCAAAGCCGGTTCTACGGGTGCACTGGCCTGGGCCGCGCCGGTTTCTGGCGGCGAATCCACTCGTTGAACGCTTTTCTCCACCATACCGACGGAAAAAACCATGACTTTGCACTCTCTTCGCCTCCACCTGCTGGCCCGCATGACCCTCGCGACCGTACTGGCAGCCACATCCGCCGCCCCCGTGCTGGCGCAATCGCAGGGCCGGCAAGAGCCGCCCGCTCCGCCGCCCGAAGCCTATGCCGCCTGCAAGGGCAAGACCGAAGGCGCCAGCGTGACGCTGACCATGCCCGACGGCAAATCGCTCGCAGGCACATGCCGCACAATGGGTGGCACCCTGGTGGCCATGCCCGCAGGCGGGCCTGGCGGCCCCGGCGGTGCAGGCGGCCCGCCCCCCGCCCGCTAGACCGTCCTGCAGCCCTATCGATGCCCCACCTGACCCTTCACCGCAAAGCCTTCATCGCCCTGGCAGCCCTGCTGGTGGCCTTGTTGTTGATCTTTGCAGGCTTTTCGCGGCTGGGCTTGCAGCGGGGCCTGGGGCCGTATGTGGCAGAGATCGAACTGGCCCGCATGGACTGGCTGGCCGAGCGCCTGCAGGCCCACCACACGCAGACGGGCGGTTGGGAGACCCTGCGCAACCAGCCCCGCCTCTGGGGCCAGCTCAGCCACCCTGGCAGCGGCCTGCGCCGATCAAACACCCAAGGCGCAGAAGGCCCCCCCCCCACCGACCGAAGCGGTTCGCCCGGCATGCCCCCCGAACTGGCGAACGGCAACCCGGCAGCGGACCGCAGCAAGCAGCAGCCCCCACCACCGCCCCCCGATGGCGGCCCGCCCCCGGGCGAGCGCGGCGCGGGTGGCCCACAACGTCACCCCGACGACCTGTTCCCCCGCCTGGGTCTGGTGGACGCACAGCAACACCTGGTGGCTGGCACGGCGCCCCAGCCGGGTGGCGCGCGCCTGGCCCTGACCGGCGCCGACGGCAAGACCATCGGCCAGCTGGTGCTGGCACCTCCACAGGGTGTGCGCAGCGAAGCCGACCAGGCCTTTCTGGCGCAACACCTGGGCTTTGTGGCATGGACAGGCCTGGCCGGGCTGGCACTGGCACTGCTGCTGTCGGGCTGGCTGGCACGGCGCTGGCTGGCCCCCGTCGAGGCCCTGGCCAACGGCGCACGCGGCATTGCGCAGGGCCACCTGCACACCCGCGTGCCCGTGCACGGCAACGACGAACTGGCCCAGCTGGCCCGCACCTTCAACACCATGGCCGAACAACTGAGCAGCATTGAGGCCAGCCGCCGCCAGTGGCTGGGCGACGTAGCCCACGAGCTGCGCACCCCCCTGGCCGCCATGCGCGCCGAAATCGAGGCCGTGCAGGACGGCATCCGCCCGTTTGACGACAAGACCGCGCTGCGCCTGCACCGGCAGGTGATGCGCCTGATCCAGCTGGTGGGCGACCTGCGCGCCAGCCTGGACGCGGCGGGCACCAGTGCGCCCTCGGCCCAGGTGCCCGTGCGCCCGCTATCGCTGCTGAACGAGGCGCTCGCATCCATGCGCCCGCGCTTGGCGCAGGCGGGCATCGACGTGGACACCACCGGCCTGGACGCCCTGACCGCGCAGGTTCCGGCGCAGCCTGCACCCCTGGTGCGGGGCGATGCGCAGCAACTGCACCAGGTGTTCTTGAACTTGCTGGAAAACAGCCTGCGTTACACCGACGCGGGCGGCCTGCTGCGCCTCTCGGCACGCCTGTTGCCACCGGCCGATGGGGCCGCCCAACTGCAGGTGCAGCTGGACGACAGCGCGCCCGGCGTGCCCGCGCACGAGCTGCCACGCATCTTTGACCGCCTGTACCGCGCGGAAACCTCGCGCAACCGCGACCATGGCGGCTCTGGCCTGGGCCTGGCGATCTGCCGCGCCATCGTGCTCGCGCACGGCGGCACGCTGACGGCCGACACCTCACCCCTGGGCGGCCTGCGCATCACGCTGCAACTGCCATTGCTGGACAACCCCTCATGAGCCACCGCATCCTCGTCATCGAAGACGAACCCGACATCGCCGCCATCGTGGTGGACTACCTGCGCCACGCAGGCTACACCGTAGAACACCAGGCCGAGGGCCGCGCGGCGCTCGCCAGCATGCTGGCCGCGCCGCCGGACCTCACGCTGCTGGACATCATGCTGCCCGGGCTGGATGGGCTTGAAATCCTGCGCCAGGCGCGCCGCCACACCCAGCACCCCATCATCATGCTGACCGCCCGCGTCGAAGAGGTAGACCGCCTCATCGGCCTGGAGCTGGGCGCGGACGACTACATCTGCAAGCCGTTTTCGCCGCGCGAGGTGGTGGCCCGTGTCAAGGCCGTGCTGCGCCGCACCGCCGCCGCGCAGGAGCTACAGGCAGCCACCACTACGGTGGCAGCGCTGATGCTGGACGAATCGCACTGGCAGGCCACGTTGCACGGTACGCCACTGGGTCTGACGCGGCGCGAGTTCCGCCTGCTGCAAGTGCTGGCACGCCAGCAGGGGCGCATCTTCTCGCGCGCGCAGCTTCTGGACCAGGCCTATGAAGACACCCTCGATGTGAACGAGCGCGCGATCGACAGCCATATCAAGAATCTGCGCAAAAAACTCAAGACCGCCAGCGCGGATGGCAGCGACTGGATTCGTTCGGTGTACGGCGTGGGTTTTGCGCTGGACCCGACGGCGGCCGAGTGAGCCTGGCCCGATGGGCAGATTGCTACATTTTTAATAGCTGTTGATGCTTATCCAATATGAGCAAGGGCCATTTTTAACCACGAGACAGTGGTGTGGCGGGCCGCCTATTCGGCCCCTGTCTCACCCCAACGCACGCAGCGCACCTACACCACCTCCTCCCGGGCACGGGTGTGATCGGGGCCACACCCTGGCCACTTTTACCTGTTCGCCCCGATGCCCGCCCTGCCCCCATCGCCCCGCGCACCAGCACCACCCCGGCCCACCAGCCGCCCCCAGAAGCTCCCCGGAGGCCTGGTGTACGTCACACCCGCCATGCCCGGCCTTACCCGCGTGCGCAGCGGTGCCAAGGCTTTCCGCTACCGTTTGCCCGATGGCCAGTGGCTGCAAGACCCGGACGAGGTCGCCCGCATCAAACGCCTGGCTATCCCACCGGCTTATACCGACGTGTGGATTTGCCCCCTGCCCCACGGGCACCTGCAGGCCACGGGGCTGGACGCGCGCGGACGGCGCCAATACCGTTACCACCCGCAGTGGCGCGCGCAGCGCGACGAGGGCAAGTTCGAACACATGCAGGCGTTTGGCCGCGTGCTCCCGCGCCTGCGCAGCCGCGTGGCGCGCGACCTTGCAGCGCACCGCAACGGCCAGCCTCTGACTCGCACGCTGGTGCTGGCCACGCTGGTGCGCCTGCTGGACATCACCTACCTGCGCGTGGGCAATGAGGAATACGCCGCCACCAACCGCTCGTATGGCCTGACCACGCTGCGCACGCGGCATGTGCAACTGAAAGGCAGTCAGCTCAAGCTGCGATTTCGCGGCAAGAGCGGCGTGTTGCAAGAGGTCGAGCTGGACGACCCGCGCGTGGCCCGCGTGGTGCGACGCTGCCAACAACTGCCGGGGCAGGAACTCTTTCAATACGAGGACGAAGACGGTAGTTTGCGCACCGTAGGCTCGGGCGACGTGAACGACTATCTGCGCGAGATCACGCACGGCGCGGCAGACTCAGAAGGTGATCATTTCACTGCCAAGGACTTTCGCACCTGGCACGGCACCACGCAGGCGCTGGAGCTGACGCGCCTGGCCTGTACGCAATCAGTAACCCCCACAGCCGCCGATAAAAACGCGCGCTACAACGCCAAGGCCATTCTGGCCGAGGTGGCGCGCCAGCTGGGCAACACGCCCGCCGTGTGCAAGAAGTCGTACGTGCACCCGGCTGTGCTGGAGCTGGGCACACGATTGGCATCTGACGCGGGGCCCGGCCTGCAGGCGGTGTGGAATCACATTGGCGGTACCACATCGCCACGGGGCTTGAGCGCGGCGGAGCGCCGATTGCTGGCGTTTCTGCGCAAGCCGCAAAAGCTGCACAAGGCGCGCCCCACCACCAAAGCGTAAGCATGGTGCCGCTGGGGTGTCGCACAAGTGCCGTGCAGGGCCATCGCAGTGAGCGCTGTCTCGCTAAACTGGCATGCTGCGCCTTGTCACCGTCTTTCAGCCCGGCCCCGCGTACAGGCCGGCCCCCCAACTCCAGCCTGCCGCCATGCCCACCGCCACCATTGCCTTGCCAGAGTCCGCCCATTCCCTGGCCGACCACCACCTGCAGCGCCCGTTCCTCAGCCAGACGGAGCGTGAAGCCATCAACCGGGGCCGTTGGTTCGCGGCACTTACGCCGTCGCTGCGGCATGACATCTTCCGGCTGGGCCGCATCACGCGCTACACACACGGCCAGATGATCGTGGAGCAGGGTGATCTGGCGCAGGACTGGTTTGCCTGTGCCAGTGGTGCCATCCGGTTTCGGCGCACCACGCCGTCGGGCAAGCAGGTGACGCTGGCCTATGTGGAGCCCGGCATCTGGGTGGGCGAGGCCGAGGTGCTGCACCGGGGGCCCAACACCTACGACGCGCACGCCCACGGCCCCACCACGGTGCTGAGCGTGGCCGAGGGCGTGTTCCGCCAGTTGCTGCGCGAACACCCCGAGTTCGGCGAGGCCCTGCTCACGCTGCAGGCGCGCCGCATGCGCTACCTGTACTGGATGATGGAAGACATGGCCACCCTGCCCCTGCGCGCGCGGCTGGCCAAGCAGCTGCTGCACGTGCTGCGACGTTTTGGCGAGCGTGCGGCCGTGCCCGGCCAGCGCGGGGCCATCGGGCTGGCACTGGTGCAGGACGAGCTGGCACAACTGCTGGGCGGCTCACGCCAGCGCATCAATGTGGAGCTCAAGTGGATGGAGCGCGAAGGCATCATCGGCATCCACCAGCGCAGCATCGTCGTCTACCAGCAAGACCAACTCGAAGCGCTGGCGCAGCAGGAATAGCGCGCCGCCTTGCGACCAGCCAATCAAAAACAATAGCACCTTACGCTTATTGGACAAGCGCTGGCGGTCATTTTTTCTTGAACTTTTGACCCACACCACACCGCGCTGACCCTCAGCGCCCCACCATATTGCCCGGCACCACCCACTGGTCGAACTGCTCGCCCGTCACATGGCCCGAGGCCACGGCCGCTTCGCGCAGGCTGGTGCCTTCCTTGTGCGCCTTCTTGGCGATGAAAGCGGCCTTGTCGTAGCCGATGTGGGTGTTGAGCGCGGTCACCAGCATCAGCGAGCGATCCACCAGTTCGGTAATGCGCTCGCGGTTGGGCTCGATACCCACGGCGCACTGGTCGTTGAAGCTCACCATCCCGTCGGCCAGCAGGCGCACGCTCTGCAGAAAGTTGTGGGCCACCATGGGGCGGAAGACATTGAGCTCGAAGTTGCCCGAGGCGCCGCCGAAGTTGATGGCCACGTCGTTGCCGAACACCTGGGCGGCCAGCATCGTCACCGCCTCGCTCTGGGTGGGATTGACCTTGCCGGGCATGATCGAGGAGCCGGGTTCGTTCTCGGGGATGCTGAGTTCACCAATGCCGCTGCGCGGGCCGCTGGCGAGCCAGCGCACGTCGTTGGCGATCTTCATCATGCTGGCGGCGAGGGTCTTGAGCGCGCCGTGGGCAAACACCAGGCCATCCACCGAGGCCAGGGCCTCGAACTTGTTAGGCGCGGTGACGAAGGGCAGACCCGTCAGGCGCGCCAGCTCGGCGGCGGCCTGCTCGGCATAGCCCTTGGGCGCGTTCAGCCCCGTACCTACGGCGGTGCCGCCCAGCGCCAGCTCGTACAGGTGGGGCAGCGCCGCGCGCACATGGCGCTCGCCATGGTCGAGCTGGGCCACGTAGCCCGAGAACTCCTGGCCCAGCGTGAGCGGGGTGGCGTCCTGCAGATGGGTGCGGCCGATCTTGACGATGCCGTCGAAGTCCTGCGCCTTCTTCGCCAGCGTGGCGCGCAGCTTGGCAATGGCGGGCAGCAGGCGGTGCGTGAGGGCTTCCACGGCGGCCACGTGCATGGCGGTGGGGAACACGTCGTTGCTCGACTGGCTGCGGTTTACGTCATCGTTGGGGTGCACCAGGCGGCCTTCGCCGCGCTCGCCACCCAGGAGTTCGCTGGCGCGGTTGGCCAGCACTTCATTGACGTTCATGTTGGTCTGCGTGCCCGAGCCCGTCTGCCAGACCACCAGCGGAAACTCACCGGGATGTTTGCCAGCAATCACCTCGTCAGCAGCGACCACGATGGCCTCGGTCTTCTTCGCGTCCTGCAGGCCCAGCGCCTGGTTGACAACGGCCGAGGCGCGCTTGACCTGGGCCAGCGCCTTGATGATCTCGCGCGGCTGCTGCTCGCCAGAGATGTCGAAGTTCTGCAGCGAGCGCTGCGTCTGCGCGCCCCAGAGTTTGTCGGCCGGGACTTCGATGGGGCCAAAGGTGTCGCGTTCGGTGCGGGTGGTCATGGACAGCGGTTCTCCAAGTGAAACAACAGGTGCGACCTGGCAACGGGGCCGCTCCCGGCAGAATAATGCAAAAAATAACCATTCTCATTTAATGCCCTGCACTGCTGGTGCGCAAGCATGCGCTCGTCAGTGTGTGGCAAGCCCCGCTGGAGAGCGCAAAAAGCGGTGCCGTCATCACTGCCGGTGGGGGCGTCGCTTCGGCCCGCTGTGAGGTCTTGACAAGGCCCCACACCTTCTCGCGCTCAATCGTCGGCTTGTTCTTACACCGCACGGGCGCCAGTGGGCACACCATGGCGGTGCAGCAACTTTCCTCGCCGCGAATCCACGGAGACCACCATGGCCAAAAGCAGCCTGCTTGGCATCGATGCCGACAACCTTTCTCCCCTTCACAGCGCCAAGGGCAACGACAGCCTGGGCCCCAGCGACGCGTCCGACTCGGGCAGCGACAGCACCGGGCTGTATGGCACCGACCCCGACAACGACACCGACCGTTACGGCACCGGCGAACGCGCGAGCGTGGAGCCCGAACTGCAACTGGAGTCGCGCGACATCCTGCCCGACCATCTGGAGTCGATGGACACCGACGACGACACCACTGAAAACGGCGATGTGCGGGCGGGGGCCGACCAGTATCCGGACGATGACCCGGCGGACGACCCGGAGCTGGATCCGGACTCCGGCGAGGGTGCCGAAGCGTAAAAAGCACGGCGGGGCCTCCAGCCAGTCTGCTGTTGGGGCTGCTGAGCTTTGAGAGGCGGGCCAGACTGAGATAGTCGCGTTGTCCACAGGTAGTCTGCGCCAAGGCCGCGCCAGCGCCGTGTCAGCACGGGGGTGGGATAATTGCGGGCTGCGTGCCCCGGCATGCGTTCGTTCCCGCCTCACGACAGAACCACGATGACCACCACAATCCAATACGACGACCTCGTCGAGTCCATTGCTGCCGCGCTGCAGTACATCAGCTACTACCACCCCACCGACTACATCGCCCACCTGGCCCGTGCCTACGAGCGCGAGCAGAGCCCGGCAGCCAAGGACGCGATAGCCCAGATCCTGACCAACAGCAAGATGAGCGCCACCGGCCAGCGCCCCATCTGCCAGGACACCGGCATCGTCAACGTGTTCCTGAAAGTGGGCATGGACGTGCGCTGGGAAGGCTTCACGGGCAGCCTGGACGACGCCATCAACGAAGGCGTGCGCCGGGGCTACAACCACCCCGACAACACGCTGCGCGCCTCGGTCGTGGCCGACCCGCAGTTCGCCCGCAAGAACACCAAGGACAACACCCCTGCCGTGATCTTCACCGAGATCGTGCCCGGCAACACCGTGGACATCACCGTGGCAGCCAAGGGCGGCGGCTCGGAGAACAAGTCCAAGATGTACATGCTCAACCCCGGCGACAACGTGGTGGACTGGGTGCTCAAGACCGTACCCACCATGGGCGCTGGCTGGTGCCCGCCCGGCATGCTGGGCATCGGCATTGGCGGTACGGCCGAAAAGGCCGTGCTCATGGCCAAGGAAAGCCTGATGGACGACCTGGACATGTATGAACTGCAGGCCAAGGCCGAAGCCGCCAAGACCGGCGGCCCCGCGCTCGACAAGGTCGAAGAGCTGCGCCTGGAGCTGTTTGAAAAGGTCAACGCCCTGGGCATCGGCGCCCAAGGGCTGGGCGGCCTGACCACGGTGCTGGACGTCAAGATCAAGATGTACCCCACGCACGCGGCCAGCAAGCCGATTGCGATGATCCCCAACTGCGCAGCCACGCGCCACGCGCACTTCGTGATGGACGGCTCGGGTCCCGTGTACCTCACGCCCCCGAGCCTGGACCTGTGGCCCAACGTGAACTGGGCGCCCGACTACAACAAGAGCAAGAAGGTCAACCTCGACACGCTGACCAAGGAAGAAGTCGCCAGCTGGAAGCCCGGCGACACGCTGCTGCTCAACGGCAGGATGCTGACGGGCCGCGATGCCGCACACAAGCGCATCCAGGACATGCTGGCCAAGGGCGAGAAGCTGCCCGTGGACTTCACCAACCGCGTCATCTACTACGTGGGCCCGGTGGACCCCGTGAAGGGCGAAGCCGTCGGCCCTGCAGGCCCCACCACCGCCACGCGCATGGACGGCTTCACCGAGATGATGCTGGCCCAGACGGGCCTGATCGCCATGGTGGGCAAGGCCGAGCGCGGCCCGGTCGCCATCGAGGCCATCAAGAAGCACCAAAGCGCCTACCTCATGGCCGTGGGCGGCGCCGCCTACCTGGTCTCCAAGGCCATCAAGACCGCCAAGGTCGTGGGCTTTGAAGACCTGGGCATGGAAGCGATCTACGAATTCGACGTGGTGGACATGCCCGTGACCGTGGCCGTGGACGCCGGTGGCACCAGCGCCCACATCACGGGCCCGGCCGAGTGGCAAAAGCGCATCGCCTCGGGCGAGTTCAAGGGCATCGGGGTCGCCGCGGCCTGAGGCCCACTCGGCGTCGCCCTGGCGGCAGACTCGACGCTGGTACCAGGGCAATCGCTCTCCCAACCGCCTTCGGGCGGTTTTTTCTTGGGACTCGCCCACTCCGGCACGAAGGCTGCGCCTTTCCTACAATCCACGCTTTCCTCCAACTGCCAGAGCTTGGTTCCTCGATGCCGCAGGCCTCTTCTCCCATCGGTGTTTTTGACAGTGGCGTCGGTGGGCTGAGCGTGCTGCGCGCCCTGCTGGCCGCCATGCCCCACGAACGTTTCGTGTACCTGGCAGACAGCGCCAACGCCCCCTATGGCGAGCGCGGCGATGCCTTTGTGGCCGCCCGCACCCACGCCATCACCGAGTACCTGCGCGAGCAGCACCACATCAAGGCGCTGGTGGTAGCCTGCAATACCGCCACGGCAGCGGCCATCCACGAAGTGCGCAGCAGCCACCCGGAATTACCCCTCGTGGGCCTGGAGCCCGCCATCAAGCCCGCCCTCGCGGTGACAAAGACAGGCCACGTGGGCGTGATCGGCACCCGGGGCACGCTGACCAGTGCGAAGTTCGGCAAGCTCATGGCCTCGCTGGCTGATCAGGCGCATTTTGTGGTGCAACCCTGTGACGGCCTGGCCCATGCCATCGAGCGCAGTGTGGCGCTGCCAGTGGCCGACCAAGGCAGCCCCGCCCATGCCACGGAGACCGGGGCGCTGTGCGCGCGTTATGTCCAAGCCATGGGTAGTTTTGGCACCGCCCCGGGGCAGATGGACACGCTGGTTCTGGGCTGCACGCACTACATCTTTGTGGCGCACGAGCTGCGCGCACTGGTCGGGCCGGGCGTGCAGTTCATCGAGACGGGTGAGCCCGTCGCCCGCCAGACGCGGCGCTTGCTGGAGACTGCGGGGCTAAAGGCCGCGCCCGATGGTGCCGTGGCCACGGATGCACCACGCACCCGCCTGTTGACCACCGGGCCGGTGGCCATGCTTCAGGCGGCTGCAGAGCGCTGGCTGGGTTTGCCAGCAGACTGCTGTGAAACGGTGTCTGTGCCTTGACCAACCGCTGTGTTAGGGCCTGGCGCTTTGCCAGCAAGCGCAAATTGCAAAGTGCCATCAACAAAGTGGTGTTCAACTTTTCTTCTACCCAGAACTAGTTTCAGCAGCAGCGCTCCACAGCCGTTCACCCGCATGCTCCACATGGGTGAGGTACAGGCGCAGGTCGAACTCGTATTGGTGGTACTGCGGCTCCATGTGGGTACACAGTTGGTAAAAAGCCTTGCCGTGGTCCTTCTCACGCAGATGGGCCAGCTCGTGGACCACAATCATGCGCAGAAACTCGTCGGGTGCCTGTTTGAACATCGACGCAATGCGGATCTCATGCTTGGCCGCCAGCCGGTTGCCCTGCACGCGCGAGACCGCCGTGTGCAACCCCAAGGCATGGCGCACCACGTGGATCTTGTTGTCAAAAAGGACCTTGTTGACCGTGCCCGCATTGCGCAGGTACCGCGCCTTGAGTTCCTGCGCGTAGTCATACAGCGCCTTGTCGCTGCGCACCGCATGGGCCT
Organism: Acidovorax sp. 93; assembly: GCF_003633835.1. Lineage (NCBI taxonomy): Bacteria > Pseudomonadati > Pseudomonadota > Betaproteobacteria > Burkholderiales > Comamonadaceae > Acidovorax > Acidovorax sp. 93. The sequence continues at coordinate 2,462,756 of NZ_RBIT01000001.1, forward strand.
GGGGATACTTGCGCTGCAACATGCCCCCCAGCCGCCCCTGCGCAAGCAGATCACGCGCCTGGTCCTGCAAAGACACCGGATAGGAACGCAGATACGGTAGATCAGAGGTCATGGAAAGCACGACAGTTCGAAGAGATCACAGAACTGCGCAGGACCGCATTGAATACAACGCACACGGGCACAAGTCATTGCCACAGCCTGCCGATCAACTTTCGTCACCAGCACATGCAAGGCAACCCCACACGGGGACACCAGTGTGAAGTTGAATGAAAGAATCAGTGCAGGTGGCGCGGACGGCGACCACCACCGCCACCATGACCACTGCCGGAGCCGCCCCCACCAGGGCCACGCGGCGGTTTTCCGATCTCCAGCGAGTTCACCAGTGCATCAAAGCGCTGGCTGAACAGTTTGTCGATCTCGGACACCACGCCGCCCAGTTCGGCACCATCAAAGTGGCGCTCCATCATGTTGACAACGTCCTGCACCAGCAAATCACGCTGCACCTGCATGATGGCGGCGGGCGTGGGGCCGACAAACAGCATGACGAAATCGTCGCGCGACTCCGCACCCTGCTCTTCCTCGTCCTCGTCGAAATCTGCGTCGTAGAACGTGACTTCGATGGCAGCACCTTGCTCGGCAAGCTCATTGAGGCTCATGCACATTTCGTCCAGAACTTGGCGAAAGTCTTCATCCCCCCGCACCGTCCAGCACATCTGCAGCAAGTGTTCCTGCGCGTCGTATTTGATGCCGGGCTCTTCTTCGTAGGCGCTGGCTGCGCCATCAGCCAGCGAGCGGGCTCCGGCGTACTTCCACAAGGGTTTGAGCGCCTCCTGGAGTTGGTCAAAGCTCACATCAGCGCGCAGCTGGACTTGTCCGTGGACGTGGATTTCGAAGGGAGCGTTGTAACTTGACATGATTGAATCCTAGAGCCTGTTCAATGTCCTTTTGGAGTCGCACAAGTACCTTACCGGGATGGGCTGCTAGGCGCGGTGCGCAGTTGATAGCCGGCTATCAACAAGCGCCGCAACGCCGCAGACCGCCCGGCAAGGCACTTGCCCAAAGGGTTGGAGTGAAATCGGGCGACTGGACGCCCCGGCTGCTTGCATGGGCATGAGCCCATACTGCGCAGCCGGCGCATCCACTCATCCCGATTGCACTCCAATGCGATCTCCAAAAGGACATTGAACAGGCTCTTCGTGGTGCCCCGAGCCGGGGTCGAACCGGCACGCCCCTTTTCAGGAAAGCGGCGGATTTTAAGTCCGCAGTGTCTACCAATTTCACCATCGGGGCGCCGGCTGCCCAACGCACTCCTGCGCCGCAGCGTAACCCGGGCAGCGCATGCGCGCAATGCCCTGTCGTATCTCTGGTCACAGGGCCGACGCCCCGCCGAGCCGCCCGCCTTGCACCACCAAGAAAAAAGGGAAGCCGAAGCTTCCCTTACAAATATGGAGCGGGAAAAGAGTCTCGAACTCTCGACCTCAACCTTGGCAAGGTTGCGCTCTACCAACTGAGCTATTCCCGCATTTGCTTACTGCGCCCGACGTTTCCATCAGAGCCAATCAGCAAGCCTCAAATTATATCGCTATTTTTTGGCTCTATTCGATTGCAAACCAAAAAATCAACCAATCACCATCCATCCTTCAACAGTCATCTTGATTACGACGATCACAGAAGATCTTCAGACATCAAGACACAGACCGTATCTGGAGGCGCGGTCCGGAGTCGAACCGGACTAACCGGATTTGCAATCCGGGGCATAACCGCTTTGCTACCGCGCCAGAAATTCACATTTCTCTGACAAAAAAGGGAAGCATTTGCTTCCCTTTTTGTGGAAATTGGAGCGGGAAAAGAGTCTCGAACTCTCGACCTCAACCTTGGCAAGGTTGCGCTCTACCAACTGAGCTATTCCCGCATTTTACCGAAGCCTCACATTGTACAACGTTTGCTGCGATGGAATGAATTGTAGCGCATTTTTTGGGGTTCTCAAAAAAATTTGCGTCAATGTTTCAGGCCATCTGTCGCGGACGACGCTGCAACGGCCTTGTCCGTCGAGGGAGCAGCCACGACCGCCACTTCCTCATCCGTCAGGGGCACAGGCTTGGTTTCCAAGGCCACTTCCAGTACCTTGTCGATCCAGCGCACAGGCACGATCTCAAGTCCACTCTTCACGTTGTCCGGAATCTCGGCCAGGTCTTTGACGTTCTCTTCGGGGATCAGCACCGTCTTGATGCCGCCGCGCAGAGCCGCCAGCAGCTTTTCCTTGAGGCCACCAATGGCGGTAACTTCACCGCGCAATGTGATCTCACCGGTCATGGCAACATCACCGCGCACGGGAATACCCGTGAGGGCCGAAACAAACGCCGTCGTCATCGCAGCGCCCGCACTCGGACCATCCTTAGGGGTTGCCCCGTCTGGCACATGGATGTGGATGTCGCGCTTCTCAAACGCTTCGTCCTTGATGCCCAGAATGCGCGAGCGGCTGCGCACCACCGTGCGGGCAGCCTCCACCGACTCCTTCATCACATCACCCAAAGAACCGGTGCGCGTGATCACACCCTTGCCGGGCATGGCGGCGGCTTCGATGGTCAGCAGATCGCCACCCACCTCGGTCCAGGCCAGACCGACCACCTGGCCCACTTGGTTCTGCGCCTCGGCACGGCCGTAGGTGTACTTGCGCACGCCCAGGAAGTCAGGCAGGTTGTCGGCGGTGACAACGACCTGGGGTTCGAGCTTCTTGAGCTGCAGACCCTTGACCACCTTGCGGCAGATCTTGGACAACTCGCGCTCCAGCGAACGCACGCCGGCTTCCCGCGTGTAGTAGCGCACCATGTCGCGCACGGCGGGCTCGGTGATCAGCAGTTCTTCGTCCTTCACGCCATTGTTCTTGAGCTGCTTGGGCAGCAAGTATTTCATGGCGATGCTGGTCTTCTCGTCCTCGGTGTAACCCGACAGGCGGATCACTTCCATGCGGTCGAGCAGGGCCGGCGGAATGTTCATCGAATTCGACGTGGCGACGAACATCACGTCGCTCAGGTCGAAGTCCACTTCGACGTAGTGATCGCCAAAAGTGTGGTTCTGCTCGGGGTCCAGCACCTCCAGCAGCGCACTCGACGGGTCGCCTCGGAAGTCCGTGCCCAGCTTGTCGATTTCGTCCAGCAGAAACAGCGGATTGCGCGTGCCCACCTTCGACAGGCTCTGCAGCACCTTGCCAGGCAGCGCGCCGATGTACGTGCGGCGGTGCCCACGGATTTCAGCTTCGTCGCGCATGCCACCCAAGGCCATGCGCACGTACTTGCGGCCCGTGGCCTTGGCAATGGATTGCCCCAACGAGGTCTTGCCCACGCCAGGTGGCCCCACCAGGCACAGGATGGGAGCCTTCACCTTGTCCACGCGCTGCTGCACCGCAAGATATTCAAGGATGCGGTCCTTTACCTTGTCCAGGCCAAAGTGGTCTTCGTTGAGCACGCCTTCGGCATTGACCAGGTCGTGCTTGATCTTGGTCTTTTTGCTCCAAGGCAGCGCCGTGAGCACGTCAATGTAGTTACGCACCACGGTGGCCTCGGCCGACATGGGCGACATCAGCTTGAGCTTCTTGAGTTCTGCATCAGCCTTCTTGCGCGCCTCGGCAGGCATCTTGGCGAGCTTGATCTTTTTCTCGATCTCCTCGATGTCCGCGCCTTCGTCGCCTTCGCCCAACTCCTTCTGGATGGCCTTGACCTGCTCGTTCAAGTAGAAGTCGCGCTGGTTCTTCTCCATCTGGCGCTTCACACGCCCACGGATCTTCTTGTCCACGTTGAGGATGTCCACCTCGCGGTCAAGCTGCTCGAACAGGTTTTCAAGGCGCGCCTTCACATCCGACAGGTCCAGCACCACCTGCTTGTTCTCGAGCTTGAGCGGCAGGTGCGCGGCGATGGTGTCGGCCAGACGGCCTGGATCGTCGATGCTGGAGATCGATGTGAGGATCTCCGGGGGAATTTTTTTGTTGAGTTTGACGTACTGGTCAAACTGCTGCATCACAGCACGGCGCAGCGCTTCAATCTCACTGGGCTTGTTGGCCTCGGGTGTGGCTTCTACCGGCGTGACGGTGGCCGTGAAATGGGTCTCAGCGTCCTCGATGGACGTCACCAGAGCGCGCTGCTGGCCTTCGACCAGCACCTTCACGGTGCCGTCAGGCAACTTGAGCATCTGCAGGATGGTGGAGACGCAGCCGACATCGAACATGTCCGACACCGAAGGCTCGTCCTTGGCTGCAGCTTTCTGTGCCACCAGCATGATGCGACGGTCGGCCTCCATGGCCAACTCAAGCGCCTTGATGCTCTTGGGACGCCCCACAAAAAGCGGGATGACCATGTGGGGAAACACCACCACGTCACGCAAAGGCAACAGCGGTAGATCGATAGGGGTGGCTGGCAGGGGGGTATGTCCGGACATGGAAATCCTCAAAGTGCTCTGTGGAAATGGGTCCACATGTGGGGATTTTCAACCCTTACGCGCAAGCCGCGCTGGCACAAGGGTTGATGGTTCAATGGGCGACACCAATGCGCCCGCTCCGGTCATCTCAGACGGCGTGAAGGATTCCGGCGTGTCCATGCGGGCATCGCAGACTCCTTCACGCCTTCTCAGGCCTTCTTGGCCGCTTCGCGATAAACGAGCAGCGGCGGCTTGTTTTCTTCGATGGTGGACTCGTCCACCACCACTTTTTCAACGTTGCTCGTATTGGGCAAGTCGAACATCGTGCCAATCAGCGATTGCTCCAGGATTGAGCGCAGGCCGCGGGCTCCGGTCTTGCGGGCCAAGGCCTTGCGAGCGATGGCCTTAAGCGCGGCAGGACGGATTTCGAGGTCCACACCTTCCATGGCCAGGAGCTTGCTGTATTGCTTGACCAGCGCGTTCTTGGGCTCCGTCAGGATCTGCACCAGCGCATCCTCGCTGAGTTCAGCCAGAGCCGTCACCACGGGCATGCGCCCCACGAGTTCAGGAATCAGGCCGAACTTGATCAGATCTTCGGGTTCGATCTCGGTGAACACCTCTGTCAGCGAACGCTGCTTCTTGCTCTTGACCGATGCGCCAAACCCGATGCCCGAGGCTTCGGTGCGGTTCTCGATGACCTTTTCCAGTCCCGCAAACGCACCGCCACAGATAAACAGAATGTTGGTCGTGTCGATCTGCAGGAAGTCCTGATTCGGGTGCTTGCGTCCGCCCTGCGGCGGCACGCTGGCCATCGTGCCTTCGATGAGCTTGAGCAGCGCCTGCTGGACGCCCTCGCCCGAAACGTCACGCGTGATGCTGGGGTTGTCCGACTTGCGCGAGATCTTGTCGATCTCGTCGATGTAGACGATGCCGCGCTGCGCGCGCTCCACCTCATAGTTGCAGCTTTGCAGCAGCTTCTGGACGATGTTCTCCACATCTTCGCCCACATAACCGGCTTCCGTCAGCGTGGTGGCGTCGGCCATCACAAAGGGAACGTCCAGCATGCGCGCCAGGGTCTGCGCCAGCAGCGTCTTGCCCGAACCCGTGGGCCCAATCAGCAAAATGTTGCTCTTGGACAGCTCCACATCGTCTTTGTGGGCCTTGTCCTTGTGGCGCAGGCGCTTGTAGTGGTTGTACACCGCCACCGCCAGCGTGCGCTTGGCCACGTCCTGACCAATCACATAGTTGTCGAGGTTGGTCTTGATCTCTACGGGGGTGGGCAGGTCACTGCGGCCTTCGCGCGCCAGGTCGCCAGCCGGGAGCTCATCGCGAATGATCTCGTTGCACAGGTCAATGCACTCGTCGCAGATAAAGACCGACGGACCGGCGATCAGCTTCTTCACTTCATGCTGGCTTTTGCCGCAGAAAGAGCAGTAAAGGGTTTTTTCGCTGGAAGAGCCTTTTTTCTCGGCCATGGGGGCAATGCCTTGCTTGTTACGGAAAGTTGTCGGGATGATAACCAAATAAAAAACGGCGTCTTCCCCAAAGGAAAACGCCGCTGTTTGACCCTCTGGCTATCAGGAGCGCTTGCTGATCACCTGATCGACCAAACCGTATTCCTTGGACTCATCAGCCGACAGGAAATAGTCACGCTCGGTGTCGCGCTGGATCTTTTCCAGCGGCTGGCCCGTGCGCTCGGCAAGGATCTTGTTGAGCTGCTCGCGGGTCTTGAGGATTTCGCGGGCGTGGATCTCAATCTCGGTTGCCTGGCCCTGCATGCCGCCCAGAGGCTGGTGGATCATGACCTTGGAGTTGGGTAGCGCAAAACGCTTGCCCTTGGCTCCTGCGGCCAGCAGGAAGGCGCCCATGCTGGCGGCCATGCCGGTGCACAGGGTCGAGACATCAGGCTTGATGAAGTTCATGGTGTCAAAGATCGCCATGCCGGCGCTTACCGAGCCACCTGGGGAGTTGATGTAGAACGAAATGTCCTTGTCGGGGTTTTCACTCTCCAGGAACAGCAGCTGAGCCACCACCAGGTTGGCGGTCTGGTCGTTGACCGGACCCACCAGAAAAATCACGCGCTCCTTGAGCAGGCGCGAGTAGATGTCGTAGGACCGTTCGCCACGGCCCGACTGCTCGATAACCATGGGAACCATGCCCAGGCCTTGTGTTTCCAATGCGCTCATGTTTTTCTCCAGACAAGCAGGTACTGTACCCAGAAATGAATTGGGGCTTGTGCACGAAAGCACAAGCCCCTGTATGTAACGGCAACAACCGGGCAATTCGATAACAAGCCGCCCAGTCGACAGCCTATCAGCCTTGTTGGGCCATCAGTTCGTCAAACGACACGGCCTTCTCGACCACCTTGGCCTTGGACAGCACAAATTCGGTCACGTTGTTTTCGATCACAACGGCTTCGACTTCCGCCAGGCGCTGGCGGTCACCGAAGTACCAGCGCACCACATCTTCAGGCTTCTCGTAGCTGGCAGCCAGCTCATCGATGTGGGCCTTGAGCTGTTCGGGCTTGGCCTGCAGCTCATTGGCACGCACCAGCTCGGCCAGCACCAGGCCCAGGCGCACGCGGCGCTCAGCCTGGGGGCGGAACACATCTTCAGGGATCTCGGCCTTGTCGGCGTCCTTGATGCCGCGTTGCTTGAGTTCAGCGCGGGCACCTTCCAGCAGGCGGGCGATTTCAGCCTGCACGCTGGAGTTGGGCAGGTCCAGCTCAGCCTTGGCCACCAGGGCGTCCATCACGGCTTGCTTGTTGCGGGCCAGCAGACGGAACTTGACTTCACGCTCCAGGTTCTTCTTGATGTCGGCGCGCAGGCCTTCCACGGAGCCATCGGCAATACCGAGCGACTTGGCCAGGGCATCGTTCACTTCGGGCAGGTGGGCAGCTTCGATCTTCTTGATGGTCACCAGGAAGTCAGCGGTCTTGCCAGCCACATCCTTGCCGTGGTACTCCGCAGGGAATGCCAGGGGGAAGGTCTTGCTTTCGCCAGACTTCATGCCACGCACGGCGTCTTCGAACTCCTTGAGCATCTGGCCTTCGCCCACCAGGAACTGGAAGTCTTCGGCCTTGCCGCCTTCAAACGGCTCGCCATCGATCTTGCCTTCAAAATCGACCGTCACGCGGTCGCCGTCTTGCGCAGCAGCATCCATGGCGCGCTGGGCGAAGCTGCGGCGCTGCTTGCGCAGGATGTCGATGGTCTTGTCGATGGCGGCGTCCGTCACTTCAGCCGACAGCTTTTCGACTTCGGCATCAGACAGATCGGCAATCTTGACTTCTGGGAACACTTCGAAAATGGCATCGAAAGTGACCTGGCCTTCAGGAGCGCCTTCCTTTTCGGTGATGCGGGGCTGGCCAGCAACACGCAGGTTGGCTTCGTTGGCTGCCACGGCAAAGGCTTCACCCACCTTGTCGTTCAGCACTTCGTACTGCACCGAGTAGCCGTAACGCTGGGCCACCACGTTCATGGGCACCTTGCCGGGACGGAAACCGTCCATCTTGACCGTGCGGGCCAGGCGCTTGAGGCGCGTGTCGACTTCGGACTGGATCAGGGTGACGGGCACGCTCAGCGTAATCTTGCGCTCGAGCTTCTCAAGGGTTTCAACAGTAACGGCCATGGCTATTCCTCTTATGAATGTGGATCGTGCTGGCTGCAGCGCAGCAGCGCCGTGTTCCGCAAAGTCTCACATGGGTGGTGCGCGGGGGGGGACTCGAACCCCCACACCATTGCTGGCGTCAGGACCTAAACCTGGTGCGTCTACCAATTTCGCCACCCGCGCGGTTCTACAACAAACAAACAGGCGGCAACCTCAGCTGCCGCCTGTGTGAAATCGGTCAACCTTCTATTTTACCCTGATGCGGGCGGGGTGGGAATCAAACCCCTCCAAGGACCTCCGGCGCAGGCCTTTTCACACGGAACCACGCGGCATACATCGCGGGCAGCGCCAGCAGCGTCAGCACGGTGGCCACCACCAGTCCGCCCATGATGGCCACGGCCATCGGGCCCCAGAACACGCTGCGTGACAGCGGGATCATGGCCAGCACCGCAGCCGCAGCCGTCAGCACGATAGGACGCAGGCGGCGCACTGCCGATTCAACAATCGCATCCCACGCAGGCACACCCCTCGCGCGGTCCTGTTCGATCTGGTCGATCAGGATCACCGAGTTGCGCTGGATCATGCCCATGAGTGCAATCACCCCCAGCAACGCCACGAAGCCGAACGGACGGTTGAGCAGAATCAGCGCCGCAGCCACCCCTGCCAGGCCCAACGGCCCGGTCAGGAACACCAGCATCGCGCGGCTGAAGCTGTGCAGTTGCAGCATCAGCAGCGTGAAGGTGATGAACAACATGACCGGAATGCCGGCTGCAATCGACGCCGAGCCCTTAGAGCTTTCCTCCACAGCACCCGCCACTTCGATGCGGTAGCCGGTCTGCCCGGCAGCGCGCCACTTCGCCTCAATGTCCTTGAGAGCAGGCAGCAGCGCCGCCGTCACCGTGGCCCCCTGCAGCCCCTCGGTCACATCCCCCTGCACGGTGATGGCGTAGTCGCGGTTCTCGCGCCACATCACACCGGGCTCCCAGGTGAAGACCGGCTTTGCGATCTGCGTGAGCGGGATCGACTTGCCCGAGGCCGTGGGCAGGTAGGCGTTGGCGATGTCGGTGATGGCGTTGCGCTCGTCCAGCGGCTGGCGCAGCAGAATGTCGATGAGCTTGTCACCCTCGCGGTACTGGCCCACCTGCGTACCCGACAGGATAGTCTTGGACGCCTGGGCAATCGACTGGCTGGTGACACCCAGAGCGCGCGCCTTGGCCTGGTCCACTTCCAGACGCAGCACCTTTACAGACTCGTTCCAGTTGTCATTCACACCGCGCATGTCCGGGTTCTTGCGCAGTTGGGCTTTCACTTCATCGGCGCGCTCACGCAGCACCAGCGGATCAGGCCCCACCACGCGGAACTGCACGGGGTAAGGCACCGGCGGTCCATTGGGCAGCAGCTTGACGCGACCACGCACCTCCGGGAACTCCTCAGCCAGCAGCGCAGGCAACTTCACGCGCAGGGACTCACGCACCTTCAGATCCTGGGGCAGAACGATGAACTGCGACACGTTGCTCTGGGGAAACACCTGATCCAGCGGCAAATAGAAACGCGGCACGCCGGAACCGACCCAGGTGCTGACAGAACTGACGCCAGGCTCAGAGAGCAAGCGCTGCTCCACACGTTTGGTCACTTCTTCATTGCCTGCAAATGAGGTGCCCTCGGGGAACCAGATGTCCACCAGAATTTCAGGCCGGCTCGAATCGGGGAAGAACTGCTGCTGCACCTTGCCCATGCCCACAATGCCCAGCGCAAAGGTCAGTACCGTGGCGCCAATGGTGATCCAGCGGTGCAACACACACCAGTCCACCAGGCGGCGGAAGGTGCGGTAGAACGGGCTGTCAAACACTTCGTGTGGATCGTCGGTGATGCCCTTGTTGGCCTGGGCAGCCAGCACATGCGGCGGCACCTTGAGCAGCAGCGTGCCCAGGTACGGCACAAAGTACACCGACACGAACCAGCTGAGCACCAGCGCGATCACGGTGACCGCAAAAATGGCGAAGGTGTATTCGCCCGTAGTGGACTTGGCCAGGCCGATGGGCAAAAAGCCCGCCGCCGTGATCAGCGTGCCCGTCAGCATCGGCATGGCCGTGATCTCATACGCAAAGGTAGCGGCACGCACCTTGTCGTAGCCCTCTTCAAGCTTGAGCACCATCATTTCGACCGCAATGATCGCGTCATCCACCAGCAGGCCCAGTGCGATGATGAGCGAGCCCAGCGATATCTTGTGCAGGCCGATGCCCCAGTACCACATGGCCAGGAAGGTCACGGCAAGCACCAGCGGAATGGTGATGCCCACCACCAGCCCCGGGCGCGGATCGATGTACCAGCGCTTCCACAGCGGGTTCTTGCCGGGGCGCTTGTGCAGGCCCAGCGCGATGAAGCTTACCGCCAGCACGATGACCACGGCCTCGATCAGCACCTTGACGAATTCATTCACCGAGGTGGACACCGCCTTGGGCTGGTCTTGCACGTTAACGAGCTTCACTCCCGCTGGCAGCGTGCCGCCGATGCGGTCGGTGGCAGCATGCAGCGCCTTGCCCAGCGCAATGATGTCGCCGCCCTTGGCCATGGAGACGCCCAGCGCAATCACTTCCTGCCCCTGGTGGCGCACCTTCACGGTGGCCGGATCCACATAGCCGCGCTTGACCTCGGCGATATCGCCCAGGCGCAGTTGTGCGCCCGATGGGCCACGGATCGGCATGGCGCGCAGGTCTTCAATGGCGTTGAACTGACCCTGCACCCGCACCTGCACCTGGTCTTGCGGGGTCTGAATGGCTCCGGCGCTCTCCACGGCGTTTTGCTGGCCCAGCTGGGCCAGCACCTGGTTCATGTCCAGGCCCAGTTGCGACAGGCGTTTTTGCGAGATTTCGATGAACAGTTTTTCGTCTTGCACGCCAAACAGCTCAACCTTGGCGACATCGGGCACACGCAGCAGCTGCTGGCGTGCGTCATCGGCAAACTGCTTAAGTTCGGCGTAGCTGAAGCCCTCGGACTCCAGCGCGTAGATCACGCCATACACATCGCCAAAGTCGTCGTTGAAGAACGGGCCCTGGATGCCCTGCGGCAAGGTGTAGCGCATGTCGCCCACCTTCTTGCGCACGCTGTACCAGACGTTGGCCACCTCGCTGGCCTTGGACGAATCCTTGATCTGAAAGATGATCTGCGACTCGCCGGGCTTCGAATAACTGCGGATCTTGTCGGCGTAGGGCACCTCTTGCAGCGTGCGCTCGATCTTGTCAGTGACCTGCTCGGCCACCTGCTGCGCCGTGGCGCCCGGCCAGTAGGTACGCACCACCATGGCACGGAAGGTGAACGGCGGGTCCTCGTCCTGCCCCAGCTGGAAATAGGCGGCAAACCCCAGCAGCATCAGCACCACCATCAGGTAGCGCGTGAGGGCGGGATGGTCGAGCGCCCACTTGGAGAGGTTGAACCCCTCTTTGGGTTGTACTTGCGTCATGGCCGGCCTCAGTTGGCTGTGGAAGCTGCGGGTGCCGCTGCTGTGGCAGCAGGCGCGGCAGGCATTGCTACTGGATTGGTAGCTGTCTGCGCTTTACTGGCGGGCGCTGAGGCCGTTTTTGGCTGATAAATCAGCACTTTCTGCCCAGGCGAGAGCACATGCACCCCCGTGGCCACCACCTGCATGCCGGGGGCTAGACCCGCAGCCACCACGGCCTCGTTGCCATCGGCCGTGGCAATCTGCACCACCTGCGACTTCACCGTGCTGCTGGCCGCGTCATACACCCACACCGCCGTGGACTGCCCCTCCTGGCGCAGCGCACTGGTGGGCAGCTTGATAGCCGGAATGCCCGCATGGCTGAGCGCCTTGGGCGTGACATACACGGTGGAGCCCAGGGCAGGCGCATCGGCACCGTCGATGGCCACCTTGACTTGGTAAGTGCGCGTGGCGGCGTCGGCACTGGCGGCCACTTCGCGCACGCGGCCCGTCAGGTTGGCGCCACCGGACCAGCCGCGCACCGCCACTTCTGAGCCTGGGGTGATCTGCCCCACCTTGTCCTCCGGCACCGCAAACACCACATCGCGGGGGCCATCCTGCGCAATGCGCACCACAGGCGTCCCGGCCGACACCACCTGGCCAGGCTCGGCGTCAATGCCAGTGACAACGCCCGCCACGTCGGCCACCAGCGTGGTGTAGGCCGCCTGGTTGCCTTGCGATGACAGCTGCGCGCGGGCCTGGTCCAGCGTGGCCTGGGCGGCTTTCAGCGTCGCGTCGCGGCGCTCCAGCTCGGCGCCGCTGATGAAGTTCTGGTCCTTCAGGGCTTGGTAGCGCTTGTAGTCGGCAGCGGCCAGATCACGCTGCGTGGTGGCCGATGCCAACTGTGCGCGCGCGGCGTCGGTGGCCAGTTGGTAATCCTTGGGGTCCAGCTGGGCCAGCACCTGTCCGGCCCGCACACGCTGGCCCAGTTCGGCCTGGCGCTGCACGATCTTGCCCGCCACGCGGAACCCCAAGCGTGACTCCACGCGCGCCCGCACCTCACCCGAATACTCCAGGCTGGATTGCAGCGCACCCACCCCCACCGTCAGCAACTTGACGGAGCGCACCGGCTCTTCGGGCGGCGCGGGGCGGGAACAGGCGGCCAGCAAAGCAGCGGCGGCCACCATCAGCAAGGTCCGGCAGTGCCGTTGAAAAGGCCGCGAAGCGGAGGATGTGCGCATGGGAAATCCGGTGAATAGAGAAGGGCTACAAGGAGTTGCAGGGGCTGCACGCAAAACGCAGGCACGAATGCCTGCGCTGAAAACGGAACTGCCGTAACAGTTACCGGCCAGCCTCCTTGTCCCTGATTGAATTGGTTTTTTGATTACTGACTGACCGGTTAGTAATCTATGAGAAGCCCTTGGCATTGTCAAGCGACAATCCAGGGTGTGAACGACCGATCCCCCCCTCCCCAGCCTGAAGTGGCGTCCGCTGCAACTTCCGCGCCACAGCCGCTCCAGACCGCACCACACCATGCGTCTGCCACCCTGGCCGCCCCTGTCACGCACTACGAGAACTTCCCGGTCGCGTCCCTGCTGTGCCCACCGCACCTGCGCCAGCCCATTGCCGCCATCTACGGCTTTGCGCGTACCGCCGACGACATCGCTGATGAGGGCGACGCCCTGGCTGCCGCCCGCCTGGCCGACCTGGCCGCCTACCATGCCGACCTGATGGCCGTCGCCCAAGGCCAGCCGCCCTCGCCCCGCTGGGCCAGCGTGTTCTTGCCGCTGCAAGCGGTGCTGCGTAGCCACCAGCTGCCCGTGCCACTGCTGGCAGACCTGCTCAGCGCCTTTGCCCAGGATGTGGAAAAAACCCGTGATGCCGAGGGCTACGCTGACCGCGCCGAGCTGCTGGACTACTGCCGCCGCTCGGCCAACCCAGTGGGGCGCCTGCTACTGCACCTGTATGGCGTGGGCGATGCGCAGGCGCTGCAGCAAAGCGATGCGATCTGCACCGCGCTGCAGCTCATCAACTTCTGGCAGGACCTGTCGGTGGACATCCCCCGAGGGCGCCACTACCTGCCCCGCGCCGACTGCGCCGTTCATGGCGCCTGTCAGGCCGAACTGCTGGCACTCAGAAGTACCCCCGAGAACGTGCGCCTCATCACCGATTGCGCCCGCTGGGCCCGCGCCAGCATGCAAATAGGCGCCCCCTTGGTGCACCGCCTGCCCGGCCGCGCCGGGTGGGAGCTTCGCCTGGTGGTGCAAGGCGGCCTGCGCATTCTGGACAAGGTGGACGCCCTCAAAGGCGGCAGCCTGCACACCCGTCCACGCCTGCATGCGTGGGATTGGTGCGTGATGCTGGGCCGCGCGCTGGTGATGTAAGAAAGATTCATGGGCCACAAGGCGCGCTGACATCGGCATGTTTCTTGGCCAAAATTACAAGCCAAATTGGCTCCTAGCGCTTATCTATCAATCGCTGGCAGCTATCAATTCAGGAACGCTTTCCCTGCTGGGCGCTGCACGCTGATGAGGGGCAATCCCGCAAGGCAGGGATAGCGAGCATCCGGCTGCTGCAGCGCGCGGTTAGCCTCGCGGCCACCAACCGCCCCGTGCGGCCCCATCACGCAACCCAAGCCCGCGCCACAAGCGCTGCGGCCCCGGGCCCTTCCGGTACGCACCCACCATGTCCGTCAGCGTTTTCGACCTCTTCAAGATTGGCGTCGGCCCGTCCAGCTCCCACACCGTGGGCCCCATGATTGCGGCGCGGCAGTTTGCCTGCCATGTGCGTGACACGCTGGGCCTGGCCGCCGTGCACCACGTCACCGTAGAACTCTTCGGCTCGCTGTCGGCCACCGGCGTGGGCCACGGCACCGACAAGGCCGTGCTGCTGGGCCTGGCCGGGCACGAGCCCGACCACATCGACCCGGACCAGATCCAGCCTGCCATTGCCGACATCCGCATCCGGCAAACGCTGGAGCTGCTGGGCGAGCAAATGGTGCCGTTTGTCGAAAAAGAGCACCTGCTGTTTCGCCGCAAAAGCCTGCCGCTGCACCCCAACGGCATGGCGTTTCACGCGTTCGACGCGCAGGGCAACGAGATTGCGGCGCGTGAGTACTACTCGGTGGGTGGCGGTTTTGTGATCGACGCGGCGGGCGAGCGTGTACTCAACAGCGCCGCCACCGCTGGGCCCGATGCGGCCGGCCATGCCCAAGGCCTGCCCCACCCTTTCCGCACGGGGGCCGAGCTGCTGGCCCAGTGCCAGGCCACCGGCCTCACCCCCGCCCAGCTCATGGCGGCCAATGAGCAACACTGGCGCAGCGCCGCCGAGGTGCGCTGCCAGCTCATGGCTATCTGGAAGACCATGGCCGGTGCCGTGCAGCGCGGCTGCGCCAGCACCGGCACCCTGCCCGGCCCCATGCATGTGCGCCGCCGCGCGGCCGAGCTGCACCACAAGCTCAGCACGCAGCCCGAGGCCGCGCTGCGCGACCCGCTCTCGATGCTGGACTGGGTGAACCTCTACGCTATGGCCGTCAACGAAGAAAACGCCGCCGGCGGCCGCGTGGTGACGGCGCCCACCAATGGGGCTGCAGGCGTGATCCCCGCCGTACTGCATTACTACGTCAACTTCCTGCAAGGCCCCATCCCGGCCAACGACGACGGCATTGCCACCTTTTTGCTCACGGCAGGCGCCATCGGCATCATCTACAAGGAAAACGCATCGCTCTCGGGAGCCGAAGTGGGCTGCCAGGGCGAAGTGGGCGTGGCCTGCTCCATGGCCGCAGGCGCGCTGGCTGCGGTGATGGGCGGCACCCCCGAGCAGATCGAGAACGCCGCCGAAATCGGCATGGAGCACAACCTGGGCATGACCTGCGACCCCGTGGGCGGCCTGGTGCAGATCCCCTGCATCGAACGCAACGCCATGGGCGCCATCAAGGCCATCAATGCCGCCCGCATGGCGCTGCGTGGCGACGGCCAGCATGTGGTCTCGCTCGACAAGGTCATCAAGACCATGATGCAGACCGGCGCGGACATGAAAGTCAAATACAAGGAGACATCGCGCGGCGGGCTGGCGGTGAATGTTGTGGAATGCTGACAAACCTGTCGCCAATGTGACACAACAGCAGATGCCGCAGCACAATGCGCGGCGTGCAGCCTCGCGCGCTTCCTGCGACGCCTGGCATGCATGGCCCCGTCACCTTTTCCGTTTCCTATGCACCTCTTCTCTGCGCTGCGAGCCCTGCTGCTGATCCTTCCCCTGTCCTGGATGTCCCCTGGCGCCTGGGCGCAAGACACCCTGACCCACATTGCCAAAACCGGCGAATTGCGAATGGGGCACCGCGAGGCATCCCACCCCTTCTCCTACAAAGACCCAGCCACTGGGCAGGTGCGTGGCTACAGCGTTGATATCTGCACCAGGATTTACGAGGAGCTCAAGAAGGAACTCAAGCGCCCTGACCTGCGCCTGACCTATGTACTCGTAGACGGCAAGAACCGCCTTGCAGACCTGAAAAACAACGTAGTGGACCTGGAATGCGGCACGACCACCAACACCCTGGAACGCCAGAAGGAAGTCGCCTTCAGCCACCACATCTTCATCGCCACCACCGCCTTCCTCGTGCGCAAGGACTCGGGCATCAAGACGGTGGACGATCTGAACGGCAAACGCATTGCCGTCGAACGAAAAACCACCAATGACGGCCTGCTGGCCACGAACGAACGCACCTACCACCGCAAATTCATCTACGTGCCGGTAGACAGCACCGCACAGGGATTGGATGCACTCACGCGCAGGGAGGCAGATGCGGTTTTTGCAGACGATGCAGGCCTGTGGAGCCCCATGACCCGGCTGGGCAAGGCCATGGGGGACTACCAGTTTCTGGAAAAGCGCCTTTCGGTAGAGCCCTACAGCATTGGCCTGCGCAGGCAAGACCCTCGCTTCAAGGAGCTGGTAGACCAAGTCACCCGCCGCCTGATCCAGACCGGGGAGATGGCGGCTCTCTACAAAAAGTGGTTCCACTCGGACCAAGGCACGCTCCCCATGAGCGTCTTCATGCGCGAAGCGCTCAAGCGGCCCAGCGACGTGGGCGTGGAACAGATCGCCTTTTGATGCCCTTCGGCCTGCCGCAGAACTGCCGCAGAACAGGCAGGCCAAACTGGGGAACTGCGGCCTCCACCAGCTGCCAGGTTGCATTCGCGGGCCATGTCCGCCATGGGACAATCGCGCCCCATGACCCCACAGCAATACGTACAGCAAAAAGCCGTGGCCTCGGGCAGCAGCTTCTACTACGCCTTCCTGTTCCTGCCGGCCCCGCGCCGCGCCGCGATCACGGCGTTTTATGCCTTCTGCCGCGAAGTGGACGATGTGGTGGACGAAGTCTCCGACCCTGGCGTGGCGCGCACCAAGCTGGCCTGGTGGCAGGCCGAGGTGGCCAAGGCCTATGCGGGCCAGCCCACCCACCCCGTGATGCTGGCGCTGATGCCGCTGGCCGCCGACTATGGCATTGAACAACGCCACCTGCAGGCCGTGATCGACGGCTGCCAGATGGACCTGGAGCAGACCCGCTACCTCGACTTTGCGGGCCTCAAGGGCTACTGCCACCTGGTGGCGGGCATCGTGGGCGAAGTCGCCGCACGCATCTTCGGCCAGACCGACCCGCGCACCACCGACTACGCCCACAAGCTGGGCTTGGCCTTCCAGCTCACCAACATCATCCGTGACGTGGGCGAAGATGCCATGCTGGGCCGCATCTACCTGCCGGTGAGCGAGCTGCAGCAATTTGACGTGAAGGCGCACGAGATCCTGAAGCGCCAGTATTCCGACCGCTTCACCGCGCTGATGCGTTTTCAGGCCGAGCGCGCGCACCGCCTGTACGACGAGGCCTTCGCCCTGCTGCCCGATGCCGACCGCCGCGCCCAGAAGCCCGGCCTGATGATGGCCAACATCTACCGCACCCTGCTGCGCGAGATCGAGCACGAGAACTTCCAGGTGCTGCACCAGCGCATCCGCCTCACGCCCTTGCGCAAGTTCTGGCTGGCGTGGAAGGTGCAGGCGCTCGGCCGGATGTCGTAGCCGTGGGCCCGCGTCCATGAAGGTCGCCGTCATCGGCGCAGGCTGGGCGGGCATGGCCGCCGCCATTGCCCATGTGCAGGCAGGGCGCCAGGTCACCGTGTTCGAGGCCGCGCGCACCGTGGGCGGCCGGGCGCGCGCCGTGCCGGGAGCGCTGCCCGATGGCACGCCCGCCACGCTCGACAACGGCCAGCACATCCTGATCGGCGCCTACGCCGAAAGCCTGCGCCTGATGCGGCTGGTGGGCGTGGACATCGATACCGCCCTGCTGCGCCTGCCACTCACGCTTCAATTCCCTGATGGCCAGGGCCTGCAACTGCCCGACCTGCCCCCACCCCTCGATGCGCTGCTGGGCATTGCCCGCGCCAAGGGCTGGGGCTGGCGCGACAAGCTAGCACTGCTGCGCACAGCCACGGCCTGGCAGCTGCGCGGCTTTCGCTGCGCGCCCGCCACATCGGTGGCCACGCTGTGCGCGCCGCTCACGCCCCGGCTCATGGCTGAGTTCATCGACCCGCTGTGTGTGTCAGCCCTCAACACCCCCGCCAACCAGGCCAGCGGCCAGGTGTTTCTGCGCGTGCTGCAGGACAGCCTGTTCAGCGGGCGCGGCGGCTCCAACCTGCTGCTGCCGCGCGCGGACCTGGGCACCCTTTTCCCCGAGGCCGCCAGGCGCTGGCTAGGGCAGCGGGGCGTGGAAGTCCTCACCGGCC
Organism: Acidovorax sp. 93; assembly: GCF_003633835.1. Lineage (NCBI taxonomy): Bacteria > Pseudomonadati > Pseudomonadota > Betaproteobacteria > Burkholderiales > Comamonadaceae > Acidovorax > Acidovorax sp. 93. The sequence goes on from NZ_RBIT01000001.1 coordinate 2,480,984, forward strand.
AGCGCATTCAGCGCCTGCAACCATTGCCCGGCGGGCGCTGGCAGCCGGTTGTGGCGGCCAACGGCACCGAAGAACCCGGAGCGTTCGACCACGTCACCCTGGCCTGCCCGTCCTGGGAGGCCAGCCGCCTGGTCGAAGGCCTGGCAGGCACGGCGGGCCTGGCCAGTGCAGCCCGCTGGAGCGCCACCACCAGCGCCCTGCGGTTTGAGGCCATCACCACCGTCTATGCCCACGCCCCAGGCGCCCACCTGCCCCTGCCCATGCTGGCGCTGCGCAACACCGCTGCCCACCCGGCGCAGTTTGTGTTCGACCGGGGCCAGCTCGACGGCCAGCACGGGCTGCTGGCCTTTGTGGTGAGCGCCAGTGATGGGGACCGCGCCTTGATCGAGCAGCAGGTGCTGCAGCAGGCCGCCGCCCAGCTGGGCCTGCCCGGCCTGCAGCCCGTGCAGACCGTGGTGGAGAAACGCGCCACCTTTGCCTGCACCCCTGGCCTGCAGCGGCCCGGCATGCAGGTGCTGCCGGGGCTGGCGGCCTGCGGCGACTATGTGGACGGCCCCTACCCTGCCACGCTGGAAGGGGCCGTGCTCAGCGGCACGGCAGCAGCGGCACTGGCGTAATCCTCGCTCTGTCGATGCGGGGTGCCTCGGGTAAACCCCAGGCCGACTGACAGCATTCCGAAAGCACGCTGCGCACACCATACGCCGGGCAACGCCATAACGGCTTTCACGGAGACACCCATGCTGTTCGATAACGACACCACCCCCGCCTTCCACCCCACCCGCCGCCACCTGCTGGGCGCAGGCAGCGCCCTGGCCCTGGGCGGCCTGCTGCCCGCCGCTGCGTCGGCCCAGACCGCATGGCCCGCCAAGTCCATCCGCTTCGTCGTGCCCTTTGCACCGGGCGGCAGCTCCGAAATCGTGGCGCGCTCCACAGCGGCCGAGCTGAGCAAGACCCTGGGCCAGAGCGTGTTTGTGGACAACAAACCCGGCGCCGCAGGCAACATCGCCATGCAGGAAGTCGCCCGTGCCGAAGACCAGCACACCCTCATCCTGGGCCACATCGGCACGCTGGCCGTCAACCCCTACATCTTTGACAAACTGCCCTACGACGCCAACAAGGACTTCAAGCCCGTGAGCCTGTTGGCCAAGGTGCCCAGCCTGTACGTGGTGCACCCCGACGTGCCTGCCAAGAACCTCAAGGAGTTCATCGCCTACGCCAAGAAGAACCCGGGCAAGCTCAGCTACGGCTCGGCAGGCAACGGCAGCGCGGGCCACCTGGCGTTTGAATACCTCAAGATGACCGCCGAGATCTTCATGCTGCACGTGCCCTACCGGGGCACCGGCCCCATGATGACCGACCTGCTCTCGGGCCGGCTTGACGCCGCTTCGGTGGGCGCTGCGGCCCTGCTTCCGTTCATCAAGTCCGGCAAGGTGCGCTGCATCGCCACCGGCTCCACCCAGCGCCTGCCCCAGCTGCCCGATGTGGCCACCGTGGCCGAACAGGGCTTCCCCGGCTTCGAGATGACGCAGTGGTACGGCATGCTGGCCCCCGCGAGCCTGCCCAAGGAACACCTGGACAAGCTGGCCGCCGAAACCATGAAGGCCGTCAAGGCACCCGAAGCCCTCAAGCGCCTGAACGGCGACGCCGCCGAAGCCATCGGCGGTACGCCAGCGCAGTTTGCGCAGTTCATTGCGGCGGAGCAGGCGCGCTGGCAGAAAGTCATCAAGCGCGCGCAGATCAAGCCGGACTAGGAAGCTCGCCTGAGCCGCAACCCGCTCGGTGCCGCAGCCAGAGGCTGCGGCTCTTCGATGCCGCCCAAGCCTGCGCAGGCAGGCTTGGAGCCGCGGCATCTCAGCCCCCAGAGGGGGGGCGCCACCCGTGGCCTGGCAAAGCCAGTTCCACGGTGGCGCTGGCTGGGGCCTCGCCAGTTGCAACCGCCTGGAGCGCCTGGAACTATCGCCGAACGACAGTAGCATTCCCCCATGCGAATCCTCCTGGCCGAAGACGACCACAACCTGGGCACCTGGCTCAGCCGCGCGCTGGAGCATGCGGGCATCCAGGTGGAATGGGTGAACGACGGGCGCCTGGCCGACCGTGCGCTGCAGCAGCACGACAACTACGACGCGCTGGTGCTGGACCTGGGCCTGCCCGGACTGGATGGCCAGGCCGTGCTGCAGCGCCTGCGTGACCGCGACCAGCGGCTGCCCGCGCTGATCCTCACGGCCCGCGATTCGCTCGATGAACGCGTGCGCTCGCTCAACGCCGGGGCTGACGACTTTCTGGCCAAGCCGTTCGAGCTGGCCGAGCTGGAGGCCCGCCTGCACGCCCTGGTGCGCCGCGCGCGCGGCAACGAGCACCCGCGCCTGGCCTGTGGCGCGCTGGTCTACGACAACCCGCGCAAGCAGTTCACGCTGCACGGCGAGCCCCTGGCCCTGTCACCGCGCGAGCACGCCGTGCTGCGCGTGCTGGTGCAGCGCAGCGGCGAGCCGTTTTCCAAGCAGCAGATCCTGGACCGCGTGTTCTCTGACGACGAGGACGTGCACCCCGAAGCCGTGGAAGTGTTTGTGCACCGCCTGCGCAAGCGGCTCGATGGCAGCGGTGTGCGCATCACCACCCTGCGCGGCCTGGGCTACGCGCTGGAAACAGGCTGAACCATGAGACTGATCGCGCGCCTGCGCCGCGCCAGCCTGTGGCGGCTGCTGGCCCTGCTGCTGCTGCCGCTGCTGGCCGTGGTGACGGGGGTGGAGCTGTGGATGACGCGGCACGACGCGCTGGAGGCGGCCAACGCGGCCTACGACCGCTCGCTGCTCGGGGCGCTCAAATCCATTGACGCCAACATCTCCACCGCCTCGGGCGGCCTGTCGGCCGAGCTGCCTTACAGCATGCTCGAATTTTTTGAACTCACTGCCAGCGGCAATGTGTACTTCCGCGTCGCGTCGTCCGACGGGCTCGTGGAGCTGGGCAACGCCGACCTGCCCCTGCCGCCCGGCCCACTCACGCCCGGCGTGCCACTTTTTTATGACGCCACCTACTTCGGCGAATCCGTGCGGCTGGCCGCCTACCGCCGCGCGGTGGAAGGCGCCGCGCCCGGAACCGATGCCAGCAGCGTGCTGGTGCAGGTGGCAGAAAGCACCCGCTCGCGGCAGGAGTTCACGCGCCGCTTTGTGCGCCGGGCAGCGCTGCGCGACACGCTGGTGCTGGCGCTCATGGTGCTGGGCACAGCCGCCACGCTGGCCGTGGCGCTGCGGCCGCTGGCGCGCCTGGCGCGCGAGGTGCAGGCGCGCAGCCCCGACGACATGACCCCCATGGCCGACACCGACCTGCCCGCCGACATCCGCCCCCTGGTGGCTGCCGCCAACCAGCAGATGGCGCGCACGCAAGACCTGGTGGCCCAGCAGCGGCAGTTTCTGGACGATGCCTCGCACCAGCTGCGCACCCACCTCACCACGCTGCAGATGCAGATCGACTACGCCCGGCGCGAGGCCGACGCCGCCCAGGTGCAGCACACCCTGGAAGCCATCGGCGGCGAAGTCGCACGCGCCACGCGCAGCACCCAGCAGCTGCTGGCCCTGGGCCGCAGCGACACGGCCGCAGTAGAGCTGGCCCCATTCGACCTGGCCGCGCTGCTGCGCGCCGTGGCGCTGGAGCTGCTGCCCCGCGCCCGCGCCCGGCAGATCGACTTTGGCATCCATACACCCACGCCCGAGTTCATGGCCGTGGGCGACAGCGGCTTGCTGCGCGAGGCGCTTGCCAACCTGGCGGCCAACGCGATTGCCTACACACCTGAACACGGCACGGTCACCGTGTCAGCCGCAGGCGATGACCTCGGCTGGAGCCTTAGCGTGGAAGACAACGGCCCCGGCCTGCCCGCCAGCGAACGCGATGCACTGGGCCAGCGCTACCGGCGTGGCTCGCAGGCGGCGGCAGGCGGCTCAGGCCTTGGGCTGGCAATCGCGCGCTCCATCGCCGAGCGGCATCGGGGCGGCCTGCGGCTCGAAGAACGCGCGGGTGGGCCCGGCCTGCTGGCCATCCTGTGGTGGCCCCGGGGCTGAAACCCCCCATCCCGCAGCACCCCAGATTCCGCCAGAATTCGCCCCGCATGCCGTCCGCACCACACCCTCTCCCCACCCTGCCCCGCCGCCACGCCCTGCAGTGGCTGGCAGCACTGGCGGGCACCGCAGGCGCTGCGCACACGCCAGCTGCGTGGGCGGCCGACGCATCGCTGGAGCCCGCCGAATGCATCGCCCCCTCCCGCCCCGGCGGCGGGTTCGACCTGACCTGCGGCCTGGCCACGCAGGCCGTGCAAGCCGTGCGCCCCGCACGCCCACCGCTGCACACACGCTATCTACCCGGGGGCATCGGTGCCATGGCGTTTGACCAGATCGCCACCGGGCGGCTCGGCGGGCCGGGCACGCTGGTGGCTTTCTCCAGCGGCTCGCTGCTCAACATCGCACAGGGCCGCTTTGGCCCGCACCCGGTGAGCGCCGTGCGCTGGATCGCCACGCTGGGCACCGACTACGGCGTGGTGGCCGTGCACCGCGATTCGCCCCACCAGCGCCTGCAAGACGTGGTGACCGCGCTGCGCAAGGACCCGGCCCGCGTGGTGTTTGGCGCCGGTGGCACCCTGGGCAGCCAGGACTGGATGAAGGCCGCGCTGCTGACCCGTGCCGCCGGGCAGGACCCAAAGCGCATGCGGTTTGTCTCGTTTGAAGGCGGCGGCGAGGCACTCAAGGCCCTGCGCGGCGGCCATATCGGCGTCTTCACCGGCGATGCCGCTGAAGCTCGGCAGGCCCTGGAAAAAGGCGCGCCCCTGCGCTTTCTGGCCGTGCTGGCCCAGGCCCGCCTGCCCGGCGCCCTGGCCGACCTGCCCACGGCGCGCGAGCAGGGCGTGGACCTGGTCTGGCCCACGGTGCGCGGCCTGTACATGGCCGCCAGCGCCCCCGATGCCGCCGTGCGCGCCTGGGTGGCCGCGTTTGCCGATGCACTGGCCGCACCCGGTTACGCTGCGCTGTGCAGCCAGTACAGCCTGTACCCGTTTGCACGCACCGGCGCGGCGCTGGAGGAGTTTGTGCAACGCAGTCTGGCCGACTACCGGCAACTGGCGCAGGAGCTGGGCCTGCGGTCCTGGCCGCGCTGAGGCGGCTGCTGCAGAGCCCGTGCAGTGGTCTCAGTGGATCTCTGGCCCGCTCACTTCTCCAGCCACCACTGGATCACCACCTTGGCCAGGAACCCCAGAAACCCCACGCCCAGGCCCAGGAAGAGCACAAAGGTGCCAAACCGCCCGGCCTTGGACTCCCATGCCAGCTGGCCGATGATGAACAGCATGTAGGCGATGAACGCCCCCACGCCATAGGTGAGGAAGAAGCCCGAGATCTGCGCCTCGGTGAAGCCAAAAATCACGATGCCCCTCCAGGCGTGCGCGCTGGCGCAGCGGGTGCAGCCAGGTCGCGCTCGGGCAGGCTGGTGGCGTCCACCAGGTCGCGGTAGGCGTGCCAGCTGGCGTGGCCCAGCATGGGCATCACGGCGATCAGGCCCAGCAGCAGCGAGCCCAGGCCCAGCAAGGTAAAGCCCAGGATGATCGCCGCCCAGAACGCCATGGGCAGCGGGTTGACCACCACGGCCTGCCAGCTGGTCAGCACCGCCTGCAGCAGCGTGGCGCGGCGGTCCAGCAGCAGCGGCATGGCCACCACGCTGGACGCAAAAATCGGCGCAGCCATCAGGCTGCCCAGGGCCAGCCAGATTTCAAACAACCAGCCATCGCGGGCCATGACCACGTGGCGCAGAAAGTCGAGCGGGGTCTCGATCGGCACCGGTGCCAGCAGCGTGATGAGCGCCGCCGAAGTCATGACCCAGCCCGAAGCCGCCAGCGCCAGCAAGGCGCCAAACTGCACCATGCACCAGTAGTCGTTGCCCCATTTGTTCACGTGGCTGTTCTGCCAGTTGAACCAGGTCTTGAGCACCACGCCCAGGTTGGCGCTTTCGCGGCGCTCCAGCGCGCGGCTCAGCGCATACAGGCTGGTGGCCAGCACTGGCGCCACCACCAGAAAGCCCGACAGCGCCCCCGCCAGCAGCCAGAAGCGGTGGTGCCCCACCGCAAAGATCGCGGCCCCGAACAGCGTGAGCGCCAGACCATGCGCAAAGCTGATCCAGCCCGCCCGCGCCATGTCGCGCCAGGCCAGCACCAGCCAGGCCATGGGTTGCATGAGGCCGATGGTGCGGATGGTGGGCAATGGCGGGGGATTACGGGGCATGGTGGGGGGGTCGCTGAGCGACGGGTGAGTGTGACCTTATCGGGCAACGGCTTCAACCACCGCACGCCCAAACCTTGACCTGAGGCAAGAAACCGAACCGAGGGAAGCCCGTCAGGCCAACAGCCTGCACAGCGCAGTGAGGCTGTCCACCGTGGCATGGGGCGGTGTGTCGTCGTGCGGCCAGGGGTGGTTGGCGCTGTTGATCCACACGGCCTGCATGCCCGCGTTCAGCGCGCCCTGCGCATCCAGCGTGGCATCGTCGCCCACGTGCAGCACCTCGTGGGGCAGCACATCGACGGCCGTGGCGGCAGCGTGAAAAATGCGCGCATCGGGCTTGGCCACGCCAAACTCCGATGCGCTGATGCTGTGGCGAAAGTAGTGGCCGATGCCGATGCGGTGCACGTCGGCATTGCCATTGGAGACGGCCACCACCGGGTAGCGTGCCGACAAGAAGGCCAGCGTGTCGTGTGCGTCGTCAAACAGCTCCACGCGCATGCGCTCGGCAAAAAACAGGTCAAACGCCGGTTCGGCCAGCGCGGGCTCGTCGCCCGCCTGGGTCAGCGCCAGGCGGATGGACTCGCGCCGCAGCGCGCTCAGGTCGTGCAGCAGGTCGGGCCGCAGCGCCACCATCTGGTTGCGGATGGCGCGCAGCGATTCGGTGCTGGAGAACAAGGTTGCCGTGGCGGGCGCATGGTGCGTGAGCCAGTCCAGCAGCACGCGTTCAGCCCGCGTGATGGTGGGCCAGATGGGCCAGAGCGTGTCATCCAGGTCGATGGAGATGGCGCGGATGCGGGAGGTGTCCAGCTGCAGCGCGGTGGGCTGGGCAGCGGGCAGTTCAGCGGGGGAATCGGGCATGGTCTGCAGAGAATACTCCACGGTCACCGAAGGGCCGGTCCGTTTGCCACAATCGGGGCATGCGCTCACCCTTCCACCCCGAACCCCCTTACACCCACGGCCAGGCCGAACGCACTGCCGTGCTGTTGTGCAACCTGGGCACCCCTGACGAACCCACGGCCCCGGCCGTGCGTCGCTATCTGGCGCAGTTTCTGGGTGACCACCGTGTGGTGGAGATTCCCAAGCTGCTGTGGATGCCCATCCTGCACGGCATCATCCTGCGCACGCGCCCGGCCAAATCGGCCGCCAAATATGCCAGCATCTGGACGCCCGAGGGCTCGCCCCTGGCGCACTGGACGGCCAAGCAGGCCACACTGCTGCGCGGCTGGCTGGGCGAGGCAGGCCACAACGTGCTGGTGCGCCACGCCATGCGCTATGGCAACCCGTCCATCGCCAGCCAGCTCGATGCACTGAAGGCCGAAGGCGCCACGCGCATCCTCATCCTGCCGCTGTACCCGCAGTACTCGGCCACCACCACGGCCAGCGTGTTTGACGCCGTGTACACCTGGGCCGCCGCCACGCGCAACGTGCCCGAACTGCGGTTTGTGAACCACTACCACGACGCCCCCGGCTACATCGACGCCCTGGCCCGCACCATCGAAACCCACTGGAAGACCCACGGCCAGCCCGACCAGCTGGTGATGAGCTTTCATGGCGTGCCCGAGCGCACCCTGCACCTGGGCGACCCCTACCACTGCGAGGCCCGCAAGACCGGCCGCCTGCTGGCCGAACGCCTGGGCCTGCGCGAGGAGCGCTATCGCATCACCTTCCAGTCGCGCTTTGGCAAGGCCAAGTGGCTGGAACCCTATACCCAGCCCACCATCGAGGCGCTGGGCAAAGCAGGCACGCGGCGGGTGGACGTGGTGTGCCCCGGCTTCACCAGCGACTGCCTGGAGACGCTGGAAGAAATCAACATGGAAGTGCGCGAGGCGTTCCTGCACGCGGGCGGGCAGGAGTTTCACTACATCCCCTGCCTGAACGACAACAGCCACTGGATCACGGCGCTGAGCCGCGTGGCGCAACAGCACCTCGCGGGCTGGCCCACCGAGGTGCCCACCGCTGCGGCGCTGGCCGATGCGCGCAGCCATGCGTTGGCCGGAGGGGCACCCAAAGGCGTGTGCCCCGTGGCGCACTGACTGCTGGTTACTACTATTTTTATAGCTGCTTGCGCTTATCCATCAAGCGCTAGCAGCCAATTTGACCCATATTCCGAGATGGCAGACACACTTTGGTGACCTGCCCCTCCCCCAACACCTGTACTGATGCCCGCTTCTGCCCTCGCCCCCCACCAGCTGCGGCTGACGATTGACCCCGCCACGCTGGGCTTTGCCAGCACGGCCGAGCTGCAAGACCTGCCCCTGCCCTGGATCGGCCAGGAGCGCGCCCAGGCCGCCGCGCAGTTTGGCCTGGGGCTGCACCAACCCGACTACCACCTGTTCGTGCTGGGCGAAGTGGGCAGCGGGCGCGCATCGCTGCTGCGCCAGGCCATGCAGACTGCTGCGGCAGAACGCGCCGTGCCGCCCGACCTGGGCTACCTGCACAACTTCGACACGCCCGACCGACCCCGCGCCCTGCGCCTGCCGGCGGGCCAGGGCCGCCAGCTACGCCAAGGCATGGCCGACATGGCCAAGAACCTGCAGGCCGACATCCCCAAGCGCCTGGCCGCCGCCGACTTCAAGGCCGAGGCGGAGCGCATCGAGAAAACTTGGCAGGCGCAAGAAGGCGAAGCCTTTGCCGTGCTCGACGCGTTTGCCGAGGCGCGCCAGTTCCGCCTGACCCGCGAGGGCGGGCAAATGGTGTTCACCCTCACCGGCCCCAAGGGCCAGGCGCTGACCGAAGCCGAAGCCCGCGCCCTGCCGCGCGAGCGCCGCGCAGAGATCGACGCCGCCGAACAAGAACTGCGGACCGAGATCGCCCGCTTTCTGGAAGCCGTCCGCCCGCTGGAGCGCACCCGCGACGACGCCCTGGCCGCCCTGCGCCGCCAGACCATCAAGCCCCTGGTGGAACACGCCCTGCACGACATCCGCCAGGGCCTGCGCAAGCAGATCAAGGACACCGTCAAGCTCACCCACTGGCTCGACCAGGTGGAGCAGGCTGTGCTTGGCGACATCGACCTGTTCGAGCCCATGGATGCCGAACGAGGTGGCGACCAGGGCGCCGATGCCGAAGACGACCGCAAGGACGCGCTCGACGACCTGCTGGCCCGCTGCCAGGTGAACCTGGTGGTGGACAACCACGGCCGCACCGCCGCGCCCGTGGTGGTGGAAGACAACCCCACCCAGCGCACGCTGTTTGGCAGCATCGAGCATGGCTCGGACGCTGACACCGTGCAGGCCGACCACACCAACATCCACGCGGGCAGCCTGCTCAAGGCGCACGGCGGCTTCATCCTGCTGCACCTGCACGACCTGGCCGCCGAAGAAGGCCTGTGGCAACGCCTACGCCGCTTTTTGCGCTGCGGCCGCCTGCAGATCGAGGAAGGCGGCGGCGGCCCAGGCCATGGCCCCGGCGGCGCCGTGGCGCTGCAGCCCGAGCCGGTGGATGTGGACGTAAAGATCGTGCTGATCGGATCGGTGGACGAGTACTACGCCCTGCAGGACGCCGACCCCGACGCCGCGCGCCGCTTCCGCGTGAAGGTGGACTTTTCAGACCACTTTGCCGCCACCCCCGCCACCCACCACGCCACCGCCATCCTGGTGGCCCAAGTCTGCAAAAAGCGCGGCCTGCCCCACTTCGGCCCCGACGCCGTGGCCCTGGTGCTGGAGCAGACCCACCGCGAGGCCGACGACCAGCGCCGCCAGAGCGCACGCTTTGCGCACACCGAAGCGCTGGCCATTGAAAGCGCCGCCCTGTGCAAGGCGCGCGGCGGCACGCTGGTGCAGGCCGCCGATGTGCAGGCCGCCCTGGCCGCCCGCACCCAGCGCCACAACCAGCCCGAAGAAGAGCTGCACGACTCCATCACCGAGGGCGAGCGCCTGATCTCGCTGGCAGGCTCCATCACCGGCCAGATCAACGCCATGACGCAGATCGACCTGGGCGACTACCGCTTCGGCTTTCCGGTGCGCATCACCGCGCGCACGTTTGCCGGGCAAGAGGGCCTGCTCAACATCGAGCGCGAGGTCGATATGTCCGGCCCCATCCACGACAAAGGCGTGCTCATCCTGCACAGCTACCTCACCGCCCTGTTCAGCCACGTGGCGCCGCTTGCGCTGAATGCGTCCATCGTGTTCGAGCAGGAATACAGCGGCGTGGAAGGCGACTCGGCCTCGTGCGCCGAGCTGTATGCGCTGCTGTCCAGCCTGTCAGGCCTGCCCCTGCGCCAGGGCATCGCCGTGACCGGCGCATTGAACCAGCACGGAGAGGTGCTGCCCGTGGGCGGCATCAACGAAAAGATCGAAGGCTGGTTCCGCGCCTGTGCGACGGCCGGGCTGGACGGCACGCAGGGCGTGCTGATCCCCGCCCGCAACCAGCGCCACCTGATGCTGGACCGCAGCGTGCTGGACGCGGTGGAACGCGGGCTGTTCCACGTCTACACCATGGGGCATGTGAGCGAAGGGATTGCGCTGCTGACGGGGGAGGCGTCGGGGATGAGTCCGGCGGAGTTGCTGCAGGCGCAGGCCGATGAACTGGCCGGGGGAGCGGCCACGGTGGAGGACACGGTGATGCAACGGGCGGAGACGACGCTGCGGGCGTATCGGCGGGCTTGTCAGGTGGCGGGGGCAGCCCGGAGGGGGCGCGCCGTTCGGGGGCGCTAGCTCGCTCAGTGCGCCGAAGACTAAAGGCGCTGGGGTCCGGCACCCGCGCTCGACCGTCCTGGGCCGAGGGTGTGACTACCGGCAACGGCGGGGCGATTTTCTTGAACAGTGCTGCGCTGACCTCATTGTTCTTGTTTCGCCCCACGCAGCGTCAAACGCCGATCAGGTGTTTGACGCTGCCATGGTTTTGTTGGCGGCTATGAACGCCGGGCTGAGTCATTCGCCACGAGCAGCCTGGGCAGATGCCTTGATCCCCACCGGACAATCGAGGGGTAGCGCCGCGCAAGGCCGTGTGACACCCATCCTGCAGCGTGACCTGATGGGGTCAAGGCCGGGTTGTCATGCAGGCAGCTTGGCTGCAAGCAGTTCGACCTTCTCGATATTGGGCGGAGAACTGAGCAAGGTCGCGGCGTTGGCCATCAAGGCCGCGGCGATCTGGCCGTTCAGATGTGCCTGGCGACCTGCCTCATCGGCGAAGGCATCGAACACACCGAAGGTCGAAGGGCCAAACTTCAATGCGAACCAGGCAGTGGTGCCGGACTCGGCGTTGGCGAGCGGCAGTGCGCTGGCCAGGAAGTCGGCAAGCGCAGCCTCCTGGCCGGGTTTAGCTTCGAGGCGAACAAACAGGGCGAGCTTGGTCATGCTGTATTCCTTTGGGTAAATGGAAAAGTGGTTGAAGGGATCGACGAGACTGCAGTCTAAGTCCTCATGACAGACATCTCCAGTGGCAATAATGACAACATTGGTATCATTGTTGCCATGAAACTCCACCTCCTTATTTGTGATGGCGTGTTTGATCTGGGGCTTGCGGCGCTCACTGACACAGTGGGCTTGGCCAATGCGATGGCGGGCTCGCTGCCACAGGCCCACTCTCGCATAGAGCTCACGCTGGTGGGTGTGCGGCGTCGCATCCGAACAGCGCAAGGCTTGACGGTGCCCGTGGTCACTGCGCGTGGTGTGCCCGAACCAGACGTCGTGCTCGTGCCCGCTTTTGGCGACAAGATGCCTGACACGCTCTCGGCTCGGCTCACACGCCCCGATGTGCCCGATGCGGTCGCGGCTCTACAGCAGTGGTCCACCGCTGGCGCGCACCTTGGTGCCGCTTGCTCCGGTAGTTTCTTGCTTGCAGAGAGTGGTCTGCTTGATGGGCATCGTGCGACGACGTCATGGTGGCTGGGGCCGATGTTTCGGCAGCGCTATCCGAACGTCACGCTGGACGAGTCACGCATGATCGTGAACTCGACACGCTTCACCACTGCGGGTGCCGCTTTGGCCCACGTCGACTTGGCCTTGCGCATCATCCGAGGGCGCAGTCCGGCGCTGGCGGCCCTGGTGGCACGCTATCTGCTGGTCGAGACACGCAGTTCGCAAGCCGAGTTCGTGATTCCCGACCACCTTGCGCATGCCGACCCGATGGTAGAGCGCTTCGAGTGCTGGGCCAGACGTCGGCTCGCGCAAGGTTTCTCGCTGGCCGAGGCGGCCAGCGCCGCGGGCACAAGCGAGCGCACCTTGGCGCGGCGGCTGCAAAGCGTTTTGGGCAAGACACCACTGTCGTATTTCCAGGACTTGCGCGTCGAGCATGCCGTCCATCTCTTGCGCACAGGCAACGCCAGCGTCGACCAGGTCGCCGCACAGGTCGGGTACTCCGATGGGGTGACGCTGCGGACCCTGTTGCGCCGCAAGCTGGGCCGGGGGGTCAGGGAGTTGAGACGCGGTGGATGACCAAAGGCGTTTGGTGCATGTACGGCTGGAGACCGCCGCGAAACTGTCGGCAGCAAAGCCTTCCCCACCCGTGTCCACTACATCTTGCGTTGGGTGCAAAAGCACCAGCCGTGCCAAAGCCGTCTTCAGTGACCTTTCGAACGTCTGAGTATTGGGAAGCTGTTACCTTCACCACTGCTTTCTGCTCAGTAACCAGTAACCTGGATTTTCATTCGCATGCTATTCAATCCACTTCAAGTAGGTTCTCTCACCCTGCCCAACCGCATCCTTCTGGCACCACTGACACGCGCCCGTGCCGACGCTGGCCACATGCCCAACGCGCTGATGGCCGAGTACTACAGCCAGCGTGCCACCGGCGGCCTGCTGATTTCCGAATGCACCATGGTGGCGCCCGGTACATCAGCCTTCGTCAATGAGCCTGGCATCTACAACGACGCGCAGATTGCAGCCTGGAGGCAGGTGACCGACGCGGTGCATGCCAAGGGCGGACGCATCTTCATGCAGATCTGGCACGCTGGCCGCGCAGCCTACCCTGGCGCTGCCGATGGCGCCCCCATCGTCTCCAGCAGCGCCAGCGCCATTGAGGGTGAGATCCACACGCCCCACGGCAAGGTGCCGCACGCGGTGCCTCACCCCCTGACCGCCCAAGAGATTCCCGGCATCGTGGCTGCGTTTGCTCAAGGCGCACGCAACGCCATTGCCGCCGGCTTTGATGGTGTCGAAGTACACGGCGCCAACGGCTACCTGATTGACCAGTTTCTGCGCGACACGCCCAACCAGCGCACCGATGCCTACGGCGGATCGCTGGAAAACCGTGCACGTTTGCTGTTCGAGGTACTCACTGCCGTGACCCAAGCGATCGGCTCCGAACGTGTGGGTCTGCGCCTGTCGCCCCTCAACAGCTTCAACAGCATGAAAGACAGCGACCCGCTGGCCCTCATCGGCTTCCTGGCCGATAGGCTCAATGCCTTCAAGCTGGCCTACCTGCACGTGATGCGCGCCGATTTCTTCGGCGTGCAGAAGGCCGATGTCATGCCCGTAGCGCGTGAAAAGTTCAAGGGTGTGTTGGTGGGCAATATGGGTTACAGCGCTGAAGAGGCAGAGGCAGCCATTGCCGAAGGTAAGCTTGACGCTGTGGCCTTTGGCACCGCCTTCCTGGCTAATCCGGACCTGCCCGCACGCATCAGAGCCAAGGCACCGCTGAACGCGCCTGACTCCAACACGTTCTACACAGGTGGCGCCAAGGGCTATACAGACTATCCGGCACTGCAGGTCGCATAAATCACCGCCCCAAAAGATCGAAGAAACGAGCCACTTTATACCCAAGGCTCTGCCCTTCGATCTTGCGAAGCTGTGAATCGATGGCGTCTACCGAGTGTTGTACGCCATCACGATCTTTAATGGATAAGTTGCCTCGGTTTGCTCCGCCGCCCGCCGAACTCGTACGACGTACATCGTTTCCGGTTCAAACAGTACCAAGGCCGCACCATCCTCCCATCCTGAGGTGACGGTTAGGCCGCGAACGGCAGCCCGCCGCTACTTACCGGCGGCTCAAGATGCAAACGTGATCTTCTGCTTTGGGCCGGGAGCAGCCAGCCACTACCCCCTGGTTACTTGCCCAAAACCTGCCTATTTCACAGGGATCGGGTACCGACTACGCCAGACCCGTATGCGCCCGCAGCCACGCCGCAACATCCCCCGTCACCTCATCCCGATTCGTCTCATTCAAGATCTCATGCCGCGCGGCCGGGTACAGCTTGACCGCCACATCGGCCACACCGGCATCGCGATACCGCTGCCCCAGTTGCTCCAACAACACCCCGCCTGCGGCCAGCGGGTCTGCGTCGCCGGATGCGATGAGGATGGGCAGGTCGCTGCGGATGCGCGCGAGTTGTGCAGGGTCGGCCAGCCGGGGCGCGGGGGCGAAGAGTGAGGGGATCACATCGGGCGGCACGTCCCAGCCGCACCACGGGTCGGCCACGTAGGCGTCTACCTCTGCGGCGTCGCGCGACAGCCATTCGTAGCCGGTGCGGTGCTCAAAGCCTGCGTTGAAGGCCGCGAGCCCAGCGGGCGCATCAGCGGGCGCATTGGCCATGGCGGCTGCAAACAGGTCGAGGGAGGTGGAGCCTGACAGGATGACGCCGGACCAGATGGAGGAGTGGTCCAGGATGGCCGCCTGCGCTGCGAACGAGCCCATGGAGTGGCCGAACAAAAAGAGTGGGAGCTGCTGCGGCCTATGCTGCGCGCGCAGCAGTGCGCCGAACTGCGCCACGTCGGCAATGAGGCCGCTGAAGCCAGCGCTGCCAAAGTCGCCCAGCTTGCCATCGGCAGTGCGCCCGTGGCCGCGATGGTCCACGGCGTGGACGATGAAGCCTGCGGCGTTCAGGGCCCGCGCAAAGCGGTCGTAGCGCTCGCCATGCTCGGCAAGGCCGTGAGAGATTTGAACAACGCCCACTGGTTGGCCCGGGGTTTGGGCCCAGGTGTAGGTGGTGACCTGGGTGCCGTCTGCGTTGGATTGGAAGGAGGAGGTGGTGGTGCTCATCGTTTCATTCTGGCATGGGGTCTGACTGCGTGTCACGCGCACGCGCCCCCTCCCCTGCACTGCCATCACCATTCAATTCTTGCCCTGCCAAGGGTTCGCAGTCACCATCCACTGCAACCAGCCCACCACCCAATCCAGCATGCCGCTCCCCCCAGTTCTCGACCGTTTCCTCCAAGCCCAGGTGCCCGTCTGGCCCCGTGTGATCGCTGAGCTGCGGGCGGGCAAAAAGCGCACGCATTGGATGTGGTTTGTGTTTCCGCAGATCAATGGTCTGGGGCACAGCGACATGGCCCAGCGCTATGCCATCCAGTCGATGGCCGAGGCGCAGGCTTACCTAGCGCACCCGGTGCTCGCAGGCCGTTTGCGTGAGTGCTGCCAGATCCTGCTGGACCTGGAGACGTCTTCTGCGCTGGATGTGTTGGGCTCGCCAGACGACCTCAAGCTGCGCTCCAGCATGACGCTGTTTGGCGAAGCTTCTGCGCCGGGCAGCGTGTTCGAGGCGGTGCTGCAAAAGTATTTCGGCGGGGAAAAAGACCCGCGCACGATCCAACTGCTTGGGTAGCTTGCTGCTTGCTGGCTGCGCAGCTGCGGGCACCGTGTGTCTCGGGCAAGGCATGCCCCGGCGCGGCGGCCGGGCCGTTCAGGCTGTGGGCCGTGGGGGAATCGGGTGCGAAGCCCTTGCCTGCAGGCGCCCCGCCATCCCCTGCTGATGGGCCGTCTGCCTGCAGCGAAATTCGGTCGGGGTGCACCCGGCCTCGCGCTTGAAGAACTTGGCGAAGTTCGCCAGGTCGCTGTAGCCCAGGTTTTCGGCAACGCGCGCCACCGGCCAGGTGGTGTGGGCCAGCAAGCGCTTGGCCTCCAGAACGATGCGGGCGGAAATGAAGGCCTTGGGCGTGACCCCGGCTGCTTCCAGCGACGCGCGCACCAGGCTTTTCTCGGAGCAGCCCAGCTGCTGTGCGTACCGGGGCAGTTGGTGCCAGGTGGCAAAGTGCTTCTCCACCAGCAACTCAAACGCCTTGAATCTCTGCAGCGCGCGCCCCGGAGGAACGCGCTGCGCGGACTGCTGCTCGTGCGCCATGCGCAGCCGCGTCAGCAAGGCATAGAGCTGATAGCGCAACAGGGCATGGGCATGCAGCGATGCGGCGTGGGTCTGCGTGTCCTGGTGCATCTGCGCAATGGCCTGGGCAATCACCGGCGCGCTGTCGCTGCCCAGCGCCCACGCGGTGGGCAGGCGGTACAGCCCGTCGATCGGGGCCTGCGCCTGCGCGGCGGGGGCCGCTGCCCACAGAAATTCGGGGCGGAACAGCACCATCCACCCGTCCCAGTCCTGGGTGTCTCCAAAACTGTGGGCTTTGCCGGGCCGCAGGACCAGCACCGACCCCGGGCCGCAGCGCACGTGCTCGAAGTCCACCAGGTGGAGGCAGGTTCCCTGCGTCACAAAGATCAGGGTCGGAAAGGCGTAGCGGTAGGTGGACGCCAGCGCCTCACCGCCCACCCGTTGCCGCAGGTCCGATACCCGGAATATCTCCAGGTCGAGCGGGTACAGCCCCTCGGGCTGGTAGCTCAGGTGCTGGATGTCAGGGTGGCGGGCTGCGGTGGGTTTGTGGTGGCGTGGGGTCATGGGTCAGCAACGGCGGGGTGCAGGGGTTTGTCCTGAAGTGACAGTGAATCGCCCCATTTTCACAGTCTTCAGGGGCTTTGATTGTCCAACAATGACCTCACAGCGCCCACTGGGAGTTGCCCCAAAACCACCAAGGAATCCACATGCACGCCATAGAAATCGCCAAGACCTATATCCAAGCCGCACAAACCGGCGACCAGGCCACCCTCGGCCGCGTTATCTCGCCCGATGTGGTCTGGCACCAGCCGGGCAACAACCAGTTCTCGGGCACGCACCGTGGCATGGCCGCCGTGGGCCAGATGCTGGGCCAGATGATGGCCGTGTCGAAAGGGACGTTTGCGATCACCCGGGCCGACCACTACACGGCCAACGGAGATTGGGTGGCCGTGAGCATCGAGTTTGCTGGCGAGCGCGACGGCCTCACGCTCCAGCAGGCGGGTGTGGATCTGCTGCACATCGTGGATGGAAGGATCGTCGAGGTCCGCCTGTTCTCCAGCAATCCGGCGCAGGAAGACGCGTTCTGGGGCCAGTGACGGCCCACGGCCTGCCCTTGCCTGTGCGCCCTAGCCACCGGCTTGGGGCAGGCAACGCGGGTTTTTTGAGTCAAAAAGGGGCTTACCGCCCGTCTGTATTCATTATTAGCTATCTAATTTATAGCAATCAATTACCCACCAGATTGCACGCCCTGTGTGCACGCACCCGGCAACCCGCCTGCCGCAGGCGCGCATCCCGGCGCAGTAGCGCGGGGCGCGCGGGCGGCCTGCACCGCATCGCGAATCGCCTGCACCACCGCCTCGGGCTTCTCCAGGGGGATGCCGTGCCCGCTGTCCACCCACACCTGGGTGGAGCCTGGATAGAGATGCGCGATGTCAGCGCGTTTTCGGTGCACATCGTCGGCCAGTGCAGGGGAAGCCCCCGGGGTGCGCAGCGCGCTGAGCACAAACACGGGCACAGCGGGGTCCACCGGCAGGCTGGCAACGAGTTGCCCGGTGGCATCCAGCGCTGCCAGCTCCTGCTTGACCACGTCAGAGGTGCTCAGGCGGAAGGCCACTTTCAGCCATGTCGGCCACAGGTCTGGGTTGCCAGCCCCTCGCATCTGGTCGGGGTGGGTGGAGTCCACCAGCACCAGCGCCGCCACCTCGCCGGGGTATTGGCGCGCAAACAGCTGCATGTACAGGCCGCCCAGCGAATGGCCCACCAACACGTAGGGTGGCGGCAGCTTGCGGGCTTTGAGCAGCGCCCGCAGTTCCTCCACCACATGGGCGCCGTCACGGGGGCCTGGCGATGCCTCGCTGTGGCCGTAGCCTGCGCGGTTGTAAGCCAGCGCGGTGGTCTCCTGCACGGTGTCTGGCCAGACCTTGGCCCACCAATTGAGGCTTGCCCCCAGCCCGTTCTCGAACACCACCACCGGTGCGCCCTGCCCGGCCAGGGCATGTTCCACCGTGCGGCCGCCCGCCGTGTCGGTCACCACGCCGGGCACCGTGGCACAGCCCGCCAGACACACGGACAACCACAAGCCCGCCCACCGCCATCTTTTCATTTCGCCTTGACCATTTTGTTGAGTGAAGCCGCCCCACCTGCCGGTGCAAGCCAGGGCTTTTGCAAACCTGCCGGGGGCGCGCCAAGGCTGCACATCAGGCCGCCACAAACACGCCGTGCAGCCCCAGCGGCAGTGCATACGGCAGCGTGGCCTGCGCCACGGGGCCTTCGGCCAGCGCGTCGGCGGCAAAACACGACAGCAGGGTTTGCTTGCGGGCGTAGTCCAGCGCGGTGCCCAGCACCCAGCCGGGGCCGCGCGCGTCGGGCACGCAGACATGCTCTTCCACGATGGTGTGGGGGCCGTAGCGGTAGCGCTGCGAGGCGCCGGTCTCCACGTTGGTGGAGGCAATGGCGCCCCACAGCGGCAGGCCGCCCTGGGTGCCGGTGGCATGGACGACCTGGCGGTGCCGCTGCCCCACCCGCCGGGGGTCGATGCGCGGAAACTCCGCCTCCACGCCCAGGCTGGCCTGGGTGGCTTTGCCGGTGCGCAAATCCAGGCGGGCCACCGTCAGCACCGGGCCTGCCGAGCCCGCCAGCCGGGCACGCATCACCTCGCGCGTGTCGGTGAGGACGCCGGATGCGTCGGTGGCGCGCGCGTAGTCGAGATGAATCACCGTGCCGCTGGCGGTTTGCTCCTCCCAGGCGTTGCCCAGGTGGAACAGAAAGCCCGCAGGCAGGTGAAACATCTGCTGCCGCTTCCAGTCCTGCTTGTGGACCACCAGCACACGCATGCCCAGCTCGGGGCGCCATTGGTGCGCGTCCAGCACACTCGCACCGGCCAGGCGGCGCTGCGCGTCGTACACCAGCGGGGGCAGCAGGAAGACGAGGTGCCCGGCCGTGACCGCAAAGTCGTGCACCATGGGCATGTGGCTGAGCGGGAACGCATCGGCGCGGCGCAGCGCCCCTGCAGGCGTGATTTCGTACAGCAGCAACAGGCCGTGGTGGGAGTCCACGCCAAAGTTCCAGATCGTGCCGTCGGGCTCCACCCGGGGGTGGGCCGAGAAGGGCACGCCTGCCAGGTCTGCGCGCCAGGTCTTGAGGCCCCGGGTCTCCAGCGTGCGGGGGTCCAGGCGCGTGGCCGAGCCGCCCTCCCACAGCGCCAGCACATCGTCACCCACGGGCAGCATGCTGATGTTGGCGGCGTTCATGCTGTCGGGCGAGCTGGGTGGCTCGCGGCCCGGGAACACGGTGCCAAAGCCTTCGGTCAGCCTGCGGCCCGCCTGGACTTCGGCCAGCCGCTTGGCGGTGGCCACATAGCGGCCCTGGTGGTTCACCGTGTTGCCGTCGATCAAAAAACGGTGGGCCATCCCGTCGCCGTCAAACCAGTGCTGGTAGCGCTCTCCACCCAGGTCGTGGCCCGCCGGGCCCACGCGGTACAACGTGCCCGCCACGGCATCCGGGAAGCGCCCGCGCACCCTGGCTGCTGTCAGAGGAATGTCTGCCGCCGCAGTGGCAAACGCCGGCTTCCACGGCGCCTCGGACGCCTCGAACTGGGTGTGCCAGTTGGCGGAAGACGCATGAGCGTGCGCCGCGCGGGGCGCCTGGGATGCCAGGGACGCAAGCAAGGGGCCGCCGCCAGCGGCCATGAGCCGCAGCACCAGATCACGGCGATGGATGGACATGAGTACGCCTCCAGGGGGCTAGCGCAGGCGGATGGTGATGCTGTGGTCGGCATCCAGCGGCACGGCTGCCGCGTCGAAACCGGGCGGGCCCATGCGGCCCCGGGCGTCGTTGGAGAAGCCATACCGCTCTGTGGGCAGGCCCAGCAGGTTGGTGTCCAGCTTGGCGTTGCCGTTTTCGTCGGCAAACGACTTGACCACGTAGCGCCCGGCGGGCAAGCCACTGAACACCAGTTGCGCGGCACCGTCGCGCAGTTCGATCTTTTGCGAGACCACGGCCTGGTTGCTGGCAAATGCATCGGCCGAGTCAAACACGGCCAGGTAGAGCGTGGCTGGCGCAGCGGGGCCGTCGGTCACGGCAACCCGCAGGTCCGCCGCGCTGGCCGCCAGGGGCAGCCAGGCCGCAGCCATCAACAGGGTGGTGTGGATCCCCTTCATGGCGTTCTGCGTGCGGGGCTGCGTGGAAGGTGGGAGCGCAAATATCAGCACCGCCCGGCCGCTTTCAGCAAGGCGTTGCACTCGGGGCTGGCATTGCGGCCACGGGCGGCAGGCGCCGGGGATGCTGCTGGCGCTGCGGCTGCAGGGCTGCTGCTACCGCTCTTGCTGCCCACCATGGCTGTGCAGATGGCGTCGGAATGGGGTGTTCGCCCAAAGCTCATGGCCTTCTGAAAGCCTGTGGCGCCGTACACGTAACACCGGTAGGTGGCGCCGTCGCGGGTGTTGACGGTGTAGTTGACCCGGCCACCGGTTTCCTCCTGGCGATCGGTGATGGTGAACTGGTCGGCAGTCCGCCCGATGGCTTGCGCCGTACGCTGCTCCAGGCCCGACTGGTCAAGGGTGGAAGCGCAACCGGCGAAGAGCGCCAGGGTCAGCGCCCCCGCAGACCAGCGAACAAAGCGGGTGCGGTGCGATGAATGGGAAGAAACAGACATGACAGGCTCCTTGGGATCAATGGGGAATGAACAAAACGGCTCGGCAAGAACCAGCAGGCAAAACAACTCCCTGCGTCCCCAAAAGGGCCGCATGCGTTGCGGTGAAAGGAGGAGGAAAAATCAGCCCGGTTTGCGGGCCACGACAAAGGCACGGATGTCCTTGCCGCGCGTGCCATGCCGCTCGGCGCAGACGATCTGCAGGCCCTGCTGCACCATGGCCGACTGCAGCCGCTGTTCGCCAAAACACAGCACGGGCGGGGCCTTGCCAATGGCGCGCATCAGCGGCACGGCCAGGTAGGGAATCAGCGGGTTCATCTCGGCAAGGCAAGCTGTCTTGGAGATCAGCAACCCACCCGGCCGCAGCACCTGCACCACCTGCTTGAGCGCATCGTCGAGGTCGCTCGCCAGGTGCAGCACGTTGAAGGCCAGCACCGCGTCATACGCCCCGTGCCCAAAGGCCTCTGCCTCGGCGTCGGCCACGGCAAAACGCAGCTGTGGCGAGGGCTGCGCGGCCAGCCGCTGCTGGGCAATGGCAATCATCTGGGGCGAGACATCGGTGGCCAGCAAGCTGCGGGTGAAAGGTGCCAGGCGCAGCGCCGTGCTGCCCGTGCCGCAGCCAATCTCCAGCACGTCATGCTGGGTGGACAGCAGGCCCTGCACGCGCTGCAGTGTGGCCTCATACCCCGCCAGGTCGGCAATGGGGTCGGCTGCATACTTGGGCGCGATGCGGTCCCAGAACCGCGCTTGGGACGCCGCAGCCGAACGGACCGCAGAGGGAGAAGCGCTGGAGGCGGGAGCAATGGCGGGCAAAGACATGGATACGGTTCGGGGGAAGTGCTGACGCGGTGGAATGCAGGAAGGAGCAACACCCGGATGCTATCCATGCATTGAAGCGCAGGAAACTGCGGTAAATTGCAGTGAACATATACGTTTACGCATGGATAACCTCGACTGGAATCAGCTAAAAGCCTTTCTGCAAACGGCCCAGACCGGCTCACTGTCTGCCGCCGCGCGCAAGCTGGGCCTGACCCAACCCACCCTGAGCCGGCAGGTGGCCGCCATTGAGCAGCAGATGGGGGTGACGCTGTTCGAGCGCGTGGGCAAGGCCATGGTGCTCACGCCCACGGGGCTGGACCTGTTGGAACACGCCCGCGCCATGGGCGCTGCCGCCGAGGCGCTGGGCTTGGCGGCTAGCGGGCGGTCGCAAGCGGTAGGGGGCGTGGTGTCGGTGTCGGCCACCGACGCCGTGGCCGCCTACCTGCTGCCGCCCATCGTGCAGCGCCTGCGCGCGCAGGAGCCAGGCATTGCCGTCGAAGTGATCTCGTCCAACGCGCTGAGCGACCTGCTGCGCCGCGAGGCCGACATTGCCATCCGCCACGTCAAGCCCGAGCAGCCCGACCTGATCGCTCGCCTGATCCGTGAGGCACAGGCCTACTTCTACGCCTCAGAGGACTGGGTCCAGGCCCACGGCCATCCACGCAACGCACAGGAGGCCGCACGCTTGCCCTTTGTGGGCTCAGACCGCAATGGCCAATACCTGGCGTACCTGCGCCAGCACGGGCTAAACCTGAGCGAGGACAACTTCAGCTGCTACTCCGACCACACCGTGGCCCACTGGGCGCTGGTGTGCCAGGGCATGGGCATCGGCGCCATGATGACCGAGATCGCGCGCAAGACGCCGGGCATGGTCCGGGTGCTGGACGACCTGCCGCCAGTGCGCTTTCCCATCTGGCTGGTGTCCCACCGCGAGCTGCGCACCTCGCGGCGGATTCGGGTGGTGTTTGAGGCGCTCGCCGAGGGTTTGCAGGGCGAGGACTGAGGGCGCGCCGTTGCGCCTCTGCGCGGCCCTTCGCGCGCCCGGCCCTGCCGTGGACTAGGGCCTCTGTTCACACTATTTTTCGCCAGTGCGAAGAGGCCCTAACCTCCATCCACCGTGTGCGACGTGCCTAGACGCACCCGGTACCCCGCCGACAGCAGGTGCACATCCCAGCGCTGCTGCACCGCCCCCCATATGCCCCTGGGCAAAAACAGCGCAAACAGCATGGCAATGGCGCCCAGGCCGATGAGGTAGAGCACGCCCTGCCCGCCCCATAGCGTTTCCACCGCAAAGAAAAGCAGCGCGCCGAGGATGGGGCCTTCCATGGTGCCTATCCCCCCCACCAACACCATGAAGATCATGTAGGCCGTCCACTGCACGCTGAAATAGGTCTTGGGCTGAAAGCTGATGGACGTGGCGAGCCACAGGCCGCCCGCCAGGGCGCAGCCAAACGCCGACAGCACAAACACCAGCCGCTTGATGGCGACCGCACGCACACCGAGCGAGATGGCTGCCACCTCGTTGTCGCGAATGGCCTGCGCGGCCGTGCCCACCTTGCTGCGCAGGAGCAGGAAGACCACCCAGCACAGCCCTGCCATGGCGGCGAGCGCGGCCCAATACGTGTAGGCACGCCGGTCGTCGGCCGCATACTGCTGCAGCGCGATCATCGAGGTGCCCGTCTCGCCCTGCACCAAGCTATCGAGGTTCACACACAGGTGGGCCAGCGCGGCCACCACCCACATGCCGATCGCAAATTCGCCGCCCTGCAGGCGCAGCATGAAAGCCGCCAGCGGCACCGCCACCAAGGCCACCAGCACAGCACCCACCAGCAGCGCCGGGTACGGGCCCAGGCCCGCATCGGCCAGCCGCACCATGGCGTAGGCCCCGAGGCCAAAGAACGCCTGGTGGCCAATCGACACCAGCCCGGCGTAGCCCGCCAGCGCGTTCCACATCACGGCGAGGATCACGTAGATGAACAACGTAGTGAGCCGGTCCACCGTGCCCGCCTGCAGCCACAGCGGCCCCAGGCAGAGCACGGCCAGCAGCAGCACGGTGGCGCTGGCGAAGGCGATGGACGCGCGCGTCCATCGCTGGATGACCCATGGGGATGGGCCCGTGATTGCGGAGGGAACAGAGATCGTTGGAACAGTCATGGCACAGCCCTGCGGCGGGAGGAGAAGAACCTGCGCAGCGCACCGCTCGCGTAGAGCCGGGCCAGCAGGATGACCAAAAAAGTGGCGTGCCCGGCGATGAGAAACCCCTGGGGATGCACCTGCGCCCCCAGGTTCTGCGCCACGCCCAGCACCACACCGCCCAGCAAGGTGCCCCACAGCGATCCGGCGCCGCCGATGATGACGGCCTCAAACGCAAAGATCAGTTGCTGCGGGCCTGAGAACGGATCGAACGTGGCGCGCAGGGCCAGCGACGCCCCTGCCAGCGTGACAGTGACCATGGTGATGGCCGAAGCCGCGGCGAACACCGTGCCGGTGCGCACGCCCACCAGGCGCGCGGTGTCGGCGTCTTCCGACGCTGCGAGGATCTGCCGCCCCAGCGCCGTGTGCGCCAGCATGGCGTGCAGACCGCCCAGCAGCAGCACCGCCAGCACCAGCACCAGGGTGGGCAACTGCCCCACATACAGGCCGCCGGGCAGCTCCCAGCTGTCATAGGCCAGCGTGCCGATGGAGGTGGCCAGCGAACGCGTGTCGGCACCAAAGTGCTGGAACAGCACGTTGTCGATCATGCTGGCCAGGCCAAACGTGGCCAGCAGGGGCACCAGCGCGCCCAGGCGCGCGCTGCGCTCCAGCACCAGCTTGTGCAGCAGCCAGCCCAGCAGTGCCATGGCAGGCACCACCGCCAGCAGGGCCAGCAGCGGATGCCAGCCCATCGGTTCGGCCAGCACCCACAGCAGGTAGGCCGCCACCACCGTCAGGCTGCCGTGGGCCAGGTTGATGATGCGCATCACCCCGAACATGAACGACAGGCCGCAGGCGAGCAAGGCGTAGTAGCCGCCGAGCAATAGGCCCTGGACGATCTGATTGAGAAGGTTCATGCGGCCTCCTTGTGGGCGGGGTGGAAGTGGATCGCGTGGTTGGCAGCTTCGCCATCGGCATTGCCAGTGGCGTGGCTGCCGGGCGCAGCTTCAGGCCGCTGCGCGCCAAAGTAAAACGCGGTGATCTGCGCACGGGTGAGCTGGTCGGCGGGCGCATCGGCTACCACACTGCCTTCGAGCATGCAGACAATGCGACTGGCGACGGCCTGCACGCGCTGCAAATCCTGCTCTACCAATACCAGCGTAGTGCCCTGCCCCACCACGCCACGCAGCGCGTCGTACACGCCCTGCACGGCCAGGGGCGACAGGCCCAGCGAGACCTCGTCGAGCAGCAGCACGCGCGGGTTGGTCATGAGCGCGCGGCCAATGGCCACGGCCTGTTGCTGCCCGCCCGACAGCTCGCCCGCGCGGGCGTTCAGCTTCGGCGCAAGCTGCGGGAAAGCGTCCAGCACGGTGTCAAAACTCCACTGTCCGCGCCGGCCCGCCGCGCGGGCCACCAGCAGGTTTTCGCGCACGGTCATGCCCGCAAACAGGCGCCGCCCCTCGGGCACCAGGGCCAGGCCCTCAGCCACACGCTGGTGGGCGGGCAGGCGGGTGATGTCCACGCCCTCCCACCGCACCGTGCCGCTGCTGGCGCGGTGGGCACCGGCCAGCGTGCGCAGCAGCGTGGTCTTGCCCGCGCCGTTGGCCCCCACCAGGGCCAGGACGTCGCTCGTGTGCACCTGCAGCGACACATTGCGCACGGCAGGCAGCTGCCCGTGGTGGGCGTTCAGGCCCTCAATGCTCAACAACGCGCTCATGCGACCACCCCGCCCAGATAGGCCTCGACCACGGTCGCATCGCTCAGCACGGCCTGCGGGTCGCCGCTGGCAATGATCCGTCCGCCATCCATGCACACTTGGCGTGTGGCCACCTGCAGCAGCACATGCACCATGTGTTCGATCCAGACGATGGCGATGCGCTGGCTGCGAAGGGTGCGCACCAGGTCCACCAGTTCACTGGCCTCGGCATCGGTCAGCCCGCCGCCGATCTCGTCGAGCAGCAGCACCTGGGGGCCGGTGGCCAGCGCCCGCACCAGCTCCAGCCGCTTGCGGCCGAGCAGGCCCAGCGTCTCTGCACGGCGGTTGGCCAGCGCCTCCATGCCACACAGGCGCAGGCACTCCATGGCCCGGTCACCCGCATCGCGGGCGTGCAGGCCCGCGCCATGCGTGGCGCCGGTGAGCACGTTTTCAAACACCGTCATGCCCAGGAACGGCCGAGGCACCTGGTGGGTGCGCGCAATACCTGCACGGCAGCGGTCTGCCGCGCTGCGGGCGCTCACATCCACACCCTGGAACCACACGGCGCCCTGGCTTGGCGCAAACGCTCCGGCCAACACGTTCAGCAGCGTGGTCTTGCCCGCACCGTTGGGCCCGACAATGCCCACGGCCTCGTCACTGCCCACTGAAAAATCGAGCCGGTCCAGCACTTTGAGCGCACCAAACCGCATGTCGATGCCCTGCGCCTGCAGCAGCAACGGCTGCTGCTGCGGCCCGCCCGCTGACGGGCTCCAAAGGGGTTGTGGATGTCGCATGGAGATCAGCTGTAGGACTTGAGCGCCGCCGCCACGGGGATGTTGCGGTCGGTGGCGTTCTCGGTGACGAGGAGGTCGAGCTTGAACTTGCTGCCCGCTGCGGGCTTGACCCACTGCGCGCCCACCACCGGTGTCACCGACACGTTGGGCACAGGCCCCTTGGCAAAGTCCACCGGACCTTGCATGGTGGTGGCCTTGAGCGTGCTGATGGCCTTGGCCAGCGCCGCCTTGTCGCGGGGGTTGGTGCTGGCTTTGAGCGCCTCGGTGCCTGCATCGAACAGCGACATGGTGGAGCCCAGCATCTGTGTCCACTGCTTGCCGGTGCTGGCCTCATACGCATCGGCCAGCTGCACGCCCGTGAGGCCTGTGAGCGCTGACGCGTAGGGAAAGCTCTTGTGCCAGAAGCATCCAGCGCCTAGGTTCAGCGCCAGCAGGCCCAGGGCCTCCACCTGCGAGGGCACAAGGCCCGTCTTCGCGATCTGCGCAATCTTCACCATGCGCGTGTAGCCCTGCTGCGCCGCCTGCCGCCAGAAGGTGGCGAAGTCTGGCGGAATGGGGAAGGTGTTGAAGATCTCGCAGCGCTCGGCCTTGAACTTGGCGATCTGTGCTGAGTAGTCGGTGGTGCCGTTCTCATACGGCCCGGCGTCCACCACGGTGAAGCCCGCCTTGGCCAGCTCAGGCGCCAACGTGGCGCGAATCGCGTTGCCATCGGCATCGTTGGGGTACAGCACGCCAATCTTCTTGTTGGTGGGCAACGCCGCGAACTGCGAGGTGTACGACGTGGTGAAGCTGCCTCCGCCAAACGAGAAGTGGTACGTCCACTTGAAGGGCGATGGCGCGCCGGGCTTGGCGCCCCGGCCAAAGTACCAGGCCTCCCACGGCATCACCGTAGACAGGCAGGGCACGCCCGCCGCCTCGCACGCATCCGACACCGGGTTCACCGTTTCGGGTGTGGTGGTGGTCAGCATGAGGTCGATCTTGTCGCTGTTGATCAGCGCCTTGGCCAGCTGGCTGGCACGGGCCGGGTCGGACTGGGTGTCGCGGTCCAGAATCTCCACCGCGTACTTCACGCCGCCAATGGTCAGGCCCGCCGCCAGCGTCTTGCGCACCTGTGCCAGGATGAAGGTGTCGGTTTCGCCCAGCGCGCCCAGCGGGCCGGTGCGTGGGCTGATGAAGCCGACCTTGAGCACGGGCGCGGCGCCTGCGGCCTGGGCCCATAGCGGGCGGGCACCCAGTGCGAGGCTGCCAGCGCCTGCAGCAGCGATCAGCCCACGGCGCGAGATGGTGGGGGATGCGGCCTGCGCAGCGTCTGCGGCGGGCACCGTGGATTCAGGGGTGTTGGTTGTCATGGTGAAGTTCTCCAGCGATCGGTTGCGGGGTTCAGAAAGGGATGGTGGTCTTGAGCCAGAACTGCGAGCCCTGGGCGCGGTTGCGCACGCCGAACTCCTTTTCCACCTTGGCGGTGATGAGCCAGCCCTTGCCATTGGCATAGCGCACCGAGGGGCCGATGGACTGGCTGCGGCCACGCGATCCCGCCAGCGCCACACCGCCCACCTTGTCGTCGCTCCACTGCCGGTAGACATAGCCGCCCACACCCACTACCCAGCCATTGCCCAGGCCCCAGCCTGCGGCGTAGTCCACGATGAGTTCACGGCCCGAGCGGTAGTTGGTGTCGCTGTTGGTGCGGTTGAAGTTGAGGGTGGCCTTCACGTCGCCGTTGAAGCCGCTGGGGTCCATCCAGGTCAGCACGCCCAGGGGCTGCAGCGACAGGTAGTTGCGCCCAATGTTGGCCTGGCGCGTGCGGTCATACGCCCCGGTGGGCAGCACGGCATCGAGCCCCAGCACGCTGTGAAGCTGCGGGGAGTGGTGCCAGGCCACCGAGCCCCCCACCGTCACATCGCCCAGTCCGGTGCGCGAATCGCTCGCGCCCCCGGCGCGCACCGACAGATCCACCAGCGGGAAGATGGCGTGGGCCGCCACATGGCCGCCCAGCGCCTGCTGGGGGGTGATCCAGATCAGGCGCGTGGCAGCGGCGGCGGCCCGCACCTTGAAACCGGGGATGGGCACGGCGTTTCCCTGGCCATCGTTCACGCGGCTGGTGGTGTAGTAGTTGACGTACTCCAGCACATACAGCCCGGGCGGCGGCGCAGCGCCTGCCACGAAGTTCTCAGTGCCCAGCGGGTAGGTGGAGCCCCCGCCCTCGGTGGCGAACGCCGCTGCACCCAGCGTGCTGGCCAGGGCCAGCGCGGCGAGGCGGCTTGTCTTGGGGGGCGATGCTTTCAGTCTCTCCAGTGTTTTCATGTCGTTTGTCTCCTCGTTGTTATGTCGATCGGTTTTCTGTGGCTCCGCGCAGGCCATGGCTGGGTGGCGCGCAGGCTCGCGCCCCGGCCTGTGCCGGTGGGGCGCGGCCAATGCGTCGGCCCTTGGGGTGGTTGGGGTTGGAGGACGCCGCTGCGCTATGCAGCAGCCGCCACCGCCGTGCGCTGGTGCGCGGCAATGAACCGGCCCGCCTGCTCCAGCGAGGCCAGCGCTTCATCCAACGCGGGCGCAAACAGCTGCCAGCAATGCACCATGCCGTCCCACACGGTGCAGTCCGCCGCCACACCCGCCGCCTTCAGGCGTGCGGCCATGGTCACGGCATCGTCGCGCAGGCGTTCCCAGCCGCCCACTTGCAGTTGCACAGGGGGCAGCCCTTGCAGATCGGCGCTGTAGAACGGGGTGACCGTGGGTGAACGCACATCGCCACCCGGCACGTACATGGCGTTGAAAAAGCCCATCAGCTCGCGCGTGATGAACGGGTCGTCCACCGTGTGGTGGGACGCACCTTCGGACGCCAGGTCCAGCGCGGGCGACAAGGCCACGATGGCCGCAGGCAGGGGCAAGCCCTGGTTGCGGGCACGCACCGCCGTGGACAAGGCCAGGTTACCGCCCGCCGAGTCACCCATCAGCGCGATGGCCGAAGCGGCATAGCCGTTGGCCAGCGCCCACTGGTAGGCCGCCAGAGCATCGTCGTGCGCGGCGGGCGCGGGGTGTTCCGGCGCCAGGCGGTAGTCCACGTTGAGCACCTGTGCACCGCTGAACTGCGCGAGGTACGAGCACAGCGCCCGGTGTGATGTGAGCGAGCCGAACACAAAGCCACCCGCGTGGTAGTAGATGACCAGCCTGCGCGGGTCCGCCTGCGGCGTGCTCAGCAACTCCGCAGCCATGGTGCCGCCCGCCCCGTTGGGGATGCGCAGCGTCTGGATGGGAAGCCCCTGGGCCAAGGGCATTCGCGAGTTGCTGGCGTCAAACCACGCACGCAGCTGCGCGGGGGTGGCTTGTGGTGGCGGCGGGTTTTGCGCGGCCATCTGCAAGATGGCCTCAAGCTGTTGTGCGGACATGTGTGGCCCCTTCGCTCAGAGGTAGGTGGAGGCGAGCCCGCCATCCACCGGCAGGTTGATGCCGCTCACCCAGCGTGCCGCGTCGCTGCACAGGAAGGCGATCACCGGCGCCACTTCGTCACTGAAAGCCGGGCGCTTCATGCGGTGGGCGTCTTTCTCCACCCGCTCCTGGCCCAGCATCTGCACAAAGTCGCCCAGGATGGGCGTGAACACCGGGCCGGGGGCCACGCAGTTCATGCGCACGCCGCGCTCCATGAAGATCTTTTGCGACTGGGTGTACGTCCACACGATCAGCGCTTCCTTGAAATATTGGTAGCAGGTCTCCTGCGGCACGGGATGCGCAGCCAGCCACTTGGCGCCTGCTTCAAAGCTGGTAGTGGCGCCCAGTGCGCGGTGCAGCTCCAGGCGCTGCGGCCACTCGGCCCCCAGGATGGAAGAGATATTGACGATGGAGCCGCCCTCGCCCATGCGTTCCAGCACGCGGTGTGTGAAGTGCCGCAGGCCCAGGTAGTTGACGCGGCCGACCAGCTCGGCGGGCGATGTGCCCGGCACGCCCGCAATGTTGGCCAGCGCATCCACCTTGGCAGGCAGTTGCGCCACGGCATCGTTGATGGCGGCCGGGTCGCCCAAATCCACCTGCACAAAGCCGTCGAGCGTGAGCGTGGGCGCATTGCGGTCCACACCGATCACGCGGGCGCCCTGCTGGCGGGCAAGCTTGGCAAAGTCTGCGCCGATGCCGGAGCAGCAGCCGGTGACGACGATGGTTTTGTTGTGTAGGGTCATGAAAGTTGTCTCCTGATTTTTGTGGGGGGCACAAGCCCTCGGAGCGGCCCAACCGCACCGAGGGCTTGCGATGTCAGAACGGGAATGCAGGTGGCGCGTCCTTCACGGTGATCCACTGCCACTGCGTGTATTCATCAATGTCGGCAGGCCCGCCCACGCTGCCCCCGTTGCCACCCACGCCAGGGCCCCCAAAGGGGTTGGTGCACTCGTCGTTCACCGTCTGGTCGTTGATGTGGACCATGCCTGCGCGCAGGCGCTGGCCGATGGCCATGGCGCGACCCACGCTAGGGCTGATGACGGCAGCCGCCAGGCCGCCCTGGCTGGTGTTGGCCAGTTGCACGGCCTCGTCGTCGGTGCGGAAGGTGACGAGGTTGGCCACCGGGCCAAAAGGCTCTTCGTCAAACGAACGGATGCCGGGCTTGACGCCCGAGAGCACCGTGGGCTTGTAGCCAAGGCCTTCGTAGGTGCCACCCGCTTCGAGCTTGGCGCCCTGGGCCACGCTGTCCTTGATGAGCTTGTCGAAGCGTTGCAGCTGTTTGGCGTCGATCATCGGCCCCAGGGCCACCTGGCCGCTGGCGCCATCGCCCACGGGCAGGTGCGTGGCCTTACCCACCATGCGTTGCACGATGCCTTCGGCAATCGACTCGTGCACCAGGATGCGGTTGGATGCCATGCAGATCTGCCCCTGGTGGAACCACGCGCCAAACGCGGCGGCGCTGGCGGCGGCGTCCAGGTCGGCGTCTTCCAGAATGATGAGGTTGTTGGCGCCGCCCAGCTCCAGCGACACCTTCTTGAGATGCTGCCCGGCCAACGCGCCAATGCGGCGGCCCACCGTGGGCGAGCCGGTGAAGGCGATCATGGGCACGCGCTCGTCCACCACCAGCGCCTCGCCCGCCTCGGCATCGCCGGGCACCACCTGCAGCAGGCCCTTGGGCAGGCCCGCTTCTTCAAACACGCGGGCCATGATGAAGCCACCGCTCACTGGCGTGCGCGTGTCGGGCTTGAGCACCACCGCATTGCCCAGCGCCAGCGCCGGGGCCACCGAGCGCAAGCCCAGGATGAGCGGGAAGTTGAATGGCGAGATCACCCCCACCACCCCGTGCGGCACGCGCCGCGCAATCGACAGGCGCCCCGGCGTGCTGGGCAGCACCTGGCCTTGGGCCTGCATGGGCAGGGCTGCAGCCAGGTGGCACAGCGTGATGGCCTCGCGCACCTCGTGCTGGCCCTTGGGCACGATGCCGCCGGTTTCGCGGGCGACTGTCATTGCCAGCTCGTCAAAGTGCTGCTCAAAAATGCTGGCCGCACGGTGGAACACCGCCGCACGCTCGCGCGGCCCCGTGGCCGCCCATGCGGCCTGCGCCTGCTGCGCACGGCCAATGGCGGCCTGCATGTCTGCCGCACTGGCAATGCCCACGCGGCTGAACACCTGGCCCGTGGCGGGCTCGAGCGCATCACGCGCCGTGCTCAGCACGGTAGACCACGCACCATCAAAGGCCTTGCCCGCCCACAGGCGGTTGTCCAGCAGGCCTGGTTTTTCTGAAACACCCATTGCATTGCTCCTTGGTTGAAATCAAAACCCACCGCATGGCTGCGGCGGTGTGACCTCAAATTGCAACGGGCGTACCAGCCCCGCCTGCCACCAAACCCCAAAACGCCTGAAAAACGGGCTTTTTGAGAGGGAGCGCTACGGACTTTCCCTAGGCCAAAACATGGCTGGCACGGGCGACTTTTTGCCACCAAATAGTTACCATTCATAAACAAATGGCACTACAAAGATTGATCAAATGATCACTTTTTGATCACTTTCTGATCCACAACCGGAGGCCCCCATGCCGAAGCGCCGCGTCTCTCTGGCCGACCTGCACCGCACCGCCGTGGGCCAAGGCCAGGCCTTGCTGGGCACCGTGCCTGCCGAAGCCCCCCGCGCCCTGGGTGGGTTCGACACCCATGGCATCAGCCAGCACACCCACCCCACGGTGGCCGACATCAGCGAATGCCTGTTCTTCTCCCCCGGCGACGGGCGTATCTGGCTGCAAGACCAGCGCATGATCCTGCTGCACTCCGAAGCGCTGGGCTCGCTGCGGCGCGAGCTGATCGACAGCATTGGCCTGGACAAGGCACGCGGCCTGCTGACCCGCGCGGGCTATGTGAGCGGCGCGCGCGACGCCCGCCTGGTGCGCCAGCAGTGGCCCGATGCCGAGCCCACCGCAGCCGCCATGGCGGGCACCCGCCTGCACGCGCTGGAGGGCGTGGTGCAGGTGGAGGTGGTGCACGCCCGCTACAACGCCGAGCTGGGCGAATACGACGGCGAGTTCCTCTGGCACAACTCCAGCGAAGACGACGAGCACATCGCCGCCTATGGCGTGGGCGGCTCGCCCGCGTGCTGGATGCAGGTGGGCTACGCCACAGGCTACGTCAGCACCCTGTTCGGCCGCATGATCGTCTTTCGCGAGGTGGACTGCAGATCCTCCGGCGCCGCGCACTGCCGCGTGGTGGGCAAATCGGCCGAACTGTGGGACGACCCCGAGCAAGACCTGTTCTACCTGAACGCCCAGGACTTTGTGGGCACCCCGCCCGCTTCGCTGCCCACCTCCATGCCCGCAGGGGCACAGGGCAAGGCCCGCACCACCTACCTGGGCGTGCCGCCGGGCAAGGCACCGGCATCCAGCCACGCAGGCCCCGCCGCCGACCCCACGGCAAGCGCCACCATGGTCGGCGCCTCATCCGCCTTCAACGCCGCCTGCCACATGCTGCAGCGCGTGGCACCCACCGCCGCCACGGTGCTTTTCACCGGCGAATCGGGCGTGGGCAAGGAGATGTTTGCCAGCATGCTCCACCGCATCAGCCCCCGCAGCAGCCAGCCCTTTGTGGCCATCAACTGCGCGGCCATCCCCGAGACGCTGGTGGAGAGCGAACTCTTCGGCGTGGAGCGCGGCGCCTACACCGGCGCAGGCACATCGCGCCCCGGCCGGTTTGAGCGCGCACACGGCGGCACCCTCTTCCTCGACGAAATCGGCACGCTGAGTTTGGTAGCCCAGGGCAAGCTGCTGCGCGCCCTGCAAGAAGGCGAGGTGGAGCGCGTGGGCGGCACCCGCACCGTGCGCGTGGACGTGCGCCTGGTGGCCGCCACCAACGTGGACCTGCGCCAGGCCGTGCGCGAAGGCACGTTCCGCGAAGACCTGTTCTACCGACTCAACGTCTTCCCCATCCACCTGCCCCCGCTGCGCGACCGGCGCGACGACATCCCCCTGCTGATGAGCCACTTCTTGGCCCACTACCAGCGCAAGCACCAGCGGCAGGTGCCCGGCTTTAGCCAGGCGGCCGTGAAGGCGATGTTTCACTACCCCTTCCCCGGCAACATCCGCGAGCTGCAGAACCTGATTGAACGGGCGGTGATTTTGGCGACGGATGGCGAACCGATTGAGCCGCACCATCTGTTTGCGGGGGGTGAGCAAAGTGGCGGGGGGGTGATGTCACTGCACCTGAATCCAAACAGCACGGCAACGCTGCATCCAACAGGGCAAGCGCAGCGCGAAGTTGCTGCAGGGGCGGTTGCTCCGCAGAACTCAGCACACTCGCAGCCCGCCTCCAGTTGGACCCCGACACCCGCCACCATACCGACGGTCGCGCCATTGCATCAGGCCGAGGAACAGCTGCTGCGGCAGGCGCTGCACAGCGCGGGGGGCAATGTGGCGTCAGCGGCGCGGCTGCTGGGGATCAGCCGGGCGACGATGGCGTATCGGCTGAAGAAGTTTGGCATTTGAGCATGGGCGACGCGAGGGACGCGCAACAGTAACGGGCCGCGGGGCACCTGGCGCGCTGCCGTCAAAGTGCTTGCCC
The DNA here is from genome assembly GCF_003633835.1 of Acidovorax sp. 93. Lineage (NCBI taxonomy): Bacteria > Pseudomonadati > Pseudomonadota > Betaproteobacteria > Burkholderiales > Comamonadaceae > Acidovorax > Acidovorax sp. 93. Next base: position 2,515,301 of record NZ_RBIT01000001.1, read on the forward strand.
AGGGCCAGCGATGGCGTTTGATCGGTGCATGGCGGACTGCCGCCTTCTTCTCGACCCGCTTCAGGATCCCACCCGCGCGTCGCGCCGGAGTGCTTGAGGCGGCTTGCCGAAGCCACGCATGAACGCTTCGCGAAGATGGCGCCGGTCGCGAAAACCCGTTTCGCGCGCAACCACCTCCAGCGGATGGCGGCTGCGCTCGATCATCAAGCGCGCCGCCTCCACGCGCAGACGCTCTACCGCCCTGGCTGGCGACTGGCCGGTCTCGGCCGTGAACACACGGCTGAACTGGCGCGGGCTGAGGTTTGCGGCCGCAGCGAGTTCTTCCACGTTCAGCGGCTGCGCCAGATGGCTGCGGGCATGCTCGAGCGCCCGCGCGATGCGGTCCGAGCGCGGTGCGAGGTTCAGGATTTCCGAATGCTGGGACTGGCCGCCCGAGCGGCGCTGGTGCATGACCAGCCGGTGCGCCACCGCTCGCGCCACGTCGTCGCCCAGGTCCTTCTCGACGAGGCCGAGCGCCAGATCCAGTTCCGCCGTCATGCCGGCCGAGGTCCAGATCGGGTCATCGGCGATGAAGATGCGGTCCGGCTCGACCTGGATATTGGGATGCCGCTGCTGCAGTGCGTCTGCATAAGCCCAGTGGGTCGTTGCGCGTCGCCCCGCCAGCAAGCCGGCCTCGGCCAGCACGAAGGCCCCGGTGCACAGCCCCACGGTCCGACGCGCACGAGCGCTGCACTTTCGCAGCGCATGCAGCAGGTCTGACGGCGAGGGCGTGGCCAACGGGTCGAGCACGCCGACCACCATCCAGGTATCGGCCGTGCTGCGTGCGGTAAAGGGACGCGTCTGCAGGGCCATGCCCAGCGATGCCTTGACGCTACCGCCAGGCATCGAGTGACAAGCCACCTCGTAGAAGGGTTCGCCCGCCACAACGTTGGCGAACTCGAACACCGCCTGCGTGGCCAGCGCCATCACCTGAAAGCCGGCCGGCAGGACGTAGCCGATCTTGTGCATTGTTTTCTCCGAAGTCGATGGCATAAAACGTGACTATAAGCGTCATTTACGCCAGATGCCAAGCAGCACAAAATTCGCTCCATCGCAACCACAAACGGATTACCACCATGACTCAGACGAACCTGGGCACCGCCCTCATCACCGGAGCCTCCTCCGGCATCGGCGCTCTCTACGCCGACCGCCTGGCGCAGCGCGGCTACGACCTCATCCTCGTTGCCCGCAACCGCGAACGCTTGAACCCGTTGGCCGCGGAGATCACCAGCCGCCACGGACGCGCAGTGGAGGTCTTCCCCGCCGACCTGAACGATCCGGTGGCGCTGCGCAGCGTGGAGAACAAGCTCAAGCGCGATGCCAGCATCACCCTGCTGGTCAACAACGCCGGCATCGGCACGCACACGCCGCTTCTGGAGAGCGACGTGGACCAGATGGCGCGCATGATCGACCTCAACGTCACGGCGCTGACCCGGCTGAGCTACGCGGCGGTGCCCGGCTTCGTGGCGCGCGGCAACGGTGCGTTGATCAACATCGCCTCCATCGTGGCCGTCTCGCCGGAAACCTTGAATGGCGTGTATGGCGGCAGCAAGGCTTTCGTGTTGGCCTTCAGTCAATCGCTGCAGCACGAGTTGGTCGGCAAGGGTGTGCGGGTGCAGGCCGTGCTGCCGGGTGCGACGGCCACCGAGTTCTGGGCACGCGGCGGCCTTCCTGTGGAGCACCTGCCGGCGCAGATCGTGATGCGTGCCGAAGACCTCGTGGATGCCGCCTTGCAGGGCTTCGAGCGCGGCGAGTTGGTGACGCTTCCTGCGCTGCATGACGGCGCCCTCTGGGATGCCTACGAAGGCGCACGCAAGGCGATGGCGCCCCACCTGTCGAGCAACGAAGCAGCGTCGCGCTACCAGCCCTTGCGTTAAGACCCTCTGAAAACTCAAAGAAGCCCGCTATGCAACGCACCAACAACGATTCACGCTCCACCATCAAGATCCCCGGAACCGAGGCGCACTTTCTCGATCCGCTGGAATCAGGCAAGGGAGGCCCCGGGCGCTTGCGCTATCTCTCCGGCGGAAAGGGGCCAGCCCTCGTCTTGCTGCACACCGTGCGTACGCAGGCCGAGCACTTCCGTCACCTCATCCCTCTCATCAAAGACAGGTACACCGTGTATGCCCTCGATCTCCCTGGAATGGGTTACTCGGAGATCGTGCCGGGCGCTTCCTACGAGGAGCCGGCCATGCGCGGGGCGGTCAAGAGCCTCATCACCCGGCTCGACCTGCGCGACGTCACGCTGCTTGGTGAGTCGATGGGAGCCACGCTCGCCCTCACCACCGCAGCCGATCTGCCCGAGAGAGTGCGGCGGGTTGTGGCGATCAATGCCTATGACTATGCGGGCGGCATCGCGCGGTCCAGCCTGCTGGCCCGGTTCGTCGTGACCGGCGCGCTGGCGCCGGTTGTCGGCAAGACCATCGCGGGCGTCCAACCCAAGCCGATCGTGCGCGCCGTGCTCCATGGGGGGCTCGGCGACACAGCCGCTCTGCGCGATGACTACCTCGATGAACTGTTGAAGGTCGGACGTCGGCCTGGCTATCCGGTCGTCGCCCGCGCGGTGTACGGCAACCTGCCCAGCCTCATCGCGGCCCGCGCCCGCTACCCCGAGGTCAAGGCACCCATCCACCTCATCTACGGAGAGAAGGATTGGTCGAGGCCCTCGGACCGGCAAGCCAACAAGCAATTTCTTCCCGCGGCCGAGTTTGTCCAGGTGCCTGGCGCCGGCCACTTCATCGTTCTTGAGCGGCCGGACGTCGCTGCGAAGGTGTTGAACGACGTGGCCTGACCCAAGTGCGTTTCGAAGACCGCAGGCAGATGCTGCCCGCACAAGTTTCGGCACCGCCAACACGCGGGTGCCGCTGGATCGACACCATACAAAACATATACAATTCGTATATATTTTATATAGAGTCAACCATGGGCATAGTCAAAATCTCCGACCAGATGCACGAAAACCTGCGCGTGGCCAGTGGCGCACTCAGCCGATCCATCAACTCCCAGGCAGAGCACTGGATGCGGGTGGGCATGCTGACCGAGATGTATCCCGACCTGGACCACCGCGAAATCTGCCAGCTTCTCGTGCGGGCAGAGCTGGCGGGCGGGCTGGACGTGGCGCTGGCGGCCACAGCGCAGCTGGACAAAGCGGGGGTACGCCCCGCCGGGAAGCACTGATGGCGCGCGGTGGTGGGGTGCCGATCCGCTCGGCCGAAGAACTGGTGATGGCGCGGCGGGCCGCACAACTGGCGGCCGAGGTGCTGGCGATGATCGAGCCGCATGTGGTGCCGGGCGTGACCACCGAAGCGCTGGACCGCCTGTGCCACGACCACATCGTGAATGTGCAGGGCGCGCGGCCTGCCAATGTGGGCTACCTGGGCTACCCCAAGACGGTGCTGACCTCGGTGAACCATGTCGTGTGCCACGGCATCCCCTCGCCCCAGCAGATGCTGAAGAAGGGTGACATCGTGAACATTGATGTGGCGGTGGAAAAAGACGGCTGGTACGGCGACACGAGCCGCATGTTCTGCGTGGGCACGCCCAGCGTGCTGGCCCAGCGGCTGGTGCGCACCACGTACGAGGCGCTGTGCGCAGGCATCCGCGAGGTAAAACCCGGCGCCACACTGGGCGATGTGGGCCATGCGATTGCCACCGCGGCGCAGCGCGAGAACTTCAGCGTGGTGCGCGAATACTGCGGCCACGGCATTGGCACCGTGTACCACGATGAGCCGCAGGTGCTGCACTACGGGCGGCGCGGCAAGGGGCTGCGGCTGGAGGCGGGCATGGTCTTCACCATCGAGCCGATGCTGAACGCAGGCCAGCGCGAGACGAAGGAGCTGGCCGATGGCTGGACGGTGGTGACCAAGGACCGCTCGCTCTCGGCCCAGTGGGAGCACATGGTGGCGGTGACAGACAGCGGCTTTGAGGTGCTGACAGCATGGCCGGGGGGCACGGGCAGCTACCCTGCGATTTAGGGATGGCCTGCACGAGGAGATTGCCGCATCAGCCGGGTGGCAGCTCCAGACGGGCCCAAGCGGCCATCACATCGAGCTGCTTCTTGATCCAGTCGGCAGACATCATGTTGGCGCCCCAGTGGTGGATGCGCGCCACGCCCTCCCCCATGTTCCACAGGTGCCGCAACTGCACGAAGAGCGGCAAGGCGGCGAGGTCGGCATCGGTGATATGGCCGCCGCCTGCGCGGTAGCCGGCCAGGTACTGCTGCCAGCGCTTGAGCAAGGCTTCGTCGGGCTCCATGGGGGCCTTGCGCGGCAGGTTCGACCACAGCCACACACACAGGTCATAGGTCAGGAACCCTGGCCCGGCGTCGTCAAAGTCAAAGAAGGCTGCGCGCCGCACACCCTCGGCATCGGTGGTCACATGGTTGTTGAAGCCATGCGTGTCGCCGTGGCACATCACGCGGGTCAGGGTGCCCTCAACATCAGCCAACTCGCTCAGAAGGCGCCCAACCAGTTGCCGGTAGGCATCCAGCACGGTGGGGGACAGATCAGGATGGGCGGCAAGGTAGTCCAGCGTGCGGCCTGCCAGATGGTGGCCGTCCAGCACATAGCGGCTTGCGGGGCCTGCGTAGCTTTGCGCAGCACTGTGAATCTGGGCCAGCGTGGCGCCAGTCAGGTGCAGCTCTTCTGGCGTATCGGGCACGACGCCGTCGCAGTGGCGAAACAGAACCAGCGCACGCGGCCCCTCAGGGAACGGCAGGGTAACGCTGGCAGCACCATTCGCAGCCAGGACCGGCGTGGCCACGCCCACACCCTGTGCGTGCAGGTGGGCCAGCAGCGCAACTTCAAAATCCACATTGAACGCACCGCGCGGCCGGATGGCACAAAGCCGCGCCACATAGCGGCTGCCGTCCGTGGCCCGCACGGCGTAGTTGTCATTGAGGTTGCGGCGGATCAGGTAGCACTGCTGCACTGGCAGGCCGTAGTGCTGCGCCACCCACACACTCACGGCAGAGGCAGCGGCTGTGGTGTGGGAGACGACCAGGTTGAGGTCACGGGAGGTGGGTGAAAGCATGCGGCATTCTCCATGGATGAAGCATGAAACACCCGTGCGACGTGGTTCGATGGGCTTGCACCCAGACGTTGTCGCTGCCTCCCAGGCTGGTACTAGCGGGAAAACAGCTACATCACGAGAAACTGCTTGAAATGGCTGCTACCGCCCGCTGGTATTGCACCATCGGTATCAAAACCATAGCACTCCACGTCGCCATCACCACGGCAGCTTGTCGCCGCTGTAGGCGTAAAAGCACCCCGTTTCCTCCACCGGCAACCCATCCAGCACCCGCAGCATGTCGCCCGCCGCATCGGCTGCCGGGCGGCCAATCTCCGCGCCATTGAACGGGGCCGACAAGGCCGAGTTGACGGTGCCCGGGTGCAGCGCCACCAGCACGGCCTGCGGGTGGGTGCGGGCCACTTCGATGGACGCTGTTTTTACCAGCATGTTGAGCGCGGTCTTGCTGGCGCGGTAGCTGTACCAGCCGCCCAGGCGGTTGTCGCCAATGCTGCCCACCTTGGCCGAGAGCACAGCCAGCACGCCGCGCCCCTGCTTGGGCAGCAGCGGGGCAAAGTGGGCCAGCACCAGCGCGGGGCCGAAGGTGTTGGTGCGGAAGGTGGCCTCCATCTGCGCGTAGTTCAACTGGCCCAAACGCTTTTCAGGCATGCCGTGGGGGCCGTGCAGCAGGCCTGCGGCGTGGATGATGCAGTGCCACGGCCCCTGGGCCTTGAGTTGCTGGGCGGCGGCGGCAATGGTGGCTTCGTCGTCCAGATCGACCGCCGGGTGGGTGTGGCGGCCCAGGCCCACGACCAGGGCGCAGCGCGGGTCGGCCTGCAGGTGGGCGAGGAAGGCGCTGCCGATGGCACCGGTGGAGCCGATGACGAGGGCGCGGTAGCCATCAGGCAGCGATTGCAAAGAAGTGAACGGCATTGCGGCGGGTTGTGCTTGAGACATGGCGCGGTTCTGCGGTGAAGGTGTCGTTGGGTGATTCGGCAGGCGGGCTACAGCGCATCCAGCCGCGTGCGCAAGCTGGCCGCATGCTCGCGCAGCGCATCCAGCTGCGGGCCCTGCATCTTTTGCAGCTGGCGGTACACCATGCCGAGGCGGAAGTTGCTACCCAGCGTGCCTTCGTTGCGCGCAAAAAAATCCCAATACAGCGCGTTGTAGGGGCAGGCCCGCTCACCCACTTTTTGATTCTTGTCGTAGTGGCAACCCTTGCAGTAGTCGCTCATGCGGTCGATGTACGCGGCGCTGCTCACATAGGGTTTGGTGGCCAGCAGGCCGCAGTCGGCAAACTGGCTCATGCCCACAGTGTTGGGTACTTCCACCCATTCAAAGGCGTCGATGTACACGCCCAGATACCAGCGGTGCACGGCGGCAGGGTCCAGCCCCGCCAGCAGCGCAAAGTTGCCGATGACCATGAGGCGCTGGATGTGGTGGGCATACGCATGCTCCAGCGACTGGCCCACGGCGTGCTGCATGCAGCGCATCTGGGTCTTGCCCGTCCAGAACCACGCTGGCAGTGGCGTGCTGTGGCCCAGGGCGTTGCGCTCGTCGTAGCCAGGCATGTGGGCCCAGTAGATGCCGCGCACATATTCGCGCCAGCCCAGGATCTGGCGGATAAAGCCCTCCACCGCTGGCAAGGGCGCGGTGCCTGCGTGGTAGGCGGCCTGGGCGCGTTGCACCACCTCGTGCGGGCGCAGCATTTTGGTGTTGAGCGCGAAGGACAGCAGGGAGTGAAAAAGCCGCGCGCTCTTGGTGCTCATGGCGTCTTCATACGCGCCAAAGTGCGGCAGTGTGGTGGTGATGAAGTGATCCAGCCACGCCAGTGCCTCGGCCCGGTTCAGCGGCCAGCGCAGTGCATGGGCCTGCGGGTTGCCAAAGCTCTGCACGCCTGCGGCCTGGATGGTGGCCCACAGGGCGCTGTGGTCGTGCGTGGGGCGGGCGTCGGGCGGCAGTGCGGGTGTGCCGGGCCAAGGCTTGCGGTTGTCGTGGTCGTAGTTCCATTGGCCACCTTCGGGCTCGCCAGCCTCGTCGATCAACACGCTGTGGCGCTGGCGCATGCGGCGGTAGAAGTGCTCCATGAGCCACTGCTTGCGGCCTTGGAACACCTCGGCCATTTCGGTGCGGGTGGTGTAGAAGTGCTCGCTGCTGACGGCCTGCACGGCAAAGGGTTGCTCTGCACCCCAGGTGCGCAGTTGCTCGTCCAGCCGCCATTCATCGGGGTGCTGGTATTGCAGCGTGTGCGCACCGTAGTGGGCCATGAGGGCGGCCAGGTTGTCGGGGATCGACTGGCGGTTGCTCGCGTCGCCAATCGCCACATAGCGCACGCGGTGCCCCGCCTCGCGCAGATGCCGGGCCAGGTCGCGCATGGCGGCAAAGATGGCGAGGATTTTTTGCGCGTGGTGCAGCACGTAGTCGGTCTCTTGCCGCACTTCCATCAGCACATAGACCACGCCCTCGTCCTGCGTTGCAAACCATGAATGCTCGGGGTTGAGCTGGTCGCCCAGCAGCAGTCGCAGGGTGTGAGTGCGGGACGGCGGCGTGGTCATGCCGTGCCCCACAGGCGGCGGTAGCTGCCATCGGCATCGTGGTCTTGCGCCTGCTTGATGGGGTTGAAGCGGCGCCCCCCGCGCGGGTCGGTGCCGCGCCCGGCGATGTAGAGCCAGTTGGCCTGGTTGCTGTAAACGTCGTAGTCCACCAGTTGCGATTCAAACCACGCAGCGCCTGCGCGCCAGTCGCTGTGCAGGTCGTACAGAAGATAGCTGGCTACGACCTGGCGCAGGCGGTTGCTCAGATACCCGGTGGCAGCCAGCTCACGCATGGCGGCATCGACCAGCGGCTCGCCCGTCTCGCCCCGGCACCAGTGGTCAAAGCCGCGCGGGTTGTGCGGGGCGGGCGGTAGTTCTGACAGGCCGCGCACCCGGTACAGCGCTGCGCCGTATTGCAGGTGCAGCAGCCGAAAGTAGTCGCGCCACAGCAGCTCAAACCACAGCCAGTAGGTGCCATCGTTCGCGCCGTGGTCGCGCTCAAAGGTTTTTAGATCGGCATAGATCTGGCGCGGCGAGAGTGCCCCCGTGGCCAGCCAGGGCGAGAACTTGCTGGAGTAGTCCAACCCCGTGAGTCCGTTGCGCGTGGCCTTGTAGCTGTGGGGCAGCTCGCGGGCCAGGTACTGCGCCAGATGGGCCAGCGCGGCAGCCTCGCTGCCATCACATGCAGGCGTTCCGTAGGGAAAGGACGAGCGGGCATCGGTGCCCTGGGGCAGTGTGGGTTGCTGGATGCTGGCAGCGCCCTGCTCTGCGCCCACGGCCTGCAACACGGGTGCAGGCACTTGGGGCGGCGGCAGCAGCCGGGCGGGTGCTGGCAGTGGTGCAGCGGGGGTGATGCCTGCACGCTCGACCTTCTGGCGGAAGCTGGTGAACACACCGGGCAGGTCAGAGGCAGGCCAGGGCATGTCGGCCGGGTGCAGCAGACTGCTGTGCCATACGGTACGTACTTGCAGGCCTGCCGCGCGCAGGGCTGCGACCTCGGCCTGTTCGTAGGGGGCGGCCATGTCTTCGCACACCACGGTGGTGGTCCCCACAGCCTGGGCCAGTTGCGGCAAGGCGGTGGCAGGCGGGGCTTGGCAGATGAGCAGCGGGTTGCCCAATGCACTCGTCTGTTGATGAAGCCCGCGCAGCGCTGCGGCGGTGAAGGCGCGGCGGTGGGAGCCTACGCGGGCAAAGCCCCAGGGGGTGGTCTCATCAGAGGCAGGCAGGCAAGCCACGGGCAGCAGATGGGTAGCCCCGCTGGTGAGCGCTGCGTGCAGCGCGGGCTGGTCGTGCAGCCGCAGGTCGTTGCGAAACCAGAACAGCACGGTGCTCATGCGGTGCCCTCCCCTGCCACGCCTTGCGAAGTGCTGCTGCGCTTGCGTTCACTGCGGCAGCGGTCGGAGCAGTACTTCACCTCGTCCCACACCTTCTCCCACTTCTTGCGCCAGGTGAAGGGCAGGCCGCAGTGTTGGCAAGTCTTCTGCGGAAGGTCTGATTTTTTGCGCATGCGCATGGCGGGCCTGTGGGTGGGTTACGCAGGCTTCAACACCTGCTGGGCCAGCGCACGCCCGCTGAGCCACGCGCCTTCGACCTTGCCTCCGTGCAACCAGTCGCCACACAGGCCCAGGCGCATTTGCGCATTCCACCAGCTGCCCTGCGTGAGCGCGGGTTCGGTGTCGGCATAGCGCCAGCGGTGGGCGGTGGCCGCCAAAGGTGCGGGGCCACCCAGGGCGGCAAAGGCAGCGAGCAATGCGGTGGTGACCGACTCGGCGCTGTCTTCGATGTGGGCTTCGCTCCATTCGGGGCTGGCGTGCAGCAGCCAGGTTTCTTGCCCCGTGCGGCCGGGTTTGCTGCTGTCGCGCGCCACCCAGCGCAGTGGGCCGGTGTTGATGAACGCACCCTCCCACGGCAGGGCCACGGGGCCTGCGTAGCGCAGCATCACAGCCCAGCTGCCACGCATGCGTGCGCTGGCGGCCAAGGCGGCGCCTGCAGGGGCCAGGGGCGTCAGCAAGGGCACGGCCTGCGGGGCAGGCACGGCCAGCAGCACGGCACTGTAACGCGGGCTGTGTAGGCCATGTTCCGCCGAGGTGATGGCCCACCCGCCCTCGGTGTGGTCCAGCCGCTGCACGGTGGTTTGCCACTGCGCCAGCGCAGGCTCGCCCAGGTGCTGCACCAGCCAGGCGGCGGGCGACGTCATGCGCGGGGTGCCCACAAACCGCTCCAGCGAAGTGGCCGGGGTGGTCCAGGCGGTGCCGTCAAAGCTGGCCAGCCGGGCATCCCACAAAGCCGCCACACCGGCTTGCTGCCAGCGGGCCACTTCGGCGCGAAAGGCCGGGTCGCGGGCGGTGAAATATTGGGCGCCGTGGTCGCACTGCCAGGGGCCGCTGTCATCTTCGGCGCGGCGGGTACTCATACGGCCAGACGGGCCCCGGGCTTTGTCGAACACATGCACCGTGTGCCCCGCCTGCAGCAGCGCCTGCGCGCACGACAAGCCCGCCAGGCCTGCGCCGACGATTGCGATGGGCAAAGAGGTGGTAGCGCCACTCATGGCTGCGGGTCCGTGCGGTCATGGGTCACCCAGATCAGCGCCTGGGTGTCTATGCCCAGGGCCTGTGCGCGGGCGATTAGCTGCTCGCGCACACCAGGGGGCAGCTGCTTGGTGCGCGACAGGATCCAGCAGTAGCTGCGGTCCGGCCCCACCACCAGCGCCCACTGGTAGCTGGCATCCAGCGCGGCCACGTGGTAGCCGCCGTAGAACGGGCCAAAGAACGACACCTTGAGTGAGGCGGTGTTGGCATCGCCCGTGAACAGGGCCTTGCCCTTGGCCTGGCGCCAGTCGTTTTTGCCGGTGTCAAAACCCCGGTTGAGCACGCGCACGCTGCCGTCCGCCTGGCGCTGGTAGGTGGCGCTCACGTCCGTCATGCCGCGTTCAAACGAATGGTCCAGCCGGGCCACTTCGTACCAGCGGCCCTCGTAGCGGGCTAGGTCAAACGGGGTGACGGGCGTGATGCCCTCGGGCGGGCGGGTGGACGAGCAGCCACTCAAGGCGAGCAAAAACACGGCCAGCCCTAACCAGGCGCAGCGGCGGAAGCAGGATAGGAAGAAGAACATAAATTACCAATCGGTCACAAAACAAACCAATTGGTATTCTGCCACCACCAGCGCTGCTGCGGCGAAAGCCCGGCGCGAGCGCCTACCATGGGCCACCCGTAAACTCTGCCCATGACTTTTCAAATCACCGTTTACTCCAAATCCGCCTGCCCCCAATGCGATTCGGCCAAGAAGCTGCTGCAGTCGCGTTCGCTGCCTTTTGAGGAAATCAAGATCGACGACGATGCCGAGCGCCTGGCGTTCTATGCGAAGTGCGGGCCTTCGGTGCGGCAGATGCCACAGATCTTTATCAACAACCAGCGCGTGGGCGGACTGGCGGGGCTGCAGGCTGCGCTGGCGCAGATCGGCCAGTGACACCTGCTTTCGTCCCTCCCCTGGTTATTGGTACTTCGCAGCGGTGATGAACTCGCTGAAGGTTTCGCACCACACGATCACGGTGTTGAACTTGGCCGGGTCCACGCCCTGCGGCAACGGGACGATGAAGTTGTTGAACGTCTTCACATCGCCCACGCGCTGCATCTGGGGCTTGAGGCGCTTGAAGTCTGCCTCGGTCTCGACAAACTCGGGCGACAGGTAGAGCTTGTAGTCCGGCCCCGGGGCCAGCTTGCCCACCAGGCTGATGGCCTGCGGGCTGATGGACACGGCGCCTTCGCCCCAGTGCAGGGCGTCGCTGTCTTTCAGGTCACGGCGGAACGTGGCAGTCCATTGCGCAGCGGGCTGGCTTGACTGGATTTGCTGCAGCGTGGGGGCGTCGGGCGCGATCAGGATCGGCAGCACATACACACCCAGCGCAAACCCGATGACCAGGGTGAGCAGGTGCGAGGCGATGAGCAGCAGAGGTTTCATGGCAGCGGGTTCAGTGGACTGAGCCCAATGTACTGCGCAGCGCCCTCGCCTTCAACGCTGCGCTGCTCCCCGGTGTCCGATCAGGATGCGCGGGCCAGAAAGCCATCCACCAGTGCGTAGTGCTCCGGCACATTGAGCGCGGGCGCGTGGCCGCAGCCGGGCACCTCCACCACCTGGGCCAAGCCACGGGCGCCAGGCCCCCGGGTCAGCATCTCGGCGGTGGTATCGCGCAGCACCAGGTCCGACTCTTCGCCACGCAGGCACAACACGGGGATGTCGAGCGCGTCGTAGTGGTCCCAGATCAGGTAGTCGTTGGTGTGGTGGGTGAACTGCTGCACCATGGCCGGGTCGTAGTGCGGCGTCACGCGGCCGTCGGGCAGGCGGCGGGTACTGCTCTCGGTCAGCAGGCGCCACTGCGCATCGCTGAGCCAGCCGTAGGGCGTGTAGACCTGCCGGAAGAACGCCTCCAGCTCCCGCACGGTGTCGAACGCGGGCGGGTGGCCTGCGTAGGCCTTGATGCGCTCCAGCGCGGCGTCGGCCAGGCGCGGGGCGTTGTCATTGAGCAGCAGGCTCTGGATGCGGCCCTTGAGCTGCGGCTCGAACAAACCCGAGGCGCACACGGTGCCGATGGCCCCGCCCATCGACGTGCCCACCCAGTGCGCTTTCTCGACACCCAATTGGTCGAACAGATCGGCCGCAATGCGCGCGTAGAACGAGAGGCGGTATTCGTCCTGCGGTGCACGCGCCCACTGGCTCAGGCCCCGACCCAGGGTGTCGGGGCAGATCACGCGATAGCGGGACGCGAGGTGGGCGGCCAGGGGGTCCATGTCGCGCCCGGTGCGCGCCAGGCCGTGCCAGGCAATCACCACCGGCGCGTCGGGCGCACCCCACTCCGTGGTGTGGATTTCATAGCCAGCGCAGGTGAGGTAGCGCGAGGTGGGGGACATGATGGCGACCTTGTGGAACAGAGAATAAAAAAGGATCGGCGGCTCACTTCATGAGGCGGCCATTGCTGCCAATGACAGTGACCTCGACATACCGTGAGCCGATGCGGTTGGTGGGGGAGTAGCCCAGCGTGATGCCGCCGAGGTCAAAGCTCTGCAGAGACTCCAGCGCCTTGACGACCTTGGCGCGCGTGGGCGCGGGCCCGGCACGGCGCAGGGCCTCGACCAGCACCTTGGCGCCCAGAAACTGCTCGAAGCTGGTGTAGTTGACCTCGGCCTCGGGGGCGTATTTCTTGAGCAGCGACTGGTATTCACGCACCACCGGCAACTGGGGCCGGTAGGGGTACGGCACCACCTGGCTGATGCCCAGGCCGTGCGCGTTCTTCAGGCCCGCGAGCTTGACCAGCTCGGTCGGGTCCACCACCGAGATGTTGTAGAGCTGCGCGCCACCGCCCTGCTCGCGGTAGCGCTGGATAAAGGCCGCCGCAGGCTTGTTCACCGCGATCATGATGACCGCGTGCACATCGGCGGCCTTGATGGCTTTGACGGCTTCATCGACCTTGTCGGTATTGCGCTCGTAGCCTGCTGCCAACACCAGCTTGAGGTTGCGCTTGGCCAAGGCAGCCTCCACCCCCGCCAGGCCCGCCCTGCCAAAACCGTCGTCCTGGTACATCACGGCCACACGGTTCATGCCCAGGGTGGTGAGCTGCTGCACCATGTGCTCGGTCTCATCGACATAGCCTGCGCGCACATGAAAGATCCACGGGTTGAACGGGTTGCGCAGCGATTCGCCCCCCGTGTAAGGCGCCACCAGCGCCGCACCGCCCTCTTGCAACACGCCGTCTGCCAGCAGCTGGGTGATGTTGGCCGTGCCCGCAAAGCCATACAGCGCCACCACCTCGGGCTTGGCCAGCATCTCGCGGGTGAGCTTCACGGTGTCGGCCACCTTGTAAGCGTCGTCGGCCACCTCCTGGCGGATGGTCGCGCCGTGCACGCCGCCCTGGGCGTTCACCCAGTCAAAGTAGATCTTGCCGCCCAGCACCATCTGTGCGCCAGTGCTGGCCAGCACTCCGGTGAGCGGTGCCACCTGCCCCACCACAATCTCGGCGGCGTGCAGCAAGGGCGCCGTGGCCCCGCCCCACAGCACCGCCAGTGCTGCCGCCGCACGGCGGCTCCATGTCTTGACCTTGTCCATTCGGTTCATCCCCTGTTTGTGTTGCTTGCAGCCGCGCCCACGGGCGGCGCAAGGGCCGATGGCCCCCACGCGTGCCCGGTGGGCGGCGGTGACGGTGTGTCGTCTGGCAAAGCTCCTTGGGTCAGTCGGGGATGGCAATGGCGCCCGCCGTGATGGCGATGGCGTTGGCGGCAGCAGGCGTGGTAGCCAGCGGCGGCACGTTGGCGGCGGTGATGGCCGGGGCGCTGCCCGGTGTGCCGCCGCGCGGCACGGTGCGCACCACCTGGCTGGCGGGCAGCGCCTTGCCGCTGGCGAGGTGGTCGTACACGGCGTCGAGCGCGTGGTTCAGGTACACATGCAGCGGCACGTAGCGGCTGTCATAGCCCGGCAGCACCGTGGGCAGGCCTATGAAGCTGTCAAAGTGCTGGGCGTTGGCCACTTCCATATAGCTGAGCTTGCTGGCGGCGCCTTCGACCTTCTTGTTCAGCGCGGCGTATGGGCGCGAGGTGTGGCTCACAGGCAGCAGCGCATCGGCACGGCCGTGCACGATCACAGCGGGCTTGCCGCGCAGGTTGCCGTTGCGGCGGGTTTCGTCCACACCGGCCTGCAGCTTCTTGGCAGCGGTGTCATTGCCGGTGACGAGGTTGCGCAGGCACAGCGCGCCGCTCAGGTTCCAGTCGGCGACACCGGCGTCCGACACCGACAGGAAGTCGCGCGCCGGGCCCAGCTTGCCGAGGTTGTTGACCAGGTTGATGCCGCCCGAGGGAGGCACACCGTTGCCGGTGGCAAACATACCGGGCAATGCAGCGGCGGCCAGCGGGATGACCCCGCCAGTGGCCGCCGTGGCAGCGTAGCTGAAGCCGCAGAGGTTGTCCTGCACGCTGGCACGCGAGAGGCCGTTGGCAAAGGTCACGGCCACGGCGGGGGACACTTCAAACGCGGCCATGGAGGCATGCAGGTCGTTGGACTCGGGCTCCCAGCCATAGGCGCGCAGCTTTTGCAATGCCTCTTCGGCCTGCGTGGCCGTGGTGCTGGCCGTGAGCAGCCCTGCCGCCTTAAGCGACGCGCAGCGGTTGGGCGCAATGGGCAGCGCAGCGCTGGCAAACCCGGCCGCAAACGCGGCGGCAAACGGACTGGTGCTGACCGAGGGCGCAAGCGACGCGCAGGCCTGGTAGAGGTTGGCGTAGGTGGTGAAGTCCACCAGCGTCTTGCCGGTGACGGCCACGTCGGCGCTGCCCCGGCGCACCGTAACACCGGGGTTGGCGGGCATCTCGATGGCGGGCTCGGACACGGCCACGCCGCTGATCAGGCCCTGCGTGTCCAGCTCGGCCGCAGCTATGGCCGCACCGCCACCGTTGGAGATGCTCGATGCGATGACGATGGTGTTGGCCGGTGTCAGCGTCTTGAGGCGCTGGCCCGATGCGTCGGTGGCGCCGTAGCGCTGGTTGAGCACGTAGTAGCCAAACTCCACGGCCTGCAGAGTGCTCGTACCCCAGTCCTTCTCAGAGTTCTGGCCCGAGTGAGCGTGCTTGAAGGCAAAGCGGTTGGGGGTGGCGGTGTTGAAGGCGGCCAGCTCGGTGGCCGTGAGGCCCGCGTTGAAGGCTGCGGCCTTGCCCGCTGCGGCGGCCGTGGTGCGTGTGCCGTCGATCAGCGGCACGGTGTCGTTCATGAGGTCATGCGGCGCGCCGCCCGTGCCCTTGTCGGAGTACGCCACGGCGCAGCCCTTCTTGAGGCCCCACTCGCCCGTGGAGATGCCGCCATACACGCCGCGCGAGCCTGAGGTGGTGGCGGTGATCATGCAGGGCTTCTTGGGGTCGAAGCTGGCGGGCACCTGCACCATGAGGGTGACGTTCCTGCGGCCCGTGCCGTCGTCGGCAAACGCGATGTATTCGGTGCCGGGTACCTTGCCCTCACCGGTGATGACCTTGCCTTGCGCATCCACATTGGGGCCGTAGAGCGTGCCGTAGCCGCCGGCCGCCGTCATGTCGAGCATGGCGCGGTAGTTGGTGTGGATGGCGGTGCGGCGCAGCTCAGCCGCCGTGGGCTTGAGGGGATCAGCAAACGCAGGGGGCGCGGCAGCGGCCAGACCCGTGGCGCCCAGGCCCGCTGTGAGCAGGTCATTGCTGCTGCCGTCGTATGTGGTCTCGCTGATGGTGCCCAGGTAGCCGGGCTTGGTGTTGGGGGCGGCGCTGTCGCCGCTGCTGCCACCGCAGGCAGCAAGCACCGCAGCGGCCAGCGCTGCGGGCAGGAACGGATGGGAAAGGGGACGAGAAACGGGACGGAAACGGGGGTTCTTGATGTTCATCTTCATGTGCTTGTCTCCTGGAGTTTTTCTTTGCTTCTTGTTGCACAGCTCACCCACACACCCAGGCCACGCCGGTCCTCCGGCGCGGCCGGGCCACTTACCCCGCCTTGCGCGCAGCTGCCGCGCGCAGACGCCCCACCACACCGGTAGGGAAGTAATAGACCGAAAGAACGAAGAGCACTCCTAGCCACAGCAGCCAGCGGTCAGGCGAGAGCAATGCCGACAGCCAGGGCAGACCCGTGGCAGCCTCGCTGCCTAGCCGCAGCAAGTCTTGCAGGTAGCTTTGCGCCACGAGGAAAAGCACCGCCCCGATGGCAGAGCCATAGATGGTGCCCATGCCACCGATCACCACGATGAGCAGGCAGTCCATCATGATTTCGAAGCTCAGCGAAGTGTCCGGCCCGTTGTAGCGCAGCCAGAGCGCCAGCATGCAGCCTGCCAGCGTGGCGAACAGGGCCGACAGCACGCTCGATGTAGTGCGGTACACCACCACGCGGTAGCCAATGGCCTCTGCACGGAATTCGTTCTCGCGGATGGCCTGCAGCACGCGGCCAAACGGCGAGTTGACGATGCGCAGCAGGGCCAGCACCAGCGCCACCGCGGTGACGAACAGCAGGTAGTAGCAGATCAGGCGCCCGTCGATGGTCACGCCCAGAAAGGGCTCTTCGAAGGGCTCGAAACTGGGCGACAGGAATTCGGGCACCTTGAAGGTGAGGCCGTCTTCACCGCCGGTGATGTCGGACAGCTGCGAGGCCAGCGTCTGGAACGCAGCGGCCACCGCCAGCGTGATCATGGCAAAGAAGATGGCGCGCACGCGCAGCGAGAACAGCCCCACCGCCAGCGACAGCAGCAGGGACAGCAGCAGCGCGCCACCAATGCCAACGCCCAGCGCCGTCCAGGTGGGGCCCAGGCGCGTGGTGGCCACTGCGATGCCATAGGCCCCGATGCCAAAGAACATGGTGTGCGCAAAGCTCACGATGCCGGTGTAGCCCAGCAGCAGGTCAAAGCTGGCGACCAGCACCACAAAGATCAGCACCTTGGCCGCCACCGACAGCGCCTTGACGCCCGGGAACAGGAACGGGGCAAACGCCAGCCCGATGAGGATGGCCACCAGGATCACTGCCAGCACCTTGCTGCGCGGGTAGTCGTTGGAAAGAAGACGGTTCAACATGGTCTTGTTTCCTCAGCGGTTAGCGACCGGATAGACGCCCTGGGGTCGCCACAGCAAGATGGCCACCATCAACGCGATGTTGGAGAACAGCGCCACCTTGGGCACCAGAAAGCCGGTGTAGTTGGCCATCAGCCCCACCAGCAGCGCGCCGATGAGCGCGCCACCCGTGCTGCCGAGGCCTCCGATGATGATCACGATGAAGATCAGCACATTGACCTGTGCGCCCATCTGCGGGATCACGTTCTGCTGGTAAAGCCCCCACATCACGCCGCCCAGGCCCGCCAGGGCCGAGCCCACCACGAACACGCCCACGAACAGGCGGCGGATGCGGTAGCCCAGGCTCTCCACCATCTCGCGGTCTTGCACGCCAGCGCGGATGAGCAGGCCCACCTTGGTGCGCGACAGCGTCCAGGCCAGTACGCCGAAGACCACCAGGCCCACCGCCACGGCGATCAGGCGGTATTTTTCGATGGCGGCATCGCCCACCAGCAGCGAACCGCGCATGGCTTCGGGCAGCGGCAGCGGGATCTGCGCGGGGCCCCAGATGACCTTGATCAGCTCTTCGCCGATGATCATGCCGCCCATGGTGATGAGGATCTGCTTCAGGTGCTGGCCGTACACGGGCCGCACGATGAAGCGCTCGAACGCCAAGCCCACCGCCCCGGCGACGGCCATGGCCACGAGCATGGCGGGCAGCACGGCCATCAGGTTGCGCCACAGGTCAGCGCTTTGGGTGTAGTCGCCCATGGCGCCCAGCACGCTGGTGGCCACGAAGGCGCCCAAGGCGATGAACACGCCGTGGCCGAAGTTGAGCACGTCCATCAGGCCGAACACCAGCGTGAGGCCCGAGGCGATGATGAAGATGATCATGCCCATCGCCAGGCCCGCCACGGTGAGCGTGAGCCAGGTGCTGGGTGAGCCGATGAAGGGCAGCACCAGCAGCGCGAGCGCGGGCACCAGAGCCAGGGGCTTCCAGTCGAAGTCACGGGTGATGGCGCTCATACGCGGCCTCCTTGCATGGCAGGCGGCATCTGCGCATTTGCTACGTTTTTAATAGCTGCCAGCGCTTTACCATCAAGCGCTAGCAGCCCAAAAGGCTTGAAATATGGTGCAAAACTCATAGTGCCAACCCCAGCAGCGAGCGCTGCAGTGCTTCGTCTTCGGCCAGCGCAGCCATGCTGCCTGCATGCACCACCTGGCCGTTGTCCATCACGGCCACGGTGTCGCCGAGCCGCTTGGCAAAGTTGATGTTCTGCTCGACCAGCAAGATGGTCACGCCGCTCTTTTTGAGCTGGTCGAACGCCTCGATCATGTTGTTGATGATGGCGGGCGCCAGGCCTTTGCTGGGCTCATCCACGATGAGCAGGTCGCGCGGCTCGACGATGGCGCGGCTCACGGCCACCATCTGCTTTTGCCCGCCGCTGAGCTTGCCGGCCGGGTGGTTCCAGAACTTCTCCACGGCGGGGAAGAGCTTGAAGATCCACTGCAGCCGCGCCTCGTCCATCTGCGCGGCATTGCGCGCGCTGCGGGCGGCCAGCAGCATGTTTTCCTTCACCGTGAGGTCGGCAAAGATGCCCATGTTCTCGGGCACGTAGGCGATGTTCATGCCCGCGATCTGCGGGGTGTTCAGCGCCGTGATGTCTTTGCCTGCAAAGTGGACCGAGCCTTTGGACGCATGCCACAGGCCCATGATGGTGCGCAGCGTGGTCGTCTTGCCCGCGCCGTTGCGGCCCAGCAGCATGGTGAGCTGGCCCTTGGGCACGGCCAGATCCACGCCGTGCAGGATGTGGTACGCGCCGATGTGCGTGTGCACGCCCTGGAGTTCGAGCAGGTTGCCCGTGTTGTTGCTGGTGGTGGTCATACGGCGGCCTCCTTCGTCACACCGAGGTAGGCTTCCTGCACCACGGGCGATGCGATCACCTCGGCCGGTGGGCCGTCGGCCACCAGCGTGCCGTTGGTCAGCACGATGATGCGGTCGGCCAGCTCGCGCACCACGTCCATCTTGTGCTCTACCAGCAGGATGATCTTGGTCTTGTCCTTCTTCAGCGCGCGGATCAGGTTCAGGATCACGGGCGCCTCGTCGTGGCTCATGCCGGCCGTGGGCTCGTCGAACATGTAGACCTGCGGCTCCAGCGCCATGAGCAGCGCCACTTCGAGCTTGCGCTGGTCGCCATGCGGCAGGCTGGCCACGGGCGTGTCGCGACGCTCGTACATGGCCACCGTCTGCAGGATGGATTCAGCACGCTCGGTCAGCGCACGGTGGTCGCTCCAGATGCTCCACAGGTTCAGGCCCTGGCGGTGCTTGCCCTCTTGCGTGGCCTGCACGGCCAGGCGCACGTTCTCCAGCACGCTGAGGTTGGGGAACAGGTTGGTGAGCTGGAACGCCCGGCCCAGGCCCGCATGCGTGCGTGCCGAGACGGACTGCCCGGTCAGGTCCTGCCCGCCCAGCGTGACGCTGCCGCTGGTGGCCTTGAGTTGCCCCGAGATGAGGTTGAAGTACGTGGTCTTGCCCGCGCCATTGGGGCCCACGATGGCGGTCAGCGTGCCGGGCTCGAAAGAGCAGGTCACGGCATTGACCGCCACGTGGCCGCCAAAGCGGATGGTCAAGTCCTTGGTGGCCAAGGTGCTCATGGGTGGTGGTTCACTTTCACGGTAGTCATCGTTGGTCGAGGGGGCGGCCGCCCCCTTTTTCACGTCAAGGGCAAGTTCCGATGACGTAGTAGTTGGGGCTGGTCTGTTTCAGCGTGTTGTTCACAAAGATGTTCCACAGCCCCATGCTCTGGTTGGAACCCAGCGCGAAGGTGTAGCCGCCATACACGTAGGCACGGCCCGCCATGGTGTGGGCGTAGTTGCTGGCCGTGGTGCAGGTGCCCGTGCCGCCGCCCGATGCGGCCAGCGTGGTGCCGGATGCAGCGGCGGACACGGCGCCCTCGGCGCCGTTGCCATCAGCGGCACGCACCGTCCAGCTGTAGGTGGTGGATGCGGCCAGGCCGGTGTCGGTGAAGTTCGTGGCAGTCACGGGCAGCGCATTGGTCTTGTTGCCATTGCGGTACACGTTGTAGCTGGCCGCTCCGCTCACGGCGTTCCAGCCAATCGCCATGCTGCTGGCCGTGGCGCCCGAGGTGCTCACGCCCGTGGGGGCTGGCAGGTCCACCGGTGGGTTGGTGGTTCCACCGCTTCCCACGCGGTCCACCATGGCCTTGATAGCAGCCATCTGCGGGCCGGACTTCTTGGAATAGTTGGCGCTGTCATAGCCCCACCAGTCCCAGCAGCTGTTGGTGGCGGCCAGGCTGGTCTGCGGGTACAGCATCACGATGTTGTTACTGTCGGCCCAGCGGTTGTAGCCCGTGTTGCGCACGTACTGCTGCTGCACGTCGTTCACGTTCTGCTTGCAGCCATGCAGCACCACATGCAGCTTGCAGGTGGCCGTGCCGCCCGCCTGGCAGGCCTGGGGCACATAGGCCCAGCCCGTGGTGGCCATGCCGTGGTTGGAGATGAATTCGCTCTGGTTGAACTCGATGAAATTGCCGCTGGGCAGCGTGGCGTTGTTGCGTGCGTTCAGCGTGCCGTACAGGTGCTGCAGCATGGCGCCTGCCAGGTCGAAGTTGCAGTCGCTGATGTAGGGAGCACCCTTGGTGGAGCAGCCGTTGCCATAGTCGTCCGTCACCATCGCGTGCTCGGATGCGATGTCCTTCTTGTAGACCACGTTGGCCGCTGGCACGAAGCTGTTGTAGTAGGTGCGCAGTGCATCCATCACCCCCGTCTTGACCACGCTGTCGAGCGTGCCCGAGAACAGGTAGACCTTGGAGTTCTGCAGGTTGGCCACGGGGTCGATCACGCCCTGGCCGGCCCAGGTGTTGGTGGTGTTCACCAGCGTGCTGGTGGGAATACCCGTGGGGCTGGCCATGCAGCGCCCCGTGGCATTGACGACTGAGCCCTCAGCGCAATAGAACGGGCCGCCCGCCACCACCCCCACGCCTTTGGCAAACGTGGCCGAGTACGCCACATGCAGCTGCACGGCCATGAAGCCGCCCGAGGACAGGCCGGAAACGGTGGTCTGCGTCTTGTCGATCTTGAGGGCGGGGAGGTTGACCGCTGCGTACGCGCCGCCCGAGGCGCACAGTGCCAAGGCTGCCCCTGCTGCTGCCGCCCGGATGAAATTGAAAGCCATGTTGTCTTGTCTCCAAATAATTTTGAGAAAGTCTGACCCAGCCCCCGTGTAATCCGGGGGTTCATGCATCAATTCACTGGAAAAAGAGGGGCGGCCGCCCCTGCGGGATGAACCCCGAAGGAGCAGGACGGTGATCCTGTCCGACGGGCCTCGCTAACGCATCGAAAAGACCGGCTTATCGCTTGTTGCGAATCGGCACGTTCATTTCTTCAGGCTTGATCTCGCGCACCAGTTCGGGCACGCCCCAGGCAAAGGCCGGGTCCACCTTGATCTTGAAGTGGTACATGCTCTGCATGGCCTGGTGGTCTTCCTTGCGGAAAGTCATCTTGCCCTTGGGGGTGTCAAAGCTCATGCCCTCCATGGTCTTGATGAGCTTGTTGGTGTTGGTGTCGCCACCCGTGGCCTTGAGCGCCGTGACCAGCGCCATGGCCGAGCTGAAACCACCGGCGGTGAAGAAGTCTGGCGGAGTCTTGAACTCCTTGTAATGCGCAGCCACCAGGGCTTCGTTCACGGGGTTCTTGGGGATGCCGAAGTAGTAGTACGTAGCGCCTTCCATGCCGGGGAAGTTCTTGTACGCGGCCATGGCGGGCAGGATGTTGCCGCCCGTGGAGATCTCGATGCCATAGCGCTTCAAGTCCATGTCGGCGATCTTGAAGGGGTTGCCTGCACCGGCCCAGACCACCCAGATGATCTTGCGGCCGGGCTGGTCCTTGAGCTTGTCGATCAGGCGCTGGGCACCGGCGGTGAAGTCGGTGGTGGCAGCGGGCAGGTATTCCTCGTGGGCAAGCTTGGCCTTCTTGACCGAGTCCTTGAAGGCTTTCACGCCATCGCGGCCAAACGCGTTGTCTTGCGCGAGGGTGGCAATGGTCACGCCTTCCTTGTCCACCGCCACGGCGTTGGAGATGGCATCCTGGCTGCTGTTGCGGCCCGTGCGGAAGATGTACTTGTTCCACTTGTCGCCGGTGATCGAGTCGGCCACGGCGGGCTCGACCAGCAGGATCTTTTTGTATTCCTCGGCCACCGGCAGCATGGCCAGGGCCACGCCCGATGCGGTGGGGCCGACGGCGATGTCGGCCTTGTCGTCAGAGTACGCGGTGGCCAGCAGGCTCTTGCCCAGGTCGGGCTTGCCCTGGTCGTCTTTCTCGATCACCACCAGCTTCTTGCCATTGACCGTCATGCTGCCGCCGGTGGCGTAGTTCAGTCCCATCATCAGGCCAGTCTGGGTCTGCTTGCCATAGGCCTCCAGAGGGCCGGTCTTGCTGTACACGTGGGCAATGCGGATTTCGCCGGTCTGTGCGAATGCGGGGGCGGAAAGTGTGGCGGCGGTAACGGCTGCGGAAGCGAGGGCGACCAGAGTGCGACGGTGCATGGCGATGTCTCCTGTTGTGATGCTTCTTTATTGCACAGTCTGTGCCAACAGCCAAGTGCTTGATTTCAAAGAAGCTTTTCCTCACACACTGGAGGCAATGCCTGAATTCAATACACAATAAATGTCTAAATTTCAGACAATTGCCTGAAATTTATTCAGGGTTTTCCAGGCGTCCATAGAGCGTGGCGCGTGAGATACCGAGCTGCCGCGCCGTGGCCAGCTTGTTGCCACCATGGGCCTTCATGGCGGCATGGATGGCCCGCTGCTCCAGTTCGGCCACCTGCTCGGCCAGGGGCCGCAGGTAGCGCGACTCGTCCTCGGCCTCGACCACCACGGCGGTGGTGTCCTGCACCGGCGCGGCGGGCTCCACGCCCGCTTCGCGCAGGATGCGTTCGAGCTGCGCCGCGTCGATGGACTGGCCCTCGCTGCGCATCACGGCCTGCTCCAGCACGTTGCGCAGCTCGCGGATGTTGCCGCGCCAGGGCTGGCCAGCGAGCAAGGCCATGGCCTCGGGCAGCAGCTCGGGCGGTGGCGTGCCGTTGCGCAGCGCCAGGTCATCGCCCAGAGCCTCGACCAGTGCCGGAATGTCACTGCGCCGCGCACGCAGTGGTGGCACGCGCACCGGCAGCACGTGCAGGCGGTAAAACAGGTCTTCGCGGAACCTGCCTTCACGCACCAGGCCAGCCAGATCGCGCGAGGTGGCGGCCAGGATGCGTACGTTGAAGGGCACGAGCTTGTTGCTGCCCAGCGGCTCGATCTCCCCTTCCTGCAGCGCGCGCAGCAGCTTGGCCTGCAGGCTTTGGGGCATATCGCCGATTTCGTCGAGGAACAGCGTGCCGCCATCGGCCAGCTTGAACTTGCCATCGCGCCCCTTGGCCGACGCGCCGGTGTAGGCGCCGGGCGCCACGCCAAAGAACTCGGCCTCCAGCAGCGTGTCGGGCACGGCAGCGATGTTGACGCTGACAAACGGGCCGCTTGCACGGCTGGATGCAGCGTGGATGGCGTGGGCCAGCAGCTCTTTGCCGGTGCCTGTCTCGCCCAGCAGCAGCACCGGGCTGGTGGACTGCGCTGCACGGCGTGCCTGGCGCTTGACCTCGGCCGCAGCGGGGCTCGACCCGATGAAGCTGGCAAAGGTGTATTTGGACCGCCGCTCGCCGTCACCCGCCACCGTCAGGCTGCGCCGCCGCTGGCTGGCCAGCTCGCGCCGGGCATCGTCCAGGTCGCGCTGCAGCAGGGCAAACTTGCTGATCAGCGGCTGCAGCGTGGTCTCGGGGTGGTCGAACAGCACGATGCCGATGGCGCCGATCACGCGGTCCGCATCGTCGCGCAGCGGGATGCGGCTGACCACGAAGGTGCCAGCCTTGTTGGTGAGCAGGTCAATCAGCACGGGCTGGCCGGTCTCCAGCACGCGGCGCATCTGGGTGTTGGGGATCACCTCTTCCACCGTGCGGCCGACAAACTGGTCCACCGAAGAGAACCCAAGGTCGGGCAGAAAACGCTGGTAGCCCTCGTTCACCCACACGATGCGCCCGCTGCGGTCCACCAGGAACATGCCCTGGCTGACGCTGGAGAACAGCTGAAACATGGAGCGTGCCGCCAGTTCCAGGATGCCCTGGGCATCCAGCGGCAGTGCGGGGGCGTCATCGGTGAGCAAAGGCATCTGCGGATGGTAGCGCGGCGGGGTGGGCCGAAGAACAGTCACGCCGCTGTCACCGCGCAGCTGCCGCGCATTTACCTGCAAATCCAGATGCTACTATTTTTATAGCTATGAGCACAATATCATCAAGCGCTAGAGGCTATTTTTATCCAGAACCACATACCCGTCGGTCGCCTGTGCATTGCCCACCGGGCTCTGCGCGCGCGTCATGCGCAGAACCACCATGGGCTGAACGGCGGCCAGCGCCTCAGCCTCGCGCACGGCCAGGGGTTGGTCCACCAGGATGCAGGGCTTGCCCGTGCGGCGGCAGTGGTCCTGCACGCGCCAGTACTCGTCATGGCTGATGCAGCCCGTCTGGCAGATCACCAGGTCGGCAGCGGCCAGATTGGCGTCCAGGGTGCCGTCCGGCGCGGCATCGGGCTCGGCGCAGCCTTTGCCCTTGGCCGCAGAAGGATGGCCTGCCACGCCCAGACTACCTTCGGGCTGCACGGGCTGGGCGGGCGCCTCGGCCGCCAGCCGCCAGCGCAGGCATTCGCGCGACAGACTGGCAATGCGCTCGGCCAGCATGCTGATGTGGCGGGCCATCGCCTTGCGGCGCGGCAGGCTGGGGTGGGCCGCTTTCCACTGCGCCAGCGCATCCTGCGCCATGGCCAGGCGCGTGTCCCGCACGATCACCTCGGCACGCAGCCGCAGCACCTGGGCCTGGAGGGCATCGATCTGTGCCGCCTGGGCTGCCACCGTGGCACTGCAGCGCTTTTGCACATCGCCCAATTGGCGGCAAAGTGCCAGAAACTCTTGCGGAAGTGAATGCATGCGCCACCTTTGCAAATAAGAACCATTCGCATTTTATGGTACGATCCACGGCTTGTGAGCACGCAAGTCACCTTGGTGGGGAGGGCACCGGGGGCGTCCAGCCCCCGGTGTCTGGCTTGCGCAGATGCTGAAAAAACATTCGTGCCAACGGGTGCCCCAAGAAACAAAAAACCGCGCCATTGCAGCGCGGTTTTTTTTGGGTGAAGGGCGCGCGCTGCGCGCCGGTCAGGTCTGCACCAATGCCAGCTTGCGCGCCGCCCAGCGCCGCAGCAGGCGCGGCACGATCAGCACGGCCAGCACGATGACGATCAGGGTCAGCGAGCCTGGACGCTCCACGAAGATGCTCCACTTGCCTTCGCCAATGGCCACGGCATTGCGCATCTGGGCTTCCGCCAAGGGACCCAGGATCATGCCCACCACCACCGGCGCAGCCGGGAAGTCAAAGCGGCGCATCACCACGCCCAGCAGGCCAATGGCGTACAGCAGCACCAGGTCGAACGCGCTTTGGCGCATGCCATACACACCGAGCGTGGAGAACACCAGAATGCCCGCGTACAGGTACGACTTGGGAATGTTCAGCAGCTTGACCCACAGGCCCACCAAAGGCAGGTTCAGGATGAGCAGCATCACGTTGCCGATGTACATCGACGCGATCAGCGCCCACACCAGCGCACCGTTGGTGTCAAACAACTGGGGGCCGGGCTGGATGCCGTAGTTCTGGAACGCGCCAAGCAGGATGGCCGTGGTATTCGATGTGGGAATGCCCAGCGTGAGCAGCGGGATTAGCGTGGCTGTGATGGCCGCGTTGTTGGCGGCTTCGGGGCCGGCCACACCTTCGATGGCGCCGGTGGTGCCGAACTCTTCGGGGTTCTTGCTCAGCTTCTTTTCAGCGGCATAGCTCAGGAAGGTCGGGATCTCGCTACCGCCAGCGGGCACAGTGCCAAACGGAAAACCGATGAACGTGGCGCGAATCCACGCAGGCCAGGAGCGCTTCCACTCTTCCTTGGTCATGTGCGTGCTGGTCAGGCGGTTCTGCGTTTCGTCGGTGCGGCCTTCGTACATCACGTTGTACAGGGCTTCACCCACGGCAAACAGGCCCACGGCGATCAGCACGACCTCGATGCCGTCCATCAGCTCTGGCACACCGCCGGTGTAGCGGGCTTGCCCGGTGAGCTGGTCGATACCAATGAGGCCCATGGCCAGGCCAACGAACAGCGCGACCATGCCACGCAGCGTGCTCTTGCCCAGCACCGCGCTCACGGTGGTGAAGGCCAGCACCATCAGCATGAAGTATTCGGGCGGACCGAGGCGCACAGCGTATTCGGCGACCAGGGGCGCAAAGAACGTGACCAGGATGGTGGCAATGGTGCCCGCCACAAACGAGCCAATGGCTGCGGTGGCCAGCGCCGCGCCAGCGCGGCCGCTTTTGGCCATCTTGTTGCCCTCCATGGCCGTGACCATGGACCCGGCCTCACCGGGCGTATTGAGCAAAATGGACGTGGTGGAGCCACCGTACATGGCGCCGTAGTAGATGCCCGCAAAGAAGATCATGGAGGCCGTGGCCTCGACCTTGACGGTGATGGGCAGCAGCATGGCCACCGCCACGGCCGGGCCAATGCCGGGCAACACGCCCACGGCGGTGCCGATGATGCAGCCCACAAAGGCCCACATCAGGTTGATGGGTGTTGCAGCGGTCGCAAAACCCTGCATCAAAAGGTTTAAGGTATCCATAACATGCAGGCTTTACAGCCACCCCGTATTGGTCAGGCCGGGCAGGTTGATGGCCAGCAATTGCGTAAACATCCAGAACACAGGCGCAGACACGGCCACGCCGATGGCGGAGTCTTTGATCCAGGCCTGCAGGCGCAGGTCCAACTCGCCTTCCGAACTCCTGAAGCCCCGCACCGACAGCACAAAGCACAGTGCGCAACTCAGGATGAAGCCCAGCGTGGTGATGAGCAAGGCATTGAGCAGCAGCCCGGCCGACACCCAGATGAAGCCTTTCCAGTGGGCGTGCGTGTCGCCGGAACCTTCTTCCAGGTCGCGAAACCCGCCCGTCAGCGCGTGCACCACGCAAAGCACACCACAAATCAGGATGGCAATGCTGACCACCCAGGGAAAGAAATTGGGGCCTACACCGCCATAGCCAGCCTCAGAGCTGACCGAACTGGCCCCCCAGGCCAGGCACAGCGCCAGCACCACCAGCCCCGCACCGATCAAGGTCTGCAAAGGCTTGGAGCGCGATGAATGTTGTTGTGTCATGTTTTTCTTTCGCACCGAGCGGCCGGCGGCATGGCCGCACACCCCTGTCAGGGGCGCGCAGCCAGCGCCTTGACCTGCTTGCTTGTCTCAGATCAGATCATTCCAGACTTGGCCATCGTGGCGCGCATGCTGGCGAACTCGGCGTCCACAAAGTTGGCAAACTCGTCACCCGCCATCCATGCAGGGGTCCAGCCGTTCTTCTCCATGGCATCCTGCCAGGCCTTGTGCTTGAAGGTCTTGGACAGGGCGTCGATCAGTGCCTTGCGCTGCTCGGCCGTGATGCCGGGCGCGCCATACACGCCGCGCCAGTTGCCGATTTCCACGTTGATGCCCTGCTCCTTGAGCGTGGCCACGTTCACGCCCTTCAGGCGCGAGCCCGAGGTGACGCCCACCGCACGCATCTTGCCCGCAGAGATGTACTCGGCAAACTCGCTGTAGCCGCTTCCGCCCACGGTGACGTTGCCGCCCAGGATGGCGGCGGTGGCTTCACCACCCCCACGGAATGCCACGTAGTTGATCTTGGCAGGGTCCACGCCCACTTCGCGCGCAATCATGGCCGCCGCAATGTGCTCGGTAGAGCCGCGCGAACCACCGCCCCACTTCACGCTGCCGGGGTCCTTCTTGAGTTGGTCCACCACATCCTTCATGGTCTTGAAAGGCGAGTTGGCGGGCAGCACGAACACGTTGTATTCGCTGGTCAGGCGCGCCAGGGGCGTGACCTTGTCCAGGCCGACCGGAGGCTTGCCGGTGATGATGCCGCCCAGCATCACGGCGCCCATCACCATCATCGCGTTGGGATCGCCTTTGCTGGCATTGACGAACTGGGCCAGACCGATCGCACCGGCGGCGCCACCCTTGTTGTCATAGGACACCGACGCCGCTGCGCCCGCATCCTGCATGGCCTTGCCCAAGGCACGGCCGGTGGAATCCCAGCCGCCGCCGGGGTTGGCGGGAATCATCATCTTGAGGGCCGGAGCGCTCTGGGCCGACACAGGCAACACGCCTGCGGCGGCCATGGCAGCCAGTGATTTGAGGAAGGTATCGCGACGCATGGTGTCTCCTTGTAAGGTTTGCGAACCGCTCGATGATGCGCGCCCTGCCTGTCAAACGGCTGTCCATGAACTCAGGGAAAACACTCATGCGACCGGCCCGATGAGACGGTGCTATGGTGCCGCGCATGCAATTGCTTCTTGTTGAAGACGACCCCACCATGCAAGCCACGCTGCACCGCGCCCTGACACGCCGTGGCATGGAAGTCACCGCCGTGGGCGACGGCCGCGCGGCGCTCAGCCAGTGGGCCGCACGGCAGCCCGACGCGGTGATCCTGGACCTGACCCTGCCCGGGCTCGACGGCCTGCAGGTGCTGCAGCAGGCGCGCTCGCGCGGGCTGCGCACCCCCGTGCTCATCCTCACTGCACGCGGCACTGTGGGCGACCGCGTGATGGGCCTGAACGCGGGTGCCGATGACTACCTGCCCAAACCCTTTGACCTGGACGAGCTGGAGGCGCGCCTGCGCGCCCTGGTGCGGCGCAGCGCAGATCCCACCGTGGCGCCGCTGGCGCCCAGCACCGTGCAGATCGGCGCCATCCGTTACGACAAGGACAGCGGCGCGCTCTACCTGAATGGCGAAGTGATGGAGCTGACACCGCGCGAACTGGCGCTGATGCACGCTCTGCTCGCCCAGCCCGGCCATGCCGTAACGAAGGAGCGGCTGTACGAACTGGTGTTCCCCGGCCAGCTGGATGTGCAGTACGAGGCCATCGAGGTCGTGGTGTACCGCCTGCGCAAGAAGCTGGCAGGCACAGGCCTCACGCTGATGACCCTGCGCGGGCTGGGCTACCTGCTGCGGGCCGACACATGAGCGCTGCAACAGACTCGGGCCGCCACCCTTCGTTGCGCAGGCGCCTGCTGCTGGGTATTCTGCTGCCCGTGGTGCTGTTCATCGGGTTCAACACCTACAGCCTCTACCAGCAGACCCTGGCCTCGCTCAATACGGCCTACGACCGCACCCTGCTGGCATCGGCCAAAAGCATCAGCGAGCAACTCGATGTGCGGGGCTACGACGAAGCGGCAGAGTTGCGCGCCACGGTGCCCTACTCCGCGCTGGAAGCCTTTGAGGCGGACAACCAGAGCCAGATGTTCTACCGTGTGTCCACCTTGCAAGGCGACCTGGTTTCTGGATTTGCCGAACTGCCGGTATGGCGCGGCCAGATACCGGCCCGCCCGCCGTATGCGGCATTGGTGGATTTCTATGACGACCGCTTTCGGGAGCGCGATGTGCGCGTGGCCGTGCTGCTGCAGCCCGTGGCCAGCTCGGAAGGCCGCACCATGGCCGTGATCCAGGTGGCCGAAACGCTGGAGGTGCGCGAAACCCTGGCCTTGCAGATTCTGCGCAACACCCTGCTGCGCCAGGCCCTGCTCGTCGCCGTGATCGCGTTGACCGTGGTGCTGGTGGTGCAGCGGGCCATCCACCCTGTGCGGCAGCTGAGCCTGCAGCTACAAGGGCGCAGGGAGGGCGACCTGAGCCCCATCGCAGCCCCCTCCACCCCCCGCGAGCTGCAGCCGCTGATCGATGCCACCAACGAGGTCATGCAGCGGCTGCGGCACCTGCTGCGTCACCAGAAGCGCTTTGTGCGGGATGCCTCGCACCAACTGCGCACGCCGCTGGCAGTGCTCAAGACCCAGGTGCAATCCGCGCTGCGGGGCGATGTGGAGCCTCAGCAGGCCCTGCATGAAATCAGCGATACCGTGGACCGTGCAACGCAGCTGGCCAACCAGATGCTGGCACTGGCCAAGGTGGAGCAACTGCGCCAGCAAAGCACCCCACCAACCACACGGCTGGACGAAATGCTGCGTACCGTGGCGCTAGAAATCTCGCCACTGATCGCCCAGCGCGACCTGGATTTCGGCATACACACCGAGCCCGCACGGGTGCAGGCTCATGAGTGGATGCTGCGCGAGCTGAGCCGCAACCTGTTGCACAACGCCGTGCGCCACGCCCCACAGGGCAGTGAACTCACGGTGGATCTGCGCACCGACAGCCACCATGTGGCGCTGACCATCAGCGACCACGGCCCCGGCATCGACGACGAACTGGCGACACGCCTCTTTCAGCCCTTTTCGGCCGGCGACGTGCGCGCGGGCAGCGGCCTGGGCCTGGCGATCTGCCATGAGATCGTGCAAGCCCTCGGTGGCAGCATCGCCTTAACCAACCGCATGGTGGGCAGCAGACTGACAGGGCTGGACGCCGTGGTGCGCCTGCCACTGGCCGCGCCATCGGCTGACATGGGCAACCCCGCACACGCGGCACAATCCCCGGCATGAACACCCTGGAGACAATGCGGCTGGACAAATGGCTCTGGTGCGCGCGCTTTTACAAAACCCGCAGCCTGGCCACCGAAGAAATCGGCAAAGGCCGCGTCACCGTCAATGGCCAACTGGCCAAACCCGCGCGGGACCTGCGCTGCGGCGATACCGTCGCGCTGCGCCAGGGGCCGGTTGCCCGTACGGTGCTGGTGATGGGCCTGAGCGGAGCGCGCGGCCCGGCACCTGTCGCCCAACAGCTGTACCAGGAAACGCCCGATAGCATCGCCACCCGCGAAAAGGCTGCGGAGTTGCGCCGCCTGGCACCCGAACCCGCCGCCACGCTGCACGAAGGCCGCCCTACCAAACGGGATCGGCGCGAGATCGACAGGGTGAGCAACAAGGGGGGCGATTGGGGCAGCCGCTGGAGCGCGTCCATCGACGAATGAGCGCAGCGTGAGTCAGGCGGATTCGCCAGGCGCGGCAGACAAGGCGCCAAGACGAATGCTTGACAAAAAAAAGCCCAAGTGAATGAATCACTTGGGCTTTATCTTGGCGGAAACGGAGGGATTCGAACCCTCGATGAGGCTCTACACCCCATACTCCCTTAGCAGGGGAGCACCTTCGGCCACTCGGTCACGTTTCCAATCCCGCTATTATGCCCCATTTCTGAGCCGATTCAGGCAGTCTGGTACGGCTTGCTGGTCACACTCGAATGCTCTGCACAGGCTTTGCACGGCCAACTCGGCGTACTTTTCGTCGATCACCACCGAGGTCTTGATTGCGGACGTGGAGATCATCTGGATGTTGATGCCCTTTTCTCTCAGGGCACTAAACATCTTGCTGGCCATCCCCACAGGGCTGTGCATGCCGATACCGGCGATGCTCACCGCGCAGATGGTGGTGTCCCCCACCAGTTCCTGCACCGCCAGTGTGGGTACCACCTTCTCCTGGAGCAGGTCCATGGTGCGGGCGTAGTCATTGCAGTGCACGGTGAAGCTGAAGTCGGTTTTTCCGTCCTTGTTCACGTTCTGGATGATCACGCCGACTTCGACGTTGGCGTTGGCCACCGCGCCCAGGATCTCGCGGGCAAGGCCGCGCTTGCCGGGCACGCCCAGCACGGAGATCTTGGCCTCGTCGCAGTTGACCACGATGCCAGGTACGACGGCTTGTTCCATTTTTTGTCTTCCTCACAGGGTGCCTTGCGATGTTCGGGCAACTAGAGCTCCCCAACTTGGGGGTCGCACCAGTCAAGGGCTGGCCCGGTCCGCACCACAAAGCCACGCCCCACCTTGATGTGGATGCGGTGGCCGCGCGTGGTGCAGGCCGCAATCTGGTCCAACAGCTCGCCCAGTTGCGCCGCCGCGGGTGTGGTGTGGTGGAACTGGCGCAACCAGTGGCGCAGCACGTTGGCCTGGCGCGAGCGGCTCAAGCCCTGCAGTGCAGCGATCTGCGGCGGTGCACCGACGCGCGCCAGGTCCTGCTGCGCCAGTTCTTCGAGCAGCTCAGCGGCCTGCGCGGCGTTGGAGGCCGAGCGGGCGAACGTGTCGCGAAACGCCGGAAAGGCGGCCTCCAGCGCAGGCAGTAGCTGCGCGCGGATGCGGTTGCGGGTGTAGCGCTCGTCGGTGTTGGTGGGGTCTTCCACCCAGCCCTGTTCCTGCGCTCGCAGCCAGCTGCGAATGTCTCCGGCGGCCACCGGCAGCAACGGGCGGTGCCAGACCACGCCAGCGCGTTCCCACCGGGCAGGCATGGCGGCCAGCCCGGCAACGCCTGCACCACGTGACAACGCCAGCAGCAGCGTCTCAACCTGGTCATCCGCATGTTGCGCAATTGCTATTGATTTGATAGCTATTTGCGATTGACTGGCAAGCGCTACAGCCTCAAAAGCCTTGTATCTTGCCTGTCGGGCGGCATCTTCGGGACTCTGGCCCGGGGCATGGCGGGCATCCAACCGTTCCACCCACAGCGGCACGCCAAGGCCCTGGCACAAGGCGGTGCAATGCCGCTCAAACCCATCGGCCGCCTCCTGCAGGCCGTGGTGCACATGGATGGCCTGCACCTGCCCAGGCCACCGGCGCGCACAAGCCAGCAGCAGCGCCGTGGAATCAGCCCCGCCACTCAGACCCACAGCCAGTGGCAGTGCGGGGGCAAAGGCCTGCATGGCAGCGTCGAAAGACTGGGTCACTGCGGCACCCGGCCCGCGCCACGGAGCGGTGGTGGCGCATCAAGCA
This sequence comes from Acidovorax sp. 93, assembly GCF_003633835.1. Lineage (NCBI taxonomy): Bacteria > Pseudomonadati > Pseudomonadota > Betaproteobacteria > Burkholderiales > Comamonadaceae > Acidovorax > Acidovorax sp. 93. The sequence goes on from NZ_RBIT01000001.1 coordinate 2,548,238, forward strand.
CACAAAAGCGATGGACAGAGCGGGAATGCATGGGCGCCGATTATCGCGGGCACCTTCCCCTCGTCTGCCCCCTTCATCCCATCAACCGGCTGGCGCGGACAAACGCAGCCCGGCGCGTGAGGCATCGGCGGACAGGCGGAACGTGCCCACCACCTCCGACAGCCGCACCGACTGGTCCTTGAGGCTCTGGGCGGCGGCGGCGCTTTGCTCCACCAGCGCGGCGTTCTGCTGGGTCATCTGGTCCAGGTGCGATACCGCCTGCCCGACCTCGTTGATACTGGTGCTTTGCTCGTTGGTCGAGGCCGTGATCTCGGCCATGATGTCCGTGACGCGCTGCACCGAGGTCACGATGTCTTTCATCGTGGTGCCCGCGTCGTGCACCAGGCGCGAGCCGTTTTCCACCTGTTCCACCGACGCGCTGATGAGCTGCTTGATTTCCTTGGCCGCCTCCGCACTGCGCCCAGCCAGGCTGCGCACTTCGCTGGCCACCACCGCAAAGCCCCGGCCCTGCTCGCCAGCGCGCGCTGCCTCTACCGCCGCATTCAATGCGAGGATGTTGGTCTGGAAGGCGATGCCGTCAATGACTCCGATGATGTCGTTGATCTTGCGCGACGCGGCATTGATCTGCTCCATGGTGGTCACCACATTGCCCACCACCTGGCCACCGTGCTGCGCCACGCTGGATGCCTGGGCCACCAGCTGGTTGGCCTGGCGGGCTGAATCCGCGTTATGGCGCACGGTTTCGGTCAGCTGCTGCATCGATGCGGAGGTTTCCTCCAGGCTGGAGGCCGTGAGTTCGGTGCGCCCGCTCAGGTCCTGGTTGCCCGTGGCGATCTCTTCGGCCGCCACGCGCACCGAGCTGCTGGCATCACGAATCTGCGCCAGCACACCCGAGAGCTTGCCCGCAAAGCTGTTGAAGCTGGCGGCAATCTGCGCCAGTTCGTCTTCGCCCTGTGCGTCGATGCGGCGCGACAGATCACCGTCGCCTGTGCCGATCTCGTGCATGGCGTCGCGCACCAGGGTCAACTGGCGCAGGCGCCGGGTCAGGATCACGCCCAGCAGCCCGACGGCTACCAGCAACACCAACACGCTGGAAATCAAGGATGTGGCCAGCATGGAGCGGATGGGCGCCATCGCTTCGCTCTCATCCAGGGCCACCACCAGCATCCACGAGGTGCCAGCGATGGGAACCACACTCAGCAGGCGGTTGCGCCCTCCAATGTCGGCTTGCAACAGGCTGGTACTGTCCTTGGCGGCTGCGACCAATTTGTCCACCGCAAGGTCTTTGGAAAGCTCCGAAATGGGCTTGAGGGTGAGCGCCTGATCGCGGTGGGCAATGATCTTGCCGTCGGCTGACACCAGGAACCCAAAGCTCTGGGGCGTGGGCCGGATGGAGGCCACATTGGCCACCACCGACTCCATATACACATCGCCCGCCGCCACCCCCTTGAGGGCTGCGCCTGCGCCCACCGGAGTGGCAAACGTCACCACGAGCTTCTGGTCCGACGCTGAAATGTAGGGCGGCGTGACGACCGACGTGCCCGCCTGCGCCGCCTGCTTGTACCAGGGCCGCGCAGTGGGGTCGTAATCTGCCGGCAAATTGCGTGTTTCAGAGAACACGTATTTTTTGTCGGCATAGCCAAAATAGGCGGTACTGAACTTGCCAGCGTCCCGCAGCATGGCCAGCGGCTTGGCGGGCTCGGGCTCTTCAAAGGCGGTGACGGACGCCGCAATGATCGCCGACTTGCCCCGCGCCCATTCCTCAATGGTCTCGGCGTGGCTTTTGGCCGTGGCCAGCCCCTCTTCCGCCAGCGACACCTGCGCCTGCCCGCGCGCCGAAAAGTAGTTGACCAGGGTCAGTACCAGCAGGGCGGCCACCATACACAGGGCGGACAACACCAGAATCTGGCCTTTGAGCGTCTTCAGAAGCGACATGGGGCACCCCTTCTTGATCCACCCGCACGGACGGGAGGATTGAGCCATGTTACATCCGGTATCAGCCTGTGCGCCAGTGGTGGTTAGCCCGCAGAGCGCTAGGAGTGTGGGCGGCAGAAGGCACCGAAGCGAAACGTGCGAAAACCGAGGATCGCGTGGTGCTACCGACAAGCCCAGGGTGGGCCCCTGGGCGCATGGGGTAGTACCGCGCGAGACCGGTTTATCGCGCGTTGCAGCCGGTGCTCCTTCTGCTGCCCACACTCCTAGGTTCTGACCACAAAAACAACAACGGCCCCGAAGGGCCGTGGGCGCAATGCGCGGTGGGCAGTCAACCGCTCAGCGGCTATCGGCCTTGGTGTCGCTGAAGCGGCCATAGCTCTGCAGACGCTCGTAGCGGCGGTCCAGCAGGTCTTTGGTCTTGAGGTCGGCCACCTGACGGAAGGCATCGCCCAGGGCACGCTTCAAGAAGGCCGCCATCTGCTTGTGATCGCGGTGGGCGCCGCCCACGGGCTCGCTCACGATCTTGTCCACCAGGCCCAGGGCCTTCAAGCGGTGGGCGGTGATGCCCAGGGCATCGGCAGCCTCCTGTGCCTTGTCGCTGGTCTTCCAGAGGATGGAAGCGCAGCCCTCAGGGCTGATCACGGAGTAGATGGCGTATTGCAGCATGACGACCTGGTCACCCACGCTGATGGCCAATGCGCCGCCAGAGCCGCCTTCACCAATGATGGTGGTAATGATGGGCACTTCGAGTTGCGCCATCTCGAAGATGTTGCGGCCGATGGCTTCAGACTGGCCGCGTTCTTCGGCGTCGATGCCGGGGTAGGCGCCGGGCGTGTCCACAAAGGTGAACACGGGCAGCTTGAACTTCTCGGCCGTTTTCATGAGGCGCAGGGCCTTGCGATAGCCCTCGGGCTTGCTCATGCCGAAGTTGCGCATGGCGCGCTCCTTGGTGTCGCGCCCCTTCTGGTGGCCCAGCACCATGCAGGCGTGGCCGTTGAAACGCGCCAGGCCGCCCACGATGGACAGGTCGTCCGCGTAATGGCGATCGCCGTGCAGTTCCACGAAGTCGGTGAAGATGTCGCGCACGTAGTCGAGCGTGTAGGGGCGCTCGGGGTGCCGGGCGATCTTGGTGATCTGCCAGGGCGACAGTTCGCTGTAGATGTCTTTGGTGAGCTGCTGGCTCTTCTTGCTCAGCTGGTCGATTTCTTCCGAGATATCGACGGCACTCTCGGTCTGCACGTAGCGCAGTTCTTCAATTTTGGATTCGAGTTCGGCGATGGGCTGCTCGAAATCCAGAAAGGTCTTTTTCGCCAACGTTTTTCTCCTAGGGGATCGCGCCGGTTGCGGCTGCCACGAATACGAATGGCACGCACTGTAACCGACGGTTAACGAGTTTTGTAAAGCGCGTCAGGCTGGGTCAGCCGTTTTCAATAAGCCACCGGCAGGGGGTCGAGCGATCGCCAAATATACCAAGTTGCCACGCTGCACCATGGCTTCCAGGCCTCGGCCACCTCGCGCGCATCGCTGCGGCTGACGGGATCGCCCGAGAAATAGTTGTGACTGATTCCTGCGATCAACCCTGGGTCATCCAAGGGCAATACGTTGGGGCGCATCAGGTAGAAGATCAGGAACATCTCGGCCGTCCAGCGGCCAATGCCCCGGATGGCCACCAGCTCGGCAATGATGGCTTCGTCGTCCATCGCCGCCCAGTCCTTCACGTGCAGCTTGCCTTGTTCAAAGTGGATGGCCAGGTCCACCAGGTAGTCCACCTTGCGCGCCGACAGGCCTGCGGCCCGCATGTCGTCGATCTTGAGCTTGAGCACGCTGGCGGGCTTCATGCCGCGCGGCAGCAGCGCGACGAAGCGCTCCCACACGGCCTGCGCCGCCGCGACGGACACCTGCTGGCCCACGATGCTGCGCGCCAGCGTGACGAACGCATCACCCCGCGTACGCAGCGCCGCATCGCCCAACTGCGGGATCAGGCGCTTCATCACCCGGTCCTTCTTCACCAGGTGCTTGCAGGCCTCCGCCCAATAGTCGGGCGTGGCCAGCACCAGCGGCGGCGTTGCGGCATCGCTCGCTATCTTTTTAAGAGCTGCCACCGCTTACCCCACCAGCGCCAGAGGCATATTTGACATAAAAACCAGCTTCACTGCGCAGCTTCCCAGGTCGTGCCTGCGGCGGAATCCTTGAGCACGATGCCCTGGGCAAGCAGCGCCTGGCGGATGCGGTCGGCCTCGGCGAAGTTCTTGGCAGCCTTGGCGGCGGCGCGGGCAGCGATCTGCGCCTGGATGTCGGCCTCGTCCACGCCACTGGCACCCGCTTGCAGAAAGGCTTTGGGGTCACCTTGCAGAATGCCCAGGCATCCCCCCAGCGCCTTGAGCAGCCCCGCCAGCGCGGCCGATCGCGTCTTGTTGACTTCACCGGCCAGATCAAACAGCACGGCCACGGCCTCGGGCGTGCCAAAGTCCTCGTCCATGGCCGCCTTGAAACGCGCGGCGTAGGGGTCGGCCCAGTTGATGGCCGCCACATCGGCGGGCGCCACCAGGCTCAGCGCCGTGTACAGGCGCTTGAGCGCCTGGCGCGCGTCGTCCAGATGGGCATCGCTGTAGTTCAGCGCGCTGCGGTAGTGAGCCCGTACGATGAAGAACCGCACCGTCTCGGCGTCGTACTGCTGGAGCACGTCGCGGATGGTGAAGAAGTTGCCCAGACTCTTGGACATCTTCTCGTTGTCCACGCGCACAAAACCGTTGTGCACCCAGAACTTGGCCAGCGGCTTGCCCGTGGCGCCTTCGCTCTGGGCGATTTCGTTTTCGTGGTGCGGGAATTGCAAATCGGCCCCGCCGCCATGGATGTCAAAGGTTTCGCCCAGCGTGGCGCAGCTCATGGCCGAGCATTCGATGTGCCAGCCGGGGCGGCCAACGCCAAAAGCGCTTTCCCACTTGGCCTCGGGTGGTTCCTCGGCCTTGGCACACTTCCACAGCACAAAGTCGAGCGGGTCTTCCTTGCCATCGAGCACGGCCACACGTTCACCCGCACGCAGTTCATCGAGCGACTTGCCCGAGAGCTTGCCGTAGCCGTCGAACTTGCGCACGGAGTAATTCACATCGCCATTGCTGGCACGGTAGGCCAGGCCTTTGCCCTCAAGCTGGCCGATCAGCGACAGCATCTGGGGCACGTATTCGGTGGCGCGGGGCTCGGCCGAGGGCGGCTCGATGCCCAGCAGGCCGATGTCCTGGTGCATGGCGGCAATCATCTCGTCGGTCAGCTGACGGATGGTGATGCCGCGCTCCAGCGCGCGCTTGATGATCTTGTCATCGATATCGGTGATGTTGCGCACGTAGGTGACGCGGTAGCCACTGCTTTTGAGCCAGCGCTGCACCACGTCAAAGGCCATCATCATGCGGGCGTGGCCGATGTGGCACAGGTCATAGATGGTCATGCCGCACACATACATGCGCACATGGCCAGGTTCGAGCGGGGAAAAGTCTTCCAATGCACGCGACAGCGTGTTGTAGATGCGCAAACTCATGGGATTTCAGTAACGGGGGATGGGGTGGTGGGTGAATGAAAATCCACCCGGCAGCTGGGGGCAAAGGCCCCTGGCGAAGGGTTGGCCCAGCGAGGGGCCTACAGCGAAATCACCCGCGGCAACAGCGTTCCGTCATGACAACCCCCTCAGCTACAATCCGCCGCAGTATAAGCCCCCGCCCGGGACAGACGCTGCCCCACACCTTTGAAGCCCCCATGAAGCAAGTCCGCCGCACACTTCCACGCCTCCTGCGCCTGCTGGCACTGACCGCGCTGCTGGGCACTGGCGCGGCCCAGGCCGACGACTACACAGAAATCACCCAGCTGATCAAAGCAGGCAAGCCCGCCGACGCGCTCGCCAAGGCCGATCAGCGCCTGGCCGCCAACCCACGCGACCCGCAGCTGCGCTTCCTGCGTGGCGTGGCACAGGCAGATTCGGGCAAGCCTGCCGATGCCATCACCACCTTCACCAAGCTGACCGAAGAATACCCAGAGCTGCCCGAGCCCTACAACAACCTGGCGGTGCTCTACGCCAACCAGAACCAGCTCGACAAGGCACGCACGGCGCTGGAGATGGCAATCCGCACCAACCCCAGCTACGCCACTGCCCACGAAAATCTGGGCGACATCTACGCCAAGCTGGCCAGCCAGGCCTACAACAAGGCGCTGCAGCTGGACGCCACCAACGCCAATTCCGTCAAGCCCAAGCTGGCACTGATCCGCGAGCTGTTCGCGCCTGAAACCGCCGGCAAGCCAGGCCGCCCCGCCGCCGCCGCCCCGGCAACGGCCCCTGCCGTGGTGGCCACGCAGCGGCCAGCGCCACCCGCAGCAGTGGCCCCCGCCCCTGCACCGACCCCGGCAGCCACACCCGTACCCGCATCTGCGCCCAGTGCAGCTCCTGCTCCTGCGCCTGCTATCGCCCAAGCCCCCACCCCAGCACCCGCAGCCACCCCGGCAGCAGCAAGCGACGCCGCAGCCGTTCAGGCCGTGACCTCGGCCGTGCAGGCATGGGCGGCCGCCTGGTCGGCCAAAGACATGCAGGCCTATCTGGGCGCCTACGACAAATCGTTCGATCCACCCGGCCGCCAGACGCGCTCAGCGTGGGAAAAGGAGCGCGAGGCGCGCATCGTGGGCAAGTCCAAGATCAACGTGCAGCTGTCCGACGTTACCGTTGCGGTCAATGGCGACAAGGCCACCGCCCGTTTTCGGCAGGCCTACACTGCTGATGCTCTCAACGTCACGAGCCGCAAGACGCTGGACCTGGTGAACCACAACGGCCGCTGGACCATCGTCCGCGAATCCACAGGCGGTTGACTGTGAACCCCGACCCTGGGCCTGCGCAGCGTGCGCGGGCTGTGCCTGCTGCCGAGCCCCTCAAGGCCTGAACCTGAAACCGCGCATGTTTGTGGAGTTGTCCGCACCAAGCCGCCGGGCTGCGGCAGGCACCCTGTTCCTCGCCGCACTGCTGCAGGCAGCACCGGCGCACGCCCAGAGCGGAAAAGTGCGCCGCGCCGCCACCCAGCCTTCGACAGAGCCTGCCGACACCAAGGCGCCCAACCTGCGCGACGGACAGGCAGAAACACGCCTGCTGGCCGTGTACAAGCTCATCGCAGAAGGCCGCAGCCGCGAGGCACTGGTCCAGGCCGAAACCCTTGCACGTGACTATCCCAACTTCCAGCTGGCGCAACTGGCCGTGGGCGACCTGCTGATGTCGCGCACGCGGCCCATCCGCCGCATGGGCGATGTGCCAGAGCCCGACACAGCACGCAGCCTGCAGGTAGCCACCACCCTGGAAGAGCTGCGCAACGAATCGCGCCAGCGCGTGGACGCCCAGCGCAGCCGCCCACCCGCACACAGCATTCCCGCCCAGTTCCTGGAACTCTCGCCCCGCTCGCGCCATGCAATTGCAGTGGACGCTTCGCGCTCGCGCCTGTACCTTTTCGAGAACACGCCCAAGGGCCTGCAGTTGGTGGCCGACTACTACGCCTCGGTCGGCAAGCTGGGTATCGAGAAAAGCCTGGAGGGCGACCAGCGCACACCGCTTGGTGTGTACTTCATCACCAGCCGCCTGGACCCCGCCACGCTCAAAGACTTCTACGGCGCAGGCGCGCTGCCCATCAACTACCCCAACCCCCTGGACCAGAGCCGGGGCAAGACCGGCAGCGGCATCTGGCTGCATGGCACGCCACCCGACCAGTTTGCCCGCGCGCCCCTGGCCACCGATGGCTGCCTGGTGCTGGCCAATCCCGACCTGGAACGCATTCTGCGCACGGTGGAGCCCCGTTCCACCCCCGTGGTCATTGCGCGCCAACTGCAGTGGGTAGCGCCCCACGCCGTGCAGGCGGACCGCAAGTCTTTTGACGCGGTGCTCAATGCCTGGCGCAACGCCAAAACCCAGGGCGACATGAACCGGTTGCTGGGCTTTTACGCGCCAGACTTCCAGAGTTACCGCAAAAAACCGCTCAACGAATGGACCCAGGTGCTCCAGGCGGAGACCCGCGCCCTGAAAGGCCGGGAACTCCACCTCAAGGACAAGTCTTACCTGCGCTGGACAGACTCCGCCGACACCATGGTGGTAACGTTCGGCGAAGTCGCCGAAGGCGCCCGCACGGGTCCCGTCAAACGCCAGTACTGGGCGCGGCGGGGCCAACAATGGCAGATATTTTTCGAAGGAGTGATTGGATGATTTCCAGAAGAAATTCGACCCTGGCGCTTGCTGGTATTGCGCTTACAGCTATTCTTTCAGTAGCATCCGTACAGGCGCAAGACGCCCCCAAGGTCAAGCTGTCCACCTCGATGGGCGACATCGTGGTGCAACTCGACCCGGCCAAGGCGCCCAAGACAGTGGAAAACTTCCTGGGCTACGTCAAGGACAAGACCTATGACGGCACCGTGTTCCACCGCGTGATCGACGGTTTCATGATCCAGGGCGGTGGCTACACCGCCGACCTGATTCCCAAGCCCACCAAGGCCCCTATTCCCCTTGAAGCCAACAACGGCCTCAAGAACGACACCTACACCATCGCAATGGCGCGCACGGGCAACCCCAACTCGGCCACATCGCAGTTCTTCATCAACGTGAAGGACAACGCCATGCTCAACGCCCCGAGCCCCGACGGCCATGGCTATGCCGTGTTCGGCAAGGTGGTCGAAGGCACGGCCGTGGTGGACAAGATCAAGGCCGTGGCCACCGGCAACAAGGGCCCGCACCAGAACGTGCCCACCACTCCCGTCACCATCAACTCCGCCACCCTGGTGAAGTGAACCCGCCATTTTTTTGAAGGAAGCATTGCCATGAGCAACCCCCAGGTCGAACTGCACATCACCGGCTACGGTGTCATCACCCTCGAACTCGATGCCGCCAAGGCCCCCAAGTCGGTCGAGAACTTTCTGGCCTATGTGAACAAGGGCCATTACAACAACACCATCTTCCACCGCGTGATTCCTGGCTTCATGGTGCAAGGCGGCGGCTTTGAGCCCGGCATGACCCAGAAGGGCACTGACGCGCCCATCGAAAACGAAGCCAACAATGGCCTCAAGAACGCCAACTACACCGTGGCCATGGCCCGCACCAGCGACCCGCACTCGGCCACCGCCCAGTTCTTCATCAACGTGGCCGACAACGGCTTCCTGAACCACACCGCACCCTCGGCCCAGGGCTGGGGCTATGCCGTGTTCGGCAAGGTCGTGTCGGGCACCGACGTAGTGGACAAGATCAAGGCCGTGAAGACGGGCCGCAAGGGTTTCCATGACGACGTGCCGAAGGAAGACGTTGTGATCGAAAAGGCTGTTGCGCTTTGATCGCACTCTGATCTGACCGCGATCTCCGTGACCACGACCGTGCCCCGGTTCGAGGAGCTTGTCGCTCCATCGCACTGGCGCACGGTCGATTTCATTTCGGACCTGCACCTGCAGGCCAGCGAGCCCGCCACAGTGGCCGCTTTCGAGCACTACCTGGCCACCACCACGGCCGATGCCCTCTTCATCCTGGGCGACCTGTTCGAGGTATGGGTGGGCGATGACGCCATGGGCGAACCTGGCAGTTTCGAGGCCGAAGGCTGCGCCGCCCTGCGGGCCGCCGCGCAGCGCCTGCCCGTGTACTTCATGCACGGCAACCGCGACTTTCTGGCGGGCCCGGGGTTCCTGGCGCAGTGTGGCATCACTGGCCTGGCAGACCCCACGGTGCTGGTGTTTGGCGGCCAGCGCTTCGTGCTCAGCCACGGCGACCTGCTGTGCCTGGACGATGTCGAGTACCAGCGCTTTCGCGTGCAGGCCCGCAGTGCCGAGTGGCAGCAGCAGTTTCTGGCGCAGCCCCTGGCCACACGTCGCGCACAGGCCCGTGGTATCCGCCAGGAGAGCGAGGCACGCAAACAGTCGGGCGTCACCTATGCCGACATAGACGGCCCGGCCGCCATCACCTGGCTCCAGGCGGCCCAGGCGCATACGCTCATTCACGGCCACACCCACCGCCCCGCCGACCATGTGCTGGCGCCCGGCCTGCAGCGGGTGGTGCTCAGCGACTGGGATGCCGCTGCACGACCGCCCCGCGCGGAAACACTGCGTTTGTCGCAAACGGGCTTGGAACGGCGGTCCCTGACCCCCAAGTACTCGCGATCCTGAACTGCGCGGGGTTTCACCACCCGCTGCCTGATCGCCATGCCCCCTCTTTTCCATCGGCTCTGGAGCCGCGTCCGCGCCACGGTGGCCCCCGTGCCCGACATCTCGGCCACGCTGTGGCTCCAGACCCTGCAGCGTTATCCGTTTCTGGCGGCGCTCTCGCTGCACGACCAGTCCAAGCTGCGCGCCTTGAGCGCCCTCTTTCTGCACCACAAGGAGTTCCACGGCGCCCACGGCCTGGTGGTGACCGACGCCATGGCCATCGACATTGCGGCGCAGGCCTGCCTGCCCCTGCTGCATTGGGGCGACCCGGCCAAGGCGCTCGACTGGTACGACGATTTTGTGGGCATCGTGCTGCACCCTGGCGAAGCCGTGGCACGCCGCCAGACGGTGGACGAGGCCGGCGTGGTGCATGAACACACCCAGGTGCTGCTGGGCGAGGCCATGGAGCGCGGCCCCATCATGCTCAGCTGGGAGCACGTGGCCAATGCCACCGAGAACACAGCACGCGGCCACAACGTGGTGGTGCACGAGTTCGTGCACAAGCTCGACATGAAGAGCGGCGAACCCAACGGCTGCCCGCCCTTGCCCGCAGGCTTCATGGGAATACGCACCGGACGCGCCGCCTACGAAGCCTGGTGGGCCGCCTGGGAACCAGCGTACGAGCAGTTCCGCGAGCGTGTGATCCTGGCCGAGCGCTTCGGAGCAGAACGCCCCTGGCTGGACGCCTACGGGGCCACATCACAGTCCGAGTTTTTTGCGGTGGCCTGCGAGGCGTACTTTGTCAACCGCGAGCGTTTTGCACAAGAGTTTCCGGCGCTGATGCCGGTGCTGGATGCATTCTTCGTTGCCGAGGGGCCCAGCTCGTCCTGAAAAATATTGAAGCCACCAAGGCGAGGCGGCCTCAACGCCAGGCGTTTGCAATGCAGATCAGGGCAACCGTCGCCGTGACTCTGGCATGCCCATCGTCTGCATCTGTTGCGAATCGAAACAATGTGCATTCGTTTCGTATCTTTGCGGTAGCCTCGGAGAGACACGACCACCGCGCGGCCCAACACGCTCAAAGATGGCGCAAAGGTGGTGCTCCCAATCTCTTCATCAGAAAGCGCTTCATGTCAGGTGTTGTCTCAAGGATTCCGTTCCAACGCGTGGGCATTCTTGCTGCATTGGTAGTCCCGCTACTCAGCGCATGCGGAGGTGGCGGCTCTTCGGACCCGGTCACCGCCCCGCCAACCACGCAGCCCCCACCTGCTCCCGCAACTCCCCTGTCGCTGCTTGCCGGCAACACCGACGGTGTGGGTAACCTGGATGGCGCAGCGCTGTCCACCGCGCGCATCAGCGCCTACATCGGCGGGATGGCCGTGAACAGCACGGGCGAGGTCATCATCGTGGACAGTGGCAACAACCAGGTCCGCAGACTCAGCACCGACAGGACGCAGGTCACGACCTTGGCGGGTGGCGGCGATGCCGGGGTGTTCAACGTCCCGTCCAACCACGCCGACGGCTCCGGCACGGCCGCACGGTTCTACCGCCCCATGGGCGTTGCGGTCGACGCGGCCGGAAACACTTACGTGGCGGACACCGACAACCACCTGGTGCGCAAGATCAGCGCGGCCGGTGCAGTGACCACCCTCGCGGGCAAGCCCGGCGTCTGCGGCAACCAGGATGGCACAGGCAGCGCGGCAACGCTATGCAGGCCTGCCAGCATTGCCGTAGACAAGGCCGGCAACGTGTATGTGGCGGAAGTCAGGGAGTCCACGACACACAGTTCAATTGCCAACCCGATCCGCAAGATCGCACCAACGGGTGAAGTGACCACGCTGACCAGCAAGGCCAGCCAGAACCCGACGCTGGTCTTCATCTCCGGCCCTGCCGTCGAGATCTACCGTCCGGTGCTTCTGGCCACCGACTCAGCCGGGGTACTCCACGCGGCAGATCCCAATGACCATGTGATCCGCCGATATGCGGCCGATGGCCAGCCCACCGTGGTGTCCGGCGTCGTGGCCGCCAACAACGAGGGCAATACGGATGGTGCCGCGTCCGTGGCAAAGTTCAGCTACCTCAAGGCGATTGCATTCGACACAGCGAATCGCCTGTTCGTACTGGACTGGTACGGAACCCCGGCCATCCGCCAGATCGGCAGCGACGGCAGCGTGACCACCCTCGTTCGCGCCAATGCCTGCAACTTCGAAGGCGACGCGAGTGGGGCCGCGCCAGGCACCTTGTGCACGGCGGACCAGATGACCGTCACTCCCGACGGACGGTTCCTCGTCGCCGAAACCGGCATGACCCGCTCCGCTGCGGGCTTCAATACTTTCAGCTATGCCCAACTGCGCAGCTACACGCCCCAAGGCACCTCCACCGTGGTGGCCGGCATCCCCGCTGCCGCAGGTGCGGACGATGGACAGGGCAGCAGCGCGCGGTTCGCCACACCTGGCTCGATCGCGTTGAACCCTGCCGGCACGCTCTACGTGCGCGACGCGGGCAACCGCACCATCCGCACCGTGCAGGCCGACGGCCTCGTGCGCACCCTGGGCAAGCCAAGCGGCCATTGCGCTGCGATCACCGGCCTGGGCGAGGACGTGCTGTCCAACTCCACGGCCCCCTTGGCCACCGATGGCGCGGGCAACCTCTACACCATTGACGGTGCGCGCGTCCTTAAAACCGCCAACTGCCAAGCCGTGCTTCTGGCCGACCTGGCGCCATGGCTGGACAAGGTGCCAACGGCTTTCCTCGGTGTCGCATCCGGCATTGCGGCCGACACCGCCGGCAACGTGTACGTCGCCAGCCTCAAGGGCGCCATCTTCAAGATCGATACCAAGGGCGAAGTCACCCTGTTTGCCGGCAGCGTGGGCACGGTGGGCCATGTGGACGGACAAGGCGCGGCGGCGCAGTTCTCGGCGCTGGGTCAGATGACCACCGATGCGGCGGGCAACCTGTATGTGATCGACGGCCTGTTTTACGACACCAACAAGGTGGGGCCGACCGTTCGCAAGATCACGCCGTCCGGCGCGGTCACCACGCTGGCGGGCAGCCCCACCGCGGCCCCTGGCTACGCGGATGGTCCGGCCGCTGCCGCCCGCTTCATCGTGCAGCAGTACGCAGGCTGGCCCGCGCAGACGGCCAGCCTCGCCGTGGACAACCGAGGCAACGTCTATGTCACCGATCCCTTCACCAGCGTGGTCCGCAAGATCGGCACCGATGGCCAGATCAGTACTCCGGTGGGCCAGGCATGGAAATACGGTTTTGCTGCGGGCGACCTGCCGGGCATCATCAACCGCCCGACAGGTATCGCCGTGCGCGGCAGCATGATGTACCTCTCGGTGCCGAACGCCGTGGTACAGGTGCAGTTGCCGTAGTCAGCACCCGGCTGACCGTGGTGCGCGGCGCCCACGCTGGGCGTGCTGCGGCCACGGCACCCCCCTCATTCCTTTTGCGTCACTGCTGCAGCATGCCAGCTGGCGGACGCGCCCCATCCGTTCATCACTTTTCCTGAGGTACACGCCCATGCCTAGTTCACCCATATCCAGCCGCCATCGGCTGTCCCGCACACTCTGGGCGTCGCTGGCCGTGTCCGCGCTGGTGTCCTGCGGTGGAGGTTCGGGCGGTGACGCGCCGCCCCCGCCGCCTCCTCCGCCGCCCCCCGCCACGCCCCTGGCGTTGCTGGCTGGCACTACCGAGGGGCCAGGAACGCAGGACGGCCTGAGCACTGCGGCCAAGATCAGTACCGAAAGCGGCGGCATGGCACTGGCACCCAACGGCGATGTACTGATTACCGACCCGGGAAACCAGACCATTCGTCGGCTAGCGCCCACCGGGCAGCTCAGCACCTGGGCGGGCGGAGGTCCCACCCGCAGCGACGCCAGCAGCGAAGGGCCGCGCTACCTGGATGCCTCGGGCACTGCAGCCCGCTTTAATGTCCCTCTGGCCGTGGCGGTGGATGCGGCCGGCAACGCCTACGTGGCAGACGCCGGCAACCACCTGGTGCGCAAGATCGATGCCGCAGGCAACGTCACCACGCTGGCCGGCCAGGTGGGCGTGTGCGGCAATGCCGATGGCACGGGCACGGCGGCCACGCTGTGCAGCCCGACCAGCATTGCTGTGGACCGGGAGGGCAATGTGTATGTGTCCGAATGGGCGCCAACCTTGCAAGACTTCTCCCAGACGCCGACAGGCAATCCCATTCGCAAAATCACACCCGCAGGGGCAGTCACAACGGTCATCTTCAGGGCCAGCCAGAACGCCACCCCGGGCTTCGGGCGCAACAACCCTAGCCGCCTGTACCCCGTCAACCTAGCGACGGACTCCACAGGAGCCCTGTACGCTGCAGACCCCAACGACCACGTAGTGCGCAAGTACGCGCCCAACGGCCAGGCGACGGTGCTGTCGGGCACTGTGGCCCTCAATAACGCGGGCCACGTGGATGGAGCGGCTAGCGCGGCCAAATTTGGTGCGCTGCAGGCCATCGCGATAGACCGCTCCAACCGAGTTTTCGTTCTGGACCGGCATGAGGGCACCCCCGTACGCGAGATTGCGGCCGATGGCTCTGTGACCACCGTGCGACGCGCGGCAGACTGCAACTACGGCGCCGACGGCCTGCCGCCTGCCTTCTGCGCGGGCAAACGCCTGGCGGTGGACGCCGAAGGCCGCTTTCTCATCACGGAAAGCGGTCCCTCCGACACCTTTCAAACGTATGCGGTCATCTACCGCATGCCGCGCAATGGTGCGCCCGACCTGCAGGTAGGTACCGCCCCGTTGCCGGGACATGCCGATGGCCGCGGCAGCGCCGCGCGCTTTGACAGCCCCGGCGCGCTGGCGGTGGACAAGGCTGGCACGCTGTACGTGCGCGACCGCAACAACGCCGCACTGCGCACTGTCACGCCCGATGGCACGGTGGCCACGCTCGGCCGGGCCAAGAACCCGTGCGCGCAAGTCACCGGGCCGATCAACGACGTGGCCTACTGCGGATCGGCGCCGCTGTCCATCGACGGAGCGGGCAACATCTATTCTTTCGACTTCAAGCGCATCCTCAAGACAACCCCTGCAGGCAACGTTACTGTGCATGCCGACCTCTCCGCCCAGCTAGACGCGATACCGGGCTTTCTGCTGCAGGGACTGACTGGCATGGTCACCGACATTGGCGGCACCGTCTATGCGGTTTCCCTGCAGGGCGTGGTATTCAAGGTCACACCGGCCGGCGCCGTCAGCGTGTTTGCGGGGAATCCCAACGCGCGCGGACACGCGGATGGTCCGGCAGCCTCGGCGCAGTTCTCGGCCTTGGGCCAGATGACCATCGATGCCGCGGGCAACGTCTATGTAGTGGACGGCCGCTACCACAACATCACGGGCATCGGCCCCACAGTCCGCAAGATTACGCCCGCCGGGGTGGTGAGCACGATTGCGGGGCGCCCGGACCTGCCGCCAGCGCTGGTGGACGGTCCGGTGGCCTCGGCGCAGTTGACCGTGGACACCGGCGCAGCCATCTCGGACTCGCACGCCTGGCTGGCCGCCGATGCCAGCGGCAACGTCTACGTGACCGATCCGCGCAACCGCGTGGTGCGCAAGATCGGAGCCGATGGCCAGGTGAGCACGCTGGTGGGCCAGCGTTGGAACAAGGGGTTCGCGGCCGGCCCACTGCCGGGCCTGATCGACGAACCCACGGGCATCGCCGTGAATGGCGCTACGCTGTACCTCTCCACGTCCAACGCCGTGGCGGCTGTCAAACTGCCCTGACCATGTGGCTGCGGCCCCTGGCGCACCGAAGGGGTCAAGGTGCAAGGCCCTTTAGCGCCTTGCAGTCGGCATGGCGGGTGGGGGCTGCAAAAAAGCAGTTTCACGAATCAGTGTCGGCCCTGACGCCCGTTGGTATTGCGTTGGCCGCTATAAAAAACAAAGCACTTCAACACCTGATGGAATCCAGCCAGCTGCTGGATGCCTGACGGATTCAGGCCCGACAACGGTTCACGCCGACAGCGCCTGCTCGACCGCCAGTTTGGCTTCTTCCAGACTGCTGAAAAACCGTGTGGGCTGGGGCATAGCCTTGGGCAGATGGGGTGGCGCTGGCCACAGGCGCTCATCCATCCAGACCGCCGTCCAGCCGCCAATGTCCTTGCGCTTGATGGAGCAAAGTGCTTGCCCGTCCATCATGGCTGTCCAGGTGGTCGGCGGGTTATGGTCCCAGGTGACGTGTGTCATGGCGCCCTCTCGCGGTTGCTGGGCCATTGTAGGAAGCCTGCGCCGAATTGGGCAACGGCATTCACCCACCCCACCCTGGCGGCGGAATTGCGAAGTCGCGGAACGACAGCAGGCGCCCACATGGCGCCCGTGTTCGTCAGCCAGCGGCCATCGCGCGTCGTGCAGCTTGGGCCACGCTGGAAGCGTCTACGCCAAAAAATTGGCGCAGTGCAGCGCGCGTGTCGCTGCGTCCAAATCCGTCCGTGCCCAGGGTCACATACTTGCGGCCCTCGGGGACAAGCGCCCGCACCGTCTCGGGCACGGCGCGCACGTAGTCGGTGGCTGCAATCACGGGCCCGCGTGTTGGGGCCAGCTGCTGCGTCAGCCATGCGGATGCAGGCGCGGATTCGCCCGCCAGCCAACGCTGCTCGCACGCCACACCATCGCGCGCCAGCTCGCTCCAGCTGGTCACGCTGAGCACGGTCACATCCACGCCTTCTGCGGCCAGCAGTTCGGCGGCCTTGACCACCTCGGTCAGGATGGCGCCAGAGCCCATCAGGGTGACGGATTTGGATGAAATCGTGATCTCGCGCTTATCTATCAAGCGCGAGTAGCTCTTAAAAACATAGCAACCACGCAGCACACCTTCTGCCGCACCGGCGGGCAGATCGGGCTGGGCGTAGTTCTCGTTCATCAGCGTCACGTAGTAGAAAACGTCGCGCTGCTCGGTCACCATCTCGCGCATGCCAGCATCGATGATCACGGCCATCTCGCCCGCAAAGGCCGGGTCGTAAGCCTTGCAGTTGGGGATGGTGGCGGCCACCAAGTGGCTCGAACCATCCTGGTGCTGCAGGCCCTCTCCACCCAGCGTGGTGCGGCCCGACGTGGCGCCCAGCAAGAAGCCGCGCGCACGCTGGTCTGCAGCGGCCCAGATGGCATCGCCCACGCGCTGGAAGCCAAACATCGAGTAGTAGATGTAGAACGGCAGCATCGCCAGGCCGTGCACGCTGTAGCTGGTGGCCGCAGCGGTCCAGCTGGCGATGGCGCCTGCCTCGCTGATGCCTTCTTCCAGAATCTGGCCGTCCAGCGCCTCGCGGTAGCTCAGCACCGAGCCGATGTCCTCGGGCGCATAGCGTTGGCCCACACTGCTGTAGATGCCGACCTGCTTGAACAGATTGGCCATGCCGAAGGTGCGCGCCTCGTCGGCAACGATGGGCACGATGCGGGGGCCCAGCGTGGCGTCCTTGAGCAAGGTACCCAGCATGCGCACGAAGGCCATGGTGGTGCTCATCTCCTTGCCATCGGCCTGCAGCGCGAACTGGGCGTAGCTTTCGATGGCAGGCACGGGCAGCGCGGCGCAGGTGGTCTCTCGGCGCGGCAGGTAGCCGCCCAGGTTCTGGCGATGGCTGCGCAGGTAGCGCATCTCGGGGCTGTCTTCGGCAGGTTTGAAGAAGGCGAGGCTCGTAGCCTGCTCGTCGGACAGCGGCAGGTTGAAGCGGTTGCGGAACTCGATGAGGTCGGTCTCCTCCAGCTTCTTCTGGCTGTGGGTGGTCATCTTGCCCTGGCCGGCAGTGCCCATGCCGTAGCCCTTCTTGGTGTGCGCCAGGATCACCGTGGGCTGGCCTTTGTGGGCGCTGGCTGCGGCATACGCGGCGTGGATCTTCACCAGGTCGTGCCCGCCGCGCTTCAGGCGGTCAATCTGCTCGTCCGTCATGCCCTGGGCCAGCGCGGCCAGCTCGGGGTTCTGGCCGAAGAAATTGTCGCGGTTGAAGCGGCCGTCTTTGGCGGCAAAGGTTTGCATCTGGCCGTCCACCGTGCCTTCAAGCGTGCGCACCAGCGCGCCGGTCAGATCGCGGGCGAACAGGCCGTCCCAGTCGCTGCCCCACACGAGCTTGACCACGTTCCAGCCAGCACCCGCGAACAGGCGCTCCAGCTCGTCGATGATGCGGCCGTTGCCGCGCACGGGGCCATCCAGCCGCTGCAGGTTGCAGTTGACCACCCAGACCAGGTTGTCCAGGCCCTCGCGCGCGGCCAGGGTCAGGGCACTCATGGATTCGGGCTCGTCCATCTCGCCATCGCCGAACACGCCCCACACCTTGCGCTGGCTGCAGTCGAGCAGATTGCGGTGCGTGAGGTAGCGCATGAAGCGCGCGTGGTAGATGCTGCTGATGGGGCCGATGCCCATCGAGCCGGTGGGGAACTGCCAGAAGTCCGGCATCAGCCACGGGTGCGGGTAGCTCGAAAGGCCTTGTGCGCCCGCAGCCGGAGCGGTCAGCTCCTGGCGGTAGTGCATGAGGTCTTTTTCGGACAAACGCCCTTCGAGGAATGCACGTGCATACACGCCCGGCGCGCTGTGGGGCTGGAAGAACACCAGGTCGCCCCGGTGCTGGCCTTCACCCACACCCTCACGTGCACGGAAGAAATGGTTAAAGCCGCTCTCGAACAAGTCGGCCGCGCTCGCATAACTGGCGATGTGGCCACCCAGTTCGCCATACGCCTGGTTCGCGCGCACCACCATGGCCAGCGCGTTCCAGCGCACGATGGAGGCCACGCGCTCTTCGACGGCCAAGTCGCCGGGGAACACGGGCTGGTCCTGTACCGCCACAGTGTTCACGTACGGCGTGTTCAGGTCGGGCTGCCAGCCAATCCGCTGCGCACGCGCCACCCGCACCAGCTCTTGCAGCATGTGCCGCGCCCGCTCGGGGCCTTCGGTGGCGACCAGGGCCAGAAAGGCGTCGCGCCATTCGGCGGTCTCCTGGGGGTCAGTGTCGGCCAGGGCATCCTGGGTATGGAGCAGATAGGAAGGCAAGGGGGCATTCATAGGAGCACACTCTAGAAGGATTTGCAAAAAATGTGATGCCGAATCGCGAAAATTGGCCATCTATAGCAGCACAATATTCCACCAAAACCCAATATTGCAGCACATGAAGCTTGACACCACCGATCTGCGCATACTGGCCGAACTGCAGGCCGATGGCTCGCTCTCCAACGTGGAGCTGGCCCGGCGCGTGCATCTCTCGCCGTCTCCCTGCCTGGCACGCGTGAAGGCACTGGAGACCGAGGGTGTCATCGCCCGTTATGTAGCGCTGGCCAACGCCGCCGCACTGGGCCTGGGACTGAACGTGTTCATCAGCATCAGCCTGAAAAGCCAGAGCAAGGAAGCGCTGGCCGACTTTGAACAGCGCATTGCCGAGCACGATGAGGTGATGGAGTGCTACCTGATGAGCGGCGACTCGGACTACCTCATCCGCGTGGCACTGCCCGACATTGCGGCGCTGGAGCGCTTCATCGTCGAACAGCTTTCCCCCATTCCAGGGCTGGAGAAGATCCGCTCCAGCTTCGCGCTCAAGCAGGTGCGTTACAAGACCGCGCTGCCGCTGCCGCAGTCTTCCCCGTAGTGGGCTCGGCCTTGAAATCCAGCGCCTGCACCAGGTCCAGTGCCTGGCCAATATCGGCCAGCAGGTCATCCAGGTCCTCCAGGCCAACCGACAGGCGCACCAGCCCTTCGGCAATGCCATGGGCGGCACGCTGCTCGGGCGTGTAGGTGGAATGCGTCATGCTGGCCGGGTGCTGGGCCAGCGTCTCGGCATCGCCCAGGCTCACGGCGCGGGTGACGAGCTGCAACGCGTCCATGAAGCGCACGCCCGCCTGCAGGCCACCACGCAGCTCAAAAGCGATCATCCCGCCCATCTGGCGCATCTGCTGCTTTGCCAGCGCGTGCTGGGCAAAGCTGGGCAGGCCGGGGTAGTGCACGGCCGCCGCAGCCGGGTGGGCGGCGATGAAATCGGCCACTTTCTGAGCGCTCTGGCAGTGGCGGTCCATGCGCAGCGCCAGCGTCTTGAGGCCACGCATCACAAGGTGCGCGTCCTGCGCCGACATCACAGCACCCGTCATGTCTTTAAGACCATACAGGCGCACGCGCTGGGCCAGTTCGGCATCGGCAAACACGGCCGCGCCTGCGGTCAGGTCACCATGGCCGCCGAGGTACTTCGTCATGGAATGCACGCTCACATCGGCACCCAGCAGCAGGGGCTGCTGCAGGTAAGGCGTGCAGTAGGTGTTGTCCACCACCACCTTGGCGCCCTGGGCGTGGGCCAGGGCCGAAACGGCGGCAATGTCCACCAGCCGCATGTTGGGGTTGGCCGGGGTTTCCAGGTAGACCACGCGCGTCTTCTGGCTCAGCGCGGCGGCCACGTGGACTGGGTCGGTCATGTCCACATGGCGCACGCTCACGCCAAAGCGGCCCAGCCCGTGGTGCAAAAACGAGAAGGTGCAGCCATACAGCGTAAGGTCGGCCAGGATTTCATCGCCCGGCTCCAGCATGGACCACAGCGTGGCCGTGATGGCCCCCATGCCCGAGCCGAACACCACGGCGCCTGCGCCCTGCTCCAGGCTGGCCAGGCGCCCCTCCAGCAGCGCCAGCGTGGGGTTGGCGATGCGGGTGTAGAAGTAGCCGGGCTCCTCGCCTGCAAAGCAGCGCGCGCCATAGGCCACATCGGGGAAGGCAAAGGTGGCCGAGGTGTGGATGGGTGGCACCAGTGCGCCCTGGTGGTCGGCCGGGTTGTAGCCGTGGTGGATGGCGCGGGTGCTGAAGCCGGTGGCGGATGTGCGGGTCATGGTGGTCTCCTTGGAATAAGAAGATTCTTCAACCCATCAACGGGTAAGTTTTCGCCTTATTTGCCTTTCATACGATCAAAGAAGGCAAAATTTGCCTCAAATTACCCAATTAGCAGGACACACTGCCATGCACCCTCATCCGCTCGACCCTGTGGACCGCACGATCCTCAACGCCCTGCAACGCGATGGTCGCGCCACCGTGGGCGATCTGGCCGAAGCGGTTTCGCTGTCCACCTCCCCGTGCTGGAGGCGCGTGCGCGCGCTGGAGGATGCGGGCGTGATTGCGGGCTACCACGCACATCTGCACCGCCAGCGTGTGGGCTGGGGCGTACTGGGCTTTGTGCAGCTGGCGCTGCACGACCACACGGCTGACACCACATCGGCCCTGGAGCGCGAGGTCATGGCGATGCCCCAGGTGTTGTCGTGCCACAACCTTTCGGGCCGCTACGACTACCAGCTGGAGGTGGTGGCGGCCGACCTCGCATCGTTTGCCGACTATGTGCGCACCCATGTGCGCAGCCTGCCCGGCGTGCGTGAGATTTCCACGAGCTTCTCGCTCAAGGAGGTCAAGCGCACCATGGCACTGCCGCTGTAGCCGACGCGCAGCAGCTACTCACATCCTTCACCGCTGGGGGAGCTGCAACTCGCTGGTTGCCACGCGCTTGCGCAGATCACGGACCAGCGCTTTCGCGCGCGCCTGGTTCGCAGGCCCCATGCGCACCAGAATCTTCTGCCCGCTGGAGAGCGATTCCAGCGCCGGGTCCACAAACTCATAGCGCACCCACGGGCGCAGGTTGGGCACATCGGTGTTGACGGGCGTGAGCTTCACGCGCAGCGGGCTTTTGGGCTCGGGCGCCAGCAGCAAGTGGTCCAGTACGGCCACCAGGCGGTCGTTGAAGTAGCGCTTGGGGTAGCCCAGCTCTTCATACGCCTGCTGGAACAGCGGGTACAGCCGTGCGTACAAGGCCACGGCAGGCTCCAGGGGCACGGCTTCGGCAAAGGTCAAAAAGGCGCTGTAGCGGGCGGCATTGGTGGTGGCAATCGTGGTGGGTGCATCGCCCTCGCCATCCACCACAAAGCGCTGCGGCATGGGCTGTACCGGCCACATGCGCGACGGGGCCTGGGCGCGGCCCAGGTTGTCTACCGTGGCCACCACGCGGCGGACAAAACCTTCGGTCAACAAGAACGACGCGACCTTGTCGCTACCCAGCAATTCGGCCAGCAGCTCCGCCACTCGCTTGTCGGATTCAGCCAATACGGGCAAGGCAGTATCTACCGGGGCCAGCGCATCCACAGGGTTCTGGGGACCCGATGCCTCGGGCATGGGCGGTGGGGCCACGGGCGCTTCGGGTGCGCTGGCCACGGGGGGCGGCGCACCCGGGGCCTCCACCGGGCGCAGCCAGAACCACCAGGCGGCTCCGGCGCCGACCGCACAGGCCAGCACGGCGGCAATGATCCACGGTGTGGAGGATGCGCGCGGTGGCGCGGGGCGGAACTCGGCGGTTTCGTTTTCAGGCATCGGATCTCCTTCAAGACGGGAACAACCCTTGTCCGAGCGGCTGCGGCGCAGGGCGTTCCCTATCAATCCCCCTGGGGATCTGCTTGATTGGAAACCTGCTGGATGAGGCGCCGGTAACGCGATGTAGACCGCGCCCCGGAAGCCCGCGACTAAAACGCCGTTGGCGTTGTCGACAATGACTCCAGCCACGCCACCGTGGCCGCCAGCTCAGAAGGTCGGATCTCGTGCGCGCTGGGGAACTCGTGGTACGTCACCGTCACCGGCAGCGGCGCCATGTGGTGCGCGATGGCCTGCGCGTGGGCCAGGGGGATCACGTTGTCGTGCGTGCCGTGGCTCAGCCACAGCCGTTTGCCCCGCAGCGCGTCGGCGGGCGCACTCAAAGGCACCACCTGCTGCAGCAGCCGGCTGTGCCACACCAGCGCGGCCTGCATCAGCGCGGGCCGGGTCAGCAGCAGCGACAGCGCCATGATGCCGCCCTGGCTGAAGCCGCCCACCACCACGCGCTCGGGCGGAATGCCCAGTTGCTCGGCGGCAGACTCGACCGCCTGGGCCACCAGGGCTCGGCTTTGCGCCTCTTGCTCTTCGTTGATGGTGCGCTCGCCACCGGGCTCGATCGAAAAATCAAACCACGCGTGCGCGCCCGGCCCCATGCGAAACGGCGCGCGCAGGCTCAGCACATGAAACCGCTCGGGGATCTGCGGCGCCAGGCTGAACTGGTCCTGCTCGTTGCTGCCCACGCCGTGCATCAGCACCAGCAGCCAGGGGCGGGGGGTGGTGGAAGCAGCGGGGCGCTGCAAAAATGTGAGCGGTAGATTGAGCATAGACAAGCGCCAGCGGCATTTTTAGCTAAAAAACTTGCTTAACCCGCCCGTCCTGCGACAGGCTCCAGGGCAAAAGCATCCATCGACAGCATGCTGTACATCACCTCGCGGCTCAAGTAGTTTGCGTGCAGATCGTCGCCCGCCGCGCCCAGCGCGAAGAAGATGGGCAAGAAATGGTCTTCGGTCGGGTGGGCGCGGCTGGCATGGGGGGCCTGGGTACGGTAGTTGAGCAGCGCGGCCGTGTCGCCACGGGCCAGCGCGTCCTCGATCCAGCGGCTGAACTCCAGCACGTAGGGCGCGGGCGCACGCTCGCCGCCAAAGAATTCGGCCAGGTTGTGCGTCATGCTGCCGGACCCCACCACCAGCACGCCCTGGCTGCGCAGGCTGCGTAGCGCGGCACCCAGTGCATACACATCGGCCGGGCCTGCGCCCACGGGCAGAGCCACCTGCACCACGGGCACGTCGGCCTGCGGGAACAAATGCATCAGCGGCACCCAGGCGCCATGGTCAAAGGGGCGCGCGGCATCGCCCTGTGCGGCCACACCGGCGGCCTGCAGCAGGCCCAGCACCTCTTGCGCCAGCGCAGGCGAGCCTGAGGCGGGGTATTGCAGCTGGTACAGCGCGGGCGGGAAACCGCCAAAGTCGTGCCACGTGGCGGGCTGCGGGCCGGTCATGACCTGGGCAGAACGCGCCATCCAGTGCGGCGACATGATGACCACGCCCCGCAGGCCAGGGTACTGCGCCTTGAGGTTTTCACCCCACTGCGTGAGCGCCGGGCCGGTCGTGCCAGCATCGATGGCAAACAGCGGCGCGCCGTGCGATACGAACAAGGCGGGAACCACAGCGGGAGCAGTGAGAGGGGCTTGGGCAAAAGCAGTCATGGCAATTCCATCCGTGAATGCAATGAATGTAGGACTGATAGCACCTGATACCAAGCCCTGCTGGCCAGACAGATTGTTCTACAGGTGATGCCAATGCGCCATGGACGAGGGCCTTGTAGATACCCAACACACAGGGAGCCCCGGTTCAAGACCCGTCGCGCACCCTGCCCCGCAGTGCCTTGGTCTCGCTGCGCTGGGTTTTGCCCTCCAGCCGCCGCTGTTTCGACCCGTAGGTGGGTTTGGTGGCGCGGCGCACCCGGGGCGGCACGGCCACAGTGTTGACCAGCGCGTTCAGCCGCGCGAGCGCATCGGTGCGGTTCTGGTCCTGGCTGCGGTACTGCTGGGCCTTGATGACCACCACACCCTCTTGCGTGATGCGCGTGTCGCGCAGGGCCAGCAGGCGCTCTTTCACGTCCTCGGGCAGCGACGATGCTGCCACGTCAAAGCGCAGGTGGACTGCGCTTGATACCTTGTTGACGTTCTGCCCACCCGCGCCCTGGGCGCGCATGGCGGTGATTTCTACCTCGTCCTCAGACACCTGCAGGGGCATTGGCGGGGCCATATATCTACGGATCTATGGGTCCCCTTACCGCCTGGCGTCAGGCCGCAGGCTGCTGGGCCAACAACTGGGCCAGGCCGTCAATCGCCAGGCCATAGCCCAGCACGCCAAAGCCACACATCACCGCCTTGGCGGCTGCCGCCATGTACGAATGGTGGCGGAACGCCTCGCGCGCATGCACATTGCTGATATGCAGCTCAATCAGCGTGATGCCGGTACCCTTGGTGGCATCGTGCAACGCAATGCTGGTGTGGGTGTAGGCCCCGGCGTTGATGACCACGCCCGCCAGCTCGCCCGCTGCGTGCAGGCGGCCTGCCTCGTGAATCCAGTCCACCAGCGCGCCTTCGTGGTTGCTTTGGTGAAAACGCAGCGCAAAACCATGGCGCTCGCACGCATCGGCGCACAGTTTTTCGACATCGGCCAGCGTGGCCGCGCCATACACAGCGGGCTCGCGCGTGCCCAGCAGGTTCAGGTTGGGGCCATTCAGGACAAAAACGGTTTTTTTCTTCACAGACATGCGGCACTCCGGGGGCGTTGCGCCTGCCACGCTGGCAGGCCAGAGTGCGCGATTATGCGGCGCCCCGCGCGCACCGTGCGCGCGCCAAAATTCCCGCGTCAAAAGAAAAGCGGCCCCGAAGGGCCGCTGTAAAAGGCAGCCTGTGCAAAGACGCTGCCTGTGAGCGACTGGCGCCCAAGAGGTTGGTTACACAACGCGGCAACTCGGTCAGGCTGCCAGCGGATCAGACCAGGATCAACGATCCCAGCGGCCGTGGCCATACCCATGGCCATATCCGTGGTGGCGGTGGTGCCGATGGTGGCGGTAGCCGCGATCACCGTAGTACACGACCGGGGGCGGTGCGTAATACGCTGGGGGAGGCGCGTAGTACACGGGCCGAGGGGGTGCGTAGTAAACGGGCGGGGGCGGCGCCACATACACCGGGGCGGGGGCGTAGTAGCCATTGCTGGCCCCCACCACCACGCCAGGCACGCCAATGCCAACCGACCAATTTACGTCGCGGGCCTGGGCTGCGCCCGTGCCGGCCAGCAATGCCAGCGCCACGCCAGCCGAAGCGGCCATGGCATAGATAGAACGGGTTTTCGTCATGGAAATCTCCTGTTTGAGCGAGGGCAGCCAGCCAAATGGACTCACCTCACCGGTACATAACGCACCAAGTAGGCAAAAGGATGGCACAAAATCGTCTTTACGTTGTGTCTGGACGTATACGCGCCTGTTTCTATGCGTAAACCATCACGAAACCGGCGCCTAAAATGGCTGTATGAGCACCCCCTCCCCCGCCAATACCGCCGCCACTGCAACTTCTGCGGCCCCTGAAACCGTCAAGCCCAGCAACTTTTTGCGCCAGATCATCGAGCATGACCTGGAAAAAGGCACCTACACCAACCGCCGCTGGGCAGGCACCCCCGGCGACGCCGCCCACCACGCCCAGGGCGAGCCCGACCCCGCCAAGATCCGCACCCGCTTCCCGCCCGAGCCCAACGGCTACCTGCACGTGGGCCATGCCAAGAGCATCTGCATCAACTTTGGCCTGGCGCGCGACTACGGCGGCATCTGCCACCTGCGCTTTGACGACACCAACCCCGAAAAAGAAGACACCGAATACGTCAACAGCATCATCGACGCGGTGAAATGGCTGGGCTTTGACTGGAACGGCGCACCCGACGCCGCTCCCTACCAGGCCAGCGACTACTTCGACTTCATGTACCGCGCCGCCGAATACCTGATCGAAGCCGGCCACGCCTACGTGGACGAACAGACGGTGGAGCAGATCCGCATCAACCGGGGCGACTTCAGCAAGCCCGGCGTGGACAGCCCCTTCCGCAGCCGCACCCCGGCCGAAAACCTGGCCAAGTTCCGCGAAATGCGCGACGGCCAGCATGAAGATGGATCGATGGTGCTGCGCGCCAAGATCGACATGGCCAGCCCCAACATCAACATGCGCGACCCGGCCATCTACCGCATCCGCCGCGCCACCCACCACAACACAGGCGACACCTGGTGCATCTACCCCATGTACACCTACGCGCACCCCATCGAGGACGCGCTGGAACAGATCACCCACAGCCTGTGCACGCTGGAGTTTGAAGACCAGCGCCCCTTCTACGACTGGCTGCTGGAGCGCTTGACCGAAGGTGGCCTCCTGGCCAGCCCGCCCCCCCGCCAGTACGAATTTGCGCGCCTGAACCTCACCTACGTCATCACCAGCAAACGCAAGCTCGCCCAGCTGGTGTACGACCACAAGGTCAGTGGCTGGGACGACCCCCGCATGCCCACCATCGTCGGCCTGCGCCGCCGCGGCTACACGCCCGCCTCCATCCAGACCTTTGCCGAACGCATCGGCGTGACAAAGTCCGACAGCTGGATCGACTACAGCACCCTGGAAGGCTGCCTGCGCGAAGATCTGGAGCTGAAGGCCCACCGTGGCATGGCCGTGCTCAACCCCGTCAAGCTGGTGCTGACCAACTGGGACGACGTGATGGGCGCAGGCCACCTGGAGCCCTGCAGCCTGCCCGCCCTGCCCCACCCGCCCGAAGGTGTGGAAAGCCCCGTGCGCCACTTCACCATCGGCAAAGAAGTCTGGATCGAGCGCGAAGACTTTGAAGAAGTGCCCCCCAAAGGCTACAAGCGACTCTTCCCCGGCAACAAGGTGCGCCTGAAGGGCGGCTACGTCATCGAATGCACCGGCTGCACCAAGGATGCTGACGGAGTCATCACCGAAGTGCTGGCCACCGTGGTGCCCGACACCAAGAGCGGCACCCCCGGCGCCGACAGCGTGAAGGTGAAAGCCGCCATCACCTGGGTGGGCGTGGCCGACGGCGTGAACGCCGAAGTGCGCATGTACGACCGCCTGTTCCTGGACGCCCACCCCGATGCGGGCGGCAAGGACTTCATCGAAAGCCTGAACCCCAACAGCCTGAAGGTGGTGACCGCCATCGTGGAGCCGTCATTGGCCAATGCGAAGCCGGATGACAAGTTTCAGTTTGAGCGGCATGGGTACTTTGTGGCGGACCGTATTGACCACAAGGCGGATAAGCCGGTGTTTAACTTGGCGGTGGGGTTGAAGGATTCTTGGGGAAAGTGAAAAAGATCAAAAAATATGGGGAGGCATAAATGAGCACGGAGAACTTGGAGATTAATCAGATAGTCGCGGATGTCGCTCAGACAGCCCCGCAATCACAAGCGAAATTAACGGAATTTTTTGCGGAAGACTTGATTGGATATTTACAAGCGATCAAAAAACTCTCCAATACTTCTGGTGCGACGTGGTTTCGAGGACAAAGCAAACGCAGCTATCACTTAGAGCCCGGCCTCTATAGACATCCAGCAATAAAAGGCCTCTCCAACTCTCACAGCAAGGCTGCCGAGCTTGAATCGAAACTAATGGAAAGATTCAAAAATCACAGCGTCCCCTATGTTGGACATAAATTTGTTCACGAAGACGAATGGGCACAGCTATTCTTCATGCAACATTATCGCGTTCCAACAAGATTATTGGACTGGTCTTACAGTCCGCTGGTAGCTCTCCATTTCGCATTATCGGGCGCCACAAGTAAACCGGATAGCTCAGATGCGGCATGCGCGGTTTGGACTCTGCACCCTGAAACTTGGAATGGAGCAGCACTTTCACACCAGTCAGCCCCCTCGAAAATTTACGGCACTGATTCTGATGAAATAAAGCCATACAAAGCCGGAGCAGCTTTCAAACTTCAGACCGCCGATGCAATCGCAATTGAGGGGATTCACAATAGTCCAAGAATTGTTGCGCAACAGGGTGCGTTCACAATTTTCGGCCCTACCACGAGCCCGATGGAAGAGCAATTCAAGTCCAACGCTTACCCAAACGCCTCACTTGGAGTGATCACCATTAAATCCGAGCATGTGCAGGGTATGACCAAGGAGCTAATTGATGCAGGCATCTTGGAAACTACAATTTACCCTGACTTAGAAGGCTTAGCCTGCAGGCTAAAGCGCGAACTATCTTTTGGGGCGTAACACATGAATAACTCAAAATTTCGAATTCAGGAGCTCGACCGCAGAACCTTGTCCTGGTGGAAGAATAGACGAGATCGAATTGATATGGAGCCACCATATCAACGCAAGGGACGCCGCTGGTCCAAATCAGACAAGCAATATTTAATTGATTCCATCGTCAACGGCTTTGATTTACCCAAATTTTATGTAACTGATTTCACTTGGGGACCTTCCGACCTTAACCGCAATGCCTCCGCTTACGCAGTAATCGATGGCAAGCAAAGATTTGAAGCAATTTTCGATTTTTTTGATGGAAAAATTGCACTTTCAGAAGACTTTAAATATATTGCCGACCCAAATATAAAATTAGCTGGCTTAACACTAGAGCAACTTCGCCAGCAATTCCCTGGGATAGCGGAAGAATTTGAGAATTTCAACCCCATCATAATGGGAGTAGTTACTTCGGATAAGCGCTTCATTGAAGAGCTTTTCGTTAGATTGAACAGAAGCCGCCCATTGACAGGCGCAGAAGTTAGAAATGCTATGGCTGGTCCAGTTCCAGATTTGGTCAGACAAATATGCAGCCATGATTTCTTCACATCCAATTCAAAATTCCCAAAAGGCTCCGGTCAAGATCTCAATCTTGCGGCAAAGATCCTTATGTTTGAGCAATTGGGAAGAATTGAAAACACAAAGAAGGAAAACTTAGATCAATTTACTTCAGTATCGTCGTCCGACAACGATATCACACTGACAGAAACATTAAAATCTGTACTCCAGAATTTGGACAGAATGACCGACATCTTCTTTTTTGAAGATGATCTACTTCGATCTGAAGGCCCAATTCCAGTCTATTACTGGTTTATTCGCAGTTTGAATTCGGAACAGCACTGGGAAGCAAGAGATTTTATAGAAACTTTTACTGGATGGGTAAAATCAAAAGACAAGTCATCAATATATCCAGACGATTTATCTTCAGATTTGGAAACATATTCAACTGCACTGCGATCAGTCAACGACAAATCCAGTCACGAGAAAAGATTTGAGCTTTTAAGTAAGTGGTTTGCGATTTGGGTATCTAGGTCGCACCGTTGATGCAGCCCCATTCAGTTCTTCTCTTCTGGTTCACCGAGCTCACTCCCCAGAAGCACTTTGCAAAGGACACGGAGCTAGACGCAACTATCCGCACCCGCTTCGGCCCCACGCTGGAGGCCGCAGCCCGCTGTGAACTGTTCACCTGGCGCGCCACCCCAGAAGGCCGGTTGGCAGAAATCCTGGTGCTGGACCAGTTCTCGCGCAACGTGTACCGCGACACCGCCCGCGCCTTTGCGCAAGACACCTTGGCCCTTGCCCTGGCGCAAGAGCTGGTGGCCAGCGGGCAGGACCGCAGCCTGCCCACGGCGCAGCGCGTGTTCGCCTACATGCCGTACATGCACAGCGAATCTGCCGTGATTCATGAGCAAGCGCTTGAGCTGTTTGCGCAGCCGGGCATGGAAAACAACCTGGACTTTGAGCGACGGCACAAGGCCATCATCGACCGCTTTGGGCGCTACCCGCATCGCAACGCGCTGCCGGGCCGCACCTCCACGGCCGAAGAACTGGCGTTTCTGAGCGAACCGGGGTCGTCGTTCTGACTCGGGCGCTATCTCGGCCCAAACCGCTCCTCTATTGATAGCTGCCAGCGCATATCCTTCTTGCGCTACAGGCCAATTTCATTCAAAACAGCTCCAGCAGCAAAGCCCATCCATGACGCCTCCGTTCACTCCCACCTTCGTCCATGTGCCGCCTGGCCCGGTGGCAGGTTCGTTGCAGCTGGTGCACATCAACGCTGCCGCAGTGTCCGTCCACACCGCCGATGGCGCGCATGTGGGCTCGCTCAAGCTGGTTGGCGGGGTCTGGAAGTTCAAGGCCATGGGCTACGACGCTGCGGGCCGCATGGAGCCGGGCCACGGCCCGCTGACGGAGCAGCACAACATGCAGTTCGCCACGCTGGATGCGGCCGAGGTGAGTGCGCGGTTGCTGAGCGCTTTGGAAAGCAATCCATAAATCCCACTCGCGCACCAAACCCTTCTTGCTTCCAATTTGATGGCAACAAAGGCAATACCATCAAGCGGAAATGGCCAATTTTGCCTCTATTTCCGCTCCACCAACGCCCGCAACGGCTGCCCGCCTGTGGACAGCTGAAACACCAGCCCCATGGCCTGCACCTGCCAGCCCTGCTTGGCAACTGCGGGGCTGAGCTGGAAGCCCGCCATCACGCAATCGGTCGTGCGCACCTCGCCTGCTTCGGGCGGGCTGCCCAGCATCTGGGTATAGGTCTGCGGCGGTTGCTGCGTCTGAGCTTGCGGTGACGGCGCCGCCTGCCCTTCTTTCAACAGCACCAGGTACGCCCTCACGCGCGCGATGGGGGCTGCTGGGTCGGCGCCGTCGGGGCGCAGGGTGAGGGGGAAGTCGGGCACGGGCGTGGCCGGGTCAAACACCAGCTGGGGCGTGAATTCGGCCTTGGTGGGTGCGCCGTTGCTCTGGGCCCAGTGCAGGCGCAGGTAGGGAGGGGGTTCCTGGGCGGACCACATCAGGTGCACGTCGTTGCCGTGGGTGCAGTAGCTGGGGTGGGCCACGGGGTGGGGGTGCGTGGGCCATTGGCCGCCGCCGTGGCGCTGCTCCACGCGCAGCAGGCGGGTGTTGGGGGTGCCCAGCAGTGACTGGGTGTAGATGAGCCCCACGCCGTGCAGCTGGTAACGCTGCACGGGCTGCACGGTGTGGGCCAGCGGGTTGCTGGCGGGCAGCTCGCGGCGCTGGGCCACGTCGCGTGCGGCGGTTTGCAGGGCGCTTTGCGCCAGCAGGCTGGCATAGACGGGCACGGCGGCGATGGCCAGGCCGGTGAAGCCCAGCACCAAGCTTTCGGCGCGCGAGAGTGCGGGCCGCACCCAGCGCCCGGCCAGCACATGGCCGCCAAACCACACCACCGGCCCCAGGGTGTAGAGCGACAGCACAAACACGCCCAGCGCAGCGGGCCCGCCCACGGCGCGCGCGGGCAGCAGCACGGCCGCCACCGCCAGAAGCGCGGCCAGCACCGACACCAGGCGCACCGCCAACCAACTGCCCACGCGGCGGCTGGGCTTGAAGTAGCGGCTCTCCAGCCACAGCAGCGCTACCACCACGGCCAGCAGCCCGGCGGCCATGCGCCACCAGGCCTGCTGCTCGGCGGCGGGCATGCGGGCGAAGGTGTCCAGCATCTGGGGCCAGTCCATGGGCGTCTCTGTTCAATGCGGGTGGTGGGTGGGCTTGGGCTTTGGTGCTTAAGCGCCTCAGCGCCCTATTGCTTCTATTTTTATAGCTATCAGTGCTTATCTATCAGGCGGTAGCGGCCAATTTGGCCCTCAAAAAAAAAGGTGGTACAGGTTTACTGCGCCCCACACACAAACTCCACCGCCGCGCACACCGCCGCCACCTGCGCCGCGATGCACTGCTCGGGTGTGGCGCGCGGGCTGTCGGGGTAGACCTCGGTGGTCGTGGTGTAGCGCGCCCCGGTCACGCTGGCGCACAGGCCCCAGGCCTTGAATTCGTAGCGGATCACGCCGGGCTCGGTCACGGGCGAGCCGATGATTTCGTTCTTTTCATCGGACGGCGCGATGTGCGTGACGCGGCCCACGGCCTCGATGATGGCTTGCTGGAAGGCGGGCTGCGGGTTCTCGGTGTCGTCCACCAGGTAAAAGCCGTCGGGAATGCTGCCGGGCTCGAACACCTTGCCGTCGCGCGCGGCCACGGCGGGGCGGTATTCGGATTCGTCGGTGTCGGTGGTTTCGTGCAGATCGATGTGGGCAGTGAACTGGCCATATTGGCCTTGGTGCTGCGCCACCAGCCGCATGAGGGCGAGGGATTCCTGCGCGGAGGAGCCTTCTTTGAACGAGCGGTTGGGGTCGATGGCGTCGAAGTTCCAGCGCTGAAACCGCTCATACGCCCAGGGGCTGACGCAGGGCACCACCAGCAGGTTGGCACGGCCCGCAAAGCGTTCGGCCTGGGTATCTACAAAACGCAGCGCGCCGTGCACGCCGCTGGTTTCGTAGCCGTGCACGCCGCCGGTGATAAGCACGCTGGGCAGGCCAGGTTGCCAGTTGCGGCTGCGGATGGCGCGCAGCGGAAAGCGCTCGGCCGGGTGCTGAGCATCGGCATAGACAACATCGCCATACAGCTCCACATCAAACCGGCCCCGCAGTGCCTCGATGGCGGTGAGCACGTCGTCGGCGTAGCTGCGCTGGCGCACCTGGCGCGCGCGCCACTGGTCGCGCTCTGCGGCGCCCCAGGGCTGGCCGGGCGTGCCGATGGGATAGGTGTGGGTTTCTGGCATGGGTGCGTGGGTGTGTAGATATTGGATGGGTTGCCCAGGCAGAACCTGGGGAGGTGCAGGGCATTCATAGAATACCGCGATGCCCTTCCCCCTGATCCGGCCCCTGCGGCTGGCTACCTCGTCCTTGGTTCTGCTGCTCTGCGCCCTGGTCGCCCACGCACAGAATGCCCCTCCACCCGCCGCCCCCCCGGCAACTCGCCCTGCGGGCAGTGACCCGGCAGACGGCACCACACCGCCACCGGGGGCCGCTGCAGCCTCTGCCCCCACCGAAGCGGATGCCGCCCTGCTGTCGCGCGATGCCCGGCGCATTTATGAGCTGTCGCGCGACAAGCTGGTGCAGATCCGCACGCTGCTGCGCAATGCCAACACGCAGGCGTCGATTGGCTCGGGTTTTTTTGTATCGGCCGATGGGCTGATCGTGACGAACTTCCACGTGGCCAGCCAGCTGGCGCTGGAGCCCGAGCGCTACCGGGGTGTGTACGTGACGATGGAGGGGCAGGAGGGCGAGGTGGAGCTGCTGGCGTTTGACGTGCAGCGCGACCTGGCCGTGCTGCGCGCCAAGGGCCGCACGGCCGCTGCGCCGGTGCTGGGCTTTCGGCCCGCCGACGAGGCGCTGGCACAGGGCGAGCGCATCTACTCGCTGGGCAACCCGCTGGACATTGGCTTTGCCGTGACCGAGGGCACCTACAACGGGCTGGTCAAGCGCAGCTTTTACCCGCGCATCTTTTTTGGCGGCACGCTCAACCCCGGCATGAGCGGCGGCCCGGCGGTGGACGATGCGGGCCGGGTGCTGGGCGTGAACGTGGCCAAGCGGCTCGACGGCGAGCAGGTCAGCTTTCTGATCCCGGCCGAGTTTGCGCAGGCGCTGGTGCAGCGTGCGGCCAACGCCCAGCCCATCACCCAGGCCGCGCATGCCGAGATGACGCGACAACTGATGGAGCACCAGCAGCTTCTGACAGACCGGTTCCTGAAAGCGCCGTTTCGCGAACAGCGCCACGGCAACTACCGCGTGCCCGTACCCGACGACGCGCTGGCGCGGTGCTGGGGATCGGGGCGCGACCCGGCGTTTCCGGGCCTGAACCTGGAGCGCACGCAATGCCGGGCCGACAGCGATGTGGTGGCGGGTGAATTCAACACCGGCGCAGTGCGCCTGAGCTATGAGGCCTACAACGCCCCCACCCTGGGCGCTGCACGGTTCGCGCGGATGTTTTCCCAGAGCTTTGCCAACGAACAGCTGCAACGGCGCGGCAACCGCCACCAGACGGCCGCAGAGTGCACCGAGCGCTTTGTGGACCCCGGCAGCCTGCCGCTGCGCGCGGTGGTCTGCCTGTCGGCCTACCGCAAGCTGCCCGGTCTGTACAACATGACTGTTCTGGCCGCGTCCATCAACCAGCCTACGCAAGGCGTGCTGGGCCGCCTGGACGTGCAGGGCATCGCCTTTGACAACGGCATGAAGCTGGCCAGCCACTACCTCAAGGCCTTCCGCTGGGAGGCCGCACCATGAGCACGATGCCGACCACCCTGGGGCTTATCGAAGCCTTTGACCGCCACGGCGCGTTGCTGGCGCGCGCGCCTATCACGCGCTGGCCCGTGACGGTGGGCCGGGCGCTGGACTGCGACCTGGTGCTGGACGACCCGTTTGTGGCGCCCCGGCACCTGCGCATCGACCGCGCGGTGAACGAGCCACGCACCGTGCAGATCGAGGTGCTGGAGACGCGCAATGGCGCACGCCTGCAGCGCAAGCAGCACGGCCCGGGCGAGCACTTTGACTGGCCCGATGCCACGCCCATCGACCTGGGCCACACCCACATCACGCTGCGCCTGGCCGATGCGCCGATTGCCGACGAGCAGCCGCTGCCGCAGTTTCCGTGGCGCACGGTGGGGACCACGGCGGCGCTGGTGGCGCTGGTGCTGCTGGTGGGGCTGGGGGAGTCGTGGCTGGATGCACGCGACACTTCGCAATACCTGAAGGCTGTGCCGGGCGTGTTGCTGACGCTGCTGGTGGTGCTGGGCGCCTGGTCGGGCGTGTGGGCGGCGGCCAACAAGGTGTTTGCGGGCCACCTGCAGTTCTGGCGCCACGTGCGCATTGCCTGCGTTGCGGCCCTGGGGGTGGATGTGGTGCATCTGGTGGCCCACCTGACCGCATTCGTTTTCTCGCTGGAGGTTTTTTCGCAGTTCGCCAGTGTGTTGATCGTGCTGGTGCTGGCTGGTGCGCTGTATGCCCACCTGGCGACCGTGCTGCCGCGCCGCCGCGTGGGCCTGGCGTGGATGGTGGCTGCAGTGGTGGCCCTGGGCGTGCCGTCGTGGCTGGGTGCTCAGTGGCTCAACAACATGCGCTTGTCGCAAACGCTATACATGAGCAGCCTGTTCCCGCCCAGCCTGCGCGTGGCCCCGGCCGTGCCGGTAGAGCAGTTTCTGCAAGAAACCGAGTCGCTGCGCAGCAAGCTGGACCGCCGCCTGAGCGATGACGGCCAGGCGGACGATGACGAGTAAAAAGTAGCACCGCGCAGAGCGCTTCACCGCAGCCCTACTACCCGCGTCTATCCCATCCACCCATGCGCCGCCGCAAGCTCCACCACCACGTCTACGTGGTCGAACTCTCCAAAGACGTGCTGCTGGAGCCGCGCTTTCGCCGGTGCAACCCGGGCTACATCGAGGGCAAGCCCTGCGTGTATGTGGGCATGACCGGGCTGGACCCGGATGTGCGCTTTGACAAGCACAAGGCGGGCATCCAGGCCAACCGGTTTGTGACGCAATACGGCCTGCGCCTGCTGCCCGATCTGTACGAAGGCTTCAACCCCATGAGCTACGAGGATGCAGTGGACCGCGAGATCGAGATCGGTATTGACCTGCGCTCGGCGGGGTTTGGGGTGTGGCAGGCGTAAGCACCCGCCACCGCACCGCTACTTCCATACCATCGGTTTTTACTCCTCTTTTGGTAGCTACAAGTGCTTATCCATAGAGCGGAAGCGGCCAATTTCATTCAAATTTTCACTCCTATCACCATCCCATGAACTTCACAGACCGCCTCAAGCAACTCCCCTCCGCCAGCCACCTCACCGCCCTGCACCTGCTCGGCCCGGATGGGCAAGTGCTGGCCACCATCGAGAACAAGCCCGGACAGACCGGGTCGCTGGTGGTGTATGCCGCGTTGGCTGCCTTGTACGGCGGCCGCATCACGCCTGCGGCCGCCACCCTGGGGCTGGAGTGGTATGCCGAGCATGTAGCCGATGCGCGCACCTTCCCCGGCAAGCACCCCAACATTGACCGGCTGCTGGCCTGGGCGCAGGGCAGCGAGAGCTTTGGGGTGCGGACGGTTGTGGCCTGAAAGGCTGAGGCTTTGCCAAAAAGTTGGCCGTTACAACAGCGGCGTGTCGAAAACGCGCAGGTCCGTTCGTCGTAGGGGTGTGAACACGTTGAATAACCGATATGGTTTGGCGGTTCACGCTTTCATCCACCACAGATCTACACCCCAAGGAGACCCGAGCATGACGACCAACACCAACACCAACACCGGTACCGTCACCCTGCACCGCGTGCTGCGCGCCCCGGCAGAGCGCATCTACCGCGCCTTTCTGGACCCAGACGCCATGTGCAAATGGCTGCCGCCCCACGGGTTTACCGGCCGGGTGCTGAGCATGGACGCACGCGTGGGCGGGAGTTACCGCATGCAGTTCACCAACTTCAGCAGTGGCGGCACGCATGCGTTTGGCGGCGAGTATGTGGAGCTGGTGCCGGGCGAGCGCATCGTGCACACCGACCGGTTTGACGACCCCAACCTGCCGGGCGAGATGCGCACCACGATCCAGCTGACAAAGGTGATCGCGGGGACCGAGGTGTCCATCGTGCAGGCGGGCATCCCGGCGGTGATCCCCACCGAGATGTGCTACGTGGGCTGGCAGGAGTCGCTGCAGCTGCTGGCGCTGCTGGTGGAGCCAGAGATTCCGGGCGAATAACTCAGACGCCCAAAGCCTCAGGCCCTGATCACTTCAACCACTTGTCTGCCGCCTGCTTGATGGTGCCCCGGCTGTCCACCAGGCCCCACACAAAGCCCATCACACGCACATAGTCGGCATCGTCGGTGGGCAGCATGAAGCCCAGGTAGTTCTTGGGCGTGAGCGGTGCGTCCACAAATGCGGCGTGCAGGCGCGGGTCGGCCTTGGCGTAGTGCAGGGCTTCATACGTCTCGGTGATCATCACGTCGCCCTTGCCATCGGCGATCAGCGCGGGGATCTCGGCGTTCTTGTCGTGCGTGCTGACCTGGGCAGTTTTCAGGTTGGCCAGCACATAGGTTTCGTTGGTGCCGCCGGGGTTCTTGATGACGCGCACGGCGGGCTGGTTCATGGCGTCCACGCTGGTGTATTTGGCCTTGTCGGCCGTGCGCACCAGGGCCACTTTGCCAAAGGGAGCGTAGCCGGGCAGCATGTCAAAGATGCGCATGCGGTTGACGTTGCGGGTGATGCCGCCCACGGCCACATCGAACTTGTCGCCCTGCAGGTCCTTCACCAGGTTGGGCCAGGTGGTGGGCACGTATTCGATCTTCACGCCCAGCTCCTTGGCCATGGTTTCGATCACATCGATGTCGTGGCCGCTGTAGCCCGCGTCGGTCTTGATGGCAAACGGGCGGTAGTCGCCGGGCGTGCCCACGCGGATGACCTTGGCCTCCATGATCTTGTCGAGCCGTGGGCCGGCTTGTGCGGCCTGGCTGAAGGCGAGGGTGGCGGCCACGGCGGCCAGGGCAAATACTTTTTTGGCGATCATTGGGCGAGACTCCGAAGGAAGAGGGATAGGCTGTGCAACTGCAAACATCTGCGTGAGCGGTGCGCAACAAAAGGATACAGCAGCCCCTCGCTACGCAGCGTGCCCAGCGAGTCGGCCGGATGAGGTCCACCAGTTCAAGGCACGCCGCACCCGTATCCATAGTCTGCACACTGCCGTCTGCCTTGAATTGAACCGCGCGCGACTGCGGTCAACGTGGCAAATGAAGACGACGGCCAAGCAGCAGGGACTCAACCCCGCCGCGCAGCGACGCCGGAGGTCTGCCTGACTTCAGCGGCTGAGTTCGGGCACGGTGCCGCTCATGACCTCGGTGGCGCCCAGCACGTCCTCGCGCAGGCGCCGGGCCCGCTCCTGCGTCGCAGGCAGGCCGCCAAAGCGCATGGCGCAGTAGTTCTCCAGCGCCCGACTCAGCCAGGTGTGGGCCAGTGGCGCAAGCCCTTTCGCAGAAGACCAGTGCTCGCGCACGGACTGCCCGCGCAGCGGCGGGTGCCGGTAGGCGCGCAAGCACCAAGTCATGGCGCGGGCAGACAGCTGCATGGACTGTGCAGGACACCACCGCGACAGGCCCCACGCCACAGCCAGTGCCAGGCGCACGCCCCATCGATGGCGCCGACGCCACAGCAGCCATGCCAGGACCACGAAAACCAGCCATAGCAATAGACCGAGCAGACTGCTTGCCCCGCCGCTGCCCGGTGGAGGCGGCTGCATGGACGTGTCGTCCTGCCCGCCAGTCCCCACCGCGCCACCTGGCCCGCCGCTGCCTTTCCACCAGTTGCGCAGCGCCTGGGCTGCGTCCAGCGCCCCGTTGATAGCACCGCGCTGCCACTGTGGAGCGAACGGGTCGCGGCCAGCGTCCCGCATGGAATCCAGCATGCGATCCCACTGCGATGGGGGCGTACCGGGCTGTAGCCGCGACTGCCCCTGGCGCGGAGGCGCCCCCCAGCCGGAGCCCTTGCCACCCGCACCACCTTGACCGCCCTGCCCCCGGGCGCGTTGGTCCGCATCAGGGTCGCTCTGCTTCCCGAAAGGCGGTTCGAACAAACCCGGCGTATCGCCACCTGGCAGGAAGCCAAAACCGAGCACCGGCGGCCGGGGTGCAAACAGGAACAGTGTGGTAGCAATGGCAAAGGACACCGCCACGAAACCTGCAGTCATCGACAGCTTGGTCCAGCGCGACAGGTCTACGCCTTCGGCATGAAGCCAAGCAAGCGTCAGCGCACCGCACAGCCAGGCCGGCCCCAGGTAGAACCACAGGCTCCAGTCGGCAGCGTAGTGCGTGGTGGTCAGAAAACATACCGTGAAGATCACGGTCATCGTGAGGTACAGGTCACGCCGCGTGCGCAGCTGGGCGGCCCGCGCGCCCATCACGACCAGCAGCACCATGCACACCCAGCGCGGGAAGGAGAAGAGAAGGATGCCAGGGAACACCGCCAGCACAAAGCCCAACAGACCCAGCACCTGCCACTGCCTGCGGCCTGCGCCCTCGGGGCCGCGCTGGTTGAACACCCCAGCGCCAAAGCCAAGTGCCGCCCACACCAGCCACAGCAGACAGGCAAAACCGAAGGCCCGATAGCTCCGTTCCACGTAACAGAACGCAAAGGCTGTGAACAGATAGCTAAGCCCTGCGAACACGATGGCGCCCCGACTCTGCAGCGGGGCCGACGGTTCTTTGTCCGCCCGGCGGGTGCTGCCCCTGGTGGGTACGGGCTGCACGCCGGTGGAGGCCAGGGCGGATGCATTGCCGGGTGTGCTGCCAGACCTCATGGTGCCTCCATCCAGCTGACTGCACCGGCCCGCTGGGCCACGGCCTGCAGGCCCTGGGCAGCTACCAATTGCGCCGGACCAACAACATGTCCCAAGGCGATGCACACCACCACTGCGCAGGCAACGCCCTTCAACTCTGCCAGCGCTGCTGCCAGGTCGGCCTGCACCATGTCGCCCGGCACGACCAGCGCGATCTGATCGCCCACCCTTGCAACCGCAGCCACGCGCATGCAGGCTTCGCACAACTGGGCAGGACTTGCTGGCTGCGCCGCAGCCAGGGCCGTGCGCACCAGGGCAGCGCCCTGCACAGGCTCGCCATCGCCCGCCAAATACAGAAATGCCTGTGCACCGTGTCCTTGGGCTGCATCGAAAACCCCCGCCGCCAGGCGGATGGCCTGCTCCCCCGCGCTGGCGGGGTTGCCCAAGGCTGGCGCCGCAGGCGCATGCACAGCCACCCGCAGGACCACGGCCCCCAGTTGCTGGAAGTGCTGGATCACCAACTCGCCCACCCGGGCTGAAGCGCGCCAGTTCACCCGTCCTACTGAATCGCCCTGCTGGTACTCGCGCAACAGGCCCAGCTCGAACGATTGGCCCGTGTGGCGGGTGGCGAGCGTGCCCGAGGGGTCGGGCGATACATTCCAGGGCAGCGGCCAATACATCGCTTGGGGCTTGGGCAGTACATGCACTGCGATACCGGTGTGCTGCATGGCATGCCGGGCCTGCACCAGGCCCAGCGGGAAGCCACTGGCCAGACGCACGGCAACCAGCCGGTAGTGACCCCGGCATGCAAACCGCACTTGCCGGCCCAGTTCAACGGCCTTGCCTGTGCGAACGACGGGAATCGTATGGCGCAGTGTCAGGTGACGCCCGGCCCATTCCCATTCGGTCTCCACGTCCACCATGAAGGCGGGCCAGCGCACGCTGCGCTCCACCACGATGCCAATGTCGCACCCAGCGCCTTCGATCACTTCCCCACCCAGACCATCGGCCCGCAACCGCACGGCCATGCCGCGCAGCGAAAGCCAGGGCAGCACGAAGCCCATCACGGTCACGGTGGCGAGGAACAGGAACATGCCGTAGACCATGGGGTCTCGGCGGTTGAGCGCCGCCAGCAGCAGCGTGCAGCAGAACGCGAGCAGTACGCGTGATCGGGTCAGCAGTCGCTCCATGGGCGCTACTGGGGCGTGCGCTGCGACATCAGGATGGCCTGGATGATGTCGTGGGGGTCCTTGGCCTGGGCTCCCTGCCCTTGCACGATGATGCGATGTGCCAGCACCGGCGTGGCCACTTCGCGCACCACGGCCGGGTCCACATAAGAGCGCCCGCGGATGCAGCTGAGCGCGCGCGCCATCCGCGCCAGGCCCAGCGTGCCGCGCGGGCTAGCGCCGAAGCGGATGTCGGGGTGCTTGCGCGTGGCCCGCACGATGGCAGCAATGAACTGCGCCACCTCAGGGGTGATGGACACCTCGTGCGCCCCTGCCACCAGCCGCTCGAACTCGCCGGCCCGGCACACCGGCTGCAATCGGCTGATGGGGTGCGAGAACTGCTGGCTCTGGATCAGGCCCGCTTCGGTATCCGCGTCGGGGTAGCCCAGCGAAAGGCGGATGAGGAAGCGGTCGAGCTGCGCCTCTGGCAGCGGGTAAGTGCCCGCCATGTCGATGGGGTTTTGCGTAGCCAGCACGGCGAACGGTGTTGGCAGCGGCAGGGTTTGCCCGTCCAGCGTGATCTGCCCCTCCTCCATGCATTCGAGCAGGGCCGACTGGGCGCGCGGGTTGGCACGATTGATCTCGTCAGCCAGCACGATGTTGGCAAAGACGGGGCCGGGGCGCAGCGTGAAGCTGCCGTCCTTGGGGTTGTAGACCGGCCCGCCCACGATGTCTGAAGGCATCAGGTCGGCGGTGAACTGGATGCGCTTGAACGACAGCCCCACCGACACCGCCAGCGCGCGCGCCAGCATGGTCTTGCCCAGGCCGGGCACATCCTCAATCAGCAGGTGCCCTCCAGCCACGACGGCTGCGAGCGCCAATTCGACCTGCTGATGCTTGCCCTCCAGAACTTTTTCAACGTTGTGAACGATGGCTTGTGCCGTGCGCGCGCACTGCTGTGCCGCGTCTGTGACTGTTTGTGCGAGATCCAACGGACTTCCCCTCTTGATATGCCAAAAATTCTAAGGGAGCGGCTGTGGTGGAACCAAGACACACGATGAGCAGGCACATATCCGCGCTCGGTCGGCGCCGGAGCCCGCACAGCAGAACAAATCAGGTTACCCTGCCCGGTTACCAACAAGGAATCGCCATGAAAAAACTCAACGTCACCATCCAACTCGAAATGACCGTGCCCGACGACTGGGAGCTGGTCGATACCTCGGAGGGCACGCCTGTCATCAAGCTGCCCGACGGCAAGTTCATGGACATTGCCATCGAACCCCTGTTTGCGGCAGACCCTGAAGACCTGTGGGCCAGCACCGAAGATGAAGATGTGCTGGACGACATCCTCGACATGGTGGACAGCGAGGCGGTGACGTACGAGTTTGTGACGCACTGATGGGCGAATGTCCCGAGTTAGAAACTTGGGACACTAGTCCACTGAAACCGAGAAATCGGCTGTGCGTGAGGGTCTGGCAGGGCCGCACTCTAGGCGGCGGGCGCAGGCGGGCGCACACCCGGCGAGCACAGCAACGACGAGGGCGGCCCTGCCAGGCCCTCACCCTTCGGGCCAGGGTGGTAGCAGGCGCATCGCTGCGTTGCGGGCTTTGCCAAGGCGGCCAGCCTTGGCCGCAGCCCGAGCCTTGCGCTGCACCCGCTGCCACCCCGGCGCACAGCCGATTTCTCGGTTTCAGTGGACTAGGGGCAAATGCCTGCTTGGGTTGAAAAATCCAGGCGGCGTCTTCGCCCCCGCATCAGACGCAGAAAACTACACTATTGATAGCGTCTGGCGCTTTACCCACAAGCGCCAGCACCTGATTTCATTCAAACCCCATCACAACTGCGACCGCAGCAAGGCCGTCAGTTTCTCGTGAGCCTTCTCGCGCAGCGGCCGGTCCAACCAAGCCTGGTAGGTCACGCGGCGTGACCGCTCGATATCGTCTTCAAACACCTCGGTCTGGCGCTGCGCAAACGCCGCGTCGTACACGTTCAGGTTGGCCTCATCGTTCAGGCGGAACGAGCGGTTGTCAAAATTGGTGGAGCCCACCGACACCAGCAGCTGGTCCACGATCATGACCTTGCAGTGGTACATGGTGGGCGTGTATTCATAAATCTCGGCACCGGCCTGCAGCAGCGGGCCCCAGGTGGCGCGGGATGCAGCCTTCACCGTTTCGGTGTCGGTGTGTTCACCGGGGGTCACCAGGCGCAGGCGCACGCCGCGCGCCAAGGCGTCCATCAGCAATTTGTGGGTCAGCTCATCGGGCACGAAGTACGCCACCGACAGGTCGATGCTGCGCTCGGCGGCGGTGATGGCCAGGTGGTACATGAGCTGCATGCTCTCGCTGCCACTCGATGGCGAGCTGGAGAACATCTGCGCCTTTTGCGTGCCCACGGGAGGGTCTTGTGCGATGGCCGGAAAGTACGCCTCGCCATGCAGCACCTTGCCGGTGACCTTGAGCCAGTTGTCCAAAAACGTGGCCTGCATCTGCGCCACCACGGGGCCACGCACCAGGTAGTGCGAGTCGCGCCAGTGCTCCGGGTCTTGCGCGTGGCCCGTCCACTCAGGCGCAATGCCCACGCCACCGGTAAAGCCCACCTGTCCGTCCACCACCAGCAGCTTGCGGTGGGTGCGGTTGTTCAGGCGGGCCAGGTTGTACCAGTGGGGTTTGTGGAATTTTTCGATCTGCACCCCGGCCGCTTTCATCTCGGCCAAGTAGCTCTCTTCCATCTTGGCGCTGCCTACCCAGTCGAGCAGCACATGCACGGACACACCCGCGCGGGCGCGCTC
Source organism: Acidovorax sp. 93 (assembly GCF_003633835.1). Taxonomy (NCBI): domain Bacteria; kingdom Pseudomonadati; phylum Pseudomonadota; class Betaproteobacteria; order Burkholderiales; family Comamonadaceae; genus Acidovorax; species Acidovorax sp. 93. The sequence continues at coordinate 2,591,707 of NZ_RBIT01000001.1, forward strand.
GCTCAGGGCGTCGGCAAACTGCTTGCCGATGTCGCCCGACCAGTAGATGTAGGTTTCGAAGGTGACGCTTTTTTGCGCGGATTTGATCGCGGCCAGCATGGGCGGAAAGATCTGGTCGCCGTTGAGCAGCTCTGTCACCGCATTGCCGCCCACAATGCCCGGGCCCAGCAGACTGCCCAGGGCACGTTCGAACTGCGGGTGGGCGGTGTTGTACAGGCGCGGCAGCTGTTGCTGCACCTTTTTCTCGCCCGCCGTGAAGTTGAGCGCCAACAAGACAAGGGCCCCCGTGGCCAGGGCCGTGAGCAAGACAGTGAACATGGTGAAGCGGCGGGGGGCGGCAGGTGGCATGGCGCGATGGTAGGTGGCGGCCTGGGGGTGGCGATGTAGGCGGACGCCGCCAACGCTGGGCGGCACAATTACGGGGTGCTCGCCGTGCACGCGCGGCTGCAGCGCGCTTGCCATCCCCCAAATTGCGCTTTTTTCTTACCGTTGCCCTGCCGTGTCTGAACCTGCCCGCCCTGCCCTCATCCGCCCAGCCACCCCCATCAACCGCCGCAGCGCCTTGATCGGCACGGCGGGCCTTCTCGCCCAGCCCGCCCTGGTGGGGCTGCTGCACGCCAAGCCCTTGCCACCCGCGCCCACGGTGTGGCCCCAGGCGCTGCAGGTGCCCGGTGGTGTGGCGCGGCTGTCGCTGGGCCCAGCGGCCACACGGCCGGTGGCGCAGGTGCGCCAGGGCGATGTGGATGTGCCGCTGCGGGTGGTGGGCGATGCCATCGAGTGGACCGCCATCGTGGGCATACCTTTGGCCGCTGCGCCGGGCGATGCGTTTATTACCGTGCTGGCCGAAGGCGGCGGCAGCCCGCGCCTGGTGCACTACAGCGTGGCCCCCAAGCAATACAAAGAGCAGCACCTCAAGGTGTCGCCGCGCACGGTGGACCTCTCACCCGAGGACCAGGCCCGCTACGAGCGCGAGCGCAACCACCAGGCGCAAGTGATGGCGACCTTCACCGAGCAGCCCGCCGGTGTGGCCCTGCCATCGCTGCGCATGCGGGTGCCGGTGCCTGGGCGGCGGTCCAGCTCGTTCGGGCTGCGGCGCGTGTTCAACGGCCAGCCGCGTAATCCGCACAGCGGCATGGACATTGCCGCCGCCACGGGCACGCCCATCGTGGCTCCGTTGCCAGGCCGGGTGATTGACGTGGGCGACTACTTCTTCAATGGCGGCACGGTGTGGCTGGACCACGGCCAGGGCCTGCTGACGATGTACTGCCACCTGAGCAGCAAGGATGTGCGCGTGGGGGATGTGCTGCAGGCGGGCGACGCGTTCTGCAAGGTGGGCGCCACCGGCCGCGTGACCGGGCCTCACCTGCACTGGGGAGTGATGCTGAACAGAACCATGGTGGACCCTGCGCTGTTTGTGGCTGTGTAGTTTCGGTATCCACCGTCGCTGCGGGCCAACAGCGCTTGAAGGGGGCGCGCCCCTACCAGCGCCACCGCGGAACCGGCTTCGCCGGGCCGCTGGAGGCGTCCCCCTACGGGGGAAGACGCGAAGCGGCTCAGGGGGTCACTTCAAATAATTCATGAAACCTGTGATGATCACGGCGTTGAAAAAGTCGATGAAGAGCGAGCCCACGAGCGGGATCACAAAAAATGCCTTCACCGATGGGCCATTGACGGCGGTGAACGCCTGCATGTTGGCCATGGCGTTGGGCGTGGCGCCCATGCCAAAGCCGCAGTGGCCGGCGGCGATGACTGCGGCGTCATAGTCGCGCCCCATCACGCGGAAGGTGACAAAGTAGCCATACGCAAACATCAGCACGGTCTGGGCAAGCAGGATGACCAGCAGCGGCCCGGCCACCTCGGCCAGCTCCCACAGCTTCATGGACATGAGCGCCATGGCCAGGAAGAACGCCAGCGACACATTGCCCACCACCTCGAACTGGCGCAGGGGCAGCGCACTGTCGCGCCAGTCGATGATGTTGCGCACCACCGCCGCCACCAGCATCGGGCCCAGGTACGAAGGCAGCGTAATGCCCAGGCCCTTGAGCCAGTTGACCAGCAACGTGCCTGCCCCGATGGACACGGCAATCAGGATGCTGGCGTACATCACAGTGTCGCTGTTGCCCATGGGGGCCGGGGCTGCAAGGCGGGCGGTGGAGGCATTGGCGGCGTCGACGGCGCCAGCCGCCGTGGCGGTGGCAGCGGCTGGCGTGCCCGCAGCCAACCCCGAGGTGTGCAGGCCATTGCGCCGCATCAGCAGGGTGCCCAGCGGGCCGCCAATCACACAACCCGCCACCAGGCCATAGGTGGCCGCTGCAATGGCGGCGGGCAACGCACCTGCGGCGCCCGCCTGCTCCAGCAGCGGGCCAAACGCGGCCGAGGTGCCGTGCCCGCCCGTGAGCGATATGGACCCCGCCGCCACGCCGATGAGCGGATGCACGCCCAGCGCAGCAGCCAGCCCGGCTCCGAGCAGGTTCTGCAGCACCACCAGGCCCACGGCGGCGGCCAGAAACAGCGCTACGCCGACACCGCCTTTCTTGAGCAGCTCGAAGCTGGCCGAAAAGCCGATGGTGGTGAAAAACACCAGCAGCAAAAAGGCGCGCATGTTGTCGTAGAACTGAAAGGTGAACAGGCCCGTCTGGTGGCCCACCAACGCAATCAGCGAAAACACCAGTCCGCCGATGATGGGCCCGGGAATGAAGTAACGCGAGAGCAAGCCGACGCGGTTTTTGATGAAATCGCCCACCACCAGCAGCACGGCGGCGATGCCGATGGTCTGGGCAATGTCGAGTTCAATGGTGGTCATGGCGGTGTCTCCTTGAGGCCTGGATGAGAGGGTCAGGCAACACTTGCCCAGATGAATCAGCTATGGATTAAATAGCTGCAAGCGCAAGCTAGCGTAGCGCTGGAGGCCTATTTTACCTGTCAAGCTCCGCCCCCCGGCCAGGCCGGAGGATGAAGCAGGTGTCAGACGCCACCCTGTTCACTCAGCGCCGCACTGGTTCTTTCCTCCCTCGCTGCAGCTATGCTCGGCAGCCCTGCGCGCCCCGATCCACCCTCACCGCTCCCACCCCGTCGTCGATGACCGCCCGCCTGATCCGCTTCAACAAACCCTACGGCGTGCTCAGCCAGTTCACTGCCGAGGGCAAATGGCAGGGCCTGAAGGACTACATCGACCTGCCCGGCGTATACGTGGCCGGGCGACTGGATGCCGACAGCGAGGGCCTGCTGCTGCTGACCAACGACGGCAAGCAACAGGCCCGCATTGCCGACCCACGCTTCAAGATGGAGAAGACCTACTGGGTGCAGGTGGAGGGCGTCCCCGATGAGGCCGCGCTGGCCGCGCTGCGCAGCGGCGTGGTGTTGAACGACGGCCCCACCCTGCCCGCCCGCGCACGGCTGCTGGAGCCCGCGCCTGCGGTGTGGGACCGCAACCCGCCTATCCGCCAACGCAAGGCCATCCCCACTGCCTGGATCGAGCTGATCATCCGCGAAGGCCGCAACCGCCAGGTGCGCCGCATGACGGCCGCCGTGGGCCACCCCACGCTGCGGCTCATCCGTGCGGCCATCGGGCCGTACACGCTGGACGGTCTGGCGCCGGGCACCTGGGCGGATTGAGCCGCCAGGGATCCTCTGCACGAATTGAGCGGTAAGTGTGAGCTGCGGATCGGGATGGGCGGCAAGGCGCAAGGCGCAGCAATAGCCGTAGCTATTGCGAGTACTTGCAACGCGGCAGACCGCCCGAGGCGGCAGAGGCACGCGGCGCGGTGATTCGTGCAGAGGATCCCTAGCCTACGCGGCCACCGCCTGCATGCGCCGCGACAACGCGGACCCAAGCGCGAGCAAAAAGGCCAGCAAGCCCTCGGCATAGTCGGCCCCCACGGCCTGCTGCACCGAATGGCGCGCAGCCAGTGCAGCACGCCAGTGCAGCACACGCGGCAAACCCTGCCAGAGCCCCAGGTCATCCACACCCGGCAAGGTGTCGATGACGTCAAAGTACCGGAACACCGGGCCGAACACCGCATCCACCATGCCAAAGTCCGGCCCGGCAAAGTACGGCCCCGGCACGCTGCGCTGGCCCAGGGCCTCTTCGATCTGCACAAAGCGGCTGCGCAGGTCCTGCGCGCGGGCCTGCAGCGTGGCCTCATCCGGCGCGGCGTAGAAGCCGCCGATGGTGTTCAGCACCGCAGAGCCAAACTCCATCCATGCCCGGTGGCGTGCGCGTTGCAGCGGATCTGACGGGTGCAACACGGGCATGGCCACTTCCTCCAGGTATTCGCAGATCACAGCGGACTCGAACAGGCTTTGGCCCTGCACCTGCAAGACCGGGGTCTTGCCCAGCGGCGAGATGGCCAGAAACCAGTCGGGCTTGCGGGCCAGGTCAATGGTGCGGCGCTCAAACGCCAGCCCCTTTTCGTGCAGAACGATGGCCACGCGCTGCACGTAGGGGCACAGCGCATGCGAGACCAGGGTGAGTGCGGGTGCGGCTGTTCGCGAGCTCATGCGGCCCATCCTTGAGCGTGTGGGGCACAGAGGGTATTCAACAGGCGGGCAATGCAGGTGCAGGTGCGTTCCATGGGGCGGGCTTTCTATGGCAAGAGGGTGGGCATCGCCCGTTGGTGTATCTACCGACGTATGGCGACCAGCAGAATTTATGATTGCATTGGCGCAAACAAAATAAGCAAACATGAAAACATCGATTGCACTCGCGCAATATCAATTGGGCGCCGCAGAGCTGGAAGTGCTGCTGGCCATGGTGCGCACCGGCACCTTGGCAGCAGCCGGTGAACGGCTTGGCGTGGATGCGTCCACGGTGTTCCGTGCCATCCAGCGCATCGAGCGCGGGCTGGGCCAGTCGCTGTTCGAGCGCTCGCGCGCGGGCTACCGCGCCTCAGAGCTGGCCCAGGCCCTGGCCGAGCAGGCCGAGCGCGTGGAAGCCGCCCTGGAGGCCGCCCGCACGGCCACGCAGGCGCAGCCTGAGCAGGTGTCGGGCACGGTGCGCATCTCCACCACCGACACCCTCCTGCACGGCCTCATCGCCCCGGCCCTGCAGGTGCTGCAGCCCCGGCACCCGGCCTTGGTATACGAACTGCATGCGGGCAATGAACTGGTGAGCCTGACGCGCCGAGACACCGACATCGCCGTGCGCGCCACCAAGCGTCCGCCACAACACCTGGTGGGTCGGCAACTGGGCATGATCCGATCCGCGCTGTACGCAGGCACCGCCAGCCCGCTGGTCCTGTCCGACGTGGAGGCGGGCCGCGCAGCCTGGATTGCGCCCGACGACGCGCTGCCCGACCACCCCTCGGTGCGCTGGCGCAAAAAGCAATACCCCAAGGCGCAGCCCACCTACCGCGTCAACAGCCTGCTCACCGTGATGGAGCTGGTGGCCCTGGGCATGGGCGTGGGGGTGCTGCCCCTCTTTCTGGCTCAGGGCCGCAGCGACCTGCGCCCCCTCACCGGGTCGCTGGCCGACTGTGAAACCGAGCTGTGGCTGCTGACGCACCCCGAGTCGCGGCACCTGCGGCGCATTGCCACGGTGTACGGGCATCTCGCGGAGACGGTGCAGTTGCCCTGACGCACTCGGGCCTTCCCGTCGCCCTCCCAGCTTGCTGCCAGCACGTTGTCAGCAGCCGGTCTCTACAGTGCGCAGCCATGACCCTCACACAGTTCTACGGTGCATCCAGCCTCGATGGCTTCATTGCCACGCCAGACCATGACCTTGGCTGGCTCTTGCAGTTCGGCGAGATCGAGGGCTCCAGCTACCCCGCTTTCATCCGCGACGTGGGTGCGCTGGCCATGGGGTCGCACACCTACGAATGGATGCTGAAACACGCCATCGACGCAGGCCTGCCCTGGCCGTACGCGCAGCCCACATGGGTGTTCAGCACGCGCACGCTGCGCGCCATTCCGGGCGCCGATGTGCGCTTTGTGCGTGGCGATGTGCGGCCCGTGCACCAGTCCATGGTGCAGGCCGCAGCGGGGCGCAATGTGTGGATCGTGGGCGGGGGCGAGCTGGTGGGGCAGTTTTATGACGCGGGCCTGCTGGACGAGTTGATCGTGCAGATCGCACCGGTCACACTGGGTGCGGGCAAGCCGCTGTTGCCACGCCGGATCACACAACCGGCGCTGCGCCTGCAGTCGGTGACCACACTCCGTGGCCTGTTTGCCGAGCTGCGCTACGCGATGCCACGCCCGTAGCCAGTGCGCAGATCGCTACAGATTCAATAGCTGTTTGTGCAATACAGACGCGCGGTAACGGCCATTTTTATTGTGGCGAGACGACCACCCCTGTTTCACCCCAGCGGCACCGCCTTGTTCACCGGGTGCGACAGCACCAGTGATGTGGAGACGCTGCCAAACGCGGCCAGCGCATCCACCACACGCTCCAGGTCGGCGGGCTGGCCGAAGGCGCAGCGCACCACGAAGCAGTCTTCGCCGGTCACGCGCACCACATCCAGCACTTCGGGCAGGGACTGGAACAGCAACACATAGCGCTGGATGTGCTCGTGCGTGGTGCGCACCCGCACCACCGCCTGCAGGCCCAGGCCCACGGCGTCCAGGTTGATGCGGGCCGCGTAGCCTGCAATCACGCCCGCGTCTTCGAGCTTTTTCACACGCTCGCTCATCGCAGGCTGCGACAGGCCGATCTGCTTGCCCAGCGCCGACAGGCTTTGCCGCGCGTCATGCTGCAGGGCCATGAGGATCTGCCGGTCTTTTTTGTCCAGTTCCACGGTGCTGCTTTCTTAGAGCCTGTTCAAAGTCGTTTTGGAGTCCCACAAGTGCCTTGCCCGAAGGGTTGGAGTGAAATCGGGCCGACGAACTTGGAAGTGTTTGGCGCCTCGGCTGCTTGCATGGGCATGAGCCCATGCAGCGCATCCGAAGCATCACTCATCCCGATTGCACTCCAATGCGATCTCCAAAAAAACTTTGAACAGGCTCTTAACGATGACTTCAAGGTTTGGGCGGGCGATTTCCGATGAGCCCCCCTGGCCGGAACAGCGGCGGTTTCATATTGTTGGCGGGCAGTGATGGATCTGCTTTGAGAACAAGGACATTGAATGACGACGCGACCTGTCTTGCTGATTCCGGGCATCTACAACTCGGGCCCCACACATTGGCAGTCATTGTGGCAAACCCGGCACGCGGGCGTAGCGCGGGTGGAGCAGGCCGACTGGGACCACCCCGATTGCGACACCTGGGTGCGCACGCTCGATGACGCCGTTGCTGCATCGCCCCAGCCCCCCCATCCTGGTGGCACACAGCCTGGGCTGCCTGGTCGCGGTGCACTGGGCCGCGCGCCACCACCGGCCCGTGCAAGCGCTGCTGTTGGTGGCGGTGCCAGACCCCGGGGGGCCGAATTTTCCGGCCGACGCCAAAGGCTTTGCCCCACTGCCTGCCGTGCTGCCCGCCCAGCCCGACCTGCCGAGACGGGTGCTGATGAGCAGCACCAGCGACCCGTATTCCACCCCCGGCTTTTCGGCGCAGTGCGCCAGCGCCTGGAACGCCGAGCACGTGGTGCTGGGTGCGCGGGGCCACCTCAATGCCGACAGTGGCCTGGGTGACTGGCCGCAGGGATGGGAGCTGGTGGCGCGCTGGCGCGGAGAGTGAGAACCGCTGCGGGGATTGCCACGCCCCTCTGAGAGCGCAGGCCCAGAGCGCTCAGGCCACAGTGCCTGGAACCTCCGCGTCAGCCACCGATGGCTTGCGCCTGGTCCATCACGAGGTAGCGCTTGACCAGATCGAAGAAGCTCTCGTAGAAAGCGTCCTTGGAAATGGTCTCGCTGCCCACCTTGACCAGCGATTCGCTGCTGGCAGAAAACGGCAGCGACACGGACCCGATGGCGCCCACGCCCACGCTGGCCGAGTTGTTGGTCTTGCGCAGGGCATAGGTGTCCTGCAGCGCCGTCACAAAGCCCAGGCTCACCTTGCCGTCATTGGCCTCGGGCACACACACCACGCGCACCACCATCTGCAGGTGCGACTCGGCTTCGGGCTGGAAGCTCTTTTTGCCCTCCACCAGCTCCGGCTGGTGGGTGGAGATGATGTAGCCCTGGCTCAGCAGCGCGCGGCGCGATGCCTCGCAGGTCTGGGCGGGCGTGGCGTCAAACAGGCGCGAGTAGGTGGCCACCGAACCAAAACTCTCCTGCACCCCAAACGTCTTGGGCGTGGTGCCCACACAGCCTGCCAGCAATGCGGCCAGAGCCAAGCTACCTGCAGCGGCACCAGAACGAGCAGTGAAGCGGGTCGGGAAAAGGCACAAACGCAAGGGCGGGCACTCCTTCGGGGTCATCAACATCATCAAGAAAGTCGTCATTGCGGGGGGCATTTCCGGTTGCCATAGGGGCGAAGAACGGCTGCCATGGCGTTCTGACAGTCTGCACCACACCCGGTTCCCGTCGATTCTAGAAAGCCCTATGCCCAGCCTGGCACAACGCCCTTGCCCGTGGAGGGGCTGAAAGCGTGGTAACCACAGCCCAAAGCCCTGCACGCAGGCCCTGCGCACCATTTCGGGCATTGCACGCGTCAAGGTATCAATTTGCAGCAGCCCGTAAAGACACCACGCTAGATGCTACACTATTGATAGCTGTTAGCGCTTATCTATAAAGCGCAAAGTGGCAATTTGGCACAACATTTTTTCACCTGCCTTCTTGCTCGCCTTCCACCATTTCTCTCTCCCCCTGCTGCCGTGCCCCTTGCCTCCCTGCTCTGCCTGGTCGTCGCCATCAGCGACGGCGACACCCTGACCGTGCGCTGCGGCGCGCCCGGTGCCTACCAGCAGGTGAAGGTGCGTATCGCCGCCATCGACGCGCCCGAGTCACGCCAGGCGTTTGGCCAGAAGTCGCGGCAGCACCTGGCGCGGCTGTGCTTCAGGCAGCGCGCCACGCTGCAGCCGGTGGATGAAGACAGCTACGGCCGCACGGTGGCCCATGTGCGCTGCGGCAGCACCGATGTGGCCACCGCCCAGGTGCGTGCCGGCCTGGCCTGGGTCTACACGCCCTATGCCGAATCCCGCCCGCAGCTGGTGGCTCTGCAGCGCCAGGCGCGCAGCAGCGGCACAGGGTTGTGGTCGCAGAAACGGCCACTGGCCCCATGGGACTACCGGCACCGACGCAGCCAGCGCTGAGCTGGGCTGGAGAGGGATGCATCAGGTGCGCAGCAAAGCCAGCACGCCCTGGGGCATCTGGTTGGCCTGCACCACCATGGCGTTGCCCGCCTGCTGCAGGATCTGCTGGCGGGCCAGGCTGGCGGTCTCTACCGCGAAATCCGTGTCGACAATGCGCGAGCGGCTGGCCGACAGGTTTTCGCTGCCGATCTGCAGGTTGGCAATGGCCGACTCCAGCCGCGAGGACTGGGCGCCGATGACGGCGCGCTGGCTGTTCACGTAGTCCAGCGCGCGGTCTACCGACACGATCGCCTGTGCGGCCGAGGTGGTCACGTCCAGCGTGTTGCGCAGGCCCATGGCCCCCAGGCCAATCGCGCCCACGCGGGTTTCCAGGGTCTGGTTGGCATTGGCGCCCACCTGGAACACCTTGGTGCTGATGGCGCCGCTGGTTGAGGCGATGTTTTCGTAGGTCTCGGTGAAGCCCTGCAGTGCGTCCTTGCCCGAACGGCTGCCCTGGTTGGGCAGCGCCGCCTTGGCGTCGCGCACCATGCCGCCGTCCACGTCGGCGCCGCCAATGGCGCCTGTGTCGGCATTGTTCAGGTCAAAGCTGCCGATGAAGGCCGCGCCGTTGAGCCCGAACTGCGTGAGCACATCCCCCGCGTTGGTGAAGGCCCCGGCCGAGGCTGCGCCAATGGCCGCGTCCAGCGTGGAGCCGGGGTTGTTGCTCATGTAGGTGAGCACATCCTTGATGCCGGTGCCGCCCGCCGTCTTGATGCGGTCGTGCATGTAGCGCACGGCCGAGTAGCTGGACGAGTAGAACTCGCTGGTGTTGCTGGGCCCGCCAATGGCCGCCACCACAGCGGCCACGCCCAGGTTGGCCACGTCGTTGCGCACGCGCTCTTCGGCGCCGTGGATGAACTCGGCCGCTCCTTCGGCAAACCACAAGTGGCTGCCGGTGATGTTCTGCCAGTTGGTGGAGCGGGCCATCACCGCGTGCACCATTTCGTGGGCAATCACACGGTCGTTGTAGAACGGCGCAGAGCCGCCATTGGGAGGGTTGGGCGGCACGAAGTCGGCCATGTCCACCTGCAGCACCAGGTTGTTGCCCCGCCCCTGCCCGTCAAACCCGGTGACCTGCACATAGGCGGCCACACCGCCCGCGTTGTCTGTAAAGCCGGTGTAGCGGATGTCGATGGCCGCACCGTCGCCCTGCAGGCCGAAGTAGCTGCGGATGAGGTTCTCGCTGCTCTCCAGCCAGCTGCCCGCGCTGGTCAGGCCGTCAAACACGGACAGCAGGTTCTCGTCGCCCACCACGCTGGCGTCGGAGCGGTCGAACACGTCCATGCCATTGAACTGCGTGGTGCGCCCGGTGCGGTCGATCTCTTGCGCCAGCCGCGTCACCTCGGCCTGGATGGCCTGGCGGTCAGACGCGCTGTTGGTGTCGTTGGCGGCCTGCACGACCAGCTCACGGATGCGCTGCAGGCTGGCGGTGACGCTTTGCAGCGCGCCCTCGGCCGTCTGCATGAGCGAAACTCCGTCGTTGGCATTACGCACCGCTTGATTGAGCCCCCGGATCTGCGAAGTGAACCGCTCGGAGATCGCCAGGCCCGCTGCGTCGTCCTTGGCACTGTTGATGCGCAGGCCCGAGGACAGGCGCTGCACGGTCGTGGCCATATCACTCTGTGCACCGCCAAGCCGGCGCTGCGCATTCAGCGACATCATGTTGGTGTTGATCGTCAACGCCATGGCACGCCCCGGGGACTCCTGGTCAAAGCAGATGAATAGACAAACGGTACAAACCGGTCGAAGCGGCACGCCCAGCCCCACGCAGTAGCAGCGCCGAGGCCGCAAACCCGCTTCTTCCTCTCTGCCTTATCGGCGGGCCAGGGCAAAACCTGAAGACCCCTTTCTGCGGGTCTTCCCCCAAGCCCCCAGCGTGCAGGCTGCACAGCCGCTAGCATCCTGGGGTCTTTCCCATCTGGCCCCCAGCGTGCGCTGCCCCGGCCGCCCCCGTTCCGTTTTCATGACAGTCCCCCATTCCCCCCCTGCAGCACCCGATGCGGAGACCTCCAGCGTCTACGGCCACTCCGGCTTCATTTCCTTTCTGATCGCCCGCGTGGTGGCCGTGGTCGCCACCCAGGTGCAGGCCGTGGTGGTGGCCTGGCAGGTGTATGACCTCACCCGCGAGCCGCTGGCACTGGCCTATGTGGGTCTGGCGCAGTTTCTGCCCATGCTGGCCCTGCTGCTGCCAGCAGGCGATCTGATCGACCGCTTTGACCGCAGGCGCATCCTGGCGCTGGCCTGGTCGGTGGGCGGCGTGTGCAGTGCCCTGCTGTGGTGGCTGGCGGGCCATGGGGCCAGCGGCGTGGCGGGCATTTATGCGGTGCTGGTGCTGTATGGCTGCGCACGTGCTTTTTCGGGGCCAGCCATGCAAAGCCTGCTGCCGCAGATCGTGCCGCGCGGGCAGCTCGCGCAGGCCATTGCCGCCAACAGCATGCTGATGCGCGTGGCCAGCATCGGAGGGCCGCTGCTGGGCGGGCTGCTGTATGCGCTGGGCGGGGGCGAGTTGACCTATGCCGTGTGCTGCGCGTGTTTTGTGCTGGGCGTGGCGCTGCTGCTGCGTGTGGTGGTGGCCCATGCCACTGCGCCCGGCCCCGCGCAGGGAACGATGTTCGAGCGCTTTGGCGCAGGCATCACCTTCATCCGCACCCGGCCCATCATCCTGGGCACCATCTCGCTGGACCTGTTCGCCGTGCTGCTGGGCGGCGTGGTGGCCCTGCTGCCCATCTACGCGCAAGAGGTGCTGCATGTGGGCCCGGCGGGCCTGGGCGCGCTGCGCAGCGCCATGGCCGTGGGCGAGGTGGGTGCGGGGCTGTACCTGAGCATGCGGCCCTTCAACCGCCATGTGGGCCGCACCATGTTCATTGCGGTAGCGGTGTTTGGCGTGGCCAACCTGGTGTTTGCGCTCTCACACTGGTTCTGGCTGTCGTTTGCGGCGCTGACGGTGGCGGGCGCGGCCGACATGGTGAGCGTGTACATCCGGGGCGCGCTGGTGCAGTTCTCCACGCCAGACACCATGCGCGGACGGGTGAACGCGGTGAACATGCTGTTCATCGGCTCGTCCAACGAGCTGGGCGAGTTCCGCGCGGGCACCAGCGCCGCCTGGCTGGGCGTGGTGCCCGCCGCCGTGGTGGGCGGGCTGTGCACGCTGGGCGTGGTGGGCGTGGTGGGCGGCTGGATGCTGGCGTTCAAGACACTGCGCACGGTGGACCGCTTCGAGGAAGCCGCGCAGGCCAGCAGCTGAGCAGGTGAGCGGTTCAGCAACGGAGCGACAGCCCTTGTAAACAAGCTCCGGGGCGTTTGTGTCGCGCAGGTAAAACCCGCGCGGCAGGCTTGCACGCCGCGTTGAGGCGGAGCACCATGCGCTCCACTGCCTGCCCCCTGTGCGCCCCATGAACGCTCCTTCCGCCCCGCTCCCCGGCCTTCTTCCCCGCCGCACCGTGCTCGCTGGCCTGCTGGGCATGGCTGCCACCGCCCCGCTGGGCCTGGCCCGCGCCGCCACCCCGGCGGGCGCCGCTGCCTGGAACACCGCCGACGAGCCAACTCTTGCCCGCCTGCTGGACCGCGTGACCTGGGGCAACACCGCCCAAGGCGCACAGGCGCTGCCGCCGCAAGGGGTTGCCGCCTACCTGGCCGTGCAGCTGCGCCCCACGCCCGCCACGCTGCCGCGCGCGGCCCAGGCGCAGATCGACGCCATGGCCATCACCCGCACGCCCCTGCCCGAGCTGGCCGCGCGCATGGAGGCCCAGCACCAGGCCGCCAAGGCCCAGCCCACCGAGGATGGCCGCAAGGCCGCGCTCAAGGCTTGGCAGCAGGACATGCGCGCGCTACAGCAGGAGGCGGCCGAGCGTTTTGTGCTGCGCGCGCTGTATTCGCCCACCCAGCTGCGCGAGAAGATGACTTGGTTCTGGATGAACCACTTCAGCGTGTTTGCGGGCAAAGGCAACCTGCGTGTGCTGGTGGGCGACTATGAGGAACGCGCCATCCGCCCCCATGCCCTGGGCCGCTTTCGCGACCTGCTGGGTGCCACGGTGCGCCACCCGGCCATGCTGCACTACCTGGACAACGCCCGCAACGCAGCGGGCCGCATCAACGAAAACTACGCGCGCGAGTTGATGGAGCTGCACACGCTGGGCGTGGACGGCGGCTACAGCCAGCAGGATGTGCAGGAGCTGGCACGCGTGCTGACCGGTGTGGGCATTGCGCGCCAGCCAGACAGCGACGAGCCCCCGCGCATGAAGCCCGCGCTGCGCCGCCACTACGTGCGCGATGGCCTGTTCGAGTTCAACCCCCAGCGGCATGACTGGGAGCCCAAGACCCTGCTGGGCCAGCCCCTGCGCGCCGAAGGCCTGGCCGAGGTGGACGAAGCGCTGGACCGCCTGGCCCGCGCACCGGCCACGGCGCGTTTCATCACCCGCAAGATCGCGCTTTTCCTGGTGGGCGACAAGCCACCGCCCGCGCTGCTGCAAACTCTGGCCCGCACGTTCGAGCGCACCGATGGCGACATCGCCGCCGTGCTGGAGGCACTCTTCAGCGCGCCGGAATTTCGTGCATCGCTGGGCCAGCGTTTTCGCGACCCGGTGCACTATGTGCTGGCCAGCCTGCGCCTGGCCCATGGCGACGCCGTGCTGCCCGGCGCCGAGCCCGCGCTGGGCTGGCTGCAGCGCCTGGCCGAGCCCCTGTATGGCCGCGCCACGCCCGACGGCTACCCGCTGGACGCGGCGGCATGGGCAGGCTCAGGACAGATGTCCACGCGTTTCGAGATCGCCCGCGCCATCGGGGCCGGGGTGGCCACCGCCCCCATGCCCATCCCGCGCGAGAAGGAGATGAGGATGGCCGAGCAGTCGGCGTCACAGCGCACGCCCCCACCGCTGGCACAGAGTGCCTATGTGCGCGCCCTGCAGCCCACCTGGTCGGCCGCCACGCGCAATGCGCTGGCGCAGGCAACATCACCGCGTGAGTGGAACCTGCTGTTCCTTGCATCACCGGAATTCATGCACGGCTGAGGAAATCACCATGCGACGCAGACACCTTCTTCAAGCCCTGGGCGCCAGCGCCCTCGGCGTGCACAGCGCCAGCGCGATGGCCGCCCCCGGCGCGCAGGACGTGCGTTTTCTGCTCGTGTTCTTGCGCGGTGGTTATGACTGCGCCAGCCTGCTGGTGCCCACAGCCAGCAGCTACTACTACGAGACACGGCCCAACATCGCCATTGCCCGCCCTGGGCAGGACGGTGGCGCGCTGCCGCTCACGCCCGACTGGGGCCTGCACCCCGCGCTGGCCGAATCAATGCTGCCGCTGTACCAGCAGCGCCAGCTGGCCTTTGTGCCGTTTGCGGGCACCGACGACCTCTCGCGCAGCCACTTCGACACGCAAGACAGCATGGAGCTGGGCCAGCCCGTGGGCGGGCGGCGCGACTACCGATCGGGTTTTCTGAACCGGCTGGTGGCCGAGCTCAACCCGCGCACCGGCAACACCCCAGCCACGGCCGCGCTGCAGCCCATGGCTTTCACCAGCACCCTGCCCCTGGTGCTGCGCGGCGCAGTGGATGTGCCCAACACGCTGCTGAGCGCGGCGGCGGGCCGCAGCGGCGTGGATGCGCGGCAGGCGCAGCTCATCGAATCCATGTACCGGGGCACGCCACTGGCCGCACCCGTGGCCGAAGGTTTTGCCACGCGCGAAGAAGTGGCGCGCACCATGCAGGGCGAGATGGAAGCCGCCAGCCGCAATGCGCTGAGCACCAAGGGTTTTGAAGGCACGGCGCGGCGCATGGCAAAGCTGATGCAGACGCGCTACCAACTGGGCTTTGTGGACGTAGGCGGCTGGGACACCCATGTGGCACAGGGTGCGGCCACGGGCGCGCTGGCCAACCGGTTTGAAGAGCTGGGCCGGGGCCTGGCTGGCTTTGCCGACGAGATGGGCCCGGCGTGGAAATCCACCGTGGTCGTGGTGGTCAGCGAGTTTGGCCGCACCTTCCGCGAGAACGGCAACCGGGGCACCGACCACGGCCACGGCACCGTGTTCTGGGTGCTGGGCGGTGGTGTGGGCGGCGGGCGCATTGTGGGCGAGCAGCAGGCGCTGACGGCCACCACCTTGTTCCAGAACCGCGACTACCCCGTGCTCAACGACTACCGCGCCGTGCTGGGCGGGTTGTTCGCCCGGTTGTACGGGTTGAACGCGGCCGCCGTGGCGCGGGTGTTTCCAGGGACGAAGGGGGCGGACTTGCGGCTGGTGTAGCTTGCGCAGACTGCTATATATTCAATAGCTATTAGCGCTTATCCATGGCGCGCAAAGGCCGATTTTTATTCAGAACCTGCCCTTGCTTCAGGCGTTGAAGGTGCCAGAGAGCAGCTCGGGCAGGCGCTCCACCTTCATCTTGAAACCGCAGGCCTGCGCATGCCCGCCGCCGCCCATGCTTTCGGCCAGCGCGATGCAGTCAAAGTTGCGCTGTGCACGCAGCCCCACCTTCACACCTTTTTCGCCCGCGCTCCACATCAGCGCAAAGGTGCCAGTCTTGGCCGAGAGCATGTCGCCCACCAGGCTGTGGAACATGCCGGGCGCATTCACCATCAGGCCGGTGATGCCGTTGAACACCAGCGGCTGCGCGCCCTCGGCGATGTCGGCGCAGAGCTTCTTGTACTTCTCGTCCATGGCCGCGCCGCGCACCATGAACTGCGCGAGCTGCTCGGGGCTGAAGGTGGCAATCTCGCTCCAGCGCGCAAAGTCCTGCGACTCCATGTCGAGCGCCGACAGGAAACGTGCGCTCTCTTCAAACTCCCACTTCCAGATGTCGCGGTCTTCCACGTACTTGAACAGCGCGGGCATGGGCTCGTGCGGGTGAAAGAACTCCCACGCCAGGCGCGCGCCCGACTTGCTCATGTCGAAGTGCACCACACCGCAGCGGCAGGCAAAGCCGGTAAGCTTTTCGGCGGCGCTCTTGTGGTGGTCCAGCATCACCAGCTTGGCGGCACGCACGTCGATGGCAGCCATCACCTCGGCGGCAAAGGAAAAGTCGAGGATGTAAACCGCGCGGCCTTGCAGGGGCGGCAGGTCGTCCACAGACTTGACATCGCCGTGGTCGAGCCCCACGTATTCAGCACTGTCGCCGTAGTACAGCCATGCGGCCAGCGCCGCGCCAAAGCCGTCGGGGCAATTGCGCCCGTGGTACAGGATCAGCGGCTTGGGATCGTTCTTGTCGGGGGCAACCAGCAGTTGCAGGGGGAGTATGGTTTTCTTCGTCATGGCCCCCGATTGTCGCCGGGGCGGCCGGCCAGGGCGGCCGCATGGGGGCGCGCTCTGCGGGCCCTGCGGGAACCAACCGGCCTGGCCACACCTCCACCCCATTTGCCCCGCACACCGAAAAGCAGCCGATGTTCCGAACCCTCAAAGACCTGTTTGACAGCTTCACGCAGCCCTCCACCACCCAGTCGCCCGCCGCGCGCGCGCATGCCGTGCAACTGGCAGCCGCCGTGCTGCTGGTGGAGGTGGTGCGGTTTGATGCCGCCATGGACGACGCCGAGCGTTCCACCATGGTGACCGCCCTGCGCAGCAAATTTGCGCTGAGCGATGATGAGCTGGAGCGCCTGCTGGAGCTGGCCGTAACCACATCGAAGACCGCCTACGACTACCAGCGATTTACCAGCAGCCTCAACGATCACTTCACGCAGGACCAGAAGATCCAGCTCGTGGAGGCCATGTGGCAGGTGGCGTATGCCGACGCCCACATCGATGCCAACGAGAACCACACCATCAGCAAGGTGGCCGGGCTGTTGCATGTGACGCATGGCGAGTACATCGCGGCCAAGATGCGGGCAAAGGAAGGAAGCCCACTCTGAGTCGCATTCGGCCCTTCCCCCCGAGTGGGACGCCGCCCGGGCGGCGAGGCGGCCGCTGGCCTGGACTGCGCGGGCTCTACGGATGCGCGTGTGCTCGGCGTCTACACCGGCAGCCAGCGCCACCAGAACGGTTTGCGCTCTTCCTTCGCGCCCCGGGCCTGCAGCAGCGCAATGAACTCGCTGCGCTGATGGCGCCGGGCCGCCTGCAGCGGTGTCATGTCGTCAAAGTCAGACTTGAGCTGCGGATCAGCACCGTGGGCCAGCAGGTAGTGCGCGATCTCGCTGTGGCCATGGATCAGGCTGGCCACCAGCGGTGTGCACAAAATTTCGGGGTGCTGGTAGTTGGGGTTGACGCCCGCGCTGATGTGGTGGCGCACCAGTGCCAGGTCGCCCGCCACTGCGGCGGCGTACATGTCTTTCCAGTCTCCAGCGGACATGGGGTCTCCTTGTATTGTTTTTCGGTTTTGCGAGGAGCGCAGCGCGGGCCGATGCACATGCCTCCAGACCAGGGGCTCCATGGCAAACCGTCGGCATTCTGGCACGCCCTGGCGCGTGGGTGGTAGCGCAAAGAACTACGGCACCCGGCCCAGCTGCTACACCGCTGCCACGGCCTTTTCGCGTTCGGCGGCGGACAGCACACGCACCGCCACCACAGGCGCGCCAGTGGCCGTGAAGAATGGTGTGCGGCGGTAGCTGCCGGTGAATCGCGCCGCCGCAATGCGGGGCATGAAGCCCAGCAGCGCCCTCAGCTGGCTCCAGCCCGTGCGGGGCGGCGTGCCCTTGGCGCTGGCGGTCTCCAGGTGCATCTGCACCGGCCCAAACGCGGGCGCAAGCGGCTCGCCGCCCGCGCGCAGGCACAGATGGACCAGGCCCACATAGGGCATGCGCCAGTCGCGCCCCGTATTGGCCAAGGGGGTGTTGCAACAGCGCGCGTACCAGCGCAGCAAGCCGCCTTCGGACAACGACAGGCAGGCCAGCTGATCGATGCCACTGCTGAAAGACACGTTGCGGGCATGTGTGCCCACCACCTCGGTACCGGCCAGGGCGTCCAGCGCCGCGTCGGCCTGGCCCAGGTGGTGGGCATAGGCCTGGCAGTCTCGGCAATAACAGACGGCGTGGATGGCGGAGCGCGTGTCGGCCACCTCGCCGACGACCTTGGCACACCGGCATTGAAAGCGGTGGTTCATGGAGCCCTCTCTCTGGTGGATGGAAAGCTTACCGCCCCAGCTGCCAGAATTTGTCAGCAGTGTGCAGGCCAGGCCACCCGGGCGCCCTACCCACCGCCGTATAGTAGAAACGATGCCACCGCATGAGCCCCTGCGCCAGCCCCGGCATCGGCCGTGCTGTCGTGCGGTTGGACTCCTGTCTACGGCCTCCCGCCCCTTTTTTCTCTACCTTCTTCCATGCCCCCTCTGCACATCCTCTGGCGCGACGAGCACCTGGTGGCCGTCTACAAGCCTGCGGGCTGGCTGGTGCACCGCACGGGGCTGGACGCGGGCGAGACGCGGTTTGTGATGCAGACCCTGCGCGACCAGCTGGGCCAGCATGTGTACCCCGTGCACCGGCTCGACAAGGGCACCTGCGGCGTGCTGGTGATGGCGCTGCACAGCCATGCGGCACGGGCACTGTCACAGGCGTTCGAGCACGGCGCTACGCACAAGCGCTACCTGGCCCTGGTGCGCGGCTGGGCGCCCGAGGCCATCGAGGTGGACCACGCCTTGAAGCCCGACGATGCCCCGGCCGATGCGGCCGTCCAGGACGCCCACACCCGCTTTCGGCGCCTGGCGCAGCTCACGCTCGACGAGGCCAGCGATGTGCGTTTTGCCACCACCCGCGCCTCGCTGGTCGAGGCGATCCCCACCACCGGGCGGCGCCACCAGATACGCCGCCACCTCAAGCACCTGGCCCACCCCATCATCGGCGACGCGACACACGGCAAAGGCCCCCTCAACCGCTGGTGGGCCGAGCGGCTGGGGCAGCAGAGGCTGTGGCTGCATGCGTGGCAGCTGACGGTGCCACACCCCGTGTCGGGCGCTGTGATGACGTTTGACAGCGGGCTGCCATGGCCGGGGCCTGCGGGCTGGGGCCCCGGGCACGACACGGCAGAGATTGCCAACGCCAGCCCCGTCTCCGATTGGCAGCGGCTGTTTGCACGCTTGCCGTGGGAAGAGACGCAAGGCACGCCCACTGCACCGTAACCCGGGCGACACGACGACAGCGCACCCGTCGAAATAATGGGCACTCCAAAAATCAGGAGACTCCGCCCATGACCGCACCCGCCACCAACCGCGTCCTCGCCCACACGGGCGCGCGCTACCCCATCATCCAGGCGCCCATGGGCTGGATCGCGCGCACGCAACTGGCATCGGCAGTGTCCCGCGCGGGCGGGCTTGGCATCATCGAGACATCGTCGGGCGAGACCGCCAACTGCCAGGCCGAGATCACCAAGATGAGCGCACTGGGCCTGCCCTTCGGCGTGAATCTGCCCATCCGCTTTTTGAAGGACGACGCCATGCTGCGCTTTGTGTGCGCGTCGGGCGTGAAGTTTGTGACCACCTCGGCGGGCAGCCCGGCCAAGTTCATTGCGCCGCTCAAGGACGCGGGCATCACCGTGTACCACGCGGTGCCCACGGTGGACGCTGCGCTCAAATGCGTGGACGCAGGCATCGACGGCCTGGTGGTCGAAGGTGGTGAAGGCGGCGGTTTCAAGAACCCCGAAGAGGTCTCCACCCTGGTGCTGCTGCAAGCCATCCGCGCGCGGGTGGATGTGCCGCTGGTGGCCGCCGGGGGCATCTGCGACGGGCGCGGCATGGCGGCAGCCTTTGCACTGGGGGCCGAGGCGGTGCAGATGGGCACAAGGTTTGTGAGCTGCGCCGAAAGCCCGGTGCACGCCAACTACAAGAACGCCATCATTGACGCGGGCGTGACCGGCACCTGGATGCTCAACACCAAGGCCAGCCCCTGCATCCGCGCGCTCAAGTCCCAGCGCACCCAGGTCATCCATGAGGCAGGCCTCATGCCCGCCGACAGCTTTGCGGGCATCCAGCGCGTGTACTTTGATGGCGACATGGAGGCGGCGCCTGCGCTGGCGGGGCAGACTGCGGGATTGATTGACTCTGTCAAGACCGCGCAGCAGATCATTGATGACACCGTGGCAGAGTTTTTTGCGATCAGCCAACGCATGGGCGCCTTGGCTGCAGCGCGGTCATTTGGCTGATCGCCATCGCAGCGCAGGGCTAGGGCCAGGGCTCTACGCCGCCTTCGCGCCCAGCGCACGCATGCGCGCCTTCCACTTGGCAATCCCATCGTCGCCCAGTTGCTCCACGCTGCCCACCAGCGTCTCATGCACCGGCGCAATGCCCACAAAGCCCAGGATATTGCGCTCCAGCGACTTCACGCTGTGCGCGCGGAAGTACCAGCGGTATACCAGCGCAGGCATGCCCATGGTGACTACCACCCGCGCACTGCGCCCTGTGAGCCCCTTGCGGCCAAAGGGGTTGCTGCCTTCCGTATTGAAGGCAAACCCGGGTCGCGCCACCTGCTCCAGAAAACCCTTGAGCAGGGCTGGCATGTCGCCCAGCCACAGCGGAAAGAACAGCACGATGTGCTGCGCCCAGCCGATGTCCGCCTGGGCAGGCTTGAGCGATGCGGGCAGCAGGCCCAGCTCCCACTCGTGCTGGCTGCGCAGCAGCGCAAAGTCGATGGCAGCCACCTCGATCTCGCGCACCTCGTGGCCCGCCGCGATGGCCCCCTGCGCATAGGCCTGCGCCAGCGCGTGGCACAGGTGGGGCGCACTCGCGTCCGGGTGGCCCTGTATCAGAAGAATGCGTTGGGGCGTCATGGCAAAAACTCCTCGCGGCGCCAGGCCCGCCGGTGATGGCGGCCGCTGCAGGCACCAAGGCAAATCGTGACACGCGCAACCCCGGGGTGCAAGCGCCGAGCAGGTGGCGCCACCCGCAGGGACGGGCTGGGAAGGCACGGGAGGAACGCGGCCATGGGCGGCAACCGCCAGACGCTTCACTTTTGATAGCTACCAGCGCTTTACCATCAAGCGCCAGGTGCCAATTTCTATCAAAACCTGGCGCCCACACCCCGCCAAGCGGTCGTTGGCGTGCGTCGGCAGTGTCCTACCCCCGCGCTCGCCCGCCACCGGTAGACGCTGCCGCGCAGGAGCAGCACAGTCGCAGGGCAGCACTGTTGCTGCGCCCCCTCCTCCGCTGGACTCCCCGCCATGCCACCACACGCGTACCGCTCTCTGAGCACACCGCCCTCCCTCGCCACAACGCCGGTCACCGGGTGCAAGGACCATGGCCATGGCTGACCTCTGGCAGGAGATCGCCAGCACGGTGGCCTCGGAATTCTCGGACGTGCCCGATGCGGCACAGGCCACGCGCATCGTGGTGCGCCTGGCCATGGCAGCGCTGCTGGGCGGGCTGCTGGGATGGGAACGCGAACACGCGGGCAAGGCCGCTGGCGTGCGCACGCACATGCTGGTGGCGATGGGCGCGGCCCTGTTCGTGCTGGTGGCTCAGCAGGCCGGCATTGAAGCGGCAGACAACAGCCGCGTGCTGCAGGGCATCATCGCGGGCGTGGGGTTTCTGGGCGCGGGCACCATCCTCAAGGGCGATGCCGAAAGCCAGGTCAAGGGCCTGACCACAGCCGCTGGCATCTGGCTCACGGCCGCCATCGGCGTGGCCGCCGGGCTGGGCCGCGAAGCCACGGCGGTGCTGAGCACGGTGCTCGCGCTGGTGGTGCTGTGGGCCATTCCGATGCTGCACGACAAGGTGAGCCGCAACGCAGCCAGCCACAAGTCGGACTGAGCCGAGCCGAGGCAGCCCGCTGGCGCGGGCTGCGCTACACTTTTTGGCCCATCGACCCCCTGGCTGCGGCGCAGGCCCACGCGCCGCAGGCAGCCACCTCTGGTTACCCCATGCACAGTCTTCCAGCGCAGTGCCGCTGCCTTGGCGGCACAGCTCCTGCGCCGTTTGCCACCCTGCCACCCGCCACAGCCTGCAGCCTTCCTGTGGCGGTACAACCATGACGCGGACGAGCGACACCGAGGCTCAGCCTGCGGCATCTGCAGCCGCGACCACAACTGCGACTGCGACGGCCACCACAGCGCAGGCGGCAGCCTCGGGCAACCTGCGCGGCATCGTCGCGATGGTCGCGGCGGTGGGGTGTTTTTCGCTGATGGACGCCCTGCTCAAGACCCTGTCGGCCAGCTACCCCGCCATGCAGGTCGCGGCGCTGCGCGGCTGGGCTGCGTTGCCGCTGGTGGCGCTGTATGTGCTGTGGCGCGGCGAGGTGCGGGGCTTGCTCAAGGTGCGCTGGCCGCTGCACCTGCTGCGTGGCGTGCTCAACGTGACCATGCTGGGCCTGTTCACCTACGCACTCAAGGAACTGGGCCTGGCCGAGGCCTACACGCTGTTTTTCATCGCCCCGTTGCTGATCACGGCGCTGTCCACCGTGGTGCTGGGCGAGAAGGTGCGCGCCGCCCACTGGGTGGCGATCGTGCTGGGCATGGTGGGCGTGGTGGTGGCCCTGCGGCCCAGCCAGGACGCATTTTTCACGCTGGGCGCGCTGGCGGTGCTGGGCGCAGCGTGTGGATACGCCGTTTCGGCCATCACGGGGCGCGTGCTCAGCCGCACGGACTCCAGCGCCAGTCTGGTCTTCTGGACCACCGCCTTGCTGGCGCTGGGCGCGGGCACGCTGGCCTGGCCCAACTGGGTGGGTGTGGCGCAGGCGCACTGGCCCCTGGTGGCGGGCCTGGCGGTCACGGGGTTTCTGGGGCAGCTGGCGATCACCGAGGCGTTCCGGCACGGGCAGGCGTCGGTGGTGGCGCCGTTTGAATACACGGCCCTGGCCTGGGGTATGGGGCTCGACTGGGTGCTGTGGCAGGCCGTGCCGGGGGGTTCCACATTGCTGGGCGGCGCGATCATCATCGGCAGCGGGTTGTATCTGGTGCGGCAGGAGCGGACGCAGGCGGTGGTGCCTCCTTGAGGTGAAGCTCCCCCTGAGTCGCCTTCGGCGCCTTCCCCCTCTCTCGCTGCGCGGGAGGGGGACGCCACCGGTGGCCTGGCAAAGCCAGTTCCACGGTGGCACTGGCCTGGGCCGGGCCAGTTTCATGCGCTAAGCCAGGGACAACGACGACCTTGCAGGTGGCGGCACCTGCCCGCGCCGTCGCACGGCATGGTCTTACACCACGGCAGGCGCATGGGCGGTGCAATAGGAGGCCCATCACATCGGCACCACCAAAAAGGAATTCACCATGACCCAGCACGCCACCATTGCAGGCCACGTTACCTACACCCCGGGTGACGGAGCGCCGTTGACCATTCCGAAAGGCCCCGTGGAGCTGGAGCCTTCCAAAGACAGCACCACCTTGAGCTGGACCGCAGACAACGATGCCGTGGGCTCCGCCGCGATCCCGAAGGACCAGTTCAACCAATATGTGCGCGAGGGAAAAATCCGCATCCAGAACTGAGCGGCCAGCATCGATACTATGAAATTAATAGCATCCAGCGCTTTATGATCAAGCGCCAGAGCCTTATTTCATGCGATATTCACGATGCAAGCCGAAGACATCCTTCATTTCTGGTTCGAAGAACTCACCCCCGCCCAGCACTTCGCACAAGAGGACGCCATCGACGCGATGATCCGTGTCCGCTTCGGTGCCACCTGGCAGGCAGCGCGGCAGTGCGAGTTGTGGAACTGGCGCGGCACACCCCAAGGCCGCCTGGCAGAGATCCTGGTGCTGGACCAGTTCTCGCGCAACATCCACCGGGGCTCGCCGCTTGCGTTTGCGCAAGACGCCCAGGCGCTGGCCCTGGCGCAGGAGCTGGTGGCCGGGCAGCACGACAAGGCACTGGCCCCCACCGAACGCGCCTTTGCCTACATGCCCTACATGCACAGCGAGTCCGCCGCCATCCACGCCCAGGCGATGGTGCTGTTTGATCAGCCGGGGCTGGAAAACAACCTGAAGTTCGAGGTGGCGCACCGCGACATCATTGCGCGCTTCGGGCGCTACCCGCACCGCAACGCCGTGCTGGGGCGCACGTCTACGGCGCAGGAGCTGGCCTTCCTCGCGCAGCCCGGCTCGTCCTTCTGAGCTTGCCGGACCTTGCCGGTCAGATCGGCCGGGTCAGGTACACCGCCTCGCGGCCCACGATGGGCTCGCGCGTGGGCATCATCACCGTGCAGTCGTCGCACAACGCGCGGATCTCGTGCGGGCCATCGGTGGCGATGAGTTCGCCCTGGGCAAACACCTCAAAGCCCTGCACAGGCCGTGTGAAGCGGAAGTCCGGCGTGCGCACCATGCAGGTCTCCAGCAGTTCATAGCGGCGCTGCGGGCCTGGCGCTGGGCGGTTGGCCGCAGCTTCGACCAGCCCGAAGTGCGCCAGAAAATCCAGCGCCACGGCCGTGGCCACGTCGGCCGCCGACTGGCGGAAATGCTGGCCACACTCCACCACCAAAGCCACCCCATCGCTCTCAGCCAGCCCATGGCGGCCGTGCTGGATGAGCGGCGTGCCCGAGCCCAGCCCGCTGGGCATCACCAGGTGCACGGGCGGGCGGCCAATGGCCAGCGCCACCTGCGCATTGCGCGGGTAAGCGGGGTACACCCAGAAAGGCTGTACGTCCTGGCTGGTGGAATGGATGTCCAGGATGTGATCGGCCGCAGCCACCACCGGGCGCAACGCACGGGCGCGGTCCAGCTCGGGGCTTGCGGCCGTGCCGTCCAGTTCACCGGCGGACCAGATGCGGTTGAGGTTGTGCACCAGCTGGCGGCTTTCAAACGGACGGGTCGGGTCAAACGATGCATACGCCGCCACGTTGGCAAAGCTGATGGTCAGCGTGCCAATCCGCGGGCGCACGCCCGTGTCCAGCAGGTGCGTGGCCGCCACCATGCCGCAGATCTCGTTGCCATGCGTGAGCGCATTGATGAGCACGTGGGGGCCCGGCTGACCCGATTCAAAACGGTGCACGTAGTCGATGCCCATATTGCCCTGGCGGTAGGCAGACAGGTCGCGGGGAAGGACTTCGAAAACGGGAGAGTTTTGTGTCATGGCGGGCAATTAATAAGACAACACATCATTCTCCGCGCAAAGCAAAAACCACATGGCGCGCGGTGTACGATGCCCCGCCCGTTGTTCCACCGCCCTGCCGCACCATGCCCACTGCCCGACTTTGCCCGCTGGCCGATGTGGCCGCCTTGCTGCCCGCCGACAGCTGGATCTCCCAGCGCCTTGCAGAGGACCCGAATGCGCTGGCCACGGAAACCGTGCTCTGCATCACCGGCGATGTACAGGTGCCCGAGCTGCACCTGGATGCGCCCCTGGCCAGCGGCAGCCCGCTGCGGGCGCTTCTGCAGGGCGGTGGCGCAAGCCCAGCTCCCACGGGCCAGCCCTTTCTGATCCTGATCGAAGGCCATCTGCAGCTCGACGGCGCGCTCACCTGCGACGACACCGATGGCGCCACGCATCTGGTCGTACTGGGCGACGCGCGCATGCACAACGCCGTGGTGGGCGGCCAGCTGCTTTATGTGCAGGGCGCGCTGCAAGTGGCCGACCTGCTGTGGGGCGACTACAACCACGGCGGGCTCACCGTGCGTGGCGGGCTCACTGCGCGGGTGGCACTTTTCACGGATGAATACCCCGTAGACATCACCGGGCCGGAGCAGGTGGAGTTCCTCATGGACGAGGTGCGCGGCGTGCCGCACCTGGCGGAGTTCTCCAGCGAAATTGTAGGCATCGTGTTCCCGCCTGAGTTCCATGACGGCATCGACGATGGCGAAAGCGGCGTCAGCTACGTGCTGGACCGCGCCCGCGTGGTGGCCGCCGTGCGCGCGGGCGACAACGCCACGCGCAGCAGCGCCGAGATCCACGCGCTGATGCCCCTGGAGGCCGACCTGTTCGCCAATGAGGCCATCAGCGTGCGCAACATCCTGGCCGCCGTGCACACGCCCGTGATCGGCCCCAAGGAGCACACGGCCACCGGGTGGTTTCAGCAGACTGATTTTTCGCTGTGCCAGCGGCATGTGGACGCCGATGGCGACCAGCGCGACGACAACGTGTTCATCACCGTCTGGAAGACCTGGGACTTCTACCTCTCGGTGGCGCAGGTGCGCGAACGCCAGGGGCTGCTGGCGCGCCTGGCCGCCGCGGTGCGGGGCCACAAGGTGCACACCACCGCGCAGCTCACGCTGGTGTACCGCGGCTATAGCGAAGGCGAGCCCGGCGAGTGGCTGCCCCTGGCACCCGACACCGCCCCCGAAGCCTGGCAGGCCTGCAAGCTGGCATGGCGCGGCGTCTTGGACTACCTGCGCAAGGCCGTGGGCCAGCACCGCGCCCGCTACCCGCTGTACCAGCGCCTGGTGACCGAGCTGACCGCAGAACGCATCGAAGACTTCACCACCCTGCCCGTGTTCACCGAGCGCTACAACGACTGGTGGGACAGCGACAAGAACGGCTGGTGGGAAGGCGACGTGTGGGTGGGTGCGCGCCAGCCCTGCATGCACGAAGGCGAGCCTTGGGGCCGCGCCCTCAAGCTCAGCTGGGAAAACGGCGACGAAGCCCCCGGCGACGAAGACGACAACGCCCACAGCGCCTACCAGATCAACGTGGAAGCCGCGCTGGACGGGCCAGCCGTGGTGGAGTTCACCTATGCGCAGCGCCAGAGCGATGCCCGCGCCACCCTGCCCCGCAGCGCCGCCGACCACATAACGCGGCTGCTGCGTTTTTACGGCGCGGTCCAATTGCGCGTACGCGATCAGCACGAACAGGAGCAGGCCCGTCAGGCCGAGGCGCGGCGCATCGAAGCCGCCGTGCACCTGCTGGCCACGCCCCCGCTGGCGCCCGACCTGCCCGATGCAGCGGTCTTCCCTGTCGAGCTGATGACGCTGTCCGACCAATGGCAGGCCGATGGGCAAAGCTATGTGGCCGCCATCCGCGCGCACCAGCTCGCACTGGATTCGGCCGAAGTGCAGGAAGGCAACGGCGATACCGAAGAAGAACAAGAAGAAAACGAAGACAGCGACCTGCCCTCCGACCCGCGCAAGGCGGCCGCAGCCACCGTGCTGCAGCTGGCCCGCGTGGTCAACACCCACGCCGACGAAGACCTGGCCGACCGCTTTCGCCAGCGCTTTGCATTTGCCCCCGACGCCTTCGTGCGGCACGCCGCCGATGCGGGCCGCTTCATCGGCCCGGTGTTCGCGCTGGACGACGGCCGCGTGCTGGCGCGCATCGGCGCCCCCTACGACAACATGGCGCACTGGGTGGCCCTGCAGGGCCTGCGGCACATCCCCTTGCCCGCACTGCGCGGCCTCGGCCGCTCGCCCAACCGGCGCTGCTTTGCGCAAAGCGACGGCCAGCACGTCACCACGCACGATGGTTTTGACGGACCCATCATCGCCCGCTTTGCACTGCCCCAGGGCAACGAAGCACTGCCAGCTCAGGTGGTGGTATCGCCCGGCCCCCTGGGCCAGCGCTGCGACGAGCTGATCCCCTTCAACGATGGCCAGCGTGTGCTGCTGCGCAACCCCACGGGCGTCTATCTGTTGCACGCCGAGGGTGCCGAGGAAGCCAGCAGCCCCGTGCAGCGCATCCACCCGCAAACCTTTGACGAAGACGGCCCCTACACCTGGCCCAAGAACCAGCAGGACGAATCGGTGAACGGCGCCGAGGTCACGATGCTGGCGCTCGACATGCTGCACATGGCCCTGTCACCGGACGAGCGCTACATCGCCGTGGGCGACCAGGACAGCGTGCACATCCTGCTGAACGCCCGAGGCCAGGTGGTGCGCCGCTACGAGCCCCTGTCGTCCTACCCGCACCACACCACCTTTTCACACGACGGCACGCAGCTGCTTGCCAACTCCTGCCACTTCTACGGGGGCTGCACGCTGGCCGCGCCAGTGAGTGCAGCGTTGCCAGACCTCGCGGCAGACAGTGGAGAAGAAGAAACGCACGAAGCCCCGGCCATCAACACCCAGTGGCGCGTGTATGCATCTGCCACCCTGCCGGGCATGGTGGTGCTGGGCGATGCCAATGGCTACCTGCACGCCATCAGCGACGACGGGCGCCCGCTGTGGCGCCACCACATCGGCAGCACCATCAGTGCCATGGACATGTCGCCCGACGGCAGCACGCTGTGGGCCGCCAGCTACGGCGGCTACCTGGTGCACCTGGAGCGCGTGGAGACGGGGATGGACCCGTATTCCATCTGCACATCGCCGTATGCGGAGGTGCGGCGGTGGATCTTCTGGAGCGATGAAACCGGGCCGTTGCGGTGGTAGGCGATGTGACCGTACTCGTCGGAAGTTAACGCTGCTTTGGGCGTGACCATTGAACGTGGACTAGGTCGGAGATGCACCGGACTCCCACCCTCCCCCCAGTGCTTTGAAGATGGCCACTGCCGAACGGGCAGATTCCGTCTGCGCCTGTACACGCGCATCGGCAGCCCGGAGCAAGGTCTCATCGGCGTGCAAGACTTCGATCATGCTGACAACGCCTTTTTGGTAGGCCGAGAACGACGCTGCGCGAGCGCGACCCAGCGAATCGACACCGGCCTTCAACACCAAAACCTGCTCCTGGCGCCTGGAAAACGCGGAGAGCGAGTTTTCCACATCTTCCGTGGCCCGCAGCGCCGCCAATCGGTAGGCGGCCAGCATCTCTGCCTCCTGGCCCTTGGCCTGCTCTATCTGCGCATTGATGCGCGCGAAGTCGAAAAGGCGCCAGCGCAGCCCGAGCACGCCTGTGGCCTGGCTGGCGCCGCCCGAGAACAGGCTGCCGCTGGACACAGACGTTGCACTCCCCACCAGGCCGCTGAGAGAGAGTTTGGGGTAGTACTCGGAGATGGCGGCGCCAATGCGCGCATTGGATGCAGCCAAGCGGCGCTCCGCAGCGATGAGGTCCGGCCTGCGCCTGAGCAGCTCGCTCGGCGAGCCCGTCGCAATTCCTTGGGGAGTTGCCGGAATGCCGCCCGGCGCGATCAGTTCTGCGCGGTGGGTGCCCGGGGGAGTTCCCAGGATGACATCCATGGCGTTCATTAACGTGTCCAGGGAAGCGTCCAGCACCGGGATCGCTGCTTGCGCCTGCGAGAGCGCCCCCTCCGCCTGGCTCACCTGGAGCTCTGCCGCAAGACCCTTACTGTGCAGCAGCCTGACGTTGGACAGCAGGTCGTGTTGCGTCTGCACCTGCTGGCGGGCCACGTCTCGGCGGGCCTGCAGGCCGCGAATCGTGATGTAGATATCTGCGGTCTGTGCCGCCACGGCCAATCGGGTGGCAACAGCACCAGCCTCCGAAGACTGGTATTCGGCGGTGGCCGCCTCCCGCCCCCGGCGCAGGCCGCCAAACACATCCAGCTCCCAGCTTGCGCCCAGGTTTGCCTCGTAAGCGCTGCCATACCGGTCAAAACCCGGCGTCGAACTCAAGACCTGTCCCAAGGGTGTTTGCGTGGACTGATAGGCCCGCGCAGCCTGGCCCGACACGGCTGCGGACGGCAACAGTGCGGCGTCGGCCGCGCCCAGCCCCGCACGCGCCTGGGCGACCCGTGCAGCGGCTTGCGCCAGATCGAGGTTTTGCGCCAGCGCGAGCGACACGAATCGCGTGAGTTGAGGATCGCCAAACGCAGACCACCAAGAGGCCAGTTCGGCGGCGGCCTTCTCTGGCTGTTGATTGCTGCCGGGCTGATCCTGGTAATGCCCAGGCAGGGAAATCTCGGGCCGGACATAGTCCGGCCCCACGGCGCAGCCGGCGGAGAGGCTGGCCACAAGAAAGGCGGCGAGTGTGCGTTTGGGCAGCATGGTTTTTTTGGTCATGGTTCAATTGAATTGTGACCATAATACCAAATGGTCACTCGTTGTCTAGTCACCAAGACTGGCGTAAGCTTTGCCCATGACCAAAACAAGCCATCCCACCGCCGCAGGCCGGGGCCCTGCGGACCACGAGGTGCGAAACCAGATCGTGACCGCCGCCACCGAGCACTTCAGCCGCTACGGCTACGAAAAAACCACCGTGTCCGACCTGGCCAAGGAGATCGGTTTTTCAAAAGCCTACATCTACAAGTTCTTCGAATCCAAGCAGGCCATCGGCGAGATGATTTGCGCCAACTGCCTGAGCGATATCGAGAGCGAGGTCCGGGCGGCGGTGGCCCAGGCCGATCGGCCACCCGAGAAGCTGCGGCGCATGTTCAAAGCCATTGTGGAGTCGAGCCTGCGTCTCTTTTTCCAGGACAGAAAGCTCTACGAGATCGCCACCTCTGCGGCAACCGAACGCTGGCAGTCCACCATCGTGTACGAGGAGCGCCTGCAGGCGCTGTTGCGGGATGTTTTACAGGAAGGCCGGCAGACCGGCGACTTCGAGCGCAAGACGCCGCTGGATGAAACCACTGCAGCCATCCACCTGGTGATGCGCCCCTACCTCAATCCGCTGATCCTGCAGCACAGCCTGGACTACGCCAACGAGGCGCCCACCCAGTTGTCCAGCCTGGTCCTGCGCAGCCTGTCCCCATGAGCGAAAGTTTATTTGTGACTATTGACTAATTTGGTCACAAGAATCACAATGAAAGTCCCGATCCATCTGCACAAGGGACTTTCATGCTTCGGCCTCGCCTCGCCACTCTGTTTCTCATTTCTGCCTTGCCGTTGGCGCTGGTCGCCTGCGGCGAAAAGGCTTCTTCCGATCCACGCACCGAAGCGCCGCTGGTGCGCGCAGCCATTGTTCAAGAGGCCGCAGCTGCCTCCAGGGCGTTCACGGGTACCGTAGCGGCCCGGGTGCAGAGCGACCTGGGCTTTCGCGTCTCGGGCAAGGTGCTGGAACGGCTGGTGGATGCGGGGCAGACCGTCAAACGCGGGCAGCTGCTCATGCGCATCGATGCGGTCGATCTGAAACTGGCCGCCCATGCGCAGCAAGAGGCTGTGGCCGCTGCGCGTGCCCGTGCTCGCCAGACGGCGGACGATGAAGCACGGTACCGCGACCTGCGCGGCACAGGCGCTATCTCCGCTGCGGCCTATGACCAGGTGAAGGCGGCTGCAGACGCAGCCCAGGCGCAGCTCAGTGCGGCCGAAGCCCAGGCGGATGTATCCCGCAATGCAAGCCGTTATGCCGAACTGGTGGCAGACGGCGACGGCGTCGTCGTGGAAACGCTGGCCGAACCCGGACAGGTGGTGAGCGCCGGGCAACCGGTAGTCCGCCTGGCCCATGCAGGCCGCCGCGAAGCGCTCGTGCAGCTGCCGGAGACTTTGCGCCCCGCCATAGGGTCGCAGGCACAAGCCACCTTGTTTGGCAAGGAGGAGGCCGCCGTCTCGGCAAAGCTGCGACAGCTTTCCAGCTCGGCAGACCGGGTGACGCGCACCTTCGAGGCCCGCTATGTGCTCGAAGGGGATTTGGCCAACGCGCCCCTGGGCACCACGGTGGTGGTTCGCATTCCGGACGAAAAGTCCTCTGCGGCGGCGGGCCTGCAAGTGCCCATCGGCGCCTTGTTCGATGCGGGCAAGGGCCCAGGAGTTTGGGTGCTTCGCGGTGAACCGGCCAAGGTTGCCTGGCAGCCGGTGGCCGTCCAGCGCCTGGACGATGCAGGCGCCTACGTGACGGGCCACATCAAGCCCGGGGAGCGAATCGTCGCACTGGGTGCGCACCTGTTGCGCGAAGGCGAGCAGGTCCGGCTGGCAGATCTTGCGACAGCTGCTCCGAAGGAAGGAGCACGTCCGTGAGCGAAGGCCGTTTGAACCTGTCGGCGCTCGCAGTGCGCGAGCGCGCCATCACCCTCTTCCTGATCTTCCTGATCTCTGCAGCAGGCATTCTCGCGTTTGCCAAACTCGGGCGCGCTGAAGACCCGCCTTTCACCATCAAGCAGATGACGATCGTCACGGCGTGGCCTGGCGCCACGGCCCAGGAGATGCAGGATCAGGTTGCAGAACCCCTGGAAAAGCGCATGCAGGAATTGCGCTGGTACGACCGCACAGAAACCTTCACCCGCCCCGGCCTGGCTTTCACCATGGTGTCGCTGCTGGACAGCGCACCGCCGTCGCAAGTGCAGGAGGAGTTCTACCAGGCACGCAAGAAGATCAGCGACGAGGCGAGGAAACTGCCTGCTGGCGTCATCGGCCCTATGGTCAACGACGAATATGCAGATGTGACCTTTGCGCTCTTCGCCCTCAAGGCCAAGGGTGAACCCCAAAGACAGTTGGTCCGCGACGCGGAAGTGTTGCGCCAGCAACTGCTGCATGTGGCGGGCGTCAAGAAAGTCAACATCATTGGGGAACAACCCGAGCGGATCTACGTCTCGTTCTCCCATGATCGCCTGGCCACGCTGGGCGTGGCGCCGCAGGACATTTTTGCCGCGCTCAACAGCCAGAACGTGCTGACGCCCGCAGGCTCCATCGAAACCAAGGGACCACAGGTTTTCCTGCGTGTGGATGGCGCGTTCGACACGCTGGAGAAGATCCGGCAGACCCCGATCATCGCGCAGGGGCGGACGCTGAAGCTGTCGGATGTGGCGACTATCGAGCGCGGCTATGAAGACCCCGCAACCTTCCTGGTGCGCAACGGCGGCGAGCCAGCCCTGCTGCTGGGCGTCGTGATGCGCGACGACTGGAACGGGCTCGATCTGGGCAAAGCGCTGGAGGCCGAGGTCACCAAGATCAATGCAGAACTCCCCATGGGCATGACGCTGACCAAGGTGACCGACCAGGCCGTCAACATCAGCTCGGCAGTGGACGAGTTCATGGTCAAGTTTTTCGTCGCCCTGCTCGTCGTGATGGTGGTCTGCTTTGTCAGCATGGGCTGGCGTGTGGGCATCGTCGTGGCAGCCGCCGTGCCGTTGACGCTGGCGGCGGTGTTCGTGATCATGGCCGCCTCTGGCAAGAACTTTGACCGGATCACGCTGGGCTCGCTCATCCTGGCCCTGGGCCTGCTGGTGGACGACGCCATCATTGCTATTGAAATGATGGTGGTGAAGATGGAAGAAGGCTACAGCCGTGTGGCGGCCTCGGCCTACGCCTGGAGCCATACGGCAGCCCCCATGCTTTCGGGCACCCTGGTCACAGCCATTGGCTTCATGCCGAATGGTTTCGCACGCTCCACGGCGGGTGAATACACCAGCAACATGTTCTGGATCGTAGGCATTGCATTGATTGCGTCGTGGGTGGTGGCGGTGGTTTTTACGCCTTACCTGGGCGTCAAGCTGTTGCCTGACCTCAAAAAGGTCGAAGGCGGACACGACGCCATTTACGACACACCGCGCTACAACCAGTTCCGTCAGCTGCTTGGCCGCGTCATTGTGCGCAAATGGATTGTTGCAGCCTCCGTCGTCATCCTGTTTGTGGTGTCGGTGCTGGGGATGGCGCTGGTCAAGAAGCAGTTCTTCCCCACGTCCGACCGGCCGGAAGTGCTGGTCGAGGTGCAGATGCCCTACGGCACGTCCATCGAACAAACCAGCGCTGCGACGGCCAAGGTGGAGGCTTGGCTGGCCAAGCAGGAGGAGGCCAAGGTCGTGACCGCCTACATCGGCCAGGGTGCCCCGCGCTTTTTCCTGGCCATGTCGCCCGAGCTGCCGGACCCGTCGTTCGCCAAGATCGTGGTGCTCACCGGCAATGACAAGGAACGGGAAGAGCTCAAATTCAGACTGCGCCATGCGGTGGCAGATGGCCTGGCGCCCGAGGCACGGGTGCGTGTCACGCAAATCGTGTTTGGCCCGCCTTCGCCCTTCCCCGTGGCTTACCGCGTCATGGGGCCCGATCTGGACAAGCTGCGCGAGATTTCCGCCGAGGTCGAGGCGGTCCTGCAGGCCAGCCCGATGATGCGCACCGTCAACACGGACTGGGGCCCGCGTGTTCCGACCTTGCATTTCACACTCGACCAGGACCGCCTGAGCGCAGTGGGACTCAGCTCCAGCTCCGTGGCACTGCAGCTGCAGTTCCTGCTGAGCGGAGCCCCGTTGACGGAGGTGCGCGAGGATATCCGCTCGGTGCAAGTGGTGGGCCGGGCCGCCGGTGATGTCCGTCTCGACCCCGCGAAGATTTCGGGCCTGTCGCTGGTGGGATCGAGCGGGCAGCGCATTCCGCTGTCGCAGGTGGGCAAGGCCGATGTGCGCATGGAAGATCCCATCCTGCGTCGGCGTGACCGCACGCCGACGATCACGGTGCGTGGCGACATTGCCGAAGGTTTGCAGCCTCCGGACGTATCCACGGCCATCACCCAGCAACTGAAGCCCCTCATGGACAAGCTGCCTGGCGGCTACCGCATCGTGGAAGCAGGCTCTATCGAGGAAGCCGGCAAGGCGACGGTCGCCATGCTGCCAATCTTCCCGATCATGCTGGCAGCCACCCTGCTCATCATCATCCTGCAGGTTCGCTCCATCTCAGGGATGGTCATGGTCTTCCTGACCAGCCCGCTGGGCCTGATCGGCGTGGTGCCGACACTGCTGTTGTTTCAACAGCCCTTTGGCATCAATGCGCTGGTTGGCCTGATCGCCTTGTCCGGCATTCTGATGCGCAACACGCTCATCCTGATCGGGCAGATCCGCGAAAACGAAGACGCCGGACTGGACCCCTTCCGCGCCGTGGTGGAAGCCACCGTGCAACGTGCCCGCCCGGTGATCCTCACCGCCTTGGCCGCGATCCTGGCCTTCATCCCGCTGACGCACTCCGTGTTCTGGGGAACGTTGGCCTACACCTTGATCGGCGGCACGCTGGCCGGCACGGTACTGACGCTCGTGTTCCTGCCCGCGATGTATTCGATCTGGTTCGGCATCCGGCCCGTTCGCTCAGCCCCCGCATCCATCTGATTCCCCTTGCGAATCTCACTATCCAAGGAACTGCCATGTCGA
Organism: Acidovorax sp. 93; assembly: GCF_003633835.1. Lineage (NCBI taxonomy): Bacteria > Pseudomonadati > Pseudomonadota > Betaproteobacteria > Burkholderiales > Comamonadaceae > Acidovorax > Acidovorax sp. 93. The sequence continues at coordinate 2,626,525 of NZ_RBIT01000001.1, forward strand.
AATCCAAAGTTGTCGTTGTTACCGGCGTGTCCTCGGGCATCGGTCGTGCTGCCGCCATGAAGTTTGCCGAACAGGGCTGCCGGGTCTTCGGCACAGTGCGCAACACCGCCAAAGCGCACGCCATTCCCAACGTGACGCTCGTTGAGATGGACATCCGCGACGAAATGTCCGTTGAAAGCGGCATCCAGACCATCATCGCGCAAGCCCAACGCATCGACGTGCTGGTCAACAGCGCGGGGGTGACTCTGCTGGGCGCTGCGGAAGAAACATCTGTGGAGGAGGCTCAGAAGCTGTTTGACACGAACCTCTTCGGCGTCTTGCGCGTGATCAAGGCAGTGTTGCCGCACATGCGCGGGCAGCGCTCTGGCCGCATCGTCAATGTGAGTTCGGTGCTCGGATTTTTGCCCGCGCCCTACATGGCTCTCTATTCGGCGTCCAAGCACGCCGTTGAAGGGCTGGCTGAAACGCTGGACCACGAAGTGCGCCAATTCGGTATCCGCGTCTCGCTGGTCGAGCCCTCCTTCACCAAGACCAACCTGGATCTGAACGCGCCCCAAACGGTGACCCGGATTGCTGACTACAGCAAGGAGCTGGACGTCGTGTCGCAAGCGATCCAGAGCAACGTGCAGAAGGCGCCCCCGCCCCAGGGCGTGGCCGACACCATCGTCCGTGCCGCGCTGGGGACTTGGAAAATGCGCCACACACCCAAGGGTGAAGCGTCGATGCTGGCCAAACTGCGCCGCTTCATGCCCGCAGGCCCTGTCGGGAAGGGCTTGCGCAAGTCATTCGGGCTTGCATGACGGCTCATGCCGATACCCCATACAACCACCGCAGGTCCCGCCCCCGCAAGGGCGGCCGCAGATGGAGTACCGAATTACGCAACGGGAGACAAGCATGAATGACGATCAAAAGGCATTGGTCTGGGCCCTTCAGCAGTCGGAAGCGGCTCAACGCATGCGTGATGGCGGTGGCGGGCCTGGGCACGCGCGGGCGGAGCAGATTGAGGGGATGAATGGACAGGACCTTCAGGAATCCATGCGTCCCTTTCGTCGGCGGGCGCAGCAAATCACACATCGCCTCTCAAAAATGCGGCCCAGGCCCCTCCTCTGCGAGCGCATCCTGCGCATTGCGCAGCGGGCAGACCTTGAGCGACAAACAACCGCAGCCAATGCATCCATCCAGTTGGTCGCGCAGCGCCGTCAGCGTGCGGATGCGCTCGTCCAGATCGTCGCGCCAGCGGGCGGACAGGCGGCGCCAGTCGGCCACCGTGGGCGTGCGCCCGGCGGGCAGCGCCTGCAAGGCCTCGGCGATGGCGGCCAGCGGCACGCCCATGCGCTGCGCCACCTTGATCACCGCCACGCGGCGCAGCACGGAGCGCGGGTAGCGCCGCTGGTTCCCCGCATTGCGCACACTGGCGATCAGCCCGCGCGATTCATAAAAATGCAGGGCCGACACGGCCAGCCCGCTGCGGCTGGCGACCTCGCCCACCGACAGCTCGGATTTTTCGCACAGCTCGGACGGGTCAGCCTGCGCGTCCGCTACCACGCGGGCGACGGGAATGCGGAGCTTGCCTGGTTTCACAACAGCTTCTGCAAGGGCTTTCTTCACGGCGATTGACCTCAATTTAACTTAAGGTTTGATACTAACCCACGAAGCCCTCGCAACCGCCGCCGATGCCGCTGCGACTGCGGTCGCCCAGGCTTTCTGGCAATTCCGCCGTGGTCTTCACCTTCACATCCCCTCTCAGGATTTCTGCACCATGCGCCTTGATACCGCAACAACCCAGCACCCCGCCACGGCAACTTCCACGCTGCGCTTCATCAACCCGCCGGGCCTGTACGACCCGCGTGCCAATGGCTACACCCATGTGGTGGTGGCGCCCGCCCCGGCACGCACTGTCTTTGTGGCGGGCCAAGGTGGCGAGAACGCGGCGGGCCAGCTGTCTGCCGACTTTGGCGAGCAGCTGCGCCAGGCTTTCACCAACCTGCGTATCGCATTGGCAGGCGCGGGGGCCAGCGTGCACGATGTGGCCAAGCTCACCGTGCTGGTGGTGGACCACACCGAGCAGCGGCTGGCGCTGTTCAGCCAGGCGGTGCGCAGCCTGTGGCCCGATGGGGCGGCACCGGCCTGCACGCTGATCCCGGTGCCCCGGCTGGCGCTCGACGGCATGCTGATTGAAATCGAGGCCACAGCAGTGATGCAGGCATGAGCTGTGCATGCACACCATCCCAGGCAACCACTGTCCCCAAGATGAGCACTCCACCGCACTCCCGCTCCGCATCCACCACACCGCCCAGCACGCCCCACCCAGAGGCGCCAGGCCTCAGCACGCCGGTGCTGCTGCTCATGGCCGTGGCCTGCGGGTTGTGCGCGGGCAGCAATTACTTCAACCAGCCCCTTCTGCACTCCATTGCCACGCAGTTGCAGGTGCGTGACGCCTCGGCGGCGCTCATCGTCACGCTGGCGCAGGTGGCCTACGCGGCGGGTTTGTTGTTGTTGGTGCCGCTGGGTGACATGCTGGAGCGACGGCGGCTCATCACCACGCTGATGTTGCTGGCGGCTCTGGGGCTGTTCACCAGCGGGTTTGCGGGCAGCTACGCCCTGCTGGCGCTGGGCACGGTGCTGACGGGGCTGTTCTCGGTGGCTGCGCAGGTGCTGGTGCCGTTGGCGGCCACGCTGGCTGCGCCGGGCCGCAGTGGGCGGGCGGTGGGGCTGGTGATGAGCGGGCTGCTTGTGGGCATTCTGGCGGCGCGCAGCGTGGCAGGACTGCTGTCTGAACTGGGCGGCTGGACGCTGGTGTACCGCGTGGCGGGCGTGGCCATGGTGGCCGTGGCGCTGGCGCTGTGGTGGGTAATGCCCCGCTCGCGAAATGCTGGGCGGGCCCAGGGGTATGGCCAGGTGCTGCGCTCTCTGGGCACACTGGCCCTGCGCCACCCCCGGCTGCGCAGCCGCGCCTTGCTGGGCGGGCTGTCGTTTGCGTCGGTCAGCGTGTTGTTCTCCACCATGGCGCTGTTGCTGGCGGGGCCTGCCCACCGCCTGGGCGATGCGGGCATCGGCCTGGTGGGGCTGGCGGGCGTGGCCGGTGCGCTCATGGCCAATGTGGCGGGCCGCATGGCCGACCGTGGTCAGGCCCAGGTGGCCACGGCCGTTTCGGTGGGGTTGCTGCTGCTGGGCTGGGGCGCGCTCTGGCTGGGCGCCACCAGCCTGGTGTGGTTTGTAGTGGGCATGCTGGTGGTGGACCTGGCGCTGCAGGGCGTGCACATCAGCAATCAGAATGTGATCTACCGGCTGGACCCCACGGCCCGTGCGCGCATCAACGCGGTGTACATGACCAGCTACTTCACGGGCGCGGCCAGCGGGTCGGCGCTCGGGTCCGTGGCCTGGCTATGGGGCGGCTGGGGCGCCACCTGTGCGCTGGGTGGGAGCATCGCGGTGCTCAACGCCCTGGCGCTGGCGCATGACCAGCGCCTGGCTCTGCGAGCGCAGCCTGCGGCAGCGAACCCCGCTGCGGCGCAGCCCGCCGTGCGCTGAAAGGGGCCGGTTTGTGACGTACCATCCCGGCACGGTCCCATTCCGAGACCTTTACAGGAGGCACCATGGCCAAAGGCGAACAACGCAGCAACAAGATGGCAAAGAAACCCAAGAAGGACACTTCGCTGCCCAAGGAAAGCGGCGGCTCTGACCGCCCCATGCCACCGGTGACCGCCGTCATCCCGCGTGGCAAAGAGAAGAACAAGTAAGTCACCAGGCACCCGCAGGCCGTGGTGCTGAGGCGCGCATGCGCCGACAAGCCGTTTGCTATCATAAAAATAGCTGCCAGCGCTTTACCAATAAGCGCTGGCAGCTATTTTTGCTTGAAATTCAGCCTTCATCCTCCACGGTGGCGGTGCCCACCAGCGCTGCACGGGCCAGCCAGTCGGTGTCGGGCTCGGGGCGCCCGAAGAGGTAGCCCTGGTACACGATGTCGGGAGCGCGTTGGCTCAGGAAATCCGCCTGGTCGCGGGTCTCGACCCCTTCCGCCACCACGCGCAGGCCGAAGTGGCGGGCCACCGACAGGATGCCTTCTACCAGCACGCCATCGTCGGCATTGGTGGGTGCGTCGCGCACAAAGGAGCGGTCGATCTTGATCTCCTGGATCGGCAGGCGCTTGAGATAGGCCAGCGACGAATAGCCCGTGCCAAAGTCGTCCAGCGACATGTCCACCCCCAGCGCCGCCAACTCGCCCATCTTGGCCACGGCGTCGTCAAAGTCGTCGATCACCAGGCCTTCGGTCACCTCCAGGGTGAGCAGGCGCGGGTCGGCGCCGCTGGCAGCCAGCATGGCGCGCAGCTGCGGCACAAAACCCGCCTGCCGGAACTGCCGGGCACTCAGGTTGACCGACAGCCGCAGTCGCCGCTCCTGAAACAATGGCTGCGCCAGCAGCGCGCAGGCATGGGAGAGTACCCAGCCGCCCAGGCTCACGATCAGGTCCGACTCTTCCGCCACGGGGATGAAAACGCCCGGCGCCACCAGACCGTCGCGCGGATGCTGCCAGCGCACCAGCACCTCAGCCCCGGTGATCTGGCCCAACACGTCCACCTGCGACTGCAGGTACAGCCGCAGCTCGCCCGCGCCGATGGCCTGGCGCAGCTCGCGCTCCACGCGAAAGCGCTGCTCGGCCGCCTCGCCCATGCCTTGCTCGAAGAAAGCCGCCCGCCCACCACCGGCCTGCTTGGCGCGGTGCAGCGCCGTGCCTGCACGGCGCAGGGCGTCGTGCGCAACATCATTGGCGCTTTGCGGGTAGAGCGTGATGCCCACGCTAGCACCCAGCTGGGCTTCTTCGGTGTCGTTGTCTTGCAGGTGCAGCGGCCGCAGCAGCGCTGTCTGCAGCTTTTCGGCAAAGGCCAGGGCACGCCGGCCCGCCAGCGAGGCATCGGCGCCCAGGCCGTGCAGCACCACGGCAAATTCGTCGCCCGCCACACGCACCAGCAGGCCCTGGGGGGGCAGTATCTCGGACAGGCGCAGCGCCACGGCGCACAGCAGGCGGTCGCCCATCTCGCTGCCGCGTGCATCGTTGAAGGTGGTGAAGCGGTCCAGGTCCAGCAGCAGCAGCGCGTGTTGCGTGGTGGGCGGGCGGCCCGCGCGGCCCTGCAGCGCAGACAGTCGCTCCATCAGCGTGAAGCGGTTGGGCAGGCTGGTGAGGCTGTCGAAATGCGCCAGGCGATGAATTTCCTGCGCTGCGCGCTTGCGCTCGGTGACGTCCTGCTTGAGCTCTACATAGTGGCTGATGTGGCCGTCGGGCTGGCGGATGGGGGCCACCACCACGGCCTCGGCAATCTCGGCGCCGTCCTTGCGGCGGTTGACCTGCTCGCCCGCCCAGCTCTCGCCGCGGGCCAGGGTGGCGCGCAGGCCGTCCCGCTGCGCGGGCGCCAGGCCATTGCTGGAATAGTCGGCCGATGCCTTGCCCACCACTTCATCGCGCTCATAACCCGTGCGGCGCACGAAGGCGTCATTCACGTACTCGATGTCTTCTTTCAGATCGGTAATAACGATGCTCTCGGGGCTCTGCTCCACCGCCCGCAGCAGCTTGCGCAGTGCAGCCTCGCTGGCAGCCAGGTTGGTGGCGGTCTGCTGCGCCTCCTGCACCCGGCTCATGTAGTTGCGGCGCGACAGCAGCGTGGCCGCTGCCGTCAGCACCAGAATGCCTGCCAGGTACACCGCACCGGCCACCCGGTTGGCCACCTGCACCGGCTTGAACATGCCCTGGATGTCGGCCCAGATGAACCCCAGGAACAGCAGCGCCGTGAGCCCCACCAGCGTCAGGGTGGCCCTGGCCCCCAGCAGCCAGCCGGCCAGTACGATGATCACCGGGTAGTTGAGCAGGTTGGGGCCGTTCACACCGCCATTGCGGGCCGCCACCAGCGACACCGATACCCACACGCCCCACACCAGCAGGTGGGCCGCCTGCGTCCAGCGCTGCTGGCGCGCCAGCCACAGCGCTGAGCCCCCCACCAAGCCCGCCACCAGATTGAGCGCCACACGCGCAGGCTGCACGGGGTCGTCAAACATCAGCAGCACGCCGATGACGCCACCGAGCAGCATAACGGCCCACCCTGCCACACGCACCAGATGGCGTGTGGTGGCGTCTTCGTGGTCGGGCAGCGGAACAGCGGGGGCTTCGGCCATGGCGACGGGGGTTGCAGGGGGGAAGGCCATCGTAACCGCAGCCTTAGAACCTGTTCAAGTTCTTACGGATCGGCTACCAGCAAAACGCCAGCAGCGGCGGCCACGCAACGCCGACGGCGGCCACGCAACGCCGACGGCGGGCATGCTGCGCGCCCGCTGGGATGCGCCGGGAACCCGGTCAGTCCGTGCCGTCGTCGCTGCCCGGTGCAGGCTCGCGCACACCCGAACCCTTGCCTTTGGACTTGGCGCGCGCATCCTTCTTGGCCTGGCGCTTGGCGTCTTCGGCCAAGCCCGCAGCGCGCCAGGCTTCAAACTCGGTGGGCGTCTCCAGCGTGATGCGGCCCAGGATGGCGGTGCGGAAATCCGTCATCACGATCTCAGCCGTCTTTTGCAGGTTGACCTTGCCGCCGCCCAGCATGGCACCGCGTTTGCGGCCAATGGCTTCGAGCAGCTCTTCGTCGTGCATCGTTGCCACGGCCCCCTCGGGCAGGCCCAGTTTGTAGCGAGCCTCCAACAGTGGGGCGTAGTTTTTCTGCAGGCGGCGTAGCAGCTCCAGCGCCACCAACTCCTCGTCGTAGGCATTGCGGCCCACCGCGCCGCTGGCGGCCAAGTTGTAGCCGCTTTCGGGCACCACAATGCGCGGCCACAGCATGCCGGGCGTGTCCCACAGGTAGAAGTCGTCGGCCAGGGTGATGCGCTGTTCCAGCTTGGTGATGCCGGCCTCGTCGCCCGTCTTGGCCTGGCGCTTGTTGCTGAGCGTGTTGATGAGCGTGGACTTGCCCACGTTGGGCACGCCGCAGATCAGCACCCGCATGGGCTTGGCCATGCCGCCCCGGTTGGGCGACAGCAGGTGGCACGCGTCAATCAGCTTGCGCGTGGGGGCCGGGTCGGACGCATCGAGTGGCAAGGCGCGCGTGTCGCTCTGGGCGTTGTACCAGTCCACCCACTGCGCCGTGCGCTCGGGGTCGGCCACGTCCTGCTTGTTGAGCACCTTGAGCGTGGGCTTGTGGCCGGTGATCTCGGCCAGCAGCGGGTTGGCGCTGGAGCCGGGCAGGCGGGCGTCCAGCACCTCGATCACCACGTCAATGTCCTTGATGCGTTCGGTGATGGCTTTACGGGTCAGGTGCATGTGACCGGGGAACCACTGGATGGCCATGCGGGGGTACTTTCTTCTTGGTTCAACAGGTTCTAAGGGTGGCAAGGATAATCGCGGTCCCACTTGCCCTACGCCACGGCGTTGTTTGACCTTCATGCCAGCCCCTCTCGACACCCCGCGCAAAGCCACCGCCACCAAGGCCCACAAGGATCTGCTGTTCAAGAGCGTGACCTTGGCCCTGATTGGTCTGGTCATCCTGCTGGCGCCGTACGTCGCCCGCTCTGCCAGCGTGCGCGATCTGATGAGCCAGGCGGCCCTGGTGGGCTGGTTTGCGCTGGTGCTGGGCATTGCGTTTGGGGTGCAGTACGCCGTGCGCCGCGCCAAGTCCGGGCGCCACAAGCCGTGAGTTCACTCACCATGGCAACCCCGGCCCGCGCTGTAGACGGCGCGACCGCGCAGCAGATGTTCCAGTCGCTGCAGCAATGCGCTGCAGACATGGGCATTACGCTGCGCACCCCGCCGCCCGAGCCCACCACCTGCTGTGGGCGCGGGTGCAATGGCTGCGTATGGGAGGGCTTTCTGGACGCGGCCGAATACTGGCGGCAAGAGGCGCTGCTGCAGCTGCAAGGCTGAAATTAGCGTCTAAACAGCCTCTAGCGCTTGATGAATAAGCGCAAGCAGCTATCAAATCAGGAGTTTCCTGACGCCTGCGCGCCCCATCACCCGAGCTCCTTCACCGCCATGTACTGCTCGCGCCATTCTTCAAACGGCAGCGTGTCTGCCGCCTCGATGGCTTTCTGCGCGGCAATCGATTCATCTGCCATCGCCAGGTAGCGCGCCTGCTGTTCAGGCGTCCACGGCAGGCCCAGCAACGCATCGCGCGCAGCGATGGACTGCTGGCGGGCAAAGGATTCAAAGCTGTTGTGGTGGCTCTGCACGATGCTGTCGAGAACGCGGGCCGATGGTGTGCGCTCGGGCGCAGCCATCAGCGCGCGGGCATCGCGCAGCGCGGTGCTGTAGTCGTCGGTGCCATGGGTGGCATCCAGCGCGGCAGCCAGCGTCTCGCAGGCGGCCAGCACCTCGGCACCCCATTCGGTCAGCGGCACGCTCTGGCCGTTGCGCGACAGGTGCAAACCGGGCTCGCGGCCCCGCTCTGCGGTGAGGTGCTGGTTCTGCTTGAGTTCGGCAATTTCGGCCGGCGTGTCCGGCGGGCTGTCGGACAGCAGGCAGTGCAGCAGGAACACATCCAGCAGGCGCATGGTGGGCGCGGTGATGCCCACGGGCACAAACGGGTCCAGGTCCATCAGGCGCACTTCCACGTATTCCACACCCCGCTCGCGCAGCGCGTGCAGCGGGCGCTCACCGGTGCGCACGGTGCGCTTGGGGCGGATGGTGCCGTAGAACTCATTTTCGATCTGCAGCAGGCTGGTGCCCAGCTGGTTGTAGTCGCCACCGGGGTTGCGCACGCCGACGGTTTCGTAGGCGGGGTACGGCTTGGTCAACGCCTCGTGCAGCGAGTTGGCGTAGCCCGTCAGGCCGTTGTAGCTCACGGCCAGCGTGGCCTGCGCGTCGCTCTGGTAGCCCAGGCGGCCCATGCGCAGCGACGTGGCGTGGGGCAGGTACAGCGCGCTGCCGCCCTCCATGCGCTCTAGGCGGTGCTCGCGCCCTTCCACAAAACAGGGGCACAAGGCGGGCGACGCGCCGAACAGGTACAGCAGCACAAACGCGTGGCGGCGGAAGTTGCGGATGAGCGCGAAATACTGCTCGCTGTCCACGCCCGGCAGCGACCAGTTGTAGTGAATGCCCGAGATGGTCTGCATGCGGCGGCCATAGCGGTGGCCCAGGCCCATGCGGTACACGCTCTTGGCGCGGCCCACATTGGAGCTGCCGTAGCGGCCAATCGGAATCGTCTCGTCGGTGGGCAGGCCGCAGGGCATGCTGGAGGCCCACAGCAGCTCGCCACCGCTGTCCTTGAGGGTGTGGTGCACAAACTGATGCACCTCGGTCAGCTCATCCAGGCACTGCTGCACGCCCTTGTGGGCGCCGGTGATCAGCTCCAGCTGCGACTCGCTGTAATCGGTCGTGATCAGCGGGTGCGTGAGGGCAGAGCCCAGGGCCAGCGGGTGGGGTGTAAGGGCCAGGCCGCCGGTGGGCAGCACGCGCAGCCCTTCCTTTTCGATGCCGCGGCGAATCCCCCCCAGGGCGTCCGCCGGGTAGGCGGCCAGTCTCTCGTGCAGTGTGCTCATATGTTTATACCGATCCAACTTCTGTCGGCCCGGAACTTAGCACGTTGAGCGCTGGCCTGCCTCTGGGGAAATCAAGCCCTTGCGGCCAAGGCCTTTCCAACTTCGTTGGTTCCTTGGGCTGCGCCACTTTGTGGTACTTGCTCGCCGGCACGGTCCGTCACCTGGGCCAGGTGGGCCGCCAGTTGCTCGGGCACATCGGCGCCAATGCCCAGATGAACGCCCTGCGTCAGGGTGATGTGGGCGGCCTCAAACGTGCCCGCGCCCGCACACAGGATGGTGCGCGTGGGCGCGCTTTCATGCGCCAGCACCAGCATGGCGGGCACCACGGCCTCGGGCTTCAGGGCGTCCAGCACTTCCTGGGGCATCAGGCCCTCGGTCATGCGCGTGGCGGCCGTGGGGGCCAGGGCGTTCACGTGGATGTTGTACTTGGCGCCCTCGATGGCCAGGGTCTGCATCAGCCCCACCTGGGCCAGCTTGGCCGCACCGTAGTTGGCCTGGCCGAAGTTCCCATACAGACCGGTGGACGACGTGGTCATCACGATGCGGCCATATTGCTGGGCCACCATGTGCGGCCACACGGCCTTGCAGCAGTTGGCGGCGCCCATCAGGTGCACATCCACCACCAGGCGGAAGTCGTCCATGCTCATCTTGGCGAACGACTTGTCGCGCAGGATGCCTGCGTTGTTGACCAGCACATCCACCCGGCCCCAGGCGTCGATGGCCTGCTGCACCATGGCCTCGACTGCGGCAAAGTCGGTGACGGATGCGCCGTTGGCCAGCGCCTCGCCGCCCGCAGCACGGATCTCATCGACCACGGCCTGCGCCGCACCCACGGTACCGCCGCTGCCGTCCACCGCGCCGCCCAGATCGTTGACCAGCACCTTGGCGCCCCGCGCTGCCAAAGCCAATGCATGCTGGCGGCCCAGGCCACCGCCTGCGCCCGTCACGATGGCCACACGGCCTTTGAAATCAATACCCATGGTGAAGGTTCTCCTGTCCTGTTGTCTTGGTTGGTCCATCAATCAGTGGAATAGAAACGAAACGCATCTCTCTAAACCGCCTCTGGCGCCCAGCCCCAATGTGCGGGCACCGCGCGCTGCACTGTAAGCCACGCGGCGCTGGCCGCCGGTTGCGCAGGCGACTGAATAAATGAAGGCATATCCGTCTAAAACCTTGCGTTCCCAGAGGCCCGTGCACAGCTGCGGCGCATTGGGAATAATCAGCCTCGCAATCCCGTTCCGGGGGCTTGCTGCCGCAGCGGCACCCCTTTACTCACAATTTCATAGCTAACAGCGCTTATAAATCAAGCGCCAGCGGCCATTTTTACCAAGGATTTCCCATGAAAGCAGTCTGGAACGGCGTAGTAGTTGCCGAAAGCGACGACACCGTGGTGGTGGAGGGCAACCACTACTTCCCCGAAAGCGCGCTCCACCGCGACTACTTCACCTTCAGCAACCACAAGACCACCTGCGCCTGGAAGGGCCAGGCCAGCTACCTGTCGCTGCTGGTCAACGGCGAAATGAACACCGACGCCGCCTGGTTCTACGCCGACCCCAAGCCCGAAGCCGAAGAAATCAAAGGCCGCGTGGCGTTCTGGAAGGGCGTGAAGGTCACCCCCTGAACACCCCGCAGCCCACCACCTGCGGGTTATCCCTGCCAGCACTGGACAATCATGTGGATAAGTTTTGACAAGCCCTGTATGACAACGCCAAGTGCTTGATTTGTAAAGGATCACCCTGCACTGCCCAATTTTTAGGCAACTCAGAACACCATGGCGATGGTTATCCCGTTCTGCACTGGACAATGGTGTGGATAACCTTGGATAAGCCTTGTATGGCTGCTTTAAGTGATTGATTTACAAGGAATATCCTTGTGACGCTCAAAAAACAGGCAATTACAAAACCCGATCCGCCCGCGCTGCCAACGCCCTCAAACGGCCCCAAAAACCCCCGGTTATCCCTTCCCGGACTGGACAATCTTGTGGATAACTCTGAACAAGCCTTGTATGACAGTTTTAAGTCATTGATTTACAAGGAAACTTCTTATCCCGCCTAAAAAACAGGCAGTGCAGCCTGGACAAAGCATCTGAGGTACAGTCCCCGTCGGCATTCTTCGAAGTGCTCATTATTTCATAGCTACTAGCGCTTACCAGATAAGCGCTAGAGGCTAAAAATACCAAAATATTTAGTGACCACCGCCCCCCTCCAGCACAGCCCCGCCGCCGAACGCAACCAGGGCCCCATCCTGGCGAAGCTGCTGGCCCTGTTGGCACCTACCGGCGCCGCGCTGGAGATTGCCAGCGGCACCGGCCAGCACGCCGCGCACTTTGCAACCGCCCTGCCCGGCTGGACCTGGCAGCCCACAGACCTGCACAACACCCACTTCGCATCGATCACCGCCTGGGCCGAGCAGGCAGGTGCCCGCAACGTGCGGGCGCCACAGCGACTGGACGTGCTGCATGACCGCTGGCCCAGCGAAGGCCCGGCGTTCGGCGCCGCGTCGTTCGACCTGGTCTACTGCGCCAACATGCTGCACATCGCGCCCTGGGCCTGCTGCACGGGGCTGATGCAAGGCGCCGCCCGCCACCTGACGCCGGGCGGCCACCTCGTCACCTACGGCCCGTACCTGGAAGATGGCGTGCCCACCGCGCCTGGCAACCTGTCTTTCGACGCCAGCCTGCGCGCACAAGACGGCGACTGGGGCATCCGCCGCATCGAAGACGTGGCCGCCGTCGCCGCCCAGGCCGACCTGCAACTGGCCGCACGGCATGCGATGCCCGCCAACAACCTGCTGCTGGTTTGGACACACGCCTCCCGCAACGCTTGAAGAAACGCACCCCATGAACACACCCACCGCAGCCCCCTTTTTCATCGCCAAGGTCGAGCCCGACGGCCAGCAATGCGACGCCTGGCCCGAGCAGCCTCTGCTGTTGTCGCTGGAGCAAGGCGGCATCGACTGGCCCAGCTCCTGCCGCAACGGCACCTGCCGCACCTGCCTCGGCATGCTGATCGAAGGCGAAGTGCGTTATGCCATCGAGTGGCCCGGCCTGTCTGCCGAAGAAAAGGCCGAGGGCTGCGTGCTGCCCTGCGTGGCCTACCCAGCAAGCGACGTGCGGTTGCAAGCGCAAAGCATCTGACGTTGGCTGAAGGGGCCTGCCCCCTGCCCCGGCTCGCCCCCCCGAATGGCGCTTTCCTGCTTGCCATGCCCGGCAGTAGTCACCCAGAATCTGCGGCACATACATTGAGTACTTACGCCAATCGGGATGCTGCAACCGGCTTTGCCGTGGGCGTGTCGCTTGCCTGAGCACTGTTTGCGTCAGTCATGATTGGTTGCAGAGCGAGGGGGGACTTCATGAACGCATTTGCCACACCGGCCGCAGTAGCCACGAATCCACCGCGCGCCGCCTACCGTCCCCCCACCCGCGCGGACATCCTGACCCAGTGCATCGCGGCGGACGCGCAATGGGCCGAAAAGCCTGGCCGTAACCTGGTGCTGCTGTTCGACGGCACCGGCAACATTCTGGGCAACCAGCAGGACACCAATGTGGTCAAACTGCTGCGCATGCTCGGCAAGGGCCACGACCCATCGGGCAAGGAGCCCACCCAGCTCGTTTACTACGACCCCGGCGTGGGCACGACCAACGAGTTCCCGGCGGACGGGATCGTGTCCGAGGCCAAGAACCAGCTGCGCCAACTGGCAGGTCTGGCACTGGGCAACGGCGTGTTCCCCAACATCGCAGAGGCCTACCGGTTCCTCGTCAATACCTACCAGCGGGGCGACCGGATCTACCTGTTCGGCTTCTCGCGCGGCGCATTCACGGCGCGGTCGGTGGCCGGGATGATCAACATGTACGGCCTGATCCACACCGAGGGGCTGCCGCTCATCGAAACGCTGGTGCGCACCTACTTTGCGCCGCGCGGCCACAAAAACCAGGCCGGCACCAAAGACCGGGAGAAATTTGCGGAGGACGTGATCCACAACTTCTCGCTGGGCCGCACGCCGCTGGTGCACTTCGTGGGCGTGTGGGACACGGTGGAGGCCATCGGCCTGGGCGGACTGGGCAGCATCAAGATCAGCAACTCCACCGACTTCGACTGCAAGCGCTTTGCCCACGTGCGCCATGCCATGTCGCTGTATGAATCGCGCAGCAAGTACACGCCCCGCCGCTACGAAGACCCGCACTTCACCGCCGAGGAGCAGCCCTGGCGCAGCTACGACCAGCGCTGGTTCCGCGGCGTGCACAGCGACGTGGGCGGCTCGTACGCGCGCGACGGGCTGTCCAACATCACGCTGGCCTGGATGGTGGACGAAGCCGCTGCCCACGGCTTGCGGGTGGACAAGAGCCGGCTGCAGCCCGGCGACCCGCTCACCGCCATGCACGACCAGGCGTATGACTGCCCCTACTGGGTCTGGACCGGCCTGAACGCCCGTGGCCGTGAGACCAGCGACTTCATCGACCCCACGGCCCGCCCGGTGGGCGGCGCCGTGCCCGCCAGCACCGTGCCGCGCACGCAACCCTGGCGCTGGATGGGCATAGCGCTGGCAGCCGCCACGGCCGTGCTGTACGCCATCACCACCCTCGCCGGCTACCGCGCCTGCGACCTGGATACCGCGCCGTTGTGGCTGCAGATCCTGCCCACGGGCTTTCAGCTGTCGGCCCACTGGCATGCCAGCTGGGAGGTGATGTGTAACGCCGAGGGCGTGCGCCGCGTCATCGCCTTGGATTGGGCCCTTCTCGCCTGCTACACCCTGTGGCTGGCCTACCCGATGGCGTGGGCCGTGCGGCGGCTGGTCGCACGGGCCGTGCCGCCGGGCCGGGCCCTGGGTGGCCTTTCGCGCCATGCACACTGGGCGATGGGCACGCTCGTGGTGTCGGACCTCGTGGAAAACTTTGCCACGCTGCACATGCACCTCGCCCACTGGCCCACAGTGCTGACGGTGGCCAGCGGCGTCAAGATGCTGTCCCTGATGCTGCTGGTCGGCTTGATCGTGGCCGGCGCGCTGGCCGGGCATGACGGCGGCCGCTCGACTGCGTGATCCGCCTTGGCCGCGCCCCAAGTGAACTAAAATCTCGGCTTTCGGGGCGCAGAGCGCTCCCGCACCGTGCGGCCAGCCCCGCACTGCCCGCTCTTTGGAATCGACCCGCCCGGGTCGTGGCCGGACAGCGTGCGGTGCGCGCCACCCGCGCGGCCCACCGAAAGCCCGCCCTTCCATGACCTCCCCCCTCACCCCCGTGCCGATCTCCCCCGTCGAGGACATCGTGGCCGAGATGCGCGCCGGGCGCATCGTCATCCTGGTGGATGAAGAAGACCGCGAAAACGAAGGCGACCTCGTCCTGGCCGCCGACCACGTGACGCCCGAGGCCATCAACTTCATGGCCCGCTTCGGCCGGGGCCTGATCTGCCTGACATTGAGCCGCGAGCGCTGCGAGTTCCTCAAGCTGCCGCCCATGGCCGCGCGCAACGGCACGGTGTACAGCACGGCGTTCACCGTCTCCATCGAAGCCGCCGAGGGCGTGACCACCGGCATCTCGGCCGCCGACCGCGCCCGCACCGTGCAGGTGGCCGTGGACCGCAACAGCCAGCCCAGCGACCTCGTGCAGCCCGGTCACATCTTCCCGCTGCAGGCAGTGGACGGCGGCGTGCTCATGCGCGCAGGCCATACCGAAGCTGGTTGCGACCTGGCCGCCATGGCAGGCTGCAGCCCCGCATCGGTGATCTGCGAGATCATGAAGGACGACGGCACCATGGCCCGCCTGCCCGATCTGCAGCTGTTTGCGGCCGAGCATGGCCTGAAGATCGGCACCATTGCCGACCTCATCGAATACCGCAGCCGCAACGAGTCGCTGGTCGAAAAGGTCGGCACGCGCACGCTGCAGACCGCCTACGGCGAATTTACCGCCCACGCCTTCCGCGACAAACCCAGCCAGGCCGTGCACCTGGCACTGGTCAAGGGCCAGTGGAGCGCCGACGACGTGGTACCTGTGCGCGTGCACGAGCCGCTGTCGGTGTTCGACGCGCTCGAAGTCAACCGCTCCATGCACTCGTGGGGCCTCGATACCAGCCTGCAATACCTCGTCAAGCAAGGCAAGGGCGTGGCCGTGCTGCTCAACTGCGGTGAAAGCGCCGCCCAGCTGCTGGCCCAGTTTGAAGGCACCGCCCGCGCGGCGCAGGCCCCCGAACGCGGCCGCATGGACCTGCGCACCTATGGCGTGGGCGCGCAGATCCTGCGCGAATGTGGGGTGCACAAGATGGCTCTGATGGGCCAGCCCCGCCGCATGCCCAGCATGGCCGGCTACGGCCTCGAAATCACCGGCTTCATCCCCAAGGAATAAAGAACATGTTTGGCGCAGACAAAGGAACAGCGGACAAGCTGGACGGCAAGAAATTGCACATCGGCATCGTGCAGGCCCGCTTCAACGAGAGCATCACCAACACGCTGGCGGCCGCCTGCCGCGCCGAGTTGCTCGCGCTGGGTGTGCAAGAGAAAAACATCAAGCACGTGCTGGTGCCCGGCGCACTGGAGGTGCCCGTGGCCTTGCAGGCCATGGCCGAAAGCGATGAATTCGACGCGCTGATCGCGCTGGGCTGCATCATCCGTGGCGAGACCTACCACTTCGAACTGGTGGCCAACGAATCCGGCGCGGGCGTCACGCGCCTGTCGCTGGACTACCAGATCCCGATTGCCAACGCCATCATCACCACCGAAAACGTCGAGCAGGCCATCGCCCGCCAGACCGAAAAAGGCACCGATGCCGCCCGCGTTGCGGTGGAAATGGCCAACCTGCTGGACGAGCTGTCATGAGCGAAAACACCCCCACGCCGTCCTCGGCACGCCCGCCCAAGCAGGCCCGCACCGGGCTCAAGAGCACGGGCACGCGCAAGGCAGCCTCCAAGTCCAACCGCAGCCGCGCGCGCGAATTCGCGCTGCAGGCGCTGTACCAGCACCTGGTGGGCGGCAACGATGCGCACGCCATCGACGCGTTCACCCGCGACCTAGCGGGCTTTCACAAGGCCGATTCGGTGCACTACGACGCACTGCTGCACGGCTGCATCAACACCGCCGCCGACCTGGACGCGCTGATCACCCCGCTGCTGGACCGCAAGATGGCCGAGATCTCGCCCATCGAGCATGCCGTGATGTGGATCGGCGTGTACGAGTTTCAGCACTGCCTGGACGTGCCATGGCGTGTGGTGCTCAACGAGTGCATTGAGCTTGCCAAAGAGTTTGGCGGCACCGATGGCCACAAGTACGTGAACGCCGTGCTCAACGGCCTGGCTCCCAAGCTGCGTGCGCTGGAAGTGGCGGCCGACAAGGCTCCGGGCGCAATACCTGGCGCGCCCGTCGACGAAGCCTGAGCGCACCCCGCCGAAAGGCTCGCGCGCGTGCAACCCACTGCCACGCACGGGGCCTTCTTTCTTGAGTTTCCGAGCAACACCCGACCCGCACGGGCAGGACACCTTCCCATGAAGTTTTCCACGCGCGCTGAGCGCATCGAACCGTTCTATGTGATGGAGGTCGCCAAGGCCGCGCAGGCCCTGGCCCGCGAGGTGGCGGGCACGCGCGAGCCGATGATCTTCCTGAACATTGGCGAGCCGGACTTCACCGCGCCGCCCCTGGTGCAAGAAGCCGCAGCCCGCGCCGTGCACAGCGGCGCCACGCAGTACACCAATGCGCTGGGGCTGGATGCGCTGCGCGAGCGCATCAGCGGCTGGTACCAGAGCCGCTTTGGCGTCAACGTGCCCGCACGCCGCATCGTGGTCACGGCCGGTGCTTCGGCCGCGCTGCAGCTGGCGTGCCTGGCGCTCATCGAGTCGGGCGACGAGATCCTGATGCCCGACCCGAGCTACCCCTGCAACCGCCACTTCGTGAGCGCCGCAGAAGGCAAGGCCGTACTGCTGCCCACCACGGCGGCCGAGCGCTACCAGCTGAGCGCCGACAAGGTGCGCGCCGCCTGGGGCGAGCAGACGCGGGGCGTGTTGCTGGCATCGCCATCCAACCCCACGGGTACTTCGATTGCGCCCGATGAGCTGCGCCGCATCCACGACGTGGTGCGTGCGCACGACGGCATCACGATGATCGACGAGATCTACCTGGGCCTGTCGTACGAGGAAGAGTTTGGCCACACCGCACTGGCCATCGACGACAACATCATCAGCATCAACAGCTTCAGCAAGTACTTCAACATGACCGGCTGGCGCCTGGGCTGGATGGTGGTGCCCGAAGCCATGGTGCCGGTGGTCGAGCGCCTGGCGCAGAACCTGTTCATCTGCGCCAGCACCGTGTCGCAACACGCGGCGCTGGCCTGCTTCGAGGCAGAGAGCATTGCTGAATACGAACGCCGCCGCGCCGAGTTCAAGGCCCGGCGCGACTTCTTTATCCCCGCCCTGCAGTCCATGGGCCTTTCGGTGCCGGTGATGCCCGACGGTGCCTTCTACGCCTGGGCGGACTGCACGCAGGCCGCCGAGCGCCTGGGTGTCAGCGGCAGCTGGGACTTTGCTTTTGAGCTGATGCGCCGTGCGCACATCGCCGTGACGCCAGGGCGTGACTTCGGCACGGCCGAGCCAGAACGGTTTGTGCGCTTTTCCACCGCCAACTCCATGGCGCAACTCCAAGAGTCTGTGGCGCGGCTGCGCAGCGTGCTGGGGTAACGCGCGATGGCATTCGAGTTCCCCATCCGCGTGTATTGGGAGGACACCGATGCCGGCGGCATCGTGTTCTATGCCAACTACCTCAAATTCTTCGAGCGCGCTCGCACCGAATGGCTGCGGTCGCTGGGCGTGGGTCAGCAGCGATTGCGGGAACAAACCGGGGGCATGTTTGTCGTAACCGATGCCCAGCTTCGCTACCACCGGCCTGCACGGCTGGACGATGAACTGATTGTTACCGCCGCCCTGCAGGCCTCGGGCCGCGCATCGTTGACAATAGTGCAGCGCGCGCTCCTGAAACCAGAGCAGATGACCGAACAAGCCCCTTTGTTGCTAAGCGAAGGCACCATCCGCATCGGATGGGTTGATGCTGCCACCATGCGCCCCGCAAGAATTCCGAACACCCTGCTGGAACAACTCTCACCATGAACTCCCAAGACATGTCCATCATCACCCTGGTGCTGCACGCCAGCTGGGTGGTGCAACTCGTGATGCTGCTGTTGCTGGGCGTCTCCGTCGCCAGTTGGGCAGCCATCTTCCGCAAGCTGTTTTCGCTCAAGCGCGTGAAAGCGCTCAATGAGGATTTCGAGCGCGAGTTCTGGTCGGGCACCAGCCTGAACGATCTGTACGCCAGCGCCGCACAAAACGCCAAGCAGGCCGGTCCCATGGAACGTATTTTTGCCAGTGGCATGCGTGAATACCAGAAGCTGCGTGAGCGCCGCATCGTGGACCCCGGCACCCTGCTCGACGGCGCACGCCGCGCCATGCGCGCGAGCTTCCAGCGCGAGATGGACGTGGTCGAATCGAGCCTTTCATTCCTGGCGTCGGTCGGCTCCGTGTCGCCGTACGTGGGCCTGTTTGGCACCGTGTGGGGCATCATGCACGCGTTCACCGGCTTTGCGGGCATGGAACAGGTCACGCTGGCCACTGTGGCGCCTGGCATTGCCGAAGCCCTGGTGGCTACCGCGATCGGCCTGTTTGCCGCCATCCCCGCTGTGATCGCCTACAACCGCTTTGCCCGCGACATCGACCGCGTGGCCACGCACCAGGAGACCTTCATCGAAGAGTTCTCCAACATCCTGCAGCGCAATCTGGGCGCCCAGCCCGCACCCGCAGGCCATACGGCCTCGGGCCACTGAGCACGGAGGCCCACATGCCCGCCATGGCATCCCGCGGTCGAGGCCGCCGCACCATCAACGAGATCAACATGGTCCCGTTCATCGACGTGATGCTGGTGCTGCTCATCATCTTCATGGTGACGGCACCCATGCTGACGCCGGGCGTTGTTGATGTGCCCAGCGTGGGCAAAGGCAAGAACATGCCCAAGGTGGTGGCCCAGGTCATCGTCAACAAGGACGGCACGCTGCAGTTCAAGACGCCCGAAGCCACACGCAGTCTGAACCAGCGCGAGATCGGCGACGCAGCCAGCCGCTGGCAGAAGGCCCAGGGTGCTGACAGCGCCAGTGCCGTGGTCATCAGCGCCGACAAGGGCGTGCAGTACGAAAACGTGGTGAAGGCCATGGATGCCTTGCAAAAGGCGGGCGTGCAACGCGTGGGTCTTTCCGTCAAACAGGGTGGTTGAACCGAACGCACGCCCGCCGCTCTGAAGCCCATGCACGCCCACAACGACCGCGACCAGTTTTCCCCGCCCCGCCCCCCGGCACGCTTGCGCGCCATTTCACTGGCGGTGCTTGTGCATGTCGTGCTCATCGGTGCGCTCACCTGGGGCGTGAACTGGAAGAACAGCGCCGACCAGCCTGCGGTGGAGGCCGAACTGTGGGCTGCGGTGCCCCAGCAGACCGCACCACGCGCCGTGGAGCCCCCGCCGCCACCACCCGCTCCCCCGGAAGTGCGTCCGCCCGCTCCGCCACCACCACCGCCCCCCCGCGCCGTGGAGCCGCCCGACACGCGCGAGGCGGACATCGCCATCGAACGCGAAAAAAAGCGCCTGGAGCAGGAGAAGAAGGCGCGCGAGCAGCAGTTGGAACGTGAAAAGCGCGACCGTGAGCGCAAGGAAGACGAACGCCGCGACCGCCAGGAGCAGGAAAAGAAGGAACGCCTGCAAAAGGAAAAGGAAAAAGAAAAGGAACAGCGCGAAAAGCAGCTGGCTGAGCAGAAGAAGGCCGAGCAGGACAAGCAAAAGAAGCTGGCCGAAGACAAGCGCAAGGCCGACGAAGCCGCCAAGCGCAAGGCCGACGCGGAGGCCAAACAGCTGGCAGAACAGCGGGAAGCCAACCTGCGCCGCCTCCAGGGCCTGGCGGGGGCCACGGGCGGCGAGAACGCCACAGGCACAGCCCAGCGCAGCGCTGGTCCGTCGGGCAGCTATGGCGGCAAGGTTGCAGCCAAGGTCAAGCCCAACATCGTGTACCCCGACGCGATCTCAGGCAACCCGCGCGCCGAGGTGGAAGTCCGCCTTTCGCCCGATGGCACCATCGTGGGCAAACGCCTGGTGCAGTCCAGCGGCAACAAGGCCTGGGATGACGCAGTGCTCCGCGCCCTGGACAAGACCGAGACCCTGCCGCGCGATGTGGATGGCCGCGTGCCGCCTTCACTGACCATTGGCTTCAGGCCACAAGACTGAGCCTCCACAAAAAAAAGCGCCCGGTAGTACCGGGCGCTCTTTTTTTTAGAGCAATTTTAGCCTCTAGCGCTTTGTAGACAAGCGCAAATAGCTATACAAACAATAGCAAATCTCTGCCGCTTACCGGTCCCGGCGCTCCATGCGCCGATTCAGGTTCAGCGCGCCCAGCGTGCAGGCCACGCCCGACAGCAAATACACCGTGACCGCCAGCAGCCCGAATTGGGCCGACAGGTACAGGGCCACCAGCGGTGCAAACGCGGCGCCAATGATCCAGGCAAGGTCGGCCGAGAGAGCTGCGCCCGTGTAGCGGTACTGGGGCGAAAAATTGGCCGTGACCGTGCCCGACGCCTGGCCATACGACAAGCCCAGCAGCACAAAACCCAGCAGCAGGAACATGGTGCTGCCCACCTCGCCCGAGTTGAGCAGCACGGGGGCCATGAAGCTGAACACGCCGATCAACACCGCCATGCCGCCCAGCAGCTTGCGGCGGCCCAGGTGGTCCGACAGCCAGCCAGACACCATGATGGCCCCCGCTGCCAGAAAGGCGCCTACGATCTGCACGCCCAGAATCTGGGTCACCGGCTGGTCCGAATACAGCGTGATCCAAGACAGCGGGAACACCGTGACCAGGTGGAACAGCGCAAAGCTGGCCAGCGCGGCAAAAGCACCCAGCACCACATTGCTGCCTTCGTCACGGATCACTCGGCTCACAGGCACGGGCTGCAGTTCACGCTCTTGCAGCAGCTCGGCGTACGACTGCCCCACCACCAGGCGCAGGCGGGCAAACAGGGCCACCACGTTCACGGCAAAGGCCACGAAGAAGGGATAACGCCAGCCCCAGGCCAGAAATTCCTGCACGCTGAGGCTGCTGTACAGATAGGCAAACAGACCCGCCGCCAGCACAAACCCGACCGGCGCGCCCAACTGTCCGATCATGGCAAACCAGCCCCGCCGTTCCTTGGGCGCCGACATGGCCAGCAGCGACGGCAGGCCGTCCCAAGAACCGCCGAGCGCCAGACCCTGGCCAATGCGCAGGATCAGCAGCGCCACCACGGCAGTCAGGCCCGCGTCCTTGTAGCCCGGCAAGAACGCCATCCCCACCGTGCACACGCCCAGCAGGAATAGTGCAATGGTCAGCTTGGTGCCCCGGCCCCAGCGCCGCTGGATGGCCATGGAAATGGCCGTGCCCACCGGGCGCACGACAAAAGCGACCGCCAGCAGCGCAAACGCCATCAGCGTGCCATCCAGGCGCGAGAGGAATGGAAAGAGGAAGGACGGGAAGACGAGAACGCAGGCGATCCCGAAAACGAAGAAGTCGAAATACTCGGACGAGCGTCCGATGATCACGCCCACAGCAATTTCGCTGGGGGTCACGTCTTCATGCGTATCAGCCCGCGAGAGAGAAGCGGGGCTTTCTTCAAAGCCGGCCGCAGGGTAAGTGGCAGAGGCGGGGCTGCTCATGAACAGGGCTCCTTGTCGTTGTTTGGATAAGACATTCTGGTTCTACACGCAAGTTTGATCTGGGACAAGTGCGGTTTCACTATGCCATGTGCAGGACAACACCGCAGCGGCCGGAAATGCACCAAAGTGGGGCGCATTACTTTGACCTTGGACAAAATGTCCAATGTACAAAAAAGCTAGGGCTATTACATTCGACGGCACTTCGTTATCCGCGTTTACCCTTAAACGCCTTGGTTGCGCCTGTCACATGTCCAAACTACCTTTACCTCGCGTGCCTGTCTGGCTCGCCGCCATGGCCGCCCTGGGCAGCCTGGCTGGCTGCAGCAAGGCGGTCGTCCTCAACCCTGCCGGCGACGTCGCGGCCCAACAAGGCCACATGGTCATTCAGGCCACGCTGCTGATGCTGATCATCATCGTTCCGGTGATTGCCCTCACCCTGTGGTTTGCCTGGAAGTACCGCCAGAACAACACTGCAAATACCGAGGCCGACTACGACCCCGACTGGCACCACTCCACCACGCTGGAGCTGGTGATCTGGACCGTGCCGCTCTTGATCGTCATCGCCCTCGGCGCCCTGACCTGGATCGGCACCCACAAGCTCGACCCCTACCGCCCGCTGGACCGCATCTCGGCCAGCAAACCGCTGGACGCCCAATCCACCCCCATGGAAGTGCAGGTGGTGGCCATGGACTGGAAGTGGCTGTTCTTCTACCCTGAGCTGGGCATTGCCACCGTGAATGAACTGGCTGCGCCGGTGGACCGCCCCATCCTGTTCAAGCTCACGGCCACGTCCACGATGAACGCGTTTTACGTGCCCGACCTCGCCGGCATGATCTACGCGATGCCCGGCATGCAGACCGAGCTGAACGCCGTGATCAACCAACCGGGCGTGTACAAGGGCATGTCCTCGCACTACAGCGGCGCTGGCTTCTCGGGCATGACGTTCAAGTTCCATGGCCTGAGCGAGAGCGACTTCGCGCAGTGGGTGGCCAAGACCAAGTCCGAAGGCAAGCCACTTACACGCCAGGCCTACATGGACCTGGCCAAGCCCAGCGAGCGCGACCCCGTGCAGCGCTTTGCCAGCGTGGAAGAAGGCCTGTATGACAAGGTACTGAACCGCTGTGTCGAAGACGGCAAGATGTGCATGCACCACATGATGGCCATTGACGAGAACGGCGGTGACGCCTATGTGCGCGCCGTGGGCCTGAATCTGCCGCAGGACGTATGCACCTCGCAGAACGCCGCCCAGGTGGTGGCCAGCCTGGAAGCCCGCCACGTACCGCGCTCCAACTCCGCCCAATGATCCGCCCTTGATTTGCCATGTCGGCGCCCGTGCCAAGCGGGTGTTGGCATCTTCCAAAGACCTTTATGTCCTCCGCACCTGATACCGCATCCCATTGGGCCTTGGGCCGAATCACCTGGGATTCCATACCGATGGCGCACGAGCCCATCGTGCTCTGGACCTTTGTCGCCACCGTGCTGGGTGGCCTGGCCGTGATGGCCGCCATCACCAAATTCCGCCTGTGGGGCACGCTGTGGCGCGACTGGATCTGCAGCATCGACCACAAGCGCATCGGCATCATGTACATGATCCTCGGCCTCGTGATGCTGCTGCGCGGCTTTGCCGACGCCGTGATGATGCGCCTGCAGCAGGCCATGGCCTTTGGCGACAACATGGGCTACCTGCCGCCGCACCACTATGACCAGATCTTCACCGCCCACGGCGTGATCATGATCTTCTTCGTGGCGATGCCGCTGGTCACGGGCCTCATGAACTACCTCGTGCCGCTGCAGATCGGCGCGCGCGACGTGTCGTTCCCGTTCCTCAACAACTTCAGCTTCTGGATGACCACGGCAGGCGCGATTCTGGTGATGGTGTCGCTGTTCCTGGGCGAGTTCTCCACATCCGGCTGGCTGGCACTGTCCAACCTGGGGGCGCAGGACCCCGGCGTGGGGCTCGACTACTACATCTGGGCCCTGCAGATTGCGGGGGTGGGCACCACGCTCTCGGGCATCAACCTGATCGTCACCATCATCAAGATGCGCGCACCCGGCATGAACCTGATGCGCATGCCCGTCTTCACCTGGACTGCCCTGTGCACCAACGCGCTGATCGTGGCCTCGTTCCCGGTGCTGACGGCAGCGCTCGTACTGATGTCGCTGGACCGCTATGTCGGCACCAACTTCTTCACGAACGACCTGGGCGGCAACGCCATGCTGTACGTGAACCTGATCTGGATCTGGGGCCACCCCGAGGTGTACATCCTGATCCTGCCGTGCTTCGGCATCTTCTCTGAAGTGGTGGCCACGTTCTGCAAGAAGCGGCTGTTCGGCTACACCTCCATGGTCTACGCCACGGTGGTGATCACCATCCTGTCGTACCTGGTGTGGCTGCACCACTTCTTCACCATGGGCTCGGGTGCGAGCGTGAATACCTTCTTTGGCATCACCACGATGATCATCTCGATCCCCACGGGCGCGAAGATCTTCAACTGGCTGTTCACCATGTACAAGGGCCGCATCCGCTTCGAGCTGCCCATGATGTGGACCGTGGCCTTCATGGTGACGTTCGCCATCGGCGGCATGACCGGCGTGCTGCTGGCCGTGCCCCCGGCCGACTTCGTGCTGCACAACAGCCTGTTCCTGATCGCCCACTTCCACAACGTGATCATCGGCGGCGTGCTGTTTGGCCTGTTCGCGGGCATCAACTACTGGTATCCCAAGGCCTTCGGCTACAAGCTCGACCGCACCTGGGGCGTGCGCTCGTTCTGGCTGTGGGTGGTGGGCTTCTGGGTGGCGTTCGGTCCGCTGTATGTGCTGGGCCTGATGGGCGTCACGCGCCGTGCCAACCATTTTGAAGACCCGTCGCTGCAGATCTGGTTCGTGATCGCCGCCATCGGCGCCGCAATGATTGCTGCGGGCATCGCCTGCTTCCTGATCCAGATCGTGGTGAGCTACCTCAAGCGCGACCAGCTGCGCGACCACACGGGCGACCCGTGGGATGCGCGCACGCTCGAATGGGCCACCTCATCGCCCCCGCCCGACTACAACTTTGCCTTCACCCCCGTCGTGCATGAAATCGATGCGTGGTGGGACATGAAGAAGCATGGATACAAGCGCCCGCTCGGCGGCTTTGCGCCCATCCACATGCCTGCCAACACCGGCTCGGGCGCGGTCATCTCGGCCTTGTCGCTGGTCTTTGGCTTCGCGCTGATCTGGCACATGTGGCTGCTCGCGGGCGTGTCGTTTGCCGCGCTGCTGCTGGCTTCGATCATCCACACGTTCAACTACAAGCGTGACTTCTACATCCCGGCGTCCCAAGTCGCTGCCACCGAAGAAGCCCGCACACTCCAACTGGCACGCCATGTCTGAACTCCGCCTCAACGCTGGCGCCGCCGCAGGCGCCCTGGCCCCGCGCGACTACCACCTTGCGCACGAGCCCCATCCCGAAAACGGCACCGCACTGGGCTTCTGGCTCTACCTGATGAGCGACTGCCTCATCTTTGCCGCCCTGTTTGCCACCTATGGCGTGCTGGGCCGCAGCTATGCGGCAGGTCCCACCGGCGCGCAAATGTTCGACCTGACGCTGGTGGCCATCAACACGGCCTTCCTGCTGCTGTCGTCCATCACCTTCGGTTTTGCCATGCTGCGCAAGCAGCAAAAGGATGTGAAAGGCACGCTGCTGTGGCTGGCCGTCACCGGCTTCTTCGGCCTGTGCTTCCTGGGCCTCGAACTCTATGAGTTTGCCCACCTGATCCACCAGGGCGCCACGCCCCAGCGCAGCGCCTTCCTGTCAGCCTTCTTCACGCTCGTGGGCACCCACGGCCTGCACGTGACCTTCGGTCTGATCTGGCTGGTGGTGCTGATGGTGCAGATCGGCAAACACGGCCTGATCCCTGCCAACACCCGCCGCCTGATGTGCCTGTCGATGTTCTGGCACTTTCTGGACGTGGTCTGGATTGGCGTCTTCACCTTTGTGTACCTGATGGGAGTGCTGTAACTATGAGCGCACAACACACAACACACGCACACGGCGCGCATGACCATGGCGGCCACGACCACCACGGCGACGCGGAACCGCACAGCAGCCTGCGCGACTACACGATCGGCTTCGTGCTCTCGGTCATCCTCACGGCCATTCCCTTCTGGCTCGTCATGGCCAAGGTCATCGCCGACCGCAACACCGCCGTGCTGGTGCTGGGCGGCTTCGCCGTGATCCAGATCCTGGTGCACATGGTGTATTTCCTGCACATGAACGGCAAGGTCGAAGGCGGCTGGACCATGCTGTCCACCATCTTCACCGTGGTGTTCGTAGCCATTGCCATTGCGGGCACGCTGTGGGTCATGTTCCATATGAACGCGAACATGATGCCCGAGCACCCCACCCCCACGCCCGCAACGCATGAGGCGCCGGCCCACTCGACGCCCTGATGCCATTCCACCCCACAGCCCCGATCCCCCAGTCCCGGCGGCTTCGCCAGGCGGTGCTCGCAGTGGTGGGCATCGCCTTGTTTTTGGGCTTTATCGCGCTGGGTACCTGGCAGGTGCAGCGCCGCGCATGGAAGCTCGCGCTGATCGAGCGCGTCGATCAACGCGTGCACGCTGCTCCTGTACCCCTGCCCTCCCGCCCAGAGTGGCCCCAGGTGAGTGCGGCCAGCCACGAATACCTGCCCGTCACCGCGCAGGGCCGGTGGCTGCCCGAGAAAACCGTGCTCACCCAGGCCCTGACCGAGCTGGGCTCGGGCTTCTGGGTGATGACGCCCTTGCAGCTGGCCGATGGCGCGCAGGTGCTGGTGAACCGGGGGTTTGTGCCGCAGGAGCAGCGCGCCCAATGGCTGGCAAAGCCTATGCCCGCCTCCATCCCCCTTACCTCCACCACCGCGACTGTCCAGGGCCTGCTGCGCATGAGCGAGCCTGACGGTGGTTTTCTGCGCACCAATGCCCCGGCTGAGCAGCGCTGGTACTCGCGCGACATTGCGGCCATCGGCCATTGGCTGCAGTTGCCCGAGACTGCCCCCTTCTTCATCGATGCGGGGTTGCCTCCCGTACCAGGCGCCGCTGCGCCCCCGGCAGCGGACACCAGTTGGCCGCGCGCTGGCATGACGGTGATCCGTTTCCATAACAGCCACCTGGTCTACGCATTGACCTGGTACGGTCTGGCCCTCATGGTTGCGGGTGCTGGCTGGTATGTGGCACGCTACGAGCGCCGCCTGCGCGGCTTTGCGCGCCCTGCCACCACCTTCGCCCCTGATGACACCTCTTCGTCCTGATACTGCGACCGCCGCGCCGCAGCGCAACGCACGCTCGGCCGATGCCGCCGCAGGCATCAAGAACCTGCAGCAGCTGATCGAGCTGCGCTGGATTGCCGTGGTCGGCCAGGTGTTCACCATCGAGATGGCGCACTACAGCCTGAACCTCACGCTGCCTGTGCGCGAGATGCTGCTGGTGGTGGGCTGCCTGGCGGTGTTCAACGTGGTGAGCCTGCTGCGGCTGCGCACCGGTGTGATGGTGCGCAATGTGGAGCTTTTTCTGGCCCTGCTGATCGATGTGGCCGTGCTCACAGTGCAGCTGTACCTGAGCGGGGGCACCAGCAACCCATTCGTCTTCCTGTACCTGCTGCAGATCACGCTGGGGGCCGTGCTGCTGCGCGGCGCCTACATCTGGTCCATCGTGATCATCACGCTGCTGTGTTTTGGCGTGCTGGCCACACACCACCTGCCCCTGGAGTTGCCGCAGGACCTGCACCAGGGCCTGTCGAGCCTTTACGTGATCGGGTTGCTGGTGTGCTTTGTGCTCAACGCCACGCTGGTGGTGGTCTTCATCACCCGCATCAACCTGAACCTGCGTGAACGCGATGCGCGCCTGGCCGCAGCACGCCGCCGCCGCGTGGAAGAAGAGCACATCGTGCGCATGGGCCTGCTGGCCTCAGGCGCGGCCCACGAGCTGGGCACGCCGCTGTCCACGCTGGCCGTGATCCTGGGGGACTGGCAGCACGACAAGCAGCTGGCGGCCTACCCAGCGCTGAAGGAAGACATCGACGAAATGCAGGCCCAGGTGCAGCGCTGCAAGAGCATCGTGAGCGGCATCCTGCTTTCGGCCGGAGAGACACGCGGCGAAGCCTCCATGCAGACCACCGTGCGCACCTTTGTGGATGCCCTGGCCGAAGAATGGCGCAGCACTCGGTCGATGCCGCAGTTCATCTACGACAACGACTTCGGCGCAGATACGCCCATGGTGTCTGACACCACGCTCCAGCAGATGGTTTTCAATGTGCTGGACAATGCACGCGACGCCTCGCCCGGCTGGGTGCGCCTGGCCGTCACCCGCAACGCCGATGCACTGCGCATCACGGTGACCGACGCTGGGCCGGGCTTTGCCCCCGACATGCTGGCCAAGCTGGGCACGCCCTACCAGTCCTCCAAAAACCGCCCCGGCGGTGGGCTGGGCCTGTACCTTGTGCTCAACGTGGCACGCACGCTGGGTGGCAGCGTGGCGGCACGCAACCGCCCCGAAGGGGGTGCCGAAGTAACCATCGAACTGCCACTGGCGGCGATCGCACTGCCTGAAGCCAAAGCCTGAAGCCATGAGCCCTACCGACGACGAAGAACGAGAACAAGCGCAACCACTGCTGCTCATCGTGGAAGATGACGAGGCCTTTGCCCGCACGCTCGCCCGTTCTTTCGAACGGCGCGGCTACCGCGTGCTGCAGGCTGCCAGCCTGCCCGAGGTCGAAACCCTGCTCGCACAACACACGCCCGGCTTTGCGGTGGTGGACCTCAAGCTCAAGGGCGAAGCCTCGGGCCTGGCCTGCGTGCAAAAGCTGCATGCCGCAAGCGAAGACATGCTGATCGTGGTGCTGACCGGCTTTGCCAGCATTGCCACCGCCGTGGAGGCCGTGAAACTGGGCGCCTGCCACTACCTCGCCAAGCCGTCCAATACCGACGACATCGAGGCCGCTTTTGGCCTGAAGGCGGGCAACACCGAAGTGGAGCTGACCAACCGCTCCAGTTCCATCAAGACGCTGGAATGGGAGCGCATCAATGAGGTGCTGGCAGAAACCGGCTTCAATCTCTCGGAAGCGGCAAGGCGCCTGGGCATGCACCGCCGCACCCTGACCCGCAAGCTGGAAAAGAAACAGGTTCGTTAGGCGGGCACCGGAACCAGGGCTCAATACTTCAAGAATAATTGGCTGCTAGCGCTTAAAGGGCTTCATTGTTAGCTATATTTTTTATAGCGAATCCCATAAAAGCAGCCATCAACCGCCTCAGCCCATCCATAGACACCCTTTGCGCCTGAGGCCTGGCCTCACATCAGCGCTGGCGCTGCACCAGCCAGTGCTCCGCCTCTTGCTGCTTTCCAAACTGCGCCCAATCCAGCGCATTCTTGCCATGCGGGTCTTTGCGCCAAAGGTCCACACCCCGCACCTCCAACCACTCCAGCGTCTGGATGCGCCCTTTGGCAGCAGCCAGCATCGCAGGCGTCTCGCCCCGGCTTGCGGGTGCGGGCTCGTCCAGGGGCTGCCCCTGTTCGGCCAGCCACTGCAAACAAGGCACACAACCACTTTGCGCTGCCATATGCGCCGGGCCCCAGTCCCACCGGTTGCGGGCCGCCAGGCTGGCCCCGGCCTGCACCAGGCGTTGGGCGGCAGCGAGGTGGCCGCCATAGAAGGCGCGCAACAACGCAGTGTCTCCACGCTCGCTGTCTTTGTATGTCTGGCGAAGGTCGGGCTGGGCACCAGCCTGCAACAGCAACTCGATGTGTTCCAGCTGCCCCCGGTGGGCCGCCAGCATGAGCACGGACGAGCCGCTGGGCGCGAGCAGATTGGGGTTGGCGCCCGCTGCCAGGGCTGCGCCCACGGCCTGGGCATCACCGGCGTCCTGCGCGTCGAGCAGCGCGTCGTCCACTGGAGAATACGACGCAGATGGCTGTACGGCGGCGGCGACGGGCGCAGCGGATGGACCAGGCAGAGCCGGGCGCACCAGGCCGACAAGGGACGGCCCCCAGATCCACCAGGCCAGAGCAACTGCCAGCAGCAGCAATCCCCAGGCCGGGCGCGAATGCCCGGAGCGGGCAGGCCGCTGTGCGCCAGGGCTGAAATGGTCCCGGCGGTGCGACCAGGCCCGCGCGATGGATTGGCCCAACGCAGTGGCAGCCCCTTCGCCACTGACGCCGGGGGTCAACCGAACCAGGGTGCCATCGCGCTCGCGCGCATAGACAGCGAAGTAAGGGGTCTCGCTGGCGCCGCTGCCGGTGGAAAACAGCAGCTTGTGCACCAGGCTCTGGCTGGCCTGTCCGGGCAGGGCGTCTGCCCGGGACCACAGCGCAGAGTAGCGGCGCACGGTGATGCCCTCATCCCGCACAGACAGGGTCCAGCGGCAGGTGGCAGCCTGCAGGACAAAGGCGACCAGCAGCCACCAGGCGCCGGTGGTCACAAAGAATGGTGGCAATGCGATTCCGCCAGAGCCGAAACGGCCGTTCAGGAAGGCCTCCACCACAAGACCCGCCAGCACCAGGCCTGCAGCCCAGCGCCAGCCGCGACGGCTGAATTCAAACTGCCACGCATGCGGGGTCTCCAGCAGCGTAACGGAAGCGGGCAGGAGCAAGGCGCCCTCACCATCCAGGCCCGCTTCTCCTTCTCCGTGGGCCGGATCAGCGGGCGCGATGGGGGTCACTTTCTTCCAGATAGCGCGCCGGTCAAAGCGATCGGCCTGCTCGTGACCAAACGCCTGTGGGGCTGCCTGCACGGGCACGTCGTAGGTCAGTTCTACGTCCCCGCCCGGGGTGCGCAGCAACTCCAGCCGCCAGTCCACACGTTCACCAGAGCGCTGCGCGCCGTGCGGGGGCGCGTCGGGTGGCAGGTCAAAACGTGCCGTCAGCCGCAGCCCGCCATCGTCCGTGGGCTGCACACGCGCGGTTTCAGAGAAAGACTCCACACAACGCTCCGGCGAACCGGAGCTCGATTCATCCACCCGGTACTGGGCCAGGCGCAGCTGCAGCTGCTGGCCCTGCTGGTAGGCGGCGGCACGCTCGGGCAGGAGCAGTGTCATCTCGACCGGGTGGCCCGCACGCGGGACTGTGGGCAGTGCGGTCAGCTCTGCGCCCGCGTAGCGCCAGGCCATGTGGGTATGGCGCACCGACAGGGTCACCAGCCCCAGGCCGATCATCACGAAGAGGGAGATGAAGGCCTTGGCAAACCAGGGGGCGCTGGATTGTGTCCACAGCAAGGCCGCCATAGGGAACGCAATACCGCACCAGAAGATGGTGAAAAACCAGATAGCACCCACCGAAGTGCCGGAAGCGCCCTTCGCGAACAAGCTGGTGGGCGACGAGCCCGGCTGCAGGCCGCCACTGCCAGCTGCCGGCGATGTCCCCCCGGCCCTGACCAGACCCAGCAGGGTGTGCAGAAAAAACCAGGCCGCCACCAGCCCCACCAAGGTAAAAACCAGTGCAAACGGAATGCGGAAAATCTGCAGCGACCAGCGGATGGAGGGATCGATAAGCGACTGCGACGGATCGTGGGGATTGACCAGGACCGTGATGCCCTGCCCCCGTGCCTGCGCGCTCTGAAGACGCCCCGCCCACTGCCGTGGCCAGTCGTCGATGTTGTCGCTGTTGCCCCGCGCGTCCAGGCCGACGCGGGTGCCTTCGTAAGCCTTGCCCGCCACCTGATAGCGGTAGCGGGCCTGCACTTCGTAGGTGGCGCCATCGCTGCTGTGGTGCGTCTTGAGTTCAGCCGACAGGACTTCTGCCTGCACAGGCTGCCAGCCACGCACCTGCAGGGCAGTATCGAGCGTACGGGCGAGGGGCTTGAGCCCGGCGTGGTAGCCGCCCAACCCAAACCCCAGAGCGAAGACCGCGCTGATCAGCAGCGCCGCGAGGCGTGCCCCTACGCTGCTGGTCTTGTCGGCATTGTTTTTCTCTCTTGCCATGGATGTCCCCCCATTTCGTTTTGTTTTTATGGCTGGAGCATAGCGACGAAATCATGACATTTGCATGACAAACACGCGTCCATTGCGTGACACGCCGTGGCATGGCTTGGCGATTGCGTGGTTTGCAACAAACATCCAGCGCCAAAAAAAAGCGGCTCCGAAGAGCCGCTTTTTGCTGGTCTATCCATCCCCGAGGGGAAGGATCAGGCGGTCACGCCGTCTGCCACTTCCTTGAACTCGGCGATCTGGTCGAAGTTCATGTACTTGTAGATCTTGTCGCCGTTCTGGTTGATGACGCCGATATCTGCCAGGTACTCTTCCTTGGAAGGAATGCGACCCAGCTTGGAGCAGATGGCCGAGAGTTCGGCCGAGCCCAGGTACACGTTGGTGTTCTTGCCCAGACGGTTGGGGAAGTTGCGGGTGCTGGTGGACATCACGGTAGCGCCTTCCTTCACCTGCGCCTGGTTGCCCATGCACAGCGAGCAGCCGGGCATTTCCATGCGGGCACCGGCCGCGCCGAACACGCCGTAGTGGCCTTCTTCGGTGAGCTGGTGTGCATCCATCTTCGTGGGCGGGGCCATCCACAGCTTGACGGGGATGTCCTTCTTGCCTTCGAGCAGCTTGGAGGCTGCACGGAAGTGGCCGATGTTGGTCATGCACGAGCCGATGAACACTTCGTCGATGGCAGCACCCGCCACATCCGACAGCGTCTTGGCGTCGTCGGGGTCGTTGGGGCAGCAAACGATGGGCTCGGTGATTTCGGCCAGGTCGATCTCGATGACGGCCGCGTACTCGGCATCTTCATCAGGTGCCAGCAGCTGGGGGTTGGCCAGCCAGGCTTCCATGGCCTTGATGCGGCGGCCGATGGTGCGTGCGTCGGCATAGCCCTGGGCGATCATGTTCTTGAGCAGCACGATGTTCGAGTTGATGTACTCGATCACGGGTTCCTTGTTCAGGCGCACCGTGCAGCCAGCGGCAGAGCGCTCGGCCGAGGCGTCAGACAGTTCGAACGCTTGCTCGACCTTCATGTCAGGCAGGCCTTCGATTTCCAGGATGCGGCCCGAGAAGATGTTCTTCTTGCCCTGCTTGGCCACTGTGAGCAGGCCTTGCTTGATGGCGTACAGCGGAATCGCGTGCACCAGGTCACGCAGCGTGACGCCGGGCTGCATCTGGCCCTTGAAGCGCACCAGCACCGACTCAGGCATGTCCAGGGGCATCACGCCCGTGGCTGCGGCGAACGCCACCAGGCCCGAACCTGCAGGGAAGCTGATGCCGATAGGGAAACGCGTATGCGAGTCGCCGCCCGTTCCCACGGTGTCGGGCAGCAGCATGCGGTTAAGCCAGCTGTGGATGATGCCGTCGCCAGGCTTGAGCGAGATGCCGCCGCGCGTGCTGATGAAGTCAGGCAGCTCGTGGTGCATCTTCACGTCCACGGGCTTGGGGTACGCAGCCGTGTGGCAGAAGGACTGCATCACCAGATCGGAGCTGAAGCCCAGGCAGGCCAGGTCCTTGAGTTCGTCGCGGGTCATGGGTCCGGTGGTGTCCTGCGAGCCCACCGAGGTCATGCGGGGTTCGCAGTAGGTGCCGGGCACCACACCCAGGCCTTCGGGCAGTCCGCAGGCGCGGCCGACCATCTTCTGGGCCAGCGTGAAACCCTTGCCGGTGGCGGCAGGCACTTGCGGCAGGCGGAACAGCGTGGAAGGCGCCAGGCCCAGGGCTTCGCGGGCCTTGGCAGTCAAGCCACGGCCAATGATCAGCGGAATGCGGCCACCGGCACGCACTTCGTCGAACAGGACTTCGCTCTTGACTTCGAATTCGGCAATCACGTTACCGTCCTTGAGCGCCTTGCCAGCGTAGGGCAGCAGTTCGATCTCGTCGCCCATGTGCATCTGGCTTACATCCAGTTCGATGGGCAGTGCACCAGCGTCTTCCATGGTGTTGTAGAAGATGGGCGCAATCTTGCTGCCCAGGCACACGCCGCCAAAGCGCTTGTTGGGCACGAACGGGATGTCTTCGCCCGTGAACCACAGCACGCTGTTGGTGGCGGACTTGCGGCTCGAACCCGTGCCGACCACGTCGCCCACGTAGGCCACCAGGTTGCCACGCGCGCGCAGGTCTTCAATGAACTTCACCGGGCCGCGCTTGCCGTCTTCTTCGGGCGTGATGCCGTCGCGCTTGTTCTTGAGCATGGCCAGCGCGTGCAGCGGGATGTCGGGGCGGCTCCACGCGTCCGGTGCGGGCGACAGGTCGTCGGTGTTGGTTTCGCCAGTGACCTTGAGCACGGTGAGCTTGATGCTCTGGGGCACTTCGGGGCGGCTGGTGAACCACTCGGCATCGGCCCAGCTTTGTAGCACGGCCTTGGCGAAGGTGTTGCCCTTGTCAGCCTTTTCCTTGACGTCATGGAATTGATCGAACATGAGCAGCGTCTTCTTGAGCGCTTCGGCGGCGACGGAGGCCACCGCAGCGTCGTCCAGCAGGTCGATCAGGGGGGTGAGGTTGTAGCCGCCCAGCATGGTGCCCAAAAGCTGCGTGGCGCGCTCACGGCCAATCAGCGTGCACACCTCAGTACCGTGCGCCACGGCAGCCAGGTAGCTGGCCTTGACCTTGGCGGCGTCGTCCACACCGGCAGGCACGCGGTGCGTGATCAGGTCCACCAGCGTGGCTTCTTCGCCCGCAGGGGGGTTCTTGAGCAGCTCGATCAGCTCGCCGGTCTGCTTGGCGGTCAGCGGCAGGGGCGGGATGCCGAGGGCGGCGCGCTCGGCCACATGGTCACGGTAGGCTTTCAACATCATTTTTCTCCGGTTGCGTTCTAAAGTGGGGCGGCGTGCAGCGCGGCGGCGTTTTTCGATAGCCGGGGCGCCTGCATGCGCGGGGTCGTGCGGTTTTCTTCTCTGTGGCGCTGCGCTGGTGAAGGGCTTACTTCAGGGGTTCCAGCACACTCACGGGCGGGTTTTTCTTGATGGCCTCGGCCACCACCACCTGCTGCGGGCTCATGCATTCGTCGGCCAGGCGTTGACCCAGTTTCTGGTTCATCAGCATGGACTTGTTGGCGATCTGCAGCCAGACGGCGCCACCCTTCTGGTCTTCCAGGCGCACCGTGCCCGTGGTGGTAGCGACGGGGGCCATGAAGTACTTGAAGCCCTTGCCTTCCACATGGAAGTGGCCTGGGCTCGCGGGCTCGGCGGTCACGGTGACAAAGGCACCGAGTTCGCAGGGAATGCGGCCCACGTGCACACGTTCGGCAATGGCCAGTTCTTCGGGAGACAGCGCGGCTTCGGCAGCAATGATGCCGGTGGCCACCTGGTTCGCCGCGCTCTTGAGCTGGCTGCGGCTGCTGGTGCCTTCGGTTTTGGCTACCGAAGATTTCTTGGCGGCAGGCGCCTTGTCCGCAGCCTTGGCAGACTTCGCATCGGGCTTGGCAGCGGGCTTTGCTGCAGGTTTGGCGGCAGCCTTGGTCTCGGGTTTGGCTTCGGTCTTGGCAGGGGTTTGCGCCAGGGCGAGGGCTGGAGCCAGCAGCATCAGGGCAGAGGCGATAAAGGATTTCATGGGAGGTCCTGCGTGGAAAAATTCAGGAATGTTCACAACGGAACGGAGGCCGACGCGCCAAACCAATGGCGCACGGCGAGAGGAAGTGTGCGCCCGGTACGGTGAGCGCGCTCCAGCACCTGCCAGTAAAAGCGATAGCTGGCGCGGTCGTGCAACGTGCCTTCAAAACTGATGGGAGCCCAATCAGAATCTACGGCAGCAGTTATTATTTTTGAAGCAACTTCGATGTCATCCTGCTGAGGCGCAAACGCCTGCAGGATGGATCGGATCTGTGCGGGATGGATGCTCCACATGCGGGTATAGCCCAGCTCGCGCGCGGCACGGCTGGCGGCGCCTTGCATGGCCACCGTATCGGCGAACTCCGTCACCACACAATGCGATGGCACCTTGCCGTGGGCATGGCAGGCAGCGGCAATCTCCAGCTTGGCACGCACCACCAGTGGGTGAGAAAACTGCCCCGCCGAAGTCATGCCATGCGCAGGGATGGCGCCACCATGGGCCGACACAAAATCCATGAGGCCAAAACTCAGGCTCTGCACGCGCGGGTGGGCTGCGATTTCAAAAGCACGGTGCACCGCAGCAGGGGATTCGATGAGGACATGGATCGGTACCGGGGCGGCAGAGGCTTTCTCCAGCGCCCGCTCCGCTGCCAGTACGTCGTCCACAGATTCCACCTTGGGAACCATGATGTGGCTGAGCCGATGGCCTGCTTCGCCCGCTATCGTGGCGACATCGTTGGCGAATGCCGGGTGGTCCACCGCGTGGACCCGGGCGGCCACGCGGGCACCGGGTGCAGCGCCCAGGGCCAGACGGGCAACCAGCCGGGCGTGGTCGGCTTCAAGGCCGACGGGGGCGCCGTCTTCGCAATCGAGGGTGACATCAAAGACGCAGGTACCGAACTCCTGCGTCATCTCGGCCTGCAGCTGCAGGCTCTTGCGCATGCGCGCTTCGACGCCGCTGTAGTGGTCACAGACCGGCAGGAAGCCTGTCTGCGCCTGGGCGCCCAGCAACACATCGCGTGGATGGGATGGCGCAGCGCCCTGCCCCTGCGCGGGGACCCGGGCGGCCCGAAGGCCCGATGCCTGTGGCGTCGGCTGCATGGCGCTCACCTGGTTTACAGCAGGTGCTTGACGCCGTCTTGCTCGCCTTGCAGCTCAGCCAGCGTGATGTTGATGCGCTCTTGCGAGAACGCGTCGATTTCCAGACCTTCAACGATCTTGTACTCGCCGTTTTCGCACGTCACGGGGAAACCAAACATGGTGTCCTTGGGGATGCCGTACTGGCCGTCCGAAGGAATGCCCATGGTGACCCACTTGCCGTTGGTGCCCAGGGCCCAGTCACGCATGTGGTCGATGGCGGCGTTGGCAGCCGAAGCAGCCGACGACAGGCCACGCGCTTCGATAATGGCAGCGCCGCGCTTGCCCACGGTGGGCAGGAAAGTGTTGGCGTTCCATTCCTGGTCGTTGATCATCTTGGCGACGCTTTCACCGTTGATGGTGGCGAAGCGGTAGTCGGCGTACATCGTGGGCGAATGGTTGCCCCAGACGGTCAGCTTTTCGATGTCCGCCACGGCCTTGCCGGTCTTGGCAGCGATCTGGCTGGCAGCGCGGTTGTGGTCCAGGCGCAGCATGGCGGTGAAGTTCTTGCGTGGCAGGTCGGGGGCCGACTTCATGGCGATGTAGGCGTTGGTGTTGGCAGGGTTGCCTACGACCAGCACCTTCACGTTGCGCGAAGCCACGGCATTCAGGGCCTTGCCCTGTGCCGTGAAGATGGCGCCGTTGACAGCCAGCAGTTCGGCGCGTTCCATGCCCGGGCCACGGGGGCGCGAACCGACCAACAGGGCGTAGTCAGCGTCCTTGAAAGCGGTCATGGGGTCGCTGTGGGCTTCCATGCCCACCAGCAGGGGGAACGCGCAATCGTCCAGCTCCATCATCACGCCCTTGAGCGCCTTCTGGGGGCCTTCGACAGGCACTTCGAGCAATTGCAGGATGACGGGCTGGTCCTTGCCCAGCATTTCGCCGGAGGCGATGCGGAACAGCAGGGCGTAACCAATTTGACCAGCGGCACCGGTGACGGCGACGCGAACAGGCTTCTTGCTCATGGTGAAAACTCCAGGGAAGTGAGGAAAACAGGTGTGAGTGCAACGCAAGCACCAGCGCCTGTTACCAGCAGCCCGTGCCCCGCAAAACAGCCTTGGAGTGTACCGCTGATTGGACACCTCGGTCAATTTGTCTTATGTCTTATATAAGATATGATTAACTCCCTGACACAGCCCGCGTATCACTTCGTGTGCGGCCTGCCCTTCTCCCGATCGCCATGTCCTCGCTTCCGCTCAACGCCGATAACCCTGCGCAGCCTTTGGCAGGCACGGGCTCTGCCACGCCCGCGTTCAGCCCGCTGTACCAGCAGATCAAAGGGCTCATCCTGCAAAGTCTGCAACAGGGCGAGTGGAAACCGGGCGAATCCATCCCCAGCGAGATGGAGCTGGCTGCACGCTTTCGCGTGAGCCAGGGCACGGTGCGCAAGGCCATTGACGAGCTGGCGGCCGAAAACCTCGTGATGCGGCGCCAGGGCAAGGGTACCTTTGTGGCCACCCATGCCGAGCAGCATGTGCAGTACCGTTTTCTCAAGCTCATGCCCGACAAGGGAGACGTCCGCGTGGAGGGCCCTGCACAGCGCAAGGTGATCGATTGTCGGCGTGTGCGTGCCAGCGCTGACGTTGCGCGCGCACTGGCACTGCGCAGCGCCGACCCGGTGGTCCAGGCGCGGCGAGTCCTGTCATTCGCAGGCGTACCCACCATCCTGGAAGACATCTGGCTGCCCGGCCAGGCTTTCAAAGGGCTGACGGCCGAACAGTTGGCCAACTACCAAGGCCCTACTTACGCCATGTTTGAACTCGACTTCGGCGTACGCATGGTACGTGCCGAGGAGAAAATACGTGCCGTACTGCCCGATGCCGACCAGGCGGCGATGCTGCAGATCCCACAGGCCACGCCGCTGCTGAGCGTGGAGCGCATCGCCTACACCTACAACGACGTTCCGATGGAGTTACGGCGTGGCCTGTACCTGACCGACACGCACCATTACCGTAACGAACTGAGCTGACACCACACTGGCAACTGAGCGGAAACGTAGAACATTCGGGCTGGAGCAAACCCTTCTTGTTGCGTTGCAATAGAATTTTGCGTTCTTTGCATCTTCAAATTACAAAGCAGTTACATCCACGAAAGCACACAACATGACAGAACTCGCCAAAAAACGGCCTGAATTCCGCAACATCAATGCCTTCAAGGACCTGACCACCTACCGCATGACTCCTGCCGCGTGGGTTTCGATCCTGCACCGCGGCAGCGGGCTGATCATGTTCCTGCTGCTGCCCTTCATCATCTGGATGTTCGACACCTCGGTGTCGTCTGAAATCTCGTTCGCCCGGTTCTCGGCGGCTTTCAACATCGGCATTGGTTTCGCGCCCGGCTGGTTCATCAAACTCGTGGCCCTGGCACTGATCTGGGCCTACCTGCACCACTTCACCGCCGGCCTGCGCCACCTGTGGATGGACGTGAGCCACAGCGCCGTGAACAAGGAATTCGGCAAGTCCTCGGCCTTTGCCGTCCTGGCCATCAGCATCACGCTGACCCTGGTGCTGGGCGCCAAGCTTTTCGGCCTGTACTGATCGATCAACCCCAAAAAGCGGCGGCTGCTGCCAGGCAGTGCCCGCCGAAGAACGAGAGGAAATTCCCATGTCCGTCAATTACGGTTCCAAGCGCGTCGTCGTCGGCGCCCACTATGGCCTGCGCGACTGGCTCAGCCAGCGCGTCACGGCAGTCCTGATGGCCCTGTTCACCCTGGCACTGCTGGCCCAGGTGATCTTCTCCAAAGGCCCCATCGGCTACGACAAATGGGCCGGTATCTTCTCGGCCCAGTGGATGAAGGTGCTGACCTTCTCCGTGATCGTTGCACTGGCTTGGCACGCCTGGATCGGCCTGCGTGAAGTCTTGATGGACTACATCAAGCCCGTGGGCCTGCGCCTGGCACTGCAGGTGTTCAGCATCGTCTGGCTGGTCGGCTGTGCCGGCTGGGGTATCCAGGTTTTGTGGCGTCTCTGATTGATCCCCGCGACTGAAGGCAAAAAATAATGAGCTACACCAACGCTAACATCACCCGCCGCAAGTTCGATGTCGTCATCGTCGGCGCAGGCGGCTCCGGCATGCGTGCCGCGCTTGAACTCTCCCGCGCAGGCCTGAACGTGGCCTCGCTGTCCAAGGTTTTCCCCACCCGTTCGCACACCGTGGCTGCACAAGGCGGCGTGAGCGCATCGCTGGGCAACATGTCCGAAGACAACTGGCACTACCACTTCTACGACACCATCAAGGGCTCCGACTGGCTGGGCGACCAGGACGCCATCGAGTTCATGTGCCGCGAAGCCCCCAAGGTGGTGTATGAGCTGGAACACTTCGGCATGCCGTTCGACCGCAACCCCGACGGCACCATCTACCAGCGCCCCTTTGGCGGCCACACCGCCAACTATGGCGAAAAGCCCGTGCAACGCGCCTGCGCCGCTGCCGACCGCACTGGCCACGCCATGCTGCACACGCTGTACCAGCAGAACGTGAAGGCCAAGACCAACTTCTTCGTCGAATGGATGGCGCTGGACCTGGTCCGCGACGCCGACGGTGACGTGGTGGGCGTGACCGCCCTGGAAATGGAAACCGGCGACCTGTACATCCTGGAAGCCAAGACCGTGCTGCTGGCCACCGGCGGTGCTGGCCGCATCTTTGCGGCATCGACCAACGCCTTCATCAACACCGGTGACGGCCTGGGCATGGCGGCACGTGCCGGCATTGCGCTGCAGGACATGGAGTTCTGGCAGTTCCACCCCACGGGCGTGGCCGGCGCCGGCGTGCTGCTGACCGAAGGCTGCCGTGGCGAAGGCGCTATTTTGCTCAACAGCAACGGCGAGCGCTTCATGGAGCGTTATGCGCCCACCATGAAGGACCTGGCCCCGCGCGACTTCGTGTCTCGCTGCATGGACCAGGAAATCAAGGAAGGTCGCGGCTGCGGTCCCAACAAGGACTACATCCTGCTCAAGCTCGACCACCTGGGTGCAGACACCATCCATAAGCGCCTGCCTTCGGTGTACGAAATCGGCGTCAACTTCGCCAACGTGGACATCACCAAGGAACCTATTCCTGTGGTGCCCACCATCCACTACCAGATGGGTGGCGTGCCTACCAACATCAACGGCCAGGTGGTTGCACAAGCCAACGGCATCAACAACGAAGTGGTCAACGGCCTGTACGCCGTGGGCGAATGCGCCTGCGTGTCGGTGCACGGCGCCAACCGCCTGGGCACCAACTCGCTGCTGGACCTGCTGGTGTTCGGCAAGGCCGCTGGCCGCCACATCGTCGAGTTCAACAACAAGAACAAGGAGCACAAGCCCCTGCCCAAGGATGCGGCCGACCGCACCCTGGAGCGCTTGAACCAGCTCGACAAGTCGAACGAAGGCATCTACGCGCAAAACCTGGCAGGTGACATCCGCTCCACCATGCAGCAGCATGCCGGCGTGTTCCGCACCCAGGCCAGCATGGACGAAGGCGTCAAGAAGATCGCCGAGATCCGCAGCCGCGTGGCCAACGTGACGCTGAAGGACAAGTCCAAGGTGTTCAACACCGCCCGCATCGAAGC
This sequence comes from Acidovorax sp. 93, assembly GCF_003633835.1. Classification (NCBI taxonomy): domain Bacteria; kingdom Pseudomonadati; phylum Pseudomonadota; class Betaproteobacteria; order Burkholderiales; family Comamonadaceae; genus Acidovorax; species Acidovorax sp. 93. The sequence continues at coordinate 2,667,882 of NZ_RBIT01000001.1, forward strand.
GCTCGAAGTGGACAACCTGATCGAAGTGGCGCAGGCCACCATGGTGTCGGCTGCCGCCCGCAAGGAATGCCGTGGCGCCCACACCGTGTACGACTACGAGCACCCTGCCGACCACGCCGAGTTCCCCCTGGGCCGCAATGACCAAGAGTGGATGAAGCACACCCTGTGGTACAGCGAAGGCAACCGCCTCGCCTACAAGCCGGTCAACCTCAAGCCCCTGACGGTGGACAGCGTGCCCCCCAAGGTCCGTACGTTCTAAACAGTAGCCCCACGAGAGAAGAACCATGCAAAAGCGCACATTCCAAATCTACCGCTACGACCCGGACAAGGACGCCAAGCCTTACATGCAGACCATCGAGATCGAACTCGACGGCCATGAACGCATGCTGCTGGACGCCCTGATGAAGCTCAAGGAGCAGGACCCCACGCTGTCGTTCCGCCGTTCGTGCCGCGAAGGCGTCTGTGGCTCCGACGCGATGAACATCAATGGCAAGAACGGCCTGGCCTGCCTGACGAACATGAATACCCTGAAGGGCACGATTGTTCTCAAGCCCCTGCCCGGCCTGCCCGTGATCCGCGACCTGATCGTGGACATGACGCAGTTCTTCAAGCAGTACAACTCGATCAAGCCCTACCTGATCAACGAGCAGATTCCACCCGACCGCGAGCGCCTGCAGTCTCCCGAAGAGCGCGAAGAGCTCAACGGCCTGTACGAGTGCATCCTGTGTGCCAGCTGCTCCACGAGTTGCCCCAGCTTCTGGTGGAACCCCGACAAGTTCGTGGGCCCTGCCGGACTGCTGCAGGCCTACCGCTTCATCGCCGACAGCCGCGATGACGCCACCGGCCAGCGCCTCGATAACCTCGAAGACCCGTACCGCCTGTTCCGTTGCCACACCATCATGAACTGCGTGGACGTGTGCCCCAAGGGCCTGAACCCCACGAAGGCCATCGGCAAGATCAAGGAACTGATGGTGCGTCGCGCCATCTGACCGGGGCCCAGGACCGCCATGGGTGCAACCGCCACCACCGCCCCCTCGGCAGCCTCGCCGCTGCTGACGGAACGCGAACTCAGCAAGCTGCACTGGCGCTGCCGGCGCGGCCTGCTGGAAAACGATCTGTTCATCGAGCAGTTCTTCACCCGTTTCGAGCCTGAGCTGAACCAGCGCCACGCCCAGGGCCTTGCGGCCCTGATGGACCTCGCCGACAACGACCTCCTGGACCTGCTGCTTTGCCGCAAGGAACCCAGTGAGACGCTGGATGCGCCCGAGGTGCATGAAGTGCTGGGCATGCTGCGGGAAAGCGGCGGCACCCCCGTGCTGGGCACCTGACGAGCGGGTTTTCTCGCTCTGAAAAGATCCCAGCCCCACCAGACCGGATGATCATCGGCAAACCTAAGGAAAGTAACAATGAAGCTAGCTGACAACAAAGCCACCCTGTCGTTCAGTAACGGCGGTCCCAGCGTGGACCTGCCGGTCTACCAGGGCACCATTGGCCCGGATGTCATCGACATCCGCAAGCTGTATGCGCAGACGGGCATGTTCACCTATGACCCAGGCTTCCTGTCAACGGCAGCCACCCAGTCGGCCATCACCTACATTGACGGCGACAAGGGCGAACTGCTGTACCGCGGCTACCCCATTGAGCAGCTGGCTGAAAACTGCGACTTCCTGGAAACCTGCCACCTGCTGCTGTACGGCGACCTGCCCAACGCAGCGCAGAAGACCGACTTCACGAGCCGCGTGACCAACCACACCATGGTCAACGAGCAGATGCAGTTCTTCCTGCGTGGCTTCCGCCGTGACGCGCACCCCATGGCCGTGCTGACCGGCCTGGTGGGCGCCCTGTCGGCCTTCTACCACGACAGCACGGACATCAACAATCCGCAGCACCGTGAGATCGCCGCCATCCGCCTGATCGCCAAGATGCCCACGCTGGTCGCCATGGCCTACAAGTACGGCATGGGCCAGCCCTACATGTACCCGCAGAACAACCTGTCCTACGCAGGCAACTTCCTGCGCATGATGTTCGGCACCCCCTGCGAAGAGTACAAGGTCAACCCCGTGCTGGAACGCGCACTCGACCGCATCTTCATCCTGCACGCTGACCACGAGCAGAACGCATCGACCTCCACGGTGCGCCTGTGCGGTTCGTCGGGCACCAACCCGTTCGCGGCCATCGCTGCGGGCGTGGCCTGCCTGTGGGGCCCCGCCCACGGTGGCGCCAACGAGGCAGCCCTGAACATGCTGTACGACATCCAGGCCCAAGGCGGCGTGGAAAAGATCGGCGACTTCATCAAGCAGGTCAAGGACAAAAACTCCGGCGTCAAGCTCATGGGTTTTGGCCACCGCGTGTACAAGAACTACGACCCCCGCGCCAAGCTCATGCAAGAGACTTGCAATGAAGTGCTGGCCGAGCTGGGCCTGGAAAACGACCCGCTGTTCAAGCTGGCCAAGGAACTGGAAAAGATCGCCCTGGAAGACGACTACTTCGTGCAGCGCAAGCTCTACCCGAACGTGGACTTCTACTCCGGCATCGTGCAGCGCGCCATCGGCATTCCTGTGAACCTGTTCACCGGCATCTTCAGCCTGGCCCGCACCGTGGGCTGGATCGCCCAGCTCAACGAAATGATCGGCGACCCCGAGTACAAGATCGGCCGCCCCCGCCAGCTGTTCACCGGCTCCGAGCGCCGCGACGTGCCACCACTGGCCAAGCGTTGACCGGTACGGCGCCCCGCGCGCCGTCCACCCCCTCCCGAAGCCCGCAGGCAGTGCCTGCGGGCTTTTTTCATGGGCGCCCCACACAGGCCAAGCCGTGCCGGATGCACATACTCCCCCCTAGTTAAAAGGTTTTTTAACGGCCTACCGCTCGACCAGTATGGGGCTATCTTTTATACTGCCACCCAGTACAAAGGCAGCCCCCGCACCATACCCCCCGCAGCCATGCCCCACACCCCCGAAGACAAGCAACGCGCCATCACCCGCCTGCGCCGCATCAAGGGCCAGGCCGAGGCGCTGGAGCGCGCCGTGGAGGCGGGCAGCGACTGCGCCCCCATCCTGCAGCAGCTGGCCGCCATGCGCGGCGCCGTGCACGGGCTGATGGCCGACCTGCTCGACAGCCATGTGCGCGAGACGCTGGCCGAGAAACCCGCGCCATCCCAGGCAGCCATCGACGAAACCCTGGCCCTGCTCCGGTCGTACCTCAAATAGACAGACCGCCCACCCCCATTCACCCGATTGACCGAAAGGACCACCCCATGAAATCCCGCGCCGCCGTCGCCTTCAAAGCCGGAGAACCCCTGCAGATCGTCGAGATCGACGTCGCCCCGCCCAAGAAGGGCGAAGTGCTCATCAAGATCACCGACACCGGTGTGTGCCATACCGACGCCTTCACCCTGAGCGGTGACGACCCCGAAGGACTGTTCCCCGTGGTGCTGGGCCATGAAGGCGCTGGCATCGTGGTGGAGGTGGGCGAAGGCGTGACCAGCGTGAAGCCCGGCGACCATGTGATCCCGCTCTACACCGCCGAATGTGGCGAGTGCCTGTTCTGCAAGAGCGGCAAGACCAACCTGTGCGTGAGCGTGCGCGCCACACAGGGTAAGGGTGTGATGCCCGACGGCACCACGCGCTTCAGCTACAACGGCCAGCCCATCTACCACTACATGGGCTGCAGCACCTTCAGCGAATACACCGTGGTGGCCGAGGTGTCGCTCGCCAAGGTCAACTCCAACGCCAACCCCGAGCAGGTCTGCCTGCTGGGCTGCGGCGTGACCACGGGCCTGGGCGCCGTCAAGAACACCGCAAAGGTGCAAGAGGGCGATACGGTCGCCGTGTTCGGCCTGGGCGGCATCGGCCTGGCGGTCATTCAAGGCGCCAAGCTGGCCAAGGCCGGGCGCATCATCGCCATCGACACCAACCCGTCCAAATTCGATCTGGCCCGCACCTTTGGCGCCACCGACTGCGTGAACCCCAAGGACTTCGACAAGCCGATCCAGCAGGTCATCGTGGAGATGACCACCTGGGGCGTGGACCACAGCTTTGAGTGCATCGGCAACGTCAACGTGATGCGCGCCGCCCTCGAATGCGCGCACCGCGGCTGGGGCCAGTCGGTCATCATCGGCGTGGCAGGCGCGGGGCAAGAGATCAGCACCCGCCCCTTCCAGCTCGTCACCGGCCGCAAGTGGATGGGCACGGCGTTCGGCGGCGTCAAGGGCCGCAGCGAGCTGCCCGGCATGGTCGAAGACGCGATGGCGGGCAAGATCCAGCTCGCGCCGTTTGTCACGCACACCATGGGCCTCAAGGACATCAACGAAGCGTTTGATTTGATGCACGAAGGCAAGTCGATACGCTCCGTCGTTAAATACGCAGTGGCCTGAGCCCTTCAGAGCAGCCAACGTTTGAGACGCCCGAACGCCCCGTTACCCGTTCGGGCTGAGCCTGTCGAAGCCATGGCACGCCTTGCCACCAACCCTTCGACAGGCTCAGGGCAAACGGGCTCGGTCTAAGGTCAATTTTCAATTCAAGCAAAAAAGCCCTCTAACGCTTATCCATCGAGCGCTAGCAGCTATTATTTTCAGAGCATCCACCATGACCACCTCCCTGGAACTCCTCAGCAGCCACGCCTGCTTTGGCGGCGAGCAGCGCTTCTACCAGCACGCCTCCTCCGAGATCGGGCTGCCCATGAAGTTCTCGGTGTTCCTTCCCCCGCAAGCGCAGCAAGGGCCCGTGCCCGCCCTGCTCTTCCTGGCGGGGCTGACCTGCACGGAAGAAACCTTCATGGTCAAGGCCGGCGCCCAGCGCCTGGCCGCCGAGCTGGGCCTGGCCCTCATTGCGCCCGACACCAGCCCGCGTGGCGCCAACGTGCCGGGCGAGGCCGACAGCTGGGACTTTGGCGTGGGCGCAGGCTTTTATCTGGACGCCACGGCCGAGCCCTGGGCACGCCACTGGCGCATGGAGAGCTACCTGCTGAAAGAGCTGCTGCCGCTGGTCTCAGCCCAGTTGCCCATCGACGGCACCCGCCTGGGCATCACCGGCCACTCGATGGGCGGGCATGGCGCGCTCACGCTGGCGCTGCGCCATCCGGGCCGGTTCCAGAGCCTGTCGGCCTTTGCCCCCATCTGCGCGCCCACCCAGTGCCCATGGGGTGAGAAAGCCTTCACGGGCTACCTAGGTGCAGACCGCACGGGCTGGATCGAGCACGACGCCACGGTGCTCATGCAGCACCAGCCGGTCGCGCCGTACCCTGCAGGCATCCTCATCGACCAAGGCCTGTCCGACAAGTTTCTGGCCGACCAACTGCACCCACACCTGTTCGAAGCTGCGTGCCAGGCCATCGGCCAGTCGCTCAGCCTGCGCCGCCACGCGGGCTACGACCACGGCTACTACTTCATCCAGACCTTCATGGCCGACCACCTGGCGCACCACGCCAGAAACCTGCTGCCGCAGTCCGCACGTTAATGCGGCCTTAAGCCTCGGGCGCCACAGTGCGCCCCATGCCTTTGATACTGCAGCGCCTGCTGCTTCCCCACCTGGCCACGGGCACCGCGCCCCGGCCCGTTTCCACCGCAACACGCCACCTGCACCCCGCCTGGGTGGTGGTGCTCATCAGCACCTGGCTGGCCACGGCCTGCAATGTGCCGCTGTGGCGCGAGGTGGCGCAGTTGCCGGGCCAGGGCAGCCTGCGCGGCTGGGGCTTTGCCATCGCGTTTGCGCTCATCGTGGCAGCGGGCAATGCCGCACTGCTGAGCCTGCTGGCCTGGCGCTGGACGCTCAAGCCCGCCGCCACCGTGCTGGTGGTGATGGCTGCGTTTGGCGCGTATTTCATGCTGGCCTACGGCGTGGCCATTGACGCCAGCATGCTCACCAACGTGCTGCAAACCGACGTCAAAGAGGCGGGTGACCTGCTCAACTGGCGCATGCTGGCCACCGTGCTGGCGCTGGCCGTGCCACCGCTGTGGTGGCTGCTGCGCCGCCCCGTGTTGCGGCTGAGCACCCTGCGCCACGCGGCGCACAACGGGCTGCTGCTGGCGGGCGCCATCGCCGTCATCGTGGTGTGCCTGCTGCTGGTGTTCCAGGACTTTGCATCGACCATGCGCAACCACACCAAGCTGCGCTACCTGATCAACCCACTCAACAGCGTGTACGCGCTGGGCAACATCGCCACCAAGCCCCTGCGCATGGACACCAGCAAGCTGCTGCCCCTGGGGCGCGATGCACAGCTGGGCGCCAGCTATGCGGGCCAGGCCAAGCCCCCGCTGCTGGTGCTGGTGCTGGGCGAAACCGGCCGCAGCGGCAACTTCGGCATCAACGGCTATGAGCGCAACACCACACCGCTGCTCGCGGCCCGCACGGACCTCGTCAGCGCCCGCAATGCGTGGTCTTGCGGCACCAGCACCGCAGCATCGGTGCCCTGCATGTTCTCGCACCTGGGCCGCACCGGCTATGAAGCGCGCGCTGCCAACTTTGAAAGCCTCATCGACGTGCTGCACCACGCAGGCCTGGCCGTGCTGTGGGTGGACAACCAGTCCGGCTGCAAAGGCGTGTGCGACCGCATTGGCGAGACCCTCACCAGCGCGCCAAAAAGCCCGACGCCCGACCCCGCCCTGTGCCCCGGCGGCGAGTGCCTGGACCGCGTGATGCTGCAAGACCTGGACACCCGCATCGCCGCCCTGCCCACGGAACAGCGCCAGCGCGGCACGGTGGTCGTGCTGCACCAGATGGGCAGCCACGGCCCCGCGTACTACAAACGCTCGGCGCCCGACAACAAGAAGTTTGGCCCCGAATGCACATCCACCTCCCTGCAGGAGTGTGAGCGCCAGCAGGTCGTCAACGCGTATGACAACAGCGTCGTGGAGACAGACTTTTTCCTCGATTCAGTGCTCAAATGGCTCACAGCGCAGGATAGCAAAGCGCAAACAGCTATGATTTATGTAGCAGACCATGGCGAATCACTGGGCGAGAACAACCTCTACCTGCACGGCCTGCCCTACTCCATTGCGCCCGACGTGCAAAAGCATGTGCCGTGGATCACCTGGCTCTCGCCCGCCATGCAGGCGCGCACCCAGGTCGCCACCGGCTGCCTGCAGCACGAGCTGGCCGAGCGGCGCATCACCCACGACAACTACTTTCACTCGGTGCTGGGGCTGATGGATGTGAAGACCGGGGCGTACAGCGCGGGGCTGGACATGTTTGCAGGTTGCCGACAGGCAGCAGGGGCGGCCAGAGCGGCGGGCTGACGCGGAGTCGGGCCTGCCCGGGCGCCATGCCCCAACCGCAACAATGAACTTCTGCGCGCCTCACGCCGCCCCTGGCAGCAGCAGAATCTTGCCGACGTTGACGCCAGATTCCATGCGACTGTGGGCCTGCGCGGCATCTGCCAACGGGTAGGTGCTGTCAATCACCGGCCAGATCGCACCGGCCGCCAGCGCAGGCAGCCACCGCTCGGCAAAGCGCTGCACCATGGCCTGCTTGACCTCGGGCGGGCGCGACTTCATCACCGTGCCAAAGATCTGCAGATGGCGGTACAGCACGGCGTCCATCGGCAACGTGGCGCCTTGCGCGCCCCCCAGTAAGCCCACGGCCACCATGCGCCCGCCCACGGCCAACGACCGCACGTTGCGCTCCAGGTATGGCGCACCAATGAAGTCGATCACCACGTCCACACCTTTGCCGTCCGTTGCCTGCGCCACCACGGCCGCAAAGTCCTCGCTGCGGTAATCGATGAACACATCCGCGCCAAAGCCCAGCACTGCATCGCGCTTGTCACCGCTTGCTGTGCCAAACACCCGTGCGCCCGCCGCTTTCGCCAGTTGCACCGCCGCCGAGCCCACGCCGCCTGCGGCTGCGTGGATCAGCACCGACTCGCCCGCCTGCAGGTTGGCCAGGTGGAACAGCGCCTCGTGTGCAGTCACAAACACCTCTGCCACCGCACCCGCTGCCACCAGGCCCAGGCCCTCCGGCACATGCATGGCCATGCGGTGGTCGATGCGCGACAGCTCGGCGTAGGCCCCGCCGCCCACAATGCCCATCACACGGTCACCCACGGCAAAGCCGCGCACCAGCGGGCCCACCGCGACCACCGTGCCCGCGATCTCCAGCCCCATGGTGTCCGCATCGCCAAAGTAGGCGCGACCGTAAGCCCCCTTGCGGTGCAACAGATCAGCGCGGTTCACGCCGATGGAGGCGTTGCGCACCAGCAGGTCGTGCGGACGCACCTCGGGGGTCGGGACCTCCCGGGCCACCAGCACCTCAGGCCCGCCGAAGTCGTCGAACACGATGGCCTGCATGGTGGGTGGTACGGCGGTCTGCACAGTGGCGGTATGTTGTTCACTCAAAGCGGTGGGCATGGGTTGCAGTCCTCAAAAATATCATTCAGGCCTGCAAGGTTACAGCGCCAACGCACCATTCAAACGCAGCAATTTCGCTCTGTAGTGATGCAAAATTGCATCACTCCCACCCGATGAATACCACCATGAACTGGGACAACACCCGCGTCTTTCTCGCGCTGACAAGAGCCCCCTCCTTGCGCGCCGCCGCGCGCAGCCTGGGCATCGACCAGGCCACAGTGGGGCGGCGGCTGAATGCACTGGAGGCCGAGCTGGGCGCCAAGCTGTTCCTGCGTGCCAAAGATGGATACCTGCTCACGCCGGCAGGCGAAACGGCCCTGGCAGCCGCCCGCCGCATGGAAAGCGCAGCCCTCGACCTGCGCACCAAAATCGAAGGCCAGGACGAAAACCCCGGCGGCATCGTGCGCGTCACCAGTACCGACTCCATCGCCATCGACCTGCTGCTGCCCGCCGTCGAGCGCCTGCAGCGGCACTGGCCCCACATCCGTGTGGACCTGGAGGTCTCCACCCAGTTGCTCAGCCTCAGCCGCAGGCAGGTGGACATTGCGTTTCGCAACGTCCGCCCGGAGACGCCCGACCTGGTCGTGCGCCGCGTGGTGTCATGGCCGGTGGGCCTGTTTGCCAGCGCGGGCTATATCGAGCGCTTTGGCGAACCCGTGCCCGACGACGAGCTGCGGGGCCACCACCTGGTGGCCTATGGCCCCTACCTGGAGCACAGCCCGTTTCTGACCATGGCCGGTGTGCCCGCCCGCCAAGCCCGCATCGCCATGGCCGTGCGCTCCAGCCTGCTGGTGCGCAAGGCGGTGGCAGCGGGCATTGGCCTGGGTGAAATGCCGGTGTGGATGGGCGATCGCGAAGGCCTGGTCCGCATCTGGCCCCAACGCCGCCGCGCCACCGATTACGAGGTCTGGCAAGTCATGCACCCCGACCTGCAGCGCACCGCACGCGTCCGCGCCACGGCAGAGTTTCTGTCGGAGGCATTTGGTCAGGCGTAGCGGAAAACGGCATGCTGCTTGGCGCTGCCTTCGCAACCAAAGCATCAGCAAACCTGAACTGGCCGACCGACCGAAGAAGCAACCCATTCATCAATCGGTCAGCGGCGGCAATACCTGCTGCGCCATACTCCGGCACCTATTCCATCTGCTTCATTCACCACCCCATGCAGCACACCGTCCAGCACCAGGAGCAAGACGCCAAAGGCGCCTTCACCATCGAAAACGGCGGCCAGCGCCTGGCCGAGATGACCTACAGCCGCACCAACGCCACGATGGTCATCGTGGACCACACTGAAGTGGACCCATCGCTCAGCGGGCAAGGTGTCGGACGCGCACTGCTCGACGCGCTGGTGCTGTGGGCGCGGGCTACGGGTACCAAAGTGGTCCCGCTGTGCCCGTTTGCCAAGGCACAGTTTGACAAGGACGTGGCTATTCGGGATGTGCTGGTTTAGGCAGGCCCTATGACGGGGACGCGACAGCCTCAACCCACTGACTGGTTCCGTTCGCCGGGGATTTTTGCTTCTTGGTGTCAGAGGTCGCTTGGGCAAAATGGCAGCACCATGCGCCAGCAATCCAATCCGTCGCACGAGCCGACTCACGTCGGCTAGCCACCACATGCTGCTCAGGATCAACGTTCAGCATCACCAGGAGCGTCGCACTTGATTCGTCTCACCATCGCCATTGCATCCGTGGTTCTGCTCATCGGATGCGCGGGGCCCCGTTTTGATGCCGGACGGACAGAAACGGTACTTCCACTGCACCGTGCCTGGGTTGACGGGCGACAGGTGGAGTACATCACGACAGACATCTCGGACGGCGCCATGGCAGAGGCCGCCGGTGTGAACCACGTGCCTCGCCTGCGCGACGCCATCGCCGCGCGCCCCTCGGTGCTGGAGCGTGTGTACAAATTCTCGCAGGGCGAACAGATCAGCATCTTTCAATCTGCGCCACGTCCCGTGGGCGCGGCGAACACGGACCGAAGCTACAGCCCACTGTGGCGCCTCGTCCTGGTGACGAGAACGACACACCATCCGGGGCCCGAGCTGACATCGGAGGAGGAGCTATTGGCTGCCGAAGAAAAAGGCCTGGTCTCGCTCGAAGTCACCGATATCGTCATCAACTGCCCCGTAACGCGGGCTGTCGGTGGCGGGGGCCTGACAGGGGTGCGGTAAGACGAACCGCAGCTCAACCGGGTGTCAGTTCCTGGCGTTCCACCAGGGCTGATGTGAAAAGCCGCATTGCTGCGCCTCTAAACCGTCGGCACCGTGCCCCCATCAATCACATGCTCCGAGCCCGATATCGCTCCCGCACGCGGTGACACCAAAAACGTGATCAGGTCGGCCACCTCTTGCGGCCTGGCGGGGCGGCCCAGCGGGATGCCGCCCAGCGACTGCATGATGATCTGCTTGCCGCCTTCGTAGTCCGTGCCTGCCTGGGTGGCCACGCGCTCGGCCAGGGCGACGGCAGCTTCGGTTTCGACCCAGCCGGGCGAGACGCTCAGCACGCGAACGCCTTGTGGCGTGACCTCTTTCGACAAGGCCTTGCTGTAGGTGGACAGGGCCGCCTTGGCAGCAGCGTAGGCGGTGGTGGACCCGGGCAGCGGCAGCACGCGCTGGATAGAGCTGACGTGGACGATGACGCCCGCGCCCAGGGCCAGCATGGCGGGCAACAAAGCGCGGTCCAGGCGCACGGCGGGCATCAGGTTCTGGTTCAGTTCGTTGAACCACTGCGCATCGTCCAGCGCTGCAAAGCCCCCGCCTGGCGCGCTGGAGCCGCCCACCACGTTGACCAGAATGTCCACGCAGCCCCAGTGCGTGAGCACCGCCTGCGCAACCTCTACAGCGCCTTCTGCGGTGGAGACGTCGGCAGGCACATACAGCACGCCGCCAATCGGGTGCGCAGGGGCTGAACGCGCGGTAGCCATCACCTGCACACCGGCGTCCACCAAAGCCTGCACCACTGCCGCGCCCACGCCTTTGGTGCCGCCCGTGACGAGTGCGCGCTGGCCGCGCAGTTGAAGGTCGAAGCTCATACCGTGATCTCCAGCGACGCAATCAGGCCACGCTCAAGGCGAAAGCGGTAGCGCAGATCGACCGGGCTACCGGGGAAGTTACCCTCGACGCGGCTGGTGACGACCTGGTGGCCGTCGCTCTGCTGCAGCGCAAAGGGTTCGGTGGTGTACGCGTACTTTGTCGATGCCGCGGCCTTCCAGGCCTTGATGGCGTCGATGCCCGAATGGGTGCGGCCCTCGTCCTTGACGACGGCCTGTGCCGTGAAGCACCGGGCAATGGCCTCAGCGTTCTTTTGTTGGTCGGCCGCAAAGTAGGCGGCAATGGGGTCGGGGAGGCTCAAAGGGGTCATGGTGACGATCTCTTTGGGTTGGTCGATGGGCTAGTCATCGGGTTGTGGAGTCGTCAGGATGCGCCTGCAGCACCAATTAGTGAATGGCCTAGAATTTAAATAGGCTATGTAGAAAACAATACAGAATGCGCGGATCGGATTTTGCAGAACTGAAGGCCTTTGCCGCCGTGGTCGAGCGCGCGAGCTTTGCGCGCGCGGCGGAGCACCTGGGGCTGTCGCCGTCGGCGCTGAGCCAGACAATTCGCCAGCTGGAAGCCCGCTTGGGCGCGCGATTGCTGAACCGCACCACGCGCAGCGTGGCGCCCACGGCCACCGGGGCACAGCTGTATGCGCGCATGGCCCCGCTGTTTCGGGACATGGCCGCCGCAGTGGCCGAAGCCAGTGCGGCGGCCGGCCAGATGGGGGGCACGCTGCGCATCAACACGCTGGGCATGGCCGCCACACAGGTCATCGCGCCACGGCTTGGGCGGTTCCACCAGGCCCACCCGGATGTGGTGCTGGACATCGTGGTGGACGACGGGCTGAGCGACATCGTTGCGGGCCGCTTTGATGCGGGCATCCGCGTGGGCGGGCGGCTGGAAAAAGACATGATCGCCGTGCGCCTGACACCGGACGTGAAGATGATTGCCGTGGCCTCGCCCGACTACCTGGCGCAGCGCGGCACGCCAAAGGCGCCCGCCGACCTGCACGGCCACGCGTGCATCAACTGGCGGCTTCAGATGGATGGCCGGACCTACCGCTGGGAGTTCGAGAAAAAAGGAAAACGGGTGGAGATTGCCGCAGAAGGACCGCTGGTGACCAACCACTCGGACATGGGCGTGGCTGCGGCCGTGCAGGGCCTGGGCATTGCCTATGCGTTTGACCGTGAGCGGGTGGACAACCACATCGACCAGGGGCGGCTGGTGCAGGTGCTTGCCGACTGGTCGGTGGCAAAGCCCGGCCTGTTCCTGTACTACTCCAATCGGCGTCATCCATCACCGGCATTGACGGCTTTCATCGACTGCCTGCTGGACCGTGATCTGCCAGAACCCAGGCCTGGCTTGCGACGCCCATCAGTGAATGCGGCTGTGCAGAGGGCTCCACGTCGGTGATGGGGTCTTGGGTGGCCGATATCAGCCATTCAAGCCAGATGCGTCTCCCTCACCGTCCTTCCATCCACCCTTTCACCTCGCCCATCAGATGCCCCCGGAACACCTCCGCAATCGGTGACAGCTGCTTGCCCTTGGGCCAGACCAGGTGCCATTGCGACTGGATGGGGAAGCCTTGCACGTTGAGCACGGCCAGGCCCTCGTGGTGGGGGCCGAGGCTGTGGCGGGAAACGATGGAGACGCCCAGCTGGCCTTCCACCGATTCCTTGATGGCCTCGTTGCTGCCCAGCTCGAGTACGGCGCTGGGAACAAAGCCCAGCTGGCGCAGGTGCGCGTCGGTGGCCATACGGGTACCGGAGCCTTTTTCGCGCAGGATGAAGCGCTCGGACTGCAATTGCGTGAACTTGACGCGCTTTTTCGCGGCGAGTGGGTGGCCTGCGGCGGCGATGACGACGAGCGGGTTGGGCATGAGGATGTGGTCTTCCAGCGGCAAATCGGCCGGCGGCATGGACATGACGTAGAGGTCGTCCAGGTTGCTGCGCAGCCGGTTGATGACATGGTCGCGGTTGAGCACCTCCAGCGAGATGTCGATCTGCGGGTGCAGCTTGCAGAAGCTGCCCAGCAGACGCGGCACAAAGTATTTGGCGGTGCTGACCACGGCGACCTTGAGGCGTCCGCTGGTGAGGCCCTTGGCGCCAGACACCCGCTGCTCAAACGCATCCCACTCGCCCGCAATGGCGCGCGCGGTGCGGGCCAGGGCATGCCCCGCTTCGGTGAGGTGCACGCGGCGCGAGATGACTTCGTACAGCGGCAGGCCCACGGCCTGAGACACCTCGCGCAGCTGCATGGAGGCGGTGGGCTGGGTGACGTGCATGACCCGGGCGGCGGCGCTGACGCTGCCGGTTTCGGCCAGCGCCAGAAAAAGGCGCAGCTGGCGGAAGGTGATGTTCATAGATTTTTATCTATAGATAAGAGCATTCGAATCGATTTTACTTTGCACCTTGCGCTGCATAGCATTGGCGCCCAAGGAGTTGAATGATGCAAAGCTTGCTGGATCCGGCGATCCTGTTTTTTGCCCTGGGCATTTTTGCGGGCCTGGTGCGGTCCAACCTGGAGATGCCTGCCGCGATCTCGAAGTTCTTGTCCATCTACCTGTTGATGGCGCTGGGCCTCAAGGGCGGGTTTGCGCTGGCGGCGTCGGGCTTTACGTCCAGCGTGGCCACCAGCCTGGGGCTGGCGGTGCTGCTGGCCATCGTGGTGCCGATGGTGGGCTATGCGCTCTTGCGGCGGGTGCTGTCGGGCTTCAATGCGGCGGCGGTGGCAGCCACCTATGGATCGGTGAGCGCGGTGACGTTTGTGACGGCCACGCAGTACCTGGAGTCGCAGCACATCGCCTACGGCGGCCACATGGCGGCGGCGATGGCGCTGATGGAGTCGCCCGCCATCATCCTCGCTGTGCTGCTGGCCAATGCGCTGCGGCAAAAACAGCAGGTGGTGGCCATGGCCACCGCCGCCCCGCCCGTAGTGGCGATGACAGGCGGGGGCGCCGCCACGCTGGGCGGTCATGGCCCGGGCAACGTCAGTGGGAAGAGCGGCCCGCACCTGTCGGTGGGCAAGATCCTGCACGAGTCGTTCACCGATGGCACGCAGTTGCTGCTGCTGGGCGCGATGCTGATTGGCCTGCTGACGGGCGATGCGGGCAAGGCGGCCATGCAGCCGTTTTCGGGTGATCTGTTCAAGGGCATGTTGTGCCTGTTCCTTCTGGACATGGGCCTATCGACCGCACGCAACCTGCCTGCGGTGCGCCAGCAGTCGCCCTGGCTGCTGGCCTATGCGGTGCTGGGCCCCATCACCCACGCCACGCTGGCGCTGGGCCTGGCCTGGCTGGTGGCGGTGCCTGCAGGCGATGCAGTGCTGCTGATGGTGCTGGCGGCCAGTGCGTCCTACATCGCCGTGCCTGCGGTGGTGCGCTATGCAATCCCTGAGGCCGACCCGTCGCTGTATGTGAGCCTGTCGCTGGGGCTGACGTTTCCGCTCAACATCGTGCTGGGCATTCCGCTGTACACGCAGGTGGTGCAAAGCCTGTGGGCCGTGTGAGGGGGCGATGCGAACAGCCCCCACGTGGCCCCTGGCGTACGCTTGTAGAGCCTGGCTCAATTGCTATTATTTAAATAGCTATTGAGGCATGCTGGACGCTCGGAAGCGGCCATTTTTATTCAAATTTTCAACCCACTGCGCCACACAGCCGGGTCAGAACAGGCTGCTTTGCCCCTGCAGAAACCCGGGGCGGAACTGGCCCAGGTCCAGCTCCACGCGTTCGCGGTTCAGGCCCAGCCTGCGGCAGGTGGTGGCAAAGCGCTGGCGCACCAGGTCGGCCCACAGGCCGGTGCCTTTCATGCGGGTGGCGAAGTCGCTGTTGTAGGTCTTGCCTGCGCGGCGCTCGGCGTCGCTGAGGTGGTGCAGGTCTTGCACGCGGGCCATCACGCGTGCGGCGCGCTGGGGGTAGTGCACCTGCAGCCATTCGCGAAACAGCGCATCCAGCTCCCACGGCAGGCGCAGCACGGTGTAGAAGGCGCTGCGCGCGCCCGCGTCGCGCGCAGCCTCCAGCACCTGTTCCATGTCTTCGGTGATGAAGGGGATCTGTGGCGCCACGCTCACGCCCACGGGCACACCCGCCTCGGCCAGCGCGCGGATGGTGCGCAGGCGCCGGTGGGGCGCTGCGGCACGGGGCTCCATGCGGCGGGCCAGCGTGGCATCGAGCGTGGTGATGGTGACGTACACCGCCGCCAGGCGTTGCGCTGCGAGCGGAGCCAGCAAATCCAGGTCACGCTCCACACCGCTGGATTTGGTGATGAGCGAAAACGGGTGGCGCGCGTCGCGCATCACTTCGATGAGGCTGCGGGTGAGCTTCAGTTCGCGCTCCACAGGTTGATAGCAGTCGGTGGCCGAGCCGATATTGATCAAACGGGGCACGTAGCGCGGCGCGCACAGCTCGCTACGCAGCACTTCGGCAATGTTGTGTTTGGCCACGATCTGCGTTTCAAAGTCGAGCCCCGGTGAGAAGTTGAGGTAGCTGTGGGTAGGCCGCGCGTAGCAGTAGATGCATCCGTGTTCGCAGCCCCGGTAGGGGTTCACCGAGAGTTCAAAGAAGATGTCCGGCGAGTCGTTGGCGCAGATGGCGCTGCGCGCGGTTTCGAGGTGCACGCGGGTGGCGGCGGGGGTGGCTGGGACATCGCCTACACCGCCCTCATCACCAGCCGGCTGGCCCCAGCCGTCGTCGGCCGCCTCGCGCACATCCCGCGCAAACCGGTGCGCCAGGGCCGTGGCCGCCCCCCGGCCACGGATGGCCTGCAGCGGGATGCGGACCTCTTCGGGCGGCGCGGGGATGTCGGATTTGTCCGTGAAGGTGCGAGACATAACTGTATAAATATACAGCCATTTGATGCTGCGTGTTTGCCCCTCTGCCCCCGCAAGCATGCGCGCGGCCTTGGCCCGGTTTACTCCTTGAACAGCTGCTCGATCAGCCCCCGCATCCACTGATTGCCGGGGTCGCTTTCAAAGCGGCGGCTCCAGTGCAGCGACACTGTGAAGTCACGCAGCGGCAGTGCGGGCTCGATCAGGGTGTAGCCACCGTCGGCCGCAAAAGTGCGTGCGATGTTGCGGGGCATGACCACGGCCAGGTCCGTGGCCCGCACGATGGCGGGCAGCACCATGAAGTGCTCGGTGGTCAGGCGGATGCGGTCCTGCAACTGTTGCATCTCCAGAATGCGCAGAGTGTCGGAGTGGGCGCGCACGGCCACAAACTCCAGCTGGCGCAGGGCGCTGAGCAGGACGGGGCCGCTGCGCCTGGTGGCGGCGAAGGGGTGGCCTGCGCGCAGCAGCACCACGTAGCGGTCCTGGAGGAGTTGCACACGCTGCGTGTCCTTCACCGTGGGCAAAAAACCAAAGGCAAAGTCGATGGCGCCGCTGTCCAGCCGCTGGGGAATCTCGTGGCGCGGCACGGGCAATGTCTCCAGCCGCACTCCGGGCGCCTGGCGCTGCAGCGCCACCATCAGGTCGGGCAGAAAGCGGCCCTCGCCAATATCGCTCATGTGGATGCGAAAGACCTTGCGCGACTGCAGAGGGTCGAACAAGGCCGACTCGTTGAGGGCCTCTTCCAGCAGGCCCAGCGCGCTGCGCACGGCGTTGGCCAGCCGGTCGGCCTTGGGGGTGGGCTGCACGCCGCCGCCTGCACGCACAAACAGCGGGTCTTTGATGAGCAGGCGTAGCCGCGTCAGCGCCTGGCTGGCAGCGGGCTGGGTCAGGTCCAGCAGCTCTGCGGCCCGGCTCACGTTGCGCGTGCGGTAGACGGCATCGAACAGGCGCAGCAGGTTGAGGTCGATGTCTTTGATATGCATTGAATGAATACCGCTTAGTCACTTCATTGTATTGATGGATAAATTAAGCCATCCGAAGATGCGGGGATGCCTTCAGAACAACCCCATCTCCCCACCGTGCGCGAGGCCGTGCTCGACCTGCTGCGCGGCTTTCACATCGATACCATCTTTGGCAACCCGGGCTCCACCGAGCTGCCACTGTTCCTCGACTTTCCCAGCGACTTCCGTTACATCCTGGGCCTGCAGGAATCGGTGGTGGTGGGCATGGCCGACGGCTATGCGCAGGCCACCCACAACGCCGCCTTTGTGAACCTGCACTCGGCGGCCGGCGTGGGGCACGCCATGGGCAATATCTTCACGGCACACAAGAACCGCACGCCCATGGTCATCACGGCCGGGCAGCAGGCGCGCTCCATCCTGCCGTTCGACCCCTTCCTGTTCTCGGGCCAGGCCACCGAGCTGCCCAAGCCCTACGTGAAGTGGAGCGTGGAGCCCGCGCGCGCCGAAGACGTGCCACTGGCCATCGCCCGCGCCTACTACATCGCCATGCAGCAGCCGCGTGGGCCGGTGCTGGTGTCCATACCCGCAGACGATTGGGACAAGCCTTGCGAGCCGCTGAAGGCGCGCACCGTGAGCACCGAAACGCGTCCCGAGCCCCGCGTGCTGGAGGCCATTGGCGATGCACTGGATGCCGCGCGGCGCCCCGTCTTCGTGGTGGGTGCCGCCGTGGACCGCGACCGTGCCTGGGACGAGGTGGTGGCGCTGGCCGAGCGGCACAACGCTGCCGTGTGGATTGCCCCCATGGCGGGCCGCTGCGGCTTTCCGCAGGACCACCGCCTGTTCGCCGGGGTGCTGCCCGCCATGCGCGAGAAGATCGTGGCGCTGCTGGGCGGGCACGACCTGGTGTTTGCGCTGGGCGCCGCCGCCTTCACCTACCACGTGGAAGGCTTTGGCCCGCATGTGCCGCCGGGCGCGCAACTGGTGCAGCTGATTGAAGACCCCGGCACCGCCGCCTGGACGCCTGAAGGCACCTCGGCCGTGGGCGGCATCCGGCTCGGGGTGCTCGACCTGCTGGCGCGCCCCGCACCACCGCAGCGCGCCTTGCCACAACCGCGCCCCGCACGCCCGCGTGTGGAGCCCACGGGGCCGCTGATGAGCGTGCCCTATGTGATGCAGACCCTGGCCGAGGTGCGCGACGCGGCCTCCATCGTGGTGGAAGAAGCACCCAGCTCGCGCGCAGCCATGCACGCCTACCTGCCCATTGTGCAAAGCGAAACCTTCTACACCATGTGCAGCGGCGGCCTGGGCTATGGCATGCCGGCCGCCGTGGGCGTGGCGCTGGCCAAACCCGACAAGAAGGTGATCGGACTGCTGGGCGACGGCTCGGCAATGTATTCCATCCAGGCCCTGTGGAGCGCGGCGCAGCTGAAGCTGCCTATCACCTTCATCATCCTCAAGAACCGCCGCTACGCGGCGCTGCAGGAGTTTGCCCCCACCTTCGGCTTCCACGAAGGCGACAAGCTCGAAGGCACCGACCTGCCGGATCTCGACTTCCTCGCGCTCGCCCGTGGCCAGGGCTGCGAGGCCGTGCGTGTGAGCGACCCCGCCTTGCTGCACCAGATGCTGCGCGATGCACTGGCCAGCCCGCGCGCCATCCTGGTTGAGGTGGACGTGGCCTGACAGGCCCTGCACAAACCGTTCTTCCCGGCTCACCCCATCACCACAACACACCAGACCCGGCGCACCCGGGCGCTCACCCTTGACTGGAGACAACCATGCACATCGTTCACAACCCGCCCTCCCCAACCACCCGCCACCTGCTGCGCACGCTGGCATGCGCCGCTGCCAGCGTGCTGCTCAGCACCGCCGCCATGGCAGACACCTGGCCCAGCAAGCCGATCAAAGTCATCGTCAACTTCCCCGCCGGGGGCGCCGCCGACCAGATTGCGCGCGCCGTCACCCAGCCCCTGCAGGCCGCGCTGGGACAGCCGGTGGTGGTGGAAAACCGGGGCGGTGCGGGCGGCAACATCGGCGGGGAGGCCGTGGCCAAATCCCCGGCCGACGGCTATACCCTGCTCATGAGTTCGGGCGGCATGGTATCGGTCAACCCGCACCTGTATCCCAAGATGCCTTTCGACCCCGTCAAGGACCTGACACCCGTGGCTGCTGCTGCACGGGTGCTGGTCTTCCTGGAGGTGCGCCCCACACTGCCGGTCAACACCATCCAGGAGTTCCTCGCGCACCTGAAGGCCAACCCCGGCAAGCTGAGCTTTGGCACGCCGGGCAACGGCAGCTCGCCCCACCTGGCGGCGGAGATGCTCAAGACCCAGGCCAATGTATTTGCGGTGCATGTGCCCTACCGGGGCGCGGCACCGGCCATGCAGGACCTGCTGGGTGGGCAGCTGGACTTCATGTTCGACCCGGGTATCGGCCTCTCGCATGTGAAAGCGGGCAAGCTCCGGCTGCTGGCCGTGGGCAGCGCCAAGCGCTCACCCCTCTTCCCGGACGTTCCCACACTGGACGAAGTGGGCCTGAAGGGCTTTGACGCAGACACCTGGTTTGGTTTTTATGCACCGGCGGGCACACCGCCCGACGTGGTCACGCGCCTGAACCGCGAGATCAACAAGGTGCTGGGCACGCAGGCCGTCAAGGACCGCATCACGGCGCTGGGCGGGGTGCCTGCCCCCATGTCGCCCAGCGACTTCAACGCACGGGCTTCCATCGACAGCGCACGGTTTGGCGCACTGATCAAGGCGCGCAACATCCAGGGAGATTGACCGCGCGTGGCAGTGCGAGATTCGCGATGGTCTACAGTCCCGCGCTTTGTCACCACCTTAGAGGTACTGCCATGGCGCGCAAGCCCCAGATCATCCTGTCGTCGCTCGACGTTGACCGCATCGAAGCCCTGCTGGCCGCCATCCCGGCCAGTGTCTTCCCGGGCAAGGCGGACCTGCAAGCAGAGCTGGACCGGGCCGATGTGGTGCCGCCCGAGGACATCCCGCCCAATGTGGTGACCATGAACTCCACCGTGCAGTTCTCCATCCTGGAGACGGGCAAGGAGTTCTGCCTGACCCTGGTCTACCCGCGCGACGCGGATGGCACTGCAGACCGCATCTCGATCTTCGCGCCCGTGGGCAGCGCCCTGCTGGGCCTGGCGGTGGGCGATGAACTGGCCTGGCCCGGACCGGGCGGCAAGTCAATGACGGTGCGCGTGAAAGACATCCTGTACCAGCCTGAAAGTGCCGGCGAACTGCATCGTTGAATTCGGGACACCCCCCTGAGGCGCTGCGCGCCTTCCCCTCGCTCTCACAGCGCTGCGCACTGCGGGCGGGGGGACGCCGCCCTCGCTGCGGGGCGGCCCTTGCTTGGCTGCCCTGGCCTTTGAGCACGCCGGTTTCTGAGGCTATTGGGTAGCTGGAGCCCGCTGGAGCACTGCGCGCCTTCTATTCCCGGCGAGCCCTGCCTGGAGGGTGCAAGTGCCACGGATTGGGGTGGTGCAAAGCGCCGTGAGCCGCGACAATGGCAGCCGCCATGACCACACCGCCCGCACCACACACGCCAGACATCCCTCCATCGATTGACCAGTTCGACCCGGACTCGACGGTCGCATTCCAGCGGCGAATGGAGCGGGCTCCTGAATGGTTCTGCTCCTTCCTGGCAGGAAACAGCCGCGAAAAGAGCCGCCTCAAGCGCGAGATGGCAACCATGAAGGGCTCGGTGGTGTGGCTGGTGCAGCAGCGCCGCCAGGGCAACTGGGATGCCGCAGAGCGCGCCCATTTGCGGGATGTGATGCGGTCAGCCTCGTCCGTGAGTCCCTACCTGTTCATCTGGGTGATTCCGGGCTCGATGCTGATCCTGCCCTTCATGGCCTGGTTTCTGGACCGGCAGCGCAAGCGGCGCGAGCGGCGCGAGCGCAAGCTACAGCGTTGAAGAGCTCTTCACGAGCCCTCATTCAGAACCCGTTGTTGGTAACAGCCACCAGCAGACCGGTGCCCACCAGCCCCGCCTGCCAGCGCAATGCGGTGGACCAGGTGGGCACATGCCGCTCTACCCGCAGGTAGAGCAGGCGCCCGGCGGCGAGGGACAGGACAAACGCCAGCAGCATGCCCAGTGCATTGGGCACCGGCGAAGCAGGCCACAAGTGGCTGACCACGGCATTGACCAGCAGGCACACGGCAAAGTGCACGAGGAAGATGGAGTAAGACATCTGCCCCACGCGAACCAGCGGCGCAAAACCGCCCCAGGCACGCAGACGTTCGGACCGCAACGCCACCACCAGGCACAGCGCCGTGACGAGCGCCACCACGATGCGGCCCCGGAAGTCCAGCGCCAGGGCCACACCGCCCAGCAGCACCATGGCGCTCAGCCACCCCACCGGGCTGGCTGCGCGCACAGCCCAGTACGCCAGCATGCCCAGGCCATAGGCACCCAGGAAGTAGATCGCCCACATGTCGAGCCCGGCCATGCGGTTGAAAACCCACAGCGACGCCGCCACACCTGCCACGATGAGCACCCGGGCCAAAACAGCCCCGTGCCGCTGGGCCCACACGCCCGGCAGGGCTCTGACGCCCGCCCAGAGCAGCACGCTCAATGCAAAAAGCTGGAAGTCGATGGCCACATACCAGACACCGGCAGACAGGGCATCTTCGTCCACGATGTCCTGCAGCAGCAAGGCATTGGCCAGCAATTGCGCCAAGGTGGGTTCTTCCGGAACAGAAGAGTGCTCCATCCAGGGGCGCACCAAGGCAGCCACCACCACCGTCAGCAACAACGCCACCGCGTAGGGAACC
The DNA here is from genome assembly GCF_003633835.1 of Acidovorax sp. 93. Lineage (NCBI taxonomy): Bacteria > Pseudomonadati > Pseudomonadota > Betaproteobacteria > Burkholderiales > Comamonadaceae > Acidovorax > Acidovorax sp. 93. Next base: position 2,689,833 of record NZ_RBIT01000001.1, read on the forward strand.
ACCAGCCGTACAAAACGCTTGGCCACTGCATTGCCAGCATGGTCAAACCGCGCCACGCCCTGGGGCGCCAGGCTGGCTGCGGCAAGGTAGCCGCCCAGCACCAGAAACACCTGCACCGCCATGCGCCCATAGTCATACAGCCAGGCCATCAAGGCGGGGGCGAGAGGCTGGGCGATGTCCGACATCGGGCCATAAAAGGCCAGGTGGTGCCAGACGATGGTGATGCACGCCACGCCCTTGACCATATCGATCAGGGGCATGCGGGAAGGAGACGAAGACATGGCAGCGGGGAGGTATGGCATGTGCCGAGGCGGGGCCGCACCGGCAGACAAAAACCTCTATTGTCCCCCGCATCCAGCAGTTTGCGCAGCCCTAGAGCCTGCCGCGATACCCCGCCTTCTGAAGGTGCAATTTCCTGAATTTTCAGAAATTACTGAAATTTCAAAAAATCAAGCGCACAATACATGCCTATATGACCTACGTCAACCATTTACCCCCTCTGAACCGCCAGTTCGTGGCCCACTTTGGCGAGATGGGCAGCCGCTGGGGCATCAACCGCACGGTCGGCCAGATGTATGCACTCATCTTCCTGTCTCCTCGCCCGCTCAACGCCGACGAGATTGCTGAAACGCTGGAGTTTTCGCGCTCCAACGTGAGCATGGGGCTCAAGGAGCTTCAGGCCTGGCGGCTGGTGAAACTGAGCCACCAGCCGGGCGACCGGCGCGAATACTTCGAGGCACCCAAGGACGTGTGGGAGATCTTCCGTGTGCTGGCCGAGGAACGCCGCCGCCGCGAGATCGAACCCACCTTGTCGATGCTGCGCATGGCGCTACTCGAAGAGCCCTCCTCCGATGAAGAGCGCCACGCCCAGGAACGCATGCGCGAGATGCACGAACTGATCGACCGGCTCATGACATGGTTCGACGACGTGCAGCGCCTGGCGCCTGAAACAGCGATGCAGCTCATGGGCATGGGCACCGCCGTTACCCGGGTGCTCGAATTCAAGGACCGGCTGACCGGCAAGGGCAGTCACTCGCCAAAGAGCAATCCCTCAGGAGTTTGACGCCATGGACGCCTTCACGCTCTCGCGCATCCAGTTCGCGGCCAACATCAGCTTTCACATCCTGTTCCCCACCATCACGATTGCGCTGTGCTGGTTTCTGGTGTTCTTCCGCCTGCGGCACACGGCCACGCGCGGCACACCGGCGGCGCTGGGCTGGGAGCAGGCCTACTACTTCTGGACCAAGGTGTTTGCGCTGACCTTTGCGCTGGGCGTGGTGTCGGGCATCACCATGAGTTTTCAGTTCGGCACGAACTGGCCGGGCTTCATGGAGCATGTGGGCAACATTGCCGGACCGCTGCTGGGCTATGAGGTGCTGACGGCGTTCTTTCTGGAAGCCACCTTCCTGGGCATCATGCTGTTTGGCCGGGGGCGCGTGTCCGAGCGCATGCACCTTGTCGCCACGCTCATGGTGGCTTTTGGCACCACGCTGTCGGCTTTCTGGATCTTGAGTTTGAACTCGTGGATGCAGACGCCCGTGGGCTACGAGATCATCGATGGCAAGTTCCACGCGGTGGACTGGCTGGCGATTGTGTTCAACCCGTCCTTCCCCTACCGACTGGGCCACAAGCTGCTGGCATCGGCCCTCACGGCAGGCTTCTTGATCGCCGGGGTGAGTGCCTGGCAGCTCATCAAGGGCACGGCCAACGAAGGCACGCGCAAGGCCCTGCGCACGGCCATCACCGCAGTGGCCGTCGTGATCCCGCTGCAGATCTTCATGGGCGACCTGCATGGTCTCAACACGCTGGAGCACCAGCCCGCCAAGATCGCCGCCATCGAGGGCATCTGGCACACCGAGAAGGGCGCGCCACTTACGCTGTTTGGCCTGCCCAACGAGAAGGAAGGTCGCACCGACTACGCCTTGCAGATCCCCAAGGCGGCCAGCCTGATCCTGGCGCACGATAGCGACGCCGAGCTGAAGGGGCTTAACGAATTCCCAGGCGCCCATCCGCCCGTGGCGCCCGTGTTCTGGGGGTTCCGCGTGATGGTGGGTGTGGGCCTGCTCATGCTGGCCGTGGCCTGGGTGGGTGCTTTTGTGCTGTATCGCCGCCGCAAGCAAGACCTGGCCACCCTGCCCCGGCCACTGCTCTACACGCTGGTGGGTATGGCGTTCTCAGGCTGGGTGGCCACGCTGGCCGGGTGGTACGTGACCGAAATCGGTCGCCAGCCTTACCTGGTCTATGGCCTTTTCAAGACCGCCGACGCCGTGGCCCCCCACGCGCCCGCCATGGTGGCAAGCACGCTGGCTGCCTATCTCATCGTCTATGGGCTGCTGCTGGTGGCCTATGTGGGCGTGATCAAGTACATGGCCGAACACCCAGCCATGCCCACACCGGCGGCGTCCCATCCCGCGCCAGCCCCTCGCGCCGTTTAAGGAGGCCTCCATGGACGCACTGAACTGGGCCACCGCCCTGCCCCTGATCTTCATGGCCGTAATGGGCCTGGCCCTGCTGGCCTATGTGATCCTCGACGGCTACGACCTGGGCGTGGGCATCCTCCTGCCCTTTGCCACCGATGCGGAGAAGGACGTGATGGTGTCCAGCATCGGCCCTTTCTGGGACGCCAACGAGACCTGGCTGGTGTTGGGCGTGGGGGTGCTGCTCATCTGTTTTCCGACCGCGCACGGCGTGGTGCTGTCGGCCCTGTACCTGCCGGTGGCCGTGATGCTGGTGGGCCTGATACTGCGCGGCGTGGCTTTCGACTTTCGCGTGAAGGCCCGCGACTCGCACAAGACCACCTGGAACCGCCTGTTTGCGGCAGGCTCACTGGCGACCACCCTGGCCCAGGGCTGGATGCTGGGGGCCTACATCACCGGCTTTCAGAACGACACCTGGGGCCTGCTGTTTTCTGCAGGCATTGCCATCACCCTGCCTGCGGCCTACGCGATGCTGGGCGCGGGCTGGCTCCTCATGAAGACCGATGGCGAGCTTCAGCGCAAGGCCGCCCGCTGGGGCCAGGGTGCGCTGTGGCCCATGGGGTTTGCGCTCATGGGGATTTCGCTGGCCACGCCGCTGGTCAGCCCCACGGTGTTTGCCAAGTGGTTTGTACTGCCCGAGCTGTTTGCGCTGCTGCCCATCCCGCTGGCCTGTGTGGCAGCCTTCTTTGCCATCCGCCATGTGCTGGCCACGCCGCGCGTGGTGCAGGCCGGCTACGGCTGGATCGTGTTCGGGGCCACCGTGCTGATCTTTGTGCTGGCCTTCCTGGGACTCGCCTACAGCATCTATCCCTACATCGTGATCGACCGCCTGACCGTGTGGCAGGCCGCCAGCGCCACGGAATCGCTGGTGGTGATCGGCATCGGCGTGGCCATCACGCTGCCAGCGATCATTGCCTACACCATCTTCATGTACCGGGTGTTCTGGGGCAAGGCGCGGGAGCTGACATACGGGTTGTGAAACCTCCGCTCAATACCGCAGACTCCCTTCCGCGTCCACAATGGCCAGTTCCACATAAGTCGAGCCGTTGTGGCTCTTGGGCGAGTATTTGACGTTAAAGCGCCCAAAGGATATTTCACCGGCATCCTCCATCGTCTTGATGAAAGACTCCGTGGTCAGGTTGCGCCCCGTGCGGCGCAACCCCTCCACCAGCAGCCGGGCATGCACGAATCCCTCGAACTGCGAAGCCGAAGGCTGGGCGCTGGGGGACTTGGCGCGCAGCAGGGCCAGGTATTCGGCCACCACGGGCACCGTGGTGCTGCGCAGCGACGGCATGATCTGCGCGAGGATGATGCCGCGCGCCCTTTCTTTAAGTTCGCGGTGGATCACGTCCATGCTGGCTACAGAGAACCCGTAGTACGCGGGCCGCGCCGCTGTCGATTGCACGGCCTTGATGTAGCTGGTGAACGTGGTTCCTGCGGTTGCAACGATCACGGCCTGGGGCTGTGCCTTTTCGGTGGCCTGCGCCGCAGCAGCGAAGTCCGGCTGTTTGGGATCTACCTTGATCTCCGCCACGAAGGCCAGCTTTTCCTCATCGGAGGCTTTCTTGAGTTCGGCCAGCAAGGTTTTGCCCAGCCCGTCGTCCTGGTAGAACACGGCCACGCGGCTGATGCCCTGCTGGCGCAGCTGTGAGACGATTTTTGCAGCCTCGCTCGCATACCCTGCGCGCACATGAAAGACGTAGGGGTTGAGGGTTTCCCGAAACACCGAAGCGCCCGTGACCGGGCCAAACAGCAGGGTGCGGTGCTCCTTGATCAGGGGCAATATGGCGGCCGTCTGCGCCGTGCCGGTGCTGTTGTAGATCATGAAGACCTTGTCGGTCTCCAGCAGCTGGCGCGTGTTCTCCACCGCTTTCTGGGGATCGAAGCCGTCGTCAAGTGTGGTGTATCGGATCATGCGGCCATGCACGCCGCCCTGCGCATTCACCGCGTCGAACATGAGCCGCGAGCCCTCGCCATACTGGGCAGTCTGGGGTCCGAGCGGCCCCGACAGCACCGCCGATGCGCCGAGGCGGATTTCATCGGCGGTCACGCCCTCGTTGCGGGCATGGCCCAGGCCACCCGTGCACAGGGCAACCAGCAGCACCAGAAAAGAACGAAACATCACGCACCCACCTTGCAAAGAATGTGCTGACCGAGCAACCCAAGCACACGCGCTTTGGTTATTGATCATCATCATTATCCGCAGCCACCAGAACAGGCTTATGGGGGTTTGCCCTTGCCTCGGGAGCGCCAGAAACAGCTTCGCCCGCAGTGCACACCAGGCGCACTGCGGGCGAATGAAGCCCTCTTGCCCAAGGCCACCACGCCCTGGGCAGCGGCGGCGGTGTGGAGCCCAAAAGCTCAGCGCAGCATCAGAGCTTGAGGCGTGCGCGCGCAGCCTCGTACTCGCGGCGCAGCTTGCCCACCAGCTCGGCGGTGCTGGTCACGGCGTTGATGGCACCAATGCCCTGGCCGCAGCCCCAGATGTCTTTCCAGGCCTTCTTGGCATCGCCGCCAAAGTTCATCTTGCTGGGGTCGGACTCGGGCAGGTTGTCGGGGTCCATGCCCGCAGCGCGAATCGACGGAGCCAGGTAGTTGCCGTGCACGCCGGTGAACAGGTTGCTGTAGACGATGTCGTCGGAGTTGCCGTCCACGATGGCCTGCTTGTAGGCATCGCTGGCACGCGCTTCGTGCGTGGCGATGAAGGCCGAGCCGATGTAGCCAAAGTCTGCGCCCATGGCCTGCGCGGCCAGCACTGCGTCGCCGCTGGCAATGGAACCACTCAGCGCAACGGGGCCGTCGAACCACTGGCGGATTTCCTGGATGAGCGCAAACGGGCTCTTCACACCCGCATGGCCGCCCGCACCGGCGGCCACTGCGATCAGGCCATCGGCGCCCTTTTCAATCGCCTTGTGGGCAAACTTGTTGTTGATGATGTCGTGCAGCACGATGCCACCCCAGGCATGCACGGCCTGGTTCACATCCTCGCGCGCGCCCAGGCTGGTAATGATGATCGGCACCTTGTACTTGGCGCACACCTGCATGTCGTGCTCCAGCCGGTCGTTGCTCTTGTGCACGATCTGGTTGATGGCAAAAGGCGCGGCCGGCTTGTCGGGGTTGGCCTTGTTGTAGGCAGCCAGCGTCTCGGTGATCTCGGCCAGCCATTCGTCGAGCAGCTCAGCGGGGCGGGCATTGAGCGCGGGCATGGAGCCCACCACACCCGCCTTGCACTGCTCAATGACGAGCTTGGGGTTGCTGATGATGAACAGCGGCGAGCCGATGACAGGCAGCGAGAGGTTTTGCAGCGCGGCGGGCAGTTTGGACATGGCAACAACTTCCTGAACAGGTTTTTGGATGAAATAGGGCTCTAGCGCTTATTCATCAAGCGCTAGCAGCTATCATTTTTATATCAATGAGCTGCCCACTCTGCGGGCAGTCCGTCTCCTCACAACACGCTCAACCTTCAAAAGGCTTCCAGCGCCAACTCGGTAACGCTGGCCGCGCCTTCCACAATGCTGTCGCGCAGGCCCGGGGCCTTCACCAGGATGTGATCAGCATAGAACTGGGCCGTAGTGATTTTTGCGCGCATGAACGCTTCGTCCTGTCCCTTTTGCAACAGGTCCTGTGCCACCAGCAGGCTGCGCGCCAGCTGCCAGCCCGCCACCACATTGCCCGCCAGCATCAGGTAAGGCACGCTGCCCGCAAACACGGCGTTGGGCTGGGCCTTGGTGCCACCGGCCACAAAGTCAATCACATCGAGCAGCGCCTTGCGCGCCGCCGTGAGGCGCTTGGCCACTGCCAGCGCGGCGGGGGTGCCGCTGGCCAACAGATCGGCCTCGGTCTTCTCGATCTGTGCGGCGATGCCCTTGGCGGTCTGGCCGCCGTCACGCACCGTCTTGCGGCCCACGAGGTCGTTGGCCTGGATGGCCGTGGTGCCTTCGTAGATGGTCAGGATCTTGGCGTCGCGGTAGTACTGGGCCGCGCCGGTTTCTTCGATGAAACCCATGCCACCATGCACCTGCACGCCCAGGCTGGTCACTTCCAGGCTGGTCTCGGTGCTGTAGCCCTTGACCAGCGGCACCATGAATTCATAGAACGCCTGGTTCTGCTTGCGCGTGTCGGCATCGGGGTGGTGGTGTGCGGCATCAAACGCTGCTGCGGCCACGGTGGCCATGGCACGGCAGCCTTCCACGGTGGCGCGCATCGTCATGAGCATGCGCTTGACGTCGGGGTGGTGGATGATGGCGGCGCTGGCATTGATGCTGCCGTCCACGGGGCGGCTCTGCACGCGGTCTTTGGCGTACTGCACGGCCTTCTGGTAGGCGCGCTCGGAAATCGCAATGCCCTGCATGCCCACGGCGTAGCGGGCCGCGTTCATCATGATGAACATGTATTCGAGTCCGCGGTTTTCCTGGCCCACGAGGTAGCCAACGGCGCCGCCATGGTCGCCAAACTGCAGCACGGCCGTGGGGCTGGCCTTGATGCCCAGCTTGTGCTCGATGCTCACGCAATGGGCGTCATTCCGCGCGCCCAGGCTTCCATCCTTGTTGACCATGAACTTGGGCACCACGAACAGGCTGATGCCCTTGACGCCCTCAGGCGCGCCCTGCACGCGGGCCAGCACCAGATGGATGATGTTCTCGGCCATGTCGTGCTCACCGTAGGTGATGAAGATCTTGGTGCCGAAAATCTTGTACGTCCCGTCGGACTGGGGTTCGGCGCGCGTGCGCACCAGGGCCAGGTCTGAGCCCGCCTGGGGTTCGGTCAGGTTCATGGTGCCGGTCCATTCGCCGGTCACCAGTTTTTCAAGGTACGTGGCCTTGAGCTCGTCACTGCCTGCGGTGAGCAGCGCCTCAATGGCGCCATCGGTCAGCAGCGGGCACAGCGCAAAGCTCATGTTGGCGCTGTTGGTCATCTCGATGCAGGCCGCGCCGATGGTCTTGGGCAGGCCCTGGCCGCCAAAGTCGGCCGGGTGCTGCAGGCCTTGCCAGCCGCCTTCGCCATATTGGCGGAAGGCTTCCTTGAAACCGGGGGTGGTGGTGACCACGCCGGATTGAAAGCTCGATGGATTCTTATCGCCTTCCCAGTTGAGCGGCGACAGCACCCCTTCATTGAACTTGGCGCACTCTTCCAGCACGGCAGCCGCCGTGTCCAGGCCGGCGTCTTCAAAGCCGGGAATCTGCGCAATCTGTTCAATGTTGGCCAGGTGCTCGATGGCGAACAGCATGTCCTTGACGGGGGCGGTGTAGCTCATGGGTGTCTCCGGGAAAGCAAAATTTCGTCAAAAAAAAGGCATCGCGAGCGATGCCTTTGTGCGCACAGGGGCGTTCTTACAGGGCCTTGACCAGTTCTGGCACGGCCGTGAACAGATCCGCTTCCAGCCCATAGTCGGCCACGCTGAAGATCGGTGCCTCAGGGTCCTTGTTGATCGCCACGATCACCTTGGAGTCCTTCATGCCCGCCAAGTGCTGGATGGCGCCCGAGATACCCGCTGCGATGTACAGCTGCGGTGCCACGATCTTGCCGGTCTGGCCCACTTGCCAGTCGTTGGGCGCGTAGCCTGCGTCCACTGCGGCCCGGCTGGCACCCAAAGCGGCGCCCAGCTTGTCGGCCAGCGGGGTCATCACTTCGTCGAACTTTTCCTTGCTGCCGAGGGCTCGGCCACCGGAGACGATGATCTTGGCGGCCGTGAGTTCGGGGCGGTCGCTCTTGGCGATTTCGCTGCCCATGAAGCTGCTCTTGCCAGCGTCTGCGGTGGCTGCGGCGGTTTCCACGGCTGCGGAACCGCCCGTGGCGGCTGCGGCGTCAAAGCCCGTGGCGCGCACGGTGATGACCTTTACGCTGTCGGCGCTTTGCACGGTGGCAATGGCGTTGCCGGCGTAGATGGGGCGCTCGAAGGTGTCGGCTGAAATCACCTTGGTGATGTCGCTGACCTGCGCCACGTCCAGCTTGGCGGCCACGCGGGGCGCCACGTTGCGGCCGCTGGCGGTGGCGGGGAACAGGATGTGGCTGTAGTTGCCTGCGATGGCGAGCACTTGCGCGGCCACGTTCTCGGCCAGGCCGTGTTCCAGGCCAGGGGCGTCGGCGTGGATGACCTTGGCGACACCGGCGATCTGGGCGGCTGCGGCGGCTGCTGCACCGGCGTTGTGGCCGGCCACCAGCACGTGCACGTCGCCACCGCAGGCCACAGCGGCGGTCACGGTGTTCAGCGTGGCGCCCTTGATGGACGCGTTGTTGTGTTCAGCAATAACGAGTACCGACATTTAGATCACCTTCGCTTCGTTCTTGAGTTTTTCAACGAGTGCCGCTACGTCGGCCACCTTGATGCCTGCGCCGCGCTTGGCGGGCTCGGTCACCTTGAGGGTTTTGAGGCGCGGCGCTACGTCCACGCCGAGGTCTTCGGGCTTGACGGTATCGAGCTGCTTTTTCTTGGCCTTCATGATGTTGGGCAAGGTGACGTAGCGGGGCTCGTTCAGGCGCAGGTCGGTGGTGATGACCGCTGGCAGCGACAGCTGCAGGGTTTCCAGGCCGCCGTCCACTTCACGCGTCACGCTGACCTTGTCGGCCGACAGTTCGACCTTGTTGGCGAACGTGGCCTGGGGCAGGTCGGCCAGGGCCGCGAGCATCTGGCCGGTCTGGTTGGCGTCGTCGTCGATGGCTTGTTTGCCCAGGATGATGAGACCGGGCTGCTCTTTGTCCACCAGGGCCTTGAGGATCTTGGCCACGGCCAGGGGCTGCAGCTCGACGTCGGTTTCCACCAGGATGGCGCGGTCTGCACCGATGGCCATGGCAGTGCGCAGGGTTTCCTGGCACTGGGCCACGCCGCAGGAGACTGCGATGACTTCGGTCACCAGGCCTTTTTCTTTCAGGCGCACGGCCTCTTCAACGGCGATTTCGTCAAAGGGGTTCATGCTCATCTTCACGTTGGCGATGTCCACACCCGTGTTGTCCGACTTCACGCGGACCTTCACGTTGTAGTCCACCACGCGCTTGACAGGGACCAAGACCTTCATTGCTGCGGCTCCTAGAGTTGGTTGAATTGACGTTTACGTAAACTGGAACATTCTATGCGGCACTGCAACGAAAGCGCTACGGGCCCAGCACACAGATCACACGATTAGAAAAAAGAACGATCGTGCTTTTTGTGGATTATAGGCGAGTGCGCGCAGCACCTGTCTAGAGTTTGCTGTCGCCTTAGGCAACCTGCAGCTGCCGGACAAGCGGGCAAGGCTACTCAGAACCCGCCAGTGCGCGGGCCACCGCCGCATTCGACACAGCAGGGGGCAGTGCTCCCTCGACCTGTACATGCATGACCCGCTGCGGATAAGGGATTTCGATCTTGTGGGCGCGCAGTGCACTCAGGATGGCGCGGTTGATCTCCGAGCGCAGGCCCAGCGAACCGTTCTCGGGGTCGGCAATCCAGAAGCCCACGGTGAACTCCAGCCCATCGGCACCAAACGCCGACAAGGACACACTGGGCGCTGGATCGCGCAGCACACGGCTGCTGGCAAAGGCGGCCTCGCCCAGCAGCCGCGTCACCAGGTCCACATCGCTGTCATAGCCCACGCTCACCACGGTGGACAACCAGACGCGGGGGTCCGCCAGCGACAGGTTTTCCACCCGCTGGATGATCAGCATCTCATTGGGCACGATGGACTCGCGGCCCGTGGACGAGCGCACCACCGTGTAGCGCGCATTGATATCGGTGATGCGCCCCTCGAAGTTGTCCACCCGCACATTGTCGCCAATGCGCATGCTGCGCTCGGCCAGGATCACAAAACCGCTCACATAGTTGGACGCCAGCTTCTGCAGGCCAAAGCCAATCCCCACCCCCACAGCGCCGCCCAGCACAGACAACGCGGTCAGGTCAATGCCCACGGCCGACAGGGCCATGATGAGCCCGACGAAGATCAGCAGCGCCCGCACGGCATTGCTCACGGCCTTGCGCAGCGACAGCTCGGCCCCGGTGGCCGAGCGCAGCAGGCGCGACTCGATGGCGGCAGATATCCAAAGCGCGATCAGCAGCACGGCAGCAGCCGTCAGTGCCCCTTCAATCATGGTGCGCACCGACAGCGTGGCGCCTCCCACCTTCCAGTGGATCTGGTCCAGCTCTTCGAGCACCAAGGGCAAGAGCCCTGTGACCCACAGCACCATGCCCAGCCAGGCCAGCCACGAGATGGAACGTTCAATCGGCCGCACCCAGGCGGCATCCGGGTAGGCCACCTGCAGCACCTTCACCCCGATGCGGATGACCACCAGCGACACCAGCACCGGCACGGCGACCTTGAACACGGCCAGCGGAACCCACTGCAGCAGCACGGTGCGCGCCACATAAGCCAGGCACAGCAACGCCAGCGGAAACAGTGCGCCATCGACAATCCGCGTGCCGAACAGGATGGAGCGCGGGTCACCCCGGTGCAGCCCACGCTGCAGCAGCGACACCAGCAACCAGGCCAGGCCCAGGCAGGCGGCCAGGGCGGCAAACTCCACCAGCACCGTGGGTCGAAGAAACGCCTCGGCCCAGCGGCCCACATCTTCCAGCATGGGGGTTTCTGTCGTGGCCATGGCTCTCAGCGCTTCCAGGTAGGCTGGCGCTTTTCGGCGAAGGCGCGCGCGCCTTCCTGCGCGGCGTCGTCCATCATGTTGGTGGCCATGGTCTGGCCCGCCAGCTGGTAGGCCGCATCGATGCCCAGCTCCCGCTGCTGGTACACCAGCGCCTTGCCCAAGGCTACGGCCACGCGGGGCTTTTGCAGGATGGACTCCACCAACTTTTCGACCTCGGCATCCAGCGCATCGGCGGGCACCACACGGTTCACCAGACCCTGCGCCAGCGCGGTGGGCGCATCGATGAAATCGCCGGTGAGCAACATTTCCATAGCCCGCTTGGCGGGCACATTGCGCACGAGCGGCACGCTCGGCGTTGCGCAGAACAGACCGTAGTGGATGCCACTGGTGGCAAAGCTGGCGCTGTCGGCCGCCACCGCCAGGTCGCACTGCGCCACCAGCTGGCAGCCCGCCGCCGTCGCCATGCCCTGCACCCTGGCGATCACGGGTACTGGCAGCTTGTGGATGGTCAGCATCATGCGGCTGCATTGCGCAAACAGCTTCTGGTAGTACGCCAGCTCCGGGTTCGCCGCCATGTCCTTGAGGTTGTGCCCGGCACAGAAGGCTTTGCCTGCTGCGGCCAGCACGACCACGCGCACAGATTCGTCGCGGCCCGCATCGCCCAGCGCCTGTTGCAGCGCAGAGAGCATCTCTGCACCCAGCGCGTTGAAGCGGGCCGGGTCGTTCAGGGTCAAGGTGACCACGCCGCGGGCGTCGCGGGTGGTTGTCAGCACATCATCGAAGTTCTTTGTCGTCATAGTTTGCTCCTCTCAGCCATCTGCACGCCGACTGAAACTGGCACTGCCCAGGCGGGGGGCCGCCGCGCAAGGGCCGCCCCGCCGCGCTGGCGGCGTCCCCCTTCCGCATCGCGCAGCGATGCAATAGAAGGGGGAAGCGGCGAAGCCGCTCAGGGGGTTAGTCACAAATCCGCGAGGACCCGCAAATGTGCCTCCACACTGCGCGCCAGCGGCCCCATCACATAGCCGCCCTCCAGGCACGACACGATGCGGCCCTTGGCATAGCGGCGGGCCACGTCCTTCACGCGCTGGGTGATCCAGGCGTAATCCTGCTCGGTCAGGCCCAGCTGGCCCATGTCGTCCTCGCGGTGGCCGTCAAAACCCGCACTCACAAAAATCATCTCGGGCTTGAAGGCTTCCAGCCGGGGCATCCACATCATTTCGATGATCTCGCGGATGTCCATGCCCCGCGTGTAGGCGGGCACGGGCACGTTGACCATGTTCGGGGCGGGATCATGGTCGCCGCTGTAGGGGTAGAACGGGTGCTGGAAGATGCTGACCATCAGCGCCCGGGGGTCATTGGCCAGGATGTCCTCGGTGCCATTGCCGTGGTGCACGTCAAAGTCCACCACCGCCACGCGCTGCAGGTTGTAGCGCTGCAGCGCATATTTGGCCGCAACGGCCACGTTGTTGAAAAAGCAGAAACCCATGGCCTTGTCGCGGCAGGCATGGTGGCCGGGGGGGCGCACCGAGCAGAACGCGTTTTCCACCTCGCCCGCCATCACGGCATCGGTGGCGGCCAGTGCCGCCCCCGCAGCGCGCAGCGACGCCTTCCAGGTGTGGGCGTTGATGGAGGTGTCGGTGTCGATCTGCGCGTAGTTGGGGCCGCCAGCCATCAGCTCTTCGTTGAGCCGGTCTGACAGGCCGCGCAACGCCGCAATGTGCATGCGGCCGTGGGCCAGCTCGATGTCGGCCAGCGAGGCCTCGGGGGCGTCGTAGCGCTCCAGCGCGTCGGCCACGCCGGTGATCAGCAAGCGATCCTCAATGGCGTCCAGCCGTTCGGGGCATTCGGGGTGGCCCGGGCCCATCTCGTGCTTCCAACAATCCCGATGGGTGAAATAGCCCGTCTTGCTCACAGTCTTGTCCCCGCGTGTCGCATTTTTCTCAATTTTTCGGATAACGTCATGCCATGAACGCACAGCACAAAATCAAATCACTTCTGGATCAGCTTAACACGGTGATCGTGGGCAAACAGGCCCAGGTCCAGGACTGCGTGGCCTGCCTGCTGGCGGGGGGGCACCTGCTGATCGAAGACGTGCCCGGGGTGGGCAAGACCACCCTGGCCCACGCCTTGTCACGCACCTTCGGCCTGCAGTTCTCGCGCGTGCAGTTCACGGCCGACCTGATGCCCAGCGACCTGACCGGCGTGTCGGTGTACGAACGCGGCAAGGAAGCCTTCGTGTTCCACCCCGGCCCGGTGTTTGCCCAGGTGCTGCTGGCCGACGAAATCAACCGCGCCAGCCCCAAGACGCAAAGCGCGCTGCTCGAAGCCATGGAAGAAAAGCAGGTGTCGGTGGAGGGCGAAACCCGCGCCCTGCCCCACCCGTTCTTCGTGATCGCCACGCAGAACCCGCACGACCAGCTGGGCACCTTCGCGCTGCCCGAGTCGCAGCTCGACCGCTTTTTGATGCGCATCTCCATCGGCTACCCCGACCGCGCCGCCGAACGTGTGCTGCTGGCGGGCGCGGACCGGCGCGACATGGTGGACACCATGCTGCCCCTGCTGTCCGACGAGGAACTGGCCGAGCTGCAGCGCCAGGTGCAGGCCATCCACACGGCCGATCCGTTGCTCAACTATGTCCAGGACCTGATTGCGGCCACCCGCTCGGGCCGGTGGTTTCTGCAAGGGCTCTCGCCCCGCGCGGGCATTGCCCTGGTGCGCGCGGCCAAGGCGCAGGCCCTCATCAGCGGGCGCGACTATGTGGCGCCCGATGATGTGCAGGCGGTGCTGCCCCAGACCATTGCCCACCGCCTGGTGCCCGTGGGCGACGCCGGACGCGGCGCGGTGGAGCAGGTGCGCGCGATGGTCGAAGCGGTTCCGTTGCCCTGACCCATGGAATCCGCCACCCCACCGCCCCTCCCACCTCTTGCGCGCTGGCGCAGCCTGGCCGCCACGCTCAACCCATTTGCGCCGCTGCGCCGCCGCTTCCAGCGCTGGTGGCAGGCGCGCCTGCCTCTGAGCGACACGCTGGCGCTCACGCAGCGCAATGTCTATATCCTGCCCACCGGTTCGGGCTGGATGCTGGCGTTGACGCTGATCGTGCTGCTCATCGCGTCCATCAACTACCAGCTCAACCTGGGCTACCTGCTCACCTTTTTGCTGGCGGGCAGTGCGGTGATCGGCATGCACATCTGCCACGCCAACCTGCGCGGCCTGACCCTGCACCTGAAAGCACCCGAGCCGCACTTCATGGGCAGCAGCACCGCGTTTGACATCCAGCTGTCCAGCGAGCGCAAGACCCCGCGCTACGGCATCGCCCTGTCGGTGCACGGCACGGGCAAGGAGGCGCAAAAGGAACCCCATCATTGGGCCTGGACCGACGTGCCAGCGCAAGGGCAGTCCAGCGTGCAAGTCGCTTTCAAGCCCGAGCGCCGGGGCCTGCACCGCGTTCCCACATTGACCGCCGAGACGCGCTTTCCGCTGGGCACCTTCCGCGTCTGGACCTACTGGCGCCCCGCTGCCCAGGTGCTGGTCTACCCCGCACCCGAAACCCCGACACCGCCCCTGCCGTCTGGCGAACCGCGCGCGGGCGGAGCGGGCAACACGCCCACACAGGGCATTGGCGAATTCGACGGTGTGCGTGCCTACCGGCGGGGCGATCCGCTCAAGCTCGTGGTCTGGAAGAAGGCCGCCAAGTCGCTGGCCACTGGCACCGACGACCTGGTGAGCCGCGACGCCCAGCAGGCCCAGCGGCACGAGCTGTGGCTGGACCTGGCCCGTGCCTCACTGCCCGACCACGAAGCCCGCATCTCGCGCCTCACCGCCTGGGTGCTGCAGGCCGACCGGCTGGGGCTGGACTATGGCTTGCGCCTGCCGGGTGTGGAGATCGCCCCGGACACGGGGGCGGCCCATCGCAGAAATTGCCTGGAGGCACTGGCATTGTGCTGATTCGTCCCTCAAAATTTAGATCAAACTGGCACCTTGCGCTTGCTAGAAAAGCGCAGATAGCTACATTTTTGATAGCAAATCAATCACCACCTGTCGGGCGTGCCCCCTTGCCATGAACCTGCGACAGACCCTTGTTTCCCTGCCTCGCGACGCCCGCGACACGCTTTTTCTGCTGTTTGTGATCGTCTGGGTGATCGCGCCGCAGGTGTCCAACCTGCCAGTGTGGACCAGCCTGCTGGCTGGCGGCCTGCTGCTGTGGCGCGGCTGGCTGGCCTGGACGGGCCGCCCCCTGCCCGGCCGCTGGACAGTGGCCGCCCTGCTCCTGGTAGCGGTGGCAGGCACGCTGTTCACGCACCGCACCATACTCGGGCGCGATGCGGGTGTCACCCTCATCGTCATGCTGCTCGCCCTCAAGATGCTGGAGCTGCGCGCACGCCGCGATGCCATGGTGGTGTTCTTCCTGGGCTTCTTCACGATGCTCAGCAATTTCTTCTTCTCGCAATCTCTGCTGACTGCCGCCGCCATGCTGGTGGCGCTGCTGGGGCTGCTCATGGCACTGGTCAATGCCCACATGCCGGTAGGGCGCCCGCCGCTGGCGCAGACCTTTCGCATGGCGGGCACCATGGCCCTGCTGGGCGCGCCCATCATGGTGGCGCTGTTCATGCTGTTCCCACGCATGTCACCGTTGTGGGGCATGCCCGGCGAAAACCTCTCCGGGCGTAGCGGCCTGTCGGGCACGATGAAGATCGGGGACATGGCCGAGATCGCACTGGATGAGCGGGTGGCCATCCGCCTGCGCTTTGAGGGGGCGCCCACCGATGTGCCTGCGCAATCCACGCTGTACTTTCGTGGGCCCGTCATGACCGCGTTCGATGGCCGGGAATGGCAGGCCGAGCCCTTCCGCGAAGACAGCGCCTGGGCCGCACGTGCAGCCCTGCCCGCCAATCTGCAGGTCAGCGGCCCGGCGGTGCGCTATGAGGTGACGCTCGAACCCCAGCGCCAGCCCTGGCTGATGGTGCTGGAGGCCACCCCCGAGGCGCCCCAGCTGTCCAACAACATGCAGGCCTACATGACGCAGGACCTGCAGTGGATGACGGCACGTCCCATCACCGAGGTGATGCGCTACCAGGCCGTGAGCTACCCCGAGTTCCGCCACGGCCCCCAGCAGTCGGTGCGGCAACTGCGCGTGTACACCGAGCTGCCGCCCGGCTTCAATCCGCGCACCCTGGAGCTGGCGGCACAGATGCGGGCAGACCCTGCACTGGCGAACGCCCGCACGGAAGTTCTGGTGAATGCCGTCCTGCAACGCCTGCGCACAGGGGGCTACAACTACTCCCTCGATCCAGGCGTCTATGGCCAGCACACCGCCGACGAGTTCTGGTTTGACCGCAAGGAAGGCTTTTGCGAACACATTGCCTCGGCCTTCGTGGTGCTGATGCGCGCCATGGATGTGCCAGCACGCATCGTCACGGGCTACCAGGGCGGCGAGCGCAACCCCGTCGATGGCTACTGGACGGTGCGCAACGCCGATGCCCATGCCTGGTCCGAAGTCTGGATGGAGGGGCGTGGCTGGGTGCGTGTAGATCCCACAGGCGCCGTCTCGCCGAACCGCGTGGGCCAGTTCCAGCGTTTGCGCGCGCCCCAGGGTGCGTTCGCCAACGCCCTGGGCACCCTCAGCCCGGGCATGGTGCAGAACCTGCGGGCCGTGTGGGAAGCCGTCAACAACGGCTGGAACCAGTGGGTGCTCAACTACACCCAGAGCCGCCAGATGGACCTGCTCAAGGCGCTGGGGTTTGAATCTCCCAGCTGGCAGGACCTCACCACCGTGCTGGGCAGCCTGGTCATCGCGGCTGCACTGGGCGGCATGGGCTGGAGCCTTTGGGAACGTGCCCAGCACGACCCCTGGCTGCGGCTGCTGGCCCGCACGCGCCAGCGCCTGGCGCGCGCCGGCCTGACGCTGCCCGAAACCCTGCCCCCTCGCGCCATGGCCGAACGGGTGCGCGCGCATTTCGGCCCGCAGGCTGCTGGGGTCGCAGACTGGCTGCTGCGGCTGGAACGCCTGCGCTACGCCCCCCACCCCGACACCGAACTGGGAGCCCTGCGCCGCGAGTTTCGCGCACTGCCCTGGCCAAACCGATGAATCCCCCCTGAGCGGCTTCGCCGCTTCCCCCCAAGGGGACGATGCCCTTGCTGCGGGGCGGCCCTTGCTTGGCATCCCTGGCCTGGGTCGCGTCGGTTTCGGGGCGCAGGGACAAAACAAAGTAACGAACAACCCAAATGAAGAAGACAGCTCCATGGATCACAACAGCTATATTTTTGATAGCTTCTTGCGCACTACCAGTAAGCGCTAGCCCGCAAAAATCTTCCAAAACCAGCATCACAAAGCAAAAGCCAGCCGTGCTCTACGCATCGCGCCCCGAGGCGCTGCAGTTTGCCGATGACCTGGCTGCGCGCCGCGACTTGGACCGCGAATGGGTGCGCCAGGCCATCGGGCAGGCGCATTTTTTGCCGCAGGTGCCCCGGCTCATGCTGCCGCCACCCAAGGGCACGGCCAAGAACTGGCGCGTGTACCGCAGCCGCTTCATCGACCCCATCCGCATCCGCGCCGGCCAGCGGTTCTGGCAGGAGAACCAGGCCATGCTGGAGCGGGCCGAGCGCGAGTACGGCGTGCCTGCCGAGATCATCGTGGGGATCATCGGCGTGGAGACCATCTACGGCCAGCAGATGGGCACGTTCCGCGTGATGGACGCGCTGGCCACGCTGGCGTTTGATTTCCCATCAGCCCATCCTCGCGCCAAGGAGCGCACCGAATTTTTCCGCCGCGAGCTGGAGCAGTTCCTGAGCCTCACCAACCGCAGCAACACCGACCCGTTCGAGCCGCGCGGCAGCTACGCTGGTGCCATGGGCCTGGGACAGTTCATGCCGTCGAGCTGGGTGCGTTACGCCGTGGACTATGACGGCGATGGCCGCGTGGACCTGTTCAACAGCCCGGCCGATGCCATCGGCTCGGTAGCCAACTACTTCCGGGGCCACGGCTGGACGCCGGGCATGCCCACGCACTTTGGCGTGCAGTTCGACACGGCACGGCTGCAGATGGATGACCTGCTGGCGCCCGACATCCTGCCCACCTTCAGCGTGGCCAGCATGCAAGCCAAGGGCGCTGTGCTCGACGCGGCTGGCGTACAACACAACGGCCCACTCGCGCTGGTGGAGCTGCAAAACGGCGCAGAGGCGCCGAGCTATGTGGCGGGCACCGAAAATTTCTACGCCATCACCCGCTACAACTGGTCGAGCTACTACGCGATGGCGGTGATCGAGCTGGGCCGCGAAGTGGCGGCGGCGCGCGCGCGCTGACCCGCGCAGGCGCACCGGGGCGTCTTTTTGGGGGGAGGCGCGGCAGCGCACCGCAGGCCCGGCATGAGGACGGCCGGACGGCCGATGCGGGGTTTGGCGGCGCCTGCAAGCGCGCTTGCGCAAGTCAGTCCACAATGCCCGGCTTGGACCGCTGGCCCGGCAGCCCTGCAGCAGCGGCACACCTCTTTGCCCACCCCCACCCACCCCTTTTCTTCATGCCTGTATCACCTTCTCCAACGCCCGCTGTGGACGCCATCGTCCGGGTGCGCGGCGTGAGCAAAACCTACGCGGGCGGCTTTCAGGCGCTCAAGAACATCGACCTGGACATCCGGCGCGGCGAGATTTTTGCCCTGCTCGGGCCCAACGGCGCGGGCAAGACCACGCTCATCAGCGTGATCTGCGGCATGAGCAATGCCACGGCCGGCTCCATCACCGCAGACGGCCACGACACCGTGCACGACTACCGAGCCGCCCGCGCGGCCATTGGCCTGGTGCCGCAAGAGCTGCACACCGATTCGTTTGAAACCGTGTGGGCCACCGTCAACTTCAGCCGGGGCCTGTTTGGCAAGGCGCCCAATCCGGCGTTCATCGAGAAGATCCTCAAGGACCTGTCGCTGTGGGACAAGAAGGACAGCAAGATCCTCGCGCTGTCGGGCGGCATGAAGCGCCGCGTGCTGATCGCCAAGGCGCTGTCGCACGAGCCCAAAATCCTGTTTCTGGACGAACCCAGTGCTGGCGTCGACGTGGAGCTGCGCCATGACATGTGGCGCCTGGTGCGCGAGTTGCGCGACGCGGGAACCACCATCATCCTCACCACGCACTACATCGAAGAAGCCGAAGACATGGCCGACCGCATCGGTGTGATCCGCAAGGGTGAGCTGATCGTGGTGGAAGACAAGGACGTGCTGATGCGCAAGCTGGGCAAGAAGCAGCTCACGCTGACCCTGCAGCAGCCGATGGACCAAGTGCCCGACGCGCTGGCACGCTGGCCGCTCGTGCTGAGCCAGGGCGGCACCGCGCTGACCTACACCTTCGACACGCAGCAGGAGGACACGGGCATTGCCGCACTGTTGCGCGCACTGGCCGAGCACGGCATTGACTTCAAGGATCTGCACTCCAGCGAAAGCTCGCTCGAAGACATCTTTGTGAGCCTGGTGCACCAGGACACCCCTCAGCAGAAAGCACCCCAAGCATGAACGGCCTGAACTGGCATGGCGTCAGCGCCATCTACCGCTTTGAGATGAACCGTGCGTTTCGCACCTGGATGCAGAGCCTGATCGCACCCGTGCTCACCACCGCGCTGTACTTCATCGTCTTTGGCTCCGCCATCGGCTCACGCATGGGCGACATCGGCGGCGTAAGTTACGGCGCCTACATCATCCCCGGGCTGCTCATGCTGTCGCTGCTGTCCGAGAGCATTTCCAACTCGGCCTTCGGCATCTACATGCCCAAGTGGTCCGGCACCATCTACGAGCTGCTCAGCGCACCTGTGAACTGGGTGGAGGTGCTGCTGGGCTACGTGGGCGCAGCGGCCAGCAAATCGCTGCTGGTGTCGGTACTCATCCTCACCACGGCCCGGGTGTTCGTGCCCTACGAAGTGGCGCACCCGGTGTGGATGGTGGGCTTCCTCGTGCTCACCGCCGTCACGTTCTGCCTGTTCGGTTTCATCATCGGCCTGTGGGCCGACAGCTTCCAAAAGCTGCAGGTCATCCCACTGCTGGTCATCACGCCGCTGACCTTTCTGGGCGGGGCGTTCTACAGCATCAACATGCTGCCACCGTTCTGGCAGACCGTTTCGCTGTTCAACCCGGTGGTCTATCTCATCAGCGGACTGCGCTGGGCGTTCTACGGCCAGGCAGATGTCCACATTGGCGTTAGCACGGGCATGACGCTGGTGTTCATGGCCGCGTGCCTCGTCGTGGTGTGGTGGGTGTTCAAGACGGGGCGCCGCATCCGGCGTTGAGCCCGCCGCCCCAAAAACATTCACGCTGAGCCCTTCGGCGGACTCAGCGTGAACGGTTCAGGACGTGGGCTCAATACCGCTGCATGCTGCAGCTGTGCGGCTGCTGCGCCTTGGCAGCAGGAATCTGCCGCACCACGCGAAAGCCGTAGCCAGAGCCTTCCACATCAAACTTCACGCCCGGCGCGCCTTTTTTGTCCATCACGCCCACCACCAGCGCCTGCTGGAACTGGTGGTCCGCCGCGCGCATGCTGCCGCCCTGGCCCGAGAGCCGCACATCGGCCTTCTCCATCTGGCGCGCCACGGCCACGGCGTCGGTGCTGCCGGCACGCTCGATGGACTGGGCCAGCGCCTCCACCATGAGCTGCATGCGCATGTGCACGTAGTCGTCCTGCGGCTTGGGAAAACGCTCGCGGAAAGACTGGTAGAACGCCTCGCTCTGGGCGCCTGGCACATTGGGCAGCCAGTCGGCCACCGCCACCACCTTGTCAATGCCTGCATCACCCATGGCAGCGGGCGCACCCAGCGCGTTGCCATAGAAGGTGTAGAAGCTGCCCTCGTAGCCCACTTCCCGCGCGGCCTTCACCAGCAGGGTCAGGTCATTGCCCCAGTTGCCTGTGACCACTGCCTGCGCGCCGCTGGTCTTGATCTTGACGGCGTAGGGCGCAAAGTCCTTCACGCGGCCCACCGGGTGCAGCTCGTCGCCCACCACCGCCACATCTGGGCGTTGTGCGGCCAGCTGCTTCTTGGCCTCGCGCAGCACGGCCTGGCCAAAGCTGTAGTCCTGGCCGATGAGGTACACACTTTTGAGGGACTTGTCTTCGCGCATCACATCCATCAGCGCAGCCATGCGCATGTCGGCATGGGCGTCAAAACGAAAGTGCCAGAAGCTGCACTTCTCGTTGGTGAGGATGGGGTCCACCGCCGAGTAGTTCAAAAAGATCACGCGCTTGTTCGGCTCACGCTCGTTGTGTTTGTTGATCGCCTCGATCAGCACCGCCGCCGTAGCCGATGAATTGCCCTGCAGGATGACCTGCGCGCCATCGTCGATGGCCGCACGCAGGGCTGACAGCGCCTCTTCGTTCTGGCCCTTGCTGTCGTAGCGCTCCAGCGCCAGCGGGCGGGGGCCACCCGCAGCGGCTGGCAACTGCACGCCACCCCGCGCGTTCACACGTTCCATGGCCCAGTAGATGTTGCGGTAAACCGCTTCGCCCGTGTTGGCAAATGCGCCCGACAGGCTTTCGATGAGCGCCACCTTCACGGGCTTGGCCTGCGCCACGGCAGTGGCTGGCGCTGCAGCCTGGGCATGGCTGGCGGACACCGGCAGCAGCACGCAGCACAGCGTGGCTGCTGCGGCCAAAACGGATTGACGTAATGCCGCTGCGCCTGTTTTCAAGCCCACGGAGTGCAATTTATTCATGCCATTTTTCCCTTGAAATGCGGCGTGGCCGCACACACCTCTTTGGCATGCGGCGACCACGTCGAGAGCCGCGCAGTGTATAGGAGTACCCCATGATCTTCGCCCCCGTGATCCGCCGCGCCGCCTACGCCCAAGCACCCCGTTCCGCCGACCTAGCACTGCAGCGTTTTCTGATGGGCACGCTGGCCGACCCCGCTGCCGCACGTTCTGCAGCAGGCTGCACTGTCACGCAGGACGACAAAGCCACCACCTTGCAGCTGGATGTGCCCGGCCTGGCCCGCGAGCAGTTGCAGA
This sequence comes from Acidovorax sp. 93, assembly GCF_003633835.1. Lineage (NCBI taxonomy): Bacteria > Pseudomonadati > Pseudomonadota > Betaproteobacteria > Burkholderiales > Comamonadaceae > Acidovorax > Acidovorax sp. 93. The sequence goes on from NZ_RBIT01000001.1 coordinate 2,711,848, forward strand.
TCAGCATTGAAGGCAACGTGGTGCGCCTGCAAAGTGTGGAAGGAGCCCCCCGCAAGGTGCAGCGCGCCTGGGAGCTGGCCGCCGACATCGACGCCGCCAACAGTAGCGCCAAACTGGAAAACGGTGTACTGACGCTGACTCTGGCCAAGGTGGAGCCTGCCAGCAAGGCCACTACGCTGACGATCCACTAACTATTGAATTAATAGCTAAAAACGCCCGTACCATAAGCGGTACGGGCGTTTTTCATTCAAATTCTCTTTCCAGACCGGATGCATTACTCATGCCGTAGCGCATCGATGGGGTCCATGCGGGCAGCGCGCCGTGCCGGGAAGTAGCCAAACACCACGCCAATGCCCGCAGAGAAAAGAAACGACAGCAAATTCACCCCGGGGTTGAACAGGTAGGGCACCCCCATCAGCCCCGACAGCGCGAGCGACGCGCCCGTGGCCAGCACGATGCCGATGAGCCCGCCCAAAGCGGCCAGCACCACGGCCTCGATCAGGAACTGCAGCAGCACCTCGCGCTCCAGCGCGCCAATGGCCAGGCGCAGGCCGATCTCGCGCGTGCGCTCGGTCACGCTCACCAGCATGATGTTCATGATGCCGATGCCGCCCACCAGCAGGCTCACGGCGGCCACCGCACCCAGCAGCGTGGTCAGCACCTTGGTGGTGCCCGAGAGCGTGTCAGCCAGCTGCTTGGTGTCCAGCACGTTGAAGTTGTCCTCGTCCGAGTCCGACAGCTTGCGCAGCTCGCGCAGCAGTTGCGTGAGGCTGGCCTTGACCCGCTCGGGGTCGCTGCCGTCCTTCATCGACACCAGCAGCGTGTTCACCCGCGTGTTGCCCGTCACGCGGCGCTGCAGCGTGCGCAGCGGCACAAGCACGGTGTCGTCCTGGTCGTTGCCAAATGCGCCCTGCCCTTTGGACTCCAGCACGCCCACCACTTCGCACGAAAACGCCTTCACGCGCAGCTGGCCACCCACGGCATCGGCCGTGCCAAACAGTTCGCGCCGCACGGTCTCGCCAATCAGGCACACGGCGGCACCGGCGCGCAATTCGGCGTCGGTAAAGACGCGGCCCGTGCGCACCGTCCAGTTGCCGGTCTCCAGCCAGGCGTTGGTGCTGCCGATCACGCTGGTCGTCCAGTTGCGCCCGCCCACCACGGCGGTGGCGGCGGCGCGCGCCTCGGGTGCCACGGCCAAGATGCCGCCGATCTGCTGCGCGATCATGTCGGCATCGGTGTCCTTGAAGGCCGGGGCGCCCGTGCCGCCGCCGGGCCCCATGCGTTGGCCGGGGCGCACCTGGAGCAGGTTGGTGCCCAGGCCCGAGATCTGGTTCTGGATGGCCAGCGTGGCGCCATTGCCCAGCGTGACCATGGTGATCACCGCGCTCACGCCGATCACGATGCCCAGGATGGTGAGGAACGAGCGCATGAGATTGCGCCGGATGGAGCGCAGCGCCAGCAGCAGGGTGTTGAGCAACATTAGTGGTCTCCCGCATCCGAACCGGCCACCGCCAGCTGGGCCGATGCCGCATCAGCGTCCAGGCCCTTGGGGTGTGGGTTGGCCGCATCGCGGTCCACCACGCCATCCACAAACCGCACGATGCGCCGCGCGTACTGCGCCATGTCGGGCTCGTGCGTGACCATCAGCACGGTGATGCCGTGGTCGGCGTTCAGGCGCCAGAGCAGTTCCATGATCTCGACACTGCGCTGGGTGTCGAGGTTGCCGGTGGGCTCGTCGGCCAGCAGCACATCGGGCTCGGTGACGATGGCGCGCGCAATGGCCACGCGCTGCTGCTGCCCGCCCGACAGCTCGGCGGGCGTGTGGTGTTCCCAGCCCTTGAGGCCCACCGCCTCCAGCGCGCGCGCGGCCGCAGCGTGGCGCGCGGTGGCCGACTCGCCCCGGTACAGCAGGGGCAGCTCCACGTTCTCTTGCGCCGAGGTGCGCGCCAGCAGGTTGAAGCCCTGGAACACAAAGCCAAAGTAGCGCCGCCGCAGCCGTGCCCGCTCGTCGCGCGAGAGCGACTCCACATGCACGCCCTTGAACAGGTACTCGCCCGTGGTGGGCCGGTCCAGGCAGCCCAGCGTGTTCATGGCCGTGGACTTGCCCGAGCCGCTGGGGCCCATGATGGCCACAAAGTCTCCTTGCGCAATGTCCAAGTCCACGCCCTTGAGCGCCTGAAAGGCCAGCGCCCCTTCGCCATAGACCTTGGTCACGCCACGCAGGCGGATGATGGGGGTGTCGCCCGCCACACTCATGGCTTGGCCCCGGCGGCGCGCTGGTCGGTGATCACGGCCATGCCGGGCGTGAGGCCCTCGCCCGCGACCTCGGTATGGCGGCCATCGCTGATGCCCACCTGCACATCGATGGGCTTGGCGGCACCGTCCTGCAGCACCCACACCTGCCGCGTCTTGCCCGCGCCATCGCCTGCCTCACCCCCCGCACCCGGCTTGCGTGGGCCCGAGCCAGACCGTGGCATGCGCGGCATGAGCTGCGACATGATGCCGCCACCACTGCCGCTGCCCGACGCGCCGGGCTTGGCGCCACCCGCCCCGAGTTTCGCATCGGCCCCTGCGGCCTGCGCAGGCGTGAAGCGCAGCGCCGTGTTGGGCACCAGCAGCACGTCCTTGCGTTCAGTGGAAGTGATGGTGGCAGCGGCCGTCATGCCGGGGCGCAGGCTCATGTCGCTGTTGTTCACCTCCAGCCAGGTGATGTAGGTGACCACGTTGTCCGTCTTGGTGGAGCCAAACGACACGCGCGTGACCTGGGCCGGGTAGCGGCGCGAGGGATAGGCACTGACCGTGAAGCTCGCGTCCTGCCCCACTTTGACCGAGCCCACATCGGCCTCGTCCACGCTCACATCCAGCCGCAGCCGCGTGAGGTCTTCGGCCACGGTGAACAGCGTCACAGCCTGCAGCGATGCGGCCACCGCGTTGCCGGGCTCCACCGTGCGGGTCAGCACCACGCCGTCGATGGGCGAGCGGATGGAGGCTTTGGACAGGTTGGTTTCGTCGGTGGACAGCGCGGCGCGTGCGTCCTCGACCGTGGCGCGGGCGCTGGTTTCATCGGCGCGGGCGCGGTCCAGCGTGGCGCGGCCGGCGTCCAGCTCGGAGGCCGAGGGCACCTTGCCGCCGGACAGGCGGGCCACTTCTTCGAGCCGGCCAAAGTTGGCAATGGCCTCCTTGGTGGTGGCTACGGCCTGGGCCAGGCGGGCCTGCGCCGACGCCAGCGAGGCGCGCGAGCGCAGCACCTGCGATTCGAGCTTGGCGGTGTCCAGCTCCACCAGCAGCTGCCCCTTCTTGACCTTGTCGTTCACATCCACCAACACGTTGCGCACAGTGCCCGACAACTCGCTGCCAATGGTGACCGAGCGCGTGGGCTGCAGCGTGCCGTTGGCCGACACGGTGAGTGTGAGATTGCCCCGCCGCAGCTCTTCGGTGACATAGGTGGGTGCAGTGCTGGCGCTCTGGCGCGATTGCCAGGCGTACAAGCCACCACCCACCACCACGAGCGCGACCACCCCCAGCCACACGGTAGTGCGCTGCCACCAGCGGCGGGGACGGTCAGCCCCCAGCAAGGCGCTCAAGTCGGAGGGGGCGACTTTGGCGGGCGCAGAAGAAGCGGAGGTGTCGGTATTTGGCATGGGAAGTGAATCAGAAAAGGGGGCTGGCAGGCGATGGAGTGGGCGTGTGGAAGGGCTTGTCAGCTGTTCATTCGGCTACCGCCCAGCCGCCGCCCAGCGCCTTGTAGAGGCGCACATGGTCTGCCGCGACCGCAGCGGTGGTGGTGGCCACGCTCTCTTGCGTGGACAGCAGCGTGCGCTGGGTCTCCAGCACCGCCTGAAAGTCGATCAGCCCACTGCTGTAGCGCTGCTGCGCCAGCAGCGCGGCGTTGCGGGCGGCGTCAGCGGCCGCCGTCAGTCGTTCCAGTTTTTCCCTGTCGCCAAGCAAGGCCACCAGCGCGTTCTCCACATCCTGCAGGGCCGTGAGCACGGTGGCTTCGTAGGCCACGCGGGCCTGCTCCAGCGCTGCAGACTGCACACGCACCTGCGCGCGGGCCGCGCCACCATCCAGCAGCGGGATGGACACGCTGCCCAGCAAGGCGCTGGTTACCGCACTGCCCCCCGACAACGCGCCCAGCGTGAGGGCACGCAGGCCCAGCGAGCCACCGAGGGAGAAGCTGGGGTAGCGCGCCGCATCGGCCTGCGACACGCGCGCCAGGGCGGCTGCAATGCGTTGCTCGGCCGCACGCACATCGGGCCGCTGGCGCAAGGTCTCGGCAGGGATTGCCAGGGCGAGCTCTGCGGTCGGTTGCGGCACGGGGGCACTGGCGGCCAGGGTAGCGTCGAGCGCGCCGGGCACCTGGCCTGTCAGCACGGCCAGGCTGTAGCGCGACTGAGCCAGACTGGCTTCCAGGCTGGGAATCTGCGCCGCGGTCTGCTCGGCCGCTGCACGGGCCTGCTCGGTGACGAGCGAGGTAGTGAGCCCGGCCTGCAGGCGCCACTGGGTGATCTGCAGCGTCTCCTGCTGGCTGGCCAGGTTGCTGCGCGCAATGGCTAGGCGCTGCTGCAGCCCGCGCAGCTCGATGTAGTTGACGGCCACCTCGGCCGCCAGCGACACCTGAACGTTAGCCAGGCTGGCCTCGGCCGCACGGGCATCGGCCTCGCTGGCGTTCACACCGCTGCGCACGCGGCCAAACACATCGGGCTCCCAGCTCGCATCAAAACCGGCCTGGAAGGTGTTGCCCGTGCTGTTGCTGGCCCTGCTGCGCTGTGCCGAAGCCGATGCACCCACGCTGGGCAACAGGCCGGCCGATTGCACATCCACCTGCGCACGCGCCTGCTGCAGCGCGGCCTGGGCGGTGCGCACGTTGGTGTTGGCCCGCAGGGCTTGTTCTACCAGCGTGGTGAGCGAAGGGTCGTCAAAACGCTGCCACCACTGGGCCAAAGACGTGGCACCCTGATCGGGAGTTGTATTGCCACCCGCGCCCGCAGCCCACGCCGCTGGCACGGCGACGGCGGGCAACTGGCTATCCTTGGGCTCCAGGCTTGCACAGCCCGAGATCACCAATACCAGCAGCGCGGCGAGCGCTATCTCTATCTGTACACGCGGTGCGCTGCACCTGGGGTGGGCGCGCAAGACGTCGACAGTGACGCGATGGTAAGGACTCATGGAAAGGCATCGCTCGAGGGAAAACCCGATTGTGAGGAGCCATTCAGGTCAAAACGTACCGAAAGGGTCAACCCCAGGTAAAGAATTGATGCAACGCAAAGGCGTCACCAACCACCGGCGTGGCCCCATCAAAAAACTTGGCTATCGGTTCGCCAGCGGACAGACGGCCGACGCCCGCCTCGCGAGTGTCCCGAGTTGGAAGTTCGTTGATGAAATAAAGATGCCGAAATCGTCGTCAGGCAAGGCGCAAACCGCAGCGATAGCCATATCTATCGCGAGGATTTGCAACGCTGCATGGCGGCGATTCTCGGCGTCTTTATAAAACGAATCTCCAGCTCGGAACACCTGGCCCTCAGTGCGCGTGCGCCAAGCCCAGAGACAGCCCCGCTCGCACCCTGTACTCGCTGGGGCTGCACCCCACATGCGAGCGGAACGCGCGGCTGAAATGCGCGCTGTTGCTGAAGCCCCAGGACAGCGCAATGTCAGTGACCGAGCGCTGTGCATGCGCCGGGTGGCGCAGGTCACGCAGGCAGGCCTCCAAGCGGCGGCGCTGGATCATCGCGGCCAGGGTTTCCTCGTCATCAGCCACCGCGTTGTACAGGTGCCGCTTGCTGCAGTTGAGCGCCTGGGCCATGCGGTCGATGGTGAGGTCGGGGTCGCCCAGGTGGCGGTCGATGTACTGGCTGATGCGGTCACGCAGGGCCTCGCGCTGCGACAGCAGGCTCTGCTGCCCGTTGCGCTCCAGCAGCGACAGCTGCACCAGGTGCGTGATCACATCGGCCACGCCATCGGCGGCTGCGTCGGACATGGTGGGCAGCTCGGCAAACGCGGCGCGCATGGTGTCCCATGCCAGCCGCGACACGCCACTGGTGCCCGAGAACCGCTGCACCATCAGGTCATTGAGCTTGAGCTTGCGCTCGGGCAGTTGTTCCTTGGGGATCATCAGCACCATCTGGCGCACGGCCTCGGGGTTGCTCACGGCGTAGGCGCGTGTGGTGTCGTACACGCTCCACTCACCCGGCGACAACCATACTTGGCGTCCATTCTGCTCAAAGCACGCGCGCCCCTCCAGCTGCGCCACCACCTTGATGTAGGCCCGGTCGCTGCCCCGGATGAGGCTGGGGGTGCGCACCACGCGGTGGCGGCTCACGTCCAGCTGGCACAGGTTCACATAGCCCGCCTGGCCCGAAGTGATGTGGCCTGCAAAGGCATCATCACCAAACGCGTCGGACTCCAGCCCGCCAATCAGGCGCCACACCGCATCGCCCCACAGGTGCAGGCGGTCGCGCGCAGGCACAGCGTCGGTGGATACCTCGGTCAGGGGATGGGCCATGGTGTCTCCAGTGCGGGTTGCGCAAGCCTGATGGTTATGCGGCTGAATTATCGGACGCCCAGGTACCCCGTGCCACCGAGGGAAATCCGGGTAAACCCGCTGCCGTCTGCACGCTGAGGCAAGCGTTTTGTGCACGCTGAGCGCAGCGCGCACAAACGCGTCTGCCTACGATTCCCGGCACGGCGTGCACCACGCAGGCCCCATCCGAGGAGACACACAATGACAGCACACCAACCCTCCAAGCGCCAGTGGATCAAGGGCGCCGCCGCCACGGTCGGCACCCTGGCCGTGGCACCCCAGCTGTGGGCCCAGGGCAGCAGCGCGGCACCCGTGCGCATAGGCTACGCCATCGCCCGCACCGGCCCCTGGGCGGCCGGTGCCCAGGTGAGCCAGGAGCCCAACTACCTGCTGTGGGCCGAGCAGGTGAACGCAGCGGGCGGCCTGAGCGTGAAGGGCACCAAGCGCCCCATCGAACTCATTGGCTACGACGACCGCAGCGAGACCGAGACCTGCGTGCGCACCTACGAAAAGCTCATGGGCAGCGACAAGGTGGACCTGATCCTGCCGCCCTGGGGATCGGGCGCCAACTTCGCCATCGCGCCGCTGGCCAACCGCTTCGGCTACCCGCTGCTGGCGCCCACGGCGCTGTCGCGCAAGCTGATCGACATGAACCTGCCCTACTTCTTCTCCCTGCTGCAGCAGCCCGACAAGATGATGGGCGCGCTGGTGGACATGCTGGTGGCCAACGGCGTCAAGTCGGTGGCCATCGTCTACATGGACGACCTGTTTGGCCTGGAGAACTTCGCGGCGCTGAACAACGCGCTCAAGAAGACCAGCATCCAGGTGGTGGAGCGCAAGAGCTACCCGCTGGGCGTGAAGGACCTGGCGCCCGTGCTGCGCGGCATCAAGGACCAGAACCCCGACGCCTTCATCGGCATCACCTACCCGCCCGACACCATCCTGGCCAGCCGCCAGGCGCGCGAGGTGGGCCTGAACCCCAAGTTCTTCTACGCCTCGGTGGGCACGGCCTTCCAGCTGTACAAGAACGTGATGCAGGCCAACACCGAGGGCGTGATCGGCATGGGCTCGTGGAGCGTGAAGACCAGCCCCGAGGCCAAGGCCTATTTCGACGCCCACGTGAAGAAGTTCAACAAGGAGCCCGACCGCTGGGCCAGCGGCCATGCCTGGGCAGGCCTGCAGATCCTGCAGCAGGCGGTGGAGAAGGTGGGCCTGGACCGCAAGGCGCTGCGCGAGCACATCGCCAAGAACGAGTTCAAGACCATCCTGGGCGGCATCCGCTTTGCGGGCAGCGAGAACGCCTCCATCCCCGGCACCGTGAGCCAGTGGCAGGGCAGCGACTTCGAGGTGGTCTGGCCCAAGGACCGCGCCACGGCGCAATTGAACACCAACAAGCCTGCCTGGATGTAACACGGAATGTCCCTGACCTCCTGGGCCGAACTGGTCGCCAGTGGCCTCATTACCGGCGGCATCTATGCGCTGGTGGCCATGGGCCTGAACCTGCAATACGGGCTGATGCGCATCATGAACATCTCGCATGGCGAGTTCCTGATGCTGGGCGCCTTCCTCACCTGGTCCGCGCACACCCTATGGGGCATCTCGCCGCTGCTGCTCATGCCGCTGGCTTTCATCGCATTGTTTGTGTTGGGCGTGGTGGTGCACGCGCTGTGCTTCAAGCGCCTGGCGGCGCGCGCGCCAAACGTGGACGTGTTCGAGGCCCGCAGCCTGATGGTGGGCTTTGGCCTCATGTTCCTGGTGCAGAACACCGCGCTCCTGATCTGGGGTGGTGACCTGCGAGGGTACGAATACCTGGCCGACCCGGTGCAGATTGCGGGCATGCGTTTCACTGAAAACAAGCTGGTGCTGTTTGGCGTGGCACTGGCGCTGTCGGCCGCGCTGATCGCGCTGCTCAAGCTCACGCTGCTGGGCAAGGCGGTGAGGGCGCTGATGCAGTCGCCCACGGGCGCGCAGCTGGTAGGTATCAACACGCGGCGCCTGCACCCGATGATGTTTGGCATTGGCCTAGGCCTGTCGGGCGTGGCGGGTGCGCTGCTGTCCATGACGTATGAGATTTCTCCGTCGATGGGTGAGCCCTACACCGTGACGGCGCTGATCGTGATCACGCTGGGCGGCTTTGGCAGCCTGGCAGGCAGTCTGGCCGGTGGCTTGCTGCTGGGCGTGGTCGAGGCGCTGGGTATGCATTTTAGCAGCCCGTCTCTCAAGATGCTGCTGAGTTACGCGGTATTCATCGGCGTGCTGATCTGGCGCCCCAACGGCCTCTTTTCCAAAAAATGAAATCTCTCCATTCCAACAAGCCCTGGCTCGCACTGGCAGCGGGGTTAGCCGTGGTCGCCACCTTGCCCTGGCTGGTGTCCGAGTTCGCCACCTCGGTGCTGCTCAGCTGCCTGATGTACATCGCGCTGGCCACCAGCTGGTCGCTGTTTTGCGGCGCAACGCGCTACCTCTCACTTGCCACGTCGGCCTTCTTTGGCATTGGTGCGTACACCAGTGCCACGCTGCTGACCGTACTGCCGTGGCCGCTGGTGATCCTGTCCGGTGCGTTGATTGCCTCCATCGTGGCGGTCGTGATGGGCGCTGCCGTGCTGCACCTGCGCGGCACCTACTTTGCGGTGCTCACCTTCGGCATGACGGAGCTGATCCGCCACGCGGTGACCTTTGTCGAAAAGCAGGTGTCGGGCACCGTGGGCCGCGTGCTCACGGTGGTGCCCAGCAACGAGACCGTGTACCTCACGGTGCTGCTGATCGCGGCGGCGGCCATTGCCACCGCCATTGCCATCCAGCGCAGCCGGTTTGGCCTCGCACTGGCAGGCATCGGCGCCGACGAGCAGCGCGCGCAGACCCTGGGCGTGGACACGCGCCTGGCCAAGATCGCGGGCTTCGGCATCACCGCCGCCTTTGCAGGCGCCGTGGGCGCGGCCATGGCCGTGCGCTGGACGTACATCGAGCCGGCCGCCGTGTTCAGTCCCTTCATCGGCTTCCAGACGGTGCTGATCGCGCTGATCGGCGGCGCGGCCAGCATCGGCGGGCCGGTGCTCGCGGCCATCGTCTTCAGCCTGCTGGCCGAGACGCTGCGCCTGCAGCTGCCCTATGGCTACATGATGGTGCTGGGGCTGCTGCTGATCCTGTGCGTGATGTACCTGCCCAATGGCCTGGCCACGCTGTGGCAGCGCAAGCGGGCGGCCACGCCTGCAACGGAGGCCGGCCATGTCTGAAGCCTTGCTGACCATCGACAGCGTGACCGTGCGCTTTGGCGGCCTCACAGCCGTGGACGGCGTGAGCGCCACGCTGCACACGGGCGAGCTGATCGGCATCATCGGCCCCAACGGTGCGGGCAAGACCACGTTCTTCAACGCCATCTCGGGCGTGCAACCGCCTACCTCGGGCACGCTGCACTGTGGTGCCGACAACCTGACCGGCAAGGGCCCGCACCACTACGCAGCCCACGGTATTGCCCGCACCTTCCAGACGCCGCGCGTGTTCCCCGACATGACGGTGCGCGACAACGTGCGCTTTGGCATGCAGTTCGCAGGCCGCCACCGCCAGGGGCCCGAGGGCCTGCGCAGCGAGGGCGAGATCCTGGCCATGCTGGGCCTTGCGCACCTGGCCGACCGCCCTGCCGCCGATGTGACGCCTTCGCAGCAGCGCCTGCTGGAGATCGGCATGGCCCTGGGCACACGCCCGCGCCTGTTGTTGCTCGACGAGGTGGCTGCGGGCCTGACAGAGGCCGAGGTGGACGCCATGGCCCAGCGCATCCGCCGCCTGCGCGATGACTGGGGCCTGACCGTGGTGTGGATCGAGCATGCGGTGACCACGCTGCTCAAGTACGTGGAGCGCGTGCTGGTTCTGCACCAGGGCCGCAAGATTGCCGACTGCACGCCCGCCGAGGTGGTGCGCGACCCGCAGGTGATCGAGGCCTATCTGGGTGACGAAATGACAGCCACCAGCGAAGGGGCCACGGCATGAGCGGCGCACACCTCACCGTGCAGAACCTGACCACGGGCTACCACGGCTTTCAGGTGCTGCAAGACCTGGCACTGGAAGCCGCGCCCGGCATCACCGTCATCGTCGGCCCCAACGGCGCGGGCAAGACCACACTGCTCAAGGCCCTGGCGGGCCTGCTGCCGCGCCAGGGCGCGGTGACGCTCGACGGCCAGGCCGTGCCTGCGATGAACGCCACGGCCTGCGTGCAACGCGGCCTGGCGCTGGTCGCCGAAGGTCGCCAGCTGTTCCCGCAGATGACGGTGAGCGAGAACCTGGAGCTGGGCGGCTGGCTGGTGCCGTCGCGGGTGCGCGCCGAGCGGTTGCACCAGGCGTTTGAAGACTTTCCCCGCCTCAAGGAACGCGCCACACAGCTCGCCGGCACCATGAGCGGCGGCGAGCAGCAGATGGTGGCAGTGGCCCGCGCCATGATGAGCGGCCCGCGCCTGTTGATGCTGGACGAGCCCTCCCTGGGCCTGGCGCCGCGCATGGTGGACGAGCTGCTGGCCATCGTGCAGCGCATCGCGGCGCAGGGCGTCACCGTGCTCATGGTGGAGCAGAACGTGCGCAAGGCGCTGCAGGTGGCCCAGCGCGGCTACGTGCTGGAGCGCGGGCGCATCGTGGCGTCTGGCGCAGCCTCTGACTTGCTGCAGTCCGACGTGGTTCGACAAGCCTACCTGGGCGTGACCTGAATACCTCTTTCCCCCTTTTTTATCTGTTCTTTTTCAGGAGCTTTCAATGACTGCCATTTCCATGCTGATCAACGGCGAGCGCGTGCAAGCCACCGGCGGCGCCACGTTTGAGCGTCGCAACCCGCTGGACGGTTCGGTCGCCACCACGGCACCCGCTGCCAGCGTGGCCGACGCCAAGGCCGCTGCCGACGCAGCCGCCAAGGCCTTCCCTGCCTGGTCGGCCCTGGGCCCCAACGCGCGCCGCGCGCTGCTGCTCAAGGCAGCACATGCGCTGGAGGCCCGCACGGCCGACTTTGCGGTGGCCATGGCGGCCGAGACCGGCGCCTCGGGCATGTGGGCGGGCTTTAACGTGCACCTGGCTGCCGGCCTGCTGCAGGAAGCCGCCGCCCTGACCACGCAGATTGCAGGCGAAGTGATTCCGTCCGACGTGCCCGGCAGCCTGGCCATGGGTGTGCGCCAGGCGGCGGGCGTAGTGCTGGGCATTGCACCGTGGAACGCACCCGTCATCCTGGGCGTGCGCGCCATTGCCACCCCGCTGGCCTGCGGCAACACGGTGATCCTGAAGGGGTCGGAGCTGTGCCCCGCCACACACGGCCTCATCATCGAGGCGCTGCAGGAGGCCGGTTTGCCCCCCGGTGTGGTGAACTTTGTGACCAACGCACCGGCGGATGCAGGTGCCGTCGTCGAGGCCATCGTGGCCCACCCGGCAGTGCGCCGCATCAACTTCACCGGCTCCACCAAGGTGGGCCGCATCATTGCGCAGACCTGCGCCAAGTACCTCAAGCCCGTGGTGCTGGAGCTGGGCGGCAAGGCCCCGCTGCTGGTGCTGGATGACGCGGACATCGACGCCGCTGTCGCAGGCACCGTGTTCGGCGCATTCGCCAACTCGGGCCAGATCTGCATGTCCACCGAACGCATCATTGTGGACAACGCGGTGGCCGACGAGTTCGTGGCCAAGCTGGGTGCACGCGCCAAGGCCCTGCCGCTGGGCGACCCGCGCAAGGGCCCGGTGGTGCTGGGCTCGGTGGTGGACATGACCACGGTGCAGCGCTGCAACGCCCTCATCGACGACGCGCTGGCCAAGGGCGCCACGCTGGTCTGCGGCGGCAAGAGCGACAGCACGCTGATGCAGGCCACGGTGCTCGACCATGTGACGGCCGAGATGGACATCTACCGCGAAGAATCGTTCGGCCCCGTCAAGCCCGTGGTGCGCGTGAACGGCGTCGAGGATGCCGTTGCCTGCGCCAACGACAACGAGTTCGGCCTGTCCTCCGCCGTGTTCAGCCGCGATGTGGCCAAGGCCTGGAACGTGGCCGCGCGCATCGAGTCGGGCATCTGCCACATCAACGGCCCCACGGTGCACGACGAAGGGCAGATGCCGTTTGGTGGCGTGAAAAGTTCGGGTTACGGCCGCTTTGGCGGCATGGCGGGCGTGCGCGAGTTCACCGAGTTGCGCTGGATCACGGTGCAGACGACACCCCGCCACTACCCCTTCTGAAGTTCAAAAAAGATAGCTGCTGGCGCTCTCTAGACAAGCGCTAGCGGCCATTTTTCGCTCAAACATCAAACCGTGATCGCATCCAGCGGCCAGCGCGGCTTCACGTCAAAGGCGTAGTCGGTGTTGGCCTGCTGCTGCCCTGCCTGCAGCCGCATGGCCGCCGCCATGGCAATCATGGCGCCGTTGTCGGTGCACAGGTGCAGCTCAGGGTAGTGCACCCGCACCTTGGCCGCGGCGCAGGCCGCATTGAGTTGCGCACGCAGATGCCGGTTGGCCCCTACGCCACCGGCGACCACCACACGTTTCAGGCCGGTCTGCTTGAGTGCGGCCAGCGTCTTCTTCACCAGCACTTCGACAATCGCGGCCTCGGTGCTCGCCGCCAGGTCGGCCTTGCGTGCCTCCAGCTCATCGCCCAACTTCTTGGCCTGCGTGAGCACGGCCGTCTTGAGCCCGGCGAAAGAGAAATCGAGGTTGCCACTGTGCAACAGCGGACGCGGCAGCTTGAAGGCTGCGGCATCGCCCTGCTCAGCCAGGCGCGAGAGCGCTGGCCCACCCGGGTAGCCCAGGCCCATGAGCTTGGCGGACTTGTCGAACGCCTCGCCAGCAGCATCGTCAATGGTCTCGCCCAGGATCTCGTAGCGGCCCACGCCATCCACCCGCATCAGCTGCGTGTGGCCGCCCGAGACGAGCAGGGCCACAAAAGGGAACTCTGGCGGGTCGGCGCTGAGGAAGGGCGACAGCAGGTGCCCCTCCAAGTGGTGCACACCCAGCACCGGCTTGTCCAGTGCAGCGCCCAACGCGCACGCCACGCCCGCCCCCACCAGTAGCGCACCCGCCAGGCCCGGCCCGCGGGTGTAGGCCACCACGTCCACATCGGCCAGCGACTGGCCGGACTCGGTCAGCACCTGCGTGGCCAACGGCAACACGCGGCGGATGTGGTCACGGCTGGCCAGCTCGGGCACCACGCCACCGAAGGCCTGGTGCATCTCAATCTGGCTGTGCAGCGCGTGCGACAGCAACGTGGGCACGGCATTGCCCGTGGAACGGACCAATGCCACGCCCGTTTCGTCGCACGAAGATTCAATACCGAGGATCAGCAAACTCATGCCCCGAGTGTAAAACCCGGCCCCGTTCAGGGTCGGATGCAAAAACCCCTGCTGGCAGTCGCCAGCAGGGGTTGTGCGGATGGATGGCGCCTGCCGACGCGGCGGCTTGCTTACCAGCGGTCCGAACGCATGCGCAGTTCCCAGCTTCCGCTGCGCAGTTCATACACGCCCACGGCGCCGTAGCGCTGTTCGCCCTTGTCGTCCCAGGTCATGGTGCCGATCACGGGCGCATAGCCGTTGATGCTGTGCATGGCCTTGGTGATCGCTTTCGGATCGGCCGACTTGGCCTTCTGGATGGCGGCTGACAGCACATAGGTGCTGTCGTAGCTGTAGTGGCCGCCATAGGCCGGGGGCTTCTTGTAGGCCTCGATGTACTTTTCAAGGAAGGGCTTGCCGGTGGTGAACTCCTTGGCTTCCAGTACGGGCGATGTGGCGTAGACGCCTTCGACCATGCCCATGGCCTTGGTCATGTCGGTGGTCTTGATGGTGTCCCCGCCCAGCAGGCTGACCTTGGTGTGGTCCACCTTACGCAGGGCTTCGAGCAGAGCCAGGGCCTGAAAGTCGTTGAGGGTGGACACGATGACCTCGACCTTGGCCGCCTTCAGCTCGCCAGCCAGTTCATCGAAAGCCACCGTCTTGTCGTCAAACGACTTGCGCACCACCACCTCCTTCTTTTCAGCCTTGAGCTGCTCGGCAGCCCCGTCGGCCAGGCCCTTGCCGTAAGGCGTGCCATCGTCCAGCGCAGCGTAGCGGGCGGCACCCAGCTGTGTGGCGGCAAACGAGCCGATAGCGCGCGCCTGCAAGGTGTCATTGGCCACCATGCGGAAGGTGGTTGGGAAGCCGAGTTGCGTGAACTTGGGGTTGGTGGAGATGGCGATCTGGGCGATGTCCTTGGCGGCGTAAATCGGGGCCGTCTCAATGCTCACCCCCGAATTCAGGTGCCCGATCACCGCCACCACGCCCGAGTCCACCAGCTGCTGCGCCACGGTCTTGCCGGTGGCGGCGTCGGCCTTGTCGTCCACCGACACCACCTCCAGCGTCACACGCTTGCCGTCCACGGTGTAGCCGCCCTTGTTCAGTTCTGCCACGGCCAGGTTGACGCCGTTGAGCAAATCCTGCCCCAGCGCGCCCAAGGGGCCGGAGAGGGGCTGGGCCACGCCGATCTTGATGGTGTCGGGCACCTTGCTGCAGCCTGTCAACACCAGCAGCGCGGATACCGCCACGGTGGTCAGGGCCAAGCCGGCAGAGATACGCCGCCGGTCAATGTGCTTGTTCATGCAAATCCTCTTGAATGGGTCAATGTGACCAGATGTATATGCGATGCGACCGGGTAGCTGCTATCGGGTATGCCCTGCCCATCGACAAACTATTAGCAAGTTTCAGGCCTTGGAAGCTGCCACAACCTGCTGCCAGCCTGCAGCCCCGGAACGCACCGCTTCGATGCACCATTTTGTGGCGTAAAAATTGCTTATGCTCCTGGGTATGAACGAGTCTCTGCGCATCGTGGTGGTTGCCCCGGATCTGGCAGTCGCCGACCCCGCCGACGAACACGCCGTACTTCAGGCGGAACGGTCGCGGGCGCTGCGCATTGGGTTGCTGGAGAACAACTTCAACCTGGTGGCCACCCTGCCTGCCGACGTCTTCCTGAGCGAGCGCATCGCCCAGCTGCAGCCCGACCTCATCATCGTGGACGCCGAAAGCGAGGCGCGCGACGCGCTCGAACATGTGGTGATGGCCACGCGCGACGAGCGGCGCCCCATCGTGATGTTCACCAACGACGAGGACACCTCGCACGTGAAGGACGCGGTGGCGGCGGGCGTGTCGGCCTACATCGTGGCGGGCCTGGCACCCCAGCGCATCCGCCCCATTCTGGACGTGGCCATGGCGCGCTTCCAGCACGAACAGGCGCTGCGCGCCGAACTGGCCGACGCCAAGACCGAACTGAAAGACCGCAAGACCATCGACCGCGCCAAGGGCCTGCTCATGCAGCGCCAGGGCCTGAGCGAACAGGCAGCCTACGAAAAGCTGCGCAAGACGGCCATGGACAAGGGCCTCAAGCTCGTGGACGTGGCGCAGCGCATGCTCGATGTGATGGATCTGCTGGGGTAGAGATAGGGAACAACCCCCTGAGCGGCTGCGCCGCTTCCCCCTTCTCTCGAATCGCTGCGCAATTCGGGAAGGGGGACGATGCCCTCGCTGCGGGGCGGCCCTTGCTTGGCATCCCTCGCCTGGGTCGCGCCCGAGTCCACCGGCTTCTCCCCAAATGGTGCGCCGCACAAATGCAGTGCAGCACTCTGCGCGCGCACCATCATCGCAAATTTTCAAGCCAAACTGGCCGCTACCGCTTGATAAATAAGCACAAGCAGCTACTAATTTGGTAGCAGATCATGCGCTGTATTGGAGCAAAGCCGGTATGAAAAAGGCTGGCACGCTGCTTGCATTAACCCTGGCAAGACCAAAGACGGTCCCACCACTGACGGCACTGACCCAATGGCGGGCCGGTGCTGACACAAGGCCCCCCAATGGGCTTTGCCATGGACAAAGGCGTCCCTCTCCGAGCCCGTTTGCGCATGCAACCCGGCCAGGGGAGGACGCCTTTTTTGTTTTCTAACGCACCGAGGAACCGCCCCATGACCGATCTGTTGAAAACCAGCCTCAACCGCCGCACCGTGCTGCAGGCAGCTACCGTTGGCGCCGTGGGCGTGAGCCCCGCCCTGCGCGCCCTGGTGCATGCCCAGGGCTCGGACGCCCCCGAGAAGAAGGAAGTGAAGATCGGCTTCATCCCGCTGACCGACTGCGCCAGCGTGGTGATGGCGTCGGTGCTGGGCATCGACAAGAAGTACGGCGTGACCATTATCCCCACCAAGGAAGCATCGTGGGCCGGTGTGCGCGACAAGCTGGTGAATGGCGAACTCGACTTTGCCCACGTGCTGTATGGCCTGGTCTACGGCGTGCACTTGGGCCTGGCTGGCCCCAAGAAGGACATGGCCGTGCTGATGAACCTCAACCACAACGGCCAGGCCATCACGCTGTCCAAAAAGCTCGCCGACAAGGGCGCCGTCAACGGAGCGGGCCTGGCCAAGCTGATGGCCAGCGAGAAGCGAGAGTACACCTTCGCGCAGACCTTCCCCACCGGCACCCACGCCATGTGGCTGTACTACTGGCTGGCGGCCAACGGCATCAACCCGATGAAGGATGCCAAGGTCATCACCGTGCCCCCGCCACAAATGGTGGCCAACATGCGTGTGGGCAACATGGACGGCTTCTGCGTGGGCGAACCCTGGAACCACCGCGCCATCATGGACGGCATCGGAGTGACCGCGACCACCACGCAGGACATCTGGAAAGACCACCCCGAAAAGGTGCTGGGCACAACGTCCGAATTCGTGCAGAAATACCCCAACACGGCCCGTGCCGTGACGGCCGCCATCCTGGAGGCCAGCAAATGGATCGACGATGGCCTGGCCAACAAGAACAAGATGGCCGAAACCATTGCCGGCAAGGCCTACGTGAACACAGGCGTCGATGCCATCAACCAGCGCATCCTGGGCCGCTACCAGGACGGCATGGGCAAGACCTGGGACGACCCCAACCACATGAAGTTCTTCAATGAAGGCACGGTGAACTTCCCCTACCTCACGGACGGTATGTGGTTCCTCACGCAGCACAAGCGCTGGGGCCTGATCAAGGACCACCCCGACTACCTGAACGTGGCCAAGGCGGTGAACCGTATCGACGTCTACAAACAGGCCGCCACCGCCTCCAAAACACCGCTGCCCAAGAGCGAAATGCGCACCAGCAAGTTCATGGACGGCGTGGTGTGGGACGGCAAAGACCCCGCCAAGTACGCCGACAGCTTCAAGATCAAGGCGTAAGCGCCCTGCCCCGCCCACCCTGCCAAGGAGAACACCATGGTCAGTGCCGTCTTTCACTCCCCGTTGGATGCAGCCCCCGTGGCTGCACAGAACGCTATGAATAATGTAGCTATCAGCGCTTCACCAGCAAGCGGCAGAAGCCAAAAACAGTCCAAATCCGAAACAACGGCGAGCCCAGCCCCTGCCAGTCGCGACTGGGCGGCCCTGTCGCGCAGTTTCTGGATGGCGGTGCTGCCGCCGCTCTGTGGCCTGGGCCTGCTCATCGGTCTGTGGGCGGTGGTATCCACCACCACGGGCGGCAGCATCCCCAGCCCGGTGGAGACCTGGAAGCAGGCGCTGGAAATCTTCAGCAACCCGTTCTACCGCAATGGCCCCAATGACCAGGGCGTGGGCTGGAATGTGCTGATGTCGCTGGAGCGCGTGGCCGTGGGCTTTGGCATGGCGGCGCTGGTGGGCATTCCGGCAGGCTTCGTGATCGGACGGTTCAACTTCCTGTCGCGCATGTTCAACCCGCTCATCAGCCTGCTGCGGCCGGTGTCGCCGCTGGCCTGGCTGCCGATCGGCCTCTTGGTGTTCAAGGGCGCCAACCCCGCCGCCATCTGGACCATCTTCATCTGCTCCATCTGGCCCATGATCATCAACACCGCCGTGGGCGTGCAGCGTGTGCCGCAGGACTACATGAACGTGGCCCGCGTGCTGAACCTGAGCGAATGGAAGATCGCCACCAAGATCCTCTTCCCCGCCGTGCTGCCCTACATGCTGACCGGCGTGCGCCTGGCCGTGGGCACCGCATGGCTGGTGATCGTAGCTGCCGAGATGCTGACCGGCGGCGTGGGCATTGGCTTCTGGGTGTGGGACGAGTGGAACAACCTCAACGTCAAGAACATCATCATCGCCATCTTTGTGATCGGCATCGTCGGGCTGGTGCTGGAGTTTGCGCTCATCAAGCTGGCCACTGCATTTACGTTTGAAGAGGTGAAAGCATGAACACGACCACCACGGCAGCATCCACACACCCCTCCATGAGCACCAAGTTCATCGAGGTCCATGGCGTCGAGCAGACCTTCAAGACCGCCAAAGGCCTGTTCCCGGCACTGCGCGACATCAACCTGACGATTGCCAAGGGCGAGTTCGTGGCGCTGATCGGGCACTCGGGCTGCGGCAAGTCCACGCTCTTGAACCTGATCGCGGGCCTCACCACACCCACCAACGGCGCGCTTCTGTGTGCCAACAAGGAGATCAAGGGCCCAGGCCCCGAGCGCGCCGTGGTATTCCAGAACCACTCGCTGCTGCCCTGGCTCACCTGCTTCGACAACATCTACCTGGCCGTGGAGCGCGTGTTTGGCGGCAAGGAAACCAAGGCCCAGCTCAAGGCCCGCACCGACGCCGCACTGGCCCTGGTGGGCCTCACGCCCGCTGGGCAAAAACGCCCCGGTGAAATCTCTGGCGGCATGAAGCAGCGCGTGGGCATTGCCCGGGCACTCTCCATGGAGCCCCAGGTGCTGCTGATGGACGAGCCCTTTGGCGCGCTGGACGCCTTGACCCGCGCCAAATTGCAAGACGAGCTGCTGGAGATCGTGGCGCGCACCCACAGCACCGTGGTCATGGTGACGCACGACGTGGACGAAGCCGTGCTGCTGTCCGACAAGATCGTGATGATGACCAACGGCCCGGCCGCGACGATTGGCGAAGTGCTGACCGTCGACCTGCCCCGCCCCCGCAAACGCGTGGAGCTGGCCGAAGACCCGCAGTACGTGCACTACCGCAAGGCGGTGATCGATTTCCTCTACACCCGCCAGGGGCACGTCGAAAAAGCTGCTTGAACCGCTGGGCTCCAGGCCCGACAACACGGCAAATCAAAAGGGCTCTGACCAGATCGGTCAGAGCCCTTTTTCGTTTTGTCCCCATGGCAGGGCCGTCGCACGCGCGCAACCCCAGGCCAGCGCCCCCGCGCAAGGGCCGCCCCGCCGCGCTGGGGGCGTCCCCCTTCCCGAATCGCGCAGCGATTCGAGAGAAGGGGGAAGGCGCGCAGCGCCTCAGGGGGTTGCCCTTTAATGCGTTCCAGTGATGTACTGCTCCAGCTGTTCAATGATGAATTTCTGCTCGGAGATGATGTCCTTGACCAAGTCCCCGATCGAGATCATGCCCACGAGTTTGCCGTTGTTGTCCACCACGGGCAGGTGGCGCAGGCGGCCGGTACTCATGATCTGCATGCACTGCTCGCTGGTCTGCTCGGGCCGCACAAAGCGTACCGAGGTGGTCATCACATCGCGCGCCAGCGTGGCGGCTGACGTGCGGCCCAGCAGGGCGATCTTTCGCGCGTAATCGCGCTCCGTGAAGATGCCCACGATGGCATCCCCCTCGGTAACCACCAGGGCGCCGATGCCCTTGTCGGCCATGAGCTTGAGCGCATCGAACACCGACGCCGTGGGCGCAATGGTGTGGACAGTGGCGTCCGGTTTGGACTGAAGAATTTTGGCGACTACGGTCATGGAACCTCCCTCGTAACACCTGGAACAGGTACAGAGAGATTTCAGCCCATAAGCCCAACGGGCGCAAGCCGCGCAAGCCCGATTTATCCCGCTTTTGGGCCCGGTGTGGCAACAGCGATGCATATGTTTCGACCCTGTTGCATTCGGCCGAACCCGAAACAAACTGAAAAGAACCGAAACGGCGACGAGACGACGCCGCAGCGTCGGCCGGGCACGATACAGCCCATGTCCAACGCACTTCCAAAGGAATCAACGCCCACCCTTCTTGCCTCGGATCGATCGCTTGCGACCGGCTGCGGGCCTGAGATTCTTCTCATCGGCCACAGGCAGGAAACAAGCGTCCAGATTGTTTCCAAAACTGGAACAGTTAGTTTGCGACCAGCTGGTTTTTCTTCATCCACCTGCGGCGTACAGTTCATCCCATCGATGAGCCGAACCCGCAAGGCGACTCACCGAACCCGGTGCGAAGCAAGTTGTTTTTGATCTTCGCTCCGGCTTTTTTGAGACGCTTTTTTTAACTTCAAGGACTTTCATCATGAACAAGACTGCACGTTTTCTCTCTATCGCCGCTGTGGCTGCTTTCGCTTCGTTGGGTGCCCAGGCTGACGAAGCTGATGGTTCGCAATTTGCCCTGAAATTCGACACGAACCGCACCCGTGCCGAAGTGGTTGCCGAAGCCGCCGCCGCAGTCCAAATGCGCAGCCAGGAGCCAGCAGGCTCCCGCGTGGTGACCTACAAGTCCACGGTAGACCGCGCTGCAGTGCGTGCCGAAGCTGCCGCACAAGCCATGCGCACTGGCCGCGTGGGCCCCGCTGAAGGCGGTTGATTCACCTTTTTGAATCCACGGCTTCGCGCTTCACGTATTCCAGACACCTCGTCCCCATTTTTTGAATTTCACAGGAGTTTCACCATGAACAAGACCGCACGTTTCCTCTCCATCGCTGCTGTTGCCGCTTTCGCTTCCTTCGGTGCCCAGGCTGACGAAGCCGATGCATCGCAATTCGCCACGAAGTTCGAAACCAGCCGCACCCGCGCTGAAGTGATGGCTGAAGCCTCCACCGTGCCCCAGACCAGCGGCGCCATCCCCGTCGGTTCGCGTGCTCTGGTCTACACCTCCACGGCTGACCGCAATGCAGTGAATGCTCAGGCTGTGGACGCGCTGCGCACCGGCAAGATCTCTTCCGGCGAAATCGGTTCGCTGTAATTTGCCGGGTCTGCGCCGTGGCGCAGACCCTGAATTGCAAATGCAAAAAGGCCGAGGCCCCGCATGGGGCCTCGGCCTTTTCTATTGCCGGGGGCTGAGCCCCGTCAACAAGCGTTGGTTTACTTGCCAGCCCGCGCCTGCGCCACAGCGCCCTGCACATCCTTCCACAGGCTTTCACCCACATTGGCGGCAATGCTCGCGTTCACGGCGCTGAGCTTTTCGCGCATGCGGTTGGCTTCGGCGGCAGGCAGCTCGTTCACTTGCATGCCTTTGCCCTTGAGGTCGGCCAGGGCCTTGTCGGCTTCGGCACGCGTGTCCTGGCGCTCGAAGTCGCGGCTCTTCTTGGCGGCGTCGAGCAGCACCTTCTGCTCGGCCTTCGACAGGCCATCCCAGTACTTCTTGCTCACCAGCACGATCCAGGGGCTGTAGACGTGGTTGGTCACCGTGAGGTACTTCTGCACCTCATAGAACTTGCTCGACAGGATGGTGTTGTAGGGGTTCTCCTGGCCGTCCACCGTCTTGGTTTCGAGCGCGGTGAAGAGCTCGGAGAACGGCAGCGGCACCGCGTTGGCACCCAGGGTCTTGAAGCTGTCGAGGAACACGTTGTTCTGCATCACGCGCAGCTTGATGCCGTCCATGTCTTCCAGCTTGTTGACGGGACGCTTGCTGTTGGTGAGGTTGCGAAAGCCGTTCTCCCAGTACACCAGGCCCACCAGGCCCTTTTCCTGCAGCTTGTCCATCACCTTCTGGCCCACGGGGCCATCCAGCACCACGTCGGCTTCCTTGGCGTTGTTGAACAGGAAGGGCGTGTCCCAGATCGCCATTTCCTTGGTGATACCCACCAGGGTGGCGGTGGAGCCGACCATCATTTCCTGCGCGCCGCCGATCAGCGCCTGCTGCATCTGCACGTCCGATCCCAGCGCGGCGGCGCCGATGGCGCGCACTTTCATCTTGCCGCCCGAGGCTTTTTCGACCTCTTCGGCAAACAGCTTGGTGGCGCGGCCCTGGTTGGACACCTCGTTGAGGCCATAGCCAAACCGGATGATGCGCGGCTTGAAGTCTTGCGCAGCCACCTGGAACGAGCAGGTGATGGCGGCCACCGACAGGGCGGCGAGCAGGGTACGGCGGAAAGTTTTCATGGTTGTCTCCATTGGCGAGGGGGAAAGGAAAAAGAGTGCAGGCAAGTCAGCGCAACCAAACCACAGGCGCAGTCACGATCTGGGGGAACACGACCAGCAGCGCCAGGATCAGCACGTAGGTGAAAAGAAAGGGGTTCACGCCCTTGATCACGCTGTGCATCGAGATGCGCCCCACCCCGGCCACCACGTTGAGCACGGTGCCCACGGGCGGCGTGATGAGGCCGATGGCGCCGTTGAGCACGAACATCAGGCCGAAATACACCGGGTCGATCCCCGCCTTGACGGCGATGGGCAGCATCACGGGCGCAAAGATCAGGATGGTGGGCGTGAGGTCCAGCGCCGTGCCGATGAGCACCAACACGATCATCATCACGGCCATCAACAGGCGCGGGTTCTCCACCAGCGGGCCCAGCCAGCTGGTCAGCACATTGGGCAGGTCGGCCAGCGTGATCATGTAGCTGGCCACCTGGGCGCCTGCGCACAAGAACATCACGATAGAAGTCGTCTTGGCCGCACGCACCAGCACGCCATAGATGTCCGCCAGCTTCATCTCGCGGTGGATGAAAAGTGCCACCGCCAGCGCATAGAACGCGGCCACCACGGCGGCCTCGGTGGGGGTGAAAACCCCCGTCTTCATGCCGCCGATGATGATGAGCGGCATCAGCATGGCCCAGAAGGCGCGTGCCGTGGCGCGCAAGCGGTCCTTGGCGGGCAAGGGTTCGCCCTTGGGCAGATCCAAGCCGCGCAGGACCCAGCGCCAGGCAAAGATAAGGCCCGCGCCCATCATCAAGCCCGGCACGATGCCCGACACAAACAGCGCCGAGATCGAGGTGTTGGTCGTCACGCCATAGATCACGAACGGCATGGACGGCGGAATGATGGGCGCAATGATCCCGCCCGAGGCGATCAGCCCTGCCGAGGTGTTCATCGGGTAGCCCTGCTGGCGCATCATGGGCAGCAGGATGGTGGCCAGCGCGGCCGTGTCGGCCAGGGCCGACCCGCTCATGCTGGCCATCAGCACCGCAGCGCCGATGGCCACATAACCCAGCCCGCCCCGGATATGCCCCACCCATGCCTGCGCCATGTCGATGATGCGACGGCTGATGCCGCCTGAGTTCATCAGCTCACCGGCCAGGATGAAGAACGGCACGGCCAGCAGCGGAAAGCTGTCCACCCCGGCCACGAGGTTCTGCGCGAGCAATTGCGTGTCGAAAAAATCCAGCACCCAGGCCATGCCAGCGCCAGTGAGCACCAGGGCCAGGCCCATGTTCATGCCGGTGCCCATCAGCACCAGCATGCCCAGCGAAAAAACGATAAAAGCCTGCGCTTCGGGTCCCATGGCCATCATCACTTACTCCACCTCGGCGCCGTGACCGAGGTCCAGCGGCTTGCGTTGAATCAACTCGATGACCGCCATCACTCCGATGGCCACCGCGCACAAAAAGGCCGGCAGTGGTAGCAACGCCGCCGGGTAGGCCATGACGACGGAGCGGCTGCCCATGCCCACCACTACCTGCTGCCAGGCGCCCCAGGCCAACATGGCGCTGGCGCTGATCACGAGCAGCCGGATCACGGCCGTCAACAGGCCAAAGGCTACCGGGCGCTTTGCCAACAGGCCCGCCAGACTGGTAAAAGCCATGTGCTCACCGGCGGGGTAGGCCGCTGCGGCGCCGATAAAAACCATCCAGACAAACAGCAGGCGCGACAGCTCTTCGCTGGCCGCCACACCGCTGCCAAAGCCGTAGCGCAGCACCACGTTGATGAACACCGCCACGGCCATCACGCCGAGGCAACTGGCCATCAGCAGCTGGGAGATCCTGGCGAACCGGCTGAGCGACGGCTGCAGTTGCGCTTGTTGTGCAGGGGAATTCATGCAGACTCCTGGGCGGCGATCCAGGCCGAAGCCTGTTGCTGCAGCGTGGCCAGTTCCAACAGCGCATTGAGCCGCAACACGCCCGCCTCGCCCACCGGTGACTCCAGCGTGGCGAACTGGCTGTCCACCAGCGCGCTGGAAAAGAAATGGGTGCCCGCGCGCGCCGCCACACGTTGGCCTGCGTTGGCGCGGTCGATCTCCAGGAACACGAACCGCAACCCCGGACAGGCGCCGCGCAGCCGGTCTCGGTAGGCCTTCTTGAGCGAAGAGCAGGTCAGCACCGCGCCGTGCGGGTGCGCCTGCAGCAATTGCCCCAGCGTGGCCAGCCAGCCCTCGCGGTCTTCGTCGGTCAGGGCAATACCCTGGCGCATCTTTTCGCGACTGGCCGGGCTGTGGTGGTCGTCCCCTTCGATCAGGGGCAGCCCTTCGGCCTGCGCCAGCGCAGCGCCGAGGCTGGACTTGCCACATCCGGCCACACCCATGACCACCAGATAAACCGTTGACGGCAAAACACTCATATTGGTAGCGCTATCCAAGCAATCCGTAAAAAAGGCATCCGCTCCCGGATGCCGCACAAACTGTGGCAAGTTCTTCAACTTCATCCAAAATGGCGGGCATCGCCTTGCTCCATCGCTTGGACAGCGCTATCCTAACCAGATCAATCTCAACCCCCATGAGGGTTAACCCTTGAACAAACCCGAGACAAGACGCCGCTCCAGCGGCCGCATCACGCTGAACGACGTGGCCAAGGCCGCCGAGGTGAGCCCCATCACCGCGTCCCGTGCCCTGCGCGGCGAGCGCGGCGTGGCGCAAGAACTGGTGCAGCGTGTGAAAGACGCCGCCGCACAACTGGGCTACGTGCCCGACCCCGCCGCCCGCGCACTGGCCTCGCAGCGCAGTGTGCAGGTGCCGGTGCTGGTACCGCTGCTGTCCAACGCACTGTTTGTAGACGTGCTGGAGGCCGTGCACCGCACCCTCTTCCCGCACGGCTACCAAGCCCTGATTGGCGTGACGCACTACGACCCGCAGGAAGAAGAGCAGCTACTGCGCACCTACCTGGCCCACCGCCCGGCGGGCCTGCTCGTCACGGGCTTTGACCGCACCGAGGCCGCCCGCCACATGATTGCCACCAGCGGCGTGCCCTGCGTGCACTTGATGGAAATGACGCCCGCACCCGGCGTGTTCTGCGTGGGCTTTTCGCAGCAGGACGCAGGCCACGCGATGACAACCCACCTGCTGTCGCGCGGCCACAAGAACATCGCATTCGTTGCCGCCCAGCTGGACCCACGCACCATGCAGCGCGCCGAAGGCTACCGCCGTTGCCTGCGCGAGGCGGGGATGTACGACCCACGGCTGGAGCTGCTCAGCCCTCAGCCTTCATCCATCCGCCTGGGCGCAGAGCTGCTGGAAGAGGTGCTGCGCACCCGCCCTGGCGTGGACGCCGTGTTCTTCTGCAACGACGACCTCGCGCAGGGTGGTCTGCTGGCCGCCCAGCGTCTGGGTCTGGACGTGCCTGGCCGCGTGGCCATCGCCGGCTTTAACGATCTGGCAGGCAGCGACCAGATGCTGCCGCCGCTGACCACCGTACGCACCCCGCGCTCGGCCATCGGCGAGGCCAGTGCGCAGATGCTGCTGACGCTGATGCGGGGCGAGATGCCGGAGAAAAATTCAGTGAATCTGGGGTTTGAGCTGACAGTGCGGGCAAGTACATAAGCCCCCTGAGCCGCTTCGCGTCTTCCCCCAGGGGGACGCCACCTGTGGCCTTGCGAAGCCGTTCCACGGTGGCACTGGTGATGGCACCGTGCCAGTTTCCAGGACTGCGTGAAATCCCTTGGCGCTCAGAGCGCCGCCAAGGCGCGGCTGGACGACGATGCGCCCTTGCCAGCCTTCATCTCCTTGCGCAACGCCACCGCATCCCGCGCCTGGCTGGGCGCCGACGCATCGATGCGGAACACCTGCACCGTCTCGGTCATCGTCTGCGCCTGCCCGTTGAGCTGCATCGCCGAGGCGGCGTTTTCCTCCACCAGCGCGGCGTTCTGCTGCGTGATGGTGTCCAGTTGCGCCACAGCGGCGTTGACCTGAGAGATGCCGCTGAGCTGTTCGTTGGACGCGCTGTGAATTTCACCGATCAGCGTGTTCACGCGGCGCACCAGCTCCAGCGATTCGGTCATGGTCTTCTGCGCTGCGTCGGTCTTTGCGTGGCCTTCGCTCACCTTGGTGGCCGAGTCGTCGATGAGCTGCCGGATTTCCTTGGCGGCAGAGAGCGTACGGTGCGACAGGCTGCGCACCTCGGAGGCCACCACCGCAAACCCTCGCCCCTGCTCACCCGCACGCGCGGCCTCCACGGCGGCGTTGAGCGCGAGGATATTGGTCTGAAACGCAATGGAGTCGATGAGCTGGGTGATCTCGCTGATGCGGCCGGAGGCAGTCTGGATCTGCTTCATGGTGCTGGCCACGCCGTCCACGGCTTCGCTGCTGCGCTCAGCCACCTGGGTGGCCTGGGTGGCCAGCACGGTGGCTTGGCGGGCCGATTCGGCCGTCTGCTTGACGGTGCCGGTGATTTCCTCCATCGACGCCGCCGTCTGCTCCAGGTTGCTGGCCTGGGCTTCGGTGCGTTCCGACAGGTCCTGGTTGCCCTGCGCGATCTCGCGGGTGGAAAGCTGCATGTGTTCGCTCTCCTGGCGCGCATCGCGCACGATGGACAACAGGTTCACATTGAGCTGGGCCAGCGCCTTTTGCAGCTGACCCACGGTGTCGCTGCGCGACGCCGCAATCTTCTGGGTAAGGTCGCCTGCGGCCATGCGGTTGGCCCAGCGCAGCATCTGCGACAACGGCGCCACGGTGGCCCGGTGCAGGTACACCGCCATGCCCAGGGCCAGCAGCACCACGCCCAGCCAGGCTGCGCCCGCCGCGACGGTCATGGTGTGCCCGCCCAGCAGCGCAGCCCCCCACGACGCGAACACCAGCAGCAGCGTGCACAGCATGATCTTGCCGAGCGGCCCAAGCTGCACTGCGCGGGCCATGCGCCCCCAGAGCGTGTTCTTGACGATCTGCCCCTCGCGCAGCACGTGCACCAGGGTTCCAGCCTGTTTTTCGGCCTGCATCTGGCGGTAGAGCTGGTCGGCGGCCTGTATCTGGTCGCGGGTGGCCTCGGTGCGCACGGACATGTAGCCCGTGGGCTGGTCGCCCTGCATGAGCGGGGTGACGTTGGCCATCACCCAGTAGAAGGTGCCGTCCTTGCGCCGGTTCTTGACCGGGGCCGACCACGGGTTGCCGCTGGCAATGGTCTCCCACATGTCTCGGTAGGCCTCCTCGGGCATGTCGGGGTGTCTGACGATGTTGTGGGGCTGGCCCAGCAGCTCTTCCTTCTCGTACCCGCTGACCTCGATGAACATCGGGTTGCAGTACAGGATGCGGCCCTTGAGATCGGTGGTGGACACCAGGGTCTGGCCTTTGGGGAACGCATATTCCTGCGTGCTGATCGGGAGATTGACGCGCATGGGGACCCTCCTCAGGGAATGCCCCGTCACCCAAGAACCGGGTAACACGGCAACGGATGAACCGAATACATCCTATGTTGAATTTTTATGATTTGAAACACCTAAGTGGCTCTGCTGGTTTGCAACCACCAAATTGGTGCATCGCGCCAAAAAAGTGCATCACACCGGAGCACGCTGCACTAACTTGGACTGGCAGGCAATTTTAACTTCCAACTTGATAGCAAAAAACTCTCGATACGCAAGCGCCAGCTGCCGTTTTTACTCAAACCAAGTGCCATCAGAACTTGGCACATCCTTTGCATGTTCAGCACCACGGTCAACGCTGGCCGTGTGTCAGCCCGGTGCAACGGCGGATTGGGCGAACAAGACGTTGGCGTCTTCATGGAATGTGTGGGGCTTGCAAACAAACCAGCAAGCCCGCGCGGCCCGTGTTGGCGCCTTTTGTTTTTCTGCCCGGTTGTGGGTGTGCTTGCAGCAGCACAGCAGCCTCTTTGCGCTAGATCGCCATGCTTCAATTTCGAGAGTTTCTCAAGTCCGGCCACGCCCCCACGCTGTGGTCGTCCTTTCTGTATTTCGGTTTCTCGTGCGCAGTCTGGGTGATCAACGGTGCCATGGCACCGTTCATCCGCGATGCCTTCCAGCTCACACCGACGCAGATGGGCATGATGCTGTCCATTCCCATCTTTGCGGGCGCCCTCATGCGGTTTCCGCTGGGCATCCTGGCGCAGTACATCGGTCGCAAGAACGCCACGCTGGTCGAGATGGCGGGGATCTTTGTGGCCATGGGCTACGGCTACCTGTTCGTGCATTCGTACAACGACCTGCTCGCCATGGGCATCCTGCTGGGCGTGGCGGGTGCCAGCTTTGGGGTGGCCCTGTCACTGGGCTCGGGCTCGTTCCCGCCGCGCTACAAAGGCCTGGCCATGGGTATCGTGGGCGCCGGCAACGTGGGCACTGCGGTGGCGGCCCTGCTCGCGCCCATGCTGGCGCAGAAGTTTGGCTGGCAGGCCGTGTATGGCTTTGCTGCCGTGAGTGTGGCGATACCCGCGCTGGTGATGGCGGTGTATGCCAAGGAGCCGCCCGACCTGGCACCCCACGCCAGCTTCCGTGAGCACATCGCCTGCCTGTTTGAAAAAGACGGCTGGGCCTTCAGCCTGATCTACGCCGTGACTTTTGGCGGCTTCATTGGCCTGACCACCTTCTTGCCCAGCTACTTTTATGACCAGTTCGGCGTGAGCAAGGTGGCGGCCGGCCAGCTCACGATGATGGCGGCATTTCTGGGCGCGGCCCTGCGCGTGTTTGGTGGCTGGCTGTCGGACCACTGGGGCGGTGTGAACACCCTGACCGGCGTGCTGGCCATCACCGCCGCCAGCATGGTGCTGTGTGGCCTGGCCGAAAAATCACTGCCCGTGACCATGCTGCTGTTCCTGGTGTGTTTTGCGGCCCTGGGGGCAGGCAACGGCGCCCTGTTCCAGCTGGTGCCGCTGCGCTGGCCATTGGCCACGGCGGTGGCAGGCTCGATGATCGGCGAGATCGGCGCGCTGGGCGGCGGCCTCATCCCCAATGGCATGGGCATCTCGCGCCAGTACACCGGCACCTACCTCTGGGGCTTTGTGGGCATTGCGGTGTGTGCGCTGGCCATGCTGGTGCTACTGCGGGTGATGCAGATCCGCTGGACGCGCACGTGGGCGGAGAAGGGTGGGCGTGCGCGCAGCGCATGACCGGCGTAGCCGGTGAGCGCACAAGCGCTCGCCACACTTCCAGCAAAAGGGCACTCGCTCAATGGGCGTCGTGCATGCACGGTCTTTGACCAAAACAAGCCCCAGCGCTTATCTCATAAGCGCTAAAAGCTATGTTTTTAATAGCAAATCGCCGCGAAAGCTCACCGCGGCAAAAACAGCAGCCAATAAATCAACAACACATTCACCAGCACGCTCACGGCCAGAGCGATCTTCCACAGGGCCGTGGCATCGCGCTGCATCAGCGGCTGGGGCCCGGTCGCCGACAGGGGGCGTGAGGCGCCGCGCTCCAGGGCCAGCAGCAGTTCCTCGGCAGTTTCAAAACGCTGGGCGCGGTTGCGGGCCACGGCCTTCAGGGCAATCTGGTCGAGCCAGATCGGCACGCCCGGGTTGTGGCGGCTGGGGGGCACCGGGTCGCGGTGGTAGCGGCCCAGCTGGTACTGCACCACCTCGCCATAGGGCAGGCGCCCGTGGCTGAGCAGCTGGTACAGCGTGACCCCCAGCGCAAACAGGTCGCTGCCCGCGTCGGGCAACTGGCCGGAGGGGTCGCCGCCCTTTTCATAGCCCGGCCACTGCTCCGGGTTCATGTAGCTGGGGGTTCCGGCGTGCAGGCGGCGTGTGGCCTCGGGCTCGCGGCCTGAGAGTGCCACGCCCAGGTCCAGCACACGCAGCACCCCGTCGTCGCCCAGGTGCAGGTTGTCGGGCTTGATGTCGCGGTGCACGACGCCCTGGCGGTGCAGCCAGCCCAGCACGCGCGCGGCCTGCACGGTCACCGTCACAGCCTGCCCCACGGCCAGGTGCTGGCGATGGCGCAGGCGCTGCCCCAGCGTGTCGCCGGAATGCCAGTCGTACAGCAGGTAAAACGCGCTGGCTGCGGCGCCATCGCCAAAGCCGCCGTCCCCCACCGGCCAGTCGTTGAGCCGCGCCAGATGGGCGGCGGCCTGGCCCGACTGCATGCGCCGCGCCACCCAGGCCTCGTGCGCCAGCGTGGCGCGTTCTTCGGCGTCGTGGGCGCGCGCGGGCAGCAGGGTCTTGAGGGCATACAGCCGCTGCGTGGCTCCATCGCGCACCTGGTACAGCCGGTGGATGCCGTTGTCCGCCACGATGGCTGTCACCGTGAGGCCGTCCACGGTGTCGCCCACCTTGAGCAGGGGCAGCACGGGCAGGTCCTGGGCGCGGCGCGATTCGTCTTGCAGCGTGGCCTCCAGCGCGCCCTGCACCCGCACCACCAGCGCGGTCACGTTGTCGCTGCTGCCACGGCGCAGGGCTACCTGCACCAGCTCGTCGGTGAGCGCCTGGGCCGGTATCTCCTGGCGCAGCAGCTGGCGCAGTTCGCGCTCGGGCATGCTGCCGTGCACGCCGTCCGACAGCAGCACAAACAGGTCGCCGCTGCGCAGCTCGCCCTGGCTGTAGTCCACCACCACGTGGTCGTCCAGGCCCATGGCGCGGGTGAGCTGGTGCCTGAGATCGTGCTGCGCCATGACATGGTCGGTGGTCAGCTGCTGCAGGCGGCCCTCGCGCACCAGGTAGGCGCGCGTGTCTCCTACATGGGCCAGCGTGTAGGACTGGCCACACAGCACCAGCGCGGTCAGCGTGGTCAACCCCACCGCAGGCTGGCGGCGCCGGTTCATGGAGGCGAGCCAGCCGTTGTGTGCGGACAGGATGCGGTCCAGCGCCACCGTGGTGTCCCAGGTGTCGGGCGTGGCGAAGTAGTCGTTCACCAGCGTGTTCACTGAAGTCTGGGCGGCCTCGCGGCCATTGCCGCCGGTACTCACGCCGTCGGCGATGGCCGCGATGGCTCCGCGCTCGCGGTCGCGCCCCTGGCCCAGCACGAGCGCGGCGAAGTCTTCGTTCACCTCCTTGCGCCCGGCCTGCGAGGTGTGGCCGAAATCCAGTTCAAAAGTCATGCACCAGCTCCTTGCAGGTTCCGTGCCCAAGGTGGTGCGCCCCGCGCCAGACAAGGGCATGCCCCCGTGGCACCTGCGCAGAGCCGGGGCAGCACTGCACCACCCCCCACACGCGGGCCTCAAAACACCCCCAGAGGCCGCCCCACCTCAGTGCAAATCGACTGGCACAAGCATTGCTTAACTCCAGCAACGACCCCACAGGGTCACGCAATCCACCCGTGCAATGGCGCAGGGGTGGATTGCCCGGACGAAGGCGTCCGCACATGCGGTTTCGACAGGAATTCGAAACGGCATCGTGTGGACGCCTTTTTTGTTTTTCGAATCGCCCAGGCGATAGAACCGACGGAGTCACGATGAAAAAGCTCAAGCTGGTGATGGTAGGAAACGGCATGGCCGGTGTGCGCACGCTGGAAGAGCTGCTCAAGATTGCCCCGGATCTTTACGACATCACGGTGTTTGGGGCCGAGCCTCACCCCAACTACAACCGCATCCTGCTCTCGCCCGTGCTGGCCGGCGAGCAGACCATCGACGAGATCATTCTGAACGATTGGTCCTGGTATGCCGACCATCACATCACGCTGCACACCGGCTTCACCGTGACCGACGTGGACCGCGTGCGCCGCGTGGTCAGCGCCACCAGCAAGGATGGCACGGTGGTCACCGCCGAATACGACCGACTGATCCTCGCCACAGGCTCCAACCCCTTCATCCTGCCCATCCCCGGCAAAGACTTGCAGGGCGTGCTGGCCTACCGCGACATTGCCGACACACAGGCCATGATCGACGCGGCAGCCACCTACAAACACGCCGTGGTCATCGGCGGCGGCCTGCTGGGCCTGGAGGCCGCCAACGGCCTGATGAAGCGCGGCATGCAAGTGAGCGTGGTGCATGTGGGCGACTGGCTGATGGAACGGCAGCTGGACGACGTGGCCGGGAAGATGCTGCAAAAGTCGCTGCAGGAGCGCGGCATGCAGTTCTTGATGAAGGCGCAGACGCAGGAGCTGGTGGGCAACGCCGAAGGCCGCGTGGCCAGCGTGAAGTTCAAGGACGGCACCGAGGTGCCCGCCGACCTGGTGGTGATGGCCGTGGGCATCCGCCCCAACACCGCCCTGGCCGAAAAGATGCGCCTGCACGTGAACCGCGGCATCGTGGTGAGCGACACGCTGCAGACCACCACCGACGCCCGCATCTACGCCGTGGGCGAATGCGCCGCGCACCGGGGCATTGCCTATGGCCTGGTGGCCCCGCTGTTCGAGCAGGGCAAGGTGCTGGCCAACCATTTGGCCGAATTCGGCATCGGCCGCTACCAGGGCTCGCTGACCTCGACCAAGCTCAAGGTCACAGGCATTGACCTTTTCTCGGCGGGAGACTTTCAAGGGGGAGACGACACTGAGGAGATCGTGATGAGCGACCCTTTCGGTGGCGTGTACAAGAAGCTCGTCATCAAGGACGACAAGCTCGTGGGCGCCTGCCTGTATGGCGACACGGTGGACGGCAGCTGGTACTTCAAGCTGCTGCGCGACGGCCGCAGCGTGAGCGACATCCGCGACAAGCTGATGTTTGGCGAATCGCACCTGGGCGACACCGGCCACCAGGGCCAGAGCAAGGCTGCCGCCATGCAGGACAGCGACGAGGTCTGCGGCTGCAACGGCGTGACCAAGGGCGCCATCTGCAAGGCCATCAAGGACAAAGGCCTGTTCACACTGGATGAAGTGCGCAAGCACACGAAGGCCAGCGCCTCGTGTGGCTCGTGCACCGGGCTGGTGGAGCAGATCATCATGTTCACCGCCGGTGGCGACTACAGCGCCACGCCCAAGACCAAGGCCATGTGCGGCTGCACCGACCACGGCCACCAGGCCGTGCGTGACGTGATCCGCGGCAGCAAGCTGGTCAGCATTGCCGAGGTGTTCAAGTTCATGGAATGGAAGACGCCCAACGGCTGCGCCACCTGCCGCCCGGCGGTCAATTACTACCTCATCAGCACCTGGCCGAAAGAAGCCAAGGACGACCCGCAAAGCCGCTTCATCAACGAACGCAGCCACGCCAACATCCAGAAAGACGGCACCTACAGCGTGATCCCCCGCATGTGGGGCGGCGAGACCACGGCCGATGAGTTGCGCCGCATTGCCGATGCGGTGGACAAATACAAGATCCCCACCGTCAAGGTCACGGGCGGCCAGCGTATTGATCTGCTGGGCGTGAAGAAGGAAGACCTGGTCAACGTCTGGAAGGACATCGGCATGCCCAGCGGCCACGCCTACGCCAAGGCCCTGCGCACCGTGAAGACCTGCGTGGGCAGCGAGTGGTGCCGCATGGGCACACAAGACAGCACCCAGATGGGCAAGGATCTAGAGCGCGCCATGTGGCGCATGTATGCGCCGCACAAGGTGAAGTTTGCGGTGAGCGGCTGCCCCCGCAACTGCGCCGAGGCGGGCATCAAGGACGTGGGCATCATCGGCGTGGACAGCGGCTGGGAGATGTACGTGGCGGGCAACGGCGGCATCAAGACCGAGGTGGCGCACTTCTTCACCAAGCTCAAAACCGCCGAGGAAGTGCTGGAGTACACCGGCGCCTTCTGCGAGCTGTACCGCCAGGAAGGCTGGTACCTGGAGCGCACCGTGCACTACGTGAACCGTGTGGGCCTGGACTATGTGAAGAAGCGCATTTTGGAAGACCACGAAGGCCGCAAGGCGCTGTGGGAGCAGCTGCAGTTTGCGCTGGACGGCGAGCCCGATCCCTGGTTCGACTTTGACAAGGCGGCCGTGGACACACGCCAGTTCGCGCCCTTGAGCGCCTGATCGCCCCAAGTCCGGAGAGACCCCCACCATGCACCGCAGAACCCTTTTGACCGCCGCCAGCTGCGCCGCTGCGTGCAGCGCCCTCGCCCCGCGGGGCAGCGCCCACGCCCAGGTCACCGACCTCAACGACGCCATCAACAAGGCCGGGCGCCAGCGCATGCTGAGCCAGCGTGTGGGCAAGGCCTGGCTGGCCCTGGCCCACAAGGCCGACACGCCCACGGCACGCCAGGTGATGGAGCAGTCCATCGCGCTGTTCGAGCGCCAGCTGGTGGAACTCAAGGCCTATGCGCCCTCGCCCACCATCCGCGAAACGTACACCAAGCTGGAAACCGCGTGGGCCGCCCACAAGACCACGCTGGCTGCCGCCACATCGTCCACCGACAATGCCAGCGCCATGCTGCAGGCCGATGCCAAGGTGCTGGCCCTGGCCCATCTGGGCACCACGCAGTACGAGGCAGCCTCGGGCAAGCCCGTGGGCCACCTGGTGAACATTGCAGGCCGTCAGCGCATGCTGAGCCAGCGCATGGCCAAGTTCTACCTGGCCGCCATGCTGCCGGTGGACGCGTCCACCGCCACCACCGAAATCGCCAAGGCCCGCAGTGAATTCATCGCAGCCACTGAGCTGCTGCGCAATGCCCCCCAGGCCACCAACCGCATCCGCCAGGAACTGCAGCTGGCCGACGGCCAGTGGGTGTTTTTTGACGCTGCGCTGCAGCGCATGCAGGGCGGCGGCAACGTGAACCGCCAAGTGGCCGAGGTGTACGTGGCCAGCGAAAACCTGCTCTCCAGCATGGACCGCGTGACCGGCATGTATGCGGCGCTGGCGGCCTGAGCCCACCCGAGGCTTCCTCAAAAAATAACGAGCCGCCCCACGATGACCCTGGCAGGCTCGCCGACAACATCCAAAGACACCGAAGGAACCACGATGACCACAACCCCCACCCCGCAATGGAAGCTGATCTGCCGCGTGGACGACATCCCCGTGCTGGGCTCGCGCCGTGTGGCGCGCCCGCAGGGCCTGGATGTGGCCGTGTTCCGCAACGACGCCGGGGGCGTGTTCGCACTGCTCGACCGTTGCCCTCACAAGGGCGGCCCGCTGTCGCAGGGCATTGTGTTTGGCACGCAGGTGGCGTGCCCGCTGCACAACTGGACGATTGGGTTGTGCGACGGGCAGGCATCGGCTCCCGACGAAGGCTGCACGCCCAAGTTCGCCGTGAAGGTGGAAGATGGCGCGGTGTATCTGGATGCCCTGGAGCTGGACGAGCATGCGGTCGATTTGACGCGCCCCGTAGCAGGGCCGGCGCGGCGCGGCCTGGCGGCCTGATCATCCCGCAACGTCCATCGAACACCAAAGCTATTAAATACATAGCTATCAGCGCCTCTCCATCAAGCGCTAGAGCCCAAAAACATCTGGAATCCACGCCATGCAAGAAACGAAATCCACCTGCCCCTACTGTGGCGTAGGCTGCGGCGTGATCATCGAATCCGATGGCGCGCAGATCACCGGCGTGCGCGGCGACCCCACCCACCCCGCCAACTTTGGCCGCCTGTGCACCAAGGGCTCGACCCTGCACCTCACGGCCAGCAGCCCCATCACGCTGCAGACCCGCTTGCTACAGCCCCTGCACCGCGCGCAACGCAGCGATGCTCCCCAGCCCCTGCCATGGGACGCCGCGCTGAACCTGGCCACCGAAAAATTCGCAAACACCATCCAGAACCACGGCCCCGATGCCGTAGGTTTTTACGTGAGCGGCCAATTGCTCACCGAGGACTACTACGTCTTCAACAAGCTGGCCAAGGGCCTGATCGGCACCAACAACATCGACACCAACTCGCGCCTGTGCATGAGCAGCGCCGTGGCGGGCTACAAGCAGACCCTGGGGGCCGACGCGCCGCCCGCCTGCTACGACGACGTGAAACACGCGCAGTGCCTGTTCATCGTGGGCAGCAACGCGGCCTGGGCACACCCCATCTTGTTCCGCCGCATCGAAGACGCGCGCGCCAGCAACCCCGGCATGAAGGTCATCGTGGCCGACCCGCGCCGCACCGACACGGCCGGCATGGCCGACCTGTTCCTGCCCATCCAGCCCGGCAGCGACGTGATGCTGTTCAACGGCATGCTGCACCTGATGCTGTGGGAGGGTTGGACGGACGCCGAATACATCGCTGCGCACACCACGGGCTTTGACGAGCTCAAGGCCCTGGTGCGCGACTACACACCCGAACGCGTGGCGCAGACCTGCGGTATCAGCGTGGCCGACCTGACCACCGCCGCCAAGTGGTTTGCGCAGTCCAAAGCCACGCTCAGCCTGTACTGCCAGGGCCTGAACCAGAGCAGCAGCGGCACGGCCAAGAACGCAGCGCTCATCAACCTGCACTTGGCCACCGCACAGATCGGCAAGCCCGGCGCGGGCCCGTTCAGCCTGACCGGCCAGCCCAACGCCATGGGCGGGCGCGAAGTGGGTGGCCTGGCCAATCTACTCAGCGCCCACCGCGACCTGGCCAACCCGCAGCACCGCGCCGAAGTGGCCGCGCTCTGGGGCGTGGCCGATGTGCCCAGCAAGCCGGGCAAGACGGCCGTGGAGATGTTCCAGGCCGCCGCCGACGGCGAGATCAAGGCCCTGTGGATTGCCTGCACCAACCCCGCGCAAAGCATGCCCGACCAGGCCACCGTGCGCCGCGCACTGCAGCGCGCCGAGTTTGTGGTGGTGCAAGAAGCCTTTGCCACCGCCGCCACCTGTGCCTATGCCGACCTGCTGCTTCCCGCCACCACCTGGGGCGAGAAGACTGGCACGGTGACCAACAGCGAACGCCGCATCTCGCGCGTGCGCACTGCCGTGTCCGCACCGGGCGAGGCCCGCCACGACTGGGCCATTGCGGTGCAGTTTGCGCACCAGCTGGAGGCCCGCCTGCGCCCCGGCCAGCCCACGCTGTTCCCCTACACCACTGACGACGCCGACCAAGGCGCCGAAACTGTGTGGAATGAGCACCGCGAGAGCACCCGCGGACGCGACCTGGACATCACCGGTCTGTCGTGGGAGACGCTCGAATCTGCAGGCCCCCAACAGTGGCCATTGCCTGAGGGATCCACCACGGGCAAGGCCCGCCTGTACGAAGACGGCGTGTTCCCCACCCCCGATGGCCGCGCCCGTTTTGCCGCGCACGCCTGGCAACCCACGGCCGAGCAGCGCGAGTCGCGTTACCCCTTCAGCCTGACCACCGGCCGCCTGCGCGACCAGTGGCACGGCATGACGCGCACCGGCACACTGGGCCGCCTGTTCGGCCATGTGGCCGAGCCCAGTGTGCAATTGCACCCGCAAGACATGGAGCGGCGCGGCCTGAAAAATGGCGACCTGGTCTATGTGACGAGCAAGCGCGGCACCATCGTGGTGCCCGCGCAGGCCGACACCACGGTGGGCCTGTCGCAGGCTTTCATGGCCATGCACTGGGGCAGCGAATTTTTGAGCGGCTGCTCGTCCACCGGCGAGCGCTTGGCGGGCGTGAACGCGCTCACCACCTCGGCGTATTGCCCCACCTCCAAGCAACCCGAGCTCAAGCACGCGGCCGTCAAGGTGCTCAAGGCCGAGCTGCCCTGGACGCTGCTGGCCATGGCCTGGCTGCCCGCCGACAGCGCCCAGGCCACGCGCGAGGCGCTGTCCGCGCTGATGGCGCAGTTTCCGTTTGCGAGCTGCGTGCCCTTCAGCAACAACACACCGCTGGGCGAACCCGGCCGTGAGCGCGTGGGCGTGCTGCTGCGCGCCGCCGCGCACGAGGCACCGCCCGACGCCACCGTGGAGCGCATCGAATCCCTGATGGGCCTGACTGGCGCCGACACGCTGCGCTATGCCGACAAGAAACGCGGCCAGCGCCGCGCCGCGCGGCTGGCTCGCCATGGGGACACCACCACGCTCGAAGGCATCGTGCTCGCGGGCGACACCAGCGCCGAGGGCTGGCTCAAGACCCTGCTGCAGGAAGAACTGCCCGCACAGACTTATGGCCGCCTGCTGCTCGTGCCCGGCGCCAAAGCACCCGTGGCCGTGCAGTCGCGCGGAAAATCGGTGTGCACCTGCTTCAACGTGACGGATGCGGCCATCACCGCCGAGCTGGCGCACTGCCACGGAACCGACGACGACCGCCTGGCGCAACTACAGGGCAAGCTGCGCTGCGGCACCAACTGCGGCTCGTGCCTGCCCGAACTCAAGCGCATGGTGCGCGCCACGGGGCCACTGGCGTCCAAGCCCCTGGCGCAGGCCACCATATAACCAAAAGTTCTCTGGGTTGCGAGAAAATAGCCTTCAAACCAACAAACCCCACCAGGACTTGTGCAACAGGGCTGCAGCCAGGCGCTTTCGGCACAGACAGTACGCCTGTACGGCAAGCCGAAACAACGACGCTGAAGCCCTGTTTCACAAGTCCCGCCACCAAAGACCATGGCCATCGCCCAGTACATCAAGGAAATCGGCCGCGGCGCGCGCGGCGCCAAGCCACTGTCGCGCGAGCAGGCCACCGACCTGTTCGGCCAGGTGCTGGACGGGCAGGTGAGCGACCTGGAGATCGGCGCGTTCTGCCTGGCCATGCGCATCAAGGGGGAGACGTCCGAAGAGATGTGCGGCTTTCTGGATGCCACGCACCAGCGCCTGGCCCTGCTGCCCGCCACCGACCGCCCGCTCATCGTGCTGCCCAGCTACAACGGCGCGCGCAAGCTGCCGGTGCTGACGCCGCTGCTGGCGCTGCTGCTGGCGCGCGAGGGGCTGCCCGTGCTGCTGCACGGCATGCGCACCGAGGCGCGGCGCATTTTGGCATCCGATGTGCTTCTAGCGCTTGATGTACCTGCGCTAACAGCTCCTGAAAAAATAGCAAATGGCACCGTGCGCCATATCCACACCCAGCATCTGCACGCAGGCCTGGCGCGCCTGCTCTCTGTGCGCGAGGTGGTGGGCTTGCGCAACCCGGGGCACAGCGTGGTCAAGCTGATGAGCCCGTGCGCGGGGCCGTCGGTGGTGGTCACTGCGTACACACACCCTGAATATTTCGAGATGCTGCAGACCACCTTTCGCACACTGGGCGTGAGTGCGCTGCTCTCGCGCGGGCTGGAGGGCGAGGTCGCTACTGATCCGCGCCGCACACCGCGATACGACGGTTTTGTGCACGGCGTGCACGCGGTGCTGGAATCACAGCAGCCCGGGACCGCCAGCGAGGTGCCCGGCTTACCCACCGAGATCGACGTGGCCACAACGGCCACTTACACCCGCTGCGTGCTGGCGGGCGAGTTGCCGATTCCGCCTGCGATTGAGCGCCAGGTGGAACATATCTTGCGACTTGCGGAACAAACCAATTCGGAGACATCCCCATGAGCCGCCCCACCCACACCAACACCCTGCCCCCTTCCAAGCCCCACCTCGGAACGGGAGGCAGCTGCACGCTGGTGGGCGCTGGCCCCGGCGATCCGGAACTGCTCACCATCAAGGCGCTCAAGGCCATCCAGGCCGCCACCGTGCTGCTGGTGGATGACCTGGTGAGCGACGCCATCGTGGCGCACGCGTCGCCCACGGCCCGCATCGTCTACGTGGGCAAACGCGGCGGCTGCAAGAGCACGCCGCAGGCCTTCATCGAGAAGCTGATGCTGATGGCGGTGAACGAGGGCGAGAACGTAGTGCGGCTCAAGGGCGGCGACCCGTTCATCTTTGGCCGGGGTGGTGAAGAAGTGGAGCACCTGCGCGCGGCAGGCGTGCCGGTCACCGTCATCAACGGCATCACAGCGGGCCTGGCGGGCCTGACCTCGCTGGGCGCGCCGCTCACCCACCGCGAGCATGCCCACGGCGTGGTGTTCGTCACCGGCCACGCCAAGCCCGGCGATGCGGGCACCGACTGGCGCCAACTGGCCGCCACGGCCCGCGACGCCAAGCTCACGCTCGTGATCTACATGGGCGTGAGCGGCGCCGCCACCATCGAGCAGGAACTGCTCACCGGCCTGCCCGCCAGCACACCCGTGGCCATCATCCAGCACGCCAGCCTGCCCCATCAGCGCCACGCGGTCACCACATTGGGAGCCCTGCACGCCACCATCACGCGCGACGGGCTCGCCAGCCCCTCGGTGATCGTTGTGGGGGATGTGGTGCGGGGTGTGGCGCTGGCGTCGCAGGACGCGATGCATTCCACGTCTGAAAAATCCGAAGCACCCCGGGCGCGGCGCGCTGTCTGACGACGTGGGGGTGCCTGCGGCTCTGCGCAGCACCGGCCGCCTCCACAGCGCCGCAGCAGGCGAGCGATCTATCCAAAGCTGATAGCATCGCCGCGCGCAGACTCTGGAGAGAGTCTTCGCCAAGCCCCGACCCTCACGGGCCGCGCATTGTTGCCACCCGCCCAGGAATTCGTTTGAACCAACGTGTCGTGCACCCCGCAGCGGTTCTGGTGCTGTCTTTTCTGACCGTCATCGCTGCCGGCACGGTCTTGCTCATGCTGCCGCTCTCGCACGCCCAGGGGCAGAGCGCGCCATTTCTCACGGCATTGTTCACCGCCACCTCTGCCGTGTGCGTGACAGGGCTGGTCGTGGTGGACACCGGCACCTATTGGAGCGGCACGGGCCAGGCCCTCATCATGAGCCTGTTTCAGCTGGGCGGCTTCGGCATGATGACGTCGGCGACGCTGATGGGGCTGCTCATCAGCGGGCAAATGCGCATACGCACCCGGCTGCTGCTGCAGGCAGAGACCCATTCGCTGGCGCTGGGAGACGTAAAGAACGTTGCCAAGATCGTGCTCCAAGTGACGGTTGCCGTCGAGCTGCTGATGGCGCTGGCCCTGGGCCTGCGGTTCGCACTGGGCTATGGCATGCCCTGGGGAGAGGCTGCCTGGCAAGGCATGTTCCACTCCATATCGGCCTTCAACAATGCGGGCTTTTCGACCTGGGCAGACAGCGTGGTGCGGTTCTCGTCCGATATGCTGGTGCTGGCTCCGCTGATGCTGGCGATCATCATCGGAGGCCTGGGGTTTCCTGTGCTGCACGAGCTGCTGGCCGAACGCGGACGCAAACGCCCACTGTGGTCCATGCACACCGCCCTCACGGTGTGGGGCTCGCTGGCGTTGATCGCACTGGGCACGGTGGTGATCTTTCTGGCCGAGTTCGACAATCCGGGAACGCTGGGGCCCATGGGCTGGGCGCACAAGGGGCTGGTGGCACTGTTCACCTCGGTATCGGCACGCACGGCAGGGTTCAATGCAGTCGATATCGGAGCGCTGAGCACCGAATCACTGGCGCTGCACTACATCCTCATGTTCATCGGCGGGGGCAGCGCGGGCACCGCCGGGGGCGTCAAGGTGACCACGTTTTTTGTGTTGGTACTGGTGGTGTGGAACGAAATCCGTGGGCACCGCGACGTCGAGTTTCGCGGCCGTCGCATCGCCGATTCGGTGCAACGCCAGGCCATCACCATCTTGGTGCTCAGCGCGGCCGTGGTGGGACTGGCCATTTTGCTCATCTTGCCGCTCACGCCGCTACCGCTGGAAAAAGTGCTGTTCGAAGTGATTTCAGCGTTCGGCACCGTGGGGCTGTCTACGGGCATCACCGCCGACCTGGTGCCGGGGGCGCAGGCCATCATCATTG
The DNA here is from genome assembly GCF_003633835.1 of Acidovorax sp. 93. Lineage (NCBI taxonomy): Bacteria > Pseudomonadati > Pseudomonadota > Betaproteobacteria > Burkholderiales > Comamonadaceae > Acidovorax > Acidovorax sp. 93. Next base: position 2,753,790 of record NZ_RBIT01000001.1, read on the forward strand.
CGCTCATGTTCATTGGGCGCGTGGGCGTGGTCACCCTGGCCGTGGCCCTGGCCACCAACCAGATGCGCCGCAACTACCGTTACCCCGAGGAGAAACCCATTGTTGGATAAAGCCGTAAAGAACCTGTCGGGCAGCGTGGTGGTGATTGGCCTGGGCCGCTTTGGCACCGGGGTTGCCAAATCACTGGTGGAGCTGGGCCACGACGTGCTGGCCATCGAGAGCGATGCCGAGACGGTGCAGTCGCTGGCGAGCGTGCTACCCCATGTGGTGCAGGCCGACGCCACCGACCTGGAAACCCTGCGCCAGCTGGCCGTGCCCGACTTTGCGCATGCGGTGGTGAGCATCGGCGGCAACCTGGAGGCGAGCGTGCTCACCATCCTGAACCTGAGCCAGCTGGGGCTCAAGGACATCTGGGCCAAGGCCATTGACCCCCAGCACGGCCGCATTGCCGAGCGGGTGGGTGCGCACCATGTCGTCTACCCCGAGGCGGACATGGGCGAGCGCGTGGCGCACTTGGTCACCGGCAAGATGATCGACTTCATCGAGTTTGACGACGGCTTTGCCATTGCCAAAACCCGGGCGCCGATGGAGACACACAACAAGCCATTGTCCCAGTCCGACGTGCGCAAACGCCATGGCATTACGGTGGTGGGCATCAAACGCCGCCACCTCGACTTCATCTACGCAAAGGCAGAAACCGAAATCAAACCGGGCGACCACCTCATCGTGGCAGGCCCCACGCGCATGGTGGAGCGCTTCGCAGCGTTGTACTGAGCGCCCAGCGCCGCACCGCACGCGCCCTTCCCTGCCGCCAACGTGCCAGAGCACCTTGCGCGGCTGGTAGCGGGCGCGGGCCAAACCTCGTCAGTGCGTCTGCATCCATCGCATCGAAAACGGCTGCGACCGTGACACTGGCCCGGGTATTGCTTGACCAGATGTATCTGAATGCAATCAGCACAAGGAACACCATGGCAGCCTTCCCCATCTCCACCCGCAACGGCATGGCCACTTCCTCAATGCCAGCTTCGACGTCCTTTTCGCCCCCCTCTTCGACGCTGTCTTTGGCGCCCAAGGCCGGGTCTTCAACCGGCCGTGACGGCGAGATGTCGCTGGTCAACCTGGCGGCACGCCAGCGCATGCTGTCGCAGCGCATGGTGTTGCAGACGGTGCTGGCCGCACGCGGCAGCGATCTGCACATGAAGGCGGCGCGCAGCTCATTGACGCTGTTCACCGACAGCCAAGCCAAGCTGGTAGACACTGCCGGTCACTTGGATGCCGCCAACGGCGACATCATCCGCAAGACCTACCACGGCCCCAACGGCGTTGGCGCCACGATTGATGCGTTTGCACAGCAGGTGGGCACCACGCTGGACCTGGCAGAGCGCCACAGCCCGCGTGTGGAAGACGCGCTGGCGCGGCTGGTGGAGTCCACCGACAGTGCACTGGAGGCCTTGAATACCGCCACCACCGCGTTCGATCAAGTGGGCAAGGCCAAGTCCGAAACCCTCATGAAAGAACTGGCGGGCATCGTGGCCTCCATCCAGACCGTGGCCCGCGAGGCCAAGGTGGTCAGCTTCAATGCCCAGGTCATGGCCGCCCGCGCAGGCCAGCACGGACGGGAATTTGCGGTGGTGGCCAACGTACTGTCGGGTATCACCAACGAAATAGACGGCCTTTCGCTACAGGCAGTATCGCTTGCTGGACGCAGCCGTGGCGCAGCCTGAAAAGGGCGCAACAGGCACTTACAATTGACAGCCATTGGAAACGGTGGCCGATGGGCAGAGCGCCCACACTCAGCCCACCACCGGGCCGTAGCCCGCCTGTAGCGGGCCTGTCCTCTTTCACGCCAGACACACAACACTTTCGGGAGATGCGTAAGCCATGAAGATCACCACCCTGTGCAAGAGCCTGGCGTTGGCCGGTTGCCTGCTGGCAAGTACCAGCATGGCCTGGAGCTACGAAATCAACGCAGGCAAGGTGCTGGACGGTGCGGGCAAGGCCATCCAGCTGCGCGGCGTCAACTGGTTTGGCTTTGAGACCAACAACCATGTGGTGCATGGCCTGTGGGCGCGCAACTGGACTGAAATGATCACGCAAATGCAGGCCCAGGGCTTCAACGCCGTGCGCCTGCCGTTCTGCCCCGCCACCCTGCACGGCTCGGCGCCGCCCAGCAGCATCGATTACGGCCGCAATGCCGACCTGCAGGGCCTCTCGGCCATCCAGGTGATGGACAAGGTGGTCACGGAACTGAGCAACCGTGGCATGTATGTGCTGCTGGACCATCACACCCCCGATTGCCAGACCATCAGTGAACTCTGGTACACCCAGAGCTACAGCGAACAGCAATGGATCAGTGATCTGACCTTTGTCGCCCAGCGCTACGCAGGCGTACCCGGCGTCATCGGCATCGATATCAAGAACGAACCCCACGGTGCCGCCACCTGGGGCACGGGCAACAACGCCACCGACTGGAACCGCGCCGCCGAGCGCGCCGCCGCTGCCGTATTGCCGCTGGCTCCCCATTGGCTGATTGCCGTGGAAGGCATCGGCGAGAACCCCAGCTGCTCGGGCAGCAACGCGCACTTCTGGGGTGGAAACCTCGAACCTCTGGCCTGCACGCCCCTGAACATCCCCGCCAACCGCCTGCTGCTGGCGCCGCACACCTACGGGCCGGATGTCTACGTGCAGCCTTACTTCAATGCTTCGAACTTCCCGAGCAACATGCCGGCCATCTGGGACCAGCATTTTGGCCAGTTCGTGCAGGCCGGTTATGCCGTCATGCTGGGCGAGTTCGGTGGCAAATTTGGCCGGGGCGATGCGCGGGATGTGCAGTGGCAGAACGCGCTGGTGGACTACATGGTCGGCAAGGGCATGCGCAGCGGCTTCTACTGGTCGTGGAACCCCAACAGTGGCGACACTGGCGGCATTCTGGACGATGACTGGACCACCGTGCGCACCGACAAGGTCCAGTTGCTGCAGCGCCTCTGGGGCGATGGTTCGACGCCAACAACACCTACGACGCCAACCACCCCCACAACGCCGACAACGCCAACCCCACCGACGCCTACCGGTGGCTTCTCGGTGCAGGAGATGATGGACAGTGTCTGGAACGCAGGCTATTGCCAGCGGGTCCGCGTCACCAACCAGGGCACCGCCGCTGGCAACTGGGCGATCACCATCCCCGTGAGCGGCACCATCAACAATCTTTGGAATGCCACATGGACGCAGGCTGGCAGCAACCTGAACGCGTCCGGCGTGGACTGGAACAAGACCCTCGCCCCCGGGGCAGCGGCCGAATTCGGTTTCTGCGCCGCGCGCTAAGCATTTTTTTCCCCAATTGAACAAGGGCTCCTGCCATACAGGGGCCCTTTTTTGTTCCGGGTTCCCGGCCTACCCGCCAGCAGTCTCGCGCACCTGCCTGAAACGCTCCGCCAGCTCCTTGCGCAAGGATTTGCGCAGCAGTGCCGCATCCCAGCGGCGGCGTTCGTCGGGCGTGGAAGGCGACAGCGGCGGCACCTGCACCGGCTTGCGCGCCTCGTCCACTGCCACCATCGTGAAGAAGCAGCTGTTCACATGCCGCACCACCTGCGAGCGGATGTCTTCGGCCACCACCTTGATACCAACCTCCATCGACGAGGAACCGGTGTAGTTCACGCTAGCCAGGAAGGTCACCAGCTCTCCCACATGGATGGGCTGCAGAAACATCACCTGGTCCACACTCAACGTCACCACATAGCAGGCCGAATAGCGGCTTGCGCACGAATAGGCCACCTGGTCCAGCAGCTTGAGAATGGCCCCGCCGTGCACATTGCCCGAAAAATTGGCCATGTCGGGGGACATCAGCACCGTCATGCTGAGTTGGTGTGAAGGGATGTTCATGCCGCGATTTTAGGGCTCCCCCGTGTCGCAGGCGCAACGCTGCAGGCCGCTACACTCGCGCCACACAAGCCAGATCACGGCCCATCAAAAAAGCCAAGCAGGCCGGGAGGCCAGAGGGGAAACCATGCTCGAAATCGACAAGCTCAATGAATTCACCGAAAGCCATGGCGCGCTGCGCACCGGGCGCGGGCTGGTGTCGGGCGTGATTGCACTCACGCTGGCCATCCTGTGTTTTCTGGGCGTGCTGGCCTTCCACTTCCCCGAGTACCTGACGACACCACAGCTGCGCAAGAGCTACGACGTGACGGTGATTCGCACCATCATGCTGACCGCCATGGCCATCGCGGGGGGCATCTCCCTCGTCAACATCCTCTTCAACCGTTCGCGTTGGCTGGCCACGTTTGCCTTTGCCATGGTGGCGCTGGCGGCGTTACTGGGCGGCCACAAGGTGGAGGTGGACCCGAACTTCCCTGACAACACACCGTACATCGGCCTGGACTGGTTCATCCTCGACCTGCTGGGCAGCTCACTGATCTTCATCTTCATCGAGAAACTCTTTGCACTGCGCAAGGACCAGCCCATCTTCCGCGCCGAGTGGCAAACCGACTTCCACCACTTCATCGTGAACCACATGGTGGTGGGCTTTGTGCTCCTGGCCACCAACCTCATCGTGCACAAATTTTTTGGCTGGGCGGCCAACGACGGTATTCGCGGCTGGGTACAGGGCCTGAACTTCTGGGTGGCGCTGTTCCTCATCGTGCTCGTGGCCGACCTGGTGCAGTACTGGACGCACCGTGCCTACCACGAGGTGCCGCTGCTGTGGCGCCTGCATGCGGTGCACCACAGCGTGAAAAGCATGGACTGGATGGCCGGCTCGCGCCAGCACATCCTGGAGCTGCTCATCACCCGCACACTGGTGCTGGCGCCCATCTACGTTCTGGGTTTCAGCAAGGAAGTGATCGACGCCTACATCGTCATCGTGGGCTTCCAGGCCGTTTTCAACCACGCCAACGTGAGCGTGCGCCTGGGCCCGCTGCGCTACGTGCTCGTCACGCCCAACTTCCACCACTGGCACCACAGCCAGGACCAGGAGGCGCTGGACAAGAACTACGCTGCGCACTTTGCGTTTCTGGACTACCTGTTTGGCACCGCCGTCAAAAGCACCAAGCTCTGGCCCGAACACTACGGCGTGCTGGGCGACTACGTGCCCAACGGGTTTGTGAAGCAGTTCAAGTTTCCGTTCACATGGAAGGGCTGAGAGGCTGATTCGCCTCCCCCCCTCCCCACCTAAGAGGGCTACAGCTTGCCGAGTTCGGCTTCGAGCGCTTTGAGCTGGTTGCGCAGCTCCTCGGTTCGGGCCTCACACGCGGCTTTGTCCTTGCCCGCTGCAGCCGCGCGTTCCTGCGCGAACTGGGAGCCTTGTGCCAGGGTGCTGCGCCGCAGCGGGCCTGCATGCGCCACTGCGGCATCCGGTGCCGTTGCCGCGCATTCCTGCTGGTTGCGTTCGAGGGCCGCGCGCGCCTGCGGCACGCCCTGGTTCTGCAGATAGTGTTTGCGCTGCCAGGTGGGGCCGAAGGCGCCCTCCTTCGCGGTGGAGGGGCCGGGTGGAACAGGGGTGGCGCCCTGCATGGCTGGCTTCACCTCGATCTTCTCGCCCTGGCCCAGGCAAGGGCCATCCTGGAACGACACCTTGCCATCGGCATCCGTGCATTTGTTGACGGCCCAGGCCGGGGCCAGAAGGCCCAGCACCAGGGCGCAGGCGGCACAGCGTATCGGTTTCATGGAATAGTCCTCGGCGGGTGGATGCCACATGCTACCGCGCCGCGCACGACCGGTTCAGAGCCTCCTTGGTGGCATCGAGGCCTTGACCGACACCAACAAGGCGTGCCCCAGGGCTAGGGGCAGCCGCTCCAGTTTCAAAAAGGGTTAGGGATAGACGCCTGTCCCTAACTTGACGCACCCCCGGTAAAAACCCGGTGGGTGCGCGGCTACCACACTCCTACCATCGCCGCACCTTGAGGCCACGGTGGCCACGACCAGGAGGAGCTGTTTGATGAAGACCCACGTTGCCTTGCCTGTTAGCCATCAGCTTTCCCAGGCGCGCCGCCGCAGCCTCATGCTGGCACTGGCAGGCGGTGCGGCCTTGGCCAGCCTGTCCGCCAGGGCGCAACCCGCTCCGGGCAAGGGCGACATTCTCATTGGCCGGTCTACCGCGCTGTCGGGTGGCATGGCCCCCTTTCTTGCGCCCATCCATGAAGGACAGGACGCTGCAGTGGAAGACGCCAATGCCAAGGGCGGCATTGGCGGACGCAAGATTCGCCTGGTGACGCTCGACGACGGGTTCGATCCGCGCCGCACGCTGGAGAACGCCAGGCAGCTGAGCGAAAAGGAGGGCGTGCTGGCCTTGTTGGGCGTGTCTGGCACCTCTCAAGTGATGGCGCTGCTGCCCTACCTGGTGCAAGCCAAGCTGCCACTGATCTCGGTGTACACGGGCAGCCCTGCCATCCGGGCGCAGCAGCATCCCTACCTCTTCACCACACGCGCCAGCTATGCCGACGAGCTGGTCAAGATCGTGCGCAACCTGGTGGCAGTGCAGACCTCCCGCATTGCCGTGGCCTACGAGAACAACGACTTTGGCAAGCTGCTGCTGCCGCTGGTCGAAAAAACCATTGCCGCCGAAGGCGCGACGCTGGCCGGCTCGCATGCCATCGCGCCAACCGGGGCAGACGCCAACGACGCGGCCAAGGCCCTGGCCGCCCAGAAACCACAAGCCGTGCTGCTGGTGGCGGCGGGGCCGCCTGTGGTGGCCTACGTGCGGGCCAACCGCGCGCACCTGGGAGTGCCGGTCTACACCTTGTCGCTGGGCGCAGGCTCCGCAGTGCTCAAGGCGCTGGGTGACGACGCGCGCGGCCTGGCCGTGGCACGCACCGGCCCATCGCCCACCAAGCCCACCATCGCGCTCACGCGGGACTTCCAGGCCTCCATGAAGCGCCACGACAAGCCTGTGGACTACGACCGCTACACCGGCTACATGGATGCGCGCGTGCTGATTGAAGGCCTGCGCGCAGCAGGGCCTGGCGTCACCCGGGCCAGCCTGGTCCAGGCCATGGAAGGCCTGGGCAACCTTGACCTGGGCGGCTACAGCTACCAGTTCAGCCCACAGAACCACCACGGCTCGAACTACGTGGACATCGCGGTGGTGGGCTCTGGCGGGGTGTACCGGCAGTGATGGCGTGAGGGCCCCATGAACGCTGCGGCGACAATGGCGGCCCTGTCACCGCTGCCTGTTCATCACTGTGTCCCACACTTCCCCTGTTTTTGACGTCGTCATCATCGGCGCCGGTGCTGCCGGCCTGTTCTGCGCGAGCCAGGCGGGCCAGCGGGGCCTGAAGGTGCTGCTGATCGACCACGCCGAAAAGGTGGCCGAAAAAATCCGCATATCGGGCGGCGGACGCTGCAACTTCACCAACCGCGACCTGGACCCCGCCGCGCCCCACAAACACTTTGTGGGGCAGAACCCGCAGTTCTGCCGCTCGGCGCTATCACGCTACACGCCCGCCGACTTCATTGCGCTGGTGCAAAAGCACGGTATTGCCTTCCACGAAAAACACAAGGGACAGCTGTTTGCCGACCGCTCGGCCGAGGACATCATCGCCATGCTGCTGGCCGAGTGCGCAGCGGGCCAGGTGACGCACTGGCAACCTTGTGCGGTCAAAAATATAGCGTTCTTGGCATCTAGCGCTTATCCATCAAGCGCTAGCAGCTATCAAATTGATACTGACCGTGGCCCGGTGCAAGCGCGCTCGCTGGTCATTGCCACGGGCGGGTTGTCCATTCCCAAGATCGGCGCCACCGACTTTGGCTACCGGCTGGCGCAGCAGTTCAACATCCCGCTTGTCGAGCGCCGCCCAGGCCTGGTGCCGCTGACTTTTGATGGCACGGGCTGGGCGCCGTATGCACAGCTGGCCGGCTTGGCGCTTCCGGTGCAAATCAGCACCGGTGCCAAGAAAGCCCGTATGGCCTTCGACGAAGACCTGCTGTTCACACACCGGGGCCTTTCGGGCCCGGCCGTGCTGCAGATCTCCAGCTACTGGCAGGAAGGCACGCCGCTGGCCATCAACCTCGCGCCCACGGTGGATCTGCCCGCCGCGCTGGCGCAGGGCAAGGCCCGCTCGCGCAAGCTGATCGCCAACGAACTGGCCACCCTGGTCCCCAGCCGCCTGGCCGATTCCTGGGCGCAGCGCGAGGCCGACTGGCAGCGCCCCATCAACGAGGCCAGTGACAAGGCCCTGGCGCGGCTGGCCGAGCAGCTCGCGCGCTGGGAGCTGACGCCCACGGGCACCGAGGGCTACAAGAAGGCCGAGGTCACGCTGGGCGGCGTGGACACCAAGGCGCTGTCGCAGCAGACCATGGAGTGCAAGACGCAGCCCGGCTTGTACTTCATTGGCGAAGTGGTGGACGTGACGGGCTGGCTGGGGGGCTACAACTTCCAGTGGGCCTGGGCCAGCGCTGCGGCGTGCGCGCAGGCGTTGCCGCCAGCGGACCACTGAAGCACTCCGTTCGCAACCGGGAGGGGCATCGCACCTAAACTCCACGCAACAACACATCGCTTTACCGGTGATACGGCGGGAGCCACGGCATGGATGGATTCGAACGCGCAGAAAAGTACCAAGCGGCCGCAACGGCCGTGGGCGCACTAATTGCCCTCGTCCCTGCAGCAAGCATTGGCGGAAACATCTTCATCGCGATCCTCGCAGCGCTGGGCGTGGGCTCGCTGGCCGGGGGCGCGGTGATGGTGTGGTGGCTGCGCACTGATGAGGGCGATGCCTACCTGCGAGCAGACTCACGCATCTCGGGCCGCTCGACCTCACGCACCTCGCTGTGGCTGGGCAATATGGCCCCGGGCGCCATCCTGGTCGGACTGGCCGTCGCGCTGCACATCCGAATTGCCTGATGGGTAAGGACGGGCGCTGAGGGCCGGGTCACCCCCACAGCGATGCAGGCTGCGTACTGCCAAAACCCAGCCCCCGTACCGACGCGCCCTGGAGCACGCCGTGCTCCAGAGCCCAGGTGTGTAGCGCCTCGGGCGGCAGCGGGCGGCTGAAGTGGTAACCCTGCAGCTCCTCGCAGTCCAGCGCACTCAGCACCTGCGCCGTGGCCAGGTCTTCCACCCCCTCGGCCACAATCTTGAGGCCCAGCGTGTGGCCCAGCGCGATGATGGCGCGCGTGATCGCCATGTCGGCGGGGTTGCTCAACATGTCGTGCACGAAGGACTTGTCCACCTTGAGCCGGTCGATGTCAAAGCGTTTGAGGTAGGCCAGGCTGGAATACCCGGTGCCAAAGTCGTCGATGGACAGCTGCACGCCCAGCGATTTGAGCGCGGCCAGTTGCTGCTCGGCCGCGTGGGCGTTGTCCATGAGCTGTGACTCGGTGATCTCCAGCTCCAGTCGGTGGGCCGGCATGCCGGTGCGCGCCAGCAGTGCCTCGATGTCGCTGACCAGCAGCGGGTCAGCCAGCTGCGCGGCCGAGAGGTTGACCGAGATGGAGACATGCGCCAGCGGATGGACCAGCCCGCGCGCGGAGGGACCCGACAGCGGCACCTGCCATCGCACCCATTGCTCGCAAGCCTGCTGCAGCACCCAGCCGCCGATCGCGCGGATCATGCCGGTCTCCTCGGCAATGGGGATGAATTCGCTGGGCGGGATGTGGCCCAGGGTGGCGTTGTTCCACCGCAGCAGGGCCTCCACGCCCAGCAGGCCGCCGCCCTTGGCGGACAGGCGCGGCTGGTAGTGCAGGCTCAGTTCCTGGCGCTCCAGCGCGCGGCGCAGTTGCTGCTCCATCGTCTGGCGGGCCAGCGCGCGCTGGTCGGTCTCGGCCGAATAGAACAGCGCCATGTCGCGGCCCGTGGTCTTGGCCTCGTACATGGCGGCGTCGGCACGGCGCATGAGCTCGTCGATGTCGCTGCCGTCCTCGGGGTAGACGGCGATGCCCACACTGCACGACACGTTCAACTCGTGCCCTTCCACCGGGTGGCTCTGGCGGATGAGCGGAATCAGGCGCCGCTCCACCAGCTGCTGCACATCCTCGCGCCCGGCCACGTCGCGCATCACCACCACGAACTCGTCGCCGCCCAGGCGGCTGACCGTGTCGCGGCTGCGCACGGCCTGCGTGAGGCGCCCGGCCACCGAGCGCAGCAGGCCGTCGCCGATGTGGTGACCCAGCGTGTCGTTGATGGCCTTGAAGCGGTCCAGGTCGATGAACAGCACAGCCACCTTCTCGCCCGTGATCGGCGCCTGCGCCAGCGCCATCTGCAGACGCTGCACGCACAGCGAACGGTTGGGCAACTCGGTGAGCACGTCGTGGTGCGCCAGGAACTGAATGCGCTCTTCGCTGCGCTTGCGGTCGGTGATGTCGATTGCGATGCCGATGTGGTTGGCCAACGTACCACCCTTGGTCTCGCGCACGGCCGACACCATAAGCCAGGCCGGATAGGTCTCACCCGAGCGGCGGCGAAACCGCACCTCGCCCTGCCACGACTCCTTGTCGAGCATGGTGCGGTGGATCTGCTGGGGCAGCGGCTCGGCACCCGACTCTTCCAGCAGAAAACCCAGGTCCTCGCCTATGACCTCGTAAAAGTCGTAGTGCGTACTGCGGCAGAACGCCTTGTTCACGCTGATGATCTGCTGATCGGCGTTCATGATGATGATGCCCTCGGACGATGCCTCGAACACCTTGGCCCACAGCTCCAGCCGCTGCTCCATCACCTTGAGCACGTTGATGGGCGTGAACGCGGTGAGCACCGAATCGCGCCCCTGGAACTGCAGGCGCCGCGCCGACAGCACGGCCCAGGAGGGCTCGGCGGTGCCCTTCCAGCGCACCTCGAACTCATCGACCGAGCCCTGGTCCGCCAGGCGCTGGAAGAAGCGCGCCCGCACGCCGGGCTCCAGCCCAACGGCCCACGGGTCGGTCTTGCGGTCACCCAGCCAGTGGGCAGCCGGGGCGTTGGAGTGCAGCACCTCGTGCTCGGGCACCGAGGTGACCACCATGGGAATGGGGAAAGCCTCCACCAGCTCGCGCTGGGCCTCGGCCGCGCGCGCGCTGGCGGCCAGCTCCTGCTGTAGCACGCGGTCGCGGTCAAGCTGGGACAGCATTTCATTGAAAGCCGTGACGAGACGCCCGATCTCGTCACGGCTGACCCAGTGCGCGCGCAGTGTGTGATCGCCGCTCTTGCGCACCTCGTCGGCCACCCGAGCCAGTTGCTGCAGCGGCTTGGCGATCTGCCGCGCCACCAGCGTCACGAGGGAGAGGATGCAGCCCAGCAGCACCAGCGCGGTGCCTAAATGCAGCCACATGCGAGCGAAGAGCCCATCCACACGGCGGTTGAGCAGCCGCTCCAGGTCCACGATGCCCACCGTCCAGGCATCGCGCAGCGCGCCCAGCACCTGCATCTGCTGTGTGCCCACCTGCGCCATGGTCAGGCGCGACTCCCCCGCCGCCACACCCTGCAGCAACGCCTGGAAGCCCTCCAGGGATTGGTGGAGCGCCTCGCGCGGCCCCTGCAAGGCCGCCCGCATTTCGGGCGAACCTGCGATGAATGCCTGGTTGTAGTCCGCCTCAATGCCCTGCATCACAGCATCCAGCCGCCCCACCAGCGTGAGCAGCTCAAAGGACCACTGCGGACCGCGCCCGGTCTGCGCCGCGTTCAAGAACACCACCGTGTCGTGCACCGCCTGCAGCAGCTCTGGAAACCGCAGCACCACCAGCGACATGCCGTAGTAGCTGTCGAGATCCGGGTCCAGAATCAGGTTGGACTGGTTGCCTACCGTGGTCAGCAGCTCGCGGCCCTCGCGCAGCAGCTGGCTGCGCATCCCGGTCAGCACCTGCGCATCCGTTGCAGACGGCGGCCTGGCGGCCAGTTGCCCGAGCACCATGCTGAAGCGTTCGCCCACTTCCTGTGTGCGCAACTGCTCGTCATACGCCTTGCGCACACCCGTCAGCCGTGCAATCACATCGCCCGCCAGCGGCGGCTGCTGGGACGCATCCAGAAACTGCCCCATGAGCCCGTCGCGCAGCACCGCCGCATACGTGGTGCCCACGATCTCCTTGCGTGTGAAATCGATGGCCACGTACTTTTCGTGGATCAGGATGCTGGACACATAGATCACCGCCGACAGGTCCAGCAGGTAAATGAGCATGAGCTTGCGCCCCACACTGAGGCGGCCCAGCCAGCCCGAAACGCGGTGCATGAATGCCATGGTGTCTGTGGCGGCAGGCCCACCCGGGCGGATGACCTGGGCAACCCACCGACGGTGGTAAGTGATTGTTACAACATGAAGCAATTTCCACGCCATTGCGCGGCCCGAGGATGGACGAAGGCAATGCCTCCGGTGAGAACGACCTCAGTCCTTGTTCGGGCGCGGCCCACAGCAGTGCCACATGGCCCATGCCCAGGCAGGCCACCAGTGGCGGCGTCCCGCAGCGAGAGACGGGACGCAGGGAGCTGCACAGGGGTACTTCCCATCCGCGCCACAAAGGCTATAATCTCCGGCTTTGCTGGCAATGCCCCGTCGGCCAAATACTAGTTACAGACGGGGAAACCGCTTTGTACGGACTTGAGGCCCGATCTCCCCAAGCCCCTCTGCAGGCACCATTTGGAAAACCATTAGCTAATGACTACGATCCGCGTAAAAGAAAACGAACCCTTTGACGTTGCACTGCGCCGCTTCAAGCGCACCATTGAAAAGCTCGGCCTGCTGACCGACCTGCGCGCCCGTGAGTTCTACGAAAAGCCCACCGCCGAGCGCAAGCGCAAGAAGGCAGCCGCCGTGAAGCGCCACTACAAGCGCGTTCGCAGCATGCAACTGCCCAAGAAGATGTACTGATCCATCTTCGGCCCCGAGCCTTTTGCTTGGGTCCCAGAACCCGCGCTAGGGACGCCAAGCGCGGGTTTTTGTTTTTCGGGTTTGCCAAAAGGCTTTCTGGCGTCGTTGCAACGCCTTGCCGTAGCGAGACTACTGTCTGCGGCGTTGACGTGTAGCCAGAAAGCCTTTTGGCAAACCTTGTCCCTGTTTGAAACCCAAAAAAGGAAGCCGCCATGAGCCTCAAGGACCAGATCACCGAAGACATGAAAACCGCCATGCGCGCCAAGGACAGCGAGCGCCTGGGCACCATCCGCCTGCTGCAGGCTGCGATGAAGCAAAAGGAAGTGGACGAGCGCATAGAGCTGGACGACGCCGCCGTGGTCGCCATCGTGGACAAGCTCATCAAGCAGCGCAAGGACTCCATTACCGCCTTTGAAGGCGCGGGCCGCCAGGATCTGGCCGACAAGGAAAAGGCCGAGATGGCCGTGCTGAAGGCCTACCTGCCCGAGCGCATGTCGGCCGAAGAAACGCTGGCCGCCGTGAAGGCCATCGTGGCCGAAATCGGCGCATCAGGCCCTGGCGACATGGGCAAGGTGATGGGCGTGGTCAAGACCCGCCTGGCGGGCAAGGCCGATATGGGTCAGGTGTCGGCTGCGGTGAAGGCGGCGCTGGCGGGCTGATCGCCCCCTCACCACCACCCAGTCAGTATCTTTTTGATAGCTGCTACCGCTTGCCAGACGGGCGGTAGCGGCTATTTTTGCTTCAAACCTGGGTGCTTCCCCCCGCGTCGGCATCCCGCGCCATCCACCCGGCGCGGAAATGCTCCTGCAGAAACTCCACGCACACTCGCACCTTGGCCGACCGCTCCAGCCGCGTGGGGTACACGGCCCACACATTGGCTTCTTGCTGCCACTGCGGCAGCACCTGCACCAGGCGCCCGGTCTGCAGGTGCGCGCCCACATCCCACAACGAGCGCAGCACCACGCCACGCCCGTCCACCGCCCACTGCACGGCCATCTCGCCGTTGTTGGCCGACAGCGGGCCACGCACCTTGACCGATTCTTCCTGCGCGCCGCTGCGCAGGCGCCACACGCCAAACGGGTGGTCGCGCTCCTTGATCACCAGGCAGTCGTGCGCAGCCAGGTCGGCCACCGTGCGCGGCGAGCCCTTGCGCTGCAGGTAGGCGGGCGCTGCGCACAACACGCGGTGGTTGTCTGCCAGGCGGCGCGCGATGAGGTGTGGCGCAATCTCGTCGCCCACGCGCACATCCAGGTCAAAACCCTCGCCCGCCACATCCACCAGCCGGTCGAACACCTCCAGCCGCACCTGCAGCCCCGGGTGCTGCTCCACCAGCCGCGACAGCGCGGGCGCCACGATCTGCCGCCCAAAGCCGAAGCTGCTGCTCACGCGCAGCAGCCCGCGCGGCTCGCTGCGCGTGATGGCCACCTCCTGCATGAGTTGCTCCATGTCGTCCAGGATGCGCAGCGCCCAGTGGAAAACGCGCTCGCCTTCCTCCGTCACCGCCACCCGGCGGGTGGTGCGGTGCAGCAGCTTGACCTGCAGGTCCTGCTCCAGCAGGCGGATGCGCTTGCTCACGTAGGCGGGCGACGTGCCGAGCTCTGCAGCAGCCGCGCCAAAGCTGGACTTGCGCACCACCGCCGTGAAAACGCGCAAATCGTCGGCCGCTGGGTTTTTATACACGATGTGTGAATGATGGAGCCACAGTTGGCGGATTGTAGTTTTTGATGGCGCTCGGAATAATGCAGTGCACACACCGGCCGCACCCACCTGCGGCTTCCCTCTACCCTGCCCCCTGCACGCACCATGAACGCACCCACCACCAAGACCTACCGCATCGCCGTCCTTCCCGGAGACGGCATCGGCAAAGAAGTCATGCCCGAAGGAGTGCGCGCCATCCAGGCCGCCGCCGCCCGCTTCGGCTTCGAGCTGCAACTGCACACCTTCGAATGGGCCAGCTGCGACTACTACGCCGCCCACGGAAAAATGATGCCCGACGACTGGAAGGCGCAACTGTCGGGCATGGACGCCATCTTCTTCGGCGCCGTGGGCTGGCCCGCCACCGTGCCCGACCATGTGTCGCTGTGGGGATCGCTGCTCAAGTTCCGCCGCGAGTTCGACCAGTACATCAACCTGCGCCCCGTGCGCCTGTTTGAAGGCGTGCCGTGCCCCCTGGCCGGCCGCAAGCCCGGCGACATCGACTACTACGTGGTGCGCGAGAACACCGAAGGCGAATACACCTCGCTGGGCGGCATCATGTACGAAGGCACCGACCGCGAGATCGTGATCCAGGAATCGGTCTACTCGCGCCACGGTGCCAACCGCCTTTTGAAGTTCGCCTTCGACCTAGCCCAAAGCCGCCCCAAAAAGCATGTCACCCTGGCCACCAAGAGCAACGGCATTGCCATCAGCATGCCCTGGTGGGACCAGCGCGCCGACGACGTGGCCAAGGGCTACCCCGAGGTCACGCTGGACAAGCAGCACATCGACATCCTCACCGCCCGCTTTGTACTGCAGCCGGGCCGCTTTGACGTGGTGGCGGCCACCAACCTGTTTGGCGACATCTTGAGCGACCTGGGCCCGGCCACCACCGGCACCATCGGCCTGGCGCCTTCGGCCAACCTGAACCCCGAGCGCAACTTCCCCAGCCTGTTCGAGCCCGTGCACGGCTCGGCACCCGACATCTACGGCAAGAACATTGCCAACCCGATCGCCATGATCTGGTCGGGCGCACTGATGCTGGACTTCCTCACGCAGGGCGTGGGTGCAGGACGGGCGGCGCACGATGCCATCGTGGCGGCCATCGAAGAAGTCATCAAGAGCGGCCCGCGCACGCCGGACCTGGGGGGCACGGCCAGCACCACGCAGGTGGGCGAGGCGATTGCCGCGCGGGTGGCGGGGCACTGAGCCATGGCCATCACCCTAATGCTTCTATTTCAATAGCTTAAAAGGCACACCCACCGCGCGGAAACGGCCTTTTTTGCTTGAAACAACGGGCTATGCGGCAATGTCCTCATGCAGGCAGAGGTAGTTGCCCTCGGTGTCCTTGAACCACGCTGCCTTCTCGGCGCCCAGCACACACACGTGATTGACGGTCTTGAGGCCCGGGAAGTCGTAGTCCTCAAAGACCACCTTCGCGCGTTTCAGCGCGTCGATGGTGGCCGCTATGTCTGCCACCTGGAAACTGATGGCCGTGTGGTCGGCCTTGGTGCCTTCCGGCTTGGGGAACAGCGCCAGCGTGCTGCCCCCCACGGCATAGACAAACTTGCCATCGGGCCGGAACCCGCCGGGCTTGAGCCCCAGGCAACCCTCGTAGAAGGCGCGGGCACGGTCCATGTCCATCACAGGCAGCATGGTGGTTACGGAAGCATCGGACAACATACCAGGTCCTTTCGCTCAATCCGGCCCTGGGCCTTGCCCCCTGGTGCGCACCAGGCCCCGGTCCGGGCCGCCTGACCGGTGGTGCAGTGTAGGCCGATCCCCTCCGCCTCACCAGTGCAAGCAGTACAGGCAGTGAGGAGGCCCGCCCCCGTCACCCCCCATGGGGCGGCACCCGGAAGTTCTCGCTGATGTGTGTTTCCGCCCGCGCCAGGGCCGCACCCAGCGCCTGCAGCCACCGCCCGCCCAGACGCCGCACCCGCCGGGGCCAGCGACCCCGATGGGCCGGGTGCTCTGGCACGGCCCCCGGCGGCTGGCACGCGTGGGATTGGCGGGTCGTGCTTTCGGGGTCCAGACGGGTGGGATGCAACATGGCCCGGATGCTCGGGCTTCGCGTACCATCTGTAAAGTTGAATTTAATGAAGCTTCAATTCATAAAAACTGATGCGTAACTTCAACCTGGACCACCTGCAGACGCTGATCGCCATCGCCGACCTGGGCAACTTTGCAGCGGCCGCGCAGGCGCTGCACCTGGCGCCGCCCACCATCAGCCTGCACATCAAGGAACTGGAATCGCGCCTGCAGGCCGACCTGGTGGTGCGGGGTCGGCGGCAGGCCGAGCTGACGCCCGCCGGCGAGGTGCTGGTGCAGGAGGGGCGCCAGCTGCTGCTTGCCTGCGACGATCTGATGGAGCGCGTGCGCCGCCGCGCCTCGGGGCGCGAGGGCATCGTGCGTGTGGGGGTGTCGGCGGGCGTGAGCACGCGCCTGCTGCCACGCATGCTGGAGGCACTGGCCGTGCGCTGCCCCGGTGTGGAGATCCGGCTGGAGGCCGTGGGCTCTGCCGATTCGATGCAGCGGCTCAAGGCCGGCACGCTGGACATCGGCATCATCGCCAGCCCCCAGCCGCCTTTGGCCGAGGTGCGCCAGACCCCTTGGCGCAACGACCCCATGGTGGCGCTGCTGCCTGCGGCCTGGGAGGCGCCCGCGTTCGCAACCCCTGACTGGCTGGCCACCCGCCGCTGGGCATCGTTTGCGCCCGCCACACAAATGCACGGGCTGATTGCCAACTGGTTTGGCCAGGCGGGCCACCACCCGCGCCCCTTCCTGGCGCTGAGCTACCCCGGCGCGCTCAAGAGCCTGGCGGTGGCCAGCCAGTGCGCCGCGCTGCTGCCGATGGAGGAGGTGGAGGACCTGCAGGGCACGCCCGATGTGCAGATCCGCCCTCTGCAGCCGCCGCTCATGCGCCCCATGGCTGTGGCGCACCGCCACCAGCCACCGCCCTCACCTGCGGTGGAGGGCGTGCTGCAACTGCTGGCCGAATTTGCGGACTTTGGGGAGTAAAAGCTGGGCTTGCCGCCAGCCATCACACGGGTGGTAAGACCGGAGCGCCTGGGGCACGCCGCGCCGCAGGCCGCCGCAAATAGGGCTGCACAAACAGGTACAGCCCCGTCAACATCAGCAGCGCCAGCGGTGGCAAGGGTGCATAGGTCACCCAATCCGGCGAGTTGCCCGCGCCCTGCGCACGGACCACAAAATTGCCAATGACGGCTAGGGCGTGTCACCCTTCAATTCCCCCACGCGAAAGCCAGCCAGGCCGTGCAGTGCTAGGCGCCCTGAGTGCCGTGTAGCTTGGCTACACAAGCGAAGGGCAACGACGCAATGCGCGGCCTGGCTGGCTTTCCCTCCGGGCTGGCCCCGCAATGCGGCGTCTGCTTTGTCGCGTGGCTTGCCCATAGATGACTATGGGCTGCGCCCCCCTTCGCGCATCCATCCGCATTGCGCGGCCAGCGCGTGGGGGAATTGAAGAGTGGCACGCCCTGGCGTGAACGCCATCGACACCCAGCGGTGAAACCGCCGAATGCCCACACCGGCGCTCATTGCGCATCTCCGGCGGCGAGCTGGATCATCTTCCAGCCATTGCCCGCCGGGTCCCGAAAACCCGCATCCACATTGCCGTACCGGTCCACGGGCTCCTGCGTGAACTCCACACCCTGGTCGCGCAGCCGGGCATACGCAGCGCGGCAATCTGCCACATGCAACACCAGCGGCGGCATGGCGCCCTTGGCCACCATGGCGCGCAACGTCTGCGCCGTGGCGGCATCGTGGATGGGCGGGCCGGGTGTGAACAGCCCCAGCTGAAAGCCCGGCTGGTCGGGATGCTGCACTGTCAGCCAGCGGTAGGGGCCGTTGCGCACGTCCGTGTGCACCTGAAACCCGAGCTTGCCCACATAGAACGCGAGCGCCTCGTCCTGGTCGTCCACATACACACCCACCACACCAACGCCTTGGTTCTTCGTCATCAGATCTCCTTGGTTGCTAAGAGCCTGTTCAAGGTCTTTTTGGAGATCGCATTGGAGTGCAATCGGGAGGAGTGGATGCTTCGGATGCGCCGCATGGGCTCGTGCCCATGCAAGCAGCCGAGGCGTCTAGTCGCCCGATTTCACTCCAACCCTTCGGGCAAGTGCCTTGCCGGGCGGTCTGCGGCGTTGCGGCGCTTGCCAATAGCCGCGCTATTGGCTGCCCACCGCGCCTTGCATCCCATCCCGGCAAGGTACTTGTGCGACTCCAAAAAGACCTTGAACAGGCTCTAGGACCGATTTGTACCTTCCGCCAGGCGACGGCGCTTCTCCAAAACTGCTGTGGTGAGGTCGGGACGCTGTGCGGCTTTCAACACACAGGCGGGCACCCGGTCCAGTGGCGTGGCATTGGCCTGGGCCTCCCTGCGCACCCCACTGGGGCTCATCCCCGTGATGTCGCGAAAGATGCGCCCGAATGTGCCCAGGCTCTCCCAGCCGGTGGCAAAGGCGATCTCGGTGATGGGCAAATTCGTATCGCGCAGCAGGGTGGTGGCCTGCTCGATGCGGCGGGTCAGCAGGTAGCGGTGGGGTGGAATGCCGAACACCTGCCGGAACGAGCGGGCGAAGTGCGCCTCCGACACGCCGCTGACCTCGGCGAGCCGCTGAACTGGCCAGGCCTCGTGCGACGCGGCGTCCATGCGGTCCTTGGCGCGCAGCAGGCGGCGCAGCAAGGCCGGGTCTTGCGGCGCAATAGCCGCACCCGATGTCTGCTTCGATGGCGCAGAGGGCGCGCTGGAGGGCAATGGGTGCGGGCGCTCAAAGGGCATGCGCGAAGCATATCGCCTTGGATTCTGGTGACCCGCCCGATTTTCCCGGGCATGGATCGCGGCTGGCACCCGCACTCGGGGTCGCTTTTCAGGCTACCCGCACATCGCCAAAGACTTCGAGCGCCTGGCCGTTCAGCGCCCGCAACGCGTCCATGGAGTCCACCGCCTCGCCCAAGGCCAGCGCACCGCTGCGCTGAAAGGACGGAGCCATCAGGCGCTGCGCGGCCTCCAGCACCAGGGGCGCCGTGACAGCATAGATGTCCTGGCCGCGCACACCGGCCGTCCGCACCACGCCGTTCTGCACCAGCCGCACCACCAGTTCAAAACGCTGTGCCGACCGGCCGCTGCCATCCACCGCCGTGGGCGGCGGGGTGCTGGCATCGCGGATGTCGGCCAGGGCCGAGCGGTTGATGAGGGAGCGGATGGTTTCGGCCTGCAGGTGGTGGGCCAGGGTGATGGTCTCGCTGAATGGCAGCTCGACCATGGCATAGGTCGCCAGGGGCGCGGCAAAGGTCCAGTCCGGCACATCGACCGAGGGCACCAGGGGCACCAGGCGCCCGCCCTGCACCACTTGGCGCTGCGCCTTGTTGCGCTCGCCCGTCAGGCGCGTGCCTTCGGTGGGCCACCAGCGGTCCAGCCCCATGGCCACGGTGATCTCGTCGATGGGGCCGGGAGCGGCGAGCGCGCTGGCCAGCAGGTCGGCCAAGCCACCGTAGAAACCGGCAGCGGGCACCACAACGCGCCCGGCGGCCACTGCAGGTGCCTGCAAATCGGCAAAGGTGCCCTGGGCGCTGGGCTGCTCGGCGGTCACATCGATGTAGTGGGCGCCCGCATGCAGCGCGGCCTGCGCCACCGGGGTGGCCGTGTCCATGAATGGCCCCGCGCAATGGATGACCACGCCACAACCGGCAAAGGCCTGCACCAGTGCCGCCGGGTCGTCCAGCGCCGCCACGCGGCACTCCACCCCTGAGGGAAACAGCGCAGCCAGCCGGGCGGCATTGCGCCCCACGGCCACCACGCGCAGGCCACGGCGCAAGGCCTCCTGCACCACAAACTGACCGGTATGGCCGCTGGCACCGTACACCGCGATGGAAGGAACAGAGGATGTCATGGAGAACCTTTCGGGAAAGAAGTGGAGGGGAAAATTGACGATACAGACCTGTCTGTTTTTTGAAGATTACAGACAGGTCTGTATCATGTCAAGCATGGCCGCACATTCTTTTTCCCCTCCCCTCCCGGCAACCGCGCCAGGCGCCCACCCCAAGCCTTCGTCACGGCGCGCTGCGACGGCCTCCAGCGAGCCCGTGCAGGACGTGCGCGAGCGCATCCTCGACACGGCGTCGAGCCTGTTCTACCAACGCGGTGTGCGCGCCGTGGGGGTGGACCTGGTGGTGGCCGAAGCGGCCGTGGCCAAGACCAGCCTGTACCGCTACTTCCCCACCAAGGACGACCTCATCGTGGCGTTTCTGGAGCGCGAGGATGTGGACTTCTGGGGCCTGTGGGATGCGGTGGCGGCGCAGCATGCCGACGACCCAGCCGCCGAGCTGCAGGCCCACATGCAGTGGATCGGCGAGCGGCTCGGCCGCTCCAACTACCGGGGCTGCCCGCAGATCAACGTGGCGGCCGAATTTGCCGAGCAGGACCACCCTGCCCGCTTGGTGGCCCAGCAGCACATGGTGACGCTGCGCAGCCGCCTGCACGGCATTGCCCAGCGGCTGGGCGTGCCCCAGCCCGAGGCCCTGGCGGCCCAGCTGGCCGTGCTCATCAATGGGGCTTTCGTGAGCTCAGGCCTGCTCAGCGGCGAGGAGGCGACACCCGTGCTGCAGGCAGCGGTGCAGGCCTTGCTGGCGGGTGCGCGGGCAGGCAACAAGTAGCGCAACAGCTGCTCAAAAAACAAAAAGGCCCTCGCTTGTCGCGAGGGCCTTTTTTGCATCAGCGCGGCCCTTTGCGGCGGCTGCGCTACGGACCAGGCGTTAGCTCCCCGCCACCTTCATGCGGTTGACCAGGATGGAGCCCACGGTCTTGGCGCCGTAGTTGTAGGCATCCGCACCCACGGCCTCAATGCCCTTGAGCATGTCTTTGAGGTTGCCCGCGATGGTGATCTCGTGCACCGGGTAGGCGATCTTGCCGTTCTCCACCCAGAAGCCGCTCGCGCCGCGCGAATAGTCGCCGGTCACGTAGTTCACGCCCTGGCCCATCAGCTCCACCACAAAGAGGCCCGTGCCCAGCTTTTGCAGCATGGCGTCGAGGTTGTCGCTGGCTTGCGTGAGGCGCGAGGTCATCACCAGGTTGTGCGAGCCGCCCGCATTGCCCGTGGTCTTCATGCCCAGTTTGCGGGCCGAGTAGCTGGACAGGAAGTAGCCCTCGACGCGCCCTCCTTTGACCACCTTGCGCGGCGCCACGCGCACGCCTTCTTCGTCGAACGGCGAGCTGCCCTTGCCGCGCAGGATGAAGGGGTCTTCCAGGATGTCGATGTGCTTGGGGAAGACCATCTTGCCCAGCGAGTCGAGCAAGAAGCTGCTCTTGCGGTACAGCGAGCCGCCGCTGACGGCCTGCACAAAGCCGCCCAGCAGGCCGGCGGCCAGGGTGGATTCGAACAACACCGGGCATTGCGTGGTGGGGATCTTGCGGCTGCCCAGGCGGCTCAACGCGCGCTGCGCGGCGTAGCGGCCCACGGCCTCGGGCGATGCCAGTTCGGTGGCGTCGCGCATGGAGCTGTACCAGGCATCGCGCTGCATCTCGGCGTTGCGGCCGGGCAGCGAGGCGATGGGTGCGACGGAGAAGCTGTGGCGCGAACTGGCATAGCCGCCGCGAAAGCCGCGTGTGTGGGCGCTGAAGAAGTGGCTTTGCTGGGCCGACACGCCCGCGCCTTCGCTGTTGGTGATGCGGCGGTGCGTCTTGAGCGCGGCGGCCTCGCAGGCCTTGGCGATTTCAGCGGCCTCTTCGCTGGTGATGGCCCAGGGGTGGAACAGGTCCAGATCGCGGTGCGTGTCGGCCGGGGCGATGTCATCTGCGTCCGGCAGGCCTGCCATGGGATCTTCGGCCGTGAAACGGGCGATATCGTAGGCTGCCTGCACGGTCTGCTCGATGGCCTTGTTCGAGAAATCGGAAGTGCTGGCGTTGCCACGGCGTTTGCCAAGGTACACCGTCACGCCCAGGGATTTATCGCGGTTGCGCTCCACGTTCTCCAGCTCGCCCTTGCGCACGCTGACCGACAGGCCGCAGCCCTCGGACGCCTCGGCGCCTGCGTCGGTGGCGCCGAGCTTTTTGGCATGGGCCAGGGCGCGGTCCACCAGGTCTTCAAAGAACGCGCGGCTGTAGCTGAAGCCGTTGTCAGGGGTGCGGGAGGTGGCAGGCGCGGGCGCAGCGGCAGCCGCGCTTTGGGCGCGCGCGGCGCGGGTGGAGGGTTTATTCATAGCGGCAGCTATGATACTTGCCGCTGTGGCGCGCTCTGCGCCGCTTCTCTTTTTGCCCCCACCCATGTCACGCAAACCCAAAAAAGGCTACTTTGTGCGAGGCCAGTTCGTTGCCGAAGGCAGCGAAATGGACATTCAGCTCAAGGCCGAACTCAAAGGCACGCCCGATGCCAGCCGCACCGATCTCAAGCGCGAAAGCGACGAACTGCAGGAGCTGGGCAAAGAGCTTTTGAGCTTGCGCGCCGACCTGTTCGAGGCGGTGGGTCTGCCCGACAAGCTGGTGGACGCGCTGGCCGAGGCCAAGCGCATCACCAACTTTGAGGGCAAACGCCGCCAGATGCAGTACGTGGGCAAGATCATGCGCAAGCTCGAACCCGAGCTGGTGCAGGCCGCCCGCCAGGCGCTGGAAGAGCAGCACAAGGGCTCGGCCACCGAAAAGATGCAGTTGCACCTGGCCGAACACTGGCGCGACCGCCTGATTGCCGACGATGACGCGCTGGCCCCTTGGATGGCCGAGCACCCCACCACCGACACGCAGCAGTTGCGCGCGCTAATCCGCCAAGCCCGCAAGGATGCACAGCCTGCGGGCAAGGAGGCCAATGTCCAGGTCTCGCAAGGCCTGGCCCCGCGCAAGGGCCGCGCCTACCGCGAGCTGTTCCAGCTGGTGCGCGAGCACCTGGGCGGCACGGGTGCAGACGACGCCAGCGATACCGATGAGGACCACGGCGATGAGTGAGCCTTCTGCCCTGCACGACCCGGTGAAGATCGGCATCGTCTCCATCAGCGACCGCGCCAGCAGCGGTGTCTATGAAGACAAGGGCCTGCCCGCGCTGCAGGACTGGCTCACACGCGCGCTGCACAACCCCACCACCTTCGAATCCCGCCTGATCCCCGACGAGCAGGACGGCATCAGCGCGGCGCTGATCGAACTGGTGAACGCAGGTTGTTGCCTGGTGCTGACCACCGGCGGCACGGGCCCTGCCTTGCGCGACGTGACGCCCGAGGCCACGTTGGCCGTGGCGCACAAGGAGATGCCGGGCTTTGGCGAGCAGATGCGCCAGATCAGCCTGAAGTTCGTGCCCACCGCCATCCTCTCGCGCCAGGTGGCCGTCGTGCGCGACCAGAGCCTCATCATCAACCTGCCCGGCCAGCCCAAGGCCATTGCCGAGACGCTGGAGGGCTTGAAGGATGCGGATGGCAAGCAAATCGTGCCGGGCATCTTTGCGGCGGTACCGTACTGCATCGATCTGATTGGCGGGCCGTACCTGGAAACGCGGGACGAGGTCTGCAAAGCGTTCCGCCCCAAGAGCGCTGTGCGGGCAACTCGCCCAGCTTGATACTTCAGAATCTGAAGCAAATATAGCCGCTAGCGCTTAATCTATAAACGCAAACAGCTATATTTTTCATAGCAACAAAATAAAACAGGGCAGCGCAGGCACGCCGCTACTTGCCCACCAACTCGTTGAGCTTGCCTGCCTCGAACTGTTCCTTGAGCGCGGCGTCACACGGCACGCAGTCCTTGTTCTGTGGGTTGGTGGACAGCTTCTCGATGGCCTGCCACAGCAGCGCAATCTGGTGCTCCTGCGACGAGGCGTTATCGATCAACCCGCGCATGGCCTGCGAGAGCGGATCGTCCTCCTGCGTGATGCCATAGGCCGTGAACTTGCGCGCCTGCTGCGGCTCGGTCACGTCCGCGCTTTCGCCAGCTTTGGACGGGATGATCCGGGCCGGAATGCCCACCGCCGTGGCGCCCGCAGGCACCGGCTTGATGACCACGGCATTGCTGCCGATCTTCGCGCCGTCACCCACTTCAAAGCCGCCGAGCACCTTGGCGCCCGCACTCACCACCACGTCCTTGCCCAACGTGGGATGGCGCTTGGCACCTTTGTACAGCGAGGTACCGCCCAGCGTGACGCCCTGGTAGATGGTGCAGCCGTCGCCGATCTCGGCCGTCTCGCCCACCACCACGCCCATCGCATGGTCGAAGAACACGCGCTCGCCAATCTTCGCGCCGGGGTGAATCTCGATGCCCGTGAACCAGCGCGCAAAATGCGAAATAAAGCGACCGAGCCATTTCAGGCCGTGGTGCCAGCACCAGTGCGCGGGGCGATGCAGCCAGATCGCGTGCAGGCCCGGATAACAGGTGATCACCTCCCACGTGCTGCGCGCGGCAGGATCGCGGTCGAGGATGCACTGGATATCGGAGCGCAGGCGGGCGAACATCGGTTCTTTTCGTTATGTGTTTATGGCCGCACAGTCTAGCGTTTCGCCTCAGCGGCCTCGATCATGGCTTTGGCGACACCTCTCAAGATGTGGATTTCTTCAGGGCTGAGCTGCGCGCGATTGAAAAGCTGGTTAAGGCGGGGCATGAGCTTCTTGGGTGCGGCGGGGTCCAGAAAGCCGATGGTGGTAAGCGCCTGCTCCCAGTGGCCCAGCATGCCCGCCACCTGCGCTGCGTCGGCCAGGGCGCGCGCGGGAGTTGCGTCCAACACCGGGAACCCGCCCAGCGCCATGCGCCATTCGTAGGCAATCACCTGGATGGCGGCGCCGAGGTTGAGCGAGCCAAAGCCGGGGTTGGTCGGAATCGACAGTGCTACGTGGCAGCGGTAGACGTCCTCGTTGGCCATGCCAAAACGCTCGGAGCCAAACAGGAAGGCGACACCGGCCTGGCCGGCTGCCGCAGCCGATGGATCTTCTGGATTTGAGGTGTTTTTGACCTCTAGCGCTTTTCCACCAAGCGCTAACAGCTCTTGTTTTAATAGCAACTCGAAATGGGCACGCGGCGCAGCCGTGGGCGGCCCGAAGTCGCGCGGGGTCATCGCCGTGGCGCACAGGTGGCTCATGCCGTCCAGCGCCTCATCGAGCGTTGCCACGATGCGGGCGTTCTCCAGCACGTCGAGCGCGCCACTGGCACGCTGGATGGTTTCCTCGCGCCGCAGCACGTTGGCCCAGCGCGGGGCCACCAGCACCAGGTCATCAAAACCCATGGTTTTCATGGCGCGGGCGGCAGCGCCCACATTGCCGGCGTGGCTGGTGTTGATCAGGACAAAACGGGTCTTCATGGGCAGGTGCAGGACAAGGGAAAAGGCAAGCGGTTAGGCGAAAAAGAGGCTCTGCGGGTAAAATCCTGCCCTCATTGTCGCCGCCCGCATCGCCGGGTCGGATCGCACCGCTCCTGATTCGCAGGCTGCCTCGCTTCATTGTTGACGCACGGCGCCCTGCTCACCACCACAATTTATGTCGTCCAACCTGCACCCCATGCTTAACGTGGCCATCAAGGCCGCACGCGCCGCCGGCGCCATCATCAACCGCGCGGCCCTTGACGTGGAATCGGTGCGGATCTCGCAAAAGCAGATCAACGACTTTGTGACCGAAGTGGACCACGCGTCCGAAAAAATCATCATCGAGACGCTGCTGACGGCCTACCCCGGCCACGGCATCCTGGCCGAAGAGTCGGGCAGCGAATACGGCGCCAAGGATTCGGAATTTGTCTGGATCATCGACCCGCTGGACGGCACCACCAACTTCATCCACGGCTTTCCCGTGTACTGCGTCAGCATCGCGCTGGCGGTGCGCGGCAAGGTCGAGCAGGCTGTCATCTATGACCCCTCGCGCAACGACCTGTTCACCGCCACCAAGGGCCGTGGCGCCTACCTGAACGAACGCCGCATCCGCGTGAGCAAGCGCACCCAGCTCAAGGACTGCCTGATCTCCACGGGCTTCCCCTTCCGCCCGGGCGACAACTTCAAGAGCTACCTGAACATGATGGCCGACGTGATGCAGCGCACCGCCGGCCTGCGCCGCCCCGGCGCCGCCGCGCTGGACCTGGCCTATGTGGCTGCGGGCTTCACCGATGGTTTCTTTGAAACCGGCCTGTCGATCTGGGACGTGGCTGCGGGCTCGCTGCTGGTGACCGAGGCCGGTGGCCTGGTGGGCAATTTCACGGGCGAAGCGGACTTTCTGGAGCAGCGCGAGTGCCTGGCCGGCAGCCCCCGCATCTACGGCCAGCTGGTGCCTATTCTGGGCAAATACAGCAAGTTTGCGAGCGCTGGCGACAAGGCGGCTGTGCGCCAGGCGGCTGCGACAGACGCACCCCTCAGCGCTGAAGCCGAGGCTGCAGCCGATGTGGAGTCCGACACCACAGGTGCCGCCCCACAGGCCGACGCCCCCAAGAGCGAAGACGCGCCGTTCTAAACCCATCCACCGCGCACGGCAGTTAGGCCAGCACACGATGACCAATGGTGAGATCTCCTAGCTGAACCGTGCAGCGGGCGAGACGCACACCAGGGCAGCCGTGCAAGGGCCGCCAAGCCGAATGTGCGGCGTTTCACTTGCGTGCACTGGCTGCGTCCCCCTTCCCGAATTGCGTAGCAATTCGGGAAGGGGGAAGCGACGAAGTCGCTCAGGGGGTTGTCCTTTATCCAGGGTCGGGGTATTTCTGGGCAATGCTGCGGAAGTCTTCCGCAATGTCCACAAACGCATCCACCATGTCGGGGTCAAAGTGCGTGCCCTTGCCGCGAATGATGGTGTTGCAGGCCTGGTCGTGTGAAAACGCGGGCTTGTAGACGCGCTTGCTGATGAGTGCGTCGTACACATCGGCCACGGCCATGAGGCGCGCCGACACCGGGATGGCATCGCCCGCCAGGCCCTGCGGGTAGCCTGAGCCATCCCACTTCTCCTGGTGGCTGTAGGCGATCTCCTTGGACACGCTCAAGAACGCCACGCGCATGCCCAGGCGCCGCTCGGCTTCGTCGATGGCGTTGCGGCCCAGGGTGGTGTGGGTTTTCATGATCTCGAACTCTTCCACCGTGAGTTTGCCGGGTTTCAGCAAGATGCTGTCGGGGATGCCGATCTTGCCGATGTCATGCAACGGGGCGGACTTGTAGAGCAGCTCGATCATGCGGTCGTTGAGCACGGGCTCGAAACGCGGGTGGTGGCGCAGCCGCTCGGCCAGCGTCTTCACGTACAGCTGGGTGCGGCGAATGTGGTTGCCGGTTTCGTTGTCGCGCGTCTCTGCCAGCGATGTCATGGCCATGATGGTCACGTCCTGGATGGCCTGCACCTCCAGCGTGCGCATGGCCACTTCGCGCTCCAGGTAGGAGCTTTTGTCGCGCAGGAAATCCGCCGTGGCCTTGAGCGCCAGATGGGTGTTGACCCGCGCCAGCAGGATGGGCGGACTGATGGGCTTGGTGATGTAGTCCACGGCCCCCAGGGCCAGGCCCGCGCGCTCGTCGTCGGTGTCGGAACGCGCCGTGAGAAAGATCACCGGGATGTCGCGCGTGGCCGCCGCAGCCTTCAGGCGCCGACACACCTCATAACCATCCATCTCGGGCATCATGATGTCGAGCAGGATCAGGTCGGGAGGGGTGTCGGACTGCGCGATCTTCAGGGCCTTCTCGCCGTGGTTGGCCACCTTCACCAGGAAATGCTCGCGCAGCAGGCTGCCCATGAGGGTGAGATTGTCCGGCGTGTCGTCCACCACCAGCACCGTGGCGATCGGCTTGTCAACAAGAGCGGCCTGTGGGGAGGCAAAGGGCGCGTTGTCCATGGAAGTTCCTGGGTGTTGTGCCGCTCAAGGGGTGTGAACGGCAGGGTGTTCGGGGCCTGACACGGCGGCCATTGCCGACAGTGCTTGCTCAAAATCAAAATTCTGGGTGTACATCTCGACCACCGTGAAGCTGCTCCCCAGCGCAGATCGGAGCACCTGGACATTGTGTTGGAAAAACTCGGGGGCTGCAGGGTCGTCCTGCTCCAGCAGCGTGCGCAGCTTTTGCAGGACCGCCGTGGCGCCCACTCCCTGCAGCGCGGCCCCAGCAGGGGTTTCCAGGCCTTCCGGCCGCCCCGTTTGCTGCCCCTGCATCCACGCCTGCAATCCCGTCAGCAGGGGCTGCAACGCAGCGCCCAGGGTGGCCGTCAGTCCCGCGGACATTTCGGCATGCGCCCCACTGCGCAAGGCCTGCTCCAGCGCTTGTGCATGGGCCGACACCTCCTGCGCGCCAATGTTGGCCGCGACCGAGCGCAGGGTGTGGGCCAGCCGCTCGGCCAGCACCACATCTGCGCTGGCAATGGCCTGCTCCAGGTGCGCAATCACCGACGACTGGCCTTGCACAAATCGCCGCAGCATCTCGGCGTACAAGCCCGGCTTGCCCAAGGCGCGCTGCAGACCCAGGCGGGTGTCCAGCCCGGCAACTGCGGGAAAAGCCGCTGCCACCGCAGCGTCAGCCCCCTCTGGCGCCATCCCATCAGCCACCCAACCCGAACTGGCACCAGCGCCTGCTGCGCGGGGCACCCCCTCCACAGGCGGTTTGCCCAGCCCCGGCCGGGGTCGAATCCAGCGGCTCAGGGCGGCCCACAAGGCCGCAGGCTCGATGGGTTTGGCCACATGGTCGTTCATGCCGGCCGCAAAACAGCGCTGGCGATCGGACTCCATCGCGTTGGCCGTCATGGCCACGATGGGCAGGTGAGCATGGCGCGGATTGCTGCGCAATTGCCGCGTGGCCGTTTCGCCGTCCATGACAGGCATCTGCATGTCCATCAGCACCACGTCATAAGCATTGCGCTCGATGCGGTCGAGGGCGATCTGGCCGTTCTCGGCAACATCCACGGCAAAACCGGCTTCGAGCAAGAGTTCGACCGCCACCATCTGGTTGAGCTCGTTGTCCTCCACCAGCAGCACCGACGCTCCCCGGATCTCCAGCGGCAGCTCGTCGGCAGCAGGCGCGGGGGTGACGGCGCGGCGCGGGCTGTAGATGGAGTGTTCCAGCGGCTGCATCAGCGTGTCGAACAGCAGCGATGCGTTGACGGGTTTGATCAGCACCGTGTCGATGCCCTGAACGCGGGCGGCACGCATCACGTCCTCGCGGCCGTAGGCCGTGACCATGAGCATCTTGGGCACCTGCGCCATGCCCAGGCCCCGGATGTGGCCTGCCAGCTCCACGCCGTCCATGCCCGGCATGTGCCAGTCCAGCAGTAGCAGGCCAAACGGCTGGTGTCGTGCCATGGACTCGCGCAGCCGGTCGAGCGCCTCCAGGCCGGAGTGGGCCTGCTCCACCTCAAAACCCATGGCCAGCAGCATGTCGGACAGCACGGTGGCCGCTGTCTGGTTGTCGTCCACCACCAGCACACGGCGGCCCCGGAGGTCCGGGGGCGGCAGCAGCACGCGCGCGGGTGCACCGCGTTCGAGGGGCACAGTGACCCAGAATGTGGAGCCCTGGCCATAGGTGCTCTGCACCCCCACCTCGCCGCCCATCAGCTCCGCCAGGCTCTTGCAGATAGCCAGGCCCAGGCCCGTGCCGCCATAGCGGCGCGTGGTGGAGGTGTCTGCCTGCTGGAAGCTCTGAAACAGCCGCCCCATCTGCACGGGCGTAAGTCCGATCCCGGTGTCACGCACTTCAAACCGCAGCATCACCCGGTTGCCCTCTGCCTCCAGCAGCCGCACGGCAATGCTGATCTCGCCCGTTTCAGTGAACTTGATGGCGTTGTTGGCAAAGTTGATGAGGATCTGGCCCAGGCGCAGCGAGTCACCCACCAGGTTGGGGGGCACGTCGGCCGCCACATCGCAAACCAGCTCCAGCCCCTTGGCACCGGCCTTGTAGCCCACCACGTCGGACACACTCTCCAGCATGCGGTCGAGCACAAAGGGCTGCTTCTCCACCATGAGCTTGCCCGCCTCGATCTTGGAAAAATCCAGGATGTCGTTGATCACGCCCAGCAGGTGCTGGCCGGCCTGCTGGATCTTGCTCACGTAGTCGTGCTGGCGTGCTGTCAGGCCCGACTTGAGCGCCAGGTGCGACATGCCGATGATCGCGTTCATCGGAGTGCGGATCTCGTGGCTCATGTTGGCCAGGAAGTTGGACTTGAGTGCGGTGGACTCCTCGGCCAGCTCCTTGGCGCGGCGCAGGTCCTGCTCGGCGCGTTGACGGTCGGTGATGTCGACAAAGGTCCCGATGGCCCCGCCCGGCGAGCCGTCGGGCCGCGAGAAGCCGTGCAGCCAGAACAGCGTGTGGTGCACCTTTCCGTCGGCATACGGCAGGTCCACCTCCTTGTGCACCGACTGGACCCCGTGCAAGGCCTCCTGCGCGTCCGCATCGAAGCGTTCGCGCTCGGTCTCGGGCAGGAACGCAAGGTCCCGCACGGTCTTGCCGATCAGTGCCTCGCGCTGTACCCCAAAGGCCTGCTCGTAGGCGCGGTTAAAGCCGATGTACCGGCCGTCCGCGCCCTTGTAGAACAGCGGCACGGGGATGGCGTCAATCAGTGCCTGCTGGAAATCCAGCTGCTCGGCCACCTGCTGTTCCAGCAGCTTTTGTTCGTGGATATCCACGTTGACGCCCACCACCCGCACCGCCCGCCCATTGCCATCGCGAAATATGCGGGCCGCGGACAGGAACCATCGCACCTCACCGTCCGGCCGCACGATGCGCCAGGAATCGCGAAGGTGGGTCTCGCCGCCCGCCAGGGCACTCGAAAAGGCGGCCACCGCGCGGGCGCGATCATCGGGGTGCAGAACCGCCTGCCAGTCACGCTGGGAGCGCACCTCCGTGCCCGGCGCCAGGCCGAGCAACGCCAGCAGCTTCTCGCTCCACAGCACCTGGGAGGTGAGCAGGTCAATGTCGAACACACCGATCTTGCCGGCCTCCTGCGCCAGCTCCAGCCGGTCTTTGGCCTGCTGCATGGCGATCTCGGCCCGGCGCTGCTCGCTGACGTCCTCGATCACCCAGAGGGATGCGTTCTTGAACCCCTCCATTTGCACGCTGCGTCCTGCCATGCGTGCCTCAAAGCTGTGGCCATCCAGGCGAAACAGCGTCGACACCTGCCGCACGGCGCCCCCGGCGTTCAGCACGGGGCCTACCTGGCCGTAGAACTGCCTTTCGCGGTCTTCCCCACCCAGCAACACCCCGACGTCCAGCCCCAGCAGCTCGGACGCCGTGCTGCCCATCAGCTCCACAAACGCCGGGTTGAACTGCCGGAACTTCCCGTCCCCCACCAGCGCAATGGGGGGCGCGTTGTCAAAGATGGCGGTCTGCTGCTCCAGCAGCTCGTTGAGCAGACGCTCACGCCGCTCCAGCTCCTTCTGTGCCTGGATACGCCCCGAGGCGTCTTCATGCAGGCCAACGATGGCAATGCGCTTGCCACGCTCGTCAAACACGGGCGAGAGCGTAGCCTCGTCGTGGTAGAGGCTTCCGTCCTTGCGGCGGTTGACAAACTGCCCTTGCCACGAGCGGCCCGAAAGCAGCGTGGACCACATCTCCTGGTAGGTCTGCGCCGGGGTCTGGCCACTGGACACCACCGACGGCTTCTTGCCACGCACCTCTTGCAATGTGTAGCCGGAGTTGCGCTCGTACTGCGGATTGACCCAGTCGATGCGCCCGTCTCCATCGGTGATGACCACCGAGACCGGGCTGCTCCCCAGCGCAGCGCCCAATACCCTGAAGCGCTCCAGCGCAGCGCTCACCCGCGCCCGGCTGCGCAGCAGCTCCAGCAGCAGCAGCCCCAGCAGGCTCAGCAGCACGAAGGCAGCCCCTCCCACCTTCAGGCGCTCAGCCCCCGTCATCAGGGTGCTCACGTCATCCAGCATCGCCAGCTGCCACTGGCCGCCGGGGTCGCTCCAATCGACCTGGCGGCGCTCCACTGCGTAGTTCACCCCGTCGATGACAACCTCGCCCGCATCCGGCGCGAAGGGCAGTGAAGAAGCCAGGCCCTTGTCGAAGTGGTTGCCAAACTGGCGCGAAGCGCGGATGGAATCAATGCGCGCCTGCGTGAGCGGCGGCGCCACGGCAAACAGCCACTCGGGCCGCGTCGATGCGAACACCACGCCTTGCGGAGACAACAGCACCGTGGGCAACTGGGTGCTCTTGAGCACCTCGTCAAACAACTCGAACCCCACCTTGAACATCACCACACCGATGATGGAGCTGGAAGGCGTGTCGTTTTCATACAGCGGCGCGGCGTAATAGAGGCCACGCTCCTGCGAGTTGCTGCCAATGGCGGCATACACGCTGATGGCGCCCTTGATGGCCTGCTGAAAATACGGACGAAACGCCAGGTTGATGCCGGTGGATCGGCCCCCCGGCGTCTCGTGCGCCACCACCGTGCCATCGGCCGCCATGACATACACGCCGTTGACCAGAAACCGCCCCCGGGCCACCCCCAGCCGCGCCAGGGCTTCAGGGTCGTCCGGTGCCAGCTGCCCCAGGGCCATGGCCTTGAGCAGCGGCTCGCTCAGGCCTAGCAACGACACCGCGCCCAGCATGCCCCCCCCCGTGATCCGGGCCTGCAGCGTGTCCACGGTCTGCTGCAGCAGCTTGGCGCGCTCATCAGCACGTTGGGCGCCTTGCCAGTGCATGGCCCCCAGCACCACCAGCCAGGCCCCCACCAGTGCCGCAGCCACCACCAGCAACAGACCGCGCACGCCCGGGGCATTGCGGTCCAGCACCTTGCCCAGAAATCCGCCCACGCCCTCACCCACCCGCGTCACGCGGAACCTCCGTCCAAGCCCTGGCCAACCAGCGAGCGGCTCTTACCGAGCGGGATACAGCAAGGCATCAATGTCCCCCACCGGCCCGGGCCGCCCAAACAGATACCCCTGAAACCCCTCACACCCATGCAGCCTCAGGAAACTCAGCTGCCCCGTCGTCTCCACCCCCTCGGCCACCACCTCCAGATCCAGGCTCTTGGCCAGCGCCAGGATGGTCCTCACAATCGCCGCGTCGTTGGGGTCCGTCAGCACGTCCCGCACAAAGCTCTGGTCGATCTTGACCTGGTCCAGGGGCAATCTCTTGAGGTAGCTCAAGGAGGAGTAGCCGGTGCCAAAGTCATCCAGCGCAAAGCCCACGCCTTCGCTCTTGAGCTGCACCATGCGTGCGATGGTGTCTTCGATGTCTCCCAGCAGCAGGCTTTCGGTGAGTTCGAGCTTGAGTTTGCGGGGGTCTGCGTGGTGGTTCTTGAGGGTCTGCAGCACTTCGGCCACGAAGCCCGGTTGCCTGAACTGCCGGGCGCTGACGTTGACCGAGATGGACAGGTGGGCGGTGGCTTCGTGCTGGCCCCAGCGCTGCAGTTGTTCGCAGGCGGTTTGCAGCACGTATTGGCCTAAAGGGAGGATCAGGCCGGTCTGTTCGGCCAGGGGGATGAAGTCGCCGGGGCTGATCATGCCGCGCTGGGGGTGGCGCCAGCGCACCAGGGCTTCTGCGCCCATGAGCTGGGACTGGTGGTCCACGACGGGCTGGTAGTGCACCAGCAGTTCGCCCCGGGCCAGGCCCTGGCGCAGGTCGGCTTCCAGGTTGGAGCGGGCGTTGACGGCCGCTTGCATGTCGGGGTCGAAGAAGCGCTGGGTGTTGCGCCCTGCCGCCTTGGCCTGGTACATGGCCAGGTCGGCGCGTTTGAGGAGTTCGTCCACCGTGAGGCGTTCGTCGCCAAAGAGGGTGATGCCGATGCTGGGGGTGCTGTAGTGCTGGGCGCCGTCCAGGTCGAAGGGCTGGTTCAGGCTGGCCAGGAGTTTCTCGGCCACGGTTTCTGCCTGGGTGGCGGCGTCTTGCAGGTCGGGGGCCAGGGCTTCGAGCATGACGACGAATTCGTCGCCGCCAAAGCGGGCCACGGTGTCGGCTTCGCGCACGCTGCCCACCAGGCGGGTGGCGACCTGGGACAGGAGCTGGTCGCCCATGTCGTGGCCCAGGGTGTCGTTGAGGTCTTTGAAGTTATCGAGGTCGATGAACAGCAGGGCGCCGAGGTTCTTGGTGCGCTGGCAGGCGGCGATGGAGCGTTGCAGGCGGTCCAGCAGCAGGCGGCGGTTGGGCAGGCCTGTGAGGGCGTCGAAGAAGGCCAGGCGCTCGATTTCTTGTTCTGCGCGCTTGCGGTCTGTGATGTCCATGGTGAAGCCATGGGACACCACCGAGCCATCGGGCTCTCGGTGCGGAATGGCATTGGTCATGTGCCAGCGCACGCTGCCGTCGGGCATGCGCACACGGTACTCACACTGCCAGGGCACCAGCCTGCGCACCGACGTGATCGCCGAGCGCTGCACCTGCGGCAGGTCTTCGGGCAACACACGGTGCATGAGCACGCCGTGGTCGGCGGTCACCTGGCTCGGCTCCACCCCCATGAAGTCACGCACCGCATCGCTGATGTACTGCACGCTGGTGCCGCCATCCGCATGCAGTCGGTACTCGTAGATAAAGCCCGGTATGCGGCTGGCAATGCGCTGGATGAACAGCAGCTGCTCGCGCAGCTGTTCGGCCGCGCGGTGTTCGTCCGTCACGTCCTGCACCACGCCCATCACCACCTGCACCCCATCGCGCGGCAACGTGCGCTGCACACGCGACCGCATCCACCGCACTTCGCCATCGGGCCGGCGCCAGCGGTATTCCACATCCAGGCCGGCACCTGGCATGCGGGCCTTGTCGAACACATGGCGGTCCTCGGGCAGGATGCCGCTCACGGCGCGCTCGGGGTCGACCCATTCCTGCTGTTCGAAGCCAGCGATGTCGCACAGGCCGGGCGACCACAGCAGCACCGTTTCGCCCGGGTCTTCGATGCGGCGCCAATGGCCCGTGCGGGCCAGGCTCTCCATGGTGTTGAAGACCTCGGTCTGTTCGCGCAGTTCGCGGCGCACTTCTTCCAGGGCGCGTTCGGACGCTGCCAGCGCGGCACGCAGGGTTTCGGCCTCGGTGGCATCGCGCACGGTGACCACGATGCAGTCGCTGGTCACACGGCGGGCTGACAGATCCCAGGCCAGCAGCAGCCGACCGGGCTCGCGCACCACCTGGCGGCATTCGAGCGGCGCACCCACGCGGGCCACGCCTTGCAGTTGGTCCATGAGGGGGGTGCCCGCCAGCAGGTCAAACACCTCGCAGGCATCCGCTCCGGGGTTGCGCACCGCCCCCAGGCCGGGCATGCGCCGTGCGGCAGCGTTGGCGGCCAGCAGCAGCAGACGGCCGTGCTGCAGCCGGAACTCCATCAAGGCCACCGGAACGGCATCGACCAGCGCCTGCAGACGCGCCTGCGCCATCGGCTCTATGTGGCCCTCGCCAACGGGGGCAAGGAGATCGGTCAACAGTTCGGACGAGATCACGGTCGCTCTGAAACCTTTGAAGCCTGCGGTGGGTAGGAATCCCGCCTGCGCAAGGCGGGGCCGAGGGTCACAGCCAATGTGCCAGCATACAGGCAAGAGTATGTCAAAACGTAACGAACAATAAAAACCTGCGGCATTTGCCCAAGGGAAAACCCGGAGCCCTTCGTGCAGCACGGCGATGACCGTATCCGCCTGGGCCAACGGGCTCCGCCCTCTGCCGCATGCAGTGCAGGCCCGTGGAGCGAACTGCTACAGTCCACGCCTCATTTCTCGGCCCCCAGCATGTCCGACACGCTCGAACACCACACCCCCATGATGCAGCAATACCTGGCCCTCAAGGCCGGGTATCCTGAGACGCTTCTGTTCTACCGCATGGGCGACTTCTACGAGGTCTTCTGGCAAGACGCCGAGAAGGCCGCGCGGCTGCTCGACATCACGCTCACGCAGCGCGGCCAGTCGGGCGGCCAGCCGGTGGTGATGGCGGGTGTGCCCTTCCACGCACTGGAGAACTACCTGGCGCGCCTGATCAAGATGGGCGAATCGGTAGCCATTGCCGAGCAGGTGGGCGAGGTGGGCGCCAGCAAGGGCCCCGTGGAGCGCAAGGTGGTGCGCGTGGTCACGCCCGGCACGCTGACCGACACGGAGCTGCTGTCCGACAAATCCGAATCGCTGCTGATGGCCGTGCACCAGGCGCCGCGTGCGCGCTGTGGACTGGCCTGGCTGAGCGTGACGCAGGGCCGCGTCTTCCTGGCCGAATGTGCGCAGGACGAACTGGGCGCTTGGCTGGCGCGCGTGGCGCCCAGCGAGCTGATCTACAGCGCGGGCGTGACCGAGCGCTTCGAGCAACAACTGCAGGTGCTGCGCCAGGGCGGCGCCTTCACTTGCCCCATGAGCCCCCGCCCCGACTGGCAATTCGACAGCGCCTTGGGCGAACGCAAGCTGCTCGAAAACCTGGGCGCCGCCAGCCTGCAGGCCTGGGGCGCGCAAGACCTGGGCGAGGCCCACGCCGCCGCCGCCGGGCTGCTGACCTATGCCGAACACACGCAGGGCCGCACCCTCACCCACGTGCACAGCGTGCAGGTGCAGCGCAACGACGACCTCATCGACCTGCCCGCCACTACGCGCCGCAACCTGGAACTCGTCAAAACCCTGCGCGGCGACGATGCGCCCACGCTGTTCTCACTGCTGGACACCTGCATGACCGGCATGGGCAGCCGCCTGCTCAAGACCTGGCTGCTGGAGCCGCGCCGCGACCGCGCCGAGGCGCGCCAGCGCCTGTCGGCCACCACCGCGCTGCGCGGTGCGGGCGGCGCCGGTGGCGGCAGCGGCCCCTGGGCCTTGCTGCGCGGCGAACTCAAAGGGGTGAGCGATGTGGAGCGCATCACTGCCCGCATCGCCCTGCGCCAGGTGCGCCCGCGCGAACTGGTGGGCCTGGGCAAAACGCTACTAAAAGCAGAGCTGCTCGCGCTGAATGGACAAGCGCCAGAGCCCTATTTGATTCAAATCTTCGGCCACCTGCAGCCGCCCGAGGGCTGCACCGGCCTGCTGCAGGCCGCCATCGCCGAAGAGCCCGCCGCCCTGGTGCGCGACGGCGGTGTGATCGCCAACGGCTTCGACACCGAGCTGGACGAGTTGCGCGCCATCCAGACCAACTGCGATGCCTTTCTGCTGGATCTGGAAACCCGCGAGAAGGCGCGCACCGGCATCCCCAACCTGCGCGTGCAATTCAACAAGGTGCACGGCTTCTATATTGAAGTGACCGGCAGCCACCTCGACCGCGTACCCGACGACTACCGCCGCCGCCAGACGCTGAAGAACGCCGAGCGCTTCATCACACCCGAGCTGAAAACCTTCGAGGACAAGGCCCTGTCGGCGAACGAGCGTGCGCTGGCCCGCGAGAAGTGGCTGTACGAGCAAATCCTGGACCAGCTGCAGCCCCACGTGCCCGCCCTCACCCGCCTGGCCCAGGCGCTGGCCACGCTGGACGTTTTGTGCACACTCGCCGAACGCTCGCTCACGCTGAACTGGTGCGCGCCGCAGTTCGTGCCCGAGCCCTGCATCGAGATCGAAGGCGGCCGCCACCCCGTGGTCGAAGCCCGTCTGGCCGAGACATCCAGCGGCAGCTTCATCGCCAACCACACGCGCCTGAACGCCAACACGCGCATGCAGGTCATCACCGGCCCCAACATGGGCGGTAAATCAACCTACATGCGCCAGGTCGCGCTGATCGTGCTGCTGGCCAGCATGGGCAGCCATGTGCCCGCCGCGAGCTGCCGCCTGGGGCCCATCGACGCCATCCACACCCGCATCGGCGCGGCGGACGACCTGGCCAATGCGCAATCCACCTTCATGCTGGAGATGACCGAGGCCGCGCAGATATTACACGCGGCCACACCCCACAGCCTGGTGCTGATGGACGAGATCGGCCGGGGCACCAGCACGTTCGACGGCCTGGCCCTTGCCAGCGGCATCGCCACGCACCTGCACGACAAGACCCGCGCCTTCACACTGTTTGCCACGCACTACTTCGAGCTGACCGACCTGCCCGCCAAGGCGCGCCACGCGATCAACATGCATGTGAGCGCCACCGAGAGCGGCACCGACATCGTCTTCCTGCACGAGATCCAGCCCGGCCCGGCCAGCCGCAGCTACGGCATCCAGGTGGCCAAGCTGGCGGGCATGCCCTCGCCCGTGCTGCACCATGCAAGGCATGCGCTGGCGGCGCTGGAAGAGCGGGCGGGCGAAGATGAATTGCAGGTGGACCTGTTCGCTGCGCCCGAGGTGCCTGAGAGTGCGGGCGCCAGCCCGCTGGAAGCTGCGCTGGCAGGCATCAACCCCGACGCGTTGAGCCCGCGCGAGGCGCTGGATGCGCTGTACCAGCTCAAGAAGATGGCGGGCTGACGCAGTCACGCAACCCAGCGGGTAGCACTCCCCACCAAGGCGAGCCCCGCCACCTGCCCGGCTTAAAGATCCTGCGCCACCGGCGCCAGCTGCCCCTGCATGAAGGTGATGAACGGCGGCACACAGGGCAGGTGCCCGGCCACCGGTTGTGCGCGGCATTCAGTCAGGCTGACCAGATCGCCCGCGCCGCGACTTTGCATCGCGCGCACGGTGCTGACCGAGCTGGCGTAGGGCACGGTGCGGTCATCGCGGCCGTGGTACAGGCGCACTGGCACATTGGGTTTCCAGTCGTAGACGTTGCTGGCGCTGGCCAGGGCCAACACGTCGTCGGCCAGGAAGTGGTCGATGAAACGTGTGTCGTAGGCCACATCGGCATCGCCCGGGATCAGCGCGCGCAGCAGCAGGCGGCGCACCTCACGCTGCACGCTACCCCCCAGGTAACGCAAGAAGCCCGGGTTGATGAGCGCGCCGATCACCGGCTGTTCTTGCCGCACGAGGTCCACCAGGCCATCCATGGTGGTCTGCACGTTGTAAGGCCCCGCGCCCGGCACCACCATGCGCAGTTGTTGCAGGTGGGGCGAGGCGCTTGCTTGCAGCGCGCGGTGTGTGGCCATGGTGACGTAGCCGCCTTCGGAGTAGCCGGTCAGAAAGAGCTGCCCGTTGTCCGCCACGTTGGCCTGGCCGCGCCAGGTGCGGGTGGCGGTCAGAAAATCCACCGTGGCGGCTGCGGACGGCGCCGCCAGCAGGTAGGGGTGGGGCGTGCCCTTGGAAGCGCCAAAGCCCACGTAGTCGGGCGCCAGCACGATATAGCCCAGTGACGCGAGCACCACCGCCACCTCGGACGCAACCGCGTTGTTGCTGGGCGCCTCGGCATCGCGAAAGAGGGTGCCATGCTGGTAACTGAGCACCGGGCTTTTGGCGCCCGCTGGCTTTTGCGGAACGCTGACCAGCCCCGAGGCGCGCACCTCTTTGCCGTCGGCATCGGTGGTGAGGTACTCGATCCGGTAAGAAGTGACGCTGTAGCGCGGCACCACGTCCTGGGCCAGCGACTCCTTGGCGGCCAGCGCTGCAGCGATATCAGCGGCCGGCACGGTGCCAAGCAAGGCGGCGGATTCGAGCTGGCCGGAACGCGCCGGTGCGGGAGGTGGCTCCGGAGGGTTGCCGCCATCGCCGGGGTCTTGCGCGCTGCCCCCGCCACAGGCCGCCAGCAATGCCACCAAGGCCAGCGCGCAGGCGCGGCGGGTTCCAGACAAGATCAGTGGGTTCAACACGGCAAGGCCCCTCCAGGTGAAGCGGCGGATGATAGGAGCGACGGGCACACACTGCCTGGCCCGCAAGCAATAGCCCTTTACCCCCGGGGCGGCAGTTGCCTTGGCTGCCGCCGGAACTTCGGGTGAACGCAAAAGGTTGGGACCTGCCAATTCTTGAGTAAAAATGGCCTCCAGCGCTCATCCACCAAGCGTTGGTTGCTATCAATACAGGATATCGGCTACGGCACACGCGATGACTGGCCCGCACTCTGCCCAAGGGTGCCTTCCCACGCCGGACTAAACTCGCGGGTTCCCCTCTTACAACGACCCCACTTCTTCCATGACGTATTGCGTCGCCATCAAACTCAACGCCGGACTGGTTTTCCTGTCCGATTCGCGCACCAATGCCGGCCTGGACCAGATCAGCTCTTTCCGCAAGATGATGGTCTACGAGAAGGCGGGCGACCGCTTCATGGTGCTGCTGTCGGCAGGCAACCTGTCCATTTCACAGTCGGTGCGCGAAATCCTGCAGACCGAGCAGCTCAAGGACGGTGACTCGGGCGAGACGATCTCGATCTGGAACGCCAAGAGCATGTTCGACGCCGCCCGCGTGCTCGGTGCTGCGGTGCGCCATGTGCACGAACGCGACGGTGCAGCGCTCAAGCGCTCGGGCGTGGACTTCAATGTGTCCATGGTGTTCGGCGGCCAGATCAAGGGTGAGGGCATGCGCCTGTTCCAGGTGTATTCGGCTGGCAACTTCATCGAGGCCACGTCCGAGACACCGTACTTCCAGGTCGGCGAATCCAAATACGGCAAGCCCGTGCTCGACCGGGTGCTCACCCCCGAAACCCCGCTGGACGAAGCCGCCAAGTGCGCGCTGGTGTCCATGGACAGCACGCTCAAGTCCAACCTGTCGGTGGGCCTGCCGCTGGACCTGGTGGTGTACGAGGCCGACAGCTTCTCGACCTCCAAGGTGGTCTGCATCGACGAGAACAACCCCTACTTCCGCATGCTGCACGACAGCTGGGGCCAGAAGCTGCGCCAGGTGTTCGACAGCATCGAAGACCCGGCCTGGGGGGGTGGCGCCACGACCGTGCCCATCATGGTGAACCCGGCCCGCAGCAAGCCGCTCAAGAAGATCACCAACCACACCGACAAGCTCATCTGATTTCTCTGACGGCGGGGTTCGCCCTGCCCCGCCGGTATCCCCATGCTCCCCATCGTTTTCTCGCACGCCAACAGCTTCCCGGCCAGCACGTACCGCGTGCTCTTCCAGCACCTCAAGGCCCGGGGGATTGAAGTCAGCGCGGTGGAACGCTACGGCCACGACCCCAAGTACCCGGTGACCAACAACTGGCCCCATCTGGTGCAGCAGCTGGCGGACTTCGCCGCGCCGCAGGTGGAGCGCCTGGGCCAGCCTGTATTTCTGGTGGGGCATTCGCTGGGCGGCTTTTTGAGCGTGATGGCCGCAGCCCGCCACCCCCACCTGGTGCGCGGTGTGCTATTGATCGATTCGCCCCTGCTGGGCGGATGGAAGGCCAACGCGGTCGATGTGGCCAAGCGCACGCAGGTCGTGGGCTCCATCTCGCCGGGCAAGGTCAGTCGGCAGCGGCGCTTCAGCTGGGCCAGCAACGAAGAGGCGCTGGAACACTTTCGCAAGAAGAAGGCCTTTGCGCACTGGGACCCCGAAGTGCTGGGCGACTACATCACCCACGGCCTGGTGGACCACGATGGCAAGCGCGTGCTGGGTTTTGACCGCGCGGTGGAAACCGCCATCTACAACACGCTGCCACACAACCTGGGGCGGCTGCTCAGCACCCACCCCCTGCAGTGCCCGGCCGCCTTCATCGGCGGGCGCGATTCGGACGAGATGCGGCAGGTGGGCATGGCGATGACGCTGCGCATCACCCAGGGCCGCACCATGATGCTGGACGGCAGCCACCTGTTCCCGATGGAGCAACCCATGGCCACGGCGGCGGCCATTGAAGCGGCGCTGCTCAACCTGGCCGCGCTCACGCCCCGCCAGACTTAAGTCGTAGTGGCAGATCCCCGCGCAGGGTCGCCACATTCCGCCCTACCACCGAAATCGGACTGCAGGGCGCGAAAAAACGCCCCATACCACCCCCGGATCAGGGCAACAGGGGACACACACGCCGCGCCAATCCCCTACACTGGCGAAATTGTTACAGCGTGATACACCCGACATGTCTGCACAGCCCCCAACGGCCGGGCGCCTGCCCGCGCTCAGCTTTGCCTTGCTGGCCGCCTTTGTGATCACAACAGCGGTGCGCACCCACAATGACACCACCATCGCCATCGTCATCGCTTCGGTACTGATGTTTGCCTGCTGCTGGACCAGTGCAGCGCATCTGCTGGGCACCCGCGCCGCCCTGCAGTTTGTATTGATCGCGGTCAGCCTGGGCTGGTTTGCCGAACAGATGGGCTCCAGCCGGGGCTGGTTCTTTGGGCACTACACCTACACCGATGTGCTGGGCCCCCGCCTGCTGGACGTGCCACTGGTCATTCCGATGATGTGGTTTGCGCTGACCTATGCCGGCTACGTGCTCAGCAACCTCATCGTCTGGCAATCGGCGGTGGACGGCGCTCCCGGCCTGGGCAATGCTGCCATGCTGTCATTTCTGGCAGCCATGATCGTGACCGCGTTCGACCTGGGCGCAGACCCCTACTTTGTATACACCCTCAAGGCGTGGATCATGGCAAAGACCAATGGCGCTTGGTTTGGTGAGACCGTGCAGGGCTTTTTCGGCTGGGTGTTCGTGGCCTTTGTGATCATCTTCAGCTTTCGCATGTCGGTGCGCCGGCTCACCCTGCAGCCCGCAAGTCCCTTCTTGCGACGCCACGCCATGGTGCCGCTGACCATCTACGCGGCCGGCATGGTGTTCCAGATGATTCTGGGCAGCCCGGTGGAAATCCGGACCATTGCAGCCTTTGCCATGGGGATTCCGCTGCTCTGCGCGCTGGCGGGCTTCCAACGCTGGCGCGCACCGGGTAAGGTCGCGGCATGACCAGCAAGCCCCACAACCCTCTGCTGCCAGCTGCCGATCTGGCACCCATGCAGCACCACGCCGACCCCTTGGCTGATGCGACGATTACCAGGATCCTTGGGCCCTGGCCCCCCGGCGACGTCGCCGCCGACGCTCCACAATGGGCGCACATCAACACGGTGAACCTGCTGTTCAGCCAGTGGACCGACAACGCCACGCTGGCCACCTGGCAGGCAACCGAAGGCCCGGTGCAGGTGGGGGATGGTGACAAGGCCGCCAAAGGCTATGTGACCGCCGAGATGGCCAAGGCGCTCAACGACTATGTGCAGGCGGCGCAGGTGCTGCCGCCCTGGGCCGATGCCCGCAAGATCGAGCGTGCCGAAAAACTCTTCATGGACCACGGTGCGCTGTCTTGCATCCTGCTGTTCTGTGCCAGCCTGCCCGAGTGTTATGTGGTCCCGGACCTGTCGAGCGTGTTGCACACGACTGGCCAACTGGAACAGAACACCGAATACCGCATCCGCTCCACAGCGGCCATGATCTTTCCGGTGATGCTGCATGGCGGCCTCAGCCCACGGGGCGCCGGTGTAGCGCAGGTACTCAAGGTGCGGTTGATCCACGCCACGGTGCGCAATCTCATCCTGCACGGCAGCCCCGAACATGCCATCGCGCAATGGAAGGCCGGCGGAGACGGCCTGGTCGTGCCGCGCGCAGCCCCCGCTGGTGGCGGCCGGTCCGTGATGTACCAGACCCTGTATGCACGCGGCTGGAACCTGGCCGCCAAAGGTCTGCCCTGCAACCAGGAGGAGCTGGCCTACACGCTGCTGACCTTCGGATACGTGTTCCTGCGCAGCATGCGTCGGCTGGGTCTCGGTCTGCCGCCCGGCGACGAAGAAGCCTACCTCCACGCCTGGAACGTCGTGGGTCACGTGCTTGGCATCGACCGCTCCCTGATGGTGGAAACGATGGCGCAGGGCGATGCACTGATGGCACTGATGCAGGCCCGTGGCCGCGCAGAGCCGGTCACGCCCGACCCGCGCCCGGCCCTGGGGCAGGCCCTGATGCAGACCATGGCCAACGCGCTGCCGTGGCGCATCGTCAAGCCCTTCCCGCAACTCATGACCCGCTACCTGTGCGGGCGCGAGACCGCCGAGGACCTGGGGCTGAACCAGCCGGTGCCCTGGCTGTCTGCCCTGCTGTTCTGGTGCGTTCTGCTGCTGGCGCGCGCCGTCGATGCGGTGGTGGGTTTGCTGCTGCCGCGTTTCTCGATCGTGCGCATGCTGACGCGGGCGCTGGGCTACCACTTCATGAGCCGAGTGCTCATGAGTCAGACGCGCCCGCTGCAACTGCCCACCGAACTGCTCAACCAGGTGGACACCGTGGTGCACAGCTGGAGCGACGACCCCCATGCTCCCCGCTGGCTCAACCACATTGAAGACCGGCTGACCACCTCCGGCAGCTGGAGCCGGGACCTGGCCAGCAAGGCAAAGCCCGCGCAGACGGGCCAGGCGCAGCAAGCCATATCGCCGTAGCCACCACGCCAATGCAACCGCTACCGCGCAACCTCTCAATGCTGGCCCGCTTGTGGCGCGG
This sequence comes from Acidovorax sp. 93, assembly GCF_003633835.1. Lineage (NCBI taxonomy): Bacteria > Pseudomonadati > Pseudomonadota > Betaproteobacteria > Burkholderiales > Comamonadaceae > Acidovorax > Acidovorax sp. 93. Next base: position 2,798,278 of record NZ_RBIT01000001.1, read on the forward strand.
GCGTTGCGGCATGGCAGCGTTGGTGCTTTGTCTGCAGGTACTCATAGCTGCAGCCTTGCCGCTGGGCGCGCAGGCGGGCGAGCCCTTGGTGCTCACGCAGGACAAACCGCAGGTGGATGCCTGGGAGGCCATCACCCTCAAGGCCGACCCCTCCTACCAGCTCTCGGTACAGGACATGTTGGACCGTCTGGACGAGTTCAAGGCTCCAGCACGGAGCAACAACTCGCTGGGCGTACACAAGGCGGCCATGTGGCTGCATATCCCCCTGGTTGCGCCCGAGGCGCTGCGCACCCCGTGGGTGGTCAACATTGGCTACAGCTCGCTGAGGGCCGATTTGTACCTCGCCCGGGGTGGCAAGCTGCTTCAGCAGGCCCGAGCACGCCAGTCCGATCCTGCGCAACTGGCTGGCCGCACGCCTGCGATGGCCTTCGACCTGCAGCCGGGGCAACGTTACGACCTGCTGATACGGGTCCAGGCCGCCGGCCCGCTGATTCTGCCCATCACGGTCAGCGAAATGCCCATTCACCTGCGCCAGGCCTTGCGCGAGCAGATGCTGCAAGGCCTGCTCAACGGGCTTGCTTTCTGCCTCTTCGCGTACAGCCTGATCCAGTGGGTCACGCAGCGTGACCGCATGTTTGGCTTCTATGCGTTGGTGGTGCTGGGCAGTGCGGGCTTTTCGCTGCAGTTCTTTGGCGTCGGCCCGCAGTATCTGTGGCCCGACAACCCGTGGATGGACCGGTATTCGGGTCCGGCAGCAGGGCTGATGGCGCTGGCGGGATCGTTTCTGTTCCTGGGCCACACGCTGGCCGGCGACACCCCCGGCAGCCGGTATTCGCTCACCATGCGTTTAGGCGCAGCTATCACTGCGGTGGTCTGTGTCGCCTTGGTGGTGGGCTGGTTGACCGTGCCCATTGCCATTGCCTTCATGAGTCTGGCGGGGGCCCTTCCCTCGCTCCTCAGTCTGCCTGCCGCCATTGCGCGAGTGCGGCACAAGGACCCCATTGGCGCTACCCTGCTGGCGGCGTGGATCGCCTTTGGCGTGGCCGCCGGAATGATGGTGTGCCTGGTGCAAGGCTGGGTACCTGCCAATTTCTGGACACTGCACTCGTTCCAGATTGGCGCCACGCTGGACATGCTGCTGTTCTTTCGCGTGATGGGCCTGCGCGCCCGGGCCGCCCAGGCCCAGGCCCAGGAGGCCATGCGCGAGCGGGATCTGATGCAGTCACTGGCCAACACAGACCCGCTCACCGGCCTGAGCAACCGGCGCGGCCTCCAGCACGCGTTGCACGCCGCGCTGGCCCACTGTTCACCCCAACGGCTGGTTGCGGTCTACCTGATGGACCTGGATGGGTTCAAGCCTGTTAACGACGCGCACGGCCACGATGTGGGCGACGACTTGCTGGTGGCCGTGGGCCACCGCCTCCTGGCCAATGTACGGCACCAGACCGACTTGGTCGCCCGGCTTGGCGGGGACGAATTCATCATCATGGCCCGCGACCTGGCCACGCCCGAGCAGGCGGAGGACCTGGGCCGCTCGCTGCTGCGGGCCTTTGAGCACCCTTTTACGCTGAGCCACCTGCGCATCCAGGTGGGCCTGACCATCGGGTACGCGCTGGCCCCCCTCGACAGTGACGACCCACAGGGCCTGCTTCGGCACGCAGATGCCGCGATGTACGCGGGCAAACAAGGCGGCAAGCACTCGGTGCGGCGCATCCCCGCCACGGCAGCACTGGCATGACGACGATGCATCGCAACGCCCTGCTCCCCGGTCGGCCGACACCCTGGCGCCCCCTGCTGTGGCTGCTGGTACTGGCGCTGTGGCAGGTGCTGGCCCTGCCCACTGCGCGGGCCGCAGCCCCCAGCCCGCTCGTGCTGCCAGCCGATGCCCGCCCGGTGAACATGTGGTCGGTGGCCACGTTGCTGGCCGACCCATCTTTGCAATGGGGCATACAAGACGCACTGGAACGCTTGCCTGACTTTGCAGAGCCCCCCAGCCGTGGCGGGAGCCTGGGTGTGCGCAAGGAAGCCATCTGGCTGCGCGTGCCGCTGATGTCGCGCGTGGCGTCGGGCAATGAATGGATCGTGAACATCGATTTTGCGGTGCTCAACGAAGTCGACATCTACCTGACCCAGCAAGGCCGGCTGACTCAACACGCTGCGCTGGGCAACCTGCGCCCCTATTCCGAGCGCCCGCTGCGGGGCCGTACTCCGGCGATGACGCTGGACCTGGCAGCCGACACTCCCTATGAACTGCTGATCCGGGTACAAACCTCGGGTGCGATGATCGTGCCCATCACCCTGAGCAAGGCGCCCTATCTGGTGCACCGGTCGCTGCGTGAGCAGATGTTCCAGGGCGTGCTGGCCGGGCTGGCCCTGTGCCTGGTGGTCTACAGCTTCACCCAGTGGATCAGCCAGCGGGAAAAGCTGTTTCTCTACTACTGCATGCTGGTGGTGGGCAGTGCCGGGTTCTCGCTGCAGTTCTTCGGCGTTGGCACCCAGTTCCTCTGGAGCGACCGGCTCTGGATCGAGGTCCACGCAGCTGGGGCGGCGGGGCTGCTGGCCATTGCGGGCTCGTTCCTGTTCATGGGCCATGCGCTGATGGGCCACTTGCCACACAGCCGGTTCCTGCGGGTGATGCAGGCGGGAGCAGTGCTGAGCCTGGTGCTGCTCGTAGCCTTCCTGGTCGATCTGATCAACACCCGGACCACCACCGCTATCATCAGCGTCCTGGGCCCCCTTCCCTCTCTCATCAGCTTGCCCATCGCCGTAGCGCGGGCACGCCGGGGGGACTCCGTCAGCACCACGTTGCTCGCGGCCTGGGTTGCGTACTTCACGGCGGCCGTGACCATGGTGTGTCTGGTGCAAGGCCTGCTGCCAGTCAACTTCTGGACGCTGCACTCCTTCCAGCTCGGCGCTGCGGCCGACATGCTGCTGTTCCTGCGGGTGCTAGGCCAACGCTCTGCCGCCTTGCGCCACGCGGCCTCTGAAGCGCTGCGCGAGCGCGACACCATGCGCTCGCTGGCCTACACCGACTCACTGACCGGGCTGTGCAACCGCCGCGGCATGCAAATGGCACTGCAATCGGCGCTGGCGCAGGCCAGCCCCCAACGGCTGGTAGCGCTCTACCTGATGGACCTGGACGGTTTCAAACCGGTCAACGACACCTACGGCCACGATGTGGGCGACGACCTGCTGGTGGCGGTGGGCCACCGGCTGGAGGCCAATGTGCGACAGCACACCGACCTGGTGGCAAGGCTGGGCGGGGACGAATTCATTGTCATGGCGCGCGAACTGGCCACCCCCGAACAAGCCCAGGAACTGGGGCGGGTCTTGCTGCATGCATTTGAAAAGCCGTTCCGGCTGAGCCACCTCTCCATTCAGGTGGGCCTGACCATCGGCTACGCGCTGGCACCGCTGGACAGTGACGATGCACAGCACCTGGTCCGGCTCGCGGACGCAGCCATGTATGCGGGCAAGGAGAGTGGCAAACACTGCATCCGCCGCAACCCGGGCGAACTGGCGCTGGCCTCATGACGTACACGCGCTTGAGTGGGTTTGTGCATCGCCCGGTTCTTGCCAGCTGGTGGCGAGTGGCCTGCCTGCTGTCGGCACTGTGTCTTCTGCTGGCAGCCCTACCGACGAGTGCGCGCGCAGCCCCTCTCGAACTGCGGGATGACCTGCTTTCCATCGAGGCCTGGCCCGCCGTCACTGTGCTGCCAGACCCCTCCGGCACCCTGCTCGTGAATGATGTCCTTGCGGAGTTGTCACGCTTTCAGGCCCCACCTGGCACCAGCGGCACCCTGGGCGTGCGGGCAGAGCCGGTGTGGGTACGCATCCCGGTCACCATGCCCGTTACATCCAGCGGCCTGTGGGTGCTGGACATCGACTATCCCGTGCTGCAACGCATCGAGGTGTACCTGGCTGCAGACGGCCATGTGACCCAGCAGGCCACGCTGGGCAGCCTGCAGCCTTACACCCAGCGCCCGCTGCGCAGCCGCACCCATGCACTGCCCGTGGCCATGTTGCCCGGACACACCTACGACCTGCTGCTGCGCGTGGAGACCCGGGGTGCAATGGTGCTGCCCATCACGCTGAACAAGCCCACCACCTGGCACAGCAAGGCTCTGAACGAGCAGATGCTGCAAGGCATTCTTACCGGGCTGGCGCTGTGCCTGCTGATCTACAGTCTGGCGCAGTGGCTCAATCTGCGCGACGTGCTGTTCATCCAGTACGCACTGCTCATTGCGGGGAGCCTGCTGTTTTCGCTGCACCTGTTCGGCCTGGGCACGCAGTACCTGTGGCGCGATATGCCGTGGGTGGAGTTGCATGCAGCCAGTCTGGCTGCGCTCACGGCCACCTGCGGCTCCTTTCTCTTCATCAGCCAGGCCTTGGCGGGTGACAGGCCCCGCAGCTGGCTGCTGCGCAGCATGCGTGGCGGCGCGGTGCTGTGCGTGGTGCTGGCTGCGCTGTATGCACTGGACCTGCTCAGCACCCGCGCAGTGACAGGCATCGTCAGCATCCTGGGGCTGGCGCCTGCGCTCATGGGCATTCCGGGGGCGGTGCGCCGCGCAAGGCTGGGCGACCCGGTGGGCTCCACCCTGCTGCTCGCCTGGCTGTTGTATTTTTTGGCCACCGCCACCGTCATTGGCGTGATCCAGGGCTGGGTGCCGGTGAATTTCTGGACCTTGCACTCCTTCCAGTTTGGTGCAACGCTGGACATGCTGCTCTTCATGCGCGTGCTGGGCCTGCGCACCAAGGCATTGCGGCTGGAGGCGCTGGATGCCAACCGCGAGCGCGACGCGATGCACTCGCTGGCCCATACCGACCCCTTGACCGGCTTGCCCAATCGGCGTGGCCTGAGCATTGCCCTGGCCTCCGCCCTGCCCCACAGCGGCCCCAACAGCCTGCTGGCTGTGTACGTGATGGACCTCGATGGTTTCAAGCCCGTCAACGACCGGCACGGCCACGATGTGGGCGATGAACTGCTGATCGCCGTGACCCGTCGGCTGCAAGGCCATGTGCGCCAGAGTGACGTGGTAGCGCGCCTGGGCGGCGATGAATTTGTGGTGATGGCAGGCCACCTTGGCAGCAGCCAGCAAGCCCAGGAGCTGGGGCTCAAACTGCTGGAAGCTTTTCGCACCCCTTTCTCGCTCGGCGATCTACAGGTGGAAGTGGGATTGACCATCGGCTACGCGATTGCACCGGACGACAGCAACGATGCACTGGGCCTGCTGAAGCTGGCGGATGCGGCAATGTACAGCGGCAAGCAAGGGGGGAAATTCTGCCTTCGCCGCAACACCGGGGACCTGGCGCTGTCGTCGGCCTGAGCGCTACCAGTGCACACCGCACCCGGCGGTTGAGCCACAAGGGCCATTCCGAACTGGTCAAACGGCCTGGCTTCCGTTAAACACGGGGCTTCGCGTTACCACCCAAGGATTGTTCACCATGGCCCATCGCAAAAGTCCCGCCCGCATTGCCAAAGACGCCCGAATTGCGCATTTTGAGTCGTTGGCTACACGCCAGGCCGCACCAAACGCACCGGGCGCAACCCTGACCTGGGACGCCGTGGCGGCGCTGGAGGCCAAGCTGGTGGGCCGCATCGTGCTGCCATCCAGCCCCGACTACAACGCTGCGCGGCAAGAGTCCAACCCCGCGTTTCAGGCTTATCCCGAGATCATCGTGTACTGCGCCTGCGAACACGATGTGCTCGAATGCCTTGCCGTGGCCCGCACCTACAACGTGTGGGTGGCCGTGCGCTGCGGTGGGCACAGCACGGCAGGCTACTCCGTCAACAGCGGCATGGTGGTGGACCTGAGCGACCTGAAAGGCGTGGTGCTGGACCCACCCCGCGAACGCGTGCATGTGCTGCCGGGCACCGATTTCGACCATTTCAACGGCGCGATGAACCACACCGGCTGGCATGTGCCCACGGGAGCGTGCGGCAGCGTGTGCGTGGGGGGCTTCGTGCAGGGTGGCGGCTATGGCTACACATCGCGGGCCTTCGGCATCCAGAGCGATCTGGTGGAATCGTTCCGGGTGGCGCTTGCCAACGGCAGCATCGTCACGGCCAGCGCGCAGGAGAATCCGGGGCTCTACTGGGCCATGCGCGGTGGCACGGGCGGCAACTTTGGTGTGCTGCTGCAGGTCACCTACCGCATGCACCGGCTGGACCAGGTGTGGGCCTGGGCCATCAGCTGGGACGCCGCCCATGCCGCCGAGGTCCTGACGACGATGCAAGCCCACTACATGAAAACCGGCGCACCCGATGCCCTGGGCTACATGATGAACCTGGGCTACCAGAACAGTACGCCGGTCTACATGGTGCAAGGCATGTTCTGCGGCACGCGCGATGAGGGCATGAAGGCCATTGCACGCCTCATGGCGATACCGAGCGCACAGCTGCTGGTGGACAAGACGGGCACCTACCCCGACATGAACATCTGGCTGGAAGACCACCCCTACACCTTGCCAGACAACCTGCCCGACGGCGTGGCGGAAACCAAGGCCTGCGGCTACATCAGCACGCCGCTGTCAACAGCCGACTGGCAACGCATCATCGATTACTTCAAGACCTCGCCCAACCCCTGGTCGCTGGCTTATCTGGAACCCTATGGCGGCGCCATCAACCGCTATCCGGTGGCCGACAGCGCTTTCATCCACCGCCATGTGGATGCGGACCTCGTGGTGGACGTGTTCTGGACCAATGACACCGAGCGGGCCCAGATGGAAGCCTGGCTCGATGGGTTCATGAACCTGGTCAAACCCTTCCTGAACGGCCACGTGTACCAGAACTATCCCGACGCAAGCCTGCAGGACTTTGCCCAGGCCTATTGGGGCCCTGCATACCCGCAACTTCAGCAGATCAAGGCGCAGTACGACCCCGGGAATTTCTTCCACTTTCAGCAGAGCGTCCGGCTGCCACAGAAATAGGAATGCAGGTCCTGAGAGAAGCCCTCACGGACAAGAGCCCCAGGGATGTCCTGCCTCACCCTCGCGAGTCAGTGGTAGTGCGTATCGGGATGGGCCGCAAGGCGTCTTTTTGCAGCCAATAGACCCGCTACTGGCAAAAAAAGCAACGCAGCGGACCGCCCGAGACCGCGCTATCACCGACCGCAGGGAGTTATGCAGGCCATCCCCTGCGCTCAGGAAGAGGCCGTTTCAGCGTAATGGAGCCGGCCTTTGCCCGCGCGTTTGGCTGAGTACATCGCCTGGTCGGCCCGATTCATCAGGGCGTCGATATCCCCCTCCAGTGGCGGATACACGGCCACGCCAATGCTGGCGCCGATGAAAAGGTCACGCCCTTCCACAACCATGGGCTGGTGCAATGCCTCGATGATGCGGTGGCCGATGGTGTCGGTCACGTCGCGGGTGACATCTCGGTCGAGCATGACCAGGAATTCGTCGCCACCCAGGCGTGCCATGGTGTCGCCCGCACGCACCGTGCTGGCAATGCGTTGGGCCACAATGCGCAGCACTTCATCACCGGCGCGATGGCCTTCGGCGTCATTCACCCCCTTGAACCCATCGAGGTCGATGAACAGCAAGGCCACAGACCCGGCATTGCATCGCGCCTGCGTCAGGGACTGCTCCAGACGGCTCTGAAAAGCCGCACGATTGAGCAGGCCCGTGAGTGAATCGTGGTTGGCCAAATAGTGCTGCTGGCGGGCGATCTGGATCTTGGCCGAGACATCCTGGACCAGCGCCATGATCGATGTGACCTGCCCCTGGGCGTCGGTCAGTGCGGAGTTGAACCACTCGCAATGCACTTCGCTACCGTCCTCCCGCACAAAGCAGGTCTCCGCGCGGTTCTGGGACTCCTGCCCCGTCTGCAGGCGCTGTAGCGCACTCTGAAGCCCGTCGTCCTGAAGTGAGGGGTCCACCAGTTCCGTCAGCAACCGCCCCTCCAGCCCCGCCACCTGCAGCCAGCCCATGAGCTGCACAGCGCGCTGCGAACAGTGCAGGAGCCTGAGGTTATGGTCCATCTCCAGCACCGCAAGCGGGCTGTTTTCCATGTGCGAGGAAAGCCGCTGGTTGGCAGCGCGCAGCGCATTCATGGTGACCTGCAGTTCATGAACGTCGAGCGCCGTGGTGATGAAGCCGTCCACCAGCCCCTGCCGGTTGTGCCAGGGGGTCAGGCAGATGGTGCGCCATTCATCAATGCCATACGGTGTGCGCAGAAGGCGCTGGTACTGCACCCGCTCGCCCTGCAGCACACGCTCGACGAAGGGCATGAATCGGGCGCAGTCGCTCTCACCATACACCTCGACCAGGGTTTTCCCCACCAACTGCTGGGGCACGGCGCCGAACCAGCGGGCGTATTCCTCGTTGACATAGATCATGGCCAGACTGCGGTCGATCACGGCCATGGTGGCACCCGCGCTGCGGGTGATCAAATCCAGCAATTCAGCCTTGGACCAGGAATCCTGATGGACGGCTGTGGGGGGCTGCGACAACTCAGGCTCGTCTTGCATCATGCGGCGATAGCCCCGGCGGGGAGATGGTCATCGACAGGGGGCGATCCAACGCTGCACCTCCTTCGCGGTGGCCGCTTTGCATCGCCCTGCTACAGGTAACAGTGTGTCAGCACCAGCTTATCACTTTCGGCCCATGGTGCCCCCGCAGGCCCCACGGGCCTTTCGCAAAAGGCCAGCTCCCGCACGGTGTTGCACGCTAGTCCACTGAAACCGAGTAATCGGCTGTGCGTGAGGGTCTGGCAGCAGGCGCATCGCTGCGTTGCGGGCCTTGCGCTGCACCCGCTGCCACCTCGGCGCACAGCCGATTACTCGGTTTCAGTGGACTAACGGCAGCAGCGGTATGCCAGGCCGACGGACACGGAATACCCTGTGGGCTCGACAGTGAGCGGGCTGCGGCGGGCGTCGCCCTTGAGCTGCGATACACGCGCCGCCCCCAGAATCACCCAGTGGCGATTGATGGCCGACATGACCTCCACACCGGCATCCACGCTGTACAGGCCTGCGCCCGGATCAAAGGCAGGCAAGGCCCCGGAACCACCCGCAGGCACGCCAAAATGACCGCGCAGATAGGTGCGATCCCCAAAGCTCGCGCCTGCGCCGAAAGTGACTTTGGTCTGCTCGGTCACGGGCCAGGTATAGCCCACGCTGGTGGACAACTGCGCGCCGCCGTCGCGCCCCAAAATGTCCTGCGAAAGCCCGGCGCCCACAGACCACCGTGGCGTCAGCGCATACCCAGCGCTCACCCGCGCGCGCAGCGTGGACCGGACCGAGGGCAACCCCACCAGGATCGGTGCGTCCGAGCCGTCACGGCCTTTGTCGATGCGCAGCGAGGCGCTCAGGTTGAATTGATCTCCCTGCGCCAGCGTGGCGCTGGCACCCGATTCGCGCGGACCCAGTCCATGCCCCATGAAGGCGCTGCCACGCGAGGTACTGAGCCTGAAGCGTCCATATTCGATGGCCCATGCGGGCCGCAAGCTGTTCTTGCGCCCATTACCGCCCGCGTAGTCCGGGCTGGAGCCCACGATGGCGCCCAGCGCGTAGTTGAACAACGGTTTGGGCGGCTCTTCGGCCGCAGGCGCATCCGCGGCGTGCGCCGCCGGCCAGGAGCACAGGCAAGCCAGCAACGAAGCACAAGAAACCAGGGGTGCAATGGGGGCAAAACGGCTCATGGGTGGATTATCAGTCCGCCCACTGCACCCATCCAGTCCATGCTGTCACCAGAACAACGATGCCAAACACGATGCGGTAGTACGCAAACGGTACAAAGCTATGGGTACTGATGTAGCGCAACAACCAGCGCACACACAGCCAGGCGCTCAGGAAAGAAAAGACCAGCCCGGTGACGAACATGGGCAGATCGGCCACCGACAGCAGCGCGCGCTCCTTGTACAGGCTGTACCCCCCCGCGCCAATGAGCGTGGGAATGGCCAGAAAGAACGAAAAATCGGTGGCTGCCTTGCGCGACAGGCCCAGCAGCATGCCCCCGATGATGGTGGAGCCGCTGCGGCTGGTGCCCGGCACCATGGCGAGACACTGCACCAGGCCCACCTTGAGGGCGTCCAGCGGCGTCATGTCATCCACCGACTGGATGCGGGTGGCCGCAGGAGATCGGCGCTCTGCCCACAAAATGATGAAGCCCCCAATGATGAAGGTGCTGGCCACCACCACAGGGGTGAACAGATGGGCCTTGATGGCTTTGCCAAACAACAGGCCCAGCACCACAGCGGGCAAAAACCCGATGAGCACATTGAGTACAAACCGCTGCGCCTGCCGCTGCGTGGGCAAGGCCACCAGCGTGGCGCGGATCTTCTGCCAATACACTAGGATCACCGCAAAGATGGCACCGGTCTGGATGGCAATGTCAAACACCTTGGCCTTGGCATCATCAAATCCCAGCAGAGAGCCCGCCAGGATCAGGTGCCCGGTGGAAGAAATGGGCAGGAACTCCGTCAGGCCTTCGACCACGCCCATGATGGCAGCCTTGACCAGCAATACAACGTCCACGCACACTCCTTGAGAAAATTTGAATCAAACAAGGCTCTACCGCTTATCTATCAAGCGCCAGCAGCTATCAAAACAGGAGTATATGCCGAGCAGCCCCGCGCAGCCTTCAGGCAGGGGGTTGCCACGGCGCCTGCCACCCGCCCCCCAGCGCCTGCACCAGCGCCACCATGGCCAGCTGGCGGTTGACCTGCAGCTGCAGCAGGGCGCGCTGGGCAGACAGCGCTGACACTTGCGCGGTCACCACCTCGGTGTAGCCCACCTGGCCTTCGCGATAGCGGTTGAGCAGCTGCTGCGCCGTGCGTTCGGCGGCCAATACGGCCTCGCGCCGCAGGGGCTCCTGTTCTCGCAGGGTACGCAGCACGGTGAGCTGGTCTTCCACGCTCTGGAAGGCCGTCAGCACGGTCTGGCGGTAGACGGCCACACGGGCATCGCGTGCAGCCTGCGCCTCCTCCACGCGGGCGGCGGTGGCACCTGCATCAAACACAGTCTGTGCAATGGACAGCCCCAGCGACCACACAGTGCCCGACGCCTTGAACAGATCCGCCACGCTGCTGCCACCGCTGCCGAGGGTGGCGCCCAGGCTCAGGCTGGGAAAGTACGCCGCGCGCTGGATGCCGATCTGCGCGTTGGCAGCGGCCACGGCCCGCTCTGCCGACGCGATGTCGGGGCGGCGCTGCAGCAGGGTTGAGGGGACGCCTGGTGGCACCTCGGGCACTTGGGCCACCCACGGCGCACTGGGCACGACAAAGTCGGAGGGCGCCTGCCCCGTCAGCACCGCCAGCGCGTGCTCGAACCGCGCCCGGTTCTGGCGCGCGGTGGCCAGGTCGGCCCGCGCGTTTGCCAGCTGGGTCTGCGCCTGCAGCACATCGGTCTGGGCCACCACTCCGGCGGAATAACGATTCCTGGCAATCTGCAAGCTGCGCTCGTAGCCCTCCACCGTGGCCTGCAGCAGCCCGATTTCCGCATCGGCCTCGCGCAACTGGAAATAGGCAGAGGCCAGGCTGCCCACGGCGGACAGGCGGGCCGACGCAAGGTCGGCCTCGCTGGCTTGCGCACTGGCCTGGGCATTGTTGACGCCGCTTTCGAGCCGCCCCCACAGGTCCGGGGCCCAGTCCACCCCCAACGAGGCTTGGGTCGTGGTGCCGGACCGGCTGGCGCCCTCGCCACCCGAACGCGTGGCACCGCCCGACAGGCTGACGGAAGGCAGCAGCCCCGCGCGCTGCTGCCGCACCACGGCCTGCGCCTGGGCATAGGCAGCCACTGCGGCGGCAATGTTCTGGTTGGATAGCTGCACCTGCTCCGCCAGCCGGTTCAGCTCGGCGTCTCCGAACAGCTCCCACCAGGGTCCACGGTCCAGCGCGTCGGCAGGCGCGGCTGGCGCCCAGGTGGCGCCCGCCTCCTTGAACGTGGCCGGCACTGGCATCTCGGGGCGCTGGTACGGCGGAGTGACGGAGCAGGCAGACAGCAGCGTCAGCGCGAGCCCGAGGCTGGCCCAGCGTGCGGCGCGTACACCCGGTGCGAGGGGGATGATGGGACGGGTCATGGTGCGCAATCAGACAGCGGCACCGGGGGCTCCGGCGCGGCTCAGTTGTTGTTCGTTGGGTGCGGGCTTGCGCAGCTTGTCGAGCAGCACATAGACCACCGGCGTCGTCAGCAAGGTGAGCAACTGGCTCGCGATGAGCCCGCCGATGATCGCCACGCCCAGCGGCTGGCGCAGCTCCGAGCCCTGGCCGAAGCCGATGGCCAGCGGCAGTGCGCCCAGTGCAGCAGCCATCGTGGTCATCAGGATGGGGCGAAACCGCAGCAGGCAGGCTTCGCGCACGGCCTCCAGGGCCGTGAGCCCGCGCGCGCGCTCGGCGTCCAGCGCAAAGTCGATGATCATGATCGCGTTCTTCTTGACGATGCCGATCAGCAGGAACACGCCGATGAGCGCAATGATGGTGAACTGCATGTTGAACAGCAGTAGCGCCAGCACGGCGCCCACCCCCGCCGACGGCAGCGTGGTCAGCACCGTGATCGGGTGGATCAGGCTTTCATACAGAACACCCAGCACGATGTAGATCACCACGATGGCGGTGAGGATCAGGAACAGCTGTTGCCCCTGCGACTGCTGGGCGCTGAGCGCCGTGCCCTGGAAGCTGCCGCGCACGTTGGTGGGCATGGCAATGTCGGCCTCGGCCTGCTCGATGACCTGGCGCGCCTGCGCCAGCGAGGTTCCGGGGTCGATGTTGAACGAGATGGTAGTGGCCAGCTCGCCATCCTGGTGGCTGATGGACGTGGGTGACGCCCGCTCCACCACGCGCGCCACGGCGCTCAGCGGCACCATGGTCGATGCCGCAATGCTGATGACATTGCCCGTGGACGCACCGCGCTGGCCCGGGTTGGCGGCCGTCCCCGTGGCACCGGTCGGGTTGCTGGCCACGTAGATATCTTTCAGGGCCGGCGGGCCCCGGGTGTACTCCGGCGCCCACTCCATGATGACGGCGTACTGGTTGAGTTCGCCATAGATCGTAGCCACCGAACGCTGGCCGAAGGCGTTGTACAGCGCGTTGTCGATGGCCGAGGCGCTCACGCCCAGGCGCGAAGCGCTGTCGCGGTCCACCTCCACATAGGTCTCCACGCCGTTTTCCGCCTGGTCGGTGTCCACGTCCTTGAGCAGGCTTTCGTCCTTGAGCCGGTCGGCCAGCTTGCCCGCCCATTGCTTGAGGTCAGCCATGTTGTCGCTCTTGAGCGTGTACTGGTAGGTGGAGTTGCTGGAGCGACCGCCCATGCGCAGGTCCTGCACGGGGTTCAGAAACACCCTGAGGCCGGTGATCTGGTTGAGCTGCGGCCGCAGCCGCGCAATGACGGCCGGTGTGCTGTCCGTGCGCTGCTTCAAAGGCTTGAGGTTCACAAACATGAACCCACCCCCGGCCCGGCTGCCACCCGAGAAGCCGACGACGGTGTCCACCGCTGGGTCCTTGCGGATGATCTCCACGGCCTGGCGCAGCTTGCGCGCCAGGGCTTCGGACGAAATGCTCTGGTCGGCCCTGAGGCCCGCGTTGAGCTGGCCGTTGTCCTGCTCGGGGAAGTACCCTTTAGGGATCTTTGCGAACAAGTACACGTTGAGCCCGATCACCGCCAGCAGGATGAGCACCACCAGGCTTTTGCTGGCCAGGGCCCAGTCCAGGCTGTGTCCATACCCGCGCAGCACGCCCTGGTAGCCGCGCTCTGCCCACCGCGCCAGGCGCGACGGGGGCTTGTCGCTGGCCGGGTCGTGCGCCCGCAGCAGCCACGCACACATCATGGGCGTGGTGGTGAGCGAGATCACCAGCGAAATCATCACCGCCGCTGACAACGTGATGGCGAATTCGCGGAACAGCCGCCCCACCTGGCCGTCCATGAACAAGAGCGGAATGAACACCGCCACCAGCGACAGGCTGATCGACAGCACGGTGAAGCCCACCTCCCGCGCACCCTGCAGCGCGGCCTGCATGCGGTCCATGCCGGCCTCGATGTGCCGCATGGTGTTCTCCAGCACTACGATCGCGTCGTCCACCACAAAACCTGTGGCCACGGTCAGCGCCATCAGGCTCAGGTTGTTGAGGCTGAAGCCCAGGAAGTACATCACGCCGAAGGTTCCCAGCAGCGACACCACAGTGGCCACCGCCGGGATCACCGTGGCCCGCGCCTTGCGCAGGAAGAGGCCCACCACCAGCACCACGAGGGCAATGGACACCATCAGCGTCAGCTCAATCTCATGCAGGGACGAACGGATGGAGTTGGTGCTGTCGGACGCCACGGCCACCTGGATGTCCTGCGGCAGCTGGGCCTGCAGGTCGGGCAACAGCGCGCGCACGGCATCCACCGTTTCGATGATGTTCGCACCCGGCTGGCGCGTGACCAGCACGATGATGGCGGGGTCACCATTGAACAGCCCCACGGTGCGGCGGTTTTCCACCCCGTCCACCACGCGCGCCACATCCCCCAGCCGCACGGCGGCATTGTTGCGCCAGGCGACGATGAGCGATTCGTACTCGGCCGCCTTGCGCGCTGGCGATGGCGTGTAGATCTGCAGGCGACGCCCGTCGCCTTCGATGGCGCCCTTGGGCCGGTTGGCGTTGGAGGCCTGGATGGCAGCGCGCACGTCTTCGGTGCTGATGCCGTAGCGGTTGAGCGCAAAGGGCAGCAGCTCCACCCGCACGGCGGGCAGCGAGCCGCCGCCAATCTCCACCTCGCCCACACCGTCCACCTGCGACAGGCGCTGGCTCACCACGTTGGAGACGGCATCGTAGATCTCACCCGGCGTGCGCGTCTTGGAGGTCAGCGCCAGGATGATGACGGGTGATGCCGCCGAGTTGCGCTTGCGGTACGTGGGGTTGCTGCGCAGCGTGGCGGGCAGGTCGGCCCGCGCCGCGTTGATGGCGGCCTGCACCTCGCGCGCGGCCGCGTCGATATTGCGGTTCAGGTCGAACTGCAGGCTCACACGCGCCGATCCGTTGGAGCTGGTCGAGGTCATTTCGTTGACCCCGGCAATCACCCCCAGCCGCCGCTCCAGAGGGGTGGCCACGCTGGTGGCCATGGTTTCGGGGCTGGCGCCCGCCAGGCTGGCCGAGACCGAAATGGCCGGATAGTCCACCTGCGGCAAAGGCGATACGGGCAGCACAAAAAATGCGGCGATCCCCGCCAGGGCCACGCCAATGGTC
Source organism: Acidovorax sp. 93 (assembly GCF_003633835.1). Taxonomy (NCBI): domain Bacteria; kingdom Pseudomonadati; phylum Pseudomonadota; class Betaproteobacteria; order Burkholderiales; family Comamonadaceae; genus Acidovorax; species Acidovorax sp. 93. The sequence goes on from NZ_RBIT01000001.1 coordinate 2,813,441, forward strand.
AGCAGCACGGTGGCGACCGGCCGCTCGACGAAGGGGCGCGAGAGATTCACGACACCTCCCCGGCCTGGACCGGCGCCGCCGCCGTGCCCCGGCCCGTCCAGCGGCGGCCCAGCCGGTCAAACGCCAGATAGATCACCGGCGTGGTGAAAAGGGTGAGCATCTGGCTCAGGATCAGGCCGCCAAAAATCGCCAGCCCCAGGGGGCGGCGCAGTTCCGCCCCCTCGCCCCATCCCAGCATCAGCGGCAGCGCGGCAAACAGCGCCGCCAGCGTGGTCATGAGAATGGGGCGAAAGCGCAGCAGCGCGGCCTGGTGGATGGCCTGCTGCGGCCCCATGCCCTGGTGGCGCTCGGCGTCGATGGCGAAGTCGATCATCATGATCGCGTTCTTCTTGACGATGCCGATCAGCAGGATGATGCCGATGATGCCGATCACCCCCAGGTCGTTGCCCGACACCATGAGCGCCAGCAGCGCCCCCACCCCGGCGGAAGGCAGGGTGGAGAGGATCGTGACCGGGTGGATATAGCTCTCGTACAGCACGCCGAGCACGATGTACACGCACACCATGGCCGCCAGAATGAGCCACAGCTGGCTCGACAACGATTTTTCGTAAGCCCCGGCAGCCCCCAGGAACTCCATCGACAAGCCCTGCGGCATGCCGATCTCCTTGGCGGCAGCGCGGATGGCGTCCACCGCGCTACCCAAGGAAACACCCTCGGCCTTGTCAAACCCCAACGTTGCCGCCGGGTACTGGGCCACGCGCGTGATCTGCAGCGGCGCCAGTTGCTCGCGGATGGTGGCCACAGCCGCCAGCGGCGTGGGCGTGCCGGAGCCTGTGCGCAGCTGCAAGGTGCCCAGGGCCTCGGGCGTGTTCATGCCTTCCTGCTGGGCTTCCAGGATCACGCGGTACTGGTTGGTCTCGGTGAAGATGGTGGACACGATGCGCTGGCCAAACGCACTGTAGAGCGTGTCGTCCACGCTGCTGGCCGTGACCGACAGGCGGGATGCCGTGTTGCGGTCAATGTCCACAAAGGCCGACAGGCCCTGCGCGCCCGCATCGGTTGTGGCGTTGCGCACCTTGGGCTCGCGCTGCAGTCGCTCGGCGAGCTTGCGGGTCCAGTCGTTGACCTGCGCGGCATCCACACCGCCAATTGACACACGGTACTCGGTGGGGCCGGTTTCCGCATCGATCGTCAGATCCTGCGTGGGCTGAAGGTACAGCGTGACACCCGCCACCGACCGCACACGCTCGCGCAGGCGCTGCATGATGGCTTCCTGCCCGTCGCGGTCAGGCTTGAGATTGATCAGCATGCGCCCGGCGTTGAGCATGGTGTTGTTGGCCGCATCCACACCCACAAACGAGCTGAGCGACAACACATCGGGGTCTTGCAAGATGGCGCGTACGGCGGCTTGCTGGAGTTCACTCATGCGGGCGTACGAGACATCCTGCGACGCCTCGACGCGCGCCTGCAGTTGCCCGGTGTCCTGCGTGGGAAAAAGCCCCTTCGGGATCACCACATACAAGAGCGCCGTGAGGGCCAGCGTCATCACCGCCACCACCAGCGTGGCGCCCTGGTGGCGCAGCACCCACTGCAGCCAGCGGTCATAGCCGCCAATCACCCGCTCGAAACCCCGGTTGATACGGCCCGCGACGCCCTTCGGGCCACCCGCAGGTTCGGCGCGCAGCCAGCGCGCAGCCATCATGGGCACAAGGGTGAGCGACACCACGCCCGAGATGAGAATGGTGATGGCCAGCGTGACCGCGAACTCGCGAAAGAGCCGGCCGACCACATCGCTCATGAAGAGCAGCGGGATCAGCACCGCGATCAGCGACACCGTGAGCGAGATGATGGTGAAGCCAATCTGCGTCGCGCCCTTGAGCGCCGCCTGGAACGGCGGCTCGCCCTCCTCCAGGTAGCGCGCGATGTTCTCGATCATCACGATGGCATCGTCCACTACAAAGCCGGTGGCAATCGTCAGTGCCATCAGGCTCAGGTTGTTGAGGCTGTAGCCCAGCAGGTACATCACGCCGCAGGTGCCAATGAGCGAAATGGGCACGGCCAGGCTGGCAATCACCGTGGCGCGCAGGCTGTGCAGAAAGAAGAAGATCACCAGCACCACCATGAGCACGGCCAGCACCAGTTCCAGCTCCACATGGTGGACCGAGCCCCGGATGCCCGTGGTGCGGTCCGACAGCACCTGCACCTTGAGCGATGCGGGCAGGCCCGCCTGCAGCTCGGGCAGCAGCTTCTTGATGTTGTCCACCGTGGCGATCACGTTGGCGCCCGGCTGGCGCTGCACGTTGAGGATGATCGCTGGAGTGATGGAAGCCCCCACGCTCCCCACTTCGTGTGGTTCGCTGCCCCCCGGGGGGGCGCTCGCTTGCTTGGGGCGGCCCGGCGCCGCGCTCTGGAGGTCGTTGACCCCCGCCCACGCGCCCAGCCGGTTGTTCTCCGCACTCTCCACCACACGCGCCACCTCCAGCATGCGCACCGGCGCGCCGTTGCGCCACGACACGATGAGGTTCTTGTAGTCGTCCACCGTCAGCAACTGGTCGTTGGCATTGATGGTGTACGAGCGCTGCGGGCCGTCAAAACTGCCCTTGGCACTGTTGGCGTTGGCCGACGTGATGGCCGTGCGCAGGGTATCGAGGCCAATGCCGTACGACGCCAGCGCCTTGGTGTCTGCCTGGATGCGCACCGCGGGCCGCTGCCCGCCCGCCAGCGACACCAGCCCCACACCGGAAACCTGGCTGATCTTCTGCGCCAGGCGCGTGTTCACCAGGTTCTGCACTTCGGTGAGCGGCAGCGTGTCAGAGCTGATGGCCAGCGTGAGCACCGGCGCGTCGGCAGGGTTCACCTTGGCGTACACCGGCGGTGCGGGCAGGTCTGCGGGCAGCAGCGAATTGCCCGCGTTGATGGCCGCCTGCACCTCCTGCTCGGCCACATCCAGCGCCAGCCCCAGGCCAAACTGCAGCGTGATGATGGACACCCCCGAGGCGCTGGTGGACGCCATGCGCGTAAGCCCGGGCATCTGGCCAAACTGGCGCTCCAGCGGCGCACTCACCGTGCGGCTCATGACCTCGGGGCTGGCCCCCGGGTACAGGGTCTGCACCTGGATGGTGGGGTAGTCCACCTCGGGCAAGGCCGACAGCGGCAGAAAGCGGAACCCCACCAGCCCTGCCAGCACGATGGCAATCATCAGCAGCGCAGTGGCCACGGGCCTTTCAATGAATGGACGTGAAGGACTCATGTTGTCGTGTCGCGCTCAGGGATTCTGAGGAGGACGCTGGCGGCGCTGGCCACCTTCTCCACGCTCCCCTCGCGGCCCGCTGGCCCCCGCACGCGGTGCACGGGCGGCCTGCGCACCCGGCAGCTGCACGGCCATGCCATCCTGCAAGCGGTCCCCGCCCTCGGTCACCACACGTTCGCCTTCCTTCAGGCCTTCGGTGATCGCCATCAGCCCCACCGTGGCCTGACCGCGCTTGACCTTGCGCAGCGACACCGTGCGGTCTTCGTTGATGACATAGACGTAGTCGCCATTGGCGCCGGTGCGCACGGCGGTCACCGGCACCACCAGCGCGGGCACGTTGCGCAGCAGCAGTTGCACGTTCACAAACTGGTTGGGAAACAGTGCACCCGCCGCGTTCTCGAACCGCGCCTTGGCCTTGACGGTGCCGGTGGTGGTGTCCACCTGGTTGTCCAGCGTCGAAAACCGGCCCTTGTCGAGTTCGGCCTTGCGCGTGCGGTCCAGCGCCGTCACGGCCAGGGCGTCCGCTGCGCCCTGCGCTGCCTGGATGTCAGCCACGCGGTCCTGCGGCACGGAGAACTGTACGTCGATGGGTGCCACCTGCGTGATGGTGGCCAGGCCCGCCGTGTCGCCCGAGGTCACGTAGTTGCCCGCATCCACGGTGCGAAGACCGATGCGCCCCGACGCGGGCGCGGTGATGCGGGTGTAGTCCAGGTTCAGGCGCGCCGTGCCCTCCTGGGCCTTGTCGGTCATCACCGTGCCTTCGAGCTGTTTGACCAGCGCGGCCTGCGTGTCCACGTCCTGGCGGGCGATGGAGTCTTGCGACAGCAAGGTGCGGTAGCGCTCCAGCGTGAGGCGCGCGTTCTCCAGCTGCGCCTCGTCGCGCTGGCGGGTGCCCTGGGCCTGCATCAGCGCCTGCTCGAAGGGGCGGGGGTCGATCTGCGCCAGCAACTGCCCTTTTTTGACCATCTGCCCCTCGGTGAACAGCACCTGGGTCAGCATGCCCGACACCTGGGGCCGCAGCGTGACCGTGGTGGCGGGGATCACGGTGCCCAGCGCATCGATGATCACCGGCAGTTCAGCCTTGCGCACCACGGCATCCCCCACCGTGACCATGGGGCGCCCGCCCCCCGGAAAGCCCGGACCGCCGCTGGATTCACCATTGGCCCGCTGGATGAGATACCACGCCGCCCCTCCTACCAGCCCCACCAACACCAGCGCCAGCAGGCTTCCTACCCATCGGGATCGGCGTGGCGGTTTGCCGGGGGGAGCGGGAGGAATGGCCGATGGCGGGGGCGCGTTGACTTCTTGGGGGTTCATGGCGGTCTTGATTCGTGTTCTCAGGGTGCGTGCTGGGCGGGTGTCAGCACGGCCAACCGTACCGGATCGTAGAGGCTCAGTTCACGCGTTGCTTTGAACGCTGTGCGAAGAAAAGTAAACCTTGGGGTCAAAGCAATTCGTAGGGAAGACGCATCCACCAACGGGCCGACCACCAAAAATGCCCCGCAAGTCACGCCGCGTTCCTGCATTTCGCGGCGGCCCTGGCGCATTTCGTCGCAAGCCGCTGGCAGCGGCGGGGCGGTGTCGGCACAGTCCGCTCCATTGAAGAACGAGCCCGGAGCCACACCATGCAACTCACCCCCGTCATCGCCATCCACCTCGCCGCAGCGCTCGCCGCGACCGCCATCGGCCCCATCGCCCTGTGGGCCCGCAAGGGTGCCACCCAACGCCCGCGCCTGCACCGCGCCGCCGGGTATGCCTGGGTAACCCTGATGGTGGCCACAGCCGTGTCGGCCATTTTCATCAGTGGGGGTCCGGGCCCGCGCTGGGGCAGCTTCGGGCTGATCCACCTGCTGATACCGGTCACGCTGGGGATGCTGGTGCTGTCTTTTGTCTTCCTGGCCCGGCGCAACATCGACGGGCATCGCAAAACCATGCAGCGCGTCTACATCGGCGCCTGCGTGGTGGCCGGTGGCTTCACTCTGCTGCCTGATCGCTTTCTCGGCCATTCGCTCTGGTCGGCACTGGGCGTGATCTGACCCTGCCGTTCCCTCTCCATCTGCCCTTTCCACTCAGGAGATCCCCATGCTGCTCAATTTGATTGTTCACCAACCCCAAGCAATGCTCCAGGTCATCAGTCACACCCCCTACTGGGTATGGGGCATGCTGGCCGGCCTGGTGGGGCTGGGCGCCAGCCAGCTGCGCGACCGCAGCGCCAGCCTGCTGCGAACCCAGCTCATGCCGCTGGGCATGGCCGCCTTCTCGGTGGCAGGCCTGCTGTCGGCATTCGGCGGTTCTGCCTCCTCCGGCGTACAGGCGGTGGGTCTCTGGCTGGCAGCCGCCACGGCGACCACGGCGCTGGCCCTGTGGTTCCAGCCCACGGCACCCTCCGGCACGCTCTACAGCGCCCCGTCGCGCAGTTTTTACATTCCGGGCAGCGCCATGCCGCTCGCGCTGATCGTTGGCATCTTCCTGACCAAGTATTTCGTCGGGGTGGAGCTGGCCATGCAACCCACCCTGGCACGGGACGGCACCTTCGCGCTGCAGATCTCGGCCCTTTATGGGGTGTTCAACGGCCTGTTCGCCGCCCGGGCCCTGCGGATGTGGCGCCTGGCGCAGCAAAGCGTGGTCTACGGCGCGTCCCCCGTGGGCGCCTGAGCCCCGCCAGAACCCTGCCCTCCCATCGAACTGACTCACCTTGTCTGGAGACATCACCATGCACTACGTCCACCCCACCGAAGACCCCATCGAACGCCTGGCCCGCAAACGCGCCGGGGCCAAACTCGGCTGGTACATGCACGCCGGCGTCTATCTGCTGGTCAACCTGTTGCTGATCACCCTGTCGGCCGCCAGCGGGCGGCACTGGGCGGTGTACCCCGCGCTGGGATGGGGCATCGGCCTGGTGGTGCATGGGGCGGTGGTGTTCCTGATTGCTGGCGGCGGGCTGCATGAGCGCATGGTGCAGGCCGAACGCGACCGTCTGGCGCAGCAGGGGCAACGTCCTTGAACCCGTCTACACCCGCCTTCCGCACGAAAGAAATCCCATGAAGATGCTCCGACGACTGACCCTGGCCCTGCTGACACTCGCGACATGGGGTGCGGCCACCGCCTCCCAGGCGGGCACGGGGCTGATGGAATTGCCCGGCTTGCTGGGGGATGGCCCCGTCACGGTGTTCTACCCCAGCAGCAGTGCCGACGAACCTGTGCAGCGCGGCCCCTTCCAGCTTCAGCTGGCCTGGCAGGGCAGCCCCGTGCGGGGCAACGGCCGCCTGATGGTCATCACACACGGTTCGGGCGGCAATCCGTGGGTCCACACCGATCTGGCACGTGCAATGGTGGCCGCAGGTTTTGTCGTGGCATTGCCCGAACATGCGGGAGACAACTCCAAAGACCCTTCCACCCCCGGCCCCGAGAGCTGGAAGCGCCGCCCCGCCGAGGTCTCCCGCGCCATCGACGCCGTGGCCCAGGACAACCGCCTGGCCCCGTTGCTCACCCTGGACAAGGTGGGGGTCTTCGGTGGTTCCGCCGGTGGCCACACGGCGTTGACGCTGGCGGGCGGCGCGTGGTCGCCCGCTCGCTTTCGTCAGCACTGCGAGGCCCACATTGCCGATGATTTTTCCTCCTGTGTCGGGTTCATCACCCGTTTGCACGGCAACCTGCTGGATGGCCTGAAGAAGTGGTTTGCACTGACCGTGATACGGCACCGCTTTGGCGATGAAACCGCCTACACACACCAGGACCCCCGCATACAAGCCGCCGTGGCCAGCGTGCCCTTTGCGGCCGACTTTGACATGACAACCCTTGCCACCCCAAGCATCGCGCTGGGGCTGGTGACTGCGGGCATGGATGTGAACCAGGTACCGCGCTTTCACAGTGACGCCGTGCTCACGGCCTGCCAGGACCGCTGCACCCACGTAGCCCACCTGCCGGACGCCAGCCACGGCGCCATGCTGTCGCCCATGCCACCGCTGCACCTGCTGAGCGACGTGCAGACCGCGCTGCTGGGCGACCCGCCCGGCTTTGACCGCAAGGTGCTGCCCGAGGTGGATGCACGCATAGTGGCGTTCTTCGCCCAGCACCTGCAACCCTTGCACCCCTTTCAACCAGTGCCCTAACGCGGCCATCCTGCGTCACACGCCCCCATGCTCCTCATCTCTGCCGCCACCCTTGGCCTGCTCGCCACCATGACGCAAACCTCCAGATTGCGGCCCCGCAGCCGGTACCCCTTGTTCATCGCTGCCGCCTTGCTGACCCTGGGGCTTGCCGGACTTGCTGCCGCCATCGCCTGGGGCGGCCCCCACGACATCCCGCCGCTGTCCAGCATCAACAATCCGTTCAAGGGCGTGGACTACGGCGGTGTTCCACCAGCCCAGCGTTACACAGCGCGCGACGGTACTTCACTGGCGTGGCATGGCTACAGCCTCAGTCCGGCAACAGCAGCCACACCACAGCGCCGGGTGGTATTGGTGCATGGGTCTTCCGCACGCGGGCAGTCCAACCACGTGCTGGCACAGGCGCTGGCGGCTGAGGGCTATGCCGTGGCTTCCCTGGACATGCGGGGGCACGGCGCGTCCGGCCCCAGGGGCCAGGCCGCGTACATCGGCCAGATGGAAGACGACATCGAGGACTTTCTGCGCGCCGTGCCGCACGCTGGCCCGCAAACGCTGATGGGGTTTTCGGCAGGCGGCGGGTTTGCGCTGCGGTTTGCGGGCAGCGCGCGGCAGGACCTGTTCGACCGCTATGTGCTGCTTTCGCCTTTTTTGCACCACAACGCCCCCACATCGCGGCCTGACAGCGGCGGCTGGGTGTCGGTGGGCCTGCCCCGCATGGTTGCCATCACGCTGCTCAATCAGATCGGCATCACCCGGTGGAACCACCTGCCCGTGCTGAGCTTTGCCCTCAACGACGTAGCCCGCGAGCTGCTCACGCCCCGCTATTCGTACACGGTGGCCACCAACTTTCGCCCCCACGACGACTACCAGGCCGACATCCGCAATGCCCGGGGCACGGTCTGCATCGTGGCCGGGCAGGACGATGAGCTTTTTTACGCCGACCGCTTTGCCGATCTGTTTGCCCAGTCGGGCAAGCCTGTGCCCGTGACCCTGGTGCCCGGCGTGAACCACATGGGGCTGACGCTGGACGCCCAGGCTGTGGCCACGGTGGCGCGCCACGCCTGCCCGGCGTAGCCCGCCCCTAGAATCCCTGCAGCGCCCCGAGCTTTTCACCCCCGACCGCCCCGCCATGACCTCCCCTCTTAGCCCCGAAGAAATCGAAACGCTGGCCCGCCGGCGCGCCAGCGCCAAGCTGGGTTGGTACGTGCACGCTGCAGCGTTCGTGCTGGTGAACGCGCTGCTCTTTGCCATGTCGCGCTACGCATTCGGTACGCGCCCCTGGTCGATCTATCCACTGCTGGGCTGGGGCCTGGGGCTGGTGCTGCATGGGGTGTCGGTGTTCCTGCTGGGCAGCGGCGACGGCCTGCGCGAACGCATGGTGCAGCGCGAGCGCGAAGCCCTGCAGCGCGAACAAGCCCAAAAGCAGCAAGATCAGCACCGGCCATGATGCTGCGACGCCCCTTCAACGGCATCAGCAAGCTGCGGCACTTCCTTCAGGTGCTCGCCTTTACCCTGGTCGTTGCGACTATCCAATATGCCTTCATGCCCGACAAGCCCTACGGGCCGCCGGTGGTGTATTCGATACTGATCGGCACCTTCACCTGGGCCGTGATCGACCTGGGGCGCGAATTGATACCGTCTGCCGCCGAAACGGGCTGGCCGCATGGGTGGCAGGGCATGGCACTGGTGGCGGGGGGCATCGTTGTGGGGTACGTGGCAGGCACAGCGCTGGCCAACGCCTTGTGCGTGTACTACTTTCACTTCTACCCACCGGGCACGTCCACTACCGGGTCTGACCAGCGCACATCCATTCTCATCACGGCCATTGCCGGGCTGGTGGGCAGCTACTACTTCTACGCCATCCACAAATCGGCGTATCTGGAAGACAAGATGGCCGAGGCGCGCATGCACGCGAGCGAGGCGCGCCTGAAGCTACTGGAAACCCAGCTCGAACCGCACATGCTGTTCAACACGCTGGCCAACCTGCGCGTGCTGATCGGCACAGACCCCGCGCGTGCGCAAGAGATGCTGGACCGCATGATTGCCTACCTGCGCGCCACGCTCACCGCGTCGCGCAGCACCCAGCACCCGCTGTCCAACGAGTTTGACCGCCTGCGCGACTACCTGGAGCTGATGGCGGTGCGCATGGGCCCGCGCATGGCCTACACGCTGGACCTGCCCGAGGCACTGCGGGATGTGCCCGTACCGCCACTGCTGCTGCAGCCCCTGGTGGAAAACGCCATACGCCACGGCCTGGAGCCCCAGGTGGAAGGCGGCCACATCACCGTGCGTGCCAGCACGCGCCCGGGCGCCAATGGCCCGCTGCTGCTGATCGAGGTCAACGACACCGGCGTGGGCCTGCCCGGCACCCTGCCCACGCCGGGTCCCGGCCAGAGCTTTGGCCTGACCCAGGTGCGTGAACGCCTGGCCACCTTGCACGGCGCATCAGGCACTCTTGATTTGATAGCTGCTAGCGCAGGTGGGACAAGCGCTAGCGTCGTTTTTCCTTTGAAATCCGCTCCAAGCCCATGAACCAGCCCGCCCCCCGCGCCCTGATTGCCGAGGATGAACACCTGCTGGCTGCCGCACTGCAGCAGGAGCTGGCCCGCGCCTGGCCCGCGCTGCAGATCGCCGCGACCGTGGGCGACGGCCTGTCGGCCGTCAGGCAGGCGCTGGCCCTGCTCCCCGACGTGCTCTTCTTTGACATCCGCATGCCGGGCCAAAGCGGGCTGGATGCCGCCGTGGAACTGGCCGACGCCTGGCCCGACGACAAACCGTTTCCCGCACTCGTATTCGTGACGGCCTACGACCAGTACGCCGTGCAAGCGTTTGAAGCCCAGGCTGTGGACTACCTGCTCAAGCCCGTGCAGGCGGCCCGGCTGCAAAAAACAGTGCAAAAACTGCAGCTAGCGCTTATGAATAAAGCGCAACCAGCTATCAATTTAGAAGCAACCATGGAGCAGCTGCGCCACCTGCTGGCAGCGCCCGGCATTGCCTCGCCATCCGCTGCAGCGGCACCAAGCAGCACCGCCCCCCTCACCCTCATCCAGGCCAGCAGCGGCAGCCAGATCCACATGGTGCCGGTGGCCGACGTGCTGTACTTTGAAGCGGCCGACAAATACGTGCGGGTGCTGACTGCGGCGCGCGAGTACCTGATCCGCACGCCGCTCAAGGAGCTGACGAGCCAGCTGGATACGCAGGTGTTCTGGCAGATCCATCGCAGCACCCTGGTGCGCGCCAGCGCCATCACCACGGTGACGCGCGACGAGGCGGGCAAGCTGCATCTGGAGCTGGCGGGCCGCACCGAGAAGCTGCCCGTGAGCCGCCTTTACGCGCACCTTTTCAAGGCGATGTAGTCCCCGAGGGTTCTTAGAACGTGTTTACCGATTGGTGGCCAGCAGCAGGCCACCCGCCCCCATGAAGAACCCCCCGGTGGCCTTGTTGAGACGCACCACACCCCGCGAGGTGCGGATAAACCGGCGGATCTGCCGCCCCCCCGCCGCATAAACCGCCGTAGAGACAAACTCAGCCCCCAGGTACACCGCCCCCAGCACCACAAACTGGCGCAGGGCCGGCTGGCCGGGGTCGATGAACTGCGGAAAGACCGCTGCAAACAGGATGATGGCCTTGGGATTGGTGATGCCCAGCAAGAACTCCTGCGCGATGAGCGACTGCAGGCGCACCGGTGCACCGCCCGCTTTGACCGCACCTCCGTCTGCGCCATCCACCACATCCAGCCCGCTGAACTCACGGCTGCGCCACGCGCGCCAGCCCAGCCAGAACAGGTAGCAGGCCCCTACCCACTTCACGGCCGTGAAGGCCGCCTCGGACGCCAGCAGCATGGCCCCCAGGCCCACCGCAGACACCGTCAGGAAAATCGCGAACGCAGCCACCCGCCCCAGCGTCGCCACCATGGCCGCACCAATCCCCGCGCGAATGCCGTTGTTGAGGCCACAGAAATTGTTGGGGCCGGGCGTGAGCGCAATGGCAACCGCCACCGGGGCAAAAAGAAGCGCGTCCATGGAACAGTCCTTCAGAGAACGGGAAAACACCCGATAGCGGCCCAGTCTAAAACAAGCGGGGGCGGAAGGCGCAGGCGCTCGGTGCCCCGGACACCACTCAACCGTTCAGTTCCACCACCGTGCCCCAGGGCACGCCGGGCAAAGCCTCGTAATGCGCCACGACCACCACCCGCCCGGGCTGGCCCGCCACCTGCGCCAGGGCGCGGCCCAGGTAGGTGGCCGACGGCTTGTCCAGCCCGCCCACAGGCTCGTCGATCAAGGTCAGCGGCGCGCCCGAGGCCAGCGCCCCGGCCATGAGCACCTTGCGTTTGCTGCCGGTGGACAGCGCATAGAACGGCTTGTCCAGATGCTCGTGCAGCGTGAAGCCTTCAATGTGCGTTACCAGCGCTGCGGCATCCCACAGCGGGTAGTGCGCGGGCAGGCTGTCCAGCCAGCCACGGGCGGTGAGCTTGTCCAGGTCGCCAGCACGGGGATCAACCCAGAACACCATTTGCGCAAAGGCCTTGGGCGTGTCGCTCAGGCGCACACCCTGCAGCGTGATGCGCCCGGCCTGCGCCGTGAGTTCACCCGCCAGCAGGCGCAGCAGCGTGGTCTTGCCACTGCTTTCGTCGCCACGCACCAGCGCCAGGCCTGCGGGCAGCGCCACCGACCACTGGTTGAGCACCCCACATTCGGGATAGGCGAAACACAGCCCCTCCACCTGCAACACCACGTTCTCAGACATCCTGCTTCCTTGGGTTTGTTGCGCAGGACATTCCGTACAAGCCTGCGCCGGTCCAGGATTCTAGAGAGCGGTCGAGTGGGTCTCGGCTTTGCGCCACCACCGTGCCCACAGCCAGCCACCGGTCTGGTTGACCAACAGGCCACACAACACTGCGGCTGCGCCCGCCCACTGCAGCGGCAAGGGCGTTTCGCCCAAAAAGAAGTAGGCAGCCCACAGCCCCACCACCGGCACCAGCAGCGAAAACGGCGTCACCCGCCCGGCCGCGTGGCGTTGCAGCAGCTGCGTCCACAGCGTGTAGGCCAGCAAGGTGGCCAGCAATGCGAGGTAAAGCACTGCGAGCAAAGCCCTGCCGTCCACCGCCTGCAATTGCGCCACGACACCGCTGGCGCCTTCGGTCCACACCGCCAGCGCAAAGAACGGAACGATGGGCACCACGCTGCTCCACACGATGAACGGAAACGGCGCGTAAGCCCCTGCCTGCGCAGCGCGGCGTGCCACCAGGTTGGACACCGCCCACATGAAGGCCGCGCCGAGGGTGAGCACAAAACCGGCCAGCGTCATCTGCCCGGGCCCTTCTCCATGGGCAAGACCAATGGTCATGAGCCCGCCAAACGCCAGCAGCAGACCCCACCACTGCCAGGGTTTGGCGCGCTCACCCAGCAGCGGTGCAGCCAGCAGCAGCGTAAAAAACGCCTGCGTCTGCATGACCACCGAGGCCATGCCCGCCGTCATGCCCAGCTGCAGCCCCAGGAACAGAAAGCCGAACTGCCCCAGCCCCTGCGCCAGCCCGTAGCCCACCACAAAGCGCCAGGGCATCGATGGGCGGGGCACGAACAGCAGAAACGGCAAGGATGCCGCAGTGAAACGCAGGGCACCCAGCAGCATGGGGCTGAGCCCCTGCAAGCCCAGCTTCATCACCACAAAGTTCAGCCCCCAGATGACCACCACGGCCAGCGCGCGCAGCAAGTCGCCACGGCTCAGTGCCAGCGCCGTCATGCAGCCACCGCCGCAGCCGCAGCCACCGGCCGCCCTTGGCGCGCCCGGGCAGCCACAAAGGCTTCGAACGCCTCTGCGCTGGTCTTGCCAGGCACGTAACCCAGCACCTCCTTGAGCGCGGCATTGAGCAGCACGGGGCGGTAACGCAGAAAATCCAGCTGCTCTGGCCCGTAGCGGCTCAGGCCCAGCGCGGAGCCCACCGCCAGCGCGGCACGCAGCAGGCCCGCAGGCAACTCCAGCACCGGTTTACCCAGGCGCCGGGCGATCTCGCGCAGCGGCAGCGCACCATCGCCCGCCAGGTTGAAACAGCCAGCGCGCTGCGTGCGCAACGCATGCAGGATGGCGCCGGTCACGTCCTCGTCCCAGATGAAAACAAACGGGCTCTCGCTGCCACGGATGGCCAGCAGGCGGCGTTTGTCGAACAGCGCGGTGATCTGGTTGTCCACCCGCTCGCCCAGGATGGTGCCGATGCGCAGCACCGTCTGCGCCAGCGCGGGGTGGTCCGCGCGGTACTGCGCCAGCATCTCTTCCACCAGCCGCTTGTGGTGGGCATAGGCAAAAACCTCATTGCCGCGCAGCGCATCGGTCTCGCGCAGCCAGGCGGGGTTGTCGGCGTGGTAACCATACGCGGCCCCGCTGGAGCTGACGACGATGTGCTTGACACCCGTGGCCACGCAGGCATCGAGCACATTCTGGCTGCCCAGCACATCCACGGAGTATTCGAATTCGCGGTTGGATCCTTTGCCCGGAGTGACGATGGAGGCCAGGTGCACCACGCTGTCGATGGCATGGTCGGCGAGCGTCTGCGCCAGCGCGGGGTCACGCACGTCCTGCACCAGATAGATCACGCCAAGCAGGCGGCGCTCGGCAGGCACCTCGCGCACATCGGCCGCCACCAGCGTATGCACACCCTCGCGCGCAAGGGCGGCCACTACACCCCGACCCAGAAAACCGTCGGCCCCGGTCACCAGGATGCGGCGCGTTGCCAATGAACAAGCCGTCATGCGCCGTGCTCCTTGGCCGAAGCCCCCAGCGGCACCCCCGCAGGTCTGCGGCCCCACCAACCCGCCAGCGCCAAGCCGGCAATGATGTCCCAGAAGCCCCAGACACCCGCCACCACGGCCATGCCCCCCAGACCTCCAAAAAAACTGAAGATCAGCACCAGGCCCAGGCCCGCGTTGCGGATGCCCACCTCAATGCTCACCGCGCGCCGGTCGTAGTCCGACAAGCCGCTGAGCCGTGCGCAGGCATAGCCAGTGCCAAAGGCCAGCGCGTCATGCAACACCACGGCCAGCAGCACCAGCCCCACGTAGTCAAGGAAGTAGCGCCAGTTGCCCGCCACGGCCCCGACGATGAAACCGATCAGGCAGACAAAGCTGAGGATGCGCACGGGCTTGTTCACCCGCTGCGTGAAACGCGGCAGCTTCTCCGCACACAGAATGCCCAGCGCAAACGGCAGCCCGATGATGGCGACGATGTGCCCCGCCATCTCCAGCGGGTCGAGCGCAATGCTGCGCAACAGCGGCGCCGCCGTGGGGTGCAAACCGCCCCAGAACGCGAAGTTGAGCGGCATGAGCACAATCGCGAGCGCGTTGGAGATCGCCGTCATCGACACCGACAGCGCCACATTGCCGCCTGCGCGGTGCGTGAGGATGTTGCTCACATTGCCCGGCGGGCAGCAGGCCACCAGGATCATGCCCAGCGCAATGCTGGGGCCGGGCTGGAGCAGCAGCGTGAGCACAAAGGTCACGGCAGGCAGCACGATGAACTGCGCCGCAATGCCCACTGCCATGGCTCCGGGCATGCGCAGCACGCGCTTGAAGTCGGCCACGCGCGTATCGAGCGCGATGCCGAACATGAGAAAACCCAGCACCACATTGAGCGCCACGAGCGATGCAGGGTTGAAGTTGAGGCGTATTTCGTCGACGGGCAGCATAGATAACCTTTGAGTTCAGTTCTTCACCGCGTATTGCGCAACGCGCAACGCACGAGACTGTCGCAGCGACAGCGCGGGACGCCGAGCAAGGGCCGCCCCGCAGCGAGGGCGTCGTCCCCTTGCCCGCAGTGCGCAGCGCTGCGAGAGCGAGGGGAAGGCGCGCAGCGCCTCAGGGGGGCTTTCATGCCAGGGCAGCGGCCGCGGCCCGCACCGCGTTGCGGTAGGTGTCCTTGTGGACGTAGTACGCCATGCGTTCGAGCTTCAGGTACTTGAAGCCACCCGACAGATCGGGTGGAGGCCCGGCCTTGGCCTGCCGCAGGGCCTCGGCGCGCGGTGATCCTTCTGACTGCGCCTTGAAAAAGCGCGCTACCAGCTCCGCTTGCTCGTAGCGGCCCTGCCAGCCGATGCCGCTGGCCTCGATCATCCCCATCACCGCCAGGTTGTCGAAGCGCGGCGACAGGATGTTGAGGTACAGCTGCGGCGCCATGCCGTTCCAGTTGAGCAGGCTGTGGTCGATAAAAGGGTAGTGCAGCTTGTAGCCGGTGGCGCAGAGCACCAGGTCGTAGTCTTGCGCGCTACCGTCCTTGAAGAACACGGTGTGGCCCTGCAGGCGCGCAATATCGGGCTTCACATGGATGTCGCCGTGACCCAGGTGGTGCAGCACCAGCGAGTTCACCACGGGGTGCGATTCGTACATCTTGTAGTCGGGCTTGGGCAGGCCAAAGCGCGCCGGGTCGCCGGTAAACCACTGCAGCACCACGCTGTCGATCTTCTGCTTGAGCCATGGCGGCATCTTGAACTTGCCCCCCAGCGTGTCGGCGGGCTGGCCGAACACGTATTTGGGGACGAAGTAGTAGCCGCGCCGCACCGACAGATCCACGCTGCGCGCGTAATGCACCGCATCCACGGCTATGTCGCAGCCCGAGTTGCCCGCGCCCACCACCAACACGCGTTTGCCTTTGAACAACTCCGCACTTTTGTAGGCGCTGGTGTGCAGCAGTTCGCCATCAAACTGGCCTTCAAAGCGCGGCATGTTGGGCTCGGCCAGCGTGCCATTGGCAATCACCACGCCCTTGAACTCTGCGGTCTGCGCGGGTCCGCCGTGCTGGCTCCAGGTGATGCGCCACAGCGGCGCTGCGCCCTCGCCCACGGGTTCCACCTTCAAGACGCGGGTGCCAAACCAGTAGCAGGGACGCAAACTAAAGTGCGCGGCAAAGTCCATGAAGTACTGCCGCATCTCGCGGTGACTGGGGTAGTCGGCCACCTCGGCGCGCATGGGGAACTCGGTGAACTCCGTGGTGTGTTTGCTGGAGATGAGGTGTGCCGATTCGTAGACAGTGCTGCGCGGGTTCTCGATGTTCCACAAACCGCCCACGTCGGTGTGTGCTTCAAAGCCCTGGAAGGGCAGGCCCAGCTTTTGCAGGTTGCGCGCAGCCGCCAGGCCACTGGGGCCTGCGCCTATCAGGGCGATCTGGGTGCGGGTATCTGCCACAGTGGGTGTTGTCTCCGTTGTCATGCGTTTTTGCTTTCTTTGTGTATCGGTGTCTCTGCAGGCAACGGCAGGCCCGGAATGGCCGTGGCCCCCGCCTCGCCCACGCGCGGCTTGCGCGGCTGGCCCAGCAGCAGGCGGTCGTGCAGGGCATCGGGCAACAGGTTCAGCAAGCGGGCCAGCCAGCCGATGCGCGCGGGCAGCACGATGTGGGTACGACCTTGCGCGACACCCGCCAGCAGAGCCCGGGCAGCGGCTTCGGGCTCCATCAGGCCCGGCATGGCAAAACGATTGCCCGCCGTGAGCGCGGTGCGAAGGTAACCAGGGCTCACCGTGCTGACCACAATGGATTCGCCGCGCAGCTCGGCACGCAGGCTCTCCAGGTAGCGGATGAGCCCGCCCTTGCTCGCGCAATAAGCACCGTTGCCCGGCATGCCGCGCCAGCCCGCAATGCTGGCCACACCCACCAGGGCGCCGCGCCGCTGAGCGCGCATGGCTTTCACAAACGGCTGAAAGGTGGTGGCCGCGCCCAGCAGGTTGATCTCCAGCATGCGGCGCAGCACCGCGAGGTCGCCGGCTTCGGCAGTGTCAAAGCCGCCTGCCACGCCCGCGTTGGCAATGACGAGGTTGGGCACCGCGCCCGAGCGCGCCATCCAGTCGGCCGCCATGGCCTGCATCGCGGTGCTGTCGGCCACATCGGGCGTGTACACCGCGCAGCGCCCAGGCGCCAGCGCAGCCAGTGCCCGCAACGTGGGCAAGTGAAGCCCCACCAGCGCCACGGCAGCGCCCTGGCCGATCAGCTCCCGCGCCAGGGCCTGGCCCAAGCCACCACAAGCGCCTGTGAGTACCGCGTTCTGAAAAGTCGCCGCCATGAGCACCCCGTGAAATGTTGGTTTGCAGCTTAGCCACAATGCTCAATAATCCCGAAATGTTTTATGGATTCGTCTCGAATTCCGGGATTTATGACCAACTCATCCCCCAGCCTGCGCCTGTTTGAACTGCTGGAAATCATGTGCGCCCATGGCCGCCCGTTCAGCCTGGCGGACGCCATCGAGGCCACAGGCTGGCCCAAACCCAGCGTGCACCGCATGCTGGGCCAGCTCGAAAACGGTGGCCTGCTGGCGCGCGAGCCCGATGGGCGCCGCTACACCCCCGCACCCCGCCTGCTGCGCCTGGCCGAAAGCACGCTCAGCGCGGGCACCCAGCATGGCGTGCGCCATGCGGTGCTCCGCCAGCTGGTGGCCGATATTGGCGAGAGCTGCAACCTCACGGCGCTCAGCGGCGCCGAGGTGATCTACCTGGACCGCGTGGAGTCGGCCTTTCCGCTGCGCATGGAGCTGCGGCCCGGCACGCGCGTGCCCATCCACTGCTCGGCCAGCGGCAAGCTGTTTCTGGCCCACCTGTCGGCCGCGCGCCGGGCGGCGATCCTGGACGGACTGCCGCTGACCCGCCACACGGCCACCACTTTGACCGACCGCACCGCCCTGGAGGCAGAGCTGGAGCAGATCCTGCGGCAGGGTTACGCCACAGATGCCGAAGAGTTTGTGGACGGTCTCGTTTGTGTGGCTGTGCCTGTGCTGGGCAGCGGGCGGCGGCAGGTACGCTGCGCCGTGGCCCTGCAAGCACCGGCGGCACGCATGCCGCTGGCGCAGGCGCTACAGCAGGTGACCCGCCTGGGCGAAGCCGCCCAGGCGCTGGGCCGTACCTGGACATGACATCTCTTTAACGGACACCATGAACCTGAACTACCTGGATTTTGACTACAGCGAAGACGCGGACGGCGTAGGTACGTTTGACGCCATGGCGAGCGTGCAGCCCGCGCAGATTCCCGCATTACATGCCGAGATCAGCGCCGTGCTCGTCTGGGCGCACCAGCATTGGCCCGATGCCTGCGGCCCGTCGGAAGATGGGGGCATATGGCACTACGACCTGCAAGGCGTGCAGGAGATCAGCACACCGCTGGTGCTGACGTTTGATGACCCCGCCGGGCAACTGCGTGCGGCGCCAGGCAACCCCGCCCCACCCCGGACCACGATCACCTTGACAATCAGCGGAAATGCTGACTTTTGCGGTGCGTTGCGCGACGCCTTCGCGATCGAATAGCCTCCATAGCCCCAATTACCAGCAAAAGCCCCACATTGCGAACAGGTTAGCGCGCCGGCAAGCGGCAATCTCTCGGGCATCGCTACAGTTGCGACTCCTCAGTTCAACTCAAGACCGGAGAGTTTCATGCTGTCACGCCGCCACTTCCTGGGTGCAAGCCTGGCCACCACCGTTTACGCAGCGGGCTCGTTTGTCCCCGTGTGGGCCCAAAACGCGCCCAACTTCGGAACCCCCACCTTGCCCAGCCCCGGCTTTCGCCGCATGAAGGTGGGCGATGTGGAGGTGATTGCGCTGAACGATGGCATCACGCGCCGCCCGCTGGGAGAGGAATTTGTGAAGAACGCGCCGCTGACCGAGGTGCGTGCGCTGCTGGCATCGCAAGGACTGCCCACCGACTACATCGACGTGCCCTACACACCCTTTCTGGTGGTGGCAGGCGCGCGCAAGATCCTCATTGACACCGGCTTGGGCGAGTTTGGCGGCGCCACCACCGGCAAGCTGCTCGACAGCCTGCGCGCGGCGGGCATGCAGGCAGCCGACATCGACACCGTGCTGATCAGCCACTACCACGGCGACCACATCAACGGCATCCGCAACAAGGCCGGTGAGTTGGTTTTCCCCAAGGCCAAGGTGATGGTGCCTGCCGCCGAACACGCGTTCTGGATGGACGACGCCCGCATGGCAGCTGCGCCCGCAGGCATGAAGGGTGCATTCGATAACGTGCGCCGCACCTTTGCCACCATGCCCGCAGACACGCTGGTGCAGTTTGCGGCCGATGCCGAAGTGGCGCCGGGCATCAAGTCTGTGGCGGCCTATGGCCACACGCCAGGCCATACGCTGTTTGAGCTGACATCCTCGGGCCAGAAGTTCTTTTATGTGGCGGACCTGACCAACGTGCCTGCACTGTTCGCACGCAATCCCGACTGGGCTGTGACCTTTGACATGGATGCCGAGGCTGCGCGCAAGGTGCGGCGTGATGTGTTCCAGCGGATCACCGCCAGCAATGCCATGCTGGGCGGCTTCCACTTCCCGTTCCCGGCGTTTGGCCGCATGGCGGCTTCTGGCAATGGCTATGCCTTCCAGCCTGCCGCCTGAGCCCCGCATTGCCCGTCGCGCGGTGCTGGGCGCCGGGCTGGCGTTTGCCAGCCTGCGCAGCTGGGCGGCGCAAGACGCGAATGCCGAAGCCTTGTTGCGCAAGGGCGGGGTGGTGGCCGCCTTCCGCCACGCGCTGGCCCCCGGCACGTTTGATCCCCCCGGATTCCGCCTGGGTGACTGCAGCACCCAGCGCAACCTGAACGACGAAGGCCGCGCCCAGGCACGCAGCGTGGGGGCGTGGTTTCAGCAGCGCCACCTGCAACCGGGCAAGGTTTTGTCGAGCCCCTGGTGCCGCTGCGTGGACAGTGCCACCCTCGCCTTTGGTACGCCGCAGGTCTGGGCGGCACTCGGGTCGCCCCGGGGTAGCCCGGAGACCACCGGTGCTGCCCACCTGCGTGAACTGCGTACAGCGCTGGCCACAGCGTCGTCCCAGCCCGGTCGTTTCGAAGTGTGGTTCACCCACATGTTTGTGCTGTCCGACCTGGCAAATACCAACACCAGCTCGGGCGAAGGACTGATTCTCCGGGCAAATCGCAGTGGCAACGTCGAGGTCCTGGCGCGTCTTTCCATACCCGCCTGACGGGGTGACTTGGCGGCTTCCCGCGAATGGGTAGCGGGCGGGCACGGCGGCGGGTCGTTCGCCTACATCGGGCGCGGGGGAAAGGACTATCCTCAAGCCACGCTGCTGTGCCGGATGCCCCGGAACGCGGTGCACGAAGGACATGCCCATGGCAAACACCCAAAGCCCTCCCCCGCAGTCAAATACCCGCAACGCTGCCACCTGGCCTGCCCCCTACCCCGCCCAGCAAGTCAGCACAGTCCCTGCTGACCAGCCAAGCCATGACCGCGTACGCATGGAGCTGCAGATTGATCTGAGCTACGAGGTGGACCAGCATGGTGCCGACTTTGTCTTCAACATTCACGCGGCGCAGACACCCAACCAGTCGGTAAGCGCAGAGCGCCTGGTCATCAACCAGCCCATTGCCCACCACATTCATACCGATCCAGCCACGGGCAACCGCTACCTGCGGCTGCATGGCGAGCCCGGCACGCTTGAGCTTTCGTATTCAGCCACGGTCGATATCAACCACTACCGCATCGACCCCTCCCAATTGGCAGAAGTACCGGTGCGGCGCCTGCCGCAAGAGGTAATGGGCTACATCTACCCCAGCCGGTATTGCCAGTCCGACCGGCTGCTGCGCCTGGCGACGAACGAGTTTGGTGCGCTGTGGCAAGGGCACAGCCGCGTGCAGGCGATCTGCGACTGGGTGCAGCGGCACGTGGCGTTCACCTCCAACACTTCCAACTCCAACACCTCTGCGGTGGACACGCTGGTGGAGCAAGTGGGCGTGTGCCGTGACTTCGCCCACCTCATGATTGCCTTGTGCCGCGCCATCAACATCCCGGCCCGCTTCACCACCGGAACCGACTACGGCGCTGACCCGGCCCTGGGCCCCCCCGACTTTCATGCCTATGTGGAGGTGTACCTGGGCGACCGCTGGTACATCTTTGACCCGTCTGGCACGGCGATCCCCATGGGCCTGCTGCGGTTTGGGGTGGGGAGGGATGCGGCCGATGTGGCCTTTGCCACCATCTTCGGTGGCGTGTGGGCCAAGCCCCCCGTGATCCGTACGATGGCCATTCAGGATGCCGCGCGGGGTTTTGAGTTGCCCCGCCACTGCACACAAGCGCTGTCCACCGACCACGGCGCTGGTGTGGCGGCGGGTGTGGCCGCAGGTTTTGTGGCGGCCTGAGCACCCACAAAACACCTGCCAAACACCTTTGAAAGCCCGGCAACCCGGCTGTGGCCTAAAATCTCTCCTTTTTCCACCAACTCAGAGACCTACCATGGGCAACAAGATCGTCACCGAAGCAGACCGCAAGCGCACCCCCCGCCCTACGCCCGTGCCCGGCTACACCCTGGCCACTCCCGGCCGTGGCCAGCGCGTGAGCCTGGAACGCGGTGTGGCAACCCGCAGCAAGAAGAACCCTGGCAAGCGCTCCAAGAAGGGCGGCTGATCGCCAGATCGCCACGGGCCGACTGCGGTTGGTTCCTTGCAAGAAAGCCCTCGCCAGAGGGCTTTTTGCTTTCTGGGGCTTTCACACCACCCGGCCGGTGGCGCCTTGCTCCGGCAACCTGTGCCAATATTCACCCATGATCACCGTCCACCACCTCGAAACCTCGCGCTCGCAGCGCGTTCTCTGGCTGCTCGAAGAACTGGGTGTTCCCTACGAGCTGAAAATCTACCAGCGCGACAAGGCCACCAAGCTGGCCCCGCCCGAACTCAAGAAGATCCACCCGCTGGGCAAATCACCGGTGATCACCGACGGCAAAGAAGTCATCGCCGAGTCGGGCGCGATCATCGAATACCTGGTGGAAACCTACGGAGCCCAGGCGGGCGGCGACCTGGCCCACCTGCAACCGGCGCCGCGCACGCCAGAGTACCGCCAGTGCCGCTTCTGGATGCACTACGCCGAAGGCTCGCTCATGAACTGGCTGGTGATGAAGCTGGTGTTCATGACCATCCCCACCCAGCCCATGCCGTTCTTCGTCAAGCCCATCGCCAAGGCACTGTGCGGCACGGTGCAGGAGAAATTGATCGACCCCAATGTGAACACCGCGCTCGACTTCATGGAGCAGCACCTGGGCACGCACCGCTGGTTTGCGGGCGAGCACCTCACCATGGCCGATTTTCAGATGAGCTTTGCGGTGGAGGCTGCCCTCTCACGCGCCAGCAAGGCCGGTGCGTGCCCCAACCTTCTGGCCTACAAGCAGCGTATGGAGGCCCGCCCCGCGTACCAGCGCGGCATTGCCAAGGGTGGCCCGGTGGTGATGTCCGCCTGAACATCGTCGGGATCACAGAGATGCCTGACCGCGTCGCTACCTACTCGGTGCTTTTTGTGTGCATGGGCAACATCTGCCGCAGCCCCACGGCCCACGGCGTGTTCCGGCACAAGGTGGTTCACAGTGGTTTGGCCAGCCAGGTGCGTGTGGACTCGGCAGGCACCCACAACTACCACCCCGGCAAGGCACCGGACGAGCGGACGCAACGCCATGCGGCGCAACGGGGCTACGACCTGTCGGATCTGCGCGCTCGGCAGATGCTGGCCAACGACTTTGAACGCCACGATCTGGTTCTGGCGATGGATTGGGACAACCTGGCCCTTGCGCAAGACCTTTGTCCACCCGAACACGCCCGCAAGTTGCGCCGAATGACAGAGTTCTGCCAACGGTTCGACAGCCCCGTGGTGCCCGATCCGTACTACGGCGGGGCCGCTGGTTTTGAGGAGGTGCTGGACCTGGTGGAAGACGCCTGTGATGGCCTGCTGCACCATGTGCGGCAGCAGTTGCAGCGGCGGTCCAGGCCGCTTTAGCACTACGCGGCGCGCACCCCACACACCAGCGCACCGGGGTCGTTGTGCGCCAGCTCCCGGTCATTCTTGGCCTGGGCCACTTCCATGTCGCGCGGCAGGGTGACACCGTTTTTGACGGCCAAAATTTCGGCCATCACGCTCACCGCAATCTCGGGTGGTGTCTTGCTGCCGATGTAGATGCCGATCGGCCCGCGCAGGCGCGCCAGGCTCTCCTCGGTCTGGTCGAAGTGTTCGATCATGCGGGCACGGCGCGCCTCGTTGTTGCGGCGCGAGCCTATGCCACCCACATAGAACGCATCCGTGTTCAGCGCCTCCAGCAGCGCCAAGTCATCGAGCTTGGGGTCGTGCGTGAGGGCCACCACACAACTGCGTCGGTCGGGCTTGAAGGCCAGCACCACATCGTCGGGCATGTCACTCACTACCGTGGCAGCGGGCACGTTCCAGCTGCCCCGGTATTCCTCGCGCGGGTCGCACACCGTTACCGCAAACCCGTTGAACAGCGCCATGGTGGCCAGGTATTCCGCCAGCTGGCCTGCGCCGATCAGCAGCATGCGGTACTCGGGGCCAAAGGTGTTGGTAAGCCGCTCAGCATCCACCACCAGCTCGGTGGGCGCTGCCGCAGGCGTTAGCGTGACCGCGCCGTCGACCAAGCGCACGCTGCGCTGCATCAGGCGCCCAGCCTCCAGCGCGGTGATCAGTGTTGCCAGGCTGTCCGGGGCAGGGTCGTACTCCAGCAGCAGCTCCAGCGTTCCGCCACAGGGCAAGCCGAAGCGGTGCGCCTCGTCGGCGGTGACGCCGTATTTCACAAACGTCGGCGGGCCGCTGGGAATACGGTGATCCTTGTCTCCGACCGCATTCGCCGTGGGCGCGCCCTGCGCGTAGGCCCGCGTATGACGGTCAATCAGATCGTCCTCAATGCACCCGCCCGACACAGACCCCACCACCGAACCGTCTTCGCACAGCGCCATGATGGAGCCCACCGGCCGGGGTGAAGAGCCCCACGTGCGCACCACCGTCGCCAGCAACGCCCGCCGCCCGGCGGCCCGCCAGCCCTGCAGCGTGCGCAACACCATCACATCCAGGTTTTCCATCGTTCCGTCACCAATTCATTTCTACCGCTTATTCAGATATTCCCATCTACGCCCGCTGCGTCTGAAACCGCGCGGCGCCCAGGCCAGCGCCACCGTGGATCCGGCTTTGCCGGGCCACCGGAGGCGTCCCCCTCAGGGGGAAGACGCGAAGCGGCTCAGGAGGAGTCAATTGATTGCCCAGGCTATCAGCACCAGCGCCGCCGCGCCCACCACCCACACCCAAACCGGAATGCCGCTGGGGGGAATATCCTCCCCCGCCGACGCCGCCAGTGCCCCAGGCTCGGTGGGCGCTTCAGAGGATGCCGCACCATCGTCTGCCGGCGCGCGCGGATGGCGGCTTTGCATTTCGTTGTCAAAGCGCTTGAAAAAATCCTCTGCCATGCTCTTGGCCGCGCCGTCGATGAGCCGCTGTCCCAGCTGCGCGATCTTGCCGCCCACCGTGGCATGCACGGTGTAGTGCAGCTCGCAGCTTTCCTGCCCAGCGGCATCCGCGGGCAAAGGCACCAGTTTGACCTGCGCATTGCCCTTGCCAAAACCCGCCACACCACCCGATCCGTCGAAGGCTATGGTGTAGCTCTCTGGTGGCACGATGTCCGACAGCGTGATCTTGCCCGCAAACTTGGCCGACACGGGGCCGATCTTGAGCGCCATGGCGACCGCGTATTGGTTCTCACCGGTCGCCTCGACCTTGTCGCAGCCGGGGATGCACAGCTTGAGCACCTCAGGATCGTTGAGTGCCTCCCAGGCCTGCTGCTGGCTCACGGCAAGGGTGCGGCTGGCTTGCATTTCCATGGTGGGTTCCTTGTGTTGTCTGGTTATTTCTGAAATCGGTCACTGCCACAGCACGGCCGCCAGACTGGCCGCCAGATCCTGCAAGCGGCTCAGGTTGTGCACGGCCACCATGCCGTGGGCCTGGCGGTGCAGTTCGGAGGCGCCGCGTGCCGTGGGTGCATAGCCTTCAAAACGCAGCAAGGGGTTGAGCCACAGCAGGCGTCCGCAATGGCGGCGCAGCCAGCCCAGTTCCTGCGCCAGCACCTCGGGCGTGCCGGTGTCCAGCCCGTCGCTGATCAGCAGCACCAGGGTGCGCCGCCCCACCAGCCTCCGGGCATGCTGCAAACGCAGCTGGGCCAGGCTGTCACCCATGCGGGTGCCCCCCGCAAAATCAGTGATGGAATGGCTGGCCACCTGCAGCATCGCGTCGGTATCGGCCAGGCGAAATGCTGGCGTGAGGTCGGTCAGCCCGGTGCCAAACGCAAACACGTCGCGGCGCACGGCATCGCCGGTGTGGCGCGGTGCCGTGGCGGCATGCAAAAACGCCAGCAGCAGCCGCGCGTAACGCTCCATGGAGCCCGACACATCCACCAGCACCAGCAGCGGCAGCGGTTGCTGGCGCCGCTGCAGCAGCGGGATGCGCAGCACCTCGCCCCCGTTGCGGGCCGCGTGGTGCATGGCGCCGGGCCAGTGCGGGCGGCTGCCGCGCCCACCGGGGCGGGTGCGGCGGGCGGCGTAGCGCGGCAGGGGCAAGGGCACCTCGCGCGCCAGGCGCTCCACCAGCAGGTATTCGCTGGCCGAGAGCTGGTTGAAGTCGGCCTGCCGCAGGCGCTGCAGGTCACTGGCCGTCATGGCGGCGTCGAAATCGATCTTCTCGTCCTCGCGCGGCGGGGGGGTGTTGCGGGCGGCGCGCACGGGGGCGAGCGCCTCGCTCACGCGCGGGCGGCGTTTGGCGGGCTCAGCCTTGGACTCAGCGCTAGGCAGCATCTGCGCCAGCAACTTCTGCGCCACGTTGGGATTGCGAAAGTACGCGTCGAACAACTCGCGGAAGATCAAACGGTCCTGCTCACGGCTGACCAGCACGGCCTCCAGTGCGGCGCTGAAATCCTCGCGCCGCAGGCCCACCAGCATCACCGCCTGCTGGGCCAGCGCCATGCGGGCGGCGTCCACGCGCACACCAGCGCGGCGGAGGGTGCGGCCAAAACCGCTCAGGTTGTCGGCGAGCTTGCCCGTGCGGGCATCGCCCAGCTGGGAAATCGTTTTGACCTCTGCCACGGTTGAGCCCTCAGGCATCGGCCTCAGCGGGTTGCAGCAACTGCGCCGCCATGTCGCGCGTGAGCGCAGCCACGTCCTCGCGCTGCTTGAACAAGATGCCCGCGGTGTCGGACACCACTTCGGGGTCCACCACGATGGTGTCGAGCGCGACCAGCGCCTTGGCCCACTCCACGCTCTCGGCTATGCCCGGCGCGCGCTGAAAAGCGTTGGCAAACGGCTGGCTGCGCAGGCGGCCCACAAAATCCGCCACCTGGGTGGCCAAGGCCGCGCTGGCGTCCGGCACCTGCGCACGCACGATGGCCAGTTCGCGCTCGCGCTCGGGGTAGTCCAGCCAGTGGTACAGGCAGCGGCGTTTGACGGCGTCGTGCAGATCCCGCGTGCGGTTGCTGGTGAGGATGGTGACCGGCGTGGCCGTGGCGCGCACGGTGCCGATCTCGGGAATGCTCACCTGGTACTCGCCCAGGTATTCGAGCAAAAACGCCTCAAAGGGCTCGTCGGCGCGGTCAACTTCGTCGATGAGCAGCACGGCGCCGGGTTCTGGCGCCTGCAGCGCCTGCAGCAGAGGGCGGCGGATGAGGTAGCGGTCCTGGTAGACCTCGCGCTCTACCTGCGCCATGTCGGCGCTGCCTTTGCCTTCCGCTGCGCGCATGTGCAAGAGCTGGGCCGCGTAGTTCCATTCGTACAGGGCCTCGCGCTGCTCCAGGCCGTCATAACACTGCAGGCGGATCAGGCTGCGTTCCAGCACCTTGGCAAGCGCCTGGGCCAGCGCCGTCTTTCCCACGCCGGGCTCGCCCTCCAGCAGCAGCGGGCGCTGCAGCTTGAGCGCGAGGAACACGGCCGTGGCCAGCCGCCGGTCGGCAAAATAGCCCACGCCCTGCAAGGCCGACACCAGGGCGTCGATGGAGGACAGCGCAGGCGCGGTCATGGGCGCGGGAGGGGAAACGTTCATTACTATAGTTTCTATAGCTAATAGCGCTTGATAGAAAAGCGCTAGAGGCCAATTTCATTCAAACACCCGCCCCTGGATGCAATATGCCGGGCGCGGGTGCTATCCCCCATCAGCCCAGGATTTGCGCTACTGCTCTTTGGGTCTGCACGCTGATGAGGTTGGCGCGATAGGCCGCACTGGCGTGGATGTCAGCGTTGAGATCGCTTGCATCGATCTTCACCGCCGCCGCCGATGCTGGCGTAAAACTCTGGTTCAGCGCTGCTTCCAGCCCCGCGTGGCGGAACACACTGCTGGCCGCGCCGGTGATGGCCACGCGCACGCCGGCATCGGTCTGCGCCACAAACACTCCCACCAGCGAGAAGCGCGAGGCCGCCTGCTTGAACTTGAGGTACGCAGCGCGCTTGGGGATGGGGAAGCGGATGGCGGTGATGATCTCGCCCTCTTCCAGCGCCGTGGTGTACATGCCCACAAAAAAGTCGTCGGCCGCAATCTCGCGCTGGTTGGTGATGACTGTGGCGCCCAGGCCCAGCACGGCGCTGGGGTAGCACGCCGCTGGGTCGTTGTTGGCCACCGAACCACCCAGCGTGCCGCGTGCGCGCACCTGCCGGTCGCCGATGTGCGCGGCCAAGTCGGCCAGCGCGGGGATGGCGGCCTTGACATCGGCGCTGTTGGCCACGTCCATGTGGCGCGTCATGGCGCCGATGACCAGCGCGTTGCCCTCGCGGCGGATGCCCGCCAGCTCGGGGATGTTGTTGAGGTCAACGATCTTCTCGGGGTTGGCCAGGCGCAGCCGCATCGACGGCAGCAGGCTTTGGCCACCGGCCAGCAGCTTGCCGCCCTGGGCGATGAGCTGTGCAGCGGCGGCGGTGGAGGAGGGATTTTCAAAGGTGAATGCGTACATGCTGGTTCTCCTCAGGCTTTGGCACTCTGAATCGCTTCCCACACACGGTGTGGCGATGCGGGCATGTCGAACTCTTTCACCCCCAGCGGGCGCAGTGCATCCAGCACCGCATTGATCACCGCCGGTGGCGAGCCAATCGCCCCCGCCTCGCCGCAGCCTTTGGTACCCAGCGGGTTGTGCGTGCAGGGGGTACACACATGGCCCAGCTTGAACTCGGGGAAGTCATCAGCGCGCGGCATGGCGTAGTCCATGAAGCTGCCGGTCAGGAGCTGACCCGTCTCGCGGTCGTACACGCAGTTTTCCATCAGCGCCTGGCCGATGCCCTGCACCAGGCCTCCGTGCACCTGGCCCTCCACGATCATGGGGTTGATGATGGTGCCGAAGTCGTCCACGGCCGTGAACTTGTCTACGCGGGTGCTGCCTGTGGCCGGGTCCACCTCCACTTCGCAGATGTAGGTTCCTGCAGGGAAGGTGAAGTTGGTCGGGTCGTAGAACGCGGTTTCGTTGAGCCCCGGTTCGAGCTTGTCGAGCGGGTAGTTGTGCGGCACGTAGGCCGTGAGCGCCACCTGGCCGAACGGGATCTTCTTGTCCGTGCCGCGCACGGTGAACTCGCCACCGCTGAAGTCGATGTCGGCGTCGCTGGCCTCCATCAGATGCGCGGCGATTTTCTTGGCCTTGGCCTCGATCTTGTCCAGCGCCTTCATGATGGCCGCGCCGCCCACGCTGATGGAGCGCGAACCGTAGGTGCCCATGCCAAACGGCACGCGCCCCGTGTCGCCGTGCACGATGTCCACGTTCTCCACCGGGATGCCCAGGCGCGCAGCCACCACCTGCGCAAAGGTGGTCTCGTGCCCCTGGCCGTGGCTGTGCGATCCGGTGAACACCGTCACGCTGCCGGTGGGATGCACACGCACTTCGCCGCATTCAAACAGACCTGCGCGTGCGCCCAGGGCGCCCGCGATGTTGGACGGCGCAATCCCACACGCTTCGATGTAGCTGCTGTAGCCGATGCCACGCTTCAAGCCCTTGGCCTCGCTGGCCGCCTTGCGCGCCGCAAAGCCCGCCACGTCTGCCAGCTCCTGCGCTTGCGTCATACAGGCGTGGTAATCGCCCACGTCGTACTGCAGTGCCACGGGCGTCTGGTAGGGCCAGCTGGTGATGAAGTTACGTTTGCGGATTTCGTCCTGGCCCAGGCCCATCTCCCAGCCACAGCGCGACACCAGCCGTTCCAGCAGGTAGGTGGCCTCGGGCCGGCCCGCGCCCCGGTAGGCATCGACCGGTGCGGTGTTGGTGAACCAGGCATCCACCTCCACATAGATCTGCGGCGTTGTGTACTGGCCTGCCAGCAAGGTGGCATACAGGATGGTGGGCACGGCGCTGGCAAAGGTGCTGAGGTAGGCGCCCATGTTGGCGTCGGTGTGCACGCGCATGGCCAGGAACTTGCCGTCTTTGTCCATCGCCATTTCGGCATGGCTCACATGGTCGCGGCCATGCGCGTCCGACACAAAAGACTCACTGCGATCGGCCACCCACTTGATGTTGCGGTTGAGCTTCTTGGCCGCCCAGGTCAGGCACACGTCCTCGGCATACAAGAAGATCTTGGAGCCAAAGCCGCCCCCCACATCGGGCGCAATCACGCGCACCTTGTGCTCGGGCAGGCCCATCACAAAGGCGGTCATCAGCAGCCGCTCGACGTGCGGATTCTGGTTGCTGACGTACAGCGTGTATTCGTCGTTGGCGCGGCTGTACGAGCCAATGGCGGCGCGGGGCTCCATCGCGTTGGGGATGAGGCGGTTGTTGACCAGGTCCAGCTTCGTCACGTGCGCGGCGTTGGCAAATGCGGCGTCCACCGCGCCCTTGTCGCCAATGGCCCATTTGTAGCAGTGGTTGTCCGG
This sequence comes from Acidovorax sp. 93, assembly GCF_003633835.1. NCBI lineage: Bacteria > Pseudomonadati > Pseudomonadota > Betaproteobacteria > Burkholderiales > Comamonadaceae > Acidovorax > Acidovorax sp. 93. The sequence goes on from NZ_RBIT01000001.1 coordinate 2,843,422, forward strand.
CGCTGCATCATGCAGCCCTGCGCCGGCCACGGTGCCTGCGGCCGCATCGGCCACACTGACCACGGCGGGCAACACGTCGTAATCCACCTCCACCAGCTCGGCCGCATCACGCGCCTGCTGCTGCGTCAGCGCCACGACGATGGCCACGTGGTCGCCCACATAGCGCACCTTGCCCTGCGCCAGGATGGGGTGCGGCGGCTCCTTCATGGGCTGACCGTCGGTGCTGGTGATGAGCCAGCCGCAAGGCAGGCCGTTGATGTTGTCGGCCGCCACGTCGGCACCGGTGAACACGCCCAGCACGCCCGGCGCGGCCTTGGCCGCTTCCACATTGATGCTGTTGATCTTGGCGTGTGCGTGCGGCGAGCGCACAAACACCGCATGGCTTTGCGCCGCCAGCACCACGTCGTCGGTGTACTGGCCCGCGCCGGTCAGGAAGCGGTAGTCTTCCTTGCGCTTGAGCGATTCGCCGATGTGCGGCAGCTTGGAAAAGTCGGATGCACCCATGGTTCTTCTCCTGTGTGTTTACGCTGAAGCCATGGCCTTTTGGCCAACCTGCACTGCGCGCAAGATGTTCTGGTAGCCCGTGCAGCGGCAGATGTTCCCTTCGAGCAGCTCGCGGATCTCGCCTTCGCTGGCGTTGGGGTGGTTTTTGCACAGGTCCACCGCGCTCATCACCATGCCCGGGGTGCAGAAGCCGCACTGAAGGCCATGGCACTCCTTGAACGCGGCCTGCATGGGGTGCATGGTGCCGTCGGGGGTGGCCATGCCTTCGATGGTGGTCACCTCGGCCCCCTGGGCCTGCACCGCCAGCATGGCGCAGGATTTGACGGCCCTGCCGTTCACATGCACCGTACACGCCCCGCACTGGCTGGTGTCACAACCCACATGGGTGCCGGTGAGCAGCAGGTGCTCTCGCAGCGCATGGACAAGCAGGGTATTGGGGGGGACGTCAACACTGGCAGCGCGCCCGTTGACCGTGAACTGGACTTGCATCTGGCTGTCTCCTGAATAGGTTTTGGCTGGACTGACCTCGCGCATCTTCTGCCGCGCCCCACCACCCATCCCTAGGGACAACCCTAGATTTCCGGCAGCCCCGGCCGGATATTCTCAAAATGAAACATGTTGCAGCGCACACCAGCGCATCATGCGCAGCTCAAGGATTCGGTTCACCATGCTGTCCTCCGCGCCCACCTCCCCCGCCCACCGCCACGCACTGATTGCACAGGCGCGCCAAAGCTTGCTGGCGGATGGCGCAGCGCCCCTGCGGGCCGAGGTGGAGCCATGGATTGCACGGTCGTGGCAACGCTGCCTGGCCCAGGGGCTCAACCCCACCCACCGTGTGGCATTTGACGCCGTCAGCGCCACGGCGTTGCGCCGTAGCCAGGAGCAAAACCACCACCTGCTGCGCGCGGCACGGCCCGTGCTGCAACAGCTCACCCGCGCGATTGCGGGCATGCACTACTTCGCCATGCTGACGGACGCACGCGGCATCGTGGTGGACGTGCAAGGCCATTGCGACCCGGGCGATCCGCGCGCCAGCGCGATTGGCCGCGTGGGCATCGACCTGTCGGAAGCAGCCGTGGGCACCACAGCCATCGGCGCTGCGCTGGCAGAACTGCAGCCGGTGTGGCTGCACCGGGGCGAACACTTCTTTGATGACAACGCCAGCTACAGCTGTGCAGGCGCACCGCTGTTCGACCCGCAGGGCCTGTGTGTGGGCATGCTGGACCTCACAGGCGTGGATGTGCCCGAGCGGCCCGAGCTGCGCCACCTGGTGGCCCGATCGGCCCGCGCCATGGAAGACGCCTTGCTGCTGCAATTGCCCCATGCCCTGCTGCTGCGCGTGAACTGGCCCGGCTGCCCGCTGGGCAGTGAAGGCGACGGCCTGCTGGCACTGGACGGCGATGGATTTGTGGTGGGCTGCAACAGCATGGCCCGCCAACTGGTGCCCCAGCCACTGCGCACCCCGGGTGCGCCCACCCACGCCAGCGACCTGCTGGCCATGCCGTGGGCCATGTTGTTCGATGCTGCGCGGCGGCACCCGGCGCAGCCGATCGATTTGCCCCTGTGGTCGGGCCTGCGCCTGCAGGCGCTAGCGCAACGGCCAGAAAACACCCGTGGCGCCAGCCAGCCTGTTGCCACCCTGTCCCCGGCGCTGGCGGGCGCACCGCCCACGGCCGCACCGCTGCGCGAGGCTGAAACCGCCCTGATTCGCCAAGCCGTGCAAGACGCCCGTGGCAATGTGGCAGAAGCGGCCCGGGTGCTCGGCATCAGCCGCGCCACGGTGTACCGCAAACTGGGCCATCCCAAGGGGCTGTGATCGGCGGCTGCGGCACCTGCCAACAAGGCGCAGCAGATATTTGCATCAAATTGGCCGCTAGCGCTTATTCAGCAAGCGCCAATAGCTATAAAATATATAGCACAACTCCCACAATGGGCCCAGTCTCAGACCTCGGCCAAGGCCAGGACCACGGCGTTGTCTTCCACCACCAGCACGACCGGGCTGCCCGCGCGCAGGCCACTGCCGGACGCCGCAAAACCCACCATCTGCAAGCCACCCGACAGCTCGGCAGACACCTCATCACCCGACTCGCCCCGCACCACGCGCGTGGCTTTTGCAGGCAGGCGGTGGATGCCGGGTGCATCGGCCACCGCAGACCCAGACGCTGATGCCAAACGACCACCCCGATCCACGCGCACGGCCGTGGCCTTGCACAGCGCCTGCACGGCCAGCCCCGGCTGCAGGCCCAGCAGCTCCGCACTCTCACGGGTGATGCGCGCGGCCAGTGCTGCAGGCACGCCCATTGCGGCACCGTCGCCATCGCTCGCATTGCTCAACCGCAGGTGCACCGCCACGATCTGCCCCTGCACCACCAGCCGCTCCACCACACACGGCAACTGGTTGCGCATGCTGGTGCGCACCGCCAGCCGCGCCAGCGCAGGGCCCGCATGGGGCGTGGCCTGCCAGCGCGACAGCACAGCGCCCCGCGCCTGCGCCATCGCATTTGCCGCCGCCAGCAGCTGGTGCCCCGCCTCGGTCAGCTGCGCACCGCCGCCCCCTGCCCCACCCACCGCGCGTGCCACCAGCGGCGTGCCCGCCAGATTGGTCAGCGTGTCCACCGCCTGCCACGCGGCCTTGTAGCTCACGCCCACGGCACGCGCGGCCTGCGAGATGGAGCCGCAGGTGCCAATCTGGCGCAGGATGTCGATGCGTTTGTCGGCCAGGGCATGGCCCAGCGCATCCGTGAGAGTAAGAGAAACAGGCATGCGCGGATGATGCCTGAGCGCTCCCTTCACGCCGACTTGCGGCGCAGCCCCGTGACAGGCTTTGCCAGCTTCTGCTGGCGCTCCAGCGCGCCAGTCGCTGCGGCCTTCAGCAGCCGCTGAAAGGAGGGGCATTGCGCATGGCTCTCCGCCGGGCAGGCTGCCGCATGCCGCAGGCCGTTGCTCATGGCCTTGAGGCGTTTGACCATGGCATCGAGTTCATCGGCCTTGGCCGACAGCAGTTGCCGGTCAATGCTGGGCTCGCCACTGGGCAAAAACATGGCACGGATGTCGTCCAGCGAGAACCCGGCCGATTGCCCCAATGCAATCAGCGCCAGCTGGTCCAACACGCCCGGCGCAAAACGGCGGCGCTCACCAGGTTTTCCCACCGAGTGGATCAACCCTTTTTCCTCGTAATACCGCAGCGTGGAGGCCCGCAGCCCGGAGCGTTTGGCAACTTCGGCAATGTCCATCAAAAACCCCTTGACTTCAAGTTGACTTGAACTTCTATATTCCATTCAAAACCTGCTTCCGTCAACTTTTCGAGGTGCTTTGATGACACTCCCACTGCAAGAATTTCCCATTGCCATGTTGATCGGCATCGGTGCCACCGCCGTCATGGACGCATGGCTTTTGCTGCTCAAACATCTGGGCGTCCCCACCCTCAACTTCGCCTTCATCGGCCGCTGGATGGGCCATCTGTTTCGGGGCCAGTTTGCCCATGCCGCCATCGCCAAGGCGGTGCCCATCCGGGGGGAATTGGCCTGGGGCTGGCTCACGCACTACGCCGTGGGCGTGGCGTTTGCCACCGTGCTGGTCAGCCTCCAGGGCGCCGACTGGGTACGCAGCCCCACCCTGCTGCCCGCGTTGGCCGTGGGCGTCTGCACCGTGGCGGCGCCGCTGCTGGTGATGCAGCCCGCCATGGGCTCGGGCTTTGCAGCATCGCGCACGCCCACGCCGCTCAAGAACTGCCTGCGCAGCTTGGCCAACCACACCGTCTTTGGCTTCGGCCTGTACCTGTCTGCGCTCGCCATCGCACTGATTTCTCGATGACGGTTCTGCGCATTTTTCCCCTCGAAATCACTTGTTTGGAACCCATGCCATGAAAACCATCGCCATCATTTATCACAGCGCCCACGGGCACACCGCACACATCGCCCGCCACGTTCTGGAGGGCGCCCAGGGCGTTTCCGGCATCCATGCCGAGTTACGCCAAGCCGAAGACCTGGCCCATGCACCCGACAGCCTGTTGCACTACGACGGCTTCATCCTGGGCTCGCCCACCTACCTGGGCGGAGTCTCCGGTCCGTTCAAGACCTTCATCGACGCCACCGGCCGTCTGTGGAAAACGCAGCAGCTCAAGAACAAGCTCGCGGCGGGCTTCACCGTGTCGTCGCTGCCAGCGGGCGACAAGCAGTCCACACTGCTGTCGATGTGGGTGTTTGCCATGCAGCACGGCATGGTGTGGGTGGGCAACCCCATCCTGCCCGAGCAGCACACCGGGGTTCCGTATGACGAAGCAGCCAACCGGCTGGGATCCTGGTCGGGCCTGATGGCGCAGGCGGGCCATGGGGCGGCAGCGGATGCGTTTGTGCCAGGCGATACCAAGACCGCCCGCATGTTTGGGCGGCATTTCGCCGAGACCTTGCAGCGCCTGGGCGGTGTGGCGGCACACCAACCCGCTGAGGCGGTGGCTGCATGATCCCCGCCCGCTACGGCCCCGTGCTGTTCAGCTTCATCCTGTCGGGCGTGATGTCGCTGCTGGTGTCCGGCATCTCCACGTTTCGCGCCGTGCCGGTGGACCAGGACTTTGTGGGCCTCTGGGTGGGCGCATGGCTCACGGGGTGGCTGTTCGCGTTTCCAGCGGTGATGCTGGCAGCGCCGCTGGCCCGCAAAGCGGTGGCATGGCTCACCGCCCAGGGCGCAAGCGGATCAGACCGCGGATGACGTGTTGCGCCCACGTCCTCTCATGCAGGGAAGCGGCGTTTCACTCTGCCCCAAAAGCCGGTACGCTGTCGCCCTATGCCCTTGCCCGCGCTGCACCTTCCTCCCACCCTGCGCCTGAACCTGCGCACCTGGCTGCTGGGCTTGTCGCTGCTCACCACCCTGCCCCTGCTGGTGTTTGCGCTGTCGGTGGTGTGGGAGTTCAAGGAGTTCCAGCAGCGGACCTTGGTAGAGCAGCTGGAACGCCGCAGCGATGAACTGGCGCACGCCGTGGCCGAAAAGCTCCATAGCACCCTGGGCACGCTCACTGCGCTGGCTGAATCAGACGCCGCCCTGGCGCTGGATGTTCCCAACCTGTATGCACACGCGAAACGCATCATCGCGCGCGACCCCGACATCCGCGCCATTTCCCTGGTCACCCAGGACAGCATCCTGTTTCTGACCGCCGCGCCTCTGGAGCGCACCCATCTGCCCGTCAATGCGGCGGACCGTGTGGAGGCTGCGCTGCGCACTCATAGTCCCAATGTTTCGGGGCCATTTTCGTCTCCGGTCAATCCCGTTCAGGTAGTGGCCGTCACCGTGCCCATGGTCCGAGAAGGCGAAGCCCTCCACGCCCTGCGCGGCATTCTGGCCGTTGAGTCCCTCAATCAGCTTGTGTCAGCCGAACGCCTGCCCCCAGGCTGGATTGCCGGTATTGCCGACGCCGAAGGCACCGTGATCGCGCGCAGCCACGACGCCGCGCGGTATGTGGGTCGTCCGGCCAGTGCCACGTTCCGGCAAGGCATTCTGGCCACAGGAAAACCCACCGCATTCCTGGGGTCGGTACTGGAAGGCACCCCCACCATGAACCTGGTGCGGCCTGTGTTTGGTTTTGACTGGTACCTGGGCATGCACGTTCCGCAGACCATCCTGCACGCCCCCCTCACAGAAATGCTCTGGCACATGGCCGGACTGGGGTTGCTCTGGGTGGGGCTGTCGCTGTTGGCGGCCATGGCGTTTTCGCAATACCTGTTGCGCCAGATGAAAACTGTGGCACGCGCCATCAATCAAACCAGCGAAGCTCCGCTGCAGCCCGGTCCGCCATTGCGGGTGTCAGAGCTGGCCGCTCTGGTGGGGAAGTTCCGCGCCACCCAACGCAGCGAGGCCACTATGCGGGGCGACCGCGACGTAGCCGTGATCGCGCGCGAGCAGGTGCAAGACCTGTACGACCATGCCCCCTGCGGCTACCACTCACTGGACCAGGAAGGACGCGTGCTGCGCATGAACCAGACGGAGTTGCACTGGCTGGGCCTTTCACTCGCACAGGTACAAGGCTGCGCCTACGCGGACTTCCTGACAGCAGAAAGCCGACAGATTTTTCAGGAGCGCTTTCCCCAGTTCATGCGCGAAGGCCACATCAAAGACCTGGAGATGGAACTGCGAAACGCCTCAGGCGCCGCCATGCCCATTCTGGTGAGTGCCACCGCGATCCACGACACCCAGGGAAATTTCGTGGCCAGCCGCTCTACCGTGTTCGACCACACCGAAAAGAAAAGGGTGCAGGCCCAACTGGAACGCATGGCGCGCAGCGATGCGCTGACCGAGCTGAGCAACCGGCGCGATTTCTACGAAAAAGCCGAGCACGAAATGGCACGCAGCCGCCGGTCGGGGATGCCGTTTTGTGTGCTCATGCTCGACGTGGACCATTTCAAGAAGGTCAACGACCACTACGGGCATGCCGGAGGCGACGACGTGCTGCGTCAACTGGCTCGGCTTCTGGTGGCGCAGCTGCGCGCGGTGGACATGCCCGCCCGTGTGGGCGGCGAAGAGTTCGCTGTGCTCATGCCGGGCACCCCGCTGGCCGAGGCGGCCCTGGCCGCCGAGCGCCTGCGTGCCGCACTGCAGGCCACAGCAGTCACCCTGGGCGACGGACAACAGATCTCCATCACCGCCTCCATCGGGCTGGCGCAGTGGAGCGCCGACGACACAGGCATCGACGCCACGCTCAAGCGAGCCGACACGGCCCTCTACCGCGCCAAGGCCACAGGGCGCAACCGGGTGTGCACCGAAAACTGAGAGAGTGTCCGGGCATCTATACTTTCGCTATTCATCAATGGAATAGCGCTTGTTGCGCATTGACCACCATGCCCCACCGATTTGCCTCCTCCGCACGCAAACTCCTGGCCGTGGGGCTCGCCGCAGGTGCATTCCACGCTGCGCATGCCGACACCGTTTCCGTCGCGGTGGCCGCCAATTTCACGGCGCCCATGCAGAAGATCGCCGCAGCTTTTGAGGCCGACACGGGCCACAAGGCCGAGCTCTCGTTCGGTGCCACCGGCAAGTTTTACGCGCAGATCACCCACGGGGCGCCGTTTCAGGTGCTGCTGTCGGCCGACGACACCACGCCTACCCGGCTGGAACGCGAGGGCAAGGCCGTAGCCCACTCGCGCTTTACCTATGCCATCGGCACGCTGGTGCTGTGGAGCGCACAACCCGGCACCGTGGATGCCAAGGGCGATGTGCTCAAGTCGGGTGACTTCAAGCACCTGGCCATTGCCAACCCCAAGCTGGCGCCCTATGGCGCGGCGGCCCTGCAGGTGATGGAAAAGCTGGGCGTGGCGACGGCCCTGCAGCCGCGCCTGGCGCAAGGCGAGAACATCGCCCAGACCTTCCAGTTTGTCTCCACCGGCAATGCACAACTGGGCTTTGTGGCGCTGTCGCAGGTGATGGCCGACGGCACGATCCGCAGTGGCTCGGCCTGGCAGGTGCCGGCGAGCCTGCACGAACCCATCCGGCAAGATGCCGTGCTGCTGATGCCAGGCAAGGACAGCGCGGCGGCCAGCGCACTGCTGGCCTACCTGCGCGGCAGCAAGGCGCGCGCAATCATTCAATCGTACGGCTATAGTTTCTGACCGCCTATAGTCCCATCGACGGATCGCCCATCTTCATGCCATTTTCCAGCGCTGATCTGGCTGCCATCGGCCTCACGCTGCGGCTAGCGGGCACCACCATGGTGCTGCTGCTGGTGCTGTGCACGCCGCTGGCTTGGTGGCTGGCGCACACGCCGTCGCGCTGGCGCGGCCCGGTCTCGGCCGTGGTGGCGCTGCCGCTGGTGCTGCCGCCCACGGTGATCGGCTTTTACCTGCTGGTCACGCTCGGCCCCAACGGCCCCCTGGGGCAGTTCACGCAGTGGTTGGGGCTCGGCACCCTTCCCTTTACCTTCTGGGGGTTGGTGGTGGGCTCGCTCATCTATTCGCTGCCTTTTGCGGTGCAGCCTCTGCAGCACGCTTTTGAAGCCATCGGCCGGCGCCCGCTGGAGGCTGCGGCCACGCTGGGCGCAGGGCCGCTGGACCGTTTCTTCAGTGTAGCGCTGCCGCTGGCGCGCCCCGGGTTCATCACCGCCGCGATCCTGAGCTTTGCGCACACGGTGGGCGAGTTTGGTGTAGTGCTCATGCTGGGCGGCAACATCCCGGGTGTCACGCGCGTGGTGTCTGTGCAGATTTACGACCACGTCGAGGCGCTGGAATACACCCAGGCGCACTGGCTGGCGGGCGGCATGGTGCTGTTTTCGTTTGTGGTGCTGCTGGGGCTGAACCTCACCCGCCGCAAAACTTTGTCGATGGTGCAGTGATGACCACCACTGCCTCTTCGGCACAGATCACCGCGCAACTGACGCTGACTCGCCCCGGGTTTACGCTGGATGCGGACCTGCAATTGCCCGGCCGGGGTGTGACCGCCCTCTTCGGCCCCTCGGGCTGCGGCAAGACCACCTGCCTTCGCACGATTGCCGGTCTGGAGCGCGCGCAACCTGGGCGTGTGGAGGTCAACGGCGAGGTGTGGCAGGACGATGCACAGACCATCTGGCGCGCCACACACGAGCGGGGCCTGGGCTATGTGTTCCAGGAGGCCAGTCTGTTCGACCACCTGAGCGTGCGTGGAAACATCGACTACGGCCTGAAGCGCACGCCCCCCGCACGCCGCAAGGTGGCGCTGGAGCAGGCGGTGGACTTGCTGGGCATCGACCACCTGATGGACCGCAAGCCCCCGGCCTTGTCGGGCGGCGAGCGCCAGCGCGTGGCCATCGCCCGCGCGCTGGCCACCAGCCCCCGCCTGCTGCTGATGGACGAACCCCTGGCTGCCCTGGACGCCCAGCGCAAGGCCGAGGTCCTGCCCTATCTGGAGAGGCTGCAACACACCCTCGACATCCCCATGCTGTATGTGAGCCACGCCATCGACGAGGTGGCAAGTCTGGCCGGGCACATGGTGCTGTTGCGCGAGGGCCGTGTGCTGGCCCAGGGCCGCACCAACGAACTGATCGTGCGGCTGGACCTGCCCCTGGCCCACGGCGACACCGCCGCCACGGTGATCGAAGGCACGGTGCAACAGCACGACCCGCAGGACCACATCACGACCGTGGCATTCAGCGGTGGGCACCTGATGCTGGTCAGCCCCAGGGCACACGCCACGGGCGAGCCCATCCGGCTGCGGGTGCAGGCGCGTGATGTAAGCCTGGCACTCACCGCACCCAGCGACACCAGCATCCTCAATGTGCTTCCAGCCACGGTGGTGGCGCTGGGCGAAGACAGCCCCGGACAAATGATGGTGGCCCTGGATGCAGGCACCACACGGCTGCTGGCGCGGGTCACACAACGCTCGGCCCAGGCGCTGGCGCTGGCGCCTGGCCAACCCGTATTTGCGCAGGTGAAGGGCATTGCCATCGTGAACTGATGGGCAGCGCAATCCGGGCCTCCCCACCGAAGGCCCCACAGGCGAACCCAGTGGCCACCGGGGCCTCCCATCGGTCGTATGATGACCGTCAAAAAACAAGGGTGGGAACAAGGGGTGGAAATGGTTTCAATCTGGCACGACGCCACCGTGGCGTTTGCAGTGGGGTTTCCGCCGCTGCTCCAAAGCCTGCTGTTCTGGATCTTCGCGTCGCTGGTGGTGCATGTGTGCCAGCGCCTGGTCGAACACACGGCGTTTTCGGTCGATCCATCGAGCCGCCGCATCAGCGCCTCGCAAGCTGCCCTGTGCATTGGCTGCATTGTCTGGGCCCTGGATGTGGTGGGACTGTTCATGTATGCCGAGTTGGCGCACCACGTGCTGGAGTTGGTGCCCGCCCTCAGCGGCCTGCTGATCATGGCGGTAAGTGCGCGACTCACCATTCCGACACTCAGCACCAGCGCCAGCAAGGCGCGCATTGTGGTGGCCGGTGTGTGGCTGGCGGCTGGCATGCTGACGGGGCACTTTGCGATCACCTGGGGCCACGTGCAAAGTTTTTCGCAGGTCAATGTGCTGGCAATCATGGCGTCCATGGCCACGGCCGTGGCCCTTGCGGCGTGCACCGCAATCCGGCACCGCTCGGCCAAGCTCAGCATGCTCACGCCCCGCTACCGCGCACAAACCTGGGAAGACAAGGTGCTGTGCGGCGCGGCCATCCTGGTGCTGCACTGGATGCTGGTCAACACCTTTGCACTGCACCTGGGCGACCCGAGCGGGGAGTCAGACGGCATTGCGCTGCTGGTCACCGTGCTGGTCTTTGCCATTGCCGTAGCGTTGGAACAGATGAGCAACATGCGCTCGGACGCTGGCCGCCAGCAGCTCTTGCGACGCGGGCTGTCGATGATGCGGTCATCGGCCACGGCGCAAAACGCCCAGCGCGACATGCAGCTGTCGCTCATTGCAGACCATTTGCACCGGCTGCTGCACCCGGAGAACCTGGCGCTGCACTTTCAGCCCATCGTCGATTTTCAGCAGCGTGGCGTGCAGTTCGAAGCCCTGCTGCGCATGACCGACAAGACCCTGGGCGCCATCAATCCTGAAACCTTCCTGCTGGTGTGCGAGCTGCAGGGCAAGACGCCCGAAGTGGACCGGATGATCCTGCGCAACGCACTCGACAGTGCCAAGGCCTGGCAGGCCCAGGGCCTGAACGGCACGACCATCAGCGTGAACGTGGCCCCCATCACGCTGCTGGACGACCGCTTTGCCCCGTGGCTGCGTGAAGAACTGGCCCTGCGCGGCCTGCCGCCGCGCACCCTCAAACTCGAAATGACCGAACACGCCATCATTGCGCTGGGCACGGAGATGGTGGCAGCCATCCACACACTCAGCGCCATGGGTGTTGTGGTGTGGATGGACGACTTTGGCGCCGGCTACTCGTCGCTGGGCATGCTGGCCGACCTGCCGATTGCAGGCATCAAATGCGACCGGCTCTTTGTGCGAAAGCTGCCGCAGGACAGCCGGCGGCAGATGCTGCTGCGGCATATCAGCGCGCTGGCCGGCGAGTTCGGCCTGTCTGTGGTGGTGGAAGGCGTGGAGACCGTGGAGGAGCTGCAGACGCTGGCCGCCATTGGGCTGCACTGCATCCAGGGCTACGTGTTCAGCAAACCCATTCCAGCAGCCCACGTACCCGACTGGCACCACACCCACATGCAGCCCCAGCGCGCAGCGCTGCAGGCCTTGCTGCGCCCGGCGGGTTCCACACCGTTTTCAGCACTCCCGCCCGCCATCGCGCCAGCCCCCGGACTCTGAACCCATGGCAACACTCAAAACACTGGTCCTGGGCGGGTACGGCAACTTTGGCGCACGCATCTGCCGCGCGCTGGCAGGCGACGCGGCCACGCGCCACCACATCGCCCTGCTGGTGGCGGGCCGCGACGCATCCCGCGCCCAGGCCTTGGCGAATACATTGGGCCACGGCGCTCAGGGCGTGGCCCTCGGCCACCAGGCCCCGGGTCTTGCTGCCACCTTGCGCGAATGGGGCGTGGATCTGGTCATCCACACTGCGGGGCCTTTTCAGGCGCAGGGTTACAGCGTGGCCCAGGCCGCCGCTGAGGCGGGCGCGCACTACATCGACCTGGCCGATGGCCGCCGTTTTGTGTGCGACTTTCCAGCTGCCCTGCAGGCCGCGTTTACCGCCGCCGGACGCACCGCCATCGCTGGCGCCAGCACCGTGCCCGCGCTGTCCTCGGCAGTCATCGACCACCTGTGTGCGGGCTGGCAGTGCATTGACAGCATCGACATCTGCATCGCCCCCGCGCAACGCGCGCCACGCGGACAGGCCACGCTGGCGGCCGTGCTGAGCTACTGCGGCCTGGCCATCGATGTGTGGCAAGACGGCCGCTGGCAGCCGAAACGGGGCTGGGCGCAGCCCACGCCGGTCCAGTTCCAGCGGCTGCGACCGCGCCTGGGGGCGGTCTGCGACATCCCGGATCTGGAAATTTTCCCGGCCCGCTACAAAGCCCGCGACCGCGTCACCTTCCGCGCAGCGCTGGAGGTGGGCCTGGCACAGAGAGCCTTCGCCACCCTTGCAGCGCTGCGCCATTGGGGCGTGCTGCCCCATCCCGAAAAGCTGGCCTGGCTGATGCACCACGCGGGCGGCGCGCTGGACTTTCTGGGCACGCCACTGGGCGGCATGGTCGTGCGCGTGGCGGGCACCGGTGCGCAAGGCCAGCCCCGCCGCCGCGCCTGGCACATTGCAGCCGACCACGACCATGGCCCCGAGATCCCCTGCATGGCCGCCATCCTGCTGGCGCGCCAACTGGCTGTTGGACAACCCTTGCCCACCGGCGCACACACCAGCACCAGCCTGCTGCCGCTGTCGGCCTTTGCACCCGAGTTTGCGAAGTGGGGCATGGTGATGGACATCGTGGAGGAGCCATGACCCCTGCCACCTATGCCTTGCTGCGCTGGAGCCTGGTGTTTGTGTGGCTGGCCACGGCCATCGTCAGCTTGGTGGAGTTGAACGGACAAAGCCGCGCACTGCTGGTCAGCCTGCCCCCTGCCTGGAGTACCCCAGGACTGGCTCACTTTCTGATCCTTGCGGGTGCCACCGCCGACGCCGTCATCGGCCTGTGGATGGCCTGGCGCCCCGGCAGGGCCGTCTACCTGGCGGCGCTGCTGCTCATGGGGGTCATGACGCTGTTGGCCACTTTCGTTGATCCGTCCTGGTGGCTGCACCCGCTGGGCCCGCTGACTAAAAACCTGCCCATCGCCGCCATCCTGCTTGTGCTGCTGCAAGACACGACGACGACACCACCCAAACCATGAGCCTGTACCTCACCCTCAAATGGCTGCACATCATCTCCAGCGTGCTGCTGGTGGGCACCGGGCTGGGCTCGGCGTTCTACATGTTCTTCACCAACCGCAGCGGCAATGTGCAGGCGCAGGCCGTGGTCACGCGCCTGGTGGTGCGGGCGGACTGGTGGTTCACCACGCCCACCGTTTTCGTCCAGCCAGCGACCGGCCTCGCCATGGCCGCCGTGGCGGGGTTGCCGCTGACAACGCCCTGGCTGGCCGTGTCGTTGGGCCTGTATGCGGTGGCCGGTGCCTGCTGGCTGCCCGTGGTGTGGCTGCAGCTGCGCATGCGCGACATGGCGGTAGAGGCGGCACAGGCGCCCCAGGGCGACGGGGTGCTGCCACCTCTGTACTGGCGCTACGCCCGCTGGTGGGAGGCACTGGGCTACCCGGCCTTTGTGGCCATGGCCGTGGTGTTCTACCTGATGGTGAACAAACCCACCCTGAACTTCTGAACCTATCATCGCCCCATGCTGATCGAGACCCTGGACACTGCCCGCGACCTGGGGCGCCTGAAGGAAATCCTGGGCGTGATGGTGCGCCACGGATTTGGCGACACCGTGCGCCGCCTGGGCCTGGCCGACCGGCTGGAGAGCGCGGGCCAGGCACTGAACTGGACCCACGCAGCAGACCTGGCCCGCGTGGAGCCGCCCGTGCAGGTGCGCCTGGCGCTCGAAGAGCTGGGCCCCGCGTTCGTCAAGTTTGGCCAGATCCTTGCGGGCCGGGCCGACCTGTTTGGCCCGGAGTGGATTGCAGAATTCGAGAAACTGCACAGCCAAGTGCCCGCTGTGCCCATCGATGCGCTGCGCCCGCAACTGCGCGAAGACCTGGGCGCCGAACCTGAAGCCGTGTTTGCCTGGTTTGACACCACGCCGCTGGCCGCTGCATCGATTGCGCAAGTGCACCGCGCCCGCCTGCAGGACTGCAGCGAGGTCATCGTCAAGATCCGCCGCCCCGGCATTGCCGACACCATCCAGGCCGACCTGCGCCTGCTGCAGCGCCTGGCCGCGCTGGCCGAGGCCGAGCTGCCCGCGCTCAAGCCCTACCGGCCCCAGCAACTGGTGCGCGAGTTCGCTCGCTCACTGCGACGCGAGCTGGACCTGGCCGGCGAATGCCGCCAGGCCGAACGCATTGCCACCAACATGGCGGCGCAGCCCCACATCGTGATCCCGCGCGTGCACTGGGCCTACACGCGCGAGCGCATCAACGTGCAGGATTTCATCGACGGCACACCCGGCGGAGCCCTGGCGGCTCTGACGCCCGAGGCGGGCTTTGACCGCACGGTGCTGGCGCAGCGGGGTGCGCAGGCGGTGCTGCAGATGATCGTGAAGGACGGCGTTTTCCACGCCGATCCGCACCCCGGTAACGTGTTCTACCTGCCCGGCAACCGCATTGCCTTCATCGACTTCGGCATGGTGGGCCGCCTGTCGCAGCGTCGGCGCGACGAGCTGCTGCAGCTGCTGCTGGGCCTGGTGGAGCACCAGCCTCAGGCCGTGGCCGACGTGCTGCTGGACTGGACGGGCGACGCGCAGGGCCTGAACCTGGGCCAGCTCGAAACCGAGATCGAGGCCTTTGTGGACCAGTACCACGGCGTGCCACTGGCACAGCTGAGCCTGGGGCAGATGCTGGCGGATGTGACCGCCATCCTGCGCGAGCACCACCTGGGCCTGCCGTCCGACCTAGCGCTGCTGATCAAGGCCTTCATCTCGCTCGAAGGCATGGGCCGCAACCTGGACCCGGACTTCCATATGGCCAGCGAAGCGCTGCCGCTGCTCAAGCAGGTGGTGCGCGAGCGTTACGAGCCCAAGGTGCTCGCCGGGCGCGCGTGGAGCACCCTGCGGCGTGCACTGGCCACGGTGGAGCAGTTGCCGGACGACATCGGGCGGCTGCTGCGCAATGCGCGGCGCGGGCACCTGCAGGTGGGCATCGAGCTGGCCCACCTCAAGCGTGTGGGCGACCAGATCGACCGGTCGGCCAACAGGCTGGCAATGGCGCTGGTGATTGCCGCGCTCATCATCGGCTCGTCCATCGTGATGACCGTGAAGGGTGGGCCTACGCTGTTTGGCCTGCCAGCGTTTGGCTTCCTGGGGTTCTTTGGTGCCGTGGTGTGTGGCCTGTGGCTGGTGCGGGCCATCTGGCGCAGCAGCCACCACCGCGACGATGACTGAGCATGCAGCTGTCGGGTTACGCCCTTCGGGCCAGCCCGATCTACGGCGCTGAGGCGGCAGCCCTTCTCCCCGCCGCCAGGAAACTGGCGCGACCCAAGCCGATGCCGCGGAACCGGCCTTGCCGGGCCACCGCTGGCGTCCCCCTTTGGGGGAAGGCGCGAAGCGACTCAGGGGGATTTACCTGCCCGCGTTCGGGAAGAACAGCTGTTCGCCGCCGATCTTGTAGCCCGCGATGGCCTGCTGACCTGCGGGCGACACCACCCAGTCCACAAACTTCTGCGCATCCTGCGCCTTCACATGGGGATGCTTGGCGGGGTTCACGACCATCACGCCGTACTGGTTGAAGAGCTTGGTGTCACCTTCGACCAACACGGCCAAGTCTGCGCGGTTCTTGAAGTTGAGCCAGGTGCCACGGTCGGCCAGCACATAGGCGCCGCTCGATGCCGCAATGTTGAGCGCAGGGCCCATGCCGCAGCCACACTCCTTGTAGCCGCTGCCTTTTGAGGTATTTGCGGCGTCGGCGCCCGCGAGCTTCCAGTAGCGCAGCTCGGCCGCGTGCGTGCCGCTCTTGTCGCCGCGCGAGATGAAGTTGCCATTGGCGGCAGACAGCTTCTGCAGCGCCTGCACGATGTCTTTGCCCTGGGTGCCCACCGGGTCGTTCTTGGGGCCGATCAGAATGAAGTCGTTGTACATCACGGGGTAGCGCTTCACGCCCCAGCCATCGGCCACAAACTTTTCTTCGGCCACCTGGTCGTGCACAAACAGCACGTCGGCGTCGCCCCGGCGCGCCATATCGAGCGCCTGGCCGGTGCCCAGCGCCACCACCTTCACGTCCAGGCCACTGGCCTTCTTGAATTCAGGCATCAGGTAGCCGAACAGCCCGGACTGCTCCGTGGAGGTGGTGGACGCCATGGTGATGCTCTGCGCAAGCACCGGGCCGGATGCTACAAATATGATAGCTGTTAGCGCTTTATGGATAAGCGCTAGGCCACAAAAATGCTTGAAATTTTTCATCACCGGGCCGCCCCAAGATGAAAAAGCCCCCTGGCGGGGCAGCGACCCCACGAAGTGGGGAGCGTGGGGGTCAATTCTTGTCATACCAGTTCTCCTTTGACAAACAGACGGGCGGCCTCCGGCAAGGGGCCGTTGAAAAAGTCGTGCACGGGCAGGTCGGCCACCAGGCGGCCGTGCTCCATATAGATCACGCGGCTGGCCAGACGCTTGACCTGGCCCAGGTTGTGGCTGCTGAAGACCATGGTCACGGGGTGGGCCGGGCCTGCTGCGCTGTGGCTGGCGGCAAAGTCGGCCATCAGGGCCTCAACCTCGCGCTTGGCATGGGGATCGAGGCTGGCGGTGGGTTCGTCCAGCAGCAGCACATCGGGCCGCAGCGCCCAGGCGCGGGCCAGCGCCACACGCTGCTGCTGCCCGCCCGACAGGGTGCGGGCGTTCTGCGCGGCGATGCCCTGCAGGCCCACACGCTGCAGTGCGGTGAGGGCCTGAAGCCGCGCATCGCGCCAGCGCGTGCCGCGCAGCCACAGCGCCAGCGCCACGTTGTTCTGCGCGCTGGTGCGCAGCATGTGCGGGCGCTGGAACAGCATGGCCTGCTGCAAGGTGGCATCGCACTGAAAGCCTCCGCCCGCCGCATCCGCCAAGCCGTGCAGCACGCGCAGCAGCGTGCTTTTGCCACTGCCATTGGCGCCCACCAGTGCCACGCGCTCGCCGGGCGCGATGCACAGCGAGACCTGGTCCAGCGCCTGCACGCGGCCGTAGCGCACGGACACCTGGCGCAGATCCACCCACGAAGGGGCCAACGGCGCGTTCACGCGGCCACCCCCACCGGCGTGCTCGACGCAGAACCATCCACCCGTTCGCGCCAGCGGCGCACCAGCGCGATCAACACATTGAGCGCCAGCACCACGGCAAGCAGGATGATGCCCAGCGCCAACGCCAGGGGCAGGTCGCCCTTGCTGGTCTCCAGCGCAATGGCGGTGGTCATCACGCGCGTGAAGCCGTCGATGTTGCCGCCCACGATCATCACCGCGCCCACCTCGGAGATCGCTCGGCCAAACGAGGCCAGCAGCACGGTGAGCAGGGCATAACGCTCGTCCCAGGCCAGCAGCAGGCTGCGCAGCAGCGGGCTCGCGCCCATCGACCGCAGTTGTTCGCCATGCGCGCGCTCGGCGTCTTCCACCGCCTGCCGCGTCAGCGCAGTGACCACCGGCAGCACCAGAATGGCCTGCGCCAGCACCATGGCCTTGAAGCTAAACAGCCAGCCCAGCGCACCCAGCGGCCCGCTGCGCGAGAGCACCAGGTACACCACGAGCCCCACCACCACCGACGGTACCGCCAGCAAGGTGTTGAGTACCGCCAGCACGGCACCGCGCCCGGCAAAGCGGGCGACGCCGAGCCAGGCGCCCAGCACCAGGCCCACGCCACAGGCGATCAGGCAGGCGGTGGCGCTGACGGACAAGGAGCGACCCACGATGGTCCACAGGACGGGGTCGGAGGAGAGGGTGAGTTGCAGCGCTGTGCTCGCGCTTTCGGTAAGGGTGGACATGGGGCCTTGTGATCGGGTTCAGCTATCGTAGGCACCTCACCAATATCCAGCGATATGAACGTCCGTGCATAGGGTCCAACTTCACTACACGCTCAGCCGCGATGCAGGCAATGCGCTGATCCGCAACCCACTGCCCGAACTGCTGCAGGCCGTGGCCGAGCAGGGCTCCATCTCGGGCGCGGCGCGCGCGCTGGACCTGTCCTACCGCCATGTCTGGGGCGCCCTCAAGCGCTGGGAGGAGCAATTGGGCGGCGAGCTGATCATCTGGGGCAAGGGGCAGTCGGCGCAGCTCAGCGAGTTCGGCACCAAGTTGCTGTGGGCCGAGCGCCAGGCCCAGGCGCGGCTCGCGCCGCAGATCGCCGCGCTGCACGCCGACCTGGAGCGCGCCTTTGCCGTGGCCTTTGACCCCAACGCCCACGTGCTCACCCTGTACGCCAGCCATGACGATGCGCTGGTGGCGCTGCGCACCCACGCCGCCGCGCAGGCCGATGCGGGCGCGCTGCACCTCGATATCCGCTTCACGGGCAGTGTGGATGCGATCCGTGCGCTGAATGAGGGGCGTTGCACGCTGGCGGGTTTTCACACGGTGGAGCACCCCGCCGCCGATTCATTGACTGCGCGCACCTACAAGCCTCTGCTGCAGCCCGGGTTGCACAAGATCATCGGCTTTGCCCAGCGCACCCAGGGCCTCATCGTGGCACCGGGCAACCCGCTCGGGCTGAGTAGTCTGGCCGACGTGGCCCGCACCAGCGCCCGATTTCTCAACCGGCCACTGGGCACCGGCACCCGCGTGCTGCTCGACGACTTGCTGGCCCAGGCTGGCGTGGAGGCCCAGGCCATTCGAGGCTATGCGCTCAACGAACCGTCGCACACCGCCATTGCCCAGGCCGTGGCTGCGGGCGCGGCCGATGTGGGCATGGGCATTGAAGTGGCAGCCCGGGCGCGTGGGCTGGATTTTGTGCCGCTGGTGCAGGAGCGCTACCACCTGGCCTGCCTGAAAGCCAGCCTGGACCAACCCGCCACGCTGGCCCTGCGCAACTTGCTGCAAACCCCCGAATGGCTGGCCCAGATGGCCACCTTGCCGGGCTACAGCCCCTGGCAGTGCGGTGAAGTGCAGGCCATGAACACGGTGCTGCCGTGGTGGCAGTTCACCCGCAAAAAGCGCACTTCCGAGCCTAGGAAGAAACCCTAATTGCTACTTTTTTTATAGCTACAGAATGAGTGCCGGCTGCGGGATAACACCGTCACGCTGCCGTCAGCCTGGGCCTACAGTGCTCCGTAGAATCGCGCCGTTGTAAAAGTTTGTCGAATCGTTGCGCTTACCGGCGCGTGGGTCGGCATATCGCACGCAAAGCCTTTTTATTGGAGACACCATGCAGGCTCTACTGAAGTTATCAAGGGGGATCGACTGGCTTAACACCCAGGTCGGCAAATACGTGGTCTGGCTCATCCTGGCCTCCACGGTAATCAGCGGCGTGAACGCGATAGTGCGCAAAGCGTTCAACATCAGCTCCAACGGTTTTCTGGAAATCCAGTGGTACCTGTTTGCCGCGTCGTTCCTGCTGGCCGCTGGCTACACGCTGCTCCAGGGCGAACACGTCAAGGTGGACGTGATCTCCAGCCGCTTTTCCAAGCGCACCCAGATCTGGATCGACGTATTCGGCTACATCGTCTTCCTCACGCCCATGTGCCTGGCCGTGCTCTGGTATGGCATTCCCTTCTTCACCCGCGCCCTCGCGTCGGGCGAAATGTCGAACAACGCTGGCGGGCTGATCCGCTGGCCCGTGTACCTGATGATGCCGCTGGGTTTTGCCCTGCTGTGGCTGCAAGGTATCTCCGAACTCATCAAGCGCCTGGGGTTCCTGCAGGGACTGATCGAAGACCCCACGGTCAAGAAGATTGAAAAAACGGCTGAAGAAGAACTGGCCGAATCCATCCGCAACCTGGCCGAAGCCGCCAAGGGCAACGGCAAGAACAAGGCCGAGGCCCACTGAGCGGCCCCACCAAGCGGAGACACACACCATGGAATTTCTTACCCACAACCTTGCCCCCATCATGTTCGCGGGGCTCATCTGCTTTTTGCTGGTGGGCTTCCCGGTCGCCTTCAGCCTGGGCGCCTGCGGACTGTTCTTCGCCTTCATCGGCATTGAATTGAACGTGCTGCCCGAAGCCCTGCTGCAAGCCGTGCCGCTGCGCATCTTCGGCATCATGCAGAACGATACCTTGCTGGCCATTCCATTCTTCACGCTCATGGGGCTCATACTGGAGCGAAGCGGGATGGCGGAGGACCTGCTCGACACCATCGGACAGCTGTTCGGCCCCATCCGTGGCGGCCTGGCACTGGCCGTGATCTTCGTGGGTGCGCTGCTGGCAGCCACCACGGGCGTGGTGGCTGCATCGGTGATCTCGATGGGCCTGATCTCGCTGCCCATCATGCTGCGCTATGGCTATGACCGGCGACTGGCTGCGGGGGTGATTGCGGCCTCCGGCACGCTGGCACAGATCATTCCGCCCTCCCTGGTGCTCATCATCATTGCCGACCAGATGGGCCGCAGCGTGGGTGACATGTACAAGGGCGCGTTCCTGCCCGGCCTGATGCTGACCGGCTTCTATGCGCTCTACGTCATTTTGCTGGCCATCTTCAAGCCCCAGTGGGTGCCTGCCATCCCGCCCGAAGCGCGCACGCTGCGGGACGACAATGGCAAGAGCGGTGTGACCTCGCTGCTGGTGCTGACCGGCATCTGCGTGGCCGCATCGATGTATGTGGCCAAGAACATGCCTGCCCTGCACACCTGGTGGTCCGGTGAAGCCGTGGACCGCGTGGCGCTGGACGAAACCATCGTGGTGTCCATGTGTTTTGGTGTGGCACTGGCCTTCGTGGCAGCCAGCATCAACAAGATCACCCGCATGGGCCTGCTGTCCCGCGCAGCCGAGCGCGTGACGTTTGTGCTGATCCCGCCACTGCTGCTGATCTTCCTGGTGCTGGGCACCATCTTCCTGGGCGTTGCAACCCCCACCGAAGGCGGCGCCATGGGCGCATTGGGCGCGGGCATCATGGCCATCATCCGTGGCCGCCTCACGATGTCGCTGCTGCGCCAGGCTGTCACCACCACCACCAAGCTGTCATGTTTTGTGGTGTTCATCCTGGTGGGCGCCACCATGTTCGGCCTGACCTTCCAGGGCGTGGACGGCCCGCTGTGGGTGGAGCACCTGCTGACAGGCCTGCCCGGTGGCCAGCTGGGCTTCCTGATCGTCGTGAACGTCATGGTGTTCTTCCTGGCGTTCTTCCTGGACTTCTTTGAACTGTCCTTCATCGTCGTGCCCTTGCTGGCCCCCGTGGCCGACAAGCTGGGCATTGACCTGATCTGGTTTGGCGTGCTGCTGGCCATCAACATGCAGACGTCGTTCATGCACCCACCGTTTGGCTTTGCGCTGTTCTACCTGCGCAGCGTGGCCCCGGCGAAGGAGTACATGGACAAGGTCACCAAGAAGATGATTGCGCCGGTCACCACCCCCCAGATCTACTGGGGTGCCATTCCCTTCCTGTGCATCCAGCTGCTGATGGTGGCTCTGGTGATCGCCTTCCCGGGCATTGTCTCCAGCGGGCTCGACGAGAAGCAGGTCTATGACCTCGACAAGGTCCGCATGGAAATGGAAGCCGCCATGCCCGACGCTAGCGCCGAAGCGGCCGACCCGACTGCCGGCATGGCTGGCGCTGGGGACCCCGCGCCTGCTCCTGCAGCAGACGACCCCCTGAAGGCACTGCAAGACTCCATGTCCACCGACAAGAAGTGAGCACACTGCTTACAGGACGACCGTGATTCAGTCTGACCCGGGCCCCGCGCCCTGGTCCTCAAACCTCCGCAGATGGGAAACCTCTGCGGAGGTTTTTTTATGGAGCAGACGCGGAGGGGGTCCGGTGCGCCATGGATCATGGAGGTAGCGGTGGGGCATCGACTTTGGCACATCACGCAAGCAGACGAGACTCTTGATCCCCTGCCACCCCCATTCTTGGTGGCCATCAGCCATAAGGAAGCCTCTTCACGACTTGAGAGGCTTCAGCGGGAAACAGGCACCGGCCGCGCACTCCAAGGCATCGAGAGTCAAGCAGCCTGGTCGGGCTGGGCTTGGGGGCTTGGGGGCTTGGGGGCTTGGGGGCTTGGGGGCTTGGGGGCTTGGGACCTCGCCCACGTTCCTGCGGTTGAGGGGGCCGCATGGCCACAGCAAGGTGCCGCCTCGCAGAACACAGGGACGAAAAAAAACCCGCCCAAAAGTGGACGGGTTTTGCAGACCTTGGCATGGCAGCTTGCGCCGCCACTCCAGAGCCACTCGGGATCAGAGCTTCTGCGAAGACATGAACGAGTCGTAGCGGGCTTCGGCAAAGCGGAACCAGAGCACCTGGTCGCGCTGGAATGCACGCATGTCGGCGTAGATCTTCTTCCACTCGGGGCTTTTCGCGTCGTTGGCAGCGAAGACTTCCATGGAGGCCTTGAACGAAGCGTCCATCACGGCTTGCGAGAACGGCAGCACCTTGGTCTTGGCAGCCACCAGTTGCTTGAGGGCCGTAGGGTTCAGCGCGTCGTACTTGGCCAGCATGTCGATGTGGGCCACGTTGGTTGCGGCTTCGATGATGGCCTTGTTCTCGGCAGACAGGCCGTCGAAGGCCTTCTGGTTGACGAAGAAGTCCACTTCCGGGCCACCTTCCCACCAGCCGGGATAGTAGTAGAACGGAGCCACCTTGTTGAAGCCCAGCTTCTGGTCGTCGTACGGACCCACCCATTCAGCAGCGTCCAGCGTGCCCTTTTCGAGGGCCTGGTAGATTTCGCCGCCAGGGATGCTCTGGGGCACAGCGCCCAGCTTTTGCATCACTTCACCGACCAGACCACCGCCCAGGCGCATCTTCATGCCCTTGAAATCATCCGGCGACTTGATCTCCTTGCGGAACCAGCCACCCATCTGGGTGCCGGTGTTGCCGCCAGCGAAGCTGATGGCATTGTAGTTCGCGTAGAACTCGTTCATCAGCTTGCGGCCATTGCCATGCAGCATCCAGGCATTCATCTGGCGGGCATTGAAGCCGAAGGGCACTGCCGAACCCAGCGCGAAGGCGGGGTTCTTGCCGTAGAAGTAGTAAGGCACGGTGTGGCACATCTCCACGGTGCCCTGCTGCACGCCGTCCATCACGCCAAAGGGGGGCATCAACTCGCCACCAGCGTGCACGGAGATTTCAAACTTGCCACCCGACATGGCCTTGACGGCCTTGGAGAACACATCAGCGCCGCCATAGATGGTGTCCAGCGACTTGGGGAAGCTGGAAGCCAGACGCCAACGAATGGCAGCCTGGGCGTGGACGGCAGGCGCAACGCCTGCAGCCAGCACGCCAGCGATGCCAGCCTGCTTGATGATTGAACGACGATCCATGAGGTTCTCTCCGATATAGTGATTGCGAAACTTGGGCGCACGCGTTGTGCACGGCGCCGTCAAGGACTTGTTTGAGCCGGGTTCATTGTAGAAACATGCCCCCTCAGACTTTTGCGGGTTTTCCCGCGAAAATCCCTGCCCTTGCACATGGCTTCAGGCTTCTGCAAGCATCTTGGGGACAGCCGCACACACCCCGCTGCAAAACGGGACTGCAGCAGACCACCCTGGCAGATCAGGCAGCCCGCACCGACTGCAGCGCGGGCAAAAACCGCCGCTCGATCGCAAGGCGGATTCCCTCGGCATCGAGCCCTTGCAACGCAAGCAGCTTGGCCGGGTCGCCATGTTCGATGAACACGTCCGGCAGGCCCAGCTGCAGCACGGGCCGCACGATGCCCATGCTGTGGAGCGCCTCGGTCACGGCGCTGCCCGCACCGCCCATGATCGCCCCCTCTTCCAGCGTGACCAGCGCATCGTGGCGCTCGGCCACCTCGCGCAACAAGGCCTCGTCGATGGGTTTGGCCCAGCGCATGTTGACCACCGTGGCGTCCAGAGCCTCGGCCGCTTCCAGCGCGGGGTACAGCAACGTGCCAAACGACAGGATCGCGATGCGCGGCGCCTTGGCATCGGTGCCCTGGCGCTCGCGACGGATCTCGCCTTTGCCAAAAGGCAGGCCATCCAACGCCGCCAGTGGTGCCACACCGGCGCCGCTGCCACGCGGGTAACGCACGGCCACTGGGTGGTCTTGCTCGAAGGCGCTGCTGAGCAGTTGGCGGCATTCGCGCTCGTCAGCAGGGCAGGCCATGCTCATGTTGGGAATACAGCGCACAAACGGGATGTCGTACGCGCCTGCATGCGTGGCACCGTCGGCGCCTACCAGGCCCGCGCGGTCCAGCGCAAACACCACGGGCAGGTTTTGCAGGGCCACGTCGTGGATCAGCTGGTCATAACCGCGCTGCAAGAAGGTGGAGTAAATCGCCACCACCGGCTTGACGCCTTCGCAGGCCATGCCGGCGGCAAAGGTTACGGCATGCTGCTCGGCAATGCCCACGTCGTAGTAGCGGTCCGGGAAACGTTTTTCAAACTCCACCATGCCCGAGCCCTCGCGCATGGCGGGCGTGATGCCCACCAGGCGAGAGTCGTGTGCGGCCATGTCGCACAGCCACTGGCCAAACACCTGCGTGAACGTCTGCTTGGGCGGCGTGGCGGGCTTGGTGAGGCCCACGGAGGGGTCGAACTTGCCGGGGCCATGGTAGGCCACGGGGTCGGCCTCGGCCAGCTTGTAGCCCTGGCCTTTTTTGGTGACCACGTGCAGGAACTGCGGGCCTTTGAGGCCCTTGATGTTCTCCAGCGTGGGGATCAGCGAATCGAGGTCATGCCCATCAATGGGGCCGATGTAGTTGAAGCCGAACTTCTCGAACAACGTGGCAGGCACCACCATGCCCTTGGCCTGCTGCTCGAAGCGCTTGGCCAGCTCCAGCAGGGGCGGCACGGGCCGCAGCACGGTCTTGCCCACGTTCTTGGCAGCCGCGTAAAACTGCCCGCTCATGAGCTGAGCGAGGTAGCGATTGAGCGCGCCCACGGGCGGGCTGATGCTCATGTCGTTGTCGTTCAGCACCACGAGCAGGTTGGCATCGGCCACACCGCCGTTGTTCAGCGCCTCGAAGGCCATGCCCGCACTCATGGCGCCATCGCCGATGATCGCCACGGCGTGGCGGTTTTCGCCCTTGCGCTTGGCGGCCAGCGCCATGCCCAGCGCGGCCGAGATGCTGGTGCTCGAATGCGCGGTGCCAAAGGTGTCGTAAATGCTCTCGGCCCGCTGCGGAAAGCCCGAGATACCGCCCAACTGGCGCAGCGTGTGCATGCGGTCGCGGCGGCCGGTCAGGATCTTGTGCGGATAGGTCTGGTGGCCCACGTCCCACACCAGCCGGTCTTCGGGGGTGTTGAAGACATGGTGCAGCGCGATCGTCAGCTCCACCGTGCCCAGGTTGGAGCTGAGGTGCCCACCCGTGCGCGCAACACTTTCGATCACGAACCCGCGCAACTCGGTCGCCAGGGCCTTGAGATCTGCGCGCGAAAGCTGGCGCAGGTCGGCCGGGTCATTGATGGTCTGCAGCAGGGGAAAGGACATCGTGGACATTTACTATTCTTTTCATAGCTGCCAGCGCTTTACAGGAAAGCGCTGGAGGCCGATTTGGCATTGATTTCACTGCAACGGGCATGAACAGGGCGCAGCACGGATCATCGGGCCAGGCTCAGTGCGAGCGGCGCACCACCATGTCCGCCAGGGCCGCCAGCGCGCGGCTATCGGGCAGGCCACTGCGGGCCAGGGCCGCATGGGCCTCGGCCAGCAGCTCCTGGGCATAGGCCTGCGCCCGCGCAAGCCCCAGCAAAGACACATAGGTGGGCTTGTCGGCCGCAGCGTCCTTGCCGGCCGTCTTGCCCAGCGTGGCCGAATCGGCCACCACGTCCAGGATGTCATCCACCACCTGGAACGCTAGGCCCATGGCGGCCCCGTAGTCGGACAGCGCCTGGTAGGCCGCGCCCACGGCGTGGCCGCACGCCGCCCCCATGAGCACACTGCCCTGCAGCAGCGCGCCGGTCTTGAGCCGGTGCATCTGGCGCAACTGGTCTTCGGTCAACGCCACACCCACGCTGGCCAGGTCGATGGCCTGCCCGCCCGCCATGCCGGCCGATCCGGCGGCCCGCGCCAGCAGCCTGCACAGCGTGGCCTGCGTGGCGGCGGGGATGAGGGTGTTGTCGGGCGTAAGCAACTCAAATGCAAAGGCCTGCAAGGCATCGCCCGCCAACAGCGCCTGGGCCTCGCCAAACTGCACATGTACGGTGGGCTTGCCACGGCGCAGCACGTCGTTGTCCATGCAGGGCATGTCGTCGTGCACCAGCGAGTAGGCGTGAATGAGTTCCACCGCGCACGCGGCCCGCAGGGCCGCCTCGTCCAGGCCAGCGCGCAGCGCGGCATCGTCAACCACCGCAGAGGCCGGTGCGCCACTGCAGACCGCCTCATAGGCCGCCAGCACCAGCAGGGGACGCAGCCGCTTGCCACCATCGAGCACGGCATAGCGCATGGCGTCGCCCAGCCCGGCGGGTGCGCCATCGCCCACCCATTGCGACAGGGCCTGCTCCACCCGGGCCAGGTGGTTCTGGCTCCAGAGGTTCATGTCCAGCGGCTGGCTCTCGAAATTCATTGGCACCGCGCTCATTCCTGGTTCCATGGTTGCAGTTGCCCTTCATCCAGCACCTTGATCTGGTCCTGCACGGCTTCGAGCCGCTGGCGGCAAAACGCCAGCAACGTGGCGCCGCGCTGGTAGCCGGCCAGCATCTGGTCCAGCGGCAACTGGCCCGACTCGATGCGGGCCACGAGTTGCTCCAGCTCTTCCAGGGCCGCCTCATAGCTGGCGGGTTCGGCGGGAGGAGCGGGGGTTGCGGGGGCCTTGGGCATGGAGGGGGCGGCAGAGCGCGGGTGAAAAACCGATGATTTTAGGCGCACCGGTACGCCCTTCGTGTCAGACGCGGTCCGATGCGTGACGCCGCTCTATTTTCAGAAAGCGATGTTTTCTATTCACGTAGCGGGGGTGCGGGAATAACCCCACCGCCTATAATCCCATTCCAGTCGAGCCGGCTAGCCACACTAGCCGGTTTCCTTTTTTCCAGATGCGCATTCCCTGGCGCACCTCCCGCACTTTCTCCCTGTGGGGAGTCTTTAGGTCAGGTCACCCATGTCTGATTTAAGTCTTCAACTGCAGCAGGCCGCAAGCCAACTACCAGTTTCAAGCTACTTTGACGATGCGCTGTTCCAGCGCGAGCTGGACACCATCTTCCAGCGCGGGCCCCGCTATGTGGGGCACCAATTGGCGGTGCCCAACACGGGCGACTACTACGCACTGCCCCAGGAGGGCGAGGGCCGCGCCTTGGTGCGCAACGCCCAAGGCGGCATTGAGCTGGTGTCCAACGTGTGCCGCCACCGCCAGGCCGTCATGCTCAAGGGCAAAGGCTCGCTGAACACCCAGCAAAAGGGCAGCGCGGGCGGCAACATCGTGTGCCCATTGCACCGCTGGACGTACAACCCCCAGGGCGAACTGCTGGGCGCACCCCACTTTGCGCATGACCCGTGCCTGAACCTGAACAACTACAAGCTGCGTGAGTGGAACGGCCTGCTGTTTGAAGACAACGGCTACGACGTGGCCGCCGACCTGGCCCAGATGGGCCCGCGTGCCGACCTGGACTTTGACGGCTACGTGCTCGACCATGTGGAGCTGCACGAGTGCAACTACAACTGGAAGACCTTCATCGAGGTCTATCTGGAGGACTACCACGTTGGCCCCTTCCACCCGGGCCTGGGCAGCTTTGTGACGTGTGACGACCTGCGCTGGGAGTTCGGCAAGAACTACTCGGTACAAACCGTGGGTGTGGCCAACCGACTGGGCAAGGCCGGCAGCCCGGTGTACGAGCGCTGGCACAAGGCGCTGCTGGACTACCGCGAAGGCAAGCCGCCGAAGTACGGCGCTATCTGGCTCACGCTGTACCCGCACATCATGATCGAGTGGTACCCGCATGTACTCACCGTGTCCACGCTACACCCCATCAGCCCCACCAAGACGCTGAACATGGTGGAGTTCTACTACCCCGAGGAGATCGCCGCCTTCGAGCGCGAATTCGTCGAGGCGCAAAAGGCCGCCTACATGGAGACCTGCATCGAGGACGACGAAATCGGCGAGCGCATGGACGCAGGCCGCAAGGCCCTGCTGGCGCGCGGCGACAACGAAGTCGGCCCCTACCAGAGCCCCATGGAAGATGGCATGCAGCACTTCCACGAGTGGTACCGCCAGGTCATGGGAAGCCCCCCCTGAGCCACTTCGCGTCTTCCCCCCACGGGGGACGCCCCCCGGCGTACGCAAGCGAAGTGCCGCATCCGCGGCTTGGCGGCCCTCGCGCGGGGGCACTGGCCTGAGCACCGCCAGTTTTGAGAGGCCCCAACCTGAGTCTGTGCCGTCGATCTGTGAAGTCTCGAACAGCGAGGTAAACGCTATCCATTCGCGACGACTACCCTGACCGCTCTCATTACAATAGCTGCCACCGCTTGATCCGCAAGCGCTGGCAGCTATTTTTATTTCAAGCCGTGCAATCCTATGCCCCACGTGCGGCGCGCGGCCTTTCACAGGATCACGTCACGATGCAAGCCCTCTGGATGGTGTTGGCCGCGTTCTTGTTTGCCAGCATGGGGGTGTGCGTCAAGATCGCATCGGACTTCTTCAACTCGGCCGAACTGGTGTGTTACCGGGGCCTGATCGGCATGGCCATCCTGTGGCTGCTGGCACGCTCTCAAAAAGTGACGCTGGCCACGCAATACCCCGGCATGCACGCCTGGCGCAGCCTGGTGGGGGTGGCGTCGCTGGGCGCCTGGTTCTACGCCATTGCCCACCTGCCGCTGGCCACGGCCATGACGCTCAACTACATGAGCAGCGTGTGGATCGCCGCCTTCCTGGTCGGCGGCACGCTGCTGGCCTGGCGCCCTTCTGCGGCATCTCCACGGCCCGCCCTGCAAGGGCCGCTGATTCTCACCGTACTCACCGGATTCGTGGGCGTGGTGCTGATGCTGCGCCCCAGCCTGGACCAGAACCAGGCCTTTGCCGGGATGATCGGGCTGATGTCCGGCCTGACGGCTGCATTTGCCTACATGCAGGTGGTGGCGCTGTCGCGCCTGGGCGAGCCCGAATCGCGCACCGTTTTCTACTTTGCCGTGGGCTCTGCGGTGGCGGGGGGCGGGGCCATGCTGTTTACCGGCATGTCGGACTGGCCGGGCTGGCAGGCGCTGTGGCTGCTGCCCATCGGTGTGCTGGCTGCGGGCGGCCAGCTGTGCATGACCAAGGCTTACGCCAGCGCCAAGACCCAGCGCGGCACGCTGGTGGTGGCCAACCTGCAGTATTCGGGCATCGTGTTTGCCGCCGTCTACAGCGTGCTGCTGTTTGGCGACAAGATCCCGCCCATCGGCTGGTTCGGCATGGCCCTCATCGTGGGCAGCGGCATTGTGGCCACCATCCTGCGCGCGCGGGCTGCGCCCGGGGCACCTGCCGAAGAACACTGACGGATACAAAAACAGATACGGCCACACGAGGACACGCCCCACCGGGATGGCCACAATGGAGCCCCTTTCGACGCACTCCGTCACTTTGCCCATTTTCTGCCGATGACCACCTACACCACGCTCATCTCTGCCCCCGACCTGCAATCCCTGATCGCCAGCGGTGCGCCGCTGATGGTGTTTGACTGCAGCTTCGAACTGATGCAACCCACGGCCGGTGCCCAGCAGTACGCACAGGCGCACATCCCCGGCGCGGTGTACGCCAACCTTGACAACGACCTCAGCGCCAAACACGGTGCCCCCGGCGCTCACGGCACGCTGACCGCCCAGGAAGCCGACCAGCCGGCATCCGGTGGACGCCACCCCCTGCCCAGCCGCGAGCGTTTTGCCATGTGGCTGTCCAGCGTGGGTTTTGCCAATGGCATGCAGGCCGTGGTGTACGACCGCCAGGGCGCCAACTACTGTGGCCGCCTGTGGTGGATGCTCAAGTGGGCGGGGCATGAAGCCGTGGCCGTGCTCGACGGTGGGCTGCAAGCCTGGCAGGCCGCCGGTGGGGCGGTGAACAGCGGCGAAGAGCCCGCGCACTTCCAGACCAATTTCCAGCTGGGCACCCCCTTGCGCCAGCTGGCCACGGCCAGCGAGGTGCTCGCGCGCCTGCAGCAGCCCGGCCAGACCGTGATCGACGCCCGTGCAGGTGCCCGCTACCGGGGCGAAGTGGAGCCTCTGGACCCCGTGGCGGGCCACATTCCGGGCGCGCTGAACCGCCCCTTTGCCGAAAACATCGGCGCGGATGGCCGCTTCAAGCCTGCCGACGTGCTGCGCGCTGAATTTGAAGCGCTGCTGGGCGGCCGTGACCCCGCCACCGTGGTGCACCAGTGCGGCAGCGGCGTGAGCGCCGTGCCCAATCTGCTGGGCATGGAGATAGCCGGCCTCGGCCCGACAGCATTGTTTGCCGGCAGCTGGAGCGAGTGGTGTTCAGACCCCACGCGCCCGGTCGAAAAAGGCTGATCCAGCGTCCAGCACGGCAGCGCAGGTTGTAAAAGTGCAAAAAAGATGGTTTTGAGGGTGCTATCAAAACCATGAACAGAAGTGGGCAGCCTGGGCCCACTGCCACAGCAGCGGCCATCGCCTGAAATGCCAGCCTGCACCTGATGTGCGTGTAGGGCAAATTCCTACACGGCCCACCGCAGAACCAGACACGCGGCACAGCCAAACCCCGACTTAATTTCTGATTGGGGCGGTTTCACAATCCATTTCAACGGATCACGCAAAACCTGCAATCAGCAGGCAACGCAAGACCCGGTACTGGAAAAAGGAAGCTGCCATGACCAACGAACAAATCCTCGCTGAAATCCGCGAAGCCAACCTCACCTACCTGATGTTGGCCCAAACCCTGATCCGTCAGGACAAGGCCGAAGCCGTGTTCCGCTTGGGCATGAACGAAGAGTCTGCCGACATTCTGGCATCGCTGTCGCCAGCGCAAGTGATGAAACTGGCCTCCCGCAACACGCTTCTTTGCAGCTTCCGCGTGGACGACAACCTGGTGTGGAGCTTGCTCACCAACCACTCAGCCAAGAAGGTGGGCAACGAAGCCACCAACACGCTGCACGCCAACATCCTGATGGCCAGCCGCGTGTCGGAAGTGCTCTGAAGCACTTGCCCGCAGCCCTCTTCCCCCAGTCTCCACCGAAAGCCCGCCATGTCCACCAACGCACCCGCTGCCAAAGCCCCCGCCAAGAGCGTGCTGAACGAATCCAAGCAGATCGAACGCGCGGCCATGCTGATCCAGATGGGCGCCCGCATGCAGGTGCTTGAATCGGAAACCACGCTGTCGTATGAACGGCTGATCCGGCTGTACAAAGAGATCGCGGGCAAATCACCCTCGAAAGGCCAGCTGCCCTTCTCCACCGACTGGTTCCTGACCTGGCAAGAGAACATCCACAGCTCACTGTTCCTGAACATCTACGAATACCTGTCCAAGGGCGTGGACCTGGATTCGGTGGAGCTGCTGACCAAAGCCTACCGCCTGTACAACGAGCAGGTCGCCACGGCCGAGATCGAACCCCTGCTCTCCTTCACGCGCGCCTGGCGCCTGGTGAAATTTGTGGACGCCGGCATGTTGACGCGCACCAAGTGCAGCCAGTGCAGCGGCCAGTTCGTGACCGAGCTGTATGAGAACCGCCACTTCACCTGCGGCCTGTGCAATCCACCCGCCCGCGCCGGTAAGAGCAAGACGGCTGGCGCACTGATGCTGCACTGAGATGGATATCAAAGCATTAGCTTTTTGCACCTACCAAACGGGCGCGCTAGCCTGATTCCCACCCCGACCAAAAAAATGGGCGCTGCACCCGCCAGGGCCGCCGCGCAAGGGCCGCCCCGCCGCGCTGGCGGCGTCCCCCTTCCCGCGCGTAGCGCGAGAGAAGGGGGAAGCGGCGAAGCCGCTCATGGGGATGTCATCTATCTCCCAGCCAGCAGCGCGCGCACGTTTTCATCCATTGGCACGGCATAGTTGTGCGCCGCCACCACGGTGTTGCCTACCGGGTTCACCAGCTTGAGGCTGATGTACACCACCGACGTGGAAACCGCATACGTGCCCACCACCACGGCCTGCGCGTTCTGCGACTGGCTCACCTCGCGCACTTCGCGCGACAGCAGCAGCTCACCCTGGTCGCGCTGCAGCAGCAGGTTCTCGCGCAGTTTCACCTCGGTCACCTTCAGACCCCGGTGCACCATGCGGCCCGCGATCTGCTCCGAGAAGATGCGGCCCAGCCGCGACGATTCAGTGAGCCGGTCCACATTGACCAGCGTGGCCACCAGCACGGGCTGGTTGGCATCCAGCGGTGCGGTCTGCAGCAGCGCATCGGTGGCGCGTTCATTCAGCTCGATGAGGTTGGAGCGCGATATTCCGCCCGCCCGGTCACCGTAGTAGTAGCTGTGCATGGGGTTGGTGGTCTCGCAGCCCTGCAGGCCCGCCAGCGCAAGGGCGGCAGCCGCCCACCAGCTGGCGGCGCGTGCGCCCCGGGGAACTTGTTGCGGCGTCCACAAGCCCTTCATGGCGCCACCACCCGCCAGGTCTTGACGGGCGTCATCGGTGCAGGCGCGGGCGGCCGCTCGGGCTGATACAGCACTGCATCGGCCCCCTCGATGTAATACAGATCGGCCGTTCCGGCCAGGTACCGGTCGCGCGACTTGAGCGTGGATGTGATCAGCACCTCGGTGCGCGTGGGTCCGCCTGCGGCGGCGCCCTGGGTGTAGAGCTGGGCCATGTCCAGCGCCACCCCTGCCCCCACGCCCAGGGCCGTGGCCACACCCGGCAACAGGGTGCGGTCGGAATAGTGCACCGCCCAGTCGCGCCACACGCCCACGCCAGTGCCGATGATGGTGCCGGCCATGGGCACGGGCAAGCCGCGCGGTGAGCCAGACCCGTGCTGCACCAGTTGCGTCTGCACCTCCAGCTCCACCGCCGTGGGCACCGTGGACACCGCCACGCCCCGGTTCAGCAGGTGCACCTTGAGCAACTTGAGAAAGCTCTGGTTGAAACTGGAGTTGTCTGCCACCGTGACGTACAGCGGGTATTCGCCCTCGGGCCAGGATGCGATCTTTTCGGCCACGCGCCCGGCCACATCGCCCGCCAGCACATCCCAGTGGTGCACGGCGCGGGCTTTCTTCTGGCCGGTGGCGGGGTAGTTGTCGGCACGCGGCACGTCCAGCGTGCCGCAGCCGACCAGCAGCGCTGCGCACAGCAAGGCTGCTGCGGCGGCCGGAATGCGGTGAAGGAAGGATGGCATGTGGGCCATGGTACTGGCGCCCGCCTGCGGCAATCGGCGCAACAAGGCCGTTTTTCCCGGCCAAAGCGGCCGTTTCGGCCCTTGGAGCTGCTGGCGCAAGCCTTCACAATCAACCCATTCATACCAACCCTCCGTGAAGACCATGCTCACCACAACCCGCACCCACCGCCTCGCGTCCTTGATGGCCCTCACTGCGGCTCTGGCGGGCTGCGGCGGCGCCACGGACAAGGACAACAACACGACCGCCCCACCGCCACCCGCGAGCGCGCCCGTCACGCTGCATTTCGTGCAGCCCACCGAGAACGTGCTCGAACCCGGCGCATCTGAGCCGCTGGCGGCCGACGTTAGCGTCAACGGCGGCGCAGCCCCCAACGGCACGGTGGTCACCTTCACCGTCAACCCCTCCGCAGCCGCCACCTTCTCTCCCGTGGCGCCCACCACCGTGGCCAGCGTGGCCAGCACCACGCTCACCGTGAGCAGCCTGCCGCCCAGCGCCACCTTCCAGGTCAGCGCCACGGCCACCAGCAGCGCCAACACGGCGGGCGACAGCCTCACGTACTACGTGCGCCCCACCCACAAAAACCTGCAGGTGCTGGTGCCCGCGTATTTCAGCGCCAGCGGCACCTCATCGCCCTGGGCCACCCTCACCAGCGGCGCAGCCAGCTACCCGGACGTGCAGATCACCGCCGTGGCCAGCGCCAGCGACGGCGTGCTGACCGCGGACTCCGAGGTTGACGACGACCTGCTCACGGCCATCAAAGACTTCAAGGCCGTGGCGGGCACCACCAACAAAGTCGTCGCCTACGTGGCCACCTCGGGCAGCGGCGGGTCGCGCTCGGTGGCTGACGTGAAGGCCACCATCGACAACTACATCCGCCTCTACCCCGACCAGCTCGACGGCTTCTTCCTGGACGGCATGGCCACCGACAGCGCACGGCTGGCGTACTTTCAGGACGTCTACAACTACGCCAAGGCCCGGGCCTCGGGCATGAGCAAAGGCGCCACGCCGCCCAACGCGCCCACGGTGATCGGCAACCCAGGCACCTACCCCGTAGCGGCCTATGCGGGTGTGGCCGACACGCTGGTCACCTACGCTGGCAATGCCGCCGCCTACCAGGCCACAGACCCCCAGCCCGCCAGCACTTGGGTCTACGCCAAGGACAACACCGCCCAGGCCATGCTGGTCCACACCGCCAGCACCTGCACCGACATGCAGGCTGCCGTGAAGCACGCCCACCGGCCCCGCCTGAACACCGGCATGGTCTATGCCACCAACCTGGCCATCGGCGCCTCGTGGTCGTCACTGCCCACCTACTGGCAGCAGCTGCTGGGCACGGTGGATGCACTCAACAAGAAGCGCCCGCTGCCGCTGTGCTGATGCCACCGGGCAGGGCGCCGAACCCTGCCACACAGGCACCGCTGGCGGGTCGCCAGGCAAACCACCCGCCAGAGCTTCCGAACCGCCACATCCCCCCGCCGACACGCTGCATGTCAGCCCGACCTACAACCCAGCAGGCCCGAGTCCCATCACAATCCGCGCATGATGACCGAGCCCACCCCTGCATCCCCGCCCGCCTCCGCTGCCGAGCCCCCACAGCCAGACAGCCCCGCCGCTGAAGCAGCCCCGACCATGCCCCCCCACGCGCCTGCGGCGGACGGCCCCGCACCAGTGGCCCAAATGGCCCAAGCGGACGAAGCGGCCCCACCCGCCAAAGCCCGGTCAACCCCCGACAGCCCCCCACCGCCTGCGCAACCACCAAGCGGCGCGCCCGCAGCCACCGCATCCCTCCCCGGCCCGCTCATGCTCCACATGCCCGTGGACGTGCGCAACCTCTCGCTCGCGCTGCTGGCGCTGTTTGCCAGCGTGGCCCTGCTGCACTGGGCCAGCGCCGTGTTCATCCCCATCATGCTCAGCCTGCTGCTCACCACGGCGCTGCGGCCCGTGGTGGAGGTCTTGCGGCGCTGCTACGTGCCCCGCTGGCTGGGGGCCGGTGTGCTGCTGATCGCCATCGTTCTGGGCCTGGCCAGCGCCGCCTGGTCGCTGAGCGACGGCGCCGCGCAACTGGTGGACTCGCTGCCCGTGGCCGCCAAGAAGGTGCGCGACAGCCTCAAGGCGCGCACCGGCGCCAGCAGCCCGCTCGACACCATGCAAAAGGCCGCAACGCAGATCGAACAGGCCGCCAACGAAAACAGCGCCACCGCCAGCCCCCCCCGGCGCGGCGTGCAGCGCGTGGTGGTAGAGCGCCCGCCCTTCAACATCCGCGACTACCTGTGGAGCGGCACCATGGGGCTCATGTCCGCGCTGGGGCAGCTCACGGTGGTGGTGTTCCTTACCTACTTTGCGCTGGCATCGGGCAACCTGTTTCGCAACAAGCTGCTGCGCATCGCGGGCACCAGCCTGGAGCGGCGCAAGGTCACCATCCACGTGCTGGAAGACATCACCAACCAGATCCAGCGCTACCTGATGGTGCAGGTGTTCACCAGCGTGCTGGTGGGCGTGGCCACCGGCCTTGCCTACTGGGCCCTGGGCCTGGAGAACGCCGCCGTGTGGGGTGTGGCGGCCGGGGTGCTCAACCTCGCGCCCTACATCGGCTCGGCCCTGGTCACCGGCGCATCGGCCCTGGTGGCCTTCCTGCAGTTCGGCACCCTGGACATGGCCCTGGCCATCGGCGGTGCATCGCTGGTCATCCACACCCTGGTAGGCAACCTGCTCACCCCCTGGCTCACCAGCCGCACCAGCAGCATGAGCCCTGTGGCCGTGTTCGTCAGCGTGCTCGCCTGGGGCTGGCTGTGGGGCCTGTGGGGCCTGCTGCTGGGCATCCCGGTGATGATGGCCGTGAAGGCCGTGTGCGACCGGGTCGAAGATCTGAAGGCCGTGGGCGAATTGCTGGGGGATTGATACCCGGCATCTGCCGCAAACCGGCAGATTCCCCCCCCGCCACGCTGCGGGGCGATGGGCATCTCAGCCCCACCTCACCCACCCCACCCACATCACTCGCCATCACGGCGCACCTGCGTGGCCCAGGAGGTCAAGGCGGCCTCAAAGATTGTTTCCAATACTGGAACAGTTAGTTCGCGACCAGGTAGTTTTTCCGTGAACACCATCGGCGTACAGTTCATCCCATCGATGAGCCGAACCCGCAAGGCGACTCACCGAACCCGGTTCAGGAATGGTTTTTGACCCGGCTTTTTGAGACGCTTTTTAACCTTCAAGGATTTTCATCATGAACAAGACCGCCCGTTTCCTCTCCGTCGCTGCTGTTGCCGCTTTCGCTTCTTTTGGCGCCCAGGCTGACGAAGCCGACAGCTCGCAATTCGCCCTGAAGTTCGAAACGAACCGCACCCGCGCTGAAGTGGCCGCTGAAGCCGCAACCGTTGCCCAGACCCGCAGCCAGGAACCTGCTGGTTCGCGTGTGGTGACCTACACCTCCACCGCTGACCGCGCTGCCGTGCGTGCCCAGGCTGCCGAAGCACTGCGCACCGGCCAGATCCCCCACGGCGAATTCAGCGCCATGTAATTGGCAGACCAACTGCTTGAGATTGGTTGAAGCAGTTGCGGGACTTCCCATGGTGGTGGCACTTTGCATTTGCGGGTGGCGCTGCCATGGGGAGTGTTAACTGAACCGCAGGGGCGGGCAGGCAGATCGGGCTCCCTTCGGGAGCCCTTTTTGTTATGGGTGCCTGCGATCAAAACAGGCCGCGATGCGCAGGTTCGAATCGCGCTGCGCTGTCCGCCACTCAGCCGGTATTCCTCAACCCCGCCGCAATCCCATTAATGGAAATGTGAATCCCCGTCTGCACCCGCTCATCCCCCTGCCCTGCGCGCCAGCGGCGCACCAGCTCTACCTGCAAGTGGTGCAGCGGGTCAATGTACGGAAAGCGGTGTTTGATGGAGCGGGCCAGGGCCGTGTTGTGGGTGAGGCGCTGTTTGTCGCCGGTGATGCGGGTCAGCGCCTCGGCGGTGCGGTGCCATTCGGCCTCGATGCTGGTGAACACCTTTTTGCGCAGGCGGGCGTCGGTGACGAGTTCGCTGTAGCGTGAGGCCAGGGCCAGGTCGCTTTTGGCCAGCACCATGTCCATGTTGGACAGCAAGGTGCGGAAGAACGGCCATTGGCGGTACATCTTTTGCAGCAGGGCCAGTTGGGTCTTGGGGTCTTTGCCCTCGGTGTTCACAAAGGCGTCCACCGCCGAGCCAAAGCCGTACCAGCCGGGCAGCGTGAGGCGGCACTGGCCCCAGCTGAAGCCCCAGGGGATGGCGCGCAGGTCTTCGATCTTCTGGCTGGCCTTGCGGCTGGCGGGGCGGGAGCCGATGTTGAGCTCGGCGATCTCGCGGATGGGGGTGGAGTTGAAGAAGTAGTCGGTAAAACCGGGTGTCTCGTACACCAGCGCGCGGTAGCTGCCCATGCTGGCCAGTGAGAGCTGCGCAGCAGCATCCAGAAACGCCTTGGTAGCGGGCTTGGTGGGCTGCAGCAGGGTGGCTTCGAGCGTGGCAGCGACCAGGGTTTCGAGGTTGCGGCGGCCGATCTCGGGGTTGGCGTATTTGGAGGCAATGACTTCGCCCTGCTCGGTCAGGCGGATCTGGCCGCGCACGGTGCCGGGGGGTTGCGCCAGGATGGCCTGGTAGCTGGGGCCGCCGCCCCGGCCCACGGTGCCGCCCCGGCCGTGGAACATGCGCAGCTGGATGCCGTGGGTGGTGGCCAACTCGTCGAACAATTCGACGAGCGCGATCTCAGCGCGGTACAGCTCCCAGTTGCTGGTGAAGATGCCGCCGTCTTTGTTGCTGTCGCTGTAGCCCAGCATGATGTCTTGCTCGCCACCGCTGCGCTGCACCAGGGCAGCGACGCCGGGCAGCGCATAGAACTCGCGCATGATGGGCGCGGCGTTGCGCAGGTCTTCGATGGTTTCGAACAGCGGCACCACGATGAGGTGGTTCTTGGACTCAGTGTCCAAGGTGCCATTCATCAGGCCCACTTCCTTTTGCAGCAGCAGCACTTCCAGCAGGTCGCTCACCGTTTCGGTGTGGCTGATGATGTAGTGGCGAATGGCCTCGTGGCCGAAGCGCTCGCGCATGACGCGGGCGGTTTCGAAGATGGCCAGCTCGCCCTTTGCATGGGCAGAGTATTCGGCACCCACCACGCGCAGGGGGCGGGCGTCGTTCAGCAGCTTGATCAACAGGGCACGCTTGGCGGCCTCTTGCAGGCTGGCGTAGTTGGGCTCAATGCGCGCCTTGGCCAGCAGCTCGGCCACCACTTCTTCGTGTTTGTCGGAGCTTTGGCGCAAATCCACCGTGGCCAGATGAAAGCCGAACACCTGCACGGCGCGGATCAGCGGGTGCAGGCGCTCGGCGGCCAGGGCTTCGCCGTGGTGCGACTTCAATGACGCTTCGATCACGCGCAGGTCGGCCAGGAACTCTTCGGCGCTGGCGTAGGCGTTTTGTGGGGCCACGGCATGGCGGGCGGCCTCGCCACCGGTCAGGTCCTTGAGCGACGCAGCCAGGCGCGCGTAGATGCCTGTCAGGGCGCGGCGGTAGGGCTCGTCCACGCGGTGTTCGTTGGTGTCGGGCGAGCGCTGGGCCAGGGCCTCCATCTCGGCCGATACCTGCACCAGGCGGGCCGACAATGACAGCTCGCCGCCCAGGTAGTGCACCTCGGTCAGGTAGTGGCGCAAGGCCACCTCGGCCTGGCGGCTCAGCGCGTATTGCAGGGTTTGCGCGGTGACGTTGGGGTTGCCGTCGCGGTCGCCGCCGATCCACTGGCCCATGCGCAGAAAGCTGTGTACGGGGTACTGGCCCAGCTCGTTTTCGAGGTCGGCGTAGATCTTGGGGATCTCGCGCAGAAAGGTGGCTTCGTAATACGACAGCGCGTTCTCGATCTCGTCAGCCACGGTGAGCTTGCTGTAGCGCAAGAGGCGCGTTTGCCACAGCTGGGCCACGCGGGCGCGCAGCAGGGCTTCGTTGGCGGCCAGCTCGCGCGGGGTGAGCGCGTCTTTGGCGCTGTTGTAGAGCTGGGCGCGCACCTGTATGTCGTCGCGCGTGGCCAGCAGTTGGGCGATGTCGCGTTCGGCATCCAGAATGCTCTTGCGCTGCACCTCGGTGGGGTGGGCGGTGAGCACGGGGGCCACGTAGCTGCCCGCCAACGTCTGTGAAATCGTCTTGGGCGCAATGCCAGCCCAGCGCAGGCGCGACAGGGCGACTTCGATGCTGCCCTCTTGCGTGTCGCCCGCGCGTTCGTGCACGGCGCGGCGGCGGATGTGGTGGCGGTCTTCGGCCAGGTTGGCCAGGTGACTGAAGTAAGTGAAGGCGCGGATCACGCTCACCGTCTGGTCGCCCGACAGGGACTTGAGCAGCTTCTTGAGCGCGCGGTCGGCCTCCTGGTCGGCATCGCGGCGGAAGGCCACCGAGAGCTTGCGCACCTGCTCGACCAGTTCGTAGGCGGCCACGCCCTCCTGGTCCCGGATCACATCGCCCAGAATACGGCCAAGCAGGCGGATGTCGTCAATCAGGGGCTGGTCCTTGTCGGATCGTTTCATGGTGCGTGGGTCTCCGGAGGTGGGTAGGTGACCTGGCGCCGCCTGCCCCCGCGTCCCCCGGGGCGCACCGGCCCCAGTGCGGGCGCATGCTAGCATCGCCCGCCCCTGAATGATTACAAACAGGTTACGAACTTGAGCCTCGCCCATTCCCCCCTTTCCATCGTCATTGCCACCCGAGAGAGCCGCCTGGCGCTGTGGCAGGCCGAGCATGTACAGGCTCTTTTGCGCGCACGGGGCCACACGGTGGAGCTGCTGGGCATGACCACCAAGGGCGACCAGATCCTGGACCGCTCGCTCAGCAAGGTGGGCGGCAAGGGCCTGTTTGTGAAAGAACTGGAGGTGGCGCTGGAAGAAGGCCGCGCGCACATCGCCGTGCACTCGCTCAAGGATGTGCCCATGGAGCTGCCCGAGGGTTTTGCCCTGGCCTGCGTGATGGAGCGCGAAGACCCGCGCGATGCGTTTGTCTCACCCAACTACCCGAACATTGATGCCCTGCCCCAGGGCGCGGTGGTGGGCACCTCCAGCCTGCGCCGCCAGGTGCTGCTGCAGGCCCTGCGGCCCGACCTCAAGATCGAACCCCTGCGTGGCAACCTCGACACCCGCCTGCGCAAGCTGGACGAAGGCCAGTACGACGCCATCGTGCTGGCGGCTGCGGGCCTGAAGCGCCTGCGGCTGGAATCCCGCATCCGCGCCACGTTTGCGCCCACGGCCATGCTGCCCGCAGCGGGCCAGGGTGCCTTGGGCATTGAAGTGCGCAGCGACCGGCAAGACCTGATCGCAGCACTGGCCCCGCTGGCCCACCAGCCCACCTGGCTGACCGTGGCCGCAGAGCGCGCCGTGAGCCGCGCCATGGGCGGCAGCTGCTCGATGCCGCTGGCCGCGCACGGCACGTTCACCGATGGCGTGCTGCAGCTCGACGCCGCCTGGGGCGACGTGGACGCGCAGGCCCCCCTGGTGCGCGCAGCGGCCAGCGCCGCCGTCTCCACGCTGGCGCAGGCCGAAGCGCTGGGCGACGCGATTGCGCAGCGCCTGCGTGCCGGTGGCGCACGGGGCGCAGAACCCCTGGTTTGAACGCGCATGCCATGCCCCGGGTGATCGTCACGCGGCCCGCCCGCGAGGCTGCGCACTGGGTACAGCTGCTGGGCGCGCGCGGTGTGCATGCCGTGGCCCTGCCGCTCATCGCCATCGGCCCCTGCCGTGATGCGGCAGCAGAGCAAGCACTCACCCAGGCGCATGCCCGGCTTGCACAGTACCGGGCCCTGATGTTTGTCAGTGGCAATGCGGTGTTTCATTTTTTTGAGCCAAATAAGGCCCTAGCGCCTGATGGACAAGCGCTAGCAGCTATCAAAACAAGAGCATGGGCACCTGGCCCCGGCACGGCGCGTGCGCTGGAGCAGGCCGGTGTGCCGCCTGGCTGCATCGACGGCCCGGCACCGGATGCCCCCCAGTTCGACTCGGAAGCGCTGTGGCAGCAGGTCTCTGGGCAGATCCGGCCCGGCGACTGCGTGCTGATCGTGCGCGGGAGGTCCTCCACGCCCCAGGGTGTACATGAAAGCCCAGGCAACGGCCGCGACTGGCTGGCGCGCCAGATCGAGGCAGCGGGCGGCACGGTGGAGTTTGTGGTGGCCTACCAACGCGGCGCGCCGCATTTTTCAGCGCACGAGGTGGCGCTGGCGCAACAGGCGGCATGCGATGGCTCCATCTGGCTGCTGAGCAGCTCTGAAGCCGTAGCCCACCTGGCCGAGGCCCTGCCCGGCCAGCACTGGGGCGCCGCGCACGCACTGGCCACCCACCCGCGCATCGCCGAAGCGGCCCGCGCAGCGGGCTTTGGCACCGTGCGGGAATGCCGTCCGGCGCTGGAGGATGTGGTGGCCTCGATAGAATCGGCCGCATGAGTTCCGTGCCCCCCAACGATCTGCCCCCCGCACCCACTGCAGCGCCCATGGCGGCACCTGCCGCGGCACCCGTGGGCGCACCGGCCATGGGCCCGGCAGCCTCGCCATCCCCTCCAGCACCTACCCCGGGCCGGGGTGGCGCCGTCACGCTGCTCCTGGGCGCGGTGGCCGCTGCCGCGCTGGTCAGCAGCGGCATGCTGTGGCAAAAGCTCAGC
This sequence comes from Acidovorax sp. 93, assembly GCF_003633835.1. NCBI lineage: Bacteria > Pseudomonadati > Pseudomonadota > Betaproteobacteria > Burkholderiales > Comamonadaceae > Acidovorax > Acidovorax sp. 93. Next base: position 2,885,351 of record NZ_RBIT01000001.1, read on the forward strand.
GCCATTCAAGAGCAACTGGCCCGTCAGTCCGCCGACTCGGGCGCGCAGGCCATCGAGGCCCGCACCATGGCCCGCCAGGCCGAAGAACTGGTGCGCGAGACGGCAGCCCGCCTGTCGGTGGCCGAAGCGCGGGTGAGCGAAGTGGCGCTGCAGCGCAGCCAGCTTGAAGAACTCATGCAAAGCCTGTCGCGCTCGCGCGACGAGAACCTGGTGGTGGACATCGAATCGGCCATCCGCCTGGCGCAGCAACAGGCGCAGCTCACCGGCAGCCTGGAGCCCCTGGTGGCCGCGCTAAAAAGCGCCAACCAGCGCATCGAACGCGCCGCACAGCCCCGCCTGGCCCCCGTGCAGCGCGCCATTGGCCGCGACCTGGACCGCCTGACCCGCGCCACCGTGACCGACACCGCCGGCCTGCTGGCCCGCCTGGACGACCTGGTACGCCAGGTGGACGAGCTGCCCGTGCTGAACGCCGTGGCCCAGGCGGCCGCCACACGCCGCCTGGCAGCCACACCCGCTCCCACAAACACGCCACCGCTCAACCAGGGCGACCTGGCCTGGTGGCAGGCAGCCTTGCAGCGCAGCTGGGAAGTGGTGCGCGACGAGGCCCGGGGCCTGGTGCGCGTGAGCCGCATCGACCAGCCCGAGGCCATCTTGCTGGCGCCCGAGCAGACCTTCTTCCTGCGCGAGAATCTCAAGCTCAAGCTGCTCAACGCCCGCCTGGGCGTGCTGGCGCGCCAGTTCGAATCGGCCCGCGCCGACCTGGCCGCCGCCAACGCTGCGCTCAACAAATACTTTGACCCGGCATCGCGCCGCACGCAGAACGCTGCCAGCACGCTGCAGACCGCCCAGGCCAGCATGAAAGCGGCCGAACAGCCGCGCCTGGACGAAACGCTCTCTGCGCTGGCAACAGCTGCAGCCGGAAGATGACACACCCCCTGAGTCGCTTCGCGCCTTCCCCCTCTCTCGCATTGCTGCGCAATGCGGGAGGGGGACGCCCCCAGCGCGGCGGGGCGGCCCTTGCGCGGGGGCACTGGCCTTGGTCGCGCCAGTTTCAGCAATTTGCGCACAGCGCAACGGACAACTGAACTGATATGCGAGCAGCTCTTTGGCTTTTGGCGTTGTTTGGCGTGGCCGTGGCCGCCGCGCTGTTTGCGGGCAACAACCAGGGCACCGTCACCCTGTACTGGCCGCCGTACCGCATCGACCTGTCGCTGAACCTGGTCGTGCTGTTGCTGGTGGGCGGGTTTGTCACCGTGTACGCCGCGCTGCGCGCCCTGGCGGCGCTGCTGGAGCTGCCCCACCAGGCCCGGCGCTGGCGCGTGCAGCAAAAGGAGCGCGCCATGCACGCGGCCTTGCTGGACGCCCTGACGCACATGCTGGGCGGGCGCTTCATCCGCTCGCGCAAGGCCGCGGTGGCTGCGCTGTCGCAAGAAAACGCGCTGGCCACCGCTGGCGAGGCCGTGCCCCACGGCCGCCAGTTGCGCGCCCTGGCCCACATGATTGCGGCCGAGGCCTCGCACGCGCTGCAAGACAGCGCCACGCGCGAAAGCCATCTGCAGGACGCCCTGCAAGAGGCGCCGCTGCGCGGCACCGTGAACGAGCAGGAAATGCGCGAGGGCGCCCAGATGCGTGCCGCCCGCTGGTCGCTGGACGACCGCGATGCCAACGCTGCGCTCGACCGCCTGGCCGCCCTGCCGCAAGGTGCCGCACGCCGCACACTGTCGCTGCGCATCAAGCTCAAAGCCACACGGCTGGCACGCCAGACACAGGAGGCGCTGGACACCGCACGCCTGCTGGGCAAGCACCGCGCCTTCTCGCCCGCTGCGGCCCAGAGCATCGTGCGGGGCCTGGCCATTGAACTCATCAACAGCGCGCACGACACCGCGCAGCTGCAGCAGACCTGGATGTCGCTGGAATCGTCCGAGCGCAGCATGCCCGAGCTGGCCATCCACGCCGCACAGCGGCTGGCAGCCCTGGGCGGCGACGCGACGCAGGTACGCGCCTGGCTGCTGCCCGTGTGGGACCGCATGGTGGACCTGCCCGACGCGCTGGCCGAACACCACGCGCTGAAGCTGGTGCGCGCACTCGAAGCCGGGCTGGACGACCTCGACGCCCCCTGGCTGGCGCGCATCGAGTCGGCCTACCAGGGAAATCCCCGCGACGCCCGCCTGCAGTATCTGGCGGGCATGGCCTGCCTCAAGCGCCAGCTGTGGGGCAAGGCCCAGCAGTTGCTCACACAGGCGGCGCAGCAGCTGGGCGACAGCAGCCTGCGGGCCAGCGCCTGGCGCCACCTGGCCGAGCTGGCAGAAAAACGCGGCGACGACAGCGCCGCCGCCGAGGCCTGGAAGAAGGCCGCGCTCGGCCGGTAAACGGCCTTCTTTGCAAGGCTGCGCCTTCCAGGCGCAGCCCTTTGCGTAAAAAAGCCCGGGCCGCAGCGCTCTGGGCCGCACCGAACCAGGGCATCCCTGGTGAATCCGCCGCCCTCACACCCCATCGGATACACGCTGGTGCAACGTGCACAGCATTGGGGAACTTTGAGCGCTCAGGCCTTATCAATTCATTTTTTTTGAATTGAAGCATCAATCTGCCTGAAGCCGAATGCGGCAACGGCTTCCTACACTGCCCCATCGCTTGACGCATGTCAGCCCCAAACGGGCTGGCGACCCCGCCCGGCGCTCCGTCCAACAGCCCCACGTTTCCTCTCTTCATGACTGCTTCAGCCACCGCCACCCGCACCGCTGCCGACGCACCGCCTCGCCGCTATACGCGCACCGCCATGCTTTTGCACTGGGTGCTGGGCTTGGCACTGATTGGCTTGTTTGGCGTGGGCATTTACATGACCGGGCTGCCGTTCTCGCCGCAGCGGCTCAAGCTCTACAACTGGCACAAGTGGGCGGGGGTCACCATCCTCGTGCTCTCGGTGCTGCGCCTGCTGTGGCGCGCCACGCACCGCCCTCCCGAGCTGCCGCCAGCCATCGAAAACGCCATGCCGGGCTGGCAAAAGCTGGCGCACCACGCCACGCACGGGCTGCTGTACACGCTGTTTTTCGCCGTGCCGTTGATTGGCTGGGCCTACAGCTCGGCAGCAGGCTTTCCCATCGTGTTTCTGGGCTTGTGGCAGTTGCCCGACTTCGTGCCCGTGAGCAAGGAGCTGGCCGAGGCGATCAAACCCTGGCACCAATACACCGCCTTTGCGATGGCGGGCCTGGTGCTGCTGCACATCGCAGGCGCGCTCAAGCACCAGATCGTGGACCGCGATGGGCTCATCGCCCGCATGCTGCCGGGCAGATGAAACACCCCTGAGTCGCGTGCATGGCGGGGCAACGCACCGCCCTCCAGATCATGGATCTGGCTTTCACTTTCTGTCTTTTGAACGGAGTTTTTTGCATGAACCTGTCTTCCCAACTGTCTCGCACCCTCCTGGTGGCCGCCGTAGCCTTGAGCGCGCAGGCCGCACTGGCCCAGCAGCAACTGGTCCCCGCCCAGAGCGAGGTGCAGTTCACCGCGCGCCAGATGGGCGTGCCGCTGGATGGCCATTTCAAGAAGTTCAGCGCCCAGGTGGCGTTTGACCCCGCCAAGCTGGCCACGAGCAAGATCGCCTTCACCGTAGACACCGGCAGCGCCACGCTGGGCTCGCGCGAAACCGATGCCGAGCTGCCCAAGCCCACCTGGTTCAACGTGCCCAAGTTCCCGCAGGCGCAGTTCGAATCCACGGCCATCAAGGCGCTGGGCGGCGGCAAGTTTGAGGTGGCGGGCAAGCTCACCATCAAGGGCACTGCGCAGAACGTGGTGGTGCCCGTGGCGCTCACGCAAAGCGGCCCCACCACCACGGCCACCGGCACGCTGCCCATCAAGCGGCTGGCTTTCAAGATTGGCGAAAACGAGTGGGCCGACACCTCGATGGTGGCCGACGACGTCACCGTGAAGTTCAAGCTCGCACTGACGGGCGTCGGCAAGCTTTGACCAGCTTCTGGCTCCAGCTACGCCTCTTTCATCCTCCGTTTTTCCCCTGGTTCGTTTCGTAGTTCCTCTTTTCAAGGAGTCTTTTTCATGCGCAAGTCCCTCTTCTCCCTGCTCGCCGTGGCCGCTGCCACCGCAATGACCGCTGGCGCTGCCCAGGCCGCCAACTACGCCATCGACCCCACGCACACCTTCGTGACGTTCGAGATCAGCCACTTTGGCGCCACCACCAACCGTGGCCGCTTCGACAAGAAGCAAGGCACTGTGGAATTTGACCGCGCCGCCAAGACCGGCAAGGTGGACATCACCATCGACACCACCTCGGTGAATACCGGCACGCCTCCCTTTGACAAGCACCTGCAAAGCGCCGATCTGTTTGACGCCGCCAAGCACCCCACGATCAAGTTCGTGTCCGACAAGTTCAGCTTCACCGGCGACAAGGTCAGCGAAGTGACCGGCCAGCTCACGCTGCTGGGCAAGACCGCGCCCGTCACCCTCAAAGCCACACAGTTCAACTGCTACGACAGCCCCATGCTCAAGCGCGAAGTGTGCGGTGGCGACTTTGAAACCACCATCGACCGCACCCAGTGGGGCATGAACTACGGCGTGGAATGGGGCTTCCCCAAGAACGTGCGCCTGGTGGTGCAGATCGAAGCTGTGAAGCAGTAATCCACCATCGGCAGGCACGCGGGCTGCTCGCCCCGGAAGGGCGGCTGCTGCGCGCCAAACCCACGGGCCACCCCTGCGTTCACGCAGCGGGTGGCTTTTTCATGCACGCGCACTTCGCCAAGAGTGTCAGGCAGCGTCCAGCGTGGCATCCAGATTCCAGCCTTGCGGCTGCCATGCCCACACCACATGAGGCCCAAGCGCACGCAGGAAGGTGACGTCGTGCGACACCACGGCCAGCGCGCCCGTGAAGGCTTGCAAGGCGGACTGCAGCGCTTCGATGGCATCCACATCGAGATGGTTGGTGGGCTCATCGAGCAGCAGCATTTGCGCGGGCTCGCCCGACCACAGGGCGCAGGCCAGGAAGGCCTTGATGCGCTCTCCGCCGCTGAGCACGCCCGCAGGCCGCTGCACTTTGTCCGCACCCAGGCCAAGCTGCGCCAGGTGCGTGCGCAGCGCCGCTTCGGGCAGGGGCGTGCCGAGCGCCTGCAGGCGCGCCAGCACACCGTGCTGGGGTGGAAGCAGGTCGGCGTTGTGCTGGTCCAGCCAGGCGGCCCGCACACCCCGCAACACCCGCCCCGCAGTGGCCAACGCAGGGTTGGCAATGGTGCGCAGCAGGCTGCTTTTGCCGCAGCCGTTGGGCCCGGTGATGGCGATGCGGATGGGCCCGTTCCAGACTCCATGGAGCGGGGGAAAGCCGGGCGGCGCATGCGGCACATGTACCTGCTCGAACGCCAGCACCTGCTTGCCCGCAGGCACGGCGCTTTGGGGCAGCACCAGCGCCGTATCGCCCCCCGCAGGAACACGCTGAGCGGCCTCGCGCACCGCATCGTTCAGCCGCAGGCGCTCCTGCTGCTGCCGCTCGTGCCCGCGACCCGCGTGGGCCTGGGCGTTGTTCTTCTTGCGGTCCAGCAGGACGGATGCCTGGTTGGCAGTGCGGCCGGCCTCGCGCCCCCGCGCGGCGCGGCTCTGCTGGGCATCGTGCTCGCGCTGCAGCGCCCGCATGCCCCGCTCGCGCTCGGTGCGCGCGTGGTCCAGCGCGGCCTGGGCAGCAGCAGCCTCGGCCTGGCGCTGTGCCTCGTACACGGACCAGTTTCCGCCGTAGCGCTGCAGCCCCGCTGCAGACAACGCAACCATGTTGTTCGCCATGCCCAGCAATTCGCGGTCGTGGCTGGCCACCAGCACGCCACCGCGCCACTGCGCCAGCGACTCCATCAACCAGCGCCGACCCGGCCGGTCAAGGTGGTTGGTGGGCTCATCCAGCACCAGCAGATCGGCGCCCGACAGGAATGCCCCCGCCAGCGCCACGCGCATGCGCTCGCCACCGCTAAGGTGCTGCGCCGCGTGTCCCGGCGGCAGGTGGCCCAACCCCAGCGCGTGCAGCGCCTGCTGCCATTGCGAGGGCAGGTCCCACCGCCCGTCGGCCAAAAGCAGATCGTCGGGCGTGCCCCGGCCCGCTTCCAGTCGGTCGAGTGCACCCAGAACCGGGCCCAGGCCCGCAATATCGGCGACCGTGGCCGAAGGTGCTGCACCGACCTCCTGCGCCACCGCGTGCACGGAAGGGCTGCCCGCCACCACACCGCTTGCAGGCTGCAGCATGCGCTGCGCAAGCTGCAAGAAAACGCTTTTGCCAACGCCGTTGGCGCCCACCAAGCCGATCACGCCTTGGCCCAGGGCCACATTCAGCGGGCGTGCCCACAGTGCCTGCCCGTCAGGCAAGCTGAATGTGACGTCGTGGAACTGAAGGACAACGGGACCCGCAGACGAAGCCGCACTGCGGGGGGCGGCAATAGAGGGCCGAGGAGGGAAGGCAGCCGTCGAGGCTGCGGCAGCGCTGCGGCTGCGATGGGCGGAATCGCCCGGCATTGAAGGTGTCGCCATGCAAAAGCACTCCAGACAAGACATACAACCGCCTGGCCCGGCAATGGGCAAGCAGGAAGGAAAGGCTTGAGGGGCTTACAGGCGCATCGGACGAATACCTCAGGGGCAAAGAAGGACGACTGCGGAATGTACCGCAATCCCGGCCCTCAAAAAATTAACTTAACGTAAATCAATTACGAATAGTAGAATCGCAAAACCGATTTGAGGAGACTCTGCATGAACGCCATCCTGAAACCTGATCTGGCCACCCTGCCCCCGCCCGCGCCCATCCAGCAACTGCACCACTACGCCTACAAGGCGCGTGACGCTGAAGAAACGCGCCAGTTCTATGAGGACATCCTGGGCCTGCCGCTGTACCACATCATCCAGAGCGACTACGTGCCGAGCACGGGCGAATACTGCCCCTACACGCACTTCTTCTTTCGCCTCAAGGACGGTTCTTTCATCGCCTTCTTCGACCTGGGCGACGACGTGAAGGCAGAGCCCTCGCCGAACACGCCGCTGTGGGTCAACCACATTGCTTTTCGCGTGGACACGGTGCAGGAGCTGGAGAACACCAAGAAGCGCCTGGAGGCCCACGGCATCGAGGTGCTGGGCGTAACGGACCACCACATCTTTCACAGCATCTATTTCTTTGACCCGAACGGTATCCGTCTGGAGCTGTCGGCCCAGCTGGCCGACGAAGAACAGATGGCCAAGGACAGCACCGTGGCCCACGCCCGCCTGAACGAGTGGACGGCGCGCAAGGAGCAGTGGCGCAAGGAGCGCGCTGAAGGCAAGGCGGTGGAACCGCTCAAGCCGCAGCAGAACGACCGGCCAGAGTTCGTCAAAGGCTGACAAGCCTTTGGCGCCGCCACGTTGCACACCCAACGTGCAACGTGGCGTCAGCGATAAAAATACAGGTAAAAATAGCCGCCAGCGCTTTACCAACAAGCGCTAACAGCTATTTATTTGGTAGCAAAGCTCCACCAACCACTCCGCCGGTCGCAATCAGCCTTCCTGAGGCTGTTGCTGCTGCGCCCGCATGATCTGGTGGCGCTGCCAGTAGGCCCCCACCACGGCGTTGAACTGGTCCTTTTCCTTGGTGAGGCCGGACAGCTTGATCTTGCTGGTCTTGGCGCCCAGGCCCAGGGCGTTCTTTTCGGGGTGCGTCACGACCAGTGCATTGCCGAAGCTGCTTTCCTTGAATTCCAGCGCCTTGATGGCGTCCCAGAACACCGTGGTCTCGTCGGCCGAGGTGCGGATGCCGTCGATGCTGACCTCCACCGTGTTCTCCCCCTTGAGCGCAAACACCACGGGCGGAAAGTAGCGCAGCACCAGCGCGCGCTCTTCGTCGGTGGCGGGCTCGTAGCGGTAGGCCAGGCTGCGCTCATGGTCTTGCGCAAACTGCTGTTCGTAGTCACTCCACAGGCGCTGCTCGATCGCGTCCGCCGTCAATATCTCTTGCACCCAGGTGGCAGCGGGCGCGCGCACGGCGATGGCACCGTAGTCCTGCTCTTTCAGCGCCATGCCCACGTTGCGCAGGCGCTCGGGCATGGCGGGGTGCGAGTCAAAGGGGTGGGGCACGTTGGCCGTCTTCATCGCATCCAGAAAATCGTCGGAGGCCGCATAGGGCGCCAGCCCCTGGGCCACAAAGCGGGCGATGCCCAGCGGGGTGGTGTCGTGCCGCTCATTGCGGCCAAACAGCTCGTCCTCGATCTTGAAACGGTATTGCGCGTAGGCCGCGATCTTGACCAGCGACTGCGCAATGGCCGCTGGCGAGATGAGCTTGGCAGCGATGCGGTCAGCCTTGAACTCGCGCTCGCGGCTGTCGCGCGCCAGGGCGATTTCGAAGATGGTGCGGTACAGGTCCAGCACTGGCGACACCACGGCCGAGAGCCCACCGCTGCGAATCGCATGGCGGTAGTGGTCAAACTGCACCAGCTTCGGGCCCAGCCGGGCGCTGCTCTGGGTGTCGCCGCCGCGCAGGTGGGCCAGCTCGTGGCCAAACACGGCGTCGGCCTCGGCCTGGTCGAGGATGCGCAGCAGGGGCAGGCTGACAAACAGCGTGCGGCCCGTGAGCGTGTGGTTGCCCACCGTGAGCGGTGACTCGGTCACGAAAAAATTCGCGTCGATGCCCGCCACGATGTTCTTCGGGGGCTCGGTCTTAAGGCGCTGGGCCATGTGGCGGATGCGCTTCCACAGCAGGGGCGCATCGTCTTCGGACACCAGCTCGCCCACGGCATGGTTGTCAGACTGCACGCGCTTGAAGATGCCCGCCACCGCCACAAACACACCCACCGCCACGGCCAGCCCCACGACGATGATGAGCTTGGGCGAATACTTGTGAAAGAAGAACGCCGTGACCCAGAACGACAGCCACACCGCCATCGCCCCCTGCACCACCAGCGCGGCGGCACTGGCACAGGTGGTCAGGCGCCAGCCCGCGACAAAGCTGGTGTACTGCAGCGTGCGGTCGGCAAAGGCCAGCGCGCCCAGGCCCAGCACGGCCACCAGCAGCACGCCACTGGCTACCAGGGTCCAGAACGACACGGCTCGCGCCATGTGGAACTGCCACACGTCGGAATAGCGCTCGCACAGGGCTTCGCGGTAGTCCTGCGCCTCGGGGTCGGTGCTGCTGCAAATGGTGGACGGCGGATTGCTGCGGTAGTAATCCTTGCGCGCCTGCTTCTCGGCGGGCGGCATGCCCTTTTCAGCGTCGATGCGCTGGCTGATGCCGGCCACAAAGTTCGCGTCCTGGTCGCGCTGCGCGTAGACGGTGAACCCATAGGTCAACGCCGGGATGAGAAAAAGCGCCAGCAGCGCGTAGACAAAGACCTTGGCAAGGCCCGCGCGGAGTGCGGATGGAAGATGCATGGATGGGACCGATTGGTTGTATGTTTTTGACCCGGGCAATGCGTGGAGCCCGCCCCCCTCTCCAGGGGCCCTCTCGCTCCACCGGGCGGGATTATCAAGACGCCACGGTGGGCAGGTCGAGCGACAAGGTAACAATTGGCGAGAAATGCCCGACAGACGGAATGCCGGTGGGATGCGAGCGCAGGGGAAGACCGGCTGGCGCTCCCGTAAAATGCCCGGTCCACCCTCTTGACCGTTGAGGCACGCCCTGTGCCTGCCTCTTCCTTCTGCCAAACCCCATGAGCACGCCCCAAGCACAACCCGGCCTCGACAGCCTGTCCAAGTCCTTTGAACCCGCCGCGCTGGAAGCCCACTGGGGCCCCGAATGGGAAAAGCGCGGGTATGGCACCGCAGGCCACCGTGGCACGGGCCAGCCCCAGGCGGGCGAGCCCGCCTTTTCCATCCAGCTGCCCCCGCCCAACGTGACGGGCACGCTGCACATGGGCCATGCGTTCAACCAGACGATCATGGACAGCCTCACGCGCTACCACCGCATGCGTGGCTTCAACACCGTGTGGGTGCCGGGCACTGACCACGCCGGCATCGCCACGCAGATCGTCGTGGAACGCCAGCTGCAAGAGCAGGGCATCAGCCGCTACGACATGGGCCCTACCCCGCCCGAGGCGCGCAAGAACTTTGTGAGCAAGGTGTGGGAGTGGAAGGAAAAGTCTGGCAACACCATCACCACGCAGATGCGCCGCATGGGCGACAGCGTGGACTGGGGCCGCGAATACTTCACCATGGACGACAAGCTGAGCGCCGTGGTCACCGACACCTTCGTGAAGCTGTATGAGCAGGGCCTGATCTACCGCGGCAAGCGCCTGGTGAACTGGGACCCGAAGCTGCAGTCCGCCGTGTCCGACCTGGAAGTCGAGAGCGAAGAAAAAGACGGCTCGCTGTGGCACATCGCCTACCCGCTGGCCGATGGATCGGGCAGCCTGACGGTGGCCACCACCCGGCCTGAAACCATGCTGGGCGACGTGGCGCTGATGGTGCACCCGGAGGATGCACGCTACACGCACCTGATCGGCAAGATGGTCAACCTGCCGCTGTGCGACCGCCAGATCCCGGTGATCGCAGACGAGTACGTGGACAAGGAATTCGGCACGGGCGTGGTGAAGGTAACGCCTGCGCACGACCAGAACGACTACGCCGTGGGCCAGCGCCACAAGCTGCCCATGATCGTGGTGCTGACCCTGCAAGCCACCATCAACGAAAACGCCCCCGCCAAGTACCAGGGCATGGACCGCTTCGTGGCCCGCAAGGCCGTGGTGGCCGACCTGGAAGCCATCGGCGCGCTGGTCGAGGTGAAAAAGCACAAGCTCATGGTGCCGATCTGCACCCGCACCGGCCAGGTGATCGAGCCCATGCTGACAGACCAGTGGTTTGTGGCCATGAGCAAGGTGGGCGCAGGTGACGCGACCGGCAAGAGCATTGCGCAAAAGGCGATTGACGCAGTGGCCAGCGGCGAGGTGACCTTTGTGCCCGAGAACTGGGTCAACACCTACAACCAGTGGATGAACAACATCCAGGACTGGTGCATCAGCCGCCAGCTGTGGTGGGGCCATCAGATCCCGGCCTGGTACGACGAAGACGGCAACGTGATCGTGGCCCGCACGGAAGCCGAGGCGCAGGCCAAGGCACCGGGCAAAACGCTGCGCCGCGACGAGGACGTGCTCGACACCTGGTACTCGTCAGCCCTCGTGCCGTTCAGCACCATGGGCTGGCCCAACCAGGGCACTGGCGAAACGGACGACTTCAACCTGTACCTGCCCAGCACCGTGCTGGTGACGGGCTACGACATCATCTTCTTCTGGGTCGCCCGGATGATCATGATGACCACGCACTTCACCGGCCGTGTGCCGTTCAAGCACGTGTACATCCACGGCCTGGTGCGCGACGCGCAGGGCAAGAAGATGAGCAAGTCCGAAGGCAACGTGCTCGACCCGGTGGACCTGATCGACGGCATCGCTCTGGAGCCGCTGCTCGACAAGCGCACCACCGGCCTGCGCAAGCCCGAGACCGCGCCCACCGTGCGCAAGAACACGCAAAAGGAATTCCCCGAGGGCATTCCGGCCTATGGCGCCGATGCGCTGCGCTTCACCTTTGCAGCGCTGGCATCACTGGGCCGCAGCATCAACTTTGACAGCAAGCGCTGCGAGGGCTACCGCAACTTCTGCAACAAGCTCTGGAACGCCAGCCGCTTTGTGCTGATGAACTGCGAAGGCCAGGACTGCGGCTTGAAGGAGCACACCAAGGAAGAGTGCCAGCCCGGCGGCAGCGCCCACGGCTACATGCAGTTCAGCCAGGCTGACCGCTGGATCACCTCGCTGCTGCAAAAGACCGAGGCCGAAGTCGCCAAGGGCTTTGAGGAATATCGCCTGGACAACGTGGCCAACACGATCTACGACTTTGTCTGGAACGAGTACTGCGACTGGTACCTGGAAATCGCCAAGGTGCAGATCCAGAACGGTACCGAAGCGCAGCAACGCGCCACGCGCCGCACGCTGATCCGCACGCTCGAAGCCATCCTGCGCCTGGCCCACCCCATCATCCCGTTCATCACCGAAGCCCTGTGGCAGGTGGTGGCGCCTGTGGCAGGCATCCCGGGCGAGTCGGTCAGCATTGCGCGCTACCCCCAGGCCCAGCCCGAGAAGATCGACGAGGCCGCGATTGCCCACATGGGCCGCGTGAAGGGCCTGGTGGACGCTTGCCGCGCATTGCGTGGCGAAATGAACGTGTCCCCGTCCACCCGCCTGCCGCTGTACACCGTGGGCGACACCGACTTCATGCGCGGCGTAGGCCCGGTGCTGCAGGCCCTGGCCAAGCTCAGCGAGGTCAAGGTGTTTGACGACGAGGCCGCCTGGGCCGCTGCCGCGCAGGCAGCGCCTGTGGCCGTGGTGGGCGAAGCTCGGCTGGCGCTGTACATGGAGATTGACGTGGCCGCCGAGAAGGCCCGCTTGTCCAAGGAAATCGCCCGCATCGAAGGCGAAGTCGCCAAGGCCAACAACAAGCTCTCGAACGAAGCCTTTGTGGCCAAGGCCCCACCGGCCGTGATCGACCAGGAGAAAAAGCGCATCGCTGACTTCGGCGCCACGCTGACCCGCCTGCGCGACCAGCTGGGCCGCCTGGGTTGACAGAACAAAAGTGTAGGGCCGGGCAGCTCTGGCCTGACACTTGCATATCCACGACGACCACAACACCCCGAATCCCTGTCTTCACTCAAGGAGTCTCATGACTGTTGCCACCACCGTTCGCAAAGCCGTATTTCCCGTCGCTGGCCTGGGCACCCGTTTTCTGCCTGCCACCAAGGCGTCTCCGAAGGAAATGCTGCCCGTGGTTGACAAGCCGCTGATTCAGTACGCTGTGGAAGAGGCTTATGCCGCTGGCATCCGCCACATGATCTTTGTGACCGGCCGCAGCAAGCGCGCCATCGAAGACCATTTCGACACGGCGTATGAGCTGGAGGCCGAACTCGAAGCCGCCGGCAAGAAGGAACTGCTGGCGCTGGTGCGTTCCATCCAGCCCGACGACATGGACTGCGCATTCGTGCGCCAGCCCCGCTCGCTGGGCCTGGGCCACGCCGTGCTGTGCGCCGAGCCGCTGGTGGGCAAGGAGCCCTTTGCCGTGCTGCTGGCCGACGACCTGATGGTGGGCCCCCCAGGCGGCCAGCCCGTGCTGGCCCAGATGGCCACCGCCTTCCGCCAGCAAGGCCGCTCGGTCATCGCGGTGCAGGAAGTGCCGGAAGACCAGGTCCACAAATACGGCATCGTGGCGGGCGAGCCCGCTGGCGGCCCGCTGATCCGCATTGAACGCATCGTCGAAAAGCCCAAGGCCGATGTCGCCCCCTCGCGCATGGGCGTGGCCGGCCGCTACATCCTCACGCCCGGCGTGTTCGACGAGATCCGCAACCAGCCACGCGGCGTGGGCGGCGAGATCCAGCTCACCGACGGTATCGCCCGCCTGATGCAGCACGAAGCCGTGTACGCCTTCCAGTACGAAGGCAAGCGCTACGACTGCGGCAGCAAGGAAGGTTTTCTGGAAGCGACGGTGGAGCTGGCTTTGCAACACCCGCAGGTGGGCGCGCAGTTCCGGGAATATCTGAAGACCTTGGCGCTGTAAGCCACAGTCCGGGCTCACATTGGAAGCGCCTCAAACGCTCCCAAATTAATAGCTGTCAGCGCTTATCCATAGAGCGCTGGCAGCTATTTTTTCTTAAATCTACCGACGACGCAGGATGTGGATGTATTCCTCGCCCACCGTCTGCTGCTCCACCAGCTCGTTGCCCGTCTGCTTGGCAAACGCCTGAAAATCCCGCAGCGACCCGCCATCGGTGGCCACCACCTTCAGCAACTGGCCGCTGGCCATGTCGGACAGTGCCTTCTTGGCCTTGAGGATGGGCAAGGGGCAGTTCAGGCCCCGTGTGTCGATTTCTTTGTGAATGTCCATGGTCGTCAATCCTTTGGCGGCTGCGGCGGTTGTTCGTCCAGGCCGCGCCGCCGTTCTGCATTTTCTTCAGCGGTAAAAAACACCGGCTCGTGCCCCTTGGTGCGCAGCCAGTCGGCCAGCGCGTAGCCCGTGCCCGCAGGCCAGCATTTGAGGTCTGCCAGATCGTACAGCCGGTAGTCCACCAGCTCGGGCGATAACTGAACCTGCCCCGTGGCCACCACATGGTAGGCAATGATGATCTGGTTCATGCGCAGGAACTCATAGGCGCCCACCAGGGTGGTGGACTGCACGTCGAGGTTGGTTTCCTCCTTCACCTCGCGCGCAATGCCTTCCTGGGGCGACTCGCCTGCCTCCATGAAGCCGGTGATCAGCGCGAACATCTTGCCCGGCCATGCCGCGTTGCGCGCCAGCAGCACCTTGCCGTCGATCTCGACAATCGCTGCCAGCACGGGCGTGGGGTTGTTCCAGTGGGTCCAGCCGCAGGCGGGGCAGCGCAGCCGCTCCTTGTCGCCTCCGTCTTCGGCCAGGGTGATGGGCTGTAGCGCGGTACCGCAGTGGGTGCAGTGGCGGACTTCGTAGTGCATGGTATAGCTATTATTTTTATAGCTGCTAGCGCTTATCCATCAAGCGCTAGCAGCCAATTTCATTAAAACCTTCGAACCCGGCAGCCGGCGGCCGCCTGTCACGCCGGAAACACACCGGTAGACAGATACCGGTCGCCCCGGTCGCACACGATGAACACAATGGTGGCATTGCTGTCCCGCGCCGCAATCTGCTGCGCCACCCAGCACGCGCCTGCGGCCGAGATGCCTGCAAAGATGCCCTCTTCGCGCGCGAGACGGCGGCACATGTCTTCGGCGCTGTCTTGGTTCACATAGACCAGCTCGTCCACCGTGCTCGGGTCATAGATCTTGGGCAGGTACTCTTGCGGCCACTTGCGGATGCCCGGGATGCGCGAGCCTTCCTCTGGCTGCGCGCCGATGATCTGGATGCCGGGGTTCTTCTCCTTGAGGAAACGCGACACGCCGGTGATGGTGCCCGTGGTCCCCATGGCGCTCACAAAGTGCGTGATGCGCCCGCCCGTCTGCTCCCAGATCTCCGGGCCGGTGGTTTCGTAGTGGATGCGTGGGTTGTCGGGGTTGCAGAACTGGTCGAGCACCTTGCCCTCGCCGCGCTTTTGCATGGCCTCGGCCAGGTCGCGTGCGTGCTCCATGCCGCCGCTCTTGGGCGTGAGCACAAGTTCGGCACCAAAGGCCTTCATGGTCTGTGCGCGTTCGATGGACAAGTCTTCGGGCATCACCAGCACCATGCGGTAACCCTTGATGGCCGCCGCCATCGCCAGCGCAATGCCGGTGTTGCCCGACGTGGCCTCGATCAGCGTGTCGCCGGGGCGGATGTCGCCACGCTCCTCGGCCCGGCGGATCATCGACAGCGCGGGCCTGTCCTTGACTGACCCGGCCGGGTTGTTGCCCTCCAGCTTGCCCAGCACCACATTGCCGCGCGCCGCGTTGTCCTTGGCCCCAATGCGCTGCAAAGCGACCAGAGGGGTGTTACCCACTGCATCTTCAATCGTCGGATATTTCATGCGCCCTACTGTGCCATAATTTGGGGCTTCACGAATTCCAGCCCGGGTGGTGAAATTGGTAGACGCAGGGGACTCAAAATCCCCCGCCGCAAGGCGTGCCGGTTCGATTCCGGCCCCGGGCACCACGAACAAGTCCGTAAGAGCGCAGGCTCTTGCGGACTTTTTTCTTGCGCCTTTGAAATCCGCACCTTAGCCGCCCAGACCTATCCATCCCATCCGCAACGGGTGGGGGCATATCTGGGGGTACATTTTCAAAAAAGAGGGGCAGATTGATACGTTCCCGGTGCCCACAGCCGGTACCTCGGCGATTCCGATCGCCTTGTCCTGGCAGATGCCATCGCCGTACCCCGCTCAATCCTTGAGAACCACCCCCAGCGCAGCGAGCTTTTCCGCATACGAATCCCTGCGCTTCGCTGCTTTGGCTGCCGTATCAACAGCCGCCTGTATGGCTTTTGGGCCCTTGGCGCCGACAGCCTTGATGAGGCCGTGCTTGTGGGCGTCGTCAGCCTGCGCCCTTTTGTAAGTGGCGATCAGCTCGGCATGGGCAACAGGTTGATTCACAGGGGCTTCCATCTTCTAAAGTGCCATTTTCAGTGCGTTACTTTGGGGTGGTCTGCGAGGCTACAGTCACCGGCACACAGAGCCCAACTAGCCCCACACCCCGGGTTCATTTTTACGGCTGCCATCTGGCGTGGAAATCTCTCAACCCGCAGCGTGACGCCGAGTCTGCGTCCCCTGGCGCGGCTCCTGCAGTCCATTCACCGTCTAGCGATTTGCTTCGCTTTTCAACTTGCGCAATTGCTCTTCGGCAGCTTCAAGCTCTGCCCTGAGCGCTCGGACTTCCTTCTCCAGCCTTTCAATATTCGCCGTGTGGCCCTGATCAACCGCGAGCGGCTGACAGCTCGATTGCAGCGCCGCCAGTTGGTCAGCCAGTTGCCTACGTAGCAGCATCTGCCCCTTGGATCGCGCGACTTCCATGCGTTTTTCGACGTCCGCCTTTTCTGCAGTGCACGACGTGTGGTTGTCCACCGGATTCGCAGGCTGAGCGATAGCGAAACCTGCCACGGTTATCGCGATGACCAAAGTGCAATAGCCGCTGAAACGCATACAAGTAAGTACCTGAGGGAATGGGGGCTGAGCATGACAGCAATTGGCGCAGGCGGCCTCGATGCCACATGCGGGACATGGTCGGGCGTCACAGGCGACCCTGAGCGGCTTCAGGGGCAACGCGGCCTTTTGTTCATCTCTTGTTCGTATTTCTACCTTCCAACGCTCACTGCGCCGCCAGCACCAGAAAGTCCTGCTCATACCCCTTTACCGACTGCACTACTTTCAACCGCTGCGCAGCCGTCATCGCGTTGTGCACATTAGAGAAGCCTTCGCAGCCCTCTTCCACCAGCGCCTGCGCATAACGCTGGTAGGCCGCGTCGGGCGATGTTTGAAAACGTGCGAGGTAGCCGCGCAGCAGGCTCCGGGCTTGGTCGGTGTTGGTGCGGTCTTCGGCGATTTTCTGCAGCACCTGCACCAGGTCTTTCTGGCGGCGCAGGCGTTCGGCATAGGTGCGCTGTGGGTCAAAGGACGACTGGGCGATGAAGGTGCGCAGTGCGGATTTTTGCGGTTCGTCCAAGGCGCCGTAGAAGCCTTCGGCGCGGGACAAGAGCTGCTTGAAGCGCTGCTCTCGCAGCTTGTCGGGCGTGATATCTACCCATTCCTTCTTCCAGTCTGCGTTGCTGTCGGCCTGCTTCTTTTGCAGGTTGCGGATCTGGGTGTCGGTGAGCTGGGCGGCCAGCCAGGCCAGTTTGGGTTCGGCCTGGGCGATGACCTTGTCGATCTGGGTGCGCACTGCGTCGTAGGTGCGGCAGGCCTGGCCGGGCGATATGGCGGATGGCAGTTGTTGCTGTACCTTCTGCAGCAGCTCGGCATGCCGGGGCAGCATGGTGTCACGGTGCCACTGGTGCAGGTCGCCCAGTTCGTCGCGCACGCGCTCGGTCTGGGTTTCTGACAGGCCGAGGTAGCTGTTCAGCTGCCAGTAGGCCAGGTGCGGCACCTGGTTGTAGGCCAGCTTGACAGTGCTGCAGCCTTGCAACAGCAGCCCACATGCCGCCAGGGTGGCAGCACACAGCGCTTTGCGAATCAGGGACGGTGCGCGCACAGAAGCTCCTCGTGAAGAAAGGAAAGCGAAAGAGGCAGAATAGGGCCAATGCTGCACGGCGAAATTTGCGGGCTGCAATACCCCGCCAACTGCGCGAGGATTGGCGAGAGCTCCGGCACTGGGGAGCAGGCGGCGGTGACCTAGCCATCGGTGGCGCTCTGCGGCGCCGTGGGGCTAGTGTGGTGTTGCATGCTTGACGGCACATTGAAAACCGATGGATTTTTTGGCCAGGGCAAGGCGCAAACCACAGCGATACCCGTAGGTATCGCGCGGATTTGCAACGCAGCCCTGGTCGAAAAGACGCGGTTTTATGTGCCGGATAGCGTGCAACACCACACTAGTTGTCCTGTCGGCGAATCAGTTGCCGACCGCTGGGCGTAATGGCCAGTTCGCCGCCGGAGCCTTTGGTGATGAAGCCCCATTCGAGCAGGCGGCCAGACACGTGGTCCTTGAGCGCATGGGGCAACGTAATGACTTGGCCCATTTCGAGTTGTTTGAGGGTCTCGATCTCGTCCACGGTGGGGTCGAAATGCGGGGCATGGTAGGTGGTCATGGGGTCACTCCCGGATCGGTATGTGCAGACAGACTCCAGCGCCACCAGATTAGTTCAGCCCCTGGGCGGATGCAAGCGCGTCATCCCTTGCCGTCTGCCCCGGCGACCGGCGGCACTCCGCCTGCCGCCGCTGCCATACCCTGCAGCCACCGTGCAAACGCCCCCAACACCGGCGGCTGGGCTTGCGCGGGGCTGATGAGGTAGTAGGCACGCTCGCCACGCAGCGGGCGGTTGCAGGCCACCACCAGCTCGCCGCTGGCCAGTTCGGCCTCGATCAACAAAGGCGGCATCAGCGCCACGCCCATGCCATGCGTGGCGGCCACGGCCAGCATGGAGAACAGCTCGTAGCGCGGGCCATCCAGCGCATGCGGGGCATCCACACCCATCGCATCAAACCACTGGCGCCAGCCATAGGGGCGTGTGCTTTGCTGCAGCAGCGGCAGCTCGGCCAGCGCCTCGGCAGCGATCGGCTGGTGGGCGCGGCCGCGGCCCCGGGGCGCGGCGGATTCGAGCAGGCGGGGGCAACACACGGGCACCACGTCTTCGCGCATGAGCAGCAGGGCCTGCACGCCGGGCCAGTTGGCGACCTGCTCGGGGGTGCCTGCATACAAGGCGGCATCGAAGGTGGTGTCGGCAAACAGAAAAGGCCGCGTTTGCGTGTCGATGTGCACCACGATGTCCGGATGCTCCTGCGCCAGCAGCGGCAGGCGTGGGATGAGCCAGCGCGTGGCAAAGGTGGGCACTGCGGCCAGCGACAGAGTGCCACCCTCGCCCTGGTGAGCCATCACGTCCAGCGTGTCGCGCTCCAGGCCCTGCAGCCAGCGCGCCACCTGGCGGCCGTAGTGGGCGCCCGCAGGCGTCAGCACCACGCCGTGGCGCGTGCGGCGAAACAGCGCCACGCCCAAAAACTCTTCCAGCGCCTGGATCTGGCGCGACACCGCGCTTTGGGTGAGCGACAGCTCCTGCGCGGCGCGGGTGTAGCTCTCGTGTCGGGCGGCGACTTCAAAACAGGCCAGGGCCTGGGTCGATGGGATGTTGCGGCGCATGATGAAGAGGAACTTTTAACGAGGTTATCTCACTTGCAACCTATGGACGCGAGTATTCCATACATTCCAACAACGCATATCTGGATGAAAAGAACTCGCTTGCGGGCTGGCACACCAGGGCCTACGATGCGCTTCAGACCCGTTTCTTTCACCTTCTTTCCGACCGGAGACACACATGGCCCACGCCGCTTTTCAATGGGATGACCCTTTCCTCCTGAGCCAGCAACTGACCGACGACGAGCGCGCCATCCGCGACGCCGCCGCAGCGTATTGCCAGGACAAGCTGGCGCCCCGCGTGCTGGACGCCTTCCGCCACGAAAAGATGGACGTGAGCATCTTCCGCGAGATGGGCGAAGTGGGCCTGCTCGGCCCCACCATCCCCGAGCAGTACGGCGGCCCCGGCCTGAGCTACGTGGCCTATGGCTTGATCGCCCGCGAAGTGGAGCGCGTGGATTCGGGCTACCGCTCGATGGCCAGCGTGCAGTCGTCGCTGGTGATGGTGCCCATTCATGAATTCGGCACCGAAGCGCAGAAGCAAAAGTACCTGCCCAAGCTGGCCACCGGCGAGTGGATTGGCTGCTTTGGCCTGACCGAGCCCGACCACGGCTCCGACCCCGGCAGCATGGCCACGCGCGCCTACAAGGTCGACGGCGGCTACAAGCTCAAGGGCAGCAAGATGTGGATCACCAACAGCCCCGTGGCCGACGTGTTCGTGGTCTGGGCCAAGGAAGTGTCCGAAGGCGGCGCCGTGGGCCCCATCCGCGGCTTCGTGCTGGAAAAGGGCATGAAGGGCCTGACAGCCCCCGCCATCCACGGCAAGGTGGGCCTGCGCGCCTCCATCACCGGCGAGATCGTGATGGACGATGTGTTCGTGCCCGAAGAAAACGCCTTCCCTGAAGTGCAAGGCCTCAAGGGCCCCTTCACCTGCCTGAACAGCGCGCGCTACGGCATCGCCTGGGGCGCCCTGGGTGCGGCCGAGTTCTGCTGGCACACCGCCCGCCAGTACACGCTGGACCGCAAGCAGTTTGGCCGCCCCCTGGCCGCCAACCAGCTCATCCAGAAGAAGCTGGCCGACATGCAGACCGAGATTGCGATTGGCCTGCAGGCCTGCCTGCAGTTCGGCCGCATGAAGGACGCGGGCACGGCCAGCGTGGAAGGCACCTCCATCATCAAGCGCAACAGCTGCGGCAAGGCGCTGGACATTGCCCGCCTGGCGCGCGACATGATGGGCGGCAACGGCATCAGCGACGAGTTTGGCGTGGCCCGCCACCTGGTGAACCTGGAGGTGGTGAACACATATGAAGGCACGCACGATGTGCATGCGCTGATTCTGGGCCGTGCGCAGACGGGCATTGCGGCGTTTGCCAACTGAGGCCCGGCCTCCCCTCCATCCAATGCGGTGGTGAGAACTCCCCTCTCCCCTCGCGGGAGAGGGGCCGGGGGAGAGGGGGTAGTGGCGTGCGCTGTGCCTGTTCGCCCCCTCTCCCCCACCCTCTCCCGCGAGGGGAGAGGGAGTTAAAACGGGGCTCCTCTACACATGTTTCAAGCGTTTTAGGCCTCTAGCGCTTGATGGATAAGCGCTACCAGCTATCAAACTTATAGTACCTTCATGACCACATCCCCCTCCTCCCCAGGCGCCCTCGCAGGCATCAAGGTGCTAGACCTCTCCCGCGTGCTGGCCGGGCCCTGGTGCACGCAGATTCTGGCCGACCTGGGCGCGGACGTGGTCAAGGTGGAGCGCCCCGACGTAGGCGATGACACGCGCCAGTGGGGCCCTCCGTTCTTGAAAGACGCCGAGGGCAACGACACCAACCAGGCCAGCTACTACACCGCCTGCAACCGCAACAAGCGCTCGGTGACCATCGACATGGCCTCGCCCGAGGGCCAGGCGCTGATCCGGCAGATGGCACAAGAGGCGGACATCGTGGTGGAGAACTTCAAGGTCGGCGGCCTCAAGCAATACGGCCTGGACCACGAGAGCCTGCGCGCGCTCAACCCCCGCCTCATCTACTGCTCGGTCACCGGCTTCGGGCAGGACGGACCCTACGCCGAGCGCGCAGGCTACGACCTGATGGTGCAGGCCATGACGGGCCTGATGAGCATCACGGGCCAGGCCGACACCGAACCCGGCGGCGGCCCCATGCGCGTGGGCGTGGCCGTGATCGACCTGTTCACCGGCCTGTACGCCAGCAACGCCATCCTGGCCGCGCTGCATGTGCGCGACAACGCCACCAATGGCACCGGCCAGGGCCAGCACATCGACATGGCCCTGCTCGACGTGGGCATGGCCGTGCTGGCCAACCAGGCCTCGGGATTCCTCGCCACGGGCAAGGCGCCCGGACGCATGGGCAACAGCCACCCGAGCCTCGCGCCCTACCAGGACTTCCCCACCGCCGACGGCAACATGCTGCTGGCCATTGGCAACGACGGGCAGTTCCAGCGCTTTTGCGCCGCCGCCGAGCAGCCCCAGTGGGCCAGCGACCCGCGCTTTGCGACCAACACCCTGCGCGTGCAAAACCGCACCGCGCTGATCCCCGCCATGGAGGCCGTGACCCGCACGCGCACCACGGCCGACTGGATCACACTGCTGGAAGACAAGGCCGTACCCTGCGGCCCCATCAACACCATCGCCCAGGCGTTTGACGACGCGCAGGTGCAGGCCCGTGGCCTGGCCGTGACGCTGCCGCGCTGGAAGGACGGCGAGGCCGCCACCGACAACGTTCAGCAGATCACCGGCGTGGCCAGCCCACTGCGCCTGTCGGCCACGCCGCCCGTGCTGCGCAACGCCCCGCCTGCCCTAGGCCAGCACACCGACGAAGTGCTGCGGGAGATGGGGCTGGATGCGGCGCGCATTGCGGCGCTGCGGGCCAGCGGGGTTTTGTAGCTAGCCCCACGCGGCACCGAGCTGCGCAACGCCCCCGCCATTGAACAGCCTTGCCCTGAACGGCAAGGCTTTTTTGTCTGCACCATCTGAACCAAATCAGGCTCTAGCGCCTATCCAATAAGCGCTAACAGCTATCAATTTGATAACAAATCTTGGTGCTCTCGGCGCCTACATGTGTTCGCACCTTGGTAAAAAAGACATGTACAAAAATTTACACATCTCTCCATAATGGCAGCGGGAATCTCTCCGGCGCGGCGCACAGCACGCGCCGGTTGACCGAGACGAGAGGCGCAGTGGGACAACCGCCGCAACGTACGGGGAAGTCCGGCTGGGCCGCATGCACTTTGCCCCGCCCCAGCGGCGAATCGTGGACCCCACAGGAGTTCCCCATGAAGCTCAGCCTCAAGCTCCCCCTGGCCTTTACCGTGTCGCTGCTTTTGCTGTTTGCGGCGGCGCTGTTTGGCATCAGCCGCCTGAACCAGGCGCTCGACACCTACCAGACCACCGTGGCCCAGAGTTTTGAGCACGAGCGCATGGCGGCGGACATGCTCAACAACTTCAAGGTGCAGGTGCAGGAGTGGAAGAATGTGCTGTTGCGCGGCAAGGACCCGGCCCAGCTCACGCGCTACTGGGCCGCGTTTGAAAAGCAGGAAAAGGCCATCAAGGACGAGGCGCAAAAGCTCGTGGTCGCCCTGCCCCCCGGCGAAGGCCGTGAACGCGTGCAGCAATTTGCCCAGGCCCACGAGCGCATGGGCGCGGCCTATCGCAAGGGGTTTGAGGCCTTCAAGGCCGCCGACCACGACCCGCAGGCGGGCGACAAGGCCGTGGCGGGCATGGACCGCGAGCCCTCGCAGCTGCTGGACCAGGCCGGTGGCCTGATCGCCAAGGCCAGCAGCGAAGTGGCCGAGCGCGCCGCCAAAGCAGCGCAGCGCGCCACCACCATCAGCCTGGTGGTGATGCTGGTGGTGTGCGCCCTGGGCATTGCGGGCGCCATTGCCTTCAGCCGCACCGTAGTGAACCCGCTGGACAACGCGGTGCGCGTGTCGCAGGCCGTGGCCAGCGGCGACCTCACCGTGGCACGGCAAGTGCAGGGCAAGGACGAAATCGCCCTGCTGCTGAATGCCCTGCACGACATGCAGATCAGCCTGTCGCACGTGGTGAGCAATGTGCGCAACAACGCCGACAGCGTGGCCGCCGCCAGTACCGAAATCGCACAGGGCAACAACGACCTGAGCGCCCGCACCGAGCAGCAGGCCAGCGCGCTGGAAGAAACCTCGGCGTCGATGGAGGAGTTGAGCTCCACCGTGCAGGCCAATGCCGAAAACGCGCGCACCGCCAACCAGCTGGCCGTGAGCGCCAGCACCGTGGCCGTGCAGGGCGGTGATGTGGTGGCCGAGGTGGTGACGACCATGAAGGGCATCAACGACAGCAGCAAGAAGATTGCCGACATCATCAGCGTGATCGACGGCATCGCCTTCCAGACCAACATCCTCGCGCTGAACGCCGCCGTGGAAGCAGCCCGCGCGGGCGAGCAGGGCCGGGGCTTTGCGGTGGTTGCCAGCGAGGTGCGCAACCTGGCCCAGCGCAGCGCAGACGCCGCCAAGGAGATCAAGACCCTGATCCACGCCAGCGTGGAGCGCGTAGAGCTGGGCACCACGCTGGTAGACAAGGCGGGCGCCACGATGAGCGAGGTGGTCAGCGCCATCCGCCGTGTGACGGACATCGTGGGCGAGATCAGCGCCGCGAGCAGCGAGCAAAGTGCAGGCGTGGCCCAGGTGGGGGACGCCATCACCGAAATGGACCAGGCCACGCAGCAGAACGCGGCGCTGGTCGAACAGAGTGCTGCAGCTGCCGACAGCCTGAAGGTGCAGGCGCAGCAGCTGGTGCAGGCGGTGGCGGTGTTCCGACTGGCGGACTCTGAAGCCAGCGCTCCCACACGTGCCCACTTGCCAGTGCCCGGGCCGCACCAGCCCCGTCTGGCCGCTGGCTGAGGCGGCGCAAAAATTTCAGGTCAAATCGGCCTCTAGGGATGACCTGCATAACTCCCTGCGGTCTGTGATAGCGCGGCCTCGGGCGGTTCGCTGCGTTGCTTTTCTTGCCAATAGCCCGGCTATTGGCTGCCAAAAGACGCCTTGCGCCCCATCCCGATCCGCACTACCACCGCCTCGCGAGGGTTATGCAGGACATCCCTAGCGCTTTACCATCAAGCGCTAAAAGCTATCCAAAAGATAGCAATCAAAAAGCCACCGACTCAGACTTCTGCCAGCACCGGCGAAGCCTGCTGCACGGAGGCCAACGTGGGCGAGGCCAGTTTGCGCAGGTAGGCCATGGTCTGCAGGCAGGCCTGGGCCACCTCGGTGCCCTTCTTCACGAAATGCTCGCGGAAGAAGCGCACATGGTCCTCGTGGTCGTGAAAGTCGCGCGGCGTGAGCACGGCCGACATCACGGGCACCTCGGTGTCGAGCTGCACGCGCATCAGGCCGTCGATGACAGCGGTGGTGACGAACTCGTGGCGGTAGATGCCGCCGTTGACCACCAGCGCGCAGGCCACGATGGCATCGTAGCGCCCGCTGCGCGCGAGCTTGCGGGCCAACAGCGGGATCTCAAACGCACCGGGCACGTCGAACAGCGCCACCTGCGCGGGGGGCAGGCCGTGGCGGTCGAACTCGGCCAGGGCCGCGTCGCGCGCCTGGTGCACGATGTCCTGGTGCCAGCTGGCACTGATGATGGCCACGCGGGCGCCACGGTGGGCGGCGACGGGGGCCAGGGGGGAAACGGAAGGTGAAGAAGACTGATTCATGGGTTCCTCAAAACAGGTCATACCAGAATCAGGGCGCGCGCGAACACGGCGCCTGCACAGGGCGGCGCAGGCCTCACGGCGCTTGCGAGCGGGCAAAAAACACGCAGGCAAACGCCAAGGGCCCAGCCACCCATGGCGGGTGCTCTAGGGATGTCCTGCATAACTCCCTGCGGTCCGTGATAGCGCGGTCTCGGGCGGTCCGCTGCGTTGCTTTTCTTACCATTAGCCGCGCTATTGGTTGCAAAAAGTCGCCTTGCGGCCCATCCCGATCCGCACTACCACCGACTCGCGAGGGTTATGCAGGACATCCCTAGTTTCGCGATCTCTTTCATCCGGACTGTGACCGTCGGCTCTGGTTTCGCACCAGATCTGCTGACCCTGCGGGCCTGTTCCAAAGAACGGCACCACAGGCGCTCGCGGGCTCTTGTTGGCTTTTCAGCCCTCAAATACCGCCGGTGGGGAATTCCACCCCGCCCTGAGAACGCTGCCGGCCCTGGAGTGGATCCAGGGCCAGCAGGAGGATTCTAGGAGCTTGGTGGCGTTCGCGCCGTCGCCAAGGCGATTGGCCCCCTTCGCCGATCCCGTTCACCCGTTCTGGCTGAGCCTGCCCAAGCCAGGCGCGGCGCTTGAACGGCGCTCAGCGAACGGTTCAAGTTGATGGAAGCCGGATCATTCAAAAGACCGGCTGTAGCGTACCTGCACAAAGTCTTCGCCCGGGTTGGGCTTGCGGATGCCGCCGTTGGAAATGTGGCGCACGATCAGCATCAGTTCGTGCTGGCGGCGGGCGCCAAAGTTGAAGCCCACGCCCTGGTGGTCGGCAAAGTTGAAACGGGTGCTGAAGGCCTTGTGCCGGGTGGCGTAGTGCCCGTCCAGCGCCGACAGGCCGATGCCGCCTTCCATGAACCAGGCGGACTGCCCGCCGTCGAATCGCCAACGCAGTGTCGGCACCACCGCCAGCTGCGTCCAGTGGCGGCGCCCGCCCGGCACGGCGGTGCCGGGCGGCACGCGCCAGTGCACGATGTGGGTATCCCAGTGCCCCGTAAGTTCGCCGCCCAAAAAATCACGGCGCCAGGCCCAGGGCCATTGCACACCCACCGAGGCCAGCCCGACGTCGCTGGCCGCGCGTGCGCCGTCGATGAAGATGCGGCGCGGCTCGGGGGTAGCGGAGGCCGCAAGCTCCTGGGCCCGGGCGGAGGGCTGCGGCGCGCCAGCCCCCTGCTGCGCCAGGGCCGGCAGGGGCAACAGCGCGCAGCAGGCCAGCAGGGCGGCTCCAGCAAAGCCGGCTCGCGGTGGTGGCGGGAACAAGCCCTCGGACGGGGAAGGCAATGGCAGCAGGGGTGGAAATGAGGAACGCACGGCAGGACTCCGACGGGCCACTGGGCCATGCCCTCCAATCTACCCAAACGTCGCCCTGCGCGCAGCACCTGGCAGCGCGCAGGGCTGCAAGAAACTCTTCGGTACCTTGTCGGGGGCGTGCAAAAGCGCTGGGCGCCGAGGTCAACGGGGCCGCGCAAAGCCCCCGTCCGCCCAGGCGGTAGCGCTGGCGGCCGTCAGGCGGAAGGTGGGCGGCGCAGGCACGCGGGCGATTTCCTGGCCCAGTGGATCCTCGGCGCTCAGCGTGGCCGTGGCGCCTTCCTCGTCGGGCACGATGGCCAGCGCTACGCGCAGGCGCTGGCCGTCGGCGGTCGTGATGTGAACGCTCTTGTTCAACTGCGCGTGCAGTTGCTGCTCATGGCGGCGCACCACCTCGCTCGCGGTCTTGACCAGGGTGTGGAAGGCCGACACATCGAGCGGCTTGGGGTTCTTCTTGTCGCGGCCCATGGTCCAGGGGCCCACCAGCGCGGGTTCGGACTCCCCCTTCAGCGTCATGGACACGGCCCAGCCATCATCGTCTTCGTTCTTGATGACCTGCGCCGTCCAGCGGCCATCGCTCCAGCAGCGGGGTTCCTGGATGGTGTCGGGCGTATCGGGTGCGTCGGTCATGGAGAAAAAGGCCTGGGTTGCGGGAAGGGGCGCAGAGCATAACGGCAGGGCTTGGCCATCCTCATTTCCAATAACCATTGGTTATCGAAAAAGGCCGTGCATAGCGCAGGTCTGGTCACTCCCCCAAAGCGTCCGGCGCCACGCCCGCCGCCTCGCGCAGCACATCGATAAAGGCCTGTGCCGAAGGGGTGGGCGGCTCGCCCAGCCGGGTGATGAGGCCGTAGCTGGGCATGCGGTCGGGCAGCTCGACGGGGATGCGCGAGAGCAGGCCCCGGTCCACATATTTCTGGATCAGCGCGGCGGGCTGCAGCGACATCATGTGGGTGGTGTTCATCAGCTCCAGCGCAAACAGGAAGGACGGCGTCTCCACCACCCCCGCCGTGAGTGCCAGCCCCGCGCCACCGAACAGATCGTCCGACACCTTGCGCACGGCCGTGGAGGCGGGGTACAGAATCCACGGCCAGTGCGCCAGCTCGGTGAGCGACAGGTCGGTGGCGCCGCGCAGCGGGTGGTGCTGCCCACCCACCACATGCAGCGGCTCGGCGGACAGGTGCTCGTAGTGGAACTGGCTGCGCTGGTCCTCGGTGGTGAAGCGGCCAATCATCAGGTCGATCTTGCGTTCGGCCAGCCAGGCGATGAGCTGGTCGCTGCTCTGCTCCAGGATCTTGATGACCAGCAGGGGCCGCAAGCGCTGGAGCTCCACCACCGACGCCACCAGCACATGCGCGGCCGAGCCGGTGATCGCGCCCACCGTCACATGGCCATGGCCGCCCTGCTTGAGTGCGTTGAACTCGTCCACAAACTTGCGCTGCCCATCGAGCGCCGCGCTGGCGTAGCGCAGCGTAAAAAGCCCCAACTCGTTGGGCCGCATGCCGCGCGAGAGGCGGTCGAACAGGCGCGCCTCCAGGATCTCCTCGATGTCCATCAGGATCTTGGTGGCCGCAGGCTGCGTGACGTGCATCTGCTCGGCCGTGAGCCGCAGGTTGCGCGTGCGGCCCAGGATGTCGAGAAACTGCAAATGCCGAAAGCGCAGCCGCGCGCAGGCCTGCGCCAAAGACAAGGGTTTACCCGGAAATTCGTCTGGACTCATAAGCGTTTGGAATGGATTGTCGCAAAACATTCAGTGGACCCGCCGGGGCGTGAAACCTAACCTTCGCTCTGCGTCGATAACGGCTGGCACCAAAAAAGCCGCAGGCGCCAAAGGCCTCGCCAACGGGGCCCCGCCATTCCAACGGAGACAAGACACCATGCATTTCAATTCCCTCGCTAAATCCTTGGCGCTTGCTGCCACGCTGCTGGCCGCCTTTGCCGCCCCCGTCGCGGCCCAAGTCAAGGAACACACCTTCAAGGTCGGCATTGGCCTGAGCGACGACCACCCGCAGGCCCAGGCCGTGCGCCACTTTGCCGAGCGCCTGCAGGCCAAGAGCGGCGGCAAGATGAACGCCAAGCTGTTTGCCAGCGGTGCGCTGGGCAACGACGTGAGCATGACCTCGGCCCTGCGCGGCGGCACGCTGGAGATGACGATTCCGGATTCATCCACGCTGATGTCGCTGATCAAGCCCTTTGGCGTGCTGAACCTACCGCTCACCTTCAACACCGAGGCCGAAGCCGACGCCTTGCTCGACGGCCCCTTCGGCCAGAAGCTGCTGGCCATGCTGCCCGACAAGGGCCTGATCGGCCTGGGCTTCTGGGAAAACGGCTTCCGCCACGTGACCAACTCGCGCCGACCTATCAACACGGCCGACGATCTGGCAGGCCTGAAGCTGCGCGTGATCCAGAGCCCCTTGTTCCTCGACACCTTCAACGCGCTGGGCACCAACGCCACGCCCATGCCGTTCACCGAGCTGTACACGGCCATGGAACAAAAGGCCGTCGACGGCCAGGAGAACCCGCCTGCCACCATCCTGGCCAGCAAGTTCTATGAGGTGCAAAAGCACCTGGTGCTGTCGCGCCACATGTACAGCGCGTGGGTGCTGCTCATCTCCAAGAAGACCTGGGACGGCCTTTCGGCCGACGAGCGCAAGATCGTGCAGGAGGCTGCCCGCGAGGCCACGCTGTTCGAACGCAAGACCATCCGTGCCTTCAGCGAGACCGCCCTGGGCGAGCTGAAGAAGGCCGGCATGCAGATCACCGAGCTGCCCGTCGCCGAGCAGGCCAAGCTGCGCACCAAGCTGCAGCCCGTGCTGGCCAAGTACGGCAAGGAGTTTGGTGAAGAGACCACCAGCGAAATGATGGGCGAGCTGGCGAAGGCGCGGGGCGGGAAGTAAGCGATTCGCCTCCCGGGGCGCAGCTGGTTGCAGCTGCGCCCCCGCCCCTCCTTTTGCGACGTCCCGACCCCATGACCAAAACACCCCGCCGCCCCTTCCGCTCCCGCGACTGGTTTGCCGCCCCCGAGCGCTCGGACATGACCGCGATGTACCTCGAACGCTTCATGAACTACGGGCTCACGCCCGAGGAACTGCGCTCGGGCCGGCCCATCATCGGCATCGCGCAGACGGGCAGCGACCTGTCGCCCTGCAACCGCATCCACCTGGACCTGGCGCGCCGCGTGCGCGACGGCATCCGCGATGCGGGCGGCATTCCGATGGAGTTCCCTGTTCACCCCATCTTTGAAAACTGCCGCCGGCCCACGGCCGCACTGGACCGCAACCTGGCCTATCTGGGGCTGGTGGAGATCCTGTACGGCTACCCCATCGACGCGGTGGTGCTGACCACGGGCTGCGACAAGACCACGCCTGCTGGCGTCATGGCCGCGTCCACGGTGGACATTCCGGCCATCGTGCTCTCGGGCGGGCCGATGCTCGATGGCTGGCACGACGGGCAGCTGGTAGGTTCGGGCACCGTCATCTGGCGCAGCCGCCGCCAGCTCGCGGCGGGCGAGATTGATGAAGAAGAGTTTCTGCAGCGCGCCTGCAGCAGCGCACCATCGGCGGGCCACTGCAACACCATGGGCACGGCCTCGACCATGAACGCAGTGGCAGAAGCCCTGGGCCTGTCGCTGCCCGGCTGCGCGGCCATTCCTGCACCGTACCGCGAACGCGGCCAGATGGCCTACGAAACCGGGCGGCGCATTGTTGATATGGCCTATGAAGACCTGCGCCCCTCGCGCATCCTGACGCGCGAGAGCTTCTTGAACGCGCTGTCGGTCATCAGTGTGGCCGGGGGCTCCAGCAATGCGCAGGTGCACGTGATGGCCATGGCGCGGCATGCAGGCGTGGTGCTGGAGGCCCAGGACTGGACGGACCACGCCTACGACCTGCCCCTGCTGCTGAACATGCAGCCTGCAGGCCAGTTCCTGGGCGAACGGTTCTTTCGCGCGGGCGGTGTGCCTGCGCTGATGTGGGAGCTGCAGCAAGCGGGCCGCCTGCACAACGACTGCGCCAGCGTGACGGGCAAAACCATCGGCGACAACCTGCAGGGCCACGAAGCGCGCGACCGTGAAGTGATTCGCCCCTTCAACGCGCCGCTGATGGAAAAAGCTGGGTTCCTGGTGCTCAGCGGCAACCTGTTTGACTTCGGCATCATGAAAACCTCGGTGATATCGCCCGCGTTTCGCGAGCGCTACCTGAGCCAGCCGGGCCGCGAGGGCATCTTCGAAGCCCGTGCCGTGGTTTTTGAAGGCGCGGACGACTACCACGCACGCATCAACGACCCAGCGCTCGACATCGACGAGGGCTGCATCCTGGTCATGCGCGGCGCCGGGCCCATCGGCTGGCCGGGTTCGGCCGAGGTGGTCAACATGCAGCCGCCCGATGCGCTGATCCGGCGCGGCATCAACACCCTGCCCACACTGGGTGACGGGCGCCAGTCGGGCACGGCAGACAGCCCGTCCATCCTCAACGCATCGCCCGAGAGCGCCGTGGGTGGGGGCCTCTCCTGGCTGCAAAGCGGCGACACGGTCCGCATCGACCTCAACACAGGGCGCTGCGATGCGCTGGTCGCGCCCGAGGAAATCGCCCGCCGAAAACGTGAACTGCCCGACCCACCCGTGCCCGCGAGCCAGTCCCCCTGGGAAGCGCTGTACCGCGAGAAGACAGGGCAGCTGGCCGATGGCGCGACGCTGGACTTCGCGCTGGCATTCCAGCGCATTTCCGAAAAGACACCACGCCACAACCACTGACAACGAGCGGGCGGGCCACCGGCGCCACCCCCGGATTTTTTCGAAGGACTCTCCATGAACAACATGACGGCGGCGGCAGTTGCCGAACGGGCCCGTGCGCCCCAGACCGCATTGCAAGTGCTTCCCGACGATGGCCTGCAGGGCACGCTGGTGGGCCGGGTGTGGGCACCACAGGGCGCCGTCGCGGGCCCAGCTGTGGTGGCCCTGCGGCCCGAAGGCGTGTTCGACCTCAGCGCGCACTACCCCACCATGAGCACGCTGCTCGACGCCCTGGCGCCCGCCGAGGCGGTGCGTGCAGCCACCGGCCAGTACCTGTGCAGCGTGGATGACCTGCTGGCCAACAGCCTGCCCGGAACGCGCGACAAGAGCCGCCCCTGGCTGCTGGCGCCGTGCGACCTGCAGGTGGTCAAGGCGGCGGGCGTCACGTTTGCCGCCAGCCTGATCGAGCGCGTGATCGAAGAACAGGCCCGGGGCGACGCCAGCCGTGCGCAAGCCTTGCGAAGCCAGGTCATCGAGCTGATCGGCGAGAACCTTGCCGACATCCGCCCTGGTTCGCCCGAGGCCATGGAACTCAAAACGTTGTTGCAAGAGAAAGGCCTGTGGTCGCAGTATCTGGAGGTGGGTATTGGCCCCGATGCCGAGGTCTTCACCAAGGCGCCGGTGCTGGCGTCCGTCGGCTGCGGGGACGACATCGGCATCCGCTCCGATTCGGCCTGGAACAACCCCGAGCCCGAGGTGGTGCTTGCCGTGAACAGCCGGGGCCAGATCGTGGGCGCCACGCTGGGCAACGACGTGAACCTGCGCGACATCGAGGGCCGCAGCGCCCTGCTGCTGGGCAAGGCCAAGGACAACAACGCGTCATGCGCTTTAGGCCCCTTCATCCGCCTGTTCGACGCCAGCTTCGGGCTGGAACAGGTGCGCAATGAAACAGTGCACCTGCGTGTGGCGGGCGCGGACGGCTTTGAGCTGCGCGGCATCAACACCATGGCCAGCATCAGCCGCGACCCCACCGACCTGGTGGCGCAGACGCTGGCCGCGCACCAGTACCCGGACGGGTTCATGCTGTTCCTGGGCACGCTGTTCGCCCCCATCGAAGACCGCGGCCAGCCGGGCGGCGGCTTCACCCACCAGCTGGGCGATCTGGTGTCCATCCAGAGCGCCTGGCTGGGCGGACTGCACAACCGCGTGGCGCACAGCGAGGCCGCGCCGCCCTGGCGCTTTGGCCTGCGCGCCTTCATGGCCAACCTGGCGCAGCGCGGGCTGCTGCAGGGCACAGCGCTTTGAGTCAAAAGAAAACAGGAGTCAACCTCATGCTCAATGCCTTCATCGACCGCTGCTGCCGCTGGATCAACCTGCTCATCGCCCTGGCGCTGGCCGTGATGGTGGTGATGGTGTTCGGCAATGTGGTGCTGCGCTACGCGTTCAACTCCGGCATCGCCATCAGCGAGGAGGTCTCGCGCTGGCTGTTCGTGTGGATCACCTTCCTGGGCGCCATCGTGGCGGTGCGCGAGCGGGGCCACCTGGGCACGGACTTTCTGCTGGCGCGCCTGCCGCCGCTGGGCCAGCGCATCTGCCTCGCCATCAGCTACGCGCTGATGATCTGGTGCACCTGGCTGCTCTTCAGCGGCGCGCTGGCACAGGCGCGCATCAACTGGGATGTGGATGCGCCGGTCACGGGCGCGTCCATGGCCATCTTCTATGCGTCGGGCGTGGTGTTTGCCGTGGCGGCGGGGCTGCTGCTGGCGCTGGATCTGTGGCGGATTGTGTCGGGGCAGATGCCCGACAACGAGCTGCTGCACATCGCCGAATCCGAAGAACTGGCCGCCGTGGGCAGCCAGTTGCCGCACACAGCCCCAGCGCCCACGGCCTCACGCCAGTGAGCCCCACACCGCAATGACCTGGAGCGCTCTCCCATGACCGTTTTTATCTTCCTCGGCTCCCTGCTGGCCGCCATGGCCATCGGCGTTCCGATTGCCTACGCGCTGCTGGTGTCCGGCGCGGCCCTGATGTGGCACCTGGACCTGTTCGACGCGCAAATCCTCGCGCAGAACGTGATCAACGGCGCGGACAGTTTTCCGCTGCTGGCCGTGCCCTTCTTCATGCTGGCGGGCGAGATCATGAACGTGGGTGGTCTGTCGCAGCGCATCGTCAAGCTCGCGCTTACGCTGGTGGGGCACAAGCGGGGCGGGCTGGGGTTCGTTGCCATCCTGGCGGCCTGCATGCTGGCGGCGCTGTCGGGCTCCGCCGTGGCCGACACGGCGGCACTGGCGGCCCTGCTGCTGCCCATGATGGTGAAGGCCGGGCACGACAAGGCACGAGCGGGCGGGCTCATTGCCTCGGCCGGCATCATCGCGCCGGTGATTCCGCCGTCCATCGGCTTCGTGGTGTTCGGCGTCGCGGCCAACGTGTCGATCAGCAAGCTGTTCCTGGCCGGCATCGTGCCGGGGCTGCTGATGGGAGTGGCGATTGCCATCACCTGGTACTGGGTCTCGCAGCGCGAAAACGTCACGCCACCGCCCAAGGCCTCCACGGCCGAGAAGCTGCAGGCGCTCAAGGAATCGACCTGGGCGCTGTTCCTGCCGGTCATCGTGATCGTGGGCTTGAAGATGGGCGTATTCACACCCACTGAAGCCGCTGCCGTCGCTGCGGTCTATGCCCTGCTGGTGGCCACGCTGGTCTACCGCGAGCTGCACTGGCGCCAGCTGACCGATGTGTTCATCAGCGCCGCCAAGACCACGGCCGTGATCATGTTCCTGGTGGCGGCCGCCATGGTCAGCGCCTGGCTCATCACCGTGGCCGACATCCCGCGCCAGCTGGTGAGCCTGCTCAAGCCCTTGATGGAACACCCCACGCTGCTGCTCATCGCCATCATGGTGCTGGTGATGGCCGTGGGCACCGCCATGGACATGACGCCCACCATCCTGATCCTGACCCCGGTGCTGATGCCGGTGGTAAAGGCCGCAGGCATCGACCCGGTCTACTTCGGCGTGCTGTTCATCATGAACAACGCCATCGGGCTGATCACCCCACCCGTGGGCACGGTGCTGAACGTGGTGGCGGGCGTGGGCAAGATGCGCATGGACGAGGTCACGCGCGGAGTGATCCCCTTCATGGCGGCGCAGTTCGCCATGATGTTCCTGATGGTGCTGTTTCCATCGATCGTGCTGGTGCCGATGCGGTGGTTTATCGGGTGAGAGATTCCGCCCAACGCGCCTGCAGATGTATCTGGGGGGCGCGTTGGGGACTATTTCACGCCCAGGTGTTTGGCGATGCGGCTGGACCATCCAGCTGAGGAGAAGATGATCCTCCCCGCATCGGTCAAAGCTTTCCGAGACAGGTGAACGGGATGACCAACCACCAGGACCCGGGAGAAGCGCTTGATCTCGACATTGAAACGGCCGTTTGTTCTCACTACTTGGCAACAGCTGCTTGTGGGCGGGGCCCTGATCCCGGTACTGCTCGTCTGGCAACTCAATGGCTTTTACCTGCCGACCCTGGGAAGCTGGGGAGCACTGATCTTCTGGGCGGTTGGCGGGCTTCAATGGGTAGTGCTTCCGGCTCTCTTGCTGGGACTGCTCTCCCACAAAGCCGCATTGCGCCCAAGAAACTACGGACTCGTACCGCTCGGGAAAAACCTGTGGCCCCTTGCAGGACAGGGGCTGATGGTGTTCGTCACCGCAGGGCTGGCCTTTCTGGTGGCGAGAAACTTGTCGTGGCGGGTACTCGGCCCGTCGCCTGGCAGCTTCCAGTTGGTACATCTTTTCCCTCAGGGCCTGGCGGGTGCGGCGGTGCAAATCTATGCGGCAGTCAGCGCCGGGCTGGTAGAGAGCATCTTTTTCATTGGGCTGCCATGGCTGCTGTACGCCAGTGCGCGCCAACATCCTTCAGAAAGGCGCTTCACACTCTGCGTATCAACCATCTTTGCGCTGGCGCACTGGGAGCACGGCAGGCACGGCGTGATCGCGGCCTTCTTTGCGCATGGGGTGATGTGCCGCTGGTTCCTGCACTGGAGAACCCTGTGGCCCATAGTGCTGGGCCACACACTGATCGACCTGGCGGCTTTTTCCTGAAGTCACAAAGAAAAGGGCTGCGCCCACTGGACGCAGCCCCTGTCAATCCGGAAAGGCTCAGTTCGCCACCGTAAACCGCTTTTGCACGTGGCGCGGCGTCTCCAGCTCGTCCACGATGGCCACAGCCAGGTCGGCCACGCTGATGCTGCCGGGTTGCTCGCCATTCATCAGCGGCGCTTCGTCGCCCAGGCGGTATTGGCCCGTGCGTTCGCCAGGCTGCAGCAGGATGGGCGGCGAGAGGAAGGTCCAGTCCAGCGTGTTTTCGGTGCGAATCCAGTTCAGCGCCTCGCGCGCGGCCAGGGCGCCCTGCTTCCATTCGGCGGGGAACTGGGGCGTATCCACCAGCTGCACGCCGGGCGCCAGAAACAGGCTGCCAGCGCCACCCACCATCAGAAAGCGGCGCACACCAGCCGCTTTGGTGCCGTCGATGATGGCGCGGGTACCTTTCAGGAACTCGTCGTGGATGTTGGGGTTCTCCCAGCCGGGGTTATAGGCGCTGACCACAGCATCATGGCCGGCAGCGGCCTTGGCGACCTGGGCGGCGTCTTGCGCGTCGGCCGCCACTACCGTAAGACCTTCGCGCGCGGCGAGCTTGGCGGGGTTGCGGGCCAGTACCGTCACGCGGTGGCCGCGTTGCAGCAGTTCATTCAGCACAGCAGCGCCAACAAAGCCGGTGGCGCCAATCAGGGCAATGTTCATATCGATGTCCTTGGGTCGAAGTTGCGATGTAGTGAGAATAGGAGATTGTCAAAGCGGGCGGTAGATGGCTAAATTGGCCTTCTCTTTGAAGCTCAACTTCACAATGGATGAATTACCCCCTGAGTCGCTCTGCGCCCTCCCCCTCTCTCGCATGGCTGCGCCATGCGGGATGGGGACACCCCCAGCGCACTCCAGCGAAGCGCCGCACAAGCAGCTTGGCGGCCCTTGCGCGGGGGCACTGGCCTTGGTCGCGCCAGTTCCAAGGCATGGAGGCGGACAACAGCCCAGTGGGAATTGACGAGAGGACCTGATATGGAAGACCTCAAACGCATGGCGGTGTTTGCCGCCGTGGTGCAGCACGGCTCGATGAGCGGCGCCGCCCGCGCCCTGGGCATGAGCACTTCTGCCGTGAGCCAGCAGGTGCGCAAGCTGGAAAGCGATGGCGGTGTGACCCTGCTTCACCGCTCTACGCGCAAGCTTGCACTCACTGAAGCAGGCCAGCGCTACCACGCGCGCTGCGCCGCCATGTGTGCCGCAGCCGACCAGGCGCGGGCCGAGCTGGCCGCGTCGCGCGATGCCCCGAGTGGCGAGCTGCGGCTGTCGGCTACCGTCGGGTTTGCACGCCACATTGCCCCAGCGCTGGGCGAGCTGCTGGCCGCCCACCCGGCGCTGCGCCTGCGCCTGCTGGTAGACGATTCGCCCATTGACCTCATCAATGCCCGCATCGATCTGGCCGTGCGCTACGGGCGCCTGCAGGACTCTACCTGGGCAGCACGGCGCCTGGGAGGCATGCAGTGGTACCTGTGCGCGGCGCCCGGCTGGGTGGCTGCCCACGGCGTGCCACAGCACCCGGACGCACTGCTCTCGCACAGCTGGCTGGGCTTTGCGCGCGAGAACGGCGGCCTGCTGATCGACCTGCGCAGCCCCACGGGCGATCCCCGGGCCCTGCGGGTGGAGCCGCGCATTGCCAGCAACAACCAGCTGTCGATCCAGCAGATGTGCGAGGCCGGGCTGGGCCTGGCGCTGGTGGGCAGCATGGATTCGCACGATGCGCTGCAGGCCGGGCGGCTGGTGCGGCTGTTGCCCGACTGGTCGTTTGGCACCCTGGACATCTGGGCCATGACGCCCCAGCGCGACGCCCAGCCCGCCAAGGTGCGCCAGACCATTGCCGCGCTGCACCGCTATCTGAGCCAGCTGCCCGGCGTCACGGAATGAGAGGGGAACAGTCCGTGGGTGACTGCCTTCGGCGCCTTCCTTCGCCGGGACATCGCTGCCACTTTTTATCCATCATTTTTTTATCGTTCAGACCCACAAATTCCATCGTTGTGCAGGCAGCGTCGGCTGCCTACAGTCGCCCCCCAAGGGCCTGCTTCTGGCCCTTTTAACCCCCCGACTGGAGAGCGCACATGACGACCAACCTCACCACAAACTTCCCCATCGACCGCGTACTGGCCGCCTTTGAAAAAGGCGATGTCCCCACGCTGCTCGGTAGCGTTGCCGATGACCTGGATTTCCGCATCGACCACTACCGCGATGATGCAGACACCAGCTGGCAGGTCGCCCGCAACCAGGCCGATCTGCTGACGGTGCTGCAGCGCCTGGGCACGGAGATCTTTCCGCAAGGCACGCAAATCGTTCACACCCACAGCCAGCCGCTGGGCGACGACTGGGTGATGACCCAGCTAAGCCAACGCTTCTTTTATGGAGTACAACAGCGCGAAGTGGAGTCGCTGACCTGGATCCTGAGCCACTCGCAAAACGGCCAGCTCGACTACTTTCGCGAAACCGTCACCACGATCACCCCTACCTGACTGTGGCCCCGGCCCCTGAAACCCCATGCTGTTTGACCTGCGCGCCCTCGGCTACTTCGTAGCGGCCTACGAAGAACGATCCGTGACCACGGCGGCGCGCCGCTGCTTTGTGGCGCAGCCGTCCATCAGCATGGCCATCAAGGGGCTGGAGGACGCGCTGGACACCGTGCTGTTCGAGCGAAGCCGCCAGGGTCTGGCGCCCACCCCCGCCGCCCACCGCCTGTACCCGCGCGCCTGCAGCCTGCTGGCGCAATCCAGCGCCATGGTGCGCGACTTTCGCGATGCGCCCCGCGAAACGCTGGGCGTGTTCCTGCAGGACGACCTGATGGTGGGCCCAGCCGCGCCGCTGTTTGCGCAGATTGCCGACCTCCTGCCCAACACGCTGGTCCGACTCACGGCCACAGCGCAGGAGGCCCGGCTGCGCCTGGTGGCGGAGCACTGCAAACCGCCCGGCGACACGTTTGTGTCGTTGTGGCGCGAGCCCTATGTGATGCTGTTGCCCGAGCAGCATCCCCTGCGCTTCAAGAAGAAATTCGGTCTGGCGGACCTGCAAGGGGTGCCGCTTCTTGAATGGCCCTACTGCCCGCTGCACCAGTCGTTCATCCGCCTGCTGGCCGAGCGCGGCATCGCCCTGGAGGTTCAGGCCAGCGCCGCACGCGAAGAGCTGTTGCTGCACATGGTGGACAGCGGCCTGGGCGTGGCGGTGGTGCCACAGTCCCACGCGGCGCATGCTCGCCGCTCGGTCACGCGCCCCCTCGATGGCCCCCTGGCGTTCTCGCGCCACCTGGGTCTGGCCTGCGATGCCTCGGATGCACCCATGCTCGCACTGCTAGGCCGCCTGGCCGACAGTTTGAAGGCCTCTGTGATTCCCCAGAGCAGCGTTGCCTGAGCCTCCCGCCTCCCGGTGTGGGTGGGCACAGAACAACAGGCTGCATACGGTAACCCGGCAGTCTTGCGGTAGAAACAGGCACTTCCCAAGCGCACAGCACGCCCAAGCCCACCATGGTTCTCGAAATCGCCCACCTCACCATCCGCCCCGGCCAGAACGCGACCTTCGAGCACGCCTTTGCCCAGGCGCAGCAGATCATTGCCTCGATGCCCGGTTACCTGTCACACGAACTGGGCCATTGTCTGGAGCGCCCGCAGGACTACGTGCTGCTGGTGCGCTGGGTCACCCTGGAAGACCATGAGATCGGCTTTCGCCAGTCGGCCCGGTACCAGAACTGGAAACAGCTCCTTCACCACTTCTACGACCCTTTCCCCACGGTATTGCACTTTGGGCCGGTGGCCCTGCCAGCCCCGGCTTGAGCCCGCAACCCGACTCCAACGTGTGACAGCGCTGCCACGCAAGGATGCGGCAGTGCACTATTCGGGTATTGCCTGAACATTTAGCGCACTGCGCACCCCGTTCTGATCCTAGAATTTGTAAACGCGCGTATCTTCTTCTTTTCTGCGCGAAGGACCCATCATGAAAGCAGTGCAGCAGGACATCGACGAGCGGACCAACCTCACCAGCACCAACAAGTTCGAACTGCTGCTGTTTCGCCTGGGCACCGACAGTGCTCTGGGCAAGTCAGAGCTGTTTGGCATCAACGTGTTCAAGATCCGCGAGATCGTGGCCATGCCCAGCATCACGCCGATCGCGGGCACCACGGCCCATTCGCTGGGCGTGGTCAACCTGCGCGGGCAGGTGATTCCGGTGCTGGACCTGCCGTCCATCGTGGGCTGCAAGCCCCAGACGGGCCTGAACATCATGCTGGTGACCGAATACGCGCGCACCACGCAGGCGTTTGCCGTCGAGTCGGTGGAAGACATCGTGCGACTGGACTGGAAACAGGTGCTCTCGGCCGAAACCAGCGGCGCCGCTGGCAAGCTGGTCACCAGCATTGCCCGCCTGGACGGCAACACGGATGAATCCCGCCTGGCCCAGGTGCTGGACGTGGAGGCCATCCTTCAGATGATCTCGCCCTCGGACGGCCACGAGGTCACCGAAGAAAAGGTTGGGGCCAAGCTCAAGCTCAAGCCCGGCTGCATCATCCTGGCGGCCGACGACTCGTTCGTGGCCCGTTCGCTCATCGAGCAAGAGCTCAAAGTGCTCAACGCCCCATATGAAATGGTGAAGTCCGGCAAGGAAGCCTGGGACCGTCTCAACGCCATCGCGAAAAGCGCCGAAGCCGAGGGAAAAACGGTCTTGGACCGCGTCGCCATGGTACTGACCGACCTGGAAATGCCAGAAATGGACGGGTTTACCCTGACACGCAACATCAAGCAGGACGCGCGGTTTCATGGGTTGCCCGTGGTCATTCACTCCTCGCTGTCGGGCTCGGCCAATGAAGACCACGTGCGCAGCGTCGGAGCCGATGGGTACGTCGCCAAGTTTGTGGCGGAAGACTTGGCCGAAACCATCCGCCGGGTGCTGCCCAAGCCTTAAAGGCAGGGCGGCCTGCCGCGGAGCAGGCGCCCCGCCCCCACGGTCAGATATTGGGTAAAAAATTGGCCGCTTCCGCTAATCGGGCAATGGTTTATAGCTATTGTTTTTGAAGTTTCTCCACGGCAGCGCCCGGCCCCGACGGATGGGACAATAGGCGCCGTCCTACCCGGCACATCGGCAGGCAGGTCAACCAAAACGGGGGGCCACGCGCTACATTGAAAGCGGCTTCAACGCGCCAGCCTCCGAAATTTGTAACACTCCGCCGGGGTGCTTTTCGGGGGCTTTACGAGCAGGGTGGAACGGCCACTCCCTGCCAGGGTCTGACCACCATGACAAACACATTTGCCCGCCTTATTTCTGCCACGGTCCTGGGCGCCGCGGTGACCGGCTGCGCCACGGTGCAGGGTGACCCGTACTACGAACCCACTCCGTACCGTGTTTATGAGCAGCCGGGTTACATCTACAACAACGCCCCGCCGGTGTACCCCGCGTATTCGGCGCCCCCAGCCGTTATCTACTACGGTGGACGTGACCGGGACGACCGCTGGGAGCGAGACCGCAACCGTAACGACTGGCGAGAACGTGAACGCGAACGGGAACGTGCCGAGCGCGACCGGCAGGCCCGGGAACGCGAGCGTGATCGCCGCGAACAGCAGGCCCGCGAGCTCGACCGCCGCCAGCGCGACCGTGACCAGGCCCTGCGCGAGCAGGCTGAGCGCGACCGCCGCGCCGCAGACGATCGCCGCAACCGCCAACCCCCTCCAGGCCGTGTTGCGCCAGGCAGCTACTCGTTTGACCCCCACGACTGGCGCTCCCGCCAACAGTCCAACAGCCCCGACAAGCCCTGAAAGGGGCTGACCAGGGCTCCCACCGCCACGCTTTTGCCCACCTTGGCCGCAGACCATGAGCCTCCGCAACCGCCATCTCGCCCTCTTCCTCTGTGTGTGCGCAGCCTGGCTGGGCACCGTGGCCCACGCACAAGTGGTGCGCTGCACCGACACCCGCACCGGCAAGGTGACCTATACCGATGGGGCCTGTACGGGCGGAGCGGCGGCGCGCGAAGTGGAAGCGCGCAAAACGCCGGAAGAACTCCAACTGGAACGCGAACAGGCCGCTGAGGCGCTGGAGCGCAAGCAACAGCGGCTGCAGGCCGAGGCCACCGCCGCAGAGACCGAGGCCCGCCGCAACGCCGAGCGCGACCGGGCACGCGCTGCGCAGGCCGCTGCCGCAGCCCCACAACCGCAGGACTACGCCCGCTCCCCGGAATGCGCACGTTCGCGGCGCAATTTCGACATGGTGGCTGCAGGCCTGTCGCGCTCGACCTATGAGCAGGAACTGCGGCTCGAAGCGGCCCAGAGGCAGGTGGACCTGGACTGCCTGGGCCCCCAGGGCTATGCCGAGGTCGAAAAGGCACGTGCCAACCAGCCGCGTGTGGTGGTGGTTCCTCCCTCCAGGCACCGCCCTCTCTACCCCGATCCGTTTCCCCAGGCAGGTACCCCACAACCCCCACCACGCCTCACCCAATGTGGCGACTTTCGCTGCACCGACAACCTGGGCAACACCTACCCCCGCACAGGTCCGGGACGGTTTCCCGGGCCCGGTGGGGTCTGCCGCTCAAACGGCGGCCAGGCGCCCTGCTGATGCCACGGGCGCGTAGCAACAGGCCCTAACGTTGTGGCTGCCCGCTCAGCCCCTCGGCCACGCTGGGGTAGCGCAGCCGTAACCCCAGTTCCCGCACCATGCGCTGGTTGTCGAGCCGGCGTGACTCGCTCATGAAGCTCAGCAGCATCAGCGACAACTGCTCCTGCGCTGCAGTGCGGGGCACACGCGGGGGGCGCGGCAGGCCGTACAGGTCGGCGGCCAGGTCAAAGTAATCGCCCATCTTCAGGTGGGTGGCGTCGCTCACGTTGTAAGTGCGCTGTGACAGCCCTTTCCACACGGCGGCCATACAGGCCCGCGCCAGGTCATCGGCATGGATGTGGTTGGTAAACACATCGTCTTCGGCCACCAGCACCGGCGTGCCTCGGCGCAGACGGGCCTCGGGCGTGCCGCCTTCACGGTCAGGTGCGTAGATACCCGGAATGCGCAGCACGCTGGCCCGCACACCGGCACGGCCCAGGTGGCGTACCGCAGTTTCTGCGTTCACGCGGCGCTGCGCCCGCGGGGTGCCGGGAGCCACGGCCCGCGTCTCAGGCACCAGGGCCCCCTGGCAATCGCCGTACACCCCACTAGTCGATGCATACACCAAGGACACCGGCAGGCTTCGCAGCCGCAGCGCGCGGGCCAAGGCCACGGTGCGGGGCTCCAGCCACCAGGCATTTCCTCCGGCCCCTTCGCCCGGAGGGGGCGCCAGGTGCAACACCCGGGTGGCCAGCCCGGCAAGCCTGCGCAGCGAAGGCGCATCGTCCAAATTGCCCACGATAGGCCTGGCTCCCAGGGCGCGCAGCCCCGCGACCCGCGAGGGACTGGACGTGAGCGCCATCACCCGCATGCGTGCGGCGCCGGGGCCTGATTGCAGATCGCGCAGGATGCGTTGACCTACATCACCGCAACCCACGATCAGGAGGCGTTCACGGCGAAAGCGCGCAGGGAGGGCGCCAAGGGGGCTTTGTATTGAAGGCAAAATTGGGTCCGTTTGCTTGGCTTTTGCTGGGCCGATAGTTTGATCGAAGACGATTCCAAGGATACCCACACATGACCAGCGCAGAGGCTGCAACCCCCGCAGCGTTCCAGATCACCGTGCAGCCCAGCGGCCGCGCTTTCAGTGCCAATGCGGGCGAGGCCATCCTGTCCGCCGCCATCCGCAGCGGCGTGGGCCTGCCCTACGGCTGCAAGGACGGCGCCTGTGGTTCGTGCAAGTGCAAGAAGATCAGCGGCGCCGTGCACCACGGCGAACACCAGTCCAAGGCACTCACGGCCGATGAAGAGGCTGCAGGCCTGGTGCTGACCTGCTGCGCGCAACCGCTGACCGACGTGGTGCTCGAATCACGCCAGGTCACTGACGAAAGCGCGTATCCGATCAAGAAGATGCCGGTGCGCGTATCTACCCTGGAAAAAAAATCCCACGACGTGATGCAGGTGCGCCTGCAGCTGCCCGCCGCCGATACCTTCCGCTACCACGCGGGCCAGTACATCGAATTCATCCTGCGGGATGGCGCCCGCCGGGCCTACTCGATGGCCAACGCGCCCCACACGCAGGCTGAAGCGCCGGGCGTGGAGCTGCACATCCGCCACATGCCGGGCGGCAAGTTCACCGACCATGTGTTCGGCGCGATGAAGGAAAAGGAAATCCTGCGGGTGGAAGGCCCGTTTGGCAGTTTTTTCCTGCGCGAGGACTCCGACAAGCCCATCGTGCTGCTGGCCTCGGGCACGGGGTTTGCGCCCATCAAGGCGCTGATCGAGCACATGCAGTTTAAGGGCATCACACGCCCGACCGCGCTGTATTGGGGCGGCCGCCGGCCGGGCGACCTGTACCTGCATGACTGGGTGCTGGCGCGTGCGGCCGAAATGCCCCACCTCACCTACGTACCCGTGGTGTCCGATGCCACGCCCGAAGACGCTTGGGCGGGCCGCACCGGCTTTGTGCACCAGGCGGTGATGGACGACTTTGCCGACCTCTCGGGCCACCAGGTGTATGCCTGCGGGGCGCCCATCGTGGTGGACTCGGCCCGCGATGCCTACAGTGCACAGCGCGGCTTGCCCGCAGAAGAGTTCTATGCAGACTCCTTCACCTCCGAGGCGGACAAGCACGGCGGCTGACCGGGGCGCACATGCCAACCACCCCGGCTGAGCCCGCTGCACCCCGTGCGCCGCTGGCGCTGCCGCCTCCCGGCACTGCGCTCCCGCCAGGGCGGATTTCGCGATGGCGCGCCGCAGTGCGCGGCACGGGCCCCATGGCGGCCGTGGTGGGGCTGGCGGTGCTCCTGGTGCTGGGCGCGGGAGAATGGGCAACCCAGAGCGAACTCGATAACCAGTGGGACAACCTGCGCCGCTCGGGCGAGGTGCAGGCCCTGGCCCTGCGCGGCGTGGCCACCCGCTACAGCTACCTGCCATTCACCGCCGCGCAGCAGCCGCTGATTGCCCAGCTGCTGCGCAACCCCGGCGCACAACCGCTGCGCAGCGCTGCCAACGCCTACCTGCAGACCATCAATGCCAATGCGGGCTCGGACACGCTGTATGTGATGAACACCGACGGGCTCACGGTAGCCTCCAGCAACTGGGACACCCCCACCAGCTTCGTGAACCAGAACTACGGCAATCGCCCGTATTTCCGCGATGCACTGCAAGGGCAGCCGGGGCGGTTCTACGGCGTGGGCAAGACCACCGGCGAACCTGGGCTTTTTGCATCGGCACCCGTGGTGGAAAACGGCCGGG
This sequence comes from Acidovorax sp. 93, assembly GCF_003633835.1. Taxonomy (NCBI): domain Bacteria; kingdom Pseudomonadati; phylum Pseudomonadota; class Betaproteobacteria; order Burkholderiales; family Comamonadaceae; genus Acidovorax; species Acidovorax sp. 93. The sequence goes on from NZ_RBIT01000001.1 coordinate 2,929,710, forward strand.
TGATCGGCGTCGTGGCCGTGAAGGTGTGGATGCAGCCCATCGTGGACACTTGGGCGCAACTGCGCGACCCGGTCTTCGTGACCGATGAGCGCGGCATTATCTTCCTCGGCTCTGTCCTCCCCTGGCTGTACCAGACCACGCGCCCACTGCCCGAACAGGACGTGCTGCAGGTGCAATTCGACGAGCAGTATGGCGCACGCTGGACACCCCAGCCCGTGCCCTGGAAAACGCTCCAGCGCGACGGCCAGCCAGGCACCGAGATCCTCGTGCCCGGCACCGGCAAGCGCTATCTGGCCCTTGAAGAGCGCCTGCCCGATCTGGGCTGGACGCTGACCCTCACGGCCGACAGCAAGGCCATCGCCCTGGCGCGCCAACAGGCCTGGGCACTGGCGAGCCTGGCGTCGGGCCTGCTGGTGCTCGGTGCCCTGTACTGGCAGTTGCGCGAACGGCGCCTGCAAGAGAACCGGCAGGCCCGCATCGAACTGGAGCAGCGCGTCCAGGAACGCACCCATGCACTGCAGCAGGCGCAGGCATTTCGTCAGTCGATGGAAGACTCGCTGCTGGTGGGCATGCGCGCGCGCGACCTCGAAGGCCGCATCGTCTACGTGAACGCCGCCATGTGCGACATGGTGGGCTACAGCGCAGACGAGCTGATCGGCTGCCTGCCGCCCTACCCCTACTGGCACCCGGACGACCTGGACCGGCACTGGAACGACAGCGACACCGCCCTGGCCGGCAAAGCCGCGCCCCAGGGCAACGAAAACCGGCTGCGGCACCGCAATGGCTCCGACGTGTACACCATGTTCTACACCGCACGCCTCATCGACGGCAACGGCCAGCACATCGGCTGGATGAGTTCGGTGGTGGACATCACCGCCCAAAAACGCGCCGAAGAACAGCAGCAGCAGCGCGAGGCCCAGCTGCAGCGCGTGCAGCGTGTGATCACCGTGGGCGAAATGGCCTCCACGCTGGCGCACGAGCTGAACCAGCCACTGGCCGCCCTGGTCAACTACGCCGCCGCAGCGCGCTCACTGGCGGCGCAGGGCAAAACCGAGCTGCTGAACGACAGCCTCACCGCACTCTCCAGCCAGGCCCTGCGCGCCGCCGACATCGTCGGCCGCATCCGCCGCTGGGTGCGCCAACACCCCGAGGCCCGCGAGCCCTGCGACCTCAATGCCGCCGTGGACCAGTCCCTGGGCCTGCTCCTGCGCGCCGAGGCGCGGCGGCACGGGGTGGCGGTGCGGCTGGACCTGGCCCACGGCCCGCTGCGCGTGAATGCCGACCGCGTGCTGCTCGAACAGGTGGTGCTGAACCTGGGTCTCAACGCCTTGCAGGCCATGCAGGCGATGCGCGCAGATGCCACGCTGCCCGAGGCGCACGAACTATTGCTGCGCACCACGGCCGATACCCGGTTTGCCTGCCTCGAAGTGCTGGACCGGGGACCTGGCCTGCCACCCGAGATCGCCGAACGCCTGTTCGAGCCCTTCTTCACCACCCGTTCCGACGGCCTGGGGCTGGGCCTGAACATCTGCCGCTCCATTGTCGAAAGCATGGGCGGCGAGCTGCTGGCGCGCAACCGCGACGGCGGCGGCGCCGTGTTTGAAATCCGGTTGCCCCGCATTTTCTTGCCCCCACCATGACCGACAGCCATCCGACCACTCCCGTCGCCGTCAACACCACAGTTTCCGCGAATGTCTACGTCGTGGACGACGACGAGGGCGTGCGCAACTCCCTGGCAGCCCTGCTGCTGGCCGGTGGCCATGCGCCCCGCACGTTTGCCAGCGGCCCTGAGTTCCTGGCCCGCGCCGACCTCGCCCACCCGGGCTGCGTGCTGCTTGACCTGCGCATGGACGGCATGAGCGGCCTGCAGGTGTTCGATGCCCTGCGCGAGCGCAATGCCGTGCTCAAAACCGTGTTCCTGTCCGCCCATGGCGAACTGACCTCCGCCGTCACCGCCGTCAAGCAAGGGGCCGTGGACTGGCTCGAAAAACCCTGCGACGAGCAAACCCTGCTGGCCGCCGTGCTCCGGGCCGCGAACCTGTCGCTGGAAGACGCACAGCGCGCACAGCGGCGCAACACCCTGCGGGAGCGCTGGAACACGCTAAGCCCGCGCCAGCAAGAGGTGGCGCGCCTGCTGGCCACCGGCATCAGCAGCAAGGAGGTGGCCCGCGCGCTGGCCCAGCGCGACCCGGAGCGGCCTATCGACCCGCGCACGGTGGACACGCACCGCTCTGCCATCTTCCTGAAACTGGACATCCGCTCGTCGCACGAGCTGGGCATGCTGGTGGAAGATCTGGGGCTGGCAGAAAACACGTTGCGCACGCTGTGACAGCCCTCCACAGGCACCCTCCACAGCTGCCGTCCACCAGTTTTCGTAAGCAGTCTTATTATTTTTTGCACAATGGCACCATGAACCGCAGAAACCACCTCATCGCCAGTGCCGCTGTTGCAGCGGCTTTTTCATCCCCCTTCGCGGCCTCGGTCGCGCTTGCGCAGGACTCCGGCCAGCCCATCCGTCTGGTCGTGCCCTACGCACCCGGTGGGCCCATCGACGTGACGGCGCGTGCACTGGCCGAGCGCGTGCGCGACTCGCTGGGCACCGTCATCATTGAAAACAAGGGCGGTGCCGGCGGCAACATCGGTGCCGACGCCATTGCCAAAGCCGCACCCGATGGCCTGACCATCGGCATCGCCGCCACGGCCACGCACGCAGTGAACCCCTGGCTGTACGCCAAGATGCCCTACGACGCGGGCAAGGACTTCGCGGGCATCACGCAGATGGTGCGTGTTCCCAACGTGCTGGTCATCAACGCCGCCAAAGCCGAGCAGCTCAAGATCAACACCCTGGCCGACCTGATCGCCTACGCCAAGGCCAACCCCGCCAAGCTCAACTACGGCAGCGGCGGCAACGGCAGCGCGGGCCACCTGGCGGGCGAGATGTTCAAGCAGCGCGCGGGCATCTTTGCGCTGCACATCCCCTACCGCGGCGCCAACCCCGCGCAGCTGGCACTGCTGGCGGGCGAAGTGGACTTCAACATCGACAACCTGGCGGCCGCCGCACCCAACATCCGTGCCGGCAAGCTCAAGGCCCTGGCGGTGACCTCGCTGGACGCCTCGCCCTCGCTGCCGGGCGTGCCACCCCTGTCTGCTACTTTCAAGGGCTTTTCCATCGACACCTGGTGGGGCCTGGTGGCACCCGCAGCCACGCCCAAGCCCATCATCGACAAGCTGAACAAGGCCTTTGTAGCCGCCCTCAATGCGCCAGAAACCAAGACCCGCTTTGGCGCCTTGCTGGCCGAACCCGTACCCACCACACCGCAGCAGTTCGACAGTTTCATGGCCAGCGAACGCGCGAAGTACCAGCAGGTGGTGAAGGCGTCCGGGGCAAGAGTCGATTGACCCCCTGAGACGCTGCGCGTCATCCCCCAAAGGGGACGCCACCGGTGGCCCGGCAGAGCCGGTTCCACGGTGGCACTGGCGTTGGGCCGCGCCAGTTTCATCCGGTGCGGGTGAATCAGTCGCACGGGGAAGGATTTTTAAGTTTTTTTGGCCTCTAGCGCTGATCCAATAAGCGCTAGCAGCTCCTGATTCAGGAGCAATTTATCCACCCACCACAGCGTCCGCCCAACCCGGGCCTTCGAGCCGGTGGATGTCCTGCAATGCCACGGCCTGCAGCGCTGCGGCGTCCACCCGCTCGGGCGCAAGATCGGCCAGGGGGCGCAGCACAAACGCGCGCTCGGCCATCCGAGGGTGGGGCACGGTGAGCTCGGGGGTGTCAATGGCCTGGCCGCCAAACCACAGGATGTCCAGGTCCAGCGTGCGCGGGGCGTTGCGGTAGGGGCGCTGGCGGCCAGCGGCTTGTTCGATGGATTGCAGGGCCTGCAGCAGGGGCTGCGGGGCCAGGGCCGTGGTCAGCTCGGCCACGGCATTGAGGTAGTCGGGCCCACCGGCATCGACCGGCGCGCTGCCGTAGAGCGGCGACACGCGTGTGACCCGGGTGCCTGGCAACTGGCCAATGGCCGCCAAAGCATTGCGCAAGGCCGCCTCACGCTCGCCGAGATTGGCGCCCAGGCCCACGTAGACCAGGGCGGGCCGTTCGCGCTCGTCGCCGAGGTCCGGCAGATTCACTCTCCCGCCGCCGCAGGGGCTGCGCCTTCGCCGCCTCCCGCACCACCGGGCTTGCGACGGCGGCGGCGGCGCTTCTTGGGGGCACCACCTTCGGAGGGGAACTCAGCGTCGCTGTCGACCGGTCCGGCGTCTGATCCTTGGGGCAAGCCGCGCGGATCGGCGGCGGGTGCAGCGCGGGGCACGCGCTTGACCACGGGCTGCGCTTTCTGGCGGGCTTTCTGTTCTTCTTTGGCCTGGTCCATCAGGTCATCACGGCGCTCGTCGTCGGCGGTCTGGAAGTCCTGCCACCACTCGGCCAGCGCTTCTTCCACCTCGCCCACATCGGCGCGCAAGCGCATGAAGTCGAAACCGGCGCGAAAGCGCGGCTGCATCACCATGCCAAACGGTGTGTTGCCCACGCGCTTTTCAAAACGCGGTTGCATGACCCAGATCTCGCGCATGTCGGCGGCCAGTTTGCCCCGGCCGGACACATCACCAATGCGCTTGTCGAACACCTCGTCGATGGCCTCCTGCAGCGCGGGCAGCGGGTGCTGGCGCTGGTTCAGGCGCGTCTGCCAGCCATTGCGCACGTCTTCCCACAGCACGCAGGCCAGGAGGAAGCTCGGGGCGACGGGCTTGCCTTCGTTGACGCGGCGGTCGGTGTCCACCAGGGCGGCTTTGACAAACGGCGTATCGGCACGCTCCACGGCCACGTCCAGCAGCGGGTAGATGCCCTTGGCCATGCCCAGCTTGCGCAACTGTTCAATGGTGGCAATGGCGTGGCCGGTTTGCAGCAGCTTGAGCATTTCGTCGAACATGCGGCTCTGCGGCACCTCGGCCAGCAGCGCCTGCGACTGCACCAGCGGGGCTGCCGACTTGGCCTCGATGCTGAAACCCAGGCCGCTGAGCTTGGCTGCAAAGCGCACGGCACGGATGATGCGCACCGGGTCTTCGCGGTAACGCGTGGCGGGGTCGCCAATCATGCGCAGTGTCTTCTTCTTGGCGTCCTGCAGGCCCTTGTGGTAGTCGACCACGATCTGGCTCACCGGGTCGTAGTACATGGCGTTCACGGTGAAGTCGCGGCGCGTGGCGTCTTCGTCCTGCGGGCCCCAGACGTTGTCGCGCAGCACGCGTCCGCTGGCATCCACAGCGTGCTGCATGCCCGACAGCTGGGCCTTGCTGGTCTTTTCGTTGCCTGCCACCTGGCCTGCAGCGGCGTTGTCCAGGTAAGCGCGGAAGGTGGAGACCTCGATCACTTCATGCTCACGCCCCCGGCCGTGCACCACGTGCACGATGCGAAAGCGCTTGCCGATGATGAAGGCGCGGCGGAACAGCCCCTTGACCTGCTCGGGCGTGGCGTTGGTGGCCACGTCAAAGTCCTTGGGGCGCAGGCCCAGCAGCAGGTCGCGCACGGCGCCGCCGACGATGTAGGCCTCAAAACCTGCTTGCTTGAGCGTGGCAACCACCTCGGCAGCACGGCGGTCCACCAGTTCGGGGTTGATGCCGTGCACCGAGGCAGGCACCTCTTCGCGCTTGCCGAAGTGGGGCTTGCCGCCCGAGGTGCCGGGCGTCGATTTGCCCATCAGTTTGTCTAGGAACTTCTTGATCATGGAGTGAAAGGTTTCAGGGGGTCGGGCACGAAACGGCGGCTGGTGGGGGCTGCAAGGCGCTCATCATTCAGCTGGTTGTGCAGGCGTTTCGGCATCGGCCGCAAACAGGTCCAGTATGCGCCAGCCGCGCTCCTGGGCCAGGGTGCGCAGGCGCGGGTCGGGGTTGGTGGCCACCGGGTGGTTCACCTTCTCCAGCAGGGGCACGTCGTTCATCGAGTCGCTGTAGAACGTGCTTTCGACGTCTCCCCAGGCCAGTTGCCGCTCGGCCAGCCATTGTTCCATGCGGCGCACCTTGCCTTCGCGCATGGTGGGAATGCCGTCAATCTCGCCGGTGTACCAGCCGCTGGCGTCGCGCACCAGTTGCACGGCCAGCAGTTGCGACACGCCCAGCGCCTGCGCGATGGGCGTGGTCACAAATTCGTTCGTGGCAGTGACGATCAGCACCTCATCGCCTGCAGCCTGGTGCTGGCGGATGAGGTGGAGCGCCCGGGGTTTGATGGCCGGGGTGATGACCTCGCGCATGAACTGCTGGTGCGCGGCCGCCGCCGCCTCGGGCCCGCGCAGGCGCACCGCCTCGGTCGCAAAACGCACGTAGTCGTGCACATCGAGCGTGCCAGCCTGGTAGTGGGCGTAGAACTCGTCGTTGCGGCGCGCGAACTCCACGGGGTCGTTCCAGCCGATGCGGATGGTGAATTCACCCCACTCGTAGTCAGAGTCGAGCGGCAGCAGCGTGTGGTCCAGGTCAAACAGCGCAAGCCGCAAGCGGCGGGGTTCAGAAGTCATTCAGGTTCACACGTAAAAAAAGACGTGGGGGCACGGCGTTATTCCGATTCCAACATTGTCTTGAGCAAGGGAATCGTGATGGCGCGCTGGGTGCGCAAGGCAAAGGCATCCAGCTGGTCCAAGAGCTGCATGAGGCTGCCCAGGTCGCGCGAGAAGCGGTTGAGCATGTAGTCCATGACTTCATCGCCCAGGAACACGCCGCGTGCGTCGGCCTCCTGGCGCAGCACGGCGCGGCGCTCGGCCTCGCCCAGCAGCTGCAACTGGAACACATGGCCCCAGCCCAGGCGGCTGCGCAGGTCGTCGCGCAAGGGCAGGTCTGCCGGGGGCAGGTTGCCAGCAGCCAGCACCCAGCGCTGGCTGCCGCTGGCGGGGCTGATGGCGTTGACGAACCAATTGAAGGCCGTGGCCTGCTGGGCGGTGCTGTACAGGTGCACGTCGTCCATGAGCACGGCTGCCCAGTTTTCGTCGAAATCAGGGGGTTCCGCGACGGCCGGGTCGAGCCAGCCTACGCTGGAGCCCTGCTCGCGCAGGGCCTGGCGCACGGCCTGGAGCAAATGGGTCTTGCCACTGCCGGGCTCGCCCCACAGGTAGGTGGGCACGGGGGAGCGGGTGGCCTCGCTGCTGCCCTCGCCGGCGGCCAGGCGCAGATGTTGCAGGGCGGCTTCATTGGGGCCTGCATAAAACCGGGCCAGCGTGGGCCCTGTGGCCAGGCCGATGTCCAGTGCCAGTTGCTTCATCATGGCTGCCGTCCACAGGCACACAGGCAGAGGGTTGGGGCATGAAACAGCATGGGCTTGAAGGACAAAACAGGGCGGTGTGAAGGGGTGAGCGGGTGGCACTGGGTGCGCAACCCGTAAAATCTGGGCAAATTTTAGTCTGCTGCGCACGCTGTTCCGTGCCGTCCCTGCCTTGAGCACCCCTATGAGCACCTCTGCCACCTCCCCCACCCCCCTGTCCTACAAAGACGCTGGCGTTGACATCGACGCGGGCGATGCCCTGGTCGAACGCATCAAACCTCTGGCCAAGAAGACCATGCGCGAAGGTGTGCTGGCGGGTATTGGCGGCTTTGGCGCGCTGTTCGAAGTGCCCAAGCGCTACAAGGAGCCGGTGCTGGTCTCCGGCACCGACGGCGTGGGCACCAAGCTCAAGCTGGCGTTTGAATGGAACATGCACGACACCGTGGGCATCGACCTGGTGGCCATGAGCGTGAACGACGTGCTGGTGCAAGGCGCCGAGCCCCTGTTCTTCCTGGACTACTTCGCCTGCGGCAAGCTCGATGTGGACACGGCTGCGGCCGTGGTGGGCGGCATCGCCAAGGGTTGCGAACTGAGCGGCTGCGCGCTGATCGGCGGCGAAACGGCCGAAATGCCCGGCATGTACCCTGCCGGTGAATACGATCTGGCCGGCTTTGCCGTGGGCGCGGTCGAAAAGTCCAAGATCCTGACCGGCAAGGACGTCAAGCCCGGCGACGTGGTGCTGGGTCTGGCCAGCCATGGTGTGCATTCCAACGGTTTCAGCCTGGTGCGCAAGTGCATCGACCGCGCCGAAGCCGCTGGCACCCTGCCCGCCACGCTGGACGGCAAGCCCTTCAAACAGGCCATCATGGAACCCACCCGCCTGTACGTGAAGAACGTGCTGGCTGCGCTGGCGGTCCATCCGATCAAGGCCCTGGCCCACATCACCGGCGGCGGCCTGCTGGAGAACATCCCCCGCGTGCTGCCCGAAGGCACGGCCGCCCACCTGACCAAGGGCAGCTGGCCCCAGACCGAGCTGTTTGCCTGGCTGCAAAAGACCGCCGGCATCGACGACATCGAGATGAACCGCACCTTCAACAACGGCATTGGCATGGTGGTGGTGGTGGATGCCGCCAACGCTGAGGCCACAGCCGCCACGCTGCGTGCTGCGGGCGAGCAGGTGTACACGATTGGCACGATCGCTGCGCGCGGCGAAGGCGCCGCCGTGGTGGTGGCCTGATCGCCCCCGCCCGCGTTCATTCAACCCCACCGCACACGACCAGTTTCAGCGCATGGCGCAGCGCCCCCCTTCTGCCCCCGTCGCCCCCGCACCGCCCGAGCCCACCACGCTGCCACCGCGCGCCCTGACCCGGGGCGTTGTGGTGGCCAGCTACCTGCTGGTGGCGGCCGTGCTGCTGCTGGTGATGTGGCGCGGCCTGCTGCCGGGCCTGTTGTGCGTGTGCCTGGGCTTTCTGCTCACGCGAGCCCTCACACGCTGGTTTGCCCAGGGCCTGGGACGGGTGCAGCGCCAGTCCACACCTTCCGCCCGCAGCCTGCGGGTGGCGCAGGTGGTGGCGGCAGGTCTGGTCATGCTGCTGCCGCTGGCGCTGCTGGCCGCCGGACTGACGCACTCGCGGGGTTATCTGGTCGATGCCCCGCAGCAATACCGTGAGCTGCTCAACTACATGGCGCGCACGGTGCTGGAGCTGCGCCTGAAGCTGCCTGCCGACATGGCGGCCCACCTGCCCGAGGGCGCGGCTGAAATCCAGCGCATCATCGCCAACTACCTGGGCGCCAAGGCTGGCGCGCTGGCCATGGCCGGGCGCGCCTGGCTGGCCGGGCTGCTGTTTGCCTATGTGGGCCTGCTCATCGGCGCGCTGGCGGCCGTGCGCCCACCAGCCCTCGCGCGCGGCCCGCTGGCCCAGCAGCTCAAGCTGCGCATCACACTGTTTGGCGAGGCGTTCCGGCAGATCGTGGCCGCGCAGTTCTGGATTGCGGCGTTCAACACCCTGCTCACCGCGCTGTTCCTGCTGTTTGTGCTGCCGCTGTGGAATCTGGAGCTGCCCTACACGCCCGTGCTGATCACGTTCACGTTCATTGCCGGGCTCGTGCCCATCGTGGGCAACCTGGTGTGCAACGTGGTCATCACCATCGTGGGGCTGTCGGTGTCGCCGCTGGCGGCGGCCGCCTGCCTGGGCTTTCTGATCCTGATTCACAAGGCCGAATACGTGATCAACGCCAAGGTGGTGGGCCGCCGCACGCAGATGGGCGTGTGGGAACTGCTGAGCGTGATGTTCGTGGCCGAGGCCGTGTTTGGCCCCGCCGGGCTGGTGGCGGCCCCGCTGTTTTATGCCTACCTCAAGAAGGAACTGGTGGCAGCGCGGCTGGTGTAGCCGGCCATGGATGCTGCCACCGGCAGCATCAAACACCACATTCACTACAAATTTAATAGCTGCTCACGCTTGACAGATAAGCGATAGAGCCTATTTTTATTCATTTTTCTGCAAACTGCCGCGCCACAAAGGCCCACACCAGGGCGGAGGCATCCGGCCCGGCCGGGTCGCTGAACGGCAATTGCGCCACGCCGCCGCTCCAGGCGTGGGCCAGCCCCGCCACTTCGCGCAGCGCCACCACGGTGCGGCCCCGGGTCTTGAATTCGGTCACCCGCATGGCATGGCGCTGCCCACGCTGCAAGGTGCGCAAGGCTCCGGCCCGCGCGCCCAGCGCATCCGCCCACAGCAGGGCCGTGGCCGCCGCGTTACGCACAGAGACCACACCATCGGCATCGCCATGCAGCACCAGCAGGGGCGGCAGCGGCAGCACGGAAGGGGTTGCGCCCTGGTTGAGAGAGACACCCAGGGGCTCTGGCAGGTGCGCAGCGCGCCGCCCGTGCATGGCGGCCAGCGCCGTGGCGGCCGATTCGGCCGTGCCCGGTGCCACCCCGGAATGCATGGCCACGGCACAGAACCGCTGGGGATAGAGCGCGGCCATCAGCACGGCCATGCTGGCACCGGCCGACAAGCCCGCCACGGCCACACGGGCCAGGTCCACCGGGTAGCGGCGCGCCACCTTGTCCACCGCAGCCAGCAGCGTGGCTGCCTCGGCCTGGGCCTTGCCGTTGCGGCGCTCAAACCAGTTCCAGCATCCATGGGCGTTGGCCATGCGCTCCTGCTCGGGGTACAGCACCAGAAAACGCTCGCGCGCGGCCAGCCGGTTCATGCGCGTGGCGGCAGCCAGATCGCCCCCCGTCTGGCCGCAGCCATGCAGCATGATCAGCAAGGGCAGTTTCTCGTCTGCTTTCAGCGCCAGCCCTGGCGGGATGTAGAGGTGGTAGCGCCGCGCGCCCGCAGGCCCGGGTGCAACGCCACCGACCCACTCTCCGCGAGCGGGCACGGGCTTGCTGGCCGCGCGCCGGGCTGGCACCGCTGGCGCAGGCACCACCCGGCGCGGCGCAGCCGGGGCCTTGGCGCGCACAGGGCGCGCCGCCCGGGCAAAGGCCTTCAGGTTGCGCTGGTAGGCCCGCGTCAGCGCTGACAGGGAAAACAAGCGGGAGCGTCTGGCCATGGCAAGGAGTTGTGTAGTGGGTGGGCTGTAGAGGTCAAAATTTAGGGAAAACCCTAATCACCATAACAGCTTATGCGGCTCACCGCGCAAAACTATCAATTTGATAGCTACAAAACATTACCCATACAGCGTTAATCGCCTTTTTCCAGACAACCCCATGGCCCGCTTGCCCACCATTCCCTATGAAACCTCGCCAAGACATCCACCGATGGCGTAAATTGATCGAAACCTGTCCCGTCTGGCGCGGACTCCACGCCTTAGCTTAATAAAAATAGAGGCTTCAAACCATCCATCAAAAGAAGCACACCATGAAAACATGTCTGATTGTGATTGACGTCCAGGAGTCCTTTCGCCACCGCCCTTACTTCACCACGCACGACCTGCCCGCCTATCTGCAGGCCCAGAACGCCCTGATCGAAGGCTGCGTGTCGCGCGGCGTGCCGGTGGTGCGGGTGTTCCACAGCGAAGGCCCCGAAGTGCCAGAGAATGCGTTTTCGCAGGTGTCAGGCCAGGTGCGCGCACTGGATGGCCTGGCGCCCTTCGAGGCGGCCGCCACCTTCACCAAGTCGCGCCACAGCGCGCTGGTGGGCACGGGACTGGACGTGTGGCTGACGCGCCATGGCATCCAGCGCCTCATCATCAGCGGCATCCGCACCGAACAATGCTGCGAAACCACCACGCGCCACGCCTCGGACCTGGGCTGGGAGGTGGACTATGTGACCGACGCCACCTTGACCTGGGACATGGTGCAGCCCGACGGCCAGACGCTGGCAGCCGCCGACATCAAGACCCGCACCGCCACGGTGCTGCAGGGCCGCTTTGCCACCCTGCGCACCGTGCGGGAAGCCCTGGACGCCCTGGAAGCGGCCGCAGCCTGACCGCCGGAGAACACCATGCGCGCCACTGTCTGCGAATTGCCCTACCAACCCCATCTGCTCGAAGCTGCCTGGGTAGCACTGTGCGCCCACACCCACAGCGCGCAATCCGAGCTGGTGCTGCTGCCCGAGTTCGCCTTTGTCGAGCCGGTGTGGGAATCGCTCCCCGCCGATCCTGCACGCTGGGGCGCCGCCGTCGCACTCAGCGACGCCTGGGCAGCCCGCCTGCCCGAGCTGGGCGCCGACTGGGTGGTGGGAGCGAGGCCTGTCACGATCGGCGGGCAGCGCTTGAACGAAGGCTTTCTCTGGTCCGCGCAGACCGGCTACGCGCCCCTGCGGCGCAAGTTCCACCTGCCCGATGAACCGGGTGGCTGGGAGGCCCAGTGGTTTGAGCGCGGTGATGCAGCATTTCCCCGTTTCAACGCCGGGCCGCTGGCCTTCGGCCTGAATATTTGCACCGAACTCTGGGCGCTGGACACCTATGCCCACTATGCGGCGCTGGGCGGGCTGCAGGCCATCCTGTCGCCGCGCGCCACAGCGGCCGCCACCACGGACAAATGGCTGGCCGTGGGCACCGTGGCCGCCGTGCGCACTGGCGCCTACAGCCTGTCGTCCAACCGCGCGGACCACGCCGCAGGCACCTATGGCGGCGCGGGCTGGGTCATCAGCCCCGATGGCGCCCTGCTCGCCCGCACCACGGCAGAACAACCCTTTTGCACCGTCGATATCGACCTGAAGGCCACAACGACTGCGCACGGCACCTATCCGCGTTATGTGTTTGCCCACCACCCTCCCCGCACCACACCATGACCACGCCATCTGCCATCGAACCCCCAAAGCCCCTGCAAGTCGCCATCCTCGTTTTTGACGAGGTGGAAGCCCTGGACCTGGGCGGCCCCTACGAAGTGTTCACCACCGCCATGCGCATGGCGCAGCGCCTGCAGCCTGGCGCACCCACGCCCTTTGCCGTGCAGTGCGTGGCCCGCAGCCTGACCCCCGTACAGGCCCGCGCTGGCCTGCGCGTACTGCCGGACGCGGACTTCACCAGCGCCACCGCGCCCGATGTGCTCATCGTGCCCGGCGGCGTGGTGGACGCCGCCGCAGCCTGCGCAGACACCCGTGCCTGGGTGGCACAGGCGGCGCATGGCGCGCAGATCACCGCCTCGGTGTGCACGGGTGCGTTCATCCTGGCGGCCGCTGGCGTACTCACCGAAGGGCCCGCGACCACCCACTGGGAGGACATTGCCGACCTGCGCGCGCAGTTTCCCGCGCTGGATGTGCGGGAAAATGTGCGCTGGGTAGACCGGGGGGCGCTGGTCACGTCGGCTGGCATCAGCGCCGGCATTGACATGAGCCTGCACCTGGTCACCCGGCTGGCGGGCGCAGCACTTGCGGAGCGCACCGCCCGCCAGATGGACACCCCGTGGAACAGGGAGCCATAAACCCCCTTGGGAGCGGCCCCGTTTTCAATAACTTGTCATGCAGGACACAACACCTTCCCCCATCCACGTGTACTTCGCCCTGCTGCCTGGCAGCCTGGTGCTGGACTGGGCGGGCCCCGCAGAGGCGCTGCGGATTGCCAACCAGACCCTGGTCGCCCTGGGCCAACCAGAGCGCTTTGTGCAGCACTTCGTGAGCCCCACGCCCGAGTCGATGTCGTCCGTGGGGGTCGCTGTCACCGGGCTGGCGCCGCTGCCTGACACACTGCCCAGCCCCGCGTGGGTGGTGCTGGTGGGCCTGGCAGGCCACCACATCGACGTGAGCGGCGCCGAAGCCCAGGCGCTGCTGCACTGGCTGCGGGGACTGCGCCCGGTGGCCGGGCAGCTGGAGCTGGTCACCGTGTGCGCGGGCGCGGTGCTGGCCGCCCATGCGGGGCTGCTGACCGGCCGCCGCGCCACCACGCACCACCTGCACCTGGACGAGCTGGCCCTGGTAGACCCACGCTGCGACGTGGCCGCCAACCGCGTGTTCGTGGCCGATGGCCCCATCTACACCAGCGCAGGCGTGACCACCGGCATCGACCTGCTGCTCCACCGCATCTCCGACATCTGCAGCCCCACGGTGGCGGTGCAGGTGGCGCAGGCCATGGTGATCGGGCTGCGCCGGGGGCCGGATGACCCGCAGTTCTCGCCGTTTCTGCACCACCGCAACCACATGCATCCCGCACTGCACCGCGTACAGGACGCCGTGGGCCAGCAACCGCAGGCCGACTGGAGCGTGCCGCAGATGGCCGAGGTGGCACACACCTCGCCGCGCCACCTCACGCGGCTGTTTCTGGAACATGCAGGCATCGCCCCGCTGCAGTACCTGCGGCGCATCCGCCTGGCCACGGCCGAGGCCGCGCTGCGCTCGGGCCAGAACGTGACGCAGGCGGCACTGATGGCGGGGTTCAGCTCCGACACCCAGCTGCGCCGGGCCTGGCACCAGTTCGGGCGCGGAGGCACGCCGTCGCAGGGTACGGGCCGGGCGCGCGCGCACTGAACTGCGGGCACCGGCCCGCTTCGCAGCCTCGGCCACGGCCCCAAAAGGCAGCCGCCGCGACGGCACAGACACTGCCATGAAAGAGCCATCGCGCCGATGAGAATGAACGTCTGCAGGCCCCGCGCCCGCAGCAGACTCTGGACACCCTGCCCGAGGAGCGCTTTGACCGGGTCACGGCTTTTGCGGCGCACCAATTCAAAGACCCGGCCCAGCCTTAGAAATCTGAAGCACGTGAATCCGCAGTTTGAATTTCCGCAATTCGACCGTTCTCAGGAACTGGAGGATGCAGCGGCATCCGCTCGACTGACCACACCAGGCACGCCCTGACCTACTGCGCCACAAACCCGCTGGTCTTGATGATGCGCGTCCAAGCCTCGGTGTAGGCCGCCTGGCGGGTGGCCAGCTGCTGCGGTGTCATGTAGCCCACCGTGAGGCCCATGGCCGTCAGGTGCTCGCGCACATCCGGCATCGCCACCACCTTGGACAGGGCGATGGAGAACTCGGTGATGAACTTCTGCGGTGTGCCGGTGGGGGCGTAGATGCCGTAGTACGGCAGGTCTTCAAAGCCCTTGAGGCCCATTTCGTCGAACGTGGGCACATCGGGCATGGCGGCCTGGCGCTTGGTGCCGAGCACGCCCACCACGCGCACCTTGCCCGCCTTGTGGTTCTCGATGAAATCCTGCACCGAGGCGACGCCTGCACCGATCTGGTTGCCCAGCATGTCGGCCATCATGGGCGCGCTGCCCCGGTAGGGGGCGGACACCAGGTCGATCTGGTATTTCTGCCCGATCAGCTTGACCAGGAATTCGGGGGTGGAAGCTGGCGCCGGGATACCCACGGCCCCCTTGCCCTGGCCCGCCGTGCGCACCCAGTTGACGTAGTCGCCGAACGACTTGGCGGGCGTGCCGCCCGAGACGGCGAATGCATTCACAAAGGTGGCAAAGCCACCGACGGGAACGAAGTCGCGCACCGGGTCGAAGCCAGCGTTCTTGACCACCTGGGGCAGGATGGAGATGGTGTGGTCGTGCGTGATGAACAGCGTGGTCCCATCGGGCACTGCGGCTTTGAGCGCCTGGGCCGCAATCTGGCCCCCGGCGCCAGGGCGGTTTTCCACCACCACTGGCACGCCCAGTTCGTCCTTGAGCTTCTCGGACAAGGTGCGCGCAATGGCGTCCGAACCACCGCCGGGCGGGAACCCCACCAGCAGGCGAATGGGCTTGGCCGACTGCGCCGACGCGAGCCCCACGGTCAGCGCAGCCCCCAGAAAGGCGCTGGTGCGCAAAAGACGGGACAACAGGCTGCGGCGGGATGGGGTCATGGCAAAAGCTCCAAAAGGATGTGCAATGGGCACCGCAAAAATCAGGCCAGGCGTGCCCGGTGGCGCGCAAGCTGTGCACGCACCTGGGCCGGGGCCGTACCTCCCAGCGTATTGCGGGCGTTGAGCGAGCCACGCAGGCTCAGGCACTCGTACACATCCTTCTCGATGGCGGGGTGAAAGCCCTGCAGCACCGTCAAAGGCAGCTCCGACAGGTCGCACGCGTGCGAGGTGGCCGCCTTCACGGCATGGGCCACGGTTTCGTGCGCGTCGCGGAAGGGCAGGCCCTTTTTCACCAGATAGTCGGCCAGGTCGGTGGCCGTGGCGTAGCCCTTGAGGGCGGCCTGCTCCATGGCTTGCGCGTTCACGGTGATGCCGCCTTCCTTTTGGCCCGTGGCGGGGTTCATCTGGCCGCCCACCATCTCGGCAAAGATGCGCAGCGTGTCTTTGAGCGTGTCTACGGTGTCGAACAGCGGCTCCTTGTCTTCCTGGTTGTCCTTGTTGTAGGCCAGGGGCTGGCCCTTCATCAGGGTGATCAGGCCCATCAGGTGGCCCACCACGCGGCCGGTCTTGCCGCGCGCCAGTTCCGGCACGTCGGGGTTCTTCTTCTGCGGCATGATCGAAGAGCCGGTGGTGAAGCGGTCGGCGATCTTGATGAAGCCGAAGTTCTGGCTCATCCAGATGATGAGTTCTTCAGACAGACGGCTCACATGCACCATGCACAGGCTGGCGGCGGCGGTGAATTCGATGGCGAAGTCGCGGTCGCTCACGGCGTCCAGGCTGTTCTGGCACACGCCCTCCATGCCCAGAGTTTTTGCGACGCGCTCGCGGTCCAGCGGGTAGGTGGTGCCGGCCAGGGCCGCGCTGCCCAGGGGCAGCACGTTGGTGCGGCGGCGCACGTCGGCCATGCGCTCGGCATCGCGCTTGAACATTTCCACATAGGCGAGCATGTGGTGGCCAAAACTCACGGGCTGAGCCACCTGCAGGTGGGTGAAGCCGGGCAGGATCACCTCGACGTTCTGCTCGGCCACATCCACCAGCGACACCTGCAGCTCTTTGAGCAGGTCGCCGATCAAATCAATCTCGCCGCGCAGCCACAAGCGCACGTCCGTGGCCACCTGGTCGTTGCGGCTGCGGCCGGTGTGCAGGCGCTTGCCGGCATCACCCACCAGCTGGGTCAGGCGGGCTTCGATGTTCAGGTGCACGTCTTCCAGGTCCAGCTTCCATTCGAACGCGCCGGACTCGATTTCCGACGTGATCTGGGCCATGCCGCGCTGGATGGAGGCGTGGTCGGAGGCAGAGATGATGCCCTGCGCGGCGAGCATCTCGGCATGTGCCAGGCTGCCTGCAATATCGGCCTGCCACAGACGCTTGTCGAAGAACACGCTGGAGGTGTAGCGCTTGACCAGGTCGCTCATGGGCTCGGAAAACAACGCCGACCAGGCCTGGGCCTTGGTGTCGAGCTGGTTGTGGGACGGCGCAGAGTCAGCGCTGGTGGCTTGGGCTTTGGACATAAGGAGGGCAATAATCCGGAGGTTCAGACACCCGGACAACCCGGGCGCCGCAATGCAAAACACGCAAATTTTATCGACCCAGCCCCCGCTGCCCGATTCTGACCCGCCAGAAAGGTCTGCGCGCAGCGTGCGGGCGGCCGCTGGCGCCGGGCCGGGCGGGCAGCCGCCGCGCGGGCGGGCCCTGGTGTTTGACGCCTGCCAGGTGGGCGTGGTGCTGCGGGCCGTGCTGTTCGTGGAGCTGGTGGTGGGCGTGGGCGCGATGTATGGGGCGGGCAACCCTGTGGAATGGCTGGCCACCCTGGCACTGCTGACGGGCGGTGCGCTGCCCGCCACGCTGCTGTGGCTGGTCACGGCCTGCAGCCTCAAGACCGTGCTGCAGCGCCTGACCACCGTGCAGCAATACCTGGCGGGCGTGCTGCTGGGTGCCCTGGCCGGGGCCTATGCCTGCGGCATGCTGGCGCTGGTGGCGCAACCCACCTCGGCGCCCTGGCTGGCCAGCGCCGCCACGGGCGCGCTGCTGGCAGCCATGCTGGTGGCCGCGCTGGTGCTGCGCGCGCGGGGCCGCACGCCCGCAGCCACCACGGCGCGCCTGACGGAGCTGCAGTCACGCATCCGCCCCCATTTTCTGTTCAACACGCTCAACAGCGCCATCGCGCTGGTGCGCGAAGAACCGGCCAAGGCCGAATCGCTGCTGGAAGACCTGTCCGACCTGTTTCGGGTCGCCCTCATCGAGCAGGGTGAATCGACCACGCTGGCCGAAGAAATCACGCTCGCGCGCCGCTACCTGGGCATCGAAGAGGTGCGCTTTGGCAAACGCCTGCAGGTGCAGTGGAACCTGGACCCCCGCACCGACGGCGCCCGCCTGCCTCCTCTGCTGCTGCAGCCCCTGGTGGAGAACGCCGTCAAACACGGCGTGGAGCCCAGCGACCGGGGTGGCAAGCTCCGCGTGCTGACCGAGCTGCGCGGCAGCCGTGTGGTGGTGCGCATCACCAACACCCTTCCCCCCAAGGAAGGCAAGAACAGCCATGGCAATGGAGAAGACACCGCGCCCCGCGGCCACGGCATTGCGCTGGCCAATGTGCGTGCGCGGCTGGCGCTGCTGCACGACGTGCAGGGCGAGTTCACCGCTGGCGTGCAGGACGGCCTCTACCAGGTGCGCATTACCCTGCCCGCCCCCGACCCCCAGCCCCGCGCCCGGGGTGGGCGCAGCACAGCACCGCCCGCGCGCCGCAGTTCTGGCAACCCCGGCAACCGCCATGGCAGCCGCGCGGCGCCGTTCCAGCGCCGCATGGTGGACAGCCCCAACGACAACAACAGCCCCTTGAGAGACCATGAACATCCTGATCGTTGACGACGAAGCCCTCGCCCGCAGCCGCCTGCGCACCCTGCTGGCCGATTGCGCCCAGGCCCAGCCCGCTCAGCGCATGACGGTGGCCGAGGCCTCCAACGCGAGCGAAACCATGGCACTGCTGGGGCCCACGGGCGGACGGGGTTTTGACCTGGTACTGCTCGACATCCACATGCCCGGCCAGGACGGCCTGGCCCTGGCCCACACCCTGCAGACCCTGCCCCAGCCCCCGGCGGTGGTGTTTGTGACGGCCCACGCCGACCACGCCGTGAGCGCGTTCGAGCTGGACGCCACCGACTACCTGACCAAGCCCGTGCGCCGCGAACGCTTGCAGCAGGCACTGGCCAAGGCGCAGCGCAGCGCACGCCCTTCCGCACCCGCCCAGGCGCCCAGCCTGCCCGAAGGCGAAACCCTGCTGATCCAGGACCGGGGCCGCACCGAACGCCTGCCCCTGGCCGAGGTGCTGTACTTCAAGGCCGAGCAGAAGTACGTGACCGTGCGCACCACCACCCGCAGCTACATCATGGACGGCTCGCTCAGCGAGATAGAAACCAAGTTCGCCCCGCGCTTCCTGCGCATCCACCGCAATGCGCTCGTGGCCCGCCGCGCAGTACGCGCACTGGAGAAACACTACGACCCCGAAGAGGGCGAAGGCTGGGCGGTGCGGCTGCAGGGGTCCACCGAATTGCTGGCGGTCTCCCGCCGGCAAGTCGCGGCCGTGCGAGAGGAGTTGGCGCGCTGATTTTGGCCGCTAGCGCTTGACAGACAAGCGCAAATAGCTATAAATTTAATAGCAATTCTTCAATACACCTCGGGCACGTACATGCTCGCGGGCACCGGCTGGCGCAGGTATTCAGGGTTGCGCACCCGCTCGGGCAGCACCACGGTCGGGTGGGGCACGTCCTGGTAGGGCAGTTGCGACAGCAGGTGGGCGATGCAATTGAGGCGGGCCTTTTTCTTGTCCACCGCCTGCACGACCCACCAAGGCGCCTCAGGGATGTGGGTACGCTCCAGCATCGTCTCTTTGGCCTTGGTGTAGGCCTCCCAGCGCACGCGGCTTTCCAGGTCCATGGGGCTGAGCTTCCACTGCTTGAGCGGGTCGTGGATGCGGCCCAGAAAGCGCAGATGCTGCTCTTCGTCGGTGATGGAGAACCAGTATTTGACGAGTGTGATGCCCGAGCGCACGAGCATCTTTTCAAACTCAGGCACTGTGCGGAAGAACTCTTCGTATTCGTCGTCGGTGCAAAAGCCCATCACCCGCTCGACGCCCGCACGGTTGTACCAGCTGCGGTCAAACAGCACCATCTCGCCGGCCGCAGGCAGGTGCGCCACATAGCGCTGAAAGTACCACTGGGTGCGCTCGCGGTCGTTGGGCGCAGGCAGTGCCGCCACACGGGCCACGCGCGGGTTCAGACGCTGGGTGATGCGCTTGATCACGCCGCCCTTGCCGGCTGCATCGCGCCCCTCGAACAGGATCACCACCTTCTGGCGGCTGTGCTGCACCCAGTCCTGCAGCTTGACGAGTTCACCCTGCAACTGGAACAGATCCTTGAAATACTGCTGGCGCGCCAGGCGATCGGTGGGCTGCGGCGCGCCGATGTCGTCCACATTGCGGTCCTCGATCTCCAGCTCCAGCTCTTCGTCGTAGCTGTCGATGAGGTCGTTGGCGATGCGCTGCATCAGCTCCTGGGTGTCAAGGGTGTTGCTGTGGAACATGGTGCCGTCCGGCGGTGCAAAAAAAGATGGCGCCATGGTGGTACCGCCAAGTGACAGGACCGTGACACGGGTGTGATCTGTCACGGCTATGTCATGTGCAGCGACCAGAATGCAGGCCCGTGCCCTCCGCTCCCCCCGCCCCCCACCGCCCCAACGCTGCGCCTGCAGGCAACAGCCTGAACTATGGGGGTGATGCCGCCGGGCTCATCTGCGGCTACCTGCTCGCCGCAAACACCGCGCCGCGCGAGGTCGATACCGTGCAGGCGGCGCAGTGGCTGGCAAGCATTCCATCAGGAGCCGCACCGCAAGGGCAGTTCCTGTGGCTGCATTTCAACCTCAGCCACGCGCAGGCCGTGCGCTGGATGGAGCGGCATGCCGACCTGCCCGAAGCTTTTTTTGACGCGCTCAAGGACCGTTCTGTGTCCACCCGCATCGAGCGCGACGACGACACCCTGATTGCGGTGCTCAACGACGCGCACTTTGACTTTGCGTTCGAGCCCTCGGACATCGCCACCCTGTGGACCAGCGTGGCGCCGCACCTGATGGTGACTGGGCGCACACGCCCGTTGCGGTCGGTGGACGCACTGCGCACCGCCGTGCGCAGCGGCAATGCGCCCTGCTCCAGCGTGGCCCTGCTGGCCGAGCTGATGCGCACGCAGGCCTCGGGTCTGGTGGACATCGTGCGCGGCGTGACGCAGCGCATCGACGACGTGGAAGACGCGTTGCTGGCCGGGCGCCTGGACCACAAACGCGCACGCCTGGGTGTGCTGCGGCGGCTGCTGGTGCGGCTGCAGCGGCTGCTGGCGCCCGAACCTGCTGCATTGTTCCGCCTACTGCAGCATCCCCCGGCGTGGATGGGCTCGGACGATGCGCAGGAGCTGCGCGACTCCACGGAAGAGTTCTCGGTGGTGCTGCGCGACATGCAGGGACTGCAAGAGCGCATCAAGCTGCTGCAGGAAGAGATCGCAGCCAGCGTGCAGGAAGCCAACAGCCGTAGCCTCTTTGTGCTGACGGTGGTGACCGTGCTGGCCCTGCCCATCAACATCCTGGCCGGCCTGTTCGGCATGAACGTGGGCGGCGTGCCGCTGGCCGACAACGGGCATGGCTTCTGGATCATCGTGGCCGTGGTGGCGGCCTTTACAGCGGTAGCGGGCTGGCTGGCGCTGCGGGGCACGCGAGACCCGTAGTGCCCAGGGCGGCGCCCTGGCCCAGGACTCTTGTCGGGGCCTCTACAATCGCGCCCCTTCCCCGCTCCCGATTGCCTGCCCTGCCATGAACATCGTCGTCAACGAAGAACTCAAAGCCTATATCGAACCCCTGACCCCCGACGAGCACGAGGCGCTGGAGCGCAGCATCCTGGCCGAAGGCTGCCGCGACGCGCTGGTGCTGTGGGGAGATGTGCTGGTGGACGGCCACAACCGCTATGGCATCTGCCAAAAGCATGGCCTGCCGTTCCAGACCGTGCAGAACCCGCGCTTTCAGTCGATGGAAGACGTGCACCTGTGGATGATCGACCAGCACCTGGGACGCCGCAGCGTATCGGATTTCCAGCGCGGTGTACTGGCGCTGCGCAAGCGCGAGATCATGGCCGACCGCAAGGCCCGCGCAACGACGTCCACAGACACCGAAGCGGCCACCACCACCCCTGACACCCCCGAAGCTGCGGCCGCCCTGCCCGCACCCTCGCCCCTGGACAGCCGCGAAGCCATTGCCAAGGCCGCGCGCCTGAGCAGCAGCCAGGTGGTGATGATCGAAAAAATCCAGAAGCATGCCGCACCGGAACTGGTGGCGGCCGTGAAGTCCGGCACCATCTCCATCAATGCGGCAGCGGCTGTGGCCACCCTTCCGGCCGAAGAGCAAGTGGCGGCGGTGGTGGCAGGCAAGGACGAACTCAAGCAGGCCGCCAAGCGCGTGCGCGAACTCAACAAGCGCAAGCCACGCGAAGAAGCGCCATCGAACGAAAGCCCTGCGGCCAAGGACGCCAGCCCGGGCACCGAAGCGGGCGCCGATGAACTGCAGGCCCTGCGGGCCCGCGTGGCAGAACTGACGGCAGAGAACACCGAACTGCGTCGGCAGGTGGCGCAATTGCAGGCGGCACTGCCAGAAGGCAGCGCGCCGCTCTGAGCGTCAGCCGTTGGCGTTGCGCAGCGCGCTCAGCCGGTCAGCGATCAGGTCGATGTCGAGCCCGTCTTCGGCGTGGGCCAGGTAGGCTTCCAGATCGGCCATCGCTTCGAGGGTGTTGCCCCGCTCGGCATGGGCCAGCCCCCGATCGCGCCGCTCGCCCCAGGCGTCAGGCAGCAGCACGATGAGCCGGTCGAGCACGGTGATCAAGCGCTGCCAGTCGTGCTGCGTGCGGTGCACCTCTTTCAGATTGCGCAGCATGCGCGCAATGATGTCGCGCGGTGTGGCCGCCTGAAGGTACAGGCCCAGCGGCACGTCGTAGTCGTCCACCAGGCCGTTGCGGCGCTTGTAAGGCTCCAGCCGTTCGGCAAGCTCTTCGCGGCTGAGCGACTGGCCCGAGATCGGGTCCAGCACCACCTGTCCTTTGGGCAGCAGCACCTTGACCATGAAGTGCCCAGGGAATGCAATGCCCCGCGCATGCAGGCCCAGGCCCTGGGCCAGCTCCATCCACAACACGGCCAGGCTGATGGGGATGCCCCGGCGCGTTCGCAGCACGGCGTTGAGATAGCTGTTTTCGGGGTCGTAGTAGTTATTGATGTTGCCGCCAAAGCCCAGGTCAACAAAGAAAAACTGGTTGAGCGTACGCAGGCGCTGCAGCGCAGGTGCGTCGGCAGGCAGGCGGCGCTTGATGCGCGCAAGCAACTGGTCCATATCGCCCAGCAGTTGCTGCATGTCGAGCTCAGGGTATTCGTCCTGCGCCAGGCTGGCCGCAGCCTCCAGCAGCGGGAAGTGGTCATCGCTTTGCACCAGCGATGCAAAGTACTCCAGCGAGGTGGGTACGGAATAGCTCAGTGACATGGTGGTGTTGTAAGTGCCGGGGCGGGCGGCGTCAAGCGACAGAAAGCCCTTCTTGACAGGGCATTTGTGGCCTTCGGTGAAATCAGCGCCGCAGCAACTGGCGCAGCTTGAGCCCGGCCGCCCACAGCGCGCCAAAGTACAGCACGGCCGCCGCGGCCATGAGCGCCGCCAGCAACCCTATACGCCGAAGGGTTTGTCCCTTCATCTCCACCCAATCGAAGTGCTGCGCACCCCATACCAGCAGCACGGCCAACAAGGCGCTCGCAGCGATCACCTGCAGGGCGAACTTGCCCCACCCCGGCAGGGGCCGGTAGCTGCCGCGCCGCAGCAGACCAATCAACAGCCAACCGGCATTGATGAGTGCGCCAATGCCAATGGTCAACGTCAGGGCGGCATGCTGCAGATAGCGCACCAGCACCAAGTTCATCAACTGGGTCAGCACCAGCACCGCCACCGCAATCAGCATGGGGGTACGCATGTCGTGTTTGGCATAGAAGCCCGGCGCCAGCACCTTGATGGCCACAATGCCCACCAGGCCCACGCCATAACCCGTGAGTGCCAGGGTGGTTTGGCGCACGTCCTGGTCGCCAAAGGCCCCATAGTGGTACAGCACCGCCACCAGCGGCTCTGAAAAGACCAGCAAGGCCACCATGCAGGGCACGGACAACAGCACCACCAAGCGCAGCCCCCAGTCGAGCATGGCCGAGTACTGGTCGTCGTCCTGCTTGGCGCGGGCGCTGGCCAGCTGCGGCATCAGTACCACGCCCAATGCCACGCCCAACAGCGCGGTCGGCAGCTCCATCAAGCGGTCTGCGTAGGTGATCCAGCTCACGCTGCCGGTGGCCAGGTGAGAGGCAATCTGCGTATTGATGAGCAGCGAGATCTGCGCCACGCTCACCCCCAGCAGCGCGGGCAGCATCAGCCGTGCCACCTTGCGCGTGGTGGGGTCCGACCAGGCGGCACGAATGGCCGCCCAGCGCACCCCAATGCGCGGCAGCAACCCCAGGCGCACCAGCGCAGGCACCTGGATGGCCAGTTGCAGCAAGCCACCCAGCATCACCCCCGCCGCCTGGGCGTAAATGGGCTCGATGCCATGGCGGGAAAACCAGGGTGCGCCCACCGTGATGGACAGGATCAGTGCGATGTTGAGCAGCACCGGCGACGCCGCCGGCACTGCAAACTTCTTCCAGGTATTGAGAATGCCCCCCGCCAGCGCCACCAGCGACATGAAGCCGATGTAGGGGAACATCCAGCGCGTCATGGTGACGGCGGCGTCAAAGCCCTGGGGCGACTGCTTGAGCCCGCTGGCCATGCCCCACACCATCCAGGGGGCGCCCAGCACGCCAGCAATACACAGCAACACCAGCGTCCATGCCAGCAAGGTGCCCACATGGTCGATCAGCGCGCGGGCACTCTCTTCACCCTCCTGGGCACGGGTGGCGGACAGCACCGGGACAAAAGCCTGGCTGAAGGCGCCCTCGCCCAGCACCCGCCGGAACAGATTGGGGATACGAAATGCCACATTGAAGGCGTCCGTCATGGCACTAACCCCAAAGACGGAAGCCATGAGAAGCTCTCGCACCAGCCCGGTGATGCGGGAGGCAAGGGTCAAAAGGGAAACGGTGGAGGCGGCTTTGAACAGTGACACGGGCGGGAGTGTATTCCCCCTGAGCCGCTTCGCGCCTTCTCCCAGAGGGGGACGCACCCTGTGGCCTGGCAGAGCCAGTTCCAGGGGTACGCTAGCGATGGCGCTACGCCGGTTTTGAACACCATGGCGATGAACAAACAGCCTTGGGCTATAATCGCGGGCTTTGCTGGCATCATCCACAGACCCAAGGAACTAAATCATGGCATCCGCTAAACCCAAGAAAAAGAACCCGCGCCTGGCGTCGGGCCGCAAGCGCGTCCGTCAGGACATCAAGCTCAACGCTGCGAATACCTCGCTGCGCTCCAAATACCGTACCGCTGTCAAGAACGTCGAAAAGGCTGTTCTGGCTGGCGACAAGACCAAGGCGACCGAACTGTTCGCCAAGATGCAAGCCGTGGTGGACACCGTGGCTGACAAGGGCATCTTCCACAAGAACAAGGCTGCTCGCGACAAGAGCCGTCTGTCTGCCAAGGTGAAAGCCCTGGCACTGGCAGCCGCCTAAACCAACCCCTCCGCCTGCCCCGGCAGGCAAACAGCCCGAACGGCATATGCCGTTCGCCGTTTGTAACGGGTGCGCTGCCAGCAAAAGAAAAACGAATTAAACCGCCTTCGGGCGGTTTTTTCGTTTCTGGACGGGAAGAAAGGGCCGAGCCAAAAGAGCCGGACGCGTGAGGGCCCCGCTTTGGGGCAGCCCATGCTGAAATCCGTGAGAGAGCCAGCGCAAAGGCCGAAAAAGACACCCCTGGCCCGCAAGCGGTCAGGCCACAAGCCGGCTCAGAGCTTGGAGGACGGGGGATCGGGCAGCAGGCAGGCTTCAGCCACCTGCAGATTGTTGTCGCGCGCGAAATTGATGACGAAATCCCAGGCCATGGGCTCGTGGCCCTGCAGGTCGCGGTGCACCACCACACATTTCACGCCATTGAGCGTGGTGGGAATGCACCAGGGCGAGTAGCTCAGATGGCTGCCAGGGCGCGCTCCGCCGGGGCGGAAACTGCTCATCACCCCGGCCAGCCGCTCGGCCCAGTCGCTGGGGCGAAAGGTTTTCCCATCGTGGGTGATGCCCTGAATGAAGACTTCTTTGGAGGAGGGGGAAACCATCGGGGATTGGAGTGGTAGTGAGCGCGCCAGACACAGGATCACTGCATGCTGCACCGCAGCGCGACATTCTAACTCTTATATAAGAGCTGACTCCCTAAACCCTGCGTCGGGCTGCACATAGGGGCCAAAACTCAGGTAGTGCCCGCATTGCAGTGATGCGCAATCTTCAACAGCCATGCACCGGGCTCCCCCTAGAATCGTGCTTCGCTTTTTCGGGTTTCATACAGGCCACAAGCCAACCCATCACCGCACCGTCTGGAGATTTCTGCATGACCGCTACCACCCCGGCAGCTTCGCCCCACGTGATGAACACCTATGGCCGCGTACCTATCGCGCTGGCCCGTGGGCAAGGCTGCCGAGTCTGGGACGTGAACGGCAAGGAATACCTCGATGGCCTGGGTGGCATCGCCGTGAACACGCTGGGGCACAACCACGCCAAGCTGGTGCCCGCGCTGCAAGACCAGATCACCAAGCTGATCCACACCTCCAACTACTACCACGTGCCGCTGCAAGAGCAACTGGCCGCCAAGCTGGTGGAGCTGTCGGGCATGCAGAACGTGTTCTTCTGCAACTCGGGCTTGGAAGCCAACGAAGCCGCGCTCAAGATCGCGCGCAAGTTCGGCGTGGACAAAGGCATCGCCAAGCCCGAGATCGTGGTGTACGAGAAGGCCTTCCACGGTCGGTCGATTGCCACCATGTCGGCCACGGGCAACCCCAAGATCCACAGCGGCTTTGGCCCACTGGTCGAAGGTTTCATCCGCGTGCCCATGAACGACATCGAGGCCATCAAAAAGGCTACCGAAGGCAACCCCAATGTGGTGGCCGTGTTCTTTGAAACCATCCAGGGCGAAGGTGGCATCAATTCGATGCGCGTGGAATATCTGCAGCAGCTGCGCAAGCTGTGCGACGAGCGCGGCTGGCTCATGATGATTGACGAGGTGCAGTGTGGCGTGGGCCGCACCGGCAAGTGGTTTGCGCACCAATGGGCAGGCATCGTGCCCGACGTGATGCCCCTGGCCAAGGGCCTGGGCTCGGGCGTGCCGATTGGCGCGGTGGTGGCTGGCCCCAAGGCCGCCAACGTACTGCAGCCCGGCAACCACGGCACCACTTTTGGTGGCAACCCCCTGGCCATGCGCGCAGGGGTCGAGACCATCCGCATCATGGAAGAAGAAGGCCTGCTGCAAAATGCGGCCACGGTGGGCGACCACCTGCGGGCAGCGCTGCAGCGCGAACTGGGCAGCCTGCCCGGCGTGAAGGAAATTCGCGGCCAGGGCCTGATGCTGGGCATCGAACTGAACAAGCCCTGCGGCGCACTGATTGGCCGCGCTGCCGAAGCCGGCCTGCTCCTGTCGGTGACGGCCGACAGCGTGATCCGTTTGGTTCCCCCGCTGATCCTGACCACCACCGAGGCCGACGAAATCGTCGCCAAACTGACCCCGCTGGTCAAAGCTATCCTGGCCGAGTAATCGGCCGGAACCGAGACACAAGCCCATGAAACACTACCTGCAGTTCAACGACCTCACCGCCGACGAATACACCTACCTGTTCGAGCGTGCCGCGCTCATCAAGAAGAAGTTCAAGGCCTACGAGAAGCACCACCCTCTGGTAGACCGCACGCTGGCCATGATCTTCGAGAAGGCCAGCACGCGCACGCGCGTGAGCTTCGAGGCCGGCATGTACCAGCTCGGCGGCAGCGTGGTGCACCTGACCACCGGCGACAGCCAGCTGGGCCGCGCCGAGCCGATTGAAGACAGCGCCAAGGTCATCAGCCGCATGGTGGACCTGGTGATGATCCGCACCTACGAGCAGGCCAAGATCGAGCGTTTTGCCGCCAACTCCCGCGTGCCGGTCATCAATGGTCTGACGAACGAATACCACCCCTGCCAGATCCTGGCGGACATCTTCACCTACATCGAGCACCGCGGCTCCATCCAGGGCAAGACGGTGGCCTGGGTGGGCGACGGCAACAACATGGCCAATACCTGGCTGCAGGCGGCTGCGCTGCTGGGCTTCAAGGTGCATGTGAGCACACCCCGTGGCTACGAAATTGATGAGAAATTGGCCGCTGGCGCAGGTGGGACAAGCGCAAGCAGCTATCAATTTTTTAGCAACCCGCTTGAAGCCTGCCAAGGCGCCGACTTGGTCACTACCGATGTGTGGACCAGCATGGGCTACGAGGCAGAAAACGAAGAGCGCAAAAAGGCGTTTGCCGACTGGTGCGTAGACGCCGAGATGATGGCCGCCGCCAAGCCTGATGCGCTGTTCATGCACTGCCTGCCTGCGCACCGGGGCGAGGAAGTCGAGGCGGATGTGATCGACGGGCCGCAGTCGGTGGTGTGGGATGAGGCAGAAAACAGGATGCACGTGCAGAAGGCACTCATGGAGTACCTTCTGCTCGGCCGCATAGCCTGATTTTTTGGCTCTCCATGCCTTGGCGTCGCCAGCCCGCCCACAGCGCTGAACTGCTGGCACACTGGGCATCGCTGGGCCAAGCACTCGGCCGGGATACACCGGCGTGGCGTAAAGAGGGGCGACGGCTTGTGCTCAGTTGGGCTCGCTGGCCGCGCGCCTACCACGACACCACCCACCTCTGGGCCTGCCTGCGGCATTGGCACGCGGTGCAGGATCAGCAACCCGCCGCACTCGACAACCCCCACGCTGTTGCGCTGGCCCTGTGGTATCACGATGCCATTTACTGGCCGTGGAGCAAACACAATGAAGAGCGCAGCGCCGACTGGGCAAGCCGCTTCATCCTGGGCCAGGGCCTACCCGCAACGCTGGCGCAAACCGTGCACCAGCACATCCTCGACACCCGCCACACTCCTGGCCCGCTCACCGGCGATGCGCAGTGGGTGGTCGATATCGACCTGTCCATCCTCGGCCAGAGCGACGCGGTGTACCGCCAGTTCGAACGCAATGTGCGGCGCGAATACTTTTTTGTGCGCTGGCCGCGTTATGTGGCGGGGCGCAGTGCGGTGCTGCAGGGGTTTCTTGACCGGCCGCGCATTTACGGCACGGAACTGCTTTACCAACGGCACGAAGCCCAGGCGCGCACGAACCTGAGCCATGCGCTGGAGGCGCTGACCGAAGGGCGGCTCTACGGCCCGGAGACAAAGTAACGCGCTGCACCGGACACCAGGGTCGGGCGTGACATCGCTATATCAGTCGCAGGACTGAAAGCGCTTGCATTCCGGCACTGCGTGAATGCTGGTCAGCGTATTTTCACCATCGATATTTCGGGCCGTGAACTTGACCCACGCCCCCTCGGGAATGTCAGCCAGAAGCTCCCTGTCGCGCACCGTGAAAGTCTGCGTGGTGAACGGAATCTTGGAGCGCGGCAGCAGCTTCAAACGCACCAGCAGTCGGCCGTCCCGATCCAGCTGAACGGACACCAAGCGGGCCCGCGTGAAAACCGGTTCTGCCGTGGCGGCGCCTTGGTCAACCTCCTTTGCCGGGCCAAACGGTGCGGCGACTGCGTCGGCCACCATGGCGCAGCACAGCGACGCAGTGACCACTAGTACAGAGAGTTGGCGAGAAACTGCTGCAAACCTAGTTCCTGTTTTCATGCTGACCTTTCTCGCTCAATCAGCTGACTGAGAACGCTGACGGACGCTGCACCACCGTTGCGCAGCGAGTTCAAAACTGCGTCCCTACGGTCAGGTACGCACGCGGCGTCCACTGCATGCTGCTGCGGCTGACCACAGGCACCGCGCCCGAAACATCCACGCGATCTCGGCGGAAGTGCGCGTCGCCCACGTTGTACACGCCCAGCCGCCAATATCCCAGTCCGCGTACCAGCTGCCCCACGTAGAAGTCCAGCATGGCGTTCGCGCGGTTTTGGCCGGTGAGTGTGGAGTTGATGTCCTGGTCGGCACGCCCGGTCATGGTCAACGTGGCGCCGCCATACCAGCCGCCGGTGCGTGGCATGGGTTTGGCAGCGGTCAGCGTGGCCACGTAGCGGGCCTGCCCGGGGATGCGCCGCCCTTCATTGGGCCCGCTGGTCATGCGCGACTGCAGCAGGCTGGCATTGGCCGACAGCGTCCAGTCAGGCCCCAGGCCCAGCCACGCCAGCCCCGTGCGGGCATCCGCTTCCAGGCCCCAAACCATCGCATCGCCCACGTTCGCACGTTGCTCTACCCATCGCGATCCGTTCAATTGCAGCGTGGGCGCCAGCACATCGCTCATCTGCCGCACAAACAGGTTCAGACCTGCGTGGCCATTGGTCAGGCGCCGCTCGAAGCCGGTGTCCAGCGTCCAGGCCACCTGCGGGCGCAGGTTGGGGTTGCCGATGGTGTCGGGGTTGCCCAGGCTGTTGCTGCCCTGACTGGGGATGACCCGGTCCACCAAGTCCCACACGCGCGGCAGCTGGGTGACGCGGGCGAGGTTCACACGCCACTGCAGGTCGTCGGACAGCGGCGTGCGGGTGTGCAGCGATGGCTGGAGGATGTTCCACTGCTTGCTGCCCGCCACTGCAGAGCTTCCCCCGTTCAGCTCCACACGCTCGCCGCGCAGGCCCAGCGTGAGCGTGGTGCTGGCCGGCAGCTCCCATTCGTTCTGCCCCCAGACCACCCACCGGCGGATGCCAGCGTCCAGGCCCGAGTTCACCGGCAGGACGCCGCTCGCGGTGGTCCTGACGAAGAGTTTGCGGTCTTCAAATTGCGCCCCGGCACTCCACAGCAGTGCATCGGCCGTGCCGGTGAGCTTGCTGCTGAGGCTCCACACATCCTCGCGCCGGTCGTCCACAAAGCTGTAGCTGTCGGTGACCACTGCACCGCCCGCGCCAATGTTGCGCAACAGATCTCCTCTGCGGTCCACGGTGTCGCTGGCCCGGCTGGCGGTCAGCGTGGTTTCGAGCTTGCTGGCAGCAAAGCGGTGTGTCCAGTCGGCGGCTGCTTGCAGATAGCGACGGTCGTACTGGTGCGACTCCTGCGAGTTCAGGGCATATGTGCCATCGCCACTGCCCACGCTGTCGGCTGTGCCGCCAAAGTCAGCCTTGCTGAGGGTTGCCCGCAGCGTCACCTGGTCTGCCGCCCCCAGCTTCCCGCTGATGCGCGGCACCAGCGCGTAGTCGGTGCGCTTGTAGCGGGCGCTGGTGTCGGACTGCGCCACGTCAGCCCCGTCACGCTGCGTGCTGCGGTGCGTGTCTGAACCCAGCAGCAGGCCTGTCGCAGACGCAGCGACGAAGTACGACCAGGGCTGGCTGGCCTCCGCTTCGCGAGGCTCGTCGGCGCCCGTGGAAGTTGGCCCCAAGGGGCCGGTGCGCGAGAAAAACGCCTGCCCCGCATTGCGGCCCCACACGTGGTTGTCGGTCAGGCGCAGCGTGGTTTCACGCTTCACGGTGGCCTGGCGCAACACTATGTTGAGCGTGCCGCCCGTGGCGCCCGAGAACTCTGCGCTTGGCGCGCGCACCACCTCGATGCGTTCGATCAGCTCGGGCGGCAGCTGGTCAATGGGCAGCTGCGTGCGCTTGCCGCCCACGCGCTGGCCATCGATGAGCAACTGCGTGGCACCGCGCTCCATGCCGCGCATGCGGATCTCCACGCTGCCGTCAGCATTTGGCGTCACCTGCACGCCTGGCAGCTGGCGCAGAACATCGGCCACCGAGAACGCGCCCATTTGCTCGATGTCGCTGCGGTCCACCACAACCAGCGACCCGGCTGCAAAAAAACGCTGCTCCAACGACCTGCGTGCCGTGACCGTGACGCCATCAAGCGATGGCGTAGCGCCGCCCGTTCCCTCCGGCGTACCCTGCGCCCATGACGAACTCCCTGCCGCAGAGGCCAAGCACGTCGCCCAGATGGCAATGCGATGGCTGTTGTTTATTGTTTGCTTCATAGATGCCCTCTTTGCGCCAGATTGTCCGAGGGCAAGGCTTAAGCGCAGCCTAAGACCTATGCCTGTGCCCCTGGGTGTCGCTGAACTGCAGCATCCACGCGACAGGTGATTCCGGAGCCAACGCACGCCGCGACTACAGCTTGGGCACCTCCAGCGGCTTGCGGTAAATCGTGTTGCGCTTGACCACCTGAAAGCCGCAGTCCGCATACACACGATTAGCGCCCGTCAGGTTCTCACCGTCCACCGCCAGCGCCGACTCGGCCATCCCTTCGTCGGCCAACAGGCGGAGGCTGCGGGCGATCAATGCCCTTGCAAGACCGCGTCTGCGCCACTTGCGCCCCACGCTGATGAACTCGGTGTAGCCCCGGCGCCGTGACAGATGGCGGTTCTCATCCTCGTTGATATACGTGCGGACCTGGCCTGCGACCTCATTGCCGTCCCACGCCACCTGCCAGCGCGCGGGCTGAAAAATCCGGCTCTCCAGCCAGGTGTCGTAATCACGAGGCAACGGCGGTGCCATGCCCCAGTGGTCTTCAAACGCGGTGTGGTGCGCTTCCCAAATGGCGCGGTAGTGCTCGGGCTCGACGGGCCGCAACTCCAACCCTTGCGGCACGGGAAAGTCCGGCGCGGCATGCAGTTCTGTGTTCAGCATTTCGAAGAAGTACCGCATTGGCGCATAGCCACTGGTCTGCAGCAGTTTCGCGCGCGCTTCCTCGCCTTGCTGCACATAGGCATGGTGCACGTGCGGGCCGTCCGGCTGCTGCGCTGCCACGGTGTGGTGCCGCTGCTCAATCCAACCTTGCAGCACACGGCCAATGCCGCGCCCGCGCCAACGCCCGGGCACAAAACCGATTTGCGCGTGCAGCGTCAACCCGTCGGCCTGGGTAAACCGCCAGCACCGGCCATAGCCCACCAGCTCGCCATCCAGCTCGGCCATGATTGCGTCGTGATACGGATCACAGTTGGTGAAGGCGGCGTAGTCGCGTGCCAGGTCTTCGGGCGCGCGGCGTGCGAGCACCCCGTCTGCATCAAAGCTGGCATTGGCCACCTCGGCCATGGCCGGGAAGTCCGATGGGCCACAAAACGGCCGCAGCACCAGCCCTGAAGGAGCCGATACATTCGTCATCGATTTGTCATCACCCACAAGAGCATCCTCCCCAGCTTCTTCCATTCATTCTTCTTCTCCCTCAAACGTCGGTGCGCGAGTCACGTTGGGCTGCGCCCGCTGACATTGTGCAAACCACAGCCTTAACGCCAGCCAAAGACACCGCTTCAGACAACGCCCCGCAGGCTTTGCACCCGCCACAATCGCACCCCATGCACATTCTGCTCATCGAAGACGATCTGGACCTGGGCCGCGCGCTGCAGTCCGCGCTGAAGGTGGAGGGCCTGACCAGCGAATGGCTGCGCCGCACGGTGGATGCCCCGGCCACTGTCGATGTCACCACCATCGACTGCGTGCTGCTAGACCTGACGCTGCCCGACGGCAGCGGCTTCGACCTGCTGGCACGCTGGCGGGCGCAGGGCGAGCAGGTGCCCATCATCGTGATCACCGCGCGCTCGGCCGTGGAAGACCGGCTGGCCGGGCTGGATGGCGGGGCCGATGATTTCGTGGTCAAGCCTTTTGCTACGGCCGAACTGCTCTCGCGCATCCGCGCCGTGCTGCGCCGTAGCGCCCGCCAGGCCAGCGAGCGCTGGGTGCTGGGCGAGCTGGTGATCGAGCCCCGCCGCCACGCAGTGCAGCGCAACGGCACAGTGCTGGATGTGTCACCGCGCGAGTTCCAGCTGCTGCTGGAGCTGGCGCGCGAGCCGGGGGTGGTGGTGTCCAAAAGCGTGCTGTCGCAGCGGCTGGACCCGCTGGGCGAGCCCGTGGACTTTGGCGCCATCGAAGTGCATGTGTCCAACCTGCGGCGCAAGATCGGGGCGGAGCTGATCCGCACGGTGCGCGGCGTGGGCTATCTGTTGCAGGCATGAGCATGAGCACCCCCGCCTTCCCCCCGAGCACCGGCAGCCGTACGCCCCGCCAGTTGCGCGCGACATGGCGTCGGCTGGCCGAGCCCACGCTGGTGCGACGCAGCGTGTTGTCCGTCACCGTGGCGTTTGTGCTGGTGTGGGCTGTGCTGCTGGGCTACAACTACTTCAACTACAAGCAGGCCATCACCAACGACCCGGGGCTGCTGAAGTACGGCGACGCGCTGCTCGAGTCGCTCACCCCGATCACGGACCCGGCGCAGGCCGCTGCGGCCGTAGCGGCCACCAATCACTGGACCAACATCCGCCGTCGCCAGATTGGCCTGCTGCCGGGCGCATCGATGCATGAGCTGCGCAACAGCGCCACAGGGCAGGTGGTCTATTCCCCCGCAGGTCTTCAAGAGCTGGACATCCCACTGCCTGCTCTGCAAGAAGGCTCTGCCCTTTCCGAATCCGTCGTGCAGGGCAAGCCCTATCGGATCTACGTCGGCCACAACGCCCGCTGGACACTGCGCATTGTCGATAACAAGCGGACGGATGTGGATTACTTGGCCTACAACGGCCGCTACCTGGTGCCCTATCTCCTGTTGGCCGCCCCCTTCGTGCTGCTGCCCGTGTGGCTGTCAGTGCGCAACGGCCTGCGCCCGCTGCAGCAGTTGGCAAACCTCATCGCCCGCAGGGACAAGGACGATCTGCAGCCCGTTGGCTTCCGCGCCCGCCACCGCGAGCTCAAGCCACTGGAACAGTCGCTCGACCACTTTCTGGCCCAGTTGCGCCAGAAGGTGGAGCGCGAGCGCGCCTTTGTGCAGGACGCTGCGCACGAGATCCGCACGCCGCTGGCCGTTATCACTGCCCAGGCCCACGTGATGGCCCGCTCGCCCATCGAAGAGGAACGCTTGCAGGCCCAGGCGCACCTGGAGCAGGCCATCGCCCGCACCTCGCACCTGGCGCAGCAGCTTCTGGATCTGGCCGCGCTGGACGACGCCCAGCGCCCCGCCCCGCGCGACCTGGACGTGGCGCAGTGGCTGCGCGGCGCGCTGGCGCAGGCCGTGCCGCAGGCGATGGAGCGGCAGATCGAGCTGTCGCTGGACGCGCCCGACACCTTGCCCGCCCGGCTAGACCAGCCTGCGCTCGAATCCATCGCCCACAACCTCATCGACAACGCGGTGCGCTACACGCCTGACGGCGGCAACGTGGCGGTGGCACTGTGGCGCGAGGGCACGGCGCTGCACCTGTCGGTGCAGGACGACGGGCCGGGCATCGCGGCCACCGAGCAATCGCATGTGTTCGAGCGCTTCTACCGGGGCCTGGGCCACGCCGCCAACGGCTCGGGCCTGGGCCTGGCCATCGTGCGGCAGGCAGTGCTGCGCATGGGCGGGCAGGTGCAGATCGGTGCGGGCCTGAACGGCCGGGGCGTGGGTTTTTTCGTTAGCATTCCGCTCCCCCACAGCGCCTGATGGCTCCGCCGCAGGCCCACCGCCCGCCCCGCATGTCCGACGACGCGACCACGATGACCACCGCCGATTCCACCCACCCGTGCCTGAGCTGCGGCGCCTGCTGCGCCAGCTTTCGTGTGGACTTTGCCGTGTACGAGATGCAGGCGATGGGCGGCACCGTGCCCGACAGTCTGGCGCTGGATGTGAACGGCAGCACCTGCCGCATGCGGGGCACGGAGCAGGTGCCCATCCGCTGCGCCGCGCTGACCGGCCAGGTGGGCCAGCAGGTGGCCTGCAGCATCTACGAACTGCGCCCGGCGCCCTGCCGCGAGTTCTCGGCGGGCGACTACGCCTGCCACAAGGCGCGTGCGCGGCACGGGCTGGCGCCGCTGGCGGAAGGCGCCATCTTGTGAGGTGACACGCTCCAGCAGCCGGGCTACTGCAGCATCAAAATAGTTTAGGCCTCAACAAAAAATCGACGGGGTGTTGGAAATAACCGACACCACGGGTTTTTCGGGACATGCAAACTTTGTCCCATGTCAACGCCCTCCTTCCCCACCGCCCGCCGGCTCTGGGACATCTCGCCGCCCGTGCACGCGGGCAGCCCCGTGTTCCCCGGCGACACGGCCTACAGCCAGCAGTGGTGCGCCACCATCGGCCCCGGCTGCCCGGTGAACGTGAGCGCGATCACGATGTCGCCTCACGTGGGCGCGCATGCCGACGCCCCCCTGCACTACGACGAGCAAGGCGCCACCATTGGCGATGTGTCGCTCGATGCCTTCCTGGGCCCCTG
Organism: Acidovorax sp. 93; assembly: GCF_003633835.1. NCBI lineage: Bacteria > Pseudomonadati > Pseudomonadota > Betaproteobacteria > Burkholderiales > Comamonadaceae > Acidovorax > Acidovorax sp. 93. Next base: position 2,965,517 of record NZ_RBIT01000001.1, read on the forward strand.
CCGCGTGATCCACGCCATCGGCCGCGGGCCGCTCATCACCTGGGACCACATTGCCCACGCTGTGAACGACGCCCTGCCCCAGCGCGTGCTGGTGCGCACCTATGAACACATGCCCGTGGACCGCTGGGACGCCCAACTGGCCGCCTACGCACCGGAAACCATCGAACGTCTGGCCGACCGGGGCGTGCTGCTGGTCGGCATCGACACCGCCAGCATCGATCCGGCCGACAGCAAGCAGCTTCCCAGCCACCAGGTCATCCGCCGCCGGGGCCTGCGCGTGCTGGAAAACCTGGTGCTCGACGCCGTGCCCGAGGGCGACTACGAACTCATCGCCCTGCCGCTGAAGCTGACCACCGCCGACGCATCGCCCGTGCGGGCCGTGCTCCGGGCGCTGTAAAGCACGGATATCAATCTTTTTGGCCGCTAGCGCTTGTCCAGAAAGCGCTAGAAGCTATCAAAACCGAAGCAAAACACACCATGAACACCACCTTGCAAGACTGCCAGGCGCGCGACGCCCAAGACCCCCTGCGCCCTCTGCGCGACCACTTCGCGCTGCCCCCGGGTGTGATCTACCTCGACGGCAATTCGCTCGGCGTGGCGCCCAAGGCCGCCGCCGCGCGCGTGGCCGATGTGGTCACCCGCGAATGGGGCACAGACCTCATCCAATCGTGGAACACCGCCAGCTGGTTTGACCTGCCCCAGCGCCTGGGCAACCAGCTCGCCCCGCTGATCGGCGCGGGCAAAGATGAAGTGGTGTGCACCGACAGCACCTCCATCAACCTCTACAAGGTGCTCAGCGCGGCGCTCAACATCGCGCGGGAAGACAGCCCCGCGCGCAAGCGCATCGTGAGCGAGCGCAGCAACTTCCCCACCGACCTCTACATTGCCGAAGGCCTGTGCAAGGAGCGTGGCCTGGAGCTGGTGCTGGTAGAGCCCGAAGAGATCACCGCAGCACTCACCAACGACGTGGCTGTGCTGATGCTGACGCACGTGAACTACCGCACCGGCGCCATGCACGACATGGCCGCCGTCACCGCCGCCGCGCACGCCCAGGGCATTCTGTGCGTGTGGGACCTGGCGCACAGCGCGGGCGCGGTGCCGGTGGACCTGAACGGCGCAGGCGCCGATTTCTCGATTGGCTGCGGCTACAAATATTTGAACGGCGGCCCCGGCGCGCCGGCCTTTGTGTGGGTGCACCCGCGCCATGCCAGCCGCTTCTGGCAGCCGCTGTCTGGCTGGTGGGGCCACGCTGCCCCCTTTGCCTTCACCCCCGACTACCAACCCGCGCCGGGCATCACGCGCTACCTGTGCGGCACGCAGCCCATCATCAGTTTGTCAGCCCTGCAATGCGGGCTGGATGTGTTCACCGCTGCGCAAAGCCTGGGTGGCATGGCCGCGCTGCGCGCCAAGTCGCTGGCGCTGACCGACCTGTTCATCCAGCTGGTGGAAGAGCGCTGCGCTGGCCACGGCCTGGGCCTGGCCACGCCGCGTGACCATGCACAGCGTGGCTCGCAGGTGTGCCTGACGCGCGACGAAGGCGCGGGCGTGAACGGCCAGGGCAGCGGCGCCTATGCCATCGTGCAGGCGCTGATTGCACGCGGTGTGATCGGCGACTTCCGCAAGGGCGATGGCGGCACGGGCCGCCACAAGGACATCCTGCGCTTTGGCTTCACACCGCTGTACCTGGGATTTGAAGACGTGTGGAATGCCGTGGAGCACCTGCGCCAGGTGCTGGAGAGCGGCGAGTGGCAAAAGGCCGAGTTCAACCAGACGCACGCCGTCACCTGATCGGAAAGGCAAACCACCATCATGTGCCCTTTCTCGCAAACCCCTGCGGGTGACAACAACAACGCGGCATCTGCCGCCCTGCCCGAATCCATCGTGCACGAGGAGCGCGCCCAGCTCGACTTCAGCCAAAGCATGAGCTACGGCGACTACCTGCAGCTCGACGCCATCCTCACCGCGCAAAAGCCGCTGTCGCCCGCGCACGACGAGATGCTGTTCATCGTGCAGCACCAGACCAGCGAGCTGTGGATGAAGCTGATGCTGCACGAGCTGCGCGCCGCCATCGGCCATATTGCGCGCGACGAGCTGCCGCCCGCGTTCAAGATGCTGGCGCGCGTCAGCAAGATCATGGAGCAGCTGGTGCACGCCTGGGACGTGCTGGCCACCATGACGCCGCCCGAGTACAGCGCCATGCGCCCGTACCTGGGCCAGTCCAGCGGCTTCCAGAGCTACCAATACCGCTGCATCGAGTTTTCGATGGGCAACAAGAACCGCGCGATGCTCAAGCCCCACGAGCACCGCGCCGACCTGCTGGCCCTAGTGCAGGCGGCGTACGAGGCGCCGTCGCTGTACGACGAGGCCCTGCGCCTGATGGCGCGGCGCGGCCTGCCCGTGCCCGCCAGCCACACCGAGCGCGACTGGACGCTGCCCTATGTGGAAAACGACGCGGTGGAGCAGGCCTGGCTCACCGTGTACCGCAACCCCGACAAGCACTGGGACCTGTACCAGCTGGGCGAGGAGCTGACCGACCTGGAAGACGCCTTCCGCCTCTGGCGCTTCCGCCATGTGACCACGGTGGAGCGCGTGATCGGCTTCAAGCGCGGCACGGGTGGCACGGGCGGCGTGAGCTACCTGCGAAAGATGCTGGACGTGGTGCTGTTCCCTGAAATCTGGAAGCTGCGCACGGATTTGTGAACCGGGTTCGGCGCGCCTTCAAGACGCCGCCTTGAGCGCGCCCTGCAGAAAGCGCAAAAACCGCGGATCGTTGGCATAGGCCACGTTCACCCGCATGGCCTGCAAAGGCTGCTGCTGGCCCTGCCGCTGCGGAAAGAACACGCTGCCCGGCGCCAGAAAAATGCCCCGCTCTGCCGCACTGCGGGCCAGGCCCAGCTCGGTGATGCCATGCGGCAACTCCACCCACAGGTAATAGCCGCCCGGTGGGCTGGGGTGCACGGTAAGGCCCAGGCGTGCCAATGCTTTTTGCGCAGGGCCTAACGCACCGTCCAGCCGGGCCTTGAGACGGCTCAGATGGCGCCGGTACTGGCCCGCAGAGATCAGCTGGTGCACCACGCGCTCCACAAAATCCGACGTGGACACCACCGTCACCATCTTCAGGTCACACAGCGCATTGATGCGGTGCGCCGCCCCAGCGATGTAGCCCACGCGCAGACCGGCCGACAGCGTTTTGGAAAAGCTGCTCACGTAGATCACGCGCTCCAGCTGGTCCAGCGCTGCCAGGCGCGGGGCGTTGGGCGGCTGCAGGTCGGCAAACGGATCGTCTTCCACCACCAGAAACCCGTGGGCAGCGGCCATCTGCAGCAGCCGGTGCGCCTTGGGCAGGCTGATGGAGCCGCCCGTCGGGTTATGCGCCAGCGACTGGGTGAAGAACACCTTGGGCCGGTGCTTTTCCAGCAGCACCTGCAGCGCATCCAGGTCGGGGCCATCGGCCAACCGGGGCACGCCCAGCATCTCCACCTTGGCGAGCTTGAGCTTGCCAAACAGCGGGTAGTAGCCGGGTGAATCCACCAGCACCTCATCGCCCGCATCCAGCAGGTGCCGCACGATGAGGTCCAGCGCGTGGTTGGCGCCCTGGGTCAGCAGCACCTGGCGCGGATTGACCGGGATGGTGCGCTCGCCCAGCATGCGCGCGATGGTCTCGCGCAGTGGCAGGTAGCCCCAGGGTGTGCCGTAGCCATGCTCGATGTCCGACAGCCCTTGCGAGCGCGCGCGGCGCAGCGAGCTGCCCAGCTCGGACCCCTCCATCCACGACGCGGGCGGGCGGCCATCGCCCACGCGCACCTCGTAGTGCTGCTCCAGTTGCTCACGCAGCAGCGACACCACGTCCACCGCTTCGGTCACGTGTGGCGCGGGGGCCTGGGCATGTACGCTGCTGCTGGGCTTGCGCACGTAATAGCCCGAGCCGGGCCGCGCTTCCACATAGCCGCGCGCGGCCAGGCGGTTGTAGGCCTCCACCACCGTGTTGCGTCCCACACCGTCCTTGGCGGCTGCATCGCGGATGGACCGCAGGCGGGTGCCGGGTAGCACGGTGCCTTGTTCGATGGACTGCGCAATGCGGCGCGCCAGCGCTTCGACCTTGCTGTCGGGCGATGCGTCTTCTTCGGGGTGGGGCATGGGTCTGTCTCCTGATCTGTACCCGTTTATTGATGGGTACAGTTTTGTGATCTGTGCCCAAACTGTATCCAACCACCGGCTGCATTGTCCATATACTTTTCGAACTCGCCCGCAGCCCACACTGCGCATTGGGCCGAGGCAGCAAACCCACGGCGATGGGTGCACACATTCCAAACCAACCGGAGACAAGACATGGCAGACAAAGCCGTCCAACGACGCAACATCTTCAAATCCACCCTGGCTGCAGCCGCTGCCGTGGGCGCAGCGGCGCCCCTGGCCAGCCACGCGCAGGCCACCGTCACCTGGCGCATGCAGGCACTGTGGGACGGCGGCACCACGCCACAAAAGTTTGAAGAGCGTTTTGTGGCCCGCGTGGCAGAGTTGACCGGTGGCCGCTTCAAGATCAACCTGTTTGCGGCCGGCCAGATCGTGCCCGCCGCGCAAGCGTTTGATGCCGTGCGCGGCGGCGCGTTTGAGCTGATGAAAACCTTCGACGGCTACGAAGCCGGCAAGATCCCCGCGTTTGCCTTCACCAGCACCATTCCGTTCGGCTTTGCCGAGAGCGACGAATACGAAGCCTGGTTCTACGAGCGCGGCGGGTTGGACCTGGTGCGCCAGGCGTATGCGCCCGCAGGCCTGCACTACATCGCCCCCACCGTGTACGGCCAGGAGCCGCTGCACTCCAAGGTGCCAATCCGCAAGATCGCCGACCTGACGGGCAAGAAGGGTCGCTTTGTGGGCCTGGCCTCGGCCGTGATGGGCGCCATGGGCGTGTCGGTGACGCCGCTGCCCACGGGCGAGGTGTATTCGGCGCTGGACAAGGGCGTGATCGACATGGCCGACCGGGGCGACCTGACGGCGAACTTTGAAGCCGGCCTGGCCGAGGTGGCCAAGTTTGTAGTGGTGCCGGGCTTTCACCAGCCCACCACCGCCACCAGCTACGTGGCCAACCGTGCAGCACACGACAAGCTGCCCGCCGAGTTCAAGGCGGCCTTGGCGGTGGCCGCGCGCGAGATTTCGGCGGCGCTGCGCCAGCACATCCTGGTGAGCGACGCTGCGGTGCTGGCCAAGTACCAGGCCAAGGGCTGCGAGATCATCCGATTCAGCGCAGCCGACATCGCCGCTGCACGGCCCAAGGCCATGGCCGCGTGGCGCACCGCCACCAAGGGCGACGCCCTCGCCACCAAGATCCTGGACAGCCAGGTGGCCTTCATGAAAGAACTGGGCCTGCTGGCCTAAGCAGCGTTCGAAAGCCCTAGCCCCGGGTGCCCGCCATGGGTGCCCGGCGCACCTGCCATTGTCCCAAGGAGTCACCCATGCCGTCATGGCTCTCTGTCTCCACGTCGGCCATCACCACACTCAACCGCTGGATCTTCCAGGCCACGGTGTGGTTGATGGCCATCGTGGTCCCCGTCATGCTTTATGAAGTCATTGCACGCTATGTGTTCAATGCGCCCACCGTGTGGGGCATGGAACTGGCCGTGCTGCTGTTCGGCCCCTACTTTCTGCTGGGCGGGCCGTACCTACTGCACCTCAAGGGCCATGTGGCGCTCGACGTGGCGCGCCAGCGCCTGAGCCCCGCATGGCAGCGGCGGCTGGACCTGGTGAACTTTCCCATCATCGTGCTGTTCTGCGCCATCCTGCTGTACTTCAGCGCACCCGCAGCCTACAGCGCCTTCACCTACCGCGAGACCAGCTTTTCAGCCTGGAACCCACCTATCTGGCCGGTGAAGGCCGCCGTGCCGCTGGCCCTGGCGCTGATGCTGCTGCAGGCCGTGGTGGAGTTCTTTCGCACGCTGTTTGGCGAAGCAACCGTTGACGCGTCCCCCGCGGAGGCCCACCCATGACCTCCAACATGATTCTGGTGCTGATGTTCGGCAGCCTCACGCTGTTCATGCTCACCGGCCTGCCCATTGCCTTCGTGCTGGGCGGCCTATCGCTGCTGTTCACCGTGACGCTGTGGGAACCCAACGCGGTCATCGTGCTGGTGCTGCAGATCTTCGACACGATGAAGTCCGAGGCACTGCTCGCGATCCCGCTGTTCATCCTGATGGCCTGCATCCTGCAGCGCTCGGGTGTCATCGAAGACCTGTACCGCGCGATGGAGCTGTGGTTTGGGCGCCTCAAAGGCGGCCTCGCCATCGGCACCGTCATCATCTGCGTGGTGATGGCGGCCATGACCGGCGTGGTGGGTGCCGCCGTGACGGCCATGGGCATCCTGGCCCTGCCAGAGATGCTGCGGCGCGGCTACAAGCCCGAGCTGGCGCTGGGCACGATCTGCGCGTCGGGCACGCTGGGTATCCTGATCCCGCCATCGGTGCTGACCATCGTGTACGCCGTCACGGCCCAGATCTCCATCGGCCAGATGCTGATTGCAGGCATTGTGCCGGGCCTCATCCTGGCCGCGCTGTACATCGCCTACATCATCGTGGTGGGCTGGGTGAAGCCCGAGTGGGTGCCCCTGGACCCCACCACCCGCAAGGCGCCAATGCGCGAAAAGCTGGTGGCACTGAAGGCCCTGGTGATACCCGCCATGCTGATCGTGATGATCCTGGGCTCGATCTTCTTCGGCATCGCGACACCGACCGAGTCTGCTGCGGTAGGCGTGGCCGGAGCGCTGCTGCCCAGCCTTATCAAGCGCCGGTGGGAGCGCGGCATGCTGCGCGGCGCAGCGACCGATGCACTGAAAGCCACGGCGATGATCCTGTGGATCACGCTGGGTGCCAAGGCCTATGTGGCCATCTTCACCGGCCTGGGCGGGGCGGACACTTTGCTGCAGTTCATCCAGGGGCTGGACGTGAACCGCTGGCTCATCCTGGCGGCCATGATGCTGTTGCTGGTGTTCCTGGGCACGGTGCTGGACGAGCTGGGAATCATCCTGCTCACGGTGCCGGTGTTCCTGCCCATCGTGCGGCTGCTGGGCTTTGACGAGCTGTGGTTTGGCGTGCTGTACGCCATCACCATCCAGATGGGCTACATCAGCCCGCCGTTCGGTTACACGCTGTTCTACATCAAAGGGACGCTGCCCAGCCACATTGGAATGAACGCCGTGTACTGGGGCATCTTGCCGTTCTTCGGGCTGCAGTTCGTCGGCCTGCTCATCTGCGCGGCCTTCCCCGATCTGGTCACCTACCTGCCCCGGCTGATGGCGTCGCGCTGAGCCGCTTGTTCACCCATTTATCCCAAACACGTCCATGACTTCCACCGCACACCCCAGCAGCCGCATCGGCGGTTTTCACAAGCTCGCCATTCCCGCACGCATCGACGCCGTGGCCCAGTTTGCGGGCCTTGGCGACGACGACAAGGCCCACCTGCTGAACACCGGCAACCTGCCTGCCGAACTGGCCGACCACCTCATCGAGAACGTCATCGGCACGATGAACATCCCCGTGGGCATTGCCACCAACATGAAGATCGACGGCCGAGACCGGCTGATCCCCATGGCCACCGAAGAATCGTCGGTGGTGGCCGCGGTGTGCAACGCGGCACGCCAGTGTTATGACCACGGTGGCTTCATCACGTCCATGTCGGGCACCGAGATGATTGCGCAGATCCAGCTCACGCAGGTGTCTGACCCGCAGCACGCACGCATCCGCATCCTGGAGCACAAGGAAGACATCCGCACGCTGTGCGATGCCTGCGACCCCATCCTCGTCAAGCTGGGCGGCGGCTTCCGCGACCTGGAGGTGCGGGTCATCGACACCCGCGGCGGCACCATGGTGATCACCCACCTCATCGTGGACACGCGCGACGCCATGGGCGCCAATGCCGTCAACACCATGGCCGAAAAGATTGCGCCGCAGATTGCGGCATGGACGGGCGGGCAGACCAACCTGCGCATCCTGTCGAACCTGGCCGACCGGCGCCTGGCGCGCGCGCGCTGCGTGTGGCGCACGGGAGACATCGGCGGCGAGGCCGTACGCGACGGCATGCTTGCGGCCTACCACTTTGCGGCAGCCGACCCCTACCGCGCCGCAACGCACAACAAGGGCATCATGAACGGCGTGAGCGCCGTGGTGCTGGCCACCGGCAACGACACGCGCGCGGTAGAAGCCGGTGCCCACGCCTACGCCGCACGCGGCGGCCGCTACACCAGCCTGACAACGTGGGAGGTGACCAACGACGGCGACCTGGCAGGCTCCATCGAAATGCCCATGGCCGTGGGCCTGGTGGGCGGCGCCACCAAGCTGCACCCCACGGCCAAGACAGCGCTCAAGATTCTGGGCGTCACGTCGGCCCGCGAGCTGGCCCAGATCATTGCGGCCGTGGGCCTGGCGCAAAACTTTTCGGCCATGAAGGCCCTGGCCACTACCGGCATCCAGAAGGGACACATGGCCCTGCACGCGCAGAACATCGCGATGATGGCGGGCGCCGCGGGCGACGAGATCGACCGCGTTGCGCAGGTGCTGGTGGCGCAGGGCACGGTGCGCATCGACGTTGCGGAGGCCGAGTTGCAGCGGCTGCGCAGTGGTGCATGAATTCGTTCACAGCGGCAGCGTGAGAGTGCCGACCCGCACCACCCCACCACCTGGAAAAGCGACCTAGAAATTACCCACAAAAAAAGCCACCAGCGCCTTGTTCATAGGCGCTGGCAGCTGTTGTTTTTGAAGAATGCCGCAACCCGAAACCACCGGGCGCGGGGGTGGCCTGCTCTGCAGCCCGCCTATTGCACGCCCGCCACCATCATGGGGCGGTTGCTACGGCACCAGATCGGTGCCAGATGGCCAATCTGGATGGTCAGCTCATTGCCCTTGCCGAGCACGGTGGTGGGGCCGTTGCTGAAGGCGTAGCCGGTTTCCGTGGCCTGTTTGGGCAGTTCCACCGTCCAACCGCTGCGCCGCAACACGCTGCGGCCTTGCTCGGGGTAGAACTGCATCTCCACCTTTTCGCCATTGCCGCAGGCGAACTGCATGCTGCCGCGGTCCGTTGGCTCGCTAAAGGCCTGCATCACGGGTGGCTGGCTCGCACATCCCGACATCAACAGCGTTGCCAGCGCACCTGAACACAGCGAAACCATCTTCTTCATCAGTCACTCCTGAGTAGCGATGTGCATTGCGGCACACACTCCAACCTGCAAACTGCTTGTGGCCACCGACCACCGGGGTCACTGGGGGCTTCCAAGCACAAACCTTGCCACCACTCCGCTGCAGGCGAGAAGCCGAAACCGAGGAACGGTTTCAGCCGCCATCCACACCCAGCGCAGGGCATGCCCATGAGAGTGCCGCACGGTCCACGCCCCGTCGATTGGGGTGATCCCCACATCGAGAGCCTTCTCTAAAGTCTGACTTCGCTCCGTGGCGCCCCGATGACGGGCAAGACTGCCCCGTCCAACACGGCATTACAGGCACGCATGGTTGCAATGCACGGACCTGACACCCGATTGCGCGCAGCTTGGCCCCAAAACGCCACGTCACCTTGGCGACTGGAGCGCCTGCGGCGACGGCTCGGGACATACCCTTAGAACCTGCGCAAATGAACCTTCGCAAATCGGGATGCAACAGCCGCCCTTGCCCAAAGGTGCACCGCTGGCCCGAGCCCTGGTTTGCGCAAGTCATGACCCTTATCCCTCGCCCAACGCCCGTACTGCCTGCCCCACGCGCCCGTCGGCCGCTCCCATCTGGTGCAGATTGGCGGACCCGGCAACCCGTGCGATTCACGCGAGACAGCGGTCACCGCCCTGTCCATGTACGCTCGGAACGGGGCAGCCTGTTGCCACCCCTTTTTGGAGACCCACCACCGTGCAGGTGCCCCCGCCCCCCACACCCACTACCCCACTGCTCCCCCTCCGCGCCGCCTGGGCCATGCTGCTGGCACTGGTGACGGGTTTTGCGCTGAGCCAGGCGTTTCGCACCATCACGGCCATCATGGCTACGGGCCTGCGGGCAGAGTTCGGCCTGTCGGCGCAGGCGCTGGGCGTGTTTGCCGGCGCGTTTGCATTCGCCTTCGGCACCATGCAGCTTTTCATGGGCATCGGCATCGACCTCTATGGCGTGCGGCGCACGCTGCTGGTGGCGTTTCCGCTGGCGATTGCGGGCTCGGTGCTGTCGGCGCTGGCGCCCGGCTATGGCGCGGTGCTGCTGGGGCAGGTGCTGATCGGCGTGGGCTGCGCGCCCGCGTTTTTGGTGTGCACGGTGTTCATTGCGCGCTACTTTCCGGCCAGCCGGTTTGCGATGGTGTCGGGCGTGGCCATGGGTGTGGGTGGGCTGGGCATGTTGTTCACGGGCACGCCGCTGGCGTGGCTGGTGCAGCTGTCGTCCTGGCGCATGGGTTTTGCGGTGCTGGCGGGTTTTGCGGCGCTGGCCTGGCTGCTGATCTTCTGGAAGGTGCACGAGCCCGCGCAACCCACGCACAATGCGCCCCCGCGCGAATCGGTGCTGCAGGCGGTGCGCGGGTTTGGCGCGCTGTTCTTGCTGCCGCACACCGCCGGAATCATGCTGCTGGCGCTGACAACGTATGCCTCCTTCCTCACGCTGCGCGGGCTGTGGCTGGGGCCGCTGCTCATTGAGCGGCATGGCTATTCGCTGGTCGCCAGCGGCAACGTGGCCATGTTGTCGTCGCTGGTGTCGCTGTTCACACCGGCATTGTTCGGGCGGCTCGACCCGGGGCCTGGCCAACGCCGCCGCTGGATCACGGGCTTCACGGTGCTGCTGGCAACCCTCTTCGGTGCCATCGGCCTGCTGCACGCCGAGTGGCTGGACGTGGCGGGCTCCATCGCGGTGGGCCTGTTGTCGGGCTACATGGTGCTGCAGTATTCAGACGTGCGTTCGGCCTACGCACCCGCCGTCACCGGGCGCGCCATGGCGGTGTTCACCATGGCGCTGTTTCTGGGCGTGGCACTGATGCAGTGGGTAACCGGCGTGGCTGCGTCCATCGCCGCGGCGCAGGGTGCGGACCCGTACGTGGCCGTGATGCTGACCATTGCCGCCATGCTGGCGGCAGGCGCCCTGGCGTTCAGGTGCCTGCCGGTGCCAGCACACTGACCCGTGCTGGGGACGTGCCCGCCACGCGCCACCACTGCAGCACACCAAACAGCAGCTCAAACAGCGTGAAGCCCAGCACGATCACATTGGCGCCGTGGGCCACGGCATAGATCTGCCAGGCCGCAAACAGAAACCGCGCCACGCCATCCAAGCGCCCCAGCAGCAAGCTGGGCGCAACCATGCGCGCGATAGACCACACCACCACTACCGAGCCGAGCAGGTTGGCCAGCAACATGTGGGTGGTGTCCAACGGGTGCAGGGTGCCGGGCAGGCCCAGCACGGCGGCCAACATGCCCAACTGGGCATACAGCCACGCAAAGGTCCACGGCAGCACAAAAGGCCAGGTCACCAGCAGGTCGTACCAGCCGCTGGCGCGCACGATACGCAGGTAGCGCGGAGAGGAAATTGAAGATAAGGGCATGAGGATCAACCTGGGGATGAAAGAAGCCCCGAGGTTCAGCCCTGAAGTACGCTTCAGGGTCAAGCCGCTTCCAGAGGTGGCATTTGTTTTCACGCCACAAGGAAACCCCCATGCTGATCGGTGAACTCGCCAATGCTTCCGGCCTGAGCCGCGAGGCACTGCGCTTTTACGAACAACAAGGCCTCATCCGATCGCGACGCCTGGCCAATGGCTACCGCGACTACCCGGCCGAAACGGCGATGCTGGTGCAGTACATCCGCACCGCGCAGCAACTGGGCTTTACGCTGGCAGAGATTGGCGACCGGCTGCCCGCCATCTGGGACGCCGCCGACCCCGGCCCAGCGCTGGCCCAGGTGCTGGCCGTGAAGCTGCAGGAGATCGACGCACGCATTGCCGCGCTGCAGGCCCTGCGCCAGACTCTGGCAGAGCGGGTGGCCACGGACTGCCCACTGCGTGGGGCCGCTGCCGCCGCCTGAATGGCGTAATGGCCCCTCATCGTCGCCAGCCTCCAAAATATCAAGCAAAAACAGGCCTTAGCGCTTATCCAACGAGCGTATCCAGCTATATATTTAATAGCAATCATCCTGCAAAAAATGGGCGCTGGCCCATGGCGCGTACAGCAGGTCTGCAGGCGCGCATCGCGCTGCCCCCGCTCAGCCCCTGTTGTTCACGCGGCCGATGCGGCCACCGAGTGCAGCAGCACGGGGTGGTTGCCATCGGCATCCACACTCTCGATCTGCACCCCAAAACCCCACAGGCGCGCCACATGCCGCAGCACCTCCTGCGTGTCGTCGGCCAGGGGGCGGCCCTGGAACTGGGTGTGGCGCAGGGTCAGGCTGCGGTCGCCGCGCAGGTTCACGTTCCACACCTGGATGTTGGGCTCGCGCGTGCCCAGGTCGTACTGCTGCGACAGCATCTGGCGCAGGCGGCGGTAGCCGTTCTCATCGTGGATCTCGCTGACCACCAGCTCGCGCTCGTTGGCATCGTCGTGCAGCGCAAACAGACGCATCTCGCGCATCAGATGCGGGCTGAGATACTGGCCGATGAAACTCTCGTCCTTGAAGTTGCGCATGGCGTGGTCCAGCGCGGGCAGCCAGGGTGTGCCCGCGATGTCGGGGAACCAGTGCCGATCCTCCTCCGTAGGGTTCTGGCAGATGCGCTGGATGTCGCGGTACATGGCAAACCCCAGCGCATAGGGGTTGATGCCGCTGTAGGCGCGGTGGCCCACGGGCGGCTGGTAGATGACGTTGGTGTGCGAGCCCAGCCATTCGATCATCACCCCGTCGCTCAGGTAGCCCTCGTCGTACAGCGTATTGAGCAGCGTGTAGTGCCAGAAGGTGGCCCAGCCTTCGTTCATGACCTGGGTCTGGCGCTGCGGGTAGAAATACTGCGCGATCTTGCGCACGATGCGCACGATCTCGCGCTGCCAGGGTTCCAGCAGGGGCGCGTTTTTTTCGATGAAGTACAGGATGTTCTCTTGCGGCTCCTGCGGAAAGCGGTTGTGCTCCTGCGTGGCATCCTCCTTGCCGGGACGCATGGGCAGGGTGCGCCACAGCTCGTTCACCTGCTGCTGGGCATAGGCCTCGCGCTGCGCGCGCTCCAGCCGTTCGCGCGCCAGGTTCTTCTTGGAGGGGCGGCGGTAGCGGTCCACGCCAAAGTTGGCCAGCGCGTGGCACGAATCCATGAGCCGCTCCACTTCGGCCATGCCGTAGCGCTCTTCGCACTGGGCCACGTAGTCCTTGGCATACACCAGGTAGTCGATGATGCTGGACGCGTCGGTCCACATGCGAAACAGGTAGTTGCCCTTGAAGAAGCTGTTGTGCCCATAGGCCGCATGCGCAATCACCAGCGCCTGCATGGCGGTGGTGTTCTCCTCCATGAGGTAGCTGATGCAGGGGTTGGAGTTGATGACGATCTCGTATGCCAGGCCCATGTGCCCGCGCCGGTAGCGCCGTTCGGTGGCCAGAAACTCCTTGCCGTAGCTCCAGTGCCGGTAGTTCACCGGCATGCCCACGCTGGAGTAGGCATCCATCATCTGCTCGGCGGTGATGATCTCCAGCTGGTTGGGGTAGGTGTCGAGGCCAAAGCGCTCGGCCGTGGCGGCAATGGCGGCGTGGTAGCGCTCGATCAGCTCGAACGTCCAGTCGCTCGGGTCGGGCAACGGCTCGGCAGGCCGCGCGCCCGCCGGCAGGGGCTGGCCGGGCACGGCGCGGTGGCGGCGCTCACCCACGGCGGCGGCCTTCCAGGGGTTGTCGCTGATGCGGCGCTCCAGCACGGGATACTGCACAACGTTGTTCATGCGGCCACCCCCTCTTTCTTGAAGAGGTCGCGGAACACCGGGTAGATGTCGCCGGGTGCGGCGACCTTGCGCATTGCAAAGTGGGAGAACAGCGGCATCAACTGGCTGTACTCGTCCCACAGGTTCTGCTCCTCTTCTGCCACCTGCACATAGGCAAAGTAGCGCACCAGCGGCAGGATCTTGTCCACCAGCAGGTTGCGGCAGATGCCACTGTCGTTGGTGAAGTTGTCGCCATCACTGGCCTGGGCCACGTAGATGTTCCAGTCGCCCTGCGGATAGCGCGCACGGATGATCTGGTCCAGCAACGCCAGCGCGCTGCTGACCACGGTGCCGCCGCTCTCGGTGGAGTGAAAGAACTGCTCTTCGCTCACCTCGGCCGCCTGGGTGTGGTGGCGGATGAACACGATGTCGATGGTCTCGTAGTGCCGCGTAAGAAACAGGTACAGCAGGATGAAGAACCGCTTGGCCAGATCCTTGCGCGTCTCGTCCATGGAACCCGACACGTCCATCACGCAGAACATCACCGCCTGGCTGCTGGGCACTGGCACCGGCGTACGCGCACGAAAGCGCAGGTCGATGGGGTCGAGGTACGGAATCTTGTCGATGCGCGCTGTCAGCGCGTCGATGCGGCGCTGCAGCTCGGCCACCGCTTCGCTCGTGCCGTCGTCCTGCGCCAGCAGGGCGTCCAGCTCGGCCTGCAGCGCCAGCAGCTCGCGGTGGGTCGACTTGCCCAGCGCAATGCGCCGCCCCAGCGCCCCGCGCATGGTGCGCAGCACAGCCAGGTTGTTGGGGATTCCATCCTGGCTGTAGCCCGCGCGGCGCGACTTCCACTGCGGGTTCTCGCCGATGTGGGTGCGCAGCAGGTGCGGCAGCGCCAGGTCTTCAAAAAAGAGCTGCATGAACTCTTCCTTGGTCAGCGTGAAGGTGAAGTCGTCCTCACCCTCCCCACTGTCGCTGGCCTGCGAGCCGCGCCCGCCCGCTCCACCCTGGGGCCGTTCGATGCGGTCGCCGCGCACATGCTCTGCGTTGCCGGGGTGCACCGTGTCTCGGATGCCGCCCTGGCCATGGTGGAACACGGGCTCGCTGATGTCCTTGCGCGGTATGGTGATGCTCTCGGCCTGCTCCATGTCGCGGATGCCGCGCTGCGAGACAGCACGGCGCACCGCGTCCGCGATCTGTTCCTTGTAACGGCGAACAAATCGCTCGCGGTTGCCCACCGACTTGTTCTTGCCAGCGAGCCTGCGGTCGATGATTTGCAATGCCATCCGTTGCCCCCATGCATGAACCAGCGCCCGCAGGGCTGCGCTGGCAATCCAGTCCCTTGGTCAGCTGCTCTTGCGCACACGCAAGTACCACTCACACAACAGCCGCACCTGCTTGGGCGTGTAGCCCTTGTTCACCATGCGGGTGACAAAGTCCTCGTGCTTGCGCGCCTCTTCGGCGCTGGCCTTGGCGTTGAAGCTGATCACGGGCAGCAGTTCTTCGGTGTTGGAGAACATCTTCTTCTCGATCACCAGGCGCAGCTTCTCGTAGCTGGTCCAGCTGGGGTTCTGGCCCTGGTTGTTGGCGCGCGCGCGCAGCACAAAATTGACGATCTCGTTGCGAAAGTCCTTCGGGTTGGCAATGCCTGCAGGCTTCTCGATCTTTTCCAGCTCGGCGTTGAGTGCGCCCCGGTCGAACACCTCGCCGGTGTCGGTGTCGCGGTACTCGTTGTCCTGGATCCAGTAGTCTGCGTAGGTCACGTAGCGGTCAAAAATGTTCTGGCCGTACTCGCTGTAGCTCTCCAGGTAGGCGGTCTGGATCTCCTTGCCAATGAACTCGGCATAGCGGGGGGACAGGAACTCCTTGATGTAGCTGGTGTACTTGGTCTCCAGCTCGGCAGGGAACTGCTCGCGCTCGATCTGCTGCTCCAGCACATACATCAGGTGCACCGGGTTGGCGGCCACCTCGGCACTGTCAAAGTTGAACACCTTCGACAAAATCTTGAACGCAAAGCGGGTCGATATACCCGTCATGCCCTCGTCCACGCCTGCGTAGTCGCGGTACTCCTGGTAGCTCTTGGCGCGCGGGTCGGTGTCTTTCAGGCTCTCGCCGTCGTACACCTGCATCTTGCTGAAGATGCTGGAGTTCTCGGGCTCCTTCAGCCGCGTGAGGATGGCGAACTGCGACATCATCTTGAGCGTGCCCGGCGCGCACACTGCGTTGCCCAGCGACGACTCGAGGATGAGTTTTTCGTAGATGCGGGTCTCTTCGCTCACGCGCAGGCAGTACGGCACCTTGACGATGTAGATGCGGTCCAGAAACGCCTCGTTGTTCTTGTTGTTGCGAAATGCCTTCCACTCGCTCTCGTTGCTGTGCGCCAGCACCACGCCGTCAAACGGAATGGCGCCAAAGCCCTCCGTGCCCTTGTAGTTGCCCTCCTGCGTGGCCGTGAGCAGCGGGTGCAACACCTTGATGGGTGCCTTGAACATTTCCACGAATTCGAGCAGGCCCTGGTTGGCCAGGCAGAGGCCTCCGCTGTAACTGTAGGCGTCGGTGTCATCCTGCGCAAAGGTTTCTAGCTTGCGGATGTCCACCTTGCCCACCAGGCTGGAGATGTCCTGGTTGTTCTCATCGCCCGGCTCGGTCTTGGCAATGCCCACCTGCTTCAAGATGCTGGGGTAGCGCTTGACCACGCGGAACTGGCGGATGTCGCCGCCAAACTCGTCGAGCCGCTTGACCGCCCACGGCGAGAGCACACGCTGCAGGTAGCGGCGCGGAATGCCGAACTGTTCCTCCAACACGGGGCCGTCCTCCAGCGCATCAAACAGGCCCAGCGGCGATTCGTTTACCGGCGAGCCCTTGAGCGCATAGAAAGGCACCTTCTGCATCAGGTGCTTGAGCCGCTCCGCGATCGAACTCTTGCCGCCACCCACAGGGCCCAGCAGATAAAGAATCTGCTTGCGCTCTTCCAGCCCTTGCGCGGCATGGCGAAAGAAACTCACCACCTGCTCGATGGCGTCCTCCATGCCGTAGAACTCGGCAAAGGCCGGGTAGCGCTTGATGACCTTGTTGGCAAAAAGCCGTGACATGCGCGGGTCATTGCGCGTGTCCACCATCTCGGGCTCGCCAATGGCGGCCAGCATGCGCTGGGCGGCCGTGGCGTAGGCCATGGGATCGCGCTTGCACTCGGCGAGGTACTCGTCAATCGACATTTCCTCTTCGCGGCTACGGGCATAACGCGCGGCGAAACTGCTGATGGCATCCATACGACCTCCTGTGGCGGCACCCCCGGCGGGCTCGGGTGGTGCCACGGTGTTGCAGTGGGAATCGCTACCGGCTTGGCCCTTTGTAGCACCACGGCGTGCGCTTGAACAGCAAATTCGCTGGCGCATCCGTTGCCTTTTCGGGGCTTTGCACACACAGGGATAGAGCGTGGCACACTGCGCAAAGTTCATCCCGCGCAGCGCATGCAGGGGTTGCCCCGGATAGGGAATATCCTGACAACCTAGGGATGTCCTGCATAACCCTCGCGAGGCGGTGGTAGTGCGGATCGGGATGGGGCGCAAGGCGTCTTTTGGCAGCCAATAGCCGGGCTATTGGCAAGAAAAGCAACGCAGCAAACCGCCCGAGGCCGCGCTATCACAGACCGCAGGGAGTTATGCAGGTCATCCCTAGCGGCGCTGTTCACCCACCCTGCAGGGTCATGAACCGGGCGGCTCGGGGCGGGCAGTTACCACCACCCCGCCCACTGCAATGAACTCACAACGAACTGGCGCTGGAGCCATCGCCCCGGTACAACCAGGGCACATCCAGCAACCGCTCGCCCAGCAGGCGCAGCGACAGATCGCGGCCCCAGCGCACAGGCCCGGTGGCATGGAAGATGCGGCCGTTGCGGATGGAGCGCGCCTGCACCCGGGCGTTTCGCTCCCAGCGGTTAAGGGCGTAGCGGGTAAGGCGCAGCGGCACGTCCAGGTCGTGCATGGCCAGCGCACGCTGCAGCTCGGCCGCGTCTTCAATGGCCATGCCAGCGCCCTGGGCCAGGTAGGGGCGCATGGGGTGGGCCGCATCGCCCAGCAGGGCCACCAGGCCTTGCGCCATCTCGTCGGCAGCGCGCACCGGTGGGCGGTCGCACAGCGGCCACAGGCGCCAGCCGGGGCCACCAGCGGCACCTACGCTGCGCACGACATCCTGCAGCGCCGTGCAGGTGCCTTGCAGGGCGTGCTCCAGGCCCGCAGCATTGGCAGCGTGGTCCCAGTTTTCCAGATCGTGCGGCGCGGGGCCTTGCACAATGACGACGATGTTCTGCAACTCGCCCCGGCGCACGGGGTACTGCACAGCATGCAGGCGCGGGCCCAGCCAGGCGGTGACCTGGCCTGTGCGCAATGCATCGGGCAGTGCATGCTGCGGCACCAGCGCGCGGTAGGCCAGATGCCCCGTCACGCGGGGCGGCACGGCACCGAGCAGCTGGGTGCGCGTGCGGCTCCACAGACCATCGGCACCAATGAGCGCATCGCCTTCCACCTCCTTGCCCCGGCTGGTGCGCACAGTCACGACGCCCTCGGCATCGGTGAATCCGTCGATGGCGTGCTCCAGATGCAACTGCGTGTCGGTGTATTTGGTCACCGCGGAAAGCAGCAGGCCATGCAGGTCGGCGCGGTGGATGGTGGCGTAGGCCGCACCATAGCGCTGCACCGCCGTGGGGCCCAACGGCAGCACGGCCAGTTCCTTGCCACTGACGGCGTTGCGCACCTGCAAGCGGCTGGGGAACGCGGCTACTGCCTGCAACGGCTGCTGCAGGCCCCAGGCCTGTAGGCGGCGCACTACGTTCGGCCCGATCTGCACGCCGGCGCCCACTTCGCTGAATGCTGCCGCGCGTTCGTACAGCCGCACGTCCCACCCCGCGCGCGATGCGCCCAACGCGGCGGCCAAGCCGCCAATGCCGCCACCGGCGACCAATACCTGCTTCTTCATGCACCGATTGTGCCGTGCGGGCGTGCCTGGATGTTTGTCATGGCGCAGGGGCCCTGCAACCACATCCAGACACCACACCACGCCATACGTCGCTCGTCACAGCGCAGGCCGCAGCGCCCGCTCCAGAACCTCTGGTGGCATGGGGCGGCCAAACAGGTAGCCCTGGAAAGCCTGGCAGCCATGGCGCTGCAGGAACTCCAGCTGGCCCGTGGTCTCCACGCCTTCGGCCACCACGGCCAGATCCAGGCTGTGCGCCAGCGCAAGAATGGTTCGCACGATGGCGGCATCGTTGGGGTCGGTCTGCAGGTCGCGCACAAAACTCTGGTCAATCTTGAGCTGGTCCAGCGGCAGGCGCTTCAAGTAGCTCAAGGAGGAATAGCCGGTGCCAAAGTCGTCCAGTGAGAAGCCCACACCATAGCGCCGCAGGTACTCCATGCGCGAGATCACATCCTCCACATCGGCCAGCAGCAGGCTTTCCGTCAGTTCCAGCTTCAGGCGCTCGGGGTTGGCCCCGCTGGACTGCAGTGAGCCCAGCACCTGCTCCACAAAATCGGGCTGGCGAAACTGCCGCACGCTCACGTTCACCGACAGGAAGAACTGTCGCGTGAGCGAGCTGCGCGACCACACCACCAGCTGCTCGCAAGCGGCCTGCAACACCCATTGCCCCAGCGGCAGGATGAGCCCTGTCTGCTCGGCCAGCGGGATGAATTCAGCTGGCGACACCAGCCCACGCCGGGGGTGCTTCCAGCGCACCAGGGCTTCCGCGCCCTGCAGGCGGCCCTTGCCGTCCACCACGGGCTGGTAGTACAGCACCAGTTCCTTGTCTTGCAGACCTCGGCGCAGGTCGGCCTCCAGGGCCGCACGGTTGCTCACTGCGGCCTGCATGTCAGGGTCGAAGAAGCGCTGGGTGTTGCGCCCTGCAGCTTTGGCCTGGTACATCGCCAGGTCCGCGTGCTTGAGCAGCTCGTCCACACTCACGGTCTGCTGGCCAAACAGCGCAATACCGATGCTCGGGGTGCTGTGGTGGCTGGTATCGCCCAGCGCGTAGGGCTTGCCCAGCGTGGTGGCGATATGGCTGGCCACCAGCGCGGCCTCGGCACTGGCGTGCGGGCCATCGGCACTCAGGCCTTCCACCAGCACCACGAATTCATCGCCGCCAAACCGTGCCACGGTGTCAGCCTCGCGCACGCAAGCCTTCAGACGCTGGGCCGCCTGCACCAGCAGCTGGTCGCCTGTATCGTGGCCCAGGGTGTCGTTGAGGTCCTTGAAGTTGTCCAGGTCGATGAACAGCAGAGCCCCTTGCGCGCCTGAGCGTGCCACGGCCGCCGTGGCGCGCTGCAGCCGGTCCACCAGCAAGCGGCGGTTGGGCAGGCCGGTGAGCACATCGTAAAACGCCAGCTGCTCGATCTGGCTCTCGACCCGCTTGCGCTCGGTAATGTCGCGGCCCACGCCCCGGTAGCCCCACAGGGCGCCCTGCGCGTCAAACACAGGCACACCGCTGACCGAGATCCAGTGCATGCTGCCATCGGGCCGCTGACGCTGCAGCTCCAGATCGCGAAACGGCTGGTGGGCCTGCAGCACCGCGCGGTGCGCAGCCCAGTCGGTCTCGGTCATGTTGAGCGCGCCGATCTCCCAGCGCGTGCGGCCCATCACGTTGGACAGCGGTATGCCATTGACGCTCAGGTCGCCCGCCAGCTGCACAAAGCGCCCTTCGGCGTCATGCTCCCAGTACCAGTCGGACGACAGGTCACTCAGCGATCGAAAGCGCGCCTCGCTCTCACGCAACTCGTTCTCAACGCGCACGTAGTCGCTGACATCCGCAAAAGTGCGCACGAGCCCCCCATCGGGCAGCCCGGTGGTGCGCACTTCAAACGTGCGGCCATCGGATGTGGTGCGCCAGTAGACGGCGGGCGCAGGCGCCACGGCCCCCCCTGCCACGTAGTCATGCCCGCGCCGGTCCACCAGGCGGTGGCCTTCGCCAAAGTCACCACGCTCGGCCTGGATGCGGGTCAAGTCGGCCAGCGTGGGCCGCGTGGCCATCAGCGATTCGGGCAGGTTGAGCAGTTCCAGCACACGCTGGTTGTAGACGGTGATGCTGCCATCCGGCGCCGTCTTGAAGATGCCCTGGCTCATGCTGGCCAGGGTGGCCTGCAGAGCAGTGCGCTGCTCCTGCAGCAAAGTCAGCGCTTCTTGCCAGATGCGGGCGTCCACCATGCGCACGGGCTGGCCCTGCCCCTGAGCTCCCTGCAGCAGCACGGCCAGACGGTGCAAAAGCTCCGGCAGGTGTGCCACACCATCTGCCTCGCGCACCATGTAGTCACCCAGCCCGCAGCGAAACGCGCGTGCGGCCAATGCCTCCTGGTGGGCGTCGATGCACATCAGCACCGGACGGCCCGCGCACAGCTCCAGCACGCCGGGCAGGTCCTGCACCGAAGGCTTGAGGCACAACACCACGGCATCCCAGGCCTGCGACGCCAGCGGCGCCCGGGCGGCCTCGGGTGTGGGGCTGTTCACGACACGCCAGTCGGGGTAGCGGGTGGCGATCAGATGCCGCGCTGCCGCTGCATGCTGCGTGTCGCTGTCCACCCAGAGAATGCCCGGTTCGGTCATGGCTTGCGTCCTTCCGGCAGGGCCAGCGCGGGCTGGGCAAACAAGCCCAGCTGGTGTTCGCGCGCAAACACATCCATGGGTACCGGGCGCCCAAACAGATACCCCTGAAACCCCTCACACCCATGCAGCCTCAGGAAACTCAGCTGCCCCGTCGTCTCCACCCCCTCGGCCACCACCTCCAGGTCCAGGCTCTTGGCCAGCGCCAGGATGGTCCGCACAATCGCCGCGTCGTTGGGGTCCGTCAGCACGTCCCGCACAAAGCTCTGGTCGATCTTGACCTGGTCCAGCGGCAGTCGCTTGAGGTAGGAGAGCGATGAGTAGCCGGTGCCAAAGTCATCCAGCGCAAAGCCCACGCCTTCGCTCTTGAGCTGCACCATGCGTGCGATGGTGTCTTCGATGTCCCCCAGCAGCAGGCTTTCGGTGAGTTCGAGCTTGAGTTTGCGGGGGTCTGCGTGGTGGTTCTTGAGGGTCTGCAGCACTTCGGCCACAAAGCCGGGCTGGCGGAACTGCCGGGCGCTGACGTTGACCGAGATGGACAGGTGGGCGGTGGCTTCGTGCTGGCCCCAGCGCTGCAGTTGTTCGCAGGCGGTTTGCAGCACGTATTGGCCTAAAGGGAGGATCAGGCCGGTCTGTTCGGCCAGGGGGATGAAGTCGCCGGGGCTGATCATGCCGCGCTGGGGGTGGCGCCAGCGCACCAGGGCTTCTGCGCCCATGAGCTGGGACTGGTGGTCCACGACGGGCTGGTAGTGCACGAGGAGTTCGCCCCGGGCCAGGCCCTGGCGCAGGTCGGCTTCCAGGTTGGAGCGGGCGTTGACGGCCGCTTGCATGTCGGGGTCGAAGAAGCGCTGGGTGTTGCGCCCTGCCGCTTTGGCCTGGTACATGGCCAGGTCGGCGCGTTTGAGGAGTTCGTCCACCGTGAGGCGTTCGTCGCCAAAGAGGGTGATGCCGATGCTGGGGGTGCTGTAGTGCTGGGCGCCGTCGAGTTCGAAGGGCTGGTTCAAGCTGGCCAGGAGTTTCTCGGCCACGGTTTCTGCCTGGGTGGCGGCGTCTTGCAGGTCGGGGGCCAGGGCTTCGAGCATGACGACGAATTCGTCGCCGCCAAAGCGGGCCACGGTGTCGGCTTCGCGCACGCTGCCCACCAGGCGGGTGGCGACCTGGGACAGGAGCTGGTCGCCCATGTCGTGGCCCAGGGTGTCGTTGAGGTCTTTGAAGTTATCAAGGTCGATGAACAGCAGGGCGCCGAGGTTCTTGGTGCGCTGGCAGGCGGCGATGGAGCGCTGCAGGCGGTCCAGCAGCAGGCGGCGGTTGGGCAGGCCTGTGAGGGCGTCGAAGAAGGCCAGGCGCTCGATTTCTTGTTCTGCGCGCTTGCGGTCTGTGATGTCGCGGCACACCCCCAGCACCCCCGTCACCCGGCCGGTCAGGTCACGGATGGGGGTCTTGATGGTCTCGAACTGGCCTCGGTAGCCATCTTCGGCAAAGGTCAGTGTTTCTTCGTAAACCAGCGGCTGCCAGGCCTGCATGGCGCGTTGGTCATATTTGCGAAAGCGCTCAGCCTCGGCGGGGGCCACCAGGTCAAAATCGTTGCAGCCCACGATCTGCCGCTCCGACCTGCCCGCAAATCGCTCGAACACCGGATTGACGGACAGGTACACGCCGCTGGCATCCTTCAAGAACACCATGTCGGGCATGGCGTTGACCACGCGGGCCAGATGGGCCTTCTGGTCGGCCAGCTCGGCCTCCACGCGCTTGAGCCCGGTCAGATCGTAGGCAAACAGCACAACGGCAGGCACGCCTTGCTCGGTAACGCTCTCGGGCGCGATGGTGGTGTGGCGAACCTGCAGGCCGTCAGGCCCGTCTATGCGGTTCTCGAACACGGCCGTCTCGCCCGCAAAGGCCTTGGCGAAATGGGGCTGCATGCGGGCGAAAACATCGGCCGGGATCACCTCCTGCAGCAGGCGGTCTTGCAGCTCCTCGGGCTTGCGGTAGAGCCAGCTGGCCTGCTGCGCATTGACATACAAGACGCGCAGATCCCGGTCCAAGCGCGCCACACCGCCGGGCACCTGGCGCAGCATGTTGGCCATCAGCGCTTCGTGGGCATGCGCAGCCTCCTCGGCCAGGCGGTGGGCCGTGATGTCGGTCTGTACACCATCCCACAGCACACGCCCGTCGTCGAGCAGACGGGGCGATGAACTCAGGTGCATCCAGCGTATCTGGCCATCGGTGCGGCGCACGCGAAAAACGGCCTCCATGCTGGTCATGGTCAGAAAAGACTGCCGCTCGGCCTGTCGCAGGCGGTCGATGTCTTCGGGCAACACCTGGCGATACAACACCCGGAAATCGGCCATGACCTCTTGCACCGTCACCCCATTGAGCCGCTCGATCGCATCGCCCATGTGCACAAAGTGTGAGCAGCCATCCAGCTCGCGCACCACCTGGAACAACACGCTGTGGGGCAGGTTGCGCCCAAGCAGCGACAGACGCCCTTCACTCTCGCGCAGGCGCCGCTCGGCCTCCTGCACACGGGCGAACGGCGCCCGTATGCCCGCATCAAAAACGGCCTGGTACAACAACGCATACGCCAAAACCCGCAGACCGTGCGCCAACGGCCCCCCGATGGGCGAATGCCCACCCATCAGGCCCACCACCAGCTCACCCCCCAGAAAGGCCACGGCGGCCCAGGCAAACACCCGTTCGCGCCGGCCCGGATTGCGGTGGAGCCACACTGCAGCTACGCCCAGCGCCACCACGAGCACAAAGGCCAGGTATTGCCGCAATGACCCGCCCGCCGCAGCGGCAAACCAGCCTGGCAGGGGCCCCATGGCCGAGCCCACCAGCAGCAGCGCCACCACGCCCGAGGCGGCCAGCCAGACCTTGGCCGGGCCGGGCATTGCCAGCCGCGCAGCTGTGAGCAGCAGGGTGACGACTTCGACCACCCGCGCCCAGCTGCTCAGCCACAGAGAGATGTGGGCCGTGCCCGATGGCATGTGCACGGGCGTGGAATGTGCCAGCACGCCGTGCAGAAAATTGCACACCGCGGCGACGCCAAAGCCCGCCACCAGCACATTGGCCCGGGCCTGCTCGGACGGGTCCAGTGTGTGCAGGGATACCGATACCACCAGCAACCCCAACAGCACTGCCACCAGTTCCATAAATGGCTCCAGGCCGTGCTGGGAACCCGCCCCCGGCCCCAGCATCTGGGCCACTGGCACGATCACCAGCGTCAATGCTGCGACCACCAGCACCACTGTCAGGGCGGGCGCATCCGCCCACGGTGAACGCGCAGGCGGGGTGCGGGTGGGTGACGAGGACAGCGGCATGGTCTGGAGTGTTTCTACCGGGTTCTACATAGCGTCACAAGTGTATCGACGAGTAAGGCGCGGGGGTGCGTGTTTCCCCCACCATCGGGCTCCATGCAAAACGGGGCCGAAGCCCCGTTGCCGACGATGCCGGTGCCCTGCACCGCCGACAGGGCAGTGTCACCCCTGCAACAACTGGCGCAGCACAAACGGCAGGATGCCGCCGGCCTGGTAGTAGTCCACCTCGATGGGCGTGTCGATGCGCAGCGTGACGGTGACTTCCTGGCGCGAGCCGTCCGCGCGGCGGATGACCAGTTGCGCGTCGCTTTGTGGTGTGAGCGCCGGGTCGGGCACCACATCGATCAGCTCATTGCCCGTGAGGCCCAGCGTCTCCCACGATTCGCCCGCCTTGAACTGCAGCGGCAGCACCCCCATGCCCACCAGGTTGGAGCGGTGAATGCGCTCAAAACTGCGCGCCACCACGGCCTTGATGCCGAGCAGCTGCGTGCCCTTGGCGGCCCAGTCGCGGCTGGAGCCGGTGCCGTATTCCTCGCCCGCAAAGATCACCGTGGGCGTCTTTTGCGCCATGTACTGCATGGCGGCATCGAAGATGAACATCTTCTCGCCCTGCAGCGCGCCTTCGTTCTGGAACACCGTCACCCCACCCTCTTCGCGCGAGCCGTCGGCAGTGGGCGGGATCATCAGGTTCTTGATGCGCACGTTGGCAAAGGTGCCGCGCACCATCACGTCGTGGTTGCCCCGGCGCGCGCCGTAGCTGTTGAAGTCGGCCTTTTGAACGCCATGCTGCCGCAGCCACTGGCCAGCGGGTGAGCTTTCCTTGATGGAGCCTGCGGGCGAGATGTGGTCAGTGGTGATGGAGTCGCCAAACAGTGCCATGATGCGGGCACCGATCACCGATGGAAGTTTGGCATCATTTTGGCCTCCAGCGCTTGATGGATCTGCGTTAGCAGCTCCTTTTTCAAGAGCAAACTGTGCAAAAAACGGAGGCTCTGCAATGTAGGTGCTGGCGGGCCAGGTGTAGGCGGTGCCGCTCACGCCCTTGATCTTTTCCCACAGCTTGCCAGGGTCGGTGGCCACCTTGGCGTAGTTCTCGCGGAAGGCCTTGCCGTTCATGGCGAACTTGAGCAGGGCGTGCACCTCTTCGCTGCTGGGCCAGATGTCGCCCAGGTAGATGTCCTTGCCACCCTTGCCCTTGCCCACCGGCTCGGTCATCAGGTCCTTGAGCACCGTGCCGGCGATGGCATAGGCCACCACCAGCGGCGGACTGGCCAGGAAGTTGGCCTTGAGGTTGGGATGGATGCGCGCCTCGAAGTTGCGGTTGCCCGACAGCACCGCGGCACACACCAGGTCGTTGCTGGTGATGGCCTCGTTCAGCTCGGGCGTGAGGTCGCCCGCATTGCCGATACAGGTGGTGCAGCCGTAACCCGCCAGCGCAAAGCCCAGCTTTTCCAGGTAAGGGAGCAAGCCGGTCTGCGTGAGGTATTCGGTGACGATGCGCGAGCCAGGGGCGAGCGAGGTCTTGATGTGCGGCTTGACCTTGAGCCCCGCCTCCACTGCCTTCTTGGCCAAGAGGCCTGCGGCCAGCAGCACGCTGGGGTTGCTGGTGTTGGTACAGCTGGTGATGGCGGCAATCAGCACGTCGCCATTGCCCACGGTCACGTCACCCGTGCGGCTGGCTTGCTGGGCGGGGACTTCGGCATGCGCGGCCGCCAGCGTGGGCTTGTTCTGCTCCATCTCCACGATGAATCGCGGTGCACCCGATGGCGCTGGCACCTCTGCCGGAGCGCCCACATCGACAGGAGCATCACTGGCCCGGACATGGTGGCGCGTGTGCAGCAGCTCGGCCGGGCGATTGAAACCATTTTGTGCATTGGGCTTGCTGAACAGGTCGGCAAACTGGCTGCAGACCTTGCCCAGCTCGATGCGGTCTTGCGGGCGCTTGGGGCCAGCCAGGCTGGGGGTGACGCTGCCAAGGTCGAGCTTCACCACCTGCGAATAGTCCACCTCGCCCGCCAGCGGCACGCCGAACAGGCCCTGGGCCTTGAAGTAGGCCTCAAACGCTTCGATCTCGGCCTTGGTGCGGCCCGTGCCCTTGAAATAGTCGATGGTCTTTTCGTCCACCGGGAAGAACCCCATGGTTGCGCCGTATTCGGGCGCCATGTTGCCGATGGTGGCCCGATCGGGCAACGCCAGGGTGCGCGTGCCTTCACCAAAAAACTCCACGAACTTGCCCACCACCTTGTGCTGGCGCAGCAGCTCGGTCACCGTGAGCACCAGGTCGGTGGCGGTCACGCCCTCGCGCAGCTGGCCCGTCATCTCAAAGCCCACGACGTCGGGCGTGAGGAAGTACACCGGCTGGCCCAGCATGGCGGCCTCGGCCTCAATGCCGCCCACGCCCCAGCCCACCACGCCAATGCCGTTGATCATGGTGGTGTGGCTGTCGGTGCCCACGAGGGTGTCGGGGTAGTACACACCGTCCTTGCGCTTGTGCACGCCGCGCGCCAGGTATTCGAGGTTGACCTGGTGCACGATGCCAAAGCCCGGCGGCACCACGCCAAACGTGTCGAAGGCCTGCATGCCCCACTTCATGAATTCGTAGCGCTCGCGGTTGCGCTGGAATTCGAGCTTCATGTTCAGGTCGAGCGAATTCTTCTTGCCGTAGTGGTCGACCATGATGGAGTGGTCCACCACCAGGTCCACGGGCACCAGCGGCTCGATCTTCTTGGGGTTCTTGCCCAGTTTCACGGCCACGCTGCGCATGGCGGCCAGGTCGGCCAAGAGCGGCACGCCGGTGAAGTCCTGCAGCACCACGCGGGAGACGACAAATGGAATCTCGTCGGTACGCGCGGCATTGGGCGCCCAGTGCGCAAGCTGTTGCACATGCTCGGCGGTCACCTTGCGGCCATCGCAATTGCGCAGCACCGATTCGAGCACGATGCGGATCGACACGGGCAAGCGCTGGATCTGGGGGAACTGCTTGGCCAGCGCGGGCAGCGAGTAGAACTGGCCTTCTTTGCCAGACGCTGTCTTGAAACTCTTGAGGGTGTTGGCAAACGCGTGGCGGGCGGGCTTGGGCGACAACTTGCGTGATACGGCCATGGCAAACTCCTGTGAAAGGCAACAAAGCCTATTCTGGCAGTCCTGCATGGCGGTGCAATCGTGGGGCTATGCAAACGCGGCTCCCAACCCTGTGTGGCGTGGTCGGGTCGCCCGATCCACGCCACCCGTGCCCGATATCGGCATAAAAAATGCCCCTGGCGCTTGATGGACAAGCGCAAGCAGCTATATTTTCAGGAGCAAACAACCATCTCCATCACGCCGCAGCCCAGGTTGGCAGGCGGCGCACGCCAAACCACTGCAGCTCGGCCAGCATGGCCACCGAGACCACATGCACCAGCAAATAGGCTTGGCCCAGCAAGGTGGGCGTGAGCGTGGAGCCCAGCAGCAGCAACAGGCTGGCCAACGCCCAGGCCAAGTTGCCCACGATCAGCACCCACAGCCAGCCACGCGGCATGGGCTCAGACCGGGCAATCGCTATGGCCAGGGCGGCATAGCCCAGCAGCATGGCGCCCGTCACCTGCAGCAGCCCGGGCGGCAGGCCCAGCCACTCGGCCAGGGGCGCTGTCAGCAGCAGGTGCAGGGCGCCGAGCAGAACCCCCGTGGAGGCATCGAACCAGACCACGGCACGCAGGAATCGGGGGGAGGACATCAGCTTGAACATGGAAAGCTCCTTGGTTGAGGAAGAAAGAAGGCTCCATCGTTCCCGCCCTGGCGCACCGCGTCGATGACCTGCCAGGTAATGGCCCGTGTGCGGTTAGCGCCTAGGATGGCGGCCATGACCTCCACCGCACCGTCCTCTCACCGCTCTCCGCGCCATCCTTTGCCGCACCGCGTGGCACCGGCGGGGCCCACCTCGTTTGGCGACCACCTGCGCACCTGGCGCCAGCAGCGGCACCTGAGCCAGCTGGAGCTGGCCGACGAGGCGGACATCTCCACGCGCCATGTGAGCTTCATGGAAACCGGCCGCACCAACCCCAGCCGCGACATGGTGCTGCGCCTGTGCGAGCGCCTGGCCATTCCACTGCGTGAGCGCAACGCCCTGCTGGTGGCCGCCGGCTACGCCCCCATGTACCGCGAACGCGCGCTGGACGACCCTGCGCTGGCCGCGGCGCGCCAGGCGGTGGAACTGGTGCTCAAGGGCCACGAACCCTGCCCCGCCATTGCCCTCGACCGCTGCTGGAACGTGGTGGCCACCAACCGCGCCGCGCTGGCCCTGCTGTCTGCCCACGTCAGTCCCGAACTGCTGGCGCCACCTGTCAACGTGTTCCGGCTGAGCCTGCACCCCCAGGGGCTGGCGCCGCGCATCGCCAATCTGGCGCAGTGGCGGGCGCACCTGTTTGAACGCCTGCGCCAGCAGATACAGGCCACGGCCGACCCGGCACTGATCGCACTGCAGGCAGAACTGCTGCAATATCCCGCCCCGCCGGAATCCGATGCCCTGGTACTGGCAGGTGAAATGCTGGGCGTGGTAATGCCGTTCTGCTTTGAAAGCGTGCATGGAATGCTCTCCCTCATCAGCACCACCACGATATTCGGAACGCCGGTGGATGTGACATTGCAGGAGCTGGCTGTGGAATCCTTCTTTCCGGCGGACGATTTCACGGCACAGGTATTGCGCAAGATTGCGCAGGAAAACCCCGGGGTTGCAGAAGGCTGAACGTAATGCCTGTGCACTGTGAGGGTGCAATCAATGCGCGCAGTGCAAAATTAAAACGATGACCATCCGATTCACCAAATGGCTCCACAAAGTACATTGCGCTGCCGATAAATCGCAGACACTGCGCGCGGAGTTACCGCACATGCATTTCCTGTTCGTCGCACAGTGCGTACAGTTGTCGAGGCGCCACCCGCCTGAGCACCTTTTGTCCTGGCCAAGAGTAGCCCATTAAAAAAGCCCGCATCAGCGGGCTTTTTTAATGCAGGGCAAAGACCCTTAAATCACAAACTTTTCGCGGTTTTCGTTTTGAATCCACTTTGGAGCCTTGCCACGGCCTGTCCAGGTTTCGCCGGTGGCGGGGTTGCGGTACTTGGGCGCCACCTTGGTGCCGGCCGTAGAACTGCGGCCTGTCTTGCCAGACGCCTTGCCGGTGGGGAACACGTCCTGGGCAGTCAGCCCATATTCGGCCACCAGTGAACGGACCTGCGACACAGCGTCCGACAGTTCCCGGCGCCGGGCTTCACTGATTTGTTGCTCAAGGGCTTCGCGCTGCTTCAACAGTTCTTTGTAGCTGGTCATGGTGTCTGGATTTTGGATAAGGGTGAAGACCCGCGAATTATAAGAATAATGTGCCTTTTTTGTGCAACCACTTTCAGAATTTCATTAAAAATTCTTGGCATTAACCCCCAACACCCATTGATGCATGGTTTGCGTCTGGCTGAACAACCGGGGTATTGATGCTTGCTGGAGGCGACCGGGGTTCCGTCTTCTGGCTGGGGCAATACGTTGTCGATACGATTGCATTCCAGCGCCAGCACCTCAAATACCCAGCCCATGCACCGAATGCGGTCGCCCACTTCCATCAAATGCCCCGTTTCTTCCCTCAAGCGGGCCGCCCGCGTGTTATAGCAACCACGGTCCTCACACGCTAAATTGCGAATATCCAGGCGCGCCTTGAGTTCCGACACCGGTATCCAGGGATGACCTGCATAACTCCCTGCGGTCTGTGATAGCGCGGCCTCGGGCGGTTCGCTGCGTTGCTTTTCTTGCCAATAGCTGGGCTATTGGCTGCAAAAAGACGCCTTGCGTCCCATCCCGATCCGCACTACCACCGACTCGCGAGGGTTATGCAGGACATCCCCAGCCATCCAACAGCCCGCCTCCGTCATCGCGCTGCGGGGCCCAGGCATCGCGGCGCCCCCAGGGCTGCAATTCAACGGAAATGGCATTCAGTAAATGGCGCGGGTCATGGTGCATTGCGCCACACCATATTCATCGCCCACAAACACCATGCGCCCAGAACGGGCCCGTAACTGCTCCAGCAACTCCACCCCATTGAGGGTTTCGGGCAGAAATTTCGCCGCCCGTCCATGCGGACACCGCGCGTCCTCGGCCTCAACGCCCAACTCCGGCACATGCTGAGCAAGGTCGGCGACGCGATCAGCAGAAAATCCGTGCTTCACTCATAAAGATCACCATGGCGCTTTACTGTATCGGCGACATCCAGGGCTGCGACGCCGCGCTGGACCGCCTGCTGGACACCATCGGCTTTTCCCCTAGCCGCGACACGGTCTACCTGCTGGGTGACCTCGTCAACCGAGGGCCTGACTCGGCCGCCGTGCTGCGCCGCTGCATGCGCCATGGCGACGCCATCCGATGCCTGCTGGGCAATCACGACCTGCACCTGCTGGCCGCCGCACACGGTGCGCGTAAGCCCTCGCGGCGCGACACGCTGGGCACGGTGCTGGACGCCCCCGACCGCGCTGCCCTGCTCGACTGGGTGCGCCAGCAGCCCCTGGCCCGCACCCACACGCATGCGGGGCAAACGCTGCTGATGGTGCATGCCGGTGTGCTGCCCACCTGGACGGCCGCAGAGACTCTCGCGTACGCGGACGAAGTCCATGCAGTACTGCGCGGCCCAGACCTGCCCGATTTTCTGCACGCCATGTACGGCAACATCCCCGACCGCTGGAGTGACGACCTGACCGGCACGGATCGCCTGCGGGTGATCGTGAATGCGCTCACCCGGCTGCGCTTTTGCTCGGCCGACGGCGTGATGGATTTTGAAAGCACCGAAAGCGCCAGCGCCGCCCCACCCGGCCTCATGCCCTGGTTCGACGTGCCAGGGCGGCGCACAGCGGACACGCTGATGGCCTTCGGTCACTGGTCCACGCTGGGCTGGCTCAACCGCAGCGATCTGCTCGGACTGGACACGGGCTGCGTGTGGGGCGGCTGCCTGAGCGCCGTGCGTTTTGGCGCGACGCTGGCCGAGCGTGAGCTGCTGCAGGTGCATTGCGAGCAGGCACAGGCCCCGGGCTGAATAAACCGCAGCAGGTTCAGGACGGCACTGGCTCCAGCAACGCCGACATGGCGGTGGACTGCCAGACACCACCGTCCTGCCCGGCGATCAGCACGGCCAGCCCTGGCATGCGCTGCGCCAGTGCCCTGCCCGCCTGCGGGCCCTGCACCATCAGCGCGGCGCCCAGTCCGTTGACAGCCGCCACGTCGCGCGCCACCAGGCTCACGCCATGCACGCCCGATGCCGGGCGCCCTGTTCGCGGATTGAGCACATGGTGCTGGCGCTGGCCTTGGTGGAAGAAGAAGCGTTCATAGTCACCCGACGAGGCCACCACACCGGCGCCCGCCACGGCCACCACACCCAGCAGACGCTCGGGAGACCGTGGGTCGCGCAGCCCCACACGCCAGGGCCTGCCTTGCCACAGCCCGTGGGTCATCACGTCGCCACCGCCGTTGATCATGGCGTTCTCGACACCCTCGGAGCGCAACGTGTTCATGCCGGCTTCCAGGATCGGTAGCTTGGCGATGCCGCCCAGGTCCAGCGCCATGCCCTGGCGGGCCAGGAAGGCAGTGCCTGCTGCCACGTCCAGCACCAGGCCGCGCGCATCCACCAGCGGCAGTTGCCGCGCGATCTCGCTGGCGCCGGGCACCACCTTTTCGCCAGGGCCAAAGTTCCAGGACTTGAAAGCCCCCACGGTCACATCAAAGGCCCCACGGCTTGTTGCCGACACACGCTGCGCGCTCTGCAGCACCGCCATGACCTCGGCCGGAACCATCACTGGCGTCACGCCCGCTGCCAGGTTGATGCGACTGACCACGCTGCGTGGCTGGTAGCGGCTCATGAGCGCCTCCAGCCTCTGCATCTCTGCATAGGCCCGGTCCATGGCGCGGCGCAGCTGCGGGCCATCAACGCCCTCCACCGCCATATCCACCTGCGTTCCCATCAGGGGACGCGAGCTGCGTTCAGACACCACCCGTGCGCCCGCTGACGCGCCACCACCCCAGACCGCACCACCCAGCAAGGGCAATGCCATCACCATGCGACGGCGCGACAGACCCTGAGGGGGCAGAGAAGCTTGCTGCATGGCGCCTCCGCTCAGAGCGACTTGTCGGCCATGTAATCCACGGCGGCCTTGACCTCAGCGTCGGTCAGATTGGCGGAGCCCCCCTTGGCAGGCATCATGCCCTTCGCCCCGGTAAAGCCCTCGATCGCGTGCTTGTACATCGTGTCCTTGCCCTGGGCAATGCGCGGGCCCCAGTCGGCCTTGTCGCCCGGCTTGGGGGCACCGGCCACGCCAGCGGCATGGCACATGGCGCAAGTCTTGCCAAACACGCTCTTGCCCAGTTCGTTCTCTGCGGCAGCCGGTGCGGCGGGGGCCGCTGCGGGCGCTGGGGCCGTCACCGCAGCGGGTGCAGCCACCGGAGCAGGTTCCGACTTCTTGTCGCCACAACCGGCCAGCAGTGTGGCCAAGATCGCTACGGCGACCATCACGGTTTTCTTTTGCATCGCATACATCCTGTTCTTGGGGGTTAAAAAATACCTGAGAGGGCCTGTGGCTGCGCGAGAAATGCGACGAAATGCGTCCAGCACCTGGCCTGAAAAAACCTACCGGCATTGCACAGGCACCGCTTCAGACCGGTGCATTGACTGTAGGTGCAAGAAGCACTTTTGGGCAGAGGCGAGCGCCGCCAAAGCATGATCCAGATCAAATTGATTCATATTACGTGAATCTATTATCCGTGCCATGCAAAGCCATCACAACCTGCGAACACTGCGCCTTTGGGTGCTGGCGTGGTTTGTCATGGCGCTGGCTGCTGCGGTGGCTTCACCGCTGGTAGTGCCGCGAAGCATGGAGCTGGTCTGCTCCGGCACAGGCAGCGCCAAGCTGGTGGTGAAGACCGCTGAGGGCCTGGTAGCGGCAGACGCCACCGGTCTCGATTGCCCTGTGTGCCTCGGGGCCGACACGCCACCCACCACCCATCTCGCAGCGGCAACCACTGCCGCAGCCCCCACCTTCCAGCCCCGTTTTCACACACCACTTTTTCCACGCACAGGGGTGGCGTTCAGCCCCCCTGCACGCGCACCACCCCTTTTCAACTGAGCGATCCCAAAGAGGAAAACCATGACCGAGAGAAAAGACAGTCCCCTTCCCGCTGCTGGCCTGGGCCGACGCAGCTTCATCAACACGGCGGCCCTGGTCGGGCTGACTGCAGGCGTCGCCGCATGCAACGAAAAGCCCAGCGCTGCAACGCCTGCGGCCCCCGCCCCTGCAGCACCTGCGGCCAGCCATGCCGCCGCTGGCGCCAACGTGCACCTCAAGCCCGGCGAGCTGGACACCTACTACGGCCTCTGGAGCGGCGGCCACACGGGCGACATGCGCGTCCTGGGCCTGCCCTCGGGCCGCGAGATCACCCGCATCCCCTGCTTCGTACCCGACGCCCTGGTGGGCTGGGGCATCACGAATGAATCCAAAGCTGTGATGGGCACCAAGGCCGATGGCAGCCTGAAGTACACGGTGGCCGACACCCACCACACACATGCCTCGTACAAGGACGGCAACTACGACGGCCGCTACGCCTGGATCAACGACAAGATCAACAGCCGCATCGCGCGCATACGCCTCGACTACTTCGTGTGCGACAAGATCACCGAGCTGCCCAACGTGCAGGGCTTTCACGGCATCTTCCCGGACAAGGCCGACCCGGTGGACCCGGCCATCAACTACACCACGCGCGTGTTCTGCGGCGGTGAGTTCGCCATCCCCCTGCCCAACACGGGCACGGAAGACTCCAGCAAATACCACTCCATGTTCAGCTGCGTCGATGCAGAAACGATGGAAGTGCGCTGGCAGGTGCTGATCGACGGCAACTGCGATCTGGTCGCCACGTCATACGACGGCAAGCTGGCCGCCACCAACCAGTACAACGTGGAGATGGGCGCGAAGTACGAGGACATGATGTCCGCCGAACGCGATGCCTGCCTGTTCTTCAACGTGGGCCGCATCGAGGCTGCCGTGAAGGCTGGCAAGTTCAAGACCATCGGCACTAGCAAGGTGCCCGTGGTGGACGGCACCCATGAAGCCAACAAGGACCCCAAGACAGCACTCACTGCCTACGTTTCGGTGCCCAAGAACCCCCACGGCGTGAACGCCAGCCCCGATGGCAAATACTTCATCTGCGCCGGCAAGCTGTCGCCCACCGGCACCGTGATTGAACTGGCCAAGGTGCTGGACTATTTCGACGGCAAGCTCGAAAAGCTGGACTCCGCCATCGTGGCCGAGGTGGAGCTGGGCCTGGGCCCGCTGCACACCGCCTTCGACGGCCGTGGCAATGCCTACACCACCCTGTTCCTGGACAGCCAGGTCGTAAAGTGGAACGTGGAGGCCGCCATCAAGTTCCACGCGGGCGACAAGACCGCTAAGTACGTGGTGGACCGCCTCGATGTGCAATACCAGCCGGGCCACTTGAACGCCTCGCAGTCCGAGACCAAGGCCGCCGACGGCAAGTACCTGGCCGTGGGCTGCAAGTTCTCCAAGGACCGCTTCCTGCCCGTGGGCCCTCTGCACCCCGAGAACGAACAGCTCATCGACATTTCGGGCGAGAAGATGGTGCTGCTGGCCGACCACCCCGTGCGCGGCGAGCCCCATGACTTCATCATTTTCAAGCGCGACCTGGTGCGCCCCAAGCAGGTCTATACGCTCGACGAGTTCCCGCTGGCGGTCAAGGACCCCAAGGAGTCCGGCGTGTTCCGCAGCGGCAAGAAGGTCACCGTGAAGATGACCTCGCAAGCCCCGGCCTTCAGCCTGCGCGAGTTCAAGCTCAAGAAGGGTGACGAGGTCACGCTGATCCTGACCAACCTGGACAAGATCGAAGACCTGACGCACGGCTTTGCGATCCCGAACTACAACGTGAACTTCATCGTGAACCCGCTGGAGACCAAGTCGGTGAGCTTTGTGGCCGACAAGCCCGGTGTGTTCTGGTGCTACTGCACGCACTTCTGCCACGCACTCCACCTGGAAATGCGCACTCGGATGATTGTGGAAGCATAGCTAGGCGGCATCCCCCTGAGGCGCTGCGCGCCTTCCCCCTTCTCTTGCAGCGCTACGCGCTGCGGAAGGGGGACACCTCCAGCGCGGCGGGGCGGCCCTTGCGCGGCGGTCGCTGGCTTGGGCCGCGCCAGTTGCGCAGGCCACGCTCATTTTTATGTCAAATCGTGCTCTACCGCTTAATGGATAAGCGCTAGCAGCTATCAAAAAGATAGTTTCATGACATCCCTCCGTCGGCAGTTCGCCACGCTTCTTCTGGTCTTGTTGGCAGCACTTTGGCTGGCGCCGCGCGCGCATGCTGCAGCAGGCGCCTACGAGGCCGAGCTGCCTGCGGAACTCTCTACCGCGCGCGACATGTGCGCACTGGTGCCGTGCAAGGACGTGTTTCCCGGCGCCAGCCATTTCTCTGAACGCAAGGGCCAGCCGCCCTACGTAGAGGCTTACGACAACGACAGCGCGCAAAAGAAGCTGCTGGGCTACGTGATGCTCTCCACCGACATCACCGACACCCCTGCCTACTCGGGCAAGCCCGTGGTCACGCTGATCGGCATGGACACACAGGGCCGCTTCGTGGGCGTGAAGGTGCTCAAGCATTCCGAGCCCATCCTGCTGCTGGGCATCCCTGAATCTGCGCTGCTGAAGTTCAACGCCCAGTACCTGGGCAAGTCGGTGGCCGACAAGATCGAGGTGGGCCAGTCGCGCCCTGATGAAAACGTGCTGGGTCTCGACGCCATCTCGGGCGCCACGGTCACCGTCATCGCGCAGAACCAGGTCATGATGGCCTCGGGCTCCGCCGTGGCGCGGCAGGTGGGCATCCTCGCGCCCACGGTGCGCGAGCCCGCACGCTATGCCGAAACCGGCAAGCGCCTGAGCTGGGCCGAGCTGGTGCAACAAGGCACTGTGCAGCGCCTGCGGGTGCTGCCCGAACAGGTGGGCCTGGACAAGGGCCCCGACCCGTTCATCGAGCTGTGGTTTGGCGACCTGAACCACCCCGACATTGGCAAGAGCCTTCTGGGCGACAACGGCTGGAACAACCTGCGCCTGCAGCTCAAGGAGGGCGAACACGCCTTCTTCATCGTCCGCACCGGCGGCAAGGAATCGTTCAAGGGCTCGGGCTTTGTGCGCGGCGGCATCTACGACCGCGTGCAGGTGCGCCAGGGGGCGGATTCGTTCACCTTCCGCGACCTGGACGCGCTCAACCTGTACGGCATCGAGGCCGCAGGCGCACCTAGCTACAACGAATCGGTCATCTTCATCATCCGCTCACCCGCCTTCTCGGCCGCCTACCCGTGGAAGCTGAGCTTTCTGGGCAACCGCGTGGACCGGGCCACGGGCACACGCAGCTTCACCAGCTTTGACACGCCCTACTGGCTGCCCGCCGCCATGCTGCAAGGCGGGCGCCCCACCATCAACGAGCCCGACGACCCCTGGGTGCGCGTGTGGAAGTCGCGTGCGGTAGAGATTGCGCTGTTCGCCGCGCTGCTGATTGCCGTCACCGTGGTGTACGCCCTGCGCGAGAAGCTCACGCGCCTGTCCACCCACAAGAACAAGTGGCCGGTCAACGCCTTCAAGTACAGCTTCTGGGCCCTCAGCATCGGCTGGATCGGCTTTGGCGCCATGGCACAGCCTTCCATCACGCAGGTGCTGACCTGGTTCCACGCGCTGCTGTTCCAGTGGACCTGGTCGCTGTTCCTGTCCGACCCGTTCATCTTCCTGTTCTGGATCTTCATCATCGTCACCGTGTTCCTGTTCGGGCGCGGGTTGTTTTGCGGCTGGATGTGCCCGTTTGGCTCGCTGCAGGAGGGCATCTACAAGATCGCGCGTGCGGTGGGCTTCAAGCGCTTTCAGACGCAGCTGCCGCAGAAGTGGCACGACCAGCTCAAGTGGGTCAAGTACGCGGTGTTCTTCGGGTTGCTGGTGGTGTCGATGTTCTCGATGGGACTGGCGGAGAAGCTGGCCGAGGTGGAGCCGTTCAAGACCACCTTCCTCGTCGGTGTGCTGAACCGCGCCTGGCCCTACAGCCTGTTTGTGGCGGCCATCCTGGGCGTTTCGATCTTCATCGAGCGACCCTACTGCAAATACATCTGCCCGCTGGGTGCCTCGCTGGCCATGCCCAGCACGTTCCGCTGGTTTGGCCTCAAGCGCAAGCAGGACTGCAACAGCTGCAAGGCCTGCGCAGTGGGCTGCGGTGCACAGGCCATCGACGCAGACGGCCGCATCGACCACCGCGAATGCCTGCACTGCCTCGACTGCATGATTCTCTACACCGACACCAAGGGCTGCCCGCCCCTGGCCAAGGAGCGCAAGCGCCGCGAGAAAGATGGCCTGGAAATCACGCCCATCGGCAAGAACGGCTATTTCATCCCGATCCACCCTGCCACGGTGCAGGACCAGATCTCGGCCAAGGCCGCGAAGGGGCCGGACCCACGCTGGCCTACGGCGCCAGTGCTGCCGCAGACCAAGGCAGGCTCGCGCGGCCTGCGCTGGATGGCGAAGGAGCTGGTGGACCATCTGTGGCCCTGGAGCCGCGAAGGCTGGGCCTCGCGGCGCGCGCTGCAGATCGCGGGCTTCTCGCTCGCCCTGGCTGCCAGCGTGGCCTGGGTGATGACCGCCCTGGGCACGTTGTCGTCGGGCGCCATCATCGGCTGGTGGTTTGGCTGGAGCGTGTACGAGGTGCTGATCCGCCTGTCGGGCAAGCGCTATGTGAAGGACGGCCCGTGGTGGCGCGACCAGTACCGCCGGGCGGGCGTGATGGACATGCTGAGCTACGTGGGCTTCAAGAACCTGCTGATCGGCGCAGCACTCTTCCTGGCCATCAAGGCCTTGGTGGGACTGGCGTGATGAAGTCCCCCCTTGCACTCGCTGCGGTTGCCATGGCCCTGGCGCTGTGGATCGCGCTTCCTGCGGCGGCTGCCACCGTGCTGGTGCGCCCCGGCCAGGACCTGCAGGCCGCCATCACGGCAGCGGCACCGGGAGACACGGTGGAGGTGCAGCGGGGCTTTTACCGCGTGAACCTGCGCATCGACAAGGCCGTGACCCTGCGCGGCATCGACCGCCCCACGCTCAGCGGCGGCCAGGCGGGCGACACCATCCGCGTCACCGCGCCCGACGTGGTGATCGAAGGCTTGATCGTGCGCGACTCGGGCACCAGCCTCAAGGACCAGAACGCAGGCATCTACATCTACCCCGGAGCACACCGCGCCGTGGTGCGCCACAACGACCTCACCTACAACCTCTTTGGCCTGTGGATCGAGAAGGCCAACGATGTACAGGTGCTGCACAACACCATCACAGGCCTGCGCGATGTGAACTCGTCGCAGCGCGGCAACGGCGTGCAGCTGTACAACACCACGGGCGCACGCATCGAGGGCAACCACATCAGCTTTGTGCGCGACGCGCTGTATGTGGACGTGTCGCACCACGCGGTGTTTCGCGGCAACCGGCTGCACCACACCCGCTACGGCACGCACTACATGAACTCTTACTACAACCTGTGGGAAGACAACGATACCTACCTCAACCGTGGCGGCCTGGCGCTGATGGAGGTGCGCGACCAGGTGGTGCGCAACAACCGCGCGTGGGGCAACAGCGACCACGGCATCATGCTGCGCACCCTGCAGGACTCGGTGATCGAGAACAACGTGGTGGCCGAGAACTCCCGAGGCTTCTTCATCTACGACGTGGAGTACATCACCCTGCGCGGCAACCTGGTGGCGCGCAACACGGTGGGCGTGCACCTGTCGGCCGGCTCCAAAAACAACAAGGTCGAAGGCAACGACTTCATCGGCAACCGCGAGCAGGTGCGCTATGTGGGCGCCCGCGACGAGCGCTGGGGCACCGAAGGCGGCAACCACTGGAGCAACTACCTGGGCTGGGACCGCGACGGCAACGGCGTGGGCGACGTGCCCTACGAGGCCAA
This sequence comes from Acidovorax sp. 93, assembly GCF_003633835.1. NCBI lineage: Bacteria > Pseudomonadati > Pseudomonadota > Betaproteobacteria > Burkholderiales > Comamonadaceae > Acidovorax > Acidovorax sp. 93. Next base: position 3,005,214 of record NZ_RBIT01000001.1, read on the forward strand.
CGACATGGTGGACCGCCTGACCTGGCGCCACCCCACCATCAAGCTTCTGCTGGCCAGCCCCGCAGTGCAGGCACTGCGCCTGGTGGGCCAGCAGTTTCCGGTGCTGCGCGTGCCCACCGTGGTGGACCCAAAGCCCCGCATGCAACCGAACCAACCTCAACGGAATTTTCAGCGTGACACGCAACCCTCCCCCCATTGACCTGAGCGAGCCCCCCGCCATCGAGGTGCGGGGCGCGCACAAGCACTACGGCGCATTGCACGCCGTGGACGGCATCGACCTGCGCATTGCGCGCGGCGAGATCTTCGGCCTCATCGGCCACAACGGCGCGGGCAAGAGCACGCTGTTCAAGATGATCCTGGGCCTCACGCCCGCCACCTCGGGCGAGATCCGGGTGGGCGGCGCCACCGTGCAGGGCCGCGACTTTCGCGCCGCCCGCCGCCACCTGGGCTACCTGCCCGAGAACGTGGTGCTCTACGACAACCTGAACGGACTGGAAACGCTGCGTTTCTTCGCCCGCCTCAAGGGTGCGCCCCTCGCACAATGCCCCGCGCTGCTGGAACGCGTGGGCCTGGCCCACGCGGGCAACCGCGCCGTGCGCGAATACTCCAAGGGCATGCGCCAGCGCCTGGGGTTTGCGCAAGCCCTGCTGGGCGAGCCCCAGGTGCTGCTGCTCGACGAGCCCACCAACGGCCTGGACCCGCAGGCCATCCGCGACTTCTACGCCACACTGCGCGAGCTGCAGACGGGTGGCGTGACCATCGTCATCACTTCGCACATCCTGGCCGAGCTGCAGGAGCGCGTGGACCGCTTGGCCATCCTGGCCTCCGGCAAGCTGCAGGCCCTGGGCAGCGTGCAGGCGCTGCGCGAACAGGCGCACATGCCGCTGACCATCCACCTCACCCTGGCTGCGGCCGACCGGCCTGCCGCGCTGGGGTTGCTCTCTGCAGTGTCCGACATCACCGCAGCGGAAACGCCGGAAGGCCTGCATGTGGACTGCCCACGCGGCAGCAAGATGGCCGTGCTGGGTGCGCTGGCACCGCTGGGCACCGCGCTGCAGGACCTGCAGATCCAGGAACCCTCGCTTGAGGATGTGTACTTTGACCTGCGCAAGGGCTAGCCATGGAATTCCAACAAATCTTCACCATCGCGGGCAAAGAGTTCCGCGACCGCATGCGCAACCGCTGGGTGCTGGCCGTGGCGCTCGTGTTCACCGTGTTCTCGCTGGCCATCGCCTACTTTGGCGGCGCGCAGCAGGGCACCGTGGGCTTTCGGTCCATCGAGTTCACCATCGCCAGTCTGGTCAGCCTGGTGATCTACCTCATCCCGCTGATCGCGCTGCTGCTGGGCTTTGACGCCATCGTGGGCGAACGCGAGCGCGGCTCGCTCGACCTGTTGCTGTCGCTGCCCATCACGCGGCTGGAGCTGTTGCTGGGCAAGTACCTGGGGCTGGCGGCGGCGCTCACGCTCTCCACGCTGGCGGGGTTTGGCTTGGTGGCGGTGCTGCTGGTCCGGCAGTTCAGCGGGGCTGCGCTGTTCCACTACGGCGGCTTCATGCTCAGCTCGGTGCTGCTGGGGCTGGCGTTCCTGAGCATGGCGGTGCTGCTCTCGGTGCTCACGCACGAGCGCACACGCGCCTCGGGCCTGGCGATTGCCGCCTGGTTCTTTTTTGTGCTGGTGTTTGACCTGCTGCTGCTGGGCGCCCTGGTGGCCACGGGCGGCAGTGTGGGCGGCGAGGCCATGGCCTACCTGCTGCTGCTCAACCCGGCCGACGTTTTCCGCATCCTCAACGTGTTCTCGCTCGATGACGTGCGCACCCTGTACGGCCTGACCAGCATCGTGCCCCCTGCCCTGGCCAAGCCATGGCTGATGGGCGCGGTGATGGCGGGCTGGATCGTAGTGCCGCTCGGTCTTGCAAGCTGGAGATTCAAACCATGAACCATTCTTACCAACCCCGGTGCGGCTGCACCACGCGCCGGCAATTGCTGGGCTGGGCCGCACTCGCTTCGCTCGGCACACTCACGGGCCTGACTGGCCTCACGGGCTGCAGCCAGGCGGACAACAGCGCGCAATTTCTCCAACCCCAGGAGATCGACCGCACCACCAGCTGCGAACTCGACGGCATGCTGCTGGCCGACTACCCCGGCCCCAAGGCGCAGGTGCGTTTCGCGGGGCAGGACAAGCCCTCGTTCTTTTGCGACACGGTGGAACTGTTCAGCACCCTGCTGGCCGGCGAACAGGTCCGCGCCGTGCAGGCCGTGTATGTGCAGGACATGGGCCAGGCCGACTGGAATGCACCACAGGGCCACTGGATCGACGGCAAGACCGCCCTCTACGTGGTGGGCGGCAAGCGCCACGGCTCCATGGGCCCCACCATCGGCAGCTTTGCGCAAGAGGCCGACGCGAAAAAGTTTGCTGCTGAATATGGCGGCAAGGTGCTGCGCTTTGCCGAGATCACGCCCGCCATGGTGGACCTGAGCGGCGGTGCGCTGCACGACACGCGGATGTGAGCCGCCCCCATGCCTGCGCTGATGCCCCGCCCACACGCAGCCACCCGGCGCACAGCCCTTGCAATCCTGCTGCTGGGCTCGGCAGGCCTGGTGGCATGGCAATGGCCCCAGCGCACTCCGCCCCGCCCATCCGGCAACGCTGCCCTGGAGGGCATCGGCGACGATGTGTGCGTGGTGGCGCCGCCAACGCCCTACGACCCTGTGCTGGGCCAGCCCCTGACCGCCGCCCGCGAGGTGCCCGCCGACGCACGCTGCCCGGTGTGTGGCATGTACCCGGCCCGCACACGGGCGTGGGCAACGCAGGTCATTTTTGCGGACGGGGATGCGTATTTTTTTGACTCACCGCTCAGCCTCATGCTGTACCTGGGCAACGTGGCCCACTACACGCGGGGCCGCACGGCCGACGCCATCGTCGCGCGGTATGTCACCGATACCGATACGGGTGGTTGGCTGAACGCGCAGGAGGCGGTGTATGTGACAGGGTCTTCGGCCAGGGGGCCGATGCGGGCGGGCAATCTGCCCGCGTTTGCCCATGCGGAGGCTGCACAGGAGTTTGTGCAGCAGCGTGGGGGGCGGGCGGTCCCCTTCGGCGCCATCGATGTGGCCTTGCTGCGCAGGCTGGCCCCGAACCTCCGGGCCGACCACCGTTTGCATTCAGACTGACGGGGCCTCAGTTGCTATTGAAAATATAGCTTCTTGCGCTTATCCATCAATCGCTACAGGCCTAAAACGGCCTGTATTTCATCACTGCACCGAAGTCTCTGGCTGGGCAGCCTTGAACAGTGCTGCCACCTTGCGCTTGGGCTTGATGTTGGCCGACACGCTGCTGCGCGGGGCCGATTTGGCAGCTTCCCAGGCGGGGGTTGCATCGGCAGCTGCGCTGGCCTCATACGGCTTCTCAAAGAAGGGGTCGCGCGATGCCACGGCCGGGCGAAAGCCCCGGTGTTGTTCACGCCCCTCGCGCCCGACGCGCTGGTCACGCTCGCGCCGTGGCGCGGCGGGGGCGGCCGGCAGCGCATCGCGCCCGTCGCCTGTCTCACCGGCTTCGCGCCAGGCACGGCGGCCGTCGTTGATGCGGCCGCGGGGCTGGTCTTCTTCGTATTCGATGGCTTCGAGATCGATCTTCTTCTTGATCAGCTTCTCGATGTCGGCCACTAGGCGGGCATCGCTGCCCGACACCAGCGTCACCGCCAGGCCCGAGGCGCCAGCACGGCCCGTGCGGCCGATGCGGTGCACATAGTCTTCGGCGTTGAATGGCACGTCGAAGTTGAATACCGCAGGCACGTCCTTGATGTCCAGGCCGCGCGCGGCCACATCGGTACACACCAGCAGATCGACCTCGCCGCTCTTGAAGGCTTCGAGCGCCTTCAGGCGCTCGTCCTGGCTCTTGTCGCCATGCAGCGCGGTGGTCTTGAGGCCTTCGCGCTCCAGGCTGCGCGCCAGACGGGCACAACCGAGCTTGCTGTTGACGAAGATGAACGCCTGCTTGATACCCCGGGTCTTGAGCACCTGGTGGATGGCGCGGCGCTTGTCGTCGTCATTGGCGCTGTAGAAGCGCTGCTCCACGGTGGAGGCCGTTTCGTTCGGTCGGGCCACCTCGATGGTGACGGGGTTTTGCAGGTAACTGCTGGCCAGGCGCTTGATCTCGGGCGAGAACGTGGCACTGAACAGGAGCGTGGTGCGCTGCTTGGGCAGGTAGCTCAGGATGCGCTGCAGGTCGGGCAGGAAACCGATGTCCAGCATGCGGTCGGCCTCGTCGAGCACGACGTACTCGACCTGGTTGAGCACGGCATTCTTGGCTTCGATGTGGTCCAGCAGGCGGCCTGGTGTGGCCACCAGTACTTCGACGCCCTTTTTCAGCTCGATGGTCTGGGGCTTCATGTCCATGCCGCCAAACACCACGGTGCTGCGCAGCTTGGTGTACTTGGCGTACAGCGCGATCTGCTGGGCCACCTGGTCGGCCAGCTCGCGCGTGGGCAACAGCACCAGGGCGCGCACAGGATGGCGGGCCGGGGATGTGGAGCTGCTTTCGTGCTTGAGCAGGCGCTGCAGCAGGGGCAGCGAGAAAGCCGCCGTCTTGCCGGTGCCGGTCTGGGCTGCGCCCATCACGTCTTGCCCTGTGAGCACCACCGGAATGGCCTGCTCCTGGATGGGCGTCATGGACTCGTAGCCCATTTCGGCTACGGCGCGCGCGAGCGGTTCAGCCAGCGATAGATTGGAAAAGGAACTTGTCATTTAGCCCTCTATTGTCGCACCGGTGGCCCAAAAAGCGATTTTTCACCATGGGGGCGTGGTACAGAGCGCATTTATTCATTGAGCAAGTCACAGCAATAAGCTACATTTTTAATAGCTATCAGCGCTTATCAATCAAGCGCTAGTGGCACTTTTTATTCAAAATTACTCCAACACCGCCCGCAATTGGCGTGTGGTCACCGCCAGACGCCTCGCCCCGATCTGGGCGAGGTTATTCATCACGGTGAGCGCTGCCTCGGGGTATTGCCGGGCCCAGGCATCAAAGTGCGCCCGCGACAGGCGCACCAGGTGCGCAGGCCCCCGCTCAGACCCCGCACAAGCGCTGCGCGCAGCGCCGTTGAGGAACGCCATCTCGCCAAACGCCATGCCCGGCCCGACCGTGGCCAAGCGCAGCCCCTTGTCGGGCGGCCACTGGGTCACCAGTGTGATGTGGCCCGACTTCACCACCAGCAGGTCGTGGTCGGTGTCTCCCGCGCTGAACACCACCCCGTGGGGCGGCACGGCCAGAGGCTCCAGCAAGGCCATCAGAGCATTGGCCGCCGCCCGGGGCACGCCCTCGCCAATCTCGCCCAGCAGATCCCTTTCGGGACGCGCGGGGCGTTGCTCAATGGGGCGCTGCGAGAGGATGCCGGCCTCGGCCCATTCCAAGGCGCGGTCCAGGTCGGCAAAGGCGCGTACCTGGTCGCCTGCATGTTCAGCGGCCACAGGATCGAGCGCGGCCACGGCAGCGGCAATGCCCTGCTGGCCCAGGTCGCGCACCAGCGCGCGCAGTTGCGCCAGTGCCGTGCTGTCCCAGGCGGGCACGCGGCCCGCATCCAGAATCACCCAGCGGTGGCGCGGCTGCAGCAGCAAACGCACCTGCTCGGCCAAGTGGGCCGCCACGCCGAACGACATCACGCCCTGCAGTTCAAACACAGCCACCTGGTTCATGCGCGGCGAGAGCCAGGTGTCCGAGCCCGCCCGGCGCAGCCGGCGTGAGCGCAGTTCGCCATCGAGCCGCACATGGCGCAGCACCTTGGCGGCGGAGTCGTGCAGCAACACAAAGGTGGCCACCACCAGACCCGCCACCAGAGCCCCCACGCCGCCCATCACGGCAAACACCAGCGCCACCAGCCAGCTCTGCGCCCAGGTCACCCGCGAGCGCTGCGCGTAGCGCAGCGACCACATGAGACCCGGCACCTGCATGAGCCCGGCCAGCACCAGCCCACCCGCCAGGCAGGCCATGGGCACCCAGTGCAGCCACCAGGCGCCCGTCACTGCCACGCCCAGCATGATGCCGGCATGCCAGCGCGGTGCGTCGCGGGAGGGGCCCGCCTGCGCCAGCACAATGCGCGAGCGCGATGCGCTGGTGGATGCAGGAATCATCCCGGCCAGCCCGCACAACACGCCCAACAGGCTCTCGCGGCGCAGGGTCAGATTGGCGTTGCCACGCAGACCGTGGTCCAGCTCCAGCTCCTGGTTGAACACTAGTATCTCCAGGCTGTTGACCAGCGCCATCAACAGCGCCAGCACCACCAGGTCCGACCCGTGCTGTTGCGCCAGCGCCATCCAGGGAACCCCCGTCCAGTCGGGCCACAGCGGGCCGGCAAACTGGCTGGGCTGCACGGCGGGGGCAAACACATCCCCCAGGCCACCACCCCACACCCCCGCCACCGCCACGGCCAGCGCCACCAGGACCACAGCCGACAGCAGCCCCGGCATGCGGGGCCAGCGCCAGCGCAACGCCCAGGCCACCCCCACCACGGCGAGCGCCGCCAGCAGGTGCCAGCCGGTGCGGACGTTCCACAGGGCGTCGCCCCCCGCGCCAAAGCCGTTGCGCACCTGGCCCACCACCATCGACAGCCCCACCCCGGCCGCAAAACCATGCGTCACCGAAACGGGCAGGAACCGCGCCACCGAGGCCAGCCGCAGCACCCCCAGCAACCACTGAAAAACAAACGCCAGCGCCACCGTGGCGCCGCTCACGGCCAGCACCTGGCGCGCACTCAGGCCCAGCGCAGGGGCCGCACCATGGGCGGTGGCCAGCACGGCCGCAAACAGCAGCGCCACTACCGTGGTGGGCGCGTAGACCACCCCGGAACGTGGCACCACCAGCGTGAGCAGCAAACCCGGCAGGGCCGCCGACCACAGCGCCAGCGCTGCGAGGGAATGGTCGGCCGCCAGGGGCGCAAAAGCCAGCAGGCCCAGGCCGGCGGCATGCGGCACCGTGACCGCCGCCGCCGACCACGCGGCGGCGATGCCCGGCGACCGGAGAGGCTGCAGGGACTCAGCAGGGGACATCTCAGTTCTCCATAGCGCCGTAGGTCACCCACACCCCAAAAAACCGGCGCGGCCCATGCCCGGGCAGCCGCGCAAGGGCCGCCCCGCCGCGCTGGCTGCGTCCCCCTGCCCGCAACGCGCAGTGTTGCGAGAGCGGGGGGAAGCCGCGAAGCGGCTCAGGGGGGTGTTTCAAAGACTCCGCGCCGCGAAGGTATCGCAGGCTTTGACGCTGCCATTCTGCAGCCCGTTGTGAAACCAGCGCTGCCGCTGAGCACTGGTGCCGTGGGTGAAGCTTTCGGGCACCACCGCCCCGCCGCTCGAGCGCTGCAGGGCGTCGTCACCGATCTTGGCCGCTGCGTTCATGGCCTCTTCCACATCGCCCTGCTCCAGAATCTGGCGCGCGTTCTGCGCATGGTGTGCCCACACCCCGGCAAAACAGTCGGCCTGCAGCTCCAGCCGGACCGAGAGCGCGTTGTACTCCGCCTTGCTCACGCGGCCACGCATCTGGTCCACCTTGCCGCTGATGCCCAGCTGGTTCTGCACATGGTGGCCTACCTCGTGGGCAATCACATACGCCTGGGCAAAATCGCCGGGCGCGCCCAGGCGGTTCTTGAGGGTTTCATAAAAGCCCAGGTCGATGTAGACCTTCTGGTCCGCCGGGCAATAGAACGGGCCCATCGCCGCCTGCCCGGTGCCGCAAGCCGTGGCCGTAGCGCCCCGAAACAGCACCAGGCGCGGCTCCTGGTAGGTGCCGCCACCCTGGCGGAACACGGCCTGCCACACGTCTTCGGTATCGGCCAGAACGGTCGATACAAAACGGGCCATGGTGTCGTCGGCCGGGGGGCGCTGGGCAGGCCCCTGCGACTGCACCTGCGCGGGCGGCCCACCGCCACTGAGCAGCCCCAGGATCGTCAGCGGATTGATGCCCAGCACCCACCCGCCCACCAGTGCGATGACGATGGTGCCGATGCCAATGCTGCGCCCTCCGAAAATCGGCGAGCCGCCGCCCCCACCGCGCCGGTCTTCCACATTGTCCGACTCGCGATTGCCTTCCCATTTCATGCCGTATCTCCAGCGCCCTCACCGTGCGGAGGGCATGGCGCATATTACGCGCGGTGCAGGAACCGGAGGGCCCAATTACGATGGCCTGCCTGTCGGCGCCCGCTGGCACGATTCCACCCTTCCACGCCCCACCCGAACCGCCCCATGCTCCACGACGCCTCGCACTACGCCCCCATCGGCGACAAGGTGATTCTGATCACAGGCTTTGACCCCTTTGGCGGCGACAGCCTCAACCCCAGCTGGCTGGTGGCCCAGGCGCTGGACGGGCAGCGCATCGCGGGCCACCGCGTGGTGGCGGCGCAACTGCCCACCGTCTTTCGCGAATCGATGCAACAGCTGCGGGCGCTGGCCACGGCCCACCGGCCCGCGCTGACCGTCTGCCTGGGCCAGGCAGGAGGGCGCAGCGCGCTGTCGCTGGAGCGGGTGGGCATCAATATCAACGACGCCCGCATTCCCGACAACGTGGGCGCCCAGCCCATCGACACGCCGGTGGTGCCCGGCGGGCCTGCCGCCTACTTTGCAAGCCTGCCACTCAAGGCCATGCTGCGCTCCGTACAGCAGGCTGGCGTGCCCTGCGAGGTTTCACAAACAGCGGGCACCTTTGTCTGCAACCATGTGCTGTACGGACTGATGCACATGCTGCAGGCACAAGGCGTTGGCCCTGCGGGCGCCCGGGGCGGATTTGTGCACGTGCCCTGGCTGCCCGGGCAAGGCACACCCTCCCTGGCACTGCGGGACATGGTGCGCGGCATCCACGCAGCCCTGTGGGCCGCTGTGCTTCACCAGAGCGACATAGCGCTCGGGGCGGGTGCCACGCACTGAAATCATGGCCTTGGACTGGGGACTTGCCCGCTCCCCGGCTCCGCCCTCGCTGTGTAAAGTCGGCGCATGTCCTTCACCTCCCTCTCCCCGGCCCCCGGCACGCTGGACGCAGCAGCCACAGCGGCGTGTCTGCCATGGGACGCGCTGGCCACCGAGATTGCGGCCCTCTTGCGGGACAGCACCGTCTCGGTGCCTGCCCGCACGGTGCTGCCACTGCCCCAGGGCGGCAGCCTGTTTGTCATGCCTGCCACCGACAGCCGCGTGGCGATGGCCAAGCTCATCACGCTGACCCCTGCCAACACGGGCACCGGCCGCCCCGCGATCCAGGGCGACGTCGTGGTGTTTGACGTGACCACGGGCGAACGCCGCCTGGTGCTGGACGGCCCCACCATCACTGCACGGCGCACAGCGGCGGTGTCGCTGCTGGCTGCACAGCATCTGGCGCCGCAGCCACGGGGACCTCTGCTCATCGTCGGTGCGGGCGTGCAGGGCCTGGCCCACCTGGAAGCCTTTGTGCAGGGCCTGGGGGTGCGTGATGTGTGGGTGGCCTCGCGCAGTGCCGCCAGCGCCGAGGCCCTGGTCCTGCGCGCCCAGGCGCTGGGCGCCCAGGCACGCACGGTGGCCGATGCAGACGCTGCGGTGCCCCATTGCCCGCTGATTGCCGTGTGCACCCCGGCGCACAGCGTGGCGCTGAGCGCGCCACCACGCCCCGACGCCTTTGTGGCAGCGGTGGGAGCCTTCACCCCGGCCATGGCAGAACTGGCCCCCGCCTTCTGCCGCCATGTGGCCGCACACGGGCATATCGTGGTGGACAGTGAAGACGCACGCCACGAGGCGGGCGATCTGCTGCAGGCGGGCCTCGACGTGGGCATGCTGCCCACACTGCGGGAAGCTCTGCAACGCCTGCGCGCTCCGTCCGCAGGGCCGGTGCTGTTCAAGAGCTGCGGCTGGGCTGGCTGGGACCTGGCTGCGGCCCGCCTGGCGATGCGCCTGGACACAGAGGGCGCACCACCCTCGCAGGCCACGCCATGAGCCTGCTCCGGTTCTCGGACCACAGCCTGCGCTCGCAGATCGCGCTGGTGTTCGGTACGTTGGTGGTGGGCCTGGCGGTGCTGCTGTCACTGGGATTTGGCGAACTGCTCAAGCTGCGCATCGAGCGCGATGCCGGGACTGCCCTGCAGGTCATTGCCGAAAATGCAGGCAAGCTGCTGGCCAACGGCCTGCAGGAGCGCAGCCGCGAGGCCGAGGTCCTGGCGGCCGCCGAGGCCGTCTGGACCAAAGGGCTCGACAGTGCCGAAGCCCACCACATGCTGGCACGCAGTCAGGCCACCCACCCCCACAGCGCCTGGATCGGTGTGGCCGATGCCCAGGGCGTGGTGCGCGCCGCCACGGGCGGACTGCTGGTGGGCCAGAGCGTCGCAGAGCGCCCGTGGTTCAAGGAAGGCCTGCAAACACTGCACGTGGGAGATGTCCACCCGGCCAAGCTGCTGGAGCAGCTGCTGGCCCCGCCGCCTTCGGGCGAGCCCTACCGGTTTGTGGATTTTGCGGCGCCCATTCGCCTGGGCCCGACCACCATCGGCGTGGTGGGTATCCACGGCAGCTGGGAATGGACCCATGAGGTCATGGAAAGCCTGACCCCGGTACGTACGGACGACAAGGCGGTAGAACTATTCGTCTTCGACCGCAAAGGCGAGCTTATCTACGCCCCTGGGGGCCAGACCCGGGCCCTGCAAGTAGCCGGGCAGCGCCTGCCCGTCGAGGCCAACAACCCGGTGGCGTCTGACCGCGCCGCAGGCCGGGCCGTCGTGGCGAGGTGGCTGGATGGCCGCAGCTACCTCACGGCCACCGCACCGATGCAGGCACGCAACAGCATCAGCGACCTCGGCTGGCGCATTGTCGCCCGCGAACCCGTGGAACTGGCCTTCGCCGAGGCCCACCGCACCGTGCAACTGGCACTGGCCATCGGGCTCGGCGCCGCGCTTTTGGCCTCGGTGCTGGCGTGGCTGGCGGCACGCCGCCTGAGCGATGACCTGTACGCGCTGGCCGATGCCGCCAGCGCCGTGGAGGCCGACAAGCCCGGCACCCGCATTCCCCAGGCCCACAGCAGCCGGGAAGTGAGCAAGCTTTCAGGCGCACTGGGCCGCATGACGCACCGGCTTCTGACAGCCCACGAAGCCATGGAGGAAAAAGTGCGCCTGCGCACGCTGGAGCTGGAGGCTGCCAACCGCGCCCTGGACCTGCAGGCCCGCACCGATGCTCTGACGGGCCTGCTCAACCGCCGGGGTTTTGAAACGCAGATGGCGTTTGCCCTGGCGCTGGCGCGGCGCAGCGGCCGGCCGTTGAGCCTGATCACAGTCGACGTGGACCATTTCAAGCGCGTGAACGACACTTATGGACACGAAACCGGCGACGAAGTCCTGCGCCGGCTGGCCCGCACGCTGGAAATGCGCCTGCGCAACTCGGATGTGATCGCACGGCTGGGGGGTGAAGAGTTTGTGGTGCTGCTGCCCGACACCGACCTTCTGGGGGCCCAAGCCATCGCCCAGGCCCTGGTCGAAGCCATGGCCGAACAACACGACCCGGTCGTGGGCCGCATCACCGTGAGCGCGGGTGTGGCCAGCATGCGCGGCCTGCAGGACAACGGCCTCGATATCCTGCGCCGGGGCGATGCGGCGCTTTATGAAGCCAAGGGCCAGGGGCGCAACAGGGTCTGCGTGGAGGCATGACCACAGTCCATGAACAGCGGTCAGCGCACAGCAAGGCCAGCGGCGTGCAAGAAACCCGCCAGTAACCTGTTCTAAACCTCGCTGATCTCGGCCACCACGGCGCAGCCCTGGGGCGCGGCAACATCAAAATAGGCTTGCAGCCGCAAGGCCAGCGCATTCAGGCTGTGGTCCTGAATGGCCCGCGCCACGGCCAGCTGTTCGAGCGCGTAGGGCCGGTGCCCCAGCATCATGGCGGTATTCACACAGTGGCCCGTGGCGGCCATCTTCAGAACGAAAGCGTTGAGAAGCTCGCAGGGCCAATAGTGGGCGTGGGACACGGCTGCCGGGCGCAATGCGCCGTGGTCCGAGGCCAAGTCGCCTGTGGCACCTGCAGGGTCATGTAGAGAAAGCGCAGCACCCCGGGCCTTGGCGGGTGTGGTCATCGCAGCAAAGGTCAGCATGGTGGACTCCGTGACCACCGGAGGGCCCGGCGGCATGACACCATGCTAAGAACCTTACCTGCGCTTGCATTTCAGCCAATGGGCACTGGCGCTGTAGGACGCAGCCCCTGCGAACACGTTCCAGCGCATGCCGAAGGTCCCGCGGACGGGAGGTCAGGCCTTGGGCAGCGTCACGCCGACCTGCCCCTGGTACTTGCCGCCCCGGTCACGGTAGCTGACCTCACACACATCGTCCTTGTCGCTCTCGAAGAACAGCACCTGCGCGCAGCCCTCGCCCGCGTAGATGCGTGCGGGCAGCGGCGTGGTGTTGGAGAACTCCAGCGTCACATAGCCTTCCCACTCGGGCTCGAACGGGGTCACGTTGACGATGATGCCGCAGCGTGCATAGGTGCTTTTGCCCAGGCAGATGGTGAGCACGTTGCGTGGAATGCGGAAGTACTCCATCGTGCGCGCCAGCGCAAAGCTGTTGGGCGGGATGATGCAGCTGTCACCCTCGAAATCCACAAAGCTCTTCTCGTCGAAATTCTTCGGGTCCACCACCGTGCTGTGGATATTGGTGAACACCTTGAATTCGGGTGCGCAGCGGATGTCGTAGCCGTAGCTGCTGGTGCCGTAGCTGATGATCTTGCGGCCCTCCACCTCGCGCACCTGGCCCGGCTCGAAGGGTTCGATCATTCCGTGCTCGGCCGCCATGCGGCGGATCCACTTGTCGCTCTTGATGCTCATGGCTGAATTTCCTGCGCTGTGGCCCTGGCCGTCGGCAAACAGCCGGGCGCTATTAAATATGTAGCTATTAGCGCTTGATGATCAAGCGCTGGGGCCGTATTTTGCTTGAGAAATCACGGTTTGCTCCACCACACGGTCATCGCCGAGCACGATCAGCGCAAACAAAAGCTCATCCAGGCTGCGCGCCTGGCAGGTCTTGCGCTCCAGCAGAGGCGTAGCCCGAGGGTTGAGCACCACAAAGTCGGCCTCGCAGCCCGGCTGCAAATTGCCCACCTCACCCGCCAGACCCAGCGCCTTGGCCGCCCCGGCCGTGTGTTGCCACCACAGCTGCTGCGGCGACAGGCTCAGCCCCTGCTTGGTCTGGCCCTCACGCCCCACGTAATACGCCGCCAGCATGGTGTGGAACGGGCTAAAGCTGGTACCCCCGCCCACATCGCTGGCCAGGCCGTAGCCAAAGCCCACGCGGTCGGCGCTGGCGTAGTCAAAAAAGCCACTGCCCAGAAAGAGGTTGCTGGTGGGGCTGACCGCCGCCACCGCACCGGTGTCGCGCATCAGCGCGCGGTCGTCATCGTCAAAGTGGATGCAGTGCGCATACACCGCGCGTTCGCGCATCAGGCCAAAGTCGTCGTACACGCCCAGGTAGCTGCGTGCGGCGGGGAACAGCTCGCGCGCCCAGCGGATCTCGTCGCGGTTCTCGGCCACGTGGGACTGAATCCAAACATCGGGGTAGCGCGCAGCCAGCTCGCCCGCGCCGCGCAGTTGTTCATGGGTACTGGTGGGCGCAAAACGCGGGGTGATGGCATAGCCCAGGCGGTCCACGCCGTGCCAGCGCTGGATCAGCGCCTCGGTGTCGATGAGGCTTTGTTCGGTATCGTCGCGCACGCCATCGGGCGAGTGGCGGTCCTGCAGCACCTTGCCAGTGATCAGGCGCATGTGCTGGCGTTGCCCCTCGGTGAACAAGGCATCCACCGAGGCGGGGTGCGAGGTAGCAAACGCCAGCGCCGTAGTCACGCCATGGCGCAGCAGCTCGGCCACAAAGAACTCTGCCACCTGCGCGCTGTAGTCGGATGCGACAAAGCGCGATTCATGGGGAAAGGTGTAGTTCTCCAGCCAGGGCAGCAGACCATCCGCGGGTGAGCCAATCACGTCGGTCTGCGGAAAGTGGATGTGCATGTCCACAAACCCAGGGGCCAGGATGCGACCCGGCAGGTGCGTGACGGGCTCGTGGGCATACTGGTGCGACAGCGCCTGCCAGGCGCCGGCTGCCAGCACCCGCTGGCGGCCCTGGGCATCCGGGCCAATGGCCAGCAGGCCATCTTCGTCATAGAGGGCGCGGCCATCGTCGGCAAATCGCAAAAGGGCGGAACGGTAAACAGGCATGGCGGCAAGCTTAGCGGCAGGGGGCGCCGTTTGTATATGCAGCACCCCATAGTGGCTATGGGGTTGGGGGAGCACCGACAGGTGATAACGACGGGCGATATGCCTTGCAGGATCAGCGGGACACCTTGCCCACGACACCTTCCACCAGCCAGTTCATCTGCAGGATCTGAGCATCCGACAGCGCTTGGCCCGCAGCAATGCGCTCCTGCCCTTCGTTGTCGCGTACCGGTGCCTTGCCCGCACGGAAGGGGTGCAGCTTGCCCGCGCCCACGGCCTTTTGCGCATTCAGGACCTCCTGCTGCACGGCGGCAGGCACCTTGGGGCCAAAGTCGCCAACGCGGATCATGCCCTCGCGCACACCGCCCCACAGGTTGGCACTCTTCCAGGTACCGTTCTGCACGGCGCGCACGCGCTCGGTGTAGTAACTGCCCCACTGGTGCGTCACGGCCACGATCTGGGCGTCAGGCCCGGTCTTGCGCATGTCGGAGTGGTAGGCCACGGCCATCTTGCCGCGCTCTTGCGCGGCGGCCATCACGGCGGTGGAACCCGTGTGGAACGCAATCACGTCCACGTCCTGGTTGAACAGCGCCATGGCCGCATCACGCTCCTTGGGTGGGTCGAACCACACATTGAGCCACACCACCTTCACCGCGGCCTGCGGGTTGACCGAGCGCATGCCCAATGTGAAGGCGTTGATGCCCTGGAGCACCTCCGGGATGGGGAAGCCCGCCACAAAACCGGCCACGCCGGTCTTGCTCATGCGGCCCGCTGCAATACCGGCGAGGTAACGCCCCTCGTAGTAGCGCGCGTTGGCAGCGGCCACATTGGGCGTGGTCTTGTAGCCCGTGATGGACTCGAACTTCACGTGTGGATAGTCCTGCGCCACCTTGAGCGTGGGCTCCATGTAGCCAAAGCTGGGGGTGAAGATGATCTGGTGGCCCGTGGCCGCCAGATCACGGATCACGCGTTCGGCATCGGCGCCTTCGGCCACGTTCTCGACAAAGGTGGTCTTCACCTGATTGCCCAGCGCGGCCTCGACGGCCTTGCGGCCTTCGTCATGCTGGCGCGTCCAGCCTGCCTCGGTGATGGGCGAGACATAGACAAAACCGGCTCTGACAGGCTCGGCCGTACTGCCCTTGGCGGGCGTGGTCTGGGAAAAAACGGGAGAGAAAAAACAGGCGGCCACGAGCGTGGCTGCGAGGTTTTTGTACATGGTGTTCCTCTACATGGCCCTGATGGAATGGACCGGAAGCACCGCAGGACGACGGTACCACCGGGAAGGTCAGACTGTGCGAAAACTACATGAAGCGATGTTGCAAAGACTGCCGGAAAAAAAGCGCTTTCAAGCACGGGCGGGGCGCTGCGGCAGCGCGCAGAGCCCCGTGAGCAATTTCAGCTCAGCCGCAGCGCCTGCGGGCCTGCGCCCAGGCGGAAGGCACCCACCACCTCGGCCAGGCGCGACGCCTGGTCCTTCAGGCTCTCGGCGGCGGCGGTGGACTCTTCCACCAGGGCGGCATTTTGCTGGGTCATCTGGTCCAGCTGGGTCACCGCCACATTCACCTGGCCAATGCCCTGGCTCTGTTCCGAAGCGGCTGCGCTGATCTCGCCAATGATGTCGGTCACGCGGCGCACGGAGCTCACGATCTCGCCCATGGTGGTGCCGGCGTTCTGCACCAGGGCAGCACCCGACTCGACCTTCTCCACCGACACGCCGATCAGTGTCTTGATCTCCTTGGCCGCCTGGGCCGAGCGCTGGGCCAGTGAGCGCACTTCGCTGGCCACCACGGCAAAGCCACGGCCCTGCTCGCCCGCACGGGCGGCTTCCACGGCGGCGTTGAGGGCCAGGATATTGGTCTGGAACGCAATGCCGTCGATGGTGCCGATGATGTCGGCGATCTTCTTGCTGCTGGTGTTGATCTCGTCCATGGTGGTCACCACCTGTGCCACCACATCGCCACCGCGCTGGGCCACCTGCGCCGCCGACACGGCCAGCTGGTTGGCCTGCACGGCCGAATCGGCGCTCTGGCGCACGGTGCTGGTCAGCTCTTCCATCGAACTGGCGGTCTCCTGCAGGCTGCTGGCTGTCTGCTCGGTGCGCGCGCTCAGGTCCTGGTTGCCGATGGCGATCTGGGTGCTGGCGGTGGAGATACTGTCCACCACACCCCGCACTTGCTGCAGCGAACGGTGCAGAGCGCTGCGCATGGCATCCAGGGCGCGCAGCAGGTGGCCGGTTTCGTCATTGGCGTAGCTCGCCTGGGGGGCACCCGTCAGGTCCATGTTGGCAATGGTCTCTGCAATGGCCTCTGCCTTGCGCAGCGGGCGCGTGATGCTGGTGGTCAGCAGCCAGGCCAGCAAAGCGCCCAGCAGCAGCGACACCCCGGTGCAGATCTGCAGCAGCAGCGTGGTCTGGGCACGCAGCTCTTCGCTGCGCTTGCCGGCAGCATCGAGCTCGGCACGTTGGCCATCCACCATCTGCTGCACACCCGCCAGGTAGCTGCGGGAGGTGGGCTCAAACCGCTCGGTGAAAACCTTGTTGGCGTTCTCGGCATCGCCCGCCTGCTTGAACTTGCTCACTTCCTCGCGGGCCGCCAGGTAGTCCTTGCGCAAGTCTCCCACCTTGGCAAAAAGCTGCTTCTTCTCCGGCGTGTCCATCTTGGACTCGATGAATTTCTGCAGCTCGTTGGTATCGCGGATCGACGCGGCCGTGGCGGGCGCGAAGTAGGGGATCAGGCTGGCATCACTGCTCTTGGCAATGGCTGCCGCGCGCTGCACGCCCGATGTGGTGTGGCGCAGCCAGTCCGAGCCAGCGCGCTCGGTCTTGATGTTGTCGTTGACCATGGCGTCGATCTCTTTGCCCAACTGGCTGAGCTTGACCACGGCCACCACGCTGCTGGCAAAAAACAGCGCCAGGATGAGGCCGAGCACCAGGGTCAGGCGCTTGCCAATGGAGATTTGACTGAGAAACATGGAAGGCTCCAAAAAAGGGGGCAACACGGCACCCGAGCACTCCGCAAGGGAGCGCTGGGTAAGGGCCATGGTGGTGGATCACCCCGTGGGCCTGGGCCGGACGCAATTCGAACGAATACTTACTATTTTAAGGGTTTACCCACGCCGCCGCCCTGCCGCGCGGGCGACAGCGCACCAACCCGCCGATTCGCACTGGCAATCCGCGCTATGCCCGCCGCACACAGCTCAGTAGTCGTGCTCCACACACCGCTCAAAGGTTTCCTTGAGCTTGTGCTCCCACACACGCTTGTCGGCATTGCTGGCAAAACTCGCCTCAAAGCTGTTGAACGCCAATTGGTAGGCGTGTTTCGCCGTGAGGCCCGTGGCGGCAAACACCTGGGTGAAGTTCTCGTTCATGTAGCCGCCAAAGTAAGCGGGATCGTCCGAGTTGACCGTGGCGGCCAGCCCGGCGTCGAGCAGCTTGCCCAGGTTGTGGTCCGCCAGGTTGGGAAACACGCACAGCTTCTGGTTGGACAGGGGGCACACCGTGAGCGCAATACGGTCCTGCGCCAGGCGCTGCATCAGTGCCGCGTCGTGCACCGCCTGGACCCCGTGGTCGATGCGCTCGACCTTGAGCACATCGAGCGCGCTCCAGATGTAGGCAGGAGGGCCCTCCTCGCCTGCATGGGCCACCAGGTGCAGGCCCAGTTCGCGGCAGCGGGCGAACACGCGGGCAAACTTTTCGGGCGGGTGGCCCAGTTCGCTGGAATCCAGCCCTACGCCAACGATCTTGTCGAGCAGGGGCATCGCCTGCTCCAGGGTCTCGAACGCGGACTCCTCACTAAGGTGGCGCAGGAAACACAGGATGAGCGTGGCACTGATGCCCAGCTCCCTGCGTGCATCTTCACAGGCCCGGTACAGGCCGTTGATGACCGTCTCCATGGCAACGCCGCGTGCGGTGTGGGTCTGCGGGTCGAAGAAGATTTCGGCGTGCAGCACGTTGTCGCGCGCTGCTCGCCCCAGGTAGGCGCGCGCCATGTCATAAAAGTCCTGCTCGTGCAGCAGCACGCTGGCACCCGCGTAGTAGATGTCCAGAAAACTTTGCAGGTTGGTGAACGCGTAGGCGCTGCGCAGTGCCTCCACACTGGCATAGGGCAAGGTCAATTCGTTGCGCTGCGCCAGTGCAAAGATCAGCTCAGGCTCCAGGGAGCCCTCGATATGGATATGCAGCTCGGCCTTGGGCATGGCGCGCAGCAGCGTGGGCAGGCGCTCGGCGGAAATGGGGGGCACTTTAAACATCAGCAGACTCCAAAGGTGATGCCGCTCTGGCGCAAGAAGCGGCGGTAGGCAGATGATGCCTTGTCGGCGGCGGTATGCAACTCCGCCCGCAGGTCCAGCGGCAGACACTGTGGCGTCTGCGACTCCAGCACGGGCTGGTCTTGCGTGAAGATGGTGTGCTGAAAGGCCTGCAGCTTCTCATCGGGCGAATCGAAATCTGCCACGGCCAGGCGAAACCACACGCGGCTGCGCACCGGGGTGATCGGGCAGATGAACAGCGCAATGGACTCCCGCCAGCCATCCACGGCCGTGGTGCCCGCCTCGGGCACCTTGGTCAGCACAGCCGCGTAGGGTGCCGTGACTTCGTAGGTGTACTCCACCTGGGCCGGGGCGGTGGAGTGCAGGTTGGACTGGGGTTGCCAGGCCTTGCAGCCGGTGGCCAGCAAGCCAGTGGGTGTGGCCTCAACGCGGTAGTCATCAATGGCAGGGACGTCGCGGCTGCCCAGCCAGCCTTCGTGCACAAAACCAAAGTGCGACATGTCGAGAAAATTCTCGATGATGCGCGGCGCACTGGCCGCCACATCGTACGGCCCGCAGTTGAGCTTGCGCAACCGCGCGTCGCCTTCGGCCACAAACGCGGGGAGCGCTGCACAGCCCTGCTCCATGCGCACCCAAATCAGGCCATAGGCCTCCCGCGCCTCAAAGGTCCGTGCGCAGTGCCCGGGCGGCGGAACAAACGCGGGTAGCGCTGGCACGTGGGTGCAGCGGCCGCCCGCCGCAAACTGCCAGCCGTGGTACGGGCACTCCAGTTGTCCTTGCGGTGTCACGCGGCCCAGCGACAGCTGGGCTCCACGGTGCGGACACTGGTCGGCAAAAGCTTGCACCGCACCCGCCGCGTCGCGCCACACCACCACCGGTTGTTCCAGAAGCCGCACGGCAACAGGGGCCTGCGCCACATTGCCCACCAAGGCCACCGGATGCCACAAGCTTGATTCGACCATCTGCCAGTACCTCTAAGAGCCTGTTTACGATCTCCCAGGCGACCGCTGCGAGATCGTAAACAGGCTCTAAAACCAAAACAGAAATGAAAAAGGGCCACCCGCAGGCGGCCCCCTCACTGTATGCAGCAAGCCGTCAGGCCCGCTGACCAACCCATGGACTTACTTCTTCTCGCCGCCGGGGATCTTGCCTTCCACGCCCTTGACGTAGAAGTTCACACCGCCCAGAAACTTGTCATCAGCCACCGTGTCTTTGGCCAGCACTTCCTTGCCATCCTGACCCACGATCGGGCCCTTCCAGATCTGGAACGACCCGTCGGCCAGGCCCTTCTTCACGGCTTCGACCTTGGCCTTGGTGTCGGCAGGCACGTCTTCGGCAATGGAGACGATGTCGATGGCGCCTTCCTTCACGCCCCACCAGCTCTGGCCCGTGGCCCACTGGCCTTCCAGCGCGTCCTTGGTGGCCTTGATGTAGTACGGGCCCCAGTTGATGACGGCCGAAGCCAGGTGGGCCTTGGGACCGTAGGCGGTCATGTCGCTGTCCCAACCGAAGGCGCGCTTGCCCTTCTCTTGTGCGGTCTTGAGCACAGCAGGCGAATCGGTGTTCTGGAACAACACGTCCGCGCCACCGTTGATCAGGCTGGTGGCGGCTTCGGTTTCCTTGGGTGGGCTGAACCATTCGTTCACCCAGACCACCTTGGTCTTGATCTTGGGGTTGACCGACTGCGCACCCAGCGTGAAGCTGTTGATGTTGCGGATCACTTCAGGAATCGGCACCGAGCCCACCACGCCCAGCGTGTTGGACTTGGTCATGGCACCGGCAATGATGCCCGCCATGTACGCGCCTTCGTAGGTGCGGCTGTCGTAGGTGCGCATGTTTTCGGCCGTCTTGTAGCCGGTGGCATGCTCGAACTTCACGCCCTTGTTGTCTTCCGCGACCTTGAGCATGGACTCCATGTAGCCGAAGGTCGTGCCGAAAATCAGCTTGTTGCCCTGGCCGGCCAGGTCACGCAGCACGCGCTCGGCGTCGGCGGACTCGGGCACGCTTTCCACAAAGCTCGTCACGACCTTGTCGCCGAATTCCTTCTCGATGGCCTTGCGGCCGTTGTCGTGGGCGAACGACCAGCCACCATCGCCCACCGGGCCGACGTAGGCAAACGCGATCTTCAGAGGCTCGGGCTTGGGCGCCGGTGCTTCTGCCACGGGAGCCGGTGCGGGCGCGGGGGCCGGTGCCGGTTCTTCCTTCTTGCCACAGCCCACGAGGGCGGCAGCGGCCACGGCGGAGAGCGCTGCCACCTTGAGCATGGAGCGTTTCTGCAGATCAGTCATGTCGGTTTCCTTATTGAAGAAGTAAGACTTGCAAAGGTTGAGGGACGAAAACACTAATTATGGGGCGATCTACCACCGGGTAACCAGCAATTCTTGGGACCAGTGCTTGTTCACGAACCCGGATAAAACGGCTTGCCGAGCGATGCCGGCATGTTGATGCGGATCCACGCCGGATTGCGCGAGATCAGCGCCAGCACCACGATGGTCGCCACATAGGGCAGCATGCTCAGCAACTGGCTGGCCACCTGCACGCCCGTGGCCTGCAAATGGAACTGCAGCATGGTCACGCCGCCAAACAAATAAGCACCAAGCAACACCCGTGCCGGGCGCCACGTGGCAAAGGTGGTCAGCGCCAGCGCGATCCAGCCGCGCCCGGCCACCATACCCTCCACCCACAGCGGGGTGTAAACGGTAGAGATGTACGCGCCGGCCAGCCCGCACAGCGAGCCACCGGCCACCACGGCGGCCAAGCGAATACGGCGCACGGGGTAGCCCAGCGCATGGGCCGACTCGGGCGACTCGCCCACCGAGCGCAGCACCAGCCCGGCGCGCGTGCGGTACAGGAACCAGATCAGCCCCGCCACCAGCAGCATGGTGAGATACACCAGCGGGTGCTGCCGGAACAGCGCAGGGCCGAGCAGCGGCACATCGCCCAGCACCGGGATCACGTATTTGGGCAGCTCTGGCAGCTTGGCCTGGACGTAGCTGATGCCCGCAAAGGCCGAAAAACCCACGCCGAACAGGCTGAGCGCCAGCCCCGTGGCGTACTGGTTGGTGTTGAGCCAGATCACCAGCACACCAAAGATGGCCGCCAGCAGCGCGCCAGCGGCCATGCCCGCCGCAAACCCCAGCCAGGTGTTGCCCGTGTGCACCACGGTGGCAAACCCTGCAATGGCGGCGCAGAGCATCATGCCCTCGGCGCCCAGGTTGACGATGCCAGCTTTTTCATTGATCAAGAGGCCCAGGGCCGCGATGGCTAGAACGGTGCCCGCGCTCAGCGTGGCGCCGATCAGGAGTGCATAGGATTCCATTACTTGCCTCCCTTCGCGGCCACCCAGCGGATGCGGTAGGCGATCAAGGTGTCACAGGCCAGCAGCGTAAACAGCAGCAGGCCCTGGAACACGCCCGTGAGCGACTTGGGCAGGCCCATGCGCGACTGCGCCAGCTCGCCGCCGATGTAGAACATGCTCATGAGAATGGCCGACAAAATCATGCCCACCGGGTGCAGCCGCCCCACAAACGCCACGATGATGGCCGCAAAGCCGTAGCCTGCGGGCACATACGGCGTGAGCTGGCCAATGGGCCCGGCCACCTCCAGCGCGCCCGCCAGGCCCGCCGCACCGCCTGAGATCAGCAGCGCCGTCCACAGTGCCTTGCGCGACGAGAAGCCCGCATAGCGCGCCGCTGCAGGGGCCAGTCCGCCCACCTGCTGGGCAAAACCGGCACGTGTGCGGAACAGAAACACCCACAACGCTGCAGCACCCGCCAGCGCCAGCAGCAGCCCGATGGACACGCGCGAGCCCTGCATCAGGCGCGGGATCTGCGTCACTTTCTCGAACGTCTTGGTCTGCGGAAAGTTGTAGCCCATCGGGTCTTTCCATGGGCCATAGACCAGATAGCCCAGCACCAGCGTGGCCACATAGACCAGCATCAGGCTCACCAGGATTTCATTGGCGTTGAACTTGTCGCGCAGCAGCGCCGTGAGCCCCGCCCACACCATGCCGCCCAGCACCCCGGCGAGCAGGATGGCGGGCACGATCCAGGGGCCGGTGGTCTTGTCGGCCAGCAGCGCCACGCCGCCCGCCACCACGGCACCGATCACGAACTGGCCCTCGGCACCGATGTTCCACACGTTGGAGCGAAAACACACGGCCAGCCCCAGCGCAATCAATAACAGCGGCGTGGCCTTGACCATGAGTTCACCCACGGCATACGGCGTCTTGACCGGCTCCCAGAAGAAGACCTGCAACCCGCGCACCGGGTCTTTGCCCAGCGCCACGAACAAGGCCACACCAATCAACACCGTGACGGCCAGCGCCAGCAGCGGCGAGCCATAGGTCCACCAGCCAGACGCCTGGGGACGGGGTTCCAGCTTAAGCATGCTGCACCTCCCCAGCCCGGGCTTGTTGCTGCTGCTGGGCCAGGTGGGCCTGCACGTCGGCATGCCACAGGCCGCTCATCCATTCGCCAATGCGCTCTACCGTGGCCTCGGCGCGCGGCACGGAGGGCGACAAATGCCCCTTGGCCACCACATGCAGCCGGTCGCAGATTTCAAACAATTCGTCCAGCTCCTCACTGACCACCAGCACCGCGCAGCCTGCGTCACGCAGCGCCAATATCGACCCGCGAATCTGCGCCGCAGCGCCCACGTCCACCCCCCAGGTGGGTTGCGAGACGATGAGCAGTTTCGGGTTGGCGTCGATCTCGCGCCCCACGATGAACTTTTGCAGGTTGCCGCCCGACAGCGACTTGGCCGCTGCGTGGGGGCCACCGGCCTTGACGTTGAAGCGCTGGATGATGGCCTCGGCATGTTTTTGCAACGCCCCCACCTTGATCCAGCCACTGCCGCTGACCGAATTGGTACGCGTGAGCAGCAGGTTGTGCGCCAGGCCCATGGTGGGCACGGCGCCGCGCCCCAGGCGCTCTTCGGGCACAAAGTGCAGGCCCAGCGCGCGGCGCTGGTTGGGCGCCATGCGGCCTGCGTTCTGGCCCGACACCTGAATGCTGGCGGGCTCAGCGCGCTGGTCTTCGCCCGACAGGGCATAGAGCAATTCTTTCTGGCCATTGCCCGACACGCCCGCAATGCCCACCACCTCACCGGCCTTCACCTCGAACTGCAGGTCGATCAAGTCCACCCCAAACTGGTCGGCGCGCGGCAGCGACAGGCCCTGCACGCGCAGCACCGTGGCGCCGGTCTGTACGACACGGTGCTCCAGCGCGGGCGGCTCGGCGCCAATCATCAGGCGCGACAGGGAGGCATTGGATTCCTCCGCCGGGTTGCACACGCCCGTCACCTTGCCGCCGCGCAGCACGGTGCAGGCGGTGCACAGCGCGCGAATTTCGTGCAGCTTGTGGCTGATGTAGAGGATGCTGCAGCCTTCCGAAGCCAGCTTGCGCAGCACCACAAAAAGCTTTTCGACCGCCTGGGGCGTGAGCACCGAGGTGGGCTCGTCCAGGATCAGCACCTTGGGGTTGGTGAGCAGCGCACGGATGATCTCCACCCGCTGCATCTCGCCCACGCTCAGGGTGTGCACGGGGCGCAGGGGGTCGATGTCAAGGCCGTATTCGGTGGCCTTGGCGGTGATGCGGCCGGTCACTTCGGCCAGCGTCAGGCTCTTGTCCAGGCCCAACCATACGTTCTCGGCCACCGTGAGGGTGTCGAACAGGCTGAAATGCTGGAACACCATGGCGATGCCCAGGGCCCGCGCTTCTTGCGGGTTGCGCACCTGCACGGCCTGGCCGTTGAAGAACACGCTGCCTTCATCGGGCTTGACCGAGCCGTAGATGATTTTCATCAGCGTGGACTTGCCCGCGCCGTTTTCGCCCAGCACGGCGTGGATTTCACCCGGCAGCACCGTGAGCGACACGCCGCTGTTGGCCACCACGGCCGGGTAGCGCTTGGTGATGCCCACCAGCTGCAGCCGTGGCGGCGCCGCACCAGGCGCTGAAGGATTGGGGGGAGAACTCATGCGGGGATTGTCTCTCAGTTTTACAACTTGTTATAAGAATGAAAATACCTCATGGCGCTTGTTCAGCATGCTCAAGCAGCTATTCTTTTCGTAGCGAAGCAGCCACGGTTTTCACGCAATCTCGCAGCCAGGCGGCCGCCGCCGAGTGGTGCGTGCGGGCGTGCCACAGCTGGTAGTACATGAGCCGAGGAAACGGCACCGGGCACGGCAATATAGCCAGCGGAAGTTGCTCCACATACCGCTCGCAGTACTGGCGGCCGGTGGTCAGCACAAGCAAGCTCGATGCCACGATGCTGGGGATGAGGCTGAAATGTGCGCAGCGCGCCGTGATGTGGCGCTGCATGCCCAGGCTGTCCAGGTGGGCGTCGATCACGCCGCGCGCGCCGGGGTGGGTGGGCGTGGGCGCGATGTGTTCGGCGGCCAGCCAGTTTTCCACGTCCCAGCCGCGCCGCACGGCGGGGTGGGCTTTGCCGACCAGGCAGACCACTTCGTCACCAAACAGGCGGCCCATGTGCAGGTCGTCCGGCGGCTGGGGCCAGTTGCCGATCACCACGTCCACCTCGCCCTGCGCCAGGTGCGCGTGATAGTGCGTGTCGGCCGACAGGGGCAGGATCTCGATGGGGCACAAAGGGGCCTCGACCTTGATGCGGGCCACGAGCTGGGGTAGAAAAAGGGGGTCGAGGTAATCGCTGGCGGCCACGCGGAAGGTGCGGGTGGCTGTGCGCGGGTCAAACCCGCGTGCGTCTGAAAACAGCGCCTCGGCCGAGCGCAGGATCGCGCCCGCAGGCTCCACCATGCGCAGCGCAGCATCGGTGGGCATCATGCTGGCGCCCGAGCGCACGAGCAGCGGGTCGCCCGCCAGGTCGCGCAGCCTTTTCAACGCAGCCGACACCGCCGGCTGGTGCATGCCCAGGCGGACGGCGGCCCTCGATACGCTGCGTTCTGTGAGCACGGTGTGCAAGACCCTTATGAGATGGAGGTCTATCTTGTCGAAAAGGGCGTGGTCTCTCATAGCGGTGTGGGCATGGGTGCCATAAGCTTGCGCATATGCCGGTAACGGTACTGCGTTCTACCCTCTGCTGAACCTTTCCATCCAAGATCGAAGTGGCGTTTGTCATGACAACAAGACCCTTGCAATTCCTGCGCCGAGGCCAGCCCGTGGCGCTGGGCAATGTACCACCCGACCGCACCTTGCTGGAGGTGCTGCGCGAAGACCTGGGCTGCACCGGCACCAAGGAAGGCTGCGGCGAAGGCGACTGCGGCGCCTGCACCGTGGTGCTGGGAGAGGCGCGGAACGGCAAGCTGCACTACAGCGCGGTGAACAGCTGCATCCGCTTGGCGCATTCGGTGGATGGCATGGCGCTGTGGACGGTGGAGGACCTGGCGGAAGACCCACTGATCCAGCCAGCGGGCGATGCCGCAACGGCTCCTGGTCAAACCATCACGCTCCATCCAGCACAAGAAGCCATGGTGCAGTGCCACGGCTCGCAATGCGGCTTTTGTACCCCCGGCTTCGTGATGAGCCTCTTTGGCATGTACCAAAACCATGTGTGCCATGGCCAACCCATCACCCGCGAGCTGGCGCAGGAAGAACTCTCGGGCAACCTGTGCCGCTGCACCGGCTACCGCCCCATCCTGGACGCCGCACAGCAGATGGCCGCCCTGCCAGCGATGGCGGTGAACGAGCCGCTTTTGCTACAAAAATTAGAGCTGCTCGCGCTTGACCATCAAGCGCCAGATGCCAATTCTTCTTATATTTCACCCACCACGCTGCCCGACCTGCTGGCCTCACGCGCCGCGCACCCTGCGGCGCAGGTCGTGGCAGGCTGCACCGATGTGGGCCTGTGGGTGACCAAGCAGCACAAACAGTACGCGCAGATTCTGGATGTGACTCGCGCGGCAGAGCTGCAGCAGATCCAGCAGGACGCACACCACATCACCATAGGCGCCGCCGTCACGCTGACCGACGCCTTTGCGGCACTGACCGCGCAGTGGCCACAGCTGCACAGCTTTGCCACGCGCTTTGCGGGCCTGCCCGTGCGCAACTCGGGCACGCTGGGGGGCAACGTGGCCAACGGCTCGCCCATTGGCGACTCGATGCCGCTCTTGATTGCACTGCGCGCCCAGGTGGTGCTGGCCAGCGTGCGCGGCGAACGCGCCATGGCGCTGGAAGACCTGTACACCGGCTACCGGCAGAACGTGATGGCGCCCGACGAACTGCTGGCACGCATCGTGGTGCCCAGGCCGGGTGTCACGGAAGTGCTTCGGGCCTACAAGATTTCCAAGCGCTTCGACGACGATATTTCTGCCGTCTGCCTTGTCATCAACCTGGACATCGAAGCCGACGTGGTGCGCCGCGCCAGCATCGGCGCGGGCGGTGTGGCTGCCACACCAGCCCGCGCGCGCCAGACCGAAGCCGCGCTGACCGGCCAGCCCTGGAATGCCGACACCATCGCCCGCACTGCGCAAGCGCTGCAAGGCGAGTTCAACCCCATCTCTGACATGCGCGCCAGCGGCACCTACCGCCGCACGGTGCTGGCCAGCCTGCTGCAGCGCTTCTGGCTGGAGAGCCAGGGCGAAGAGGCCGTGAGCGTGGAGAACTTCCGACTGGAGGCTGCGGTATGAACCAGCGCGAATCTCTCCCCACGGACCTCCCGGTGAGCCGCGACGCCGTGGACGACCCGGTGGCTGCCACCGCCGACGCCCACGCCGCCGAGCCCCAAGCCCCGCAGCAGACCAGCGCACCCGCCAGTCCCCGCGCCATGGGCCAGTCGCACTTCCATGAAAGCGCGCGCGCCCAGGTGGCCGGTGCCGCCCACTACATCGACGACCTGCCGGAGGTGAAGGGCACGTTGTACGCAGCGCCCATCCTCTCCACGGTGGCGCATGGCACCTTGAACGGCGTGGATGCCAGCGCCGCCCTGGCCCTGCCCGGCGTGCGCGGCGTGGTGCTGGCGCAAGACGTTCCCGGCGACAAGTTGCTGGCCGCCTTTGCGCACGACGAGCCCGTTTTTGCAGTCGACACCGTGCAGCACATCGGCCAGGTCATCGGCCTGGTGGTGGCCGACTCGGTGATGCAGGCGCGGCGTGCGGTGCGTGCCGTGAAGCTCGACATCGCCCCACTGCCCGCCGTGCTTTCCGTGCACGAGGCACTGAAAGCCGAAAGCTACGTGCTGCCCCCCGTGTTAGTGCGCCGGGGTGACGTCGCCACGGGCCTTTCCCAATCGGCGCACCGCCTGCAAGGCGCGTTCGAGGTGGGCGGGCAAGAGCACTTCTATCTGGAAGGCCAGATCGCCTACGCGCTGCCGCTGGAGCAAAAGCAGTGGTGGATCTACTCCAGCACCCAGCACCCCGGCGAGGTGCAGCACTGGGTGGCGCATGCACTGGGCATTGACAACCACGCCGTGAAGGTGGAATGCCGCCGCATGGGCGGGGGATTTGGCGGCAAGGAAACGCAGGCCGGCCACCTGGCCGTGTGGGCCGCCGTGGCTGCCAATAAGTTCGGCCGCGCCGTCAAGCTGCGGCTGGACCGCGACGAGGACTTCATGGTCACCGGCAAGCGCCACCCGTTTGCGTACGAGTACGACGTGGGTTTTGACGACACCGGCCGCATCACGGGCCTGAAGCTTCAGATGGCCGCCAACTGCGGTTTCAGCGCCGACCTGTCCGGCCCCGTGGCCGACCGGGCCGTGTTCCATGCCGACAACGCGTACTACCTGAGCGATGTGGAAATCGCCTCCTACCGCTGCAAGACGAATACGCAGAGCCACACGGCGTTTCGCGGCTTCGGCGGACCGCAGGGCGTGATCGTGATCGAGGCCATCCTGGGCGACATCGCCCGCGCGCTGGGTCGCGATGCGCAGGACGTGCGGATGGTCAATCTGTACGGCAAGGATGCAGCGGATGGCCGCAACGTCACGCACTACCAGATGACGGTGGAGGACAACATCCTCCACGCGCTGATGCCCCAGCTGGAGCGCGATGCCAACTACCGCCAGCGCCAGACCGCCATCGCTGCGTGGAACGCCACAAGCCCGGTGCTCAAGCGCGGCCTGGCCATCACGCCCGTCAAGTTCGGCATCAGCTTCACCGCCACGCTGTTCAACCAGGCGGGCGCGCTGGTGCATGTGTACACCGACGGCAGCGTGCAGGTGAACCACGGCGGCACCGAAATGGGCCAGGGCCTGCACACCAAGGTGGCGCAGATCGTGGCCGACGAGCTGGGTGTGCCGCTGCACCGCGTGCTGGTCACGGCCAGCGACACCAGCAAGGTGCCCAACGCCAGCGCCACGGCCGCCAGCAGCGGCACCGACCTGAACGGCCGCGCGGCGCAGTTCGCAGCCCGCAATGTGCGGGACAACCTGGCCTCGTTCGTGTGCGGGCTCGATGGCTGCGGTGCGGGTGCCATTCGCTTCGAGGGCGGCCAGGTGATCTCGCCCAAGAAGGTGCGCCCGTTCGACGATGTGGTGAAGGAGGCGTACGCCAACCGCATCCAGCTGTGGAGCGATGGCTTTTACCGCACGCCAAAGATCCACTACGACAAGGCCACGCTCACGGGCCGGCCGTTCTACTACTTCAGCTACGGCGCTGCCTGCTCCGAGGTGGTCATCGACACGCTGACCGGGGAAAGCCGCGTGGCGCGCGTGGACATCCTGCACGACGTGGGCCACAGCATCAACCCGGCCATCGACATCGGGCAGATCGAAGGCGGTTTTGTGCAGGGTATGGGCTGGCTGACCACGGAGCAACTGGTGTGGAACGACAAAGGGTATCTGGCCACGCACGCGCCGAGCACCTACAAGATCCCGGCGACGGGGGACATCCCCCAACACTTCAAGGTGGAACTGTGGCCCGAGGCCAACCGGGAAGACAACGTGGGAGGCAGCAAGGCGGTGGGCGAGCCGCCGTTCATGCTGGCGATCAGTGTGTACGAGGCTCTGCGCAATGCGGTGGCTGCAGGACGTGAGGGGCAGGACGCTAAGGAGCCCGTGGTGTTGATGGCACCGGCGACTGCGGAGAATGTGTTGCGCGCCTTGGGTAAATTGGGCGCGTGAAGGGCTTGCCTCCCGACCGCTTCACCGCACGATCCGTTCGGGCTGAGTTGGTCGAAGCCAGGGCAGGCACGCTCGCTAAGCTGGCCGCATGCCTGGTTGAAGGGCGGAGGCCGGGGTGTGCGCCCGGCGGCGCTGTAACTTTCTCTTGCCTCGCCAAGAGAAAGTCACCAAAGAAAAGGCGACCCTACACGCTGCGTCCCTTCGCTTCACTGCGGGCAACCTGCGGTGCTCGCGTCCAGCGGGGTCTCGCTCGAACTCGCTCCACTGCGTTGCGCTCAGACAATCGCGAGCCCTGATCCGCTGGCCGCTGCGCTCCTCGGCGCATCCTGAAGGGAACCCAGGGTTCGGACATCCACACGGGCCATTGCTTCGCTCGGCCTAGGCTGCGCAGCGCGTGGCGCTTGCGCCCGCGAGGTGAGGCCGAGCGAAGCAAAGGCCCGTGTGGCTATTCGGATGTTGGATGTTCGGGTGCCCAACCCCCTGCTGGCTGCGCCTGCGGCGGGGCGGTTGCGGGGTGGCATGGGCGTCGGAGCGCCCATGCTTCGTGCTCTGACTCGCCGCAGTTGTGCGAACGGAGCGCCGCAGGCGCGCAGTGAGTTCTGCGGCGCACCCCGCAACCGCCCCGACGCAGGTTTGCCCCGTAGCGAAGCGCAGGGGTCGCAGACTGGGGGTCGCCTTTTCTTTGGTGACTTTCTTTTGGCGAAGCAAAAGAAAGTTACTCGCATGCCGGGCGACTCCCGGCCTCCACACTCAACCCAAGCATGCTGTCCCAACCAGCAAGAACAAGCTTCGACAAGCTCAGCCCGAACGGACAGGAGGGCACCACAAAACTACAAAAACAATAGCACCCCGCGCTCTCTAGACAAGCGCCAGGGTCCAAAATCACCCCAAAACCCCAGACACCAGCCGCAAGACGCGATCACACCGCGCCGCCAGCGACTCATCGTGCGTCACCATCACAAACGCCGTGCCTTGGTCGCGCGCCAGCTGCAGCATCAGGTCAAACACGCCGTCGGCGGTGCTGCGATCCAGGTTGCCCGTGGGCTCATCCGCCAGCACACACGCGGGCCGCGTCACCAAGGCACGCGCAATCGCCACACGCTGGCGCTCGCCGCCCGATAGCTCGGCGGGTCGGTGCATCAGACGCTCTTTCAAACCGACGGAGGTGAGCACCCGCTCAGCCTCGGCATGGCACTGCGCCAGCGGCAGACGACGGATGCGCAGCGGCATGGCCACGTTGTCCAGCGCGCTGAACTCGGGCAGCAGGTGGTGGAACTGGTAGATAAAACCCAGGTGCTGGTTGCGCAGCTGGCCCTGGCGCTCTGCTGACAGCGAAGACATCTCTTCGCCCTTGAGGCGCACGGTGCCTGCCGTGGGCGCATCCAGCCCGCCCAGCAAATGCAGCAGCGTGCTCTTGCCCGAGCCCGATGCGCCGACGATGGCCAGCGTTTCGCCCGCGCGGATCTGAAGATCCACGCCCTTGAGCACCGTCACATCAAGGCGGCCTTCGGTGAATCGCTTAGTGAGGCCCTTGGCCTCCAATACCACCACTCCAACTTTCTGATTACTCATAGCGCAGCGCCTCGGCGGGGTTCACACGGCTGGCGCGCCAGCTGGGGTACAGGGTGGCCACAAAAGCCAACACCAGCGAGATGATGCCGATGGGCATGATGTCGCTGCTCTGGGGTTCACTCGGCATCTTGCTGATGAGGTAGATGTCCTTGGGCAAGAAGCTCGCGTTGAGCGCCTTCTCGATGGCGGGCACGATCACATCGATGTTGAACGCGATGCCCAGGCCCAGCAGCAGGCCCACGGCCGTGCCGATCACGCCGACCATGGCGCCCTGCACCACAAAGATGCCCATGATGCTCTTGGGGCTGGCGCCCAGGGTGCGCAGGATGGCGATGTCGGCGCGCTTGTCGGTCACCGTCATCACCAGGGTCGATACGAGGTTGAACGCCGCCACCGCCACGATGAGGGTGAGGATGATGAACATCATGCGTTTTTCGAGCTGCACGGCCGCAAACCAGGTGCGGTTCTGCTGCGTCCAGTCGCGGATGAGCAACTGGCCGCTCAGACTGCCCGCCAGTTGCTGGGCCACCTCGCGCGCCTGGTGCAGGTCTTTAAGCTTCAGGCGCACGCCCGTGGGGCCTTCCAGGCGAAAGATGCGCTGCGCATCCTCGTGGTGCAGCAGCACCAGGGCCGAGTCGTATTCGTAGTGGCCCGAATCAAACGTGCCCGCCACGGTCATCTGTTTGAGGCGCGGCACCACGCCCGCCGGCGTGACCTGCCCTGCGGGCGCGATCAGGGTGACCACATCACCAGCGCGCACGCCCAGCATGCGGGCCAGCTCGCCCCCCAGCACAACGCGGAATTCGCCGGGCACCAGCAGATTCAATGTCTTTTCGTTGGTGGCGGCCAGGTCCGTCACGGCGCCTTCCAGCGCCGGGTCGATGCCGCGCACCAGCGCACCCTTCATGTCCTCGCCGCGCGCCAGCAGCGCCTGCGCGGCCACGAACGGTGCGGCGCCCACCACGTTGGGGTTTTGCTTCGCCTCGGCGAGCGTGCGCGCCGGGTCGGGCAACGCAGCGCCCTGGGGCGCAAAAATCTCGATGTGCGAGACCACGCTCAGCATGCGGTCGCGCACTTCTTTCTGAAAGCCGTTCATCACCGACAACACAATGATGAGCGCCGCCACCCCGAGCGCAATGCCCAGCATGGACACGCCCGAGATGAACGAGATGAAGCCATTGCGCCGCGTGGCGCGGCCCGCGCGCGTGTAGCGCCAGCCCAGGGCCAGTTCGTAGGGGATTTGCATGGATAAGGAAAGAAGGCACTGCAGAGTGCGGAATGCACGCCACAGGCCGGCCAGATTGTGGCATCCCGGACAATAGGCCCATGTCGGACACCAACCATTTGCTCATTCCCTACGCCGCCAGCGCAGCCACCGGATGCCAGCAAGCCCTGCAGGGCCTGGCCCTGCCCCACCTGGACCGGCTTCTGGCCCGGCTCAGCCCCCATCCCACCCACAGTGACAGCGGCGAGGAGACCAGCTTCTCCGCCCCCCACGAACGCGCCCTGGCGCGCGCGCTGGGACTGCCAGCGCAGGACGGGCGCATCCCCTGGGCCGCGTGGCACCGCCACCAGCAAGGCCAGTCACCCAACGGTGACGCCTGGGCGTTTGTCACGCCCTGCCAGTGGCAGGTCAGCACCGACCACGTCACGCTGCGCAACCCCGAGCACCTCGCGCTGGATGACGCCGCATCGCGCGCGCTGCTGGCCATCGTCTCGCCCTGGTTTGCCGAAGACGGCATCACCCTGCACTACGACCAGCCCACACGCTGGCTGGCCACCAGCCCCCTGTTTGCCGACCTGGCTACCGCCTCGCTGGAGCGCGTGCTGCAGCGCGACGTGCGCGCCTGGATGCCGGACGCAAAGGCGGCCCGGACCCTGCACCGTTTGCACAGCGAGATGCAGATGCTGCTCTACACCCACGCTTTCAACGACGAGCGCTCGGAGCGCGGGCTGCCGGTGATCAACTCGTTCTGGGTGCATGGCACCGGCCCAATACCCACCCCTGCCCCGTCTGCCCTCCCCACGCCGACGGTGCCCACCACCTTGCGCGATGCGGCACTGAACGAGGACTGGCGCGCCTGGGCCGCCGCGTGGACCGCATTGGACGCAGGCCCGGTGGCCGATCTGCTGCGCAAGTCCGAAGGCGGCGTGCCGGTGCAGCTGACCCTGTGCGGCGAGCGCAATACGCTGGCCTTCCACACCGCCCCCCGCACCCTGGCCCAGCGTTTTCAAAGCCTTTTCAGGCCCCAGCGCTTTACAGACATGTGCGATAAGCTATGAAAATAGTAGCAAGAGACATTCCCCCCCGTGCCGCCTGGGCGCTGGAACAGGCCGGTGTGCACCCGCTGCTGGCGCGCCTGTATGCCGCGCGCGGTGTGCGTGCCAAAGACGAGCTGGACGACGGCCTGGGCCGGTTGTTGCCCCCCTCGGGCCTCAAAGGCATTGACACCGCCGCGCGCCTGCTGGCCGACGCCATGGCGCAGAACAAGCGCCTCGTCATCGTGGCCGACTACGACTGCGACGGCGCCACGGCCTGCGCCGTGGGCGTGCGCGGGCTGCGGCTGCTGGGCGCGCAGAACGTGGATTACCTCGTGCCCGACCGCGTGACCGATGGCTACGGCCTCACTGCTTCCATCGCCCGCCGCGTAGCCGAACGCAGCGCCGACGTACTCATCACCGTGGACAACGGCATCGCCAGCGTGGACGGCGTGGCCGAGGCCAAGGCGCTGGGCCTCACGGTCGTCGTCACCGACCACCACCTGCCCGGCCCCGAGCTGCCCGCGGCCGATGCCATCGTCAACCCCAACCAGCCCGGCTGCACCTTCGAGAGCAAGTCCATGGCCGGTGTGGGCGTGATGTTCTACGTGCTGCTGGCGCTAAGGGCAGAGCTGCGGGCACGCGGGATATTCGATGCGGCCACCCAACCCAAGCTCGACCCGCTGCTCACCCTCGTGGCGCTGGGCACGGTAGCCGACGTGGTCAAGCTCGACGCCAACAACCGCCGCCTGGTCGCCCAGGGCCTGAAGCGCATCCGCGCAGGCCAGATGCCCGCCGGGGTAGCCGCGCTGTTCACCGCTGCCGGCCGCAAGGCGCCCGTGGCCACCACCTTCGACTTTGGCTTCGCCTTAGGACCGCGCATCAACGCCGCAGGGCGCCTGGCCGACATGACGCTGGGCATCGAATGCCTGCTCACCGACGAAGCAGGCCGCGCCGCCGAACTGGCGGGCACGCTCGACGGCATCAACCGCGAGCGCCGCGAGATCGAAGGCGGCATGCGCGACCAGGCCATGCTGATGGCCGAAAGCCTGTTCCAGGAAGACGAAGAACCGCCCCCGGCCATCAGCGTGTTCGACCCTGACTTTCACGAAGGCGTGGTGGGCATCGTGGCCAGCCGCATCAAGGACAAACTGCACCGCCCCACCTTTGTGTTCGCGGCCAGCAGCGCACCGGGCAAAGGCCACGAACTCAAGGGCTCCGGCCGCTCCATCCCCGGCTTTCACCTGCGCGATGCGCTCGACCTGGTGGCCAAGCGCCACCCGGGCGTGCTGCTCAAATTTGGCGGCCACGCCATGGCGGCGGGCTGCACGGTGGACGCAGACTCGTTCGACACCTTCGAGCAAGCCCTGGCCCAGGTCGCGCAGGAATGGCTCGACGCCGCCACCCTCACCCGCCGCATCGAGACCGACGGCCCCCTGGCCCCGGAATACTGCCGCGCCGACATGGTGGACACCCTGCACCACGAGGTGTGGGGCCAGGGCTTTGCGCCCCCCACCTTCAGCGAGGAAGTGCAGATCGTGAGCCAGCGCCTGGTGGGTGAGTCCAAGAACCACCTGTCGATCAAGCTCATGCACCAGGGCAACCCGGTGGACGCCATCTGGTTCGGCCACACCGAGCAGTTGCCCGCGCGCGTGCTGCTGGCCTTCCGCCTCGATGTGAACGAGTGGAAGGGCGAGCGCAAGGTGCAGTTTCTGGTGGAAGGGGCACAGCTGTAGGTCTGAGTCGCCGCCAAAATCAGGGGCCAAACCGCCTGATTGCGACCTGTCACAGATGCCTCCCCCCGTCCGTTCGGGCTGAGCCAGTCGAAGCCAGGCACTTTGCACGAACAGCCCCTTCGACAGACTCAAGGCCAACGACCTGCCTCCGGCCGTCACTTATCAAGCCAAATTGGCCTCTAGCGCTTGATAGTCAAGCGCAAGCAGCTACGCTTTCAGTAGCAAAAGCAGATGCTTGCTCAAACGCCCTCAGCCCTGCGGCGACAAAAACTGAATAGGCCGCAGCGGCAACCGCCGCCGCGCCTGGTCAGTCAGCTTGCCGTAGTGCTCCACCCACAGGTCAAACAAGGTATCAAGCCCAATCAGCGTGATGCGGCGCTTCTCCTGAGTGCGCGCCTCGGTAGCAGCATCCTTGGTAAAGCCGCCCGTGCACACAAACAGCCCCACATCGCTATCGCCCAGCAGCGCCATGAACGAGCGCAAGCCATCCACACTGACAGCCTCCTTTTGCCGCTTCACCTGCACCTTGATGCGCGGCGGCCGGGTGCCCAGCACATCCGGCTGGGCCAGGATGTCAATGCCGCCATCCTTGCCCGGCGGCGACACCCAGCTCACGTAATAGCCCATGGCCCGCAGCAGGTCGGCCACCAGCTCCTGAAACTCGTAGGGCGGCATGTTGCGCAGGTACTGCGCAATCTCAGCCCAGGCGTGCTCCTCGGCCTCTTCAAACGTAATGCTCACAGCCTTGGCGGTGTTGTCTTGCGCCAGCGGGTCGGGGTCAGCGGCAGTGCTGGGCGATGGCGCTGCGTCTGCATCAGGCTGCGCGGCCTTCCATTCGGCATACAGCTTGCAGGCGCGTCGGTAAAAAGCCTCCGGGTCCACCAGCTCGGCATAGGCCTTGCGGCCCTCATCGGTAATCGTCCAGATCCCCTTTTCTTTCACGAGCCAACCGGCCTTCACACAGTCCACGGTGGCAAACCGCACAATCTTGTCAAAGCGCCGCCCGCCAGATTCGTAGTTGTCTGCTTCGTAGGGGGTCAACGTCACGCGCTCCGCCAGTGCAGCCAAGGCCGCACTGGCCTGCAAGCCTTCAGGCGCGGCCATCAACAGCTTGAACAGCTCGCGCAACAGTTCGCCGGTACGGCGGCGGGTGATTTCAGCCATTCATTGTCTCCATGTAGCTCCCATCCATCTCAAAGCTGACCAATCTTCTTCAAGGCATCTGACAGCCGCTCTGCACCTTCGATAGGGTTGTTGTCGAACACCATCATGTATCGGTAGTCCCGACCAGCTTTGGCCTCCCAAAGTTTGCCCAGCTTGAGCTTCAACTCCGAGTCGCCGTTGTCGCGGTCATCACCTTTGGTTTCAAGCGCAACGATCTTGCCAGCCTTGGTCTTCACAATGAAGTCCGGGTAGTGATTAAGGAAGCCGTTGATGCGAAAGCCCTTGCCCCGCGACAGATTGCGGTGCCACCACTGCACGCTGTCAAGATTGGCGATGTCGTTGATTAATCGTCGTTCAAAGTCGCCCATGGCCGCCTCGGTCACGTACAAGCTCTTGGGTACGGCGCTTGAATTGGCGCTGGGCGTAATCGATTCGGGCAATTTGAACCCCGGCTGCAGCACGATGCGGTCAACATCCAGCAGGTCGGTGAACGCTTTCACTGCGTGAACATCGGCCAGCGCGGAAATCTTCTTTTTGATCTTGCGCACGTAGGCAACGTCGCGCTCGATGCAGTCGCGCATTTGCTCCGCGCTCATGCCAACCACAATGCGCCGGACGTACTCCTTCACTTCGGGGTCCGTAATGGGATACATGTTGCCGATCAACTCCGTGATGCGGCTCACCAGATTGGCAATCTGGCTTTCTTGCGGCAGGCTCAGCAGGTAAGCGGTAAACCGCGCGCGTTCATTCACCGCGAGCTTGAAGGCCTTGGGCGCATAGTTCTCTTCGCCCAACTGCTCCAAGTCCACGCGATACACCTCGGCCTCCACGTCATCAAAGGAAATCGTGGCATCGGCTTGCGACAACCGGAAATCCCTCAAAAGCTCTTCGCGCTCGAATGTTTGGTAGGGCTGGTCCGCATCAAAAAACCCCCCGTTTTGCACTTTGATAAAAAACTGTGGCAGCGCCAAATTCATGGCTTCATCGCGGAACAGTTCTTTCAGCCGGTGTCGATTCATCTTGTCTTCCAGCTCTTGCGTCACGCCCTCTTCCGCAGCCTGCGCCTTGGCCTCAAAAGCCTGGTTTTCCGCCTTGGCTTGCGCCTTGATTTGATCCACGAACGCCGTTGAGGGCGGGGCAGCCCCGCCTGTAGCCGCTACCGCAGGCGCGGCGTCTTCGTCACACTGGGCGGCAGCTTGCCAGTCTGGCGCCGGAGCGCTCGCATCCAACTCATCAATGGCATGACTTGGCATATCGGTGGCATGCGCATCAGGCAAGGCATCAAACAAACCCAGCGATGGCGCTGATGCACCGCCGCCTGGAGCCGAGGCCAGGCTTTCTTGCTCCACCGCGCGAAAGTCCTTGTCGGTAAAGCCCGCCCGGTTCAACCCTTTCACCACACTTTGCAAGGTGTCCATGAACCGATTGCTGGCCGTAAACACGTACGACAGGTTTAAAAGATCATGGCTGTGTTGCTGCACATGGGGCATGCGCAGCACGCGACCCAAAATCTGCTCCACGTCCACGGCAGACGTTTTGTCGGCCAGTGATGCCAGGATGTATGCGTTCGGGCAATCCCAACCTTCCTTGAGCGCGTTGACGGTGATGATGTAGCGCACCGGGCAATCCCGGCTCATCAAGTCGATGCCCTTGAGTTCATTAATGTCGGCCGTTTTGATCTTGATCTGCTCGGCAGGCACCTTCCACTGCACCAAGGTTTCACGAATTTTCTCGAACGTCGTGTTGTCATCGGCCGTACGAGGCTGCGCCTGGAACAGCACGATGGGCCGGATGTGCTTGCCGCCAGCAGCCTCTTCCTTCTGGGCCATAGCCTCCAGTTGCCCCCGCAAAATCAGCGCGGCCTCCATCACCTCAGTCTTGCTGCTGCGGTTGGCCACGATCACCGGCAACTTCACCATGTGCTGCTTTTTGAGCGCCAGCGCATCCACGAAGCTGATGATGTTGCTGTTGTTGCGCGGCGTGGCCGTCAGGTCCAGGATGAAGTCCGGGTTCAGGTTCTTCATCATCTCCACCGACAACTGGCTTTCTGCGTTGTGGCTCTCGTCCACCACCACCACAGGCCGCATGCGGCGAATCACATTGATCAAGGCCGATGGGTCATGCTCGGGCAAAAGCCAGTCACCACCGTCGCCCTGGTCGGGCAACAAGAACGAGGCCAGGTTGCCGTTCTCCTGGTAAATCTTGCGGTCTTCCTTGTTCTTGGCGCGCAGCGAATCAAAGCTCATCACCACAATCGACAGTTGTTCTTGGGCCGTGTCGTACGAGAACCCGGCACCCATCAGCAAGTCGCGCTTCTCGTACACCACCACCCGATGACGGAACAACTGGTCAAGCCGCCTGCGGTAAGGATGCTCGGGGCTGCTCAGCGCCTGCACGGTTTGGTCCAAGATGGTGAGTGATGGCACCAGCCACACCACCATCTTGGGGCGCCTGGGGCTTCGCTTAGTTAGCGCGGTAAACACCGTCTCCAACGCATTCACCGCAATAAAAGTCTTGCCCCCCGCCGTGGGCACCTTGGCGCAAATGTGCGGCACACCGGGCACCGTGTTTTTGTACGGCGCCATGCCTGCCTGCGCACCCGTGCTGCCCACGCGCACACCCCGGCTGGACCAATAGTCAGAAAAAGCCTGGGCCAGGTTGGGCGTGCGGTCCAGCACGTCCAGATAGTCGGCCAAATCAACCAGCACACGCGCTTGGTAATTTTTGAGTTCCATGATGTCGCTGCAATCCGTGGTGGTGTACTGGCTCAGAAGCGAGTGATGTCGCGCGGAATCTTCTTGAAGATGATTCCGTGCTTGGCCATGAAAGCCGCAGACAACAGGCAGCGGTCGGCATAAATGATGACCGTGC
The DNA here is from genome assembly GCF_003633835.1 of Acidovorax sp. 93. NCBI lineage: Bacteria > Pseudomonadati > Pseudomonadota > Betaproteobacteria > Burkholderiales > Comamonadaceae > Acidovorax > Acidovorax sp. 93. The sequence continues at coordinate 3,044,286 of NZ_RBIT01000001.1, forward strand.
CCGGCTTGCTGGCACCCGTATCGGCACCAAAACGCAGCCCCGACAAAAACTCCATATCAAGACGGGTCGCCCTGTCGGGCTCGTAGTGGAAGATCCAGGCTGTTTCTCGGTTCAGCCCCAAAAGGTACGGGCTGTGCGGATTCTCCGCCGTGGTTTGATCGCCTGACGGAATGCCTTCGCTGTAGGCTACATAGGCGCGGATGGCATCAGTACCTACGGTCTCGTTGAGATTTTCGTCAGGCAGAAATATCGGCTCGCCGACGGTGTAGAAGTCGAAACCGCCGCCGAGACCCGCCTTTTCTTTGTCTCTGTCTCCGTAGCCAGCCATAACACGCCTGACCCTTTCGGCGGTCAATGTTTGAGCGTAGTCCATAGTTTCGCAAAGGATGAACCTTCGATGTCCACCATCGCTTCGGTTCAGTTTCAGCAGCGCATGAGCTGTTGAGCCTGATCCTGCAAATGAATCGAGTACCAAAGCATCTTTAGCAAAAGCCCCCATCTGCAGAAGATGGGTCAGTAGCTTGGTGGGCTATGGGTTATTGAAAACTTTAGGGCCGAGAATTGAATCAAGTTCTTGAGTTCCGTCTCGGTTCCGTCCGAAGTCTTTATCCACCAACAAACTTCGCGGAGTTACGCCCTCCGACGGTTCCCACGTACGCGTGTAGATGCGCCACTCATTTGTTTTCTTTTCTTTGATGAACTGGAGTTCCTCTCGGCGCTCCTTCACCGCTTTTTCAGACCATCGCCACGATGTCGTCGGATTTTTCGGATCCGGGTGAGGAGGCGAAACGAATGACCCGTCTGGACACTCGATAGGAAAATCCATCGATTCGCTATATGTGAGACTTGTTTTGTCCAGCCGCTCTAAATAGTAGCGACGACCGTTTTCAACCTTGTTGTATTTGGCAGTCATCGCCGGACTCTCATGCAACACTCGGCTGATCTTCGCGAATTGCTTGCGTTTCGCGTAGCACAGAACATATTCATGTTCAGTTGCAACGTGTTCGCTATCGTCTCCACCACCCGCTTTTCGCTTCCACACCAGTTTGGCCAGGAAGCTCTCAGCACCAAAAATTTCGTTTAGGAGCTGTTGCAGGTGGACAGCTTCGTTGTCATCTATTGACGCGAATATCACGCCGTCCTTCGCAAGGAGACGGTGAAGGAGTTTTACTCGCGGGTACATCATGCACAGCCACTTGTCATGCCGCGAAAGATCCTCCCCTTCCTTGCCCACAACCTTACCCAGCCACCGCTTGATCTTGGGATCATTGACCGCATCGTTGTAGACCCAGCCCTCGTTGCCGGTGTTGTAAGGCGGGTCAATGTAGATGCACTTCACCTTGCCCTCAAACTCTGGCAGCAGGCTCTTTAACGCTTCCAGGTTGTCGCCGTGAATGATGCGGTTATCGGTGCTGTTCGCTGGAGTGCCTTCAGGCGCGCGGAAGCTGGACACTTTGTTGAGCACCCGAAAAGGCACGTCGAGATGGTGGTTCACCACCTTGTCTTTACCGACCCATTGCAACGTTGGCATGTTGTTGTTTTCCTCTGATTCAAGTTAACGCTGGCCCAACAAGGGCGAACGTCCAATTTTTTCGTGTGGGCTCACCAGCTTGGGCGGTGCAGAAAACCCTGCAAACGCCTCCCCCGCCTGCCACTCACCCACCGCATACACCCGCGCATCGCGCAGGCCCTGCACGCCTTCAGCCCAGGCCATCAGCATGCGTTTGCCAATGTCTTCAAACCCGGGGTGCTGCGCCATGGCCTGGCGCACCTGGGGGGCCACGTCGGCCACGGCGTCGCTGATGGCTTGCACCATGTGCTGTTGCTCTTTGGGCTGGATGCCAAAGGTGGCGGCGATGAACTTTTGCAGGTTTTTGCCCGGCGCCCAAGTGCGTTTGCCCATGAAGTCGATGGCGGGCGGGTTGTGCTGAAAACCTGCATACACGCTGGTGGTGAGCATGTCGTAGGCGGGTGACAGGTGGGCGTTGGCCCGGCTGGTGTAGAGCAGGGCCAGGTTTTTGGCGTGGCAGTCGGCGTTGCGCAGGGCGTAGGTCAGCAGCAAGGTGGTGGCCAACTGGCGAAAGGTGGCCAGCCGCTGTGCGCCGGGCACGTGGTCGCGCACGGCTTTGGCGATGCGCTCCCAGGTGGTGTCGTATTTGGCGGCGGGGCGCAAGCCCAGCAGGCTGCAAAAGTCTTCCATGCCCCACAGCGGCTGGCCGTGCTCGTCCACATCAAAGCGGTGCACGACCAGGGCCTGGCCGTCGTCAGACACTTCGGTTGTGGCGGCGGACATAACGCGGCGGGCGACCTGCATGCACAGGTGTTCGTTCAGCGCGACAAAGGGCAGTTGGGCGCTGGAGCCTTTGATGATGTGGCGGCGGGTGGTGAGGCTGGCTTTGGGGTGGGGTCCGAGGGCGGGGTTGGGCGGGTGCAGGGCTTCGACAAGCTCTGCCTGAACGGTGGGGGGAGCGGTTTGCGCGTCCAGAAACTTGGGCACCACGCCCGATACGCCGCTGGTGGCGTGCTGGCGCACCAGCGCGGCAAAGGCGGCTTCGGAGTTGTCGCCTTTGAGCAGCGCGGCCACTTCGACGGGCTGGGCTGGTTCATCAAGCTGCGCGCCAGGCACGGCCACCTGTAGGCGGCCCACCATGTTGCGGCCGATGACGGACAGCAAAGCGATGGGGCTGGCACCGATGTGCGGGCCAAACTGTTCTTGCAGCACCTGTAGCAGGTAGCCTTCGGGCAGGTTCATTTGCAACACGGGCGGGAGTTGGTCGTCCCACACGTAGCTCTCCAGCCGCACGGGCATGGTGAGGGAGACGAAGTCGTCTGCCGCCACGTGCGGGTGGTAGGTGAGCACGCTTTTGAAGTCGCCGGACTGTTCCAGCGTTGCCACTTCGCGGCCCAGTACGTAAACAGACAACTGCATTAGCGGCGCGCCGTATTGGAAACACTTGGCGCATCGGCAGCGCGCCCGGCTGGAGATTGCGCACGCTCGCGACGCAGTTCGTCCAGGTTGCCTGCTTGGCCTTCCACCACGATGTCTAGCTCAGCCCCCAGCACGGCCAGCACAGCCAGCAGTTTGCGTGAGCCAAACTCTGCCGACCTGCCCCGCTCAAAGCGCGACAGGGATTCGGCGGTAACGCCCGCTTGAGCCGCGACGTCGCCCTGCTTAAGGCCTAGCAGTTTGCGACGTGTGGCGACGGCCTCACCGAGTTCTTGAAGGGTCTGCAATTGATATTTGCGTCAAAATTTCGTTAATACTAACAATTTTTGATGCAAAAATCAAAATACCGGCCCAATACTTTCCTTGCACCGAAGCGCAGACGCCTTACTTGCTCACACGACCAACTGCGTCGGCCCTTTGCGCCGCTTGCGGATTACCGTGACCGGCTCGCCGCCTTCACCCCAGTTCTCGGGGTCCACCTCATCGATGATGACGGTGACGCTCTCGGGCCGTTTGTCCAGTACCTGCTGCATGAGCTGGGTGACACCTGCGATCAATGCGGCCTTTTGCGCTGCGGTGGTGGGCAGGTCGCGCCGCGCCAGGCGAATGTTGACCAGGGGCATCGTCGAGTCCTTTCGGGTGTGAACAAAAACAAAATGCAGCATGCGCTGCCTTTGCAAGAGATGTAAAGGATTTCAAACCAAACTGGCCTCTAGCGCTTATCCAGAAAGCGCGAACAGCTATCAATTTTAAGAAACCACCTTGTCAGAAGCTTTCCCAGTCGTCATCCCCGCCTTGGGCTGCAGCCCGGGGCGCAGGTGCAGCGGGCGCGGCCGATGGGCCAGGGGTGGCAGCGGGGCGTGCAGCGGCGGGGGCCGGTGGTGCCAAGCGAGCGGCGGCGGCTGCCTTGGTAGGCTTGGTTGCCTTGGGTGCTGCGGGTTGGTTGCCGAGGGCGGTTCTGGCCGCTGGCGCTGGCCGGGGCGCCGCAGAAGGAGCCGGGCGGGGCGCTGCCGGTGCGCGAACCGCCATCGCGCCCACATTGAACACCGCCACCACCTCGGCCAGGCGCTGGGCCTGGTCGCGCATCGAGGCTGCAGCGGCGGTGGACTCCTCCACCAGCGCCGCGTTCTGTTGCGTCATCTGGTCGAGGTGCGTCACGGCCTGGTTGACCTGGGCAATCCCGTCGCGCTGCTCGGAGGACGATGCCGTGATTTCTCCAATCAGGTCGCTCACGCGCTGCACGCTGGCCACGATCTCGCCCATGGTCTGGCCCGCCTGGGCCACCTGGGCAGAGCCCGACTCGACGTTTTCTACCGAGGCACTGATCAGGTTCTTGATCTCCTTGGCGGCCTCAGCGCTGCGCCCAGCCAGGCTGCGCACTTCGCTGGCCACCACCGCAAAGCCCCGGCCCTGCTCGCCCGCGCGGGCGGCTTCCACAGCGGCGTTGAGCGCCAGGATGTTGGTCTGGAAGGCAATACCGTCGATCACACCGATGATGTCGCTGATCTTGCGGCTGCTGTCGGTGATCTGCTGCATGCTGGTGACCACCTGGCCCACCACTTCGCCGCCGCGCGCCGCCGCCTGGGCCGCCGTGCCCGCGAGCTGGTTGGCCTGGCGCGCGGTGTCGGCCGACTGGCTCACCGTGGCCGTAAGTTCTTCCATGCTGGCGGCGGTTTCTTCCAGGTTCGAGGCAGTCTGCTCGGTGCGGGCTGACAAGTCGTGGTTGCCGTTGGCGATCTGGATCGAGGCCGAAGAGACGGAATCCACACCCACCCGCACCTCGCTCACCACCCCCCGCAAGCGGGTGGACATGGCCGACAGGGACCTCAGCATGTGGCCGAACTCGTCCTTGCGGGTGGATTGCAGCTCGCGCGTGAGGTCGCCAGCGGCGATGGCGTCGATGGTTTCCACCGCCTCGTCCAATGGCACGGTGATGGAGCGCACCAGCTTCCAGGCCAGCAGCAGCACCACCACAACCAGCACGGCCGACACCACCAGGCCCTGGATGGCGTAGGCAACCCGCCGCTGTGTGGTCTCGGCCCGTATCTCCTCGCGGCGCTTTTGCAGTACAGCGACAAAGTCGTCCTGCGCCTTGAGGTAGCGCGCCACCATGGGGGTGAGTTCATTGTCGGCAAACTGCTGGGTGGCCACGCCATCGCCCGCGCCCTTGAGCTCCCAGGTCTTGGCGGTGGCGGCCAGCACCAGCTTGCGTTCGGCCAGCACCTTGTCGAGCGCCGCTTTTTCCTCGGGCGCCGTGGCACCGGCCACGATCCCCTCTTGAATCTTGTTGATGCCGCCAATGATTTCCTTGACCTTGGCGTCGTACTGCTGGGCCAGCACCGCGTCGGTGGTGACGGCTCCGCCCATCACCATGTTGACGGCGGTTTCGGTGGCCCCCCGCCAGCGTATGGCCGCCGAGATGCGCTCTTCGATCTCGACCACCTGGTCCATCGCCGCCGACATGGAGCTGTTGGCCCGGTACTGCTGGAAGCCGGAGATCAACAGCATGGCCAGCATCAGCAGGATGAATGCTCCCCACAGCTTGCGCGAAACGCGGATATTGTCGATTTGCATGGTTCTTTTTCCTCGTGGACCTGGAAATGTAAGTGTGCGGCCAACGCGCGGCACGCAACATCCGATTGCGTCAACAGCAGGCCACAAGCCTACGCCAGCCCAGGCACTGCCCTGCGCACTTTTTCCCGGGAAAAACCCGCACCCAGCGTGCTGAAGGTGACAGGACGGCCCACCCGGGGGTCAGCGGCACCTGGCAGGACTCCGGAGAACCCGTCCACGACGGCACAGGGGTTGCGCGGTGGCGCGCGATATCGGTACAAGCCCTAAAATGGCACGGTGACATCCATACTGAACGCCGACCTGCATTGCCATTCCGTGGTATCCGACGGAACCCTGACCCCGGAGGATCTGGCCGCCCGCGCGAAAGCCAACGGTGTCGAGCTGTGGGCGCTCACCGACCATGACGAAATCGGCGGCCAGCACCGCGCCGCCGCCGCTGCCCATGCGCAGGGCATGGCCTACCTCACGGGCGTCGAAATCTCGGTCACCTTTGCCGACACCACCGTCCACATCGTCGGCCTGGGTTTCGACCCCAACGACACCCGACTGGCCGAGGGCCTGGCCGCTACGCGCGGTGGGCGCGGCGAACGCGCCAAGGACATGGCCGAACAACTGGCCCAGGCGGGTATTCCGGGCGCTTACGAGGGCGCGCTGCAGTTCGTAGGCAACCCGGCATTGATTTCACGCACCCATTTCGCCCGCTTTCTGGTGGAGACCGGGGTCTGCAAGGACACCTCCGAGGTATTTCGCAAATACCTCATCGAAGGCAAGCCTGGTTATGTGCCGCACCGTTGGGCGTCGCTGGGCAACGCCGTGCGCTGGATCACCGAGGCAGGCGGCATGGCCATCATTGCCCACCCGGCGCGCTACAAGTTCAGTGCCAACGAAGAATTTGCGCTGTTTTCCGAGTTCAAGGCCCACGGCGGGCGCGGGGTGGAAGTCGTCACCGGAAGCCACAGCGCAGCCGAGTATGTCACCTACGCCGCGATGGCGAAGGAGTTTGGGCTGGCCGCCTCGCGCGGCAGCGACTTCCACAGCCCGGACGAGTCCCACACCGACCTGGGGACCTTGCCGCTGCTACCCGGGCAGCTCACCCCGGTCTGGGAACTGCTGGCTGAACGCATCCGGCACCCCGCTGCCGTTTGAGACGAGACGCACCATTTCATGGCCCAGTATTTCGAAGTCCACCCCGACAACCCCCAGCCGCGCCTGCTCAAGCAGGGCGCCATGCTGCTGCAAAAGGGCGGCATTCTGGCCGTACCCACCGATTCCAGCTATGCGCTGGTCTGCCACCTGGACGACAAGGATGCCGTCGATCGCATGCGCCGCATCCGCCAGGTGGACGATAAGCACCACCTCACCCTGTTGTGCCGTGACCTGTCGGAACTGGCCAACTATGCCCGCGTGGACAACCGCCAGTACCGCCTGCTCAAGCTGGGCACGCCCGGGCCCTACACCTTTATCCTCGAAGCGACCAAGGAAGTGCCGCGCCGCGTGAGCCACCCTTCGCGCAAGACCATCGGTCTGCGCGTACCCGACCGCAAGGGCCTGCAGCTGCTGCTGGAGCTGCACGGCGCCCCGCTGCTGGCCACCACGCTGATCCCGGCCGGCGAGACCGAGCCCCTGAACGACCCGCAGGAAATCCGCGAACGCTACGAAAAGCTGGTGGACGCCATCGTGGACGCAGGCGCCTGCCCGCTGGAGCCCACCACTGTGGTGGACCTGACCCCCATGGGCAGCGGCGGCGAACCCGAAGTGGTGCGCGAAGGCCGGGGCAGCCTGCAGGCGCTGGGGTTGTAGCCGCAGCTCCTCACCTCGACTGCCATAGCGCTTGCCCGGGGCCTCCACAACTGGCGCGGCCCCATCCCAGCGCCACCGTGGAACTGGCTTTGCCAGGCCACCGGTGGCGTCCCCCTGAGGGGGAAGCGGCGCAGCCGCTCAGGGGGGCTATAACTTGAACGCACCCACAGCCTGCTCCAGATCGCGCGCCTGGGCTGTGAGCGAGGTGGCGGTGGAAACCGCGTTCTGAACCAGCGCAGCCGTTTCCTGGGTGGTGCCGTCCATGTGCGACACGGCGCCGTTCACATGGCTGATGGCATCGCTCTGCTCGCGCAGGGCGTGGGAGATTTCGCCAAGCAGTGCGCTGACCTGCCCGACGGCCGCCACGATCTCCTGCATGGTCTTGCCCGCCTTGCCCACCTGGCCAGCGCCGTTTTCCACCTGCTCGACCGACGCGCTGATCAGCGCCTTGATCTCGCGGGCGGCCACCGCGCTGCGCTGGGCCAGATTGCGGACCTCGCTGGCCACCACGGCAAAGCCCCGGCCCTGCTCGCCCGCGCGGGCGGCTTCCACCGCCGCGTTGAGCGCCAGGATGTTGGTCTGGAAGGCAATGCCTTCGATGACCTGGATGATGTCCACAATCTTGCGTGAGCTGCCACTGATGGCCTGCATGGTCAACACCACGTCGCCCACCACCGCGCCCCCTTGCTCTGCAATGCCCGAGGCCTTCACCGCGAGGTCGCTGGCGGAATGGGCGCGCTCGGCATTCTGGCGCACGGTGGCGGTCAGCTGCTCCATGCTGGCAGCAGTTTCGGTGAGTGAAGAGACCTGGTCTTCCGCATGGCGGGAAAGGTCGGTGTTGCCATGGTCGATGTCTGCGGCAGAGGCGCTGATGGCATCGGCGTCCTGCTTGATGCGCGATACCAGGTCGGTCAGCGTGTCCTCCATGGTGCCCAGGGCGTTCAGGAGCCGGCCAAAGTCGCCCTGCAGATCGGAGCTGAATTCCTGGCTCAGGTCGCCCGAAGCCACGGTTTCTGCAATCAGGATGGCCTGGTTGAGCGGCGCCACGATGCTCATGCGCAGGCTGAACACAGCCAGCAGCGCCAGCACAAACGCCACACAGCTGCAGCCGATGATCCATGCCCGGGCGCTTTGCAGGTGCGCCTGTGCTGCCTGGGCCTGGGGCGCTGTCACAGGCGCGCCCTGCAGTGCCTGCTCGGCCCCGCCGATGCCAGCCAGCGCCATGACCATTAACAGCAGCACCAGCAGTGCCATACCGCCAAACGCCAGGGCCAGGCGCGTTCCAATTTTCAGGTTGTTCCACATGATGTTATGCCTCTCCAGGGCTGTTGTTTTGGTTTTTTGGGTCGCCCCGGGGGCAACCGGCAGATGCTAGCAATGATCACGGCGCTGCGGGCGCCCTCGGCATACGTACATCCCACATAGAACTTGCGCGAATCGGGATGCAACAACCGGCTTGCCTGGGGGTGAGCCACTTGCCCGAGTCCTGTTGTGCGCCGGTCATCCCACCACAGGCATGCCGTGTACTCCGCGCGGGTCGCCCCGGCAACGGCTGGGGTGGCGGGCGTCTGAGACAATCACCGGGTGGACATCTCCAATCTCATCCAAACCGTTCTGATCTACGCCCTGCCGGTGCTGTTTGCCATCACCGTGCACGAGGCAGCCCACGGCTACGCCGCGCGCCACTTTGGCGACAACACCGCGTACATGATGGGCCGGATCACCCTCAACCCGATCAAACACATCGACCCGGTGGGCACCATCCTGATGCCACTGCTGCTGTACTTTGCGACCTCGGGAGCCTTCCTGTTTGGCTATGCCAAGCCGGTGCCGGTCAATTTCGGCAACCTGCGCAATCCCAAGAAACACATGGTCTGGGTGGCGCTGGCGGGCCCGGCGTCCAACTTCATCCAGGCCATTGGCTGGGCCGTGCTGCTGGTGGCACTGGTGGGCTCTGGCGTGGAGGAGCGCTTTTTCATCGAGATGGCCCGCGCTGGCGTGCTGGTCAACCTCGTGATGTGGGCGTTCAACCTGTTTCCGCTGCCGCCGCTGGATGGCGGGCGCATCCTGGTGGGCCTGCTGCCCTGGAAACAGGCGCACATGGTCTCTCGCATCGAACCCTGGGGCTTTTTCATTGTGATGGGCCTGGTGATCGCTGGGGTGGTGGGGACGCTGTGGCTACGCCCGCTGATGTCGCTGGGCTACGGCGTCATCCAGTTTCTGCTCACCCCGCTCACAGCACTGTTGCGTTAATTCTTCTACCCCCGTTTCTTGCTGACATCCTTCCCATGAGCATCACGCGTTTTCTCACCGGCATTACCACCACGGGCACACCCCACCTGGGAAACTTCGTGGGCTCCATCCGCCCCTCGGTGGCCGCCAGCCTCACGCCCGGCGTGCAGAGCTTTTACTTTCTGGCCGACTACCACGCGCTCATCAAGTGCGAAGACCCGGTGCGCATCCAGCGCTCCACGCTGGAGATCGCCGCCAGCTGGCTGGCCGCAGGGCTGAACCCCGAGAAGGTCACGTTCTACCGCCAGTCCGACATCCCTGAGATCCCCGAACTGACCTGGCTGCTGACCTGCGTGACGGGCAAGGGCGTGCTCAACCGCGCCCACGCCTACAAGGCCAGCGTGGACAAGAACACTGCCGCCGACCGCGATGCCGACGACGGCGTGACGGCCGGCCTGTTCATGTACCCCGTGCTGATGGGCGCCGACATCCTGATGTTCAAGGCGCACAAGGTGCCCGTGGGCCGCGACCAGATCCAGCACATCGAAATGGCGCGTGACATGGCCGCGAGCTTCAACCACCTGTATGGCGAACACTTTGTGCTGCCCGAGGCCGCCATTGACGACCATGTGGCCACGCTGCCCGGCCTGGACGGGCGCAAGATGAGCAAGAGCTACGACAACACCATCCCGCTGTTCAGCTCGCGCGCGCAGCTCAAGAAGCTGATCGGCGGCATCCTGACCGATTCGCGCGCACCCGGCGAGCCCAAGGACACCGAGGGATCGGCGCTGTTCCAGATCTACCAGGCGTTTGCCACGCCCGACGAAACCGCCGCGCTGCGCCAGGCCTACGCCGACGGCATTGCCTGGGGTGATGCCAAGAACACCCTGTTCGAACGTGTGGACCAGGTGATCGCCCCCATGCGTGCGCAGTACGAAGAACTCATCCACAACCCCGCCCGCATCGAGCAGACCCTGCTGGCCGGTGCCGAACGCGCCCGTGCGCTGGCCACGCCGTTCATCCGCGAGCTGCGCGCCGCTGTGGGCCTGCGCAGTCTGGCCCAGGCCACTGCGGCGCCCAAGCCCGCCAAGGCCGCGAAGACAGCGCTGCCTTCGTTCAAGCAATACCGCGAAGCCGACGGCAAGTTCTACTTCAAGCTGGTGGATGCCGATGGCCGCCTGCTGCTGCAAAGCACTGGTTTTGACGCGCCCAAGGAAGCAGGCCAGGCCATTGCCCAGTTGCAAAAAGACCCGGACGCACTGCAAACACTGGCACAGCGCCTGGCACCGATGGAGGGCGTGAGCGCCGACGATGTGGCAGCCGCGCTGCAGGCGCTGGCAGAGGCTGCAGCCGCCGCGTAAACCGCTCTGCCCCTGTCCAACGCGGGATCCGAGGTCGGAATGCGCTGGGGGAAGCGGTCACTTTTTGATAGCTGCTCGCGCTTTACCAATAAGCGCTAGCGGCCAAAATTATTCAAATATTCATCTCCAGGGTGAATCCGCAGGATACCCGCCTGGCTGCGACAGAAGATGGTGGTGTGTGCGCAATGCGCCTACGCTGTCGGCGTGGGCCTTGTGCGTAAACTGTCCGTTCTGTTCTTGGAGACTCCCATGAAACTGCCAGTTGCCACCCTCTCCGTGCTCGCCGTGCTGGCGGGCTGCAACGCTACCAGCCCCCACCACCCCTCGGGGCCCATGGCATCGGGCCGTGACCGCACCTTCAGCGTGCCCGTGTACGGCACCGACACGTCGCCCGCCTATGCAGCGGCCACGCGCGAATGCCAGCGGCTGGCGCTGTTCCCCAAGCTGCTGCGCAACGATGGCTCGCGCCTAGTTTTTGAATGCGTGAGCGAAGCCCCCGACCGCCAACCCTGATCCCTGCCATGGTCTGGTTTCTGCGGCGCCCCCTCAGGGCGCATGGGGTGGCCCTGACAGCCGTGCTGGTCTGCGCCTGCGCCCATGCGGGGCCTGCGCAAAACACCGCCCCCGCCACCTGGACCAACAGCCTGGGCATGGTCTTCCAGCAGGTCCCGGCGGGCCGCTTCACGATGGGGGGCGTGGAGCCGCCCGATACCCTGGCACGCGCGTACCCGGCGCTGGAGGCCAGGCGCTTTACCGAGTTGACCGATGAAGGCCCCGCGCACACGGTGCACATCCGGCGGGCGTTCTACCTGGGTCGGCACGAGGTCACCGTGGGGCAGTTCCAGCGCTTTCTGGAGGCCTCGGGCTACCAGCCCGAATCGGAAGCCGATGGCACGGGCGGCTACGGCTACAACGCGCAGTACGACCCCGCCACCACCCAGCGCGGCGATGCCTTTGAGGGCCGAGACCCTCGCTATTCGTGGCGCAACCCGGGTTTTGCGCAGGGGCAAGACCATCCCGTGGTCAACGTCACCTGGAACGACGCCCAGGCCTTGGCCCAATGGCTGAGCCGCACCGAAGGCCACCACTACCGCCTGCCCACCGAAGCCGAATGGGAATACGCCTGCCGCGCTGGCTCCCGCACCCGCTATCCGCATGGCGACGACCCGCAGGGCCTGCTGCACACCGCCAACACCTTTGACCAGGAGGTCGCCCCGCTGTGGCCCCGCTGGCAGCAGCACGCCTTGGCGGGCAGCGACGGCCATGTTTTCACCGCCCCGGTGGGCAGCTATGCGCCCAATGCCTTTGGCCTGCACGACATGCTGGGCAATGCCTGGGAGTGGGTGTCGGACTGGCACGGGGACACCTACTATGCGCACTCCCCGCGCAACGATCCACAAGGCCCCGCAGACGGCACCGTGCGGGTGCGCCGTGGGGGCTCGTGGCACACTTGGTCGTTTTATGCCCGCTGCGGCTACCGCAACTGGAACAGCCCGCAAACCCGGTACACCCTGGTCGGCATGCGGCTGGTGCGCGAAATCTCTCCCCAGCCCCTTCCCCGGTCGCGGCGAACGAGAGAGCGTTAACAAATGTCAACTGCCGGGCGGTAGGCCGGTGCGCAGCAGCGCAGACGGCGGTTATCGCGAATAATCCGCAATTGCATTTTCGACAGGGGAGAAAACCATGCGCATAGCCGCGTTGGACGACGATGCGCTCCAGCTGGATCTGATCAAACAGGCCACGGAGGCAATGGGCCACGTCTGCCACACCCACCTCAACGGTGCCGACTTCCTGCGCGAGATGCGCCGCGAGACCTTTGACCTGTTGATCGTGGACTGGCACCTGCCAGACACGACGGGGCCTGAAGTGGTGCGCTGGGTGCGCAAAAATGTGGGCACCCAGTTGCCCATCCTGTTCGTCACGCACCGCCAGGAAGAGCGCGACATCGTCGAAGGCCTGGGCAGTGGCGCCGACGACTTCATGGTCAAGCCGGTGCGCATTGGCGAGCTCAATGCCCGCGTCTCGGCCCTGCTGCGGCGGGCCTACCCAGCCAATGTGGGGGGCGTGGTGGAGTTCGGGCGCTACCGCTTCCTGTCCGAAACCCGGTCCATCGAAATTGACGGCGTGCCCGTGGAGCTCAAGAACCGCGAGTACGATCTCGCCCTGTTTCTGTTTCAGAACATGGGCCGACTGTTGTCGCGCGACCACCTCAAGGACATCGTCTGGGGCCAGGTGGCGGATGTCATGTCGCGCTCGCTGGACACCCACATCTCGCGCCTGCGCACCCTGCTGGACCTGCGGCCCGCCAACGGCTTCATCGTCTCGGCGGTCTACGGTGTGGGTTACCGTTTTGAAGCTGTTGAGGCCCAGCGAAGGGCCTGACCCCCAACTATCAACGGCGGCATCCTCACAGGATGCCATCGCCAGCCCGCCTGCACCGAGCGGCACGAAGGAGATTTCACGTGGCAACGAACACCGGCCGCCCCCGCTGGGCCCTGCGCGCCAGCGCGGCATTGACCCTGGGTTTCCTCGGCAGCCTGGTGGGCACCAGTGCCCAGGCGGCTCCCCCTGCCGCCACCACGCCGCAGGGCGATGAAATTGCCCACACCATGCAGGAGGGTGACACGCTCGAAGGCCTGGCCAAGGCCTATCTGGCCGCGCCCCGGCAGTGGCCGCTGCTGCAGGCCCGCAACAAGGTGGCCAACCCCAGGCGCCTGGTGCCGGGTTCGGTGGTGTGGATTCCGGTGCGCCTGCAGCCCGCCGAGTCGGCCACGGTGGAGTTCGTGCACGGCACGGTCACCGCGCAAGCCCGCGCGGGCGACGCCCCGGCGCCCGTCACCCAGGGCGGCAAGCTTGAAGAGGGCACCGCGCTGCAGGTCGGGCCGGATGCTTTTGTCTCCGTCAAGCTGGCCGACGGCACGGTGGTGCGAGTCCAGGCGCAGTCCGAACTGCTGCTGCGGCAGCTGCGCCGCCGGGGGCGTGCGGGCAGCCTGCAGTCGGTGCTGGAGATGCGCAGCGGTGCGGTGGAATCCAGCGTGCCACCCAATGCCGAGGCTTTTCGCCGCTTTGAGCTGCGCACGCCCCTGGCCGTGACCAGTGTGCGCGGCACCCACTTTGGCGTGGCAATGGGTGAATCGGGCCAGACCACCGCATCGGTGCTTAGCGGCTCGGTGGCCGTACAGTCCCGCCAACAAGAAACCACTGGCCCATCCAATTCGTCTGCGGCAGCGGCCTCGATGCTGGCTCCGGGGCAAGGGCTGGCCGTGGCGGCCGATGGCAGCGTGGGCGCACCCCGCCCGCTGCTGGTGGCGCCCGACACATCGGGCGTCCCGGCCATGCTCAGCGATGCGAGCATTCTGGCCATCAACGTGCCACCACTGCCGGGCGCCTCGCGCTACCAGGCCCAGGTGGCGCAGGACGCCGACTTCACCCAGGTGCTGCGCCACGGCAGTTTTGCCGATGGCCAGCTGCGCTGGAAAGCCGTGGAAGACGGGCGGTACTACCTGTCGGTGCGCGCCCTGGACGACGCGGGCATCCCCGGTGTGCCTGCCGTGCAGCCTTTTGTGGTCAAGACGCGCCCCGTGGCCCCGCTGTACCAGCAACCTGCGCCCGGCGCGGTGCTGGCCAGCGGCACGGGCGAGCTGCGGTGCACGCAGGTGCCCGGTGTGGCCTGGTACCGCCTGCAGGTGGCCCGCGATGCGCAGTTCACCCAGCCCGTGCTGGACGAGCAACGCCTCACCGAATGCCGCCTGCCGCTGAACACGCTGCCGGTAGGCAACTATTTCTGGCGTGCGGCCAGCCTGCTGCAGCTGCCAAACAGTCCGAGCAGTCAGGCCGACCAAGGTCCGTTTGCCCCGCCCCAGCCCTTCTCGGTGGCAGACCGCCCCGCCACGCTGTCGCCCCAGTCATTGCAAGCGCAGGATGGCGACACCACGGTGCGGGTGCACTGGCCCGCGCAGCCTGGCCAGCGGTTCCGCCTGCAACTGGCCCCAGCCAAGGACCTGGCGTTTGACAAGGTGGTGCTCGACACCCAGCTCGACGCCCCTGCATGGACCGCCAGCAACCTGCCCGCAGGCGACTACCTCGTGCGCATCCAGGTGCTGGACCCCACGGGGCTGCAGAGCGACTTCTCGCCGCCGCGCCAGATCCGGGTCGGCTCAGGCATCAGCACGGGCTCGGGCCTGCCGGTCTCCACCTCGAACGGCCAGCCCGTGGCACGCCCTTGAGCCGCGCACGCCGTTTGCCCCGAGCCCGAGGGTTCTGAGCCCATGATCACCGCCGGACGCACCCGGGGCCAGCAACGGCGCCTGGAATGGAGCCTTCTGGCCGCCGCCTTGCTGGGGCTGGTGGCCTGGCTCAGCACCGCCGACAGCCTGAGCCGGATGAACCACCTGGTGCAGGACGCTGGCCTGCGCCTGCTTTCGCGCCCCGCGCACCCCGACATCGTCATCGTTGCCATCGACGACCCTAGCATCGCGGCCATTGGCCGCTGGCCCTGGCGCCGGGCGCTACACGCAGAGTTGATCGCGCGCGTATCGGCACAGCAGCCCCGCGCCATCGGCATGGACGTGCTGTTCAACGAAGAAGACTTGGACTACCCCGAGGACGATGTGCTGCTGGCCGACGCCATGCGGCGCAGTGGGCGGGTGGTGCTTCCGGTGCTGCGGCGCGGTCATGGCCCGGCAGCCAACATAGCCGACCTGCCCTGGCCCGCATTTGCAGACGCCGCAGCCGGCCTGGGCCATGTGCATGTGGCCCCCGACAACGACGGCGTGGTGCGCAGCCTCTACCTGCAGGAAGGGCCCGCCGCCGCGCCCTGGCAGCACTTCAGCATGGCGCTGCAGTGCGTGGCCGCTTCCACATCCGCATCACACAATTCGCCCCAGTGCAATGCAGCGCACGCCGCACCGGTGGCCGATGGCGCTGCAGCCACAGAGCGTCCAGGCAGTGGCCCCTGGCAACGCGCTGACCGCACGCTGATTGCCTATGCCGGCGGCCCCGGCCACTTCACCACGTACTCCTACATCGACGTGCTGCGCGGCCAGGTGCCGGCAGATGCGTTTCGCGGCAAGTACGTGATCGTGGGCGCTGCGGCCTCGGGCCTGGGCGACATGTTTGCCACACCCGTGAGCGAGCAATCGCGGCTGATGCCAGGCGTGGAGGTGGTGGCCCAGGTGCTGGACGGCCGCCTGTCGGGCGTGCGGATCGAGCCTGCCGCCAACGCCCTCAACACCCTGTTCAACCTGGCGCCCGTGGTGTGCGCGCTGCTGGCTCTGCTGTTGCTGGGCCCCTTCGTGGCCTTGCTCACCAGCGCAGCGCTGGGCGTGGTCACCCTGCTGCTCAGCGTGGCCCTGCCTTCGTGGATAGGCCTGCAGTTCGCACCCGCTGCGGCTCTGACTGGGCTGGTGCTGGCCTATCCGCTGTGGAGCTGGCGGCGCCTGAGCGCAGCCGCACACTTCCTGCGACTGGAGATGGAGCGCCTGCAACGCGACGGCCTGTCGATGCGGCTGCAGCAACGCCCCGGGGATTCCGGTGACTTTCTGGAAAAACGCATCAATGCTGTGGAACGCGCATCGCGCCAGTTGCGCGACCTGCACCACTTCGTAAGCGAAAGCCTGCAGCAGCTGCCCTCCCCCACCATCGTCTGCGACCCGCAGGGGCGCATCCTGCTCACCAACATGGCGGCACGCCGGCACGTGGGCGGAGACCCCCAGGTGCCGCTGCAGGGCCAGTCCGTGGTCGAACTGCTGCACGACCTGGTGCACACCGGCACCGGCCAGCCCCTGGTCACGCAGGACAAACTGCACAACCACCACATGCCCGAACAGAGCGAAGGCCGCGATGCCCAAGGCCGCAACCTGCTGGTGCTGTGCAAGCCCTTCACCGACCTGGCCAAGGCCGGCTGGCTGCTGACCCTGGTGGACCTGACGGACATGCGCCGCGCCCAGCTGCAGCGCGACCAGGCGATGAACTTCATCTCGCACGACATCCGTGCGCCCAATGCCTCCATCCTCACGCTGCTGGAGATGCAGCGCGCCTACCCTGGCCGCATGCCGGATGACGAGCTGATGCTGCGCATCGAGCGCTATGCACGCGCGTCGCTGGGCATGGCCGAAAACTTCGTCAAGCTCGCCAGCGCCGAGTCGCAGGAATACCGCATGGCGCCCCTGGACCTGGTGGCCGTGCTGGCCGAAACCGTGGACGACATCTGGGCCTTGGCCCGCGACCGGGGCGTGGAGGTAACCATCGCCACCGCGCCGGAAACCGCCCCCACCGTGGGCGACCGCGCCCTGCTGTCCCGCGCGCTGGCCAACGTGCTGAACAACGCCGTCAAGTTCAGCCCCGAAGAAGGCACGGTGCAGTGCTCCATCGTGCAACGGGGGGCCCACTGGATCGTGTCAGTACGTGACGAAGGCCCCGGCATCGCACCGGAACTGCAGGGCCAGCTGTTCGCACCGTTCCAGCGACTGCACGACCGCAGCCACCCCGCCATCGGCGGTGTCGGCCTGGGGCTGGCCCTGGTGCACACCGTGATCCACCGGCACGGCGGAACGCTGGAAGTGGACAGCGATGTGGGACGGGGGGCGGAGTTCAGGCTGGTATTGCCTCTGGGCAGTTGACCCAGAAAAGAACTTGCTAGCCCAGCTGGCCAAGCTGCGCCACTGAGCCTGCAAACCAGTTCTGGTCCACGGCACCCACCACACCCGCCACCGGGCTGCCGCCATTGGAGGA
The DNA here is from genome assembly GCF_003633835.1 of Acidovorax sp. 93. NCBI lineage: Bacteria > Pseudomonadati > Pseudomonadota > Betaproteobacteria > Burkholderiales > Comamonadaceae > Acidovorax > Acidovorax sp. 93. Next base: position 3,061,932 of record NZ_RBIT01000001.1, read on the forward strand.
GCCATCGCTGTACTGCCAGAACGTCCAGGACGACCAGGGCGGTGGCACGTGCGGGTAGGCCGAATACGCGGCCAGCCACAGCGGGCGGGAGGCCAGCACCTGGCAACCGGGCAGCGCCTGAAGCGCCTGCCAGAAGCCCGTGTCGGTGTAGACCATGGTCTGGCGCCCGAACAGCGCATCGGCCTCAGACAGGAATGCCAGGGCCCACTGCAGGACTTCGGCGGGGCTTTGCCCATCCAGGGTTTCCAGATCCAGCACCGGCGGCAAGTCCCCGGGCCCGAGCGTTCCATCGGCGCTGACCGTGTTGTAGAAAAACTGTGCCTGGGCGACGGCATCGCTGCCAGCATGGCCGAAGTGGTAGGCGCCCCTGCGCAATCCTGCGGCGGCGCTGCCGGACCAATTGGCACGGAAAAGCGGGTCCACATAGGCGATGCCTTCGGTGGCCTTGATGAAGGAAAAGGCCACGTTGCTGCCAGCCACGCTGGGCCAGTTGACGTTGCCTTGGTAGTGACTGACGTCGATGCCACGGGTTTGGACTGTCATGGCGTCACACCACGCGGTTGAGCATGTCGACCTGCGTTTGCAACAGGCCATCAATGCGGATCGTCGTGGTCAGCGGCTGGCCTTCATCCCACATCACGCCGCAGTTGTATTGCAGGGTGTTGGGGTTCAGGACGCTGCCGTTGACCTTTTGCTGGTAGGTCGTGTCCCCACCGCCTGCCCCCTGAATGCCAATTCCCCAATGGCACCAGCCGTACCAGCTCGGCGACTTCATGACCATGGTGTAGACCGCTGAGCCGTTGTCGGGCAACACCGTATGCCCATTGAGTTCTGCCGTGAGCTTCATCAGGGCAAAACGGCAGGCGTCCTGCGCTGCCACATTGCCACCCAGTGCGTTGGCAAAATTGGCGGCCAGTGCGGTGTGATACGGCATCGTCTGCGGAAAAATCACATCGGTGACCGCAAAAAAATCCGCATTCAGACCGGTGGGAACACGCTCGGCATTGAACACGAAGGCGCCGTTGTCCGAGGTATAGATGGTGGTGGCTGCGTAGGGGTCATCAGCATTCACGTATTCGCCATTCAACGCCCAACCCCAGCAGGCGGCGTTCACAAAGGGCGCCTGCTGCGAGGTTGGCACCGTGGCACCGTTGCGAGGATGTGGCTGGCCCGCAGGAGCCAGCAAATTGCGTTGAGTGTCAGACAGGTAAGGCATGGTTTTCTCCGTCAATGGATCGGTGCGGATGGCAAGCGCATCTCGCTCGATACATTGTGGAGACCCTTTTCTCGCTTGGCGATTACAGCCCATTACACGCCATCACAGATACTGACCCACCGCTCTGCACACCAGTCTGCAGCCGGCCTGGGGAGCAGATTCTTTGCACCGTCGTGCCGCTGCAGTCAATCCCCAAACTACCTGGCCCTGCAAACAGCGGGGTCAAAAAATCAGTTGAACGGCTGGGCTGCGCGATGCCTTGCAACGGGGCGTCACGCCGTTGATATCCCGCGCAATTGCAAGCAGAACGTTAACTACCAGATTTGGTAGTTGCGTGGGGAGGACAGCGCCAACACACTCATTGGGCTGCATCGGGAATTCTTGGCGAACGCCCGGACAGGAAACCCGCGTCCGCTGCACAGCGGCATGCCACGGGCTGCGAGGCATCACATTCAGCCATGCGCGGGGCCAAAGGAAACCGCGCCGCAAGGTGTGACGAAGAAAAAATGAGGGACTGACTGATGGCAATCCTGAAAAACCGCGCAACACAGCGCAAGATCCATTTGCGAACACTTCACGTGTTTGGGCGAGGCCGTTCCTCGGATACCTTGCTGGAAAACCCGGATGCCTCGCAACTGCATGCATCGATCCGCTGGACGGGCAGCACCTGGGAACTGCACGACCACAGCCGCAACGGAACCCTGCTCGATGGCGAGCTGCTGTCCCACAGCGGAGCCTTTGCACTCCGCGTAGGAAGCACCATCGGCTTCGGGCGTGACGACGGCTCTGGCTGGGTTGTGGAAGACCTTGCAGCCCCCGCCAATCTGCTCTGGCCGCTGGGGCACGACAGCGCTCCCGTGCCACTGGAGCGGTCCAACCTGCTGCCCCAGGGCCAGCATGCCGAAGTGTCCATCCACTGCGCCGAGCAAGGCCGGTGGATATGTACCACGCCCCAGGGCAGCTGGGTGCTGGAAGACGGCGACGAGGTCCGATTTTCCAACCAGGCCTGGTGCTTCCTTGCGGCGCAGGAGGTCACATCGACCATGGAGGCCATGGTTGGCGCAGCGCCGTGTATTCGTCCACGCACGAGCCTGCATTTCAACGTCAGCCTGGATGAGGAGCATGTGCACCTGCAGGTGCAGGAGGGAGACCGGCAGTTCGACCTGGGCGAGCGCACCCACCACTACGCACTGCTGACGCTGGCACGTTTGCGATGGGCCGATGCGCAGCGCCACCGGGACAGCCAGGCCCATGGCTGGGTCGAGCTGGAGCGCCTGGCGAAGATGCTGGGTGTGGAGCCCGGGCACCTCAACATCCAGATCTTCCGCATGCGCAAGCAACTTGCACTGGCCATGCCCGGCGACTCCCATGTCCCCGAGCTGATCGAAAGGCGCCGTGGCTCCTTGCGCTTTGGTTGCCTGCGTTTCAGCATCACACGGGGTACACAGCGGGAAGCCGATTTCGACCCCTTGGCCCTGATCAGCCCCATCCACGCTGAAGAGTCGCTTGCGGCCTGAGCCTGCCCCCCATCGCAATGACACGAGTGCCCACGCACGGTTTTCCCGTGGGTGTGCCGGGCTATCAATCGTTGGGTTTGCTGGGCCAGGGCGCATCGGGCCAGGTTTTCAAGGCCCGGCAGCGCAGCACCGGCCAGTTCGTGGCCATCAAGATTCCGAGCACCCCAGCCGCGCGCGATCCCGCCAACCGGCGGCGTGTGCAGCAGCGGCTGCACCAGGAAACCCGGGTGCTGTCTTTGTTGCACCACATCCATGTGGTCCGGCTCATCGATAAAGGCCTGGCCCAGGAGGGCGTGCCGTTTGCCGTGCTGGAGTACGTGACTGGCGAAACGCTGCGCGAATTCCTGCAGCGCCAGGGCCGGCTCTCATTGCCGGACACGGTGGGGCTGATGGCGCAGCTGCTCGATGCCCTGGCTTTCCTGCATGCCCACCATATCGTGCACCGCGACCTGAAGCCAGAGAACGTGATGGTGATCTCCAGCGGCACCACCTTGCACGCCAAGGTGCTGGACTTTGGGCTTGCCAGCCACCACGGAGAACCCCAGTTCACCGCGGGAGCCGAGGGCACGCCCGCCTACTGCGCACCCGAACAGTTGCGCGGCGAGGTGTGCGGGCCCGCCACCGACATCTATGCCTGGGCCTTGATGTTCGTGGAGTGCCTGAGCGCACGACCAAGCATCCAGGGCGCCAGCCTGACAGAGGTGCTGCAGCGCCAGCTGAGCACAGATATCGTCGCCTTGCCAGAGGAACTAGAGGGCAGTCCGCTGGCCGCGCTGCTCCAGCGGGCCTTGCAAAAGGACGTGCGCCAGCGTACCGCCGATGCCGCGCAACTGTACGGTGACCTTGCCCAGTGCGCGGCGCAGGTGCGCCAGCTTCGCCCACCCAGCCACGCGGCGGGGCCGAGCCCTACAGGTCCGCCCACATCCGGCCAGGCGCAGCAGGCCACCATGGATTCGCTGGAACGTCCCAGGTCGCAGAACGTCGATGCTCCTTCGCGCGCCATCCTGTGCCTGACCCTGCGCCTGTACCCCGCCCGCGATGCGTCACTTGCCCTGTCCGACCTGCAGGAGATTCGCGAACAGCAGTTGCGCTGGTGCGCCAACGCCGTGCAGTCGGGCCAGGGCCATGGCGCGGGGACGCTGGGAGACTGCATGCTGTTCCACTTCGAGCAGGGACCCAGCAGCGCGCAGAACCTGCAGCAGGCAGCAGCCCTGGCACAGGACCTGTGCATCCGGGTGCAACGAAGAAGCCGCATGCTGGAGGTACAGCATGGCGTGCGCCTGGAAATATCGGGAAGCATGCACACGGCCACCCTGGAAGCCCACGGTGAGCCGTTGGACAGCCACCACGCGGCCAACGTGACGCTGCACCTGAACAGCCTGGCAGGCCCCGGAACCGTTCTGCTGAGCCACCGCGCGCACCATGAGCTGGCTGGCAGCGTGAAAATGGAGGCCTACGCCAGCACCAGCAAGGCCCACCCGCCGGAACCCGAGCCGGTGTACCGGCTGGCACCCGTCACCCTCCAGTAGGCCTGAACAGAGTCAGCGAATGAGCCTCTCGACATGCTCCACCGGGTAACTGTGCCAGCGCCGGTTCCAGGTGTCTTTGGGGCTGGTGTTGCGGTCGTGGACGCGGGCCACATACAGGTGCTGGTCCGGGTTGGTGGCAATGCGCTTGTCCCGCACCGACCAGACAAAAGCGTTGTCCTCCCCCACATCGATATCGGCGAACGGCGCACTGCGCCAGAACTCGCGCAGGTAACACAGCGTGCCCCCACACACCCAGGGTGTGCGCCCGTCATACACATACTGCCAGGCCCGGCGCGCGTCTGGCGCATAGAAGAACACCTTGTCCAGGCCGCAGATGTCGGCCCCCTGGCCGCGCAAGGCCTTGACCTGCGAACTGAGCCAGGTGGGCGCCATCCAGTCGTCGTCGTCCCAGTGTGCAATCACCTCGCCGCGCGCCAACTCGCAGGCCATGTTGCGCTTGGCACCAAGGGTGGATTTGCGGTCCAGGCGCAGGTATCGGATGCTGCCGTGCGATGGGATCAGATCGGCGACGCTGTCGCGCCCGTCGTCCAGCACGATCAGTTCGCGGGGCTCATAGTCCTGCGCCAGAAAGTTCCGAATGGCCTGGGGCACAAACTCACGCCGGTCTGCGGTGGGCATGATGCACGACACCAGCGGCATCGCGGGCGTCGGCGAGCCCTCTGTGCCAACAGCGCCAACAGTGTCGCCTGTGCCACCGGGGGCGGCAGGAAAGTAGAAATCGCGATCATCGTCCGACAGGCATACCGGGGCAGGCACCAGGGTCCAGGCGGCCTGCTGCAGGTAATGGCCTTCCTTGAACTTCCAGGTGTTTCCATCGTGGCGCACATAGATGCACAGCGAACGCCCCGAGATGCGGCACAGCCGCGCACCGCCCCGCAGGGCCTTCACCAGGAAATCCGCATCCTCCCGCAGCGAGGTATCGGGATACCGCCCATGATGCTCCCACAGGCTGCGCCTGAAAACCAAAGTGCCGCCGCTCACGTTTTCTACAAACAACCGGCGAAACAGTGCCCGGCTGCTGGCCCAGAACTCGGCCAGCGGCCGGGCCATAAACAGCATGTCGTTGAGCCCGGTGACATCCGCCAGGTTGTGCAAAATGGGCGCGGCCTGGCGGCTCAGGCGCTGCGCGCCATACCAGTCGTCATCGTCCCAATGCGCGATCAGTTCGCCCCACGCCACGCGGACCGCTTCATTGCGCTTGGCGCCGATGCTGGTGCGGGCCGGCATTCGGATGCAGCGGATGCGCGGGTCATCAATGCCAGCAGGGAGGTCGGACTCATCCTCGTAGACGATGATGAGTTCCAGCGCGGGATAGTCTTGCCGCTGGAAGTAGCGGATCGACTGCGCAACAAAGGCCGCCCGCCCCCGCGTGGGCATGACACAGCTCAGCAAAGGTGATGCGGTGGCCGCAGGCACCTGCGGTGCGGGCGCCACATTGCCAGGCAGTGGCACGAAGATGCGCATCAGCTCGGGCACGGCAAAGTAGCGGCAATCGTCTCCCACGCAGTGGCCGTGGTAGGGCGGCGCCTGCGGGTGGCTCTCGCGGCGCCAGGCACAGAACCGGTCCTGGTACAGCCGTTTGTTCGCCTCCAGCAGTCCATCGTGGACAGGTGCCGGCACCGCGCAGCGGGGCGCACGGTGCACAAAGGCGCCCTGCACCCAGACACCCAGGAAGCCGGCGCGGGCGGCGCGCACGTTGTAGTCCATCTCCCAACAAGGACCCTGCGTGTACGCCGTGTCCGCTGCGCCAATGGCGGCCACCACCTCGTTCTTCACCACATAGCAGAAGTCCGCCAGGCTGTGCAGAGGCGCCAGGGGTACCCAGGCATTGCCATAGCGCGCCAGCGAGGCATCCGCTTGGTCCCACAGCGCTTCCTGAGTGCTGCCACAGTTTGGTGCCACGGCCTGTTCATTCCACCCCCGGTTGGTGGAGGGGCCCGCCAAGCCATGGCTGGCGTCGCTGTCCAGCGCGGCCAAGAGCAGCTCCAGCCAGCCGGGGCAGACCCGCACGCCGTTTTCCAGAAACACATAGATGTCGGCAGGCTCGCTCACCAGCTGGTTGAAGCAGGCAGCGGCCCCCGGCTGCGCCGGGCTGGGCCGCTGCACCATAGACCCAGGGGCAAGCCGCAACTGCAGCAAACCCGGGGCCCGGGATGCGGCGGCACTGTCCGGCAATATCCGCAGCCCGAAGGTCAGCGGCGTGTTCTCGAAAACACTGGACAGCGTGGCGGCCAGGCCTTCGCCCGCCCCTGTCACATGCACCCCAATCAGGATCTGGCGATCTGGTGCAGCAGTCATTCACCACTCCTCACTGGTCGCCACCAGACCCGCTCCCAGCAGCGCTTCCAGCTTGCGCCAGGGGCTGCCAGGGGCTTCGTCGCCCCAGTCATGCACCGCGTCCGCCAGTTCTTCGAGCGCAACGGCCTTGGTGTCGGCAGCCGCATAAAAGCGCGGGTAACACAGCAGCAGCTCTTCGATGCAGGCCCGCACCAAGGACTCGCGCCGGGCGATTTCCGGAGCATGAAAGGACACACAAAGGGTGGGTGGCCCCCACCGCCACAAACGGCGCCAGAGGCCGGGAATCACAGCGTATTCGCCACCCTCTATGTCCATCTTGATGAAGTTGCAGTCCTTCCCGGCATACATGTCCAGAAAGCGTTCCATGTCCACACCCCGCGCCTCGTGGCAAGGCTGGCCAGGCACATCCGGCGCGGCCAACATGCCCGACATACTGTCCCCGAACTCGCTGCGCCCTGCGTAGTAAAGGCCACCGGCATAGAGTTGCAGCGGACCAGACTCGGGGCCAATGCCGAAGGAGTACAGATGGATTTTTTTGCACAGCCCAGGGTTGGCTTGCACGTTGCGGTCCAGCTCTGCAAAGGCGACCGGGTCAGGCTCCAGGGCATGCACGCTGCGCGACAGCGTCGCGCCATAGAGCACCGTAGGGCCGATCCAGGCACCCAGGTCAATGTAGGAGCGGTCCGGTTGCAGAAAACGCCGGAAGACTTCGAAGGTTTGCGGCTCCCACGCGCCGGCCTGCACCCGGTGCCAGAACGCGCACCGGGTCGCATTGGCACGCACCAGGAAGGCCTGCGGGCCCACCGACACGCTCAGTGCTTGCAGTACGCTCTCGGCGCCAGGGTCACAGGTTGTCATTGGCCAGGCCATCCGTGTCCGTGGACTGCCAGATGGTGAACGGCGCGGGGCCGTCATACGTGGCACTGAACTCAAAGGCATTGCCTTCAAAGATGAATCCGGGCACGTTGATCTTGCACCACACGGCACCAGCATAGGGGCTGCTGCCCGCCGCCAAGGTCATCTGGATGCGCACATCCTGTTTCCAGGAGTCCTGCGTCTGCAGCGAAAGCGGCAGGAAATAGTTGTTCCCGTAGAAGTTGGCCTTCTTGCTGCGTATCTCGCACACCAGCGTCACGAAGCTGCCACTGCTGTTATAGACCAGCTGGAAGATGAAACGGTAGTCGGGGCTGGCGGGCCAGTCGAGGCATACGATGTTGCCGGCCACCACCTGCTGTGCAGGCAAGGCCTGTGCCGGATAGATATTGACCACGCCCGGTCCCCTGGCGTAGAGGGCACTGAGAGAAACATCCTCCACCGGCGAGGTGCTATACAGCGCGACATCGGCATCGCTGACCGGTGCACTGCACAGCAAGGGCACATTGGCCAGCGGTGGCACCTGCTGCACCAGGGTGGAGTGGCTTGCCGCGCCCGAGCCATCGCAATTGAAGACATAGCCGCCCGCCTGCGTGATCACGCTCGGCGCCTGGATGCCCATGCCACACGATGGCACCACCTGCAGCTGAATCAGCTTCTGGCCCGGCAATTGCGGCGACCTCTGTAGTCGGCGCACCGTGCCGCTGTGGTCCAGGCAGACTTCCAGCCCCCAGGTGATGCCTGCCAACTCGAACACGCCGGCACCGTCATAGTTGACCTCTTGCTGCTCACGTCCCAGCCCACCGCCGGTCGATGCAGGCCAGTATTCCACGTCGCCCAGCAACAGGCCGCCCGGATTCACGGCAGTGGCGATGAAATCAACCCCCGACATCAACTCCTTCATCACCATCCGCGCCCCCGCGTCGCCATGTGACGCTACGCCCCCTTGCTGCACCAGCGCAAAGTTGTAGATCTCGGTGCTCGCGAGTGGGTCGATGTCGTAGGGTGGCGTCTGCTGGGTGGCCGACGACGCGCCCAAAATGGTGCCAAACACGAACACCCAGTCCACCCACTGGTCATCGGCCGCCATGCGCTGCAGCGCGGTGATGGCGAGCTGGACATCATCCATCTGGTAAGCCCCGGAGGCACCTCGAAAAAAGAACTCGGGGGCCATGAAGACCTTCAGGGTTTCCCCCTCGGGTGTCGGTGGAGACGCCTGCGGCAGCGCATCCCGGGCCGCCTGCATGGCGCGCAACATCACATCGCAGCGCGCCTCAATGTCGAGCTTGGGATCGTTCAACCCCAGATAGGTCTTGGATCCGTCGGGGTTCACCTGGGGCGCCGTGTCGAGCACGTAGCCGATGAATTGGACGTTGGTGTATGCCATGCAATTTTCTCCTTGGAAAGGGTTCTGGGGACACGTGCGCGGTCATCTCAAAAGCGGGAGCAGTCCGTAGGTGAACTTGATGAGGTAGTTGACGGACACATTGAGGGGGCGCGTCTCGTTCGGGCTCACCTGCACCGCCTGCGCCTGGCCCGTGCCCGCAACCGGACCACCCGTGGTCAGCGTGCTGGCGACGCTGGGCGCGCCTGCTGCAGTTCCACTGGGGGACGTGGCCGAAGGGGCTGGTGCGCTGCTGTAGGTGTGCTCATGCGTCTGTACGGCAAACGGCTGGATGGAACCCACACCATCGCTCGCACCCTGGCCCCCAGGCGGCTGGCTGCGTTGGCCGATGTCGGGGTCGTTGCGGGTGCCCGTGCCAATACCGCGAAGGAAGTAACCACGGTAGTCGGGGATGTTGAAGTTGTCGTCAGCACCGCCATACACGTAGCCCAGCACGGCAAACAGTTCGGGGTAGTCCACACAGGGCAACGATCGGCCATCGCAAACCATCCATCCCCACGCCTCAAGGGGGTTGGTGGTGTATGCGGCTGGGCTCACCGCAGCAGCAGGGCTCGCGCTGTCGGGCGGCCCCAACGTGCCCGCAAACGCCGTCACCGAACCCACGGGGAGGTCGCCAAAAGCTGGCCGACAGAAGAAGGGGATGGCTGCCCCCGGTACCACAATCATGGTGCAGCCCCCCCAAGGGCGGGCAGGTCCGCACCCCCTTCGCCGCCCGGCGCATCCAGCACCTGCATGGAGGTAGGCACCACCACCTGCCAGCACGGCCCCAGGCGGTGCGCAGGACTCTGTTGCCGGGGCCCTGCATGCTTGAGGTCGTTGACCAGTGCGATGTCGTCCGGATTGACGGGGGCAAGCCGATCCGGGGCGCTCCAGAGCATGCCCGCCGAATAAAAATACAGAAAGGCCAGGACATGCGCTGGCTGCACGGGCAGCAGCACGCGCGCCTGACCAGCCTGCAAGAAACTGGCGAACAAGGCATCGTCGTCGGCCGCAAGGCTCCCCAGCTCCGGCACCCCGCCCGCAGCGTCCAGGCCAGGGCTGGCATAGAAGCTATAGGCCATTTCATTCCACTCCAGCACTTCGTCGAAGAACTGCAGATAGCGGGGCTCATTGACCATGAATTGCGATGGCGGAGACCCCCACGTGGCACCTGCGGACATGCCAGTCAGGGTCAGCAGGCGTTCCAGCAACAGGCGCAGACAGGCATTCTTCAACTCACGCTGCTCGATCTGCCGACGGGCCAGCGGCGAACAGGCCGGTGCGGGAGACGATGGCGCGCCGCCTTGGGCGCGGCCATGGTATGCCGCCATCCGCTCCTGATAGCCACGCACGATGCTGGCGTAGGTACGGATGCGCCACTGGTCCATGCATCGACTGGAAGGTGCGCAGCCGATCTCCACATTGACCTGCACCGGTTGGTCGCCAGGTGGCGAGAAACCGGGTGGATAGTCCATCACGGACACCGGTACGGTCTCGTCCTCTCCGTGAAGCGCCACGGGACTGGCCGCAGCGCTAGGGGTCACGGTTTGCCGCCCCACCAGCACGACAGGCGCCTGTTGGCCAGGGGACGCTCCTACCCAGCTGACAAAGGCCTGGGTAGCGCCGTACCCTGCGGGAACGGCGATCTGCTTTTCTTCACCGTTGCGCAGTGTGGCCGAGGCGAAGCGCTCTGCCAGCGGGGGCGGATCCAGATCCAGCACGCCGTAGTAGGCCCCGAGCCGTGCGTAGTTGCGAGGGCCGTCCACCTTGATGTCCTCGAAGGTGGCCACTCCCATTTGCAGCGGAGACAGCGGCTTGGCGAAGTCCTGCCCCGCCAGCGCCTGCTCCTGCGCAATGAAGCCCGCTGCGGGCTGGCACACCATGAACTCCATCATCAACCGCTGGCCGTAGTTCACAACGCACGCCTCGTACACCTTGTTCACCCAGCGGAACACGGCGCGCATGCTCCGGGTGCCCTCGGTGTTGTCGATCAGGCTGACTACCGCATCTTCGGTCTGGCTCATCGTGCTGCTGGAGCGCGTGTGGCTGACACTGCGGCTGATGCGATTGACCGTCTTGTTCAGAATGTCGCGTGCAAAGCGGGTGGTGTCGTCCAGCCCCGGGTTGGCGCCTTGCTGCATGGCCTTGGTCCAGGAACCATCCAGGGTGGCCTGCGTGGGAGGGCCGTAGCTGCTGGTGAACTTGTTGTACTGGTGGGTCTCGGTCGCCTCGGCCACGGTCTTGCGAGACTCTTCCTGGAGATTGCTGCGTTCGTCCGCTGCATCGTTTTGCAGGACCTGCATCTCGGCCAGGGTCTGCTTTTGCTCATCCTTTTGCCGGTGGGTGCGTTTGTGCGTGACCTCCCGGCGCTCACCGCGCATCACGTTTTCTATGCGTGCGATCTCTCCGCTTTGGTAGCGCAGAAGGCGCTGGCGCACCATCTGCAAGTCGCCAATGGCATAGGGCTCGATCCAACCGTCGGGGGCCACGGGCGGAGATCTTTCTGCAGTGCGGGCCGGGGGCAAAGGAAAAACCTGGGCCGGCAGCACCACGGTGGCCTCGCGCAGCAATGCAATTTGGGCGGCACTGATGGGGGCCGGCTGCAAGGGCGCTGGCGTCTCTGATGCGGCGCCGACTGCCGCCATGCCCTGAGATTGGGGCTGCAATGCCACCGCGATCAGATGGGCCATCTGCAAGGTGCGGGTCAACCCATCCAGCAAGGCAGCGTCATACCCCCGGGTGATGACCAGGGCGAAGTAACTCTGCCAGACCCTGTCCAAGGTCTGCAGGTAGTTTCCAGACTCCAAACAGCTCCAGGTCAGGGCGTACCGCTGCAGCAACTGCGTGACTTCCGCACGGGCGGTCGCCAGCCACTCAAGCGGCTTGTCATGGGGCGAGGGCAGTTGCTCCAGCAAGGACGCAAACTGGCCCATGGGCCCGGGAAGGCGGTCCAGGTCTCCGATGAAGAGTCCCTGGTAAGGGGCATCTCCGTCAATGAACCGCAGCGCCAGTGACTGCACGGCTTCACGGCCTTGGGCGCGTGCCGCTACCAGGTCCTCAAAGAAACTGCAGCAAGGAGGGCTGGCACTGGCGTACTGGACAAAGCCATGCAAAAGATCCGAGGATGAGATCTTGGGCCAGCGGCGCACGTACACGTAAGGAAACAGCTCCTCCGGATGGCTATTGATGACAGGCAGAGGCTCGACGGGATCGACCGGCGGGGCTGGCGGCACCGGCGTGGGAACAGGCGGCAATGGACTGGGAGGCTGGGGGAGCGGAAGGGGCCCACGCATGGGGCACGCTGCCATAAGGCCTTCAAAGTGGTGGTCATCCGCCTGCCCCCGCATTCCATAGTGGATGTCGGCAAAGATGGCCGTATTGGGGACGCCGTCGATGTGCACCGGCGTTTTCTGCTGCAGGTAGCCCGACACATAGCAGCCCGAGGAGAATCTGAATTCAAACGGCTGTGCGGGCCAGTGTCTGGTGACGGTGACCCGCTGGCGCTCCGACTCCCCCGAACTGCAGGAAACGCTGACACAGGAAGGGACATCGTCGTGGGGTGCACGGTTGATGGTGATGTCGAAGATCAGGCAGCCATCCATGGCGCTCCATCTTCTTTGGACCATTTCGTTCACGGCATGCTTCGTGGGTGGACGGCGAGGGCTGCGAAGCATCGGCGCAGGGGCGCTCAACAGCCCCCCGCACCGACGCACCGCTTCAGCACATCACAATGTTTTCGAGGTTGAACGCGAACGGCGTCGAGTTGGCACCAGGGCCTCCACCCGTCATCACAATGTCCGCGCTAGCAATGCCCAGGAGGGACAGCTCGGTGTTGATGTTGGAGATGATGGCCGAATTCATGACCTGGCCCTGCACGACCTGGGAGGCCACACCAATCCAGATGGTGGGTTTGAACTCAAACACTGCTTTTTGCTGGGGCGCGATCGAGGTCTTGATGGCCAGGAGCTTCCCGTCCTTGTAGCAACTGGCGTTGATGGCCCCCTTGGGCAGCGCGTTGAGCACCTGCACTTCCCTGGAGCTGCTGCCATTGCCTGCGCGCACGAGCCGGTCGCCAGACGTGGTCAAGGACATCTGGAACAGTTCGCCGTTCTGGGCATCCAGCTGTGGCGTGTAGTTGCCGTAGCTGTCACTGGCCCCCACCTGCATGCCCATGGGAAACGTGAACGGATGGTTGTCGCCCTGGCCACAGTACTTGATGACCTGCCAGGCCACCGACAGCTCGTCGAAATTGGTGGCGACATTCTTCTGGAATATCACGACCTCCGAGTTGTTCGTGTCGTTGGAGTTATTGATGAAATTGAGTTGAACGCCCATGAGTTTCTCCTGTTGGTGAAAGTGGTGGCAACACGCCATGCGTTGCCCGTTTGCCCCCCGGCCTTGAAGCCCGAAAAGCGAACTCTGTGGATGCGGACCTGCCCGGATGGTCAGATCTGCACGATGTTTTCAAGATTGAATTCGTAGGGGGTGGAGCCCTCGCCTGGCCCACCGCCCGACATCACGATGTCTGCGCTGGCGATGCCCAACAGCGACAGTTCCGTGTTCGCATTGCTCATGACGGCAGAGCTGATCGCCACGCCCTGCGCCACCTGGGATGCAACGCCAATCCACAGCACCGGCTGGTACTGGAACACGGCCTTCTGGCCAGGTGTGACGGCAGTCTTCATGCCCACCATCCGGCCATCCCTGAAGACGCAGATATTGACCGCGCCCTGGCCCAGGTCGTTGAGCACATCGAGCTCATTGGAGGCACTGGCCAGCCCCGCACGCCGCAGGCGCCGTCCCCCCGAAGCAGTGGACTCCAGCCTGAGCATCTGGCCGTTTTCTGCGGCCATGCGGGGTGAAAAATTGCCGTACTCATCGGCAACGCCTACTTCGAAACCCGCTGGGAAAACAAAGGGGTGGTAACAGTCACGTCCGCAGAACCGGATCACCTTCCAGGCCATTGCCAGCGAGGCCATGCTGGTGAGCTGGTTCTTCTGATACATCACCACCTCCGACTTATTGCCGTCGCGGGACTGGTTCACAAATCGCAGCTTGATATCCATGGGGACTCCTACCTGATGTCCTGTCGCTGGGTTGCTTGGCACTGCGTTTTTGAAGCAGTGATGCGACTGTAGGCAGGCCCGCAAAGCAAAGCGATTACAGGCAATTACAGGCAGGAGCTCCACCAGACGGCGCGCGCTGGCCCACGGCAAGCGACCGCATTTGGCGTGGAAGATAGAGAGAGGCGCTGGTGTCCCTGAAAAACTTGCTATACTCGCAGGCTTCGACACACAGGAGAGGTGGCAGAGTGGTCGAATGTACCTGACTCGAAATCAGGCGTAGTGGCAACACTACCGTGGGTTCGAATCCCACCCTCTCCGCCACTGACAAAGCCCTGATGCTATTTAATCGATAGCGCAGGGCTTTTTCTTTGGCGCATCGTGAACGGACAAGGGCGACACCACCGCCGTCCCTTGCAATCCATCCCTCAGCTTCTCTGGCGCGCGATGTGCTGGGGCCCCAGTTCGCTGCAACCCGTGGCGCCGAGCATGGCGAGGTTGCGATCGACCTCGTCGCGCAGCAGGGTGATTGCGTGGAGCACCCCCGCTTCACCGGCAACGGCGGCGGCATAGTTGAAGGGTCGGCCCACCAGAACCAGGCGCGCACCCAGCGCGATGGCCTTGAGCACGTCGGAGCCGCGCCGAAAGCCCCCATCCACCAGCACCGGGTAGCTCGGGCCCACGGCCGCGACCACGTCTTCCAGCACGTGCATGGGCGATATGGCCCCGTCGAGCTGGCGCCCCCCGTGGTTGGACAGCACCACGCCATCGGCCCCGGCATGCTGCGCCTGCAACGCGTCCTCCACGCTGAGCAGGCCCTTCACGACCAAGGGCCCCTTCCAGCGGCGGCGAATGGCATCAATGTGGCGCCAGCTCAAATGGTCGCGCGCCGAGAAGTCGCGCAGGACCGTGGAAGAAACAATGGGCGCACCGCGCGTGGCGAACGAATTTTCAAAGTGCGGCATGCCGTGGCGCAGCAGCGTGCGCAAAAAGGTTCCCGCCACCCAACGCGGCCGAACGAGGCCATCCCATGCCAGACGCAGGCTGGGGCGCAAGGGTGTGGAGAAACCCGTGCGGATGTTGTTCTCGCGGTTGGCGGAGATGGGGATATCCACCGTGACGACGAGGGTGCGAAAACCCGCACGCTCCACGCGGTCGATGAGCGCATCAATGCGTGCCTGATCGCCAGGTAGGTAGGCCTGGAACCAGGTGCCCGGGCTGTCGCGGGCCACGTCTTCCATCGGAATCAGCGACGTACCGCTCATCACAGACGCAATGCCCATGCGCCGTGCAGCACTCGCCAGCACAAGATCGCCCCGGTAGGTGGACAGCGCATTGATGCCCATGGGCGCTATCCCGAAAGGGCTGCTGTAGCGTTCGCCAAAGAGCTCGACGGATTGCGACCGTTGCGATACATCGCGCAGGACCCGCGTCACGAAGGCAAAGTCTCCAAACGCTGCGCGGTTGTCGCGCAGCGAGGCGTTGTCCTCCGCCGCACCGGCGATGTACCCGAAGATGGGCCGGGGCAGACGCCTGCGCGCGGCGTCCTCAAAGTCGTGCAGCGACAGCATGCGGCGCAATACAGCAGGCGAGCGCGGCGCGGTGGTAGACGGCCTAGCAGTAGAGACGGGCATGGCAGATGGTCATTGCGTTGAGGGATCAGCGCAACTGTAGATTTCCGCATCAGTGAATAAAAGCGGAATATTTAGAATGACTTTGTTCGCTTTTTGCCAATCTCTCTGCACATGCCCCATCCCTCGGTCAAACAACTTGAAGCCTTCTGGTGGGCGGCCACCTGCGCCAATTTCGCCACGGCAGCGGAGCGGGTGCACCTGTCGGTCTCGTCGCTGTCCAAACGCATCAGCGAACTGGAGTCCACGCTGGGCCAGTCGCTGTTCGACCGCAGCGGGCACCGTGCCGTGCTCACCGAAGCGGGGGAGCGTCTGCTGCCGGCCGCACTGGAAGTACTCAATGCCATGGCGGCGCTGGGCCATACGCTAGGCTCCCGCGAGGAGCTTGCGGGCCGCTGCCGTTTTGGCGTGGGCGACCTCTCTGCGCTCACGTGGCTGCCCACCTTTGTGGCGGCAGTGCGGCGAACGCACCTACGCCTGGCTCTGGAACCTTGCGTGGATGTGGGCGGGGTGCTGGAGCGCCGCCTGGACGACGGCGAACTGGACTTCGCCGTGATCGCAGGACGCTCGTCGCGCAGCACACTGCTATCGCAGCCCGTGGGCGCCGCGCGCTTCGCCTGGGCCCTGTCACCCAGCCTGGCGGGCGCCAGCCGCCTGGGCATCAAAGCGTTGCTGCAGCAGCATCCCCTCGTCACGCTGCCGCCAGGCGCTGGCACCACGCGGCTGCTGGACGACTGGTTGCTGGCGCAAGGTGTCACCGTCCGCGAGCACATCCTGTGCAACAGCCTGGGGGCCGTGGCGGGCATGCTGCGCGCAGGAGTGGGTGTGGGGTTTCTGCCCTCGGGGTGGGTGGGCCCGCTGGGTTTGCGCACCCCGGGCGCACGCACGCCACTAGCGCCGCTGCAATACAGCTTCCAGTGGCGCCGGGGTGATGCGCGGGCACTGATCCCCGCCATGCAACGCCTGGCGCAGGCAGAGGTGGACTTTTCGGTGTCGCCTGCGCTAGGGATGTCCTGCATAACCCTCGCGAGTCGGTGGTAGTGCGGATCGGGTGGGGCCGCAAGGCGTCTTTTGGCAGCCAATAGCCGGGCTATTGGCAAGAAAAGCAACGCAGCGGACTGCCCGAGACCGCGCTATCACAGACCGCAGGGAGTTATGCAGGACATCCCTAGGGATCCTCTGCACGAATTGAACGGCAAGTTGGCGCTGCGGAGCGGGATAGGCTGCAAGGCGCAAAAAGCAGCAATGGCCGTAGCTATTGCGAGCATTGGCAACGCCGCAGACCGCCCGAGGCCGCAGATGCACACGGCGCGGTGATTCGTGCAGAGGGTCCCTACGACTGGCAGCTTGAGAGCCGGGCGCGTTCCCGCAAATACGCCAGGACTTCACCGTAGGCCCCTTGAAACTCAATGCGGTCTGCCCGGCTCTCGCGCTGGTAGGCGTACATGGGGTCGTAGTAACACCGCAGCAGCGCCGTGATCCAGTCGCGGTGCTGCGCAGCATCGCCCTGCGCCTTCTGCTGGGCCAGGGCGCGGAGCATCGTCGCCCGCAGCATCTGGTGACGATCTCCCCCCAGGCGCTTGTGCAGTTTGTCCAGGCTTTCCAGCAGGCGGGCAGAGAAGGCGTCAAACCCCTGCACCTCGCCCTGCGCAGCACAAAACTCGGCGCACTGCGCGACCACGTAGTCCCGCAGGATGCGCTCAACCCTGGCTTCAAAGGGCTCCTCGACATACACCATCGGGGCCTGCTCCAGGCACAGCCTCAGCTCCAGCGGCACAGCGCAGCGCCCCACATGCCGGCCCTCGTCCTCGACGACGAACAGCCGCTGCCCTGCCGCACGCTTCTTGAGGATGTCGATGGCCAGCTGGTTCTCGAAATCAATCTGCGCGGGCTGGCCGCTCACACGCTGGCCAAAGCTGGAGCCCCGGTGGTTCGCGTGCCGCTCCAGGTCAAGTCCGCTGGCCAGCTGTTCAATCAACTCGGTCTTGCCGGTGCCCGTGAGCCCGCCAAGTACCACAAACCGGCATTCCTGGGCAGCAGCCTGCGTGGTCTGCAGCAGGAAGGTGCGCATGGCCTTGTAGCCACCGATCACACGGGGGTAGTCGATGCCCGCTTCGGTCTGCAGCCACTGCTGGACGATCTGGGAGCGCAAGCCGCCGCGAAAACAATAGAGCACGCCCTGCGGATGGGCCCGTGCAAACTCGGCCCAGGCCTGGATGCGCGCCCGCTTGATGTCGCCGGACACCAGCGTGTGCCCCAGCGCAATGGCCGCCTGCTGGCCCCGCTGCTTGTAGCAGGTGCCCACCTGCTGGCGCTCGGCATCGTCCATCAAGGGTAGGTTGACCACTGCAGGGAAAGCCCCCTGGGCAAACTCCACGGGTGCACGCACATCCATCATGGGCACATCGTTCAGAAAGATGTGCCGGTAGTCGGCCAGGTTCTCCATGGTCAACCCAAAACGACAGCGAAGGCCTGTCGCGCGGTCAAGTGGCCGATGGGCGCGAGCTCCAAGCCACACCCGGCTGCCACTTGCAGAAAATCGCTCTCGCCTTCGGGTGCCACGGCAACCAACAAGCCGCCGCTGGTCTGTGGGTCGCACAACAGTTGCTTCTGCGTGTCGTCCAGCGGCGCAATCCTGGCGCCATAGCTGTCGAAGTTGCGCTGGGTGCCGCCGGGCACGCAGCCTTCGGCCAGGTAGTACTCCACGCCGCTCAGGCGCGGTACGGCGGCATAGTCAAGGACCGCCGTCAGGCCACTGCCCTCGGCCATCTCGACCAGGTGGCCCAGCAAGCCAAAGCCCGTGACATCGGTCATGGCCATGACGCCCGGCAACTTGCCAAAACGGCTGCCGGGCTGGTTGAGGGTGCACATCAGGTCGCGCGCGCGGCCTACGTCCTCGCGCCGCAGCTTGGCCTTTTTCTCTGCGGTGGTGAGGATGCCGATCCCCAGCGGCTTGGTCAGGTACAGGCGGCAGCCCGCCGTGGCGGTGTCGTTGCGCTTGAGGTGGCGTTTTTCCACCACGCCCGTCACGGCCAGCCCGAAGATGGGCTCCGGCGCATCTATCGAATGCCCGCCGGCCAGCGGAATGCCTGCAGCGTCGCACACCGCGCGTCCGCCGCGTACCACCTCGCGTGCCACCTCGGGCGGCAGCACATTCACCGGCCAACCCAGGATGGCAATGGCCATCAGGGGGTCTGCACCCATGGCATAGATGTCACTGATGGCGTTGGTGGCTGCAATGCGCCCGAAGTCGAACGGGTCGTCCACGATGGGCATGAAAAAGTCGGTGGTGGACACCACACCGCGTTCGTCGTCCAGCGCGTACACGGCAGCGTCGTCCCGCGACGCATTGCCCACCCACAGGCGCGGGTCCAGGTTCTGGGCGCCGCTGCCCGCCAGGATCACGTCGAGCACCTTGGGGCTGATCTTGCATCCACAGCCTGCACCGTGGCTGTATTGGGTGAGACGGATGGGGGTGCTGGGGGAGGCGATGCCAGGAGGGGTGTCGGGAGAAGTCATGGCTGCATTGTCCCGAATCGGCGGGCTACTGCCATTGCGGGGCCGCAAAAACACCAGGGCCTGCCCACGCATTTGATTTGCGTGGGCAGGCCCTGCGGGGTGCGCCCGGCCAAAGCCGATCCGGGGCGCAACACGTGGCCGGTCAGGCCGCGGGTGTCAGCTCCGACACTCCGCCCATGTAGGGGCGGAGAACGGCCGGAACCTCGACGGTTCCGTCCGCACGCTGATAGTTTTCCAGTACAGCCACCAGCGTGCGGCCCACGGCCAGGCCGGAGCCATTCAGCGTGTGCAGCAGTTCGTTCTTGCCTTGTGCATTCTTGAAACGGGCCTGCAGGCGGCGGGCCTGGAAGGCTTCGCAGTTGCTCACCGAGCTGATCTCACGGTAGGTGTTCTGCGCGGGCAGCCACACTTCCAGGTCGTAGGTCTTGGCGGCGCCAAAGCCCATGTCGCCGGTGCACAGGCTCATCACGCGGTAGGGCAGGCCCAGCTTCTGCAGGACGGTCTCTGCGTGGCGGGTCATTTCTTCCAGCGCTTCGTAGCTCTTGTCGGGGTGCACGATCTGCACCATTTCGACCTTGTCGAACTGGTGCTGGCGGATCAAGCCCCGAATGTCACGCCCACCACTCCCGGCTTCGGAGCGGAAGCATGGCGTGTGGGCCGTGAGCTTGATGGGCAGGTCGGCCTCTGGCGTGACCACGTCGCGCACAAAGTTGGTCAGGGGCACTTCACTGGTGGGGATGAGGTACAGCGCGGTGTTGTCGGGCACGGGCTCGCCGTCCTGGCCGCCCTTTTTGGCTGCAAACAGGTCTCCTTCAAACTTGGGCAACTGGCCGGTGCCCTTGAGCGAGTCGGCATTCACGGCGTAGGGCACGTAGCACTCGATGTAGCCGTGCTCTTGCGTCTGCACGTCCAGCATGAACTGGGCGAGGGCGCGGTGCAGGCGGGCAATCGGCCCCTTCATGACCGTAAAGCGTGAACCCGACAGCTTGGTGCCCATTTCAAAATCGAGGCCCAGCGGGATGCCCACATCAACGTGGTCCTTGATCTCGAAAGCGAACGTAGGAGGCGTGCCCCAGCGGCGCACTTCGACGTTGCCGGATTCGTCGGCACCCACGGGCACGGATTCGTGTGGCAGGTTGGGCACGGCCACCAGCATGGCCAGCAACTCGGCCTGGATTTGGTCGAGCCGAATCTTGGAGGAATCAAACTCTTGATTGATTGCAGCGACTTCTAACTTGAGTGTCTCGGCCTGCTGCTTATTGAACTCAGCCTGATCGAACTCCTCAGTCGCAACTAGACGCGCAATTTGCCCCATCAGCACCCCAATTTGTTTTGATCGCTGATTGCGCTGGGCCTGCAGCTCTTCGGCGCGGGTCTGGAGCGTCTTGCGCTCGGACTCCAGGGCCTGGAAAGCGGAGACGTCCAGGAAGGCCTGGGGCTTTTTGCGGGTTTCCAGCCGCGCGATGGCGGTGTCGAGGTCTTTGCGGAGGAGAAGAATGTCAAGCATGGCTGGATTTTAAAGGGGTGGTCGGCCTGGGCTCAGGCAAGGATTGCCGGGTCGAAGTTGGCGCCGCAGAGAATGAGGGCCACCGTTTCCTGCGGCTGGGGCTTGTAGGCACCGATCTGCAGCGCCGCCAAACCCAGCGCGGCAGCGGGCTCCACGGCCAGTTTCAACTCTTTCCACAGCCACAGCTGGGCGGCGCGGATGGCGTCGTCGGGCAGCAGCAGGGCATCGTGCACATGGCGCTGGCTGACCTCCCAGCCAATGGCGCCGATGCGGCGCGCGCCGAGGGAATCAGCGGCCACGCCACCCACGTCCACATCCACCGGCTGGCCTGCGGCGCGCGCAGCGTGCAGGGTGGGCGCAAGTTCTGGCTCCAACGCGACAACATGGGCGCGGCTCTCCACCCACGCGGCCACACCGCCGATGAGGCCACCGCCGCCCACACTGACCAGCACCGTGTCGGGCAGACGGCCACCCTGCTCTTCCATCTCCAGTGCCAAGGTGCCTGCACCAGCCACCACCTCGGG
The DNA here is from genome assembly GCF_003633835.1 of Acidovorax sp. 93. Taxonomy (NCBI): domain Bacteria; kingdom Pseudomonadati; phylum Pseudomonadota; class Betaproteobacteria; order Burkholderiales; family Comamonadaceae; genus Acidovorax; species Acidovorax sp. 93. The sequence goes on from NZ_RBIT01000001.1 coordinate 3,083,014, forward strand.
CTGGTCGTAGGCGTGGGCCTGCAGCGCGCCGGTGGCCTTCTGGCGGGCCACGCAGGCCTCGAAGGCTTGTGAATAGGCAGCGCCGGTGACGACCACCTCGGCGCCCAGCGCGCGCAGCCGGGCGCGCTTGGCCTCGGGCGACACCTCGGGCACAAACACCTCGCAGCGCACACCCAGCGCCTTGGCGGCAGCAGCCACGGCAATTCCGGCGTTGCCGCCAGATGCAATGATCACGCCACTCTCGGGCACCGGGTTGGCCAGCAGGCGGTACAACATGCCGCGCGCCTTGAAGCTGCCGCCCACCTGCAGGTGCTCCAGCTTGAGCCAGACCTCGGCGCAATCCACGCCCAGGGACTTGCCAGAAACGCGCATCAGCGGCGTGGTGCGCAAAAAATCAGGCTGGGTGGCCAGTTGGTGGCGGGCGGCGGCGATGGCGGCGCGGTCGATCATGCAGGGGCTCCGGTGAAGCTGGTGGGGTCAGAAGAACGGGCAGTGTAGGGGTTGCCCGCAACATGCAGACACAACGCTGACTGCACGCGCGCCGCACAACTGCCGATAACATGGGCAGAGCAGCCCCCACCCCAACGCGGTGGTCGGCTTGCGCGCAGGAGAAAAAGCATGTTCTTTGTGTTCGGCCCGTCGGGCCAGATGTACCGAGGTGGCCCTGAAAACCTGGCGCGTATTTCTGCGGTGCGCAGCGTGCAGCGCCCGCAGGCCCTGCGCACGCGGGCCATGGACGCGCAAGATGGTCAGCCGGGGCCCATCTTCACGGCCTCGCCCCGCCCCACTGCGGCCGATGCCAGCGCTGCCGCACCTGCCGCCATCGTCAACCTGCGCATGCACGACGCCGTGAGCGCCTATGCGCAAACCGAACAAGGCCCCCAGGCCACCGCCCGCCAGCCGCTGACCAAGGTGAGCGACGTGATGACCACCGGTGGCGTGAGTGTGGCGCCCGGTGTGCGCGTGAACGATGCCTGGCAGACCCTGGCCGAGAACAAGGTCGCACAGGCGCCGGTGGTGGATGCGCTGGGCCGCGTGATTGGCCTGCTGCTGCGGGCCGACATGGCGCCGCTGGACCTGCTGCCCGAGCCCGGTGCCGTCAAGCAGGCCATCGACCTGGCGCGCCGCCCGGTATCCGAAGTGATGGTGAGCCCCGTGCCCACCGTGTCGCCCGACACCGAGCTGCGCCGCGTGGCCGCCGTGTTGCTGGACACGGGCCTGCCCGGCCTGCCGGTGACCGACGAGGCGGGCGTGCTGTCGGGTTTTATCTCCCGCACCGACATCCTGCGCGCGGTGGCGGCGGACCCACCGCTGGATTTGTGGAGCGGGCCTGCGATGGCGCTGTAGCGCAACCCATCCTGCACGGTGACAAAATAGGATTCAAATCAGGCCCTAGCGCTTATCTATCAAGCGCTAGCAGCTATCAATTAAGAAGCAAAAACCAACAAACACCTTCCCATGAGGCGCCCGCTGCCCCCAGATCAATGCCCCGCAGGCCCGGTCTCTGGTGTGCGTTCGGTGATGCTCAAGCCGGTGGTCGCGTCGATTTTGAGCCCCTTGGGCAGCGGGAACTTGATGGTTTCCTCGATGCCCGCCATGGTGCGTACCGACACAGCACCCAGCGCCTTGATGCGGTCGATGACCTGCTGCACCAGAATTTCCGGCGCCGAGGCTCCGGCGGTCAGCCCCACGCGGGCGAGGCCATCAAACCATTCGCCCTTCAGCTCGTCGGCGCTGTCCACCATGTAGGCGGTGGTGCCCAGCTTGGCCGCCAGCTCGCGCAGGCGGTTGCTGTTGGAGCTGGTGGGGCTGCCCACCACGATCACCACGTCCACCTGCGGGCTCAGCACCTTCACGGCGTCCTGCCGGTTCTGGGTGGCGTAGCAGATGTCCTGCTGCTTGGGCTCACGCACGCTGGGGAAACGCGCACGCACGGCGGCCGAGATTTCGGCGGCATCGTCCACGCTCAGTGTGGTCTGCGTGACCACGGCCAGCTTCTCGGTCTGCCGCGGCTGCACCCGGGCCACGTCTTCCACGTCTTCCACCAGGTGGATGCCATGGTCGAGCTGGCCCATGGTGCCCTCGACCTCGGGGTGGCCCTTGTGGCCGATCATGATGAACTCGTAGCCCTCTTTGGCGAGCTTGGCCACTTCGACGTGCACCTTGGTCACCAGCGGGCAGGTGGCGTCAAAAATGCTGAAGCCACGCTCCACGGCCTCTTGCTGCACGGCCTTGCTCACGCCGTGGGCGCTGAAGACCAGCGTGGCGCCGGGCGGCACGTCCGACAGCTCTTCGATGAAGATCGCGCCCTTGGCCTTGAGGTCGTTGACCACATAGGTGTTGTGCACGATTTCGTGGCGCACGTAGATGGGGGCGCCAAACTTCTGGATGGCGCGCTCCACGATCTCGATGGCGCGGTCCACCCCTGCGCAAAACCCGCGCGGCTCGGCCAGCAGGATCTCTTGCGGCGCCTGCATCACAGGATCCCGATCAGCTGCACTTCAAAGGTCACCGGCTGGCCCGCCAGAGGGTGATTGAAGTCGAACAGCACGGCGCCGTCGTCACGCACCTGCATCACGGCCCCCGCGTAGCTGCCCTGGCCGTCGGGCGTGGGGAACTGCACCACATCGCCCACGTTGTATTTCTCGTCGGGGTCGCCCAGCTCGTTCATCAGCTTGCGCGCCACCCACTGCTGCATGTCGGGGTTGCGCTCGCCAAAGGCCTCGCCCGCAGGCAGCTCGAACGTGGTGCGCGTGCCCTCGGCCAGGCCCAGCAGGCGCTGCTCCATGGCGGGCGACAACTCGCCCGTGCCCAGCGACAGGGTGGCGGGTTTGTCGGCAAAGGTGTTGATCACATCGCCTGCAGGGCCCGCCAGACGGTAATGCAAGGTGAGGAAAGAGCCCGGCTGGACGGTGGGAACGGAGGCATCGATAGAGGTCATGAAAGTCCCGATAAACTGGCCTGCATTGTAGAAAACCGGGCAAAGCCCTACGCCCGTCACTCCCTGACAGGCGTCAAAGACCCTCGCGCCATGCCCCTCAAAGACCTGCCCGCCGACGCCCAGCCCCGCGAAAAGCTGCTGGCGCGAGGCCCCGCCGCCCTGGCCGATGCCGAGCTGTTGGCCATCCTGCTGCGCACGGGCATCGTGGGCAAGGGCGTGCTGCAGATGGCGCAGGAGCTGCTGGACCCGCCCGGCATCGACCCGGACACCGGCGCCATCACCGGCGGCTTTGGCGGCATTGCCGGGCTGCTGCACACCAGCGCGGCCGACCTGGAACGCATCAAGGGCCTGGGCCCCGCCAAACGCGCCGAGCTGGTGGCCGTGCTGGAGCTGGCCCGCCGCGCCCTGGCCCAGCAGCTGCGCGAGCGCGAGGTGTTCGACTCCCCCGACACCGTCAAGCACTACCTGCAGCTGCACCTGGCGGCCAAGGGGCACGAGGTGTTTGCGGTGCTGTTCCTCGATGCACAAAACCGCCTGCTGGCGCTGGAGGAGCTGTTTCGCGGCACGCTCACGCAGACCAGCGTGTACCCGCGCGAGGTGGTGCTGCGCGCCCTGCACCACCAGGCGGCCGCCGTGGTGCTGGCCCACAACCACCCCAGCGGCAGCGTGGAGCCCAGCCGCGCCGACGAGGCGCTGACTCAGACCCTGAAGACCACGCTGGCACTGGTGGACGTGCGCGTGCTCGACCATGTGATCGTGGCGCCCGGCCAGGCGCTGTCGATGGCCGAAAAGGGCCTGGTGTGACTGCGCCTGCGCCCGCACCGGCCCACCCGACGACGGCATTACACGCCGCACTGGCACGCGCTACGCGCGGCCCCGAAGGCCCTATGGGCGCCGCCCAGCCTGCCCCTGCCCCCACCACCACCGCCGTGCCCCGGTCCGCCCGGCGCGCAGGTTTGGCCGACAAGAAGGCTGCGGCCAAGGCGGCGATGCGGCCTGTCCGTCATGCCCCCGCGCCACCCTCCATCGGCGACAACCCGGCACCGCCCCGACGCCGTGCACCACCTACCCCTCGCCGGGCAGGCGAACGCATCACCCAGCTGCAGGACCTGGCCACCGTGGCCCGCCGCCTGCGCGAGGACCAGGAGCGCCGCGAGGCCGAGGAGAAAGCCCAGCGCGAAGTCGCCGCCCGGGCCGAGGCCGAGCGCCACCTCTTCAGCCGCAGCGTGGGCCCCGTCACGCCGCTGCGCAACCCCAACGTGGCGCGGTTGCGCAAGCACCAGCCCCCGCCGCTGCCCGTGCAGCACTGGCTGGACGAAGAGCGCGTGCTGCGCGAATCCATCAGCGACGACTTTGACGTGACCACGCTGCTGGACACGGACGACCAGTTGAGCTTCCGCCGCCCCGGCATCGGCGTGGAGGTGACGAGCCGCCTGCGCGCGGGCCATTGGAGCATCCAGCGCCAGCTGGACCTGCACGGCCTGCGCGTGGACGAGGCGCGCGAGGCGCTGGGCGACTTCATCCGCCACGCCCACAAGACCGGCCTGCGCTGCGTGCGCGTGGTGCACGGCAAGGGCCTGGGCTCACCGGGAAAGAGCCCGGTCCTCAAAGGCCGGGTGCACAGTTGGCTGGTGCAGAAGAACGAAGTCCTGGCCTTTGTGCAAGCCCGGGGGGATGAAGGTGGAGCAGGTGCGTTGGTGGTCCTGCTACGCTCGGCGCAGAAGATGCTGCGGAAATAGGGCCTAGCGCTTGACAGAAAAGCACTGGGCGCTATCTATTTCAGAGCAATCACTACGGCATCACCCGCACGATACGCTTCCAGAATTTGGCCGTGAAGCTTCCCGTCAAACCGGACCACCCTGCACTCTGACGTAGCAGAAGGGGATGGCGCTGTGGGCAGGGATCCGCATACCTACCTGGCACTGGGGCAAGGTATTTGGCGTCACGACGGTGTAACCGGGGGTTGCCTGGATGCTCAGGATCAACACATCTTCATCCCCGGAGTTGTAGACCACCTCATCAATATTGGCGGGGAAGTTGTACGAAGACCCGATGTAGTTGGCCGCATCAATGCTGCCATTCGAGTAGGCATTGCGTACGCCAAAGACACTGCCCAGCACCAGGGTCACCCCCACGGCTGCCGCCAGCAGCGAGTAGAACCTGCCGCTCTGCCCCTGGCGCCGGAAGGCATTCCAAGCCAGCAATCCCAGGGCACCCACCAAAGCCAGCATCCCCAAGTCAGACAACGTGGGGATCGAGGAACTCAGTCCAAAGCTGATGACTCCGCCGGAAGCCGGCTGCGCCAGCGCTGCCAAAGAGGAAAACAGCCCCAGGCCAGCACAGGCCCAGCGGCGGATAGCGGTTCGGTTCATAGTGACTCCAAAAAGAGAATGGCGGGCAATGAGCCCCCAATAGAGGAGCCTGCTCCACCCATGGCGGTCACTCTAACACGTAACACTTTGTCTCCAAGAGCGGTATTTGTGTCCGTCCAGACTTACTTCGAGAGGTCGATCGCGTACTTCGACGTGCCCTTGCCCGATCCATCATCGGCCGCCAGCAGCGACACATTGGCCAGCCCGCCCGCCTGTGCCACGCTCAGCGCATTGGCGCCCGAGCTGAACACCACCGGGCTCGCCACCGTGGCCTTGGCAAAGCGCCAGCTCTTGGCCGCGCCGTTGCCCGTGCGGGTCACGGCCGGGTTCTTGCGGATGTAGTCGATCACCACGTCGCGGTTGGCGTCGGGCGAGGCCCAGATGGTGCCCGAGCCATCGAGCTTGTCGATAAAGCTCTTGCCGCTGGTGGCGCGGTAGTTGTTGGTGGCGATCACGAACTCCTGCGCCACGTCGATGGGCTTGCCCAGGTACGTCAGGTTCTTGATGCGGCTGCCCACGGGCTGGGTCACGTCGATCTCATACTGCATGTCGGCGGAGGTGAACATGTCAAAGTTGTACCCAGGGAACGTGCTGATGAGCTGCTGCTCGGTGGTCTTGGCAGGGTCGATCTGGTTGAAGCGCTTGGCGGCGGCCTCCAGCCAGTTCTTGATGTCGCCACCGTTGACCTTCACCGCGTACACCGTGTTGGGGTACAGGTAGAGGTCGGCTGCGTTGTTGATGGCCAGCGGGCCCACGGCCACGTCGGTGTAGTCGGCGCCGCCCTGGAAGCCGCTCTTGAACGGCGCACTCACCGACAGCACGGGCAGCTGCGCATACTGCGGCAGGTTGGCCTTGACATAGGCCGCCACATAGGCCTGCTGGGCCTGGTTCACGATCTGAATCGCGCCCGGGTCTCCCACATCGGCAAACAGCGTGCTCATGCGGAAGTCGGTCTGGCCGATGGGCGTCTTCACGTACTGGATCGCGGCCTGGTGCTGCGTCTCGATCAGCGGGGCGATGGCAGGGTCGGCATCCACGGTCACCGTCGTGCCCGCAGCGTTCTTGCTCTGGATGTTGCGCAACTCGCTCTTGCTGGCGGATTTGTTGACCACCCACTTGGTGCCATCCCACTGCAGCGCGAGCTGCACCACACCCAAGGCCTTGCCCCAGGAGCTGGCCATCACCGCCGGCACGCCGTTGATGGTGCCCGCCTTGTGGTCCACCCCCGGCAGCTTGAAGCCGGGGATGGCCGCCGTGTCGGGGAACACGCCGTGCTGGTGGCCCATCACCATCGCATCGATGCCAGCCACCTTCGACAGGTACAGGCCGGGGTTCTCCATGGTGGGCGAATACGCCGCGCCGTCCAGCCCGCCGTGCAGAAGAGCCACCACGAGGTCAGCGCCCTTGGCGCGCAGTTCGGGCACGTACTTGTTGGCCGCCTCCACCGCGCCTTCGGTAGTGACCTTGCCTTCGAGGTAGCGCTTGTCCCAGTTCATGATGCCCGGCGTGGTGAAGCCGATCACACCGATCTTGATGGGCAGCTTCACGTCCTTGCCATCCGCGCTCTTGGCCACCAGGGTGCGCTCCAGCAGCGTGTAGGGCTGCACCAGCGGCTTCTTGGTCTTGTTGCTGACCACGTTGGCCAGCACCACCGGGAAGCCCGCGCCAGCGCACTTCTTGGAGCCATCCATGCCGTCCACATCCAGGCCGCCGCCCAGCACCTGGTTCAGAAAGGGCAAGCCGTAGTTGAACTCGTGGTTGCCGAGGGTGCCCGCGTCAAAGCCCAGGGAGCCCATGGCCTTGTACATCGACAGCTGCTGCGTGCAGGGGATGGGGTTGATGGTGGCTTCGTAGTCGGCCAGCGCCGTGCCCTGGATGGTGTCGCCGTTGTCCACCAGCAGCGTATTGGCAAACTCCTTGCGCGCGGCGCGCACCAGCGTGGCCGTGCGCTCAAAGCCATAGCTCTTGTCCTCGGCCAGCTTGAAGTAGTCGTAGCTGCGCACGTTGAAGTGCAGGTCGGTGGTCTCCAGCACGGCCAGCGTGGCCGTGGCGCCCGCATTGTTATTGCTGTCGTCGCTGCCACCGCAAGCAGCCAGCGAAGCCGCCAGTGCCACCATGCCTAGCGCGGCAACGCGGCGCAACATGTGCGAAGAAAGAAGCGAATGGATTGGAGTGCGCGCAGACATGAACAGTCCCTGGGTGAAAGAAGGGACCGAGTGTCTGGCAGGGGTTTGACAGCGGTGTGACGCGGCACCCCGTCGTCAGGATGTCAGTCGATGCGGTGCACGTCGCCGTTGTGCGGCGAAGCACTTTCGTGGAACAGGTCTTCGAGGAACTGCGCCAGTTCATGTTCTTCGACAAAGTCGGGGATCACAAAGCCTGAGGGTGTGCGTTTACCATCAGCGCCCACGCGGTAGGCCTGCCACAGCGCACCTTCGCGCCGCACCTCGACGATGCGGCCAAAAACATGGAAACGCGGGTGGTTCATGGGATTCAAGCGTGTCAGGTGGAGCGTGTGCGCTCCATTGCAATCGCCGACGGAGCAAAACCCATTCTCGCAAAAAATTCGGATGCACCTGGACGGCCAACGCGCAACACCCAGGTGGCTGCGGGCGCCTTGGCCAATGCTTGTTGCACCAACGCGCGCCCCAGCCCCCGGCCCCGAAACGCAGGGGCCACGACCAGCATGGACAGATAGCCATTGCGAAGAGCCTGTTTACGATCTCGCAGGGGATCGCGTTGGAGCGCAATCGGGATGAGTGGACGCTTCGGATGCGCCGCATGGGCTCATGCCCATGCAAGCAGCCGGGGCGTCCAATCGCCCGATTTCGCTTCAACCCTTCGGGCAGTGGTTTTTGCGGGTGGTCTGCGGCGTTGCAGCGCTTGTGGATAGCCGGGCTATCCACTGCGCACCGCGCCTTGCATTCCATCCCGCCAAGACCGCTGCGCGACCCCTGGGAGATCGTAAACAGGCTCTTGGCCCGTCAGTAATGGCGCGCGCATAGCCCACCACCTCGTCCCCGTGCAGCGCCACCAGGTTGCACTGCGACGCAGCCACCAGCGCCTCGAACTTCGACAGGGTGCCTAGCCGGTGCGACCAGCCGTGCGCAACCAGCAAGGCATACACCTGCGGAAGGTCCTGATCAACAAGGTCTCTGACCGCCATGGCCCCTACCCCTGCGGCTCTTGCGGATAGCCATCCCCGATCACCACCCAGGGGGCTTTGGAGTCCACGTAGATGTGTTTTTGGGGCGGCGTGTCGTAGGGCGTGTCCAGCGTGCCCAGCGGCACGGCCACCCAGTCGGCGTGGGCGCCCTCGCTGTGCCACAGCAGGGGCGAGCCACACACCGAGCAGAACGTGCGTGTGACCTGGGCCGAAGACTGGTAGGTGCGCACCAGCGCCTGGCCCTGGACGAAGCGGTGGTGCTCGCGACGCACGTTGCCATAGCTGGCGAACGCTGCGCCATGGGCCTTGCGGCACATCGAGCAGTGGCAATGCGAGGCGGCCTGCAAAGGTGCGGTGGTCTCGTAGCGCACGCCGCCGCACAAGCAGCTTCCACGGTGAACAGGTTCCGTCATGGTCATCGGGCTCTCCTACGGTTTCTGCCAGGGTACGTGCGCAGCGCCTGGTCCCTGGCGTCTGGTGCTGGGTGGTCAGAGGGCCGAGGGTGCCACGGTGGCGATCAGGTCCACCTCGACCGTCGCGTTCTTGGGCAGTTGCAGCACGCCCACCGACGTGCGCGTATGTGCCCCGGCGTCGCCCAGCACGGTGAACAAGACTTCGGAAGCGCCGTCCGCCACCTCACTTTGCTGCGTGAATGTCGGCGCCGACTGCACATACACGGTGATGCGCAGGATAGCCTGCAGCGCATCGAGCGAGCCCAGCGCGCGCTGCAGCAGGGCCAGCGCGCGCATCACACACACCTTGGCCGCCGTCTGCGCCTGGTCCAGCGTCGCATCTGCGCCGGCCGCACCTGTGACCACCACGGTGTCGCCCACGCGCGGGATCTGGCCGCTCAGGTAGATGTGGTGCCCATCGCGGACCAGGGGCACGTAGTTGCCGCCGATCTTGATCTCGCCATCAAAGCTGTAGCCCAGGGTCTGGGCCTGTTCCTGAAAACGGGCATCGCGGGACATAAAAAACAGCTCCTTTTCTCAAAAAACAGCGCACAGCACAGCGGATGCACGCCCACCAAACCCCAGCGGTTGTCAAACGCCCTTGTTGCGCATCCAGTCGGCCGTGCCCATGAAGCTCTCCTTCAAGCGCGCGCGCAGGTCTGCAGGCACGCCGGTCTCGCCCATGGCCTGGTCCATGCAGGCCACCCACTGGTCGCGCTCCTTGATACCGATAGAAAACGGCATGTGGCGCGCGCGCAGCCGGGGGTGGCCGAACTGGTCGGTGTAGTACGAGGGACCGCCAAGCCAGCCGCAGAGGAACATGAACAGCTTTTGCCGCGCCTGACCCAGGTCGCTGCCGTGGGCGGCCCGCAGCTCCGCGTAGCCTGGCTCCAGGTCCATCAGGTCGTAAAAGCGCTCGACCAACGCGCGCACCCGGCTTTCGCCACCGATCCATTCGAAGGGGATGACGGCAGCCACGGCATCGGTGCCTTCGCTACCAGCTTGGGGGGTATCAGAATTCATAGCAAAACAGGCCCTAGCGCTTATCCATAAAGCGCAACAAGCTATCGAAAATATAGCAAATCAACTACAACACAGGCCAAGGCCATGCACCTGCTCACTCTGCCGAGCGCCGCAGCGTATCGACCACCGGGCGCAGCAACACCTCACGCAGGCCCCACCAGCCCGCAGCCAGCGCCAGCACGGCCCCAGCCACGGCGCCCGCCAGGGGCACCCAGGGGGCAGCCGTCCAGGTGAAGTCGAACACAAAGCGCGCCAACGCCCAGCCCACGCCCACCGCCACGGCGCTGGCCAGAAAGCCCGCGAGCAGGCCCACGCCCATCAGCTCGGCGCGCTGCACCTGCCGCAGCAGGCTGGCGCGGGCGCCCACGGCGCGCATGATGGCGTATTCGCGAGCACGCTCTTCGCGCGTGGCCGTGACGGCGGCGAACAGCACCACCAGCCCAGCAGCCAGGGTGAAGGCGAACAGGAATTCGACCGCGCGGATCACCTGCTCCAGCACGCGCTGCACCTGGGCAATGGTGGCGCCCATGTCCACGTTGGTGATGTTGGGAAACTGGCGCACCAGACCGTTGTCAAAGCCGTTGGTCTCGGGCGCACGGTAGGCCGCCAGGTAGGTCACGGGCACGTCCTTGACGGTGGCCACGGGGTACATCACGAAGAAGTTGGCCCGCATCGAGCCCCAGTCCACCTTGCGCAGGCTGGTGATGCGTGCCTCGTTCTGCACGCCGCCCATGTCGAACAGCAGGCGGTCGCCCATCTTCAGGCCCAGGGTTTCGGCAATGCCTTCCTCGACGCTGATCGCGCCCTCTTCGCCCGGCGTCCAGGCACCGGCAACCACCTGGTTGTGGGGCGGTGCCTCCACGGCGTTCGATAGGTTGAACTCACGGTCCACCAGGCGCTTGGCGCGGTCGTCGGTGTAGTCGGCCGGGCCCACGGGCTTGCCGTTCACGGCCAGCAGGCGGCCCCGGATCATGGAGTACCAGTCGTACTTGGCCACGCCACCGTCCTTGAGCGTCTGCTGGAAGGCGTCGGCCTGGTCGGGCATCACGTTGATCACAAAACGGTTGGGCGCATCGGGCGGGGTCGCCTTGCGCCAGCTGTCCACCAGGTCGGTGCGCAGCAGCACCAGCAGCACCAGCGCCAGCAGCCCCACGGCCAGGCTGCTCACCTGCACCACGGCATAGGCCGGTCGCGCAGAAATCTGCCGTGTGGCCAGTACCAGCCAGCGGGGCGCGGTGGCCTCGTTCACACTTTTACGCAGCAGCTTCACCGCCACCCACGACAGCCCGGCAAAGAGGGCCACCGCCCCGGCAAAGCCACCCACGGCAATCAGGCCCAGCGTGATGTCGCTGCTGACCGTGAGCAGCAAGGCGGCAAAGCCTGCCACCCCAATGCCCAGCACCGCCAGCGAGGCAGGCTTGAGCCCACCCACATCGCGCCGGATCACCCGCAGAGGCGGCACCTGGGCCAGTTGCAGCACAGGCGGCAGACCAAAGGCAAACAGCAGCGTGAGCCCCATGCCCAGCCCAAACGCCACGGGCCACAGGCTGGGCGGCGGCAGGGCCGACTCGACCAGGCCCGCCAGCAGCAGCACAAAGGCGTAGTGCACCAGATAGCCCAGCGCCACGCCCAATGAGCTGGCAAACAGGCCCACCAACGCAAATTCGGCCGTGTAGGCGCCCGCGATGGTGCGCTGGCTTTGGCCCAGCACCCGCAGCATGGCCGAGGCATCCAGGTGCTCGGCCGCAAAGCCGCGCGCGGCCAGGGCCACGGCCACGGCCGACAGCAGCGCTGCCAGCAGGGCCACCAGGCTCAGGAATTTCTGCGCGCGGTCCAGCGTCTGGCGCATTTCCGGGCGGCCGCTTTCAAGCGACTCCACGCGCACGCCGTGCACGTCGGGCTTTTTCGATTCGGCAACAGCCCATTCGCTGAACGCCTTGACCGCAGGGGCCGACCCGATGACAGCGAAGCGGTAGGTCAGGCGGCTTGCGGGCTGCACCAGGCCGGTGGCGGGCAGGTCGGCCTCGTTCACCATCACCCGTGGGGCGAAGCTCATGAAACCGGCGCCGCGGTCGGGCTCGATCACGATGATGCGTGCAATGCGCAGCTGCGCATCGCCCAGCAGCAGCATGTCGCCCATGGCCAGGTTCAACGATTCGAGCAGCGGGGCATCCACCCACACCTCGCCGCGCGCCGGGATGTCGCGGGTGGGCTGGTCGAGCGCGCCGGGGGCGTCTGCCACCTTGAGGCTGCCACGCAGCGGGTAGCCCGGGGGCACGCTTTTGAGCGCCACCAGCTTGCTGGCGCCGCCCTGGGCGTCACTGGCGCGGCCCATGGTCGGAAAGCCCAGCGTGGTCACGGTCTGCAGACCCAGGGCCTTGGCCTGCTCGACAAAGGCGGGGGGCGTGGGGTTGTCGCTGGCCACTACGGCATCGCCGCCGAGCAGCTGCAAGGCATCGCGCTGCAGGCCACCTTGCAGGCGGTCGGCAAAAAAACCGACCGACGTGAGGGCTGCCACCGCCAGCGTAACGGCCACGATCAGCAGCCGCAACTCGCCCGCGCGCAGGTCACGGGCCAGCGTGCGCCAGCCCAAGCGTAAAAAAGACAGGTTCATGGCGCTGAACCTTAGCGCAAATGGAACGCTCTGGCGAAGCTCAGGGCTTTGCGCCCGCTGCGGCCACCTGGGCCTCTGCGCTGCCGTCTGCCTCTGCCGTTTGCAGGCGATGCTCCAGCGCACGCAGCACCGGCACAATCTGCGCGCCCACATGGATCTGCGGGTTGGAGAAGCCGTCTTGCTTGCCCGCCTCCACCTCGCGCTGCGCAATCACGGGGACTGCCTTGGCAAAGGCTTCGGTGAACGAATGCGTCTGGCGCAGCTGTTCGTGGAACACCGCCCGGCCAAAGAAGGTCAGCTCGGAGCGCGTGCCGCAGCCATATGACGTGTGCGTGGCATCGGCGGCGGTCATGATGAGGCTGCTGTCGGTGGCCAAGGGCTCGATCCAGCCGCCCGAGAAACAGGCCGACACGGCAATCACGCGGTGGCGGATGCCCGCCTCGTCCAGCATGGCGCGCAGCATTTCGGGCGTGACGGGGGGCACCTCCAGCGGCCAGTGCGAGGCCGCCAGCTCATGGTTGCGCGCACCGTGCGAGGTCATGTAGATCACCAGCACATCGCTGTCACGGTCCATGCGCTGGGCCAGCGCAGCGATGGCACGCTGCAGGTTCTGCGGCGTGGCCCAGGCATGCGTATCGGCGGTTTCTGCGTGGTTGAGCAGGTGAACCACACGGCCCTGGGCGTCAAAGCGCTCTTGCAGCAGCGTGCTGACCATGGTGCTTTCACGCCGGAACACGTTTTCGCTGGCGTAGGGGGCGAACACGAGCCCATAGACATCCACCACGCCATCGCGGCCAGCAGGCAGGGCCTGCACTTGCCGATCCCAGAGCGCCTGCTGGTTTTCAAAGACTGCTTGCGAGAGCACAAGGTGCGCGGGCTCCGGTTGTGCCTGTCCCTCCTCGCCCGACTGGGCAGATGCAGCGGCCAAGGCGTCCAGCTCCCAGGGCTGGTCCTGGAACTGCCACATGCCCACCCCGATCACGGCTGCCATCGCCACCGAAAAGATGGCCGTGCGCAGCCGCGAGCGGATGAAGCGTGCACTCACCACCACCAGCGTGGCCAGCACCCACAGCGTGAGCACGCCATAGGCCACCCAGAAAATATTGCCAGCCACCGCCCCGCCCCACAGGTCTGGCTTGTGCGCCACGGCCCCCATCAAGACATACAGCAGCAACAAAGGCGCCAGCGGAGCCCACGCCGACAACACATACCAGGCCGCCAGCCCGCCCGAAGGCCCCGAAACACCCTCCGAGGGCTCTTGTGCCGCCGCACGCTGGGCCGGGGCCATGGCCCACCAGGCCAGCCACATCAGCACCAGGCTGCTCCACATCGGCGCCAGCCAGCCCCGCAGATTGAACTGCACAGGCCCCGCCACCTGAAACCGCGCAGCCCCCACCAGCAACGCGCCACCCAGCAGCGACAGCACCAGCACCTGCCAGGGTGAAGGCGCTGCAGCAGCAGTGCGCGGCGACAGGAACAACGCGGCCCGCAGGCCTTCACGCATCCAGTCCCACAGGGACAACTTGGCGGGAGCCGGGGCCATGGTGGATGCGGCGCCGGCAGATGGCGCGGGCGGCTGCTCCCCCAAGGGTATTTCGATCTTGGCGGACTCGGGCCCCCACTGGCTGGGCAGGGTATCGGCCCAGGCGCTCTTGGCGTTCAGGTCTTTCATGGGGCGATCATGCCATTGCGGGAGAGGTTTCTTTCAGCCACCAGCCGGTAGTTCGGACTGCGATGTTTCCCGAAATCGCGTAACGCCCCCTTCACACAGCCCCGCCTCCTCAGGAGACAGTTCCAGCTCCGCCCCTGGCCACCGGTACGACGGGTATCTGCGCCAGCTCCGGCTGCAGCACCAGCCGATCTGTACCGCTATAGCAGACAAACCGGCGATTGGTGGCGCGCCCGATGGCGCACAGGCCCAGTTGCTGCGCTACGGCGTGTCCCATCTGGGTCATGCCGCTGCGGGACACTACGATGGGGACGCCCATCTGCGCAGATTTGATGACCATTTCGCTGGTGAGTCGGCCCGTGGTGTAGAACACCTTGTCTGCACCGGACATGGGCGCGTGCAGACTCTCCGAAGCGGCATTTTCTGCAGGCGTGCCGCCGGATAGCGTGGAGGAAGCGCCCCCTTGCGGCACCTTGCCATCTGTATTCATCCACATCCACCCTGCAATGGTGTCGATGGCGTTATGGCGCCCCACGTCTTCCACAAAGGTGAGCAGCGCCTCCCCCCGGAACAAGGCGCAACCATGCACGGAGCCTGCGGACTTGTAGGTGGTTTCCTTGAGGCGGATGGCGTTGACGATGCCGTACAACTCGCCCTGTGTCAGGCGTGCCTCGGGCAAGGTGATGCGGTCCACCTCGTCCATGAGCCCGCCAAACACACTGCCTTGGCCGCAGCCGGTGGTGACCACCTTGCTCGCGGTGCGCTCTTCAATGCGGGCGATGCCGTGGCGCGTGCGCACGGCGGCGGCGTGCACCTCCCAATCGACGGTGATGGATTCGATGTCGAACACGGACTCCACCAGCCGCTGGTTACGCAGATAGCCCAGCACCAGCAGTTCCGGCTGCGCGCCCAGGGTCATGAGGGTGACGAGTTCACGCTTGTCGACATAGATGGTGAGCGGTCGCTCGGCGGGGATCTGTACCTGCTCGCGCTCGCCCAGTTCGTTCACGACCTCCACGCTGTGGGTAAGGGGCGCATGCGCCTGCGTCAGGCGCGGCAGCACGGGCGCAGCCGGGGAGGCGGACGGTGATGAAAGAGACATGGTGCGAATATACGCAGTACCTCTCCCCAAGGAGGGGCATGGGGCATCTGAATCGGGGAAAAGCACGTACGGCGACCACCAAAAAAAAGCCGCGCTCCACCAAGTGGGTGCGGCTCTTTTTGACGGCGGGACAGTGGTTGGCGTCAGGATTTGGGCGCTGACGCAGCTGCGGCAGGTGCCAGCGTGCTGGGTGGGCTGCTGGCCGTGCCCGGTGGCGAATGGGCACCCGCCGCTTCAATGGGCTTGGCAGCGGGAGGTGTGTAGGCGAAGGGGCCGGGGTCGGTGCACGCAGCGCCTGCTGCCGTTGCAGGCTTGGCTGTTGGCGTGGTTTTGCGGTAGTGGGCCGCCACACGGTCTTGTGACAGGCACAACTTGTAGTTGTCCACCTTGCCGGCCCAGGCGGCTTTGGCCGCCGCCTCTGCAGCTTTGGCGGCAGACTCCGGTGAAGGCGCAGGCAGCTTGGCCGATGCCAGGGTACAGACGCTGGCCGCGCACAACGCCAGTAGGGAAGATCGAGAAAATTGCATCATGGTGCGGAACCTCATACCTGCGCGGGCTGGCCCGCAGATGGTGTAGCTGCAGCATCGGCTGCGGATGGGTTGGCGCTGCGCTGGCGGGGAATCTTGCCCGCTTGCACGTCGTCGTACCAAAGCTCGTGGTGCTCCTTGGCCCACCCCTCGCTCACGTACCCCGTCCTCATGGCCTTGTAGGCGCCGCGCATGCCCACCGTGCCCATGTAGATGTGGCCGCAGATCAGCGCCATCATCCAGATCGCCAGGGTGGCGTGGATCATGTGGGCGATCTGCATGTCGCCGCGCACGTCACCAAAGCCAGGAATGAGCTTGTCGAGCACCAAGCCGGTGGCCACCACAAAGATGCCGGGGATGGTGATGCCCCACCAGAACAGGCCCTTCTCGCCGGCGTTGAAGCGGTGGGAAGGAACCTGGTGGTCACCCCCCAGCATGCCGCCGCCCTTGGACAGCCACACAAAGTCGGCCCGGTTGGCGATGTTGTCCTTGACGAAGGTAAGGATGATCACCAGCAATGAGACAGCAAACAGCGGTCCCATGAAGTTGTGTACGTTCTTGAGCGCATACGTAAGCCAGCCAAACAGCGTGGCCCCCATGATGGGTAGCAGGAAGAACTTGCCAAACGCCATGACGATGCCAGAGATGGCCAACGCGATGAACGCAAAGGCATTGGACCAGTGCGCAGCACGCTCGAAAGGTGTGAAGCGTTCGATGCGGCGGGCTCCGGTGCCGTCAGGGTGTTCATGCCCCAGCGGACCTTTGACAAAGTAGAAGATGCCCAACGCCAGCAACACGATGGCAAACAAGGCCGCACCGTAAGGAATGATCCAGTGGTTGCGCACCTGGCGCCATGCCTCGCCTGCGTTGGTGAAACGCGAGCCTGGGTACTGCACGAACGGCTGGATCAGGTTGCCCGCCTCGGGCGCCTGGCTTTTCGGCAGGCTGCTATAGCCCGTCACGCCCTGCCCCACCTGGCGCCACATGGGCGCGTTGTTGCCGGGCTGCACCTTGGCGCGTTCGCCATTGGTCTGCTCGGCGTATTTGGGGTCTGCGCTGGCGTCTGGCTTGACCTCGAAAATGTTTTGGCTTTGAATGCCGCTGGTCGCTGCGGGAGCAGCCGGTGCCGTGACCGCAGGCGCGGCGGCATCTGGCGCTGCTGGAGCCTGGGCACCCGCTGGCCCCCAGGCACATCCCGCCGCCAAAGCCAGGGACCACATGATGTGTTTCATGGCGGGCCTCACTTGGACTGGGTGCGGGTGTATTCGTTCTGGCCGTACAGCTGACGCGCCTTCAACTGCGCTTCCCAACCGGCTTTGTCTCCGGCCTTCCAGCCGGGCTGCATGAAATTGCTGCCCGTACCTGCATAGGGAGCTGCATCGCTACGGATGCCCGCGCCGGTCTGCGGCTTCTCGCCACAGGCGGTCAGCGCCACCAGCGCCACAGCGGCGGCCAGGGCCGAATGAACAAGACGCTTCATCATCATGACTTGCCTCCTGCAGGCTGGCCTGCCTGTTGTGACCCATAGGCCGTACCCCAGCCCCACACTTCGGCGCCCTTGCCACGCTGTACCACGCGGTTGCGGAAGATGTCCGCCACCACGTCGCCATCACCGGCCAGGAGGGCTTTGGTGGAGCACATTTCTGCGCACGCGGGGAGCTTGCCTTCAGCCAGGCGGTTGCGGCCGTATTTTTCAAATTCTGCCTGGCTGCCGTGCGTCTCGGGGCCGCCAGCGCAGAACGTGCATTTGTCCATCTTGCCGCGCACACCGAAAGTACCCGATGAGGGGAACTGGGGAGCGCCGAAGGGGCAGGCATAGCTGCAGTAACCGCAGCCAATGCACACATCCTTGTCATGCAGCACCACACCCTCTTCGGTGCGGTAGAAGCAGTTGACCGGGCAGACGGCCATGCAGGGCGCGTCACTGCAGTGCATGCAGGCGACCGAAATGGACTTTTCGCCGGGCACCCCGTCATTGAGCGTCACGACGCGGCGACGGTTCACACCCCAGGGAACCTCGTGCTCGTTCTTGCAGGCCGTCACGCAGCCATTGCATTCGATGCAGCGCTCTGCATCACAGATAAATTTCATTCGTGCCATTGCCGTCTCCTTAGGCGCGTTCCACGTTGCAGATCGTGGTTTTGGTTTCTTGCATCATGGTCACGCTGTCGTAGCCATAGGTGGTAGCGGTATTCACGGCCTCACCGCGCACCACAGGTGCCGCCCCCTTCGGATAGTGGGCCAGCATGTCCACCCCCTGCCAGTGGCCGGAGAAGTGGAACGGCATCCACACCGTGTCGGGCGCCACGCGCTCCGTCACCAGTGCCTGCACATTCAGGCGCGCGCCGGTCGGCGAGCTGAGCCAGACGCGTTCGCCGTTGCGAATGCCACGATCCGCCGCAGTGCGGGGGTTGATTTCGACAAATGACTCCTGCTGCAACT
The DNA here is from genome assembly GCF_003633835.1 of Acidovorax sp. 93. NCBI lineage: Bacteria > Pseudomonadati > Pseudomonadota > Betaproteobacteria > Burkholderiales > Comamonadaceae > Acidovorax > Acidovorax sp. 93. The sequence continues at coordinate 3,101,322 of NZ_RBIT01000001.1, forward strand.
CGGCGAGCCAGGGGTTCGAGCGGGTTTCCTCACCGCCGCCTTCGTACTCGACCAGACGGCCGGAGCTGAGAATGAGCGGGAATTTCTCGTGCGCCTTGTCGGCCACGTTCTTTTCCTGCACGGTCTTGTACAGAGTGGGCAGGCGCCAGAAGGCTTTCTTGTCGTCGTGGGTGGGGTACTTGGCCATGAGGTCGGGCCGGGTGCCATACAGCGGTTCGCGGTGCTGCGGAATGGCATCGGGGAAGTTCCACACCACAGCGCGGGCCTTGGCGTTGCCAAACGGATGGCAGCCATGCTTCATGGCCACGCGAATGATCGCGCCAGTAGGGTCGGTCTTCCAGTTCTTGCCTTCGGCCTTGGCCTTCTCGGCGTCACTCAGGTCGTCCCACCAGCCCAGCTTTTTCAGCAGCACATGGTCGAACTCCGGGTAGCCCGTGGTGATCTCGCTGCCCACCGAATGCGAGCCGTCCTCGGCCAGCAGATTGACGCCATCCTTCTCGACGCCGAAGTTGGCGCGGAAGTTGCCGCCGCCTTCCATCACGTGTTTGGAGGTGTCGTACAGGTTGGGCGAGCCAGGGTGCTTGAGCTCCGGCGTGCCGTAGCAGGGCCATGGCAAGCCAAAGTAGTCACCCCCAAAGTCGTAGCCGGTTTCCTTGTCCTTGCCACCCTTCGATTTCAGGGTTTTCACATCGAACAGATGCATGTTCCGCATGTGGGCCTTCAGGCGCTCGGGGCTCTGGCCCGTGTAGCCAATGGTCCAGACCGACTTGTTGATTTCGCGCAGGATGTCTTCGATCACGGGCTCGTCCATGCCCTTGACCTTCTGCATCTTGTAGTTCTTGGACAGCTCGGCTGCAAAGCCCAGCTTCTCAGCGAACTGGTGCATGATCATGTGGTCCGAACGGCTCTCCCACAGCGGCTCGATCACCTTCTCGCGCCACTGCAGCGAGCGGTTCGACGCGGTGCAGGAACCGCTGGTCTCGAACTGCGTGGCGGCAGGCAGCAGGTACACCGCGCGGTTGGGGTTCAGGTCCTCGGCCTTGCCAGGCATGGCGGCCATGGCGGCGGTGGCCGAGGGGTACGGATCCACTACCACCAGCAGATCGAGCTTGTCCATGGCGCGCTTCATCTCCAGACCACGGGTCTGGGAGTTGGGGGCATGCCCCCAGAAGAACACGCCGCGCAGGTTGGAGTCCTGGTCGATCAGCTCGTTGTTCTCCAGCACACCGTCAATCCAGCGCGACACGGTGATGCCGCTCTTGGTCATCATCGCGGGCGATGCGTACTGCTTTTTGATCCACTCGAAGTCCACGCCCCACACATTGGCGAAGTGCTTCCACGAACCTTCGGCCAGGCCGTAGTAGCCGGGCAGCGAGTCGGGGTTGGGGCCGACGTCGGTCGCGCCCTGCACGTTGTCGTGGCCACGGAAGATGTTGGTGCCGCCACCGGTCTTGCCCACGTTGCCGAGCGCCAGCTGCAGGATGCACGAAGCACGCACCATGGCATTGCCGATGGTGTGCTGGGTCTGGCCCATGCACCAGACAATGGTGCCGGGGTTGTTGTCATGCAGCATCTTGGCGACCTTGAACATCTGGTCTTCCTTGACACCGCAGGCCTCTTCCACCTTGTCGGGGGTCCATTTGGCCAGCACGTCCTCGCGCACCTTCTCCATGCCGTAGACGCGGTCGTTGATGTACTTCTTGTCTTCCCAGCCGTTCTTGAAGATGTGGTACAGCAGGCCGAAGAGGAAAGGAATGTCGGTGCCCGAGCGGATGCGCACATACTCGTCGGCCTTGGCCGCTGTGCGGGTAAAGCGCGGGTCCACCACGATCATCTTGCAGCCGGTTTCCTTGGCGTGCAGCATGTGCAGCATGGACACCGGATGGGCCTCGGCTGCGTTGGAGCCGATGTACAGAGCGACCTTGCTGTTTTGCATGTCGTTGTACGAGTTGGTCATGGCGCCATAGCCCCATGTGTTGGCCACGCCCGCCACGGTGGTCGAGTGGCAGATGCGCGCCTGGTGGTCGCAGTTGTTGGTGCCCCAGAAGCTTACAAACTTGCGCAGCAGATAGGCCTGCTCGTTGTTGTGCTTGGACGAGCCGACGAAGTACACGCTGTCCGGGCCGCTGGCGGCACGCAGCTCTTTCATCTTGGCCGTGATTTCGTTCAGGGCCGTGTCCCAGCTGATGCGCTCGTACTTGCCGTTGACGAGCTTCATGGGGTAGCGCAGGCGGTATTCGCCGTGGCCGTGTTCACGCAGTGCCGCACCCTTGGCGCAGTGGGCGCCCAGGTTGATGGGCGAATCGAACACAGGCTCTTGCCGCACCCACACGCCGTTCTCGACGACCGCATCCACCGCACAACCCACCGAGCAGTGGGTGCAGATGGTGCGGCGTACTTCGATCTTGCTGTCGCCGATGCCCACCTTGGCACCCTCGGCAGCATTGGATTTTTTGACCAGCGTGAGCTGCGACGCCGCAATACCCACGCCCACTCCCAGGCCGGAGCGGCGCAGGAACGAGCGGCGGTCCATCGTGGGCAGCGCCTGCGACAGGCCACGGCGCAAGCTGTGCACAAAAGGAGACGATGCGACCTGCGCAGCGTGGGAGGACTTCTTGGTTAGCAACATGGCACGCCCCGCTTCAGAGTTGGGTGGTCTTGTAGTACTGCTTCACGTGCGCAGACAGGTGATAGCCACCGCCTTTTTCTGGCGCCACCCGAGCGGGTTCAGACACGACGGCATCTGAGGGAACTACATGGGGGAGTGCCACGACGGCTGCGGCTGCAGCCCCTACGGTGGCGGCGCCGGAGAAGAAGCTCCGGCGTGAGGAATTGGGCTGGCGGTTCTGCATGCTTGTCTCCAGAATGGCTGGCAGCTATGAAACGGAATTCATACAGTCTATGTCAGTGTGTAAAAGCCTGCAATCGAGCTTTACACCTCCCACTAAGACACTCATCTTTTGTAGCAAACTGAGCAGGCTTTTCGAGCCTCCCAGAGGTTAGTCGAGCATGTCGAAGCCCTGGGCCTCCACCGACACGAAGGCCCGTGTGAACTGGGCCAGCGCTGCATAGAAGCGCGCCTGCGGCTGGGCAGCCAGGGCATCACACAACTGCAAAACCCAGGGCTGCAGATGCGTTGCAAAAAAGTCGCGCTGCGCCGTCAGGTTGCAGACAGCTACATCATCCCCCGCGATCAGGTAGCGCATCACCTCGCACAGGTACGCGATGTGGTCTTCGGTTTCGGACATGGAATCGTCGCGTGCCAGTCCCAGCCGATCCAGGTCGGTGCGCAAACGGGCCAGTGGCTTTTCGTTCAGAAAACCGCTCAGGTAATGCGAGCCATACAAAAACACCTCGGGCTTGCCCACACCGCCAAAGAGACGGTCGAACTCCTGCGCGATGGCGGCATCGCTCAGTTCGCGGGCCGCGCCCACCAGCACCTGCCAAGGCTCTTGCAAAAAGGCGCCGTCGGCGGGCGCCTCGGTCACGGCTACCCGCAAGGCAGACAACAACTCGGCGCTTGGCGCGGCGTAGTACAGCTGCGACAGCAGACCATAGAGTTCGGCGCGTGCCGTTTCCTCATCCAGCGCAGAACTGCCGCCAGGGGGGGTCAAAGAAGCAGGTTGGGCGCTCACAGGTCCGTCACTTTCGTTTCGCTTTGGGAGGAATACAGATCAATCACGCGGCAGTCGCTGCACATCTTCAGGCGCTCCAGCGCGTCGCCCTGGAACATCGCGTGGCCCGACAGTTTGCCCAGCATGGCCTCGATGGCCTTGACGGTGCCAAAGGGCTTGCTGCAGCGCACACAGGCCCAAGGTTTGGCCTCGTTGAGCACGCGCAGTTGCGCACGCTCCGGCGTCAGCAGCAGGCGCGGCTGCAGGGTGATGGCGTCTTCGGGGCAGGTGGTGGCACACAGGCCACACTGCACGCAGTTCTTTTCGATAAAGCGCAGCTGCGGCAGCTGCGGGTTGTCCTGCAGCGCACTGGCGGGGCAGGCGCTCACGCAGCTCAGGCACAGGGTGCAGCGGTCCTTGTTGACTTCAATCGTGCCCAGGGGCGAACCCACTGCGGGCAAAGCGATGGCTGCGGGCCGCTCGGCCACGGCCATCGGGGCCTGCTCGATGAGGTGGTCCAGCGCCATCTCCAGCGTGCTGCGCTTTTCCTGCGCCACGGCAAAGCGCGCGGCCACGGCCGGGGTCTTCTGGCGCGTCTGGCCCAGGGCCTGCAAGGCGGCGTCCAGCTCGGTGGGATGGGTGGCGCGCAGCAGCTGCACATGGGTGCCCGTGTAGCCCAGGCCCCGCAAGATGGCTTGCGCCACATCCATCTGCGCCTGCAGGCCGTCGAGGTACTGCGGTGCTTCCTCCTGTGTCGTCAGCAACACTACCTGCGAGGCGCCGTAAGCGATTGCGCTGAGCCACAGGTCCACCCCGGTGCTGGCGGTGTGCCACAGCGCCACCGGGATCACATTGGCAGGCACGCCCTGCGCCAGTTTCAACTGGGCGGCACGACCCAGCTCTTCCACCAGCGCCTGTCCGCGCTCCTGGCTGTGCAGCAGCAGCACAGCATCCTTGCCACCTGCAGCGGCGTAGGTGGACAAAAGGGTTTTGAGCTTGGCGCCCTGCTCGGTCGCACTGGGGTAGGCATAGGTCAGCGCGCCCGTGGGGCACACGGTGGTGCAAGCGCCGCAGCCGACACACAGGTTGGGGTTCACCTTGATTTGCTGACGGCTTTTGTCGCTGGCAATGGCTTCGGCCGAGCATATGTCCACGCAGGCATTGCAGCCCACGGTTTCGTTGCGGCTGTGGGCGCAAAGCTTTTGTTTGTAGACAAAAAACTTGGGCTTTTCGAACTCGCCCACCAGCTCGCGCAGCTTCAGCAGCGTGGTCATATTGACCCCATCACTACGCCCGTCCCAGCGCAGGTAACCCTGCGGCAGCGCATGCTGCAAGAAGGTGGGCGTGGCGGTGGGCGAACGCAGGTCGAGCACCAGGTCAAAGCGCTCGGTCTGCGCCGTGGCGTCACGGGTGAAGTCGATGGCACCCGCCACCTGGCACACCTTCACACAGTCGCGGTGCGAGCTGCAGGCCGCCATGTCGATCTGGTAGTCGAGGCCGATGGCGTTCTCGGGGCAGGCCGCCACACAGGCGTTGCAGCGTGTACACAGGTCCAGGTCAATGGGGTTGTCGGCCTTCCACTGCAGCTCAAACGCACCCAGCCAGCCGGTAAGGCCCGTAATGCGCCCACCCAGCACGGGAAAACGCCGCGCCTGCGCACCACCCGCATTGCCGGGGCCTTGGGTGAACAGGGTCACATCCAGCACATCCGACACCAGGGCGGCAGCCTGTTCGGCCTGGTCGAGCGGGCCAATGATGAGCAAGCGGCCCGTGCTCTTGTAAGTGACCGTGGGCACGGGCGGTGGATCAGGCAGGCGGGCGGCGGCCAGCAGCGCGGCGATCTTGGGGCTGGCCTTGGCGGCATCGCGGCTCCAGCCACCGGTTTCGCGGATGTTCACAAACCGGATGGGCGACACCGCGCCTTCGGTCTGCTGGCCCAGATCGCCAAACAAGCGCTGCTCCTGGGTGCAAGCCACCACCACATCGTCACCCGACTGGATGGCCTTTTGAAAGGCCCCCGCCTCGCGGCGGCACAGGGTGGAGTGGAGTGTCAGGTCTTCATGCAGCGCCGCGCCCAACGCCTTCGCGTTGAGGGGCATCGTCTGGTTGCAGTCGCAGATGAGCGTCGTGGTCATGTTCTGTGTGGCTGGCTGGCAGGGCCACCGCATCCTTATGGGGGCGGGCGGCCATCTCAAGCTCGCTGGAGCGGGCGCTAGGAATAGCGTTGCATACCCCGGACTGTGCCACGTCTGCGGGGGCGTGCCCCTCCGCATCATCCCGAGGCTGAGCAAGGGCAGGGGCTATTGCCTCTGCGTCTGCACTGGCTTCTACGGCGGCGTCATTGACTGGAACATCAGGCGCTGCATCAGCCTTTTTTTCGTGATCAAAAAAGCCCATCGCATGGGCGCTGGCCATTTTGCGCAGCATGCCTTCGGGCAGCGGGTCGGGCTGGGTGTAGTCGCCGATGTAGATATCGAGGCCATCCATCACATTGAAGTGCGGGTCGGCAAAGAGCTTCTTCATGGCCAGGTTGCGCACCTCGGGCGATACATCGCGGGCCACAAAGGCCTTGAAATCGGACGCGGGCGTGAGCGCCTGGGCATCGGCCAGCGTGGGTGGCGGAGGGGCTTCTGCAGCGGGCGCAGCGCCTTCTGCGGCGGTGGGGGGGGCGCCGGCTGCCACGGAGGACGGGTTAGGCGGTGACGACGAAGACGCGGCCGGTGGCAACGACGGCGCGGGTGGTGGAGGTTCCTCCACCGGCTTGCCTTCGCGCACCTCCTGCTTGCGGCGCGACCAGCGGCCCAGGAACCCGTCAGCCATGACCGCCACCTCCACCACGCGTTTTTTCAGTGGACACAGATGCAGGGTTACCAAACCGGTCTTGCAGCGTGCGAAAACTGTCCGGCCGCTTGCGGCGTTTGGGTTCGGGCTGGTAGTGCTCGGCCACAAAGGCGCGCAGCGCTTCCACCACTTCGGGCGCGGCTGGCACCTGTTCCACGGTTTCCTGCGCGTCCAGCCAGCGGCCGGCGTCGTGGTAGCTCAGGCTCACAGCCACGGGGCGGGCCAGCGGGATCTCGCCAGTGCCGGGGTCGTCATCGCGGCGCCACATCACAAACCAGCACGGGGCGGGTGAAGTGAGGTTGAGGTGGTAGCCCTCGGCGTCGTCGCGAAACAGCTCTGCCCGAAACCCCGGGAACAACCAGCGCTGCTCGCGCTCGTCCCGGAGGATCTGGCGCGGCTCGGTGCCAAAGGCGGGCTCGTTGATCACCACCTCGGCCAGCGACCACCGCCAGGGCTGCCAGCGGTTGTCGATGTGCTCGCACCGCATGATCACGGCAACGTCGGTGTAGGGGCGCTCAGTCATGGGCGCAGACTTTACCCCGGCGCAAGACCACCAGCAGCTTTGTCCGTAAAGCCCCTCTGCGCACGGTCAGCTTGCCGCCCCCTCCAGCACCTCCACCGCCACCGCGCAGTACTTGAACTCCGGGATCTTTCCAAACGGGTCCAGCGCCGCGTTGGTGAGCAGGTTGGCTGCCGCCTCCACGTACGCAAAAGGCATGAACACCGTGCCGCGCGGCGTGCCGTCGTCGCGCCGCACGCGCACCTGCACCATGCCGCGCCGCGATCGGATGCCCACCAGCGCACCGGGCGCCACGCCAAGCCGGTCAAGTTCGTCGCCATGCAGCGATGCGGTGGCCATAGGCTCGATGGCGTCGAGCACAGTGCTGCGCCGCGTCATGCTGCCCGTGTGCCAGTGCTCCAGCTGGCGGCCCGTGATGAGCACCAGGGGGTAGTCGGCATCGGGCTTTTCGGCGGCCGGGATCACGCTGGCGGGCACCAGCTGCAGGCGGCCCGTGGGCGTGGGGAATTTCTCGGTGAAGACGATGGGCTGGCCGGGGTCGCCCTCTGTGAGGCACGGGTAGGTCACGCTGGACTCGCGCTCCAGCCGGTCCCACGTAATGCCCTCGATGCTGGCATGCATGGCCTGGCGCATTTCGTCGTAGACAGCGGCCACGCCGGACTCTTCGCCCTCGTAGTTCCAGCCAAGCCCCATGCGCGCGGCAATCTGCTGGATGATCCACAGGTCCGGCTGCGCATCACCCGGCGGATTCAGCGCGCGGCGGCCCATCTGCACCATGCGGTCGGTGTTGCTGGCGGTGCCGGTTTTTTCTGGCCAGGCGCTGGCGGGCAGCACCACATCGGCCAGCCAGGCGGTCTCGGTCAGGAAGATGTCCTGCACCACCAGGTGCGACAGGCTGGCCAGCGCGTGGCGCGCGTGGTTCAGGTCGGGGTCGCTCATGGCGGGGTTCTCGCCCAGGATGTACATGCCGCGCACCTTGTGTGGGTCGCTGTCAGGCGCCAGGGCCTTGTGCATGATCTCGACCACGGTGTAGCCGGGGGTCTCGTCCAGCGGGGTGCCCCAGAACTGTTCAAACCACGCATGCGCCCCGGCGTTGTCCACACGCTGGTAGTTGGGAAACATCATGGGGATCAGCCCCGCGTCGCTCGCGCCCTGCACATTGTTCTGGCCGCGCAGCGGGTGCAGGCCCGAGCCGGGCTTGCCGATCTGGCCGGTGACGGCGCACAGCGCAATCAGGCAGCGCGCGTTGTCGGTGCCATGCACATGCTGGCTCACGCCCATGCCCCAGAGGATCATCGAGGACTTGGCCGTGGCAAACGCTCGCGCCACCTCGCGCAGCGTCTCGGCCGGGATGCCGCAGACGGGTGCCATGGCTTCGGGGCTGCAGCCCATCACGTTGGCCTTGAGGGCCTCGAAGTTGTTGGCGCGATCCTTGATAAAGGCCTCATCCACCAAGCCCTCATCGATCACTGTGTGAATCAGCGCATTGAGCATGGCCACGTCGGTGTCAGCCTTGAACTGCAGGGTGCGCCACGCATGGCGGCCGATGTCGGTCACGCGCGGGTCGGCCAGCACGATTTTGGCGCCGCGCTGGGCAGCGTTCTTCATCCAGGTCGCCGCCACAGGGTGGTTGGCCGTAGGGTTGGAGCCGATCACGAAGATCAGCTCGGCGTGCTCCACATCGTTTACCGGGTTGCTCACCGCGCCGGAGCCCACGCCTTCGAGCAGCGCGGCCACGCTGGACGCGTGGCACAGCCGCGTGCAGTGGTCCACGTTGTTGCTGCCAAAGCCGGTGCGCACCAGCTTCTGGAACAGGTAGGCCTCTTCGTTGCTGCCCTTGGCCGAGCCGAAGCCCGCCAGCGCCTTGGGGCCGTGGGTGTCGCGCAGGCCCTTCAGCGAGCCAGCAGCCAGGTCCAGCGCCTCGTCCCAGGTCGCTTCGCGGAAGGTGTCGCGCCAGTCAGCGCCGTAGGGCCGCACCTCCTTGGGTACGCCGGGCTTGCGGATCAGCGGCACCGTGAGGCGGTCGGGGTGGTGGGCGTAGTCGAAACCGAAGCGCCCTTTCACGCACAGGCGGCCGTGGTTGGCCGGGCCGTCGCGGCCTTCCACGCTGATGATTTTTTCATCGCGCACGTTGTAGGTGATGAGGCAGCCCACGCCGCAGAAGGGGCAGACCGAATCGACCTTGCGGTCCACCTTCTGCGAGCCGATGTGCGTCTTGGGGCTGAGCGCGCCCGTGGGGCAGGCCTGTACGCATTCGCCGCAGGCCACGCAGGTGCTCTCGGCCATGGGGTCGTCGAGGTCGAAGACGATCTTGCTGTCGGCCCCGCGCAGCGCGTAGCCGATCACGTCGTTGACCTGCTCTTCGCGGCAGGCGCGCACGCAGCGGTTGCACTGGATGCAGGCATCCAGATTCACGGCCATGGCCGGATGGCTCAGGTCGGGCGCGGGCTGCTCGCGGCGCAGGGCCTGGAGCGCGGGGCGCACGGCCACGCCCAGGCGGTCCGCCCAGGCGCTCAGCTCGCCGTGCTGGCCTATGATTTCTGGATTTTTTGAGTCATATCGGCCGCTAGCGCTTGATGGATAAGCGCCACCAGCTATCAATTCAGGAGTATTGGCCTTTTGATCGTTCCACCGGTATCCCACGTCCGGCATGTCGGACAGCAGCATCTCCACCACCATCTGCTGGCTCTTGCGCGCGCGGGGGCTGGCGGCCTGCACCTTCATGCCCTCGGTCGGCGCACGGCAGCAGCTGGGGGCCAGCGTGCGTTCGCCCGCGATCTCGACCACGCAGGCGCGGCAGTTGCCGTCGGGACGCAGGCCGTCGCTGTAGCAAAGGTGCGGAATCTCCACGCCGTGGCGCTGCGCGGCCTTCAGGATGGTTTCGCCGGGATGCGCGGTGACGGGCTGGCCGTCCAGTTCGAAGGCCACGGCGGGCTGCGCCGCAGCAGTAGATGTCAACACGGCGCTCATGGCTTCAACCCTCCGGGCAATTGCTCGGTGAGCGGGCTGTTGCGCGGCTTGGGCAAATCGCCCGGCCAGGGGCCCTCGCCCACCTCATGCGGAAAGTATTTGTGAATGCAGCGGATGGGGTTGGGCGCCGCCTGGCCCAGGCCGCAGATGGACGCATCGGCCATCACCTGCGCCAAGTCGTCCAGCAGGTCGGCGTCCCACTGCCGGGCCTGCATCAGCGCGGCCGCCTTGGCCGTGCCCACGCGGCAGGGCGTGCACTGGCCGCAGCTTTCGTGTTCAAAAAACCGCATCACGTTCAGCGCCGCATCGCGCGCCCGGTCGTGCTGGCTGAGCACGATGACGGCGGCCGAACCGATGAAGCAGCCGTAGGGCTGCAGGGTGTCAAAGTCCAGGGGAATCTGGTTGAGGCTGGCGGGCAGGATGCCGCCCGACGCGCCGCCGGGCAGGTAGGCGTAGAGCTGGTGGCCGTCCAGCATCCCGCCGCAGTATTCGTCGATGAGTTCCTGCACCGTGATGCCCGCGGGCGCGAGCTTGACGCCGGGGTGCTTCACGCGCCCGCTCACGCTGAAACTACGCAGCCCCTTGCGCCCGTGGCGACCAAAGCTGGCAAACCACTGCGGGCCACGTTCCACGATGTCGCGCACCCAGTACAGCGTCTCGAAGTTGTGCTCCAGCGTGGGCCTGCCGAACAGGCCGACCTGCGCGATGTAGGGCGGGCGCATGCGGGGTTCGCCGCGTTTGCCTTCGATGCTCTCGATCATGGCCGACTCTTCGCCGCAGATGTAGGCGCCCGCGCCGCGCCGCAGCTCGATGTGCGGCAGCGGGCATGGCGGCTCGGCACGCAGGTCGTCCAGGGCCTTTTGCAGCAGCGCGCGACAGCCGTGGTATTCGTCGCGCAGGTAGATGTAGACAGCCTCGGTGCCCACCACCTGGGCGGCGATGAGCACGCCCTCCAGAAAGCGGTGTGGGTCGCGTTCGAGGTAGGTGCGGTCCTTGAAGGTGCCGGGCTCGCCTTCATCAATGTTGACGGCCATCAGGCGCGGCGCGGGCTGGTCCCGAACAATGCGCCACTTGCGCCCCGCCGGGAAGCCCGCGCCGCCCAGGCCGCGCAAACCCGAGTCCTCCATGGCAGCGAGCACGGCCTCGGCGTCCATCTCTCCGTTGACCAGCGCGGCGGCGGTCTGGTAGCCGCCGTGGGCACGATAGGTGACGAGGTCGGTGTGCGCGGGGCTGATTCCGTCCGGCTGCGTTGGCACGCTCTTCTCGGACAACTCAGAAATGTCAAAATTGATAGCTACTAGCGCTTGTGGATACAGCGCTAGAGCCCGATTTGGCTTGGATTTCACCACCTCCAGCACGGCATCCACCGTGGCGTGCGGCACGGGGCACTGGTGCACCACCGCCACGGGCGCTTGTTCGCAGCGGCCCACGCAGGGCACGGCCTGCACCTGCACATCGCCCTGCCCGGCCGCGCGCAGCCGCTCGGGCAGCGTGGCCAGCAGCTCGCGCGCGCCCGCCAGGCTGCAGCTCAGGCTGTCACACACGCGCAGCAACAGGCGCGGGGCCTGGGCATCCTCGCCGCGCACGATATCGAAGTGGTGGTAGAAGCTGGCCACCTCATACACCTCGGCCATCGACAGGTTCATCTGTTTGGCGAGCGCCACCAGGTGCCGGTCGTGCAGCACGCCAAAGTGGTCGTTCAGGCGGTGCAGAAATTCAATGAGCAGGTCGCGCCGAAAGCCTTCCGCCGGGCGCGGGCCCAGCAACTGCGCCACATCGGCCATCGCGGCGTCCTCGGGCTGGCGGCCCTTGAGGCGGCTTTTGCGGCGAATGCGCTCGCGCATGTCGTTGACGGACACGGCGGCGACAACGGTTGCGGGGGGGGCTTCGGGGGCAAGGTGCATGGACCGGGGGCGTGGGGGCGTTGTTTTGTATGAAGGCGCCTGCATAGGCCAGGCGCGCCGCCGCAGTGTCGGCCAGGGGCGCGTGCGGCGTCAAATTGCCGATGCACATGGATCGATCACAAAAACAAATGAAACAGCCCGATTTGCACAGACCTGCGAATCACCAACCGCTGCGGGCAGCCTTGGTCAATGGGCCGCCAGCAACCCGCTGTGCGCCGTGGCGTGCTGCAACCAGTCCGCATCCTGCGCCAGCGCCAAAGCGGCATCCAGCGCACGGGTGGGCTGCACCTGGCGGTGCGACATGAAGCCGATGGGGGTAGTAAGCACCGGGCCGACCAGCGGCAGCGCTTCCAGCCCGTCGTGCCCGCGCACGGCATCAACCAGTGCGCCGGGCAGCACGCTGCAAAGCTCGCCTGCCACCACGCTCAGCGCCAGGGTCAGTACCGAATCCGTCTCCATGGCGGGCATCACCGTGGCACCTGCAGCGCGGAAGGCACCATCCACCAGGCTGCGGTTGTGCATCTCGGGGGTGAGCAGACACAGCGGCAGCGCCGCCGCATCGGCCCAGGCCATGGGTGGGCCGATCTGCAGCCCGCGCGCTGCGCCTTTGGGCGGCCGGGGCGCACGGCGCAGCAGAAAGTAGTGCTCCACATACTGCGGCCAAGCCCGTAGCGTGCCGCCGCGTACAGGCATGCGCTCGGTGTAGCCCAGGGCCAAGTCCAGTGCAATATTTTCGAGCCCCGCCTCCAGCGCGTGCGAACTCATCGACAGCGCGACCGGCACAATGCCCGGGTGCCGCGCCTGCAGCTGCGCCGCAAACCGCGCCAGGATGGGCATGGCGGTGGGCACCGCGCCCAGGCGCAGCGTGCCGCGCGGGTGGGCGGCGTCGCTGCAGAGGTCCTGCTGCAGCACCTGGTGCTCGTGCAGCATGCGCTGGGCGGTGGCCAGCACGCGCTCGCCCTCGGGCGTGAAGCCTTCAAAGCTGCGCCCCCGGCGCACCACCACCACGCCAAACTCCTTTTCCAGCGCGCGCAGCGCGTTGGACAGCGCGGGCTGCGTGATGTGGCAGGCCTGCGCCGCCCGGCCAAAGTGCCGGTGCTCGTGCAACGCCACAAGGTAGCGCAGGGACGCGAGCAGGTTCATGGCACGGTGGGGCGACTCAGGAAGATCAGGTGTTCTTGCTGATCGAAATCGTCGGGAACTTGCTCGAAAAATCCTTGGCCTGCTGCGCGATCTTCACCGCCACGTCGCGCGCGACCTTCTTGTAGATCTGGGCCACGTCCCCGTCCGGGTCGGCCACCACGGTGGGCTTGCCGCTGTCGGCCTGCAGGCGGATGCTCATGTCCAGCGGCAGTGCGCCCAGATAGTCCATGTTGTATTCGGCTGCCATCTTCTTGCCGCCATCGGCGCCAAAGATGTGTTCCACATGGCCGCAGTTGCTGCACACGTGCGCGGCCATGTTCTCGACGATGCCGAGGATGGGCACGCCCACCTTCTCGAACATCTTGATGCCCTTCTTGGCGTCCAGCAGGGCGATGTCCTGCGGCGTGGTCACGATCACGGCGCCGGTCATGGGCACGCGCTGGCTCAGGGTGAGCTGGATGTCGCCGGTGCCGGGGGGCATGTCGATGATGAGGTAGTCGAGGTCTTTCCAGTTGGTCTGGCGCAGCAGTTGCTCGAGCGCCTGGGTGGCCATGGGGCCGCGCCAGATCATGGCCTCGTCCTGGTCCACCAGGAAACCGATGGACATCACCTGCACGCCGTAGTTCTCCAGCGGCTCCATGGTCTTGCCGTCGTCGCTTTCAGGGCGGCGGTTGATACCCAGCATCATGGGCTGGCTGGGGCCGTAGATGTCGGCGTCGAGCACGCCCACGCTGGCGCCCTCGGCGGCCAGCGCCAGGGCCAGGTTGGCGGCGGTGGTGCTCTTGCCCACGCCGCCCTTGCCCGAGGCCACGGCGATGATGTTCTTGACCTGGGGCAAGAGCTGCACGCCGCGCTGCACGGCATGGGCGATGACCTTGGTGGTGATGTTGACCGACACGTTGTCCACGCCCGCCACGCCCTTGGCGGCGGCCACCAGACTGCGGCGCAGTTCGGGCACCAGGCTCTTGGCGGGGTAACCCAGCTCCACGTCGAAGGCCACATCGCCGCCGCTGATCTGCACATTGCGCAGGGCGCGGGTGCTGACGAAATCCTTGCCCGTGTGGGGGTCCAGCACGCTGGAAAGTGCGGCCAAAAGGCCCTGTTCGGTGACTGCCATTCAATTAACTCCTGTGGGGCCGGTAGTCTATCCAAGCGCTGTTCCCCCGGCGCGTGAAGGACAATGCGCACGCTTTGCCCCTGGCTCCACAGCAGCCGGCACCCTGAGAAACCGAACGAAAAGGACTCCCGTGAAATTCAAGATGGCCGAGAAATCCCTGTTTGCCATGCTGCTGCGCTCGCCCTGGTGGATCAGCTTTGTGGTGGTCGGCCTCATCGTTCTGGCGGCAGGTGCGCTGCTGCCCAAGGAATATTTCGTGGTGGGTGCGCTGGCCGGTTTCCCCATCTTCGTGGTGGGCTGCATCGCCGCGTGGAAGCAGCTGCGCGCCCCCAACCCCGCCCGGGTTGCCGAGATGCTGGAGGCCGTGGCCAGCATGCCCTGGCGCAGCTTTGCCGACACCCTGGCATCGGCCTGGGCACGGGCGGGCTACTCCGTAGAGCGGATCAACGGCAACAACGCAGGCGCTGACATGCGACTGACCCAGGGTGGCAAAACCACGCTGGTCAGCGCCAAACGCTGGAAAGCCGCCACCCACGGCGTAGAGCCCCTGCGCGAGCTGCACGCGGCCATGCTGGCCAGCGAGGCCCCCGCAGGCGTCTATGTGGCTGCCCTGGGGCAGGTCAGCGACAACGCCCAGGCGTTTGCCCGGGAGCACGGCATTGTGGTGCTGCAGGGTGACGCGGTGGCACAGCTGCTGCTGCGCCAACCGTAGACAGCGATGTGCCGGGGCCTCCGGCCCATAGAATCACAGCTGTAACGCTGCAGAAAAACGGCGATCCGCCCATCCCGGGCCAAAGTTTCAACCTTCTAGTTCTGCGCACAGGGCAGCAAAAGAAGCGGCAGGGTTCAAAGCGCGCGATATCGGCCGCCCCACCACGACGTGCGTTGCACCCGCCTTGATGGCTTCGCTGGCGGTAGTGAAACGGGCGTGGTCGCCTTTTGCAAACTCCAGCGGCTGTATGCCAGGCGTGACGATGAGCGCGCCCCGCGGCAGCGCGTTGCGCAGAAGCCTGGCTTCTAGCGGCGATGCGACCACACCGTGGCAGCCAACTGCGTGTGCAAGGCGCGCAAGACGCAGCACCTGTTCTGGCACTGTCGATGCCACGCCCACTTCGCGCAGCGCCTCGTCGTCCATGCTGGTGATCACAGTGAGTGCCAGCACTTTGAGCTCAGGGAAGTGTGCTGCCGACGCCACTGCAGCCTCCAGCACAGAAGATCCTGCCGACGCATGAACCGTCACCATAGAAGCCCCAAGTTGCCCCGCAGCGGCAACTGCGTCAGCCACCGAGCTCGGGATTTCAAACAGTTTCAGGTCCAAAAAGACCTGCTTGCCAGCATCCAACAGATCGCGGACGAAGGACGGTCCAGCCGCCGTGAGCAATTGCAAACCCACCTTGTAGACAGACGCAGCAGAGCCCAGCTGCCCGACCAGATCTGCCGCAGGCGCAGCAGCAGGGAAATCAAGCGAAACGATGATGCTCGGATTCAAGCCATCTCCCCAAAAAAGTGCGTTTGAGCATGCCACAGGCCGGGGAGCAGCACGAACCCACCTCTGACGCAAACAATTGACTTCCCCTGGCAAGCTTGAACGCCCCAGCGAAAAGCGAAGTGTCGCCTCAACCATGCGGGTTTTCCCACATGAAGGGCTCCCAGCCACCCACCGACACTTGGGACACCACCCCACACACATTCATGCCGCCCTTGATAACTTCTGATATCCCCGCCGAAGCGCGACCCGCCACCGGCCTGCTACTCACCGGCGGCGGTGCCCGCGCCGCCTACCAGGTGGGCGTGCTCGAAGCCATTGCCGACCTGCGCCAGGCCTGTGGCGAGGGGAGCGGACCCAACCCCTTCCCCATCATCACCGGCACCTCGGCCGGGGCCATCAACGCGGCGGCGCTGGCCTGCGGGGCCGACAATTTTGACCGCGCCGTGCGCCGCATTGCGCGCGTGTGGCGGCAGTTCCACGCCAGCCAGGTGTATGGCGCCGACTCGCTCAGCGTGATGCGCAGCGGCGCGCGCTGGCTCACGCTGGTGTCGCTGGGCTGGGCCCTGGCGCGCTGGCGGCGCATGCGGCCCAAGTCGTTGCTGGACAACACACCGCTCGAAAAACTGCTGGTCAAGATGGTGCCGCTGGTGCGCCTGCCCCGGCTGATCCGCAAAGGGCATCTCACAGCGCTTGCCGTCACAGCGTCGAGCTACAGCTCGGGCGAACACGTCACCTTTTTTGAAGCCGCCGCACCCGTCAAGCCCTGGGTGCGCTCGCAGCGCAAGGCGGCCAGCGACCGCATCACGCACGAGCATCTGCTGGCGTCCTCGGCTATTCCGTTCATCTTTCCGGCCAAGGGCATCGAGGTGGATGACCACGTCGAATATTTCGGCGACGGCTCCATGCGCCAGTCGGCGCCCATTGCTCCGGCCATTCACCTGGGGGCCGAGCGCATCCTGGTGATCGGCGCGGGCCGCATGCACGAGCCCAAGGGAGATGCCGCTGCCAACCCCACGGCCACCTACCCCACGCTGGCGCAGATTGCGGGGCATGCGCTGTCCAACATCTTTCTGGATGCGCTGGCCGTGGATGTGGAGCGCGTGCAGCGCATCAACCAGACCCTGTCGCTCATCCCCGAAGAAAAGCGCCTGCACAGCGCACTGCGCCCCATCGAGCTGCTGGTGATTGCGCCATCCCAGCGCCTGGATGCCGTGGCTGCGCGCCACGTGGGCGACCTGCCCACGCCCGTGCGCACCATGCTGGGCGCCCTGGGCGTCACGTCCAACATGGCCGATGTGCGCGGCGCGGCGCTGGCCAGCTACCTGCTCTTCGAATCCGGTTACACCCAGGAGCTGATGGCCCTGGGCCGGGCCGACACCCTGGCCATGCGGGCCGAGGTGTGCAGGTTCTTTGGGTGGACAGATACAGGCGCCGAGGTGAAGACCCGGCACCATGGGGAAACCGCCTGAAACGCCCCAGGCCTGAACCCTACGGCTTGGGCAGCCACCCCAGGCCGTGCGCGTGCAGGCTCTGCACATACAGCCGGTCCGCCGTCTCGGTGATCGCAGTGGTCTCCGGGTAGGCGCCACTCGGGTCCTGCAGGTCGGCCACCACCTTGCCATCGTCGGTGAACGCAATCACATGGCCGTAGGGCTGGGGAATGGGCCACAGCGCACGCGGCAGGCGCAGGGTCAGGCTGCGCAGCCAGGGCTTGCCCGCCATGTTGTCGATGGCTGCCCCGCGCGGCTTGGCAAAGCCCAACCACACCTTGCCGTCCTGCCCGCGCATCAGGTTGTCGGGGTAGCCGGGCAGGTTGTCGAGCAGCACGCGGGCCTGGGGGCTGGCCTGGCCAATGTCGAGGTCTTTCGCATCCACCGCAATCTTCCACACCCGGTATTTGCCGGTTTCGTTGACGAACAGGTGTTTTTCGTCCTGGCTCAGCGCCACGCCATTGGCAAAGCTGATGCCCCGGGCCACCACGCGTGCGGTGCGGGTGGCGGGGTCGTATTCGATCACCCGGCCGGTGCTGGCCTGCTCCAGGATGTCGAGCACGCTGGCCTCAAACGTACCGCCCCAGTCCTTGGGGGCAAACCGGGTGGAGGCATCGCTCAGGTACATCTTTCCGCTTTGGGCCACCACCACAGCGTCGGCATAGCGGATGGGGTCGATGCCCACCTTGTCGGCCAGCACGGTGACCTTGCCATCGGGCGCAATGGACAGCAGGCCCTTGATGGCATCGGCCGCGATCAGGTGGCCCGCCGCATCGAAGTCGAACCCCAGCACCCGCCCGCCGGTGTTGGCAAACACCTCCTGACCCGAGCCGTCGGGGTTCATGCGCAAAATGCTGCCACTGAGCACGGTGGTGTAGAGCTTGCCGTCCTTGCCAAAGGCGATGTGCTCGGGGCCCACCTCGCCTTTGAGGTCGATGATGTTCAGCTGGGCCAGGCGCTGGTTGGGGGCGTGCACGCCCTGGTAGCCAGGGGCGGCAGGCGCAGTCCAGGCCACCGGCTGAATGGGCACAGGCCACGCCGCCAGATAGGCAGCCACCGCCAATATCGCGCCACCCACGCCCCACCCCACCCGTTTTGCCCATGTGCTGGCCATGTGTCGTCTCCTGTTGATTGTTGGAATGCGGGGCATTGTGGCGCCATAGGCGGCCTGCACGCACGCCCTGATTGGCACCTGCGCGACCTGGGGAGGCCACCGCAGCGCCCGCAATGGCCAGGGATACTGACGACCGCCTAAAATCGCGGGTTCCGCCTGAGAAAGCCGCTTTTCATGACGACCTCCGCCCGCAAACTCTTCGTGACCACCGCCCTGCCGTACGCCAACGGCAACTTCCACATCGGCCACATCATGGAATACATCCAGGCCGACATCTGGGTGCGGTTCCAGCGCATGCAGGGCCACGCGGTCAACTTTGTGGGCGCCGACGACACCCACGGTGCACCCATCATGATCGCCGCCGAAAAAGCCGGCAAAACGCCCCAGCAGTTCGTGGCCGACATCGCTGCAGGCCGCAAACAGTACCTGGACGGCTTTCACATCAGCTTTGACAACTGGCACAGCACCGACGCGCCCGAAAACCACGAGCTGGCCCGCCAGATCTACCGCGACCTGCGCGACCGTGCCGATGGCAGCCTGATCGAAGTACGCACCATCGAACAGTTCTTCGACCCCGAGAAGAACATGTTCCTGCCCGACCGCTACATCAAGGGCGAGTGCCCCAAGTGCCACGCCAAGGACCAGTACGGCGACAACTGCGAGGTGTGCGGCACGGTGTACGCCCCCACCGATCTGATCAACCCCTTCTCGGCCCTGTCGGGTGCCAAGCCCGAGCTGAAGAATTCGGAGCACTTCTTCTTCAAGCTCTCGGACCCGCGCTGTGTGGAGTTTCTGGAAAACTGGACGCAGGATGGCAAGCTCCAGCCCGAGGTGGCCAACAAGATCAAGGAATGGTTCACCGTCCGCACCAACCCAGACGGCACTACCAGCGAAGGCCTGGGCGACTGGGACATCAGCCGCGACGCGCCCTACTTCGGCATCGAGATCCCCGACGCGCCCGGCAAATACTTCTACGTGTGGCTGGATGCCCCCGTGGGCTACCTCGCGTCGCTAAAGAACCTGCTGGCAAAGCGTGGCGAAAGCTACGACGCCTACATGGCCGACCCAGCCATGGAGCAGTACCACTTCATTGGCAAGGACATCGTCACCTTCCACACCCTGTTCTGGCCCGCCATGCTGCACTTCAGCGGCCGCAAGACGCCCAACAACGTGTTTGTGCACGGCTTCTTGACCGTGAACAACGGCGAGAAGATGAGCAAGAGCCGGGGCACGGGCCTGGACCCGCTCAAGTACCTGAGCCTGAACATGAATGCCGAATGGCTGCGTTACTACCTGGCCGCCAAGCTATCGGCCCGCAATGAAGACATCGACTTCAATGCGGAAGACTTCATGCTGCGGGTGAACAGCGACTTGATCGGCAAGTACGTGAACATTGCCAGCCGGGCGGCGGGCTTCTTGACCAAGCGCTTTGACGGCAAGCTGACCGACCAATTTGGCACCACGGGCACAGCCCTGCTGGCCGAGGTGCGCGGCGCCAGTGACGCCATCGCGCAGATGTACGAAACGCGGGAATACAGCAAGGCCACGCGCGAGATCATGCTGCTGGCCGACAAGGTCAACGCCTATGTGGACCAGAACAAGCCCTGGGATCTGGCCAAGGACGCGGCCAACAACGAGGCGCTGCACCAGGTGTGCTCGGTGCTCGTGAACGCCTTCGCCGCACTCACCCGCTACCTGGCCCCGGTGCTCCCGGGCCTGGCCCAGGCGGTGCAAGGTTTTGTGGGCGTGAACATGCAGCAGTGGAACGTGGCGGGCGACGTGCAGGCCATCCAGCCTTACCAGCACCTGATGCAGCGCGTGACGCCCGAGCAGTTGGAAGCACTTTTTGAGCCCCCTGCGCCCGCTGCACAAGCCCCGGCAGCTACAGAAACCGTAGCAGCACCCGGCGGCGAGGAACTGGCCCCCACCATCACCATCGACGACTTCACCAAGATCGACCTGCGCATTGCGCTGATCGTGGACTGCGAGCCGGTCGAGGGCTCCACCAAGCTGCTGCGCCTGACGCTGGACGTGGGCGAGGGCCGCACGCGCAACGTGTTCAGTGGCATTGCCAGCGCTTACAAGCCCGAAGACCTGGTGGGCAAGCACACCGTGATGGTGGCCAACCTCGCCCCGCGCAAGATGAAGTTTGGCGTGAGCGAAGGCATGGTGCTGGCCGCCAGCCATGGCGACGAAAAGGCCAACCCCGGCATCTACGTGCTCAACCCCTGGCCCGGCGCCACGCCCGGCATGCGGGTGCGGTAAGGCGTGCAACGCTCATAGACAAAGCAACCGTCAAGGATGCCGAGGGGTGCTGAGCCCCTCGCCATCCGCCGATAGAGGAAGGGGCGGCATGTTGACTGCCGCCCTGAAGCAAGCTCTCAGTAAAGGTACACCGCGCCCGCGTTGGCGCTGCTTTCGTCCGACTGATTGCCCCCAATGCCAGTCGATCCACTGTCTTCGGTGGATGCCCCCACGGCCAGCGTAGTGCCGTCACCCGATATCGCCACACGTCCACCAAACCGGTCCCCAGCGCCCGTATTGGGTGCCTTCAGGTAGGCCTGTTGCGCCCAGGTGCCTGCGCTGCGGCGGAACACCAGCACAGCGCCCGCATCCGCTGCGGCGGTGTTGGCCGGGTCGCCATTGAATCCGCGCGCATTGCTGTCGTCGCGGTACGACGGCACGACCAGTGTGTTGCCATCGCTCGACATCGCCAGGTTGTTGCCAAACCGGTGGGGGGTACGGGTGTTGGAGGCTTTCAAGTACGCCTGTGACTGCCAGACGCCACCTGCGCGAATGAACACAAACACCGCGCCAGAGTTGAGTGCCAGGGTGTTGCTGGGTGGGGGCACGACGAAGGTGCCTGTGTAGTTGCTGCTGTCTCCATCCATGCCAACCGCCAGCGTGTTGCCGTCGCCTGACAGGATGACCGATACACCGAAGCGGTCCTGCGCCTTGGGACTGGGAGCCTTCAGATAGGCCTGCTGCGACCATGCCCCCGCATTGCGCTGGAACACGTAAGCCGCACCGGCATTGGCCAGGGTGTCGTCCGCAGGATCACTCGCCAAGGCGCTGCGCTCAAAGAACGCGCCCACCGCCAGGGTGTCGCCTGCGCCAGACAGGCTGAGGTAGATGCCGAAGAAATCTCCCGCGCCTGCATTGGAGGCCTTGAGGTAACTTTGCTGTGCCCAGCTGGTGCCCGTGCGGGCAAAGACGTAGGCAGCCCCGGACGCTGCATAGGCTCCATTGCCGTGTGTTCCGGTCAAGTCACCATCCTCGTTGTAGGCCCCCACCGCCAGGGTGTTGCCGTCGCTCGAGAGGGCTACGAATGAACCGAAAAGATCGTCGGCATCCGCGTTGTTCGCCTTGATGAATGCCTGCTGCGACCAGACGGCGCCCGTGCGGGCATATACATAGACGGCGCCTGAGTTGCTGGCCAGGTTGTTGGTGGCGGGCATCGTCGCAAACGTGCCCTTCTGGTCGCCGCTCTCGCCATCCGCGCCGATGGCCAGCGTGTTGCCGTCGGCCGACAAGGCCACGGCATTGCCAAAATAATCGTTGGCCTCGCCGTTGGGGGCCGCAATGCGCGCCTGCTGCGACCACGTGGCGCCGCTCTTCGTGAATACGTATACCGCCCCAGTGTTGCCACCCTCTCCATACGCCCCCACGGCCAGGGTGGTGCCGTTGCTGGACAAGGCCACGCGGTTGCCAAACCGGCCTTCGGAGGTGGTAGTCGATCCCTTGAAGTAGCCAATGGCACGCACCATGTCTGCCGCCATGGAGGTCGATGGGGCACTGCACCCGCCCGCGTTGCAGGCTTGCACGGTGTACGTCGCATTCACCCGAAGGTGCAGCAGCACCGGAACTGCGTAGGTCAGCCCGGTGGCCGCGGTCGACCCGATTTGCGCGGGTGCCAGCGGGCCCGCGCCGTCCGGGTCTTCGTACACCGTGTAGCGGGTTGCGCCGGGCGTCGAGGTCCACGAAAAGACCAATGCATTCGTCCCATAGGCAATCCCCAGGCCACCCGGCGTGGGGGGAGCCGGTGGAGGGGGGGGAGCAGGAGGCGGAGGCGATGAGACGGTGCTGCAACGCACTCTCACTTGGGTCACGGGCGCCACGACAACCCCGGTGCCAGCCTCTACTGTGCAAACCTGATTCGCAGGCTGCAGATGTACCGTCACGGCGTAAGAGCTGCCATGGGTCAGCGGTGAGGCAAACCCGAAAACGCCATTGGTGGCCACCAACAGATCCGCAGCGCCGTTGAGCCGCAACGTCACCACGCCCAGCAGGCCCGTGATCGATCCACCGACGGTGTAGGTATTGGTGGTGCATGTCACCAAGATGTTGGTAACCGGGCCTGCCACCACACCCGAACCGTTTTCCACAACACAGGTCTGCCCGGCGGGCTGGGTACGCACAACAATGTTGTAGGCCTGGCCCTGCAAAACGTTGGTGGCATAGCTGCCGTTCGCCGTGATGGTCAGCTCCGCCTCCGTGCCATTGGCCAGGACGAGCGTGCCCACCAGCCCCGTCACAGTGCCGCCCACAGCATGTTGCGCCACGGGCGGGGGCGGTGGGGGCGCAGCAGGGTCTTCGCCACCGCCGCAGGCCATCAAGACTCCGCTCGCAATCAGAAGAAGCAGCCTTGCCGCCCCACCAAGCCTCGCCCACAGTGCTTCAGCGCTGGCGGAATAAGTTCGGTACATCAAGGGTTCTCCGGGCATGTGAACGGGGTGGGCACTTCACCCATTCAGGAGGCACGGGCGAGCCCGGCGTCCCTCGTGCGGGCGCAGGCGGGGTGCCACGAACTCTATGGTGGGTGGACGCGCAAACACACCCCCACTGAAGCAGGGTTGACGGGTGCAATGGAGTCGCGCAGGGGCGTTCGGCGGGAGCTCAGGCCGCTGAGGACTCGGTCACGATCGGAGACAGGCGGCCGTCGCGCTGGCGGCCCCGTCCCTCAGTGCCCCACGTAGCGCCCTGGCCGGTGGCTGATCCACAAGAACCCGCTCATCACCAGCACGGCCAGCACCGAATACGCCACACGCTCGACCGGCACCACGAACAGCGCCAGCAGCACCACCGAGCCGTCGATCATCATCTGCACCTTGCCCGCCCGCATGCCATAGCGGCTTTGCAGGTACAGCGACACCACCGTGGCACCGCCCAGGCTGGAGCGGTGGCGCGCCAGAAACAAACAGCCCGTGCCCAGCAGCAGCCCGCCCAGCAGCGAGGCGAACAGCGGGTTCAGGTAGTCCACATGCATCACGTGCGGAAACAGCTCGGTCAGCAGCGACAGCAGGCCCACGCAGACAAAGGTCTTGATGGTGAACTCGTGGCCCATGCGCGTCCAGGCAAACCAGTAGAACGGCAGATTGACCACAAAAAACAGCTTGCCGAACGAAATGCCCGTGACGTAGTGCAGCAAAAACGCCACGCCCGCGGTGCCGCCCACCAGCAGGCCCGCCTGGTTGAAAAGCATGAGCGCCATGGCCACAAACAAGGTGCCCGCGAACAGGGCCTGCGCGTCTTCGAACAGGCCGTGGCGCAGCGATGGCGGGGGGGACATTTCGGGCGTCGGCATGGCAGGAGGGTGAACGGTGTCGGGCATGGGAGCAGGTGGGGATGCAGTGCACCACAACTAGCAAGCAACGCGCCAGTGCGCAGGGGCTGCTTTCCCTTGCCAGTCTTGGCAGATTTCAGGCATTTTTGTCATCCATCGGTTATACAGCAAGCGTCAATAGCTATTAAATTAGGAGCAAATTCGGTACGACACCGACATGGAGCTGAAGCTATCGAAGTTGCGGAGGCTCTGTTTGTGGCCCTGTTGTGGCGCTATTGCAGCGCCGGTGTGACGCCATCGGGCCGTCGGGATCGCCATCGGTTGCACTTCAAGAAGCGCTCACTACACTGGTTGCCTCCATGCCGTTTTCGCCCGCCTTTCGCCCCCGCCTGATCGACGCCCTGCGCGGCTACACCAAGAGCCGCTGGCTGGCCGACGTGGGTGCGGGGGTCACGGTGGGCATTGTGGCGCTGCCGCTGGCCATGGCGTTTGCGATTGCCAGTGGCCTCAAGCCCGAGGCGGGGCTGTGGACGGCCATCATTGCGGGCTTCCTCATCTCGGCCCTGGGGGGCGCCAACGCGCAGATTGGTGGGCCGGCGGGCGCGTTCATCGTGATCGTCTACGGCATTGTGGAGCGCTATGGCGTGGCCAATCTGCTGATCTCTACCGCCTGCGCGGGCGTGATTCTGGTGCTGCTGGGGTTGTTTCGCCTGGGCACGCTGGTGCGGTTTGTGCCGGTCAGCATCGTGATCGGCTTTACCAACGGCATTGCGGTGCTGATTGCGCTGTCACAGGTGAAAGACTGGCTGGGCTTGTCGATTGACCGCATGCCGGGCAACTTCTTCTCGCAGGTGAGCACGCTGGCGCAGCACATCGGCACCTTCAACCCCTATGCGTTCGGGCTGGGGCTGGCGTGTGTGGCGCTACTGTTCCTCTGGCCACGGCTGTTCCTCAAGGGCTCGCCGGTGATCCGGCTCATGGAGGGGTATACGGTGCGCCGGTTTGCCCGGGTGCCCGCACCCGTGGTGGCGCTGGTGGCGCTGAGCCTGCTGGCCTGGGGGCTCAGGTTTCCGGTGGAGACCATCGGCTCGCGCTTTGGAGGCATTCCGCAGGCGCTGCCGGTGTTTGCGCTGCCCGATTTTTCGTGGGAGACGGTGCGGCTGCTGGTCACCCCCACACTCACCATCGCGTTGCTGGGTGCCATCGAGTCGCTGCTGTGCGCCCGCGTGGCCGACCAGCTGGCCACCGACCCGCACCACAAAAAACACGACCCCAACCAGGAGCTGATGGCCCAGGGCGCGGCCAACATGATCGTGCCGTTTTTCGGCGGCATGCCGGCCACCGGCACCATTGCGCGCACGGTGACCAATATCCGCGCGGGCGCCACCTCGCCGGTGGCAGGCATGGTGCATGCACTCACGCTGCTGGCGATCGTGCTGGTGGCTGCGCCGCTGGCGCTGCACATTCCGCTGGCGGTGCTGGCGGGCATCTTGCTGTTTGTGGCCTGGAACATGGGCGAGTGGCACGAGTTTGTGCGGCTCAAGCATTTCAGCAACCACTATCGGCTGCTGATGCTGGGCACGTTTTTCCTCACGGTGGTGTTCGACCTCACGGTGGCGGTGGAGGTGGGCCTGTTCATGGCCTGCGCGCTGTTTGTGCGGCGCATGAGCGGGTTGTTTCGCGCGGTGCGCGAGCCCGAGCCCACTCCTCCACCGCCGAGCGCTGCGCCGGGCCAGCGCACTGTGGCCCGCTGGCGCCTGCACGGCGCGCTGTTTTTTGGTGCAGCCGCCAAGATCGACCCCATCGTGCAGGCGGTGGAAACCGGCCCGCCCGGCATGGATGTGGTGCTGGACGCCTGCGAGCTGGTGGCGCTGGACACGACCGGGCTGGATGCGCTGGAGCAGATCCTCAAAGCCGTGGCAGCGCGCGGTGGGCGCATGTCGGTGGTGAACCTGCACGAGCAGCCACGCTCGCTGATCGAGCGATCGGGCTTTGCCGACCGGCTGGCCGCCCAGGGCGGCGCCAGCGTGGATGTGTAGTTGTCGGCAGGGCGCGGGGCAACCGCTTAGAGCGGCTAACACAACCCAGCGCAGCGGCCCTGGCTAGGCGTTCCGTCGCAGGCAGTACGAGAGGTACGACAAGACGGGACAACGACGCCAGGGGGGTTGTGTTAGCCGCTCTTACTTGCCGCCCTTGAACTCCGGCGCGTCCAGGTCGGCCCCCGTCTGCGTGCGCAGCACCACGAGGTCAGGCCCATGGACCACCGTGAACACCTTGGCCTGGTTGCGCGCCTCCAGATAGCGCCAGTCCACCCAGGTCTCTTTCTTCAGCTCGTAGGGCGTGGCCTTTGCGGGTTTGCCCAGCAGGCGGCGCACCTCATCCATGCGCATGCCAGGCACGACGCGCGCAAAGGTTTCGGGCGTGAGCACCTGGCGCAGCGCGATCATGCGGCCGTCGGGGCCGATGGTGATCATGTAGTTGACCTGGCCTGCGGGCTGGCGGTTGTATTCGAAGGTGCGGGCACCGCCGGGCTCGTCCCACACGTTCTCGGGGGCGCCAAAGCGGTCACGCACATCGGCTTCGGTCGATACGCCCTCCTTCAGTTCACTGATGCGTTGCGGGTCGCAGGCAGTGAGCACCAGCAGGGAAAAGGTGGCGGCCGCCAGGGCAGCGGCGCGATATATCAAGCGCATAAATTCGTCCCGGTAAAATCTTGAACCTTTGGTGCGTCACTGTGCCTGATGCGTTCCAAGAAAGAGATTCACAGTCCATGTCTATTTTCCGCCGCCCCGATTACCAATCCGACGCCACCCAGTTCATCAACCAGCTCAAGGCCAGCCGCCCCGAACTGGAAAGCCAGCAGCTGGCAGGCCGTGCCCTGCTGTGGGACAAGAAGGTGGACCGCAGCATCTGGACCGAGTACCGCGAAGGCCAGGTGGAGCAAAAGCCGTACGTCTACCAGACCAACGCAGATTAAGCATCAAAATGGCCTCTAGCGCTTATACAACAAGCGCTATAAGCTCATTTTTTTATAGCAAATCATGACCACAGCGAACGAAGCCGAAGTGGCCGATTCGCCGGATCTGTCCGCGCTGGACGCGGCGGGCATGCCCGTGGTGGTCGACCAGGTGGCGCTGGCACGCCTGTACGGCGAGCCGCTGTTTGCGCTGCCGCAAGACCTGTACATCCCGCCCGATGCGCTCGAAGTCTTCCTCGAAGCCTTCGAAGGCCCGCTCGATTTGCTGCTGTACCTGATCCGCAAGCAGAACTTCAACATCCTCGACATCCCCATGGTGGGGGTCACCAAGCAGTACCTGGCGTATGTGGACGAGATCCGCAGCCGCAACCTGGAGCTGGCGGCCGAGTATTTGCTGATGGCGGCGATGCTCATCGAGATCAAGTCGCGCATGCTGCTGCCGCCCAAGAAGCAGGAAGGCGGCGAGGAGCCCGAAGACCCCCGCGCCGAGCTGGTGCGCCGCCTGCTCGAATACGAGCAAATGAAGATGGCGGCCATGCGCCTGTCGCACATGCCGCAGTACGGCCGCGACTTCCTGAAGGCCCAGGTCTACATCGAACAAAGCCTGCAGCCGCGCTTTCCAGACGTGCACGTGGTGGAGCTGCAGGACGCCTGGCGCGACATCCTCAAACGCGCCAAGCTTGTGCAGCACCACAAGATCACGCGCGAGGAACTCTCGGTGCGCGAATACATGAGCATGGTGCTCAAAACGCTGCAGGGCCGCCGCTTTGTGGAGTTTGAAGAACTCTTCGAGCCCGAAAAAGGCAGCACCGTGCTGGTGGTGACCTTCATCGCCCTGCTGGAGCTGGCCAAAGAGACGCTGATCGAGATCACGCAGGCCGAGGCTTTTGCCCCCATTTACGTGCGCCTCGCTTACACGCCGGTCTAGGCTGACTCCCCTGTTCACCGCCCTGGCCGGTGGCCGTGGCGTTACCCCTTTCTTCACCCGCAAGCCATGGCATCCCACGACTTCGACGTTCTCATCGTAGGCAGCGGCCTCGCTGGCCTCTCGGCTGCCTTGCACCTGGCGCCCTCCCTCCGCGTGGCCGTCATCACCAAGCGCACGCTGCAGGATGGATCAAGCGGCTGGGCCCAGGGCGGCATTGCCGCCGTGCTGGCTGACGACGACAGCTTTGCAGCGCACATCGAAGACACGCTGGTGGCCGGTGCGGGCCTGTGCGACCTGGCCACCACACGCTTTGTGGTGGAGAACGCGCCCGCATCGATTACCTGGCTGCGCGAGCTGGGTGTGCCATTCACGCTCGAAGGCGACCAGCTGCACCTGACGCGCGAAGGCGGCCACAGCGCGCGCCGCATTGCCCACGTGACCGACGCCACCGGCGCGGCCGTGCAGCGCACACTGATCGACGTGGTGCGCAGCACGCCCGGCATCACGCTGTTTGAGCAGCACACGCTGGTGGACCTGATCACCACGCGCAAGCTGGGCCTGCCTGGCAACCGCTGCCTGGGGCTCTATGCGCTCGACAGCGACACCGACGAGGTCGTCACCTTCCGCGCGCCGCAAACCATCCTGGCCACGGGCGGCGCGGGCAAGGTGTACCTGTACACCACCAACCCCGACACCGCCACGGGCGACGGCATTGCCGCCGCCTGGCGCGCGGGCTGTCGTGTGGCGAACATGGAGTTCATCCAGTTCCACCCCACGGGCCTCTACCACCCGCACGAAAAGTCCTTCCTCATCAGCGAGGCCGTGCGCGGCGAGGGCGGGCAACTCAAGCTGCCCCCCTCGGCCGGCGGCATCCGCTTCATGCTGGACCACGACCCGCGCGCCGAACTGGCCCCGCGCGACGTGGTGGCCCGCGCCATCGACTTCGAGATGAAAAAACACGGCCTCGACTGCGTGCACCTGGACATCTCGCACCAGAGCCCCGCGTTTTTGCAGGAGCACTTTCCCAACATCCTCGCGCACTGCGCGTCGCTGGGCATCGACATCACCAAGGAGCCCATCCCCGTGGTGCCTACGGCCCACTTCACCTGCGGCGGCGTGCTGACCGACCTGGCGGGCCGCACCGACCTGCCCGGCCTGTTTGCCGTGGGCGAGGTGGCCTGCACCGGCCTGCATGGCGCCAACCGGCTGGCCAGCAACTCGCTGCTCGAATGCATGGTGTTCGCCCGCGCCGCCGCGCAGGCCATCGCTGCAGCCCCGACCACAGAACTGCCCACCGTGCCCGCCTGGGACGACAGCCGCGTGACCGATGCGGATGAATCCGTCGTCATCTCCCACAACTGGGACGAGCTGCGCCGCTTCATGTGGGACTACGTGGGCATCGTGCGCACCAACAAGCGGCTGGAGCGCGCCGCGCACCGTATTGCGATGCTGCAGGGCGAGATCCAGGAGTTCTACGCCCACTTCCATGTCACACGCGACCTGCTGGAGCTGCGCAACCTGGTGCAGGTGGCCGACCTGATCGTGAAAAGCGCCCAGCTGCGCCGCGAAAGCCGGGGCCTGCACTACAGCCGCGACTATCCCGACATGGCGGCCCCCGCTGCCCCCACCCTCTTAGTCCCTCCGGTGCCGCGATGACCTACAGCGTCAAAGAAATTTTCTACACCCTGCAAGGCGAAGGCGGCCAGGCGGGCACACCCGCCGTGTTCTGCCGCTTTGCAGGCTGCAACCTCTGGACGGGCCGCGAGCAGGACCGCGCGCAGGCCATCTGCCAGTTCTGCGACACCGACTTTGTGGGCACCGACGGCACGCTGGGCGGCAAGTTCGAAACGGCCACGGCACTGGCGGAATTGATCGCCGCCCAATGGCCTGCAGGCGCGGGCCACCGCTTGGTGGTGCTGACCGGCGGCGAGCCCCTCCTGCAGGTCGATACGGCGCTCATCGACGCACTGCACGCGCAGCAATTCCGCATCGCTGTGGAAAGCAATGGCACCGTGGCCGCGCCCGAGGGCATCGACTGGTTGTGCATCAGCCCCAAGGCGGGTGCCCCGTGGGTACAACGCAGCGGGCAGGAACTGAAGCTCGTGTGGCCCCAGCCGGGCTTTGACCTGCAGGCGCTGGAGCAGGACACGCAGTTCACCCACCGCTTTCTGCAGCCCATGGACGGCCTGCTGCAGCGCCAGAACACTGCCGCCTGCATTGACGCCTGCCTGGCCCACCCCGCATGGCGATTGAGCCTGCAAACCCACAAGCTCACCGGCATCCGGTGAGCGGCTTTCTTTTCTTGGTTCCCGTATGTTGTTCACCATCTCCCAGCGCTTCTTCTTCGACGCCGCCCACACCCTGCGCCGCGAAATCGAGGCCGAAGGCAGCCGCCGCGTGCACGGCCACACCTACCACGCCGAAGTCTTTTTGAGCGGCCCACGCGACCCCGCCACTGGCATGGTGCTGGACCTGGGCCTGCTGCGCCAGGGCCTGGCCGTGGTGCGCGAGCAGCTGGACCACCACATGCTCGACGACGTGCCCGGCCTGGGCACGCCGACGCTGGAGAACCTGTGCGTTTTCATCGCCCAGGCGCTGCCCGCCGACCTGCGCGCCAGCGTGAGCCGCGTGCGCGTGTGGCGCGAAGCGCTGGGCGACAGCTGCGTGCTGGACTTTCCGCAGCCCTGACCGACCAAGGCCCTGCCACCGGCAGACCCTCCCCCATTCACAGACTTCACTGAAGGAAGCCGATGTTCCGCACCCTGCTCAAATCCAAGATCCACCGCGTGGCCGTGACCCAGTGCGAGCTGCACTACGAAGGCTCGTGCGCCATCGACGAAGACCTGCTGGACGCCGCCAACATCGCAGAGAACGAGCAGATCCACATCTGGAACATCAACAACGGCGAGCGCTTCGTCACCTATGCCATCAAGGGCCAGCGCGGCAGCGGCATGATCTCGGTGAACGGCTCGGCCGCACGCCGCGCAGCCGCAGGCGACCTCATCATCATTGCTGCCTTTGCGCAGGTGCATGAAGACCAGGTGGGCACGCACCAGCCTCAGTTGGTCTTCGTGGACGAGCACAACCGCCAGACCGAGCTGCGCCACGCCGTACCCACCCAGGGCGTCTGACCATGCAGCCCACGCACGACGGACTCGTGGCCCGCAGCCTCGCCAGCGTCTGGCACCCCTGCACCCAGATGAAGCGGCACGAAACCCAGCCGCCCGTGGCCATTGCGCGCGCCCAGGGCCCGTGGCTCTACGGCACCGATGGGAAGCGCTACCTGGACGGCATCAGCTCCTGGTGGGTCAACCTGTTCGGCCACAGCCACCCACACATCCAAGCCGCGCTGGTGGACCAGCTGGGCAAGCTCGACCACGTGATGCTGGCGGGCTTCACCCATGCGCCTGTGGTGGAGTTGTCCGAGCGCCTGGCCGCACTCACCGGACTGGGCCACGCGTTCTACGGCAGCGACGGCGCAGCCGCCACCGAGATCGCGCTGAAGATGAGCGCGCACTACTGGCGCAACACAGGCCGCCCCGCCAAAAGCCGCTTTGTAGGCCTGGCCGGCGGCTACCACGGCGAGACCGTGGGCGCACTCGCTGTGACCGACATTGCGATCTTCCGCGAGGCCTATGCACCACTGGTGCGTTTGGCCGATACCGTGCCCAGCCCCGATGCGCGCAATGCAGCCCCTGGCGAAACCGCGCAGGACGTGGCCCGGCGCGCCGCCGCCGCGCTGGAGACCTGGCTGCAGGAGCACCACACCACCACCGCCGCATTCATTGTTGAACCGCTGGTGCAATGTGCTGCGGGCATGGCCATGCACGACCCCGACTACCTGCGCCTGGCGCGCGCGCTGTGCAGCCGCTATGACGTGCACCTGGTGGTGGACGAGATCGCCGTAGGCTTTGGCCGCACGGGCACGATGTTCGCGCACCAGCAGGCGGGCATCCGGCCGGATTTCATTTGTCTGTCCAAGGGCCTCACGGGTGGCACGCTGCCGCTCTCGGCCGTGCTGACCACGGATGTGGTGTACGCGGCGTTCTACGACGACGATGTGGCACGCGGCTTTCTGCATTCGCACTCGTACACCGGCAACCCCCTGGCCTGCCGCGCGGCGCTGGCAACGCTGGAACTGTTCGACCTGCTGGATGCGCTGAATGCCAACAAGGCACTGGTGCAACGCATCGATGCGGCGTGCGCACCCTTGGCACAGCATCCACGTGTGCGCCATGCGCGCAGCCTCGGAATGATCTGGGCCTGGGATGTGGACACCACGCTGCCCGACTTTTCCCGCCGCTACCACCAGCACGCCATGGCGCGGGGGCTGGTGCTGCGGCCCATCGGCAAGACGCTGTATGCCATGCCGCCCTACGTGCTCGACGACGAAGCCGTGCAATGCCTGGCCAGCGGCGCGCTCGCTGCGCTGAACGCCACGCTGCAAGAGGAGAATTGATGATTGGATGTTTTGTCACCGGCACCGACACCGGCGTCGGCAAGACGCTGGTGTCCACCGGCCTGCTGCACGCCCTGGCGCCGCACCACCGCCGTGTGGTCGGCATGAAGCCCGTGGCGGCCGGCGTGGTGCCCTGGGGCGAGGACTGGGCCAGCGAAGACGCGATCGCGCTGCGCTCGGCCTCCACCCTGGCCGTCGCACCCGAGCTGGACAACCCCGTGCTGCTGCTCGACCCGTTGTCGCCCCACATTGCGGCCGAACGTGCCGGGGTGCAGATTGATATCGCGGCCATCGTGCGCAGCTACCAGGCGCTGGCCGCCCAGGCGGATGCCGTGGTGGTGGAGGGCGCGGGCGGTTTTCATGTGCCACTGACCGACACCCAGACCGGTGCCGACCTGGCCCAGGCCCTGGCCCTGCCCGTGGTGCTGGTGGTGGGTTTACGGCTGGGCTGCCTCAGCCATGCGTTGCTGACTGCCGAGGCCATCCGGGCGCGTGGCCTCGTGCTGGTGGGTTGGGTGGCCAACCGTGTGGACCCCGAGATGGAGGCCGCTGACGAGAACATCGCCTACCTGCGTGCGCGCCTGGGCGTGCCGCTGCTGGCCGAGGTGCCGTACCAGGACCTTCCCGATGCGCGCAGCCTGGTGTTTGAACTGCCCGGGGAATGGCTATGACGCAGGAATCCCACCCCACCTCCTGGCTCGACGAGATCCCGGGGCGCCTGGCCGACATCGAGCGCGCCCACCTGCTGCGCCGCCGCCGCGTGGTGCAACCCGCGGGCGGTGCCCACCTGCTGGTGGACGGCCAGCCCATGCTGGCCTTTTGCAGCAACGACTACCTGGGCCTGGCCGGCCACCCCGCGCTGGCCGAGGCCGCTCGGGACGCCACGCACACCTTTGGCGTGGGCTCGGGCGGCTCGCCCCTGGTCAGCGGCCACAGCGCCGCCAACGATGCGCTGGAGCGCGACCTGGCCGCCTTTGTGCAGCTACCCCGTGCGCTGTACTTCTACGCGGGCTACGCCACCAACGCCGGCATCATCCCCGCGCTGGTGGGCGATGGCGATGCGCTGTTCTCCGACGCGCTCAACCACGCCTGCCTGATCGATGGCGCGCGCCTGTCGCGCGCCACCATCCACCGCTACGCCCACGCCGACCTGGCCGCGCTGGAGACTGCTCTGGCCGCCAGCCCTGCACGGCGCAAGCTGGTGGTCAGCGATGCGGTGTTCAGCATGGATGGCGACCTGATCGACATCCCCGCCCTGCTGGCGCTGTGCGAGCGCTACGACGCGCTGCTGCTGCTGGACGACGCCCATGGTTTTGGCGTGCTCGGCCCCCAAGGGCGCGGTAGCCTGGCGCAAGCGGGCCTGACGGGCACCACCGCCTCGCGCCGCGTGCTCTACATGGCCACGCTGGGCAAGGCGGCGGGCGTGGCGGGCGCCTTTGTGGCGGGTGATGCTGCACTCATTGAATGGCTGCTGCAAAAGACCCGCACCTACATCTTTGCCACGGCCGCACCACCCCTGCTGGCAAGTGCATTGCGCAAAAGCCTGGAGCTGATCGCGACTGCGGACGACCTGCGAGAGGGGCTTTGCAAGCGCATTGCGCAACTGCGCGAAGGCCTGGCCGCGCTGCCCCCGGAACTGGGCTGGCACCTGCTGCCATCCCACACGGCGGTGCAGGCGCTCGTCATCGGCAGCAACGAAGCGGCCCTGGCCGCGATGGAAAGCCTGCGCCAGCGGGGCCTGTGGGTGCCCGCCATCCGCCCGCCCACGGTGCCCGTGGGTACGGCCCGGTTGCGCATTGCGCTATCGGCCGCGCACACGGCGGCGGATGTGGAGGCGTTGCTGGCAGCGCTGGCGGCACATGCCGCCGACTGCGTGGTGGCTCTTCACCAAAAAACCGAAGACACCAGCGTGGCGCCTGCGGCCGCTACAGCCTGACTATGGCCTGAACATCGACCTGCGACTCAGCCGCCCCCTGGAACCCGCGGACCGGCTGGTCACAGTCAGGTGCTTTCTTTCACGATGCGGCCATTGAGCGGCTGCACTGGGCGCGCGTTGGCGTTATAGAGCTGGCGGAACGCCTTGATCTGCTGGGCACCCAGTTTCACGGGTTCCTTGAGCACCATCCACTGCACGCCTTCGGAACAGGGCGGCGTGGTCAACGACCCTGCAAAGCTGTAGTAACCCTTCTTGGCGGGCAACAGGGTGCTGGCGTCCAGCGTGAGCCCGTCCACCGTCAGCTGCTCACCCACACGCGGCAGGTGCGCAAAGATGGGGGCCCAGGCCGCATTCGTCTTGCCCGGCTGGATCAGCACCGCCACCACGCCCAGTCCTCCGTCCGCAGCCTTGTGCACAAAGTGGGCCACCATGGCCGCGTGCTTACCGCCAATGGCCTCTTCGCTGGGGGTGTGGAAGTGGAACTGCAGCAGCTCCATCGCCTTGCCGTCCACCACCAGCTTGCTGCCCGCAGGCATGTTCACCTGCACCGTGTGCCCGTTGTTGACCAGCGTGGGGGCACCTGCCGTGTACTGGAAATCCAGCGCAGGCAGCGCCTCTTTCACGGTATTGCGAATGTCGATGGGGCTTTGCGCCGCACCACGTGCACAGGCCTCAAAACCAGGCTCCAGCGCGCCCCAGTGGGCGGCGCCGTGTTTGCCCTTGTATTCCCAGTGCGGGTGGGCGCCCTCGGCGCTGGCCCAGGTGGCGGCGCACAGCAGGAGGGCAAACAATGTGGTTTTTTGGATCAAGAAGGGGGGTGTCATGGCTCTTAAGGAACAACAAGTTGATGAAAAACAAGCTGCTGCAAGCAGCCGCGTGATAGTCAGCAGCCTTGCTTAACGGCGGCTTAAACTGCTGGGTGCCACTGACGGCCCAAGGGTTGCTGGCTTAAGAACCTGTCTACCATGGCTTTGAAGTGAATTCACTCGACCGAACCGGACCCCCTCCATGCCCCACCTGACCATTGAATACTCGGCCAACCTGCCCCACTACCCAGAGGCCGAAACGCTGACGGCCCTGAATGCCACCCTGTGCGCCCACCCCCAGGTGCAGGACGAGGCGGACCTGAAGACCCGCTTCATCGTGGCCGACAGCTTCGAGATTGGCATCGCGCCCGCCAACCGCGCCTTTGTACATGCCCAACTGCGCCTGCTCGCGGGCCGCACGCCCGAGGCCAAGAAGGAGCTGTCCGACCGCATCGCCGCCGTGCTGCGCGAACGCACGCCCAAGCCCCAGGGCGTGATGGTGCAGCTGAGCGTGGAGATCGTCGATATGGACCGGGGCTCGTACGCCAAGGAGCGGCTCTGAACCAGCGGCGGCAATTTTTGAATAAATTCGGCCCTATCGCTTATCCATAGCCATTAACAGCTATTATTTTTATAGCATAACTCTTTCCCCCAAAAGGCTGGCGGGTGCCTTGATGCATCAGCCAGGGTCTTCTGCCACCAACTCGGCAGCCAACCAGCCGCGCAGGCTGTTGATGAACGCCCAGCCCTGCACGCGGGGCAGGTCCTGCAGCCGCACCACGGCTTCTGCCACACGCCCCTCGCGCAGCGCCACCGCGCGGCCCACGCCGGGCAGCAGGCCACAGGCCAGCGGCGGCGTGACCCAGCGGCCATCGAGCAGCAGGGCGATGTTGCCGAAGGTACTTTCGGTGATCTCACCCGCCTCGTTCCACAACACCGTGTCGAACACCCCGGCGGCCGTGGGCGCAAAGGCCGCGTAGTGCGCGCGGCGCGTGGTCTTGTGGCGCACGAATTCACCATGGGCCTCTGGTAGCGGGCTGCGCGCCAGCTGCAGGCGCACAGGCTCGGGCGTGGGGGCCAGTGCAAAGGCCTCGGCCCGGGGCTCGCCAGTGGCATTGAGCAGCAGGCGCACACGCCAAGGGCCTGTGCCATGCCCTGCGGCCAGCATCCTCAAGCACTGCTCAACCTTCTCGCCATCCAAGGGGTAGCCAAAATGTACCGCCGCTGCCTGCAGGCGCGCCAGGTGTTCGGGCAGATGCCGCCACTGGCCATCCACCAGCGCCAGGGTTTCGAGCAGGTCAAAAGGCTGGCTGGCGCGCTCCACAAAGGCACGCTTGTGGCGCCACTCGTTCCATTCGGCGTCCGCTTGCGCGCCCGAGGTGATGCCACTGCCAATGCCGCAGGTGGCCTGGGTGTGGCCGCCGTCGGTGCGCAGCACCACGGTGCGAATGGGTACGTTGAAGGTGGCCGCCACGCGGTGCTGCCCATCCGCCCCGGCGGCACCCAGAGGCCGCACCACGCCCACGGCGCCGCAGTACACGCCGCGCGGTGCGGACTCTATCGCATGGATCATCTGCATGGCGCGCACCTTGGGCGCACCGGTGATGGAGCCGCAGGGAAACAGCGCAGCAAACACGTCGGTCAGCGTGGTACCGGGCCGCGTGCGGGCCGTCACGTCCGACGTCATCTGCCAAACGGTGGGCAGGGCTTCGGTGGCAAACAGCGCGGGCACACGCACGCTGTGCGGCATCGAGATGCGGGATATGTCGTTGCGCAGCAGGTCCACAATCATCACGTTCTCAGCCCGCTCCTTGGGCGACGAGCGCAGGTGCTCAGCGTTGGCAACATCCTGCGCAGGCGTGGCGCCACGTGGCGCGGTGCCTTTCATGGGGCGCGCCAGGATGGCTCCACCCGCCGGGTCACCATGGGCTCCGCTTTCCCAGTCAAAGAACAATTCGGGCGACACCGAAAGCACCTGTTCGTTGCCGGTGTCGATGAACGCGGCATAGCCGCCGGGCTGTGAGCGCTGCAAGGCCTGGAACAAGGCCTGCGCGCTGCCCTGCAGCAACTGGCCCGACAGCGGCGCGGTGTAGTTGACCTGGTACAGCTCGCCATCGCCGATGGCCTGGTGAATGCGGTTCAGGGCTGCATCGAATTCCGCGCGCGAGGGGCCCGAGGCCCACTCCACATGGGCGACATCGGCCGCGGCATCCCCAGGCCACGGCAGCGCTTCGTCATGGACGGCAAACCAGGCCAGCGGCCCCTGGGCGGCATGCACCTGCAAGGCTGCATCGAAGGCCGGAGCCGCCTCGTAGCGCACGTAGCCCACGCACCATGCGCCTGCCTGTGCGGAAGCAAACACGGCATCGAGAACGGGGCGCACCTCGGCCAGGTCACGGGCCGACAGCACGGCGCGGGGCGCGCGGAAGGCATGGCGAAGGCGGGGCGCTGACGGGGCCAGCGCGGCACTGAAGTCGATGCAGGAATTCATGGAAATGGCGGGCGCGGCGGCAGCACCTTGAAGGAAACGGGCGCCTTGAGGCAAACAAGGGCAGCCGCCTATCGTAAACGCCGCAGGGCACGGACTCTGCGGAGGGTGGGCAGCGCGGTCCTGTTGCAAGTGCAAGCAAAAAATCCATCAAATGCGAATAATTCTTGTTTATAATTTTTGCCATACGGTGCATTGCCATGCGCCCCAAGCAGCCAGCCGTCGCCAGCCAGCCTCCTGTCCCCTCAAGGAACCACTGTGCTGCCACCGACCGTGCCAGGCTCTCTGCCTTCTTCTTCGATGGACGCCGCTCGCGCGGCCCCCCTTCACCCCCTCGCGGCCGCCACACGCCTGGCGCTCGCCAGTCTGGTCACGGCCGGCATCATGGCCCCGGCAGGCGCTCAGACCGCATCTCCGGACGCCGCCGACCGCCCCCGTGCCCTGCCCGAGGTCCAGGTCACGGCAGACGGCGATGCAGGGCTGCCCGCCACCATCGGCAACGGGCACACAGCGCGCGGTGGCCGGCTGGGGCTGCTGGGCAACACCGACACCCTGAACGCACCGCTCAGCGCCACCAGCTACACCTCGCAGATGGTGCAGGACCAACAGGCCGTCACCATTGCCGACATCGTGAAGAACGATTCATCGGTCCGGCTCTCAGGCCACTCCGGCGACCAACTGGACTCGTTCTTCATCCGAGGCTTCCCGGTGGGCGACCAGAACTCGGGCGAAATCGCCTTTGACGGCGTCTATGGCATCGCCCCCAACTACCGCGTGCTGGCCGACTACGCGGAGCGCATCGAGCTGGTCAAAGGGCCCGCAGCGCTGCTGTTTGGCATGTCCCCGGCCAGCAGCGTGGGCGGCACCATCAACATCGTGCCCAAGCGTGCCACCAGCGCCCCGCTCACACGCATCTCCGCCGACGTTGGCCCCTCCGCACAGGGGGGTGGCCAGATCGACCTGAGCCGCCGGTTTGGCCCCGAACGCCAGTGGGGCGTGCGCATCAACGGCAGCCACCACCAAGGCGACACGCTGCTGGACAACCAGTCGCGCAAGGCGGACGTGGGAGCGATCGCGCTCGACTACCAGGGCGAACGGCTGCGCGCCACCGTGGACGCCATCGCGCAAAAGGAAAGTGTCGATGCGCCACAGCGTCGGCCATTTCTGGCCGCAGGGGCCACGGCCGTACCGGCCGCACCCGATGGCCGGCGCAACGTGAGCCAGCCCTGGGAATGGTTTGAAACCACCGACCGCTCCCTGCTGCTGCGCCTGGAATACGACCTGAACGACCAGACCACCGCGTTCGCCAACGCAGGCGGCGGACGCACACGGGTAGACCGGCTCTTTGGCAACCCCACCCTGCTCAATGTGCAGGGCGACACCAGCACGTTGCCGCAACGCTTTCAGTTCGAGGTGGACCGGAGCACGGCGGACGCCGGGCTGCGCACCAAGTTCGCCACCGGCGGCGTCCGCCACACGGTCACGCTGCAGGCCAGCACTTACCACGACCGCCTGGGTCGTGGTTCCGTCAACGGCACCACCGTGTTGTCCAACATCTACGCGCCGGTGAACAGCCCGGCGCAGAACGTGGCCGCCCCGGCCCAGGTCGCGCGGGTGGCCGACACAGAGCTGTCCAGCATCGCGCTGGCCGACACCCTGTCGATGCTGGACGACCGGGTGCAGGTGCTGCTGGGCGTGCGCCGCCAGCGTGTGGAATCCGACAACTTCAACACCACCACGGGCGCCGTCGCCTCGTCGTACGACCAGAGCGCAGTGACGCCGCTGGCGGGCCTGGTGGTCAAGCCCTGGCAGAACGTATCGCTCTACGCCAACTACATCGAAGGCCTGAGCAAGGGCGACATCGCTCCGGCCACGGCCTCCAACGCGGGCGAGGTGTTTGCGCCCTACAAGGCCAAACAAAAGGAAATCGGCGCCAAGTTCGAATGGGGCCGGATGATCAGCTCGCTGAGCCTGTTCGAGATCACCAAGCCCAGCGGCCAGCAGACCAACGGCCTGTTTGCAGTGGATGCCAAGCAGCGCAATCGGGGGGTGGAACTGAACGCCTCCGGCCGTGTGGTGCCTGGCGTGTCCGTCACCGGCGGCGTGACGCTGCTGCAAGGTGTGCTGAGCCAGACCAACAGCGCGGCCACGCAGGGCAAGAAAGCCATCGGCGTCCCCTCGGTGCAGGCCAACCTGGGGCTGGAGTGGGATCTGCCCTGGGTGCCGGGCCTGGCACTGAGCGGGGGTATCACCCACACCGGAAAGCAGTATGTGGACCGCGCGAACACGCTGGGCATTCCATCGTGGACCACCGCAGACCTGGGCGCCCGCTACCGCACACAGATCGCCGGCAAGCCCACGACGTTCCGTGCCAACCTGCGCAACGTGGCAGACCGCGCTTACTGGGCCAGCGTATCGCAGTACGGCAGCCTGGTGCAGGGTGCGCCACGTTCCCTGGTGGTGTCGGCCACCGTTGATTTCTGAGGCACCACCATGCGAGCCCAGCACCATGGTGAGTTGGCGGACCTGGCGGGCATGAACAAAGTTACGGCGGCGCACCGGCATGCGCCGCCTGTACCCGCAGCGGCGCCAACGCCGCTGCCCCCGCCAGCGGCCACTGCAGCCAAAGTGTACCCAGCCCTGCCACCGCTGCTGGATGAAGCGGTGGCAGCACTGGTGCACGCATCACCCGCAATGCTGCCGGGCCTGGTTGCCCAATACGGCTCGCCGCTGCACCTCGTCTGGCCGCAGCGGCTGGAAGACAACGTGCGCAAGCTGGTGGCCGTGCTGCAGTCCCACCCCATGCCCTTTGAGATCTTTTACGGGGCCAAGGTCAACAAGTCGCCCGCCCTGGTCCGCGCGGCCGTGCAGGCTGGCATCGGCGTGGACGTATCCAGCCTCTACGAGGCGAGTGACGCACTGCGTGCGGGTGCAGACCCCACGCGGCTGTGCGCCACCGGCCCGGCCAAGACCCGGGCGTTCCACAAGCTGCTGCTGGACAACGCATCCCTCATTTCCGTCGACTCGCTGCAGGAGTTGCAGGATCTGGATCACTGCCTGCAGTCTGCTGGCGCGGGCCAGCGGGCGCGTGTGCTGCTGCGCTACCGGCCCCAGGCCTTGGCCACCAGTCGCTTTGGCATGGACGCTGGCGACCTGCGCGCGGGCCTTGCCCGATTGGCCAAACCAGAGGCAAGCATGGTTCTGGAGGGCTTTCACTTTCATCTGTCGGGCTATGCGGTCGAGCCGCGTGTGCAAGCCGTGCGCGAGCTGCTGCCCTGGGTGCACGAAGCCCGCCGCATGGGGCTGAACGCCCGGATGCTGGACATCGGCGGTGGCCTGCCCATCCGGTATGTGGACACCGCCGCCTACAGCGCTTTTCTCGCAGCGCAAGATGGCGCGCACTACCGCAGCGGCAAGGTGCCCACATCGTTCTACCCCTATGGCGGGCCTGTGGACGCCTGCATGTGGATGGAGCAACTGCTGTGCTCGGCGTGCACGGAGGGCATGACCGTGGCACAGGCCCTGAACGCGGCAGGCCTGACACTGGCCATCGAACCCGGGCGCAGCCTGGTGGACCAGGCCGCCATTTCGGTCTTTCGCGCCACGCGGGTGAAACCGCTGGCCGACGGACGGTATGTGATCTTTGTGGAAGGCAGCAGCTTCAGCGCCTGCAAGACCTGGTTCGGCTCCGAGTTCCTGGTGGACCCGGTCCTGGTGCCAGGGGATGGCAACGGACCTCGCCCCGCAACCCCACAGGCTTGCCATGCCTACATCGCCGGGCACAGCTGCCTGGACGACGATGTTCTGACCCACCGCTGGATCAGTTTTGCGCGTGTGCCGCAGGCCGGGGACCTGCTGGTGTATGCCAACACCGCGGGTTACCAGATGGACCTGCTGGAAAACGAGTTTCACCGCCATCCCATGCCCCGCCGCATTGCAGTCACCCGCACTGCGACAGGTGCCATGGCCTTTTCGCCAGACGACGACCGAACGGAGTAAAGACATGATTCTCAGCAAAGTGACGGACCTGATCGGAAACACGCCCATCCTTGGCATCCCGATTCCTTCGAAGAAAACGCGGCTGCTGCTCAAGATCGAGAAGAACAACCCGGGCGGGAGCATCAAGGACCGCATGGCGCGCAACATGATCGTCGCGGCGATGCGCTCCGGCCGCCTGCAGCCCGGGGGCGTGGTGGTGGAGTCTTCGTCAGGCAACACCGGCATTGGACTGGCCATTGCCGCCATCGAGTTCGGCCTGCGCTTTATCGCGGTGGTAGACCACCATGCCGCGCCCGACAAGATCGCCGTGATGCGCGCACTGGGCGCGGAGATCCGCTACGTGGAGGGCGACTACCGCGAGGACGAGGTGGCCGTGGTGGAGCGCCAGCGCCTGGCGGCCGAGGTGGCCTCCAAGATTCCCGGTGCGGTGTTCATGAACCAGTCGGACAACGTGGCCAATGCGGACGGCTACTTCGACTTCGTGCGCGAAGTGATCGACCAGGTCCAAGGCCCGGTGGACGCGTATGTGGGCTGCGTGGGCACGGGCGGCTCGATGACGGGCATTGCACGCGGGCTCAAGCTGCACAACCCTCGCACCCGCACCATCGCGGTCGAGCCAGCAGGTTCCATCATCTTTGGGCAGCCAGGGCGGCCGTACTACCAGTCGGGCACGGGCACGCCCAAGGGAGACACCGTGGGCCTGGTGCTGGACTACAGCTGCATCGACCTGGGCGTGCAG
Organism: Acidovorax sp. 93; assembly: GCF_003633835.1. NCBI lineage: Bacteria > Pseudomonadati > Pseudomonadota > Betaproteobacteria > Burkholderiales > Comamonadaceae > Acidovorax > Acidovorax sp. 93. The sequence goes on from NZ_RBIT01000001.1 coordinate 3,143,419, forward strand.
GTGACCGATGCACAGGCCTTTGAAACCGCCCGCTACTTCGCGCAGCACACGGGCCTGCTGGTGGGCGGATCCACCGGCGGCGTGCTCTACAAGGCCCTGGAGTTCATCCACAGCGGCATGATCGCGGGCAACGTGGTGGCGGTGGTGGCGGACGGGGGCGAGAAGTACCTGCACACCGTGTTCAACGAGGCATGGCTCAAGGAGCGCAACATCATCGACCCCACGGTCTGGGCGCAGCTCGACGGCTGGCTGGCCAAGGACGTGGTGGAAGAACTGCCGCGTACCAACGACCGGCTGAAGGTGGCCTGAACGTGGATGCCATGCAAGACCTGGACGTGGTTGTCTGCGGCGGCGGGCGAACGGGGCACCTGAACGCGGTGCTGTTCAAGCAGGTGCCCGGCGTTCGCGTGTCGCTGCTCACCACGCGGCAGGATGTCATCGCGCGCCACCAGAAGAGTCCCTACGGCCTGACCGCCTTGGTGCCGGACTCGCCCCCGCTGCCGGCGCGGCTGGACACAGTGGGCCACGATGCCACCCTGGTCGCCAACGCAGACCTCGTGATCCTCACCGTGCCGGCCCACGTGCGCGCCGCCTGGCTGCGCGGCATGGTGCAGGCGCTCCCGCGCGACAAACCCGTGTATGTGGGGGCCATCCCGGGCTTTTGCGGCTTTGACTGGCTGGCCGAGCAGATCCTGGCAGAACGGCCCAACGCGGTGATCTGGGGCATGAAGGACGTGCCCCACACCGCGTACGACCTGCATCCCGGTGTTTCTGTGCGCATGGGGGGCGCCAAGCAGGTGCTGCACGTGGGCACCCACGCCCGAGAAGGCGCCAGCGCACGCACTGCCCTGCAACGGATGCTGCAGCGCCTGTACGCAGCACCGGTGGAGTTGCTCGACCACTACCTCGAAATCACGCTGACGCCGGGCAACCCCATCATGCACAGCTCGGTGGTCTATGGATTGGCAGGCCCCTACAGCCAGTGGCACGAGCGCACCTTTCCTGCACCCGTCTGCTGGTGGACGGACTGCACCGAGCTGGGCGCGTATTTCCTCGCGCGCAGCGACGAAGAAAACCAGCGGCTGTGCAAGGCCGCCGAGCAACGCCTGGGCATCAACCTGTCGTCGGTCAAACCCCTGCACCAGGAGATCGTCGAAGCCTACGGAGACCAGGTACGCGACCCCCGCACGCTGCTGTCCGTGCTGCGCTCCAACCAGGCCTATGACGCGATCGAAGCCCCGATGGTGCAGGCCGCTGGCCAACCCGGCTACGTGATCGACAAGGACAGCCGCGCGTTCCAGGAGGATGTCGCCTACGGCCTGGCCGTGCTGGTGGAAATGGGACGGCGGCTCAACGTGCCACTACCCCACATCCAGGAGATCTTCGACTGGAACGTGGACTACATGCAGGGCCTGCGCGGCTCGGCGCTCGACTACTTCCCATCCACCTGGCCCGCCTGACGGGCGTTCCCTGCCCTGCTTTCCCATGCACCTCTCTACCAATACCCTGGCACGGCCAGAACCCAGCTCGGCCTCCATCCCTCCGCCGCAAGACGCACAGGCTCTCGCGCAGCACAACGCACTGCGGCGCCTGGTGCGCTGCCTGTTCGCCGAGGGCATTCTCGACAGTGGGTCGCTGGTCTTTGCCCCGCACGGCGATACGGCCTGGTTCCCGCTGTGGGAGCACCATGCCCTGGTGTATTTCTCCGCGCTGCGGGCTGCGCCCGCCCGCACCTTCCTTCTCGACGGCACGATCACCCTCGTGGAGCCAAGCGGCAAGAAGACGGCCATCGACACACCCGGCCAACTCATCGATCTGCTCGCGCCCTACTTTGATTTCACCGCCACAGCGCAGGGCCTCGCCGGGCTGAAGAACGACATGGCCAACAGCGTCGCCAATGACGCACTGGCACGCTGCCACCGCCGCCACTGGAACGAAGAACTGCGGCAAGCCATTTTGGACACCGGCTCCAAGGGCCTGGTGGACTATGTGCGCCACCACCGCACCGCGCGGGATGCTGCGGTGCTGCTGGAGCAGTGGGGCTCGCTCGAAGGGCACCCCTTCTACCCCACCTGGAAAACCAAGCCCCAGCTGAGCCCCACCGAAGTCGCACAGCTGTCACCGGAATTCAATGCGTGCGTGCCCGTGCGCATCGCTGCACTGCGGGCCGACATGGCCTATGTGGAACGCATGCCCCATGTGCAGGACTACCGCACCTGGTTTTCCCAGCAGTTCCCGGACGTGTGGCAGCGCTGGAGCAACAGCCTTCGGGCACGGCAGCAGAACGCTGACGACTGGCTGCCCCTGCCCATCCACACGTGGCACCTGGAGCACTACGTGAAGGAAGCCTACGCGGACGAAATTGCCGAGGGTGTGCTCATCACCGACGGCATCGACATTGACACCCGCCCCACCATGTCGTTTCGCACGATGGTGCCGCAGCTGCCCGGGGCCACGCCGTTCATCAAGCTGCCCCTGGCGCTGTGGCTCACCAGCGAACAGCGCAGCCTGCAGGCCAAATCGATCCACATGGGGCCGCGCATCAGCGCAGTGATCGAACGCATCCTGGCCGAGGAAAACGGCTTTGACCGCCGCCTTGAAATTTTTCCCGAAGAAGTGGCGCTGCACTACCGTCACGCGGTCCGCCAGGAGGACCGCCCGGGGCGGCACCTCTCGGTGGCCTACCGCGGGGCCCGCCAGGCGCTGGACCGCAGCGACGGTCTGCTGCCCATCACGGTGGCCACCTTGTTCACGGCTTCGCCGCTGGACGGACGGCCGCTGGTGACGGAACTGATCGAGCGCACTGCAGGCCGTGCCACGCCTGAAACGGTGGGCGCGTATTTCAGGCAATACGCGCGCGCCGTCACACGGCCTGTGGTGGCGATCTACCTGCTCTACGGCATCGGCCTGGAGGCCCACCAGCAAAACACGTCCGTGCTGTGTTCCGAGGATGGCAGCCCCCGAGGCCTGCTGATCCGGGACTTTGGCGACGGACGCACGTTTGCCCCGCTCCTGGAAGCGCGCGGCTACACACTGCAGCCCTATGTGCACCCGGGCATCCTGCCCACTGTTTTCCGGGACGACATCGAACCCGTACGCACCTTCGTGCTGGACGCCTGTTTTGTGTGTCATCTGCATGAACTGGCCCTGGCGCTCACACACGAGTACCGGTTGCCCCCTACCTGGCTCTGGGAGATTCTTCGCGAGGAAGCCGAGGGCGCCTTCGATGCGGTGCAGGCGCGTGTCGAGCCGCAGTTGTGGCGCGCGGAGCGCGAACAGTTTCTGCATACGGCCTGGCCCACGCGCTCGGTGTTGCGCATGCACCTGCAGCAATACGCAGACTACCGCCTGCAGCACCGGCTACCCAACCCGCTGGGTGCGGCCCAGGCCTTCGGGAAGGTTTGATGGTCTCCACGCCAGCCGCATCCGGCGCCCTGCCCCGCCTGGTTCACGCACTGTTCGTGATCCAGCTCATTTCCATGGGCGCCATGGAAATGAGCGGGCCCTTCTGGCCGGTGCACCTGCAGTCCCTGGGCGCATCGCCCGGCGTGCTGGCGTTTGCGGGCATTGCCGTGTATGTGGGTCCCATGCTGGGCGTGGCGCTCACCAGCACCTTCTGGGGCAAGGTAGGGGACCGCTTCGGGCACAAGCCCATGATGGTCCGTGCGCTCCTGGGGCTGGCCATCACACAGCTGGCCCTGGCCTTTACGCTGGATGTCTGGACGATCCTGGCACTGCGCCTTTTGCAAGGGGCGTGCGCTGGCTATCTGGCACCGGCGCAGGCCTACGGTGTGAGCGCCGTGGTGCCAGCGGTCCGGGGGCGCCTGTTTGCCTACCTGCAGGTATCCACGAACGTGGGCTCGCTGGCAGGAGCGCTGGCGGGCGGGCTCATCCTGGACCACGCCACGTTCTTCTGGATCAACCTCATCGCAGCGCTGCTGTGCGCACTGTGCGCCGTCGCCGTAGCCGCATTGCTGCCGCGTCGTCCTTTCACAGGCAGCGCCCTGGGCGTGACGGCAATCCCATCGCCACCATCGTCATCAGGCAACGCAGCGCCGCTGCAACCACCATCCTGGTTTGCGTCCCCAGTGGCAGGGCTGCTGGCCGTGCTGGGCATCCTGCTGGTGGCCCGCATGCTCACGCAAACCCCATTTGCGATGTATGTCCGCTCGGTGTTTGCCGTGGACAACTGGGTGGTGGGCCTGTGTTACGGGCTTCTCTCCCTGGGGTTCATCGTGTCGGCCACGCTCTGGGCGCGCTACTTCGAGCGCCTGCAGCGCCCCGACGCCCTGGTCCGCATGGCCTGGGTGGCTGCCGCCTGCGCCTTGCTGATGGTGCTGGCGGGGGCCACCCACAGCGTGGCATTTTTTATCGCACTGCACTTTGCCTGGGGTGTGCTGCTGGGTGCCACCACACCGGTGCTGATGGCCCAGATTTCGCATGCCACGAGCAGGCAGCACCAGGGGCGCATTCTGGGCGTGGCGCAGAGCACCGCCCAGTTCTCGTCCATGGCCGGCATCGCACTGGGCGGGGGCCTGACCCAACTGCTGGGCCTGCACATCACCTACTTCCTCGTAGCGGGGGCCTATGCCTGCGCCCTCGCGGTCATCGTCGCCGTGCTGCGCATGCGCGGCACCCGGCAAGGCGCAGCCGGCCTTTCCGGGCCATGACCTCCACTGCGCATCGCATCTTTTTCCTCCCCACCCCTTCATTCACAAAGAGTCTTTGACATGGCAATGGGTCACCGCTGGCGCATCGCGCTTCTTATCCTTGTGCTGGCAGGCATCGCCGCCGCCGGCATTTTTCTGGTTTCTCCGGCCGCAGCCCCCGAAGGCGCTGCATCCCCCCCGCCCTCCGGCAGCCACCACGTCACGGTGACCGACCTGCTGGGGCGCAATGTGCAGGTGCGGTTACCTGTGCAGCGCGTGATCCTGGGCGAAGGGCGGCAGTTGTACCTGGTGGCCGCACTCGATACGGACAACCCGATCCAGCGCATCGTGGGCTGGCGCAAGGATCTGATCCAGGCCGACCCTGACACCTATTCGGCGTACGCCAAGAAATTTCCGCGCATCGCCGACATTCCCACCTTTGGGGGCTTTGAAGACGGCACCTTCGACATCGAGCAGGCCATTGCGCAAAAGCCCGATGTGATCCTGCTGAACATCGAGGCCCAACGGGCCACCGATGACGCCCGCTACATCGAGAAACTGGCGGCGCTGGGAATTCCGGTGGTGTATGTGGACTTTCGCCATCGCCCCATGGAGAACACCGAGCCCACCATGCGCCTGATGGGCCGGCTGCTTGGCAAGGAAGCGCGCGCTGAAGAGTTCATCGCGTACCGCGCGGCGCAGATCCGGCGCGTGGCAGACACCATCGCCGCCGAGCAGCCCCCGCGCCCCAAGGTGTTCATCGAACGCATCGGCGGCTACACCGAAGACTGCTGCCTGAGCTTTGGCAACGAGAACTTCGGCAAATACGTGGAAGTGGCCGGGGGCACGAACGTTGCCAAGGGCGTGATTCCCGGCACCTTCGGCCAGCTCAACCCTGAGCAGGTAATCGCCTCCAACCCCGACCAGGTCGTGGTCACCAGCGCCAACTGGGAGGCCTACGTACCCTCCGGCCACTGGATTGGCGTGGGCCCTGGTGCCGACCTGGCAGAAGCCCGGCGCAAGCTCGAAACCTATACCCGCCGCCCCGCCTACACCGGCACCCGGGCTGCGCAAGACCGCGCGTTCCACGCCATCTGGCACCAGTTCTACAACAGTCCGTACGAGTTTGTGGCCATCCAGCAGCTGGCCAAGTGGTTCCACCCAGCCTTGTTCGCGGACCTGGACCCGGACGCCACCTACCGTGAGATGCACGAACGCTTTCTTCCCGTGCCCTATGAACCCGGCTACTTCGTGAGCCTGGACGGCGCAACACCCGCAGCCTCCGCAGCGCCCTCCACCGTCAAGGCTGCCCCATGACGACCACAGCGATGGCACCCCCTTCAAGCCACGGCGCTGGCTACCGTGCCCTGGTGCGCCGCAAGCGCTGGCTGCTGCTGGGGTTTTTCGTGCTGACGACCTTGAGCCTGCTGCTGGACCTGGCACTCGGGCCGGTGGGCTACAGCGTGAGGGACGTGGTGCAGGCCGTGCTGTGGCCCGACAGCGTGCCCGTACAACTGCGCGTGGTGGTGTGGGACATCCGCCTGCCCACCGCGCTCATGGCGCTGGCTGTGGGTGCTGCGCTGTCGGTGGCGGGCGCACAGATGCAGACCACGCTCAACAACCCGCTGGCCAGCCCGTTTACGCTGGGTATTTCGGCGGCGGCCAGCTTTGGCGCCGCGCTCGGACTGGCCTTCGGCGTTGCCCTGTTCCCCACGGTGGCCGGGTATGTGGTGCCGCTGAATGCCTTTGTGATGGCGATGCTGTCGGCCGGGTTGATCCACCTGCTGAGCATGAAACGCGGCGTGACCACCGAGACCATCGTGCTGCTGGGTATTGCGCTGGTGTTCACTTTCAATGCACTGCTGGCGCTGGTGCAGTATTTCGCCACCGAGCAAGCCGTGGCGGCCGTGGTGTTCTGGACCATGGGCAGCCTGACCAAGGCCACCTGGCCGAAGCTGGTTGTGACATGCCTGGTTCTCGTGGTCACGCTGCCCCTTTTTGCGCGCAACAGCTGGGCACTGACAGCCCTGCGCCTGGGCGATGACAAGGCTGCAAGCTTCGGCATCAACGTGGCGCGCCTGCGGCTGCAAACGCTGGTGCTGATCAGCCTTCTGGCAGCCTTCCCGGTGGCATTTGTCGGCACTATCGGCTTTGTGGGCCTGGTGGGCCCGCACATTGCACGCATGCTGATCGGCGAGGACCAGCGGTTCTTCCTGCCCGCGTCCGTCATGACCGGCGCATTGCTGCTGTCGATCAGCTCGGTGGTCAGCAAAACGCTGATCCCTGGGGCCATCTTTCCCATCGGCGTCGTGACCTCGCTCATAGGAGTGCCCTTCTTCATCTCGCTCATCCTGGGCCGCAGGGAGCGCTCATGGTGACGCTCCAGTTGCAAGGGGTGGGAGCGCACTATGGCAGCCGCACGGTACTTGCGAACGTCAACACCCCCGTCTTCCATGCGGGGCAGGTGGTGGCCGTGATCGGGCCCAACGCGGCGGGCAAATCCACCCTGTTCAAGCGCATGGCCGGCATGCTCAAGGGAGCGGGCCAGATCGTGCTGCAGAGCACCCGCAAGAGACCCGAGGGCATCTGCTACATGCCGCAGGAAATCAGCGCCACCGCGCGGCTCACGGTGGTTGAATCCATACTGCTGGCCGCCAAACAGCAGCACCAGGGCTGGGCGGTGAGCGATGCCGAACTGGCGCAGGTGGACGCCATCACCGCGTCACTGGGCATCGCAGACCTTGCCTTTCGCAATCTGGGGGAACTCAGTGGTGGCCAGCGGCAACTGGTGTCCATCGCCCAGACGCTGGCGCGCGACCCCGAGATCCTGCTCATGGACGAGCCCACCAGCGCGCTCGACCTGCACCGTCAGATCCAGGTGCTGGACTTCATGCGCTCGCTGGCACAGGAGCGGGGGCTGATCGTGTTCATCGCGCTGCACGACATCAACCAGGCGCTGCGCTACTGCGACCACGCCCTGGTGATCGCCAACGGCCAGGCGCAGCACAGCGGGCCTTGCGAGCAGGTGATTACTGCAGCCATGCTGCGCGATGTCTATCGCATCCGGGCCCGCATTGAAAGCTGCTCGGTGGGCACGCGGCACGTCATTGTGGACGGCGTGGCGTAGCCAGCGCCCGCCCGGTCCGCCACGACTCAATACCTGCGTGATGCCTCAGGCGGCCCCGATGCCAGGGACCAGGCCCGCCGTGGGCTGCCCGTTCCTCAGCGCGGCCGTGAAGGCCAACATGCGGTCAATCGGCTGGCGCGCGCGCGGGATCAGCGCCGGGTCCACATGGATCGCGTTGGCGCCGGTCTCCAGCACCCGCGCCACATCGGCCAGGCCGTTCATCGCCATCCAGGGGCAGTGTGCGCAACTCTTGCAGGTGGCGCTGTTGCCGGCGGTGGGGGCCTCAATGAACACCTTGCCGGGGTTCAGCGTGCGCAGCTTGTGCATCATGCCGTTGTCGGTGGCTACGATGAATTCGGTGGCATCCATCTCGCGTGCGGCCTTGAGGATGGCGCTGGTGGAGCCCACGGCATCGGCCAGGGCGATCACGTCTGCAGGGCTTTCAGGATGGACCAGCACCTTGGCGTGGGGGTGTTCTTTTTTGAGCGCCTCCAGCTCGAAGGCTTTGAACTCGTCGTGCACGATGCAGGCGCCGTTCCAGAACACCATGTCGGCCCCGGTTTCGCGCTGGATGTAGGCGCCCAGGTGGCGATCGGGCGCCCACAGGATCTTTTGCCCTGCTGCCTTCAAGGCGCCGACGATGTCGAGCGCGCAGCTGGATGTGACCAGCCAATCGGACCGCGCCTTCACGGCCGCGCTGGTGTTGGCGTAGACCACCACGGTGCGGTCGGGGTGGGCGTCGCAGAACGCGCTGAATTCCTCCACAGGACAGCCCAGATCGAGCGAGCAGGTCGCATCCAGGTCGGGCATGAGCACCGTCTTTTCGGGGCTCAAAATCTTGGCCGTCTCACCCATGAAGCGTACGCCGCTCACCACCAGGGTCTGCGCGGCATGGTCGCGGCCAAAGCGGGCCATCTCCAGCGAGTCGCTCACCAGGCCGCCAGTTTCCTCGGCCAGATCCTGCAGGTCGGGGTGCACGTAGTAGTGCGACACCATCACCGCATTTTTCTCTTTCAGCAGGCGGCGGATTTTGTCCTTGAGCGCGAGGCGTTCGGCCTGCGTGGGTTCGGGTGGCACGCGCGCCCAGGCGTGTTTGGTGGAGCAGACGGAGCCTTCCTCGGTATCGAGCGGCTGCTCGTACTCCACGTCGATGCGGTTCATTACAGCGGTGGTCATGACAGCTCCTGCAGGCGCATGGAAAAGTCCGTCGCCTTGACGTCTTTGGTCAGCGTGCCGATGGAGATGCGATCCACCCCCGTCTCGGCCAGTTCGCGCAAGCCTTCGAGCGTGACGCCACCCGATATTTCCAAAATTGCACGGCCCGCGTTGATGCGCACCGCCTCGCGCAGCGTGGGCAGCGGCATGTTGTCGAGCAGCACCATCTCGGCACCGGCATCGAGCGCCTCGGTCAGTTGCTCCAGGGTTTCCACTTCAATCTCGATGAACTTTGCTTGAGCTGCCACAGCCTGGGCGGCTTTGAGCACAGCCGTCACGCCACCGGCGGCGGCGATGTGGTTTTCCTTGATGAGCACTGCGTCGTGCAGACCGATGCGGTGATTGGTGCCGCCGCCCACGCGCACGGCGTACTTTTGCGCCAGGCGCAGGCCGGGGATGGTCTTGCGCGTGTCCACGATGTGGGCGCGGGTGCCCGCCACCACATCCACATAGGTGCGGGTTTTGGTGGCCACGGCCGACAGCAGTTGCAGAAAGTTGAGCGCAGTGCGCTCGGCCGACAGTAGTGCGCGGGCATTGCCTTCCAGCTCCAGCACCACCTGATCGGGCGCGCAGCGCTGGCCTTCGGCCACATGCCAGGTGATCTGCACCGTAGGATCGAGTGCGCGCAGCGCGGCTTCGGCCCAGGGGGCGCCGCAGATCACGGCGGATTCGCGCGCCAGGATGCGGGCACGGGCGCGGCGGGTGGGGTCGATCAGGCCGGCGGTCAGGTCACCGCTGCCCACGTCTTCTTGCAGGGCGCGGTGCACATCCTCGCGCGCCAGTGTCGCCAGGGCTTCAGGAGTCATCGGGTTGTCGCGGCGTTTGTTCATGGGGCGCCAAGCATAGCGGCATCGCTCCCCCCACCGGGGCAAATGCTATAAAGCCCCGCCACCGACGTGCCGGGTGCGGCCCGCACGCCGGCACCCGCAGCCCGCACAGACGGGCCTATCCACAGAGGGAGTCCACATGGAAAACAATGCCACGGCTTCGGCGCAGCCCGCCCCTGCGCACGCGCCGCCATGGGCGCTGGCGGCCGAGCACGCACTGGGCGCAGGCCAATGGCACGGCGCCTGGCGCACGCTGCTGGACGCAGCCCTGCCCGTACCTCCGTCCGTGCAGCAGCAGGTGCTGGCCAGCCTGGATGCCTGGGATGCACTACCAGCCCAGGCCCCGGCAGCACAACGCGCCGCGCTGCTGCACACCGCTCTCGCCGCCGTCCGCGGCGCCCACCACCACACCCACAGCGCAACGCTCACAGCAGCAGGCAGGCAGGCCCGGCGGGTGCAGGGCTCGGGGCTGGTCAAGCGCTTTCGCAAGGGGGCTTTCACCCTGGGCCCGGTGGACGTGCAGGTGGCGCCAGGCCACATCCTGGGCCTGGTGGGCGAGAACGGCAATGGCAAGACCACCCTGCTGCGCCTGCTCGCGGCCGACCTGGCGCCAGACGCCGGCCAGCTCGACTGGGGCGCCACTGCCCGCGACCCCTATGCCTTGCGATCACAGCTGGCTTACATCCCGCAGCGCCCACACCCCTGGGGCGGGCAGCTCATGGACCACCTGCAGTTCGCCGCGCGCAGCCACGGCGTGGTGGGCGAGGCCAACCGCTGCCTGGTGGAGCTGGTGATTGCCCGGCTGTCGCTGCGGCCCTTTCGCGGCCACCAGTGGAAGCAGCTCTCCTCGGGCTACAAGATGCGCTTTGAACTCGCCCGCGTGCTGCTCACCCAGCCATGCGTGCTGTTGCTTGATGAACCGCTGGCCAACCTGGACATCAACGCCCAGCAGACCTTGCTGTCTGATCTGCAATCGCTGGCGCGCTCGCCCTGGCGCCCGATGGCACTGGTGCTCAGCTCTCAGCAACTGTATGAGGTGGAGAAAGTGGCCGATGCCGTGCTGTTCCTGGAGCACGGCCAGCCGCGCAGCGTGCAGGAACGCTTTGCGCAGATGGTGGGTTGCGCGATCGAGTTCGAGACAAGCTGGTCGGAGCCCGCCCTGAGCGCCTGGCTGGGCCAGTTGCCCCCGCACACGCACCAGGTCAACGGGCACACACACATCGTGAGCTTTCAGGGCGACACCAGCGCCGCCGACTTCCTGCGCGCCGCCGTGGATGCGGGGCTGCCGCTGGGCTATTTGCGCGACATCACCGACTCGACCCGCCGCCTTTTCGTGAAAGATTGACACACCATGCGCCGCCTGACCACTGCCTGGGATCAATGGTTTTTGATGCACAGCCCGCTGCTGTGGCAGTTGCGCCTGCACTGGCATCTGCCGCTGGCGCTGCTGTGGTGCCTGCTGATGTTTGGCGGGTGGATTGGCTGGACGGCCGAACCCGCGCGCTGGATGGGCAGCCCCGAAGGCACAGTGGTCGCCACGTGGAACTGGCCCGAGGACACCACGCGGCAGGTGGGCGGCATCATCGCCTGGATCATCGCCTTTGGCCTGGCGCTGTGGTGGCTGTGGCGCGTGCGCATCCACAACCGCTGGCGCGAGATCGCACCCGCGCCGCGCCTGGGCCTGTGGTGCGAATACCTGTGGGGCGCACTGTTTTTCGCCCTGCTGCTGGCCCCCACGCTGCTGCTGGACGCGGCCTACCGCGACCGCATCCAGCGCCTGTGGCAGGGCCAGGACACCGCCGCCCAGCAGCAGGCGGCTTGGCATGTGCGCCGCTGGGAGCTGCTGCTGGCGCCGGACAACGCGGCGCGGCTGGTCGAGTGGACACAGGCCGCACAGGCCATGCAGGCTGCTGAGCCGTCCACAGCCGCCGCCGAGATCCATGACAACGACAAATGCAACGAGAACCAGAGGTACAGGGAATACGACCCCGGCTGCGCAACCAACGCGCTGCAATCCCTGCATTGGCTGGCTCAGGCCGACACCGATGCCATTGCGCAGCAACTGGCGCACTACGGCGCGGCGCTGGGCCGATGGGGATACGCACCCGTGCGGCCGGGGGCGTCGGCGCAGGACCAGGCGCAGCAGCTCGTCAGCGCCTACCAGGCCGCCCTGCAATCGCCCCTGGCCCAAGAGTGGCGCAACTCCAAGGCGCAGCATGCACGCACCGCGCAGCCGCAGGACCGCGCACGGGACGCCCGGGCTGCCCAGTCTCCCCGGGATGGGCGGGATTGCGATGTCGCCGTTTCTCGCGACCCCCGTGCCTGCTTTGCCAGCGACCTCGCGCGTTCGCCCAGCCAATGGCGCGACAACCTGCACAGCGCGCTGCAACAGCACCTCAGTCCGCCGCCCCGCCTGGTGCAATGGGCACACCCCCGCTACGGCATGGCACAGCCCGGCCTCGTCGCCCACCACCTGGAAGGCGCCACGCCGTCGCAAAGGGCGCAGGAGCGCCAGCGCAGCAGTGTGCTGGCCGCCGCCAGCGCGGGCTTCTTCGCGGCGCTGGCGCTGATCGCCGCGCGGCTGCTGTCGCTGCGGCAGATTGCTGCCCTGTGTGGCGCGCTCACGCTGGCCGCCCCTGCACTGATGCTTCTGGGCGTGGCGGGCCTGGCCAACAACATCATGCTGCCGCTGGTGCCGGCCACGCTGCTGGCGCTGGCCTGGGTGCGCATTGCGCTGCTGCGCCGCCCCTGGGGGGGCTCCACGCTACTGGGCCTGGGCCTGGCGCTGTCCCTGGCGGGGTCGGCCAGCGTGTGGGACGAAGCCGCCCGCGCGCTGGAGCTGCCCGACGGCTCGTGGCCGGAGCTACTGACGGGCGCGCCCGCCGTGGCCGTCAGCACGGCCCTGCTGATGGCCGCCTTGTCGCCCCTGTGGCGCCGTTGGCGCGCACTGCCCGAGCGTTGACACCCGCCCGGGTGGCGCACGCCGTGCAGCCCTACTCCAAGTCAAATAGCCTTCTGAGCATTGCACAGAAAGCGTAAACAGCTATTAAATAAATAGCAACATTCTCAAGCATGAGGTGTGGCAAGCGCCGCGCCCATCTCGCATAGACTCGGCCGCAATTTCACAGCCCCCGACCGGAGCGCCCCATGACCAGCCCTGCAGCCCCCCCAGCCACGCCCTACGGCACTCTGCCGCCCGCATCCCCCTTGCCCCAGCGCCGCCCGGTCAGCCTGCCGCGCCTGGCGCAGATGCGCGCAGCGGGCGAGAAGATCACCATGCTCACCGCCTACGACGCCACGTTTGCGGCCGTGGCCGATGCGGCGGGGGTGGAATGCATTCTGGTGGGGGATTCGCTGGGCATGGTGTGCCAGGGCCTGCCCAGCACGGTGGGCGTGACGCTGGACACCATGGCCTACCACACGGCCAGCGTAGCGCGTGGCCTGCACCGGGTGCAGGGCACGGCCTGGCTCGTGGCCGACCTGCCCTATGGCACCTATGCCGAGAGCCGAGAGCAGGCGCTGCGCAGCGCCTGCGTGCTGATGCAGGCGGGAGCGCACATGGTCAAGCTCGAAGGCGGGGGCTGGACAGCGCCCACGGTGGAGTTTCTAGTGCGGCGCGGCGTGCCGGTGTGCGCCCACCTGGGCCTCACACCGCAGACGGTGCATGCCCTGGGCGGCTACCGTGTTCAGGGCAAGACCGACGATGACGCCCGCACCCTGCGCAAGGAGGCACATGAGCTGCAAGACGCAGGCGCCGCCATGCTGGTGCTGGAGATGGTGCCCGCCGCGCTGGCCGCCGACCTCACTGCCGAACTGCTGCACTGCCACACCATCGGCATCGGCGCGGGCAACGGCACGGCCGGCCAGGTGCTGGTGTTGCACGACATGCTGGGCATGAACCTCGGAAAGATGCCGAAATTCGTCCACAACTTCATGCAGGACGCAGGCAGCGTGCGAGGCGCCATGGAGGCCTATGTGCAGGCTGTGAAGCAGGGGCAGTTCCCGGATAACGCCTTGCACGCCTGGTGAGCCTTCACCGCATTTCTTCATTTCTTTTCGACCTCTCCCACCCCATGCTGATTGCCCGCTCCATCGCAGACCTGCGCCAGGCCCTGGCCTCCTACCGCCACCCCGCCTTTGTGCCCACCATGGGCAACCTGCACGACGGGCACATCGCCCTGGTGCGCCAGGCCAAGCCCCTGGGCGACGTGACGGTGGCCAGCATCTTTGTGAACCGCCTGCAGTTTTTGCCGCACGAGGACTTTGACAGCTACCCCCGCACCTGGGAGGCCGATTGCGCACAGCTGCAAGCTGCGGGCTGCGATGTGCTGTTTGCCCCGCGCGAGGCCGACCTGTACCCACAACCCCAGACCTTCAAGGTGCACCCCGATCCGCTGCTGGCCGACATGCTGGAAGGCCATTTCCGCCCCGGCTTCTTCACAGGCGTGAGCACGGTGGTGATGAAGCTCTTTGCCTGCGTGCTCGGCCAGACGGGCGGCACCGCCGTGTTCGGCAAGAAGGACTACCAGCAGCTCATGGTGATCCGCCACATGGTGCAGCAGTTTGCGCTGCCGATTGAGGTGGTAGCGGGCGAGACCTGCCGCGCGGCCGATGGCCTGGCATTGAGTTCACGCAACGGCTACCTCAGCCTGGAAGAGCGGCAAGAAGCCGTAGCCCTGTCGCAGGCATTGAAGCAACTGGCACAGCAATGGCTGAACGCTGCGCCCAACGACCGCAGCGCGGTGGAGCCCCGGGCCTTGGACGCCCTGCGCGCGCGGGGCTGGGCACCGGACTACCTCACCGTGCGCCGCCGCGCCGACCTGTTGCCCGCCACAGCGGCCGATGCAGCGGGCTCGCTGGTGGCACTGGGGGCTGCGCGGCTGGGCAGCACGCGGTTGATTGACAACCTGGAGTTTTAGAACAGCTCACAAAAGCCCCCCCTCGCGCCGTTGTCGCGAGGGAGGGCCTGCCAAAGGGGGGAGCAGACGATGCCGTGCAGCCCCGCCACCGGCCCGTCTCCGAAAACAAACCAAGCACCCACCTACCGTCAGCTATTATTCTGCCTAAAAAGGCCCCTAGCGCTTATCTGCATTGCGCAATAAGCTACTTATTTGATAGCAAAGACTCCTCCATGTCCTGGCACGCCCGCCTGCAGCTCGACTACACGGCACAAAACAACAACGCCCGCACCGTAGCCCGCTACGAGCACAACGGCCCGCTGCGCATCCTGCAAAGCCTCTACCCCGAGGGCGACGCCATCTGCCACAACGTGCTGGTGCATCCACCCGGCGGCCTGGTGGGCGGCGACACGCTGGACATCACCACTACCGTGGGCCCCGGTGCCCACGGCCTGGTCACCACCCCCGGCGCCACGCGCTTCTACCGGTCCACCGGCCCGTTGGCCCTGCAGCGCAGCCACCTCACCCTGGCCGAAGGCGCGCGCCTGGAATGGCTGCCGCTGGAGGCCCTGTGCTACAGCGCCTGCCATGCCGAAAACCACCTCACGCTGAACCTCGCCCCCGGCGCCGAATGCATCGCCTGGGACGTGACCGCACTGGGCCTGCCGCACGCGGGCCAGCCGTTTGAACAAGGCCGCTTCACCCAGCACCTGGAAGTGCCCGGCCTGTGGCTGGAGCGCGGCGTGATCGACGCGGCCGATGAACGGCTGCTGAGCAGCCTGTTGGGCCTGGCAGGCCACCGCTGCATGGCCAGCATGTTCTTTGCCGCAGGCACTCCCCTCGACCGCACGCGCCGCGACGCTGCGCTGGACGCGGCCCGCGCAGTGATGGATCAGCACCCTCAGGTCAAAGCCACCGCCGGCGCCACCAGCCCCAACGACCGCATGGTGGTGGTGCGCGTGTTGGCACCGCAGGTGGAGCCCGCGATGAAGCTGCTCAAGGCGGTGCGGGTGGCCTGGCGGGAGGTGTTGTGGGGGTTGGGGGGGGAGGCGCCTCGGATTTGGGCGATGTGAGGTGGTGGTCTATGAGACGGCAGGTCAAATTTTTCGGTTATCAATAACCTCGAAAAATACACGCCCATTTTTCTCACCAAGGCGCTGAAAGCCGCACTTCTCTGCAACCCTTATAGAGCCGATGTTTTCGCTTCTAGCAGATGCTCTCAGCTTAGAAATGCCTTTTACGAAGGCATCTTCTACTAATAAGGCAACAGCCTTCGTGCCAATGCCTTTACCCCAAAAGTTCTTACGCAAGAACCACCCACAGTCAGCGCTACCACCGCTGAGCAACGTGAACCCCACGCTCCCCGCCACGATGGAGTCCACTTCGACAGCGTAGAAAAATCGGCTTCTGATCGGCATAACCTGCTGCTCCAGCGCATCCCAGAAAGCAACCTCCGCTTGATAGCGCGTTCGTGGCAACCAATCTACAAACTGACCTACGTCTTTATCTTCCTGCAGCGAACAGAACACCTCCTGATCGCGCGGGAGGAATTCTCGGAGCAGCACGTAGTTCTGAAGCATGGGTTCCTCGCACAACCGAATAGTAGTGAGAACTTCAAGACCGCTATGGCCCCAAGGAGGGGGCAAGCCCCAATCCCCATTCAGAATCAATTGGAGTTCAGTCCCCAAACGGCCTCTTCCAATGTCAGGCCGCCGCCGTCGTAGGCGCCATGAGCAACCCATCCGCCTTGAACATTGCGCGAATCCCCCGCACCGCCTGCCGAATCCGTGCCTCGTTCTCGATGAGCGCAAAGCGCACATATTCATCCCCCTGGTCGCCAAAACCAATGCCCGGCGACACACACACCTTGGCCTTGTCCAGCAGTTGCCTCGCAAACTCCAGCGAGCCCAGCGCGCGATACGGCTCGGGGATGCGGGCCCAGATGTACATGCTGGCCTTGGGGCAGTCCACCGCCCAACCCGCTTCGGTGAGCCCCTTGTAGAGCACGTCGCGGCGGCGCTGGTACTGGGCGGCGATGTCTTTCACGCACTGCTGCTCGCCCTCCAGCGCGGCAATGGCGGCAACCTGCAGGGGCGTGAAGGTGCCGTAGTCGTGGTAGCTCTTGATGCGGGCGAGCGCGGCCACCAGGTCGGGGTTGCCCACCATGAAGCCCACGCGCCAGCCGGCCATGTTGTAGCTTTTGCTCAGGGTGAAAAACTCCACCGCCACGTCCTTGGCGCCGGGCACTTCCATGATGCTGGGGGCGCGGTAGCCGTCGTACACGATGTCGGCATAGGCCAGGTCGTGCACCACCAGGATGTCGTGCTTCTTGGCCAGGGCGATCACGCGCTCGAAGAAACTCAGCTCCACGCACTGCGCGGTGGGGTTGCTGGGAAAGCCGAAGATCATCATCTTGGGCTTGGGGTAGCTGCCGCGGATGGCCTTTTCCAGCTCGGCAAAAAAGTCTACGTCGGGCGCCACGGGCACGCTGCGAATGTCAGCACCGGCAATCACCGCGCCGTAGATGTGGATGGGGTAGCTCGGGTCTGGCACCAGCACGGTATCGCCCCTGTCGAGCGTGGCCAGCATGAGGTGGGCCAACCCTTCTTTGGAGCCGATGGTGACGATGGCCTCGGTGTCGGGATTGATGTCCACCGCGTAACGGTCTTTGTACCAGTGGCTGATGGCGCGGCGCAGGCGCGGGATACCTTTGCTGGCGCTGTAGCCGTGGGTGTCGGGCCGCTGGGCCACTTCGGTGAGCTTGGCGACGATGTGCGGCGGCGTGGCCCCGTCGGGGTTGCCCATGCTCATGTCGATGATGTCTTCGCCACGGCGGCGGGCGGCGAGTTTCAGCTCGGCCGTGATGTTGAAGACGTAGGGAGGGAGGCGATCGATGCGCGCAAAGCGGCGCTTGCCTTGAGAAGCAGACATGCTGTGGTGACTTTCACGTAAGCGCCCGGAACCGTCCGAGCGACGTGGCTGGCAGAAAGGCCGGCCCGCTGCCACTTTAAGGCACAACGCGGTCATTTCTCCGTGGATTTCGGCAGTGTCGCACCGCCGCTACAAGACACAGGTCAGTGGCCCTTGGGCGTCAGGCGGCAAAGCGCTTGGTGTTCCGCTCGCTAACCAGCGCCCACGCAAACATGCCCACGCCGCCAAGCCCCAGCAACACGCCCACCCACCCGGTAGACGTCCAGCCCAAGCCTGCCGCAATGCCCACCCCGCCCAGCCAGGCACCGAGCGCGTTGGCGGCGTTGAAGGCCGAGTGGTTGAGCGCGGCGGCCAGGGTCTGCGCGTCGCCTGCCACGTCCATCAGGCGGATCTGCAGCGCAGGGCCGATGGCCACCAAGGTTCCCAGGAAGAACGTGGCCAGCGCGGCGCTGGCAGGGTGGTGTGCGGCGGGCACAAACAGCGCCAGCACGAGGATGGACCACACCAGTACCTTGCCCACAGCAGGCATCAGCGCCTTGTCCGCCATGCGCGAGCCCACGATGTTGCCCACCACCATACCCAGGCCAAACAGCGACAGCACAAAGGGCATGAGCGCGGGCGGCATGCCGGCCACCTCGATCAAGGTGGGCTTGATGTAGCTGAACACTGCAAACATGCCACCAAAACCAATGGCGCCAATGCCCAGCGTGAACCACACCTGCTTGCGCGCCAGCGCGCCCAGCTCGCGCAGCGGGCTGGCGCCGTGCGACGCGGGCATGGGGGGCACCCAAAGGCGCACCATGACCACGGCGGCCACCGCGATCAACCCCACAAACACAAACGCAGCGCGCCAGCCAAAAGCCTCGCCCAGCGCAGCGGCAATGGGCACACCCACCAGCGTGGCGGTGGTGAGGCCCAGCATGACCCAGCCCACTGCGCGTGCGCGGCGCCCCGGTGGCGCCAGTGCGGCGGCCACCAGCGCGGCCACGCCAAAGTAGGTGCCGTGTGGCAGACCGGTGAACAGGCGCATGGCGCTCAGCGACCCATAGCCCGGGGCCAGCGCCGATGCGAAATTGCCCAGCGCATACACCACCATCAGCGCCATCAGCAGCGCGCGCCGCCCCCAGTGGGCGCACAGCACGGCCAGCACCGGCGCGCCCACCACTACGCCCAGCGCATAGGCGCTGATGACATGCCCGGCCTGCGGAATGCTCACACCAATATCGCGCGCCACCTCAGGCAACAGGCCCATGATGACGAACTCACCCGTGCCGATGGAAAAGCCGCCGACCCCGAGTGCCAGCACGGCGCGCACCAAGGTGCGGTCGTCGGTAGGGGTGGCGGCGATGGACGTGGGGGAAAGGGGCGCGGTCATGGCAACAACAGGGGAGACGCTGCACCGGCAAGCGACGGCAGGGCGCAGAAGGTAGACGAGACAGGGAGAAGGAGAGAAAGAAACGCAGTTACGGGGGTAAACCCGATTTTTGTAACCATAGCATGCAAAGCACCGCCTTGCTGAAGCGGGGAAATATGTAACCCAGGTTCAAAGCCATGCCAGCTATGGCTGCTACGCTGACGCCCTGACCACGCCCTTCCTCCTTTTTCAAGGACTGCGAATGACGACCACCCCAAGCACAGCAGACCACATCGCCAGCACCGTGAAGGTGCTGGCGTTCGACATCTTTGGCACCGTGGTGGACTGGCACGGCAGCATCGTGCGCGAGATGCAGGCGCTGTACCCCGCCGTGGATGGCGATGCGTTTGCGCTGGCGTGGCGCGCCGGCTACCAGCCCGCCATGGCGCGGGTGATGCGGGGCGAGCAGGGCTGGACGCTGATCGACGACCTGCACCGAAGCATCCTCGACGAGATCCTGCCGCGCTTTGGCCTGGCACAACTGTCTGACGCCGAACGCCGCCACCTCAACCATGTGTGGCACCGGCTCGATGCCTGGCCCGACAGCGTGGAAGGCCTCACGCGGCTCAAGACACGCTTCACCATCACCACGCTGTCCAACGGCAACATCGGCCTGCTCACCAACATGGCCAAGCGTGCCAGGCTACCGTGGGACTGCGTGCTGAGCGCCGAGGTGTTCAAGGCCTACAAACCCAGCCCGGAGACCTACCTGGGCGTAGCGCGCGTGTTCGACCTGCAGCCCGAACAGGTGGCGCTGGTGGCCACGCACCACGACGACTTGGCCGCTGCCCGCGCATGTGGGCTGCACACCGCCTACATCGAGCGCCCCCTGGAACTGGGCGCCGCCCAGCCCAAGGACAGTACGCCACAGCATGGCAACGATCTGCACGCCACAGACCTGAACGATCTAGCGCAGATGCTGGGCTGTTGAATGTGCCCCGGGGCACACCCGCGTCGATCAGTGCGCTACCAGCAGCTGCACAAACATCTGCACCTTGGCGTGGCATTCGGCACTGATGGAGGTGAACTCCAGCCCGGCCACCCACTCGTCGCCTTCCTGCTTGAGGGTGATGACCCGCGCATACACATCAGCCACGCGGTAGTCGACCAGTGGCAGCTCAAATTCCAGCTTGATCTCGCTGTGCGGCTCCAGCGGCTCGATCAGCTCCACCAGCAGGCCGTGGTAGCCGATGTCGCGAATGGCGCCGTGCACGATGTGGGGTACCACGATCTTGTCCTGCATGCGCTGGCACAGGCAGGGCAGGCGCGCATCCACACGGTGGCTGCGGCGAAACTCCTGGCGCGGCACCTTGAGCTTTTGAGAAGGGATGGCGATCAGCTCGCGCAGGCTCACGGGCTGCGTGCGGCCCTTGACGTAGACCTGCATGGGGGCAGACGCCGACACCAGACCCCAGCAGCGCTGGTACGTCGTGTCGCTGATGAGCACCTGGCCGCGCAGGCTCAGTGCCTCAATGCGCGAGGCCAGGTTGACGGCCTCGCCGATCACCGTGTATTCGGAATACACGTCCGAGCCAAAACGCCCGGCCATCACCGTGCCTGTGTTCACGCCGATGCCCAGGAAGACCTCGGGCAGGCGCTCGCGCAGGTGTGCCAGGTTCAGCTCGCGCATTGCCATCTGCATCTCCACGGCACACAACAGCGCGCGATCCACATCGTCCTCGCGCGCCACAGGCGCACCGAACAGCACCATGATCGAGTCGCCCATGAACTTGTCGATGCTGCCCTGGTACTTGAACACAACTTCAGACAACCGCGACAGGCAGCGGTTGAGCGCCGCAATCACCACCGACGCCGGTTGCGAGCCCGACAGAGCGGTGAACCCGCGCAGGTCGGCCAGCAGGATGGTGACCTCACGTGGGGCCACAGACCGGTCATCGGTGGCCACACCTTCCGGGCCGTCGCCCTTGCGCAGGATGGCTGCCATCTCGGCGAGGGCTTCTTCGCGCAGCGGCGTGCCGGTCTCGCGCTCGATCAGCGTCTGCAGGCGGCGCACCGCATCGTGGTGGAATTCTTTGTGCATGGCGCGGGGAGGGGGGGAGTTCGTTGGTATAGGGGGCATCACCGGCCCCTGCCAGCCAGAATAGGCGGGGCAGCCCCCGACGGTCAACCAGTGAAAACACTCCAGGCAAAACCGCAACGGCTCGCACGTTCTGGCTTGCGCCCCCTCTCACGGTGAAGGGTTGGGAGGCGAGGGAGCCCCAATGTTCAATTGGAAGGGTGGCTTTGAAACGCTGCGCATTCCTCACAAGAGGGGGCGTATCCGCCAGAACCGACACCATGGGGGCTAGGCTCAGCGGTCAACCCCCCGTTCCCCGCAGCGAACAATCATTGCCGCGCATAACGCCCATCGCGCAAGCGCATCAGTGGCATCCGCACTGCGTGCGATGCGGTGAAAGAGGGAAGCATCTAACCCGTTGCTAGCGAAAATGTAGCGTTTTGCGCTTTCTGAGTAAGCACTGAAGCCCAATGTGATGCCTGAATAGGCAGGCTGCACATAGAGGGTCAACGCGATCTGCCCCGTTTTATAGATACCCGGCTTCGGCAGCCAATAACGCTTACGGAGCCTAGTGCATCACCGGGGACGCCACCCGCACCGTCCTTTTTTTTGCAACTCAGCGTATGCAAGGCCAAGAAACGAATGCGACCGAGGGGGCTCGATGTAGTAGGTCGTCTAGCGCTGTGCGGGCTGTATCCCGCCTTACCAGTACTATCGCTGCTTCGATTGGAAGGGCGCCATTCCAAGGATATTGCGGCCAATCCGCGCCTAGAAACATGAATTTGCCAGAAATAAACCGGGGGAGGGCCTGCATGACGCGTTTTTTATTCTTGCTAGTTGGGTCAATCGTTGCATGCACAGCTTTGGCGACCACCTTGCCCGACGTACCAGAAATTGGACTTGCCAGCCCGGGTGACGGCAGCGCAACCGTCAGCTTTACGCCTGGCCGCCTCGGCAGCGGCAGGCTGGTCGAGTACATGGTTGTCTGCAATAACAATGTTCAGAGCGGTGCGGCGTCGCCCATCACAGTAACAGGACTCACAAACGGTACAGCCTATGGTTGCCGTGCCAGGGTGACCACCACAGTTGGCACCACCCCCTGGTCCGAACTCTCCAATATTGTCACTCCGAGGGCTGCCACAGCCGATGTTTCTGATCGCAAGCATTCACTCATCTGGATCGTCGGTATCTTGGGGTTTGTGGGAGTCGCAACTGGCCTAGCAGCATGGCGCCGTCGCTTCTCCTCTCAGACTGAGCCTCTATTACAAACACCAGTTGCTAGACGTGCTTCGGATGTGCTCATGCTGTGGATGATGAGCGTGCTCTGGATACCAGGGGTCGTTGCATTTGGAATGTATGCCACGGGGAAAAAAATCATTGACCCATCCGCACCATTGATCGGTGTGGTAGAAAATAAAATTCCGTTGTCGGGTGGGCTCCATTCCCTCATGAATGGAAGGTTTCAAAAGGAAATCGCCGCCAGAGTATTTAATTGGATGCCGTTTTACGCATCCATTACTCGTTTTTTCAATCAAGCACAATACACTCTGCTTCGCGCCTCCAGTAATCGCGAAATATTGGTAGGTCGAGACGGATACCTCTTCCACCCATCGTATGCATCTACCTATTGCAAACGCGATATTACCGCCGCAGCGCCGACATTGGAAGCATGGGCGAAGATGATTCTTGAAATACAGAACGGTTTTCAAAAAAAAGGCAAGAATTTTCTTTACATTCTTACTCCATCCAAGGTTGAGTACATGTCGGATAAATTGCCCTTTGGCTACCCTTGCCCTTCAAAAGAGCGCGATATATTTATCTCCGAGGCGCTCAAGTATCTTGCACTAGCTGGAGTGAACTACGTAGACGCAAGCTCAAAGATGAGTGAAATACAGCAGCGCTATGGGTATGAGCCATTTCCTAAAGGGGGTATTCACTGGACGGACCTTGCGGCAATGGATGCAACAAATGAGATTATTAATAAAATGAATCGCTTGACTGGTAAGCCGATTGCCACACCTTACAGGCCCAAGATTGAGGATGCTCCAGAGGCGAGTTGGGAAGAGCAGGATTTTGTAAATTTACTCAACCTCAAATGGCCACTTCCAGCGAACAAAACAGCAAAAATAGTCAGAGAAGAATCAACTACCAAAAGCTGTTCATCTCAGTATTCAATTGTTGTAGTGGGAAATAGTTTTTTCACGTCGCTTGGACGCAATTTGGTGGCTGGCTCCTGCCCTCCATCCGTGAGGCAGCTCTTCTATTTTTCCGTTCATCAACGTCATTTTTATTACAAAAATAATGCCCCAAATTTTGATATCGAAAAAATGGATTTCAACCTATTGGAATCGTCTGACGTGATCATTCTTGAAGAGCATGCAGGGATTTTTTCGACTGCGTCATATACACCACTTCTTCATAAATACATCACCGATGGTGTATTGCCAAAAACCGTTCAAAGGTAGCCTTCGAAATTTAGCAATCATGGATCAAAAAGGCCTTTCGGAAGACGAGCAAGTGGTCTATGTCTGCCCTCCAAAGTGTCCGATTAGCAGAAGAAGCGCCTAGGTGTAAATAATGCTGTTCTACGAGCCAATTTTTCTCTTTATTTTCTTTCCCGTAGTCTTTACTGTCTATCTCGCGCTTCGCAATTCAGCGAAGGGCGTGCTGATGTGGATCGCATTAATCAGTATTATTTTTTATTTATGGGCAGAACCAAAATTTTTTTTCCTGATCTTTTCCTCCTCAATTCTGGACTATTGGCTAGGAAGAAAAATTGCCAAGTCAAACCCCTCAAAATTGTATCTACATGTAGGTATTGCCAGCAACATTCTGCTACTTGTGACGTTTAAGTACACCGGATTTATTATCGGTGAAATTGCAAATCCAATGGCATCACACATTTTTGGCACCAACATGAAAGTGCCCGAATTCATCTTACCAATTGGAATATCATTTCTTGTTTTTGAAAAAATAACCTATCTCGTGGATATCCACAGAAAGATATCTCCGCCAGCTGAGAGTTTTTTCAAATATCTATTTTTTGTATTCTTCTTTCCAAAGCTACTGGCCGGGCCGATCATCAAATATCATGAGATTGAACCACAGATTTCAAAACGTTCGCCGTTCGACGCTGCGCTGGTTGCCGCAGGTTTTGAGCGCTTCGTCTTAGGAGTCTGCAAGAAGGTACTCATAGCTGACCCAGCCAGCATGGTTTCTGATCAGATATTTAATACTCCAATAACACAGTTGACCGTGATCGATTCCTGGATCGGTGCACTGATGTTTTCCATACAAATATATTTTGATTTTTCAGCCTACTCAGATATGGCGATTGGTATCGCGATGATGCTTGGATTCAGGCTTCAGGAGAATTTCAATTTCCCATATGTGTCGATTGGCATCACAGAATTCTGGCGGCGCTGGCACATCTCTCTTTCGACCTGGATACGAGAATATTTGTATATACCATTGGGTGGCAATCAAATTTCACCGATGCGAACATACCTAAATTTATTCATTGCATTTATGGCCTCCGGAATCTGGCATGGAGCGAATTGGACATATATTGCATGGGGAGGATTTCATGGTGTTTTTCTTATTGCAGAGAGGGCATTTTTAGGGGAATGGCTTAAAAAAATACCAACATTTATTGGCATTGGTTTTACATTTATTGTCGTAGTTCACAGTTGGGTTCTTTTTCGCTCACCAAATATCGGTCATGCATTCGAATACTGGGGGAAAATGTATGATTTTTCCAATGTAGATCATTCTGTATACATTCCATTATCTACTCTGATAATTTGCGGTATTTCATTGATTGCATCCGTCACCTCAAGAAGCTGGATGACTGAGCGTGTTGCAGCGTGGATCGAAACCCCAAAGATCCGTCTTTTTCTCAGAACCGTTCTCGCAGTCCTTTTTCTCTATTCGCTAGGTAAAGTGCTTACCCAGCCATTTCAGCCGTTCTTGTATTTCCGGTTCTAGCCACGATCCGCTTTTGTGTAGAGGTTTTTGGCTGAAGGGGTTCAGTGCACCGCCTGTACAGCCCCCAGTCCCCGGCTCTCCCCCGCACAGGGAGACGGAATGACACACCCGCTCAGAGTACGGGCGATGAAAATACTAGTGATTTTGGCCTCTGGCGCTTACCCATCAAGCGCTAGCAGCTATCAAAACAGGAGTTTCTTGATGGGCAGCACCGCTTGCACAGCGTGTGGCTCACTCCGCCCCCACCGCCTGCCGCTGCACACACACAAACTCCCCCGCCGCTTCGTCGTAGTCCCAGCGCGCGGCATAGCGGGCCCAGCCCCCCACGGCTGCGCCTGAGGCTTCTACCGTCAGCACCACCAGGCTGTTGGGGCTGCCGTGGCGCAGGCGGTGCGACACCGCCGTGCCCGCGCGGCAGGCCCACAGGCCCGGCAGGGGCTGCAACACGCTGGGTTCATGCACGTGGCCTGACAGCAGCATATGGGCGCCCGCCGCGCGCCAGCGTTGCAATGCTTCGTCCGCCCGGTGGGGCCGGTGCGCGCGGTCGGCGGCGTCGCGGGACACCAGGGGGTGGTGGCTGGCCACGATGCGCCAGGCATCTGGCGGGGCGCGCGCCAGCAGCATGGCCACATGATCGATCTGCGCCGACGACAGGCTGCCCCGCTCGTGCCGCCAGGCGCGGGTGGTGTTCACGCCCACCACATAAAAGGCGCCCATCTGCCGCACGGGCTCCTGGTCGATGCCGAACTGGTGGGCATAGCGCTCGTAGGCGCGGCCCCAGCGCATCCACCAGGCAAACAGCGGCAGGTCGTGGTTGCCCGCCAGCACCAGGGTAGAGCGGGCATGCAGGCCTTTGACAAATCGCGCGGCCTGCTCAAACTGCACGGCGGTGGCGCGCTGCGTCAGGTCGCCGGACACCACCACCATCGCCACGCCCAGCCGCTGCGCCAGCCGTTGAGCCGCCGCACACACCGCAGGATCGTGTGCACCGAAGTGCAGATCCGAGAGGTGCATCAAAACGGTCATCGGTGCTTTCAGGCCAATGTCATGCAGGCATGAGACCGGGCACCGACACGGGCTCTGGCGCTGCAACTGGCGTACCCTGGGTCTCGCCCTCCTGCTCATCATCACGCATCAAGGTGGTGGGCGCCACCAGCCACAGCGGGCGCTCGCTCAGGCGGAAATGCAGGGGCGGCACCATCCATTCGCGCTCGCCATCAAACGCCAGCTTGACTTGCGGTGGGCGCCAACTGGCGGGGGTGACGGTCAGCTCGGTACAGGCCATGCTGACCACGGCATTGTCTTTGTGCAACTGCCCGGTGGCCGCGTTCCACACCGTGCGCGCTATGGCCCAGCGGCCTTGGGGCTTGAGCATGACCACGGCCAGCTTGCCACCGTCGGCCACGGTTTGCGCCTGCGGCAGGCCCATGCGGTCGAGCTGCAAAGGGTTGTTGCCCACAAACAGCGTGGTGACCAGGTGCTCCTCCTGCTGCGCCTGGGCACCACGGTCGGTCTTCATCACTACGCGCCAACGGCGGCCCGCCGAGGGGCGGAACATGCTCCACACCGCAGCCGCCACGGCCACCCAGCGCTTTCGACCAAAGCGGCGCGAGGCCATTTCGCGGTCGGCCAACATCTTGGGGTACAGGCCCACACTGGCGTTGACGACAAACATGCGCCGGTTGACAAAACCGACCTGCACCGGGCGCAGGTCGCCGTTGCGCAGCGCCTGCAGCATGTCTTGCACGGCGGCTTCGGGGTCCAGCGCCAAGCCGTGTTCGCGACTGAAGTAGTTGAACGTGCCCATGGGCACCACCCCCAGTGGCACCCCCGCCAGCAGCGCCGCCGAGGCCACGGCGTTGATGGTGCCGTCACCCCCTGCCGCCACCACCAGCCCGCCATCGGCCAGCGCAGCCTGCGCAGCATCGCGCGCCAGCTGCACGATGTCGCCGCGCTGGTCGGGCACATGCCAGACCACGTCGTGCTCCTGCAAGGCGGGCACGCCTTCGAGCTTGGCGCGCAGCAGGTCCAGGTCGGCCCCGGGGCGCTTGGGCACCACCAGGTGGATGGGCCCGTGGGGACGGACAGGATGGGGATGCTCGGAAGGGGTCATGGTTCGACGGCTGCGTCAGGAGGCAACGCCTGGAGCGTCGGGCACGGATTGTGCCCGGGAGCCCCCTGCAGCCATCCTGAATTGTGTAATGCGGTGACCTGAATGATCGCCCCGCCGCGCCCCTGCCGCAGCCAGCAGCTGCGCCCTTGCCCTGTCAGAGTTTGCCGACAGACGCCGCATGGCAAGGGGGCATACACCTTCGCTGTGGCGGGGTGTAGGGAACTCGGTTACAACGCCCGGCTCCCTCCTATTGACTTCCAAAACAAAACGCAGAAAGCCACCAGCACCCGATGACGACAACGACACTCACGACCCCGATGGACCTTGCCGCGCTGGGGGCGCTGCTGGCGCGCTACCCGATGGAATGGTGGGTGGCAGGCATGGTGGCCTCGGCCCTGGTGGGCGCGCTGGCCCTGGTCGGCTTGCGCACTGTGCAACACCACAGCCCACCGCTGCGCCGGTTTTTGCCCGCGCAGGCGTATGGGGTGGTGCTGGCCGCCATGGGCGCCAGCGCATTCACGCTGGTGCTGGCGGGCGCCACGATGGCCGAACTGGCCGAAAGCTGGAGCGAGGGCGGCCGTTGGGGAACACTGGACGATGCCATTGCGCAAGGACTGCGCACGCACGCCGACACGGCCGTGCTGCAGTGGTTTGCGGTGCTAACGCACCTGGGCGATTCGTGGGTGCTGGCCGGGTGCACCGTGGTGGTGGCGGTGCTGCTGTGGGCGTGCCAACACCGCCTACTGGCCATCGGTTGGCTGGTGGCCCTGGCGGGCAATGGTGCACTGACCAAGATCCTGAAAAAACTGTTCGAACGCGTGCGGCCGGAACACGAACACGGCATTGCACAGGCCCACGGTTTCAGCTTTCCAAGCGGGCACAGCAGCGCGTCGATGGCGGCCTTCGCCATGCTGGCCTACCTGGCTACCCGCCTGCTGCCAAGGCCCTGGCACCTGCCTGCGGTGCTGGCAGCGGGCGCGCTCACCTTCACCACTGGCTGGAGCCGCGTGGTGCTGCAGGTGCACTACGCCAGCGATGTGCTGGCGGGCTGGCTGCTGGCGGGCACCTGGGTGCTGTGCACGGTGCTGATCATGGAGAGTGTGTCGCGCTGGCGTGGTTCACAAAACCGCCTGGTGCAGGCCTGAACGTCTGTCGCCTTCATTCAGATGGCGACCAGATTGCGAATTCCCTTGGCTTCCATCTCGCTGCCCGGGCCGCGCGCAATCACTTCGCCGCGCTCCATCACCAGGTAGTCATCGGCCAGCTCCTGCGCGAAGTCGTAGTACTGCTCGCACAGCAGGATGGCCATTTCACCCTTGTCTGCCAGCATGCGAATGACGCGGCCGATGTCTTTGATGATGCTGGGCTGGATGCCTTCGGTGGGCTCGTCCAGGATGAGCAGACGTGGGCCGGGGGCCAGGGCACGGGCGATGGCCAGCTGCTGCTGTTGCCCGCCGGATAGGTCACCACCCCGGCGCTTGAGCATCTGCTTGAGCACGGGAAACAGCTCGTACAGGTGCGGGGGCACGGGCGTGGAGCCGCTTTTGTAGGCCAGGCCCATGCGCAGGTTTTCTTCTACCGTGAGGCGGCCGAAGATCTCGCGGCCTTGGGGGACGAAGCCGATGCCTGCTCTCGCCCGGTCATAGGGAGTGGTTTTGTCGATGGGTTTGCCATCGAACGTGATGCCCCCGCTTTTGATGGGGACCAGGCCCATGAGGCTTTTGAGCAGCGTGGTTTTGCCGACGCCGTTGCGGCCTAGCAGGACGGTGACTTTGCCGGCCTGGGCGGTGAGGCTCACGTCGCGCAGGATGTGGGAGCCGCCGTAGTACTGGTTGATATTTTGGACGGTGAGCATGGTGGTTTTGAGTGTTTTTGGCCTCTAGCGCTTTTCCTTCAAGCGCAAGCAGCTATTGTTTTTATAGTATTGGACATCCCCTGCCCATTCGGGCTGAGCTTGTCGAAGCCCTCCGCTGATCGATCCCCATGCCTTTGCCAAGGGCGGGAGCCGGGGTGTGCGCCCTGCGGCGCAGTAACTTTCTCTTGCGTCGCCAAGAGAAAGTCACCAAAGAGAAGGCGACCCTACACGCTGCGTCCCTTCGCTTCGCTGCGGGCAACCTGCGGTGCTCGCGTCCAGCGGGGTCTCGCTCGAACTCGCTCCACTGCGTTGCGCTCAGACAATCGCGAGCCCTGATCCGCTGGCCGCTGCGCTCCTCGGCGCATCCTGAAGGGAACCCGGGGAGCGGACATCCATTCGGGCCATTGCTTCGCTCGGCCCAGTTTGCGCAGCGTGTGGCGCTTGCGCCCGCGAGGTGAGGCCGAGCGAAGCAAAGGCCCGTATGGCTGTTTGGCTGTTCGGCTGTCCACCCCCTGCTGGCTGCGCCTGCGGCGGGGCGGTTGCGGGGTGAGCATGGGCGTCGAAGCGCCCATGCTTCGTGAACTGACTCGCCGTGGTTGTCCGAGCGGCGCGCCGCAGGCGCAAAGCGAGTTCCACGGCGCACCCCGCAACCGCCCCGCCGCAGGTTTGCCCCTTCGCAACGCGAAGGGTTCGCAGACTGGGGGTCGCCTTTCTTTTGCTTACTATTCTTTGGCGAAGCAAAGAAAAGTGAGTCGCCTGCCGGGGCGACAACCCGGCCTCCGCACTCAACACAAGCACACCGCCCAAACCAGCGCGCAAGCCCAGGCTTCGACAGGCTCAGCCCGAACGCATAGCGGACGTTCTCAAGACCAAAGGAACCAGAGCAGCAAAGCACCATCACCGCCCCAAATAAACCTCAATCACCCGCTCATCCGCCTGCACCTGGTCCAGCGTCCCCTGCGCCAGCACAGACCCATCGCACAACACCGTCACGATCTCAGAAATGGTGCGAATGAAAGACATGTCGTGCTCCACCACCATCAGCGAGTGCTTGCCCTTCAACGTTAAGAACAGCTCTGCCGTGCGCGCCGTCTCTTCATCTGTCATCCCCGCCACCGGCTCATCCAGCAACAACAACTTGGGGTCCTGCATCAGCAGCATGCCAATCTCGAGCCACTGCTTTTGCCCATGGCTCAGATTCCCCGCCATGCGCGATACGCTGTCCGCCAGATGAATCGTGTGCAGGATCTCGGCCAGCCGGTCCGACTGCATTGAATCGAGACGGAAGAACATGCTCGACGTCACGCCCTTGTGCGTCTTCAAGGCCAGTTCCAGGTTCTCGAACACACTGAGCTGCTCAAACACCGTGGGCTTCTGAAATTTGCGGCCGATGCCCAGGCTGGCGATCTCGGGTTCGTTGTGCCGCAAGAGGTCGATGGTCGAGCCAAAGTACACCGTGCCGCTGTCCGGCCGCGTCTTGCCGGTGATGATGTCCATCATCGTCGTCTTGCCCGCGCCATTGGGGCCGATGATGCAGCGCAGCTCGCCGGGCGCAATGTCCAGGCTCAGGTTGTTGATGGCCTTGAAGCCATCAAAACTCACGTTCACATCTTCCAGGTACAGGATGCGGCCGTGGGTGATGTCCACCTCGCCGGGCGTAGCGATGCGCGAAAAACCTGCGGCGCGACCACCAGATTCGGTCTGACCCAGGGCAGCGGGTGCCAGCTTGGCCTGTATGCGCCGCGCGCCTTCATCCATCAGATCGGGCGTCATGGCGCGGCTCCTTCAGTCTTCTTGTTTTTCTTCAGCTTCTTCACCAGGCCCACCACGCCATCGGGCAAGAACAGCGTCACCGCAATGAACAGCGCACCGAGGAAATACAGCCAGAATTCCGGCGCCGTGACGGTGAGCCAGCTCTTGGCACCATTGACGATGAACGCCCCCACGATGGGCCCGATCAGCGTGGCGCGGCCACCCACTGCAGCCCACACCGCGATCTCGATGGAGTTGGCGGCGCTCATCTCGCCGGGGTTGATGATGCCGACCTGGGGCACATACAGCGCGCCCGCCACGCCGCACATCATGGCACTGATGGTCCAGATGGTGAGCTTGTAGGGCAGCGGCGAGTAGCCCGAGAACATGACGCGCGTTTCGGCATCGCGCACCGCCTGCAGCACGCGGCCGAACTTGCTGCGCACCAGCCAGCGGGCCAGCAAGAAGAACACCAGCAACGTCACGCCCGTGAGCACGAACAGCGTCATGCGCATGTTCTGCGTGGCCAGGGGCATGCCCAGAATGCGCTTGAAGTCGGTAAAGCCGTTGTTCCCGCCAAAGCCCGTCTCGTTGCGAAAGAACAGCAGCATGGCCGCATAGGTCATGGCCTGGGTGATGATGGAAAAGTACACACCCTTGATGCGCGAGCGGAACGCGAAGTAGCCGAACACAAACGCGATCACGCCGGGCACCGCCACGATGAGGATTAAGGTGGCCACAAAGCTGTCGGACAACGCCCAATGCCAGGGCAGCTCCTTCCAGTCGAGGAACACCATGAAGTCGGGCAGATCGCTTTTGTAGTTGCCGTCGCGGCCGATCTGGCGCATGAGGTACATGCCCATCACATAGCCACCCAAAGCGAAGAACAGGCCGTGGCCCAGGCTCAGGATGCCGGTGTAGCCCCAGATCAAGTCCATGGCGAGTGCGCAGATGGCGTAGCACATGATCTTGCCTAGAAGCGCCACGGCGTAGTCGCTGAGGTGGAAAGCGCTGCCTGCGGGCACCCACAGATTGAGTACGGGCGCCACGGCGCACACCACGATGAGCGCCACGATAAAGGCTGACCAGCCGCTGCGGGTAAGCAGCGGTGCCGGAGCAGGAAGTTGGATAGGAGATGGCGTAGTCATATCAGTCTGTCTCTATCGGCCTCAATCGGCCGTACGCCCCTTGACCGCAAAGATGCCCTGCGGCCGCTTCTGGATGAAGATGATGATGAACACCAGCACGGCGATCTTGGCCAGCACGGCGCCCGTCCAGCCTTCGAGGAACTTGTTGAGCACACCCAGGCCCAGCGCGGCATACACGGTGCCAGCCAGCTGGCCCACGCCGCCCAGCACCACCACCATGAACGAGTCCACGATGTAGCTCTGCCCCAGGTCGGGCCCCACGTTGCCCACCTGGCTCAATGCGCAGCCCGCCAGGCCCGCGATGCCCGAGCCCAGCGCAAAGGCATAGGTATCCACCCGCGCCGTGTTCACGCCCATGCACGAGGCAATGGGCCGGTTCTGCGTAACACCGCGCACAAACAGGCCCAGGCGCGTTTTGCTGATGAGGAAGGCCACACCGGCCAGCACCGCCAGCGCGAAGGCGACGATGATCACGCGGTTCCAGGGCAGCTGCAGGTTTTCCATGAGCTGCACGCCGCCGCTCATCCACGCGGGGTTTTCCACGCCCACGTTTTGCGCACCGAACACGGTGCGCACCAGCTGCTGCAGCATCAGGCTGATGCCCCAGGTGGCCAGCAGCGTCTCCAGCGGGCGGCCATACAAGAAGCGGATCACGCTGCGCTCCAGCACCGCGCCCATCAGGGCTGACGCCATGAACGCCACCGGCACGGCCGCGACCAGGTACCAGTCGAACGCACCCGGAAAGTACCGCTGGAACACACCCTGCATCACATAGGTGGCATAGGCGCCGATCATCATCAGCTCACCGTGGGCCATGTTGATCACGCCCATCAGCCCGTAGGTGATAGCCAGGCCCAGCGCCACCAACAGCAGGATGGAGCCCAGGCTGATGCCGGTGAACAGCGCGGCCAGCTTCTCGCCCCACTGCAGGCGGCCTTCCACCGCAGTCAGTGCGGCCTGGATGGCGGCCTTCACCTGCGGATCTTGTTCGTTGCGCAGCTGCTCCAGCAGCACGGTGCGCGTGCCGGGGTTCCCGCTGGTGGCCAGATACTGCGCGGCCTTCAGGCGCTGCGACGCGTCGCTGCTGGCCAGCAGGATGCGCGCGCGGATGGCTTCGAGCCGGGCTTGCAGGTCGGCGTTGTTCTCGGCGGCCAGGGCCTTCTCGATGAGGGGCAGACGCGCCTCGTCGGTCTCTTCGCGCAGCGCGTCGATGGCGGTGCGGCGCTGGGCCACATCGGGCGACAGCAGTTGCAGCGAAGCCAGCGCTGCGTCGAACTCGCCCCGCATGCGGTTGTTGTTGACGATGTCTTCGGCATCGTCGGGCACAGGCACCTCGGCGCCACTCACCGGGTCGTAGCCCTTTTCGTCCTTCATGACGATGGCCTTGTCGCCTGCGATCTTGACGGCGTCTTCGCCCATCGCGCGGATGAAGGCCAGCGTGGCGTCGTCGGGGGTGGCAATGGCCTGCTGCAGCGCGGCGATGCGCTCGTCGGTATCGCCGCTGGCCATGGCCCGCGCCGCCTCGGCCGTGAGTGCGTGCGCCTGCACGGCTGCACACAGCAGCAGGCAGGCGATCAGGCGGTGAAAGAAAGAGGCAAACATGAGAGGGCCGGTAGGTCAAATAGAAACAGGCCTGTGCAGCGCGCAGGGCCAAGACCAGGGCCGCCGCGCAAGGGCCGCCCCGCCGCGCTGGCGGCGTCCCCCCTCCCACGCACAAGCGTGAGAGAGGGGGTGAAGGCGCGAAGCGCCTCAGGGGGGTGTCACAGCTTCGACTTGCCGTCCGGCTCGTCCTTCTTCTTGTCGTTGCCTTCGATGTACGGGCTCCATGGCTTGGCCTTCACAGGACCAGGCGTCTTCCACACCACGTTGAACTGGCCATCGGCCTTGATCTCGCCGATGAACACGCTCTTGTGCAGGTGGTGGTTCTTCTCGTCCATCTTGCTGACGATGCCCGACGGTGCCTTGAAGGTCTGGCCAGCCATGGCGGCAATCACCTTGTCGGTGTCGGTGCTCTTGGCCTTGGTCACGGCCTGGGCCCACATGTTGATACCGATGTAGGTAGCTTCCATCGGGTCGTTGGTGAGCGGCTTGTCTTTGTGGCCGGCAATGCCCTTGGCCTTGGCGTAGTCGCTCCACTTCTTGATGAACTCGGTGTTGGCCGGGCTCTTGATGGACTGGAAGTAGTTCCATGCGGCGAGGTGGCCCACCAGCGGCTTGGTGTCCACGCCGCGCAGTTCTTCCTCGCCCACCGAGAAGGCGACCACAGGCACGTCCTTGGCCTTCAGGCCTGCGTTGCCCAGTTCCTTGTAGAACGGCACGTTCGAGTCGCCGTTGATGGTGGAGACCACAGCCGTCTTGCCGCCCTGGCTGAACTTCTTGATGTCCGCCACGATGGTCTGGTAGTCGGAGTGGCCGAACGGGGTGTACTTCTCGTCGATGTCGCTGTCCTTCACGCCCTTGGACTTGAGGTAGGCGCGCAGGATCTTGTTGGTGGTGCGGGGGTACACATAGTCTGTGCCCAAGAGCACCCAGCGCTTGGCGCTGCCGCCGTCCTTGCTCATCAGGTAGTCCACCGCAGGGATGGCTTGCTGGTTGGGCGCGGCGCCGGTGTAGAACACGTTCTTGGACAGTTCTTCACCCTCGTACTGGACGGGGTAGAACAGCAGGCCGTTCATTTCTTCAACCACTGGCAGCACCGACTTGCGCGACACCGAGGTCCAGCAGCCGAAGATGACCGAGACCTTGTCCTGGCCGAGCAGCTGCTTGGTTTTTTCGGCAAACAGGGGCCAGTTGGAGGCCGGGTCCACCACCACGGGTTCGAGCTTCTTGCCCAGCACGCCGCCCTTGGCGTTGATCTCGTCGATGGCCATGAGCACGGTGTCTTTCAACACGGTCTCGGAGATGGCCATGGTGCCCGACAGGCTGTGCAGGATGCCGACCTTGATCGTGTCCTGGGCGTGGGCTGGCAGCGCAGACAGGCCAGCGAGCGTAGCGACGGCCGCAAGGGCCTTGAGGGAATAACGACGTTGCATGTGTGCTTCTCCGGTGGTGGTTTCAATCAATCAAACCGCTTCGCTCGCCGGTCCCTTGCGGGGCCCTGGGTGATCGAGCGATGGAATGGATTCTGGAGAGCGGGGCCTGCTTGGGAAATACGCCGGGTGGCGTACACGGTGGCACGGCGCGAACGCGTAAAGCCAGGTCACCCGCGTTGTGTCGGGTAGGCGAAACGCTATGCAATCAGTAGCTAATAGCGCTTTATATATAAGCGCTGGAGGCCAAAAACACTCAAAATCTGCGGCAATCCGGGTGGTGGAGAAACGCCCCTCGGATTTACGATGGGCGGCTAAGGCCCCAATAAGGAATGAACCCATGGTGAAACGACGCACAGTGCTCCTCGGCGGCGCCGCAACAGCGGGCGCGCTGGTCATTGGCTGGGGCGTGATGCCGCCGCGCCAGCGCCTGCACCCGTCCGACCCGCTGCCGCAGACCAGCGGGCAGGCCGCCTTGAACGGCTGGGTCAAAGTGGGGGCCGACAACACCGTGACGGTGATGATGGCCAAGTCCGAAATGGGCCAGGGTGCCCACACGGGCCTGGCCGCCATCCTGGCCGAAGAGCTGGACGCCGACTGGGCGCAGGTGCGGCTGGAGATGACGCCCATCGACGACATCTACAACAACCTCGCCACGGTGGTGGACGGCCTGCCCTTTCACCCCGACAACGACGGCTCGATGAAAGCCGTGGCCGGCTGGCTGACTGCCAAGACGATGCGCGAGGTGGGCGTGATGATGACGGGCGGATCGAGCAGCATCAAGGACCTGTGGCTGCCCATGCGCGAAGCTGGCGCCCATGCGCGTGCGATGCTGATCCGCGCTGCCGCTGCGCAGTGGGGCGTGCAGGCGACCGAGTGCACGGCCAACGCAGGCTGGGTAGAACACTCTGCAGGCCAGCGCGCCACCTTTGGCGAACTGGCCGCCCTGGCCGCGCAGCAGCCCATGCCGGGCAAGGTCACGCTGAAAGAGCCCGCGCAGTTCAAGCTGATCGGCAAGCCGCTCACGCGCATCGAGGCGCCGTCCAAACTCGATGGCACGGCCGTCTTCGGCATCGACGCCAACCCGCCCGGCCTGCTGCACGCCAGTCTCGTAATGTGCCCCACGCGCGGCGGCAAGGTGGCCCGCTTTGATGCAGCCGCCGCCCAGAAGCTGCCCGGCGTGAAGCACGTGCTCGAAGTGGCGCCCTACCACGGCGGCACGGGCGGTGTGGCCGTGATTGCCGACACGCCGTGGCACGCCAAAAAGGCCGCCGCCGCAGTCACCGTGGAATGGGACCACGGCCCCGCCGCCACCTTGTCGAGCGAAACCGTGATGGCGCGACTGGCCCAGGCGCTGGACCAGGCCAAAGGCTTTGGCTACCACAGCGCGGGCGATGTGGACGCGGCCATGCAAGGCGCTGCGACCACCATCACCGCCGACTACCGCGCGCCCTACCTGGCCCACGCCGCGCTGGAGCCGATCAACTGCACGGTGCAGTTCAAAGACGGCGCTGCCACCGTGTGGACATCCACCCAGGTGCCGGGCCTGGCGCGCCGCGCGGCGGCCAAGGCGCTAGGCATCGACGACAAAAAAGTGACCGTGCACCAGCTGCTGCTGGGTGGCGGCTTTGGCCGCAGGCTGGAGGCCGACTACGTGGCCCAGGCCGCCGCCATAGCCAAGGTGGCCGGTGGTGCGCCGGTGCAAACGCTGTGGAGCCGCGAGCAGGACACGCAGCACGACTTCTACCGCCCGGCGTGCATGGCCCGCTTCAAGGCGGGGTTTGACGCGCAGGGCCAGCTGGTGGCGTGGCACAACGTGTCGGTGGGCCAGGCCATCGTGCCGCAGGTGCTGGTGCGCACCTTTGGCCTCGCAGGCGCAGGGCCGGACAAGACCACGTCCGAAGGCGCGTTTGACCAGCCTTACGAATGGCCCCACGCGCGCATTGCGCACGAGATCGTCGACCTGCCGCTGCCGGTGGGCTTCTGGCGCTCGGTCGGGCATTCGCACCAGGCGTTCTTCAAGGAAAGTTTTGTCGATGAAGCGGCTCACGCGGCCAAGCAGGACCCCGTGGCCTTTCGCGCAGCACTGCTGCAAACGCACCCGCGCCATCTGAAGGTGCTGCAAAAGGCGGCCGAACTGGCGGGCTGGGGCAAGCCGCTGGCGCCCGGCGCGGCAGGCGAGCGGCGTGCGCGCGGCGTGGCATTGCACCAGTCGTTCGGCTCCATCGTGGCGCAGGTGGCCGAAGTGTCGGTGGGGGCGGACAAGGCCATCCGCGTGCACCGCGTGGTGTGCGTTGTCGACTGCGGCGCGGCCATCAACCCCAACCTGATTGCGCAGCAGATGGAAAGCGGCGTGGTGTTTGGCCTCACGGCGGCGCTGTATGGCGAGATCACACTGAAGGACGGGCAGGTGCAGCAGAGCAATTTTCACGACGTGCCACTGCTCCGCATGGCCGACTGCCCACGGGTGGAGACCCACATCATCGACAGTGCCGAACCGCCCGAGGGCGTGGGCGAGCCCGGCGTGCCGCCCATTGCGCCTGCGGTGGCCAACGCCCTCTTCGCACTCACCGGCCAGCGCCTGCGCGCCCTGCCCCTGAAGCTGGCCTGAATCGATTCAAGGAACCATCATGCCCACCACCCTGCGCGTCAACGGCAAAGCCATCTCCGTCAACGCCGAACCCGACACCCCGTTGCTGTGGGTGCTGCGCGGCGAGCTTCACATGAACGGCACCAAGTTTGGCTGCGGCATGGCGCTGTGCGGCGCCTGCACCGTGCATCTGAATGGCGAGCCCGTGCGCGCCTGCATCACGCCCCTGTCGGCCGTGGGCGATGCCGACATCACGACCATTGAGGGGCTACAAGGCCCCGAGGCCACCGCCCTGCGCAGCGCGTGGACGGTGCTGGACGTGGCGCAATGTGGCTACTGCCAGAGCGGGCAGCTCATGTCGGCCTGCGCGCTGCTCAAGAAAAACCCCAAGCCCAGCGATGCGGACATTGATGCGGCAATGGGGGGCAATGCGTGCCGGTGCGGGACGTATCCGAGGATTCGAGCGGCGATTCATCAGGCGGCTGAGGGGCGGGGTTGATTTTTGGTTGTGTCTGCCGCTGGCGCTTGTCCATAAAGCGCTTATAGCTATTATTTTTGCAGCATACCCCATGCTGTCGGCCATTCGAGCTGAGTTTGTCAGGGTCTGATCGGTTCATCTGCCCGTTCGGGCTGAGCTTGACGAAGCCTGGGATTGTGCACTGGATTTGCCGCATGCCTGGTTGGAGGGCGGAGGCCGGGGTGTGCGCCCGGCGGCGCAGTAACTTTCTCTTGCCTCGCCAAGAGAAAGTCACCAAAGAGAAGGCGACCCTACACGCTGCGTCCCTTCGCTTCGCTGAAGGCAACCTGCGGTGCTCGCGTCCAGCGGGGTCTCGCTCGAACTCGCTCCACTGCGTTGCGCTCAGACAATCGCGAGCCCTGATCCGCTGGCCGCTGCGCTCCTCGGCGCATCCTGAAGGGAACCCGGGGAGCGGACATCCATTCGGGCCATTGCTTCGCTCGGCCCAGTTTGCGCAGCGCGTGGCGCTTGCGCCCGCGAGGTGAGGCCGAGCGAAGCAAAGGCCCGTGTGGCTGTTCGGCTGTTGGATATTCGGGTGCCCAACCCCCCTGCTGGCTGCGCCTGCGGCGGGGCGGTTGCGGGGTGGCATGGGCGTCGGAGCGCCCATGCTTCGTGCTCTGACTCGCCGCAGTTGTTCGAGCGGAGCGCCGCAGGCGCGCAGTGAGTTCTGCGGCGCACCCCGCAACCGCCCCGACGCAGGTTTGCCCCGTAGCGCAGCGAAGGGGTCGCAGACTGGGGGTCGCCTTTTCTTTGGTGACTTTCTTTTGGCGAAGCAAAAGAAAGTTACTCGCATGCCGGGCGACTCCCGGCTTCCGCCCTCAACACAAGCACACCGCCCCCAAATACACAAAAAACCCAACCCAGTTAGAGTATCGACCTCGCGCAACCCCTGGCCCGCCCAGGCCTCTTCTCCTCCCTCCCCATGTCCAACCTCGTCGTCCACGGCGGCACCCCGCTGCGGGGCCGCATCATTCCTTCTGCCAACAAGAACGCGGTGCTGCCCGTGCTTTGCGCCACGCTGCTCACCAACGAGCCGCTCAGGCTGCTCGGCGTGCCCGACATCACCGATGTGCGCAAGATCCTCGACATCTTCCGCACCCTGGGCAGCGATGTGCGCATGGACCATGCCACCGGCACGCTGGAGTTGCACCACCACGCCACCACGTTCGACGCGGCCCACCACCGCCTGCCCGAGGAAATGCGCTCGTCCATCATGCTGGTGCCCCCGCTGCTGGCGCGCTTTGGCGTGGCGCGGCTGGAGGACAACGTCAAGGGTTGCACCCTGGGCGTGCGCGAGATCGACCCGCATGTGGAGGTGTTCCACCGCTTTGGCGGGCGCGTGGAACGGGCCGAAGGCTCGCTGCTGATCCGCTGCGACGGCAGGCTGCAGGCCAACCACCACTGGCTGGACTACGCATCGGTCACCACCACCGAGAACTTCGTGTTGTGCGCCGCCACGGCCGAGGGCACGTCGGTGCTGACGAACGCCGCGTCGGAGCCCCACGTGCAGGAGTTCTGCCGCTTCATGACCATGATCGGCGTGCGCATTGAGGGCATGGGCACCTCGCGCATCACGGTGCATGGCGGCACGCAACTGCGCGGCGGGGAGTTCCGTTTCGACGAGGATTTTCACGAGATCACCACCTTCCTCGCCTTGGGTGCGATCACGGGGGGCGACGTGGTGGTGAAGAACAGCGCGCCGGAGAACTTTCCGCTCATCGACCGCACGTTCGCCAAGTTTGGCGTCACGATCACGCACGAGGACGGCTGGTCGCGCGCGCACTGCGCGGGCCCGCTCAAGGTGCAGACGCCGTTCACCAGCAATGTGCTGACCAAGGTGGAGGCGGCGCCCTGGCCGTACTTTCCGGTGGACCTGCTGCCCATCTTCATCGCCCTGGGTGTGCGGGCCGAGGGCAATGCGCTGTTCTGGAACAAGGTGTACGACGGCGCTTTAGGCTGGGCGGGCGAGCTGTCGAAGTTTGGCGCGCATGTGTTCCAGTCCGACCCGCACCGTCTGGTGACCTTTGGCGGCAACCCGCTGACGCCTGCGGTGGTGGAGAGCCCCTACATCATCCGCGTGGCGATTGCGCTCTTCATGGTGGCGGCGAGCACCCCCGGGCGCTCGGAGATCCGCAACGCCACACCCATCCGCCGCGCCCACCCGCACTTCGTGGAGAACCTGCGCAGCCTGGGCGTGCAGGTGGAGTGGACGAGCGAGGAGTGAGGAGCGGACGGTGCTCAGGCGGTGACAACGCCGTCTGCGTCTGCGTCTTCGTCCGGCTCGATGAGTACATGGACCGCAGGGGCCCCACCCTGCTGCACATCGGCGCAGTACACGGCGTTGCGCCCCGTGCCCTTGGCGCGGTACAGGGCCTTGTCGGCACGGTTGACCAGCTCTTCAAAGCCGATGCCCGAGCCCTTGTGCATCGTGGCCACACCGATGCTCACGGTGACCGAAGCGCTCGCACCCTGCTCATTCACGGGCACGCTCAACGCGGCCACATCGTGGCGCAGTGATTCGGCCACACGCAAGGCGCTGACGCCATCGGTTTCGGGCAATACGATCACAAACTCCTCGCCCCCGAACCGCGCCACGATGTCCACACCGCTGCGCTTGCGCGCCGCGCAGGCCTGGGCCACGGCGCAGATCACGCGGTCTCCCGCAAGGTGCCCCCAGGCGTCGTTGACTGTCTTGAACAGGTCAATGTCCACCACCAGCAGGGACAGGGGGTGGTCAAAACGCTCGGTGCGTTTGCATTCGTTCGCGCCCAGTTCCATCAGTGTGCGCCGGTTGGCCAGGCCCGTCAGCGAGTCATTTGCGGCCAGCAACTCCAGCGCGGTATTGAGCTCCTGCAGCAGCTTGTTCTGCTCCAGCAGCTGCTGGTTGATCTGCGCAATCTCGTCTTCCTTCTGCTTGCGGTCATGGATGTTGAAGGTGACGCCAATCAACCGCTTGCCGGGCGTGGCGCTGCTTCGGTCCATGATGCGGCCGTAGTTGGCAAACCAGATCCACTCGCCCGCCTTGGAGCGCAGCCGGAACTCGGCACGGTATTGCGGTGTGATGCCTGCCACGTGGTCGGCCACCGCCTGCTTGACGCTTTCCAGGTCGCCAGGGTGGAACAGGCCAAAGATGTCCTGCACGCCCGTCACGATTTCGTCCTGGGTAAAACCCAGCTCCTCAAAGGTCTTGGTGGCCTTGTGGGTGACCTGGCCGCTGACCAGGTCGTTCTCCCACAGGTCCAGCCCGGCGGCCTCCAGCACCAGCTCCAGCCGCTCCTTGTTCAGGTCTGCTTCATCACCCATGGCGGCAAAAACCCTTGATTCTTCAGGCCGACGGCTTCGCCCCGGCGTAACCCATGTTGCGCAGCAAACCGGCAAACGAAGCCACGACACCCGGGGTGTTGTAAAGCTGGGGGGCCGTCTGTACGGCGATCACGCTCACCATCTGGCCCGTGCTTTTGCCCGTGGTGGGATCGAAGTACAGGGCCAGGTCGTCGCTGGCGTTGGAGAAGCCGCGGCCCGTGCTTTCCGAGTAGTAGCAGATGGAGTCGGGGGCGATGACATCGGGCGCCACGCTCGCAGACGAGTACATGATGAGGTTCTCGTTCAGGTTGTACAGATAGTGCGTCTCGGTGCTCAGGCTCGGGTCCTGTGTGTTGTCCAGGCGGATGATGCCCGAATCCAGCGACGCGCTGGAGGTGGACTGCGTGACCGAGGTGATGAAAAAATTGGTCACCACCGCGCTGGCTGGGCGGCCGGTGATCATGGTGATCACGTCCGCCACGGCAGCAGTGGCGGGCGGCGTGGCGGCCTGCAGCAGAAACTGCCCCAGCCCCCGCGCCTGCTCCAGCGTGCCCGGAATGTAGCTGCCCGATAACGCAAAACCGTTGCCCGCGTTGGAGGGCCACATGGCAATGCCCGAATACCCGCCAAACCCGGCCACCACGCCACCCGCCAGGGTCTCCACGCGCGCAGCGGTAGAAGCGCCCAGCACAGCGGATTCCAGATCCACCAGCGTAGAGGCATCGCTGGCCAGCACAGCGGGGCACGGCGCAAGCTGCGCACCGCCGGTGAAGGTGGTCTGGGGCAGTTCGGGCACGGCACGGCCGGCGCCATCGCCGTTGACCACCCAGACCGCGCCCTGCGACATGGCCGCGCCAATGAGCGGCACGAGCGAATTGATGGGCCCGATCTCCACAGGGATCAAGGCGCCCAGCAGGGCACCGGTACTGGCCTCCATCACGGCCACGGTGTTGCTGACCGAGTTCTGCACCGCAGACAGCGTGAGGCTGTCGGCCGCATCGGGCGAGCCCATGATGGCGAGCACACAGGCGTTGGTGGCGCCGTCATAGTCCTGCACCGTGACCGTGCCGCTCCAGCCCTGACCAGCCAGCTCCTGAAGGATCGAACAAGCGTCGTGGTAGCTGCCGCCCCCCCCACTGGCCAAAACCGCTGCGCCCGCCGCAATCGATTGGAAATCGGCCAACCCATAGTTATAGACAACACCCATCTGGCGCCCCTCTCTTTTGGTATGGGAGGCACGATACGCCTGCCCGGTTGGTTGTCAATCCGCTGCATCCCATGCGGGCCCAGGGCGCCAACGTGGTATGACCCGGATCAAGGGCACGCAAGTTCTGCGCCCAAGAACCGCACGGCCAACACCCGCAGCTGAGCGCACCAGGACGGAAAGCACTCTGGCCTCGCGGTGCGCCATCGCCTATGCTCTGTCTGCGTTGCAGTTTTGTTGTTGTTTTTCCTGGCAGATGCCTACCCACACCATGAGCCTCCCCGATAAATCCCCCGTCTACGGCACCGAAGATCTGCTGATCAGCCTGTGCAACTCCGTCACCCGGGTCTTGAACGTGGCCACCCACAGCCAGATCCACTACTCCGGCATGGTGCAACGCATCAGCAAGACGTGCCTCAAGCCCGACATCGGCTGTTTTGTGCTGTTCGATGGCGGCTTCTCGGGGCTGGTCATCATCAACTTCTCGGCCCAGGCCGCGATGGAGCTGTATGCCAACTACCTGCTGAACATGGGCATGTCCAAGGACGATCTGGTCAGCTCCTACACGTCGGACGAAGTGAGCAATGTGATGGGCGAGCTGATGAACCAGGTGGTGGGCGACTTCACCGGCAAGGTGCGCCGCGAGCTGCAGACCCACATCACCCAGAACCAGCCCAAGATGCTGGTGCTGAACAAGCAGGTGATGCTGAGCGTGGACGCCAACCTGGACAAGCCCGAAGCCCGGCGTGTGACCTTCTACACCAGCAACAACAACATCTTCTACCTGGAACTGGCCATCGACCGCACCGAGTTCATCAAGCTCTACGACTTCGAGGCGCAGGAAGTGCCGGATGCCGACGCGCTGATGGCCCAGTCGCAAGAAGCCCCTCCCGTGCCCGCGCCACCGCCTGCGGGGGGCAGGACGACACGGACGCGCTGCTGAAGTCGCTGGGGATGTAGTTGATTCAAAAATAATAGCTATAAGCGCTTGTCAAATAAGCGCTACAGCCGTTTTTTGACCCAACTAGGCCACTGAAACCGAGAAATCGGCTGTTCGTGAGGGTCTGGCAGGGCCGCCCTCTAGGCGGCGGGCGCAGGCGGGTTGCACACCCGGCGAGCACGGCAACGACGAGGGCGGCCCTGCCAGACCCTCACCCTTCGAGCCGGGGTGGCAGCAGGCGCATCGTTGCGTTGCGTTGCGTTGCGTTGCGTTGCGTTGCGTTGCGTTGCGTTGCGGATTTTGCCAAGGCGGCCAGCCTTGGCCGCAGCCCGCGCCTTGCGCTGCACCCGCTGCCACCTCGGCGCACAGCCGATTTCTCGGTTTCAGTGGACTAGGGCGAACCACTCCCTTCAGAAGACATGCGGGGCATGCGTCCTACACCCGCCCCCGCGCAACACTGACCGGGGCCGCCGGGCCAGGGCCTAAGCTGAAACGCTCATCACCTGCCACTCGAAGGAGCCCACCATGCCACGCGGAACCTGGAGCGCCAAACGCGAGCGCCAGTACGAACACATCAAGGACAGCCTGCTGGAACGCGGCAAGGACGAAGACACGGCCGAGGAAATAGCGGCCCGCACGGTCAACAAGGAACGCGCACAGCACGGCGAAAGTAAAACCGCCGCCCCTCAGATCCTGCGTGCCACGCCTGCGCCCGTGCGCGGAGGCAGGAACTCGCGCCGTGGCCCGCAGGGGCGCACCCGGGATCAGCTCTACGAAGACGCCAAACGCCAGGGGATCAAAGGGCGCTCAAAAATGAACAAGCAAGAGCTGGAGAAGGCTGTGGGCCGCTGACGCGCGGCCTACGGCGGTCACACTGGCTCTTCAAAATTCATAGCTACCAGCGCTTTAGCAACAAGCGCTAGCGGCCAAAAAACACCAAAAATCTATCCCTCAAACTGCGGGTGCAGCTGCCGGATGCGATTCATGGCCATGGCCGCCGCTGCGGTGCGCGTCTCCACCCCCAGCTTGGCGAACACGCGCTCCAAGTGTTTCTTCACCGTGGCGGGGCTCGCGCCCAGGATGTCGCCGATGTCGCGATTGATCTTGCCCTTGACCACCCAGTACAGCACCTCGGCCTCGCGCGCGGTGAGCTTGAAGGACAGGCTCATGGATTCGATGATTTTTGCGTCGGACACCTCGCGCATCACGATGAGCCAGTCGCCGCCGCCCGCACTGTCGCCTGCCTGCTGGTGCAGGCGG
This sequence comes from Acidovorax sp. 93, assembly GCF_003633835.1. Taxonomy (NCBI): domain Bacteria; kingdom Pseudomonadati; phylum Pseudomonadota; class Betaproteobacteria; order Burkholderiales; family Comamonadaceae; genus Acidovorax; species Acidovorax sp. 93. The sequence continues at coordinate 3,188,195 of NZ_RBIT01000001.1, forward strand.
AAGGTGAGCCTGCGGGCGCCCTGCTCCACGGCCAGGCGCGGGGGCTCGGCCAGCGAAGCGGCCAGCAGCTCGGCCGCGTTGTCGGCCAGCACATGGCGGCGCAGCCAGGCCTGCACCGGCTCGGGCGCCCATTGGCCAAATGCGGTGGGCGTGCCATCGGGGCTCACTTCGCCAAAGTAGCTTTGCAGCAGCTCGCGCGCCAGCGGGGTTTGCCAGACGATGCGGCCGTCCGACGCACGCACGGTGATGCTGGCGTAGCCGAACGCATCGAGCGCGTTGCGCGCCTCGCGGGCCTGGCGGGCGTCCTGCCGGGCCTTGCGGGCTGCGCCCAGGTGCACGCCCATGCGCGCCATCACCTCGCGGGGCTTGATGGGCTTGGTGACGTAGTCCACGCCACCCGCCTCCAGCGCGGCCACGAGGTGCTCGGTCTCGGTCAGGCCCGTCATGAAGATGATGGGGATGTGCGCCGTGGCGGGCGATGCCTTCAGGCGCCGGGCGACTTCAAAACCGTCCATGCCGGGCATCATGGCGTCGAGCAGAACGATGTCGGGCAGGGCCTGCGCGGCACGCTGCAAGGCCGCCTCGCCATGCGTGGCGACCAGCACGGTGTAGCCAGATTCATCCAGCGCGTCGTGCAGCACGGCCAGGTTGTCGGGAACGTCGTCCACGATCAGCACCACGTCGCTGTCGGTGCGGTCCAGCGCTGCACCGGGCGCTGCAGACGCGTGCAAGGAAGATGGGTTGGCGGTGGTCATCACTATGGCGCCTGCTCCAGGATCTGGCCCATGGCATCGAACTGGAACTGCTTGGCCAGCTGCCGCATGGTGCCCACAAAAGCGCTGTGCGCGGGCTGGCTGCGTTCAATGTCGTCCAGCGTGTTGAGGATGCCACGGTAGTAGCCCAAAGACACTGCCTGGGCCAAGGCGGCAAGGGCGGTGGTGTCGGGGTATGTGAGGGGCGCATCCGCTGCCGCAGGCAAGGCGGGGGTCGTATTGGCTTCGCCGTATTGCCACTGCAACCCCAAACGGCGCTCCAGCCAGTCGAGCAGCTCGCTGTGGCGCACGGGCTTGACGATGAAGTCTTCGGGGCGGATGTCCACGTCGTTGTCCAGCGCCTTGTCAAACGCATTGGCGGAAACAATGGCGCAATGCACGTTCGGCAACCGCATCTGCCGCACGCGCCGCAGCGTCTCCCACCCGTCGATGCCCGGCATGGCCAGGTCCATGAAGATGGCGTGGGGCCGGTAGCCGGTGGCCAGCAGGTCCAGCGCGTCGTGCCCGCTGGCGGCCTGGCGCAGCTCAAAGCCCAGGGGCTCCAGCAGTTGCACCAGCAGCTCACGGTCGGGTTCTTCGTTGTCCACCACCAGGATGCGGCGGCGCTCCCCCGCATACCCCTTGCGGGCGCGCTGGGCTTGTACGGCCATGGGCGCCGCCGCCTTGCCCAGCGCATCCCCATGCACCTCGGGCAGAAACAGCTTGACGTGGAACACCGAGCCCACGCCTGGGGTGCTGCTCACCGTCAGCTCGCCGCCCATGAGCGCGGTGAGCATCTTGGCAATGGTCAGGCCCAGGCCTGCGCCCGGCGCGGCCGCGGTGTTGCCACCGCCCGAGCCGCCGCGCGCAAAGGGCTCGAAGATGCGCTCGATCTCCTCGGCTGTGAGGCCTGGCCCCGTGTCCTGCACCTCGATGCGCGCCATTTCGCGTGCATAGCGCACGCGCAGCGTGACGGTGCCGTGCGAGGTGAACTTGACGGCGTTGCCGAGCAGGTTGATGAGGATCTGGCGCAGGCGCTTTTCGTCGGCACGCACCACTTCCGGAATCACGCCCAGCACATCAAACTGGAAGGCCAGGCCCTTGGCCGCGGCCTGCAGTTCAAACAGGCTGGCCATCTCGTGCAGGCCATCGGCAAAACGCATGGGCGTCACGTCCAGCGTGAGCTTGCCGGATTCGATGCGCGCAATATCGAGCGTACCTTCGATGAGCGAGAGCAGGTGCTCGCCCCCCCGGCGGATCACATGCACCGCCTGCTTGCGGTGCGGGGGCACGCCCGCGTCCTCGCCCATGAGCTGCGCGTAGCCCAAGATGGAGTTGAGCGGCGTGCGGATCTCGTGGCTGATGGCGCTGATGTAGCGGCTTTTGGCGTGGTTGGCCTGGTCGGCGGCGCGCTTGGCTTCTTCGGCCACCTGGCGCGCCTGCTCGGCCACGCTGCGCGCGGTCTGCAGGGCCTCGTCGGTCTGGCGGTGCAGCTCGATCTCGCGCACCAAAAGGCCCGTCTGCCGGTTGGATTCCTCCTGAGCCACCTGGCGGCTTTTGTGCGCCAGCACCAGCCACCAGGCCACGATGCCTGAAATGACCAGCAGTGCAAGATAGGCCTTGAGCAGGCCCGAGCGCAGCGCCACTTCGGGTGCAGCCATCACCTCGGTGTCGGTGGCCGCCTGGGCGATGGTGTTGAGCTCCTGGTGGTACAGCAGCCCCATCACCGAGGCCAGCAGCGGCGCTATCACCAGCATCAGCAACAGGAAGTGACCCAGGCCCGTGTCCAGGTAGCGCCACATGGCGCGCGGCAGCACCCAGCGCAGCGCGGCCGACCATTGCACCGCCATGCTCGCGTGGGGTTTGCACAGGTCGCCGCAGCGCGCATCGAGCGTGCAGCACAACGAGCAGATAGCCCCCCGGTAAGCAGGGCACTGGGCCATGTCCGGGGCTTCGTACTCGCGCTCGCAGATCACGCAGCGCTGCACGGTGTAACGCACGTAGCTGCCCAGGTCAGCACCTTGTTTGCCGCTGACCGGACCGTGCATGGGCACCGCCACCACATCGGTCACCGCAGCGGGATCGGGCTGGCGCGCAATGTAGTAGCGCCCTCCAGTGGCCCAGGCAATGAGCGGTGCGGTGACAAAGGCCACCGCCATCGCAATCACCGCCGAGAACGCCTGCGGCAGCGGTCCGAACAGGCCCAGGTGCGCGCTGATGGACAGAATGGACGCGAGCGCCATCGAGCCCACGCCCACTGGATTGATGTCGTACAGGTGCGCGCGCTTGAACTCGATGCCCTTGGGCGACAGACCCAGCGGCTTGTTGATGACGAGGTCGGCCACCACCGACATGATCCAGGCGATGGCGATGTTGGAGTACAGCCCCAGCACCTCGCCCATGGCGCGGAACACGTTCATCTCCATCAGCATGAAGGCGATGAGGGTGTTGAACACCACCCACACCACGCGCCCCGGGTGGCTGTGGGTAAGGCGCGAGAAGAAGTTCGACCACGCCAACGAGCCTGCGTAGGCGTTGGTCACATTGATCTTGAGCTGCGAGATCACCACAAACAGCGCCGTGGCCGCCACCGCCCAGCCGTAGTGGGGGAACACATACTCATACGCGGCCAGGTACATCTGGTTCGGGTCTACCGCACGGTCGGCCGGCACCATGTGGGTGAGCGCCAGGTAGGCCAGCAGCGCACCGCCCAGCATCTTGAGCACGCCCAGCACCACCCAGCCCGGCCCGCCCACCAGCACGCCCAGCCACCAGCGCCCACGTGTGGCGGGGGTGGATGCGGGCATGAAGCGCAGGTAGTCGGCCTGCTCCCCCATCTGGGTAATGAGCGCAATACCGACCGTGAGCGCCGCACCAAACAAGGGCAGCTGGAATGTGGCGCCCCGCATTGATTCACCACCGTAGTGCGCGATGCCAGAAAACGCACCAGGATCGCGCACGATCACATACACAAACGGCACCACCAGCATCACCAGCCACAGCGGCTGTGTCCACACCTGCAGGCGGCTGATGGCCGACACGCCATGCGTGACCAGTGGAATCACCACAATGGCGCAGATGAGGTAACCCCAGGTGGGCGGGATGTCGAGCGCGAGCTCCAGCGCGTAGGCCATCACGGCAGCCTCCAGCGCGAAGAAGATGAAGGTGAAGCTCGCGTAGATCAGCGAGGTGAGCGTGGAGCCGATGTAGCCAAACCCCGCGCCGCGCGTGAGCAGGTCCATGTCCACCCCATAGCGCGCCGCATACACGCTGATGGGCAGCCCCGCCAGGAAGATGATGAGCCCCGTGGCCACGATGGCCCAGAAGGCATTGATGAAGCCGTACTGCACCAGCAGCGTGGCGCCCACGGCTTCCAGGATCAGGAAAGACGCAGCCCCGAACGCTGTGTTGGCCACGCGCCATTCGGACCATTTGCGAAAGCGCTGGGGGGTGTAGCGCAGTGCGTAGTCCTCCATGGTCTCGGTGGCGACCCAGCTGTTGTAGTCGCGCCGGACCTTGACCACCTGTTGCGGGGCCTGCTGGGGTTCATGTGCAGCCATGCCCGGCTCTGTCGGCTGCAACGGTGCGGCGTCAGCGGGGGCGATAGAGGCGGCGTGAGGAGGCATGGGCAATGGCGGCGTTAACCCCTTCCGGTGCAGTTTCCATGCCACTGCCAACCCACATGAGCACAGCCCCTGCGCCAGATGACGTATGGCGGGCACGGGGCTTGCTGCCTAAGATGGGCTTGCTTCCACTAGATCACCCGGTACACCATGGAACTCACCCCTCGCGAAAAAGACAAGCTGCTGATCTTTACCGCCGCCCTGCTGGCCGAGCGCCGCAAAGCCCGGGGCCTCAAGCTCAACTACCCCGAGGCCATGGCCCTGATCAGCGCCGCCGTGATGGAAGGCGCCCGCGACGGCAAGACCGTGGCGCAATTGATGAGCGAGGGCCGCACCGTGCTCACCCGCGCGGACGTGATGGACGGCATCGCCGAGATGATTCCGGACATCCAGATCGAGGCCACCTTCCCCGACGGCACCAAGCTGGTCACCGTCCATCAACCGATCGTCTGACCCCCTTTCTCTCTGTCCCTCGTTCTCTCTGTGGAGCCCCCATGCGCATCGCACTCTCACACCGCCACACAGCCGCTCTCCTTTTCATAGCTGCCAGCGCAATCAGCACGTGCGCCAACGCCCATACAGGCGCTGAATCCCACATCCACAACAGTTTCTTCAGCGGCCTTGCCCACCCCCTGTTCGGCCTGGACCACCTGGCCGCCATGGTGGCCGTGGGCCTGTGGAGCGCCCTGGCCGCGCGCAGCGCCGGGCGCGAACTGCTATGGGGCCCCGTGGGCTTTGCGGCCATGCTGCTGGTGGGCGCCGTGCTGGGCCTGCGGGGCGTGGCGCTGCCTGCTGTGGAGCCGATGATTGCTGCGTCGCTGCTGGTCACAGGCCTGCTCGTCGTGTCGCGCCTGCGCGTGCCCGGACTGCTGGCGGCGCTGGGTGTGGGCGTGTTCGCAGTCTTCCACGGCGTGGCCCATGGCTACGAGTTGGCAGGCAGCGGCAGCGCCTGGCAAACATTGGCGGGCATGCTGACCGCCACCGTGCTGCTGCATGGCACGGGCCTCGCGGCGGGCTGGGCACTGCGCCACCGCCATGTGTGGCTGGCGCGCGCCGCAGGTGCGGGCGTGGCAGTGTTCGGTGGTGCGCTGCTCGCGCAAATGGCCTGACCCGTTGACCCACCAGGAGCACGCAATGATCCCAGGCGAACTCTTCACCGAACCCGGTGAACACCCGCTCAACACCGGCCGCCGCACCCTCACGCTGGTGGTACGCAACACCGGCGACCGCCCGATCCAGGTGGGCTCGCACTACCACTTTGCCGAGACCAACAACGCCCTGGGTTTTGACCGTGCCGCCGCACGCGGCATGCGGCTGAACATTGCATCCGGCACGGCCGTGCGCTTTGAGCCCGGCCAGGAGCGCACCGTAGAGCTGGTGGACTACGCGGGCGATTGCCGCGTGTACGGCTTTCAGGGCCTGGTACAGGGCGCACTGTAAAAATTCAGGTCAAAACAGCCTCTAGCGCTTTATGGATAAGCGCTGGAAGCTATTAAAAACATAGTAATCAGTTTCTCGCGGAGCACACCCATGGCAACCATTGGACGACGCGCCTACGCCGAAATGTTTGGCCCCACTGTGGGCGACCGCGTGCGCCTGGCCGATACGGAACTCATCCTCGAAGTCGAGGCCGATCACACGCTGCGCGCAGGCAGCTATGGCGAAGAGGTGAAGTTTGGCGGCGGCAAGACCATCCGCGACGGCATGGCACAAAGCCAGCGCAGCAACGCCCAGGGGGCGGTGGACACGGTGCTGACCAATGCCCTCGTGGTGGACCACACCGGCATCTTCAAGGCCGACATCGGCTTGCGCGCAGGCCGCATCGCATCCATCGGCAAAGCCGGCAACCCCGACACGCAGCCCGGCGTGGACATCATCATCGGCCCCGGCACCGAGGTCATCAGCTGCGAGGGCAACATCGTCACCGCAGGCGGCATCGACAGCCACATCCACTTCATCTGCCCGCAGCAGATCGAGGAAGCCCTGGCCAGCGGCGTGACCACCATGCTAGGCGGCGGCACCGGCCCCGCCACGGGCACGCTAGCCACCACCTGCACCTCAGGCCCCTTCAACATGGAGCGCATGCTGCAGGCGGCCGACGCTTTCCCGATGAACCTGGGCTTTCTCGGCAAAGGCAACGCCAGCCTGCCCGATGCCCTGCATGAGCAGATCAACGCAGGCGCCATCGGCCTCAAGCTGCACGAAGACTGGGGCACCACGCCGTCGGCCATCAGCAACTGCCTGGACGTGGCCGAAGAAACCGACACGCAGGTGGCCATCCACAGCGACACGCTCAACGAATCGGGCTTTGTGGAGAACACCATTGCCGCCGTGGGTGGGCGCGGCATCTGCGCCTTCCACACCGAAGGCGCGGGGGAGGACACGCACCGGACATCCTGCGCGTGGTGGGCGAGGACAACTTCCTGCCCAGCTCCACCAACCCCACCATGCCGTACACGCACAACACGCTCGACGAGCATGTGGACATGCTCATGGTGTGCCACCACCTCGATGCCAGCATTGCCGAAGACCTGGCCTTTGCCGAAAGCCGCATCCGCAAGGAGACGATTGCCGCGGAAGACATCCTGCACGACCTGGGCGCCATCAGCATGATGTCCAGCGACAGCCAGGCCATGGGCCGCGTGGGCGAAGTCATCCTGCGCACTTGGCAAACCGCGCACAAGATGAAGGTGCAGCGCGGCAGCCTGCAAGGTGACACCGCCCGCAACGACAACACGCGCATCAAGCGCTACGTGGCCAAATACACCATCAACCCCGCCATTGCGCACGGCATCAGCCATGAAGTGGGTTCGCTCGAAGTGGGCAAATGGGCCGACATCGTCATCTGGAAGCCCGCATTCTTCGGCGTGAAGCCCGCGCTGATCCTGAAGGGCGGCCTCATCGCCATGGCGGCGATGGGTGACCCGAACGCCTCCATCCCCACGCCCCAGCCCGTGCACTACCGGCCGATGTTTGGCGCGTTTGGCGGAGCGATTGCCAAGACCTCCCTCACCTTTGTCTCGCAGGCAGGTTTGGCGGCGGGCATCGGTGAGCGCTTCGGCCTGCGCAAAACGCTGAGCGCGGTGCGCAACATCCGCAGCGTGCGCAAGCAGCACATGGTGCATAACAGCTACACGCCCAAGATGGAAATCGACGCGCAGACTTATTCGGTACGCGCAGATGGGCAGCTGCTCACTTGCGAGCCCGCCACCGTGCTGCCCATGGCGCAGCGCTACTTTTTGTTCTGAGGCCCACGTCCCATGAGCGCCGTATTGCAAGACCTGATGATCCGCCTGGACGACCTGAGCGACCCGCGCATTGAAGCCTTCATGCAAGAGCACCTGGTGGACATGCGCGCCGTTTCACCGCCTGAAAGCGTGCACGCGCTGGACATGGACCAGCTGCGCCAGCCGAACATCGCGTTCTGGTCTGCCTGGCTGACCGGAGCGGATGGCGACATGCTGGTGGGCACGGGCGCGCTCAAGCGGCTCGATGCCGGCCACGCTGAACTCAAATCCATGCGCACCAGCACCCGCCATCGCGGCCGGGGCATTGCACGCCAGCTCCTGAACCATTTGCTGCAAGAGGCCCGCGCACGCGGCTTTGCCCGCGTGAGCCTGGAGACCGGCACGCAACCGTTCTTCGAACCCGCGCGGCAGCTCTACCTGCAGAACGGCTTCGTCGAATGCGGCCCTTTTGCCGACTACTGCCTCGACCCTTACAGCTTCTTCATGACCCGTACGCTGTAAACAAACGCGCTCCCCAGGGTTGAGCCCCTGGCACACAATGCGCGTTTGCCCGCTGCAACAAAGAATCTCCATGATCCAAGCCTCCAAACTGATCCCCCAAGGCAAAGGCCTTGCGCCCGTACTGGTCAAGCGCGCCACCACCATCGAGCTGGACTGGGACGTGCGCCAGAAAAGCCGCTTTGCCGCCACCGACTCCGCCGGGCGCGAGCTGGGCATCTTCCTGCCGCGCGGCACGCTGGTGCGCGGCGGTGATGTGCTGGTGGCCGAAGACGGCTCCATGGTCCGCGTCATCGCCGCACCGCAGCCCGTGCTGGTCATCACGCACTGCACACAGCACGGCACCCCCTTCGACCTGACCCGAGCCGCCTACCACCTGGGCAACCGGCACGTGCCCATCGAGCTGCAGCCCGACCACCTCAAGATCGAACCCGACCACGTTCTGGCCGACATGCTGCGCGCCATGCACCTGATCGTGACCGAGCAGAACTTGCCCTTTGAACCCGAAGGCGGGGCCTATGCGGCAGGGCACGGTGGCGGGCACCACCACCATGGTGGGCATGACCACGGACATGACCATGGGCACGATCACGATCACAGCCATGATCACAGCCACGCAGCAGCAAACACCGCAGCCCCAGGCCCCGGGCGCACCGTGTCCATCCCCGTGGTGGCCCAGGGGCATGTGCACGGCCCCCACTGCAACCACGACCACTGACTCCCCGCTCCATGCGCCTGGACCGCCCCGCGCCCCTGCCCGCCGCCAGCTTCCTGCAGCTGATGTGGCTGGCCTCCCCCGCGTTGCCCGTGGGCGGGTTCTCGTATTCCGAAGGGCTGGAAAGCGCCATTGAAAACGCAGGCCTCGCCAGCGAAACCGCCGTGGGCGACTGGCTGCTAGACCAGTTGCACATCACGCAGGCGCGCGGCGACATGGCCCTCATCGCCAAAGCAGCAGGCGCCTGGCGCCGCGCCGACTGGGCGCACGTGCGCGAACTCAACGACTGGGTGCTACACACCCGCGAAACCAGCGAAATGCGGCTACAGACCGAGCAGATGGGCCGGTCGATGACCGACTGGCTGCGCAACCAGCACCAGGGTGACGAAGAGTCCCTGTCCGCCATCCGCCACCTGGCCGCCCTGCCCCCCACATACCCCGTGGCATTTGCACTGGCCGCCTCCACCACCCAGGCGCCCGTGCGCGATGTTCTGCTGGCCTACGCCTTCGGCTGGGCCGAAAACATGGTGCAGGCCGCCCTCAAATCCATGCAGCTGGGCCAAAGCGCAGGCCAGCGCATCCTCGCAAAACTGGCCGATGCCATACCTGCCGCCGCCGACCACGCCATGGGCCTGATGGATAGCGAGCTCCAGGCCTTCTCGCCGATGCTGGCCATCCTGAGCGCCCAGCACGAAGTGCAATATTCAAGACTTTTTCGCTCCTAGCGCTTGCGAATACTGCGCTAGCAGCTATTGATTTGATAGTAAATTACGCCATGACCAACACACTGCACCACATCCCGAACCGCACCAAAAACCTGCCCCCGCTGCGCGTCGGCATCGGCGGCCCCGTGGGCTCCGGCAAGACCACGCTGCTGGAAATGCTGTGCAAGACCATGCGCGATGAATACGACCTCATCGCCATCACCAACGACATCTACACCAAAGAAGACCAGCGCCTGCTCACCGTGAGCGGCGCCCTGCCCGCAGAGCGCATCCTGGGCGTGGAAACCGGCGGCTGCCCCCACACCGCCATCCGCGAAGACTGCTCCATCAACCTCGAAGCCATCGACCGCATGCTGGGCGAGTTCCCCAACGCCGACATCGTGTTTGTAGAAAGCGGCGGCGACAACTTGGCCGCCACCTTCAGCCCCGAGCTCTCGGACCTCACCATCTACGTGATCGACGTGGCCGCTGGCGAAAAAATCCCCCGCAAGGGCGGCCCCGGCATCACCAAGAGCGATCTGTTCATCATCAACAAGACCGACTTGGCCCCCCACGTGGGCGCCAACCTGGACGTGATGCATGCCGACACCACCCGCATGCGCACCAACGCCCAGGGCCTCAAACCGTTTGTGATGACCAATCTCAAAACCCTGGCAGGCGTGGCCGATGTGGTCAAGTTCATAGAGACCCGGGGCATGCTGAAAAAATAAGCACCCGCAGTCAGCTAGAATTCGCGCCTTCCCTCCCGGAGACTTGGGTGAGTGGTTTAAACCAGCAGTCTTGAAAACTGCCGACGGGCAACCGTCCGTGAGTTCGAATCTCACAGTCTCCGCCAAAACATCCAACACAACGGGCCTTCACGGCCCGTTGTGCTTTGTGCCCCACCACCCTACCCGCCGTCAGTGGCGGCCTTCGGGTAAGCCATAAGCATGGGGCGAAATGGGTGTCAGATCTTCTGGTCGGCACACCTCCTCACTGCCGGCCAATCGGACCCACAGGCCCGTTCTTCGGATGATGACGTAGTCCACGCTGACACGTCGGCCCTTGTAGATGAATTGCGCCCCGGGCTTGTACAGAATCATTCTGGTTTTGTAATCAATAGCGGTGGCCCCACGATGACACCCCACCTGGCTGTGAATGATGCAGCCCCCTGGCGCAACGTGCAGTGGACGGGGTCAAAGAACCCAGTATTCACCTGCTCATTCACGACAAGCCCCATGTCTTGCGGTTAGCGGTGCAGGCACTGGCAGGACGGGAAACGGGCAAAAAAAAGCCCGCTGGGTGCGGGCTGAACACTTGCTTGTGCAAGCGGGAGGGATGTCGACGGGGTATCGACGGACAAATAGTAGGCCGCCCCGTGACCGAGGTGTGTAGGACATCTTCGACTTTCGAAGGACGTCTTCCAGGCCCGCTGACCCGGCGCATGCACGCTGGGCGGTCACGCACCATAAATCCGCACACAACCGCGCCCAGAGGCTTTCGCCAGGTACATCGCGGAATCGGCCTTGCGCAGCAGCTCTTCGGCGTTCGTGGCGTCGGCGGACGACATCACGATGCCTACAGAGGCTCCGATCTGGATGAAATGCGATTCAATTTCCGTCGGCTGGGCAATGGCCTGCACCAGGCGCTCGCCCAGCCGGAGAGCGCTGTCGCGGTCAGAGACGCCACGCTGCAGCAGGGCAAATTCGTCGCCCCCCAGCCGCGCCACCACGTCGTTTTCGCGCGCCGCCTGGGCAAGCTGCCGGGCCACCCACGCCAGCAATTGGTCGCCCACGGCATGTCCGAAGCGGTCGTTGATGGGCTTGAAGCCGTCCAGGTCCACATACAACACGGCAAAGCCCTGGCCCTGGCGCCGCGCATCGGGCACCGCCGCCTGAAGGGTTTGCAGGAAGGCCGAGCGGTTCAGCAACCCCGTGAGTCCATCGTGTTCGGCAACATGCCGTATGCGGTGCTCGGCCTGTTTGCGCTGCGTCACGTCGGTGAAGGTGCGCAGCGCACCTCCACCTTTGATGGGCACGGTCTGGACCTCCAGGATGCGCCCGTCGGGCCGGGGGCGGTCATAGACCTGCTGCTGATCGACCCCGCCGTCACTGTTCAGCAGCATGTCTTGGATGTCTTGCGAGGCCCCGTCAAACTCGCCCCGTGCGCGCAGGTAGGCCAGCACATTCACCAGCGAGGGCTTGGAGGCCATCAGTTCGACGGGCAAATCCAGCAGCTCTAGCGCGCGGCGATTGCACAGCTCCACAATGCCCGTGGCACTGATCTTGGCCACGCCCTGGTCCATGTTTTCCAACGTGGCTTCCAGCAGGATGGACTTCTCACGCAGTTGCGCCTCGCTGTCGCGGGCACTGCGCTCGGCCTGGGCAAGCCGACGCTGCTGGCGCTTGAACTCGGTGATATCCACATGTGCATAGAACACGGTCCCGTCCAAACCCTGCTTGGCGATCACGCGGCTCCAGCGGTTGCGGGGCAAGGGCACCTCAAACGGTGCGCCTGCAAATCGCATGTGTTCGTGCAGGATGGTGAGCCCCTCATAAAAGGGCGCCATGTCACCCGGCCCATCCGCAGCCCAGGCCCCCCGGTAAATGTCCTCAAAGCTCAGGCCCGTTGCAGCGGCGCGATCAACAAGGCTGTACATCTGCATGAACGGCTCGTTGACCCATTGAATGCGCTGGTCCTCCCCACAGATCATCAAGCCATCGGGAATGCGGTCAAAAAGCTCTGTACTTTCCACCATGTGGCTGCGCGGATAGCCGGGCTCGTGGATGTTGGCATCGCCCACCTTGTCCAGCTTTTCCTGTTCTTGTGGACTTTGCACCGCCTCTGCACGCCAGACCCGCACGCGCCCTACCCCGGCGATCGGCAACGACGATACGTGGACCCGCAGGCCCCGGTGCTCAAAGCTGTAGGGGCGCGTCTGTGCGCGGTGCCGCTCCACGCCTGCCGCGATGTAGCGGTCGATATTGGGCAGCTCCTGCGCATCCAGCCGCTCGGTGTAAAAGCGCCGCAGATTGGCGTGGTAGGGCTCGCCCACGTAGACATGCCCCACATGCTCCGGGAAGAACTTGAAGAACGTACGGTTCCATGCGAGGGTGCAATCGTTTTCGTCAAACGCGCACAAGGCGACGTCCAGACCATCCAGGGTGTCGCCGAGAGAGTGGATGAGGCTGAAGATGGGATCGTCGGACATGGTTGTTCGGGGCTGCACAAACTCGGTTGCCAGAAGCCAGCGCGCTCCACACTGGCCCCGGTGTTCTGCCCACCCAGCGGGGAGCGCAGACCACCAACAATCCATTGTGCGGACAGGGCCTTACGGCAAACCATCGCCGGGTACCCGTCGTGTGAAGGAGGCGCGCTGTCTGTCGCAATTCAGCCAACATTTTCTTGACCCTCATCAAGTCACCCAACCAGCTGGAGGGACAACCGCCCTCCCCCCGTGTTACGCGTGGACACCCGCGCTCACAGGGCTTCCGGTATGGTGAGGGTCTTGTTTTCTGGAGCCTCACCCATGACGAAAATACCTTTTGGCATCTCTGGCAGCCTGGTGGTTGCGGCGCTGATGACGGGTTGCGCCAGCCAAGGCCAGCCCCCGGCCCCCTCTGGCAGCCCGGCGCCGGCAGAACCCGCGCCAGGCGGCCTGTGCAACGCCCAACCAGCCCAGTCGGTGGTGGGGCAGAACAGCACGGCGTCGGTGGTCGAATTGGCCCGGGTGCGGTCGGGCGCACAAATGGCCCGCGTCCTGCGCCCCGGCCAGATCATCACCAAGGAATTCAATGCCCAGCGGCTCAACCTGGAGGTGGATGCCAACGGCCGCATTGTGGCGGTGCGCTGCGGCTGACCACGCGGGGGACGGCGCGCCGCACGCAGCGCCAACCGCGCCAAGAGCGGCGGCGCCCCGGCATTGTCGGTAGCGCCGGTCAGTCCGCCAGGAACAGCTCCTGCAGGTCGCTCAGAAAATCAAAGCCCCGCTCTGTCGGGCGCACATGGGTCAGGTCGCGCTCGATCAAACCTTTGCTCTCGGCCGCCTTCAACCCCTTGGCGATGGTGGTCAGCGGCAAACCCGTGCGATCCATGAAATCCTGCAGCGCAAAACCACCGCGCAGGCGCAGGGCGTTGAGCATGTATTCAAACGGAAGTTCGGCCCGGCGCACGTCTTCATCCTGCGCCACAGCCCTGCCGGCCAGGGCGTTGTCCATGTAACGGCCTGGGTCGCGAAAGCGCACCTGGCGTACCACGCGGTGGGCAAAACTGAGTTTGCTGTGTGCGCCCGCGCCAATGCCCAGGTAGTCACCAAACTGCCAGTAGTTGGTGTTGTGGAAACACTGGTGGCCGGGCTGCGCATAGGCCGATATTTCGTAGCGCGCCATGCCCGCCTGGCCCGTCATCTCGGTGATGCGGTCGAGCATGGCGTAGGCCTGGTCGTCCTCGGGGATGGCTGGCGGAAACTTGGCGAAGTAGGTGTTGGGCTCGATGGTGAGGTGGTAGATGGAGATGTGCGGCGGTTTGAAGGCCAATGCCGTCAACATGTCCTGCTCCAGCTCTTGCGGCGTCTGGCCTGGCAGCGCGTACATGATGTCGAGGTTGTAGGTGTCAAACGACGCGGCGGCCTCCTCCACCGCCGCCAAGGCCTGGCTGCGGTCATGCACGCGGCCCAGGGCCTTGAGGTGCTGGTCGTTGAAGCTTTGCACCCCCACCGACAGGCGCGTGACGCCCGCCGCCCGGAAGGCGCGGAAGCGGTCTTTCTCGAACGTGCCGGGGTTGGCCTCCAAGGTGATCTCGCAGTCGGGCGCAAGGAGCAGGCGGGCGCGGATGTCGCCAATCAGCCGGTCAATGGCGGCTGGTGGAAACAGGCTGGGCGTGCCCCCACCGATAAAGATGCTGTGCACCGTGCGGCCCCAGATGAGCGGCAGCGCGGCCTCCAGGTCGGCCATCAGGGCGTCGATGTAGCGCTGCTCGGGCACCCCGTTGTCACCCGCTCCGTCGCCATGGGCCTCGTGCGAATTGAAGTCGCAGTACGGGCATTTTTTGAGGCACCAGGGCAGGTGCACATACAGCGACAGGGGCGGCAGGCTGGGCAGCTGCAGCAGGCCGGGGCGCATGTAGTGCTGGATGTCGCGCACCACGGCGGGTTCGGCCTCAGCTTGCGGCGTGATCGGGATGTGGGCCACGTTCTTGTCGTCCCTTCTACAGCCAGCGTTCGCGCATCAGCGCCAGCATCTGCGCGGCCGAGCGGCCCCGGTGGCTGTGGGCGTTCTTCACTTCCACAGGCAGCTCGGCAAAGGTCTTGCCGAATTCGGGGATGAACATCACAGGGTCAAAACCAAATCCGTTGCTGCCCCGGGGTTCGGTGGTGATCTCGCCCACCACCCGGCCCACGGCAATCAGCGGCTCAGGGTCTTGCGGGCTCCGCACGGCAACCAGAGTGCTGACCATGGCGGCGCGGCGGTTGGCGACGCCGTGCAACTGCTCCAGCAGGGCGCGCACATTGTTGTCGTCGCTCTTCTCGTAGCCAAACTGGGTGCAGTAGTAGGCGGTATCGACGCCCGGCAGGCCGCCAAAGGCATCCACACACATACCGGCGTCATCCGCCAAGGCGGGCAGGCCGGTGTGGGCCGAGGCAAAGCGGGCTTTGGCCAAGGCATTCTCCACAAAGGTGCGAAATGGCTCTTCGGCCTCACCCACGCCCAAGTCGGCCTGGCGAACCAGCTCGACCCCGAGTGGCGCGAACATGGACCGCAGCTCGGCCAGCTTGCCACGGTTGTTGGATGCTAGAACGATTTTCATGATTCAAATTGGCATCTAGCGCTTATCCAGCAAGCGCAAGAAGCTATCAATTAGTGAGCAATATCAGGTTAGAGGGTTAGGGGGTTTCCAGCAGCGCCCGTTGCTGCAACTGCACCAGCTCTGCGATGCCTTTTTCGGCCAGCGCGAGCAGCTGGTCCATCTCCGTCCGGGTAAACGCCACGCCTTCGGCCGTGCCCTGCACTTCCACAAAGTGGCCTGCGCCCGTCATCACAACGTTCATGTCGGTGTCGCAGTCCACGTCTTCCACATATTCCAGGTCCAGCAGCGGCGTGCCCTGCACGATGCCGACCGAGATGGCGGCCACGGGCTGCACCAGGGGGGACTGCGTGATCTTGCCGCTGGCCAGCAGCTGGTTGACCGCATCCTGCGCCGCGACCCAGGCGCCGGTGATGGCAGCGGTGCGGGTCCCGCCATCGGCCTGGATCACGTCGCAGTCGAGCTGGATGGTGCGCTCGCCCAGCAGCTTGAGGTCAAACACCGCGCGCAGGCTCCGGCCGATGAGGCGCTGGATCTCTTGCGTGCGGCCGGTCTGCTTGCCCCGCGCGGCCTCGCGGTCGCTGCGGGTGTGGGTGGCGCGGGGCAACATGCCGTATT
The DNA here is from genome assembly GCF_003633835.1 of Acidovorax sp. 93. NCBI lineage: Bacteria > Pseudomonadati > Pseudomonadota > Betaproteobacteria > Burkholderiales > Comamonadaceae > Acidovorax > Acidovorax sp. 93. Next base: position 3,204,155 of record NZ_RBIT01000001.1, read on the forward strand.
CGGCCGTGACCCAGCCCTCGCCGCTGCCGCGCTTGTGGGGCGGAACGCGCTCTTCCACCGAAGCGGTGCAGAGCACTTTGGTGTTGCCGAACTCGATCAGCACCGAGCCCTCGGCATGCATGGTGTAGTGGCGGGTGATGCGCACAGGGCGCAGCTGGTGGGCGGCTCGGTCGCCGGTGCGGGTGAAGGTGGTCATAGAATTTTCAGTAGAAAAACGGGCGTGCCTCATGCATGACCAAAGGCTCGCCCGAAACGCGCGGCCAAGGCCACCGACCGCCGCGCAAGGGCCGCCCAGGCTGCGTAGCTGCGTCTCCCTTGCGTGCACTGGCAGTGTCCCTTTTCCCGAATCGCACAGCGATTCGAGAGAAGGTGGAAGGCGCGCAGCGACTCAGGGGGGTGTCATGCTTTCCGTGCGGCCGAGCGGCGAATGGCTTCGTTGATTTCGGCGATGGACCGCTCGATGGCGGCATCGTCCAGGTCATCCACCAGGCCATCGAGTGGCCCTGCCTGGATAGTGGACGCAAACACGTCGTCGCTGATGCTGTCGGTCGAGACGCCCTGGGTGGATTCGAAGGCGTCGGGCGTCTCCCACTCCAGAGCTATCACGGTCACGTTGTCGCTGCTGTCCCCCGCCTTGCGCAGTGCGTCTTCCACCAGCTCGGGCACAGCGTGCGACACGGTGTTGCGGCCGAGTTGGGTGGCAATCTCCTCGTCGCTGAGGGTGCCCCACAGCCCATCCGAACACAGCAAAATGCGGTCGCCCTGCTCCAGGTAAACCGGGCCGGTGATGTCATAAATGGGCTTGGTGGGCGAGCCCAGGCAGGTGAACAGCACGTTGCGGTTGATGCGCTCCAGGCCCGGCGGTGGGGAATTGCGCAGCTCCATGTAGGAGTGGTCGCGGGTGCGGGTGAGCAAATCACCGTCGCGTACCATGTACAGCCGCGAATCGCCACAATGCACCCAGGTGGCTGTGCCGTCCTGCAAAACCGCTGCCACCAGCGTGGTGCGCGGCGTGTCGAGCATGCCCTTGTCGGTAGCGTAGCGCAGGATCTGGTGGTGCGCCGCCAGCAGCGCGCCCGACAGAAACTCCTGCACATCCTTGAGCTGCGGCTTGGCCTGGCGCTGGAACAAGGCCGAGATGGTCTGCAGCGCTATTTGCGCAGCCACTTCGCCTTCCGGGTGGCCACCCATGCCGTCGGCCAATACAAACAGGCCCGATTCGCGCGTGTAGCAATAGCCCATGCGGTCTTCGTTCTTCTCGCGGCCACCACGGCGGCTGATCTGGAAAACCGAGAATTTCATAGCGACTCACGCAAAGAGGGCTTCGGGTTCATTTGGGTTTGGCTCCGATACCGGTGGCTTCACCCACCTTTTGCACATTCTTCTTGGTGTCGGACACCAGGGTGTCGAGCTGCAGGCGCATCTTCTCGGCCACCGTCAGTTTGGTGTAGCGGCGCTCGCCCTCGCGGCTGAGCTCCTTTTGCAGCGCAAACACCGACTGCGGGCGCGACAGCGGATCGAGCGCCATGCACCACTCCACCACCTCGATGAGGTTGTCGGAGTACACGCCACGCAGCTTGGTCAGGGCCAGCGAGAGGCGGTCCTTTTCGATGCGCTGGGGCGCCTCGTTGGGCGGAAAGCCTTGCATGCAGGCGTAGATGCAGGCACCTATCGCGTAAATATCGGTCCAGGGGCCCATGGACGAATCGCGGCGGTACATCTCGGGGGCGGCAAAGCCGGGCGTGTACATCGGGCGGATGAAATTTCCCTCTTTGGACAGCACCTCACGCGCAGCGCCAAAGTCGATCATCACGGCCTTGTTGTCGTCGGTGATGAAGATGTTGGCCGGCTTGATATCAAGATGCAGCATCTTGTGCTGGTGCACGATGCGCAACCCGCGCAGCACCTCGTCGAACAGCGAGCGGATGGTGGATTCGCGGAAGACCTTCTGTGTTTTCAGGTCGCGCGCGGTGATGATGAAGTCCTGCAGGGTCGCACCCTCCAGGTAGTTCATCACCATGTAGACGGTTTCGTTTTCGCGGAAGAAGTTGAGCACGCTCACCACAGAGGCGTGCGAGATCTGGGCCAGCGCCCGGCCTTCTTCAAAGAAGCTCTTGAGCCCCAGGCGGTAGAGCGAGAGTTTTTCGGACTGCACCTTGGGCAGCAGTTCGCCCGGTGCACGCGTGGCCAGCGACGAAGGAAGGTATTCCTTGATGGCGACCTGTTGCCCTTCGGCATCCAGGGCCAGATAGACCACACCAAAGCCGCCAGAAGACAACCGGCGCACCACGCGGTAGCCGCCAATTGCGGTATCGGGCGGCAAAGGAGCCGGCTTGATTTTTGACATATTTTGCGAAGATGACTCGGGGGTGGAGCGGAACCCGGATAATCGCCGGATCGCAAGCAACCATCAAAAAGTCCAATGCCAGTTTACAGCATGACCGGATACGCCAGCGCACAGCATGGCGCATCTGCCACTGGCGCTGAAAACGACACCCGCGCGCCCCAATCACGCAGACTGGGGCTGGAAATCCGCTCGGTCAACAGCCGCTTCCTGGACCTTTCGTTCCGCCTCCCCGATGAACTGCGTGCCATGGAGCCCGCGCTGCGCAGCCTGCTGACCGCCCGCCTCAAGCGCGGCAAGGTTGAAGTCCGCGCCGCCCTGGAGAACGAGGACAGCAACACCCTGCAGGATCCGCCCGCGCGGCTGCTGCAGCGGCTCAATTCTTTGCAAGATTCCGTCAAGGCATGGCTGCCGACGGCGGCGCCCCTCACGGTAGCCGACGCCCTGCGCCTGTGCGCCAACGCCCCATCGGGCTCTGAGGACTGGAGCGATGCCGTTCCTGCTTTGGCCGAAGAAGCCCTGACCGCCCTGATGGCCGCCCGCGAACGGGAGGGCAAGCGCCTGGCCACCATGCTGCTGGACCGGGTCAAGCAATTGCGCGCCCTGGCCGAACAGGCCGTCCCCATGGTGCCGCTGCTGGTCGAGCAGCAACGGCTGCGCTTCATGGAGCGCTGGAAGGAAGCCATGGCGCTGACCGACGGTGCCACTCTGCCCGAGGCCGCCCGTGACCGCGCCCTGACCGAAGCCACGGCGTTTGCCATCCGCATTGATGTGGCCGAGGAAATCACCCGGCTGGACTCCCACCTGGACGAGATCGAACGCCTGCTCAAGAAGGGCGGCGAGGTGGGCAAGCGCCTGGACTTCCTGATCCAGGAACTCCACCGCGAGGCCAATACGCTGGGCTCCAAATCTGCCGCCCTTGACCTGACCCGCATCAGCGTGGACATGAAAGTGCTGATCGAGCAGATGCGCGAGCAAGTACAGAACATCGAATAACACTCATTTTTTGATAGCGCTTCGCGCACATCAACTATGGACTATCCCGGAAATCTCATCGTAGTTGCGGCCCCCAGCGGTGCAGGCAAATCCAGCCTGGTCAAGGCCTTGCTGGAACTGGACTCCCACGTCCACCTGTCGATCTCCCACACCACCCGCGCTCCGCGCGGGCAAGAAAAACATGGCCGCGACTACTACTTTGCGTCGCAATCCGAGTTTGATGCCATGGTGGAAGGCAACGCCTTCGTGGAATGGGCGCATGTACATGGCAACCGCTACGGCACCTCCAAGAAGGCGATCGAGGAGCGCATTGCCCAAGGCTCGGACGTGATCCTGGAGATCGATTTTCAGGGCGCGCTGCAGATCAAGGAAGCCTTCGCGAATGCCATCCTCGTGTTCATCCTGCCCCCCAGCTGGGAAGAACTGCGTTCGCGCCTGGAACGACGGGGCGAAGACTCCCCCGATGTCATCGAAGTCCGTCTCAAGAACGCGGCTACCGAGATGGCCCAGGTGAGCAAATTTGACTTCGTTATAATCAATGAGTTGTTTGAGCGCGCGCTTTTCGACCTGAAAGCCGTAGTTCACGCCCAGCGACTCAAGTACGCCGCCCAGCGCCGCGCCCGTGCTGACACCTTCCAGTCGCTCAATATCACCTGAATCCCCGGAGTAAAACGATGGCACGCATCACCGTAGAAGACTGTCTGGAAAAGATCCCCAACCGCTTCCAGCTCGTGTTGGCCGCCACGTACCGTGCCCGCATGCTGAGCCAGGGCCACGCCCCCCGCATCGAAAGCCGCAACAAGCCTGCCGTGACCGCCTTGCGCGAAATCGCCGAAGGCAAGGTTGGCCTGGAAATGCTCAAGAAGGTTCCTGGTTGAGCTTTTTTCTGGGCGCAGCCCGCAAAGAGCACCGCGACAGCGGTGCTTTTTTTTGCCCCAAAGTCTCCTGATGCGCTCCCGCGCTACATTTAAGGCATGAACGCGGTGCTCAACTCACCTTCTGCAACGCAAGCCCGCCCCGGCGAAGTACCAACGGCGGGAACTTTGTCGGCAGCCGCAGCGGCAGCCAATGCGGCTGCGGCCAGCTTTGCTGCGCTGACAGACAGCCTCGACTACCTGGACGCGACCAGCATCGAACAGGTGCGCCAAGCCTATCGCTTCGCTGACGAGGCCCACCTGGGTCAGTTGCGCAACAGCGGTGAGCCCTACATCACGCACCCCATTGCCGTGGCTGCACAGTGCGCCACCTGGAAATTGGACGCCCAGGCGCTGATGGCCGCACTGCTGCACGATGCCATGGAAGACTGTGGCGTCACCAAAGCAGACCTGATAGACCGCTTTGGCGCCCCCGTGGCTGAACTGGTAGATGGGCTGACCAAGCTCGACAAGCTGCAGTTCAACACCCGCGAAGAGAACCAGGCCGAGTCTTTCCGCAAGATGCTGCTGGCCATGGCGCGCGACGTGCGCGTCATCCTCATCAAGCTGGCGGACCGCACGCACAACATGCGCACGCTGTCGGACATGCCGCGCAGCAAATGGGGCCGCATCTCCTCGGAGACGCTGGAGATCTATGCACCCATTGCCCACCGCCTGGGCCTTAACCAGACTTACCGGGAATTACAGGATCTGGCCTTTCGGCACCTGCACCCATGGCGCTACGCCACGCTGTCCAAGGCAGTCAACAAATCACGCAACCGCAGGCGCGATCTGGTGCAGAAGGTTCAGGCCGAGGTGGACACCGCCTTCTCCAAGATCGGTATGAAGGTCCGCCTTGCCGGCCGCGAGAAAACGCTGTACGCCATCTACCAGAAGATGGACCTCAAGCACCTGAGTTTTGCCCAGGTCACCGATATTTACGGATTCAGGGTGATCGTACCCACGGTGACAGACTGCTACACCGCCCTGGGCGTGCTCCACCAGATGTACAAGCCGGTTCCTGGCAAGTTCAAGGACCACATCGCCATCGCCAAGCTCAATGGCTACCAATCCCTGCACACCACCTTGGTGGGCCCTTCCGGCGTGAACATCGAATTCCAGATGCGCACGGACGAGATGCATGTCATTGCCGAGGCTGGTGTGGCCGCACACTGGTTGTACAAGGCGCAGGACGGCGATGGCACATCGGCCGAGCGACTAGGGACCAAGTGGCTGCAGTCCCTGCTGGACATCCAGAACGAGACCCGCGATGCCGCCGAGTTCTGGGACCATGTCAAGGTGGACCTGTTCCCGGACGCTGTCTACGTTTTCACGCCCAAGAGCCAGATCATGGCCCTGCCTCGCGGAGCTACCGTGGTGGACTTTGCCTACGCCATCCACAGCAACGTTGGCGACCGCACCACGGCGGCCAAAATCAACAATGAGCAAGTGCCCCTGCGCACCGAACTCAAGAATGGCGATGTGGTGGAGATCATCACAGCCCCGGTATCCACGCCCAACCCGGCCTGGCTGGGTTTTGTGCGCACGGGCCGCGCACGCTCCAAGATCCGGCACTACCTGAAAACGCTGGCACAGACCGAATCGGAAGGCCTGGGCGAGAAGCTGCTGACCCAGGCCATCCGTGCGGAAGGCCTGGAGCAGCTCCCTCCCCAGGACGCAGAGACCCAACCGATGTGGGACAAACTGCTGCGCTTTACAGGAAACCGCACCCGCAGCGAACTGATGACGGACCTGGGCCTGGGCAAGCGCATCGCCAGCATCGTGGCCAAGCGACTCATGGTGCTGATGTCCGAACACGGCCATCGTCCTGATGCGCTGCTCATGACACGGGAGCGCTACACATCCCACGAGACGCTTTCGCAAGGAGCGGTAACTCTGGATGGCAGCGAAAATGCCTCGGTGCAGTACGCATCCTGTTGCCGCCCAGTACCTGGCGACAGCATCGTGGGCTATCTGGGCCGTGGCGAGGGCCTGGTGGTTCACAACGCCCACTGCACGGTGGCCAAGCGGCTGCAGCACAAGGACAGCGAGCGCTTCATTGCGGTGGACTGGTCGGACGAGCCCACGCGCATGTTCGAAACCGGGGTCGTGGTGACTGTCACCAACGGCAAAGGTGTGCTCGCCCGCGTGGCCGCTGAACTGGCCAATTCAGAAGCTGACATCACCCATGTGGATATGGATGACGAGGCGGCCCTCGACACCACGGACTTGCGCTTCATTGTGGCGGTGCGAGATCAGACCCACCTCGAAACCGCACTGCGCAACCTGCGGCGCACCCAGGCCGTCATTCGCGCTGCACGCATCACCCCGCAGGCCACGTAAGCACTTCACAGTGCTGAGCGGCGCCATCAACCAATGCTGGGCTTGGCATAAAGCGGCGTTGTGGACCCTGCTCAGTCCGCATGCGCCGCGCGCTGCGGATACTGCACTGCCACCACTTCAAGGCTTCGCACGCCCCCGGGCGTAGGCAACTGCACCTCGTCCCCCACACGGGCCTTCAAGAGCGCACGCGCCACCGGCGAGATCCAGCTCACCTGCGATTCGCGGCTGTCCGCCTCATCGATGCCCATGATGGTGATCGTGCGCTCTATACCTTCGTCATCGATGTACGTGACTGTAGAGCCGAAAAACACCTGATTGCTGCCCGCATGCAGGCTGGGATCCACCACTTCGGCAATCTCGAGCCGCTTGGTGAGAAAGCGGATGCGCCGATCAATCTCTCGCAAACGTTTCTTGCCGTAGAGATAGTCGCCATTTTCAGACCGATCACCATTGCTGGCAGCCCAGTGCACGGCTTCGACCACTTTGGGTCGCTCGTTGTCAATCAGGTCCAGCAACTCATCACGCAGGCGCGCGTACCCTGCCGGAGTGATGTAGTTCTTGCCGCCCGCAGGCAACGCAGGCAACACCAATTCATCCTCATCGGAAGCATCGGTTTCTTTGGTAAAGGCCTTGCTCATAGAAGATCTCCCCCGTCAGCGAGAAACGCTTTGACAAATGAAAAAGCCTGCAATCTTTCGATTGCAGGCTTTAAACATTGGTGCGGCTGGCAGGAATCGAACCCACGACCCCTTGGTTCGTAGCCAAGTACTCTATCCAGCTGAGCTACAGCCGCTAAGCTTTGAATTATAGCATGATTTCTTGGCAATCCTTGAAATCAACTTTTTTTACCGTAACCATGCCGCATGGGCCTGCTCAGCAAAAGCTCAACTCAACGCAAGCCGCAATTGTAATGCACTCCAGAGACTCCAAAAGAAGAAAGGCGCACATTGCGACAAGAAAACTGGCCGTGATCGTGATGATCGCCCATTCGAATGAATAGGTGGTAGGGCGTGTTGGACTTGAACCAACGACCAAAGGATTATGAGTCCTCTGCTCTAACCAACTGAGCTAACGCCCCAGGCCATGCTCCAGCGCTATACAACGGGGCAAGCGCCGTATTGTAGGGGCTTTACTTGCGATGGCTGAGTGCGTTGGACACCAGCTTTGATGTGATGTCCACGATCTGAATCATCCGGTCGTATGGCATGCGCGTGGGGCCGATCACGCCCAGCGTCCCGACCACTTTGCCATCCACCTCATACGGAGCACTGACGATGGACAGCTCTTCAAAAGGCACGACATGGCTTTCACCGCCAATGTAGATGCGCACTCCCTCGGCCTGGCTGGAGATATCCAGCAACCGCAGAATCTGGGTTTTCTGTTCGAACAGATCGAAGGCACGTCGCAAGTTGCCCATGTCGCTGGAGAAATCACTGACCGCCAGCAGGTTGCGCTCACCAGAAATCACGACCTCGTCTTGCGCTTGGGACAAAGCCTCAGACCCCACATTCACCGCAGCCTGCATGAGCGAAGCGATCTCGCCGCGCAGCACATCCACCTCAGATTTCAGGCGCTCACGCACTTGCTCCATTGCAAGCCCCGCGTAATGCGCGTTCAGAAAGTTGGAAGCCTCAATGAGTTGTGACTGGGAGTAGTCCACGTCCGTGAAGATCACGCGATTTTGAACGTCGCCCTCGGGCGAAACGATGATGACCAAAAATCTCCGTTCGGACAGCCTCAAGAACTCAATATGGCGGAACACCGATGTTCTGCGTGGTGCCATAACGACACCGACGAACTGCGAAAGATTGGATAGCAACTGGGCAGCGTTGGCGATCACCTTTTGCGGCTGTTCGGGCGCAAGCTGGGGGGGGGTCAGAGGGTCCCGCTGCACTGTCAGCATGGTGTCCACAAACAGCCGATAACCTCGTGCAGTAGGAATGCGACCGGCTGAGGTGTGGGGACTCGCGATCAGCCCTAACTCCTCCAGATCCGCCATGACGTTACGGATAGTGGCTGGAGATAAATCCAGCCCAGACGCGCGCGACAACGTGCGGGATCCGACGGGCTGCCCATCGGCGATGTAGCGCTCGACCAGCGCTTTGAGCAACAACTTGGCACGGTCATCGAGCATGGAATGATTTTAATGATGTAATTTCGCGATGACGTCCAATTTCCGCCATGTCGCACTGATAGGCAAGTACCAAGCTTCTTCGGCGGGCTCCATCGGTGAAAGCTCCCGCCAGGCCCTGGAAGACATCGCCCATTTTCTTGAACGCCAGGGTTGCGAAGTGATGCTGGAAGCTGAGACCGCAAGCAACACCGGGCTCACACACTATCCAGTCCTGAATGTAGACGAGATAGGCAGTCGATGCGATCTGGGCCTGGTGGTCGGGGGTGACGGCACCATGCTGGGCATAGGTCGGCGGCTCGCCCGGTTTGGGACGCCCCTGATCGGCATCAACCAGGGACGGCTCGGCTTTATCACCGACATTCCTTTCGATACCTATCAGGCCACTCTACCCCCCATGCTTCAGGGCGAATACGAGGAAGACTTGCGACCGCTGATGCACGCCACGGTCGTGCGCGACGAGCGCGTCGTCTTCGAAGCCCTCGCGATGAACGATGTCGTTGTGAACCGAGGCGCGACTTCAGGCATGGTGGAATTGCGGGTCGAGGTCGGCGGCCGATTTGTGGCGAACCAACGCGCAGACGGACTCATCATCGCCTCACCCACAGGGTCAACGGCGTATTCGCTGTCAGCCGGTGGTCCCATGCTTCACCCCTCCATTCCCGGATGGGTGCTGGTGCCCATCGCCCCTCATACGCTCTCCAACCGACCGATTGTTCTGTCGGATGCCACCGAGGTGGCGGTTGAGGTTGTGAGTGGTCGGGATGTCAGTGCCAACTTTGACATGCAGTCACTGGCCTCACTGCTACATGGTGACCGCATTCTGGTGAAAAGGTCAGAGCACTGCGTGCGGTTTCTCCATCCTCAAGGCTGGAACTACTTTGCCACCCTGCGCAAAAAATTGCGCTGGAACGAAGGGGGCTCCTGACCATGGCGCTCCGGCGGATTACCCTGCGTGATTTTGTGATCGTTCAAGCGCTTGAACTTGAACTAAGCTCCGGTTTCACCGTGCTGACGGGAGAAACAGGCGCTGGGAAATCCATCCTGATTGATGCACTGCAACTCGTTCTGGGCGCACGCTCCGATGCAGGTGTGGTTCGCGAGGGCGCTGACAAAGCGGATCTTTGCGCTGAGTTCGATTGCCCACCCCATCTCCATCCATGGCTGGAGGACGCGGGTTTTGACATTGATGAGCTGTTGCTTTTGCGTCGGACCGTGGACTCTCAGGGTAAAAGCAGGGCTTGGATCAATGGCACCCCAGCCACTGCTGCCCAACTGCGGACTTTGGGAGACAGCCTGCTAGACATCCACGGGCAGCATGCTTGGCAAAGCCTTACAAGACCCGACTCGGTACGCGGCCTGCTGGACGCATTTGCAGGGGTGCACACAGCAGAAACTGCAGCGCTCTGGGCCCAATGGCGAAAGGATCAAAAAGCCCTGGAGCAAGCACGCCTGGCCCAGGCTAATTTGCAGCAGGAAAGTGAGCGTCTGCAATGGCAGATCAACGAGGTGGACAAGCTCGCACCCATTGATGGCGAATGGGAAGAACTCGACGCACAACATAAACGCCTCTCACATGCGCAGGCGCTGCTGGAAGGGGCAGAGGGCGCCATCCAAGCCCTCCAAGATGAAGATGCTGGTGCACTGACTGGGCTTGCACGCGCGCACGATCTTCTCCAAAGCCACGAGCATATTGAGCCCGAGTTCGCACCGCTCGCAGACATCCTTTCTTCCAGCCTCGCACAAGCCAGCGACGTGCTCCACTCGCTGCAGCTGTATCTGAGGCACGTGGAAATAGATCCACAGCGTCTGGCCGAACTCGACACCCGCATTTCGCTCTGGATGACCTTGGCACGCCGTTACAAGCGCACGCCAGCAGAGCTGCCGGCTCTACACCAGAGCTGGAAGGAGGAGATGCGCCGGCTGGACGCAGCGACAGATCTGGAACGACTGGAGACCGCCGAGGCCGCCAGTGCCAAGGCCTACCACGCGTCGGCACGCGCGCTGTCTCTGGGTCGCGCCAAAGCCGCCCCGAAACTGTCTCACGCCATTACCCAAGCCATGCAGGGCCTGGGCATGGAGGGAGGAAAATTCGAGGTTTCCATGACCAAGGCCTCAGAGCCCTCGCACCACGGTATCGATGACGTGGTATTCCTCGTCGCGGGCCATCCCGGGATGACACCGAAACCCATCGGCAAAGTCGCATCGGGCGGCGAACTCTCCCGCATTTCGCTGGCCATCGCTGTAACAACCAGTGAATTGGGTATGGCCCCCACGCTCATCTTTGATGAAGTGGACTCTGGCGTAGGGGGGGCGGTGGCTGAAACAGTGGGGCGGCTGATGCAGCAGCTTGGCAGCGACCGTCAGGTGCTCGCGGTCACCCACCTGCCGCAGGTGGCGGCTTGCGCACACCACCACCTCAAGGTGGCCAAACGCAAGAGCCCGAATGGCTCCACCAGCGCCGTATCGATGGTGCAGGGCGAGAACCGTGTGGCAGAAATTGCCCGCATGCTGGGCGGCGAACGATCCACCCAGACTACGCTCGCCCACGCGAGCGAGATGCTGGATCTCGCGGCCGTTGCACGAGAAGGACATGGCTGATGGCACTTGAAATCGTTTTGATCACGGGTATGTCGGGATCAGGAAAGTCCGTGGCGCTGCATGCGCTGGAGGACGCAGGGTATTACTGCGTAGACAACCTGCCCCCAGAACTGCTGCCAGCTTTTGTGGCGCTGGAACACCGTCACCACGGCAACCGCGTTGCTATCGCGATGGACGTTCGAAGTGCCACCTCATTGCATCAGGTTCCACAGGAGCTGAGTCGGCTCAGGAGCGAGGGCGTTTCAGTGCAATCGGTTTTCCTCGACGCCACCATCGATACGCTTGTCAGGCGTTTCTCAGAAACACGCAGGCGCCATCCGCTGTCGCACGACGATCTCCAACAGGGTCGAAAAGCGCTCGTGCAGATTATCGAGTTGGAGCGCGAGCTGCTGGCGGAACTGCGAGAACAGTCGCATGTGATCGACACAAGCACCATACGGGCTTCACAGCTCCAAAGCTACGTGAAGAGTTTGCTTGTCACCACCCGGGGACAGATGACCCTGGTATTCCAGTCTTTTGCATTCAAGCGTGGCATACCGATGGACGCTGACTACGTCTTTGATGTGCGAATGTTGCCGAACCCCCACTATGAACCTGCGCTGCGGGATCTGACGGGGCTGGACGAACCTGTCGCCCATTTCCTGCGTCAGCAACCCGATGTGTCGCTGATGCAGGCGCATATCGAGCAATTTCTCGCGCACTGGCTAGAAATGCTTGACCGGAACCACCGCAGTTATGTCACGGTCGCGGTAGGCTGCACTGGCGGCCAGCACCGCTCGGTCTACTTGGTGGAACGACTAGCCGATGTTTTGAGCAGCCGCTGGGCAACCCTGAAGAGACACCGAGAGCTGGACGGACGCTGATATCTACGCAACAAAGCCCGGGCACTCTCACCGCAACTGGGCTTGGGTCGAATCAAGCAGCTTGCGGATGGGGGCGGGCAGGCCGATAGAGGACCACTCATTGACCCCAAACCACGCCCCTTCTTCAGTGGGCTGATCTGGAATCTCCCCCGTGACCAACACGGGGTGAAGATGCAAATCCCTGTGTGTCAGCACATGGAGAAAAGGCTGGAGTTCGTTGCAGGAGATGCGAGAAGCATCACCTAAGAATTTGACATATCCGTTCAAAGAGACGCCGTCGGCGAAGACCGGCACACAATGCATGCCAGCCCATATCCCAGCAGAGGGGCGACGTTGCAACCACACCTGGCCAGCAGAATTTCGAAGTACCAGAAGCTGCCAAGACTCAGACCGGCGTGCCAGCTTGCGCGTCTTGACGGGGTAGCGTTGTGGATCTCCGTCTTTGAATGCCACACAGCGGCCCACCAAAGGACACCGGTCACAGCGTGGCAATCGTGGCGTACAAATCGACGCTCCCAGATCCATAAGTCCCTGGGTATATCGGGGCATGGCCGTAAGCAGATTTTTCTGCGGCAGCAACGACTCCGCCTCCTTCCACAGCAGACGCTCGTTCCCCGACGACGCGAGGTCCTTTTCAAAGCCGAGCAAGCGCGTCAAAACCCTGCGCACGTTGGCATCAAGAATAGGCACGCGTTCAGAGAAACAGAATGCGGCAATCGCTCCAGCGGTGGAGCGACCAATCCCCGGCAAGGTAGCCAGCATCTCGGCGGTGCGAGGAAAGGCGCCTCCATGCTCTGCCACAACCTGCTGGGCGCAGCGATGCAGGTTGCGGGCCCGGGTGTAGTAGCCCAGCCCGCTCCAGAGACCCATCACTTCATCCTGCTCTGCCTGCGACAGGGCCACTACGTCGGGAAAACGCTCCAGAAAGCGCGCGTAGTAGTCAAGCACCGTAGTAACCTGCGTTTGCTGCAGCATGATCTCGGACAGCCAGACCCGGTACGGATCGCGCGTCTGTTGCCAAGGCAGGTGATTGCGGCCATGAGACGCCTGCCATGCGACCACGAGCCCAGCCACATCCTCCCGCCCACCGTCGCTCATGCAGATACCAGATGGCTACCCGATGTCACGGAGTCAAGACCGGGCAGAGCAACAAGCTGGGAGGTCAACTCCTGCAGCCTTTGCTCCAGTTGGACCAACTCATCCTCACTCGCTTCAATTTCCGCAATGCGCTCCACCAAACCGCTGGCAGCCTGCTGAATGCGATCCACAGCCTCGATGCGACGCGCAAAACTACGGCGACGCTCACGCAGCTGCGCATCCAGTTGGGCCGTAGCAGATTTGCTCCACAGTTCAAGATCGTTCGCGGCCGATTCATACACGGTGCGCAAACGCATGGCAAGAGCCCGGACCAGACGTTCCGCAAACTCGGGCTGGGCCAGCTTGAGCGCATTACCCATGCCGAGGTATTGGAGATGGCTCTGTTCGATCTGATTGAGATCGTGCGTAAAGTGCTCCAGCTGCGGAGGCGAGGGGACCTGCAGAGAAAAGCCGAACTCGGCATTGAGTTGCCTGAAGGTGCCACCCAACATGGCCTGAATCTCAGTGCCTGACGCTTGTGCTTTGTCCAGCGTACCGCGCAACTTGTCGAAAGTCTGAAGATAGATTTTCTTCACACCCAGCTTGAGCCCTTTTTGCTGCAGGGTCTGCGCCAATTCCGAAAGCTCGACTTTGAGCGCCTTGGCACCCAACTGCTGAAATACATCTCGAAGCAGCTTCAGATGGACCGCACGCACCGCCTGGATTTTGGAAGTGCTCAGGTCAAACTCCCGCTGTTCCTGTTCGATGCGGTGCCGCATCGATTCGATCACAGACGCATTCTTGCCGCGCAGGCTTCGCAATTCGGCCATCTGGTCGTCAAGATCTCGGCGTCGGATATTGATGACCCGAGAAGTCTCAGTGCGCAAACTGGCCACGCCGTTGGCCACAGCCGCCCGCAAAATAGACTGCCGCCGCCCCATGATTCCTTTGGCCAGCGCCTCTTCCAGAACAGGCAGGCCGCTGGTCTCCAGCAGCAGATCATCAGCAGTGATCTTGGCGACCAACCCTTTCTGCGCAGACACGGGCACAACCCTGTCCAACGGAACACCCAGCATTTCTGCAGACGTACTGCACTGGCGCTCCATCTGCGCCTGCACCTGCTCTGCAGAATTGAGCGTGTCCCACAAGGTGTCTATCTTGTTGAGCACCACCAGCCGGGCGTCCATGCTGTCCGCCGAAATGGCCAGGTGCTCGCGCCAGATGGACAAATCAGAGCGGGTAACTCCGGTATCAGCACTCAGAATGAAGACCACCGCATGCGCCTGCGGAATCAGGTTGACGGTCAGTTCAGGCTCAGCGCCCACGGCATTCAGCCCAGGCGTGTCCAGAATCACCAGCCCCTGTTTCAGCAAAGGATGGGGAATATTGATGAGGGCGTGGCGCCACATGGGCACCTCCACCAAGCCCTGGGCATCAGGCACAGGGTTTTCATCGGTCAGATCATCGTGCCAAAAGCCCAATGCTCGCGCGTTGTCCAGGCTGACCTTTCGTACTTCGGCCACCTTTTCGAGCGCCTTGGCAATCTGGTCCGCGTTTCCGACATCCAGGGGGATCTCCTGCCACCGGTCCGTTTTAACCCGCCACTCCGCCAGGCTCTGCATCTGCAGTCGGGTTTCAATGGGCAGCAGCCGAAGGCTGGGCGCCACGCTGGCGTCGTACCCAAGTTCGGTGGGACACATGGTGGTGCGCCCTGCACTCGCAGGCATGATGCGGCGGCCATAGTCTGCAAAGAAGATCGCGTTGATCAACTCAGATTTGCCGCGCGAAAATTCGGCAACAAACGCCACCATGACCTTGTCGCTGCGAACCTGCTCCTCCAGGCGTTGCAGCCGCTCCTGGACGGCTGCGTCCATGAGTTCGTGCGAGGACATCCACTCGGCCAGCCGCTTGAGCTGCTGGGCGAACTCACGCCGCCAGGCACCATGCTGGTCGAACTGTTCGTTGAATGAAGGACCCACTTTGCTCCCAGAGATCTAAGAATGGCCTGCAGGGCAGGCATACACAAAATATAGCATCGACCGCTCGCGGGCCGTCATGCCACGGCGAATTGGTACTTGACCTGATTCAAGGCCGCTGGCACATCGGGCAAAAATAGCTGCTCCGCTGCCCCTGGCGCAGCACCTTTATCGGAGTGCCACAAACATGGCATGGCGATCCATCGCGTCCATAAACGTTGGTCTGGGTCTGAAAGTGGCCTGCCATTCCATCTGCACTGGAAAAATCGCGCAGCGTGCTGCCCCCCATATCCACGGCCCGCGCCAATACAGACCGAATGGCAGCGTGCAATTTGAGCACCCGCGCAGGCCCGATACGCGACGCACTCGTCGTGGGACGGATTCCAGCCAGAAAAAGCACTTCTGACGCATAGATATTGCCAACCCCCACCACCAGCCGGCCAGCCAAGAGCAACTGTTTGATGGGCATCTGGCTCTTTTTCAGACCAGCCTGGAAAGCAGCAAGCGAGAATCCGTCAGACAGCGGCTCCATTCCCAGCCCGCCCAGAAGCTTGGTCGCAACAGGGTCTTGTTCCCCATGAACGTACACCACGGCACCGAATCGGCGCGGATCGTGCAGCCGCAGCGTCCCCTGGCTGGTCAGCATGTCAAAGTGATCGTGGACTCCGGCCGCCGGTAACCCCTGGCTGAAGCGCAGGCTGCCCGACATCCCAAGATGCACAAGCAGAACTCCTCGACTGGTATCGGCCAGCAAATATTTTCCGCGCCGGCGCAGGCCCATCACCTGCTGCCCCACCAAAGTCTGTGGCGCGCACCCCAGAGGCCAGCGCAAGGGTTTGCCGAGCGTGACCGCCTCAATGCGGGCGCCAGTGATGGCCTGAACCAAACTGCGGCGGGTCACTTCCACTTCGGGCAACTCAGGCATACAAAGACCCCGGCAATGGGTTAACAGGCATGGATTATTATGACCCGATGGTGCTATTTCACAGCTTTCGGATTGCCGCATTGACGACCGTAATCGCGGTATCCGCCCACTCAGCATGGGCACAACAGACCGGCAGTGACAGCCGCCCCGCCACAGATGAATCTCCAGTGGTATCCAACCCGGCACTGGATGCTGAATTGTTCTACGAGATTTTCCTGGGCGAAATCAGCGCCCGGACAGGCGACCCCGGTGCTGGTTATGCCTTCATGCTGGAGGCTGCACGCCGCAGCGCAGACGGCCAACTCTACCAAAGGGCCGCAGATATCGCCTTGCAGTCACGATCGGGTGAATATGCACTGGCAGCGGCCAAGGCATGGAAAGAGGCTCTTCCACAGTCGCGCGAGGCGAATCGCTATGTGCTGCAAATTCTTGTTGCACTGAACCGTATTGGCGAAACACCCGATCTGCTGCGCCAGGAACTCGCCCAATCATCCCCCCGCGCAAAGGCTTCGACCCTGTCTGCACTGCCCCAGATGTATGGGCGTGCCAGCGACAAGGCGCTGGCAGCGAAGGTGGTGGAAGCCGCCCTCGTGAACGAGCTTTCCCACCCTGCCACCGGCCCTGTGGCCTGGGTATCCCTGGGTCGCCTTCGCCTCGCGGCGGGTGATAAATCGGGGGCACTGGATGCCGCTCGGCGCGCGCAGGCCCTTGACGACGCTAACGAGGGGGCCGCCAGGCTGGCGCTGGAGCTGATGGAAGAGAACACCCCCGAGGCCGAACCACTGGTAACACAAGCACTTGCCAAACAACCCGTGCCAGAGTTGCGAATGGGCTATGCGCGGGTTCTTTTGGGCTTGCAGCGCTATCCCGATGCTGCCCGCCAACTGGAATACGTCACCAAAGAGAAACCGGACTTGGTAGAGGCCTGGCTGGTGCTGGCCACCCTGCAGTTGCAAGACAACAGGCTCTCCGCTGCAGAGAGTGCGCTGCAGCGCTTCATGGAGCTCACCTCCGCCGCGACCGATCCTGAAGTGCGACAGAAAGGGCTTACGCAAGCCTATTTGCTGTCCGCACAGCTCGCAGAGAAGAAGGGCGATTTTGCCGCTGCAGAAGCGTGGCTCAACCGCATCGACAACGTGGACGAAGCCTTCAGTGCGCAAAGCCGCCGCGCGTCCCTGCTTGCACGGCAGGGCAAAGTGGCCCAGGCGCGGGAACTGCTGCGAAACCTGCCAGGAACCTCTGCTGACGACAAACGCATGAAGCTGCTGGCCGAGGTGCAGCTACTGCGTGACCTGCGGCTTTACCAGGAAGCCTACCAAGTCCAGAGCGAGCTTGTGGCGCTAGCACCTGATGACGCCGAACTGGTGTATGACCAAGCCATGCTGGCCGAAAAAGCGGGTCACCCGGAGACTATGGAGAAACTGCTGAGGCAGGTGATTTCCCAGAAGCCTCAATACCACCATGCTTACAACGCCCTCGGTTATTCATTGGCAGACCGGGGCGTGCGCTTGGACGAAGCCAAACAGCTGATTCTGAAAGCACTGGAGTTCGCCCCCTCCGATCCCTTCATTACCGACAGCCTAGGCTGGGTGGAATTTCGCATGGGCAACAAGGCAGAGGCCAAGCGGCACCTGGAAACTGCCTACAAAGCTCGCCCGGATGTAGAAATCGCAGCGCATCTCGGTGAGGTGCTTTGGAGCCTGGGTGACAAGGAGGCTGCTCTCAAGGTCTGGAAAGAAGGCGCGCGGACAAGCCCTGACAATGAAACGCTGAAAGAAACGCTGAAGCGCCTTGGGGTGAGCCTTTGATGCACGGAGTTTCAGGAACTCCTTTTCAACGCATTGCGCGCGTCATGGTCGGCCCACGTGTCGCCGGGCTGCTGTTGTGGGTGGCCTGCGCACTGTGGCTGGTCGGCTGCGCGCAGCCGCCACAGGTACCTGCAGGCGAAGAAGATGCCTGGAATGGGCGTATCGCCCTGCAGGTGGAAGGACAGGCATCGCAGTCGTTCTCTGCAATATTTGAACTGCGGGGCAATGCACAGACCGGGGGGCTTGCACTGATCAGCCCGCTCGGCAGCCGCATCGCACAGCTGGAATGGAAAGATGGCCATGCACAGCTGACCAGCGCGCAGGAATCGCGGACCTCTGATTCGCTCGACGCACTGCTGCAGGATGTGACGGGCACGCGCATCCCCGTGGCCGCCCTGTTCGCCTGGCTCAAGGGTGTACAAACCACTGTGCCAGGTTGGAGGGCCGATCTTTCGGCCCTGGAACAGGGGCGACTGGTGGCACACCGCGACGACCCCGCCCCCCAGGCCACTTTGCGCATCGCACTGACCCGCTAGCCGCCCTCCTCACGCGCCCAATTCGTTGCCATGCAATCCCTGTATGACGTGCCGGCTCCGGCAAAGCTCAACCTGTTCCTTCACATCACAGGCCAACGCGCGGACGGGTACCACCTGCTGCAGTCGGTCTTCATGTTGATCGACTGGTGCGACACCCTCCATTTCGAGCGCCGCGCCGGTGGCGCTATCACACGCGAAGACCTGGGCACGGCACTGCCAGAGCTAGACCTGACGATCAAGGCCGCGCTCGCACTGCAGCAAGCCACCGGCTGCACTCAGGGTGCACACATTGGCGTCGTGAAAAACATCCCCTCCCAGGCGGGCATGGGTGGTGGCTCTTCCGATGCAGCCAGCACCTTGCTTGCCCTTAACAGGTTGTGGGGTCTGAACCTGTCGCAATCGGCACTGGAAGCTATTGGTCTGAAGCTCGGTGCAGACATTCCATTTTTTTTACGCGGTCACAACGCTTGGGTCGAAGGAATTGGTGAGACAATCACGCCGCTTGAGAAAGCACAGCAACTACCGCAAGCGCGCTTTGCCATCGTGAAGCCCGCTGCAGGCTTGGAGACAAAAGCAATTTTTTCGTCACCAAGTTTGAAACGCGATTCAGATAGTGCTACAATCTTAGGCTTTGCTGCAGCACACTTTGACTTCGGTCGAAATGACTTGCAGCCAGTTGCCCAGGCACTTTGCCCCGAGGTTACCGAAGCCATTGAATGGCTCGATGCCCGAGGATTGCAAGGCAGGATGACAGGCTCAGGAAGTGCAGTGTTTGCGCATATGTCACATGCAGTTGACTTGAGTGGAGCCCCACAGGGCTGGCAAGTTAAGGAATGTGAAAATCTGATGGTCCATCCTCTGGCAGGTTGGGCATCAGGCAAGAATTAAGGTTAGCTGCCTTCGGTAGTTGACCTGTGTAGGGGAGTCGCCAAGCTGGTTAAGGCACCGGATTTTGATTCCGGCATGCGAAGGTTCGAATCCTTCTTCCCCTGCCAAACGCTTTCCGCGTACGGGCTTTTATTTCAGACTGCTGGGACGCTCATGCAAGCCAACCACCCCGACTTCATGGTTTTCACCGGCAATGCCAATCCTGGCATGGCAGCTGAAATTGCCCAACACCTCGGCACCACCCTCGGTGCGGCTGACGTGGGTCGATTCTCCGACGGTGAAGTCACCGTTGAAATCAAGCAAAACGTGCGTGCACGCGATGTTTTCGTGGTGCAGTCCACCTGCGCCCCCACCAACGAAAACCTCATGGAACTGCTGATCATGGTTGATGCGCTCAAGCGTGCATCGGCTGAGCGCATCAGCGCCGTGATCCCCTACTTCGGCTATGCCCGCCAAGACCGCCGCCCGCGTTCGACGCGCGTGCCTATCACCGCCAAGGTGGTGGCCAACATGCTGCAAGCCGTGGGCGTGGCACGCGTGCTGACCATGGACTTGCATGCCGACCAGATCCAGGGCTTTTTCGACATCCCGGTGGACAACATCTACGCGTCGCCCGTGCTGCTGGGCGACCTGCGTCAGAAGAACTATGAAGACCTGATTGTGGTCTCGCCCGACGTGGGTGGCGTGGTGCGCGCCCGTGCACTGGCCAAGCAGCTCAACTGCGACCTGGCCATCATCGACAAGCGCCGCCCCAAAGCCAACGTGTCCGAAGTCATGCACGTGATCGGCGAAATCGAAGGCCGCAACTGCGTGATCATGGACGACATGATCGACACCGCCGGCACGCTGGTAAAGGCCGCTGAAGTGCTCAAGGAGCGTGGCGCCAAGAAGGTGTACGCCTACTGCACGCACCCTATTTTTTCGGGTCCTGCCATCGAACGCATCGCCAAGGGCTCGGCCCTCGATGAAGTGGTGGTGACCAACACCATCCCGCTGAGCGACAACGCCCGGGGATGCGCCAAGATTCGCCAACTTTCCGTGGCCCCGCTGATCGCAGAGACGATCCAGCGCATTGCCAAGGGTGAGTCGGTGATGAGTCTGTTCTCGGACCAAGACAACCTGTTCTGACAAACGCGGGGCTCGCAAGAGGCCTTCGGCTTGGAAAGACGGTTGAACAGGACACCAAGCCTCCTTCGGGAGGCTTGTCTGTTGGTTCGGGAACGAAGTGTGGCCTGCTATCGCGGGCCTTTTTAAAACAGGGCAAGACTGGTCGCGGTCTGTCCTTTTCAGGAGCTAGTTATGAACTTCGTCGCTTTTGAGCGCGCCAAGCAAGGTACGGGTGCGAGCCGCCGTCTGCGCAATTCGGGCAAGACGCCTGGCATCGTCTACGGTGGCACCGCCGAACCCCAACTCATCGAGGTGGACCACAATGCACTGTGGCACGCCCTCAAGAAGGAAGCTTTCCACTCCAGCGTGCTGGACATGGAAGTGGCCGGCACGACCTCCAAGGTTCTGCTGCGTGACGTGCAATACCACCCCTACAAGCAACTCGTGCTGCACATCGACTTCCAGCGCGTGGACGAAAAGACCAAGCTGCACATGAAGGTGCCACTGCACTACAGCGGTGCTGACGAGTCCAACGCCGTCAAGGTCGACAAGTGCATGGTCAACCCGATCGTGAATGAGCTGGACGTGACCTGCATGCCTTCGGACCTGCCTGAGTTCATCGCTGTGGACCTGTCCAAGCTGGAAAAGGGCGCATCCCTCCACCTGAAGGACATCAAGCTGCCCAAGGGCGTGACGGCCAAGATCCGTGGCGGTCAGAACAACAACCCCGTGCTGGTGTCCGTGGTGCCTCCAGTGGTGGTCGTTGAGACCCCTGCCGAAGCCGCTCCTGCTGCCGATGCCAAGGGCAAGGGCAAGGGCAAGAAGTAATCGGTCAACGACCTCGATGACTTCACCCGGTCAGCCCGCCCTGCGGCGTTGACCCCCAACGGCCCACCTTGTGTGGGCCGTTTTCATTGGCGCAAAGCCATTCGCATCTGCAAACCGTCTGGCTCTAACCACCCCACACCCACCGATAATCCCGCCAATGATCAAGCTGTTTGTAGGCCTTGGAAACCCCGGGCCAGACTACGAAGCCACCCGCCACAACGCCGGTTTCTGGTGGATTGATGCGCTGGCGCGCGAACTCAAGGCCACGCTGGTGCCCGAGCGCAGCTACCACGGGCTGGTAGCGCGCACGACGGTGCATGGGCAAAGCGTCTGGCTGCTGCAGCCACAGACCTTCATGAATCTCTCGGGCAAGTCGGTGGCTTCGCTGGCGCGCTTCTTCAAGATCCAGCCCGAAGAAATCCTGGTGGTGCATGACGAACTGGACATTCCGCCAGGGCAGGTCAAGCTCAAGCGCGGCGGCAGCCATGCAGGGCACAACGGCCTGCGGGACATCCATGGCCAGCTCGGCTCCTCTGACTATTGGCGCCTGCGCGTGGGCATCGGCCACCCGGGCGTGAAAAGCGAAGTCGCCAACTGGGTGCTCAAAAAACCCTCCCCCGACCAGCGCACGCTGATCGAAGACAGCATCGTCCATTCGCTGAAGGCCTACCCGGCCATGCTGGCAGGCGAGATGGACAAGGCCACCTTGCTCATCCACACCACCAAACCGCCGCGCCCCAAGCCCCCCCGCCCTGCAGAAGACTGAGCGGCGCGGCAGGGTTCTGGGTAACCACGGTCCGTCGCATCCCCTTCGGTCAATAGCTATTATTTTTATAGCTTCTTGCGCTTGATAGATAAGCGCTAGAGCCAAAAAACACTACAAACTAACTCGAAGCTGGCGCCTGCAACCGCTGGAACTTCTGCCACAGGGTTTCGTGGTTCTCGACGTGCTGCGGGTTCACGGGGATGCAGGCGACGGGGCAGACCTGCACACATTGGGGCTCGTCAAAGTGCCCCACACATTCCGTGCACTTGTTCGGGTCGATCTCGTAGATCTCCTGCCCCAGATAGATGGCCTGGTTAGGGCATTCGGGCTCGCACACATCACAGTTGATGCACTCGTCGGTGATCATCAGCGCCATACGGCCTCCCTGGGCACAGGGCCAAAAACAAAGGAGAAGGGGTACGCGGCGCGGTTCATGCTCCGTATTATCCCGCGCTGGTGGCATGTGCCTTGCATGCCACACTGCAACCCACCACCGCTGACGGGGATGTTTTTACCGTTATGCTGTGTATACACATTAATTTTGACGCCCGCGCGCCCTACCCCTCTCCTCACCCACCTCACCCATGGGCCTGTTTTTTCTCAAGCGGTTTATTACCCTCCTGGCCACGCTTATCGGCGCGTCCATTGTTGTGTTTCTGGTGCTGGAGATCCTGCCGGGCAACGCCGCCCAGATGCTCATGGGACCCGACGCCTCGCCCGAAGCCGTGGCTGCGCTGGCCAGCAAACTGGGGCTGGACCAGCCCGCCAGCCTGCGCTACTGGCAATGGGTGAGCGGGCTGGTGGTGGGCAACATGGGCGACAGCTATGCCTACAGCTCACCCGTGCTCGACCTGGTGCTGGAACGCCTGGCCCTAACGGTGCCGCTGGCCCTGATGGCCATGGTCATCACCACCGTGCTGGCCCTGGTGGCAGGTGTGTATGCAGCATCGCGCCACAACAAGATCGGTGATGTCGGCGTGATGGGGCTGGCGCAGATCGGAATTGCCATCCCCAATTTCTGGTTCGCCATTCTGCTGATCCTGCTGTTCTCCGTGAAATTGCAGTGGTTCTCGGCCGGTGGCTTCCCCGGCTGGACCGAAGACGCTGGCGGCAGTCCACTCGAAGCCCTCAGAGCCCTGCTGTTGCC
Source organism: Acidovorax sp. 93 (assembly GCF_003633835.1). Classification (NCBI taxonomy): domain Bacteria; kingdom Pseudomonadati; phylum Pseudomonadota; class Betaproteobacteria; order Burkholderiales; family Comamonadaceae; genus Acidovorax; species Acidovorax sp. 93. The sequence continues at coordinate 3,227,405 of NZ_RBIT01000001.1, forward strand.
CGCGATTGCGCTGGCCGTGGTGCAGGCCGCCATCCTCGCGCGCATCACGCGCTCGGCCGTGCTGGAGGTGCTGCGCGAAGTCTTTGTGCGCACCGCCCGCGCCAAGGGCCTGTCGCAGCGCGCGGCGCTCTGGGGCCATGTGCTGCGCAACGCCATGATCCCGGTAATCACCGTGATGGGGCTGCAGTTTGCCAACCTGCTGGCGGGCACCATCGTGGTGGAGAACGTGTTCTACCTGCCCGGCCTGGGGCGCCTGATCTTCCAGTCCATCTCCAACCGCGACCTGATCGTGGTGCGCAACTGCGTGATGCTGCTCGCCGCCATGGTGGTCATCGTGAATTTCGTGGTGGACATCCTTTACGCCGTGATCGACCCGCGCGTGAAGGCCTCCGACATCTGATCCCCCCATGAACGCTGTCATTCCTTCGCCTTCTGTCACCTCTGCCCCCAGCTGGCTGCACCGCGCGCTGCGCCACCGCAGCTTCGTGATCGGCGCCGTCCTGTCGCTGCTGCTCCTGCTGGCCGCTGCACTGTCGCTGGTCTGGACACCCTGGTCGCCCTACGAGATGGACCTGGCCTCCAAGCTGCAGCCGCCCACCGGCACACACTGGCTGGGCACCGATGCCTTTGGGCGTGATGTGGCGTCGCTGTTGCTGGTGGGTGCGCGCAATTCCATTCTGGTGGGCGTGATCGCCGTGGGCATCGGGCTGACCGTTGGCACAGCGCTGGGCCTGCTGGCTGCGGCCAAGCGCGGCTGGGTTGAAGAACTCATCATGCGGCTGGCCGACTTTACGTTTGCCTTCCCGGCCATCCTGTCCGCCATCATGCTCACCGCTGTGTTCGGCGCGGGCATCGTCAACTCCATCATTGCCATCGGCATCTTCAACATCCCGACGTTTGCGCGCGTCACCCGGGCGTCGGCCAACGCGGTGTGGTCGCGCGAATACATCCTGGCCTCGCGCGCCTGCGGCAAGGGCAGCTTGCGCATCACGCTGGAGCATGTGCTGCCCAACATCCTGTCGGTGCTCATCGTGCAGGCCACCATCCAGTTCGCCATTGCCATCCTGGCCGAAGCCGCCCTCTCCTATTTGGGCCTGGGCACCCAGCCGCCCCAACCCTCCTGGGGCCGCATGCTCAGCGAAGCACAGACGCTGATGTTCCAAGCCCCGCTGCTGGCCGTCTGGCCTGGTGTGGCGATTGCGCTGGCCGTGCTGGGACTGAACCTGCTGGGCGATGGTCTGCGCGACCTGCTGGACCCACGCTTGTCGCGCAAGCGCTGAAACCTCCGCCGAACCTTGCACGAACTGTTCTCCATGTCTTTCCTGCTCGAAGTCTCCAACCTCCGCATCCGCCTGCAGACGCACCGGGGCCCGGCCGATGCCGTGCGCGGCGTGAGCTTTTCGCTGGCGCGCGGTGAAACCCTGGGCCTGATTGGTGAATCGGGCTGTGGCAAATCCATCACCGCCATGTCGCTCATGGGCCTGCTGCCTGACAGCGCGCAGGTCACCGGCAGCATTCGCTTTGATGGCCAAGAGCTGGTGGGCCGCACCGATGCACAGATGTGCCAGATGCGCGGCAACCGCATTGGCATGGTGTTCCAGGAGCCCATGACCGCACTGAACCCCGTGCACACCATCGGCCACCAGGTGGCAGAGCCGCTGCGCCTGCACCGGGGCATGAATGCGGCAGCCGCACGCACCGAAGCCATTGCCCTGCTGGACCGCGTGGGCATCCCCAACGCCGCGCAGCGCTTTGACGCCTATCCGCACCAGTTCTCCGGCGGGCAACGCCAGCGCATCACCATCGCGATGGCGCTGGCCTGCGGGCCTGATCTGCTGATTGCCGACGAGCCCACCACGGCGCTCGATGTGACCATCCAGCAGCAGATCCTGGACCTCATCAGCGATCTGGTGGCCGAGCGCAACATGGCGCTCATCCTGATCTCGCACGACCTGGGCGTGATCTCGCAGAACGTGGACCGCATGATGGTGATGTACGGCGGCAGCGTGGTCGAAAGCGGCTCCACCGCCTCGGTCTTCTCGGCCATGGCACACCCCTACACACGCGGCCTGTTTGCCGCCCGGCCTCATCTGGGCGCCGTGCACGCGCCCGGCCAGCGCCCGCGCCTGTCCACTATCCCCGGCACGGTGCCTGAGCTGGTCGACCTGCCTTCAGGTTGCCCTTTTGCGGGCCGCTGCAGCTACACGGTGGATGCCTGCCACCACAACCAGCCCGAGGCCACGCTCGTGGCCACCGATGCCGATGGCGACCACGAGGTGCGCTGTCTGCGGCGCGAGGCCATTGCCGAAGCCCAGAGTGCCCAGGTGGTAAACATCGTCGAGGTGGCCGCATGACCCAGGCGCTCCACAGCACCGATCCCGCAGAAACGCCGCTGCTGCAGGTCAAAGACCTGGTGCGTGAATACACGCTGCCGCGCGACCATCTGTTCAAGCCACCCGGCAAGGTGCATGCCCTCAACGGCGTGAACTTCTCGATTGCCTCGGGCCGCAGCCTGGGCATCGTTGGCGAATCCGGCTCGGGCAAGTCCACCCTGGCACGGCTGGTAATGGCGCTCGATACCCCCACCTCCGGCACGGTCGAGCTGCTGGGCCGCAACCTGCACCAGTTGCCCGCCGAGCAACTGCGCCAGGCGCGGCGCGACTTTCAGATGGTGTTCCAGGACCCATATGGATCACTGGACCCGCGCCAGACGGTCGAGCGCATCGTGACCGAGCCACTACAGGCGCAAGGACAGACCACGCGCGCCGAGCAGCGCGAGCAGGCCGCCCAGGTGCTGGCCCAGGTGGGCCTGCGCACCAACGACCTGGGCAAGTACCCGCACGAGTTTTCGGGCGGCCAACGCCAGCGCATCGCCATAGCGCGTGCCCTCATCACCCGGCCCCGCCTCATCGTGGCGGACGAACCCGTGAGCGCGCTCGACGTGTCGGTGCAGGCCCAGGTGCTGAACCTGATGCAGGACCTGCAGCAGCAGTTCGGCATCACCTACATGCTCATCAGCCACGACCTCGCCGTGGTGAATCACCTGTGCGACGAGGTGGTGGTGCTGTACCAGGGCCGCATCGTAGAGCGGGGCTCTCCCGGAGAGCTGTTCCGCAACGCGCAGCACCCGTACACGCAATCGCTGGTGGGTGCGGTGCCGCAGGTGCTGCCGGGCCGTGCAAGGGCGCGCCGTGCCGCTGCTGCGGCCGCAGCAAAAATCGTGTAACCAAATACCGATGTGATGGTGTAAAAAGCTTTTGTGCTCCCCGGTAACCCATTGCAAAGGCGCCGGGGTCTTCGTCTGGTTTTTTGTCTGGAGAGTCCGAACATGCTGAACCGCCGTACCGTCCTTGCCACTGGCGCCATCGCCGCTGTGCCCTTGTCCACCTCGCTTGGCGCCATGGCGCAAAGCCGCAAAGATGCGGTGACGCTGGCGATGACGCTGGAGCCCCCAGGCCTGGACCCGACAGCCGGTGCCGCGTCTGCCATTGCCGAGATCGTGCAGTACAACATCTTCGAGACGCTCACCAAGATCAACCCCGACGGCAGCGTGTCGCCCCTGCTGGCCGAAAGCTGGGAGGTCTCGCCCGACCTCAAGACCTACACCTTCAAGCTGCGCCGTGGCGTGAAGTTCCAGAACGGCGAGCCCTTCACCGCTGCGGCCGTCAAGTTCTCGTACGACCGCGCGGGCGGTGAGAAGAGCACCAACAAGGACAAGCGCACCTTTGCAGGCATCACCACCCAGGTGGTGGACGACTACACCGTGGTGCTGCTCAACAAGGAGATCGACCCCGACCTGTTGTTCATCCTCGGCCAGGCCACCTCCATCATCGTGGAGCCCAAGAGCGCCGACACCAACGCGAACAAGCCCGTTGGCACCGGCCCCTACCAGCTGCAGGCCTGGAACAAGGGCTCGTCCGTGGTGCTGACCGCGTGGGACGGCTACCGCGACGCCAAGGCCATCAAGATCAAGCGCGCCACCTTCCGCTTCATCTCTGACCCCGCCGCCCAGGTGGCCGCCCTGCTGGCCGGTGACGTGGACGCCTTCCCGCGCGTCACACCGCGCAGCGTGGCACAGTTCAAGGCCAACCCGAAGTACCAGGTGATCGTGGCAGGTTCGCGCGCCAAGACCATTCTCGCCATCAACAACGGCAAGAAGCCGCTGGACGATGTGCGCGTGCGCCGCGCTATTGCCGCAGCCATTGACCGCAAGGCCGTGATCGAAGGCGCAGGCGACGGCTACGGTGCGCCCATTGGCAGCCACTATGTGCCCGGCGCCTTTGGCTATGTGGACACCACGGGCGTGAACCCCTACGACCCCGAGAAGGCCAAGAAGCTGCTGGCCGAAGCCGGCATCAAGACGCCGCTGGAGCTGACCATGACGCTGCCCCCCACGCCTTACGCCCGCCAGGGCGGCGAGGTGGTGGCCGCCCAGCTGGCCAAGGTCGGCATCATCGCCAAGATCCAGAACGTGGAATGGGCGCAGTGGCTCAGCGGCACCTATGGCAGCAAGAACTACGACCTGACCATCATCAGCCACGTGGAGCCCTTCGACCTGGGCAACTTTGCCAAGCCCGACTACTACTGGGCCTACAACTCGCCCAAGTTCAACGACCTGTTCACCCAGATCAAGAACGCAGCCCGCCCCGCCGACCGCGCCAAGCTGCTGGGCGATGCCCAGCGCCTGTTGGCCAACGATGCAGTGCACGCCTTCCTGTACTCCAACCAATGGATCACGGTGGCCAACAAGAACCTCAAGGGCCTGTGGAAAGACATGCCCGTGTTCGTGAACGACATCTCCGCGCTGTCCTGGTCTTGAGATGGCCCCCCCCTGTGGCCCTTCGGGCCTTCCCCCCGCTCTCGCATTGCTGCGCAATGCGGGCAGGGGGACGCAGCCCTCGCTGCGGGGCGGCCCTTGCTCGGCTGCCCGCGCCTGGGCCGCGCCAGTTTCGCGGGCAGCGCACAACGCAATGAATAGCTGAAGCACGCAGAAGCAGACAGCTCCCAAAATAATAGCTGCCAGCGCTTTACCAATAAGCGCTAGCAGCCTTTTTTATTGATAAAACTCCCCACATCCCGCCATGACAGCCCTGCACGACCTGCCCGCCCACGACCTCCTTGCCGCCTACCGCCAGCGCACGCTGTCCCCCGTCGAGGTCACGCAGGCCGTGCTGGCCCACATTGAGCGGTGGGAGCCCCACATCCGCGCCACCTACCTGCTGCGCCCTGAGATGGCCCTGGCACAAGCCCGCGAATCGGAAGCCCGCTGGCTGCGTGGTGAGCCCAAGGGCGCGCTGGATGGCGTGCCCAGCACCATCAAGGAAAACATCGCCACCGAAGGCGATCCAACGCCCCTGGGCACGGCCGCCGTCGAGCTGGTGCCCGCCGCTGCCGATGCGCCGCCCGCCGCCCGCATGCGCGATGCGGGCGCCGTCATCGTGGCCAAGACCACCATGCCTGACTACGGCATGTTGTCCTCGGGCCTGTCCACCTTTCACCCCCTGTCGCGCAACCCGTGGGACACCCGCAAGGGCCCCGGCGGCTCCAGCGCCGGCGGTGGCGCTGCCGCAGCCGCAGGCTATGGCCCATTGCACATCGGCACCGACATCGGCGGCTCGCTGCGCCTGCCCGCCAGCTGGTGCGGCATCTTCAGCCTCAAGCCCAGCCTGGGCCGCATTCCGATCGATCCACCCTACACCGGCCGCGCCGCAGGCCCCATGACCCGCACCGTGGCCGACGCCGCGCTGATGATGCAGGTGCTGAGCCAGCCCGACGCGCGCGACAGCATGAGCCTGCCCTACCAGGACATCGCGTGGAGCCAGTTCAACAAGGGCGCCGAACGCTTGCGCGGCCTGCGCATTGGTTTGCTGCTGGACGCCGGATGCGGCCTGCCGGTGGAGCCCGAGGTGAAAGCCGCCGTAGAACGCGCAGCAAAACTCATGGAGGCCGCGGGCGCCACCATCGTGCCCATGGCGCCTTTCATGACCCAGGCCATGCTCGACGGCATGGACCATTTCTGGCGCATGCGCTCGCACATCGACCTGCAGGCCCTGCCCGCCGCGCGGCGCGACAAGGTGCTGCCCTACATCCGCACCTGGGCCGACAGCGCAGCGGGCATGAGTGGCACCGAAGTCTTCAACGCCAGCCACCAGTTCCACCTGACGCGGGTCAACACCGTGAAGGCCTGCAGTGCCTTTGACTATGTGATCTCTCCCGTGGCGCCCATGCCCGCCTTCCAGGCCGAACTGCCCTCGCCCACCAACGACCCGCTGCGCCCGCTGGAGCACATCGGGTTTACCGTGCCCTTCAACATGTCCGAGCAGCCCGCCGCGTCGGTCAACTGCGGCTACACCACAAGCGGCCTGCCCATTGGCCTGCAGATTGCGGGTGCACGTTTTGACGACCTGGGCGTGCTGCAGGTGGCACATGCATTCGAGCTGATCCGTGAACCCCAGCGGGCTTGGCCCCAGCCGCCAGCGAGCTGAAAGCATGGCCGGAGGTTGTTGGTAACCTTGGGGGTTTGTTGGCAGACACCGGGCCACCCTGGGCCACCACTCTCCCACCCCCTGTACGAACGCACCACACCGCATGGACATCCTCATCCTGGCGATCCTGATCGCCACCGGCACCTACATGCTCAACGCCAAAGAGCAGCGCAAGCGCATTGCGCTGCTGGGCAGCCACCTGGCCAACTACCAGATCGAAAAGCTCATGGAAGCCCTGACCGACGGCTACCTGCGCGCCCTGGGCGAAAGCACGGACGAGCGCCGCCAGCAGATCTGGAGCCTGCTGAGCACCACCGAGGCGCAACTCACCGAGCAATTCAGCCGGTTTGCCGCCGACTTTGCCAAGGAGCCCGAGGCCACCACACGCGTCAGCCGCCTGGCAATGGCGATCCCCTTTGCCGAGAAGATATTGCCCAGCTTCACCTTCGACATGCGCAAGGCCCTGGCCATCCACGCGCGCGGCATTGCGCACGTGGTGCAGAACACCAGCCACCTTGCGCCCAAGGACCGTGCCTTCATGATGACGGCCGAACTGTTCCTCATGCAGCACACCTGCCACTGGTTCTGCAAATCCAAGACCATTGCCACCGCCCGCATGCTGGCGCGCCACCAAACGCCGCACGAGCAGCTCGTGGCCTCTGTATCGGCCGACACCCGCAAGGCCTATCTGACGCTGATCAAGGGCGGCTGATCCACCACCCCTAACAATGCCCCATGCCATCCTCCACGCACACCCGCACGACCGATAGCCTGGGCAACCCCGTCACCTTGCAGGACCCGGCAAGCGCCGCAGCCCTGAACGACTTTGTCGAAGGCTTCATCGCCTGTGAAGCCCGCGCGGTGAACGTGCTGAACGCGGCGGCCGACACCAGCCCCATCGTTCAGGCCAGCTGCGCGGCGCTGCACATGTTTGCCGAATCGGCCGACGCCCCGCGCAACGCGCGCCCCTTCATCGACCAGGCCCTGGCCCGTGCCGCAGAGGCTACCGAGCGTGAGCAACGCTTTGTGGCCGCCATCGCCGCCTGGGTGGATGGTGACCTGCCCCGCGCCATTGCACTGCACGAGGAGCAAGCCCGCCTGCACCCGCGCGACCTCGCGTCCCTCAAGCTCGGCCAATACCATTTGTTCAACCGGGGCGACTCGCCCGGCATGCTGCGCTTGGCGCTGCAGGCCCTGCCCGTAGCGGCCGAGGTGCCCTACCTGCACGGCATGCTGGCCTTTGGCTGGGAGCAATGCCACCGCCTGCCCGAGGCCGAAAGCGCCGCCCGCCACGCCATCAGCCTGTGCCGCAAAGAGCCCTGGGCTCACCACGCACTGGCCCACGTCATGCTGACCCAAGGCCGCATCCGCGAAGGTACCGACTTCATGGCCAGCGTGAGCGACACCTGGACGGGCCTGAACTCCTTCATGGTCACGCACAACTGGTGGCACCAGGCGCTGTTTTTGCTGGAGCAGGACCGGGACGCCGAGGTGCTGGCGCTCTACGACAGCCAGATCTGGGGCGTGGTCAAGGAATACACGCAAGACCAGATCAACGCCGTGTCGCTGCTCGCCCGGCTGGAGCTGGCGGGCGTGGACGTGGGCGACCGCTGGGCTGATGTGGCCAACCACCTCGCGCAACGCCTTGCCGACCATGTGCTGCCCTTCCTGGACCTGCAATACCTCTACGGCCTGGCCCGCGCCGGGCGCATGGAGGCAGCACGCACGCTAAAACGCAACCTTGAGGCCCACGCCGCCACCCGCACCGAGGCGCATGAACGCACCGTGTGGCAACAGGTGTGTGTACCCGCAGCGCAGGGCTTGCTGGCGCATGCACAAGGCGACTGGGCGACTGCAGCGGAGCAACTGGGCGCGGCCCTGCCCCGGCTGGTGGAGATTGGCGGCAGCCACGCGCAGCGGGATTTGTTTCACCAGATCTGGCTGGATGCACTGCAGCGCAATGGGCAGTGGGCGGCGGTGCAGAATTTGTTGCAGCCGTTGGTGAATGGGCAGCCGGAATCGGTGCGGTTGGCGCGGCAGGTGGGGGTGGTGAGTGAGGCGCTGGGATTGCCCGTGCAAGCACAATCTAGCGATTGCTCCTGCACATAGTCCACCGCTTGCAAACTCCCATGATCAACAACATGCCACCGCTCAAACCCGGAGATTTTGTAGTTCCGTTGGCAACACTGTCAGCGCAAAGCGCGTCGGTCTCCTGCGCTTTGTCTATCGCGTTCACTCTCTGGCGTGTGAACTCACCATGGAGCGGCGTCCTCCTCGGGCTGGTTGCTGGAGCGGTGACCGGAGGCATCCTTGGCAGAGTCATTGGACGGAGCACCTTTCCGGCAAGTTCAGGACAGGCACTCGTTGTCCCAGCCGGCAGAGCGGCCCTGCCGTTCACACTGCGGGCATCGTTGATATCTTCTGCCCTCGCTGGAGCGGCTTTGAATTTCGCTGTCGCATTGCTTTTTGACGCACAGCTATTGCCGGTGGTGCTAACGGCACTGTGCTTCGCCACCATCGTTGGGTTGATTTTCGGCTTCGGGGCGGCACTGCTGTAAGTCTAGGTCGGCCAGCCGCTCTAGCCGATTCAGATTGCCAAAGCAAACGCAGACTCAGCAGAACCCTGAACCTCTCAGCTCACCGCACCACCAACTTCGTCTGGTCATACACCGGCTGCTCCGGCAAATCCGCGAGATGCCGCACGTCGGCCCAGTCCAGCACCTCCACCGCCTCGCCACTCACCCGCACGCGGTTGAGCCCCGCGTTGGGAATGTCGCTCTGGCGCGGGCCATCCAGCCCTGTGCCGCGCGCAGTGCGCCAGATCATGTCGAGCACGCCGCCATGGGTGACCACCATCACCGTCTGGCCGCTGTGCTGCTGCGCGATGCGGTAGACAGCGTCCATCACGCGGGTGTGGAACTGGCGGGTGGTCTCGCCGCCGGGCATGCCGTAGTCGGCTTCAAAGCGCAGCCACTGGTTCCATGCGTCGGCGTGCTCCAGCTTGACGTCATCCACGCGCTTGCCGTCCACCACGCCAAAGTTTTGCTCACGCAGGGCGCTGTCGGTGAGGGTGTCGATGCGGGCCTGGGGGAACAGCACCTGCAGGCTGGGCGTGGCGGTCTGCTGGGTGCGGATGAGGTCGCTGCAGATGAGGTGGTGCACCACGGGGCGCTCTGCAGCCAGGCGCTCTGCAAGACGGCGGGCCTGTTCGTGGCCAGTGGCGTTGAGGGGTACGTCCACATGGCCCTGAAAGCGCAGCTCGCGGTTCCAGTCGGTCTCTCCGTGGCGGATTAGGATGAGTTCGGTCATGCATGTCATTATCGAATGTACACACATTAATGCAAGCAATTTTGGCCTCTAGCGCTTATCCAGCAAGCGCTAGCAGCTATTATTTTTATAACAAGCACCGCAATCACCAGAAGCCATAGGCGGACAGCCACAGCTACCGCATGGGCACGATGAGCACCTTGCGCCGGGGCTGGCAGCCAGGGCCTTCATAGGCAGCGCTGTCGCGCTCCCAGCCGTGGCCGGGCGAGGTTTGTGCACACACGCGCTGGCCATCGACCAAGCTGCGCCAGTAGTACCAGGGCGCGGGGGCGGCCTGCACCAACAGCGGGGCCAGCAGGACCAGCACGAACAAAAGGCGGGGGGCAAAAGGCATGGGCAAACAAAGCATCCAGCGTGTACCGCCCATGCTACGCAGCCTGCGCCGGGCCGATGCCGGGAAAAGCGGTGGAATGGTTGGTTAAGGCTTTTCAGCCGTCACGATCCAGCCTTCGAGCGGGTCCAGCCCTGGGGGCAGGCCATAGAGCGCATCGCCCTCGGCATGGCGCTGCTCGGCCCAGGCGGCCTGCAGCAGGCACAGCACAGCGTCCAGGCTGTCGCCGCTGGCGTCCTGCACCAGCGCATCGCGCTGGGCGTGGCTGAGCTTGAGGCGCAGGCCCAGGCGGGTCTGGCCCAGTTCCAAGGCGTTGATCAAGTCCTTGCGGGCAATGAGTCGGTCCGGCGTCTGCTTGGCGCGATCGTCGCTTTTGTAGCTGCGCCGCTGCAGCACCTCGCGCGCAAGCAGGCCGGGGTAGGCCTCCAGCGCCACGCGGTGAGGGGCGCCAGGGTGCAGGCCGGGCAGGTGCACCCCGGCATCCAGCAGGAGCGGCAGACCTGCGTGCAGCATGTAGGCCACGGGCGGATTCACCCATTTCATCGAAGGGCTGGAGCCTGCAGGCCCGTCGGTGGCGCGGTGGGCAAACTTGCCGCCCACGGGGCGGGCATCGCAGAACTCCGCAAACTGCGCGCGGATCTGCTCGCGGCTGAGGCTGCGGTAGTGCAGCATGCAGGCATGCCAGTCGGTGGGCCAACCCAGCGCCTGCACCAGCTCGCGCGGCAGGCCAAAGGGCAGGTCAAAGCCACCCACCCAGTCACCGGGCTGAGACAGCCATTGGCCGAACGCGGCCAGGGTGTCGAACGGCTGCAGCGCGGTGAGCGACACGCGCGCGCCCTGGCGCTGGCCCAGCGCAAGCACGATGGGTTTGCGCCGCGTGGGGCTGCTGGAGAAGTCGCAGCCCAGCAGCAGAGGTTGTGGTGCGGCGGCCGTCATCCCAAGGCCAGGGCCGTGACGCCTGCCGCAATGCACAGCGCGCCAAAAATGCGCGCCACGCGGTCGCCCTCCCCCAGCAGGTGCCCGCCGATAAGCGCAGCAAACAGCATGGACACCTCGCGCGCCGGGGCCACGTGCGACAGGGGCGCCTGCTGCATGGCATACAGCACCAGCACATAGGCCACTGGGCTCACTACCGCCACCAGCAGCGCAAAACGCCACTGCGCCAGCCAGAGCGTGCGGGCCGTGGGCAGGTCGCGCAGCACCACGGGCGCGAGCAGGCCCACACGCACAAAGTTGCCCATGTAGTCCACCAGAATGGGCGACATGAGCAAGAACTTGACGGCATAGCCATCGACCACCGTGTAGCTGGCAATGAAAGCGCCCGTAAGCAAGCCATACAACATGCCCTTGTGCACCCGAGCCCGCGCAGCGGGGTCGTGCGCGGCGCGCAGCAGGCCCGGGCCACCCGCGATCAGAAACACGCCCCCGACCACACCCACGATGCCCAAAGCGCCCAGCGCAGAGATCTGCTCGCCCAGCAGCGTGATGGCCACCAGCGACGACAAGAGCGGCCCCGAGCCGCGCGCCAGCGGGTACACCACCGTGAGGTCCGCCACGCGGTAGCCGCGCAGCAAGATGACGAAATACGCCACATGCAGCAGCCCGCTGGCGGCCACAAAGCCCCACTCCACAGCGCCCCACTGCGGCACCGCGTCGCGCCCCAGCCACCAGCCCAGCGGCGCCCAGACGACCATCATGATCACCGAGGTGAAGAACGCAAACCGCGAGTCACCCCCGGCCTTCTTGGCCACGATGTTCCAGCACGCGTGGATGAGGCCAGCGAGGATGATGAGGGCGAAGGCGGTGAAGGTCACGGGAAAAAAAGGAGCGGCTTGAATGCAAAAAGCCGCAGCACCTGTGGGCTGCGGCTGAAATGGCGAGTTCAGGGCAACGACGAAAAGTGGGGTGATTTGCGTAGCGAGCGGCCTCAGCCTGGGTTGAGGAACGCAGCCGCACTCCCGTGCGGCGAGTACCGCAGACCCGGGATCAGGCCGCGCAGTAGCAAAGCGCCCCGCTTTTCAGGCTCTTCCGATGATGGAGGCGGTGGCCATCAGCTCTTCAAGCAACGCAAACGACACCTTGCCCGACACCGCATACGGGTCCAGTTCGGGCTTTTCGGAGTATTTCAGCAGGATCGAGTGGTTGATCTTGGACAGGTTGACCTGTCCCATGGTCCAGCCACCAAAGCGGCGCTCGGCAATTTCTTCGTAGTGCAGCAGTTCCACGTTCTTGTGGCGCGGGTCCTTCTGGATGTGGCCATACAGCTCGCTCACCGCAGAGCGCCCGCCCTCGATGGCTTGCAGGAACACACCGCCCCCATAGCACAGCACGCCGGTGATGCCGCTGCCTGGGTTGTGCTGGCGCGACTGCGTCAGGATGGCTTCGATGGCGGCGGGCGAGGTATCGACCGCGCGACTGGCGTAAAGCAGGCGTACCAGCATGGTCAGTTCTTTCCAGGAATGAGGGACAAAAATTCACGACGCAGAGCGCTGTCCTTGAGGAACACGCCGCGCATGACCGAGTTGATCATCCGGCTGTCGTTGTCCCGCACACCGCGCCAGGACATGCAGAAGTGGCTGGCCTCCATCACGATGGCCAGGCCGTCGGGCTGGGTCTTTTCCATGATCAGGTCGGCCAGTTGCACCACGGCTTCTTCCTGGATCTGGGGGCGGCCCATGATCCAGTCCACCAGGCGTGCGTATTTGCTCAGGCCGATCACGTTGGTGTGCTCGTTGGGCATCACGCCGATCCAGATCTTGCCGATGACGGGGCAGAAGTGGTGGCTGCAGGCGCTGCGCACGGTGAGCGGGCCCACGATCATCAGTTCGTTGAGGTGCTCGGCGTTGGGGAACTCGGTGATGGGCGGCTGCGCCACGTAGCGGCCCTTGAACACCTCGTTGAGGTACATCTTGGCCACGCGGCGCGCGGTGTTGTTGGTGTTGTGGTCGCCCTGGGTGTTGATCACTAGGCTGTCGAGCACGCCCTGCATCTTGACTTCGACCTCGTCGAGCAGCTTTTCCAGCTCGCCGGGCTCGATGAATTCGGCAATGTTGTCATTGGCGTGAAAGCGCTTGCGGGCGGCGGCAAGGCGTTCGCGAATCTTCACGGAGACAGGCGTGCCTTCATCATCCGGCGGGGTGGGCGTCATATCGGCGGCGGGTTGGCTGGACATGGCCAGAATCGTAACAGCGAACGCTGGCGCATGGATTTCAAGGGTTTTAGGCATCCAGCGCTTGATGGACAAGCGCAAAAAGCTATCAAAACAATAGCACAATGCCTTGCAGGATTCCGTCGTTCATGCCACCTGCCCACGGCCCAGGCGCAGGCAAATGGCGCGTCCGGGGCGCGCAGCGCCCCATGGGGGCCTGCTCAATACCTGTTTCCGGTAACCCACAACGCCAGCCGCATGAGGCCAAAGGCAACGCGGTCGAGCACGCGCTGGCGCAGGGGGCGGCCTGCGTACCGGGCCGGGTCCATGCGCCGGCCAGCATGCTGCATGGCATGCACCAGGCGCTGGCGCAGGTCGGTGGCAAAGGCAGCGTCTTCCACCACCACGTTGGCCTCGCGCGCCAGCAGCAGGCTCAGGGGGTCGAGGTTGGACGAGCCCACGGTAGCCCAGGGTTTGTCGCCCAGCGCGTCGATGACAGCCACCTTGGCGTGCAAAAAGCTGGGCGCGTATTCATGAATCTCCACCCCCGCCTCCAGCAGCGCGCCATACACCGGCCGCGCCGCGTGGTACTGCATGAAGTACTCATAACGCCCCTGCAGCAGCAGGCGCACGCGCACGCCCCGGCGCGCTGCCATCACCAGCGCACGGCGCAGCTTGCCGCCGGGCATGAAATACGCGTTGGCGATGATCACTTCGTGCCGCGCCGCGCCAATGGCTTTGCGGTAGGCCTTCTCGATGCGGCTGCGGTTGCGCACGTTGTCGCGCAGCACCAGCGCAGCCCGCATGGGCGGGCCTGCCTGGGCGACCCGGGCCGCGTGCTGGGCGGCGCTGGCCGCGCGCAGGGCCTGCAAGGCCTCGGGCAGGCGGCGCTGGCGCGCGTCGCGCACGGCCTGCATGCGCCACCACAGCTGGTCCATGGTCTCGCTGGCCGACGCCACCAGGCTGCCCGTGGCCAGCACCGCAAAGTCGAAACGCGGCGCATCCAGCGTGCCGTAGTTGGGGTCGTGAAAATCATCCAGCACGTTGATGCCGCCGCAAAACAGCATGCGCCCATCGACCACACACAGCTTGCGGTGCAGCCTTCGCCACCGGTGCGGCAGCAGCAACCCCAGCGGGCCGAGCGGCGAGTACACGCGGTATTGCACGCCGGCCGCCTGCAGGCGCTGCGCCCAGTCGTGCGGCAAGGCGCCGGTGCCCACGCCGTCTACCACCAGCTGGGTGCGCACGCCGCGCTGCGCCGCGCGCATCAGGGCCTCGGCCACCGCCGCACCGGCACCGGTGAAATCAAAAATGTAGGTCTCGAACTGGATGTCCGACAAGGCCGCATCCATGGCCTGGATCAAGGCAGGGAACAGCTCCTCGGCCCCCTGCAGCAGGCGCACCTGGTGGTCATCGGCAAACTCGAATCCACGCAGCGTGGCGGAAGACTTTCTTCTCATCTCTGCAGGCCGCCACCAACTCGCGGCGAAACTGGCGCGGCCAAGGCGCGGGACACCAAGCAAGGGCCGCCCCGCAGCGTGGGTGTCGTCCCCCTCAGGGGGAAGGCGCCGAAGGCGACACAGGGGGGGAACGTCACAGCCTGAACTCGGCAATCAGCGGCAAATGGTCGGACATGCGCCACCAGATGCGGCCCTTGGGCACGTGCAGGGACAGCGGCGTCAGGCCCCGCACATAGACATGGTCCAGCTGCGCCAGCGGCAGCCGAGCCGGGTAGGTGAAGGTGCGCGGTGCATCAAACTCGTACAGAAAATAGCCCGCGAGCATGCGCTTGATCTGCTGGCCCCAGTCGTTGAAGTCTCCGGCCACCACCAACGGGGCGCCACCGGGCACCTCGCGTTCGATAAAACGCTGCAAGCGTTCGATCTGGCGGATGCGGCTGCCCGGGATGAGCCCCAGGTGCACCACGATCACATGCACGCGGCGGCCATGGGCGTCCACCTCCACATGCAGCAGCCCCCGCTGCTCGAAGCGGTGGTCGGAAATGTCTTCGTGCTGGTGGCCGATCACGGGCCAGCGCGATAGCAGGGCGTTGCCGTGCTCGCCGTGTTTGGTGATGGCGTTGGTGCGGTACACCGCCTCATAGCCCTCGGGGGCCAGGAACTCGGCCTGGGGCAACTCGGGCCAGCGCTGGAAATACGCCTGTTCCCGCCGGTGAAGTTTGCGCACCTCCTGCAGGCAGACGATGTCGGCGTCGAGCTGCTCCACCGCCAGCCCCAGGTTGTGGATTTCCAGCCGGCGCGCCGGGCCGATGCCTTGTACGCCCTTGTGGATGTTGTAGGTGGCCACCCGCAGAATGTCGTCGTGTTCCATGAGCCTCATCGGAGTAGTTGAGCGCGCTTGCCAGTCCCCATGCCGGGCCTGCGATGGGGGATTGTGTCGCAAGCCGCGCACGCAGCGGGTTTGCCCGGCATTTGCGCCGTGCGGGTCGCCCTTACACTGGGGGCTTCCCCTATCCACGCCAGCAGCAGGGCCGGTACACACCACCGATGGCAACCGAGAAAGAACAATCCGCCCCACCCCAGGTGCTGGCCTTGATTGTTGACAGCAATGCCACATCACGCAGCATTCTGGTGGGGCAGCTGCGTGAGTACGGCGTGACCCGCATCGTGCAATGCAGCCGTGTGCAGGACGCACGCAACCGGCTGGAGCACACCGTGTTTGACTACGTGCTGTGCGAACAATACTTTGGCGAAGGCGGCTACTCGGGCCAGACCTTGCTGGACGATCTGCGGCGCGCACAGCTGCTGCCGTTTTCCACCGTGTTTTTCATGGTCACGGCCGAGGCGTCGTATGCCGCCGTGGCCGAGGCCGCCGAGTCGGCGCTGGACGGGTATCTGCTCAAGCCCTTCACCCCCAGCGCACTGTTTGAGCGCCTCAGCCTGGCGCGGCTGCGCAAGATCCATCTGCGACCCATTTTTGACGCCATCGAGGCCGAAGATTTTGAGCGTGCCGCCCAACTGTGTGTGGAGCGATTTGAGTCTCGCCAACCCTATTGGCTGTATGCCGCGCGCATTGGCTCCGAGTTGCTGCTGCGCCTGGGTCGCCACGACGAGGCCCGCACGCTGTTTGAAGCCGTGATCGCCGCGCGCGCCCTGCCTTGGGCCAAACTGGGCGTGGCCCGCGCGCAGATCGAGTCGGGCCAGGCGGCGCGCGCCGTGACCACCTTGCAGGAGCTGATTGGCGAAGACGCCTCGTTTGCCGATGCCTACGACGTGCTGGGCCGGGCGCAGGTGGAGCTGGGCAATTTCTCGCAGGCCATCGAAACCTACCGCACGGCCAGCGGCCTGACCCCGGATTCGGTGGTGCGGCTGCAGAAGCTGGGGATGATGTCGTACTACATGGGCGACCGCGAAACCGCCACCAAGGTGCTGGCGCGGGCTGCCATCCTGGGCATCGACTCCAAGCTGTTTGACTTCCAGTCGCTGGTGCTGCTCACGTTCTCGTACTTTGCCGAGAACGACCGCAAGGGCATCGAACGCTGCATGGCCGACTTTGGCCGCATTCTGGAGCGCCACCAGGGCAGCGCCCGCGTGCTGCGTTTTGCCGAGGTGGCCCGCACGCTGCAGCTCATCCAGCAGCGGCAGTTCTCGCAAGCAGTGGAGTCGGTGCGCAGCATGGCACGCGAGATCACGGCCAGCAGCTTTGATTTCGAGGCCGCTTGCAACCTGGGCAGCCTGCTGGCGGTGCTGGCCGTCACGTCGATTGATCTGGCCGACGGCGAAGGCTGGGTGCGTGCGCTGGGCATGCGCTATGCCAACACGCGCGGCCTGACCGAGCTTCTGGCCAACGCCTGCAACCTGCACACGCCGTATGGCGACCTTGTGCGCGAATGCCTGGTCCACATCAACAAAACCGCCGAGGCCGCCATCGCGCAAAGCCTGCACGGAGACCCGACCGGTGCCGTCCATCATCTGCTGGCAGAGGCCGAGCGAACGCTCAACTCCAAGCTGGTGGACATGTCCCAGCAGGTGCTGCTGCGCCACCGGGCACGCATGGCCTCGCCCGAGCCATTGCAGGAGGCCATTGACACGCTGCGCGCCCGCGTGGGCTCCACCCCGGCACGGGCTATCCTGGGGCAGGACAGCGAGCGGCACCCAGGGGGCGTGGCCATCCGCTCGCGCAACGCCGCCGAGCCAGCTTCAGCGGCCCGGCCGCCGCTGGGCGACGATCCCAGGGCCCCTACCAGCGCTGCCAGCGCTGCGCCAGACAATCCAGCGGACAAGCTTCGGCTGCGGCCACCAGGGTAGGCCCCCGGTCGCTGGCCCTGCGCCTGCCAGGATCAGTACACGGCCACCGATCGTGCATTGCGGGAGGGAGCCAGGCTCACCGGCCTGCCGTAGCGTGCCGCCAGGTCCCGCATGGCCGCCACCAGAACGCTGGTGTCCACCCCCACAGCGACGAAGACGGCGCCCAGCTCCAGATAGCGGCGTGCCAGCTTCTCGTCGGCCATCAGAATGCCCGGGGCCTTACCCGCTGCCAGCACGCGGCGTATTCCGTCTTCGATCACGGCCTGGACATCAGGATGGCCTGGATTGCCAACGTGACCCATGCTGGCTGACAGATCCGCCGGGCCAAAGAAGACGCCATCCACCCCCGGCGTGGCGGCGATCGCATCCAGGTTCTGAATGGCCAGCGTGCTCTCGGCCTGCACCTGCAGACAGACCTGGGCATTGGCCTCCGTGAGGTAGCCCGGGTAGCGCATCCACTGCGAGGCACGCGCCAGGCCTGCACCCAGGCCACGGATGCCGCCTTGCCCGTCGTCTTGCGGGTAGCGCATGGCGCGCACCAGTTGCGCGGCCTGTTCGGGGGTATCCACCATGGGCACCAGCAGCGTCTGCGCACCAATGTCCAGGTACTGCTTGATCAACGCCGTGTCGCCCACGGGCACGCGCGCCACCGGGTGGGGCCCGGTGCCCAACAGGGCACGTGCGCTGGCAATACCTTGCAATTGGGCAAGCATGAGCGGCACATCGTTGGGGGCATGTTCGCCATCGAGCAGCAACCAGTCAAAACCAGCACCCGCCACCAGCTCGGCCGCATAACCATGGGCCAGGCCGAACCACAGGCCGATCTGCGGCGTGCGCGCAGCCAGTGCTGCCTTGAAGGTGTTAACAGGGGTGTGCATACCCAAGCCCTCAAACAAAGCGAAAAGCGATATTGCCCAGCGGCCCGTAGTCCGCATGGAAGGTGTCGCCCGCTGCGGCGGCCACGGGGCGCGTGAAGGAGCCACCCAGCACCACCTCCCCCGCCGCCAGGCCTTCTCCATACGGGGCGAGCTTGTTGACCAACCACGCCACGCCCGTAGCCGGGTGGTTGAGCACGGCAGCCGCCAGCCCGGACTCTTCGATCACGCCGTTCTTGTAGAGCAGTGCGCCACACCAGCGCAGGTCCACCGCATCGGGGCGCACCGGGCGTCCGCCGGTGATGATGCCGGCGTTGGCGGCGTTGTCGGAGATGGTGTCGAACACCTTGCGCATCACACCCGTGTGGCGGTCGTGCTGTTCGATGCGCGCGTCGATGATCTCGATGGCAGGCACCACGTACTCGGTGGCGGCCAGCACGTCGAAGATGTTTAGCGGAGGGCGCCCAGGTTCTCCACGCAGCGGCTTGTTGAGCACGAAGGCCAGCTCCACCTCCACGCGCGGCAGGATAAAGCGCTGCAGGGGTATGTCGCCACCTTCGGCAAAAAACATGTCGTCCAGCAATGTGCCGAAGTCAGGTTCGGTGATCTGGCTGGCGACCTGCATGGCGCGCGAGGTCAGCCCGATCTTGTGGCCGCGCACCGTGCGCCCCTCGGCGATCTTCATCGCCACCCAGGCCCGCGAGATGGCATAGCCGTCCTGCACCGTCATGCCGGGGTAGCGCCTGGAGAAATGCTCTACCTGCACGCGGGTCTTCTCGGCCTGGTGCAGTTCACGGGCCAGTTGCTGGATCACTGCGTCGTCAAACATCTGTTGTTCTCTCTTCAGGGTTGTGCACCGTGGCAACCGCGCGAAGACCGGCGCGACCAAGGCCCGCGGCCGCCGCGCAAGGGCCGCCCCGCCGCGCTGACGGCGTCCCCCTTGAGGGGGAAGGCGCGAAGCGACTCAGGGGTGTATTCAAGACTCAGCGGTGAAGCCAATGGCCTTCACGATGGGGCCCCACTTCTCGCCATCGGCCTTGAGCAGCGCCGCCAGCTCGGCAGGCATGGACGAACGGGCCTCCAGCCCCATGGCAGCCAGCCCGGCGATCACCTCCGTGTCGGCCAGCGCGGCACGAATGGCGGTGTTGGCCTTCTGCACCAGATCCGCAGGTGCCTTGCCCGGCAGGAAGAAACCAAACCACTCGCCGTAGACCATGTCCTTGAAGCCCTGCTCCACCAGCGTGCTCACACCGGGCACGAACTTGTTGCGTGTGGCACCCGAAGTGGCCAACAGACGCACCTTGCCGCCCGCCAGGTGGGGCAAGAACTCGCCCACAGGCGCCGACACAGCGGCGATCTGGCCGCCCATCAAATCCAGAATGGCAGGCTGCGATCCGCGAAAGCCCACGTGCCTCATGTCCACCTTGCCGGCGCGGGCGATGAGTTCACCCACGAAGTGAGGGACCGAGCCTGGCGCAGGAGAGCCAAAATTTGCGCCGTTCGAGTTGGCCTTGCACCACTCCAGAAACTCCGGCACGGTCTTCACCGACGCTGGCACCTGTGGCCCCACGGCAAACCCCATGTCGAACACCACGCCCAGCGAGACGGGAGTGACATCGACCGCCGGGTCGTAGGGCAGCTTTTTGTAGGTGTGGGGGTAGATGCCCAGCATGGACATGGGGGTGACCAGCAGCGTGGCACCGTCTGCCGGAGCCGCCTTGAGGGTCGCAATGGCGATCTGCCCGCCTGCCCCGGTCTTGTTCTCCACCACAGCCGACTTGGCGTAGGCCGGTGCCAGCTGGGTGGCCACACGGCGGGCCAGGGTGTCTACCGTGCCGCCAGCGGCAAAACCGGCCAGTATCTTGACGGTGTCGATGGACTGCGCACGGCCCATCAGCGGCAAAGACCCAGCTGCACCCGCCAGTGCAAATTGCAAAACATTGCGGCGCGGAGCGGAAAAGGAAGGTTTCATGGTTTGTCTCCAGGTTGTTGTGGCGTGATCACGGGGGAAGCAAAAGCAAAGGCGGAGCACTAGGGCGATGGGGTCTGGCCTCTTGCCGCCCGCCGGTAGTTCGCTTTCAAGGGGTCGGGCACCCGTTCGTCAAATCCAAAGGCGACGCGCCGCACTTCGGGGCTATCGGTGGGCTGGTGCCCTACGCCCAGGGCTGACGCGCGCGGCGCCGGGATGGCAACCACCGTGCCTGCCAGGCGCCCCAGGCCTGTGATCTCGCACTCCACCAGGTCGCCCGGGTCTACCGAGCGCGAATGACAAGGCGTCCCCATCAGGATCACGTCGCCCGGCACCAGGGTGATGTGGCGTGCGATATCGGCCACCACGTAGTGCGGGCCCCAGATGGTCTCGTCGCCGATGTGCGCCTCCTGCACCACCAGACCGTTGCGATAGGTGCGCAGCGTCTGTTCGAAAATGTTCACGCCGCGCACAATGCCGGGGCCGATGGGCAGCAGCGTGTCCGCGCCTTTGACACGCAGCATGCTGCCCTGGTCGGTGTCGCGGTAGTTCTGCAGGCCCATGTCCAGGGCAGGGCAAAAGCCTTCGATGTAGTCCCAGGCTTCATCGGGCAACACGTTGCGGCAGGTCTTGCCAATGACAATGGCGTATTCGCCTTCGTAGTTGAGGTACAGGCTGTCAGCGGGCTTGTGGATCTCACAGCCATGGCCGTTGACCGAAGTCGGCGGCTTGGTGAAATAGGTGGGCGTCTCGGTCGGCCTGGGCTGGTTGCGCGTCTCGAAGCTGCGCGAGCTGTACGAGATGTGCACGGCGATGATCTTGCTGGGCGACACCGGTGGCAGGTGCTGCACGGCCGCCAAGTCCACCACGCGGCCATCGTCCAGGCGCAATTGCCCTTGTTGTGCGCCCTCTTCCACGATGCTGCCCCAGCAGGCACTGCCACCCACCAGAACGCGGCGGCGCTCGATACGCGGTCCACGCATCACGGCGGGCAGTTCTTTGAGCGGGAATTCGAAATTCATGCCGCTAGCTCTTGCATATCGAACCACATATGCACATTGCCGGTGCCGCGCGCGTTCTCGTAAGCGGACAGCGTCTCACCCCGCGCACGGCAGTCCGCGCCCCCCATGGCACCCACCATCTGCAGGTAGTGGGCGCCAAAGGCCTCCCAGGGGAGCTTTCGGTATTCGTCTTGCCAACGGTCGAGCACAGTGCCATGGCGGCCCTGCTGCAGCAGCTCGATCGCACCCTTGTCACTCGCGATGTTCTCTGGGCGCGAGACATTGCTCTCATGGAAGATACGCGGGTGGTTGGGCTTCCAGTCGATGGGGTTGAACTTGTGGCTGAGCGCCCCGGAGGCAAGCAGCGCCACACGCAGGTTGCTGCGGCGCACGGCCTCGCCAATGGCCTCCCCCGATTTCACGAAATGCGTCCAGTCGCAGTTCTGGCATGAACTCACGGTGACAACCGGCGTGTCGCTGTGCTCCAACCGCAGGTGCTTGACCAGGTTGATGGTGGCGTACTGTCGGCCCAGTTCGGGATGGTTGATGACGCGGTTGTAGCCCCCCAATTCGCGCGAGACGGCCTCGATCTCCAGCGCCAATCCTGGATGGCCCCGGTAGTTGTAGGGCACGCCGTGCAGATACCAGGGCATCTCATCCGAGATGTAGTTGCCCTGATAGCGTGAGGCCCCATCCACCAGGTGGTAGCCCGTGGTGAACCAGTGTGAATCAAAGATGACGACCACGTCAGGCCGGGCTTCGGCGAGCTTGGCGCGCAGCCGGGCATAGCCGGGGATAAGGTCCGAGTCGGCCCCCGCGCCCTGCAGCACGCGAAACTCTTCGCATTGCATCAGGCCGGGATGGTGCGAGACGATGGCTGCGCCAACAATGCTTCCCATGGTGGTGTTCTCCTGCATGTGATTGGGGTGGGGTCAGCGATGGCTGAAACTTGCGCGGAACGGCTTTTTGGGCAGCACCACATCCTTGACATCGCAGAAGAACTCGAAGCTCCAGTCCCCGCCCTCGCGGCCCACACCACTGCGCTTGATGCCGCCAAACGGCGCAGCCAGATCGCGGATGCCAAAGCTGTTGACCCAGATGAAGCCGGTGCGCACCTGCTGCGCCACGGCGCTCGCATGCTCCACCTCGCCGTAGCAGACGCCACCCAGGCCGTAGTCCGTGCCGTTGGCCAGGGCGATAGCGTCTTCGTCGCTATCAAAGACCTGCAGGGTGAGTACAGGTCCGAAGACCTCGTTCTGCACGATCTCGCTGTCCTGGCGCACCCCAGCCAGCAGCGTGGGCTGGTAATACTGCGCACCGAAGGAATGGTGCGCGCCACCCCAGAGCAGCGTGGCGCCATCGGCCACGGCGCGCTGCACAAAACCGTGCACGCGCTCCACCTGGCGCGGGTGGATGATCGGCCCGACCTCGGTGGCCTCGTCGCGCGGGTCGCCCACGGTGAGCTTTTCCACATGGCCGCGCAAGGCCGCTACGAAGGCGTCGCGCACCTTGCGGTGCACCAGGAGGCGCGTGCCTGCCAGGCACACCTGGCCAGCGTTGCGGTACATCAGTGCGCCGGTGGCAGCGGCATTGTCGATATCGGCGTCCTCCAGCACGATGAAGGCCGACTTGCCACCAAGCTCCAGGCTGCAAGGCACGAGGTTGGCCCCGGCCGACTGGGCAATCCACTTGGCCGTGGGGACCGATCCGGTGAACGAGATACGCGCCAGGCGCGGGTCGCTGACCAGGCGCGCACCGGTGCTGGCGCCCCCGCCCTGCACAATGTTGAAAACAGCAGGCGGCAGGCCGGCGGCGTGCGCACAGTCGGCCAGCAGACTGCTGGTCAGCGGTGCCCATTCCGGTGGCTTGACGACCACACAGTTACCCGCAGCCAGCGCAGGTCCTAGCTTCCAGGTGGAAAGCATGAGCGGGGCATTCCAGGGCGTGATGATGGCCACCACACCGGCCGGATCGTGGCGCACGAGGTGGGTGGCCTGCTCCGTCTCAATGGGCCTGTCTTGCAGCGTGAGCGCATGCTCGGCGAACCAGCTGATGTTGAGCATGGCACGCGGCACCACGCCATGCTTCATGCGCGAGAGCAGCACGCCAGCATCGTTGGATTCGAGCGTACAGAAGGCCTCGGCACGTTTTCCAATCTCGGCGGCGAAACGATCCAGGTAGGGTTTGCGCTCCGCCGCCGTGAGCGCACTCCAGGCAGGGAAGGCGCGCGCCGCCGCGGTGACAGCTGCGTCCACATGGGCGGGCGATCCTTCGCTGATGGAGCCCAGCAGCGCCTGGTCGATGGGCGAGTGCAGATCGAACCGCATCTCGGACGCAACGCGCTGGCCATCGATGTAGTGGTGGGGCGACACCGCGATGCCGGCGACATTCAGCATGTCATTGCTCAAGGGAGTTCTCCAGTCAGACAACAGAGCCGGGCAACCTTGCCCGATCCGTCGCGAAGTATCTGCAGCGCCTTCCTTGACCACAATCAATGCTTTATGACGGATTGTGAAGATGTTCTAATGAATGGCATGAATCCCAGCGATTCCATCGCTCCAGCCATGTCTCTGCCTCATTTCACGCCACGCCAGCTCGAAGCCTTTGTCACCGTGGCAGAACTGCGCAGCTTCGCGGCCACCGCAGAGCGTTTGGCACTTACGCCGTCTGCAGTAAGCCAACTCGTGAGCGAGTTGGAAGACGCACTCGGCTTCAAACTGTTTGAGCGCAGCACGCGCAGGGTTGACATCACCAGCGCGGGGCGGGAGTTTCTGGCCTCGGCAGAGTCCGTGCTCAAGCACCTGCGCATAGCGCAGTCGGCCGCCAGCGATGTCCGCAACCGCGCAGCGGGCATCGTGCGAATCGCAGCACCACTGGTCGTCGCCAGCGTGATCCTGCCCAAAGCCATCAAGGCCTATACACAAACCAGGCCCAAGGTGCACATCCGCATTCGCGACGTGCCGGTGGAAAAACTCGTCGATGCGGTTGCCAGCGGCGACGCCGATCTGGCCCTGGGTCCGGATCGCGCCTGTGGCGATGACATCGTGCGAACCCAGCTGTTCGAGAGCCCCTGGGTGCTGTGGTGTGCGCCCACCCATCCCCTGGCCCACAAACGCAACGTGACCTGGGCGCAGCTGCACGCCTACCCGCTGGTGGCTGCCGGGCGGGATCACGAACGCAGCGTGGCGCAGATGCACGCCGGGCTGCCCAGCGAGCAGCGCGTGACCCCCGTAGAGATCGTGGACAACATCTCCACCGCCATGGGCCTGGCTGCCGCCGATGTGGCCGCTACGCTGGCGCCCGACTATGTGGGCGCACTGGCCAAGCCACTCGGACTGGTGCGCCGCCGCATCCTGTCACCCGAAGTCATGCGCTACGTGTGCCTCTATAGCCCCGCACGGCGGGCCACCTCGCCTGCAGCGGAGGGCTTCGCAGACCACCTGATCCGCATCCTCGCCCAGCGCAGGTGAGCTGCCGGCGCCGCCGCGCGCAGTGCGGGGCGCGCACCAACGTCTGCCTACACAAAACGAGGAAGCAGTAAGCAGGCCTCGGCATTGGAGGCCGAGAAGCAGCGCTCGGCCGCGCGCTGCCACGGCAACCATTCGAAAGCATCGTGTTCACGAGGACTCAGTACCACGGGCGTAGCTGCTGGCACACACAAGCCAAACACCCGCTCGCGATTGCGCACGACCCCCGGGGCGTATCGGTGCAGCCATTGCGGCCAGATGTCGTAGACGTTCTCCAAGGCCCAGTCGGTCAGCAGGCAGCCGGGCGCCCGCGCGTCAATGCCGGTTTCCTCGGCCACTTCGCGGCGGGCGGTTTCTTCAAACGACTCATCAAGGCGGTCTTTGCTCCCGGTGACAGATTGCCAGTGCCCATCACCGCCCGTGCGGCGGATCAGCAGCACCTCCAGGGCGGGCGTGTGGATGACCACCAGCACCGACTCTGGAAGCTTGTAGGGCCTGTGCTGCGCTGTCGGCACCATGGGCGACACCTTCCCTCTCTACCCGGCCTTGGAACGCGGGGCTGAAGTGGTGGGAACGGGCGGCGGCAGCTCCTTGGCCTGCAGCGCCCTGACCTGCACCACCAACTGGTTGTGCGCGTCCAGGAAGGCAGCGGCAATGACCTTGCCCTCGTTGGTATTGCTCCAGCCCGCACCCGCTGCGCCCCCGAGCTTGCCGAACACGAGCCCGCCCACGCCCAGGTCAGTGGTGCGTGCGGACCCGGTGGCGGCGGCAACCTGCTCGGTGGTTTCGTTGTCGGACAGCAGCAGTGCCGTTTGCGCCTCCTTGAATTTGACTTGCTCCACCATGCCGGCCAGGCCCGCGATGTCGCGCAGCACCGGAATCATGGCAATCACGCCCGCCAAGCCCCGTCCCGCGTCCTGCTCACTGAACGTGAGGCTGGGTGTGAGCGTGTACTGCGCCTCATAGCCCTTGCCCTTTGCCACGGTGGAGTTGTTCTTGCGCAGCACGCCGGATTCCTTGAGATCCTGCTCCTGGATGGTTCCGCGCAGCCCGGCCGACCGGTCCACCACACGAAAGCAGCCACTTTGCTGGGCCAGCAGCTTGACCAGGGGCACGGGGGATGGCGGGAGGCTGTAGCCCGAACCCATGGTGTAGCCGCTGGGGTTTTCTGCCAGCGCCAGCGTGGCCACGGGCGCCTCGCAGCGCACCAGTTCGCGCGCAGCGTTGCTGGCCCCTGCCGGCCCTGCCGAGCCAGTGACCACGGAACCGCCCTGGCCCAGTTCGGTCTTCTTTTCGCCGCAACCTGCCAGGGCCAGCAGCACGGCGCCCATCCACAAAGCCTGGGTCGTCATTGAACGCATGGAAAGTGTCCTTTCAGTGCCAGCGCCACATCGCCGTGGGCATGGGCTGGCCAAGAAAAAAGCGGCGCAGGCTGCCAAGCCCTTGCCGCTTTGTCGTGCGATGCCACGAGAGTGGATCCGCGCCGGGTTCGGGGAAAGCCCCGGATCAGGCTGCCTTGACAGCGTCGATGTTGCGCAGGCGGATGTGCAGCTCGCGCAACTGCTTTTCGTCCACGGGCGAAGGCGCCTGCGTGAGCAGGTCCTGAGCGCGCTGGGTCTTGGGGAAAGCGATCACGTCACGGATCGATTCCGCACCGGTCATCAGCGTGATAAGGCGGTCCAGACCGAAGGCCAGGCCACCGTGTGGGGGCGCGCCGTACTGCAGGGCATCCAGCAGGTAGCCGAACTTGGCCTGAGCGTCTTCGGGTGTGATCTTGAGCGCATCGAACACCTTCTTTTGCACATCGGCGCGGTGGATACGCACCGAGCCACCGCCCAGCTCCCAGCCGTTGAGCACCATGTCGTAGGCCTTGGCGATGCACTTGCCGGGATCAGTGGCCATGAACTCTTCGTGGCCGTCCTTGGGGCTGGTGAAGGGGTGGTGCACGGCCGTCCAACGGTCTTCTTCCTCGTCGTGCTCGAACATGGGAAAGTCCACCACCCACAGCGGCGCCCAGCGGTTTTCAAAGAGACCGCTCTTCTTGCCGAACTCGCTGTGGCCGATCTTCAGTCGCAGCGCGCCGATGGAATCGTTGACGATCTTTTCCTTGTCGGCACCGAAGAACAGCAAGTCACCGTCCTGCGCACCCGTGCGCTTGAGGATTTCAGCGATGGCCGCGTCATGCAGGTTCTTCACGATGGGCGACTGCAGCCCTTCGCGGCCCTGGGCCACTTCGTTGACCTTGATCCAGGCCAGGCCCTTGGCTCCGTAGATTTTGACGAACTCGGTGTAGGCATCGATCTCACCGCGCGAGATCTGTGCGCCGCCGGGCACGCGCAGGGCAACCACACGGCCGCCCTTGGTGGTGGCGGGAGCGGAGAAGACCTTGAAGTCCACGTCCTTCATCACTTCGGTCAGCTCGGTGAATTCGAGCTTTACGCGCAGGTCGGGCTTGTCCGAGCCAAAGCGGAAAGCCGCTTCCTGGTAAGTCATGATCGGGAATTCGCCCAGGTCCACGCCCAGTTGCTGCTGGAACACCTCCGTGATCATGCGCTGGAAGATCGCACGGATTTCTTCTTCGCCCAGGAACGACGTCTCGCAGTCGATCTGCGTGAATTCTGGCTGGCGGTCGGCGCGCAGGTCTTCGTCGCGGAAGCACTTGGTGATCTGGTAGTAGCGGTCGTAGCCAGCCACCATCAGCATCTGCTTGTAGAGCTGGGGCGACTGGGGCAGCGCGAAGAACTGGCCGTCGTGCACGCGGCTGGGCACCAAGTAGTCGCGCGCGCCTTCGGGCGTGCTTTTGCCCAGCATGGGCGTTTCGATGTCGATGAAGCCTTCCTTGTCCAGGAAGTTGCGCACCTGGATGGAGGTCTTGTAGCGCAGCATCATGTTGCGCTGCATGTGCGGGCGGCGCAGGTCCATCACACGGTGCGTGAGGCGCGTGGTTTCCGACAGGTTCTCGTCGTCCATCTGGAACGGAGGCGTGACCGAGGGGTTGAGCACGTTCAGCTCATGGCACAGCACTTCGATCTGGCCGCTCTTGAGCTTGTCGTTGGTCGTGCCATCAGGGCGGGGGCGCACCAGGCCCACCACCTGCACGCAGAACTCGTTGCGCACGTCTTCGGCGGTCTTGAACATCTCGGCACGGTCGGGGTCGCACACCACCTGCACGTAGCCTTCGCGGTCGCGCAGGTCGATGAAGATCACGCCCCCATGGTCACGACGACGGTTCACCCAGCCAGACAGGGTAACGGTTTGGCCCATCAGGGCTTCGGTCACAAGACCGCAATAGTGGGAACGCATGGCCATGGCAGAAACTTCCGGCGCCCAAGGGGCGCGTTAAAGGGATTTACTTACTGTGGGAAACAAGCGTGGGGTCAGCCGGAGCGACCACGCCCATCGAAACAATGTATTTGAGGGCGGCGTCCACGCTCATGTCGAGCTCGACGCAGTCGCTCTTGCGCAGCATCACAAAATACCCGCCAGTGGGGTTAGGCGTGGTGGGCACATACACGCTCACGAATTCATCGCGCAGGTATGCCGCCACCTCGCCATTGGGCGCGCCAGTGACGAAGGCCACGGTCCAGACGCCCTCGCGCGGCCACTGCACCAGCACGGCCTTGCGAAAGGCATTGCCGCTTTCGGAAAAAAGCGTGTCGGACACCTGCTTTACGCTGGAATAGATCGAACGCACCACCGGGATGCGGTGCACCACCGCATCACCCCACTGCACGAGCTTGCGGCCCGCGAAGTTGCTGGCGACGGCACCGACCACCAACAGGATCAGCAGCGTGAGAACCACTCCAAAGCCCGGGACGTGAAAGCCCAGCAGCTTGTCGGGATGCCATGCGACAGGCAGGATTTGCAGGGTCTGGTCCAGCGTGCTCACGATCCAGTTGAGCACCCAGGCCGTGATAACCCCCGGCACAATCACCAGAAGGCCGGTCAACAGCCACTTGCGCAAGGCAGCCATGAGGGTCACTCAGCTCGCAGAGGAGGTGGAAGTGGTAGAACTGCCACCAGCGCTTGATGCTGCTGCACCAGATGCTTCTTTTTTAGGAACATCACCAGAACTTGCCGGCGCCGCGGCCTCGGCTTTCGGTTCCGTCTTGCTGTCCGTCGCAGGGGCAGAACTGCCACCGCTGCCACCACGAAAATCGGTCACATACCAGCCCGAGCCCTTGAGCTGGAAGCCGGCCGCTGTGACCTGCTTGGAAAATGCTTCCGCGCCGCAGGCGGGGCACACCGTGAGGGGCGCATCAGAGATTTTTTGCAGCACATCCTTGGCATGGCCGCAGGAGCCGCATTTGTAGGCGTAAATAGGCATGTCAGTGTGTTGAGGGAAAGTGCAAAACCCTCAATTATAGGCGGCATGCCCATCCTCAAGCCCCACGCACTGGGCATGGGGCGATGCAATCAGCTGGCGCTGCCCTCGTAGTGGGTGACGTGGCCTTTGTGGTCGTCGATCCACTGCGGTGCCAGCGAGCCCCCGATCATGCCGACCAATGCCGCCAGCACCCCAGCCAGTTGCTGCGGGAACGCTTCGGACAGCATGGGGCTGGCCACAAACAGCAGCCACACACCCAGGCCCATGGCCACCGCCAGGATGGCGCCCTGGGTAGTCGCGCGCTTCCAGTACAGGCCGAACACCAGGGGGACAAAAGCCCCCACCAGCGGTACCTGGTAAGCGCCCGACACCAGTTCATAGATCGACGTTCCCTGCATGGTGATCGCGTAAGTGAGCACGCAGGCGGTAAACACGAGCACCGATATGCGCATGGCCTTCAGTGTCTGGGCATCGGTCATGCCAGGCCGCAGGTTGTGCAGGATGTTCTCCACAAAAGTGGTGGACGGTGCGAGCAACGTGGCCGATGCGGTGGACATGATGGCCGACAGCAGCGCGCCAAAGAAGGCGATCTGAAGAATCAGCGGCATGCGTTCCATCACCAGCGTGGGCAGCACTTTCTGGGGATCGTCCTTGAGCAGCGCCTGGGCGGTTTCGGGCATGACCAACACGGCGGCCGTAACGACAAACATGGGGATGAAGGCAAACAGCAGGTACAGCACCCCTCCGATGACCGGGCCGGTGCGCGCTGTCTCGGCGCTGTTGGACGACATCACGCGCTGAAAAACATCCTGCTGGGGTATGGAGCCCAGCATCATCGTGATCGCGGCGGCAAAGAAAAAGGTCCACTCCTTGAGCCCACCAGTGGGAAAGAACTGGAACTTGCCTTCACGCGCGGCATATTCCACGACCTTGCCCGCCCCTCCGGCCAGTTCCGCCGCGTACCAGGCAATGGCCAGCAGCCCCACGGCGATCACAATCATCTGGACAAAGTCGGTCATGGCCACCGACCACATGCCGCCATACAGGGTGTAGACCAGAACGATGACCGTACCGATGACCATGCCCATGGTGACGGACACATACCCCTGCGTCAGCAGGTTGAACACCAGCCCCAGAGCTGTGATCTGCGCTGCCACCCAGCCCAGGTAGCTGAACATGATGATGGCTGAACAAGCCACCTCGATCACACGCCCGTAACGCTGGCGGTAGTAGTCACCCAGGGTGATGAGGTTCTTCTTATAAAGCTTGTAGGCAAAAAACAGCCCCACAAGAACCAGGCACATGGAGGCGCCAAATGGGTCCTCCACCACCGCACCCAGCCCACCATCCACAAACCGGGCTGACACGCCGAGAACGGTTTCCGATCCAAACCAGGTCGCAAAGGTCGTGGCTATCACCACAGCCAGGGGCAGGCTGCGGCCCGCCACCGCATAGTCGGCCGTGTTGTGCACGCGCGTGGCGGCATACAGGCCGATACCAATCGAGACCAGCAGGTACAGAACGATGAATGTGATCAGCATGGCGCCGCTCCGAAACTCCAAGGAAGGTTACAAAAAGCAGGTGTGCGCCCGGCGTGCCGTGGGCCGACACGCCGAGGCCCCTGCAGATCCAGGGGTGACCACTTTGCTACAAAATTCGTAACAAAAGTTGCAGCGGATTATGAAGGCAACTTTCGTGCCGTTCGCACCGTTTCAGAAAATCCGCATCCGCACAAACAACTGCATCGCCAGAAGGCCCAGCACAAAACCGACGCCGCCATAAATGATGGACTGGAGCAGCCGGTTGGTACGGTGCTGGACTTCCAGCAGTTCGCGCAAGGCTTGCTGCTGGTCAGCCGGGCGCTGCCGCAAGGCGTCGTGCAGCAGGCGCGGCAGTTCGGGAATCAGCTTGGCATAGTGGGGCGCCTCGGCCCGCAGCTCCCGCCACAGGCGCTGCGGCCCCATCTGCTCCAGCATCCACTTCTCCAGGAAGGGCTTGGCCGTGCTCCACAGGTCCAGCTCCGGGTCCAGCTCGCGGCCCAGGCCTTCGATATTGAGCAGGGTCTTTTGCAGCAGCACCAGCTGGGGCTGAATCTCGACGTGGAAGCGGCGCGAGGTCTGGAACAGGCGCATCAGCACCATGCCCAATGAGATCTCCTTGAGCGGGCGATCAAAGTACGGCTCGCACACGGCGCGGATGGCCGATTCGAGGTCGTTCACCCGCGTCTCGGGCGGCACCCAGCCACTTTCAATGTGCAGCTCCGCCACGCGCTTGTAGTCGCGCCGGAAGAACGCCACGAAGTTCTGCGCCAGGTACTCCTTGTCAGACTCGGTGAGCGTGCCCACGATGCCGAAATCCAGCGAGATATAGCGCCCAAAGGTGGCCGGATCCAGGCTCACCTGGATGTTGCCGGGGTGCATGTCGGCATGAAAGAAGCCGTCACGGAACACCTGGGTGAAGAAGATGGTGACGCCGTCGCGCGCGAGTTTGGGGATGTCGACCCCGGCATCCCGCAGGCGCTCGATCTGGCTGATGGGCACACCGTTCATGCGCTGCATCACCATGACCTCGGGGTGGCAGAAGTCCCAGAAAATCTCAGGGATCAGCACGAGGTCCAGCCCCTGCATGTTGCGGCGCAGCTGCGCAGCGTTGGCGGCCTCCCGCACCAGATCCAGTTCGTCGTGCAGGTAGTTGTCGAACTCGGCCACCACCTCGCGGGGCTTGAGGCGCTTGCCGTCGGCCGACAGGCTCTCCACCCACCCGGCCATCATGCGCATGAGACTCAGGTCTTTCTCGATCACGGGCAACATGCCCGGGCGAAGCACCTTGACCGCCACCTCGCGCTCGATGCCATGGCGGTCCCGCAGCGTGGCGAAATGCACCTGCGCAATGGAGGCACTGGCCACCGGCACGCGATCGAAGAATGTGAAAACCTCATCCACCGGCCGCCGGAATGCCCGCTCGATCGTGGCGATGGCGATCTCCGGGTCGAAGGGTGGCACGCGGTCCTGCAGCCGGGCCAGCTCGTCGGCCACATCGGGCGGCAGCAGGTCGCGGCGTGTCGAAAGCACCTGACCAAACTTGACGAAGATGGGGCCCAGGCGCTCCAGCGCCAAACGCAGCCGCTGGCCGCGCGGTGCATCCAGGTTGCGTCCGAACGACAGGACGCGCGATACCGATCGCAGCCAGGGCTTCTGGAAACTGTCCAGCACCATGGCGTCCAGGCCGTACCGGAACACCACCCACAGGATGGCGCCGCCCCTCAGGAACTGCTTCATGCGCCAGCCCGGTCGGAACCGCTGTTTGGCGCGGAAGGCGTGGAGGGTCCGGATGGCATGGGCGCGACGGCTGACGACGTTGGTGCAACGCGCGTGCCCACGAACTGGCGCAGCGCCTGCGCAGCGCGGCTCGCCACCTGCGCCACAGTGTGTGCGGGGGCGTCACCGATCACACGCGCCAGGTCCTCCTCAACATCCCAGCGCACGTGAT
This sequence comes from Acidovorax sp. 93, assembly GCF_003633835.1. Taxonomy (NCBI): domain Bacteria; kingdom Pseudomonadati; phylum Pseudomonadota; class Betaproteobacteria; order Burkholderiales; family Comamonadaceae; genus Acidovorax; species Acidovorax sp. 93. The sequence continues at coordinate 3,260,092 of NZ_RBIT01000001.1, forward strand.
CGACCAGCCAGTTGATTTCGGCGGCCAGTTGCACATCGCCCTCAATGCGGATGGCAGGCTTGTCACCCCGCAGGGCCGTCTGGGCCAGCGCAAAGGGAGAGGTCTCGGTGACGTGAAGCTGCAGATCGGGCGCGGCAGTTTCGGGCGCCAGGTTGAACAGCCCAGCGGGCGTGATGACCAGGGCCATCGAATACGCACGCCACTGCACGCGGGCGATGCGGCCCTTCTGACGCACCAGGCGGTCCATGGCCTCTTTTTCCTGCATCAGTACATGGTTGAGGAACAGCACCATGCGCTGCTGCATCTCATGCACGAGCCACTGGGGGGGTTGGGGGCCGGCGGCCACACGCTCAAAGAGGCCGTCCAGAAACGAAAAAGGGGACTGTGGTGTTGCCATAGTCCCCGATTATTCCCTGAACTGGGATAGCCCCACAGCGGGGCATTTCCTTTATTACTGCAGGGCCTGCACGCCGGCCACCAGCCAGCCGCTGCTGCCGGCCTTGGGCTTGGTCATGTTCCAGACCTCGCGGAAGGGGCTCGGGCCGGCTGAGGGCTCTTCGCGGATCATGCCGGAGAACTCGACGCTGGCCATGTAGCCGTCGCCCAGGTCTTCAATGCCCAGCAACTGGGCTTCGATCATGACCACATCGGTGTGGTTGGGCTGCACGCCACGGTGGTCTTCGCGCTCCGTGAGCTGGGTGCGAATCTCGCCGAGCATGCTGTCGGTCATCATGGAGCGCAGGGTGGCGATGTCCGAACGGTCCCAGGCCGCTTGCAAGGTGACGAAGTTGCGCTTGGCGGCAGTCAGGAAGCCCTCGGTATCGAAGCCTTCAGGAATCCCCCAGTTCTGCGACCCGGACAGGCCCGAGCCGATCACCACGCCCGAACCCGCACCGCCTTGTGCAGTGCGCGAGGCATCAAACGCCATGCTGCTGCGCTCCCAGGGGCGCGCCGAGGCGTCGTTGCCCACGTTGTTGGGGCTGTACTGCGGAGGCACCTGCGCTGCGGCGGGCGTGGCAGCACCCGCGCCCTGGAACGCGAACGGCGCACCACCGGCAGAAGCGCCACCGTTGCCACCGCCACTGCGTGCGCGCATCACCATCTTGAAGATGGCAAACGCGGCCACTGCCAGCAACGCAATCATCAGAATGTTGGCAAACCCTGCACCGAGCCCCAACGAGCTGGCCAGCCAGGCCAAGCCCAGGCCAGCGGCCAGGCCACCCAGCATCGCGCCCCAAGGCTTCTTGGCCGCAGCAGCGGCCGGAGCTGCACCCGCAGCAGGCGGCTTGGCAGCCGCCGCATTGGTCGCATTCTGGGCGGGCGCACCCGGCGCTGCCGACTCACGCTGCGTAACGTTGCTCGATTGCTGCCCCGTCGATTTACCACCGCCCAGTCGCCGGGCGTCGGCATCGGCGTGCGCAAACGCCAGCATCGCAACCAACACCACAGACCACAGTTTCATCATGACTTCTCCGTCTCCGTTAATGACTGAGCGAAACGCTCAGCACTTGATTCCAACATGCAAGGCCACAATGCCCCCAGTCATGTTGTGATAGTCCACATGCCCAAAGCCATTTTTTTGCATGAGGCTTTTGAGCTCTTCCTGCCCGGGGTGCATGCGGATGGACTCGGCCAGGTAGCGGTAGCTGGCGTCGTCGCCCGCCACCAGCTTGCCCAACTGGGGCAGCACCTTGAACGAATACCAGTCGTACACCTTTTCGAGTGGCTTTGCGACCTTTGAAAACTCCAGCACCAGCAGCTTGCCGCCGGGCTTGAGCACGCGGCACATTTCGGCAATCGCCTGGTCCTTGTGCGTCATGTTGCGCAGGCCAAAAGCAACGCTCACCACATCGAAATGTGCGTCGGGGAACGGCAGCTTCTCGGCATCGCAGACCAGTGTCGGCAACACCACACCCGCATCAATCAGGCGGTCGCGCCCCACGCGCAGCATGGCTTCGTTGATGTCGGTGTGCACCACACGGCCGGTGGCGCCCACCTTCTTGGAGAACGCCAGCGCCAGGTCGCCCGTGCCCCCTGCAATATCGAGCACCTGGCTGCCTTCGCTGAGGTTGGCCACCATCACGGTGTAGGCCTTCCAGGCACGGTGCAGGCCCGCCGACATCAGGTCGTTCATCACGTCGTACTTGGAGGCCACGGAGTCGAACACGCCGCGCACGCGGCGTGCTTTTTCCTGCTCGTCCACCGACTGAAAACCGAAATGCGTGGTGCTCATAAGATTCATGCTAGGCGCGTGAACGCCAGAGGTACAGCGACAACCCCGCACTGAAATGGGGCATCTGTCGCAATTTGGACAACGCTATTGAAAAGAAATCAGCCGCCAGCGCTTTTCTACATTGCACCAACAGCTATTATTTCAATAGCACCTTGACAGACAAGGGCTTCCGCCGAGTTCTGTGCTCCTCCAGAAAAACACCCGGCCCGCAGCCTCAATGGCTGCCACAGGCATGGCCACCGGCACCACCCTGAGGCGCCATCGGCGCATCGCGGTCCGCCCCCGCAGCGGCCAGCCGCTCGGTGTACTGGGTCCACAGCGCGTCTTGCTTGTCGCCCAGTTCGTAGAGGTAGTCCCAGGTGAAGATGCCGCTGTCATGCCCGTCAGAAAACGTGGGCTTGACCGCATAGTTGCCCACGGGTTCCAGGTTGACCAGCGTGACCTCCCGCTTGCCCGTCTGCAGCACTTCCTGGCCTGGGCCATGGCCCTGCACTTCTGCCGAGGGTGAATACACGCGCATCAGCTCAAACGGAATGCGGAACGTGGTGCCATCGGAGAACCCTACTTCGAGCACCCGCGATGCCTCGTGCACCGTGATTGCCTGCGGCGTGGGCGCACCCGCTTTCAAACCTGCCATGGATTCACCTGTGAGAAAACTGTTGTCAGAAACGACCTCCGCGATTGTCCCACCCGCTCCGGGGCACACCGCAAACAGGGTTACCGGGTAGGCAACTGCGCCAGCCGCGATTGCAACTGCGCCTCCAGCGCGGGCAGCAGGGTCCGCACGCCGGCCTCTTGCGCCGCCGGGCTGGGCCGCTGTGCCGCCGCCCACACGGGCGATGGAAAGTGACTGTCCCAGTCAAACCGCGCAATCACATGCCAGTGCAGGTGCGGCACCATGTTGCCCAGCGCCGCGATGTTGACCTTGGTGGGCGACAGGTGCTGGCGCAGGGCCTGCTCCACCAGGGCCACTGCCTCCATGCAGTGCACACGATCAACGGCAGCCAGGTCCGAGAACTCGGCCACATGTGCATTCCACACCACGCGATAGAAGGCAGGAAACCCCGCCTCCTGCGCACGGATGACACGCAGGCGCTCACCACGCCAGACTAGCGCACCGCCATCTTCAGCGCACAGTGGGCAACTCATTGGCACGACTCCAAGGCGCTGCTTGCCATCCGCATCGATTGAAACCGGCGCGGCGCCAAGCCAGGGACACCGAGCAAGGGCCGCCCCGCAGCGAGGGTGTCGTCCCCCTCCCGCGCAGCGAGAGAGGGGGAAGGCGCGAAGCGACTCAGGGGGGGCTTCATTTCTAGACCAGCACCCGCTCGATGCCGCCGTTGTTGGCACGCTGTACGTAGTCGGGCATCCAGTTCTCGCCCAGAATCTCGCGCGCCATCTCGACCACGATGTAGTCGGCTTCGAGCAGGCCGTTGTTCAGGTCGCCTTCGTAGCGGTTCAGGCCCTGCAGGCAGCTGGGGCAGCTGGTGAGAATCTTCACGTTGTCCTGGGCGCCCACGGCACCGCTCTCGCGCAGTTTGGCCTCGCCCTTCTTGATTTCCTCTTCCTTGCGGAAACGCACCTGCGTGGACACGTCAGGTCGGGTCACTCCAAGCGTGCCCGACTCGCCGCAACAACGCTCGCTCTTCAAGACCTGCTCGCCCACCAGCGCCTTCACGGTCTTCATCGAGTCCTGCAGCTTCATGGGGTTGTGGCAGGGCTCGTGGTACAGGTAGGCGCCCTTGCCTTGCAGCTGAATGCCCTTTTCCAGCAGGTACTCGTGGATGTCGATGATGCGGCTGCCCGGGAAGATCTTGTCAAACTCGTAGCCCTGCAACTGGTCGTAGCAGGTGCCGCAACTCACCACCACGGTCTTGATATCCAGGTAGTTGAGGGTGTTCGCCACGCGGTGGAAGAGCACACGGTTGTCCGTGATCATCTTCTCGGCCTTGTCGAACTGGCCCGAACCGCGCTGCGGGTAGCCACAGCACAGGTACCCGGGCGGCAGCACGGTCTGCACGCCCGCGTGCCACAGCATGGCCTGGGTGGCCAGGCCCACTTGCGAGAACAGCCGCTCTGACCCGCAGCCAGGGAAGTAGAACACCGCCTCCGTCTCGGCCGTGGTGGCCTGTGGGTTGCGGATGATCGGCACGTAGTCCTTGTCCTCGATGTCGAGCAGCGCGCGCGCCGTCTTCTTGGGCAGGCCGCCCGGCAGCTTCTTGTTGATGAAGTGGATCACCTGCTCCTTGATCGGAGCCGTGCCCACCGTCGCAGGCGGCTTGGCCGTCTGCTTGCGGCCCACCTTGCGCAACAGGTCCACGGCAAGGCGCTGAGCCTTGAAGCCCACATCCACCATGGCCGAACGCATGAACTTGATGGTGTCCGGGTTGGTGGCGTTGAGCATGGTCATCGCCAGCGCGTTGCCAGGCCGGAACGTCTTCTTGCCCATCTTGCGCAGCAGGTTGCGCATGTTCATGGTGACGTCGCCGAAGTCGATCTTCACCGGGCAGGGGCTTTCGCACTTGTGGCACACCGTGCAGTGGTCGGCCACGTCCTCGAACTCCTGCCAGTGCTTGATGCTCACGCCCCGGCGGGTCTGCTCTTCGTACAAAAACGCCTCGACCAGCAGCGAGGTGGCCAGGATCTTGTTGCGCGGGCTGTAGAGCAAATTGGCGCGTGGCACGTGCGTGGAACACACGGGCTTGCACTTGCCGCAGCGCAGGCAGTCCTTGACGCTGTCGGCAATCGCGCCGATGTCGCTCTGCTGCATGATCAGCGACTCGTGGCCCATCAGCCCGAAGCTGGGCGTGTAGGCATTCGTCAAATCGGCGTGCATCAACGCAGCGTTTGAAGCATTCGAAGCATTTTTGGCCTGCAGCGCTTGTCCATCAATCGCTGGCAGCTCCTGATTTCGGAGCAACTTACCCTTGTTGAAACGACCTTCCGGGTCCACCTTGCGCTTGTACTCGGCAAAGGGGCGCAGCTCTTCGTCGGTCAGAAACTCCAGCTTGGTGATGCCAATGCCGTGTTCGCCCGAGATCACGCCGTCCAGGCTGCGCGCCAGCACCATGATGCGCGCCACGGCCTCGTGCGCGGTCTGCAGCATCTCATAGTCGTCGCTGTTGACGGGCAGGTTGGTGTGCACATTGCCGTCGCCCGCATGCATGTGCAGCGCCACCCACACCCGGCCCTTGAGCACGCGCTTGTGGATGGCCACAGCCTCGTCCAGGATGGGCTTGAACGCCGCGCCGGTGAAGATGCCTTGCAGCGGCGCCCGCAGCTGGGTCTTCCAGCTGGCGCGCAGCGTGTGGTCCTGCAGCTGGGGGAACAGCGTTTCCACATCGTGCAGCCAGCCTTGCCACAGCGCGCGCACCTCTTCCACCAGGGCGATGGCCTGGGCTACGCGCTCCTGCAGCAGCTCGGGCGATGGGACTTCGTCGTCGGCGTCATGCTTGCCCAGGGGCAGGTTGCCGCGCTCGAAGAACTCGGTCAGCGCATCGCACAGCTTGATCTTGTTGCGCAGGCTCAGCTCGATGTTGATGCGCTCGATGCCGTCGGTGTACTCGGCCATGCGCGGCAGCGGGATCACCACGTCTTCGTTGATCTTGAAGGCGTTGGTGTGGCGGCTGATGGCCGCCGTCTTCTTGCGGTCCGCCCAGAACTTCTTGCGCGCATCGGCCGTGATGGCCACAAAGCCTTCGCCGCTGCGGGTGTTGGCCAGACGCACGACCTCGCTGGTCACGCGGGCCACGTCGTCGGCGTTGTCGCCCGCGATGTCGCCAATCAGCACCATCTTGGGCAGGCCGCCGTTGCCCTTCTTACTTTTGGTGGCGTAGCCCACCGCCTTCAGATAGCGGTCATCCAGGTGTTCCAGGCCCGCCAGCAGCACGCCACTGCGCTTTTGCTCGGCGAACATGAAGTCCTTGATCTCGACGATGCTGGGCACGGCGTCCTTGGCGTTGCCAAAGAACTCCAGGCACACGGTGCGCGTGTGCTCGGGCATGCGGTGCACCACCCAGCGCGCGCTGGTGATCAGGCCGTCGCAGCCTTCCTTCTGGATGCCGGGCAGGCCCGCCAGGAACTTGTCCGTCACGTCCTTGCCCAGGCCTTCCTTGCGGAAAGTCTTGCCCGGGATGCTCAGGCGCTCGGTGCGCACGGGCGTCTTGCCATCGGCCTCGAAATACCGCAGCTCGAAGGTGGCCGTCTCCACGTCATGGATCTTGCCCATGTTGTGGTCCAGGCGCGTCACTTCGAGCCACTGGGCGTCGGGCGTGACCATGCGCCAGCTGGCCAGGTTGTCCAGCGCCGTGCCCCACAGCACGGCCTTCTTGCCGCCCGCGTTCATGGCGATGTTGCCGCCAATGCAGGAAGCCTCGGCACTGGTCGGGTCCACCGCAAACACAAAACCGGCGCGCTCGGCCGCATCGGCCACGCGCTGGGTGACCACGCCGGCTTCGGTCCACACCGTGCCCACCTCGCGGTCCATGCCCGGCAGGCGGCGCATTTCCACCTCGGTCATGGCTTCAAGCTTTTCGGTGTTGATGACCACCGACTTCCAGGTCAGCGGGATCGCGCCGCCGGTGTAGCCGGTGCCGCCCCCACGCGGGATGATGGTCAGGCCCAGCTCGATGCAGCCCTTGACCAAGGCGGCCATCTCGACCTCGGTGTCGGGGGTCAGCACCACGAACGGGTACTCGACGCGCCAGTCGGTCGCATCGGTCACATGGCTCACGCGCGAGAGGCCGTCGAACTTGATGTTGTCCTTGGCTGTCAGGCGGCCCAGCGTCTTCTGGATCTGGCGGCGCAGCTGCGCGGCCTGCTCGAAGGTGGCGTTGAATTCGGCCACTGCGCGGCGCGCAGCGACGACGAGTTCACCCACCAGGCGGTCGCGTCCGGCGTCATCGGCAGGGGTGCGGCGCTTTTCGATCTCGCCCAGGCGGTGCTGAAGGGCATCGACTAGCAGCTTGCGGCGGTTGGGGTTGTCCAGCAGGTCGTCCTGCAGGTAGGGGTTGCGCTGCACGACCCAGATATCGCCCAGCACTTCATACAGCATGCGGGCCGAGCGGCCGGTGCGGCGCTCTTTGCGCAATTGGTCCAGCACCTCCCAGGATGAAGACCCCAGCAGGCGGATCACGATCTCCCGGTCGGAGAACGAGGTGTAGTTATAGGGAATTTCTCGCAGACGGGCAGGCTCGGCGGCCTGCGTCTGCAAGGCCGCCAACGCGATCGGAACATTCATGGGGGTCTACCTGGGGTGGGGGCGTGATTTTATGCCACGGTGCCCTCCCCGAGTCGGCCACCACTCTGACGCTCAGAACAGCACGCGGCTGCGCAGGGTTCCGCCGACCTGCGCAAGCTTGTCCAATGCCAGGTCCGACGAGGCGGCGTCGATGTCGATCACCACATAGCCGATCTTCTCGTTGGTCTGCAGGTACTGGGCCGAGATGTTGATCTGGTTGTCCGAGAAGATGCGGTTGATTTCGGACAACACACCCGGCACGTTGCGGTGAATGTGCAGCAGGCGGTGCTTGCCGGGGTGGGCGGGCAGCGCGACCTCTGGAAAGTTCACCGACGAGGTGCTGGTGCCGTTGTCGCTGTATTTCACCAACTTTTCCGCCACTTCGAGGCCGATGTTGGCCTGTGCCTCCATGGTGGAGCCGCCGATGTGGGGAGTCAGGATCACGTTGTCCAGGCCACGCAGGGGGGACTGGAACTCGTCCTTGTTGGTGCGTGGCTCGACCGGGAACACGTCGATGGCGGCACCCAGCAGCTTCTTGGCCTTGAGCGATGCGGCCAGCGCTTCAATATCCACCACCGTGCCCCGCGCGGCGTTGATGAGGATGCCGCCTGGCTTCATGGCCGCGATCTCGGCGGCGCCGATCATTCCCTCGGTGGACGGCAACTCGGGAACGTGCAGGCTCACGATGTCGCTCTGGCCCAGCAGGTCGTGCAGGTGCTGCACCTGGCGGGCATTGCCCAGGGGCAGCTTGTTGACGACATCAAAGAAGGCCACGTGCATGCCCATGGCCTCGGCCAGCACCGACAGCTGGGTGCCGATGGAGCCGTAGCCCACGATGCCCAGGGTCTTGCCCCGGATTTCATACGCGTTGTCGGCCGACTTGAGCCAGCCGCCCCGGTGCGCCACCGCGTTCTTCTCGGGGATACCGCGCAGCAGCAGGATGGCTTCCGCCAGCACCAGCTCGGCCACGGAGCGGGTATTGGAATACGGCGCGTTGAACACTGCAATGCCACGCTCGCGCGCTGCATTCAGATCCACCTGGTTGGTGCCAATGCAAAAGCAGCCCACGGCCACGAGCTTGTGGGCCTGGGCAAACACTTCCTCGGTGAGCTGCGTGCGCGAGCGGATGCCCACAAAGTGCACATCCGCGATCTTGCGCTTGAGCTCATCGTCGGGCAGCGCGCCAGACACCGTCTCGATCTGCGTATAGCCCGCCGCGCGGATCACATCCACCGCAGAGGAGTGAATGCCTTCGAGCAGCAGAAATTTGATCTTGTTCTTGTCCAGCGAATTGGTGGCCATGGCAATAAGAAAGAAGGAAATGGAGAAGGAAGAAACCGGCGCGCTGCGGCGCGAACGAACCGGTGCGACAGGGACCAGCGAACAGTCACCAGCATGGTGCATTGCACAAAACCTTGCAAGCCTCGGCAAATGCGCCACACCTTGTCACAAAAGAGTCACAATCGCTCCCCTTGCGGGTTACCCAAGGGGTTTCCCGGTTGTTGCAAGCGCTGGGGTCATGCGACAACGACATATCAATGTCACATCGGCTGCATAGCATCCAGCCTTTGTGCTTTTCGTCATCCTCGGAGGAAATATTCATGCAAACGAAGCATCTGGCGGTCTGCGCTGCCATTGCCCTGTCGGTCTGCGCACCTGCGCAAGCCCAGGCGCAGCAAGTTGAGATTCAGTGGTGGCATTCGATGAGCGCAGCGCTGGGCGACTGGGTCAATGACCTGGCCAAGCAGTACAACGCCAGCCAGACCAAGTACAAGGTCGTGCCCACTTACAAGGGCACTTATGACGAATCCATGACAGGCGCCATCGCCGCCTTCCGTGCGGGCAACGCCCCCCACATCCTGCAGGTGTTTGAAGTGGGCACCGCCACCATGATGGCCAGCAAGGGCGCCATCGTTCCCGTCGCCAAGGTATTGAACGACGGCGGCTTCAAGTTCGACCCCACCCAGTACGTGTCGGCTGTGGCTGGCTACTACACCGCGCCCAATGGCCAGATGCTGAGCTACCCGCTCAACAGCTCCACCACGGTGTTCTATTACAACAAGGACGCCTTCAAGAAGGCCGGCCTGGACGCCGACAAGCCGCCCAAGACCTGGCCCGAAGTGTTTGCCGCCGCGTCCAAGCTCAAGGCCAGCGGCCACAGCTGCCCGTTCACCACCAGCTGGATCAGCTGGACGCAGCTTGAAAGCTTCTCGCTGTGGCACAACACGCTGTTCGCGTCCAAGAACAACGGCTTTGACGGCAACGACGCCCAGCTGCAGGTCAACTCGCCATTGCACGTGCGCCACTTCGAGAACCTGGCCAAGGCCTCCAAGGACGGCAGCTTCGTCTACAAGGGCCGTGGCAACGTGCCGGACGCATCCTTCCCCTCGGGCGAGTGCGCCATGATGACGGGCTCCTCGGGCCTGTACGCCCGCGTGGCCAAGGAAGCCAAGTTTGCCTACGGCATCTCGGCCCTGCCCTACTACCCTGACGTGAAGGGTGCCCCCCAGAACACCGCCATTGGTGGTGCCAGCCTGTGGGTGATGTCTGGCAAGAAGGCCGAGGAATACAAGGGCGTGGCCGATTTCCTGAACTTCCTGAACGACACCAAGGTGCAGGCTGCGAGCCACCAGCGCACGGGCTACCTGCCTGTGACCATGGGCGCCTACCAGCTGACCGAGGCGTCGGGCTTCTACACCAAGAACCCCGGCACCGACGTGGCCGTGACGCAGATGATCAAGAAGGCCACGGACAAGTCGCGCGGCATCCGCCTGGGCAACTTCGTGCAGATCCGCGCCATCATCGACGAGGAAACCGAGCAGATCTGGTCGGGCAAGAAGTCGCCCAAGGAAGCACTGGACACCGCCGTGACCCGTGGCAACGAGCAACTGGGCCGCTTCGCCCGCGCCAACAAGTAAACACTGCCGAACATCTGCCGATACCGCCCAGCAGCACTGCCGGGTGGCATCGAAAGCCCGCCGCCCCGTCAACCCTATTGGTTCACGGGGCGGCGGGGTTTTCTTTTTGAGAGTTTCGACATGGAAAAACGCGTTTTATTCCGCTCTGCATGGCTGCCATGGGTGCTTCTGGCACCCCAACTGGCCATCATCAGCGTCTTCTTTTTCTGGCCAGCCGGCCAAGCCCTGGTGCAGTCGTTCCAGATGCAGGACTCCTTCGGGTTTTCGAAGGAATGGGTCGGTTTCGACAATTTCCGGGACCTGTTCCAGGACCCGGGTTACCTGGCATCGTTCAAGACCACGGCCTTCTTCTCGATCCTGGTGGCGGTGAGCGGCATCACGCTGTCGCTGTTCCTCGCGATCTTTGCCGACCGCATCATCAAGGGCGCCATGGTCTACAAGACCGCGCTGCTGCTGCCCTACGCCGTGGCGCCTGCGGTGGCGGGCGTGCTGTGGATGTTCATGTTCTCGCCCTCGCTGGGCGTGGTGGCCTACATGCTGCGCCAGTCGGGTTTCGACTGGAACCACATGCTCAACTCCGACCACGCGATGGCGCTGATCGTGATTGCGGCGGTGTGGAAGCAGATCTCCTACAACTTCCTGTTCTTCCTGGCGGGCTTGCAGTCCATCCCCAAGTCGCTCATCGAGGCGGCCGCGATTGACGGTGCAGGCCCATGGCGCCGCTTCTGGAGCATCCAGTTCCCGCTGCTGTCGCCCACCACGTTCTTCCTGCTGGTGATCAATGTGGTGTATGCGTTCTTCGACACCTTCGCCATCGTGGACGCCACCACGCAGGGCGGCCCGGGCCGCGACACCTCCATCCTGGTCTACAAGGTGTACCACGATGGCTTCAAGGCCATGGACATGGGCGGATCGGCCGCACAGTCGGTGGTGCTGATGGCCATCGTCGTTGTGCTGACGGTCATCCAATTCCGCTACGTCGAGAAGAAAGTGCAGTACTGAATATGAAGCACCCCCTGAGTCGCTTCGCGCCTTCCCCCTCCAGGGGGACGCCGCCCTCACTGCGGGGCGGCCCTTGCTCGGCGGCCCTCGCCTGCGTCGTGTCTTTTGCGGGCGCAGTGGGCCAAGCTTCGATCCTGAAAGATTCCAATGGTTGAACGTAGTCCCTACCTCACCGCGTTCTCGCACCTCATCATGGTGCTGGGCGTGATCATCGTCGGCTTCCCGCTGTACCTGGCCTTCGTGGCCTCCACCCACACGGCGCAGGACATCGTGCAGGTGCCCATGCCCATGGTGCCCGGCGGCAACTTCTGGCAGACCTACCACGACGCCTTGTTCGGCGGCGGAACCGGCGCGGGCTCCACCGCCCCCGTGGCGCACATGATGTGGGTGAGTTTTGTCACCGCCATGGTCATCACGCTGGGCAAGATCGCCATCTCGCTGTTGTCGGCGTTTGCCATCGTGTACTTCCGCTTCCCTTTCAAGGGCATCTGCTTCTGGCTGATCTTCATCACGCTCATGCTGCCCGTGGAAGTGCGCATCGGGCCCACCTACCAGGTGGTGTCGGACCTGGGCATGCTCAACACCTATGCGGGCCTCACAGTGCCGCTGATCGCCTCGGCCACGGCCACGTTCCTGTTCCGGCAGTTCTTCCTCACGGTGCCCGATGAACTGGTCGAAGCCGCGCGTGTGGATGGCGCCGGTCCGATGCGCTTTTTCAAGGACATCCTGGTGCCACTGTCGCGCACCTCGATTGCCGCGCTGTTCGTGATCCAGTTCATCTATGGCTGGAACCAGTATCTGTGGCCCCTGTTGGTGACCACGTCCGAAGACATGTACCCCGTGGTGATCGGCATCAAGCGCATGCTGGCCGGCGGCGACGCAGGCAACGAGTGGAACATCGTGATGGCCACGGCCCTGCTGGCCATGCTGCCACCTGCCTTTGTGGTGGTGGTCATGCAGCGCTGGTTCGTCAAGGGCCTGGTGGACACCGAAAAATAAAGACAAAACAGGCCCTACCGCTTCATACATCTGCGCTAGCAGCTACATATTTAATAGCAAAATGGCATCCATCTCTCTTCGCAACATCATCAAGCGCTACGGGCACGGCCCCAAAGCCAACCAGGTCATCCACGGCGTGAACGCCGAGGTCAAGGACGGTGAATTCATCGTGATCGTCGGCCCCTCGGGCTGCGGCAAATCCACCCTGCTGCGCATGGTGGCAGGCCTGGAAGAAATCTCTGGCGGCGAGCTGCGCATCGGCGACCGTGTGGTGAACAACCTGGAACCTGCCCAGCGCGACATCGCGATGGTGTTCCAGAACTACGCGCTGTACCCGCACATGACGAACTTCGACAACATGGCGTATGGCCTGAAGATCGCCAAGGTACCCAAGGACGAGATCAAGGCGCGCGTGGACAAGGCCGCCAAGATCCTCGAACTGGGCCACCTGCTGGAGCGCAAGCCTCGCGAACTCTCGGGCGGCCAGCGCCAGCGCGTGGCCATGGGCCGCGCCATCGTGCGCCAGCCCCAGGTGTTTCTGTTCGACGAGCCGCTGTCCAACCTGGACGCCAAGCTGCGCGCCCAGACCCGCCTGGAGATCCAGAAGCTGCACCGCGAGCTGGGCATCACCAGCCTGTTCGTCACGCACGACCAGGTCGAGGCCATGACATTGGCCGAACGCATGATCGTGATGAACGCCGGCAACATGGAACAGTTCGGCACGCCCGAAGAGGTCTACCACACGCCCGCCTCCACCTTCGTGGCCAGCTTCATCGGCTCGCCGCCCATGAACCTGCTCAAGAACGCGCCGAGCGCCGCCCCTGGCACCATCCTGGGCATCCGCCCCGAGCACCTGGATGTGCGCAGCGAAGGCTGGGCGGTCACGGTCGAGACGGTGGAGCTGCTGGGCGCCGAGCGCCTGATCTATGGCCGCATCAATGGCGAGCAGATCATCGTGCGCGTTGAAGAAGGCACGCACTCCCCTGCGCCCGATTCCGTGATCCATGTTCAGCCCCGCGCAGATCGCCTGCACGCGTTCGATGCCACCACCGGCAAGCGCATCGCGGCCTGAGCCGATGCCACCCAAGCCAGCTGCCAGTGCCGGGGGCAAGGTTCAGGCCACAGTCCCGGTGCTGGCTTCTCTGGACCTTGCAGAAACCCTGCGGTTCTACACCAGGCACCTGGGCTTTGATCCGCTGCTGGAGATGGACAACTACCTGATCCTGCAGCGCGATGGCTGCGAGCTGCACTTCTGGCCCTGCACCGAGCGCCACATTGCAGAGAACACCTCGTGTTATGTGCGTGCCGACACAGAAGCGCTGCACGCGGATTTCACGGCGCGCGGCCTGCAGCTGGCGCCACCTGTTGTCCAGCCCTGGGGCATGAAGGAGATGTTCGTCATCGACCCCCACGGCAACCTGCTGAAATTTGGTGAACCCGCATGAGCGCCCCATCTCCCATCCTCGCCCACTGGCCCTACCCCCGCTGGATCGCCCACCGCGGCGCCGGCAAGCTCGCCCCTGAAAACACGCTGGCCGCCTTCCGGCTGGGAGCACAGTATGGCTATCGCATGTTCGAGTGCGATGCCAAGCTGAGTGCCGACGGCGTACCGTTTCTGATGCACGACGCCACGCTGGACCGCACGACCAATGGCGCGCCGGCACTGGGCTCGGCAGCGAGCGCGGTCGGGGGCGATCACCCCTGGGCGACCCTGTCACAGCTGGATGCTGGCGCCTGGCATTCACGCAGCTACGCCGGCGAGCCGCTCCCCACGCTGGAGAATATTGCGCACTACTGCATCGCCAACGGGTTCTTGCTGAACATCGAGATCAAGCCAACACCCGGCGTGGAGGAAAAGACTGGCCAGGTAGTGGGCGAGCATGCGGCGCGGCTGTGGCACGGCCGGGCGGTGTTGCCCCTGTTCTCGTCATTCCGACCCGAAGCGCTGGCTGGCGCCCGCACCACAGCACCCCACATCCCCCGCGCCCTGTTGCTGGACACGCTGTGGGACGGCTGGCACAACACGGCCCGCGAGCTGGGCTGCGTGGCCATCGTCTGCAACCACGCGCTGTGGGATGCGGCACTGGTTGCGCGCGTCCACGGCGACGGCCTGCGCGCGCTGAGCTACACGGTGAACGACGACTGGGCCGCACAGCGGCTCATCGCCCTGGGCACGGACGGCATCATCACCGACCGCGTGGACTTCTTTTCGCCCGCCACGCCATAGGGCGCGCCTTCAAACCATCCACGCCCCAAGCCAGTGCCACCGTGGAACCGGCTTCGCCGGGCCAGGGGTGGCGTCCCCCTTCAGGGGGAAGGCGCGCAGCGCCTCAGGGGGTCAGTCCAGCTTCGCGCCCGACTTTTTCACCGCCTCGGCCCAGCGTGGCATCTCGGACGCCAGGAATTTCGCGAAGTCCTCCGAGCCCAGAAACGCCGGGTCGGCCCCCTGGCTCACCATGCGGTTGCGCACATCGGGCATCTGCAGCACTTGGCCGAAGGCCTCGCTGAGCTTGTTCACAGCCTCCTTGGGCGTGCCGGCCGGGGCCAGAAAGCCATAGAAACCCACCACCTCGAATCCCTTGATGCCGCTCTCGATCACCGTGGGCACATCGGGCAGTGCGGGGTTGCGCTCCTTGCTGGTCACCGCCAGGGCGCGCACCTTGCCCTGTTTGTGGTACGCGGCGGCCTGGGGAATGCTCTCGGCCATGAACTGCACCTGCCCGCCCATGAGGTCGGTGAACGCCGGGGCGCTGCCCCGGTAGGGGATGTGCACCATGAACAGACCCGTGGCGGTCTTGAACATCTCGGGCACCAGGTGGCTGATGCCACCATTGCCCGCCGAGCCAAAGTTGACCTGGCCCGGCTTGGCCCGGGCGTAGTCCATGAACTCCTTGAGGCTCTTGGCAGGCACGTTGGGGTTCACCAGCAGCGCCAGTGGCTGCATGGCGGTGCGCGCAATCGGCACAAAGTCCTTGAGGGTCGAATACGGCAACCGGCTGTAGAGCCCCGGGTTGATCACCATCACACCCGTGTTGGCCAGCATGATGGTGTGGCCGTCGGGCGGTGCTTTCATCACGTCCTGCGCGCCCACGGTGCCACCGGCACCGGCCTTGTAGTCCAGCACCACCGGCTGGCCGAGCACGGCCTGCAGCTTATCGGACAGCAGGCGTGCATGCTGGTCCAAAGGCCCGCCAGCAGGGAAGCCCACGACCACACGTATGGGTTTGGACGGAAAAGCCTGTGCGTGCACGGCAGCGGAAAGGGCCAAGCCCGCAGCCAGGGTGATCCAGGTACGCAGCAGCTTCATGGGGAATGTCTCCAGCAGTCGGTGTAGGGGGCTTCGTCAGCGGCGGGTCAAACCGCCAATACCCATGACATGGCACGCCATGGGGGCGGCACCAAGGCTATCAGACACAAGGGCGCCAGAGTCCCCAAAACCACCCCTCGCAAACCCTCAAAACACGTGACGGCTTGCTGAAAGCTTCAAGCCTTCCAGCCCTGCACCAGCACCCACTGGCAGGTAGCGCAGGCCACAACCAGGGCGGCATAGGTCAGCATCTTGCCGTCACGCCCCCACAGCACCAGCCCCGCTGCGAGCACCGCCACACCCACGGCAAACAGAATCACCCAGCGCAGCCACACCGACATCGCCGAGGCACTGCGGGAGCCCACCAGACGGCCCGAAAGCACCAGCACCAGCGCCATGGCGGCGGCGGGTGCAACAAAGTTGAGAAGGTGGTTGGCGATGTCCAGTGGACCCATGAAATTGACCCAAATCAAGGCTTGAACAAGCAAGGCCGCCTGTTCGGGCCAACAATTTTATAATCGCAGCTTATGGCAGTCTGGGCCCTCGGCATCAACCACACCACCGCGCCGCTCGATCTGCGTGGCCGGTTCGCGTTCGCGCTCGACCAGATTGCCCCCACATTACACGGTTTGCGCCAGTCGCTGGGCTCCACCAGCCGCCACCCCGGGGTGGAAACAGCCATCATCTCCACCTGCAACCGCACCGAAATTTACTGCGCGGGCGAGCAGGCAGCCATGGACCATACGCTGGGCTGGCTGGCCCAG
The DNA here is from genome assembly GCF_003633835.1 of Acidovorax sp. 93. Classification (NCBI taxonomy): domain Bacteria; kingdom Pseudomonadati; phylum Pseudomonadota; class Betaproteobacteria; order Burkholderiales; family Comamonadaceae; genus Acidovorax; species Acidovorax sp. 93. Next base: position 3,276,554 of record NZ_RBIT01000001.1, read on the forward strand.
AGCGGCGGCGTCAGCCCCGCGCTGCTGCGCTCGCACTCGTACACCTTGGAAGACAGCCTCGTCGCACGCCACGCCTTCCGCGTGGCCAGCGGGCTCGATTCGATGGTGCTGGGCGAGGCCCAGATCCTCGGCCAGATGAAAGACGCCGTGCGCGCTGCCGAAACCGCTGGCGCCCTGGGCACCACGCTCAACCAGCTGTTCCAGCGCAGCTTTGCCGTGGCCAAGGAAGTGCGCAGCAGCACCGAGATTGGTGCGCACAGCATCAGCATGGCCGCCGCCGCAGTGCGTCTGGCGGGCCAGCTATTTGAAGACATCTCCGAGACCAAGATTTTGTTCGTCGGCGCGGGCGAGATGATCGAGCTGTGTGCCACGCACTTCGCCGCCAAGAACCCCAAGGCCATCGCCATTGCCAACCGCACCCTGGAGCGCGGCGAAAAGCTCGCCACCCGCTTTGGCGGCGAGGTAATGCGCCTGGCCGACCTGCCCGAGCGCCTGCACGAGTTTGACGCCGTCATCAGCTGCACCGCGAGCAGCCTGCCCATCATCGGCCTGGGTGCCGTGGAGCGCGCCCTCAAGAAGCGCCGCCACCGCCCCATGTTCATGGTCGATCTGGCCGTGCCGCGCGACATCGAACCCGAAGTGAAAGCGCTAGGCGATGTGTACCTGTACACCGTGGACGACCTGGCCACCGTGGTGCAGACCGCACAGGCCAACCGCCAGGCCGCCGTGGCCCAGGCCGAGGCCATCATCGACGCGGGCGTGCAGAGCTTCATGCACTGGATGGAGCTGCGCAGCCCTGTCGGCCAAGCCGGTGGTGTGGTACCTCTGATTCAGCAGCTCAACGCCCAGACCGACGAGTGGCGTGCACTGGAAATCGCGCGCGCCAAGAAGCTGCTGGCCAAGGGCGAGGATGTGGACGCCGTGCTCGAAGCGCTCTCGCGTGGCCTCACGCAGAAGATGCTGCACGGCACACTGGCCGAGCTGCGCGCGGGCGACGCCGAGATGCGCGCCCAGACAGCCCAGACCGTCTCGCGTCTGTTCCTGCGCTCGCAAAGCAAGACGCCCAACAACAACGGCCTGTAGCGGCGCTCGCCCGCTCCGCAGCCGCCCCGGTTTTCATCAAAATCGGCCCCTAGCGCTTGATACACAAGCGCCACAAGCTACCAAATATGTAGCAAACCATTTTTCCAGAATTCCATGAAACCCTTTCTCCGAAGCCAGCTGGAGCGCTACGCACAGCGCCTGGGCGAACTCGACTTCCTGCTCTCGCGCGAAGACATCATGAGCGACATGGCGCAGTACCGGCGCATCTCCGTCGAGCATGCCGAAGTCACGCAGGTCGCCGGCCGCTACGCCCGCTACCAGCAGCGTGAGGCCGATCTGGCCGGCGCGCGCGAGATGCTGGCCGACCCCGACATGGCCGAGATGGCGCAGGAAGAAATCACCAGCGCCGAGGCCGAGCTGCTGCAGCTGGAAGACGAACTGCAGCGCCTGCTGCTGCCCAAGGACCCCGACGACGCCCGCAACGCGTTTGTGGAAATCCGCGCGGGCACGGGCGGCGACGAATCCGCCCTGTTTGCGGGCGACCTCACGCGCATGTACACCCGCTACGCGGCCAACGTAGGGTGGAAGGTGGAGGTGGTGAGCGAGAACGCGGCCGAGTTGGGTGGCTACAAGGAAATCGTCCTGCGCATAGAGGGTGACCATGTTTACGGGGCTCTCAAATTCGAATCCGGCGGCCACCGCGTGCAGCGCGTGCCCGCCACCGAAACCCAGGGCCGCATCCACACCAGCGCCTGCACCGTGGCCGTGATGCCCGAGCCCGACGAGCACGAGGCCATCAAGCTCAACCCGGCAGACCTGCGCATCGACACCTTCCGCGCCAGCGGCGCTGGCGGCCAGCACATCAACAAGACCGATTCGGCCGTGCGCGTGGTGCACTTGCCCACCGGCATCGTGGCCGAATGCCAAGACGGCCGCAGCCAGCACAGCAACAAGGCCAAGGCGCTGCAAGTGCTGCAGGCACGTATCCAGGAAAAGGAGCGCAGCGAGCGCGCCGCCAAGGAGGCCGCGCTGCGCAAGGGCCTGATCGGCAGCGGCGACCGCAGCGACCGCATCCGCACCTACAACTTCCCGCAAGGGCGCCTCACCGACCACCGCATCAACCTCACGCTGTACAAGCTGCTGCAGGTGATGGAAGGCGACCTGGGCGATGTGCTGCAGGCCCTGGCCCACGCCCGCGAGGCCGAACAGCTCGAAGAGCTGGAGATGGGTACCGCAAGCTGAACCATATTCAGAATTTGAACAATATTGGCCTCTAGCGCTTATCTGTCATGCGCTAGCCGCTATTAAATCAATAGTGACCAACACATCCCCCACCCTCGCCCAGGCACTGAACCAGGCCCACACCCTGGGACTGGCGCGCATCGACGCGCAACTGCTGCTGCTGCACACCCTGGCGCGCCACGACGCAGGCCGCGCCTGGCTGCTGGCGCACGACACGGATGCGATGGAAGAGGCAGCACATGCCCAATTCATCGCCCTGTGCCAGCGCCGCTTGGCGGGCGAGCCGGTGGCCTACCTCACCGGACGCAAGGAGTTCTACGGCCTACCGCTGCAGGTGGACGCCCGCGTGCTGGACCCACGCCCCGACACCGAAACCCTGGTGGACTGGGCACTGGAAGTGATCGCCCCGCTGACATCGCCGCGCGTGGTGGACCTGGGCACCGGCAGCGGCGCGATTGCACTGGCGCTGCAAAGCCAGCGCGCTGACGCCAGGGTACTGGGGGTGGACGCGAGTGCCGATGCATTGGCCGTGGCCCAGGCCAATGCACAGCGGCTGGGTTTGCCGGCGCGGTTTCAGCGTAGTGATTGGCTGCAAGGCGTGGATGGTTTTTTTGACGCGATCATCTCCAACCCCCCCTACATCGCCAGTACCGACCCCCACCTGGCCGCGCTGACGCACGAACCCCTGCAGGCCCTGGCCAGCGGCGCAGACGGCCTCGAAGACATCCGCACCATCGTCGCCCAGGCGCCCGCGCACCTGCAGCCGGGCGGCTGGCTGCTGCTGGAGCATGGCTACGACCAGGCCGAAGCCGTGCAGGCCCTGCTCGCCACCCAGGGTTTTGCCTTGGTACAAAGCCGCAATGACCTCGCGGGCATTGCGCGTTGCTCGGGCGGGCAGTGGCCGCTGGCGCAGACAGTGAAATAATCCACCCCATTGCGGGCTTTCAGAACCCCACGCCCGCCAGCCCCTTTCAAGGAGTATTCCCATGAGCGACACCCAACAACGCATCGACACCCTCGTCAAATCCAGCGACATCCTGCTGTTCATGAAGGGCAACGCCAGCTTCCCCATGTGTGGCTTCTCGGGCCGCGCAATCCAGATCCTCAAGGCCTGCGGCGTGGACCCCAAGAGCGTGGTGACCGTCAACGTGCTCGAAGACGACGAAATCCGCCAGGGCATCAAGGAATACAGTAACTGGCCCACGATCCCCCAGCTGTACGTGAAGGGCGAGTTCATCGGTGGCTCGGACATCATGATGGAGATGTACGAGTCGGGCGAACTCAAGCAGGTGCTGGGCACCGAAGGCTGATCGACGCGGCCACTACCCCGTGCAAACCAGGCCGCCTTCGGGCGGCCTTTTTGTTTGCCCGCAACAGTGGCACCAATCAGGGGCTTTTCCGGTGCTGAAGCGGGCATGTTGTGTGCTTGAATGGTTGCGTGACGTAACCATCACAGGAGCATGCAATGACCAGCCATAGCCTTGTTCCCCAGCCACCCGCCCTGCGCTTGCCTGTGGCCCAGATGCGCAATGTGTTCCACCCCGGTGACGTCGAGCGCAAGCTCGCACGGTTGCAGGAGTCGGGCAACCAGCGCGAATACGAAACCCTGCGCACCGTGTACGAACGCATGCTGGAACGTGGTCCGGAGCGCTTTCAGGTCAAGCCCTCGGGCATCCCCGACATGGCCAGCCTGTATGAGCAGTTGCCCAACTTCACCGAGGTGCTGGACGACGTCAAGCGCCACGTGGCGCTGGCGCAGGACAGCAGCGATGGCCTGGAGGTCACGCCCATGCTGCTGCTGGGCCCGCCCGGCATCGGCAAGACCCACTTTGCGCGCCACCTGGCCGAGCTGCTGGGCACGGGCATGAACCTCTTGCCCATGAGCTCCATGACCGCAGGCTGGCTGCTGTCGGGATCGTCCGCACAATGGAAAGGCGCGCGCCCGGGCAAGGTGTTCGAGGCTCTGGTGGAGGGCGAATACGCCAACCCCGTGATCGTGGTGGACGAGATCGACAAGGCCAGCAGCGATGCACAGTACGACCCGCTGGGCGCTCTGTACAGCTTGCTGGAGTACGACACGGCCCAGAGCTTTACCGACGAGTTTGCGGAGGTGGCCATCGACGCCAGCCAGGTGATCTGGATCACCACCGCCAACGACACGCGCGGCATCCCCGACCCCATCCTGAACCGCATGAACGTGTTCGAGGTGGAGGCGCCCACGCTGGAGCAGGCGCGTACCATTGCCCGCAACCTGTACCAGGGCATCCGCGCAGGGCACGACTGGGGCCGCCTGCTGGATCCGGAGCCGACGGACGACGTGCTGGACCACTTGGCACAGATGCCCCCCCGTGAGATGCGGCGTGCGCTGATGACGGGCTTTGGCAATGCGCGGCTGGACCGCCGGTCCACCGTGGAGATTGCTGATCTGCCCAAGGCGGCGTCAGGGCGCAGCCGCATCGGTTTCGTGCAATAACAAGGCCCCCGCCGCCAGTCCTGCGCTCGCCTGCAGGACTGGCCTTCGGGGCCCCACCCCCGAAGGCCCACCAGGCCCCCCGGTGTGTGCACACCTGGGGTAGGTGCCTGCGGAACGCCCAGATACACTCAGTCATCCGGTGTGCCGCAGCGCCACGCTCCGTCGCCATTCATGACCCTCTCCCAAAGCCTCTTTGTCATCGGGCTGCTGATTGCAGCCAGCGCCTTTTTCTCCATGGCCGAGATCTCGCTCGCCGCAGCGCGCCGCCTGCGCCTGCGGCAGATGGCCGACGAAGGGGATGCCAGGGCGGACCAGGTGCTGCGCATGCAGGAGCAGCCGGGCGACTACTTCACCGTGGTGCAGGTGGGGCAAAACGCCGTGGCCATCCTGGGCGGTATCGTGGGCGAAGGTGCGCTGAGCCCCCACTTCACCACGCTGTTCGGCCTGTGGCTGTCGGAATCAGCCGCGCAGAAGGCGGGCTTTCTCGCCTCGTTCCTGGTCATCACCTCCCTTTTCATCCTGTTTGCCGACCTGTTCCCCAAGCGCCTGGGCATGGCCGAGCCCGAGCGGCTGGTGGTGCGGCTGGCGCAGCCCATGGCCTGGTGCATGGCGCTGCTGCGCCCTGTGGTGTGGTTCTACAGCCGGGGGGCGGATGCGCTGTTCCGGGTGCTGGGCATGTCGTCGTTGCGGGACGACCGCATCACCTCGGATGACATCCTGGCGATGATGGAAGCGGGTGCGCGTGCCGGTGTGCTGGCCGCCCGCGAGCAGCAGGTCATCACGAATGTGTTCGAACTGGACACGCGCATGGTGTCCAGCGCCATGTCGCCGCGCGACCGTGTGGCCTTCTTCTTGCGCGACGAGCCGGACTCCGTGATCCGCCTGCGCATTGCGGCCGAGCCTTTCTCAACCTACCCCGTGTGCGAGGGGGACATCGACCATGTGGTGGGCTATGTGGATGCCAAGGACCTGTTCCAGCGCGTGCTGAACAACCAGCCCATTTCGCTGGCCGATGACAGTCTGGTGCGCAAGGTGCTGATTGTCCCAGACCGGCTCACGCTGTCGGAGGTGCTGGAACAGTTCCGCCAGGTGCACGAAGACTTTGCCGTCATCGTCAACGAATACAGCCTGGTGGTGGGCGTGGTCACCCTGAACGATGTGATGAGCACCGTGATGGGCGACCTGGTGGGCCCGGCGGATGAAGAGCAGATTGTGCGGCGCGATGAAAACTCGTGGCTCATCGACGGCGTCACACCGGTCGAGGACGTGCTGCGCGCACTGTCGCTGGACGAGCTGCCCCACGCGGGCGACTACGAAACCCTGGCCGGGTTCCTGATGGTGATGCTGCGGCGCGTTCCGCGCCGGACGGACAGCGTGAGCTGGGGTGGCTACAAGTTCGAGGTGCTGGACGTGGACAGCTACCGCATCGACCAGGTCATGGTGTCTCGCCTCGGTACCGCCCAGTCAGCAGGTTCCGGCCACACCATCCCGGCCTCCCCAGCAGACAGCGCTGCGCCGACTTCGACCTAGGCCTGTGGGCGAACGGGCTCCATCGGCTTTTCGGGAGCTGACTCCTGTTGCCGCTTGCAGAGTTTCAGACAATCAGCCAAATTGGGATTTAGCGCTTGATGGACAAGCGCAAGCAGCTATATAAACAATAGCAAATTAGGCAGCGGGCAGCTGTGAACCCTCGGCGAACAACCAGTTGCGCTGTGCGCGAAACACGGCGTCCGGGTACGGCGAACGCCCGCGGCTGCCGTTATAGCGCCCCAGCGCCATGAACAGGTCGCCCCGCTCCCGGTCGATGTAGTGCCGCAAGATCACACAACCAAAGCGCAGATTGGTCTGCATGTGAAACAGCTTGCCGGGGTCACCATCCCCAATCACCCGTGTCCAGAAGGGCATGACCTGCATGTAACCACGTGCGCCCACGCTGGACACCGCGTATTTGCGGAACGCACTCTCCACCTGGATCAGGCCCAGCACCAGGGACACATCCAGCCCGGCACGCTTGGATTCGTACCAGGCGGTCTGCAGGAAGTCGCGGCGGACCTCCCATTCGGGCTTGCGGCGGCGCAGGCGGTCGCTCATGGCGGCGAGCCAGCGCACGTAGTGAATGCGGGCTTCGGTGGTGAAAAAATGGGGCTCTGGCGGTGCCTGGTTGGCAATGGCCGAACTGAGGGCGGTGCGCACAGAGTCCATCAGGGGCTCTTCCAGCTGCCCGCCCGCATGGGCCAGCGAGGGCGCCGCCAGCCAAGCCGCAGGTGCAGACAGAGCCGACAGCGCCGTCAGGCACACGCGCCGGGATACACAGCCCCCATCATCGGGAGCCTTGCCCACTGCAGAAACCAGCCGCGCCGCGTTCATACAGCCATGCGGCCCTTCACGTGGGCCAGGATGTCTGCCACCGCCACCTTGGTGGCCGCAGGGTCGCGGCGGTGCTGGTACTCGACCACGCCGTCTTTGAGGCTCTTGTCGCCAATGGTCACGCGGTGGGGCACACCGATCAGTTCCCAGTCGGCAAACATGGCACCGGGGCGCTCACCCCGGTCGTCCAGGATCACGTCGACGCCCGCAGCCAGCAGGTCGGCATAGAGCTGCTCGGCCGTGGCCTTGACGGCTTCGCTGCGGTCCATGCCCACGGGGCAGACCACCACGGTGAAGGGGGCAATCGCGTCGGGCCAGATGATGCCGCGCTCGTCGTGGTTTTGCTCGATGGCCGCAGCGGGCAAGCGCGTGACGCCAATGCCGTAGCAGCCCATTTCAAAAAATGCGGGCCTGCCGTCGTCACCAAGGAAGGTGGCGTTCATGTCCTTGCTGTATTTGGTGCCCAGGTAGAACACATGACCCACTTCAATACCGCGCTCAATCGCCAGCTCGCCCTTGCCGTCGGGCGAACGGTCGCCCGCCACCACATTGCGCAGGTCGGCCACGGCATCGGGCTCGGGCAGGTCGCGGCCCCAGTTGACGCCGGTGATGTGGAAATCCACCTCATTGGCGCCGCAGATCCAGTCAGCCATCAGGGCGACTTCGCGGTCGGCCACGATCTTCAAAGGCTTCTTCAGGCCGATGGGGCCCAGGTAACCGGGCTTGCAGCCGAAATGGTCTTCGATTTCGCCCACCGTGGCAAAACGGAAACCCGCCAGCCCCGGCACCTTGCCCACCTTGATCTCGTTCATGTCGTGGTCGCCGCGCAGCAGCAGCAGCCAGACCTGGGTCTTGACAATTTCGCCGGCTTCGTTGGTTTCGTCTGTAGCCAGCACGAGCGACTTGACCGTAGTGTTCAGAGGCACGCCGAGCAGTTCTGCCACATCGGCGCAAGTGCTCTTGCCAGGCGTGGCCGTTTTGGTCAACTCCTGAGTGGCTGCGCCGCGTGGGCCGGCAGGGGCCAGCGCTTCGGCTTTTTCCATGTTGGCGGCGTAGTCGCTCTGTGGGCAGTAGACGATGGCGTCTTCGCCCGTGGCAGCGATCACCTGGAACTCTTCGGAGAGGTCGCCACCGATGGCACCACTGTCGGCCGCCACGGCGCGGTAGGTCAGGCCAAAGCGGTCAAAAATGCGGCGGTAAGCCTGCGCCATGACCTGGTAGCTGGCCTTGGCCGAGGCTTGGTCGCGGTCGAAGCTATAAGCATCCTTCATGATGAACTCGCGTCCGCGCATCAGGCCGAAGCGCGGACGGCGCTCGTCGCGGAACTTGGTCTGGATCTGATAGAAGTTCTTCGGCAGCTGCTTGTAGCTCTTGAGCTCTTGGCGCGCGATGTCAGTGATCACTTCTTCGCTGGTGGGCTGCACCACGAAGTCGCGCCCGTGGCGGTCCTGGATGCGAAGCAACTCGGGGCCCATCTTTTCAAAGCGACCCGTTTCCTGCCAGAGCTCAGCGGGCTGCACCACAGGCATGGTCAGTTCCACGGCGCCTGCACGGTTCATTTCCTCGCGCACGATGGCCTCTACCTTGCGGATCACCCGCAGCCCCATGGGCATGTAGTTATAGATGCCAGCGCCCAGCTTCTTGATCAGCCCCGCCCGCGTCATGAGTTTGTGGCTGACCACTTCGGCATCCGCCGGAGCTTCCTTGAGGGTGGAAATAAAGAATTGGGAGGCTTTCATCGGAATCGATTGCAGGCAGAACGGGGCCGTCCACTTGCTGCGCGCTAGGCGCCGTGCATAATGGACACAGTTTAAAAATTTGGGGTTTGATTATGCTTGACCGGGACGGCTTTCGGCCGAACGTCGGCATCATCCTGCTCAACCAGAAAAACCAGGTGTTCTGGGGCAAGCGTATACGCACCCACAGCTGGCAGTTTCCGCAGGGTGGCATTGACCGGGGAGAAACCCCCGAGCAAGCCATGTTCCGTGAGCTGCATGAAGAAGTGGGCTTATTGCCCAACCACGTACGCGTGGTGGCCCGCACCCGGGACTGGTTGCGCTATGAGGTGCCTGACCGGTACATCCGCCGCGATGCACGCGGACACTACAAGGGCCAGAAACAAATCTGGTATCTGCTTCAACTGGTAGGACACGACTGGGACCTGAACCTGCGTGCCACCAACCATCCGGAATTCGACGCCTGGCGCTGGAATGACTACTGGGTTCCGCTGGATGTCGTGGTCGAATTCAAGCGTGGCGTCTATGAAATGGCGCTGACGGAACTGGCCCGCTTTCTGCCTCGCCACGAGCAGCGCAACCGCTACCTGCGCAGTGGCATGCGCACGCGCGAGGGCGAACACGCGGGCACCATGTTTCGGACGGGGTCCATGCTGATCAATCCGGGCATGGAGCTTCCACCGGGGGCCAGTTTCGATCCAGATCCGCAGAACAGTGTGCCCGGAGAGCTAGACGGACTGCCTGCGGTCACCACGCCGCGTTAATTCAATGGCGAGGTGATCGCCAGTCCCATGAAAAACGCCTGCGATTTGCAGGCGTTTTTGTTGGTGGACTGATGGTGTCTTTGAGAAGCTACGTTGGCTGCTGGCTTTCGCCGTCAGCTGGCGGCCAGCACCATGTTGTCTCGATGCACCATCTCTGGCTCGGCAACGTAACCCAGAAGCTTTTCGAATTCGGTCGAAGGCTTGCGGCACAACATTCTGGCTTCGGCCGCAGCATAGTTGGCCAGGCCACGGGCAATTTCGGTGCCGGATGCGTCGCGCACGGCAATCACGTCGCCGCGCGAAAAGTCACCCTCCACAGCCGTCATACCGATAGGCAGCAGACTCTTGCCTTCATCACGCACCTTGGCCGCAGCCCCCGCGTCCACCACCACCGAGCCGCGCAATTGAAGGTGGTCGGCCATCCACTGTTTGCGGGCTTGCTTTTTTTGCGTCTGGGCCACAAGGAGCGTACCCAGCGCCTCCCCTTGAACGAGGCGAACCAGCACATCGGATTCGCGCCCCCAGGCAATGACCGTGGAGGCGCCAGAACCAGCAGCACGCTTGGCCGCGAGGATCTTGGTGATCATGCCGCCCTTGCCAATGCTGGAACCCGCACCACCGGCCATGGCCTCCAGCGCTGGGTCGCCGGCCTTGGCTTCGTGCACAAACTGCGCGGACGCATCGCGGCGCGGGTCGGCCGTGTACAGGCCCTTCTGGTCGGTGAGGATGATCAGCGCGTCGGCCTCGACCAGGTTCGCCACCAGTGCGCCCAGGGTGTCGTTGTCGCCGAACTTGATTTCGTCGTTGACGACGGTGTCGTTCTCATTGATCACCGGCACCACACCCAGGCGCAAGAGCGTCAGCAGGGTCGAGCGCGCATTCAGGTAGCGCTCGCGGTCGGCAAGGTCAGCATGGGTGAGCAACACCTGTGCGCTGCCCATGCCTTGCTCGCGCAGCTTGGTTTCGTACATCTGCGCCAGCCCCATCTGCCCAACGGCAGCGGCGGCCTGCAGCTCGTGAACTTCATTCGGCCGCGTGGTCCAGCCCAGGCGCTTCATGCCTTCGGCAATGGCGCCACTGGACACCATCACAACCTCGCGCGGCAGCCCGCCATCGCCACGCACCAGAGCCGCCAGCTGACGACTCCACTCGCCAATGGCGGTTTCGTCGAGGCCACGGCCCTCGTTGGTCACAAGACTGGAGCCCACCTTGACCACGATGCGGCGGGCGTCACGCAATACGCTGGAAACCATTTTTTAAGTTTTTTTGGCCGCTAGCGCTTATCCCAAAAGCGCCAATAGCTATTATTAATATAGCAAATGAGAATGCAGACCGTGACTGCAAATCAGGCTGGCGCATCCCCTGCAAAACGTGGATCAATTTCCACTGGCTCGTTCTCCACCCGCTGTTCGGACTGCACATGGCGGAAGATGGCATGGATCAGCGGCTCGCAGCCTTCACGCGTGAGGGCAGAAATCTCAAACACCGGCCCCTTCCACTTGAAGCGCTTGACGAAATCCTTCACACGGGCTTCCCGCTCTTCGGTGGGCACCATGTCCAGCTTGTTCAGCACCAGCCAGCGCGGCTTGTTGTACAACTGCTGGTCATACTTCTTGAGCTCGTTGACGATGGCTTTGGCCTGAGCCACCGGGTCCACCGCATCGTCGAAAGGCGCCAGATCCACAATGTGCAGCAGCAGGCGGGTGCGCTGCAGATGGCGCAGAAACTGGTGCCCGAGGCCCGCACCTTCCGAAGCGCCTTCGATGAGACCGGGAATATCAGCCACCACAAAACTCTGCTCCGGCCCCACGCGAACCACACCCAAGTTGGGATGCAGCGTCGTAAAGGGGTAGTCTGCAATCTTGGGGCGGGCGTTGGACACCGCCGTGATGAAGGTGGATTTACCCGCATTGGGCATGCCCAGCAGGCCCACGTCGGCCAGCACCTTCAACTCCAGCTTCAGGTTCTTCTTCTCGCCGGGCCAGCCTGGTGTCTTCTGGCGCGGGGCCCGGTTGATAGCGCTCTTGAAGCGCATATTGCCAAAGCCGCCATCACCACCCTTTGCAATGGTGATGACCTCGCCCGGGTTCAGCAGCTCGTAGAGCACCTCGCCCGTTTCGGCGTCTGTGATGATGGTGCCGACCGGCATCTTGAGGGTGATGTCGGCACCAGCCGCACCAAACATATCCGATCCCATGCCATGCTCGCCCCGCTTGGCCTCGTGCCTGCGCGAATAGCGAAAGTCCACCAGGGTGTTCAGGTTCGGATCAGCCACGGCAAACACATGCCCACCGCGACCACCATCCCCACCGTTGGGACCGCCGAATTCCTTGTACTTTTCGTGCCGAAAAGACACGCAGCCATTGCCACCATCACCGGCGGCAATGTCAATAAAGGCTTCATCGACGAACTTCATGGGATATCCAGTTTACAAAAGGGCGCAGCACCGGCAGCAGACTGCCTGATTCTGTCGGAACTGCGGAACGCCTTGCAGGCGCCGTCTGCCGACGACTTGAGCGCCATCGTACAGACCAAACAACAAAGCCCCGGCAAAGCGGGGCTTCGATGGCTACCAGAGGAATGAACCTCAGGCAGGAGTCACATTGACCGTGGACTTGGACAACGCACCCTTGGTACCGAACGACACGTGGCCGTCCACCAGTGCGAACAAGGTGTGGTCCTTGCCCACGCCGACATTGTTGCCGGGGTGGAAACGTGTGCCACGTTGGCGCACGATGATCGAGCCAGCGCTGATCAGTTCACCACCGAACGCCTTGACACCCAGCATCTTTGGCTTGGAGTCACGTCCGTTTCGCGTAGAGCCGCCGCCTTTTTTCTGTGCCATGACTAGCTCCTTCGATTAAGCAGCAATCGCACCGATTTGCAGCTCAGTGAACTGCTGGCGATGGCCTTGGCGTTTTTGATAGTGCTTGCGACGGCGCATCTTGAAGATGTGCACTTTGTCGTGCTTGCCGTGGGCCACGACAGTGGCTTTCACGGTTGCGCCGGACACCAGGGGCGTACCAACCTTCAGTTCAGCGCCGTTGCCGACAGCCAGAACCTGGTCGATCACAATTTCCTGGCCTACGTCCGCAGCAATCTGTTCTACTTTAATTTTTTCGCCGGAAGCAACGCGATACTGCTTGCCGCCGGTTTTTATGACCGCGTACATGTTGACCTCTTGATATGAGTTCTGCAGACGAATTTCCGCAGAGCCCAAGAGTATAGCGCATTGCAATACAACACACCACCCCCGTTTTCAACAACAGCGCCGCCGCCTCGATGGTCGCAAGGAAGCGCCTCCGGGGCTTCCTATAATCCGGTCTCTTTCTGTGACCACCATCTTGACTGACCACACCGCCCCCGCAGCATCCCCTCTCTTGCTCGTTGCACAAGACATGCACGAGGTCGACAAGGTCATTGGTCAGCGCCTGACGTCCAGCGTCCCTCTGGTGGCCCAGATATCGCAGTACATCATTGCCGCTGGCGGAAAACGCCTGCGACCGGCACTGCTGCTGATGGTCTGCGGCGCCTTGGGCTATCAGGGAGCACATCGGCACAGCCTCGCGGCCGTCGTCGAGCTGATCCACACCGCCACACTGCTGCACGACGATGTCGTGGATGCATCCACCCTGCGCAGAGGCCGCCCCACGGCGAACGAAACATTTGGCAACCCCGCCAGCGTGCTTGTTGGCGATTTTCTGCACACCCGCTCCTTCCAGATGATGGTCGAGGCAGGCAGCATGCGGATCATGGAGATACTCTCGGAGGCCACCAACGTGATCGCCGAGGGTGAGGTGTTGCAGCTGATGAACATGCATGACGCATCGCTCGACGAAGCGGGTTACCTGCGCGTCATTCGATCTAAAACCGCCAAGCTGTTTGAAGCCAGCGCACGCCTCGGCGCAGTACTCGCCGAGAGCTCGCCTGAAATTGAGGAAGCATGCGCAACCTACGGACAAGCGTTGGGCACCGCATTCCAGATCATTGACGACGTCCTCGACTACGACGGAGATGCGACTGAGATGGGGAAAAACCTGGGGGACGATCTGCGCGAAGGCAAGTCCACCCTCCCCCTCATCGCTGCCATGGAGCGCGGCACCGAAACTCAGGCGCAGGTCGTGCGCCAAGCCATTGAGCAAGGCTCGACCGAACAACTGACAGACATCGTGCAAATCGTCCGCGAGACCGGCGCACTGGAAGTCACACGAGCCGCCGCCTTTGGCGAGGCCCGCCGAGCCATGGCGGCTGCAGAGCAATTACCAACCAATGCATATTCAGCAGCTTTGCTAGAATTGGCCGCACAGTTGCTAACAAGACGCAACTGATCTGGCCATTGCATCGGCTTCTGAGCGCAATCGCGCCACACGGGGTGTAGCTTAGCCTGGTAGAGCGCTACGTTCGGGACGTAGAGGCCGGAGGTTCGAATCCTCTCACCCCGACCATAAATACAAGTGCATTTTCAGCAATAGCGCCCTTTTTGTGGTGCTGTTGCCAATCTCGAATCTCTGTACAGCCTTCAGATGATCGGTGATGATAGGATGGTTTCTTTTCCACACCTAACATATTTCCGGTTACATGGCCGCTGTCGATACTGCCCCCAAAGAAGCCTCCGCAGTGGCCCTCCCCGGATTGGGCAGGGCCCTGATGTCTGCTGGCAAGCTGACCCAAAAGGCAGCAGAGGACATTTACAAAAAATCACAAACTAGCCGGACCAGCTTTATTGCCGAACTGACCGGTTCTGGCGCGGTGTCAGCTGCCGACTTGGCCCATACCGTGTCGGCTGTGTTTGGCGCACCCTTACTCGATCTGGATGCGATTGATCCGTTACGGCTTCCGAAAGAACTGCTCGACGGCAAGATATGCCAAGCATATCGGGTTGTTGTGCTCAGCAAACGGAATAATCGCCTGATTGTTGCGACTGCAGACCCTACAGACCAGGAAGCAGCCGAGAAAATAAAATTCACCACCCAAATGGGGGTGGACTGGATTATTGCGGAGTATGACAAGCTCAGCCGCCTGGTAGAAACCACCACCAAATCGGCCAGTGAGTCTTTGGAAACGCTGACGGGTGGTGGTGGTGATTTTGAATTTGACGACGCACCCGTCGAAGAGGCACCAGACAACAACGATACCGGGGCTACTGATGTAGAAGATGCTCCCATCGTCAAATTCTTGCACAAAATGCTGCTGGACGCATTCAATATGCGTGCGTCGGATTTGCATTTTGAACCTTATGAGCATCAATACCGCGTGAGATTTCGGATTGATGGTGAATTGCGAGAAATCGCGTCCCCACCAATAGCCATCAAGGACAAGCTGGCATCTCGTATCAAGGTGATTTCTCGCCTGGATATTTCTGAAAAGCGGGTACCGCAAGACGGGCGCATGAAACTCAAGGTGGGCCCTGACAGGGTCATTGATTTCCGGGTCAGCACCCTCCCGACCTTGTTTGGTGAAAAGATTGTTATCCGTATTCTGGACCCCAGCAGCGCCAAGCTGGGTATTGATGCATTGGGCTATGAACCCCAGGAGAAAGAGCGCCTGCTCGAAGCCATTGGGCGGCCCTATGGAATGATCTTGGTCACGGGACCCACAGGCTCCGGCAAAACCGTTTCCCTTTATACCTGCTTGAATCTTCTCAACAAGCCAGGTGTCAATATTGCCACAGCGGAAGACCCATCCGAAATCAATCTTCCAGGCGTTAACCAGGTCAATGTGAATGAAAAGGCTGGGCTAACCTTTGCGGTAGCCCTCAAGTCCTTTCTGCGGCAAGATCCCGACATTATCATGGTCGGCGAAATCCGTGATCTGGAAACTGCGGACATTTCCATCAAGGCAGCACAAACGGGGCATTTGGTGTTATCAACGCTTCACACCAATGACGCCCCCACCACTTTGACGCGCATGCGCAATATGGGGATCGCCCCGTTCAATATTGCTTCCAGCGTTATTCTCATCACAGCGCAGCGCTTGGCCCGCAGGTTGTGCCCCACCTGCAAAGCGCCGGCCGATATACCGCATGAATCGCTGCTCGAAGCAGGGTACAGAGAAGAAGAAATTGATGGAAGCTGGGTCACGTACCGCCCCGTAGGCTGCTCCGCTTGTAACAACGGATATAAGGGACGGGTCGGCATCTACCAAGTCATGCCGATCTCTGAGGACATCCAACGTATCATCCTGCGCGACGGGAGTGCACTTGAAATCGCCGAACAGGCGAGAGCAGAGGGCGTGCGCTCACTCCGCGAATCCGGCCTGCACAAGGCAAGACTGGGCTTCACTTCCCTGGAAGAAGTGCTTGCCGTCACCAACGAATAACGACTAGAGGGTCCAGCATGGCAACCGCTGCATCACGGGATATCAAGGATTTTGTTTTTGAATGGGAAGGCAAAGATCGCCACGGCAAGATTGTGCGGGGCGAGGTGCGTGCGTCTGGCGAGAACCAGGTGCAAGCCACGCTCCGCCGCCAGGGCGTTTTCCCCACAAAGATCAAGAAACGCCGGATGCGCTCTGGCAAGAAGATCAAACCCAAAGACATCGCTTTGTTCACGCGTCAGCTTGCGACAATGATGAAAGCAGGCGTTCCACTTCTGCAATCGTTTGATATTGTGGGACGAGGGAATACCAACGCAAGTGTTACCAAACTACTCAACGACATCCGCTCCGATGTCGAAACAGGGACTTCCCTGAATGCTGCATTCCGCAAGCATCCCATGTATTTCGATAGCCTCTACTGCAATCTTGTGGAGGCAGGCGAAGCAGCCGGTATTTTGGAAGCCCTGCTGGACCGATTGGCCACCTACATGGAAAAAACGGAGGCCATCAAATCAAAAATTAGATCGGCTTTGATGTATCCCATTTCCGTGATCATCGTTGCCTTTGTGGTGGTTACGATCATCATGATTTTTGTGATTCCTGCATTCAAGGAAGTTTTTTCATCGTTTGGGGCCGATTTGCCTGCCCCTACACTTTTCGTGATGGGTATTAGTGAAATCTTCGTTAAGTGGTGGTGGTTAATCTTCGGTGTGATTGGTGGAGGTTTTTTCTTTTTCATGCAGGCCTGGAAAAGAAATGAAAAAATGCAGATGTTCATGGACCGCGTGCTATTGAAGATTCCAATTTTTGGGGCTTTGATCGATAAATCCTGCGTTGCGCGTTGGACACGTACTCTGTCCACGATGTTTGCGGCAGGGGTGCCACTGGTTGAAGCTCTGGACTCCGTCGGTGGTGCTTCGGGCAATTCGGTGTATTCCATGGCAACCGAAAAAATCCAGCAGGAAGTCTCTACCGGTACCAGTCTGACCGCAGCCATGGGCAACGCAAATATTTTTCCCTCCATGGTCCTTCAGATGTGCGCCATCGGGGAAGAATCAGGTTCCATTGACCACATGCTGGGCAAGGCTGCGGATTTCTATGAGGCCGAAGTGGACGAAATGGTGGCGGGCTTGTCCAGTCTGATGGAGCCCATCATCATCGTGTTCCTGGGTACGCTGATTGGCGGCATCGTCGTCTCCATGTACCTCCCAATCTTCAAACTTGGCCAAGTTGTGTAATGGAGATGCCCGTTTGGTGGAATGCAAGTTTGGGCGGGATATTGGGACTTCTGATCGGTAGTTTTCTCAATGTGGTCATCTATCGGCTTCCCAAAATCATGGAACGCCAGTGGGCTGAGGAAATCCGGGCAGCGCAGGCGCAGAGCGCGCAAGGAGATGCCGGTGCCGCACCTCCTGAACAGGAGCGGTTCAACCTCATGGTTCCCCGTTCCCGCTGCCCATCGTGTGGGCACATGGTCCAGTGGTATGAGAACATCCCTGTTTTGAGCTACCTTTTTCTGCGTGGGCGTTGCTCCGCGTGCAAGGTGCGGATCTCGGTACGCTACCCCTTGATTGAGATGGCGACGGGGGCCCTTTTTTTCCTGTGCATCCAGCGCTGGGGGATGACGCCCACGGGGCTCGTCTGGTGCGGGTTCTCGGCAGCCTTGGTCGCCTTGGCGTTCATCGACTGGGACACGACCCTGCTCCCGGACGACATCACTTTGCCGTTGCTGTGGGCTGGACTGCTCGCTTCCGCGCTGCAGTGGATTGACGTGCCCTTGTATGCCTCCGTGCTCGGCGCGGCAGCGGGGTATCTTTCGCTCTGGCTGGTTTACTGGGGATTCAAGCTCGCCACGGGCAAGGAAGGCATGGGCTATGGGGACTTCAAGCTGTTTGCCGCATTGGGTGCTTGGTTTGGCTGGCAGGCACTGATCCCCATCATCCTGATGTCCTCAGTCATCGGTGCCGTCATCGGTATCGCGATGAAAGTCTTCAGCAGCCTGCGTGAAGGTGGCTACATCCCTTTTGGCCCCTTCCTGGTCGGCGCTGGTTTTACCGCCATGGTGTTTGGCCCCAACGCTATCCTTAACGCTGTCTTGAACCTTCTGGGCCTATAAACGATGAATCCGCGCAGGCGCCCCTTGCGCCTTGGCTTGACCGGGGGCATTGGCAGCGGAAAGAGCACCGTGGGCAGCATGTTCGCCGCCCTGGGTGGCAGCCTGATCGATGCAGACCAGCTGGCTCGCGACGCGACAGGCCCGCAAGGGGCGGCCATGGACGCAATCAGAGCCACTTTCGGGGCAGACTTCGTGGATGCCTCCGGCGCACTGGACCGCGCGCGAATGCGGGCTCTGGTCTTCAGCCACCCCGAGGCACGCGCCCAGCTCGAAGGGATCGTGCACCCTCTGGTTACCCTGCATAGCAACGCGAAGGCCCAGCAGGCTGCGGACCAAGGCCATGCCCTGATCGTGTTTGACATCCCGTTGCTGGCGGAATCCGGCCGGTGGGCCCGCAGGCTCGATGCGGTCGTGGTGGTGGATTGCTCCGAAGAAACGCAGATCCAGCGGGTCATGCAACGCAGCGGCCTGGCGCGAGAGGTGGTGCAAGGCATCATCGCCTCGCAGGCAAGCCGCACGGCGCGGCGCGCCGTGGCAGATGCCGTGATTGCCAACGACAGGGATTGCTCGCTAGAGGACCTGCGCCTGCAGACCCAGCAAGTGGCCACGCTGTTCGGGCTATGATGCGAACGAAACCGTTTGTGCTTTCACCCCATGCCGTGCGCCACCGGCGTCAGAATACTCCCTGAGCCCCCAGGAACCCGCCAGCGTGATCCTTTACGAATATCCCTTTAACGAGCGTCTCAGAACCTATCTGCGGCTTGAGCAGTTGTTCCGCCGGTTGGGAGAACTGATTCCCCGCTCCCACGCGCTCGACCACCACTTTGCGCTGGTAACCATCTTCGAAATCATGGATGTGGCGGCACGGGCCGACCTCAAGTCGGATGTGCTCAAGGACATCGAGAAGCACAAGCACCAGCTCGATAGCTACCGTGGCAATCCCTCGATCTCCGAAGCGGCACTTGACGCAGTCATTGCCCAGCTCGACCGTTGTTTCACAGCTCTCAACACCCAATCAGGCAAGTCCGGACACTTGCTCACCGAAAACGACTGGCTGATGAGCATCCGCAGCCGGGTGGGCATTCCCGGTGGCACCTGCGGGTTCGATTTGCCTGCGTATTACGCGTGGCAGCACCATGAACCGGGTGTGCGCCAGCAGGCCCTTGAAGAGTGGGCATCGACCCTGGCCCCGCTGGCCGAATCCATCTATGTGTTGCTCAAGCTGCTGCGCGACTCTGGCGTTCCCCAGAAGGTGGCAGCAGAGCGCGGTCAATTTCAGCAGAACCTGCCGCAGGGCCGCACATTCCAGTTGCTGCGTCTGCGCATTGACCCGGCCCTGAACCTGATTCCCGAGATCAGTGGCAACCGCCTGATCGTCTCGGTGCGGCTCATGCGCCTGGAAAGTGATGGGCGCCTGCATGCAAGCAATGAAGATGCGGCCTTCGAGCTGACCCTGTGCGCATAAGCTGCGGCGCCAGATAGGCAGCAGGCAAGGACATTGAGAACGACGACGAGCATGGCCAACTCTACGCACACCCAACCACGAGCACGCATCGTCACCTGCCCCAGTTGTGGCGGTGACAGTGTCTACAGCCCCGCCAACGTGTACCGCCCATTCTGCAGCGAGCGGTGCAAGCAGATCGACCTCGGCGCCTGGGCCAGCGAGGATTTCCGCATGCCTGCAGAGGCTCCACCCGCCGACGAACCTTATGGCGATCCTCGCCTGCAGCACTGACCTCGACTGGGAATCGCCCAGGATTTCAAACAAAATTGGGCTCTAGTGCGTACCAGTGAGGCTCTAGCAGCTATCAATTAAGTAGCAAACGAAAGTCATTCCGGCGAATATTCCAGGCCACGCTCTTCAGCGAGCCACTGCAGCACCGGGTAGGCACCGGGCAGCACCGGTGACACCGTCAGTGGCATCTGCTGCCACTCCATGGTCTGCCCTTCGCGCATTTCGAACTCGCCCGACCATTCCCAGACCTTGCACCAGTGCAAGCGCACCAGGGCATGTGGGTAGTCGTGTTCCGTGACTTTCCAGACACTGGCAGCCCCGATGGTCACGCCCAGCTCTTCCACCAGCTCTCTGCGCAGCGCCTGCTCCACAGTTTCGCCCGCTTCGACCTTGCCGCCCGGAAACTCCCAATACCCGGCATAAGGCTTTCCCGGCGGGCGTGTGGAGAGCAACATCGCGCCATCGGCCCGCAAGAGGATACCGACAGCCACCTCGGTGTGCTTGCGCGCCGTGGTCGCGGCCGGTGTTGCAGGCGCAGCAGCGGATCCGGCAACAGAATCAACCATCGTGGCGCCCCGCATAGTCACGCGCAAACTGGTAGGCCACACGGCCACTGCGCGAGCCGCGCTCCAGCGCCCAGACCAGCGCCTCGGGCCGGGCCGCAGCAATCGCGGCGCCAGAGACCCCGAAGGAGGCCAGCCACTGGGCGACGATGGTCAGGTACTCCTCCTGGCTGAAGGGGTAGAAGCTCACCCACAGGCCAAACCGCTCTGACAGCGAAATCTTCTCCTCCACCACTTCGCCGGGATGCACTTCGCCATCAGCAGTGTGGGTGTACGTGAGGTTTTCAGCCATGTATTCGGGCAACAGGTGGCGCCGGTTGCTGGTGGCGTAGATCAGCACATTGGGCGTGGAGGCGGCCACCGATCCATCCAGGATCGACTTGAGCGCCTTGTAGCCGGGCTCGCCGTCTTCAAAGCTCAGGTCATCGCAAAAGATGATGAATTTCTCGGGCCGGTCGGCCACCACATCCACGATATCCGGCAGGTCGACCAGGTCCGCCTTGTCCACCTCGATCAGGCGCAGGCCCTGCCCAGCGTACGCATTCAGACAGGCCTTGATGAGCGACGACTTGCCGGTTCCACGCGCACCGGTCAGCAGCACGTTGTTGGCGGGCTTGCCCAACACAAACTGCTCGGTATTGCGCTGGATCTTTTCCTTTTGCCCGTCGATCTCTTTGAGATCCGCCAGCTGCATCGCGGCCACATGGCGCACGGGCTCCAGGGTGCCGTGGCCACTGCTGCGCTTGCGGTAACGCCAGGCGATGGACAAAGACCAGTCCGGCGCTCCGAGGGGCTGGGGCAGCACAGACTCGATGCGGGCGATCAGTTGCACGACCCGCTCGATCAGATGTTCAAATTTTTGATTCATTTCGGGCCTAGCGCTTATCTATCAAGCGCCAAAAGCTATCAAAATAGGAGCATTCTTTACGAACGATAGTCCGCATTGATGGTGACGTATTCGTGGCTGAAATCGCAGGTCCACACCGTGTCGGAGGCCTCGCCGCGGCCCAGCAGCACGCGCACTGTGATCTCGCTTTGCTTCATCACGCGCTGGCCGTCTTCCTCGCGGTAGGCGGGGTTGCGTCCGCCCTGAATGGCTACGTGTACGTCGTCCAGGTAGAGATCGATATCGGTCTGGTCGAGGTCGTCAATGCCCGCGTAGCCCACGGCCGCGAGGATGCGGCCCAGGTTTGGGTCGCTGGCATAGAACGCGGTTTTTACCAACGGCGAATGGGCGATGGCGTAGGCCACCTTGCGGCACTCTTCGCCGGTCTTGCCACCTTCTACCTGCACGGTGATGAACTTGGTAGCGCCTTCGCCGTCGCGCACAATGGCCTGGGCGAGCTTTTGCGATACCGCCAGCATGGCGGCCTTGAGGGCTTGGCCCTCGGCGCTTGCCAGAGAAGTGATGGGCGCATGCGCGGCCTTGTTGGTCGCCACCACCACAAACGAATCGTTGGTGGAGGTGTCGCCATCGATGGTGACGCGGTTGAACGAGCCATCGGCCAGTTCGCGAGCCAGCTGCTGCATGATGGCAGGGGCCACGCAGGCGTCCGTGGCCATGAAGCCGAGCATGGTGGCCATGTTGGGCCGGATCATGCCCGCGCCCTTGCTAATGCCAGTGATGGACACGGTGGCACCACCAATCTGCACTTGGGCAGAAAAGGCCTTGGGCAAGGTGTCCGTGGTCATGATGCCTTCTGCAGCGCGCGCCCAGTGGCCCGGCTGCGCGTCGGCAATGGCGGCGGGCAGGCCTGCCTCGATGCGGTCATTGGGCAGAGGCTCCATGATCACACCGGTGGAAAACGGCAGGATCTGCTCGGGCGCTACGCTGAGCTGGCGCGCAAGGGCAACGCAGGTGGCGCGCGCACGCGCCAGGCCATCAGCGCCCGTGCCAGCGTTGGCATTGCCGGTGTTGATCAGCATGGCGCGGATGGGCTGCCCGCTGGCAAGGTGGTCGCGGCTGATCTGCACCGGCGCCGCACAAAAACGGTTCTGCGTGAACACGCCCGCCACGCTGGCGCCCTCATCGAGCAGGAACACGGTGAGATCCTTGCGGTTGGCTTTGCGCACACCGGCTTCGGCAACGCCAATGCGCACTCCAGCAATCGGGTGCAGATCAGCGGCAACGGGGGCAACTAGATTGACGGGCATGGGGGTCCTTCTGAAAAACTGCGGCCGATTATCCGGAAAACCGTGGCACGCCAATGAAAACACGGGCCGAAGCCCGTGTTGTGTGGATCAGGAAATCAGGCGAGCTTGCCGTGGCACTGCTTGTACTTCTTGCCGCTGCCACAAGGGCAAGGATCGTTGCGGCCCACACGCATGCCCTCCGGCAGCGCCAAGTCCTGCGCCTGCGCATCCGCGGTGGTTTCGACCTCGCCCGTTTCGGTCGGCGCGGTATAGGTCACGTTGGCAATGCTTTCGCCGCGGCTTTCCATCTCTTGTGCAGCCTGGTCCAGCTGCTCCTGCGACTGCACCTGCACAGTCATGAGGATCTTGGTGACTTCGTTCTTGACTTGGTCGATCAGCTGGCGGAACAGCTCGAAGGCCTCGCGCTTGTATTCCTGCTTGGGTTGCTTCTGCGCATAGCCACGCAGGTGAATGCCCTGGCGCAGATAGTCCAGTGCGGAGAGGTGGTCGCGCCAATTGGAGTCGAAGCTCTGCAGCAGCACCATGCGCTCGAACTGCGTGAAGTTCTCGCGCCCAACCTGCGCCACCTTGGCGTCAAACGAGGCATGGGCAGCGGCCAGCACCTTCTCCAGGATTTCATCGTCGGTGATGGCGCTGGCGCCCTGCACCACCTGCTGCAAGGCAATCGACACCTGCCATTCTTCGGCCAGCACCTTTTCCAGCGCGGCGAGGTCCCACTGCTCTTCCACCGATTCGGCGGGCACATACTGGCGCACCAGATCGGTCATGCAGTCTTCGCGCATGGCGGCGATCACGTCGGACAGGTCAGCCGCATCCAGGATGTCGTTGCGCTGCTGGTAGATCACCTTGCGCTGGTCGTTGGACACATCGTCGTATTCCAGCAGCTGTTTGCGGATGTCGAAGTTGCGGGCTTCCACCTTGCGCTGGGCCGACTCGATGCTGCGCGTCACGATGCCGGCTTCGATGGCTTCGCCATCGGGCATCTTCAGGCGGTCCATGATGGCCTTGACGCGGTCGCCCGCGAAGATGCGCATCAGAGAATCGTCCAGGCTCAGGTAGAAACGCGACGAGCCAGGGTCGCCCTGACGGCCCGAGCGGCCGCGCAGCTGGTTGTCGATGCGGCGGGACTCATGGCGCTCGGTCGCAATGATGCGCAAGCCACCCAGTTCCTTGACCTTCTCGTGATCGATCTTCCACTGCTCGCGCAACGCCGCCACCTTGGCAGCGCGCTCCGTTTCAGACAGGGACTCGTCGGCCTCGATGGCCGCCACATCCTTTTCAATGTTGCCGCCCAACACGATGTCGGTCCCGCGACCGGCCATGTTGGTCGCGATGGTGATCATGCTCGCACGGCCTGCCTGGGCCACGATGTCCGCTTCCCGTGCATGCTGCTTGGCGTTCAGCACCTGGTGCGGCAGGCCTTCCTTGTTCAGGAGCTGGTCGATGATTTCAGAGTTCTCGATCGACGTGGTGCCCACCAGAACGGGCTGGCCGCGCTCGTGGCATTCACGGATGTCCTTGATGGCGGCTTCGTACTTCTCGCGCGTGGTCTTGTAAACGCGGTCCAGCTGGTCGTCGCGGCGGCTGGGGCGGTTCGGCGGGATGACCACGGTTTCCAGGCCGTAGATTTCCTGGAACTCGTAGGCTTCCGTATCGGCCGTACCGGTCATGCCGGCGAGCTTGTTGTACAGGCGGAAGTAGTTCTGGAACGTGATCGAGGCCAGCGTCTGGTTCTCGGCCTGGATGTTCACGCCTTCCTTGGCTTCCACGGCCTGGTGCAGGCCTTCGCTCCAGCGGCGGCCCGACATCAGGCGGCCGGTGAACTCGTCCACGATCACGATCTCACCGTTTTGCACCACATAGTGCTGGTCGCGGTGATACAGGTGGTTGGCACGCAGCGCCGCATACAAGTGGTGCATCAGCGTGATGTTGGCCGGGTCGTACACCGAGGCCCCCTCGGCAATCAGGCCCTGGCTGGCCAGGATGCGCTCAGCGCTCTCGTGGCCCTGCTCTGTCAGGAACACCTGGTGCGTCTTCTCGTCCAGCGTGAAGTCGCCAGGCTTGGTCACGCCTTCACCCGTGCGCGGGTCGGCTTCGCCTTCCTGGCGCACCAGCAGGGGCACCACCTTGTTCATGGCGATGTACATCGCTGTATGGTCTTCGGCCTGGCCGCTGATGATCAGCGGTGTGCGGGCTTCGTCGATCAGGATCGAGTCCACCTCATCGACGATGGCGAAGTTCAGGCCTTGCTGCACGCGGTCCTGCGCTTCGTAGACCATGTTGTCGCGCAGGTAGTCAAAGCCGTATTCGTTGTTGGTACCGTAAGTGATGTCAGCGCGGTAGGCTTCCTGCTTTTGCTCGCGCGGCATGTTGGGTAGGTTGATGCCCACCGTGAGGCCCAGGAAGTTGTACAGCCGCCCCATCCACTGCGCATCGCGGTTGGCGAGGTAGTCGTTCACGGTCACCACGTGCACACCCTTGCCCGACAGGGCATTGAGGTACACAGGCAAGGTGGCGGTGAGGGTCTTGCCCTCGCCCGTCCGCATTTCGGAGATCTTGCCAAAGTGCAATGCCATGCCACCCAGCAGCTGCACATCAAAGTGCCGCATCTTCATGATGCGCTTGGAGCCCTCGCGCACCACGGCAAAGGCTTCGGGCAGGATGTCATCCAGCGATTCGCCCTTGGCCACGCGCTCCTTGAACTCCTGCGTCTTGGCCTTGAGCTGCTCGTCCGACAGCTTCTCGTAGTCGGGCTCCATCGCATTGATGCGGGTCACCGTCTTGCGGTACTGCTTGAGGAGCCGGTCGTTGCGGCTGCCGAATAGTTTGGTGAGGAAGTTGGTGGCCATGCGAACAGGACCGCCTGCCCCGCTGCAAGCAGCGCGTCAAGCGACCGAAATCCCTAAGATGAATTGAGTTCAGGTGGGTCCATCACCAAGGATTGCAAGCACTGCAATCCCGGGCCGTGAACACCGGACCCGCGATTTTACCTGCCTGCTGCAGGTGTGGCCGGCTGGCCGGGCGATGCGTGCGGCTGGATCGCCGCAACCTGCGCACCCGCAGCCGTGCCGCCAGCGCTGAGAAACTTCTGTGGGTCCTGGAAAACCCCTTGCACCAGCACCTCAAAGTGAAGGTGGGGACCGGTGGAACGCCCTGTGGTTCCCACTTCGGCAATCTTCTGGCCACGGCGCACGATGTCGCCCTGCTTGACCAAGGTGCGCGATGCGTGGGCGTAGCGCGTGACCAGCTGGTTGCCGTGGTCCACCTCGATCATGTTGCCGTAAGCCGGATGGTATTCCTGCGTCACGACTACACCCCCCGCAGCTGCCAGGATCGGTGTTCCGGTATCTGCCTGAAAATCCAGGCCCGTGTGCAAGGCCGACTGGCCGGTGATTGGGTCTACGCGCCAGCCAAACGCCGAACCCGGCACCCGTCCGGTGACAGGTGCATGGGTAGGAATCATCTTCTTGCGGATGTGCTGATCAAAAAGGCGCGATTCGAGCACGGTCATCAAATCCACACGCTGGTTGGTCAGGCGCTCCAGCTCGTCAAGGGTGGATTGCAGTTCCTCCATGGAGAGATTGCGTGCACTGACCAACACCCCTCCACGCCCATCGGACTTCTGGACATCGGCCGGCGCCATGCCTGCAAGGCCCAGCACGCGGTCGCCCAAGGATTCCAGCTGCACCATGCGGGCCTGCATCTCGCCAACGCGGCGGGCCATGGCATCCAGATTGGCGCGCATGAAACGGTCCCGCTCTGCAAACTCGTCCTTGACGACCAGCCGTACCAATGACCCCACAATGGGCCAGCCTTCACGCGCGCCCTTGAGAAACACCCAGTGGTACAGCGTCGCAGCCACCAGCATGAGGCACAGCGACAGCAAGAGCCCTGCCAGGATCAGGCGGGTGCCCGACAAGTGAATGGCCCGGCTGCGCGCCAGCCTGGCGTCCGTGATAATCAGATGCACTACGAATTCTCCACGCCCGAAGACGCACACCATGAACCGCCGCCACTACGCCGTCACCCTGCAGCAAGCCAGCGAGGACTCTCCCACGCTGGCCAAGCTCACAGCGCTGACACGCGACTCCAGTGATCGGCTCAAGGCCATTGAAATGCTGATTCCTGCGGCGCTGCGCCCAGCGATCCAGGCCGGCCCCATTGATGGAGACTCCTGGTGCCTGCTGGTCAAAAGCAATGCCGCCGCGGCAAAAATACGCCAACTGCTGCCTGCTTTGCAGGCGCATTTGCGCAGCCGGGGGTGGGAGGTTAACGCGATTCGCCTGAAAGTTCAAACCTGACGGTCGACGCCAGGATCAGGGAATGCGGGGATGAATAGGAGAAAACTGGTGCCGGTTGTCGGAATCGAACTGACGACCTACCGCTTACAAGGCGGGTGCTCTACCAACTGAGCTAAACCGGCGAAGGCTGCATTTTATCGTGGAAAAAGCAGCCTCAAAAAAACAAGGGGCGGTTATTTCACCCGCTTGAGCGATGGCCGAGCGCCACCCGCAGCCGGAGGTGGTCGCGGCGCGTCACCCCCTTCGTCGCCATCTTTCCTGCCGTCTTCCGCAGATACCAGCTGCACCACGCGGTCCTCGGAAGTTTGCGCTCCACTTGCAGCAGAAGCATCTTCGGAAGACACCGCTTCTGCCAGCATGGGCGCGATGGCCCCGGCAGCAGCCGCACCACCAGCCAGCACATCCACCGGGGGCGGAAACGCCATACCCTGCCCGTTTTCACGGGCATAGATGGCGATCACCCGCCCCACCGGCACGAGGATCTCACGCGGCTTGCCTCCAAACCGGGCCTTGAACTCGATGAAATCGTTGCCCAGTTGCAAGGCACTCGTCGCATCAAAACTGATGTTCAGGACGATTTCACCATCCTTCACGTATTCACGAGGCACCTGCACCGAATCATCGACACGCACCGCCACATACGGCGTCAGCCCGTTGTCGGTGCACCACTCGTACAAGGCACGAATGAGGTACGGGCGTGTGGACGTGGATTCCTGTGCGGTCATGAAGGTGAAAGGCAACTGCTGTGAATAGGGAACGGGGCAGGCCGCAAGTTACTTGCGCATGACCTTCTCGGATGGGGTCAACGCCTCGATGTACGCAGGGCGCGAGAAGATGCGTTCTGCATACTTGAGCAGCGGAGCTGCATTCTTACTGAGGTCGATGCCATAGTAGTCGAGGCGCCACAGCAGCGGGGCAATGGCCACGTCGAGCATGGAGAAGTTGTCGCCCAGCATGTACTTGTTCTTGAGGAACACAGGAGCCAGCTGCGTCAGGCGGTCACGGATGTGCGCACGCGCCTTTTCCAGCGCCTTTTCGTTGCCCTTGGTCGCGCGCGACTCCAGGATGTTCACGTGCACGAACAGCTCCTTCTCGAAGTTGAGCAGGAACAGGCGCACACGGGCGCGGTCTACGGGGTCGCCGGGCATCAGCTGGGGATGGGGGAAGCGCTCGTCGATGTACTCGTTGATGATGTTCGACTCGTACAGGATCAGATCGCGCTCGACCAGAATGGGAACCTGGCCGTAGGGGTTCATCACGCTGATGTCTTCGGGCTTGTTGTACAGGTCCACATCGCGGATTTCAAAGTCCATGCCCTTTTCGAACAGGACAAAACGGCAGCGGTGGGAGAAGGGACAGGTCGTACCCGAGTAAAGCACCATCATGGTGGGAGGCTCCTAAAAATCAAAAGAGTGGGACGCCAAAAGCGCCCACTCTGCAAAAAAACCAAGGCACCCCGAAGGGTGCTTTCAATGGATATGACTGCTGCGCGCGTTACTTCACATCTTTCCAGAAGGCTGCGTTGAGCCTCCAGGCAATCACCGTGAACACACCCAGGAAAATCAGCACCCAGACACCCACGCGCTTGCGGGTGTTTTGCGCGGGTTCTGCCATCCACTGCATGTAGTTCACCAGGTCACCCACGGTCTGGTCGTACTGCAGCGGGGTCATCAGACCAGGCCTGACCTGCTCCCAACCCTTGAAAACCTGGGTCTTGTGACCATGGCTTTCGTGCTCTTCAAACACTGGGCGGCGATCACCCTGCAGCTCCCACAACACGTGGGGCATGCCCACGTTGGGGAACACGAGGTTGTTCCAGCCGGTCGGCTTGGTTTCGTCGCGGTAGTAAGTACGCAGGTAGGTGTACAGGTAATCCGCACCCGAACCACCCGCGCCAGCACGCGAACGGGCGATCACGGTCAGATCGGGGGGATTGGCACCAAACCAGGCCTTGGCCTGCTTGGGATCAATCGCCGCCTTCATGGTTTCGCCGACCTTGTCCGTAGTGAACAGCAGATTGTCCTTGACCTGCTGATCGGTCAAACCGATGTCTTTCAGGCGATTGAACCGCATGAACGCTGCAGAGTGGCAATTCAGGCAATAGTTGACGAAAACCTTGGCGCCATTTTGCAGCGAGGCCAGATCGTTCGTCTTGACGGGGGCCTTGTCCAGTGGAATGCCACCGCCCGCAGCCAGTGCAGAGCCAGCAGCCAGACCCAGAGCGGCCACCAGCGTGAGGATGATTTTCTTCATTGTTGTTATCTCCTGGGGCTCAGTGCGCCACAAAGGTCACGCGGTCAGGCACGGCCTTGGCCTCGCCAATACGGCTCCACCAGGGCATCAGCAGGAAGAACCCAAAGTAGAACAGCGTACCCACCTGCGACACACGTTCGCCAATGGGCGAAGGGGGTTGCACACCCAGGTAGCCCAGGATCAGGAAGATGATCACGAACACGCCGTACAGGTACTTGTGCCAGTCGGGACGGTAGCGGATCGACTTCACCGGGCTGTGGTCCAGCCAGGGCAGGAAGAACAGGATGATCACGGCACCCCCCATCACCACCACACCCCAGAACTTGGCATCGATCGACAGCATCAGCACCGCCGCCACGACGGCAGCACCAGCGATGCCGACCTTGATGAAGCTGGGCAACTTGGCCTTGAACACACCAAAGGCAGCACCCGCCAGCACACACAGCACCAGAACGTACATCATCTCGGTCGTGATGGCACGCAGCATCGAGTAGAACGGTGTGAAGTACCAGACCGGCGCGATGTGCAACGGCGTCACCAGCGGATCGGCCGGGATGAAGTTGTTGTACTCCAGGAAGTAGCCACCAAACTCAGGCGCAAAGAACACCACGGCCGTGAACGCCATCAGGAACATGCTCAGCGCGAAGATGTCGTGCACCGTGTAGTAGGGATGGAAAGGCACGCCATCGAGCGGCTTGCCATTGGCATCCTTGGGCGCCTTGGGGCCCTTGATTTCCACGCCATCAGGATTGTTGGAACCCACGTCGTGCAACGCCAGCAAGTGGGCCACCACCAAGCCGAGCAGCACCAGCGGGACAGCGATCACATGGAAGCTGAAGAAGCGGTTCAGCGTGGCATCACCCACCACGAAGTCGCCACGGATCAGCAAGGCCAGATCAGGACCGATAAAGGGGATGGCAGCGAACAGGTTCACGATCACCTGGGCTCCCCAGTACGACATCTGGCCCCAGGGCAGCAGGTAGCCCATGAAGGCCTCTGCCATCAGGCACAGAAAGATGGCGCAGCCGAAGATCCAGACCAGTTCGCGCGGCTTGCGGTAGCTGCCGTAGATGAGCCCACGGAACATGTGCAGGTACACCACCACAAAGAACGCTGAGGCGCCTGTGGAGTGCATGTAGCGGATCAGCCAGCCCCAGGGCACATCGCGCATGATGTACTCGACCGAAGCAAACGCCAGGCTGGCGTCGGGCTTGTAGTGCATGACCAGGAAGATGCCGGTCACGATCTGGATCACCAGCACAACGAGGGCCAGCGAGCCGAAGATGTACCAGAAGTTGAAGTTCTTCGGAGCGTAGTACTCCGACATGTGCACCTTGTAGGCGTCAAAAGCGGTCGGGAAGCGGTTCTCGAACCAGTTCGTGACCTTGGCGCCTGCCGAGGCGTTGGGGGAGATTTCCTTGAATTCAGCCATGTCGATTTACCTCAGGCCTTCTTGTCTTCGCCGATCAACAGCAGCGTGTCGGACAGGTACATGTGCGGCGGCACTTCCAGGTTGTCTGGCGCCGGCTTGTTTTTGAAGACCCGGCCAGCCACGTCGAACGTGGAGCCGTGGCAGGCGCACAGGAAGCCACCGTGCCAGTCGTCTGGCAGCGAGGGCTGTGGGCCGGTCTGGAACTTGTCTCCGGGCGAGCAACCCAGGTGGGTGCAGATGCCCACGCCCACAAACACTTCCGGCTTGATCGAACGGTGCTGGTTCTTGGCGTACTCGGGGGTGGGGTACGTCTTGCGATCCGACTTGGGATCGGCCAGCTGCGATTCCGTCTGAGCGAGAGACTCCAGCTGCTGGGGAGTGCGCTTCAGGATCCACACGGGCTTGCCACGCCATTCAACGGTCAGCTTTTCGCCGGGCTGAAGGGCGGAGATGTCCACCTCTACAGCGGCACCGGCCGCTCTGGCTTTTTCCGAAGGCTGAAAACTACTGACGAAAGGCACTGCAACTGCCACTCCGCCAGCGGCACCGGCACATCCGGACGCAATCAGCCACGTCCTTTTACTGGTGTCGACTGGTGTGTCACTCATGGGGATCCTCGGTAAACATCGCTATTGTTGGGTCAACCGCGAATTGTAGCGGAGTGAAAATGGTTATTTCAAAGTGGGTGACTGTCTTGACAGGGCACCGCGCCGGGCAATACTCCGGCATCACCATTCAAACAAGGAGCACACCATGGGGATGATGCAGGAGTTCAGGGAGTTTGCGGTCAAGGGCAATGTGATCGACCTTGCCGTCGGCGTGATCATTGGAGGGGCGTTCGGCAAGATTGTGGATTCGGTCGTGTCCGACCTGATCATGCCGGTGGTGGGACTGGTGTTCGGCAAACTCGACTTTTCCAACCTCTTCGTGGTGCTGGGGTCCGTGCCACCGGGCACGGCCATGACGCTCGATGCCCTCAAGAAGGCGGGCGTGCCGGTGTTTGCCTATGGCAACTTCCTGACCGTGGCCGTCAACTTCATCATTCTGGCGTTCATCATCTTCATGATGATCAAGCAGATCAATCGCCTCAAGCGCGAAGCCCCTGCGCCAGCCCCCGAAGCCCCAGCCGCGCCCGCCGAAGACATCGTCCTGTTGCGCGAGATCAGAGATAGCTTGAAAAAATAACGCCCCTTTGAGTCGCTACGCGCCTTCCCCCTGAAGGGGGACGCCGCCAGCGGGGCGGAGTGGCCCATGCGCGGTGGCTGCTGGCTCGGGGCGCGCCAGTTTGAAGCCCCATCCCTCAACAATCCGCTATCGAATCGATAGTTTTTTGTTTTTGCGCTTAGCCACAGCGCCATGGGACTGTTTCATCCACAAAGGGTCCGCGCCATGCGCACGGCCTCGATGAGGCTTGCAGCATCGGCAATACCCTGCCCCGCTATGTCAAACGCGGTGCCGTGGTCGGGGCTGGTGCGCACCAGGGGCAGGCCCAGGGTCACGTTCACCCCCTTGTCCACCCCGAGGTACTTCACCGGGATAAGCCCCTGGTCGTGGTACATGGCAATGACCACGTCGAACTCTCCAGCGCGATGGGGCGTACTGCGCGCGCGCATGAACACCGTGTCAGGAGCGAAGGGGCCCTGCACATCCAGCTGCTGCGCGCGCGCAGCGGCGATGGCCGGCGCAATCACCTCGGCTTCCTCGTTACCAAACAGCCCGCCCTCGCCCGCGTGGGGATTGAGCCCCGCCACCGCGATGCGCGGCGCCCGCCCCAGGCTGCGCACCAGGGCAGCGTGCGTGATTTGCAACGTCTGCAGGACGTTGTCCGTGGTGACCTCCGCAATGGCATCGCGCAGCGACATGTGGATGCTGACCAGCACCGTGCGCAGCTCGTCGCTGGCGAGCATCATGCGCACGGGCATTTGCGCCAGCGATACCCCCTGGTGCGCGACGGCCTCGGCCTGCAGCAGCTCGGTGTGGCCCGGAAATGCCACGCCCGCTGCCGCCAAGGCCTCCTTGTGCAAGGGCCCCGTGACCAGCCCCGCCACCTCGCCCCGCAGCGCCGCGCGGGCGGCCCAGACCACGCTGTCTGCGGCGGCACGGCCAGCGGCGGCGCCAATCTGCCCCCAGGGCTGCGGGCCAGGAATGCCTGGCAACTGCAACACCGGAACACAGCGGGGCGGCATGTCCAGCACATCGGCGGGCGCAGCAATCTGTGCCACGGGTACCATGGGCACGCCGGGCCGCACGATGGCCTGGGCCGCACGCCGCAAGGTGGCGACATCGCCCACCACGAAGCAACCCACCAAATCGGCTGGCGCATCGCGAAAGGCCTTGGCCACGATTTCGGGGCCGATGCCGGCAGGATCACCCTGGGTAATGGCGAGAGGCTTCATGGAAGTTTGATTTCAGATAAAAAGTGAACCTAGCGCTTTACTGATAAGCGCAAGTAGCTATTATTTTTATAGCTAAAACCCAGGCTACCAGCGATCAGGCAGGATTGTCGATCTCGATGAATTGGTGGCCCAGACCCAACCGCCCTGCAACCTGCGCCGCCACCGCAGGCGCCCCATAACGCTCGGTCGCGTGGTGCCCTGCGGCGATAAAACCCACCCCCATCTCGCGGGCCAGATGTGCCTGGGGCTCGGAAATCTCGCCGGTGATGAACACGTCGGCCCCAGCCGCAATCGCCGCCTCGAAGTAGCCCTGCGCGCCTCCTGTGCACCAGGCCACGCGGCAGACTGGCCGCTGCGCAGCAGCGCCTTCCGGCGGCACCCAGGTGACGGGACGGCCCAGGGCCTGCGCGACATGGTCTGCCAGGGCCTGCCCATCGGCAAACGCGGCAGGCCCGGCAAAGCCCAGATCGTTCTCGCCAAACCGCGCGTCGGCCACGAGCCCCAGCACCCGGCCTAGCTGGGCGTTGTTGCCCAGCTCCGGGTGGGCATCCAGCGGCAGGTGGTAGGCAAACAGGTTGATGTCATGCGCGAGCAGCAACTGCAAACGCTGCTTCATCCAGCCCGTCACCCGGCCGTCTTGCCCGCGCCAGAACAGGCCATGGTGCACGAAGATGGCATCCGCTTGGGCAGCAATGGCCGCGTCGATCAGGGCGCGGCTGGCCGTCACGCCGCTGACGATGCGGCTGATCTCGGCCTTGCCCTCCACCTGCAAGCCGTTGGGGCCATAGTCCTTGAAGCGCTCGGGTTGCAGCAGGCTGTCAAACGCCTGCAAAAGTTTGGTGCGGGAAATGCTCATGCAGCTATTGTCGCGCGTGGCCCACGCCCACACATGGGGGACAATGCTTTTCTCCGGGAGGCAGCCGTGGCATGCACACCGCCCGCCGCCCCTTCTCCAGCCCATCACCTGTACAGAATTTCATGAAACGCATCTGGCTGATGTTCTCGCAGGCCGTCACGGTGTTCGTTGCGGCCTACTTCGTTGTCGCCACCCTGCAGCCGAGCTGGCTGGGCCGGGGCGCCACCACACGCTCCGGCGCGGGCATTGCGCTGCTCGAAGCACCCCCTGCCCCGGCCAATGCGCAGCCTGCGGCGGGCAGCTTCAGCGCTGCGGCGCGCCAGGCGGCGCCTGCGGTGGTCAGCATCAACACCAGCAAGGCCGTGCGCCATCCGCGCAGCAACGACCCCTGGTTCCAGTTCTTCTTTGGCGACCAGGGTGCCCAGGCGCAGGCCGGGCTGGGCAGCGGGGTGATCGTGAGCCCCGACGGCTACATCCTGACCAACAACCACGTGGTGGAAGGCGCCGACGAGATCGAAGTGACGCTGACCGACAGCCGCCGCGCCCGCGCCCGCGTGATCGGCACCGACCCCGACACCGACCTGGCCATCCTCAAGATCGAACTCGACAAGCTGCCCGTCATCGTGCTGGGCAACTCGGACGTACTCGCCGTGGGCGACCAGGTGCTGGCCATAGGCAACCCGTTTGGCGTGGGCCAGACGGTGACCAGCGGCATCGTGAGCGCGCTGGGCCGCACACAGCTCGGGATCAACACCTTCGAGAACTTCATCCAGACCGATGCGGCCATCAACCCTGGCAACTCGGGCGGCGCGCTGGTGGATGTAAATGGCAACCTCATGGGCATCAACACGGCCATCTACTCGCGCTCGGGCGGCAGCATGGGCATCGGCTTTGCAATCCCCGTGTCTACGGCCCGCATGGTGCTGGATGGCATCGTGCAGGACGGCCAGGTCACACGCGGCTGGATTGGCGTGGAGCCCAACGAACTCTCACCCGAACTGGCAGAAACCTTCGGCGTGAAAGCCACCGAGGGCGTGATCATCACCGGCGTGCTGCAGGACGGCCCCGCCGCCCAGGCGGGCATGCGGCCCGGCGATGTGATCGTGCGGGTTGAAGGTAGGAAGGTGAGCAATGTGTCCGAGTTGCTGACCGCCGTGGCGGGGCTCAAGCCCGGCACTGCGGCACCATTCAACGTGCAGCGTGGCGACAAGATGGTGGAACTGAGCATCAACCCCGGCGTGCGCCCCAAGCCTCAGCGCAATGTGAGGCGGTAAGCCCCCTCTGAGGCGCTGCGCGTTTTCCCAAAGGGAGACGCCTCCAGCGGCCTCGCAAAGCCGGTTCCGCGGTGGCACTGGTATTGGGCACGCGCCAGTTTTTAGGGGCTGCGCGCAGAACATCGCGACATGGCCGCTGATGCAACCCGTCAGCTATTAAAAATATAGCTTGGAGCGCTTATCCAACAAGCGCTAGAGCTCATTTTCACGAGAAACTCAACCTTCAGGCGTTGGAGGCGGGCTCGCTACCCTCTTCCGGGGCTTTGGTGTGCTTGATGAAGATCTGCGCCGCCCAGATGCCCACCTCGTACAGCAGACACATGGGGATCGCCAGCGACAGCTGCGACACCACATCGGGCGGCGTGACGATGGCAGCGATCACAAAGGCGATCACAATGAAATAGCCACGAAACTCCCGCAGCTTCTGCACGCTCACGATGCCCATGCGGGCCAGCACCACCACGGCAATCGGCACCTCGAAGGACAAGCCAAACGCCAGGAACATCGACAGCACAAAGCTCAGGTAGGCCTCGATGTCTGGCGCGGCGGTGATGCTCTTGGGCGCAAAGCTCTGGATAAACGCAAACACCTGGCCAAACACCAGGTAGTAGCAAAACGCCACCCCGATGAAGAACAGCAGCGTGCTGGAGATCACGAGCGGCAGCACCAGCTTCTTTTCGTGGGAATACAGGCCAGGCGCCACAAAGGCCCACACCTGCCACAGCACAAACGGCAGTGCCAGCAAAAAGGCCGACATCAACAAGATCTTGAGCGGCACCATGAACGGCGAGATCACCGACGTGGCGATCAGCGTGGCGCCCTTGGGAAGGTGGGCCACCAGCGGCGCCGCCAGAAAGTCATACAGCGCGCCGGGGCCAGGGAAGAAGAACAAAATCGCCGCCGCAATCGCGATGGCAATGATGGCCTTGACCATCCGGTCGCGCAGCTCCATCAGGTGCTGCACAAACGGCTGCTCGGTACCGGCCAGCTCGTCTTCTTTGGAAGGGGTTTCGGACATGTTGGGTTTTCGTGGGCGTCAGGGCCGCCCATGCAGCGCGCGGTGCGCTGGTGGCTGCTGCATCAATGGAATTTACGGGGACGGAAACGCGCCACACGGGCCGCGCCGGACTGTGCCTTGGTGCGCACACCGCTTCGGGCCTTGTACCACTGGGGCACCGCACCCCGCTTGAGGCGCCAGTTCTTGCCGGGGTGTTTGTAAGCCGGCACGACGGCGGTCTGGTCCTGCAACGCCGAGCTGGCGGTGTCGGTGGCCTCGGCCCAGTCCTTTTCGAACTCGCTGGCGCTGGTCTGGATGGAGTTGTGCACATCGCGTGCGGCGTTCTCCACCGTGTCCTTCATTTTCTTGAGCTCGTCGAGCTCCATGGACCGGTTGACCTCGGCCTTCACATCGGACACGTAACGCTGGGCCTTGCCCAGCAGGGTGCCCACCGTGCGGGCCACACGGGGGAGCTTCTCGGGCCCGATGACTATAAGAGCCACCGCGCCGATCAGCGCCATCTTGGACAGGCCAATATCAATCATGGATCAAGCGCAAAGCGTGCGGGTGCCAGCGGGAACAGCCCGCTCAGCTCTTTTGCTTGGCTTCGACATCGATGGTGGTCTTGTCGGTCGCAGGGTTGTTGGCAACCTGGCCCGCGGGTGGGGTGGTGGTGGCAGCCGCGTCGGCCGAACCGTCTTTCATGCCGTCCTTGAAGCCCTTGACGGCGCCCCCGAGATCGGAGCCCATGTTCTTGAGCTTCTTGGTGCCGAACACCATGACGACGATCAGCAGCACGATCAGCCAGTGCCAGATGGAAAAAGAGCCCATGGAATATCTCCTAACGAATTGCAATCATTTTAGACGGGGGGCGTGACAGGAGTTCACAGCCCAAGCAGAACTGCGGGAATCTCCCTGCACGACCCGTCAGCCTGGTTCAGCCTTTGAGCCACGGACGGGGACCGCCCATCACATGGATATGGAGGTGGTGGATTTCCTGCCCACCTTCAATCCCCGTGTTTACCACGACGCGAAAGCCACCCTCCGGGTACGGGTTGCAGCCCTGCTCCATTGCCAGCTTCGGCGCCAGCGCCATCATGCGCCCCAGCACACCCGCGTGTTCCTCGGTGACCTGCGCCATCGAAGGGATATGCAGCTTGGGGACCATCAGAAAATGCACCGGCGCCCAGGGGTGGATGTCGTGGAAGGCGAAAATTTCTTCGTCTTCATAGACCTTCTTCGAAGGAATCTGGCCTGCGATGATTTTGCAGAAGAGGCAGTTCGGATCGTGCATGAGGAAAATGTCAGTACAAAATTAACAGGTCACCAGGCGCTGCTCGCCATCCAAAGCGGTCGCAACCGGCGCGCGCGAAGCCAGTGCCACCGTGGAACTGGCTTTGCCAGGCCACGGGTGGCGTCCCCCAAGGGGGAAGGCGCCGTAGGCGGCACAGGGGGGCTTCATGTATTTTCAGCGATATTGATGGTGGGCCGCACACCCACATCCTTGCGGTGCGCGTGCAGCCATTCCTGCCCGGCCGTGCGGCCGAGGGCGAAAAGCTTGCGCACAAAGGCCATGTCTGCACGGGCCTTGCTGTCGGCGCCAAAGGGCTCCAGCACGGCGCCGCCGTCGATGCGGTGCATGCGCACGCTTTTGT
Organism: Acidovorax sp. 93; assembly: GCF_003633835.1. Classification (NCBI taxonomy): domain Bacteria; kingdom Pseudomonadati; phylum Pseudomonadota; class Betaproteobacteria; order Burkholderiales; family Comamonadaceae; genus Acidovorax; species Acidovorax sp. 93. The sequence goes on from NZ_RBIT01000001.1 coordinate 3,314,227, forward strand.
AGCGGCGCGCATCCAGCTTGCCCTCGGCCAGCAGACGGCGCACGAACTCGATGGCGCGCAACTCGGCCAGCAGGCTGGCATTGAAGGTGACTTCGTTCATGCGCTCCATGATTTCCTGGCCTGAGTGGGGCAGATCCAGATGTTCGATGGGGTTGATCTGCACAAGCAGGATGTCGGAGGTCTCGGTCTGATAGATCAGCGGGTGCAACGCAGGGTTGCCCGAATAGCCGCCGTCCCAGTAATGCTCACCGTCGATTTCCACGGCCTTGAACAGCGCTGGCAGGCAGGCCGACGCCATCACGGCATCCGCGCTCAGCCGGGGGCCAGAGAAGATTTCGCCGCGCCCGGTGCGCACGTTGGTGGCGCACACAAACACCTTGGGCCCGCCCGCCGCAGCGCTGGCGCGGCGCACAGTGCACAGCAGGTCAAAGTCCACCTCGCGCTCCAGCAGGCGGCGCAGCGGGTTGATGTCGAGCGGATTGGTCTGGTAGGGCGAGAGCCACTGGCGCATCAGCCCCATCATGGGGTTGGCGGCCGACAGGGGCGAGCCCCACATCAGGCTGCCCAGCGTGCCCACGCCCTCCCACAGCCGGGTAAGCGTTTCACGCGCCTGGACGCAACCGGCCAGGTGCGCTTCGTGCGGGTCTTTGTGCTCCTGCGCGGCTTTGGCAAAGCCGTGCGCCATGGCCACGGCATTCATCGCGCCGGCGCTGGTGCCGCTCACGCCATCAAACTGCCACTGGCCATCCTCCAGCAAGGCATCCAGCACACCCCAGGTGAGCGCACCGTGGGAGCCCCCACCCTGCAGGGCCAGGTTCAGCCGCGGCAGGGATGACAGGTGCGACAGGGACGCCGTCGGTTCAGGCATCCACCGCCTGGTTCTTGCTCATGGCCAGCATGCCGCGCACGATGCGGTACAGGAACCACAGGGAGATCACAACCCATACGGGGTTAAAGAGAAACAATCCCAGCAGCCAGAACGGCGCGGTGACGATGTAAAGCACGCCCGCCCAGATCACGGTGCGGATGCGCCACGAAAAATGATTGGCCTGCCAGGTGCCTTCGGCATCGCCGCGTTTGACGAGATCGAGCACCAGCGCAATGACGAGCAGCAGCGCGCTGGCTTGCGCACCCGGCAGCACGGCCCCCACGGCCACGATGAGGTGCAGCACATAGCTGACCCAGCCGATGTTCTTCAGGCCCTGGGCTTTTTGCTCATTGCTTTGCACGTCGATGATGTCGTTCATGGTGCTCCTTCTTCGGCAGTGCGCGCAACCACCTTGCGCAAGGCTTTTTCCTCGATGCCGCTGGTGCCCTCGCGGCGCTCCAGCTCGGTCAGAACATCGGCAGGCGTGAGGCCATAGTGGGCCAGGGCCACCATGGAGTGGAACCACAGGTCGGCCACTTCGTAAACCAGCTTGGACTTGTCGGCGCCGTGGTCCACATCCTTGGCCGCCATGACGACTTCGGTGGCCTCCTCGCCGATCTTCTTCAAAAACGCATCCGGCCCCTTGTGCAGCAGGCGCGAGACATAGCTCTTGTCGGGATCGCCACCGTTGGCAGGCTTGCGGCTTTCAATCACATCGGCAAGGCGTGCGAGGGAATCGTTGGAACTCATGGTCTTGTCGTCCATTGCCATTACTTGTAGATGGATTCAGGGTCTTTCAAGACCGGATCGACCGCGTGCCAGGCTCCGTCCTTGAGCACGCTGAAAAAACAGCTGTGACGGCCTGTATGGCAGGCGATGCCAGGCTCGTGGCCGAGCTGGGTGACCTTGAGCAGCACCACATCGTTGTCGCAGTCCAGGCGGATCTCGTGCACGGTCTGCACGTGGCCGGACTCTTCGCCCTTGAACCACAGCTTCTTGCGCGAGCGGCTGAAGTACACGGCGCGGCCGAGTTCTGCCGTCTTGGCAAGGGCCTCGCGGTTCATCCAGGCAAACATCAGCACGTCGCCCGTGCCCTGCTCCTGCGCAATCACGGGCACCAGGCCCTGCGCATCCCATTTCACTTCGTTGAGCCAGTTCATGGGCGGGATTGTCGGTGATTTGAATGACCAGCCCGCCTGCCGGGCGAGCGGTTTTGAGGTCATTTTTGCCTCTAGCGCTTATCCATCAAGCGCTAGCAGCTATCAAAATGAGAGTTCAATGAAAAACCAGATGCATCGTCGGGCAGCTTGCAGCCAATTGCAGCACTGCGCAGCGCGTAAATCTGACTACAAAAACAATAGCTATCAGCGCTTTCACACTCAGCGCCAGAACCACTTTTGGTCAAGTATTTACTTCGCCACGGTCAAAAACACCCACTTGCGATCCCAGTTCTTGCGGCCCAGGTACTTGATGGCAAACGCATAGCGCCCCGGGGGCAGAAAATCCTGCGTGAGGGTTTCCTGCTGCGTCACCACGGGCTGGCCATTCACGCGCACGCTTTGCTGCGCTACCAGCTCCGATTCGCTCTCCAGATCTTGGCCGTCGAGGGCATAGACGGTGACATCGGGCTCTTCCTTCTCATCGCCCACCAGCGGCAAACCCAGCGTGTTGGCGCGGGTTTCCACGTCCAGCGCGAGCGTGCCCAACACGGGTTCGCGCACTATCCAGTGCACGTCACGCACATTGCTGTTCAGCGTCTGGAGCAGGGCCTTGAGCTTCTCGAATTCGGCCTTGTCGGCAATCACCTCCACCGGCTTGCCGCCGATGGTCGCGTCAAAGCAGCGGCCAATGCGGTGCACACAGGGCAGGCGCTCAGAAAAACTCGCATACGACGGGGGCGGCACCTGCTGCGCCGCAGCGGGCAGTGCCGTGGCCGCCAGGGCCACCACTAGCGCCCAACGCGCGCCCGCGAATGGCGTCGTCACAGACGCACCGGAATGCCGCGCTCGGCCATGCGGGCCTTGGCCTGGCCCACGGTGTATTCGCCGTAATGGAAGATGCTGGCGGCCAGCACCGCGTCGGCACCACCGGTCTGGATGCCGTCGGCCAGGTGGTCCAGGTTACCCACCCCGCCCGAGGCGATCACGGGCACGCTCACCGCATCGCTCACTGCGCGGGTCAGCTCCAGGTCAAAGCCTGCCTTGGTGCCGTCGCGGTCCATGCTGGTCAGCAGGATTTCGCCCGCACCGCGCCGCGCCATCTCAGTGGCCCAGGCAATGGCGTCCAGGCCGGTGTTCTTGCGCCCCCCGTGGCTGTACACGTCCCAGCCCGCACCCACGGGCTGACCGTTGGCGCCCAGGCGCTGCGCATCCTCGGCCGAGCGGCGCTTGGCGTCGATGGCCACCACGATGCATTGAGCACCGTACTTGGCAGACACGGCGTTGATGACGTCAGGGTTGGCAATCGCGGCCGAGTTGAAACTGGTCTTGTCGGCGCCCGCATTGAGCAGCCTGCGCACGTCTTCCACAGTGCGCACGCCGCCACCCACGGTGAGTGGAATGAACACCTGGCTGGCCACGGCCTCGATGATGTGCAGGATGAGGTCACGGCCATCGCTGGTGGCGGTGATATCGAGGAAGGTGAGCTCGTCAGCGCCCTGCGCGTTGTAGCGCGCGGCAATTTCGACCGGGTCGCCTGCGTCGCGCAGCTCGACGAAATTGACGCCCTTGACCACACGGCCTCCGGTGACGTCAAGACAGGGAATGATTCGTTTTGCGAGCATGTCAGTGAGCGATTCGTTGATTAGGCGCTACCGAGGCCAGCAGACGCCGTGGAACTGACTTCGCCAGGCCACTGGCGTCGTCCCCGGGGGGAAGCGGCGAAGCCGCTCAGGGGGTGATCGGTTTCAGCCGTTCAGTTCGTCGGCACGCGCTTGCGCCGCAGCAAAGTCGAGGTCGCCGCTGTAGATGGCACGGCCACAGATCACACCTTCGACGCCTTCGCTCTCCACCGCGCACAGCTGCTCGATATCGGTCATGTTCGACAGGCCGCCCGAGGCGATCACGGGGATGCTCAAAGCCTGGGCCAGCTTCACCGTGGCGTCGATGTTGATGCCCGAGAGCATGCCGTCGCGGCCGATGTCGGTGTAGATGATGGATTCGACGCCCCAGTCCTCGAACTTCTTGGCCAGGTCCACGACCTCGTGGCCGGTGAGCTTGCTCCAGCCGTCGGTGGCCACCTTGCCGTCCTTGGCGTCGAGCCCCACGATGATGTGGCCGCCGAAGGCGCTGCAGGCGTCTTTGAGGAAGCCAGGGTTCTTGACCGCAGCCGTGCCGATGATCACGTAGCGCAGGCCGCCGTCGATGTATTTCTCGATGGTGTCCAGGTCGCGGATACCGCCGCCCAACTGCACGGGAATGTCGTCGCCCACCTCTTTCAGGATGGACTTGATGGCGCTGTAGTTCTTGGGCACGCCCGCAAACGCACCGTTCAAGTCCACCAGGTGCAGGCGGCGTGCACCGGCATCCACCCATTTGCGCGCCATGGCGGCGGGGTCTTCACCAAATGTGGTGGATTGGTCCATATCGCCTTGTTTGAGGCGTACGCAGTGGCCGTCTTTGAGGTCGATGGCGGGGATGAGCAGCATGGTGGTGAAGTTCGGGTGAAAAAGGGCGAGACGCAGCTCGGCCCGAACGGGTGGCGGTTAAGGGATCAGGGATTCCAGTGCAGAAAATTGCGGTACAGGGCCAAGCCATGCTCCGCGCTTTTCTCCGGGTGAAACTGGGTCGCAAAAATATTATCGCGTGCAATGGCGGCGGCGAACAAACCGCCGTAGTCCGTTTGCCCTGCGCAGTGGGCAGGATTTTGCGGCACGGCGTAGAAACTGTGCACAAAGTAAAAGTAGCTGCTGTCCGGCACGCCAGCCCACACCGGGTGCACGCCACCGCCGTGGTGGGCGTGGGGCATCTGCCGCACCTGGTTCCAGCCCATCTGGGGCACTTTGAAGCGGCTGCCGTCAGGCTGGGTGCGGCCTGCCAGGTCGAACTTGAGCACGTCGCCAGGGATGAGGCCCAGGCCCGGCGTATCCCCCTCGGCGCTATGGTCCAGCAGCATCTGCATGCCCACGCACACGCCGAACATTGGCTTGGAGGCAGCGGCTTCGAGCACCGATTCCTGCAGGCCGGACTCGCGCAGCTCGCGCATGCAGTCGGGCATGGCGCCCTGCCCTGGCAGCACGATGCGCTGGGCGGCGCGCACGTCTTCGGGGCGCTGGGTGACGACCACGGTCCAGCCCGTGCCCTCGGCGGCGGCCTGCACGGCCTGCGACACCGAGCGCAGGTTGCCCATGCCGTAGTCCACGACCGCCACTGTTTTTGCTTCCATATTCATAGCTACTAGCGCTTATCCATCACGCGATAGCGCCTGATTTAACCCAAAATTTCACAACGAACCCTTGGTGGAGGGGATGACACCGGCCGAGCGCGGATCATGCTCCAGCGCCGCACGCAGCGTGCGCCCGAACGCCTTGAAGATGGTCTCGCACTGGTGGTGTGCGTTGACGCCCTTGAGGTTGTCGATGTGCAGCGTGACGCCCGCGTGGTTCACAAAGCCCTGGAAGAACTCGAACACCAGTTGCGTGTCGAGCTGGCCGATGCTGCCGGAGGTGAACTTCACATCCATGTGCAGCCCGGGGCGGCCCGAGAAATCCACCACCACACGCGACAGCGCTTCGTCCAGCGGCACGTAGGCATGCCCGTAGCGGCGGATGCCTTTCTTGTCGCCCACGGCGCGCGCAAAAGCCTGGCCCAGCGTGATGCCCACGTCTTCCACGGTGTGGTGGCCGTCGATGTGCAGGTCACCCTCGCAGTCGATGTCGAGGTCGATCAGCCCATGGCGGGCGATCTGGTCGAGCATGTGGTCGAAGAAGCCGATGCCGGTGTGCAGCTTCGCCTGGCCGGTGCCGTCGAGGTTGATGCGCACACTGATGCGCGTTTCGGCGGTGTTGCGGCTGACCTCGGCGATGCGGTCGGCCATCGGGTCGGCCGATGGGGCGGAGGGTACAAGTGCGGAGGAGGTCATAAGGAGGCTTGGAGTGCGGCCAGCATCTGCGCGTTGTCTTCGGCATTGCCTACCGTCAGGCGCAGGCAGTTGGCCAGCAATGGGTGCATTGTAGAAACGTTCTTGACGAGCACCTTGCGGTTTTTCATGCCCTCGTAGGCCTTGGCGGAATCCGCCACACGGATCAGCACCATGTTGGCCTCGCTGTCCCAGCACTTTTCGACACCCGGCATCTGGCGCAGGGCTGCGATGAGCGTGGTGCGTTCGGCACGGATTTCCGCCGCCTGGGCGGCGAAAACTTCGGCGTGTTCCAGAGCAAACAGGGCGGCTTCGCAGTTGAGTACGCTCACGTTGTAGGGCGGGCGCACCTTGTCGATCTCGCTCACGAACGCCGAGGGCCCGATGAGGTAGCCCAGCCGCACGCCTGCCAGACCAAACTTGCTGAGCGTGCGCATGAGCAGCACGTGCGCGTTGCGCGCGGGCTCGGCCCGCATGCGGTCGATCCAGGTGCGGCTGGCAAAGGGCTGGTAGGCCTCGTCCATGACCACGATGCCGCCCTGAGCGCCCGCGGCGTCGATGATGCGCTGCACTGCGCCCTCGTCCCACAGCGTGGCCGTGGGGTTGTTGGGGTAGGCGATGTAGGTGATGGCGGGGTTGTGCTGCGCGATGGCGGCCAGCATGGCGGGCTCATCCAGCTCGAAGTCGGGCGTGAGCGGCACGCCGACAAAGTCCAGGCCCTGCAGCTGCGCAGACAGCGGGTACATCACAAAACCCGGCATGGGCGCCAGCATGGTGGCGCGCTGGCCCGTGCCGGGCTGTGCGCAGGCCAGGGCCAGCAGGGTGATGAGTTCATCGGAGCCGTTGCCCAGCACGATGCCGTAGCCCTCGGGCATCCCGGCGTATTTCGCGAGCGCCGCCTTCAGGTCCAGCAGGCGGTCGCCGGGGTAGCGGTTGAGCGCCACCGCGCCCAGGCGCTGGCCCAGCGCGGCCTGGAGGTGCGCGGGCAGGCGGAACGGGTTCTCCATCGCGTCCATCTTGAGCATGCCGGTGGAGGGCTGCACGCCGTAAGCGTGCATGGCGCGCACGTCGGGGCGGATACGGGCCAGGGCTTGGAGAGGAGACGACGCAGGAGTAGTCATTCGGTGGTGTCCAGTTCGTTGGGGGTGACAAGAAAAGGGTTGATCGGCCGCACGGCGTCCATCGGCTGGTCGTGTGGCAACGCTTCGGTGAGCAGGTAGCGGCAGCCCTGCTGATGGGCGGACGAGAGGATGAGCGCATCCCAGTAGCCCAGGCGGTAGCGGTCCTGCAGGTCCCAGGCGCCGTCCACCGTGTAGGAGTCGAGGTGCGGCGGCAGCCACACGCGCAGGCGGCGCACCTGGGCGCGCACCTGCTGCAGCACGTGGGGGCCATCAAAACGCTGGATGGCCTGGTTGTACAGCTCGTTGAGCACCTGCGAGCTGATGCGGCCGCTGCGCGTCTGCCAGCAAAAGCTGATCCATTCACGCGCCCGCGCCTGGCGCCCGGTATCGCGGTCGTCCACGCTGGCGAGCAGGATTTCGGTATCGACAAAGATGGGGACGGTGGCCATGCGTTTTGCCCCGTTCAGCGCAGAAACAAGGTTTCGCGCGGCACATAGGGCCCGCTGGAGGCGCCCCAGCTCTCAAACCCCAGCGCCTCGCGCATGGCCTGGGCGTAAGCGTCTTCCTGGCGCATCTTTTCGGCCAGCCATTCACCGAGCAGGCGCGAGACGCTGCTGCCGCGCTTGGCGGCTTCCACGCGGACCCATTCGGCAACGGTGTCGTCCATGGTCACGGTGATGTTTTTCATGGACTAAATATTACACGAACTTCGTGTACCACGAACTTCGTGTTGATTAAAACACCACAATCAAGCCGCCTTGCGCTGTGCCCCGCCCTGCAGCATCTGGCACGCCATGTCACCCACGGTGCGCAGCGCCTCCAGATGGGCAGGCGACCAGTCGCCGCCCACGCCAATGCGCAGGCAGTTGCGGAACCGCCCGCTGGCGCTGAACACCGTGCCGGGTGCGATCAGGATCTGCCGGGCCAGGCAGGCCTCGTGCAGTTGCACGGAATCGAGCGCGCGCGGCAGCTCCAGCCACAGCAGCAGGCCGCCGGGCGGGTCACTCACGCGCGTACCCTGCGGGAAGTGCGCGGCAATCACATGGCGCACCTCATCCATGCGCGCCGCCACGGCCGCACGCAGCTGGCGCATGGCGGCGGCGTGGCCCGTCTGGGTGATGAGGTCGGCCAGGGCCAGCTCCAGCACGGCGGACTGGCCACCCGCCTGCAGGTCCTTGATGGCGCGCAGCTTGTCGGCCCAGCGGCCGGCCTCCAGCCAGCCCAGGCGCAGGCCCGGCGCCAGCGTCTTGGAGAACGAGTCGCACAACATCACATGGCCTGTGGTGTCGTACGACTTGACGGTGCGGCGCATCTCGTCCACCTCGACCAGATCGTTGTAGATCGCGTCCTCGATGACCGCCATGTCGTGCCGCGCCGCCATCTGCACCAGGCGCCTGCGCTCGGCCTGGGGCATGCAGCTGCCCAGCGGGTTGCTGAGCGTGGGCACCACCATCACGGCCTTGACGGGCTGGGTGTCCAGCGCGAGCTGCAGCGCATCAAGAGACAGTCCGTTGCGCGGGTGGGTGGGAATCTCCAGCGCCTTGAGGTGCAGGCCCTGCAGCACCTCCAGAAACGAAAAATGCGTGGGTGACTCCAGCGCCACCACGTCGCCCGGCTGCGTCACCGCGCGCAGGCACAGCGCAATGGAGTCCATGCAGCCGCCGGTGATCACGATGTTCTCGGGGTCCAGGCTGCAGCCCAGGCTGACGGCATAGCGCGCCAGGGCGCGGCGCGCGTCCTCATGGCCCGACGAACCGGGGTAAGTGCACAGCAGGTTGCGGTGGCGCTGCGCGGCGCGCACCACGGCGCGGCGCACGCGGTCGGGGTTGAACAGCTCGGGGCCGGGCGTGCCGCTGCTGTACGAGATCATGTCCACCGGCTGGTTGCGCCCCAGGATGCGCTGGCCTAGCCAGTCCACCGACACCTCGCGGGGGCGGCGCATCGGGCGCGGCGTGCTGGGCTCGGGCAGGCTCACCGGCCGCGCCGCCACAAAAAAGCCCGAGCGCGGGCGGGCCGTGATCAGGCGCGCATCTTCGAGCCAGTGGTAGGCCTGCACCACCGTGGTCTGCGCCACGCCGTGCTGGCGCGCCAGCTCACGCACCGACGGCAGCTTTTCGCCGCGCGCCAGGGTGCCGTTGCGGATCAGCTGCGCGAGTTGCTCGGCAATCTGGAGGTACAGCGGGGGTGCGTCATCGGTGGCCATGCTGCATTCTGTACTGGCCCTCTGGTCGATAGACAGTACAGAGGCATCCCAGTACGACCAGTACAGATGGGTTGGTTTGCTGTTCTGTACTGGCCCAGATTGTGCAGGCCTGTGGCTGGTGGCGCATCGCAGGTGGCCGCACAGTGAAGGCATGAACACGCTGCACACCCCCACCCCACCGTCGCCCGCACTGCCCAGCCAGCCTGCGGTTCCTCTCACGCTGCAATGGAAGCGCCAGCCGCTGCCGCCCTTGCAGGCTGTCCAGGTGCTGGACTTCCGCGCGGGCGAGATAGCCCTGCTCGAAGTCGAACAGGGCCGCGTCTGGGTGACCTGTGATGGTCTTCTGGAGGACTATTTTCTGGAGGCCGGCCAGCGCCTGTCCTTCACCGGACCCGTGCGACTGCGGGTCAGTGCCGAAGGCCACCGGCCCGCGCGGCTGAACTGGGCACAACACCGGGCGGTGGCAGGAGCCGCCTGTCCGCCTGCACCCGCCGCATCTCAGCCCAAGGCGTCGGCACCCACACAGGGTGCCCTGCCCCGGGGGGCGATCAGCGCGGCTTAGCTCCAGCTTTGAGCCGCATCTCGGCCGCCTGCGCGTGGGCCTGCAAGCCCTCGCCGTAGGCCAGCTCGGCGGCGATGGTGCCCAGCACCTGGGCACCAGCTTCGCTCACTTCGATGATGCTGCTGCGCTTCTGGAAGTCGTACACGCCCAGCGGGGAGGAGAAGCGTGCCGTGCCGCTGGTGGGCAGCACGTGGTTGGGGCCTGCGCAGTAGTCGCCCAGGCTTTCGGAGGTGTAGGCCCCTAGAAAGATCGCTCCGGCGTGGCGCAGCAAAGGCTCCCAGCGGTGCGGGTCAGTGCTGCTCACTTCCAGGTGTTCCGGTGCGATGCGGTTGCTGATGGCGCAGGCTTCTTCCATGTCCTTGGTGAGGATCAGGGCGCCCCGGCCGGTGAGGCTCTTGGCGATGATCTCGGCGCGCGGCATGGTGGGCAGCAGGCGGTCGATCTCGCGCTGCACGGCGTCGAGGTAGGCGGCGTCAGGGCACAGCAGGATGCTCTGCGCCAGCTCGTCATGCTCGGCTTGGCTGAAGAGGTCCATGGCCACCCAGTCGGGCGGTGTGGTGCCATCGGCCAGCACCAGGATTTCGCTCGGGCCCGCGATCATGTCGATGCCCACGGTGCCGAACACGCGCTTCTTGGCGCTGGCCACATAGGCGTTGCCGGGGCCGGTGATCTTGTCCACCTTGGGCACGGTGGCCGTGCCGTAGGCCAGCGCGGCCACGGCCTGGGCGCCGCCGATGGTGAAGGCGCGGGTCACACCGGCCACGTAGGCGGCGGCCAGCACCAGCTCGTTGCGCTCGCCCTTCGTCGAGGTGCCCTCGCCCGTTCCGCCGGTCGCCACGCTGCCACGCACGGGGGTGGGCACGACCATGATTATTTCCTGCACTCCCGCTACGTGGGCCGGGATGGCGTTCATCAGCAGGCTCGACGGGTAGGCGGCCTTGCCGCCGGGCACGTAGATGCCCACGCGGTCCAGCGGCGTGACCTTCTGGCCCAGCAGAGTGCCGTCCTCGTCGCGGTAGCTCCAGCTCTCTCCCGACGCCTTCTTCTGCGCCTCGTGGTAGCTGCGCACGCGCTTGGCGGCTGCCTGCAGCGCGTCGCGCTGGGCCTGGGGGATGGCGTCAAACGCGGCCTTGAAGTCGGCCTGGGTCAGCTCCAGCGCGGCCATGTTCGGTGCCGAGAGGCCGTCGAAGCGGGCGGTGTATTCCAGCACCGCCGCATCGCCGCGCTTTTGCACGTCGGCCAGGATGTCGGCCACGCGCTGCTCGATGGCCGCGTCGGTGTCGGCAGACCAATGCAGGCGGGCTGCAAAATCAGCCTCAAAAGTGGCCGCAGCGGTGGACAGACGGGCGGGAGCAGCTACCAAAGTCATAGTGCGTTCTACGGTGGGTTCAGTTCTTGGGGGCAGGGATGGCCGAAGCAAACGCATCAATGATGCGGCGCAGCGGTGCCTGCTTGAGCTTGAGCGCGGCCTGGTTGACCACGAGGTAGGAGCTGATGTCCATGATGCGCTCGACCTCCACCAGGTGGTTGGCCTTGAGCGTGTTGCCGGTGGACACCAGGTCGACGATGGCATCGGCCAGGCCGATGAGCGGCGCCAGTTCCATGCTGCCGTAAAGCTTGACCATGTCGACATGCACGCCCTTGGTGGCAAAGAAGTCACGCGCAATCGACGTGTACTTGGTGGCGACCTTCAGGCGCGAGCCCTGCTTGACAGCACGCTCGTAGTCGAAGTCGTTGCGCACGGCAACGCTCACGCGGCACTTGGCAATCTGCAGGTCCAGCGGCTGGTACAGCCCCTGGCCACCGTGTTCGATCAGGGTGTCCTTGCCGGTCACGCCGATGTCGGCGCCGCCGTATTCCACATAGGTGGGAACGTCGGTGGCGCGCACCAGCACCACACGCACGTTGGGCTGGTTCGTGGGCAGGATGAGCTTGCGCGATTTTTCGGGGTCTTCGAGCACCTCGATGCCTGCAGCGGCCAGCAGCGGCAGGGTTTCGTCGAAGATGCGGCCCTTCGAAAGCGCCAGGGTGATCATGTTGCTGCTCATGCTTTTACTCGTTCGATGTCGGCGCCAATGCCGCGCAGTTTGGCTTCCATGCAGTCGTAGCCGCGGTCCAGGTGGTAGATGCGGTCCACCACGGTTTCGCCGTCGGCCACCAGGCCCGCGATGACCAGGCTGGCGGAGGCGCGCAGGTCGGTGGCCATCACGGTGGCGCCGGACAGGCGGGGCACGCCTTCGATGACAGCCACCTTGCCATCGGTCTGGATCTTGGCACCCAGCCGCACCAGCTCATTGACATGCATGAAGCGGTTTTCAAAAATCGTTTCGGTCACCGTGGCCGTGCCCTGCGCAATGCAGTTGAGCGCCATGAACTGGGCCTGCATGTCGGTGGGGAAACCGGGGTACTCGGTGGTGCGAAAGCCCTGGGCCTTGAGCGTGGCGCCGCCCGCGCTTTGCACGCGGATACCGCCCTCGACCGCTTGCACGGTGGCACCGGCCTCACGCAGCTTTTCGATCACCGCATCCAGGTGGTCGGCGCGGCCATGGCGCAGCACCACATCACCACCCGTGGCTGCCACAGCGCAGAGGAAGGTGCCAGCCTCGATGCGGTCGGCCACCACGCGGTGGGTGCAGCCGTGCAGTTGGTCCACGCCCTGGATGCGGATGCGGCTGGTGCCATGGCCTTCGATCTTCGCGCCCATGGCGATCAGCATCTCGGCCAGGTCCGAAATCTCAGGTTCTTGCGCGGCGTTTTCCAGCACCGTCTCGCCTTCGGCCAGCGCAGCGGCCATGAGGAAGTTTTCGGTGCCCGTCACCGTGACCATGTCGGTGGTGATGCGCGCGCCCTTCAAACGCGTCCAACCCGCAGGCAACTTGGCGATCATGTAGCCGTGTTCGACCACGATCTCGGCGCCCATGGCGGCCAGGCCCTTGATGTGCTGGTCCACCGGGCGCGAACCGATGGCGCAGCCGCCGGGCAGCGACACCGTGGCCTCGCCAAAGCGGGCCAGCAGCGGGCCCAGCGCCAGCACCGAGGCACGCATGGTCTTGACCAACTCGTACGGCGCCTCGGGCGTGTTGAGCGCACTGGCGTCGATGCGCACCGTGCCGTCGTCGGCGCGCTCTGCGGTCACGCCCATATTGCGGATGAGCTTGAGCATGGTGCTCACATCCTGCAGCTGGGGCACGTTGAGCAGGGTCACCGGGTCGGCGGTGAGCAGCGCGGCACACAACTCCGGCAAGGCGGCGTTCTTGGCGCCAGAGACCAGCACCTCGCCTTGCAAGGTGCGTCCGCCGCGAATCAGGAGTTTGTCCATCTCTATCTAACAACCAAAATATGAATGAAAATGGCCCTTAGCGCTTATCTATCAAGCACCAAATGCTATCAATAAATGAGTAACCAGACAGGCAGTGTCACTGCGCTTGCGCCGCCCACTCGGCGGGGGTGAAGGTCTTCATCGACAGCGCGTGAACTTCATCCGTATGCATTTTCGCGCCCAGCGTGGCGTACACGCGCTGGTGGCGTTGGATGGCGCGCTTGCCCTCGAACTCGGCCGAGACGATGGTGGCGTACCAGTGGCGCCCATCGCCCTCCAGCGTGATGTGTTCGCAGGCCAGGCCGGCGGCGATGATGTCTTTGAGTTGGTCAGCGGTCATGTTGGGCTCGGAATCAGTTGCGAATTTTGTAGCCGGTGCGCAGCAGGTGCACGGCGAGAAAGCTCACGGCCAGCCAGGCGATGCCCACGATGCTGAGGCTGAGCCAGGGCGAGGTATCGCTCTGGCCAAAGAAGCCATAGCGGAACCCGTCAATCATGTAGAAAAACGGGTTGAGGTGGCTCACGGTCTGCCAGAACGGCGGCAGCGACTGGATGGAATAGAACACGCCCGAGAGGAACGTCATGGGCACGACCACGAAGTTTTGGAACGCGGCGAGCTGATCAAACTTGTCGGCCCACAGCCCGGCAATGAGCCCCAACGTGGCCAGCAGGCCCGCGCCCAGCACCGCAAACACCAGTATCCACAGCGGCGCCGCAAACTCTGGCCGCGCAAAAGCCAGCGTGACGATGAACACACCCAGCCCCACCACCAGCCCGCGCACCATGGACGAGCCCACATAGGCCACAAACCAGGCCCAGTGCGACAGCGGCGTGAGCAGCACAAACACCAGACTGCCCATGATCTTGCTCTGGATCAGGCTCGACGAGCTGTTGGCAAAGGCGTTTTGCAGCACGCTCATCATCACGAGGCCGGGCACCAGAAAGGCGGTGTAGCTGATGCGGTCGTAGACCTTGACGTGGTCTTCGAGCACGTGACCGAAGATCAGCAGGTACAACACGGCCGTGAGCACCGGCGCGGCAACGGTCTGGAAGCTGACCTTCCAGAACCGCAGGACTTCCTTGTAGAACAGGGTCTGCCAGCCGGTCATAGCGCGACACCTTCGAGTGGGATGTTGGACGCAGACGTACCGGACATCACCTGCAAGAACACATCCTCCAGGTCCGGCCTGCGGATCTCCATGTCATGCACCTCTACGCCCGCTACGCGCAGCGCTGCCAGGTGGCTTTCGATCTCTGCGGCGTCGTGCGCGGGCAGTTGCACGATACGACCGGTGACACGCGCCGCCATCGCCAGGGCGGGTGGCAAAGCCGCATCGGTCTTGAACTGCAGGATGCTGCCTGAAGCCGCCTGCAGCAGTTCGCTGGTGCGGTTCAGCGCTACGATCTGGCCGGACTTGAGCATGGCAATGCGGCCACACAGGGCTTCGGCTTCTTCCAGGTAATGCGTGGTCAGCAACACCGTGTGGCCTTCCTTGTTCAGGCGCGCGACAAAGTGCCAAAGGGTCTGGCGCAGCTCCACGTCCACGCCAGCCGTTGGTTCATCGAGCACGATGATGGGCGGCTTGTGCACCAGCGCCTGCGCCACGAGCACGCGGCGCTTCATACCGCCCGAGAGTTGCCGCATGTTGGCGTTGGCCTTGTCGGTAAGGCCCAGGTTCTCCAGCAGCTCGTCGATCCAGGCGTCGTTGTTCTTCACGCCGAAATAGCCGGACTGGATGCGCAGCGATTCGCGCACGTTGAAGAAGGGGTCGAACACCAGTTCCTGCGGCACCACACCGAGCTTGCGGCGCGCCTCGGCAAAGTCGGCCTGCACGTCGCTGCCCTGCACCAGCACACGGCCGCTGCTGGCGCGCGCCAGGCCCGCGAGGATGCTGATCAGGGTGGTTTTACCGGCACCGTTGGGGCCGAGGAGTCCGAAGAACTCGCCCTCCTCAATGTCCAGGTTGACCTGGTTCAGTGCCTGAAAAGGGCCTTTGGGCGTGGCAAAGGTCTTGGAGATGGCTTGGAAGGAGACTGCGGGCATGAAGCCCCTGATTTTACGGCCTTGCCCCGAACTGCGTTATGGCGGAGGGTATGCAGCCTCAGGACACGGGCGTGAGCAAGGTGCCAACGCCGTACAAGCCCGCCATGCCGCGCAGCGCCGTGGGCAACCCCTGCACGGCAAAGGTCTTGCCCACTGACAGCGCCTCACGCCGGCATTCCAGCAGGACGGCCAGGGCCGAGCTGTCAAACACCGTCATCGCGCTCGCATCCACCACCACACCACTTTCACGGTGCACGCGCAGCCCCTGCAGAAGCATCTGCAGGCAGGCTGTGGCCTGGCGGTGGGTCAGCTCGGGGGGGAGAACCAGCATGGAGGAGGCTCAGCCCTTGGCGGTGGAGTTGGCTTTGTTGCGCGCAGCCAGGGTCTCGATCAGGCCATCAATACCCTTGGCGTTGATCTCCTGGGCAAACTGGCCCCGGTAGGTTTCCACCAGCCAGACACCCAGCACATTCAGGTTGTAGATCTTCCAGCCTGCGCCGTCGCCAGGGGTTTTTTCGAGGCGGTAGTCAAGCTGAATGGGGTCGCCACGGCCCACGATTTCGGTGCGCACCAGCACGTCCTTGTCTTCGGGCGCAGCGCGCAACGGCTTGACCTGGATGCTTTGGTCGTTGACCTGCGCCAGCGCACCCGCATAGGTGCGCACCAGCAAGATCTTGAACTCGTCCTGCAGGCGTTTTTGCTGCTCGGGCGTGGCCTGGCGCCAGCCTGGCCCCACGGCAGCGGCAGTCATGCGGCGAAAGTTGACGTTGGGCATCACGGTCTTGTCCACCAGCGCGATCACCTTGGTCAAGTCGCCGCCCTGAATCGCCTTGTCGGACTTCACAGTGTTGAGCACGTCGGTGGACAGGCGCTTGATCATCGCGTCCGGCGCTTCGTCTGCCGCTTGAGCGGCCAGCGGCAAGCCCAGAGATGCCACGGCGGCAGCACACAGTGCCAGGTGGCCCAGGGAACGTCGGTTCATCATGTCCTCTATCCTCTACTTTCTCATTCAGTCATGAGCCGCCATCCGGCATGCCCGTGTTGCATTGTGGTGGCCGCAGAAACAACGCATGCGTCGCGGGCGTTGCGGTGTGCAAGCAAGTGCAACACGATCGCCCGCGCTATGGCCGCCATCGGCGGGCAGCCCCCTGGAAATCACCTCAACGGGGAGGCTCTTGCGGCAGCACGCCGTCGTTGCCGTCTTTGCCATCCGAGCCCTTGCTGTTCTGGGGCTCGCCAGCCTGGCTGCGCACCTGCAGGAAAACGTCCCGCGTGAAGCTGTACTTGTCCAGCGCGGCACTGTCGAGGACGGAGCTTGCCCGCAAAAGATTGGCGCGCGTGTCCACCACTCGCAGTGCATACAGCGTGTTCCGGGCCGAGACCGGGTCCACATAGCTCACCACGTTGCCCTTCATGTCCACCGGGAGCGCAAAGGTGTCGCGCACCGTGGACGGGCCGAGAACCGGCAGCACCAGGTATGGGCCAGTTCCCACGCCCCATCGGCCCAGCGTCAGGCCAAAGTCCTGCTTGTAGCGGTCTATGCCCAGCTCACTGGCGATATCGAGCACCCCGCCGAGACCCATGAAGGTGTTGACATTGACGCGCATGAACGTCGAGGCGGCAGCCTCCGCGCGCAGTTGCAGCACGTTGTTCACAAACGACCAGACATCGCCGATGTTGGCGAAAAAGTTGCTCACCCCCGTGCGCACGGGGGCGGGCGCGATGTCCTGGTAGGCAATCGCTACCGGCTTGAGCACCATGGCATCAACTTGCTCGTTGAAGTTGGTCATGCTCCGGTTGTAGGATTCCAGCGGATCACGCGGGTCGGGATTGGCCACGGTGGCACAGCCCGAAAGCAGCGCACCGGCCAACAGCAGCGCCGAACCGCCCAGCGCACGTGGCAAGCCCTGCTGCTTGGAGCCGGTGGGCAGGGTGGTTGTTTCAAAGTTCTTCATTTCTTGTCACCTGCCCCTGCGGGCTTACCGCCGTCTTCGGCTTTGCTGTAGAGAAACTGTCCAATGAGGTTTTCGAGCACCACGGCAGACTGGGTCGCGGTGACCATGTCGCCCGCAACAAGGTTCTTCTCGTCCGCCCCGGCCTCAATACCGATGTACTGCTCACCCAACAGGCCGCTGGTGAGAATCTTGAGGGAGCTGTCCTTCGGGAAAGCGTAGCGGTTTTCCATCGCCAGCGTCACCCGCGCCTGGTAGGTCTTGTCGTCGAACGTGATGGACTCCACACGCCCGACCACCACGCCCGCACCGCGCACCGCAGCCTGGGGCTTGAGCCCGCCGATGTTGTCAAAACGCGCCGTGATGCGGTAGCCGGACTGGAAATTCAGGCTCAGCAAATTGGCGGACTGGAGCGCCAGAAACACCAGCGCCACGGCACCCAGCATCACGAACAGCCCAACCCAGAGATCGTTTTTGGAGCGTTGCATTGTTTATTTCCTCTTCACTGCCAGCATCGCCAGCTCAGATACTGAACATCAGGGCCGTGAGGACGAAGTCGAGCCCCAGCACGGCCAGGCACGCCATCACCACGGTGCGCGTAGTGGCACGCGACACGCCCTCGGGCGTGGGCTTGGCAGTAAAGCCCTGCAGCAACGCCACAAAGGTGACGGCAACGCCGAACACCACGCTTTTGAGCACCCCGTTGCCCACGTCTTTCCACACGTCAACGCCGCCCTGCGTCTGGCTCCAGAAAGCGCCGGGGTCGATGCCGATCATGAGCACGCCCACGCTCCAGCCACCAATCACCCCCACCGCACTGAACACCGCCGCCAGCAGGGGCATGGTGATCACGCCGGCCCAGAAGCGGGGCGCCAGAATGCGCTGGACGGGGTCCACCGCCATCATTTCCATCGCGCTGAGCTGCTCGCCAGCACGCATCAAACCAATCTCGGCCGTCAGCGACGTGCCCGCCCGCCCCGCAAACAGCAAGGCGGTGACCACGGGCCCCAGCTCCCGCACCAGCGACAGCGTGACCAGAAGACCCAGCGCTTCTGCTGAACCGTAGCGCTGCAGCGTGTAATACCCCTGCAGCCCCAGCACCAGCCCTACAAACAGGCCGGACACTGCGATGATGGCCAGCGAGTAGTTGCCCAGAAAATGCACCTGGTCGCGCACCAGCGAAGGCCGCATGAAGGTGGCACCCACCATCCGCACCAGCCGTACAAAAAGACGCGCGCCCATGCCAATGTCGGCCAGCTTTTGGCGCACGGCAAAACCGACATCGGAGGGGTTGTACCAGCTCACCGTGCACGCCCTCCCACAGGTCCGAAGTCCTGCACCTCGTCAGGGCCAGGGTAATGAAAGGGTACCGGCCCTGTGGGCAAGGCATTGACAAACTGGTGGACCAGGGGGTCCGTGCTGGCACGCACCTCATCTGGCGTGCCCTGAGCAGCCACCACGCCAGCCCCGAGGATGATCACGTGGTCTGCCAGCCGGAAGGTTTCCTCCAGGTCGTGCGAGACCACGATGCTCGTGAGGCCCATTGCATCATTGAGCTGGCGGATCAGCTGCGCCGCCGTACCCAGGGAAATGGGGTCCAGCCCCGCAAAAGGCTCGTCATACATGACCAGCTCCGGGTCCAGCGCAATGGCACGGGCCAGGGCCACCCGCCGGGCCATTCCCCCCGAAATCTCGCTGGGCATGAGATCACGTGCGCCGCGCAGGCCCACGGCATGCAGTTTCATGAGGACCACGTCGCGGATCAGCGCTTCGGAAAGGTCGGTGTGCTCCCTGAGCGGAAAGGCCACATTCTCGAAAACACTCAGGTCAGTGAACAACGCCCCGAACTGGAACAGCATCCCCATCCGGCGACGGACGGCGTACAAGCCAGACGCATCAAGGCGACCCACGTCCTGCCCATCAAACAGGACTTCACCGCCCGAAGCCCGCTGCTGCCCCCCTATCAGGCGCAGCACCGTGGTCTTGCCCCCACCGGAGGCACCCATCAGCGCCGTGACCTTGCCACGCGGCACGGTCAGCGAAACGTCGCGCAGGATGTCGCGGTCTCCGTAGGAGAACGTGACATTGCGCAGTTCGGCAAGGAGGGAGGGGTCAGGCATGCAAAAAAGATTCAGGATTCCGGGTCATCAGTCACCACGCAGTGATTCCTCGGGCCGCAGGAAGCCGCGATGGTAGCTCAAGATGCAAACATACATACATGTATGTTTGCATCTTGAAGCATCTGCATCATGAGATGAATGATCGCTCAGACGCCATACAACCCCGGATTGACAGAACCCTCGATTGTGCCAATAAAGATGCGCAGACGTGGAAGGCGGGGCCATCCACCTGGACTGGCGGGCGCGCGCCGGGTCCAGTCGGTGGCCTCGCCCAAGAATGCGTCCGCCGCCCCTCCCCTCCCAACTGCCAGGGTCATATCCACCGATCGCTTTACGCCCTGACTAACCCGCCATGAAAAACGGCGCCGCAGCGCCGTTTCGATCGCATGTTCCGCAGCCGATCAGCGCGGCAGATCTGAGTAGCCCATGAGGAACTCATCGACTGCACGCGCGGCCTGACGGCCTTCGCGGATGGCCCAGACGACCAGCGACTGACCACGCCGAATGTCGCCAGCAGCGAAAACCTTGGGCACGTTGGTGGCATAACCGCCATCGAAGTCGGTCGTGGCGCGGGCATTGCCCCGGGCATCCTTGTCCACGCCAAAAGCTTCCAGCACGGCAGCCACCGGGCTCACAAAGCCCATGGCCAGCAGCACCAGATCGGCCTTCAGGATCTTCTCAGACCCGGCCACCTCGACCATCTTGCCGTCCTTGAACTCCACACGCACGGTCTTGAGGCCGGTGACCTTGCCCTTTTCGCCGATGAACTCCTTGGTGGAGATGGCGAACTCGCGCTCGCAACCCTCTTCGTGGCTGGAGCTGGTGCGCAGCTTGATCGGCCAGTAAGGCCAGGTCAGCGGGCGGTTTTCCTCTTCGGGCGGCTGGGGCATCAACTCAAACTGGGTGACGCTCACGGCGCCATGGCGGTTGCTGGTACCCACGCAGTCGCTACCGGTGTCGCCGCCACCAATCACGACGACGTGTTTGCCATCGGCGCGCAACTGGCCCTTGAGCTTGTCGCCGGCGTTGACCTTGTTCTGCTGCGGCAAGAACTCCATCGCGAAGTGGATGCCATCGAGGTCACGGCCCGGCACGGGCAGATCGCGCGATTGCTCAGCGCCACCGGTCAGCAGCACGGCATCGAACTCCTTGTTCAACTGCTCGGGCGTGACAGTTTCCTTGGCCCAGTTGGTGACCTTGGAATCTTTGCCCAGTCCGTCCTTGGCGGCGCCCACGAACACGCCGGTGCGGAAGACCACGCCTTCGGCTTCCATCTGCTTGACGCGGCGGTCAATGTGCGACTTCTCCATCTTGAAGTCCGGAATGCCGTAGCGCAGCAGCCCGCCCACGCGGTCGTTCTTTTCAAACAGCGTGACGCTGTGGCCAGCGCGCGCGAGTTGCTGTGCTGCCGCCATACCTGCGGGGCCAGAGCCCACCACGGCCACCTTCTTGCCCGTTTTGTGCTTGGCAACGCGTGGCTGTACCCAGCCCTCCTCCCACGCACGGTCAATGATCGCGTGCTCGATGGACTTGATGCCCACGGCGTCGTCGTTCACATTGAGCACGCAGGCGGCCTCGCAGGGTGCGGGGCAGATGCGGCCGGTGAACTCGGGGAAGTTGTTGGTGCTGTGCAGCACCTCAATCGCGCTCTTCCAGTCCGCGTGGTACACCAAATCGTTGAAGTCCGGAATGATGTTGTTTACCGGGCAGCCGTTGTTGCAGAACGGCGTGCCGCAGTCCATGCAGCGCGCGCCTTGCACCTTGGCCTGGCTTTCATCCAGCCCGATGACAAATTCCTTGTAGTGCTTCAAGCGCTCGGGCACAGGCTTGTAGCCCTCTTCGATGCGCTCGTATTCCATGAAGCCGGTAGTTTTTCCCATGACGATGTCCTTGTCTATGAATGCTGTGCGAAGGTGGGTGACGTCGCCTTACTTGGCGGGTGCCACTTCTTTTTTGGTAGCAGCTACCGCTGGTGTAGCGGACTCCTCCAGCACTTTTCGTTCATAAATTTCAGCCAACGCACGCTTGTACTCGGTCGGGAAGACCTTGACGAACTTGCTGCGCGATGCGGCCCAGTTGTCGAGCAGCTCGCGTGCGCGCTTGCTGCCCGTCCATCGGTTGTGGTCTTCCAGCAGCTTCTTGAGCTGGGCTTCGTCGGTCTGTCCGTTGTGCCAGATCGAGCGCGGCACCGTGGCTTCCTGCTCGGTGGCGGGCAGGATGCGCTCCAGCGTCACCATGGACATGTTGCAGCGGGTGTCGAACTGACCGTCTTCGTCGTACACGTACGCCACGCCGCCGCTCATGCCCGCCGCGAAGTTGCGGCCGGTCTTCCCAAGCACCACCACGGTGCCCCCGGTCATGTATTCGCAACCGTGGTCGCCCGTGCCCTCCACCACGGCGGTGGCGCCCGACAGACGCACGGCGAAACGCTCACCGGCAACGCCGCTGAAGAAGGCTTCGCCCGTGGTGGCGCCGTACATCACGGTGTTGCCAACGATGGTGTTGCGCACGGCGTCACCGCGGAAATCGATGCTGGGGCGCACGACCACGCGGCCTCCCGACAGACCCTTGCCCGTGTAGTCGTTGGCGTCGCCGATCAGGTACAGCGTGATGCCGCGCGTGAGGAACGCACCGAACGACTGGCCGCCCGTGCCTTCGAGCTGGATACGGATGCTATCGTCGGGCAGGCCTTCGGGGTGCACGCGGGTGACAGCGCCGGACAGCATGGCGCCGACCGAGCGGTTCACGTTGCGCGCCACCTCGATGAACTGCACGCGCTCGCCCTTTTCAATGGCGGGCTTGCTGCGCTCGATGAGCTTGCGGTCCAGCGTGTGCTCGATGTTGTGGTCCTGCACGTCCACGTGGAAGCGCGGCACATCGGCGGGCACGTTGGGCTGGGCGAACAGGCGGCTGAAGTCCAGGCCACGTGCCTTCCAGTGTTCCAGTCCCTGGCGCATGTCGAGCAGATCGGTGCGGCCGATCAGGTCGTCGAACTTGCGAATGCCCAGTTGGGCCATGATCTGGCGCACTTCTTCGGCGATGAAGAAGAAATAGTTCACCACGTGCTCGGGCTTGCCCGAGAACTTCTTGCGCAGTTCGGGGTCTTGGGTGGCCACGCCCACGGGGCAGGTGTTCAGGTGGCACTTGCGCATCATGATGCAGCCTTCCACCACCAGCGGTGCCGTGGCAAAGCCGAACTCGTCAGCACCCAGCAGTGCGCCGATGGCGACGTCGCGGCCGGTCTTCATCTGGCCGTCGGCCTGCACACGGATGCGGCCGCGCAGGCGGTTCAGCACCAGCGTCTGCTGGGTTTCGGCCAGGCCGATTTCCCACGGACCGCCCGCGTGCTTGATGGACGACCAGGGCGAAGCGCCCGTGCCGCCGTCATGCCCTGCGATCACCACGTGGTCGCTCTTGCACTTGGCCACGCCTGCGGCGATGGTGCCCACGCCCACTTCAGAGACCAGCTTGACGCTGATGCCTGCGTGCGGTGCCACGTTCTTCAGATCGTGGATCAGCTGGGCCAGATCCTCAATCGAGTAGATGTCGTGGTGCGGCGGGGGCGAGATCAGGCCCACGCCGGGCACGCTGTGGCGCAGCTTGCCGATGTAATTGGAGACCTTGCCACCCGGCAGCTGACCACCCTCGCCGGGCTTGGCACCCTGGGCCATCTTGATCTGGATCTGGTCGGCCGACGACAGGTATTCGGCCGTGACACCAAAGCGGCCCGACGCCACCTGCTTGATGCGGCTGCGCAGCGAGTCGCCGTCCTGCAGGGGCAGGTCGACCTCAACGTTCTCGGCACCAATCACGCTCTTGAGCGTATCGCCCTTCTTGATCGGAATGCCCTTGAGTTCGTTGCGGTAGCGTGCGGCGTCCTCACCACCTTCGCCGGTGTTGCTCTTGCCGCCGATGCGGTTCATGGCCACGGCGAGCGTGGCGTGGGCCTCGGTGGAGATGGAACCCAACGACATGGCGCCCGTGGCGAAGCGCTTGACGATTTCCTTGGCGGGCTCGACTTCGTCGACCGGGATCGCCTTGGCGGGGTCGATCTTGAACTCGAACAGGCCGCGCAGCGTCATGTGGCGCTTGCTCTGGTCGTTGATCAGCTGGGCGTATTCCTTGTACGTGTTCCAGTTGTTGGCGCGCGTGCTGTGCTGCAGCTTGGCAATCGCATCGGGCGTCCACATGTGGTCTTCGCCCCGGGCGCGCCAGGCGTATTCGCCACCGGCGTCCAGCATGGTCTCGAGCACGGGGTCGTCACCAAACGCCGCCTTGTGCATGCGGATGGCTTCTTCGGCGATCTCGAACACGCCGATGCCTTCCACGCGGCTGGCGGTGCCGGTGAAGTACTTGCCCACGGTTTCCGTGTTGAGGCCGATGGCCTCGAACAACTGGGCGCCGCAGTAGCTCATGTAGGTGCTCACACCCATCTTGGACATGATCTTGGACAGGCCCTTGCCGATCGCCTTGACGTAGTTGTAGATGGCCTTGTCGGCCGACAGGTCACCGCCCAGGTCCTTGTGCATCTCGGCCAGGGTTTCCATGGCGAGGTAGGGGTGCACGGCCTCGGCGCCGTAACCCGCCAGCACGGCGAAGTGGTGCACTTCGCGCGCGGTGCCCGTCTCGACCACCAGGCCGGCCGTGGTGCGCAGGCCCGCTCCCACCAAGTGCTGGTGGATGGCGGACAACGCCAGCAGCGCAGGGATTGCCACCTGGGTAGCGCTCACGGCGCGGTCGCTCACGATCAGGATGTTGGCGCCGCCCTTGATGGCATCCACAGCCTGCGCGCACAACGAGGCGAGCTTGGCTTCCACCCCCTCACGGCCCCAGTTCAGTGGGTAGGTGATGTCGATGGTCACGCTCTTGAACTTGCCTTGCGTGTACTTTTCAATGTCGCGCAGCTTGGCCATGCCGGCAAAGTCGAGCACGGGCTGGCTCACTTCGAGCCGCATCGGCGGGTTGACCTGGTTGATGTCCAGCAGGTTCGGCTTGGGTCCGATGAAGCTGTTGAGCGACATCACGATGGCTTCGCGGATCGGATCGATCGGCGGGTTCGTCACCTGGGCGAACAGCTGCTTGAAGTAGTTGTACAGCGGCTTGTTCTTGCCCGACAGCACAGCCAGCGGACTGTCATTGCCCATCGAGCCAATGCCCTCTTCACCATTCTTGGCCATGGGCGCCATCAGGAACTTGATGTCTTCCTGCGTGTAACCGAAGGCCTGCTGGCGGTCGAGCAGCGGCAGATCGGCAGGCTGCGGTGCGGCCACTTGCGCGCCCGCGTCAATGCTGTCGAGCTTGATCCGCAGGTTTTCGATCCACTGCTTGTAGGGCTTGGTGTTGACGATGTTGGCTTTTAGCTCGTCGTCGTCGATCATGCGGCCTTGTTCCAGGTCGATCAGGAACATCTTGCCGGGCTGCAGGCGCCACTTGCGCACGATCTTGTTCTCGGGCACCGGCAACACACCCGACTCGGAGCCCATGATGACCAGATCGTCGTCGGTGATGCAGTAGCGCGAGGGGCGCAGGCCGTTGCGGTCCAGCGTGGCGCCGATCTGGCGACCATCGGTGAACACGATGGAGGCCGGGCCGTCCCAAGGCTCCAGCATGGCAGCGTGGTATTCATAGAAGGCGCGGCGGCGCTCGTCCATGGTGGTGTGCTGCTCCCAGGGCTCGGGGATCATCATCATCACGGCTTGGCTGATGGGGTAGCCGGCCATGGTCAGCAGTTCGAGGCAGTTGTCGAACGTGGCGGTGTCGGACTGGTCGGCGAAGCTGATGGGGTAGAGCTTTTGCAGGTCGGCGGCCAACACCGGCGAGGCCATTACGCCTTCGCGCGCCTTCATCCAGTTGTAGTTGCCCTTGACGGTGTTGATTTCACCGTTGTGCGCCACATAGCGGTAGGGGTGGGCCAGCGGCCACTCGGGGAAGGTGTTGGTGGAGAAACGCTGGTGCACCAGACCGATGGCCGAGACGCAGCGCTCGTCGGACAGGTCCTTGTAGTACACGCCCACCTGGTCGGCCAGCAGCAGGCCCTTGTAGACCACCGTGCGGCTGGACATGGAGGGAACGTAGTATTCCTTGCTGTGCTTGAGCTTGAGGGCCTGGATGTTGGCGCTGGCCGTCTTGCGGATCACGTACAGCTTGCGCTCCAGCGCATCCTGCACGATCACGTCGTTGCCACGGCCGATGAACACCTGGCGCAGGATGGGCTCCTTCTTGCGCACGGTGGGGGACATGGGCATGTCCACATTGACCGGCACATCGCGCCAGCCCAGCAGCACCTGGCCTTCAGCCTTGATGGCGCGCTCCATCTCCTGCTCGCAGGCCAGACGCGAGGCATGCTCCTTAGGCAGGAAGATCATGCCCACACCGTATTCGCCCGCTGCTGGCAAGGTCACGCCTTGCTTGGCCATCTCTTCGCGGTACAGCGCGTCAGGGATCTGGATCAGGATGCCGGCGCCGTCGCCCATCAGCGGGTCGGCACCCACCGCGCCACGGTGGTCGATGTTTTCCAGAATCTTCAGAGCCTGCGTCACGATGTCGTGGCGCTTGATGCCCTTGATGTGGGCCACAAACCCGAGGCCGCAGGCGTCGTGTTCGTTACCCGATGAATACAAACCGTGTTGTTGCAGATGCTGGATCTCGGCAGCCGTGGTCATGGCGCACTCCTATATTTTTCGCAGGGAGTGGAAGATTAGTGCATTGCAACATCTTTTGGCAAGAAAATTAATTAGGGTCAGATTCTTAATTTACGAATGAATATTGAATTTCATTTTTTATTAGGGACATATCAAATTTAATAGCAATTAAACCAACAACAGCAAGCGCTAATGCCATATTTATTCAGACTTTTTGCGAAGCGCCGGCCTACCGGCTTGACCCTGGGTTACCCGGCGCGGTGTGTGCTTTTGCAACTCTTGAACAAATTCTGCGTCGCCCAGCGCCCAACCACTGAGTGCGGATGACGTCAGCACAGTCTGCTCCTGCGAGCCGATGCCCGCCTGCGCCAGCGCGGCGTACGCCGCCTCGCGCGCAAACGGCGTGTTGCCCAGCGCCCAGTACAAAGCATGCGGTGTGAGCAAACGGTCATGGCGCAGTCCCAGCCAATGGGCATGGCTGGACCACGGGTAGTCGCCAGGCTGCGCCACCTGCCCGGCCCGCACCGGGTTCAGATCAAGGTAGATCATGCAAGGCAGGAGATACCGCTCGGGCTGCAGCACCGTGGAACGATAGCGCCCCTCCCACAGGGTGCCCGTACGGGCGTGGCGCCGGTTGAAATACTGCACGTAGCGCCGCCCTACCGCCTGCATCATCTGCGGAAGGCCGTCAGCAGTAGTGGGCGTGGCCAGCAGATGAAAGTGGTTGTCCATCAGCACATAGGCATGCACAGCAACACCAAATTTCTGCGCATTGTCTGCCAGCAGCGAAAGCATAGTCTCGAAGTCTTCGCGGTCCGCGAAGATGCTTTGGCGGTTGTTTCCGCGCTGGATGACGTGGTGCAGATGACCCGGCAGGGTCAGGCGCGGCAGGCGGGCCATGGATGTGGATGGGAGCTAGGGGGAGGATGATCATAAATCCGTCCCCGATTTCTTCTCACCCCGGCAACAACGTACGGCGCGACGTCAGTCCGGCACCAATTCCAGGGCAACCTGGGTATCGCGAGCCTCCGGCTTCAGACCAAAGCGAGCCCCCAGCGCCTTGTCAAGGCCAAACTCTTCCAGAATGGCGCGCAGGCGCTCCGAGGCGCTGCGCTTTTTCTGCCCCGTATAGCGGGCAATGATCAGCTCATTCTTCATGCTGTGCTCCCAGCCTACCAGCTCCGTCACGGTGACCTGGTAGCCACTCGCCTCCAGGTACAGACAGCGCAACACATTGGTGACCTGGCTGCCCAGTTCGCGCGTGTGCAGCGGGTGGCGCCACAGCTCGGCCAAGGGCGTGCGCGACAGCTGCAAGGCCTTGCCCTGCCGCAGGCAGGCGGC
This sequence comes from Acidovorax sp. 93, assembly GCF_003633835.1. NCBI lineage: Bacteria > Pseudomonadati > Pseudomonadota > Betaproteobacteria > Burkholderiales > Comamonadaceae > Acidovorax > Acidovorax sp. 93. The sequence continues at coordinate 3,341,474 of NZ_RBIT01000001.1, forward strand.
CATCTCAGCCTGGCAGCACGGCACCAGCACCATCGCCCGGGCCTGTTTCTGCAGGCCGAAAGCAATGGCATCGTCCGTGGCGGTGTCACAGGCATGCAGGGCGGTGACCACATCGATCCTGGCTGGCAATTCATCTGCACCGGTGGATTCCGCCACCGACACATTCAGGAACGACATGCGTTCAAAGCCCAGCTTCTGCGCCAGCAGGCGGGATTTGTCCACCAACTCGGCGCGCGTTTCCACCCCGTAGATGTGCCCTTGCCCCAGGGCCTTGAAGTACAGGTCGTAAAGGATAAAACCCAGATACGACTTGCCCGCCCCATGGTCTGCGAGCGTCGGCCCCTGGTCGGTGGTGGCAAGCTCTGTGAACAGCGGCTCGATGAAGTTGAACAGGTGGTAGACCTGCTTGAGCTTGCGCCGCGAGTCCTGATTCAGGCGTCCATCGCGCGTGAGGATGTGCAGTTCCTTGAGCAGTTCTATCGACTGGCCCGGCCGCAGTTCGGAAAGCTCCGCAGACTCCGCCTTGGAGGCGGCCGCCTTCGGGCGGGAAACCTGCGGCTGCTGCGCGCGGGCTGCGGAGAGGTCTTTGGTCTTTCTCATCATCGAACGTCCTGATTCGCTTCCGGCAGCGATGGCGTGCCGGCGCTGGGGCCCACATCCAACGCAGACCAGCCCTGCATGCCCAATGCCTGCAGCACCTCAATATTTCGCTCAAAAATTGTTTCCGCCTCCGGAAACACCTCCACGGCGCGGTCGATGCTTTCCTCCCGCAGCAGATGCAGTGTGGGGTAAGGCGAACGGTTGGTGCAGTTGGTCACGTCATCCACATCGGTGCCCGCAAACTGAAACTGGGGGTGAAAACTCGCGATCTGCAGCGTGCCGTCGAGCTCCATGGCCTCCAGCAGTGCCTCCGCATCTCCCAGAAAATCGTTGAAATCAAGAAAATCCTGGAGGCAGTGAGGGAGTATCAGCAAGGTGGTGTCCCGCGCTTCGGCAGGGGTCGCCACCAGGGCGGACAGCTCACTGCGCAGAAGAGCCAGCACGTCCGTCAAGTCTTCGGTCAGCGCGACCACGTAGTGAATCTGTCCTTTGACATGAACACCCTTGGCAAAAGGGCACAGGTTGAGCCCGATCACTGCTCGCTCCAGCCAACGGACGGTGTTGCGAACGAACAAATCGGCAGGCTCCGAAGAGGCCGCCGAGGCCGTAAAGGGGCGGGAGGAAGTCATGAAACGGGCGCACTGGGCGCGAAGAAGTGCGGGGTTGATTTTACCGGGCGCCCTGCCCACCCCCACAGCCGCTAGTCGAAAAGCCGCCGTCCCGTCAGGCGCTCATGCTCCCGCGCTGCAAACCGGTCTGTCATGCCCGCAATGAAATCCGCCACAGCCCTTGCCCGCAGCGGGCCGCAATCCACAGAGGCCTGCTCGGCAAACGCCGCCTTCATTTCTTGGGGGGAGGCCGTGTACGCTCCAAACAGGTCGCGCACGACCTCCTGCGCACGTCCCGTGGTCTCCATGACGCGTGGATGGCGGTACAGGTTTTTAAAGAGGAACTGCTTGAGTTCCAGCGAGCGCGCACGCATGGCATCGCCAAACATCACGAGCGACGGCGATTGGCGCACAGCCTGCACATCAGTGGGCGCGTGCCTGGCCAGCGCTGCCTGCGTGGCATCAATCACGTCATAAACCTGCGCGCTGAGCATGCGCCGTATGGCTTCAAACAACAGGCGCCGCTGCAGGAGCGGCTGCACAAGATCCGGGTACTCGGCCTGGGCCGCAGCGCGGTACTGGTCGAACAGGGGCACGCCCTGCAATTGCGCCAGCGTGATCAGCCCAGAGCGCACGCCGTCATCGATGTCGTGCGCGTTGTAGGCGATTTCATCGGCTAGGTTGCACAGCTGCGCCTCCAGGCTGGGCTGCTCCCGGCGCAAAAACCTTGCACCGACGCCACCGGGCTCTTCCCGCTCCAACTGCTGTGCGTGTTGCCTGGAACAGTGCTTGAGCACGCCTTCACGCGTCTCGAAGGTCAAGTTCAGTCCGTCGTACTGTGGATAACGCTCCTCCAGCTTGTCCACCACCCGCAAACTCTGCAGGTTGTGCTCAAAGCCCCCGTGCTCCGCCATGCACCCATGCAGCGCATCCTGGCCGGCATGTCCAAACGGCGTGTGGCCAAGATCGTGGGCCAACGAGATCGCTTCCACCAGGTCTTCGTTGATGCGCAGTGAGCGAGCGATTGACCGCCCCAATTGGGCGACCTCCAGCGAGTGTGTCAGGCGTGTGCGAAACAGGTCCCCTTCATGGTTGAGAAAGACCTGCGTCTTGTAGACCAATCGCCGAAATGCAGTGGAGTGCACGATCCGGTCTCGATCACGCTGGTATTCGGTCCGCGTGGGTGCCGGTGTTTCGGGGTAGCGCCGCCCCCTGGTCGCAGCAGGGTGGCAGGCGTACGGGGCCAGGTCAGAGATCGGAATCAAAATTGCCGCCAGCGCTTATCTATAAAGCGCAATAGCTATACTATTTATAGCGATTGGTGACAAGCACCTTCTAGGCACAACAGGCATCAATCACTTCGCGCACCAGGCTGTCCGGTGCAGCGCGCACTGCCGCCTTGCCCGGGCCATCGATCACGACAAATCGGATCTCACCGGCTTCGGATTTCTTATCGATGCGCATCAGTTCCAAATAACGGCCGGCATTGTCTGCGGCGTCCAGAAGGGGCCCCTTGGTCGGCAACCCCGCGCGCTGGATCAGCAGATTCAGGCGGGCCACAAACTCGCCGTCCACCAAGCCAAGCCTGCGAGAAAGCTCTGCCGCCATCACCATGCCGGCGCCAACGCCCTCACCGTGCAGCCACACGCCATAACCCATGCCGGCCTCAATGGCGTGCCCAAAGGTATGGCCAAAGTTGAGGATGGCACGAAGGCCCGTCTCTTTTTCATCCTGGCCGACAACCCAGGCCTTGATCTCGCAACTGCGCCGTACAGCGTGCGCCAGGGCGTCGCGGTCGTGCGCGATCAGGGCATCCATATTCCGTTCCAGCCAATCAAAGAAGGCCATGTCCGAGATTGGTCCGTATTTGATGACCTCTGCAAGACCGGCACTGAACTCACGCGCTGGCAACGTATCGAGCACCGCAAGGTCGCACACCACCAACTGCGGCTGGTAGAACGCGCCAATCATGTTCTTGCCCAAAGGGTGGTTGATGGCCGTTTTGCCGCCCACCGAAGAGTCCACTTGGGCCAGCAGCGTGGTGGGCACCTGCACAAAAGGCACACCCCGCATGTAGCTGGCTGCGCCAAAACCCGTCATGTCACCAACGACCCCGCCGCCCAGCGCAAAGATGGTTGTCTTGCGATCGCAACCATTGCTCAGCAGCGCATCAAAAATCAGCTGCAGGGTCTCCCAGTTCTTGAACTCCTCACCATCTGGCAGCTGCAGTTCATGAATCTGCGCATACCGGCCCGCCAGCGCTGCACGCAAAGCCGCTGCATAAAGGGGTGCGACCGTGGTATTACTCACAATCAGCGCCCTGCTTGCGCCGGGCAAGTCGGCATAGGAAGCGGCATTAGCCAAAAGGCCACCGCCAATGAGGATGTGATAGCTACGCTCACCCAGTTCAATGGAGACTTCTTGATCAATCTGGGACATGAAATATTCTTACAGGTTAAATCGCTAGAGGCACCGGCGCGTGCGCCGCGCTTACCCAATTTTGCCTTGGTTCAACGGCCAGCCCAATAAGCTGGAGACTTAAGCCGTTGAGACACAAGCCACGCCAGACTGCAAATTCTTAGTCGCCAGCTTGGTTGTTAGAGGGGATGCCCCTATCCCCATACCTAAGTACTCTTTTGAAGTGCCGAGAGCTGCTAAATGCCCAGCGAATCTTTGAACGCAGGCATTGGCCCGACGCATTTAGCGCAGCAACACCCTTTGCACCGTTCCTGATTGACTCTACGGGCATAGACATACACACCATTTCCCAATAAGAAAACCCCGGCAAGCCGGGGTTAAGATTCGAAGGCACCTAGCAGCAAAGCACTGTCAGGCGCACTTCTAAGCAAGATGCAACTGTTCGGCTATGGGCAGATGTAGTCGACAGGGTCCCCGCCGGGAGGAACAGATCCAGCACTCACGACTGTGATGCTAAACGTCCGCGTCACCTTCGACGCACCCTTTGTGGCAGTCACCAAGAATCTTTGTTCGCCACAGTTAGCCACCTTGGGTGTTCCATTGAGAACCCCGGCAGCACCGGTCGTGCCACTGGTCAGCCAAGAAGGCAGACTGGTGAAACTCCAAGTCACATCGCTTACCGAGGCAACAAACGAGTAGGTAAAACTATTACCAACAGGAATTGTTCCCAACGAGCAAACAGCGGTCGAGTTGCAATCGCCGATTGCAAAGTCTTCCGGCAACCCATTTACCAACTTCAGTTTAACAACAGCCGTTGCAGACCGCTTGTTCTTGTCTACCACAGTTACTGTGGCACGGTAATCACGCTCTTCTGCACTGGTGCTAGCCGTGCCACTCAGCATACCGGTGCTGGCGTCAATAGCCAAACCGGCAGGCAATCCAGTCGCCGACCAAACATAAGGCGGCAATCCCCCACTGACGGTCAGCAACGCCGTAAATGGAACTCCTTTGGTTACGGTGCCCAAATCTACATCGGCAAGTGTCGGCGCACTCGTCAGCGCCTCCAGCACTGAAATTGGCTGAATCGATGTGATCGGGTCAATGATGCCGTTGCTCACATTGTTGTCAAAACGATCCGCCGTCAACTCCAGGAAAATTGCACCAGTTTCAGTGCTGCTAAGCAGAGAGAACGTTGCCACACCGCCGATGGACGGCAGTTGCAAAATGCTGCCACTCTGAGCACCAGAGACCAAACGCGCGCCCTGGGCTGCATCTGTGCCTGACAGAATGCGAACCTGCATGTTGGCCCCCGAGGCACTTGCTGTAGGCTGATTGGCATCATCCATCACAAACGCCTGTATTCCCATCTGATTCAGAAGGCCGTTAGCGTTGTTCTTGGTACCCAGATAACCTGGAATCTGAGCTTCCATACGCACGCTAGCTGGCTTTCCGGTAGTACCGCCCACAGCAATCGTCACACTGGCAGATTTTTGCTGATTGTCACGCGGATCAGTCACAGAGCATGTAATACGCGCGGTTCCAGCCTGATCACCAGCATGAAAGTGAAAGGAGTTTCCACCAGAATTCGCACCCAACGTGATATTTCGATAGGCATTCGGAATTTTTATTTTTCCACCATTCCCATCATCCACTTCCGTTTCATGCTCTGGATCGCCATCCAAATAATAAAGCGACCCAGAATCCAACCCACCAGCCACATTACAGCCAAAGATATCCTCTCCACCAGGTATCAGCACACTACCCTTGCGAGCTTCCACGTATAGGGATGTGGTATAGGGCCGGTATGCACCGATGCCAGGCATAGCGCCTGCAATATTCAATGGCAATTGTGTCTTCTCAGCCCGGAGCGTGATGCTGTAATTTTCCTGGGTCTCGCCCGAACCACCGCTACCACCACCACCACATGCCGACAAGACTGCCGCTAACGCAAGGGTTAAAAATTTAGCATTTTTCAACATTGCTCATCCATTCAATATAAAAATTAGCGAACCGCAGCACGCTCAGTGAGAACCTTCGGTGTAATGAAAATCAACATTTCTTGCTTATTGGCCTGCTTTGTTTTTGTTTTAAACAAATTACCAACACCGGGAATGTCGCCCAAAAATGGCACCTTTGCCTCAGCATCATCCTCGAACAATTCAAAAATCCCACCAATTACGACCGTACCGCCATTTTCAACCAACACCTGGGTTTTAATATGCTTGGTATTAATAGCTCGCACATTCTGAAGAATTTCACCTGGACTATCTTTATTCACATCAAGATCCAAAATGATATTACCCTCTGGTGTTATTTGGGGCAGCACCTCTAGTTTCAAAACTGCTTTCTTAAACGCGATAACCGTTCCACCATTTGGAGCCGTTACGGGATATGGAAACTCAGTTCCTTGCTCAATAGATGCTTTGGTTTGATCAGCTGTCACAACACGGGGGCTGGACACAATCTTACCTTTGCCGTCTGCTTCCATCGCAGATATCTCTAGATTCAAAAATCTGTTGGCTGCCGAGTTGAAAATCGATATAGCAAAGCTAGCCGGATCGAACCCACCTTGGGCTTGCGCAGGAAGATTAACAAAATTACCCAGCGTATTAGTAGCGCCACCAGCACCAGACGAAGCTACTGCATTGCTATAACTAGTACCAAACGCCATGCTGTTGCCACCACCGATGTTGTATCCACCAGTACCACCACGATTAGCACGCAAGTCTGTCCCACCCAACCGAACGCCCAAAGAGCGCCCGAACGTATCGGATGCCTCAACAATTCTCGCTTCAATCATCACTTGCCGAACAGCAACATCCAAGGTCGAGAGCAACTGACGCACTTCTTCCAGTTTACTTGCCGTGTCAGTCACAAAAAGCTGATTGGTTCGGGGTTCCGCAATAGCGCTTCCTCGCTCCGACAGGAATCTATTTGATGTGCCCCCCGATGTGCCACCGCTTGTGGCGGTCAGTTGAGCGACCATATCAACCGCTTTTGCATAATTCATTTGGAACGCTTGCGTCCGAAGCGGCTCCAGTTTTTGAATAGCTAACGCAGCCTCGTAGTCCTTCTTAGTCCTGTCATCAATTTCATCTTTAGGCGCAATCCACAAAACTGTGCCAGATTTACGCATTCCCAGGCCTTTGGCCTCCATTATGATTTGAAGCGCTTGATCCCAAGGCACATCTTTGAGACGCAATGTCAGCGAACCAGTGACCGTATCCGAGGTCACAATATTGAAATTGGTAAAATCAGCAATGACTTGTAGAAGTGATCGAACCTCAATATTCTGAAAATTCAGCGATAGCTTCTCCCCACTATATCCAGGGCCTTGTGTTAGCTTATTCAGGTCGACCTTCTTTTGCCGGATTTCAACTACGAACTGGCTATCACTCTGATACGCGCTATGCTCCCAATCACCAACAGGATCGATGGTCATGCGAACCCGCTCGCCTTGCTGAATGGTGGTAATAGCTTGCACAGGCGTGCCAAAATCACCCACATCCAAACGCCGACGCAGCCCTTCCGGCAATGAGGATTTTAGGAAATCCACCACCAAGCCTTTTCCCTGCTGACGAATATCAACACCCACTTGGCTTGAAGGAAGCATCACCACCACACGCCCAGAGCCATCCGCGCCTCGTCTGAAGTCAACATCTTTCAGTGTCTGAATATCAGAACTAGCAGGATCAGCAAACGCTGGAGCTGACACCGCTTGAGTTGCTGAATTGGCAGACTGCACCGTTCCCAAAGAAATCAGCAGTGATTTCCCTTGAATTTCAGCCTGATAGGAGGTGGATTGCTTAAGATTCAGGACAATGCGGGAGCGGTCACCGGCCTGCACCACATTGACAGATTTAACGTTGCCCTGATTCACTTCAAAAACATTTTTTCCGGTCGCATTGGACGCATCAGGAAAGTCCAAAGCAATGCGAGGAGGCGATTGGATGGAAAATCCTGTTGGCACAGACTTCAGTGGTTCAGAAAAATCAATACGGACCACATCTACACCGTTTTGCACGCTCCCCATTACAGATTGAACTACAACCTGCGCAAACACACTGATGGGTGTCAACACAGCAAATGTCAATCCCACTGCAATTTGACAAATCTTTGATGGATAAATTTTCAGATATTTCATTTCTTGTCCTCTTGCAGATCGAGGGAGGCTGCACGTTCAATCCAATCACCAGTCGCATCTTGAACAATTTCGCGCAACTGAATCGAATTTTCAGTAATTTTCGTTATTCGCCCGTAGTTTTGGCCAATATAGCTCCCAACTCGCACTTGATAAAGTAACTTATCAACTTTTAATAGAGCCGTCGGCGCACCCTTTTTATCAAGACTGCCTACCATCGCCATTACATCCAGCGGATAAGACTCCAGAGGCTCCTTTCGCCTGGCCATCTCTGGGGCAATTAAAGCAGCGTTAGAGGCAGACTGGGTAGACTCTCGTCTCAACGCCTGTGTTAACTTTATAGAGTTGAACGGCTCGACTCCTGAATCCATTGCATAGGTTTGGGGTAAAAATTGCTTGGGCTCAGTCAAAGGGGTTACTTTGGGTTTGGTTGTTGCCCGCAACTCCGACATCCACTGACGCAATTCGTCATCACCCGAAGAAACGCAACCGGACAAGCCAAGAGCAACCGCTATTAATGAAATCAGTTTATGTGACGTCATTTTTTGCCGCCCTTCGCCACCTGCTTTTGAGCCTGAATTTCCTCAGAATCGAGGTACCTAAACGTACGGGCTGTGGCCTCCATAGTTAACGCAGCCCCACCCTTCTCTTTCCCCAATGGGGCAATCGAAATATTGTTTAAAGTAACAATTCGGGACAGGTGCGCGATATCAGATGCAAACGATCCCATATCGTGATATTTTCCAGTCACACGAATTTGAATAGGCAACTCTGCATAGTACTCTTTAACCACCACTTGGCCTGGTCGAAACAAATCAAACTGTAAACTTCTTCCAAGCCCCGCCTGATTGATATCAGAGAGCAACGCTGCCATCTCGGCCTTGCTTGGCAGTTGCTTTTCCAGTTGAATAACGTACTGCTGGACCTGTTCTCGTTGACGCTTTAAAGCTTCTAAACTCACAGCTTTAGTCAATTTTGCTTGATAGTCTTGACGCAGGGTTTGTTCTTTAGCGATCTCTGTTTCAAGTTCGACTTCATACTCATTGATCTTGGCAAACCAGAGGACGGCAGCCACCGCAATGGAAATAAAAAGACATAGCAGAATCTTTGGAGCTACGGGCCACAAAGAGGGGTCTTTGGGATCCAAATTCCGAAACTGCCGAGAAAAATTCTCCTGCAAGGCAGAGAAATCAATATCTTTTTTTGATTTTTTTGCCATGTTTATTTCCCAATCGCGGCGCTAGCCGAGTCTTTGGTTTTTTGTGCTTCACCCGTACGCATCAAACGGAAGCGCAAATTGAACGTGGACACTCGTCGCTGGTCTTTGGACGACAAAGCAATATTGCTCGCAACAATTTCCACCAACTCCGGCTTCGACAGCCAAGGAGTGTTATCGGTCAAATTGCGAAGCATTTCAGAAACACGCTCATTGGATTGGGCAACCCCTTGCATAGCTATTACTTGCTCGGTTTGCTTAATGCTTGTCACATAGGCGCCTTCTGGTATCTGACGCACAAGCTCATTGAGCAAGTGAACAGGGAGATTTCGATCTGACTGAAGATCTTCCACTGCCTTCTGCCTAGCCCGCAAAGCCGCAATTTCGTCTTCTATGGTGGCAATTTCCTTGATTTGTTCTTCAAGGACCTTAATTTCACTCTGAAGAAAAGCATTTCGCTCTTGCTGGGCGGTGATCATCATTTGAAACCACCAATACACGGCGCCAGCGATTGCCAGACCAATCAGAAATGATGCAAACATCGTCGCCTGAAAGGCTTCCTTCCGACGTTTGCGCGCAGCTTCCCGGTGCGGAAGTAAATTGATCAGAATCACTGCAGGAACCTCCGCATGGCCAGACCGCACGAGGTCAGATAGGACGGCGCCTCACGCACCATTTTTTTCAAACGAACGGAACTTCCGATTTCCATACCGTCAAAAGGATTGACTGCGCTGCACGCAAAGCCGGTCTGCTGGGTAACAGCCTCTGTCAGGCCTGGCAGTGGCGCTGAGCCACCTGCAAGCATGATGTGATCAACACGGTTATGGGGTGTACTGGTGAAGAAAAACTGCAAAGCTCGGCCGATCTCCTGGGCCATGCTGTCTACAAACGGCCGCAGCACAGCCGCTTGGTAGTCTTCTGGGAGGTCGCCATTTCGCTTTTTACTTTCCGCCTCTTCCACTGAGAAACCGTATTGACGGACGATCAATTGTGTCAGCTGCGCTCCTCCAAAAGCTTGGTCCCGGTCATAAAGAACTTCTTCGTTGCGGATAACCTGCATGCTGGTGGTAAGTGCTCCCACCTCAAAAAGCGCAACCATTGCGTCGACGCCTTTTTTGGGCAAGGCCTCAATGAGACGCCCCGCAGCCAATCGGGAGGCATGGGATTCAATGTCCACCACCACCGGCTTGAGGCCTGCAGCCTCTGCCAAACCTTGGCGGTCTTGGACCTTCTCTCGCCGAGATGCGGCAATGAGAACATCGACGTCCCCCGGCGCATTTTTGCTGGGGCCGATGACGCAGAAGTCCAAACTCACTTCGTCGAGCGAGAAAGGAATGTACTGATTGGCCTCCGACTCGACTTGAACCTCAAGCTCTTGTTCTGTCATGCCCCCTGGCAGCGTAATCTTCTTGGTGATGACGGCCGATGGCGGCAGTGCCAAGGCGACGTTCTTCGTGCGCGTTCCACTTTTTTTGACCAGGCGGCGCAGTGCGTCCGCAACTTCGTCGAATTTTTCGATGTTGCCATCCGTGATCCAGCCACGCTCCAGCGGTTCGATCGCGCAACGCTCCAGAACCAAGCCGCCTGCCTTATCGCGCCCAAGCTCCACCAGTTTGACACTGGAGGAACTGATGTCGATTCCCAGCAGCGGCGGAGACTGGCGACTGAACAAAGACCCCATTGAGCTCAAGATTGGTCCCCTGTAACTTGCCAAAATGAGGCAACAAAACTTAACACTTCACATGAATGCTATCAGTAAGATAGTTCTCCAGCAAAGATTTTTCCCCGCGTAACACTTGCGGAGCGTTGCCAAAAGCAGACGAATTTAGCCGCCCTTGCAACACCGTTTGGCAACGATGACGCACCTTTGGGCAGACGGGCACGGGCCGGGCATTGTGATTTTCAGTGGGGTGCAGCGGACATTTTTATAATGGGCCGTCTTACCCCTCCGGAGCGATATGCCGCCCTCTTCATCGAAGTCCTCTGACAAGCAGGACTCTCCTTCCGCTCCCACCCGCCCCACTTGGCTCCGTTGGCTGGTGCGCGCCACTCTTTGGATGGTGGGCCTGGCGACTGCCGCCGCCGTGGGATTGGCTCTGACCATTGCAGTGGCGCTGGCGGTGGCCTATCCGAACCTGCCGGACATCTCTGATCTCGCTGACTATCGCCCCAAGTTGCCTTTGCGCGTTTACTCAGCCGAAGGCGCTTTGCTGGGCGAATTCGGCGAGGAGCGCCGCAACCTCACCCCCATTGGTGAAATCCCCAAAGTCATGAAGGACGCGGTATTGGCCATTGAAGATGCCCGCTTCTTCCAGCATGGCGGCGTTGACTACAAAGGCGTAATTCGCGCAGCCTTGGCTAATCTTGGCCGGGTAAAAAGCCAGGGCGCCTCTACTATCACAATGCAGGTGGCGCGGAATGTTTACCTCTCGTCAGAGAAAACATTTACACGCAAAATTTACGAAATCTTACTGACATTCAAACTCGAGCATTTACTGACCAAAGATCAGATTCTTGAGATTTACATGAATCAGATTTATTTGGGCAATCGTGCCTATGGATTCGCTGCGGCGTCAGAAGCCTATTTTGGCAAGCCCCTGAAATCGGTGTCCGTGGCTGAGGCGGCCATGCTTGCAGGTCTGCCCAAAGCGCCCTCTGCGTACAACCCCATCAGCAACCCCAAGCGGGCTCGCTCCAGGCAGCTTTACATCATTGAGCGCATGGAGGAAAACGGCTTCATCACCGCCGAGCAGGCGACAGATGCCAAGAAAGAAGAACTCAAGATCCGTACCGGCCCGGACAGTACCCGGATTCATGCAGAGTACGTGGCCGAGATGGCGCGCCAGCTGATCTTCACGCAGTATGGCAACGAGGCCTACACACGCGGGCTCAACGTCTACACGACACTTAACGCTGCGGAACAAGAGGCTGCGTACGCGGCGCTGCGCCGAGGCATCATGGACTACGAGCGGCGCCAGCAGTACCGAGGACCGGAAAAGTTTGTGGTTTTGCCGACGGCGGCCCAGGAGGTGGAAGACGCCATTGACGACGCGCTGGCCAACCACCCGGACAACGGCGACGTCCTTTCTGCAGTGGTTCTGGAGGCCTCGCCGCGCAAAATCGTTGCAGCCCGCGCGAACGGCGACACACTGGAAATCACCGGCGATGGACTGAAGCCCGCACAGTCCGGCCTGAGTGACAAGGCCGCGCCCAACATCAAGATCCGCCGTGGAGCAGTGATCCGGGTGGTGAAAACACCCAAGAACGCCTGGGAAATTACACAGCTGCCCGAAGTCGAAGGCGCCCTGGTGGCACTGGACCCGCGCACTGGAGCCATCCGGGCGCTGGTGGGCGGCTTTGATTTCGACAAGAACAAGTTCAACCACGCCGCACAGGCATGGCGCCAACCCGGGTCGAGCTTCAAACCCTTCATCTACTCAGCGGCACTGGAGAAAGGGTTCACGCCCGCAACGGTCATCAACGACGCCCCTCTGTTCTTTGATGCAGGGGTGACCGGTGGCCAACCATGGGAGCCCAAGAACTACGATGGCAAGTACGACGGCCCCATGAGCATGCGCACGGGACTGGCCAAGTCCAAGAACATGATCTCGATCCGCATCTTGCAGGCCGTCGGGCCGAAGACCGCGCAGGAGTGGGTATCCCGCTTTGGCTTCGATGCTGAAAAGCACCCAGCCTACCTCACCATGGCGTTGGGCGCGGGCTCCGTCACACCCCTGCAAATGGCTACGGCCTATTCCGTCTTTGCCAACGGCGGATACCGCGTGAACCCCTGGCTGATCACCAAGGTCACCGACCACAAGGGTCGCGTCATCTCTGAGACGACTCCGCCGGTCACCAGCGAACAACCGCGCGCCATTGATGCCCGCAACGCCTTCGTGATGAACAGCTTGCTGCAAGAGGTCACGCGCTCCGGTACCGCAGCGCGGGCGCAAGCAACTCTGAAGCGGCCAGACCTCTACGGAAAAACCGGGACCACCAACGATTCAGTGGACGCATGGTTTGCCGGATACCAACCTACGATCGCTGCAGTGACCTGGATTGGCTACGACACGCCGCGTAACCTGGGAAGCCGCGAAACAGGGGGCGGCCTCAGCCTGCCGGTATGGATCAATTTCATGGAACGTGCACTCAAGGGTGTCCCCGTCATGGAGCCCACAGTGCCCGCTGGCGTGGTCAATGTCGGCGGGGAATGGTTCTACGACGAGTACGCGCGCAACAGCGGTATTCCAAGTGTGGGTCTCGATGACCGATCCGCATCACCCGCTGTGGCTCCACAAGCGCCACCGCCCACCGAAGAGCGAAACCGCATCCTGGACCTGTTCCGCAACTGATGGCGTTGCGGACGCTCTTCCATCTACCTGAGAGACGTGAGCCACCCAGGAGGGTGGCTCACGCTGAAAACTGCAGTGGCAACCCCGCTTGGGCGGCTGCGTCGCGGCTCAGGCACTCAAAGAACTCGCCAGCTCCTTTGGTGTCCTGCCAGGCTTGGCCGTCAAACCGGTAGTGGTAACCACCGGACCGCGCGGCCATCCACACCTCGTGCAGAGGTTTTTGCAGATTGATGACGATCTGGCTGCGGTTGGGGAACGTCAATGTCACCATGCCCCCGGAGCGCTGGGCGTCCACATCGGCATCGGTCGCATCGTTGATGCGATCGCAGCTGCGCTCGACGGCAAGCAGCAGTTTTTCGGCGTGGTCCATGAATTCGAGGTCGGTCATTACAATTTGCGCATGTTGAAAGCTTCCCAAATTCTAGTCAGGACGCTTGTCCTTGCTGCCAGTGCGGCAGCCCTTGCAGGTTGCGGTCAACGGGGCCCCCTGTATTTGCCCAGCAGTCCGGCAGCTGCGCAGCGTGCGACCCTGCCCCAGACCTTGACCCCCGGCGTCGGTACCGCCAGCCCTGCGCAGCCCCCCGCAGCTTCAGCGTCAGCGCCGCGCTGAAAAGCGGCAGAAGGACCGGGACAACGGTTCTGATCACCAATACCACCAGGGCACTTGATTTCTATCAAGGACGTCTCAGAGGGTCAATCGTACAGTTCGTGCTTTATTGCACCGCAGGATGGCCATGGCCCTCGAACTCTACCGCGACAAGAACCATGCTTGTCTGATGTTCACCGACCTCATCGAAGAAGACGGTCAGGCCGTTCAGGCCAACCAGTTTCTGATAGTGGACGACGACACCGGCGCCATCATCGACCCCGGTGGCAACCTGGCCTTCAACGAGCTGTTCATGGGGATGACCAAGCACTTCCCACCGCACAAGCTGTCGTACCTGATCGCTTCGCATGCAGACCCAGACATCATTGCCTCGCTGGATCGCTGGATGACCAGCACCAAGGCCGACCTGGTGATCTCACGCGTCTGGGAACGTTTCGCGCCCCACTTCACCAAGGTAGGCAAGACGGAAAATCGCGTCATCGGTGTGCCCGACAGTGGGGGGCATCTGCCCCTGGGCCGCCATGAACTGGTGCTGCTGCCTGCGCACTTCATGCACTCCGAGGGCAACTTTCACTTCTACGACCCGGTCAGCCGCATCCTGTTCACCGGCGACCTGGGGGTGTCGATGATGTCGGGCGCCGAGGCTCGCGTGCCGGTGACCGACCTCAAGGCCCACATCCCGCGCATGGAGGGATTTCACCGCCGCTATATGGTGTCCAACAAGATCCTGCGGCTGTGGGTCCGCATGGCACGGCAACTTGATATCGCCATGCTGGTGCCACAGCACGGCGCGCCCATCATGGGCAAGCAGGCGATCAGCGATTTCTTCAGCTGGATCGAGAACCTCATGTGTGGCATCGACCTGTTTGACGATCGGGCGTACCAGATTCCCACCGGTTACATCGATCCTGTGACCCGGCAGATGCGCGCGGCACCGGCGCGGTAGCGACAGGTCTTGGAATTTCAGGCTAAATTTGCTGCTGGCGCTTTACCATCAAGCGCCAGAAGCTATTATTTATATAGCAAATAACTCTACAAGCACAGCGCTACGACGTGCGGGCGGCTTGGGATGCCTTGGCCCCCGCAGTACCCTGGGTCGGCCGGCGCTTGCGCAGCCGGTGCCACAGCCGCCAGCCCAGCAAAGCTGACAAAACCGCCGCATACACCGCCACCTCGCCAAAATCATTCTTGCCAGCGCGCATCCAGAAGAAGTGCAGGATGGCCAGGCCCGCCACTGCGTATACGCTGCGGTGCAGCGCCTGCCAGCGCTTTGCGCCCAAAGCCTTGATCGCGCGGTTGAACGATGTGGCGGCAAGCAGCGTGAGCACCAGCAGCGCCAGAGACCCGACCAGGATGAAAGGCCGCTTGATGATGTCGCGCACGATGTCGGTCCCATCAAAACCCATGTCGAACCAGGCGTAGCTCAGCAGGTGCAGCAGGCCGTAGAAAAACACGAACAGGCCCAGCATGCGCCGAAAGCGCGCAAGCTGGGGCGTGGAAGTCACCACGCGCAGCGGCGTAACGGCCAGCACCAGACAGAGCGCGCGCAGCGTCCAGTCACCCGTGGCGCGGATCAGGGCCTCGGCCGGATTGGCGCCCAGCTGATTGGCCGCCGCAGCGTAGACCAGCCAAGCCAACGGAAGCAGGCACAGTGCAAAGACCACGGGCTTGGCGGCAGAATGGAGGAAGAGTTTGCGCATGGTGATCCGCGCCCCTCTTCTGCCGCTTTACCTACACGTCAAGCGGAGAAAAAAGGCGAATGAAGATCAGTAGAACTTCTTGAGGTCCATGCCCGCGTACAGCTGCCCCACCTGGGCTTCATAGCCGTTGAACATGAGCGTCTTGCGCTTTTTGGCAAACAGGCCATCTTCGCCAATGCGTCGCTCGGTGGCCTGGCTCCAGCGAGGGTGGTCCACCTCAGGGTTCACGTTTGAGTAAAAGCCGTATTCCTGCTTGGCCGCCTTGTTCCATGCCGTGCCGGGTTCTTTCTCGACAAAGCGGATCTTGACAATGCTCTTGGCGCTCTTGAAGCCGTACTTCCACGGCACCACCAGGCGAACAGGCGCCCCGTTCTGGTTGGGCAGCACTTCGCCATACATGCCAAAAGCCAGCAGAGTGAGAGGGTTCATTGCCTCGTCCATGCGCAGGCCTTCCACATAGGGCCAGTCGAGCACGCGCGATCCGACAAAAGGCATGGTGGCCTTGTCGGCCAGCGTCACAAATTCCACATACTTGGCGCTACCCTGGGGCTCCACGCGCTTGATCAGTTCGGCCAGCGAATAACCCACCCAGGGGATGACCATGGACCAGCCTTCCACGCAGCGCAGACGGTAGATGCGCTCTTCCTGCGCGCTGAGCTTGATCAGGTCTTCGATGCCGTATTTACCCGGCTTCTTGACCAGGCCTTCCACTTCCACCGTCCAGGGCGTGGTTTTGAGTGTGTGGGCGTTGCGCGCGGGGTCGGCCTTGTCGGTGCCGAATTCGTAGAAGTTGTTGTAGGTGCTCGCGTCTTTGTAGTCAGTGAGCTTTTCCATCGTGACCGCACCCGCCACGGTGGACTTGGCACCCGCGAGCGCAGCCAGCTTGTTGGGCCGCACCACCTGCGCCTGCTGCGCCAGCGCCTCGCGGCCGGCCCAGGCCGCCATCGCGGCACCTGCAGCGCCGCCCGCCATGAGCTTGAGCATCTGGCGCCGGTCTTCGTAGACCGCGCGGGGGGTGATTTCGGAGGAGTGGGGGTGGTTGAAACCCGAATCGCGCGAGGGGATCAGCATGGGGAGGCTCCGGTCATGGTCTGGTGGAAACAGCTGCAGCAGTAGAGCAGCACAACTGTTAGTTCGTTCCCTAGACCACGCAGGTTACACCGAAGACGCAATAGTTGTCGGCCCCACCCCGATGCCCGACTGAGCCCTCACCCCATCACAGCGTGCCGTAGCTGTGCAAACCGCTCAGGAACATGTTCACCCCCAGAAATGCGAACGTGGTCACCGCCAGGCCCACCAGCGCCCACCAGGCCGACACGGTGCCGCGCAGCCCCTTCATCAGTCGCATGTGCAGCCAGGCGGCGTAGTTGAGCCAGACGATCAGCGCCCAGGTTTCCTTCGGGTCCCAGCTCCAGTAGCCGCCCCAGGCCTCGGCCGCCCACAGCGCGCCGAGCACGGTAGCAATGGTGAAGAACGCAAAGCCCACGGCGATGGACTTGTACATCACGTCGTCCAGGATCTCAAACGAGGGCAGGCGCGCCGCGATGCGCTTGCGGCCCAGCAGGATGCCAGCCACGATGAAAGCCGAAATGCCGAAGTACACCATCCAGTAGCTGCCACCGTTCTCGGTCGCACCTTGGCGAAACACGATAGGCTCGAAACACAGTACCACGCCCAGCAGCCACAGCGGCGCCAGCTTGTACCAGCGGGTTTCGGTGGCCTGCTGCTTGATGAGGTAGGCAAAGGCCACCATGGCGGCCAGCGCAAACGTGCCGTAGCCGATGAAGTTGGCGGGCACATGCAGCTTCATCCACCAGCTCTTGAGTGCAGGCACCAGGGGCTGGATCTCGTGCGCTTCGCGCACCACCGTGTACCAGAGCAGAAAGCCCACGGCGGCACTGACTACCAACATCACGAACCCGCCCAGTGCACGCGTGTCGTACTGCTGTTCGTAATACAGGTAAAACGCCGCCGTCATCCAGCAGAACAGCACAAACACTTCATACAGGTTGCTCACCGGGATGTGGCCGATGTCCGGGCCGATGAGGTAGCTCTCATACCAGCGCACCAGCGTGCCGATGAGCGCCATGGCCACGGCCACCCAAGCAATGCGCGAGCCCAGCATGCTCATGGTGCGGCCCTCGCCGCGGGAGAACATGCCCACCCAGTAAAAGATGGTGCTCATGAAGAACAGCATGCTCATCCACAGGATGGCAGATTGGCTCGACAAGAAATACTTGAGGCCGAACACCGTATCGGCCCGCGCCAGGCTACCCGCACCGTCTTGCTGGTACAGGCCGATGGCCAACAGCGCCACCGCAGCCACGATCAGCATCAGCGCCCGCAAGGGGCGCCAGAACCAGCCCAGCCAGATCGTGCACGGAATGGCACCCAGCAAAATACCTTTCTCGTAGACGTCCATGAAGGCGCCGTAGCGCTGCAACGCATACAGCCCGCCCACGGCCACGATGGCTGCAAACAGCCAGTCGAACCAGTTGCGGCGGGCAAAAAAACCCTCGTTCAGGGTGATCGTGGTGGCCGTGGAGGAAGAAGTCGCGGTATTCATGCGGTGCCTTCGCGGGGCGATGCCCCGATCAGTTTTTGTGCGAGCTGGACAAACTCCTGGTCGCCGTCCATGGTCTTGCGGTTGGTGGACAGGGCCATGGTGGCGTGGGTACGCCCGTCCTGCGGCGCCACCCAGACCCAGACGCGCCGTTCGCGCACGTAGAGCATGGCAAAAACGCCCAGGATCAGCAAGGCACATCCCAGATAGACAACATTCTTGCCAGGGGCTCGCGCCACCTGGAAAACACTGGCCTGTACCTGGGTGAAGTCCTTGAGTTCAAACGCCAGCGGTGCGGGGTAGATCTGCGCGTCGCTGAGCGAGAGCACGGCCTGCGTCATGAAGCCCTGCGTCTGATCGTCCTGGGGAAGCGGCGGCAGGCCCGCACGCTGGCGCGACAACTGCGCCACCTCGAACAGCGTGCCGTTCAAAATGCGCACCAGCACCTCACCCGCCCGCGCGCGCTCGGCCTCGGGCACGTTGGCCTCCATGAAGTCCGACACCGCCTGCAGGCCACCAGTGGGCTTGCCATCGACCATGCCCTGGCCCGCAAACAGGGCCAAGGCCCGCAGTGCAGACTGCTGCAACTGCTCGGCCAGATCCGGGCGCGAGGTGTCGATGGCCTGCGCCACATAGCGGCGCACGGCCTGCTCGCGCGCTGCGGGGTCGGCCAGGGTGGCCTTCATGCGAACGAAGCCGTCCATGCTGCCCTTGTCATCGGCTGGCACCCGCAGGTACCGGAATGGCTCTGCAGGGGTTTCGCGCACGCCCAGCAGAAACACCGGCACGCCGTCGCCCGTGTCCACGGGCAGCATGTAGTTGTGGAACTCACGCGCCTGGCCCGCTGCGTCCCGAAGCTTGTAGCTCACGCTCGGGCCCACGTTGCGCAGTTCTTTTTTGGTGACGGTCTTGTTGGCGGCGCCCAGGCGGGATTCCACCGACTCGCGCAGGTCCACCTTGCGCACATCCACACCGCTGCCTCCGGGGCCTGCACCCCCGAAGTTCTCGACATTGATGGTGCGCAGTGCTGTGAACTCCAGCGTCAGCGTCTCGCTGCCCGGGCCGCCGCCGTTGTTGGTCAGCTGGGTGGAATTGCCGACCACTCCTTCGACCTCAATGGGCTTGGCGCCTGCCACCATGGGCACGCCGCGCAGCTTGAGGTGCGAGCCGCCGTCGTCAAAACTCGACTGGTAGATCTCGATGCCTTTGTAGCTGGCCGGGTGGTTCACCTCCACACGCGCGGGCGTCTTCTCGCCCGTGGCCTTGTCGTGGATGATGATCTCGCTGGCAAACAGCTTGGGCATGCCGGTGGAGTAGTGCTCCACGATGAACTTCTTGAGTTCGATGGCAAACGGCAAGTCCTGAAGCAGCACGCCGTCGGACTGATTCAGGATGGCTGTGCTCGACTGTGTGCCCTCAGCCACCAGCAGGTTGCCCCGAAAGGTGGGGTTGCGCTCGGAAAGCCGGTGCTCGGGCTTCACATCGGCAATCAGGCCGCCGCCCTGGTACGGTGTCTTGCCCCCCAGCAACATCTGGGCGCGCACGATGAGATCTCCGTCCAGCAGACCGCCCACACACACCAGCACGATGGCGCTGTGCGCGGCGATGTAGCCCAGCTTGTTGGCAGCACCCGCCTTGGCCGCCACCATCCAGCCAGTGCCGGGGCCAGAGGTGGTGTCGCGCTGCTGCAGGCGCACCTTCCATCCGCCACCGGCCAGCAGGGTGCCAATGCGGCGCGCCTCGACCTCGGCAGAGCCGCTAAGCGTTGCCTCGGCCTTGTGGTGAAAAGCCTTCAGGCTTTGTTCGCGGATGTTTTCCTTGTAGACCTTGAGGTCGATGAGGATCTTGGGTGTATTGCGGGCGATGCACAGCGATGTGCTGATCACCAGAAACGCCAGGATCAGCAAGAACCACCAGGCGCTGTAGACGGCATTGAGCTGGATGGCGCCAAACAACTCCGCCCAGAAAGGACCGAACTGGTTGACGTAGTTGACCGCCGGCTCGTGCTGCTTGAGCACCGTGCCAATCACCGAGGCAATGCAGATCACCGTCAGCAGCGAGATCGCGAACCGCATGGAGGACAGCAGCTCGATCCCGGCGCGCCAGGCCTGGGAACCAGACTGGATGCGAAGGCCTTGGGTGTTATCGGACATGGATGAAAAAGAAAGGAGACGGCGAGGAGGCGCGAGAGAAGGAAAGAAAAAGGGCGGGACCATCTGTGCGATGGGCCCGCCCGTTTTGGGATTGTTATTGGCGGTAGGTTCCGTGCAACCCGGTCTAGCGGGCCACAAGATTGACGAAAATCAAGTCAATCAGCGCAGGCCAGCGATGTAGTCCGCCACGGCCTTGATTTCCTTGTCGTTCAGCTTGGCCGCCACCTGCGTCATCTGGGTGCTGTTGGCACGCGAGCCATCGCGGAAGGTGTTGAGCTGGGCCACGGTGTAGTCAGCGTGCTGACCCGACAGGCGGGGGTACTGGGCAGGGATGCCTGCGCCATTGGGGCTGTGGCAGCCAGCGCAGGCAGCGATCTGGCGGTCGGCGATGCCGCCACGGTAGATGCGCTCCCCCAGGGAGACCAGGTTCTTGTCCTTGGCGAAACCGGGTTTGGCCGCCTTGGAAGCCACCCAGTACGAAATGTTCTTCATGTCCTCGTCCGACAGCGCGGTGGCGAAACCCTTCATGATGGCGTTGTTGCGCTTGCCGGACTTGAATTCCTGCAACTGCTTGACCAGGTATTCGGGGTGTTGCTGCGACAGCTTGGGGTTGGCCGCAATGGCCGAATTGCCATCGGCGCCATGGCAGGCAGCACACACTGCGGTGTAGCTGGCCTCGCCTTTGACGAGATCCGGCTTGGCCGCTTTGGGGGCATCGCCCGCCGCATAGGCCGAAAAAACAGGTGCTGCCAGTGCGGCAGCCGTCAGCAAAGAGGCGAGCAACTTCATATCGAGGGTCTGTGTTTATGTGCGCAAAACCTCGCGATTCTACAATGAGGCTCCCAAGCCTCCCAATATTCCATGACGACCTCTTCCACCGCGCCAGTTGCTGGCTCCCTTCCGCCCGCTCCCGACGCCAAGATCGCCATGGGGTGGATGCACACCGCCAGGTTCCTGACCACGGCCGCCCAGCTGCACCACCTGCCGCCCATCCACGTGCCCGAGATCGCTTTTGTGGGCCGCTCCAACGCGGGCAAATCCACCTGCATCAATACGCTCACACAGCAAAAGCAGCTGGCGTTCGCCTCCAAACGGCCCGGGCGCACGCAGCACATCAACCTTTTCTCACTGGGCAAGCACGGTGCGACCGATGCGGTGCTGGCGGATCTGCCCGGCTACGGCTACGCGAAGGTGTCGAGGTCCGACAAGGTGCGTTGGCAGCAGGTGATGGTCAATTACCTGGTGAGCCGCCCTGGGCTCACCGGCATCGTCTTGCTATGTGACCCCCGGCTCGGGTTGACCGAGCTGGACGAGGCCCTGCTTGAAGTGCTGCGACCACGGGTCGAAGAAGGCCTGAAATTCCTGATCGTGCTGACCAAGGCGGACAAGCTCACACGCTCGGAGCAAGCCAAGATCCTGTCGATTACGCGACTGAACGCAGCCGGCGGAGAGGTGATGATGTTCTCGGCCCTCAAGAAACAAGGCGTGGACGAGGTGGCACAGCTGCTGTGGCAGTGGGCGCACCCGGTGCAAGCCTCGGGCGACGCAGCCGCAGCCCCTGCCCCCGCCGTTGAGCCCCCAGAGCTCGGTGATTCTGAGGATATTCAGTCAAATTAGGCCCTAGCGCTTATCCATCAAGCGCTACCAGCTATTAAATGCATAGCGCCATGATCCAGACCGTCTCCGCTCCCCTGCCCCACGGAACCACCCTGCACTGCCGCGTAAGCGGCGTGGCGGGCCGCCCTGTGCTGCTGTTTTTGCACGGCTTCCCCGAGGGTGCCTTCATCTGGGATGAGCTGCTGCTGCACTTTTCCCGCCCCGAAAACGGTGGCTACCACTGCGTGGCGCCCTACCTGCGCGGGTTTGGCCCCTCCAGCAGCCCCGCCGAAGTGGATGCCTACCGAGCCAAGCATCTGGTGCAGGACCTGGTGGCGCTGATTGCCCACGAATGCCCCGGCGGCGCGCTGGAATGCCTGGTGGCGCACGACTGGGGCGGCGCCGTGGCCTGGAACCTGGCCAACCAGCAGCCGCAGCTCATGAAGCGGCTGGCCATCATCAACTCCCCCCACCCTGGCGCCTTTGTGCGAGAGTTGGCACACAACGCTGCGCAGCAGGCGGGCAGCCAGTACATGCACTTCCTGTGCAGGCCTGATGCAGAGGCCCTGCTGGCCGAGGACGACTTTCGCCGCCTGTTCGCTTTTTTCAACGCCCCAGACGGCAGCGCCCCCACGTGGCTGACCGAGAGCGTGCGTGCCCAGTACCGCGCGCTGTGGCAGCAGGGCCTGACGGGTGCCTGCAACTACTACCGCGCCAGCCCCCTGCGCCCACCCCGCGAGGGTGACCCGGGCGCGCAGGCCATCACCCTGCCCGAATCCATGTTGACGGTGACGGTACCCACGCTGGTCCTGTGGGGCATGGACGACCCGGCCCTGCTGCCCGGCCTGCTCGACGGCCTGCCGGACTGGGTGCCGCAGCTGCAGCTGCGGCAGGTGGAGAAAGCCTCGCACTGGATCGTGCACGAGCACCCCGAGCGCGTGGCCCTGGAACTGCAGCGATTTTTGCAATCAAAATGATAGCTACCAGCGCTTGACAGATAGGCGCCAGATACTGATTTGACTCAAATTTTCAGGCGTAAAAAGACGGTTCGCCTTCGGGCCGTGTCTTGAAACGCTTGTGCACCCAGTAGTACTGCTCGGGCATGGTGTTGATGACGGCCTGCAGTTCGTGGTTCATGCGCAGGGTGTCGGCCTCGGCATCGTCGGTGGGGTAATTCGCCCAGGCGGGCGAGACCTCGGCCACGTAGCCTGTGGGCGTCATGCGCGAATACACACCCACCACCTTGGCGCGCCCCAGCCGCGCAAACCGCGACAGCGACGGGATGGTGGCCGCCGTCACGCCATAGAACGGCACAAACACCGAATCATTGCGCCCGTAGTCCATGTCGGGCAGCAGGTACAGCAGGCCGCCCTTGCGCAGGTTGGCGATGATGGGTTTGACGCCGTCCGAGCGGTTGAGCATGCGCACGTCACCAAAACGCTGGCGCCCGGCCATGAACCAGCCGTCCACCGCCGGATCGGGGTGGGTGGCAAAAATGGACGTGAACGCTCGGCCCGAATGCAGCGGCAGCGCCAGGCCACCCGCGTCCATGCCATAGAAGTGCGGGGCAAACAGTATCGTGGGGGTGTCGCCGTCGAGCTCGTGTACGGCACCTCTGAGTTGCACGCGCCGCTCGACCACCTCCCGGGGCGCGGCCCAGAGCCAGCTGCGGTCCAGCCAGGTCTGGCAAAACACCACAAAACTGGCGCGCGCCACGGCGCGGCGGCGCGCCTCGGTCCAGTCCGGAAAACACAACTCCAGGTTGCGCAGCGCCACCTTGCGCCGGGGTGCCACCAGCACAAAGGCCACCTGCCCCAGCAGCCACCCCATGCCGCGCAGCACGGGCAGCGGCAGGTGCGCCAGCACCCGCATGAACCACACACCCAGGCGGCCGGTCATACGGCAGCTCCCGCAGCAGGCGCTGCCTCGGCGCGCGGCTGCTTGTAACGGGCATAGCCCCACAGGTATTGCTCGGGGCACTGGCGGATAAGGTGTTCCATGGCCTGGTTGATCTGCACAACGGCAACGTCCAACTGGTCCGACAGCGGTTGCGCCAGCGGCTCGAAATGGGTGACAAAACCACGGCCCCAGGGCAGCCGCTCGCAGCGCACCAGCACCACGGCAGCACCCGTCTGCTGCGCCAGGCGCACGGCCAGGGTCATGGTGTAGGCATCGCGGCCAAAAAACGGCGCCCAGAGGCCCTGCCCGTCCGGCGGGACCTGGTCGGGCAGCAGGCCCACGGCCTCACCCCGCCGCAGGGCCTTGATCATCTGGCGCACACCCGCCAGTGTGGTGGGCACGGCCAGCATGCCGGGCCGGTTGCGTGCGGTCTCCATCACCTTGGCCAGCCAGGCCTGGCGCGCGGGGCGGTACAGCACCGTGATGGGGCCGCGCTCCGCGCTCCAGCGCCGGGCCGCTGCCTGGGCCGACAGTTCGAAGCACCCCTGGTGCGGCGTGAGGTACAAAATGCCGCGCCCGGCCGCATACGCCTGCTCCACACAGGCCTCGCCTTCGATGCGGCAGGGCAGTGGCGCCCCCAGCCACAGGCGCGGCAGCTCGGCCACCATGCGGCCGGCATGGGCCACAGCGGCACGCACGTCGCCGAGCGAATACCCTGCCAGGGCCGAATTGGCCAGAAAGCGACGCCGGTACGTGGGCGACGCACAAAACGCAATCCAGCCCATGGCCGCGCCCATGATGTGCAGCAACCACAGTGGAAATACGGAAAAGAATCGAAAGACGACTGGCATTAAAATGACGGGGTCGCTGAGTTAAATGAGCAACTTGCAGGGCGACGTTAAAAAAATCTGCTAAAGCGTTCGCCAGATCTCCTTCGGGGTGAGGGCAACGCCCCAAATGCCGGAACACAGGAGTTTATTCAAATGGCGAACGACTTTCTCTTTACCTCGGAATCCGTCTCCGAAGGCCACCCCGACAAGGTGGCCGATCAGATCTCGGACGCGATTCTCGATGCAATCTTCAAGCAAGACCCCCGCAGCCGCGTCGCCGCCGAAACGCTGACCAACACTGGCCTCGTGGTGCTGGCGGGCGAGATCACCACCAACGCCCACGTGGACTACATCCAGGTGGCGCGCGACACCATCAAGCGCATCGGATACGACAACACCGACTACGGCATCGACTACAAGGGCTGCGCCGTGCTGGTGGCCTACGACAAGCAGTCCAACGACATCGCCCAGGGCGTGGACCACGCGAGCGACGATCACCTGAACACCGGCGCCGGCGACCAGGGCCTGATGTTCGGCTACGCCTGCGACGAAACGCCCGAGCTGATGCCCGCGCCCATCTATTACGCGCACCGCCTCGTCGAGCGCCAGGCCCAGCTGCGCAAGGACGGCCGCCTGCCGTTCCTGCGCCCCGATGCCAAGTCGCAAGTGACGATGCGCTACGTGGACGGCAAGCCCCACAGCATCGACACCGTGGTGCTCTCCACCCAGCACCACCCCGACCAGAGCGAAACGCAAACCAAGATGAAGGCCTCGTTCACCGAAGCCATCATTGAAGAGATCATCAAGCCCGTGCTGCCCAAGGAATGGCTGCAGAACACGCGCTACCTGATCAACCCCACGGGCCGCTTTGTCATCGGCGGTCCACAAGGTGACTGTGGCCTGACCGGCCGCAAGATCATCGTGGACACCTACGGCGGTGCCTGCCCCCACGGTGGCGGCGCGTTCAGCGGCAAGGACCCAACGAAGGTGGACCGCTCCGCCGCTTACGCAGCCCGCTACGTGGCCAAGAACATCGTGGCCGCAGGCCTGGCGCGCCAGTGCCAGATCCAGGTGGCGTATGCCATCGGCGTGGCCGAGCCCATGAACATCACGGTCTACACAGAAGGCACGGGCGTGGTGTCGGACGAGCGTCTGGCAGCGCTGGTGCGTGAGCATTTCGACCTGCGCCCCAAGGGCATCATCCAGATGCTGGACCTGCTGCGTCCCATCTATGAGAAGACCGCAGCCTACGGCCACTTCGGCCGCGAAGAGCCCGAATTCAGCTGGGAGAAGACCGATAAAGCTGCTGCGCTGCGCGCTGCAGCCGGGCTGTAAAGCCCGCCGCGCGATAGCGCGGTTTTCGGTCTGCGGACGAAGCTCATATCGCGTCAGCGATGTGAGCGCAGACCAAAAGACCGTCAGAGCCGTCCCACCTCCAAAGCCGCAACGCTCCGCGTTGCGGCTTTTCTTTTGACGCTTCACCACTGCCCGCCAGCGGCCCTCTCCTACACCCACCGCCCGCCCGCACTGACGGCGCTGCCGACGGCCCCTCGGTATCGTTCCTGCACACCCTTTCGCAGCCCCGCGCTGCCTGAACATCCACTGCAAGGAGCGACCACCATGCTGAAGTACGCCATCATTTTTGCCCTGATCTCCCTGGTCGCCGGTGCCCTGGGATTCAGCGGAGTCGCCGCAGGCGCGGCGGGCATCGCCAAGGTGCTGTTTGTGCTGTTCCTGGTGATTGCCGTGGTGTTTGTGGTGCTGGCCGTCATCGGCGTGGGTGCCGCGCGCAAGGTACTCAAGTAGCCCACCGCACCTTTGTCACAGCCCCACCTTCCCCACACAC
Source organism: Acidovorax sp. 93 (assembly GCF_003633835.1). Lineage (NCBI taxonomy): Bacteria > Pseudomonadati > Pseudomonadota > Betaproteobacteria > Burkholderiales > Comamonadaceae > Acidovorax > Acidovorax sp. 93. Next base: position 3,368,003 of record NZ_RBIT01000001.1, read on the forward strand.
CCGCACCATGACCGACACCACCAATATCTTTGAAGCCCTGCGCGAGAGCCACGAACGCCAACGAGCGCTGTACGCCGCACTCACCGACACCAGCGGAGACACCCCCGAGCGGCGCGAGCTGTTTGACCAGCTCAAGCAGGAACTGACGGCCCATGAACGGGCTGAGGAACGGCATTTTTATATTCCGCTGATGGCGCACGACGCGGGCATCGACCTGTCCCGCCACGCCATTTCAGAGCACCACCAGCTCGATGAACTGCTGGAGTCGCTGGAAGAGGCCGACCCGGCGAGCCCCAGCTGGCTGCCGCTGGCCAAGAAACTGGCGGAGAAGGTGGAGCACCACCTCAAGGAAGAAGAACACCGCTTCTTCCAGATGGCAGGCAAGCTGCTGACGGAGAAGCAAAAAACCGCGCTGGCGGCGGACTACCGGGCTGACTATGAGGAGGCCAAGGCCGCCATGGCCTGAGCGTGCCGGGCTCGGCCCGGAGACACGCAAGAGGTCATACGGACTCTTCGGCCTGCACCACGCAATTGCGACCGCTGGACTTGGCCTTGTACAGCGCCGTGTCCGCGCGCTTGATCAGCGCGTGGCTGTCTTCCTTGTGGTCCCACGTGGCCACGCCAAAACTGGCGCTGACATGGCCCACCGCGTCGAACGGCACGCCTGCAATGCGCGCGCGCACCGCCTCGGCCATGGCCATGGCGGCATCCACCGGGGTTTCCTTGAGCAGGATGATGAACTCCTCGCCCCCGAAACGCGCAGCGCAGTCGGACGACCGCAGAAGTTCTCGCACGCGCAGCGCCGTGCTCTTGAGCACCACATCGCCCGAGTCATGCCCAAAGGTATCGTTGATGCGTTTGAAAAAGTCGATGTCAAACATCACCACCGACAGACTGCCCTTCTTGATGCGGGTGTCGGCCATCTCGGTCTCCAGCCTCTCAAAGAAGCGGCGGCGGTTGACCAAGTCCGTCAGGAAGTCCTTGGTGGCCAGGTCTTCCAGCTTGCGGTTGAGCCGCGCCATGGGCTCAATCACCAGCGACGACAGCGACAGGTTGAGCCCGACGAAAAGCAGCACAAAACTACCCACTAGCGCCGCCATCACCGTGTTGAAGGTCTGACGCGCCTTCTCCAGCGGGAAGTACATCGGCACCTTCACCACCTGGATGCCCACCGTCTCGTTCATGCCCCAGCCAAAGCCGTTCTTGTCGCCATAGACCTTGAGCATGGTGGGCGGCGCCACGGCCGGTGTGCTGTGACAGGCCATGCATTGCGCCTGCTTGATGGTGATGGGGCGGGCCACGTACATGGCGCGGTGCATGCCCTCGCCCACCTCGCCGGTGACCTCTTTCTTGAGGTCGGCCCGGCCTTCGCGAAAGTCGCTGATGATGCGCTCTTCCCACTCGTTGGCACGGTCGCGCAGGTTGGTGGGGTTGAGCACCGCCTCCTTGTACTCATAGCCCGGAAACCGGTTCTGCAGGCGGCGCAGGGTTTCGGTGGCCGCATAGGCAGGCACCGTCTGCGGCAGGAATTTCTCGGCCAGCGTCACGTCCAGGTGGGGCTTGACCAGCTCTGTCGTGTAGTCGCGGATCGCCATGGCCGCGTGCATCATGATCTGCGAGTTGTGCTGCACCTCCTCGATGGCAGACTGCTGCAGAAAGCGGTGCACATAAACTCCCGCCCCCGCCGCTGCCACCAGCAGCACGGCCGCCAGCACCAGGTTGAATTTGAGCCGCAAAGACATGGATTTCCCTCAGGTGCCAGCGTTGTGCCGGCTTGTTGTTGGTGGTGCAACGGCAGCCACCCTGGCCCGCGCGACGCACCCACCGTTCGTGGGACACAAAGTTTGCGTTTGTGCCAGATTTCCGTGCGGCGGTCCAATAGTTTGTGCGCTAAGCCCGCGCTACAGCCCGCGCGCGCTCAGCGACAGATTGCGCCGGTAGGCCGGGCGCACCCGGTACAGCTGCGCGGGCCGGTGGGCGCCGCCGCCTTGCAGCGCTCCCGGCACCGGCTCCAGCATGGCCAACTCGTCCATCTTGCGGCGAAAACTCACCTTGTTGACCGGCTCGCCCAGCACCGCCTCGTACACAGCCTGCAGCTGCGGCAGCGTGAACGGCTCGGCGCACAGGTGCACGGGCATGGACGAATACTGGCTTTTGCTGCGCACGCGGGCCACGGCGGCATCGACCATGGCACGGTGGTCAAAAGGCAGCGCAGGCAATTCGGCCACGGGTACCAGCGTTAGCGGTGCCTGCGCCAGCACCTCAGGCGGCACCAGGGCACAGTAAGCGACGGCCAGCGACCAGCCCCGGGGGTCGCGCACCGGGCCGGAGAAGGTGGCCAACTGCTCCAGGTACGGGCTCTGCAAGCCCGCCTTGTCGCGCAGCACCCGGGCCGCGCTGGCCTGGGCATCGGCATCTTCCTGGGCGTGGATATAGCCGCCGGGCAACGCCAGCGCACCGGCAAACGGAGGCCGCTCCCGCCGCTGCAGCGCGACGTGCAACACGTCCTGCTGCAGGGTGAGCAGGACCACATCCACGGTACAGATCACGGCGGGGGCGGTGGTATCGGTCATGGGGCCGAGTTTGTCACAGGGATGAACGAACAAGATAGATGCCCCCCAACTCTGCAAGAACAGAAACATGCTTTTGCAACTTAGTTAGTTTATTTTTTTTACTAACAAGATTACACTGGCGTCACCAACGAAGGAGAAGACCATGGCCCGCAACACTCAGCTTCTGGTGATCGACCCCCAAAACGACTTCTGCGACCTGCCCGTGGCCTGGCAGCCCACCGATGCGCTCACAGGCCCACGCACCACGCCCGCCCTGCCTGTGGCGGGCGCCCATGCCGACATGCAGCGCCTGGCCCAGTTCATCCGCAGCCAGGGCGACCAACTGGACGCCATCACCGTCACGCTCGACTCGCACCAGCGTTTTGACATTGCCCACCCCGGCTTCTGGCAAACCGGCACGGGGGCGGATGTGGCTCCCTTCACCCCCATCACCGCCGCCCAGGTGCGCGCTGGCGACTACGTACCGCGAAACCCCGCCGCCCTGCCCCGCACCCTGCAGTACCTGGACGCACTCGAAACCCAGGGCCGCTACACGCTGATGGTCTGGCCCGTGCACTGCGAGGTGGGCAGCTGGGGCCATGGCGTGCACGCCGATGTACTGGCCGCCTGCGGGGCCTGGCAGCTCCAGCGCCAGCGCGCGGTGCGCAATGTCTTCAAGGGCACCAACCCCTGGACGGAGCACTACAGCGCCATCGAGGCCGAGGTGCCCGATGCGGACGACGAAAGCACCGCACTCAACACCGCCCTGCTGCAGTCGCTGGGCCAGGCCGATGTGCTGCTGATCGCGGGCGAGGCCAGCAGCCACTGCGTGCGCTCGACCACCGAACACATCGTGCAGCACCTGCCCCGCCTGGTGCCGGGCTGGCAAGCCAGCCGCATCGTGCTGCTGACCGATGGCATGAGCCCCGTGGGCGGTTTTGAGGCGCAGCACCAGGCGTTTCTGAATGCCATGCGCGCAGCCGGTGCACAGCTCGCCAATATGAATTAAATCAGGCTCTAGCGCTTATCCATCAAGCGCTACCAGCTACAAATTTTGGAGCAACATCATGAACCCCGTCATCACCAGCCTGCTCGACACCGACCTCTACAAGTTCACGATGTGGCAGGCGCTGCTGCACCGCCACCCGCAAACCCAAAGCGAATATCGCTTTGTGTGCCGCAACACTCCGGCCTACCCGCTGGCCGAGCTGCTGCCCGAGGTGAACGCTGCGCTGGACCACCTGTGCAGCCTGCGCTTCACGCCCGAAGAGCTGGCCTATGTGGGCAGCCTGCGCTACATCAAGAGCGACTTTGTGGACTTCCTGCGCATCTTCCAGTTCCAGCGCAGTTTCATCAGCGCCTGGGCCGAGGGCGAGCAACTGCACATCGTGGCGCAAGGCCCACAGGTGCATGTGATGGGGTTTGAGATCTTCGTGCTGGCCATCGTGAACGAGCTGTACTTTCGCCGCTTTGACGCGGCCCAGGCCCTCGCCAGCGGCCGTGCACGGCTGGCCGCCAAAGTGCATCAGCTGCAGGCCCTGGCCCGGCAGGCCACGCTGCGCCACGCTTTCGAGCTGTTCGACTTTGGCCTGCGCCGCCGCTACAGCGGCGCCTGGCAGCGCGAGGTGGTGCAGACCTTTGCGCAGCAAGCTCCGCAGTGGTTCAAGGGCACCAGCAACGTGCTGCTGGCGCGCGATTTGAACCTGGTGCCCATCGGCACCATGGCGCACGAGTATTTGCAGACCTACCAGGCCCTGGGCGTGCGGCTGCGCGACTTCCAAAAAGCCGCACTCGAAGACTGGGTGCAGGAATACCGGGGCGACCTGGGCATTGCGCTGACCGACACCGTGGGCGTGGACGCCTTTCTCGCTGACTTTGACCTGTACTTCGCCAAGCTGTTCGACGGCCTGCGCCACGACTCAGGCGACCCGGTGGCCTGGGGCGAAAAAGCCCTCGCGCACTACACCCGGCTGCGTATCGACGCACACACCAAGCGGCTGGTGTTCTCGGACGGACTCGACCTGGAACGCGCCCTCATGCTGTACCGCCACTTTGGCGACCGCACGCAGCTGGGGTTTGGCATTGGAACGAATCTCACCAACGACATGGGCGACGCACCGGAGATGCGACCGCTCAACATCGTGATGAAGCTGGTGCGTGCCAACGGACAACCTGTGGCGAAACTCTCAGACACACCCGGCAAGACGCTGTGCGACGATGAAACCTACCTGGCCTACCTGCGTCAGGTTTTCAACGTGAAGGACTGACACCATGCTCCGCATCACCCTTGCCCAGCTCAACTTCACCGTCGGTGACATCGAAGGCAACGTGGCCCGCATGGTGGCCGCCGCGCAGCAGGCGGCGCGCGAGCAAGCCGACATCATCGTGTTCAGCGAGCTGTCGCTGTGCGGCTACTACCCCGGCGACATGCTGGAGGAAACCGGCTTTCAGCAACGCATCGAGGCCGGCATCTCCGCGTTACAACAGGCCTCTGCTGAATTACCCCAGCTGCACTGGGTGTTGGGCGCGCCCACACCCGCGCGCGGCCCCGGCAAGCGCTTGCACAACAGCCTGCTGGTGCTGCAAGGCGGGGCTGTGCGCCTGCAATACGCCAAGCAGCTGCTGCCCACCTACAACATCTTTGACGAGCGCCGCCACTTCGAGCCCGGACCAGACGTGGCCAAGGTGCTGCGCATCGGCAGCACGCAGGTGGGCCTGCTGATCTGCGAGGACGGCTGGAACGACCACGGCGCCGACTACGCCACCAACCCTTTCGAGCGCATGCGCGACGCCGCGCCCGACCTGGTGGTGAGCATCAACGCCAGTCCCAGCCACACCGGCAAACGCGAGCAGCGTCACCAGATCTTTGCCGACGCCGCGCGCCGCCACGGCCTGCCGATCCTGTACGTGAACCAAATCGGTGGGCATGACCAGGTGGTGTACGACGGAGCATCGTTCGCGGCCGAGCCCGATGCGGGTGTCGTCTTTGAAGCGCAGCGGTTCGTGGAAGATGTACGCACGCTGCAGTTCGACAACGGGCATTTTCTGAGCGCGGAAGGCGCGCGTCCCGCCCCCGTGCCCACACAGGGCCTTCCCGCCATGGACTTCTACCGCCAGCAGATCGTGCTGGGCCTGCGTGACTACGCATGGCGCTGCGGCTTTACGCAGGTGGTGGTGGGCAGCTCGGGCGGCATCGACAGCGCGCTGACGCTCGCCTTGGCCGTGGAAGCGCTGGGTGCGGACAACGTGGTCGGCATCACCATGCCCTCGCGCTACTCCAGCAGCGGCTCGGTCGATGACTCGGTGGCGCTGTGCCACAACTTGGGCGTGCAGCTCTTCACACACCCGATTGCCGAGCTGGTGGCGAGCTACGCGCAGCAGTTCGAGGCCAGCTTTTGCAAGCCGTTGGTGGGTCTTCCGCTCGAAAATTTGCAGGCGCGCATTCGCGGAACGGTGCTGATGGAATACTCCAACGCCTTTGGACACCTGCTGCTGACCACGGGCAACAAGAGTGAAATCTCGGTGGGCTACTGCACGCTGTATGGGGACACCAACGGCGGCCTGGGCTTGATTGGCGACCTCTACAAGACAGAGGTGTTTGCCCTTTCACGCCACGTCAACGAACACGCCGGGCGCGAGCTGATCCCGCAGGCCATCATCGACAAGGAACCCTCGGCCGAACTGGCACCCGGCCAGCGCGATGTGGACAGCCTGCCACCCTACCCCGTGCTCGACGAAGTGCTCAAGCTGCTCATCGAAGGCGACCGCCTTTCTGCCGCGGAGCACGCGGCGGCCCAGAATTTTGTCGCCCAGCTGCAAACCGACGACGCGGGCCGCGCCCTGGTGCAACGCGTGCGCATGATGGTGGCGCGCAACGAATACAAGCGCCGTCAGGCCCCGCCCATCGTGCGCGTGCGGGCACGGGCCTTTGGCAGTGGGCGGCAGATGCCTATTGCTGCGCGGTATGTGTAATACGGCTCCAGGGTAAAATTACTACCAAAAAGATAGCTGCTAGCGCTTTATAGATAAGCGCTAGCGACCAAAAACACTTAAAAATCACCCGATAACGACTGGAGACACATGGTCGATACCGCCATCTACATCGGGCGTTTTGAACCCGTGCACAACGGCCACATGGCGCTGCTGCAGCGCGCGCTCGACAGCGCGCAGCAGGTCATCGTGGTGGTGGGCTCGGCCTGGCAGGCGCGCTCGCCCAAGAACCCCTTCACTTGGCAAGAACGCGAGGCCATGCTGCGCAATGCGCTGCCCGAGGCCGACCGCAGCCGCATGGTGGTGCTGCCCATGCGCGACTACTACAACGAGGCGGTCTGGGTGCAGGCCGTGCGCCAGGGCGTGGCGCGGCTGACGACACCCGGTGCGCGGATCGGTCTGGTGGGCCACTTCAAGGACGCCACCAGCGGCTACCTGAGCGCGTTCCCGGGCTGGGAGCTGATCCATGTGGAGCGCCAGGGCCCCATCGACGCCACCGCCATCCGCGACGCCTGGTTTGGCGCCACACCCGACACGGTGCAGTCCGCCCTCGCCCCCCTGGCCGACCAGATGCCTGCCAGCACCCTGGCCACGCTGACCGAGTTTGCGCAGACCCCGCACTACCTGGCGCTGCAGCAGGAGTGGCAGATGCTGCGCGGCTACCGCCAGGCCTGGGCCGCCGCGCCCTACCCACCCGTCTTCGTGACGGTGGACGCGGTGCTGCGCTGCCAGGACCATGTGCTGCTGATCCGCCGCGCACACGCACCCGGCAAGGGCCAGCTGGCCGTGCCCGGTGGCTTCATCGAACAGCGCGAAACGGTGTGGCAGTCCTGCCTGCGCGAACTGGTGGAAGAAACCCACTGCCACCTGCCCGAGGCCACCATGCGCGCCGCGCTGCAGTCCGTGGCCGTGTTCGACCACCCCGACCGCAGCCAGCGTGGCCGCACCATCACGCATGCGCACTACTTTGATTTGGGAGATGCGCAGTTTCCAAACGTGCAAGCAGACGACGACGCGCTGCAGGTGCAGTGGACACGCATCGACCAGCTGGCGGGGATGGAAGAGGAATTCTTTGAAGACCACTTCCACATGCTGGACCACTTTTTAGGGCTGACGGAGCTGCACTGACAACGTGCAGCCAGACTTCAAGTAAAAACAGCCGCCAGCGCTTTTCCATCAAGCGTCGACAGCTGTAATTTGAATAGCATCAAGTCCCCGCACGCTCCAGCATGGCATGCAGCAGCACGTTGCAGCCCGCCTCGATGTGCTCGGGCTTGGCGTCCTCGATCTCGTTATGGCTGATACCGTCCTTGCAGGGGATGAAGATCATGCCGCTGGGTGCGAGCTTGGCCATGTAGACGGCGTCGTGCCCCGCGCCGGAGACGGCGGGCATGTGGCTGTAGCCCAGCTTGGCGGCTGCGCGGCCTACGGCCTCCACACACTCGGGCTGGAAGAGTTGCGCGGGGTAGCTGGACACCATCTCGATGTGCACCTGCACGCCATGCTCCTTGGCTACCTGGTCGGCAAAGGCCTTGACCTCGGCAGCCATGGCGTCCACCAGCGCGTCGGTGCTGTTGCGCAGGTCGATGCTGAACTTGACCCGGCCCGGAATCACGTTGCGGCTGTTGGGGAACACTTGCACCATGCCCACGGTGCCACGCCCGTGCGGCGGGCGGCGGTGGGCTGCAGCGACTACGTCTTGCATGATGCGCGTGGCGGCCAGCATCGCGTCCTTGCGCAGGGCCATGGGGGTGGGGCCTGCGTGGGCTTCCATGCCGGTCACGGTGCAGTCGAACCAGCGAATGCCGAGCACGCCGCTGACCACGCCGATGGTCTTGTCGTTGTCTTCCAGCACCGGGCCTTGTTCGATGTGGGTTTCGAAGTAGGCGCCGATGGGGTGGTCGCCAGGTTCCTGGTCTCCGATGTAGCCGATGCGCTCCAACTCGCCCTTCACCGTCTTGCCTTCGGTGTCGGTGGCGGCGTAGGCGTGTTCCAGCGTGAAGGCTTTGGCGAACACGCCCGAGCCCATCATCACGGGCACAAAGCGGCTGCCTTCTTCATTGGTCCAGAAGGCGACTTCGATGGGGGCCTCGGTCTCGATGCCGTGGTCATTGAGCGTGCGCACCACCTCGATACCTGCCAGCACGCCGTAGTTGCCATCGAACTTCCCGCCCGTGGGCTGGGTGTCGATGTGGCTGCCGGTCATGATGGGGGGCAGGCTGTTGTTGCGCCCAGGACGGCGCATGAATCCGTTGCCGATCTTGTCAATGGTGACGGTCATACCCGCTTCGCGCGCCCAGCGGGTCACGAGGTCACGACCCTGCTTGTCCAGATCGGTGAGGGTCAAGCGGCACACGCCGCCTTTGGGGGTGGCGCCGATCTGCGCCAGCTCCATGAGCGAATCCCACAGGCGCTGGCCGTTGATGCGCAGGTTTTCGATGTCGGTCTTTGCGGAGGGGTTCATGGTGACTTTGGGCAATGGCTTCAGGTGGGCTTACAGGGCGTCGAGCGGGTAGACCGGGCGGCGCAGGTTCTGGTAGGGAAACAGGCTGTGGTCGGAGCTCGTGGGGCCCGGGCTGTCGCACTCCACCAAGCCCGCCGACAACGGCACGAAGACAGGCCTGCAGTACATGCGCGACTTGAGCAGCAGGTAGCGGTACGTGGTGGGGTCGAGGCCCACGCAGGAGAACACACCCAGATCCCAGGGCTCGTGGGGCTGCTCCACCACCACGATCTGCGTGTGGCCCAGGTCCAGCCACACAGCCCGCCCCATCGAACAGCGCTGGCCTGTGTAGATGGGGCCGGTGACGGTGTAGCTGCCATCGCTGATAGCCCGCACAGTGCCCTGTACCGGCACAGGATCTTTGTGCAGACCAAGCTGGGTTAACGGCACCTTGTTGCCCAGGCGCAGCGACACTTGCGCGCCCACCCCGGCCGCCACGAGCTCGGCCACGGCCTGCGGATCGCACAGCGGCCCGGTGGCAATGCCCTCCAGGCCTTGCGCCCACGCCGCCTGCAAGACATCCATGGTGTCGCAGGTCCCACCCGACATGCAGTTGTCGCTGTGATCGAGCAGCAGCACGGGCTTGTCGGCACCTTGCGCCATGGCGGCAGCACGGTCGAACGCCGCATTCAGAGGTTCACTCAGGTACACGTAATCGGTGCGCTCATTCCATATCTGGCTTGCCACCTGCTCCAGGGCCACAGCGGCCTGCGCTTCACCGTCAGCAGTAGCTTCGACAGTGGCGACCACGCTCATGCAAGGCGCAGGAATGTCAGCGAGGCAGAACCCGGCAAACACCGTCATGCCCGGCACTCCCTCACGCTCCGCTTCGGTTGCGGCCGCCACGGCGCGCGCCATGGCGCCGTTGAGCGTGGTGCTGCGCAGCGTATGGCTCATCAATGGCAATTGCTTCCAGCGGATGGCCCATTGGCGCCCCTCCTGGAACATCTGCAGCACCAGACGCGCCACATGCGCACCCGTCTCGTACATGTCGATGTGCGGATAGGTCTTGAAGCCCACCATCACATCGGCGTTGTCCACCATGGCCTGCGTGATGTTGCCGTGCAGGTCGAGCGCCACGCCCAGCGGCACACCCGGTGCAGCGGCACGCACGCGCGCTAGCAGGTCGCCTTCGCCATCGGGTGTGCTCTGCACCACCATGGCCCCGTGCAGGTCCAGCAGGATCGCGTCGCAACCGGGAGCCGCCGCCACGATGCGGTCTGTCAGGACGCGATAGGCCTCGGCATCGACCGTGCCGCTGGGATTGGCCGTGGCAGAAACTGGCGTGATGCACTGCGCCCCGAGGCCCTGCGCCGCATCGATGAACGCCGCCATCGCGGTGCGCATACCCTTGTTGGCCTGGAACGCCGCGTCGTCATAGTCAGGCGCAAACGATGCCAGCGGCGTGGCGACGGGTGAAAAGGTATTGGTCTCGTGGTTGAGACGCGCGATCAGAAATTTCATGACAGCTCGCAATGCAAATCAGACCAGGCCAACGCCCAGATAACGGTCCTTGACCTCTTCGTCGGCCAGGAAGGTGGCGTTGTCCGCCGTGTAGACAATGCGGCCCTGCTCCAGCACACAATGCCGGTCAGCCAGTTGCGTGCAGACCTCCAGGTTCTGCTCCACCAGCAGGATGGCCACTCCGGCCGCCTTGATGGTCTTGAGCTGGGACACGATCTCTTCAACGATTACCGGAGCGAGCCCTTCCACGGGTTCATCCAGCATCAGCAGCTTGGGGTTGTTCATCAGCGCCCTCCCGATGGCCAGCATCTGCTGCTCGCCCCCGGACAACTGGCCGCCGCCGTTGGTGCGTCGCTCCTTGAGGCGCGGGAAGATGCGGTAGACATCGTCAAGCTGCCATGGTGAGCGTTTGCGCTGCCCAAGCAGCAGGTTTTCTTCCACCGTCAGCAGCTTGAAGATGCCACGGTGTTCCGGTACCAGGCACACGCCCTGGCTGGCAATGACGTGGGGCGCCAGGCCCTGCACCGGTTTGCCGGCAAACCGGATGCTGCCGCTGGTGGGAGGCACCACCCCGACGATGCTCTTGAGCGTGGTCGTCTTGCCGGCGCCATTGCGCCCCAGCAAGGTGACCAGCTCACCATCGCCCACCTCAAAACTCACCCCTTGCAGCACGTGGCTTTTGCCGTAGTAGGCGTGAACGTTGTCCAGCGCGAGAATCATGCTTTCCCCCCCGTGATCATGTTGCCCAGATAGGCCGTGCGCACCCGGTCATCGCTGCGGATGTCGTGCGGCAGGCCTTCGGCCAGCACACGCCCCATCTGCATCACCGTCACCGTGTCCGAGATATCCATCACGATGTTCATGTTGTGCTCGATCAGGACCACGGTGTGCTGGTCACGAAGGCTCTTGATGAGACGCTTCATCTCGTCCAGGTCATCAATGCCCATGCCCGATGTGGGCTCGTCCAGAAAGATGGCCTTGGGCCGTGCCGACAAGGCCATGCCGACCTCCAGCCGGCGCTGCTGCCCGTGTGACAGGTTGCCGGCTGGCGTGTCGGCCAGTGACTCCAGCCCCACCTTTGCAAGAACGGCTTCGACCACATCCTTCTGCGCACGTGCGCCCACCGGCTCGTGCCAGGGGTTCAGCGCGTGCATGGGGGCCACACCCTGTGCGCCCAGGCGCAGGTTCTCCCGCACCGACAGCGTGAGGAACAGGCTGGTGACCTGAAACGAACGCGCAATGCCCCGTTGCACACGGCGGTAGTCGGGCTCGTCCGTCACATCCTGGCCGTCAAACAGGATGCGCCCGCCACTTACGGTCTTGGTACCAGTGAGCATGTGAAACAGCGTGGTCTTGCCAGCGCCATTCGGGCCAATCACGGAGTGCACGGTGTTGGCGCGCACCTGCAGGCTCACGCCGCCCAGCGCGGCAAACTTGCCGTAATGCTTCTCGACATCGATGGCTTCCAGCAGGATCGGAGACTTGGTGTTCATGCCTGTTCTCCCTTCGCAGTTGCAGCCGTTGCCGTATTGCGCTGCCCCTGCAGCTTGCGCCACAGCATTTCACCCAGGCCCCACAGGCCACGCTGCATCCACAGGCTGACGGCAATCAGCGCCACCCCCAGCAGCAGCAGCCATCGCGGCCACAACTGCGACAGCCAGTCCGCCAGCAACAGGTAAAACGCTGAGCCTAGCAACGAGGCAAACAGATTGCCGGTGCCGCCGATCACGGTCATGATCAGAATCATCTCGCTGGTGTGCAGTTCGGCGTTGGACAGCGGAGCCAACCCCGTCATCATGGCGTGCAACGCCCCCGCCAGCCCAGTGACCGCACCCGAAATCACAAACGCCTGCAGCTTGAGCAAACGCAGGTTGTAGCCAATGGCCGCAGCGCGCTCCTCGTTGTCACGCACCGCCAGCAACGTGCGGCCGAAGGTGGAGTTGGACACCCTGAGCAACAGCCAGAAAACGATCAGGAACAGCAGCGACACAAAGCCATAGAACTGCCAGGGCGTAGCCAGCGTCCACAGGTCTGCACCAAACAGCGAGAGGTTGGGGCGAGGCACGTCCATCAAGCCGTTGTCGCCGCCCGTGAGATCGGTCGCTGTGTAGGCAATGAAGTAAAACATCTGCGAGAAGGCCAGCGTCAGCATCACGAAGTAGGTGCCCCGCTGACGGATGGCCACCCAGCCGACCAGGGCAGCGCCCAGTGCGCCCATCAATGTTGCCAGCAGCAAAGCCAGCGGCATGGGCACCGCCCAGCGGCTCAGCATCAGCGCCACCGTGTAGCTGCCCAGACCGAAGAAGATGCCCTGCCCGAAAGACAGCAGGCCCGTGAAGCCCAGCAGCAGATTGCAGCCCATGGCAGCCAGCGTAAAGATCAGCACTTCACTCGCCAGAGAACCGGAATGCATGAGCAACGGCATGGTCAGAACCACCACAGCCGCCAGGATGAAATGGGTGTATTTTTTCATGTGCTTCACTCCTTGCGACCCAGCAGGCCGTGAGGCCTCAGCAACAACACGGCGCCCATGGCGATGTAAATCATCAGGCGAGCTCCTTCGGGCCACAGCGTGCTCATCACGCTTTGCACGATGCCGATCATGAGCCCACCCAGTAGCGCCCCGCCAAAGCTGCCAAGCCCTCCGACCACCACCACCACGAAGGCCACGGCAAGCGCCTCCACGCCCATGAAGGGCTCGGCTCCGCGTATCGGAGAGGCCAGCACCCCGGCCAGGGCCGCTGTGGCGGCTCCCAGCCCAAACACCAGACTGAAGATCCGCAACACGTTGATTCCCAGCAACGAGACCATCTCGGTGGACTCGCTGCCCGCACGCACGGCACTGCCCAGGCGAGTGCCCTCCAGCACCCACCACAACAGCACAGAGAGCACTGCCGTGAAGCCAATCACAAACAGGCGGTACTTGGGGTAGATGAAGCTGCCCCACATCACCACCCCTTGAAGCGCATCGGGCACGGCCACGCTGTCGCCCAAGGGGCCCCATTGCAGGATCACCAGCTCCTGCGCTGCAAGGGCCAAGCCTACCGTGACCAGGATGTGAAACTCGTGCGCTGACGCGTACACATGGCGCAAGACCAGCTTCTCCGTCGCCCAGCCAATGAAGCCGACAACCAAAGGGACGACCAGCAACGCCAACCAGAAGCTCATGCCCCAACGCGTCATCTGATAGCAGAAATAGGCGCCGATCAGATAGAACGCTCCATGGGCAAAGTTCACAAATCGCAGCAGACCAAAAACAATGGACAGGCCGACTGCCAACAGGAAATACAGCATGCCGATGCCGATCCCGTTGATAACCTGTAGCAGATAGATATTCATACAGTGCTCGGGCAACAGACCCAGCAGGCCGCCATGGGGCGGACCCTGGGTTCACCAGTTCTGGAATGGCGTGGCGGTTGCGGCTTGCAGGTAGCCGCCCGCCACGCAGGCCTTGCTGACTGTTAGGCGCGCTTGCAGCCTGTCTTGTCCACCGGCAGGAACGACTTGCCCGAACTGAGCACATCCACGTAGTCGTCCTTGTTCTTCATCTTCGACTTGGCTTTGCCCTTGAGCAGGTAGTAGTTCTTGATGACCTGGTGGTCTTCTTTGCGTACCTCTTCTTCGCCCGTCAGGCCCTGGTACTTGTGTCCCTCGAGTGCGGCGATCACGGCCTTCTGCTCGACCGAGTTGGCCTTGATGATGCCGTCGATCAGCAGCTTGGTGCAGATGTACGAGCCCGCGAGGCTGTAGTTGGGATTGATCTTGAGCTTGTCATTGGTGCGTTTGACCAGATCACGATTGAGTTCGGAATCCACGGTGTGCCAGTACTGCGCGCCGAAGTAGATGCCGTCGCAGAGGTCGGCGCCCAGCGATTCGAACTGTTCCAGGCCCGAGGCCCAGGCCACCAGAATCGTCATGTTCTTGTGCATGCCAAAGCTCACCGCCTGGCGCAGCGTGTCAGCGCATTGCGCACCAAAGTTCAGCAACAGCAGCACATCGGGTTTGGCCGCGATCGCGTTGGTGATGTAGCCGCTGAACTCCTTTTCCGCGAGCGAGTGGTAGCTGTTGCCCACATGCTCGATGCCCTTTTCCTTGAAGATGTTCTTGGCTGCGGACAACAGACCATCGCCAAAGACGTACTGCGGTGTGATGGTGTACCAGCGCTTGGCCTTGGGCATGGACTCGATCAGCGGTCGCACGGTCTGCTCGACCGCGCCAAAGGTCGGCACCGACCACCGGAAAGTCGCCACATTGCAGTCCGTGCCTGTGAGTTCGTCAGCCCCGGCAGTGGTGACAAACAGGCCTCCGGCCTTCTCGGCCTCCTTGCCCATGGCCAGGGCCTCACCCGACAGAATGCCGCCAGCAAAGAAGCGCGCACCTTGCTGCTGCGCCGCTTCCTGCACTTTGCGCACAGCGGTGGCGGGCTTGCCCTCGGTGTCTAGCAGGGTGTAGGCCAGCGGACGATTCAGTGCCTTGCCATATTGCTCAATGGCCAGCTTCATGCCCAAATCGGCAAACTTGCCGTTCGCCGCAAACGGGCCCGACATGGGCACGGGACAACCGAACTGAATGGCGCCAGCGGCCTGTGCAAACGCACTGCGGGTCAGACCCATGGACGCAGCCAGCGCTGACAGTGCCGAGACTTGCAATATTTGACGACGTTGCATGAAGGACTCCCTTGAAGGTGAATGGATGGATCGCGTGATTTGCGGCCTCCATAGTGCGCAGCAAAGGGACTTCGTGAACTTTCACGATCTTTCATTTGGATTCATGCACATCAAGGGTTAACCCTATATTGCACCAAGAGGGTTTCTCCACGCACCGCGACTGCGCACGCAACTGCCCGCCATGCACCATGAAGTGCATGGAAGGCGGAGTGCGAAGCGTCGGGATTGCGAGACAACGCGGCACCAAGCCGTGCACTCCCCGGCATGCACTCAGTGCAGGCGGGAGACGTCCTGGGTGATTTGCGCGTCAGCTGTGAACGCGTATCCGATCTGGTGAAGGGTCTTCACGGGCAGTGGTTCTGCAAAGGCTTCTGCCGCCTTCTTGCGCAAGCGCGTGAGAAGCAGGTTCAGGCGTTCTGCGCCGTTCTGGGCGCGCGCGCCGAACAGATGATCGCTCAGTTCGCGCTTGGAGACTTGCTGGCCCTGCGCACGCAAGAGCTGCTGGAAAAACATGAACTCATGGGTCGTCAGCTTGAGCTGTTTGCCGTGCGGCGAGCTCAGCGTCCAGTCCTTGACCGCAAGGACCCATGCGGGCGCCTGCGCACTTTGAGCGCGAACTGAAATGTCCAGGCCGGATGCCGCCGTGCGCGGCGCCAGGCGGTTGGCAGTCGCATCAATGTTCGCAGCCAGCTCCCGCAGGTTGACGGGCTTGACCAGGTAACGATCTGCGCCGGCACGCATGCCGGCAAGTCGGTCATTGAGGGCATCGCGAGCGCTCAGAATGATCACACCCACCTCAGGCCTGGACTTGAGCAGCGAGGCCACGCTCAGGCCATCTTCGCCCGGCAGCCCCAGGTCAAGAATCACCACATCCACGGGCCGCACCGTGAATCCCTTGTAGAAGGCTTCCGCACTCTCGGCGCCCCAGACGCTGTAGCCAGAATCGAGCAGGAACTCTTCGATGCTGTGCAACTGGTCCGAGTCGTCCTCAACAATGGCGATGTGGGGTTTTTGTTGGGTCATGCGGGAAGTGCCTTCGGTCCCTGCGCAAGACGCAATATTCAGGCCACCGAAAAGGGAAGTTCAATCACAAAACACATGCCGGTCGGCGACCGGGACTGCAGCGTAATCGTGCCGCCATGCAGTTCGACTATGCCTTTTACCAAGGCCAGCCCCAATCCGGCACCGGGTTTGCCCTCAGCGGTTCGTCCGCGCCGGTACTTTTCAAACACCTTCTGCTGCTCGTCGGGTTGAATACCCGGGCCCTCGTCTTCGACCGACAGACGACAGCGCCCCGATTCTCGCGTCACACGCAGCAACACCGTCGTCCCAGCCGGTGCATATTTGAAAGCGTTCGACAGCAGGTTCATCAGCATCACCCGCAGCAGTACCGGGTCGCCATGAAGCGCCGGCAGATCGGCCTGCACTTGCTGCTGCACGGTATGCGCTGTGGACAGCTGGCCGCCGTTTTCCGTGACCCACATGACCATTTCAGCCACATCCACATCCACGGGCTCGAGCGCGAAGTTCTGGCTGTCGATGCGGTCCTGGGTCAGGCAGTTGTCGAAGAAATAGCTCAAGCGCGCAGAACCACGCAGGATGCGCTGGGCCAGCGCCTCCTGCGCCGGTATGTCCTTGGAGCGCAGCGCCAGCAGTTGACCTGCGGTGTTGATCACCGCCAGCGGCGAACGCACCTCATGCGAAAGCATGGCAATGAAATGGCGTTGATCGAGGACCGTCTGCTCGATGGAAGCGACAGCACTCTCCAGCTCCTGGGTGCGCTGCGCAACCATGGCTTCCAGGTCTTGTGCATGCTCCTGCATATGGCGCGCCATATAGCCCATCGCATCGGCCAACGAGCGCAGTTCACGGATCGGGCTGGACTTGGGTGCCTTGGCCGTCCAGTCATCCTGAGTCAGTCGTGTCGCCCAATCGCTGAGCGATTGCAGCGGACGAACCAGGCGACTGGCGACAAACAGCGAGAAAAGTACGGATGCCAGCATCACAGCCAGTGTGGTGTAGATGGTGTTGCGCAACACCCCGCGCAGCGGAGCATCGAAGCGACTCTCCGGCAGCATGATGGCCATAGTGAGCGTCGGCCCCTTGTGCAACACATGCGTCCACCAACGCATCAGATGCCGCTCGCCACCTACTTCCATGAACTCATGCCCCTCAGCCTGACCTGTGCGCAGGATGTGCTGCCCCAGAGCACGCACCACGGGGTCCCCACTTTCATCCATGCGCGGCCGCCGCTCACCGGCAGCCCCCGTGAGCCCCATGGAGGCATCGGCTGAAGACATGGCTAGCAGCTCTCCAGATGCCTCCGCCAGAAACGCCTTTCCGCCAGACTCCGAAGCGACGGTATTCAAGAAATCGTTCAGCTGCGACAGCGAAACGTCTGCCGTGACAATGCCAATCAGATCGCCGTTCCTGGCACGCAATGGTGCGGATGCCCCCATTCCGATCGCACGATAGGCGCCTTGCACGTCCTCGATCTTGTAACGATAGGGTGCGTACCATGACGTCCCGTCGTAATCCAGGGCGTTGGTGTACCAGGGTCTGTTGCGCGCATCAAAATCGATCTCGCTGCGCGAAATCAGCGTGGGCTGGCGTGTCAGTTCATCCACCCGAAAGACCTCCATCGCACGATCTCCGCTGATCGTGGCTCGCATCATGCGCAACGCCCGGTCACTTCCGAGGGGTGGTCGGCTGCCGGCGTAGTACTCGCCCTCCCGCGTCCCGAGGGAGATGAACGTCAACTGCGGCTGCTGGTCAATCTGCAGCATGAACTGCTTCATGAGCTGGTCCGGGTGATCGACCATCAACAGACCGGCACGCGCCTGTTCCACATTGAAAGCCACCGCCCGCTGGGGCACATCGAAAAACGACAACAGCTTTTCGCGCACCCGCTGCGAGACTTCGTCGGCCAATTGGAGTGCAAAGCCCTCCATCGCGCCCACAGCAGAGCGGTAAAAGAGGGTGCCGCTGGCCAGCGAGATCGGCAGGAGAATCGCCAGCAGCGCAAAGGTCAAAAAACTGCGCAGCGCGATGCGGCGAGCAAACATGGGCAGCCTGGGTGAAGTGAGCCTGGAAGGGAAATCGGATTCAAGCACAGATCGGCAGAAGTGCCCGCCCTCGACTTATGGAGCCGTACCAGGCTGCGCACCGCCCCGACGAGAGCTTCCTGAGCAAATCCATGCCGCCTGAGCCCAGTACCAGACTGCAAGCCAGATTGACCGCTAGAGCCCGCCCATCAATCGCCTGCAGCTATCACTCGCCTAGCACCACCTCAAGTCCCCGCACGCTCCAGCATGGCATGCAGCAGCACGTTGCAGCCCGCCTCGATGTGCTCGGGCTTGGCGTCCTCGATCTCGTTATGGCTGATACCGTCCTTGCAGGGGATGAAGATCATGCCGCTGGGTGCGAGCTTGGCCATGTAGACGGCGTCGTGCCCCGCGCCGGAGACGGCGGGCATGTGGCTGTAGCCCAGCTTGGCGGCTGCGCGGCCTACGGCCTCCACACACTCGGGCTGGAAGAGTTGCGCGGGGTAGCTGGACACCATCTCGATGTGCACCTGCACGCCATGCTCCTTGGCTACCTGGTCGGCAAAGGCCTTGACCTCGGCAGCCATGGCGTCCACCAGCGCGTCGGTGCTGTTGCGCAGGTCGATGCTGAACTTGACCCGGCCCGGAATCACGTTGCGGCTGTTGGGGAACACTTGCACCATGCCCACGGTGCCACGCCCGTGCGGCGGGTGGCGGTGGGCTGCAGCGACTACGTCTTGCATGATGCGTGTGGCGGCCAGCATCGCGTCCTTGCGCAGGGCCATGGGCGTGGGGCCTGCGTGGGCTTCCATGCCGGTCACGGTGCAGTCGAACCAGCGAATGCCGAGCACGCCGCTGACCACGCCGATGGTCTTGTCGTTGTCTTCGAGTACGGGGCCTTGTTCGATGTGGGTCTCGAAGTAGGCGCCGATGGGGTGGTCGCCAGGTTCCTGGTCTCCGATGTAGCCGATGCGCTCCAACTCGCCCTTCACCGTCTTGCCTTCGGTGTCGGTGGCGGCGTAGGCGTGTTCCAGCGTGAAGGCTTTGGCGAACACGCCGGAGCCCATCATGACGGGCACAAAGCGGCTGCCTTCTTCATTGGTCCAGAACGCGACTTCGATGGGGGCCTCGGTCTCGATGCCGTGGTCGTTGAGCGTGCGGACGACTTCGATGCCTGCCAGCACGCCGTAGTTGCCGTCGAACTTGCCGCCCGTGGGCTGGGTGTCGATGTGGCTGCCAGTCATGATGGGGGGCAGGTTGTTGTTGCGCCCAGGGCGGCGCATGAAGCCGTTGCCGATCCTGTCGATGGTGACGGTCATGCCCGCTTCGCGCGCCCAGCGGGTCACGAGGTCGCGGCCCTGCTTGTCCAGGTCGGTGAGGGTCAAGCGGCACACGCCGCCCTTGGGTGTGGCGCCGATCTGCGCCAGCTCCATGAGTGACGCCCACAGGCGGCCGCCGTTGATGCGCAGGTTCTCGATGTCGGTCTTCACTTTGGTGTCCATGGTGTTCTCCGGATACATTGCGGCGGTCAGCGCGCAACGGCGGTAGGGGCCAGGTCCTGCGCACGCTTTTGCACGGCCTGGAAGTTGGCGCCAAACGCGGGGCGCTTGATGTAGCGGCCCTTGCCCTGCTCCGCCCGCAGGTCGCCGTTGGCAAACACCACGCGGCCCTGGCTCACGGTGTGGCTGGGAATGCCGCGCACGGTGCGGCCTTCAAAGATGTTGAAGTCGCCCTTGCTGAACTGCGTCTTGGCCGAGAAGGTCTTGGTGCCTTGCGGGTCCCACAGCACCAAGTCGGCATCGGCACCTTCGCCGATGAAACCCTTGCGCGGGTAGATGTTGAACAGCTTGGCCGCGTTGGCCGAGGTGATGGCCACGAACTCGCCGGGCGTGAGGCGGCCGGTGTTCACGCCACCATCCCACAGCGCGGCCATGCGCTCTTCCACGCCGCCGGTGCCGTTGGGGATCTTGGCGAAGTTCTCCTTGCCCATGGCCTTTTGCGCGGCGCAGAAGGTGCAGTGGTCCGTGGCCGTGGTGTGCAGCTGGCCCGACTGCAGGCCGCGCCACAGCGCCTCCTGGTGGCCCTTGGGGCGGAAGGGCGGGCTCATCACATAGGCGGCGGCCTTGGCGAAATCGGGGTCGCGGTAAACGCTGTCGTCCACCAGCAGGTGGCCCGCCAGCACCTCGCCGTACACGCGCTGGCCGCGCGCACGGGCGCGGGCAATGGCGTCGGCCGACTCCATGCAGCTCACATGCACCACGTAGATCGGCACGCCCAGCACGTCGGCAATGGCAATGGCGCGGTTGGCGGCCTCGGCCTCGACCATGGGCGGGCGCGACAGCGGGTGGCCCTCGGGGCCGGTGATGCCCATCTTGGCGACCTCTTGCTGCAGCAGGTAGACCAGCTCACCGTTCTCAGCATGCACTGTGGGCATGGCCCCGAGTTCGAGTGCGCGCTTGAAGCTGTTCACCAGGGTTTCGTCGTCGCACATGATGGCGTTCTTGTAGGCCATGAAGTGCTTGAAGCTGTTCACGCCCTCTTCCTGCACCAGCGTACCCATGTCGGCGCGCACCTGCTCGCTCCACCAGGTGATGGCGACGTGAAACGAGTAGTCGGCGGCCGACTTCTCCGCCCAGCCGCGCCACTTGCGATAGGCGTCCAGGATGGGCTCCTGCGGGTCGGGGATCACGAAGTCGATGATGCTCGTGGTGCCGCCGGCCAGCGCGGCGGCCGTGCCAGTGTAGAAGTCGTCCATGGTGACGGTGCCCATGAACGGCAGCTGCATGTGGGTGTGCGGGTCGATGCCACCGGGCAGCACGTACTGGCCGCTGGCGTCCAGCGTCTGCGCACCTGCGGGGGCCTGCGCCGCAGCCCCATCCCCCACGGCCACGATGCGGCCATCGACGCACAACACATCGGCGCGCTGTTCACGGTCGGCGTTGACCACGGTGCCACCGCGGATCACAAGGGCTTGGGTCATGGGGGGTCTCCTTCAGGGATGCGGATCAGATCAAAAAAAGGCCCTGCACTGGCACCAGGCCCAGGCAGGGCCAAGGGGTCACTTTTTCTTGGCAGTCAGGTAGTAGTAGGTGCCGGCCACGGCCAGGCTGAAGAACCAGCCAAAGTCAAACAGCGCCAGCAGCAGGCCGGGCACAGCCGCCTTGTCGATCACGCCCGACACAGCCAGGTAGCCCGGCAGGCAGGGCAGCACGCCCAGCGCAAAGGCAATCAGCGCCTGCACGTTCCAGCCATTGCTGTACTCGTATTCGCCGCCGCGGCGGTACAGGTCGTCCACCTTCAGCTCGCTCTTGCGCACGAGGTAGTAGTCCACCAGCAGGATGCCCGCGATGGCGCCCAGCAGCGTGCCGTAGCCGCCCAGCCAAGTGAACAGGTAGCCGCCCGAGGTGGCCAGCAGCTTCCAGGGCATGAACACCAGACCAATCAGCGCGGCGATCAGGCCACCCATGCGGAAGCTGATCTTGGACGGTGCGACCTGGCTGAAGTCATACGACGGCGACACCAGGTTGGCGGCGACGTTGGTGGTCAGGTTGGCCAGCAGGATCACCAGCAGGCCCACGCCCGCAGCCACGCTGCCCATTTGCGTGAGCAAGCCGTCGGGGAACAACTGTGCCTTGCCGTACAGGATGGCCGAGGCCGAGAAGCCGATCACACCTACCATGGAGAACAGCGCCATGGGAATCGGCAGGCCGATAGCCTGGCCCATGACCTGGTCCTTTTGCGACTTGGCAAAGCGCGTGAAGTCGGGAATGTTGAGTGCCAGCGTGGCCCAGAAGCCGACCAGGCCCGTCAGCGCCGCCCAGGTCTTGGGGCCACCCTCGACCACCTTGGCAGGCAGGTTGAAGAGCTGGCCCGAAGGCACCTTCATCATCAGCACCACCACGAGCACGATGGACGCAATGATCATCAGCGGCGCGGCGATCACTTCGAGCTTGCGGATGGACTCTGGGCCCTTCCAGATGAAGTAGATGTGCACTGCCCAGAACGCGAGGAAACACATGAACTGCGAGGTGCTGATGGTCTGCCCCTCGGCCGGGCCCGCGAGCCCCATACCCAGGATGTTCAGGAAACCATGCAGCGCCAGCGCGCCGAAATAGCAATTGATGGAGAACCAGCCACAGGCCACCAGGCCCCGCAACACGGCAGGCAGGTTGGCGCCTTTCACACCGAATGAAGCGCGCGCCAACACCGGGAACGGCACACCATATTTGGGCCCCACGCGGCCGATCAGCACCATGGGCACGAGCACGATGCAGTTGGCCAGGAACACCAGCCACACCGCCATCTGCCAGGTGAAGCCCTGGTCCAACATGGAGCTGGCCATGGTGTAGGTGGGCACACACACGACCATGCCCACCCAAAGTGCGGCGAAGTCTTTCCAGGTCCAGTGTCGCTGCGCGGCGGTGGTGGGGAGCAGATCTTCATTGGCGAGCGTGTTGGAGGCTCCGCCGGGCATTAGCCCCGCCACGTGGGCAGCGCTGCCGGTACTGTTGGTCATGCCTGTACTCCTGTCAAAGACGTCGTTGGGGTTGCACACAACCCGCCGTCTGTTTCAGCGCCCTCACGCTGGCAGATGGCGGGCAAAGGGAAGCGAGCGATGCTAGAGATCACGCAAGAACTGCACCAGATGCAGTGCAGCATGCGTTGCAAATCAGCACCACAACGGGTGCTGTCACAAAGCCTTGCAGGGTCTGTGGCACACGCACGCAGGAGGCGCATATCAAGCCGCTGCAGACACGCGCTGCGGGTTGTTGGGGTGCGTGGTCCAGTTGGCGTATTCGCCGGTCACTTTCTTGCCCGTGCGCACATCAACTTCGCCGGGCGCGAGCGCGCGCATGGTGATGCACTCTGGCACGGGGCAGATCGACACGCACAGGTTGCAACCCACGCACTCGGCCTCGTTGATCTCGAACTTGCGCACGCCACCCTCTTTGGTGAAGGTAATGGCCTGGTGCGAGGTGTCTTCGCACACCACATGGCAGCGGCCGCACTGGATGCAGGCGTCCTGGTTGATGACGGCTTTTTCGATGTGGTTGAGGTTGAGGTTCTTCCAGTCCTTGACCGTGGGCACGGCCTGGCCCTTGAAGTCGTCGAGCGTGGCGTAGCCGTGCTCGTCCATGAAGTTGGACAGCCCATCGCACATGTCCTGCACGATCTTGAAGCCATACACCATGGCCGCCGTGCACACCTGCACCGTGCCGCAGCCCAGCGCAATGTACTCGGCCGCATCGCGCCAAGTGGTGATGCCGCCAATGCCGCTGATGGGCAGGCCCGCAGTCTGCGCATCGCGTGCAATCTCCGCCACCATGTTCAGCGCGATAGGCTTGACGGCCGGGCCGCAGTAGCCGCCGTGCGAACCCCAGCCGTCGGTGCTCGGGCTCATCACCATGCGGTCCAGGTCCACACCCATGATGGAGTTGATGGTGTTGATGAGCGACACCGCATCGGCTCCACCCGCCTTGGCGGCGCGTGCGGGCTGGCGCACGTCGGTGATGTTGGGCGTGAGCTTCACGATCACGGGCAGCTTGCTGTAGTGCTTGCACCAGGCCGTGACCATCTGGATGTATTCAGGCACCTGGCCCACGGCCGCGCCCATGCCACGCTCGCTCATGCCGTGGGGGCAGCCGAAGTTGAGTTCGATGCCATCGGCGCCGGTGTCTTCCACGAGCGGCAGGATGTTCTTCCAGCTCTGCTCCTCGCACGGCACCATGAGCGAGACGATCATGGCGCGGTCCGGCCAGTTGCGTTTGACGCGCTTGATCTCTTCGAGGTTGGTCTGCAGCGGCCGGTCGGTGATCAGCTCGATGTTGTTCAGGCCGATCACACGGCGGTCTTGCGACATCAGCGTGGAGTAGCGCGGGCCGTTGACGTTGACCACGGCCGGGTCTTCGCCCAGCGTCTTCCACACCACGCCGCCCCAGCCCGCTTCAAAGGCGCGGGTGACGTTGATCTCTTTGTCGGTGGGCGGTGCGGAGGCCAGCCAGAAGGGGTTGGGGCTCTGGATGCCCAGGAAATTGCTGCGAATGTCTGCCATGGGGTGCTCCCGTGAAAACTGGGGTGAAGGGGTTCAAGCCATCAATGCGGCGTGGATGGAGACAGCGGCCACCTTGCCGTGCTCCACCGCTTCCACCGTGAGGTCGCGGCCGCCCACGCGGCAGTCGCCACCGGCCCATACACGCGGCAGGCTGGTCTGGCCTTCGGCATCGGTGGCGATGCGCCCGCCCTCCAGTGCAATGCGGTTGCCCACGGGTTCAGCCACAAAGGTCTGCCCAATGGCCTTGAGCACCATGTCGGCGTCCAGCGTGAAGGTTTCGCCCGTTTCCACCAGCTTGCCGCCGCTCAGCGCAGTGGCGGCGAACCGCACACCCGTCACCGCACCGTTTTCGCTCAGCACCTCCTTCGGTGCCGCCCAGTGGCGGATCGTCACGCCGTTCGTCTGCGCCCACTGCTGCTCCACAGCGGACGCCGACATGGCCTCGGCGCCGCGGCGGTAGACGATGGTCACTTCTTCGGCGCCCAGCTTGCGCGACTGCACGGCGGCATCCACCGCCGTCATGCCGCCGCCGATCACCACCACCCGGCGGCCCACTGGCAGGGTCGAGAGGTCGACGCTCTGGCGCAACTCGGCAATGAAATCCACGGCATTGCGCAGTCCGGTGGCGGTGGGCTCGGCCACGCCCAGCGCGTTCACGCCCTGCAGGCCCAGGCCCAGGAACACGGCGTCGTAGGCGCCCAGCAGGCTGTCCAGCGTGATGTCACGGCCCAGCTGCTGGCCCGTGTGCACCTCGATGCCGCCGATGGACAGCAGCCACTCCACTTCCTTCTGCGCAAAGTTGTTGGTGGTCTTGTAGCTGGCCAGGCCATATTCATTGAGGCCGCCCAGCTTGGGGCGCGCCTCGAACAGCACCACGTCATGGCCGCGCACGGCCAGGCCATGCGCACAGGCCAGGCCCGCAGGCCCAGCGCCCACAACAGCCACGCGCTTGCCGGTGGCGGCTGCGCGCTGGAACAGGGGTGCACCGGGCTTTTCAAAAAACGCGTCAGTTGCATAGCGCTGCAACGAGCCGATCTCCACCGGCTTGTCCTCGTTGGTATTGCGCACGCAGGCCTGCTCGCAGAGCACCTCGGTGGGGCAGACGCGGGCGCACATGCCGCCCAGCGGGTTGGCCTCCAGGATGGCGCGGGCTGCGCCCCGGTTGTTGTCCTGCGCAATGCGGTGGATGAACGAGGGGATGTCGATGCCCGTGGGGCAGGCCGTGGCGCAGGGGGCGTCGTGGCAGTAGTAGCAGCGTTCGGCCTCGATCAGGGCCTGGGGTTTGGTGAGCGGCGGGTGCGCATCACCGAAGTTGGCAGCGTAGTCGGCCAGGTTCAGGCGTGCGGCATGAATGCCGCAGGCACGGCTTGCGGGTGTGTCCATCAGGTTTCCTCCGGGAGGGTCAGGGTGAGGGTCTGGGCGCAGGCCATGCAGACGCTCCAATGCGCCCGTGCCACGCAGCGCTGGCTGCGCATGCGGCTGGGGCCAGCCAATGCAGCGCAGGCGCAGGCGCCTGTGCTTGCAAACTTCGGAGGTTTCATCGTGGGCCTCGCTGTAGGATTCAGATGCCCGCTGCTTTGGCGCAGCGGTGCCCTGTGTGGTGGGTCAATTTACCAACCCGTAAAAATTTACCAATTGGTAAAATCCCTAGAGCAAACCCCGTGCCAGCCAAATCGCCACAAATCTCCGTCCCACGCCAGCGAAATGCCAGTTTTTGGCCCCTGGGTTGTTCCACAATGGTGCGATGACCGACGCCCGCCCGTCCCCCGCAGACACCGCCCCCCGCGCTCCCAGGACAACGCGCGCCACCTCCAGCGACGAGACAACGCCCCGCGCGCCCACCGCCTCGCGCTTGCTCAAGGAACAGGGCATCCTCACTGAGGCCGAGAACCACTTTGCGCAGTTCGGCTTTGAGGGCGCCTCGCTGGAAAACATCGCTGCCGCCATCGGCATCAGCCGCCACAACCTGCTGTATTACTTTCCGAGCAAAGAGGCGCTGTACCAACGCGTGCTCGACGACGTGCTCACCCAGTGGCTGGCCGGGATGGAAGACTTGTCGCACAGCGACGACCCCCAGCAGGCGCTGCGGCGCTATATCCGCGCCAAGCTGCAGTATTCGCGCACGCGCCCCCAGGGCGCCAAGGTCTTCACCAAAGAGGTGATTGCCGGTGCACCACGTTATGGCAACGCCATCATCGAGCGCGTGGCGCCGCTGCTCAAGACCGAGGTGCGCACCTTCGAACGCTGGGCCCGAGAAGGCCGCATCGCCAAGGTCAACTTCACGCACCTGATGTTCATCATCTGGTCGGTCACGCAGGCCTATGCGGAGCAGGAGGCCCAGTTCGCCCTGCTGCTGGGCAAACCGGCACTGACCGAACGCGACTACGAAAAGGCCGAGGAGCTGATCGTGCGCATGGTGCTCAGCGCGCTGGCGCCCGAGACCCCCCTCTGAAGCAGCCCACCAACGCTACTATATTGATAGCTACTTGCGCCTTATAGATAAGCGCTAGAGCCGATTTTTATCTGTAATTTTGCACATCCGATCTTGCGCCGCATGGTGAGCAACACGACGGGCATGGGCGGCGCCCCCCGTCTTGCCACTGCCCTACCCCTGCTTTTGCTGCCACAGCACATCCAGCACATGCTGGGTGGCCCGCTCGACTGGCCCCGCACGGTGCGCGATACCCAGGGGCCGCCACAGGCGGGGCTGCAGCGGCAGCATGCGTATGCGAGGGTCCAGGGGCACGGAGGTGGAAGCCTCTTGCGGCAGCAGCGTTGCACCATAGCCTGCCGCCACCAGGCTCTTGATGGCGTCGTTGTAGTTCAGCTGGATGCGCGCCTTGGGGTGTTCGCCGGCTTGCGCAAACCACTCGCCCGTCAGCCGTGACAGGCTGGTGCCGTCATCGTTGAGGATCAGCGGCTGGCTCGCCAGCCAGCCGGGAGTGACCCGCGCGGGCGAAGGCCAGGTGGACGGCACAAACGCCATGACGGGGTCGCGCCGCCACGGCAGCACCGCCACACCGCGCAGGGCTGCCTGTGGCAGGGCCACCAGGCCCACATCCAGCACACCATTGGCCAGCCGCGACATGGTTTCGTGCGAAGTGAGTACGGCCACCTGCACGTCGATGCCGGGGTGGTGCTGGCCCAGCGCCTCCAGGGCCTGGGGCAGCAGGTGCGCAATGGCCCCCGTGGAGGCGCCCAGGCGCACACGCCCCGCCAGCCCCTGCACCTGGCGTTGCACCAGGTCCATCGCTTCATCCGCGTCCGCCAGCAAGCGCCGGGCACGTTCGACCAGCACCTCACCCACGGCGGACGGACGCACCTCGCCCCGCTTGCGCACCAGCAATGGCGCACCGATGTGGGCCTCCAGGTCCGCGATGTGCAGGCTCACCGTGGGCGGCGCCAGGTGCAGCGTGCGCGCGGCTTCTGCGAAGGAGCCCAGGTTGGCAATGGTGACCAAGGTGCGCAGCCGGTCAAGATTGAGTTCGCGCATGACGTTCAGTAAACCTGATTCTAATGTTTGTGAAATTCAACTTTTCAAAGTTTAGACCGGGACCGAAGATTCCACATCCCCCCCATTGCAGGAACCCGCCCCATGACCACCCCACCCCTTGTCTTCATCGATGGCGACCAAGGCACCACCGGTTTGCAGATCCACGAACGCCTGCGTGGCCGCACGGATCTGCAGCTGCTGACCCTGCCCGAGGCCGAACGCAAGAACGCCACCCGCCGCGCCGAGGCCATCAACAGCTGCGATATCGCCATCCTGTGCCTGCCCGATGCCCCTGCCCGCGAAGCAGCCGCCTCCATCGTCAACCCCGCCGTGCGCGTGATCGACGCCAGCTCGGCGCACCGCACGGACCCGCAGTGGGTGTATGGCTTTCCAGAGATGGGCGCTGCCCAGGCCGCGCGCATTGCTGGCGCCAAGCGGGTCAGCAACCCAGGCTGCTACCCCACGGGCGCCATCGCCCTGCTGCGGCCCCTGGTGCAGGCGGGGCTCGTGCCCGCTGACCTTCCCACCACCATCCACGCGGTGTCGGGGTATTCGGGCGGCGGACGGGCTCGCGTGGACGAACATGAGGGCCCCAACGCAGCCAATGCCCCGGCCTTCCAGCTCTACGGCCTGGGTCTGGAACACAAACACACCCCGGAAATCGCCCTGCATGCCGGGCTGTCGCAACGCCCGTTTTTTCTTCCGGCCTATGGTTCGTTCCGCCAGGGGATTGCGCTCACCATTGCGCTGCATCTGCGCCAGCTGCCCGCAGGCACCACCGGTGAGCGTTTGCACGCTTGCCTGGCCCAGCACTTTCTCGGTGCGGACCATGTTGAAGTCCTGGGCCTGGCGCAAGCGCAAGACACCCAGCACCTGGACCCGCAGGCCCTCAACGGCACCAACCAGCTGCAGTTGGGCGTTTTCAGCAACGCCCGCCATGGCCAGGTGCTGCTGACTGCCGTGTTCGACAACCTGGGCAAGGGGGCATCGGGGGCGGCGGTTCAGAACCTGGATTTGATGATCGGACGGGGCCCACAGAAATCCCAACCGTAACCGCCCTCCGGAGACAAGACAGACATATGCGGTCACGCCCAAAGCGGCCGGCACTACAAACCACCGCAGCGCGCTCCATCTAACGGCTCTCTTCTGCGACATTTTTCACGATTTGAGACGTTTTTTGGTCTGCTAAACTGGTTCGGTCTACCGTCCCACCTGGGCTCTGGCCCTCCTCCAAACGCCCTTCCATGGCCCAATCCGGCAAAGCCCCCTACTTTTTCGCCCTGGTTTTGGTATTGGCTGTGCTGGGCGTGTATGTGCCAGGACTGAACAACGAGCTGCTGTTTGACGACATTCGGCTCACGGAAGGCTCCATCTTTAGTGGCTATGGCAGCCTGCTAGACCTCAAGGCGCGCATGGTCTCGTACGGCAGCTTCGTCTGGGTGGACCAGATCGCAGGCGCTGGCTGGTGGAAGCAACGCATCGTCAACATTGCCTTGCACCTGGGTGTGGTGGCTGCCATGTATGCGTTCTTCAAAGCGCTGATGGCCAGCACCCGTTTCCCGCAGGACATGGAGGACCAGGCGCACTTTGCCGCATCGCAAAGGGCTGCATTGCAGGTTGGGGTGGCATTGTTTGCACTCCACCCCATGGCGGTTTACGCGGTGGGCTACCTGATCCAACGATCCATCCTCATGGCAACCCTGTTTGCCGTGCTCGCATGCTGGGCCTTTGTGCGTGGGCTGCAAACCAAGCGAATGGTCTGGTACGCAGGCGCACTGCTGGCCTATCTGCTGGCCATGTTGTCCAAAGAGCATGCTGTGATGACCGCCGCCCTGACCATTCCTATCTACATCCACATACGGCGCCCCAGCTGGAAGAGCATTGCCGTCGTGTTGGGTGCTGCACTTTTGCTGATGGGCGTGGCCACTGCCGCACTGCTGCACTTTCGCGGCGACTTGATTGGTCAGCTCTTTGATGCGCAATCTGTGGCCTTTGCGCAGCAGCTCGAAGCGCTTCGCCCGGGCATTACGCAGCAGATTTTTCCCCTGAGCATCCTGAATCAAGCAGGGCTCTTCTTTGCATACGGGCTGCTCTGGATCGTGCCCTATGTTGGCTGGATGTCTATCGACCTGCGTCCCGCCTTTCCGCTGGGCTTTGCATCGTCCTGGCACCTGGCTGGTGCGGTGGCATATCTGGCGCTCTTTGCAGGGGCCGCGTGGCTGCTGCTTCGTCGCACAGGCGCATTGAGTCTTGCTGCGGTACTCCTTCTTTTTCCACTTTTGTGGTTTGCCACGGAGTTCATCACCGTCTGGGTGCAAGACCCTTTTGTGCTTTATCGCAGCTACCTGTGGGCAGTGGCGCTTCCTGGCTTGCTGGCGATTGTGCTCACCGGCTTCAAGCCCAAAGCAATCTATGCCTTGGGCGCTGTGCTGGGGTTGTTGTTTGGGGCGCTGGCCCTGGAGCGCAACCTTTCTTTGAGCGACGAAGTCGCCGCATGGACCGATGCCGCCGAGAAGATTGATGTCAAAGCCCCCGCCAATGCCGTTGGGCGCAGCCGCCCTTTTCTGAATCTGGGGGCCTACTACCTGCGCAAGGGCATGACAGACCAAGCGCAGTGGAACCTGTCTACTGCGGCAGCCCTTGGAGACCTGGGCGAACTGGGACGCAGTGCACGCTTTAACGCGGGCGTGGTTCTGCAGCTCAAGAAAAAGCACGCGGAAGCACTTCAGGCTTTTGCCGCGGCAGAGGCGCAGGGGTACACAGAGCCCGCCCTGTATTACCACCGAGGCGAATCCCAAGCAGCGCTGGGGCAACTTGCACCCGCGCTGGAGAGCTTCAACACTGCCGTGGCCAAGGCTGAAAAAGATCCTCAACTGCGGAGTACGGTACCCACAGTGCGCATACGGCTGGTGGAGACCGCGATGGCCCTGCAAAGGTATGACGAGGCCATCAGCGGTTTTAAGGTGCTGCTGCAGACAAACCCCAAAGATCCGCGCCTGCTGCTCGGCCTTGGCATGGCACGGGTGGGCAAAGGCGAGACCAAGGCAGCCATTGAGGTGTTTGATCAACTCATTGCCACCAACCCCGGTGCCCCGGTCTACTACGGCCGCGCCATCGCCCACCACCAAGCGGGCCAGCAGGCAGCAAGCTTGAGTGACATCGATCAGGCCATCAAGCTGGACCCTCGGAACCCGCAGTACAACCAGATGCGTGCCGTCATCGCTGCCCCAAAGAAGTAGCACAAGTAGCGACCAGACAGGCAGGCTGTGACTTTGCGCGTATTACACATTGGCAAGTTTTATCCCCCGCACCGAGGGGGGATGGAAGTGTTTCTTGCCGACCTGATTCAAGAGCAGCGGCGCCAGGGCCTGGATGTCCATGCATTGGTGCACGGCGATCCCCTGCCCGATGATCCCGTCTGGTTGCAGCGGGTGCCTGTGCAGTTCAGCGTGATCTACGCACCCATCGCACTGGGATTTCGAAGAGCCCTGGCACAGGCCATTCAGCGCATCCAGCCCGATGTGCTGCACCTGCACATGCCCAACAACTCTGTTTTCTGGGCGCTCACCCTGGCGCAGGCGCGCGACATTCCGTGGGTGGTGCACTGGCATTCCGACGTGGTGGTATCACGCATCCGCACGGCAGTTGCCATCGCCTACCGCCTTTACAGGCCTTTTGAACAAGCCGTACTCAGCCAGGCGGCGCGGGTCATTGCCACATCCACGCCGTACCTGGAAGCCAGCGAGCCGCTTCGAACATGGCGGGACAAATGCGATGTAGTTCCCCTGGGCCTGGATTGCACGAACCCGGCACCACCCGACGACACCGAACCGCTGAAAAGCTGGTCAGCCGAAGATGGCGGCGCACTGCGCCTGTTGTCGATCGGGCGCCTCACCTACTACAAAGGTTTTGAGACACTGGTCCGCGCTGTGACGGGCCAGCCAGGGCTGGAACTGCTGATCATTGGAGAAGGCGAGTCCCGCCAAGAGCTGGAGACCCTCATTGCAACCCAAACCCGGTCCGGCGAGCCGCCCAATGTGCGCCTTTTGGGGAACGTGGGTGACAACGAGAAACATGCCCTGCTTCAGAGTTGTGACGTTTTCTGCCTTGCTTCGTGCGAACGGACCGAGGCCTTCGGAATGGTGCTGCTAGAAGCCATGCACCATGCCCGGCCTTGCATCGTGAGCGACCTGCCCGGATCCGGCATGCCCTGGGTCGTCTCAAAGGCCGATGCTGGCTTGCGCGTTCCCCCGGAAGACGGTATTTCGGGCTGGCGGGCGGCGTTCCAGCACTTGCAAGACCTGCCCGAACAACGCGCGGCATTTGGTGCGGCGGGACAGCGTGCCTTGCTTGAATATTTCTCGATTGCCGCCTGCGCAAAAGCGCTCGCCACCAGCTATAAGCTGGTGACCCCAGAGGCGGAAAAACCGGCTCGGGGCAAGGACCTCCTGGTGGTAATCCCCGCGCGCAACGAAGCCGGCACCATCGGCAGCGTGCTGCAGCATCTGCATGCGCAGGGCTGGCACGATGTGCTGGTCATCAATGACCAGAGCACGGACGATACGGCAGCCATTGCCAGCGCGGCAGGTGCCCGCGTGCTGAATCCTGTGCTCCCCATGGGCGCATGGGGTGGTATGCAAGCGGGGATTCGCTATGCGTTGCTGCATGGCTACCAAGCAGTCATCACCATGGATGCCGATGGCCAGCATGAGGTCAACGAGATTCCTGTTTTGCTGCGAGCGCGGGATCAGGCCGACCTGGTGATAGGAGCCTACCCAGAGCGCGCCAGTCGCACGCGGCAACTGGCCTGGAACTGGTTTCGCCACCTGGCAGGTTTTGACTTGCGCGACCTCACCTCGGGATTCAGGCTCTACAACGCCGAAGCCATGCAGGTACTCGCATCGCGTGAAGCCACCTTGCTGGACTATCAGGACCTGGGCGCCCTGCTACTGGTGCGCCGCGCCGGCTTGCGTATTGTCGAAGTGCCCGTTTCCATGAATCTGCGCGCGGTTGGCAAGTCGCGAATTTTCAACTCATGGTTCAGTGTGGCCAAGTACATGGCGGCCACCACGCTGCTATGCCTTGCGCGGTGGCAAGTGCGCCGAGCAAGCCGTCGCGCTGCTCCTTGATTCTCAGCAGCGTTTCATTGGCCAAGGCGTGGAAACTCGCCCACCATCACCCCTTGGCATCGGTTTATCTAAGCTAGCTCCCTAACTAAGCGGGGGACCGCAAGCAACGCCCCTCCGATGCCTGCTTTCGGCGACAACTAACGCTACCGGAGTTCTCGCAAAGCAGCGTTATCTGCCTCCAATATGGCCAGCCGCTGATTGAGGCGCCTCACATCTCTTTCCACCCGGGTATTGACAATGTCGGTGTGCAGCGTCTTGACGAGGACGATCACCACAGCCACCAGCAAAAGCAGAGCGGGCGGGTAACTGATGCCCACCACCACCGCGAGACGATCAATCAGACCCGGCCAGACTCCCAAGACGGCCGCAGCCCCCGCGACCAAGATCCAGAACAGGCCGTGCAGAAGGTAGAGGTGATCACGCCGGACGAGCAGCAGAATGACGGCGGCAAGGCCGATGCCCAGCAAGGTGGTCGTGATTTGAAGTGGCGCCATGATTGAGAGTTGTAAGAAGACCAGTTGCATGCAGACGCCTGTGCGTCCGCCGGCCACATTCGCAATGCGCCCCGTCACCTAGGCATCCAAACCTCTGAACGGAGCGATGGATTTTAACGTTCGCCCACAAACCGTTTCCCTCCTTCAGGCCGCTAGATCGTTAGGACACCAACTGGTACCAACATCACTTGCAAAGCGGTTAATTCAGCGTAAGCTCAGCACGCGTTACAGAGAGTAGTGATAGCAAATATCCAACTGGAGGTTCCGATGCGCAAACCCAACATTTACATCTTCATCTGCGGCCTTCTTCTGGCCGCGTCCGCAGCCCATGCTCAAGCCACGCGTACGTGGGTGTCTGGGGTAGGAGACGACGCAAATCCCTGCAGCCGAACGGCTCCTTGCAAAACCTTTGCGGGTGCAATCTCCAAAACTGCAACCAACGGGGCCATCAACGTACTTGACCCAGGTGGTTTTGGGGCAGTCACAATCACCAAGAGCATCACTATTGATGGGGCAGGTGGGCAGGCTGGAGGCATACTCTCTGCCGGGACAAATGGCATCATCATCAATAACGCGGCGGCACATGTTGTCATTCGCAATGTTGTCATCGACGGTGCGGGCACGGGCATCAACGGCATCAATGTCTTGAGCGCGGCGGGAGTCATCCTCGACAATGTCAGAGTGTCCCGAGTTACCGGCCAATGCGTCAATTTTGCACCTACAACCCCGGCAGATAGCAATCTCGCCATTCGCAAATTTCTCGGTGACCACTGTGGTGGCGGGGGCATCTGGATCGTTCCTGGTCCGGCCACATTGGCTACCGTATCTATTTCCGACACTCGTATCGACCAAAGTCAACGCGGTATCCGGGCTGATGACGGAAGCGACGTATCCATCGTGAATACGATCGTGAGCTCCAATACCAATGCAGGTTTTATTTCGAATAGCGTATCGCGCCCTGTCAGCATGAGCATCGAAAATTCGGTCTCCGACGGCAATATTCAAAGTGGTGTGCGCTCGTTTGGTGCGCAATCGTCAATTCGCATTTCGTCCAGCACCATTACCAACAACACCGGACTGGGCCTAGAAACATTATCGGGAGGACAAATCCGGAGTTTTGGGAACAATAGGAATTCTGGAAATTATGGCGGCAACGGAGCACCTACAAGCACGTTGAGTCTGCAGTAAGCAGCGAATAAAAAAGGCTCCATCAAGGAGCCTTTTTTATGTGATGCTGCCGTGCCCGCACATCATGCTGATGGCTTTTCCGACTTCTCGCAAACATCCAGCACAGGCCACCTAAGTCAATTCATCTATCTACTTGCTCTTTCGAGCCGGAACACCTGTGTAGATGCCTGGCTCGACTATTGATCGATGCACCACGCCTCCCGCACCCACCATAACTCCGCTGGCAACTGACACGCCATCGATGATGACAGCGCCAGCCCCCAGCATTGAATATGCTCCCAAGCTGCTTCTTCCGGCAATCGTGCTATTCACTGAGATATGGGCATACTCGCCAACCTGAGCTTCATGCTCAACGACAGCTCCCGTATTGACAATACAACCAGTGGCTATGGACGCCAAAGGACCGATGTGCGCATGATGGCCTACGAAGCAGCCTGCTCCGATGGAACTTCCAACCCCCACACTGGCGAGCGGAGAAACAAGGGAAACCAAAGGCAAACCCAGCTGCTCAATAGCCAGACACTGCTGACTTCGGCGTTTATTGTCACCGGCAGCGGGAAAAGCGCTATATTCTTGAAAATCATCTATCGCCAGAGACGAAACTACGGAATGCCCTAAAAAACTCTCCCCAGGCCGTGCATTTTCGTCGACAAACAATAAACTGATGTACCCGCATGCCAGCGCCAAATCGGCTGCACTACGCGCATGGCCACCATATCCGAAAATTATCAGTTTTTGAGACATCATTGCAGATTCTTGATTCGATCTACCCTGGAAATTCGGTCCAGAACTTCGATGTGCTCATTCACAACATCAGACCAGGAACGCTGGCTAAGTTGATCATAGGTTATGCGCTGCCGTGCTAGCAACTCCTGCGGATGAGCAAGTCCCCATTCAATGCGCCGTGCGCAGTCCTGCCAATCATAAGGGTCAAAAAAACTAATCTCTTGCAATTGAGGATCTGTCAAAACTTCCTCTGTGACCGGTATACGCGCCATAACCACTGGAGTGTCAACGGACAGCGCCTCAGTAAAGGTAAAGGGACATCCTCCTTCGCTCAGACTTGGATTAACAGCCAATGTCGCCAGCTTGTAACAAGCAGCCAACTCAGCAATACTGAGCTTGGGCAAGCATAGAACATCATTCTCTAATCGATTGATAGAAATAAAATCTTGTATCTCAGGTGCCGAACGCGGATGCCCAGTCAATATCAGTTTATGCGAAATATAGCGATTACGCAAAAGATACTCATATGCCCGAAGCAGGGTAATAATATTTTTATTCGGCCTGAACTGACTCGCATAGAATATAAACTGCAGCTCTCCATTGACCAGTCCAGAGGTATAGTCAATATTGGTGGCACGTAGTAGTGCTTGGAATAGCAGCTTCTGACAATGGTGCTTTGCCGTTTTTTCGGTGTCGGGAAACCCTGTAATTTCCACAGAGCGGTTCAATTTATTGGCAGCATGATGAATCACAGAAATTTTTTCCGCATCAACGCCATAGCGATCTACCAGCGTACCCCATTTCACTGCATCACTGTAGGTCACCAAGTTGTGTGCAGAATGAATCGATTCTTGAACCTTCTCAAAAACCTGCAGAGTGTAGTTTCCATTGACCGATGAGAAACCCACGGGAAAATCAGTCAATACAACATCCGGCACACACATCAACCTTGGGGCCTTGATCTCATTGAACGCTGGCCAGAAGGCCGTAGGGCAGTACCAAGCTGTTACCTCGTGCAGCCGCTCAATGACTTTCTGCATGCGCTGGGACTCAGAGTGCTCCATGTCAGCAAACAGACGCTGAACAAGTCCTATCCCTTGC
The DNA here is from genome assembly GCF_003633835.1 of Acidovorax sp. 93. Lineage (NCBI taxonomy): Bacteria > Pseudomonadati > Pseudomonadota > Betaproteobacteria > Burkholderiales > Comamonadaceae > Acidovorax > Acidovorax sp. 93. The sequence goes on from NZ_RBIT01000001.1 coordinate 3,404,406, forward strand.
GGCTCATCCAGCAAAGCTTTCAGCCGAGCTCTTTTGACAGCAATTCTGGGAGCCAGCCGCTGAAATCCGCGTTGAAGGAGAGGTTTCCAGCGATTGACCAGCAGCATGGGAATCCACAGGGGAGCCAGCATCAGAAGCAGGGCCCCCACTGGCAGCGCCTCCACGCAGAACATCAAAAGCGTGGATAAGCTGTTTACCGTGATGCCCCGCCGCTCTAAGCGCATCTGCGCCCTAGTGGCTACTTTATCCATGCCACGAGACAGACGCCGAAGCCAGCTCGAACCTCGCTCGCGTTTCAGGTAACTTTTCCAGGCCTCATAAACGTAGAGCGCGTACGGCTTTCCTTTAGGTCCAATGACGCGCACGCGATCCATGGGAACGTCCTCGCTCAGGAATAGCTGTTCCAATGAATCATGAGACCAACTGGGGCAAACAATCGTGAAGCGCACGTCAGTGCGCCCCTCCGCCCCTTTGAGAAATGCCGCCAAGTATCTACCTAGACCTTCCACCCTCAAATCAACCGTGGGGGGATATGCGACGTAAATTCCGTATTCTTTTACAGGCACGAGCGCACCTCTTCCCAGTACTGGCGTGCAAGCGCCTCCACACTCTGGCCGGCAAGTTGTTGTGGTGAAGGCAGGTGGGCACGCCTGCCAGGGGCGTCAGACTCCATTTGCTTAAGCTGAACCGCCATATCGCGGGGAGACTTGGCGTCCATCCACGCGAGGTTCAGTGCAAACTGCGTATCCATCTCACGCATAGCGGGATAGTCGCTGGACAGCGATGGAACCCCCAAGCAAGCAGCCTCAATCACGCTGAACGTTCCGTTATCAATATTACCTGCATGCCATAGGAACACGGCCCCTTCCACGAGTTCGCGATAAGTGGCGTCTAACAACTCGCCGCACCACTGAACCCGCGCCTTCAACAGTTCACTGCGTTCAAAGACCTTGGCCATTTCTCGCAAATGAGGAGTCTGACTGGTCAGCATGTCCCGGGTGTTGACCCCCGTAACGCGGCAATCCAGCTTTCCGCCCAATTCGCCGTAGTAGATCTCTAAGGCCTGCGCCGCGCGAGCATGATTCTTGTGCAGGGAAGCATTGGTGGTCCAGATAAAGTAGCCCCGACCCGAACCTCGTTCCTTATTGTGGGCTGCCCTACGTATGGGAAACTCAGGCGCCAACATAGGAACCCGACGAACCAAGCGAGGCTGAAGACCCGCATATTGGGTTGCGTCTCGCCAAGTGAAGTCTGTGGTCACAAGCACGCGCGCAGCAGACTGAGCAGCCAGTAGAAAAAAGTAGTCCGCGCCCTGCGGCATGACGGCTTCATAGCGCTGCAAATAGTCATACACCATGAGCACATTGGGCTTCAGTGGAAGCAAAGGACTCGACAAACGGTCGCTGACGACAAGCCAAAGGTCACAATCTTGCAGCTGCTGAATTCCGTCGTCGGGCACGAGGTATTGCTGCACTAGGGGCTCCCACTCCGGAAAGCCCGCGTACCGCATGGCACGGCGTGCCTCGCCAGCTCGCAGGGACTTCCACTTATATGGCCTTCGCTGGACCCCTTCGGCCAAGTCATCAAAATCAGTTGTCGAATACACCGCAGGGTCGTCCAGATGCAGAAACACAACATCTGTCGGCTCTCCTGCTTGGCGACTGCCGATATACAGCGCCTTGGCTAGCAACAACGCGCCTCGTAGGCTGCCACCGCGATACCCCACAGGCAAGATCACCGCAATGCGTTTGCGCTTCGTCACGAGGGGTCGACGCGCTTGTTCTGCGCGCGCCAGGGCGAGTTCTGAGGCGATGCGGGCAAAACCAGCCTGCCATGCACCTTCACAGTTCGCTGGATTCATCGCATCCAGAAGCATCGTTTGACTTCCTCGGATGCTCCGGATCAGATCTTGGTCGTCATTCAGGATACGTTCAATTTTTAGCCGCGCTTCACGGATGGTTTCGCAACGCCCCGGAAGCTTCGAGCCGCCCATCCGATCCAACATACCGCCCCCCATGAATACAAGCGGCATGCCGATGCGAACAGCCTCAAAGGGGTGGTAATGAATATGATGTGATTCTTGGCTGTGATAAAACATGACGCGGCTTTGAGTCATGTTATGAGCATGCTGCTCATTGCTCACGAAGCCGAGAACCCTCGGGTCATCCACTTGAATCGGTTGTGCGCCAGCGACGATATAGGGTAGATCCCCAAAACTTCGGCAAAACGATTCATATATCTGCCGATAGTAAAAATTGAATCCAATATCTGGGCAGACAAAAACAACCTGTTTTAGCGCACCTTCCCAGCTATCCTTATAATCAACACTTTCCATACCCAAAGGCAGATAGCATCTTCTGTCACGAAGATACTTAGCCTCTTGATCCCCCAGATGTGGATAGGCCTCACCAAAATAGAATCGCCCACCCAAACCCCTCACAGTTGAAGCGATTCCGTAGTGCGCTATTATTTTCTCATAAGTGACTGGTTTTTCCGTCCCGAACGCCCTTAAAACGATGGCCCCACGAAAATACTTCGCAGCAGATACCAAAACCTCCGCTGAATGCAATATCAAGAAAACAACATCAAAGTGTCGATTTGCAATCTCCCAGGCATCTTGACTTGCTCCAGCATACCAATCCGCCGCATTTAAAACCTGCAGATCATGCACTGATATAGCCAGTCTATCGTCCTCTGAGAAGTCAATATTTGCACTCCGAAAGCTTGGGTCAGCTGGAAATATTTTTGGCTGGAATATCTGCTCCACGCCAATGCGTTTCAGCATTGGAATCTCGAATTTTCGTGCTGACGTGTGGTTAAGCAACCACATTACACGCAAGGGCTGATCATTCCTCATGGAATATTATTCACCTTCTTGTACTCGACTACCGCCTTGGAAATGGAGCCGTCAAAAACTATCTCACCACGGTGAAAAACCAATCCTCTCTGGCAAAGGCTATTAAGGGCGCCAAAATCATGAGAAGCCAGCAGAAGAATTTCTGCGCGCTCAATCAACTCCGCAATTCTCTGCCTCGCTTTACCCATAAAATTCGCATCCCCCGCCCCAATAACTTCATCCAGCAATAATATATCCCCACCAACCGCAGTAGATATAGCAAATGCTAATCGCACTTGCATGCCTGCAGAATATGTCTTAATAGGATAATCTATAAATTCCCGGAGATCTGCGAATTCAACGATCTCGGCCTGTTTTTCACGCATGAACCGCGGCGTTAATCCCAATAACAGTCCCCGATATAGAATATTTTCACGACCGGTAGCATCCGGCTCGAACCCTAAGCTCAAATCAAATAGCGAACGCACCTGCCCTCGAACATTGACCTGGCCACTGGAGACTGGATACAAACCGGCAACGGTTTTGAGGAAAGTGCTTTTTCCAGCGCCGTTGTGCCCCAGGAGCCCCACACGCTCTCCACCTTTGATTTCAAGAGTTATATTCTTGAGCGCATGAACATCTTTGATCTCACGTGCACCACTTTTCCCAAACGGCCGTGATAATAAAGATTTAAGCGAACGCTCTTTGAACGCAACCGATGCATAATGCAGATTGACTGCTTGAAGATTGATTTCAGGCTGGTTCATAAATAAAAGATAACCTTGCTCTCAGCCTTCCGCCCCACCAACCAGGCGAAAAGACCAAACACCAGAGCTATTGCAAAGGAATAGCTGTAGTTTTCGACGGTAGGCCATGCCCCCTCCAGCAACGGCGCTCTAACCAACTGGAGCACGTGGTAAATGGGATTGAAGTCCACCAGAAAACCCATCCCCCCTTGCCTAAACATTTTGGCTTCAAAATAGACCGGCGATATAAACCATAAGGCCTGCATCAATAGCCCCATAGCGTGGGGCACGTCCCGAAAGCGCACACCAATATACGCCAGGGTCGTAGCCAAGGGCCACGCGATCAGACCCAAAACAGGGAAGATGGTGAGCGTCGCCAACCAACTCCAGCCGAAGTTCTGCGGAAGCACAACCAGCGACCATCCAAACAGAGCAACGCTTGCCAACATCAGAACAGCCAGGCTCCCTAAAACGGTGCGGAGGGTATATATGGCCAATGGGTGTTTACACTGCTTGATATATGCATCTGCCTGAACGAACGATAGGGCTCCCCCCGTAACGTTGGCAACCACAAATTCCCACACAATCAAGCCAGAGAGAATGTAAGGGGCATAAGTTGTGATGTCTGACTTGAACATCTGGCTGAACACCACCGCCAGTAACGCCGTCATGCCGAGGGGTTGAATAATTGACCACAAGGCCCCAAAGAAGGAACGCCGCCAACGCGAGCGCAGATCAGCCAGAGCGAGATGGGTCCAAAAATAGCGGGATTGCCATATCCCTTTCCAGTATCGATTCATTAAACTAATCCAGTGGTTTGACCGTTGCACCTATCCATCGAATACCCAGCCCTTTGTTGCAGTGGTCCAGCCCCAACGTGGATGCATCCAGACGCAATATCTCGGTACCTCCTACAGATAGAATCGCCGTCAAATGGCTAGTTTTTAGCTGAACATCTCCCTCCAGAGGAAGTCCAAATACATTTGCAATTTCCGTCAACTGCCTCCACCCGTCTCCTTTGTGGCGCCATGCAGACAATACCCCTCCTCCGACCGAACTCTGAATCAGTAATGCAGCCATATGGGTATCCCCACCCTTACCCGTGTAACCAAGCACGGCAGAGACATGCGACACCTGCCCAGCTTCAAGGGCATAGGAAAAGCACGCCATAGATTGATTATCAGAGTCCTTTTTCAAAGCTAGGCACAGGTTATCTACAGCGGCTCGCTTACTTCCATCATTTAACGTTTCTGGTGACCCGAGGACCAAAGGGTATGACGACCAGGTGGCTTTCCCGCCCCAAACAGCGCGAGCCAAATCCAGCTTGCCCTGAACCAAATCGGCATTAGACATTGCAAAATTCTGGCCATTTTTTTCGCTTTTTTCCATTTCAGCCGGGGGAAGATCCCGGAACCCACTTTCCGCGAGGAAATTCTGGATATTATGCAATGGAGTGCCATGGTGGGCTAGATCGGGTACATCCAACAATCTCACCTCATTCACTGCTCCATAAGGCCCCAAGCAGATGTAGTCAATCGCTTGCCATTGCTTTCGATCCAATACCCAAATCGCACTCAGCGAATTGCGACGCAAATCTCTCCCGGTCTTTTGGCTCTCTCCTACAAGCACGTAATCATCGGTAGCAGCCAGCCCGCGCGTATATACAGGTGATCCTGATTCCCAAAGAGGCTCTGCGCAATCTATATCGATCAGGGCCCCAATTTCAGAATGACAACTTATACGCTGGCCTTCAGAGGTAATCCAAATATTGTGAAGCCCCGTTCTCTCACCGAGAGGAGTGACTGATAACAAGTCAAGATCCGGGTATGAAAAAACAGCCAACTTAGAGCCTTTATTGTGGCCATGCGCTACTACAAACAGTTGATCATTCTGGAGAAATACGGAATTCAGGTGATCGCCTGTAATTTTTTCCAGCGACAATCGGTCCCATCGCGCGTTACTGATACCCGCCTCTTGAAATAGATTGAGACGATTCAAATCAACTATCGAAATAACATTTCTGCCCGTGTTCGTACAAATAATTCGACCATCAGGCGCACACAATATCTGGTGAGGAGCAGATAAGAAACGCCTCCCATTCTGAGTACCTTTGGAGAGCCAGCCCTGTTCAGATTGGGCATAAGATGCTATGTCGATGAGATCTGAATTATTCACACCTGAATGTGAAAGAACCAGCTCCGAATCTCCCGGGAACCAAGATATTCCATAATATTCTGGCTGATCTTTTTTCAAAGGGGTAACGCGCTTCGAATCTAGATCGACCAGCAAAATATAGCCAGTGGTGGCGACTAGCGCATACTTCATTACACAAGATTCTCAAAAAATAGTCGCAAGTGCTTAGCGATATCTTGTACATTTTCAAACGCAAGCGCGGGGAAGCTCGGCAGATTGATTCCTCTAGCCCCTAGATATTCAGCAACAGGAAATACGCCTTCAGCCTGACAATGAGGCATGGTGTGCGCAGGATAGAAAACGGGCCGTGTTTCAACGCCTTGCTTGCGCAGGTGCTGGCGAAGCCCGTCCCGTTGGGTGGCATCGTTCACCAGAACGGAGCACATCCAGAAGGAATGTGTCGTTCCGGACTCTTCACGATGCACCTCCAGCGGCAATCCCTGCAGGGCCTCTTCATACCAAAGTGCAATTTGGCGTTTCTTTTCAAGAATGACGTCTGCTTGTTCCAGCTGTGCCAATCCAATCGCGGCACAGATATTAGTCATTCGGTAGTTATAGGCAACGATATCGTGCCAATATTCCCGGCTTGACGATACGCCTTGATTTTTCAGGTGAAATGCTTTCGCGAGCACTGCTGCATCTTTGGCAATTACCATACCTCCTTCGCCCGTGGTAATGGTTTTGTTGCCAAAGAAGCTGAAAGTGGCGACATCACCAAAGGTGCCAACATGTCGCCCTTTGTAATAGCTACCAAAGGCCTCAGCGCAATCCTCAACCAAGAGAAGATTGTTCTCTTTGCAAATTTGAACAATCGGATCCATGTCACAGGATTGCCCATACAGATGAACGGCCATCACCGCCTTGGTTCTTGGTGTTATTTTTTTCCGTATATCTTCGGGGTCTACCTGCCATGTAGCTTGCAACGAGTCCACAAATACGGGAGTTGCGCCCGTTTGGATGATGGTGTTGACCGAAGCAATGTAGGTGAAGGTTGGCACAATCACCTCATCGCCAGGACCAATGCCCAATGCGGCCAGGGCCAGATGAATGGCCACGGTGCCATTGCAGACACTGGTTGCACCTCCTTGCGCACCCACATAATTTGCGAAGGCCGACTCGAACTTGCCAATGAATTCCCCCTTGGAGGAAATCCAAGTGGAGTCCAGGCACTGATTGACGTACTCTTTTTCGCGTCCGTTGAAATAAGGTTGGTATACCGGAATCATGCCTGGCCGATCATTCGTGATGGTTGAAGTATTTAAAACCATTCTGTTTGACCAGCTCGTCGCGTTGTGCCTCCTTAAGGTCTTCCCGCATCATTTCTGAAACCAGCTCGGCGAAAGTGGTAGTCGGTACCCAGCCCAATTTCTGCTTGGCCTTGGTTGGATCGCCAAGCAGTGTTTCAACCTCTGAGGGACGGAAATACCTGGGATCGACCGCCACAATACATTTACCCGTTGCCGTGTCGTAGCCTTTTTCCTCCACACCCTGCCCCTGCCACTGGATATGGATATCGATCTCTTTCGCTGCAAGATCCACAAATTCGCGAACTGAGTGCTGCTCTCCGGTCGCAATTACAAAATCTTCCGCTGTTTCCTGCTGCAGCATTAGCCATTGCATCTCTACATAGTCGCGCGCGTGACCCCAGTCGCGCAGAGCGTTCATATTCCCGAGGTACAGGCATTCCTGTAATCCAAGTTTGATTCTCGCAAGTGCGCGCGTGATCTTGCGTGTTACGAAAGTTTCACCCCTCAAGGGAGATTCGTGATTGAACAAGATGCCGTTGCAAGCGTACATTCCGTATGCTTCACGGTAGTTCACCGTGATCCAATAGGCGTACATCTTTGCAACCGCATAAGGAGATCGAGGGTAAAACGGGGTGGTTTCCTTTTGGGGAACCTCCTGCACCAAGCCATAAAGCTCAGAGGTAGATGCTTGATAAAAGCGGGACTTCTTTTCCAAACCGGCAATACGTATGGCTTCTAGTATGCGCAACGTACCCAAGGCATCCGAATTGGCGGTGTATTCGGGCTCTTCAAACGACACGGCGACATGGCTTTGGGCCGCGAGATTATAAATCTCGTCTGGTTGAACCTGTTGGACAATACGGATAAGACTGGAGGAGTCTGTGAGATCACCATAATGGAGCGTTAAATCCAGCCCTTCGCTATGGGGGTCGTGATAAAGATGATCAATACGATCCGTATTGAACAACGATGCACGCCGGCGAATACCATGAACAGAGTAGCCTTTGCTGAGCAACAACTCGGCCAAATACGCTCCATCCTGCCCTGTAATGCCAGTAATAAGTGCTATTTTCTTTTTCAATTCACTCTCCTGAATGTAGATTTCTTAGATTAGGAGCACATCCGCCCGTAAGTATCGTCAAATCTCACAATATCATCCTCCCCCAAATAACTTCCTGATTGGACCTCAATAATCTCAAGCGGTACTTTTCCGGGATTAGAAAGTCGGTGGACGTGACCCACTGGGATATAAGTCGATTCGTTCTCACCCAAGAGAAAGACCTTATCCCCATTGGTGACCTGAGCCGTCCCCTTAACAACCACCCAGTGTTCGGCGCGGTGGTGGTGCATTTGCAGGCTGAGGCTTGCACCTGGATTGACCACGATGCGTTTGACTTGGAACCGCTCACCGCTATCGATACTGTCGTACCAGCCCCAAGGCCGATGTACTTTGCGGTGGGTGTTCGCCAAAGCGCGTTTGTGCGCTTTGAGGTGAGCCACGACATGTTTGACGCTCTGCGTCTGTGACTTGTCGGCAACAAGTACGGCGTCGGGAGTTTCAATCACCACGATATTCTTCAAGCCAACGCCTGCAACCAGACGGCTGCTCGTCATTACAAGTGACCCAGTCGAATCGGTTAACACTGCGTCGCCGACTACGGCATTGCCATTGGCGTCGTGGCCCAGGACTTCCCACAAGGCATCCCAGGCGCCAAGGTCAGACCACCCGGCCTGCAGCGGTACGACACACGCAGGAATATCCAGGTCTGGGCGTTTCGGCAGACGCTCCATGACGGCGTAGTCAATGGAATCCGACGGGCAGGCCGAGAAGGCGCTCACGTCAGGCCGTACAAAATCCAGATCGCACTTCGCCTCCGCCATCGCACGGGTGCACGCCTGGAGGATCTCCGGATTGCAAGCGCCCAACGCTTTCAGCCAGACACTTGCACGCACCATGAAGAGCCCGCTGTTCCACAGATACTCTCCTGAGTCGATGTACCTTTGGGCGGTATCACCATCAGGCTTCTCCGCAAAATTGGCGACACGGTAAGTCCCGGGCTCATACTCCGCGCCCCGCTGAATGTATCCATAACCCGTCTCGGGCCTGTCCGCCACGATGCCAAACGTGACCATTGCACCTTGCGCAGCTATCCCCAAAGCTCGAAGGATTGCAGCGTGCAAGGCGGGCCGATCAGTGAACACATGATCCGCAGGCATGGCCAACAGTATCGGGTCGCCTCCATCACGACAAGCTTGCAGGGCTGCGAGGGTAAGGGCAGGGGCCGTGTTCCGCCCAGAGGGCTCCAGGACGATGCTTGCGCTGTCTATTTTGGCGGCAGTCAGCTGACTAGCGGCGAGAAAACGGTGCTCGACGTTGCATACGAGCACTGGCGGTGTCAGCGAAACGCATTCTGGCAGTCCGTGCAGACGCAACACGGTGTCCTGGAGCAAGGTGAACTCACCGTTAAAAGCCAGAAACTGTTTCGGATAGGTTTCACGCGACAAAGGCCACAGCCGGGTGCCGGAACCTCCACACAAGACGACAGGAACCAGTGTGTGCTTCATGAAAAGGGACAAAAAAGGAGCGCTTCAGTGTTCGCTGCGGCCCTAACCGCTTGGAAACTGACCCGTTCAAAATTGGGGGAGCCATGGCGGCAGACTCTGCGCCGCACGCGTAGAAGAAGACTTGACACCGGTCTAGCGGTCCGGCACTTCTTTAACGCATTGTATCTTTGCCCCTATACGCGCCAGCCAAGGTTACATCGGGTTTCCTTCCCCCAGTCTGAAGGTTCGGCTGTCCGCTATGACCGAGCGGATCAATCCACAAGACCTCGTTGCGACGGGATATCGGCCACCAAAAAGTGTGCCGCTCTGCATTGTTTTTCAGACCCGTGGGGCCCCGGCAATCGCACAGCGCTCGACTCGGCTGTAAAGCACACGACCTGCCCGTACGAAAACCGCGCTGTGGCCCTGCTGATCTGTGCCAACTGCTAAGTCAGGGCTGAACAACCATTGAAGCCCACCCTCAAGGGGGAGGCACACGCCGAGGTTCGCAGAGGCGTCCCTTGCAACTGAGCGTGCCACTATTGAATCTTCGCGCAAAGCGCCAGCAAGGGGGATTGCGCACGGGTCTCGCTGTAGCGTGGCCTGCCCCCAACTCCCGTCACGGCGCTCCTTCAACCAAACAGATATTCACTCTGAAATGGCATAAAGAACATCTTCACGATCACCCCAATTGTTGCAGGTGTTATTACCAAAAACAGATACGGTCTTGTCTTGTGCTTGCGCAGAAAGCAACAACGCGTATATCGTCTTCCCTTGCGCAGTAGCTAGATTGATAGCCCACTGATTGTTGTTTCCACAAGTAGGAGATCCCGTCTTGGTACCAGCAGTAAAGAAAAGAAAATTACTGGCATTAATAATCATCGTAGTGACTTTGCCAGAAGACGTTCCTGCCTGAACATTAAATGCAAGAAGTATGGCACAAGCGGCGAACGAAGCTTTTTTAACTATTTTCATATAAATCCCTCAGTCCAAAAGAAGTTGCAGTATCGGAGCAAGATTAATTGGTTTTTTGTGATATGACGCCGCCAATGTAACTCCACTATATTGACTATACCCGCGCAGCATCACATGGTACGTACCCGCAGCCGGTGTTGGGAACGTACAGCTCTCCTCGTTTCCTGGCAAATAGGGCCTGCAATCGTATGAAGTGGTCGTTGGTACCTGCCCGAACTTGACGAAGAGATCCACATCCCCAATTCCGCCACTTATCTGGACAATCAGGTTTTTGGCACCTGCTGGAATGGTTACAGTGCGGTAGAGAACAGAGCCCGCAGCCCCTGTCAGATTTGTCTCCAGAAGAGGCGTTGTGGCAGGGCCCCCAGCGTTGTTTGACTTGAAGTTCGCGGTCACGGTGGTGTTGGCATTGACCGTGAATGAGCAAGCGCCCGTCCCGCTACAAGCACCTCCGCTCCATCCAACAAAGGCACTTCCGGCCGAGGGGCTTGCAGTCAGCGTCGCGATGGTGCCTGGGGTCAGTGATTCGCTACAGGTGCTACCGCAATTGAGCAATCCCCCTGTACGGCTTACTGTGCCCGTCCCCGTGCCGATCTTGGCTACAGAAAGCACGCCTTGGGGAGTTGGAATGAACGTGGCGGTCACATTCCTTGCCGCACTCATGGTTACGGTGCAAGACCCAGTTCCTGAACAATCGCCCCCCCACCCAGAGAAGGTGTACCCAGTTCCCACGACTGCAGACAGCGTGACTACAGTGCCCGCGGCGTAGCTTTCGTTGCAGTCCACGCCACAATTAATACCCGCTGGGGAGCTGGTTACCGTGCCCGTCCCCGTTTTGCTCACACTCAGGTCAAAGGTGCCCGAAGTATCCAGGGGCAGCTTTGTCTGCGCTTGATCGGACATCACAGTGGGAACCCGACCAGCGTTCACACCATAGGCGTGATTGGTTCCAAACGTCCATGCGATATTGCTCATCCCGCCACTGAGCAAATGGCAGTAGCTCATGATGGTCCCATTGCCCTGGCCGGCTCCACCGCCCGTAGTTGACGACAGGCCCGGTAAAAAGCCAAAACGACCTGCCCCCCCGAGGGCGATTCCACACTGCCCAGTGGAGTTGCCCGAATAGCAGCAATCAATCGCGCCACCGGTATTGGGAGTTGGTGCAATATAGGGATTATCGTAATCATGCGTATGGGAGCTACCAAACGCATGCCCGATTTCATGGGCAACTACAACCGAATCCCAAATGACTTGCGGATTTGACGGATTGAAATTTCCTTCGATATTTGCACTTACCCCGTAAGCGATCGCCTGGTTGGACAGGCTACCTACATAGGCAATGCCACCTCCAGAATTTTTACCACTTAGCAAGTGAACATGGTGCCGGGAAATAGATGCATTGGCCCCTGCGTTCCAAAAAGTCCGCAACTCATCGAGCATTGCACTTGTGGCAGTCTGGGTCCACGGGTCGGCCGATGTCGTTCTGATCACTATTTGCTTCATATTGAATCGGGTAGCCACTTCGGCCTGGTACCTACTACCGACATAAGTAAGCAGGTCCGTGACGTATGTGAATGCAGCCGACTCAGAGCCAAAATTTTGGTAGAACTCATAGTCGCTATCAATAATTATGTCAGCACGCCGCAGGCTTCCTGCTTTCTCTTCACCCAGAATTTTTTGTGAATTCTCTCTACCGGTTTTCAGTAGATTTTCAATGCCGAGCTTCCGCTGCCCAGGATCGGATTGAAGAAATTCCGGACTTACTCCGCAAGAGAATTCTCTGTTGACAAAGTCCTTTTGATGATCGACAAGGCGCGAAACAGCTCCCCCTGAGCCACCGCCCCTTGCAGGCAATAATTCATTAACAACGGTTTCTTTTCCTCGGTGAATGATCGTCCTGATCTCACCACTAGGGTTCACCGTGACGAAGGCGTAGCTATCAGAATTTCCCTCGAGTGCTCCCACGAAATGAGCACTCGCAGCAAGCGGAAATGCCCTAGAACCCTTTTCATCAACAACAATGAACTGTGTATCCCCGTTTATTACTTCCGAGCGACGCAATATGAGATTAACAACCGAAGGAAGTTCATCATTAATCTTGAGATTTTGAATATGAAGGGCTTCGCCAGGCTTGATACTCATGGCCGTAAGCGCTAGTTTTTCAGACGGCGCCTCTCCCGGCGTAAGCTCCATAATCTGCTGGGCATGAGCCCCCACCAAATAGAAGGCAAACGCAGCAACTGCCAGAGATTTGGTGAATCGCCAACTCAATTTATCGAACATTGTTTTATTTTTCATAGTGATAAACGATCACCAAATTAATTTAGCACACCCATGGTCGCTCCCCCCCAACACGTGAGGATTTGCACCCCAAAGACTGCAGCTCAAAAATCTAGCGCAAATGCGTAAGAACAGCAAGAGCATCTTCACTAGCCAGGCGCTCCTGAGATGCGGTCCAAATCAGGCAAAAAGGCAATTCCCATGTTCACGGAACAACGCCCATCCCGCAACATCTGCAAGCCACTTATCAGTGGCGTCCACCACACCCAGTCTGAGTGCGCCTGCGCCTCCCACCCCTTCCCGGCCCCAGGACCATCCAAAGCCCAACCCAGCTACGCTCGCGCCAAGACGCCAGACTCTCAGAAGCGCAAAAATGCACACCATGTAAACAGCATTTTTAATACCAATATATTATAAATATAGTTTTAATGCATTCAGAAAATTCGCGCATTCAAATTCAGCTTACTTAGTAGCCTACTTTTTCAGGAATGGCTTTAACACAGACTGTAGTGTTTGCATCACGCGCCACGATCGCGATCCCACAATATCCCGGTAAACCTGCTGAAGCTGCATGTGACTTGCACTGAGATGGGCCAACTGAGTGCGAAGCAGACCATTCTCCGCGTCAACCTCTGCGGCGCTCTCCTGCGCTACCCTCACGGCATTTTGATTCAGTTCTGACGCCCGCAAGTGCGCTACTTCCAGTTGCTCCAATTGAGAACGCAACATCCTGTTTTCAGTCTCAATTCTCTCGTTTTCGGATTTCAACGCTGAAATCTCTAGTTGCGTGGCTTCATTTTTACCCCCGGATGGCTGGCCGTCGGGCGCATATTCCTGGGCGTCCTCGGCCCTTCGGCCAAACCCCTTCACTGAATAGGTTGACCGCGGGCTAGCACGCCACTCCTGAAGACGCTCCTTGAAGAGTTGGCACGCGTATTCATACAATTTTTGGTCGTATTCAACCTGCCCGGCAATTATTTCCCTTGCACGATTACTCACTTGATCGACTGAAATTCGAGATCTGTTTTCCATTTCAGGGCCGATTTTATAATCACTCAGATCTGGAATCATGCAACGCAAAAGTTCCAGCGACTCTGGAAAACTCTCAGTGATTCCAAAAAAATCCAAAGCTGCCAGATTCTTCTTGGCACTCTCAAGATGCTGCGCCAGATCATCACCGGAATAGGTAGAAAGATACATGGTTTGCTGATTACCCAATGCACCATCCACAATCACGGCATTATCTGAACACACAAACTCCTCCAGGGAGGCCCGCTGCGCAAAGACAAGCGCATCACGCTCCACGGTATTTGCAACCTTATAATGAGGATCATCAGGTTGGAAGTTTTTCTCGTCGTGCCAAGATTTATATTGAGAAATAGTGCGCTTCAACGGATCACGAACAAAAGTTGCCAAAAACGCGCCCGGGCAGAATCGCAGGAGATCTCTATAGTAAAAGTGACCAAAAACAAATGGCGATGCCCCTTCATTTCGAAAATACATTTCAAGCGACTCCGGCTTGTCATTTCTGTCAAGTCCAGTAAAAGCCCGAGATTTCTCAAAACCTACGCCTTGAGACAAAATATAGTTTTCGAATGCGGTCCCGGAGCATTTCGGTATATGCACGAACGCAAATGGAGTCTTAAGGCCGGATAGTTCGCCATGCTGATCGCCATCCGCGGTACAGCGGATATCTGAAAATTTCATAACAAATATATCTATTCGAAGATTAGAGAATTCGAGACACGATCAGAACGGAAATGGACATCAAGATGATGGCGGGAGGGGCGCCATTCAACGCACCTCTTACGCACTTCTCAAAAGCTGGCCTATCTATGCAACGGCGGAGGGCGCAGCACGCGCCCCAACCCCGCCGAATGAAGGCCCACAGACCAGCATGTGGAACCTCTCGACTGACAGCAAGGGCTCATGAATCAATGCAGGCAAGGGCCACTCACTATATCTTTGAACCCATCGTCCGCCAGATCGCAAACCCCCTCTGCAGCGCACCTGTGCAAGCAGCCACCGCACCGCCCACCAGGTTCCGAAATCTGTAGGGCATCTTGAAACCGCCACAAATGCCCGTATCATTAGCACTCACCGCAGACGAGTGCTAACACCGCCTTGGCTGCCGGAAGTTTGGTAGCGCCTGGGCCTCCAGGCGCTGAGTACGTCAGCTTTTTACTGAAAACAGGAGCATTGCAATGAACCTTCGCCCTCTGCACGATCGCGTGATCGTCAAGCGTATCGAAAGCGAAACCACGACGGCCTCCGGCATCGTGATCCCTGACAACGCCGCTGAAAAGCCCGATCAAGGTGAAGTGCTGGCCGTCGGCCCCGGCAAGAAGAACGACAAGGGCGACGTGATTGCCCTGAACGTGAAGGTCGGTGACCGCGTTCTGTTCGGCAAGTACTCGGGCCAGACTGTCAAGGTCAACGGCGATGAGCTGCTGGTCATGAAGGAAGACGATCTGTTCGCAGTTGTGGAGAAATAAAGCTACTGCGCAGGCGCCAGGCGTCGTTGCGCGGTGCTCGCAATCCTCACGTACAGGAAGTACGTTCCGGTTGCTGCACTCCGTGCGCCTAGCCTGACACCTGCTCGCTACGCTTTCTTTCCCCACAACCCGTTATCCGTTTAACGATTTTCAGAATTTAGGAGCCAAACATGGCAGCAAAAGACGTAGTTTTCGGCGGCGAAGCCCGCGCACGCATGGTTGAAGGCGTGAACATCCTGGCCAACGCGGTTAAGGTGACTCTGGGCCCCAAGGGTCGCAATGTGGTGCTGGAGCGCTCGTTCGGCGCCCCTACCGTGACCAAGGACGGTGTGTCCGTGGCCAAGGAAATCGAACTCAAGGACAAGCTGCAGAACATGGGCGCCCAGCTCGTGAAGGAAGTGGCCTCCAAGACCAGCGACAACGCTGGTGACGGCACCACCACCGCTACGGTGCTGGCACAAGCCATCGTTCGCGAAGGCTTCAAGTACGTGGCCGCCGGCATCAACCCGATGGACCTGAAGCGCGGTATCGACAAGGCTGTGACGGCCCTGGTTGCCGAGCTGAAGAAGGCTTCCAAGCCCACCACCACGTCCAAGGAAATCGCCCAAGTGGGTTCGATCTCCGCCAACTCCGACGAAACCATCGGCAAGCTGATCGCTGACGCCATGGACAAGGTTGGCAAGGAAGGCGTGATCACCGTGGAAGACGGCAAGTCGCTGGACAGCGAACTGGACGTCGTGGAAGGCATGCAGTTTGACCGCGGCTACCTGTCGCCCTACTTCATCAACAACCCAGAAAAGCAATCCGCGATTCTGGACAACCCCTTCGTGCTGCTGTTCGACAAGAAGATCAGCAACATCCGCGACCTGCTGCCTACGCTGGAGCAAGTTGCCAAGGCTGGCCGTCCCCTGCTGATCATTGCCGAAGAAGTCGAAGGCGAAGCCCTGGCTACGCTGGTGGTCAACACGATTCGCGGCATCCTGAAGGTTGTGGCTGTGAAGGCTCCAGGCTTTGGCGACCGTCGCAAGGCCATGCTGGAAGACATCGCCATCCTGACGGGCGGCAAGGTCATCGCTGAAGAAGTGGGCCTGACGCTCGAAAAGGTGACCCTGGCCGACCTGGGCCAAGCCAAGCGCATCGAAGTGGGCAAGGAAAACACCATCATCATCGACGGCGCCGGTGCTGCTGCTGACATCGAAGCCCGCGTCAAGCAAGTGCGCGTGCAGATCGAAGAAGCCACGTCCGACTACGACCGCGAAAAGCTGCAAGAGCGCGTGGCCAAGCTGGCTGGCGGTGTGGCCGTGATCAAGGTCGGCGCTGCCACCGAAGTCGAAATGAAGGAAAAGAAGGCCCGCGTGGAAGACGCACTGCACGCTACCCGTGCAGCTGTGGAAGAAGGCGTTGTGGCTGGCGGCGGCGTGGCTCTGCTGCGTGCCAAGCAAGCTGTGGGCGACTCGGTCAAGGGCGACAACGCCGACCAGGAAGCCGGTATCAAGCTGGTGCTCAAGGCCATCGAAGCGCCTCTGCGCGAAATCGTGAACAACGCTGGTGGCGAAGCCTCGGTGGTGGTGAACGCTGTGTTGGCCGGCAAGGGCAACTACGGCTTCAATGCCTCGAACGACACCTACGGCGACATGCTCGAACTGGGCATTCTGGACCCCACGAAGGTCACCCGTACGGCCCTGCAAAACGCTGCCTCCGTGGCATCGCTGCTGCTGACGACCGAAGCCATGGTTGCTGAAGCACCCAAGGACGAGGCCGGTTCTGGCGGCGGCATGCCCGACATGGGTGGCATGGGCGGCATGGGCGGCATGGGCATGTAATGGCCGGCCGCTCCGGGTGGAACCCAGGTTCTGCCCGGTAGCCCCAAAAGAAACCCCGCAGGTTGCAAAACCTGCGGGGTTTTTTCCTTGCCGGGCCGACATCCACGGGTGAATGCCGCCGGAGCAGCAGATCGCCCCGATGGGTCGGTCAGAACCTGTAGGTCGCGCTCAGCACCACATTGCGCCGTGTCGCCCACCAGCAGTCACCACGCGCCAGACAGGTGCTCATGTACTTCTTGTCGGCCAGGTTGCTGATATTGAGCGCGTAGCGCCAGTCCTGGCTGTCG
The DNA here is from genome assembly GCF_003633835.1 of Acidovorax sp. 93. Classification (NCBI taxonomy): domain Bacteria; kingdom Pseudomonadati; phylum Pseudomonadota; class Betaproteobacteria; order Burkholderiales; family Comamonadaceae; genus Acidovorax; species Acidovorax sp. 93. Next base: position 3,421,832 of record NZ_RBIT01000001.1, read on the forward strand.
TAGGCCAGCAGCGCATCCACCACACCGGCCGCCGGAACCTCGGGCCCCGTGCCGTCGCGGAACGACGACAGCCAGCGGTACCCCGCACCGGCCGAGAAGCCGCGCACGCCGCCAATGGAAAACCGGTACACGCCCCACACGGCCGCCTGGTGGCGCGGCAGGTTTTCCAGCAGCGGATCGACGTCCGTGTAGTTGTAGTGGGCGGTCAGGTCAAACGCCGTAGCCACGCGCGCCTTGTATTCCAGCTCCAGGCCCTTGTTGCGGGTCTGGCCCACCTGCAGCGAGTTGTCGGGGTTGGTCGGGTCGGCCACCTTCTGGTTCTTTTCCTTGAGGTCGTACACCGCCGCCGTGAACTGGGTGGTGCCGCCTGAGGGGGCATATTTCACGCCCACCTCGATCTGTTCGCCCTCCAGCGGCTTGAAGCGCTGGCCCGAGGCATTGGTGCCGCTCACGGGGCTGAAGGATTCGGCATAACTGATGTAGGGGGTCCAGCCGCCCCCCAACTGGTACATCACACCGAGGCGTTTGGTGGTGTCGCTGGTGCGGTCGTCGGACTGGCCTGCCAGGCTGTTCACAGCACGGTCGTGGCGCAGGCCGGCGATGAAGATCCAGTTGCCCCACTTCATCTGGTCCTGCACATACAGGCCGCTTTGGCGCTGCACGTTCTCAGGCCGTGCGATGAGCGTCGGGTTCAGAACATGGCCGTACACCGGGGCGTAGGCATCGATGGGCGTGTTGTACGCATCGTCGGCCTCGTTCTTGTTCTCGGTCTGCCGATTCCAGTCCACACCCAGCAGCAGTTGGTGGCTGAGGGCGCCGGTGGTGAGGTTGCCCTGCAGGTGGGTGTCCACCGCCGCCATGCGGGTGCGCGTGACGTTCTTGCCGTAGACGCGGTCAATCAGCCGCTGGTTGACAGGGTCTGCGCCCCAGCCACCCGGGATGGTGAAGAAATCGGCATAGTGGTAGCCACCGCGGTTCTCATTGCGTGCCACGCGCAGGTTCTGGCGCACCGCCCATGCGTCGTTGAAGCGGTGCTCGAACAGGTAGCCGAGGGATTGCCGGTCGCTGTCGTAATAGTCGCCCGGCTCGCCGATGAAGCGGTTGATGGGAAGCTGGCCATTGGGGTTGGGCAACAGCGTGCCCGACCAGGGCAGGAACTGCGCCGTGGTGCCCGTGCGGTCCTGCTGCCAGTGGGCCTGCAGGACCAGCGAGGTGGCGGCATTGGGGCGCCAGGCCAGCGATGGCGCGATCAGTCGGCGGTCGTTCTGCACATAGTCCGTCTGCGTGTCCGCATCGCGCGCCACGGCCACAAGACGGTACGACCATTCGCCGTCCTTCGTGAGCGGGCCGGTCAGGTCGGCCTGCAGCTGCTTGCGGCTCCAGCTGCCCAGCTGCACGCCCACTTCGCGCTGCGCTTCCTGCAACGGGCGCTTGCTGACCATGTTGACCACGCCCGCCACCGTGCCCGCGCCAAACAGCATGCCCGACGGGCCGCGCAGCACTTCAATGCGCTCGAGCGTGTAGGGTTCGGCGGGGGTGGTGCTGGTGTACCAGTTGTAGTTCTGGCGCAAACCATCCAGGTACGTGTCGGGGGAGCTGCCGCGCACCCGCACACTGTCGGCGCGGCTGTCCAGGCCATAGGCGTCGCTGCGCACCCCGGCGGCATACAGCAGCGACTCTTGGAAGGTCGTCGCGCCCTGGTCCACGATCTGGTCGCGCGTGACCACGGTGACGGACTGGGGGGTTTCGGCCAGGGGCGTGTCGGTCTTGGTGGCCGTGGCCGCGTTGCGGGCACGGTAGCCGACCACCGGCGCGGTGGCCGATTCTTTCTCGGCGCTCGCGTCCACGCGCACCTCGGACAAGGTGGCTCCCACGTCCTGGGCCTGGGCCGCGACCCAGGCGGGGACGCCTCCAAAAGCCAACGCAATACCCATGCAGACTGCGGTCCGCTGATGCTGAAGTTTCATGATTACCAAGAATAGAAATAAGAATGATTATTATTCTAAAAATCAAACCACACAGGTGCGCGTTTCAGACAGAAGATGTCGTACAACAGCAACAAGTTGTGCTCGGATCGCAGTGAGATTGCTTCTATTTTTATAGCTGTTTGCGCTTATCAAGAAAGCGTCAGAGCCACTTTTGACCAGTATTCGGGCTGCACAAGGTTGCGGTACCTCTCTGGTACCCCGGAGCCCCCGCCACACCCCCACAAAAAAGCCCGCTGACCGTAAGACCAGCGGGCTTGGCGCGGGCGGACTCAGAGAGAGCCCGCAGCGGCGTCGCAAAGATCAGCCCTCGCTGGGCTGCACCCACCAGTAGATCAGCAGCAGCACGCCGATGCCGGTCAGCGTCAGCAGTTGCCACCAACCCGAGCGGCCAATGTCGTGCAGTCGGCGCGCGCCCACGGCGAATGCGGGCAGCAGCAGTGCAATGGAGACGATGCCGGAGACCACGTCACCCAGGAAGCTGGCGATCACCATGACGATGACCTGGAACAGGAAAAACCACCAGAACTCGGAGCGCACGGCGCGGCCCGAGAAACCCGCGTACTGCCCCAGGCAGCTTTTGATAGCCGAAACAAAATCCATACTGAACTCCCTCTCTTTGAAACGTGAAGCCGCTGTGGCAGGGCCAAGCCCCGCGCCATGATAGGGGCGCGCAGGGCAGCAAGTCCACACGCCCAGTCACCCCACCGACTACGCCTCACTCTGCAGGTGGACCAGGGAACAATGGATGCTTCTATTGTTATAGCTATCAGCGCTTACAGGACAAGCACTAGAGCCCTATTTCGCATCAAATCCTGGAAAACTCACACGGCCTTGCGCAGCGCATGCGTCTCGCGCGCCAGCTGGGTGATGCGCGCCCAGTCGCCCGCGCGCACGGCGTCGGCGGGCGTCAGCCACGAACCGCCCACACAGCGCACATTGGGCAGCGCCAGGTAGTTGGGCGCAGTGGCCAGGCTGATGCCACCCGTGGGGCAAAAGCTGACCTGGCCAAACGGACTGGCCCAGGCCTTGAGCAAAGGGATGCCGCCCGCGGCCTCGGCCGGGAAGAGCTTCAGGAACGAGAACCCATCGGCCAGCGCGGCCATGATTTCGCTGGACGTGGCCACACCGGGCAGAAGCGGCAAATTCAGGCCCTTGCAGGCGCCGCCCACTTCGGAGGTGTAACCCGGGCTCACCGCAAAACGTGCACCGGCCTCGCTCGCGCGGCGCGCATCGTCGGCGTTGAGCACCGTGCCCACGCCCACCACGGCCTCGGGCAAATTGCGCGCAATGGCTTCGATGGCGGGCAGGCCAGCAGCGGTGCGCAGTGTGACTTCCAGCACCTTCACGCCGCCGGCCAGCAGCGCCTCGGCCAGGGGCAGCGCGTCTTCCACGCGGTCGATCACGATGACGGGGATGACGGGGCCATGGCTGGCGATGTCAATGGGATTCATGGAAATACTCCTTGATGTTGGATGCCGCACGCGGCGTTTGACAGGGGCGCGGCCCATACCAGTGCACCCGTGGAACTGGCTTCGCCAGGCCACCGGGTGCGTCCCCCTCCCGCGCAGCGAGAGAGGGGGAAGGCGCGCAGCGACTCAGGGGGTGCATCCTGCTACAACCATGTGCAGGCTCCTTGTTCGGCACCGCCTGCGTGGCGGCGAAAGTTGGTAAACAGTTCCCGGCCAAAGCCGGTGGCGGGAGGCGCGGCGTACGGCGCCACGGGGCGAGCGGCCCAGGTGGCTTCATCGACCAGCACATCCAGCGTGCCGGCAACGGCGTCCACCCGCACGATGTCGCCGTCCAGCACCTTGGCCAGCGGGCCACCGGCCAGTGCCTCGGGCGTGACGTGGATGGCGGCGGGCACCTTGCCCGATGCGCCGCTCATGCGGCCGTCGGTGACCAGCGCCACTTTGAAGCCCTGGTTCTGCAGCACGGCCAGCGGAGGGGTGAGCTTGTGCAGCTCAGGCATGCCATTGGCCTGCGGGCCCTGAAAGCGCACCACGGCCACCATGTCCTGCTGCACCTCGCCCGCAGCAAAGGCGGCGAGCAAAGCCTCTTGCGAATCGAACACGCGCGCAGGCGCTTCGATGATGTGGCGGTCTTCGGGCACGGCCGACACCTTGATCACCGCGCGACCCAGGCGCCCTTGCAGCAGGCGCAGACCGCCGGTGGGCGAGAACGGCCGGGTCACGGGGCGCAACACGGTTTCGTCGCCCGACACCGCCGGGGCGCCCTGCCCGCCTGCGGCAATGCCGCCGGTGTTCACGCTCATCACATCGGGGTGCATGAAGCCGCCGGACAGCAGTTCACGTAGGATCCACGCGGGGCCGCCTGCGGCCTGGAACTGGTTCACATCGGCATCGCCATTGGGGTACACGCGGGCCAGCAGCGGCACGGCGGACGACAGTTCGTCAAAGTCCGACCAGTCGATTAGGATGCCCGCGCTGCGCGCAATGGCCACCCAGTGGATCAGATGGTTGGTGGAGCCGCCCGTGGCCAGCAAGGCCACCATGGCATTGACGATGCAGCGCTCGTCCACCACGCGTCCGATGGGCGTGAAGCGCGCACCGCGCTTGCCGATGTCGAGCACCGTGCGCACGGCCTGCCGCGTGAAGGCTTCGCGCTCTTCGGTGCCCGGCGGCGCAAAAGCCGCGCCGGGCACGTGCAGGCCCATGGCTTCCAGCAGCATCTGGTTGCTGTTGGCCGTGCCGTAGAAGGTGCAGGTGCCGGGGCTGTGGTACGCGGCGGATTCGGCCTTGAGCAATTCATCCCGCCCCACGAGGCCTTGCGCGTACTGCTCACGCACCTTGGACTTGTCCTTGTTCGACAGGCCGGTGCCCATGGGGCCTGCGGGCACAAACACGCAGGGCAGGTGCCCGTAGTGCAGCGCGCCGATCAAAAGGCCGGGCACGATCTTGTCGCACACGCCCAGCAGCAGTGCGCCATCGAACACATCATGGGACAGCGCTACCGCAGTGGCCATGGCAATGGCATCGCGGGAGAACAGCGACAGCTCCATGCCGGGCGTGCCCTGCGTCACGCCGTCGCACATGGCAGGCACGCCGCCTGCCACCTGCACCGTGGCGCCGTGCTGGGCGGCCTCATCCCGCAGCACGGTGGGGTAACTTTGGTAGGGCTGGTGGGCCGACAACATGTCGTTGTAGGCCGTGACCACGCCGATGTTGGGCGCCTTTTCGACCGTGACCTTGAACTTGTCAGAGCCCGGCAGTGCCGCATAGGCATGGGCCAGATTGGCACAGCCCATGCGGTCTTGTGCAGGCTTGCGGGCGATCATGGCGTCGATGCCTGCGAGGTAAGCGCCGCGGGTGTCTGCGCTGCGCTGGACAATGCGCTCGGTCACGCGCGCTACAACTGGGTGCATGGAAGTCTCCATCGGTGGGTGGCAGGACCCCGTGCATGGCGCCGGAGCCCGTTGTCTGAGGCCCTAGAATGTAACTCGATAACCACCCCACTTCAACCCATGCCCCTGCAAACCCTGCCCCTGCCGCCCTCCGAACTGGGCGAATCACCCTTCTGGCACCCCACGGAAAAATCCCTTTACTGGTGTGACATTCAGGGACAAGCAGTACATGCATGGCATCCTGAAAGCGGTCGCCACCGGCAATGGCGCATGCCCACTGAGCCCGGCTGCTGCGCGCCTGCAGCGGGCGGGCGGTTGGTAATCGGGTTACGAAACGGTTTCTACCTTCTGGATACGGCGAAGGACAGTGCCGATCCCACCGCCCTCGCCTGCCTGGCCCTGCTGCCACCTGATCAGCACGACACCGCTGTGCTGCGCCTGAATGATGGCCGCTGCGACACCGCAGGGCGATTCTGGGCGGGCTCCGTCATCACGCCCCGCATTGCTCCCCATGCCGCGCTGTGGTGCCTGCAGGCCGACCCGGCCAGCGCCACGGGCTACCGCGTGCGCCATATGGCAGGCGACAACTTCACCGCCAACGGCCTGGCCTTCAGCCCCGACAACCGCACGCTGTACTGGTCCAACACGCCCGAGCACCGCATTGACCGGTTTGACTTTGATGTGGCAACGGGTGAGATCACGAACCGCCGCCCCTGGGTGCAGTTCGACCGCAAGGTGGAAGGCCCGCCTTACGGCGGCAGGCCCGATGGCGCGGCGGTGGATGTGGAAGGCAACTACTGGGTGGCGATGTACGAAGGCGCTTGTGTGTTGCAACTCTCGCCATCGGGTGAGGTGCTGCAGCGCATTGCAGTGCCAGTGCAGTGCCCGACCATGGTGTGTTTTGGGGGGGAGGATTTGCGGACGTTGTTCATTACGTCGGCGCGGGCGGGGAGGCCGATAGAGGAGCAGGAGGCAGAGGTTCCGGCAGGGTCGCTGTTCAGCTTTCGGATGGAGGTGGCGGGACTACCTACGAACTTTTTTAGGAAATGACCGGACGCGAAGTACCAACCTAGTCAATGGAACAAAGATCAAATGGATACACCACGAAAAATCACGATCCACTCAGTGCATGATGAGTGCGTCCCTGACACTCTCCGGGTTCCGCCCTGAGTATGGAGGACCAGACACAGAAACGTTTTTCGCTACGGCAACGTTGGGCCACTGGTTTGCAGAGGTCAGTGCGTCAACCTACATGACCCAAAATCTCGGCGATTTTTTCCGTGACCTGGCCGCTAACTGGCGCGGCTGGCAAGGCGAAAAATCTTGGGGTACGTTGGAAGGAGAAGTTACGCTCACAGCGACATCAGACGGCACGGGACACATAACTATGAAATTCACACTTTCACAGCCGTATACGGGATTTGAGTGGCAAGTCTCGGGAGCGTTGGAGCTTGAAGCAGGAAGCCTTGAACGACTCGCCATTGTGGTGTCGGACGCATGGAACAAGCCATCGATCTAAATAGCTACTGGGGAACCTCTTCGCCCACTCAGCAGGTCGAGCAGCCAATGGGGAAGTCCTCAAGCGCCTTCAACACGTCATAACACGCCCCCATGTTGTGATAGTCCACCTTCCCCGCATTGCTCTTCTCGTGGGTGGTGTTGCGGTTGTCGCGGTGCAGGATGCGAAACCACGCACCATGTTCGTGGTCCACGAAGTGCTCCCAGCAGTAGGCCCAGATGCGGTCGTACCACTGCCAATACCGATCGTCGCCCGTGCGCACAGCCAGAACGACAGCGGCGGCCATGCTCTCGGCCTGCACCCAGTGGTATTTGCCGTCGTCGCAGATGCTGCCGTCAGGCGCCATGCCGTAGTACAGGCCGCCGTGTTCGGCATCCCAGCCGAGTTCTACAGCGGCATCGAACAGGCGCTGTGCGCAGGGCAGGTGCCAGTCGGCGGGTAACAGGGCATCAAGTTGCAGCAGCAGCTTGGCCCATTCGGTCTGGTGGCCGATCTGGTAGCCCCAGGGGCGAAAGATGTTGCTGCGGTCGTGGCGGTTGTAGTCCCAGTCCACCGACCAGTCGGCATGGAAGTGCTCCCACACCCAGCCTTCCGCAGCCGGGGCGCTGGCAGGGTTGGATAACGCCGCCTGCCGCTCGCAAATGCCTTGCGCCAGTTGCTCGGCACGCTCGATGTAGCGGCGCTCGCCCGTGGCGCGGAAGGCCGAGATCAGGGCCTCGCAGGCGTGCATGTTGGCGTTCTGGCCCCGATAGCCTGTGAGCTGCCAATCGGGACTGGCCTCGTCGGCGTACAAGCCTGCGGCGGGTTGCCAGAAATGCTGTTCGGCGGTATCAAAGGCCTGGGCCAGCCACTGGCGGGCTTCGGGTACTCCGGCTTCAAAGGCGCGGGCGTAGGCCAGCATCACAAAGGCCATGCCGTAGCAGTGGCGCGCGGCGTCTTGTACGGTGGCTCGCCCTTCATTCCAGTCGATCAGCCAGGCGTAGCCGCCCGTGGCGGGGTCGAGGAACGCGGTGCGCAGAAACTGCAGCGCGTGCAACATGCCAGCCTGGTAGCGCTGCTCGCCCGTGGTGCGGTACAGCATGGCGTGCGTGACCACAAAACGGGTAGCGCTGACCAAGTGGCGGGTGCGCGTGTCGTACACCGTGCCGTCATCCAGGAAGAAGTGGTACTGCCCGCCGCTCGCGTCGGCGGCCACGGGGTCGTAGAACGCCATGGTCTGGCGGATGTGCGCGCGCAGAAAGTCGGCAGAGCGGTAATTCGGCCGGGGTGCAGTCATGGTGTCTCCTCGAAAAATCGCCACTGCCCGTGGTCGCGCCGCCTCACGGCGGTGGCCACGGATCTTCTTCAGACGCCGGTGCGCAGCTGGGCAAGCAGCCCGGCGGTGGAGCCATCCAGCCCCGCAGCGTCGCCACTGGCCAGCCGCGCCTCAATGTCCTTGGCCAGCACCTTGCCCAGTTCCACGCCCCACTGGTCAAAGCTGTTGATGCCCCACAGGCTGCCGCTCACAAACACGCGGTGCTCCTGCAGCGCAATCAGCGCGCCCAGCGATGCGGGGGTGAGCGCATCCAGCAGCAAGAAGGTGCTGGGCCGGTTGCCCGGGAAGTGGCGGTGCCCATCTTCCCCTTCCTTGCCCACCATCAGCGCCTGGGCCTGCGCCAGGGCGTTGGCCAGCAGCTTGTTGTGATGGCCCGGGAGTGGGTGGGTGGGCTGGCGCACGGCGATGAGTTCCAGCGGCAGCACGTCGGTGCCCTGATGCAGCATCTGGAAGAACGCGTGTTGGCCGTTAGTGCCCGGCTCGCCCCACAGCACGGGCGACGTGGCATAGGGCAGCGGCTGGCCGTCCAGCCCCACGCGCTTGCCATTGCTCTCCATCTCCAGTTGCTGCAGATAGGCCGGCAGGCGGCGCAATGCGGCATGGTAGGGCGCAATGCAGCGGCTGGTGAAGCCATGGAAGTTGCGGTACCAGATGTCCAGCAGGCCCAGCCGCACCGGCAGGTTCTGCGCCAGCGGCGCTGTGCGGAAATGCTCGTCCATGGCATGGGCACCGGCCAGCAGATCGCGAAAGCCCGCCGAGCCAATCGCAATCGCGATCGGCAGGCCAATGGCGGACCAGAGCGAATAGCGCCCACCCACCCAGTCCCAGAAGCCGAAGGTGGTGGTGATGCCCAGCGCCTGCGCGGCATCGACATTGGTGGTCAGTGCCGCAAAGTGGCGCCCCACATCCTGACCGCCTTGCGCCGCAAACCAGGCCAGCGCCGAGCGCGCGTTGGTCATGGTCTCTGCCGTGGTGAAGGTCTTGGAGGCGATGAGGAACAGCGTGCTCTCGGGCTTGAGCGTGCGCAGTGTGGTGTGCAGCTCATGCCCGTCCACGTTGGAGACAAAGTGCAGCCGCTTGCCCGGTGCGCGGAACTGCTCTAGCGCCAGCACGGTCATGTGCGGGCCCAGGTCCGAGCCGCCGATGCCGATGTTCACCACATCGGTGATGGACTCATGAGCACGCACCGTGTCGGCATAGGCCAGCATCGCATCCAGCGTGGTGTGCACCTGGGCCAGCTTGTGTGCAATGTCTGGCCCGTCGCCGGGCAACGCCAGGCCCCGGGGGCGGCGCAGCAGCGTGTGCAGCACGGCGCGGCCTTCGGTGCTGTTGATGGGCTGGCCGCCGAACATGGCGTCGCGGTGCCGGGTGAGTCCACTGGCACGGGCCATGTCTAGCAGCAGCGCTTCGGTGGTGGCGTCCCACAGGTTCTTGGAAAGGTCCGCAAACACCTCGGGCGCATGCTGGCTGAAGTGCTCAAAGCGCTGCGCATCGCTGGCAAAGGCCTTCCGCAGGTCCAGACGGCTGCCATCTGCGGAGAACGCGGCCTGCAACTGAGGCCACTGCGGAGTTTGGTCGCAACGGAGGGAGGACATGGTGGATTCAGGATGTGGGGAGGTGAAAACCGGCGAGATAGTAACTTGATTACACAATTTATCTAATAATTTTCTGCGCACGAACTGTCAAAAAACGTTTTACAGCCTCTACAGCTACACAATTCAATGTAACGAGATTACAATTTCCAGCCGCAGACGCACAACAACACCCTGATACGGAGACCCCATGAGTTTTGACCTTGTCCTGTTTGGTGGAACAGGTGACCTGGCCTGGCGCAAGCTCATGCCCGCATTGTTTCAGGCGTTCCGGCACGGAACGCTGCCCGAGGGGGGGCGCATCATTGCCGTGGCGCGTGACGAGCTGAGCCACGAACAATACCGCAGCCTGATAAAGGCGCGGTTTGACAGCGTGGAACTGGCCAAGCGCCCCACCCCGGACGAGTTCGAACGCTTTGGCGCGCTGCTGCACTACCTGCGCATGGACCTGTCCAAAACCGACGACTATGCGCGCCTGGCCGCCATGCTGCATGAACGCGGCGCCGACTCGGTGGTGATGTATGTGGCCACCGCGCCCAGCCTGTTCACCAACGTGTGCGAGCAGATCGCCGCCGTGGGCCTGAACGGCCCCACCACCCGCGTGGTGCTGGAAAAACCGCTGGGCCACGACCTCCAATCGAACCAGGCCATCAACGACACGCTGCGCCGCGTGCTCAAGGAAGAGCAGGTCTTTCGCATCGACCACTACCTGGGCAAGCCGTCGGTGCAGAACCTGTTTGCCATGCGCTTTGGCAACGCACTGTTCGAGCCCCTGTGGCGGCGCGAAACCATTGCCAACATCCAGATCACCATTGCCGAAGAACTGGGCGTGGAGTCGCGCGGTGCGTTCTATGACCAGACCGGCGCCCTGCGTGACATGGTGCAGAACCATGCGCTGCAACTGCTGTGTGCCATCGGCATGGAGCCGCCCATCAACTCCAGCGCCAACGCCATCCGCGATGAAAAGCTCAAGGTGCTGCAGTCCCTCAAGCCCTGGAGCATGGAGACCATCGGCCAGCACGTGATTCGCGGTCAGTACGCTGCGGGCAACGTGCACGGCGCGCAAGTGCCCGGCTACCTGCAGGAAAAAGGCGTGGCCCCCGGCAGCACCACCGAAACCTTTGTCGCGCTGCGCACCGAGATCAGCAACTGGCGCTGGGCCGGAGTGCCGTTTTACATCCGCACCGGCAAGCGCCTCGCCGGGCGCGACGCGCACATCGTCGTCAACTTCCGCCCCGTTCCGCACCCCATCTTCAAGACCCCGGTGGGCGCCGCCAACCGCCTGGTGATCAACCTGCAGCCCAAGGACGGGCTGGAGCTGCACCTGCTGGCCCAAGGCGCCGCCCAGCACCAGACGGAGCCCGCGCTGTCGCAGGTGCACCTGAACCTGGACTTCGACCAGCGCTTTGGCACCGAGCGCGTGGGCGCCTACGAGCGCCTGTTGCTCGACGTGATTGCAGGCCGCCTGAACCTGTTTGTGCGCAGCGACGAGCAGGAAGAAGCCTGGCGCTGGGTCGAGCCCATCCTGCAGCACTGGAAGAACGACCCCGTGGGGCCGCGCCCGTACACGGCGGGCAGTTGGGGGCCTAGCTCGGCCAGCGCGATGATTGCGCGCGATGGGTATTGCTGGAGCGAGGAGATGTGAGCGGGGCGTTCACGCCACCGTTCTCCACCACGTCTCTCCTCGCCATCACGCTCTTCACCCGGGCGCGCCGCGCTGCGGCAGATCAATCAGGCGCCCGCCAGCTGCGCCCGGGCCTCCCGCCTGAAATCGGTGGGGCGTTGGCCTGTGTGTTTCTTAAAGAACCGACCGAAGTACGCCTCGTCCTCAAACCCCAGCTCGGCGGCGATCTGCTTGACCGACAGGGACGAATACACCAGCTCTCGTTGCGCTTCGTGTACCACACGCGCGTTGACCACATCTTGGGCCGACATGCCGAGCACTTCGCGGCACAGGCGCGAGAGCTGCCCTACGGAAATCCCCAGCGCGTCCGCGTAGGAACGCACGGGCGTGTGCTGGCGGACATGCACATCCAGCAAGGCACGGAACCGCTCGATCTGCCCGGCCTTGCGCGAGCGCCCAGGCCCCGGCAGCGCGGCGGACGTCTGCGCCAAACGGGCAATCTGCACGAACAGAGCCACCAGCAGGGGCATACCTGCGGCCCTAACGCCCCCATCGCCATGGGACTCCTGCTCGATCACCTCAAACAAGGGTTGTAGCGCCTGCGCATGACGCCCACCCGGATCCACCGGCAGGACCAGGGGGCGGCGGATGTGCTCCAACAACTCCGGCGCCGCCAGGGCGGCAAGCGACTCCAGCGGCTTCTGCGCCGCAGTGATGACAGGGCCGTCCGTGGCCGGATGAAAGCTGAACCCATGCACCGTGCGCGCGGGAATCACCACCAGGCATGGCGGGCGCAGCGGCCAGCGCTGGCCGTCCATCAGCGCGCTGCCGCCCGCGCCGCCTGCCGTCAGGTACAGCACTTGGATCAGCCCCTCGTGGAAATGCAAGTCGATCTCCCAGCCAAACAAGCTGGAACGTTCAGGCACCCGCTCCAGATGCACCAGATCGGCCCAGGCCGGCGAAGCGTCCTGCGTGCCGTAGAGCGCGAACTGTCGCACCGTCCCGGGCTCGATTCTCATGGTTTTCCCTCATTCTGAGTGGGTGGCATATGCACGAATTGTCCTATTCATCGCTCGCTTTGTCGATTGAGAAAAGCCGCAGGGTGCGGGATGCTTCACCCCATCACCACAAGGAGACAGCGGCCCATGAACCACAGCGACAACCGCATCGCTCACGATGAATTTTCCTCCGCGCAGGGCGCGGACTGGCTACGACTGAAGGGACGCGTCTGCGTCGTAACGGGGGCCGGCAGCGGCATCGGAGCCGCCATTGCAGGCGCATTTTCAGCGGTCGGTGCCCAGGTGGCGTTGCTGGACCGTGACGGAGAGGCCGCCCGACAGGTGGCCACACGATTGACCACCCAGGGAGGCCATGCGCTGGCTGTGGCCTGCGACATCACCGACGAAAGCGCTGTGTCCGCCGCAGCCGTGCAGGTGCGTGAAAGCCTTGGGCCCGCCGCCGTTCTGGTCAACAACGCGGGCCTGCTTCGTCCGGGTAGTCTTGACAGCGTCACGCTGGCCGACTGGAACGCCGTGTTGGCCGTCAACCTGACCGGCTACCTGCTATGCAGTCGTGCCTTTGGGCAGGACATGCTGCAGGCGGGCCGAGGTTCACTGGTGCATGTTGCATCGGTATCGGCCCTGCACCCGCAGACCGCCAGCGGCGCCTACAGCGCCAGCAAGGCGGGGGTGCTGCTGCTGTCGCGCCAGCTGGCGGCCGAGTGGGGCCCCCGGGGCGTGCGCAGCAACGCCATCTGCCCCGGGATGATCCGCACCGCGCTGTCTGCCCGCTTCTATGAGGAGCCAGGCTTCGAGGCGCGGCGCGCAGCAGCCACGGCCAGCCGCCGCGTTGGCGAGCCCCGGGATATTGCCGAGCCCGCGCTGTTCCTCGCCAGCGACCGATCGGCCTACATGAACGGCGCAGAGCTGCTGGTCGATGGCGGCCTGGGCTGCATGTTGATGGACATGGTGCCGCGCCCGGGCTTCAACCGCACGCCGGCCCCAGCCACCTGACGCGCACCGCCCCGCACGGCGCCACCCCTGACCAGAACCCACGCACCAAGCGCCACCGGTGCAGGCCGCCGCATGGGCAATACCCAGCGCCCCCTCCACATACGCCCCTCAACAAGGAGACTGCAACATGAACCCTGCCAACCCTTCCTCCAGCCAGGAACTGACATGCGACCTGCTGGTCGTGGGCTCCGGCGCCGGCGGACTGTCCACCGCCATCGCGGCCAGGAAACACGGACTGGATGTCATCGTGATCGAAAAGGCAACCTGCTTCGGAGGCACCACTGCCTTCTCGGGCGGGGTGCTCTGGATCCCCGGCAACACCCAATGTGCTGCACCAGACACCCGCGAGGCCATGCGCACCTACATGAAGGACCAGACGGGACCGTTCTACCAAGCTGATGCGGTCGACGCCTTCCTGGACCATGCGCCCGAGATGGTGGCCTGGTTCGAGCGCGAGACTGACGTGCGCTTCGTGCCCACGCTCTACCCCGACTACCACCCCGACGCACCAGGGGGCGCTGCCATTGGCCGCTCCATCCTGGCCGCGCCCTATGACGCGAGCCAGCTGGGGCCCGAGCTGGCACGGCTGCGCCCGCCGCTGTCCACGATCACCTTCGTGGGCATGATGTTCAACTCGTCGAACGCCGACCTCAAGCATTTCTTCCGCGCCACCAAATCGGTGGTATCGGCTGCCTATGTGGCACGGCGCCTGGGGGGCCACCTGCTGGACCTGCTGCGCTACCGCCGGGGCGTGCAAGTGACCAGTGGCAACGCCCTGGCTGCGCGCCTGGCCAAGACCTGTTTCGACCTGGGCATTCCGATCCACACCGAGGCCGAAGCGCGCGAACTGCTCCAAGCGGGCGACCGCGTGACCGGCGCACGCGTGCACACGCCCCGGGGCGAACGGCGCATCCGCACCCGCCAGGGCGTGGTGCTGGCCTGCGGCGGCTACCCCCACGATGTGGCCCGCATCACCCAGCGCTACCCGCACCTGGCGAGCGGTGGCGAGCACCTCTCGCCTGTGCCCGCAGAGAACACCGGCGATGGCCTGCGCCTGGGCGCGCAGGTCGGTGGGCAAGTGGATGAGCGCTTTGACGGCGTGGGCGCAGCCGCCTGGATGCCGGTGTCGCGCGTGCCCCTGAGCCAAGGCCGCACGGGGGTGTTTCCGCACCTGCTGGACCGCTACAAGCCCGGCATCATCGGGGTGCTGCGCAACGGGCGGCGTTTCACCAACGAGTCCCACTCGTACCACGACGTGGGCGCTGCCATGATCGAGGCCTGCCGCGACCAGCGCGAGACCGCCATGTGGCTGCTGTGCGACCAGGCCACGCTGTCCAAATACGGCCTGGGCTATGCCAAGCCTGCGCCCATGCCCGTGGGCGGCCTGATCCGCAAGGGCTACCTCTTCAAGGGCCGCACGCTGGCAGACCTGGCCCAGGCCGCTGGCATCGACCCCGAGGGGCTGGAAGCCACCGTGCGCGAGTACAACGCTGGCGCGCGCACCGGCGAGGACCGCCAGTTCGGGCGCGGCACCACGGCCTTCAACCGCTACCTGGCCGACCCCGACCAGCAGCCCAACCCCTGTGTGGCCCCCATCGGTGCAGGCCCTTACTACGCCGTCAAGGTCGTCATGGGTGACCTGGGCACCTTCGAGGGCTTGCGCACCACCACCGAAGGCCAGGTACTGCGTGCCGACGGGCAGGCTGTACCCGGGCTGTACGCCGTGGGCAACGACCGCACCAGCATCATGGGCGGCAACTACCCTGGCGCCGGCATCACGCTGGGGCCGGCCATGACCTTTGGCTGGATCACCGGCCGCCACGTGGCGGGCGCATGGCCGCCAGGCCAGCGCACAGCGCCCATACGCAAGGAGGCCTGCCATGCCGCATGAGCCCTTGACCAAGCCCCTGGTGGACCACCGCATCTACACCATCCGCCTGCGCAAGATGGGCGAGTTCCTGGAGGTGTTCAACCGCATGGCCATGCCCGTGCTGATGGACACACTGGCACACCCGGTGGGGTTTTACGTCAGCCAGGTCGGTCCCTTGAACCAGTTCGTGCACCTGTGGGCCTACGAAGACCTGGCCGACTACGAGCGCCGCTGCCAGGCCCGCGACAGCCACCCAGCGTTTCCCGCCTACCTGGCAGCGTCCGAGCACCTGATCGTGGCGCAGGAAACGCGCCTTGTCCGCGCAACGCCCATGCCGGGCTGGAGGACGCACCAGCCCTGAAGCAACACCCGCCCTGCCCCATTGCACCCACCAGCCACAACAGACAACATCAACGGAGACAAACCATGCACATCCCATCCCTTCGCACCTTCATCACCCGTCGCAACCTGCTGCTGCGCGCCAGCGCCGCAGCCTGCCTGGCCGCCACCACGGGCGCCAGCCTGGCCCAGCCCCCAGCGTGGCCGAGCAAGCCCATCCGGTTGGTCGTGGGCTTTCCGGCTGGCGGTACCACCGACGTGATGGCCCGCGTCGCAGGCGCGGCACTGAGCAAGTCGCTCGGCCAGCCCGTCGTGGTGGACAACAAGCCGGGGGCCAGCGGCAACCTGGGCGTGATGGAAACCAGCAAGGCCGCACCCGATGGCCACACGCTGATGGTGGCCCCCATTTCGGTGCAGACAGCCAACCCCTTCCTGTTCAAGCCTGCACTGAACCCCGAGCGCGATCTGCGCCCCGTGGCCAGCCTGGGCTACGCCCAGCTCTACCTCGTGGCCAAGAAGGGGCTGCCTGTGCAAAGCGCCAACGACCTGGTGGCCATGGCCAAGGCGGCGCCTGGCAAGCTCAGCTATGCCTCCGGGGGGGCTGGCACCCAGATGCACCTGGTGGGCGAACTCTTCAAGCAGCAGGCGGGGTTTGACGCCGTGCATGTGCCTTACCGAGGCGCGGCACCGGCGCTGCAGGACATCCTGGCCGGGCAGGTGGACTACTACTTCGACCCGGCCACCGGCTTCCAGCACATCCGCGAAGGCCGCGCACGGCTGCTGGCCGTGACCGGCACCAAGCGCTCGGCCTTCTTCCCGGAGGCACCCACCCTGACCGAGCTGGGCATCAAGGGCGTAGAACTGGGCAACTGGTTTGGCGTGTTTGCGCCCGCAGGCACGCCCAGCGACATCGTGAACCGACTGGCCAGCGAGATCGCCAAGGCGGTCGCCCTACCAGAGGTGAAAAGCCGCTTTGCCGACCTGGGGGCCGAACCCATCGTGCAGGACGCCACCGCCTTCCAGCAGACCATCGGTGCAGAAACGCAGCTCCTGTCAGCGCTCATCAAGGAACGCCGCATCGCCGTGGACTGAGCGCAGGACAACGAAGGAGAACCTGCGCCGGTCAGGCCGGCCCGACCAGCTCGATCGGCAACCCATCAGGGTCGGCAAAAAAGGTGAACAACGCGCCGGTAAACGGATCGACCCGCACCGGCTCCACCGCCACGCCATGCGCTACCAGCGTGCCCACGCTGGCTTCCATATCGGCTACGCGCAACGCCAGATGGCGCAGGCCACAGGCCTCGGGGTAGGACGGGCGTGCGGGTGGGTGGGGGAAGGAAAAAAGCTCCACCTGCGTTCCATCGGGTAACTGCAGGTCCAGCTTGTACGACTGCCGCTCCGCCCGAAAGACTTCGTGCACCACCCGCAGGCCGAGCACCTCGGTGTAGAAGCGGCGCGAGCGGACATAGTCGCTGGCGATGATGGCCACATGGTGCACACCGCTGACCTGTAGCGCAGGCCCCGGCGCGGGCGGTGCGGCAACTTCGCTGCTCATCCTTCAGAGCCGGCAATATCGAGCGCACGCGAAGCGCCATACAGCGCAGGCGTGGCGCTCGGGTCGATGATCCAGCAGGGGATGGACGCGAGGTAGGGCTGAAAGCGTCCCTTGGACTCGAACCGTGCGCGGAACGAGGATTTGTCGAACCACGTGCCCAGGCGCGGCACCATGCCGCCGCCAATGAACACGCCGCCGCGCGCGCCCAGGGTAAGGGCCAGGTTACCCGCCACGCTACCCAGAAAGCCGCAGAACAGGTCCAGCGCCTCCAGCGCCAAGGCGTCGTTGGACTGCAGTGCCAGCTCGGTCACTTCGGCGGCCGAACTGATCTCCTTGCCGCCGCGCTGGGCCAGCCTGCGCAGCGCGTGGTACAGGTCCACCAGCCCCGCACCCGACACCGCGCGCTCTGCGGACACATGGCCATAGCGTTCTTGCAGGATGGCCAGCACGTCGAATTCGCGCTGCGTCTGCGCGGCCAGCGAAACGTGCCCACCCTCGCCCGACAACGGCACACCGTTGCTGGACCCCGGCGGGAAGACCAGACCCGACACGCCCAGGCCCGTGCCCGGGCCCAGCAGCGCGATGGCGGCGCCCGGCACGGCCTCGCCACCGCCCACGGGGCGCAGCAGGTCGGGCGTCAGCAGGGGCAGCGCCAGCGCCAGCGCGGTGAAGTCGTTGATGACCACCAGGCGCTCAAAACCAAACGCCTCGCGCACCGCGCGCTGCGAGAAGCTCCAGCTGTGGTTGGTCATGCGGATGGCGTCGCCCGTGACGGGGTTGGCAATGCCAAACGCCGCCTCGCGCGGGGTGGGTACGCCCACTTCTGTCAGATAGGCCGCCAGCGCAGCATCCACGGTGGGGAACTGCGCGCAGGGCAACACGCGCGTGTCGTGCAAGGGGCCGCCCGGTTCGTTCTGCCAGGCCAGTCGGATATTGGTGCCGCCGATGTCGGCAAGGAGGCGCTGAGGGTGCATGGGAAAAAGATGAAAACCAAAGGTCACACGCCCCCGTTGCCCTGCGGCAGACGGCGGCCTGCGGATCGCCAACGCTATTATTTATATAGCTGTTGACGCTTGATAGATAAGCGCTAGAGCCTCTTTTTACCTGAATTACCGCTTCAGGCAAAGACCAAAGCCCCTTCTTGCAGCGACCCAGGGGCTGGGGCTCCCAACCGCTCAGCCTGTCAATCGATCTTCGGACTTGGCGTCGAACCAGTGGGCGTTGGCGGGCTCTACCGCCAGGCCCACGGCGTCGCCGGGCTGCACACGGGTCTGCGCATCGGTGCGCAGCGTGACGCTGCCTGCGGCGGTGTCCACCATCACATAGGTGTCGGGGCCCGTGGGCTCCACCACGCTGACCCGCCCGCGCCAGGGGGCAGTCTCCTGCATCACCAGGTGCTCAGGGCGCACGCCCAGCAGCACTTCGTTGGAACCGCTTTGTGGGGGGGATGGAGGTGCCAGGTTCAACGCCGCGCCCTGGATGCCAAACTGCCCGCCCGTGACCGCGCCACGCAGCAGGTTCATGGTGGGCGAGCCGATGAAGGTGGCCACGTAGGTATTGGCCGGGCGGTTGTAGATCTCGTCGGGCGTGCCCAGCTGCTGCACCACGCCGCCCTTCATCACCGCGATGCGCGAACCCAGGGTCATGGCTTCGACCTGGTCATGCGTCACGTACACGCTGGTGATGCCGCTGGCCTGGTGCAGGCGCTTGATCTCGGCGCGCATCTCCACGCGCAGCTTGGCGTCGAGGTTGGACAGCGGTTCGTCAAACAAGAAGAGCTGCGGCTGGCGCGCCAGGGCCCGGCCCATGGCCACGCGCTGGCGCTGGCCGCCCGAGAGCTGGCTGGGGCGGCGGTCGAGCAGGTGACTGATCTGCAGCATGGCTGCGACTTCGTCGATGCGCTTTTGGCGCTCTGGCTTGGGCATCTTGCGCATCTCCAGCGCAAAGCCAATGTTGTCGGCCACAGAGAGCGTGGGGTACAGCGCGTAGCTCTGGAACACCATGGCGATGTCACGGTCGCGCGGGGGCATGCCCACCACGTTCTTGCCACCGATGCGGATCTCGCCTTCGGTGGGCTCGTCCAGGCCCGCAATGATGTTGAGCAACGTGGATTTGCCGCAGCCCGAGGGGCCGACCAGGATTAGGAACTCGCCCGGTGCCACGTGGATGTCGATCTTGCGCAGCACCTCCACGCTCTTGTCACCCTTGCCAAAGCGCTTGTTGATGCCCGCGATGTCCAATGAAGACGCCATGATTTTCCTTAACCTTTCACCGCGCCAGCCGTCAGGCCGCGCACAAAAAACTTGCCTGCGAGAACGTAGATCACCATGGTGGGCAAGCCCGCGATGATCGCGGCCGCCATGTCCACGTTGTAGGCCTTCACACTGCTGCTGGTGTTGGCCAGGTTGTTCAGGCCCACCGTCACGGGCTTCGAATCCGTGCCCGAGAACACCACGCCAAACAGGAAGTCGTTCCAGATGTTGGTGAACTGCCAGATCAGCGTGACCATGATGATGGGCGTGGACAGCGGCAGCACGATGCGCCAGAAGATCTGGAAGAAGCTGGCGCCATCCATGCGCGCCGCGTTCACCAGCTCCTTCGGGATCGCCGCGTAGTAGTTGCGAAAGAACAGCGTGGTGCCCGCCAACCCCGCTAGGCAGTGCACCAGCACCAGCCCGGTGATGGAACTCGAAAGCCCTAGCCATCCCAGCACCTGGCTCATGGGCAGCAGCACCACCTGGAACGGCATGAACACACCAAACAGCAGCATGCCGAACAGCGCATCGCTGCCGCGAAACTTCCACAGGCTCAGCACATAACCATTGAGCGCACCCCACACGGTGGAGATCATCACGGCCGGCACGGCCATGGCCACCGAATTCCAGAAGAACGGGCGCAGGCCATTGCAGTCCACGCCCGTGCAGGCGCTGGACCAGGCCGTGCCCCAGGCTGCCCCGTTCAGCGCAGCGGGCAGCGCCAGCAGCGAGGTGCTGCGGATCTCCTCGGCATCCTTGAACGAGGTGACCAGCATGGCGTACAGCGGTAGCAGGAAGAACGCGGTGGCCAGGGCCAGCACGGCATAGACCAGCAAGCGGCCGAGCGACGGAAAGAGGGAGGGCTTAGCGGTCATGGGGCTTGGTCCGCAGTTCGCTGTAAAGGTAAGGGATGACCAGTGCCGCCACAGTGGCCAGCATCATGGTCGCACTGGCGGCGCCCAGGCCGATCTGGCCGCGCGAGAACGACATGGTGTACATGAACGTTGCGGGCACGTCGGTGGAAAAACCAGGGCCACCGGCGGTGAGCGCCATCACCAGGTCAAAGCTCTTGATCGCCAGGTGCGACAGCACCATGACCGTGGAGAAGAACACGGGCCGCAGTGCTGGCAGCACGATGCGCCAGTAGATGCGTGGCAAGGATGCACCATCGACCTGCGCGGCCTTGATGATGCTGTCGTCGATGCCCCGCAGGCCCGCCAGGAACAGCGCCATCGCAAAACCAGCGCTTTGCCAGATGCCTGCAATCACCACGCAGTAGATGGCCATCTCGGTGTCCACCAGCCAGCCAAACTCAAAATTCGGAAAGCCCCAGTCGCGCACCATTTTTTCGATGCCCAGGCCCGGGTTCAGCAGCCACTTCCAGGCCGTGCCCGTGACCACAAACGACAGGGCCATGGGGTACAGGTAAATGGTGCGCAGCGCGCCCTCAGCGCGGATCTTCTGGTCCAGCAGCACGGCCAGCACGACGCCGATGGCCAGGGACCCGCCCACGTAGCCCACGCCGAAGATGCCGAGGTTCTTGAGCGCGACCCACCAGCGGTCCATCTCCCAGAGTTTTTCGTACTGCGCGAGGCCCACCCACTCGTAGTTGGGGAGCATGCGCGATGCGGAGAGGCTCAGCACGCCATTCCAGACCATCAGGCCATAGATGAAGGCAAAGCCCAGTACAAAAGCCGGTGTCACGACCAGCTTGGGCAGCCATGTTTCAAAGGTGTTTTTGCTCATGGCCACGGTATGTGTTTGTCATCGTCCTGCATGTAAAAAAAGCGGGGGACACGCAGGAGTGCCCCCCAAATGAACAAAGTAACCTCTGACTAACTCGCTAACTCACTACCTACTCAACGGATCACCACCACACCTCGTACTGCACGCCCACCAGCGTGCGCGAGGTCTTGCCATTGGCGCCAAAAGTTGCGGCATTGGCCAGTGCCGCTGCCTGGTTCCAGTTGGCCTTGGTCACGTACAGACGCAACTCGGGACGTGACCAGAAGTCTTCCGACAGGGCCAAGGCGCCCGCCAGCGTGACCTTGGACAGGCGCTGGTCAGCACCAGTGCCCTTGCGGGTGGTGGTGGACAGTTCCACCAGACCCTTGAAGTTCTTGGTGAACGCATAGGAGCCACGGCCGCCCAGCGAGAAGTCCTTGGTCTCCACGCCCGTCAGATCAGCCTTGTTGGTCTGGTAGCCAATGAGGGCCTGACCACCAAACGGGCCACTTTGCCAATTGATGGAGTCGGCGATGCGGGTGGCGCGCTTGCCAGCGCTGGTGCCCTCGATGGCCTCGAACTCTCCGTCGATGCGCGCATGGCCCCGCGATGTTTGCAGGTACAGCGTGTTGGTGATGCTGGGCAGCAGGAATTCCTTTTGCGTGTGCATGAAGGAGATGCCCGAGCCCGAACCGCCATTGACCTGGCCCTTGCCCCCCACCGCCGTCAGCAGCACCCGCAGCTTGCCACCCGGGTTGGTGTTGATCTCCGACAGGTCGGCGTTGATGCGGTGAGCCTTCACGTTGTTGGGCAGGCCACCGTCGAACTTGTCGCCGGTGAACACACCCAGGCCCAGCTTCATGCCGCCGACGGGCACGTCGGTCACACCGGCGCCGATGTTGTCGCCGTAGTTCAGCAGGAAGTAGTCGACGATGTGCACGTCCTGGATCCGCAGGCGGCGCTGGCCGACCCAGAACTTGGCTTCGGGTGAGAACGAGAAGCCGCTCATTTCCACAAATGCCTGTTCGGTGCTGATGTCGCCACTGCCCCACTTGGCGGGCATGTAGTTGACCTTCCACTTGACACCGCCGGCTTCAAAACCGCGTGCAAAGTTGACTTCGATGCCGTTGTCACCCTCGTTGCCCAGGCGGTACTTCTGCAGTTCGCCACCCAGCGAAAGGTTGCCCTTGACGCCGTCGGAGTGGTTGAACACCGGGCCGCCCCGCGAGTAACCGTTGAACTCAAAGCCTGCTACATCCATAGCAAAGGCGCCATTCGCGCATGCGGCGGCCAAAGCCACCGCCGTAAGGCGGTTTCTTGTCTTCATGATGGGATCCCTCTGGGGTTGGTTTTAGTGCGTGTGTGCGCGTGTGTCTTGCACGGCTTACTTGGTTTTCGCGGCGGCCGCGATCTTCTTCATGGCATCGGCGACGCTGACCTTGTCGTCGTTCCAGAACTGGCTGACCACGTCCTTGATGGCGCCTTCGGTGGCCGGGGCAATTGCCATGCCGTGGGCCGCGCTGGGCACCAGGCCGCCGCTCTTGGCGGTGTCCACGAAGTCCTTGGCCGAGGCCTTGGCGCAGTCGTCAAACTTGTCCATGGGCTGGCCCGCACGCACGGGGATGGAGCCCTTGTTGAGGTTGAACACTTCCTGGAAAGCCGGGCTCATGATGGCGCTGGCCAGGTCGCTCTGCGCCTTCTGTGCGGCAGCATCCTTCAGCTTGAACAGAATGAACGAATCGACGTTGAAGGTGAACGCGTTGGCCGACCCCGGTGCAGCAGCACACAGGAAGTCCTTGCCAGGCGCCTTGCCTGCGGCCAGGAACTCGCCTTTGGCCCAGTCGCCCATCAGCTGAAAGCCTGCCTTGCCCTGGATCAGCATGGCCGTGGCCAGGTTCCAGTCGCGGCCAGGGGCGCCGGGGTCGGTGTAGCCCTTGATGCGGCGGAAAGTCTCCAGCGACTTCTTCATGGTGTCGCTGTTGATGGCCTTGTCGTCAAGCTTGACCAAGGCGTCCTGGTAGAACTTGGGGCCACCCACGCCAAGCACCACCGATTCAAACGTGGTGAAGTCCTGCCAGTTCTGGCCACCGTGGGCCACGGGCACCAGGCCTGCGGCCTTGAGCTTGTCGGCTGCCGCAAAGAACTCGTCCCAGGTCTTGGGCATGGAGGCCACGCCAGCCTTCTTCAGGGCCTCGGAACTGCCCCACATCCAGTTCACACGGTGCACGTTGACCGGGGCGGCCACGTAAGCGCCCTTGTACTTCATGACATCGGCGACCACCTTGGGCAGCAGGTCATCCCATTTTTCAGCCTTGGCCAGGGTGTCCATGTTGGCCAGCACGCCTTCGGACGCCCACTCCTGAATGGCCGGGCCCTTGGTCTGCGCAGCCGACGGTGGATTGCCCGAGATCACGCGGCTCTTGAGCACGGTCATGGCGCTGTCGCCACCGCCACCGGCCACGGCAAAGTCGCGCCAGGTGTGGCCCTTGCCCTGCATGATCTTCTTGAGCTCGGCCACCGACTTGGCTTCGCCGCCCGAAGTCCAGTAGTGCAGGACCTCCACCTCCCCCGCGCTGGCCGACATCGCTGCCGCCAGGCCCACCGCCACTGCGGCGATTTTTGTCATCTTCCACATACCCGTGTCTCCTCG
Organism: Acidovorax sp. 93; assembly: GCF_003633835.1. Lineage (NCBI taxonomy): Bacteria > Pseudomonadati > Pseudomonadota > Betaproteobacteria > Burkholderiales > Comamonadaceae > Acidovorax > Acidovorax sp. 93. Next base: position 3,445,637 of record NZ_RBIT01000001.1, read on the forward strand.
ATGTTTGAATCCGTTGGTGCGCCGCAATCCGGTGCTGTTTAGCGCAGTTGGTACTTTAATTACAATAATTAATGAACATATCAGGGCTTTCCCGGGTGTGGGTTACATACCAACGCCCTTGGCCCGTTATTGAATTACCAACCGCTGCGGGTGCAAGCACTGCCGTGCTGCAGGAGCCGCTGGCGGGGTGCTTTGTTATGCTCAATCCCATGGCCACGATACTGATTGTTGAAGATGATGCCCTGCTGCTGGACGCGCTGACTGGCCAGCTCCAGCAGCTGGAATTCGGCGTGCACACGGCCTCCAGTGTGGCCGAGGCCACCACGCTGCTGCAGTCGCAGGCGGTGGACGGCATCATCCTGGACCTGGGCCTGCCCGGCGCCGACGGCATGGAGCTTCTGACCTGGGCGCGCACCCACATTGCCGGCCTGCCCGTGCTGATTCTGACCGCGCGCGATGGCGTGGAAGACCGCGTGCTGGGTCTCAATGCCGGGGCTGACGACTACATCACCAAGCCCTTCAACATGCAGGAGCTGCAGGCCCGCCTGCAGGCCATGCTGCGCCGTGCGCGCCAGCCCGCCTTTACCCAGGCCAGCAGCGCCGCAGGCGGCGCCAGCACCACCATCGGCCCGCTGGTACTGGACCACGCCAGCCATTCGGCGGCGCTCAATGGCGACCTGCTCGACCTGACCCAGCGCGAATGGGAGCTGCTGGAGTTGCTGGTCAACCGCTGCGGCGAAGTCGTCACGCGCGACGATGTGCTGGCCGCCTGGCGCGCCAGCCCCCCGGAGCCCGGACAAACCGCCGCACCCCCGCTCAACTCCAACGCGCTGGAGGTGTATGTGCACCGCCTGCGCAAGAAGCTCGACACCTCGCCGCTGGCCATCCGCAACATCCGGGGGCTGGGGTACATGCTGAACAGGCCGTAGATGGAACACCCCCCTGAGTCGCTGCGCGCCTTCCCCCCGCTCTCGCTTCGCTGCGCTACGCGGGCAGGAGAACGATGCCCTCGCTGCGGGGCGGCCCTTGCTCGGCATCCCTCGCGGGGGCCGCGCCAGTGGCTGGCATCGGGGGTCCCACTGATCTCCGCAGGCCCAGGCCACTGACATGCGCCACGTACCGGGGGTTTCTCTTCAACGCAAGCTGCTGCTGTGGCTGTTGCTGCCGCAGCTGGTGTTGTGGCTGTCTGGCGGGTTTCTGGCGTGGCGCATTGCGCTGCAGAACGGCGAGAAGGGCATTGACCAGACGCTGACGCAGTCGGTGCGAGCGCTCGCGCGGCAGATCAAGCCGATCGGGGACGGGTTGCTGGTGGACTTTCCCAAGGCCGCGCAGGACATCCTGGAGCAGGACCCGGCCGACCGCATCACCTACATGGTCTCGTCCCCGCCCGGGCGCTTTCTGTTGGGCAATGCCCAGCTGCCTCCGCCGCCGCCCGTGGAGGTGCGCGTGGGCGACCCCTACCTGTACCACGCCCGCGTGGACGACCGCCCCGTGCGCGTGGCGTTGCTGGACGTGGACTACGGCACACCCCAGACGCGCCAGACCCTGCGTGTGCAGGTGGCGCAGAGCCTCACCGTGCGCGAGCGCATCGCGCAGGAGCTGCTGGAGCAGATGGTGTTCCCCATGGGGCTGATGGGCCTGGCGCTGAGCGCCGTGGTGTATGCGGGCGTGCTGCGCGGCCTGCAGCCCTTGAAGCGCCTGGAGGCCCAGATCGAGCGCGCCGGCGCCCTGCCGCAGGCTGGCACCACACCGCTGCCCCCCATCGAGCTGACCTCGGCTCCGCAGGAGGTGCATTCGCTGGCCAGCACCATCAACCGGCTGCTGGAGACCGTGGCGCGCGGCCAGCAAAAGGAAAAGCGCTTTCTCAACGACGCTGCGCACCAACTGCGCACCCCGCTGGCCGGGCTCATCGGCCAGACCGAGCTGGCCCTGCACGAAAGCCATGAGCCCGCCGTGCAGGAACGGCTGCAGAAAGTGCTTTCGGCCGCCCAGCGCAGCGCCCACCTGGTGCACCAGCTGCTGCAGCTGGCGCGCTCCGAATCGAACGTGGAGATGCAGGCCATCGACCTGGCCTGCCTGGCCCGCGAAGTCGCTCGCGAATGGGCAGCCCGCGCCCTGGCGCAAGGCATGGACCTGGGCTACGAGGGTGACGACAGCCTGCCCGTGCAAGGCCACCCGGTGCTGCTGCGCGAGGCGCTCAACAACCTCATCGACAACGCACTGCACTACGCAGGCCCCGGCGCCACGGTGACAGTGCGTGTGGGCCACGAGGAGCCCGGGCGCTGGGCCTTGCTGCTGGTGGAGGACGACGGACCGGGCGTGCCAGCCGAACACCTGGGCGATCTGTTTGCGCGCTTCTGGCGCGGGTCGGACAAGGCGGGGGGGTGTGGGCTCGGGCTGTCGATCGTGGAGGAGATCGCGCTGCGGCATGGCGGCCGGACGGTGGCGGAGGGGGTGGTGCCGAGGGGGTTGCGGGTGGGGATGCGGCTGCCTGCGGGGTGAATTTTTGGTTTTTTTGGGGTCTGGCGCTTGGTGGATAAGCACTGACAGCTATTGTTTTAATAGTTGCAGGGTTTCTTCTGCCCGTTCGGGCTGAGCTTGTCGAAGCCTGGGCACGCTCGTTCGCTGATCTGTGCGGCGTGCCTGGATTGAGGGCGGAGGCCGGGAGTTCGCCCCGGCGGGCGAGTCCCTTTCTTTCGCGTCGCCGAAAGAAAGGAACCAAAGAAAGGGCGACCCTGCTGTCTGCGACCCCTTCGCTGCGCTACGGGGCAACCTGGGGTGCTCGGTCACGGGGTGCACCGCAGAACTCGCTGCGCGCCTTTGGCGCTCCGCTCGGACAACTGCGGTGAGTCAGTTCACGAAGCGCGTGTGTCCTTCGGCACACGCGCCACCCCGCGCCCTGCGCGCCCCTGGCGCATCCAGAAGGGAACCCGGGGGAGCGGACATCCACACGGGCCATAGCTTCGCTACGCTGCGCTCGGCACGGTCTCGCGGGCGCAAGCGCCACGCGCTGCGCAGGCGGGGCCGAGCGCAGCAATGGCCCGTGTGGCTGTTCGGCTGTTGGAGGTTCGGCTGCCCAACCCCCTGCTGGCTGCGCCTGCGGCGGGGCGGTTGCGGGGTGAGCATGGGCGTCGCAGCGCCCATGCCTCGTGAACTGACTCGCCGCAGTTGTTCGAGCGGAGCGCCGCAGGCGCGCAGTGAGTTCTGCGGCGCACCCCGCAACCGCCCCGACGCAGGTTTGCCCCGTAGCGAAGCGCAGGGGTCGCAGACTGGGGGTCGCCTTTTCTTTGGTGACTTTCTTTTGGCGAAGCAAAAGAAAGTTACTCGCCCGCCGGGGCGACAACCCGGCCTCCGCCCTCAGCACAAGCACACCGCCTAAACCAGCGCGCCAAGGCTTCGAAAAGCTCAGCCCGAACGGTATGGGGCAAACTAGGGAACTATAAAAACAATAGCGGCTGGCGCTTTCTACAAAAGCGCTAGCCGCCAAAACCACTAAAAATGCTGACCTCAAGCCGCCAGAATCAGCTTCTCCAGCTTCACCGCATCCACCGCAAACGCCCGAATCCCCTCGGCCAGCTTCTCCGTCGCCATCGCGTCCTCATTCAACGCATAACGGAACCCCGCCTCGTCATAGTTCACCGCAGGCAAATCCATCGCCTTGGCAGCCTCTGCATCCAGCGCCCGCTGCAACGGCGCCTCGCTCGCCGCCAGCTGCGCCAGCAGTTCGGGCGCAATGGTCAGCAGGTCGCACCCGGCCAGCGCAGTGATCTGCCCCACGTTGCGGAAACTCGCCCCCATCACCTCGGTGGCAATCCCAAAGCGCTTGTAGTGGTTGTAGATCTGCGTGACCGACTGAACGCCCGGGTCGTTGGCGCCCGCGCGCGCGGCCTCATCCCAGCTCGCGCCCGCCTGCTTCTTGTACCAGTCGTAAATGCGGCCCACAAACGGGGAAATCAGCCGCACCTTGGCCTGGCCGCAAGCCACGGCCTGGGCGAACGAGAACAGCAGCGTGAGGTTGGTGTGGATGCCCTTGCGCTCCAGCTGGGCAGCGGCCTGGATGCCCTCCCACGTGGCCGCGATCTTGATGAGCACGCGGTCGATGTGGATGCCTTCGGCCTGGTACAGCTCGATGATGCGCTCGGCGCGCGTGACGGTGGCGCTGGTGTCAAAGCTCAGACGCGCATCCACTTCGGTGGAGACCCGGCCGGGCACGTGGGTCAGGATTTCGCAACCAAAACGCACCAGCAGGCGGTCGATCACCTCGTCCATGGCGCGCCCTTGCCACTTGGCGACGGTGTCCTTGAGCAGGGGCGCGTATTCTGGCTTTTGCACCGCCTTGAGGATCAGCGAGGGATTGGTCGTGGCGTCCTGCGGACGGAACTGGGCCAGTTGCAGAAAGTCGCCAGTGTCGGCAACCACGGTGGTGAACTGTTTGAGGGCGTCGAGTTGGTTCATGGCGCCATTATTCCGCATCACGTTGGGCACCTTCGGTACTACCAACCACCGATACGCCGTGGACACCCAGGCTCAGCTGCACGTCATCACCCACGGCCAGCACATCATCCAGGTCGGACGACACCACAAAGATGTGGCCGAGCGTGGTGTCAAAGGTGTATTCGTGCACCGCGCCCAGATAGGCCCGCTTGTCCAGCCGGGCGGGCAGCAGGCCCGCGCCCTGGCGATGAATGCGCCAGGCCTCCGGCCGCACCGCCACCTTTACCGGGCCGCTCTTCACCGCCATGCGGGGGCGCAGCACCAGCGGGCCGAGTGCCACCGTGCCGTCCGCGTCGGCCACGGCGGGGAACAGCATCGCCTCACCCATGAAACCGGCCACAAACTCACTGTGCGGGGTTTCGTACAGCGCGCGCGGCGAGCCCTTTTGCGCAATCAGGCCCTGGTTCATCACAATGATCTGGTCGCTCACGGCCATGGCCTCAGCCTGGTCGTGTGTGACGTAAGCCACCGTGAGCGACAGGCGCTGCTGCAAGGCACGGATTTCCTCACGCATCTCACGGCGCAGGCGGGCGTCGAGGTTGGACAGGGGCTCGTCGAACAGCAGCACCTCGGGCTCCAGCACCAGCGCGCGGGCCAGGGCCACGCGCTGCTGCTGTCCGCCCGAAAGTTCACTGGGCAGGCGGTCGTCATAGCCCACCAGGCCCACGCCGCGCAGCGCCTCCACCGCCTTGGTGCGTGCCTGCTCCTTGGGCTGGCCTGACATGCGCAGGCCGTACATCACGTTCTCCACCACGTTCATGTGCGGGAACAGCGCGTAGCTCTGGAACATCATGCTCACATTGCGTTGCGCGGTGCCCAGCGTGGTCACGTCCTGGCCTGCGATGAAGATCTCGCCCGAAGTGGGCGATTCCAGCCCCGCAATCATGCGCAAGGTGGTGGTCTTGCCGCAGCCGGAGGGGCCGAGGATGGTGGTGAGCGTGCCGCGCGGCACCTCAAAGCTGATGCCCTTGACGGCCAGGGCCGCGCTGCTGTCGCTGCCGTAGCGCTTGGTGATGTTGCGGAACACGATGCCCGCGTCGTTGTTGTTCATAGTTGTCTTTTCAATTGACGATTGCGCATGGCAACTGGCGCGATCCAGGCGTGGGACGCCGAGCAAGCGCCGCCCCGCAGCGAGGCGTTGTCCCCCTGGGGGGAAGGCGCCGAAGGCGACTCAGGGGGGGGGTCATAAGCCACCGCGCCGACCGAGTTTGCGGTCACCCACCAGCAGCTGAATGAGCCCGATGGAGGCCGACATGAGGATGATGAGCACCGTGCAGTACGCCAGCGCCACGCCATAGTCGCCATTGCCCACGCGGCCAATGATGTAGGTGGTGGCCAGCTCGTTTTCGGCCGTGACCAGGAAGATCACCGCACTCACGGTGGTGATGGCGCGCACAAAGCTGTAGACCAGCGCCGCCACCAGCGCAGGCTTGAGCAGCGGCAGCACCACATGGCGCAGCGTCTGCACACTGCCTGCACGCAGCATGACGGACGCTTCATCGAGCGACCGGTCCAGCTGCTTGAACGCGGCAGTGCCCGCCCGCACGCCCACCGGCAGATTGCGGAACATGAAGCACAGCACGATGATGAGTGCCGTGCCTGTCAGCTCGAACGGCGGCACGTTGAAAGCCAGGATGTAGCTCACGCCCAGCACCGTGCCGGGGATGGCGAAGGCCAGCAGCGCTGCAAACTCGAACGCGCCCTGCCCCCGGAACTCGGTGCGCGCCAGCAGCCACGCAATGCCGATGCCCAGCGTGGCCGTGAGCGGCGCCGAGATGGCCGCGAGCTTGAGCGTGGTGAAAAACGAGTTCCACGCCGTGCCCGCCCACACCACACCAAATTCGCCCCACTCCACACTGAACGCCGTGCGAAAGTGCGCCAGCGTGATGGTGTAGTCGCGCCCCCAGGTCTGCACAAAACCGCCCGCCAGTGCAAACAGGTACACGATGAGCGTGAAGGCCATCCAGGGCAGCGCGATGGAATGCACCACGCGGCGCACACCGGTGGGCAGCGGCATGGCAATGCCCGCGTCGCCCTTGCCCGACACGGTGGTGAAGTTCTGCTTGCCCAGCAGCCCTCGCTGGATGGCGAACACGGTGAGCGCAAAGAACGTGAGGATCCAGGCCAGCGACGCGGCACGCCCCTGGTCGTACTGCGCACCCACGATGGCAAAGAAGATTTCGGTAGACAGCACCGAGAACTGCCCGCCCACCACGATGGGATTGCCGAAGTCCGCCATGCTTTCGATGAAGCCCACCAAAAACGCGTTGGCCAGGCCCGGCTTGAGCAGCGGCAGGGTTACGGTCATGAAGGTGCGGTGCGGGCTGGCACGCAGCGTTTGGGCGGCCTCTTCCAGGCTGGGCGCCACGCCCTGCACCACGCCGCGCATGATCATGAAGGCGATGGGCGTGAACGCAAAGGTCTGCGCCACCCAGATGCCCAGCCAGCCGTAGAACCAGCGCGTGGGCGTGATGCCGAACGCGTACTCAAGAAACTGGTTGAACACCCCGGCACGGCCGAACAGCAGGATGAGCCCCAGGCCCACCACAAACGGCGGCGTGATGATGGGCAGCAGCGCCACGATGTTCAGCGGCCGCGCATAGCGGCGCGACGCGCGCTCGGCCATCAGCGCCATGAAAGTGCCCAGCAGCGTGGTGCTGGTGGCGGTCATCAGCCCGAGGAACAGCGTGTTCCAGGCCACGCCGCAGCGCTGGCCTCCACCCAGGTTGGCCAGGCACGAGAGGCCAAAGTTGCGCTCGTGTGCAATGCGTTCCCACACCACGCCCAGCGAGAACGGGCCGTCTTCGAGGAAGAACGCGGCCGACAGCGCCTTGAGCACCGGGAACACGATGAACAGTGCCAGCAGGCTGCCGCAGGTGAGCACGGCCGCCGCCACGAACAAATCGCCTTTAAAGAAACCGCGCCGTGCCACGCCAAACGACAGCAGCACCAGCAGTGCCGACAGCACCACAAACCCGCCCCAGCCCATGCCGGGCTGGCGCGCACCCAGCTCGCCCAGGCTGGTGTTCATCCATTCAAAGGCCCAGCCGCGTGCGCCAATCGCAAAGCCGCTGAGCACCAGCGCCAGCAGCCCCAGCGCGCCACCGGCAACCAGCACAGCACCCTGCTTGCGGCCCGCAGGCAGGCAGGCCCCCAGGCCGGCAACGGCAAGCCCGACCAGGCCCAACCAGAGCCAAGGTCGGCCAAACAGCGCCGCCTGCATCAGCCCGTTGGCCGCCTGTTCACCGCTGAAAACCTGGCCCACCGCCAGCAGGCCATTGGCATCCTGCTGCGCATACCAGGGAAACACGAGATAACCCAGCACGCCCACGACCCACCAGACCCACAGGGGCCGGTTGACCGAGGCGCTTAGTGCTGAGGTTCGGAAGGTTGCGTGCGCCGCCGCTGCTGCTGCCGACACCACCGCCCCTTAGCGTGCGGCGTTTTGCACGTCTTTTTCCCAGCGCGCAATCAAACGGCGGCGCTCGGCACTCGCGCCGTATTTGGCGTAGTCGTAGTTGATGAGCTTCATCTTGGAAGGGTCGGTCATGCGCGGGTCCTTGGGCACCTGCGTGTTGCTGGGCAGCTGGAACTGCTTGGCCGCCAGGCCAAACTGCTGGCCGCCTGGCGTGAGTGCCCATTCGTAGAACTTCTTGGCGGCCTCGGTGTTGGGGCCGTTCTTGACGATGCTCATGGAGCCCACCTCGGCGCCCGTGCCTTCCGAAGGCGTGACCGAGCCCACGGGGAAGCCATTGACCGCCTCAGTGGTCACGTCGTGCACGAAGCTCACCGACACCGTGGTCTCGCCCCGGGCGGCCGCCTTGACGGGCGCCGTGCCCGAGCGGGTGTAGGTGCTGATGTTGGGGTGCAGGGCCTTGAGGTATTCAAACGCCTTTTCCTCGCCCATGATCTGCACCAGCGTAGCGATCATGGTGTAGGCCGTGCCACTCGATGCCGGGTTGGCCATCTGCACCTCGCCCTTGAACTCGGGCTTGAGCAGGTCGGCCCACGACTGCGGGGGGTTGAGCTTGCGCTTGGCCAGCAGCTCCTTGTTGTAGCCAAAGCCCAGCGGGCCCAGGTACACGCCCACCGTGCGGTACTTGGAATCCGCCGCCTGCTTTTGCGCCCAGGGGTACAGCTGCGGCAACTGGGGCGATTTGTATTCGAGCGTGAGGCCCTGCTCGGCCGCCTGCAGGTGCGGGTCGCCTGTGCCGCCAAACCAGATGTCGGTCTTTGGGTTGGCGCGCTCGGCGTTGAGCTGCGCCAGCGCCTCGCCTGAGCCCTTGGCTGTCATGTTGACCTTGGTGCCTGTGGTCTTGGCGTACACCGTGGACATCAGGTTGCACCACTCGGCTTGCACCGAACAGATGATGTTGACCTGGCCCTGGGCCCAGCTGCCGGAAGCGGCCGCCACCAGGGCCGTGCCGGCCAGAAGTTTCGTCAGCAAAGGTTTGCGCATGGGAGTCTCCTCAGTATCTGGATAACGTGATTAACGCGATGCAAGGATGCTAGTCCTGCAGGCAGGCCAGGGTCAGGGGGGAAACTCCCAGACCGGGTGCAAGCAGGTTGAAAGGCGGGGATGGCGCTCTCCCCGCCGCCTTGGGAACCAAGTTACATTAAGAATGGTTCCCCCAAACCTGTTCGAAGGCCTCACCTGAGCAGCCCGCGCTGCACACCCTGACTGAGACATGCTCGACCGCATCACCGCCTCCCTGCCCTCCCTGGCCCCCGCCGAACAGCGCGTTGCCCGGCTGGTGCTAACCGACCCACGCACTTTTGCACGCCTGCCCGTGCGTGAACTGGCCGAACGCGCGCACGTGAGCAAACCCACGGTGGTGCGCTTTTGCCGCAGCATGGGGTATGACGGACTGGCAGATTTCAAGCTCAAGCTGGCAGGCAGCGTGAGCGAAGGCGTGCCCTTCATCCACCGCAGCGTGGACGCCGACGACAAGACCGGCGACGTGCTGGTGAAGGTGGTGGACAACGCCGTGGCGGCCTTTTTGCAATACCGCAATGCCGCCAGCACCGTGGCGCTGGAGCGTGCGGCCGAGGCGATTGCAGCCACCTGGAAAACCGGCAAACGCATCGAGTTCTACGGCGTGGGCAACTCGGGCATCGTGGCACAGGACGCGCAGCACAAGTTCTTCCGTCTGGGCGTCACGTCCATTGCCACCAGCGACGGCCACATGCAGGTGATGAGCGCGACCCTGCTCGGCCCGGGCGATTGCGCGGTGATCATCTCCAACTCGGGCCGCACCCGCGATTTGATGGACGCCGCCGACATCGCCCGCAAGAACGGCGCCACCACCATCGCCATCACCGCCAGCGGCTCGCCCCTGGCCAGCACCTGCCAGATCCACCTGGCCGCCGACCACCCCGAGGGCTACGACCGCTACAGCCCCATGGTGTCGCGGCTGATGCACCTGCTCATCATCGACGTGCTGGCCACCTGCGTGGCGCTGCGTATTGGCAGCTCGCTGCAGCCGATCCTGCAGCAGATGAAAGAGAATTTGCGGGCCAAGCGCTACGCGTAAATCCTGGCCGTCAGGCCAGGCCGGGTGCACACCTTCTCAGTCCAGCGTGACACCCGCATCGCGGATCACCTTGCCCCACTTGGTCGTTTCAGCAGCCAAGAAGGCATCGCACGCCTCCGGTGTGGTGCCCTCTCCGAAGGTACCCATGGTTTCGAGCTTGGCTTTGGTCTCTTCACTCTGGATGATGGCGTTCACCGCGTCCGACATGCGCTTGACAACGTCGCGCGACGTGCCGGCGGGAGCAATCATGCTGGCCCAGGTGCTGCCCAGCATGCCGGGCACGCCCTGCTCGATGAAGGTGGGCACGTCGGGCAACATGGGCAAGCGCTTTTCGCTGGCCACGCCGATGAGGGTGATGCGGCCTGCCTTGGCGGGCTGAATCAGGTTGGGCGGAGGGTCGAGGAACAAAGGCACCTGGCCGCCGAGCAAATCCGTCAGCGCCGGCGCGGCGCCGCGGTAGGGAATATGGACCATGAAGGTCTTGGTGAGTGACTTGTGCAACTCGCTGGTCAGGTGCGCGGCAGAGCCCGTGCCTGACGAGGCAAAACTCACCTTGCCCGGGTTGGCCTTGGCATAGGCCACGAGTTCCTTCACCGTCTTGAACGGTGCATTGGGGGCCACCGCTGCCACCAGTGGAGAAACACCCAGCAGCGACACCCCCACCAGGTCCTTGCGCGGGTTGTAGGGCAGCTTGGGGTAGAGCGTGGTGTTGGCGGTAAAGGCCGGAATGACCACGCCAAAGGTGTGACCGTCCGGAGCGGACTTGGCGACGGCATCCACGCCGATGATGCTGTTGGCGCCGGGTTTGTTGTCGATGACAACCGACTGACCGAACTGCTTTTGCAGGCCCAAAGTCAGCAGACGCGCCATCTGGTCGGTAAACCCGCCCGCCGTGTAAGGCACGACGATGCGGATCGGACGGCTGGGCCAACTGGCTTGGGCCAGCGCTGGCAGTGCCGCACTGACCAGCGCTGCGCCAGTGGCCTGGACGAGGCTGCGACGGGAAAGGGATGCGCTCATGGTTTTGTCTCCTGCTGGTTTATAGGTGCAAAAAATAGGCCCATCGCTTATTCAATAAGCACTGGCAGCTATATTTTCAATAGCATGCAACCCGCATCGATTGGGCTGTGCTTTTGATCTACGGGGGCTCAGAGCGCCTTGGTCAACTCCGGCACGGCCGTGAACAGATCGGCCTCCAGCCCATAGTCGGCCACGCTGAAGATCGGTGCCTCAGGGTCCTTGTTGATCGCCACGATCACCTTGGAGTCCTTCATGCCCGCCAAATGCTGGATGGCGCCCGAGATACCCGCTGCGATGTACAGCTGCGGCGCCACGATCTTGCCGGTCTGGCCCACTTGCCAGTCGTTGGGGGCGTAGCCTGCGTCCACTGCGGCCCGGCTGGCACCCAAAGCGGCGCCCAGCTTGTCGGCCAGCGGGGTCATCACTTCGTCGAACTTTTCCTTGCTGCCGAGGGCTCGGCCACCGGAGACGATGATCTTGGCGGCCGTGAGTTCGGGGCGGTCGCTCTTGGCGATTTCGCTGCCCATGAAGCTGCTCTTGCCAGCGTCTGCGGTGGCTGCGGCGGTTTCAACGGCTGCGGAACCGCCCGTGGCGGCTGCGGCGTCAAAGCCCGTGGCGCGCACGGTGATGACCTTGACGCTGTCGGCGCTTTGCACGGTGGCAATGGCGTTGCCGGCGTAGATGGGGCGCTCGAAGGTGTCTGGGCTCACCACTTTAGTGATGTCGCTGACCTGCGCCACGTCCAGCTTGGCGGCCACGCGGGGGGCCACGTTGCGGCCGCTGGCGGTGGCGGGGAACAGGATGTGGCTGTAGTTGCCTGCGATGGCGAGCACTTGCGCGGCCACGTTCTCGGCCAGGCCGTGTTCCAGGCCAGGGGCGTCGGCGTGGATGACCCTGGCGACACCGGCGATCTGGGCGGCTGCGGCGGCTGCTGCACCGGCGTTGTGGCCGGCCACCAGCACGTGCACGTCGCCACCGCAGGCCACAGCAGCGGTCACGGTGTTCAGCGTGGCGCCCTTGATGGACGCGTTGTTGTGTTCAGCAATAACGAGTACCGACATTTAGATCACCTTCGCTTCGTTCTTGAGTTTTTCAACGAGTGCCGCTACGTCGGCCACCTTGATGCCAGCACCGCGCTTGGCGGGCTCGGTCACCTTGAGGGTTTTGAGGCGCGGAGCCACGTCCACGCCGAGGTCTTCGGGCTTGACGGTATCGAGCTGCTTTTTCTTGGCCTTCATGATGTTGGGCAAGGTGACGTAGCGGGGCTCGTTCAGGCGCAGGTCGGTGGTGATGACCGCTGGCAGCGACAGCTGCAGGGTTTCCAGGCCGCCGTCCACTTCACGCGTCACGCTGACCTTGTCGGCCGACAGTTCAACCTTGTTGGCGAACGTGGCCTGGGGCAGGTCTGCCAGGGCCGCGAGCATCTGGCCGGTCTGGTTGGCGTCGTCGTCGATGGCTTGCTTGCCCAGGATGATGAGACCGGGCTGCTCTTTGTCCACCAGGGCCTTGAGGATCTTGGCCACGGCCAGGGGCTGTAGCTCGACGTCGGTTTCCACCAGGATGGCGCGGTCTGCACCGATGGCCATGGCAGTGCGCAGGGTTTCCTGACACTGGGCCACGCCGCAGGAGACTGCGATGACTTCGGTCACCAGGCCTTTTTCTTTCAGGCGCACGGCCTCTTCGACGGCGATTTCGTCAAAGGGGTTCATGCTCATCTTCACGTTGGCGATGTCCACACCCGTGTTGTCCGACTTCACGCGGACCTTCACGTTGTAGTCCACCACGCGCTTGACAGGGACGAGAACTTTCATGGGATTGTTTTCCTTGATTTTTGTTGTGGGAGTGCGGGTGCGCAGGCTTACTCGTTCGAGATGCCCTTGTCGCGGATCACAGTACCCCACTTGACGTAGTCCTGCTGAATGCGGCGGGCCATCTTGTCGGGCGCTTGGTATGCAGCGATGGCGCCTGCAGTCAACAACTTGTCCTGCGTGTCTTTCTCGGCCAGGATTTGCTGCACCTCGGTTGCGATGCGGTCCACCACGGCTTTGGGCGTACCGGGCGGCGCCAGCAGACCACCCCAGGAGACGGCCTCGTAGCCCTTGAAGCCCTGCTCGGCGATGGTCTTGACATCGGGCAGCATGGCCACGCGCTGGGGCGATCCCACTGCGATGGCACGCAGCTTCCCCGTCTGGATGTGCGGCAGCGCAGCCACCAGATCGGCGTACATCAGCGGCACCTGGCCGCCGATGGTGTCGGTAATGGCGGGCACGCCCCCTTTGTAGGGAATGTGCTGCATTTCAAAGCCCCCCATCTGCTTGAGCAGCTCCATGCTCAAATGGCCAAAGCTGCCCGCACCTGAGCTGGTGTAGTTGAGCTGACCTGGCCGGGCCTTGGCATGGGTAATGAGCTTTTGCAGATCGGTCACAGAAGGCATCTGGGCAGGATTGACCACCACGACGATGGGCAGGTCGTACACCGTGGCCACGGGCGTGAAGTCTTTCACCGTGTCGTAGCCCGCCTTCTTGTACAGATGCGGCGCCAGCAGCGTGGGCGTGGCCAGCATCATCAGCGTGTAGCCGTCGGCCGGGCTCTTGGCCACCTGGGCGGCAGCGATGGAGCCCGAAGCACCCGCACGGTTTTCCACCACCACGGGCTGGCCCAGCCGTTCGGCCAGGCGTTGGCCCACGATGCGCGAGGCAGTATCGGTAGGGCCGCCTGCCGGGAAGGGCACCACCAGCTTGATCATCCTGGTGGGCCAGGCTTGCGCGTGTGCCGAGGCCGCGCCCCAAAGGGCGCTGGCCGCCAGAGCGGCGGACACGGCCAGCACGGCGCGGCGGGCTGCGAAGGTGCGAGAGACAAACATTGGGGTCAAAACGGGCTCAGGTTGCTGGAGGGGTTGCATCAGTCCAGCTTGGCGCCGGACACCTTGACCACGCGCTCCCAGACGGGTGCATCTTTTTTGAACTGGGCGCCGAACTGTTCGGGGCTGCTGCCGACGGGGATGAAACCCATCTGCTGGATGCGCTCACGCACCTCAGGCAGCGCAATCACGGCCTGCAGCTCGCGGCCCAGGCGGGCCACGACCTCCGGCGGGGTGTTGGCCGGGGCGCTCATGCCCAACCAGCCTGTCACCTGGAACACCTCGTCCTTGATGCCCTGCTCGGCCATGGTGGCCAGCTTGGGAAGCGCATCCATGCGCTGGGTGCCCGTCACGGCCAGCGGCTTGAGACGGCCCGAATCAATGTACGGCCGGGCCGACTGCAGGCTGGCAAATGCCATTTGCAACTGCCCGCCCACCAGGTCCTGCAGCATGGGCGCCTCGCCCCTGTAGGCCACATGATTCATGTCGGCCTTGTGCTTGTCAGACAGCCAGGCGCCAGCCAGGTGGGCATACGAGCCCATGCCCCACGAGCCGTAGGCGACCTTGCCCTTGTTGCGGTCGATATAGCTCATCAGCTCGGCCGCGGTGGACACCGGCAGCTGCGGATGCACCAGCAGCACCACCGGAGCCAGGGCGATCTGCGTGATGAGGGCCTGGTCCTTTTGCGGCTGGTACGGCAGGCGCTCGTACAGGTACTGGTTGATCAGCATGGTGGTACCCAGCGACACCAGCAGCGTGTAGCCGTCGGCCGGTGACTTGAGCGCCTGGTCAGTGCCGGTCACACCGCCGGCGCCGCCACGGTTGTCTACCAGCACGGGCTGGCCCAGGCGGGCCGAGAGCTTCTCGCCCAGCGTGCGGGCGGTGATGTCGGTGGCGCCACCGGCCTGGTAGGGCACGATCAGCTTGATGGGCTTGCTGGGCCAGGCCTCCTTGCCCGACTGGGCCATGGCGGAACCCAGCAGGCCGGTGCTGGCCAAGGCGGCCAAGCCCTGCAGGACGCGGCGGCGGTGAATGTGGGTGATGTTCATGTTTGTCTCCTGGTTGAGGTTGAAAATTTGCTCCAGCGCTTACCCAGCAAGCGATTAAAGCTATTATTTTTATAGTATTTAGAGCGACGGAAGCGTGAGCACGCCCTTGTCGCGCAGGGCTTCAAGCTCTGCCTCGGGCAGCTGCAGCAGTTGCTGCAGCACCTCCCGCGTGGCGGCGCCCAGCGTGGGCGGGGCGTTGCGGATGGGCAGGCGTTGGCCGTCGAGTCGATAAGGCGGCGCAAACACATGCGTAGTGCCCGCCACGGGGTGGGGCATTTCCTGCAGCAGGCCGCCGCGGCGCGTACGCTCGCTGGTCAGCGCCTCGTGCAGGCCGGCCACCCTGCCGCAAGGGATGCCAGCAGCGGTCAGGCGTTCGAGCAGCACATCACGCGGGAAGCTGGCAATCAACGCCTTCATCTCGGGCAGCAGGATCAGTCGATTGCGGGCACGCTCGACGTTGGTGGCGTAACGTGGGTCTTCGACGATATCCGGGCGCATCACCACCTGGCGGCAGAACTTGTCGAACTGGCTGTTGTTGCCCACGGCGATGATGAGCGGACCATCCTGCGCCTCGAACATGCCGTAGGGCACGATGGACGGGTGGGCATTGCCGTAGCGCTGCGGGTCGTGACCCAGCAGCATGGCGTCGAGCCCGTAGTAGCCGGTGATCATCAGGCCGCAGTCGTACAGCGCCATTTCGATGTGACGGCCCTTGCCCGTAGTGCTGCGGCGAAACAGCGCGGCCAGCACGGCCTGCGCCGCGTACATGCCGGTCATCATGTCCACGGCAGCCACGCCGAACTTCAGCGGTGGCTGGCTGGCCTCGCCGTTCAGCGCCATCAGCCCGGCTTCGCCTTGAATCACCAGGTCGTAGCCGGGTCGCTTGGCCTCGGGGCCGGAACTGTCGTAGCCCGCCACCGAGCAGTAGATGAGGTCGGGCTTGATGGCCTTGAGCTGCTCGTAGCCCAGGCCCAGCTTCTCGGCACCACCGGTCTTGAAGTTCTGGATCACCACATCGCACTGCGGCAGCAAATCGCGGATGATCTTCACGCCTTCGGGCGTCTGCAAATCCACCGTGATGGACCGCTTGTTGCGGTTCATGCTGTTGTAGTAGGTGGTCTCGGTCTTGCCGATGCGCATGCCCCAGTCGCGGGTGTCGTCGCCCCGGCCGGGGTGCTCCACCTTGATGACGTCAGCGCCAAAGTCGGCCAGCACCTGGCCACACAGCGGCCCGGCAAACACGCGCGAGAGGTCGAGCACGCGCACGCCGTCGAGCGGGAAGTCCATGCCCTCGGGCAGCGGGGGTGTCGGTGTTGTAGTGGTCATTTCGTAGTGTCGGGTTGGGTAGCGGCAGTGGCAGGAGCCTGGCGCAAGCGTGCGAAATCGGCCGGGCGCTTTTCCAGAAACGCAGCGATGCCTTCGCGGGATTCTTCGGTGGCCTGTGACAGCACCATCAGCTGTGCCTCAAGCTCCAGCTGGTCAGCCAGCGGCTGCACATAGGCGCTGCGGCACAGGGCCTTGATGTTCGCCATCGCGGTGTCAGGCCCGGTGGCAACTTGCGCAGCCAGGGCCACGGCCTGGGCGAGTGCCTCGCCCGGCTCGGCCAGGCGGTTGACGGGGCCGAGCGCATGCAGCCGCTCACCCGAGATGCGTTCGCCCGTGAGGCACAGCTCGGTCAACACCTGACGCGAGACGAACTCGGCCAGGAAGGCGGTAGCACCGCCGTCGGGCGTGAGACCCACCTTCACATACGCCACAGAGAACACGGCATTGCGTGCAGCCACCAGCATGTCGCAGGCCAGCGCCAACGACAGACCGGCGCCCGCCGCAGCGCCCTCCACCGCGGCAATGACCGGCTTGCGGCAATCGCGCACGGTGCGGATCAGGTCGTGCAGGCCTTCGAGCTTGGCGCGGCGCTCTTCAATGGACAGCTCACGGCGCTTGGCCAATTGGCGCAAGTCACCGCCCGCACAAAAGTGCCCGCCTTCGCCCGTGAGCACGATGGCACCCACGGTAGGGTCGGACTCGGCCTCCGCCAAGGCCTCGGTCAGCGCCGCGTAAAACGCGGGCGACAGCGCGTTGCGCGCGGCGGGGTTATTGTTGGAGAGCACGAGCACCGCGCCCTCACGGCGTTGCAGCAGAGGCTGTGGCTGCTCCATGGCTTCAGCTCCGGCCCAGCGCAATGAAGCGCGCCAGGTGGTGGTCTTCATCGCCAAACTGGTGATCAACCATGACCAGGCGCTTGGCATAGTGCGACAGGGGCAGCTCCCACGTCATGCCAATGCCGCCGTGCAGCTGGATGCTTTCCTCAGCCACCAGCGCTCCAATGCGGCCCATCGTGACCTTGGCGGCGGACAGCGCACGCTCGCGCTCGGTGCGGTCGGTGCTGTCCATGGCTGCAGCCGCATTGATGACGGCAGAGCGTGCCTGCTCCACCTCCAGCAGCAGGTCGGCCATGCGGTGCTGCAGGGCCTGAAAGCTGCCAATGGGCACACCAAACTGCTTGCGCGTTTGCAGGTATTCCAGCGTGTGCTTCTTGGCCACATCCATGGCGCCCAGCGCCTCGGCGCACACGGCCAGAATGCCCCAGCCCGCGGCATGTTCCAGTGTGGCAAAACCTTGGCCTTCCGAGCCCACCAGCGCGCCGGCGCCGACTTGCACGTTTTGCAACGTGACTTCGGCCACACGGCCACCGTCGATGCGGCCCATGCCACGACGGCTCAGGCCCGCGGCATCGGCGGGCACCAGGAACAGCGAGATACCCTCTTCATCGTCCACGGCGCCCGCTGTGCGGGCACTGACCAACAGCAGTTGAGCCTGGTCGCCATGCAGCACCACGGCCTTGTGGCCGGTGAGCAACCAGCCGTCGCCATTGCGCACGGCGCGGGTGGTCACGCGGTTCAGGGCGTAGTGCGCGCCGGCTTCCTCGTGCGCCAGGGTCACCACGGTGCTGCCGTCGATGATGCTGGCGATGTGTTCCTTTTGCGCAGCGCTGCCCGCCAGGCCCAATGCCCGGCCCACCATGAGTGCACCCACAAACGGCTCGACCACCAGGCCACTGCCCAGGGCTTCAAACACCACGGCCACATCAAAGCCCGCACCGCCAAAACCGCCATCGGCCTCGGGGAAAAGCGCGCCAATCGCACCCAGCTCCGCAAAGCGTCCCCACAGCGCTGCGTCCATGCCGCTGTCGCCGTAGGCGATGTGGTTGCGGATTTCGATCCCGTACTGCTCGGCCACAAAACGGTTCAGGGTGTCCGCCAGCATGCGGCGGTCTTCGGTATGTTCAAAGTTCATCGCGGCAACCTCACAAACCAAGGATCATTTTGGAAATGATGTTCTTCTGAATTTCATTGGAGCCGCCAAAGATCGACAGCTTGCGGTAGTTGAAGTAATTCGCGGCTGCCGTCGCTGCCTCCTTCGGCCCCACGGGTTCATCGGCATAGCCTTCGTACTGCGCTTCTTCGATGAAAGGCAGCGCATACGGACCCATCGCGCGACGGATGAGCGACAGGATTTCCTGGCGGATCTCGGTGCCACGGATCTTGAGCATGGAGCTTTCAGCCCCCGGCACTCCGCCACCCGCCACGGCGGCAATCACGCGCAGGTTGGTGGTCTTCATGTTCTCCAGGTCAATCTCGACCTGGGCCATGCGGGCGGCAAACAGCGGGTCCTGGTCCAGCGGCTGGCCGTTCTTCATCACCTTGGCGGCCACCACCTTGAGCTTGGCCAGTGCGGCAATGCAAAAGCCCACGCCTGCAATGCCTGTGCGCTCATAGGTCAGCAGGTACTTGGCGTAGGTCCAGCCCTTGTTCTCCTCGCCCACCAGGTTTTCTACCGGCACCTTCACGTCGGTGAAGAACACCTCGTTGACTTCCTTGTCGCCATCGAGCGTGCGGATGGGGCGCAGCTCCACGCCGGGCGATTGCATGTCCACCAGCAAGAAGCTGATACCCGATTGCGCCTTGGCCTCGCGGTCGGTGCGCACCAGGCAGAAGATCATGTTGGCGTGCTGGCCCTGGGTGGTCCAGGTCTTCTGGCCGTTGACGATGTAGTGGTCACCTGTTTCGTCCGTGACTCGCACTGCCGTGGTCTTCACGGAAGCCAGGTCCGAGCCCGCGCCGGGCTCGGAGTAGCCCTGGCACCACCAGTCCTCACCACTCAGGATGCGCGGCAGCCAGTATTGCTTCTGCGCTTCGTTGCCAAACTTGATGAGCACCGGGCCCAGCATGTTCACGCCAAAGGGCACGATGCGCGGGCCACCGGCCAGCGCGCATTCGGTGTCGAAAATGAACTTCTCGACCGCGCCCCAGCCGGGGCCGCCATAGGCTTCGGGCCAGTGGTTGGCAAGCCAGCCGCGCTCGTTCAGGATGGCGTGCCACTCATCCTGGTCGGCCTTGGACAGGCGCTGCCCGGCCTTGACCTTGGTGGCGATGCGTTCGGGCAGCTTGGCTTTCAAGAAAGCCTGCACCTCGGCGCGGAAGGCTTCCTCTTGGGGGGTGAAATTCAGGTCCATATCGGGTCGCTTGCAGTTTCAGAGTTCGGTGGTGTGGCGCACGGTCAGAAGATTTCGAAGAGGCCTGCAGCGCCCATGCCACCGGCAATGCACATCGTCACCACGCCGTACTTGGCCTTGCGGCGGCGGCCTTCGAGCAGCAGGTGGCCCACCAGGCGCGCGCCGGTCATGCCGAAGGGGTGGCCAATGGCAATCGCTCCGCCGTTCACGTTCAGCCGCTCGGACGGAATGCCCAGGCGGCGCTGGCAGTACAGGGCCTGCGAGGCAAAGGCTTCGTTCATCTCCCACAGGTCAATGTCCTGCACCGTGAGGCCGTGGCGCGCCAGCAGCTTGGGCACGGCAAACACGGGGCCAATGCCCATTTCGTCGGGCTCGCAACCGGCCACCGCAAAGCCACGGAACGCGCCCAGGGGCTGCAGGCCACGGCGCTCGGCTTCTTTCGCTTCCATGAGCACGCAGGCGCTGGAGCCGTCGGACAGCTGCGAGGCGTTGCCTGCGGTGATGAACTGGCCCGGACCTTTCACCGGCTCCAGCTTGGCAAGGCCTTCCAGCGTGGTGCTGGCGCGATTGCAGTTGTCGTGCGTGGCCGTCACTTCGCGGTAGGTGACTTCGCCGGTTTCCTTGTTTTTTTCCATCATGCGCGTGCTGCAGGGCACGATCTCGTCAGCGAATACCCCTGCCTGCTGTGCGGCGGCGGTGCGCTGCTGGCTTTGCAGCGAGAAAGCGTCCTGGTCTTCACGGCTGATGCCGTAGCGGTGGGCCACGATGTCGGCGGTATCGATCATGGCCATGTAGAGGTCGGGCTTGTGTTCTTGCAGCCAGGGGTCGATGTCGCCTGGCAGCCCAGCACGGATGGCCGAGATGCTCTCCACCCCACCGGCCACCATGGCGGGCACACCTTCGGCCACAATGCGGCCCGCCGCAATCGCCACCGACTGCAGACCCGATGCGCAAAACCGGCTGGCCACCATGCCCGCCACCGACAGCGGCAAGCCGGCGCGCAGTGCCGTCTGACGACCAATGTTCTTACCCGTGATGCCCTCGGGGTAGCCGCAGCCCATCACCAGGTCTTCGATCAGCTCGGGGTCGATGCCCGAGCGCTCGACCGCCGCCTTGACGGAAAAGGCCGCCAGCTGCGGGCCGGGCGTGGCGTTGAACTCGCCCCGGTGCGACTTGGTCAGCGGGGTGCGGGCGGTGGAAACGATGACGGCTTCACGCATGATTTGCTCCTGATTTAATAGCTGCTTGCGCTTATTAATCAAGCGCTAGAGACTAAAATGATTTGAATTTGATGAATCTGAAAAATCGAATCGCGAGGCGGGCTCAGCTCTTTTCAGCCTGGTTCAGGCTGTCAAAGTTGCGCCCTTCCCGCACCAGTTGCACCAGCAAAGGCGAGGGCTTCCAAAACAGCGGGTCTTCCTTGGCAAAGGCCTCGATGTCGGCCAGCACCTTGTCCGGCCCCGTCATGTCGGCCCACTTCATTGGGCCGCCACGGTGGCGCGGAAAGCCGTAGCCTGCGACAAAGGTCACGTCCACATCCAGCGGGCGCAGGGCAATGCCTTCGGCCACCACTTTGGCGCCTTCGTTGACCATGGCGGCCATGTAGCGGCGCATGATCTCGTCGGCGCTGAAGCTGCGGGGCGTGACGCCTTTCTTGGCGCGCTCTGCGTCCACGATAGCCAGCACCTCAGGGTCGGGCTGGCCCGTGCGGGCACCGTCGGGGTACAGGTAGAACCCGCGCCCGGTCTTCTGACCAAACCAGCCGCGTTCGCAGATGCGGTCGGCAATCTCCACGTACCGGGCCTTGGGGTCACGCGTGGCAGCGCGGCGCTTGCGGGTGGCCCAGCCAATGTCTCCACCGGCCAGGTCTGTCACCTGGAATGGGCCCATGGCAAAACCAAAGCCGCGCACGGCAGCGTCGATCTCGTAGGGGCTTGCGCCGTCTTCCAGCAGGCAGTCAGCGGCCTGCTTGTACACGGCCAGGATGCGGTTGCCGATGAAGCCGTCGCACACACCGGCGCGCACAGGCACCTTTTTCAGCTTGCGGGCCAGCTCGAATGCCGTGGCCACCACGTCGGGCGCCACCTTGGCGGGCACCACGATCTCCAGCAGCTTCATGATGTTGGCGGGGCTGAAGAAGTGCAGGCCGATCACATCCTGCGGGCGGCCGGTGGCAGCGGCAATGGCGTCGATGTCGAGGTAGGAGGTGTTGGTGGCCAGCACGGCACCGGGCTTGCACACGCGGTCCAGCTCGCGGAACACGGCCTTCTTGACTTCGATGTCTTCAAACACGGCCTCGATCACCAGGTCCACCTGGGCGATGTTGGCGTAGTCGGTGCTGCCGGTGTAGCGCGCCATCACGGCGGCCTGGGCAGCTTCAGTCATGCGGCCCTTGGCCACCAGGGCGTTGTAAACCTTCTCGACATTGGCGCGGCCACGGGCGATGGACTCGGCGTCGCGCTCGATCATGGTCACCGGCAAGCCGGCATCGAGGGCTGCCACTGCAATGCCCGCGCCCATGGTGCCGCCGCCGATGACGGCAATGCTGGCCACGGGGCGCGGCTGTGCGGCCTGTGCTTCGGGCACCTTGACGACCTCGCGTTCGGCAAAAAAGGCGTGGATGAGACCGGCGCGCTGCGGGCTGTCCAGGCACTCCATGAACAGCGCACGCTCGCGGGCCATGCCTTCGTCAAACGGCAGTTGCAGCGCAGCATGCACGCATTCGATGATCTTGAGGGGCGAGAACAGGCCGCGCGACTTTTTGGCGGTCTCGGCCTTCTGTTCGTCCAGCCAGGCCAGCGCAGCCTGCGGCTCGGCAATGGCCAGGTCACGCGTGCGGCGCACGGGGGCGTTGGCAGCCAGCAGTTCGCGCACGTAGGCCAGGCCTGCGGCCAGCGGGTCGGTGCCTTCCACCAGCTTGTCCACCAGCCCGGCCTGCAGTGCGGCCTGTGCCTTGAGGGGCTGGCCGCTGAGCATGAGGGTGGTGGCGGCCTGCACGCCCATCAAGCGCGGGGCGCGCTGGGTGCCTCCCGAGCCGGGCAGCAGGCCCAGGTTCACCTCGGGCAGGCCCAGCGTAGCGGCAGGCAATGCCAGGCGGTAATGGGCTGACAGAGCCACTTCGAGACCGCCGCCCAGCGCCGCACCGTGCAGCACGGCCACCACGGGCTTGTTCAGGTTTTCGATGGCGCGGCAGACCTCGGGCAGGATGGGGGCAACCGGTGGCTTGCCGAATTCGCGGATATCCGCCCCGGCAATGAAGGCCTTGCCAGCGCCCACCAGCAGCACGGCCGCCACTGCGGCGTCGGCCTGCGCCTGCTGCATGGCGGCCAACAGGCCCTGGCGCACGGCGGCGCCCAGGGCGTTGACGGGTGGGTTGTCGATGGTGACGACAAGCACATCGCCCTGCAGCGCGGTGGTGACAACGGAAGATGCGGGAATGGCGGCGCCCATGCTGGAAAGTCTCCTGGTCGATGGCTATTGACTGCCTGTGAATGACTCGGTGATTGTTGATGCGTGAAGTTATCTTGACAATTACATAGCCCGTTGACAGACTGTCAAACGCCTTTTGACAAACACCCCCGCAACGGCATCCCGCGCCGCCTCCCTGTTCAATGGAACTCACCTCCCTCACCGTGCTGGTCGACATCCTCGATGCCGGCAACCTCAGCCAGGCCGCCCGCAACCTGAAGATGTCCCGTGCCAACGTCAGCTACCACCTGCACCAGCTCGAAAAGTCAGTGGGTGTGCAGCTGGTGCGCCGCACCACGCGCCGGGTGGAGCCCACCGAGGTGGGCCTGCGCCTGTATGCCCATGGCCGCGCCATTCAGAACGAGATGTTGGCCGCGCGCGAGACCATTGCCACGCTGGGCCAGGGCCTGCAGGGCCGCGTGGGCCTGAGCGTGCCCAGTGGCTACGGGCAGATGGTGATGTCAGACTGGCTGATCGACTTCAAGCGGCTGTACCCTGGCATCGTGCTGGATGTGCGCTTCGAAAACCGGGTGGACGACCTCATCCGCGATGAGGTGGACATCGCCATCCGCGTGATGCCCGAGCCCCCACCCACGCTGGTGGCGCGCGACCTGGGCAGCGTGCGCTACATCGCCTGCGCATCGCGCGGGTACGCCGAGGCGCATGGACTGCCCCAAAGCTTTGAAGCGCTGCAGGCCGCGCCGGTGATCACCGCAGGGGTGGTGGGCAAGCAGCTGCGCCTGCGCGGGTACCGTGGTGACCAGCGCCAGGAAGCCCTCCTGGAGCCCACCCTCATTTCGGAGCACTTTCCGTTTCTGCGCCAGGGCATCCTGGCAGGGCTGGGCGTAGGGCTGGTACCGGATTACGTGGTGCAGGACGCCGTGTCCAGTGGGGAAGTGCTGACCACGCTGGACGACTGGCGGTTGAGCATTTTTGGCACCCAGATGTTCATGCTCTACATGCCCAACCGCCACCAGACGCGTGCGGTGCGCACGTGCATTGACTACCTGCTGGGGCGGGCCCTGCCGGCAGCCGGCCAAGGAGTGACTGCGGAGCCAGGATGAGCATCTTCTGCGCGTTTACAAGAAAAAATAGCCGCAAGCGCAGGTATTCATTGCGCTAGCAGCTATTTTATTGATAGCAATCGCTACTGCGACAGTAGCAATGCCGGATGAGTCCCTCCGCCGCGCGTCAGCAAACCCGCGTGGCGGCTGGCGTCAGATCCGCCCTTCCTCCACCGCATGGCACGCAATGCGAATGCCACCAATGCTCTTGAGCTGGGGGCGCTCGGTGCGGCAGCGGTCATTCACGTGGGGGCAGCGCGGGTTGAACGCACAACCGGGCGGCGGGTTCAGCGGGTTCGGCACCTCGCCCTGCACGGGGGTGCGGGCCTTGCCGGTGTCGTGCATCTTGGGGATGGCATCGAGCAACATGCGCGTGTAGGGGTGACGCGGTGTGTCGAACAGCGTGTGTTTGTCGGCCAGCTCCACCAGGCGGCCCAAGTACATCACGCCGACCTGATCGCTCACGTGGCGCACCACGGCCAGGTTGTGGCTGATGAACAGGTAGGTGAGGTGCCGCTCGCGCTGCAGGTCCTTCATGATGTTGAGCACCTGAGCCTGCACCGACACGTCAAGCGCACTTGTCGGCTCGTCGCACACCAGGAACTCGGGCTCGGTGGCCAGGGCGCGCGCGATGGAGATGCGCTGGCGTTGGCCGCCGGAGAACTGGTGCGGGTATTTCACCATGTCCAGCGGCGACAGGCCCACGGACTTGAGCAGTTCGCCCACGCGCTGCTTGAGCTCGGCCTTGTCGGTGATGAGGCCATGCTCCTTGAGCGGCTCGCCAATGATGCCTTCGACCAGCCAGCGGGGGTTCAGGCTGGCATACGGGTCCTGGAAGATCATCTGGATGCGGCGGCGCATGGCCTTGGCATCATTACCTTTGAAAGCGGCGTGTGCGTCCTGGTTGTCAAACGTGAGGCCGCCGCGTGTGGGCTCGTACAAACCCACCAGCAGGCGCGCCACGGTGCTTTTGCCGCAGCCGGACTCGCCCACCAGGGCCAGGGTCTTGCCTTTTTCGATCTCGAAACTCACGCCGTCCACCGCATGCAGCAGCGTGCGGGGCTTGCGCTCGATCACGCGGTTGAGCCAGGGGGCGGACACGTCAAAAGTCTTGGCCAGGTCGTGCGCCTGCACCAAAGCCTTGCTTTTCATTGCTGCGCTCATGCGGTCACCTCGGTTTTTGTCGTGGCACCAGCGTGCAGCCAGCAGGCGGCGCGGGTGGAGCCTGCGTCCATCAGGTCGGGGCGATCAGTCATGCAGCGGTCAAAAGTCTGGGGGCAGCGCGGGTTGTAGGCACAGCCCTGGGGAATGGCGTTCAGACGGGGCATGGCGCCGTCGATCTGGTTCAGGCGTTCACGGTCCACCGTCATGTCGGGGATGGAGGCCATGAGGCCGCTGGTGTACGGGTGCGAGGGCTTGTTGATGACGTCGTGCACGGGGCCGATCTCGGCCACGCGCCCGGCATACAGCACGGCCACGCGGTCGCAGGTCTCGGCGATCACGCCCATGTCGTGGGTGATCAGCATCACCGCGGCACCGCGCGATTTGCAGATGTTTTTCAGCAGCGTGATGATCTGCGCCTGGATGGACACGTCGAGCGCCGTGGTGGGCTCATCGGCCACGATGAGCTTGGGCTCGGCCGCCAGGGCCAGGGCAATCACCACGCGCTGGCGCATGCCACCGGAGAACTGGTGCGGGTAGTGGTCGATGCGCTCTGCAGCGGCCGGAATGCCGGTGTCTTGCAGCAGCGCAATGGCACGCTGGCGCGCCTCGGCGGGCGTGACCGGCAGGTGGGCCAGGATGGTTTCGGTGAGCTGTCGGCCCACGGTGTACAGCGGGTTCAGCGAGGTCAGCGGGTCTTGAAAGATCGCGCCGATGCGGCGGCCACGGATGTGGCGCATTTCCTCATTGCTCAGGTTGTCGATGCGCTGGCCTTCGAGCAGGATCTGGCCAGATGCCACGCGGCCCGGGGGCTCCAGCAGGCCGATGATGGCAGCGCCAGTGAGCGATTTGCCCGCGCCGGACTCCCCCACCACCCCCAGGATCTCGCCGGGTGCAATGGAGAAGGAAATGTCGTCCAGGGCGCGCAGGGTACCGCGACGGCCCGGGAATTCGACAACGAGGTTTTTGACTTCTAGGAGACTCATGGGGATATCGCTATTCTTGTTCTTGTTCAGCGCAGGCGCGGATTGAGGGCATCACGCAACCAGTCGCCGAGCAAGTTCACACTCAGGGCGATCAGCACCAGCATGGCACCGGGGAACACGGTGATCCACCATTCGCCGGAGAACAGGTAGTCGTTGCCGATGCGGATCAGCGTGCCCAGCGAAGGCGAGGTGGGCGGTGCGCCCACGCCCAGGAAGGACAATGTGGCCTCGGTGATGATGGCCGTGGCCACCTGGATGGTGGCCAGCACCATCACAGGGCCCATGACGTTGGGCAGCACGTGCTTGCGCATGATGCGCAGCGGCGAAACGCCCGTCACACGGGCAGCCTGCACGTATTCCTTGTTGCGCTCGACCAGGGTGGAGCCGCGCACCGTGCGCGCGTACTGCACCCAGCCCGTGAGCGAGATGGAGATGATCAGCACACCAAATGCCAGCGACTCGTGCGCGTTGGGGAACAGCGCACGGCCCACACCCGCAATCAGCAGCGCCACCAGGATGGCGGGGAACGACAGCATCACGTCGCACAGGCGCATGAGCACGGCATCGATCCAGCCACCGCGAAAGCCAGCCAGCAGTCCAAACGCCACGCCCACCACCACGGAGAGCACCACCGATGCGAGGCCCACCACAAGGGAAATGCGCGCGCCATAGATGAGGGCGGAAAGAATGTCCCGGCCCTGGTCGTCGGTGCCCAGGGGGTACTTCATGGAGCCCTCGGCGCTCCAGGCCGGGGGCAGCCGCGCGTCGCTGAGTTCGAGCGTGGCCAGGTCAAAGGGGTTATGGGGCGCGACCCATCCGGCAAATACCGAACAGAACACACAGATCAGCGCGATGGCAGCGGCCACCATCGCCATGGGCGATGTGCGGAAGCTGTAGCCAACATCGCTGTCAAACCAGCGGGCAAGGGTTGTTTTCATTGTGGGAAACCAGTAAACAAGCACCAACGCAGAGCCCGGGTAGCGGCCATGCGTTGGTGTGGACTTTCAAAGAACCGGTCGTTCTCTCTTTTCTCTGCGATCAACTAACGTAGGGACTTCTGCGCCCCTTCTTACTTGGTGATGCTCATCCACTTGAAGTGCATGAAGTTGTCGGCCAGCTGCACAAGCTTGACGTTCTTGCCCACGCCCCAAGCCAGCGCTTGCTGGTGCAGGGGAATGTGGCCTACATCGGCAGCGTGCAGATCGAAGACTTCCTTGATCATCGCGTTGCGCTTGACCTTGTCGGTCTCGGCCTGGATCTTGAGTGTCAGCTCATCGACCTTGGGGTTGCAGTAGGCGCCCAGGTTGAACTGGCCGGACCCCTTGTCATCCACGCAGCGCATGAGGGCGTTGAGCGCGTTGTGCGAGTCGTAGGTGGCGGGTGTCCAGCCCAGCATGTAGAAGCTGGTGTCGCGGCGCAGCACCTTGGGGAAGTAGGTGCCCTTGGTTTCGGCCTGCAGGTTGATCTTGACGTTGATGCGCGAGAGGTTGGCGGCCACTGTCTGGCAGATGCGGCCATCATTCACGTAGCGGTCGTTCGGGCAGTTCATGGCCACTTCGAAGCCGTTGGGATAGCCGGCTTCGGCCATCAGTTTCTTGGCAGCTTCGACGTCGTAGGGAAGGCGCTTCGCGTCAGGCTGGAAGCCATTGATGCCGGGACCCACGAGCAGGGCCGAGGGGTTGGATGCACCACGCATCACGGTCTTCTTGATCCCTTCGATGTCGATGGCCTGGTAGAAGGCCTGGCGCACACGCTTGTCCTTGAAGGGGTTCTTGCCCTTGACGTTGGAGTACAGCAGCTCGTCACGCTTTTGGTCCATGCCCAGGAAGATGGTGCGCAGTTCGGGGCCGGTGATGGCACGGGTGTTGGCGCTGCCGTTCACGCGTTCGATGTCCTGCACGGGTACGGGTTCCATCACGTCCACCTCGCCCGAAAGCAGGGCGGCCACACGGGTCGCATCGTTGCCGATGGGGGTGAAAACGACTTCGCTGACGTTGCCTTCGATCTTGCCCCAGTAGCTGCCGTTGCGTGTAAACACCGAGCGCACGTTGGGCTGGCGCTCACGCAGACGGAAGGGGCCCGTGCCGTTGGCACGGAACGAGGCGGCGTTCTCGATGCCCTTGCGGCGGTCCACCGGGCCCAGGGCCTGGTTGGTCTCGCACCACTTCTTGCTCATCATGTACACGAGCGAGATCACATCCGGCAGGATCGGGAAGGGGGTCTTGGTTTCGATTTCGACCGTGTGGTCGTCGATCTTGCGCACTTCCTTGAAGTCGTTGGTGTAGCTCTTCATATCCGAGCCTTCCACCTGGGTGCGCCCGAAGCTGAACACCACGTCATCGGCCGTGAAAGGGGTGCCGTCGTGGAATTGCACGCCCTTGCGCAACTCGAAACGCCACACGGTGGGCGATGTCTGCTTCCAGCTCGTCGCCAGGGCAGGCGCCAGGCTCAGATCCTTGTTGCGGCCGACCAGCGGCTCATAGACGTTGCCGGTGACGCTCAGCTGCAGCGACTCATTGAGAGAGTGGGGGTCCATCGACAGCGAGTCACCCTGGTTGGCGATGCGGATGGTCTGAGCTTGGGCCACCAGGCTCGCCGCCGCCAACGCGGTAAAGAGAGCGGTCAGAGCGATTTTTTTATGGAATTTCATGGAAACCTCCAGGTTGGGGAAAGCGGGGTGAAAGGGTTGGGCCGTTGGCGCGGTAGTGCAAATGGGCAGGCTGGCTGGACGGTGCTTCAAGCTGCCGCCAAAGGCATGGCCTGCTCGATAAGGCTTGCGTGCAGCGCTGAGCCCAGGGGCAGGATGTCGTCGTTGAAGTCGTAGCGGCTGTTGTGCAAGGCGCTGCCACTGGCCCCTGTGCCCTGGCCGATGCGCAGATAGGCACCGGGGCGGGTCTGGAGCATGAAGGCGAAGTCCTCGGCGCCCATACTGGGCTCCAGGTCACGCACCACATGGTCAGCACCCAGCAGGGATTCGGCCACGTCGCCGGCAAAGATGGCTTCGCTTTCGCTGTTGATCGTGGCCGGGTAGATGCGCTCGTAGTGCACCGTGGCCGTGGCGCCAAAGCCCAGGGCAATGGCGTTGCAAAGCTCCTTGAGGCGCTTTTCCACCATCTCCTGCACGACCGGATCGAATGTCCGCACGGTGCCCACCAGCGTGGCAGAGCCCGGCAGCACACTGAAGGCCCCCAGGTCTCCAGCCTGTGCGGCGCAGATGCTGACCACGGCGCTTTCAATGGGGCGCACATTGCGCGAGACGATGCTTTGCGCGGCCGTAATGATGTGCGCGGCCACAACCAGCACGTCCACCGTCTGGTAGGCATGGGCACCGTGGCCGCCGCGTCCCGTGATCTCGATGGTGAAACGATCCGCCGCAGCCATCATGGGGCCGGAGTTGATACCCACGGTGCCGGGCTTCATCGCGGGCCAGTTGTGCATGGCGTAGATGGACTGCACCGGGAAGCGGTCAAACAGCCCGTCTTCCATCATGACGCGGGCGCCAGCAAAACCTTCTTCGCCCGGCTGAAACACGAGCACGGCTGTGCCGTCGAAGTTGCGGGTCTCGGCCAGGTAGCGCGCAGCCCCCACCAGCATGGCGGTGTGGCCGTCGTGGCCACAGCCATGCATGAGGCCGGGCTTGCACGACTTCCAGGAGAAATCGTTGTGCTCGGCCAGCGGCAGCGCATCCATGTCGGCACGCAGGCCGACCATGCTGCCACTGGAGGTGCTGCGGCCGCGGATCACGCCCACGACTCCCGTGCGGCCAATGCCGTCGTGGATCTCGTCCACGCCGCAAAGCTTCAGAGCCTCTTTGACGCGCGTGCTGGTGTATATCTCCTCGAAACCCAGCTCAGGGTGGGCATGCAGGTCCCGGCGCAGTGCGGTCAGCTCGGGGTGGTACTGCGCAATGTGCGCAAACGCCCGGCCTCCGGCTTTGTATCGAAGCGACTGCATGTCAGGCGCCCCGAAAGCTCGTGCAGCGCCAGCAGCCGGCAAAACCGGCGCGGCCCAGGCCAGCGCTCCCGCGCAAGGGCCGCCCCGCCGCGCTGGGAGCGTCCCCTCTTTGGGGGGATGGCGCGAAGCGACTCAGGGGGGAGTTCATTCAATGCCCTCCTGCCTTGCCTACGCGCAGGCGAGGGTCGACCGCAAAATACAACAGGTCCACCACCAGATTGATCACCACAAAGATCAAGGCGATCAGGCACAGGTAGGCGGCCATCACCGGAATGTCGGCAAAGGTCACGGCCTGGATGAACAGCAGGCCCATGCCGGGCCACTGGAACACGGTCTCGGTGATGATGGCGAAGGCAATCAGACCACCCAGCTGCAGGCCGGTGATGGTCATCACGGGCACCAGCGTGTTCTTGAGCGCATGGCCGAAGTGAATGGCGCGATTGGACAGGCCCCGGGCGCGTGCGAACTTGATGTAGTCGGTGCGCAGCACCTCCAGCATTTCTGCGCGCACCAGCCGCATGATCAGCGTGAGCTGGAAGATCGCCAGCGTGATGGCAGGCAGCGTGATGTGGTGCCAGCCCTTGGCCTTTAGCAGGCCCGTGCTCCACCATCCCATCTGTACCACTTCACCGCGCCCGAAGCTGGGGAACCAGCCCAGGGTGACAGCGAACACCAGGATCAGCAGGATGCCGATCAGGAACGTTGGCAGCGACACGCCCAGCAGTGAGATTGTCATGAACAGCTGGCTTGTGAAGGTGCCGCGCTTGAGGGCTGCATACACGCCCATGGGCACGCCAATGACCAGGGCCAGGAAAGCAGCCACCAAGGCCAGCTCCAGTGTGGCGGGAAAGCGCTCTGCAATCAGTCGCGAAACCTTGGCGCCCTGGCGCAGGCTCAGGCCGAATTCGCCCTGGGCTGCGTTGACCAAAAAATGCCAGAACTGCACGAAAAAGGGCTTGTCCAGACCGAGCGAGGCGCGCAGTTCGCGGATCTGCTCGGGAGTGGCGTCCTGGCCCAGCAGGAACACCACAGGGTCTCCCACGTACTGGAACAGCATGAAGGAGATGAAGGCCACCGTGACCATGACAATCACAGCCTGTATCAGGCGGCGCAATATAAAGGCGAGCATCGGAGAGTCGATTGAGTGTTCGATGGGAACGCCACAGCCACTTTTGATGGCAGGGCGCTGGCAGGCAATATGCGGTCGTCAAACCGGACCAGAAAGCAAAACAAAGAAAGCAAGGGCCTCGGGGCCCTTGCTCTCAGTGTGTCACGCACCGGTCAATTCACCTTGACGGTGCGCATGTCCACGCGGTTATCCGCGCGGTGAACCAGTTCAATGTTCTTCTTCACGGCCCATGGGATCACTTGGTCATGCAGAGGAATGTGGGACACGGTGTCGTTGGACAATTGCAGCGCTTCCGTCAGCATGCGGGCGCGCACTGGTGCATCGGTTTCTGCCTTGATGCGGTCCACCAGATAGTCCATGCGCTGGTTGCTGTAGCGGCCCACGTTGTAGTTGCCGTCACCACCTTGGCCCACAGTGCGGACCAGCGATTGCAGGCTGTACAGCGCATCGAAGGTCGGCACTCCCCAGCCCAGCATGTAGATGCTGGCTTCGTAGCGCTGGATCATCGGGAAGTAATTGACCAGGGGCAGCGTGCGCAGCTTGGCCTTCACGCCCACGCGCGACCACATGGCGGTCACGGCCTGGCAGATGGCTTCGTCATTGATGTAGCGGTTGTTGGGGCAGGCAAAGTCCACCTCAAAACCATCGGGGTAACCAGCCTCGGCCAGCAACTTCTTGGAGGCTTCAACGCTATAGGGGAACCGCTTGCCAACGGCCTCGGTATAGCCCGCCACCTGTGGGGCCACGATGGTGCCCGTGGGCTTGCCCAGGCCGCGCATGATGTTGCGGGAAATGGTTTCTGCGTCAATCGCCTGGTACAGGGCCTTGCGCACG
Source organism: Acidovorax sp. 93 (assembly GCF_003633835.1). NCBI lineage: Bacteria > Pseudomonadati > Pseudomonadota > Betaproteobacteria > Burkholderiales > Comamonadaceae > Acidovorax > Acidovorax sp. 93. The sequence continues at coordinate 3,477,706 of NZ_RBIT01000001.1, forward strand.
CGCACGTCCTTGAGCGGATTTTTGCCCTTGATGTTGGAGCCTGGCAGTTCGTCGCGGAATTGATCCATGCCCAGGAAGATGGTGCGGTTCTCAATGCCGTCAATCACCTTGAGGTCGGGGCTGGCGCGCAAGCGGCCCAGATCCTGGGGAGTGGGGTCGAGCACCATGTCCACTTCGCCCGACAGCAGGGCTGCAATGCGTGTGGCAGCAGACTTGATCGGGGTGTAGACGATTTCGGTCACGTTCCCGTCCATCTTGCCCCACCAGTTGGGGTTGCGCTTGAACACCATCTTCACATCAGGCTGCCACGATTCCAGCGTGTAAGGACCGGTGCCCATGGCATTGCGGTGGGCAAAGTTTTCGTCGGTGCCCTTGATGTCTTTGGGCTCGACCGACTTGTTCTTTTCCGCCCAGGCCTTACTCATCATGCGCAGTTCGGTCATCTGGCGCAGCAGCACAGGGTTGGGAGCGGTCAGGATGACGTCGATGGTTTGCGCATCCACCTTGTTGATCTTGCTGATGCCCTGGATGTAGGGGGTGAAATTCGATGTCTTGGCCATCGCGCGCTGCAGCGAATACACCGCATCGTCGGCGGTGAAGGCCGAACCATCATGGAACTTCACGCCTTGGCGCAGCGTGAAACGCACCTGCGTGGGGCTGATTTCTTTCCAGGCCGTTGCCAGCACGGGCTCTACGTCAAAGGTCTTGCTGTTGTAGTAAACCAGGCTTTCATACACATTCGCATGGATGCCATTCTGGAGCGCGTTGTTCTGGGAATGGATATCCCAGGTCGCGATTTCCCCCTGGCTAGCCCATTTGAAGGGCTTGGCATGCAGGGCTGGCGCCACAAGCAGTGCAGCAGCCGCAGCCACCGACAAAAGACTGTATTTGAGTTTCATGGAACCCTCTTGAATAAAAGTTTTACTATGCAGTAAAGGTTGCTCTATAGCCAACGGGAAATCCCTGAATCCCGGGCACTACGAAGGGCCTCTAAGGGCTGATTTGGTAGGGAAGCAGCACGCAAGGATGGTGCCAAGAATCTGCACCAAAGCAAACAAGAGGAAGAAACCTCGGAGACAGGCCGAAGGACGCCATTGCCCGACATCAACCGACCGATCCGTAGGGCGGATGTACCCGGAGTTACATACAGGAAGTCCGCACAACCAACCCTCAAGCACAAATCAGCAGACAAAAAAAAGCCGCCCGAAGGCGGCTTTTTTAGCTTTGATACCGGTAACTGGCCAGAAGCCAGTCTCGATATTAGAAGCTGTGACGGATACCGAAGTCGTAGCCGTTGGAGTTGTCGCCAGCAGCAGTCACGGAACCGTTCAGGGACTGAGCAGCGCCGTTCTTGTTGCTCACGTGAGCGTACGTTGCGTACAGAGCCGTGCGCTTGGACAGGTTGTGCACGTAGCCCAGAGCGATCTTGTTCGAACGTGGGTCAGCACCAACTTGGTCGATCTTGTAGGTGGAGTAAGCCAGACGGATTTCGCCAGCGCCCACGGGTACCAGACCACCGATCAGGAAGCCCTTGCCTTCAGCGCCGCCCTTGACGTCGTCTTGGTTGTAATGAGCCATGATCTTGGCCACGCCCAGGTCGTATTGACCGCCCAGGTTCACAGCCTTGATGTTGCCCGACAGGAACTTGGTGTCAGAGAAAGCCAGAGCCACGTTGATGGGGCCATTGGCGTAACCAGCGCGCAGAGCCAGGCCGTTGCCGTCCTTCTTGTTGGCTGCGTTGCTCAGGTTTTCACCCATGTAGTACTGGGCTTGGCCGTAGAAACCGCCCAGGTTGCCAGGCAGGAAGTAGCCGATGGAGTTCGAAGCGCGCACGGTGGTTGGGCCACCCAGGCTGGAGTTCAGGGTTTGGGTCGTGCCAACACCGTTCGTGCCGAACGGATCGAACACGGTCAGGTTCCAGAATTGGGGCGTGTAGTCACGGCCCAGACGCACTTCACCGAAGCCGCCGTTCAGGCTGACGGTCGAACGACGGTTGAAGGTCAAGCCGCCACCGCCGGTGACGCCGCTTGCGCCTTGGTTGTTGGTGCTGGTGGTGCCACCGGAACCGTTGTCGTTGTTCACGCCAGCTTCGAGCCAGAACGAAGCGGACATGCCGCCACCCAGATCTTCAACACCGCGGAAGCCCAGACGGCTGCTGTTGTAGCCGGAGTTCGTCAGTTGGGACTTGTTGGCGACGCTGCCGGAACCGTATGCGTAGGTAGCGTCAACGATACCGAACAGGGTTACGGACGATTGAGCCATTGCAGCGCCGGAAGCAGCCAGCACAGCCAGGGCAATCAGGGATTTTTTCATTGCGAGTTACTCCAAGGTTAAACATCGGGCTCCGGTACGGGGGGTCTATGGTGAAAGCACCTGCACAGTCCCGCCGGTTCCCCGGGCCAACCTCCTGGTGGGGAAGTTGCTCTTATTGCACCAGACCCGGCCAGGTTTCGCAAAGGAATTCACCCACAATCGACCCGAAAGGGAAAAATCGTTGCAGTGTTGCAACATTTCCCTGAACCCCGGCAAAATCGATCTGCTGCGCCTTGTAGCAGCTCCTGCCAGCGCCTGAGATTTGTATCTAAGTGAAAATTGTGTTTCTGCGCTCTTGCCAACCTGAAAGCCTCCATGGACTCTTTGCTAATTGCGGCTGACACCGCACTGCGCACACTTTTTGCGACACCCCGTGCATCCGAGCCCACGCCGGCGCGCGGCATGGACGAAGGAGCGCTCGACCCCACCCAGAAGAAGCTGGCGGGGGCGCTGATGCGTGTCAACCACGTGGGCGAAGTCTGCGCACAAGCGCTGTACACCGCGCAGGCAGCCATCACGCGCGACCCCGCGCTCCAAGCCCACCTGCTGGAGGCCGCCCGCGAAGAAACAGACCATCTCGCCTGGACCCAGCAGCGCCTGGACGCGCTGGGCGCCCGGCCCAGCCTGCTGACTCCCCTGTGGTTTGCGGGCGCCTTCGCGCTGGGGCTGGTCGCCGCCAAGGTCAGCGACCGGGCAAGTCTGGGTTTTGTGGCGGAAACGGAAAACCAGGTGGCGGCGCACCTTCAAAGCCACCTCGCACGGCTTCCCACACAAGACCTGCCCTCGCGGGCCGTGGTGGCCCGTATGAAGGACGACGAGGAGCGCCATGCCGCCCAGGCACGGGCATCCGGAGCGCTGGAACTGCCGCCCCCCGCCCGGGCGGCGATGAAGGTAGCAGCCAAGGTGATGACCACCACCGCGCACTACCTCTGAGCACTGGCCGCACTGCGCACGCACTGACCGCGTGCGCCAGGGGGCATCGCGCGCGTGACGACCTCAAAAACTGGCGCAGCCCAAGCCAGCAGACGCCGTGGAACTGGCTTTGCCAGGCCACTGGCGTCGTCCCCCTGGGGGGAAGGCGCCGCAGGCGACTCAGGGGGAGGTCTACCTCATGCTTCGACCACTTCAAACCCGGTGGTGATCTCCGCCGTCTTGCCCAGCATGATGCTGGCCGAGCAGTATTTGTCATGACTCATGGCGATCGCGCGCTCTACCGCAGCGGGCGGGATACCCTTGCCGGTCACGGTGAAATGCATATGGATCTTGGTGAACACCTTGGGGTCCGTCTGGGCGCGTTCGGTGGTCAGCTTGACACTGCAGCCGCGCACATCGTGGCGGCCCCGCTTGAGGATGAGCACCACGTCGTAGGCCGTGCAGCCGCCTGTGCCAGCCAGCACGGTCTCCATGGGCCGGGGCGCCAGGTTCAGCCCGCCGTTGGCCGGATTGGCGGCATCGGGCGCGCCATCCATCGTTAAAACATGGCCGCTGCCGGTCTCGGCCACAAAGCCCATGCCAGAACGGGTTCCTGTGCCTCCGGTCCAGCTGACTGTGCATTCCATGGTCTATCTCCTTTTTGGTGCGTGGTTTTTTTCGCACGGAATGGCCCGGCGAAATAAAAATTTGGTGTTGATTTTGCTGCAATGCAACAAGACTCGCGCTAAACTTCCACCAAGCGCTGCTTTTTCTGGATGGAAAAGGCAGATGGCAAGAAGCCCGGTTTTCGGCACTTGTCCCGCACCGATTGTCTCCTCCATCTCCTCAAAGGATGGATTAGCCCCAGGCCTCACGGCTTGGGGCTTTTTTTTGGCTGAACTGGCCTCGATAGCTTCCCTCAGCGGCGCATCGCCCCCCCAAAAACCGACCCCCTATGATGTGGACCCCCGCCGCTGCCCCGTGGCGGTCCCACCTGCCCTGCCATGACCCAGCACCTCACCCCTGCCGACTACCTGAAAAAAATCCTGACCGCCCGCGTGTACGACGTGGCGGTGGAGTCGGCGCTGGAGCCCGCCAAGAACCTCAGCCGCCGCCTGCACAACAAAGTGCTGCTCAAGCGCGAAGACCAGCAGCCCGTGTTCAGCTTCAAGCTGCGGGGTGCCTACAACAAGATGGCGCACCTCACGCCCGAGCAGTTGGCACGCGGGGTGATCTGCGCCTCGGCCGGCAACCACGCGCAAGGCGTGGCCATGAGCGCCCACAAGCTGGGCACGCGCGCCGTCATCGTGATGCCCACCACCACGCCGCAGCTCAAGATCGACGCAGTGAAGACGCTGGGCGGCGAGGTCGTGCTGTTTGGCGAGAGCTATTCCGATGCCTACGGCCATTCGGTGAAGCTGGAGAAGGAACAGGGCCTGACCTTCGTGCACCCGTTCGACGACCCGGACGTCATTGCCGGCCAGGGCACCATCGCCATGGAGATCCTGCGCCAGCTGCAAAGCCTGGGCAGCAACCAGCTCGACGCCGTGTTTGTGGCCATTGGCGGCGGCGGGCTCATCTCGGGCGTGGCCAACTACATCAAGGCCGTGCGGCCCGAGATCAAGGTGATCGGCGTGCAGATGAACGACTCGGACGCCATGATCCAGTCCGTCAAGGCGCACGAGCGCGTGACGCTGGCCGACGTGGGTCTGTTCTCGGACGGCACCGCCGTCAAGCTGGTGGGCGAGGAGACCTTCCGCATCGCCCACAGCGGCCTGGTGGACGAATTCATCACGGTGGACACCGACGCCGTCTGCGCCGCCATCAAGGACATCTTTGTGGATACGCGCAGCATCGTCGAACCCGCAGGGGCTCTCGCCGTGGCGGCCATCAAGCAGTACGTTGCTGAAAAGAAAACCAAGGGCGAAACCTATGCCGCCATCCTGTGCGGCGCCAACATGAACTTCGACCGCCTGCGCTTTGTGGCCGAGCGTGCCGAAGTGGGCGAGGAGCGTGAGGCGCTGCTGGCCGTCACCATCCCTGAAGAACGCGGCAGCTTTCGCCGCTTTTGCGAAGTGGTGGGCGGCCTGCCCGGCGGCCCGCGCAACGTGACCGAGTTCAACTACCGCATCAGCGATGCCGCCCAGGCCCATGTGTTCGTGGGCATCACCACCAATGGCAAGGGCGAGTCGGAGAAAATCGCCAAGAACTTCGGCCGCCACGGCTTCGAGGCACTGGACCTGACGCACGACGAACTGGCCAAGGAGCATCTGCGCCACCTCGTGGGCGGGCATTCGGCGCTCGCGCAGGACGAGCGGCTGATGCGCTTTACCTTCCCCGAGCGGCCCGGCGCGCTGCTCAAGTTCCTGAGCCTGATGCAGCCGACCTGGAACATCAGCCTGTTCCACTACCGCAACCAGGGCGCCGACTATGGCCGCATCCTCGTGGGCATGCAGGTGCCACCCGAGGACGCCGCCACGTTCGACGCCTTCCTGGCCACGCTGGGCTATCCGTATGTGGAAGAGACGTTGAACCCGGCCTACCGGCTGTTCCTGCGATCCAAGTAACCAGAATATGGGCCAAATTGGCCTCCAGCGATTATCCATCAAGCGCTGGCAGCTATCAAATCTGACATAGCCCCAGCCAACCCATGCAAGCCCTGCGCCACTATCTGCTGGCCGTGCAGTTTTTCACCCGCATCCCGGTCACTGGTCGGCTGGCCGACTGGGTCGGCTACAGCCCCGCCATGCTGCGGGCCAGCGCGGCGCACTTTCCGGGCATTGGCTGGCTGGCGGCGCTGCTGTCCACGGGCGTCTATGCCGCATTGCACTGGGCCCTGGCGCCCAACCCACTGGGCCCCACCGTGGCCGCCGTGTTCTGCACCATCGCCACGGTGCTGATGACCGGCGGCTTTCACGAGGATGGGCTTGCCGACGTGGCCGATGGCCTGGGTGGCAGCGCCGATCGCGAGCGGGCACTCGACATCATGAAGGACTCGCGCATCGGCGCCTTCGGGGCCATGGCGCTGGTGCTGGCGCTGCTGGCCAAGCTCAGCCTGCTGGCGCTGCTGGGGGCCCAAAGCCTGCTGGCTGCCTTGGCCGCGCTGGTGGGGGCGCACGTGCTGTCGCGTTTCTGGCCGCTGCTCATCGTGCGCAGCCTGCCGCATGTGGGCGACACCGCCCGGTCCAAAAGCAAGCCGCTGGCCGACCAGATTTCGGGCGGCGCGCTGCTGGCGGCATTTTTGTGGTGTTTTATGCCGCTAGCGCTTGTCTATCAAGCGCAATCAGCTATTTATTTTATAGCGTCTGTACTCTGCAGCGCCCTTGCCGCCGCCTGGATGGCCCGCTGGTTCGCGCGCAGGCTGCAGGGTTTTACCGGCGACTGCCTGGGTGCCACGCAGCAGGTCAGCGAAATCGGCTTTTACCTGGGCGCGGCGCTGGCCTTGCGCTGGATGTGACCGGCGCCCCCCCCAAAACTCGCCTTTGGCTGGTGCGCCACGCCCAGCCGCTGGTGGCTCCCGGCACCTGCTATGGGGCGCTGGACATCCCCGCCGTCCCCGCCGCCACGCGCGCTGCCGCAGAGCACCTGGCCGCCGCGCTGCCACCCCAGTCGCGGGTGATTCACTCCACCCTACAAAGATGCGAGCAGCTTGCGCTAGAGCTTCAAGCGCTGCGGCCCGATTTGGTATCAAAACCCGACGCCCGCCTGCGCGAAATGGACTTTGGCAGCTGGGAGGGGCAGGCCTGGGAGTCCATTGCCCGCAGCGACATCGACGCCTGGACGGCCGCCTTCGCGAACTACCGCCCTGGCCTGGGGGAAAACCTGGCAGCGGTGCTGGCCCGCGTGGCGGCTGCGCTGCAGGACCACGGCCCCGGGGCCACACAGGATGTGGTGTGGATCACCCACGCCGGGGTCATCCGCAGCGTGGCGTGGCTGAGGGCGCACGGCAACGGCGTGCTACCGTGCTCGGAAGAATGGCCCGTTGCCGCGCCGGGCTGGGGCCAGTGGGAGAGGATCGAACTGGGATAGGAGCCGGAGCCCCCCGCCCCGGCATCAAGCATCAACGCTTGAGCGGCATGTCCAGCGTCAGCGTGGCAGGGCCATCAGCATCGCGCCCCAGTTGCGCCTGGCGTGGGCCCAGCGCCTGCAGCACCAGCCCTTCATCCACCGCGGCGCCCACGCGGAACGGCTTGGCGGGTTTGCCATCCACCGCGATCAGCGCGGCGCCGCCCCCGCTGTTGCGCCCCGAGAGCACCCCGATCAGTGCGAAGCGGCTGGCCAGTGTTGCCACCGGGGCGGCTGCGACCACCCCCGGGGCAGCGGGCGCAGCCCCCAGCAGCCGGGCCAGAGCCTGCGCATCGGGCGCCACGGGGGGTGGCAGCACCACGGGCGCAGCCGCTCCGGCCGCAGGGGCCGACAGGCGCAGCCCCCAAAAAACCACGCTGGCGCCTGCGGCGGCCCATAGCGCCAGAGTCCCCAGGCGGACGCCCCATTTGCTGTACGTATTGGTCACCATGCGGGGATTATGATTCACGCGATTCGACCATCCGAGAGACCGCCAGCAGTGAACACTTCTTTCCCCCTCCTCTTGCGCTCCGCCCGCCACCGCCTGGCCACGAACGTGGCCCGTGGCTTCACCCTCATCGAGTTGATGGTGGTGCTCGTCATCATCGGCGTGCTGGCCGCTCTCATCGTGCCCAATGTGCTGGAACGCGCCGACGACGCCCGCGTGACCGCTGCCCGCACCGACATCACCAACATCATGCAGGCGCTCAAGCTGTACCGCCTGGACAACCAGCGCTACCCCACGGCCGAGCAAGGCCTGCAATCGCTGATCGTCAAGCCCAGCTCGGGCCCCGTGCCCAACAACTGGAAGCTGTACCTCGAAAAACTGCCCAACGACCCCTGGGGCCGTCCGTACCAGTACCTGAACCCTGGCATCAAGGGCGAGATCGACGTGATGTCGTTCGGCGCCGATGGGCAGTCGGGCGGTGAAGGCAAGGATGCTGATATTGGCAGTTGGCAATGACGACCGGCTCTTCGCGACAGACCCCTGCTCCATGAAACTGGCGCTCCCTCGGCCAGGGATGTCGTGGAACTGGCTTCGCCAGGCCCTCGGCATCTCCCCCCCGAAGGGAAGCCGCGCGGCGGCTCAGGGGGGCTTCACCCTCCTTGAGTTGCTGGTGGTCATCAGCATCATTGCCCTGGCCACCGCCGGTGTGAGCATCGCCATGCGCGACAGCGGGCAGACGCTGGTCGAGCGCGAGGCAGCCCGGCTGGCGGCGTTGCTGGAATCTGCGCGTGCGCAGTCGCGCGCCGGGGGAATGCCCGTGCGCTGGCGTGCCGATGCCGGAGGGTTCCGGTTCGAGGGCCTGCCGCCCAGCGCACTGGCGGCGATGCCCGGCCAGTGGCTGGATGCGGGCACCACGGTGCGCGCGCCCACGCTGCTGGTGCTGGGGCCAGAGCCCCTCATTGGCCCCCAGCAGGTGCTGATCACCCACCAGGCCTATCCCGAGCGCACGCTGCGCATTGCCACCGACGGGGTGCGCCCCTTCACCGTCGAGACCGTCCAATGAAGTCCACCCTCCCCCCCCACCGCCGTTGCCGGCAGCAGCGCGGCTTCACGCTGGTGGAGGTGCTGGTGGCGCTCAGCATCGTGGCTATTGCACTGATGGCAGGGCTGCAGGCCACCACGGCGCTCACACGCAACGCGCTGCGCCAGTCAGACATCGTGCTGGCCCAGTTGTGTGCCGAGAACGAACTGGTCTATGCGCGCCTGTCGCGCCAGATGCCCAGCGTGGGCGACAGCCAGGTCACCTGCGAACAGGCCGGGCGCCAGCTCACCGTGGCCCTGATCGTGCGGCCCACGCCCAACCCGAGCTTTCGCCGGATGGACGCGCAGGTGCTGGATGGCGACAACTCGATCCTGCGCATCTCGACCATCATCGGAAGGTATTGACCAGATGTCCCCCCTGAGTCGCTTCGCGCCTTCCCCCCTTGGGGGGGACGCACCCGGTGGCCTGGCAGAGCCAGTTCCACGGGTGCACTGGCCTCGCGCCGCGCCGGTTTTGAAAGGCGCGCGCGGCTTCACGCTGGTGGAGCTGCTGCTGGCCATTGCGGTGATGAGCCTGCTGGCCATCCTGAGCTGGCGGGGGCTGGATGGCATGGTGCGGGCGCAGGAGATCACGCGCCAGCGGGCCGACGAGATGCTGGTGCTGCAGTCTGCCCTGGGCCAGTGGGGCACGGACCTGGATGCACTGCTGCCCATTGCCAATACCACGCCGCTCGACTGGGACGGCCAGGTGCTGCGTTTGACGCGGCGCACCAGTGCAGTGCCCGACGAGGGCGCCCTGGTGGTGGCCTGGACGCGCCGGGGCGGCCAGGGTGTGGGCCAGTGGATGCGCTGGCAGTCGCCCCCGGTGCGCACGCGCGCCGAATGGCAGGAGGCGTGGCAGCTGGCCGCGCAGTGGGCGCGCAGCCCGGGCGACGCCGAGCGGCGCCATGAGATGACGCTGCTGCCGCTGGAGGACTGGCAGATCTTCTACTACCGGGGCGGTGCGTGGTCCAACCCGCTGTCCAGCAGTGGCACCACCCCGGTGGGCACCTCGGCCATCCCCGACGGGGTGCGCCTGCAGATCACCCTGCCGCCCGGCCAGGCCCTGGTGGGGCGGCTCACACGCGATTGGGTGAACCCCGTGCTGGGTGGGGGACGGACATGATCAGCCCCCCCCTGAGCGGCTGCGCCGCCTCCCCCCAAGGGGATGCCACCGGTGGCCTGGCAAGGCCAGCTCCACGGTGGCACTGGCCTGGGCCGCGCCCGGTCCGCAGGGAACGCGGTGCGGCGCTGCTGCTGGCCATGCTCACGGTCACCCTCGTGGCAACCTTTGCAGCGGCGTCCATGTGGCAGCAATGGCGCGCGGTCGAGGTCGAGACGGCCGAGCGCGGCCGCGTGCAGTCCACCTGGATTCTGGTCGGCGCGCTCGACTGGTCGCGCCTGATCCTGCGCGAAGACGGGCGCTCGGGCGGTGCGGACCACCTGGCCGAGCCCTGGGCCGTGCCGCTGCAGGAGGCACGGCTGTCCACCTTTCTCGCGGCCGACAAGAACGTCAGCCAGGTGGACGACGCCACCACCGACACCACCGAGGCCTTTTTGTCGGGGCAGATCTCGGACATGCAGGGCCGCCTGAATCTGACCAACCTGGTCGACAACGGCAATGTGCAGACCTTGGCACTGCGGCAGTTCACGCGGCTGTTCGAGCGCTTGGGCCTGCCGCTGCAGGAGCTGAGCCTGCTCACCGACGCCCTGCGGCGCGCGCAGGCCACCACCGGCACCGACAGCACCAACGCCCCGCTGCTGCCCCCCACCATGTCGCAACTGGGCTGGCTGGGCCTGGCGCCCACCACCGTGGCCCGCCTGGCGCCCCACGTGACGCTGCTGCCCGTGCGCGCGCCGGTCAACCTCAACACCGCCGACATCGACGTGCTGCTGGCCGCGATCGATGGCCTGGACATGGCCAGCGCCCAAAAGATGCTGCAGGCCCGCGAGGCCCGGCATTTCCGCACGCTCAGCGAGGTGCGCGACCTGCTGGGTGCCAGCATCGATATCAATGAAGGCGCCCATGCCGTGGCCTCTTCGTACTTTGAGGTGCGCGGCCGCCTGCGCCTGGGCGATGCCATGGTGGACGAGCGATCCCTGGTGCGCAAACAGGGCATCGAGGTCACCACGCTGTGGCGCGAACGGGGTGCTTTTGACCGCGAAACCGCCCCGGGCGCTCGGGAGGCGCAGCGCTGAAATCTGACACATCTGCAACACATCCGCAGGTTCGGCCCGCACTGTCAAGCCCGCCCCCTAAAATGGCCCGCAAAACCTGTCCATGAGCACCCTCATCCTTTTCCTGCCGCCGGCCCGTCCGGGGCCGGCCACCGAGTACAGCTACACGCTGACGGCGGACGGCCACACTGCCCTTCGCCACGCCACTGCCCCGGCCGCGCTGCTGCCCGAACCCACGCGCCCCGGCGGCGAAGTGGTGGCCGTGGTGCCCGCCCGGGCGCTGTCCTGGCAACGGGTGCAACTGCCGCCCGGCTTGGCTCTGGGCGCGGGCCAGCAGACACCGCGCCTGCGGTCGGTGCTGGAGGGCCTGCTTGAAGACCGCCTGCTCGACGACGCATCGCAGCTGCACTTTGCCATCCAGCCGGATGCCAATCCCGGGGAACCCGTGTGGGTGGCGGTGTGCGACCGCACCTGGCTGCGCGACAACCTGCAGGCCCTGGAAGCCGCTGGTCGCCGCGTGTCGCGTGTCGTGCCTGAATTCGCCCCCGGCCCCACCCAAAGTGGCCGCCCCGAGCTGTGCGCCCTGGGCACCCCCGAAGACGCCTGCGTGGTGCTGACTGGGCAGGGCGCCGACCACGGCGTGGCCGTGTTGCCCCTGTCCATTGCCTCCGTGATGCTGGCCCGTGCCGGGCTCCCCCAGGATACGGCCACGGACGGAGACGGTGCGCCCGTGGTGCGCGCCGAGCCTGCGGTCGCGGCCCTGGCAGAGCGCACGCTGGGCCAGCGCGTGGCTCTGCACACGGCCAGCCAGCGGGCGCTGGACGCCGCGCGTGGCGACTGGGATCTGGCCCAGTTCGATCTGGCCAGCACCGGCCGCACCCGGGCGCTGCGCAAGGCGGGCAGCCTGGCCAGCGCACTGCTGAACGCCCCACAGTGGCGCGCAGCGCGCTGGGGCGCAGCACTGCTGGTGGTGGGGCATCTGGTGGGGCTCAATGCCTGGGCCTGGCAGGAGCGCAAGGCGCTGGCCGCCAAACAGGCGGCCGTGCGGTCCACGCTGACCCAGACTTTCCCCAAGGTGCAGGTGGTGGTGGATGCCCCGGTGCAGATGGAGCGCGAACTGGCCCAGCTGCGGCAGGCGGCCGGCGCCGTTTCGGCCCGCGACCTGGAGCCCCTGCTTGCCGCCGCCGGAGCCTCCCTCCCCAGCGGCCGCCAGCCCACGGGCATCGAATACGCCCCCGGCGAGCTGCGCCTGCGCGGCGTCACGCTGGCCCCCGATGAAGAAACCGTGCTCTCGGCCCGCCTGCAGGCTGCGGGCTACCGTGCGCGGCTGGACGATGGCAGCCTGCTGCTGCGCGCTGAAGGCACACCATGACTGTCATCACCTCTCCCGCCCTGCGCGCCCGCTGGCAGGCCCTGGCCCCCCGTGAGCAGACCCTGGTCCTGGCCGCAGGTGGTCTCGTCGCGTTTGCCCTGCTGTGGTGGCTGGCCGTGGCCCCGGCCCTGTCCACGTTGCGCGCCGCACCCGCGCGCCATGCCGAGCTGGACTCACAGCTGCAGCGCATGCAAGGCCTGCGCGCCGAAGCGCAGCAGCTGCAGTCGGCCCCGCGCAACACGCGCGGCGATTCCGTCGGTGCGCTGCGCACCGCGCTCACACAGCGCCTGGGCAATACGGCCCAGCTCAATGTGGTGGGAGACCGCGCCACGGTCACGCTCAAAGGCGCTCCCGCCGATGCGCTGGCCCAATGGCTGGCCCAGGCACGCAGCAACGCCCGCGCCGCCCCGGTGGAGGCGCGCCTGACGCGCAGCGCTGCCCCTGCAGGCTCCGCGCCCAACGCCCCTGCACCGGTCAAACTGGGCAACGCGGCCACGGCGATGCCACGTTGGGACGGCACCCTGGTGCTGGCCCTGCCGCCTGCCCAGCCCTGAATCAGCCCCCGCACAGACACACGCTCCCGTGGCCACCTCCTCACGACACCGAAAACCCGTACCCCGCACTCCCCGCAGCGCATGGGGCTGGGCGCTGGTCGGCGCTGTGGCGGGCGTAGTGCCTGCCGTGGTGGCGTTTGCACCCGCCCACTGGCTGGCACAAAGCGTCGCCAGCGCAACGGGCGGACAGGTACAGTTGCTGCAGGCACGCGGTACGGTCTGGACAGGTTCGGCCCAACTGGTGCTGACGGGGGGCTCGGCCAGCCAGGACAGCGCCGCCCTGCCCAGCCGCCTGGACTGGCGCATCCGCCCCGGCTGGGGTGGCTTGCACGCGCAACTGAATGCCAGCTGCTGCACCCCTACACCCCTGCGACTGCAGGCGAGTGCCGGCTGGTCCGGTACGCGCCTGACCATCATCGACGGCGAGAGCCTGTGGCCGGCCTCCGTGCTGACCGGGCTGGGCACGCCCTGGAACACGCTGCAGCCCCAGGGCCAGCTGGCGCTGCAGACCCGTGGCTTCACCATGCGCTGGAGTGCCGGACGCATGTCCCTGGCAGGCCAGGTGCAGCTGGATGCACGGGCCATGTCGTCCCGCCTGTCCACCCTGCGCCCCATGGGCAGCTACCGCCTCGCGGTGCAGGGCGGCGAGGCGCCCACGCTCACGCTGAGCACGCTGGACGGGCACCTGCAGCTCAACGGCACCGGCCAGTGGGTGGGCAACCGCCTGCGCTTTGCGGGCGAGGCCAGCGCCACCCCCGAGCGCGAAGCCGCCCTGTCGAATCTTCTGAACATCATTGGACGGCGCAACGGCGCGCGCTCCATCATCACCGTGGGTTGAACCTATGAACTCCTTGTTGTCACCACGTCTGGGTTTTGCTCTTAAAGCAATAGCAGCTAGCGCAATACTGGCGTGCGCTAGCGGCCAAATTATTGCCCAAACCGCCATTGATACCGGCACCGGCAGCGTGCGCGCCGGCGAGCCCGTCACCCTGAACTTCGCCAACGCCGAGATCGAAGCCGTGGCCCGCACCATGGCCACCATCACGGGCCGCAACGTGGTGGTCGACCCGCGCGTGAAGGGCCAGCTCAACCTGGTCACCGAACGCGCCGTGTCGCCCGCCGCCGCCTTCCAGCAGTTCCTGGCCGCGCTGCGGCTGCAGGGCTTTACGGTGGTGGAGGCTGCAGGCCTGTACAAGGTGGTGCCCGAGGCCGACGCCAAGCTGCAAGGCGGCAGCGTGAGCGTGGTGCAGGGCAGCTCTGGCAGCGCGCCCGGTGGCGGTCAGATCGTCACCCAGATCTTCAAACTCAACTTTGAAAACGCCGCCAATCTGGTGCCCGTGCTGCGCCCGCTGATCAGCCCCAACAACACCATCAACGTGAACCCCGGCAACAACTCGCTGGTGATCACCGATTACGCGGACAACCTGCAGCGCCTGGCGCGCATCGTGGCGGCCATGGATGTCTCCAACGCCAGCGATGTGGAAGTGATCCCGCTGCGCAACGCCGTCGCCACTGACCTCGCGCCGCTGGTGGCGCGCCTGATCGACGGGGGCAGCGGTGCCGCACCGGTCGCCGCACAGGGGCAGGCGGACACCTCGTTCAAGACCACGCTGATTGCCGAGCCGCGCAGCAACGCGCTGATCCTGCGCGCCGCCAACCCGGCCCGTGTGGCCCAGGTGCGCGCACTGGTGGCACAGCTGGATCAGGCGCCTGCGCCCGGCAGCAGTGCGTCCACCGGCAACATCCATGTGGTGTACCTGAAGAACGCCGACGCCACCAAGCTGGCCACCACGCTGCGTGCCGCCATGGCAGCCATGGGCGGCACCGGCAACACGGGCGGTGGCAGCGCGGGCGCAAGTGCCGCACCGGCCGCGCCCAGTGGAGGCCTGGGCGGTGGCGGCACCAGCGGCAACATGCTGTCCACAGGCAGCGGTCTATCAGGTGGCAGCAGCGGGGGACTGGGCTCGGGAAGCAGCGGCATGGGCACCAGCAGCACCAACAACAACCAGCCGTCCACGGGCGGCCAGATCCAGGCCGACCCCACCACCAACTCGCTCATCATCACGGCGCCCGAGCCCCTGTACCGCCAGTTGCGTGCAGTGATCGACAAGCTCGACGGACGCCGCGCACAGGTGCTGGTGGAAAGCCTGATCGTGGAAGTCTCGGCCAACAAGCTCGCCGAGTTCGGCATCCAGTGGCAAGGCATCCTGGGCAAACAAGGCGATGGCACCGTGGGCGTGATCGGCACCAATTCCGGACAGGCGGGCGCCAACATCCTGGGCATCACTGCGGCACTGGCGACAGGAAATGCATCCAGCATCGCAACGGCGGCGGGCACGCTGGGTCAGGGCATGAACCTGGCGCTGGCGCCACGCATCAACGGCCAGTACTACCTGGGCGCACTGGCCAACTTTTTGCAGAACAGCGGCGATGCCAACGTGCTCTCCACTCCCAACCTGATGACGCTGGACAACGAGGAAGCGCGAATCATCATCGGCAACAACGTGCCCTTCGTCACCGGCTCGTACGCCAACACCACGGGCAGCAGCACCGTGAGCCCGTTCCAGACCGTGGAACGCAAGGACGTGGGCCTGATGCTCAAGGTGCGTCCGCAAATCAGCGAAAACGGCACGGTGAAGATGGCGATCTACCAGGAGGTGTCCAAGATCGACACCGCCACCCTCAGCAATGCCAACGGCCCTAGCACCAGCAAGCGCTCCATCGAGTCGAACGTGGTAGTGGACGACGGCAGCATCATCGTGATCGGCGGCCTGCTGGAAGACAGCTACCAACAAGGCCAGGACAAGGTGCCGGTGATGGGCGACCTGCCGGTGGTGGGCAACCTGTTCCGCAGCGAAACCCGCTCGCGCAACAAGACCAATCTCATGGTCTTCCTGCGCCCCATTGTGGTGCGTGACAACGCCACCAGCGACGCACTGATGATGGACCGCTACGAAGCGATACGCGCGCTGCAGCAGGCCACGCAGCCCGCCGCCAGCACCGTCATGAAGTCGGTCTCTGGCGCCCCCATCCTTCCCTCGCTGCCCGAGCGGGCGCCTTCGGTCGCCAGCCCCATGCCTGTGCAGCCCGCCGCGCCGGTGCCCGTTCCCATGCAGCAGCTCACCCCTGTGGCGCCCCCCCCACCCACACCGGGTACCGTTCCCCAAAGCAGCGCGCCTGTGGAGCAGTCCAGCCCCACAGCCCAGGCGCAGGTCCCCGCGCCGCTGTACTACGTGAACGTGGGTGTGTTCGGCAAGGATGCGGAATCGCGCAGCGCCATGACCAAGCTGCGCAGCACGGCACTGCCCCTGTCCATCCAGGCGGTAGACACCAACCGGGGCACGCTAACCCGCGTGCGTGTGGGCCCCTACAACACCGAAGACGCTGCCAATGCCGCTGCCGCCACCGTGCGCAGTCTGGCACTCAACGCCACGGTCTCGCCCAAGGCGCTCTGACGGACCCACGCCCATGCGCCACCCCCTGCCCTACGCCTTTGCCCGCACCGCCCAGCTGCTGCTGGAGGACGACGGCCACCAGCTGGTGCTGTGGCATGGCCCCCACCCCGACGCCGGTGCGCTGTCCGAAGTGCTGCGCAAACACCCGGTGCAGCAGTTGCTGCCGCTGGACGCCCCGGCCCTGGCCCAGCGCATCAGCGCCGTGTATTCGCACAGCGAATCAAGCGCCGCCACCGTGGTGAGCGAGGTCGAAAGCGACGCGGACCTCTCGCGCATGATGCAGGAGCTTCCCGCCGTCGAGGACTTGCTCGAATCCGCGGGCGACGCACCCATCATCCGCATGCTCAACGCCCTGCTCACGCAGGCCGCGCGCGATGGCGCGAGCGACATCCACATCGAGCCCTACGAGCGCCATTCCAGCGTGCGTTTTCGCGTGGACGGCACCCTGCGCGAGGTGGTGCAACCCAACCGCGCGCTGCACGCCGCGCTGATCTCTCGCCTGAAGATCATGGCCGACCTGGACATCTCTGAGAAACGCCTGCCGCAGGACGGCCGCATCAGCCTGCGCCTGGGCACCCGCGCCATTGACGTACGCGTTTCCACCCTGCCCAGCGCCCATGGCGAACGCGCGGTGCTGCGCCTCTTGGACAAGAGCGAAAGCAAACTGAGCCTGGAAGCCGTGGGCATGCAGGGTGAGACGCTGCGTCGCTTCGAGGGGCTGATCAGCCAGCCGCACGGCATCATTCTGGTGACAGGGCCCACCGGCTCGGGCAAGACGACCACGCTGTATGCGGCGCTGGGCCGGCTCGATGCCACACGCAACAACATCATGACGGTGGAAGATCCCATCGAGTACGAGCTGCCCGGGGTGGGGCAAACGCAGGTCAACAGCAAGATCGAGCTGACCTTTGCCAAGGCTCTGCGCGCCATCCTGCGCCAGGACCCGGACATCATCATGATTGGCGAAATCCGCGACTTCGAAACCGCACAGATCGCCATCCAGGCCTCACTCACGGGCCACCTGGTGCTGGCCACGCTGCACACCAACGACGCAGCCAGCGCCGTTACGCGGCTGACCGACATGGGGGTGGAGCCGTTCCTGTTGTCGTCGTCCCTGCTCGGCGTGCTGGCCCAGCGGCTGGTGCGCAAATACTGCAGCCATTGCCACGGCAGCGGGTGCGAGCACTGCGGCCAGACGGGCTACACGGGCCGCACCGGTGTGTTCGAGTTGCTGGTGACCACCGACGCGATCCGCGCGCAAATCCACAACCAGGCGTCCGAAGCCGACATCCGCACCGCCGCGCTGGCCGACGGCATGGCGCTGATGCGCGAGGATGGGGAACGGCTGATTGCAGCAGGCATCACCAGCCGCGAGGAAGTGCTGCGGGTGACGCGGGACTAGCCAGCCGCAGAGGCCAGTTTGATATTATTTTGATAGCAACTAGCGCTTAATAGATAAGCGCTAGGGATCCTCTGCACGAATCGAGCGGCAAGTGTGCGCTGCGGATCGTGATGGGCTGCAAGGCGCAAAACGCAGCAATAGCCGTAGCTATTGCGAGGTTTTGCAACGCCGCAGACCGCCCGAGACCGCAGATGCACACGGCGCGGTGATTCGTGCAGAGGGTCCCTAGCGGTCAAAAAATGTTCAAAATTACCGTATGCGCAGCGCAGGCCGGCGCGACGCCTGGGCCACGGCTGGCGCAGCGGGCGCCGCTGCCGCGCTGAAGACCGAGGGTGCAGGAGCCCCGCCGTCCTGCAGCTTGAACTGGCTGACTGCACTGCTCAGGTGCAGCGCCTGTTCGCGCAGCGATTCAGAGGCAGCGGTGGACTCTTCCACCAGCGCGGCGTTCTGCTGCGTCATCTGGTCGAGCTGGCTCACGGACTGGCTGATCTGGCCGATGTTGTCGCTTTGCTCGGCCGACGAGGCCGTGATCTCGGCAATGATGTCGGACACCCGGCGCACGCTGCTGACAATCTCGGTCATGGTCTGCCCGGCCTGGCTGACCAGGCGCGAGCCATCTTCGACGCGTTCCACCGACGAACCGATCAGACCCTTGATCTCCTTGGCCGCCTCGGCGCTGCGCTGCGCGAGGTTGCGCACCTCGCTGGCCACCACGGCAAAGCCCCGGCCTTGTTCACCGGCGCGCGCGGCTTCCACGGCCGCGTTGAGCGCGAGGATGTTGGTCTGGAAGGCAATGGAGTCGATGACACCGGTGATGTCGGCAATCTTGCGCGAGCTGGTCGTGATCTGGTCCATGGTGGTCACCACCTGCGACACCACGGCACCACCGCGTGCGGCCACTTCGGCGGCCGACGAAGCGAAGTCGCTGGCCTGGCGGGAGGACTGGGCGCTTTGCTGCACGGTGCTGGTCAGCAACTCCATGGACGAAGCGGTTTCCTCCAGATTGGCCGCGGTCTGCTCGGTGCGGTGGCTCAGATCGTGGTTGCCGCTGGCGATCTCGGAACTGGCGGTGGTGATGTTGCCTGCCGCGTCCTGCACCTGGCGCACCAGGCCCCGCAAGGCGTCCTGCATGCGGCCCATGGCTGACACCAGCTGGCCCACCTCGTCCTGGTTCATGGCCGCCACATCGCGAGAGAGGTCACCACTGGCAATGCGGTCGGCCAGTTCCTGCGCCTGCCCCAGCGACTTGGTGATGGAGCGCACGCTGAAGAAGGTGAGCGGAATCAGCACCGCCAACCCCAGCACCAGCCCGATGCCAATCAACGCCGACATGGTGGAAGTGCGCGATTCAACCCCCGCACGGGCCTCGTCCATCTGCGAGCGGGCCGCGCTGGCCAGGCTGGAGAACAGCTTGTCGGTGGCCTCCATGTGGACCTTCAGGCGGTCGGCGTAGGCACCGCCCCCCGCACCATCGAGCTGCGCGCCCTCGATCTTCTCGAAGATGGGGGCAATGCCGGTTTCGTACTGCTTGATCTCGTCCAGGGATTTGTCGATGGAGGCCACAAACTCTGCATCGCCCGACTGCACCTGGCGCACCTCGGCCAGGCTCTTGCGCAGGGCAGCCAGGGTCTTGGCCCAGGACTCGCGCAGGGCAGAGACCTCGACCGAGTTGTTGAAATTGATGATGATGTCTTTTTCGGTCCGGCGCAGGTCCCCCAGGGTCGTGCGCAGGTCGGACATATCGGTCAGGGTTTGCACCCGCTGCGAAAACAGCTCTTGCAATGTGCCCCGGGTGCGGTCCAGGGCCACGTAGCCCATGGCGCCAATGACGATCAGAAGAATCAGCGAAAAAACGGTTCCGAAGTAAAGACGTGTGCGGATAGAGAAGCGGCCGAGAGCATTCATGGCTCTTCCTTACATTTTTTAACAGGTAACTCAGCATAGCAAATTTAGTGCCACACGCCCTTCCTCCCGGTCTTCTGAACCGGGGGTGGGCGGGACTATATGCCGGGCGGGGCTATCCACCGCACAGGGTAAGCACGGCCCCGAGGCCCTGTTTCAGGGAATCCTCGGGGCCAGTAGCTGCGCTTATTGCACTGTTCTCAAACGGGCTTCAGGGGGATGTACAACTCGCCCCCGCTCTTCTGAAACTCTGCAGCCTTGGTCTGCATGCCCTGGGCCAGGGCTTCAGCCTCGGCCACACCCTTTTGTTTTGCAAAGTCACGCACTTCCTGCGTGATCTTCATCGAGCAGAACTTGGGGCCGCACATCGAGCAGAAATGCGCCACCTTGGCCGAGTCCTTGGGCAGGGTTTCGTCGTGGTACTCCTTCGCTGTTTCCGGATCCAGGCCCAGGTTGAACTGGTCCTGCCAGCGGAAGTCGAAGCGCGCCTGGCTCAGCGCATCGTCACGCGAGCGGGCACCCGGGTGACCCTTGGCCACGTCGGCCGCGTGGGCGGCGATCTTGTAGGCAATGATGCCCTGCTTCACGTCATCACGGTCGGGCAGCCCCAGGTGTTCCTTGGGCGTCACGTAGCACAGCATGGCCGTGCCCATCCAGCCGATCATGGCCGCGCCAATCGCGCTGGCAATGTGGTCATAGCCCGGTGCGATGTCGATGGTCAACGGACCCAGGGTGTAGAACGGCGCTTCGTGGCAGGTCTTGAGCTGCTCGGTCATGTTGGCCTGGATCATGTGCATGGGCACATGGCCGGGGCCTTCGATCATGGTCTGCACGTCATGCTTCCAAGCCACTTGCGTGAGTTCGCCCAGCGTGTGCAGCTCGGCGAATTGCGCTTCGTCATTGGCGTCAGACGCGCAGCCGGGACGCAGGCCATCGCCCAGGCTGAACGAGACGTCGTACGCCTTCATGATGTCGCAGATGTCCTCGAAGTGCTCGTACAGGAAGCTCTCGCGGTGGTGTGCCATGCACCACTTGGCCATGATGGAGCCGCCGCGCGAGACGATGCCCGTGCGCCGTTGCGCCGTGAGGTGGATGTAGGCCAGGCGCACGCCCGCGTGGATGGTGAAGTAGTCCACGCCCTGCTCGGCCTGCTCGATCAGCGTGTCGCGGAAGATCTCCCAGGTCAGGTCTTCGGCCACGCCGCCCACCTTTTCCAGCGCCTGGTAGATCGGCACCGTGCCAATCGGCACGGGCGAGTTGCGCACGATCCAGTCGCGTGTGGTGTGAATGTTCTTGCCGGTAGAAAGATCCATCACGTTGTCGGCACCCCAGCGGATCGCCCACACGAGCTTTTCTACCTCTTCTTCAATGCTCGATGTGACGGCCGAGTTGCCGATGTTGGCGTTGATCTTGACCAGGAAATTGCGACCGATTGCCATCGGCTCCACTTCGGGGTGGTTGATGTTGGCGGGGATGATGGCGCGGCCCCGGGCCACTTCGTCGCGCACGAATTCGGGGGTGATGATGCGCGGGATGCTGGCACCCATCGGGTTGCCCATCAGGCGCTGCTCGCGGCCTGCGTCAGCCATGTACTGCTCCATCCACTCGCGCTTGCCGTTCTCGCGGATGGCCACGTACTCCATCTCGGGCGTGATGATGCCTTTCTTGGCGTAGTGCATCTGCGTGACGTTGGCACCGGCCTTGGCGCGCAGGGGCTTGCGCTGCAGGGCGGCGGCCTCGGCGCGCAGCTGGGCCAGGCGCGTGGCGTCTTCGCTCTTTTGCCCATCGTCCAGCGCCACGGGAGCGCGGCCTTCGTAGTGCTCCACATCGCCACGGCCGGTGATCCAGCCCCCGCGCACGCTGGCCAGGCCCTTGCGCACGTCGATCACGGCTTCAGGGTCGGTGTAAGGGCCGGAGGTGTCGTACACGCTGACCAGCTCGCCGTTGGTCAACGCGATGTCGCGCACGGGCACACGCAGGTCGGTGTGCAGTTGGCCGGGGATATAGGCTTTGCGCGATGCGGGGAAAGGCTCGCGCGTCAGCGCCAGCAATTCAGCAAACTTCTCGCGAGCGATGGGATCGGGGGCGTTCATGGGCAGGTCTCCTGGTTCCGGTGGGCGGTGGGTTCTGCTCCGGAATGGACCTTTGCGCCCCCCAGGGGCGGCAGCGCCTGGGGCATGACGTGCCCACAGGGACTGGGGGCACGGGGACAAGGAGGTCGGCTCTTCTTCCGCCGGTATGAACCGGATCAAGTTCGTCGGGTTCGCAAGCTGGTCTGAATTTCTTCAGGCCTCTTGCATCTCAGCGCATCAGCACACCCCGGAGCAGGCGCGAGTATAGGCCAGAGAAAAAACTGCGTTGCAGAGCCCGCGCATCACGCGAGTCGGCCAATGAGGATCACCGCAAAGAAAAAGACGGCGGCAATCACCGTCCACTTGAGGATGATGAGCCCCAGGCGCTTGTAGCGCGCCTGCCCCGTACCGGCATAAAACGCAAACGACACGGCAGCCGCCAGAAGCAGCAGCATGGCCAGCCAACGAAAGATCAACATGTGCGTGCTACCAGGCGCGCGCGGGCTGAGCGAAGCCGGTGGGGGCCTGGCGCTCATCCTCGAAGGTGACCACCTCCCAGGCATCACGCTGGGCCAGCAGCTCGCGCAGCAAGAGGTTGTTCATGGCGTGGCCCGAGCGGAAAGCGCTGTACGCAGCCAGCAGGGGCTTGCCAATGAGGTAAAGGTCGCCCATGGCATCCAGGATCTTGTGCTTCACGAACTCGTCGTCGTAGCGCAGGCCGTCGCTGTTGAGCACCTTGTAGTCGTCCATCACAATGGCGTTATCGAGCCCGCCGCCCAGCGCCAGGCCGTTGGAGCGCATCATCTCCACATCGCGGGTGAAGCCGAAGGTGCGGGCGCGGGCAATGTCGCGGCTGTAGTTGCCTTGCCCCAGGTCAAACTCCACACGCTGGCCGGTGGAGTCCACAGCCGGGTGGTCAAAGTCGATCTCGAAACTGAGCTTGTAGCCGTGGTAAGGCGTCAAACGTGCCCATTTGGCGTTGGCGCCCTCGCCCTCGCGGACCTCCACCGGCCGCAGGACGCGGATGAAGCGCTTGGGCGCGTTTTGCAGCTCGACCCCTGCGCTCTGGAGCAGGAAAACGAAAGATGCGGAAGATCCGTCGAGGATAGGCACCTCTTCGGCCGTGATGTCCACATAAAGGTTATCCAGCCCCAGCCCCGCACAGGCCGACATCAGGTGTTCCACCGTGTGCACCTTGGCATTGCCGACCGCGATGGTGGATGCCAGCCGGGTGTCCGTCACGGCCTCGGCGCGGATCGGGATGTCCACGGGCTGTGGCAGATCCACCCGCCGAAAGACAATCCCCGTGTCCGGCTGCGCGGGCCGCAGCGTCAACTCGACCCGCTGGCCGCTGTGCAGCCCGACGCCTACGGCGCGGGTCAGTGTCTTGAGGGTGCGTTGCTGGAGCATCCCGCCATTTTAGTTTCTGGCGCCCTGTCCCGCACGGGCTGAGGTCTTGCCTGCCTTGCAGACGCCACGCCCGGAGCGCTTGGGGCCCGTACGTAGAGCTACCGCCGCGTTTTCACCTACTGCGCAGGCCCCCGGGTTCGCCGCACAATTTGGGGCCAGAGGGCCTTGAAAAGATACAACATGAACACACCACAAATGCCCCCCAGGAGACTCCCATGAGCAAGCTCAGCTTCAAAATGAAAATCATGCTCATGATCGGCACTGCGCTTGTCGCGCTGCTGATCATGGCCGTCACCTCCCTCCTGCAGGAGCGGCGACTTATCACCGAGTCCCGAAAAGAGCTGCTGACCACCGCCGTCCAGTCTGCCCACAGCATTGTGGCCGCCTACCAGGCCAAGGCCGCCAGCGGCGCCATGCCCCAGGAGGAGGCCCAAAAGGCCGCCAAGGACGCCCTGCGCATTGCGCGCTATGGCGGCCCCGAGGGCAAGACCGAGTATTTCTACATCTGGACCACCGAGGGCGTGGGGGTGATGCACCCCTTCAAACCCGAGTGGGATGGGCAGAACATGCTGGGCAAGGTCAAGGACGGCTCGGGGGTGGACATCATCGCCCTGCTGGTGAACGGCATGCGCAGCAGCAAGGATGGCAAAGCGTTTGTCCCCACCATGTTTGCCCGCCCCAACCAGACTACCCCGGTGCCCAAGCTCCAGTACATCGTCCGTGTAGACGGCTGGAACTGGATGGTGGGCTCGGGGCTGTATACCGATGACGTAGACATGCTGCTGCGCAAGGCCCTGCTGTCGAGCCTGGCCATGGTGGTGGTGGTGATTCTTGTGGTGGGGGCCATCGGCCTGTTCGTATCGCGCTCCGTGCTGCGCCAGATCGGGGGAGAGCCCACTGACGCCATCGCGATCATGTCGGAAGTGGCCGAAGGCAATCTCGACACACACATCCCCACGGCCCACCCCGGCTCGATGCTCGACGGGCTCGCCCACATGGTCACCTCGCTGCGCAAGCTGGTCACCGACGTGCGCGCCGCCACCGACAGCATCGCCACCGCGTCGAGCGAAATCGCGCAGGGCAACAACGACCTGGCCCACCGCACCGAAGACACCGCCAGCAACCTGCAAAGCACGGCCAGCAGCATGGAGGAGCTGACCAGCACCGTCAAGCAGACCTCGGACTCCGCCCAGACGGCCAACCAGATGGCCACATCAGCCGCTGCGGTCGCGGCACGTGGGGGTGAAGTGGTGTCCCGGGTGGTGGCCACCATGCAGGACATCAACGCCAGCAGCAACAAGATCAGCGACATCATCGGCGTGATCGATGGCATCGCCTTCCAGACCAATATCCTGGCCTTGAATGCCGCCGTCGAGGCGGCCCGCGCGGGCGAGCAAGGCCGGGGCTTTGCCGTGGTGGCCAGCGAGGTGCGCAGCCTGGCCGGACGCAGTGCCGAAGCCGCCAAGGAGATCAAGGCCCTGATTGGCGCGTCGGTCGAAAAGGTGGAATCGGGCACGCAGCTGGTGGGCAATGCGGGCGCCACCATGACCGAGATCGTGGAAAGCGTTCAGCGCGTGACCGACATCATTGGCGAAATCCGCTCGGCCACATCCGAGCAGAGCCAGGGCATTGCCCAGGTCAACACGGCCATGAACCAGCTCGACCAGATGACGCAGCAGAACTCTGCCTTGGTGGAGCAATCCACTGCCGCCGCAGACAGTCTGCGCGAGCAGGCCATGAAGCTCACCCAGGTGGTCGCGCTGTTCCGGGTCAATGGCAGCAATGCCCCAGCGCCGTCCCCGGCAAGCCGGCCCGCCCCCGCGGCCACACCCCGCCCCACACCCGCTCCCGTACGCACTGCCGCACCACGACCCGCACTGGCCAAGGCCGCTGCACCCCGCCCTGCGTCGCCCGCCAAGGCCCCGGCTGCGGCGCTGCCGCCCAAGGCCAGCAGCCCCAAATCTGCAGCGGACAACAACAACGACGATTGGGAGTCCTTCTGACCCCCAGGACCTGAAGCAGCACAAGAACAGCGCAAGCAAACCTCGCTGCCAAAAAAGAAGCCCTGCCAGCTTGTGCTGGCAGGGCTTCTTGTCTTGCGGCCCATGGAAGAGCCTGTTGTCGATCAGTCTGCTTGCTTGCGCAGGAAGGCCGGGATCTCCAGGTCATCCATGCCACCCGAGGACAGCGCGTCCACGCGGGCCGCAGCCTGGGTGCGGTTGGTGCGCCACACGCTGGGCACCGACATGCTGCCGTAGTCGGCTTGCGCGCTGCCCGTGTGGCCGCCTTGCACACCCACAGCTCCCCCCAGCGCTCCCACACCGGCAATGGGCATCTGGTAGGCCATATTGTCCGTGCCCGTGCGCAGGCCACCTTGCACCACCGAGATGGGCTGGCGGCGTGCGTTGGCACGCGACAGGCCTGTGGCCACCACGGTCACGCGGATCTCGTCGCCCAGGGTTTCGTCGTAGGCAGCGCCGAAGATCACATGAGCGTCGGTCGATGCGTAGGCATTGATGGTGTTCATGGCCTGGCGCGACTCGGACAGCTTGAGGCTGCCCTTGCTCGCGGTGACCAGCACCAGCACGCCCTTGGCACCCGACAGGTCGATGCCTTCGAGCAGCGGGCAGGCAATGGCCTGCTCGGCAGCGATGCGCGCGCGGT
Source organism: Acidovorax sp. 93 (assembly GCF_003633835.1). Taxonomy (NCBI): domain Bacteria; kingdom Pseudomonadati; phylum Pseudomonadota; class Betaproteobacteria; order Burkholderiales; family Comamonadaceae; genus Acidovorax; species Acidovorax sp. 93. The sequence goes on from NZ_RBIT01000001.1 coordinate 3,503,533, forward strand.
CGGGGCCGCTGGCAGTGGCCGTGCCCATCATGGCCTTGCCGGGCTCGCCCATCACGGTGCGCACGTCTTCGAAGTCCACGTTCACCTGGCCGTATTCGTTGATGATTTCAGCGATACCGCCCACGGCGTTCTTGAGCACATCATTGGCGTGTGCAAAGGCTTCGTCCTGGGTGATGTCATCGCCCAGCACATCGAGCAGCTTTTCGTTGAGCACCACGATCAGCGAATCCACATTGGCTTCCAGCTCGGCTAGGCCTTCGTCGGCATTTTTCATGCGGCGGCCACCTTCCCAGTCGAAAGGCTTGGTCACCACACCCACGGTCAGAATACCCATCTCCTTGGCGATGCGCGCGATCACCGGGGCAGCCCCCGTGCCCGTGCCGCCGCCCATGCCGGCCGTGATGAACAGCATGTGCGCGCCCTGGATGGCGTCGCGGATGTCTTCCACTGCCGCTTCGGCTGCATCGCGCGCCTTTTCAGGCTTGCCGCCTGCCCCCAGACCACTGCCACCCAGCTGGATGACACGGTGGGCCGAACTGCGCGTGAGCGCCTGCGCGTCGGTATTGGCGCTGACAAACTCCACGCCCTGCACGCTGCGGGAAATCATGTGCTCGACGGCATTGCTGCCGCCACCGCCCACACCGATCACCTTGATCTGGGTGCCCTGGTTGAATTCTTCGGCTTCGATCATTTCGATGGTCATCTTGGAGCTCCTGTTTCTAAATTCGTAGGCAATTGCCATATGGGGAAGGGGGTACTGGTGGCTGGAGAACGAGGCGGTCCTGTACATCGCCATCGCTCTCGCGCAGTGCCGTGCGGGCTACCACGGGCTAACCACAAGGCCCCCACGCTTGCCACTGCGTGTGCTGCGCTGCCCCCCAAGGGGGCCTTCGCACCTTGGGGCGGCCCGGCGGCGCTCATTCCTGGGTATTTCATGGTCAGAAATTCCCCACGATGAAATCTTTGAAACGGCCGAACGCCGTCTTCATGGACCCGCTCTTTTGCGCCACCTTGAAGCCGCGCAAACGGGCCAGCCGGGCCTCTTCGAGAAGGCCCATGACGGTAGCAGCACGGGGCTGGGCCACCATGTCAGACAACGCGCTGGAATACTTGGGAATGCCTCGGCGCACGGGCTTGAGGAAGATGTCTTCCCCCAGCTCGATCATGCCGGGCATCACCGAGCTGCCGCCTGTGAGCACGATGCCCGACGACAGCACTTCTTCATAGCCCGACTCGCGCACCACCTGCTGCACGAGCGAGAAAATTTCTTCCACCCGCGGCTCGATCACACCGGCCAGCGCCTGCTTGCTCAGCATGCGCGGGCTGCGGTCGCCCAGGCCCGGCACTTCCACCTGCGCCTCGGGGTCGGCCAGCAGTTGTTTGGCGTAGCCGCTTTCCACCTTGATGTCTTCAGCGTCCTTGGTGGGCGTGCGCAGCGCCATCGCGATGTCGCTGGTGATGAGGTCGCCCGCAATCGGAATCACTGCCGTGTGGCGGATCGCGCCGCCGGTGAAGATGGCCACATCGGTCGTGCCCGCGCCAATGTCCACCACCACCACACCCAGCTCGCGCTCATCGTCGGTCAGCACGGCCTGGCTGCTGGCCAGCGGGTTCAGCATGAGCTGCTCGACCTCCAGGCCGCAACGGCGTACGCACTTGATGATGTTCTCGGCCGCGCTCTGCGCACCGGTCACGATGTGGATCTTGGCCTCCAGGCGGATGCCGCTCATGCCGATGGGCTCTTTCACATCCTGCCCATCGATCACGAACTCCTGCGGCTCCACCAGCAACAGGCGCTGGTCGCTGCTGATATTGATAGCCTTGGCCGTCTCGACCACCCGCGCCACGTCGGCCGAGGTGACTTCCTTGTCCTTCACGGCCACCATGCCGCTGGAGTTGAGCCCCCGGATATGGCTGCCGGTGATGCCGGTGTACACACGCTGGATCTTGCAGTCGGCCATCAACTCGGCCTCTTTCAGGGCCTGCTGGATGCTTTGCACGGTAGCGTCGATGTTCACCACCACGCCGCGCTTGAGGCCATTGCTCGGGGCCACGCCCAAGCCTGCAAGCTTGAGCTCGCCATTGGGCAGGACCTCGGCCACCACGGCCATGACCTTGGCGGTGCCGATATCCAGCCCCACCACAACGTCTTTGTATTCTCTTGCCATATCAGTCTCTGCCCTTCTCTGTTCTGTCCCGCCGCCCCACGGCCCCATTCACGAACCCAACTGCGTCCCGCTCCCCATACCAGCGCTGTTGCTGTTGCAGCATGCCATTACCTCCTGCGCACGGCACTTGCCGAAGCAGCCGCCGCTGCGGTATCGGTCACCACCGTGGTCACACCGCGCATTCGCAGGGCGTAGCCCCCGGCATGCCGCAGGTCGGCGGACTCCAGGGCATCCACGCGCCGCCCGTACTGCGCAGCCACCTGTGTCAGGGTGCGCATGAAGCGTTGCGTGCGCTGCACCACCTCCTGCGGTGTGCCGCCGCCCAGCTCCACCACGGCGTCGCTGTCCAGCGTGGCCCGCCAACCGCCCCGCCCCGTCAGCTCCAGCGTCTCGACCTCCAGCCCGAGCGGTTTGAACACCGGCTGCAGCAGTCCAAACATCTGCAGCACCTCGGGGGAGCTGCCCGCAGGTCCCAGCAGGCGCGGCAGGCCGTCCTGTTCCACATCACCCACGTTGGCCTCGAACACTTCGCCCTGGGTGTTGACCAGTGCAGAGCCCGTGTCCGGCCCCCAGTACGCCACCGCGTCATGCTCCTGCAGCTCTACGCGCAGGCTGCCGGGGTACACCCGCCGCACCTGGGCGCGGCGCACCCAGGGCACTTGCTCGAAGGCCTCGCGCGCGGCACGCAAATCCACCGTGAAGAAATTGCCCACCAGGTGCGGCGCGACATTGGCCCGCAAGGTCACCGCGTTGTTGTGCACCAGCTCGCCCTGCACCACGATGCGCGCAATCGCAAAGCCCGGGTAGCGCAGCACCCACCAGGCCCCCGCCGCCAGCACAAGCAGGACGCAGCCCACGAACAAGACCGATGCGGTCAGGTTCATGAGCTTGACGTCCAGCGGTGCGGGCAACGTTTGTGTCATCAGTCGGCCTTCGACCTTGTGGGAGTGTCCAAGGCAGCATCGGCCAGGATGCGCAGGCACAGCTCTTCGTAGCTGATACCCGAAGCCCGTGCGGACATCGGCACCAGCGAATGCCCGGTCATGCCGGGGGACGTGTTCATCTCCAGCAGGAAGGGCTTGCGGTCACTGGCGCGGATCATCAGGTCGGCACGGCCCCAGCCCCGGCAGCCCAGGGTGCGGTAAGCCTCCAGCACGATGCGCTGGATCTCGCGCTCCTCAGATTCGGGCAGACCGCTCGGGCACTGGTACTTCACGTCATCGGTGAAATACTTGTTCTGGTAGTCGTAGGCGCCATCGGGCGCCACGATGCGGATCACTGGCAGCGCACGGGCACTGGCGCCCTGGCCCAGCACGGGGCAGGTCACTTCTTCGCCTTCGATGAACTCTTCGCACAGCACGTCGGGGTCGTACTGGGCCGACAGTTGCACGGCCTCCTGCATGTCCGAATAGCCACGCACCTTGGTCACGCCGATGGAGGAGCCTTCGCGCGGCGGCTTCACGATGAGGGGCAGGCCCAGTTCATCGGGCACGGTGCGCACCACCTCGCGCTGCTGGCGGTCGGGCGCCAGCCACACATAACGCGGCGTGGGCAGGCCCTCGGCCAGCCACACGCGCTTGGTCATGACCTTGTCCATGGCGATGGCCGAGGCCATCACGCCCGGACCGGTGTACGGGATGCGCAGCAGCTCCAGTGCGCCCTGCACCGTGCCGTCCTCGCCATGGCGGCCGTGCAGCGCGATGAAGCAGCGTGCATAGCCGTCGCGCTTCAGGTCGCCCAGCGCGTTCTGCGCGGGGTCGAAGGCATGGGCATCCACCCCGCGCGAACGCAGCGCCTGCAGCACGCCGCTGCCAGACATCAGCGAGACCTCGCGCTCGGCCGAGTCACCGCCCATCAGCACAGCAACCTTGCCCAGCGATTTCACATCAAAATTGGAATCAAAAACAGTCATAGCGCGCTCCCTTCAAGCGCTGATAGCTCACTATTTTGTAGCATTTCCACCACCTTGCCAGGTACGGCGCCAATCGACCCTGCGCCCATGCACATCACCACGTCGCCGTCCTTCGCGTTGTCGGCAATGGCTTGCGGCAGGTCGGCCACGTTGTCGATGAACACCGGCTCCACGCGGCCCGCCACGCGCAGCGCGCGGGCCAGCGATCGACCATCGGCGGCCACCACAGGCGCCTCCCCAGCGGCATACACCTCGGTGAGCAGCACGGCATCGGCATTGCCGATGACCTTCACAAAATCCTCGAAGCAATCGCGCGTGCGGCTGTAGCGGTGCGGCTGGAAAGCCAGCACCAGGCGGCGCCCCGGGAAGGCACCCCGTGCGGCAGCCAAGGTGGCCGCCATCTCCACCGGGTGGTGGCCGTAGTCGTCGATCACGGTGAACTGGCCGCCGTCCTTGGCGGGCAGGTCGCCATAACGCTGGAAGCGCCGGCCCACGCCCTTGAAGCCTGCCAGCGCACGCTGTACGGCTTCGTCCGGAATGTTCAGCTCCACGGCCACGGCAATGGCCGACAGCGCGTTGAGCACGTTGTGCTCGCCCGCGAGGTTGAGCACGATCTCCATGTCGGGCAGCGTGACGCCGTTGCGCCGCTGCACGGTAAAGCGCATCTGGCCCGCCTCGGCGCGCACGTTGATGGCGCGCACCTGCGCGTCTTCCGAGAAGCCGTAGCTGGTGATGGGGCAGGTCACGCTTTGCAGGATGTCGCGCACGGCGGGGCTGTCCACACACAGGATCGCCGTGCCGTAGAACGGCATGCGGTGCAGAAAATCGACAAACGCGCCCTTGAGGCGGCCGAAGTCGTGGCCATAGGTCTCCATGTGGTCGGCGTCGATGTTGGTCACCACGGCCATCACGGGCAGCAGGTTCAAGAACGACGCGTCGGACTCGTCGGCCTCGACCACGATGTAGTCGCCGCTGCCCAGCTTGGCATTGGCGCCTGCGCTGTTGAGCTTGCCGCCGATCACAAAGGTCGGGTCCAGGCCCGCCTCGGCCAGCACGCTGGTCACCAGGCTGGTGGTGGTGGTCTTGCCGTGGGTGCCTGCAATGGCGATGCCCTGCTTCAGGCGCATCAGCTCGGCGAGCATCAGCGCGCGGGGCACCACGGGAATTTTTTTCTCGCGCGCTGCCAGCACCTCGGGGTTGTCGGGCGTGACGGCGGTGGAGGTGACCACCGCATCGGCACCGTCAATGTGCGCAGCCGCATGGCCCAGGCAGGTCTTGATGCCCAGCCCCTCCAGGCGGCGCAGCGTGGCGCTGTCGGCCAGGTCCGAGCCCGAGATGCGGTAGCCCAGGTTGAACAGCACCTCGGCGATGCCGCTCATGCCCGCGCCGCCCAGGCCCACAAAATGGATATGGCGAATCGCGTGTTTCATGCCAACTCCTCGCAGGCAGTCACCACTTCGCGGGTGGCGTTGATTTTTTGCATGTTTTTGGCCTTCAGCGCAATATCTACAAGCGCAGGACGCTCCAATTTCAATAGCATTTGCGACAGCCCTTCGGGCGTCAGGTCGCGCTGCTGCACCAGCCAGCCGCCACCGGCATCCACGAGGAACCTGGCATTGGTGGTCTGGTGGTCGTCCACCGCCGACGGGAACGGCACAAACAAGGCAGCAGCGCCCACGGCAGCGATCTCGGTGACCGTGCTCGCGCCAGAGCGGCAGACGATGATGTCGGCCGCCGCAAACGCGCTGGCGGTGTCATCAATGAAGGGCGTGCATTCCGCCTCGACCCCTGCAGCCGCATAGTTGGCCCGCAGGGCGTCGATCTGCGTGGCGCCGCTCTGGTGAATCACCTCCGGGCGCTGGTCGGCAGGCATCAAGGCAATAGCCTTTGGCACGATCTCGTTGAGTGCGCGCGCCCCCAGGCTGCCACCCACCACCAGCAGGCGCAGCGGACCGGTGCGCCCCGCAAACCGCTCGGCCGGGCCGGGCTGCTGCGTGAACGGCGTGCGCAGGGGGTTACCCACCCACTGGCCTTGTTTGAACACGTTGGGAAAGGCGGTAAACACCCGGTCGGCCACACCGGCCAGCACCTTGTTGGCCATGCCCGCCACCGAGTTCTGCTCGTGCAGCACCAGCGGCTTGCCTGCCAGCACCCCCATCATGCCGCCCGGAAAGGTGATGTAGCCCCCCAGGCCCACCACCACATCGGGCTTGACGCGGCGCACCACCTGCAGGGCTTGCCAGAAGGCACGCAGCAGGCGCAGCGGCAGCAGGGCCAGCGTCACGATGCCTTTGCCGCGCACGCCCGAGAAGTCAATCAGTTCGAGGGCGAAGCCGTGCGTGGGCACGATGCGCGACTCCATGCTGCCGGGCGCGCCCAGCCAGTGCACACGCCAGCCACGCGTGCGCAGCTCTTCGGCCACCGCAAGGCCCGGAAAGATGTGGCCACCGGTACCACCGGCCATGATCAGAGCAGTTTTCTGCGCGCTCATACGCGGCCTCCGCGCATGAGAAGCTTGTTTTCATAATCCACCCGCAATACCACCGCAAGCGCCACCAGATTCATCAAGATCGCCGAGCCCCCAAAGCTCATCAACGGCAGCGTGAGCCCCTTGGTCGGCAACGCGCCCAGGTTCACACCCATGTTGATGAAGGCCTGAAAGCCGATCCAGATCGCCACGCCCTGCGCCACCAATCCAGCGAACACGCGGTCCAGGGCAATCGCCTGGCGGCCGATGTGCATGATGCGGCGCGTCATCCACAAGAACAGCACGATGAGCGTGACCACGCCCACCAGGCCAAACTCCTCGCCGATCACGGCGAGCAAAAAGTCGGTGTGCGCTTCGGGCAGCCAGTGCAGCTTTTCCACGCTGCCGCCCAGCCCCACACCAAAAATCTCGCCGCGCCCGATGGCGATGAGCGAGTGCGAGAGCTGGTAGCCCTTGCCCAGGGCGTGTTCCTCGCTGAAGGGGTCGAGGTAGGCAAACACGCGTTCGCGGCGCCAAGGCGAGCTGGCGATCATCACGCCAAAAGCCGCCACCAGCACCCCGGCGATGAGAAAGAACATGCGGGCGTTGACACCCCCCAGGAACAGAATGCCCATGGCAATGACGGCCACGACCATGAACGCGCCCATGTCGGGTTCGGCCAGCAGCAGCACGCCCACAATGCCCACGGCAGCGCCCATGGGCAGCACGGCGCGGAAAAACCGCTCCTTCACTTCCATCTTGCGCACCATGTAGTCGGCCGCATAGATGAGCACGGCAAACTTGGCCACTTCAGAGGGCTGAAAGCCAATGGGTCCGATGGACAACCAGCGCCGCGCGCCGTTGACGACCTTGCCCACGCCGGGGATCAGCACCGCGATCAGCAGCAGCAATGCGACCACGAACAACCACGGCGCCGCACGCTCCCACAGCGCCATCGGCACCTGGAAGGCCAGCAAGGCCACCACAAACCCGATCACCAGATACATCGCGTGGCGGGTCAGAAAATGGGTGGAGGCATAGTTGGCAAAACGCGGGTTGTCCGGCATGGCAATCGAGGCCGAATACACCATCACCAGCCCCCAGGCCAGCAGCGCGACCACCACCCACAGCAGGGCCTGGTCGAAACCCAGCACGCTGGCCGGTGTGCTCGACGACTGGCGGTACTCGGTGCCACCCACGCGCACCGGCAATACGTCGGCCGCCTTGCCGGGCAGGCCGCCAAACCAGCCGGTCACCCGCTGCAGCAATGTGGAATTGCGCACATCGGCCGTCATGCCATGCCCTCCAGGGATTGCCCGGCATCGTCTGCCAGCGTGCGCACCGCGTCGCAGAAGACCTGTGCGCGGTGTTCGTAGTCCTTGAACATGTCAAAGCTGGCGCAGGCGGGCGACATCAGTACGGCATCGCCCGCATGGGCCCGCTGCGTGGCCAGAGCCACAGCCTGAGGCAATGTCTCGGCATCCAGCAGTACCACGCCGCAGTCCTGCAGCGCAGCGCGGATCTGCGGCGCATCGCGCCCGATGAGCACCACAGCGCGCGCATAGCGCGACACCGGCGCTGCGAGCGGCGAGAAGTCCTGCCCCTTGCCTTCGCCCCCCAGGATGACCACGATGCGGCGCTCTGCGCCCAGGCCAGTAAGGGCCGCCACCGTGGCACCCACGTTGGTGCCCTTGCTGTCGTCAAAGTACTCAATGCCGTTGATGATGGCCACGGGCTCCACACGGTGCGGCTCACCCCGGTATTCGCGCAGCCCGTACAGCAGCGGGGCCAAGGTGCAGCCTGCGGCCGAGGCCAGGGCCAGCGCAGCCAGCGCGTTCACCGCGTTGTGGCGACCCCGGATGCGCAGCGCATCGGCGGGCATCAGGCGCTGGATGTGCAGGTCTTCCGCCACTTCGTTGCGGCCGCGCTTGCGGGTTTCATCCGCGTCCATCGCGCGCACCAGCCAGGGCATGCCGCTCACGACCTCGATGCCAAAGTCGCCGGGGCGCCGGGGCATGTCGGCGCCGAACGTCAGGTGCTCTCGCACCTGGGGTTTTTGCAGCTTGACCTTCACCGGAGGCGGCAGCATCTGCATCACGGCCACGTCTTCGCGGTTCAAAATCATGAGCCCCGTCTGGCCAAAGATGCGCGCCTTGGCCGCCGCGTAGGCCGCCATGTCACCGTGCCAGTCCAGGTGGTCCTGCGTGATGTTGAGCACGGTCGCCGCAGTGGGCTCAAAGTTGGTCACACCTTCGAGCTGGAAGCTTGATAGCTCCAGCACCCACACCTCGGGCAACGTGCCGGCGTCGATGTGGCCCGCCAGGGTATCGAGCAACGTGGGGCCGATGTTGCCAGCCACGGCCACGCTCGTGCCCGAACGCTCCACGAGCTGGCCCGTGAGCGATGTGACCGTGGTTTTGCCGTTGGTACCGGTGATCGCCAGCACCGCCGGTGCGTAGCCATGGGATGCCCGCAGCGCGTTCAGCGCCATGGAATACAAACTTAGTTCGCCCCCAGCGCTTATTCCACAGGCACTAGCAGCTATCAAAACAGGAGCTATTGCCTCAGGACTCAAACCGGGAGAACGGTAGACCGCGTTCAGGCCTTGGCCTTCCACCAGGCTGGCATCAAAGGCACCGGCGACAAAACGCACCTGGGGCAGCTCCTGCTGCAGCAGGGGCAGCTGTGGCGGCGCAGCGCGGGTGTCGGCCACGGTGACCTCGGCCCCGCAGCGCACGCACCAGCGGGCCATGGCCAGGCCCGAGGCGCCCAGTCCCAGGATGAGGATGTTCTGCCCTTGCAGCAGTTGGGCCATGGCTTCGCGCGGCGCGACCTGCGGCTCGGCCTCTGCGCCGGATGCACCCGGGGCGTCAACGTCTTCAACGTCGACACTGTGCTCGACGGGCGCGGCCTCGGGCGCCGATACATCGGCAAAGATCTGCGCCACGAAATCGGCGGCAGCCTTGGCAGCCGAGATGGCGGGCACGGCTTCAGGGTCCCAGGTATGGCCCTTGGCGGGTGCGTTCCCGGCCGCAGGAGTTACGTCCGGCGCGGCCATTTCAGGCGGCACTGCGGCGACGGGTTCGCCAGCTTGGGACGACGGCTCAGCCGCAATGCCCACGCTGGGCTGCTGCGCATCGGTGTTCAGCGCCTCGGTATCGGTATCGGTATCGGTATCGGTATCGACAGTTTCCGTGGGGTCCGGTGCAAAAAAGTCGTCACCAGCGCGCGCGTTCACGTCGGCGTCCGCGCCCGGCCCTGCCAACGGCCGCGCGGCATCGGGCGCCCCGGGTTCGGCGGGCGTGGGACGGATGAGAGGCTCGTCAGCGTTCATCGCAGTTTCAAGGTGGACAGGCCGATGAGGCACAGCAGCATGGTGATGATCCAGAAGCGCACGACCACCTGCGTTTCCTTCCAGCCGCTCTTTTCAAAGTGGTGGTGCAGGGGCGCCATCTTGAGCAGGCGGCGGCCTTCTCCGTAGCGCTTCTTGGTGAACTTGAACCAGGTCACCTGCAGCATCACCGACAGTGCTTCAACCACGAAGATGCCGCCCATGATGGCCAGCACGATTTCCTGCCGCACGATGATGGCGATGGTGCCCAGCGCAGCACCCAGCGCCAGTGCGCCCACGTCGCCCATGAACACCTGGGCTGGATGCGCGTTGAACCACAGGAAGGCAAGGCCCGCCCCCGCCATGGCGGCGCAGAAGATCAACAGTTCGCCCGCGCCCGGAATGTGCGGGAAAAACAGGTACTTGGAGTACACCGAGCTGCCCGTGACATAGGCAAACACGCCCAGGGCCGAACCCACCATCACCACCGGCATGATGGCCAGGCCGTCCAGGCCGTCTGTCAGGTTCACGGCATTGCTGGAGCCGACGATGACGAGGTAGGTCAGGATCACGAAGCCCAGCACGCCCAGCGGGTAGCTGATCTCCTTGAAGAACGGCAGTTGCAAGCCTGCCTTGGGCGGCAGGTCCAGCGAGAAGCCCGACTGCACCCAGCCCACGAACAGCTCCCACACCTTGGCGTTGGAGCTTTCGGAAATGCTGAACACCAGATACAGCGCAGCAATCAAGCCGATCACCGACTGCCAGAAATACTTCTCGCGTGAGCGCATGCCTTCGGGGTCCTTATTGACCACCTTGCGCCAGTCGTCCACCCAGCCGATGGCGCCAAAACCCAGCGTGACGATGAGCACGATCCACACAAAGCGGTTGGACAGGTCGAACCACAACAGCGTGGAAATCGCAATCGACAGCAGGATCAGCACGCCACCCATCGTGGGCGTTCCGCTCTTGGACAGGTGCGTCTGCATGGCATAGCCCCGGATGGGCTGGCCGATCTTGAGCGAGGTGAGCACGCGGATCACCTTGGGGCCCGCAATCAGGCCGATGAGCAGCGCCGTCATGGCGGCCATCACCGCGCGGAACGTGAGGTACTGGAACACGCGGAAAAAGCCGAACTCGGGCGACAGACCCTGCAGCCATTGCGACAACATCAGCAGCATGTGGCCTCCCCCGCTTGCACGGCCTTGGGTGCCGCCACCACACGGGTGACTTCAGAGTGTTGCGCCATGGTGTCCCTCCAGTGCCCGGTTCTGCTTTTGTTGTTGTTCTTGCGGCTGCGCTGCGGCGGCTGCAGTGGCGGCAATCGCCTCCACCACCTGTTCCATCTTCATGAATCTCGATCCCTTGACCAGCACACTGCCCACGGTGGACAGGGCATCGCGCACTGCCACCAGCAGCGCACTCATATCGTTGAAATGCCGGGCACCTCCATAGGCCGTGGCGGCGTGCACCGACTGCGCGCCCAGCGCGAACAGCAGGGGGATGCCTGCCGCACGCGCATGGGCACCGGCCTCGGCGTGGAACTGCGGGCCCTGGTCGCCCACCTCGCCCATGTCGCCCAGCACCAGCAGTTGCGGGCCGGGCAGCTCGGCCAGTACGTCGATGGCGGCACGCATGGAGTCGGGGTTGGCGTTGTAGGTGTCGTCCACCACGGTGATGTCGCGGCCCGCGCAGTGCACGCTGAAAGCGCGCGAGCGGCCCTTAACTGGCACAAAGTCATTCAGCCCTTGGGCGATGGCGGCCAGGGGCGCCCCCGCCGCCAGCGTGCAGGCAGCGGCTGCCAGTGCGTTGGTCACGTTGTGGCGCCCCGCAATGTGCAGGTGGGTGGCCACTTCGCCTTGTGGCGTGGCCAGTGTGACGGCCCAAGCGCCCTGGCCCCACGTAGCTTGCGCGCAGGCCACATCGCCACCGTCGCCAAAAGTGACAACGCGGCGCCCTGCCGCCGACGAGCGCCAGAGGCCCGTGTAGGCATCCCCCGCAGGGAACACGGCCACACCGTCGGAAGACAGGCTGGCGAACACCGAGCCGTTCTCGCGGGCCACGGCTTCCACCGTGTGCATGAACTCCAGGTGCTCACGCTGCGCGTTGTTGACCAGCGCCACCGTGGGCTGCGCCATGGCGGCCAGCGTGGCGATCTCGCCCGGGTGGTTCATGCCCATTTCGATCACGGCGGCGGCGTGGCTGGCCTGCAGGCGCAGAAGCATCAGCGGCACGCCGATGTCGTTGTTGAAATTGCCCTGCGTGGCAAAGGCAGCTTCACCCTTCCAGGCGCGCAGGATGGACGCAATCATCTGCGTCACCGTGGTTTTGCCGTTGCTGCCCGTCACGCCAACCAACGGAAGGCTGAACTGCGCCCGCCACGCTGCAGCCAGCGCGCCCAGCGCTGCCAGGCTGTCCGGCACCTCGATGCCGGGCAAGCCTGCGGCGGCAAGGCCGCCATGGGCGATGGCAGCGGCGGCGCCACCAGCGCGGGCGTCGGGCAAGAACGCATTGGCGTCAAACCGCTCGCCCTTGAGCGCCACAAACAGGTCGCCCGCCTGCAGCGTGCGCGTGTCGGTGTGCACGCGTGCGAGCGGCGTGGCGCCATCGCCCACCAGGCGGGCGGCGGGAATGCGCGGCTGAAGCAGCGCAAAAGCCTGCGCCAGGGTCATCATCACCCCAGGGGTGGCGGTCATGGACGGGCTCCTCGGGCCTGCAGCGCGGTCTGCGCATGGGCCATGTCGGAGAACGGCAGGCGCACACCGGCCGTCTCCTGGGTGTCTTCGTGGCCCTTGCCGGCGATCAGCACCACATCGGCGGGCGCTGCCTCGGCAATGGCCAGCGCAATAGCGGCGGCGCGGTCGGGCTCGGCGCGCACGGTGTTGCCAGCAATGGTGCCTTGCAGAATCTGGTGCAGGATGGCCGCAGGGTCTTCGCTGCGCGGGTTGTCGCTGGTCACCACCACCCGGTCGGCATGGTGCTGCGCCACCGCGCCCATCAGCGGGCGCTTGCCTGCGTCGCGGTCGCCGCCACAGCCAAAAACGCACCAGAGCTGGCCGCCGCGCTCCTGCGTGATCGGGCGAAGGGCTTGCAACGCCTTGTCCAGCGCATCGGGCGTATGGGCATAGTCCACGGCCACAAGGGGTTGGCCAGGGTGGTGGATCTGCTCCATGCGGCCCGGCACCGGGGAAAGCTGGGCGCAGGCATACAGCGCGTGCTGCAGCGGCACGCCCAGCGCGCGCAGCCCGGCCAGCACGCCCAGCAGGTTGGAGACGTTGTAATGCCCGATCACGCGGGTCTGCAGCACATGCGTGTGCACACCTTCGGCCACGGTGAAGCGCAGCCCGCCTTCGCCCATGCCGATATCGCGCGCCGCCAGACGGGCGGGGCCGGTGATGGACACACTCCACAGGTCCAGCAGCCGGTCTGCCAACGTGGCATGCAGCTCGGCGCCGCGTGCATCGTCAATGTTGACCACCGCAGCCTGCAGGCCCGGCCAGTCAAAGAGCACGCTCTTGGCCTGCCAGTAGGCCGCCATGCCGGGGTGGTAGTCCAGATGGTCCTGCGTGAAGTTGGTGAACAAGGCAACACGGATGCGCGTGCCTGCCATGCGGTGCTCGGCCAGGCCGATGGAAGAGGCCTCAATGGCGCAGGCCGTGCGGCCCGCATCGGCGAACTGCTGGAACGCGCGCTGCAAGCGCACCGGGTCGGGGGTGGTCATGCCCGTGCTGGTGAGTGCCGGTGGCGTTCCCATGCCCAAAGTGCCTACCAGCGCGCATCCGCCTTGCGCAGTAAGCTCATTTTTTGATAGCACATTGAGGGCTTCGGCCAGCCACCAGCTGGTGCTGGTCTTGCCGTTGGTGCCCGTCACGGCCAGCACGTCCAAGCGCTGCGTGGGCTGGTCGAACCAGTCGGCCGCAATCAGGCCGGTGGCGGCCTTCAGGCCATGGAGTGCCGCCACGGGCAAACCTTGCAGCGCAAAGGCCTCGACACCCTCGTGCTCCACCAGGCAAGCCACAGCACCCCGCGCAAACGCATCGCCGACGTGGGCGCGGCCGTCGGTGGCAGCGCCTGGCCAGGCGATGAAACCATCGCCGGGGCGAATCTGGCGGCTGTCGGTCTGCAGGGTGCCGGTCACCCGCTCGCGCAGCCAGGCCACGGCATCGTGCACCGATTGGAGCAAAGGCACCGTCGTCATAGCGATTCCTCCACCGCGTTGGCCACGATCTGTGGCTTGACCGCCATGTCGGGCTGCACGCCCATCATGCGCAGCGTCTGCTGCACGACTTCGCTGAACACCGGTGCAGCCACGGCACCGCCGTAGAACACGCCATTGCTGGGCTCGTCAATCATCACGGCCACGATGATGCGGGGCTTGTCGATGGGCGCCATGCCGGTGAACCACGCGCGGTACTTGCCCGAGGCGTAGTTCTTGCCCACCTGCTTGCGCGCCGTGCCCGACTTGCCGCCCACCGAGTAGCCCACGGTCTGGGCCTTCTGGCCGGTGCCACCAGGGCCTGCAGCCATCTGCAGCATCTTGCGCACCTGGTCGGCCGTGCGCTCGGAAAATACCGGCACGCCCACGGCGGGCTCGGCCGTCTTGAGCATGGTGGCGGGAATCACCCGGCCGCCGTTGGCAAACACCGTGTACGAGCGCGCCATCTGGAACAGGCTGGCCGACAGGCCGTAGCCATACGACATGGTGGCCTGCTCCACCGGGCGCCAGGTCTTGTACGGGCGCAGACGACCCGTCACCACACCGGGGAAATGCAGTTGCGGCTTCTGGCCAAAACCAGCGGCTGAGAAGGTCTCCCACATTTCGCGTGCAGGCATCTGCATGGCCAGCTTGGTGGTGCCCACATTGCTGGACTTCTGGATCACGCCTTCCACCGTCAGCACGCCGTAGTTGTGCGTGTCGGAGATGGTGGAGCCGGTAATGTTGATGCGCCCTGGTGTGGTGTCCACGATGGTTTCGGGACGCACGCGGCCCGTCTCCAGTGCCAGGCCGATGGTGAAGGGCTTCATGGTCGAACCGGGCTCGAACACGTCGGTCAGTGCGCGGTTGCGCAGCTGTTCGCCCGTGAGGTTCTGGCGCCTGTCGGGCACGTAGCTCGGGTAGTTGGCCAGCGCCAGCAGCTCGCCTGTGTGCGCATCGAGCACCACCACACTGCCCGCCTTGGCTTTGTGCGCGGCCACCTGGTCGCGCAGCTTCTGGTAGGCAAAGAACTGCACCTTGCTGTCGATGGACAGCTGCATGTCCTTGCCATCGACCGGCGGCACGGTTTCGCCCACGCTTTCGACCACGCGGCCCAGGCGGTCCTTGATCACGCGGCGCGAGCCCGGCTTGCCCGCGAGCTCCTTGTCGAACGCCAGCTCCATGCCTTCCTGGCCATGGTCTTCCACGTTGGTGAAGCCCACCACGTGCGCAGCGGCTTCACCCTCGGGGTACTGGCGTTTGTATTCCTTGCGCTGGTAGATGCCCTTGATGTCGAGCGCAGCAATCTGCTGGCCCACATCCCAGTCGAGCTGTCGCTTGATCCAGACAAAGGTCTTGTCTTCATCCGCCAGCTTTTTCTGCAGCTCGGCCTGCGGCATGTCGAGCAGTTTGGCCAGCTGCTTGAGCTTGGCGCGCACCTCGGGCTTGTCCTGGTCCACGTCTTCAGGGATGGCCCAGATGCTGGCCGCCGGCACGCTGGAGGCGAGGATCAATCCGTTGCGGTCCACAATCTTGCCGCGGTTGGCGGGCAGCTCCAGCGTGCGCGCAAAACGCACTTCGCCCTGGCGTTGAAAGAACGCGTTGCCAAACACCTGCACATAGGCAGCGCGCCCCGCCAGCCCCAGAAAACCCAGCGCAATCATCGCCACGATGAACTTGCTGCGCCAGACCGGTGTCTTGCTGGCCAGCAGCGGACTGGAGGTGTAGAGCACGCTGCGGCTCATGGCTGCACCCCTGCCGGTTGCGATGCGGCCGCCGCAACACCCTGTGGGTCAGATACATACTGCGTGATGGCCGGCGTGGCCGTGCGCATGTTCAGCTGGGCACGCGCGATCTTTTCCACCCGCAGCGGCGTGGCCTGGGCGCGCTTTTCCACCTGCAGGCGCTGGTGCTCGGTTTCCAGACGACGGGCCTCGGCCACAGCGCGGTCCAGCTCGGTGAACAGGCGGCGCGATTCATACTGGGTGTGCACCAGATAGATCGCGCTGGCCAGCACCGCCAGCAACAGGACCACGTTGAGCCTGGTCATGTCAGACGACCGCCGTGCGCTCGGCCACACGCATGATGGCGCTGCGTGAGCGGGGGTTGGCGGCCACTTCGGCAGCACTGGGCTTGATGCGGTCCAGCGCGATGAGCTTCATGGCCTGCGGCGCGGCAAACGGCGCACGGCGGTCATAGACCTCCTTGGAGTGTTTGGCGATGAACTGTTTGACGATGCGGTCTTCGAGCGAGTGAAAGCTGATGACTACCAGCCGCCCGCCCGGCTGCAGCACCGAGAGGCTGGCCTCTAGCGCCTGTTGCAGCTCTTCAAGCTCGGCGTTGATGAAAATCCGAAGAGCTTGAAATGTGCGCGTTGCAGGGTTCTGGCCCGCTTCGCGGGTTTTGACCGCGCCAGCCACGAGATCGGCAAGTTCTGCGGTGGTTGAAAGAGGACCCCGTTCTTCGCGCCGAGCAACAATCGCCTTTGCAATGGGGCCAGCAAACCGTTCTTCACCGTAGTCACGTATCACCTCCGCAATCTGACCAACTTCGGCCGTGGCCAACCAATCGGCCACGCTTTCGCCGCGCGTGGTATCCATGCGCATGTCCAGCGGGCCGTCAAAACGGAAACTGAAGCCCCGCTCGGGGCTGTCGATCTGGGGCGAGCTCACCCCCAGGTCCATCAGCACGCCCGCAGCACTGGCGGGCGGCAGATCGGCCAGATGGCGGAAACCCTCGTGCCGAATGGAAAAACGCGCATCGGTGATGCGCGTTGCTTCGGCGATGGCTTCGGGGTCCTTGTCGAAGGCCACAAGGCGCCCCTGCGGCCCCAGCCGAAGGAGGATGAGGCGAGAGTGCCCACCGCGCCCAAAGGTCGCATCGACCCAGGTGCCCGCAGGCTCAGGGCTTGCGCCGCCCAAGAGAGAATCCACGGCCTCATTGAGCAGGACGGTGGTGTGTTGCAGGGGGGATGTCACAGCGCGCCTTAGAAGGAAAAGTCCTTGAAGACATCCGGCATCTCGCCCTGCATGGCCTTGGCCTCCTGCTCGTCGTAGGTGGCCTTGTCCCAAAGTTCGAAATGGTTGCCCATGCCCAGCAGCATGGTGTCTTTGGAGATACCGGCTGCTTCACGCAGCTCGGGCGAAACCAGCACGCGGCCCGTGGCGTCCATGTCCACATCCATGGCGTTGCCCAGAAAAATGCGCTTCCACCACTGGGCGGACATGGGCAGCTGGGCAATGCGCTCGCGGAACTTCTCCCACTCGGGGCGGGGGAACACCATCAGGCAGCCGTGCGGGTGTTTGGTGATGGTGAGCTGACCGGACGCCGTGGCCGCCAGGACGTCACGATGCCGGGTCGGCACAGACAGCCGACCCTTCGCATCGAGACTCAGCGACGAGGCACCTTGAAACACGGACAGATTTCCAATTCGGTTTTGCGCCTCGGGGGTCCGTGCAATGGACCTTGAGGGCACTTTTCACCACTTAATTGCACTTTTTTGCACTGTAGCAGGAAAAGCACACCGAACAAGAGGGTGTCCAACAAACTTTTGTAATGAAATCAACGACTTAGACGCGACTTTGCAGAGATTAAAAAGCCAAAAGTCGTTGAAAAATAAGCACTTAGAGAGGCCTATGAAAGTGACCTCTCAAGGCTTGACCGAGTGGTCACAGGATGTAGCGTGAAAGGTCCTCGTCCCGGCTCAGTGTCTGCAGACGGGCGTCCACATAGGCAGCGTCAATGGTGATGGTCTGACCCGATAGGCGAGTCGCATCAAAACTCACCTCGTCCAGCAAGCGCTCCATCACCGTGGACAGGCGGCGTGCACCGATGTTCTCCGTGCGCTCGTTCACCTCAAAGGCGATGTGCGCCAGGCGCGTGATGCCCTCGGACGCAAATTCGAGCGTGACGCCTTCGGTGGCCAGCAGGGCCTGGTACTGCTTGACCAGGGACGCATGGGTCTGCGTGAGGATGGCCTCAAAGTCCTTGACCGACAGCGACTCCAGCTCGACCCGGATGGGGAAGCGCCCCTGCAGCTCCGGAATCAGGTCGCTGGGTTTGGACAGGTGGAACGCCCCGGATGCGATGAACAGGATGTGGTCCGTCTTGATCATGCCGTACTTGGTGGACACCGTGGTGCCCTCCACCAGCGGCAGCAGGTCGCGCTGTACGCCCTGGCGCGACACGTCGGCACCACTGGTTTCCTGGCGCGCAGCCACCTTGTCGATCTCGTCGATGAAGACGATGCCGTTCTGCTCGGCATTGGCAACGGCGCGGGTCTTGATCTCTTCCTCGTTGACGAGCTTGCCCGCCTCTTCGTCGGTGATGAGCTTGAGGGCCTCGGCAATCTTGAGCTTGCGGGTCTTGCGCTTGTCCTGCCCCATCTGGCTGAACATGCCACGCAACTGCTCGGCCATTTCTTCCATGCCCTGGGGGCCCATGATTTCGAGTTGCGGGCGGCCTTCGGCGACATCGATCTCGATCTCCTTGTCGGCCAGCGCGCCTTCGCGCAGTTTCTTGCGAAAGACTTGGCGGGCCGTGTTGTCAGCCGCGGGCTCGGTGCCTGCGGCTGCGCGGGCAGGGGGAATCAGCACGTCCAGGATGCGCTCCTCGGCAGCATCTTCGGCGCGGGCGCGCACCTTTTTCATCTCGGATTCGCGCGTCTGCTTGACGGCCATCTCCGCCAGGTCGCGGATGATGGAATCCACGTCCTTGCCCACATAGCCCACCTCGGTGAACTTGGTGGCTTCGACCTTGATGAAGGGCGCATCGGCCAGCTTGGCCAGGCGGCGCGCAATCTCGGTCTTGCCCACGCCGGTCGGGCCGATCATGAGGATGTTCTTGGGTGTGATCTCCTGGCGCAGGCTGCCTTCGACCTGCTGGCGGCGCCAGCGGTTGCGCAGCGCAATGGCCACGGCACGCTTGGCGCTGGCCTGGCCCACGATATGGTGGTCCAGCTCGGAGACGATTTCCTGGGGGGTCATGGACGACATGGCGAAAATTCCAGTCAAATTGGGCTCTAGCGCTTATCTATCAAGCGCTAGCAGCTATCAAAAACGTATCAAATGCGGTCAAAACCGCCCTGCAAAAAACACCCGACCTACAAGGTCTCGATGGTGTGGTTCATGTTGGTGTAGATGCACAACTCGCCAGCAATCTCCAGCGACTTCTTGACGATGTCCTGCGCAGAGAGGTCGGTGTGGTTGAGCAACGCCTTGGCGGCCGAGTGCGCGTAGGCCCCGCCCGATCCAATGGCCACGATGCCCTGCTCGGGCTCCAGCACGTCGCCATTGCCGGTGATGATGAGCGAGGCCTCCAGATCGGCCACGGCGAGCATGGCTTCGAGGCGGCGCAGCACGCGGTCGGTGCGCCAGTCCTTGGTGAGTTCAATGGCTGCCCGCACCAGGTGGCCCTGGTGTTTTTCGAGCTTGGCTTCAAAGCGCTCAAACAGGGTGAAGGCATCGGCCGTGGCGCCCGCAAAACCGGCCAGCACCTTGCCGTGGTGCAGCTTGCGCACCTTGCGCGCCGTGCCCTTGACCACGATGTTGCCCAGGGTGACCTGGCCATCCCCGCCAATGGCCACTTGAACGCCCTGGGGCGTCTGGCGGCGTACGCTCAGGATGGTGGTGCCGTGGAACACCGGATGGTTGTCGTTTGATGAGTCCATAGCTGCGGCAGTTGAGGGCACGGGCAGCGCTTTCAAGGCGACGCCGAACGCTAACTGCCACGAGCAGCCACCGAATCTGTGGCCCTGCAGCCCACCCAAAAACTATGCAACGATCACGGCCCGCACCCAGCCGGCGCGCAAGGGTTGCTCCGCCGCACTGGTGGTGCGTCCCATGGAGGTATCAGTTCTTTCGGGGTACCACCCAAGCGTGCTCGTTGATACCGATCACGTTGAAGAAAATTGCCACCAGCCGCTGCAGGTTCTGGAACTGGATCACATGGCCGTGGCCCTGCTGCTCGGCCGCCCAGTTGAGCACCGAGCCCGCAGCCGCGAAGTCCACACGAATGAGCTTGTCGCAGACAATGGTTAGCGGCACCCCCGGGCGCAGGAAGGCCTGGAAAGGCTCCAGCAATGGCGTGGCATCACCATCGATATAGCCGCTGAGCTGCGCCACGGGGCCCGCCTCCAGCGGAGCGGGGGCGGACAACTCACCCAGGTCGGAGGCCATGAAGTCACTGTCGGCCGCCAGAGGCGCCGAGCCCGAAGACACACCTTCGTTGTCCGAATACCCGCAGCGCGGCGACGCCCACGACGGCGGAGAGACTTCGTAGGTCACGCAGTAATCCAACGCAACCAGCTCGAACTCATCCGGCTTGCCCATGAGCCGCAGTGCCGCCATGCGCAGGCGCCACCACTCGGGGCTGGTGGCGCGGTCGCCAGACTGGGTTTTGGCATCCAGCAGGGCGTTGAGCTTTTCTACCCCGGAGAACACCAGCTGAACATCACGCTCGGCCCACTGGGTGAACTGGTCCGCCAGCAAAGGCACGGCAGCGTCATCGATAGCGCCCAAGCGGGCCCAGGACAGGGTCCAGGGCGACGCGGCGCGTGCCAACGAGGCCTGGAGTGCGGCCACCGAAGACACAGCCAGCGTGGGCGGCGCGTTCCAGCTGAAATCGCGGCGCACCGCGCCTGCCGGTGCGGCTGCAGCCGTTCCAGGCGCAGCTGCTGCGGCGGGTGGAGCCATGCCCAATTGCTCGGGCATGGAAAACCACAGCGGTGCGGAGCGGCTGTACTGGGCGGCGAAGTCGATGGCCAGGGTGTCAAACCGGTCATGCTGGCCCGTTGCACGGTACAGGTCGAACAGTGTCATCCAGATTTCGAGCTGGTCGTCGGGTGCATCCTGCTGGTGCTGGGCCAACACATCGAGCAGGCCGGACTCGGCACCGGCATGGTCGCCATTGGCAAACCGGATGGCAGCTTCTTCTAAATCGGGTTCGTGCACGAATTCCTCCGGTTCGGATGCGGGCGCTGGCGTTACCGCAGTAGCTGCCGCAAGGCTGAAGGACGCTTCGCCAGGACCTGCGCCCGCGAGCATTTGCGCATCGGTGCCGCCAAACCGGCCAATTGCCATGCTGTCATCGGCAAACAGCGGCTGGACACCGGCCTTGTTTTCGAGGGGCGCTGGCAGGCTGCCGGGTGCCGTGGGCGCATACGCCCTTGCGTGGGCGGAATCAGAGGACGCAGCTGCATCGGCAGCAACAGGCATGGCGCCGGGTTGCGTGGGAGCCTCTGCACCTTGCTTGCTCTTCCACCACTGCTGCGACATCTGCGCTTCGATCTCGTCGATCTTCTTGAGCGTGACGGCCCGCTCGTCGGGCGATGCCATGCTGCTCTGAAAGAACGAGGGGCGCCCTGCGGCGTCTTCCACACGCTGGCCTTGCAGCACCTCGCGCTGACGCAGCTTGCGCAACTGATCGAACTCGCGGCGCCGCACGAAATCGTTGCGGCGCTTGCGCTCGATCATCTCCTTGAGCATCTGCTTGCTGTACTGGCTCTCCCGGTCGTCCTGGATGGAGTCCAGCTCGGTCCAGTTCACCGTCGGGTTCTTCACGAACCGAACCACCTTCGACAGCAGGCCTCCGGGGGTGGTTTCTTCCTTGCTCATGGCTCAGGGTGCGCTTGGGGTTGATCAGGCCAGACGGCCCGGTCAATCACCAAACATCTTCTGCTTGAGTTCGCGGCGCTGTTGTGCCTCGAGGGACAACGTGGCAGTAGGACGCGCGATCAGGCGGCCCACACCAATGGGTTCGCCGGTTTCGTCGCAGTAGCCATAGTCACCTGCGTCGATGCGGGCAATGGACTGCTCGATCTTCTTGAGCAGCTTGCGCTCGCGGTCGCGGGTGCGCAGCTCCAGGGCGTGTTCCTCTTCGATCGTGGCGCGGTCGGCCGGATCGGGCACCACCACGGTGTCTTCACGAAGGTGTTCGGTGGTTTCACCAGCGCTGTTGTGGATCTCCTGCTTGAGCTGCACCAGCTTCAGGCGGAAGAAGGCCATCTGCTTGTCGTTCATGTACTCGTCGTCAGGCATGGCCATGACTTCGGCATCGGTCAACTCAGCGGCGGACTTGGTTTTCCAGTTGTTCGCCAGCTTGGGGTCTTTTTTGGCAGCCGTATACGTAGGCTGTGCTTGCGCGGTCGTGGGCATGGTATGTAGATAACTGGCTTTGGCAGCGGTCGAAGCCACTGTCTGTGCCATGGATGGTACGGTCAATTGGGCCAATCGTGAAGAAGGCCGGGTTGTGCGCACGGGTACCTGCGAGCCTGCTTGCAGCACGGGTGCCGGAGCAGGAGCCGCCACGGCGGGGGGTGCGGCCACCTTGGGCGCCGCAGCAGCCTTGGCAGTGGCCTTCGCAGCAACTTTGGGTGCCGCTGGGGCGGCGGCGCTTTTCGCCGCGGCAGGGGTTGCCTTGGTGGCCCCCTTGGATTTGCTGGTGTCGGCTTTCACTTCCTGGTCTCCTCGCAGTACGGGCGGGCCCTAGCTGCATTCGCAGCCAAGGGCGGGTGGCAAGCCTTCCGGGGTTTTACCGGGGCGCGATTGTATCGACCTGGGCTGACGCAAACGAAAACGTTGCAGATACAACACAAACACGCCGTTCTCCCCTGGGCGGCACAGGCCCCGGTGAGGGTCAGACCAGGCTTTGTTCCAGCCCCTGCAGGAAGATGTCCTTGGGCAGGTCAATGCCAATAAAGACCATCTTGCTCGTGCGCGTCTCACCCTCGGCCCATTGGGGTCCCAGATCGCTTCCCATGAGCTGGTGCACCCCCTGGAAGATCACCTTGCGTTCAGTGCCCTTCATATTAAGCACACCTTTGTAGCGCAGCATGCGCGGGCCGTAAATATTCACGATGGCCCCCAGGAAGTCCTCCAGCTTGGCCGGGTCGAATGGCCGGTCGGAGCGGTAAACGAAGCTCTTCACATCATCGTCGTGGTGATGGTGGTGACCATGGCCATGTTCATGCTGGTGCGAGGGGTGGCTGCAGTGCTCGCCATGTTCGTGGTCATGGTCGTGGTGGTCATGCCCATACCCTTCTTCCTTCAGGAAGTCTGGGTCGATATCCAGCTTGGCATTGAGGTTGAAGCCGCGCAGGTCCAACACCTCCTTGAGCGGCACTTCGCCAAAATGCACGGCCTTGATGGGCGCGCGCGGGTTCATGTGCTTCAGGCGATGGATCAGCGCCTCGGTCTCGTCCTTGGACACCAGGTCGGTCTTGGACAGGAATATCTGGTCCGCAAAACCCACCTGGCGGCGCGCCTCCTGGCGGTCATTGAGCTGCTGGGGTGCGTGCTTGGCGTCCACCAGGGTGATGATGGAGTCGATGAGGTAGGTCTCGGCAATTTCTTCGTCCATGAAGAAGGTTTGCGCCACTGGCCCCGGGTCGGCCACGCCGGTGGTCTCGATCACGATGCGGTCGAACTCCAGCAGGTTCTTGCGCTTCTTGGCGGCCAGTAGCTGCAGCGTCTCGCGCAGGTCTTCGCGGATGGTGCAGCAGATGCAGCCGTTGCTCATCTGCACGATCTGCTCCTTGGACTCGGTCACGAGGATGTCGTTGTCAATGTTCTCTTCGCCGAATTCGTTCTCGATCACGGCGATCTTCTGGCCATGGGCTTCGGAGAGCAGGCGCTTGAGCAGCGTGGTTTTGCCCGAGCCCAGGAAGCCGGTGAGGATAGTGACGGGGATCAGTGCCATAAATCTGTCTTTCAAGGGGATCAATACCTGCGCTGCGGCCCGATGCCACTCAGCGCGACCTCCCTGCGGAGGGACTCATTTTTCAGTGTACCGAGGCTGTCAAGCCCTTGCAGGGCACGGATAGCTCACGCCTTGCGCATCACCACCAGCCCCTTGAGGTACTCGCCCTCCGGAAACTCCAGCGTCATGGGGTGGTCGGGCGCGCCGCCCAGGCGCTCCAGGATGTAGCCGTCCACGCCCGCATCCGCGCCCGCCGACGCCACGATCTTGTGGAACAGGTCGGCGCTGATGCCGCCCGAACACGAGAAGGTGAACAGCACCCCGCCCGGGGTCAGCAGTTGCAGCGCCAGCCGGTTGATGTCCTTGTAAGCGCGGGCCGCGCGTTCGGCGTGTGCTGCGGTCGGCGCAAACTTAGGCGGGTCGAGGATGATGGCGTCAAAACGCTGGCCTTCCTTAAGGAACTGGCGCAGTGAAGCGTTCACGTCGGCGTCCATAAAGCTCGCGCGGTTCGGGTCGAAGCCGTTGAGCGCCACGTGCGCACGGGCACGCTCCAAGGCAGGACCGGACGAGTCGATGGACGTCACATGCCCATCGACCACGGTGCCTGCCGCACGCATGCCCGCCAGCGCCGCCACGCTGAAGCCGCCGGTATAGCAGAAGCAGTTGAGCACATGCTTGAAGCCCAGGCGCTGGGCGTAGTCGGCAAAACGCTTGCGGCTGTCGCGCTGGTCCAGGTAGAAGCCGGTCTTGTGGCCCTCGGCGATGTTGAGCGTCAGGCGCCACTGGTGTTCGTGGATGGCGAGTTCAAGCGGTGGCCCTTCGCTATCGCCCGCCACGCCCGCGGGCCCGCCTCGCAGCCAGCCCGTGGCGGGCTCCAGACCTTCCAGCGCACGCACGCTGGCGTCTGAGCGCTCGTACAGCTTGGTCAGGCCCGTCTCGCGCAGCAGCGCGTCGGCGATCACATCCTTCCAGCGCTCGGTGCCCGCGCTGGTGAACTGGGCCACCAGCGTATCTCCATAGCGGTCCACGATGAGCCCTGGCAGACCGTCGGATTCACCGTGCACCAGACGCACGCCATCGCTTTGCACGTCAAATCGGGCTCTGGCGATTATGGATCGGGCGCAAGCAGCTATAAAAAACGGAGCATCAATGCGCTGCGCTTCGTCAAAGCTCCACACCCGCGCGCGGATGCGCGAGGTAGGACTGAAGGCGGCCCAGGCAAGGAACTGGCCTTCGTGCGACTCCACACGCACGGTCTCGCCGCTGTCGCCGCCGCCCTTGGCGATGGCCGATTCGAAGATCCAGGGGTGGCGGCGCAGGAGCGAGCGCTCCTTGCCAGGGCGAAGGCGAAGGGTTTTCATGATGGAGTGATTGTCGCGTGAATGCGCCCCACGCTGACCCTGCAAGTGCGACGCTGCCCTACGCCGCGCGCACTGAATGCCGCCGTCAGAGGGGATGGCCGAAACGCCCCAGGCGCGGGGCCCAATTGGCAAGGATGTCGGCCGACACCAGCACCCGGCGCGCCTGGCCGATGAGCAGGTGGCGCGGCACAAACCCGATGTAGCGTGAGTCGGCGCTGTTGTCGCGGTTGTCGCCCAGCACCAGGTATTCGCCCTCGGGCACCGTCACCGGGCCGAAGCTGCGGTGCGCGGTCACGCCCTGCAGCCACTGCACACGGCGCTCGTGGCCCTGCAGGTGCTCCGTCCAGCGGGTGGCGGGCACCTGGGCGCCCCATTCCACCAGGGTTTCGGTCACCGCTTCGGGGGCGTCATAGCGCGCCGCCTCGCCGTTGAGGTACAGCACCTCGTCGCGCATTTCCACAGTGTCGCCGGGCAACGCCGCAATGCGCTTGATGAGCCGCGTGCCATCGCGCGGCGACGAGAAGGTGACCACATCGCCACGCTCGGGCTCGCCCAGGCGGGCGAGCACCACATCGGTCAGCGGCAGCTTCAGATCGTAGGCCAGGCGGTTGACAAAAACGACGTCACCTTCGAGCAGCGTGGGGCGCATCGAACCCGAAGGGATGGGGTTCCAATCCGCCACCGCCGTGCGGAAGATGCCGAAACACAGCAGCAGCACGATGAACCCACGGTTCGATTTGATCCATTTCAGCAGCATGACGACAACTCCAAATAGCTTCAAAGCAAGCGCTCTGCTCGGATGAGCCCTGTTGCAACTTGGTTCCGTGAGACAGGCCATTGCGAATCTCCCACAGCACTTGCTGTGAACGCAGCCAATTCCAGTGCACCCGTGGAAACGGCTTTGCCGGGCCAGGGGGTGCGTCCCCCTTGGGGGAAGCGGCGCAGCCGCTCAGGGGGGCTTCTTTCTAGCTCGGGGATGCGCCGCGTCATACACCTTGGCCAGGTGCTGAAAATCCAACCGCGTGTAGACCTGCGTGGTGGTGATGTTGGCGTGCCCCAGCAGCTCCTGCACCGCACGCAGGTCGCCGCTGCTTTGCAGCAGGTGGCTGGCAAATGAGTGGCGCAGCATGTGCGGGTGCACGGGCGTGGTCAGCCCCGCCTGCTGGCTGCGCTGGCGCAGGCGCAGCCAGATCGACTGCGCCGTGAGCCGCTTGCCGCGCTGACCGACAAACAGTGCTGAGTCGAGCCGGGCCGAGCCTTCGCCGCCGAACGGCGTGGCCCGCAGCTGCAGCCAGGCCTGCAGCGCTGCCGTGGCCGCGCTGCCCACGGGAACGCTGCGGCGCTTGCTGCCTTTGCCGAACACGTGGGCCTCGCCCGCCTGCAGATCGACCCAGCCCCGGCCCTGGCGCTGGGTGTCGGCATTGGGGATGGCGTCGAGCCCCGCGAGTTCACCCACGCGCAGGCCGCAGCCGTAAAGCAATTCGACCATCGCAGCATCGCGCGCCTCCAGCCAGGGGTCGGCGCCGGTGTTGTCGAATTCGGCCAGCCGGACGGCGTCATCGACGCCCAGCGCCTTGGGCAGTGGCTTGGGCGCCTTGGGGGCGCGCACGTCCTGCACCGGGTTGTGCGGAATCAGCCCCTGCCGCCCCGCCCAGATGAAAAAACCGCGCCAGCCCGAGAGGATGAGCGCAATGCCGCGCCCGCTGCGCCCGCCGCTGTGCATCTGCGCGACAAAACGGCGGATGTGTGCGGTCTGCAGCTGCAGCAGCGGCACGCTGACCGCCGCCGCAAACTGCGCGAGCTTTTCAAGGTCCAGCGCGTAGAGCGTGAGCGTGCGCGCTGCCAGCCGCTTTTCGACGCGCACGTGCTCCAGGTAGCGCAGGACGTGGGGGTCGAGCGTGGTGGGCGCAGTGGGCGTGTCAGACATGGTTACCGAGGCTGAGCCGCCGCAGAGTGGCCGCTGGCCGTCTGGCTACTTCAGACGAAGCAATGCGGCGCTGGCGAGTTCTGCCATGCGCGACAGAAATTCGGTGCCCATCGTGGCATCAAAACGCTGCGGGTCTTGCGAGCCCAGCACCAGCAGGCCAAAGGCGGGCGTGGCGCTGTCGATAGCGCCTGCGCGCAGCGGCAGCAGGGCCAGCGACTGGGCGGGCTCGCCCGCCTCGTTGGCCAGCCAGGCGGCGGGCTCGAAACCCAGGTTGGGGCCGCAGAACGGCATGGTGAGCGACGAGGCGAACGCGCGAGCGTCTTCGCTGGCGCCCTGGGTGAAATCGGCGTCGATGTACGGCGCGGCCACCTCCCACACGCGGACCGCCGCCTGGGGCACGTCGAAAAGGGTGCGCACACCATCCACCACAGCCTGGGGCAGGTCGAACGGGTCGCGCACCTGCAGCAGGCTGCCGGTCCATTGGTGGACCTTGTTGGCAATGGCAGCGTTTTCGGTGCTGTTACGCACCATTTCCATGATGCGCTGCTCCAGGCCCTTGATCTTCTCTCGCAGCATTTCAGCCTGTCGCTCCTGCAAGCTCACGGCGCGCGCGCCGTGGGGGCTGGTGATCTGCACGCTGGCCAGCACCTCGGCATGGCGTTCGAAAAAGCCCGGCGTGTTGGTGAGGAACTGGGCGATGTCGTCTTCGGTGATCGGTGGGATGTGGGACGTCATAGGAGGGTGTCAGGAATGTCGATCTGGCCTTCGAACACCGTGGTGGCGGGGCCTGTCATGAAAACGGAATCGGTGTCGGCACCGCTCCAGGCAATGGTGAGGCGTCCGCCGCGCGTGTCCACATGCACCTCGTTATCGAGCAGGCCGAGGCGGATGCCGGCCGACACGGCGGCGCAGGCGCCCGTGCCGCAGGCCAGGGTCTCACCAGCACCGCGCTCGAAAACGCGCAGCCGCACGTGGGTGCGGTCCACGATCTGCAAAAAGCCTGCGTTCACGCGCTGTGGAAAACGCGCGTGGCGCTCGATCAAGGGGCCCGTTTCGGCGACGGGGGCGGTGTCCACGTTGTCCACCAGTTGTACGGCGTGGGGGTTGCCCATGGAGACCACTGCTATCAAAACAGTAGCTACTAGCGCTTTACCATCCAGCGCTAGAGGCCATTTTTGCCCTGATCCTTGCTCTACAGGGCTCAGGCCGCTGGCATCGAACGGTACCTGCGCGGGATCGAACTGCGGGCGGCCCATGTCCACGGTGACACGGCCATCGGGCGTGAGGCGGGGGGCAATCACGCCGCTTTTGGTCTGCACCCGCAGGGTGTCTTTGCCCGACAGGCCTTTGTCGTGCACAAAGCGCGCAAAGCAGCGGGCGCCGTTGCCACACTGCTCCACCTCTCCGCCATCGGCGTTGTGGATCACGTACTCGAAGTCGATACCGTCAGCGGGCGAAGGACGCACGGTGAGGATCTGGTCGGCCCCCACGCCGAAGTGGCGGTCGGCCAGAAAACGGTATTGGGCGGTGCTGAGCCCCAGGCGGCCCTGCGTTTCGTCGAGCACCACGAAATCGTTGCCCGCGCCCTGCATTTTGGTAAAGCGAATCTGCATCCGTCAGATTATCGTCGGTGGGCAACCAATAACCTCTGGCAGCGCCGGTTTCACGGCCCCATTAGGCTTGCGCTCTTTGGGCGCCGCTCTGGCTGCCACCCGCCAAGGACTCTTTGATGCCCGATCTTTCCGCCTTCGCCATCACCCACAAATGGCCCGCCCAGCACCCCGACCGCCTCCAGCTGTATTCGCTGCCCACGCCCAACGGCGTGAAGGTGTCGATTGCGCTCGAAGAGTTGGGCCTGCCGTATGAACCCCACCTGGTGAGCTTTGACACCAACGACCAGACCTCGCCCGAGTTCCTGTCGCTCAACCCCAACAACAAGATCCCCGCCATCCTCGACCCGAATGGCCCGGGTGGCCAGCCGCTGGCGCTGTTCGAATCCGGCGCCATCCTGTTGTACCTGGCCGAGAAAACCGGCCAGCTGATCCCGCAGGAGGCCGCTGCGCGCTACGAAACCATCCAGTGGGTGATGTGGCAGATGGGCGGCCTGGGCCCGATGTTCGGCCAGCTCGGCTTCTTCCACAAGTTTGCGGGCAAGGACTATGAAGACAAGCGCCCGCGTGACCGCTACGTGGCCGAATCCAAGCGCCTGCTGGGCGTGCTGAACCAGCGCCTGACAGGCCGCCAGTGGGTGATGGGCGACCAGTACACCATTGCCGACATCGCCATCCTGCCCTGGGTGCGCAACCTGATTGGTTTCTACGGCGCGGGCGACCTCGTGGAGTTTGGCCAGTTCACCGACGTGCAGCGCGTGCTGGACGTGTTTGTGGCACGCCCTCCGGTGATCAGGGGTCTGGCAATTCCGGCACGCGGTTGAGCGAGGAGGGGGTGCGCACTGTCGCTTTCTTTCTCGCCCGCCCTTGATATTGATCATGCCGACCAGCCCGCCGCACGGCCGCCGCGCACCTACGATGGACCTCCTTAAAAAAACAGGGAGTACCTCATGGGATTAACCGTCAACGTTCTGGACGATCTGGGCGCGCACAACCTTCAGGCAGCTGCCCAGGCGGCACTGCAGGAGACCAACGCCATCGCGCTGATCGAACTGCTGGAGATGCTGTGGAGCTGCGACGTGGAAGGCGCCAACGCCGTCATTGATGCGGTGCTGCTGCGCCTGCAGCAGCTGCGGGCGTTGCGCTGAGTGGTCAAACCCAGCACACCCGCCGTAGTACGGCCCATGGGCCGTACCGAAGTGGGACGTGTGCACACGGCGCGCCTCCCCTCGATAATGGCCCGATGCCCCGCACCAGCCAACATCTGCACCCCTACCGCGAACCTGTAGCCACCCGCCTGGCCGCCACTGTGCTGCTGCTGCGCGATGCACCCGGCAATGCGGGAGGCATCGAAGTCCTCATGACCCGGCGCTCCGACAAGGCCAGCTTTGCACCGGGTGCCTATGTGTTCCCGGGCGGGGGCATCGATGCGCTGGATGCGCAATCGCACACCGCCGCCGACCGCCGCCCCACCCAAAGCGACCTGCACCTCACCCAGGCCATCGCCGCCATCCGTGAGAGTTTTGAAGAACTGGGTGTGCTGCTGGCCCGCCATGCCGACGGCCCCCGCAAGGGGTTGATGGCCGATGCGCAGGACATCGCCGCCATCGACCGCCACCAGCCCTTTGTGGCGCAATGCACCGCGCGCGGCCTGCGGCTGGCGGCCGACAGCGTTTTCATGCTGGCCCACTGGATCACCGACCGCGACCTGCCGCGCCGCTTCGACGTGCCATTTCTCGTCGCCCGCATGCCCGAGGGCCAGGAGCCCGTGGCCGACGAGTCCGAACAGTTCGAGCCCGTCTGGGTGCGCCCGGCCGATGCGCTGGCGCGGCATGAAGCGGGGCAGTTCTTCATGATCTTTCCGACCATCCGCACGCTGCAGCGGCTGGCCACGTTTGCCACCACCCAGGCGGTGTTCGACGCGCTGGCCCACGAGTTGCCCCTGTGGACCAGCTGCCCGCGCGCGGGCACGCTGGCGGGCAAGGAAGCGCGGTACATGGAAAGCGACATGCCCTACGGCGAGCTGGCCCTGGTGTGCCCCGACGGCCAGATCGTGCACCCGCTGGACTGGCAAACCGAGCGCCCCGTGCCGCTGCTGCGCAACGTACAGCGGTTGACCGCCCCCAACCCCGGTGTGATGACCGGCCCCGGCACCAACAGCTACCTGGTGGGCGACCCCGCCACGGGCTATATCGCCATCGACCCCGGCCCGGCAGACCCCGAACACCTGGACAAGCTCTGGCGCGCCGCCGGGGGCGACATCCGCATGATCGTGTGCACCCACTCGCACCCCGACCACTCGCCGGGCGCCGCGCCGCTGCAGGCACTGTGTGTGCAGGCGGGCAAAGCCCGGCCCCCCATCCTGGGCCTGCCCTCGGCGCCCACCGCGCGCACGGCCAGCACATTCACACCCGACAGATCGCTACAAAATAATGAGCTACTCGCGCTTGATGGACAAGCGCCAGAGGGCAATATTACCCATACTTTGCGGGTCATCTACACCCCGGGCCACGCCGCCAACCACCTGTGCCTGCTGCTGGTGGAAGACGCCCTGCTGTTCAGCGGTGACCACATCCTGAACGGCAGCACCACGGTGGTGGACCCACCCGACGGCAACATGGCCGACTACCTCGATTCGCTGGACAAGCTCGACGCCGTGTGCGCCGAGCATGGCGTGGAGTTCATCCTGCCTGCGCACGGTTATGTTCTGGGCGATGCCCGTAGCGCCATCGCCAAGCTCAAGTCCCACCGCCTGGCACGCGAGGCCAAGGTGCTGGCCGCCATGCAGGCGCTGCCCCAGGGCAGCATGGAAGACTGGGTGCGGCACGCCTACGCCGACGTGCCGCCACGCATGTGGCCCGTTGCGCAGCGCTCGCTCCTGGCGCATGTGGAGCGAATAAGAATGTTCGCCCCCTGAGTCGCCTGCGGCGCCTTCCCCCATCCGGGGGACGACGCCCTCGCTGCGGGGCGGCCCTTGCTTGGCGTCCCTGGCGGAGAGCGCGCCCGCTGCACGCGCCACGAACAACAAGAGGCGTGCCCACACAATCCATCCAACAAAGAAAGCCGCCCCAACCCATGAATGACAAAAACCCCGAACCCTCCCACATCCGCCTGGCCAAGCGTGTGGCCGACCAACTGAACTGCTCGCGCAGCACGGCCGAGCAGTTCGTCGAAGGCGGCTTTGTGAGCGTGGACGGCCAGGTGGTGGAAGCCCCCGGCGCACGCGTGCGCCCCGACCAGGCCGTGACGGTGGCGCCAGACGCCAGCCTGCTGGAGTTGACCCCGGTGACCTTGCTGCTACATAAGCCAGTGGGGTTTGAAGCGGGCCTGGGTCTGCCCGCCGGGCAGGCGGCCCATGCCAGCCGCAGCCAGGGCGCCACTGCGGCCACCACCCTGCTGGGCCCGGCATCCCACCTGCCTGAGGACGCCTCAGGCATCCGTGTGCTGCAGCGCCACTTCAAGCAGCTGGAATGTTTCACCCCGCTGCCCACCGAGGCCAGTGGCTTGGTGGTCTATACGCAGGACAAGCGCATCGCGCGCAAGCTGGCGGAAGACATCGAGTCGCTGGAGCAGGAATGCATCGTGGAGGTGAAAGGCGACATTGCGCCGAACGGGCTGCAGCGCCTGTGCCACGGCCTCTCGTTCAACGGCCGCCCGCTGCCGCCCGTCAAGGTGAGCTGGCAAAACGAGACGAAGCTGCGCTTTGCCCTCAAGGGCATCCGCCCCGGCCAGATCCCGGCCATGTGCGAGGCCGTGGGCCTGGCCGTGGTGGCCTTGAAGCGCATTCGCATTGGCCGCGTGCCGCTGGCGAAGGTACCTGAAGGGCAGTGGCGGTATTTGCAGCCTTGGGAAAGATTTTGAATCCCCCCTGAGTCGCCTTCGGCGCCGTCCCCCCCGGGGGGGACGCCACCGGTGGCCTGGCAAAGCCAGTTCCACGGTGGCACTGGTCTGGCCGCGCGCCCCGTGGCTACGTCGGTGCGACGGTCCGCTTGGCGACCCTGCCGACGGGTTCGGTATCAGACCAACCCAAACCGTTCACGCTGAGCTTGTCGAAGCACGGCGCCAAGCTTGGACATGCTCGGCCCGAACGGTAAGCCCAGCTTCCAAGCGACAAGTTCGCAGCTATCAAATTCATAGCTTCCAGCGCTTGTTGGAAAAGCGCCAGAGGCCAATTTGGCATAAATTTTTCTTCCACTGACCGCTGCTACACTGCGCGCAAACAGGAGGGAGTTCATGAGCCAAGTTTCATCAGACAGAGACAGCGCTGCGGGGCCGATGTCTACGTTCATGCCGCAGAACATCGATGCACACCCGATGGAGTTCACGGGCAGCGGGGGCGAATACTTTCGGGTGTGGATCGTCAACGTGCTGCTGTCCATCGTCACGCTGGGCATCTACACCCCCTGGGCCCGGCGCCGCACGGCGCAATACTTCTACAGCCACACGCTGGTGGCGGGCAGCCCGCTCGAATTCACTGCGCAGCAGCGCAAGATGGTGATGGGCTTCGTGCTGCTGATGCTCATCACCCTGGCCTACAACATCGCGGCCAACACGGGGCAGGATGCTGCCGTGGGCGTCTTGCTGCTGACGGGCGCCGTGCTCTCGCCGCTGATCTGGGGCAGTGCCATGCGCTTTCGGCTGGGCGCCACGCGCTGGCGCGGCCTGCGCCTGCAGTTCACCGCCCACTGGAAAGAGGTCTACCTCGCGAGCTGGCCCCTGTTTGCGCTGGCATTGGTGTGGTTTGGCGTGTTTTTTGGCATGCAGATCCTCTCGCCCGAACTGGCCGACGTCTTGCAGGAGGTGGAGGACGAAGCCGCCAACCCCAAGATGCCTTCGTTCACCCCGGCCATGGGCGCCCTGCTGCTGCTGGGCCTGGTGCTGACCGTGCTGTCCTTCATCCGCCTGGAATACAACTACAAGAGCCTGCTGGTCCTCAAGGCCCAGGTAGGCGCCGAAAAAGGCCGCTGGAAGCCGGTGTACATGGATTTCGTCAAGGTGTGGCTGGCCACGGTGGCCGTTTTCGTGCTGACCGTGGTGGGGCTCTCGGTGTTGATTGGCGTGCTGGCGGGCAGCTCCATCGCCCTGTTCGCCGGTCAGAGCAGCCGCATGGGCTTGTGGATGATTCTGGTGATCATCGTGTCCATCATCGCGGGCATCTTCATGCTGATCCTGGCTTCGGCCCCCGCCCGCGCCTACCGCGAGGCGCGCATGTTCCAGCTCATGTGGAACAACATCGGCGTGAGCCATGTGGCACGGTTCAAGTGCCACCTCAAGAGCGGCAGCTACGTGGGGCTGCGCATCAAGAACATGCTGCTCACCCTGCTCACGCTCGGCCTCTACCGCCCGTTTGCGCGGGTGAGTGAATACCGCATGAAATGCGAATCCGTCACCCTGCACGTCAAGGGCGGCGTCGAACAGGTGGCGGGCGCCATGGTGCGCCAGCAGCAAAACGGCCTGGGCGATGCGCTGGCCGATGCGGCAGGCCTGGACCTCATCGGTTGAGCATGCCCGCCCCCGTGAACACAGACCTGCTCCAAGGACGCTGGTTCGACGGCCAGAGCAGCAGAGCCCGCCCCGTGATGGTGAGCCTGCGGCCCACGCCGCAGGGCCCGTCGCTGGTGCTCCACCCGCTCTCACAGCCGGGCGCCGAGCCGGTCGTGTTCGCTTGGAAGGACGTGGGCTGGCCAGAGGCCTGGAACGAACACAAGCCCCAGCCCCGGGTGGTCGTGGACCTGCGGGACCACGGCAGCCTGGAGATCGATGCCGTGAGCGACTGGCGTGCCGCCCTCGCAGCCGCTGGCGAACGCCCCGGCCTGGCCCAGCGCATGCAGACCCGCTGGCCCGTGCTGCTGGGTGTGACAGCCGCCGCCGTCATCGGCCTCACGCTGTTCTACCGCTATGGCACGCCCTGGGCAGCCACACAGCTCACCCGCTTTGTGCCCCTGGGCTGGGAAACCAGCGTGGCCGAGAACGTGCTCAAGCAGATGGACGACGGCACCTTGAAGCCCAGCAAGCTCCCCAAGGAGCGGCAGGAGCAGCTCAAGGCCCGCTTTGACGCCCTGGTGCAGCAGACGCCCACAACCATGCACCGCTACCCCGACTACCGTCCGCCGCTGTCGCTGGAGTTCCGATCAGGCATGGGCGCCAATGCGTTTGCCCTGCCCGGCGGCAAGATCGTGATGACCGACGGCATCGTGAAAACCGCCACCGACCAGGGCCTGCCCGACGACGCCCTGGTGGGCGTGCTGGCCCACGAGATCGGCCATGTGATGTACCGCCACACTACGCGCATGGTGGTGGAACAAGGCGTGCTCAACATGGGCCTGGGCCTGGCGCTCGGGGACGTGTCGACGGTGGTGTCCACAGGCGCATCGGTGCTCACCGGCCTGGCCTACAGCCGCAGCCACGAACGCGAAGCTGACTGCTACGCCATCGCCCTCATGAACCACACGGCCCTGCCCACGGCGCCCATGGGCAAGCTGCTGCTGGCCATTGCCCACGACGAAGAGGAAGAAGAAGAAAACAAGAAGAAAGAACAAGAGAAAGCAGGCCAGGACAAGACGGCTGCACCCAAGGCAGACCCCGGCGCCAGCAGCCCCGAACGCTCGCGCCAGCGCAAGACGGCCGAAGAGATGGCCTCGCATCCCGTGTGGTCGCTGCTCAGCAGCCACCCCGACACCGTGGCGCGAGCCAGCGAGCTGGAAAAGGGGCATGCGCCCCATTGCACGAAAAACTGAGCCAGCCCCCGCCCCTTGCTGGGCAAGGCCGGCTTATTCCCGCCATCGGCAGAGCTTGAGGCGCGAAGGGCCTGGGAACCGCGGTGGGGAAACCGGGGATGGGAAATAAAGTGTGAAGCGCGCCGATAAGCCGGATTCTGTGCACCACGGTTGCCCGCAGTGTGACCGCCATTAATCTGGGCCGGGTGTCGCCACCACGGCTCGGTGCTACCTACCCGCCAACTCTGCGGAACCACATCAACGTTGGCCTACTTGGTATTGCTGCGCGTAGAGATTGCCCGTTTCACCCCCGGTGGTTTGCCTTGCGGCACTCCCCCGGGACTCGTCTCTGTTGCTCTGATCCTCACCTCACGGTGGGCAGCCGTTAGCTGCTACGCTGTCCTGTGCAGTCCGGACGTTCCTCCAGTGCCTGGTTTCCCAGATTGCACCAGCGGCGGTCTGGCGCGCTTCACGGGGTGGATTATCGCCCAGCGGCCGCGACGCGATCCCAGTCCAGACCAAAACGCGCCAGGTACTTGCGCAGCCGGTCCGCGTCGTTGACCACCGTGCGCTGCATGCGCGAGGCCTGGAACAGTTGCCGCCCAGCGTCCGACAGGGTGCGGGCGTTGCGGCACACATGCAGTACCGCCGCCAGCTGCAGCTGATCAAAAAGGTCCATGGTTCCCACCGCTTCCTCTCCCAACAGGTCCGCAAGATCGTCACGGCCCCACACGCCGGGCGCGGACGCCAAACCGTTGCGCGCATCGCTGGCGGGTTGCCACAGCCAGCGCAGCCGGGCCATTTCTGCCTCGACCAGGGGCAGGCCAATGCGGCCGCTGTCGGCCAGCGTGGCCAGGCGCGTCACGCTGGCCGAAAGGTCGCGGAAGTTGCCGGTCCACAGGGCCTCCGGCGACTGGGCGTAGCGCAGGTAGGCCGCGCGCGCCTCGTTGGAAAAGCGCACGCTGCGGCCCAGCTCGGTGCCTGCACGGGCCAGCTGGTGGTCCACATTAGGTTCGATGTCTTCAGGCCGCTGCGCCAGGCCGGGCAGCACATAGCTCCAGAGGTTGATGCGCGCATACAGGTCTTCGCGAAAGCGCCCGGCCGCCACCTCGGCGCGCAGGTCGCGGTTGGTGCCGGCGATCAGCTCGAAGTCGCTGGCCACCTCGCGGTCGCTGCCCATGGGGTAGAAGCGTTTTTCTTCCACAGCCTTGAGCAGCATGGCCTGCTCGTCCAGGCCCAGTTCGCCAATCTCGTCGAGGAACAGCACGCCCTTGTGCGCCGTGCGCAGCAACCCCGCACGGTCGGCTGCCGCGCCCGTGAAAGCGCCCTTTTTGTGGCCGAACAGCGTGGATGCCGCGCCGTCGCCATGCAGCGTGGCGCAGTTCACCTCCACAAATTCGCCCTCGACCTGGTGGCGCGCCTTCTTCAGCTCGTACATGCGCCGCGCCAGGTGCGACTTGCCCGCGCCTGTGGGCCCGGTGAACAGGATGGGCGCGCGCGAGCGCACCGCGACTCGCTCCACCTCGTCGATCAGCGCGTTGAAGCGCGCGTTGCGCGTGGCAATACCGCTTTTGAGGAACTGCACCGCGTCCTGCTGCTCGGCGCCAAAGCGCTGCGCGATCACGTCGTAGCGCGAGAGGTCCAGGTCGATCAGCGTGTAGCTGCCCGGGTCGCCCATCTGCTGGCGCTTGGGCGGCGAGGTCTGCGCCAGCACGCCCGGAATGCGGCGCGACTCCACCAGCAGGAACAGGCAGATCTGCGCCACGTGGGTGCCGGTGGTGATGTGGGTCCAGTATTCCTCGCGCTCGGTGTCAAAGCGGTAGCGCTGCGCCCAGTCAAACAGCTTGGCATACACCTCGCCAAAGTCCCACGGGTCGGCAATGGGCAGGGGTACCAGGTTCACCGTGGTCTCGGGGGACGCGATCACCATGTCCGCGCGCACCTGTTGCGCCAAGTCCTGGTGGGGCGGCGTGTAGAGCAGCTCCAGCCGCTCGATCACCACGTCCTCATGCTGCACCAGCGATACGGTGGGGCGCCACTTCTCCCACCGCCCCGCGCCCCGGCCGGAGTCGAGCTGGGTGCCAAGGAAACCGATCACGACTTTGTTTTTGCGCATGCTACTTATCTATTTATTTAGCTTTCATTCTAGTTATTTCACATTTCTTAAACAAATCAAAAAAATCAGCGAATGGAATTTCTGCATATAAATCAATGGGTTGAAGCAGTTCAGTCGAAAAAACGCAAACTGGCACGCATCTGGCAATAGATAAGACATCCAGCGCAAGCGGTGACCGCTCACAGGCCGGGGTTAGGACCAACGTTCGCCCCGCCGGTGCAGGGATTCCGGGCTCTCAAGGCCTTGTCGATTCCTTGCATGCCGCACACCGCAAACGCTGGGTAACGGCAAGGTCGTGGTGACGCCTCGCAAGAGGACGTGCCGGGTTCGACTCCCGGCTTGCCACCACTGGTAGCTCAGTCTGGTAGAGCCCCCCCGAAAGGGGTTGTCGCAGGTTCGATTCCTGCCCATGGCCGCAAGGCCAGCACTTGGAAGTACCGGTCGAAAGACCACCCGCCGAACGCGGGGAGTTGTCCCAGGGTTGCGCCTCTTTTGGACGCAGCCGCAAGGCAAGACCCCGTCAGCCGGTGGCGGTTTGTGCCAGCACCCGGCACAGCCCGCGCCCGCAGCCAGCCACGCTGCCGCCCTGCTTGCAGGGCAGCAACCACGGCGCACTGCAGGGCCCTGGCTGTGCCCCCTGGCACCCCGCCATCGCTGTAACGGCACCCTGATTGCAACGACAACGAAGAAGTAACGACAACGACAGAACAAGGAGAAGAAAAATGATGAAGCTGATCGAACGAGTGACCGTGAAGAAAAACGAACGCGCCCTGCTGCTGCGCAACGGCAGCTTTGACCGCGTGCTCCAAAGCGGCAACTACTGGCTGTTTGCAGGCATGGACCAGTTGCGCGTGGAGACCTTCGCGCTCGAACAACCCGCCTTCACCCACGGCCTGGCCGACTACCTGATGGCGCAGGAGCCTGCCGTGGTGGCGGCAGAGTTTGTGCAAGTGAACCTGTCGGAGCAGCAAGTGGGCCTGCGCAGCGAAAACGGCGTGCTGGTCGAGGTGCTGCCGCCCGGCACACGCCGCCTGTATTGGAAAGGCCTGGTGGAGGTAAGCGTGCAGGTGATCGACCTCGACGCAGGCCCCGAGCTGCCCGCCGCCCTGGTGGCGCGCCTGACGCACACACAACTGCGCCAGCGCAGCGTGACCGGATTGACCGGCGTGCTGCAAGTGCAGGTGCCCGAAGGCCTGTGCGCACTGCTCAGCATCGACGGCAAAGTGGACCGGCTGCTGCCTGCGGGCGCCTATGCGTACTGGAAGTACGGCCGCACCATCGCTGTGGAACTCGTGGACCTGCGCCTGCAGGCCGTAGAGGTCTCAGGCCAGGACATCATGACCCGCGACAAGGTGAGCCTGCGGCTGAACCTGTCGGCCACCTTTCGCTACACCGATGTGCTGCGCGCCTTTGCCCAGTTGCAAAAGCCCGCCGACCACCTGTACCGCGAGCTGCAGTTTGCGCTGCGCGCCGCCGTGGGCACCCGCACGCTCGATGAGCTGCTGGAGAACAAGTCGGTGATCGACGACGTGGTGACTGCGCACATGGCTACCAAGCTCATGCCTTTTGGCATGGTGATGGAAAGCGTGGGCGTGAAGGACATCGTGCTGCCCGGCGAGATGAAA
This sequence comes from Acidovorax sp. 93, assembly GCF_003633835.1. Classification (NCBI taxonomy): domain Bacteria; kingdom Pseudomonadati; phylum Pseudomonadota; class Betaproteobacteria; order Burkholderiales; family Comamonadaceae; genus Acidovorax; species Acidovorax sp. 93. Next base: position 3,542,654 of record NZ_RBIT01000001.1, read on the forward strand.
ACCATCCTGACCCAGGTGGTGCAGGCGGAGAAACAGGCCCAGGCCAACGTGATCCGCCGCCGCGAAGAAACGGCCGCTACGCGCTCGCTGCTCAACACGGCAAAGGTGATGGAGGACAACCCCGTCGCCCTGCGCATGAAGGAGCTGGAGACGCTGGAACGGGTGGCCGAGCGCATCGACAAGATCTCGGTGTTTGGTGGACTGGACCAGGTGCTGAATGGCCTGGTGAAGATGCGCTGAAAGAGAACCATGAAAAAGAAACCAACGACTGCTGCAATGCCTCTGGAAGCCGCCACACAGGCGGTCTACCAGACCTTTGCGAAATACCAGGCACCGCATGGGCTGCTGGATGTCTGCACCGGCTGCTGCATGGATGCCGAACTGGAGCGCGAGATGCGATGCCTGCCGCTGCGCCAACTGACGCGGGAACACTTTTATCAATACAACGACTCTGCCAAGAGCCAGGTACAGCCCGCGGACGAGATCAAGTACTACCTGCCTCGCATGCTGGAATTGCTGGCGCAAGGAGCCCGATTGCACCACTCCACCGAGATCTATCTCGACCGGCTGGGGCGTTGCCTTGCCGATGCCTACTCATCTGACGAGAGGGCTGCCGTGCTGGGTTATGCACGGGCATTCTTCGCCGAGGGTCTGGCGCAGTGGGAGCCGGACAGCGAAGGCCTTTTCCAGGGAGCGCACGCATTCAGCATCCTGCTGATGTGGGACTACGCCGGAGTATCCATACAGCCCTTGCTGGGCGACTGGTTGGCAGACGACCGCGAAGCGGCGACGCTGAACTTTGTAGATTCCTATTACTGGGAATACTGGACGAATGGCGGAGCGATCTCCAACGCGTTTGCCGAGGCGCCCTTTCATGCCGCCATGCAGGCATGGCTGAATGATCCGCAAGTCAAAGCCGCGTGGGCACACAAGCTATTGAAGCTGACAGAGGACGGGACACCCGCCGACTGGCGCCCGGCATGCGCCAAATGCGGCCAGATCCACTACCCGCTGACCGAACGCATTGCAGCTGTCTTTGATGCAATGGCCAGCTGAAGATGAACAACAGAACAGGAAAAAACATGAACAACTACGAACAATATGAAGTCCCCAACGGCGTGCCCGTGAAGATGTGGACCAACGGCGTGCCCGTGGAAGAAGAAGCCCGCAACCAGCTGCGCAACATCGCGCGCCTGCCCATCGTTTTCAAGCATGTGGCGGTGATGCCCGATGTGCACCTCGGGATTGGCGCCACCATCGGCTCGGTGGTACCCACCCTCAAGGCCATCATCCCCGCTGCGGTGGGGGTGGATCTGGGGTGCGGAATGATGGCGTGCAAGACCACGCTGACGGCCAGCGACCTGCCCGACAACCTGTCCGGCGTGCGCGCCGCCATCGAACGCGCGGTGCCAGCGGGGATGACGCCCAAACGCATGGGCCGCGATAAAGGCAGCTGGGACACCCCGCCCGCCGAGACCGACCTCGCCTGGGCCGGGCTGGTGGATGAGTTCGAGGAAATTTGCGAGGCGCACCCGCGCATCAAGAACACCAACAACTACAAGCACCTGGGGACGCTGGGAACGGGTAACCACTTCATCGAGATCTGCCTGGACGAACACCAGTCCGTGTGGGTGATGCTGCACTCCGGCTCACGCGGGGTGGGGAACGCCATCGGCACCCACTTCATCGAGCTGGCCAAGAAGGACGCCGAGATGAACCAACGCAACCTGCCGGACAAAGACCTGGCCTACTTCGAGGAAGGCGCACAGTATTTCGGTGACTACGTAAAGGCCGTGGGGTGGGCACAAAAGTTTGCCGCCGCCAACCGCGAAGTGATGATGGGCCGCGTGATTGCCGCGCTGCGCACGGTGATCACCAAGCCGTTCGAAACGCACGTGGAAGCCGTGAACTGCCACCACAACTACGTGCAGCGCGAGACGCACTTCGGGCAAGACGTTTTCGTGACCCGCAAGGGCGCGGTGAGTGCCGAGCAGGGCAAGCTGGGGATCATCCCGGGGAGCATGGGGGCCAAAAGTTTCATCGTGCGCGGAAAAGGCAACCCCGAGAGCTTCAACAGCTGCAGCCACGGCGCAGGCCGCACCATGAGCCGTACCAAGGCCAAGAAGATGTTCACGGTCGCGGATCAGATCAAGGCGACCGAAGGCGTGGAATGCCGCAAGGATGCCGACGTGATCGATGAGATTCCGATGGCCTACAAGAACATTGACGCGGTGATGGCGGCGCAGCAGGATCTGGTGGAGGTGGTTTACACACTCAAGCAGGTCGTCTGCGTAAAAGGGTAACCCTCCTGAGCCGCTGCGCGGCTTCCCTTCAGGGGGACGACGCCCTCGCTGCGGGGCGGCCCTTGCTTAGCGTCTCTCGCCTGGGCCGCGACAGTTGCGAATGATTTCGACATTACTACATTTTTAATAGCTGCTAGCGCTTATCCAATAAGCGCTACAGCCAATTCTCATGCATAAATCAGAACAAAAACAAGAACTCCTGCGTTCCGCCCACCCGGTGGAGCCCCACATGCGCGCGCAAGTGCTTGAGGCCTTGCAGCGCATCGAAGCCACGCACAACGTAACGGTGCTCTTCGCGTGCGAGTCCGGCAGCCGCGGCTGGGGCTTTGCCTCGCCCGACAGCGACTACGACGTGCGCTTCATCTACGTGAACCGGCTGCCGTGGTACCTCACGGTGGCGCCCGGGCGCGACGTGATCGAGCTGCCGATCAGCGGCGACCTGGATGTGAACGGCTGGGACCTGCGCAAGGCACTGGGCTTGATGCGTGAATCGAACCCCACGCTGCTCGAATGGCTGGGCTCACCCATCGTGTACCGCGAAGAGGCGGACACCATGGCGCAGTTCCGCGCGCTGGCGGCGCAAGTGTTCTCCAACGCCAAGGGCTGGCACCACTACGCCTCCATGGCCAAGAAGAACTTTCGTGAGCATTTGCAGGCCGATGAGGTGCGCTACAAGAAGTACCTCTACGTGCTGCGCCCGCTGCTGGCTGCACGCTGGATACGCACGCAGCCCGGCGTGCCGCCCATGCGCTTTGCCGAGCTGGCCCAGCACACGCTGCACCCCGTGCACGATGCGGCGCTGGTCGATGAGATCAATGCACTGCTAGAGGTGAAGATGCGCGCGGGCGAAGCCGCCACCAGCCCACGCTGGCCCCGCATCCATGCGTTCATCGAAGCCGAACTGGCGCGCAACGCGGCCGAGCCTGTGCAAGCCTTGCCGGTACCGGGCCATGCCGCGCTGGACGCGTTGCTGTACGACACGGTGTTGCACTACGACGCCCGGAACGCGGGTGCAGCGGAGACATCGCCATGACGGAATTGACCTTGTCCCCCCTCACCCTCGACGGCTCCACCGGCGAAGGCGGCGGCCAGATCCTCCGCACCGGCCTGGCCCTTGCCATGGTCACCGGCCGGCCGCTGCACATCACACGCATCCGCGCCGGGCGGCCCAAGCCGGGGCTGATGCGCCAGCACCTGGCCTGCGTGCAGGCGGCCATGGCCGTGTGCGGTGGGCAGGCCGACGGGGCCGAGCTGGGGTCGCAAACGCTGTTGTTCACGCCCAGCGCTGTGCGCGCAGGCGACTACCGCTTTCAGATCGCGACGGCGGGCAGTTGCCTGCTGGTGCTGCAGACGGTGTTGCCCGCGTTGATGCTGGCCGATGGAGAAAGCCGCGTGCAACTCTCGGGCGGCACGCACAACCCGATGGCGCCGCCGTTTGACTTTCTGGAGCGGGCGTTTGCACCGCTGGTGCGGCGGCTGGGCGTGGGCCTGGATCTGCAACTGCAGCGGCGCGGCTTCTACCCCGCCGGGGGTGGCGAGCTGCTGGCGCACATCACGCCCGCAGCGCTGCCGTTGACGCCCGTGGATGTGCTGGAGCGCGGCCCGCTGCAAGACGCCTGGGGCGAGGCACTGGTGCCGGGCCTGGCGCGCAACATTGCCACGCGGGAGCTGGACGCGCTGGGCCAGCGCATGGGCTGGACCTTTGAATCCGGCCGACTGCGCCAGCCCCCTACGCGCCAGAACGAAGGCCCGGGCAACGCGTTGATCGCCACGCTGGAGTACGAGCACATCACCGAGGTGTTCTGCCAGCTGGGCGAGCGCAGCCTGTCGGCCGAGCAGGTTGCCAAGCGGCTTGTGGATGAGGTGCGCGACTACCAGCGCAGCGCGGGTGCCTTAGGCCCGCACCTGGCCGATCAGTGGATGCTGCCGCTGGCCCTGGCGGTGTGGCGCAGCGGGCAGGCCGCCCGCTACACCTGCACGGAGGTGACGCAGCACACGGCCACCAACGCGCAGACCATCGCGCTGGGGTTGCCCGTGCGGGTGCAGATCACGCCGGTCAAGCAGGCCATGCTGGTGGAGATCAGCCCGCAGCTGTAAGCCGGGTCGCAGAGACTGGGGTGGATGCCTTGGCTATATCCATATCACCAAGGCTGTAGAACAACTGGTTCAGAATGCGCGTGGTGCCGCAATGCCAGCCCGGGAACTCGTTCGCTTGAGTTTGTGGAAGAGTTCGCCATCGCGCCCCGCTTCGACAGACTCAGCCCGAACGGATTTGTTCTGAAGGGCTGGATTGCATCAACCCCCTTCTTCGCCACTCACAGGAGACGCCATGAAAGTTGACAACATTCTGCAAACCATCGGCAACACGCCCCATGTGCGCATCAACCGCCTGTTTGGCCCGGCGGCCAACGTGTGGGTGAAGTCCGAGCGCAGCAACCCTGGCGGCTCCATCAAGGACCGCATCGCACTGTCGATGGTGGAAGACGCTGAAAAGTCCGGCGCCCTGCAGCCCGGCGGCACCATCATCGAGCCCACCAGCGGCAACACCGGCATCGGCCTGGCACTGGTCGCGGCCGTCAAGGGCTACAAGCTGATTCTGGTGATGCCCGACAGCATGAGCATCGAGCGCCGCCGCCTGATGCTGGCCTATGGCGCGCAGTTTGACCTGACCCCGCGCGAAAAGGGCATGAAGGGCGCGATTGCCCGCGCACAAGAACTGCAGGCGCAGACACCCGGCGCGTGGGTTCCCCAGCAGTTCGAGAACCCCGCCAACATCGATGTGCATGTGCGCACCACGGCGCAGGAGATCCTGGCGGACTTCCCCGATGGCATCGATGTGCTGATCACCGGCGTGGGCACAGGCGGCCACATCACCGGCGTGGCGCGGGTGCTCAAAGCCAAGTTCCCCAACCTGAAGGTGTTTGCGGTAGAGCCCACGGCGTCGCCGGTGATCTCGGGGGGCGCACCGTCGCCCCACCCCATCCAGGGCATTGGCGCGGGGTTCATTCCCAAGAACCTGGACACCAGCATGCTCGATGGTGTAATCCAGGTCGATGCCGAACCGGCCCGTGAATACGCACGCCGCTCTGCGCGCGAAGAGGGCATCCTGGTGGGTATTTCGTCGGGCGCCACGCTCGCCGCCATTGCGCAAAAGCTGCCCGAGCTGCCTGCGGGCGCCAAGGTGCTGGGCTTCAACTACGACACGGGCGAGCGTTACCTGTCGGTCGAAGGGTTCCTGCCGGCGTAAGCGCCGCTGCCGCCTGCGGCAGCACTTTGCAGAACGAAATGGGGCTATCAGGCCCCATTTTTTTCGTCCCCAGCAGCACAAAACCACGGCCAGCCGTCCTACAGCGGCAAGGCAGTGCAGCCCAAACAATCAAGTCATCCTCGGCCTGCCCCTGGTGGCCATTGCGCACACCGCGGCGGCTTCGCGGGGGCCCCACTCCAAAGATTGTTTGACTGCCCATGGCCACCACCGCCGCTACCGATCCCCAGCCCATCGCGTTCAAGGTGCTCACCGTGAACGTGCACAAGGGCTTTACCACCTTCAACCGGCGTTTCATGCTGCATGAGCTGCGGGATGCCGTGCGGGATGTGGCAGCCGATCTGGTGTTTCTGCAGGAGGTGCTGGGCACGCACCACCGCCATGCCAGCCGGTTCGCCAACTTTCCGCAGGTGCCGCACTACGAGTTTCTGGCGGACACCATCTGGTCGCAATACGCCTACGGGCGCAACGCGGTGTATGACAACGGCGACCACGGCAATGCGCTGTTGTCCAAGTTTCCGATCACACACTACGAGAACCACGATATCTCCATCAGCGGGCCCGAGCGGCGCGGCATGCTGCATTGCGTGTTGCAGCCGCCGGGCCACCACCTGCCGGTGCATGCGGTCTGTGTGCACCTGGGCCTGCAGGAATCCCATCGACAGCGGCAGCTGCTGCGTGTGTGCGATCTGCTGCGCAGCTTCCCAGCCAACGAGCCCGTGGTGCTGGCGGGGGATTTCAACGATTGGCGCAACCGCGCGCACGACATCCTGCACCGCGAAGCGGGCCTGCAAGAGGTGTTTGTGCAGGCCTTTGGCCGTGCGGTGCGCACGTTTCCAGCCTCCATGCCGCTGCTGGCACTGGACCGCATCTACGTGCGCAACGCCGCTGTGCATGCGCCGCTGTCACTGCCCAAAAAACCCTGGGACAAGCTCTCGGACCATGCGCCTTTGGCGGCGGAGATCCTGCTATGAAGCGCCCTGCTTTCAGCCTGCCACGCTCATCCCGCTGGGTTCCGGGCAACCACTTCGAGTTGCTGGAAAACGGAGAGGAGTTCTTCCCGCGTGTGTTCAACGCCATTGCCCAGGCCCGGCGCGAGGTGATGCTGGAGACCTTCATCCTGTTCGAGGACAAGATCGGGCAGGAACTGCATGCCGCCCTGCTGGCCGCAGCGCAGCGCGGGGTAGAGGTGCATGTGCTGGTGGACGGGTTTGGCTCGCCCGATCTGTCGGACCAGTTTGTGGGCAGCCTGGTGGATGCAGGTGTGCGCTTTCGGATTTTTGACCCGGGCCGTCGCTTCCTCGGGCAGCGGCTGAACGTGCTGCGCCGCATGCACCGCAAGATCGTGGTGGTGGACGGCCAGCTGGGTTTTATCGGCGGCATCAACTATTCAGCCGACCACATGGCCGACTTCGGCCCCGAGGCCAAGCAGGACTACGCCGTGCAGGTGCGCGGCCCGGTTGTGGCGCAGATGCACCGCTTCACGCGCGAGGCGGTGCTGGACCGCAGCGCGCACCAACGTCCCCACGCTACAGACATTACCGGCCGCCCCCACGCAGGCACAGCCAACGCCATGTTTGTGACGCGCGACAACCAGCAGCACACCAACGATATCGAGCGCCAGTACCGCGTGGCCCTGCGCGCGGCGCGCAGCCGGGTGGTGATTGCCAATGCCTACTTCTTCCCGGGCTACCGCTTCATCCGAGAGATGCGGCGGGCCGCCAAGCGGGGCGTGGACGTGCGGCTGATCCTGCAAGGCCAGCCCGACATGCCCATCGTGAAGACGGCAGCCAGCCTGCTGTACGACCACCTGCAACGCGCGGGCGTGCGGGTGTACGAATACTGCGACCGCCCGCTGCACGGCAAGGTGGCGCTGGTGGATGAGGACTGGTCCACCGTGGGCTCCAGCAACCTCGACCCGTTGAGCCTGTCGCTGAACCTGGAGGCCAACGTGATCATCCAGGACCGCGACTTCAACGCCCACCTGCACCGCCGCCTGTCGCACCTGATGGACACCAGTTGCAAGCAGATCGAAGCTGCAGCGCCCAGCCATTGGAATGGACTGCGTCTGCTGCGCAGCTATGCGGTGTACCACCTGATGCGCTGGTTCCCGGCATGGGCGGGCTGGCTGCCCCACCATGAGCCCACGATCACGCTGGCCAGCCCAGGTACGTCGTCGGCCGAGCCCGCCAGCAGCGCGGCCACCTGACGGCGCCCCGGAGCCCCCGCCATGGCCACCTCCACACTGCCCGCGGACACCCAGACGGGCACCGCCGACGCCATGGCATCACCTGCCCCCAGCAGCACCAGTAGCAGCAGCCCACGCGGCTGGCGCCACTGGCCGGAGCAGGCCTGGTGGCCATGGGTCACCCGAGGGTTCGCTGCCGCTTTTTTTGCGGTGGTGGCCGGGCTGATCTTTCGGCAGGCGCGCACCGTGGACTGGCCCGCGGTGCTGCAGGCGCTTCGCGACCTGCCCACCACCGCATTGGCCGTGGGCGGTGCGCTGGCGCTGCTGAGCCACTTCACCTACGGCAGCTTTGACTGGGTGGGCCGCCATTGCAGCGGCCACCGGTTACCGCGCGCCACCACGCTGGCCATCGCCATGACGAGCTACCCGTTCACGCTCAACCTGGGCTCGCTGATTGGCGGCGTGGGCGTGCGCTACCGGCTGTATGACCGGCGTGGCGTGGACCCCGGCACGATCGGTCAGGTGGTGGGCACCAGCATCGTGACGAACTGGGTGGGTTACCTGTTGCTGGCGGGCGTGCTGGCGTGGACGTGGCAGCCGCCTGCGATGGCCGGGTGGGCTGTAGAGTCCTGGCAGTGGCGCCTGGGCGGCACGGTGTTGGGATTGCTGCCACTGGCCTATGTGGCGCTGTGTGGCCTGCGCAGTGGCCGCGCCCTCACGCTGAGAGGCCACGCGTTCCCGCTGCCCGGCTGGCCCGTGGCGCTGTGGCAGGTGGCCGTGTCGGCCGCCAACTGGATGTTGATGGGCGCCGCGCTGTGGACGGTGCTGCAACACCAGGTGAGCTACCCCGCCGCGCTGGCCACCGTGTTGCTGGGGGCGGTGGCCGGGCTGGTGCTGCGCGTGCCTGCGGGCCTGGGTGTGCTGGAGGCCGTCGGCGTGGCGCTGCTGGCCTCCCAGGCGCTGGGGCAGGAAGAAGTGCTGGCGGCCCTGCTGGCCTATCGGGCGCTGTATTACTTTGGGCCACTGGTGCTGGCGGCCATAGCCTTTGGTGTGGCAGAGCTGCGCTGGCGCCAGCAGTCGGGCAGCGATGATGAAGTTCCAACAGCTCGAAAAATATGATTCAAAAGTTCCTCTATCGCTTATCCATCAAGCGCTAGCAGCTATTGATTTGATAGCTTTTTAGGCACACGGCTCCACACCCCCTGCACGCCAGGGCTTCCGTGGGTGGCGAGCACCCCGTATCATCGCGGCCCCACGCCATTGCAACCCGCCCGATCGACACGGGCCCGCAAGAACATGATCCGACTCTCCGAAATCCGGCTGCCCTTCACCGTGGCCGAAGCCCCCGAGGCGCCCCTGCGCGCCGCAGCCACCCAAATCCTGGGCCTGGCGGACACCGACATCGCCCACCTGCACGTCTTCAAGCGCAGCTTTGATGCGCGCAAGGCCGACCTGCTGGCGGTCTACATCGTGGACATCACCCTCGCGCAGCCCGCGCGCGAAGCCGCCCTCCTGGCCCAGTTTGCGGGCAACCCGCACATCCAGCCCACGCCCGACATGGCCTGGCACCCTGTGGGCCAGGCCCCGGCAGACCTGCCCCTGCGCCCCGTGGTGGTGGGCTTTGGCCCCTGCGGCATCTTTGCGGCACTGGTGCTGGCGCAGATGGGCTTCAAGCCCATCGTGCTGGAGCGCGGCAAGACCGTGCGCGAGCGCACCAAAGACACCTGGGGCCTGTGGCGCAAACGCGAGCTGCATGCCGAAAGCAACGTGCAATTTGGCGAAGGCGGCGCCGGCACTTTCAGCGACGGCAAGCTCTACAGCCAGATCAAGGACCCGCGCCACCTGGGCCGCAAGGTGATGAGCGAGTTCGTCAAAGCCGGTGCGCCCAAAGAGATTTTGTACGTCGCCCACCCGCACATCGGCACCTTCAAGCTGGTGAAGGTGGTGGAGAACCTGCGCGAGCAGATCATTGCCCTGGGCGGCGAGATCCGCTTTGAGCAGCGCGTGACGGACGTGATCATCGAAGGCACCGGTGAAGCCCGCCACCTGCGCGGCCTGAAGGTGCTGAACCAGGCCACGGGCGAGACCACCGAGCTGCGTGCCGACCACGTGGTGATGGCGCTGGGCCACAGTTCGCGCGACACCTTTGCCATGCTGTACCAACGCGGCGTGGCCATGGAGGCCAAGCCGTTTTCCATCGGTTTCCGCATTGAGCACCCGCAGGGCGTGATCGACCGCGCCCGCTGGGGCCGCCACGCGGGCCACCCGCTGCTGGGTGCGGCCGACTACAAGCTGGTGCACCACGCCGCCAACGGGCGCGCGGTGTACAGCTTCTGCATGTGCCCCGGTGGCACCGTGGTGGCCGCTACCAGCGAGCCCAACCGCGTGGTGACCAACGGAATGAGCCAGTATTCGCGCAACGAGCGCAATGCCAACGCGGGCATGGTGGTGGGCATCGACCCACGCGACTACCCGCAGGACGCGCAGGCATTTGAGACCCACCTGGGCCAGACCTATGGCGTGGAGGCCCTGCCCGCCGGGCAGTTCCACCCGCTGTCGGGCAGCGTGCTGCAGCGCCAGCTGGAATCGAATGCGTTTGTGCTGGGCGGCCGTGACTACAGCGCACCGGGCCAACTGGTGGGCGAGTTCATTGCCGGCAAGCCATCGACCCAGCTGGGCAGCGTGGAGCCGTCGTACAAACCCGGCGTGGCCCTGGGCGACCTGCACGCCGCCCTGCCCGGCTACGCTATTGAGGCGCTGCGCGAGGCGCTGCCCGTGTTCGGCCGCAAGATCAAGGGCTTTGACATGCACGACGCGGTGCTGACCGGCGTGGAGACGCGCACCTCATCGCCCCTGAAGATCGGGCGTGGCGAGAACCTGCAAAGCCTGAACACGCCGGGCCTGTACCCGGCGGGCGAAGGCGCCAGCTACGCGGGCGGCATTCTGTCGGCGGGCGTGGATGGCATCAAGGTGGGTGAGGCGGTGGCGCGCAGCCTGCTGGGCATTGCCGCGTGATGCGGTCCTCCAACCGGCCGCCATTCGCAGCGGCCACGCTGGCCATGGCCGCCGTGGTGCTGGCGTCCAACATCCTCGTGCAGTTCCCCATCAACAACTGGCTCACCTGGGGCGCCATCACCTACCCGGTGGCCTTTTTGGTGAGCGAGTTGGTAAACCGCGCCCACGGCCCGCAGCAGGCGCGGCGGGTGGCCTGGGTGGGGTTTGGGGTGGCGGTGGCCGCCTCGCTGGTGTTGGCGCCTGCGCGCATTGCCATCGCGTCGGGCGCAGCCTTTCTGCTCTCGCAATGGCTGGACATTGCCGTGTTCGACCGCCTGCGCCACGGCATCTGGTGGCGCGCGCCGCTGGTGGCCACGCTGCTGGCGGCCATGCTGGACACGGCCGTGTTCTGGAGCATTGCGTTTGGGGGCACCCGCGACCCGTGGATCACCTGGGCACTGGGTGACCTCGCGGTGAAGCTGGGGCTGGGCGTGGCGCTGCTGCTGCCATTTCGCCTGCTCATCGGCAGCCGACTGGCTTCGCCCCGCCGCACGGCCTGAGCCGCGCGGCGCCCCTCTTCTTCTCGCTTCTTACTTGCGCTGCAGGAAGTCCACGGCCAGTGCGGCCAGGCTGCGTGCGCCGGTCGGCAGCTGGTCTTCGTCGATGTCGAACAGCGCGGAGTGGTTGGGCGGAGCCTTGGCAAATTCCTTGCCCTTGGGTGGCGCGCCCAGGAAGTAGAAGAAGCCGGGCACGACCTTCTGGAACTCCGAGAAGTCCTCCGAGCCCGCCACCTTGGGGATCACCATGGTCTTGCCGCCCATGGCCAGGTTCAGCGCGGGTAGCGACGCCTGCGTGAGTTGCGCAGGGTTGGTGGTCACGGGGTAAGCCACGGGGCCAAAACGCACGCTGGCCTTGGCGCCGCTGGCGGCAGCGATTGACTCGGCAGTCGTGGTGATGCGCTTGAGTGCTTCCTGGCGCATGTCTTCGTCAAACGTGCGCAGCGTGCCCATCATCTCCACCTTGTCGGGGATGATGTTGTAGCGGGTGCCGCCCTGGATCTGGCCGATGGTGACCACGGCCGGTTCCTGGCTGATGTTGAGCTGGCGGCTCACCACGGTCTGCAGGCCCATCACCACCTGGCTGGCGGCCACGATGGGGTCGATGGTGGCCCAGGGTGAGGAGCCATGACCGCCGCGCCCTTCCACATGAATGGTGATGTTGTCCGACCCGGCCATCAGCGGGCCGCTGCGGTAGCCCACCACGCCGCCGGGCAGGTTGGAGGTGATGTGCAGGCCGTAGATGGCCTGCACATCCTTGAGCGCACCGGCTTCGATCATGGCCTTGGCGCCGAAGCTGGGCACCTTGCCATTGGCGTCGGGCTCCACCGGCGCGCCCTCTTCTGCGGGCTGGAAGATGAACTTCACCGTGCCGGGCAGCTGGGCCTTCATGCCGGCCAGCACTTCGGCCGCGCCCATCAGCATGGCGGTGTGGGCGTCGTGGCCGCAGGCGTGCATCACGGGCACTTCCTTGCCCAGGTAGGTGGCCTTGGCTTTGCTCGCAAAGGGCAGGCCGGTGTTCTCCAGCACAGGCAGCGCGTCCATGTCAGCGCGCAGGGCCACCACCTTGCCGGGCAGGCCGCCCTTGAGCGTGCCCACAACGCCCGTGCCGCCCACGCCGGTCTGCACTTCCATGCCCAGCTTCTTGAGGTGCTCGGCCACGAGCTTGGCGGTGCGCACTTCCTGGCCTGAGAGTTCGGGGTGGGCATGGATGTCGCGGCGCCAGCTGACCATCTTGGGCGCCACGGCGCTCACCGCGGCGTCGATGGTCTGCAGGCCCGCGGCATCCAGCGCCTGGGCCTGGGCCGAAGAGACAAAAGTCAGCCCGCTGGCGACGAGGCCGGCGGCAAGTGCGATGGCAGAGAGGGGTTTGTGCATGGGCAGATCCGTAGGGAGTGAACAGCCACGAGGGCCTGGGTGGGGAAGCGAAAAGCACGTTCATGCTAAAAGCGCACGCTGCCTTCATGACAAGCGAAAATCGCCATACACAGAGCCAATATCGCCATGCCACAGTCACCTTCGTCCTTGCCTTCGGCGCCGCCCAAGCCCCCGGTGTTCCGCGTGGACATCCCGCTGCTTCCCGAATCGGCCGCAGGCAGTGCCCTGCAGCTCATCGACCTGCTGCGCGGCGCCAACCTGCTGGCCAGCCAGCGGATGGGTGCACAAGCACCCCGCCTGGCATGGCGCCTACTGGACGCCGAGGGCCTGCCCCTGGCACCCTTGCCGAGCCCCCTGGCAGCCTACACGGCGCCAGATGACAAGGATGCGGCGCTGGCCCCCACCCGGGCGCTGTTCATCCCTTCGTTCCACGCGCAAGACATCCCGGCCATCCGTGCCGTGGCAGCCCGCCACCAGGCGCTGTCACGCCAGTTGGGCATTGCGCTGGACGCAGGGCAAAAGCTGCTCACCATGGGCAATGGCGCCTGGCTGGCGGCGCAAAGCGGGCGGCTGAATGGGCGCCAGGCCTGCCTGCCCTGGTTCTACATCGCGGGGTTTGAACGGGACTTCCCGAGCATCGGCCACAGCCTGGGCCAGGACCTGTCGGACGACGGCCCCTGGATGAGCTGCGCGCTGCCCAGCAACGTGAACCTGCTGGCCATCGCCCTGGTGCACCAGGCGCTGGGGCCGGAGCTGGCCGCCGCCTGCGAGACCGTGATGACCCCCGACCACCAGCGCGCCCGCGCGGCGCTGCAGGCCAACGCACAGCAGCACATCCCCGCCACCCGCGACAGCACACTCGCCCGCGCCATTGCCTGGATGGAGGCGCACCTGGACCAGCCTTACTCGCTGGACCGGCTGGCCGAGGCCGCATCGGTGAGCACGCGCACCCTGCTGCGGCATTTCCAGCAGGAGCTATCGCAGTCGCCGCTGGACCACCTGCACGGCCTGCGCTGCGCGCGTGCCCGGGTGATGCTGGAGGTGACGCTGGAAAGCGTGCCCAGCATTGCCGTGGCCTGCGGCTACGCCGACCCGGCGGCGTTCCGGCGCATCTTTGTGCGCTACACCGGCATGGCCCCGGCCGAGTACCGCAAGCGCCATGCGCTGCGTGCGCCACGGCGGCGCTGGCGGGTGGAGGTGAAGTAGAGCGGTACGCTCCTGCTCTCCGCCCAGCCCAGCCCAGCCCAGCCCAGCCCAGCCCTGCCCAGCTCAGCGCAGCGCGTTGCCAGCGGGCAGGCGGAACGCCTCCACCAGCTCGGCCAGTTGCTGCGCCTGAACCCGCAGGCCCTGCGCGGCGGCGGACGATTCTTCCACCAGCGCGGCGTTCTGCTGCGTCATCTGGTCGAGCTGCGAGACGGCCTCGCCCACCTGGCTCAGGCCCGTGGTCTGCTCACGCGCCGCCGTGCTGATCTCGCCAATGATGGTGGCCACCTGCTGCACCGAGTTCACGATCTCGCCCATGGTGCCGCCCGCTGCATGGACCAGCTTGGTTCCTTCGTCCACCTGCCGCACGCTGTCGCTGATGAGGCCCCCGATCTCCTTGGCCGCCGTGGCCGAGCGCTGGGCCAGGCTGCGCACCTCGCTGGCCACCACCGCAAAGCCCCGCCCCTGCTCACCGGCACGGGCCGCTTCCACGGCCGCGTTCAGCGCCAGGATATTGGTCTGGAACGCAATGCCATCGATCACGCTGGTGATGTCGGCAATGCGGCGCGACGACAGCGCGATGCCATCCATGGTGCCCACCACGCGGTCCACGGCCTCGCGCCCGCGCTGGGCAACGCTGCTGGCACCGGTGGCCAGGGTGCTGGCCTGCGCTGCGGCGTCGGCGCTGTGGCGCACGGTGGCCAGGAGTTCTTCCATGCTGGCGGCGATTTCTTCCAGATTGGAAGCTGTGTGCTCGGTGCGGGCCGACAGGTCGCTGTTGCCCGCCGCGATCTCGCTGCTGGCACCGGCCACCGAGGTGCTGGCCTGGCGCATGCCCACCACCAGTTCCGCCAGCCGCGCCTGCATACCCCCCAGGCGCGCCAGCAGGGCCTGCAGTTCATCGCGGCTGCCCGCCTGCGGCGCGGGCACGGGGGAGGTGAGGTCGCCCTCGGCAATGCGGTCGGTCACCTCGGACGCATGGGCCAGCGGCTGCAGGATGGACCGCGACAGCAGCCAGGCGCAGGCCAGGCTCAGCAGAAGCCCCACCAGCGAGCCTGCGGCCAGCAGCGTGATGCCCTGGCTCTCGCTGCGGGCGGCAGCCTCGCGGGCCTCGGCCACACGCTGGCGCTGGTACTCGGCCAGCTTGTTCACCGAGGCGGCATAGGCATCGGCCGCAGGGCGCAGCTGGTTGGCAATGGCGTCGGGCGGCAGGGCCTCGCCCGCCTTGCGGCGCTTGACAAGGTCGTCCCGCACCGTGCGAAAACCGTTGCCTGCCTTGTCGATGGCATCGAACAAGGCCTGGGATTCCGGGTCCGCCGCCAGCTCGTCCAGGCGCTTGCGCACTTCGGACGAACGGGCCGACGTGGTTTTGCGGTCCGCGTCGATGCGCGCCGCGTAGGCGGGGTTGTCGATCTCCAGCAGTGTTTCGGCGCGTGCGGAGCTCAGCACCACGATGGCGTGCAGCTCACGCGCCAGCAGCGCGCGCTCGGACGATGCGCCGCCCAGGTCGTCGGCAATGTCCTGCAGCCCCGCCAGCCGCCAGATACCGACGGCGGCCGAGAGCGACATGACCAGACAGACAACGCCAAAGGCCAGGGCCAGGCGGACCGCAACACGTGCATGGGAGATGGACATAAGGTGTTCTCGTGGGAATAAGGATCGGCACCCCGCTGCTGCCCGCACGGCATGCGGGCTTGGGTTTCCACTGGTTATCGACAAAAGGTTACAAACCCTTGAGCCGCCCCACAAGGCCAACAACCCACCCAGAAACAAAAAGGCCGCCGCAGGGGCAACCCCTGCAGCGGCCTTCAAGGGCCAGGTTGAACCGGATCAGCCTTGCTGCTGCGCGTTCTGCAGCGCAGCAATGCGCTCTTCGATGGGCGGGTGGGTGCTGAACAGCTTGCCAATGCCACCGGCAATGCCCATGGCGGCCATGCTCTTGGGCAGCTCGGCCGGGTGCATGCCACCCAAGCGGGCCAGGGCATTGATCATGGGCTGGCGGCGGCCCATCAGTTGCGCCGCGCCTGCATCGGCACGGAACTCGCGCTGGCGGCTGAACCAAGCCACGATCATCGCGGCCACAAAGCCCAGCAGGATGTCAAGCACGATGGTGGTCACGTAGTAGCCGATGCCGGGGCCCGAGCTGCTCTCGTCGTTCTTGCGCAGAAAGCTGTCGACCGCATAGCCGATCACCCGCGACAGGAACACCACAAAGGTGTTCATCACGCCCTGGATCAGCGTCATGGTGACCATGTCACCGTTGGCGATGTGGGCCACCTCGTGGCCGATCACGGCCTCGACCTCTTCGCGCGTCATGCCTTGCAGCAGGCCCGTGGACACCGCCACCAGAGCCGAGTTCTTGAACGCGCCCGTGGCAAACGCATTGGGGTCGCCTTCGAAGATGCCGACTTCAGGCATGCCGATCTTGGCTTCGGTGGCGAACTTGCGCACGGTCTCGACGATCCAGCGCTCGTCGGGCGAGCCGGAGCCGTCGATCACGCGCACGCCCGAGGTCCACTTGGCCATGGGCTTGCTGATGAGCAGCGAGATGATGGCGCCGCCAAAGCCCATGACGAGCGCAAAGCCCAGCAGCGCGCCCAGGTTGAGCCCGTTGGCCGTGAGGTAGCGGTTGACGCCCAGCAGGCTGGCCACCACCCCCAGCACGACAACGACGGCCAGGTTGGTCATCACAAACAAAAGGATCCGCTTCATGGAATGGTTTCTCCGTGGGGTAAACAACAACGTGTATTTGCTGGCTCAGATGGGGGCCGGGGGCTGCGCTTCAAGCACCCAACCCCGGGCTGCGGGCCACTGCGATCCCTTGGCTGCCCACCCTGGCCGCGATTTCATCGCGCTATGGTAGGTGCAAACCCGCGCGGGGGCCTTATCACACAAGCCTTGTTGGGAATTAAGACGCTGACGCCACTCGCAAGGGCCGGAACACCTGTGCATCGGCATAGAAGCCTGTCGCCTCATTGGCCGGCCACCAGCCGGGCACGCCCAGCACGGGCAGCGGGGTGAAGGGCTTGGCGGCCCACGGCTGCGGCTGAATCTCCTGCGCCAGCCACACATCCAGAATTGCTATTGATTCAATAGCTCCTGGTGCCTGATACACATGCGCCACCATGGGTTTTCGAGGGACAACCAGCTTTTCAAGCAGCGCGTGCCCGAACACTACCAGCCGGGCCTCTACCCACAACGGGCGCAGGTCGACAAACAGGCGCGGCCAGTCTCGCGCCCTGAGCGCGTCCCACAGCACGGGCGGCGCCTGCAGCACAGCGCCGTTTTCGTCAAACACCGTGAGCGCATCGCGCAGCGGCCCGCGCACAGCCTGCACGCCATCGGCCGCAATGGCCTGGGCCTGCAGCTGGTTCAGGCGCCGCTTGGTCTGCGGAAACTGCAGCCAGACCAGCCCGTTGAAGAAGTCGTGCAGGTTGTCGCGGGTGGGGACACGGCGGGTGTCGAAGATGAATTGCTCGTAGGCGATGCCGTCGGGCAAATCGGACTGGGGAACGAAATGCGCAGGCGCATCGCGCAGCCGATTCAGTGCGTCCGCTACCGAAAGCCCAGCTCTGCAATTAGCATGCGCCTGAATGCCCACGTCCCTGAGCGGTTGTACCCAAGGAACTGACCAGTCAACGGAACCAATCATCAGAAGTCAGTGCGAGGGTGGGAGCACGTACCGCACTTGGTTGGGTTGCTTCTGCGGATGCAATTCAAAGTGGTGGGGATACTTCTTGAACAGCTTCGTTGAAGCCGCATTTTTGCCCAACAACTTTGCGTCGTGCAGCAGCTTTGCAATTTCGCCCAAGCGCTGGAATTGCCCTCCACTCAATGCAGGAGCTGACTCAAGAATTTTGTGCACCGTTACCTGCGGGGCTGTTGCCGTGGCAGTGGCGCTGGGCTTTTTTGCAGGCGCCTTTTTTGTCGCAGTCTTCTTCGCAGGTGCTGTCACCTTGGGCTGAGCCTTGGGCGCAGCGGCTTTCTTGGCCGCCGTCTTTACTGTCGGAGCCTTCTTGGCTGGCGCGCTTTTCTTTGGCGCAGGCGGTTTGCTGATTTCCTCAGTCTCAAGCGTGGAAGTGCGGATCGCAGACTCTCCAGCGCCATCGCCTACGAAAAACACCTTGTCATAGGCATAAACGGCTTCGGGAGCCATCTTTCCCCGCTCCGACACACAGACCATGCGGAATCCGCGCTCGCGAAGGCGCAGCACCAAGGGAACGAAATCGGCATCACCCGAGCCGATCGCAATGGTGGAGGGATGTGATGGAGCGAAAGACATCTCCATCACGTCAACCGCCAACGCGATGTCTGTCGTGTTCTTCGACAACAACAGGTTCATGTAGGGGCGAATCAAAGCGGTACGAAGAACGTCTCCAAGGCCCTTGAGTTTGTCAGCGCTTCCGTAGGCGCGGCGAATCGAGACAGGCCCTTCACCCAGCTCCAGGGTACGAATTGCTTCCTCTACCCACAATGACGAACACAGGTTGTCGGCATCAATGAAGAATGCGATCACAGGCGCCCCCTCCGCTGGCGGACTGTGGCCAGCAATCACTACGCAAGAAAATTAACCGACCAGTTTCCACGGCAGCGCTTCACCCGCGCGCAAAGGCTTGAGCTCTGCTTCGCCAAACGCAAAACTGTCGGGCGGCGTCCACGATTCGCGGCGCAGGGTGATCGTGGTGGTGTTGCGCGGCAGGCTGTAGAAGTCGGGGCCGTGGAAGCTGGCGAAGCCTTCGAGCTGGTCGAGCGCCCCGGCATTGTCGAACGCCTCGGCATACATCTCGATGGCGGCGTGGGCGGTGTAGCAGCCGGCGCAGCCGCTGGCGTGTTCCTTGAGGTGCGCGGGGTGCGGCGCGCTGTCAGTGCCCAGGAAGAACTTGCTGCTGCCGCTGGTGGCAGCCTGCACCAGGGCCACGCGGTGGGTTTCGCGCTTGAGCACGGGCAGGCAGTAGTAGTGCGGGCGCACGCCGCCGATGAAGATGGCGTTGCGGTTGTACAGCAGGTGGTGCGCGGTGATGGTGGCGGCGGTGAAGCGGTCGGCACCCGCCACGTAGTCCGCCGCGTCCTTGGTGGTGATGTGCTCGAAGACGATTTTGAGCTCGGGGAAGTCGCGGCGCAGCGGGATGAGCTGCTGCTCGATGAACACGGCCTCGCGGTCGAACAGGTCGATGTCGCTGCTGGTGACTTCGCCGTGCACCAGCAGCAGCAGGTCCGCCTTCTGCATTGCTTCGAGCGTCTTGTAGGTCTTGCGCAGATCGGTCACGCCCGCGTCGCTGTTGGTGGTGGCACCGGCGGGGTAGAGCTTGCAGGCGACCACGCCTGCGGCCTTGGCACGCACGATTTCTTCGGGCGGCAGGTTGTCGGTGAGGTAGAGCGTCATCAGCGGCTCAAAGCTCATGCCGGCGGGCACGGCGGCCAGGATGCGCTGCTTGTAGGCCAGGGCCTGCTCGGCCGTGGTGACCGGAGGGCGCAGGTTGGGCATGATGATCGCGCGACCGAACTGGGCGGCGGTGTGGGGCACGACGGTGTGCAGGGGCTCGCCGTCGCGCACGTGCAGGTGCCAGTCGTCGGGGCGGGTGATGGTGAGGGTGGTGGGCGCGGTGGGGGTGTGGAGTGCGGCTGTCATGGGCAGCATTGTCCCATCGGCTTATCAACTATTGTTTTAATAGCTGCCAGCGCATATCCAACCAGCGCTAGCAGCCAAAAACACTCAAAATTCAGAGCAACACCGCGTCATTCGGCGGTGATGCCTGCCTTGCGCACCACGTCGCCAAACTTCACCAGGCGCTCTGCCATCATCTTTTCGAACGCGGCGGGTGGCATCTCTTCGGGCACGATCACGCCGCGCTCCTTGAGGTTCGTCACCATGGCGGGCGATGTGGCAACCTGGCGCACGGCTTTGTACAGCGTCTGCACCACCGCTTCAGGCGTGCCCGCGGGCGCGGCCAAGCCCGTCCATGAGGTGAGGTTCAGCTCGGGGTGACCGACCTCGGCCATGGTGGGCACATCGGGCAGCTGGGGCAGGCGCTGGTCGGCCGCTACGGCCAGGGCGCGCACCTTGCCCGCCTGGATGTGCGGCAGCATGATGACCAGGTTGTCGAGGATGAACTGCAACTCGTTGCCCAGCACGCCCGTGATCAGCGGCGTGCCACCCCGGTAAGGAATGTGCGTGGTGAACACGCCCGTGGAGACCTTAAGCATTTCCACGTTGAGCTGGCCCATGCTGCCCACGCCACCGCTGCCGTAGTTGAGCTTGCCGGGGTTCTTCTTGGCGTAGTCGATGAACTCCTTGAAGGTCTTGAAAGGCAGGCTGCTGTGCACCACCAGGGCGTTAGGCTGGCGGCCCAGGATGGCGATGTTTTCAAAATCCTTGACGGGGTCGTAGCCGATCTTGGGCTGGGTGAGCGGGTTGGCCAGGTGGCTGCTTTGCGACGACACCACCAGGGTGTAGCCGTCGGCCTTGGAGCGCGCCACATACTGCGCGCCCACCGAGCCACCCGCGCCGGCGCGGTTTTCCACCACGATGGGCACGCCCAGCACGCGCGACAGCGGCTCGGAATACTGGCGCGCCATGATGTCCACCGACCCACCGGGCGGGAACGGCACCACCAGCGTGATCGGGCGCGAAGGGAACTTATCTTGTGCCATGGAAGGCAGCGCGGCAAGACCGGCAAGGCCCAGTCCGGTAGTCAGAAGGTGGCGGCGGGAAGGTGTGGTGTTCATGGCGGTCAAAGAACTCAAGAAACAGGTTGAAAAGATACGGAAAGAATCAAGGGTGTGACAGCACGGCCAGCGCCACGGCCTGCGCGCGCGGGACAAAGGTGGACAGCTCGCAGTACTCGCGTTCGGTGTGTGCATGTCCGCCCACCGGGCCCGTGGCACACAGCGTGGGCACGCCCACCGATGCGGTCAGGCCGCTGTCGGCCGCGCCGCCGGTGAATTCGCCTTGCACCTCAAAGCCCAGCGCGCTTGCGCCTTGCTGGTAAAGAGCCAGCAAGTCGTCCGGGGTGGGCTTCATGGGCATCGTGCGGCGCGCGGTGATGACACGGCCCTGGGTGCGGGGCACGGACTCTTCTTCGACGATGGCGCGCACGCGCTCCAGCAGCTCGTCGGGGTTGGTGTCGGCAGTAAAGCGCAGGTCCACCTCGGCGCGTGCGTGTGGGGCGACCATGTTGGGCACGATGCCGCCCTGCACCACGCCCACGTTGCAGGTGATGCCCGTGGCCGGGTCAGTCAGCGCATGCAGCGCCAAGGTCTTGCGGGCCAAGGCTTCGATGGCGCTGGCGCCAGCGGCGTGGTTGATGCCTGCATGCGCGGCCACGCCCTGCACCTCGAATTCCACCACCATCGAGCCCTTGCGGCTGGTGACCACGTTGCCGCTCACGCGGCCGGGCTCTGCGTTGAACACGGCACGCGCCCCCCGCACGCGGGCCATGATGAGGTCACGCGTGGCGGGCGAACCGATCTCTTCATCGCACGAGAAGAACAGCTGCAGCGGCGCCTGCAGGCCGCCACAGCGCGCAAAGGCCTCGGCCACAAACACGTTGAGCACCAGGCCGGACTTCATGTCGGCCACGCCTGGGCCGTAGGCGCGCCCCGCTTCTTCGCGGTAAGGGCGCTTGGCCACGGTGCCATCGGGAAACACCGTGTCCATGTGCCCCATGAGGATGATGGGCGCTCCACCGGCTGCAGCGCCCTCTGCCGGGTTGACCTGCGCATGCAGCAGCACGCCATAGCCAGGCACGCGCTCAAACTGCACCGGCACACCGGCCGCCTGCAGGCGCTCGGCCAGGGCATGGGCCACGGCCGTCACACCCGCCTCATTGCGGCTGCCGCTCTCGATATTGACCACTTTTTGCAACAGGTCTTGCATGGACTGCTGCTGTCTGGCCAGCCAGTCCAGGACCTGCGCACGCACCGGCAGCAGGCCTTCGTTCAGGGTATAGAGCATCTTTGTCCTTGGGCAAGCCCCAGGTAGGGGCAAAATTTGGGCCGCAGTGTTGCACGCGACCTGAGGTTCTGCAACGTATTTTGCACGAATGAGAATTTTATGAAATCATCATTGCACGAATCCAGCACCTTGCTGACCGAGCGGCTGGCCCGCCAGGACGCCGACCTGACCGCCAGCGAACGGGCGCTGGCCGAGGCCCTGGGGCGCGACTACCCCCACGCCCTGCTGGAGTCCGCCACCGCCCTTGCTGCGCGCACCGGCACCAGTGCATCGACCGTGGTGCGGCTGTTTGCCAAGCTGGGCTACGGCAGCTATGCCGAGGCCCAGCGCGAGGCGCGGGCCGAGGTCACCGCCTTGCTGCAAACGGCTGGGCAGCGTGCGCCGGTCACCATCGGCACCCGGCGCAGCCTGCAGCAGTGCGTGGACGACGCACTGCTGCACGACCAGCACAACCTCACCACCACGCGCGACGGGCTGGACATGGCGGCGTTCGAGGCCATGGTGGCGCGCATCGCGCAGAGCAAGGGACGGATCTTTGTGCTGGCGCAGATCAACAGCGCCCCGGTGGCCGCCTGGCTGGCACTGCACCTGAACATGTGCCGACCCGGCGTGCACGAACTGGGGGCTGGCGCGGTGGACGCCACCGACCAGCTGCTGTGGATCCAGCCCGAAGATGCCTTGCTGGTCTTCAGCATCCGCCGCTACGCCAGCGGGCCGGTGAAAGTGGCGCAGCGCTTTCGCGACGCGGGGGCCCACGTGCTGGCGATCACCGACAGCGCCGCAGCGCCCTTGGCCGCGCTGTCCCACCACCGGCTGCAGGTGCGCACGTCCAACGCATCGCCGTTCGACTCGTACACCGCCGCGTTCTTCCTGTGCAATGCGCTGGTGTCGGCCGTGGCCCAGCTGCGGCACAAGGCGGTGTCCGAGGCACTGAAGCGGCGCGATGATCTGTGGACGGATTTCGAGTCGCAGCTCATCGTGGAAAGTCCCTCGCCAGCCGGTCGGCGGAGCAAGCGCTAGCCTGCGCGCAGCAGTCGTTCAGCCTTGGGGGCCCCATGAAAAAAGCGCTCCAGAGAGCGCTTTATGAAGCCCCAAACGCCTGCGGCACGGGCGTGCAAGCACCGTTCAGTGCTGCAGGATCTTGTTGAGGAAGTCCTTGGTACGCGGCTGGCGTGCGTCGGGGTTGTTGAAGAAGTCGTCCTTGGAGCAGTCTTCCAGGATCTTGCCGCCCACGTCCATGAAGATCACGCGGTTGCTCACCTTGCGGGCAAAGCCCATTTCGTGGGTCACGCACATCATGGTCATGCCTTCGTTGGCCAGGCCCACCATCACGTCCAGCACTTCGCCGACCATTTCGGGGTCGAGCGCGGAGGTGGGCTCGTCGAACAGCATCACGATGGGGTCCATCGACAGCGCGCGCGCAATGGCCACACGCTGCTGCTGGCCGCCCGAGAGCTGGCCGGGGAACTTGTCCTTGTGCGCCATCAGGCCCACACGTTCGAGCATCTTCAGACCGCGCTTCTTGGCGTCGTCCGCACTGCGGCCCAGCACCTTGATCTGCGCAATGGTCAGGTTGTCCGTCACCGACAGGTGCGGGAACAACTCGAAATGCTGGAACACCATGCCTACGCGGCTGCGCAGCTTGGGCAGGTCGGTCTTGGGGTCGTGCAGTGCAATTCCGTCCACCGTGATCTCGCCCTTCTGGAAGGGTTCGAGCGCGTTGATGGTCTTGATCAGCGTGGACTTGCCTGAGCCCGAGGGGCCGCACACCACCACCACTTCACCCTTTTGGATGGTGGCCGTGCATTCGTTGAGCACCTGCACCGGGCCATACCACTTGGATACGTTTTTGAGTTCGATCATTTCTTTTTCCTCAATCCAATCTCTTTTGCACCAGCATCGATCAGCGGATGATCGCGATCTTCTGGTGCAGGCGCTTGACCGCCCAGGACAGCGCGTAGCACATGATGAAGTACAGAACCGCAGCGGCCAGGTATGCCTCGATCGGACGACCAAAGTTCTTGCCCGCCACTTCAAAGCCCTTGAGCATGTCGTAGGCACCGATGGCGTAGACCAGCGACGTGTCCTGGAACAGGATGATGGTCTGCGTGAGCAGCACCGGCAGCATGTTGCGGAACGCCTGGGGCAGCACCACCAGCTTCATGTTCTGGCCATACGTCATGCCCAGCGCCTGGCCGGCATACACCTGGCCGCGTGGGATGGACTGGATGCCAGCGCGCATGATTTCGCTGAAGTAGGCCGCTTCAAAGGCGATGAAGGTAATGATCGCCGACACTTCCGCGCCAATGGGGCGGCCGATGATGGCTGGCACCAGCAGGAAGAACCACAGGATCACCATCACCAGCGGAATGGATCGCATGCCGTTGACGTAGATGGTCGCAGGAACATCCAGCCACTTCTTGCCCGACAGGCGCATGAGCGCCAGCACCGTGCCGAAGATCACGCCACCGATGGTGGCGATGAGCGTGAGCAGCAGGCTGAAATACAGCCCTTTGAGCACGAAGTTGGAGATCAGCTCCCAGTTGTAGAAGGAGAAATCGATATTCATATCAATGCCCCCCTCCGGCCGCGCCGCTCACGACCATGCCAGGGATGCGTGCGCGTTTTTCGATGAAGGCCATGATGCGGTTGATGGCAAATGCCGAGATGATGTACAGCGTCGTCACCGCCAGGTAGACCTCGATGCCGCGCGAGGTCTCTTCCTGCGCCTGCATGGCAAACATCGTGAGTTCAGCCACCGACACGGCAAACGCCACGGACGAGTTCTTGAAGATGTTCATCGTCTCGCTGGTCAGCGGCGGGATGATGATGCGAAACGCCATGGGCAGAAGCACATAGCGGTAGGTCTGGAACGTGGTGAAGCCTACGGCCAGACCTGCGTACCGCTGGCCGCGTGGCAACGCCTGGATGCCGGAGCGCACCTGCTCGGCAATACGTGCCGACGTGAAGAAGCCCAGTGCCAGCACCACCAGCGCAAAGCCAGGAACGCCCCTGAGCACCGGAAACAGGCTGGGTAGCACGTGGTACCACAGGAAAATCTGCACCAGCAACGGAATGTTGCGAAACAGCTCGACCCAGGCATTGCCCAAGCGCACGATCATGGGCCGGTCCTGCAAGGTACGCAGCGTCCCGATCAAGGAACCCAACACAAGCGCCAGCACCAAGGCCAGCACCGAAACAGACACCGTCCAACCCCAGGCCGACAGCATCCAGTCCAGGTAGGTGATATCGCCGCCCTTGCCAAAGCAGCTTTGCACGACTTCCCTGTCCATGGTGTCCTGGCAGAACACCTGCCAATCCCAACTCATAGGAGCACCCCTTAAATTCTTGGTATTGCGTTGGGCGCAACCCTTTGCGAGCCCAACAAAAAAGCCCCTTCAAACCGGTTGGCCGAAGGGGCACAAGCGTTCAGAAAATTACTTCTTTGCGTAGTCTTCCATGGGCTTGTCATTGGGCGATGCCCATGCTGCCTTGGTAGCGTCGGACATCGGCAGACCAATCTTGGTGTTGGTCGGTGGCACGGGTTGCATGAACCACTTGTCGTACAGCTTGGCCAGCGAACCGTCTGCAATCTGGCGCTTGATGGAGTCGTCCACGGCCTTCTTGAAGGCTGGATCGTCCTTGCGCAGCATGCAGGCGATAGGCTCCACGCTCAGAACTTCACCGACGATCTTGTAGTCTGCAGGGTTCTTGGACTTGGAGATGTTGGCAGCCAGGATGGAGCCGTCCATCACAAACGCATCGGCTCGGCCGGTTTCCAGCATCAGGAAGCTGTCAGCGTGGTCTTTGCCAAAGACTTCCTTGAAGTCGATGCCGCCAGCACGCTCATGCTTGCGCAGGGTTTGCACCGAAGTGGTGCCCGTGGTGGTGGCGATGGTCTTGCCGTTCAGGTCCTTGATGGACGTGATGCCCGAGTTGGCCTTGACAACGGTGCGCACTTCTTCCACGTAGGTGGTCACGGCAAACGCAACGTCCTTTTGGCGGGCGGCATTGTTGGTGGTGGAGCCGCACTCCAGATCCACGGTGCCATTGGTCACCAGGGGAATACGGTTTTGCGAGGTTACGGGCTGGTACTTGATATCCAGCTTGGGCAGGCCCAGTTGCTTCTGGATGTCGGCCAGGACGATTTCGCCCATTTCAGTGTGGAAGCCCACAAACTTGCCGTTACCCAGGGTGTAGGAAAGACCGGAAGATTCGCGAACGCCCAGCGTCACGCTACCCGAGGCCTTGATCTTGGCCAGGGTATCGGTGGCTTGAGCGAAAGCGCTACCTGCAGCCAGGGCGGTCACGGCAACCGCGAGCAAATGCTTCTTCATTGGTATCTCCTTGTGTGTGAAGCTAAAAACGGGGGGATTCTAGAGATTCGCCCACGCCAGCAGTGCCGGCAGGTCGCATTCTCCAAAAACAGAAACCTCGACCGGGATATTAGTCAGAACGGAACCTGGTCGGTGGGGTATTTCCAGAAGTCGCGCAACAAGTAGCTGACCGGGAGGTTCAGCACCGTGTTGTTGGGAGGGATGGGTTTGTTAAACCACTTGTCATAAATGGGGTAGATGTCCCGGCTGGTGATCAGACGGCGCATCTCTTCATCAATCAGCTTTTTGAACTCGGGGTCGTTCTTGGGCAGCATGATGGCCAGTGGCTCGGTGGTCATGAAGCGGCCCACCACCTTGAGCGCCTTGGGGTCAGGCCGCCCGGCGGCCAGGCCATACAACAGCACGTCGTCCATCACAAAAGCATCGGCCTCGCCCTTCTCGACCATCTCGACCGCCTTGGCGTGGTCCGGCGCCTCAACAATGGTGATCCCCATCAGGCGCTCGCGGTTGGCCTGATCGGCGGCCTTGAGCGGTGTCGTGCCCTTGGTGGACACCAGCTTCTTGCCATTGAGGTCTTCCACACGGTCGATGGGGCTGGAGGTCTTCACCAGCAGCCGCGCACCCGTGATGAAATGGGGGATGGTGAACGCAACCTTCTGGCGCCGCTCGGCGTTGTTGGTGGTAGAGCCACACTCCATGTCGGCTTTGCCCTGCTCGATCATGGCGATACGGTTGGCCGGCGTGACCGCTACAAGCTCGACCTCCATGTCCTTCTTGCCGGTTTTCTTGCGCACCACCTCGGCCAGGCGCAGGCACAGGTCCATGGCATAACCCACCGGCTTGCCGGACTGGGTGTCGATGTACGAAAAGGGCACCGACGATTCACGGTACGCAATCACCAGCTTGCCGCCGGCACTGATGCGCTCCAGCACCGAGGCCTGCGCAGAGGCCGCGAAAGCGCAGCTTGCAGCGGCAAGGCCCCAGGCAATTCCCCAATGCTGAACTTTCATACGGCGTCTCGGTGAGTGGATGGATCGGATTCGCAATGTTCGTGCCACCGTGGGGACTAAGAATCTGCTCTTAGACGGCACACGCTGCGGCAGCCGACCCAGCGATGGCGCCGACTGTACGTGTCGTTACCGTGAAATTCCAATGCCGTTTGCGCGCGCAACTATGCAAACTGTTTATATCCGTATTTACCCTTAGCATGACCCGGCCTGCGCTTGAAGGTACATCCACAGCGCCTGTGCCGTGCCTTTGGGAGCCTCTTTGCCCGCTGGTTTTTCGCGGTAGGCGCGCACATCCATGGTCATCTGCAGGCCTTCGCTATCGACCGGTGCTGCACTGACCAGGCGGCGCGAACGCAATTCTTTCTTCACGGCGCTGTGCGGCAGAAAGGCCACGCCATGGCCTTCGAGCGCCATGGCCTTGAGGCCCTCGGCCATGTCGGTTTCGTACACGCGCTCCAGATGGATGGGCGTGCCGGATTCCTTCAGGATCAGTTCGGTCACGCGCCCCAGATAGGCGCCCGGGGCGTAGCCCAGGTAGGGCAGTGGCTGCCCGGCCCGGCCCGGCAGGCGGTGCACGGGTTGTCCGTCGGCGTCGGCCTTGCTGTAGGGGGAGATCACTTCCTGCCCCAAGCTCACCATCTCGTAACGGTCGGCATCCAGCTGGAAGGGCTGCGAAGGGTGGTGGTAGGCAATCAGCAGATCGCACCCGCCCTCCACCAGGCGCATCACGGCGTCGTGCACGTTCAACGCAATCAGCCGGCTTTTAAATGGCCCAAACTTGTCGTGCAAGCTCGACACCCAGGCCGGGAAAAACGTGAACGCCAGCGTGTGCGGCACGGCGAACTCGATCATGTCCTTGCCCGCGCTGGTGTGCGCCCGCAGCATGGCACGCGTGTTCTGTAGCGCCTGCAGCACTTCCAGAGACTGGTCGTACAGGGTCTTGCCAGCCGGAGTGAGTCGGGTGGGGTAAGAGCTGCGGTCCACCAGATCGGTGCCAGCCCAGGCTTCCAGCGCCTGGATGCGCCGCGAGAACGCGGGCTGCGTCACATGCCGCAGCTGCGCTGACCGGCTGAAGCTGCGGGTTTCCGCAAGACTGACGAAATCTTCAAGCCACTTGGTTTCCATCGGCGCATTATCCGCGCGGGCGCTGCAACGTGCTGGCACCGGGCATCAGGGTTTCCACAGGCCCGTGCGCCTGCTGCCCTCGGCTCCATGCGCGTCTCCCGGCTGCGCTGGCCCCCCGCACCAATGCTGTGCATGCATAGCGAGCGACGCATAATACCCAGCGCGTCTACCCCGCTTCTCCCTCGGTCAACGCCCCAGGTGCACAACGCCGCCGGGCAGCAAGATCGGCATTTGCCCCGTGTTCTTCTGACTCCCCGCGTTCATGTTCACCTCCACTCCCGATCGGCAGCCCTCTGCGCCCATAGTGCCTGCAGCGCCCGCTGCCGCTGACGAACCCCGCTCCCTGCGCCTGGAAGACTGGCTCATCGTCCTGACCATGGCCGCCCTGGCGCTCATCACCTTTGTGAACGTGGTGTTGCGCTATTTCACCGATGCGTCCTTCGCCTGGACCGAAGAAATATCGGTGTTCCTGATGATCGTGCTGGCCATGGTCGGCGGCTCCGCCGCAGTGGCGCGCCAATTGCATATACGCATCGAGTTCTTTGCCGATGGCGGCTCCGAGCACCGGCGTCAGGTGCTGGCGCAGTTCGGCGCTCTCATGGTGGCGCTGTTGTTTGGGCTGATCACGGTGCTGAGCATCCGCGTGGTGTGGGACGACTACCGGTTTGAAGAGACATCGCCCGGCATCGGTGTGCCGCAGTGGTGGTACACCGTCTGGCTGCCTGTGCTGTGCGCGCTGACCACAGCCCGGGCACTGCAACTGTTTGCCCGCCTGCGGCGTGCATCGGCCGCATCGACCGCACCGAAGGCCCGCCCGTGATCGCTACCCTGCTGTTTGTCGCCTTCCTGGGCATGATGTTTCTGGGCGTTCCGATTGGTGCGGCCCTGGGTCTTGCGGGCGCCACGGCGATTGCCGTGGCCAATGCCGAGACCCCCTGGTTCGGCCTGCTGGCCGTGCCGCAGAACTTCTACGCAGGCCTGGGCAAATACCCGCTGCTGGCCATCCCGATGTTTGTGCTGGTGGGCTCGATCTTCGACCGCTCAGGCGTGGCGCTGCGGCTGGTGAACTTTGCGGTGTCCATCGTGGGCCGAGGGCCTGGAATGCTGCCGCTGGTGGCGATTGCCGTGGCCATGTTCCTGGGCGGCATCTCCGGCTCGGGCCCCGCTACCGCAGCGGCGGTGGGTGGCGTCATGATCGCCGCCATGGCGCGCGCCGGGTATCCCGCTGCCTACTCGGCGAGTGTGGTGGCAGGCGCAGCAGCCACCGACATCCTCATCCCGCCATCGGTGGCGTTCATCGTGTATTCGGTGCTGGTGCCGGGCGCCTCGGTGCCCGCCTTGTTTGCCGCAGGCATGTTCCCAGGCATCCTGGCGGGCATTGCGCTGATCGTGCCCGCCGTGTGGCTGGCACGGCGCCACAAGATGGGTGGCGCTGAGGCCGACATGCCCCGCCCGCCGTTCTGGCGCAGCCTGCGCGAGGCGGCGTGGGGGCTGGCCGCGCCGGTGGTGATTCTGGGCGGCATGCGCGCCGGCTGGTTCACTCCCACCGAGGCTGCCGTGGTGGCCGTGTTCTACGGCCTGTTTGTGGGCATGTGCATTCACCGCACGATCCGTGTGCGCGACCTGTTCACCATCCTGCGCGAAGCCGGTGAACTGTCGGCCGTGATCCTCGTGGTGGTATCGCTGGCTGGCATCTTTGCGTTCTCGCTGTCCACCCTGGGAGTGATCGACCCCATCACCCGCACCATCGTGCAGTCGGGGCTGAGCGAGCAGGGTGTGCTCGGCGTGCTGATCGTCATGCTGCTGATCGCAGGCATGTTCCTCGACGGCATCTCCATCTTCCTGATCTTTGTGCCCCTGCTCATGCCCATCATGCAGCACTACCAGTGGGACGTGGTGTGGTTCGGCGTGGTGCTGACCCTCACGGTGGCCATCGGCCAGTTCACCCCACCCATGGCCGTGAACCTGATGGTGTCCAGCAAGATTGCCGGTGTACGCATGGAGCAGACCACCCGCTGGGTCGTCTGGCTGGTGCTGGCCATGACGCTGGCGATGCTGCTGGTCGTCGTGTTTCCGCAGATTGCGCTCTGGCTGCCCCAGCGGCTGGGCTACTGATTTTTCCTCACCCATTCACCATCCAACAAGGAGACAACCGATGAAACTGCGCACCTTCCTCACCTCTGCCGTGGCCGCCGCAGCCGCCCTGGCCTTCACCGCACCTGCCGCCATCGCACAAACTGCGTACAAGAGCGAATACCGCATGTCGCTGGTGCTGGGCCCCGCGTTCCCCTGGGGCAAGGGCGGCGAGCTGTGGGCCAACAAGGTCCGCGAGCGCACCAATGGCCGCATCAACATCAAGCTCTACCCCGGCGTGTCGCTGATCCAGGGCGACCAGACGCGTGAATTCAGCGCGCTGCGCCAGGGCGTGATCGACATGGCCGTGGGCTCCACCATCAACTGGTCGCCCCAGGTCAAGCAACTCAACCTGTTCTCGCTGCCCTTCCTTTTCCCCGACTACGCCGCCGTGGACGCTGTAACGCAGGGCGACGTGGGCAAGAGCATCTTCGCCACGCTGGACAAGGCCGGTGTGATGCCACTGGCCTGGGGCGAGAACGGCTACCGCGAAATTTCCAACTCCAAGAAGGCCATCAAGAGCCCCGAAGACCTCAAAGGCCTGAAAATCCGCGTGGTGGGCTCCCCGCTGTTCCTCGACACCTTCACCGCCCTGGGCGCCAACCCCACGCAGATGAGCTGGGCCGACGCACAGCCCGCTTTTGCCAGCGGCGCGGTGGACGGACAGGAAAACCCCTTGTCCATCTTCACCGCCGCCAAGCTGCACAGCGTGGCGCAGAAGCACATCACGCTGTGGGGCTACGTGAACGATCCGCTGATCTTTGTGGTGAACAAGGAGATCTGGAACAGCTGGACCCCAGCCGACCGCGAGATCGTCAAGCAAGCCGCCATCGACGCGGGCAAGGAAGAAATCGCTCTCGCCCGCAAGGGCGTGGTCGAAGCCGACAAACCTCTGCTCAAAGACATCGCCGCACTGGGCGTGACGGTGACCCAGCTGAGCCCCGCCGAACGCGCCGCTTTTGTGAAGGCCACACGCCCGGTATATGACAAGTGGAAGGGCCAGATTGGTGCCGACCTGGTCACCTCGGCCGAGAAGGCGATTGCGGCCCGCAAGCAATAAGCCAGACGCTGGTTCGCCAAAGCCCCCAACAAAAGCCCCGCTCGCGGGGCTTTTTGCTGTCGCTGGATCCTTGCAGGGCGGGAGCCGGTCGCTTCACTATTGATAGCTGTCGACGCTTACCAGTAAAGCGCCAGAGGCACTTTTCATCTAAATTTCACGACCACCCACGGCTGCACCACCAACGCACGGCGCCGGGTGTTTGACGGCGTTCTTGCGCAGCTTGTTCTCCACCGCCTGCGCCAGGTCCACACCCGCGTGGTCTGCCAGCTGCAGCAGGTACAGGAGCACATCGGCAACCTCATCGGCAATGGGCTCCGTGAGCGCCGGGTCATCACGTACCGCCAGCGACTGCTCGGGGGTCATCCACTGAAAAATCTCGGTCAGTTCCGCCGCTTCCACCATCAGCGCCATCGCCAGGTTCTTGGGGGTGTGAAACGGCTGCCACTGCCGCTCGGCGGCAAAGGCGCGCAGGCGCGCCTGCAAGGCATCGACATCCAGGGACATTGCCACAACTCCTCATTTGATAGCTGCTTGCGCTTATCCATAAAGCGCCAGAGCCATTTTTCATTAAAATTTCAGAGCGGAGACACCGGCGCCTCGCTTGCCAGATGGCGGCGAGCGTTTTCCAGGAAACGGTCCACCGAAGCCTGCACCGCTTCGGGCGACCAGCCCGCCACATGGGGTGTCAGCACCACGTTGTCCAGGTCCAGCAGTTCAGCCGGGGGCGCGGGCTCGCTCTCGTACACATCCAGGCCTGCTGCCGCAATGCGGCCTTCGCGCAGCGCGGCGGCCAGGGCGGCGGTGTCGATCACGCTGCCGCGCGCGATGTTGACCACCACCCCGCGCGCGCCCAGGGCATTCAGCACGTCTGCGTTGACCAGGTGCTTGGTGCCCGCGCCACCGGGCGTGGCGACCACGAGGAAGTCCGACCATTCGGCCAGCGCCTTTACATCGCCAAAGTAGCGGTACGGCACATCGGTGCGCGCGCTGCGGTTGTGGTAGCCCACCTCGATCTCGAAGCCCAGCGCGCGCTGTGCGATCTTCTTGCCGATGGTGCCCAGGCCGATGATGCCCAGGCGCTTGTGCGACACGTTGGGCGGCAGCGGCAGGGCCGTGCGCCAGATGCCTGCGCGCGTGGCCTTGTCCAGCGGCAGGATGCGGCGCTGCGCGGCAATCAGCAGGCCCCATGAATGGTCGGCCACGCAGTCGTCATTGGTGCCCGCGCCCGTGGCCACCACAACGCCCCGCGCCTTGGCGTGGGCCACGGCGATGTTCTCGTAGCCTGCGCCCAGCGCGCAAATCAGCGTGAGCGCGGGCAACGCATCGATCTGCGCGGCTGAGAGGCCCGTGGCGCCGATGGTCAGGACCACGGTGATGCGCGCGCCATGCTCGGCAATGGCGGCTGCGGCCTGCGCAGCGTCGGGCGCGTAGACCAGCTCGAACGACTGCGCCATCTGGGCGCGATGTTCTTCGGACAGGAACATGAGGGCAAGCAGTACAGGCTTCATGGGATAGTGCAATCTCGAAAAAAGAAAACGGGACGCTACGCTTTGCATCGTGCGCTTCGCGCAGAGCGTACAAAACCGGCGCGGCCCAGGCGCGGGACGCCTAGCAAGGGCCGCCCCGCAGCGATGGCGTCGTCCCCCTCAGGGGGAAGGCGCCGCAGGCGACTCAGGGGGGGCCTCCTGCTGGAGAGACCACATGCTCGCGTAGCGGCCACCCTGGGCCAGCAGCTGCGCGTGCGTGCCGCGCTCGATGATGCGGCCCGCGTCCATGACCAGGATCTCGTGCGCATCCACCACGGTGGAGAGGCGGTGCGCAATCACCAGCGTGGTCTTGTTCTGCGCCACGCCCTGCAGCTCGGCCTGGATGGCGCGTTCGTTGGCGGAGTCCAGCGCGCTGGTGGCCTCATCAAAGATCAGGATCGGCGGGTTCTTGAGCAGGGTGCGGGCAATCGCCACGCGCTGCTTTTCACCGCCCGAGAGCTTGAGCCCGCGCTCGCCCACCATGGTGGCGTAGCCCTTGGGCGTGCTGGCAATGAAGTCGTGGATGCGTGCGGCACGGGCGGCGGCTTCGATCTCATCCTGGCTGGCACCGGTGCGGCCATAGGCGATGTTGTAGGCCACCGTGTCGTTGAACAGCACCGTGTCCTGCGGGACGATGCCAATCGCCTGGCGCACGCTCGCCTGCGTCACGCTGCGGATCTCCTGCCCCGCAATGGTGATGCGCCCCTGCTGGATGTCGTAGAAGCGAAACAGCAGCCGGGCCAGTGTGGACTTGCCCGAACCCGAAGGCCCCACCACCGCCACCGTCTTGCCCGCCGGTATCTCGAAGCTGATGCCCTGCAGGATGGGCCGGCCGCTGCTGAGGTCGCTGCCTTGGCGCACGTCGTAGGAAAAGTGCACGTTCTCAAAACGCACGGTGGGCTGGCTCAGCCCCGCCAGCGGCTGGGCGCCGGGTGCGTCGGCCACTTCGCGCTCTTTGTCCATGAGCGTGAACATCTTGTCCAGGTCGGTGAGGCTCTGCTTGATCTCGCGGTAGATCACGCCCAGAAAGTTGAGCGGGATGTACAGCTGGATCATGAAGGCGTTGACCATGACGAGGTCGCCCAGCGTCATGCGGCCATCGACCACGCCCTGAGTGGCGCGCCACAGCATGGCCACCAGGCCCACGGCAATGATGAGCTGCTGGCCGGTGTTGAGCATCGATAACGTGGTCTGGCTTTTGAGGCGGGCCAGGCGCAACCGCTCCAGGCTTTCGTCGTAGCGGCGGGCCTCAAAGCCTTCGTTGTTGAAGTACTTGACCGTCTCGTAGTTCAGCAGCGAATCCACGGCCTTGGAGTGTGCTGCCGAGTCGAACTCGTTGGCCTCGCGGCGGAACTTGGTGCGCCACTCGGTCACCAGCACCGTGTAGGCGATGTACAGCACCAGCGCGGCCAGCGTGATCCAGGCAAACCAGGCATCGAACTTGACGGCCAGCACACTCAACACCAGGATCACCTCGATCAAGGTGGCAAACACGTTGAACAGCGAAAACGAGATCAGTGACTCGATTCCGCGCACACCGCGTTCGATGTCGCGCGTCATGCCGCCGGTCTGGCGCTCCAGGTGAAAGCGCAGGCTCAGCGCGTGCAGGTGCTCAAAGGTCTGCAGCGCAATCGAGCGCGCTGCGCCCTGCGTAGCCTTGGCAAACACCAGCTCGCGCAGCTCGGTGAACAGCGAAGTGGACAGGCGCAGCGCCCCGTACGCCACCAGCAAGCCCACCGGCACCACCAGCAGCGCGGCCGGGTCACCAGGCTTGAAGGCCATCGCGTCCACCAATGTCTTGAGCAGCAGCGGCACGCTGACGTTGGCCAGCTTGGCGCCCACCATGAACACAATGGCCGCCACCACGCGCCACTTGTATTGCCACAGGTAAGGGAGGAGCCGCCTCAGCGTGACCCAGTCGGACTTGGGGGGCGCGGGCGTGCCAGGGGTGGGGGGTGCGGTTTCGCCAAGGTGGCGCATGGGGGACAATTCCGGTTGTTGTTGTTTTTACCGACCCGGCTGATGCCAAGGTGGTTTTTTTGCGGGCCAGCCGCCTTGCAAAACCCCAGGTTCCGACAAGGATTGGCTCAGCCCCAACCGAGATTGTGCCCATGTCTGCCGTTTTCAGCCCACCACCCGCCGCATTGCCCACCGACAAGGAACTGGTGCTCAAGGTCATCCCCATGCCCGCCGACACCAATGGCAATGGCGACATTTTTGGCGGCTGGGTGATGGCGCAGGTGGACTTGGCGGGCTCTGTGCTGCCCGCGCGCTACATCCAGGGGCGCATGGCCACGGTGGCCGTCAACGAATTCATCTTCAAGCAGCCGGTGCGCGTGGGCGACATCCTGTCGTTCTTCTCGTCCATCACGCGGGTGGGCAACACCTCGGTCACCGTGGAGGTGGAGGTGTATGCCGAACGGTTTACCGACCAGGGCCGGTATGTGAAGGTGACGGAGGCGCGCCTGACCTATGTGGCCATCGACGACCAGGGCAGGCCGCGCCCGGTGCCCAAGCACAACGCGCCGGGGTGAAAGCACGGAAGGTCGGCTCGCGCAGACCGCGCCTGGCGGTGCGCGGACGCCTTCATGGCCCGGTCAGGCGGCCAGTGCAGTGGCCGGTTCGGTGCGCAGAGGAGCTGCCGTGCGCTGCAGATTGCTGCTGGATGACGAGGGCGAGAACCCGGCCTCGATCTCACCCGCCAGCTGACCGCCCTCTTCCACCACCAGTTTGCCGTAGCGGATCTTGCCGTTGACCTTGCCGGTGCTGTAGATCACCAGCTTCTGGCGCACGGTGAGTGTGCCGTTGAACTCGCCATGGATCTCGGCAATGTCGATCTCGGCAGAGCCCTTGAAGGCGCCATGCTCAGCAATCTGGATCACGCGCGAATCCATGGTGGCTTCCACCGTGCCTTCGACCACGAGGGTGTCGCAATCGGTAATTTCCACGCCCTTGAGCTTGATGTTCGGGCCCACCGTGAGCTTGCTGCCCGAGCTGTCGCTGCTGCTGGCGGCCTTGGGGACAGCAGGGCCGGGCACCGGCTGTGCAGCCGCAGCACTGCTCGCCGCTGAGCTCCCCAATACGGAGCCTGAAGTGGTGCTGTTGCGGGGTTGGAACGACTCGGGTTCACGCTTGCCAAAGAAGGGGTTTTGCACGGCCATCAGATCTCCTTGAAAAGAGAGTCATCGTAGGTATCGCGCCCCGTGAAAGATGCCCTGGTTACGCAAGAACGGTAACCAAACGGTTCTCTCGTAGCATGCGCTTGCAAGGCTTGCGGGATCACACATCCTGCGAATGGCAACGCTCCGTGGCGAGGCGGCTCAGGAGCGCGCCCCAATCAAGAGACGATGTAAGCCGCAGCTCCGGCCGACATGATCTGCCCATCCGGCCCCAGAAACTCCATGCGCGTGGTCGCGACACGCGAACCCAGGCGCAGCACCTGGGCGCGCAGCTCGAAGTGGCTGCCAATGCCGGGGCGCAGGTAGTCAATGCGCAGATCGATGGTGCCCAGCTTGGCAAAGCGGTGCAGGCGCTGCTCGGGCGGCTCGTCCAGGTGTTTGGCGCCAATCGCGGCCATCACCGCCAGCCCGCCCATGGCGTCGAGCCCTGCGCTGATCACGCCGCCGTGGATGCGGTTGTAGGCATAGTGGCCCACCAGGTCCGGTTTCATGTCGATGCGGCCCACCACACCATCGGGTGCCAGTGACGTGATCTTCAGGCCCAGCACCTGGTTGAACACGATTTTTTCTTCAAAGATAGATTTGAGCCCGGCAATGAACTCGGGCTCAAAGGCTTGCGCGGCTGGGTTGGCGGTGGATTTGCTCATGGGTCTCCTGGGGGTCACTGCGGGATGGTGCGTGCAATCGAAACCATCCAGATGCTCCTGATTTTGTAGCTTCTCACGCTTAATAGATAAGCGCTAGAGGCTATTTTTACTTAAAACTGGCCGTGGCGCACTTGCCCTGCGGCAAACCGCGAGGCGCCGCGCAGTGCTTCGGCCAGGCATTCGCGGCCGCCCGCCTATTCCCGCAGCAGGCTCGCCGTAACAGCAGCCCTTCGGCGGCGAGCGCGCTGGTGCGGGCTGTGCTGGCATCCACCGCGTTGTGCACATCGGGTCTGCGCCATGTCACCAGCGTGACACCACCTTGCACTTCAACCTCTGCGGATATGTGGCTCTCCTGTGGCCCGGTGTCAGAACCTGTTCACCCACCCGACGTTACTCCTATTGCGCAGGGTGCAGCACTGCGTCAATATCCGCCGCTACCCGCTCGCCCGCCCCATCAGGGTTAGCCCCGAGTGCGGTATGCACAGCGCGCGTGCACCATTATTTATACAAAGCAATCGCTTTGTATAAATATTCTGCAGGACCTGCGCAAGCGACGATGCGGCCATCCCATGCCCACGAGGCATCCACCCCGCATTTACCCGCTTTGCGTATCACTTATTCTGGAGAGCCAGTGTGCAATTTGTGCAACTGTTGATCAGCGGTGTCTCGCAGGGGTGCATCTACGGGCTGATCGCGCTCGGGTTCGTGCTTATCTACAAAGCCACGGAGACCGTGAGCTTTGCCCAGGGCGAACTCATGATGCTCGGCGCTTTCTGTGGCTTGGCGCTCATGACCGTGCTGGGCTTTCCCTTCTGGGTGGCGGTGCTCGCCAGCATCCTGGCCATGGGGCTGTTTGGCACGGTGCTGGAGCGTGCAGTGATCCGCCCCATCCTGGGCCAGCCCGCGTTCTCCATCGTCATGCTCACCATCGGCATCGGCTACGTGCTCCGCGGCCTTGTCACGATGATCCCCAACATCGGCACCGACACCCACACGCTGCCCGTGCCCTACAAGGACCAGTCCCTGCGCTTGGGCGAGCTGGTGGTCAGCGCCGAGCAACTGGTGGTGATCGGCGCCACGGGCGTGCTGTGTGTGCTGCTGTTTGCCATGTTCCGCTACAGCAAGCTGGGCATTGCCATGCAGGCCGCGTCGCAGAACCAGCTCGCGGCCTACTACATGGGCATTCCCGTGCAGCGCCTCAACGGCCTGGCCTGGGGGCTTGCCGCGGCGGTGGCGGCGGTAGCCGGGCTGCTGTTGGCGCCCATCACCTTTGTGCACGCCAACATGGGGCTGATCGGGCTCAAGGCCTTCCCCGCCGCCGTGGTGGGCGGCTTCGGCAGCCTGCCCGGGGCCATCGTGGGCGGGCTGGTGATCGGCATTGTCGAATCGCTCTCGGGTTTCTATCTGCCCGATGGATTCAAGGACACAGCCGCGTACATCGTGGTGCTGATCATGCTGATGGTCAAACCCAACGGACTGTTCGGCGAGAAGCTGAGAAAGAAAGTCTGACCCATGCGCTTTCTCTTCAAGACCTCGTACGAGCAAGACATACGTCTGGCCAAACATGGCGGGCATGTGTTCTGGTACAGCCTGCTGTGCCTGGCCCTGGTCGCCGCACCCTGGGTGGCGCCTGAATACTGGTTGGCACAGCTGACCTTCGTGCTCATCTACGCCATCGTGGGCTTGGGGCTGATGCTGCTGGCGGGCTTCACCGGCTTGTTCTCGCTGGGGCATGCAGCGTTTCTGGGCGTGGGGGCATATACGCAGGCGGTGCTCACTGGCATGGGCTGGCCGTTTGCGCTGTCGCTGGCCTGCGCGGCGGGGCTGTCGGCGGCTGTGGGCGTGGTGGTGGGGCTGCCAGCACTCCGCGTCAAAGGCATCTACCTGGGCATGGCCACGCTGTCCTTCGGCTTCATCGTGGAAGAGGTGTTCGCGCGGTGGGAGTCGGTCACAGGCGGCAACTCCGGCAAGCACCTGGTGCCGCCACAAATCGCGGGCTACTCGTTCGAGACCACAGAGTCGTTCTACTTTCTGTGCCTTGTGATTGCGGTGGTCAGCACGCTGGCCATCCTGAACCTGCTGCGCTCACCCACAGGCCGCGCGTTTGTCGCCATCCGTGATTCAGAGATCTCCGCGCAGAGCATGGGCATCCACCTCGCGCGCTACAAGACGCTGTCGTTCTCCATATCGGCTGCACTTGCAGGCATCGGCGGTGCGTTGTACGCGCACAAGCTGCAGTTCATCTCGCCCGACCAGTTCAACATCCTGCAGTCCATCGACCTGCTGCTGATGATCGTGATCGGCGGGCTGGGATCGGTGCATGGAGCGTTCCTGGGGGCCATCTTCCTCATCACCATGCCGCAGATGATTTCGCTCAGCAAGGACTGGCTGCCCGCCGCCATCGGCCTGGCACCGGGCCTGCAGGCGGTGGTCTACGGCGCGGTGCTGATCGCCTTTGTGCTGTTCGAACCCATGGGCCTGTATGGCCGCTGGCTCAAGGTGCGCACCTGGCTGCAGATGTTCCCGTTCTACCGCAAGGGCTTGTTCAAGCGGCAGAAGTCGTTCCAAAAATCAGATCGCTTGAAATGAAGCACCCCCTGAGTCGCTTCGCGCCGTCCCCCTCTCTCGATTCGCTGCGCGATTCGGGAGGGGAACGCCCCCAGCGCGGCGGGGCGGCCCTTGCGCGGGGGCACTGGCCTCGGTCACGCCAGTCGCAAAGGCTGCGGACGGCATTCAGCACACTGGACCAGTGAAATGACCCCAATTGCTGTACCCATGACTGACGA
Organism: Acidovorax sp. 93; assembly: GCF_003633835.1. NCBI lineage: Bacteria > Pseudomonadati > Pseudomonadota > Betaproteobacteria > Burkholderiales > Comamonadaceae > Acidovorax > Acidovorax sp. 93. The sequence continues at coordinate 3,582,298 of NZ_RBIT01000001.1, forward strand.
AATCCTGCTCAGCGCCCAGAACCTCAGTGTGCGCTTTGGCGGCGTGCTCGCGGTCAACAACGTAAGCTTTGACGTGCGCCGTGGCGAGGTGTTCACCCTCATCGGCCCCAACGGCGCGGGCAAGACGACGGTGTTCAATCTCATCAGCCGCATCTACACGCCCACCACCGGCACCATCGCCTATGCGGGCCCGGGCGGGGCCCTGCTGCCACTGACCGACCAGCCGCCGCACAAAGTGGCAGGCCTGGGCATTGCACGCACCTTCCAGAACATCGAACTCTTCGAGCACGCGAGTGTGCTGCACAACCTGCTGATCGGCCGCCACACCCGACAACACAGCAGCCTGTGGGCCGAGATGTTCTTCACGCGCAAGGTGCGCGAAGGGGAAATTCAGGCCCGGGAGAAGGCCGAGCAGGTCATCGACTTTCTCGACTTGCAGCACTACCGCGACACCATGGTCGCCGGCCTGCCCTACGGCGTGCGCAAGGTGGTGGAGCTGGCCCGTGCGCTGTGCACCGAGCCGCAGCTGCTGCTGCTCGACGAGCCCTCGTCGGGCCTGAACGTGGAGGAGACTGACGACATGGCCTTCTGGATCCAGGACATCCAGCACGAGCTGGGCATCACCGTGCTGATGGTGGAGCACGACATGTCGCTGGTCTCCAAGGTGTCCGACCGCGTGCTGGCCATGAACCAGGGCGAGGTCGTGGCCATGGGCACGCCGCGCGAGGTGCAGTCGCACCCCGGGGTGATCGAGGCGTATCTGGGCACCATCGACGATGTGAGCAACCTGCGGCGTCCGGCGGGTTCAAAAATGGGGGTTCGGGCATGAACGCCGTACTTGCCGCCGTCAACACATCCGCAGCAGCAGCTGCTGCTGACCAACCCTTGCTGCGCCTGCAGAACGTGGAGAGTGCCTACGGCCCCATCAAGGCCATCCGCGGCGTGAGCCTGCAGGTGCGGCGCGGCGAGATCGCCGCCGTGCTGGGCAGCAACGGCGCGGGCAAGACGACGATCCTCAAAACCATCAGCGGCATCATCGACCCCCGCAAGGGCTCCATCGAATTCCAGGGTGCCGACATCACCGCCAACGATCCGGCGGCCATCGTGCGCCGGGGCCTCATGCATGTGCCCGAGGGGCGCGAGGTGTTTGCACTGCTCTCTGTGCGCGACAACCTGCTCATGGGCGCCTACACGCGCAGCGATGCGGACGCTGTGGCCCGCGACATCGAAACAGTGTATGGCTACTTCCCCATCCTGAAGGAGCGCGCCGCGCAGGACGCCGGCCTGCTCTCGGGTGGGCAACAGCAGATGCTGGCCATCTCGCGTGCGCTCATGGCCAACCCCGAACTCATCCTGCTGGACGAGCCCAGTCTGGGCCTGTCCCCCAAGCTCACCAAGGAGATCTTCGAGATCGTTGTGCGCATCAACCGCGAGCGCGGTACCACCATCCTGCTGGTGGAGCAGAACGCCAACATGGCGCTCAACGCGTCGGACTACGGCTATGTGCTGGAGAACGGCCGCATCGTGATGGAAGACAGCTGCGAGCGCCTGCGCGAGAAGGACGACATCAAGGAGTTCTACCTTGGCATGAAAGATGTCGGCGTGCGCGGAGAGCGGCGCTGGAAGAAAAAGAAGACCTGGAGATAAGCGCAAATGTCTAACCTCTGGGACCTCGATCACATCCAGCCCGCAGGCACCGACGTGCTCGCGGGCGACACCATCGCCGCCATGTTCTGGAACGCCGTGGCCGAGCGTGGCCCGCGCGTGTGGATGCGCCAGAAGGAGCTGGGCATCTGGAAGAGCTGGACCTGGGACCAGACGGCCGAAGCCGTGCGGGAGATTGCGGGCGGCCTGATGTCGCTGGGGTTTGCGCCCGGCGAATGTGCATCCATCCTGTCCAACACCAACATCGAATGGGTGCTGGCCGATCTGGCCGTGCTGAGCTGCGGCGGCGTGGCCAACGGCATCTACCCCACTGACGCGGCGGCGCAGGTGCACTACCTGAGCGAAGACTCTCGCACCACCGTGCTGTTTGTGGAGGACGACGAGCAGCTCGACAAGGCACTGGAGGTGCGTGGCCAGTTGCCCCTGCTGCGCAAGATCGTTGTGTTCGACATGGAGGGCCTGCGCGGCCTGCACGACGCCGATGTGCTGAGCCTCACAGCCCTGCGCGAACTGGGCCGTGCGTGGAACGCCCAGCACCCCGACGCACTGACGCAACGCGTCAAGGCCTGCCGTGCCGAAGACGTGGCCATTCTGGTCTACACCTCGGGTACCACGGGCAAGCCCAAGGGCGCCATGCACACACACGCCGCACTCACCTACACCGTGCGCGGCTACAACACGCTGATATCGCGCAGCGAGGCGGACGAGACCATGTGTTTTCTGCCGCTGTGCCACATTGCCGAACGCATGGGCGGCGAGTACTTCTCGCTCTACACCGGCGCGCGCCTGAACTTTGTGGAGAACCCCGACACCGTGCCCGAGAACGTGCGAGAGATCGCGCCCACGGTGTTCACCGCCGTACCCCGGGTGTGGGAGAAGTTCTATTCGGGCGTGATGATCGCGCTCAAGGAATCCACGCGCATGCAGCAGGCGGCCTATGCCTGGTCGATTGGCGTGGGCACCCGCATCGCAGATCGGGTGCTGGCCGGACAGCCGGTGGGCGGTTTGCTGAAGGCGCAGTTCATGCTGGCGCGCTTTCTGGCGCTCAACAATGTGCGCAAGCTCATCGGCATCCACCGTGCGCGCTTTCTGGTCACAGGCGCAGCGCCCATTTCGCCCGATCTGGTGAAGTGGTACCTGGCGCTGGGCGTGCCCATGCTGGAGGTGTGGGGCATGACCGAGACCTGCGGCGCCTCCACCGGTGTGCCGGCCAGCCGCATCAAACCCGGCTCCATCGGCCCCGCGGCCAGCTACAACGAGGTGCGCATCGACCCCGCCACGGGAGAAATCCTGGTGCGTGGTCCCAATGTGTTCAAGGGCTACCTCAACCAGCCCGAGAAAACCGCCGAAACCATCGACCCCGAAGGTTGGCTGCACACGGGCGATGTGGGCCTGATCGACGCTGATGGCTACCTGCGCATCACCGACCGCATGAAGGACATCATCATCACGGCGGGCGGCAAGAACATCACGCCGAGCGAGCTGGAGAACGAACTCAAGTTCAGCCCCTACATCACCGATGCGGTGGTCATCGGCGACAAGCTGCCCTACCTCACGGTGATCATCATGATCGACCAGGAGAACGTGGAGAAGTACGCACAGGACAACGACGTGCCGTTCTCCAACTACGCCAGCCTGACCCGCACGCGCGAGGTGCAGGAGCTGATCCAGGCCGAGATTGACCGCGTCAATGCCAAGTTCGCCCGCGTGGAGCAGATCAAGAAGTTCTTCCTGCTCGACACCCAGCTCACGGCCGAGGATGAAGAGCTGACACCCACCATGAAGCTCAAGCGCAAGCTGGTGCAGCAGAAGTACGCACCGCAGATTGAGGCGATGTACCGGTAGGTGCGCACGTCACGCAACCACAGGCCACGCCCATCAGGATAGGGAAAGTGCTGGTGCCCCACCCCGGGCATCGTTCTATAACGAGCAACCGAGTTCGATCCAACCAAAGGAGACGTGCCATGAAACTTCATCACATTGCCGCGCTGGCCATCGTGGCCATGGCCGGAGGTGCTGCACAGGCGCAGCCCAGCCAGGGCGTGAGCAAGGACACCATCACGCTGGGTTCCATCCAGGATCTGTCCGGCCCGCTGGCGGGCTTTGGCAAGCAGGTGCGGCTGGGCATGATGCTGCGCGTGGACGAGGCCAACGAGCAAGGCGGCGTGAACGGCCGCAAGCTCGACCTGAAGGTGGAAGACTCGGGCTACGACCCCAAGAAAGCCGTGCTGGCCGCGCAAAAGCTCGTGAACCAGGACAAGATCTTCATGATGGTGGCGCACATCGGCACGGCGCAAAACCTGGCCGCCATGCCCGTGCAGTTCAGCAAGAACGTCATCAACTTCTTCCCGGTGACGGCCGCTCGGGAAATGTACGAGCCCTTCCACAAGCTCAAGTATTCGTTTGCCGCTACTTACTACGACCAGATCCGCCTGGCAGCCCCCAAGCTCATCAAGGAAAAAGGCGCCAAGAAGATCTGCACCATCTACCAGGACGATGAGTTTGGCCTGGAGGTGATGCGCGGGGGCGAGGCGGCACTCAAGTCCATGGGCATGGACTTCACCGAGAAGACCTCGTACAAGCGCGGCGCCACCGACTTCTCTTCACAGGTCGCCAAGATGAAGTCATCCGAATGCGACTTCGTGATCCTGGGCACCATCATCCGCGAGACCATCGGCACGATTGGCGAGGCGCGCAAGACGGGCTTCAACCCTACCTTCCTGGGCTCCAGCGCCGCCTACACCGACCTCATCCACAAGCTGGGCGGCAAGCCCATGGACGGGCTGTACGCCACCATGACGGTGCAACACCCCTACCTGGATGAAGCCAGCCAGCCCATCCGTTTCTGGGCCAACAAGTACAAGACCAAGTTCAACGAAGACCCCACCGTGTTCTCGGTCTACGGCTACAACGCCATCGACGCCTTCATCAAGGCGGCCCAGAAGGCGGGCCCCAATCTGAGCACCGACAGCTTCATCAAGGCCATGGACACCATGGTGATTCCGCCCGACATGTTCGGCAGCGCCGAGGGCACCTTTGGCCCACAAAAGCGCCTGGGCAGCGATCTTTCTCGCCTGTCGCAGATCACCGATGGCAAGTGGAAGGTGGTCTCCGACTACGTCAAGCCATGAGCGCCTGACCCGCCTCCTTCAAGCCGCCTTCGGGCGGCTTTTGCGTTTCAGGGGGTGCATCCGGGCTCAGTCGGTGGCAGAATTTAACCAAGCAGTAACTTTGCATAAATAACCTGGTTGCCCCACCATGATCGAACGCACCCTCTTCCAGCCCGACCACCAGGCCTTTGCCGACAGCTTTCGCCGCTTCATCGACAAGGAAGTGACGCCCCACCACGCCGCCTGGGAAGACCAGGGCTATGTGGCGCGCGAGGTGTGGAGCCAGGCGGGCGCCAACGGCTTTCTGTGCATGAGCCTGCCCGAGGAATACGGAGGCGCCGGGGCCGACAAGCTCTATTCGGTGGCGCAGATGGAAGAGCTGGCGCGTGCAGGCACCACCGGCATCGGCTTTGGTCTGCACAGCGAGATCGTGGCGCCGTACATCCTGCACTACGGCACCGAGGCCCAGAAACAGAAGTACCTGCCGCAGATGGCCCGCGGCGACGTGGTGGGCGCCATCGCCATGAGCGAGCCGGCTGCGGGCAGCGACCTGCAAGGCATCAAGACCACAGCCATCAAAAGTGCGGACGGGTCGCACTACGTGCTGAACGGCAGCAAAACCTTCATCACCAACGGCTGGCATGCCGACCTGGTGATTGTGGTCGCCAAGACCGACCCGGCTGCGGGCGCCAAGGGCACCAGCCTTTTGCTGGTGGAGCGCGGCATGCCCGGCTTTGAAAAAGGCCAGCGCCTCAAGAAGATGGGCATGAAGGCGCAGGACACGTCTGAGCTGTTCTTCAACGACGTGCAGGTGCCGGTGGACAACTTGCTGGGCGGCACCGCCATGGAAGGGCGTGGCTTCATCTGCCTGATGGAGCAGCTGCCCTGGGAGCGCCTGCAGATCGCCATCACCGCCGTGGCCGCCGCCCAGGCCGCCATCGACTGGACGCTGGACTACGTCAAGCAGCGCAAGGTCTTTGGCCAGAGCGTGGCGTCATTTCAAAACACCCGCCACACCCTGGCCGAGCTGCAAACGCAGGTGCAGGTGGCCCGCGTGTTTGTCGACAAATGCTGCGAACTCATCACGCGCGATCAGCTGGACACCGAAACCGCCAGCATGGCCAAGTACTGGACGACCGACCTGCAGTGCAAGGTGATGGACGAATGCGTGCAGCTGTTTGGCGGCTACGGCTACATGTGGGAATACCCCATCACGCGCGCCTACGCCGATGCACGCGTGCAGCGCATTTATGGCGGCACCAACGAGATCATGAAAGAAGTGATTGCGCGGGCCATGGGCCTGGGCAAATAACGGAATGCACCGCACCGTGAATAACGCAGTGCACGATGCCCTGCACAACGCCCTTCACAACGCACAAGTGGGCGCCGAATGCCGCTACAGATACCAGGCGGCGCGGGCTTCTTCGGGGCTCAGCGGCGCACCAGGGCGGCGGTCGGTGACATTCAGCCAGGAGCGTACACCCTGGCTGCCACTCAGCGCACGCATCAGCAGCAAGCCGGCACCAATGCCGCGTATGGCTGCTGAGCTGCGGCTGGGCGCCATGAAGGCCGCCACCGCCAGCGCACTGGATGCCGCCAGCACGACATGGTGCTCCAGCGCAAATCCTTCGCGCGTGTCGTCGTATTCGATGGCGCTGCGAGCGATGCGCTGCAATGCAGGGGATGTATTTCGTTCCATAGCCAGAAATGTAGATAGCAACCGCCGAAAGATAGTGCAAAAACCACTGCACCCGCGTCAGAAAGCACCTTGTAGTGGCGTGAGCCAGCCCAGCGGCTTTACCGCCGCACTGCTTGAAGTTTAGAGAAACCACCGGAGACCATTCATGACCGAAGCCTATGTATTCGATGCGCTGCGCACCCCGCGCGGCAAGGGCAAGAAGGACGGCACCCTGCACGAGGTCAAGCCCATCGACCTGCTGGCAGGCCTGCTGACCGAGTTGCAAGCGCGCCACCGCTTTGACACAGCGGCAGTGGACGACGTGGTCATGGGCATCGTCTCGCCTGTGGGCGAACAGGGCTCGGTGCTGCCCAAGGTCGCGGCGCTCAAGGCCGGGTGGGACTTTCGCTGTGCGGGCGTGCAGGTCAACCGTTTCTGCGCCTCGGGCCTGGAAGCCGTGAATCTGGCCGCGCAGAAGGTGCGCAGCGGCTGGGAGGACCTGGTGGTGGCCGGTGGCGTGGAGAGCATGAGCCGCGTGCCTATCGGCTCCGACGGCGGCGCCTGGGCGCAAGACCCCGCCACCAACTCCGCCACGCTGTTCGTGCCCCAGGGCATCGGCGCTGACCTGATCGCCACGCTGGACGGCTACACCCGCGCCGATGTGGACGCCTTCGCGCTCGAATCCCAACGCCGCGCCACCGCTGCGCGCACAGCGGGCTACTTCAAGAATTCGGTCGTGCCCGTGCGCGACTTCATCGGCCAGACCATCCTGGCGGAAGACGAATTCATCAAACCCAAGACGACACTCGAAGGCCTGGGCGCGCTCAAGGCCTCGTTCGAGCAACTGGGCGGCATGGGCTTTGACGCCGTGGCGCTGCAGCGCTACCCGCAGGTGGAGCGCATCCACCACGTGCACCACGCGGGCAACTCGTCGGGCATTGTGGATGGCGCCGCCGCCGTGCTGATCGGCAACGAGGCCGCCGCCAAGACCCACGGCCTCACGCCGCGCGCACGCATCGTGGCCACGGCGCTTAGCGGGGCCGACCCCACGATCATGCTCACCGGCCCCGTGCCCGCTGCCAAGAAGGCGCTGGCCCGTGCGGGCATGACCATCGACCAGATCGACCTGTTTGAAGTGAACGAGGCCTTTGCCGCCGTGCCCATGCGCTTCATGCGCGAGCTGGGCGTGCCGCACGACAAGGTCAACGTGAACGGCGGCGCCATCGCCATGGGCCACCCGCTGGGCGCCACGGGCGCCATGATCCTCGGCACCCTGATTGACGAGCTGCACCGCAGGGGCCAGCGCTATGGCCTGGCCACGCTGTGCGTGGGCGGCGGCATGGGCATTGCCACCATCGTCGAGCGAATCTGATTGACTGGGAAGGAGACAACAACATGCAAACCATCCGCTACGAACTCATCCCTGCCCAGGGCACCGAAGGCCAGGTCGCCGTCATCACGTTTGACGAAACCAACTCCCCCGTCAACACCATGTGCCGCCAGTGGCAGCAAGAGCTGGGCGAGGTCACGGCCCAGGTGCTGGGCGACCGTGAACGCCTGGGTACGGCGCTCAAGGGCATCGTGCTCGCATCCGCCAAGACCAGCTTCTTTGCGGGCGCCGACCTCAAGGCCACCATGCGCCTGACACCTGCGGATGCGCCCAACGCGTTTGGCGAGATCGAGCGCATGAAGAAGCACTTTCGCACGCTCGAAACGCTGGGTATCCCCGTGGTGGCCTGCCTCAACGGCGCGGCGCTGGGTGGCGGCTGGGAAGTCGCCCTGGTGGCCCACTACCGCATCGCCGTGGCCGACCCCAAGATCCAGTTCGGCCTGCCCGAGGTCACGCTGGGGCTGATGCCTGGCGCCACTGGCGTGACCAAGATGACGCGCCTGCTGGGCCTGATTGGCGCGCAGCCCTACATCCTGGAAGGCAAGCTCTTCAACCCCGCAGAGGCGCTGGAGCTTCAACTGGTGCACGAGCTGGTGGCCACGCGCGAACAGCTGCTGCCCGCCGCCCTGGCCCACATCGCCACCCACCCGCACGCCGTGCAACCGTGGGACGACAAGAACTACAAGATGCCCGGCGGCACGCCCGCCAACCCCAAGATTGCGGGCGCCCTCACCGTCGCGCCCGCCATGCTCAAGAAGACCACGCGCGGCCGCTACCCCGCGCCCGAGGCAGCGCTGGCCGCCATGGTCGAAGGCGCGATGGTGGACTACGACACCGCCCTGCGCATCGAAAGCCGCTACCTCGCCCGCCTGATGACCGGCCCCGTGGCGCGCAACATGATCAACACGTTCTTCTTCGACATGAACGCGATCAAGAGCGGCAAGTCGCGCCCGGGCTCTGCCCCACGCTACAAGCCACAAAAGGTCGGCATCCTGGGCGCCGGCATGATGGGCGCGGGCATTGCCTGGGCCCAGGCCAGCCGGGGCATCGCCACGGTGCTCAAGGATGTGAGCACCGAGAAGGCCGAGGCGGGCAAGGCCTACAGCGCCAAGCTCACCCAGGCCCGCGTGGACAAGGGGCGCATGACCGCCGAGGCGCAGCAGGCGCTACTCTCCCGCATCACCCCCACCGCCAGCGCGGCCGACCTGGCGGGCTGCGACCTCATCATCGAAGCCGTGTTTGAAAGTCGCGACCTCAAGGCCAAGGTCACGCAAGAAGCCGAGCCCCAACTCGCACCCGGCGGCTTCTTCGCCAGCAACACCTCCACCCTGCCCATCAGTGGTTTGGCCACGGCCAGCAGCAAGCCCGAGAAGTTTGTCGGCATCCACTTCTTCAGCCCTGTGGACAAGATGAAGCTGGTCGAGATCATCCGTGGGAAGCAGACGGACGACGAGACCGTGGCCCGCGCCTTCGACTACGTGCAGGCGCTGGGCAAAGTGCCCATCGTGGTGAACGACTCACGCGGCTTCTACACCAGCCGCACCTTCGGCACCTTTGTGATGGAAGGCGCCGCCATGCTGGGCGAAGGCATTCCCGCCGCCGCCATTGAAAACGCCGCCATGCAAGTCGGCCTGCCCGTGGGCCCGCTGGCCGTGCTGGACGAAACCGCGTTGACGTTAAGCGTGCACGTGCTGGACCAGACCCGCGCCGACTACGCCGCCGAAGGCAAAACCTACACCGCCACGCCCGGCGAGCTGCTGGTGGAACGCATGGTCAAAGAGCTGAAGCGCCCCGGCCGTGCAGGCGGCGGTGGCTTCTATGACTACCCCGCAGGCGCCAAGAAGCACCTGTGGCCGGAGCTGAAACCGCTGTTCGAGAAGTCCGACGTGGAGTGGAGCGTGCAGGAGATCCAGGACCGTTTGCTCTACCGGCAGGCCATCGAGACCGCACGCTGCCTGGCCGAGGGCGTGCTGACCAGCGTGCATGACGCGAACATCGGGTCGATATTTGGGATTGGGTTTCCGGCGTGGACGGGGGGGGCGATGCAGTTTATTTATGGAACGGATGTTGAGACGTTCCTAAAGCGCGCGGATGAGCTGGCGGCGAAGTATGGAACTGGATTTTTAGTGGATGGACATGTCAGAGATTCACTCAGAGTTTTCCGCCCGTCGTGCTGAGATGTAATTTTTCGAAATGGATCAGCTGCTTTAGACACTAGACTCCACATCACGCAACTACTTAGGCACAGGAGATCCTTTGGCACATCTGCTTAACGTCAATGAGAGCATTAGGGACCAAGTGTCTCGCAACGCTATCGCCAGTGAACTGTCGAATGCATTGGATGGTCTTTTTACTATTGAGGGATGTCGGCGGCATGAAGTAAATGATTGGAAATACACCGTTTTGCATTGCAAGCCGACAAGAAATACGGCAGATGCGCTACTTCTCGATAGGGAAGTTCTTGCTTTAATCGTTAATGCCTCAGATCTTCAAGTGCGCACTTTACATGTCGCACAAGATCTTATTTCAAACAGCAACGGTCGACTTGATCCTGCTTTTGTAATGGTTCTGCATGCAGATAAATCCGGCGACGAGAAACTACGAAACTGGGGCCGTGAATTGGGCTACAAAGTAATTCCAATCCATCGCCCAAAAGCAGGAGCACTACCACCAGCCGAATCCCTTCGCCTAACTCTTGCACAAGATCTTTTTACTCACGACCCGTTCTCACTAACTGGACCCGTTCTAGCAGACTCGGAATTTTTCGGCAGAAGGAATAGTGCGCTGGACATTCTTCGACAGACACAAACCGGAAGAATAATCTCCCTTTTTGGCATACGAAAAATAGGGAAAACATCTCTAATAAACAGGGTTGTCACATTAGCACGCGAGGCTGGAACCCCAAATATAGCAATGATTGATTGCTCAGTCGACGGATTCAATATTCTTAGTGCATCCGACGCTCTGAAAGCTATCGCAAAAGTCGCAAAAATGGCTTCGACACGAAGCTATGCACACATTACCGAGGCCCTCAAGCGCAGCGACAAAGATCTTGTACCAGTTTTCGATGATTTATGGTCAACAAAATCACCGAAACCGCTAACTTTAATCTTTGATGAAGTTGACTACATAACACCAGCCTCACCAAATCGGCCTCACTGGAGACAAGACTTCAATATATTCTGGCGTGAATTTAGAGTTGTTTACCAGGAAGCCCAACGCATGGGCTTCCCAATTTCAATACTAGTTTCAGGCGTATCCTCACATGCCTTTCGAGTGGAGAGTTTTGACGAAATAGAAAATGCCGTACTCCACTTTGTCCCAGAAGGATATCTAACTCCATTTGCAAGGCACGCATCCAAGCAAATGATCAAAGATTTGTGCAAGCGGTGTGGCCTTGTACTAAGCAATGATGATCAAGATAGAGTCGCAGAGACATGCGGCGACTTCCCATACTGGATACGCCTTGCAGGTTCATATATTCACAGATCAATTGACATTCAGGGTCGTCCGCGCAGTGTAGATTCAACACTTATTTCACGCCTTTTGTCAGAGTTTGTTGACGCTGAAGGCGGAGATGCTGCAAGAGTTGCTCTTGAGGATTTACGAAGAAAAACAGCAGAGCCCATAGAGCTACTACAGCGAGCAGCCTCCGTTCCCTACATTTCTCTATCTGAGGGGAAATTGCTACTCCGTTATGGTCTAGCTACTCAAGTCCCCTCAGGCGTGACCGTAACAAGTGCGATGATCCGAGCAGGCCTAGCTGGCCTATCCTCGTCCGTGCCAGCTATTCAACTTCCAAAAGCTGCATCACCTTTAGCAGAACAACTCTCGCTTCCATCCGAAGAGTGGGCGGAAGAGCTATCAGTAATAAATCGTCGCCGGAATCTAGTTGAAAGAAAGTTAAGGGAGTTCATCCACTTCACTCTTAAACTAACTGCCCAATCAGGTGAAAATTGGGTAGACAAAGTACTTAAATCGCTTAATGAGAGGCAGCGAACAGAATTGTCCTCTTTAGCTGGAGATGCTCTTTTAAATCGACTCTATTGGAAAGATCTTGGCGCAATCATAGTTAAACATTGGTCAAATTTTGAGAAAATACTTGGAGATAAATCCAGATTCGCAACAGCGATGGATTTACTTAATGATCGCCCTGACGCACACGCGAAACAAATTGATGCAGCAGATGTAGCGCTATATCGGAGGGAGTTGACTTGGCTTGAAGAGCGGCTCGCCTGAAAGATTGAAGGGGGGCTTGGAGAAATGCCCCCAACTCACCACAGCACTCCTTTTTCAGGCAAACCCAACATCCCCCGCGCCTCCTGCGGCGAAGCCACCTCCCGCCCCGCGTTGCGCGCGTACTCCGTCAGCTTCTCAATCAGCGGCCCGTTCGAATCTGCCTTCGTCCCATCCGGCAGATAGAACGTATCTTCCAGCCCCGTGCGCAAATGCCCGCCCAGCTCTGCCACGCGTTGGTGCACGGGCCAGATCTCGGCGCGGCCGATGACGGTGGCCTGCCAGGGGGCGTCCTTGATTTTCAGCTTGAGCAGGATGGGGAGCAGGTCCGGGTCCGCAGGCATGCCGGATTCGACGCCCATCACAAAGTTGTACTCGGGCAGGCGCTCGGTGTACATGCCGGTCTGCACATACATCTCCACGCAGCGCACGATGCCCACGTCAAAGCATTCGAACTCAGGCAGCGTGCCGGTTTCCAGCATCACGTCGATGAAGTCCTTGACCTTGGCGGGTTGGTTGTCGAACAACATGGGCGGCCAGGCCCAGGTGCCGTTGCTGCGCACCTTCAGGTAGTTGAGCGAGCCGGCGTTGCACGCGGCCATCTCGGGGCGGGTGGCGCGCAGGCAATCCAGCGGGCCCTGGTAATTGGGGCCGACCACGCCGGTGGTCTGGTTGATGATCAAACCCGGGCAGGCCTCGCGCATGGCTTGCACGCAGTCGCGCGCGACCTGCGGGTCCCAGCTGGGCAGGTGGCCTTTGCCGGGCTCCTGGTTGCGAAAGTGCACGTGGACCACGGCGGCGCCTGCGTCGTAGGCGCGGCGGGCCTCTTTTGCCAGTTGCTCGGGCGTGACGGGCACATGGTGCTGGCCGGGGTCCGTCAGCACGCCGGTGATGGCGCAGGTGATGATGGCTTTGTTGCCGTGGTCGGTGCTGTGCATGGTGCCTGTCTCCTTCAAATGCCTAGCTGGCGTGCAGCCAGGTCTTTCATGATTTCTTCCGCACCGCCGCCGATCATCATGACCTTGACCTCGCGGTAGATGCGCTCGCTGACGGTGCCGCGCATGAAGCCCATGCCACCCAGGATCTGCACGGCCTGGTCGGCACAGAACTGCATGGTTTGGGTGGCGTGGTTCTTGAGCAGGCACACCTGCGCTACCCACTCGGGGCCGGTGCGGCCCGCATCGGCCTGCGCGGCCACGGACTCGCACCACGCGGCGGTGGACTGGATGCGCATCTGCATGTCCACCAGCTTGTGGCGGATGACCTGGTGCTCGACCAGCGCGGCGCCAAAGGTCTTGCGCTGGCGCGCCCAGGCCAGGGCCTCGTCGTAGCAGGCCTCGGCAAAGCCCAGGGCCGATGCGGCCAGGCCAAAGCGCTCGCCGTTGAAGTTGGCCATGATGATGCGAAAGCCCGCGCCCTCTTCGCCCAGCAGGTAGCGGACGGGCACGCGCACGTTGTCAAAACGCAGGTGTGCGGTGTCGGAGCAGAGCCAGCCCATCTTGTCGAGCTTGCTGCGCGACAGGCCTGCGCTGTGGCCGGGGATGAGCAGCATGGAGATGCCGCCACTGCCCTTGCTGCCAGCGTCGCCAGTACGCACAGCCACCGTGATCCAGTCCGCGCGCATGCCGGAGGTAATGAACACCTTTTCGCCATTGACGATGTACTCATCACCCTCGCGCCGCGCTGTGGTCTTGAGTTGGGCCACGTCGGACCCGCCACCGGGTTCGGTAATCGCCAGCGCAGCGATTTGCTCGCCCGCCAACACGGGCGGGATGACCTCAGCACGCACAGCATCGCTGCCATGCGCCAGCACGGGCGGCAGGCCGATGTTGTGCGACAGCAGGCTGGCCAGCACGCCTCCGCTGGCGCCGTGGCGGCTGAGCGCGCGCCACAGCGGCAGGCGCAAGGCGTAGCTGGCGGGTGTGCCGCCGTACTGCTCGGGGTAGCCCAGGCCCAGCAGGCCCAGGTCGGCCGCGCGGCGGTACAGGCTGCGGGGGAATTCACCAGCCGCGTCCCACGCATCCACATGCGGCGCGATCTCGGTGCGGGCAAAGCGGGTGACGGTGTCGGCGAGGGCGGTGCGGTCTTCGTCGCTCACAGAACTTGCATCGGACATGGCGGTCATGCGGACGCTCCTTGCGTGGCGGGTGCAAAGCGGGCCAGAACCTGGCCGGGCGACACCTGCTGGCCGGGGGCTACCAGCAGCTCGGCCACCGTGGCGGCTGCGGGGCTGGCCAGGCTGTGTTCGAGCTTCATGGATTCGATGACCACCACCGTATCGCCCGCCGCCAGCGCCTGGCCTGCTGCCACAGGCAGCGCAACCACCTTGCCGTTGAAGGGGGCGCGCAACTCCGTCGCACCGCCCGCCGCACCCGCGCGCGCAGCGGGCTCCCACGATGCGTCTTCCACCCAGCCGTCCACGCCGCCGGTTTGCCAGTGCCAGCGCCGGGGGCCCACCGCCACGCAATGCACACCGCGCTGGGGCAGCTGCAAAGTCACAGGCTCTGCCCCGGCCTGTTCCACCAGCAGCCGCCCACCGCCCAGCTCGCGCACGGCAATGGAGTGCACCTCGCCCTGGTGGCGCAGCCGCAGGGGCCTGGCCATCGCACAAGGCAGGTCCGACGGCGTATTTGAAGCAAAAATGGCCGATAGCGCCGAAGGAATATGCACTGATAGCTCACTATTTAATAGCAACCGCTGCAGCTCCTGGGCGTGCTCCGCCAGGAACGGCACCAGCGCCTGCCCACTGGAAAACACCGGGTGCTGCAGGCACGCCGCCAGAAACGCGCGGTTGGTGGGCAGGCCCAGCACGCGGGTGCCCTGCAGCGCGCGCAACAGGGCAGCAATGGCCTCGGCCCGCGTGGGCGCGTGCACGATGAGCTTGCCCAGCATGGCGTCGTAGTGGGGGGTGACTTCGGCGCCCTCTTCCAGCGCGTGGTCAAAACGCAGCACGCCCGGCACGGCCCGCTCAAACGCGGTGGCAGGCGGCGCGCTGAAGTGCAGCACGCGGCCCGTGTGGGGGCGGAAATGTGCGTCTTCGGCACACAGGCGCACTTCGATGGCGTGGCCTTGCAGATGCACCTGATCTTGCGTGAGCGGCAGCGGCTCGCCCCGAGCCACTCGGATCTGCCACTCCACCAGGTCCAGCCCCGTGAGCGCTTCGGTCACAGGGTGCTCCACTTGCAGGCGGGTGTTCATCTCCATCAAGAAGAATTCAGCCCCATCCAGAAGGAATTCCACCGTACCCGCACCCACATAGCCAGCGGCCTGTGCCAGCGCCACGGCGCAGGCGCCCATGCGCTCGCGCAGCGCGGCGTCCACGGCGGGGCTGGGGGACTCTTCGATGATCTTCTGGTGGCGGCGCTGTACCGAGCAATCGCGCTCGCCCAGGTGGATGCATCCGCCGTGAGCGTCGGAAAAGATCTGCACCTCCACGTGGCGCGGCTGCATCAGTGCGCGTTCGATGAGCAGGTCGCCACAGCCAAAACCCCCAAGCGCCTCCGACCGCGCACCGGCCAGGGCAGCAGGCAACTGCGCCAGGTCGGTGACCAAGCGCATGCCACGCCCCCCCCCACCCGCCACGGCCTTGACCATGAGGGGCGTGCCGATGCGGGCTGCCTCGGCGGCAAAGCGTTCGTCGCTCTGGTCGTCGCCCGCATAGCCGGGCAGGCAGGGCACGTCCTGCGACTGGGCCAACGCCTTGGCCCCGGCCTTGCTGCCCAGCGCGCGGATGGCGCCGGGCGGCGGGCCGATCCAGGTCAAGCCCGCATCGACCACGGCCTGGGCGAAGTCAGCGTTCTCGCTGAGGAAGCCATAGCCGGGGTGCACGGCATCTGCGCCGGTGGCACGGGCGGCGCCCAGCAGCTTGTCGATGCGCAGGTAGGTGTCGGCGCTGGCCGCGCCACCCAACGCCACGGCCTGAGTGGCTTCGCGCACGTGCAGGGCGTTGGCATCGGGGTCGGAATAGACCGCGACGGTTTCGATGCCCATGCGGTGGGCGGTGTGGATGATGCGGCTGGCGATCTCTGATCGATTGGCAATGAGGATTTTCTTCATGAGTTCGCACTCCAGGGCGGCGCCTTGCGCGCAGCAAACGCCGCCAGCCCTTGCGGCGCCTCGGGCCCGCGCAGCGCTTTCGCAAAAGCCACGGCCGCGTCATCCAGCAGCGCGGGCAACGGCGTCTCAAATTGGGCCAGCAACAAACGTTTGGTGGCGGCCACGGCCTGCGGCGCTGCGGCGGCGTGGCGCGCAATGGCGGCCTGCACAGCAGCCTCCATGTCGCCAGCCACCACCTCATCGACCAGCCCCGCGCGCTGGGCCGTCGCAGCATCCCCGCGCTCGCCCGTCAGCAAACACCGCCGCGCCGCCGCATAGCCGAGGCGGCGCACCACAAACGGCGCGATCTGCGCAGGCACGATGCCCAGCGTTACCTCGGGCGTGGCGAACTGCGCGCTTGTGTGGGCCAGCACATGGTCGGCACAGCAAACGAGCCCAAAGCCGCCCCCCATCGCCGCGCCCTCCACCGCCACGATGAGCCACTGCGGCAGCGCACACAGGGCCTGCAGCAGCGCGCCAAAGCGGCGGTTCAGTGGCACCAGCGGGTCAGCCTCGCCCACAGCCAGGGGCTGGCCAATGGTCTTGGCAAAGCCGCCCAGGCTGCCACCCGCGCAGAAGTGGCCACCCGCGCCACGCAGCACCACGCCGCGCAGGTCGGCATCAGCCACAGCGCGCTCACACGCAGTCAGCAGGGCATCCACCATGGCCTCCGACAGCGCGTTGCGGCTGGCCGGGTCGTTGAGCGTCCAGGTTTCCACACAGCCGCTGGCCAGCGGCGCGCGGTCGATCAACAGCGAATCAGCCATGTCAGTGCACGGGCCGCTTGGCGATGCCCATCAGCTTGGACAGGATGCCCAGCATTACCTCGTCGGCCCCGCCGCCGATGGACGCCAGCCGCCCGTCGCGGTACATGCGCGAGACCTTGTTCTCCAGCGTGTAGCCCATGCCGCCCCAGAACTGCAGACAGGTGTCGGGCACCTCGCGGTTCAGGCGGCCGGCCTTGAGCTTGGCCATGCTGGCCAGCTCCAGCACGTCCTGCCCGTTCACGTACAGGTCGCAGGCTCGGTAGGTGAGTGCGCGTAGGGCTTCGACCTCGGTCTTGAGCTCGGCCAGCTTGAACTGCACCCACTGCTGGTCGGCCAGTGTGGCGCCAAACAGCTTGCGCTCCTGTGCGTAGTCGATGGTCCACTGGATGCAGTGGTTCAGCGATTCGAGCGTGCTGGCGGCGCACCACAGGCGCTCCTCCTGGAACTGCTGCATCTGGTAGATGAAGCCCTGCCCCTCGGCGCCGATGCGGTAGCGCTGCGGCACCCGCACCTCGTCGAAGTAGATCAGGCCGGTGTCGCTGCTGTGCATGCCGATCTTGCGGATCTTTTGCGCCACCTCGATGCCCTTGGTGAGCTTGCCGCCCGGGCCATCCCGCATGGGCACCATCACCAGGCTCTTGTTCTTGTGCACAGGCCCTTCGCCCGTGTTCACCAGCATGCACATCCAGTCGGCCTGCAGGCTGTTGGTGATCCACATCTTCTGGCCGGTGATCACGTAGTCGTCGCCGTCCTTGCGGGCCACGCTCTTGATGCCCGACACATCGCTGCCCGCCGCAGGCTCGCTCACGCCAATGCAGCCCACCATGTCGCCCGCAATCGCAGGGGCCAGAAAGTTGCGCTTGAGTTCTTCGCTGCCGTAGCGCGCGAGCGCCGGGGTGCACATGTCGGTTTGCACGCCGATGGCCATGGGCACGCCGCCGCAGTGGATGTGGCCCAGTGCCTCGGCCATGGCGAGGCTGTACGAATAGTCCAGCCCCTGGCCGCCGTATTCCTCGGGCTTGCACAGGCCCAGGAGGCCCAGGTTGCCCATCTTCTTGAAGACCTCGTGCGCGGGGAAGATCTCTGCGGCCTCCCACTCGTCCACATGGGGGTTGATCTCTTCGTCGATGAAGCGCTTGAGGGTCTTCTGGATCTCGCGGTGCTCGTGTGTGAACTGCATGGTGCTTGTCTCCTGCTGTTGCGTTTGTACGTTTGTATGCCTGCAAACCTCGATCACGAAAGCTGAAATTGCCCCAGCGGCTGGGGCCGCCCGTTGAGCACCAACTCCACCTGGTGCGCGCCGGGGTAGTGGGTGCGTGTGGTCATCTGCTGCAGCGACAGCGTCTTGCCCACCGCTACGGTGGCGCCGGGCGGTATGTCCAGCGTCTGCAGCTTGAACACCTTGGGCGCCGCGCCGCCGTGGGCCTTGACGTAGTGCACCTTCAGGTCCGCCAGCACGCGCTGGGGCTGGGGTGTGGGGTTGTGCAGTTCGACCTCGATGCGCACCTTGTCTCCAATGCATGCGCGGGCGGGTAGCACGCGCGCGGCCCGCACATCCAGCGCCACGGCATGACCCACGCCCAGGGCATCGAGCGCAGCGGCGTCGCCGAGTTTGATGAGAAAACGCAGGCCGTGGCGCACCAGGGCTTCACGCGGGGCGGGTGCGCCCAACAGCCAGGTGCGCGCGGTGCCCACGGCCAGGTCGGGGTGGTCCTTGGCGATGTCGCCCAGGTGGTTGGCCACGGAGCGGCGCACGTAGGACGATGGGTCGTCCTTGAGCGCATCGAGCAACGGCAGGGCCAGCTGAGGGGCCTTTTGGAACGCGGGCAAACGCGGCGCCCAGGGCAGGCGGGGCCGCGTGCCTTCGCTCACCAGACGGCGCACGTGGGCGTTGTCGTCCTGCGCCCAGTCACGCAGCCGCGCGAGCGTGGCACCCTGGTGGTGCAGCAGGTAGGGGCGAATGCAGAACTCGGCCGTAAAGCGCTGGGTGAGCGCGTGCTGCGCGGCCATGGCCGCCTCGAAATGCGGCAGGCCGTGTGTGCCGATGTAGATGCTGTGGGGCAGGTATAGGAAGGCGCTGTAGGGGCGGTCACCCGCATCGGGCTCACCCGCCGCATCGAGGCCCATGGGTGGGTCCATCGAGTCGACCAGCACACCCAGCGCACGCGGCACGTCTTTCGGCAGGTGGGTCTGCAGGGCCTGCGCAATACGCTGGCCGCGCGCCATCAGCTCCAGCGATTCGTAGCCGGGCTCTACTTGCTCCAGAAACGCGGTGGTGTCGAACTTGCGCCACGCGCGCCGCACCATGGCCGCGATGCGCGGCGGCACGGAGTCGTTCAGCAGGTGTTTGAGAGGCTCGGCCATCGGGGAGATTGCGTGCGAAGCGCTTACATCCGCGCCACGCCAAAGCTCAGGGGCCGCAGCGTGCGCGCCTGCGCCTCGGCGCAGGTATCCAGGCAAAACGCCAGCACGGCCCGCGTGTCGCGCGGGTCGATCACACCGTCGTCCAGCAGCAAACCGCTGGTGTAGAACGCGTCGGCCTGGGCCTCGAACATGGCAACGATCTTGTCGAACTGGGCCTGCGATTCGGCCGGGTCGGGCGTGATGCCTTTGCGCGCCAGCGCCGCCTCGGTCACGATCTGCATGGTGCGCGCAGCCTGTTCGCCGCCCATCACCGCTGTCCTGGCACCCGGCCAGCTGAACAGGAAGCGCGGCGCATAGCCGCGCCCGCACATGCCGTAGTTGCCCGCACCAAAGCTGGCGCCGCACTGGATGGTGATCTGCGGCACGGTGGCGTTGGTCACGGCCTGGATCATCTTGCTGCCGTGCTTGATCATGCCGCCCTGCTCGCTGTCCTTGCCCACCATGTAGCCCGTGGTGTTCTGCAGGTAGATGATGGGGTGGCCCAGCTGGCACATCCACTGGATGAAGTGCGTAGCCTTGTTGGCGCCCGCCACATCGATGGGTCCGTTGTTGCTGATGAAGCCCACCGCATGGCCCTGGATGTGGCCCTGCGCGCACACGGTGGCCATGCCGTAGCGGGCCTTGAACTCGAGCAGCTCCGAGCCATCCACCAGCCGCGCCATCACCTCGCGCATGTCCACGGGTTGGCGCAGGTCGGCGGACATCAGGGACAGCAGGTCCTCGGCGGGCAAGGTGGGCCCGGGTGCGCTGGGTCGCAGCGCTACGCCCCACCCCAGCTGCGCCACCACATCGCGCGCCAGGCCAATGGCCTCGCGGTCGTCCTGCGCCAGGTATTCGCCCAGGCCCGAGACGGCGGTGTGCATCTCGGCACCGCCCAGTTCCTCTTCCGTCGCAATCTCGCCCGTCGCAGCCATGAGCAGCGGCGGCCCGGCCAGAAAGGCGCGCGAGCGGCCCTGCACCATGATGACCACATCCGACAACCCCGGCATGTAAGCGCCGCCTGCGGTGCCCGAACCGTGCTGCACGGTGATCACCGGAATGCCCGCCGCCGACAGCCGCGCGAGGTTGCGGAACAGCGTGCCGCCGTGCACGAAGCCCTCGACGCGGTAGCGCATGAGGTTGGCGCCTGCGCTCTCCACTAGGTGGATGAACGGCAAGCGGTTTTGCAGCGCGATCTCCTGCACGCGCAAGATCTTTTCCAGGCCCATGGGCTGGATGGCCCCTGCCTCGATGCCCGAATCGCTGGCCACCACCATGCAGCGCACGCCACTGACAAAGCCGATGCCCGCGACCATGCCGCCGCCGGGCACGGACTTCTCGGGGTCTTTCACATCCTGCAGGTAGCCCGCCAGCGTGCACAGCGGCAACCAGGGCGCACCCGCATCCAGCAGCAGCGCCACACGCTGGCGCGGCAGCAGCTGGCCGCGTTTTTCAAACTGGGGCAGCGACCGGGACGAGGCGGCGGCGGCGCGGTCTTCCAGCGCGCGCAGGGCGTCCAGGCGGGCCTCCAGCGCCGCGCGGCGTTGGGTGGCCTCGGCGCTGCCTGGGTTGAATCGGGAAGTGAAGACGGCGGTCATGCGGCCTCGGTCTTGGGGGTGTGGGAAGGTGCAAACACCTGCGGCACCTGCGCGCGGTGAAAGCCGTCAAATGGCCGCACAGCCGGGTGTGCAGCGGCGGTGGCACCAGGCGGGCGCTGCGGCCAGCCCATGCGCACCTGGGGCCGTGCGCCGTCCACCCGCAACGTGGTGCCGCTGATGAAGCTGGCTGCCGGGCTGAGCAAAAAGGTGATGGCCGCCGACACCTCGGCCTCGTTGCCAAAGCGCCCGAGCGGCACCGTGCGCGGCATGGCACGCAGCATGTCTGCCGCCTCGGGCGGGTAGTTGTCCATGCCGCTGGAGGCGATGTAGCCCGGCGCCACGGCGTTCACGCGCACACCGCTGTGCGCCCATTCGAGCGCGGCGGTTTCGGTGAAGCTGACCATGCCCGCGCGCGCTGCACCGCTGTGCCCCATGCCCGGCATCGAGCCCCACATGTCGGCCACGATGTTGACGATGGAGCCGCCGTGCTGCGCCATCCACTGCCGGTAGCACTCTCGCGCCATCAGGAAGCCGCCGGTGAGGTTGGTGTGCAGCACGGCCTCCCAGCCCTTGGCGCTGATGGATTCGAGCGGCGACATGAACTGCCCGCCCGCGTTGTTGACCAGCGCATCGATGCGGCCCCGCGCAGCAAGGATCTGCTGCACCAGCGCCACCACGCCTTCTTCGGATCGGATGTCGCACACCTCGCAGGACACACCACCGCCATCGGCAGTGATCTCTTCGGCCACGGCCAGCAGCTTTTCAGGCTTGCGCCCCACCAGCACCACATGCGCGCCCAGGTGCGCCAGCTCGTGCGCCGTGCACCGGCCAATGCCAGAGCCCCCGCCGGTGACGACCACCACCTGGCCCTGGAACAGGCCCGGAGCAAACACTGACTGGTAGGCGTTGCGCGCGGTGGGCGCCATGGTGACTCTGCCTTGATGGGGTTATTTGTTATGAACGGATGAACAAGGCCAGCGCCTCGTCGGTGAGCGCGTCGAGCGACTTGCCCTTCTTGGGCGAGAACCACTGCACCGCCCAGTTGAGCGCCCCAAAGATGAACAGCCGCGCCACACCGGGCTCGGCCTGCAGAGCGCCCTGCTGTGCCAGCGCTTCCAGCACGGGCATCCAGGTGGCCTCGTAGCTGTCCTTGATGCGGGCAATGCCCTTGCGCTGCGCAGGCGTGAGCGAACGCCACTCGTAAAGCATCACGGGGATGAAGCTACTGCGCGGCCCGAGCAGGATCTCAAAGTGGTGGCGAATGAGCGTGTGCAACTGCTCGCGCGGTGTGGCCGTGGTGGGCAACGCATCGAGTGCCTGCTGCTGGCTTTGCGTGGCCATGGTCATGCCCTCGCTCATCACGGCATAGAGCAGCGCGCTTTTGCTTTCGAAGTGGTAGAAGGGCGAGCCACTGTGCATGCCTGCCGCCGCAGCAATGTCGCGCGTGCTGGTGGCGGCGAAGCCCTGGGTGCGGAACAGCTTGGCGGCGCCGTCCATGAGCTTGCGGCGGCGGTTACCGTCGTCGAGTTCTTCGGCGGTTTTGCGGGGGCGTCCGCGCGGGCGACGGGGGGGTTCTTCGGAGGGGGATTGTGTTGTGGTTGCCGAGTTGGCGTTGAGGGGCGCTACGGCCTTGCTGCGGGGGCGGGCCGGGGGCTTCTTGAGAGTGGGGGCGATGGCGCGGGTGCGCGGCACGGGTGAGTCCATGCAGGCACGATAGCAAAACTGTTTATTTTTAGCAAGCAAGTGCTTTGTAAAAATAGATAGCTTGTCTGATCATGATTGCTGCGGGTGCTTTTTGAGGTTGAGCGCCAGCATTCACTGGCTCATTAGCTATTCATTTGGAAGCAGATCGCATGCCTATGCGAAGGACGGAGGCCGGGAGTCGCCCGGCAGGCGAGTAACTTTCTTTCGCGTCGCCGAAAGAAAGTCACCAAAGAAAGGGCGACCCTGCTGTCTGCGACCCCTTCGCTGCGCTGCGGGGCAACCTGGGGTGCTCGGTCACGGGGTGCACCGCAGAACTCGCTGCGCGCCTGCGGCGCTCCGCTCGGACAACTGCGGTGAGTCAGTTCACGAAGCATGCGCGCTCCGACGCGCATGCCACCCCGCGCCCTGCGCGCCCCAGGCGCATACAGAAGGGAACCCACCGGGATCGGACATCCATTCGGGCCATCGCTGCGCTCGGCCCCGCCTGCGCAGCGCGTGGCGCTTGCGCCCGCAAGATGAGGCCGAGCGAAGCAAAGGCCCGTGGGGGTGTCCGGCTGTTGGATGTTAGGCTGCCCAACCCCCTGCTGGCTGCGCCTACGGCGGGGCGGTTGCGGGGTGAGCATGGGCGTCGGAGCGCCCATGCCTCGTTAACTGACTCGCCGTGGTTGTCCGAGCGGCGCGCGCCAGCGCAAAGCGAGTTCCACGGCGCACCCCGCAACCGCCCCGACGCAGGTTTGCCCCATAGCGAAGCGAAGGGGTCGCAGACTGGGGGTCGCCTTTTCTTTGGTGACTTTCTTTTGGCGAAGCAAAAGAAAGTTACTCGCACGCCGGGCGACTCCCGGCTCCCGCACTCCACACGGGCATGCAGTAGCCACTGCCAAAACAAGCTTCGGTAGGCTCAACCCGAACGGATGGGGCGAGAACGAGCTATAAAAACAATAGCTGCCAGCGCTTTATGTAGAAGCGCCAGCAGCCAAAAAACCCTAAGAACCAACGACTCAAACCGCGCTGAAGTCCGGACGGCGCTTTTAGCGAAAGATCGCTCAGCCCGCTACGCGGTCTGCACCGCTATCGCGGCGGCCAGATTTCAGCTCTTGCTGAAATCAGCCTTTCTCTTCTCCATAAAAGCCGAGAACGCCTCCCGCGCCGCAGGCTCACGCAGCATGCGCCCAAAGCTCTCGCCCTCTTCCGCCATCACCTCCAGCACCTTCGCCGTCTGCCCGCCCTTCATCAACCGCTTGGTTTCGATGAGCGACGACAACGGCTTGGCCGCCAGCTTCTTGGCCTGCGCCTGTGCGACGCCATTGCACTCGGTGGGCGGCACCACGCGGTTCACCAGCCCCACTTCCAACGCGGCCTCGGCCATGAAAGGCTCGCCCAGCAGCAGCGCTTCCGCAGCGCGGTGATACCCCAGCATCTGCGGCACCAGCAGGCTCGATGCGGCCTCGGGGCACAGGCCCAAATTCACGAACGGCATGGAGAACGCCGCGTTGTCGCCCGCATAGACCAGGTCGCAATGGAACAGCATCGTCGTGCCGATGCCCACGGCCGGGCCACACACCGAGGCGATCACGGGCTTAGGGAAGGTGGCGATGCCGCGCAGAAAACGGAAAACCGGCGAGTCCTGCGTGGCAGGCGGCTGCTGCAGGAAGTCGCCAATGTCATTGCCCGCGCTGAAGATCGCCACGTCGCCCTGGAACACCACCACACGCACGCTGGCATCGGCCTTGGCGGCGTCGAGCGCATCAGCCATGGCGGCGTACATGTCGCGCGTGATGGAGTTCTTCTTGTCCACGCGATTGAAGGTGATGGTGGTCACGCCCGCTTCGGAGTGGACGAGGATGTCTTGGGTGGCTTCGGTCATGGTGGTGAAGGTTCCGGGTCGGATGGATTGGGACGAGAGGAATGCGGTACGGCACAGGGCAATAGGCCGACTTCCTATTCCTTGTAGTAAACGATCTGGTGGCTGGTGGCCAGCATGGTGCCAGCCTCGTTCCACAGCTGCACGGTCTGGTCAAAGAATCCGTTGCGGAACTCCTGCCCGCGCGCCTGGCCGAGCAGGAAGCCCGTGCCCGTGGCCTGCAGCTGCTCTGCCGTGGTGTGGAAGTACACGGTGATCGACACCGTGCCCGCAGGCACCTGGCGCGCGCGGCGCAGCCACACGCGGGGGAAGAACACATCGGCCAATGCGGACAGCGCCACGAAGTCGAGCGGCCGCGGTGGTGTGTCGCGCATCCACAGCTGCGTCAGGCTGTGGTCGCCGCTGCCGTCCCAGGTGCGCGGGATGAAGCCAGCGATGGGGCGCATCTCATAGCGATTGAGCCATTCCACAGCGCCCAAAGGGGCAACGATGGCCTTTTGCTCTGCGGGGGGTGGCACCTGCGGCATGGGCACATCGCCCACGCTCCAGGTCTCGCGGCGCACGGCCGTGACGGCGGTGGCCGTGGTGGTAACCACCTGCGCGCCGTCGGCACCGGCCTGCAGGATCGACAGCGTCCAGTGCTGGGTGGAGCGATTGGTGCGAACAGGAGTTGCCTGCACCGTGAACGCACCAGCGGTCAAAGCGCCCGCGTAGTTGACAGTGAGCGACAGCGGGTCGCCCAGCCGGTCGGGATGTTGCAGAACGGCCTGCAGCAGCGTGGCGGCGGTGATGCCGCCAAACGGGCCCACCATGTTCCAGTAGCCGGGGTGGGTCTGCCCTTCGTACTGGCCCGTCGCATCGGACGAGGCCGTCAGTTGCAGCGCCTCGTCCAGCGGGTGGGTAGCGGAGGACGAAGACGCAGACGAAGAAGTGGATGAAGAGGAAGTCATGCTGCAAGTGTGCCGCGAAACGACCGCTCAGGCCGTCGTACCGGAGACTTCGCCGTGGGGCATTACGCCGCCGCCCAGCGTGGCCAGCGCAGCCGCTGCGCGCGGCCACAGGCTTTGGCGAAACTGGTCGCGAAAGAAACCAAAGTGCCCAATGCGCCGCACCTGCAGGTCGGCCGGCGTGATGCTCTCCACCCGGCGTTCGGTGTTGGCGTACAGGTTCACCAGGTTGTGCGTGCCGCGCAAGGTCATCAGCTCGTCGTCCGCCATCGACAGCGCCAACACCGGGAACCGCACCGCGCCATAACTCTGCGCCACCGCAGGCCCCTCAGCCCCCACGCTGTAAGCGGGGTCCAGACACCAGCGCCGCCACTGCAGGATTACCCCAGCAGGCAGGTCGCCCACCTTCTTGAGCGTGCGCCCCGGGAAGTACCCGCACAGCCGCGTGGCCAGCGGCACCAGCACCCACCAGAAATACGGAACGATGCGCTTGAGCTGCGGCGCGTTGTCACGCCAGTAGCCGCTGCCTGCGGCCACACTCAGCAGGCCCGCCACCTGCTCGGGCTTCTTGAGCAGCCCTGGCAATTGCGCGCCCAGGCTATGGCCCAGCAAATACAGCGGCTGCGCAGGCAGCGCGGCCTTGGCAGCAGAGATCACCGCCTCGTAGTCCTGTGCCCAGTCAAACAGATCCGCCTTCACATCACGCATCGCGCCCTGCAGCGAATCGCCGTGGCCTCGGTAGTCAAACGTGGTGACCCGAAACCCCTGCTGCGCCATCCACAGCGCAAAGGCCTCGTAATACGACTGCCGCACCCCCATCGCGCCGCCGATCACGACGCTGGCGCGTGGTGCGCCCTCGGGTTCGTAGACACGCAGTGCCAGCGACACTGCACCGTTGACCTGCAAGGTTTGCTTGTTCATGTCTGTCTCCTTGTGTCGAAACCGATCTGCGTCGGCTTGAAAAAGAAAACTATCGCTGAGGATGGGCCCCGGCTTCGACAGGCTCAGCCCGAACGGGTTGGGGGTCAGTGAGAGCAACCAACGTCTATCACCGCACTTCCCCCTGCCTTCATACCCCACCCTCAAGGGCGTAGCGAGCGGGATCAGCTGCTAGGCGGACGGAGCACAGGAACCGGAACGTACTTCCTGTACGTGAGGATTCCGAGCACCGCCCAACGACGCAGATGGCCCGCGCAGTAGCCAGCTAACTCAAAGAGCTTCGATGATGCCGGCGGCGCCTTGGCCGGTACCTACACACATCGTGACCATGCCGTACTTCAGCTTGTGCCGACGCAGCGCATGCACCACCGTCGCCGCACGGATAGCACCGGTAGCGCCCAGCGGGTGCCCCAATGCAATCGCGCCACCCATTGGGTTCACGTTCGCAGGGTTCAGGCCCAGCGTATTGATCACCGCCAGCGACTGGGCCGCAAACGCTTCGTTCAGCTCGTACCAGCCAATGTCATCGCTCTTGAGCCCCGCATACCGCAGCGCCGCAGGAATCGCTTCGATAGGCCCAATGCCCATGATCTCTGGCGGCACGCCACGCGCCGCGTAGCTCACAAAACGCGCCAGAGGTGTAAGGCCAAACTGCTTCACGGCCTTTTCGCTGGCCACGATCAGTGCACCCGCGCCATCGCTGGTCTGCGAGCTGTTGCCCGCCGTGACACTGCCGCGCGCCGCAAACACAGGCTTGAGCTTGGCCAGGCCTTCCAGGGACGTGTCGGGGCGAGGGCCTTCGTCCAGGCTCACGGTGCGGCGCTTTTCCACCACTTCGCCGGTAGCGAGGTTGGGCGAACGCTCCACGATTTCGAAGGGCGTGATTTCGTCGCTGAACTCACCGGCCTTTTGCGCCTTGATGGCACGCAGGTGGGATTCGAGGGCGAACGCGTCTTGAGCTTCGCGGCTCACCTTCCACTGCTGGGCTACCTTTTCGGCGGTCAGGCCCATGCCGTAGGCGATGCCCACGTTTTCGTCCTTGGCAAAAATCTCGGCGTTGAACGAGGGCTTGTTGCCGCCCATGGGCACCAGACTCATGGACTCGGCGCCGCCGGCGATCAGCACGTCGGCCTCGCCCACGCGGATGCGGTCAGCCGCCATCTGCAGCGCGGTGATGCCCGATGCGCAAAAGCGGTTCACGGTCACGCCGCCCACAGGGTGGTCGAATGCCAGGCCCACGGCAATGCGGGCCATGTTCATGCCCTGCTCGCCTTCGGGGAAGGAGCAGCCAATGATGGCGTCTTCAATCGCCTTGGGGTCCAGCGTGGGCACCTGCAGCATGGCGCTCTTGATGGCGGCGACCAGCAGGTCGTCAGGCCGGGTGTTCTTGAAATAGCCGCGGCCCGAGCGCCCGATGGGCGTGCGCGTGGCGGCGACGATGTAGGCGTCCTGGACTTGTTTTTGAGCCATGGTGAAACTCCTTCAATTCTTGGGGGGGCGGCTGGAAGGAACCCAGGCCCACGTAAATACACATTCGACCGGCTCCACACCGGTTTCGTCGGTCACGGTGACTTTCACCTGCACCTCGCCTTTGTCGCTGGCCAACATGGCGGCGCGCTGCTCGGCGGTCAGCGTGGCCACGGCTTTGAGGCCGCCCGTGGCTCGCTTCTTGAACGCCATGCTCAGCTCCTTGGCCAGCGGCAGGCAGTCGTCGCGCACGTTCATGCCCACGACCATGCCGGTGGCCGTTTCGGCCAGCAGGTTCATGGCCGAGGCGTGCACACCACCAATGTGGTTTTGCACACGGTGCTCGTTGGCAAGATGCACTTCGACCCGCTCAGGCGTGAGCGACACGAACTTCACCCCGGCCGTGCCGGTAAAGGGCACAGCCCGGCGCAGGATGATGTTCTGCACGAACCCGCGCATGAACGCGGGGGCCTCGTCCAAGCGCATCAGCGAGCGCTGCAATTTGTTGGGGGCGTGTTCGCTCATGTCGGTCTACCGGTTATCCATCGACGTCCGGATCAGTTGCGAACCGGCTTGCCGGTGGACAACATGCCCAGGATGCGCTCATGCGTCTTGGGCTGGGCGATCAGGTGGCAGAACACCTTGCGCTCCAGCGTGAGCAGGTATTCCTCGCTCACCATCGAGCCGGCATCTACATCGCCACCACAGACCACCTCGGCGATCATGGCGCCGACCTTGAAGTCATAGGCGCTGATGAAGCCGCCGTCGCGCATGTTCACCAGCTGGGCCTTGATGGTGGCCAGACCGCTGCGGCCCGCCACGGGGAACAGGCGCTTGTGCGGCGCACGCCAGCCGCTCGCGGCCATGGACTTGGCTTCGTTGATGGCCACGAACAGCAGCTCATCCTTGTGGGGCACGATCACGTCGCTGTCCAGCAGGTAGCCCAGCTTGCGCGATTCGAGCGCGCTGGTGCCCACCTTGGCCATGGCGGCGGCGGTGAAGCCTTCGGTCAGGAAGGGCAGCAGGTCCTTGCTCGTCGAAGCAGCCATGTTCTCGGCCGCGCGGCGGGCAATGTAGGTCAGGCCGCCGGCGCCGGGCACCAGGCCCACGCCCACTTCGACCAGGCCGATGTAGCTTTCCATGTGCGCCACGCGCTTGGCCGAATACACGGCCAGCTCGCAACCACCGCCCAGCGCCATGCCGTGGATGGCAGCGACGACGGGCACCTGCGCGTAGCGGATGCGCAGCATCAGGTTCTGCAGTTCTTGCTCGATGCTTTCCACCGCATCGGCGCCGCCGACCATGAAGGCAGGCATGGTGGCTTCCAGGTCGGCGCCCACACTGAACGGTGCATCGCCGGACCAGATGACCATGCCCTGGTATTCAGACTCGGCCAGTTCCAGCGCTTCCATCAGCGCTTCCATCACCTCGGGGCTGATGGCGTGCATCTTGTTCTTGATGCTGGCGATGAGCACTTGGCCGTCCAGCGTCCAGGTACGCAGGGCTTTCGATTCGGCAATGGTGGTGCCAGCGGTGCGCCAGTCGGGCAGGCTGGTTTCGCCCAGCAGAGCCTCGGGGAAGATCTGGCGCTCGTACACGGGCAGCTTGCGGCGGGGCACAAATTGGCCGCGCGATGCGCTCCACGAACCCTGCGCGGTGTGCACGCCACCGGCCTCGGCCACGGGGCCCTTGAAGACCCACTCGGGCAGCGGCGCCTTGCACAGGGCCTTGCCAGCGTCGATGTCCTCCTGGATCATCTTCGCGACTTCGAGCCAGCCGGCTTCTTGCCACAGCTCGAAGGGGCCCTGCTTCATGCCAAAGCCCCAGCGCATGGCCTGGTCCACGTCGCGGGCATTGTCGGCAATGGTGCCCAGGTGCACGGCGGCGTAGTGGAAGCTATTGCGCAGAATGGCCCAGAGGAACTGGCCGGGCGCGCCTTCAGCGTTGCGCAGCAGGCGCAGACGTTCGGCGGCGGGCTTCTTGAGCATGCGCGCGTACACCTCGTCGGCCTTCTGACCGGCGGGTACGTACTCTTCGCTTTCCAGCTCAAAGCGCATCACATCACGGCCGACCTTCTTGAAGAAACCAGCCTTGGTCTTCTGGCCCAGGTTGCCCAGTTCCAGCAGCTTCTTCAGCACGGCGGGCGTGCCAAAGCTTTCGTAGAACGGGTCAGTCTCGATGCTCAGGTTGTCCTGCAGCGTCTTGATGACGTGGGCCATGGTATCCAGGCCCACCACGTCGGCGGTGCGGAAGGTGCCGCTCGATGCACGGCCCAGCTTCTTGCCCGTGAGGTCGTCCACCACGTCGTAGGTCAGGCCGAAGTTCTCGACTTCCTTCATCGTGGCCAGCATGCCGGCGATGCCCACGCGGTTGGCCACGAAGTTGGGCGTGTCGTGCGCGCGCACCACGCCCTTGCCCAGGCCGCTGGTCACAAAGGCTTCGAGCTGGTCCAGCACTTCGGGCTGGGTGGTGGGGGTGTTGATCAGCTCCACCAGCGTCATGTAGCGCGGGGGGTTGAAGAAGTGGATGCCGCAGAAACGGGGCTTGATGCTCTCGGGCAGCACTTCACTCAATTTGGTGATCGACAGGCCCGAGGTGTTGGACGCCAGGATGGCGTGCTTGGCCACGTGGGGCGCGATCTTGGTGTACAGGTCGAGCTTCCAGTCCATGCGCTCGGCAATGGCCTCGATCACGAGGTCGCATTCCTTGAGCAGGTGCATGTGCTCTTCGTAGTTGGCCTGCTGGATCAGCGCCGCGTCGTCGGCCACGCCCAGGGGCGAGGGCTTGAGCTTTTTCAGGCCTTCGACGGCCTTGGTGACGATGCCGTTCTTGGGGCCTTCCTTGGCGGGCAGGTCGAACAGCACCACGGGCACCTTCACGTTGACGAGGTGGGCGGCAATCTGCGCGCCCATCACGCCTGCGCCGAGTACGGCGACTTTTTTCACTTGGAATCGGGACATGGGTTGGGTTCCTGGTTGGGGCGTTGCGCAACACCGCAGGGGGCGCGCAAGGCCACGGGAAGGGGGTTTACTGGATGCGGATCCAGGTTTGCGTGCGGCCAAACGGGCCGATGGAGCCCCGCACTTCGAGCTTCTTTCCGCCCTCGACGGGGGTCATGCGCAGGGTGTAGTTGCGGCCGTTCTCGGGGTCGAGAATCTTGCCGCCTTCCCACACCTCTTTGCCGTCAGCCTTCTTGGCACCCCGGATGATCTCCAGGCCCAAGATGGGCTTGCCCTTGCGGTCATCCGAGCATTCGTCGCAGACATCGTCGGGCTTGGCGTCTTTGGACAGGCGCTTTTCCAGCGCCCCGTTCAAAACGCCGCCGCCGATGTCGCGGATGCGGATTTCGGCCTTGGCCTCGCCGGTCTTGTCGTCGATGTTGCGCCACAGGCCTTCGGGCGTCGCCTGCGCCCAGACGGGTGCCGCAGACGCTACAAAAACAATAGCTGCTACCGCTTTATACATAGGCGCTCCGTGCCAAAAAAGCTTGAAATCCGCAGGTCTACCGATCAGGCCAGGGCCAGATCCGTGTCCATCAGCACCTTGCTGCCAGCACGGGCGGTGCGCATCAGCGTGGCGGTTTCAGGGAACAGCTTGGCAAAGTAGAAGCGCGCGGTCTGCAGCTTGGCGCCGTAGAACGGGTCGGTGTTGCCAGCGGCGATCTCGCGCAGGGCGACCTGGGCCATGCGGGCGAACAGGTAGCCGAACACCAGGTGACCGGCCACGCGCAGGTAGTCCACGGCGGCGGCGCCCACTTCGTCGGGGTTCTGCATGCCCTTGAAGCCGATCTCGGTAGTGAACTTGGTCATCTGGTCGCCCAGCATGGCCACGGGGTTGATGAACTCGGCCATCTTCTCGTTCACGCCTTCTTCTTCCACCAGCTTGCCGATCAGCTTGCCCAGCTTCTTGAGCGTGGCGCCGTTGTTGCCCAGCACCTTGCGGCCCAGCAGGTCGAGCGACTGGATGGTGTTGGTGCCTTCGTAGATCATGTTGATGCGGTTGTCCCGCACGTACTGCTCCATGCCCCACTCCTTGATGAAGCCGTGGCCGCCGAAGACCTGCATGCAGGCGTTGGTGGAGATGTGGCCGTTGTCGGTGATGAAGGCCTTCACGATGGGGGTGAGCAGCGCCACCATCTCTTCGGATTCGGCACGCACCTTTTCATCGGGGTGGCTGTGCACCTTGTCCAGCAGCAGCGTGCAGAAGATCTGCAGCGCGCGGCCGCCTTCGGCGTACGCCTTGGCGGTGAGCAGCATCTTGCGCACGTCGGGGTGCACGATGATGGGGTCGGCTTCCTTGTCCTTGGCCTTCACGCCCGAGAGGCTGCGCATCTGGATGCGGTCCTTGGCGTAGGCCAGTGCATTCTGGTAGGCCACTTCGGTCAGGCCCAGCGACTGGTTGCCCACGCCCAGGCGCGCGGCGTTCATCATCACGAACATGGCGGCCAGGCCCTTGTTG
This sequence comes from Acidovorax sp. 93, assembly GCF_003633835.1. Lineage (NCBI taxonomy): Bacteria > Pseudomonadati > Pseudomonadota > Betaproteobacteria > Burkholderiales > Comamonadaceae > Acidovorax > Acidovorax sp. 93. The sequence goes on from NZ_RBIT01000001.1 coordinate 3,614,616, forward strand.
GGCTCGCCCACCATGGTGCCGATGGCGCCGTCGATGGCGATCTGCGCCGTGGCGTTGCCGTGGATGCCCATCTTGTGCTCCAGGCCCGTGCAGTAGATGGGGTTGCGCTCGCCCAGCGAACCATCGGCGTTCACCTTGAACTTGGGCACGACAAACAGGCTGATGCCCTTGCTGCCCTTGGGCGCATCGGGCAGGCGGGCCAGCACCAGGTGCACGATGTTCTCGGTGAAATCATGCTCGCCGGCGCTGATGAAGATCTTGTTGCCGGTGATCTTGTAGGTGCCGTCGGCCTGGGGCTCGGCCTTGGTGCGCAGCAGGCCCAGGTCGGTGCCGCAATGGGGTTCGGTCAGGCACATGGTGCCGGTCCACTCGCCGCTGGTCAGCTTGGGCAGGTAGATCTTCTTTTGTTCTTCGGTGCCGTGGGCGTGCAGGGCTTCGTAGGCGCCGTGCGACAGGCCGGGGTACATCGTCCAGGCCTGGTTGGCCGAGTTCATCATCTCGTACAGGCACTGGTTGAGCACAAAGGGCAGGCCCTGGCCGCCGTAGGCGGGGTCGCAGGAGAGGGCCGCCCAGCCGCCTTCGACGTACTTGGCGTAGGCGTCCTTGAAGCCCGATGGGGGCTTCACTTCGTGCGTTGCCTTGTCGAGCACACAGCCTTCGGTGTCGCCGCTGATGTTCAGCGGGAAGGTCACCTCGGCGGCGAACTTGCCGGCTTCTTCGATCACGGCGTTGATGGTGTCCACATCCACCTCGGCGTGGGGCGGCATTGCCTTGAATTCTTCGCTGACCTTGAGCACTTCGTGCATGACGAATTGCATGTCGCGCAGGGGCGGCGTGTAGGTAGGCATCGGTTTACTCCTTGGAGGTGGTGGTTTGGTTGGAAACTTTGCGCCGCTTGGCAACAGCAGCAACGGGTGCTGCTTCTGCGCTGGCGCCTGGTTGTGTGGCGCTGTAGCGCGCCAGGATGTTGTGAAAGCCCTGCACCGCCCGGGCCATGGAGCCCGGGGTCTGCAGGAAGCGTGCTTCGTAGTGCAGCGCGAGGATGAGGCCGTGGATCTCGAACAGCATCTGCTCGGCATTGGTGTCCGCGCGCAGCTCGCCCAGGCCCTTGCACTGCTCGATGGCGCGGCGCATGGCGGCGTGCCAGGTCAGCACCGAGCTGGCCAGCGCGTCACGCACGGGGCCGGTGCGGTCATCAAATTCGACCGCACCGCTGATGTAGATGCAGCCCGAATCGATTTCGATGGAGGTGCGCTTCATCCAGTTGTCGAACATGGCGCTGAGCCGGGCCAGGCCACGCGGCGCGGACATGGCGGGGTAGAACACTTCCTGCTCGAAACGCGTGTGGTATTCACGAACCACGGAGATCTGCAGCTCTTCGCGAGAGCCAAAATGGGCAAACACGCCCGACTTACTCATGCCCGTGACGTCGGCCAACGCCCCAATGGACAGGCCTTCCAGCCCGATGTGCGTGGCCAGGCCCAGCGCTGCCTCGACGATGGCCGCCTTGGTTTGCTGGCCTTTTTGCAGGGCGCGGCCGGTACCGCTGCGAGCGCGCGGGATGCGGGTGACCTGGCTGGATGAAGAGGTGGCGGACATGCGGGCAAATAAAAACGAACGTTCGTTCTATTCTGCAGCAAATTCTCCGCCCGACCAAAACCCCCGGAAAAAATAGGGAGGCCCACCCAAACCATTCGTTGCGGCGGTGCCACCCTCTGCCCCACCCCACCCCATCGCTTCCGCCCCCGCCACAGGGCCGCCCACGGCAGGCGGCACCCAGGCGGTGGTATCAGAGAATCAGCGCCAGGCTGGCTTCCAGATGTTCCGACGGCAGGCGCTTGAAACCCGAGCGCGCGTAGCGTTGCAGGCGCCCCACGGCAAACGCCGTGAGCACGCTAGCCGCGACCTGGGCATCCACAGTGGGCGTGGCAGAGCCCGCCACCGCAGGGCGCAGGCACTGGCGCAGGGTGGATTCGATGCGGTCAAAAAACTGGTTCATGCGCTGCTGCAGGCGCTCGTGCTCAAACACCAGGGCATCGCCCACCATCACGCGCACCATGCCGGGGTTGCGCTCGCCAAACTGCAGTAGCAACGCCACGATGCGCGCAGCCTGGCGCGTGCCCACTTCGGCAGACTGGTCCGGATCGGGTACATCGCGGCCGGTAATCTGCTGGACCAGGGTGAACACGGTCTGCTCGATGAAGTCGATCAACCCTTCGAACATCTGCGCCTTGCTGGCGAAGTGGCGGTACAACGCGGCCTCGCTGACAGAAAGACGCGCCGCCAACGCGGCGGTGGTGATGCGCTCTGCCCCGGGTTGCTCGAGCATGGCCGCCAGCGCTTGCAGGATCTGTACGCGCCGCTCACCCGGCTTGGGCCGTTTGCGCGCAGCCGGAGTTTCGCCCCCGTCGTCGGTACTGGCTGGCTCGGGTAGGGGCGAAAGTTCAGACATGCAGGAACAAGGGCTGGGGTAAGGCCATGCGGCCAAGGGCACACTGCGCCGGGTTCACATGCCAGGTGGGCATGCACCGGCCTGCGGCAGGGCGTAAATCATGTGTGGAAATGATTCTCGCACAGGCCCTGGGGCGGCCCCATGGGCACGGGCGAGAGCAGCTACCGCTACGCCGATTTACAGCGGAAACACCACAGTCACCAGCAGGCCGTGCCCCAGCGGGCCGGTGCCCAGCGTGAGGGCAGCGCGGTGCACGCGCGCAATTTCGTCGGCAATGGCAAGCCCAAGCCCCGTGCCCTCGCCCACCGTACCGGGCACCCGGTAAAAACGCTGCATGACGCGCCCTCGCTCGGCATCGGGCACGCCAGGCCCATCGTCTTCCACCTCGATGAACACACGTGGCGGCCCTGCGCGCCCTTGGCGCATGCCACAGCGTATGGTCACAATGCCGCCCGCCGGGGTGTACTTGATGGCGTTGTCCACCAGGTTGGACAACAACTCGCGCAGCAACCAGCCATGGCCGGTGACATGCACGGGCTGGACTTCCAGCCCCAGGTCCAGCCCCTTGCCGGTGGCTGGGTCGAGAAAGGTCTCCAGCAGGGTTTCGCACAGGTCCTTGAGGTCTACACGCTGGGGCGGCTGCGCGTCCAGGCTGCGCGCATCGGCGCGCGACAGTGCCAGCAGCTGGTGGGCAAGCTGCGAAGTGCGGCGCGTGGCATTGCGCAGCTTCTCGATCTGGTCAACTCCTAAAACAATAGCACCTTTCGCTTGCCCATCATGCGCTAGCGGCAATTTTCCCTCAAAATTTGACAAGGACACCCGGGGTGGTGCCGCCGCCTTGGCCATCATGGCCCAGGCTTCGACCTGTGCCTGCAGGCCCGCCAGCGGGGTGCGCAGCTGGTGCGCCGCATCGGCCACAAAGCGGCGCTGCCCTTCCGCCTGCGCATTGACCAGTGCAAACAGGCGGTTGAGCGAGTGCACGAGCGGGCGCACCTCGGCGGGCGACGAGGCTTCGTCGATAGGGCTCAGGTCACGCGGCGAACGGTGTTCCACCGCTTCGGCCAAGTCCACCAGCGGTTTGAAGGCCCGGCCCACAGCCCAGTGGATGGCCAGCGCGGCGGCGGCCACCAGCACCAGGTTGGGCAGCAGCACCCGCAGCAGGAGCTGCTGCGCCCATTGCTGGCGCGGGTCAGACCCGTCGGCCAGCGCCACCACCAGTTCGCCAGCACCGGTGCGACCACGCTGCACCGCCACCCTATAGGTCACCCCGCCAAACTCAACGCTGTGGAATTCGGGCGCATGGGTGGTGGGCACGGCACTGTGCACCCAGTCGTCGCCCAGCAGCAGGCGTCCAGAGATGTCGCGCACGCTGTAACCCGCAAACCCGGTGTTCTGGCGCAGAAAGTCTTCGACCGGAGGCGCCAGCAGCAGCAAGGGCGGCTCGTGGTCACGGATCGACGGGGCCAGCACCGAATCTGCCAGTGCGGGCAACAGCCGCAGCAGGCGCTGGTCGTGCCGCCCGGCGGCCTCGTCGGCCGAGCGGTAGTCGAGCCATACGCCCACCAAGGCCAGCGCGCACAAAGGCAGCACCAGCAAGATCAGCAGCCGATTGCGCAGGTCGGAGGTCATGGCACGCAGGCCGGGCCGTGGGGAAGGGATGGCTCGGTCCGGCGGCGTCATCATGATCCTTACCGACGGCTTCAGCCCGGCCGGTTCCGCTCAGGCGGCCTGGAGTTCAAGCCGATAGCCGAACCCACGGATCGAACGCAGCGCCACGCCATGCGGCTCCAGTTTGCCACGCAGCCGGGAGACGTAGACCTCCACCGCGTTGGGCGTGATCTCCTTGTCCCAACCCGTCAGAGCCTGCAGAAGCTTGTCCTTGCTGGCAGGCTTGGGGGCATTGATGAGCAGGTACTCCAGCACAGTCCATTCACGCGGACCGAGCTCAATGACCTGCTCCCCGTCCCCGGTACGGATGCTGGCGCGACGGCCAGCCGTGTCCAGCTCCAGCGGACCAAAGCTCAACACCGCTGTGGTCGCGGCCTGCGAGCGGCGCAGCAGGGCGCGCAGGCGTGCCAGCAGTTCAGGCAACTCGAAGGGCTTGACCATGTAGTCGTCAGCCCCGAGGTCCAGCCCCTGCACGCGGTCGTGCAGTGCATCGCGCGCGGTGAGGATCAGCACCGGCAGGGCGGGGCTTGCCATATCAGGGCGGCGCAGGCGGCGGGTGAGTTCCAGCCCATCCATGGCCGGCAGGCCGATATCGATGATGGCCGCGTCGAACGACTCGGTGCGCAGCACCTCTTCGGCGCGCTCACCGCTTCCGACCCAATCCACGGCGTACCCCGCGTCGGTCAACCCCAGCTTGATGCCGCTGGCAACCATCACATCGTCTTCGACCAGCAAGAGTCGCATATCAACCCACTTGTTCGCTGTGCATAGCCGCATGCCCGATAGGCTGGCGCAGCCTCATCCGGCGGCCGCCGCGCAAGGACAGCCAATACCCTGTGCTGGCGCTGGCGACGTCACCCACCCCGCGAAGCGAAAGAAGGGAGAAGGCGAGAAGCGACTCAGAGGGATGGACCATTTCAATGGCTACGAATCATGGTCCCGTAGGCCTGGTCGGTCAGGATTTCGAGCAGCATGGCGTGCGGCACACGCCCATCAATGATGTGCACTGCGTTCACGCCGGCCTTGGCAGCATCCAGCGCTCCCGCAATCTTGGGCAGCATGCCGCCAGAGATGGTGCCGTCGGCAAACAGCGCATCGATCTCGCGGGCCGTCAGGTCTGTGAGCAGATTGCCCGCCTTGTCCAGCACGCCGGGCGTGTTGGTCAACAGCATCAGTTTTTCAGCTTGCAGCACCGTGGCCAGCTTGCTGGCGACCACGTCGGCGTTGATGTTGTAGCTCTCGTTGTTCTCACCAAAGCCGATGGGGCTGATGACGGGGATGAAGGCGTCGTCCTGCAGCGCCTTGACCACACTCGGATCGATGGAGACGATGTCTCCCACCTGCCCCACATCGTGCTCGATGGACGGGTTCTTGTTGTCCACCATCTTGAGCTTCTGCGCACGGATCATGCCGCCGTCGCGCCCCGTCAGGCCCACGGCCTTGCCGCCGGCCTGGTTGATCAGGCCCACGATGTCCTGCTGCACCTCGCCGGCCAGCACCCACTCGACCACTTCCATGGTCTCAGCATCGGTCACGCGCATGCCCTGGATGAACTCGCCCTTCTTGCCCAGGCGGTTCAGCGCCGTCTCAATCTGAGGTCCGCCGCCGTGCACGACCACGGGATTCATGCCCACGAGCTTGAGCAGCACCACGTCCTCGGCAAAGTCGGCCTGCAGCGCGGGGTCGGTCATGGCGTTGCCGCCATATTTGATGACCATGGTCTTGCCATGGAACTTGCGGATGTAAGGCAGCGCCTGGGCCAGGATTTCAGCCTTGTCGCGCGGGGCAATCGAAAGAAGGTCGGTCATGGAGGCGGGCCATCCAGAGAAAACGGTAAGGCGCAAATTGTGCCGCATTCGCGCGGCGCGCTGGGTTTGCCAGCACACCCGCCGTCAGTGGCGCAACCAGTTGGGTACCTTGAAACGCACAATGGCCAGGTAGGCCATCACATAGCTGATGACGAACAGGCCGCAAAACGCCATCAGCAGTGGGGTATTGCTCCAGAACAGTACCGCAGGCACCACCGTCAGCAAGGTGAAGCCCCACAGGTAGGGGGATGTGCGGTTATTGCGCATCAACACCCTGCGCGATTCATCGTCATGGAAGACACCCCGAACAATGCGACGGTAAATCAATTGGTGAAAGTGCAGCGCATCGGCCACGCCGGGGGAAACGCCCCGCACGGTCTTGCGGTAAATCGAGAAGATCGTTTCCCAGACGGGGTAGATCAACAAAAGCATGGGGAACCAGGGCGAAACATCGGCGTTGCGCTGCACCAGGGAAATGCTGGCCAGGGCAATCACGCCGCCCCACACGTAGGCACCGCCATCTCCCGCGAACAGCATGCCGCGCGGGTAGTTCCAGACCAGAAACCCTCCCGTCGCCGCCGCCGTGGACACCAACAGCGCCGCCAGCGCACGGTCCCCCACCTGCAGGGCCACATGGGCCAGCGCCAGACAGACGATCAGAGCCACCATGCCCGCCAGGCCGTTGTAGCCATCAATGATGTTGAACGCATGGGGAAGTCCCGCAACCGCCAGAACAACCACCGCAACGCCCAGCCAGGGAGCAGCGGCCAGCAAAGAATCCAGCCAGGGCCACCCCATGCGCGGCAAGGTCAGATCCAGCAGGATCACCGCCAGAGCGCCGGATGCACCGGTCAGGCTCAACCGGTAACGCACGGACAGGCGCTGGGTCATGTCCTCCGCAATGCCGCCCAGCGCGGCGGGCAGCAAGGCCACCAGCCAGCCCCCCACCCAAGCTCCGAGCTTCAGCGAGCCGGGATCACCCCAATGGGTAGATTGAAGAACACCAAGGCCCCAACTGCACCCAATGCCCAGCAGCAATGCGGCCCCCCCAAGCGGGGAACGTCCCCCAGATGAAAGCGTTGAGGCATGCCGTTGCCGTACACGGAAGCGTGGCTGTGCATCCACCGCACGATGAACCCTGCCGCCAACGCTGCAACGATGAATGCCACCACAGATAACCAGATCATGAGCGGCCGATGGTACCCGCACTCGGTCCCAGTGCCTGTAAGAAAGCGCTATCCACGCAGCCCCATCCCAGCGGGCTGGGGCTGTTGGCATGCTGCAAGGACGCCATGTGGGCAGCCCCTGGCAAGACGCCACCACGAAGGTCCGAGCCTGAATCAGGCCGTCCCCCCGACAACCCCGAGGGGGCCATGGAGAGGTTCATGCGGTCAGAACCCGGGGCCACTACCGAAGCAAGCCACGGTAAAAACGCATCACCTTTTCCACGTACTGCTGTGTTTCGGGATACGGAGGGATGCGCCGACCATACTTGATCACGGCACCTTCCCCGGCGTTGTACGCCGCCAGCGCCAGTTCCTTGTCGCCATCGAACATACGCAGCAGATCGGCCAGGTAGCGGGTGCCAATCTGCGCATTCACTTTGGGTTCCATCGCGGCATGCTCTCCGTCTGACGAAGGGCGCGCTGCAACCCCATAACGCTCAGCCGTTGCCGGCATGACCTGCATCAGCCCCAACGCACCTTTGCGCGAAACGGCTTTCACATTGAAGGCCGACTCTGCTGCCGCGACGGCAATCACAAATGCGGGGTCCAGCGACTGCGCCACCGCCGCCGCTTCCAGGTGCTGCTTGACGTCGTCATAGCCCGGAAACTGCAGTGCAGAGGGGCTGCGATCCTTGCCCTTCACCACCGAGGCGGGAGGCACACGGCTGAGCCAGATCACACCCCGCGTAGCCGCCGAAGGAGGCACATTGCCGATGTGGGTTACGCCCTCCCCATCCACAAACTCCCACACCTGGTTCGCCCAGGAGGACGGCAACCATCCCCCAACCAGAAAAACCAAGAGCATGACACCACGCATGACCGTCCCAAGCGATGGGAGATCGCGCTCGTCAGACTCCTTCCAAAACAGACTCATGGTTCTCATTTGACCTCGCGCCCTTCGCGAAAGAAACTTTTCAGCCCAGCACCGACCCGTTGAAACCAGGAGGCCGCTGCCTCGGGCTCAGGCTCCGGCCATGCCTCCCCCCGCCTTGAACGGATCAGCCGGGCGGGCATACCTGCAGCCACCATGCCCGCCGGCACATCCTGTCGTACCAGCGCCCCGGCTGCCACGACCGCGCCACGGCCAATCGTCACGCCCTCTAGAACAATCGCGCCCGCACCGATCCAGGCGCCGTCTTCCACAACGATTCTTGCCCGGGTGATTCGGTTGCGCGCAATCACCACATCCCCCCCATCGATGGCATGGCCGGCAGACAGCAGCTTGGCATGGGGGCCAATCAGGACATCCTCACCAATCTCCAGGCCACCTTCACCCGACAGGTAGCCTCCCACATTGACGATAGTACGGGCTCCGATGCGGATACCCACGCAGGGATCTGCTACCACATCGCCCAGCACCAGCCGTGTCTGGGCATAGATACTGACCCCGTCGGCTAGGCACAAGACATCGGAGCGCTGGCCGAAACGCATGACCGAGACGGACGGGTCGATCCGACATTCGGCGCCCATGCGATCCACACCTGCGTGTGACGCCGTGAAAGCAGGAATTCCCAGCAGCATGTCCGTCATGTTCACCGGCTGTGATGCGAGCCCATGAGCCTGCGCCAACGGCTGCGCCATGCGCGATCGTTCAGTTCCGCCGTCCTGGCCTGCAACGCTATTTGCGTGGTCGCAAGCTCAGACTCCACCAGTGTCTTTTCGGATCGCAGCGAACCCACCTCTGTGCGCAACTCATTGATCTCTTGCTGGAGTTTCCCAATGAGGTCCTTGGCTTCCGCAAAGGCCTTCTGGTGCTCCAGCAACGAAGCTCGTTCGCGCTGGTGCAGCACCGTCAGTGCTTGCAACTCGTCGCGCAAGCTTTCCGCCATGCCCCGAGCCTCTTTCAGCTCCCACGTTGGGGCATCCACAGAAGGCGTGACCACCACCATCCACTGGTAGACGTCAAAGTCCTGCCACCCAGCCAACAACGCCTGGCGCTGGTCGCCCGACAGGGCGCTCCAGTAGCCGGCGAATTCGCTGCATTCAACGGGTACCCTATTGGCTTCCCAGACCCGGGGAGCCCATCCGCAGTCCAGCAACATCTTCTCCATGCTGCGTTTGGTAAAGAAACGGACATGGGTCCTGTCCAGTTGGCCCTTGTCGGAATAGTCAAAGATGCCGCTTCGCATAGAAGCCAGAACCCCGGCATAGGCGATGTTCGGAACGGAAATCAGTAGACAGCCCATGGGAGCGACCAACTCACTCAACCGCTGCAGCACATCCTCGGGCTTTCTGAGGTGTTCCAGCACATCACACGCCATCACCGTATCAAACTGCCGACCCTTGAGCGCATCCAGCCAGTCGGTGTTGTCCAGATTTCCAGGGATGACCTCCACGTCCAGTGTCTTGAGCACTTCCAGCGCCTCGGGGTCGTTTTCCACCACCGTGACGCGATAGCCCCGAGCCAGGAGAACACGGGTCATGGCGCCAGGGCCCGGCCCAAGCTCCAGAACCGAGCCGCCACCTGGTGGCACGCGGCGCAGCAACCGAGCAGCCCACTCCTCACCATTCGGGTCGAATGCGTAGTCGTATCGCTCAATATTGGTCATGCATTTCCCTCCGCCTTTGGCGCCGGTTCGGGCTGCCACATCTGATCCCACAATCCCCACTGCCACCATGCCCAAGGCCGGGCCAGAACATCCTGCTCCAGCCGCTGGATGACTCTATCGATCGCCTGCCTGGGATTTTCCGGCAATGGCTCGACGACAACCTCCAGATGGTCAGGGCGTCGGGAATAAGTCACAGCATGCAGCAGCGGAACGCCCGTGGATTGCGCCAGACGCTCAATACCTGTGGGCAGACTCAGGTTTCCGCCCAGAAAAGGGTTGCCACGCAAACGGCCAAACTCGGGTCGCCATGCATCAGCCAGAATCACCCACGCTTGCCCCGCCCGCAGGCTTTCATGCACCGGGCGCAGCCCTTCACTCGTGGTGTGCCATTTTCCACCGGTCACCTCGGTATAGCCTTGAATTTTTCGCAGCAAAAAACGGCGCTGCGCAGCCTCAAGCTCCGGGTTGTCCAAGACCGGCATGGTCAGAACATTGGTGGCGACACCCTCCCTCGCCAAAGCAACCGGGGCCGTCAGAAGCCGGTCATAGTGATTGAGAACCAGTATGAAGCCCTTGCCTTGGCGAGCCAAGCCTTTGGCAAACTCGGCACCTTGCAGATCAATGGTCGGCCCTCCAGAACGGCCCAGGCGGCTGAAGGCCATGGCATCCACCATCTCCTGCGCTAACATGTCCAAGTGGGCGCGAGCCCATTGCGCATGCTGCCCCCCCGTGGCTTGCGGGAAGACCCGGACAAACAAGCTTTCGAGCCAGCGCAGCAGGTGCTCGCGCTCCGCAGCTGATTCCCGCCCTATCCGCCCGGCCAGCCGCCAGGGCAGGGTCGTAGGCAGCCGGGCAATGAAAGGGAATAGCAGGTCCAGAGACCAAGCTCGCGTCATTCCACCAGCACCCATTCGTGTTCCAGCCAGGCAACACCAAACTCCCGGTGCTTCTGGTTCAGCACGGTAAAGGGCTGGATAAGTTCCGCCATGTCCAGCACCTGGATACCTGAATCATCCAGGACATAGACGCTCCAGAGGTATTCACCCGACAGGAGCGGTAAGCGTGGGAACCTGGCGCGAATGCGGTGGCTGCCAGTGCCCTGCAGCGGCTTACCCTCGGCACGAAACTGCGTGCTCGTGCCAAAAACGTTGTCCTTGTCCGGGCGAACAATTGCAAACAACACATGAAACGGCGCGTCAGCATAGGACTCGATCTCGATCTCTACCGACAGATCCTGAAACGAATCCACCTGCGCAGGGTTGATGCCGTCCCCCGTTTCGATCGTCAGGCCTGCGATTTTTACCAGCGGTGCTCCCGACGAAGACGCCGCTGCGGGCTGCGCCGCTTCATCCTTTTTTGCAGCCTCATGGGCTTCGACGCGCAGGTGGGCATACCTGCGTCGCTCATGGGATTCGTAGGCGGTCACCACGTCCTCGGTCGCTCCGATCGCTTGCACGCGACCACCGTGTATCCATGCCGCCCGCTGACAGAGGCTTCGTACCTGATACAGGTTGTGGGAACAGAAAAGCACCGTGGCGCCTCGCTCACGAAGCTCCAGAATGCGATTTAGGCTCTTCTTCTGGAAATGCAGGTCACCCACGGAGAGCGCCTCATCCACGATCAATACATCCGGATCGATGGCCGTCGCAGCGGCAAAAGCCAGCCGCATGAACATGCCCGATGAGTAGGTCTTCACCGGCCGCTCCAGCGTCTCCTTGGTCAACTCCGAGAACGCAGTGGCACGGACAATGAAGTCCTCCATGGCGGTGCCCTCCAGCCCATGCAACGCGGCCATGAAGCGGATGTTGTCGTAGCCGGACTCCTCCGGGTGAAACCCCGCACCAAGCTCCAGCAACGCGGCAACGCGGCCTTCTTGAAACACCTGCCCACGGGTGGGACGGATGGTGCCTGCCGCGATTTTCAGCAAGGTGCTTTTGCCCGCACCGTTTTCACCGATGAGGCCAAACGTTTCGCCGGCCTGCACCTCAAAATCCACCCCGGTCAAAGCGACATGTATACGGTGGCGCTGCTTACGCGTCACCCACTCCCAAAGCCGGTCCTGCGGACGGCTGTAGACCATATAGGTCTTTTCAATGCCTTCAAAGCGGATCGTCATGGCTTTACAAGGCCTCGCCCAGTGCAGACTTCATTGAGCGGAAGAACCACCACCCCCCTCCACCCAGCAACAACACCCATACGGCCAAGGCCACGGGGGTTCCCGGCGGTACCGGCATATGCAATACAGTGCTCTGCACCATCAGGACCAGGCAAGCTACGGGGTTGAAAAGGAACCAGTTGTGGAATTTCTCCGGCACCTGGGACAGGGGGTATACGACAGGTGTCAGGTAGAACCAGAGCTGTAGTGCGAAGGCCACCATGGAGCCCACATCACGCCACAGAAAGTGGGCCATGCTCAGCAGCAACGTAAGACCAAAGGTCAGCGCAATCTGGGCCAGCACCAGAACCGGTAGCCAAGCCAGTGACGCGTAAGGCCCCACACCCTGCACCACCGACAAGACAATCAACAGCGCATAGCCAATACCCAGAACGAGCAGGCTACCTCCAACGGACACTGCGGGCAGTATCTCCGCAGGCATAGGCTGCTTGCGCAGAAAGTCCTCGTACGCCGCCAGAGACCCAACCCCCCGGCCAATGGCATCGGTAAAGGGTAGCCAGACTGCAAGCCCCGCCAGAAGGTGCAGCAGATAGCCATTGTTCACGTCCAGCCCGGGCACCCGCACCGCCAGCACCAAGCCAAAAAGGACATAGAAGATAGCCAGCGTGGCTACGGGCTGAACAAAAGCCCAGGCAAAACCCAATACCGAACCGGCATAGCGCGTCTTGAACTCGCGCACCATCCAGTACCGCCAAAGCACCCACAACTGGCGCGCATTGCGCGGCGCTGCCGATGAGACCCCTGTGGAATGGGAAACAGGGCGCGTCATGCTACCGTCCGCAGCCATTCGACCGATTTGGCCACCCCATCCTCGAAAGCCATCGTCGGCTTCCAGAACAGCTCGTTCCGGGCACGCTGAATGTCCAACACATTGACCGGTGGGTCAAAAGGACGCGCAGGGAATACACGCCGTTCTACGGCATGCCCCAACAACTGCTCCAGTGTGTGCACAATATCGTTGACGCTGTGCCCTGCACCACCGCCAATGTTGAATATCCGGGTCTCCCCCTCATGGCGCGCCGCTGCTGCGAACGCATATCCCACATCCGCAGCGTAAACAAAATCGCGCACCACGGACCCGTCCCCCCACACATCCAGCGGTTGCGCATTGAGCGCACGGTGTGCAAAAACGGCAATCACACCTTGGACCCCATGGGGTTGCTGCCACTCACCGTAGGGATTGCTCAAACGCAGAATCCGGCATGGCAGGCCATGCTGTGCCTCCTCGATGCGCAAGTGGTGCTCAATCGCCAGTTTGGTGGCGCCGTAGGCCCCCATGGGCATGGTGGGGTGGGCCTCACACAAAGGCACATACTGCGGCCGCCCGTACACCGCCCCACCGGATGACGCAAACAGCAACTTGGGGCGCGCGGCCTTTTTGCGCAACTCCTGAAGAAGGCGCAAGGTTCCCACCAGATTGGTCTGGACATCCTGGATGGGGTCCTCACTGGCCGTGGCCGGCACCGTGGAGGAAGCGAGGTGAACAATCACGTCTGCCCCCCCCACCACATCCCACCAGGAGGGCAGGTCAAAACAATCTGCCTGCACCTCTCCCCCCAGCCAGGGAGCACTACCCGCAGCCGACAATGACCGGTCTACCGACCACACCTCTGCGCCTTCCGACGCCATGGCACGCCCAATATGGCGCCCCAGAAACCCAGCACCTCCCAGAATCGCGCAACGCATCAGGAAGCCTCCACTTGCTGCTGGGTGCGCGCGTGCAGCAGGGCTGCTTCAAAGTCCTTCGCAACCATGTCCCAAGTCTGCGCCCGCGCAAACTTTTCGGCCCGTGCGCTCAAAGCATGGCGCCGTTCATCGTTCTGCAACAAGTCACAGACGGCATCCGCCAACCCCTCGGGCGAAGACTCCGCCAGAGCGGCCACGTCTTCATTGAGCAGCCATTCCACGTTGGGCCCCCGATTCGAAACCACAGCACAACCCGAAGCCATCAACTCCAGGGGCAACAGCGATGCATTCGTGAGCGACAGAACCAGCGCCACATCGCACTGGCTGTAGAGATCCGGCAGATCATCGAGCGCCACGGTTCCACACCCCAAGTGTGGAAACGGAATGTGATAGCCAGCCGTGTCCCAGCCTGCCAGTACGAACTGGACGTCGGGCATCCGCTCCCACACTGCATTCAGCACCAGAAGTCCTATCTCAAACGCCCTGCGGGGAGTGGGGGGACGCGCGTAGAAGAACACCCGGCGAATCTCCGGCTCCCTGCGCGGCAAGCGCCGGTAACGCTCTAGTTCCACACCAAAACCTATAGCGTGGGTGGTCATGCCATATTCATTCGCCAACTTGCTGGCCAGCCAGCCGCCCGCCGTGATCCCGAAAAATCCAAAGCTGTAAGTATTCTGTGCCAGGACCGACTCCGACCCGACGGGGTAAAAATGCGGCTCGTAGTCCTGTACAAAGTAGAGCTTGTGCTTCGCGCCCGTAAAGGCGCGTACGGTGTAGGCAGTGTCCCATCCCGTAGCAATGGAGAATTCGCACGGCGGCAGATCTTCAAGACCCAACAACACCTGCGCCTGAAGCGGAAAGAAGTGCTTCCGAATGGCCTCGCGGGCCTCCTGCGCATCGTGGTGCATGACGGGCTTGCCGATCACGATACTGGAGGTGTAGCCCATCTGCTCCAGATGCCAGATGGTGCGGAAGATGTTCAGATGGCCACCGGACCCGACATTGAAGTCAGGAATGAACCACAGCAAGGTGCCCGGCTTGGCCTCACCCGACTGGGCAGGCAAGACATAAGGCAGGGCAAAGTCGTAGTGGCGAAAGACATCCACATACCTTCCTGGGCCTTGGCGCAGGCGACGCACCACAGCACGCAGGGCGGCAAAAACGCCTTCCTTGCGCGCCATTTCTTTCACACGCCAAATCTTCTTGGACAGATTCAACGCCATGGTCAGACAGCTCCCGCACGCTGCAATTGCTCATCGCGCGACACCGAGCGCAGCAGCCAAGCGGGCAAACGGTCATGGTGCGTGCCCAGGTATTGTCCCGAAACCCTCGCCATTTCAATGAAGCCCATGTAAATCGCATTTTTACAAAGGCGCCAGCCCTGCAGCCCCCCGCTGCGCAACCAGCCAAGATCCCGCTTAGCCAAGTACAGACCAGACTTCAAAGCCTGCGCCAAGCTGTCCTGAATGCGATAGCCAAAGTAGAGATGGAATGAGCGTGCTTCGTCAAAATTGCGCTGCAACGTCTCCCACACACCGAAATCGTGCGAATGGTAGACCACCGCATCTGGAACAAAGGCCTTCGCGTGCCCCGCCTCAATGGCGCGCAGCGCCCATGTCTGGTCCTCTGCAAATGCCACTTCTGGCAAAGGCAATTGCTCCCACACCGAGCGGCGAATGCATGAATTGTTGCTGGAGAAAAAGTGCAGCCACTGGCGATAACCAGGATCTCTGGCAAACCGGGCGGGGTCTTCAAGGCGAACCACAGACAGCTTGTCACCAAAGCCGGCAAAATGCTGATTCAGCTCACAGTGCGTAACATGCCGCGCTTGGGGATGGGCTCGATGAGGACCAAAAGCCCCCGCGACGCCTGGCTCAGCATCGCAGCCCTGCACCATGTTGTACAGCCATTTGGAGCCCGCAGGTCGCGCGTCTTGCGTGATAAACACCAGAAACTGCCCCCTTGCCATGGAAGCCAGTAGATTGCGGGTACGGCCGTGGCCGAACTCTGCAGCGGGAATGGTCTCTACACGAACACCACGCTGCCGGGCACATTCCACAGAATTATCGGATGAACCGGAATCCACCACGATAACCTCGAATGGCCAAGGTGCTTGCTGCGAGAGCACAGCATCCAGCACTTCACCCAGCAAGGGCCCTCCGTTCTTGACGGGGATCAACACGGAGGCGCGTATTTCAGTCATTGTCTAGGTGCAGCAAGGGCTCGCTCAGGATACGGCGTCATATGCCCTGCGCCTGACAGCGACTCAGGGCGACAGGCCTAGCGATCCGCAAAACCTGCCATTGTACTGTGCACCCTTTGTAATCAGCCCTGCCCGCCAACCCCCAAGGCTCCGGACGCCCGCTAATTTGCTGCAGACTGTTTCGAGAACAAGGCCCTGATCGCAGCACCATCCAAATCCACCCCGTACTTCTTGAAAAGATCCTCCCGGACTTTCTTGCTTCCCTCTTGGCGGCAGTAAGTGACTGCGCGGGTGGGCACGGAAACCGCCACATCTCCCCAGGCCAGCTGGCGGCCTTCACGTTTTTCGTCTACTTTAAAGAGATAGGCAAAATCACCCTCCCGAATCGGACCTACCATTTCACCCTGATTGGTAGTGGCCAGCACACGCAGGACGCTAGCGTCTTCTTCAAAAAGGGTAACCCAACCCAGATCTCCCTGGGCATCAAGCTTGTACACGGATTCCGCCTGCTTGGCCAAATCGTCAAACGATTTCGCACCGGAGGCCACTGCCTGGGCTTGCTTCATCAACCATGCCGCTGCGGGCTCACCCTCAAGGGACTCAGAAGCCGGGAGAATCACACGACTCAACCGCGCCATGGGAGGCACCCTGAAAGCCTGAGGATGATCCTGGAAGAACTGGCGAGCGGCAGTTTCGTCCGCCGGAGGCTTGCAGGCTGGCGCGAGCTTGGTATACACAGCCTGGGCATAAACATCATCAAAACGCTGCGCCTCCTTGCCCTCTTCTCGGGGCTGGCCCATTGCAGCACCTTCCAGCGCTAATGCCCGGACCAAGGCCATTTCCCGCAAGGTGGTTTGCACACCCCAGACGTTCCGGCTGGTGGAGCGCAAATCCACTCGACGGTCCAAATACACGGACAAATCAGCCTTGGTAATGGTTTCACCATTGGCAAAGCGCACCAACGCCTCCGCTGCCCCAGCCGTAGAGACTACGACTGTCAGAGCAACAGCAACAAAAGCGCGGGGCCAATTCAAGTTCTTCGAAAAATGACTCATAGCAATATTTAAGAAGTACACATACTCAAAGGCGCTCAGCGGCACGGTCCCAAAGCGGGCCGTAAATTACATCCACCACGGTATCCACCGAGTTGAGCACTACCAGATCACGTTCACCATCACCATCCAGATCAATCAGCTGCAAGCCGGTGGAGAACCCACTGGTCTTCAACCACCGTGTTTCAAGCACCTTGGCGTCGGCATCAAGACGCTGCAGATAAAGCTTTGCATCTTCACCCCAAACCACGAGATCGTCGGACAACGGCGCTACCGAAACACTGCCGGTCAGAGGGGACTGGATCCATTGGAGTTCCCCGCTTTGCATGTTGATGCGGGCGTTCCGCGAACCCGTCTCCAACGACACATACAGCCAAAGGCCCGACGGTGACGGCCGGGCCTGGCGTGCGATTGCAGCAAAGCTTGCGAGAACACGCGGTGTTGCCAGCAAATCCGCATCAGACACCGCCACTACCTTGCGATCATCCAGACACGCCACCGCAATACCCCCCCCTTGTGTGCCAGGAAGTTTGCTCACGCGCACTGGATGCCACGGAGCCTCGCACCAGCGGGATTTTTTTGACGTAGCGGCCTGGCGATTGTCTTCATACCAGTCGATCCACGACACTTCCTTACCGCTGTAAGGCGTCGCCAGGAATTTGTACTGCCCTTGCGAGGCGTTGACCAGAATCACATCTCGCGGCGCAAAACCCACCACCGCCTGGTGGACACGCACCATGCGCTCACCCTCAATGCGGAAGATATCCAGACTACCTGTGGTCTCCACCGCCGCTGCAACCAAGCTGTCTGACAACCAGATCGCAGAATCTGGGTGATACGCCACCGTTTGGCGATCCAACAGACGCGAGACTCTGCCGTCAATTTTGTGCAACGCCACCTTCCCCTCCTCATGCTCAATCAGCACGAGGCGGCAACCCATGGCAGTGGAACAACGCGCCTCCCCCCCCCACACCATGGGGGCTTCGATCTTGATACGGTCACCCCCACCTTGGGGCACCTGTACGGCCGGGGATGCTGCAGCCCCAGCACCTGCGACTGGCTGCATCTGACAACCCGCAATCATCACCAGGCACGCCACCACACCGAACCAGCGAAAGTGAACAGAACGAGACAATTTCATGAAAACTCCACAAGCAAAAAAAATGGCGCCAGTTTGGCGCCATTTTTTTTGGCAACACCCCAAAGGGTATTGCCAAGTTTTATTTCTTTTGTTGCATGCAGCACCGAAGTGCCACATGCACTAAGAAATATTAGTTGTGCGAACCGAGAACCGATTGCACAGCACCGAAAGCAGGTGCGCTGATCAGGCTGTACGTGAACACGGAACCGCCCAGGGAGAACAGCGACTGACCAGAAGTACCTGGATAGTCAGCTGGCTCAGCAGCCACGGGAGCCCACTCGATGAAACCATCGGTGAAGTTGGCAGGACGACCAGGGATGGTTTCTGGGTTGAAGAACGACAGTTCGGCTTCAGCCAGAGCGAAGTTCACCGACTTACGGTTTTGAGCCGCGTCGTACATGTTGACCGTGTGGGTGCCGCGTTGGTCACCAGTCGACCACACCACGATGCGGGTTTCCAGACCAGCATTCAGAGCGGCGTCAACTGCATAGCGCATGCTGAAAGCAGGCGTAGCCGAAGGACCAGCCGTCACAGCACGTGCACCAGCAACAGACAGCAGGTTCAATGGACCCAGGGTCGTCAGGTCAGAGCCAGTAGCCAGGGTCAGAGGACCGTCGATGACTGGAACGAATGCCACGTCTTGTGCAGTGGTGTTCACTTGGAAAGCATTGGCACCAATAGCGCCCGTGCCCATGCCAGCAGCGGCGTTAGCCACATTGCAAGCGCCAGCAGCGGTGGTGGAAGCAGTGTTAGCACCCACAGCGAACACCAGGTAACCGCGGGTACCAGCCAAGCCGGTGCCGGATTGTTGCGACCAGATGAAGGGCTCGTAGTCCTTGTTGGTCAGAGGGAAGCAACCGTCGGTCACGTGGTTGGAGTTCGCATCAAAGAACGTCCAGAACACAGGCACAACGTTACCGGTTTGGTTGATGATACCCACAGCGGTGGTATCGGTGTCGCCGTTGTGGATCACGTTAGGAACCACGAAACCATTGCTGAACGTACCCACGGTGTACGCCTGCGCCACACCAGCACTCAGCGCAGCGGCTGCAACGGCTGCCATTGCAAATTTTTTCATCTTCTCAGTCCTTAGATAATTGAAGGAAGCTTTCCCACCCTGTGCGGGATCTGCAACCCATCCGTACTCCGTTTGGGTTGATGCAATCTTATACTGATACCTTTGATTTTTTCAACCTATTTCCACGAGAAACCCACTGCATGCTCGTTTGTTGCACTCAAACAACGAAGTATCACTGGGCTGTTGGAAACATGACACTACGGCGCTGCACATGGTGCCACACGCCATCGATGCGGCGCCATTCGTCTTCGGCGACAGCCTCTTGCTTTTTCACGCGCAGCAATGGCAACGAGTAGCGCATCCACACATTGACCAGTGCGCGGTCGCCTTCAATGCTGCGTACGCCACGGACCTCTACGGCGTCAAAGGCAATGCCACCACGCTTGAGGTAGGCCTCGAGCGTTGCATTGGGGTCTTTGGACAGCTCCTCATAGGCCCAAGCGCCTACACGGTCATTTTTCTGAATGAGCCCCCAATACGCTTTTGCGCGCGTTAGAAGTGCTGCTTGGTCATCTTCAGCCGACACCACTGCGCCACCTGTGGCGGCACAGCCCACCAGCACCGCCAAAACCGCAGGCGCTGCCAAGGTCGCGACGAGATGACGACGGGTAACAGGTTTTGTCATGTAAAGAATCTCCTGATTGACTATCTATATATGGGATACGCCACGCTGGCTAGGGCCATAGCAGCCAGGCGCAGTCAGCGCGAAGGTTGCAACTGGGCATCTGGGGGGCGGAAACTCATGGGTTGGGCCTGCAAAGACAAGGAGCGCATGCGTTCGCGCATCTCCGCACTGGCCGAACGCAGTTGATCATCGTCCTCCAGGGCGCGGGGCGTCATTAACACCAGCAGCTCCGTGCGGTTGCGCTGGTTTGACGTGTTGGAGAACAAGGCCCCCAACAATGGGACATCCGCAAGCCCCGGCAACCCGCTACGAGTATTGCTGTCATTTTCACGGATCAACCCGCCCAGAACGATGGACTCGCCGGAACGCACTGCGACACGCGTTTGTATTTGCCGGGTCTGAAAGGACCGCTGTTTTGTCACAACATCCTCTTCACCCACATCGGTGACTTGCTGAGAGATGTCCATGGAGATCAACCCTCCCGCATTGACGGATGGCGTGACGGTGAGCAGTACGCCAGTGTCTTTGTATGTTATGGACTGAGTAATGAAATTACTGCCCGTAGCGGCCGCCGTTGAACTCAGAATGGGTTGTTGCTGACCGACCTGAATATTGGCGGTGTGGTTGTTCAGAACCAAGATAGACGGACTGGACAACAACCGCACTTGCGATTTTGTGGCAACGGCGTTCAGCGTGGCGCGAACTACATCCGCCTTGCTGATGGTGTACGAGAAACCGGGTATTTTGGCGCCTATGCCACTGCTGTTGTTGGAGTCCAGCAGCGCCTCTCCTTGACGCCCCCTGCTAAGACCGTTTTGCAAGTACCACTCAACGCCGTATTCCAGGTTGCCCGTGAGGCTCACCTCCACGATGCTGGCCTCAATCAACACCTGCATTGGAGCCCTATCCAGCTCGCGCAATGCCTGCTCGATGCGGCGGTATTCGGTGCGCGGAGCGCGAATCAGGAGTGCATTGCGCTTCTCGTCCGCAACCACACGCACGTTGCCATCCAATTGACTCGTTGACGTAAGGGATGTGTTGTTCGAAGAAGTTCTGTTTCCGCCAGCACCCAGCGCGGCGTTTAAAGGACTACTGCCCGTGCCGGAGCTGCTGCTATTGCCATAGAGCCCGCTGGAACTGCCCGTATTGCCAGTGCTGCCCGTACCCAGACCGGCGCCCCCCGCCCCCCTAGAGAACTGCGTGGGCGCCGAGCCCGCCGCGACGCCACCCGAGCTGGCTTGCCCGGACTGCCCACCAAAGAGGCCATTGAGCATTTCCGCCAGTTGCAATGCTGAGCCGTTTTGCACCGGATACACAAACAGGCTGGCCTCCAGCGTATCGGTGGGACGGTCCAGGCGACGGATCCAGGTTTCCACTTGGGCCAACAAATGACTGCGCGGCGTGACCACCACCAGGGCATTCAGGCGCTCAACGGGAAAGACGCGAATCAAGCCACCCAAAGGGGTCGCCATCTGGGCGCCGGCACCGCTGGCACCACCACTTGCGGCCGCACCACCTGCAGCACTACCCGACGTGCTAGGCGCTCCCCCCGCAGGTGCGGCACCAGCCCCCCCATAGGGATCGGAGGATTTGTCGGAGCCTAGCATCGCCTGCAGGGCATCCCGTACCACGTTGACGTTGGCGTTTTCCAACACGAACACACCCAGCGACATGCCAGAGAGAAAGTCCACGTCAAACGCTTCTACCATTTCCAGCCAACCACCCAACTGGGCCTTGCTGCCCTGCAGCACCAGCAGGTTGCGCAGGGAGTCCACGTAGACGATGGCCTCACGGGGTGCGATAGGCGCCAGAATCTTGGCCATCTCGGCCGCTGCTATGTGGTTCAAGGGAACGATAACCGTCCCGGCACCCGACAGATCCTTGAATTTGGACGCCCCTACCACCGGGCGCGCGCCTACGGTAACGGTACGCTTGGTCACGTGATAGACCCCCGCGTTGTCGCGGACGATGGCCAAGTCGTGGGGCAACAGCACCGCATCCAGCACATCCAGCACCTGACTGCGCAGCAGCGGCTGGCGCGTATGCAGGCTCACCACCGTTTCGCCACCTGCGTCGATGGTGTAGTTGAGCTTGAGCAGGTCACCTAGCAACGCTGTAGCCAAGTTGCTGACAGTGACATTCTCGAAATTGAGCGCCACCTTGTCGCCCTTGGCAAGCACGGGATCGATTGCAGGCGCCTTGTCGCGCTTGAAAAACTGGTCGTTGCCAGGATATAGCTTGGTGCTGGAAGAAGCATTCTTTTGCGCCTGCTCCTTGGGCGCTGACGCCGCCGGTGCAGGGCTTGGCGCCACTGGCGCAGCCGCAGCTGCAGCTGCAACAGGCTGCGATGGCCCCGGTGCTCCGCCAACTGCAACCTTGGAGTCCGCAACTCCGGACGCCGCAGGACCTCCCTGCGTGCTGGCACAGCCTGCCGCCAGCAATGCGAGCAAGAGGATGGATGGCCGAATATTCATAGAGATAGCTCCAATATTGGGGTACGCCGCTAGGGCTTATTGATTTGTTGCAGGCCTGCGCAGGCGGTCACCGATCGGTCCGGCTTTCACGGCCGCCGCACTTCCCGCTTCCAGCGGGCGCTCTACACGTTGGTCATCAGCTGACACAAAGAGAGCCTTGCGGCCATCAAAGGATTCAACTCGCCAGGGTTTTGTTTCCCCGGTGATCTTGAGGGTGCTGCCATCGGGGCGCTGCAAGATGGCCACACGCTCCTTGCCAGACTCAAATACTGCAGTGAGGCGCGCCTGCAGCAACTCCGTGACCAGACTGGTCTTTTTTTCTTCCACCGCCACCGGGCGCCGCGATGCCCACAACAAAGGGCGCTCCACTGCCTGCTTTGCCCGGACCTTGATCACCGGGGGCATGGGCTCAACCTTTGGAAGATCGGGCCGGCGCGCTTGCGGCGGGTTCCAGCGCTCTTTTTCGGTATGCCACCAGTAAGCGCTCGCAGCCAAAGCTACGGCACCCAGGACGGGGCCGACGTACCAGGGTTTGATCATGGCTTGGCCTTTTCTGGTGCCAAGGGGGCCTCCAGCTGCAAAGACAGGCGTGCATTTTGCGGACCCGCGCCAGAACTTGCCCCCTCACGCGTGATGTTGGCAGTGCGCACCCAGAAAGGAGGGCGGTGCGTCTGAAGACTTTCCATAAAACTCACCAACTTGACCCATTCACCATTCACGGTTGCCGTCAAGCGTATGCGCGCCAGCTTGCCATCCACCCCAGGTTCCAGTGCGACCTGGGACGAAACCAGCGTGCCGCCAGAAGCCATGATCATCTGGCGAAGCTTCTGCTGGATATCGTTTTGAGAAGTTTCGCCAGCAGGGTGCACCAGCGGGGCCACTGTACTGCTTGCTGCGCTGAGCAGGGTTTCGATTTCAGCGCCGGCGTTCACCACCCCTTCCAGGCGTTCGCTGCGGGGCTCCAGTTGTTGCAGGGCGTTGTTGTAACGCGCCCAGAGAGTGCTGTAAATCAGAGCGGCACAAGCCAAGGCGCCAACAAACAGCACCAGCAGCAAAACCACCGAATGACGGCGCCATACATTCATTTTCATGGTTTTGCTCCCTCGCCCCGCCAGCGCATTTCAAACGTGAAGCGCTCTTTATTCAGCGTGCCGTCGCGCACATTTGCCCCGGTGGCGCGCACATCCACCAGGCCAGGCTGGCGCCCTAGATGCCCAATAAGTTCGGTAGCGTTAGCCGTCAAGCCCGTGATCCGGATTTCGCTACCGTTGACTTCGATGCGATCAAGCCAGGTGTCGGTAGGAATAGCGGCGGAAAGCGCATCCACGACACTGGCGAGAGGCAGGTCCGTACTGATGTTCTTGCGAAGCTCTTCCGCCAAGTCTGCCTGGCGGCGCAGTTCATCCATCTTCTGGCGCAAGGGAGCCGCCTTGGGCTCCAGCATGTTGACGTGCTCCACAGCGCGGACCACGGCCTGGCGCTTCAAGACCAGCGGCATGAGTGCCGGCAATGACAATGCTGCGAGCAGGACAAGCACCAGCCCCACCCCCAACCAATCCATCCAACGCTGGCGGTTGTACTGCTTTTGCCACGCCGCTGTACGGACGGGAAGCGCGCGTCCCTGGCGCATCAGATACACAGGGGCATTTTCGGCAAACCCGTGCTGCGTCAATTGCTCGGCCAGGGTGTTGCGTCGGCACATGCCCCACTCCACCATCCAACCACCTTGGGCTTGAGGTTCTGCCCACCATGCCGCCACAATCTGTTCCGGCGGCATGGGAGAGACCCGCCACAGGGCTTCTTCGACGCCGCCTGCCAACGAGCGCCGCGGCATATCCGGCAACTGCACGGTGCCCCAAAGACAGCCGGACTCCGGTACCAGCAGGCTGGAAGCCTTTCGGTTGTTGGCGCGCTTGCGGGCACGGGTTCCAGTGATGGTCCAACGCCCTCCGTCGGACGCAATGGCTGCACTCGCGACTGCAGGCCAGGCGCCATGCTCCATGAGAACGCGCTTGAGATCACCGAAACCCCATGCCATTCGGTCCAGTGTTTTTTGCGCACGAAGAGATAGCTGCCCCCAACCTGTCATGGCTTGAATTCCTGTTCCGGCTTGTTTAAGCGGCGTGTCGGCTCCAAAGAGAGCGTTGTCCAGGGCGTCAGACCACCGGGACGCTCGCTGAGATCGATCCATGCCTCACGCTGCCACCAGCGATCACCTTCAGCCCGCACAAAAGCATTGAGGCGCACTGTCAGACCGCCTCCAGCGCGGGCAGGCGAGAAAAATTCGGCTGCAGCTCCTGTCAAAAGCACGCCAGCCCGCGTTTCCGGTGGGGAGTTGTGAATGCGCGCCCCCAAACCTGGCTGTCCCGTGAGGACGTCGATCAGGGCGGGAGGGGCTGAATCGATTTCGATGCGTTGCTGCCCATTGATACCCAAGTGGGGCGCGATTATCTCATAGAGCTCAGACGTCATTCCCAGGACTGATCTCAGTTCCGACAGGTCATCCAGCGCGCCATTTCGAGGCAGGGAGGGCCAGCCAGCAGCGCGGTATTGGGCAGCCTCAGCCCCGCCCACCCCACCTGGCGTGTCGTCAGGGTCGATGAAGTCCCGCACACGTGAGGTCAAGATGGCAGCCTCCCCCGAGGAGAGCCCTCCAGCTCTTTGAAAGAGCGCCTGCAGCAAAGCTTCGCTGGCGACATTAACGTCTACCAGCCCTCCAGAGGGCGTGATCTCCACCCAGATGTCATTCGACCCCATTGGCAAACGTTGAATGCGGTACCAACTGTCTGCGGTCTTTTCGGTCATCATTCGCTGCGCAGTCAGTTGGATCGCGGCGTCCAGCACGGACTCAGCGCGCAAGCGTTCCAAATCCAGCCCTGCGCGCTGCGTTTGCTGGCGAATCCCCCGTGAACTCGCCATCACCACCAATGACAAGGACGCAACCAGCCACAGCACCAGAATCAGCGCTGCGCCCCGGCTGCCGTGTTTCGACCGCTTCATCACCTTGCCCTCGCGAGAGGGAACACCAGAGGAGGCCAGTCTCCGCGCGCATCGGCAATTTCCACCCGGATACGTGCGGGGTACTGCGCTTTGGCAGAGTCCCATTGCTGAGTCCACTGACCCGTCAGCCCGTCCTGGTAATGCCACTGAAGCGTTCGCACATCCGACAGAAGTGTTTCGCGCAAAGCCTTGCCCCAGTCCAGCGCCATCAGTGCTCCGTCATAAGGAACGGCTTCTACCGACAGATCGACGCGCCCATCGGCATGGCGCAGGGGGCTCATGCGAAATACATAGAGCCCCCCAGCATCCCCCCGCTCCGGCAATGGCGCCACCCAGATCGCACCCGCAGCATTTCCGCTAAAAAAATTCACAAAGATGTTTTCGTCGCGCCGACTCAACAAGCGCAGGGTGTCAAACTTGCGCCCAAGCCATTGGCTGACCACCAACATGCGTTCAGAGCGCTCAATGACACGCTGGTTGCGCTCTTCCGAACGCCCGATGACTCCCACGCCCGCAAACATCAGAGCGACCACTGCGGACGTCACGGCCAATGCGACCAGCAACTCCAACAAGGTAAAACCACGGGAAGTTTTTCGAAAAGAGTGGGTCATGGTGCAGACCTGTAGGGCTTCCATGTGGTCCATGTGACAGCCGTCACTCCATCTTTACTGACCTCTACGGTCACCCTTGCCGCACGCACAGGTGGCCCGGCCACCGGGCGACCACTCTCGTCCATCATTTGGACCGGTTCGGGCGCCACCTGAATCCGCCAATTCCAATCGCCTGCCCGCCCGGAATCCTGTCGCATCAAATCCTCTGCAAAGGTTCCAGCAGCCACTGCCGACCTGGCCACGAGAGAGGCCTCCACCCGGGCCTCCACATCCACCACATTTTTGGAGCCTTGCCCCACGCTGCGGTAAAGACTTGCCAGCGCGATGGAAGCAATTGCCATGGCGACCAAGGCCTCCAGCAAACTGAACCCCCGTTGATTCCGTGGCGCTCGCCTGAATGACTTAAAAATAGGATCAATCAGGGGCAACAGACAGCACGTCACGGTCATGACTGGGCCGCGACCATGGATTGCTCCACCGTCCCAAGGAGCCAGTTCACGCGAAAGCTGACGCCCTGCCCACCTCTTAGCACTGCAAGCCGCCCGCCACGTGCGCCGCCGTCGGAATTGAACACAAAAATAGGTTCTCCCACGGCAGTTGCAGTTTTGCCAGTCCGCGAATTGCGTTCAATCGCTTCCCACTGGACCACCAGTGATGCAGGCACCTCCAGGGCCAGGCGCCCGTCAACCACCAGCCTGCGAATGTCTGACTGGTAGGTCACGGTCACCGAACGGCCTTCCTGGACGCTGAGCGCACGCGCTTTGTTCAATTGGCTGGAAACATCCCTTACCGTCTGGTTGTAGCGTGACCGCTCCATGTACGCCTGCCCGCCCGCCCCTACCACGGAGACAGTAATGGCAGCCAGCACCAGCACGACCAGCATCTCCAACAACGTGAAGCCACGGATGCGGAGGTCTGACGCCAACAAAGGGCGGCTCATGCGAAACAAGTCACCAGACGGCACTGGGGAGTGGAAAGCGCAACAGAGCGTCAGTTAAAAACGTCCGCGTTCTCACCGTCACCGCCCGGCTTGGCGTCGGACCCCAGAGAGAACACGTCGGGCCCGCCATTGCGTCCCGGGTTTTTGTACAAATAGGCGGCACCCCAAGGATCAGAAGGCAGGCCCTTCTTCAGGTAGGGACCATTCCATCCCTGGGCCGTTGCAGGCCGCTCTGCCAGGGCACGCAGCCCTTCCGCATCATTGGGATAACGGCCGACATCCAGCTTGAAAAGGTCCAGACTCTGCTCAATTTCCGAGATCTGAATGCGGGCCGTCTTGGACTTGGCACCGCCGAGTTGATCAAGCACCTTCGGGCCCACCAGCCCGGCAAGCAACGTCAGAATCACCAGAACCACCAGCAACTCAATCAGCGTGAAGCCCGAGGAACGCTGCGCTCGCGCCATTGCTTTGTGTTCAAAATTCACTACATTCATTTCAAAATCTCTCAAATAATCCAGAATCAAATTGTGTCGTTGATCGACAAAACGCCACCCAGAATCGCAATAATAATGAAGGCAACCAAGGCCCCCAAAACAATAATAATCAAGGGCTCCATGGCTGCCAAAACACGCCCCATGGTACGCCGACCTTCATCCTCGTAACGATCTGCCAAACCCAGCAGAGTAATATCAAGCTGCCCTGTTTCCTCAGCAACCCGAATAAGCTGCGGGGTGCTGGATTTTCCGAAGTAAGGAGAGACAAACCCTGTGGAAAGTCGTTTGCCTGTTTTTACAATGCCCACCAGAGGTTCAATATCCTTGCGCAATGCGGTATTGGTCAGTGTGTCCACAGCAATGCGCAACGCATCCACCATGGGTACACCCCGCTGCAGCAAGATGCCGAAGGTGCGGAAATAAATAGCAAACTGCAGATTCCGCAACACCTTGCCGAACAGGGGAAGGTCCAACAGCACACTGTCAACGCGCAACCGCCCCGCAGGCGTCGCGCCCCAGCGGGAGCCCAGGAACAAGACCACCGTCAAGCCTAACAGGATTGCCATCCAGTGCGAGCGGATCAGATCACTGAGATCGACCACCAAGCGCGTGGAGTAAGGCAGTTTGTCGCCCATGGAATCAAAAATTTCCCGAAATTGGGGAACCACAAATGCCAGGAGCATCACGACGGACAGCACCGCAACAATCAGCAAGATGACGGGGTACGTCATGGAGGAAATGACGTAGTTGCGAAGCTTGTCCTCTGCCTCCAGTTGCACCGTGAGTTCTTTCAGAACCACATGCAGCGAACCAGAAGTTTCCCCCGCCCGAATCAGAACCAGATATTGGCGCCCAAGATCCCGCTCAAACGGCAGCAGCGACTGGTACAGAGACTTACCGCCACGCACCCCTTCCTCGACCTTGGCAATGAAGGCTTTCAGCCGCTCCGTGTTGGCCGTCTCCTTGAGCATGACCAGCGCCTTGTCCAGCGGCATGTTGGCCTGCTTGAGGTGGGCCATCTCGCGGCTGAACAAAAGGATTTCGCCACGTTTGAGCTTGCCTCCCCGGCTTTGCGGCTCATCTTGGGCAACTGCTGCCGACTCGTCTGCAATACGAACCGGCGTCACGCCCTGCCCAATGAGTCGCAGTCGCGCGGTCTCCACGTTCAGCGCGCGGATCGTCCCCTGGCAGGCCTTGCCATCGGACGTGATTCCATCGTATTGAAATTCAATCATTTTGACGCGCAACGCGCAGGACTTCTTCCGCAGTCGTCAGACCTTTGAAGACCTTGGTGGCGCCATCCTGCAACAAGTTCCCCCCGGCATAGGCGCCATCTCCGCCCCCCAACGAAGAACCTCTTTCGAGCACCACTTTTTTTACGTCTTCTGACATTACCAGCAATTCATGAACAGCCAACCGCCCTCGGTAGCCGGTCCCCCGGCATGCAGAACAACCGACGGACCGATAGATGACCTGGCCCTCCTCCATGGCCATGCCCAGGGAGGCTGCGGCAGCCTGCGCCTGGTCCGGCAGCAACGGCGCTTTGCATTCCTCACACAGCTTGCGCACCAGGCGCTGCGCCAGCACGCCAATGACGGACGCCGTGATCAGATAGGGCTCCACCCCCATGTTGATGAGCCGCACGATGGCCCCGAGCGCGCTGTTGGTGTGCAGGGTGGACATGACCAAGTGGCCCGTCAATGCCGCCTGGACCGCAATTTCAGCGGTTTCGCCATCGCGCATTTCCCCGATCATGATCACATCAGGATCCTGGCGGAGAAAGGATCGCAGCACCTTCGCAAAGGTCAGCCCGATCTGGGGCTGGACCTGCACCTGGTTGAGCCATTGCAGCCGGTACTCCACCGGATCTTCCACCGTCAGAATCTTGAGGTTCTCTCCCTCCAGTTCCTGCATCGAGGCATACAGCGTGGTGGACTTCCCGGAGCCTGTGGGACCTGTCACCAGAAAGATCCCATGCGGCACGCTGAGCAGCTGACGCATGGTTTTCAAAGTGGGTGGCGTGAAGTGCAGGCTCTCCAACGAGAGCAGGTCGAAGTTCTTTTCCAGCAAGCGCATGACGACCGATTCGCCAAACATGGTGGGAATGGTGGACACGCGAGAGTCCATTTCCTTGCCATGCACGCGCAGCTTGGTGCGCCCGTCCTGCGGCATCCGGCGTTCCGCAATGTCCAGCTGCGAAAGGATCTTGATGCGGGACACCACAGCGGGGGCATCCTTGTTATCAATCTCGTCAATGGGGTACAGCTCGCCGTCCACCCGTATCCGGACCACCGATTTTTCTTCGTAGGTTTCGATGTGAATGTCGGAGGCCTGGGCCGCCACGGCCTGGGAGAGGATATGGCTCACGCGCTGGATGATGGGGGCCTCCGAGGCCATGTCCCTCAGATGCTCGATGAATTCCGAAGCCTCGAACTGGTCCGCAACGGCTTCTCCTTCCGGCTCCGACTCTTGGACGTACCAAGCATTGAGCTGACTGGATATTTCAGACTCCAGGCCAAAAAAGACCCTGGGCACATCCCCAAAGACCAGGCGCAATGCATCGCGCAATGCCGCGCTCTTCGGATCTACCGATGCGAAATCCGGCGTGGACTCAGCGTCCTCTGCATTTCCCAAAGGAAGCAGGTTGTTGGCCAGCAAAAAGCTGGTGTTCAGTCGCGAAGTTTCCGGCTTTTCCTTCGGGAAAGCGTCCTGACGCACCAAAGGCAATCCGGCCTGCCGGGACAGTGCGGAGTAGACATCCAGCTCAGACACCAGCCCCAGACTGATCAGCAGGCGCCCCAGGCGACCGCCCATGGAACGCTGGACCTCTAGCGCCCTCTCCAGGTCATTGCGCGACAACTTCTGGTCCGCAAGGAGCATCTCACCGAGCCTGGGCGCAGCGATATCGACGCTTTCCACTTCACCAATTTCAGCCGAGAGCTTCATTACCAACGCCTTTGAACATTCTTCCAACCACCCAATACCCGGGCCCGACTTGTCTCACTCGGACGGAGTGAATCACTTGAACCACAGCAAACAGCGGCTTAATCGATCCAATTCGGGGCCCACATAATATTCGCGATACCCAAAAATTCTCGCCCTCAGAGGCCCATCCCTCCACGCAAGGTATTCTGACACGTAGCCTTCATCCAGCCCCAAGGCGCGCAATCGCAGCTGCAGCGCCTGCGCCTGCAGATAGGTAGCCCCACCCAGCACCCGGACACGCCGGACGATCCCCTGGCCATTCGTCAACAGCCGGAGCAAACGCGTCCTCAGGCTACGATCCTTGGCGCCTACCTGGTTGGCGCCATGCTGGCGATACAGGATCAGCGGGGTTGGCACAAAACGCCTATGGCCGCTTCCACTCACCAGGCCACACCACCAGTCGTGCATGATGGTTTCCTGCGGGAGGGGCAAGGCCATTCGCAACAGGGTGCGGTTCACCATCATCGTGCACCCCGTCACCTGGTTCACGCTGAGCAGCGAAAGTGGCGAGCACTGCAGAGGGTCCATACGCTGGTATGTGGCGAAGGACTCCGAAATCACGCCCAAGTGCTCATCCACCACCGTCAGGTCGGAGTGCACCAGACAAGGCAATTCCGCACCACCCTCTTGCTCCATTCGCACCATTTCTTGGAGACACAGCTCGATTTTCGGAGGGCGCCAGACATCGTCCTGGTCCGAGAAGGCAACCCAAGCCGCCACACCATCATGCAGGCTGGCCACCATGAGATTCTCAAAGTTTCGGACCAGCCCTTGCCCATGGTGGGGATTGGGTACAAGTACCAAACGCTCTCCAAAGCGCACCCGGTAGCTCTCCAGGATGGCAAGCGTGTCATCCGAAGACCCGTCATCGCTGACGAGGAGGCGGAAATTCTGGTGGGTCTGGGCCAACAGCGAATCGAGCTGGGCACGGAGATACTTCGCCCCGTTGTACGTGGCCAGCAGCACATCCACCAGCGGTGACTGCGAGGGGGCAGCCCCGCCCGCCCCTCCGCGTGAGGCCAATCGATGAGTCGGCTCAGTCACACGGTCCCCGTGCTGGTTGTTGCAGCGCGGTGGGGCCGGCATTCTGAATGCATCAGCGCCTCGTAGGCATCTGCGATGCCCTCCCAGGTGTAGTGCTCCGACACGATGTCGCGGGCGCGCTGGCTTCGCTGCGGCAGCATGGCGTCCGACTGGCCAACCACCAGGTCCAGGCTGCGAGCGAGTTGCTCGGGGGTGGCAAAGTAGTCGGCCGCATCGCGTGCCACTTCGCGGTTGAACGGGTTGTCATGCGCAATGACCCAGTTTCCGCAGGCCAGTGCCTCGAGCAGCGAAGGGTTCGTCCCCCCCACCGAGTGCCCGTGCAGGTAACAGGCCGCATGTACACGCAAGCTTGCGAGCTGCCCGGTGTCGTAGATGCCCCCCACGAAACGCACGCGGTCGCTGGCATGTTCCCTCAGCAGTTGCTGGTAGGCCGTGGCACCGGACACATCCCCTACGATGACCAACGGCCAGTCACCGCTGTGCATCTCATAGCCTTGAACGATTTCAAGGATATGGTTTTCCGGCTCCGGGCGCGCCACGACCAGCATGTAGCGGCGGGGCTTCAGCCCCCAGGCAGAAAGCACGGAAGGGTCCACGTCCCGGTCCTGCACCAGTTCGGCGCCGTAGGCTATGAAGCTCGACGGAGCCCCCTTGGGATAAGTCTCGCGGAACCGCTGTGCAATGGCCTCGGCATCGGCGATGAGGCGCGTGGCCACCCGGCTGGCCACCCACTCCATACAGCGCAGGTAGATGCGTGCAACCCTCCCCCATTTGCTGCGGGCCCACTCCAGTCCGTCCACATTGATCCAGACCGGAACCCCAAAAACCCGGGGCCACCAGCAGGCCCAGGCAGCGCCATACCCCAGCATGTAGACCAGGTCGTACCCCCGCCGGGCGTCCCACAGGCAGGCACAGTCGTAGGCCAGGACCGATGCAGCTCCCCACCGGGGCCGACGTTTGTGGCGCACGCGAACACCTTGGTAGAAGGTGTCTTCGACGGACGACTCGCTGGTCTCTGCATACACAGTGACCTCGTGGCCACGCTCCACCAGGCGTATCGAGAGTTGTTCGGCAAAGGTTTCGAACCCCCCATAGCTCGCGGGGATGCCCCTGGCTCCCAACAGAGCGATCCGCAGCTTGGCAGGGCGGTCCAGAGATCCGCCCGTTGCACGCCCCTGTGCCGTCGTCAAAGGTCTGCCTCAGCGAACCAGTGCCCCGCCTGATCCTTCGCCGAAAGCTGAATGGCGGCCTCCACGGCTGGCCAGGCGATGGCAAGCTGTGGATCGTCCCAGCGAATGCAGCGCTCATGCTCCGGGCTGTAGTAGTCGGTGGTCTTGTAAAGGAAGTCCGCCGATTCGGACAACACCAGAAAACCGTGAGCAAGCCCCGGCGGCACCCAAAGCTGCCGGTGGTTGTCTTCGGTCAACAGGGCCCCCACCCACTGGCCAAAGGTGGGTGACCCCTTGCGAATATCCACCGCCACATCAAACACAGCGCCACGCACCACGCGCACGAGCTTGCCCTGCGCCCTGGGGGGCAACTGGTAGTGCAGGCCCCGCAACACACCCTGGCTGCTGCGGCTGTGGTTGTCCTGCACGAAATCGCACTGGACACCCGTGGCCTCCCGGAAGGCCTGCTGGTTGAAGCTTTCGTAGAAAAAACCACGGCTATCGCCGAACACCTTGGGCTCAAGGAGGACAACGTCTGGGATGGATTGCCGGATGGAGTGCATGGGGGATCAATAGACTTTGTCGTTCAGCAAACGCTGGAGGTACTGGCCGTAGCCGTTCTTGGCAAGAGGTTGTGCCAGGCGCTGCAACTGGGCACTGTCGATCCAGCCGGCGCGCCAGGCAATTTCCTCGGGGCAGGCAATCTTGAGGCCCTGGCGATGCTCCAGCGTCGCAATGAACTGGCTGGCCTCCAGCAGGCTTTCATGGGTGCCAGTATCCAGCCAGGCATAGCCGCGGCCCATGATCTCGACATTGAGCTGCCCCTGCTCCAGGTACAGCCGGTTCAGGTCGGTGATTTCCAGTTCGCCGCGTGGCGATGGCTTCAAGCTCCGGGCCATCTGCGCAACCTGGTTGTCGTAGAAGTAGAGGCCTGTGACGGCATAGCTGCTCTTGGGCTGAGCAGGTTTTTCCTCCAACGACAACACCTTGCCCTGGGCATCGAACTCGGCCACACCGTAGCGCTCCGGGTCGTGCACATGGTAGGCAAACACGCTGGCACCCGCAGAGCGCTGTTGAGCGTTGCCCAGCAGTTCATGGAAATCGTGCCCGTAGAAGATGTTGTCTCCCAGCACCAGAGCGCTCGGAGCCCCATCCAGAAAAGACTCCCCGATCACAAACGCCTGCGCCAGGCCGTCCGGGCTGGGCTGCACCGCGTATTGCAGGTTCAAGCCCCATTGGCTTCCATCCCCCAGCAGCTGGGCAAAACGCGGCGTGTCCTGCGGGGTGCTGATAACCAGGATGTCCCGGATGCCCGCCAGCATCAGCGTGCTGAGCGGGTAATAGATCATGGGCTTGTCGTAAACGGGCAGCAGTTGTTTGCTGATGGCCAGCGTGGCCGGGTGCAGCCGGGTGCCGGAGCCTCCTGCGAGGATGATGCCTTTGCGTTGCGTCATTGGGGTCCGTTCAGAGAATTTCCGTGAGCATGCGCGCCACGCCCTGTTGCCAATGGGGCATCTGCAAACCGAAGGTGGACTGCAGCTTGTGGGTACCCAGGCGCGAGTTGTGGGGGCGCACGGCCGGTGTGGGAAATGCGCTTGTGGGCACAGGCGCGACCTCTTTTGCTATTATTTTTGTAGCTATCTGCGCTTTCTGGGCTTGCGCCAGCACGTATTTTGCATACTGATTCCAGTTGGTCTCGCCCGCAGCCACGCAGTGGTACAGGCCTGCATCCTGCGGGCGCTGCTGCAGGTGGCGCAGCGCGTGGGCGGTCACATCGGCCAGCAGGTCGGCACCGGTGGGCGCACCCCATTGGTCATCAATCACCGTCAGCCGCTCACGCTCTTGCGCCAGCCGCAGCATGGTCTTGGCGAAGTTGCCGCCGCGTGCTGCGTAGACCCAGCTGGTGCGCAGGATCAGGTGTTTGGCGCCCGCCTCTGCAATGAGCTGCTCGCCTTCGAGCTTGGTGCGGCCGTAAACGCTCAGCGGGGCGGGTGTATCGGTCTCCACCCAGGGGCGGCTGCCGGTGCCATCGAAAACATAGTCCGTGCTGTAGTGCACGAGCCAAGCACCCAGCTTCGCGGCCTCCTGCGCAAGGGCTCCGGGCGTGGTGGCGTTGAGGGTGCGGGCAAACTCGGCTTCGCTCTCAGCTTTGTCCACGGCCGTGTGGGCGGCGGCATTGACGATGACATCGGGGCGCAGGGCGCGTACCGTTTCGACCACGCCGGCGGGGTTAGAAAAGTCACCGCAATGCTCGGTGCTATCGAAGTCCAACGCCGTGACAGTGCCCAGCACCGACAGGCTGCGCTGCAGCTCCCAGCCGACCTGGCCACCCTTGCCAAACAGCAGGATGTTCATGCAGTGGCGCCCGTCACAGCCGCAGCGGAGGCCTCCTGCGCATACTGGGTCTGCACCCAGTCGCGGTAGGCGCCGGTCTGCACGCTGGCCACCCAGTCCGCATGGTCCAGGTACCACTGCACGGTCTTGCGGATGCCGGTGTCGAAGGTCTCGGCGGGCTTCCAGCCCAGTTCGCGCTCGATCTTGCGGGCGTCGATGGCGTAGCGACGGTCGTGGCCTGGACGGTCTTTCACATAGGTGATCTGGGTGCGGTAGCTTTGGCCGTCAGCACGGGGGCGCAGCTCGTCGAGCAGGCTGCAGACCATGTTCACGATCTCGATGTTGGGCTTCTCGTTCCAGCCACCCACGTTGTAGGTCTCACCGGGCGCGCCAGCCTCCAGCACGCGGCGGATGGCGCTGCAGTGGTCCTTAACGTACAGCCAGTCACGCACCTGCATGCCATCGCCATACACTGGCAGGTTCTTGCCGGCCAGTGCGTTGACGATCATCAGCGGGATCAGCTTTTCGGGGAAGTGGTAGGGCCCGTAGTTGTTGCTGCAGTTGGTGGTGAGCACCGGCAAGCCGTAGGTGTGGTGCCAAGCGCGCACCAGGTGGTCGCTGGCGGCCTTGCTGGCGCTGTAAGGGCTGTTGGGCTCAAAGCCACGCGTCTCGGCGAAGGCCGGGTCGGTGGGGGCCAGCGATCCGTAGACCTCGTCGGTGGACACATGCAGGAAGCGGAAGGCGGCACGTTCGCCCTCGGGCAGCGCGCTCCAGTAGGCACGCACGGCCTCCAGCAGGCGGAACGAGCCCACGATGTTGGTCTGGATGAAATCCTCGGGGCCATGGATGGAGCGATCCACATGCGATTCAGCCGCGAAGTTGACCACGGCGCGGGGCTTGTGCTCGGCCAGCAGGCGGGCCACCAGGGCGGTATCGCCGATGTCGCCCTGCACAAAGATGTGGCGCGCGTCACCCTGCACGCTGTCCAGGTTGTGCAGGTTGCCCGCGTAGGTGAGCTTGTCGAGGTTGACCACGGGCTCGCTGGAGGCAGCAAGCCAGTCAAGAACGAAGTTGGCGCCGATGAAACCCGCGCCGCCAGTAACCAGAATCATAGGGAGGGCCGTGTGAAATGCCTGCTCGGCAGAACCCACGATTATCCCACCCCGCCCGGCCCCCGGGTAACAGAGTTCAACGCGGGTATTTCTGCCCGGGCCGGCGGGTCATCAGAAGTGGATACCTCGCATCATCTGCTGCAGCGCCACGGCCTCGGCCGACAGCTGCGGCTTGGCGTCCTTGCTGCCCTTGGCGGCGGTGGAGTCTGGGAACATGCGAAAGCTCGTGTTCATGGTGATCTGCGCCACGCGTGGCACCAGCGCGTGCAGCAGCTGGCCGGTGATGCCCAGCCGCGTGGCGATGCGCACCGGCTTGAAGATACAGGCCTGGGCGATCATGTCCGCCGCCTCCTCGGGGCTCAGCGTGGGCACGTTGTTGTAGATCTTGGTGGGCGCAATCATGGGCGTGCGCACCAGGGGCATGTTGATGGTGGTGAAGGTGATGCCCTGGTCGGCAAACTCGCTCGACGCGCAGCGCGTCCACGCGTCCAGCGCCGCCTTGCTGGCCACATAGGCCGAAAAGCGGGGCGCGTTGGTCAGCACGCCGATGGAGCTGATGTTGACCACATGGCCCTTGCGCTTAGCCACCATGCCGGGCAGAAAGCCCATGGTCACGCGCAGGCAGCCGAAGTAGTTCAGCTGCATGGTGCGCTCGTAGTCGTGGAAGCGGTCGTAGCTCGACTCGATGGCGCGGCGGATGGAGCGGCCCGCGTTGTTGATGAGGAAGTCCACACCGCCGTGGTTGTCGATGAGCAACTGCACAAAACGGTCGCAGTCGGTCATGTCGGCAATGTCTGCCGAATAGGCGATGAACTGGTAACCCTTGGCCTTGGCTTCGGCACAGGCCTCGTCGAGCTTGTCCTGGTCACGCCCGCAGATGATGGTGGTGGCGCCTGCCTCGGCAAACTTGTGCGCTGCCGCCAGCCCAATGCCGGACGATCCACCGGTGATCAGCACCACCTTGCCCGCCACCGTGCCCTTGAGCGTGCGGTCGATGAACAGCTCGGGGTCCAGATTGCGCTCCCAGTAGTCCCACAGCCGCCAGGCGTAGTCCTTCAGATTGGGGCAGGTGACGCCGGAGCCCTTGAGCGCGGCCAACGTTTCGCGGCAATCAAAGCGCGTGGGGTAATTCACGAAGGTGAGCATGTCCTCGGGCAGGCCGAGGTCCTTCATCACCGCGTTGCGCACGCGGCGCACGGGCGCCAGCGCCATCAGGCTCTTCTTCACGCTCTTGGGGATGAAGCCCAGCAAAGCGGCGTTGACGAACAGGTTCATGCGCGGCGCATGGGCTGCGCGGCTGAAGATATCGAGCACATCGCCCACGCGGTAGCCCACTGGGTCCACCAGGTGGTAGCACTTCTTGGTGATGTCCTTCTGGTGGCTGATGACGTTGAGGGCGTTCACCACAAAGTCCACCGGCACGATGTTCACGCGCCCCCCTTCCAGGCCCACTGTGGGCATCCAGGGCGGCAGCAACTGACGCAGGCGCTGGATGAGCTTGAAGAAGTAGTAGGGGCCGTCGATCTTGTCCATCTCGCCGGTCTGGCTGTCGCCCACCACCATGGCCGGGCGGTACACCGTCCAGGGCACCTTGCAGTCTTGGCGCACGATCTTTTCGCTCTCGTGTTTGGTCTGGAAGTACGGGTGGTCCAGGCCCTCGGCTTCCTCGAACATGTCTTCGCGGAACACGCCTTCATACAGACCTGCGGCCGCGATGGAGGAGACATGGTGGAAGTGCCCGGCATCAATCGCCTTGGCCAGGTCCACCGTGTTGCGCGTTCCCTCGATGTTCACGGCCACCTGGGTTTCTTCGTCAGCAGAGAGGTCGTACACCGCGGCAAGGTGGTAGAAATGGTCGATCTGGCCTTTGAGCTTCTTCACGTCGTCTGCCGCCACACCCAGCTTCTTCGCGGTGAGATCGCCAAACACAGGGACCGCACGCGTAGGCCCGACACCCCAGAAGCTGCGCAGGTCGGCCACCTTGTCCGCACTTTCCTTGCGGATCAGGAAATGCACCACCGCCCCCTTGCGCTCCAGCAGCTTCTTGACCAGCCGCTTGCCAATGAACCCCGTTGCCCCCGTCACGAAATACTGCATGGATAACTCCTCTGAGATAGCTTCATTCTTGCCCAAGGCCTGCGCGCACCGATTCAGCAGAAACCCGCGCCGATGCTAGGCGGCCAGCGAACGCCCCCGCTAGATGGCACGCTCTACATTTTTAGGAGCGCGCGCCTACACCTGTCGCGCCGTGCGGCGTACAGTGCGGCCATGCGTCGAAGGCAACCCGCCCCGGCAAACCCAACCAACCGCACCACGGAGGCCTTATGGTCAAGAAACTGCAGAAACTCAGCGCTGACAAGAAAAAGAGCAACGCCCAACTGTCCAGCACCGTCAAGGACTCCGCCCAGCAGATCTGGCTGGCAGGCCTGGGTGCCTTCTCCAAGGCACAGGAAGAAGGCGGTAAGGTGTTTGAGGCCCTGGTCAAGGAAGGCTTGACCATCCAGCGCAAGACCCAGGCCGTGGCCGAAGAAAAGATCACCGAAGCCACCAGCCGCGTGACCACCATGGCCAGCGACATCGGCTCCAAGGCCCAGGGCCAGTGGGACAAGCTCGAAAACATCTTTGAAGACCGCGTGGCCAAGGCCCTCGCCAAGCTGGGCGTGCCCTCGGCCCGCGACCTGGAAGCCCTGAGCGCCCGTGTGGACGCCCTGGCCAAGGGCAGCAAGGCTGCACCCGCCAAAGCTGCTGCCAAGGCAGCCGCCAAACCCGCAGCCAAGGCTCCCGCCAAGAAGGCAGCGGCAAAGAAGGCGGCTCCTGCAAAGGCAGCCGCCAAGCCCGCTACCAAGGCCCCCGCCAAGAAGGCTGCGGCCAAAAAGACCGCGACACGTGCCGCTGCCGACGCAGCCACCAGCACGCCATCGGCCAGCTGATCACGGCTTGCCACCGGTAAGCACCCAGCCCGCTCCAAGCGGTCCACGCGCCAAGGCGTTTGGACCGCTTTTCTTTTTTTGGTGAAACCCATGAAGTGCGCTACAAGCAGCCTAGGTACTGCATACGCACCCCACGTTCATGTCGCACTGCAGCATGACCGCGTGGGTTAGAGTAGCCATCAGAGACAACGCAACAACGACGCCAAACGACGCGAAGGGGCCCGCACACATGGTGAAGAAAGCGCCACGCCGCACCGCAGAACGCATTCTGGAAGTGACGCTGGACCTGTTCAACCGGTTCGGTGAGCCCAACGTCTCCACCACCCTGATCTCGGCCGAGCTGCGCATCAGCCCCGGCAACCTGTACTACCACTA
Source organism: Acidovorax sp. 93 (assembly GCF_003633835.1). Classification (NCBI taxonomy): domain Bacteria; kingdom Pseudomonadati; phylum Pseudomonadota; class Betaproteobacteria; order Burkholderiales; family Comamonadaceae; genus Acidovorax; species Acidovorax sp. 93. The sequence goes on from NZ_RBIT01000001.1 coordinate 3,653,748, forward strand.
CCCGGCCAAGGACGAACTGATCAACGCGCTGTTTGATCGCTACGAAACCTCGCTGACCGAACTGCTGGCCGCCGCCGATGGTGTGCGCAATGTGGAGGACGCCTGGTTCTTCATGCACTCGCTGTTCGAGCTGATCTGGCAGTACCGTTTCCTGTACCGCGATCTCAACGACCTGCTGTCCAAGAACCGGCGCCTGGAAACCCACTTCCAGGCCATCCTCAAGAACAAGACCCGCGCAGTGCGCGCCATGCTCGACGGCATGGGCCGCGCAGATGCACTGCACATCGACTCGCGCGAGCTGGAGGCCACCGCCACCAGCATGGTCGTGGTGCTCACTTACTGGCTGAGCTTTGAATACGTGCGCGACCCGCGCCGTGCACTGGAGCCCGAAAGCGCCCAGGCCGCGCTGCTGCGCGGAGCCCACCATGTGCTGAACCTGCTCATGCCCTACCTCGAAAGCGGCCAGCGCGCCCACCTGCTGCAGCTGGTCGGCGCCTACGCACCAGCGCCAGGCTGATACACGGCCCACCCGCCACAGACACCCACCAACAAGAACTTCCGGAGACACACACCATGGCCAAATGGACCCCCTTCCCCCACGCCGGCGACTACCAATTTGACGCTGCGAGCGTCAAGAAGCATTGGGCACGACTGCATGGCGGTGATGCCGAACCCTGCCCCAAGGACGCTGCCGCGCTGGAAGCCTGGGCGCTGTTCCACAACGGTGATTTTGAGAAAGCTGCGGCAGCGGGCCTGGCAGCCGGTGGCGCGGGTCTCACTGCCGCCAACAAGGCCACCTCCATCTATGCCAACTACCTGGAGCCGAAGGAGAAGGCGCGCCTGGACCTGTTCATGCAGGTGGCCGAACGGGCGGAGGCCCAGGCCGCCCAGGAGCCCGACAACGCCAACGCCTGGTACTGGCATGCCTACGCACTGGGCCGCTACAGCCAGGGCATCAGCGTGGCCAAGGCGCTGGCGCAGGGCTTGGGTGGCAAGGTGAAGGACTCGCTGGAGAAGGCCATTGCCCTGTCGCCCAAACACGCCGATGCGCGCATTGCGCTGGGCGCCTTCCATGCCGAGGTGATCGACAAGGTGGGCTCGCTGATTGGCGGCATGACCTATGGCGCCAAGAAGGACACGGGCCTCAAGCTGTTTCAGGAAGCCCTCAAGCTCAACCCGGGATCGGCCATCGCGATGATCGAGTACGCCAATGCGCTCGTCATGCTGGAGGGCGACAAGAAAATGCAGGAAGCCACCGCGCTCTACGAAAAAGCCGCCGCCGCTGAACCCATGGATGCCATGGAGCGGCTGGATGTGGAGATGGCGCGGGCTGAACTGGAAGAAGAGTAAGAGGCATCCCCCTGAGCGGCTTTGCCGCTTCCCCCTTCTCTCGACTGGCTACGCCATTCGGGAAGGGGGACGACACCCTCGCTGCGGGACGGCCCTTGCTCGGTGTCTCTGGCTTGCGCAGCGCCAGTTTTGCACAGAGGTTTGCAGTAGATTGCCGTGTCGCGCTGCTATGGATGCGGAGCTCAAAAGCCCTCAGCCCCCAAACCGCTGCGCGGCAATCTCCAGCAGGCCGTCAAAAATCAGGTTGTCCACCAGCTCGAACGGCCGTGTCATGCTGGGCGCCATCTTCCAGCCTGCGCCGCCGGTCATGATGCAGGCGGGCTCCTGGCCACAGTGCTGCAGCAGGTGCTGGTACATGCGCTCCACGGCACCGGCGATGGCGTAGGTGCCGCCGCTGGTCAGTGCATCGCTGGTGTTGGTGGGGAACGGGCGCACCTCACCCGTGGGCACATGCAGGCCGGCGGTGCCCGATTCGAGCGCGCGCAGCATGATGCCGTGGCCGGGCAGGATCAGGCCGCCCATGAAGCGGCCCTCAGTGTCGATGCACTCCACCGTCACCGCCGTGCCCACCATCACCACCACCAGCGGCCGCGCCGGGCCACGTGCCAACACATGGTGGCGCGCGCCGATCATGGCCACCCAGCGGTCCGAGCCCAGGCGCGAGGGATGGTCGTAGCCGTTGGTGAGCCCCGCCTCCTGCGCCGACGACACCACCCACGAGGGGGTGACGTCCCAGATTTCCATCTGCTCTTGCACGCGGCGTTTGACGGCATCGCCCGCCACCACGCAGCCCAGCATGCGCTCCGGGTGGGGCAGCGACTCCCAGCTACCTTCAGCCAGGCGGTCGATGTGGTCGAGAAACTCGGCGCCATGCGCAATGAGCGCAGCCCCGGGGCGGGGAGCGTCGTACAACGCCCATTTGAGACGGGTGTTACCGACGTCGATGGCCAGAAAAGTCATGCGGCGGATTATCCCGAGTTTTGCGATGCCCCCCTGCCTGAGGGCGACAGCCCCGGGCTGCACCACCCCTGCCCGCCCACAAATTGTGAAAAATCGTGTCGCGCCCGTGTCCGACACGACGCAGCCGCCCATTGCCGCTAAAGTGGTCCTTCCTGTTTCTGCAACATTAGGAGGTACGACATGGGTCTTTTCAGTTTCATCAAGGAAGCTGGCGAAAAGCTGTTCGGCGGCAAAGAAGCACAGGCCGCCACGGCAGCAGCCCCCACGCAAGATGAACTCAACGCCAAGGCATCCAAGGCCATCGAGACCTACATCGCGTCCCAGAACCTGGGCGCCAGCAATGTGCAGGTCGCCTTTGAAGGACCCGAAGGCAAAGTCACCGTGAAGGGCACAGCCCCCACGCAGGCGGCCAAGGAAAAAGTCACCCTGTGCTGCGGCAACGTGGCCAGCGTGACCAGCGTCGAGAACCTGATGGACGTGACCAACCCCGAGCCCGAAGCGCAGTACCACGACGTGGTGCGTGGAGACACGCTCAGCGCCATTGCCAAGAAGTTCTATGGCGACGCCAACAAGTACCCGGCGATCTTCGAGGCCAACAAGCCCATGCTGACGCACCCCGACAAGATCTACCCCGGCCAGAAGCTGCGCATTCCGGCACTGAAGTAACCCCCTGAGTCGCCTGCGGCGCCTTCCCCCAAGGGGGACGCACCGGTGGCCCGGCAAAGCCGGTTCCACGGGTGCACTGGCCTGAGTCGGGGGTGTACCGACGCCCGAGACAAACGGAACGCCGGGGCAAGTCAAGCTTTAGAGCCAGCTGCCAGCGCTTATCTATAAAGCGCTGGCAGCTATTTTTTGGGAGCATCAACCCTGCTTCCACGGCAGACCGTGAAAACGCCAGCCGCCCTTTTTGCCGCGCTGACCCTGCGCATCGGCGTCGCCCTCAAAACCTTCCAGGATGTTGTAGGCCGTGATGCCCAGCTCAGTAGCGCGGCGCGCGGCGGCGATGGAGCGCACGCCGCTACGGCACAGCAGCACAGCCCGGGCGCCCTCAGGCACAGCCGTGCGCATCTGCGCATCAAAATCCGCGTTCATGGCCATGCCCGGCCACTGCTTCCACGCTACGGCAACGGCGCCGGGCACCTGCCCCACCCATTCACGTTCGGCGTCGCTGCGCACATCCACCAGCACGGCCTGGCCGGCCTGTACCCACTGCCAGGCCTGCTGGGGCGTCACGTCACCGGCATAGCCGTCGGCGGGAGAAACGGAGGAGAGCGTATTTGTCATGGTTTGGATCCTTTCTGGGCACTAGGCAAAACGTTTGAACTGGGCGTGACCGGTGCGAGGGACGCAAGCCAAGGGCCGCCCCGCAGCGAGGGCGTCGTCCCCCTAGGGGGAAGGCGCCGCAGGCGACTCAGGGGGATTCACCACAAAGGCGCGGGCTCATCCCGCAAGCGGCTGCGCAGCTGCGCATAGTCGGGCACCACGGTGGCCACGGTGTCCCAGAAGCGCGGACTGTGGTCCATCACGCGCAGGTGGGCCAGCTCGTGCGCCACCACGTAGTCGATGATGGCCGGGCGGTAGTGCAGCAGGCGCCAGTTCAGGCGGATGGAGCCGTCGGCCTTGGCACTGCCCCAGCGGGTGTTGGCGCTCGACAGGCGCAGGCTGGCCCAGCGCACACCCAGCAGCGGGGCGAAATGGTCGAGTCGGGCCGTAAAGTGGCGGCGCGCGTCACGCATGAGCCAGGCCTGCACGGCGTCGCGGATCTGCGCGGGGCTGGCGCTGTGAGGCAGGCCGATGTGCAGGCTGGGTGGCACCACATCCGTGCCCGCCACCAGCGCACCGCCTTTGCCCGCAAAACCGTGGCTCGGGTCCAGCACCACGGTCAAAGGCTCGCCCAGATAGGGCAACACGGCGCCATCGGCCCAGACAATACGACCGCCTTCCATGCGCTGGTGGCGCTCGCGCGCCTCAGACAGCTTGCGCAGGATCCATTCGGACTTCTCGCGCAGCGCAGAATCCACGCCCGACAGGGTGACCCAGCTGGGCGCACGTACCGACAGTCCATCGGCCCCCACGGTGAAGCCGATGGTGCGGCGCCGCGCGCGCTGCAGCGCATAGGCCACGACGGCGTCGCCCAGCAGCACTTCGCGGCTGGCCTGCGGGTGGCGAAATTCAGCCGGGGACAGCAGAGATGGCAGCGGTGCAGCAGGTGCAGCAGGTGCAGCAGGCCGATTCACTACTGTTTTAGGAGCTACTGGCGCTTTCCCATCCAGCGCTGGGGGCAGTTTTGGCTTGGAATCTGCAGCCTTCACCCCCGGCGCCGCAGCCGGTCCTGCCGGTGCGACCGGCGGGTCGAAAAAGTCGAGCGCCAACTGCACAAGCCGCTGCATCACGCTGTGGCCTACTTCTCGCCCGCCTTGCCGTGCGGGGGGATGACCACGGCTGGGTACGCATCAGGGTCCAGGCGGCGCATCTCGGCCTCGATCCAGGCCTCCACTTCGCGCATCAGCTCGTCGGGCTTGCGGCCTACGCTGGAAATGGGCTTGCCGATGGACACATCCACCACGCCCGGGCGCTTGATGAACGCCTTGCGCGGCCAGACCTTGGCGGACGTCACGGCAATTGGCACCACTGGCGCGCCGGTGTCGATGGCCAGGCGGGTGCCGCCGGTCTTGTAGTTGCCCTTTTGCCCACGCTCGATGCGCGTGCCTTCGGGGAACATGATGATCCAGATGCCCTGGGCCAACAGGTCCTTGCCCTGCTGCACCACCTTGTGGAAGGCTTGGGTGCGCTGGTCGCGGTCGATGTGGATCATGTCGAGGCGGCCGATGGCCCAGCCGAAGAACGGCACACGCAGCAGCTCCTTCTTGAACACATAGGCCAGGGGGCGCGGCATGATCGCGGGCATCAGAAAGGTCTCGTATGTGGACTGGTGCTTGACCAGCAGCACCGCCCCCGCGTTCTCGCCCTGCGGCAGGTTCTCCATGCCGATCACGTTGGCGCGGATGCCCAGGATCACGCGGGCACCGCTGATGCACAGTGACAGCCACGCGCGGGCGATGCGGTACAGCGGCTTGCCGCGCACGCCCAGCAGCGTGCCCAGCATGATGGTCAGCGCATAGGGCACCACAGTGATGCCCATCCAGAGAAGGTGAATGACGGAACGGATAAAGGCCATTTTGATGGTCATTTTGGCCGCCAGCGCTTATCTATCAAGCGCTAACAGCTATTAAAGTAATAGCATCAGAAAGCAGCGCCGCCAGGCGCTGGCAGGGGTGTCGCCGCCAGGGGTGCCGCAGCGGGCTGCACAGCAGGCAAAAGCTGGTCCACAAAATCACCCAGGCTGGCATGCACGCGCGTGCCCGGCGGAACCCCCGCTGGCAAGGGGCCACCCGGGTGCACCTGCGCCGACTGCCCCGTGCACACCAGGTGCAGCTGTGCGCCCAGTGCGGCGCCCGCCTGCAGGTGCGCAGTGCAGCTGCCCACCACCTGCACATCCTCACGCTCCACCCCATAGCGGTCACTGATCTGCTCCAGCAGGCCGGGGGCGGGCTTGCGGCACGCACACTCCTCATCGGCCGCGTGGGGGCAGTAGAAAACGGCATCAATGCGCCCGCCCACCGCCGCCACCTGACGGTGCATCTTGGCGTGAATGGCGTTGAGCGCCACCACATCAAACAAGCCCCGGCCCAGGCCCGGCTGGTTGGTGGCCACCACCACATGCCAGCCCGCATGGTTGAGGCGCGCAATGGCTTCGAGCGCGCCCGGCACGGCGGTCCACTCGTCGGCAGCGGTAACGTAGTCGTCCGCCAGCGGATTGAGGGTGCCGTCGCGGTCGAGGATGGCGAGTTTCATAGGAGGGGTTTACCTTGTGAGAACCGCCAGCCTAGCAGCTTGTGCAAACCGGTCAAACCGCCAGGCGGGACAGGTCGGCCACGCGGTTCATCGCGTTGTGCAGCATCTTGAGCAGGCCCAGGCGATTCATGCGCACATCCAGCTGCTCGGCGTTGACCATCACATCGTCAAAGAACGCGTCCACCGGCGCGCGCAGCACGGCCAGGGTCTGCAGCGATGCGGTGTAGTCGCCAGCATCGAACTGGGCGTTGGCCTCGGGCACGAAGCGCTGCAGGGCAGCGTAGAGGTCCTGCTCGGCTTTTTCCTGCAGCAACTCGGGGTTCACGTGCGCGTCCACCGGGCCTTCGACCTCGGCCTTTTTAAGGATATTGCCAACGCGCTTGTTGGCGGCAGCGAGGGCGGGGCTTTCGGGCAAGGCGGCGAAGGCACGCACTGCGGCCAGTTGCTTTTCGACCAGTGCCAGGCGCTGCGGACGCAGGGCCAGCACCGCGTCGACTTCCTGGGCGCTGTAGCCCTGCTCACGCAGGCTGCCGGCGAGGCGGTCGTAGATGAAGTCGGCCAGGGCCGCTGAAGCATCGGTGATCTTGTCGCCAAAGGCAGGCACGGCGCCAGCCAGCAGCGCGTTCAAGTCCAGCGGCAGATCCTTCTCGACCAGCATGCGGATCACGCCCAGCGCATGGCGGCGCAGCGCAAACGGATCGCGGTCGCCCGTGGGCAGGTTGCCGATGCCGAACATGCCCACCAGGGTTTCCAGCTTGTCGGCCAGGGCCACCACGACGCCTGCGGTGTTGCGCGGCAGCGCGTCGCCTGCAAAACGCGGCTTGTAGTGGTCTTCAATGGCGTGCGCCACGGTCTCGCCCAGGCCGTCGTTCAGGGCGTAGTAGCCGCCCATGATGCCCTGCAGCTCAGGAAACTCGCCCACCATGTCGGTCACGAGGTCGGTCTTGGCCAGTTGCGCGGACAGGTCGGCATCCTGCACCAGTTGTGCGTCGCCCAGCTGGGATGCAATCGCCTTGGCAATGGCGCGCACGCGCTCCACGCGTTCACCCTGCGTGCCCAGCTTGTTGTGGTACACGACCTTACCCAGACCCTCGACGCGCGAGGCCAGGGTCTTCTTGCGGTCCTGATCAAAGAAAAACTTGGCATCGGCCAAACGGGGGCGCACCACGCGCTCGTTGCCGCCGGTCACAAAGCTCGTGTCTTCGGGGCTGATGTTGCTGACCACCAGGAACTTGTTGGTCAGCTTGCCTGCAGCGTCCAGCAGCGGGAAGTACTTCTGGTTGGCCTTCATCGTGAGGATGAGGCATTCCTGCGGCACGCCCAGGAACTGCTCTTCAAACTGGCAGATGACCACGTTGGGGCGCTCCACCAGCGCGGTCACTTCGTCGAGCAGCGCCTCGTCTTCAATGGGGCGGGCGCCATTGCCCACCTTCGCAGCAGCAGCGGCCAGCTGGCGCGCGATCTCGGCCTTGCGCTCGGCAAAGCTGGCGATCACGGCGCCATCCTTGCGCAGCGTGGCGGCGTAGCTGTCGGCATCGGCCAGCACCACGGGCGACACGGCGGCTTCAAAACGGTGGCCGGTGGTGCTGTTGCCAGCCGTCAGGCCCAGTGCCTTCACGGGCACCACAGTGCTGCCATGCAGCGCCACCAGGCCGTGTGCGGGGCGCACAAAGTTCACGCTGGTCCAGCCGGGCAGCTCGCAGTCGGTTTCAAGCTGGTAGCTCATCACCTTGGGGATGGGGAGCTTGGCGATGGCTTCATCCAGCGCCTTTTGCAGGCCAGCCGCCAACGTGGCACCGGGCACCACGCTGTCGTAGAACAGGGCTTCAGCCTTGCCGTCCTGCGCGCGCTTCAAGGCAGCCACAGCGGCTGCGGGGTTGGACACATCGGCGCCCAGCGCCTGCAGCTTTTTCAGTAGCGCAGGCGTGGCGTTGCCGTCTTTGTCCAAGCCCACGGTCACGGGCATCAGCTTTTGCTGCACGGCCTTGTCGGCGGCCTTGTCGGCCACCGCCGTCACATGGGCAGCGAGGCGGCGGGGCGAGGCAAAGGGCGTGACCACCGAGGCAGCCGTCGCCAGGCCCTGGGCCTTGAGCTGGTCGCCCAGCACGGTGGCAAAGGCGTCGCCCAGCTTCTGCAGTGCCTTTGGGGGCAGTTCTTCAACAAACAGTTCAACGAGGAGGTTTTGGGTCGTCATGTTCTTGTTCTTTCGCTCGTTCACGCTGCCTTTTTGACCATCTGTTCCACCCACTCGCGCGGCGCCATGGGGAAGCCCAGGCGCTCGCGGCTTTCGTAGTAGCTCTGCGCCACGGCACGGGCCAGGTTGCGGATGCGGCCAATGTAGGCGGCGCGTTCCGTCACGCTGATGGCACCGCGTGCATCCAGCAGGTTGAAGCTGTGCGCGGCCTTGAGCACCTGCTCGTACGCGGGCAGCGCCAACTGCTGCTCCATCAGGTACTTGGCCTGCTTTTCGTGCGCGTTGAAGGCGGTGAACAAAAAGTCCGCGTCGCTGTGCTCGAAGTTGTAGGTGGACTGCTCCACCTCGTTTTGCTTGTACACGTCACCGTAGCTCAGGGTGTCGGTCCACTTGAGGTTGTAGACGTTGTCCACGCCCTGCAGGTACATGGCCAGGCGCTCCAGGCCATAGGTGATCTCACCCGTGGCAGGCTTGCAGTCGATACCGCCCACCTGCTGGAAGTACGTGAACTGCGTCACCTCCATGCCATTGAGCCACACCTCCCAGCCCAGGCCCCAGGCGCCGAGCGTGGGGTTTTCCCAGTCGTCTTCCACAAAGCGGATGTCGTTCTTTTTCAGGTCGAAGCCCAGGGCTTCGAGGCTGCCCAGGTACAGCTCCAGGATGTTGGCCGGTGCGGGCTTGAGCACCACCTGGTACTGGTAGTAGTGCTGCAGGCGGTTGGGGTTCTCGCCGTAGCGGCCGTCCTTGGGGCGGCGGCTGGGCTGCACGTAGGCGGCCTTCCAGGGCTCAGGGCCGATGGCGCGCAGGAAGGTGGCGGTGTGCGATGTGCCGGCGCCCACTTCCATGTCATAGGGTTGCAAAAGGGCGCAACCCTGCGCGTCCCAGTAGGACTGCAGCTTCAAAATGATTTGCTGGAATGTCAACATGGCGTCTTTGGCTGAGGCACTGGCAAGCCAGGGCCGAGCAAGTAAGGGGAAAAAGAAGAAAAGGCGGTGCGGATGCCAGCCCCGGCGCCTGCCACCCCAAAAGGTAGCAAGGACGGGCCTCGCGCGCGCAAACCAGTGATTTTACGGCGCGCGGCCGCACGTGCTGCGGCAGCGCCAGCAACATCGGCCCGCGCCCATGAAAAAAGGCCGGAGCCCTTTTGGAGCACCAGCCTTCCCAACCAGTCACGCAGGCTATAGCCCGTTGCGTACCAGTGACCACCTTTGCGGGTAGCCCGTCGGCGCACATGTTGTGCGCCAAGTCAAATCAACTGTCCATCGCACTGGCCGCAGCGCCACCACAGGGCGCTGCCTGGGCGAGTGCCCCCGCGCAAGGGCCGCCCCGCCGCGCTGGGGGCGTCCCCCTTCAGGGGGAAGGCGCGCAGCGCCTCAGGGGGTCTTCTCAATACTCCCAGAAAATGCGCTGCAGTTCCTTGCTGTCGTTGGTCTTGGTGAGGGCCACCATGGCCAGGATGCGGGCCTTTTGGGGGCGCAGGTCGTGGGCCACCACCCAGTCGTACTTGTCGTCAGGCTGCTCGGCATTGCGCAGCACAAAACCGTCGGGCACGCGGGCCGAGCGAACGATCTGCACGCCCGCAGCACGCAGTGCCTTGAGCGAATCCACCGCCTGTGCCGCCACCGAGCCGTTGCCCGTACCGGCGTGGATCAGCGCCTTCACGCCCGCCTTGCCGTAGGCTTCAATGCCCGTGGTGTTCATGTTGCTGTAGCCATAGACGATGTCCACGGCGGGCAGGGCCTTGATGTCGTCGATGTTGAACTCCGACTGCATGGTGTGGCGCTTGACCGGCGCGCGGAACCAGTAGTTCTTGCCTTCCACCACCATGCCCAGCGGGCCCCACTGGCTCTTGAAGGCCTCGGTCTTGATGTTGATGGTCTTGCTCACATCGCGACCGCTCTGGATCTCGTCGTTCATCGTGACCAGCACGCCCTTGCCGGCAGCGTCCTTGCTGGCGGCCACGGTCACGGCGTCGTACAGGTTCAGCGCGCCGTCGGCCGACAGGGCCGTGCCGGGGCGCATGGAGCCCACCACCACGATGGGCTTGTTGGTGCGCACGGTGAGGTTCAGGAAGTACGCGGTTTCTTCCAGCGTGTCGGTGCCGTGGGTGATGACGATACCGTCCACATCCGCCTGCTTGGCCAGCGCCGACACGCGCTGGCCGAGGCGCAGCAGGTGCTCGTTGGTGAAGCTTTCAGACGCGATCTGGAACACCTGCTCACCGGACACCTTGGCCACATTGGCCAGCTCGGGCAGGCCTGCCAGCAGTTTATCGACCGGCACCTTGGCAGCAGCGTAGGTGGCGCTGTTGGCGGCCGAGGCGCCAGCACCTGCAATGGTGCCGCCGGTGGCCAGCACCACCACATTGGGCTTGGCAGCCTGGGCCATGGCCACAGCGGACGCGGCCGACAACAGCAAGCCTGCGAGCCAGCGGCTGGCAGTGGGGGAGGAAGAAATGCGCATGAGGGTGTCTCCTGGTTTTTTTGGGGTTGGCGACGCGCGTTGCGCCGCTCTTTGCAAAACCCGCCCGTGAAGCGGTGCCGCATCCTATGAGAAAGCAGAACACAGTCATGCGGAATAATTGACCCATCCTTATGAATTTCACTCACACCCCCAACGCCTCCACGCGATCCCAGTATTCGGGTCGCACGGGCACATACACCGGAGCAGCGCTGGAATGAACTTGCGGCAACTGGAAGTTTTTCAGGCCGTGCTGCAGACCGGCAACATGAGCGCAGCAGCGCGCCTTCTGTGCATCACGCCCTCGGCGGTCAGCAAGGCCATTGCGCACACCGAGCTGCAGTTGGGCTACCGGCTGTTCAACCGCACACCTTCGGGCCTGACCCCCACCCCCGAGGCCCAGGTGCTGGCGGCCGAATCCACTGGCATCTACCGGCAGCTCGACGCACTCAAGCGCACCGCGCGCAACCTGGCCACCAGCGATTCGGGCGATGTACGCCTGGGAGCGATCCCGTCGATCACCCACGAGTTTCTGCCGCGCCTGTTGCAACACCATGCCGAGCAGCATCCGCAGGTGGGCGTGGAGGTGCGCACCATCCACCAGGACCAGATGACGCAGGCGCTGCTCACGCGCAGCGTGGACTTTTGCCTGGGCTTCTACAAACACCCGCACCCGCAAATTGCGAGCGACCTGCTGGTCAGCGGCAGGCTGTACCTTGCGGTGGCCACCAGCGTGTGGGCACGTGCACCCCGTGCCGCCAGCCCGGGCGCGCGGCTGGCGCAGGTGCCGGTGATCCGCCTGGTGGGTGACGACCCCATGCGCCAGGCGATTGACGAACTCGCGCAACGGCTGGGCTCTCCCGCCGGGCCTGGCATCCAGGTGCAGACATCGCGCCTGGCGCTGGAGCTGGTGCGCCGGGGCATGGGCTGGACGGTGGTGGACTTTCTCACCGCCAAGGGGCTTGACCCCGCGCAGATAGTGGCGCAGGAACTGCACGAACTGCCCCCCATGTCGCTGTACAGCTACCACGCAAGGGCGTTGCCACCCGGTCTGCAGGCCACGCGCATGCTGGCCATGCTGCCCACCCTACTGCACGAGGCCCTGCAGCCCAACCCCAAGCCTGCCAAGCGCTAGGAGGCTGCGCGGCAGAAGGAGCATCGGCTGCAACGCGCGATAAACCGGTCTCGCGCGGTACCACCTCCTGCGCCCAGGGGCCCACCCTGGGCTTGTCGGTAGCTCCACGCGATCCTCGGTTTTCGCGCGTTTCGCTTCGATGCCTTCTGCCGCGCAGCCTCCTAGCCCATGAAAAACGGCCTGCATGTCCAAAGACAGGCAGGCCGTTGCGGTGGGCAGGCAGCGGTCAGTGGTTCCAGCGGCGCAGCACCAGGCTGGCGTTGGTGCCACCAAAGCCGAAGCTGTTGGACAACACCGTGGTCAGCTGCGCATCGCGCGTTTGCGTAACCAGGGGCATGTCACCCAGTGCCGGGTCGGGCGTCTCCACATTGGCAGAACCAGCGATGAAGCCCTTGTTGAGCATGATCACGCAGTAGATGGCCTCTTGCACACCCGTGGCACCCAGCGAGTGGCCCGTGAGCGACTTGGTGGACGAAAACGGCGGCACCTTGTCGCCAAACAGGGCGCGCATGGCGCGCACTTCCTGCATGTCGCCCACCGGCGTGGAGGTGCCGTGGGTGTTGATGTAGTCGATGGGGGCGTTGAGCCCTTCCATGGCCTGCTGCATGCAGGCAATGGCGCCATCGCCCGAGGGGGCCACCATGTCTTCGCCATCGCTGGTGGCGCCAAAGCCCACCACTTCGGCCAGGATGGTGGCGCCGCGCGCCTGGGCGTGTTCGAGGCTTTCCAGCACCACGGCACCGCCACCGCCCGCAATCACAAAACCGTCGCGGTTCGCGTCGTAGGCGCGCGAGGCCTTCTCGGGCGTGGCGTTGTACTTGCTGGACATGGCACCCATGCCATCAAACAGCAGCGACATGCCCCAGCTCAATTCCTCGCCACCACCCGCAAACATCACGTCCTGCATGCCCCAGGCAATCTGCTGCGCGGCCACACCGATGCAGTGGGCCGAGGTGGAGCAGGCCGAGGTGATGGAGTAGTTGATGCCCTTGACCTTGAAGTTGGTGGCCAGGCAGGCAGAGACGGTGGAGCTCATGCAGCGCGTGACCTGGTAGGGCCCGACGCGGCGGATGCCCTTTTCGCGCAGCGTGTCGGCCGCCTCGATCTGGTTGGCAGGCGATCCGCCGCCCGAGCCCATGATGAGGCCGGTGCGCGGGTGGCTCACCTGCTCAGGCGTGAGACCCGCCTGGGCAATGGCGTCTTCGAGCGCGATCTGCGCATACGCGGCCGCATCACCCATGAAGCGCAGCTGCTTGCGGTCGATACGCGCCTCGATGTCGATCTCGGGCGCACCACCCACCTGGCTGCGCAGGCCCAGTTCGGTGAATTTTTCGACGGCCTTGATGCCGCTTTTGCCTTCACGCAGGGAGGCTTCCACGGTGGCCAGGTCGTTGCCAATGCACGAGACGATGCCCGCGCCGGTGATGACTACGCGCTTCTTGGTGGTCATGCTGCGTCCTTGCCGTCTTCCTCGCGCTTGAACAAGCCCACGCGCAGGTCATTGGCTACATAGATTTCCTTGCCATCAGCCAGCAGGCGGGCATCGCCAATGGCCATGACCAGCTTGCGCTTGATGACGCGCTTGATGTCGATTTCGTAGGTGACGAGCTTCACGTCCGGGCCCACTTCGCCCGTGAACTTGACCTCGCCCGCACCCAGCGCACGGCCCCGGCCGGGCAGCTGCAGCCAGGTCAGGTAAAAACCGATGAGTTGCCACATGGCATCGAGCCCCAGGCAGCCGGGCATGACCGGGTCGCCCTGAAAGTGGCAGGCAAAGAACCACAGGTCGGGTTTGACATCGAGCTCGGCGCGGATCTTTCCCAGCCCGTGCGCGCCACCATCGCTGTCGATGTGCGTGATGCGGTCAAACATCAGCATGGGCGGCAGCGGCAGGCGCCCGCTGTCGGCGCCGAACAGCCGGCCCTCGCCCGAGGCGATCAGTTGTTCGTAGGAAAAGGAATCTGCCATTTTCAGTCGTGCTCCAGAACAGCGGTTGGCCCGCCTCAAATCATCGTTGTATGCAATACAGCCCCGTCTTGCGGGGCTCTATTATCAAGGCATAGGGAGCTGCCTCTAAACAATGGCCTGCCAAGCCACCCGCCCCGCCCTGTCGGCGCCTGACTTGGATCAATGGCGGCGCACCCCCATGTCCTTGTTTCTGGCCCACACGCCAAGCGCCAGCATCAGCGCCCCGACCATCCAGAGCGGCCACAGGCCCCAGCGCGACACCCACCAGGCGTAGGGCGTGATGGCCCAGCCACTTTGCGCATCCAGCCCCCGGCCTTGCACCTCGCCCTTGAGCACGCCGCGTGTAGTGCGCGCCAGCTGGTGCGTCACCACACCCCGGTGGTCGATGATGGCGGTGGCGCCGGTGTTGGTGGCGCGCACCATGGGGCGCTCGAACTCCAGGGCACGCATGCGGCTGATCTGCAGGTGCTGGTCAATGGCCACGGTGTCGCCAAACCAGCCGATATTGCTGAAGTTGACGAACACCGTGGGCGCCTGAGCCGGGTCGATGAAACGAGCCCCCAACTCTTCGCCAAAAAGGTCTTCGTAACAGATGTTGGGCGCAATGCGCTGGCCCGCCCAGGCAAAGGAGGGCTGCCCCACCGCACCCCGGTTGAAGTCCCCCAACGGAATGTTCATCATGGCCGTGAACCATCTGAAAAAGGGCGGGATGAATTCGCCAAACGGCACCAGGTGGTGTTTGTCGTAGCGGTAGGGCGTGGCCCCGGTGGCGGGGCTCATGCCAAGCACCGAATTGGTGTAGCCCTGCGCCTCGTCGCCCAGCGGAATGCCCAGCAGCGCGGCCTGCGGACCCTGCGCGTAGCGCTGCTGGATGCCTTCCAGATAGCCCGGTATGAGCTGCTGGGGCAGCAGCGGGATGGCCGTTTCCGGCGCCACCACGAGATCGGCCTTGGCGTCGCGCAGCGCTTCGGCATACCACTTCAGTGCCAGCGGCACGCCGCTGCCCGACTGAAATTTCTCGTCCTGCGGGATATTGCCTTGGAGGAGTTCCAGGGTCATCGGGGGCACCTTGCTGCGGACAGTTGAGCTGCATGCACAAAGTAGCTGCGGACTTAACCCAGCGGAGACCAACAGCAATACCAATACCCAGGTGCGCCAGCGACTAAGATCCGCGCCACGCAACTGCACCCCATACATTGCGAGCACCGCAGCCATGGCCCCGATGCCATAAACGCCGACGTAGCGCGCCAGCGCCGCCAGCGGCCCATCCACATGGGCATAACCGCCAGCGCCCCAGGGGAACCCCGTCCACAGGGTTCCGCGCGCCAGCTCAGCCACCAGCCAGAATGCTCCAAAAATGATAGCTGTTAGCGATTTACTGGTAAGCGCCAGGCGGCAAAAAAGCCCCAACATCGCCGCGTAGTAGCTGGCGAGGAACGCCGCCAGCCCCAGCACCGCCGCCACAGCCAGCGGCGCTGCCAGCCCGCCGTAGGTGTGCATGGAGATGAAAAGCCACCAGAAGGTCCCGGTCAGCCAGGCCGTGGCAAACAGGCCACCGATGACCGCGCCCCGCTGCCAGGAGACAGACACGGTGGCATGTGGTCGCACCAGCCAGGCCAGCACCGCCATGGAGGCGATCTGCAACCACCACTGTGGCTCACCGCTCCAGGGCCAGGCCAGCGAGGCCGCCTGCGCTACGCCGGCAGCCACGGCCAGCAGCGCCTGCAGGGCCAGCGGCAGCCCCGGCGTGGAGGTAGCGCGGGCCATCAGTCGCTGGCGCTGGCTTCTTCGACCCGCGACACCTTGAACCAGCGCACGGCGCCGCCCTTGGTGTGCAGCACGACGAAGTGCAGGCCGCTCAGCTGCAGGTGCTCGCCGCGCTTGGGCACATGGCCCATTTCATGGGCAATCAGGCCGCCGATGGTTTCGAAGGTTTCATGGGGGTCGCTGCCCTGAACCAGCACATCAAACGCCTCGCACACCCGCTCCACCGAGGTGTCGCCACTCACCCGGTAGGTGCGGTCGGCCAGGCCAAAGATGTCGCCGTCGTCTTCGGGGATGTCGAACTCGTCCTCGATCTCGCCCACGATCTGTTCGAGCACGTCTTCAATGGTGATGAGCCCGGCCATGCGGCCAAACTCGTCGATCACGATGGCCAGGTGGTTGCGGTTGCCGCGAAACTCGCGCAGCAGGTCATTCAGGCCCTTGCTTTCAGGCACAAAGGCGGCCGGGCGCAGCAGCGCTCGGATATTAAGCTCCGGCGCCCGCTGCAACTTGAGCAGGTCCTTGGCCATGAGGATGCCGATGATGTTCTCGCGCTCGCCCTGGTACACCGGAAATCGCGAGTGCGCGGTGTTGATGACAAGGTGCAGCATCTCGTCAAACGGTGCGTCGATGTTGACGAGGTCCATGCGAGGGGCTGCCACCATCACGTCGCCCGCCGTCATGTCGGCCATGCGGATGACGCGCTCCAGCATCACGCGCGAATCGGCCCCAATGACCTGGTTGTCTTCGGCTTCGGCCAGGGTCTCAATGAGTTCTTCCGTGGAGTCTGGCCCCGGATGGATGAACTCGGCCACTTTCTGCAGGAAGGTGCGCTTGTCTTCCCTCTCGGGTGGTCGCCCGGGGTGCGCGGGATGCGGGTCAGACACTGGAGTGCACGACGTGCGGTAGTGAATCAGGCCCCTAGGATAGCGGATAGTTGTGACGGCCCGCTACGCAAACCCCGCAGGCCGCGCAGGCCGCGCAGCGCGACCTTGGGATGGATGGACGGACTATTCAGCAGATTGGTGGCGCGCGTGCTGCACGCCACTGCGCACTTCCTGCACGCTGGCCAAAAAGTCCCAGAACTGCTTGGCCTGCTTCTTGATCTGGTAATCCACCTCGGCGAACTGCTGCTCGACCATCTCGGTCATGCGCGTGTCCAGGCTGGCCGGTTCGATCTGGAGGTAAGCCTCGGACTCCGAACCATCGCGGCGCACGGTGGCACCGGCCTTGCGGGCAATTTTCAGCATGGCGGTGTTTTCGGAGAGCGCATGGATAAAAACCATGTTCACACCTTCATTGCGCGCATGCATCACGGCCCGCTCGAACAGGCGTGCGCCGAAGCCCCGGCCACGCGCCTGCTTGAGCACCGACACGCCAAATTCGGCGCAATGTTTGTACTCTGGGTGCTCCGAGAAGGCCAGATGCGCCATGGCGATCAGTTCGAGGCGGCGGTTGTAGATGCCGAAGATCTCGTCGCGGTTGAAGTCGAGCTGCTCGGCATAGCGCCGGATCTGCTCGTCGTTGGCGGCGTAGCCAAAACGCAGGTAGCGGTCTGCGGGCTCCAGCTGGAGCAAATGTTGGGTGATCCGCTCCCGGTAGGAGGGACCCAGGGCACGAATGGGAACCATCACGGGGACCTCCTGCTTGACGCGAGTTTCATGGGCAGGCGATTCGCCCATCACCGGGCGCAGCATATCCCTGCCTGCATACCAGGATGCCTTGAGCCAGTCTTTGGTTGCGAT
Organism: Acidovorax sp. 93; assembly: GCF_003633835.1. Lineage (NCBI taxonomy): Bacteria > Pseudomonadati > Pseudomonadota > Betaproteobacteria > Burkholderiales > Comamonadaceae > Acidovorax > Acidovorax sp. 93. Next base: position 3,671,179 of record NZ_RBIT01000001.1, read on the forward strand.
CATGGCTGCAAATATAAGGGTTTTCCCTCATTATTTCCAGCAAAAATGCTGCGTTGCAACAAATTAGTGAGGTAGCTCAAACCTGTTCCACACCGCACTCCCCGCCCCACTTGGCAAGCTGGGCGCCTCCGCCAACGGCTTCCCGCAAGGGTATAGCGGCATGGGGCGCGGGGCAACATGGGGTGTCACGCTCGCGGCACCTTCAGCACCCATTCAAAAGCCTATTTACACCGGCACGGCTGTGGTCGCCTTCACGCGGTCCAGCACAAAACTGGTCTTGCAGTCCTGCACGCTGGGGTGTTTGAGCAGCGTGTCCATGATGAACCGGCTGTAGTGCGCCATGTCGGCCACCACCACGCGCAGCAGGTAGTCCATCTCGCCCGTGAGCGACGCGCACTCCACCACTTCGGGCCAGGTCTGCACGCTGGCGCGGAACAGGTCCATGGGGTTGCGCTTGTGGCTTTCGGTGTGTTTTTCGAGCCGGACGTTGAGGTAGGCCGTCAGCCCCAGGCCCACGGCCTCGGGGGGCACCAATGCAACATACCGGTCGATGACGCGGCTTTCCTCCAGGCGCTTGACGCGGCGCAACACCGCACTGGGCGACAGGCCCACCTGCTCACCGATGACGTCGTACGTCTCCCGGCCATTTTCTTGCAGACGGCGCAGGATGGCCCTGTCCAGCTTGTCGAGTGCGTTTAAAGCTTGCATGGCGCAAGATTTTATGAAATTTTGACTTTTCGCGCCTTCTGAATTGCAGGCTCGGGTATGTCCCGATAGTGACTCCACACGAAGAAAAGAAGAATAAACCTCGCAAAAACGAACGATCGTTCTTTTTTTGCAAATACAAAAAACATACCTATGGAGACAACTGCATGACCGGATTCCTCAGCCGCTTTTTGCGGCGATTTGTTCTGGCCGCGACCGCCGCATTGCTGCTCGTCGGCGCCAGCGCGCAAGCCCAGACGGGCACCACCCAGACCCGCTACCCCATCGTGCTTGTACACGGACTTTTCGGGTTTGATTCGGCCCTGGGTGTCGACTACTTCTACGGCATCCCTGACGCCCTGCGCCAGGGCGGCGCCAAGGTCTACGTGGCCCAGGTGTCGGCCGCCAACAGCACCGAGGTCCGGGGTGAGCAGCTGCTCGCACAGGTGAACACCATCCTGGCCATCACCGGCGCGGCCAAGGTGAACCTGGTGGGGCATTCGCACGGTGGGCCTACGGCACGCTACGTGGCCGGGGTGGCGCCGGGCAAGGTTGCCTCGGTGACCTCGGTCGGTGGGGTCAACCGGGGATCGCGGGTGGCGGACATCATGCGTGGCGTGGCACCCGCGGGTTCGGTCTCCGAAACCATCGCCAACGGGGCGGCGTCGGCGCTGGTCGCGCTGATCAACCTGACTTCGGGCGGCTCGGGCCTGCCGCAGATGCCCACCGCCGCGCTGGACTCGCTCACCACCGCCGGTTCCGCCGCCTTCAACCGCCGCTTTCCGCAAGGCGTCCCCACCTCTGGCTGCGGCAGCGGCGCGGAACTCGTCAACGGCGTGCGCTACTACTCCTGGACGGGCACCAAGACCCTGACCAACGTGCTGGATGCAAGCGATGCCCTGCTGGGCGTGCTGGGCCTGGTCTTCGGCGAAGCCAACGACGGCCTGGTGTCGGCCTGCTCCTCGCGCCTGGGCAAACACCTGGGCGACTACCGGCAGAACCACCTCGACGAAGTGAACCAACTGCTGGGCCTGCGCGACTGGTTCTCCACCGACCCGGTGACGCTGTACCGCCAGCACGCCAACCGCCTCAAGGCACAGGGCCTGTAAGCCGTGAACCGCGCCCGCGCCTTCGCCGCAGGAGTGGCTCTGGTCGCCGCCACGGCCGCCGTGGTCTGGTGGCCGGGTTCGCAGCAAGGCCTGCCGGGCGCGGTGGACCCGCGTTCGGTGCCCGGCGCGGCGGCAGCGCCAACCGGCGGTGCAGGCCAGAGCCTGTCGGCGCGGCCCTTGGAGAGCAGCTTCTTTGCCAGCCGCCGCGCCACCGACCCCGACCGCGGTGAAGACCCCCTGCTGGTGCACGGCCTGCGCGACACGCTGGAGGCACTGCTCACAGAAGCCCTGGAGGACGGCGCGACAGACCCCGCCGCACTCAAACAACGCCTGGCGGCGCTGGTGGGCAAACACTTCCCGGCAGCCCTGGTTACGCGTGCGTTGGCGCTTGCCGAGCGCTATGTGGACTACCGAGTGGCCCTGGGCCAACTGCGCCCTCCCCAGGACCCGAACGACCCCGGTGCCCTGCGCGAGGCGCTGGAAGCGCGCCACAAGGTACGCCAGCAGTTTTTTGACGGCCCCGAGCACGACGCCCTGTTCGCCCGCGAGGCGGAACTGGACCGCTACACCCTGGCACGCCTGGAAATCGAGCGCAACCCCCAGCTCACCGCTGAACAACGCGCCCAGGCCTTGCGCGATGCAGAGAATGAATTGCCCGCAGCGCGCCGCGCCGAGCGCGCCGCCACCACCGAACACCTGAACGCCGCCGCCCAAACCGCCGCGTTCAACGCGCAAAACACCGACGAGCGCACCCGCCACGCGGCCCGCAGTGCGCAATACGGCGAGGCCGCCGCCCACGCCATGGCCCAGCTCGACCGGGAAGAACAACACTGGCAGCAGCGGCTTGACCAGTACAACCAGGCGCGCGGCCAACAAGGCGAAGGCCCCGCATTGCAGCAACTGCGCCAGCAGCTTTTCTCCGCCGAGGAGCAACAACGCATCGACGCCGCCCTGGCGCTGCGGCGCCTGCCACCTGCTGCGTCAGGCTCCTGAGCTCCCCTGGCCCCACGCAAGAGACAGCCGCCACATACCGGGGTTGCGCCCTCGTCTTGCGCTGAAATTTGATCATTCACAATATTCCTGCAAATCGGAGGCCCAAGCCTCTTGATTTCGCCAGAAACATGAGGCAGGGCGCGCCTACAGTCCATGACATTCCTCAACGAATGCCGGAGACACCCCATGAACGCCGCCTTGCCCCAAGAAACCGCCGCCCAACTGGAAGCCTGGGACAACCCCATGGGCCTGATGGGGTTCGAGTTCGTCGAATTCACCTCGCCCCAACCCGGCGTGCTGGAGGCCGTGTTCGAAAAGCTGGGTTTCACCCTGGTCGCCAAGCACCGCTCCAAGGATGTGGTGCTGTACCGCCAGAACGGCATCAACTTCATCCTGAACCGCGAGCCCCACAGCCAGGCCGCCTACTTCGGCGCCGAACACGGCCCGTCGGCCTGCGGCCTCGCCTTCCGCGTGAAGGACGCCCACAAGGCCTACAACCGCGCCCTGGAGCTGGGTGCCCAGCCCATCGAGATCCCCACCGGCCCCATGGAACTGCGCCTGCCCGCCATCAAGGGCATTGGTGGTGCGCCGCTGTATCTGATCGACCGGTTTGAAGACGGCAAGTCCATCTACGACATCGACTTCGAGTTCATCGAAGGCGTGGACCGCCGCCCCGTGGGCCATGGCCTGAACCTCATCGACCACCTTACGCACAACGTGTACCGCGGCCGCATGGGCTTCTGGGCCAATTTCTACGAGAAGCTGTTCAACTTCCGTGAGATCCGCTACTTCGACATCCAGGGCGAATACACGGGCCTGACCAGCAAGGCCATGACGGCGCCGGACGGCAAGATCCGCATCCCGCTGAATGAAGAATCGAAGCAGGGTGGTGGCCAGATCGAAGAATTCCTGATGCAGTTCAACGGCGAAGGCATCCAGCACATCGCTCTGATCTGCGACAACCTGCTGGAGGTGGTGGACAAGCTGGGCATGGCCGGCGTGCAGCTGGCCACCGCGCCCAACGAGGTCTATTACGAAATGCTGGACACCCGCCTGCCCGGCCACGGCCAGCCTGTGCCCGAACTGCAGTCGCGCGGCATCTTGCTGGACGGCACCACGGCCGACGGCACGCCTCGCCTGCTGCTGCAGATTTTCTCCACCCCCATGCTGGGCCCGGTGTTCTTCGAATTCATCCAGCGCGAAGGCGACTACCGCGATGGTTTTGGCGAAGGCAACTTCAAGGCGCTGTTCGAGTCGCTGGAGCGCGACCAGATCCGCCGTGGCGTGCTGAACACCTAAGACATCAGACATCCAGGGTTAACCCTGAACAGGTGCCTATACTGCGCGCTCCCCGGAACTCATAAGGATCCCGATGTCGCTCCGTAGCACCCTGTTCAGTGTTGGCCTGACCTGTGTGGCCACCTTTGCCACGGCCCAAAGCCCCTCTGCCCCGCTCACCATCGTGGTTCCCTACCCCGCTGGTGGTCCGCTGGACACCTCGGCCCGCATCGTGGCCGAGGGTGCTGCAGCCCAGCTTGGCTCCATTACCGTGGAGAACAAACCGGGGGCGGGTGGTAGTACCGGTGCCGACCAGGTCGCCAAATCACCCAAGACCAGCAACCAGGTGCTGATGGGCGCCGTGGCCACCCACGCCGTCAATCCCTGGCTGTACAAGAACTTCCCTTACAACGCGCTCAAGGATTTCAAACCCATCGCGCTGGTAGCCCGCACGCCCAACGTGCTGGTGGTGAATGCGGAGCAGGCGGTCAAGCTGGGCATCAAGACCACGCCCGACCTCGTGCAGTACCTCAAGAAGAACCCGGACCAGGCCAAGTACGGATCGGGCGGCAACGGCAGCATCGGCCACATCTCGGCCGAGATGTTCAAGTCGCTCACCAACACCAAGATGGGCCACACGCCGTTCCAGGGCTCCAAGCCCGCGCTGGCGGCACTGGAATCCGGCCAGGTGCTGATGGTGTTTGACAACCTGGCCTCGGCGTTGCCGCAGATCCAGTCGGGCAAGCTGCTGGCGCTGGGTGTAACCACGTTGAGCCGCAACGAGGCGCTGCCGAACGTGCCCAGCATCAACGACAGCGTGCAGGGCTTCAACGTGTCGACCTGGTTCGGCCTGTTCGCGCCCGCCTCGCTGCCCGATGCCGACGCGCGCCGGTATGCCAATGCGTTCTCGGCAGCGATGCATTCGCCCGCTGGCAAGGAGAAGTTCAAGAAGATGGGCATCACGCCCGAAGAGCTGACGCTCGACGGGTTTGCGCAGTTTGTGCGCTCGGAAAACAGCAAGTACGAGTTCCTGATCCGGGCCGCAAAGATCAAGATCGATTAGCAGCCGCATGGGCTGGTGCGCACCCCCGTCGCGGTGCGCCGACCATGGCGGCAAAGGAGAAAAAAATGGGACAAGCCCCTGTCGTCTATGGCCAATCCACCCGCCCCCCGCGTGGCGACTACTCGCGTGCCAACGCGGACTACACCTGCCCGCAGGACTACGCGAGCTACACCGCCGCCGACCACGACACCTACCGCCGTCTCTACGAGCGCCAGCGCGCCCTGCTGCCGGGCCTGGCCAGCCAGGCGTTCATCGACGCCCTGCCCTCACTGGGCGCGAGCGACCGCATCCCGCGTTTTGAAGAGGTGAACGAGCGCCTCTACAAAGCGACCGGCTGGGAGCTGGTGGGAGTGCCGGGTCTGATCCCCGAGGTGCCCTTTTTCACCTTGCTGGCCAACCGCAAGTTCCCGGTGACGGACTGGATCCGCAAGCCCGAGGAGTTCGAATACATCGTCGAGCCCGACATTTTTCATGATCTGTTCGGGCATGTGCCGCTGCTGTTCAACCCGGTGTTTGCGGATTATGTGCAGCGCTACGGCCAGGGCGGTCTGAAGGCGCAGGGGCTGGGGTCGTGCGAGATGCTGAGCCGCTTGTACTGGTACACGATCGAGTTTGGGTTGATCCGCGAGGCGGGGGAGCTGCGGGCATACGGCGCGGGCATTTTGAGTTCGTCGGGCGAGCTGGCGTATTCGGTGCAGAGCCCGGAGCCGCAGCGGATTCCGCTGGCGCTGGAGAGGACGATGCGCACGAAGTACAAGATCGATACGTACCAGCAGACGTATTTTGTGATCGACAGTTTTGAGCAGTTGTTTGAGATGACTGCGGCGGACTTTGCGCCGATCTACGAGCGGCTGCGGGGGTTGCCGGAGTTTGCTGCGGATGAGCGGGAAGCTGTTGCGGCTTGACTTTTCGAATGAAATTGGCTGCTACCGCTTTTCTATAAAGCACCAATAGCTACCATTTTCATAGCATTCAGCGGCCGTACGGGCTGAACCTGTTGAAGCTTTGGCGTGCTAATTTGGAAGGCTTGCCTGTGTTTCAGGGCGGAGGCCGGGAGTCGCCCGGCATGCGAGTAACTTTCTTTCGCGTCGCCGAAAGAAAGTCACCAAAGAAAGGGCAGACCCTGCTGTCTGCGACCCCTTCGCTGCGCTACGGGGCAACCTGGGGTGCTCGGTCACGGGGTGCGCCGCAGAACTCAGTGCGCGCTGACGCGCTCCGTTCAAACAACTGCGGCGAGTCAGTTCACGAAGCGCGTGTGTCCTTCGGCACACGCGCCACCCCGCGCCCTGCGCGCCCCAGGCGCTTCCAGAAGGGAACCCGCGAATCGGACATCCACACGGGCCATCGCTGCACTCGGCCCAGCCTGCGCAGCGCGAGGCGCTTGCGCCCACGAGATGGGGCCGAGCGCAGCAAAGGCCCGTGCGGCTGCTTGGCTGTTCGGCTGTTGGATGTTCGACTGCCCAACCCCCTGCTGGCTGCGCCTGCGGCGGGGCGGTTGTGGGGTGGCACGCGCGTCGGAGCGCGCGTGCTTCGTGAACTGAATCGCCGTGGTTGTCCGAGCGGCGCTGCGCAGCAGCAAAGCGAGTTCCACGGCGCACCCCGCAACCGCCCCGCCGCAGGTTTGCCCCTTCGCAACGCGAAGGGGTCGCAGACTGGGGGTCGCCTTTCGTTTGGGTACTTTTCATTGGCGAAGCAAAGAACAAGTACCTCGCCCGCCGGGGCGAGTCCCGGCTCCCGCCCGGAACACTGGCATGCAGTAGCCACCGAAAGCCCAGGCTTAAGCAAGCGAAGACCAAACGCTCCCGGCAAGACTCAATAGCTACAAAAACAATAGCTGCTAGCGCTTTATAGAAAAGCGCTAGCAGCCAAAATTATCCAAAAATACTATCGCTCAATCTCCTCCAGACAGGCCCCCATCACCCCAGGGTCAAACGCCATCTCCACATGCGCCACTCCCTGCACCAACCGGTTGTCCGCCCCCACCAACGCCGCCGTAGTCGCAGGAAACACAATGTTGTCGCAGTTCGAATACCAGCAGGTAAACAACGCGGCCCGCCCCGCAGGCTCCGCCCGCTGCAACGCCACCACCCAGTCCCCCGCCAAGCTCATCTGCCGCCCATTCACCGCGCGGCTGAAACGCCCCAGCCACGTGCCGCCATGTGGCGTGCCCAGCGTCAACACCCGGTGCACCCGCCCGTCCGCCTGGTGCGCCCGCAGCCACGCCCGCACCGCCAAGCCCCCCATGCTGTGGCACAACAACACCGGCGCCTGCCCCGTGGCCGCCGTCACTTGGCGCACAGCGTCTTCAATGATGTCCGCATACTCGTCAATCGAGCCCATCACAGGCTCCAGATTGACCGCCACATAGGCGTGCCCCCGCGCCTGCAACTGCGCAAACCACGGCAGCCACAGCCCCCGGTTGCACATGAAGCCGTGCACCAGCACCACGCCACGCTTTCCGGTGGGCTGCGCAGGCAGCCAATCGGGCAATGACTGGTGGCGAAACGGCTGGCGCCAGCAGAAGACCAGCAGCGCCACCCACACCTCGGCCCACCAGGCACCCACCACCTGTGACAAGCGAGCACGGGGCGCAGCGTCGGTACGGTTGGTGATGTGCATCAGCACAAACTCCACCGCCATCACCACCAGGTAAATGCTGAGCGGCGCCAGTGCCCCCAGCACAGCACGCAACGGTGAATGAGGCCATTGCCACACCAGCCAGGCGGCCATGGCCAGCAGGATGCACAGGAGAAGGATTCGTTGCCAGCGCGCGATCATGGTGGTGAGGGCAAATGTTGTAATCGACCAGCCGCATTGTGCGGTCTGACCACCGCCCGACACCGCACCCCGCAGAACGCTGAAAGGACACCACCCCATGGATGCCGCCCAGACCATCCGCGATGCCATTGCCGACGTGACCGCCCTGCGCCTGCACCGCACGGGGGACCCGGCGCTGGGGGCGGCGGTGGGCAGCGTCAAGACCTTTCAGGCGCGGCGCTTTCGCGGCACCTATGCCGACCTGATGGCATCGCCCGCGTTCGGGCCCGCAGCGCGCTTTTTTCTGGAAGAGCTGTACAGCGACACCGACTACACAGACCGCGACCAGCAGTTTGGCCGCATCGCGGGCACGCTGCAGACCATGTTCCCCCAGCCGGTCGTGACCACCGCCGTGGCCCTGGCCGTGCTGCACGCGCAGACCGAGGAACTGGACCAGGACATGGGCCGCGCCTGGCTCGCGCATAAAGGCGTCGATGCGGCCTACGACCCCGCCCGCTACACCGCTGCCTGGCGCACCGTAGGCCAGCGCCACGCGCGCCAGCAGCAGTTACAGCGCGTGCTGGCCATGGGCAATGACCTGGCGCGCCTCACGCGCACGCCCGGCCTGCGGATGATGCTGCGCATGATGCGCGGCCCGGCCAACGCAGCGGGCATGGGCGCACTGCAACAGTTTCTGGAGGCGGGGTTCGACACCTTCGGCCAGCTCGCTCGCCAGCGCGGCGGGGTGGAGCAGTTCCTGGCCACCATCGAGCAGCGTGAGCGGGCGCTGATGGATTTGCTCTTCGATGCCGACCCTGTCACCTGCGGGACCCAGCTTAACCACACACTAGGACAAGCCCGATAGCCCGCAACGCGCCCGCCTTCCACAATCTGTGCCCACCTATCAATGGCATTTGGCGAGCACAAGGAAACAAGCGCATGGAAAAGATCTGGCTCAAGAGCTACCCCCCGGGCGTCCCACACGACGTGAAGCCCGAGCAATACCGCTCTGTGGCCCACCTGCTGGAAGAGTCGTTCCGCAAACACGCATCCAGCCCGTTCTCGGTCTGCATGGACCAGTGGATGACCTATGGCGAGCTGGAGCGCCGCTCGGCCGCGCTGGGGGCCTATCTGCAGAGCCTGGGGCTGGAGCCGGGTGCGCGCGTGGCCATCATGCTGCCCAACATCCCCCAGTTTGGCGTGACCATGGCGGCCGTGCTGCGCGCAGGCTACACCTGCGTGAACGTGAACCCGCTGTACACCGCGCGCGAGCTGGAGCACCAGCTCAAGGACTCGGGCGCCACGGCCATCGTGATCCTGGAGAACTTTGCCCACACGCTGGCTGAGGTCATTGACCACACGGCCGTCAAGCATGTGGTGATGGCCTCCATGGGCGACCTGCTGGGCTTCTGGTTTGGCAAATGGATCACCTTCGCCGTGCGCCACCTCGCCAAGATGGTGCCTGCGTATGACCTGCCGCTGTCCAACGGCCGCAAGGTCGTCACGTTCAAGAAGGCGCTGTCGCTGGGCGAGCACAAGTCGCTCGCGCCCAGCCAGGCCACGCTCGATTCCATCGCCTTCCTGCAGTACACGGGCGGCACCACAGGCCTGTCGAAGGGCGCGGTGCTCACCCACCGCAACATCGTGGCCGCCACGCTGCAGGCCGAGGCGTGGTTCACGCCCGCACTGTCCAAGGTGGGCGACCTCTCCAAGGCCAACTCCATTGCCGCGCTGCCGCTGTACCACATCTTCGCGCTCACGCTGTGCCTGCTGGCCATCCGCCAAGGCTCCAGCCTCACGCTGATCCCGAACCCGCGCGACATTCCGAAGTTCGTGGCCGAACTCAAGAAGCGCCCCTTCCACATGCTGCCTGCGGTGAACACGCTGTTCAACGCGCTGCTGCAAAACCCGCAGTTCAAGACTCTGGATTTTTCGCACCTGTGCGTGTCGCAGGCCGGAGGCATGGCAGCCAGCGAGGGCACGGCCAAGCAGTGGCAGAAAGTGACCGGCAGCACCATGATCGAAGGCTGGGGCATGAGCGAGACCTGCGCCATCGGCACCAACAACCCAGTGATCAGCACCACCTTCAGCGGCAACATCGGCCTGCCGCTGCCGGGCATCGACATTGCCATCAAGGACGACGAAGGCAACAGCCTGCCCCAGGGCGAGTCCGGCGAGATCTGCATCCGCGGCCCCAACGTGATGGTGGGCTACTACAACCAGCCCGAAGAGAACGCCAAGGCCTTCACGCCCGATGGTTTCATGCGCACGGGCGACATCGGCATCATGGACCCGCAGGGCTACACCCGCATCATCGACCGCAAGAAGGACATGATCCTGGTGAGCGGCTTCAATGTGTTCCCCAACGAGCTGGAGCAGGTCATCAGCCTGTGCCCCGGCGTGGTCGAATGCGCGGCCATTGGTGTGCCCGACGAGAAACAGGGCGAGGCCATCAAGGTGTTCATCATCAAGAACGACCCGGCCCTGACCGAGGACGAGGTGGCCAACTACTGCCACCAGAATCTCACCGGCTACAAGCGCCCCAAGTACATCGAGTTCCGCGACGAGCTGCCCAAGAGCAATGTGGGCAAGATCCTGCGCAGAGAGCTGCGCAAGGCTTGACGCTGTTCACAAGGGCAGCGCGCCAAGCGCCGCCCCCTGCCACCTCCCCAAGGGCGCTTCGGCGCCCTTTTTCTTGGGTTCCGACCATGCAGGTCGGCCGCCTGCACTAGGTGCTCCAATGTCTGTATCTCCGGGTTTTTACTGACTAGCAAACGTTTGCGCAAACGTTTGCTTTCGTTATCATCCCAATCGCGACAAGGCACCGGGCATCCGTAGCCGCTCCTTTTTTGGGGCGCTGCCGGGGATTTCCCTCCACGCTGTCGGTCGCCTTAGGGCGACGCTGAATAAGCCTCCGCGATGCGGCGGGCCCTGGATCGGGATGGGCTGCAAGGCGCAAACCACAGTGATAGCCGTAGCTATCGCGAGGATTTGCAACGCTGCAGACCGTCCTGAGCCAGGGATGCGCCGGGCGCGAGAGGCTTGTTCAGCGTTGCCTTTGTCCACATTCCAACCTGGAGACAAAACCCATGCAGTTCACTCGCCGTTCCGTTCAGACAGCCGCCGCCCTCGCCGTTGTGGGCAGCCTGCTGGCCAGCCCTGCCTTCGCGCAGGACAAGCCGAAGATCGCGCTCATCATGAAGTCGCTGGCCAACGAGTTCTTCCGCACCATGGAAGACGGCGCCAAGGCGCACCAGAAGGCCCACGCCAAGGAATACACGCTGGTGGCCAACGGCATCAAGAACGAGACCGACACGGCAGCGCAGATCAAGATGATCGAACAAGCCATGGCGCAGAAGGTCAGCGCCATCGTGCTGGCCCCGGCCGACTCCAAGGCGCTGGTGCCCGTGGTCAAGGCGGCCATCGACAAAGGCATTCTCGTGGTCAACATCGACAACCAGCTCGATGCCGACGCGCTGAAGGAAAAGAACATCACCGTGCCCTTCGTGGGCCCCGACAACCGCGCAGGCGCCAAGCTGGTGGGCGACCACCTGGCCAAGACGCTGAAGGCCGGCGACAAGGTGGGCATCATCGAAGGCGTGTCCACCACCTTCAATGCACAGCAGCGCACCCTGGGCTACCAGGACGCCATGAAGGCCGCCAACATCACCGTGGTGGGCGTGCAGTCCGGCAACTGGGAGATTGAAAAGGGCAACACCGTGGCTGCCGGCATGATGCGCGAGCACCCTGACCTCGTGGCCCTGTTGGCTGGCAACGACAGCATGGCCCTGGGCGCCGTGGCCGCCGTGAAGGCCGCAGGCAAGACCGGCAAGGTGCAGGTGGTGGGCTACGACAACATCGGCGCCATCAAGCCCATGTTGGCCGACGGCCGTGTGCTGGCCACCGCCGACCAGTACGCCGCCAAGCAGGCCGTGTTTGGTATCGAACTGGCACAGAAGGCCCTGGCCGCCAAGACGCCGCAGAACCAGCTACCCGCCACGGTGAAGACGGATGTGGTGCTGGTGACGAAAGACAGCAAGTAAATCCGAGAGCGGCGAACAAGGCCCTTCTGGCGTTGTTCGCCGCTCAATAGATAACCACCGCCCTGCAGCTGCCCACTTCAAGCCTCCATGCCCAGTCGCTCGCCCGCTCCTCAGTCCCCGCCCTTGCTCGCCATCCAGGCCGTGGGCAAGGACTACACCGCCACCGTGCTCGACGGCGTGAACGTGGAGCTGTTTGCGGGCGAGGTGCTGGCGCTGACCGGGGAAAACGGCGCGGGCAAGAGCACGCTGTCCAAGATCCTCTGCGGGCTGGAACAGCCCACGCGCGGCGGCATGCAGCTGGCGGGGCAGGCCTACGCCCCCACGTCGCGCCGCGATGCCGAGCGCCAGGGCGTGCGCATGGTGATGCAGGAGCTGGGCCTGGTGCCCACGCTCACCGTGGCCGAGAATTTGTTGATGGGCCGTCTGCCGCACCGGCTGGGCTGGCTGCAGTGCGATGTGCTGCACGCCGCCGCCCGTGCGCAGCTGGCCAAGATCGGGCTCGACAACATCGACCCCGCCACCCCGGTCTCGCAGCTGGGCATCGGCCAGCAGCAGATGGTGGAGATTGCGCGCAACCTGCAGGACGACACACGCATTCTGGTGCTCGATGAGCCCACGGCCATGCTCACGCCGCGCGAGACCAATTACCTGTTCGAGCAGATCGCGCACCTCACCGCACGCGGCGTGGCCATCATCTACGTGTCGCACCGGCTCGAAGAACTGCGCCGCATTGCCGACCGCGTGGCGGTGCTGCGCGATGGCCGCCTGGTGGACGTGCGCCCCATGGCGGGCATGAGCGAGGACGACCTGGTGCAGCGCATGGTGGGCCGCGTGGTCAGCGACCTGGACCACCGCCCGCGCCGCCCCATCGGCCCCGTGGTGATGAGCGCTGAAAACCTGGGCCGGGGCACCGCAGTGCAGGACGTGAGCCTGGAGTTGCGCGCGGGCGAGATCTTCGGCATTGCCGGGCTGGTTGGATCGGGCCGCACCGAGCTGGTCCGCCTGCTGTTCGGCGCGGACCGGGCAGACCGCGGCAGCGTGACGCTGCACCCAGAGTATGAACAAAAACAGCCTCTAGCGCTTGATGCGCAAGCGCAACCAGCTATACAAAACATAGCAAACCAGAAACCTGCGGTTTTCCAGGTCGCACCCCGCACGATTCCCCGTGGTTTCGCCTCGCCTCTTCAGGCCATCGCCGCCGGTGTGGGCCTGGTCACCGAAGACCGCAAATCCCAGGGCCTGCTGCTGTCGCAACCCATCCGGATCAACGCCACACTGTCCGACCTGTCGGCCGTGTCGCGCGGCGGCTGGTTGCAGCGCGGGCTCGAAAGCCGCCTGGTGCAGGGCTTTGTGCGCACGCTGGGCATCCGCTGCCGCAGCGCCGAACAGCCCGTGGGGCAACTGTCCGGCGGCAACCAGCAAAAGGTGGTGTTTGCCCGCTGGCTGCACCGCGAAGGCCGCGTGCTGCTGCTCGACGAACCCACGCGCGGCGTGGACGTGGGCGCGCGCGCCGAGCTGTATGGCGAGCTGGACCGCATGGCCGCAGAAGGCCGCGCGCTGCTCATGGTGTCGTCCGACCTGCGCGAACTCATGGCCATGGCCGACCGCATCGGCGTGATGAGCGCAGGCCGCCTGGTGGCCGTGTTCGAGCGCGGCGAGTGGTCCGAGCAATCGCTGCTGGCGGCCGCGTTCTCCGAGCCCGGCGGGCGCACCAGCACCACCCCTTCAACCTCTTCTCCTGTGACCGCATGAACGCCCCCACCACATCTGCCGCGCCCGCTGCGGCGCCCTCCTCCGCCTCGGTCTGGCGCAGCCAGCTGGGCACCTACCTGGGCCTGCTGGCCGTTTTGGCGGGCATGGTGGCACTGTTCTCGTCGCTGTCCGAATACTTCTGGAGCGCCGAGACCTTCATCACCATCGCCAACGAAATCCCGGCCCTGGCCGTGATGGCCGTGGGCATGACCTTTGTACTCATCATCGCGGGCATCGATTTGTCGGTGGGCTCGGTGATGGCGCTGGCCGCCGCCACCTCGGCCGCCGCCATCCTGCAATGGGGCTGGACGGTGCCCGCCGCCGCCGCGCTGGCACTGGCCACGGGCCTGGTGTGCGGCACCATCACCGGCATGATTTCCGTCGCATGGCGGCTGCCCTCGTTCATCGTGTCGCTGGGCATGCTCGAAGCCGTGCGCGGCAGCGCCTATGTGGTCACCGATTCACGCACGCAGTACGTGGGCGATGCGATCTCGTGGCTGTCGGCACCCTTCTTTGGCGGCATCTCGTTCGCCTTCTTGCTGGCCGTGGTGCTGGTGGTGGTGGCGCAGCTGGTGCTGTCGCGCACGGTGTTCGGCCGCTGCGTGGTGGGCATTGGCACCAATGAAGAAGCCATGCGCCTGGCCGGTGTGGACCCGCGCCCCATCCGTGTCATCGTGTTTGCCATGACGGGCCTGCTGGCGGGTCTGGCGGGCCTGATGCAGTCGGCCCGGCTGGAAGCCGCCGACCCCAACGCTGGAACCGGCATGGAGCTGCAGGTGATTGCGGCCGTGGTGATTGGCGGCACCAGCCTCATGGGCGGGCGCGGCTCGGTGATCAACACCGCGTTTGGCGTGCTCATCATCGCGGTGCTGGAGGCGGGTCTGGCCCAGGTGGGCGCCAGCGAGCCCAGCAAGCGCATCATCACGGGTTTTGTGATCGTGGCGGCTGTGATCGTGGACACGCTGCGCCAGCGCCGCGCCAAGGTCTGAGAGACTGACCCCGCATCCAGCCGCCCCACTACCCACGACCTCATTCTTCTTTTTGCATGGCTACTATCAAGGACGTTGCGCGCCACGCCGAGGTGTCGGTCACCACGGTATCGCACGTGGTCAACGGCACGCGCCGCGTGAGCCCCGAGGGGCGCGAGCGGGTCGAGGCCGCCATCCGCGCCCTGGGCTATGTGCCCAGCGCCATTGCGCGCAGCCTCAAGAGCAACAACACGCGCACGCTGGGCATGCTGATCCCCAACAGCTCCAACCCCTACTTTGCCGAGATCGTGCACAGCGTGGAAGACCGCTGCTTTGGCGCGGGCTACAACGTCATCCTGTGCAACACCAACGACGAGGCGCACCGCCAGGGCACCTACCTGCAGGTGCTGGCCGAGCGGCGCATCGACGGGCTCATCGTGGTCTCCACCGGGCATGACGCCACGCTGGCCACGCAGCTGGCGGGCCTGTCCATCCCCACCGTGCTGGTGGACCGCGAAATCGACATCGCCGGGCAGCAGCCCTGCGACCTGGTGGAAACCGCGCACATGCAGGGCGGCCTGCTGGCCACGCGCCACCTGTTGTCGCTGGGCCACCGCCGCATTGCCTGCATTGGCGGCCCCGAAGGCATTGCCCCCAGCGAGCAGCGCATTGCCGGCTGGCGCACGGCCCTGGCCGACGCGGGCTGCGGCACCGGCGAAGGCCTGCTGTGGCACGGCAACTTCACCAGCCAGGGCGGCTACGAAGCCATGCACGCCGTGCTGCGCGCTCCCGAGCCGCCCACTGCCGTCTTCGTGTGTAACGACCTCATGGCCATGGGCGCACTGTGTGCCGCGCACGAACGCGACCTGCGCGTGCCAGAGGCACTGTCCATCGTCGGCTTTGACGACATCGAACTCACCGCCTTCACCAGCCCACCGCTCACCACCGTGGCCCAGCCCAAGCAGCGCATCGGCGCGCTGGCGGTGGACATGCTGCTGGAACGCATCGACGGCAAGCGCCAGGACGCGCGCAAGGTGATGCTGCAGCCCGAGCTGCGCGTGCGCGCCTCCACGGCCCATGCGTCCGGAGGTGCGGCATGAGCAGCGCCCACACGCCGCGCATCGCCGTGGTTGGCAGCCTGAACATGGATCTGGTGCTGCAGGTGCAACACGCGCCGGGCCCTGGCGAGACCGTGCTGGCCGACGCCCTGCACCTGATGCCCGGCGGCAAGGGTGGCAACCAGGCCGTGGCCTGCGCGCGCCAGGGTGCGCAGGTGGCGTTGTTTGGCCGCGTGGGCGATGACGGCTACGGCCACACGCTGCGCGCCGGGCTCGATGCCGACGGCATTGACCACAGCGGCGTGCAGAGCGATGTGCAAACCACCACCGGCGTCGCCGCCATCACGGTCGAAGCCACAGGGCAGAACCGCATCGTGGTGGTGCCCGGCGCCAATGGCCGGTTTGTGCTGGATGCCGGCGCCCTGAGCGCAGTCGTGCAAGGCGCAGGCGGCTTGGTGTTGCAGTTCGAAATCCCGATGCCTCAGGTGCTGGCCGCAGCCGACGCGGCCCATGCCGCAGGCTGCCCCGTGCTGCTCAACCCCTCGCCCATCCAGCCCCTGCCCGACGCGCTGTGGCCGCTGGTCGATGTCTTGGTGGTCAACGAGGTGGAAGCCGCCGCGCTGGCAGGCCAGCGTGTCGCCACCCCCGCAGACGCCGCGCAGGCCGCACAAGCCCTGCGTGCCAAGGGCCCTGCGCAGGTGGTGGTGACCCTGGGCGCTGCCGGTGCCGTGGCGGCCGATGCCGCAGGCTGCCGCTACCACCCCGGCCTCGTCGTGCAGGCGGTGGACACCACCGCTGCAGGCGACACCTTTTTGGGCGCGCTGGCCGTGGCGCTGGCACGCGATGAATCCCTGGACACCGCCGTGCGCGAAGGCATCCGCGCATCGGCGCTGTGCGTCACCCAGCCCGGCGCCCAGCCTTCCATCCCCACCCGCGCCGCCGTGGCGCAAAGCCCCCAACCGCCCGCCTGGAGCCCCCTGTGAAACGCACCGCCCTGCTGCACGCCGAACTCTCCCACGCCATCGCCACCCTGGGCCACGGCGACATGCTGGTGATTGGCGACGTGGGACTGCCCATCCCCAATGGCCCGCGCCGCATTGACCTGGCGCTGACGCCGGGCATCCCGGCCGTGGCCGATGTGCTGCGGGTGGTGCTGGACGAAATGCAGGTCGAAAAAGCGCTGATCGCCACCGAAGCCGTGGAGCGCAATAGAGGGCAGTTGCCCGCCTGGTGCCACTTGCCGGTGGATCCCCAGGCCGTATCGCACGATGAGTTCAAGCGCTTGACCCAGCAAGCCCGTGTGATGGTGCGCACGGGTGAGTGCACGCCCTATGCCAATGTGATTCTGGTGGCGGGCGTGACGTTCTGACCTTAGGACATTGAGCCACTTCAAGGGGGTCGGCAAGCCAGCACGGTAGACCCGAGCTGGAGCGGAGCTGGAGTTGCAGCAGCGGGAAAAGCGCGGCCCACGTCCCGCAACCATACGTTTCCCCGGTGACTGCAGAGGCACCTTTCCCACACCCGGCTCCTGCGACTTTGCACCAACGCTGGCCGTGGCCTGGGTAGTTCGTCGACGCGGCCCAGAACGCCGGGCCACGGGTCTGGCGTCTGGCGTCTGGCGCTGCATTTGCAACAGGTTGAAACAAACACGTACTTCCATGCTCCCTACGCATAATCAACCAGCAGCGAAAAGGCCCGTCCTTGGCGCAGGCCCGCTTCAAGTTCATCAGGGAGGAACCACTTGTGAAACCCATGTCGCGACAGCATCGGCCTGCCCTCCCCTGGCTGGCAGGTTTGCTCAGCCTTTCCATCTTTGCCACGTCCTGCGGGGGCGGTAGCGGCAGTGGTCCGGACGCAGGCAACCCAGATACCCCAGTCCCCGAGCCCACACCTGCACTCAGTCTGCTGGCCGGGGCCACCCACCGGTCCGGTTACCTGGATGGCGCCGCCGCCGATGCGCTTTTTTCCGGGATACCAGCACTCTCGCTTTCGCCCACAGGTGACTTGCTGATGGCAGACACAGGCAACCATGCCATCCGGAAATGGGCAACCTCCGGTCTCGTCAGCACCTTCGCAGGCGGCCAAAGTCCGGCCCCTGCACCCTCAGTCACTGTCCACTACGCCGATGGTGTGGGGCCAGCTGCACGTTTTTTCTATCCAACAGCGGTCGCAGCAGACGCGTCAGGCAACACCTACGTGGCGGACACAGCCAACCACCTGGTGCGCAAGATTGACAGCACCGGTGCCGTCACCACCATCGCAGGTAAACCCGGCGTGTGTGGCAATGCCGACGGCCCCTCCCAGGGCTCAACACTCTGCGCTCCTCGCGAAATAAGGCTGGACAGCGCCGGGAATCTCTATGTCGGCCAGGGTAGCTACGCCTACCCAAAGATTCGCCAGATCACCCCTGCGGGCGTCACGAGCACCCTGCCCATGGAGCTGCCGGAGCCGGAGCGCTCCAAGTTCGTCGTAGATGCCTCCGGCATCGTCTACTTCACACACGGGAGTTCCATCAAGAAATCTACCCCCACCGGAGAAGTGACCCATGTCGCTGGCAACCAAGACTTTCAGGGTGCTGCCGATGGCGATGCCGTGACGGCCAAGTTCAGCATCCTCCACGATTTGGCACTGGATGCCTCCAACGAGCTTTATGCGCTGGATGGACATGACCCGGTCACCATTCGCCATATCGCCAAGAGCGGGGCCGTGTCCACCCTGACCCTCACAGTCCCTGCGGCTTCGGGGGGTAGAAGCCTGGTCGTTGATCGCAGCGGCAACTTCATCGTCAGCCTCGCCAATGTCCAATCCACGTGGATTCAAAAATACCATCGCGATGGCACCCGATCCACCCTTGTCGGGAAGCCCACGGCGGCGAATCCCGAGGCCGTCGCTGCAGACGGTCCGGGCACAGATGCGCGGTTCAAGGCTCCTCAGGCGATGGCTCTGGCGAAGTCAGGAGCGCTGTATGTGGGCGACTACGACGCTGGCAGGGTGCGCATCGTCCGCCCCGACGGCACCACAAGCGCACTCCCGCTCCAATGGCCTGCAGGCTTTGCGAACCCCTCCTGGCGGGCCATGGCGGTAGATGGGCAGGACAACATCTATACGGCCTCCACGGCACCGTTTCCTGGCGATCCCAATCTGGTTTTCAGGATCAGCCCCACCGGCCAAGCCTCGGTTCTGGCAGATGTGTCCACATGGGTTCCCCCATTCGTCCATGGTGGCAACACCTACAGATATGCTGCCGCCATCAATGGGGTTGCCGCCGACGCTGCAGGCAATGTCTATGCGGCGGGCGTCAATGGCGTCATCCTCAAAATCACCGCCGCAGGTGAGGTCACTTTGCTGGCCGGCAGTCCCGGCGCATTGGGCCACGTGGACGGACAGGGCAGCGCCGCGCGCTTCTCCACCCTGGGGAATATGACCCTTGATCAGGCGGGCAATCTGTATGTGGTGGATGGGCTCAATGACGCGTTCACCGGGATTGGCCCCACCATCCGCAAGATCACACCTGCCGGCATGGTCAGCACCGTCGCCGGCAGGGCCGATCTGCCTGCTGGTCTGGTGGATGGGCCGGCCAGCAGCGCGCGCTTTGCGGCAGCCAGTTACAGCAGCTACTCAGCTGGCGGGGTTTACATCGGGCAAGATTTTGGCTCTCTCAATGGAGAAAACGGCGGCACAGCCAGCATCGCAATGGATGCCAAGGGCAATCTGTACGTCACGGATCCTGTCAACAGCGTGGTTCGCAAGATCTCCACAGAAGGCCAAGTCAGCACGCTGGTCGGTCGTGCCGGGCAGCGAGGCTTTCTGGGAGGGGATCTTCCGGGCATCATTCACACGCCTATCGGCATTGCCGTGCGGGATTCCAAGCTGTTCTTCAGCACTCGCAACGCGGTGGTGCAAGTGACCTTGCCGCAGTAGCCACGCACAGCCAGATGCCGCTGTCCCGCCGAGCGGCATCGATGGCGCGGGCATGCGGGTTTTGGAGGACTGCAGGCACGCTGGACCTGCAGTACGCTGGACAGCAGACTGCGGCGCAGCGTTTGTATTGATACCCGCCGCAAAGCCTTCACTCTCGCCTTCATGCCCACTACTGCGCCACACAACCTGCTCCCCCCTGAAATCACCGTCCTGGAACGCGGCTGGCTCTCGGCCAACAACATCCTCTTCGTCGGCCACCACGACACGGCCATCGTGGACACCGGCTACTGCAGCCATGCCGAACAGACTGTGGACCTGGTGCGCGACGCGCTGCAGGGCCGCGCGCTGGACCGTGTGCTCAACACCCATCTGCACAGCGACCACTGCGGCGGCAATGCCGCGCTACAAAAGGCCTGGCCCGGCGTGCTCACGGCCATTCCACCCGGCCAGGCCGACCATGTGCGCCAGTGGGATGCCTATGCGCTCAGCTACACACCGACGGGCCAGGAATGCCCACCCTTTCGGGCCGACACGCTGCTCATGCCCGACTCGTGCGTACTGCTGGGCGACAAGCCCTGGCAGGTGCATGCCGCGCCGGGGCACGATCCGCATTCGGTGGTTTTGTTCGAGCCCCAGGGCCGTGTGCTGATCTCGGCCGATGCGCTGTGGGAAAACGGCTTTGGCGTGGTGTTTCCCGAGCTGGAAGGCGAAGACGCGTTCGCCCAAGTGGCCGCAACGCTGGATGTGATCGAGCAGCTATCACCCCAGGTCGTGATCCCCGGCCACGGGCCGGTGTTTGCCGATGCGCCCCGTGCCATCGATGGCGCACGCCGCCGCCTGGACGGTTTTGTGCGCAACCCGGGCAAACATGCGCTCTATGCGGCCAAGGTGCTGCTCAAGTACAAGCTTTTGGAATGGCAGCAGATCAGTCTCCAGGACCTGGCTGCCTGGGCGCAGGCCACGCCCTACTTCGGCATGCTCCGCGAGCGCCACTTTGCCGATCAGGCCGAGGTTGAATGGCTTGGCAGCCTGAGCGACGAACTGGTGCGGTCCGGTGCGGCCACCCGCCAAGGCGACATGCTGCACAACGCATAGATACAACGTCGGCCCGGACCTTGGCATCCCGGCTGACCGCAGCAATGCACCTCAGTCAGTACCGCCATGGCACGCCCTTGACCGAGCCGCTGCAGGCATCCCTCTTGGGGGACGGCACACAGCGCCTCGGCACGGCTTCAATGCTTGTGCTGCTTGTCGCACCCCGTCACATGGTTGTTGCTGCTGGACATGCACTGGTAGAACGCCTTCTTGTTGCCCGATGCGCCCTGGCAGTCCGATACGCTGTATTTGCCCTTGGCTTCACGGATCTTGGGTGCCGCCTTGTCAAAGTCCGCCTGGGCCATGTAACCGTCGCGCACGTTCTTCTGGCCCACTTCCAGCATGAGGTCGGCTTGGTAGTGGATGTTGTCCACGGCGGTGGCGCAGTTGAGCGGCACTTGCTTGCCGTCCACCGTGCCCAGGGCCTTCTTCAGCCCCTCGCCAAATTCCTGAACGTCTTTCGGAATCTTCTTGGTGCCGTCGGGGTTGAACTGGGTGGCACCCGCCGACTTGCCAGCAGAAGAGGCGCTGCCCTTGCTGCCTGCACCACCGCTGCCACTGGTGCCGTTGTTGTTCTGCAGCTTCATCGGCTCGGCATCCTGCGAGGTAGGCGGCGGCTGCGATCCGTAATGGGTTTTACCGTCGGCATCGACCCACTTGTACACCGGCTGCGCCTGCGCTGCTGCGCCCAGAACCATCGCCAGGGAGGCCATGGCCACCCAACCCAGTTTTCTCATGGCTTCCCCCTCAAAATATTGGAAAAAATAGGCCCTAGCGCTTATCCGATAAGCGCTAGCAGCTCTTCTATTTATAGCAACCACCGGCCCATCAGGGCAAATCCTTGTTCACCTCTGGCAACGCCGCATCGCGCGGGCCGATCGTGCCCAGGCGGCTCTTGAGCGACTGAGGCTGGCCTGTGAGCATGGCTGCGTAGTTGGTGGTGTTGGACAGCACTTTCTTCACATAGTCACGCGTCTCGGCAAACGGCACGTTCTCGGCCCAGATGGCGGCGTCCAGCACCGGGCCGTTGCGCCAGCTGCGCGGGCGGCCGGGGCCTGCGTTGTAGGCGGCCGCGGCCATGGGCATGGAGCCCGCAAAGTCGTCCAGCGCGAGCTTGAGGTAGGCGGTGCCGATGGTGATGTTGGTGTCGCGGTCGTTGATCTGATCGGCCGTGAAACCGTTCAGACCGATCTTCTTGGCCGTCCAGCGCGCGGTGGCAGGCATCACCTGCATGAGGCCCGAGGCGCCCACGTGCGAGCGCGCATCCATGATGAAGCGGCTTTCCTGGCGGATCAGGCCGTACACGTAGGCCGGGTCCAGGCCGATGCCATTGGCACGCTCCACCACCGCGCTGCGGAAGGGGGTGGGAAAGCGCTGCGTAACGTCCACCACGCTCTTGGTGCGCTCGCTGGTGTTGATGCAGCGGTCCCACACCTCGCGCTGGCAGGCGAAGTCGGCGGCGGCCAGCAGTTCGCGGTCGGGCATGCCGCCGCTTTGGTGCAGGTTGGTGGTGTAGTTCCACTCGCGCACGCCTTCGCTGCGCAGGCCCAGCAGGATGGCGTACAGGGCGCGGTTGAGCCCCGGGTTGGCGCGAGCGGCGGCCTTTTCTTCGGCGGTGAGGGGCGCGGGCGCGGGCGGCGTGGTGATGCGCTGGCCCAGCTCTTCGAGCGCCAGCTGCTCATAGAAGCCGCGCGTTCCGGCAATGCCTTCGAGCAGTTGCCGTGCTTCGGCGCGTTCGGCATCGCTCACGCGGCCCGCCAGCAGCGAGCGCGCCTTCCAGTACACCCAGGTGCTGTCCTGGCGGCCTTCAGGGCCCATGGCGTCCACCGCCTTGCCCACGGCCTTCCACTGGCCAGCGCGCAGGGCGGCACGCACCTTCCAGCCCAGCAGGTCGTCGTTGAGGTCGCTGTCCTTGGTCACATTGGCAAAGTAGCCATGGGCGTTGCTGGCCAGCTTCTGCGCGGCGGTCTTGCCAATCACGCCCCAGGCCCAGTTGCGCTCTTCGGCAGAGAGGTGCACGCCCCATTTGTTCTCCAGCTGGTAGGCCGCGCTGTCCGGGTCGCTGGTGGCCAGCTTCAACAGGGCGAGCAGCACCAGTTCCTGCCGGGCCTTGCCAGCGGCAGTGGCGCGCGAGAGCAGGTATTTGCTGGGCGCATCGAGCACATCCTTGAGTTGCGGCAGCGATTCCGGCGAGACGATTTCGACCGCCGTACGCACCACGCGGGGGCGGTTGGCCTCCACACCCAGGCGGGCCTTGCGCCACACATCCAGGGCCGAGAGCTTCTTGTAGCCGTACAGCTCGCGCGCGGCGTGGGTGCAGCCATCGTCGGCGTCGCGGATCGCATACCAGTTGCTGCGCACGTCCTCAGCCACCGTGGCAGGCGCCGTGCCCTTGATCTGGTCGATCAGGAGGGCGTAGCAGCGCACTTCGCGGTCGTCCGACATGCGGTAGCTCGGGTGCTGCTCGGCAAACTGGCTCCAGTCGCGGCGCTGACCCAGCAGCAGCAGCCAGTCGTTGCGCAGGCGGTCTTCCTGGTAGGTGCCGGCGTAGCGCTGCATGAAGGACTGGATTTCAGCGGGCTGGGCCTCGCCCAGGCGCACGCGCAGCTCCCAGTAGGCAGCCCAGGGCTCCAGCGCATGGCCGCGTGCCGCTGGCAGCAGCTGCGCGAGCTTGTTGCGGTCGCCCTTGCGGAACGCCTGCTGCATCTCCAGCAGGGTATCGTCACCACGGTTTTGCGCCATGACAAGGGGCGCGGTAGCAGCCAGCAGGGTGGCGGCCACAAGGGGTGTCAGAATCGCTCTGAGAAATTGCATGGGGGAATTATCTGATGGACAAAGCAGCCCTTCGGCGCGCATTGATAGAAGAACGCCTCAACCTGCCGGACCGCCTACAGCGGGCCGACCTGTTACAGCAGGTGATGCGCATCTGGCTGGTGAACCGGCCCGATACGGTGATTGGTGCCTACTGGCCCATCAAGGGCGAGTTTGACCCCCTGCCCGCCCTGCACCGCTGGAAGGAAGACGGCGAGTTGCTGGACGAGCCCCTGCGCCGCCGCATCGGCCTGCCCGTGGTCAACAAGCAGCACAAGACCCTCACCTTCCACGCTTGGTACCCCGGCTGTCCCATGGAAGAAGACGCCTACGGCATCCCCAAGCCCAAGGACACCGAGGTCATCGTGCCCACGCTGCTGTTTGTTCCGTGCGTGGGCTACGCGCCTGGTGGCTACCGGCTGGGCTATGGCGGCGGGTTTTACGACCGCACGCTGGCCACGCTGCAGCCCAAGCCGTTCACCGTAGGTCTGGGCTTCACCCATGGCTATCTGGATGATTTCGAGCCTGAGGAGTTCGACCTGCCGCTCGATGCCATCCTGAACGACAACGGGGTGGTCTGGCCTGTCTGACCGGCCAGACCGGCTCCTCGGGGCCCGGTGATGCGCGCTGCGCATCATTCAGGCCTTTTTTCGCATCGCTGGCGCATCGCGCAGCCGCTAGCATGGCGGGCTGACTTTATTTTTCAGGTGTCCCCATGTTCAAGCTCTACATCGGCAACAAGAACTACTCCTCATGGTCCATGCGCCCCTGGGTGCTGCTCAAGCAGGCGGGCATTGCGTTTGAAGAAGTGCGCGTGCGCTTCGACAGCTTTGACGCCGATTCGGAGTTCAAGCGTGTGATGAGCCCCGTGAGCCCCACGGGAAAGGTGCCTGCACTGGTCGATGGCGATCTGGTCGTGTGGGACACCCTGGCGATTGCCGAATACGTGGCCGAAACCTGGCCCGACAAGCAGCTCTGGCCCCAGAACGCCAAGGCCCGTGCGCGCGCCCGCAGCGTCTGCGCCGAAATGCACAGCGGCTTCACCGCCCTGCGCGGCAACTGCCCAATGAACATTGAGGCGAATCTGGCCGATGCCGGCGCGCTGATCTGGCGCGACAAAGCCGGCGTGCGCACCGACGTCCAGCGCCTGGTGGAGATGTGGAGTGCACTGCTGCAGGAGCACGGCGGCCCTATGCTGTTTGGCGAGTTCACCGTGGCCGACGCCTACTTTGCCCCCGTGTGCATGCGCCTGCACTCTTATGCCCTGCCCGTACCCACCCCCATCAAGGCCTATGTAGACCGCGTGCGCGCACTGCCCGGCGTGAAAGCCTGGATCGACGAAGCCCTGGCCGAGAAGGACTTTCTGGACTTCGAAGAGCCGTACCGCCTGCGCCATACCGAGGGTTGAGCATCGCCATGGCTGTCACCATCTACCTGCGCTATGTGCTCAACACCAGCAAGCTGAAAGAGTTTGAGCACTACGGCAAGCTGTGGATACCGCTGGTCGAGAAGTTCGGCGGCCAGCACCACGGCTACTTCATGCCCAGCGAGGGCGCCAACAACATCGCGCTGGCGCTGTTCACGTTTGAGAGCCTCGCGGCCTACGAGGTGTACCGCCAGCAGTCGATGCAGGACGCGGAGTGCCAGGCAGCGTTCCGCTACGCCGAGGAGACGGGGTGCATCGTGAGTTATGAGCGGAGCTTTTTCAGGCCGGTGTTCCGCTGAACAGGCGTGGGCGCACCCGCCCAACTACCGGAACTGCTTGCGCAAAAACGGCTTGTGCCGCGCAATGTGCGCTAACTGGGCGGGGGCAATGGTGCCGCCCAGGTCTTCCTCCTCCGCGTTCAGCACTTGGTTGGCATAGGCCAGCGCACGCGCTACCACCTCTTCGTCGCTCACACCCTGCTGCGCAGCCAGATCCAGCGCCACGCGCTTCATGGCGCGCTGTGACAGCATCCACATGGCGCCGAAGGCGTCCCACGCGGCCATCGCTTCCTTGAACTTGTCGCGGTCAGCCAGGATTTCATTGAGCGGCTTGGCCAAGATCTCCTGCAAGTCGTCCACCTTGGCTTTCAAGGCTTCGAGCTGCGCCTCGCGCTGCAGGGCCTCGGCGGCGGCGTTGGCCGCTGCGTCGGGCGCCGTGGGCACGGGCACGCTGCCGTCGGGGTTGAGCTGGGCAATGGTGAGTTCGGACGATAGGGACATGGTGGGCTGGAATATACGGCCGAGGGCTCGTCCTAAACTACACCGATGCAAATCTACATGGTGGGCGGCGCGGTCCGCGACAAGCTGCTGGGCCGGCCGGTGAATGACCACGACTGGGTGGTGGTGGGTGCCACGCCCGAGCAGATGCTGGAGCTGGGCTACCTGCCCGTGGGCCGAGACTTCCCGGTGTTTTTGCACCCCGAGACACGCGAGGAATACGCGCTGGCCCGCACCGAGCGCAAGAGCGGGCGCGGCTACCGGGGCTTTGTGGTGGAAAGCTCGCCCGACGTGACGCTGGAAGAAGACCTTTCCCGCCGCGACCTCACTATCAATGCAATAGCTACTAGCGCTTATGGGACAAGCGCTGGAGGCACTTTTGACCCATATTCTGGCGCCAGAGACATCGAGGCGCGGGTGCTGCGCCATGTGACGGACGCTTTTCGCGAAGACCCGGTGCGCATTCTGCGCGTGGCGCGGTTTGCAGCGCGGTTCACCGACTTCACGGTGGCGCCCGAGACGATGCAACTGATGCGCGAGATGGTGGCGCATGGCGAGGTGGACCACCTGGTGGCCGAGCGCGTGTGGCAGGAGCTGGCGCGGGGCCTGATGGAAGAAAAGCCTTCGCGAATGTTCGAGGTGCTGCGCGAGTGCGGCGCGCTGCAGGTGCTGTTGCCCGAAGTGGCGCGCCTGTGGGGCGTGCCCCAGCGGGCCGAGTACCACCCCGAGGTGGATACGGGCGTGCACCTGATGATGGTGCTGGACATGGCGGCCCGGCTGCAGGCGCCACTCCCCGTGAGGTTTGCCTGCCTGGTGCATGACCTGGGCAAAGGCACCACGGCCGCCGATATGCTGCCGCGCCACATCGGGCATGAGGAGCGCAGTGCGGAGCTGCTGAAAGACGTGGCCGAGCGCCTGCGCGTGCCCGTGGACTGCCGCGAGACGGCCGATGTGGTGGCCCGCGAGCACGGCCACATCCACCGCAGCGGCGACCTCTCGGCCGCCGCGCTGGTGCGCCTGCTGGAGCGCTGCGACGCCATCCGCAAGCCCGAGCGGTTCGCCGACATCCTGTTGGCCTGCGAATGCGATGCGCGCGGACGGCTGGGGTTTGAAGAATCCGCCTACCCGCAGCGCCAGCGGCTGGCGGCTGTGCTGGCGGCCGTGCAGTCGGTGGTCACGCGCGACATTGCAGCGCAGGCAGCTGCCAAGGGCGTGGCTGGGCCGCAGGTGGGTGCGTTGATCCACCAGGCGCGGGTGGAAGCGGTGGCGCAGTGGCTGCAGCCCCGCAGCGACGTTGCCTGACCCTGCACACCACCGCCCAAGACGCGGACAGCCCCTCCTACAATCCGCGTCCGCCTGTATTCCATCCGGGGTACAGCCTTGCAAGACCCTGGTGCAGTTTCGCGCCCGCACAGCCATCCCAACGTCTCCATGACCACTGTTCACATCCGCCTTGCCACCCCAGCCGACGCTGACACCGTCGCGCCGCTGTTTGATGCCTACCGGCAGTTCTACGAGCAGGCGCCAGACCTGGCCGGTGCGAAGGCCTTCATCGCGGAGCGGTTAGAGCGTGAAGAGTCGGTGATCCTGCTGGCGCTGGATGCGACGCAAACGGCGGTAGGCTTTTGCCAGCTCTACCCCACGTTCTGCTCGGTGGAGGCCGCCCCTATCTACACGCTGTACGACCTGTTCGTGGCCCCCGCCGCCCGCAAGACAGGCGCCGGGCGCAGCTTGCTGATGGCAGCAGAAGCCACGGCCCGCACCCATGGAAAGGTGCGCATGGACCTGACCACAGCACACACCAACACCACCGCGCAGTCCCTCTACGAATCGCTGGGCTGGACGCTGGACACGGTTTTCCGCGCCTACAACAAACGCGTCAGCGCCTGAACCACCAGGGCGCTTGGCACACTTGCCGCGCCCCCTCACCAGCGCAGCAGGCGCGGCCCCAGCACCGCCCCCAGCGCAGTCGGGATGGCCATGCCCGCCACATACCAGACAGCCAGGAAGGGCGTGGCCATTTCGGGGCAATGCAGGGCGTACACCAAGGCGCCCAGCGCACCCGCCAGCAAACCAGCGCCCGCACCCGTCCACACCAGGCGCGTGGGGGCAGCGCCCTTGAGGGCCCAAAAGCCTGCAACAAATGCCGGCACCGACAGCGCCGCGATATTGAACGGGCAGGTGCGCCAGGTGCTGCCCAGGATGAGCGGCATGCGCTCTGCGGCGGACACCTGCGACAACGCCCACAAGGCCATGGCCCACAACACCAGCGGCGGCACGGCCAGCCACAGGGCTGCGTGGCCCAGCGCCATGCCCGGGCGGGCCATGCGGCGCAGCAGCGCCAGCCCGGCAGCAGCGAGCGCGGCGGCAAACACCAGCTTGCCCCAGAACATGGGCAGCGCCATGGTGGCCAGTAGATCAGGGCGCAGACCGAACAGGGCCAGCATCAGCACCCCGGCGCCGGCAATGCCCGCCAGTGCGGCCACCACAAAGCGCTGCTCTATCGCGTTGCGCTGCACCGGCCGGTCATCGGTGGCCAGCAGGTGGATCAATTCATCGGTTTTCATGCCATTCCCCTGATCTTGGCGGCCAGGGCCTTGAGCCCCCGGTGCACGCCGACTTTGACAGCCGATTCCGACAGCCCCGTGAGGCGCGCCGTCTCGACCACCGACAAACCTTCCAATTTCACATACTCAATCGGCAGCCGCTGCTTGTCGGGCAGCGTGCGCAGCAACTGCCCCAGGTCCCGCCGGGCTTCGGCGGCCTCACTGTCGCTGCTGGCAAACAACTCGTCGGCATCGTCCAGCGGGTCGTTGCGCCCCTCTTTGACGGCATGCGAGCGCAACCAGTCGATGAGCTTGTAGCGCGCAATCGCGTGCACCCAGACCGTCACCGGCATCTCGGGCCGGTAGGTGTGGCGCTGGTTGTGCACCGCCAGCAGCGTCTCCTGCACCAGGTCTTCCACCTCATCGGGCCGCTGAACGAGGCGGCGGCGCAAAAAGGCGCGCAGGTGGGCGCTCAGCTCTTTCAAAAAGCGCTGGTAGGCGGCTGCGTCGGCATCCAGCCCCTGCATCAACAAGCCGCGCAGGCGTTCTTCCACACTCTCCATGGTGTCTCCCTGCAAGAAATTCGTATGCCGGAGCCATTGGGTTACAGGCATCGCAAAAAAATGTTTCGCCATGCCGCTCCGAAATTTTCTGTACAGCGCTGTAACCCGCAAGTTGCGCTGCGCGAATTACAACGCAGATCGGGCAGTTCAACGCGGCCTCTCGCCGCACCCCGATCGGATTCAACCCTGACCCAACCCTCGGAGAACCGTACCATGACCACTCGCACCCTCAGCCTCGGCGCCCTTGCTCTTGTAGCCCTGACCTCTGGCGCCGCCATGGCCCAAACCACCTCCGCCCCCATGGACGGCGCCAAACCCGCCATGGAGAAGTGCTACGGCGTCTCGATGGCTGGCAAGAACGACTGCGCCGCCGGCCCTGGCACCACCTGTGCGGGCTCCGCCAAGGTGGACTACCAGGGCAACGCCTGGAAGTTTGTGCCCGCAGGCACCTGCGCCACCATCAAGACGCCCAAGGGCATGGGCTCGCTCACCCCCATCAAGGCCTGAACGATGGCCCTGTGCCCTCTCACCGCTGGTCTGGGCCTCAAGCCCCAGCACTATGACGAGGCGCTGCACTGCACCGCCACGGGTCTGTGGTGGGAGGTGCACCCCGAAAACTATCTGGCCGAGGGTGGCCCCCGCCTGGCCTGGCTGGAGGCTATACGCGCGCGCCACCCCGTGGCGCTGCACGGCGTGTCGCTGTCGCTTGCTGCCGATGCTCCGCCGGACGCGGCACACCTGGCGCGACTGGCAGCCCTTGCGAGGCGGGTGGAGCCAGTCATCATCTCGGAACACTTGGTATGGTCCACGTGGCGCGGGCAGTACCTGCCCGACCTGCTGCCGTTTCCGCGCACGCAGGCCGCCTTGCACCGCATCGCAGACAACATCGCCCGAACGCAGGATGCGCTGCAGCGCCCCATCGCCATCGAGAACCCCACGCACTACCTGCACATCGACGGCCACGACTGGCTTGAGACCGAATTTCTGACCGAGCTGGTGCAGCGGACTGGCTGCGCCCTGCTGCTGGACGTGAACAACGTGTACGTCAGTGCCAACAACCTGGGCTTTGACGCGCAGACCTACCTCGACGCCTTTCCCCTGCACGCCGTGGCCGAAATCCACCTGGCGGGCCACCATGCCGACCCGGTGCATGGCGATGCCCTGCTGATCGACAGCCACGACGCGTCCATCGCCCCGGTGGTGTGGGCGCTGTACGAGCAGGTGATCGCGCGCACAGGCCCCGTGCCCACCCTCATCGAACGCGACGACAATCTGCCCGCCTTCAGCGAACTGCTGGCCGAGCGCGACAAGGCCCACAACGCGCTCACAGCGGCGCAGCCCGAGGAGGCAGCATGCAGCTGAGCGCATTCCAGGACGGCTTCTCTGCCGCGTTGCTCGGCCATGCCGAGCACGCACCGTGGCTGTCTGCGCTGGAATCCCAGCCCGGCTTTGCCGTGTACCGCAACACCGTGCTCAAGGGCTGCATTGACGCCCTGCAGGCCAGCTACCCCACGGTGTGCCAGCTGGTGGGCGAAGACTGGCTCCGCGCCGCTGCGGCGGTGTACGCCCGCACGCAGCCGCCGGTTGACGGACTGCTGATGGACTACGGCGCGGGGTTTACTGACTTTCTGGCCGGTTTTGCACCAGCGGCCGAGCTGCCTTACCTGCCGGCCGTGGCGCGCCTGGACCGCTGCTGGACCGAATGCCATCTGGCGGCAGACGCCACCGCTGTGGACCGCAACTGGCTGGCACAGCAGGCGCCCGATACATTGCCCCTGGTGCAACTGCGCCCCCACCCCGCCGCACGCTGGGCCTGGTGCGACGAGCATCCCGCCTACGCGTTGTGGCAGAGCCACCGCGAAGGTCTGCTCCCCACAGAGCCGCTGGACTGGACCGGCGATGGGGCCTTGCTCACCCGGCCCCACGCACCCGTGACGTGGCGCCCACTGTCGCGCGCCGGAGTGGCCTTTTTGGACGCCTGTGCCCAAGGCCAGACGCTGGAGGCCGCCGCCACTTCAGCCCTTGCGGCCGAGCCCACCGCAGACTTTGCAGCCCTGATGGGCACCCTGCTGGACGCAGGTGCATTGATACCCACCGACTCACACCAATTCACCCCGAGGCCAAGGAGCCCCTGATGACCACCAGCACACATTTCCCCACTGCACCCGCCAAAGGCCAGCGCAAGCTATTGACGCGCCTGGCCGATGCAGCCACCTCGCTCACCCCGCACAGCCTGCTGGCGATGGTCAACCGCGTGGCAATTGCAGGCATCTTCTGGCTTTCAGCGCGCACCAAAGTCGAGGGGTGGTTCACCATCTCCGACAGCGCCTATGCGCTGTTCCGCGACGAGTACAAGCTGCCCC
This sequence comes from Acidovorax sp. 93, assembly GCF_003633835.1. Classification (NCBI taxonomy): domain Bacteria; kingdom Pseudomonadati; phylum Pseudomonadota; class Betaproteobacteria; order Burkholderiales; family Comamonadaceae; genus Acidovorax; species Acidovorax sp. 93. The sequence goes on from NZ_RBIT01000001.1 coordinate 3,702,406, forward strand.
TGCTGCCACCCGAGCTGGCGGCGCAGATGGCCACCGTGGCAGAGCATCTGTTCCCTGTTCTTCTGGTGCTGGGCCTGCTCACTCGCCTGTCGGCCCTGGCCTTGCTGGGCATGACGCTGGTCATCCAGGTGTTCGTGTACCCCGATGCCTGGCCCACGCACCTGTCATGGGCGGGGCTGATGCTGTACCTGGTGGGGCGCGGCGCAGGCAACGTGTCACTGGACCGGGCACTCGGAATTCGTTGAGGCGCCTGTCTTTTTTAAACTGCCGCTGTTCGCACCCAGCGCACGATGTCCGCAGCCCCCAGCGCGCCCGAAACGCGCGCCACCTCGCGCCCCTGCTGGAACAAAATCATGGTCGGAATGCTGCGGATGGCATAACGCGCCGCGAAGGCCTGGTGGTCTTCGGTGTTGAGCTTGGCCAGGCGCACACGCGGCTCCAGCTCGCGGGCGGCCTGCGCAAAGGCCGGGGCCATCTGGCGGCAAGGCCCGCACCAGGGCGCCCAGAAGTCCACCAGCACGGGGATGTGGCTGCGCACCACATGCTTGTCAAAACTGGTGGCATCCAGCTCCAGCGGCGCCCCCGCGAAAAGGCGCTGATGGCACTTTCCGCAATCGGGCGCGTTGCCCAGGTCGGCGCGCTGCACGCGGTTGGTGGTGTGGCAATGGGGGCAGACGATGTGCAGGGCTTCGGTCATGGTGCGGCAATCGGTGTGAGCAAAAAGCGGGCCTCTTAGAACCTGTTCAAGATCTTTTCGGGGATCGCAACAGGTTCTTACACATGGCGGCACAAGCCGGGCGTTTCAAGAGCGGGCCTAGCGGTCCTGAGGTCTTGATGTTGCACCCCGTCGCACACCTTGCGCGCGTTTACCAGCGCTGAAACACCCTTTCACCCGGGTCAGCTTCACTGCGTCTGATAAGGTTTCGCCCATGCAGCTGCTCCCCCTACTGACAACTGCCCATGCGCTTTTTCTGGACTTTGACGGCACGCTCACCGAGCTGGCGCCGCGCCCCGAGGCGGTGCGCATCGCTTCCGGGCTGGTCCCCACGCTGTCATCGCTGTACACCCACTTGGACGGCGCGCTGGCCATCGTGACCGGGCGGCCCGAGGCCGACATCGACGGATTTCTGGCCCCGCTGCACCTGCCGCTGGCCAGCGAGCATGGTGCCCAATACCGACTGACCGACACATCCCACCCTGCCGTTCTGCCGCCAGACCTGGAGAAGGTTCTACGGGCTGCGTACGACCTGGCGGCACACTATCCGGGGTTGCTGGTAGAGCCCAAGCACGCGAGCGTGGCCCTGCACTACCGCCAGGCCCCCCACCTGGAAGGGTTGTGCCACGACACCCTCGTGCGCGCCATGCAGCAGGTGGAGGGTGTGGAACTGCTGCGCGGCAAATGTGTCTTTGAAGTGAAGCCCCGGGGCGTCCACAAAGGCCAGGCCATTCTCGATTTCATGACACAGGCCCCCTTTGCCGGGCGCACCCCAGTCTTTGTGGGAGATGACGTCACCGATGAGGCTGGCTTTGCCGCCGTTCAGGCACTGGGCGGCTGGGGCATCAAGGTGGGCGAAGGGCCGACCATGGCACAACACCGCTGCATGACATCCGCCGCCTTGCGCGGCTGGCTGTCTTCTGCACGCACGACCTTGGAGCGCGAACGATGAACACGGCAGCCAACGATCCCCAAGCGGGCTCACTCAACCTCGGGATGATCGGCAACTGCGCCATCAGCGCACTGATCGACAACCACGCCCGCATGGTGTGGTGCTGCCTGCCCCGTTTTGATGGCGACCCGGTGTTCAACGCCCTGCTGCAGCCCGGCGACGAAGGCAGCCACTTCGCGATCGAACTGGAAGACCTGGCATCGGCCCACCAGTGGTACGAGCCGAACACCGCCATCCTGCGCACGCAGCTGTTTGACAAGGCGGGCCACGGCATCGAGATCACCGATTTTGCGCCGCGCTTTTACAGCCGCTCGCGCTACTTTCGCCCCATGACGCTGGTGCGCCGGGTGCGCCCCATCCAGGGTGCGCCGCGCATCCGTGTGGCGCTCAAGGTGCGCTACGACTGGGGCCAGACTACCCCCGAAATCACACGCGGCAGCAACCACATCCGCTACGTGGGCGAGAGCATGACGCTGCGCCTGTCCACCGATGCGCCGGTGTCGCATGTGCTGTCGGGCCAGGCATTTGTGCTCACACGCGAACACAACTTTCTGCTGGGGGCGGACGAGACGCTGGTGGAGGGCATTGCCGACACCGCGCGCCTGTTTGAGCAGGAGACCACCTCCTACTGGCGCAGCTGGACCCGCGCTCTGGCCGTGCCGCTGGAGTGGCAGGAGGCCGTGATCCGCGCGGCCATCACGCTCAAGCTTTCGCTGTACGAAGACACCGGCGCCATCGTGGCCGCCATGACCACCAGCATCCCCGAATCCGCCCACAGCGGCCGCAACTGGGACTACCGCTACTGCTGGCTGCGCGATGCGTTCTTCGTGGTGCGCGCGCTCAACAGCATCTCCGAAGTGGGCACCATGGAGGACTACCTGCGCTGGCTCAGCAACGTGGTAGTGGAAGGCGGCGATGGCCACATCCAGCCGCTGTACGGTATTGGCCTGGAGCAAGAACTGCCCGAGAGCCTTGTGCCGCAGCTGGCGGGCTACCGGGGCATGGGCCCGGTGCGCGTGGGCAACCAGGCGGCCGAGCATTTTCAGCACGATGTGTACGGCAACATCGTGCTGGGCGCGGCCCAGGCCTTTCACGACCACCGCCTGCTGCACCGTGCGGGCCTGGCCGAGTTCACGCGGCTGGAACAGGTGGGCGAGAACGCGGTGCGTGTGTATGGCCAGCCCGACGCCGGCATGTGGGAGCTGCGCACGCGCGCCAGGGTGCACACCTCGTCCGCGCTGATGAGCTGGGCAGCCTGCGACCGGCTGGCCAAGATCGCCGCCACCCTGCAGCTGGCCGACCGTACCAGCCACTGGCAGCAGCATGCCGACCGCATGCGCGCCGAGATCCTCGACAAATCCTGGTGCGAAGCGCGCCAGGCGTTCGCAGAGAGTTTCGGCGGCCATGAACTCGATGCGAGCGTGCTGCTGATGGCCGAGGTGGGCCTGATCGACCCCAAGGACCCACGCTTTGTGAGCACCGTGGAGGCCATGGAAAAGAGCCTGTGCGATGGCCCCTACATGCGCCGCTACGAGGCGGCCGACGACTTCGGCAAGCCCGAGACGGCCTTCAACATCTGCACCTTCTGGCGCATCGACGCGCTGGCGCGCATTGGCCGCAAGGCCGAGGCCCGCGCCATCTTCGAGACCATGCTGGCCGCCCGCAATCCGCTGGGCCTGCTGTCCGAAGACACACACCCCGAGACCCAGGAAATGTGGGGCAACTTTCCGCAGACCTACTCCATGGTGGGCGTCATCAACGCCGCCGTGCGCCTGTCGGCCCCCTGGGACAGCGTGATTTGAGGCACTGTCCGACAGCGGCCCGGGGCGATCCACAACGATGATGAACCCATGAGCCGTCTTGTTGTCATCTCCAACCGCCTTGCAGACCCTCGAAAACCCGCCGCCGGCGGCCTGGCCGTCGCCCTGGGCGAAGCCCTGAACCAGACCGGGGGCCTCTGGTTCGGCTGGAGCGGCACCGTGGTCGAAGGCGGCACACCCGGCGAGGGCGAACTGCACACCCGACAGGCAGGTGCCGTCACCCTGGCCACCGTGGACCTGTGCCGCGAAGACCACGACAGCTACTACCACGGCTACAGCAACAGCGTGCTGTGGCCGGTGTTCCATTACCGCCTGGACCTGGCCGACTTCAACGCCAGCTACATCGCGGGCTACCGCCGCGTAAACCAGATGTTTGCGCGCAAGCTGCTGCCGCTGCTGCGCGACGACGACGTGATCTGGGTGCACGACTACCACCTGATCCCGCTGGCGGCCGAGCTGCGGGCCATGGGCTGCAAGCAGCGCATCGGGTTCTTTCTGCACATTCCCATGCCGCCGCCGCTCATCATGGCGGCCATCCCGCAGCATGAGTGGCTGATGCGCTCGCTGTTTGCCTACGACCTGGTGGGTCTGCAGAGCGAGGCCGACGTGTCGCATTTCACGCGCTATGTGCGCAACGAAGGCAGCGCGGAAGAGGTGGACGAAAAGCGCGTGCGCGCGTTTGGAGCCACCGTGGTGGTGCAGTCCTTTCCCATCGGCATCGACGTGGACGAATTCACACGCCTCACGCACGCGCCCGACGCGGTGGAAACCTACGAGAACATGCGCGACGAGTATTCACGCAGGCGCCTGCTGCTGGGCATTGACCGGCTCGACTACTCCAAGGGCATTCCGCAACGTGTGCGGGCCTTTCGCGAACTGCTGGACCGCTACCCGGAAAACCGCGACAGCGCCACGCTCATCATGATCGCCTCGCCCACGCGCGACGACGTCAACGCCTATGCCGACCTGCGCCAGGAGCTGGAAGGTCTGTGTGGCGCTGTCAACGGCGACTACGGCGAACTGGACTGGATGCCCGTGCGCTACATCCACCGTATGGTGGCCCGCAAGCGGGTTCCGGGCCTGTGCCGCGCCGCCGCCGTGGGGCTGGTCACGCCACTGCGCGACGGCATGAACCTGGTGGCCAAGGAGTACGTGGTGGCGCAAGACCCGGACGACCCGGGCGTGCTGGTGTTGTCACGCTTTGCCGGTGCGGCCGAGCAGCTGAAAGAAGCGCTGCTGGTGAACCCCTACGACACCCAAGGCATGGCCGACAGCATCCAGCAGGCATTGCAGATGCCGCTGGTGGAGCGGCAGGCGCGCCATCAAAAGCTGATGGCCCGTATACGCCAGCACGACGTGCACTGGTGGCGCAAGGCGTTTCTGGACGCATTGCAGGCGGCGGGGTAGCCGCCCAGCTGCGGCCCGTTACAACAGCTTGGTGATCAGGCTGACCACAAAGCTCAGCAGCAGCGTGGACGCCAGCGGCACATCCCAGTCGCGCCCCAGCCAGCGAAACCGGAAGTCCCCCGGCAGGCGCCCAAAGCCCAGGCGGCGCAGCAGCGGTGTGAGCCAGCTGATGAACATCAGGGCCAGGAGAATGACGAGGAGCCAGCGGAACATGGTGCGCCGAGTGTAGGCGCCACCGCATTCGGCTACGCCGTGGCCCGGTCGACCCGGTCAGCCAGCAGGGCCAGCGCCTGGGCATGCAACTGCGGCGTGGCAGCCGCCACCACGCGCCCATCCGATGCCACCGTGAGCGCGCGGCCCTGCCAGTCGGTAATGCGCCCGCCCGCGCCCTCCACCAGGCAGACCAGCGAGAGGTAGTCGTACGGCTGCAGCCCCGCCTCCACCACCAGGTCCACATGCCCGCCCGCCAGTTGGGCATAGGCATAGCAGTCGCCACCAAACCGCCGCAGCGCGCACTGGCGGCTCAGCGCATCAAAACACTGCCAGTCGGCCGCACCAAAGGCATCCGGCGATGTGGTGTAGATGCGGGCCTGCGCCAGTTGTTCACACCCGCTGGCCCGCACAGGCTGGCCATTGCACTGCGTCAGCTGGCCTGCCAGCCCCGTCCAGCGCTCACCCAGCACCGGCAAATCCATGAGCCCCAGCACGGGCTGGCCCTGGTGCAGCAGGGCCACCAGCGTGCCCCACAGCGGCGATCCGGTGATGAAGCTCTTGGTGCCGTCGATGGGGTCGATCACCCACACGTACTCGGCGTCCAGCCGCTCGCGGCCATGCTCCTCGCCCAGGATGCCGTGCGTGGGCGCCTGCGCCTGCAGCACCGCGCGCATCGCGGCCTCGGCCTCGCGGTCGGCAATGGTGACCGGGCTCTCGTCCGATTTGGTCAGCACATCCAGCGGGGTGCGGAAGTACCGCAGCGAGTGGACACGGGCCGCATCGGCCAGGGCGTGCGCCAGGGCCAGGAAGGGGGAAACGGGGGTTGGCAAAGTGTTCATGGGAAGGGTCAAGGGAAGAGGTCCGGGCAGAGGTTGGGCAATGAAAAAGGGCCTTCCGCTCGGCATGAGCGGGTTGGCATATTTAGTGCTTGTGCATTTTCGTGCAAAAACAATAATTTGCGCAAGTGCAATAAAACGCACAACTTTGGTGAACAAACCCCCTGGCCTGCGGTGACCCCGCACTGTTTTTTGGCAACGCACCGTTCTGGAGAAATTCATGCGCACTCGCTCCTCCCTCTTTGCCGCCCTGCGCCTGCTGCCCGTGCTGGGCGCCTTGGCCTGCGGGCTGACCGCCGCCCAGGCGGGCACCGTCACGGCCTACACCGCGCTCGAAGAAGACGAGATCAAGGAATACCTGGCCGCCGCCAAAAAGGACCTTCCCGATGTGGACGTGAAGGTGCTGCGCCTGTCCACCGGCGACCTGGGTGCGCGCATCCTGGCCGAAGCTGCCAACCCGCAGCACGACGTGATCTGGGGCTGGGCGCTGACCAATACGCTGGACCCGCGCATCACCGCCCTGCTGGAGCCCTACAGCCCCAAGGGCAGCGACAAGCTGGCCGCCAAGGACAAGGCCGCCGATGGCAAATGGTTCACCACCACCGGCTACATGGCCGCGTTCTGCGTGAACACCGAGGTGCTCAAGGCCAAGAAGCTGCCCATGCCCACGTCGTGGAAGGACCTCACCAACCCCGCCTACAAGGGCGAGGTCGTCATGCCCAACCCGGTGTCCTCGGGCACGGGCTACCTGCAGATTGCCGCGCTGATCCAGTCGCGCGGCAATGACGAGGGCTGGAAGCTCATCAAGGCCATGGACGGCAACGTGGCGCAGTACATCAAGTCGGGCTCGCGCCCCTGCAAGGCCGCGCGGGCGGGTGAGTTTGCAATTGGCACCTCGCTGGCGTTTGCGGCCATGCAGTCGGTGGACGAGGGCTATCCGGTCAAGATGGTGATCCCCACCGACGGCGCGGGCTATGAGCTGGAAGCCTCGGGCCTGATGGCCAGCTCCAAGAACAAGGCCGACGCCAAGCGCTTTCTGGACTGGACGCTGTCGCCCGGCGCAGCACAGCTCTACACCAAGTACAAGGAAATCGTGACCGTGCCCGGCGTGCCGCAATCCAAGGCCGCTGCGGCGGCAGGCCTGCCCGCCGACCTCTCCAAGGTGCTCTACCCCATGGACTTCGCCAAGTCCGCCAAGGAACGCGACGCGATCCTGGGCACCTGGCAAAAGACCATCGGCCGCTGAGCCGCTGTACCGAACCGCTGCACTGAACCGCACTCCCCGAGGACCACACACCATGTCCCTGCAGATCACCGACCTGCACAAGAGCTTTGACGGCCAGGTCGCGCTCGAACGCATCCACCTCGCCGTGGGCGCCTCGGAGTTCGTGTGCCTGCTGGGCCCCAGCGGCTGCGGCAAGACCACGCTGCTGCGCATCATCGCGGGGCTGCTGCCTGCCGATGGCGGCCGCATCACGCTGGGCGGGCGCGACCTGGCCACGCTGCCGGCGCGCGACCGGGGCTTTGGCATCGTGTTCCAGTCGTACTCGCTGTTCCCGCACATGACGGTGGCGCAGAACGTGGGCTACGGCCTGGCCATCCGCCGCACACCGCCCGACGTGGTGCAGGCGCGCACGGCCGAGCTGCTGGACATGGTGAAGCTGGCCGACTATGGCGGGCGCTACCCGGCGCAACTGTCGGGCGGCCAGCAGCAGCGCGTGGCCATAGCGCGGGCCCTGGCGGTGAACCCTTCGCTGCTGCTGCTCGACGAACCCCTGTCGGCCCTGGACGCCCGCGTGCGCGCCGACCTGCGCCATGAGCTGCGCGAGGTGCAGCGCCGCCTGGGCATTCCCACCATCATGGTCACGCACGACCAGGAAGAAGCCCTGGCCATGGCCGACCGCATCGTCTGCATGCAGGGTGGGCGCATTGCACAGGCGGGCTCGCCGCGCGAGCTGTACCTGGCACCGCGCACCCGCTTCGTGGCCAACTTCATGGGACACAGCAACCTGCTGCCGCCCGCCCAGGCACGGCTGCTGCAGCCCGCGCTGGGCGGGGCCCCCGAAGGCATGGCGCCCGAATCGGCCCTGCTGTGCATCCGCCCCGAACGCCTGCAGCTGCAAGCCAGCGCGCAGGGTGCGGGCCGCGTCACCGGCACCACCTTCCTGGGCAGCATCCAGCGGGTGCAGCTGCGCTGGAACGACCTGGACCTGCTGGCCGAATCCAGCAGCGCCAGCACCTGGGAGGCGGGCCAGAACGTGGACATCTCGGTGAGCGCACAGGACTGCGCCTGGGTGCACGCATGAGCACCACTGCCGCCCCCCACCTGCCACCCATGCACGCCAGCGAACGCTGGCTGCTGCGCGCCTGCCTGCTGCTGCCGCTGGCCGCGCTGGTGCTGTTCTTTGGCGTGCCCATGCTGGCCATTGCCTGGCGCAGCCTGGTGCAGGACACGGGCGGCATCGGCTGGGGCAACTACGCCGCGCTGCTCGACACCCCGGGCGTGTGGCGGGCCCTGGCCAACAGTCTGCTGCTGGGCGCCGTAACCACGGCCGTCACGCTGGTGCTGGCCTTTGTGGTGGCGTTTGGGCTGGAGCGCACCGGCATGCCGGGCCGCCGCTTTGTGGCCGGGGCACTGGCCCTGCCCATGCTGGCGCCCTCGCTGGTGCTGGGGCTGGGCCTGATCTTCCTGCTGGGGCGCAACGGCATCGTGGGCAAGATGCTGGGTGTGCGGCCCGAGATTTATGGCTTTTGGGGTCTGCTGATTGCGGACGTGCTCTATGCGCTGCCGCAGGCCGTGCTCATCGTGCGAACCGCGTTGCGCCAGGGCGATGCCCGGCAGTACGACGCCGCCGAGGTGCTGGGCGCCACGCCGTGGCGGCAGTTTTGCGACATCACGCTGCCGCAGGCCCGCTACGGCCTGCTGAGCGCGGGGTTTGTGGTGTTCACCATCACCATCACCGACTTTGGCAACGCCGTGGTCATTGGCGGCAACTTTGCCGTGCTGGCCACCGAGATCTACAACCAGGTCAGCGGGCAGATGAAGTTCGGCATGGGCGCGGTGGTGGGCATGCTGCTGCTGGCGCCCGCCGCGGTGTCGGTGTTCATCGAACGCATGGCCGCACAGCGCGCCGGTGCGGGGGCCGAATCGGCCCTGCCGCCCACGCCCACCCGCCGCCCGGGGCGCGATACCGCATTCTTCATCGCCTGCATGGGCATTGCGTGCAGCATCGTGGCCCTGGTGCTCACGGTGGTGGTGGCCAGCTTCATCCGGCTGTGGCCCTACCGGCTGGACCTCACGCTCAAGCACTACGACATCACCATTGCGGGCGGCTATGCGCCGCTGTGGACCTCCGTCTGGGTGTCGGCCCTGGCCGCCAGCGTGGGCACGGCGATGCTGTTTGTGCTGTGTTTTGGCATCCGCCGCCTGCCGGGGCGGCTGGCGCAGGCAGCCACGGCACTGTCGGCCTTGCCGGTGGGCGTGCCTGGGCTGGTGCTGGGGCTGGCCTATGTGTTCACCTTCAACACCGCTACCTGGCCCTGGGGCATGCTGTATGGCACGGCCATCTTGCTGGCGCTGTGCAACTACTACCACTACCACACGCAGGGCTTCATGACCATGATGACCGGCATGCGCAACGTGCCCACCACGCTGGAAGACGCCACCACCGTGCTGGGCGGTAGCACCGCCCGCGTGCTGCGCGATGTGTACCTGCCCGCGCTGCTGCCTACGCTGCTGGCGGTGCTGGTGTTCTTGTTCATGCGCTCCATGGTCACGCTGTCGGCGGTTATCTTCCTCATCACGCCCTCGCTGCCCATGGGGGCGGTGACGGTGATGCGTCTGGATGAAGCGGGGCTGACCTCGCAGGCGGCAGCGTTCTCTACCTGCATCATGGCGGTGGTGGGGTCGCTGGCGTTGCTGCTGCACTTTGGCACGCAGCGCCGAAAACCTGGCTCCAAGCCCGCCTAACATCGCCACCATGCTGCAAGAAGAACGTTTCCTCCGCATCCGCACCCTGCTGTCCACGCTCTCGCGGGTGAGCACGGAGCGCATTGCGCAAGACCTGGATGTGTCCCGCGAAACCGTGCGCCGCGACATCCTCGCGCTGGAGTCGCAGGGCATTCTGCGGCGCGTGCACGGGGGCGTGGTGGCACAGGGGCCAGAGCCCGAACCCCCGCTGGCCGTGCGCCAGGCGGTGCGCGAGCGCGAAAAACGCGCCATCGCCCGCGCCGCCCTGCAGCTGCTGCAGCCGGGGCAAACGCTGTTCATTGATGCGGGCAGCACCACTACCCTGCTGGCCGAAGCGTTGTCCAGCCTGTCGGGCCTGACCATCATTACTAACGGGCTGAACGTGGCGCTCAAGCTGGCGGCAGCCGACGCCGGGCGCAGCGCGCGCAACGACGTGATCCTGCTCGGAGGCCGCACCGACCCTGCCGTGCAGGCCACGCACGGCGACACCACCGTGGCCGAAATCCACCGCTACCGCGCCGATGTGGCGCTGCTCTCGCCCGTGGGCATCAGCGTGCACAGCGGCGCCACCAGCTTTGAACACCATGAGGCCGCCGTGGCCCGCGCCATGGCTGCGCAGGCCAAGGAGCTGATCTTGCTGGCCGACCACAGCAAGGTGGGACAAGCCAGCCGCGTGACCTATGCCAGCCTGGCCGACGTGGGCACGCTGGTCACCGACGCAGGTGCCCGGTCCTTGCCCGCCTTCTCGGCACTGCAGGCAGCGGGCTGTCACATCGTAGTGGCCTGAGGCATTCACAGGGGGCAGAACGCACCATGGCCTACCAGCACACCATTGGCGGCGAGCGCTGGCAGTTCAGCGACTTGCGGGAGGTGATGGCCAAGGCCACGCCGCTGCGCTCGGGCGACGCCCTGGCAGGTGTGGCAGCCACATCGGCTGTGGAGCGCATGGCCGCGCGCCTGTGCCTGGCCGACATTCCCCTGTCGCGCTTTCTGAGCGAGGCGCTCATCCCCTACGAAAGCGACGAGGTCACGCGCCTCATCCTCGACACCCACAACGCCGCCGCGTTCGCGCCCCTCGCCCACCTCACCGTGGGGGACTTCCGCAACTGGCTGCTGGCCCACGGCACCGACAGCGCCATGCTCGCCGCCGTGGCACCCGGCATCACGCCCGAGATGGCGGCGGCCGTGAGCAAGCTCATGCGCAACCAGGACTTGATCGCCGTGGCGCGCAAATGCCGCGTGGTCACGCGGTTTCGCAACACCATCGGCCTGCCCGGCCACCTGGCCGTTCGGCTGCAGCCCAACCACCCCACGGACGACCTGCGCGGCATTGCGGCGTCGATGATCGACGGCCTGCTGTACGGCGCGGGCGACGCGGTGATTGGCGTGAACCCGGCCACCGACAGCATCGCCGCCCTGACCGGACTGGTGCACATGCTGGGAGACGTGATCGAGCGGCTGCAGATCCCCACGCAGTCGTGTGTGCTCACGCATGTGACCAACACGATTCAGATGGTGGAGCAAGGCGCACCGGTGGACCTGGTGTTCCAGTCCATCGCGGGCACGGAGGCGGCCAATGCAAGCTTTGGCATTTCGCTCGCGCTGCTGAAGGAGGCGCGCGATGCGGCGCTTTCACTGCAGCGTGGAACCCTGGGCGACAACGTGATGTATTTCGAGACCGGCCAGGGCAGTGCCCTGTCGGCCAACGCGCACCACGGCGTGGACCAGCAGACCTGCGAGGCGCGGGCGTATGGCGTCGCCCGCGCGTTTGCGCCACTGCTGACCAACACGGTGGTCGGCTTCATCGGTCCCGAGTACCTGTACGACGGCAAGCAGATCATCCGCGCGGGCCTGGAAGACCACTTCTGCGGCAAGCTGCTGGGCGTGCCGCTGGGCTGTGATGTCTGCTACACCAACCATGCCGAGGCCGACTCGGACGACATGGACACACTGATGACGCTGCTGGGCACGGCGGGCCTGACTTTCATCATGGGCGTGCCGGGGGCGGACGACATCATGCTCAACTACCAGAGTACTTCGTTCCACGACGCGCTGTATCTGCGCGAGGTGCTGGGCCTGCAGTGCGCACCCGAGTTTGGCGCCTGGCTGCAGCGCATGCACATCACCGATGCAGGCGGACGCCTGCTGCCTGCCCACGATCAACACCCGGCGCTGGCACAGATGCGGCAATTGAAATGCTCCCCCTGAGTCGCCTTCGGCGCCCTCCCCCAGGGGACGACGCCCTCACTGCGGGGCGGCCCTTGCTCGGCGTCCCTGGCGTTCGCCGTGCCAGTTTTGCGCATCGCGGACCCAATGCAGCGCAATGGATCACGCAACCGAGAGGCTCCCAATGAACGCGACACTTGGTATTCCTCCCGACCCCTGGGAGGACCTGCGCGCCCACACCCAGGCGCGCCTGGCCCTGGGGCGTGCGGGCGCAGCCCTGCCCACGGCCGAGCTGCTGCGTTTTGGCCTGGCCCATGCGCAGGCGCGCGATGCCGTACACATCCCGCTGGACGCCGAAGCGCTGGCCACCCAGCTGCAGGCCCAGGGCTGCGCAATGCTCCCCGTGCACAGCGCCGCCCCCGACCGCGCTACGTACCTGCTGCGCCCCGACCTGGGCCGGCGCCTGTGCGACGCCGATGCACAAGCGCTGCGCGCCCTGGGCGATCAGCACGGCGGCGGCCGTCCCGTGGACCTGCTGCTGGTGGTGGCCGACGGCCTCTCGTCCCTGGCTGTGGCCCGGCAGGCGCCGCCGCTCATCGACGCGATTCGCCAACAGGCGCCCGCCGGCTGGCAGCTGGGCCCCGTGGTGATTGCCCAGCAGGCCCGCGTGGCGCTGGGTGACGAGGTGGGCGCACTGCTGGGCGCGCGCCTGGTGGCGGTGCTGATCGGCGAGCGGCCGGGCCTCAGCTCGCCCGACAGCCTGGGCATCTACCTGACCTGGCACCCGCAGGTGGGCCGCAACGATGCGCAGCGCAACTGCATCTCCAACGTGCGGCCCGAGGGATTGCCCCCCGCCGCTGCCGCTGCGCGCCTGTGGTGGCTGTGCCAGGAGGCGCGGCAACTGGGGCTGACGGGGGTGGGGCTGAAGGACCGCAGCGATGGGATGACGCTGGTGGCGGGGAGCTCCCACCAGATCTCCGACCGTTCAGACTGAACCTGAACCGGTCGAAGCCAAGAAAACTTCAAGCCAAATTCGGCTCTAGCGCTTGCCCACCAAGCGCCTGCAGCTATCTTTCTCGAAGCACACGAAACCTGGATCACAACCGGTGCGACCGGTCCCCGTGCGCAAACCCCACGGGTTCCCAGGGCTCGCCTGCCCCCACGGCCAGCACCTTGAACAGCTCGCCCATCTCTTGTTCCATGATCAATTTGGCCGCTGTCGCCCGTCCCGCTTGTGGTAGCAGCTCCATTTTGGGGAGCAAGCCACAGTTGATGAGGAAATGCGCCTGCGTGGTGTAACCCAGCACATTGAGGCCCGCCTCTTGCGCGGCCAGCGCCATGGCGGTGAAGTTGACGTGGGCGGTGATGTCCTTGAGCCCCACCGCCACCAGCGGGTCGCCATCGGCCAGGTGGCCCTGGTGGCACATCACGGTGCCCATGTGGCGCTGGGGGTGGTAGTACTCGTCTTCGCCAAATCCATAGTCCAGCAAGAAGGCTGCACCGCGCGTGAGCCGGTCGGCCAGCATGCGCATGAAGCCTTCGCCCTGGGCGTGGATCTCGGTCAGGTAATCCTGCGGGCCTTCGATGTCGATGGGCGGGCGCAGGTCGGTGGGGCGGTCGGCCCAGGCAAAGTGGCCGTCTTCGGCCACCACCACGCCGCGTTCGTGCCACACACCGCCCTGCTGGCCGCCGTGGCGGGCGAGCAGCTGCACGGGCATGGCATCGAGCACCTCGTTGCCCACCACCACGCCGCTGAATTTCTCAGGCAAGGCATCCACCCAGCGCAGCTTGTGGGCGTGCGCCACCAGCTTGGCCTGCTGGCGCGCGCGCAGGCTGCCCGACAGGTCGACGATGGTGTAGCGCTGCACCTGATCGCCCAACGCATCCAGCAGCTGCAGGGCCAGCGCGCCCGAGCCAGCGCCGAACTCCCAGACCTCGTCGGTGCCGGTTTGGGCCAGGGCTTCACCCACCTGCACGGCCAGCGTCTGGCCGAACAGTGGGGTCATCTCGGGCGCGGTCACAAAGTCGCTGCCGGACTCGGGCATGGCGCCGAACTTGGTGGAACCGTTGGCGTAGTAGCCCAGGCCGGGCGTGTACAAGGCCAAGGCCATGAAGCGGTCAAAACCCAGCCATCCGCCCTCGGCGGCAATGGCCTGGGTGATGTGCTGGTGCAGGGGGGTCGTTAAACTGTCGGGTCTTTGGGTCACGGCCCGCATTGTCTCCCAGCCCACATGCCTACTCCCTCCCACCCACGCACCGTTCTGGTCACAGGCGCCGCCAAGCGCCTGGGCCGCAGCATTGCGCTGGCTCTGGCGGCGGGTGGCTGGCAGGTGGCGGTGCACTACCGATCGTCCGAGCAGGATGCTATCGATACGGTAGCTGCTTGCGCACAACTGACAAGCGCCAGCGCCCATTTTGATGCTGATTTTGAGGATGAGGCTGCGGTGCGCGGCTTGTTGCCCCGCGTGGTGGCGCACTTTGGCCGTGTGGATGCGGTGGTCAACAGCGCCTCGTTGTTCGAGCATGACAACGCCGCCACCTTTGGTTTTGCCGCGCTCGAAAAACACCTGCGCAGCAACACCGCCGCCCCCGTGCTGCTGGCCCAGGCCCTGCACCAGCATGTGGCCGACCGCGTGGCCCAGGGCGAGGCCGACGCGCAGGGCGCCGTGGTCAACCTGCTGGACCAGAAGCTCTGGAACCAGAACCCCGATTTTGTGAGCTACACGCTCTCCAAGGCTGCACTCGAAGCTGCGGGCACCATGCTGGCCATCGCCCTGGCGCCGCGCGTGCGCGTGGTGGGCGTGGCGCCGGGCCTCACGCTGACCAGCCACATGCTCAGCGACGAAAAGTTTGCCCAGTTGCATGCCCTCTCCCCGCTGGGCCGCTCATCCACCGCCGAGGACGTGGCGAGTGCGGTGAAGTTTGCGCTGGAGAACCGGTCGATGACCGGCACCACGCTGCTGGTCGACGGTGGCCAGCATCTGATGAAGTTTGACCGCGATTTCTCTTTGATGTGAGCGCCCGCTCACTCCAGGACCTATTCATGACCACCGCTGCAGGCACCCAGATCCTCACGCTCACCGGTTTGCGCTTTGACGCCAACCTGGGCATCCTCGACCATGAAAAGACCGACCCGCAGCCCATCCAGGTCGATGCCGAACTGAGCCTGGGCGTGCAGCCGCTGGCCCCGCGCGACGACGACATCGGCCATGTGCTGGACTACCGCCGTGTGCGCCAGATCATCATCGACGAGTGCACCGCAGAGCATGTGAACCTGCTGGAGAGCCTGATCGGCAAGCTGGCCAACCGCCTCATGCAGCTGCCCGGCGTGCTGGGGGTGCGGGTGAAGATTGCCAAACTCGAAATTTTTGACGACTGCGAAGTGGCCATTCGCATCGAGACAGGACAGTGGTGACCCCATGAGCGCAGTATTGAATGAAGCCCCAGCCTCCGCCCAATCCACTGGCTGGACGGAGGAAAGCACCGAAGCCACCAGCGGCGCCGCCCGCATGAAGATCGAGCGCGAAACCCACAAGCTGGAAAAGCGCCTGTGCCGCGAGGTCGGCAAGGCCATCGTCGACTTCAACATGATCGAAGAAGGCGACAAGGTGATGGTGTGCATGTCCGGCGGCAAGGACAGCTATGCGCTGCTCGACATCCTGCTCAAGCTCAAGGCCCGCGCCCCCATCCACTTTGACCTGGTGGCGGTGAACCTGGACCAGAAGCAGCCGGGCTTCCCCGAGCATGTGCTGCCCGAATACCTGGCCAGCACCGGCGTGCCCTTCCATATCGAGAACGAAGACACCTACAGCATCGTCAAGAAGCTGATCCCCGAGGGCAAGACCACCTGCAGCCTGTGCAGCCGCCTGCGCCGGGGCATTCTGTACCGCGTGGCCGATGAGCTGGGCTGCACCAAGATCGCGCTGGGCCACCACCGCGACGACATCCTGCAGACGCTGCTGCTCAACATGTTCTTTGGCGGCAAGATGAAGAGCATGCCCCCCAAGCTGGTCAGCGACGACGGCAAGCATGTGGTGATCCGCCCGCTGGCCTACGTGGCCGAGAAGGACACCACCCGCTGGGCTGCGCACCGCAACTTCCCCATCATCCCGTGCAACCTGTGCGGCAGCCAGGAGAACCTGCAGCGCAAGCAGGTGGGCGAGATGCTGCGCGAATGGGAAAAGCGCTTCCCGGGCCGGGTGGAGAACATGTTCAATGCGCTGCAGAACGTGGTGCCATCGCACCTGCTGGACGGCAGCCTGTACGACTTCAAGAACGCGAAGGCCACGGGCATCGCCAGCGAAGACGGCGACAAGGCGTTTGACAAGGAAGAGTTTGTGGCGCCCTCGCCCACGCTGCCCGGCGTGCAGGTGGTGCAACTGTCGTGAACCCTGGCAAGCTGGGGCACTCTCATGGAGACTTCTTTTTCTGGAGCGTCTGACCATGACAACGCAACGCCGATGGATTCCCCTTCTTATACTGGGCTTGGCAACCGCCTTGCTCGCGGGCTGCAGCACCACCCGCGTGGTCGACGGGCAAGTACAGAGCTTCTCAACCCTGGCGGCCGCGCCTGCACCCGCCACCTACCGCATCGAACGCCTGCCTTCGCAGCAAACCCCATCGTTTGACGCTATCGCCGCACTGGCAGAACAGTCCCTGGCACGCGCCGGCCTGCAACGCGACGATGCCGCGCCCCGCCTGCGGGTCCAACTGGGCGTGCAGGCTGACACGGTGCCGCGCAACGATCCTTTCAGCCCCTACGGGCCCTACGGTGCGTATGGCCCCGGCCCTTGGGGCGTGGGTGGTTGGTATGGCCGAGGCTGGGGCGTGCATGGCATGTGGCGCTTTGGCGAGCCAACGCCCCTGCACCGCCGCGCTGTCAGCATCGTGATGCGCGACGCCAACACCCAGGCGGTGGTGTACGAAACCTTGGCCGTGCACGAAGATGTGTGGGTGAGTGACCCGGCAGTCTATGGTGTGCTGTTTGACGCCGCACTCGATGGCTTTCCAAAGCCACCCCCGGGCCCTCGACAGGTGCGCCTGCCCCTGGCGCAAAAATGAGACATTCCCCTGAGCGGCTGCGAGCTACATCCAACGCCATCGAAAACTGACATGCACGCCACCCGCATCATTGCCATCCGCCACGGCGAAACCGCCTGGAACGTGGACACCCGCATCCAGGGCCACCTGGATATTCCGCTCAACAACACCGGGCTGTGGCAGGCCGATCAGGTCGCCCAGGCACTGGTGGGTGAACCGATTGCCGCCATCTACACCAGCGACCTGCAGCGCGCGCACGCCACGGCCCAGGCCGTGGCCCGCACCACGGGCGCGCCTTTGGTGGCCGATCCCGGCCTGCGCGAACGTAGTTTTGGCCACTTTCAGGGCCGCACGTTTGCCGAGATCGAGGCCGAGCTGCCCGAAGACGCGCTGCGCTGGCGCAAGCGCGATCCGCACTACACCCCCGAAGGTGGCGAGTCGCTCGTCGCGCTGCGCGAGCGCATCGAACACACCGTGACCGTCCTGGCGCAGCAGCATGTGGGCGAGCAGGTGGTGATGGTGGCGCACGGTGGCGTGCTCGATGTGTTGTACCGCCTGGCCACGCGCCAGGACATCCAGGCGCCGCGCACCTGGCAACTGTCCAACGCCGCCATCAACCGCCTGCTGTGGACGCCCGACGGCCTCACCCTCGTCGGCTGGGCAGACACCCAACACCTTGACCAGATCGTCCTGCGCGATGAAAACCACGCCTGAATTGCAATCCACCATCGGCCAGCGGGTGGACGCTATCGACACCCCTGCCCTGGTGGTGGACCTGGACGCCATGGACCGCAACATCCAGCGCATGGCCGACTTTGCGCGTAAGCACCAGGTGCGCTGGCGCCCCCACGCCAAGCTGCACAAGAGTGCAGAAATCGCGCTGCTGCAGCAACGCGCGGGCGCCCAGGGTGTGTGCGTGCAGAAGGTGGCCGAGGCGGAGGCGCTGGCCGCCGGTGGGGTCGATGACATCACCATCACCAACCAGGTCATCGCCATGCCCAAGCTGCACCGCGTGGCGCGGCTGGCCGCCCAGCTGGCGGCGCGTGGCGGGCGCCTGGGCGTGGCCGTGGACCACATCGACGGCATTGAGCGCCTGGCCGAAGCCATGGCGCAATCTGGCAGCGATGCGGGCATCGACGTGCTGGTGGAGATCGACGTGGGCCAGGGCCGCTGCGGCGTGCCACCGGGCGAAGCCGCCGTGCCACTGGCGCTGGCCGTGTCGCGCAGCCCCCGCCTGCGTTTCGCGGGCCTGCAGGCCTACCATGGCCGCGCGCAGCACCTGGCCAGCAGCGTGGGTCGGCGCGAGACCATCGCCGCCGTGGTGCGCGCGGCGGATTACACGCGCCAGCTCATCGAAGCCGCCGGGCTGCCCGTGCCGCTGGTCACCGGATCAGGCACCGGCACCCTGGTGCACGAGGCTGCCAGCGGCGTGTTTGGCGAGCTGCAGGCGGGCTCTTTCTTGTTCATGGATGCCGACTACGCCCGCAACGAGCGTGAACCGGCACAACCCGCGTTTGAACACGCGCTGTACGTCAAGACCCAGGTGGTGTCGGTGCGCGACACCCACGCCGTGTGCGACGCAGGCCACAAGAGCCACGCCATCGACTCTGGTCTGCCCACCGTGGCCCTGCTGCCGGCCGACCGCACCCTGCGTTACGCCAACGGTGGTGATGAACACGGCCTGCTGTATGCCGACGCGCCCGACGCCCGCCTGCCCAGCCTGGGCCATATGCTCTGGCTCATCCCGGGCCATTGCGACCCGACGGTGAACCTGCACGACTTTTTGATCGGCGTGCGCGGCGGTTTGGCGACGGGTACTGTGGAGCGCATCATCAGGGTTGATGCCAGAGGCGCGCTGACCTGATTGCGGCAAGAATCGGCGGACATTTTGGTGTCCCCCATGAGCCCCAGCCAGATCATTGTCCTTGCGACCCCCGTCTTCTTTTTGCTGATCGCCATCGAACTGGCGGTGGGCTACAGAAGGCAGCGCAACACCTACCGCCTGGCCGATGCCGTCAGCAGCATCAGTCTGGGCATGCTGAGCCAGACCAGCGCAGTGTTCACCCGGCTGCTGCGCATCGGCATCTACACGGCCCTGTTCGAGCACGTGGCGCTGTGGCGCAACGATGCATTCTGGACCAGCCTGCCCGGCTGGCTGCTGGCACTGGTGTTCTACGACCTGTGCTACTACTGGCTGCACCGCATGGGGCATGAATCGGCCGTGTTGTGGGCCGCGCACGCGGTGCACCACCAGAGCCAGGATTACAACCTCTCCACCGCGCTGCGCCAGACCAGCTCGGGCGCGCTGCTGGGCTGGATCTTTTATGTGCCCATGGCACTGGCGGGCGTGCCGCCGCTGGTGTTTGGCGTGGTGGCGCTCATCGATCTGCTTTACCAGTTCTGGGTGCACACCGAGCAGGTGGGCAAGCTCGGCTGGTTTGACCGCTGGTTTTGCAGCCCCAGCAACCACCGGGTGCACCACGCGGTGAACGACGCTTATCTGGACAAGAACTATGGCGGCATCCTGATCCTGTGGGACCGGGTCTTTGGCACCTTCAAGGACGAAGACGACCAGGAGAAGTGTGTGTACGGCACGCGCGGCCTGCTGAACAGCTGGGACCCGCTCTGGGCCAATGCGCAGGTGTACGCAGGGCTGGCACATGACAGCTGGCATGCGCGCAGCTGGCTCGACAAGCTCAAGGTCTGGGTCAAGCCTCCGGGCTGGCGGCCTGCCGATGTGGCAGAGCGCTTTCCCAAGCCCGCCTTCAGCATGGCACAGATGCAGCTGTACCACCCGCCGATGTCGCGCGCCGCGCAGTGGTTTGCGCTGGTGCAGTTCGCGCTGCTGCTGGCGGGCGTGGCGGCTTTTCTCTGGCAGGCAGATGCGGCGCCGCTGGCGCGCAACGCCATCTGGTTTGCGGTGCTGCTGACGGTGCAATGGTCGCTGGGCGCAGTGATGCAGGGACGTATCACCGCGCTGATGGCGCTGATGCTGCAAAGCGGCGCGCTGGCCACCGCCACCAGCGCGATGGGGTTCATGGAATGGCATTGGCTGTTCAAGCCGCTGACGATGGTTTTTGCTCTTGTTTTGGTAGCTGCCAGTGCTTATTCGCCAAGCGCTAGAGGCCAATTTAACCCAAAGACCCTGCTTCTCCTCGCGGCCGCGCTGGCCGGATCGCTGGCCGGGGATGTGTTCCTCATGTTCCAGGGCTTCTTCATCCCGGGCCTGGTGAGTTTTCTGGTGGCGCATCTGTTCTATGTGGCGCTGTTCAAAAGCGGGCAAGCGTGGTTTCCGCACCGGGGTGCGCTGGCCGCCACACTGGGCATTGGCGTGGCCATGTACGCCTTTCTGTGGGCGGGTGGCCTGCCACCTGCACTGCGCGCGCCGGTGGCGGCCTATGTGCTGGTGATCGCGCTGATGGCGGCCCAGGCCATCGGCCGGGCGACGGTGTTGCGCGATGCGCCGTCGCTGCTCGTAGCGGTCGGCGCCGGGTTTTTCATGCTCAGCGACTCGCTGCTGGCCACCAACCGGTTTGTTATGCCGCTGCCGATGGCGCAGGTCTGGGTGCTGGCCACGTACTATGCGGCGCAGGCGCTGATCGTCAGTGGATGGCTGGACAGCAAGGCCTCGGTGCCTGCCACCGCAGTGCAGCGAACGGGCGTGACCGGAGAAGAGGGCCGCACGCACATGGCTCGGGACAGGGCTCCGAACATCGCCCCAGGGACGGCTTCACGCTCCTCCTGAGCACCTGTGTGTTCTGTGCGATGGTTTTTTAGCCAAAATTGCCGCCAGCGCTTCAGCATCAAGCTCAAATAGCTATTTATTTGATAGCAAATCACCTGCCTGCAGCTCACCCACTGGGCGCAGGCTCCACGCCCACAGTGATGGCCTCGTCGCGGGCAATCCGGCCGTCGATCAGCTCCACCAGCCGGTCGCAGCGCGCGGCCAGCCGGGGGTCGTGCGTGACCACGACAAAACTCGTGCCCCGCTCGGCATGGATACGGCGCAGCAGGGCAAACACTTCGGCAGAGGACGCGGTGTCCAGGTTGCCCGTGGGCTCATCGGCCAGCACCAGCGGCGGGTTCATGACCAGCGCGCGCGCAATGGCCACGCGCTGCTGCATGCCGCCTGACAGCTCTGCGGGGCGCTTGTCCATGGCCTGGGCCAGGCCCACGGCGTCGAGCAGGCTGCGCGCGTGATCGCGGTGGGCGGGGCTGACGCGGCCTTCGGCCATGAGGGCCGGCAGCGTCACGTTCTCCAGCGCCGAGAACGCAGGCAGCAGGTGGTGGAACTGAAAGACAAAGCCCAGGGTGCTGCGCCGGCGCAGGGTCAGGGCCGCATCGTCCAGGCCCTGCACCGCCTCGCCGTCCAGCAGATAGCTGCCCGTCGTCATGCGTTCGAGCAGGCCCAGGATGTTGAGCAGCGTGCTCTTGCCCGAGCCCGAAGGCCCCATCAGCGCGATGAACTCGCCCCGGCGCACCTGCAGTTGGATGCCGTGCAGCACCTCGGCCTCGCTGGGGCGGCCCAGGTTGTAGCTCTTGCGCACGGCATCGAGCGTGATCAGTTCGGGGGCGGCGGGTTGGTTCATCACATCCTGATGGCTTGTGCTGGGTCCAGCGCCGCTGCCCGCCGCGCAGGCGCCACCGCCGCCAGCACACCACACACCGAAGCAATGAGTGCAATCTGCAATGCCATGCCCAGCGGCAGCGCGATCGAAAACAACGGCAAGCCATCCGAGCCCCGCACAAAATGCGTGAACACCCAGATCAGCCCCACCGCCAGCAGCAGGCCCAGCACCGAGCCCAGCGCACCCACCACGGCGCCCTGCACCAGAAACACGCGCAGCACCTGGCCCCGCGTGGCGCCCATGGCGCGCAGGATGCCGATCTCCCGGCCCTTTTGCACTACCGAGACCACCAGCACGCTGGCAATACCCAGCACCACCACCGCCAACACCACGCCCCGGATGATGGAGGTGCTGATGGACTGCGCATTGAGCGCTGACACCAGCTGGGCATTGCTCTCTTGCCAGCTCTCGATCTTGTAGGGGAACTGCATTTGCAACGCACGCGCCAGGGTCTGTGCCACCCACACGTCCTTCAAGGTCAGGTCGAGCTGGCTGGCACCACCCGGCAGCGCCAGCAGGCTTTGCGCCGTGCGCAGCGGCACGATCACGGTGCGCCGGTTCAGGTCTTTCACCCCCAGGTCCACCAGCGCGGTGACGCGCACCGAATCACTCACCGTGCCGCCCGCGCCGCCCGTCTGCACCGTGAGGCGGTCTCCCACGCGCACGCCCAGGTCGGAGGCCAGCTCGCGCCCCACGATGGCCTCGCCCGGTGACAACCGCGCCGTGCCACTGACCACCTTGGAGCGCAGCCCCACGACGCGGTCATAGCGATCCAGGTCCACGCCCATCAGGGCAATGGCCTGCGATGCCTCGCCGCGCAGCGCCAAGCCTGAGCCGGACACCATGGGCGACACCCCGGCGACTTCGGGCAAGCGCTCCAACAGCGGCACCAGCGCCTGCCAGTTGGCCACGGACCGCAGGCGCTGGGCACGCGGTTGGGTTTCGGTCAGCGCAGCGGTGCCAGGCGAGGCAGGGGCTGCCGGTATGACCAGGTCGTCCGGCGCCCGCAGGGTGATGTGCGCCTGGGCGCCCAGTGTTTTGGCCAGGGTGTTCGACTGCAAGCCGCTGATCAGCGCCGAGATGTAGGCAATGACCGCAACCCCCGCCGCAACCCCCACGATGATGAGCACGGTCTGCATGCGGCCCTCGCGCAGAAAGCGCAGCGCCACGCGCAACTCGAAGCCAGGCCAGCTCCACATGGCGGCTCAGCGGCCCATGGCGTTGGTGAGGGCAGCACCGGCGTCAGCACCTTGCGCTCGACCTTGGGCTGCACCGGCTGTGGCGGAGCCCGCACTCCACTCCACCGTGCGGGCACGTACGCGGTCGCCCGCCTGCACGGCGCCGCCCCGCAGCACGGTGTCGCCTTCGGCCAGGCCGTCCAGCACCTCGACCGCGTCCAGTGTGCGCAGCCCCAGCCGCACGGGGCGGGCCTGGGCGCGCCCCTCCTGCAACACCAGCACCGTCGCCTGGTCACGCTCCACCGGGCCGCGCAGGGCCGCCTGGGGCAGTACCAGGGTCCGCTCGCGCCGCGCAGTCTCTACCTCGACCGATAAGGTCATGTCCTCGCGCAGAAAGGCGGGGGCCTGCTGCTCCAGCGCAAACTTCACCTCGATGGCACCGCGCTGGGCATCCACCGAGGGTGCGATGGTGAGCACACGCGCTGCAAAGCGCTGGCCCGCAAAGGCATCGGCCACCACCGAGGCCTTTTGGCCCGGCAGCAACTGGTCCAGAAAACGTTCGTCCACCTGTGCCACCAGCTGGGTGGGCCCGGCCAGCGCCAGGCTGAGCAAGGCCTTGCCAGGCTGCACGATCTGCCCGGGCTCGACGTCGCGCACCAGCACGCGGGCATCGACCGGGGCTACCAGCGTGGTCTGCGCCAGGCGGGCCTGGGCCGCCACCGTGACCGCCCGGGCCAGCGCCAGCTGCGCCTGCGCCTGGACCACGTCAGTGCCGGCATCGGCGTTGGCCTGAACCTGTGCCTGCGCGCTCAATTGCTGCGCCTGGGCCACATCGACGGCGCGCTGCGCCTCATCGAGCTGCGCGACGCTATAGAACCCCTGGACCACCAGCTGCTGCACCCGCGCCAGACTGGCGCTGGCCGCTTGCAGGGTGGCATTGGCCTGTGCGCGCGCTGCCTGTGCAGCGCTGCGGCCGCTACTGCGCAGGCCTACCAGGCGGGACTGCGCCTGGCGCTCGGCCGCCACGGCCTGCGCCAGCGCTGCCGCGAGCTCGTCGGACTCCAGCTGCACCAGCACGTCGCCCCGGCGCACCTGCGCGCCTTCTGTCACTTGCACCTGGGCCACGCGGCCGGTGACGGTGCTGCCCACATCCACCCGCGACAACGTGGCCACGCGCGCCGAAAACTGCAGCGTGCGCACCAGCGGCGCCGATTGCACCAACAGGGCATCGACCTGCGGACCACGCAGCGCCATCACCCCGGTGAAGGCAGCCACCACCAGCACGACAGCGCCCAACGCAACAGCAAACCAGCGCCTATTCACAAATCTGCCCTGGTTGCCATGCGCTGTGCCTTCCGTCATTCAGAAAACAGCCCGCCAGCCGCCTTGGGCGGCGCCACCCCCAGGTGTCGGAACGCCGCCAGCGTGGCAATGCGCCCACGCGGCGTACGCTGCAAAAAGCCTTGCTGGATGAGGTAGGGCTCGATCACGTCTTCGATGGTGCCCGCCTCTTCCCCGATGCTGGCGGCAATGTTGTCCAGCCCCACGGGGCCGCCGTCAAAGCGGTGGATGACCGCCTCCAGCAGCTTGCGGTCCATCACGTCAAAACCCTGCGGGTCCACATCCAGCATGGCCAGCGCCTTGTCGGCAATGGGTTTGGTGATGCGCCCGTCGCCCTTGACCTCGGCGTAGTCGCGCACGCGGCGCAGCAGCCGGTTGGCGATGCGGGGCGTGCCGCGCGAGCGGCGGGCAATTTCAAAGCCGCCTTCTTCATCCATGGGCGCATTGAGCAGCCCCGCGCTGCGCTTGACGATGCGGGCCAGCTCTTCGGCTGTGTAGAACTCCAGCCGCGCCACGATGCCAAAGCGGTCGCGCAGCGGGTTGGTCAACATGCCCGCACGTGTGGTGGCGCCCACCAGCGTGAAGGGCTGCAGGTCGAGCTTGATGCTGCGCGCCGCAGGCCCCTCGCCGATCATGATGTCGATCTGGTAGTCCTCCAGCGCGGGGTAGAGAATTTCCTCCACCACAGGCGACAGGCGGTGGATCTCGTCAATGAAAAGAACGTCGTTCTTTTCGAGGTTGGTCAGCAGCGCTGCCAGGTCCTTGGGCTTTTCGAGCACAGGGCCACTGGTCTGGCGCAGGTTGACCCCCAGCTCAGCCGCAATGATGTGACTGAGCGTGGTCTTTCCCAGACCAGGCGGGCCAAACAGCAGCACATGGTCCAGCGCCTCGCCCCGCTTCCTCGCCGCGCCGATGAAGATCTCCAGCTGCTCGCGCGCCTTCGCCTGGCCCACGTACTCCTGCAGGAGCTTGGGGCGCAGCGCGCGCTCGATCGCCTCCTCCTGGGGCGATGCGGGCACGGCCGAAATGACGCGTTTTGCGGGGGCGGGGGCGAAGTCGTCGGTCTGGATCGTCATGCAGTCCTGTTATTTCTCGGGCCAGACGTAGAACCCGATGCCTTCTTCAACGTACTGCTGGCTCATGTTGGCGTTGAGGTAGCTGCGTTCTGCAGGGCTGGCAGTATAGAAATAGGTTCCCACGGTGCGGTTGCGGAAGCGGTAGACAGGCACGGCACCATTGCCCGGAGCAGCCTGTCCCCACCATGCAGTGGCTTCAAGCTGCACGGACGGGAATGCCTGGCGCAGACCGTCTCGCTCCGCAGGGTTTGCCGTGTAAATGTGCATATTGCGCGCCAAATCAACCAGGCGGTACACCGGGAACAGGTTGGACCCCTCAATGGGATACGCATAGAAGATCGTGCCTTCGTAGATGAAGTTCGATCCAAACTGTTTGATCAGAAGATCCCGCTCACCGACGTTGCTGGTGTAGAAATGCTCCAGGCCAGCAATGTTGTAGAAGCGATAGACAGGCACCCGCCCCGTGGGGCCAGTGGGTGGCGTGGCAGACGACAGCCAGTTCTTGAGCGCTGCGTTGAACGCCACGTCAAAACGACCATAGTAATCGGGGACCGTGGTGGCCGTGCAGCTGGAACCGCCGCCGTAGAGCGTACCGATCACATGGGTGCCACCCTTGAACAAGGCCGAGCCACTGCTGCCACCTTCGGTGGTGCCCTGGGTCCAGTTCACCTGGTAGTAGTTGCCCGTTGTACCGCTGCACTGGAACTGGGTTTCACTGGTGGGAGTGCAGGAAATCAGGCTGTTCAACGTACCCAGGCTGACCTTGAGCAGGTCGCCCCGGGGATGGTGCAGACCCACCACAGATGTACTCAAAGCCTGGGTGCCCGCATCCCAACCGGCAAAGACGGCCCCTGCAGGAGGTGTGTCGTTCAGCTGCAGCAGGGCCATGTCCATGGCACCCGAGGCGTAGAGCAGCGATGCGCCGTTGACGCGCTGGATGGTGGCACTCGACAGGGTGCGGCTGTTACACGTTGGCGAACGGAAGAACCAGTCGGTCTGCAGCGAGGCGGCTTCGGACTGCTTGGAGATGCAGTGGTTGGCCGTCAGGAAATACGGCGTGCCAGAAGACCGGCTGTCATTGAGCAATGTGCCCGTGCACAGATAGGTGTTGGCACCGGACGTGAACAACATGCGCGCCACGGCATTGCGCTCGGTCGCATAGGTGTCGTAGCAGGTGGCATCCAGGTGGCACGAAGCCGATTCGTTGATCTTGGTGGAGAGTTCTGCCTCCGTAGGGATCGACAGGTTCTCGAAGATGTGCGACACGCGCGGCACCGAGATGTCCACCGTGCTGGCATCTGCGCCGACTGGCAGTTCCAGCTCCAGCGTTGCCTCGCCCGATCCGGTATCGGGCGTCCACCAGGTCTGACCGTCCAGGGTGGTGTCGCCCGCCTGCGCATTGCGCTCAATGCGCTGCAGCACTTCCTGGCCGGAAATCTGGAACACCTTGGAGGCGTTGGCCTGGCTGTACACACGCAGCACTGTGCCTTGTGGCAGCGCCTTGACCACTACGCCCAGGCGCAATCCGTACGCACCTTCGGCAGAAAAACTGATAGCAGCCACCTTACCGCCAGTGGCGGTGGGCTTCCACTGCAACTGCTGCTGTGTCTGGGCTGCGGCGCGGGTGGCCACCACATCGCGCGCTGTACCCACCTGGCGTGGGCCGATACCGCCACCCAGCGAAGCCGTCTTGGATGCATCCAAGGCTCCCAGGCTCACCCGGGAAGGCGTGGGCGCTGTGACAAGCGCGCTGCGGGATTTGATGTTCGAGACACCCTGGTCCACGCTGGCGGGCTGCACCCAGCCATCCACCATCAGCACAGAGGCCGCCTTTTGCGCGCTGGCCTCGGTACCGCTTCCGCCGCATCCGGCCAACAAGGCAAGCGCCGCACCCCAGGCAACGCCCATCCGCCACATCATTCCATTTTTCATTTCTTTCCCTCGCTCCGGTCAAAACCGCCATTGAACACGAAAACAACTGCCGCAACAAACCCGCAAGTGCACTACCTGGCCAACGCCTTCAGTGCCAGCTTGATGCCATCGCTCACACCCACCTCTGGTGGCAGGGCCTTGAGGGCCGCCGCAGCCTCTTTGTCGTTGTAGCCCAAAGCCAACAGTGCCTGCAGAATGTCGGCCTGTGCGTCACTGGCAGCGGGCCCGTGGGCAGCGCCCATGTCGGCCCCCAGCTTGCCCTTGAGCTCCAGCAGCAGCCGCTCGGCCGTCTTCTTGCCAATGCCCGGCACCTTGACCAGGCGGCCTGCCTCCTGCAGCGTGATGGCCTGGGCCAGATCCGCCACGCCCATGCCGCTCAGGATGGACAGCGCAGTGCGCGGCCCCACGCCCGATATCTTGATCAGCTCGCGGAACGCCTGGCGCTCGGGCGCCGTGGCAAAGCCATACAGCAGCTGCGCGTCTTCGCGCACAATGAACTGGGTCAGCAGGCTCACCTTTTCGCCCACAGCAGGCAGGTTGTAGAACGTGCTCATGGGCACATTCACCTCATAGCCCACGCCATGGCAGTCCAACAGCACCTCGGGGGGATTCTTCTCCAGCAGGGTGCCGGTCAATTTGCCTATCATTGATGTCCTTTGCCGCGCACTGCGGCGATCCAACGGGAATTATCCGCGTGATCCTGCGCCACACCTTCACCCCCCACAACAACACCCGACTCACGCACCTGTGTGGCCCGGCCGACGCGCACCTGCGCACCATCGAAGTGGCCCTCTCGGTGAGCATTGCGCACCGGCATGAGCAGTTCAAGGTGGACGGCCCCAAAGCGAAGGCCACGCAGGCGATGGAGCTTTTGCAGGCGCTGTATGAGATGGCCGAACGCCCGATCACCGAGGACCACCTGCAGCTCATGCTGGCTGGTGACAGCGCCCTGGTGGAGGCGCCCGAAGGCGCCATTGTGCTCAACACCCGCCGGGCCGACCTGCGCGGCCGCACGCCTACACAAAACCTGTACCTCGAAAACATCGCCAGCCACGACATCACCTTTGGCATCGGCCCTGCAGGCACCGGCAAGACCTATCTCGCCGTGGCCTGCGCCGTGGATGCGCTGGAGCGCAGCGCCGTGCAGCGCATTGTGCTGACCCGCCCGGCCGTCGAGGCGGGCGAGCGCCTGGGTTTTCTGCCCGGCGATCTGGCGCAAAAGGTGGACCCCTACCTGCGCCCGCTGTACGACGCGCTGTACGAACTGATGGGCTACGACAAGGTGATGAAGGCCTTCGAGCGCAATGCGCTGGAAATTGCGCCGCTGGCCTTCATGCGCGGGCGCACGCTGAACAACGCCTTCGTGATCCTGGACGAAGCGCAGAACACCACGCCCGAACAGATGAAGATGTTCCTCACCCGCATCGGCTTTGGCGCCAAGGCCGTGGTCACGGGCGACGTGAGCCAGATCGACCTGCCCAAGGGGGCCATGAGCGGCCTGATCGATGCCGAGCGGGTGCTCAAGCGGGTCAAGGGCATCTCCGTCACCCGCTTCACCACTGCCGACGTGGTGCGCCACCCGCTGGTCGCGCGCATCGTCGATGCCTACGACGCACCGCGCCGCGCCCCGGCTTCTCGCAGCCGGGACTAGAACTATCATTTTGATAGCTTTCAGCGCTTATCCATCCAGCGCTGGCGGCCAAAAATAGCAAAAATGTCTTTACACAAACTCTCCCTGTCGCTGCAGTTCGGCAAGTTTGAAGGCGCGGCCGCGCACCGCGCCGTGCTGCCACGCCACAAGGTCACCCGCTGGATTCGCCACGCGCTGGCCACCGATGCCGAGATCACCGTGCGCATCGTGGGCGCCGAAGAAGGCCAGCAGCTCAACCGCGAGTACCGCAAGAAGGACTACGCCACCAACGTGCTCACCTTCGACTACACGCAGGAACCCGTGGTAACTGCCGACTTGGTGCTGTGCGCCCCTGTGATCGAGCGCGAGGCCAAAGAGCAGAACAAGAGCCTGGAAGAGCACTATGCCCACATGCTGGTGCATGGCACGCTGCATGCCCAGGGCTGGGACCACGAGACCAGCGAGGCAGATGCCGAGGAGATGGAGGAGTATGAAACCGCCATCCTGCAGGAGTTGGGCTTTGCCGACCCGTACGCGACTTCCTGAACGCTATCCCTGCTGCCGAGGGCAGCGGCGCACTTTTTACCATTTGGTACAAAGTGCTCGCATCTGCCGGGGCTCGGCGTTGTCTTGATAAGCGACGATTGACTCCTCCAGTGCGCGTCTCGCAGACCTGTTGGCACTCCCGCCGCGCGCCCTGCCTGTCTTCCCCCTTTTTTCAGGAGTCTTCTCTGTGATCAATTTCCAGCGACACCCTGCGCCCGTGGCGAATTCGGGCCTGCCATGCTTGTATCGCGCCTTGCTGCTGGCGGCGCCACTCGTTCTGGCGGCCTGCGGGGGCGGCAGTGGCGAATCGGAGCCCGCCGGACTCCCGGCCCCTTCCGGCTTCAGCGTGGCGAGCTACGGCCCCAAGACCTACAACTTGGGCTGGACCGTCACCCCGGGTGCGATGCGCTACGAACTGTTCGAGGACCCTGATGGCGCAGCAGGCCCCCAACCTGAATCGCTATTCGGCGTCGGCGCCGCCAACAACGTCACCAGCTTCCCCATACAGGTTGGGGGGCTGCTGCACGAGCGTGTGAACGCGAGTTACCGGCTGCGCGCCTGCGACACGAGCGGCTGCGGCCCGTTCACGAGCGCGGTAACACCCGACCTCACCCAGGCCATAGGGCGCTTCGACCTGCCTGCCGGCGATCCGACGCAGCGATTTGGCGCCTACACGAACGCAATTGCCCTTTCGGCCGACGGTTTAACGCTGGCTGTCGGGTCGCCCCGCGAGGGCAGTTCAGACGGCCTGGCAGGGGCGGGCGCGGTGTACATCTTCAGCCGCAGCATGCCAGGCGTTGGCATGCCAGCCCCTGCCTGGGGTCTGCGGGCGCGGCTGGAAGGCAGCAGTCCGGCCGCAAAGATGGCCTTTGGCGCCAGCCTCGCACTATCGGCCAACGGTCGCACGCTGGCAGTGGGTGCACCAGAGGAAAGAAGCAATGCACGCGGCATCAACGGCGATGCGGCCAACCGCGACGCGTATGGCGCGGGGGCTGCTTATATCTTCATGGACAACGGCAGCACCTGGAGCCAGCAGGCCTACATCAAGTCCCGCAACACGCCTGCGAAAGTCGAGACCTGCAGCCGCCTGGACATCTCTGGCACGGCTGTATTTCCATGCACCCCCCAACACTTTGGCTTCAGCGTGGCTCTGTCAGCCGACGGGAACCTGCTGGCGGTAGGAGCGCCCGAAGAAGGTGCTAACTTCACCCCGGGGTCTGCCGCCGTGTTGAGTGGACTCTCCTTCACCGGTGAAACCATTTTTGGAGGCGGCGTCGGAGCCGTTCACACCTTTGCCCGCAACAACGGCGGCTGGGCCGAGCAGGCGCACCTGCCAGGCAGCAGCGCCGACCCGACAATGGCCCGCTTTGGGGCGGTTGTAGCCCTGTCCAGCGACGGCACCGTGCTTGCGGCAAACACCGACAAGGACATCTCGGTCCTGACCCATCTCGGAGGTGTCTGGAGTGCACCCACGCAGGTGTGGCGCGTTCCTGCCGCAGGTGCGCTGACGGGTTCGCACAACCCCTTTGCAATGTCCAGGGACGGAAGCACACTGGCCGTCTTGGACCGCTCTGGAGGTACTGACGTTCAGCTGCGAACATTCACACGCACTGGGGACGCCTGGACGCAGCAGCCCGCATTGCCGGTCAAGGCTGCCGACGGGTTCTTTACAAACAGTGTCATGTTGTCGCTTTCTGCGGACGGCCGCATGCTTGCCGTGGGCAACCTCGACGATGCAAGCAACGCCTCTGGCATCAATGGCAACCCCAACAACCTGGCCTTATATTCAGCCGGAGCCGTCAATGTCTACCGCCGTGACGGCACCACCTGGGCGCACAGGGCCTACCTCAAGGCCCCCCAGCCGCGCGCACTTGCACGCTTCGGTGCCAGCGTCGCCCTGTCCGGTGATGCCAGCACCCTGGCCGTGGGCACCAGCAGTGCCACGGATGGCGTAACACCCGCCGCAGCCGACGCCGCCTATCTGTACTGATTGCATCGGCAGCCGGGACCCACTGGCGACAGGGCTGAACACCCGACGAGGCTCACGGCAGGCAAAAGTGTTGCACCCGCGCCATCGCCAATGGTGGCGGCGCCACCCCCTACCATCGGAGCATGCTCGACACGCCTTTGCTGCTCACCGCCGCCTTCGTTGCCGGCGCCCTCAACGCCGTCGCCGGAGGCGGCAGTTTTCTGACCCTGCCCGCCCTCGTCTTCACTGGCGTGCCGCCTGTGGTGGCCAATGCCACGGGCACGGTAGCCCTGCTGCCGGGGTACATGGCCGGCGCATGGGGTTTCCGCGAAGACACGGCCCCGCCGCCGGGGCTGTCGATGCGCCTGTTGGTGGTGCTCTCGCTCATCGGGGGCGCAGCCGGGGCCGCGCTGCTGCTGGTCACGCCCGACGCCACCTTCCGCCGCGTGGTTCCCTGGCTGCTGCTGGCGGCCACGGCGCTGTTCGCATTCGGGCCGCAGCTGCGCCGGATGCTGGCGGGCGGCAAACCCTCCACCGCCAAGGCCACGGTGGGCGTGCTGGCGGTGGCTGCCTATGGCGGCTATTTCAACGGCGGGCTGGGCATCCTTCTGCTGGCGCTGTTCGGCCTGCTGGGGCAGACGAACCTGAACGCTATGAACGGCCTCAAGAACTGGGTGTCGGCCCTGCTTACCGCCATTGCCGTGCTCATCTATGCGGCAGGCGGCGTGGTGCTGTGGCCGCAGGCGCTGATGATGATGGTGGCCGCCACCGCAGGGGGCTACGGAGGGGCACGCTTGGCCCGCAAGCTGCCCCCGGCGGTGTTACGCTTGGGAGTCGTAGCCACCGGCCTGGCGATGTCGCTGGTTTTTTTTGCGCGGCAGTAAAAGTCGGACGTCCGCGCGGCAACGTGGTTGCTGCTGCCTCTACCGAGGCGCGAGCGGGGGCTCGTCAACACGGGCTTGCGCCGCACCGCCCCTTCAACGATGCATCCATCCGCCCAGGCAGTTATCCGCCCACTGAGGAGATCTCATGTCTAACGTCACACCTTTGCTCAGTTCCGTCACCGCCAACGCGGCCCTGCGCAGCCTCGGTGGCCTTGCCACGCCACGCTGGCGCGCGGCAGGCATCAGCACCAGCCTGATGTTGTCGCTGCTTCTTTCCGCCTGTGGCGGCGGCAGTGGAGACAACGCCAGCGAACCACCACCGCCTGCCCCTACACCTACCTCCGTGCCGGTTCCCGGGACGCCCAACGGAGCATTCGACACCATCGGCACAGCGGAATTCAGCCTGCGCTACGGGGTGGAGCGCTACGACTTCGTCTGGAGCCGCTCGGCCCCAGCTACGCACTACGAGCTCTGGGAGGACCCGGACGGCCTGGGTCCGCTGCCCGAGGCGCAGGCCGGCTCCGCGATCACCGGCACACGGCACACCTTTGAAATCAAGCAGCTGCACCAACGGGTAAACGCCACCTACCGGCTGCGCGAGTGCAATGGCACCAGCTGCTCCTTCCGGGCCACCACGCTCGCACCGGACGCGCTGCGCGCGCACTTCCTCTTTGACCGCCAAGGCAGCAGCGTGCTGGCGCCGTTCAACGCCACCGCTGGCACTCCGGTGCTCGTCTCGGCGGACCTCAAGACGCTGGTGATCGGAGCGCCCGACCCGGTGAGCACCACCACCTTGCCCCGGCCAACGCCCGCCGTTGACGACAGCGCCGTTCACATCCTCGTGCGCAGCGCCGTGGGCGTGGCCTGGCAGCCGCAGGCCCGACTGCAGGCGAGCAATCGGCGTGCGCCAGCCTGCAACAACGCAGCCCAGGATTACTGCCACTCTTCGTCCTTCGGAGCGGGGCTGGCGCTGTCTGCCGATGGGAACACGCTGGCGGTCAGCGCTACCGGAGAGACCAGCAACGCCCGGGGCGTCAACGGCGATCAGGCCAACACCGACAGCCTGGCCGCGGGCGCGGTGTATGTCTTCGCCCGCACTGGCGGCAGCTGGAGCCAGCAGGCCTATGTCAAGGCCAGCAACACGCCGGCACGCAACAACACCTGGTGCAACCTTTCTTATTGGGCCACACAGCCCTGCGACGGGCAGAACTTCGGCGCCAGCGTGGCCCTGTCCGCCGACGGCAGCCTGCTGGCTGTGGGTGCCACCGGTGACGACAGCAAGTCCACCGGCGTCAACGGCGATGCGAACGACACCTTGGCGGTCTTTGCGGGCGCCGTTCACACCTATGCCCGCACCGGCTCCACCTGGGCGCCGCAGGCTTACCTCAAGGCCAGCAACACGGATGCTGGCGACGGGTTCGGTACGTCGGTGTCCCTGTCGGCCGATGGCTCGACCCTGGCCGTCGGCGCTATCTTCGAGCGCAGCAGCGCCACCGGCGTCGGTGGCAATCAATCAGACAACGCGCAATCGCCCTTTGGAGCCGTCTATGTCTTCAGCCAGGACCGCGGCAGCTGGAGCCAGCAGGCCTATGTGAAGGCCCCCGTGAACACGGTCGTCGGCGGCACCGAGCCAATGAGCTACTTCGGCGGACGCACAGCCCTGTCCGCCCATGGCGACACCCTGGCGGTGGGCTCTGTGCGGGGCATGGCTTTCGTTTATGCACGTGCACAGAACACGTGGCAAGCCCAGGCCCACATGTTCCCGGCCGGGCCCAACGTCATTCGATTCGGAGAGGCGGTGGGTGTGTCGGCGGACGG
Organism: Acidovorax sp. 93; assembly: GCF_003633835.1. Taxonomy (NCBI): domain Bacteria; kingdom Pseudomonadati; phylum Pseudomonadota; class Betaproteobacteria; order Burkholderiales; family Comamonadaceae; genus Acidovorax; species Acidovorax sp. 93. The sequence goes on from NZ_RBIT01000001.1 coordinate 3,736,527, forward strand.
AAACAGCGTGGTCACTGCGGCGCAGGATGTGGGGAGCGAAGCCTCCGCATTTACCCTCTACTTCTTCAGCCGCACCGGCGGCACCTGGAGCCAGTAGGTACCACGGAGTCAGGCGGCACCACGCCCCAGCAACGGCGACCGCGGCAAGAAGCGAAACGCGGTCGAGGCCGCCGCCAGCATGCACGCGATGCTGACCATGACCGCCTGGTAGGGCTCGTGGCCATGGCGCTGCGCCCACGCGGCCAACAGCCCCGTGAGCGATTGCATCAGCGCCACGCCCAGGAACATGGACATGGTGTACAGCGACAGCGCGCGGCCCGTCATCTCAGCGGGGTAGGACGAACGCACGTCCGCGTACTGCAGCACGCCGTAGCCGGACAGCAGCCCCATGAGGAAGATCAGCGCCACGTTGGCGGTGGCGTGGTGCCAGAAGGCCAGCAGCAGGAACAGGCTGCCCATGAGCAGGGAAAAGTGGGTGATCCAGCGCCGCCGCCGTGTGGGCCCCGGGTCCATGCGGCCAAACGCGGCGGGCACGAACAGCGCGAGCATCGACAGCACCAGGGCCACGTTGCCGCTGTCGATGAGCGAAAACCCATACCGCCCCATCAGCAGGGGCCCCAGCCACAAGCCGCGCAGAGTCAGGAAGGCGGCGTAGCAGGTCATGCCCAGGATCAGGATGCCCCAGGTGTGAGGCACCTTGAGCAAGCTGCCAAACCGGCCCGCCGCCTGCGCCCACGACTCGCGCGGACCCTGGGGTGCTTGCGCCAATGCCGGCTCGTGCACACGCAGAAAGATCAGCAGCCACGACAGAAGCGAAAACACCGCCAGCACCGCGAACCCCGCGCGCCAGCCCCCGTGCTGCACCATCCAGGCCAGCGGTGTGCCGGTGAACAACAGCCCCAGCCCGCCCACCCCCATGCCCACGCCCGAGAAAAAGGCGAAGCGCTGCGCAGGAAAGTGGCGCGAAACGAAGACGGTACAAGCCAGGAAGGCGGGAGAGCAGCCCACACCGATCAGCAGCTGGCCCACCATCAGCCAGCCATAGCCGGGCGCGAGGGCTGATACCGCGGCCCCCAGCCCCGCCAACGGGAAAGCCACCAGCACCGTGCGGCGCAGGCCGTACAGGTCCATGCCGATGCCCATGAGGAGCTGGGTCACGCCAAACGACAGGCCAAACAGGCCGGCAAACGCGCCCAGCGAGTCCGGCGAAATGCCAAAGTCCGCCTGCAGCCCTGCGGCGATGATGCTCGTCACGGTGCGGTAAGCCTGACTCAGCGCAAAGGCCGACAACAGGCACAGGTACATCACCCAAAGGGCGCGGCGTGGCGAGGGCGGATCAGGCAGGACAGCGGGGGCGGCTTGGGTCACGGGTGAAGCAGGGCTGGCAGTGGGCGCGCGGCGGGTATACGGCGGAGTGCGCACCGCATCACAAGAACAGAAGAACGGAACGCACGTGCCCGAGCCTACAGAATTTGCCACCCGCGCGTCGTCGCCGTGCGGACAACCCCACGGCCAGCTGCGGGCCGAGGCCAGCCCACGCGTTCAGCCAGCCGCCGCTGTCGCCAGCGAAGGCGCCATCCGCAGCGGGATGGTCACCGGGCCGTCATTGACGAGGTGCACCTGCATATCGGCGGCAAACTGGCCCGTGGCCACCTCGGGGTGCACCTTGCGCGCCTGGGCAACCACATAGTCGTACAGCCGCCGCCCCTCATCGGGCGCAGCCGCCTGGGTGAAGCTGGGGCGGTTGCCGCCGGTGGTGTCTGCCGCCAGCGTGAACTGGCTGACCAGCAGCAGGCCGCCACCGGTTTCCTGCACGCTCTGGTTCATCTTGCCTGCGGCGTCCGAAAAAATGCGCAGCTTGAGGATCTTGGCCAGCAGTTTGTCGGCCTCCATCTCCGTGTCACCGCGTTCGGCACACACCAGCACCAGCAGGCCTGCGCCGATGGCGCCCACGGTCTGCCCGTTCACCTCCACGCGCGCTTCGCGCACACGTTGCAATACGCTGATCACTTCACGGCATCCTTCAAATCGTCACGGGGATCATCAAAATGCGCTTCCACATCGGTGGGCAGCAGCTCGATGGTGGCGCGCAGGCCGGGTACGGCGGTCATCAGCGCGCGCTCGACCTGGCCGCGCAGTTCGGCGGCGTGCCGCAGGGTCCAGTCGGCGGGCATGTGCAGGTGCATGTCCACAAACTGGCGCTGGCCCGCACGGCGGGTGGAGACATGGTCAAACCGCACGGCACCGGGCGCCTGCGATAGCACAAACTGCTGCAACGTGACGTCGATGGTGGCCTGCACCTCGGGCTCTACCGCTGAATCCATGAGGCCCTGGGAGGATCGCCACACCAGCTCCACGCCCTCTTTCAGGATATTCAGCGCCACGGCAATCGCCGCCAGCGCATCCAGCCACAGCCAGCCCGTGAGGGCCGCGCCCGCAATGCCCACCAGCACACCGGCCGAGGTCCACACGTCGGTGACGAGATGGCGCGCATCGGCCTCCAGCGCGATGGAGCGGTACTCGCGGGCCGAGCGGAACATGAGCCACGCGAGAAAGCCATTGAGCGCCGAACTGAGCACCGACAGGCCCAGGCCCCAGCCCAGCTGTTCGATGGGCTGCGGGTCCATCAGCCGGTGCCCGGCCGCCCACAGGATGCCCGCCGACACCCCCACGATGAGGATGCCTTCGAACCCTGACGAAAAATACTCAGCCTTGTGGTGGCCGTAGGGGTGGTCGTCATCCGCAGGCCGCGCCGCCACGGTCACCATGGCCAGCGCAAACATGGCGCTGGCCAGGTTGACAAACGACTCCATCGCATCCGACAGCAGGCCCACCGAGCCGGTGACCACCCAGGCCAGCGTCTTGAGAGCAATGGTGACTCCCGCCACCGCGATAGACGCCCACAGCAGGTTGCGGGGTGTGAGCCATTGGTGAGGCTTTGGAGCAGGGTTGGACATGGATGGAGGTATTGGAGGAGCAGCGCTGAAGAACCGAGCCGGAATTACACCAGAGCGGCCTTAAGACCCGCTTTACGCCGTTTGCTCAGACAGCGCTACCTTCGGCGAAGCGCGTCCCGCGCAAGCCCCCATGCCAGAATCCGCGCATGACCCCGGCATGGCGCCGCCGCCTTCCCTCGTACCGCACCCTGCATCTCCCCAGCCTGCTGCTCTGGGCCGTGGTCGCATGCGCGGGCGCCAGCTGGCTGGCCGTCGCGCGTTTGCAGCAGCTGCACGCAGCGTTCGAGACCGACGCGCGCATCGTGCACCGGCTACTGAGCCAGCGTGTGGTGCAGCACGACGCCATCATGGCCACGCTGGCGTTGCTGCAGCCCACCGCTGCAGCGAGCAACAGCACCGACGCCGCATCCCCCCTGCCCCGCCTGCCTTCGGTCTACCCGCAAATTCTGGCGGTGCTGCAGCGCACAGCGCAGAGTGATTGGCCCCCCGCACTACAGGCAGAACTGGCGGCCGCTGAAGCCTCCTCACGCCGCACCGGCCATGCGGCCATGGCAGGGCTGAACCTGCCCGCAGGCCGCTATCACCTCGTGCTGGCAGGCACGCCCGCCAGCTACGCACTGCACATCGACCTGCGCAGCACCATTCCCATGGACGAGTGGCCCATGGACAGGTCCACCAGCCCCGTGCGTGTGACGCTGGAGCGCGATGGCGAGGCTTTCGTCGTACAGCCGGGCCGATCCGAGGTGGGCGCCTGGAGCCGCACCTACGAGTTTCACAAGCTGCTGGCGGCACAAAGCCAGCCGCTGGACGTGGTGGCCCGCCGCAGCGTGGGCCTGCACGAGCTGCCGTGGTGGGTCATGCTGGGCTGGTGCGTGCTGACCGCTGCGCTGTGGGCTGCAGGCCGCGCACTGTGGCGCCAGCGCGTGGCCCGCCAGCGGGCCGAAGAGCTGCTGCGCCTGGGCCAGGTGGCACGCCTGAACACACTGGGCGAGCTGGCCGCCGGCATGGCGCACGAGTTGAACCAGCCGCTGACGGCCCTGTTGTCGAGCACCCAGGCCGCCCAGCGCCTGCTGGCCGATGAACCGCCCGACCTCGACACCGCCCAGACGGCCATGGCCCGTGCGGTGGAGCAGGCACGCCGCGCCTCCACCGTGGTGGGTCGCCTGCGCCGCCTGGTGGAACGCCCCGACCTGGCAGGCCAGGCCCAGCCGCTGGCGCTGCCCACGGCCGTGCACGACGCGCTGCACCTGCTGGAGCCCGAGCTGGCCCAGCGGGGGGTGGTGCCCAGCGTGACCACCACTCCCGACCTGCCCACCGTGCTGGCCGAGCCTGTGGCCCTGCAGCAGATCATCCACAACCTGCTGATGAATGCATTGCAGGCCCTGGAACAGGTGCCAGCCACCGAACGCCAGCTTCACATTGCCATGGCGCGCACCGATACCGGGCACGTGGCCCTGTCGGTGCGCGACCACGGCCCGGGCATACCACCCGAGGCCCGCCAGCGCCTGTTCGAGCCGTTCTACACCACACGCACGGGCGGGCTGGGACTGGGCCTGACACTGTGCGACAGCCTGGCGCAGGCCATGGGCGCGCAGCTGGCCCTGGCGCCTGAGGCCGCTGCGCCAGCCCAAGACCTACGGGGCGCAGAGTTTGTGCTGACCCTGCCCACCGCACCGCCCGCCCATGACCGATAGCGCGCCATCCCTCTCGCCCCTGATCCACCTGGTGGACGACGATGCCGCCGTGCGCGACAGCCTCTCCCTGCTCATCAGCACCGTGGGCCTGCGCGTACAGGCCTGGGCCGACCCGCAGTCCTTCATGGCAGGGTTTGACCGCGCCAGCATCGGCGCCATCGTGCTCGATGTGCGCATGCCCGGCATCAGCGGCCTCACGGTGCTGGAGCAGCTGCTCGCGCAGGGCGTGGACCAGCCCATGATCCTGCTGACCGGCCACGGCACGGTGGAGATGTGCCGCCGCGCATTCAAGGCCGGGGCGGCGGAGTTTCTGGAAAAGCCCGTGGACGACGAAGTGCTGATCGAAGCCCTGCAGAACGCCGTGCGCCAGCATGTGCGATCCCGCGAGCGCCACCAGGCCGACCAGCAGGCGCGCGAGCGCTTCGCGCAACTGTCGGCCCGCGAGCGCGAGGTGCTGGGCTTGATCGTGGAGGGCCTGACCAACAAGGAGATTGGGCGCGCGCTGGCACTGTCGCCCCGCACGGTGGAAACGCACCGCGCCAACCTGTTTGGCAAGCTGGGGGCGGAATCGCTGGCGCAGCTGATACGGCGGTATGCGGCGCTGGTGGATGCTGCATCCTGAGCAGCTTTGCCAAGGCCTTCCGTAGTTTTACGGAGGCCCGCGCGTAGCCGCCCGAATGGCTGAAAACCGCAGCGTTTTCTACAGTTCTCCCACGGCGCCACAACGGGTGGCACCGACGTCAAAAACACCGGAGAACACCATGCAAAACCGCCTCGCCACCATCGCCGCCCTCACCCTGTCCCTGATCGCCACAGCGGCCAGCGCCGAAGGCGTACGCACCGAAAAGAACATCTCGCTGGACCTGGCCACGCAGATCGCCGCGCAAACCGTCGCCACCTGCAGCGCCAACGGCTACAACGTGACCGCCACCGTGGTGGACCGCGCAGGCACCGTGCGCGCCGTGCACCGCGCCGACAACGCAGGCCCCCACACGCTGGAAGCCAGCCGCCTGAAGGCCTACACCTCGGCATCGGCCAAGAACACCACGCTGGCCATGATGGAAGGCGCGCAGAAAAACCCCGCTGCTGCCAACCTGGTGAACATCCCTGGCTACCTGCTGCTGGGCGGCGGCGTGCCGGTGAAGGTGGGTAACGAAGTCATCGGCGCCGTAGGCGTGGGCGGCGCGCCTGGCGGCCACCTGGACGAGCAATGCGCCGTGGCCGGCATCGCCAAGGTGCATGATCTGCTGAAGTAACCCCCCGCCCACACCTGCAACGCACGCCATCGGAGACACCCGTGAAGCACTGGAACCTTGTATTCACACTGGCCGCTGCACTGGCCTGTGCCACCACGGCCCAGGCCCAGGTGCCTCCCACGGCGGCCGAAACAGCGGCCTACCAGGGCCTGCATGCCGCTGCGGCGCGGGGCGACATGCCGACGTTGAACAAGCTGATTGCCGCAAAGGGTGATCTGAACGCACGCGACGCATATGGCCGCACGCCCCTGCATGTGGCCACATACGCCCGGCAGGCCGAAGCGATCCGCGCCCTTGCCAAAGCGGGCGCTGGCCTGGATCTGCTGGAAAACGACCGTTACGACGCCGTGACCATTGCCGCCGTGGCCGACGACGAGGCTACGCTGCGCGTGCTGCTGCAACTGGGCGCCAGCGCCAAACAGGTGACCAGCCGCTACGACGGCACGGCGCTCATCGCCGCTGCCCACCTGGGGCACGACGGCGTGGTGCGCCAGCTGATCGCCGCTGGCGCACCGCTGGACCATGTGAACAACCTGCACTGGACGGCGCTCATCGAGTCCATCGTGCTGGGCAACGGCGGCCCGCGCCACCAAGCCACCCTGCAAGCCCTGCTGCGGGCGGGTGCGAGCCAAACGCTGACCGACCGGCAGGGCAACACGCCGCTCCAACTTGCACGGCAGCGCGGTTTCAGCGAAATGGTGCGGATGCTGGCGGAGGCAGGCGCCAGGTAAAGAGACGGCGGGTGCGGCAAGCACCCATGCCAATGCCCCCATACGCACTTCGCTTCAGCGGTACAGCTTAGCGCCCGCCACGCGCACCTTGTCGGCGCGCGCCGCGCCCAGGGCCTCCACCACCGGTTCCCACACACTCGCGTAGGCGGGCATGGCGTGCGGAGCAAACGCCGTATGGGGCCAGTCCGAACCCCACACCAGCCGCTCACCCATCAGCCCGGCCACGCGGCGGATCGCGCCGTGCAGTTCGGCGTAGGGGGCCACGGCCTGCAGGCGGTACCAGCCCGACAGCTTGACCCACGCCCCCAGGTCGGCCAGCCTTGCCAGCGCCTGCCAGGCCGCATCGTCCTGCGCCAAGGCGGCGTGCATTCCCGCCAGATGGTCCAGCACACAATGCAACCCCGTTTGCAGATGCAGCTGGGCAATCTGCGCCAGTTGGGCGGGTGCTGCATACCACTGCACATGCCAGCCCAGCGCCTTCAGGCGGGGCGCCAGCGCCTGCATGGCCTGCGCCCCGTTGCCCACGGGGGACACCAGATTGAAACGCACGCCGCGCACGCCCAGTGCGTGCATGGTGTGCAGTTCGCTGTCGGCAATGTCGGTATCCACCACCACCACCGCGCGGTGCCGACCCGGTTCGCGCGCCAGGGCGTCGAGCACCAGCCGGTTGTCGGTGCCGTACACGCTGGGCTGCACCAACACGAGGTGGCCCACGCCCAGCTTCGCGGCTTCTGCCTCAATGCGTTCGAGAGGCTGGTGCGCAGGCTGGTAGTGCCCAGCCTGGACCGGGGCTGCGGCATCAAACACATGGACGTGCGTGTCCCATCCCTCGAGGGCATCCCGCAACGGTGTGGATATGGCCAGCGCACTCACGGGTCAGCCCACCACGATCTTGCGCTCACGGATGACCTTGCCCCACTGCGCTTGCTGGGCCTGGATGAACTTGCCCGCACTGGCCTGGGTGGCATCGGGAAAGGCATCACCGCCCAGCGCGCGAATGCGGCCCAGCACCTCAGGGTCTGCCAGCGCCTTGCGGATGGCGTTGACCAGCTGCGTGCGCACCTCGGGCGCAATGCCCGCCGGAGCCAGCACGGGGTTCCACTCCAGCACTTCGTAGTCGGCCACGCCGGCCTGCGCCATGGTGGGCACATCGGGCAGCGAACGGGCGCGCACGGCGCTGGTCACTGCCAGCGGCCGCAGCTTGCCCGCCTGGATGTGGCCAAGTGACGAGGCCACATTGGCAAAGAACAGCGGCACCTGGCCTCCCATCACGTCGTTCATGGCAGGGCCGCCCCCACGGTAGGGAATGTGGGACAGCCGCACGCCTGCGCGCTCTTCAAACAACGCCCCCGCCAGATGCTGGGCCGAACCATTGCCGGACGACGCATAGGCCACGTCCTCGGGCTTGGCCTTGGCGCGTGCGATAACCTCCTTGACGGAATTGACACCGAAGCCCGGGTGGCACACCAGCACGTTCGGAAAGGTCGCCAACACGGCCAGTGGCACAAAGGCCGTGTTGCTGTCGTAGGGCAGCTTGGGGTAGAGCGATGGATTGACAGCGAACGACGATGCATCGAGCAGCAGTGTGGTGCCATCCGGCGTGGCGCGGGCCACCGCCGATGCGGCCAGTTGGCCGCTGGCGCCGGGCTTGTTGTCCACCACCACGCCTTGGCCCAGCGCCTCGGCCATGCGGGGCGCGATGATGCGGGCCATCAGGTCGGCACCGCCGCCTGCCGGGTAAGAGACAACCAGGGTCACGGTGCGTCCGCCGCCCACGCCCGCGGCGCGGGTGTGCACCCAGGGGGCGGCCAAGGTGGCGCCCACAGCAGCCAGCGCCGCGCGGCGCGACAGACCAGGGGGGGTCAGAGGATCGGACAGATGGGGCATACAGGTCTCCTTGGTTGAGTTTTCAGGCGTTCAGGGGGCCCCGCAGGAAGCTGGCGCCCCAAGTCCAGCAGGTGGTGTGGAACTGGCTTGCCAGGCCACGGACACCCCCGCGGTTGTCGTTCATGTAATGGTCACGGTGTAGTGAAAGGCATGGGCATCGCCGCGCGTGGTGCGCCATTCGACGCAGCGCCCGCCCAGGTCGTAGGCGGCCCGTTGCACCACCACGCCCGGATGGCCTGCGGCCAGCCCCAGGGGGATGGCCTGAGCGGCCGTCAGCACGGCAAAGCCAATGTCGTCCACGGCACGGTGCACATGCACGCCGCAGCGCCGCGCGAACATGGGGTACAGCAGGTCGTCCCATTCGGCGGTGCTGCCTTCGGCCAGGGGAGCAAACACATCCAGCGGCAACCACAGCTCTTCCAGCAGGCAGGGCTGGTCGGCCAGCAGGCGCAAACGCAGCAGCCGCAGCACCATCTCGCCGGTGGCCAAGCCCAGCCTGCGGGCCACGGCGGCCGGGGCCGCCACGCGCTGGCGTGACAGGATGCGCGAGCGTGGCATTTCGCCACTGCCGCTGTCAAACCTAAAAAAGCGCAGCATCGACGCACCGGCAATCCCTTGGCGCACAAAGGTGCCCCGGCCGTGTATGCGTTCTACCAGGCCTTGCGCCACCAGGAGTTCCAGCGCACGGCGCATGGTGCCCAGCGCCACCTGGTGCTCAGTGGCCAGCAGGCTTTCTGCCGGCAGGGCCGAGCCGGGTGGCCACTCCCCTGCCACCACGCGGGCACGCAGGGCGGCGGCCAGGGCGGCGTAGCGGCTCAATCCCGGGGCACTGTCAAAGGCAACAACTTTGTGGGATGTGGTCATGCCAAGAACTATAGTCCTCTATAGGTCTTGGTGCAATGCGCAGATGCCACAGGCGGCGTGAAAAAACAGCTGCGGAAATGATCCGCCGCCGGGCAGAACCTGGTAACTATCAAAAAAATAGCAACAAATGACACCCATCAAGCGCTGGCAGCATTTTTCACCCAAATTTTCACCTGCCACCAGCGCAGCCAGCCTCCGCGCAGCGGCGCTGGCCCCACGTGAGCGCCTCAGAGGCTGAGAGTTTTTAGGCGAGCCCAAAAAGCGCGCGAAAACGCCTCGGATCTGGGCGCAAAGCACAGCCACAGCTCGGGCTATGGCGAGCATTTGCAACGACGAGCCGGGGCGTTTTTTTCGCGTGCAAGGCGGGCATGGATAAAAGACTCTCAGCCTCTCAGTCCGTGACGAGCCGCGCCTTCACGGTCTTGCCCTTCACGCGGCCCTGGTTCAGGCGCTGCGCGGCCTGGGCGCCGATGGCGCGATCCACCGCCACGTAGGTCGAGAAGTCGTTCACGTTGATCTTGCCGATCTGCTCGCGGGTGTAGCCCATCTCGCCGGTCAGCGCACCCAGCACGTCGCCCGCACGGATCTTTTCCTTGCGGCCACCGATGATCTGGATGGTGACCATGGGCGGCACCAGCGGGCCGCTGCCCGTGGGCGTGAGGTCCGCCACCGGGAACCAGCGCGACTCGCGGCCCTGCAGTTGCTCGATCTTGCCCACGGAGCCCATCTCGTCCAGGCTGGCCAGGTTCAGCGCCAGGCCGTCGGCATCGCCCCGGCCGGTGCGGCCAATGCGGTGGATGTGCACCTCGGGGTCGGGCGTCACATCCACGTTGATCACGGCGGCCAGGTTGGCAATGTCGAGGCCCCGCGCGGCCACGTCGGTGGCCACCAGCACCGAGCAACTGCGGTTGGCAAACTGCACCAGCACCTGATCACGCTCACGTTGTTCCAGCTCGCCAAACAGCGCCAGCGCGCTGAAGCCCTGGGCCTGCAGCACCCCCACCAGGTCGCGGCACTGCTGCTTGGTGTTGCAAAAGGCGATGGACGATTCTGGGCGGAAGTGGTTGAGCAGCTGCGACACCGTGTGCAGGCGCTCGCTGTTTTTCACCTCGTACCAGCGCTGCTCGATCTTGCCTTCGGCATGCTGCGCCTGCACCGTGATCTGCTCGGGCGACTTCATGAACTGGGCGCTGAGCTTGGCGATGCCCTCAGGGTACGTGGCCGAAAACAGCAGCGTCTGGCGCTCCTTGGGGCACTGCTTGGCCACCACGACGATGTCGTCGAAGAAGCCCATGTCGAGCATGCGGTCGGCCTCATCGAGCACCAGGGTGTTGAGCGCCTCCAGCGACAGGTGCTGGCGCTCCAGGTGGTCCATCACGCGGCCGGGCGTGCCCACCACGATGTGCGCGCCATGCTCCAGGCTCAGCGTCTGTGCGCGCAGCGGCACGCCGCCACACAGGGTCACGACCTTGATGTTTTCTTCGGCCCGCGCCAGGCGGCGGATCTCGGTGGTCACCTGGTCGGCCAGCTCGCGCGTGGGGCACAGCACCAGCGCCTGCACCGCAAAACGGCGGGGGTTGAGGTTGGCCAGCAGGGCCAGGGCAAACGCGGCGGTCTTGCCGCTGCCGGTGCTGGCCTGGGCGATCAGGTCCTTGCCCAGCAACGCGGGCGGCAGGCTGGCCGCCTGGATGGGGGTCATGGTGGTGTAGCCCAGCTGCTGCAGGTTGGCCAGCGTGGCGGGGCTCAGGGCCAGCGCGCTGAAATCAGCGCGGGCTTGGTTTTCTTTGGAGGTCATGGGTCGATTATCCGGCCCCGCCTTCACCAGCCGCTATGCCTGCAGGGCCAACACCCCCACAAAAGCCAGGGTGTGCGCCAGCACGCCCGGTGCCACAGCCAGCGCGTAGCGCCAGCCACCACTGGCCAGGGCCACCGCGCACTTGCTGCCTGCATGCACCAGCAGCGCGGCCATCAGGGCCTGCGCGATGGCGGGTGCGGCCGCGCTGTGCGGGCCGCCGCGCACCAGCACGGCCGCCGTGGCGGCATGCACGTCGGCCAAGGCCGCCAGCAGCGCGCCCGCCAACATGCCCGCGTCGCCTTGCCACGCCGTGAGCCCCTGCACACCGGCCTGAATGCCCGTGAGCAGAGCCGCAATCAGCAAGGCATCGCGCAGCTTGAACATGGGGGTGTCAGGGGGTACAGCAACCGCCACCTCCGCACCGGCGTCCGTAGCCTTCGCAGACAGGTGCGCCGCGCCGCGCCCGCCCCACCATCCCACGGCGGCCGCCACACACGCACCCACCAGCGCGGGCAGCCACAGCCGCGCCAGCCACTGCGGCTGCACGGTGGCGGCCACCACCACGATCTGGGCCATGGTGGCCACACACGACAGCACCGCTGCGCCTGCGTTGGTGCGCGCCGTGGCGCGGCCCGCTCGCACCTCCATACCCAGGCTGCCGATGGTGGCGGTGCTCGACACAAACCCGGAGGCCAGCGCCGAAAGCGCCACGGCATGGCGCGCCTGCATCAGTCGCTTGGCCAGGTGCGCCAGCGACTGGATCACCAGCAGCACGATGACCAGGCGCACCACCACCTGCGGGTTCAGCACGCCTTGCCACAGGGGGGTGTTGGGGGCCAGCGGATACACCAGCAAAGCCAAGGCGGCCAGAATGAGCCCGCTGCGCACCTCGCCGGGCTGCAGCCACTGGTTGGAAAACTGGTGCAACACGTCCCGCAACGCCAGCAGCCCCGTCACCACCACCGCCAGGGCGGCGGCCAGCAACTGGTCGCGCGCGCAGGTCACCCCGATCAGATAGGCTAGAAACAAGGCGATCTCGGTAGTGACGCCAGGGTCGCCAGAGCGGTCGCGCGCATAGGCCACCACCGTGAGGGCCGCTACCAACACGGCCCCCACCACCACCAGCACAGGAACCGCCGTGAGCGCAGCTGCCGCGCCCCCCAGGCAAGCCAGGGTGAACGACCGCACCCCGGCCAGCGCCCGGTCGGGCCCCGCCCCTTTGCGACGCTCGCGCTCAATACCCATCAGCAAACCGCACCCCGCTGCGCTCGCCAGCACGGCCAGCGCTGAGGAAAAACCTCCGAACTCCTGCATGGAACTCCCGCACCTTTCCTGTCTTTTGTTCTTGTGGCAATGCCCCATGGTGACAGAAAGACCCACCGCAACCCACCCACCCGCGCAGCAAACTTGCATGGGGAGTTGCCCCAAGCCTTGCTGTCAGGTCTATCGGCTATAACAAAACCCATCAGCGCCTGCCCATGCAAGACCTTACCAACGCAGCCCCCACCCCTGGCCCCCGTGGCTCCAGCGATGCTTTGCTGCGGCTGATTGCAGACTCCGTGCCCGCGCTGATGGCCTACTACAACCTGCCCGGCCTGTGCTGCCAGTTCGCCAACCAAGGCTATGCCGCCTACAACGGCCACACGACCGAATCCATCCTGGGCCTTACGGTGCAGGAGGCCATCGGCGACAAGGCCTGGCTGGCCATCCAGCCGCATGTGGAACGGTCCGCATGCGGCGAACATGTGAAGTACACACGTGAGCAGACCTTGCCCAATGGCGAGGCCCGCATGATCGAGGTCAACCTGATCCCGCACTTTGACGCCAGCGCGCAGCAGCTGGGCTCGTTCGTTCTGATCACCGACATCACTGAGCGCTGGCGCGCGGAGCGCCAAGTGCGCCAGAGCGAAGAGCGCATGCGCAAGTTCACCGAGGCCACGGACGAGGCCATCGTGTTCCACCGCGACGGCATCATCACCGACGGCAATGAGGCACTCACCCGCCTGACGGGTTATGCGCTGCAGGAGGTGGTGGGGTTTTCCATCTTCCACTTCATCAGTCCCGAATGGAGGGCCGTGGCGTTGGACTACACGCGCACCGGGCGCGAAGACCCCTACGAAGTGACCATCCGCCACAAGGACGGCCACGCCATTCCCGTGGAGGTGGTGGGCAAGACCATGCCACTGCACCATGCCGACTACCGCATCGTGGTGGTGCGTGACATCACGGCCCGCAAGCAGGCCCAGGAACGCGAGGCCTTCATTGCGCTGCACGACACGCTTACGCAGTTGCCCAACCGCCACTTCCTGATGGAACAGCTGTCGCAGGTGCTGTCGCTGGCCCGCAGGCGCCACGGCCGTGCGGCCGTGCTTTTTGTGAACCTGGACCATTTCAAGACGGTGAACGACTCGCTGGGCCACCATGCAGGCGACCAGCTGCTGTGCAACGTGGCCGAACGCCTGCGCCAGGGCGTGCGCGACGCTGACGTGGTGGCGCGGCTGGGCGGCGATGAGTTTGTGGTGGTGCTGACCGATGTGCAGGGCCCTGACGATGCCGCCCGGGTGGCCGACAAGCTGCTGGCGTCCATGCACGGCGTTTTCACCCTGGGCCAGGTGCCGCTGACGGTGTCCCCCTCCATCGGTATCAGCCTGTTCCCCGAACACGCCACCACCGGCGATGCACTGCTGCGCTGCGCCGATGCAGCCATGCACCACGCCAAGGAAAGTGGCCGCGGCAACCGCCAGTTCTACACCCCGAGCATGGAAGCCAGCGCCATCGACGTGCTGCAGCACGAGCGCCTTCTGCGCGAGGCCATTGTGGACAACGCCTTTGTGCTGCACTACCAGCCCCAGATCAGCCTGGAAGACGGTTCCCTGCAGGGGCTGGAGGCTCTTGTGCGCTGGCGCCACCCGCAGCGCGGCCTGGTGGGGCCGGACGAGTTCATCACCTTTTCGGAATCGCGCGGCCTCATCACCCCCATCGGCCGCTGGGTGATGCGCGAGGCCTGCCGCCAGCTTAAGGAATGGCAGGACGAGGGCCTGGCCCTGGTGCCCGTGGCGGTGAACCTGTCGGCCCTCGAATTTCGCCAGCGCGATGTCGCTGGCGAAATCGCTGCGGCGCTGCGCGATACCGGCCTGGCGCCGCAGTACCTGGGGATTGAGCTGACCGAATCCGTGCTCATGCACCAGACCGGCCAGGTGCTGGACACCCTCAATGCCCTCAAAGCGCTGGGCGTGGGCATCTCGATCGACGACTTTGGCACAGGGTATTCGTCGCTGGCCTACCTCAAGCGCTACCCCATCGACAGCCTCAAGATCGACCGGTCTTTTGTGGTGGACACGCCCGGCAACCCCGACGACGTGGCCATCGTCACGGCCGTCATTCAGATGGCCCGCAGCCTGCAGCTCAAAACCGTGGCCGAAGGGGTGGAAACCCCGGCGCAGGTGCAATTGCTCAAGGGCCTGGGGTGTGACCTGATCCAGGGGCATGTGGTGTCGGTGCCGCTGGATGCCGTGGCGCTCCAGCGCTGGATGCGCGATTTGCCGGTGTAAGAACCTGTTTCCGCTCACTTCCCGGGGCCGTCACACAGACACGTTCCCGGCTTGTGGACAATAGGGGCATGCCCCTCATCCCCGACTTCATCGCCCCCACCCGCCACACCGACCCGGCCGACGCACTGGCCCAGGTGCAGCGCATTTACCAGCAACAGATTGGCCACCTGCGCGACGCCATGCAGCGTTTTGTGGCGGGCGAAACGCCCGAAGGCGCCGTGCGCGCGTTCTACCCCTTTGTACGGGTGCACACCACCACCGTGGCGCGGGCCGATACCAAGCTGGCCTATGGTTTTGTGGAAGGCCCAGGGCGCTACGAAACCACCCTCACCCGGCCCGACCTGTTCGCTCACTACTACGCCGAGCAGTTTCGCCTGCTGCGCGCCAGCCACAACGTGGAGCTGGAAGTGGGCACCAGCGCCCACCCCATTCCGATCCATTTCTCGTTTGCCGAGCACGACCACATCGAGGGCACGCTGACGCCCGAGCGCCGCATGCTGATGCGCGACGTGTTCGACCTGCCCGACCTGGCTGCCATGGACGACGGCATCGCCAACGGCACCTGGCAGGCCCGCCCGGGCGAGGCGCAGCCGCTGTCGCTGTTCACCGCGCCGCGCGTGGACTACTCGCTGCACCGCCTGCGCCACTACACGGGAACGGCGCCCGAGTGGTTCCAGAACTTCGTGCTGTTCACGAATTACCAGTTCTACATCGACGAATTTGTGCGCCTGGGCCACGCCGAGATGGCCAAGCCCGACAGTGAATACATCGCCTTCATCGAGCCGGGCAACGTGGTCACCCGCCGCGTGGGATTGGGTGCCCAGCCCGGCGACGAACTGGGCGTAGCTCCGCCGCGCTTGCCGCAAATGCCCGGCTACCACCTCGTGCGCGCAGACAGCAGCGGCATCACCATGGTCAACATCGGTGTAGGCCCCGCCAACGCCAAGACCATCACCGACCACATCGCTGTGTTGCGCCCCCACGCCTGGATGATGCTGGGCCACTGCGCGGGCCTGCGCAACAGCCAGCAGCTGGGCGACTACGTGCTGGCCCACGCCTATGTGCGTGAGGACCATGTGCTGGACGAAGACCTGCCGCTGTGGGTGCCCATCCCGGCGCTGGCCGAGATCCAGCTCGCATTGCAGCAGGCCGTGGCCGATGTCACACAGATCAGCGGCGCCGACCTGAAGCGCGTGATGCGCACCGGCACCGTGGCCAGCACCGACAACCGTAACTGGGAGCTGCTGCCCGACAACACGCCGCAGCGCCGCTTCAGCCAGAGCCGCGCCGTGGCGCTGGACATGGAAAGCGCCACCATCGCCGCCAACGGCTTCCGCTTCCGCGTGCCCTATGGCACCTTGCTGTGTGTGAGCGACAAACCCCTGCATGGCGAGATCAAGCTGCCCGGCATGGCCAACCACTTCTACCGCGAGCGGGTGGACCAGCACCTGCGCATCGGCATGCGCGCCATCGAGATCCTGCGCAACGGCGGCGTGGACCGCCTGCACAGCCGCAAGCTGCGCAGCTTTGCCGAGGTCGCATTTCAGTAAACGACAGGCCCGAGGCCGCTGCGCATGCCACTGGATTTCCTCACCCTCATGACGGTCATGGCGGCCAACCTGTTCATGATCTCGGCCGCGCTGCCACTGATCATGGGCCGGGACGTGAGCCGCGCGGCCCGCAACATGCAGGCCAGCATGCTGCTGCAGGCGGTGGCCTGGTCGACCATCATCGCCTCGGCCACCCTGTGGGACCAGGCCCTATCCACCCTGTCGATTGCCTGCAACGCAGCCGCGCAGTGGATGCTGTACCGGGCGCTGGAGGAATGGCTGGGCCCCCGCCCCTTGCGCCGCGTGCTGCTGGTGCTGGTGATTGCCGCCCCACTGGGCTACACCCTGGGTTTTGGGCACTATGCCTGGCGCGTGGGCTGGGCCAACTTTTTGATGGCCACCATTTTGTGCATCGTTGCGCGCGCCACCCTGGCGCCCGTGGTGGAGGCCAACCTGCGCTGGCGCAGCCTGCTGATGGGCTGCCTGCTGACGTCGGCCGCTTTCACGCTGTCGCGGGGCATGCTGGGCGCCTTCACCGACCAGTATCCGAGCTTTCGCACGCCCCATCCCGTCAACCTGGCAGCTGCTGTGGCCACCAATGTGAGCCTGGTGCTGGGCACCGTCGCCCTGCTGGTAGCGTGGCGGTCGGAGGCAGAACACAAGCTGCGCACGCTGGCGATGACCGACGGCCTCACCGGCGTGCTCAACCGGCGCGGCTTCACCACCCAAGGCAGCAGCCTGCTGGCCCACGCCGCACGCCACCAGTTGCCCATGACGGCAATGATGCTGGACCTGGACCACTTCAAGCAGGTCAACGACACCCATGGCCACGAGGCCGGGGACCGCGCCCTGCAACTGTTTGCCCGACTGCTGGGCGACACCTGCCGCAGCGGCGACCTGGTTGGCCGCCTGGGTGGCGAGGAGTTTGGTGTGCTGCTGTTGCACAACAGCGAGCCCGCCGGACTGGCCCTGGACCGGCGACTGCGCAGGCGCCTGCATGCAGCCAGTGTGGCCGAGCTGGGCTTTGCGCTGAGCTACAGCGCCGGGATGGCCGTCCTGCAGCCCGGTGAGGCCGCCCTGGCGGAACTGATGGCCCGTGCCGATGGCGCCCTCTATGCAGCCAAGACGGCGGGCCGTGGGCGGCTGGTCGCAGCGGACTGAGCCAATTGATCCTCTTTTGATAGCAATCAGTGCACTATCCACCTGCGCTAAGTGTTGATTTTTGCCACAACGACTGCGCGCAACACCGGGTATGCCCACGTCGCACACAATCTCTCCATGACCGCACTTTTTGAAGCTCTGCACCTGCGCAAACGTTATGGCGAGACCACGGTGGTGGACGACGTGTCCTTCGCGATTGCTCCCGGCGAATGCCTGGGCGTCATCGGCCCCAACGGTGCTGGAAAGACCACCACCATTCGCATGTGCCTGGGCCTGGCGTCACCGGATGGCGGCGAAGTGCATTTCACCTCCAAGCCCGGCACCGCACCGCTGCACATGCCACGCGATGCGCTGGCCATCAAGGCGCAGCTGGGTGTGGTCACGCAGTTCGACACCCTCGACCCGGACTTCACCTGCGCCGAGAACCTGCGCGTATTCGGCCGCTACTTTGGGCTGAAGGGCCCGGTGATGGACGAGCGTGTACCCCAGTTGCTGGAGTTCGCAGCCCTCACCCACAAGGCCGACGCCAAGCCGGGCGAGCTGTCGGGCGGCATGAAGCGGCGCCTGTCGCTGGCGCGCGCGCTGGTCAACAACCCGCGCCTGCTGCTGCTGGACGAGCCCACCACCGGCCTGGACCCGCAAGCCCGCCACCTGATGTGGGAGCGGCTGCAACTGCTGCTGCAGCAAGGCAAGTCGATCCTGCTGACCACCCACTTCATGGACGAGGCCGAGCGCCTGTGCTCGCGCCTGCTGGTGCTGGACCACGGCCGCAAGATTGCGGAAGGCCGCCCGCGCGAGCTGATCGCCCAGCACCTGGAGCCGGATGTGGTGGAGGTGTTCGGCGTGGGGGCCGTCCAGATGGCCGAAGACGCCGCGCTGCGTGCCCTGGCCGCGCGCGTGGAGATCAGCGGCGAGACGGTGTTTTTCTACACCCAGAACGCCCAGCCGCTGCTGCAGGCCCTGGCCGCACACGGCCACCTGCGCACGCTGCACCGGCCGGCCAATCTGGAAGACTTGTTCCTCAAGCTCACGGGGCGGCAGATCCGGGAGTGAGGTTCGACGGCCCCAGTACGCGCAAATTGACGACGACGCATTCAGATTGGTCGATCCGTGGAGAATCCAGTACGCCGTCGTCGTCGCTAGAGAGGCGCGCTCCGAGTGAGCTTCCAAATGCTTGGTCGTTTCTGGACTCCAAGAACATAAAAGAGGGTGGTACTGATGGTTTTCAGCGAAGACTCACGCGTCAAAATTCCGTGCATCCTGCATCTGGTGCGACTTGGCTACCGCTATCTTTCATTGAAGAATGCCATTTGGGATGAAGAAACCAACATCTTCCCAACGCAATTTAGCGAGGCTATCGCCCGAATCAACCCGGAACTCGGTGCAGATGACGTCTCCCGTCTGCTGGCCGACGTCAAGCTCCTTCTGGACAACGAAGATCTCGGTAAGGCCTTCTACGAAAGACTTACGGAACGCTCAGGTTCTCGACTGATCGATTTCGAAAATTTCGATAACAACAGCTTCCACGTTGTTACCGAGCTGACGTGCAAGAACGGTGACGATGAATTCCGGCCAGACATCACCTTGCTCATCAACGGCATGCCGCTGGCATTCATTGAGGTCAAAAAGCCGAACAACCGCGAAGGCGTGTTGGCAGAGCGCAGCCGCATCATCACGCGCAGCCGCAACCCCAAGTTCAGGCGGTTTATCAACATCACACAGTTGATGGTCTTCTCCAACAACATGGAGTACGAAGACGGTTCGCCGCAGCCCATTGAAGGAGCGTTCTATGCAAGCCCGTCATATGAATCGCCTGTCTTAAACTATTTTCGAGAAGACCCCGAGGTCGAAACGCTGGACCTTGAGCGGCTATTGGCAGCTGAAGACGATGCACTGGAAAACGAAGTGCTGGGCGATAACAATCTCAACGTCATCAAGCACAGCCCCGAGTTTCTGAGCAACAAGTCGCCAGACACGCCGACCAATCGCATCTGCACGTCGCTCTTCAGTCGCAGTCGCCTCGCTTTTTTGCTGCGTTTTGCGCTGGTCTATGTCCATGAAACAGACGGCGTGCAAAAGCACGTCATGCGCTATCCCCAGCTTTTTGCCACCAAGGCCATCGAGAAGAAGCTCAGCGCAGGCATCAAAAAAGGCATCATCTGGCACACCCAGGGCAGCGGTAAAACAGCCCTGGCCTACTACAACACCCGGTTTCTTACCGACTACTTCCAGTGCCGAGGCGTCATCCCGAAGTTCTACTTCATCGTTGACCGGCTTGACCTGGCCACACAAGCGCAGCGTGAGTTTTCCTGCCGGGGGCTGGTAGTCCACATCATTGACAGCCGAGCTGACTTTGCTCGCGACATCAAAACCGCACAGGTGCTGCACAACCACAGTGGCAAGCCTGAAATCACCGTGGTCAATATCCAGAAATTTCAGGACGACCCGGATGTGGTGCGCGCCGAGGATTACGACTTCAACATCCAGCGCGTCTATTTTTTGGATGAGGTGCACCGCAGCTACAACCCACAGGGCAGCTTTCTGGCCAACCTCAGCCAATCCGACTGCAACGCTATAAAGATAGGGCTCACGGGCACGCCGCTGCTGGGCGACGACTACAACTCCCGAGCCCTGTTTGGTGACTACTTCCACAAGTACTACTACAACGCATCCATTGCCGACGGCTACACCCTTCGGCTGATCCGCGAAGAAATCGCCACCAACTACAAGCTGTCTTTGCAAGAGGCACTTGCCACAGTGCAGCTCAAGCAAGGCGATGTGGATCGCAAACTGATCTACGCCCACCCAACGTTTGTCGAGCCCATGCTCGACTACATCGTGCGTGACTTTGAAAAGAGCCGTAGCGCATTGGGCGACTCCAGCATCGGCGGCTTGGTAATCTGTGACAGCGCGGACCAAGCGAAAGAAATGTTCCGCATCTTCACAGCGGTATATGCCGAACGCTCTTCTTCCGCAGCAGCAATAGCCCAAGACTCAGGGCAAGCCATATTTGCCCCCGCCACCACCGGCAGTTATGCAGAACGCACCCAGCTTGCAAACCGTGTGAAAAGCGCCGCGCTGATCCTTCACGACGTGGGCAGCAAAGACGAGCGCAAGGATTGGGTGGAAGACTTCAAGGCGGGCAAGATTGACCTGCTTTTTGTCTACAACATGCTGCTCACCGGCTTTGATGCCAAACGCCTGAAAAAGCTCTACCTTGGGCGTGTTATCAGAGCGCACAACCTGCTGCAAGCGCTCACGCGGGTCAACCGCACTTACAAAGATTTCCGCTACGGCTACGTGGTGGACTTTGCCGACATCCGCAAGGAATTCGACAAGACCAACAAAGACTACTTTGACGAATTGCAGTCCGAGCTGGGCAACGAGATCGAGCACTACTCCAACCTATTCAAGTCAGCCGAAGAGATCAGGCAAGAAATCGAAGCCATCAAAGACATCCTCTTTAGCTTCGACATTGAAAACGCTGAAGAATTTTCAAAGCAGCTCAACCAGATCCAAGACCGCAGCACTGTGCTTGCGCTCAAAAAAGCGCTGGCTGATGCGCGCAGCCTCTACAACCTAATTCGCCTGCAAGGCGAATACGGGCTATTGCAGCAGCTAGATTTCCACAAGCTCAGCCAGCTCTACCGCGAAACCTGCAACCACCTGGATCTGCTCAACCTCAAAGAGGCCATCGAATCAGAAAACGACACCAGCAACTTGCTCAACATGGCGCTGGAGGATGTCATCTTCAAATTCGCCAAGATCAAGGAAGAAGAACTCGTCTTGGCCGACAAACTCAAAAACACCTTACGCCAAACGCGTGAGGCTTTGGCCAGCAACTTTGACCCACAAGACCCCAAGTTCGTGACCCTGCGCGAAGAGCTGGAGCGGCTGTTCAAGAACAAAAAGCTCAGCGAAGTGAGCCAAGAAGACATGACAGCCAACATCGGCGCGCTCAACGCCATTCACGACAAAGTGAAAGAGCTGAACCGCCAAAACAACCAGCTGCGCGCCAAATACCGTGGCGATGCCAAATACACCCGCATCCACAAGCGCCTGCAAGAACGTGGCAGCTTCACGCAGACTGAGCGCAAATTGTTTGAAGCACTGGTCGGCGTCAAAGCGAAGGCGGACGAGCAGGTGCTGCAAAACACCCAGCTACTGAACAACGAAAGCTATTTTGATCGGTTGATGCAACCCATCGTGTTTGACGAATTCCACACCCGCCAGCACATCCCACTGACCGCCGACGCTACCCGCAGCATCAACCGCCTGGTGGTGTCGGAATACATGAATGAATTTTTTGCAGGCACCCGCACGGGCGGCGGCCACCCTGGAGCACAAGCTTGGTAACCCAACAATTTGAACAACGCACCCGCGAACTCATCGACAGCCTGAAAGCCATCTGCGCAGCCTATGGTCTGGGCAACGACGGCAATGAATTCAAGATCATCACCCAGGTCTTTCTCTACAAGTTTCTGAACGACAAGTTCGCCTTTGAGGCCAAGAGAATCAAGCCCGCACTGGCCAAAGCCGAAAGCTGGGAAGCTGCCATTGCCGCCCTGAGCGCCAATGACCTGGACATTTTGCAGATGCAAATGGGCCCCGACACCGCCCGGCTGAAGCCCGAGCATTTCATAGCCTACCTGTTTGGCCACCAAAACGCGCCCGATTTTGCCAAACTGTTTGACGACACCTTGCACAACATCGCCGTCACCAACAACGACATCTTTGCCGTCAAAACCGATGGCGGCACCAAAATCACCCTGTTCGACCGGGTCAGCGAATTCATCACCGATACGTCCAAGCGCGACGCCTTTTGCCGCGCCATCATCAACAAGCTGGGCGACTTCAGCTTTGAGCGCATCTTTAGCGAGAAGTACGACTTCTACGCCGCAATATTTGAATACCTCATCAAGGACTACAACAAAGACAGCGGCGGCAAATATGCCGAGTACTACACCCCGCACGCCGTGGCCAAAATCATGGCCGCCATCCTCGTGCCTGAAAAGGTGCGCGGCAAAGTCAACAACGTAAGCTGCTACGACCCATCGGCGGGATCCGGCACGCTGCTTATGAATATCGCCCACGCCATTGGCGAGCAGCGCTGCACCATCTACTCGCAAGACATCTCGCAAAAGTCATCCAGCCTGCTGCGCCTGAACCTGATTCTGAACAACTTGGTTCATTCCATCCCCAACGTCATTCAGGGCAACACCGTGCTCCACCCCTACCACCGGGATGGCAAAGCACTCAAGAAGTTTGACTACATCGTCAGCAATCCACCGTTCAAGATGGATTTCAGCGACTTTAGGAATGAGCTGGACAGCAAAGAGCACCAAGAGCGCTTTTTCGCCGGGGTACCGAATATCCCGAAGCAGGCCGTGGACAAGATGGCGATATATCAGCTTTTCTTGCAGCACATCATCTACTCGCTCAAGCCTAGCGGCAAAGCGGCGGTCGTCGTACCCACTGGCTTCATCACCGCGCAAAGCGGCATCGACAAAGGCATACGCCAGCACCTGGTAGATAACAAAATGCTCTCGGGCGTGGTCTCCATGCCCAGCAACATCTTCGCCACCACTGGCACCAACGTCTCCATCTTGTTTATTGATGCGGCCAACAAATCCGATGTGGTGCTGATTAACGCTTCTACCCTTGGCACCAAAGAAAAGGATGGCAAGAACCAGAAAACTGTGCTGTCTGAAACCGACGAAGATCGCATCATTGCCACCTTCAACGATAGGCAGGTGGTGGAGGATTTCTCGGTTGTAGTGAGTTACGCTGACATTGCCGCCAAGAATTATTCACTGAGTACTGGACAGTATCTCGACGTGAAAATTGAATATAGCGATCTTACTCCAGCACAGTTTGCGCACAAGATGCAAGTTGTCGCCGACCGGCTAGATGGACTATTCAAGGAGTCAGCAGGGCTAGAACAGGAAATCAAGAAACAGCTAGCGGGCTTGCATTATGCGCAATGAACTTGGACACTTTACGCTTGGAGAACACGCAACTTTTAGAAATGGACTCAACTTCAGCAAGGACAGTCGAGGCAAGGGTTGCCTGCTAATTGGAGTTCCTGACTTTCAAAGTCGGTTTTCACCAGACTACGAATCGCTATCCCAAATAAACCCTAAAGGAATAGCCAAAGCAGACGACTACCTTAAAAAAGACGATATTGTTTTTGTCAGATCAAATGGAAACAAGGCTCTTGTTGGCAGAAGTCTTTACATAGACAAAGATGTTGAGGCACTTTTTTCAGGATTCTGCATACGCGCAAGGCTCACATCAACTGAAATCAACAAGCTTTTTTTCGCTTACTTCACCAGATCGACAAACTTCAAGTCACAAATCGCTTCGTCATCTGGTACCAATATAAACAATCTCAGCCAGGAAATTCTAAGCCGAGTGCGATTACCAGCATTCAAAAAAAAAGATCAAGAGAAAATTGCTGCAGTTCTCTCCGTCATTGATGCCAAAATCGATTGCAATAACCGCATCAACGCCGAGCTGGAGGCGATGGCCAAGACGCTGTACGACTACTGGTTTGTGCAGTTTGACTTCCCCGACGCTAACGGCAAACCCTACAAATCTTCCGGCGGCAAGATGGTCTACAACGCCACGCTGAAGCGGGAAATTCCTGCAGGGTGGAAAAACTCAACAATCGGTGAAACATTCAGATCCCACCTCGGAGGAACACCCTCACGCGATATTGATGAGTATTGGAGTCCCGGTGAAGTTAATTGGCTTAGCTCGGGCGAGAACCCGAGTACTTTTGTCGTAGCACCTGATGAAAAAATTTCGACGCTCGGTTTGCAGAATTCACCTGCCAAGCTGCTGCCTCGCGGCACGGTGATTCTTTCCATCGTTCGTCATCTCAGAGTGTCGATACTGGGCATTGAGGCGGCGACTAATCAATCTGTAGTTGGAATTGTGGAAACCGCCAAGCTGAAGCACTGCTTTATTTACCCTTACTTGGTTCGTGAGATCCCTAGATTGATGGCACTCCGAACTGGTGCGCAACAGCCGCACATCAACAAGGGAGTGCTGGATGAGTCGCCATTGCTGATACCCGCTGATGGCCCCTTGAATACATACACCAGCACGGCAGAACCATTGTTCTTACAGATTCAAAAAAACCTTCAGCAGAACGTGGAACTTGCTCAACTCCGCGACTGGCTCCTTCCCCTGCTAATGAACGGCCAAGTCACGGTGGCCTGAAGGACAACGCACCATGAGCGATCAGCCCATTTCTCTTGTGCCCACACCCGAAGGCTACGCCGACTGGCTGCGCGACCTGAAAACCCGCATCCACACGGCGCAGCAGCGCGCGGCGCTGGCGGTCAACCGCGAGTTGGTGCAGCTCTACTGGCAGATCGGGCGCGACATTCTGGCACGGCAGGCCAGCCAGGGCTGGGGAGCGAAGGTGATTGAGCGGCTGGCGCATGACCTGCGCACGGCGTTCCCCGAGATGAAGGGGTTTTCGCCGCGCAACCTCAAGTACATGCGCGCTTTTGCGGAGGCGTGGCCGGATGACGAATTTGTGCAAGCGGTGCTTGCACAATTGCCGTGGTATCACCAGTTGGCACTGCTGGACAAGCTCTCCACCCCCGAGGCCCGCCGCTGGTATGCGGCCCAAGCCATCCAGCACAACTGGTCGCGCAATGTGTTGGTGATGCAGATCGAGACTCGCTTGATGGAACGCAGCGGCTCCGCTGTTACCAACTTTGAAGCGAGTTTGCCCAAGCCTCAGTCCGATTTGGCGCGCGAATCGCTGAAAGACCCTTATCGCTTCGACTTTCTGGGCTTGACCGACGAGGCGCAAGAGCGCGAGGTCGAACACGCTTTGGTAAAGCACGTGACCGAGTTCCTGCTAGAGCTGGGCGCAGGCTTTGCGTTCGTGGGGAGGCAGGTGATGCTTAATGTGGGCGGCGATGAGTTTTTCATCGACCTGCTGTTCTACCACCTCAAACTGCGCTGCTATGTGGTGATCGAACTCAAGGGCGGCAAATTCAAACCCGAGCACCTGGGGCAACTGAGCTTTTACCTGACGGCGGTGGACATGCAGGTCAAGGCCGAGCAGGACAACCCGACCATTGGCCTGCTGCTGTGCAAGACCAAAAACAAGGTGGTGGCCGAATACGCGCTGCGTGACACGGCCCAGCCTATGGGGGTGGCGGAATACCAGCTCATCGAATCCCTGCCCGCTGCGTTGCAAACCAGCTTGCCCAGCATCGAACAAATTGAAAGCGAGCTGGGTGGCGTGGAATAAGCAGGTATGTACCTGCGCTCACCACTCCTAAAAA
This sequence comes from Acidovorax sp. 93, assembly GCF_003633835.1. Taxonomy (NCBI): domain Bacteria; kingdom Pseudomonadati; phylum Pseudomonadota; class Betaproteobacteria; order Burkholderiales; family Comamonadaceae; genus Acidovorax; species Acidovorax sp. 93. The sequence continues at coordinate 3,762,285 of NZ_RBIT01000001.1, forward strand.
CATAGCTTCCAGCGCTTGATATGTAAGCGCCAGCAGCCAATTTCACTCAAAGACTCTACATCAAGCCTTGCGTGGCTTGACCTTGCCAGCCGCCAGCTTGGCGTTACTGCGGGCGGTGTCCACATCGGCCGCCCGCGCCAGCGCCACGCCCATGCGGCGCTTCACAAAACTCTCAGGCTTGCCGAACAGGCGCAGGTCGGTGCCCGGCACGCGCAGGGCTTCTTCCACACCATCGAACACGATGCCCTGGGCTTCCACACCGCCGTAGATGACGGCACTGGCGCCGGGGTTGCGCAGGCTGGTGTCCACCGGCAGGCCCAGGATCGCGCGGGCGTGCAGCTCGAACTCACTCTGGTGCTGGGTGCACAGCGTGACCAGGCCGGTGTCGTGCGGGCGGGGGCTCACCTCGCTGAACCAGACTTCCTGGCCCTTGACGAACAGCTCCACGCCAAACAATCCCTGGCCGCCCAGGTTGTCGGTGACGGCCTTGGCGATCTGGCGCGACTTTTCGAGTGCGGCCGGGTGCATGGGGTGGGGCTGCCAGCTTTCCACATAGTCGCCGCTCACCTGCACATGGCCGATGGGGTCGCAGAAACTGGTGGTGATTTGGCCGTCGGTGCCCACCGACCGCACGGTGAGCTGGGTGATTTCGTAGTCAAAGTCGATGAAGCCCTCGACGATCACACGGCCGTGGCTCACCCGGCCACCGGCCATGGCGTAGTCCCAGGCCTTTTGCACATCGGCGGGGCCGTCGATCTTGCTCTGGCCCTTGCCCGAGCTGCTCATGACGGGCTTGACGATGCAGGGGTAGCCGATACCTGCGTCAATCGCAGCCTGCAGTTCTTCCAACGAATTGCAGAACTTGTAGGGGCTGGTGGGCAGGCCCAGCGTTTCGGCGGCCAGCACGCGGATGCCTTCACGGTCCATGGTCAGGCGCGCTGCGCGGGCCGTAGGGATCACGCGCACGGTGCCCGCGGCTTCCAGCTCTTCGAGCATGGTGGTGGCGATGGCTTCGATCTCGGGCACGACCAAGTGGGGCCGTTCGGCCTCGATCAGGGCCTTGAGCTGGGCCGGGTCGCTCATTGTGATGGTGCGCGCGTGGTGGGCCACTTGCTGGCCGGGGGCGTTGTCGTAGCGGTCCACGGCAATGGTTTCCACCCCCAGGCGCTGCAGCGCGATCAGCACCTCCTTGCCCAGCTCGCCCGAGCCCAGCAGCATGACTTTGGTGGCATGGGGGGACAGAGGGGTTCCGAGGGTGGTCATGGTGGGGGCTTTCGAGAAGGTGAAAAAGTCGGTAAACGGCGGGACGCAGGCGACTTTAATGCACCCGGGCGCAGAACTTGCAATCGCCCTGGCATGCCCCCACCGCCCATGCCCTCCCCTTCCAGCACGGCCCGCTCGCACAGCCCCACCGACTGGCACGCCCAGGAGCTGCTGCTAATGCGCGAAGTGATGCGCCTCATCGGCCGCAGCCTGGCGCCCGGCCTGGTGCTGCGCGAGATGCTGCACCTGATGAGCGAGCTGCTGGGCCTGAACCGGGGGCGCATCGTGCTGGTGGACGACGCCCCTTGCGCCGCTGGTGCGCCGCGCACGGCCTCCATCCAGCACGCCTACGGCCTCACCCAGGCCGAGGCAGGGCGCGGGCGGTATGCCTGGGGCGAGGGCATCACGGGCCGCGTGCTGGCCACCGGGCAGCCCGCCATCGTGCAGGACATCGATGCCGAGCCCTTGTTCCTGGCACGCGCAGTGGAGCGCAGCCAGCTGCCGCCGGAGACGGTGGCCTTCATCGCCCTGCCCATCGAGGTCAACAACGCGCCCATTGGCGTGCTGGCCTGCCACCGCATCCGCAGCCGCCAGCGCCACCTGAACGACGACCTGGCCGTGCTGCGCGTGCTGACCACCCTGGTGGGGCAGCTGCTGCAGCTCGAATCCCTGGTGGCCGACCAGACGCGGCAGCTGGAGGCGCGCAACACCGTGCTGGCCAATGCGCTCAACACCAAAAGCGCGCGCTACGGGCTCATTGGCAGCTCGCCACCGCTGCTGCAGGCCTTGAGCGAGCTGGAGCGCGTGTCGCAAACCCAGGCCACCGTGCTGCTGCTGGGCCAGTCGGGCACGGGCAAGGAGCTGTTCGCACGCGCCGTGCACCTGGCCAGCGGGCGGCGCGACCGGCCCTTCATCAAGGTCAACTGCTCGGCCATTCCGGATGCGCTGTTTGAATCCGAACTGTTTGGCTACGAAAAAGGCGCCTTCACGGGCGCCAGCACGGCACGCGCGGGCTGGTTTGAGCAGGCCGACAGCGGCACCATTTTTCTGGACGAGATTGGCGAGCTGCCGCTGGCCATGCAGTCCAAACTGCTGCGCACGCTGCAGGAGGGCACGCTGGTGCGCCTGGGCGGGCAGCGCGAGGTCAGGGTCAACGTGCGCCTGGTGGCGGCCACCCACCGCGACCTGGCGGCCGATGTGGAGGCCGGGCGCTTTCGGCAGGACCTGTACTACCGCCTGCACGTGATTCCGATCCATCTGCCCTCGCTGGCCGAGCGGCGTGAAGACATCCGCGCGCTGGCGCTGCACTTTGTGAGCCGCGCCAACCAGGCGCACCAGCGCAACGTGAACCTCTCGCCCGACGCGCTGGCGCGGCTGGAAGAACACCCCTGGCCCGGCAACATCCGCGAGCTGGGCAATGTGATCGAACGCCTGGTGCTGCTGACCAATGACACGCTGGTAACGCGTGGCGAGCTGGACCGGTTTCTGCCCGCTGCGGCTGTGGTTTTGCCACCCGCTCCGGCGCCCGTTCAGCAGATTCAGGCCGAGATGCCGTCTACCCCTATCGCCGCAGCACCGCTGGTGCGCGACTACGCCTCGGCCCAGTCCCACAGCGTTCAGGTGCTGCAGGCCGCGCTGGTCGAACACCACGGCAACCAGTCGCGCGCGGCGCAGAGCCTGGGGTTGACGCTCCGGCAGTTCGCTTACCGGCTGCGCAAGGCGGGTCTGAAGTGACGCCCAACACTGTGTCAACAATTTGTAGACACAGTGTTCAGCGTCCGCGTTGGACAGGCTGCGCCCTGGTGATAGTCGGCACAAAATACTATTAAATCAATAGCTGCCAGCGCTTTACCAATAAGCGCTGGCAGCCTATTTCATTCAAATTTCTTTGCATTCCCAAGCTCTGGCACACCTGTTGCGATAAGGAGGGCAGGCATCCCGCCCACCACCGCACCGAAAGGTTTTCCATGAGCACCGTGACCGCTACCGCCTCCGACGCCGTCCTCATCTCACCCACCCAGCTGTTGGCCCTGCAAGCCGCAGAACCTGTGGTGCTGATCGACACCCGCGACGCCGACACCTATGCCCTGGGGCACATCCCCGGCGCGGTGAACCTGCGCGAGACCTTCACCTACCTCGCCACCTCTACACCCCAAGGCCTGCAGGAGCTGAAAGACACCTTCGCCGCGCACCTGGGCGCCATCGGCCTGTCGGGCGCCGAGACGGCGGTGTTCTATGAGGATGCACTCAACAGCGGCTACGGCCAGTCGTGCCGGGGCTACTACCTGCTGACCTGGCTGGGCTACCCCAAGGTCAAGGTATTGAATGGCGGCTACTCGGCCTGGAAGGCGGCAGAGCTGCCCGTCTCCACCGAGGCCGTGGTGCCCACGCCCGCCATCTTCCCCACCACCCTGGCCACCACAGACGTGATGCTGACCAAGGAAGACGTGATCGAGGCCCTGGGCACCGACACCGTGCTGCTGGACGTGCGCGATGTGGACGAGTGGATTGGCGACAGCTCGAGCCCCTATGGCAAGGACTTCGCGCCGCGCAAAGGCCGCCTGCCGGGCGCCAAGTGGCTGGAGTGGTACCGCTTCATGAAGCCCTCGCCCCAGGGTCCGGTGTTCAAGTCGCCCGACGAAGTGCGCGCCGAATGCGCCACGGCGGGCATCAGCCCGGCGGACACGGTGTACCTGTATTGCTTCAAGGGCGCACGCGCGTCCAACACCTTCCTGGCGCTCAAGCAGGCGGGCTTTGCCGATGTGCGCATGTACTTCGGCTCGTGGAACGAATGGTCGCGCGACGACAAGTTGCCGATCGAAAGCGGGCTGCCGCTGGTCAAGTTCCCCAAAAAGCCTGCGCTGGCACTGGCGGCCTGAGCCCCGTGCGTTGTTGCAGCGGGCGTGGCCCGCTGCGAACCCTGTCCTTCTTTTTTGCATTCCCTTCTCTTTCTCCAAGGAACACCATGTCCACCGATCTGCTGGAACCCTCTGCCCCCGTCACCACCGTGCACACGCACCTGCGCCCCATCGACCGCGACGGGCTGATGGCCTTTGCCGACAAGGGCCGCAACAACCCTGCCAGTCGGGGTACCAACAAGGTCCATACGGTGATGGAGGGGCAGTACCGCTCGCTGAGCTATGTGGGCAACCATGCGCCGGTGGTGGTGGACGAGCCCCTGCACCTGTTCGGTCAGGACACGGCACCTGCGCCCGGCGAGATCGTGCTGTCGGGCCTGGGCGGCTGCCTGGCCGTGGGCATCACGGCCGTGGCCACCTGGAAGCAGGTCAAGCTCAGCAAGATCGAGGTGTTCATGGAAGGCGACATCGGCAACCCCGCCGCCTGGGGTGCGGGTGGCGCATTGCAGAAGACGCCGCCGGAGATGGGCTTTCAGGCGATCCGCGTGAAGGTGCTGGTGGAGGGCGATGCACCGCGCGAGGTACTGGACGAGATCGTGCAGCACGCCAACTTCTACTCGCCCGTGGCTAACAGCATGCGCAACCCCATCCCCTTCGAGATCAGCCTCGCGGACTAAATAGCCCCGCCACCGAGCCCGCCCTGCGCACCCAAGGAGCCCCATGAACCCCGCCGACCTCCCTCCCCAACTCCACCTGGACGGCGCCCTGCGGGGCGATCCGCTGCTGGCCGCCGTGCGCCAGATCGCCCAGGGCCCGCTGGCCGCGCAGGTGGAGGCGATTGACCGCACCGGCTACTACCCCTGCGCGGAGCTGCAGCAGCTGGCCGCCGTGGGCGCGATGAGCGCGCACCTGGACAGCACGGCCGGCCCGGCCGACTACGGCCTGGCCATCCGCGCCATGGCCGAGGCCTCGCGCGTGTGCGGCGCTACCGGCTTCATGATGTGGTGCCAGGCGGTGTGTGGGCTGTACCTGCAGCAATCGGGCAACCCCGCGCTGATGGGCGATGTGCTGCAGCGCCACGCCAGCGGCGCAGGCATGGGCGGCACGGCGCTGTCCAACCCCATGAAGAGCTATGCGCAGATCGAAAGCCTGCTGCTCAAGGCCACGCCAGTGGAGGGGGGCTACCTCATCAACGGCACCCTGCCCTGGGTGAGCAACCTGGGGCCCGACCACTACTGCGGCGCGATTGCGGCGGTGGTGGAGGCCGACGGTGCGGCCAGCCAGCGCGAGGTGATGTTCCTGCTGCGCTGCGATGCCCCCGGCGTGGAGATGCGCGAATGCCCCAGCTTCTCCGCCATGGAGGGCACGGGCACCTATGCACTGCGGCTCAAGGACCATTTCATCGGCACGGCCGACACCATGGCCGACCCTACCCGGCCTTTCATCGCCCGCATCCGCGCTGCGTTTGTGATGCTGCAATGTGGCATGGCGGTGGGCATCACCCAGGGCGCCATCGACTCGATGTGGGCGGTGGAGGCCCAACTGGGCCATGTCAACCAGTTCCTGGAAGACCGGCCCGACGCGCTGCAGGCCGAGCTGGATGCACTGACTGCACGCGTCATGCAACTGGCCCAGACCCCGTTCGACACAAGCACCGACTTCTTCATCGATGTGCTGGACGCCCGTGCCCACGGCGCGGAACTGTGCCTGCGCGCCGCCCAGTCGGCCCTGATGCACCAGGGTGCGCGCGGCTACCTGATGAGCTCGGACGTGCAGCGGCGCGTGCGCGAGTCGCACTTTGTGGCCATCGTCACGCCCGCCATCAAGCACCTGCGCAAGGAGATCGCCCGGCTCAGCACCGAGGAGATGCCTGCATGACACCCGCCCTCCCCACCGCCACCACGCCGTCGGTTACCTCCGAGTTCGTGTTGAGCGCGGCATCGCAGGCGCTGTGCGATGCGTTTGCCGACGCGGCCGCCCAGGCGCCCTGGCAAAGCTACATCTGCAACGCCTGCGGCTACGTCTACCACGAGGCCGACGGCGACCCCGATGGCGGCCTGCCGCCGGGCACGCGGCTGGCGGACATACCCGACGACTGGGCCTGCCCGCTGTGCGGCGTGACCAAGGCCGATTTTTCACCGTACGAAGCCCCCACGCTGGAGGCGCTGCGGGCGCAGGCCAGCGCAGCGCCAGCCGCCTCCCTGCGCGTGCGTGGCGAGCCGGGCGTGGTCATCGTCGGCGCGGGCCGTGCAGGCTGGCAACTGGCCGAAACCCTGCGCCAACACAGCGCCACGCTGCCCATCACCCTGGTGACGGCCTGCGCGGGCGACCGGTACGACAAGCCTTTGCTGTCGGTGGCCATGGCGCGCCAGCTGGACCCGCTGGCCCTGGTGTCCGAAACCGGTCGCGATGCGGCGCACCGCCTGGGCGTCACCCTGCTGGCCCACACCCATGCCGTGCGCATCTGCGCCGACACCCGCCAATTGCGCACAACGCGGGGCGTGCTGCGCTACGGCCACCTGGTGCTGGCCCACGGTGCGCAGGCCGCCTTGCCTCCGGGCTTGCCCGCCAGCCTGTGCTGGCGCATCAACCACCTGGACGCCTACCAGCGCCTGCGCCAGCACCTGGGCGACCAGCCCAAGGACGTGCTCATCATCGGCGCGGGCCTGGTCGGCAGTGAGCTGGCCAACGACCTGGCACTGGGCGGCCACCACATCACGCTGCTGGACACGGCCACCGAACCACTGGCGCGCTGGCACGACCAGCAGGCGGGCCCGCAGCTGCTGGACGCCTGGAAAGACCTGTCCATCCGCTTTGAAGGCGGTCTGCAGGTGGAGCAGGTGGAACGCGTGGGCTCGCGCTACCGCGTCTCCACCACCAGCGGGCGGCGTTTTGCGGCGGACGAAGTGGTGGTGGCTGCAGGCCTGCTGCCCCCCCACCGCCTGGCGCAGAGTGCTGGGCTTGATTGGACCCATGGCATTGCGGTGGACGCAGGCACGCTGCAAACCAGCGTATCCCGCATCCATGCATTGGGCGATTGCATCAGCATCGACGGGCAGTGCAGCCGCTACATCGAACCGATTGCCCGGCAGGCGCGAACGCTGGCGGCCGCCATCCTGGGCCAGCCGGTGGCCCCCTATGAGCACCGGGCGGCCGTGGTGCGGGTCAAGACCACCACCCGGCCGCTGACCCTGCATTGAGGCAGCCTCGGGCCCAGGCGGCAATCTTGCCCGGGCTGGCACCGGTAAAAAATTTTTGGCATCCACTGCATCCAAACGGCGTTTTCGTGGGTAGTACCTACAGCAGCGCATCTTGTTGCTGCTGTCCTATCAACCCACAGACCAGAGAGAAACGCCATGACCATCCACACGTCCCCCATCTCCCGCCTGCTCCCCCTGACGGGCGCCATTGCCGCCGCCGTGCTGCTGAGCGCCTGCGGTTCGATGATGTCGTCCTCCAAATCCATGGTTTCGCAGGACAGCCTGCCCGACAGCATCAAGGTACCGACTGGCAACAAGGTGGCAATGGAAACCGTGGGCGTGGGCGAGATCACCTACGAATGCCGCGACAAGGCCAACATGCCCGGCCAGACCGAATGGGTGTTCGTGGGCCCCAAGGCCGTGCTGAATGACCGCAGCGGCAAACAAGTGGGCACCTACTACGGCCCACCGGCCACCTGGGAGTCGAGCGACGGGTCCAAGCTGACAGCCACCCAGCTGGCCGTGGCACCCTCGGGCACGGGCAACCTGCCCTACCAGCTCGTCAAGGCCAACCCCGCCATGGGCTCCGGCGCCATGACCGGCGTGACCTTCATCCAGCGCGTGGCCCTCAAGGGCGGCGTGGCACCCGCTGCTGCCTGCACCACCGCCAACAAGGGCGAGCGTCAGATCGTGAAGTACCAGGCCGACTACATCTTCTGGAAGGCCGCGTAAACCACGCACACGCAATCCCCTGCCCAGCGGGGGCTACCGCCAGGCGGTGGCGGGTTTGCGGCTACGATGCGCCCACTCTTTAGACGAGGCCCCGCTGCCTGCACACCGTGCCCGACACCCCTGGCGATTTTGACTACGAAGCCGCTCTGGCTGCCTGCGCAGCCGGCGACCGGCAGGCCATGCACCGCCTATATGAACAGGAGGGCGCGCGGCTGCTGGGTGTAGCGCTGCGCATCGTGCGCCAGCGCGCGCTGGCCGAGGACATCGTGCACGATGCCTGCGTGAACATCTGGACCCGCGCCGCCAGCTACGACGCGAGCCGGGGCAGCGCACGCGGCTGGATCTACAGCGTGGTGCGCAATCTGGCCCTGAACGCCGTGCGCGACGCGGGCCGCCATGTTGATGTGGACGACACCACCACCCAAGCCCTGGAGGCCGACATGTCTGTGCAGGCCCACCATGAGGTCGAGGAAACCTTTGCGCTGAACGCCAGCCTGGGCCGCCTGCAGCATTGCCTGGAGGCCCTCGACCCCGCGCGCCGCAGCTGCGTGCTGCACGCCTATGTGGACGGCTGCTCGCACGGCGAAATTGCCGAGCGCCTCGGCGCGCCGCTGGGCACCGTCAAGGCGTGGATCCGGCGCAGCCTGGTTTCGCTGCGGGAGTGCATGGCATGACCGACGTGCGCAACACACCGTCCACCCCCTCGCCGGAAGACCTGAGCGTGCTGGCCGGCGAGTACGTGCTGGGCACCCTGCCCGCTGCCGAACGCCAGGGTGTGCAGCAACGCCTGCCTGGTGACAAGGCATTGCAACAGGCGGTGGCCGAATGGGAAGCCCGCCTGCTGCCTCTGACCCAGCTTGCGGAGCCGATCGCGCCGCCCGCTGCCTTGTGGGCGCGCATCGACCAGTCGCTGCAGGCCACCAGCGCGCAGCCAGCTGCGACACCCGTCGCCTCCCAACCCCGCGCAAAAACCGAGCGCAAGCCATCCGTGCGCTGGTGGGACCACCTGGGCCTGTGGCGGGCCCTCGCCGGCTCGGGCTTTGCCATGGCGGCGGTGCTCGCGGCAGTGCTGGTCACCCGCACCGCCCCAGTGGCCGCGCCGCCACAGTTCATGGTGGTGCTGGTCGCGCCGCAGGACAAGGCCCCGGGCTGGGTGGTGCAAGCCAACTCGCCCCGGCAGATCAGCCTGATTCCGCTGGGTATGGCCGAAGTACCGGCCGACAAGGCCCTGGAGTTCTGGACCAAGGCGGATGGCTGGAGCGGCCCCGTATCGCTGGGCCTGGTGCAGCCCGGTCAGCCCCTGCAGATCCCGCTGGACAAGCTGCCGCCGCTGCAGCCCAACCAGCTGTTCGAGCTGACGCTGGAACCGCCCACGGGCTCGCCGATTGGCAAACCCACGGGGCCCATCCAGTTCATCGGTCGCGCCGTCAAGGTGCTCTGACCGTCTTGGTTACCCCACTCGGTGCAATGCCTAGACCCACGCCGGCATAACGAGCACGGCCTATACCTGCGACCGCCGCGCAAGGGCCGCCAAGCCGCACAGGCGGCGCTTCGCTGGCGGGCGCTGGCGGTGTCCCCCTTCCCGAATTGCGCAGCAATTCGAGAGAAAGGGGGAAGGCGCGAAGCGACTCAGGGGGTTAGTACTGTTTATACGGCAGGAACTTGCCGGACAGGACCACATTCACGCGGTCGCCATTGGGATTGGCCTCGCGCTGGATGTCCATGCTGAAGTCGATGGCGCTCATGATGCCGTCGCCAAACTCTTCGTGGATCAGCTCCTTGATGGTGGTGCCGTACACACTCACCACCTCGTACCAGCGGTAGATCAGCGGATCGGTGGGCACGGGCGTGGGCAGCGAGCCCTTGTAGGGCACCACCTGCAGCCACTTCTGCTCTTCGGCCGTGAGGCCGAAGATCTTGCCCACGATCTTGGCCTGCTCGGGCGTGGCCGTCATCTGGCCCAGGCACAGGGCCGTGGTCCATTCCTTGGACTGGCCGACCTTCTTGGCAATGGCCTCCCATTGCAGGCCCTTGGCGACCTTGGTGCTGATGATCTTTTCGGTAACGTCGTAGCGGTTCATGGTGATGGCTCCTTCGGTTGGATGGGTTTTGGAACAGGGAACAGGGAACAGGAACTTCAGGGTGCAGCACTCCCTGCCACCCCAAGGGGCAACACGACAGTGCTGGGTTATTCAGGAAATCAGTGGGCTTTGGCGCGCGTCACCAAAAAGTCCACGATGTGGTTGCGCAGCGCGTAGTAGCCATCCAGGTGGTGCAGGCTGGCGCGCGTGCGTTCGCGTGGCAGTGGGTTCACCACCACCTCGGCGATGCCGCCGGGGCGGTAGCCCTCGGGCGTCTCGTTGCCGTTGCTCATGAGCAGGATGCGGTCGGCCAGCAAAATGGCCTCGTCCACATCGTGCGTGATCATGAACACCGTCTGCTGCGTCTGGCGCACGATGGCCATCAACTCGTCCTGGATGGTGCCGCGTGTAAGCGCGTCGAGTGCGCCGAAGGGCTCGTCCAGCAGCAGCATCTTGGGCTGGATGGAGAACGCGCGCGCAATGCCCACGCGCTGTTTCATGCCGCCTGAGAGTTGCGACGGCTTTTTGTCGATGGCAGGGCTCAGGCCCACCAGCGCCACGAACTTCTCCACATGCGCATCGACCTGGGCCTTCTTCCAGTCGGGCCAGCGCGACTTCACGGCGAACGCGATGTTCTGGCGCACCGTGAGCCAGGGCATGAGCGCGTGGCTCTGGAACACCACGCCCCGGTCCAGACTGGGGCCGGCCACTTCGCGCCCGTCCATGATGACGGTGCCCGAGGTGGCGGTGTCGAGCCCCGCCAGCACGTTCAGGATGGTGGTCTTGCCGCAGCCCGAGTGGCCGATGATGCAGACGAATTCGCCCTTGTCGAGCGTGAACGACACATCGGCAAACACGGGCTTGGCGGGCACAAAGGCTTTGCTCAGCCGGTCGATCTGGAGGAAGCCTTGGGTCACGGCAGAGGCCTTTCGTTGCGGGGCGTCAGTGGCAAGAGGGGCTGGAACAGCCGGGCGCTGGGCGACATCACTCCACATAGGTCACCACCTTCTGCAGCTGGCCGAAGGCCAGGTCGAGCAACATGCCCACCACGCCAATCACCAGGATGGCAAAGATCACGTTGGTGAGCGACAGGTTGTTCCACTCGTTCCAAACGAAGTAGCCAATCCCCGTGCCGCCCACCAGCATCTCGGCCGCCACGATCACCAGCCAGGCGATGCCCATGCTGATGCGCATGCCCGTGAGGATGGTGGGCGCTGCGGCGGGCAAGATCACCAGGAAGGCCTTGCGCAGCGGGTTGACCTGCAGCGTGGCCGACACGTTGAGCCACTCGCGCTTGACCGATGCCACGCCAAACGCCGTGTTCACCAGCATGGGCCACACCGAGCAGATGAAGATCACGAAGATGCCCGAGATGGATGAGTCCTTGATGGTGTAGAGCGCGAGCGGCATCCACGCCAGCGGGCTAATGGGCTTGAGCACCTGGATGAACGGGTCGAACGCACGGCGCAGCAGCGGCGACATGCCGATGACGAAACCGAGCGGTATCGCCACCAAGCAGGCCAGGCCGAACCCTAGCGCGACCCGGCCCAGCGAATGCGCGAGCTGTATGGCGATGCCCTTGTCGTTGGGGCCGTTGTCATAGAACGGGTTGGACACGTGCCCCCACACGGTACGGCCCATCTCTGCCAGTGAAGGAAAGCCGCTGCCCTTGGCGCTGGCGCCTGGGTCCTTGCCCATCATCTTGGCGTACTCGATCTGCTCGGCGGTCATGCCGGCCGTGCTGTTGCCCGGGCCCGAAGAAGCGGTGGCGATGTACCAGATCCCCAGCAGGGCCAGGAAGATGAGCACGGACAACAGGCCCGCGCGCAGGTTGAGGTTCTTGGCGGGAGTCATGTCATGCCGCCTTGCGGATGGGGAAGCTCTTTGCGTACTCGCTCGCCTTGGCGGCATCGAATTCGCGCCCCATGATCTTGAACTTGGGGTACGCGCCTTCGGGCACCTTCTGGTCCAGCGCCTTCATCTGCTTTTTCGCGTCGGTGATGAGAAACACCTTTTCGGCGATCTGCTTGTAGTCCACATCGCCCTTGATGTAGCCCCAGCGCTGCATCTGCGTGAGCATCCACACGGCCATGCTCTGCCACGGCATGGGGTCGAAGTCCGCGCGGTCCGGCACGTTCTGGATCTTGCCCAGGCCGTCTGCGAACTTTCCGGTGAGCACCTGGTTGAGCACGGCCTCGGGCTGGTTCAGGTAGGCCTGGGGCGCAATCACCTTGGCGATGAGCTCCCGGTTGGCCGGGTCGCGCGCCATCGCGGCCGAGGTGAGCACCGCGCGGTACAGCGCGGCAAAGGTGTTGGGGTTCTTCTGGATGAACTCGGTGCTGGTGCCGAAGGCGCAGCAGGGGTGGCCGTTCCACAGGTCCTTGGTGAGCAGGTGGATGAAGCCGACTTCCTCGAACACGGCGCGCTGGTTGAAAGGATCGGGGCCGAGGAAGCCGTCGATGTTGCCCGCGCGCAGATTGGCTACCATCTCGGCGGGTGGCACCACGCGCAGCTGCACGTCGGTGTCGGGGTTCAAGCCCGCCTCGGCCAGGTAGTAGCGCAGCAGGAAGTTGTGCATGCTGTACTCGAAGGGGATCGCGAACTTGAAGCCCTTCCAGTTCTTGGGATCGCGGTTGTCCTTGTGCTTGAGGCTGAGCGTGATGGCCTGGCCGTTCACGTTCTGGATGGTGGCCACGTTCATCGGCGTGGCGTTGGAGCCCAGGCCCATGGAGATCGCCAGTGGCATGGGGCTCAGGAAGTGCGTGGCGTCGTACTCCTTGTTGATCATCTTGTCGCGGATCAGCGCCCAGCCCGCTGTCTTGGTGACTTCGACATTCAGGCCCTGCTTGCTGTAGAAGCCCAGCGGGTGGGCCATGATCAGCGGGGTGGCGCAGGTGATCGGGATGAAGCCGATCTTGAGGTTGGTCTTCTCCAGTGCGCCCTGCTTCTCTTGCGCCATGGCCTGCATGCTGGCCACAGGCAACACGCTCGCGATGGCCGCCATGGCCGTTCCCTTGCCCACCGCCTTGATGAAGCGGCGGCGCACTGCGTCTTGCGGAAACAGCGCCTTGACCAGCGTGGCTTCGATGAACTCGTTGCTGTAGAGCTCGAACTCACGGGTCTCGCTGCGCTGGCGCAGGGTGGCTGCGGCGGCATCGGCCGACACCTCGGTGTGGTGGTCGGCCACCGTGTGGTCGCGGCCACAGCTGCATTTCAGCATCAACGGGCGGTCGGCATCGTAGGGCGAGAAGAATTCGGACATGGCACACCTCGAAGAAGTTGGTGCCAGGCGTTACGCAAAGCGCGGGCCAGTTTTTGCCGGTGTCGGCCCGCTGTCATGAATTCGTGGGTGTGGTGTCTACAGCATGTAGGGCCAGCACTACAAATCGGTCGTGCAACGCACCGAATTCACTCTGCCGGTGCGCCACGTGCCAACAGCGCAAGCTCCACATCGTTGCGCGCGCCGGTCTTTTCGAGGATGCGGGCGCGGTAGGTGCTCACCGTGTTGGGCGCGAGCTTGAGCTGCGCACCAATTTCGCTCACGCTCTGCCCGGCAGTGAGCAGGCGGAACACCTGGTGCTCCCGATAGGAGAGCGCGTCCACCCCGGCGGGCGTGCCCTGCTGGGCGGTGCGCACCACCCCGGTGCGTTCTAGTGCACCTGCCAGGGCTTGCGCGGTCGCTTCCGTCAGGTAGCGCCCGCCAGCGGCCACCTTGCGCACGGCGGCCACCATGTCGTCGGGATCGGCGCTTTTGTGCAGGTAGCCCGCTGCGCCCATCTGGATGCAGCGCACCGCGTATTGCCGCTCGGGGTAGGTGCTGAGCATCAGCACCGGCAATGCAGGCCAGGCCTTGCGCAGCGCCTGCAGCACTTCGAGGCCGTCCATGCCCGGCATGGCGATGTCCAGCAGCACCAGGTCCAGCCCCGGTGTTCCCGTGGGCCCTTGCAGGGCGGCGACCAGCTCCAGCACCTCGCTGCCCTGGGTGGCCTCGGCGACCACAGTGATCTCGGGCACGCCATTGGCCGGGTCGCCCAGCACCTGCTTGAGCCCCTCCCGCACGATGCGGTGGTCATCACCGATCAACACTCGAACCACGGAATTCATGACAGCTCCAGAGGGATCAGCAATTGCAGGCACGAGCCCTGCCCCGGCTCGCTGGTGATGCTCAAGCGGCCCCCAAGCTGCCGCGCCCGCTCGCGCATGCCCATCACGCCATAGGCGGTGGGCGCCTCCAGGGCCTGGCGGGTGGCGCCCACGCCGTTGTCGCGCACGCGCAGTTGCAGCATCTCGTCCTGCACGTCGATGGCGATGTCGATGGCGCTGGCCTGCGCGTGGCGGCCCACATTGCTCAACATCTCCTGAAAGATGCGGAACACAGCGATGGCTGCAGGCTCGGGCAAGTGCAAGGTGGCAGGCACCTCCATCTGCCACGCCAGCTCCAGTTCGGCCGACTGCACGAACTCCTGTGCCTGCCACTCCAGCGCCGCCCATAGCCCCTGGTGGTCCAGGATGCTGGGGCGCAGGTCGGTGATGATGCGGCCCACGTTGTCCACGGCGTTTTCGATCAGGCGGCTCATGTTCTGGCACTTGCAGCGCATCTGGGTGCGCATGTCGCCCGCGGCTTCGGGCGTGCGCTCGCCCTGCTCGCCCAGGCGCTTGTGCAGCCAGTTCACATCCATCTTCAGCGCCACCAGCAGGCTGCCCAGCTCGTCGTGCACCTCGCGGGCGATGCGGGTGCGTTCGTCTTCGCGCACCTGCTCCGAGTAGGCGGACAGCTCGCGCAGCTGCGCCAGCGCCTGCGACAGCTCTTGTGTGCGCGCGGCCACACGGCGCTCCAGCTCGTCATTGGCGCGGGCCAGGTCGTCATGCGCGCGCTGCAGCTCGTCGGCGGCGCGTTTGCGGCTGGTAATGTCCACAAAAGCGATCACGGCACCCTGCACCTGGTCACCTTCCAGAATGGGGTGGCTCGAATACTCCACGGCAAACGCCGAGCCATCGCGGCGCCAGAACACCTCGGTGTCCACCCGGCAGGGCAAGCCCTGGCGGAACGCGTTGAAGATGGGGCAGTCGCTGTCGGCGTAGGGACTGCCGTCGGGGTGGCTGTGGTGGGTGAGCGCGTGCATGTTGCGCCCCATCACCTCATCGGCCGCAAAGCCCAGCATCTGCGCGCCCGCCCGGTTGATGAACACGCAGTTGCCCGCCAGATCAATGCCAAACACCCCCTCGCCCGTGGACTCCAGCAGCAGCCCCAGGCGGTTCTGCCAGAGGGTACTGGCACCGGCGGGCAGGTTCAGGACGTGGGTGGACATAGGGGTACCCAAGCAATGGCCGTGCCCAGGTAGCGACCAGGAACACATCGGGGACTGTGCGCCCGCCCGCCAACATCGCACAATAAGCGGATGCAAACCGCTCACCCGCCCTCTGTGGCCACTGTGGCCCCGCCCCCGCCGTCGGTATGGCGCCCGCCCAGCCTGTCCGTGCGCTGGTGGCCCGTGTTCATGCGCAACCTGCTGGTCTGGCGCAAGCTGGCCATCCCCAGCCTGGTGGGCAACATTGCCGAACCGCTGATGTGGCTGGTGGCCTTTGGCTACGGCATGGGGGCCCTGGTGGGGCAGGTGAACGTGGGCGGCGCGGCGGGCGACACCAAGGTGCCCTACATCCTGTTCCTGGCCAGCGGCTCCATCTGCATGAGCGCCATGAACGCGGCCAGCTTCGAGGCGCTGTACTCGGCCTTCTCGCGCATGCATGTGCAAAAGACCTGGGACGGCATCATGAACGCGCCGGTCAGCCTGGACGATGTGGTGCTGGCCGAGATGCTGTGGGCCGCGTTCAAGGCGCTGTTCACCGTCACCGCCATCCTGGGCGTGATGCTGGCCCTCTCCATCAGCCACAGCCCCAAGCTGCTGGTGGCCTGGCCGGTGCTGCTGTTCGTGGGGGTGATGTTCTCCAGCATCGCACTCATCTTCAATGCGCTGGCCAAGGGGTATGACTTTTTTACCTACTACTTCACCCTGGTGCTCACGCCCATGATGTTTCTCTCGGGTGTGTTCTTCCCGCGCGAGCAGTTGCCCCCCATCGTGCGCGCCATCTCCGACTGGCTGCCGCTGACCAACGCGGTCGAGCTGGTACGCCCGCTGTTCATGGACCAGTGGCCCGCCCACCCCTTGCGCCACGGCCTGGTGCTGGTGGTGACCACCGTGGTGGCCTTCTGGTTGGCTCTGGCCCTGACCCGCAAGCGCTTCAAGGCATGACCGCGCTGCTCGGCCCCAGCCATATCGCCATGGTGGCCAAAGGCGTGTCGGCCATCGTTGCGTCACGCGACGCGGCCCTGCGGCCGAGCATCATGCGGGCCGTGGGCAGCCATATCAGCGGCGATGGGCGGGAGGTCACGGTGTACCTGCGGCGCAGCCAGTCCGAACAGTTGCTGCAGGACATTGCGCACACCGGAGAGATTGCCGTGGTGTTCAGCGTGCCGTCCACCCACCAGACGCTGCAGCTCAAAGCCCGCCGGGCCACGCAGCGCCCGGCCCATGACGGCGACCTGCCGGTGTTGCAGGCCTACCTGCAGTCCATGGTGCAGGAGGTGGGCCGGGTCGGCTACGGGCCGCAGTATGTGGCGGCCATGCTGGCGGCGCCGCTGCAGGATGTGGTGGCCGTGAGCTTCGCGCCCACCAGCGCGTTCGACCAGACACCGGGCCCACGCGCAGGCGCGGAGCTGTGTGCGCCGCCCGCACCACCCACACCACCCGTACCGCAGCCATGAGCACCGCAGCGCCGTCCCTGCACAGCATCCGCCCCTGCCTGGAGGGCGCGATTCCCGCCATCATGGCGACCTGCGACCCTGACGGCACCCCCAACGTGGCCTACATCTCGCAGGTGGTCTATGTGGATGCGGGGCATGTGGCACTGTCGTTCCAGTTCTTCAACAAGACCCGCCAGAACATCTTGCGCAACCCGCGCGCGTCGGTGTTGGTGCTGGACCCGCTCACCGCCCATTTCTACCGCCTGCACCTGCTGTACGAACGCACCGAGGACAGTGGCCCGGTGTTCGAGAGCATGCGCGCGCAGCTGGCGGGCATCGCGTCGCATGCGGGCATGGCCGAGGTGTTTGAACTCAAAGGGGCCGACATCTACGCTGTGGAGCGCATCGAATCGGTGGCGGGCGAAGGCCTGCCGGCACCGGCGCCGCGTTCCGGGTTGCTGCACACGCTGCGCCTGTGCAGCGAGAGCATCGCGCGCTGCTCGGGGCTGGATGAATTGCTGCAAGGCGCGCTGCAGGGCCTGCAGGACAAGCTGGGCATCCAGCACGCCATGGTGCTGATGCTGGACGCCAGCGCCCAGCAGCTCTACACGGTGGCCAGCTGCGGCTATGCCACGTCGGGCGTGGGTTCAGAAATCCGGCTGGGTCAGGGAGTGATCGGCATGGCCGCGCGCGAGCGCACGCCGGTGCGCATCAGCCACATGACGCACGCCGCCCTGTACAGCCACGCCATCCGCGAAAGCATGGACGCGCATGCCGCGCCCGATGCGCCCCCGCTGCGCGGCATGGATATCCCCTACCCTGGCCTGCCAGAGCCGCACAGCCAGGTGGCGGTGCCGCTGCTGTCGGCCGGGCGCCTGCTGGGTGTGCTGTTTGCCGAGAGCCCCGAGGACATGCGCTTTGGCTTCGAGGATGAAGACCTGCTGGTGGCCATTGCGGGCCAGCTGGCCGCCGCCATCGACCTTCTGCAGGCCGCGCCCGATGCGCCCGAGCCGCTGCCTACTCCGACAGCGGCACCGCCAGTGAGCGGCAGCGCGCTGCGGGTGCGCCACTTTGCGGCCAACGACAGCGTGTTCATCAACGACGACTATTTGATCAAGGGGGTGGCGGGCGCCATTGTCTGGAAGCTGCTGCGCGACCACCAGTACACCGGGCGCGTGGACTTCACCAACCGCGAACTGCGGCTGGACCCCGCACTGCGCCTGCCCGATGTGGCCGACAACCTGGAGGCCCGCCTGCTATTGCTGCAGCGCCGCCTGCAGGAGAACTGCCCGCACATCCACATCGAAAAAACGGGGCGCGGGCGCTTTCGGCTGTGCGTGCTGCGCCCGGTGGTGCTGGAAGACGCTTGAGCCTCAGAAGGTGTGAATGAACCCGGCGAGCCCGAGCAGGCCATCAAAACGCGCCCGATCGAGACGCAAAGCGCAGCCATAGCTCGGGCTATGGCGAGCATTTGTAACGACGAACGGGTGTGTTTTGGCGGGATGAGCGGGCATGGCGGGTTCGTTCACACCTTCTCAGTGCACCAGACCCGGCACCACCGGCAGGCCCAGGCTGCGCATCAGCTTGGTCCATTCGGGCTGCGTGAGGTGCGGCTGCACTTGCGCCAGCACCGCTGCCAACACAGGGGCAGGCGCATGCTGCTTCATGTCCGACAGCATGGCCGTGCGCTCGGCGGGTGACATGTAGGGCACCATCCAGCTGGCCACCACCATCATTTCGTGCGGCGGGATCGAGGCCACCAGCGCATCGTGCACGCCTGCCAGTTCTGCATCGGTGTAGCACTGCCAGAGCACGCGGTTGTGCGCGGTCTCTTCCTCGTGCATGTGCTCGAAGTTGTGCGCCACAAACAGCGCCAGCTGGCGGTACAGGGCCAGAGTGGCGGCCGGACGTACGGGTTTGGCACAGGCCATCAGGTGGTTCACGCCGTCTGCCAGGGCCGTGATGGCCTGTTCGTGCTCCACATGTTCGCCGGCAATGCTCTGGCTGGAGCCGGGCTGACGCGCCTCCATGGCGGCGTGCACGAACTGGTTCTCATGGTGCAGGTGGGCGCGGCACAGGTCCAGCAGCTGCATCACGCGGTCGCAGGTGTGGGCAAACTCCAGATCGTCCTCGACATCCATGCGGCCCAAGCCCAGCAGCGTGTCGGCCATGAAGGCGCGCAGCGCCTTGTGGATGCTGGCATACATGTCCATGCGGGGGGCGGCGGGCTGGGCTTGGGTCAGTGCGGCAATTTCGCGGGCATCAATCTTCATCACGTTCTTTCATGGCCTCGTTGGGCTCTTTCAGCGCCTTTTTTGGGGCGCCGGGCCGGGTGCACCATGCACCCGTTTCCATGCCAAGAAGTCTAGAAATTCGCCGCGTTTTTGCCTGTTAAAAACTCCTTAAACAGACCCTTTGAAAACCTTAAAAATCGCGTTCCGGGCGCCAAACGTGAAATCGTTCACGGCGCGGCGCGCAGCAGGTCCACCGCTTTTTCCGCAATCATCACCGTGGGCGCATTGGTATTGCCGCTCACGATGCGCGGCATGATGGACGCGTCCACCACACGCAGGCCCGCGAGGCCATGCACACGCAGTTCGGCATCCACCACATCCAGCGGCCCAGGCCCCATGCGGCAGGTGCCCACGGGGTGGTAGATGGTGTCGGCGTACTGGCGGATGAACTGCTCGATCTCGGCATCGGTGCGCGCACTGGCCGAGGCCGCCAGCTCCTTGGCGCCGAACTTCGCGAGCGCCGGTTGCATCAGGATCTCGCGCGTGCGCTTGAAGCCACGCACCATGCGTGCCATGTCATCGGGATCGGCCAGGAAGTTCGGGTCCACCAAAGGCAAGGCCATGGGGTCGCGGCTGGCCAGCATGACCGAGCCCCGGCTCTTGGGCTGCAGCAGGCACACGTGGGCCGAGTAACCATGACCGAACACGGTCTTGCGCCCGTGGTCCACAAGCTTGCCGATCACAAAGTGCAGCTGCAGGTCGGGCGCGGGCTCGGACGGGTCGCTCTTGATGAAGCCCCCCGCCTCGGCAAAGTTCGTGGTCAACATGCCCGTGCGGTGCTTGCGCCATTCGACAATGCCGCGCAGCGTCTGCGCCATGCCCGACAGCGAGAGGCCGAACAGGTCCTTCAGATCGGGAGCGTCCAGCACCTGCACCACGTCGGGGTGGTCGTGCAGATGCTGGCCCACGCCGGGCAGGTCGTGCAGCACCGGGATGCCGTGTTGCTGCAAGTGTGCGGCGGGCCCCACGCCCGACAGCATCAGCAGTTGCGGCGACAGCAGCGCGCCCGCACTCAGCAGCACCTCGCGTCCGGCACGCACCTGTTGCAGCGCACCGCCTTTGCGGTATTCCACGCCCACGGCGCGCGTGCCCTCGAACAGGATGCGCGTGGCATGCGCGCCGGTAATGACCTGCAGGTTGGGCCGCGCCAGGTGCGGCGTGAGATAGCCCTTGGCTGCGCTGTGGCGCTCGCCGTTCTTGTGCGTGACCTGGTACAGGCCCACGCCTTCCTGCGTGGCGCCATTGAAGTCGGTGTTGTGCGGGTGCCCGGCCTGCACCCCCGCTTCAGTGAAGTGGTGGCTGAAGCGGTTGGTCGAGCGCAAGTCGGCCACGTTGAAAGGCCCGCCCTGGCCGTGCCAGGCATCGGCGCCGCGCTCGTTGTGCTCGGCGCGCAGGAAGTAGGGCTTCACATCCTCCCAGCCCCAGCCCGGGTTGCCCTGCGCAGCCCAGTGGTCGTAGTCGGCGTGCTGGCCCCGGATGTAGACCATGGCGTTGATGGAGCTGGAGCCCCCCAGCACCTTGCCGCGTGGCTGGTAGCCGCGCCGGTTATTGAGCGCGGCCTGCGGCGTGGTGTTGAAGCCCCAGCCGTTCAGCTCGAACTTGGCCATCACGGCCAGCCCAGCCGGGCAGTGGATGAGCACGCTCTTGTCGGCAGGCCCAGCCTCCAGCAGACAGACGCGTACGGAGGGGTTCTCAGTCAGACGGCCGGCCAGCACGGAGCCCGCCGATCCGCCACCGATCACGATGTAGTCAAACATGTTTTGTGTCTCCTCCGCCATGCTGCGCAGCGGCTTGTTGGTTCAGGTTTGACGCACGATAACCGAACGGTCGTGCGATTCGCCTTACCATTCCGTCCATCCGTTTCACTTTGAAGAGGGCTCTCTATATGACGATTCAGACCGTAGGCATCATCGGCGCAGGCACCATGGGCAACGGCATTGCACAGGCCTGTGCGGTGTCGGGCATCAACGTGGTGATGGTCGATATCTCGGATGCTGCAGTGCAAAAAGGCCTGGCCACCGTGGCCGGCAGCCTGGACCGCCTGATCAAGAAGGAAAAGATCACCGAAGCCGACAAGGCTGCGGCCCTGGCGCGCATCCAAACCTCTACCAGCTACGACGACCTCAAGGCCGCGCAATTGGTGATCGAGGCCGCCACTGAAAACTACGAGCTCAAGCTCAAGATCCTCAAGCAGGTGGATGCCCTGGTGGGCCCCGAGGTGCTGATTGCATCGAACACGTCTTCGATCTCCATCACCAAGCTGGCAGCCGCCACCAGCCGCGCCGACCGCTTCATTGGCATGCACTTCTTCAACCCCGTGCCCATGATGGCGCTGGTGGAGATCATCCGTGGCCTGCAGACCAGCGACGCCACGCACGACGCCGTGAAGGCCCTGGCCGAGGCCCTGGGCAAGAGCCCGATCACCGTGAAGAACGCGCCCGGTTTTGTGGTCAACCGCATCCTGGTGCCCATGATCAACGAGGCCTTCTTCGTGCTGGCCGAAGGCCTGGCCACGCCCGAGGACATCGACGCGGGCATGAAACTGGGCTGCAACCAGCCCATCGGCCCGCTGGCGCTGGCGGACATGATCGGCCTGGATGTGTGCCTGGCCGTGATGGACGTGTACCTGACCGAGTTTGGCGACAGCAAATACCGCCCCTGCCCGCTGCTCAAGGAAATGGTGGCCGCAGGCCGCCTGGGCCGCAAGACGGGCCAGGGTGTTTACACCTACTAACCGTTGAACGCGCTGCGTTGTCCCCCTGGGGACGGCGCAGTCCGCGCACCGGGTTTTCAATCGTGGAAACGAAAAGGAGACCCGGCCATGTCAGAAGCAAACACCACCACACCATCCAGCACCATGCCCCCGCCCGAGGGCTGCATCGACACCCTGGTGCTCGGCCACGTGCTGCTGATCGGCATCAACCGCCCGGCCAAGCGCAACGGCTGGACGCCGCCCATGTTCCGCCAGCTGGCCGAGGCTTACACCCGCCTCGACGATGACCCCGAGTTGCGCGTCGGTGTGCTGCATGCCATGGGCGACCACTTCACGGCCGGACTGGACCTGCCCGCCGTGAGCGCCTACATGCAACGCGGCGAAAAAGCCATCCCCGAAGGCCTGGTGGAGCCGCACGACTACGGCCTGCCCGGCTACCGGCGCCGTACCAAGCCCATGGTGGTGGCGATCAAGGGCATCTGCTTCACCGTGGGCATCGAGTTGATGCTGGGTGCCGACATCGTGGTGGCGGCCGACAACTGCCGCTTCTCGCAGATGGAGGTGCAGCGCGGCATCATGGCCACGGGCGGCGCCACGCTGCGCATGGCCGAGCGCGCGGGCACAGGCAATGCGCTGCTGCACCTGCTGACGGCCGACGAGTTCGGCAGCGCCGAGGCGTACCGCCTGAACTTTGTGCAGAAAGTGGTGCCGGCTGGCCAGGAGCTGGACGAGGCATTGGCGATTGCCCAGCGCATTGCCGCCCAGGCGCCGCGCGCGGTGGTCGCCACGCGCCTGAATGTGCTCAAGGCCATCGAGCAAGGCCAGGCGGCTGCGGTGGCGGACTTCATCCCCGTGCAGAAAGCTCTGGCCAACAGCGAGGACGCCGCCGAAGGCGTGCGCGCGTTTGTCGAGCGCCGGCCCGCGCAGTTCAGCGGGCGATGAGGTCCTGGTGGTGCGTCGCCGCCAGTGCCACCACGCGCCAGATTTCAAGCCCAATTGACCGCCAGCGCAGATGAATCACGCGCTAGCAGCTTCACTATTGATAGCACCTCCTGAGGGCGACGTGGATGCGGCACCCCCGCATGCGCCAGCGGAGCGCGCAAATAGCACCGATGGCGCGGCGCCGCTCCCCCATCGGCACAATCCCATTCATTAACAAAGTTTTTCACAATTCAATTGCACACAATTGAATTCACGCTCACAATTCACCCCATGCCCAGCCACAGCACGCCCAACACCCCCAGCCCCGCCATCCTGCGGCTGGACAACCAGGTCTGCTTTGCGCTGTATTCCGCCTCGCTGGCGATGACCAAGCTGTACAAACCGCTGCTCGACCAGATCGGCCTGACCTACCCCCAGTACCTCGTGATGCTGGTGCTGTGGGAGCAGGATGGCGTGACCGTGTCCGAGCTGGGCGAGCGCCTGTTTCTCGACTCCGGCACGCTCACGCCGCTGCTCAAGCGCCTGGAGGCGCAGGGCCACATTGCCCGGCTACGCGATGTGCAGGACGAGCGCCGCGTGCGCATCACCCTCACGTCGCAAGGCCGCGCTCTGCGTGACCAGGCCGAGGCCATTCCGCAGTGCGTGCTGCAAAGCAGCCAGTGCTCGATTGCCGAGCTGACGGCCCTGACCACCGAACTCAAGCAACTGCGAGACCGGCTCAGCCAGCAACGCTGACGGCCTACAGACAACGCAAACACCGATTCCCTCCACCGCCCGCCAGTGGGCAACAACCGCAAGGAAGACACCATGACCAAGCTCGAAAAAGTCCTGTACACCGCCAAGTCCCACGTGACCGGTGGCCGCGATGGCGCCGCCAAGACCGATGACGGCCGCCTGGAAGTCAAGCTGTCCTCGCCCGGCACGGCCGGCACCGGCACCAACCCCGAGCAGCTGTTTGCCTCCGGCTACGCAGCCTGCTTCATCGGCGCGATGAAGGCTGTGGGCGGCAAGATCGGCATCCCCGTGCCGCAGGACGTGTCCATCGACGCCGAAGTGGACCTGGGCCCCATCCCGAACGCCTACGGCATCGCCGCCCGCCTGGCCATCAGCCTGCCCGGCCTGGACAAGGAAACCGCCCAGAAGCTGGTGGACGCAGCCCACCAGGTCTGCCCCTACTCCAACGCCACGCGCGGCAACATCGACGTGACCATCACGCTGGTGTAAGCCATGGGCCGCCAGTTGCTTCCCCGCATCGCGGTGGCCCTGGTGGCCATCGAGCATGTGTACATACTCGTGCTCGAAATGTTTTTCTGGAACAAGCCCCTGGGCATGAAAACCTTCAACCTTACCCAGGAGCTGGCGGACGCCACCACCACGCTGGCGGCCAACCAGGGGCTGTACAACGGTTTTCTGGCGGCAGGCCTGTTCTGGGGGCTGTTCACCGGCAACCGGGTGTTCAAGATCTTCTTCCTGGCCTGCGTGATCGTGGCCGGGGTGTTTGGTGCCGCCACCGCAGCGCCCAAGATCTTCTTCAGCCAGGCGCTGCCCGCGATCATCGCGCTGGGCCTGGTGCTGGCGCTGGACAAAAAACCCGCCGTACAGCGCAGCCTCTGAGCTATCAAATCAATAGCTGCTACCGCCCTATAGACGGTCGGCAGCAGCTATTTTTGCTTTGAATCAGGGAAAGCACTGCGGCCTGCAAGCTGCCATTCAGCCATGCGCGCGATGATGGGGTTGGAGACAACACCATGAAAATCGCCCTGCTGTCCGACATCCACGCCAACCGCCAGGCCCTAGACGCCTGCCTGCAACACGCCCGCGCCCAGGGCGCCGAACAATTTGCGCTGCTGGGCGACCTGGTGGGCTACGGCGGCGAGCCCGTGGCCGTGGTGGAGCAGCTGCGCGACCTGGCCCAGCAGGGCGCCCTGTGTGTGCTGGGCAACCACGACGCCATGGCCCTGGCGCCGCCCGCCAACCCCCGCAACCGCAGCGAGCTGGGCGCGCAGTGGACGCACGACCAGCTCGGCAACAGCCACATCGCCTTTTTGCAGTCGCTGCCGCTCACCGCCCGGCTGGGCAGCAGCGCGCTGCTCGTGCATGCCAGCGCCGACATGCCGGAGCAATGGCGCTATGTGGAGGACTCCAACGCCGCCGAGCGCAGCATGACTGCGGCCCAGGCCCTCGACCCCGCCATCCGCTACGTGTTCAGCGGCCATGTGCACGAACAGGTGCTGTACTTCCTCACGCCCACCGCCAAGCTCATGCGTTTTGCGCCCGAACCCGGCGTGCCTGTGCCCGTGCCGCCGCACCGCCAGTGGCTGGGCATCGTGGGCTCGGTGGGCCAGCCGCGCGACGGCGATGCGCGCGCCATGTACGCACTGTTCGACGACACCGCCAGGCAGATCACCTTCTACCGCGTGCCGTATGACCACCTGGCTGCCGCCGCCGCCATCCGCGCGGCAGGACTGCCCGCGTTCTACGCCGACAGGCTGGAGCATGGTCAATGAAACTGCTCGAACCCGGCACCGAGATCGACGGCTTTCGCGTGGTGGACTGCATCCACGCGGGTGGCATGGCCCACATCTACGCCGTGGAATACGCACAGCCCGACCGCAGCCCCGGCTTTCCCATGGCGATGAAGATCCCGCGCATGACGGCAGGCGACGGGGCCGAGAACATCGTGAGCTTCGAGGTCGAGCTGCAGATCCTGCCCGTGCTCAGCGGCCCGCATGTGCCGCGTTTTGTGGCGGCGGGCGACCTGGTGCGCCTGCCCTACCTGGTGATGGAATACATCCCCGGCCAGACGCTGCAGCACTGGCTGGATGCGCCCGGGCGCTGCGACATCGAAACCATAGCCCGCCTGGGCGCAGCCACCGCGCGCGCGGCGCACAGCCTGCACCAGCAGAACGTGTGCCACCTCGACCTCAAACCGGCCAACGTGCTCATCAAAGAAGATGGCACGGCCGTGCTGCTGGACTTTGGCCTGTCGTGCCACGCCCACTACCCCGACCTGCTGGCCGAAGAGATGCGCCAGGCCGTGGGCTCGCCCGCGTGGATCGCCCCCGAGCAGGTGGTGGGCGTGCGCGGCGACCCGCGCAGCGACATCTTTGCCATCGGCGTGATGCTGTACGAGCTGGCCACGGGCGAGTTGCCCTTTGGCGCCCCGACCACCAGCGGCGGCATGCGCCAGCGCCTGTGGATGACACCCGCGCCACCGCGCAAGCACCGCGCCGACATCCCGCCCTGGCTGCAGGAAGTCATCCTGCGCTGCCTGGAGCCTGAGGCAGGGAGCCGCTACCCGTCGGCCGCGCACCTGGCCTTCGACCTGTCGAACCCCGAACAGGTGCTGGTTACCGAACGCGGCGAGCGCACCGAGCGCACTCCACTGCGCACGCATGTGCGCCGCTGGCTGCGTGCTGCGGGCATGCACTACACGCCCAGCCCCCTGCCCTCGCAGCAGATCGAGGACACGCCCATCCTCATGGTGGCCGTGCCCCATGCCGATGTGAGTGACGCCACGC
This sequence comes from Acidovorax sp. 93, assembly GCF_003633835.1. Lineage (NCBI taxonomy): Bacteria > Pseudomonadati > Pseudomonadota > Betaproteobacteria > Burkholderiales > Comamonadaceae > Acidovorax > Acidovorax sp. 93. The sequence continues at coordinate 3,788,631 of NZ_RBIT01000001.1, forward strand.
TGTATTCGCTGCGCCAGGCGGTGGCGCGGTCCCTGGGCATCCGCCCCGGCGCGCGGCTGGCCTGCGTGACGGTGATCTCGCCCGGAGCCAGCAGCACCAGCGACAGCAACCGCAGCGAAACCACGCTGCACCGCCAGCACATGGCACGCCTGCGCCAGTGGGCCCAGGGTCTGGACCTGACCGGGCATGCCGTGAGCTACCACGTGCTCGAAGCGGGCGACGTGGCCCAGGCGCTGGTGCGCTATGCAGCCAGCAACCACGTGAGCATGATGATCCTGGGCGCCGCCACCCACGGGCTGCAGATGCAGCGCTTCATCGACACCGTGCCCATCCGCGTGGCGCGTGAGGCGCCCTGCACCGTCATCCTGGTCAAGCAGGCGCTGCCGTTCGAGCAACTGGGCCAGACGTTCCCAGGCTAAGCGCCTGTTCAAAGAGTGGGCCCCGCTGTCGCCGAGGTGGCGCGGCCCGCTTGAGCCGCGCCGGGCTTTCGTTTAGCGTGGCGGCATGAGCACCACCACCCTCCTCGTGCGCCAGCACAACCTGGCCAGCACCCGCCTGTTGACCGCCGACGACACCCCGCTGGAAGGCGGCCAGGTCCGCGTGCGGGTCGAGTCGTTCGCCCTCACGGCCAACAACATCACCTACGCCGCGCTGGGCGACATGCTGAACTACTGGCAGTTCTTCCCCACCGGCGAAGCAGGCTGGGGCATCGTGCCCGTGTGGGGTTTTGGCACGGTGACAGAGTCACAGCACCCCGACGTGGCTGTGGGCGAGCGCCTCTATGGCTATTGGCCCATGGCCGACCAGGCCGTGCTTTCGCCCCAGCGCGTCAACCCCACAGGCTTCAGTGACGGCGCCGCCCACAGGGCAGGCCTGCACGCGGTCTACAACCACTACCTGCGCACCGGCACCGACGGGCTGTACCGCGCCGACAACGAGGACGTACAGGCACTGCTGCGGCCGCTGTTCATCACCTCGTGGCTCATCGACGATTTTCTGGCCGACCAGCAGTTCTTTGGCGCCCGGCGCATGCTGCTGTCCAGTGCATCGAGCAAAACCGCCTACGGCACCGCATTCCAGCTCGCACAGCGCGACGGCATCGAGGTCATCGGCCTCACCTCACCCGGCAATGTGGCGTTTTGCGAAAGCCTGGGTTGCTATGACCGCGTGGTGACCTACGACACACTGGACAGCATCGACGGTGCCACACCCAGCGTGTACATCGACTTTGCGGGCAGCGTGGGCCTGCGCCAGCGCATCCACGCCCACTTCACGGGCCTGGCCTACAGCTGCTCGGTGGGCGCCAGCCACGTGCAGGACCTGGGCGGCGCCGGCCAGTTGCCCGGCCCGCGCCCGGTGATGTTCTTTGCGCCCGCCCAGGTCAAGAAGCGCCACGCCGACTGGGGCGCCCAGGGCCTGAACGAGCGCCTGGTGGCGGCATGGAACCAGTTCAGCACTGCGGTGTCCTCGGGGCCACAGCCCTGGCTGGTGGTGCAGCACCATGCAGGTCCCCAGGCCACGCTGGCGCTGTTTACGAGCGTGCTGGCGGGCAGCGGCGACCCGCGCGCCGGGCATATCGCGACGATGCTGCCTGGCTGAAACACTATGCCCGGCCGTCAAGGGCATGACGGCGACAATGGGGCATGACCCCATTGCCCCCCGATACCGCTGCCAACGCCTCGAACGACCAACACCCCTACGCCCGCCTCACCCCCGACCAGGTGCTGGACGCTCTGGCCAGCGTGGGCCTGTATGGCGACGGCCGCCTCATGGCCCTGTCGTCGTACGAAAACCGGGTGTACCAGGCCACGCTGGAAGACGGCGAGCGCGTGGTGGCCAAGTTCTACCGCCCTGGCCGCTGGAGCGAGGCCCAGATCCTCGAAGAACACGCCTTTGCCGCCGAGCTGATGGCGGCCGAAGTGCCCGCCGTGGGCCCGCTGGTGCTGAACGGCACCACCCTGCACCAGCACGATGGCTTTGCGTTTTCCGTCAGCCCCTGGCGCGGCGGGCGCCAGCCCGAGCTGGACGACTTCGAGGTGCTTGAATGGATCGGCCGCTTTCTGGCGCGCATCCACACCGTGGGTGCGGCCCAACCGTTTGCTCACCGGCCACTGCTGGACCTGGAGACCTTTGGCACGGCATCGCGCGACTGGCTGCTCACGAACGAGATCATTCCGCTCGACATGCAGGCCACCTGGAAGGCCCAATGCGACAAAGCTCTTGAATTGATAGCTGCCAGCGCTTATCCATCAAGCGCTGGAGCCTCATTTGGCTTAGAAAATGCAACAGCAATCCGCCTGCATGGCGACTGCCACCCCGGCAACATCCTCTGGACTCCGCTGGATGAATGGGGCCGGGGCGGCCCGCATTTTGTGGACCTGGACGACGCGCGCATGGGCCCGGCCGTGCAGGACCTGTGGATGCTGCTGTCGGGCGACCGGCGCCAGCGCACCCACCAGCTCGGCGCACTGATCGACGGCTACGAGCAGTTCCGCAGCTTCGACCACCGCGAGCTGGCGCTCATCGAGCCGCTGCGCACGCTGCGCCTGATCCACTACAGCGCCTGGCTCGCACGCCGCTGGCAGGACCCGATCTTCCCGGTGAACTTTCCCTGGTTTGGCACCAGCGACTACTGGCGCGGGCAGGTGGACATGCTGATCGAGCAGATCGAGGCCATGCAGGAAGAGCCCCTGGTGGCGTGAGATGAACGCGCCCTGAGCCGCCTGCGCTGCGGTGTGGTGCAGGCGGCTGCGGCGCCCCGGAGAGGCGCCAGAGGCGCGCGGGTATTGCAAACGATTGTCAACCCGTGTGCACAGGGGCGCGATGTCGCGCAACATCCAGAGACGCCTTCCTGGAAAGGCGTTTTCTGACTTGCGAAGGGCGCTTGCGCCCGAAGACCGACACCATGCGCATTGCCGTCCTGCACGACGACCCCCTCTTGCCCGACATGATCCGGGGCGCCCTTGAGCGCCACCTCCATGTGTGCCATTTCTATACCAGCGGTGCGAGCCTGCTCAAGGACACCCGGCACGAAACCTTTGACCTGCTGATCTCTGGCTGGCACCTGCCGGACATGGACGGCATCGAGGTCATCCAGCGCCTGCGCGAGATGGCCGGCCAGCAACTGCCCATCCTGCTGGTCACACGCCGCAATGAAGAACGCGACGTGATCGAAGCACTCAACCGGGGCGCGGACGACTACATGGTCAAACCCCTGCGTGTGGGGGAGCTGGTCGCCCGCGTTGCGGCCTTGCTGCGGCGGGCGTATCCGCAGGCCATGGGCCAGCAGCTGGTCTTCGGCCCCTACCGGTTCGATCCGGAGAAGCGGTTGTTATCCCTGCACGGCGAGCCACTGGCGCTGAAGAACCTGGAATACGAACTCGCCCTTTTCATGTTCCGCAACGCGGGCCGCCTGTTGTCGCGCGCGCACCTGCGCGAAGCGGTGTGGGGCGAGCGCAGCGAAGCACCTTCACGCTCGCTCGACACCCACGTTTCGCGCCTGCGCACCAAGCTGCAGTTGACGCAGCAAGCCCACGGCTATGCGATCACGGCCATCTATGGCATAGGGTACCGGCTGGACACGGTAGACACGGTGGCTCTGGCGGACCCAGGCGGCTGAAACGCCGCGCGCAGGACGGCGCACAAGCCGCCACGTGCTCCTTCCCTGAACAACAAAAAAAGGCCAGCACGCTTTGCAGCGTGCTGGCCTTTTGGCGTTCAGCCCGCCGCCGCGAAGGGATCGCGGCGGCGGTGGCGGCCGGGCTACCGGCGGCGGCCCATGGCGGGGTGCTGCCAGGCCATCAGGCCCAGCAATGCAGCCAGCAGGATCAGGCCCCATTCCGACAGCGTCGGAATGCTGCTGGCAGGGAGGTTCGACACCGCCGTCGTCGCGCTGGCGGTGTTGTTGCCGGGGTTGGTGTCGCCCGGCGCGTCCAGTGTGGCCGTATTGACCAGGGGGCGCGCCCCGCTGTAGGGCGACGCCAGCGTGGTGCTGATCGTGAAGGTCCGCGACGCCCCTACCGCCAGTGCGCCCACCGCGCAGCGCACGGTACCGGCTGCATTGACGCAGCCCGCGCCGGACACGAAGTTGACTCCCGGTGGCAACACATCCACCACCTGCGCACCATCGCTGGCCAACGGGCCGTTGTTGGTGACCACCAGCGTGTAGTCAATCGCGGCACCCGGGGCCAGGGGCCCTGCGGCTGCAGTCTTGCTCAGCGCCAGATCGGTGGCCACGGTAAAGCGGCGTGCGGTGGTGTCGTGGGTAACAACGTTGTTGGCCATCGTGGTCTCGGTCTCTTCCACCACCACACTCGCTTGGTTGAAGGCGGTGCCACTGGTCGCGCCTGCCACGGTGAGGGTCTCCGCGCGCATGACGTAGGTGATGGTGGCGCTCTGGCCGCTGCTCAGCCCCGGAAAGCTACAGGTCAGCGTGCCGCTGGTCGCCCCCATCGTGGGTTCGGTACACGCGCCGCCTGCATTCACCGTGAGCGCGCCCTGGTAGCTGAAGGTGGCCGTGGGCGAGGAGCCCGGTGCGGGGAAGATGTCGGTCATCACCACATTGGTGCCGAACGACGGCCCGCTGTTGTTCACCGTGATGGTGTACGTCGTCGATTGGCCCAGGTCTACCGGGTCAGAGCTGTCCACCTTGTTCACCAGGATGTCCAGCTGCGCGGCCGTCACCGCCGTGGTGGTGGTGGCCGAGTTGTTAGTCAGATCGGACTCCGCCGTGGACGTGGAAACGTTCACGGTGTTGACCACCGTGCCGCCTGCCGCCGTGCCGAGCGGCCGCAACAGATAGGTCACAGTGTTCTGCGAGCCGTTATCGATGCTGCCCCAGGTACAGGTCAGCGTGCCGCCAGCGGCACCCACGGCAGGCGTCGTACAGCTACCGCCGCCGGAGGCGCTGGCGCTGATGAAGGCAGCGTTGGCGGGCAGGTTGTCCACCACTTGCACGTTCTGGGCGGTCGAGGGGCCGTTGTTGCGCACCGTGGCCACGAAGGTGATCGGTGCGCCAGCGGGCACGCTCAGGGGCGTGGCGGTCTTGGAGGCCACCAGGTCCACCATGGCCGTGACTTGGCTGGTCACGCTGCCGCTGTTATTGGTCGGGTTGGTGTCGCCGATATCCGGCGAGCGCACGCTGGCTATGTTGATGCGGTTGGTCGTGGTTGCGACGCTGGGGCGCACGACCACCGTGACCGTGGCCGACGCGCCCGAGGTGAGCGTGCCAAGGTTGCAGGTGACGGTCTGCGACGTGCCATTGGTCACGCTGTTAGGGCTGCAACTGCCTTGCGATGGCACGGCCGACTGGAAACCTCCGGTGTTCACCAGGCTGCCCAGGGTGTCGGTGACCGTCACGTTGTCGGCGGAGTTCGGGCCCGCGTTATCGACCGTGATGACATAGGTAAGGTTCTGGCCCGCCACCACAGGGTTGGGTACGGCGGTCTTGGACACCACGCGCAGATCGGTGCCAGTAGCCGTGGCGGTCACAGTGGCGCCAGCACAGTTGTTGCCTGCATTACTGTCCGCACGGCCTACACCGCCCAGCGCCACGCAGGCGTTGTTGGTCGCTGCGCCAGCTACGGTCATTTGAGCGGCTACCGTGATCGCAGGTGCGTTGGTACTAGCGTTCAGGCCCGTAGCGCGCGTACAACTCCAGTCGTTCGGGCCAACAACTGGCAAGGCTCCACAGGTCCAATTTGTGTCCCCGTTCGCGAAAGTAACCGGCCCGGTGAGTGTCACGCCCGTCGGAACTTGGTCAGTAATGGTGATCGTCTGGCCGACAGGCACCGCCAGTGGGCCGGTATTGCGCGCCGTCAGCGTGTAGTTGAAGGGCACGTTGGGAACCACCGGATTGATATTGGCGGTTTTTGTCATCTGCATGTCGGCGTCATTGCTGGCGGCGACGTTGATGCTGGCAGAGTTGTTGCCCAGGTCGGGGTCAGTCACGGGCGTGCTGATGCCCGCCGTGTTGGTCAGCGTGCCGGGAGCCGTGGCGGTCGCCGTGATGGTGATCGTGGGCATATTGGTGAAATTGGCACCCGCGTAGCCCACACGGGTACAAACAATTGCCGTGTTGCAGGTCCACCCCGTACCGACGGCCGAAACCAGCGTGAGCCCCGGATCCAGGGTGTCGGTTACCGTGATCAGTTCGCCCGCCAGGGACACGCCGCCGTTCAGGCGCGGCGTGAGCGTGTAGACCACGTTGGAGCCCACCGCCACGTTGGCGATGTTGCGGGTCTTGGTGATGGACACGTCCGCGCCGGCGGTGGAACTCACGTCCACCGTGGCGGTGTTGTTGGCTGTGTTGCCGTCGGGCATGGTGGAGTTGTCAGGCTTCAAGCCGCTCACCGCGAAGGCTGCCGTCACCGTGCCGTTGACGTTGGACACGGCTGGTACCGTCAGCACCCCAGTGGACGCGCCATTGGCCAGCGAGCTGGCGCGGGTGCAGGTGACCGTGCCGCTGTTGAGCGGGTAGGCGCCTGACGCCGTGCAAGACCAGCCCGTGCCCGTGGGCGTGGACCGAATCGACGCGCCGCTGGGCACCGTGAAGATGATGCGCTGGCTGCCATCGGCGGCATTCGGGCCGTTGTTGGTGGCCTGCAGCCCGTAGCTGTAAGCCTGCCCGGCCACCACATTGGCGGCAGAAGGTGTCGCCACCAGCGCAAGGTCGGCCGCCTGCGTGGCGGTGGTGTCCTGCACGCTGTTGACGTTGTTGCTGGTGTTGGGGTCGGACGTGGCGCTGCCAGCCGTGGCGGTGTTGGTCCAGACCCCGGCGGAAGGCAGCCGCACCCGGATGGTCACGGTCTGGTTGCTGTTGAACGGGATATTGCCCAACGTGCAATCGACGACACCCGCCGCCTGGCTGCAGGTGCCTGCGGTGGTGGCCACATCCACGAACGTGGAGCCCACCGGGAGTGTGTCCGTCAGCGTGACGCCGGTGGCGCCGTTGGGGCCGTTGTTGTCGATGCGCAGCGTGTACGTGAAGATGCCGCCTGCGGGCCCAGGGTCCGGCGAATCCGCATGGTTGACCACCAGGTCGGCGGACTGCGCCATGGCTGCACCCGCAAACAGGCCACCCGCCAGCAAGAGCCAGCGGAAGCGGCGTACCGCGCTGTGCGCAGGGCTTGTAGCAGGCTGCGCGGGCCCACTGGATGTGCGCGCGCGCCAGAAGGCGCATGCGCCTTCCCAAGATCGCGTCAATCGATAAAGCATCAAAAATACTCCTGAGGTGAATGGCTCCGACTTCCGGCCACGCCGCAACCTCACCAGGCCCCGAGGGGCTGGCAAAAAATGCAGGGAGTGCGTGGATGTACCGTGGCCGCCACGGACCAAGGCTGGGTTGGAATTTATCGACGGACGGGGGCGTAATCCGCGCGGCAACAATCGTTAACGGTCGCGAACGGTATTGCGTATTGTTTGCACCACGGGTGCACTCCCCGCCGGTTGGCAACACGGGTGGTGGACCGGCTGGGGGCCCCTGGGCTATGCTGCGCCATCTTCGATCTACCGCGAGTTGGCCCACCCATGAAGGACATGTTTCGCACGCTCCTCTCCATTCGCCAGAAGCGCAAGCCCGCCCCCGTGGGGCCTTTGCCCGCCGTGGGCACCGTGATCCTGCGGGGGCAGGTCAAGATGGCCGTCACCCATCCGCTGCCCAGGGAACTGTGGGACTGGCTGGTGCTGTCGGGCTGGCGCAACCTGCCGGTCAAGAACGACCGGCGCAAGGGACTGCGTTTGCCAGAGGGCGCGCTCAAGGAGCTGATCGACACCCCCTCACAGGAACGCAACCAGGCACACAGCCGCATCCTGGAGCAGGCCCAGCCCGAAGATTGAGCGGCTTTGTAAAGCCCCATAAAAAAACCGGTGGTGCCAGGCACCACCGGTTTTTACTACTATTTTTATAGCACCTAGCGCTTGATGGACAAGCGCCAGAGGCCGATTTGGCCTAAATTTTTACACCAGCAAGGCGTTCACGCGCTTCACATACGCGGCGGGGTCTTCAGGCAAGCCGCCCTCGGCCAGCAGCGCCTGGTCGAACAGGATGTGCGCCAGGTCGTGGAAGTGCACGCTGCCATCGAGCTTCTTGACCAGCGCGTGCTCGGCATTCACCTCCAGCACAGGCTTGGTCTCGGGCGCCTGCTGGCCGGCCTGCTTGAGCATGCGCGCCAGCTGGGTGCTCATGCCATCGTCCTGCACCACCAGGCAGGCGGGTGAATCGACCAGGCGCGTGGTCACGCGCACGTCTTCGGCCTTGTCCTTGAGCGCTTCTTTCAGCTTGGCCAGCACAGGCTTGAAGGCTTCGGCAGCTTCTTCGGCGGCCTTCTTCTCGGCTTCGTCCTGCAGCTTGCCCAGGTCCACCGCGCCCTTGGCCACGCTTTGCAGCGGCGTGCCGTCAAACTCGTGCAGGTAGTTCAACGCCCACTCGTCCACGCGGTCGGTCATCAACAGCACTTCGATGCCCTTCTTCTTGAAGACTTCGAGCTGCGGGCTGTTCTTGGCAGCGGCCAGGGTGTCGGCGGTGATGTAGTAGATCGCCTCCTGGCCTTCCTTCATGCGGGCCTTGTAATCGGCAAAACCGACCGTCACGGCGTCGCTGGTGGTGCTGGCAAAGCGCAGCAGCTTGGCCAGGCGCTCCCGGTTGCCAAAATCTTCGCCCAGACCTTCCTTGAGTACGGCGCCAAACTCGCTGTAGAACTGCGTGTACTTGCCTTCCTTGGCCTTGTCGTCGGCATCCACCACATCGGTCACGCCGTCGGCATTGGCGGCGGTGTCGTGCTTGTCGTGTTTGGCCAGGTCTTCCAGCATCGAGAGCACGCGCTTGGTCGAGCCTTCGCGGATGGCACGCACGTCGCGGCTTTCCTGCAGCAGCTCGCGGCTCACGTTCAGCGGCAGGTCGGCCGAGTCGATCACACCCTTGACGAAGCGCAGGTAGGTGGGCATCAGCGCTTCGGCGTCGTCCATGATGAACACACGCTTCACATACAGCTTCACGCCAGCCTTCTTGTCGCGGTTCCACAGGTCAAACGGCGCCTTGGCGGGGATGTACAGCAGCTGCGTGTACTCGGTGTTGCCTTCCACGCGGTTGTGCGCCCATGTCAGTGGGGCTTCGTGATCGTGGCTGATGGTCTTGTAGAACTCGGCGTACTGCTCGTCGGTGATGTCCTTCTTGGGGCGCGTCCACAGGGCGCTGGCCTTGTTGATGGTTTCCCACTCGCCGGTCTTGACCATGCCGCCGGGCTGGCGGCCACCGTTTTCGTCGTTGGGGTTGATCAGCTCGCCGTCTTTCCACTCTTCCTTTTCCATCAGGATGGGCAGGCTGATGTGGTCGGAGTATTTGGCGATGACCTGCTTGAGCTTCCAGGCGTTGAGGTATTCCTCGGAGTCGTCGCGCAGGTGCAGGATGATGCTGGTGCCGCGCTGGGCGCGGGTGATGGTTTCCACCTCGAAGTCGCCCGTGCCGCCACTGATCCAGCGCACGCCTTCTTCGGCCTTCAGGCCCGCGCGGCGCGATTCCACGGTGATCTTGTCGGCCACGATGAAGCCGGAGTAAAAGCCCACGCCGAACTGGCCGATGAGCTGGGCATCCGCCTTCTGGTCGCCTGAGAGACGGCCCATGAAGTCCTTGGTACCGCTCTTGGCGATGGTGCCCAGGTGGTCGATGGCTTCTTGCTGGCTCATGCCGATGCCGTTGTCGGTGATGGTCAGCGTCTTGGCGGCCTTGTCGAAGGTCACGCGCACTTCGAGGTTGGGGGCGTCTTCAAACAGCGCGGAGTTGTTCAGGCCTTCAAAACGCAGCTTGTCGCAGGCGTCCGACGCGTTGGAGATCAGCTCGCGCAGGAAGATCTCCTGGTTGGAATACAGCGAATGGGTGACCAGGTGCAGCAGTTGCGCTACTTCGGCCTGGAAAGACAGGGTTTGTTTTGTGCTCATGGTGTCTTGGAGGTTGCTGTGTAAGGTGCAAAAAGAACGCGTTTCACGCCCAGGAGGCCAGGAACGGCATTCGCGCGTGTTCACCTCGGGGCGGACTCGGTGATTTCAAGGGTTGCACTGTGCGGCGCACACCCCTCACCACCCGCGGCCCGCACCGAAGCCATCCCGCACAGCCACTTCGGCGCTGAAGATTGTTGACAATTTGCAGGCATTTGGCAGCAATTTCTGTCATTTAGACCCCATAAGATGCACGCCACCGAAGGCGCTGGGTGCGAGGCCGCCTTCCCATCCTCTGCCCCCTTTCCTCCGGAGCCCTCTTGCCATGCCCACATCCCTGAAAAAATGGTCCGCTGAGTTCCTCGGCACGTTCTGGCTGACATTTGGCGGTTGCGGCAGCGCCGTGCTGGCTGCCGCCTTCCCGCAGCTGGGTATCGGTTTTGTCGGCGTGTCCCTGGCCTTTGGCCTCACGGTGCTGACCGGGGCCTATGCGCTGGGGCCGATCTCGGGCGGGCATTTCAACCCTGCCGTGTCGGTAGGGTTGGCGTTGGGGGGCCGGTTCAAGGCGTCCGAGCTGCCGGGCTACGTGGTGGCCCAGGTGCTGGGCGCCATTGCTGCAGCGGCCGTGCTGTACCTCATTGCCACGGGCAAGCCGGGCGCAGACATCGGGGGCTTTGCCACCAACGGCTATGGCGAACACTCCCCCGGCGGCTATGGGCTGATGGCCGCCGTGGTGACGGAGGTCGTGCTGACAGCCATCTTCCTCATCGTGATCCTGGGCGCCACGGCCAAACGTGCGGCGAGCGGCTTTGGCGGGCTGGCCATCGGCATGTGCCTCACGCTCATTCACCTGATCTCCATCCCGGTGACCAACACCTCGGTCAACCCGGCCCGCAGCACTGGTCCGGCGCTGTTTGGCCCAGCCTATGCGCTGTCGGAACTGTGGGTCTTCTGGGCCGCGCCCATTGCCGGCGCACTGCTGGGCGCTGCCATCTACCGCGCGCTGCTGAGCGACGACTGATCGCGAAGGGGCGGCAAGCAAGGCGCATGGCCTTGCCGCCCGCCCCCTGTTGCTTTGCCGGTCAGCCTTCGACCGTGATGCGCTGCACCAGCGACTGCAGGATCTGGTCGGCCTTGTCATTGGCCACCTGGCAGGTGCCCGCTGCCGCATGCCCACCGCCCCCAAACTCCAGCATGAGGTTGCCGATGTGAACCTGGCTGCTGCGGTCCAGGATGGACTTGCCGGTGGCCAGCACCGTGTTCTGTTTTTGCAACCCCCACATCACGTGGATGGAGATGTTGCAGTCAGGGAACAGCGCGTAGATCATGAAACGGTTGGTGGCCCAGATGGTGTCCTCCTCGCGCAGATCGAGCACGACCAGCTTGCCGATGCGGATGGCGCAGCGCTGCAACTGCTCCTGGGCCTTGGGGGCGTGTTCGCGGTAAAGCTGCACGCGCTCCTGCACATCGGGCAGGGCCAGGATCTCTTCAATGGTGTGGTCGCGGCAGTACTGGATGAGATCCATCATCAGTGCGTAGTTGCTGATGCGGAATTCGCGAAAGCGCCCCAGGCCCGTGCGCGAATCCATCATGTAGTTCAGCAGCACCCAGCCCTGGGGGTCGAGGATGTCTTCGCGCGAATACTGGGCCGAGTCGGCCTGGTCCACCGCCGCCATCATCTCGTCGGTGATGCGCGGAAAAGCCGCCTTGCCGCCGTAGTGGTTGTAGACCACACGGGCTGCCGAGGGGGCATGGGCTTCGATGATGTGGTTTTCGGAGCGCCGCCCCGAATTGCGCACCGTTTCGGACTCGTGGTGGTCGAACACCAAATGGGCCCCGGGCACATAGGGCAGGTTGGTGGTGATGTCACGGCTGGTGATGGCAATCTTGCCGTCCTGCATGTCCTTGGGGTGGACGAAGGTGATCTCGTCGATGAGGTTGAGCTCATTGAGCAGCACGGCGCACACCAAGCCGTCAAAGTCGCTGCGGGTTACCAGGCGGTATTTCACGTCACTCACTAGCTTCTCCTTGTTACATATCTCGTGGCCACATGGTAGCGGTGGCCTCACACCCGGCAAGACCGCTGGCGGGGAAAAACAGGCCATCCGAACCGCTTTTCCGGTTCTGCCGTGTTGCCTGCTTTTTGCTTGTCTTCACGCAGGCTGCAGCCATTGCTCCAGCTGCTGCGCCACACCCGCATCTCCCAGCAACGCCAGGTGGCCCATCCGGTGGAACACGGCTTGCCGACTCTTGGCAAACCCCAGGGTTCGTTTCGCATCATCATGGATGCCCAGGGCACTGTGCAATGGCACCAACCCGTCCCCCACCAGCCGCTCGGCCGCCGGACTGCGCTGCGCCGCCAGCGTGGCGGCCACGGCATGGCAGGCCACCCCTTCGGGCAGGGGCACGGGGGTGCGCCGGTCGGGGTGCCGCACGAAGCGGTCACGCCCCTGCCAGTCGGCCTCCAGCACATGGCCATGGCGCAAGTCGGTAATGCCCGCGCTGCGCAGCTGCGCCAACCGGGCAAACGGCCGGGAATACGGCGTGCTGCCCAGCAGGATGTCCACCCAGTGCCCCGCGCGCTCCAGCGGTGCGCCATGGTGGGGCGTTCCCAAAAATACGAGGTGGCGCAGCAGCGCCAGCCAGCCCTGCCCCGCAGCCGCCGCCTGGTGGCAGGCACTGCGGGCCACCAGGCCGCCCATGCTGTGGGCCAGCACCGCTACCTCCTTCACGGGCACGGGCCAGGCCGCCACCAGGGATTCCAGCTGGGCGGCCAGCTCGGCACCATTGGCGGACGTGTGCAGGCCCGTGTTGTAGCGCAGGTAGACCGGCGTATAGCCCAGCGCCTGCGCGAGGTGGGCGCCATGGTCATGGCCCTGGTGCAGCCACTGCAGATCGTTCATGCACAGGCCATGGACCAGCACCAAGAGCTTGCCCGTGGCCCCGCCGCTGGCGGCCAGGGCGGGCAGGTCCAAAGGCAGCCCATCCCGGTAGAACCCCATGCGGGTGCACAGTGGGTTGTCGTCGCGCTGCAGGCGGTCGCCCATCACGCCGTTGAGGGCGGCGAGCACGGCCTCGCGCTCCCACTGCACTGCGGTGGGCGGCGCATCGGGTTCAAAAAACGGCTCCAGCCGCGCCAGGCCTGCCTGCAGGCCCGCGTCCACCAGGCGTGTCACGCCCCGAATGCTCTGGTAGACCAGCCCGGTCAGGCCGCGCGCCTGGCCCGGCTGCGCCCCTCCAGGCAGGCCCAGCGTGCCCAGCACCGACTGGTGCACCCCCTCGGCCACGCGGCTGATGCCCGTGGTGGCCTGTGTGGCCAACCGCGCCACTCCCCGCAAGTCGGACGCACGCAACTGGCGCAGCGGATGGGGTTTGGCGGCGTTGGCAGCATCAGCGCGCGGTCGCGGTGGGGTAGGCATGGAGAAGGCTCCGTTCAAGGGATGCAGTGCGGTGACGCGGGGAGCCTGGTGGTACTCAGAACCGCTCGCTGGGAGACAGGTAGCGCCACTGCCCCACCGGCAGATTGCCCAGGGTGACGCGGCCGATGCGAATGCGCTTGAGCCCCACCACCTTGAGACCCACCAGCTCGCACATGCGGCGGATCTGGCGCTTCTTGCCCTCCGTCAGCACAAACCGCAGTTGCTCGGGGTTCTGCCAATCGACCTTGGCGGGCTTGAGCGGCTCGCCGTCCAGGCTCAGGCCATGGCGCAGCCGGGCCAGCAACGCGGGGGGAAACACCGCCTGCACATTGGTGCTGACAGGATCGCGCTCGTCAATCTCCTGCAGCGGCGCGGAGCGCTCACTGGGATGGCGTGGCACCACTTGACCCGGTGCCTGGTAAACGACGCGCACCAGGTACTCCTTTTCCATCTCGGAGTCCTCACCAATGATCTGCCGGGCCACCCGACCATCCTGGGTCAGCACCAAGAGGCCCACCGAGTCGATATCGAGCCGCCCCGCAGGCGCCAGGCCACGCAGCTGCGGCGGAGAAAATCGGTTGCGGCTGGGGTCGTCACGCCAGTGCGTGCGGGGGTTGATCAATGCCACCGCGGGCGTGTGGCCATCCTCGGCCTGGCCGCTCACATAGCCGATGGGCTTGTTCAGCAGGATGGTGACGCGCTGCTCCTGGAAACCCTGGGCAACCTTGTCCACGTCGATGCGGTCGGTAGGCAACACCTGCACGCCCATTTCGGCCACCTGGCCATTGACCTTCACCCAGCCCTGGGCGATCCAGTCGTCCGCCTCGCGCCGCGAGCACAGGCCCAGCTCGGCCATGCGCTTGTTCAGGCGGGAGCTGACCATGCCGTTCACGGTGATCGTCGCGGACGCCCGTTCGGGCGCTTGCTTGATGGGCGCAACAAACGAGCCCGACGCCGTGCGGTAGTTGGGGGGCGCGGGCGCCCTGGCAGCGCGCGGCGGCGGCGCAGGCCGGACGGGAGCGGCTTTGGCGGCCACGGCGGGACGGCGGAGAACAGGACGGGTTGCGGGTGCCGCTGGTGCGCTGGCGCCTGCAGCCGGCGCAGGGGCGGGGGCAGCAGCGGGGCCGGCAGGCGGGCGAGAACTGGAAGGAGGAGACATTGCGCGTATTTTCGCCTGCGGGGCCTGGCAGACCAAGAACTAAAGAAACTTACTCCTGGCGCACCTGATGCGCCTGCCCCTCTTGCCAGGCCAGGAAATCATCGACCGGCAGTGGTCGTGCAATGTGATAGCCCTGCGCCTCATCGCACGCCAGGGTGCGCAAGCGCTCCAGAATGGCGGCGGTTTCCACCCCCTCGGCCACCACGGTGAGCCCCAGGTTGTGCGCCAGATCGATGGTCGAGCGCACGATCATCGCGTCGTCCTCGCCCGTCTCCATGCCCATCACAAACGACTTGTCGATCTTGAGCTCATGGACCGGCAGGCGCTTGAGGTAGGCCAGCGAGGAATAGCCGGTGCCGAAGTCGTCAATCGACAGCTTGAAGCCCTGCTCCGACAGCCGGTTGAGCATGGCCTCGGCGCGCTGGGGGTCGTCCATGATGGCGCTTTCGGTGATCTCCAGGCAGAAGGCACTGGCCGGCACGCCATGGCGCACCAGAATGTCGGCAAGGCGGGTGCTGAGTTCCGGGTCGAGCAGATCGCGTGTGGACAGGTTGACCGACACCCGCAGCGCCAGGCCCTGGGTGCGCGGGTCGGCCAGCAGGCGCGCCACCTCTTCGAACATCCACAGCGTGAGCTGCCGCACGAACCCCGTCTGTTCGGCAAACGGAATGAACTGCATGGGCGGCACCAGGCCGCGCTGCGGGTGCTGCCAGCGCACCAGGGCCTCGGCAGCCCGGCCGGGCTGCCCGTGCAGCGGCACCTTGGGCTGCAGGTACAGGCGCAGCTCGTGGTGCTCCACCGCGTGGCGCAGCTCGGTCAGCAGCGACAGGGTCTGCGCGCTGGCCGAATCAAATGAGGCGTCGTACTGCTGTGCCCCGCTGAGCCTGCGCTTGGCGGCATACATGGCGATCTCGGAACGGCTCAGCAGCGTGTCGGCATCGTCGGCATCACCAGGCCAGCAGGCAATGCCAATGCCCGCACTCAGGTCCACCGTCTGGTCCTCGAAGGCCAGCGGCTCTTCGAACGATTGGGTGATGCGCAGCGCCGTGGCATGGGCGGTGGCCGCATCGGCGCCCCGCAGCAGCACGGCG
Organism: Acidovorax sp. 93; assembly: GCF_003633835.1. NCBI lineage: Bacteria > Pseudomonadati > Pseudomonadota > Betaproteobacteria > Burkholderiales > Comamonadaceae > Acidovorax > Acidovorax sp. 93. The sequence continues at coordinate 3,804,230 of NZ_RBIT01000001.1, forward strand.
AATTCGTTGCCGCCCAGGCGGGCGACCATGTTCTCGGGCGATGGCACCTGCTGGCGCAGCCGCTCGGCCACCGCCTGCAGCAGGCGGTCACCAAAGGAATAGCCTAGCACGTCGTTCACGTGTTTGAAGCGGTCCAGGTCGAGCGTGAGCACGGCCAGCGGGTGCGGAGGCTCCGCGCCGCCGGTGCTGCGCGCAATGGCCAACACCACCGCCTCGCGAAAGCGCTCCCGGTTGGGCAGGCCCGTGAGGCGATCCCAATAGGCCAGGCGGCGGACCTCGGTTTGCTGCGCAGCAATGTCCCTGCGCATGTGATCGAACGAACGTGCGAGGTTGCCAATCTCGTCGCTGCGGTCGGTGTGTTCCAGCGGCACATCGTATTCACCGCGCGACAGCCGCTGCGTGGCGGTCAGCAGCGAGCGCAGCGGCGTGGTCAGGCGTTGTGCGACCAGCCCCGTGCCCACCGCAAACAGCATCACCCCCGCCACGGTGATGATGGCCAGCAGCACCTGCAGCTGCCGGTAGGGGGCGAGCACTTCCTCCACCGACCGCAGCAGCAGCGCCTGCACCTCGCCCCCCACGCTGTCCAGGCGAATGGCCCTCGCCAGCAGGATGCCCTCGGGCGTCTGCAGCTCGCCAGAGGGCACACCCTCGCGCTGCAGCAGCGCCAGCGAGCCTGGCGGCAGCGTGCTGACGGGCACCTTGGCCCTGCCGTCCTCGCCCTTCACGACCAGCGCCACGTGCACCGCCAGCAGCTGCCGCATCTCATCGGCCAGCGGCTGGTTGACCGGGAACCCCATCAGTACCCAGCCAATGACCACCGGTGCGCGCAGCGGAACCATCACGAACTGGTAGGGCACGCCGCCCATCACCGCGATCTGGCTGCCCTGCGGCTGGGCGGCCAGCGGCGGCACCAGCGCGCGCAACGTGGCCGGAAACGCCTCCATGTTGCCCGCCAGGCTGACCGCGCGCAGTTCCAGGTCGGTGCCCAGCAGCGCGGTGACCGCCGCGCCAATGCGGTTGCCGTGGTTTTCGAGCACCGACTGGATGGTCTCCTCGTCGCCCGAATTCACGGCCGAGCGAAAACCGTAGTCGGCGGCCAGCAAGGCCGAACCCTGGCGCAGCTTGTCGGCGTTCTGCTCCAACAGACGGCGCCAGACGTTTTCATCCAGGTCCAGGGCCTGGGCAATCTGCGCACGGGCATTGCGCTCGATGGTGGCGCGCACCACGGCAAAACCTGCAGCCTGCACGATGAGCAGCAGCAGCAACGTGAGCCCAATCAGCCGCAAGATCAGGCTGCGCCCCAGTTCGCACAGCTTCTTCCGGTTCAAGGCTGCAGCCCTGCCAAACGCACCGATGCCGCCGCAGCACCCGTGGCGGGCACCGTGAGCGCCTGCTCCTGCGCGGGCGCGCCCACGGGCAACCGCGTGTGCCAGGTGCGCAAGGTGTAGGTGCCGGGCGGCACGTTGTCGATCTGCGCCCGGCCCGGTGCGGCAGGTGTGCGGGCGTAGTACGGGGTGTCCACCACCACAATCCAGCCAACCATCTGGTCGTGGATATTGCAGCCCAGCACGGCCACACCAGGGCGGTCGAACAGCACAGGGTTGGAAGGCGTGCCTGTATAGAGCTTGAGTTCGAACTTCTTGGCCGGCGAGAACGAATAGACGTGGTGGCGCACCGAATCATGGTTGGGGAACCGCACCTCGGTGCCTACGGGCACCACGAGCACGCCGGGCACAAACTGCCGCTTTTCCTGCGCCATCTCCGCACCGGACAGCGGCCTGACCGCCTTGCGGGCATCGGCGGATTCGAGAAACACCACGGCGTCTGGCAGCGGCCTGCCCGCCGCATCCAGCACCTCCACCTGCACTGTGGCAGCCTGGGCAGCGGTGGGCAGGCCTGCCAGACACGCCACAAACACCACAACCACGCCGGTCAGCGCAGACAAAGCCCTGGTGCGCTGGGCATGGCAGCTGGTGGTCATGGTTCGATGGCCATGCCCAGCAGGGGGGCGCCTTCACCCACGGTGCCCAGCGGCCGGGTGGCCCCTGTGCGCAAGTCCACGAGGTGCAGCCGCGTGTGGCTGTCTACCGAAGTGCGCACCGCAATCAGCGCGGTATTGCCGACGTCCGAAATATCGAACGCCACGTCGGTGAGCCGTGGCAGCCCCAGCGACCCCACGGTGCGCAACTGACCGGTGTTGGGCGACACCACAGGCGTGGTGCCTTCGCGTGAGCCCTGCATCACCAGCACGCCGAGGGTGCGGTCGATGGCGTAGTTGGTGGTGATCTTGCTGTCCTGGGCGTTGTAGGTATAGGCGGCGCCTGCGATGTCGGGATTGCGGCCGGCGTGGGTGTCGCTCCACGCATAGCGCAGGGCCGGGTCGGGTTGCACACCCTCGACGGCCGGGTCGCCATCCACGGCAGCCCCGGTGTCGGGGTGCAGGCGCAGGTTCTGGCCCGTGTTCGACACCACACGGATCCGGTCGGCCGCAGGGTTGAAATCGAAGCCGAAGGCCGTGCCCCGCAAGCCCAGGACCGCTGGTGCTGGCCCCACGGGGCGCAGCGCGCCAGTGGGAATGTCGAGCGTGTACAGGCGGCCCGCCTGAGAGAGCGCATAGAGCACGCCACGCGCCACCCGAAAGTCGATACCCACCAGCCGCTCACCTGTGGGCAGACCCGTGACGGGGCGCCGCTCCAGGATGCGGTCTGGCTGGCCGGCGTGGAAGGTGATGAGTTCGTGCGAGGCCGTGATCGCAACGACCAGTTCGCGCTGGCTGGATTCTGGCGCGGGTGCGGTGGCGCAACCCGCCAGCGCGGCGCCTACCAGCGCTGCAGCAGCCATGTGGCGCACCAAGGGGAAGGAAAGAGCTTTCATCGTGGGGCCTCGCATCTGTAACGGATTTATACCTGATGGGCCACTCCCGCGTGGCCACAGAGCAATCCAGGGAAAGTGGGTTGCTATATTTTGTATAGCATTTGATGCTTTAAATACAGGCGTAAACACCAGTTCTATCTGCAATCTTGCGAAGCAACAATACCGCCATACGTTTTCACAAATGGCAAAAAATTGCCCGCAAATTTGTAACAACGAGCCCATGCACATTGGGCATACCACTATCCGCAAGCGTCATGACACATTTTGTAATTTGTGCCTACACTGCCTTGAACCCGGACGCAGACCAAGGCCATTCAGCAGGTGGCTGACACGGGCACCCTTATTGCTTCGTTCACCCCACACGATTCATTGTCCCCAGAGACTCCAAGGAACACCATGCAGGCCGCAACGTCACTCAAATCCCTGTCGATTTCCAGCCGGCTGAGCCTGGGCTTTGGCTGCATGCTGGTGCTGCTGGTGGCGGTGGCCGCCGTGGGCCAGCTCTCGGTGGGCAAGGTGCACGAGCAGATGCGCCAGATCACGGGCATCGGCGCCAACAAGGCCAAGCTGGTCAATGGCATGCTGGAGAGTGTGAGCGCCATAGGCATTCAGAGCCGGTCGGCGGCCATGCTCAACGACATCGACCCCAAACAGGCCCGCGAACAGATTGATGCTGTGGCCAAGACGCTCAAGCTGTATGCGACCCAGGAAGCCGCGCTGGCGGAGTTGCTGACCCCCGCCAACGCCACCCCCACCGAGATCAAACTGCTGGGCGAAGTGCAGGCCCTGGGCAAGAAGACCCGCCCCGAACTGGACACAGCCATCAAGGCCGCCGACGACGGCGATACCGTGAGCGCCACCCTGGCGCTGATGACCCGCGTGGCGCCCGCCGAAACCGCCTGGCGCACCAAACTGGGCGAACTCATCGACCTGCAAAACACGCTGAATGCCGAAGCCACTGCATCGGCCGAGCACACGCAGAGCCAGGCCCGCGTGGTGGGCGGGCTGCTGGTGCTGCTGGCCATTGGGTTGGGCGCGCTGATTGCCTGGCGCATCACCACCAGCATCACGGCCCCCATTGGCCGCGCCGTGGTGGTGGCCGAACGCATTGCGCGCGGCGACCTCACCTCGCAGGTCGAAGTGCGCATCCACGACGAAACCGGCCGCCTGCTCGAAGCCATCGCCGCCATGCAGGAACGCCTGCGCACCCTGGTGGGTGAGATTGGCCAGACGGCAGATTCCATCCTGGTCGCCAGCTCGGAAGTGGCCTCGGGCAACCTGGACCTGAGCCAGCGCACCGAACAAACCTCGCACAACCTGCAAAGCGCGGCCAGCTCGCTGGTGGACCTGACCGGTACGGTGTCGCAGAGCGCCGACTCGGCCCGCCAGGCCAACCAGCTGGCCTCCACCGCATCGGATGCCGCCACGCGCGGCGGCGAGGTGGTGTCGCAGGTGGTGCGCACCATGGACACCATCAGCGCCAGCTCGCGCAAGATCGCCGACATCATCAGCGTGATCGACGGCATTGCGTTCCAGACCAACATCCTCGCGCTGAATGCGGCAGTCGAAGCCGCCCGTGCAGGCGAACAAGGCCGGGGCTTTGCCGTGGTGGCGGGCGAGGTGCGCAACCTGGCGGGCCGCTCGGCCAATGCAGCGCGCGAGATCAAGGCGCTGATCGGTACCAGCGTCGACCAGGTGCAGGAAGGCAGCACCCTGGTGAACCACGCCGGCAAGACCATTGAAGAACTGGTGCTTTCGGTGCGCCGCGTGTCGGACATCATGGGCGAGATCACCGCCGCCACACAGGAGCAAAGCCAGCGTATTGGCCACGTGAGCCACTCGGTGGGTGCGCTGGAAGAAATGACCCAGCAGAACGCGGCGCTGGTGGAAGAAGGCGCCGCCGCCGCCGACAGCCTCAAAGACCAGGCCGGGCGCCTCACACAAATGGTGGGCACCTTCCGCCTCACGCGCGACGGCGGTGATGACAATAGCTGGGGGACAGGCAGCCCCTCTGCATCGCCAATGGCTGTGCCCGCCCCAGCCCGCACCACGGGCAGCCGCCCCCTGTCCTCGCCACCTTCCCGCCCCCGCGCCCTGCCGCGCAGCTAACCGGACTTTGAAACCGGCGCGCCCCACGCCAGGGACGCCCGGCAAGGGCCGCCCCGCAGCGAGGGCGTCGCCCCCAGGCGCCGAGCGCCTCAGGGGGGAAACACACTCGACCGAAGCGCGGCCAAGTCCAGCACGCGCAGGCCGCCGTATTCCACACGGATGGCCCCTTGCGCTTCCAACGCGGCCAGCGCCTCGTTCACGCGCTGGCGCGACAGGCCCACCAGGTAAGCCAGCTCCTGCTGAGTAATGCGCAGCACCTCGCCCACGCCCGGGTACAGCACCGGGTTGAACAGCGATGCCAGGCTGCGGGCCACACGCACATCGGGGTTGTTCAGGCGGTCGATCTCGCGCGCGGCGATGAACTGGCCCAGGCGCTCGTTGAGCTGGTTCATCACAAAGCGGTTGAAGCCGATGGAGTGGTCCAGCAGCCAGTGAAAGCTGTCAATCGGCAACCCCGCCACCACACTCTTGCGCAGCGCCTGGATGTTGTAGCGGTAGGGCTCGCGCTTGATGGTGGTGCCCTCGCCAAACCAGCCGCCCGGCGGCAGGCCCGCGTACGTCATGGTCTGGCCCTGGGCGTTGTCCGTGCTCATCTTGAGCAGACCCTCGACCACACCAAACCAGTAGGTCACCGGGCGCCCCACGCGGCACACATAGTCGCCCGCCTTGGCATCCCCCACCAGCAACGAGGCCACAGCGCGCTCGCGCTCGGCGGGCAGCAGCAGTCGCAGCCAGGGAATGCCGTCCAGCTCATCCGCCGTAGGCGGCCGACGACGCTGGTGCAAAGACAGATCCTGGTTCATGCGTGAGTCCATGGCGCGAAGGTTCTCATGAAAAAGGGCAGTCTGCCGCGATGGGGAAGTGCGGGAATACCACGACCCCAATTGTCGCCAGACCGACAAAAAAATGCCAATCGTGATTGGATGATGTCGCCTCCCCCGGCCGCCGCTGCGCAGGCCCGGGCCTTTTGAGGAGACACACATGCCCGCCGACCTGCCCCCGACCACCGCCCGACCACCGTCCCACATCGCCCGGCGCCAGTTGCTGGCTGCCGCGACCGCCACCATCAGCCTGCCCTGGCTGGGGCTGGGCAGCGCCCGCGCACAGGAAGGGACCATCCGTATTGCACAGTCCACCGCCCTCACCGGCCCGCTGGGCGATCTCGGGTCGGCCATGCACCAGGGTGCCAAGGCGGCGTTTGCGGGCATCAATGCACGGGGTGGCATCCACGGCAAGACCATTGAACTGGTCACGCAGGACGACACCTACGATGTGCCCAAGGCGCTGGCCAATGTGGAGCAGTTCCTGGCAGACCCTGGGTACTTTGCGCTGTTCAACTGCATGGGCACCCCCATGATCGACGCCATGCTTCCCAAGGTGATCGAGAGTGGCATTCCGTTTTTCGCCCCCTTCACCGGCGCGCAGCTGAGCCGCACCAAGGCCCGCAGTGTTTTCAACATCCGCGCCAGCTATGCCGACGAGGCCGAAAAGCTGGTTCAACACCTGTCTACCATCGGCATCCAGCGCATCGGCATCGTCTACCAGAACAACGCGTTCGGCAAAGAGATCTTTACCGCCGCCAAACAGTCGATGGACCGCCTCAAGCTGCCCGAGGCGCTGACGGTGACGGTCGAAAACAACGCGTCGGATGCCGGCGCCGCAGCCACCAAACTGGCAAGCGGCAACCTCGAAGCCATCGTGATCGGCCTGGCAGGCAAGCCCACGCTGGAATTCGTGAAGGCGTTTCGCGCCATCAAGCGCGGCGTGACGCTGTATGCACTGTCGGTGATGGGCACCCCCGCTACCGTGAAGGCCCTGGGCGCAGATGCCGCGGGCATGGCCATTTCGCAGGTCGTGCCCTTGCCCTCCAACGTGGTCATGCCGGTGGTGCGCGACTTCCAGGCCGCCTGGAAGGCCTCGGGCGCCGCGGCCGAGCCCTCGCACCTGGCGCTGGAGGGCTACATCAACGCCCGCGTCTTTGCCGAGGCCCTGCAGCGCGCGGGCCGCAACCCCACACGAGCCGCTTTCATCGACGCCACCTGGAACCTCAAGAAGTGGGACCTGGGTGGCTTCGAGATCAACGCCAGCACCCCCGACCGCAATGCATCGCGGTTTGTGGAGCTGACGCTGGTGGGGCGCGACGGCAGGTTTATCCGCTGATCCCCGGGGTTGCTGCGCCGTCCCCCGGACTCTGGTGGGCCGGTGATGCCGACTCCACCGTAGCTCTCGCTTTGCGTGGAGCCAGGTGCTGAAAGCACAGCGCCTCACAAAACAACTATCAAATAGATAGCTATTAGCGCTTACTGGATAAGCGCTAGAGGCTGTTTTAGCTCATGTTTTTTACTACTGCGCCGTTACCCCATACCGGTAGCCCTTGAACGACCAGACAGTACGCCCAGGCTCGATCTTCTCCAGCACCAGGCCGGGTGCCGCCTGGTCGCCTTCGTGCAACACCTGTCCGTTGACGATGGCCATGCGGTAGGCCGGATTGTTCGAATGGGTGGCGCCCGTCACTTTGAGCGCAGGCAACTGCGTGCGCAAGGCCTCGGGCAGATCTCCCTGCGCAAACACGGGGCTGGCGGGCGGCGGGGCCACCCCGGCGTCTGGTGACGGCCGTGGCGCAGGCGCTGCGGGGGCCTGGGGGGCGGGCGCAGCTGCCGGGCTGCGCGGGCGCACGGGCTGTTCGGCTGCGGGGGCGCGGGCCGCCGCAGGAGGCGCCACCACCACGGAGGCCACGGGCCGCTCACGTTCACGCGGGGGTGGCTGAGGTGCTGCGCTGCGTTTGTCTGCCGGGCGCTTGTCGGCGCTGCGGGGCTCAAGAGGTGCCATCGGTGCGGGTGCGGGTGCCGGGGCAGGCTCCGGCGCGGGCACGGGGGGCGGCAGCGGGGTTGGCGCTGCCACGGGGGGCGCCACGGCAGCGGGCGTTGGCACAGCCGGGGCCGCTGCCACCACCACAGCCGGGGCCTGGGGCCGCAGGGCCCACCAGGTGCCGCCGGCCGCCAGCGCAGCGGCTCCGACCACGCCCGCTGCGACAAACCACAGGTTGATCGGCCCGGCCTGACCCGGCATGGAGGAAGCGCCAGAAGTGGGCGCAGCCTGCGTGTGCAGGCCCGGCACGGCGCCCCGGCCGCGTTCGGCATCGGCACGCCGCAGGGCATCAAGGATGTAGGACATGGTTAAGGCGTGTTCCGCAGACGTGGCTCGTTCACGCCGGTGGCGCGGTTGAGCAGCATGAGGGTCAGGGGGCCGGCGCGGCCGTCGGGCGTCACGCCCTGGGCCAGCTGGAACCGGTGGATGCGCGACTGGCGCTGAGCGGGTGTCACCGGCTTGCTGCCGGGGCCCGAGCCACCGGCGGCCTTGCTCGCCAGCCGTTGGTCCAGCCATGCCGCGCCCGCCGGTGAATCGGTGATCTCGCCCCGGTCGGGCATGCCCACCGGGGCGCGCCACAGCGTGGCAATCTCGCCGCGCCAGACCTGGGCCAGCTCGGCCACGGGCACGCGCAAGCTGCGGCCGCCGCCTTCGAGCGTGGCGTTGTCGCCATCCAGTCCACGCAGCAAGACCGAGACAGGGGCCTCGGCCTCTTCCGACGGGTACAGAGCCAGCAGGACAGGCCGGTCGATCTGGCGCACCAGGTTCAGGCCCGCACGGCGGTTGCGGTAGCAGCGCAAGCCCTCGCGCGGCAGGGTAGTGCAGGCATCGGCGCCCGCAGGCAAAGCCGCCCCCCAGGCCGAGGCCAGCGCCTGCCAGGCCGGCGCATCGGTGGCAGGCTGGGCCTGCATAAATTGGTCCAGCGCAGAAGACGGTGCCGCCGATGACGCCGGTACAGCGGGCGCGGCAGCTACCGGGGCGGAGGCAGCCGCAGCGGATGCGGGCAGCACTGCCGCAGGCGCCGCAGCCGCCGGGGGTTTCGCGCCCAAGCTGGACGCCGCACCCTGCGCCACGGCGGCACCAGGGCCTGTGGTGGCCACCTGCGGGCCGCCACGGTGCGCAGGCCACACCCCCATGCCCAACCCAACAGCCGCCACCGCCGCAGCGCCCGCCACGGCACCCAGGCCCGCCAGAGCCCAGCGCGGCAATCCAGCCTGCCGGGCGCTGCGCGCTGCAGCGGCCGAGGCCGGCGCATCGAAGACCTCGCGCGCGGCGCGGTTGACGATGGCCCGGTTCACCTGCCGCGCGCCAGCCGCATAGGCACCGAGGAGCGCCCTGTCGCACAGCAGGTTGATGCGCCGGGGCACGCCGTGCGAGAGCGCATGCACACGCCGCAGGGCACCCCGGTCAAACGGCAGCGGCCCGGTGAGCCCGGCCACGGCCAGGCGGTGTGCGATGTACTGCTGTGTCTCCTGCGGGCTCAGTGCGCCCAGGTGAAAACGTGCAATCACGCGCTGGGCCAATTGCTCCATCGACGGCTTGGCCACCATGGCGCGCAGCTCGGGCTGGCCGATGAGGATGATCTGCAGCAGCTTGCGCTCGCTGGTCTCCAGGTTGGTCAACAGCCGCAGCTGCTCCAGCACGTCGGCCGAGAGGTTCTGTGCCTCGTCGATGATGAGCACGGTGTTGCGCCCGGCGGCGTGCGCCGCCAGCAGCGAGGCGTTGAGCGGATCGATGTAATCCTTGACCGTTTCCACACCACCCGGCACGGTGGGCTTGTGCGGCACCCCGAACTCGTCGCAGATGGAACGCAGCAGCTCACGCACCGTGAGCTTGGGATTGAAGATGTAGGCCACGTTGCAGTGCGACGGGATCTGCTCCAGAAAGCAGCGGCACACGGTGGTCTTGCCCGCCCCCACCTCGCCCGTGAGCAGCACGAAGCCCCCCCCTGCATCCAGTCCATAGAGCAGGTGGGCCAGAGCCTCGCGGTGCCGCTCGCTCATGAACAGGTAGCGGGGGTCGGGGGCGATGGAGAACGGTGGGTGCTGAAGGCCGAAGAACGGGGCGTACATAGCCCGTGAGGATACCGCCCCCCTGTGAAGCGTTCCGCGATACCCCGTCCGCCACCCTCGCCAATCGGCCATTCGCAGTGCGTCAGGGTTTTACCCGAGGAGTAGTTTCCCGTAAATTGTCGTCGGCAAGACAAGATGGCGTCAAAGTCAGTCCTAGCATCCATCCCATACACAGATACGCAGCCACAAGGCCGCGCTCCCGGCAGTCACCGGACGGACACCTCTTACTTTCAGGAACCTGCAATGTTGACCACGTTCCCGCAATTGCTGCTCAAGCATGCCGCCGAGCGCCCCACGGCCCCGGCCCTGCGCGAAAAAGAATATGGCATCTGGCAAACCCACAGCTGGGCTGACCTGGTGCGGCTGGTGGAGCAGGTGGCCGCCGGCCTGCACCTGGCCGGGCTGCAGCGCCATGAACACATGGTGGTGATCGGCGCCAACCGCCCCCGCCTCTACGCCACCATGCTGGCCGCGCAGTCACTGGGCGCGATTCCTGTTCCGCTGTACCAGGACGCCGTGGGGGCCGAATGCGTGTTCCCGCTCAACAACGCCGAAGTGCGCTTTTGCCTGGTGGAAGACCAGGAGCAGGTGGACAAGCTGCTGGAGATCCGCGAGCAATGCCCCCAGATTTCGAACATCTACTTTGACGACCCGCGCGGCCTGCGCAACTACGAGGAACAGGGCCTGGCGTCGCTGGACTCGCTGATCGAAGCAGGCAAGGCGCACGTCGCCAAGAACCCCCAGTGGTTCCAGAGCGAGGTCGCCAAGGCCCAGCCCGACGATGTGGCGGCGATGTTCTTCACCTCGGGCACCACGGGCAACCCCAAGGGCGTGGTGCACACCCACAGCACCCTGCTGGACCGCGCCAGCGCAGGTGCCGAGTTCGACAAGCTCACCAGCAGCGAAGAAGTGCTGGCCTACCTGCCCCCGGCCTGGATCGGCCAGAACATCTTCAGCTACGCCCAGTGGCTGGCCTGCGGCTACGTGGTCAACTGCCCCGAGTCGGCCAGCACGGTGACCATCGACCTGAAGGAAGTCGGCCCCACCTACTACTTTGCGCCGCCGCGCATTTTTGAAGGCCTGCTGACCAGCGTGATGATCCGCATGGAAGACGCAGGCACCATCAAGCGCGCCATGTTCCACGCCTGCATGAGCGTGGCCAAGCGGGTGGGCCCCGCCCTCATGGACGGCGAACCCGTGGGCACCCTGGACCGCATCAAGTACGCGCTGGGCAACCTGCTGGTGTACGGCCCGCTGCGCAACAACCTGGGCTTTAGCCGCGTGCGCGTGGCGTACACGGCAGGCGAGGCCATTGGCCCGGATCTGTTCACGTTCTACCGCTCCATCGGCATCAACCTCAAGCAGCTGTATGGCTCCACCGAGACCGCCGTGTTCGTCTGCCTGCAGCCCGACAACCAGGCGCGCGCCGACACGGTGGGCGTGCCGATTCGCGGTGTGGAGATCAAGGTGGCCGACAACGGCGAGATCCTCGTCAAGTCCGCCGGCCTGCTCAAGGAGTACTACAAGAACCCCAAGGCCACGGCCGAGGTGCTCACCGCCGATGGCTGGTACCACACCAGCGACGCAGGATTCCTCGACGCGCACGGCCACCTCAAGATCATTGACCGCGTGAAGGACGTGGGCCGCATCAAGGGCGGCGCCAACGATGGCGCCATGTTTGCGCCCAAGTATGTGGAGAACAAGCTCAAGTTCTTCCCGCACATCAAGGAAGTGGTCGCGCTGGGCGACGGCCGCGAGAAGGTGTGTGTGATGGTCAACATCGATTTCGACGCCGTGGGCAACTGGGCCGAACGCCGCAACCTGCCCTACGCGGGCTACACCGACCTGGCGCAAAAGCCCGAGGTGTACGAGCTGATCCGCGAGTGCATCGAGAAGGTCAACGCCGACCTCGCCACCGACACCATGTTGGCGGGCAGCCAGGTCAGCCGCTTCCTGGTGCTGCACAAGGAGCTGGACGCGGACGACGGCGAACTCACGCGCACCAACAAGGTCCGCCGAGGCTTCATTGCCGAAAAATATGCGGTGCTGGTGGATGCGCTGTACGCAGGCCGCACCGAGCAGTACATCGAGACCCAGGTCAAGTTCGAGGACGGCCGCACGGGCAGCGTGAGCGCCACCCTGAAGCTGTCGGACACCAAGACCTTCGCGCCCGTCAAGGCTGCAGCATGAAACCCGCTCTCTACCCGCCCGAGCAGCAACACCCCACCATGACCAAAAAGAAGATCGGCGACGTCATCCTGGACGTCAAGAACATCAGCCTGCGGTTTGGCGGCGTGAAGGCGCTGACCGACATCTCGTTCAACGTGAAAGAGCACGAGATCCGCGCCATCATCGGCCCCAACGGCGCGGGCAAAAGCTCCATGCTCAACTGCATCAACGGCGTGTACACGCCGCAGGACGGCTCGATCACCTTCCGGGGCAAGACGTTCTCGCACATGAACTCGCGCCAAGTGGCCGAGATGGGCGTGGCGCGCACCTTCCAGAACCTGGCGCTGTTCAAGGGCATGAGCGTGATCGACAACATCATGACCGGCCGCAACCTCAAGATCAAAAGCAACCTGCTGATGCAGGCGCTGCGTATCGGCCCGGCCGAGCGCGAGGAGATCCGCCACCGCGAGTACGTCGAGCACATCATCGACTTCCTGGAAATCCAGGCGTTTCGCAAGACGCCCGTGGGCCAGCTGCCCTATGGCCTGCAAAAGCGCGTGGACCTGGGCCGGGCTCTCGCCATGGAGCCGCAGGTGCTGCTGCTCGACGAGCCCATGGCCGGCATGAACGTGGAAGAAAAGCAGGACATGTGCCGCTTCATCCTCGATGTGAACGACGAGTTCGGCACCACCATCGTGCTCATCGAGCACGACATGGGCGTGGTGATGGACATCAGCGACCGCGTGGTGGTGCTCGACTACGGCAAGAAGATCGGCGACGGCAGCCCCGACGAAGTGCGCAACAACGAAGACGTGATCAGTGCCTATCTGGGCACAAGCCACTGATCGGGAGAACAACTCATGGCATTCTTTTTGGAAACCCTCATCGGCGGCCTTATGGCCGGCATGCTGTATTCGCTGGTGGCGCTGGGCTTTGTGCTGATCTACAAGGCTTCGGGCGTGTTCAACTTCGCGCAGGGCGCGATGGTGCTGTTTGCAGCGCTGGCCATGGCCCGCTTTGCCGAATGGATCCCCAAGTGGACCGGCATCGACAACCCCATCGTGGCCAACCTGGCCGCCTTCGTGATTGCGGGCGCCATCATGTTCGTGGTGGCCTGGCTGATTGAAAAGCTGGTGCTGCGCCACCTGGTCAACCAGGAAGGTGCCACGCTGCTGATGGCCACATTGGGCATCACGTACTTTCTTGAAGGCCTGGGCCAGACGCTGTTTGGTAGCGACATCTACAAAATCGACGTGGGCATGCCCAAGGAGCCCATTTTTGCGTTCGACACGGTGTTCCAGGGCGGCATCCTGATCAACAAGGAAGACGTGATTGCTGCGGCCATTGCCGCCGCGCTGGTGGCCCTGCTGTCGGTGTTCTTTCAGAAAACCTCTACCGGCCGCGCACTGCGCGCCGTGGCCGACGACCACCAGGCGGCCCAATCCATCGGCATCCCTTTGAACCGCATCTGGGTGATCGTGTGGTGCGTGGCAGGTGTGGTGGCCCTGGTGGCCGGGATGATCTGGGGCAGCAAGCTCGGGGTGCAGTTCTCGCTCACCACGGTGGCCCTGCGTGCGCTGCCGGTGGTGATCCTGGGCGGCCTGACTTCGGTACCCGGCGCCATCATCGGCGGCCTGATCATCGGCGTGGGCGAAAAGCTCTCCGAGGTGTACCTGGGCCCGTTCGTGGGCGGGGGCATCGAGATCTGGTTTGCGTATGTGCTGGCGCTGGTGTTCCTCCTGTTCAGACCGCAAGGTTTGTTCGGAGAAAAGATCATCGACCGCGTGTAACCCATAACAACAAGAACAGGAGACTTCCATGCTCTACCGCGAAAACGGCCAGTTCAAGACGAGCTACCGCGCTGACCAGCAGATCTTTCCGATCGCGCAGGACCGCATTGCCATCGGCATCATCCTGGCCATCGCCTTCATCGCCGTGCCCATGCTGGCCAGCGACTACATCTTCCGTGCCATCCTGATCCCCTTCGTCATCATGGCGCTGGCGGCCCTGGGGGTGAACATCCTGGTGGGCTACTGCGGCCAGATCTCGCTGGGCTCGGGCGCCTTCATGGCCGTGGGCGCCTACGGGGCCTACAACTTCTTCGTGCGTTTCCCCGGCATGCCGCTGATCCCGGCACTGATCCTGGGCGGGCTGTGCGCCACGTTCTTCGGCATCCTGTTCGGGCTGCCCAGCCTGCGCGTCAAGGGGCTGTACCTGGCCGTGGCGACGCTGGCCGCGCAGTTCTTCAGCGACTGGATGTTCCTGCGCATCAAGTGGTTCACCAACAACTCCGACTCGGGCTCGGTGTCGGTCACCAACCTGCAGGTGCTGGGCATGCCGATCGAAAGCGCCACCAGCAAGTACATCTTCTGCCTGGCCATCCTGGTGGTGGTGGCCCTGCTGGCCAAGAACCTGGTGCGCGGCGCCATCGGGCGTGAGTGGATGGCCATCCGTGACATGGACGTGGCTGCGGCCGTGATCGGCATCCGCCCCATGTACGCCAAGCTCAGCGCGTTTGCGGTCAGCTCGTTCATTGTGGGCATGGCCGGTGCGCTGTGGGCCTTTGTGCACCTGGGCGCTTGGGAGCCTGCGGCCTTCTCGGTGGAAATTTCGTTCCGCCTGCTGTTCATGGTGATCATCGGCGGGCTCGGCTCGATCATGGGTGGCTTCTTTGGTGCGGCCTTCATCGTGGTGCTGCCCATCGTGCTCAACCAGTTCCTGCCGGCCTTCATGGGGATCTTTGGCATCGAGGTGTCCACCGCCGGTGTCTCGCATGCCGAGCTGATGATCTTCGGAGCTCTGATCGTGTGGTTCCTCATCGTGGAGCCCCATGGTCTGGCCAAGCTGTGGTCCACCGCCAAACAAAAACTCCGCCTCTGGCCCTTCCCCCACTGATCCCCTGCCAGTTTTTCCCGTGCTTCAACACATTCATCCAAAGGAGACATCCATGAAGCTTTCGAAAATCGTGATCGCCGCTGCGGTGGTTGCTGCCGGTGCCTCGTCCATTGCGACGAGCGCCCTCGCACAAGCCAAGGAGCAGTTCTTCCCGCTGCTGTCCTACCGCACAGGCCCCTACGCACCCAACGGTGTGCCATGGGCCAACGGCAAGCAGGACTACATCAAGATGATCAACGCCCGCGACGGCGGCATCAACGGTGTGAAGCTGACCTTTGAAGAATGCGAAACCGGCTATGCCACCGACCGTGGCGTGGAATGCTACGAACGCCTCAAGAGCCGCCCTGGCGTGTCGCTGTTCGACCCCCAGGCCACCGGCATCACCTTTGCGCTGACCGAAAAAGCGCCCGTGGACAAGATCCCGCTGATGACGCTGGGCTATGGCCTGTCGGTGGCGCAGGACGGCCAGGCGTTCAAGTGGAACTTCCCGTTCATGGGCAGCTACTGGACAGGCGCCGACATCCTGATCCAGCACATTGGCAAGGCCAACGGCGGTCTGGACAAGCTCAAGGGCAAGAAGATTGCGCTGGTGTACCACGACAGCCCGTTTGGCAAGGAGCCCATCCCGCTGCTGCAAGAACGCGCCAAGATGCACGGCTTTGAGCTGCAGATGCTGCCCGTGACCGCGCCCGGCGTGGAGCAAAAAGCCACCTGGCTGCAAGTGCGCCAGAGCCGCCCTGACTACGTGCTGCTGTGGGGCTGGGGTGTGATGAACTCCACCGCCCTCAAGGAAGCCCAGGCCACCGGCTACCCCCGCGACAAGATGTATGGCGTGTGGTGGGCGGGTGCCGAGCCCGATGTGCGTGACGTGGGCGAAGGCGCCAAGGGCTACAACGCGCTGGCACTGAACACCTCGGGCCAGCAGCCCAAGGTGATCCAGGACATCCTGAAGAACGTTCACGACAAGGGCCAGGGCACAGGGCCCAAGGACGAAGTGGGCTCGGTGCTGTACACGCGCGGCGTGATCATCCAGATGCTGGCCGTCGAATCGGTGCGCCGCGCACAGGAGCGTTTTGGCAAGGGCAAGGTCATGACCGGCGAACAAGTGCGCTGGGGCATGGAAAACCTGGCCCTGGACCAGAAGAAGCTCGATGCGCTGGGCTTTGGCGGCGTGATGCGTCCGCTGTCCACCAGCTGCGCTGACCACATGGGATCCACCTGGGCGCGCGTCCACACCTGGGATGGCAGCAAGTGGAACTTCTCGTCCGACTGGTACCAGGCCGATGAGCAGATCTTGAAGCCCATGGTCAAGGCCGGTGCGGACAAGTACCTGGCCGACAAGAAGATGACGCGCCGCGACGCTGCGGACTGCCAGAGCTAAGCACATCCCCCTGAGCGGCTTTGCCGCTTCCCCCTTCTCTCTTAGCGCTTCGCGCTGCGGGAAGGGGGACGCCACCAGCGCGGCGGGGCGGCCCTTGCGCGGTGGCACTGGTATTTCAGGCTGCGACCGTTTCAAGGGCCAGTGACGTAACGGCTGCTTTCTGGCAGCCGCCAATCCAAAGGGTTGTGCAACAGCTCTTTGGATTGGTACAGGAAGGCAACACCATGGACTCCAACAGCAATATCGTTCTCAACGTCAACGGCATCGAGGTCATCTACAACCACGTGATCCTGGTGCTCAAGGGCGTGTCACTGCAGGTGCCGCAGGGCTCCATCGTGGCCATCCTGGGGGGGAACGGGGCGGGCAAGACGACCACGCTGCGCGCCATCTCCAACCTGCTGCAGGGCGAGCGGGGCGAGGTCACCAAGGGTTCCATCGAGCTGCGCGGCGAGCGCATCGAAAACCTCTCGCCCGCGGACCTGGTGCAGCGTGGCGTGGTGCAGGTGATGGAGGGGCGCCACTGTTTTGCCCACCTGACCATTGAAGAGAACCTGATGACGGGCAGCTACACCCGCACCAGCAAGGCCGAGATCGCAGCCAACCTGGAGAAGGTCTACAACTACTTTCCGCGCCTCAAGACGCGCCGCACCTCGCAGGCCGCCTACACCTCGGGTGGCGAGCAGCAGATGTGCGCCATCGGCCGCGCGCTGATGGCCAACCCCAGCATGGTGCTGCTGGACGAGCCCTCGATGGGCCTGGCGCCGCAGATCGTGGAGGAGGTGTTCAACATCGTGAAGGACCTGAACACCAAAGAAAAGGTCACCTTCCTGCTGGCCGAGCAGAACACCAACATGGCCCTCAAGTATTCGGACTACGGCTACATCATGGAAAGCGGCCGCGTGGTGATGGACGGCGCCGCGAGCGACCTGGCCAACAACGAGGACGTGAAGGAGTTCTACCTGGGCGTGGGCGGCGGCGAGCGCAAGAGTTTCAAGGATGTCAAAAGCTACAAGCGGCGCAAGCGCTGGTTGGCTTGAGGAGCCCCCTGTGGCGCTGCGCGCCTTCCCCCTCAGGGGGACGCCACCAGCGCGGCGGGGCGGCCCTTGCGCGGTGGCGCTGGCTTTCGTCAGCGCCGGTATTCCAGGCTCCGCACCTTTTCAAACGCTGAACGGATCACTCCTATTTTCATAGCTGCTTGCGCTTTATGGATAAGCGCCAGAGGCCAATTTCACTTCAAACCACCTCACAAGGAACCCCAGGCATGAGCACGTTTTATGACGCCCTGGAAACACGCAGCCCCGCAGAGCGCGAAGCGGCGCTGATGGCTGCGCTGCCGCAGCAGATCGCCCATGCCCAGAAGGCATCGCCCGCATTTGCCGGCATCCTGGCTGGCGTGGATGCAACCACCATCACCGGCCGCGCGGCCCTGGCAAAGCTGCCCGTCACGCGCAAGTACGAGTTGCTGGAGCGCCAGCAGGCAGGCCGCGCCACCAACGTGTTTGGTGGCTTCAGCGCGCTGGGTTTTGGCGCGGCCATGCCGCGTGTGTTTGCCAGCCCCGGCACCATCTACGAACCCGAAGGCACGCGGCGCGACTACTGGCGCATGGCGCGCGCCATCCATTCCGCAGGCTTTCGGCCCGGTGAGCTGATCCACAACAGCTTCAGCTACCACTTCGTGCCTGCGGGCTCGATGATGGAAACCGGCGCACACGCTCTGGGCTGCACGGTGTTTGCAGGCGGCACGGGGCAGACCGAGCAGCAGGTGCAGGCCATGGCCGAACTGCAACCTGCGGGCTACATCGGCACGCCCAGCTTTCTCAAGATCATTGTCGAAAAAGCCGCCGAGATGGGTGTAACGCTGCCCACGATGACCAAGGCGCTGGTGTCGGGCGAGGCCTTTCCGCCCTCACTGCGCGAGTGGTTTGCCGAGCGCGGCATCGCGGGCTACCAGTGCTACGCCACGGCCGACCTGGGGCTGATTGCCTACGAGACCTCGGCCCGCGAAGGCCTGGTGCTCGATGAAGGTGTGATCGTCGAGATCGTGCGTCCCGGCACGGGCGACCCGGTGCCCGAGGGCGAGGTGGGCGAGCTGGTGGTGACCACGCTCAACCCCGACTACCCGCTGATCCGCTTTGGCACGGGTGATCTGTCGGCCGTGCTGCCAGGGCAGTGCCCCACGGGCCGCACCAACACCCGCATCAAGGGCTGGATGGGCCGGGCCGACCAGACCACCAAGGTCCGCGGCATGTTCGTGCACCCCGGCCAGGTGGCCACGATTGCACAGCGTTTTCCGCAGGTGCTGCGCGCACGCCTGGTGGTCAGCGGCGAGATGGCCAACGACCAGATGGTGCTGCAGGTGGAAACCGTGGAGACCGCCGAGGGCCTGGCACACCAGCTCTCGGACGCGATCCGCGAGGTGACCAAGCTGCGGGGCGACGTGCAGATGGTGGCCCCTGGCACGCTGCCCAACGATGGCAAGGTGATTGAGGACGCGCGGAGCTATAAGTAGCCTCCGCCATGGCGCCATGCGGCGCCTAGCCGCAGCTGCCAGAGGCTGCAGCTCCTCTATCCCCAACGGAAACGCCGCCCGTGGCCTGGCAAAGCGTTCCACGGTGGCGCTGGCATCGGGTCGTGCCTGTCTCGGTGATGAGCGGCATGGGCGTGCTGTCAATGCGCAAACGTGGGCCCTTCCCGCTCCGCCCAAAGGTTTGCGTCAGCGCAAAAAGTGCCCGCTTTGCGCGGTGGCATGCCGCAGTGTTTACCCTAGCATTGCTCCTTATTTTGTAGCATTCAGCGCTTTATAGACAAGCGCTTCAGGCGTCTTTTTGTTAAAAACCATGCCCCCTGTGTGCTACGTAATATCCGCAATGTTCCCGCACCCCCCCCTCGCTATCATGGCCCGTCATTCACAGGAGAGACCCATGAAAACAACGCTGAAACTTGCATTGATCGCTGCGGCCGCAGCCACCGCTTTTGGCGCCAGCGCCCAAGACTATCCCGCCAAGGACAAGACCATCACCATCGTGGTTCCCTTTGCTGCGGGCGGCCCCACCGACCGCGTGGCGCGCGACCTGGCCGAAGCACTGCGCAAGCCCCTGGGTGCTACTGTGGTGGTGGACAATACGGCCGGCGCCGGCAGCTCCATCGGTGCAGCCCGCGTAGCCCGCGCCGCACCGGACGGCTACACGCTGCTGCTCAACCACATTGGCATGTCCACCATGCCCGCGCTGTACCGCAAGCTGTCATTCAGCGTGCCCAACGACTTTGAATACCTGGGCATGGTCAACGATGTGCCTATGACGCTGATCGCTCGGCCCACCATGCCTGCGAACAACTTCAAGGAACTCACCGCCTGGATCCAGCAGAACAAGGGCAAGATCAACCTGGGCAATGCCGGCCTGGGCGCAGCGTCGCACCTGTGTGGCCTGATGTTCCAGAGCGCCATGCAGGTGGACATGACCCCCGTGCCGTACAAGGGCACGGCCCCCGCCATCACCGACCTGATTGGCGGCCAGATCGACCTGCTGTGCGACCAGACCACGAACACCACGCCACAGATCGAAGGCAAGAAGGTCAAGGCCTACGCCGTGACCACGCCCAAGCGCCTGACCACCCCGGCTCTGAAGGACCTGCCCACCCTGGCGGAGTCGGGCCTGAAGGACTTCAACGTCAGCATCTGGCACGGCCTGTACGCGCCCAAGGGCACGCCAGCTCCCGTCGTGACCAAGATCAACGAAGCCCTCAAGCTTGCACTGAAGGACCCCGAGTTCATCAAGAAACAAGAAGGCCTGGGCGCGGTGGTCGTCACCGACAAGCGCATGGAACCCGCTGAACACAAGAAGTTTGTACAGGCCGAAATCGACAAGTGGGGCGCTGTGATCAAGGCTGCAGGCACCTACGCAGACTGATCAATTTTTCCCTTCCAGTCATTGTTGGAATAGCCGCCTCGGCCTTGGCCGAGGCGGCTTTTTTTGTGCCTGCCATTGAGCTCGGCACCACCACCTTGGGGTAATCCATCTGCACGGATCGCGCCGTGCCGCGTAAAAAGCTTTGCATGCATACGAAACACCTGCGAAAGGACGCCCCCCCCATGACAACACGCCCCCATCCACGCCGCCGCACCGTTGCGGCACTGGCCTGCGCCGCCCTGGGTTGCGCTGCCCTGCTGCCCCTTGCGCACGGCCAACAACAAGCCAGCACCTGGCCCACCAAGCCCGTGCGCATCGTGGTGCCCTTTGCCCCCGGTGGCACCACCGACATCCTGGCGCGCGCCATGGCGCCCGAACTCTCGCGCGCGTTTGGCCAGCAGTTCATTGTGGACAACCGCGCCGGTGCTGGCGGCAATGTGGGCGCCGACATCGTCGCCAAGTCGCCGGGGGACGGCTACACGCTGCTGATGGGCACCGTGGGCACTCACGGCATCAACCGCGCGCTATACGCCAAGCTGCCCTACGACCCCATCAAGGACTTTGTCCCCGTCACGCTGGTGGCTGCGGTGCCCAATGTGATGGTGATGAATGCCGACAAGGCCAAGGCCCAGGGCATCGCCAACGTGCAGGATTTCATCCGCGTCGCCAAGGCCAGCCCCGGCAAGATGAACATGGCCTCCAGCGGCAACGGCACATCGATCCATCTGGCAGGCGAGCTGTTCAAGAGCATGACTGGCACCTTCATGCTGCACTTGCCCTATCGGGGTTCCGGCCCCGCGCTCATGGACATGGTGGCGGGCAACGCCGACGTGATGTTTGACAACCTGCCTTCGTCGATGGCGCAGATCAAAGCGGGCAAGCTCACGGCCCTGGCCGTGACCAGTTCAGAGCGCTCCAGCGCCCTGCCCGACGTTCCCACAGTGGAGCAGGCCGGAGGCCCGACCCTCAAGGGCTACGAGGCCAGCTCCTGGTTCGGCCTGCTTGCCCCGGCGGGCACGCCCCAGGACATCGTGAACCGCATCCAGCAGGAAGTGGCCAAGTCACTGGCCACCCCGGCGATGAAAGAACGGCTGGTGGCGCAAGGCGCTATTCCGGGTGGCAACACACCCGCCGAGTTTGCCAAACACATCGACAACGAACACAAGAAGTGGGCTCAGGTGGTGAAGGCGTCGGGGGCGAAGGTGGACTGACCTGTTGCCGTGGTGGCGGGCCTGCGGGTCAGCCCGTGATGGCTGCCTGCGCGGGCTGCAGGCGCTTTTCACCCGTGGCAAACGAGGCGCGCTGGATGCGCCCGTTCGAGACTTCATACACGCACAGCATCTCCAGCGTCCCCAGGCCCTCGGGAAAATTGCGCGTGATCAATTCGCAGTCCACCACCACATTCGCCACCACCGTGCGCGACAGCAGCCGTGCATGCAGGTCGGGCTCGGCAAAGCGTGCCAGAAAGCGCGGGCGCATCTCGGCATGCCCTTGCGCAAGCCGCTCTCCGTGGAGGACAAACTGCTGCGCGTCTTCGGCGTAGGTCGTCAGCAAGGCATCGATGTTCTTGGCGTTGTAGGCGTCCAGCTGAGCCTGGACGACGGCCAGCGGAGAAAGGTCGCAAGTCATTGGCGGGTTGCACAAGAAAGAAGAAACCTGCAGGGGGCTGCCGTGAATATGCGCCGCGAACGAAGCTGCTCGCCGCCCACTGGCTCAAAAGACGAGGCGCTACACCCCCCAGACCACGTCCACATCCGCCGCAGCACTGCGCTTGAGCATGTCGATCAGCGGTGCCACCCGCTGCCGCAGACGCACGGCCTCAGCGCGGTCTTCCGCACTGGCCTCATCCTCTCCACCCGCGTCTGCGGACGCCTGCTGAGCCTCTTCGGACGCCACGGCGGACTCCAGCGCAGCGATGGCGGCAGGGATCTGGGCGGCCGTCACGATGCCGCTGGCACCGGGTGTCTTGCCCATGATGGTCACCACCTGGCGGCCCTGCGGCTCCAGCATGATCAGATCGGCTGCGGCGCGGGATTTGAATTTGTAGAGCATGGAGAAGCGTTTTCGTGGAAGAAGCAGACTCAGCTGCGGTAGATGTAATCGCGAATGAACGGATAGCCTGATTGTGCGCCGGGCATGGCCCCGGTGGCCACATCTCCGTCAGGCTTGATGGCCAGCATCTGGTGCAGTGCCATCCAGCCGCGCTCAAACCCCAGGGCACTGCCCGCAAGATACAGGCGGTATGCACGCAAGACCTTATCACCCTGCTGCGCCCCACCCTGTGCGGCCAGCACCTCACGGGCCGCAGGCAATTGGGCTTCGAGCCCGTCGGACCACGCCCACAGCGTACGCGCGTAGTGTGGGCGCAGGTTCTCGGTGTCCACCATCTCCAGGCCTGCGCGGGCCATGTCGTGCAGCACCGTGCTCACATGCAACAGCTCGCCGCCCGGGAAGATGTACTGCTCGATAAAGTCACCCATGCCCGCGCCCAGTTGCGCGTTGTCTGCGCCCCCCGCTGTGATGCCGTGGTTCAGCACCAGCCCTCCGGGCCGCAGCAGGCCCGCCACCGTCTCAAAGTAGCGCTGCATCTGCGCGCGGCCTACATGCTCGAACATGCCCACCGAGGCGATCTTGTCGAAGGGCTGCTCCACCTGCAGCTCGCGGTAATCCACCAGTTGCATGCGCACGCGCCCCTGCAGCCCACGCTCTTCAATGCGCCGCTGCACATGGGCGTGCTGGTTGCGCGACAGCGTGATGCCTGTGGCATCCACACCGTAGTGCTCGGCCGCCCACAGCAGCAGGCCACCCCAGCCCGCGCCAATGTCCAGAAACCGGTCCCCCGGTTGCAGCTGCAGCTTGCGGCAAATGTGGTCGAGCTTGGCCTCCTGCGCCTGGGCCAGCGTC
Organism: Acidovorax sp. 93; assembly: GCF_003633835.1. NCBI lineage: Bacteria > Pseudomonadati > Pseudomonadota > Betaproteobacteria > Burkholderiales > Comamonadaceae > Acidovorax > Acidovorax sp. 93. The sequence continues at coordinate 3,827,410 of NZ_RBIT01000001.1, forward strand.
AGGTCTGGGGACCGGTAGTACGCACACGAATACACGCGGCGCGGATCGAGCCACAGCGCGTAGAAGTCGTCCGACAGGTCGTAATGGAACTGCACATGGCGCGCGTCATGCGCCAGCGTGTGCACCGCCATCGACCGCGCGCGTGCCAGCACCCGCTGCCACCAGCCGTGGTGCTGGTCGCGGGCCGGGTCGCGGGTCAACAGGCCCGCAGCGGCGGTCATCAGGTCGCGCATGCCGCCTTCCAGCGCCACGCGCCCCTCGACGATGGCAGCCCCCACATTGCCGATCTCGCCCGTGGCCAGCGCCACCAGTGCCATGCGGTCACGAAAGCGCAGCGTTACAGCAGGCTCGGGCGCGCCCAGTTGCTGGCCCGCAGGCAACTGGACTGCCATCGGCACCGGCAAGGCCGCCAGCCGCCCCTCCAAGGTGTGCAGCAAGTGCTTCATGCGGCGCATCTTGAGAAATTTGCTGCACTGCGTCAACACCCCGCGATGGCATCAGGGGTTTCGCCGGGAAGGCCCCATTGACAGCATTTTGTTTAAGCCTAAACTATTTTGGCATGAACATCCTCTGCATTGGCGGTGGGCCCGCCGGTCTCTACTTCGCCCTGCTCATGAAGCAGCAAAACCCCGCGCACCGCGTCACGGTGGTCGAACGCAACCGGCCGTTCGACACCTTCGGATGGGGGGTGGTGCTGTCGGACCAGACGCTGGCCAACCTGCAGGCGGCCGACGCGCCCACGGCAGCCCTGATCGGCGACGCGTTCAACCACTGGGACGATATCGAGGTGTTCTTCAAGGGGCGCAGCGTGCGCTCCACAGGCCACGGCTTCTGCGGCATTGGCCGCAAGCGCCTGCTCAACATCCTGCAGGACCGGTGCCTGGCGGTGGGCGTGGAGCTGGTGTTCGAGACCGACGTGACCGACGACCAGGCGCTGGCTGCGCAGTACAACGCCGACCTGGTGATCGCCAGCGATGGCCTCAACAGCCGCATCCGTACCCGCTACGCCACCACCTACCAGCCCGATATCGACCTGCGCGAGTGCCGTTTTGTCTGGCTGGGTACGCACAAAAAGCTGGATGCTTTTACGTTTGCTTTCGAGCAAACTGAGCACGGCTGGTTCCAGGCGCATGCCTACCAGTTCGATGCCGACACCTCCACCTTCATCATCGAGACCCCCGAAGCGGTGTGGAAGGCGCACGGTCTCGACCAGATGGAGCAGCCCGAGGCCATTGCATTCTGCGAAAAGCTGTTTGCCAAATACCTGGACGGCAACGCGCTCATCAGCAACGCCACGCACCTGCGCGGCTCGGCCAACTGGATCCGCTTCCCGCGCGTGATCTGCAACACCTGGGTGCACCGCGAGACCATCGGCGGGAAGCAGGTACCCATCGTGCTGATGGGTGACGCGGCGCACACCGCACATTTCTCGATTGGCAGCGGCACCAAGCTCGCGCTCGAAGACGCCATTGACCTGGCCAACGAATTCGCCACGGGCTTGCCGATTGACGAGGTGCTGCAGCACTATGAAGCGCGCCGCAGCGTGGAGGTGCTCAAGATCCAGAACGCCGCGCGCAACAGCACCGAGTGGTTTGAGAACGTGGCGCGCTACGCCGGCATGCCCGTGGAGCAGTTCACGTACTCGCTGCTCACGCGCAGCCAGCGCATCAGCCACGAGAACCTGCGGCTGCGCGATGCCGCGTGGCTGGAGGGTTATGAGGCCTGGCTCGCGGGTGGCAAGGCCGCGATTCCGCCCATGCTCACGCCCTTCACGCTCAAAGGCCTCACGCTCAAGAACCGCATCGTCGTCTCGCCCATGGCCACCTACAGCGCGGTCGAGGGCGTGCCGCAGGACTTCCACCTGGTGCACCTGGGCGCTAGGGCCCTGGGCGGCGCAGCGCTGGTGATGGTTGAGATGACCAGCCCCACGCCCGAGGGCCGCATCACCCCCGCCTGCCCCGGCCTGTGGAACGACGCACAGCAAGCCGCCTTTGCGCGCGTCGTCAACTTTGTGCACGGCAGCAGCACGGCCAAGATCGGCCTGCAGTTGGGCCACAGCGGCCCCAAGGGCTCGACCCGCGTGGGCTGGGAAGGCACGGACGAACCGCTGGAGGCGGGCAACTGGCCCCTGCTGGCCGCCAGCCCCATCGCCTATGGCGCGCAGAACCAGACACCTGCCGCCATGACCCGCGCCGACATGGACCGCGTGACCGCCGCGTTTGTGGACAGCGCCCGCCGCGCCGTGGCCTGCGGCTTTGACTGGCTGGAGCTGCACTGCGCACACGGCTACCTGCTGGCCAGCTTTTTGAGCCCCGCCACCAACCAGCGTACCGATGCATACGGCGGCAGCCTGGAGAACCGCTGCCGCTACCCGCTGGAGGTGCTGACCGCGCTGCGCGCCGTGTGGCCGGCCGACAAGCCGCTCTCCGTGCGTATCTCGGCCCACGACTGGCTCCCCGACGGAAATACTGCCGACGACGCCATCGCCATTGCGCGCTTGTTCAAGGCGGCAGGCGCAGACCTGATCGACGTGTCCTCCGGCCAGACCACACGCGACTCGCGTCCGGTGTATGGCCGCATGTACCAAACGCCGTTTGCCGACCGCATCCGCAACGAGGTGGGCATTGCCACAATGGCCGTGGGCGCGATCACCGAGGCCGACCACGCCAACAGCATCATCGCCGCCGGCCGCGCCGACCTGTGCGCCATTGCACGCCCCCACCTGGCCGACCCGGCCTGGACGCTGCACGCCGCCGCGCAGCTGAGCCCCGTGGCCGCAGCGCACACCGACTGGCCGGTGCAGTACACCAGCGGCCGCGACCAGATGCTGCGCGAGATATCCAAGCAAAAACAGCTCCTTGCGCAGGCCAATCAAACGCAAGCAGCTACCAAAAACAGAGCATCCGAGGAAGAAGGCTAGCCATGGACCTCGAAGCCCGCCTGCACGGCGCTGCCCCCAGCGAGCACCCCGAAGCCCTGCGCCTGTGGCTGCGCCTGCTCACCTGCACCCAGCTCATCGAAAAACAGGTGCGCAGCCACCTGCGCGCGCAGTTCGACACCACGCTGCCACGCTTTGACCTGATGGCCCAGCTGGAGCGCGCGCCGGACGGCATGAAGATGAAGGAACTCTCGCGCCGCATGATGGTGACGAGCGGCAACATCACCGGCATCACCGACCAGCTCGTGGCCGAGGGGCTGGTGGAGCGCATGGACGTGGAAGGCGACCGCCGCGCGTACCTCGTGCGCCTCACGCCGCAAGGCCGCGAGCAGTTCAACACCATGGCGCGCCAGCACGAGCAATGGATCGTCGAAGCCTTCGCCTCGCTGGGCGAGCGCGACATCAGCACCTTGTACCGCCTGCTGGGCAAGGTGAAAGAACACACACAAAACAATTCTTTGGAGACAGCCGAATGAAACACTTCATCGGGGCGAGCAACCCCATGCGCGAGCAGTTCAACCCGCAAGCCAGCTATGTGGCCGAGCACTTTGCCTGGACCTTTGCCGATGGTGTGGGCACCGTCACGCTCAACCGCCCGGACCGCAAGAACCCACTGACCTTCCAGAGCTACGCCGAGTTGCGCGACTTCTTCTATGCGCTGCGCTTTGCCACCGATGTGAAGGCCATCGTCGTCACCGGCGCGGGCGGCAACTTTTGCTCGGGTGGTGATGTGCACGAGATCATCGGCCCGCTGACCACCATGACCATGCCCGAGCTGCTGGAGTTCACACGCATGACCGGTGATTTGGTCAAGGCCATGCGCGCCTGCCCACAGCCCGTGCTGGGCGCCATCGACGGCATTTGCGCCGGTGCGGGCGCGATGATGGCGCTGGCCTGCGACATGCGCTACGGCACCCAGGCCACCAAGACCGCCTTCTTGTTCACCCGCGTGGGCCTGGCCGGGGCCGACATGGGCGCCTGCGCGCTGCTGCCCCGCATGATCGGCCAGGGCCGCGCCAGCGAGCTGCTGTTCACCGGTCGCGCGATGACCGCGCACGAAGGCCTGGCCTGGGGCTTCTTCAACGACCTGTATGAAAGCGCCGACCTGCTGGCCAACGTGCAGGCCACAGCGCGCGCACTGGCCGACGGCCCCACCTTTGCCCACGGCATGACCAAAACCATGCTGAGCCAGGAGTGGAGCATGACCATCGAACAGGCCATCGAGGCCGAGGCACAGGCCCAGGCCATCTGCATGCAGACCGAAGACTTCCGCCGCGCCTACGAAGCCTTTGCTGCCAAGCAAAAGCCCGTGTTCCAGGGGGATTGAACCCATGCATGTCGCCACGCCCCCCGCCCCTTGCCCGCCCTCCACGGCGCACCTGGCTCTGCCCTTCTTTGACGACGCCCACCGCACGCTGGCCGAGGGCCTGGTGCCCTGGGCGGCCGCGCAAGAGGTCGATGAAACCGACGACCGCGCCGCCTGCCGCGACTGGGTGAAACGCCTGGGCTTGGGCGGCTGGCTGCGCTACTGCGTGCCCGCAGCGCACGGCGGCGCACTGCCCGCACTGGACTCGCGCGCGCTGGTGCTGCTGCGCGAGACCCTGGCCTACCACTCGCCGCTGGCGGACTTTGCGTTTGCGATGCAGGGCCTGGGCAGCGGTGCGATCACCCTGGCGGGCAGCCCCGCTCAGCAGGCGCACTACCTGCAAGGTGTGGCGCGCGGCGAGCTGATTGCGGCGTTTGCGCTCAGCGAGCCCGAGGCGGGCTCCGATGTAGGCGCTATGCAAACCATAGCTACCAGCACAGATTCCACTAGCGCTACAGGCACTTTTTGCTTGAACGGCACCAAAACCTGGATCAGCAACGGCGGCATTGCCGACTTCTACTGTGTGTTCGCCAAGACCAACCCCAGCGGCGGCACGCGCGGCATCAGCGCCTTCATCGTCGATGCGAACGCGCCAGGGCTGGACACCTCGCGCCATATCCATGTGATGGCGCCGCACCCGCTGGCCACGCTGCAGTTCAGCGACTGCAACGTGCCCGCCACAGCGCTGCTGGGCGAAGAAAACGGCGGCTTCAAGCTGGCCATGCGCACGCTGGACATCTTCCGCGCATCGGTGGCCGCCGCCGCCTTGGGCATGGCGCGCCGCGCGCTGGCCGAGGCGGTGCACCACGCCCGCCAGCGCCGCATGTTCGGCCAGACGCTCGCAGACTTCCAGCTCACGCAGGCCAAGATCGGCGAGATGGCTGCACTGGTGGACAGTGCCGCGCTGCTCACCTACCGCGCGGCCTGGCTGCGTGACACCGGCCAGGCGCGCGTCACCGCAGAAGCAGCCATGGCCAAGATGACCGCCACCGAAAACGCCCAGCGCGTGATCGACATGGCGCTGCAGTTGCACGGCGGGCGCGGTGTGGAGGTGGGTAGCAAGGTCGAATCGCTGTACCGCGACATCCGCTCGCTGCGCATCTACGAAGGCGCGACCGAGGTGCAGCAACTGATCATCGGCAAGGCCGTTCTGCAGGAGTAATCGCATGAAAGCCCCCTCCGCCCAGCCCGACCACTTCGTGCACGACCGGCTGCCGCCGCCCGAGGCCTGGCCCACACTGCGCTACGACCTGCCCGAGCTGCAGATCGCCAACCAGGCCAACCTGGTGCAGGCGCTGTTCGACCAGGCCGAGCGCGCTGGCCACATCGACCGCCCCCTGTTGCGCGGCCCGCACCGCACGTACACCTACCGCGACGCCCGCACCGAGGCCGCGCGCATTGCCGAGGTGCTGACGCAGGACCACGGCCTGGTGCCCGGCAACCGCGTGCTGCTGCGCGGCGGCAACACGGTGGAGATGGCGCTGGCCTGGCTGGGTACCGTCTACGCGGGGCTGGTGGCGGTAGCCACCATGCCGCTGCTGCGCGCGGTGGAACTGGGCAGCATCATCGACCGCGCCCAGCCCACGCTGGCGTTGTGCGACGGCCGCCTGCTGGCCGAACTGCAAGCGGCACAGACACAGCACCCCGTGCTCGCCACCATCGTGCCCTTCCACACCGCACCCGATGCAGCCGACCTGCTGCAGCGCGCGCAGGGCAAGCCTGGCACCACGCCGCCCTGCCCCACGTCGGCGGACGACATCGCGCTGATGGCGTTCACCTCGGGCACCACGGGCGCACCCAAGGCCGCCGTGCACACACACCGCGATGTGCTGGCAGGCTGCGAGGCCTGGCCGCGCCATGTACTCAAGGCCACGCCCAATGACATCGTGGCGGGCTCGCCGCCGCTGGCGTTCACCTTTGGCCTGGGCGGCTTGCTGGTGTTTCCGATGTGGGCCGGCGCCAGCGTGTACTTCCCCGACCAGCCCTACACGCCCGAAACCATGGTGCGGCTGATGCGCGATGCGGGCGTGACCATCTGCTACACCGCGCCCACCTTCTACCGGCAGATGGCGCCGTTCGCCAAGCAGATCGGCCTGCCCCAGCTGCGTACCAGCGTGAGCGCGGGCGAGGGCCTGCCGGACGCCACGCGCCAGCTGTGGAAGGAGGCGACCGGCCTGGACATGACGGACGGCATTGGCGCCACCGAAATGTTCCACATCTTCATTTCCTCGCCCGGCGGTGAGAGCCGGCGCGGCGCCATCGGCAAGGTGGTGCCCGGCTATACCGCCAAGGTGGTGGACGATGATGGCAATGAGCTGCCGCGCGGCACCGTGGGCAAGCTCGCGGTGATTGGCCCCACGGGCTGCAAGTACCTCGACGACCCGCGCCAGGCCAAGTATGTAAAGGATGGCTGGAACTACCCGGGCGACGCCTTCACGCAAGACGCCGACGGCTACTTCTTCTACCAGGCGCGCGATGACGACATGATCATCACCGCGGGCTACAACGTGGGTGGCCCCGAGGTCGAAGACGCCCTGTTGCGCCACCCCGCCGTGGCCGAGTGCGGCGTGATCGGCGTGCCCGATGAGGAGCGCGGCATGGTGGTCAAGGCCATCTGCGTCCTGAAGCCCGGGCACACGGGCGACGCCGCCATGGTCAAGACGCTGCAGGACCATGTGAAAGCCACCATTGCTCCGTTCAAATACCCGCGCCTGGTGGAGTTCGTCGCGGCCTTGCCCCGCACCGAAACTGGCAAGCTGCAGCGCTTCAAGCTGCGCCAGGGTACGGCTGCATCACCCTCCGCCGCTACGCCCAATTCCACAAAAACAACATGACGATGAAAAACACCCTTTTGCAGCCCGAAGGCTGGGTCACCCCCAAGGGCTACGCCAACGGCGTGGCCGCGCGCGGCACCATGGTCTTTACCGGCGGCCAGATCGGCTGGAATGCGCAGCAGCAGTTTGAGAGCGACGACTTCATCGCCCAGACCAAGCAGACGCTGCTGAACGTGCGGGCGGTGCTGGAGGCTGGCGGCGCAGGCCCCGAGCACCTGGTGCGGCTGACCTGGTACGTGACCGACCGCAACGAATACAACAGCCGCTTGAAGGAGCTGGGCGCGGTCTACCGCGAGGTGCTGGGCAAGAACTTTCCGGCCATGGCCTGCGTGCAGGTGGCGGGGCTCATGGAAGAGCGCGCGAAGATCGAGATTGAAGCAACCGCCGTAATCCCGGACTGAGCTTTTCCAGTTGCCGTTGCAGCGCTTGCCCGTAGAGGATGAAGGCCAGCGCCGCCCCAATCAACGGCAGCGCGGCAAACACCCAGCCCGTGAGCAGCTCGCCCCCCAGCGCCACGCCCACCAGCAAAGCCACCGCAGGGTTCACGAACGAATAGCTGCCCGCCAGCGCGGCCGACGTGTTCTGCAGCAGCCATAGATATGCATTGAGCGCCACCAAGGTCCCAAACACCAGCAGATAGACCCACGCCGCCCACGACTTGGCAGTGACCTGGCCCAGGGCGCTCAACGGCTCAAACCACAACGCCACGAGCAGCCCCATGGCGCCCCCCGCAAACCACTGCGCGGCCGATGCCATGGCGGGCGCAGGTAGCGACAGCTTGCGCGATGCATACGAGCCCATGCTCCAGCACAGCGGCGCACCAAAGGCCAGCAGCGCACCGAGCCAGGTGGCCGAGAAATCGCCCTCCAGCGCCAGCAGCAGTGCGCCCACCACGCCCAGGGCCAGACCGATCCAGCTGGTGAACGGCACGCGCTCGCCGCCCCAGCGCGACCACAGCGCCAGCCACATCGGCATGGTGGTGACCACCGTGGCCATCAGGCCCGAGCCAATGCCCAGCTTTTGCGCAAAACCCATCAGGTTCATGGCCAGAAACACCATGCAGCCGCCCACCACCGCCGAATTGCGCCATTGCACCCACGTGGGCAATGCATGGCCTTGCCACAGCGCAATCAGCAGCATCACCCCGCCTGCACACAGAAAGCGGATCGCATTCATCAGCAGCGGCGGCATGCTCTGCAGCGCAATACCAATGGCGAAATAGGTAGTGCCCCAGACGATGTAGACCAACAGCAGTGCCATGGCCACCGCCCCTTTGCGCTGTGCGCGGGCTTGCGCATTGAAAATTGCCGGCATATTCTTCACCTGACCGAATAATTTATGGAAACCGCAAGGTTTTCGGAATTTTTACCAAAATCGAGCGGCTATGCAAGCAAATATTCAGACAGATGACATGGACGCCAGAATTATTTCGGCGCTAGGCGCCGATGGCCGACGTTCCTATGCCGATGTGGGGGCCGAAGTGGGACTGTCCACCGCCGCAGTGCACGAGCGCGTGAAGAAGCTGCTGGACAAGGGCGTGATTCGCCGGTTTTCGATCAGCGTGGACCCGGAACGCGTGGGGCTGAACTTCACCGCGTTTGTGGCGATCCGCAACGATGGCGGCGCGCACTGCCGCGACATTGCGCCGCGCCTGCGCGGTATCCCCCAGGTGGAGGAGTTGCACAGCGTGGCTGGCGAGCACGACTTCCTGGCCAAGATCCGCACCACGCACGCGCGCGGGCTGGAGGACGTGCTCTACCAGATCAAGGCGATTCCCGGCGTGGCGCGCACCACGAGCACCGTGGTCCTAAATACCGAGTTTGAAGACCGGCCGCTGGACCTGGGCTGGGTGAATGGCGACAAGGGAGGTTGATGCGTAGGGGCGGCCTCGGCTTGGTCGCGCGGCTTTTTACGCAGCCACCGGGGCGAGTTCAGCCGCAGCGGCAACCGCCGCTGGAACTGGCGCCAGCCGCTGCACCAGCGCCATGTAGTAGCCCAGCGGGGGCGTGACCAACCCCGGCACCTTGGCATGGTCGTCATAGCGGCGCAGGCGGATGGCCTCCTGCGCAAAGGGCTGGGCCGCAAACTGCATCGCCTCTTTGGGCGTGTAGGGCCCGCCCTGCAGCACCAGGCTGTGCTGCGATGCGGGCGAAAGCGTCTCCCAGTACCCCGGCTCCATGGTGCACAGGTAGCGCTTGGCATCCACATGCAGGCGGATGGGCTCCAGCACCGCGTCGGGCAGCAGGCCCCGCAAGAACGGGATGGCCATGTACTGGTGCAGGTCGTCCTGCTCGGCCGTGTCGCCCCCGGGCGCCAGCAGGTGGCCCAGGTCGTGCAGCAAGGCCGCCACCACAGTGGCCGGGGTTTCACCCGATTTTTCGGCCCACTGCGCACACTGCAGCGCATGCTCCAGCTAGCTGACCGCCTCGCGGCCGTACTGGTTCACTCCCCGAGTGGAGAGCAGGTGGGCAATGTCTTCAAGGCTCAATGCCATCGTCTTTCCTTACTAGACCAATGCCTTGCGGATGCGGGCCGACACCAGGTCGATCACGCTCACCGTGACCACAATGATGAGCATCACGGCGCAGGTCTCGGCGTACTGGAAGCCCCGGATGATTTCCCACAGCACCACCCCAATGCCTCCGGCGCCCACCATGCCCACCACCATGCCCACCACCGAGGCCGAGCGCACGTTGGCCTCGAAGCGGTACAGCGTGTACGAGATCCACAGCGGCATGACCTGCGGAATCACGCCGTAGATGATTTCGTGCAGTGCGCTCGCACCGGTGGAACGGATGCCTTCCACCGGCTGTGGGTCAATCGCCTCCACGGCTTCGGAGAACAGCTTGGCCAAGGTGCCCGAGGTGTGGATCCACAGCGCCAGCACCCCGGCAAACGGCCCCAGGCCCACGGCCACCACAAACAGCATGGCAAACACCATTTCGTTGATGGCGCGGCACGCGTCCAGCACGCGGCGCACTGGTTGGTACACCCACCAGGGCACGATGTTGGACGAGGCCAGCAGTGCCAGCGGCACGGCGGTGACCACCGCCAGCGCCGTGCCCCACAGCGCAATCTGCAGCGTGACCAGCATCTCCTGCACATAGATCTGCCATTGCGCAAAATTGGGCGGAAAGAACTCCGCCGCATAGCTGACCATGTTGCCCGAGTCGTTCCACAGATCGAGCGGGCGCATGTCGGCACCCTTCCAGGACGCAGCCAGCAACACCAGCAGGATGCCCCACGACAGGTACCAGGCCAGGCTGCGCTTGGGCGACGTGGTGTTGGCCAGCGTGGCCAGCGAGGGATTCAAAGCAGAGGACATGGAGACACCCGGGCCGCAACAAGAAACCTACGGATTACTTCAACGACGCCAGCTGCTGGTCGATCTCGGCCAGGCGGGTCTTCTTGTCGGCGTCGGCCAGCGTGGCGTCGCCTTCGATCTTGTTGCGCTTGCCGAACAGGTCGAGCTGGCGGATTGGCGTGAGCTGCGCATTGCTCGATGCCTTGAAGCCCGAGAGCTTGGAGATCTTCATGACGATCTCCTTTTCACGCGCATCGGTCTTGGCATAGTTGTAGAAGAAGTCCTTGATCTTGGCCTTCAGTGGCTCTGGCAGGTCTTTGCGCATCACCAGCGGGTCGAGGGCAATCAGCGGCGAAGTCCAGACAATCTTGATGTCCTTGAACTTTTCGGGCTGGCGCTCCTTGATCTTTTCCAGGTTCTCGCTGTTGTTGGTGGCCACATCCACCTGCTTGTTGGCCACGGCCAGCGCGTTGGTCTCGTGGTTGGCACTGCGCGTGATCTTGAAGTGCGTCTTCGCGTCGATCTTGTTCTGTGCAAAGGCGTAGTAACCGGGCACCAGGAAGCCCGAGGTGGAGTTGGGGTCGCCGTTGCCAAAGCTCAGCGACTTGCCGTTCTTGAGCACGTCATCCAGGGTGGCCAGGGGGCTGTCCTTGTGCACGATGAGGTGCGAGTAGTAGCCCTGCGTGCCGTCGGCGTTCACCATCTGCGCGAAGACTTCGCCATTGGCGCGGTCTACGGCTTCCATGGCCGACTTGTTGCCCAGCCAAGCCACCTGCATCTTGTTGAAGCGCATGGCTTCGATGAGGCCTGCGTAGTCGGATGCAAAGAAGGCGTTGATCTTCAGACCGGTCTGCTTGGCCATGTCATCCAGCAGGGGCTGCCAGTCGGCCTTGAGGTTTTGCGAGGCCTCGGTCGAGATCATGCCGAAGTTGATGTCCTGGGCCAACGCGCCCGTGGTCAAACCCAGCCCGATCGTCAGGGCGGCACACAGTTTCTTGAACATGTTGAAAACTCCAGAGAAAGGAATTGAAAAGAAACAAAAAGACCGTTCAGGCGGCCTGGACCATGGCGGGCGCCCACTGAGGGACGGGTGTTGGGGCATGTACGGGTGCTGTGGGGGCACCCGCTGCATCCGACAGAATTTCGTCGGCGTGCACGCCATACAGGCTGCGCAGCAGTGCGGGCGTGAGTGCCGCCGAAGGGCCGTCGTACACCACCTGCCCATGGTGCAGGGCTACCACGCGGGGGCAGTATTTGGTGGCCACATCCACCTGGTGCAGCGACACGATGACAGTGCAGCGGTCCTCGCGGTTGATGCGGGCCAGGATGTCCATGACCTTGCGCGAGGACTCCGGGTCCAGCGACGCGATGGGCTCGTCGGCCAGTACCACCTTGGCGCCCTGCACCAGCGTGCGGGCAATGGCCGCGCGCTGCTGCTGCCCGCCGGACAGGGTGGAAGCACGTTGTGCATGGCATTCGGCAATGCCCACGCGGTGGAGCGCTTCCAGCGCCAGTGCGCGCTCCTGCGGCTTGAACATGCGCAGCCAGCCGCGCCACCAGGGCGTGCGGTGCAGCAGGCCCACCAGCACGTTCATCAACACCGGCAAGCGGTCCACCAGGTTGAACTGCTGGAACACAAAGCCCACCTGCGAACGCACCTTGCGGATGTCACTGTGGATGCGCCCGCCCTGCTGCACGCAGCGGCCGTCCACCTCTATCAGCGAATCGCTGGACGCATCGGCCACCACCAAGCCCGCCACATGGCGCAGCAGGGTGGACTTGCCCGAGCCCGATGCACCGATCAACGCCACCATCTCGCCGCGCTGCACGGTGAGGTTGATGTCGCGCAGGGCGTGTTTGCCGTTGGCGAAGTGCTTGTTCAGTTGGTGGATGTGCAGTGCGGCAGTCATGGCAGCCTCCTGGGGGTTAAGTCGTCTAGACAACCGGAGTGTGGTTGTGGGGCGTGACAGTGCTTTGACAGTTGGGAGAAGTTTGGATGTCAGGAAAGACCTGCACGCGCTCTACAGGACGCGCTGCCCTTCGCGCCACACCCCACGCACCACGGCCTGGCGGCCGCCATCGGGCAGCTCGGCCATGTGCACCTGCACCAGGTCGGCGCGCAGGCCGGGCGCCAGCGCGCCCCGGTCGGCCATGCCCGCGGCCTTGGCGGGGTTGCAGGTGACGGTGGCCACAGCCTGTGGCAGGGGCAGGATGTCGTCCTGCACCAGCCGCATCACCGCGCTCAGCAGGCTGCCGGGCACGTAGTCGGACGAGAGGATGTCCAAGAGCCCCCGGCGCGCCAGATCGGCCGCCGCCACATTGCCCGAGTGCGAACCACCGCGCACCACGTTGGGCCCGCCCATCACGGTGAGCAATCCACGTTCGTGCGCGGCCTGGGCTGCGGCCAGTGTGGTCGGGAACTCCGACATCGCGGCCCCTTCGGCATGGGCCTGCTCCACATGGGCCACCGTGGTGTCGTCGTGGCTGGCCAGCGAGATGCCGTGCGTGCGGCAGTAATCCACAAAGTACGCACGGTGTGGCTCGGCGTACTGCGCCTGCAGCGTGGCCGCGTGCGCCACCTGGCGCTCGAACTTCTCGGCGCTCCAGCCCTTCTTGCCGGTGTAGTAGGTGCGCGCCTGCTCGATGTTCTCCCACTGGCGCTGGCCCGGGGTGTGGTCCATCAGCGAGATCAACGACAGGCGCGGGTGCCCGTGGAAGGGCTCGAACAGGTCGATGGTGTTGGGCGCAGGCAGCTCGCAGCGCACATGCAGGTGGTGGTCGGCCCGCAGCAGGTTGCGTTCGGTGCAGGTGTCGATGGTGTCGAGCACGCGGTTCCAGGCGCTGCCGCGCAGGCTGTCCACGTCGGCCTCGCCCACGCCCAGCGCGTCGAGCACTGTCGTGATGCCTGCGGCCGCAATCTCGGCGTCGTGCGCCAGCAGTGCGGGCATCTCGGCCCATTGCACCTTGGGGCGCGGCATCAGGTGGCGCTCGAAGTTGTCGGTGTGAATTTCCACCAGGCCAGGCAGCAGGTAGTCGCCGCCCAGGTCAATGCCCTGCAACGCCGATGTGCCACCGCCGTCCACCGACGCGAAGCGCCCAGCATCCACCTGCAGGCTGCCCAACACCACTTCGCCCGGCAGCACCATGCGGGCGTTCTTGAACACGGTCGCGGTCATGCCGATACCCCCCGGAAGTCACCCACATTCACGCGGCGCGTGGCCACAGCGGCACCCACCTGGGAGTCGTGAAAGATGCCCACCAGGGCCGCGCCGCGCGCCACGGCCTCGCGGATCATGGCAATCACGGTCTCTGTGTTGGCCGCGTCGAGCGATGCAGTCGGCTCGTCCAGCAGCAACAGCGGCTTGGGCTTGATCATGTTGCGGGCGATGTTGATGCGCTGCTGCTCGCCACCGGAGAACGTGGCGGGCGGCAGGTGCCACAGCCGCTCAGGGATGCGCAGGCGCGTCAGCCACTGGCGGGCTGCCTCGCGGGCGGCCTCGATGCCCGCCGGGTCGCCGCCCGCGTCTTCGGCCAGTGGCTCGGCCACCACATCCAGGGCCGACACCCGTGGGATGACCCGCAGGAACTGGCTCACATAGCCCACGGTGTCGCGCCGCAGCTGCACCAGCGCACGCGGCGTGGCCTGCGTCACATCCACCACGGCGCCATCGGCCGAGCGCACGGTGATGCTCCCTGCATTGACCCGGTAGTTGGCGTAGATCATCTTGAGCAGCGTGCTCTTGCCCATGCCCGAGGGGCCGTCCAGCACCACACATTCACCGGGCTGCACGGCCAGGTCCACCTGGGCGAGCACGGGCAGTTCGATGCCGTTCTGGTGGTGCAGGGTGAAGCGCTTGGCCACCCCTTGCATCTGGAGAATGGGCGCGATGGAAGGGGGCTGGTTCATGGCTGCAGTACCGAAGAAACGAGGAGCTGGGTGTAAGGGTGTTGCGGGTCGTCGAGCACCTGGTCGGTCAGGCCCGCCTCCACCACGCGGCCGCGTTGCATGACCACCATGCGGTGGGCCAGCAGGCGTGCCACGGCCAGGTCGTGCGTGACCACAATGGCCGCCAACTGCATCTGCCGCGTGAGCTGGCGCAGCAGGTCCAGCAGGCGCGCCTGCACCGATACATCGAGGCCCGACGTGGGTTCGTCCATGAACACCAGGCGGGGCTGGGTGACGAGGTTGCGCGCAATCTGCAGGCGCTGGCGCATGCCGCCCGAAAACGTGCGCGGTGCATCGTCGATGCGCGCCGCGTCGATCTCCACACGCTGCAGCCATTCGGTGGCCGTGGCGCGCAGCTTTCCGTAGTGGCGCTCGCCCAGGCCCATCAGGCGCTCGCCCACGTTGGCACCGGCGGACACATCCATGCGCAGGCCATCCGCCGCGTTCTGGTGCACAAAGCCCCAGTCAGTGCGGGCCAGCAGACGCTGCTGCGCTTCGGTCATGGCATAGATGTCCTGCAGCTCGCCGCTGCGCTGGCGGAACTGCACCGTGCCTTCGTCCGGGGCGCTGCGTGCTGCAATGGCGTTGAGCAGCGTGGACTTGCCAGAGCCCGACTCGCCCACCACGGCGAGCACTTCGCCCGGCCACAGGTCAAAGGAGGCGTCTTGCAGCGCCACACGGTCGCCATAGCGTTTGCTGACGTTGCGCACGCTCAGCAGCGGCGCCGCATTTTCGGGGGTGTTCATGTGAGACTCTCGATCACAAAGCTCAGGCCATGCTGTGCAAAGCCCAGGGATTCATAGAAGGCATGCGCGCCCTTGCGGCGGGCGTTGGACGAGAGCGCGAGCTTGTAGCAGCCGGCATCGCGCGCCTGCTGCATCGCATGGGCCATCATCTGGCGGCCAATGCCACGGCCCTGCTGGTCCTGCGCCACCACCACGTCTTCGACGATGGCCGAGGGGGTGCCCCGGTGCGCCAGGTTGTGCATGACGAGCAGCGCATAAGTGCCCACCACGGCGCCGTGCTGCGCGGGGTCACAGGCCACCCACAGGCGGTAGCTGGGGTAGCGGGCAAACTGGGCCCACACGGCCTGGGCTTCTTCCAGGGTCAGCACGTCGGCCGCGCTGTCTTCAATCGCGGCATACAGCGCCAGCACGCTCTCCAGGTCGGACTGCAGGGCTTCGCGGATGTGCATGGTGCTCATGCGGCGCCGCCTTCCACCTGCGCCGTTTCGGCCTGCTGCGCCTGGCGCTCCTGGCAGTAGTCCGAATCGGAACAGACATGCATGCGCCCGCCCTGGTCGTCGGTGATGACCTCGTCCAGAAAGCTGTCGGTGGCGCCACACAGCGCACAGGCAGCATCCCAGCGCTGCACCTCGAACGGGTGGTCCTCAAAACCCAGGCTCTCCACCGGTGTATAGGGCGGCACGGCGTAGATGCGCTTTTCGCGGCCCGCGCCAAACAGCTGCAGCGCGGGGTTCATGTGCATCTTGGGGTTGTCGAACTTGGGGATGGGCGACGGCGCCATCACATAGCGGCCGTTGACCAGCACGGGGTAGTCGTAGGTGGTGGCGATGTGGCCGTAGCGTGCGATGTCTTCGTAGAGCTTGACGTGCATGAGCCCGTACTCGGCCAGGCCGTGCAGGGTGCGTGTCTCCGTCTCGCACGGTTCCAGGCGTTGCATGGGCTCGGGCACCGGCACCTGGTAGACGATGACCTGGCCTTCGGCCAGCGGCGTCTCGGGGATACGGTGGCGCGTCTGGATCAGCGTGGCCTCGCGCGTGCGGGTGGTGGTGGCCACTGATGTGGTGCGCTCGAAGAAGCGGCGGATGTTGACCGCGTTGACCGTGTCGTCCGATCCCTGGTCGATGACTTTGAGGCAGTCCTGCGGGCCGATGATGGACGCGGTGACCTGGATGCCGCCTGTGCCCCAGCCATAGGGCAGCGGCATCTCGCGCGAGCCAAACGGCACCTGGTAGCCGGGGACGGCCACGGCCTTGAGGATGGCGCGGCGGATCATGCGCTTGGTGCGCTCGTCCAGGTAGGCAAAGTTGAAGTGGCCGTCCACCGGTGCGGCGTCGGCGGGCAGGCCCATCACGGCGGGTTCCAGGGGTGCGTTCATGCGGCATCCTTCTCGGCGGGGGTGGTGGGGTGGGCGGCAGCGGCGCGCATCTTGCGCACCAGCTCCAGCTCGGACTGAAAGTCCACGTAGTGCGGCAGCTTCAGGTGCTGCACAAAGCCCGAGGCTTCGAGGCTGTCGCTGTGGCCCAGCACGAACTCCTGCATCTGTGCGGGCGACTCCACCGGCTCGCCCAGCTCATCCGCGCGCAGGGCGCGGTCCACCAGGCTCATGGCCATGGCCTTGCGCTCGCTGTGGCCAAACGCCAGGCCATAGCCGCGCGTGAACTGCGGGGGCTGGCTCTTGCTGCCTGCAAACTGGTTCACCATCTCGCACTCGGTGATCTCGATATCACCGATGTCGATGGCAAAGCCCAGCTCTTCGGGTTCGATCTCCACCGCCACCGTGCCCAGGCGCACCTCACCCACAAACGGGTGTGAGTGCGAGTAGCCGCGCTGTGTGGAATACGCTATGGCGAGCAGGAAGCCCTCATCGCCGCGCGCCAGGTTTTGCAGGCGTGTGGCGCGGTTGGCGGGGAAGCGCAGTGGCTCGCGGGTCAGGTCTGTGGGCGCGGGGTCGCCCGGGGGCACGGGGCGGGTTTCGATCAAGCCTTTCTGGTTGAGCAGGTCCACTACGCGCGGCGTGGGGCCGGGTGGCACCGCAGCTGCCGCAGCGGCAGGCGGCGCCACCGGGCCTTCGGCCAGCAGCTTGAAGTCCAGCAGGCGCTGCGTGTAGTCGTAGGTGGGGCCCAGCACCTGGCCACCCGGCAGGTCCTTGAAGGTGGCGGAGATGCGCCGGTCCAGTGCCATGCGGCTGGTGTCCAGCGGGCAGGTGGTACCCAGGCGCGGCAGCGTGGCACGGTAGGCGCGCAGCAAGAAGATGGCTTCCACCAGGTCGCCCGCCGCCTGCTTGATGGCGAGGGCCGCGAGTTCGGGGTCGTACACCGAGCCCTCGGTCATCACCCGGTCCACGGCCAGCTTGAGCTGCTGACGAATCTGCGCCACCGAGAGTTCGGGCTGCGCGGCATCGCCCCGGCGCTGGCGCGCCAGCAACTGGTAGCTGTTGAGAATGGCGGCTTCTCCGCCCTTGACGGCTACGTACATGCTCAGGCCTCCTGAAGGGCTGGGGTAACGCGCGCCGCCCGCGTGGTGCGGGGCAGGCCCACGATGTGGCCTGCCGTGGCCAGCACCAGGTCCACGCCGCGCGGAAACACCGCGTGGTTGGCGGCCCACCGGGCCTCGAAGTCGTCGGGCAGGCCCTCGACCTGCAAAGCAGCCACCTCCTGGATGCCGGGGCCGCGCAAGTGCCAAGCACCTTCGGAATCTGTCGTGGTGGCCGTAGCGCGCAGGACATCGACCACGCAGGTCGCGGACTGGTCGGGGTAGATGTCGGACCCCAGCGCGAGACTGTCGAGGGGCGGTACCACGTCGCCTTGCGCCACCCACACAAAGCGAGCCTGAGCGGCCTCGCTCACCAAGGAGCAGCCCGTGTGAAAGCGCAGCCACGCACCCGCGTCGCTGGCGGCCAGGCGCGGCGAAAGCCACAGCGTGCAGTCACTGTCGAGCAGCGCCAGCAGCACGGCCGCCGATGCGGCATGCCCCACGACGGGCGTCTGCGCGTCGTGTTCCACGGCCACCGTGCGACCGGGGTGCGAAAGCGCCTGCAGCACCGCGCGGAACACCGCCTGGCTACCGAAGGCTTCGTTCGAGAATCCGGCACCCAGCGATGCCAAGGGGGTCGTGTTCATTCGGTGTCCTCATCGTTGTCAGAACCGCTCTCGCGCGCCACGGTGAAGAAGTCCACCTTGGTGCTGGCGGCACGGACCTGGCGCTCGGCCTGGGTGTTGCGCAGGTGGTTGCGGATGGGTTCGAGCAGTTGTGCGTCCAGCACCGGTTGCTGAACAGGGTCTTGCAGCAGCGCATCGGCCAAGGCCGCCAGCTGCACCTGGCGGCGCGATCGGCCCAGCACGTAGGCCACGCCCACAGTGGCCTCGGCGGCGTCCGATGCGTCGGCCACGCGCAGCGCGCAGCGGGTGACAGTGACCTCACCCAGGTTGAAGCGCTCGCCCGTTCCGCCAGCGCGGCCCTGCACCATCATCAGGCCGGTCTCTGGCGCACGCAGCCAGCGCGCGGGGCGCGTGGCATGCTCGTGCAAGGCAGATTCGAGCAGCCCCAGCGGCGCCCGGGCCAGCAGCGCCATCCACTGCGCACGGCCCAGGGGGCGGCCCGGCCCCGGGTTGTCAAAGGCTTGAAACATGGAAGTGGTACCCTGAAAGTTGTATAGACAAATTGAACAACTGGCGCCAGCTTAAAGAGCGCGCATGTAGGTTTCATGACAGCCAGCACCACCTCTCTCACGACCCCGTTGCAGGTCCCGCAAGCACCACCACTGCGCCCTGCGCGCGACAGCTTCTGGACGCGCATTGCCGCCGAGTTGGCCGAGGCCATCGGCAGCGGCGTCTATCCGCCAGGCCAGCGACTGCCCTCGGAACACGCGCTGGCCGAGCAGTTCGGCGTGAACCGCCACACCATTCGCCGCTCGCTCGCCAGCCTGTGCAGCCAGGGGCTGGTGCGCATCACACAGGGCAGCGGCACCTATGTGGAAGACTTTGCGGTGGACCTGGTGCTGGGCAAGCGCACGCGCCACCAGCAGGGCCTGGCACAGGCCGGTCTGCGCGGCAGCCTGGTGGTGCTGCAGGCCCAGACCACGCGCGCCACGGCGGCGCTGGCCAAGGCGCTGCAGGTGCCCGCGCGCAGCCCGCTGCTGGCGCTGAGCGTGCGGGGCGACGCCGAGGGCCAGCCCCTGCACATCAGCGAGCGCTACTTTCCCCTGCCCCGCTTCGAAAGCCTGGCGGCCGTTGTGCGCGAAACGGGCTCCATCACCGCAGGCTTCACCGCCCACGGCGTGGCCGACTACACGCGCCGCGAAAGCCGCATCACCGCCGAGCTGCCCAGCGCCGAAGTGGCCGCCCAGTTGCGCCAGCCCACCTCACGCCCCGTGCTGCAGGTAGAGAGCCTGAACGTGGACCTGGCAGGCACGCCCATCGAATGGGCCCGCGCCTGGTTTGCGGGCGACCGCGTAAAACTGACCATTGACCACGATGAACACGCCTGACATGCCACCCACCCACCACCGCTATGCGGTCTATTTCGCACCCAACCCGGGCAGCCTGGGCTGGCTGGCCGGCAGCCACTGGCTGGGGCGCTGCGCCGCGCTGCTGCAGCCGCTGCAGCAGCTCGCCATCGACGGCGTGGCGGCGGACGACCTGCACCGCCTGACCGCAGCGCCCCGCCGCTACGGCTGGCACGCCACGCTCAAGGCGCCGTTTGCACTGGCGCCCGGCACCGACTGGATCGCGCTGCACCAGGCCGTGCAGTCCGTGGCGCGCGGGCTGCAACCCTTTGTGCTTCCGCCCCTGCAGGTGCAACGCATCGACGACTTTCTGGCGCTGGTGCCCCCGGCGTTGCACCCCGCCAATGCGCAGATCCAGGAGACCGCCGCCACCTGCGTGACGGCGCTGCAGCCTTTGGCCGCCCCCTTGTCCGACGCCGACCTGGCCCGGCGCCGCGCGGCGGGGCTCACTGCCCAGCAGGACGCGCTGCTGCAGCAATGGGGCTACCCGTTTGTGCTGGACGAGTTCCGATTCCACATGTCGCTCACCGGCAGCCTGGCGCAGGTGGGCGCGCAAACGCAGGCGCTGGTGTTCGAGGCCGCGCAGGAGTTCTTCTCGGACCTTCCCATCCTGAAGTTCAACAGCCTGGCCTTGTTCGCAGAGCCCACACCCGGCGCCGACTTTGTGCTGCTGGATCACCTGGAGATGGGCGCATGACCGCGGGCCGGCTGGTCTACTGCATGGGCCCCTCGGGCGCGGGCAAAGACAGCCTGCTGGACTGGTTGCGGGCACACCTGCCCACCCCATGCCCCGTGCACTGGGCGCAGCGCACCATCAGCCGCTCCGCCATGCCGGGCGGCGAAGCCCATGAAAGTGTTTCGCCCGAAACGTTTGTTGCTTTGCGCCACGAACTGGCCTTTGCCCTGCACTGGGAAGCCAACGGCCTGGGCTACGGCGTGCGGCATGCACAACTGGCGCCGCTGGCCCAAGGCCACTGGGTGCTGCTCAATGGCTCGCGCGCCTACTTGCCTGAGGCCCTGGCGCGCTTCCCGGACCTCGTAGCGGTGCACATCACCGCCAGCCCCCAGGTGCTGCGCGAGCGAATACTGTCGCGGGGCCGCGAGAGTCCTGAGCAGGTGGAGGCCCGCGTGCAACGGGCCATGGCCTACACACCGCCCCCAGGCACTGTCAGCCTAGAGGTACACAACGACGACGCGCTGGGCAATGCAGGCCAGCGACTACTGAACGCGCTGGAGCAGTTGCCGGGCTGGCCCCTGCACAGTGGCAAACTTTCACGCCAACAACCTGCCTATTCGTAACCCTTTCCATCCCGTCAGCCATCCACAGCACCCACCATGACTGCCATCACCGTCTATCACAACCCCAAATGCGGCACGTCCCGCAACACGCTGGCCATGATCCGAAACAGCGGCGTGGAGCCCGAGGTCATTGAGTACCTCAAGACCCCGCCCGACCGAGCCACGCTGGTGGCGCTGATTGCGGCGACCGGCGAGCCGGTGATCAACGCTGTGCGGACCAAGGAGGCGATCTTCGCCGAGCTGCAGCTGGACGCACCGGGCGTCACCGACGCCAAGCTCATCGACGCCATGCTGCAGCACCCCATCCTCCTCAATCGTCCCATCGTGGTCACGCCCCTGGGCACGCGGCTGTGCCGCCCGTCCGAGAAGGTGCTGGACATCCTGCCCGCACCGCAACAAGGTGCCTTCACCAAGGAGGATGGCGAAGTCGTCATCAATGCGCAGGGCCAGCGTGTCTGAGGCAACCTCGCGCGCCCCCTCGATAGCCCACCGCACGGCATGAGCGCCGCCTCGCAACGCTGGACCGTGGCGCGCCTGGGCACGGCCCAGACCCTGGCCTGGGCCTCGTCCTACTACCTGCCCGCCATGCTGGCCGCGCCCATGGCGCGCGACCTGGGCGTGACCACACCCACCGTGTTCGCCGCGTTTTCGGTGGCGCTCATCGTGTCGGCGCTGCTCGGGCCTTTCGCGGGCCGGGGCATCGACCGCCATGGCGGCCGCCCGGTGCTGGTGGGCACCAATCTGTTGTTTGCCGCCAGTCTGGTCGGCATGGCGCTGGCGCAAGGCCCCGTGGGCCTGTTTGCCGCCTGGGTGCTGATGGGGGTGGCCATGGGCTCGGGCCTGTACGAGGCCGCGTTTGCCACGCTGGTGCGCCTGTACGGCCAGGGCGCACGCGGCGCCATCACCGGCATCACGCTGATCGCGGGGTTTGCCAGCACCGTGGGCTGGCCCCTGTCGGCCTGGATGGAGACGCAGTGGGGCTGGCGCGGCGCGTGTGCGGGCTGGGCCGCATTGCACTTGCTGGTGGGCGTGCCGCTCAATGGCTGGCTGCCGCGCGCCGACGCTGCAGAAAAGGCTACCGAACCATCGACGGACGTCATCGCAGCGCCCGCCACAGAACCGGCCGTATCCGCCCCGCCCACTCCAGCACACCCGCTGCGCACCACCGTGCTGCTGTCCTTCGTGTTTGCGGTCACGTGGTTCACCAGCACCGCCATGGCAGCCCACCTGCCGCGCTTGCTGCAGGCCAGCGGTACGTCGCTGCAGGCGGCAGTGGCCCTGGCGGCACTGGTGGGCCCTGCGCAGGTGGCGGCACGCCTGCTGGAGTTTGGTTTTCTGCGCCGCCTGCACCCGCTGCTATCGGCCCAGCTGGCAGCCGCCGCACACCCTGTGGGCGCGGGCCTGCTGATGGTGCTGGGCGGGCCTGCGGCGGCGGTGTTCACCGTGCTGCACGGGGCAGGTAACGGGATACTGACCATTGCCAAGGGCACGCTGCCACTGGTGCTGTTTGGGCCAGCAGGCTACGGCGCGCGCCAGGGCCTGATGATGGTGCCCGCCCGTGTGGCGCAGGCGTTTGCACCGGTGCTGTTTGGCATGCTGCTGGACCGCGCCGGGGCAGCGGCCCTGTGGCTCACCACACTGCTGGGCCTGGCCGCGTTGGGAGCGCTGTGGCTGCTGCGTCCCGTGGCGCGGGTCTGAACGATCAACCGCGCGGCACCACAAACGCCTTCCGCGCCGCGAGCGCTGCGGGGCGCGAGTGGCAGCCTTCCAGGTGGTCGTTGACCAGACCCATCGCCTGCATGAAGGCGTACACCGTGGTGGGTCCCACAAAGCTCCAGCCGCGCTTTTTCAGGTCCTTGGACATGGCAATGGATGCGGGCGAAGTGGACAGCGTGCGCGCCACTTCGCGCGTGAGCCGCTCGGGCCGGTCGGCAGCGGCCGGCTCGTAGCGCCAGGCGTAGTGCGCCAGCGATCCGAATTCGCGCTTAAGCTCCAGCACGCGGCGCGCGTTGTTGATGGTGGACTCGATCTTGCCCCGGTGGCGCACGATGGCCGCATCCTGCACCAGGCGCTCGACTTCGGCGGGGCCGAAGGCCGCGACCTGCTCGGCGTCGAAGTTCGCGAACGCGGCGCGAAAACCCTCGCGCTTGTTGAGGATGGTGAGCCAGCTCAGGCCCGATTGAAAACCCTCCAGGCAGATCTTCTCGAACAGCCTGCGGTCGTCGGCCACCGGAAAGCCCCACTCGGTGTCGTGGTAGTGGCGGTACAGCGGCGTGGCCTGGCACCAGGTGCAGCGCGGGCAACCGGCCTCGTCGGCGAACAGGCCGTCGGCCAGCGCAGGTGGGCGAGCAGGATCGGGAGCGGTCAAAGGGGTCATGCGCGGCATTCTAGAAAGCGCAACAGCCAGGCTGCTGACAGGGCGAGCGCAAAGGGTTCGATCTGCCCATAAACTGCCCCCATGCGCCAGCCACTTTCTCGCCTGCGGGCCACTTTCAGCCTGATGTTTTGCCTGGTGCTGGCCGGCTGCGCCAGCACCACCGGTCCCTCCAACGCGCTGGGCTACTACTGGCAATCGCTGCGCGGGCACATGCAGATCATGCATGCCGCAGAACCGATTGACGAATGGGTGGCGCGCAAGGACATCTCGCCCGCCCTGCGCGAGCGGCTGCAGCTGGCGCAACGTGCGCGGGCTTTTGCGGTGGCGGAACTCGGCCTGCCCGACAACGCCAGCTACCGCCGCTATGCCGACCTGAAGCGCCCCGCCGCCGTGTGGAATGTGGTCGCCGCGCCGCCCTATTCGCTGACGCTGCACACCTGGTGCTTTCCGGTCACGGGCTGCATCGGCTACCGGGGCTATTTCACCGAGGCTGCGGCACAGGCCGAGGCCGCCGAACTGGCAGCGCAGGGCCTGGAGGTGGAGGTGTACGGCGTGCCCGCCTACTCCACGCTGGGCTACATGAACTGGGCGGGCGGCGACCCGCTGCTGTCCACCTTCATCGCCTGGCCCGAGGGTGACTTTGTGCGCCTGCTGTTCCACGAGCTGGCGCACCAGGTGGTCTATGCCAAGAACGACACCTTGTTCAACGAGTCCTTTGCCACGGCGGTGGAACGCATTGGCGTGGCGCGGTGGCTGGCCACGCAGTCCCCCCCCGCCGCGCGCGAGGCCTACGCCACCAGCGAAGCGCGGCGCAGCGCCTTCCGCATGCTCACCCGGGCCACGCGCACCCGCCTGGCGGCCATTTATGAGCAAAAGGAGCTTCAAGCGCTAGAGGATCATGCGCTGAATGCTATGAAAACGGAAGCAATGAAGGCTTTCCGAGACGACTATGCCGCACTGCGCGCACGCTGGCTGGACGCGCCCGGCGGGACGCCCCCCCGGGCCACCACTGCCCAGGTGGCAGGCTACGACCGCTGGGTGGCCCAAGCCAACAACGCCAGTTTTGCCGCCCAGGCCGCCTACGACGAACTGGTGCCCGCGTTCGAGGCCTTGTTTGAACGCGAGGGGCGCAACTGGCCCCGGTTTTATGATGCCGTACGACAACTGACGCAGCAGCCCCTGCCCGAGCGGCACGACACACTGCGCGCCCTTTTACCTGACCCCCAACACCTCAAGGAGACAGCCGGTGCCTGACATTCATATCCACCGCGAACACCACCTGGGCTTCAAGGAAGCCCGCAAGGTCGCCTTCTCCTGGGCCGAAAAGGCCGAAGAAAAATTCGACATGGAATGCACCTACGAAGAAGGGGACAAGGAAGACCTGCTCACCTTCACCCGCTCGGGCGTCAAGGGCACGCTGCTGGTGGATGCGCACCAGTTCGAGATGAAGGCACAGCTCGGCTTTCTGTTCGGCGCGTTCAAGGACCGCATCGAGGCCGAAATTGGCGAGCAGCTGGATGCCCTGCTCAACGCGCCCCACCCCGGCGCCAAGAAGCCCGCTGCAGACAAGAAGAAACATGCAGCAGACGCGGAGGCTGACAAGCCTGCCCCCAAGGCAGCGGCCAAGCCTGCCGCCAAGACCAAGAAGGCCTAGCCACCGCCATGACATCCACCGCGAGCGAGACCGCCGCCCACAGCCCGGCGTTTGACACCCTCTCCACGCTGCTCCACACCCGCTACAGCTGCCGCGCCTTTTTGCCCAAGCCGCTGCCGCGCACCACCATCGAAGCCATCCTGGCCACCGCGCAACGCACGGCCTCGTGGTGCAACGCGCAGCCCTGGCAGCTCACCATTGCCAGTGGCGCCACGCTGGAGCGCCTGCGCGTCGCGCTGCAATCGCACATGGCCAACGCAGCCCCTGCGCCCGACCTGCCCTGGCCGCGCGAATACCGGGGCGTGTACCAGGAGCGGCGGCGCGAATGTGGCTGGGGCCTGTACGAAGCCCTGGGCATTGCCAAGGGCGACCGCGAAGCCTCGGCCCGTCAGGCGGCGCAGAACTTCACCATGTTTGGTGCACCGCATGTGGCCATCATCAGCAGCGATGAGGCACTGGGCGTCTATGGTGCGGTGGATTGTGGCGCGTATGTGAGCAACTTCATGCTGGCCGCGCACAGCCTGGGCGTGGGCTCCATTGCACAGGCCGCGCTCGCGTCCTACCCCGGCGTGCTGCGCGAGGTGCTGGGCATTGGAGAGGACCGCAGCATCGTCTGCGGCATCTCGTTTGGCATGGCAGACACCGCCCACCCGGCCAACCATTTCCGCACCACACGCGCCGATCCGGCCAGCAGTGTGGTGTGGCGAGACTGAGAGGGCGTGACCGGGCGGGCGTCAGGCCACAGCGCGCAGCAGGGGGTTGTGCGTGCGCAGCAGCCCAAACAGGTTCTTGGGGTCTGACAGCTGGGGGATGAGTTCGATGGGTTGGCCCATGCCCAGCTCGGTGGCCGCATCGCGCAAGAATCGCAGTGCAGAAAAGTCCTCCAGCGCAAAACCCACGGAGTCGAACACCGTCACCGCCGCATCGCTGGCCCGGCCGGTGTGCTGACCTGCCAGCACTTCCCACAGCTCGGTCACCACAAAGTCGGCAGGCAACTGCTGGATGTCGCCTTCGATGCGTGTCTGCGGGGTGTATTCCACAAACACCTGGGCTTGGCGCAACACGTCGGCATGCAGCTCGGTCTTGCCGGGGCAGTCGCCGCCCACAGCGTTGATGTGCATGCCGGGCGCCAGCATGCCGGGCGTGAGGATGGTGGCATTGGTCTTGTCGGCCGTCACCGTGGTCACGATATCGGCGCCACGCACGGCCTCGGCCGTGCTGGTGCAGACCACGGTGCGCAGGCCCGTGCCTTGCAGGTTGGCCTGCAGCTTGGCGGTGGCGGCCGGGTCCGTGTCAAACAGCCGCAGCGTGGTGACGCCCAGCAGGTGGTGGAAGGCCAGCGCCTGGAACTCGCTTTGGGCGCCGTTACCGATCAGCGCCATTGTGCGGCTGCCAGGCCGCGCCAGGGCGCGGGCGGCCACGGCCGACATGGCGGCGGTGCGCAGGGCGGTGGTGAGGGTGAGTTCGCTCAGCAGCAGCGGCACGCCGGTGGCTACATCGGCCAGCACGCCAAACGCCATCACCGTCGGCAAGCCCCAGCGCGTGTTCTTGGGATGGCCGTTGACGTACTTGAACGCATAGGTCTGATCGTCGGCAATCGGCATGAGTTCGATCACGCCGTCGCGCGAATGGCTGGCCACACGTGCGGATTTGTCGAACGCGCCCCAGCGCAGAAAGTCGGACTGGATGTAGTCGGCAATGCCGCGCAGGCAGGCCTCGACGCCTTTGCGCTGCACCAACTCGATGACATCGGGCGCACTGAGGTAGAGGGTGGAAAAGTGGTTCTTGGAAGGCATGGTGCTTGTCTCCGGGTGGGATACAAGCAGTGTCCCGGAGCAACGCAGCAATGGGAATTGCCCAAACTGCCGCATGTTGTGGAGTGGTTTGCCGGTATGGCAGAACAAATTGCCACTTTGCACAATCGTCGGCCCCGCGCCATGGGAGCATGGGGCGCTATCCTCCCGCATCCGGCACATTCCACGCACGTCCGACAACATTCCGCACCATGACGCAACCCCAAGTCCTCATCAGCGAAGTCGGCCCGCGCGA
The DNA here is from genome assembly GCF_003633835.1 of Acidovorax sp. 93. NCBI lineage: Bacteria > Pseudomonadati > Pseudomonadota > Betaproteobacteria > Burkholderiales > Comamonadaceae > Acidovorax > Acidovorax sp. 93. The sequence continues at coordinate 3,854,427 of NZ_RBIT01000001.1, forward strand.
TGGCCTGCAGTCCGTCAAAGCCACCATGCCCACGGCCGACAAGCTGCGCTGGATCGACGCCCTGGTGGCCGCCGGGCTGCGCGAGATTGAAGTGGGCTCGTTCGTGCCTGCCCGCCTGCTGCCCCAGATGGCCGATGTGGCCGAGGTGGTGCGCCACGCGCTGACCCACCCTGGCATCACTGTGATGGCGCTGGCCCCCAACCTGCGCGGCGCCGAGGCGGCCCTCGCGGCAGGTGTGCACAAGGTCACGCTGCCGGTGTCGGCCAGCGCCGCCCATTCGCTGGCCAATGTGCGCAAGACGCGCGAGGCCATGGTCGAGGAAGTGCGCGCCGTGGCCCACCTGCGCGACGCGCAGGCCCCCGGCATGCTGGTAGAGGTGGGGTTGTCCACCGCCTTTGGTTGCACCCTGCAGGGCGAGGTGCCCGAGGACGACGTGATCTGGCTCGCGAGCCTGTGCGCTGAGGCCGGGGCCGACGAGGTGGGCCTGTCGGACACCACCGGCATGGCGAACCCGGCCCAGGTGCGCCGCCTCTTCACGCGCCTGCGCGCCGAGCTGGGCGCAAAGGCCGGGGCGGCTCACATGCACAACACCCGCGGCCTGGGCCTGGCCAATTGCCTGGCGGCCTACGACGTCGGCGTGCGCACGTTTGATGCGTCACTGGGCGGCCTGGGCGGCTGCCCCTATGCGCCGGGCGCGTCGGGCAACGTGGTGACGGAAGACCTGGTGTTCATGTTCGAAGCCATGGGCATTGCCACGGGGGTAGACCTGGAGCGCCTGATGGCCGCACGCGCGCCGCTGCAGGCGGGGCTGCCGGGCGAGCCGGTCTACGGCATGACGCCGGAAGCGGGACTGCCCAAGGGGTGGGTCCAGCGTTAGGCACCTTTGGCCCCAAAGCAAAAGGCGACCGAAGTCGCCTTTTTCTTTGGAGTATCGCCGTATCAGCTCAGCGAGGTGATCAGGTCCACATACTGTTGCTTGGCCTCGTCGGCACCCGTGCCCTTGAGCTTTTCCCAGGCGTCCCACTTGGCACGGCCCACCATGTCGGAGAAGCTGGGCTTCTTCTCGGTGTTGTCGCCGGCGGTGGCTTGCTTGTACAGCGCGTAGATCTTGAGCAGCGTGGCGTTGTCGGGACGCTCGCTCAGGTTCTTGGAATTGGCCACGGCGGCTTCGAAGGTGGCGTTGAGGTCGGCCATGTCGGTGTGCTCCTTGAGATCTTTGGGGGGAGGGAAAGAACGGTGTCGGCAAGGGTTTGCTGCGTTGTATCTTACGGGCTGAGCACAGTCTGGGACCGCTCAATCCATAGAGGCAAGTCCCCAAAAATCAAACAACAGGTGTACATCCGATGGTGACCCGCATTCCAGCCCCCAGCAAAGCCACTCCGGGCAAAGGCTCCAGCCCCCTGCGCACGATGCGCAACCAGGCCCCCGAGGTGGCGCGCAAGGCAGCACAGGCCCTGCCCCCAGCCGCCCGAAAAGCTGCCACCGTGGTACAGAAGAACGTGCGCCGCGCAGCCACTGGCATGCTGGGCCTGTCAGGCGAACGCATGACCAAGGTAGACACCGCCTGGCTGCGCATGGATTCGCACAGCAACCTGATGATGATCAACGGGGTATGGACCCTGTCGCCCGGCATCACCTGGGACGCCCTTTGCGATCGCGTTCAGCAGCGCCTGCTGCAGTACCCGCGCTTTCGCCAGCGTGTGGTGGAAGACGCGGCGGGCGCCACCTGGGTGGAGGACCGCAACTTCGACATCGCCGCGCATGTGCTGCGCGAGAAGCTGCCCCACCAAAAAGGCCACAGCATGCAGCGCGCGCTACAGGACCGTGTGGGCGAACTCGCCATGCAGCCGCTCGATACCCGGCGGCCGCTGTGGCAAATGCACCTGATCGAAGATTTTGTGGGTGACGACGGACAGCCCGGCAGCGCGCTCATCGTGCGCATCCACCACTGCATTGCGGACGGCATTGCGCTGATCTCGGTGACCATGTCCATCGTGGACGGCGGCGCCGAACCGCCCAAGCGCACCCGCAAAGAGCGCGAGCAGGCCGCCACGGCCGAGGACTGGATTGCGGACGCGCTCATCAAGCCCTTTACCGACATGACGGTGAAGGCGCTGGATCTGGCCGGTGACGGCGCAGCCAAGTCGTTCAAGATGCTGAGCGACCCCGAGAAGACCATGCACCATGGGCTGGCTGGCACCATGGACATGGCACGCGTGGCCTACCAGTTGGTGAGCGATGCCGCTGCCCTGGCGCTGATGCCCGACGACTCCCCCACGCGCCTGAAGGGCCAGCCTGGCAGCGCCAAACGTGTGGCTTGGTGCCCGCCCATCCCGCTGGAAGAAGTCAAGGCCATCGGCAAGGCGCTCAACTGCTCCATCAACGACGTGCTGCTGTCGTGCGTGGCGGGCGCCATCGGCGGCTACCTGCGCAGCCAGGGCGACGACCCCACGGGGCAGGAGATCCGCGCCATGATCCCGGTCAACCTGCGCCCCATGGAAGAGGCGTGGAAGCTGGGCAACCGCTTTGGGCTGGTGCCGCTGGTGCTGCCGATTGGCGTGGCCAACCCCGTCGAGCGCGTGTACGAGGTGCGCAAGCGCATGAACGCGCTCAAGGGCAGCACCCAGCCCATCCTGGCCTTTGCCATGCTGGCCGTGGCGGGGCTGATGATCAAGCCCGCGCAGGACGCGCTGCTCAATCTTTTCGGCCGCAAGACCACTGCCGTGATGACCAATGTGCCTGGACCCAAGGAGCAGCTGACACTGTGCGGCTCACGCGTCACCCAGTGCATGTTTTGGGTGCCGCAGTCGGGCGACATCGGCCTCGGTGTCTCCATCCTGAGCTACGGTGGCGGTGTGCAGTTTGGCGTGATCACCGACACCACGCTCTGCCCCGAGCCGCAGCAGATCATCGACGCGTTTGCGCCCGAGTTTGACCAGCTGTCGCTACTCACGCTGATGCTGCCCTGGGGCGAGTGAACCGGGGAGCCTCGGTGGTGCTGAGGGCGCGCTTGGTGGACCTTGCCGGGGTGCTGGCGGCCCTGGTCTGTGCGGGCGTCGCCCATGCCGCCGTCACGGAAGAACATATCCAGCAGCCCTACCCCGTGCGCGCCCTGCCCGGCGAGACCCTGCGGCAAGCGCTGAACGCCGCCACGCCCATCGCCGTCGATGGGCAGCGCTTTCATGGCTACACCCGCTGGAACGTGCGCTGGACCTTTCGCTGGTGGCGCGAGGCATCGGGCCGCTGCGCGATCACCGAGGTGACCACCCGGCTGCGCACCGAAGTGCAATTGCCCGAATTGCGCAGTGGCACGCCCGCCCAGCAGGCGGTTTTCGACCGGTACCTGAGCGCCTTGTCCCGCCACGAACAGGGCCATGTCCAGTTCGGGCGCGATGCGGCGCAGGCCATTGACGAGGGCATTGCCGCACTGCCTGCTGCCCCCGACTGCGCGGCGCTGGAGCGCCGGGCCAACACGCTGGGCCACCGCCTGCTGCGCGAACACGCGGAGCGCGAAAAACAGTACGACCGCGGCACGCGGCACGGCGCATCGCAAGGCGCCAGGCTGGAGTGAAAGGCCGGGTCCATCAACAAGCGTACAGGCGTGTGCGCTCTCCCCGCACCGCGCTGCGAAAGGCCGCCGACAACGCTGCCAGCGCATCGCGCGGGCGACCTTCCTGATTGCGTGTGTGCAGCAACACCGGCAGACGCGGCAGCTCAGGCAGCCCCAGGCGGGCACCCACATCCACCGCCCCCAGCGGCAGCATGCGCGGCGCCAGTGCCGCCACGCCCAGCCCGGCCATCACGGCCGCCGCCACGGCCGCAACGCCTCCACCCACAAACACCTCGGCCCAGGCGATGCCCGCAGTGTCCAGCGCCTGCCCCGCCATCGCCCGCACACCGCAGGGCTCGGCCAGCGTGGCCAGGGGCAAGGGCTCGCCCGCACGGTGCTGCCAGCCGGGGGCGGCGAACCACCCGAAGGGCTCCTCGGCCAGCAGCTCGCCATCGCTGCGGCCCACGTGCATGCGGGCCAGCACGGCATCCAGCTCACGCCGGTCGTAGCTTTGCAGCAGGTCGCCCGACGAGCCGATGCGGATCTCGATGAGCAGCTGTGGGTCTTGCTGGTTCATGCGGGCGATCAGCGCGGGCAGCTCCGGCCCGGCCACATGGTCGCTGATGCCGATGGTCAGGCGCTGGCGGGCCTGAGCGAACGTGGCCAGCGCCCGGTCGTGCGCGACCAGCAGTTCACGCGCATGCTCCAGAAATGCCGCGCCCCGGGCCGACAACTGCACGTGGCGCGGCGTGCGCTCGATGAGGCGGCAGCCCAGCCGGTCCTCCAGCCGCTTGAGCTTCAGGCTCATCGCGGCCTGCGCCGTGCCCATGGCCTCAGCTGCGCGCGTGAAGCTGCCCAGCTCGGCAATGCGCACAAAGGCTTCGACGGCATCCAGATCCAGGGATCGCTCAACCATTTGAATTTGATATTTCTGAAATAGATATCCATAGCATATTCATATGGATAGGATTTCGCCAGCATCTTGTTCAGAAAGGATCTTGCGATGCCCCTCATCCACATTGCCATGCGCGGCGGCAAGCCTGCGGCCTACCGGCAGGCGATCTTTGACACGCTGTACCGCGCCTTGCGCGAGACCTTCAACGTGCCCGAGGACGACCAGTTCATGACCATCACCGAGCACGACGCCGCCAACTTCCGCTACAGCCCCACGTACCTGGGCGTGGCCCGCAGCGACGTCGTGGTGTTCATCCAGATCACCGCCAACAACACGCGCGGCCTGGAGCAGAAAAAGGCGCTGTTTGCGCGCATCGCGCAGCTGCTGGGCGAGAGCCCGGGCCTCCGGCCCGAGGACGTGTTCATCAACATCGTCGAGGTGGACAAGGAGAACTGGTCCTTCGGCCACGGCCTGGCGCAGTACGCATGAGGTGATGCGCAGCTCCGGGCAGACAGGCTATGCGGCCAGGCCCGCCAGCAGGCGCTCCACGCTGCCCAGCACCGCCTTGACAGGCTCGCCCATCTGCACACGCACGATGGCGCCCTCCACCACCAGCGTCACGGCCTGCGCGTCGCGCGCCCGCTGTGCGCCAGGCGGCAGCAGGGTGGCCAGAAGGTCCGTCATCTCATGCTTGTGGCGCTGTGCAATCTCCATCACCTCCGGCACCGTGCTGCCCAGCTCGCCCACGCTGTTGATGAAGGCGCAGCCCCGGAAGTCATCGCGGCCAAACCATTCGGCCAGCGTGGCCACCAGCACATTCAGGCCGGACGCACCACCACGCTTTCCACCCCCATGGCGCTCCAGGGCCGCAGAAAACCATGCGATCCAGCCCGCATGGCGGTATTCAAGATAGGCGCAGATGAGATCGTTCTTGCTGGGGAAATGCCGGTAGAACGTGACCTTGGTGACCCCCGACTCGGCGATCACGCGGTCGATGCCCGTGGCACGGATACCGTCGCGGTAAAACAGCGCGTGCGCAGTCTGCAGCAGGCGGTCGCGGGCAGGCAGGTCTTTCCAGTCAGAAGGCGGCAGGGGAATCATGTGGGCATTGTAGACAAGTCTGTCTACATTTCGCTATGATGCGATGTAGACAGACTTGTCTACCAATTCCTCATGACCCACAACCCCAAGGTGCTGCCCATGGAAACCCGTCCGCCTCTTCCCCCCTTCTCCCTGCAAACCGCCATCCAGAAAGTGCGCCTGGCCGAAGACGGCTGGAACTCGCGCGACCCGGCGCGCGTGGCCTTGGCCTACACCGAGGACACCCGCTGGCGCAACCGGGCTGAGTTTCCCGTGGGCCGCGAGGCCGCCCGGCAGCTGCTGGAGCGCAAGTGGGCGCGCGAGCTGGACTACCGCCTCATCAAAGAGCTCTGGGCGTTCAGCGGCCACCGCATCGCCGTGCGGTTCGCCTACGAATGGCATGACGACGCGGGCCAGTGGTACCGCAGCTATGGCAACGAGAACTGGGAGTTCAACGATGCGGGTCTGATGGCTGTGCGCCACGCGAGCATCAACGACCGGCCCATCCAGGCCGCAGACCGGCTATTCTTCTGGCCCCTGGGGCGCCGGCCGGACGACCATCCGGGGTTGAGCGACTTGGGGCTGTGAAACCGCAAAGGCCCCATGCCGTGGTCAAAGGGCACGCCCGGGCGGGGCGTGCCCTTGCTCCACCCACCGCGCTCAGGTCGCCGAGCAGGTGAAGCTCTCGGCCTTGGCCGGGTCACCCGTGCCGTTGTAGCGCGGGAACTTCGGGTACTCGCACACCGGGCGCTGGGCCACGGGGGTGGTGGTGCCGGGCGCGAACTTCGTGGCCACCAGTTTGTCGGGCGCCGTGCCCTTTTCCACCCATGCGTCCATGGCGGCCAGCAGGTCGATGGAGCGGGGCTCGGTGCCCACGCCGTCCAAGTCGTGCCCGTTGGAAGGCGAGGTGACCATGCGCGCGAAGCTCTGCACCTTGCTGGCGCCCAGGCGCTGCTTCACCGTGTCGAGGTACTCCACCGTGCGGTACATCGACACGCAGGTGTCGCCCGCGCCGTACCAGATCAGCAGCTTGCCGCCGTTGTCGGCAAAGGCAGCAATGTCCGGGTCGGTGCCGTCGATCATCTCGGCCAGGCGGCTGTACTGCGCCTGGTACTGCGTGGGGTCGTGGCTCAGGATGTTGGCGTTAGGGTTGCCCTCCACCAGGCGCGCAGCCGCCGTCACGGCCATGTGGTTGAACGAATCGGGGGCATCGAAGCTGGTGCCGAACATGTACGACTGCCAATCGGACGTGGACGCGCCGCCCCGGCCAAAGCGCGGGTAGCCCACTGCGCCGCGCGACAGGGTCACGGGCGTCTTGTGGTCGCTGTAGATGAGGCGGATGGATTCGATCTGACCGGCCGTGAGGCAGCTATCGCTGTCCGCGCCCTGGCACAGCAGCTCGGTGGGCACGTAGTTGCAGGCCTCGACGTTGCCGATGATGCCGTCCTTCAGACCGTCCAGCCCGTCGCACGCGGCCGTCTCGGCCTTGGCGTAGAGCGCGATCTTGGCGGGGCTCATCCAGTTCTCGCGGCTCTTGAAGATGTGGCGCAGCACCGTGGGGCCCAGGTTGACCTGGTGCGCCTGCTGGGCGATGGCGGGCTCCATGGCCACCACGCCGTCGTAGTCCTTGGGGTACTTCTGCGTGGAGATCAGACCTGAGCGCCCGCCGTTGGAATGGCCCATGTGGTAGCGCCGCACGGGACGCTTGCCGTAGAACTCGGTGGCGATGGCGGTGCCCACCTCCAGCACAAAATGGTTGGCGTCGAACGCATGGTTGCGCAGCGCCACATCGCTCTTGCCCCAGGCAAAACCCTGGATCTGGTGGCCGGAGTCGGAGCTGATCTTCACATACGGATTGGCCGATGGGCCCACCAGCTGCTGGTACCACGGATCGTCGGTGGGGATAAATCCGTCGAAGCCGCCACCGCCGATGGTCAGCGTCTTGCTGTTCCATTGCGCCAGCGTGGGCAGTTCCACCGCCCAGTTGATGGTGGAGTCGGGCGAGGACACGATCTGCCCGCGCACGATGCACACGTCGGGCAACGTGCCCTCGGCCTTGCGCAGCTCGGTGCGCGTGAGCTTGGCGCCATGGGGCAAGGTGGTTGACGTGTAGGCAGCGCAAGCTTCTGCCAGGGGCTTGCTGGCCAGGGGCGCAGGGGCATCGCTGCCACCGCCGCAGGCCGTCAGCGCCAGGGTGGCTGCGGCGCCCAGGCCACTCAGCGCACGCGCGGGCCATCGGCCCGAGGGTGCCGCGAGTGCGATGCGACGGGGTTGCGCCACGGCGGCGCGGGTGGGGTTCGGGAACATGCGGAAAGTCTCCTGTGGTGTGTTTTTCTCAGGAGCCCAGCTTGCGGCGGCAGCGCCACCGCAGTCTCTGGGACTCCGGTGCGGACGATAGAAAAAGAAGCTGCCGCTGCGGCCTCTGCAAATGCAGAGGGAGCGGGAAACTACCGAGCCCGCACAGCGGCGGGCCACCGCCCTACGCGTTGCGCAGCGCCGCCACCAGTTCCAGCTTGTTGCGCACACCCAGCGCTGCGTAGGCAGTGCGCAGGTAAGTTCGCACCGTGGCGGGCGTGAGGCCCAGCGTGGCCGCAATGTCCTTGTGCGACTGCCCCTGGGCGTAGAGCATGGCCACGCTCAGCTCACGCGGGGCCAGCGCCTGCTTGTGCTGGCGCGATGCGATGCTGAGCGCCACCAGCGGGCCGCAGGGCTCCAGCCGCAGGCGGCAGGCCTTGCCCAGCACCAGGTTGCAAGGAGCGCCGGGCAGCGCCTGCACCACGGCCGGGGGCAGGTGGGTGCCCGCCCATTCCGGGTGGGCCGCACGCAGGGCCTGGCTGATGCGCAGACCTGCAAACAGCAGCTCGCCCGTGGGCTGCGCCAGCGCAAAGCTGTCCCAGGGCCGGCGGGGCGAATCGCTTTGCAACCGCTGCAGCCGGTGGTGCCAGTGCTGCAGCAGGTGCAGCACAAACTCGCCAAACAGCACGGTTTCGGCATCGGTGAATTCGCTGCGTGTGGGCGTCCGGTAGACCGAGACAAAAAACAGCAGCCCGCTGTGCGGCAGCTCGGCCGTGAGGGCCATGCAGTGGTACAGGCCGTGCCGCTCTGCGAAGGCCATCACCTGCGGGTCTTCAGGTGGCGCGCCGACCAGGTCGCGCTCGCGGATCACCTCGCCCAGGTGGCGCATGGAATGCTTCGCAAAATCGTCCGCAGCGGACAAGGCGTTCCACTCGTCGGCAAAACCCCGGGCCAGGCCGATGCTGCCGTGCAGCCAGTTGCGCGGCGCGGCCTGCACCTCCTGCGCGCCGCCCCCTGCGCCAGACTCGCCTGCCGACACCTCGCCCCACCATGCCGAATCAAAGGGCACCAGCCCGCGCAGCGTCTGCAGCGCCTGGTGCAGCAGGTCCTGCGGCGGCGCGTGCTGGGCCTGTTCAGCCAGCCGGAGCAGGCTGCGGCTGAGCGCGCGCAGGGGATCTGCTTGCTGCGCTTGCGCTGCCACGTGTGCCACGCTGGGCGGCCTCATGGGCCAGCGTGTTCTGCTGCGTGCGGGATGGGGGGTGTGCGGGGGCGTGGCGCCATGGGGTCTCCTGGTTTTTGGGAACGATGGTAGCCGCCATGCGCCAGCGGCTCCCTCGTAAAAACCAGGCCCCATGGACCTGAAATACTATATTTTTTATAGCTACTTGCGCTTGCTGGATAAGCGCCAGGTGCATTTTTCACCAAGTATTCAAGAAACCAGCCCCTCCACCGCCTGGAACATCGACTGCCGCGCCTGGCTGATGATCTGCCCCTTCCAGGCATCGGTGTCGGTGTAGAAGGCCGCCAGCATTTGTGCCTTGATCTGGGCGGCCTTGTCGGCGGGCGTGTCGGGGTGCAGGTGGAGCCACTGCTCGGCACGGATGGCGTTCATCACGTCGAGCACGGGCACCGTGCCGTACTCCATGGCGATGCCGGTGTACTCGGCATGCGGGCATTCGTCGTAGATCGAGGTCCACATCAGCCCGGTGAGGAAGGCCGAGGTGGACGAGCCGTCGTAGATCGACGTGACCGGCGTGGCGCCGCCGCCGTCCCACCAGGCGCGCGCGCGGGCCACGGCCACATCGTCGTCATTGCCTGCATAGATGCGCTCGCCATGGCCGCTGGGGCCCAGGCCGGTGTGCAGGTCGATCCAGGCAATGTACGACGCACCTGCACCGTGCTGGCGCAGCACATGGCGCAGCGTGCGGTTGCTCCAGGTGGGCTCGGTGCCGCCAAAGAAGACCCCTTGCGGAAACTCGTGCTGGCCTTGCGAGATGGCGGCCTGCCATGCCGCTTCGCCCTTGGTGGCGATGTACTGCTCCACGGCGGCCACGTTGTCGGGGCCAGGTGGCCACTGCTCGGGCAGCAGCAGGGGCTGCACCTCTCGGTAGGCAGTGTTCACGGGCAGGGGCCTTGAAAAGTTCTGGAAGTTGCGGTTCAGGTCCACGTTTTCGTGGGTGAAGCGGCGCACGTGCGAAAAGCCATACGGGTTGAGCGCATGGATATAGAGCGTGGCCACACCGGCGTCGCGCGCCTTCGCACGCCACTCGGCGTCGCGCAGTGCAAACACCTGCACTCCGCTGCCGCAATAGCCTTCGACGCCATGGCAGGCACTGCTCACGATGAGGAGCTTCTTGGCATCGGCCGGGCCGTCGCGCACCACGTCCATGGCCAGGTCTTCACCATCGCGGCCCTTCAGGGGGTGGGCATGTGACTCGATGGGCAGGCCTGCGGTGGCGGCCGCCTCCAGAAACTTTGTGCGCGCCTTTGCGTAACTGGGCGAAAACGCGTCAACGAGACCGATCATGGACAGGGACTTTCAGACGGGGGTGGAAACAAAACACCCCGGCGCGCGATGGGCGCCCAGGGCGGGCATAACTCGGATCTGTGCGTCAGGCGGCGTCAACGGGCTGGGCCAGCCACTCCTCGGCCAGCTTGACCCAGTAGGTGGCGCCCAGCGGGATCAGGTCGTCGTTGAAGTCATAGCTCGGGTTGTGCAGCATGCAAGGCCCGCCGCCGTGGCCCATCTCGCGGTGCGCGCCGTCGCCGTTGGCGATGAAGCAGTACGCACCGGGCTTGGCCTGCAGCATGTAGGCGAAGTCTTCGGCGCCCATGGTGGGCTCCTGGGGCAGCACACGCTCCTCCCCCACGATGCCCGCCATCACCTTGCGGGCAAATTCGGCCTCGACGGGCGAGTTGATGGTGGGCGGGTAGTTGCGCACAAACTCGAACTCGCAGGTGGCGTCGTGTGCGGCGCAGGTGTGCTCGGCAATCTGGCGCATGCGCTTTTCGATCAGGTCCAGCACTTCCACGGTGAAGGTGCGCACCGTGCCCTGCAGTTCGACGCTGTCGGGCACCACATTGGTGGCCTCGCCCGCATGGATCATGGTGACCGAGATCACGCCCGCGTCCACCGGCTTCTTGTTGCGGCTGATGATTGTCTGGAAGGTCTGCACCATGCCGCAGGCGATCGGCACCGGGTCGATGCCTGTGTGCGGCAGGGCCGCATGGCCGCCTTTGCCGCGCAGGGTGATCTTGAATTCGCTGGTCGATGCCATGACCGGGCCGGGGCTGACGGCAAAAGTGCCCACCGGCATGCCGGGCCAGTTGTGCATGCCGTACACGGCCTCCATGGGGAACTGCTCGAACAGGCCGTCTTCGATCATCACGCGGGCGCCGCCGCCGCCTTCTTCGGCGGGCTGGAAGATCAGGTACACAGTGCCGTCAAAGTTGCGGTGCTTGGCAAAGTGCTGGGCCGCCGCCAGCAGCATGGCCACGTGGCCGTCGTGGCCGCAGGCGTGCATCTTGCCCTGGTGTTTGCTGGCGTGGGCGAAGGTGTTGAACTCCTGCATGGGCAGGGCGTCCATGTCGGCGCGCAGGCCAATCGCCCGGCCACTGGCGCCACCGTCGCGCCCCTTGACGATGCCCACCACGCCCGTCTTGCCCAGCCCCCGGTGGATGGGAATGCCCCATTCGGTGAGCTTTTGGGCCACCACGTCGGCGGTGCGCACCTCTTCAAAGCACAGCTCGGGGTGGGCGTGAATGTCCCGGCGCACCGCTGCAATACTGGCCGCCTGGGTGACGATGGAGTCAATAACGTTCATGATATGTGTCCTTACGATCTCACAGTCTAGCCCGCTGGCCGTCCCTTGCGCCACCCCGGGTTTATTTGCACTGCAACATGACACTCTCCCCCCACGCCCTCGAACTTGCGCAAACCCTGGTGCGCATGAACACCGTCAGCCACCACTCCAACCTGGAGCTGATCCATTTCATCCGCGACTATCTGGCCAAGCTGGGCGTGAAAAGCCGATTGACCTTCAACGACGACAAGACCAAGGCCAACTTGTTCGCCACGCTGGGCGAGGGCAAACCCGCTGGCGTGATCCTCTCTGGCCACACCGACACGGTGCCGTGGGACGGGCAGGACTGGACCATGGACCCACTGAGCGCTCTGGTCAAGGACGGCAATCTGTACGGGCGCGGCAGTGCCGACATGAAGGCCTTCATTGGCATTGCGGTCTCGCACGCCGAGCAATTCCTGAACAGCGACGCGCCCTTCGCCATCCACCTGGCCTTCAGTTATGAGGAAGAGATCGGCTGCTTTGGCGTAAAAGAGCTCATCGCCGACCTGCGCGATGCCAACATCAAGCCCCTGGCCTGTATCGTTGGCGAGCCCACCAGCATGGTGCCCGCCATCGCACACAAGGGCGTGTACCGCTACAAGTGCTGCGTGCGCGGCAAGGAGGCGCATTCGTCCCTCACGCCGCATTCGGTCAACGCCATCGAGATGGCCGCCCGCGTGGTGGGCCGGGTGCGCGACATGGCGGAAGACTTTGAAAAGAACGAGCCCCGCTTTGAGGGCTTCGACGTGCCGTTTTCGACCACCAGCGTGGGCCAGTTCCACGGCGGCATTGCCGACAACGTGGTGCCGCGCGACGCCGAGTTCCGTTACGAGTTCCGCGACCTGCCCACGGCCAATGCTGCGCAGATGCAGTCCGAGGTGGTGGCCTATGCCAAGTCGCTGGAGCCTGCGATGAAGAAGGTGGCGCCCGCAGCAGGCTTTGAATTCGAGACCATCTGCGAGATTCCGAGTTTTCTGGGCAGCAAGGACGACCCGGTGACGCGCCTGGCGCAGGAGCTGAGCGGCGAAAAAAGCACCACGCTGGTGGCCTTTGGCACCGAGGCGGGCCTGTTCAAGAACGCGGGCATCTCCACCGTGGTGTGTGGCCCCGGCAGCATCCAGCAGGCCCACCAGCCCGACGAATACGTGAGCCTGGAACAACTGGCGCGCTGCGAGGCCTTCATGCAAGGTCTGGCGCGCACACGCACACTGGACTGATCGCCTTGCAGATAGATGCCGCAGAGCCCTCCGCCGGGGCCTGCGGCGCTGCAGTCAAGTCCTCACGCGGCCGTCGCCCGTCAGCATGGACATCTCGACAAACTTCGATGCCGCATGGCTCGTAGCGCTGTAGGTGACCGGAAAGCCCGAAATCACCTGGCTGCCCAGCGACTCAATGCCGGTGATCAGGCTCTCGCGGGTGGGCCTTCCGCTGCCCTGGGCCTGGCGCAGACCTTCAGTGAAGATGCGGGCGGCCAGAAAACCCTCCATGCTGGAGTAGTTGGCCTGCACCTTGTCGCCGCCCTTCTTGATGGCATCCAGAAACTCGCGGGTAATCTGGCGCGACGGCTGATAGGGCGAAGGTACGACCTGCGACACCACCACACCGGCGCCATCCTTGCCCAGCTCGTCGGCCAGCGCCTGCGTGCCCACGAAAGATACGTTGTAGAACGTGCCGCCAAAGCCCGCCTTGCGCGCTGCGCGCACAAACGCCGCGGCTGAGGCATAGGCAGTGATCTGCACCACGGCATCCGGCTTGGCAGCCACCAGCTTTTCCACGGCCGCTTTCACGTCGGTCGAATTGCGCTCCACCGTGGCAGTGGCCACGGGCGCGAGCTTGAGTTCGGTCAGCGCCTTCGTCACTCCATCGAGCCCGGCCTTGCCGTAGGCGTCGTTCTGGTAGAACACCGCAATCTTCTTGAGGCCCAGGTTGGTGAGCTGGCGCACGATGAGTGCGGTTTCGTCGTAGTACGAGGCGCGGACATGGAAGATCAGCCGGTTGAACGGCTGGCGCAGCGCCTCGGCCCCCGTGAAGGGGCCAAAGAATGGCACTTTTTCCTTGGTGAAGATGGGCATCGCCGCCAGGCTGGTGGGCGTGCCGATGTACCCAAACAGGGCGAACACGTCTTCGGCAATGAGCTTGCGGGTGTTCTCGGCGCAGCGGTCGGGCTCGTAGCCATCGTCCATCGTGCGGATTTCCACCGTGCGCTTGCCCACGCCACCCTGCGCATTGAGCTGGTCGAAAAAGAGCTTGGCACCCAGGTTGAACTGCACGCCCAGCTGCGCGGCGGGGCCCGTGAAGGCAGCAGACTGGCCCAGCACAATCCGGCCTTCACTTTGCGCGTGTGCCAGCTGGAAGCCCCCCAGCGCTGCAGCGCCCAGGCCCACGGAAAACTGTCTACGACCCAATACCGGTTGGTTCATGGTGAAATCTCTGCTCTTGTGAATCGAGGGGGATCCCTCTGCGCTGCCGGTAGGCAGCCTCCTTGGAAGGGTGGCTAGATAGGCACAGCCGTTCCAACCCTGATTGCCAGTTTAACGATCAACCTACCAAATGCCCACGTCTTCTGCTGCAAATCCCCCTCTATCTGTACCGACTCAGGTGCGCGGCGCCTGCCCCCACGACTGCCCGGACACCTGCGCCCTGTTGACGACCGTAGAGAACGGCGTGGCCACCCGCGTACAGGGCAACCCCGCTCACCCGCACACCGACGGCGTGCTGTGCGCCAAGGTGAGCAAGTACACCGAACGCAGCTACCACCCCGAGCGCGTGCTCACGCCGCTCAAGCGCACGGGCGCCAAGGGGGCCGGCCAGTTCGTGCCCGTGACCTGGGACGAGGCGCTGAGCGACATCGCCCAGCGCCTGCAGGCCATCGCCGCACGCGCACCCGAAGCCATCCTGCCCTACAGCTACGCGGGCACCATGGGCATGGTGCAGGGCGAGAGCATGGACCGCCGCTTTTTCCACAAGCTCGGCGCCTCGCAGCTGGACCGCACCATCTGCGCATCGGCCGGGGCCGAGGCCCTGGTGCAGACTCTGGGTGGCAAGGTGGGCATGAAGGTGGAGTTCTTTGCCGAATCGCCGCTCATCCTGATTTGGGGCAGCAACTCCATCGGCAGCAACCTGCACTTCTGGCGCTACGCCCAGCAGGCCAAGCGCAATGGCGCCAAGCTGGTGTGCATTGACCCCCGCAAGAGCGAGACGGCCGACAAATGCCACGAGCACATTGCCCTGCGCCCCGGCACCGACGCCGCGCTGGCCCTGGCGCTGATGCACGAGCTGATCGCGAACGACTGGCTGGACCACGACTACATCGCCCGCCACACGCTGGGCTGGGAACAGCTGCGCGAGCGCGCACTGCAGTGGCCGCCCGAACGCGCGGCCGAGGTGTGCGGCATTCCGGTGGAGCAGATCCGCCAGCTGGCCAAGGACTACGGCACGACGAAGCCCGCCGCCATCCGCCTGAACTACGGCATGCAGCGTGTGCGTGGCGGCGGCAATGCGGTGCGCGCCGTGGCCTGCCTGCCTGCGCTCACGGGCGCCTGGCGCCACCGCGCGGGCGGCGTGCTGCTGTCCAGCTCGGGCCAGTTCCCCGCGCAGCGCGCCGTGCTGCAGCGGCCCGACCTGATGCCCGCCCAGACACCGCGCACCATCAACATGTCCACCATTGGCGACGACCTGCTGCGCGAGGCCTCGCCTGCGTTCGGACCGAAGGTGGAGGCCATCGTGGTCTACAACAGCAATCCCGTGGCCGTGGCGCCCGATTCGGGCAAGGTGGTGCAAGGCTTTGCGCGCGAAGACCTGTTCACGGTGGTGCTGGAGCACTTCCGCACCGACACGGCCGACTACGCCGACTACGTCCTGCCCGCCACCACGCAGCTGGAGCATTGGGACATCCACCTGAGCTACGGCCACACCGACGTGCTGCTCAACCGCCCCGCCATCGCGCCGCAGGGCCAGGCGCGCAGCAACGCACAGATCTTCCGCGACCTGGCGGCGCGCATGGGCTTTGCCGAGCCCTGTTTTGCCGAGAGCGACGAGGCCCTGTGCCGCCAGGCGTTTGGCGACGCAGTGGACTACGCACTGCTCGAAAGCCAAGGCTTTGCCACGCTGGCGCTGCCCGATGCGCCGTTCGCCGAGGGCAACTTCCCATCACCCTCTGGAAAGTGCGAGTTCTACAGCGCCCGCCTGGCCGCCCAGGGCCTGGACGGCCTGCCCGACCACCTGCCCAACTACGAACTGCAGGGCTCGGACGCCCGCTACCCGCTGGCCATGATCTCGCCGCCCGCGCGCAACTTCTTGAACTCCACGTTCGTCAACGTGACAAGCTTGCGTAACATCGAGGGCCGGCCAATCCTGGAAATCCACCCCGACGACGCCGAAGCGCGCGGCATTGCCAACGACGCCGTGGTGCGCGTGTTCAACGACCGGGGCAGCTACCTGTGCCACGCCACCGTGTCGCGCCGCGCACGGCCCGGGGTTGTGAATGGCCTGGGCATCTGGTGGCGCAAGTTGGGGCTGAACGGCACCAACGTGAACGAGGTGACAAGCCAGGCGCTGACCGACCTGGGCCGCGCACCCACGTTTTATGACTGCCTGGTGGAAGTGGAGGCCGCAGGCGCCGCCGATGCCGGCATGGATGCCGGGGCCCGCGTCGGCACCACGGCCTGAGGGCAGCTTGAGATGCTGGGCTTGCTATCTATTCAATAGCTGCTTGCGCAATACCCACTAGCGCTTGCAGCCATTTTGACCCTTAACCTGCGCAGACACCCGTTCTGCGCAGGATCTGCGGCTGTGCAGGGTTCCTTCGCGGCCCCTTACCCCAACAGCTTCAGCAACGCATGGGCGCCCTGCTCTGACGATGCCGGGTTCTGCCCCGTGATCAGCGTGCCATCGGTCAGCACATAGGGTGCCCAGTCAGGGCCTTTGGAATACACACCACCGTTGGCCTTGAGCATGTCTTCCACCAGGAACGGCACGATCTGGGTCAGCTGCACAGCGTCTTCTTCGGTGTTGGTGAAACCCGTGACCTTCTTGCCCTTCACCAGGGGCGACCCGTCGGGCGCCTTGGTGTGGCGCAACACGCCGGGTGCGTGGCACACCAGCGCCAGCGGCTTGCCGGCCGCAAAGGTCTTTTCGATGAGTGCGATGGACTGCGCGTCTTCGGCCAAGTCCCACAGGGGGCCATGGCCGCCGGGGTAGAACACGGCGTCAAAGTCCTCGGCCTTCACGCTGGACAGGGGCACGGTGCTGGCCAGCTGCTGCTTCGCTGAAGCATCGGCCTTGAAGCGGCGCGTGGCATCGGTCTGGGCGTTTTCGTCGTCGCTTTTGGGGTCCAGGGGCGGCTGGCCACCGTGAGGCGATGCGAGCGTGATCTGCACGCCTGCATCCTTGAACACGTAGTACGGTGCCGCAAACTCTTCCAGCCAGAAGCCCGTCTTTTTGCCGGTGTCGCCCAGTTGGTCGTGGGACGTCAGAACCATGAGGATGTGTGCCATGGAGGTCGCTTTCGTTGTGGGGATTGATCGGAAAAAGCAAACCACCACCGTACCAGCCATAGGGCCCGTTGTCCCGCGATGCAGGCAGGTTTGCGGCATTGGCTTACAGGACGGTACTACCGCGCTGTAAGCCCCCCAGCATCTCAGCGCAGCTGCCTGGCCAGGAACTCCGCCACCTCGTTCTCCAGCGTGGCATGGTAAGCCACGCGGTCAAAGCCTTCGGGGTTGGCGGCGGCGTCTCCCGCCTCGGACGCCAGCGGCCAGACAGACTGGGCCATGAAGGCGAAGTGGCCTGCACCCGGCACCGTACTGGCCTGTGCAGACGGCAAATTCGCTGCCACATAGCCGCCATGGTAGGGGCCCACAAGCACGGCATCGCGCTCGGCCACCATCAGCCGCACGGGCACGCTGATGGCCTTCAGGCTGTCTGGCGTGAACACCACCGCCATGGGCGCCATGGCCACCACGGCGCGGATGCGGGGGTCTGCCACCGAGACCAGCGGACCATCGAGCGCGGGGGCGCCGGCCTGCGTGGGTGCCGCAGTGGCGGCCGCAGGTGCCTCCTTGGAAGTCTGGGCGGTCTGGCCACGGGCGGGCAGCTTGCCCAGGCTGCAAAAGCCGGGGTCGTCCGACACGCTGCGGCAGTGCTGTGCCGCACGGGCCGGTTCGGCCTGCGCACCGGCCAGGGCCAGCACGGTGTAGCCACCTGCCGAATGCCCCACGGCACCAATGCGCCCGGTCGGAATGCGGGGGCCCCATTCGGGGCTGGCCAGCAGCGCGTCCAGCACGCGGCTCACCTGGCGGGGGCGCTCGCTGAAGTAGCGGCCCGAGGTAATCATCGACCGGTCTTCCCAGTTGTCGCCCGGGTGGCGCAACGCCGCCACCAGATAGCCGTCGGCCGCCAGGCGCGTGGCCAGGTTGTGGTGGCCCAGTTCATGGCCACCCGTGCCGTGCGAGATGAGGATCAGGCCCTTGAGGGGCGCGGTTGCCACCGGGGCGCCCGGCGTGACCACGGGCCGCCACGGGCCTATGGGCAGGGTGCGCGCCACGGCGGGGGTGGGGTAGAACAGCGCCACGGTCACGGGCTCTGCGCCCGGTACCACCAGGGTGCGCAAGCCGGCGTACTGGGCCGATGCCGGCGTGGCCCAGGCCAGCAGTGCCACAAAAGCCGCCAGCAGCGGGGTACGGGCGTTGCGCCACGCGGAGCGGAGGGCCAGGATGAGGATGAGGGTCACGGTGCGCCTTTCGTCAGATGCCACCCAGAGAGGTGGCTTGACGGCACTGTAGGTGGCACAACCGGCGGGCTCCAGCGCCCTGCGACGAAACGCTGCTGCGCGGCGCGAAATGCAGCGCAGGCGGGGCGAGCAGGAGAGAGGACCATAGGCCCGCCCTCCCCGCCCACCACCATTTACAGCGCAGCTTCGAGGATGCGGCGGCTCACAGCAGGGGTAATCTCGCGCTGTTCGCCCAGCGTCACCATGCCGTGCGCTTCCAGCTGCGCCACCACGGTGTTCACCACCTCGCTGCCCAGGCCGTAGCCCGACAGGCGCGTGGCGATGCCCATGCTCTCAAAGAAATCGCGCGTGCGCTCGATGGCGGCGGTGATGCGTTCGTCCTCGCTGCCGGTGGTGATGCCCCATACGCGCTCGCCGTACTGCAGCAGCTTGGCGCGCTTGGCCACCCGGCGCTCATTCAGCAGCGCGGGCAGCACGATGGCCAGGGTGCGCGCGTGGTCGATGCCGTGCAGCGCCGTCAGCTCGTGGCCGATCATGTGCGTGGCCCAGTCCTGCGGTACGCCAGCGCCGATCAGGCCGTTGAGCGCCATGGTGGCGGCCCACATGAGGTTGGCACGGTCGTCGTACACCGGCTCGGGGGCGGTCAGCAGGCGCGGGCCGATCTCGATCAGCGTCTGCAGGATGCCTTCGGCAAACCGGTCCTGCACGGGTGCGTTGACGGGGTAGGTCAGGTACTGCTCGACCGTGTGCACAAACGCATCCACCACGCCATTGGCCAGTTGCTGGGGTGGCAGGGTGTAGGTCTTGGTGGGGTCGAGCACCGAGAACACCGGGTAGGTGTGCACGCTGCCAAACGACAGCTTGGCGCCCTTGGCGCGGTGGGTGATGACGCCGCCGTTGTTCATCTCCGAGCCCGTGGCGGGCAGCGTGAGCACGGAACCAAACGGCATGGCGCCCTTGACGTTGCGGCCGTGCTTTTCGAGGATGGCCCAGGGGTCATCACCTTCAAAGCGGACAGCGGCCGCGATGAACTTGGTGGCGTCGATCACCGAACCGCCACCCACGGCGAGCAGAAAGTCAAACCCGCCTTCGCGGATCTGCGCAACGGCCTTCATGGAGGTCTCAAAGCTGGGGTTGGGCTCGATACCGCTGAAGGTGGCGTGCTGGCGCTCGCCCAGCGCGGCGCGCACCTCGGCCAGCGTACCGGTCTTTTCGGCGCTGGCGCCACCCACGAGGATCAGCACCTTGGCGGCAGCGGGCACGAGCTTGGCCAGGTCGGCAATGCGGCCCTGGCCGAAGGCGATGTGGGTGGGGTTGTGGAAGTCGAAGTTCAGCATGGGGGTCTTTCTGGGCGAGGCCGGCGCATGCGCCGTTGGGGGTCGCATTGTGCGGCGCACCCGCGCCCGGGCGGCGTCGCGTGGGCGATAGCCCTGCGGCCGCCGCGCTCATCCCGGGCTCGTCAGCGAAAACCGGCAATCTGGTGCACGGTGTCCGCCAGCCGCTGGGGTTGCGAGAAATACGCAGAATGGCTCGCCTCGATGGACGACACCGTGGCGCAGGGCGAGGCCGCGATCATCTTGCGCTGCAGCTCGATAGTCACGGCCCGGTCCTGCGTCAGCTCGATGTAGTGCCGGGACACGCTGCCATAACGCGGCACCGTCAGCGCAAGCCGGGTGAGTGCGGGCAACGAGGGCTCGGGCGTGAGCAGCGCCTGGGCCAGCGCCACGTCGGCGTCCGAGCAATCGGCGTACAGCGCGGGGCGGTAGGCCTCGGGCGCCAGGTGGTCGGTCAAGGTGCTGCGGCTGACATGGATGTGGCGCGCCACCAGCGAGGCCTTGTCCTGGAGGAAGAAGTCCGTCACCCGCTCGCCATGGCGCAGCATGTAGGCGGCCAGGTAGGTCACACCCACCAGCTTGTGGTGCCGCAACTCGGCCACTGTGGACGCCACAATGCCGCCCCGGCTGTGCGCCACGATGAGCGCCGGGCCATCCAGCGCATCGAGCACCCGGCACACATGCGCCGCCATGGCCGAGAGCGTGGTGCGCCCCCGCGCCACCCGCCAATGGCGACCGTGAGCGGGCAGGTCAGGCACATGCACCTGGTGCCCCCGGGCCTGCAGCAGCGGGACCACTTTGTGCCAGCACCAGGCGCCGTGCCAGCTGCCGTGCAAAAGAACGATATTCATGAAGATGCCTTTGGGTCTTGGGGAGAAATGCCGGGCGCCAGTTGCGCCGCCAGCCGGGCGAGCGATGGCTTGGCGCCCCACTCCGACCGGAGCGTAAAACCGCTCCGCCCCAGGCACTCGCTGAATCCGGACCACCGATTGGCGGCCGGCGGCCCCCCCTCTCCACCCTCGCCCGCGACACGCAAAGATCAGGAGGCGACCTCTTGCTACTGCAGCGCCTGCAGCCGCGTGGCCATGAAGTCACGCAGCGCACGCACCAGCGGCGTGAGCTGCCTGCGGCTGGGGGCCACCAGAAACAGCGGGACCGCCTCCGTGGTCCAGTCGGTGCACAGTGGCACCAGACGACCGGCAGCCAGATCGTGCGCCACGTCAAAGTACGACTTGTAGGCAATGCCGCGCCCCAGCACGGCCCAGCGGCGCACGGCATCGCCGTCATTGGCCACGTTGTGGCTGCGCACACGAACCTGCGCCTCCTGGCCCGCCGCATCCCAGAACCGCCAGCGGTCGTGCACGTCCTCGCCCAGCATGAAGCACAGGCAGTCATGGTCCACCAGCGCATGCGGGGTGGGGGGCGCGCCGTGGGCCGCCAGGTAGGCCGGGGCCGCACACAGCACGCGCCGGTGCTCGGCCGCCAGCGGCAGCGCCACCAGGCCCGAATCCTGGGGCTTGCCATAGCGAAAGGCGGCGTCCACCGGCTCGCTGTACACATTCGCCATGCGGTCCGATAGTTGCAAACGCACGGTGATGCCGGGGTGCTGGGTCTGGAACGCATCCAGCCAGGGCAGCAGCACATTGCGCCCCAGGTCCGACGGCGCCGCCAGCTGCAGCGTGCCGCTCAGCGCACCCGCCCGGCCGCTGGCCAGTTGCCCCTGCACCTGCTGCAGCGCAGCCAGCGCGGGGCGGCAGTGCTCCAGAAACAGCGTGCCCTCGGGCGTGAGCCGCAGGCTGCGCGTGGAGCGCACGAACAGCAGCACGCCCAGCTCGGCCTCCAGCCGCTTGAGCGCCGCGCTGGCCGCTGCCGGGGTCAGGTCCAGCGCCCTGGCCGTAGCAGACAGGCTGCCGCTGTCCACGGTACGCACAAAGATGTCCAGGTCTTGAAGGCTTTTCATGGCGATTTCAGGTGTTGTCGGCTTTATTTTCAAATATTGATTGAATATTCATTCAACTATCCACCCATTTAAAAACAAACCCGCAAGACCAATCATCGAGGCATCTCATTTTTAGAGCCAGGACCACCCCATGAAAGCCATCGGCTACCAAACCGCCCACCCGATCGACCACCCCGAGTCGCTGCTCGACATCACCCAAGCCGACCCCGTGGCCACCGGCCGCGACCTGCTGGTGGAGGTGCATGCCGTCTCGGTGAACCCCGTGGACACCAAGGTGCGCAAAAGCAGCTCGCGCAGCGGCGACGGCCCCGACTACAAGGTGCTGGGCTGGGACGCCAGCGGCATCGTGCGCGCCGTGGGGCCAGAGGTGACGCTGTTCCAGCCCGGCGACCGCGTCTGGTACGCAGGCTCCATCGCGCGCGCCGGCACCAACAGCGAGCTGCATCTGGTGGACGAGCGCATCGTGGGCCACGCACCGAAGTCGCTGGACTTTGCCGAAGCCGCTGCGCTGCCGCTGACCACCATCACCGCGTGGGAGCTGCTGTTTGACCGCCTGGGCGTGACGCCAGGCAAGCAGCCCACCAACAAGACCCTGCTCATCATCGGCGCGAGCGGTGGTGTGGGCTCCATCCTCACGCAGCTGGCGGCTCGGCTCACCAGCCTCACGGTGATCGGCACCGCATCACGCCCCGAAACCCAGCAGTGGGTGCGCGACCTGGGCGCCCACCACGTCATCGACCACAGCCAGCCGCTCACGCAAGAACTGGCCCGCATCGGCCACCCCACGGTGGACATCATCGTGAGCCTCACGCAGACCGATGCGCACTTCGACCAGATCGTGGAGGCCATCGCGCCCCAAGGCCAGTTCGCGCTGATCGACGACCCCGTGTCGCTCGACGTGACGCAGTTCAAGCGCAAGTCGGTGTCGCTGCACTGGGAGCTGATGTTCACCCGCGCACTGTTCGGCACGGACGACATGATCGGCCAGAACCGCCTGCTGACCGAGGTGGCGCAGCTGGTGGACGCCGGGCTGATCCGCACCACGCTGGACCAGCGGTTGGGCAGCATCAATGCGGCGAATCTGAAACGCGCCCATGCGCTCATCGAGAGCGGCAAGGCGCGGGGCAAGCTGGTGCTGGAGGGGTGGACCTGAAGAGCGCCAGTCCGATGAGTCAGAGGCATGGGCGGGGCGGCCTTTGAGGCTGCGGTGAGTTCTGTATCCAGATGAAAAATACTGTGTTTAATATCAGTATTTCAGATATAAAACCGCACACAACAACCCTAGGAGTCCCTCCCATGCTGGACCACATGACCTTCCGTGTCACCGACATCGCCCGCACCAAGGCGTTCTACACCGCTGCCCTCGCGCCTTTGGGCTACAACCTGTGTTTTGAAGGCAACTACGGCTCCAACATGCTGGGCTATGCCTACCCGGCTCCGTCCGAGCCCGACGGCAAGAAGGCGGATGTGTGGTTCATCGATGGCCCCTCGCCCTACGGCGGCCCGCCCGCGACCACGGGCTGTCACCTGGCGTGGCGGGCCACCACGCGGGCCCAGGTCGATGCCTTCTACCGCGCCGCCATGGAAGCCGGGGGCAAAGACAACGGAGCCCCGGGCCTGCGGCCCGACTACCACGAGAACTACTACGGCGCGTTTGTCATCGACCCGGAAGGCAACAACATCGAAGCGGTGTGCCACCTGCCGGAGTAAGAAACACCGCAGCCCCCCCGCAGAGGGCGCGTCGCCAAGCGAGTGCACCCGTGGAACTGGCTTTGCCAGGCCACCGGGTGCGTCCCCCTTGGGGGGAAGCGGCGCAGCCGCTCAGGGGGGTCAGTCGAGTTTCACGCCTGCCGCCTTGATGATCTCGCCCCAGCGCTTGGACTCGGAGCGTGCCATGGCGCGGAACTGCTCGGGCGTGCCGGGCAGGGCTTCCATGCCGAAGTCGTTCATGCGCTTGACCACGGCGGGGTTGAGCAGGGCCTTGTTCAGGTCGCC
Organism: Acidovorax sp. 93; assembly: GCF_003633835.1. Lineage (NCBI taxonomy): Bacteria > Pseudomonadati > Pseudomonadota > Betaproteobacteria > Burkholderiales > Comamonadaceae > Acidovorax > Acidovorax sp. 93. The sequence goes on from NZ_RBIT01000001.1 coordinate 3,878,111, forward strand.
GTTGAGGCGCGCCGTGATCGCAGCGGGCAGACCGGCGGGCGCCAGGATGCCCTGGAACGCAAACACCTCGGTGTTGGGCACACCGGCTTCGGCCAGGGTGGGCACGTCCGGCAGCGCGGCCACGCGCTTGGCCGAGCCGATGGCCAAGGCACGCACCTTGCCCGAGGTGATCACGGGCAAGCCGGCGGCGAGGTCCAGGAACATGCACGGCACCTGCCCACCCATCACGTCCTGCAGCGCGGGCGCGGCGCCGCGGTAGGGGATGTGGGTGAGGAAGGTCTTGGTGCGGTTCTTGAACATCTCCATCGCCAGGTGGTGTGGCGAGCCGTTGCCGGGCGATGCGTAGTTGAGCTTGCCGGGATTGGCACGCGCGTAGTCCAGAAACTCCTTCACCGTCTTGGCTTCGAACGATGGATGCACCACCAGCGCCAGCGGGAAGCGGCTGATGCCGCCCACGTAGGTGAAGTCTTTTTCGGGGTTGAACGGCAGCTTGGTGAACAGGTGTTCGTTGTAGGCCAGGATGGCGTTGTCGGCCGACATGAAGGTGTAGCCGTCGGGTTTGGCCGTGGCCACGGCCTGGCCGCCGATGTTGGTGGAGGCGCCTGGGCGGTTGTCCACGATGATCTGCTGTCCCAGCGTCTGGCGCATGGCTTCGGCCACGGTGCGGGCCAGCACGTCGGTGCCGCCGCCTGCGGGGTAGGGCACCACCCAGCGCAGGGGCTGGTCGGGCCAAGCTGCTTGCTGGGCCAGGGCCCAAGGGGCGGCGGTGGTGGCGCCTGCGGCGGCCAGGGCGGACAAGAGGGTTCTACGCTGCATGGGGTTGTCTCCTATATGAAACTATTAAATTAATAGCTGCTAACGCTTATCCAATAAGCGCTAGAGCCTGTTTTTCCTTGTATTTCTGACTGCACATGCGCGCGTCGCTTGAAACCGGCGCGCGCTAAGGCCAGCACCACCGTGGAACTGGCTTTGCCAGGCCACGGGTGGCGTCCCCCTGAGGGGGAAGACGCCGAAGGCGGCTCAGGGGGCTGCGATGCTCTGGTCAATGGCGCCAAAGATGCTCGCGCCGTCCTTGCCCTTGATTTCGATGCGGATGGTGTCGCCGAACTTCATGAATTCGGTGCTGGGCTTGCCGTCCTGGATGGTCTCGATGCAGCGCTTTTCGGCGATGCAGCTGTAGCCCTTGGGCCATTCGGTGCGGCCGTTGGCGTCGGTCACGCCCTTGTTGCTCACGGTGCCGCTGCCGATGATGGAGCCCGCGCGCAGGTTGCGCGTCTTGGCCACGTGGGCGATCAGCTGGCCGAAGTGGAAGGTCATCTCGGGGCCCGCGTCGCACATGCCGACCTTGCGGCCGTTCCAGGTGGACTGCACGGTGAGGTTCACGCGGCCATGGTCCCAGGCGTCGCCCAGCTCGTCCAGCGTGACGGCCACAGGGCCGAAGGCGGTGGCGGGCTTGCTCTGGAAGAAACCAAAGCCCTTGGCCAGCTCGGCAGGGATCAGGTTGCGCAGGCTCACGTCGTTGGCAATCATCACCAGGCGGATGCCGTCCAGCGCCTGGTCGGCGTTGGTGCCCATCTTCACGTCGCCGGTGATGACGGCGATCTCGGCCTCGAAGTCGATGCCCATGGCTTCGCTGGGCACCACGACGTCGTCGCAGGGGCCGATGAAGTCGTCGCTGCCGCCCTGGTACATCAGGGGGTCGGTGTAGAAGCTTTCGGGTACTTCGGAGTTGCGCGCTTTTCGCACCAGTTCAACGTGGTTGATGTAGGCCGAGCCATCCGCCCACTGGTAGGCGCGGGGCAGCGGGGCCATGCACTGCTTGGGGTCAAAGGGGAAGGCGTGGCGTGCGCGGCCGCTGTTGAGCTGGTCGTACAGGTCCTGCAGCTGGGGCGAGATGAAGCCCCAGTCGTCCAGCGCCTGCTGCAGCTTGCTGGCAATGCCGGTCGCATAATGGGCCGTGCCCAGGTCGCGGGAGACGACAACCAGTTGGCCGTCGCGCGAGCCGTCTTTGTAGGTAGCGAGTTTCATGGTGGCAGGACCTTTGTCTCAAGGGGTTGAAAGTCTTCACCCAACACGAATTACGCTTGGGTAAATTGATTTAACTAAACAAAACTCGCAAATTTTAGTGCACATGGACAAAGAACGTGCAGGAATTCAATCGGTCGAGGTGGGTTTTGCCCTGCTGGAGGGGCTGACCCGCTCGCGCGGGCCGCTCATGCTCAAGGATGTGGCGGCCTCGGCGGGCATGAGCGCGGCTAAGGCGCACCGGTATCTGGTGAGCTTTCAGCGCCTGGGCCTGGTCACACAAGACCCGCGCAACGCCCGCTACGACCTGGGCCCCGCCGCCCTCAAGCTGGGGCTGGCGTCGCTGGCCCGGCTCGATGCCGTGCGCCTGGCGCGCGAGCGCATGCCGGAGCTCATGGAAGCCATCGGTCACACGCTGGCGCTGGCCGTGTGGGGCAACCACGGCCCGACCATCGTGCACTGGGAGGAGTCGCCCCAGGCTGTCACTGCCAACCTGCGCCTGGGTGACGTGATGCCGCTGTTGTCGTCGGCCACCGGCCGCTGCTTTGCGGCGCACATGGCGCCTGATGTGGTGGCGCCGCTGCTCAAGGAGGAGCTGGCCCGCGCCGTGAAGATGCGCCGCACCGACCTGCCCTCGACCATGACCGAGGTCAATACCCTGCTCGCCGAGGTACGCGAACGCGGTGCCGCGCGGGTGGTAGATACCTTGCTGCCCGGCATCGTGGCGTTCTGCGCACCCGTGTTTGACGCGGACGGCCACCTGGAGTTGGGCATCACCACGCTGGGCTCGATTGCCACCTTCGACCCCGAGTGGGGCGGCGCCATCGACGCGCCGCTGCGCGCGGCTGCGGCCCAGCTCTCCAGTGATCTGGGCGCGGGCAGCGCCTGACGGCCCCGGCACGCAGGTAGATGCCACGGCGCGCGCTGTTTCTCATCACAGTCCTGGTGCTGGCCCTGCACTGGCTGGTGCTGAGCGGCGTGCCGCTGGCTTGGGACAGCCCCCGGTCGCCTGTCGGCAAAGTGTTCAGCACGCGCAGCATTGCGGCCCCCCCGCCACCCGCTGCCGCTGTGGCAGCTGTGGCAGCCGTTGCCCCCATTGCGGCGAAACCTGCGGTCGCGCCCAAGCCGCCCGCGCGCCCCAAACCACAGGCACGGGCAACACCCCAGCCCCCGGCCGCCCTGGCGCCACCCCCTGCATCCCCCTCCACCGAGGCCACGGCCCCCAGCACCGAGGCGGGTGCAGACGTCGCGCTGGCCGCCCCCGCCGAAGCTGTCTCGACCGTTGTGGAGGAAACGCTCCCCACAACGGCAGCCTCCCCTGCATCGGCACCAGCCCAGGCATCATCAGCGCGTCTCCCCTCTGAAGCCACAACAGGCGTGGACATCGCCCCGCCCGGGGCTGGCACGGACCACACGCCCAACACGGCACCACCGCCTGTGCGCCTGCCCCCGCCTACACGGCTGGCGTTTGACGTGAGTGGGCAGGCCAAGAAATTTGCCTACAGCGCCCGCGCCGAGCTGCTGTGGCAGCACGATGGCAGCCGCTACGAGGCGCGGCAGGAGATCAGCGCGTTTTTGGTTGGCACCCGGGCGCAGCGCAGTGTGGGTGCGATCACGGCCCAGGGGCTGCTGCCGGAGCGGTTCTCGGACCGGTCGCGCAGCGAGCAGGCAGCGCACTTCGACTACACCAAGAGCCGGGTCACCTTCAGCGCCAACACGCCGGACGCCACCGTGGGCCCGGGGGTGCAGGACCGGCTGAGTGTGTTCATCCAACTCGGTGCCCTGCTCGCCGCCGATCCTGCCCGGTTTGTGACCGGCACCCAGATCACGCTCACCACGGTGAGCGCGCGCAGCGCCGACCGCTGGACCTTCACCATCGAGGGTGCAGAAACACTGGACCTGCCCGCAGGCGCCACGCCCACCCTCAAGTTGCAGCGCCTGCCCCGCAAGGACTACGACCAGAAGGCCGAACTGTGGGTGGCCCCCGCACTGGGTTATCTGCCAGTACGCATCAAGCTGACCCAAGCCAACGGCGACTTCGCCGACCTGCAATTGAGCCGCAGCGGCCCGCCTTGATGGTCTGGAGGGGTCTTGTTAAAAAGTGTTGCGCAGGAGCGCCATCCCACCAAAATAGACCCGCGAAACCGGAAGCACCGGGTTTTCATGAAATACTGCATCGGCAAGGGAACAAAAGCCACGGGCTTTGCCTGTGCCACTTGAACTCTGCGCACCCGCTGTCATCTGACATCTATATCGACAAGGGGAACACGATGCACATGCTCTACGACTCAGAATCCTTCGTGGTGGTCCACATGCTGCCCGACGCCGTGGAGAAAAAGAGCGCCCAGGTGCTCAACGACACCGCCCCCGCCGTTCCCCAGCTCGCGCGCCACGGCTTTGAAATCGTGGACAAGCGCTCCGGCAAAGAGGTGTACCTGGACGGCTCCTGGGCCGAGATGTTCCAGGAGCAGATCCTGGCCTGGCAGCGCGACACCCCCACACAGGAAGAAGTGGAAGACGCGCTGGACCGCTATGCGGGCCTGGCACAGAACCCGGTCGTGGTGCACTGACCGCATCCTCCACAGCAGCCATCCCTGGATGGCCCGGGAGGCCCAGATCGGTTTCCTCTATTATCGGCAGACTGGGGCAGCGCCCCCAGTTGTCACACCTCAATCACCTCGGGCGGCAGCCCCTGCAGGTGCCGTTCATGCATCGCCAGATAGGCAGCCTCGATATCACGCGCAAACTGGTGGGTGTTGAACAAGGGGGACTGGGCTTTTTCCGCTTGGAGTTTGTCGCGCAGCGCCTTCAGGCGCGCAGGGTCCTGGGCGAGCGAAATCGCCAGGGCTTCATATTCGGCGGCGCTGTGGGTCACAAGCTCCGGCAGGCCCACAGCATGTAGCAGGCTGGCCGCCACTCGCGCCGCAAACGATTCTCCCAGCCGCGTGAGCACCGGCAGACCCGCCCACAAGGCATCGCTGGCCGTGGTGTGAGCGTTGTAGGGCAAGGTATCCAGGAACAGGTCGGCCAGCCGGTGGCGCGCCAGATGTTCGCTCAGAGGCAGTCGCTGTGCAAACACCAGCCTCTCGGCCGCCACGCCGCGCGCCTGCGCCTCGCGCCGCAGGCTGTCCTCCACAGCAGGGTTGTCTGCCAGAAGCCACAGAACGCTGTCAGGCACCCCTTGCAGAATGCGCATCCAGCTGTCGAATACCTGCGGGAGGATCTTCTGGTTGTTGTTGAAACAGCAGAACACGCTCCCCGTGGCAGGCAGCCGCGCCTCTTCCCTGGTAAACATCCGGTCACTGATCGCGCGCTGCGAGTCGTTGACCTGGTAGCTGTGCGGCAGGTAGACGAGTTTTTCGGTGAAATGGCGCCGCGCGTCGGGGGGCACAACCACCTTGTCGGCAATCACGTAGTCCATATAGTCTGCCCCGGTCGTCCCCGGGTAGCCCAGATAACCGGCCTGGATGGGGGCGCAGCGGTGGGCAAAAATGCCAAAGCGGCAGCCCGTGGTGAAACCCATCAGGTCAATGGCGATGTCGATGCCCAGCTCCCGCGACAAGCGGGCAATATCGATCTCGCTGCGCTCGCGCACGTCGATGAAATGGTCGAAACCTGCAACCAGACGCGCGCGCATAGCATCCGTCGCGGGAGGTCCGAACGAAAACGCAAACCACTCGAAGCGTTCACGGTCATGGACTTCGAAAAGCTGCGCTATCAGATACGAAGTGGCGTGGCCGTGGAAATCCGCAGAGTAGTAACCGACCCGGATCTTGCCTGCGCCAGCACGCGCAAGGATGGGCCCCAGGACGGTGGATTCAGGAAAATCCTGCTGTACGGAAGCTTGTGCCGCCTGCTTGTGCAACTCGGGCGAGTCGAACAACGAAAGCGCGATGAAGGGTTTCACACCCAGCTCACCGGCCCGGATGCTCCGCTCACATTGCGCCATGTCGTCTGCCAAGTGCCCCCAATCGCCGGTCTTGAGCCTGCAGCTCGCAAGATACCCGAGCAGATACTTCGCATCTGGCTTGAGGCGATACACCTGCGTGTAGTCGGCCACGGCGTCCTGATGCCGGTTGAACCGGATGTTCAAATTGGCGCGGTTGTAGTACAGGTCTGGCCTTTCAGGCGCCAGCCGAATCGCCTGGTCGTAGACGGCAAGTGCTTCTGCATACCGCCCCGCCTCCAGCAACGAAAGGGCTAGGAACGCCAGGATCTCCACGTCGAGTGGGCTCAGTTGGGCAGCCTTCTGAAAAGCCCGTACCGCATTGGACAGTTGGAAAAGGCTGCGCTGCGCTATCCCCAGGTTCTTGTGGGCTTGGACCAGTTTGTCATTGCCCTGAATGGCGGCCTCGAAGTGCGCAATGGCCTGCGTCCACTGCTCCTTTTGCGCCAGGATCGCCCCCTTGCCGTTATGGGCTTCGGCGTGCTGAGGCCTCAGTGCAATAACGTGATCGAAACATTTCAGGGCCTCGTCCGAACGGCCGGCATCGGCGTGCAGCATGCCCATGTTCTGGCACGCGTCCACGTCCTGGCCGTCCAGGGCAAAGGCCTGTTCATAACATTTCAGCGCCTCGTCCAGCCGCTCCATCTGGCGAAGGGCATTACCCTTGTTGTTATGGGCGGCAGCCAGTCTGGGCTGAAGGGCGATGGCCCGGTCGTAGCTTGCGATGGCGTCTTCGGGCCGCGACAACTCCTTGAGCGTGATCCCCCGGTTGACGTAGGCTTCTGCGAAATCTGGGCGCAGGCTGGTGGCTCGCTCAAAATGCGCCAGTGCTTCGTCATGGCGCTTCAATGCGCTCAAAGCCAGCCCACGATTGATGTGGGGCGCAGCATCGTCCGGAGCCAGCTTGATGGCCTGGCCGATCAGGTCCACCGCAATTTGCAAGTGACCCGCCTGGTACGCCAAAACGCCTTGCATGTGCAGGGCGCCAACGTTTTTGGGGTCATTCTTCAAAATGGTGTTGTAGAGCTGGTTGGCCTGCGCAATGGCGCCCTCCCGGTGTGCTCGCATGGCCTGGTCCAACCACGCAGCCAGTTGGGCTTTTGTCACTTGGGGAGGGCGTATTCCGAAGTTGTAGTGAATGCTCATGATCCAGGGTGTGCAGCGGATAGAAACGCGGAACGGCCGTCACCAGGACAACCCTCCAGCGCCAATAAAAGGGAGATTGTGACGCGAGCGCCCCCTCGGTCAGATCGCCGCTGCCGGATAGATGCGCCGGTACAGCGGGCCTACCAGCATCAGCACCGCCATCAACCGGCATACCTGAAACGCTGTGACCACGGGCACGCCCAATTGCAGCACCTTGGCGGTAATCGCCATCTCCGTGATCCCGCCCGGCGAAGTACCCAGCAGCAAGGTGACCCAGGGCAACCCCGTGGCCCAGGCCAGCAGGCCCGCGAACAGCGCGCACGCACCCATCAACACCAGCGTACCGGCGGCTACGGATACAAGCCAGCGGGGAGCCGTGCGCAGGAAATCAGCCCGAAAGCGCACTCCGAGACTCACACCGATCACCAGTTGCGCTGCGTTCACCATGGCCGCCGGCACGGCGGACAGGCTGATGCCCGCCATCGTGAGCACCATGGACACGAGCATGGCGCCCATAAACCAGGGGTTGGCACGGCCCAGCCGGTCCATCACCAGGGCACCAGCACCCGTCAGCAGCGCCATCAGCGCCAAGCCGGGCCAGTCCACCGCCCGCACGGTGGGCGGCAGAATGTCCAGGCCATGCAGACCGCTCCACTGCAAGGCAAAGGGAATCGTCACGGTGACGATCAGCAAGCGCAGGCTGTGGCTCGCTGCAACCAAGTCGGTGCGTGCGTTCTCGCGCTCGGACAGCAAGGTCATCTCGGACGCAGCACCAATTGCACCGGCGAAGTAACTGGTGGCGCGCAGCATGGGTGCAGGCACACCGTGCATGCGCGGTGCATGCAGCCTGTACAGCCAGGCACCAAACAGCCAGCCGAGAAAAAGCGCCCACACGATGCCCAGCACGATGGCCCACCACAGCCCGCTGATCAGCGCCGCCACCTGGGGTGTGAAATAAAGGCCCAGCGCTGCGCCAATGGTCCACTGCCCGGCATTGCGCAGTGGCCCCCAGCTCTGCGTAGGGCCGCCAGCGATCGACACGACGGAAGTCGCCAGCAACGGCCCGATCATCCAGGGCAAGGGCGTGTGCAGAGCCACGCAGCCGACTGCGGCGGCAAGGGCCAGAACAAGCGTTGCAAGAACGCGAAAGAAAGAATTCACAGGCATGGTGAAAGTGAGACGGCATCAGTCGATGACCAGTACACCCTGCAGCCACCATACCGACACTTTCGACCTGGCGACCAGTCCAAATGGGAAAGGGAGACAACGTGAAAAGCCGCATCCCTTTGCCTTTCAGGTTCAGGGGGCACCAGCGCCCCTGAAGTAAGCAATGGTCTGGCGCAATCCAGCATCAAGATCGATACGGGGCTCCCAGCCGCCCAGCAGTTGGTGCGCCAGCGTGATGTCGGGCTGCCGCTGCCGGGGGTCATCTCTCGGCAGGGTGTGGTGGGTGATCCGGGCGGCGGCCCCCGTGTGAGCAAGGACCTTCTGGGCGAGTTCCAGGATAGTGAATTCCCCAGGATTCCCCAAGTTGACAGGCCCCGCCACTTCATGAGGCGTTGCCATCATGCGCACCAGTGCTTCCACCATGTCGTCCACGTAGCAGAAGCTGCGGGTCTGGTCACCTGAGCCGTATACGGTCAGGTCTGCGCCGCGCAACGCCTGCACGATGAAGTTGGAGACCACCCTGCCATCGTCAGGGCGCATGCGGGGGCCATAGGTATTGAACAGCCGCACCACCTTCGTGCGCACGCCATGCTGGCGCCGGTAATCGAAAAACAGGGTCTCCGCACAGCGCTTTCCCTCGTCATAGCAGGCCCGCACGCCAATGGGATTGACGTTGCCCCAGTAGGACTCCGGCTGTGGGTGCACGCTGGGGTCGCCATACACCTCGCTGGTGGAAGCCTGAAGAATGACGGCCCTGCACTGGCGGGCCAGCTCCAGCAGGTTCAGAGCCCCCATCACGCTGGTACGCAGGGTCCGCACGGGGTCGGCCTGGTAGTGCACGGGCGATGCGGGGCAGGCGAGGTTGTAGATTTCGTCCACCTCAGCGGCCAGCGGCTGGGTGACATCGTGCCGAAGCCAACGAAAACGCGGCGAAGCCTGGAGGTGGGCAATGTTCTTTTCGGAGCCCGTGGAAAAGTCATCCACGCACAGCACCCCATGACCATCTTGCAACAAACGCTCGCACAAATGAGAGCCGAGGAAGCCCGCGCCCCCGGTCACCAGGATTGACTTAGCCTTCTTCATGGTGTGGTGGCCCCAGGTGCATCCACCGCATTCCGCCCCACCGTCAGATAGTCGAACCCCAAAGCACGCATGGACCGAGGCTCGTAGAGGTTGCGCCCATCCACGACCAGCGGCTGCCGCAGGACTGCCCGCAGGGCATCGAAGTCGGGACTGCGAAACACCTGCCATTCGGTCACGATCAACAATGCGTCGGCATCGCGCGCCGCATCCATAGGACTTTGGGCATAACGGATACGCTCCAACAGGTCGGGCCGATCCTGCAAATCGTCTTGCAGGCATCGGCGAGCCTCCTGCATGGCCACCGGGTCAAACACCTGCAGCACCGCACCACGCTCCAGCAGTTCGCGCACCAGCACCCTGCTGGGAGCCTCGCGCATGTCGTCGGTATTGGGTTTGAAGGCCAGCCCCCACAACGCAAACCGTTGGCCCGAAAAATCCGGGCCGAGCCGCTGCACCAGCCTATCCACCAGCTGCCGCTTCTGTCCTTCATTGACCTGCGCCACCGCCGCCAACAACCGCAGCGGGAGCCCGACGTCATCGCCCATGCGCTGCAACGCTGTCACGTCCTTGGGAAAACAACTGCCACCGTAACCAACGCCGGGATAAAGAAAGCTGTCACCAATGCGCGGATCAGCGCCAATACCCACCCGCACAGGTTCGATATCCACCCCCAGACGATCTGCCAGATTGGCCATTTCATTCATGAAACTGATGCGCGTGGCGAGCATGGCGTTGGCGGCGTACTTTGTGAACTCTGCGCTGCGGCGGTCCATGCAGATAACGCGATCATGGCCATGCCCGAACGGGCGGTACAACGCACGCATGAGATCACCAGCGCGCTGCTCTTCAGGCGACTCACCCAATCCAACGATGATCCGGTCAGGCCGCATGAAGTCGTTGATCGCACTGCCCTCTTTGAGGAACTCCGGGTTCGAGACCACCGCAAAGCCAGGTGCTGGATGGGCACCGGGCCAGCGCTGGGCAAGCACAGTAGCGACGGCCTTGTGCACCGCTTCGCCCGCGCCCACAGGCACGGTAGATTTGTTGACGATCACCTTGAAGCTGGTCATGTGGGTCGCGATGGCTCCCGCCACCTCGAACACATGACTCAGGTCCGCACTGCCATCGTCCGCAGAGGGCGTGCCCACCGCGATGAACTGCACGTCACCGTGGGCAACACCGCGCGCCATGTCGGTGGAAAACGCCAGCCTGCCGGCGCGGACATTGCCGACGATCAACTCCTGCAGCCCTGGCTCGTAGATTGGAACCTCTGCGCGCTGCAGTGTGGCAATTTTCTCGGCATCCGTGTCGATGCACAGGACATCATTGCCCAGCTCCGCAAGGCATACGCCGGTAACGAGCCCCACATAACCGGTTCCGAACAAGGTGAGATTCATGGAGGGGGCAAAAAAACTGAAAAATACAAGACATGGGGCTCGCGCCCACGCGAAGGGCGCCGTGAAGTTTCACACCTCAATCACATCGGGAGGCAGCCCCTGGTGCGCGCGTTCGACCATTGTGGTGTATGCCGACTCGATATGCCGCGCAAAGAGCCGGGCATTGAACAAGGGCGACTGGGGCCCCTGTTCCTCCAGCTTGTCCCGAATGCTCCTGAGTTGCACCACATCGCGGGCAAGCTCTATGGCTCGGGCCTCAAATGCAGACTGCGTCTGGGTGACAAGCTCGGGCAACCCCACGGCATGCAACAGGCTCGCCGCCACTCGGCTCGCAAACGATTGTCCTGAACACGTCAGAACCGGCAGCCCTACCCACAAGGCATCGCTCGCGGTGGTGTGCGCGTTGTAGGGCAGCGTATCAAGGAAGAGGTCGGCCATCCGCTGGCGGGCGAGATGCTGGTCCATGGGCACGCGGCTGGCAAACACGAGGCGGTCTGCAGAAATCCCCCGGGCCTGCGCCTCTCGGCGCAGATTCCGCGCCGCAATCGGGTTGTCTTCCAGCAGCCACAAGACGCTGCCTTCAACGGTATGGAGGATGCGCATCCAGCCGTCAAACGTGGGTGGGAGGATCTTGAAGTTGTTGTTGAAGCAGCAAAACACAAAACCAGTGGCGGGCAAACCCAGTTCGTCGCGGGAAAATGTCCGGTCAGCTACTTTCCGCTGGGAGTCGTTGACCTGGTAGCTGTGCGGCAGATAGACCACTTTTTCAGTGAAGTCGGCCTGGGCATGGGGAGGAATCACCACCTTGTCGGCGATCACATAGTCCATGTAACCGGCGCCGATGGTGCCAGGGTACGCCAGGTAGCTGACCTGAACGGGTGCACACCGGTAGGAAAAACATCTCAAACGCGTCGCTTGCGTAAAGCCCATCAGATCCACAGCAATGTCGATACCAAGCTCTCGCGAAAGCTGCGCAATATCTAGATCGGTACGCTCACGCACATCCAGAAAATGGTCAAAGGCCACCACCAGTCGCTCGCGCATGCTGTCGTGCACCTGGGGACTGACCGAAAACGCGAACAATTCAAATCGCTCGCGGTCATGCACTTCAATCAGCTCTGCAATCAAGTACGCCGAGGGGTGATTGCGAAAATCTGCAGAGTAGTAACCGATGCGAATCTTATCGCCCCTCGCACGAACAGGAATCGCGCCCAACGCTGCAGAGCCAGGCATATCGCGTTCTACAAGACGGCTTGCAATCTCTTTGTGGAGGGCAGGCTGGTCGAACACGGACAGGGCAGAGAATGGCTCAAGGACAGGCTGCCTAGCCCGGATGTCCTGTTGGAGCTGAAGCAGTTCTTCCTCCAGGTTTTGCCAAATACAGCCATGGACCTTGGCGGTAACGATCTCGCTTTGCAGCATCGCCAAAGGAGCGGGCAGCCGCTGGGCCAGATAGAACTGCTGCAAAGCCTCGTCGTACCGCTTCATTTCCCGCAAAAGCCGACCCATGAGGAATCTGGACTCCCCCTGCTGGGGCCGAAGCTCGATCGCGCGGCTCACGTCCGCCAGTGCGCTTTCCAGATTTCTCAGTTGCAGTTGCGCCTCGCCACGGTTGTTGTACGCCTCGGCGGACTGCGGGTTAATCTCCAGCGCCCGGCTGAAGGCAGCAACCGCTTCTGCATACCGGCCCAGCCTCAGCAAAGCCGTGCCTCGGTTGTTGTGCGGCTCCGGTATCTCGGGTGCGCGCTCGATCACCTGGTCCATGCACTCCAGGGTTTCATCAAACTGCTTCATCTGCAGGTGAATGCAGCCCAGATTGAAACGCGCCTGCACATTCGCAGGATCTATCGCCAGCACCTTGCGGTAGCTTTCCATGGCCTCCGGCAACCGATCCAAGGTTTGCAGGACCGTTCCCCGGTTGTAATGTGCGAGCCCCAACCCAGGCGAGAGTGCAATGGCCTGATCGAACGAAGCCAGCGCGTCCTGATTGCGCTGCAGGCGTAGCAGCGCGTTGCCACGATTGAAGTAGGGGTCAACGTAGTCGGGCTTGAGAGCGATGGCTCGGTCGTAGGCGCGAATAGCGTCTGCGGGCCGGTTGGCCATCATCCATTCATTGCCCCGGGTGTTGCACGCCGTCGCATCATCGGGGAGGGGCGACTCCACAGATCTAACGCCCGCAACCAAGCCCGTTCCATAGTTGATTCCGAATTTAAAACTGGGCTGGCTGGCTGGTATGGCACCAGGCTTGAAGGACTGCCCGAAATGGGGTTTCTTTGTGTCGGTCAAGGTGCTTCCCGATACAGATGAGAGATTGACATCCCGCCATGGTAAACACCTGCGCGGCACCGAACCGCCATCAAGCGCCAGCCGGGGGGCTCCAGGGACAACAGCCAAGTCCACCGCAAAGCAAACCGCCATGGAAAGCGGGTACTGTGGCCTCCTCTTTCTGGGCGCGCAGAGCGCACTGACGGAGCTTTTCAGCGCTCAGGCGCGCCCCGCCGGTGTGCCATTTCTTGTCCCATCCTGCCCAGCACAGCGGGCTCCAAAAGATGCAGCGCCGCCGGGTAGGCCTGGCGCTCCTCGTGGTGGATATGGCTCGCATAGCGCGCCGCAAATCGATCAAAAAGCGCCTCTGCCGATTCCGAGAAGCCTTCGATTTCCCCGTGCGCCAGCGCTTGTAGCGGAACTCGCGCCGCCGCCCAGTCAGCCACCATGTCGACATGGTCCTGTTGCAGCCGCTGCACCAGAGTCCTCATCTCCGGTGCAGCCTGGGCCAGCAACAGCGGGAAGACATGGAGCTCCTCATCCTCATGGTGCAATGGCGCAGCGACATCAAAGTAGCGCAACACATCGCGCGCGGCCTGGCGCGCGCTCTCATCGGCACCTTGCTGGCGGACATGTTCACGCAGGCGGTCCAGCAGTGTCAGCGTGCGCTGCACGCGCTCGTGGCAGGCCTCCAGCATGGCGAAGGGCTCTTCGAACCCGACTGCAGGTGCGCTGAAGCCAGGAATGTGGCGAGCAGGTGCAGAAGTGGACGCCATCCTCGCCTCACCCAAAGCGCACGGGCTGGCCCTGGCGGTCGAAGGGGATGTAGGCACCATGCGCACCGCCCTTGATCGCATCCACCATGCGCTGCAAAGGCGCCTCGGCATCGGCGCTGGTGGGCGCCTTGTTCAGGGTGCCCGACATGGCGGCTGCGAACACCATGGCCCAGTCGTGGCCAGGGGCCGTGAACTGGCTGGCCTCACCGACCAGCGCGTCGAACGAAGGCAGCTCCTGTGGCGTCTTGTCCACGCACATCAGTGGCACCAGCGCGCCGCCCTGCCCGGCTTCAAACCGGGCCCGCTGCGCGGGGGTGGCATCGTCGGGCAATTCAACGGCAACAAACACGAACAGGAGCCGCTGGGGTTCAGGCTGCATGCGTGCCGCCTCAAGTAGATCGTCGAAGCTGGAAATGTTCATAAAAAATTTCGATGAATTAAAAATGCTGCGAGGGAGGCTCGGTCTTCTCAGAAGCCTGGCACCACGCCCTTTTGCGGGTCTAGCGTGCTCACATAGCTGTCTGCTACAGGTCGAGCACGCGCCGCCTTGCGCGATTGCACGGTGCCAATGCTGACAAAACACAGCGCCTGCTCCCAGGCATCCAGCTGGAACAAGCCGCGCAATACGGGGGACTTGAGGGCCTTGCCGCTGGTGAGGGCCGATCCGAAGCCCTGTGCAGTGGCCATGAGCAACATGTTCTGCACCGCGCAGCCAGCGGACACCAAGCGCTCTGACAGGTCGATGGCGGGGTCGCCGCACTGGCTATCTACCACCACCAGCATGAGTACCGGGGCACGGTAGGCCTTTTCGCGGGCCTGCTCGGCCTGCTCGGGCGTAGCGGCAGGATCTCGTTCGCACAGAGCCTGCGCAAACACGTCGGCCAACGCCGGCCGCGCGGCGGCGGGCACCAGCACAAAACGCCAGGGCGTCAATTGGCCGTGGTCCGGCGCGTGGGCCGCAGCGCTGAGAATCTGGGCCAGCTCCCCCGCGCTGGGTCCGGGAGCAGCCAGGCGTTTAGGCAGGATGGTCTGGCGCGAGTGGATCAGCGCGGCAGCCATGGCGGCGGTATCGTCTGGCGGGAGCGCAGCAGTTGGCACCTGCCGGGGGGCATGGTGCAGAGGCCAGGGAATGACAGCCATCACAGGTCCTTGAAAGAAGCTTCTTCAGCCCGGCCGGCCGTCGGCCCGCAGGCAACCGTACCACCGGCCCAGCCGCACACCCCATACGCCCATGGTGGCGGCCCACAGGAAAGCCGCCACCGGCAGCACCCACACCCACGCTATGCCAAAAACGCCCGGCACTTCTGCCGCAATGCGCAACACGGTAGCCACCTGCAGCAGCCAGAACAATGTCCACGCCGTGTGGTCAGCAACCAGCGCACGGCCACTGTGCCCACACGACACCCGCGTCACCATGGCCAGCATCAGCGATGCCAGGCAGCCCATGGTCAGGGCATGCAGCGCTCCCAGGCCCAGGGCTCCCATGCCATAGCCCCACGCCAGCCACCGCGAAAGCCCTCCGAGCAGAAAGGCAAGGCCGAGCCACAGGAAACCGATATGCAGCATGGCCAGCAACCTGTTCTTGAGGCTTTGTACCAGCCCCCAGACACAGGCCAGCCAGACCAGCACGCACCCGATCACCAACTGCAGCGTGCCGTGTACCACCCCCCAGGCCGGCCCCGCAGCGCTGGCAGGCAACCCGAGCCAATCCAGCCACACCGCCAGCACCTGCAGCACGGCGGCCGCCAGCATCAGCCACAGCACCCAGAAAGGCCGCCAAGCCTGCACCATGGGCATGGCACTGGAGGTGAAAAATGGAATCATGCGGTGCGCCACCGTGACATACACCACCACTACAAACCCCCACAGGCCGGTGAAGACCCAGGCACGTGCGAGCGCATGGGTGCCCACGGCCAGCCCCAGCCACAGCCCAACAAGGCTGATGCATCCCAGCGTACAAGCCCAAGCGATGGTGCGAGCATGCAACTGGTCCTCGGCCTGGCTGCGCCGCACACGCCCCCAGAACTGCGCGGTCATCCAGACGAGGCCCGCCGTCGCCACCGCCAACCCGACCAGCGCCACGCCCACCCACAGGTGCGCGCCCGCCAGCCACAACAGCCACCCCACCGCCTGCGCCACCAGCGGTGCGCGAATCGCCTCCACTGGCAAAGGCTCCACCCCGAGCCATTTAGGGCCTGCTGTGAACAGGAAGCCGGAAAAGAACAGGGGAATGAATCCGAACGCCATCACGGCCGAGTGCACCAGTGTGGGAGACACCGCGTAGTAAAGCCCCCACCCACCGCTGGACCGCGCCACCTGCACCAACGCCCACCACCCCCCTGACACCACCAGCACCACCATGGCAAGGAAAAACCCCAACCGGTGCGGTGCCAGCATCAGATAGCGCCAGCGCCATTGCCTGTCCAGCGACGCCAGCATCTCCGGCGACGGTTTTCCCGACGCGGTGCGCAGGGGGATGACGGGGCGAGAGGTCACCCGCAGGTCCCCAGATGCCCGCACTGCGTGCAGTAGTCGCAACCATCCTTGCGGATCACGGCGTGGGCGCCACACTCGCTGCATTTCTTGCCCGCCATGGCCTGGGGCACTGCCACCGGGGGCGGTGCAGGCTCGTCCAGCGGCAGCTGCTGCTGTACCGGGTCGGCCACGCGGCGCGCCAGGATGTTCTGGATGGCATAGGCCATGGCCGCCACCTCGGAGTCGTGCCACATGGGCACCAGCGTGCCGTCGTCCTTGCGATGGGTGCCCAGGCGCACGGGGCCGCGGTCCCAGGCGACCTTGCGCATGTCCGACAGCGCCCGCTCCAAAAAGCCGCCACGCGCTGCCAGCGACAACATGCGCATGCTGGACGTGATCCACTGCTGCGACTCGCCGCTTTGGCCCACGGGCATGAAGAACTCGATGGCGCGGTCTACCGTGCCGTTACCGATGCCAGTGGGAACGGGGAGGAACGACACGATGAGGTACAGCGTCTTGTGGCCCTCTTGCGTCCAGTATTCGAGCTTCTCCGCCACGGCGGAGAGGCCGCCTTGGGGGCGGCTTTCGATGACGGTGCGCATGGGATCCACCGGGGGTGCGGGTGGCACCATGGGCGCAGCAGCAAGCGTGGGCGCAGGTGCAGCGTGGGTCTCCAGCACCGCCCCCAGGATGGCGTTGGGTCGGTAGGTGGCCAGGCCCTTGAGCTTGGCGCGCCAGGCCTGCAGGTACAGGTCCTTGAACCCTTCGTAGGGGTAGTCGGCAGGGATGTTGACAGTCTTGGAGATGGCCGTGTCCACAAAGGGCTGCACGGCCTCCATCATGGCGATGTGGCCTTCGGCGGGCATGGCGAGGGCCGAGACGAAATAGTCCGGCAACGCATCCACATCCCCGCCCAGCTCGCGGTACAGGCGCCAGGCATGGTCTTCCACCGCGTATTCGGTCGTGCTGCCGTCGGACTCGCGCTTCTTGCGCTTGTACATCCACGAAAACGGCGGCTCGATGCCGTTGGAAGCGTTGTCGGCAAAGGCCAGGCTCACGGTGCCCGTGGGTGCGATGGAGAGCAGATGGCTATTGCGCATGCCATGCTGGCGGATGGCAGCCTGGAGCGACTCCGGCAGGCGGCTGGCAAACGTGCCTTCGGCCAGATAGCCCCGCGCATCGAACTTCGGAAACACCCCTTTCTCACGCGCCAGGTCCACCGATGCGGCATACGCTGCGTCGCGCATGTACTCGGCAATCCGCGCAGCCATGGTGCGGCCCTCGGGCAGGTCGTAGCGCAGGCACAGCATGGCCAGTGTGTTGCCCATGCCGGTAAAGCCCACACCAATGCGGCGCTTGGCCATGGCCTCGTCGCGCTGCTGCGGCAGCGGCCAGTAGGTCACATCGAGCACGTTGTCGAGCGCACGCACCTGCAGCGCCACGGCTTTGGTAAACGCATCGAAATCAAACGCAGCGACCCCGCCAAAACCGAAGGGGTGGCGTACAAAGCGGGTCAAGATGATGGGGCCCAAATCACAGCAGCCATACGACGGCAGCGGCTGTTCGCCACAGTTGTGCACCACGATACCGTTGGCGTCGAAGGCATGCACATCGGCCACAGTGACGTCGTAAACATCTTCTACCCCGGCATCCACCAAAGCCTGCACGGTGGCGGTGAACCGTTCGCGATTGAGTGCACGCCGGTACTGCGCCAGCCCTTCCTGCAAACGCGCCGCTTTGTCTGTGTCACAAAAGCCCACCCGCTCGGCAAATACCGCGATGTTGTCCCCACTAATAACCAGTTCGTGCTGCGCACGCGTAGCGTAGGACTGCATCCCCCCTTTGCCATTGGGCAGGTTGCGCTCAGCCGCCGGGCGACGGTTGCGGTACAGCGTGGAAGCGATACCCATGCGCAACAACATGCGCTGCACAGTTTGCAGCAAGGCCTCGTCGCTTTGCGACAAGCGCACGCTCAAGCCTTTGTCCTGCGCACCTTGTACCGATCCATCGGCATCGAACAGCCCAGACAGCAGGCCCTGCGCAAAGGCAGACGATTGCCGCTCCATGGCAACCGTGATGGTCTTGTGGCCGGGCGCCATTTCCAGTTCATGCGCGAGTTTCAAGAGCGCCGCACTGGCCAACCGTGTCTCACCGCGTCCTGTCACAGGGCGCTGAAAGCCTTTGAAATCTGCACGGTGCGGCAACGTAGCTGCCGCAGCCATGGCGGCCCGCATGATGCCGTCCGCCCCGGTGGCCGCGAAAGCTACCGTGCCCTGCCCCACGGCTTTCAGCTCAGGCGCCCATACCGAAATCACGGCCTTGTCGGCCTTGAGGGTTCCGTCACCAATCAACAAACCCAGCAGGTAACCTTCTGCCTGCGTGCCTGCACCGCCCCAGCCCGCAAAGGCCCGGTGGTCGTGCAGCACAACCTCATCGCCCAGCTGCAGCTGCGCCGCCTCCGTCCATTCCACCTCCAGGCAGTAACGGGTCTTACGCGCCACGCGGCGCACACGATGGTCTGCGGTAAGGCGCAGTACATGCCCCTCTTCGGTTTGCAACTGCAGCACGGGTTTGGTGCCGGTCTTGAAGAAGCCCTGACTCTCGACCCGGTAAGCGCGCCCATCCACCACCGCTACAAACGGGCGCCCTACCAGGTCAGCCACTTGCGCAGGCCCTTCAGTGGTCATGACCCAGGTGTCTTCTGTCACACAGGGATTGGTCGCAGCGATGTCTTCGCAATAGTGCAGGTTGTTGTCTTCGTTGATGCGTCCCAGGAACAGAATACCCGGCTCGGCAAAGTCGTAGGCCGACTTCATGATGGTGTCCCACAGCTCGCGTGCGGGCACGGTGGCATACACCCACTGGCCGTCCGCACGCTGGTGGGCGCCCTGGGCGAGCAACGCAGCGCCGGGGCGAGCCTTGTGCACCAGCTCCCACTGTGCGTTGTTCTGCACGGCTGCAATGAACTCGTCCGACACGCCCACCGACACATTGAAGTTATTCCAGCGCCCTGGCGTGCGCTTGGCCGTGATGAACTCGTGCACATCGGGATGGTCGATGCGCAGCACGCCCATCTGCGCCCCCCGCCGCGCTCCCGCGCTCTCCACGGTGGAGCAGGACTGATCGAACACGTTCATGTAGCTGCACGGCCCCGATGCCATGGAGGCGGTGGCCTTCACCTGTGCGCCCTTGGGACGTATGCGGGAGAAGTCATAGCCCACGCCCCCGCCACGGCGCATGGTCTCGGCCGCCTCACGCAACGCTTCGTAGATGCCCGGAAAGCCTTCGTCATCCACGCCCTGGATGCAGTCACCCACGGGCTGCACAAAGCAGTTGATAAGGGTGGCCTGTATGTCGGTGCCTGCCGCGCTCATGATGCGGCCCGCACCGATGGCGCCTGCCTTCAGGTTGGCGAGGAACAAGGCTTCGTACTTATCGCGCAGCTCCGGTTTTTCGACCGAGGCCAGAGCCCGCGCCACACGCTGGTACAGCTCGTCGGCGGTGGTTTCGCCGGGTTTGAGGTATTTCTCGCGCAATACATCCAGGCTGATGGGCTGCAGGGACGAGGTGGGCTTGAGGGGGGGCTGAGGTTCGCGTTTCATGGGGGCCGATGATTTGGGTTTCACGCCAGTGAGGTCTTGCGTTCCATCAAGAGGGCCTCATTCCTCACGGATCTGCCGCGAGAATGCCGGACAAGGTCAAAGCTCGTCCAGAAGAACTTGCCCATCATGCTCCACGTAAGGGTGGTAGGGGCCGGTGCCGCTGTTGTCCGCCAGCGAGGCCGGCACAAAACCGCCCGTCTTGACATCAAACACATGGACTTCTCCTTCCTCGATCACGTAGTGCCAGCCGTGCAGGCTGATCTGCCCTGACTGCACACGGCTGCGCACCATCGGGTACTCCATGAGGCGTTCGAGCTGCAGCACCACGGCGCGTTGCTCAGTGCGGCGCAGCACCTCGGGGCCCGCCTGCATGGGCAGCAGGGCCTCGCGCCCCAGGTCCAGCCAGCGGTTCAGGTTGGGCGCTTCGGGCGAAACCTCACCATACATCGCCTTGATAGCCCCACAGTGACTGTGGCCGCACACCACGATGCGGCGCACCTGCAGGTTGAGCACTGCAAACTCAATGGCAGCCGTCGTGCCATGGTGGCCGTGAGATCCGTCATACGGCGGGATGAACGCACCCACGTTGCGCACCAGGAAAAGCTCCCCCGGGCCCGCGCCGGTCAACAGGTAGGGCACCAGGCGCGAGTCGGAACAGCCGATGAACAACGTGGTGGGGTGCTGCCCCTCGTCCACCAGCGTCTGGAACTGTTCGCGGTACTGGGGAAAGGCGTCGTCGTGAAAACGACGCAGGCGATCAAGCAGCTCGTCGGGCATGGTGCGATCAGATGGCGTGCAATGCAACTACTGTACAAGCGGAGAATCGGCCGCGTCCAGTGCCACGCCCTCCACCACGGCAGCGCCCGCCAGCAATTGCAGGTACTGCCTCAATGCGTTCACCCAGGCCTGCTGGCGCAGCGTGAGGGCGATGGCCTGGCGCACCTCTTCGAACGAAGGCTGCTGCCCCGGATCGCGCGCCACCACCTCCACCACATGCAGGCCAAACCGGCTGTGCACCAAGCGTGCCAGCACACCGATCTCGGCGCTGCCAAACACCTCGCGGGCGAACTCGGGGGCACAGTCGGCGCGGGTCAGCCAGCCCAGGTCGCCGCCTTGCTGGCCGCTGGGGCAGTTGGACCACTGCGCAGCCGCCTCGGCAAACTTGGCACCACCATCGTCCGCACAGCGCAAGTCAATCAACATGGCCTCGGCACGCAGGCGAAGTTGCTTCACATCCACGCCCGGCGTCACTGCAAACAGCACGTGGCGCAGCTGGGCCCGCTCGCCCTGGGCGTGTGCCGCAGGGTGGGCGTCGTGGTAGCGGCGGCAGGCTTCTTCCGATGGGTCGGGGATGGGTAGCTCAAGCTCCAGCAGCTGCTCGATGGCGTTGGAGGCCTCGGTGCTGATGGCTCCCTCGACGCCGGGCACATCGTCTGCTGAAAGCAAACCCGCCTGCTGGGCCGCTTGGCGCAGCAGTTCGGTGCAGGCACGCTGGCGCAGGGCCTCTTCGTCCAGCAGCTCGTGCGGGGCGTTGAGGGCCACGCCATTGACACGTGCCATCTCGGCCGTCACTGAGCCCATGCCCCCCATAGCGCCGACTTGTGGTGCCAGGGTGGCTTGCTGGGGCGCATCGTCCATCGTTGCAACCAGTGCCTCGTAGGCCGCAGCCTGTGTACGGGTCAGCGTGCTGGCAGGTGCTGCCGCCACGCTGCTGTCAGTGGAGCCGCATCCGCAGCTCCCGGTTCCACATCCGCTCATGGTGTACTCCTTGGGTCAGTGGGTTTCAGGCACGGCGGTCTTGCGACTTCATATGGCCGGGCGGCAGGTTCAGGCGGCGCGCACGCACCACCTGGTAGGGGCGCAGCACATAGGCCAGCGTGCCAAAGCCGCTCCACACATGCACCAGGCGGGTGAACGGGAAGACCAGGAAGATCGTCATGCCCAGGAACATGTGGGCCTTGAAGATCCAGCCCGCTTCGGCCAACAGCTCCACCCCCCCACTGCGGAAGGTGACCACGCGCTGCCCCCATTCGGCCAGCTTCATCATCATGGAGCCGTCCAGATGCTGCGCCGACAGCGGAATGGTGGCCAAGCCCAGCGCCAGTTGCAGCCACAGCAGCACCAGGATCAGGATGTCGCTGGTCTTGGACGTGGCGCGGATGCGGTCATCCGACAGGCGCCGGTGCAGCAGGATGGACAGGCCAATGAAGCCCAGCACGCCCGCGATACCGCCTGTCACCATCGCCATGATCTGCTTGGCACCTGCAGTGATAAAGCCTTCGTACAGGAAGTGCGGCGTGAGCATGCCCACAGTATGGCCAAAGAACAGGAACAGCACACCGATATGGAACAGGTTGCTGCCCCAGCGCAGGCTGCCGGTGCGCAGCAGCTGCGACGAATCGCTTTTCCAGGTGTACTGGTCGCGGTCAAACCGCGCCCAGCTACCAATGAAAAAGACGGCCAGGCAAATGTAGGGATAGATGCCAAACAAGAGGGTGTCAAGCCAGGCGGTCATACGGAGACTCCTTCTGGTGCCCGCTCGGTGCGGGGGGTACGAACAAAATGCAGAGGCTGCGGCTGGTCAGGCTTGGCCTGGCCCTGGGTGCTGCAACCGCCAAACGCTTCGGGCTCGGCCCAGACCTCGTCCATGGGCGGCTCGGGAGTGAGCGCCACCGACTGCACGCGCTGGCCCGACACTTCGAGCACCGCAGCAATCACGCTGGCATAGGGGCTGCTTCTTGCCACCAGCGCACTGAACAGCGCGTTCAGGATGTGGGCCATTTCGCCCAGGAACTCCTTGGCCACTTCGGGCGGCTGGGTGGAGGCGAACTCCAGCACCACCGGCAGGTGATCGGGCAGCTCTTCGGCTTCAAACTTCAGGCCTGCTTTGTCGTAGGTCTGCAGCAGATCGATGAGCGCAGGCCCCCGGTCGCGCGAGTCGCCGTGCACATGCTCGAACAGGTGCAGCGAGGTCTGGCGGCCCCGGTCGAAGTTGTCCACGTAGCGGGCTTCGGCTTCCAGCGGGTCGAGTGCAGCCAGGTGCTCGCACACTGCCTTCAGCTCATCCATGCGATCAGCCGTCAGGGCTTGCTCGGCCTGCAGCGCGTCGATCAGCTGCGGCATCACGCTGCGCAACTGCGCATCGGGGTAGCTCAGCAGGTAGCCCAGAGCGCGCAAGGTCAGGCGCACGGAAGTCGGGTTCTTCTTGAACATGGTGATTCCTTCCGTTGCACTCAAACAGTGGCTTTGATGGGGATCGTGCGGGGCTTCTTGCCGCCGAACATGCTGGTCTCGGTGGCGCCGTCGGAACACCCGTTGCCAAACGAGAAGCCGCAGCCGCCCCGGATGTCGAACGCGTTTTCGGCGTATTCGCGGTGGGCCGACGGGATGACGAAGCGGTCCTCGTAATTGGCAATTGCCATCACGTGGTACATCTCCTCGACCTCGGCCATCGACAGGCCGGCCTGCTTGAGCACGGCCAGGTTCTGGCGCTGCTCCACGTGCTTGTCGCGCTGGTAGGTGCGCATGGCCAGCATGCGCTCCAGCGCCCGCACCACAGGGCCGGTATCGCCAGCGGTGAGCAGGTTGGCCAGGTACTGCACGGGGATGCGCAGCTGAGACACATCGGGGATATCGCCATTCACGCCCACATGGCCCGCGTTGGCAGCGGCCGTGATGGGCGAGAGCGGTGGCACATACCAGACCATGGGCAGCGTGCGGTACTCGGGGTGCAGTGGCAGGGCCACCTTCCATTGCACGGCCATCTTGTAGACGGGGCTGTTGCGCGCGGCGTCCATCCAGCTGTCCGGGATGCCGTCGATGCGGGCTTGCTTGATCACGTCCGGGTCGTTCGGGTCCAGGAAGATGTCGAGCTGCGCCTGGTATAGGTCGCGGTCGCGCTCCACGCTGGCAGCTTCCTGGATGCGGTCTGCGTCATACAGCAGCACGCCCAGATAGCGGATGCGGCCCACGCAGGTTTCCGAGCACACGGTGGGCTGGCCCGCTTCGATGCGGGGGTAGCAGAAGATGCACTTCTCGGCCTTGCCCGACTGCCAGTTGTAGTAGATCTTCTTGTAAGGGCAGCCCGAGACGCACATGCGCCAGCCACGGCACTTGTCCTGATCGATCAGCACGATGCCGTCTTCCTCGCGCTTGTAGATCGATCCCGAGGGGCACGATGCCACGCACGCCGGGTTCAGGCAGTGCTCGCACAGGCGCGGCAGGTACATCATGAAGGTGTTTTCGAACTGGCCGTAGATGTCCTTTTGCACATCGTCGAAGTTCTTGTCCTTGCTGCGCTTGCTGAACTCGCCGCCCAGGATTTCTTCCCAGTTCGGGCCCCACTCGATCTTCTCCATGCGCTTGCCGGTGATCAGGCTGCGCGGGCGGGCCGTGGGTGCGGCCTTCGTTTCAGGCGCCG
Source organism: Acidovorax sp. 93 (assembly GCF_003633835.1). Classification (NCBI taxonomy): domain Bacteria; kingdom Pseudomonadati; phylum Pseudomonadota; class Betaproteobacteria; order Burkholderiales; family Comamonadaceae; genus Acidovorax; species Acidovorax sp. 93. Next base: position 3,902,413 of record NZ_RBIT01000001.1, read on the forward strand.
ACTGCAGGTGGTCGTAGTCGAACGTGAAGGGCTCGTAGTAGTCGTCGATCTGGGGCAGGTTGGGGTTGGCGAAGATGCGCATGAGCAGCTTCCACTTGCCGCCCTGGCGGGGGGCGATGGAGCCGTCAGGGTTGCGCACCCAGCCGCCGTTCCACTTGTCCTGGTTTTCCCATTCCTTGGGGTAGCCGATGCCAGGCTTGGTTTCGACGTTGTTGAACCAGGCGTATTCCACCCCGGGGCGGCTCGTCCAGACGTTCTTGCAGGTGACGGAACAGGTGTGGCAACCAATGCACTTGTCCAGGTTCAGCACCATGCCGATTTGTGCGCGAATTTTCATCGTGTTTCTCCTTGTCTTCGGCTTCAGGCGTGGGCTGCCGTGCTGGACACGGGCTCGTCGTCGAGCCAGTCCACGCGGTCCATCTTGCGCACCAGCACGAACTCGTCGCGGTTGGTACCAATGGTTCCGTAGTAGTTGAAGCCGTAGCTCAACTGCGCATAGCCGCCAATCATGTGGGTGGGCTTGAGCACAATGCGCGTGACCGAGTTGTGGATGCCGCCGCGCGTGCCGGTGATCTCGGAACCGGGGGTGTTGATGATCTTCTCTTGCGAGTGGTACATCATCACCATGCCGGGGTTTACACGCTGGCTCACCACCGCACGGGCTGCAATGGCACCGTTGGCGTTGAAGAGTTCGACCCAGTCGTTGTCCACGATGCCAGCGACCTTCGCGTCGTCCTCGCTCAGCCACACCACCGAGCCACCCCGGTTGAGCGTGAGCATCATCAGGTTGTCGCTGTACGTGCTGTGGATGCCCCACTTCTGGTGCGGCGTGATGAAATTGAGCGCGATCTCGCGGTTGCCGTTGGGCTTCTTGCCTTCCACTTCTTCCAGCGTCTTGAGGTGCACGGGTGGGCGGTAGCTCACAAAGCCTTCGCCAAAGTCACGCATCCACGGGTGGTCTTGGTAGAACTGCTGGCGGCCCGTGAGGGTGCGCCATGGGATGTACTCGTGCACGTTGGTGTAGCCGGCGTTGTAGCTGACCTTTTCGCTTTCCAGGCCCGACCAGGTGGGCGAGCTGATGATCTTGCGCGGCTGCGCCTGGATGTCGCGGAAGCGGATCTTCTCGTCCTCGCGGTGCAGCGCCAGATGCACGTGGTCGCGGCCCGTCTGCTTGCCCAGGGCATCCCAGGCCTTGCAGGCCACATGGCCGTTGGTTTCGGGCGCCAGCATCATCACCACTTCGGTGGCGTCGATGTCGGTCACGATGCGGGGCATGCCTTGCGTCACGCCCTCTTCCTTCACGCGGCCGTTCAGGTCGCCCAGTTGGCCGACTTCGGTCTGCGTGTTCCAGCCGATGCCCTTGCCGCCGTTGCCTGCCTTGTCCATCAAGGGGCCTAGGGCGGTGAAGCGCTTGTAGAGGTTGGGGTAGTCGCGCTCGACCACGGTGACCTGCGGCGCCGTCTTGCCGGGGATGAGTTCGCACTCGCCCCGCTTCCAGTCGCGCACGCCGTAGGGCTGGGCCATTTCACCCGCCGTGTCGTGCATGATGGGCGTGAGCACCACGTCCTTTTCCACGCCCAGGTGGCCCACGCTGACCTCGCTCACGGCCTTGGCGAAGCCCTTGTAGATCTCCCAGTCGCTCTTGGCCTGCCAGGCAGGGTCCACTGCGGTGGACAGCGGGTGGATGAAGGGGTGCATGTCGCTGGTGTTGAGGTCGTTCTTCTCATACCAGGTGGCCGTGGGCAGCACGATGTCCGAATACAGGCAGGTCGTGCTCATGCGGAAGTCGAGCGTGACCAGCAGGTCCAGCTTGCCTTCGGGTGCGTTGGTGTGCCACTGCACTTCCTCAGGCTTGGCCTCGTCTTTACCCAGGTCCTTGCCCTGCACGCCGTGGGTAGTGCCCAGCAGGTGCTTGAGGAAGTATTCATGCCCCTTGCCCGACGAGCCCAAAATGTTGGAGCGCCACACGAACATGTTGCGCGGCCAGTTGGACGGATGGTCCGGGTCCTCGCAGCTCATCGTGAGCGTGCCGTCCTTCAGAGACTTGACGACGTAATCCTTCGCGTCCATACCCGCTGCAGCGGCATCCTTGGCCACCTGCATGGGGTTGGTCTTGAGCTGGGGCGCTGATGGCAGCCAGCCCATGCGCTCGGCGCGCACGTTGTAGTCGATCTGTGCGCCGTGGTAGGCCTTCTTGTCAGCCAGGGGCGAGAGGATTTCCTCCATGCCCAGCTTCTCGTAGCGCCACTGGTCGGTGTGGGCGTAGAAGAAGCTGGTGCTGTTCATCTGGCGGGGCGGGCGGATCCAGTCCAGCGCAAAGGCCAGCGCCGTCCAGCCCGTCTGTGGGCGCAGCTTTTCCTGGCCCACATAGTGCGCCCAGCCGCCACCGCTTTGGCCAATACAGCCGCACAGCATCAGCATGTTGATGATGCCCCGGTAGTTCATGTCACTGTGGTACCAGTGGTTCATGGCCGCGCCGATGATCACCATGGACTTGCCATGCGTCTTGTCGGCGTTGTCGGCAAACTGGCGCGCCACGGTGATGATCTGCTCGCGCGGCACGCCGGTGATGGCCTCTTGCCAGGCAGGGGTGTAGGGGCGGTCGGCGTCGTAACCGCCACCGGGCTCTTCGCCCGGTAGGCCTCGGTCAATGCCGTAGTTGCCAGCCAGCAGGTCGAACACGGTGGCCACCATCACCCGGCCCTGGGCTTCGTGCCCGGCTAACTCCAGGTGGGACACCGGCACGCGGCGCACCATCACGTCGCCACCTTGTTCGTTGGCCGTGAAGTTGGGCGTTGCCACTCCGCCAAAGTACGGGAAGGCGACATCGGCAATGTCGTGGGCCTGCTCGCCATCTTCGATCACCGACAGCTTGAGCTTGACGGTGTTGCCGGTGCGCGCTTCCTTGTTCTCCAGGTTCCACAGGCCCTGGTCGGGGCGGCCGTCCGCCCCCCAGCGAAAGCCGATGGAACCATTGGGCAGCGTGACCTGGCCCAGCTCGTCGTAGCCCACCGTCTTCCAGTCGGGGTTGTTGGACTGGTCGAGCTGGCCGGGGAAGTCGCTGGCGCGCACATAACGGTCGGGCACCATCACCGTGCGGCCATCGGGCAGCGTCTTTTCCTTGAGCACCACCAACAGCGGCAGGTCGGTGTAGCGGCGCGCGTAGTCGTCAAAGTACGCCGAGCGGCCCTTGCCACCGTCCTTGAAGTAGAACTCGTTGAGGATGACGTGGCCCATGGCCATGGCCACGGCGGCGTCGGTGCCCTGCTTGGGGTGCATCCACAAATCGCCCAGCTTGGCGACTTCGGAATAGTCGGGCGTGATGGACACGACCTTGGTGCCCTTGTAGCGCACCTCGGTCAAAAAGTGCGCATCGGGCGTGCGCGTCTGGGGCACGTTGGAGCCCCAGGCAATGATGTACGAGCTGTTGTACCAGTCGGCCGACTCGGGCACGTCGGTCTGCTCACCCCACACTTGCGGGCTGCTGGGGGGCAGGTCGCAGTACCAGTCGTAAAAACTCATGCACACGCCGCCGATCAGGCTCAGGTAGCGGCTGCCTGCAGCGTACGAAATCATCGACATCGCCGGGATGGGCGAGAAGCCGATGATGCGGTCCGGGCCGTGCTTCTTGATGGTGTACACGTTGGCCGCAGCGATCATCTGGTTGACTTCATCCCAGGTGCTGCGCACGAAACCGCCCAGGCCCCGTTGCTTTTGCCATTCGCGCTTGGAGGCATCGTTCTCGACGATGCTGGCCCAAGCGTCCACCGGGCTCTTGGCCAGGGCGATGGCGGCGCGCCAGTGCTTGAGCAGGCGGCCACGCACCATGGGGTACTTCACGCGGTTGGCGCTGTACAGGTACCAGCTGTAGCTGGCGCCCCGCGCGCAGCCACGGGGCTCGTGGTTGGGCAGATCAGGGCGGGTGCGGGGGTAGTCGGTCTGCTGGGTTTCCCAGGTGACGATGCCGCCCTTGACGTAGATCTTCCACGAGCAGGAGCCTGTGCAGTTCACGCCGTGGGTGCTGCGCACGATCTTGTCGTGCGCCCAGCGGTCGCGGTAGGCATCTTCCCAGGTACGGTCTTCACCGTTGGTTTCGCCATGGCCTTGGGCAAAGGTCTCGCGGGGCTGCGAGAAGTACGAAAGGCGATCGAGGAAATGGCTCATCGAAGGGCTCCTTTTCTGATTTCTGTTCTGGGGTTGACTAGCAAGGCATCTCGGCGTGCTTGCGTGCGTAGGTCCACCAGGTGATCACGATGCAAACGAGATAGAAGGCGAAGAACGTCCACAGTGCGGCGTGGGGGCTGCCGGTCAGCGCGATGGAGCTGCCATAGCTCTTGGGGATAAAGAACCCGCCGTAGGCGGCCATGGCGGCGGTGAAGCCCAGCGTGGCCGCGCCCAGGGTGTTGCCCTCCTTGTTGGCGCTGGCCACAGCGGCGGCGTTGTGCTTGTCCACTCCGCGCATGGCTTCGGTCAGGAAGATCACGGGGATCATGCGGAAGGTCGAGCCGTTGCCGATGCCGGTGGTGAGGAACAGCACCAGGAAACACACAAAGAAACCGGCAAACTGGCCTTCGTTGCCGCCAGGGCCACCGGAGGGCAGGAAGAACGTCACACCCATCACGGCCACGGCCATGACGATGAAATTCCACAGCGTGACACGCGCACCACCGAGCTTGTCGGCCAGCCAACCACCAAAGGGGCGGATCACGGCGCCCACCAGCGGGCCCAGCCAGGCGTAGGCCAGCGGGTTGATGCCAGGGAACTGGCTCTTGATGAGCAGCGGAAAGCCCGCGGCATAGCCGATGAACGAGCCGAAGGTGCCGAGGTACAACACGCACATCAGCCAGTTGTGCTTGCGCTTGAAGATGGCGGCCTGCGCGGCAAACGAGGCCTTCGCATCGGCGATGTCGTTCATGCCGAACCACGCGGCCAGCGCCGTCAGCGCAATCCATGGCACCCAGATGAATGCGGCGTTCTGCGTCCACACCTGCACAGTCTGGCCGTTCTTGACGATGGTCTGGCCTTCGCCACCAAAGATGCCGAAGATGCCGGCCGTGACGACCAGCGGGCTCAGAAACTGCACCACCGACACCCCCAGGTTGCCCAGGCCCGCGTTCACACCCAGGGCCGAGCCCTTGCGCTCCTTCGGAAAGAAGAAACTGATGTTGGCCATGCTGGAGCTGAAGTTGCCGCCGCCCAGGCCGCACAGCAGCGCCAGGATGAGCATGGTGGGATAGGTCGTGGTGTTGTCCTGCACCGCAAAGCCGATGCCAATCGCAGGGATCAGCAAGCTGGCGGTGGAGATCGCCGTCCAGCGGCGCCCACCCACCAGCGGCACCATGAACGAATAAAAGATACGCAGCGTGGCGCCCGAAAGCGCGGGCGCTGCGGCCAGCCAGAACAGCTGGTTGGTCGAATACTTGAAGCCCAGGCCCGGCAGGCTCACGGCAACCACGCTCCAGACCTGCCAGATGGCAAAGGCCAGGAACAGCGCGGGCACCGAGATCCACAGGTTGAGCTTGGCGATGGCTTCGCCTTCGCGCTCCCAGAACGATTTGTCCTCAGGAGCCCAGAGGGTGAGCAGACGCCCCTGGCGCCTACTGGCGGGTGTGGCAGACATGGTGTTTCCTTGGAAAGTGAAAGTTCAGCGGCCAGCCGCAGCAGCCTGTGCTGCCTGCGTGGCCATCAGATCGGTGCGGCGCACTTCGGTGAAGTACATCCAGATGAGCGAGACCCACACCACGCCATACATCAGCATGAAAGCGCTGGAGCGAATGCCGGTGAGGTCCATCAGCGCGCCGAACAGGATGGGCAGGATGAAGCCGCCCATGCCACCGGCCAGGCCCACGATGCCGCTGATGGCACCGATGTTCTGGGGGTAGTCGTCGCTGATGTACTTGAAGACACTGGCCTTGCCAAAGGCCCAGGCAATGCCCAGCAAAAACATGAGGCCCGTGAACAGGTACACATTCAGGCCGATGTGAAAGGTCTTGGGGCCGTTGACGGTGACGATGGTGAAGTCGGTCTGCGGGTAGCTCAGCAAAAACAGGCAGATCCAGCTGACCCACATCACCCACCAGGTCACGCTGTGGGCGCCGTACTTGTCAGACAGCATGCCGCCGATGGCGCGCAGCACACCCCCGGGCAGCGAGAAGCAGGCCGCCAGCAGCGCCGCCACGCGAATATCGAGGCCAAACTCGCCCACGTAGTACTGCACCATCCACAGCGACAGCGCCACATAGCCGCCAAACACAATGCTGTAGTACTGGCAGTACTTGAGGACCTTGGGGTCCTTCAGCGCCTTGAGCTGGTCGGTGAACTTGACGTTGCTGGGCACCAGGTGGGCCGGGTCGCTGTAGCTGAACAACCAGAACAGCACCAGCGTGCCGAGCATGATGGCCGCATACACCTGCGGCACCATGGTCCAGCCAAAGGCCACCAGCAGTACCGGGGCCACGAACTTGTTCACCGCCGCGCCCGAGTTGCCCGCGCCATACACCCCCATGGCCGTGCCCTGGCGGTGCTTGGGGAACCAGCGCGCCACATAGGGCGTGCCCACCGAGAACGAGCCCCCCGCCAAGCCCACAAACAGGCCGATGGTGAGGAAGTGCCAGTACTCCGTGGCGTAGCCCATCATCCAGATGGCGGGCACGGTGGTGGCCATCACGGCGGCCATCACAATGCGGCCGCCGAACTTGTCGGTCCAGATACCGAGCGGCACCCGCACCAGCGAGCCCGTGAGCACAGGCATGGACATGAGCAGCCCGAACTGCGTGGAGTTCAGGTTGAGCATCTTCTTGATGGGAATGCCGATAACGCCGAACATCATCCACACCATGAAACAGACCGTGAAAGCGAAGGTGCTGACGATCAGCACCGACCAGGCCTGGCGGGTGCGCTGTGGGCTGTCGCCCGGGGGCAAGGGGGTATGTGCCATTGCGCGGTTTCTCTCTTTTTGCATGAGAGGAATGGTCGCGTTTGTAGCGGCCTTTGCACATCCTTCGCTCGACCAGCACGGTGTGCGGCAGAAGGACTAGTGCGCGGCTTGGGGCCATCGTTCGAAAGAACTATGCCACCCGGGCAGACCCTGCAGCCCCGGGATGGCGCTGGGATGCCCACCCCATCGACCAGGCTGCGCTTGCCCGCCACGGAGCGGCCCCAGGGCCGACGATCCGTAGGAAATCTGAGAAAGGCGCTGACTCCGCCCAGCGCCTAATAACGTTGCACTCACATGCGGCGGTGGCCCATCGTCATCCAGCCCACGCTGATCATCAACAAGGCCAACAGCAGCAGACCCCATTCGCCCAGAGTGGGAACTGCGTTGGTGGCCACGGGCGGAAGGCCGGTGACGGTCCAGGAGCCGACAGTAGAACTCGCATCTGTCCAACTGGAAAACACCCCTCCCGCATTGGAGGTGCCACATGAGTCGCCCTGTGGATTCACCTGAATATCGCCGCACACCGCGTTATGCTGGCCGCTTTCAGTCACCAAAACTTGGTCAAGATGATCTCCGATCACGTGCGGAGCGGGCGTTTGCCAGCGCACCAAGTGCACGGAGAAATCAAGCACCCCTCCTGTGGTTGTAGCCGACACGCTCACAAGCGTCACCTGGGGGTCACCACTGGAATAAGTGGTCAATCCGTCGGAAAAGGAATACGAGGTGAGTTGCGCCGTGATGTCCTGACTGTTGAGGTTGGAGGGCAAAGGGGCGGCCGTAGTGAAAGAGCCCGTCTGCGCCATTGCGGTTGTATAGGCACCGCAATTGCCCGTGCCCGGCGGGCAAGACGTGAAATTGTGCAGATCTGGAGCGCTATAGGCTGGTCCGGTATAGGTGTAAGTGGCAGCCCAGGCGCCCGCCTGCAGAAGGGCCGCAGCCAGGAATACAAGATATTTTTTCATGGTGATTTGTCGCCCACTGCGCAAAGTGGAAGGGTTGAGGGGCGGATCAAAAACTTGCCTTCAGCGTTTATCCGCAAAGCGGAAATAGCTATTTTTTTAGGAGCAATTTCTGCCGACCACGCAAGGCCAGACCCAGCAAGCCGACGGCTGTCAGCACCAGGGCAAACGGGTTGTCCACGGATACGGACTGCGCCCCACCCGGCCCCACCACGGGGACGTCGCTCGTCCAGCCACCGCTGCCATGGGCAAAGCCGTGGCTGGTGGCGCCGTCGTCAGCGTAGCTATGGCAGATGTCGGGGCTGCTCAGGGAAACGCAGGGGCGGTTGAAGTAGCTGGCAAAGTTGACCGACATGTAGCTCAATCGGTCGCCCACGCCATGGCTGCCGGTTTGCCACCACAGAAAAACCATGTCGTTATCAACAATCTCGCCTGCTGCGTTGGTAGAAACATGGGCTTTGACCAACCGAGTGTTGAGGCCGTTCATGCTGTAGCTGGTCACTCCATCGTTGAAGTCGTACCAGGTGATGAGGGGTGCAATGTCGAGACTGACCTGGTTGGCGGGCAGCGGCTGGTTGGTGGTGAAGTGGCCTGTTTGCCGCATGACCGTGCTGAAGTTGACGCAGGTACCGGCGGCGCAGGGTGCTGTGTAGTCCAGCAGGTTGACGTAGGTGGGGCCGGTAAAAGTGTAAGTGGCCGCCCAGGCGCTGGTTTGGAGAAAGGCCGCAGCCAGGAGTGCAAGGTATTTCTTCATGGTGTTGGCAGCAACGTAGACGGAGTGGGTGCGGCGGTGCACTCAAAATTTCAATAAAAAGAGGCTCTAGCGCTTACTCAGCAAGCGCATATAGCTATGTTTTGTATAGCAATTCGCAAATACTGCGCGGCGGCAGAGCGGTAACGCACCTGGCACCACCGATGCAGCAGAGGCCTGGCAGGCGCGCGCCCCCGCTGCAAAAGTGTTTGCACGCTCATGGCGCGGGCCAGCGCGATGTGCTGCGGCGCCGCACCTGCCACCAGCCCGTGCCTCCCACCAGGCAGGCCATTAGCAGCAGGCCCCATTCGCCCAGCGTGGGCACTGCCGTCACGCTGCCAACAGGGGCGAGCGCAATGTCCATGGTGAATGCCTGCGCACCGTTGGGCAGAATTCCGTTGGCGGCCGCGAGGGTGACGTTGTAGCTGCCAGCTGCAGACGGCGTGCCGGTGATGGCGCCTGTGCTGGGATTGATGGTCAGCCCGGGCGGTAGCGTGCCAGCGTCGGAGAAAGTGAATGCCGTCGTGCCCGTGGCGGTGACGATGAAGTTGTAGGGTGCGCCTGCCGTGCCGCCGGGCGGTGGGGCGCTGGTGATGACCGGGGCGATAAGGGACTGCCCAGCGTTGATGCCGATGCCCGAAACGCTAAAGGTGTAACTGACACCATTGACCTGAATCGCGGCACCGTCGGTTTGCAACCCTGTCGCAATGGGACTGAAGGAAAAGTTGCGCAGCGTGCAAGTCGATCCCGCCGCCAAGCTCGCGCCACAGTCGCCCTGAAAAGTGTTGAACGGCGCAGCGCCTGTACCGCCTCCGCTTAGGTTCAGTGAAATAGCCGCACCCGTAGGGTTGGTCACGGTTATGGCTCGCGGCGGGCTGACCGCGCCGACCAGAACCGGGCCGAAATCCAGATTGGCAGGACCTACCGTAACGCCAGATACGCCACGACCCGAAACGCCAAAGGTGTAACTGACACCATTGACCTGAATCGCGGCACCGTCGGTTTGCGACCCTGTCGCAATGGGACTGAAGGAGAAGTTGCGCAGCGTGCAAGTCGATCCCGCCGCCAAGCTCGCGCCACAGTCGCCCTGAAAAGTGTTGAACGGCGCAGCGCCTGTACCGCCTCCGCTCAGGTTCAGTGAAATAGCCGCGCCAGTGGGGTTGGTGACGGTGACGGCTTGCGGCACGCTAGTGGACCCGATAGGAACATCACCAAAATCAAATGCCGAAGGAGTGACCAGCAGTGACCCCGGGGGGATAGATGCAACCCCCGTGCCTTGAAGGGAGATCGGCGTTGCTTGGCCATTGACGACAAATTCGGTTCCCGCAGGGGTAGCTCTTGCTCCAAGGGTCGTAGGGAGAAAGGTGTAGGTGTAGGTACAACTGGCGCCCGAGGCCAGGGTGATGCCAGGGCAGTTGCCGCTGTAGGCAAAAGGCTCCATTGCCCCAGCGCTGCTGCTTGCAATAGTGACGGGGGAAGAGGTGATGTTGGTCACCGTCAACACTTGGCCGGGACTGGTCGTGTTCATAATCACGTCACCAAAATTAAAGCTGGTGGGGGTGACCTGCAAACCCTGCACACCAGTGCCGACGAAGCTCATCGGCACCTTCACGCCATTGATCGTGATGCCCTCTCCGGAGCTCACCTGTGGACCGAGTGCCGTCGGCGTAAACGTGTACGTGCTGGAGCAACTCGTACCGGCCGCGAGCGTGACGCCACTGCAACCTGTACCGGAACCCCAAGGAGCACTAACTCCACTGCCCACACTCAGCGGCCCGATCGGCGCGGAGGTGGTGTTGGTTACCGTGACCTGCTGACTGGCGCTGGTGGCGCCCAGCGCCACACTTCCAAAGTTCAGCGACGTGGGCGATACCAGCAGGCCGCCCACCATGTCGGCACAGGCAGCGCCTGACAGCAGCAGTGCAGCAAAGCCCGCAGCCCACCGGGGCCAGGGCGTGCGCGGGGGGCGTTTAGAACGGGGTTGTGACTGCATAGATGTCCTCTTGTGTGGATAGATAAGGCGGCAGGTGGCAGGGTTGATGCCAAAAATGACCTTGGCGCATGTCTAACAAGCGCAAGTAGCTATCCCTTGATGAGCAAATGGAGCCCACCGCGCCGGGTGGTGCATGGCCACCCCCACGCAGCCCGCAGCGCAGGCGTAGTGGTAGGCCGGGGCGAGGAAAACATCGGTTCTTTTCATGGCGTGGTCTTCGGGGGTTGGCTTTTGAGGCGCGCTATCTCATCGAGAGCATGAAAACCTCAATGGAAGGGGGGTTGGGCTGAAAAGAAGTTTATGGAGCCCCCCTGCGCAGCGCCCCACCCCCAGGGGTTGGGAAACGACACTTTCGATGTGCTACGTTGGGGCACGCGCATTGCGTTGAAGCGATGCAGTAAACAAACACACCACTTCATGTCTCTCACCCGAATTCAGCAGCAGGCCATTGCGCGCCTGCAGCAGATGGCTTGCCTTGATTTCAACGGGCCCCAGCTCATTGAGCCCGTTTTGCATGAGTTGCATCACCTCATTGGCTTTGACTCGGGTTGCTATTTCTATCCAGGCGGCGACGTTGGGCTGGATGCGTATGTCGAGCCGTCGATCACGAGGGACACCATGCACACCTACTTCGAGCCACAGGTAATAGCCAGCGAACGCAAGGTGATTCGCCGCAGCGCTCACCACTTTGCCGAGGCGGTGCGCTTTGACCATGGGCCGCAAGTGCTGGAGCAACTTCTGGCGGTGCCCATCAGCGAGCTGTTGCGCAGCGATTTCTACAACTTGGCGTTGCGGCCCGCCGAGGTGTTTGACTGCCTGAGCCTCGTGTTGCGCACGCCGCAGGGTGCTGGCTTGGGTGCGCTCAAGCTGTATCGCAGCGCCGACTCGTCACGCTTCAACGTGGACGACGTGGCGATGTTTGGACGGATGGAGCCGTGGCTGGCGCGGATTCTGCAACCGGGCGAGCTGGACGCGCAGGACAGCGTGGTACACGACAGTGCCATGCTGGTAGTCACGCCCCAAGGAAGACTGGTATGGACGTCCCAACAATCGGATCTGCTGATGGCGTTGGCCTTTGGGCCGAGCTGGCACCGCCGCTCTGAGCTGCCGCCAAAGTTGGACATGCTGCTGCAGCGCCTGCAATTTTCGGGCCGCAGCGGTGACAGCCGCAGTGGCCCCGCGCCTGCGTTGCCCCAGCTGGACCTGCACAACGCCAGCGGCTGGTTCAGCCTGCGCGCCACGCAGATGGCCGCCGCAGCGGGCGAAGGCCAGGCGGTGGGCATTCAGATCACCCACCGGGTGCCGCGCGTGGCGCACCTGCTGCCCGCACTGCGCGCGCTGGGGCTTCCGCAACGCCAGCACGAGCTGGCCTACTGGCTGGCGCGGGGCCTGCCCGAGGCACAGATTGCCGAACGTATGGGGATCAGTGCCAACACCGCCACCTACCACCGCCGCCAGATTTACACACGGCTGGGGGTGCAAAACCGGCTGGAGTTGCAAGCGCGTCTGCTGGCGCCCCGTTGAGGAGCCTCCGGTGGGGCGAGGGTAAGAGCCCGTTCAAAAGGGGTTTCATGAAGAAACACCCGGGCTTCGCTCCCTTCGGCTTTTTCAGCCCGACCAGGACAGGTCCAACCAGGCAAGCGCCACTACGGCACCGGCACAACACGCACCGCTGGTGTGTAGGGCTCAACGCGCAGGCTGTCGTGCGCCAGCACGCTGATCTTGGCCCTGGGGGCCATTTCCAGTGCGCCGTCGGCTGCCTTGCGTGTGGCGTATTGCCAGAAGGTGAGCGCGCCTTTGGCGGCCAGAGCCTGGCCAATGGCGGCGGCTTCGGGGCGCAGGGCACCGGCCTCGTCCGGCGGCACGGCAACGATGACATCGTCCTTGACCGATACGATCTTGAACAGCAGCGGCTTGGTGGTGTCGGCCATGGCAGTGACAGAGGCGAAGACGGTAGCAAGGGAGACTGCTGCCAGGGTTGCGGCTGCGCCGAAGCGGCGCAAGGAGGTGGTTTGCATGCGTTGTTGCTCCTGTATCGATGGGGGCCAGCGCCCCGGCACCGGGCGCTGGCGAGGGCATCATGCCCCGGGGCGTGCAACCGGACAAGGATTGGTCACCGGGGCAAGCAACCACCCGGCGCTGCAACGCTACGCCCCTGCGGCCCCCGCCCGCATGGTGGTGCCCACGTGGGCATACAAGGCGGCCCATGCCTCGCGCGTGGCGGGGTTGAAGGCGCCGCCAAGTGCTTCGGCCAGTGTGTCGAGCAGCGCCGCACCCACCGTGTCGTAGTGCGCGGCCTCTACGCCATAGCCCGCATGCCGTTTGCCAAGTGCGCGCAGTGCGGCGTCCAGCTGCTCGGGTTGGCCGAGCATGCGCACGGCGCTGCCGATCATGTCCAGCAGCTTGCGCGCCTGTTCGTTCATGTCGGACGACGCAAACAGCCCGCTGATGGCGGGATCGCGCGCGAACAGCTTGGCGTAGAACAGCGCACCCGCCTTCGCAGCGACAGGAGCAACCTGCGCAAAGCTCTGGCGAACCAGATGGATTTGTTCGGGGGACATCAAAGGCTTCCTCAGCAATGCGGCCGTTGGCCAGTGGCAGGTAGAACACTGGAAAGAAGTCTATGAAGTTCCCCCGCGCTGCGCCCCACCCCCAGGGGTTGCATGACGACAGGCCCTATGCGCTATGGGCGACGCGCTATGTGCGATTGGCGATGTAGCGGGCGTGACGGCTTCATGCGCCGGGCCTCGCGCAGGGCGCGCTCGTGCAGGTGCACCGGCTCGCGCGCAGGGTGGTCAGCGGCAAATCCCTGGCCGACCACGGCGGTTGCACTGCCGCGCTACTCCTAGCGTGGCGTTGCACACTAGCGCTGGCGGTCCGATGCGTAGACCGCCGCCTGAACGCGCGAACTCAGGCCCAGCTTGCGCAGGATGTGCTGCACATGGATCTTGACCGTGGTCTCGGCGATGTCGAGTGTGCGCGCGATTTCCTTGTTGCTGGCACCGCGCGCGATCTCGCGCAGCACGTCTTCCTCACGCGGGGACAGGGGCGCGGCGCCGTTGTTGGCAGCCTCGGGCGGCTGCGTGGACGCACCCGCCCCGGCGGGCCCGGCTGGGGCGATGAGCGCTGCCGCTTCAGCCACCCCTTGCGACTGGAACGCGGCCACCAGTTTGCCCATGAGTTCGGGGCTCACCACGGGCTCGCCCCGGGCCGCGCGGCGGATGGCCTGGGCCAAAAGATCGCCGTCGATGGTCTTGAGCAGGTAGCCCTGCGCGCCGTTGCGCAGTGCGGCGGCCAGGTCCTGCCCGTCTTCGCTGACGGTGAGCATGAGCACGCGCGAGGCGGGCGAGACTTCGCGCAGGCCCCGGATGGCGTCCACGCCCATCACGCCGGGCAGGTGGTTGTCCAGCAGGATCACCTGGGGCAACAGCTGCGGCGCCAGGCGCAGGGCCTCGGCGGCATCGCCCGCCTCGCCCACCACCAGCAAGCCCGCGTCCTGCCCCAACAGTGCAATCAGCCCCCGGCGGAAGAGCGTGTGGTCGTCCACCACCAGCAGCGTCACAGGCGGCTCTGCGGAGGGTTGGTGGCCCACACCGGCGGGGGGGGCCAAGGGGATGGCGGTGGTGATGGTCATGCGGTGGTGGCCACCCGGCCTGCGGCCGCGGCGGGTGTGAGTTCTTCGCCAGAAGCCGCGCCTTGGGGCGCCATGGCCGCTGCGGAAGGAGGTGCAGGCTGGGGAGGCATGGTGGTGGCAGCGGTCACCGTGGGCAGCTCGATGCACACGCGCGTGCCCTGGCCCGGGGTGGATTCAACCTGCAGCACGGCACCCACGCGGTGGGCGCGCTCGCGCATGATGCCCAGGCCCACATGCAGTGAATCGGGCGGCACGGTGGCCACGTCAAAGCCCTTGCCGTTGTCCTGCACCTCAAAGCGCCAGCGTGGGTGCCGGTGCACGAGCAGGTCCACCCGCGTGGCGCCCGAATGCTTGCGCACGTTCGACAGCGCTTCCTGCACCATGTGCAGCACCTGGATCTGCAGGTCGGGCGCCAGCGGCAGGCCATGGCCCACCATGCCCAGCGTGGTGGCCATGCCGGTCTGGTGCTCGAACTTGGACAACGTGGCGCGCAGGGCCGATTCAATATCCTCGTCGTTGGTGCGGGTGCGAAAGTGCACAAGCAGCTCGCGCACGTCGGAATAACACTCGCGCACGCCGACATCCAGCTCGCTGATGCTGCGGTCGCGTTTGGCCTCGTCGCCACGGTTCACGGCGTCGCGCAGCAGCTGCGTCTGGATCTTGAGGAAGGCCAGCGACTGGGCGATGGAGTCGTGCAGCTCGCGCGCCAGCATGCTGCGCTCTTCGGCCACGGCGGCTTCGCGCTCCAGGGCCGTGGCGCGCAGGCCTTCCATGGCGCTGGCCAGGTGGCGCGTCATGGCTTCTAGCAAATCGCGCAGTTCGTCGGTCAGCTCAATGGGCGAGCGGAAGAACAGGTCCACCTCACCCAGCAAGCGCTGCTGCATCTGCACCGGGATGGTCACCATGGTTTCAAAACCCGCCTCGCGGCAATGTGGCAAGGCAAGGGTGGTCGATGGCATGATGGGAATCACTCGCGTGCGCGCCTGGGCCTGGGGCTGGCCGCACAGGCAGCTGCCGGTGTGCAGGCAGTGCTCGCCCTCGGCCATGCTGCGCGGCAGGCCGTCACCGGCCAGCAGCACATACCGCTCGTTGGCCTCGTTGGACCAGCGCACGGCCGCAGCATCGGCCCCGGCCACGCGTCGGATCTGCTGCACAAAGCCCTGGGCCAGCAGCTCCAGGCTGCTGGCCGTGGAGGCCAGCGCGCTCACCTCATACAAAGCGGCGAGGCGCTGGTTCTGCACGGCGATGCTGGCGGTCTTCTGGCGCACCTTGTGCTCCAGTTCGTCGTGTGATGCCTGCAAGGCGTGCGCCATAAGGTTGAAGCCCGCCGACAGCTGGCCGAACTCGTCATCCGTGTCCACCGGCAGGCGGGTGCCGAGCTCGCCCTGGCGCAGCCGGGCCTGGGCCTGCTGCAGGCGCGCCACGGGGTTGATGACCAGCAGATAGCTTGCGGCCATGAAGGTCACTGCGGCAACAATGGCCAGCGCCATCATGAACAGCTGGAACAGGTGCAGCGCCGCCGTCCAGCCCGCAATCTGGATCTCGATGGCATCCACAAAACCATCGACCTGCTGCACAAACGCATCGGCTTGCGCCAAGGTCTGCGCGCGATCGGGGGGCAACGTGGTCACCCAGCCGCTGCGCGCCTGGGCCCACTGGGTGCGTATGGCGTCGAAGCGCGAGCGGGTCTCGTCGCTCCAGGGCACAAACAGCGGGCGTGAGGGGTCGCCCGTGCGCAGCAGGTCCAGGCTGGCATCGAACAGGCGGGCACGCTCTTGCACCGCCTCGGCGGGCTCGGTCTGCAGCACCAGCACCATGCGCAGCATGTTCATGCGCAGGCGGCCGGCCTCGTTGACAGCGGCGGCGCCGCCTTCGAGCTTCCAGGTCACCCACAGCGTGAGGCTGATGGAGGCCAGCGCCACCAGCAAAAAACCCGCGCCCATGGCCAGGAGCTTGGTGGACAGGGTGGGCTTGGTGCGCATGCAGGGCAGTGTAGGCACCGAGCTTGCGCCGACTCTTGACCTGGGTCAAGTCTCACCCGCGTAGCATGGCGCCATGCAACGACCACCCGACACCCACCTCTGTGCCCGCCTGCTGCTGGCCGGAGCCCTGATAGCCACGGGAGCACTGGCAGGCTGTGCCAGCACGGGCACCACGCCCCCCAGCACCCCACTCGCTGCGTGGCCCGACCGCCTGCAGGCTCTGCTCCCCACCGATGTGCTGTTGCTCGGCGAACAGCACGATGCGCCCGACCACCAGCGCTTGCAGCGCGAGACCGTGTTGTGGCTGGCCGCAAAAGGCCAGTTGGCGGCCGTGGTGATGGAGATGGCCGAGAGCGGCCACAGCACGCAGGCCCTGCCGCGCGACGCCACCGACGCCCAGGCCCAGGCCGCCCTGCAATGGAACGACGCCGCCTGGCCGTGGAAAGCCTATGGCCCCGTGGTGATGGCCGCCGTGGCCGCTGGCGTGCCGGTGCTGGGTGGCAACCTGCCGCGCGCCCAGATGCGCGCCGCGATGGGCGAGGCCCGCTGGGACCAGCACCTGCCCGCCCCCGCACTGGCACAGCAACACCAGGCGCTGCGCGAGGGCCACTGCGGCCTGCTGCCGGAATCGCAAATTGCCCCCATGGCCCGCATCCAGATCGCCCGCGACGCGAGCATGGCGCGCACCGCCCAGCAGGCCCTGCGCCCCGGGCAGACGGTGCTGCTGGTGGCCGGGGGCGGCCATGTGCTGCGCAGCCTGGGAGTGCCCACCCACTGGCCAGCCGATTTGGTGTCAAAAGTGGCCCTGGCGCAATCTGGGAAAGCGCAGACAGCTATCAAAAGTGAAGCAAGCAAACCAGGCGACGCGGATGCGGTGATTGAAACCCCTGCCCTGCCACCCCGCGATGCCTGTGCAGAACTGCGCGAGAAGTGGCGCCCGGCGCGCCCAGCACCTTGACCTACGGTGCCGCAGTCACGGGCTGTGCCCGCAGCAGCGCTGCGAAGTCATCGGCGGGCACGGGCCGGCTGCACAGGTAGCCCTGGTACGCATCACAGCCCCGCTCTCGCAAGAAGGCCAACTGACCGTCGGTCTCCACCCCTTCGGCCAGCACCGACAGCCCCATGCTGTGCCCCATGGCGATGATGGCGGCGCTGATGGCCATGTCGTCCTCGCTTTGCGGAATGTCTCGGATGAAGCCCTGGTCGATCTTGAGCACATCGATGGGAAAGCGCTTGAGCTGCGCGAGCGACGAATACCCTGTGCCAAAGTCATCCACCGCAATGCGCAGGCCCAGCGCGCGCAGACGCATCAGCACCTGGCGCGCCTCTTCGGTGCGCTCGGCCAGGGCGGTTTCGGTGATTTCCAGCTCGAGCAGCTCGGGCGGAAAGCCCGAATCGGCCAGCGCGCCCGACGCGCAACCGGCCAGGTCCGTCAGGTGGAACTGGCGCGGCGACACGTTCACGGCGAGCGTGAGGTCGGGCAGGCCTGCCTGGCGCCAGGCCTGGCCCTGGCGGCAAACCTCGCGCAGCACCCATTCGCCCAGCGGGCCGATGACGCCAGAGGTTTCTGCCACGGGGATAAAGCGCGCGGGCGAGATCAGGCCCTCCACCGGGTCGTTCCAGCGCACCAGCGCCTCGGCACCCTGGATGCGGCCGGTGGCAATGTCCACCTGCGGCTGGTAGTACATCTGCAGGTGGCCCTGCGCCAGCGCCAGGCGCAGGCGCGACTCCAGCGCCAGCCGCTCGCGTGCGGCCTGGGTCATCGCTTCATGGAAGAAACACCATGCGCCCCGGCCCCGTGCCTTGGCGCCATACACCGCTGCATGGGCGCCCTGCAGCAGCAGCTCGGTGGTGTTCGCGTGCTCGGGGAACATGCAGATGCCCACGCTCACACCCGCCACCACTTCAAAGCCATCGGGCGAACGCCAGGGCTCGGCCACGGCCGTGATCAGGTGCCGCGCCACGGCAGCGGCGCCGTCGGCATGGCGCAGGTGGCGCGCCACCACGGCCAGCTCGTCGCCCGCCAGCCGCCCCATCACATCGCCCGGCCGCAGGGCCGACTGCACCTGCCGCGCGATGTGCTTGAGCACCTCGTCACCGGTGGCATGGCCGTAGCTGTCGTTCACGTCCTTGAAACGGTCGAGGTTGAGCAGCAGCACAGCAATGTGCTCGCCACTGGCTCGCGCCTCCAACACGGCCTGCTCCAGCTGGTGGCCGAACCACGCGCGGTTGGAAAGCCCCGTGAGCGCATCGTTGTGCGCCAGGAACTCCAGCCGCTGCTGTTGCACCTTTTCTTCAGAAATGTCGGTGAACATGCACACGTAGTGCGTGATCTGCCCGGCAGGGTCGCGCACGGCCGACAGGGACATGTGCTCTGGAAACACCTCGCCGTTCTTGCGGCGGTTCCAGATCTCGCCCTGCCAGTGGCCCGTCTGGCGCAATGTGCCCCACATGGCCTCGTAAAACGCCTTGTCATGCCGCCCCGACTTGAAGACGCGCGGCGTCTGGCCCAGCAGTTCCTCCTCGGTATAGCCCAGCAGGCGGGTGACGGCGGCGTTGGCCGACAGGATGCGGCTTTGCGCATCGGTCACCACCACGCCCTCCATGGTGTTGTCCACCACCGTGGCGGCCAGCCGCTGGCGGGCCTCGCTGTTCTTGAGTGCGGCGCGGGCGGCCTTGATCTCGTCCAGGTCCTGCAGAACGCAGACCATATGGGCGGGCTCGGCATCCGCCTCGGGGACCAGCGCTACCGTGCACAGCACGGCCACCTTGCGCCCATCGCCCGGACGAAGGCATTCGTGTTCACCCACATAGTGGTCGATCTCGCCCGCCAGCAGGCGCGACAACTGGGCAGCCACCCGGTCACGGTCGGGCGCCATCAGCACATCGCGAACATTCAGGCTGCAGACCCGCTCCAGCGGCGCGCCGAGCAGATCACACAGGCGGGTGTTGGCCCACAGGAACCGCCCGTCTGGCGCCACACGCGCAATGCCAGCGGGCACGTGGCGCACGATCTGCGACAACTCCCTGGCCATGGCCACGCGCACCTTTTCGGCGCGGCGCATGCTGCGCAGCATGCACCAGGCCAGGCCACTGGTCAGCAGCACATAGCCCCAGCCCTTCCAGGTCTGAAAGCGCGTGAGCAGCACCGGGTCGCTCACCCACCGGGCCAGCAGCGCGTCGCCCACGAACACCCAGGCCACCCCCAGCACCAAGTACAGCAGCATTCCCCGCCAGGGGACAATACGCGACGCATCGCCCGGATTGGTCATTGATTTCCCTGTTCCACAAGCGCTCAGGCCATGCTGCGACAATCGCACCGCTATGACCAACGCCTACATCCTTACCCTGTCCTGCCCCGACCGCCTGGGGCTGGTGCATGCCGTTTCGGGCTTTTTGCTGGAGCACAGCGGCAACATCGAAGAAGCCGCGCAGTACAACGACCACGCCACCGGCCTGTTCTTCATGCGCGTTCAGTTTGCCTGCGACCAGCACGATCACGCAACGCTCAAGGCCCGTCTGGCCACGTTTGCAGAACCCTACAACATGCATTGGCGCCTGCACGCAACAGCTGCGCCCATGAAAACCGTGCTCATGGTCAGCAAGGAGGGCCACTGCCTCAACGACCTGCTGTTCCGCTGGAAGAGTGGCCTGCTGCCCATCGACATCCGCGCCATCATCAGCAACCACCGCGACTTCTACCAGCTGGCGGCCAGCTACAACGTGCCGTTCCACCATATCCCGCTGACGGGCAGCACCAAAGCCCAGGCCGAAGCCAAGCAGCTTGAGATTATCGAGGGCGAAGGTGCCGAGTTGGTGGTATTGGCACGTTACATGCAGATACTTTCTCTTGACCTATGTCAAAAGTTGGCCGGACGGGCGATCAACATCCACCACAGCTTCCTGCCCAGCTTCAAGGGCGCCAAGCCCTATTACCAGGCGCATGACCGGGGCGTGAAGCTGATTGGCGCCACCGCCCACTATGTGACGGCCGACCTGGACGAAGGCCCGATCATCGAGCAGGACGTGGCCCGCGCCGACCACACCGACACCGTGGAAGACCTCACGGCCCGCGGCCGCGACACCGAAAGCCAGGTGCTGGCCCGCGCCGTGAAGTGGCACAGCGAGCACCGCGTGCTGCTCAACGGCCACAAGACCGTCGTCTTCCGCTAAAGATATGGAACACCCCCCTGAGGCGCTTCGCGCCTTCCCCCCGCTCTCGCATCGCTGCGCGCTGCGGGCAGGGGAACGCCGCCAGTGCGGCGGGGCGGCCCTTGCACGGCGGCCCTGGCTTGGGTCACGCCAGTTTCATGCGCCGCAGACAGTTCGCAGTTCAGGGGGGGGCTGAGTGGCCACAGCATTACCTTCTTCCTTCCTCAGCAGCGCAGCCCGGCGCATTCCGCCCATCCAGTGCCTGCTGACCTTTGAGGCGCTGGCCCGCCTGCGCAGCGTGACGCAGACGGCCGACGAGCTGTGCGTGACGCCCAGCGCCGTGAGCCACCGGGTCAAGCAACTGGAGCAGATCCTGGGCGTGCGGCTGTTTGGCCGGGCCGATTTTTCGCTGACCACCGAGGGCAGCGCCTACCTGGCCCATGTGCGCGAGGGGTTGGGTGCGCTGCAGCGCTTTCCGGGCCAGGCGGCCGCGCCCGGGCGCCGGCGGCTCAAGCTGGCCGTGACGCCCACGTTTGCGCGCACCATCCTCATCCCCCGCCTGCGCCAGTTCACCGAGGCCTACCCCGAGATCGACCTGGCCCTGCAGGTGTCCATCCCGCTGCTGGACGTGGTGGCCGAGGATGCCGACCTGATGGTGCGCTTTGGCCCCGGCCACTATGCCGACGTGGAGCATGTGGAACTGGCCCGCGACGTGGTCACGCCCCTGGCCTCGCCCGCCTTCGTGCGCGAACACGGCCCCTTTGACCGCCCCGAAGACCTGGAGGGCGTGCCCCTGCTGCGCAGTCCCCTGGAGCCCTGGCGCACCTGGTTTGCTGCCACGGGCCTTGACTGGGCCGAGCCCAGCGAGGGCTCGCAGTTCAACGACATCGGCCTGATGTGCGACGGCGCCGCCGCCGGCATGGGCGTCGCCCTAGTGCGACTGAAGCTGGGCGCACCGTGGCTGGAGAACGGCACGCTGGTGCGCCTGTTTGACACCGACACTGCCAGCCCCCACGCCCACTACCTGTGCTGGCGCACCGGCACCATGGACCGGTGGGAATGCGCGGCGTTTGCCGAGTGGCTGCGCAAAACCATGGCGTAGTCGAGGCATTCCCCTGAATCGCCTTTGGCGCCTTCCCCCTTCTCTCGGCTGCGCCGGGAAGGGGGACGCAGCCCTTGCTGCGGGGCGGCCCTTGCTCGGCTGCCCTCGCCCGAGTCACGCCCGCCTCCATCAGGTTCAGGCAGATTTTCCTCCAGCGCTTGCCCAACAGACATCAGCAGCTATCAATTGATGAGCAATCCGGTGTTTTTCACAATCCCCTGAAGAAAAGCTCAAGCCCGGGCACCGAGCCATCCCCTACAGTGACAGCCATGAACACTGCCGCCGACCCCACCGTAGCCCTGTCCGAACGCGCCGCACGCCAGGCCGAGGTTGTCCAGGCCCTGGGCCGCGTGCTGCCCGCCCACGCACTGCTCTGGCACACCGAAGACACCACGCCCTACGAATGCGACGGCCTCACCGCCTACCGCCAGCGCCCGCTGGTGGTGTGCCTGCCTGAAACCTACGACGAGGTGCAGGCCGTGCTGCAGGTGTGCCACCGGCTGCAGGTGCCGGTGGTGGCGCGCGGTGCGGGCACGGGCTTGTCGGGCGGGGCCATGCCACACGCCCTGGGCGTGACGATGTCGCTGGCCAAGTTCAACCGCATCCTCGACCTGAACCCCGAAAGCCGCACGGCCGTGGTGCAGTGTGGCGTGCGCAACCTGGCCATCAGCGAGGCGGCGGCACCCTACAACCTCTACTACGCCCCCGACCCCAGCAGCCAGATCGCCTGCACCATCGGCGGCAACGTGGCCGAGAACTCGGGCGGCGTGCACTGCCTCAAATACGGACTCACGGTGCACAACGTGCTCAAGGTGAAGGGCTTCACGGTGGAAGGCGAGCCCGTCGAATTCGGCAGCGAGGCCCTGGACGCCCCCGGCTACGACCTGTTGGCCGCCGTGATCGGCAGCGAAGGCATGCTGGCCGTGACCACCGAAGTGACGGTCAAGCTCATCCCCAAGCCGCAGCTGGCGCGCTGCATCATGGCCAGCTTTGACGACGTGCGCAAAGCGGGTGACGCGGTGGCCGCCGTCATCGCGGCCGGCATCATCCCCGCAGGACTGGAGATGATGGACAAACCCATGACCGCCGCCGTGGAAGACTTTGTGCACGCAGGCTACGACCTCACGGCCGAAGCCATCCTGCTGTGCGAAAGCGACGGCACGCCCGAAGAGGTGGAAGAAGAAATCGGCCGCATGAGCGAGGTGCTGCGCGCCGCAGGCGCCACCGCCATCTCGGTCAGCAACGACGAGGCCGAGCGCCTGCGCTTCTGGAGCGGCCGCAAAAACGCCTTCCCCGCCAGCGGCCGCATCAGCCCCGACTACATGTGCATGGACTCGACCATCCCGCGCAAGCGCCTGGCCGACATCCTGCTGGCCATCCAGGAGATGGAAAAGAAATACCAGCTGCGCTGCGCCAACGTGTTCCACGCGGGCGACGGCAACCTGCATCCGCTGATCCTGTTCGATGCGAACGACGCCGACCAGCTGCACCGCTGCGAGCTTTTTGGCGCTGAGATTCTGGAGACCAGCGTGGCCATGGGCGGCACCGTGACGGGTGAACATGGCGTGGGTGTGGAGAAACTCAACAGCATGTGCGTGCAGTTTTCTGCGGAGGAGAACGCGCAGATGTTCGGCCTCAAGCATGCGTTTGACCCGGCGGGGTTGCTGAACCCGGGGAAGGTGATTCCGACGCTGAACCGGTGTGCGGAGTACGGGAAGATGTTGGTGCGCGGAGGGGCGATCAAGCATCCGGATTTGCCGAGGTTTTGAAGGGTGGCGGCCCTGGAACGTACCGGCTTCTCGCTGACAGGAATTGATACACGCTGCACATATCAGCCTCTTGTCATACTAGCTTCAGAGCGTGAGCGAGCGAATTTTGACTAGCAGACTTGATGGCATATTGGTCAATTGCCGACTACATCAAAGCGCCTGAAGGCATAGGAGGTCCATTGAAATTCTTTCACTTATTTATCTTGGTTTTTCTCTTTTACGCACCTGCCCATGGACAGACCGTTTACAAGTGCGGAAGCACTTTCAGTCAAACGCCATGCGCCAATGACGCTAAGAAGATTGAAGTAAAGCCAGCTGTTCCCATTGACTGCACCGACTACAAGCACACGTTCTCCGAAGCTTGCCGAGGGAAATCGACTTCGAACGGTTCGAACAGCGTCGCAGAAGCAAAAGCCAAAGTCCAGAAACAGATCGATGCCATGTCTCCAACAGTACCGCCATCTTCCGAGGTAGTTGAGGCGAACAAGAAACGCTGTCTCGCCAAGATCGTGGCAATGCTCAAAGACCCAGAGTCAGCAAGAGTGGGCGACGTTCATAGAGCGCCCGGTCCAGAGCCCGACTATGAAACGGCTAGAGGCTGGTTTCCCAGCATCTCATATACGGTGAGCATCAATGCGAAAAACAGCTTTGGCGGCTACACAGGTAGCAAAACCTGGGCATGTTCCTTTGATCTAGCAGAGCAAGAAATCCTGCGCACACGCTCTTTTGAGTAGCTGAAACAAAGAATGGTGACCATCTTTTTCATTTTTGATTCGGAATCATTGAATTTGAACCAACCGTTCGGGCTGAGCCTGTCGAAGCCTTGCGCGGCGCTTCGAAAAGCGTGAACGGCTTCAAGTTGGTTGGTGCCGACTCAATAAGCGCGCATCTGACGGTGCCGCATTAGACGTACGTTGAGCATGAACGAATTGAACTCCTTCAGTCGCTGGGTCTACTTGCTGCAGCAAGTTCACGAAGCTCGCTACTACATTGCCCGGGCCGAAGAACTTGGGCACCCACATCTCTGGACTTCATATGAAGCAATTCTTGAATTTCTTGCACATTTCCGAGGCGCAATAAACGCCTACGCCAAGTGTTTTGTGAGCGCTGGCGCCGGGCGGAAGCGCCTTGAAATCTCTTCAGTCTTTGGTACTGATACACCGCTTATCGAGAAGCACAGAAAAATCATTGATCTACGCCACAAGTACGTTTCGCATAGCGACGAGAACGAATTTGAATCGGTAGTTATGTCGAAGAATGAAAGCGCGGAAGAACTGGTTATTCACCTTGAATACAACCTTTCTTTTCCGTTTGATCGGCTCTATGACGTACAAGAGCTGATCCGCCTTGTGGAGCAACATGTAGTAGATGCTCAGCAGTCTCATATCGCAGCCATGGCACGAAGGCTTGGCAAGCCAGTTCGTGTGCAAGAAGGCGCTAACGGAGGTCTCTAACTCGTCATTGCAGGCGACGGCCTTCTCCACGCGTACGCCCAGGCTTCGACAGGCTCAGCCCGAACGGTTGGGGGTGGTACTCAGACTGCAGCAGCCTCAGCCACCCACCACCGCCCGCCAAATCTCCCCCGCGTGCGACACCACAAACAGCACAAGCCCGATCAGCCCGCCCACCACGGTGCCATTGATGCGGATGTACTGCAGGTCCTTGCCAATGTTCAGCTCGACCAGCTGCGTCATCTCTTCCGTATCCCACCGCCGCACCGTGTCCTCGATGTGCTGCGCAATGAATGCCGACACATCCGGCGCCAGGCCCTCCACCCACCGCTCCAGCCGGTCATTGAACGACTGCCGCAACGCCGCATCCCCCGCCAGCGACTCACCCAGCCATAACCCCAGCTTGCCCACCTGCCGCGCCAGCACCGAGTTGGCATCGGCCAGGTCGCGTTGCAGAGCGCCGCGCAGATCCAGCCACAAGGTCTGCACATAACCTGCCACCGTGGCGTCGGTCTGCAACCAGGTGCGGATCTCCTCGCCCTTGCGCTCCCATTCCGGGTCGCTGCGCAGGCGCTCGATAAAGCGCTGCACCGCCACATCAAACTGCGCACGCAGTGCGTGCTGCGGGTTGGCGGCCACATCGGCCATCAGGCTCTCGAGCGCGCGGGCCAGCAGGGCCGAGCCCTTGTCGCCCAGCCAGTCGCTGGGCAGCAACTTCTCGGTGCGCGGGTGGTCCTTCTTGAGCCAGGCCACGATGGACTGCGCGACCCAGGTGCGGGTTTGCTCGTTCTGCAACAGTTCGATGAGCTTGGCCAGCACGTCGTCCAGCAGCGCCTGGTGACGGCCATTGTGCGTGAGGGTGTCGAGCACTGCCGCCAGGGCACGCGACATATCCACCTGCCCGATCAAGGCACGCGCGGCCTTGTGGATGAAGCGCTCCACCTGCGCGTCCTGCACCGTCTCCAGCGCAGCCGATGCCAGGCGCGTGGCCTGGTGGCCCAGCAGCGCGGCGTTGCCGGGGGCAGTCAGCCACTGCGCCAGCCGCTCGGCGGGGTCGTGCCGGCGGATCAGAGACACCAGCGAGGGCACATCCAGGAACTTGTCGCGCACAAAGGTGGCGAGGTTGCGGCCGATGCGCGCTTGGTTGCGCGCAATGACCGCCGTGTGCGGAATGGGCAGGCCCAGCGGGCGCCGGAACAGCGCCACCACCGCAAACCAGTCGGCCAGCGCGCCCACCATGGCGGCTTCAGCCATGGCTTTCACACCGTTGAGCCACAGTCCGCGTTCGACCACGCTGGTGGCGAAGAACACGGCCGTCACCAGCAGCAGCAGGCCCAGTGCTTGAAACTTGGCGCGGCGCAGCGCGCATGCCTGGTCGGAAGGAGTCGAATAGTTCAAGCTCACCGAAATGCTGTTAATGCCTATGTCGTCGGACAGGGTGACAAGGTAGTGGTATGTTCGTGCGCCGTTGTTGCCATGTGTTGACACATGGATCTATATACAGTAATTTCGCTAGACGTCTCAAAACCAAACCCCTGCCATGAACTGTGAATCAGCTTCCCAAAATTTCTCGAACTTTGTTGCAGGGCGTAAGTTCAAGACGATTCTTGCCGACCCGCCTTGGCAGTTTCAAAACAGAACCGGAAAAGTAGCGCCAGAACACAAACGGCTCAGCCGCTATGGAACGTTGACCTTGGACGATATCAAGGCCCTTCCAGTCGCCGAAGCAGCAGCGGACACGGCTCATCTCTATCTTTGGGTTCCGAACGCTCTTCTCCCAGATGGCCTAGCGGTAATGCAAGCATGGGGGTTTCAGTACAAGTCGAACATCATCTGGCAAAAAATCCGAAAGGATGGAGGCCCTGACGGTCGAGGCGTCGGCTTCTACTTTCGTAACGTCACCGAAATACTTTTGTTCGGAACGCGTGGCAAAAATGCTCGTACCCTGCAGGCAGGGCGCACTCAAGTCAACATCATGAACACTCGCAAACGCGAGCACTCACGCAAGCCAGACGAGCAGTACCCCCTGATTACCTCGTGCAGTCCAGGGCCCTATCTTGAGATGTTTGCTCGTGGCAAGAGGGAGGGATGGGCTATTTGGGGGAACCAAGCGGATGAAAATTACACACCCACTTGGCCAACATACACCAATCACTCTCAAGCAGAAACTGGCCTCCAGTTAGCGCTCGCCTAAGCGGCCTCGCTTCCGTCTGCCGCATCCTCTTCTGAAAGTGGCTCAACCTTTGCCCCATCAAACACGATGATTGAGGCAGGCAAGCCAATGAGTAACAGCGGACATGGATTGCCAACCCCACGCTCTACCCGGTTCATCAACTTAGACCAATGCGTGGTCGCCTGTCCGAACTTGTTGCCGACGAAGTTGTCAGCCCATGCAGTCGCGAAAGGCACTGGGTCTTTGTTGCGTAGAACTCGCTTCAAGATATTCGCCCGCTGCTTGGGAGTCGGGACTACTCCGTTCTCGGAGAGTTTTTCTATCGAATCGATACCGCGCTCGGAAGCGAATCGGTGGACGGCGTCCCACAGGCTTTCCTGCAGAGATTGCCCGCGCGTAATGATGATTCCTACGCTGATCGCGCCCTCCGCGTGCAAGCGCTTGAAATTTTCCAGGTCTCGGTCGTAAAACGGGTCCTTGTTGTTCCACTCGATTTCCATCGCGACAACGCCTGCGTCTACGTAACGCTTTACGTGGTCAACTTCATGAGAGGTTGATTCACGTGGCACGCCATCGATCGTCTTGCCGATTTCAAAAATGTGTTTTTTCCAGTTCAGCGTTGCAAGAGCCCTCCGCAAACGTTGAGTGAACTGGGTCTCGCCACCGCCCGATCCAATGATCTCCGAGATCGGCAATTCAATTGCACTCAGGACGCGCTCTATTTCTATCAACGCCTCGGGAAACTCTCCCTCTAAGATTGACCTCGCATGCGACAGAAATAGAACATCGAACCCTTTATCCCTAAGTGATTGAAGAGGGGGAGTGACTGTAGCCAAACGAGCCATTCATTTCACCTTATTCAATGCTGCTGTCAGATGGCCCACGGTGCGGTCCACGTTGTGCCACTTTTCCAGGCCAAACAGGCCGATGCGGAAGGTCTTGAAGTCCGGCCCCTCATCGCACTGCAGCGGCACACCCGCAGCCGTCTGCAGGCCCACTTCCATGAACTTCTTGCCGTTCTGGATGCCGGGGTCGGTGGTGTAGCTCACCACCACGCCGGGCGCCTTGAAGCCCTCGGCCGCCACACTGGGAAAACCACGCGATTCGAGCAGCGCGCGCACCTTGGCGCCCAGTTCGATTTGCTCTTGCCGCACGTTCTCAAAACCGTAGGCACGCGTCTCGGCCATGACTTCGGAGAGGCGCACCAGCGCATCCGTGGGCATGGTGGTGTGGTACGCGTGCTGGCCCTTTTCATAGCCCTCGGCGATCTGCATCCACTTCTTGAGGTCGCACGAGAAGCTGCTGCTCGTGGTGCCCTCGATGGCTTCGCGCGCACGCTCGGACAGCATCACCATGGCGCAGCAGGGCGATCCGCTCCAGCCCTTTTGCGGCGCAGAGATCAGCACGTCCACGCCCGTGGCCTGCATGTCCACCCACATCGCGCCCGACGCCACGCAGTCCAGCACAAACAGCGCGCCTACCTCATGCGCAGCCGCCGTCAGCGTGCGGATGTAGTCGTCGGACAGGATGATGCCGCTGGCCGTCTCCACATGGGGCGCGAACACCACCTTGGGCTTTTCGGCGCGGATGGTGGCGGCGACGTCTTCAGCAGGGCATGGGGCCCAGGGTGCCTGCGGGCCGCTGCCCTGCTGGCGCGCCTTGCAGACGACCGAGCCGCCGCCCAGGCCCTTGTCGGCATCGAAGATCTGCGTCCAGCGGTAGCTGAACCAGCCGTTGCGCACGATGAGCACTTTTTCCTTGTTGGCAAACTGGCGCGCCACGGCCTCCATGCCGAAGGTGCCGCTGCCGGGTACCAGCACGGCAGTGTGGGCGTGGTAGACCTCTTTGAGCGTTCCCAGAATGTCCTGCACCACACCGGTGAAGCGCTTGGACATGTGGTTGAGCGCGCGGTCGGTGTAGACCACCGAGAATTCGAGCAGGCCATCAGGGTCGATATCGGGCAGCAGTCCGGGCATGGTGAAAAGTCTCCGTACAAAGCAGGGTTGAGTGGCGCGCGCCGCTCACAAGGATGCGAGTTGAATCGAATCCCCCCGCCCGTTCAGGCTGAGCTGGTCGAAGCCCTGCGCGGCGCTTCGGCCAGCTCAGCGTGAACGGCGGGTGTGGCGGGATGCCCTCTGGCATTCAGGATCGCACGCCGCGATGTCAAAAACCAGCTTAGCACGGGCTGCCGTCCCCACGCAGTGGCTCACCAGGTATCAATGAACCGGTGCACCAATGGCCCCACCTGTGCCGACGCCAGCCCCCGCGCCAGCCAGGCCCGCGTGTCGGCCGGGTCGATCACCGCGTCGATTTCCAGCGTGGCCGCCATGTGCATCGCCTCCCCATTGGCGTAGGACTTGGCCAGCAGCTTGGCAAACAGCGCGTCGCGCTCGGCGCCCTCGGGCAGCGCCTCCAGCTCCTTGCGAAAGCCCAGGCGCACGGCGCCTTCGAGCCCCATGGCGCCGAACTCGCCCGTAGGCCAGGCGACGGTGAACACGGGCGCATGGAAGCCCCCGGCCGTCATGCCCATGGCGCCCAGGCCGTAGCCTTTGCGCAGCACCACGCTGAAGGTCGGCACGCGCAGGCTGGCGGCGGTGACGAACAGACGGCTCACATGGCGCACCTGGGCCGTGGCTTCGACCTCGGGGCCGACCATGAAGCCGGGCGTGTCCACCAGGCTCACGATGGGCAGGCCATGCGCGTTGCACAGCTGCATGAAGCGCGCGCCCTTGTCGGCCGCATCTGCGTCGATGGCGCCACCCAGGTGTTGCGGGTTGTTGGCCAGCAAGCCCACGGGGCGGCCTTCGATGCGCGCCAGCGCGGCGTGGATGCCCGCGCCAAAGCCGGTGCGCAGCAGCAGCAGGCTGCCGTCGTCCACCAGGCCCGCCATCGCCGTGCGGGTGTCGTACACGCGCAGGCGGTTCTCGGGCACCACGGCGCGCAGCAGGCGCTGGTCGGGTGCAGACCATTGCGATGAGCGGCCCTGGAAGAACGACAGGTAGTGGCGCGCGGCCTGCACCGCCCCGGCCTCGTCATCGACCAGCACGTCGATCACGCCGTTGGCATGCTGCACGCGGCTCGGGCCGATCTGCTCGGGCTTGAAGACGCCCAGACCACCGCCTTCGATCATGGCCGGGCCGCCCATGCCGATGTTGCTGGCGCGCGTGGCGATGATCACGTCGCTGCAGCCCAGCAGCGCCGCGTTGCCCGCAAAGCAGCGCCCTGCGGCGATGCCGATCACCGGCACCTGGCCCGACAGCGCCGCGTAGCTGGCGAAGGTGTGCACATGCAGGCCCGCCACCACGGGCATGTCGGTGTCGCCCGGGCGCCCGCCGCCGCCCTCGGCGAACAGCACCACGGGCAGCTTCTGCGCCAGTGCGATGCCGAGCATGCGGTCGGTCTTGGCGTGGTTGCGCACGCCCTGGGTGCCTGCGAGCACGGTGGCGTCGTAGGACATGACCACGGCGCGGGATTTCTCGTCGCCAAACAGTGCGCCGTTGATGCCGCCAATGCCCGTGACCATGCCATCGGCGGGCGTGTTGGCAATGAGGTCTTCCTTGCTGCGGCGGCGCGCCTGCGCGGCGATGGCGAGGGCACCATATTCGATGAAGCTGCCGTCGTCGCACAGGTCGGCAATGTTCTCGCGCGCGGAGCGGCCGCCTTGCGCGTGGCGCTTGGCCATGGCGTCGGGGCGCGCGGCGTCGAGCGTGAAGGCGTGGCGGTCGATCACGCGTTGCAGGTCGGCGCGGATGTGGTCGAGGTCGTGCGCAGCGCTGCCCTGCACTTCGACATCGGCCGCATCATCCACTGCGTCCAGCACCAGCAGCGGCTGCCCCTGCGCGACGTAGCCACCGGCCACGGCCAGCAGCGCGCCGACGCGGCCCGCGTGTGGGGCCAGCAGCACGTGCTCCATCTTCATGGATTCGAGCACGGCCAGCTCAGCGCCTGCGGCGACCACGTCGCCCTCGGCCACGCTCAGTTGCACCAGGCGGGCGGGCATGGGGGCCAGCACGGCGCCTTCGGGTGCAGACATTGAGAAATTTGAGTCTTTTTGGCCGCTAGCGCTTGATGGATAAGCGCTAGCAGCTATTTTTTCGGAAGCATTCAGCAATGCCGGCAACACGGTTTCCAGCCAGCGCGTGTGCACCTGCTGGCTCTCCATTTCGGGCCGTGCGGCCAGGGCCTGCAGCAGCGCGAGGTTGGTGGCTACACCGTCGATGCGGCACTCGGCCAGCGCGCGCTGCGAGCGGCGCAGCGCATCCGCAAAACGCGGGCTGCGTGTGTGCACGATGAGCTTGGCCAGCAGCGTGTCGTAGTGCGGTGACGGCGCGGCGCCCGCTGCGCCATGGGTGTCCACACGCACGCCGGGGCCTGTGGGCAGGTCAAAGCGCTTCAGCGTGCCGCTGCCGGGCGTGGCGCCGCCCTGCGCGTCCAGCGTTTCGGCGTTGATGCGCCACTGCACTGCAAAGCCCAACACGGCGGGCGGTACTGCAGGGTCGAGGCCGATGTCCTGCAGCGTGCGGCCCGCCGCCAGCGCGATCTGGGCCTGCACCAGGTCCACGCCGGTGACCTCTTCGGTGATGGTGTGCTCCACCTGCAGGCGTGGGTTGCATTCGATGAACACAAACGGCAGGTCGTTCGAGGCCAGGTCCACCAGAAACTCGAACGTGCCCAGGCCCTCGTAGGCCACGGCCCGCGCCATCGACAAGGCAGCGGTGGTGATGCGCTCACGCAGCGCTGCGGGCAACGAAGGGCTGGGCGCGATCTCCACCACCTTCTGAAAGCGCCGCTGCAGCGTGCACTCGCGCTCGCCCAGGGCGATCACCTCGCGCCCATCGCCCAGCACCTGCACCTCGATGTGGCGCGCGTTGCCCATCAGGCGCTCCACGTACACGCCGTCCACACCAAAGGCGGCCTGCGCCTCGCTGCGGCAGCGCGCGTAGGCAGCGGGCAGTTCATCGGCCGACGCCACCGCGCGCATGCCGCGCCCGCCGCCGCCACCGATGGCCTTGATCACGATGCCTGAAGTGGCGTGCTGCGCAAAGAAGGCCTGCGCCTCCTCCAACGTCACCGCCGCCTGCGTGCCGGGCATCAGCGGCACACCCTCCTGCTGCGCCAGCGCACGGGCCTGCGCCTTGTCGCCGAACAGCGCCAGCTGTGCGGGCGTGGGGCCGATGAAGCGCAACCCGGCCTCGACGCAGGCGCGGGCGAAGTCGGCGCGCTCGCTTAAGAAACCGTAACCGGGGTGCACGGAGTCGCAGCCCTGCGCCTTCGCAATGGCGATGAGGCGTGCACCGTCCAGGTACGCCGCAGGGCCGGTCGCGCCCAGCGCCACGGCCGCACTGGCTGCGTGGACATGGGGGCTGGTGGCGTCATCGTCGGCATACACGGCCACGCTGGCAATGCCCAGGTCGTGCAGGGCGCGCACGGTGCGCAGTGCGATTTCGCCCCGATTGGCAACCAGCACTTTGATGAACAGAACAGAAGATGGCATGGGGCAGTCGCTATGTTTTGTATAGCTGCCAGCGCATATTCATCAGGCGCCAGCAGCCAATTTCTCATTCAATCAAGCAATATCCCGAAGCAGGCGGCGCAGCACCTTGCCCGCGCCCGTGGCGGGCAGTGCGTCGATGAAGCGCACCTCGCGCGGGGCTTTGTAGGGCGCCATGTTCTCGCGGCACCAGGCCACCAGGCCAGCGGCGTCCACCTCCTGGCCGGGCTTCTTGACGATGAAGGCGCGCACCACTTCGCCCTTTTCCGCATCGGGCACGCCAATCACGGCGGCCTGGGCCACGGCGGGGTGCTTGATGAGCAGGGTCTCGACCTCTTCGGGGAACACGCTGTAGCCCGACACCTTGATCATTTCCTTGAAACGGCCGATGAAGGTGACATAGCCGTCCGCATCGATCTTGCCCATGTCGCCGGTGTAGACCCAGCCATCCCGCAGCGTCTTGGCCGTTGCCTCGGGCTTGTTCCTGTAGCCCTTGAAGTTGCCGGGGCCGTGGATGGTGATCTCGCCCACCTCGCCGGTGGGCAGCGGCGCGCCAGTGTCGGGGTCGACGATGCGGATGGTGTTGCCCGACACGGGCTTGCCCTGAGTGCCCCAGCGGATGGCGTCCACCGGCATGGCGGTGTCCACGGTGTGCGTTTCGGACAGCCCGTAGGCCGCCTCGTGGGAGATGCAGTTCGGCGCGAACTGCTGCCACTGCTGGGCCAGCGCCTCGGTGAAGGTGATGCCAAAGCTGGTGACCGGGTTGCGGCGCAGCGCGCTCCAGTCCATCTCGCGTGCGCCGGGCACCTGCATGAGCGCGCCATTCATGGGCGCGATGCTGTACCACCAGGTCACGCGATGGCGCTCCAGCGCCTGGGCCACGCCCAGCGGGTCAAAACGGTACAGCAGCACGGCCGTGGCGCCGGTGTAGACCGGCAGGTTCACGCCCATCACCATGCCGGCGATGTGGTACAGCGGCGCCACCGCCAGCAGCGTTTCGTGCGGTGTCATGCCGTTGCAGTCAGCCGAGGCTGCGGTCTTGAACGTGGCATTGCCGTAGCTCAGCATCGCGCCCTTCGGCAACCCGGTGGTGCCCGAGGTGTAGGTCATGAGCGAGATGTCATCCATCGACAAGGCCACGGGCGCAGGCCGCGCACCGGTGCGGGTGGCGGCCAGGAAGTCTTCGCAGCCCGCAGGCACCGGCACCATGGCGGCGCGCATGGCCAGCAGCTCGGCGGGTACGTCGATGCTGGGCGTGCCCTCGGGCAGCAGCTCGGCATAGCGCACCACAAACACCTGCTGCAGCGCGGTCTTGGCGCGCACCTTGTCCACCACGGGCAGCAGCACATCGGCCGCGACGATCACGCGCGCCTGCAGGTCGGTGAGCTGGTATTCCAGCTCGTGCTCCTTGTTCAGCGGCCCGCAAGGACAGACGATGGCGCCGATCTTCTGGATGCCGTAGTGCGCCATCACGTACTGCGGGCAGTTGTTCATGAACAGCGCCACGGGCTCGCCCTTGGCCACACCCAGCGCCTGCAGGCGCGCAGCAAATGCATCACTGGCCGCATCAAGCTGCGCCCACGTGAGGGGCTGACCGTACCAGAGGTAGGCGATGCGGTCGGGCGTTTCGCGCGCGTGGCGGCGCAGGTGTTCGTGCAGCGGCAGCTGCGGTGCGGCAGAAGGCATGGCGTTGTCTCCGAGGTGTCTGGAATCGCTGGTTCTTGGCGGCCACTCAGGGTTTTCTCTGAGCGCCCTCACCCGCCAGCGTCTTGCCAATATATACCGCTCGGTAGAACAATGCTACCCATGGGTATAACTTCAACGTCGCACAAAGGACACCGATGAACCAGCAGCCCCCCGTGCAGGCCAGCGGCCGCCAGAAGGCCGCCACGGCCGGGTCGGACGAGAAGCGCGAGCGGATCCTGCGCGCGGCCGAGGCACTGTTCGATGCGCAGGGCTACGCCAACACCACCATCGAGCAGATCGTGCAGCAGCTGGGCGTGACCAAGCCCTTTGTGTACTACTACTTTCGCAACAAGCAGGAGATCTTCGAGACGCTGTCGTGGGCACCTGCCGTGGCCTGCTTCACGGCCATGGACTTTGCGGCGGGCGACGACCGCCCCGCGCATGTGAAGGTGACCGAAGGCATCGAGCGGCTGATCCGCGCCACGCTGGAGCACCACCCGTCAGCCTTCTTCCCCTACCGCGAGCCGCAGGTGTACCGGCCCGAGTACCTGGCGGCGCAGAAGGATCTGGCGAACCACTTCTACGACCGGCTGTGCGCGCTGCTCGAACAGGGCCGCGACGACGGCATGTTCGAGTTCAACGACACCAAGATCACCGCCCTGGCCGCCTGCAGCCTGCCCGGCTTTCTCTACAACTGGTACCGCCCTGACGGCCGCCTGTCGCAAGACGAGGTGGCGCAGGAGCTGGCGCAGCTGGCCTGGCGCGTGCTGGGGCTGCGGCGCACCCGCAAGCGCAACCCTGCATGACGCGCGCGGCTGCGCTGCGCCCCCATCCCAAGCACAACAACCACCGGAGACAAAACCCATGAAAACAGTGTTCCTCACCCCCCTGGCCGCTGCGGCGGCACTACTCATCGGCACGGCCGCCAGCGCGCAGGAGACCTTCAAGGTCGCCTACATCGACCCGCTGTCGGGCCCGTTCGCCAACGTGGGTGAGCTGATGCTCACCCACACGCAGTACGCCATCGAGGACATCAACGCCAAGGGCGGCGTGCTCAAGGGCACCAAGCTGCAGCTGCTGCAGTTCGACAGCAAGCTCTCGGCGCAAGAGAGCCAGAGCGCGCTGCAGGCCGCCATTGACCAGGGAGCCAAGGCCATCGTGACGGGCGGCTCGGGCTCATCGGTGGTCACGGCGCTGGTGCAGGCGGCAGCGCGCCACAACCAGCGCAACCCGGGCAAGGAGATCCTGGTGCTGAACCACTCCTCCATCGACCCCGAGCTGACGGGCAAGGCGTGCAACTTCTGGCACTTCCAGTTCGAGGCCAACACGGCCATGAAGATGAAGGCGATTGCCAACTACATCAAGAAGCAGCCGGACATCAAGAAGGTCTACCTGCTGAACCAGGACTACGCGCACGGCAAGCAGTGGGCGCACTATGGCCGCGAGATGGTGGGCCTGGCGCGGCCCGACATCCAGTTTGTGGGCGAGGCGCTGCACCCCATCGGCCGCGTGAAGGACTTTGCGCCCTACCTCGCCAAGGTCAAGAGCACGGAGGCCGACTCGGTCATCACCGGCAACTGGGGGCAGGACATGACGCTGCTGCTCAAGGCGGCGGGTGACGCGGGCTACAACCTGCGCTACTTCAACCACAGCGCGGGCTCCATCCCCGGCACGGTGCTGGCGGTGTCGCAGGCCAAGCAGGGCCAGTTGACCTGGGTGGCCGAATGGCACCCCGGCCAGGCCGACACCCCCAAGGTGGATGCGCTGGCCAGGGCCTACAAGGCCAAGACGGGCAAGGACTTTCTCGCGCCGCGCATCGAGATGACGCCGCGCTTCCTCGCCGCCGCCATCAACAAGGCCCAGTCCACCGACCCGGTGAAGGTGGCCCGCGCGCTGGAAGACCTGACGATTGACTCGGTGGTGGGCCCCGTGCGCATGCGCGGCGAAGACCACCAGCTGCTGCTGCCCCAGGTGGTCAACACCATCGCGCCGGTGGACGGCAAGGCCGTGAAGGTGGGCTGGGAAGGCACGAACTATGGCTTTCGCACCGATGCGGCCTACACCGGCAATGAAATAGCCCAAGGCACCGAGTGCAAGATGGCCAGACCGTAGCCCCCTGAGTCGCCTTCGGCGCCTTCCCCCTCAGGGGGACGACGCCCTCGCTGCGGGGCGGCCCTTGCTCGCCGTCCCTGGCCTCGGCAGCGCCCATTTCGCCAGCCGAGAGCCTTACGGCCGCTGTGGGAGCCAACACGACTAACATGGCCGGTCATTCGTTGACCCGACCCACCAGGACCGCGCCCATGCCCGACTTTCGCAGCGACACCGTCACCCAGCCCACGCCCGCCATGCGCGAGGCCATGTTCAAGGCCCCGCTTGGCGACGATGTGTTTGCCGATGACCCCTCGGTGAACGCACTGCAGGACCATGCCGCCGAGCTGCTGGGTTTTGAGGCCGCGCTGTTCGCCCCCTCGGGCACGCAGACCAACCTGATCGCGCTGTGGGGCCACTGCCAGCGCGGCGACGAAGCCATCGTGGGCCAGAGCTGGCACACCTACCGCTGGGAGGCGGGTGGCATGGCCGTGCTGGGCTCCATCCAGCCCCAGCCGGTGGAGACGCAGCCCGACGGCACGCTGCGCGTGGCCGACATCGCGGCAGCCATCAAACCGGACGACCCGCACTTTGCGCGCACCCGCCTGGTGGTGCTGGAGAACACGACCGGCGGCCAGGTGCTGCCGCCCGCTTACATCGCCGAGGTGGCCCAACTGGCGCGCAGCCGGGGGTTGGCGATGCACCTGGACGGCGCACGCATGTTCAACGCCGCCACGGCCAATGCCGCGCGCAACGGCACCGATGTGTATGCAGAAGCGCGCGCGCTGTGCAGCCACTTTGATTCAGCATCGCTGTGCCTGAGCAAGGGCCTGGGCGCGCCTGTGGGCTCGCTGGTGCTGGGCTCGCGCGACTTCATCCGGCAGGCGCGCCGCACCCGCAAGATCCTGGGCGGTGGCATGCGGCAGGCGGGTGTCCTGGCGGCTGCCGGCCACTACGCGCTGCAGCACCATGTGCGGCGCCTGGCGGAAGACCACGCCCGCCTGGACCGGCTGGCGCAAGGGCTGGCTGAAGCCAACCGCAGCCACCCCGTGCTGCAGGGCAAGCTCACCGTGCTGCCCTGGCAGACCAACATCCTCTTCACCGACCTGCACGCAGAGGTGGCCCCGGCCTTCACCGCCTGGCTGGCGCAGCACGGCGTGCGCGTCACCAGCAGCCTGTATGGCGGCGCCACCCGGCTGCGCTGGGTGACGCACCTGGATGTGAGCGAGGCGGATGTGACAGCGGCGCTGGACTGCGTGGCGCGCTTCACGCTGCCGGGCTGAGCCCGCTCAGGCGGCGGGGTAGGTCCGTCCACCAAACACGCCGGTGCCCACGCGCACCAGCGTGCTGCCTGCCTGAATGGCGGCCTCCAGGTCGGCCGTCATGCCCAGGGACAGGGTGTCAAACTGCCCCAGGCCTGGCTCTCCTACTGCCGATATCTCGTCAAATAGCCTTCTGGCGCTAGTGTGGATTGCCATTTGCGCTTCAAACTCAGGAGCATGGTCCGGAATGCTCATGAGCCCCCGCACCACCAGCCGTGGCAGTTTTGCGACAGCCCGCACCAGGTCCAGGGCCTCGGCCGGGGCCACGCCCGACTTGGTGGGCCCACCGTCGATGTTGACCTGGATACATACCTGCAGCGGCGGCAGGTGATCGGGCCGCTGGGCCGACAGGCGCTCGGCGATCTTGAGCCGGTCCACCGTATGCACCCAGTCAAAGTGCTCGGCCACCAGGCGGGTCTTGTTGCTCTGAATGGGGCCAATACAGTGCCACTGCAAAGCTGCACCGGGCAAGGCTGCGTGCACAGCTGCAATCTTGTCCACGCCTTCCTGGATGTAGTTTTCGCCGAAGTCGCGCTGGCCGGCGGCCACGGCCTCCAGCACCGCATCGGCGCCAAAGGTCTTGGAAACGGCCAGCAAGGAAACGCTGGCCGGATCGCGCCCGGCGGCTTTGCACGCCTGCGCCATCCTGCCCAGAACCTGTTGGAGGTTGTTAGCAATCGTGGTCATAATGTTTGGCAAGCGTACCAAACGATAGAGGGATTCCGTGGACATTACCCAACTGCTCGCGTTCAGCGTCAAGAACAAGGCCTCCGACCTGCACCTCTCCGCAGGCCTGCCGCCCATGATCCGGGTCCACGGCGATGTGCGGCGCATCAACGTCGATGCGCTGGACCACAAGACGGTGCATGCCATGGTGTACGACATCATGAGCGACGCCCAGCGCAAGACGTATGAAGAGTTTCTGGAAGTCGACTTCTCGTTTGAAATCGAAGGCCTGGCACGTTTTCGCGTCAACGCCTTCAACCAGAACCGGGGCGCCGCCGCGGTGTTCCGGACCATTCCAAGCAAGATCCTGACGCTGGAGCAGCTCAACGCGCCCAAGATCTTCGGCGACCTGGCCCTCAAGCCGCGCGGCCTGGTGCTGGTGACCGGGCCCACGGGCTCGGGCAAATCCACCACGCTGGCCGCCATGGTCAACTACCTCAACGAAACCGAATACGGCCACATCCTCACGGTGGAAGACCCGATCGAGTTCGTGCACGAATCCAAGAAGTGCCTGATCAACCAGCGCGAAGTGGGGCCGATGACGCTGTCGTTCGCGGCCGCGCTGAAGTCCGCACTGCGCGAAGACCCGGACGCCATTCTGGTGGGTGAAATGCGCGACCTCGAAACCATCCGCCTGGCCATGACGGCGGCGGAAACGGGCCACTTGGTGTTTGGCACGCTGCACACCTCCAGCGCTGCCAAGACGATTGACCGGATCATCGACGTGTTCCCGGCCGAAGAAAAGGAAATGGTGCGTGCGATGTTGTCCGAATCGCTGCAGGCGGTGATCTCGCAGACACTGTGCAAAACCAAGGACGGCTCGGGCCGCGTGGCCGCGCACGAGATCATGCTGGGCACCAGCGCCATCCGCAACCTGATTCGCGAGGCCAAGGTGGCGCAGATGTACTCCACCATCCAGACCAGCAACAGCGTGGGCATGCAGACGCTGGACCAGAACCTCACCGACCTCGTGCGCCGCAACATCATCAGCCCGGCCGAGGCCCGCAGCAAGGCCAAGATCCCCGAGAACTTCCCTGGCTGAGCCCCCCGCAGCACACACCCATGAACGACTTTGCGGCCCCCGCAGGCGCCGCATACCGGAGCCCGATATGAAAGGCATTCTGAGCCTTCTGAAAATGAAAACCCGGGGCGGCAAGCCTGCGGAAGACCACACGGATTCCGTGCTGTTCTCCACGGCCTTTGCAGGCCAGGGCGTAGACGATTCGATGCTGGTGCCCTGGGAGGCACGTGCCGTGGAAGTAGGCGCCAAACGCCTGCCCACCAGCCGAGGCGGCAAGCTGCTGCAAGGTCTGTGGGCCAAAGACAAATACATGGCGCACCTGGACAAGGACGCCGTGGAGCGCATGGAGCGCTTCTTCGAATTTGCGGCCATCCCGTCCAACCGCGATGTGATCCGCCAGGACGAGTACGGCAATTTCATGGTGGTGCTGCTCACGGGCACTATCGCCGTGGACCGTGTGCAGCCCTGGGGCGAGCAATTGCGCCTGGCCGAGACGCGGCCCGGTGACATCCTGGGCGAGATGTCGCTGCTCGACAGCGGCATCCGCTTTTCGGCCTGCACTACGCTCACCGACTGCGAGATCGCCGTGCTGAGCGCCGAAGCCATGGACGACATGATGACCAAGGACCCGCAGCTTGCAGCCAGCCTGATTGCACTGCTGGCCCGCAAGCTGTCGCTGCGCCTGCGTGTGGTGAGTGCGCGCCTGAGCGACAACCACAAGTAATGATGCGCCACGACAAGATCAATGATCGTCCAGCCGACGAACAGCCCCGGGAGAACTTCTGATGGAACGCGATCAGGCCAGTAAATTCATCAATGACCTGCTCAAGTTGATGGTGGGCCGCAACGGCAGCGACTTGTTCATCACCGCAGACTTTCCACCCGCCATCAAGGTGGATGGCAAGGTGACCAAGGTGTCGCCCCAGCCGCTCTCCCCCAACCATACGCTCACGCTGGCGCGCGCCATCATGAGCGACAAGCAAGTGGCCGACTTCGAGCGCACCAAGGAGTGCAACTTCGCGATCTCGCCCTCCGGCATCGGCCGCTTTCGCGTCAACGCCTTCATCCAGCAGGGGCATGTGGGCATGGTGATGCGGACGATTCCGCTCACGCTGCCCACCATCGACGGCCTGGGCGTGCCGCAGGTACTCAAGGAAGTGACAATGACCAAGCGCGGCCTGTGCATCCTGGTGGGTGCCACGGGCTCGGGCAAATCGACCACGCTGGCCGCCATGGTGGACTGGCGCAACGAGAACTCGTTCGGCCACATCATCACGGTGGAAGACCCGGTGGAATTCGTGCACCCACACAAGAACTGCGTGGTCACGCAGCGCGAAGTGGGGCTGGATACCGACAGCTGGGAAGCGGCCCTCAAGAACACGCTGCGCCAGGCGCCCGACGTGATCCTGATGGGCGAAATCCGCGACCGCGAGACCATGGAACATGCCGTGGCCTTTGCCGAAACCGGCCACCTGTGCCTGGCCACGCTGCACGCCAACAGCGCCAACCAGGCGCTGGACCGCATCATCAACTTCTTCCCTGAAGAGCGCCGCGCGCAGCTGCTGATGGATTTGTCACTGAACCTGCGCGCCATGGTCTCGCAGCGCCTGATCCCCAAGCAGGACGGCAAGGGCCGTGCGGCTGCGGTGGAGATCATGCTGAACACGCCGCTGATCTCCGACCTGATCTTCAAGGGCGATGTCTCCGAGATCAAGGAGATCATGAAAAAGAGCCGCAACCTGGGCATGCAGACCTTTGACCAGGCGCTGTTCGACCTGTACGAGGCCAACGTGATCAGCTACGAAGACGCGCTGCGCAACGCCGACTCGCTCAACGACCTGCGCCTGCAGATCAAGCTCAACAGCCAGCGCGCCAAGTCGCCAGACCTGGCCTCGGGTACCGAGCATTTCGCGATCGTGTGACAACCCCCTGAGCGGCTGCGCCGCTTCCCCCTTCTCTCGCGCGGCGCGCGGGAAGGGGGACGACGCCAGTGGCCTGGCAAAGCCAGTTCCACGGCGTCCGCTGGCCCAGGCCGCGCCAGTTTCAAACGCCGTCGACATGGCGGCCTTTTCTCACAAGAACCATTTTCATGCCAAGCACCAACCCCCGCAACTACGACGCCACCCCTTCCCGCAAGGTCGCCTTTCTGGG
Organism: Acidovorax sp. 93; assembly: GCF_003633835.1. NCBI lineage: Bacteria > Pseudomonadati > Pseudomonadota > Betaproteobacteria > Burkholderiales > Comamonadaceae > Acidovorax > Acidovorax sp. 93. Next base: position 3,943,801 of record NZ_RBIT01000001.1, read on the forward strand.
CTTGGGTGTGATGGGCTACCCGATGGCCGGACACCTTGCACTGGCCGGGCATGAGGTGACGGTTTACAACCGGACCGCTACTAAATCAATAGCTTGGTGCGCAGAGTATGCAAGCGCCAAGGCGCCAAAACATGCTGCAACGCCGCGCGAAGCCGCCGCGGGCGCGGACATCGTGTTCTGCTGCGTGGGCAACGACGATGACCTGCGCTCTGTGACGCTGGGCGCGGACGGCGCCTTTGCGGGCATGAAGCCGGGTGCGATTTTTGTGGACCACACCACGGCATCGGCCGAGGTGGCGCGCGAGCAGTACGCAGCCGCCCAGGCGTTGGGCCTGCAGTTTGTGGATGCCCCCGTGTCGGGCGGCCAGGCTGGCGCGCAGAACGGCCTGCTCACCGTAATGTGCGGCGGCGATGCCGCAGCCTTCGAGGCAGCCCAACCCGTGGCCATGGCGTTCTCGCGTGCCTTCACGCTGCTGGGTGCCAGTGGCTCGGGCCAGCTGGCCAAGATGGTCAACCAGATCTGTATTGCCGGGCTGGTGCAGGCCCTGTCCGAGGCCGTGGCCTTTGGCCAGAACGCGGGGCTGGACATGAAACAGGTCCTCGACGTGATCGGCAAAGGCGCCGCCCAAAGCTGGCAGATGGACAACCGTGGCAAGACCATGGTGGACGGCAAGTTCGACTTTGGCTTTGCCGTGGACTGGATGCGCAAGGACCTGGGCCTGGTGCTCGATGAGGCCAAGCGCAACGGTTCACGCGTGCCGGTGACGGCCCTGGTGGACCAGTTTTATGCCGATGTGCAGAAAATGGGGGGCAACCGCTGGGATACATCGTCCCTCATCCAGCGGTTGAAATAGGCTCCCCCCTGAGTCGCTTCGCGCCTTCCCCCCTGAGGGGGGACGCACCCGGTGGCCCGGCAAAGCCGGTTCCACGGGCGCGCTGGCTTGTGCAGCGCCGGTTTCACGCCGCAGCGCGCGGGGCAAAATCCCCAAGAAAAAATCCCGGGCCGCAGGATGCGGGCCGGGATTTTTGCTGCACGGGTGGTTGGCTGTGCTGGCCGCCAAGCCTGCTAAACGGCCTTCAGCCCCCAGAGGGCTTGGTGTCATCCGTGGTGACGGGTGCAGGCTGCGGAGCGATGCGGCGCAGTTCTTCTTCCGAGACGATCTCGAACACACGCACCACCTTGCCCACGCCGCTCACCCCGCGCGCAATCTCGGTGGCCCGGTTGGCTTCGCGCTGCGACACACGGCCCATCAGATAGACAACGTTGCGCTCGGTCACCACCTTGAAGGAATTGGCCGAGATGTCCTGCGCGTCCACCAGGCTGGCGCGGACCTTGCCGGTGATGAAGGTGTCGTTGGAACGCTGGCTCAGGGTGCTGGAGAAGGTGGTGATGGTCAGGTCGTTCACCACCGAGCGCACGTTCTCCACCTGCGACACCAATTGCTCGACGGCCTGGCGCTCCTGCGCGTTGGGGACTTCGCCCGTCAGCAGGGCCTGGCGGTTGTAGCTCGTCACGTTCACATGGACGCGGTCGCCAAACGTTTCGCGGATGCGGTTGGCCGCGCGCAGTTCGATGCCTTCATCCTCGATCTGGGTGCCTGCCGTGCGGCGGTCCACGGCCATCACACCACCCACCACAGCGCCCCCGACGATCAGCGGCGCGCAGGCCGACAGGCCTGCAGCGAGGGCGGCTGCGGCCAGCACGGTGCACACCGTGCGCTGGGTACGCTTCATGGTTGTTTGTTGCTTCATAGCGGAATCTCCTGTTCACCAAGTAACTGGGCGTCCACGCCGTCGCTCAGGCAATGCAGCACCAGGGCATGGACTTCTCGCACGCGCGCCGCGCGGTCATGGGGCACGCTGATCAATACATCGGTTTCGCGCAGCAGCGCAGCCAGCTTGCCGCCGGTGCGGCCGGTCAGCACCACCACGGTCATGTCGCGCTCGTGGGCGGCTTCGGCAGCGGCCAGGAGGTTGGCATCGTTGCCGGTGACGGACAGGACCAGCAGCACGTCGCCCGCCTGGCCCAGCGCCCGCACCTGGCGGGCGAACTGCTGCGCGGCATCGTAGGGGCCGCCAGCGGCTGCGGTGAGAAGGGTGCTGTCGCCAGTGAGGGCCAGCGCCGCGAGCTCGGGCCGATCGCGCTCGAAACCCGCCACGCAGAAGGCGGCGAACTGCTGTGCCTCGGCGGCCGAGGGGCCGTTGCCGCAGGCCAGCACCTTGCCGCCGCTGGTCACACAGGCCAGCACGGCCTGAACGGCGGCGGCGATGGGGTGGCTCAGAACCTGCGCGGCTTGGTACTTCAGGTCGGCGCTGTCGATGAAATGCTGTTGGATGCGTTGCTCAAGCATGAGGGCCCGATGATACCCGCCGCGTGTTACAGCTTTTGTAGCAAACCGTAGTCACCGGCATTGCTTTGGAGCCCGAATGGGGGACAGGGAACGGATGGGGTCACTGCGCATCAAAGGCCGCCTTGAGCCACTGCACCGAAGCTTCGACCAGCACCACGTCAAAGCGGCAGGGCGGCGGTGATGGCAAGCGCAGCAGGTAGTGCCGGGCGGCAAAAATGATGCGCTGCTGCTTGGTGGCACTGATGCTGGCGCCCGCCCCGCCGAAGGCGTTGCCCGCACGGCTGCGCACCTCGACGAAGACCAGCGTGCCATCCCGCTCACGCATCACCAGGTCGATCTCGCCGCCCCCACGCCCCGGCGTCCGATAATTGCGTGCCACCAGGCGCAGGCCCGCGGCTTCCAGGTGGGCCAGGGCGGTGTCTTCCGCGGCGTTTCCGCGCTCGCGGGTGGTGATGGTTGCGGCCGCTGGTGCCACCGCCCCCGCTGGTTTTCTCTTTCCAAGGAATTTCATTGAGCGCATCTTTCGCTTCAGCCCAGGCCGCCGCGCGCGAAGCAGCGGCGGCCCAGCATTATCCCGAGGGCGCCTTGTACGTGGTGGCCACGCCCATCGGCAACCTGGCCGACATCACCCTGCGCGCGCTGCACGTGCTGCAGATGGCCGACACCGTGGCCTGCGAAGACACGCGCCACACCCAGTCCCTGCTGCGCGCCTACGGCATCGACAAGGGCGCCGCGCAGTTGCTGGCCGTGCACCAGCACAACGAGGCCGAAGCTGCGCAGAACGTGGTGCAGCGGTTGCAGCTGGGCCAGCGCGTGGCGTATGTGAGTGACGCTGGCACGCCCGGTGTGAGCGACCCTGGCGCCCGGCTCGTGGCCGCCGTGCAGGCGGCCGGTCTGCGGGCCGTGCCCCTGCCGGGCGCCAGCAGCATCACCACGGCGCTGAGCGTGGCGGGTGCCGTGGCCCACAGCACTGAACATGGCGGCTTCGTGTTTGCGGGCTTCCTGCCCGTCAAGAACGCTGAACGCGCCACGGTGATTGCGCAGCAACTGGCCAACGAGGCGCGCTGCGTGGTGCTGCTTGAAGCCCCCCACCGCATCAACGAGCTGGCCCAGGCCCTGGCGGTGCTGGGTGATCGTCCGGTAACGCTGGCACGGGAGCTGACCAAGCAGTTCGAGGAAGTGACCACGCGGCCCGCCCGGGAGCTGACGGCCTGGCTGGACGGCGCACCCCAGCGCTCGCGCGGCGAGTTTGTGGTGCTGCTGCACCCGGTGGCGGTGGCTGGCGACGATGGCGCCAGCCTGCGGGTGTTGCGCCTGCTGGTGCAGGAGTTGCCGCTGAAAACCGCCGTGCGCCTGGCTGCCGAGATCACGGGTGCATCGCGCAATGTGCTGTACGACACGGCCCTGGCGTGGAAGCGCAGCGGCGCGAGCGGGGAAGATGAGGACGAAGCAGGCGACGCCGGGAGCTGATAACACCTCGGATTTCAGGCCAAATTGGCACCTAGCGCTTGATGGACAAGCGCTGATAGCTATATTTTTAATAGCATTTCTCCGCCACAGTGAATCCACCACCGGCCCTGGTGCCGCCGCCCCCTCCGGATCTATCGCCCTGACACCGCCAACCCGGCCGCCACCCCGCCAAACAAATCGCCTTCCACCTGGGGAGTGTCGGGAAACGCCGCTTTGAGCGCCTGCCGCAGCGGCCGCAGGGCCGACGAGCCCCCGGTGAGATAGATTGCATCCAGCCCCTGCACACCCAAGCCCGCCAGCTGCACACATTCCTGCGCGCAGGCGACCACCTGTTCGAGGGGTTGCAACAGGGACTGCGCCAGTCCCTCCGGTGTCACGGCGGCACCGAGCCCGGCCTCGATCCAGTCCAGCGGCATGGGCGCTTCGGCATCGGCCAGCGAGGCCGCAATCTTGGCCTGCTCCACCGTGTTGGCCATGCGGTGCCCCAGGCGCTCGTGCAGCACCCGCATGAGCCGCGCGTGCAGCCGTGCATCGGAATAATCGGTGCGCAGGTTCTGCGCATCGCGCAGCGCGCGCGGCGAGTACAGCCACTGGATCAGATGCCAGGTGGACAGGTCAAAAAACACCCGGCTGGGCACCTCGCGCCCCGTGGGCCCGGTGTGCCGAAACCCGAGCAAGGGCATCAACAGGTCCAGGCTCAGCCGCCGGTCAAAGTCGGTTCCACCCACGTGGACGCCGGTGGTGGCCAGCACATCGCTGCCGCGCTCGGCGCGCGCCATGCGCTCCGGCCCCAGCCGCACCACCGTGAAGTCCGAGGTACCGCCCCCAATGTCCACCACCAGCACCAGGGACTCCTGCGCGATACGCTGTTCGTAGTCCAGCGCGGCGGCAATCGGCTCCAGCTGGAACGACACCTCGGCAAACCCCGCATCCAGCGCAGCCTGGCGCAACGCATCTTCCGCCTGCTGATCGCGGTCGGCATCCCCATCCACAAAATGCACCGGCCGCCCCATCACCACCCGGGCAGGCATGCCGCCCAGCTCATCGCGCGCCTTTTGCACCAGCATGCGCAAGAAGAGGCTGATGATGTCCTGGTAGCTCACCATCTTGTTGTGCACCGCCGTCTTGTCCTGCAGCAGCGCACTGCCGAGCAGGCTCTTGAGCGACCGCATCAGGCGCCCCTCGGTGCCTGCCAGATACTGGCCCACGGCATCGCGACCAAAGTGCGTGCGGTGATCCTCTGCGTTGAAGAACAGTGCGGTGGGCAGTGTGTGCGCACTCCCTTCCAGCGCAATCATCCGCGCCAACCCCGCCTCCTGGCGCACGGCCATCGCGGAGTTGGAAGTGCCAAAGTCGATACCAAGGGTGGTGTCCTTCAGGAGGGGCATGGGTGAAGTGTCGAAGCGATGAGGAAGTGTTCAACGCACACCGGCCACAGCCTCGGTGAACGCAAACATCGGATGCGGTGCTGCGGCGAGAAGAATGCTCTGGGCAGCTTGGTGGCGCGACAGGAGACCCGTGCAAAGCCCCTCCGAGGCACGACCCAGCGCCGTGGACACCGCATGCAGAATGGAAAAAGCCCTTGATTAGCAAAAATCAAGGGCTTTTATTTGGTGGCCTGGGGCGGAATCGAACCACCGACACAAGGATTTTCAATCCTCTGCTCTACCGACTGAGCTACCGGGCCTGAGCCTCAAATTATAACCAGAAAAAAAGGCCGTTTAGGCGAAACCGCCAATAATTTCTTGCAAGCCTACCCGCGTTTGCCCCGGCCGAGATCGACCCCTAGCTGGCGCAGCTTGCGATAAAGGTGCGTGCGCTCAAGGCCCGTCTTTTCGGCCACGCGCGTCATGGAACCGCCTTCGCGGGCCAGGTGGAATTCGAAATAGGCTTTTTCAAACCCATCGCGCGCTTCGCGCAGGGGGCGGTCCAGGTCAAACCCTTGGTGCGCGTGCGGGCCAGCCTCGACGCCAGCCATGATGGCCGACACAGCAGGCAGTTGCGAAAACGTGGGGTCGGCCGGGGTATGGACGGGCGCTGGGGCCGCAGCCACCGGGGCGGACTGGTGGGCAGCGTTGCGTGCCAGGCCCTGCTCCACCGCCTTGAGCAGCTTTTGCAGGGTGATGGGTTTTTCAAGAAACGAGAAGGCGCCGATCCGGGTGGCCTCTACGGCGGTGTCGATGGTGGCGTGGCCACTCATCATGATCACGGGCATGGTCAGTACGCCCGCTGTGGCCCATTCCTTGAGCAACGAAACCCCGTCGGTGTCCGGCATCCAGATGTCGAGCAGCACGAGGTCGTAGGTGTTGCCTGCCCGGGCCGTGCGCGCCTGGGTGGCGTTTTCTGCGAGGTCTACGCTGTGACCTTCGTCGTTCAGGATTTCCGACAGCAGATCACGAATGCCGAGCTCATCGTCGACCACCAGAATGTTTGCCATGTGTGTTGAAGCGCCTTGGGGTACTGCGGGGCGGTGTTGTTATGACGCCACCGCTGGTTCAGGGGCGAATGATAACGACACTTGGGCCCCCCGCACTACGCCATCTTCGGTCCGATTCGACAAGTCAATGCGCGCACCGTGCTCATCGGCAATCTTTTTGACCACGGCCAGACCCAAGCCGGTGCCCCGGGGCTTGGTGGTGACGTAGGGCTCGAAGGCACGCTGCAGGATGTGCGCAGGAAAGCCCCCACCACTGTCGGATACCGTGAGCCGCACGCGGCGCGAGGACTCACTCCAGCGCGTGCTGATGCGTACCGGGGGCACGGGCTCCGAGGTTCCAGCGCGCGCCTGCTCGGTGGCGTCTTGCGCGTTTTGCAGCAGGTTGTGCACAACCTGCCGCAGCTGCTGCGCATCGCCTGCGATAGAGGGGCAGCGCGGGTCCAGCTCGGCTTCTACGCGCACGGCGGCGTTCTCTTCGCCGTAGAGATGGAGCACGTCGGCCACCAGGGCATTGAGGTCCAGTGCATGGAGTTCTGCAGCAGGCAAGCGTGCGTAATCGCGGAATTCGTTGACCAGCCGCTTCATCGCATCGACCTGGTCCACGATGGTCTTGACGGACTTGGCGAGGATGGCCTGTTCAGGGCCGGGCAGCTTGCCAGAGAGCTTCATTTCCAGCCGCTCCGCAGACAGCTGGATGGGCGTGAGCGGGTTCTTGATTTCGTGCGCCAGGCGCCGCGCCACCTCACCCCAAGCCTGCGCGCGCTGGGCGGAAACAATTTCCGAAATGTCGTCAAAAACCAACAGTCTGGCCGAATCGGGCAGTTCCGCCCCCCGCGCGACGAGGCTGGTAGCGTGTTGCCCGACGCCGCCAGAAGACGCATGCAGCTCAAAAGGCTGCTGCCAGTGGTCCAGTCCATGGCGTTCGTGGTCGCCCAGGAAAGCGTCGAAGTGCCCTTGCACCGACGCCGCAAACTCGGCGAGCCCGGGCACTTCCGACAGGGGTCGCCCCTCATAGGCCGCCATCGGTGCCCGCAGGATGCGGGTGGCCCCCGGATTGGACGATCGGATCAAACCTTGGGCATCCAGCACGATCACCCCCGCCGTGAGGTTGTCCAGGATGGTCTGCAGGTTGGCGCGTGCGGCATCGACTTCGCCCATGCTCTGCTCCACGGCATGGCGGGCGTCGGACAACTGTTGGGTCATCAGTGCAAAAGAGCGTGTGAGTCCACCCAGCTCATCCTTGCCCTGCAATGCAGCCTTGGGGCTGAGATTCCCAGCCGCCACCTCGCGCACCCCCTCGGCCAGCACCAGCAGCGGGCGGGCCAGCTGGTTGCCCAGCAATACCGCCAGCAACACGGCGCCAAAGACAGCCAGGAACAGGCTCAGCGTGAGCGTGCCCACATACATGCGCCGCAGCCCCCCGCGGGCCAAGGCTCGCTCCTGGTATTCGCGGTTGGCCTCCTGCACGGCGATGGCGTTGGCCACCAGCGCAGGCGGCAGGGGCAATGTGGCCTGCAGGTATCGGGGCTCCACGAGCAAGCCGACGCTGGGGCTGCTGACCAGCGCCAGCACTTTCACGCGCGCATTCTGTGCCGCGGCAGGGTCCGAAATATCGTCCAGGCCCTCGATCTGCGCGGTGGCGCGCTGCTGCCGCACGGTGCGCAGCAACGCCACGCCGGGCCGGTCGGGGTTCAGGCTAAAGCGCGATTGGCCTGCACTGGCTACCGCCTGGCCCGCAGCATTCCAGAGCACGACATCGGTGGCTCCCAGCTGGTCGCGGATGCGCTCCAGCACCAGACCAGCCGCGGCATCAGGCACCTGCGCCACTTGGGCACTGGCATTGCGCGCTTTTGAGGCCATGTCGGCGGCCAGCGAATCCAGCGACACACGGGCCAGGTTCACCCCCGCTGAAAGAGCGCCCTCCACTTTCACATCGAACCAGCTCTCAATGGACCGCGTGACAAACTGGTAGGACACCACATAGATCAGCAGCCCCGGCATCAGCCCCACCAGCGCAAAGATGGCCGCAAGCTTGACCAGCAGTCGACTGCCAAAGCGCCCTTTGCGCAAGCGCATGCCCAGGCGCACCGCCACCCACACAAGCACGGCCAGCAGCAGCACGGCCACCAAAACGTTCACGCCAAAAAGCCAGGCGTAGTTGCGCTCGTACAGCGCGCGGTTGTTGGTGGCCAGGGTGAGCAGGAACAACAGCACCATGCCGATAGCCGACATGATGGCGGCCCCAACCCCCACAGCCCAGCGCACGGCGCGCGACTGGCGTGCGGCGGCATGGGCCGACGCGGAAGCTCCCGTCTGAGAAGACTCTGGAGGGCTCACTTGGCGACGGTCTCTGCAGCCAGGCGTTGGCTGCGGGATACCAGGAGATTCCAGCCGGAGCGCCCCACGGCACCGATCTGGAAGGGTCGGGGCAACTGCGACATGTCAAGCCGGAACCGGAAATTGACCGTATGGACGGCGTCTGACTCAATGACATCGCGTTCTGCGATCTTCCATCGCGAAATGCGCTGAATGGCCGACAACGCATCGGCATAACTGTCAAAATTCTGCCCCAAAACCACACCCAGGCCACTGTTGGTGAAAGGTACCGGGGAGATGTTCAGACGCCAACGTCGCGTCAACGGCTGGTAACTTAGCCGCAGATAGCGGGTGGTTTCAGCCACTTGGCGGTCAGACCAGTACCAGCGGTCTCGCAAAACCTGGGCCTCCGCCACGAAGAACATGGGAATGCCCTTGTACAGCGCATCCTCGGCAAGCTCCGGCAGCACAAATTGCAGTGTGGCGCTGAGGTAGAGGCCATCCTCGGCACGGTCGAGCCGAAGTTCGCCCACCTCGGGGTCCACCGGCTGGCCGGCGATGGCCGACTGCACCATTGCGGCCCATGCCACCCAGAGAAAGAGCGCACAGATCGCCACCCAACGAGCCCCACGGAACTCATTGCGGCGATTTTTGCAACAGTGCGTAAAAAAATCCGTCGTGGTCACCCGACCGATTGTCCGGGACAGCTCCGGGCTTGTCCCCGTTGGCGGGGATTAAATGACCCGGCGACGGCAGCAATTGCGCATCGGTGTTGTGTGCAAGAAACGTTTGCACCTGGTCGTCGCCTTCGGCACGGAACACGGAACACGTGCAATACAGCAGCCGTCCGCCAGGGCGCAACAGCGGCCACAGGGTCTTGAGCAACCGGGCCTGCAGGCCTGCAAGCTGCGCAATATCGCTCTCGCGGCGCAGCCAGCGCACATCCGGATGGCGGCGCACGATGCCCGAGGCCGTGCAGGGCGCATCCAGCAAGATGGCATCGAACTGCGCACCATCGCAATGCTGCTGCCACCAGTCTTGCGGACGCGCCGCATCGGCCACCACCACCTGGGCGCGCAGCCCCAGGCGCTGCAAGGTCTCACCAATGCGCGCGCTGCGGGTGGCATCGATCTCCAGCGCAGTGACCTGTATCGGCGCACCAGCGCCCGCCCACTCCAGAAGGTGGGCGGTTTTACCCCCGGGCGCCGCACAGGCGTCAAGCACCCGCACAGGCCGGGTGAGGTCTAGACCTTCAAGCAACAGGGGCGCAGCCATCTGGGCTGCGGCATCCTGCACCGAGACCCAGCCCTCTTCAAACCCCGGCAGCGATTGCACGGGCACGGGGTGCTGCAATACCAGCCCTACACTCCCAGACGGAATTGCTTCTAAATTGATAGCTTCCAGCGCTTTCTGGTAAAGCGCTAGAGTGCTTTTTTGTGTATTGACCCGCAGCGTCATCGGTGCGTGGGCATTGTTGGCCTGCAGAATCTGCTCCCAGTGCTGGGGATGGTCCTTGCGCAGGCGCTCGACCCACCACACCGGATGGTTCCAACGGGCCAGCGGATCGCCATCGGTGCGGGCAACCAGCGCTTCGCGTTCGCGCAGAAAGCGGCGCAAGCAACCGTTAAGGAATGAAGCCTGCGCACGCGTGGACGCGCTGCGTTTGGCCGCTTCCACCACCTGGTTCACCAAGGTGAACGGCTCGTACGGCGACTCCTCAGGGTTCCAGCACAGCGCCAGCGCCGTACACAACAGCGCATCCGCAGCCGGTGGAGGCGTGCGTGCAACCATCTGGCGGCGCAACGCCTCGGCCCGTCCGGCCTGGCGCAGCACCTGGAACAGGAGAGACTGCACCCCAGGGCGCAGAGCTGTGTCTACCGCCGCCAGTGCTGCGGTGCCCGACTGCCCTGTGCGAATGGCCTGCAAGGCACTGGCCACAGCCTCCAACTGTTGCCATAGCGCTACGGGCTGACCGCCCGCCCCCGGGCGACTGGCACCGCCCGGGCCGGAAAGCGTCCGGTCACGGGCTGGCGCGTTGTTGGCTCTGTCGGCTCGCTTGTTAGGCCCGGGGCGGGACGCAGGGCGTGGGGGTTGTTGTCGTGGTGCGGGTGGGTTCATTGTGGTCCTGGCAACCTTTCTACAGCCCGCGGGCGGCCTTGAATCCGAACACCCAGGCCAGCAGGTTGGCTGGAAACTGGGCAATGGCAGCGTTGTAGTGCAACACCGCTTCGTTGAAAACACGCATCGCCTGGTCGTTCTGCAGAACATGCTCGTCCCACCGAACCTGCCACAGCGACGGAGACGCGGGCGGCGCGTCCGCAGCGGCGGTAGCCACAGACGTCTGCGCCCGGGTCGCTTGCCCACTGTTGTGTGTGGCCTTCTGCCAGGACGCATGGAGCACCTCGCGCGCTGCCGCCAAGGCGGCCACCGCGTCTGGCTGCAAGGGACGCGCCCGCGCCATGGCCAAGGATGCGCTCAACTGGGTGGTGGCGCCTTGCAGTGCCGCCATCTCTGGCTCCGTGCCACCTGCCAAGGGGACCTGCTGTACCGCTTGCGCCGCACCATACTCACCCATCAAAGACAGCTGGCGCACCATGTGAGCGTCAAAGCTGCCAAACGCCTGCACAACGGCCGAGCGCAGCCGCATCAGGCGGTTGTAGGCGCCCAGCGCCCAAAAAGCGGCAATGGCAAAAACAATCCAGAAAAGGGGCGATGACCACATGCACAGTTGCCGTCCTCGCGTGCACCACGCGTTACGGCCCGATAAGGAAATGAGGGAGAAAGGCGAAGACTACGAAAGATCGAAGTGCGGGTTCCAGAAAAAAGCTCCCGGCCTGCCAGGGACAGGACGGGAGCTTTTCAGAGGCGGCCCGAAGGCTTAGTCAGCGGCTGCGTCGGTCGCGGTGGAGGTGCTGCCCTCGACTTCCGTTGCTTCACCCTGGGCTTCCATCTCGGCGGCTTCGGCTTCGGCAATGGCACGGCGCTCAGCGTCGTCCATGGCGTCCTTGGCCTTGCGTGCCTGGTGGTAGGCCATGCCGGTACCGGCCGGGATCAGGCGACCCACGATCACGTTTTCCTTCAGGCCACGCAGCTCGTCGCGCTTGCCCATGATGGCAGCCTCGGTGAGCACGCGGGTCGTTTCCTGGAAGGAAGCGGCCGAGATGAACGAGTCGGTCGACAGCGAAGCCTTGGTGATACCCAGCAGCAGGTTGCTGTAGGTCGCGGGGATCTTGCCTTCGGCCTGCAACGCATCGTTGGTGTTGAGGATCTCGGAACGCTCGATCTGTTCACCGGCGATGTAGTTGGACTCGCCAACGTTCTCGACCACGACGCGGCGCAGCATCTGGCGAACGATCACCTCGATGTGCTTGTCGTTGATCTTCACACCCTGCAAGCGGTACACATCCTGCACTTCATCAACGATGTAGCGTGACAGCTCTTCGATACCCAGCAAACGCAAGATGTCTTGTGGGTCGGCCGGGCCGTCCACAATCGATTCGCCCTTGTTCACCACCTGGCCTTCGTGAACCAGGATGTTCTTTTCCTTGGGCACGAGTTCTTCGAACACATGGCCTTCAGGGTCGGTGATCTGCAGGCGGACCTTGCCCTTGGTTTCCTTGCCGAACGACACGGTACCGGTCATCTCGGCCAGCGTTCCCTTGTCCTTCGGCGTACGGGCTTCAAACAGCTCGGCCACACGGGGCAGACCGCCGGTAATGTCGCGGGTCTTCTGACCTTCGACCGGGATACGGGCCAGCACTTCACCGGGGCCCACATCCTGGCCGTCGCGCACCTGGATCAGAGCGCCGACCTGGAAGCCGATGGTCACCGAGTGGTCGGTGCCAGGGATCTTCACTTCATTGCCCTGGGCGTCGATCAGCTTCACCTGCGGACGCACGACCTTGGCAGCGCCACGGCGCTTCGGATCGATCACCACCAGCGTGGACAGGCCGGTCACTTCGTCGACCTGCTTGGCCACCGTGAGACCTTCTTCGACGTTCTCGAACTTGGTCTGACCGGCGAACTCGGTGATGATGGGGCGCGTCAGCGGATCCCAGTTGGCGAGGATGGTGCCAGCCTTGATGGTCTGGTCGGCCTTGACCGTCAGCGTTGCACCGTAAGGCACCTTGTGGCGTTCGCGCTCGCGGCCATGCTCGTCGTGGATGATGATTTCACCCGAACGCGCAATCACCACCAGCTCACCCTTGGTGTTGCTCACGTAGCGCATCGTGGCGTTGAAGCCGATCACGCCGTTGGACTTGGCTTCCACGCTCGATGCGATGGCAGCGCGCGATGCGGCACCACCGATGTGGAACGTGCGCATGGTCAGCTGCGTGCCGGGTTCACCGATGGACTGGGCAGCAATCACACCCACGGCTTCGCCGAGGTTGATCAGGCCGCCACGGCCCAAGTCGCGGCCATAGCACTTGGCGCACAGGCCGTAGCGGGTTTCGCAGGTCAGTGCCGTGCGAACCTTCACTTCGTCCACGCCAGCCGCTTCGAGTTCTTCGATGAGGTCTTCGTCGAGCATGACACCCGCTGAGACCAGCACCGAGCGGTTCTCGGGGTGCAGCACGTCTTCAGCCGCCGTGCGGCCCAGGATACGGTCGCGCAGCGATTCGATCACTTCACCGCCTTCGACGATGGCGCGCATCAGCGAACCATTGGAAGTGCCGCAATCTTCTTCGGTCACCACCAGATCCTGCGTCACGTCCACCAGACGGCGGGTCAGGTAACCCGAGTTGGCGGTCTTCAGCGCCGTGTCGGCCAGACCCTTACGGGCACCGTGGGTGGAGATGAAGTACTCCAGCACGTTCAGACCTTCGCGGAAGTTCGCAGTGATAGGCGTTTCGATGATCGAGCCGTCTGGCTTGGCCATCAGACCCCGCATACCGGCCACCTGACGAATCTGGGCTGCAGAACCGCGAGCGCCAGAGTCGGCCATCATGTAGATGGAGTTGAAGGACTCCTGGTCCACTTCCTTGCCGTGGCGGTCCATGACCTTCTGTTTGGACAGCTGGGCCATCATCACCTTGGACACTTCGTCGCCGGCCTTGCCCCAGATGTCCACCACCTTGTTGTAGCGCTCGCCAGAGGTGACCAGACCGGACACATACTGCTGTTCGATCTCCTTCACTTCCTTCTCGGAGCGCTCGATGATGCCGGCCTTTTGTGGCGGCACCAGCATGTCATCAATGGCGATCGAGATGCCGGCGCGCGTGGCCAGACGGAAGCCGTTTTGCAGCAGCTTGTCGGCGAACACGACCGTTTCCTTCAGACCGCACTTGCGGAACGAGACGTTGATCAGGCGCGAGATTTCCTTCTTCTTGAGCGCCTTGTTCATGTTGGAGAACGGCAGGCCCTTGGGAAGAATCTCGGACAGCAGCGCACGGCCGGCCGTGGTTTCCACGAGCGAGGTGGACGGAACGAATTCGCCCGTTTCCTTGTTCTTGGTCCACTCGGTCATGCGCACCGTGATCTTGGCGGCCAGTTCGACCTCGCCGGCGTCCAGAGCACGTTGCACTTCACCGGTATCGGCAAACACCAAGCCTTCGCCCTTGCCGTTGATGCGATCGCGGGTGGCGTAGTACAGGCCCAGCACCACGTCCTGCGAAGGAACGATGGAGGGTTCGCCCGATGCGGGGAACAGCACGTTGTTGGAGGCCAGCATCAGCGTGCGGGCTTCCATCTGCGCTTCCACCGACAGCGGGACGTGGACAGCCATCTGGTCACCGTCGAAGTCGGCGTTGAAAGCCGCGCAAACGAGGGGGTGCAGCTGGATGGCCTTGCCTTCGATCAGGATGGGCTCAAAGGCCTGGATACCCAAACGGTGCAGCGTAGGTGCACGGTTCAGCATCACAGGGTGCTCTTTGATCACCTCTTCCAGGATGTCCCACACCACGGGGGTGCCGGATTCGACTTCCTTCTTGGCGGCCTTGATCGTCGTCGCGATGCCCATGGCTTCGAGGCGCGAGAAGATGAAAGGCTTGAACAGTTCCAGCGCCATCAGCTTGGGCAGGCCGCACTGGTGCAGCTTGAGCGTTGGGCCCACGGTAATCACGGAACGACCGGAGTAGTCCACGCGCTTGCCCAGCAAGTTCTGGCGGAAACGACCCGACTTGCCCTTGATCATGTCGGCCAGCGACTTCAGAGCACGCTTGTTGGCGCCCGTCATGGCCTTGCCACGGCGGCCATTGTCCAGCAGCGAGTCAACAGCTTCCTGCAGCATCCGCTTTTCGTTGCGGGCGATGATTTCAGGGGCCTTCAGCTCCAGCAGGCGGCGCAGACGCGAGTTGCGGTTGATAACGCGGCGGTACAGGTCGTTCAGGTCGGAGGTCGCAAAGCGGCCGCCGTCCAGCGGCACCAGCGGACGCAGGTCCGGTGGCAGCACGGGCAGCACTTCGAGCACCATCCACTCGGGCTTGATGCCCGACTTCTTGAACGCTTCCAGCACCTTCAGGCGCTTGGCGTTCTTCTTGACCTTGACTTCAGAGCCGGTCAGGTCGCCACGCAGGCGCTCAATCGACATGTCGATGTCGATGGATTCCAGCAGGTCCTTGATACCCTCAGCGCCCATCTTGGCGATGAATTCGTCGCCGTATTCCTTGCGCTTGGCGTCGTAGTCGTCCTCGGACATGATGCTGAACTTCTTCAGCGGCGTCATGCCGGGGTCGGTCACCACATAGGCTTCAAAGTACAGCACGCGCTCAATGTCGCGCAGCGTCATGTCCAGCACCAGGCCCAGACGCGATGGCAGCGACTTCAGGAACCAGATGTGGGCGCAGGGCGCGGCCAGGTCGATGTGGCCCATGCGCTCGCGGCGCACCTTGGTCTGCGTGACTTCAACGCCGCACTTCTCGCAGATCACACCACGGTGCTTGAGGCGCTTGTACTTGCCGCACAGGCATTCGTAGTCCTTGATGGGACCAAAAATCTTGGCGCAAAACAGGCCGTCGCGCTCGGGCTTGAACGTGCGGTAGTTGATGGTTTCTGGCTTCTTCACTTCGCCGAAAGACCACGAACGGATCTTTTCGGGCGAAGCCATGCCGATGCGGATGGCATCGAAATGCTCGTCCGGCGTGAATTGCTTGAACAGGTCGAGTAGCGATTTCATAGTGACTCTTTCCTTTTCTGCTTAGGAGCGTTCCAGCTCGATGTCCAGGCCCAGCGAACGGATTTCCTTGACCAGCACATTGAACGATTCCGGCATGCCGGCTTCGATGGCGTGTTCGCCCTTGACAATGGATTCGTACACCTTGGTACGGCCCACCACGTCGTCGGACTTCACGGTCAGCATTTCCTGCAGGACGTAGGCGGCGCCATAAGCTTCCAGCGCCCACACTTCCATTTCCCCGAAACGCTGGCCACCAAACTGCGCCTTACCACCCAGCGGCTGCTGCGTGACGAGCGAGTAAGGACCGGTCGAGCGGGCGTGCATCTTGTCGTCCACCAAATGGTGCAGCTTCAGGTAGTGCATGTAACCAATGGTGGTGGGACGCTCGAAGCGCTCGCCCGTACGGCCATCGAACAGGTACGCCTGCGTGCGGGTGGGCGTGAGGCCCTTGCGCTCTGCTATGTCGTCTGGGTAGGCGATCTTGAGCATGTCCTTGATTTCTTCTTCCGAAGCACCATCGAACACGGGCGTCGCATAAGGCACACCGTTGGTCAGGTTGGCAGCCATGGCCATCACGTCGTCATCGCTGAGCAGCGACAGGTCTTCCGTGCGGCCGCGCGAGTTGTACACCTCTTCGAGGAACTTGCGCATGTCGGCGGCCTTGGCCTGTTCCTGCAGCATGTTGCCGATGCGTTGGCCAATGCCCTTGCCGGCCCAGCCCAGGTGGACTTCCAGCACCTGACCAATGTTCATCCGCGAGGGCACGCCCAGCGGGTTCAGAACGATATCGGCAGGTGTGCCGTCGGCCATGTAAGGCATGTCTTCGACCGGAACGATCTTGGAGACCACACCCTTGTTACCGTGGCGGCCGGCCATCTTGTCACCTGGCTGCAGACGGCGCTTGACGGCCAAGTACACCTTGACCATCTTCAGCACGCCAGCTGGCAACTCGTCGCCTTGCGTGAGCTTCTTGCGTTTCTCTTCAAAAGCCAAGTCGAAGCTGTGGCGCGTCTGCTCCAGCGCGTTCTTGATGGACTCGAGTTGCGTAGCTACTTCGTCTTCAGCCGGGCGGATGTCGAACCAGTGGAACTTCTCGACGGACGACAGGTAGGCCTTGTCGATCTTCGTGCCCTTGGCCAACTTCTGCGGGCCGCCGTTGGCCACACGGCCGTTCAGCAGCTTTTCGATACGGTCGAAAGCGTCGGCTTCCACAATGCGCAGCTGGTCGTTCAGGTCCAGGCGGAAACGCTTGAGTTCATCGTCGATGATCTGCTGGGCGCGCTTGTCACGCTGGATGCCTTCACGGGTGAACACCTGCACGTCGATCACGGTGCCCGACGAGCCCTGGTCCACGCGCAGCGAGGTGTCCTTCACGTCGGAAGCCTTTTCACCGAAGATGGCGCGCAGCAGCTTCTCTTCAGGCGTGAGCGTCGTTTCGCCCTTGGGCGTGACCTTGCCCACCAGCGTATCGCCGGGTTGCACTTCGGCGCCCACGTAGATGATGCCGGATTCGTCCAGGCGGTTCAGTTGCTGCTCGGACAGGTTCGGAATGTCGCGCGTGATTTCTTCGGCGCCCAGCTTCGTGTCGCGCGCCATGACCACGAGTTCCTCGATGTGGATCGAGGTATAGCGGTCTTCGGCCACCACGCGTTCGGAGATCAGGATCGAGTCTTCGAAGTTGTAGCCGTTCCAAGGCATGAAAGCGATCAGCATGTTCTGGCCGATGGCGATTTCGCCGAAGTCCGTCGATGCGCCGTCGGCGATCACGTCACCCTTGACCAGCATGTCGCCCTTCTTGACGATGGGGCGCTGGTGGATATTGGTGTTCTGGTTGGAACGCTGGTACTTGATGAGGTTGTAGATGTCCACACCCACTTCACCGGCCACGGCTTCGGCATCGTTGACGCGGATCACGATACGGGTCGCATCCACATAGTCCACCACACCGCCACGGGTCGCCGTCACGACGGTGCCCGAGTCCACGGCAGCCACGCGCTCGATGCCCGTGCCCACCAGCGGCTTTTCAGGACGCAGCACTGGCACGGCCTGGCGCGACATGTTGGCGCCCATCAACGCGCGGTTCGCATCATCGTGTTCCAGGAAGGGCACCAGCGAAGCCGCGACCGACACGATCTGCGCGGGCGACACGTCCATGTACTGCACGCGGTCTGCACCACACAGAATGGATTCACCCTTCTCACGGGCAGACACCAGATCACCCGTCAAACGGCCATCCTTGTCGAGCACTGCATTCGCCTGCGCGATCACGTACTTGCCTTCTTCGATGGCGGAGAGGTAGTCGATCTCGTTCGTGACCTTGCCATCCACCACGCGACGGTAAGGGGTTTCGATGAAACCGTACTCGTTCAGCCGAGCGTACAGAGCCAGCGAGTTGATCAGGCCGATGTTAGGGCCTTCAGGCGTTTCGATAGGGCAGACGCGGCCGTAATGGGTTACGTGCACGTCGCGCACTTCGAAGCCTGCGCGTTCGCGGGTCAGACCA
Source organism: Acidovorax sp. 93 (assembly GCF_003633835.1). Lineage (NCBI taxonomy): Bacteria > Pseudomonadati > Pseudomonadota > Betaproteobacteria > Burkholderiales > Comamonadaceae > Acidovorax > Acidovorax sp. 93. The sequence goes on from NZ_RBIT01000001.1 coordinate 3,961,991, forward strand.
CCCGGGCCCAGGGCGGAAACACGGCGCTTGTGCGTGATTTCGGCGAGCGGATTGGTCTGGTCCATGAACTGCGACAGCTGCGACGCGCCGAAGAATTCCTTCAGGGCAGCCGAGATCGGCTTGCTGTTGATCAGGTCGTGGGGCATCAGCGGCTCTTGCTCGGCCTGGCCCAGACGCTCCTTCACGGCCTTTTCGATACGTGCTAGGCCCGTGCGGTACTGGTTTTCGGCCAGTTCGCCCACGCAACGCACGCGGCGGTTGCCCAGGTGATCGATGTCATCGACTTCGCCGTTGCCGTTGCGCAGGTCCACCAGAATCTTGACCACAGCCAGGATGTCTTCGTTGGACAGCACCATGGGGCCAGTGGATTCGTCGCGGCCAATCTTGGCGTTGAACTTCATGCGGCCCACACGCGACAGGTCGTACGTGTCGGGGTTGTAGAACAGGCGCTGGAACAGGGCCTGCACGGCGTCTTCCGTAGGCGGCTCGCCGGGGCGCATCATGCGGTAGATGGCCACGCGTGCAGCAAATTCGTCCACCGTTTCGTCGATGCGCAGGGTCTGCGACATGTACGCCCCCTGGTCGAGTTCATTGGTGTAGATGCACTGTACGTCTTGCACACCAGCGCTGCGCAGCTTCTTGAGCAGCGCTTCGGTCAGCTCGTCATTGGCCTTGGCGATGATCTCACCAGTGTCCGCATCCACAATGTTGCGGGCCACGACACGACCGATCAGGAAGTCTTCGGGCACGCTAATGTGCGTGGTACCAGACTGTTCCAGTTCGCGGGTGTGGCGGGCCGTCACGCGCTTGTCCTTGGCCACTACGACCTTACCGGACTTGTCGGTGATGTCAAAACGGGCCACTTCGCCACGCAGACGCTCGGACACAAATTCCATTTGTGCACCGCTGTCCATCAAGCGGAAGTTATCGTTGACGAAGAAGTTCGCCAGGATAGATTCTGGATTCAGGCCGATGGCCTTGAGCAGGATCGTGACCGGCATCTTGCGGCGACGGTCCACGCGGAAGTACAGGATGTCCTTGGGGTCGAACTCGAAGTCGAGCCACGAACCACGATAAGGAATGATGCGTGCAGAGAACAGCAGCTTGCCCGAGCTGTGGGTCTTGCCCTTGTCATGCTCGAAAAATACACCCGGCGAACGGTGCAGCTGCGACACGATCACACGCTCGGTGCCGTTGATGATGAACGAGCCCTTGTCGGTCATCAGGGGCACTTCACCCATGTAGACCTCTTGCTCCTTCACTTCCTTGACCACCTTGGACTGCGAGGTCGAGGACTCGCGGTCATAAATGATCAGTTGCACCTTGGCGCGCACAGCCGAGGCGAAAGTCAGACCACGGGTCTGGCACTCGCGCACATCAAAAGCCGGCTTGGCCAGGTTGTATTCAATGAACTTCATCTCCACAAAACCGTTGTGGGAGACGATAGGAAAGGCAGCGTCGAATGCAGCCTGAAGGCCTTCGATGGTTCTTTTCTGGGGTGCTTTATCAGCCTGCAAGAAAGCGGTGTAGGCGTCCTTCTGCATCTGCAGCAGATAAGGAACTTCGAGCACGCTATCGCGGGTGCCGAAACTTTTGCGAATTCGCTTGCGTTCGGTGTAGGAATAGGCCATGAGATCTCCGGGCAAAGACATGAGTCCTGGGTCTTCGACGACTGACCCGCAAGGAGCGCTGTCCTTACGGGCTTGGCGGTTGGCCACTACCAACCATGGCGGACGGTGATGCGTTGCACATCACCCGAACCAAGGCGTCTTCTGCTGTCGGGGTTGTCAGAAGACACTCGAAAACCAGCGTTTGCACAGCGGCTTTCGGGTGCGCTCTGAAAGCACCAAAGGCTGGAGGCCCTTTGAGGAGCACTCCAGCCCTTGAGCAAGACCGAATTACTTGAGTTCGGCCTTGGCGCCGGCTTCCACCAGCTTCTTGACGGCTGCTTCGGCGTCGGCCTTGGCAATGCCTTCCTTGACGTTCTTGGGAGCGCCGTCCACCAGGTCCTTGGCTTCCTTGAGGCCCAGGCCGGTGATTTCGCGCACTGCCTTGATGACGGACACCTTGTTGGCGCCAGCTTCGGTCAGCACCACGTTGAATTCCGTCTTTTCTTCAGCAGCAGCAGCGCCAGCGCCACCACCAGCGGCAGCAGGAGCAGCCATGGCTGCAGCGCTCACGCCAAACTTCTCTTCAATGGCCTTCACCAGGTCATTGAGTTCCAGAACCGTCATGCTGTCCAGCGCGGTCAAAAATGCGTCTTTATCGAATGCCATTTTGATTTCCTAACAATTGTGTTGGTTGTCTGCCGGGCTATCAAGCCGCAACAGGTTCGGCGGCCGGTGCGGCTGCGCCTTCGCCTTTTTTCGCCGCCAGTGCGCCCAGCACAACGGCCGTACGCGACATGGGGGACATAAGCAAGCCACAAATCTGAGCCAGCAGAACTTCCTTGGAAGGAATGTTGGCCAGTTGCTTAACGCCGTTCACGTCCAGGGCCTTACCACCGAAAGCGCCACCGCGAATCACCAGTTTGTCGTTGGTTTTCGCAAAGTCAGCCACCACTTTCGCGGCAGCCACGGCGTCTTCGGAGAAGCCATAGATCAGAGGACCGGTCATCTGGTCAGCCACCACGTCAAACGCGCTGCCAGCCACAGCACGGCGGGCCAAAGTGTTCTTCAGAACACTCAGGTTCACGCCCTTGCTGCGAGCTTCCACACGCAGTTTGGTCATGTCGGCGACCGTGATGCCACGGTATTCCGCGATCACAAGCGTTTGAGCTTTAGCGGCGAGGCTGGTCACTTCACTGATGACCGCTTCTTTCTCACTGCGATTAAGACTCAAGGTCTACTCCTTAAATTGTGCATTCAGGCTTGCGCCCTCGTACACGCTCTTGTTGCAGCGACCAACTGTTTCGGAATGAATTCCATCTGCAGCGGGATCGCCATCTGCGTTGGCCCCGGAGGGATTAAGTGCAAGGCTGCACACCAACGGTCTTGGATGGCCTGGAGATGGTTGTTGCACCACCCCAGCCCACCACATCAGGCCCTTGCAGGCCCGAAGATTTTTTACCGCAATTACGCTGCGATGGATTGTGTGTCCACGCGGACGCCAACGCCCATCGTGGAGGACACAGCGACCTTGCGCAGGTACAGACCCTTGCTCGAAGCAGGCTTGGCCTTGTTCAGAGCGTCGATCAGTGCAGCCAAGTTACCTTGCAGCTTTTCATTGTCGAACGAGCGGCGGCCAATGGTGCTGTGCACGATACCGGCCTTGTCCACACGGAACTGCACCTGACCAGCCTTGGCGTTCTTCACGGCCGTAGCCACGTCGGGAGTAACCGTGCCCACCTTGGGGTTTGGCATCAGGCCACGTGGGCCAAGGATCTGACCCAGGGTACCCACAACGCGCATGGCGTCAGGAGCAGCGATCACCACGTCGAAGGGCATGTCACCAGCCTTCACCATGGCAGCCAGGTCATCCATGCCAACGATGTCAGCGCCAGCAGCCTTGGCTTCTTCCGCCTTGGCACCTTGCGCAAAGACGGCCACACGGGTCGTCTTGCCAGTACCGTTGGGCAGCACGACAGCGCCACGCACCACCTGGTCGGACTTCTTGGCATCAATGCCCAGCTGAACAGCCACGTCGATGGATTCATCGAACTTAGCAGTAGCAGCTTCCTTCACCAGAACCACGGCATCTGCAAAGGCGTACAGCTTGGTGCTGTCAACCTTGCCCTGCAGGGCCTTTTGCTTTTTTGTCAACTTGGCCATTTACAAACCCTCCACCGTCACGCCCATCGAGCGAGCGGAACCAGCCAGCGTACGGACAGCAGCGTCAACATTCGCAGCATTCATGTCCTTCATCTTGGTCTTGGCGATTTCTTCGAGCTGTTCGCGCGTGATCTTGCCAACCTTGGTCTTCAGCGGATTGGAAGAACCTTTTTCGAGCTTGATAGCCTTCTTGATCAGAGTCGTCGCAGGCGGCGTCTTGATGATGAAGGTAAAGCTCTTGTCCGCGAACGCCGTGATGACCACGGGCAGTGGCAGACCTGGCTCCACACCTTGGGTCTGCGCATTGAATGCCTTGCAGAACTCCATGATGTTGAGACCACGTTGACCCAGTGCTGGGCCGATGGGTGGGGATGGATTGGCCTTACCAGCTGGAACTTGCAGCTTGATAAAACCGACGATTTTTTTCGCCATGTTTTACTCCTTACGGGTCATAACGCTGTTGTCGCACCACGCAACAACTGGCTCCCCGGGGTTAACGACTCGCTATCACGATGTTCGCACCGAGTCGAAAAGTGCGGCATCCAACTGCTTACCCTGGCCTCGCCAGGGAGAACTTAGGTGTTATCCGAAAGACCTATGTCTTTTCGACCTGCCCAAACTCCAATTCGACCGGCGTGGAGCGGCCAAAAATCATCACGGAGACCCGCACGCGGCTCTTTTCGTAATTGACCTCTTCAACCGAACCATTGAAGTCGGTGAAGGGACCTTCTTTGACACGTACAAGTTCGCCGACCATGAATTCGATCTTGTGGCGAGGCTTGTCTGTGCCTTCCTGCATCTGACTGACGATTTTCTGGACTTCCTCTTCAGAAATCGGCGCAGGGCGATTTTTCGCCCCCCCTACAAACCCCGTCACCTTGTTGGTGTGCTTCACCAGATGCCAGGTGTCATCGTCCATCACCATCTCGACGAACACATAGCCAGGAAACAAGCGACGCTCTGTCGTCTTGCGCTGGCCGTTCTTCATTTCGACCACTTCCTCGGTCGGCACCAGAATGCGACCAAACTTGTCCTGCATACCCGAGCGACCAATCCGCTCCTGAATATTGCGCTCCACAGCCTTTTCCATGCCCGAGTAGGCATGGACAATGTACCAACGCAGATCGGGATTTGCCGAAGCAGAAGCGCCTGCAGGAGCTTCTGCTCCAGTGATTTCCGCAGCGGTTGTCATGACTTTCTCCAGCCCAAAATCAAGTCGTACAAGACCCATTCCAGCGTCTTGTCAGTGAACCACAGGAAAAGGGCCATGATCACCACAAAGGCGAATACGTAGGCCGTCATCTGCAGGGTTTCCTTGCGGGTGGGCCAAACGACCTTCTTCACCTCGCGCCAAGCGTCTTTGGCAAAAGCAACGAACTGGCGACCGGACTCCGACACCAAGAACACGCCAGCAGCAGCAGCCAGCCCAACGATCAGCGCAGCCCACTGCACCACAGCGCCTTGTTTTCCCAACAAATAGAAGCCTGCAACCGAAGCGATGACCAGGGCCACCACCGCAGCGAGCTTGGCCTTGTCTGCGCCTGTATTGACTGTTTCAACCTGTGAAGTGGCCATCTTTGAGTATTTCCTGCTTCCGATGCACGGCATCACTTAAGACACCGAAGCCCGCCAGGGTCTGGCGGGCTTGTTTTGGGCCACATTCAAGTGGCAGGGGCAGTAGGAATCGAACCTACAACCTTCGGTTTTGGAGACCGACGCTCTGCCAATTGAGCTATACCCCTGTATACCTTGCTAATTAAGCAATGATCTTGGCCACGACGCCAGCGCCCACGGTACGGCCGCCTTCGCGGATAGCGAAGCGCAGACCTTCTTCCATGGCGATGGGGTTGATCAGCTTCACAGTGATCGACACGTTGTCACCAGGCATGACCATTTCCTTGTCGGCTGGCAGCTCGATGGCGCCGGTCACGTCGGTCGTGCGGAAGTAGAACTGAGGACGGTAGTTGTTGAAGAAGGGCGTGTGACGGCCGCCTTCGTCCTTGCTCAGAACATACACTTCAGCGGTGAAGTGGGTGTGGGGCTTGATCGAGCCGGGCTTGCACAGCACTTGGCCGCGCTCCACGTCTTCGCGCTTGGTGCCGCGCAGCAGCAGGCCGACGTTGTCGCCAGCTTGACCTTGGTCCAGCAGCTTGCGGAACATTTCCACGCCGGTGCAGATGGTCTTTTGCGTGTCGCGGATACCGACGATTTCGATTTCTTCGCCGACCTTGATGATGCCGCGCTCAACGCGACCGGTCACCACGGTGCCACGGCCGGAGATGGAGAACACGTCTTCCACGGGCATCAGGAAGGCACCGTCCACAGCGCGCTCTGGCGTGGGGATGTAGGTGTCCAGCGCTTCAGCCAGCTTCATGATGGCTTCTTCACCCAGCTTGCCCTTGTCGCCTTCCAGGGCGAGCTTGGCAGAACCACGGATGATGGGGGTGTCGTCGCCTGGGAAGTCGTACTTGTCCAGGAGTTCGCGCACTTCCATTTCGACGAGTTCGAGCAGTTCTTCGTCGTCCACCATGTCGCACTTGTTCAGGAACACGATGATGTAAGGCACGCCCACTTGGCGAGCCAGCAGGATGTGCTCGCGGGTCTGGGGCATGGGGCCGTCAGCAGCCGAGCACACCAGGATAGCGCCGTCCATCTGGGCTGCGCCGGTGATCATGTTCTTCACATAGTCGGCGTGGCCAGGGCAGTCCACGTGGGCGTAGTGGCGGTTGGCCGTTTCGTATTCCACGTGGGCGGTGTTGATCGTGATACCGCGGGCCTTTTCTTCGGGCGCTGCATCGATCTGGTCGTATGCCTTGGCTTCACCGCCGAACTTGGCGGACAGCACGGTAGCGATGGCTGCCGTCAGCGTCGTCTTGCCATGGTCCACGTGGCCGATTGTGCCCACGTTGACGTGAGGCTTGGTGCGCTCGAACTTACCTTTTGCCATTTTTCCGACTCCGAAAAAAATCTATACCAATACAACTGGATCTCGGCGCAACCAGAATCGGACGCACCTGAAAGTGGTGCCCATGGCGGGAATCGGACCCGCGACCTCTCCCTTACCAAGGGAGTGCTCTACCACTGAGCCACATGGGCAACTTGACACCGCTCGCGCGACATCAAAATCTCCAACTCAACAAACCAGCACAACAAGCAATGGAGCGGGAGACGGGAATCGAACCCGCGTCATTAGCTTGGAAGGCTAGGGTTCTACCATTGAACTACTCCCGCATCGACCAACAGTCTCTGCGCGCCCAGCCCCGCAAACAACGAGACCGAGCACCAACCTCATCACTTCTATTCACTGGTGGAGGGGACTGGATTCGAACCAGTGTAGGCGTAAGCCAACAGATTTACAGTCTGCCCCCTTTAGCCACTCGGGCACCCCTCCGGAGAATTTCGAATTATAGCACCAGTTTTTTGCAGTCCGGAGAAATTCACAAGGCCAAGCCACCACGCCAAGTTCATGACAGGAGGCAAAGCTATACAAATTCATGGTGCGGCTGGCGGGGATCGAACCCACGACCCTTGGCTTCGGAGGCCAATACTCTATCCACTGAGCTACAGCCGCACGACCGAAATGGCACAGCTTCACATTATCGCACGCCACCACACGTCGAAGGAATCAATCACAACCGACTCCCGTACAACGACGAAATGGATGGCACATCAGGAAGGAAGACTGCAAACCTCGGCACCCGAGGACACCGGCAGCGAGAGCCCCAGCCCCAACAAAAAGGCATCGGTACAGGCACCACCAACACCCACAAGATCAAAACCACCCTCGCTCAGGATCCAGTTTCGAATCAAGCCATCGAACAGGGCATGCAAACCAATCGCCGCCTCGATCGGAGCCATCGGCAAGACAACCCCCTGGTGCTGCGCCCCCAACGCGAAATCACGCGCCAGCTGCTGCGTAAAACCCTCCGACGCAGCCACATGGCGGTCACGCACCCCCACAAGCTCACTCACATACTCTACTTTGTAGAGCGCGATCTCAAAAACCCTGCGCGTTCGCTCATCTGAGGCAACGCCGCGCAGCACGAGCGCCATCACCGCGCGCAATCGCTGCACAGGGTCTGGGCAGGTACTGCTCTCAAACTCCCCGTAGCCTTGCTCTAGCGGAAGTGTCACCCGATCCATCATGGCATTGAAAAGATCCACCTTGTCCTTGAAGTGCCAGTAGATCGCTCCCCGCGTAGCCCCCGCAGCCTGCGCAATATCACTCAGCGAAGCGCGTGAGACCCCCTTCTCCCGAAAAACCTGCTCCGCCGCATCAATCAAGCCGTTGCGCGTGGCAACCGCATCTTCCTTGGTTCGACGCGCCATTGGTATTTGTCTCCTCGTTCTACACACTACGTACCCACACGATCCACAAAGGCATCAGCCGTCACAATTATACATTCATGTCTGTATGTATAATCGCGCACTTATTTTGTCGGGCTCTGGCCTGGTCGGGCCCTCGACAAGCGGCCCATCCCCTACAACCCGATTCCTTGACGCCCATCAAAAAGGACTCCCATGCTGCGTGATGCATCTGCAACTCCCTCCTTTAGCGCCTTTCCCACCCGCAGGGCTGTCTCTCTGGTTGCCTTGACAGCAACAACACTGTTTCTCGCCTCTTGTGGCAAGACGGATGGCCAAGCACCCGCTGGAGGGCCGCAAATGCCACCTGTTGAGGTGGGTGTGGTGACGGCGACGCCTGGCGATGTCGGCTTGATCACCGAATTGCCGGGCCGTGTGGAGGCCTCGCGGGTTGCACAAGTACGTGCTCGCGCCGCAGGCATCCTGCAGCAGCGTCTTTTCAAGGAAGGCAGTGATGTGAAGGCAGGGCAGTCGCTGTTCCGCATTGACCCTGCCCCCTACGCCGCCGCATCGGAAAGCGCGCGCGCTGGCCTGGCCAAGGCCCAGGCCAACCTCGCACAGGCCAGTGCTCAAGTGGAACGCTACCGCCCGCTGGTGAGTGCCAACGCCATCAGCAAACAGGATTTTGTGAATGCCGAAGCTGCCGAAAAGCAGGCACAGGCAGATGTGGCCACCGCCCGGGCTGCCGTACGTGCGGCAGATATCAACCTGGGTTATGCCAGTGTGACCTCGCCCATCTCGGGCCGCATCGGCCGGGCTCTGGTTACCGAAGGTGCGCTCGTGGGACAAGGCGAAGCAACGCCCCTGGCGGTGGTGCAGCAGATCGACCCCGTGTACGTGAACTTCACCCAATCGGCGGGCGACGGCTTTCAGTTGCGACGGGCCATGGAAAGTGGACAGTTCAAGCGTGCAGGCAGCGCAGAGGCCGCCAGTGTCAAACTCGTGATGGGCGATGGTTCGGAGTACGCCCAGACAGGAAAGCTGCTGTTCACCGACCTGTCGGTGGACGCCACCACGGGCCAGGTCACGCTGCGCGCCGAGGTACCCAACCCCAAGGGCGAGTTGTTGCCCGGCCTGTACCTGCGCGTGCGCATTGAGCAAGCCCAGGCCAGCAATGCCATCACACTGCCTCAGCAGGCTGTCACGCGCACCCAGCAGGGCGACACCGTGAGCGTGGTGGGCGAAGACGGCAAGGTGTCCCAGCGCACCATCAAGGTCAGCGCCGCACAAAACAACCGGTGGGTGGTTCTTGAGGGGCTGAAGGCCGGGGAAAAGATCATGGTGGACGGTTTCCAGAAGCTGCAGATGCTGCCTCCCGGCACGCCCGTAAAACCCGTCCCGTGGCAAGCTCCGGGGGCGCCTTCGGCACAGGCCGCCACACCTGCTGCATCGGCCGCTTCGGCATCGAAGCCATAAGGGGCATTCCAGCATGGCCAAGTTCTTTATCGACCGCCCCATCTTTGCATGGGTGATTGCCTTGTTCATCATGGTGATGGGCGGGGTGGCGATCACGCAGTTGCCGATCGCCCAGTATCCCCCTGTCGCGCCGCCGTCCATCGTCATCAACGCGGCCTACCCTGGCGCCTCTGCGCAAACCCTCGAAGACAGCGTGCTGTCGGTGATTGAACGCGAGATGAACGGCTCACCTGGGCTGATCTACATGGAGTCCGTCGCGCAGGCTGATGGCTCCGGCAGCATCACCCTGAGCTTCCAGCCCGGCACCAACGCCGACCTGGCGCAGGTCGATGTGCAGAACCGGCTCTCGCGAGCCACGCCACGCCTGCCCTCGGCCGTGACCCAGCAAGGCGTGCGCGTGGACAAGTCGCGCTCCAACTTCCTGCTGTTCACCATGCTCTCGTCCACCAATCCGGCCACGGACACGGTGGCCCTGGGCGACTACGCATCGCGCAACGTGGTGCCCGAACTGCAGCGCCTGAAAGGCATTGGCCAAGCTCAGCTGTTCGGTACCGAGCGTGCCATGCGCATCTGGATCGACCCGGCCAAGATGGTGAGCTTCAACCTCTCGGCGGCCGAGATCACAGCCGCCATCCGTGCGCAGAACGCGCAGGTAGCCAGCGGCACCATCGGCGACCTGCCCAATGTGGCGGGCCAGGGCATCGCGGCCACCGTGGTGGTCAACGGACAGCTCTCCAGCGTGGAGCAGTTCGGCAACATCGTGCTGCGCGCCAACACCGATGGCTCCACGGTCCGCATCAAGGATGTGGCGCGTGTCGAGCTGGGCGGACAGGCCTATGCCACGGCTGCACGCCTGAACGGCAAGCCCGCCGTAGGCATCGGCGTGCAACTGTCTCCCAGCGGCAATGCCCTCGAAGCCGCCAAGGCCGTGCGCACCAAGATGGATGAACTCTCGCGCTACTTCCCCGAGGGCATGAGCTGGAGCATCCCCTACGACAGCTCGCGCTTCGTGGACATCTCCATCACCCAGGTGGCCAAGACACTGCTGGAAGCCGTGGCGCTGGTGTTCCTGGTGATGTTCCTGTTCCTGCAGAACTGGCGCTACACCATCATCCCGACCATCGTGGTCCCCATCGCACTGCTGGGTACGTTCGCCACACTGCTGGCGCTGGGTTTCTCGATCAATGTGCTGACCATGTTCGGCATGGTGCTGGTCATCGGCATCGTGGTGGACGATGCCATCGTGGTGGTGGAGAACGTCGAGCGCATCATGAGCGAGGAGGGTCTTTCGCCACTGGAGGCGACCCGCAAGGCCATGCGCCAGATCTCGGGCGCCATCATCGGCGTGACCGTGGTGCTGATCTCGGTGTTCGTACCTTTGGCCTTCTTTGCCGGGTCCACCGGCAACATCTACCGCCAGTTCTCGGCGGTGATGGTGGCATCCATCGCTTTCTCGGCCTTCATGGCGCTGTCGCTCACACCGGCACTGTGCGCGACGCTGCTCAAGCCCGTAGAAGCCGGCCACCACCATGAAAAACGCGGCTTTTTCGGCTGGTTCAACCGCAGCTTCTCACGCACGGCCAAGGGGTACGAAGGCTTTGTTGCGCGCATGCTCAAGCGCGCCGCGCGCTACCTGGTCATTTACGCCGCCATCATCGGCGCCGTGACCGTGGTGTACATGCGCTTGCCCACCTCGTTCCTGCCCAGCGAAGACCAGGGCAACATCATCGTCAATGTGCAACTGCCCCCCGGTGCGACACAGGAACGCACGCTGGCCGTGATGCAACAGGTTGAGGAATTCATCCTCAAGCAGCCCGAAGTTCAAAGCATGGTGGGTGTGCTGGGCTTCAGCTTTTCCGGCCAGGGCCAGAATGCGGCCCTCGCCTTTGTGACCCTGAAGGACTGGAGCGAGCGCCACGGCCCGGGTCAGTCTGCGCAAGACGTGGCCAGCCGCGCTTTTGGCGGGCTGATGGGCATCCGCGACGCGTTCATCTTCCCGCTGAGCCCTCCTCCCATTCCCGAACTGGGCAACGCCAGCGGCTTCACATTCCGCCTGCAGGACCGAGGAGGCGCCGGGCATGAGGCATTGGTGAAGGCACGCAATCAGCTGCTGGGCATGGCCTCGCAAAGCAAAGTGCTGACCCAGGTGCGTCCGGATGGACTGGAAGACGCACCCCAGCTGCAGATCGATATCGACCGCGACAAGGCCAATGCGCTGGGTGTGCCGTTTGATGCGATCAACTCCGCACTGTCCACGGCACTGGGTTCGAGCTATGTGAACGACTTCCCGAACCAGGGCCGCCTGCAGCGTGTGGTGGTGCAAGCCGATGCGCCTGCACGCATGCAGCCGGACGATCTGCTGAAGATCAACGCCGCCAACAGCCAGGGCAAACCTGTGCCACTTTCCGCATTTGCCACAACGCGCTGGGTCAACGGCGCACAGCAGACGGTGCGCTACAACGGTTATCCCGCCATGCGCATCTCGGGCGCACCGGCCCCTGGTTTCAGCACGGGCGCAGCGATGGCAGAGATGGAAAAACTCGCCAGCCAGTTGCCTGCAGGCTTCGGCTTCGAATGGACCGGCCAGTCGCGCGAGGAAAAGCTGGCGGGCTCCCAGTCACTCATCCTCTACAGCTTTGCCATCCTGGCCGTGTTCCTGTGCCTGGCCGCGCTGTATGAGAGCTGGTCGATTCCGCTGGCCGTGATTCTCGTGGTGCCGCTCGGGGTGCTGGGTGTGCTGCTGGCCACCCTGCTGCGCGGCTATGCCAATGACGTGTACTTCCAGGTGGGGCTGATCACCATCATCGGGCTGTCAGCCAAGAACGCGATTTTGATCATCGAATTTGCGAAGGACCTGCAAGCCCAGGGCAAGAGCGTGATCGAGTCGGCACTGGCGGCGGCCCACCTGCGGTTCCGCCCCATCGTTATGACGTCGATGGCCTTTGGCCTCGGGGTGTTGCCACTGGCCATTGCGTCGGGGGCCGGCTCAGCCAGCCAGCGCGCCATCGGCACCGGCGTGCTGGGCGGGATGATCACCGGCACGGTGCTGGCCGTGTTCTTCGTGCCCGTGTTCTTCGTAGTGGTGCGCAGTCTGTTCAAGGGCAGCGCGCGCCAGCAGGAGATGAACCGCCGCCACGCAGAAGAAGCAGGAGTTGGAACCCATGACTAATCACCCACGCACTACCGCCATCGCCCTGGCAACGGCCCTGCTTCTGGCCAGCTGTTCGTTCATACCCACGTACGAGCGCCCTGCAGCGCCAGTGCCGGCCACCTATGCCACCACGGACGCGGCAGCCCCAGGCACTGCAACTGCCGCGCCCTGGCAAGATTATTTTGCCGAGCCCCGGCTGCGCCAGCTCATCGAGGTGGCCCTGGCCAACAACCGCGACCTGCGCGTGGCCGTGCTCAACATCGAGCAGGCCCGCGCCACATTCCAGGTGCGCAGGGCCGACCAGTACCCCGGCGTGGGCCTGGCCGCCAACGCGAGCCGCGCGCCCGCCGCGGGGTCCGGCGATCTGACCAACTCGTTCAGCGTGGGCCTGGCCGTTTCGGCCTGGGAGATTGACTTTTTTGGCCGCATTGCAAGTCTCAAGGAACAGGCCCTTGCCCAGTACCTCGCCACCGAAGAAGGCCGCAACGCCGCACAGGTCAGCCTGGTGGCCGCCGTAGCCAACGGCTGGTTGAACCTGCTGGCCGACGAAGAACTGCTGGACCTGTCGCGCCAGACCCTCGCCTCGCGCGAGGAGTCCATCCGATTGACCAAGATGCGCCTCGATGCAGGCGTGGCCTCGGAGCTGGACTTTCGCCAGGCCGAGTCACTGACCCAGGCGGCGCGGGCCACGCTGGCCCAGCAACAGCGCCAGCGCGCGCTCGACGAAAACGCCCTGGCGTTGCTGTTGGGACAAGCCCTGCCCGATGACATTCGCGCCAGCCTTACAGGCAGCAGACTGGCAGCCGCCCCCGCCATGGCACAGCTGCCGGCGGGGCTCCCATCCGAACTACTGACCCGCCGCCCCGACATCCGCCAGGCGGAGCAGCAGCTGATTGCTGCCAATGCCAACATTGGCGCCGCCAGGGCCGCGTTCTTCCCGCGCATCTCGCTCACAGCGCAGGCAGGCACCGCCAGCGGCGAGCTGTCGGGCCTGTTCAAGAGCGGCTCGTGGGGGTTCACGATTGCACCCTCCCTGCTGCTGCCCATCTTTGATGCAGGGCGCAACCAGGCCAACCTGGAAAGCGCCCAAGCGGGCCGCAGCATCGCCGTCGCGCAATACGAAAAAGCCATTCAGACGGCCTTTCGCGAAGTGTCGGACGCGCTGGCCGGCCAGGCCACGCTGGGCGAGCAGGCGCAGGCGCAACAGCTGCAGGCGCAGGCCGAGGCCGCCCGGCTGCAACTGTCTGATCTGCGCTACCGCAATGGCGTGTCGAGCTACCTGGACCTGCTGGACGCCCAGCGCTCGCTGTTCACGGCGCAACAGGCTGTGGTGCAGGTGAAACTTGCCCAATTGCAAAACCAGGTGGCGCTGTACAAGGCCCTGGGCGGCGGTGCACCCGAAGCGGCAGCAGGCAACCCTTCCTGACGCAGGCGGCGGCAAGCTTGGCGCGGCCCCCATGGTTTTCGGGCGCGTGCCAGGCTCAGGCTGTGTGGGGTGAGATACAGGGCGCGCGCGGGCCTGAGCCGAAGGCAACAGCCCCGCAGATATAATTTAAGGTTGATTTCATCAAAGCCCCCGATACACCAGAGGACGTCATGAGCGACAACCACCACGAAGAAGCCCATACCGGCCCGATCAAGAACCCCAAGCAGTTGCTGGTCGCGGTACTTTTCTCGTTTGTGATTCCGATCTTTGCCATCATTGGCTTGGTCCTGTACGTCACGTCGGCAGACAAGCCTGCCGCTGGTGCCGTCAATCCTGAGAAAGCCATTGCCGAGCGCATCCAGAAGGTGGGCATGGTCGAGATCCGTGACGCCAACCGCCCTCTCCGTGCTGGCGAAGAGGTGTACAAGGGTCAGTGCGCCGCCTGCCATGCAACCGGCGCCGCTGGTGCTCCCAAATTTGCCGACGCTGGCGCCTGGACGGCCCGCATCGCGACCGGCTTTGAAACGCTGGTGCAATCCGCCCTGAAGGGCAAGGGTGCGATGGCCCCACAAGGTGGCGGCGACTTCAACGACACCGAAATCGCACGGGCCGTGGCCTACATGGCCAATGCTGCCGGTGCCAAATTTGCCGAGCCTGCAGCACCCGCTGCGGCTGGTGCTGCTCCGGCAGCGGCAGAAGCCGCTCCCGCCGCCCCCGCCACGCCGGTGACAGCAGCAGCCCCCGCCGCGGAAGCCGCGCCAGCCGCTGCCGCGCCGGTGGCAGCGGCCGCCGCCGCGGGCGCAGGCGAAGCCCTGTACAAGCAGGCCTGCCAGGTGTGCCATGCTGCAGGCGTAGCCGGTGCTCCCAAGTTTGGTGACAAGGCCGCCTGGTCGGCCCGCCTGCCTGCCGGCATCGATGCGCTGTACAACAGCGTGGCCAAGGGCAAGGGCGCAATGCCTCCCCGTGGCGGTGCAGCCCAGGCGTCAGACGCCGACCTGCGCGCAGCGGTCGAGTTCATGGCTGCCGCCGCCAAGTAAGCCTTCCCCTTGCGGCAGTGCGGTGCACCCTTTGGGGCATTGCATGCAGGCATAAAAAAGCCGGTTCAGTGGACCGGCTTTTTTGCTTTTCAGGATTGCTTTGCATCCACCATGCGCGGTGACCCAGGGGTTTCGCGGGCACCCCACTGGCCCTGCGGGCTCATGACAAAGCCGTAGCGATCAGGCAACTCTTCCGCCAGCACTTCCTGCGGCAGCCAGCGCCCTGCTTCCACGGCTTCGGCCACCAGAGGCACGTCCAGCGTATGCACCAGGCCCACGCCCAGCGCCGACGTCAGGTAGACATGGCCCTGCGCGTCCACCAGGCAGTCCTGCACCGCCGCGCCACGGCCCGTGTGGGACACCACCGAAAAATCGGACTGTATGCGCCAGATCCAGGGCGTAGCCTCCAGCTCCACATACACCCGCTGGGGCCCGTTCTGAAAGAACCATTGTCCCTGCGCATCGGATTCGTAATTGCGCGCGATGAAGCCGATGAGCTTTTCATGCTGCAGCAAAGACCCCTTGCTCTGCGGAAACGGCCCTGCTGCCTGGGCCTGGTCATCGCGCAGGTACCAGTGGCCACGCGCGTCCAGGCCCAGCCAGCCATAGCAGTCGGGCACGTTGGGCCACTTGGCCAGCGCCTGTTTGACGATGTCATCCATGCGGCGATTGTGCGCTCGCCCGCGTCCCAGCCCCTGCGTGTTCCGCCAACCACCCGCCCACCGCGTCGGGCATGGCACGCACGTGCCCCGGCAAGCGGCCATGGGCAAACCCGACGTGGCCGCCGTGTGGCGGCTGCCAGAGCGTGACGAACCCATTGCGCACCTCGTGCGGCAGCGGAAGGCTGGCGGCCGGGACAAACGGATCGTTGCGCGCATTCACCACCAGGGCCGGAACGCGGATGTGGTGCAGCAGCGGCTTGGTCGACGCCCGCTGCCAGTAGTCCTCGGTGTTCCGAAAGCCATGCAGTGGCGCGGTGAACACGTTGTCAAACGCATACAGGTCGCGCGCGGCCATCAGTGCCTGGCGATCGAACAACCCGGGGTGCTGCGCGAGTTTGCGCAGCGCCTTGGGCACCAGGGTGCGCATGAACATGCGTGTGTAGACCTGTCGGTTGAAGCCACGCCCGATGGCGTGCCCCCCTGCGGCCAGATCGATGGGCGAGCACACGGCCGCCACGGCATCGGCGCTGCGCGCAGCGTCTTCGCCCACCTCGGCCGCCCAGCGCAAGAGCGCATTGCCGCCCAACGAGACCCCCACGGCCACCAAGGGGCCCTGGTGCGAGGCGCGCAGGCGCTGCAGCATCCAGCCAATCTCGGCATGGTCGCCCGAGTGGTAGGCGCGGGGTGCAAGGTTGATCTCGCCACTGCAACCCCGGAAATGGGGCAAGGCGCAGGCCCAACCGCGCTCGCGCGCCCAGTCGCCAAAGGCCTCACAGTAATGGCTGCGCGACGAGCCTTCCAGGCCATGGAAGACCACCAACAGCGGCCGGAGTGCCGCAGGCGCCGTGGCGCCCTCCTCCTGCAGAAAATCCACGTCTACAAAATCACCGTCCGGCGTGTCCCAGCGCTCTCGGCGGTACACGGGGCGGGCGCCGAACACGCGGCGCGAATACAGGGCTGGCCAGATGGTCTGGAGCTGTCCACCGGGCAACCATCGAGGCGCTACATATTTCATAGCTATTTGCGCTTTCCTATCAAGCGCCAGACCCTAAAAAGGCTTGGATTCAAGGCCCCACCACTCAGTGCAGCACGGGCCGTTGGGCGTCCACCACCTGCGCATCGGGCGCGACGCCGGGGCTCGCATGGTGGGCCACCAGGCGCCAGCCTTCCGGGGTCTTGTGATAGACATTGGTGGCCAGCACCACGGCCTGGTGCAGGCCGTCGGGCAGCATCACCTCGACCTGCTCGACCACGCTGTGCACAGCGCTGGTCAGCGCCACCACACGGTGCACCTGCAACGGCCGCGCCCGCACCGTGCCATGCGAAAACATCGCCTCGAACGCCGTGCGAATCGCCCCAGCACCCAGCAGCCGGGGCCCGCCGGGATGCACGCAGATGATGTCGTCGTCTTCTGCCCAGCAGGACATCAAAAGCTCGATGTCGCCCCGCTGCAAAGCCTCATAGAACGCGGCTTCGGTTTCGTCCGAGGAACCTCCGAGGGTGGCGGCGCTGGCGCGAGAACGGGGCATGGTGGTTGGTGAGGCGTCTGGGATGGAAGGTGGCGCGGCGGCCATGCGGCCCGCCATGTGCGGGTTGCTATTGTGCGGCCATCTCCCAAAGCCTTGTGGCCCGCCCGGAAAGTGGCACCAGGGACGGCACTTGTTGCAGAATCAGCCAAGCTGCCGGTTGATGGCACCTTGGCATCTTGTCTCTGTGCCCCAAACTGTCCCTGAACTCCACCTGGCGAAGCCACCATGATCCAACGCATTTTTGCCCTGTTGACCGCCCTGCTGGCGCTCAGCGCATTGACCGGCTGCGGCTACAACGACTTCCAGCGGCTGGACGAGCAGTCCAAGGCCGCGTGGAGCGAGGTCCTCAACCAGTACCAGCGCCGCGCAGACCTTGTGCCCAACATCGTCGCCACCGTCAAGGGCGAGGCCAACTTCGAGCAGGAAACCCTGACCCGCGTGGTCGAGGCGCGCGCCAAGGCCACCTCGATCCAGGTCACGCCCGAAACCCTGAACAACCCCGAGGCGTTCAACAAGTTCCAGCAGGCGCAGGGCGAGTTGTCGGGCGCGCTGTCGCGGCTGATGGTGGTGTCCGAGCGCTATCCCACGCTGCAGGCCAACCAGGGCTTTCGCGACCTGCGCGTGACGCTGGAAGGCACCGAGAACCGCATCACCGTGGCGCGCAACCGCTACATCCAGACGGTGCAGGAATACAACGTGCTCGCGCGCAGCTTTCCCACAAACCTGACCGCCATCGCGTTCAGCTATGCGCCCAAGCCCAGCTTCACCGTGGCCAACGAAGCCCAGATCTCCGCGCCGCCCACCGTGGATTTCTCCGCATCCAAGCCCAAGCCTTGAACACGGCACTCCTCACCGCTGAGAGTTTGAGCGAATATGCCCCTAGCGCTTATCTATAAAGCGCTGTTAGCTATAGTATTGATAGCATTTGCAGTCCCATGGGCGCATGCTGACGGCGGCCTGTTGCCCGTGCCCGCGCTCACCGGCCCCGTCATCGACCAGACCGGTACCCTGAGCGCTTCCGACAAGGCCGCGTTGGAGACGCAGCTGCAAACGCTGGAGCAGACCCGGGGCGCGCAGGTGGTGGTGCTGATGGTGCCCACCACCGCTCCCGAAGACATTGCATCGTTCGCCAATCGCGTGGGCAACACCTGGAAGATCGGGCGCCGCGACGTGGGTGACGGCGTGCTCGTGATCGTGGCCAAGAACGACCGCAAGATGCGCATCGAGGTCGCCAAGGCCTTGGAAGGCGCCATCCCCGACATTGCAGCGGCGCGCATCATCGACGGCGCCATGAAGCCCCGGTTCCAGCAAAGCGACTATGCAGGCGGCCTGCGCGACGCCGTCACTCAGATCTCCGCACGCATAGCCGGTGAGGCGTTGCCAGCACCCGCGAGCAACAGCGGCACCGCAGCCCACAGCCCCGACACCAGCCGCGACGGATTCGACTGGACGGACCTCGCCATCTTTTTGTTTTTCGGCGTGATGGTGGCGGGACCGGTGATGCGCAGCATTTTTGGCAGCCGCCTCGGGGGCCTGCTCATGGGCGGTGGTGTGGGCTTGTTGGCCTTTGTGGTTACCTCCAGCCTGATCGTGGCGGGCGGCGCCGGCCTCCTCGCTCTGCTTTACACCTGGATCTTCGGCGGCACTGGCGGTGGCAGCAGCCGACGGCGTGGTCGAGGCGGTGCGGCGGTCGGCGGCTGGGGCGCGGGTGTCGGCGGCGGAGGCTGGAGCGGCGGTGGCAGCAGCAGCGACAGTGGCGGGTTCAGCTCGGGTGGCGGTGGCGATTTTGGAGGCGGCGGCGCCTCGGGGGACTGGTGAACATGGGTCCAGGATCAACCACCACCACCTCCATAGCGACCTTACCGGCCGCCCTCTGGCGCCTGGCCCGCCATCGCTGGGGCGAGCCCCCGGCACGCCGCGCGCTACCCGGCGACACCCTGGAGCGCCTGGCCGCGCGGGTGGCTGCCAGCGAGCAGCAGCACACGGGCCAGATCCGCATCGTCGCAGAAGCCAGCCTGCCCTGGAGCTACCTGCGCCGCAACGCCAGCGCGCGCGAACGCGCCCTCATGCTGTTCAGCAAATACCGCGTGTGGGACACCGAGCACAACAACGGCGTCTTGATCTACCTGCTGCTGCCCGAACACGCGATAGAGATCGTGGCCGACCGGGGCCTTGCCCGGCATGTGGCAGCGGACGAATGGCGCGATGTGATTGCGCTGATGGCTCCCCGCTTTCGCCAGGAGCAGTACGAAGAGGGCCTCGCACAAGCCGTCGACGCCGTGTCCTTGCGCCTTGCCCGGCACTTTCCACGCCTGCCCGATACGCCCGGGCACAACGAATTGCCGGACGCACCGGTGCTGCGCTAGACATCGCGCGCGCAGCCTCCACGGCGGGAGGCTGATCGCACGGAGTTGCCTCCAGAAAGTGGGTTGACGCTGCGGGCTTTTGACGGCCCGCCCAAGCGATTTGCGGGCCCTGCAGGGGCACGATTTGCTGGGGAGTGGCTGGCGCTTCCTGCACCGTGCATGTCTTTCAGGGCATTCTCACTGTTCCAAATAAGCCGCAGGGTTTTCCTCTATATCACCTTGTTTCAAGGCGATCTTCTCGCTCATTACGAAATCTGCGACCGAAGTTCCCAGCCCATTGTTTCCAATACTGGAACAGTTAGTTTGCGACTCGGTGGTTTTTCTTTGGACTTCACCCGCGTACAGTTCAACCCATCGATGAGCCGAACCCGCAAGGCGACTCACCGAACCCGGTTCAGGAATGGTTTTTTGACCCGGCTTTTTTGAGACGCTTTTTAACTTCCAAGGATTTTCATCATGAACAACACCGCCCGCTTCCTCTCCATCGCTGCCGTTGCCGCTTTCGCCTCTTTCGGCGCACAGGCTGACGAAGCCGATGCTTCGCAATTCGCTACCAAATTTGAAACCAACCGCACCCGCGCTGAAGTGCAAGCAGAAGCCGCCAGCGTTGCCCAGACCCGCTCCATCGAGCCGGCAGGCTCGCGTGTGTTGACCTACACGTCCACGGCTGACCGCGCTGCCGTGCGTGCCCAGGCTGCAGAAGCCCTGCGCGCTGGCCAGATCCCTTCGGGTGAGCGTGGTTGATTCTTGTTGAATCCACGGTTCACACGTTTTCGTATTGCCAAGTACCTCGTCCCTATTTTTTGAATTTCACTGGAGTTTCACCATGAACAAGTCTGTCCGTTTCCTCTCTATCGCCGCTGTTGCCGCTTTCACTGCTTTCGGCGCCCACGCTGACGAAGCCGATGGTTCGCAATTTGCCCTGAAGTTCGACACGAACCGCACCCGTGCCGAAGTGGCCGCTGAAGCCGCCACCGTGGCCCAGACCCGCAGCATCGAGCCCGCTGGTTCGCGTGTGGTGACCTACACGTCCACGGCTGACCGCGCTGCTGTGCGCGCCCAGGCTGCTGAAGCCCTGCGCACTGGCAAGATCCCTTCGGGCGAATTCAGCGCCATGTAATTTGCACGGCAGGTGCTGCGGTCGGCACGCCGACGCAGTCTCATGCTCAAAAGCCGAGGCCCCTCACGGGGCCTCGGCTTTTTTCTGCCCTGCCAATCGTGAACAGATTGACAATGGCCCAGTCACCGGCCCAGAACACCTCAATGGCTTCCAGCTACCGCTCCATCGACCATGTCATGCTGCGCCTTCACGCAGCCGAGCCTTTGTTTCAGCTCTTCAGCGAGACCTTCGGGTTGCCCGTGGCCTGGCCCTTGCAACGTACTGATTTCGCCACGTATGGCTGGGTCCATCTGGGCAACACAGACCTCGAATTGTGGGCGGCGACCGCCAACGGCGATCTTCCCGACCATGCGCAACCGCCCTTGATCCACGGTTTTGCTCTGGAGCCTGCTTCGCCCCTGGCCGAAAGTCTGGCGCACGCGATGGAGGCAGGCATCACTTGCAAGCCTCCCCGCGCCTTCCAGTCCGAGAACAGTCGGGGCGAAAGCGTCACCAATTTCACCAATTCCGTGCTGCTTGGGCTTTCCGCTCCAAGCTGCTGTGTGTTCTTTTGTGAGTGGGATCGGCGTGCGGCCCTCTACCCCTGGTCCGAAACCGCAACGCCGGTAGAACGCCGCGCGCAGCATCGGCAGGCCCTGCAGGACAGCGGGGGCGGCCCCCTCGGAATCACCGGACTGCATGCCTTGCGCATGGGCACCCCGGATGTGCAAACACACCAGCGCCATTGGCGGGCACTCACAGGCTCGCAGCCTGGCCATCCCATTGCAGTCACGCCGGATGTCTGTCTGGAGCTGGTTCCAGGAGAACACTTACTGATTGAATCGCTGTCGCTGAGCGTGCGCTCACTATCTATAGCGCGTGCCTTTCTGAGCAGCCGGCATTTGCTCCAGGCGGACAGCGGCGATGTGCTTTCCGTGGCGTGTGAAGGGCTGCAACTTCACCTGCGGGAAACGTCCCCCGCCTTGCCTTAAAGCAGACTTCCATGACCGCTTGCCGTTTTGCAGCAGGCGGGCATAAAAAAACCCGGCCAAGCCGGGTTTTGGGGCAGATCCACCAAGATCTGAATCACTTCTTCTGGCGGAACTTGCGAAGCGCAGCAATCTGCGCCGCCATCACGGCCAGTTCGGACTGGGCCTTGGCCAGGTCGATTTCGCTCTTGGCATTCTTGAGCGCTTCCTCGGCGGAGGCCTTGGCGGCGTTGGCCTTCTCGTCGTCCAGATCCTTGCCACGGATGGCGGTATCGGACAACACAGTCACGCAGTTGGGCTGCACTTCCAGAATGCCACCGGCCACGAAGACAAACTCTTCGGAACCGTCAGCCATTTCGATGCGCACCGAGCCCGGCTTGATACGGGTGATCAGCGGGGTGTGGCGGGGATAGATGCCCAACTCGCCAGCTTCGCCAGGCAGCGCCACGAAACGCGCTTCACCGGAGAAGATGGACTCTTCGGCACTGACCACATCAACGTGGATGGTGTTCATCATTGCTCCTAGGAAAAGGTGGGTTGCTTGATTGCTGAAGGCCGAGCGGCGGTAGGCTGCTCAGCCGCCGGGCAATCAGGCCACCTTCTTGGCCTTTTCGAAGGCTTCGTCAATGGTGCCCACCATGTAGAACGCCTGTTCTGGCAGGTGATCGCATTCGCCGTTCACGATCATCTTGAAACCACGGATGGTTTCCGACAGCGGAACGTACTTGCCTGGCGAGCCCGTGAACACTTCGGCCACGTGGAAAGGCTGCGACAGGAAACGCTGGATCTTGCGCGCGCGGGCCACGGCCAGCTTGTCTTCAGGTGCCAGTTCGTCCATGCCCAGAATGGCGATGATGTCGCGCAGTTCCTTGTAGCGCTGCAGCGTGCCTTGCACCGCACGGGCCGTAGCGTAGTGGTCTTCGCCCACGACGTTCGGGTCCAGCTGGCGGCTGGTGGAGTCCAGAGGATCCACGGCAGGGTAGATACCCAGCGAGGCGATGTCACGCGAAAGCACCACGGTGGAGTCCAAGTGGGCGAACGTCGTAGCAGGCGATGGGTCGGTCAAGTCATCGGCAGGCACGTACACGGCCTGGATGGAGGTGATCGAGCCGACCTTGGTCGACGTAATACGCTCTTGCAGACGGCCCATTTCTTCGGCCAGCGTAGGTTGGTAGCCCACGGCGGAAGGCATGCGGCCCAGCAGAGCGGACACTTCGGTACCGGCCAGCGTGTAGCGGTAGATGTTGTCCACGAAGAACAGCACGTCACGGCCTTCGTCGCGGAACGACTCGGCGATGGTCAGGCCGGTCAGAGCAACGCGCAGACGGTTGCCTGGGGGCTCGTTCATCTGGCCGTACACCATGGCAACCTTGGACTCTTCGAGCTTCTCCAGGTTGACCACGCCGGAATCGGCCATTTCATGGTAGAAGTCGTTCCCTTCGCGGGTACGCTCGCCCACACCAGCGAACACCGACAGACCGCTGTGGGCCTTGGCGATGTTGTTGATGAGTTCCATCATGTTCACGGTCTTGCCCACACCAGCACCACCGAACAGGCCCACCTTACCGCCCTTGGCGAACGGGCACACCAGGTCAATCACCTTGATGCCGGTTTCCAGCAGCTCTTGCGAAGGCGACAGTTCGTCGTACGCAGGGGCCTTGCGGTGGATGGAGGCTGTCAGTTCCTGGCTCACGGGACCACGTTCGTCGATGGGAGCACCCAACACGTCCATGATGCGGCCCAGCGTCGCCTTGCCCACGGGCACGGTGATGGAGTTGCCGGTGTTGGTCACCATGATGCCGCGGCGCAGGCCGTCGGACGAACCCAGCGCAATGGTACGCACCACGCCGTCGCCCAGCTGCTGCTGCACTTCCAGCGTCAGGGTCGAACCGTCGAGCTTCAGAGCGTCGTAAATCTTGGGCATCTGGTCGCGCGGGAACTCAACGTCCACCACAGCGCCGATACATTGAACAATCTTGCCTTGCACTTGAGCCATTTTTCGCTCCAATAAAGATGTTGGTTGAGCTGCTTACACAGCAGCGGCGCCAGCCACGATTTCCGAAAGTTCTTTCGTGATCGCTGCCTGGCGCGTCTTGTTGTAGACCAGCTTCAACTCGCCAATGACGCTGCCGGCGTTGTCGGTGGCGGCCTTCATGGCCACCATGCGTGCCGACTGCTCGGACGCCATGTTTTCCGCAACGGCCTGGTAGATCAGGGACTCGACATAGCGGACCAGCAGATCGTCGATCACGGTCTGTGCATCGGGCTCGTAGATGTAGTCCCAGCCATGTTCGGTCTTGTCGGCCTGCATCTGCGCGGACGACAGGGGGAGCAACTGCTCCACCACCGATTCCTGCTTCATGGTGTTGATGAACTTGGTGTACGAGAGGTACACCGCGTTGATCTTGCCTTCAGCATACGCATCGAGCAGCACCTTGACCGGTCCGATCAGCTTGTCCAGATGGGGCGTGTCGCCCAGGCCCGTCACGTGCGAAACCACCTTGGCACCGACACGGTTCAGGAAACCCAGGCCCTTGTTGCCAATGGCAACCGCCTCGGTGGACACGCCAGCGCCCTGCAGCTCACGCAGCTTGGACGTCACGACGCGCAGCACGTTGGTGTTCATGCCACCGCACAGGCCCTTGTCGGTCGTCACCACGATCACGCCAGCCGTCTTGGCATCGTTCACTTTCATGAACGGATGCACGTATTCAGGGTTGGCCTGGCCGAGATTGGCTGCAATGTTGCGGATCTTCTCGCTGTAAGGGCGGGCAGCCCGCATCCGCTCTTGCGCCTTGCGCATTTTGGATGCAGCCACCATTTCCATGGCTTTGGTGATCTTTTTGGTGTTCTCCACCGACTTGATCTTGCCGCGTATTTCCTTGCCTGCTGCCATGATGGCTCCTCGTCCGGTTTAAGCGAACGACTTCTTGAACGCGGCGATGGCTGCGGTCAATTCAGCTTCTGCGTCCTTGTCCATGGCCTTGGCCTGTTCCAGCTTGGCCAGCAGAGCGGCGTGGCTGGTCTTCAGGAACTGGTGCAGGCCGTGTTCGAAGTCGAGAACCTTCTTGACGTCGATGTCGTCCATGAAGCCCTTGTTCACAGCAAACAGCGTGGAAGCCATCAGCGAGATGGACAGCGGGCTGTACTGCGCCTGCTTGAGCAGTTCGGTCACGCGGGCACCGCGGTCGAGCTGCTTGCGGGTGGCTTCATCGAGGTCGGAAGCGAACTGCGCGAACGCAGCCAGTTCACGGTACTGGGCCAGGTCGGTACGGATACCACCGGACAGGTTCTTCACCAGCTTCGTCTGTGCAGCACCACCGACGCGCGACACCGAAATACCGGCGTTGATGGCGGGGCGGATACCGGCGTTGAACAGCGAGGTTTCCAGGAAGATCTGGCCGTCCGTGATCGAGATCACGTTGGTAGGCACGAAAGCAGACACGTCGCCAGCTTGCGTTTCGATGATCGGCAGTGCGGTCAGCGAACCGGTCTTGCCCTTGACTTCACCCTTGGTGAAGGCTTCGACGTAGTCGGCATTCACGCGGGCTGCACGTTCGAGCAGACGGCTGTGGAGATAGAACACGTCGCCAGGGTAGGCTTCGCGGCCTGGTGGGCGACGCAGCAGCAGCGACACTTGGCGGTACGCAACAGCTTGCTTGGACAGGTCGTCATACACAATCAGGGCGTCTTCGCCACGGTCGCGGAAGTATTCGCCCATGGTGCAGCCGGAGTAGGCCGACACGTACTGCATGGCGGCCGATTCGGAGGCCGATGCGGCCACCACAATCGTGTATTCCATGGCACCGGCTTGTTCCAGTGCGCGCACCACGTTCTTGATCGACGAAGCCTTCTGACCGATGGCAACGTAAATACAGGTCACGCCTTGGCCCTTCTGGGCGATGATGGCGTCGATGGCCACTGCCGTCTTGCCGGTCTGGCGGTCACCAATGATCAGCTCGCGCTGGCCACGGCCCACAGGCACCATGGAGTCGATGGACTTCAGGCCGGTTTGCAGAGGCTGGTCCACCGATTTACGGGCGATCACGCCCGGAGCGACCTTTTCGATCACGTCGGTGAGCTTGGCGTTGATAGGACCCTTGCCATCAATAGGCTGGCCCAGGGCGTTCACCACGCGGCCGATCAGCTCGGGACCGACGGGTACTTCCAGAATGCGGCCCGTGCACTTGACGGTGTCGCCTTCGGAGATGTGCTCGTACTCGCCCAGAATCACGGCGCCGACGGAGTCGCGCTCCAGGTTCAGCGCCAAGCCGTAGGAAGGTTGGCCGTCCTTGGTGGCGGGGAACTCCAGCATTTCGCCTTGCATCACGTCCGACAGGCCGTGAACGCGAACGATACCGTCCGACACAGACACCACGGTGCCCTGATTGCGGATATCGCTGCTGGCAGCCAGACCTTCGATGCGGCTCTTGATGAGTTCAGAAATTTCTGCGGGATTGAGTTGCATGACTCTTTCCTTCTTTCTTTGGTTCGCTGTCCTCGCCGCGCGTTACGCGGTGAGGGCCGCTTTCATTTGTTCAAGACGGGCCTTGACCGAAGTGTCCAGCACCTCGTCACCCACCACTACGCGAATGCCGCCGATCAGGGACTCGTCCTGCTGAACAGCGAGATTGAGCTTGCGGCCGAAGCGCTTTTCCAGCGCTGCGCTGACCTCGGACAGTGCGGCACTGTCCATCGGAAAAGCGCTGTACACCACGGCATCCGAAGAGCCGTTGCGGCGATTCACGAGGGTACGAAACTGCGAAGCCACTTCCGGGAGCGCGTTGATGCGTCCGTTGTCGATGACTGTGCGCAGGAAATTCTTGGCCGTATCGGACAGCGCCGAACGCGCAACACCCGTGAAGACGGCAAACACCTGATCTGCCGTCACCTTGGGGTTGTCCGCCAGCTGACGCAACTGGGGGTTGGCGGCAATGGCCGCCAGTTCATCGACCCAGTCAGCGGTGCTGGCCAGGTCCATGCCCGCACCCGCAGTAGCGGCCTTGAACAGGGCATCGGCGTAAGGGCGGGCAATGGTGGCGAGTTCAGCCATGTGTGTCCCCTTACAGCTCGGTCTTCAGGCGGTTGAGCAGGTCGGCGTGAACGCCGGCATTGACTTCCTTGCGGAGAATCTGCTCAGCACCCTTGACGGCCAGCGCTGCCACCTGCTCACGCAGGGCTTCGCGGGCTTGCACCGTTTGCTGCTCGGCTTCGGCACGGGCGGAGGCAACAATCTTGTTGCCTTCTTCCGTGGCGCGTGCCTTGGCTTCTTCGATGATGGCCTGGGCACGTCGGTCGGCGTCCGCAAGACGCGAGGCCGTTTCGTTGCGCGCCTGTGACAACTCCTTTTCGACGCGCTGGTTGGCAGCGGTCAGTTCGGACTTGGCACGGTCGGCAGCAGCGAGGCCTTCGGCGATTTTCTGGGCTCGTTCATCCAACGCCTTCGCGATCGGGGGCCACACGAATTTCATCGTGAACCACACCAGGATCAAGAAGACGATGGCCTGAATGAACAGGGTCGCATTGATACTCACGGCAACACCTTTCTAGAGTGGCGTTGAACGGGACTTACTTGGGCAGGTTGGCCAAGAACGTCGAAGCGAAGGGGTTGGCGAAAGCGAACAGCAGAGCGATAGCCACGCCGATCAGGAAGGCGGCGTCGATCAGACCAGCCAAGATGAACATCTTGGTTTGCAGTTCGTTGATCAGTTCAGGCTGACGTGCCGACGATTCGAGGAACTTGCCGCCCATCAGTGCGATACCGATGGAAGCGCCGATAGCGCCCAGACCAACGATCAGACCACAAGCCAGAGCGACGAGACCGAGAATGTTTTCCATGATGACTCCTGAGTTAAAAAAAGAAAGGTTGAAAAAGAAAAGGGAAACGAAAGGGAACCGTTAGTGCGCGTTGTGCGCCTGACCGAGGTAGATCAGTGCAAGCATCATGAAGATGAAGGCTTGCAGAGAGATCACCAGAATGTGGAACAGCGTCCAGATGGTGCCAGCGATGACGTGGCCCACAGGCAGCAGCACACCCGACAGCGACAGTGCAGCCGCACCACCCATCAGGGCGATCAGCATGAACACCAGTTCACCGGCGTACATGTTGCCGAACAACCGCATGCCATGCGATACGGTGTTGGCGACATATTCAATGATCTGCATCAGCAGATTCACGACGCCCAGAATCAGGGCGAAGATGGGGTTCTTGCTGGTGCCGAACGGAGCCGACACGAGTTCATGCGCCCAGCCGCCAGCGCCCTTGATCTTGACGCTATACCAGAAGCGCAGGATCAGAATAGCAAATGCCAGCCCCAGGGTGGTGGACAGGTCGGCCGTAGGCACGACACGCAGATAGGCGTGGTGGGGATCATGACCAGCAGCGCCATAGATCTTGGCCCAGATGGCGGGCAGCAGGTCCACCGGCAACATGTCCATGAAGTTCATCAAGAAGATCCAGACAAACACCGTGAGACCCAGAGGAGCAATGAACTTGCGGCTCTCGGCATTGTGGATATTGGCCTTGGCCTGGTTGTCCACCATCTCGACCAGCATTTCCACCGCCGCCTGGAAGCGACCGGGCACACCGGAGGTTGCCTTACGGGCAGCTGACCACAGAATCAAAAGGGTGAGCACACCCAGAACCAGACCGACGATGATCGAGTCGTAGTTGATGACGGTGAAATCAACAATCTTGGTCTGGTTGACGTTTTGAAGATGCTGCAGGTGGTGAACGATGTATTCACTTGCAGTCGGAGCGTGCGCTTCTGCGGCCATCGGACAACTCTTCTCTATATCAATCGGTTTTTCGGACACCGGGTCGCACCAAAAGCGCCACCCAGTACGTTTTCATTGCGACCACCATGCCAACCAGCAAGGCAATCCAGCTCAAGCCCGACACCAGCCGAGGTGCCGCAGCAAGCAGCGCCACCGTCAGCACGATCTTGGCAATCTCCCAACCAAAGAATCCCACCATGGCAGCACGCGGCTTGGAAGACGCCGAATGGCGCAACACACCGCGTGCAAACAACGCTGCCGGAGCCACCACAGCCAGCGCACCATAAGCCGCAGACCAGCCCACCGATGCCCTGCCCGTCAGAGCCCAGGCCACCAGGGCCACCAGCATCCCGACCAGTGCCTGACCCGCCACCACCTTCCACACAGAGATGGAAGGATTGCGACTGCGCCACACCTCGGCCTCCTCGGCCGTCAGGGGCTTGAAGTCAGATTCTTCAGCCTCAATTTCAGTCTCAGGCGGGATTGTTTTCATTGTTGAATGACGCCCGCGTTACAGACTGCAACTTTCACAAAGCCTCTAATTATAAGTAAAAACCCGTGACGCACGACAAAGACCTGCAAGCCCGGCCCAAAACCGGTGCGCGTGCATGCGCTGTTGTGGTGACAGGCCAACGGCTTTCCGATCCTTTCCGCACTGCCGTGCACTGGCCTGGGGCAGGCTGCCTGCACCCAAGCGGCAGCACAACAACCCCGCTGGCGCACAATGGCAAAGCCCCGCCAGCTATTGAAACCGAAGCAGTACGCACCATGACAACCTCCAGCCCACCACCTGCCAATGGCCTCGACACACAGGCTAACGATCCACGCAAAGACTCGTTGATCGAATACCCCTCCAGGTTTCCCATCAAGGTCATGGGCGCCAAGGTGGACGGCTTCGTGCATGCTGTCACTGAACTGGCCCGCCAGTTCGACCCCACTTTTGACGCCAGCACCATTGAACTGCGAGACAGCCGCGCTGGCAATTACCTCGGAGTAACCATCACCATCACCGCGACCAGCCGGGAGCAGCTCGACGACCTGTACCGCGCACTGTCGTCACACCCCCTGGTGAAAGTGGTGCTGTAGCCCCGGAGCTGCAGCATATTTGCCGCATGACCATCGACATTTGCATGCTGGGCCGCGTGGACTACGCCACCACCGTCCAGGCCATGCAGGACTACACCACCGCGCGTTCGGCCGGTACACCCGACGTGCTCTGGGTGTGCGAGCACGCACCGCTGTACACACAAGGGCTCGCAGGCAAAAGTGATCACGTGCTGAACCCGGGCAACATTCCGGTGGTAGCCACCAACCGTGGCGGGCAGGTCACTTTCCACGGCCCCGGCCAGGTGGTGGCCTATCCACTGATCGACCTGCAGCGCGCAGGTTACTTCGTCAAGGAGTACGTCTACCGCGTGGAAGAAGCCGTGATCCGCACGCTGGCGCACTTTGGCATCACGGGCCACCGCGTGGGCGGCGCGCCTGGCATCTATGTGCGGCTGGACGACCCACACAGTCACGCCCTGCTGCCGCAGCGTCCGCAAAAGCGCATCGGCACGGCGGCGCCAATCCCGGACTTCGAGGGCCTGGGCAAGATCGCCGCCCTGGGTATCAAGGTCAGTCGGCACAGCACTTACCACGGCGTGGCGCTCAATGTGGCGATGGACCTGGAGCCCTTTGCGCGCATCAACCCTTGCGGTTACGCAGGTTTGCAAACGGTGGACCTTTCTACAATCGGGGTCCACACCACCTGGGAAGAAGCCGCGCAGGTGCTGGGCCAGCAGCTCAGCATCCGGTTGGCGCCCTGAACCTGCCTACATGCCATGAGCACCCCTGAAGTCGTCCGCGAAGCGCAATCCACCGAAGCCTACAACCCGCTGGCCAAGCAAAAAGCGGCCGCCAAGCTCTCGCGCATTCCGATCAAGGTCGAGCAAGGCGAAGTGCTCAAGAAGCCCGAGTGGATTCGCGTGAAGGCGGGCAGCCCCACCACACGCTTCTACGAGATCAAGGAGATCCTGCGCGAGCACAAGCTGCACACGGTGTGCGAAGAAGCCTCCTGCCCCAACATCGGCGAGTGTTTCGGCAAGGGCACGGCCACCTTCATGATCATGGGCGACAAGTGCACGCGCCGCTGCCCGTTCTGCGACGTGGGCCACGGCCGCCCCGACCCGCTGGACAAGGACGAGCCCCTGAACCTGGCCAAGACCATCGCCGCGCTCAAGCTCAAGTACGTGGTGATCACGAGCGTGGATCGCGACGATCTGCGCGACGGCGGCTCCGGCCATTTTGTGGAGTGCATCCAGAACATCCGCGAGTTGTCGCCCGCCACGCAGATCGAGATCCTGGTGCCCGACTTCCGGGGCCGCGACGACCGTGCGCTCGAAATCCTGAAAGCCGCGCCACCCGACGTGATGAACCACAACCTGGAAACCGCACCCCGGCTGTACAAGGAAGCGCGCCCAGGCTCCGACTACCAGTTCAGCCTGAATCTGCTGAAAAAGTTCAAGGCCCTGCACCCCAATGTTCCCACCAAGAGCGGCATCATGGTTGGCTTGGGCGAGACGGACGAAGAGATCCTGCAGGTGATGCGCGACATGCGCGAACACAACATCGACATGCTGACCATCGGCCAGTACCTGTCGCCCAGCAACAGCCACCTGCCCGTGCGCCGCTACGTGCACCCCGACACCTTCAAGATGTTCGAGGAAGAGGCCTACAAGATGGGCTTCAGCCACGCTGCGGTTGGCGCCATGGTGCGCAGCAGCTACCACGCGGACCAGCAGGCGCACGCCGCTGGCGTTTAAGCCTGGCGGGACGCGCAACCCAGAGCACGATCATGGGCGCAGCGGAATCGCTCTCGCTGCGGCGCTACGGCGCATCGCCGGGCAGCCATAGCCACGATCACTTCCAGATACTGCTGGGTCTCTCCGGCGCACTGGACCTGGAAGTCGCGGGGCACGGTGTGCGCGTGGCGCCCGGTGGCGGCTGCGTGATTGCGCCGGGGGATCGCCACGACTTCGAATCGTCGCGCGGCAGCGTCTGCCTGGTGCTCGACAGCGCCCACCCCGGCTGGGCGCAGTGCGCCAGCGCGCAGCTCACTACCGCACTGCCCACCGATGCGCTGCCCCTGGCGCACTACCTGGCCAGCGCATTGCAACAAGGCCGCCCGCTGGCGCAGACCCACGGCCCGGCATTGCTGCTGGAAGCGTGGCTGGCGGGCTCAACGCCCCATACATCCCTCCACCGATCCACGCGACAACGCACTATCGATTGGCCTGCTCTGCAGCGCTGGGCTGCCCTGCAATGGCACCGCGAACTCAACGTTGCCGACTTGGCGGCGCAGGTGCATCTGAGCCCCAGCCAGTTCGCTACCAGGTGCCGCGAAGACCAGGGCATGGGTGCCATGGCCTGGCTGCGCGGCCAGCGCCTGGCACAGGCGCGGCTGCTGCGGGGCACAGGCATGGCCGTGGCCGAAGTGGCGCGGCGCACGGGCTACCGCTCGCCCTCGGCCCTCACGGCGGCACTGCGGCGCGCTGAAGATCACTGAATCACTGACAAAGGCTGCCGCGTCCAGCAGACGATCACCACGCGACGACGGACCGTCGTTGCGCGACGATTCCGAATGTCCTGCGCGCGTAAGCTCGGCGCCATGCAAGCCAACCTGTACGCCCTGGGCGCCATCGCGCTGTGGGCCTCCCTCGCCTCGCTGGGTGTCTCGCTCACCCACATTCCACCGTTCCTGCTCACGGGCATTGCGCTCATCATCGGCAGCGTGCCAGCCTGGCCGTTTGTGCTGCGTGACCCGTCGCAGTGGCGCATTCCACTGCGCACGCTAGCGCTCGGTGTGTATGGCCTGTTTGCGTACCACTTCCTGCTGTTCATTGCGCTGCGCCACGCGCCGCCCGTGGAGGCCAACCTGGTGAACTACCTGTGGCCGCTGTTCATCGTGGTGCTCTCGCCTGTGGTGCTGCCCGTTGTGGCGCTGCGCTTGCCGCATGTGCTGGCGGCGCTGCTGGGTTTTGCGGGTGCAGCCATTGCGATTGCGGGTGGACGCGAGCTGAGTGGCACGCTGGCCTGGGGCTACCTGCCCGCGCTGGCCGCAGCATTCATCTGGGCCACGTACTCGCTCATGACCAAGCGCGTGGCGGCTTTTCCGACCACAGCCATCGGCCTGTTCGGACTGGTGTCCGGCGTGCTGTCGCTGTTGTGCCATGTGGTGTTGGAGCCCGCCGTGGCGCTGCAGCCGCGCGACTGGGCCCTGCTGGCAGTGCTGGGCCTGGGGCCGCTGGGGGCGTCGTTTTTCATGTGGGACAAGGCCCTCAAGCTCGGGGACGCGCGGCACATCGGCATCCTGAGCTACATCACGCCGCTGGCGTCCACCGCGCTGCTGATCGTGGTGAGTGGCCGCTCGTTCAGCTGGAGCATCGCACTGGCCACGGTGATGATCATCAGCGCGGCAGTGATGGGGATGCGGGCGCGCTGACCATGAGAAATACGCGTCAAATTGGCCTCTAGCGCTCATCTATAAAGCGCTAACAGCTATTATTTTAAGAGCAGAACCTATCGCTCAAGAGCTCAGCAACGCCGCAGGTTCGTCGCCCTCCAGCACCTGCTGCGCCCAGGGCGCCAGCTTGCGCGTGTCAGCGCGCAGCACCTCCTGCTTCACAGCCAGGATCTGCGCGGGGTGCATGGAGAAGCTGCGCAGGCCCAGGCCCAACAGCAGGCGCGTCATGGTCACATCGCCCGCCGTCTCGCCACACACGCACACGCTCTTGCCCTGGCGCTCCCCCTCGGCGATCACGTCGCCCACCAGGCGCAGCACGGCGGGGTGCAGCGGGTCGTACAGGTGGGCCACAGCCTCGTCGGCACGGTCGATTGCCAGGGTGTACTGGATCAGGTCGTTGGTGCCGATGGAGAGAAAGTCGAAGTACTTGAGGAAGGTGCGCACCATGAGCGCGGCGGCGGGCACCTCGATCATCGCGCCCAGCTGCACCGGGCCGTAGGGTTCGCCACGCGCATCCAGCTCACCCCGGGCCAGGTCCACCTGGGCGAGCGTCTGCTGAATTTCGTGCGTGTGCGCCAGCATGGGGAACAGCAGGTTGACCTTGCCATGCGCCGCCGCACGCAGCACAGCGCGCAGCTGGGTGCGGAACATGGCCGGGTCGGCCAGGCTCCAGCGGATGGCGCGCAGGCCCAGCGCGGGGTTCAGGTAGTTGTCCTTATGGCTCTTGTGGTCCAGCGGCTTGTCAGCGCCCACATCGATGGTGCGGATGGTGACGGGCAGGCCCTGCATTCCGTCAATGGCCTCGCAGTAGGCGCGGTACTGCTCGTCCTCGCCGGGCAGGTTGCCCGTTTTGCCCATGAACAGGAATTCGCTGCGGAACAGGCCCACGCCCACGGCCCCGGCGCGCACGGCGGTGGCCGCGTCGCCGGGTTGTTCGATGTTGGCCAGAAGCTCGATCTTGTGGCCGTCGATGGTGATGGCGGGGGTGTGGCGCAGCCGGGCCAGCCGCTCGCGCTCGAGCTCCACCTGGCGCTGGCGAAAGCCGTATTCGGCCAGGATGATGGGCGACGGATCGACAATGACCACACCTGCATCGCCGTCGATGATGACCCAGTCGTCCTGCCGCACCAGCTGGCTCGCGGCGCGCGCACCGACCACGGCCGGGATGTCCATGCTGCGCGCCACGATGGCCGTGTGGCTGGTCTTGCCGCCCACATCGGTCACAAAGCCCGCAAACACGCTTTGCTTGAACTGCAGCATGTCGGCAGGCGAGAGGTCGTGCGCTACCAGCACCAGGGGCACGTCCACCGTGTCGTCGAGCAGCAGGTCTTGCTGCAGGCCCAATTGCTTGTGGCGGCGCGGGCTGCTGACCGGCGGCGCCACGGGGCTGGCCACGCCCTTCATGTAGCGCAGGATGCGCTCGACCACCTGTTCCAGGTCAGCCTTGCGCTCGCGCAGGTACTCATCCTCCATCTCGTCGAACTGGCGCGCGATGACTTCGAGCTGTGTGGTCAACGCCCACTCGGCGTTGTACAGGCGCTCGGTGATCCAGTGCTTGACGCCGCCCGTGAGGGCCTCGTCCTGCAGCAGCATCAGGTGCACGTCGAGCAGCGCGGTCAGCTCATGCGGCGCATCGGCGGGCATGTCGGTCTGCAGGCGCTGCAGTTCCTCGACCACGGCATTGCGGCCGTTGCGCACCCGCTCAATTTCGCCCTCGACCTGTTCTGGCTTCACAAAATAGTGCGCCACGTCCACACGGCTGGACGCCACCAGCACGGCACGGCCGATGGCAATGCCGCGAGCGACTGCGAGACCGTGGACGGAAAAAGTCATTCACCCTCACCAAATTTGTCGGCAATCAAGGCCAGCAGGGCATCCATGGCCTCCTGTTCACGATCCCCGTTGGTTTCAATCTCCACCTCAGTGCCCATGCCGGCGGCCAGCATCATCACGCCCATGATGCTCTTGGCGTTGATGCGGCGGTCGCCACGGCTCATGAAAACCTCACAGGGGAAGCTGCCAGCCAGCTTGGTCAGCTTGGCCGAAGCGCGGGCATGCAGGCCCAATTTATTGCTGATGGTCGTACGTATCTTGATCATGTCGATTACGGGTGTTCTGGTTCTGCGGCGCGGAGATGGCCACCTGCATCACGCCCTGGGTGCCCCCCACCACGGCGCGGGTGACCACCGCGTCGAGGGGTTCGTGGCGGTAGCTCACGGCCCGCAGCAGCATGGGCAGGTTGACCCCCGTCACCAGGCGCGAGCGCACGTTCTCGATCACGCGCTGCGCCACGTTGCAGGGGGTGGCACCAAACACGTCGGTGAGCACCAGGGTGGAATCTGCGCCCAGTTGCTGCAGCATGATGCGGGCCTGCGCCAGCGACTCTTCGGGCGGCTGGTTGGGCTGCACGTCGAGAGCGGCCACGTTGTCGCCGCAGTCAGGAAACACATGCAGCGCACATTCGCGCAGTGCATGGGCCAACGGGGCGTGGGCAATGATGAGGATGCTGGTGGTGCTCATGGCGTGGTGGTTTGCAGCACATTATGGCGCCGCCCCTGCAGCAGGAACCACGCGTAGGCGACCGCGTTGCACGCCAGGTACACCGCCATCGCGGCCTGGAACGACTGCACCGTGGACAGGCCGGCCGCGGCAAAGGCGTCCACCCCCAGGCCAATGCCCCACTGCACCACAAACACTCCCGCAAAAATCACGAGGTTGTAGGCTGACAGCGCGCGCCCCGCCAGCGCCTGCGGGAACGCCATGGCCACCGCAGGCTGCGACAGCGACACAAACGTGCACGACACACAAAACAGCGCCCAGGCACCGCCTCCCGCCTGCGGCCCCGCGAGAATGATGCCGAGCAACACCACCAGGCACAGCGGCAAGCCCGCAGCCATCAGCCGGTCCGCTCCCAGCCCCTTGCGCAGCAGCCAGGGGTTGACCATGCCCCAGGTCCAGAACGTGCAGAGCATGGCCACGTTGATCCAGAACAGCCCCGTGGCAGCCTCCAGCGGCGAGTAGCCCGCCACCCGCTGCATCCATGGGCCTGCCCATAGCGTCTGCATGGCCACCATGCCGCCGTACACAAAGAAGCCCAGGGGCGCCAGGCGCTGGAAATACGGGTGGCGCCACACCATCGCATAGCCCGGTGGCACAGTGACACCCCGGGGGCCGCGCTCCGCTGTGGCATCACCACCGCCACCACCGCCCGCGCCCGGTGTGCCCGCCGCCCATCCGGGCACCCAAACGGCAATCACCACCATCGACAGCGCGATCAGCGCCGCCAACCCCCAGAACAGCGGCCGCCACCCCACCAAGGGCAGTGCCCACTGCACAGGCAGCGTGGACGCCACCATGCCCAGCGAGCCCGTCATCAGCATCCAGGAGTTGGCGCGCATCTGCGCCGTGGGCTCAAACCAGCGCCTATAGCCCGTGAGCGGCGCCATCAGGCAGGCGCTGACCCCTGCGCCACACAACACACGCCCGGCCAGCAGGCCCGAAAACCCCGTCGCCACCGAAAACACCAGACTGCCCACCACGGCCACACCCAGAAATCCCAGTGCCACCTTGCGGGGGCCATGCCGGTCCAGCCAGGTGCCCAGCGGCAGCTGCGTGGCTGCAAAGCCCAGAAAGTACCCGCCCGCAAGCAAGCCCAGGTCGCTGGCCTGCAGCGAAAACTCCTGCGCCAGTGTGGGCGCTAGCGTGGCCGTAACAGCCCGCACCAGCGCCGACAGGAAGTAGGCGAAGGCAAAGGCCAGAAAAACGATGACCGCTGCCCGCCTGGGCAGCACCGCATGCCCGGTCATTGGAGCACCATCCCTGCAAAGAACTGGTCGGCCAACTCGGGGCGGGGCTTGCCCGTGTAAACCACCGCGTGGTACAGCCGCATCTGCGGCCCCGCAGCGCGCGCAAACCACACGCCCTGGGCAAACACGGGGCTGCCGTCGGCACGCTGGCCTTGCACCACGGTGCGCACCGACTGCGGCAGGGGCAGTGCACCCTTGGGGGCATACGGCGCATCAGCCGCCCTGGCTGCGGCACCCGCGCCGAGGTTGGCGACCACAGCGGCCCGCCAGTGCCGCAGGGCAGCGCCCGCTTGGGCAGGGTCTGCCAGGGCCGCATGCGACACGGCAAATGTGGCGCCGTCGGCATCGCAGCCCGCCATGGACAGCTCGACGGGCACCCCCGCCAGTTCAACCGTGCGCGTGGCCTGGTCAGGCTTGCAAGGCAAGGTGATGGTGATGCCGGCCTCGGGCAAAGGCACGCTGCGCCAGTTCAGCGCAGGGCTGCAGCCCACGAGCAGCCACAGCAACGGTGGCAGGGCAGCAGCCCGGGTTGGTGTCCAGTTCATCGGTCGATTATCGGCACAGTGACCCAGATCAACAGGCGGCATCCCCTGCGGGCGAACTTTTGCCCGTCAAGCCGACTCCATCCCAAGTTCGGCCTGCGGGCCACCCTTGAAGGTAGAAGACGGGCGTTGTTGTTAGGGCAGGTCCGGCACAATGCCGGTTGCAGGCCCGGGTACCCACAGGGGCCACAGTTTCAGGATGAATGGACAAGTCATGGCGATCAAGCATTGGGCGGCAGGGGTGGCAGTGGCAGCATTTGCGGCCGTGGGTGCCTATGTGTACCTGGATACAGGCCGCTCTGCGGCACCGGAATCCACCTTCGTGTTGCTAAACGGCACGAGCCAATCCACCGCCGATCTGCGCGGCAAGGTCACGCTGGTGAATTTCTGGGCCACCAGCTGCACCACCTGCGTGGCCGAAATGCCCGAGATCGTGGCCACCTACAACAAGTACCACGCCAAAGGCTTCGACACGCTCGCCGTGGCCATGAGCTACGACCCGCCCAGCTACGTGGTGAACTTTGCCGAAACCCGCAAACTGCCCTTCAAGGTGGCGATCGACAACACCGGCAAGGTGGCTCAGGCCTGGGGCGATGTGCGGCTCACGCCATCGACCTTCATCGTGAACAAGCGTGGGGAGATTGTGAAGACCTATGTAGGTGCCCCGAATTTCCCTGAACTGCACCAGCTCATCGAGAAGCTGCTGGCAGAAACCTGAGCCACCACAACACCTTCAAAAACAAGAGGCCGATTTCGTAAGAAGTCGGCCTCTTGCGCTTATGGATAAAGCGCCAGCAGCTATCAATTTTGCGAATGGCATCTGAAACTGGCGTTGCCCAGAGGAGCGGACGCCACGCAAGGGCCGCCCCGCCGCGCTGGCGTCGTCCCCCTTCCCGGAGCGCGTAGCGCGTAGAGAGAAGGGGGAAGCGTCGCAGCCGCTCAGGGGGATGTACCCTATTTCGCGCGGTAATTGTCGTGGCAGGCCTTGCAGGTGCCAGCGGCCGCGCCGAATGCGGTCTTGAGGTTGTCCAGGTTGCCCGTCTTGGCCGCAGCGGCCAGCTTGACGGATTCGGCTTCGAGCTTGTCGGAATGCTCCTTGAACTTGGCCTGTTCGGTCCAGATTTCAGGCAATGCCTTGGTGGGCGCGCCCTTGTCGGTGCCCGCGCCAAATCCCGCCCAGGGCAGCTTGGCCATCTGCGCCACCACGTCCGCGTTCTCCTGCGCGGCCTTGGCGTCGAACGGGATACGGCCATTGGCCATGGCCCCAAGGCGGCCAAAGTGCTGGCCCATCACAAACAGCGCGCTCTGGCGGTATTTGATGGCGTCTTCCGCCTTGGCGAACTGGGCAGAGGCCGGTGCGGACAAGGTCAGCGTAGCGGCGGCAAGGGCGAACGCGGCAAGTGCTTTCATAGGGAGATTCCTTTTTCGTGGGGTGGACAGGCTCTGAGAGCCCGGGGCAAGTATGCCGTTTTACCGCCCATTTCGCAGCGGGCATGCTCTTTCGGGTTGACCCCGCCTCCTTCACAATGCGGCCCACCACCCTTCGTCCAACCACCCTGCCCCGCCGCCATGACGCAACACTCCGTACGCATCTGGGACCTTCCCACCCGCATCTTCCACTGGGCACTCGCCGCGAGCGTCGTGGGCCTGGTCATCACCGCCAAGGTGGGGGGCAACGCCATGGAATGGCATTTCCGGCTGGGGTACGGCGTGTTGGCGCTGCTGGTGTTCCGCATGGTCTGGGGACTGATGGGCGGGCGCTGGTCGCGCTTCACGAGTTTTCTGTACTCCCCGATGCGGGTGCTGCGGTATCTGCGCGGTTCAGCCCACGCCGAAGACAGCATTGGCCACAGCCCACTGGGCGCCCTGTCGGTCTTTGCGCTGCTGGCCGTGCTGGTGGCCCAAGTGGCCACCGGTTTGCTGAGTGATGACGAGATCGCCTTCGCTGGCCCGCTCACCCGGTTTGTGTCGAATGCAGTGGTCGGCCAGGCCACGGGCTACCACAAGGAAATTGGCCAGTACCTGGTGCTGGGGCTGGTGGGGTTGCACCTGATCGCCATCATTTTCTATGTGCTGGTTCGCCGCCAACGCCTCGTCCGGCCCATGCTGCATGGCGACAAGCTGCTGCCCGCCCCGGCCACGCCGTCTCGCGACGACTTGACCAGCCGGGCCGTGGCGCTGGTGGTGCTGGCCCTGAGTGCCGCGCTGGCCTGGTGGGTGTCCTCTCTGGGGGCAGCGGCGGGGTTCTAGCCAGACTCGCTACACTGCGGCTTCCGCTGTTTTGAACTACTGCGTTTTGGACAAGCCTTCCGTCACCCTGCTGACCCCCACCTCGCCCGCTGAGATGGAAGCGGTCCGCACCATCTTCCGGGAGTACGCCGACACCCTCGGCGTAGACCTGTGTTTCCAGGACTTCGAGACCGAACTCGCGGGCCTGCCCGGCGACTACGGCCCGCCGCGCGGCGCACTGCTGCTGGCCCAGGTCGAAGGGGCGATTGCCGGCTGCTGCGCCCTTCGGCCACTGGATACGGCCGACTACCCCAACGCGAGCGAAATGAAGCGGCTGTACGTGCGCAAAGCCTTCCGGGGCTTCGGCCTGGGCCGCGAACTCGCGGAGGCCATGCTCGACCGGGCGCGCCAGGCGGGTTACGCCTGCGTGCTGCTCGACACGCTCGACGACATGGAATCGGCCCGGGCGCTGTACACCGACCTGGGCTTTGAAGAGATTCCACCCTACTACCACAACCCCATTGCGGGGGCGCACTACCTCAAGGTTGATATTTCTTGAGTTTTTGGTGCCTGCGCTCACTGATATTGCGTCAATAGCTATTAAATTTATAGCAGTTATAGAATCAGACCGGCCCGGTGCCAAGCACTTCGAGCCTGTCGATCAGGATCGAGCCGTGGGGCAGCCCCACGGTGTTGTCTTCCAACGCGTCCATCGCGGCGCGCGAACCTCCCGCCACCCGTGGCGTGCAGTTCGCACCCAACCCGCAGGTTGGCACCGGGCCAACTTCCTGCACTTCGCAGCTTCGTGACGAAGACTCCAGCCCGCACACGCGCACTGGCCAAGGCGCTGGCCATGGCCGTGCTGGCCGATGCACGGGAGCCGGAGCGCCGCACCCTCCAGGCACTGGCGGCGCGCGCAGGTGCCTGCCTGGGTAACAACACGACCCTGGCGGACAGCCCCGTTCCACTGCCCCCGCCCTTGCTCGAACAGCTGCGCCGCCT
Organism: Acidovorax sp. 93; assembly: GCF_003633835.1. NCBI lineage: Bacteria > Pseudomonadati > Pseudomonadota > Betaproteobacteria > Burkholderiales > Comamonadaceae > Acidovorax > Acidovorax sp. 93. The sequence goes on from NZ_RBIT01000001.1 coordinate 4,002,661, forward strand.
GTCCCACGCGTCCGGGGCCGAATGGGCGCGGCTGGCGCCTGAGGACGTGGCCACCTGGCTGTGCTGGGGTGTCTGGTGGCGCAAAGCGGCGCTGCGCAATGGCGCCACCCTGCAGTCGCTTACGACGACCTTCAGCCAGCAGGAGGAAAAAGACCAGGACGCCTGGGACGAGCTGGCGGGCGACGACGATGAAAACGTCGAACCAGCCCTGCCTTTGCACCAATGGCCCGACCCCCAACTCGCCCGGGCTTTCCGCACCTGGGCCGCCAGCCCACGCACCGGGGAGCCGTTGCACTGGCTGCTGCGCTCCGCCACGGCAGGCGCGCACCCCGCATGGATGGGCCGTGAGCGCACCACGCCCGTGCTGCTGGCCGCCACCGACGTAACCGAGGCCCTGGCCGTTTCGCTGGATGACCTCCTGTGGCTCGCGCCCGAGCATGCGCACTGGCGCGAACGCCAGGACGGGGGCCATGCCCTGCCCCTTTCGCACTATCGCTACCGCTTGCTGCCCAAGCCCAGCGGTGGGCTGCGCCTGCTGGAGGCGCCCCGCCCGCGCCTGGCCAGCACGCAGCGCCGCATTCTGGACAGCCTGCTGGCTGGCGTGCCCGTGCACGAGGCCGCGCATGGCTTTGTGCGCGGCCACGGCGTGGGCACTCACGCACAGGTCCACACCCAGCAGGCTGTGGTGATACGGTTTGACCTGGCCGATTTCTTCATGTGCATCACGGCCACCCGCGTGCGCGCGCTGTGGCGGGCACTGGGCCATGGTCGCCCGGCCGCCGAGCTGCTCACGCGGCTGACCACCACGCGAACCCCTCAGGCCATCCGGGAACGATTGCTGGAAGCAGCCCCCCTGCCGCGGGAGGCCATCGCGCAGCGCCGTGCCATCAGCACGCGCCTGAAACAGCCCCATTTGCCGCAGGGCGCGCCCACGTCGCCCGCCTTGGCAAATCTGTGCGCCTTCGGGCTGGACCTGCGGCTGAACGCCCTGGCAGAGCGCTTTGGCGCGCGCTACACACGCTATGCCGACGACCTGGTGTTTTCAGGTTCAAAGGCGCTGCACCAGCAGTGGGTGGACTTTCGCGCCTGGGTGACCGCCATTGCCCAGGACGAAGGATTCACCCTGCGCGCGGACAAGACCCGCGTGATGCCAGCCCACCAGCGGCAGTATGTGACGGGACTGGTGGTCAACGAGCGCGCCAACTACAGCCGCACACAGTTCGACATCCTCAAGGCCCGCCTGCACCGGCTGGGCCAACAGCCCCAGGTGGACATCAGCGAACGGGCCCGGCTGACCGGCGAGGTCCAATGGGCCAGTCAATGGCTGGCGCCGACACGCAGTGCGAAGCTGCAGCAGCTGCTCCAAGCCATCCGGTTTTCCAACGAGATTTAGATCCGCTCAAGGCCTTCCCGGGATCACGTTTATGACCGGCTTCGCCAGTTCTCGCCACAGCAATGGCGACCCCGGTAGCCGGCCCAAGCCAGAACGCCTCACATCGCAGGGAGCGACTCGGCGCAGCCGGTTAACGCCGAACTCAAGCCTTTTGGGCTTGCTGGAGCAGCGTGTCAGCGTCGCTCACTTCAAATTTGCCCGGGGCTTCCACGTTGAGGGTGAGCACTTTGCCGTCGCGCACCAGCATCGAATAACGGTTGCTGCGCAGACCCAGGCCCTTGCCCGTCAGATCCAGCGTCAGACCGGTGGCCTTGGCGAAAGTGGCATCGCCATCGCCCAACATGCGGACCTTGCCATCGGTCTTCTGGTCACGCGCCCATGCGCCCATGACGAAGGCGTCGTTCACGCTCACGCACCAGATCTCATCCACACCTGCGGCCTTGAACTCGGCGGCCTTTTCCACATAGCCTGGCACATGCTTGGCCGAGCAGGTGGGCGTAAACGCTCCGGGCAATGCAAACAGGGCAATCGTCTTGCCAGCCGTAGCCTTGTCTACAGGCACAGGGTTCGGGCCGATGCTGCAGCCTTCGCCCTCGACTTCCGAATATTCCATGAGCGTGCTGGCAGGCAGGGTGTCACCGACTTTGATCATTGTTATCTCCTTGGGATGGTGGAATGGATAGCGGGATGAATGGGATTGGATACGCGAAGTGCCCCGCGCCGCCAACACAACATGACGTGCGCAAAACAAGGCTCAGACAAGCGACTCACGCCAAAGCGAGTTGATGCCGCATCCCGATTTGCCTGAGTCCTAAAAAAGTGGGCCACAAAGCAAAACGACCCACATTGTGGGTCGTTTTGAAAGGCTTTGCCGTCCGGTGTCTTGACCCCGGGGCAATGGGATGCTGATTTACAGCAGACCGGCCTTTTGCACCAAGCGGGTAGCCACCCAGTTCTTGGTCTTGGAGAGCGGACGGCTTTCGGTGATTTCGATCACGTCGCCCAGCTTGTACTCGCCATTTTCATCATGGGCGTGGTACTTGCTCGACTTCGCAACGATCTTGCCGTAGAGCTCGTGCTTCACACGGCGCTCGACCAGCACGGTCACAGTCTTTTGACGCTTGTCGCTGACCACCTTGCCAACCAAGGTGCGCTTGAGGGATTTTTTAGGTTCCGTCATGTGGGCTCCTTACTTGGCGGCTTGCTTTTCAGCAAGAATGGTCTTTGCACGGGCGATATCGCGGCGGGTGGTGCGCAGCGTGTTGGTGTTAGCCAATTGCTGCGTAGCCTTTTGCATGCGCAGGCCGAAGTGGGCCTTTTGCAGCGCCTTGATTTCGGCTTCGATACCGGCGACGTCTTTTTGGCGAAGTTCAGTAGTCTTCATTGCTTGTTCTCCTGAATTAAGCGCCAAGGTGACGACTGACAAACGTGGTGCGCAGCGGCAGCTTGGCTGCAGCCAGGCGGAACGCTTCGCGGGCCAGTTCTTCAGGCACACCGACGATCTCGAAAACGATCTTGCCGGGCTGGATTTCGGCCACGTAGTACTCGGGGTTGCCCTTACCGTTACCCATACGCACTTCTGCGGGCTTGGTAGAGATTGGCTTGTCCGGGAACACGCGGATCCAGATACGGCCGCCACGCTTGACGTGACGGGAAATCGCACGGCGTGCAGCTTCGATCTGGCGGGCCGTGAGACGGCCACGATCGGTGCACTTCAGACCGAAATCACCGAACGCAACGGAGGCACCCCGCGTTGCGACACCGGTATTACGGCCCTTTTGCTCCTTGCGGTACTTGCGGCGAGCAGGTTGCAGCATACTTATTCTCCTTTTCCGTCCGCTGCTGTAGCGGGCGCGGCGACTTTGCGTACGCGCTTAACGGCGGTGTTATCAGCGCCACCAGCTTCCACTGGCTTGTCGCTGCCGTCGGCCGGAGCGGTGTTACCACCGACTGGACGACGTGGGCCACGGCCTGCGCCTGGACGATCGCCACCTGGGCGGCCGTCACGGCGTGGACCGCGTGGGCGGCGTTCTTCGTCTGGACGTGGGGTTTCCACGGCAGGCAGGTCGTTACGACCCAGCGTATCGCCCTTGTAGACCCAGACCTTGACGCCGATCACACCGTAGGTGGTCTTGGCTTCAGAGGTACCGTAGTCGATGTCGGCGCGCAGCGTGTGAAGTGGCACGCGGCCTTCACGGTACCACTCGCAACGAGCGATTTCGATACCGTTCAGACGACCGGACGACATGATCTTGATGCCTTGGGCACCCAGACGCATGGCGTTCTGCATGGCACGCTTCATGGCGCGGCGGAACATGATCCGCTTTTCGAGCTGTTGCGTGATGCTGTCGGCGATCAGCTTGGCATCGATTTCGGGCTTGCGCACTTCTTCGATGTTGACTGCCACAGGCACACCCAGGCGCAGAGCGAGTTCCTTCTTCAGGTTCTCGATGTCTTCGCCCTTCTTGCCGATCACCACACCAGGACGTGCCGAGTAAATGGTAATACGGGCGTTCTTGGCAGGACGCTCGATCAGGATGCGCGACACTGCCGCGTTCTTGAGCTTGGCCTTCAGGTACTCGCGCACCTTGATGTCTTCGGCCAGCATGCCCGCGAAGTCGCGGTTGCTGGCGTACCAACGGCTGGACCAGTTGCGGCTGACCGCAAGGCGGAAGCCGGTAGGATGGATTTTTTGTCCCATAGTCTTCCCGAGCCTTTAGTTGCCAACCGTCACGTACACATGGCACGTGGGCTTGCTGATGCGGTTGCCGCGGCCTTTGGCGCGCGCGGTGAAGCGCTTGAGCGTGGTGCCTTGTTCGACGTAGATGGTCTTGACCTTCAGTTCGTCGATGTCAGCGCCATCGTTGTGTTCGGCATTGGCGATAGCCGACTCCAGAACTTTCTTGACGATTCCCGCAGCTTTTTTCTGCGTGAAGTTCAGGATGTTCAGAGCCTGGTCCACCTTCTTGCCGCGGATCAGATCGGCGACCAGACGGCCCTTGTCGACCGACAGACGGACGCCCCGGAGGACTGCACGTGTTTCAGACATGGTCGTTCCTTACTTCTTCGCTTTTTTGTCAGCGGGGTGACCCTTGAAGGTGCGCGTCAGGGCGAATTCGCCCAGCTTGTGGCCCACCATCTGGTCGGTGACATAGACAGGTACGTGCTGCTTGCCGTTGTGCACGGCAATGGTCAGACCGATGAACTCGGGCAGAACCATGGAGCGACGCGACCAGGTCTTGACTGGTTTCTTGTCCTTGGTGGCAACGGCCTTTTCGACCTTGGCCAGCAAGTGATGGTCAACAAATGGACCCTTTTTAAGAGAGCGAGTCATCTGTTACCCCTTACTTCTTGCGACGCGACACGATCATGATCTGTGTGCGCTTGTTGTTACGGGTGCGATAACCCTTGGTCAGATTGCCCCAAGGATCGACTGCATGGCGGCCTTCGCCGGTGCGGCCTTCGCCACCACCGTGAGGGTGATCCACAGGGTTCATGGCCACGCCGCGAACCGTAGGACGAATACCCATCCAGCGCTTCACACCGGCCTTGCCCAGTTGGCGCAGGCTGTGCTCTTCGTTGGCCACTTCACCAATGGTGGCGCGGCATTCGATGTGGATCTTGCGCACTTCGCCGGAGCGCATACGCACTTGAGCGTAAACGCCTTCACGGGCCAGCAGCGTTGCCGAAGCACCAGCCGAGCGGGCGATCTGAGCACCGGCACCGGGCTTGAGCTCGATGCAGTGGATGGTCGAACCCACGGGGATGTTGCGGATCGGCAGCGTGTTGCCAGCGCGGATCGGGGCTTCCGAACCGGACAGCAGGGTTGCGCCCACTTCCAGGTTGCGGGGAGCGATGATGTAGCGGCGTTCGCCGTCGGCATAGCACACCAGAGCGATGTGGGCCGTACGGTTGGGGTCGTACTCAATGCGCTCAACCTTGGCCGGAATGCCATCCTTGTTGCGCTTGAAGTCCACTACACGGTAGTGGTGCTTGTGACCACCGCCCTTGTGGCGGGTGGTGATGTGACCGTTGTTGTTACGACCGGCCTTCTGGAATTGTGGCTCCAGCAGGGGGGCGTACGCTTCACCCTTGTACAGGTGGTCACGCGTGACCTTCACCACGGCACGTTGGCCGGGCGAAGTGGGTTTCATCTTGATGACAGCCATGATTACGCGGCCTCCCCGGAGAGGTTCAGCTCTTGACCTGGTTGCAGCGTGACGTATGCCTTGCGAACGTTGTCGCGGCGGCCGATGGTCTTGCCAAAACGCTTGGTCTTGCCTTTGGTGTTCACCACAGAGACGCCCTTGACCTCGACCTTGAACATCAATTCCACAGCGGCCTTGATTTCTGGCTTGGTTGCGTTCTGCAGCACCTTGAACGTCACAGCATTGGACTTTTCAGCAACCATGGTGGCCTTTTCGGACACGATGGGAGCGACCAGCACTTGCATCAGACGACCTTCGTCAAACTTGAGTGTGCTCATGCGAACATCTCCTTGAGTTTGTCGATTGCACCCTTGGTGACGAGCACTTTCTTGAAACGCACCAGCGACACGGGATCGGCGTAACGGGGCTCAACGACGAGCACGTTCACCAGATTGCGCGAAGCCAGGTACAGGTTTTCGTCCACTTCGTCGGCAATCACCATCACCGATTGCAGGTTCATCGCCTTGAACTTGTCGGCCAGGACCTTGGTCTTGGGGGAATCAAGCTTCAGCGAATCGACCACAGCCAGACGGCCTTCGCGGGCCAGCTGCGACAAGATGGCAGACATACCGGCGCGGTACATCTTCTTGTTGATCTTCTGCGTGAAATTTTCGTCAGGCATGTTCGGGAAAATCCGACCGCCCCCACGCCACAGTGGCGAGGAAGTCATACCTGCACGTGCGTTACCCGTACCCTTTTGCTTGAAAGGCTTCTTGGTCGAGTGACGGACTTGCTCGCGGTCCTTCTGGGCGCGAGTGCCTTGGCGTGCATTGGCCTGGTAGGCCACGACGATCTGGTGCACCAGATCTTCGTTGTATTCACGACCGAACACGGTTTCAGGAACATCCAGCTTGGACGCGCCTTGGCCTTGGTCATTCAGGAGTTCGAGCTGCATTAGTTCGCTCCTTTGGAAGATTTGGCCTTGACCGCTGGACGCACCGTCACGAACCCACCCTTGGAGCCCGGAATAGCGCCCTTGATCAAGAGCAGTTGACGCGCTTCGTCGATGCGGATGACATCGAGGTTTTGCGTGGTCTTGGTGACATCGCCGAGGTGGCCCGTCATGCGCTTGCCGGGGAACACGCGACCGGGGTCTTGTGCCATACCGATCGAGCCAGGCACGTTGTGCGAACGGCTGTTACCGTGCGACGCGCGTTGCGAGCTCATGTTGTGACGCTTGATGGTACCGGCGTAACCCTTACCGATGGAAGTGCCTTGCACATCGACCTTCTGGCCCACGGCAAACACATCGGTTACGGGCACAGCTGCACCTGCGGCATATTTGCCAGCGGTATCAGCAGTGACGCGGAATTCCTGGATGATTTCACCGGCTTCCACACCTGCCTTGGCAAGGTGGCCGGCTTCTGGCTTGGTTACGCGCGATGCTTTGCGCGAACCAAACGTGACCTGCAAGGCCACGTAGCCATCGTTCTCTTGGGTTTTGACCTGGGTAACGCGGTTGTTGGACACATCCACCACCGTGACAGGCACTGCGTCCCCATCATCGGTGAACAGACGCATCATGCCCACTTTGCGACCCAGCAACCCGAGGGAGTTGCTCAGACTCATTGGTTTTCTCCAAAACTCTCACCGCCACAACTTCAATTGGCTGCAGCGTTTCCGCAAGCTCTCGCCCGCGTATATGAAAGAAGGTTAATAAAACTCCGCCAATGCACACCTTTTAACAGGCGCAAATTGAGCGAAGCCCTAAAGTATAACGCGAACTGCTTTTTCAAGCAAGTTCGCGTTATTTCAGACACTGCAAGGCGGGCGGACCCACCTCACAACGGCCGTCGCTACATCACTGCAGCTTGATTTCGACGTCCACGCCAGCAGGCAGGTCGAGCTTCATCAGGGCGTCAACGGTCTTGTCCGTTGGGTCCACGATGTCCATCAGACGCTGGTGCGTGCGGATTTCGAGCTGGTCGCGGCTGGTCTTGTTGACGTGCGGCGAGCGCAGGATGTCGAAACGCTTCATGCGTGTCGGCAGGGGCACGGGGCCCTTGACGATGGCGCCGGTGCGCTTGGCGGTGTCAACGATCTCGGCAGCGGACTGGTCGATCAGCTTGTAGTCAAACGCCTTCAGGCGGATGCGGATTTTTTGCTTGGACATGGCAAGTTCCTTGTTCTGCTTATGGATTAAGCAATGATCTTGGCCACGACGCCAGCGCCCACGGTACGGCCGCCTTCGCGGATAGCGAAGCGCAGACCTTCTTCCATGGCGATGGGGTTGATCAGCTTCACAGTGATCGACACGTTGTCACCAGGCATGACCATTTCCTTGTCGGCTGGCAGCTCGATGGCGCCGGTCACGTCGGTCGTGCGGAAGTAGAACTGAGGACGGTAGTTGTTGAAGAAGGGCGTGTGACGGCCGCCTTCGTCCTTGCTCAGAACATACACTTCAGCGGTGAAGTGGGTGTGGGGCTTGATCGAGCCGGGCTTGCACAGCACTTGGCCGCGCTCCACGTCTTCGCGCTTGGTGCCGCGCAGCAGCAGGCCGACGTTGTCGCCAGCTTGACCTTGGTCCAGCAGCTTGCGGAACATTTCCACGCCGGTGCAGATGGTCTTTTGCGTGTCGCGGATACCGACGATTTCGATTTCTTCGCCGACCTTGATGATGCCGCGCTCAACGCGACCGGTCACCACGGTGCCACGGCCGGAGATGGAGAACACGTCTTCCACGGGCATCAGGAAGGCACCGTCCACAGCGCGCTCTGGCGTGGGGATGTAGGTGTCCAGCGCTTCAGCCAGCTTCATGATGGCTTCTTCACCCAGCTTGCCCTTGTCGCCTTCCAGGGCGAGCTTGGCAGAACCACGGATGATGGGGGTGTCGTCGCCTGGGAAGTCGTACTTGTCCAGGAGTTCGCGCACTTCCATTTCGACGAGTTCGAGCAGTTCTTCGTCGTCCACCATGTCGCACTTGTTCAGGAACACGATGATGTAAGGCACGCCCACTTGGCGAGCCAGCAGGATGTGCTCGCGGGTCTGGGGCATGGGGCCGTCAGCAGCCGAGCACACCAGGATAGCGCCGTCCATCTGGGCTGCGCCGGTGATCATGTTCTTCACATAGTCGGCGTGGCCAGGGCAGTCCACGTGGGCGTAGTGGCGGTTGGCCGTTTCGTATTCCACGTGGGCGGTGTTGATCGTGATACCGCGGGCCTTTTCTTCGGGCGCTGCATCGATCTGGTCGTATGCCTTGGCTTCACCGCCGAACTTGGCGGACAGCACGGTAGCGATGGCTGCCGTCAGCGTCGTCTTGCCATGGTCCACGTGGCCGATTGTGCCCACGTTGACGTGAGGCTTGGTCCGTTCGAATTTACCTTTTGCCATTTTGAATCTCCAAAGAGCAATGCCTGTGTTGGGGTTTAACGTCTGCACCCGATTGCTGGTTCGTCCCGCACAGGGCAACAGGACGGCACCGGGTCGCAGATTGCAAGAATTTTGCTACTGTTTTAATAGCTGCTAGCGCTTTATAGACAAGCGCTAGCAGCCAATCTGACTCAAAAACAAAGAGGAAAGACCTGCCCAGGACAGACCTTTCACTCGACGCGCTTACTTGGCGCGTGCAGCCATGATGGCTTCAGACACATTGCGCGGTGCTTCGCTGTAGTGCTTGAATTCCATCGAGTACGTAGCGCGGCCTTGCGTCGCGGAGCGCAGCGAGGTCGAGTAGCCGAACATTTCGGACAGCGGCACTTCAGCGCGGATGGCCTTGCCACCGCCCGGGATGTCGTCCATGCCCTGGACCATGCCACGGCGGGAGGACAGGTCACCCATCACGGTACCAGCGTAGTCTTCCGGCGTTTCCACTTCCACAGCCATCATGGGCTCCAGAATGACCGGGCCGGCCTTGCGGCAGCCTTCCTTGAAGCCGAAGATGGCAGCCATCTTGAACGCCAGTTCGTTCGAGTCCACATCGTGGTACGAACCGAAGTGCAGCGTGACCTTGACGTCCACCACGGGGTAGCCAGCCAGCACGCCTTGCGTCACGGCTTCGTTGATACCCTTTTCCACGGCCGGGATGAATTCGCGAGGAACCACACCACCCTTGATCGCGTCGACGAACTCGATGCCCTTGCCGGCTTCGTTAGGTTCGATCTTGAGCACGACGTGGCCGTACTGGCCCTTACCGCCGGACTGGCGCACGAACTTGCCTTCGGCTTCTTCCACCGTCTTGCGGATGGTTTCGCGGTAGGCAACCTGGGGCTTGCCCACGTTGGCTTCCACGCCGAATTCACGCTTCATGCGGTCCACGATGATTTCCAGATGCAACTCGCCCATACCGGCGATCAGCGTCTGGCCCGATTCTTCGTCGGTCTTCACGCGGAAGGATGGATCTTCTGCAGCCAAGCGCTGCAGTGCGATGCCCATCTTTTCCTGGTCAGCCTTGGTCTTGGGTTCCACGGCCTGGGTGATCACAGGCTCAGGGAACACCATGCGCTCCAGAATGATCTGGGAGTCGATGTCGCTCAGCGTTTCACCGGTCGTCACGTCCTTCAGGCCCACGCAGGCAGCGATGTCGCCGGCACGGATTTCTTCGACTTCCTGGCGCTCGTTGGCGTGCATCTGCACGATACGGCCGATACGTTCCTTCTTGCCCTTGATGGGGTTGTAGACGGTATCGCCCTTGCTCAGAACGCCGGAGTACACACGCACGAAGGTCAGCTGGCCCACGAACGGGTCGGTCATCAGCTTGAATGCCAGAGCCGAGAACTTCTCGCTGTCGTCCGCCTTGCGGGTGACGGGGTTTTCGTCTTCATCGGTACCCGTCACGTCAGGGATGTCCGTCGGTGCCGGCAGGTAGTCGATCACGGCGTCCAGCATGCGCTGCACACCCTTGTTCTTGAACGCGGTGCCGCAAAGCATCGGGTGGATTTCCGTGGCGATGGTGCGCGTACGCAGGCCGAACTTGATTTCAGCTTCGGAGAGGTCGCCCTCTTCCAGGTACTTGTTCATCAGCTCTTCGGAGGCTTCGGCAGCGGCTTCCACCATCTTCTCGCGCCATTCCTTGGCAGATGCGACCAGGTCGGCTGGAATTTCTTCGTAGGTGAACTTCATGCCCTGCGAGGCTTCATCCCACAGAATGGCCTTCATCTTCAGCAGATCGACCACGCCGGTGAACTTGTCTTCGGCGCCGATTGGGATCACCACGGGCACAGGGTTGGCCTTCAGGCGCAGCTTCATCTGCTCGTAGACCTTGAAGAAGTTGGCACCGGTACGGTCCATCTTGTTCACGAAGGCCAGGCGAGGCACCTTGTACTTGTTGGCTTGGCGCCAGACGGTTTCCGACTGGGGCTGCACGCCACCCACGGCGCAGTACACCATGCAGGCACCGTCGAGCACGCGCATCGAACGTTCCACTTCGATCGTGAAGTCCACGTGACCGGGGGTGTCGATGATGTTGAAGCGGTGCTCCTCGTAGGAGTTGTCCATGCCCTTCCAGAAGCAGGTCGTGGCAGCCGAGGTGATCGTGATGCCGCGCTCTTGTTCCTGCTCCATCCAGTCCATGGTGGCAGCGCCGTCGTGCACTTCGCCAATCTTGTGGCTCACGCCCGTGTAGAACAGGATACGTTCGGTGGTCGTGGTCTTGCCAGCGTCAATGTGGGCCGAGATACCGATATTGCGGTAGCGCTCGATGGGAGTCTTGCGAGCCATGGTGGATCCTTGGATGGGTCGTGTTATTCAGGGGAAGGGCCCAGCATTGTGGCGCTGCGACCCGTCAATTTTGTGACCACCTCAATCGCCACAAGGCTGCAGGCAAAATTGCCGGCAGCCTTGCGCTTGGCGACGAGGGCAGTTCGTCGATTTAGAAGCGGAAGTGGCTGAATGCCTTGTTGGCTTCGGCCATGCGGTGCACTTCGTCACGCTTCTTCATGGCGCCGCCACGGCCTTCGGTGGCTTCCAGCAGTTCGTTGGCCAGGCGTTGGGCCATCGACTTCTCACCGCGCTTGCGGGCGGCCTCCTTAATCCAGCGCATGGACAGAGCCAGACGACGGACAGGGCGCACTTCCACAGGCACCTGGTAGTTGGCACCGCCCACGCGGCGGGACTTCACTTCGACCATGGGCTTCACGTTGTTGATGGCAACAGTGAAGGCTTCCAGCGGGTCCTTGTCAGGGTGCTTCTTCTCGATCAGTTCCAGGGCGCCATAAATGATGCGCTCTGCAACCGCCTTTTTGCCGCCTTCCATGATCACGTTCATGAATTTGGACAGCTCTACATTGCCGAACTTGGGATCCGGCAGGATTTCACGTTTGGGGACTTCGCGACGACGTGGCATTTTTTACCTCTATCTTTGCTTCAGTTGGCATCTTTTCAGACACCGCGAGAGCCAATCAAGGACTCCCACTTACTCGACCCGCGCAGAACACCTGCGTTTGGGGCCACTACGCTGCTTCACCGCGCCACGCGGGAGACAGCACCGAAAATTCTTTTGTGCAAAAGCGCAGGGCTTACTTGGCCTTGGGCTTCTTGGCACCGTACTTGGAGCGCGACTGCTTGCGGTCTTTCACGCCTTGCAAGTCGAGCGAACCACGCACGATGTGGTAACGCACACCGGGCAAGTCCTTGACACGACCGCCACGAACCAGCACCACGCTGTGTTCTTGCAGGTTGTGGCCTTCACCGCCGATGTAGGAAATGACCTCAAAACCGTTGGTCAGGCGCACCTTGGCAACCTTACGCAGAGCGGAGTTAGGCTTCTTAGGCGTCGTGGTGTACACACGGGTGCACACGCCGCGGCGCTGGGGAGAGTTTTCCATCGCAGGGCTCTTGGACTTGATCTTTTCGACCTCGCGCCCCTGACGGACTAGTTGATTGATGGTTGGCATGAATACGTCCCTAAACGTAAAAAACGAAAACGTGAAACCCTTCGGAATTTCCGAAAAGCCTTCTAATGTAGCAGCAAGGCCCTGAACGGGCAAGCGCTACGCGGTTTTCCTCGGAAACCCAGGCTCAAGATGGAGACCAACAGCTGCCGAAAGCGCGCGGCCAAGCCAGAACCGCCGCGCTGGCGGTGCCCCCCTTTCTGAATGGCGCAGCCATTCGGAAAGGGGTGAAAACGCGGCAGCGCCTGAGGAGGATGTTCCTGCTACTTTATCCAGAGCCGGATGGCATCCCATGCACGGCCCAGGATGCCTGCCTGTTCCACGCCTTCCAGCGCGACCAGCGGCACTTCCGCCACAGCCTGTTCGCCCAGGAGTACCTTCAGGGCGCCCACAGACTGCCCCTTGGTGAACGGAGCAACCAGCGGGTCGGGGCGCGCAATCTGGGTGGTGATCTTGCCTGCACTGCCTGCGGGCACGGTCACCACGATGGCCTCATCGCGGCCGATCTTGAGGGTGTTTTCCGTGCCCTTCCAGACAGCGGGCGTAGCGACGGGCTTGCCGGCGTCAAACAGCTTGACGGCTTCAAACGCGGTATAGCCCCAGTTCAGCAACTTCTGGCTTTCGTTGGCGCGCGCATTTTCGCTGGCGGCACCGAGCACAATAGACAGCAGGCGGCGCTGGCCCACGCCGGGGAATTCACGCTTGGACGTTGCCACGAGGCAGTAGCCTGCGGCTGCGGTGTGGCCGGTCTTGAGGCCGTCCACGGTCGGATCGCGGAACAGCAGGGAATTGCGATTGCTGCCGTTCGATGCAGGCGTGCCGGGGTAGCTGTACTGCTTGGTGGAGTAGTAGTGCATGTACTCCGGGAAATCCTTCATCAGGCGCGTGGCGAGAACGGACAGGTCGCGCGCCGTGGTGAGGTGGCCGGGCTCGGTCAGGCCTTCGGGGTTCTTGTAGCTGGTGCCGCTCATGCCCAGGGCCTTGGCCTGGTCGTTCATGAGCTTGACGAAGTTTTCGTACGTGCCGCCAACGCCCTCGGCCAGCGCTACCGTGGCATCGTTGCCGGACTGGACGATCATGCCCTTGATGAGGTCTTCCACCGGCACCTGCATCTTGGGGTCGATGAACATGCGCGAGCCGGGCATCTTCCAGGCACGCACGCTCACGGGCAACTTCTGGTCCAGCGTTATCTTCTTGGCGCGCAGCGCGTCAAACACCAGGTAGCCCGTCATGAGTTTGGTGAGCGAAGCCTGCTCCACCGGCGCGTCAATGTCCTTGGCGGCCAGCACCTGGTTGGCCGTGACGTCCACCAGCATATAAGTGCGCGCAGCAATTTCAGGAGGCTGGGGCGCCTGGGCATAGGCGCCGAAAGCGGCAGGGGCCACGGCAGCAAAGACGGCCAGGGATCGCAGCGCGGACAGGATTCGTTTCATGGGCAATAAGGGGCTGGAAAGGCTCGGAAAAGAGGAAAAAGAAACAGCAGAAACTGCTGGGAGGCGACCAGGAGGGGCGGGTTGAAGCCAACCCAAAGTCAGACGCAGGCTTGAGTGGCTCAGCCTCGCGATTGCAGGTGGCGCACCACCAGATTTTTCAGAAGCGGCAATTGTCCGTGAAAGAAATGCCCCCCTGCGGGAATGACTGTGACAGGCAGTATCTGGGGCCGCGCCCAGTCCATCACAGCGGCCAGCGGCACAGTGTCGTCGTGCTCGCCGTGCACGACCAGGGTGCGCAGATGGGCATCGGGCGGCACCGGGGCAACGGCAAAACGGCTGGCTGCCGTGCCCACCAGCACTGCCTGGTCCACGCGACCCTGCGGCCAGAGGGCGGCCAGCGCATGGCTGGTGACAAATGCGCCAAACGAGAATCCCGCCAGCGCAATCCGCTGACCAGCGGCAACGGGCGCCACCTGCTCCACCACTGCCAGCAGGTCCTGCAGCTCGCCCTGGCCTTCGTCGTACACGCCTTCGGTGCCGCCCACGCCGCGAAAATTGAAACGCACGGCTGTCCAGCCACACTGCACAAAGGCGCGCGCCAGCGTCTGCACCACCTTGTTGTCCATGGTGCCGCCAAACAGCGGATGGGGGTGGGCAATGATGGCCACGCCACGGGGCGCAGCAGCACCGTCGGCCAGCGCGGCAGCGTCACGCACGGCCTCGATGGCGCCTGCGGGGCCGGACAGGGTCAGGCGTTCGGTCTGGGCATTCACGGGTTTACTACCAATTTAATAGCTGCTAGCGCCTGATGGACAAGCGCTAGCAGCCAAAATCATTCAAGAAAAAACAACGAGACGGATGGAGGCGTATTCAGCGGCCAAGTTCCGCCGGTGTGACCAGGCGCTCCACCACCTGGCCGTTTTTCAGGTGCGATTCGACGATCTCGTCGATGTCGGCCGCGTCCACATAGGTGTACCAAGTGCCCTCGGGGTAGACCACCGCGACGGGGCCCGCCGCGCAGCGGTCCAGGCAGCCGGCCTTGTTCACGCGCACCTTGCCGGCCCCCGCCAGGCCTGCCGCCTTCACCTGGGCCTTGCAGCGGTCAAAACCCGCCTGGGCGTTGTGGTGGGCGCAACTGTCCTCGCCGTTGGTGCGTTCGTTGAGGCAGAAAAAGATGTGGCGCTGGTAGTAGCCGGGCACTGCGGCCGGTGCGGGGGTGGTGTCGCTCATGGCTGCATTTTACGAACCCACGCGTCCGTGACGCCGTCGCGGCGCTGAATGCGACTCAGGAGGAGCCTTCCTTGCGCGACACCCGAAACACCACGTAGATCAGCGTGGCGTAGGGCCACAGCCACCCCAGCCACTGGCCCAGGCCGTAAAAGCGGATGAACCGGCCCTGCTCCCAGATCTGCAGCGTCTGCGCAAAGTAGGCGCTGGTGGGCGCCTGGTTGAGCAGCGCCAGGTGCCAGACCAGGGCCACCAGCAGCACGGCAGCGCAGGCACGCCGGGGCAAGGCCAGCAGCATCACCGCCAGCGCCAGCGCGCCCCACACGCCCACGCGCGTGGGCAGGCCCATCCATTCCCAGGCATGCACGGGGCCCCAGCTCAGGGCGGCCGACAGCGCGGTGAGCGTGACGCCCACGGCCACCACACCCAGGGCAAACAGCGCCCGCCGCCCCACATGGCGGATCACGCAGTAGCCCAGCAGGCACGGGGCCAGCAGGCCCAGCGTCACACACAGCAGCTCCCCACTGGGCGAGAGCGGGTCGAGCGCAGCCTCGCGCAGCGGCAGCCAGTCCAGAAACGGGGTGTCGGCCAGCACCTCGATGAGCGCCGCTTCCAGCCGCTCCAGCACCTGCCCCAGCCCGAACGGCACCGCCGCCGGGAACAGCAGCGCCAGCGGCCACAGCGCCAGCAGCACGATGGCGCCGCTGGCGTCTTGCACAAACCAGCGGCCCTTGAAATCGCTCCAGCGGTCGATGGCGCCCAGGCGCTCCAGCAGCGCGGCGCTCAGCGCCCCCGCCAGGGTGCCCGCCGCGTTGAGCAGCAAGTCCAGATTGGAGGGCACACGACGGGGCAGGTAGATCTGCAGGAACTCCATGGCCAGTGACAGCAGCATGCCCACCAGCGTGGCCAGCAGCACCGCGCCCCGCCCCCAGCCCGAGCGCAGCATGGCCAGCACCAGCAGAAAGCCCAGCGGGGCATACCCCACCACATTGGTGGCAATGTCAAAACCCGTCCAGTACGGCGGGGGCAGCGGCGCCAGCAGGAAGACCAGGGGGTCAATGCCCTGGGCGCGCCAGCCGTCAAACGGGAACAGGCTGGCAAAGACGACGAGCGCTGTATAGATCAGCGCAAGAGGCCAGGCGGAGGTCTTGGGCACCTGCGTGCGGGCCTAGAACGGCTTGACCACCACCAGCACCACTGCGGCCACCAGCATCAGCACGGGAGCCTCGTTGAACCAGCGGAACCACACATGACTCCTGCGGCTGGTGCCGTCGGCCAGCTTGCGCAGCACCACGCTGCAGGCGTGGTGGTAGCCGATCACCAGCAGCACCACCGCAAGCTTGGCGTGCATCCAGCCATTGCCGGGGCCCCAGCCGATGCCGTAACCCATCCACAGCCACAGGCCCAGCGCCAGCGCAGGCACGGCCAGCAGCGTGGTAAAGCGCAAAAGCTTGCGTGCCATGAGCAGCAGGCGGTCGCGCTCGGCGGCTGAGCCCGGCGCCACCATCGCCAGATTGACGAAGATGCGCGGCAGATAGAAAAGGCCAGCAAACCAGCTGGCCACGAAGACGATGTGAAAGGCTTTGACCCAGAGCATGGGGGCAGTTTAAGGGCCTGTGCGGGCCACCCGAGGCCGCACCAAAAAAAAGCCCGGCAAATCCGCCGGGCCGGGAAAGCCTGTTTTGCATCGCTGCAACCCGAGGCCCCGCTCAGGGAGGGAAAGCGGGGGGCGGCAAGCCGCCCGGCGCCAATTTAGCACCGGGCATCGGGTGTTACAAGCGGCTTTTCCAAGGTGAGAAGGCGTCGCCATGATGTTTGAAACCGGCGCGCCCCATGCCAGTGCACCCGTGGATCCAGCTTCGCCGGTCCAGGGGGTGCGTCCCCCGAGGGAGCCGCGCAGCGGCTCAGGGAGATAATCTCGCGATGCACCTCCAAAGCCCCGCCCCCTTCCCCCAGAACCGCCCGCGCCGCCTGCGCCGCGATGCTTTTACCCGCAACCTGGTGCGCGAAAACGCTGTGACGCCGCACGACCTCATCTACCCCGTGTTTGTGCATGAAGGCAGCCAGCGCCGCGAGGCCGTGACCTCCATGCCCGGTGTGGACCGCCTGAGCCTGGACCTGCTGCTGCCCGTGGCCGAAGACTGCGTGAAGCTGGGCATTCCGGTGCTGGCGCTGTTCCCGGCGATCGACCCGTCGCTCAAGACGCCCGATGGCAAAGAGGCCCTGAACCCCGACGGCCTGATCCCGCGCGTGGTGCGGGCGCTGAAGAAAGAATTCCCCGGCCTGGGCGTGATGACCGACGTGGCACTGGACCCGTACACCAGCCACGGCCAGGACGGCGTGCTGGACGAGACCGGCTACATCATCAATGACGAGACGGTGGAGATCCTCACCGGCCAGGCGCTCACGCACGCCGAGGCGGGTGTGGACATCGTCGCGCCCAGCGACATGATGGACGGGCGCATCGGCGCCATCCGCGAGGCGCTGGAGGTGCAGGGCCATATCCACACCCGCATCATGGCCTACAGCGCCAAGTACGCCAGCGCCTTCTACGGCCCCTTTCGCGACGCCGTGGGCACGCGTGGCGCCCTGGGCAAGGCCGACAAGAATGTGTACCAGATGGACCCCGGCAACAGCGACGAAGCCCTGCGCGAGGTGGCCATCGACATCGCCGAAGGCGCGGACATGGTGATGGTCAAGCCCGGCATGCCGTACCTGGACATCGTGCGCCGCGTGAAGGACGAGTTCAAGGTGCCCACCTTCGCCTACCAGGTCAGCGGCGAGTACGCCATGATCAAGGCCGCTGCCGCCAATGGCTGGCTGGACCACGACGCCGTGATGATGGAAAGCCTGCTGGCCTTCAAGCGCGCCGGTGCCGATGGCGTGCTGACCTACTTTGCGCGCGACGCGGCTCGCTTGCTAACAAAATAATAGCTACTAGCGCTTTATGGACAAGCGCTAGAGGCACTTTTCATTCAAAACCGGGTTCATGCGCATCTTCCACATCCACAACGGCGGCGTGCAGGAGCTGACCGCGTTGCCCGCTCAGATGCCCGCCCAGGGTTTTGTCTGGATCGCCTGCGGGCGCCCCGCCTTCCAGGCGCGGCTGGCCGAGATCCAGGCACGCCTGCAAACCCTGGTGGGGCTGCAGCTGGTGGACCTGCACGTGTCCGACCTGCTCAACGCGCAGCTGCCCTCGCACTACGACTACACCTCGCAATATGACCTGCTGGTGTTTCGCCGCCTGGCCACCGCGCAGGGCGACACCGTCGACTCGCCCGTGGAAGGTGATAGCCCCGCCAGCCCACTCAAACGCAGCGGCCCACCGGTGCTGCGCCGCATCGACACCAGCCCGGTGGGGTTTGCGGTGTTCGACCAGCTGCTGCTGACCGTACACCCCGCAGACTGCGCAGTGCGCGACGCCTATGCGGCCCGTCTGCTGGCATCGCTACCCACCAGCAACGGCACCGAAGGCCGCAGCAGCCCCGTGCCCGGCGCCCGCGTTCCCGCCAGCCCGGCCGACCTGATGCTGCGCGTGGTGAACATGATGGTGGACCGCTATCTGGACCTGCGCCGCGAACTCACGCGCCAGCTCGACCACTGGCAAAACGAGCTGCTCAAGCCCCGCGCGCGGTATGTGAACTGGAGTTCGCTGCTGGAAGCACGGCTGGCACTGCACAAGCTCGACGAGATCTGCGAAGACCAGCGCACCGCCGTGCAGGACTGGATCGATGCGCTGGAAACCTGGGCCTTGCCCGACACCCCGGCTGGCCTGCGCGAGCTGGACCTGCTCAAGGTGCGCAGCCGCGACGTGCTGGAGCACATCGAGCGCGTGGTGCACCACGTGCGGCGGCTGGAGCAGAGCACCGAAACTGCCGTGCAGATGCATTTCAGCGTGCAGAGCAACCGCACCAACGACATCATGCGCACGCTCACGGCGCTCACCGCCGTGTTCCTGCCGCTCAATCTGATAGCGGGCATCTTCGGCATGAACTTCGAGTTCTTGCCGCTCATCCACAAGGCCGATGGGTTCTGGTGGGCGTTGGGCTCGATGGTCTTCATCGCACTGTCGCTGGTGATGCTGTTCTGGCGCAAGCGGTATCTGGCGAGGACGAGGTGACCGTGCTCGCGAAGGCACTCAGCTGACGAAGCTCTCCCAGTCAGACATTCTTCGCACCAGAGTCCACGCAGCCGTCAACCCGCCAATGCCAGGGCCAGTGGTTGCCGTGCGCGAAAAGCCCATTTCGGCCCCAGACGGAAGGCCTCCAGCCTGCGCGAGGAAGCGGTAGCAAAAAAGAGGTCTTCGGACAAATGGAGGCGTTCAAATACCCGCCGCTGGCGCACCGAGCGGCGGCGCAGATCCCCCTCAAAGGCATTGCCGTCACCGCGCGATTGTTCGAACAATGCTGCCGCGCGCGCCAGGTTCTGCAGCGCAAGGGGCGTCAATGCCGGCACGGCACGCGGTGCGGACAAACGGGCCTGCGCGATAAACGGGTTTTGCCCCACCAGCAACCCCCAGGGCCGACGGCCCTCGACAGGGTCGACACTCAAGGCCTCCAGCTTGGTCAAACCGAAGTCGCGCGCCAGCGTCAGCCGCACGGCCAGCCAGGGATCGGCTTGACGCACTTGCTCAATCGCCTCGCGCGCCACGGATTCACTCCCCGGCAGCGGAAGCACCAGTGAGCCCAACAGGCGCTGCGCGTGCGCATCACCCTGGTTGGCAGCGGCATGCAGCCACGCAATGGCCTGCTCCGACTCCACCACCGAGTTCGACGCGCGCAGTATCAAAGCCCCCAGCTTGCGCTGCGCCTCGGACTGCCCGGCCATTGCCGCTTTCTCCAGGAAGAAGCGGGCCATCTGCGGGTTGGATACCGACGAGCGGTGGTCTGCATGCGTCGCGTACAGGGCAAGCCATGCGTCGTCCCGGCCCGCGTCCGCAGCGCGCAACAACAAGGCCACGCCTTTGCGCAGGTTCAGCGACGTGGCCAGCCGCGCTGGCGCCAGCGTGCCGCTGTCAATTCCGCAACGCGCACGGCCCAGCAGGCACGCAGCGTCCCGATCCCCGCGTACGACAGCCAGCTCCAGACTGGCCTCAATCTGGTCAGGAGCCAGCCCGCGCAAGGAGTGTTTCTCGCGCTCGGCCCACAAGACCGCCGCCACGACCAGGTCCGACAGGGCGTGTGTCAAGCGCGGCGCCACCATCAGCGCCACCCGCAGGCAATCGACCAGCTGGTCCAGTCCCCCTTCTTCACGCGCCTGGCGCGCAGCGATCACCGCGACCTGCACCACGTCCACTGCGGCGCTGGATTGGATCGATTCCACCATCGCCTCGAGGGCGCGGTCCGAGCGTGCACCCTCCACGGCCGCCATGACCTGGCAGGCCTCGACGTGCCCGGCTGCGGCGGCGGTCTCCAGCCACGACTGCCCCGCCGTGACGGAGCTGCGCGTCAACGCCATCCACACGCCCAGCTTGAACTGCGCCAAGGGGCTTCCCGCAGCGGCAGCCTTGTGCAATGCATCTTCCTGCTTCAGGTCCAGCAAATCCTGCAGCGGCAAACTTTCTGCAATGGCACACGCGGTTTCGGGCAGCTCACGGACGCTGGGGTGTGATAGGTACTCAATCCCCGTGGCCACATGGCGCGGAAACCCGTCGCCCCCCACCAGGTAGCGCCGGCCCGCTTTGCTGCGGGCGGCGGGATCGCCCTGGCGGGCCAGGGTCAGCAATTGAATGTCTTGTCGGCGCATGCTTGGCTCTCTTCAACGTGTTGCGGGGGCGGCACACTGAAGCGGCCTTTAGAACCTGTTCAATATCTTTTCGGGGATCGCATTGGAGTGCAATCGGGATGAGTGGATGCCTCGGATGCGCCGCATGGGCGCATGCCCATGCAAGCAGCCGAGGCGTCCAATCGCCCGATTTCACTCCAACCCTTCGGGCAAGTCCCTTGCCGGGCGGTCTGCGGCGTTGCGGCGCTTGTGGATAGCCAAGCTATCCACTGCGCACCGCGCCTTGTATCCCATCCCGGCAAGGGACTTGTGCGACCCTGAAAAGATCTTGAACAGGTTCTTAGCACGCAAACTGGCAAACACCCCCTGCTTTGGACAGGTTTGAAGAATAGAAACGCACGCCTGACAACAGGATTGCGCGCACATGACATCTCTGTAATGAACCGCCTGGCCTGCCCGCGACCCATGCAAAAAAGCCCGCATCCCCTGGGGGATGCGGGCCAATCGTTTACCTTGGAGACAATTGCCCATCGCAATGGGCAAGAGGAAGACCGCCTGGGGTCTTAGAACGTGTGGCGCAGGCCGAAGTCCAGACCCTTGGAGTTGTCACCTGCACTGGTCTTGGCACCGTTCAGTGCAAGCGCAGAACCGTTCTTGTTCTTCAGGTACGCGAAGGTGGTGTACAGGGCAGTGCGCTTGGACAGGTTGTGCACGTACCCCACGGCAAACTTGTTCGCCTGCACATTGGTGTCCTGAACGCTGACGCGGGACCACGAAGCGCGGACCAGACCAACGCTGCCCACGGGAGCCGTTGCGCCGATCATGTAGTGGCGAGCCTTCTCGTCGCGGGCCTTGGACTCATCCTGACCCGCTTCAACCAGCAGCTTGGCCACACCAAAATCGTAGGAACCGCCAATGTTGGCGTTCGTCACGTCGCCATAAGCACCCAGGTTGGACACCGAGCCATAGCTCACGCCCACATTGAGGGGGCCGTTTTCATAGCCAGCGCGCAGGCCATAGCCGTTGCCGTCATTGGAGCCGTTGGCGGCCTCGCCACGGTAGTACTGCACCTGGCCAAAGAACCCACCCAGATTCCTGGGGGTGAAGTACGACACGGCATTGCTGGTGCGCGTCTGCATGGCGTAGCCGTAGTTGCTGCCCAGCGAAGTCGTCTTCAGCAGAGCGCCCACGCCGTTGTCGCCGAATGCGTCGTAGATGTTGTTGTAGGTTGCGGTGAAGTCCCGGCCCAGGCGAATTTCGCCCCAGCGGTCATCCATCAGGCTGATGGTCGAGCGGCGGTTGAAGTTGAAGGTGTTGGAGACGCCTGTGCCGTCGTCCAGGTTGTAACCGGCTTCCAGCCAGAAACCGGCCTTCATGCCACCACCAAGATCTTCAACACCGCGGAAACCGAGGCGGTTGGAAGCCAGACCGCCGCTGCCCAGGCTGGTCCGGTTCGTCTCACTGCCGCGGCCCACCTGAACCGTCGCGTCGGCCACGCCAAACAGCGTGACAGACGATTGTGCGTAAGAGGTTGCGCTGACGGCTGCAAGCACAGCCAGTGTGGCGAGTTTTTTCATGGTCATCCTTGTTAAGTGGGTTCAATCGGAGTCATGTCCCACGCCTTATTGGCAGGACATGGTGCAAGCGTAGGCATTGCACCCTCGCTCCCACAGGCCGCAGAGCTCAACGGCGGGGGACGTGCATGTGCCCCCCCCTCGGTTCAGGACCACGCCGTTTCAAAGGCGCCACATCCCCTGCGAACGGAGATCCGGACTTCGATCTCGTTGATGCTGCGCAGCGGTCTTTGCAGGATGTGTGTGGTGTCAGACGGGCCCAGGCCTTCACCAACAAGCGCCACGGGCCCACACTTTGCATTGCAAGCACCCATGTGCATCCCGCAGATGCTCCGGCGCGATCCCCTGCGAGATCGCAAACAGTCCCTTGCGACTGTTCGTGAATTCGCAACAGTGCATTTCAATCCAGCAAGCTTCTCAAGCTTGCGCACCTCCTGAACAATCCAGCCAAGTCAATCCGCAGATTCCCTCAATCCGTCTGCAGCCCACCGTCTTCCACCCATTGAGAAACCGCCGGATCGCGTCACATGCGCTTGCTCTCCATTGAAGACGAACGATCAACCGCCGCTTACCTGCAAAAAGGCCTGACCGAGCATGGCCATGTTGTAGACACGGCGTTCGACGGCGTGGAAGGCCTGCACCTGGCCACCTCAGGGCATTACGACCTCATCCTGCTCGATGTGGGGCTGCCGGGCGCCAGTGGCTGGGATGTGCTGCAGGGCATTCGCACACAGCAACAGACACCGGTGTTTTTCATATCGGGCCGCGATGAGGTCGAAGACCGCGTCAAGGGGCTGCTGCTGGGTGCCGACGACTACATGGTCAAGCCCTTTGCGTTTTCTGAACTGCTGGCACGCATCCAGGTGGTCGCGCGCCGCCGTGCCCCCATGTCCGCACCAGAGGGCGTGCTGCGCGTGGGCGAGCTGGAAGTCGATACCGCCCGCCGACGCGTCAAACGGGGCGCGCTGCGCATTGATCTCACCACCCAGGAGTTTGTTCTCCTGGACTATCTGGCCCGCCATGCCGGCCAGGTCGTATCGCGCACCCTGATCGCGCAGAACGTGTGGGACATGCACTTTGACAGCGACACCAATGTGGTCGATGTGGCGGTGCGCCGACTGCGGGCCAAGATCGACGAGCCCTTCGCCGAAAAACTCATTCACACCGTGAGGGGTGTCGGCTATGTCCTTGAGCCCCGGCACAACGCCTAAGGCGCGGTCCGTTCTGCGGCGCTCTCTGCCCCTGAAGATCGCGCTGGCGATTTCTTTGATCACCCTGCTGTTGATCACGGCCAGCTTCTGGATGGTGATCTACCTGCTGGGCCAGGATTTCAACGACCTCCTGCCGCTGCTCGCCAGCAACGGAGGCATGGTCCATATCCCGGCAGAGGATTTGCACGCGCGGGGCCATGCCTTTGCCCTGCGCTCATGGCGTGTGTTTGCCATCACGCTGGGTGTCGGCGCGCTGGCCGCGAGCCTCTTCGCATGGTGCACCGCCAAGCTCATCCTGTCCTCGGCCCACCGCCTGGCCAACACGGCCAACCGCATCAGCGCCCATGCCTTGCACGAACGGCTGGCCCCCGAGAACAACATTGCCGAGCTGGAACCTGTGGCCCGGGCGTTCAACCACATGCTCGACCGGCTGCAGGATTCCTTCACCCGCCTGTCGGGTGTGTCGTCCGACATTGCGCACGATCTGCGCACTCCCATCCACCGCCTACTGATGGTTGCCCAGGTGACGCTGGACCGCCCCCGCAGTGCGGAGGAATACCGTGCGGTGATCGAGTCGGCCGTGCCAACGTATGAGCGCATGGGGCGGATGATCGAGAACATCCTCTTCCTGGCGCGCGCCGAGAGCCAGCAAACCGCCGTTCATGCCACCCTCATCCCGCTGGAGCAACGGCTGGGGGCCACCGCAACCTTCTTCGAACTGCTCGCGCAGGAGCGGGGTCTGGAACTGGCACTGGAGGTCGCAAAGAACGCCCAGGTCTGGGCCGATGACACCTTGCTCACCCGCGCCACCGGCAACTTGCTGACCAATGCCATTCGCCACGCCCGCCCGGGCAGCCGGGTCGTGCTCTCAGGGTCGGTGGCGCCGAACGGCGGCTGCCATATTTCGGTCTCCAACGAGGGCGCGCCCATCGCCCCCGAGCACCAAACCAGGATTTTTGAACGCGCATACCGGGTCGAGAACCCGGGCGTGAAGGAAACACCCGGGGTGGGCCTGGGACTGGCCATCGTCAAAAGCACGATGGAACTGCATGGAGGCCTGGTCCGCGTGCGCAGCGCCCCAGGCTATCCGACGGTGTTTACTCTGTGGTTCCCGCCACCTCCACCGCGCACGCCCGAGGCGGGGCCGTCGCGCGAGCGAATCAGCCGATAGCACCGGGGGCGATCTGACTGGAACCTCCAGTCGCAACCTCAGGCAACGTCAGCGCAGCGCCGTGACGCCGAACAACCCCGCCCCGTTGTCCCACGCCACCTTGCGCGCCACATCGGCAGGCAAGCCGCCCAGCCACTGGCGGTAGCCCTGCATCAGGCTTTCGTAGTGCTGCCAGCGCTGGTTGACCCAGGTGTCCGAGCCGATCACGAAGCGCGTGGGGTACTTGAGCAGCAGCGCACGCCAGGCGGGGCACAGCTGGTTGTCGTCGCAGACCAGGCCCGGGCGGTACGAGAGTTCGCCCACCAGGCCGGGGTAGCGCGCCATCAGCGCATCCACCCGCTCCACGGGCGCACCGCCGATGCCGGTGTGGGCCCAGATCAGGCGCGCTTTCTGGCCCTTCGACGGCGTGTGGGCCATCAGCAGGTCGATGGCCACATCGTCCACATGGGCCAGCACCACCAGGTCACGCTCTTCGGCCAGGACCATGAGCTTTTTGGCGACCGGGCCGTCGGCATTGGCGCTGTCGTACAGGTGGAACTCGCCAATGCCCCGGTAGGGCCCGGCCGCCGTGCCGCGCGCCAGCTCGGTCTGCACCATGGTGTAGATGCTCTCGTCGGCAAACCAGCCGGTGTAGTCCGCCCGGTTGCGGTACAGCCGCACAAAGGGCACGACGGTGACGCCCGCCTCGCGCGTCTGCGGCAGGCCCGCCAGCGTGAGCGAACCCGCGTTGGGCCGCGAATTGGCAACGATGGCGCGCACGCCGCTGGCCTTCATGCGCGCGAGCACATCAGCGGGCGGGTGGGGGCCGGTTTTGCCGTCCCACGCTTCCTCGTTGTAGTGCAGGTGCGCATCGAACAGGGGGCCGGTGTAGTCGGCCGCGTGGGCCTGAAATCCAAATGCTATTAAAACAATAGCTGCTATCGATTTACAGGCAAGCGGTAGCGGCCAAATTTGACTCAAAACCTGGATATACGTCGAACTCGCCATGGCGGCCTCCAAACATTGAGCAGTTCATCGCTGCGCCCTGGCGCCTGCAATGGGCGCGCCCCCGCCAGAGACGCCAAGCAAGGGCCGCCCCGCAGCGACGGCGTCGTCCCCCCTGGGGGAAGGCGCGCAGCGACTCAGGGGGGATTTCAATTCATGCAAGGTGCTTGTCGAAGAACGCCAGGGTGCGGTCGCGTGCCGTCATGGCCGCAGGCTCGTCGTAGCTGCCGCGCTGGTCGCAGTTGAAGCCATGGTCGGCGGCGTAGATGTGCACCTCGGCACCCGGCTGTGCGCGGGCAAAGGCCTGCACGCTGTCCACCGGGATCCAGTGGTCGCGCTCGCCAAAGTGAGCCAGCACGGGCACGCGGGGCTGACGCGCGGCTTCGTCGGGGCTGGTCATGCCGCCGCCGTAGTAGGGCACGGCGGCCGACAGGCCGGTAAGCGTGCAGGCCGCGCGCCAGGTGAGCAGCCCACCCCAGCAAAAGCCCACGATGCCCACCTTGCGGCCGCTTTGCGCAGCGGCGTAGTCGATGGCGGCCTGGATGTCGGGCATCACGCCAGGGGCGGGCAGCGCCTCCACCGCCGCTTTCAGGCCCATGCCAGCCTGCATGTCGTCGCCGGTGTAGCCCAGGTCCACGCCGGGTTTCACGCGGTGGAAGGTCGAAGGCGCCACCGCCAGGTAGCCACGCGCCGCAAAGCGGTCGGCCACGGCGCGGATGTGGGAGTTCACGCCAAAAATTTCCTGCAGCACCACCACGGCGCCACGCGGTGCGGCATCGGGCTGGGCCACCCAGGCCGGAAATACAAAACCGTCACCCGAAGTCAGATCGACAAACTGTCCCATGCTGCAATCTCCTTGATAAAAATGCGCCGGAGTGGAGGTGTGCCTGCTGCAAACCGCTGCCCGCAGCACCCAGAACCTGTTCCAATGCGCCATTCTTGCAGGAGACCCCGATTTCATGGACAAGATCGTCTTAATCACCGGCGCCAGCCGAGGCATTGGCGCCGCCACGGCCCAACTGGCCGCGCGCCAGGGCTGGGCGGTGGCGGTGAACTACCAAGGCAACCAGGCCGCCGCCGATGCAGTGGTGCAGCAGATCCGCGCCGCAGGCGGCACCGCGCTGGCCGTGCAGGCCGATGTCGCCGACGAGGCCCAGGTGCTGGCCATGTTTGCCACCGTGGATACACAACTCGGGCGCATCACCGCCCTGGTGAACAACGCGGGCGTGGTAGACACCACCCAGCGGGTGGACGAAATGAGCGTGGCGCGCCTGCGCCGCATGTTCGATATCAACGTGATCGGCAGCTTTGTCTGCGCCCGCGAGGCTGTGCGCCGCATGAGCACGCGCCATGGCGGCGCGGGGGGCAGCATCGTCAACGTCTCCAGCGCCGCCGCGCGGCTGGGCGCGGCCCACCAGTATGTGGACTACGCGGCGGCCAAGGGCGCCATCGACACCTTCACCATGGGCCTGGCGCGCGAGGTGGCCGCCGAAGGCATCCGCGTGAACGCCGTGCGCCCGGGCCTGATCGAGACCGACATCCACGCCAGCGGCGGCCTGCCCGACCGCGTGCGCGACCTGGCCCACCAGGTGCCCATGCAACGCGGCGGCACGGCCGAAGAAGTGGCCGAGGCCATCGTATGGCTGATGTCGGATGCGTCGCCCTACACCACCATGTCATTGCTTGAAGTCTCTGGAGGAAGGTAATGAAGCACCCCCTGAGTCGCTTCGCGCCTTCCCCCTCTCCCGCTTCGCTGCGCGAAGCGGGAGGGGAACGCCCCCAGCGCACACAAGCAAAGCGCCGCATACGCGGCTTCGGCGGCCCTTGCGCGGGGCACTGGCCTCGACAGCGCCAAGTCGAAAATCTATGGGCGACAAGCTTCAAAACGGAAAACTAGTATGGATCTCAAACCGCTCATCACCCTGCTCGCAATCGTGAACCCGCTGGCCATCGTGCCGTTTTTCATCCACTACACGCAGGGCTTTTCGTACCCGCAGCGGCGACGCACCATTCAGGTGGCCAGCTTCAGCGTGTTCTGCGTGATTGCGGCCTGTGCGCTGCTGGGCCTGCAGATCCTGGACTTCTTCAATATCTCGCTGCAGAGCTTTCAGGTGGGCGGCGGAATGCTGCTGCTCATCAGCGCGATGAACATGCTCAACGCCCAGCCCGCTGAGGCCAAGCCCAGCACCAATGAGTACGAAGAAGGGGCCGAGAAGGCCGCCGCCGGCAGCAGCATTGCCGTGGTGCCGCTCACCATCCCGCTGCTCACCGGCCCGGCCAGCATGTCTACCGTGGTGATTTACGCCGACCGCGCACAGACCTTCTGGCAGCACGCGGCGCTGGTGGGCTACGGCGTGGTCATCGCGCTGGCCACGGCCGTGTGTTTTGCGCTGGCCGACCCGATTGCACGCGTGCTGGGCAAGACCGGCATCAACGTGATGACCCGGCTGATGGGCCTGATCCTGGCCGCCCTGGCCGTAGAGGTGATGGCCGACGGGTTGGGTAAATTGTTCCCCATCCTCGTTGCACGCTGACATGGAATACCCCCTGAGTCGCCTGCGGCGCCTTCCCCCAAGGGGGCCGACGCCCTCACTGCGGGGCGGCCCTTGCTCGGCGTCCCTGGCCTGCGCCGCGCCAGTTGCGTTGTCTGCGCGGGGTGCGCAGCACCGGGGATGATTGAGGCATGTCTGCCAAACTCCTTTTGCTCGAAGACGACCCCGCCATCGCCCGCACCGTGGCCTATGCGCTGGAGCGCGATGGCCTGACCGTCACGCACAGCCTGCTGGTACACGATGCGCGCCAGCAACTGCAGCGCGCCCGTTTTGACCTGCTGGTGCTGGACGTGGGCCTGCCAGACAGCAGCGGCCTGGACCTGCTGCGCGATGTGCGCAACGCGGCGTCCACGGCCGCCCTGCCCGTGCTGATGCTCAGCGCCCACGGCGAAGAAATCGACCGCGTGCTGGGCCTGGAGCTGGGCGCCGATGACTACCTGACCAAGCCCTTCAGCCCGCGCGAGTTGGCGGCGCGCGTGAAGGCGCTGCTGCGCCGCGCGGGCAACGGGAACGGCAACGGCCACCCGGCAACGCCCGCCGCTACGGCCACCGCGCTGTTCCACGACGACGAGACGGGCCAGCGCATCAGCCTGCGCGGCCAGGCCCTGCCGCTGACCCGGCGCGAATACCGCCTGCTGTCCCACCTGTTGCGAGGCGCAGGCCGCATTCATTCGCGCGACGCGCTGCTGGCCGCTGCCTGGGGCGACGACAGCGAGAGCACTGACCGCACGGTGGACACCCATATCAAGACCCTGCGCGCCAAGCTGCGCGAGGTGGACCCGGGGCGCGAGTACATCAGCACACACCGGGGCATGGGGTATTGCATCGATATTTAAAACCCCATTGGCCCCCGTCGATGGAGCCAATGACATTGCACGTACTCATAGGTAGAGCGGGCCCTTGCAAGGCGGCCCGCCCCCAGCAGGCACGAGCACTGGCATGCAGGCCACGGCCGCATACCACCGAAAACTGAGAAATGCTCGGGCCGGAGGGCTGGACAGGCGGACTATCTGGCGGGGTAGCGTGTAGGGCCTGAGCGGCGCAGCACACGGATGCCCTCCGCTCTGCAAGCCCTCAGAAACGATGGCGAATCGACAGTGCCAGGCTATTGACGTCTTTTCCGGGCGCTGCCGCAACGCCACCCAGAAATCCGTTGCCGCCCAACATGTCTTGCGACGTGTTTTTGTTGTTCAGGTGTGTGAGTACGGCATTCAGGTCGGTGCGCTTGGACAGTGCATAGGTGTAAGCCACCCCATACGACGCGCGATCCGCATTGAACGGGCGTTTGTCGTTCATGTTGTTGTAGGCCACGGTCACGGCGTGCACGCCGCTGGTGATGCGGTAGCCAACCTGGAACAGGCGTGCGTCTTGCCGGAAACCCTGAATGAAGGCGTTTTGCACCAGACCGGCCACTGGTGCCGTGGCAGGGTTGGCAGACAGGACTGCGGAAATGCCGGACAGGTTGGTGGGATGGTCGTCCTTGATGACGCTGAATTGGCCCGACAGGGTGCCCGGCCCGACATCCAGCGTCGCGCCGAGGACAGCGGTCGTCAGCGACTTTTCACCCAGTTCGTTGTTGCGTGTGTTGTAACCGCCGCCGAACGAATAGCCGTTGCCGTTGTAAATGGCCATGGCACCCCACAGCCGCCCCGCGCTCGACCGACCAGCGACTTCCCCGGCTGCGTACATCGCGGTGGCGGTGAATCCGTTCCATTGCAGACCGTACTGGAGTGAGTTGCTCACGCGGATATCGAACGAAGCCGGAATCGCCACCAACTGTCCCAGTGACAGGCTGGACTCGGTCTTCATCGCGTCAAAGTTGGCGTTGGCCAAGTAGCCCGGTGTGTACTGTCGCCCGAATGTGAAGGCACCGAACGGGGTGATCAGGCCGGTGAATACTTGCCGATCAAAGAAGTTGTTGCCCAAGTTGACGCCCACGGAATTACCGATCTGGGCGGCCACTGCGGACACAGCAGGCTGAAGCGCAGCGGGCAGGCCCAACGATCCAGCGTTGCTGAGTCGGTCCGGCAGCCGCCCTTGGGAAATGGGGCGGTTGCCCAGTGCGCCGGTGTCAGCTTCGAGCCGCGATTCGAGCGTGAAGACGGCGCGGTATCCACCGCCCAGGTCTTCATTTCCCTTGAATCCGAGGCGCGAACCTTGCATGTTCCCACTGGTAAGGCTGGTCTTAGAGCCGCCGGGTGCTCCGGTGACATGGTGGATGCCAACGTCGACGATGCCGTACATCGTCACACTGCTCCCGTCCGCCGCGGTTTGCGCCATGCCAAACGACGAAAAGCACCCGAGCACGGCCGCTGATAGGGCACGCATTTTGTTCATAATTTGTCTCCTGTTGCTGCATGAAATTGGCACAAGCCCACGCCACACCGTGGGCAGCTCCGGGTTCAGCCTAGGTGACATGTCTCAAGCGGTAACAGCGGGTAGCACGGGATCGCTGGAGCAGCCCGGTCGTACCGACCTGGTTTCGAGCGAAAACGTTGTGCGCTTGCAACTTAGTTAGGCCACGCAACAGGCTTTGCGTCCCCACGGTGCATCTCGTGCCAGATCGCAAGGACTGGGTCGCAGCATCACGCACAGGAAGCCCGCATCGCGCTTCCTGGCCAAATTCACCTTGCGATTCAACCGCCTGTACGATCTGACCAGCATGTCCGCCAGGCGTGCTACGCACTGCCCGTCCCCCACATCGTCTTGCTCCATACCGATACTCAGCGCTTCTGAGACGCTTTGCCGGTCAAGATTTTTTAAGAGAACTGCCCCATGCGCCTGGGCATCCGCCTGCTGTTCGCCTTCTTCCTGATCAACGGCATCGCCGCGTTTTTTGTGCTGCGCGTGTTCATGGCCGAGATCAAGCCCAGCGTGCGCGAGGTGATGGAGGACATGATGGTGGACACGGCCAACATCCTGGCCGAGCTGGCCAGCGAAGACCTGGCCGCCGGGCGGTTGGCGGCGGGGGCTGACAACAGCAGCACCAGCCCGTTTGCGCAGCATGTGCGACGCTATGCCACGCGGCCCATCGATGCGGCGATCTGGGGCTTCTCTAAGCAGTCACTGGACTACCGCATCTATGTGACCGACACCACGGGCCGCGTGCTGTTCGACTCGGAGAACCGCGCCATCGGCGCCGACTACTCGCAGTGGCGCGACGTGGCCCGCACGCTGCGGGGCGAGTACGGCGCACGCTCTACGCGCGATGTGGAAGACGACGATACCAGCGGCGTGATGCATGTGGCGGCGCCCATCTACGTGAAAGAACAGATTGCAGGCGTGCTGACGGTGGCCAAACCCACCCGCACCGTGCAGCGCTTCATCGACCGCGCCGAGCGCAAGGTGTTCATGGGCGGCCTTTTGCTACTGGCGCTCTCGGCCGCCGTCGGCGTGGCCGTGACGCTGTGGATGGTGTGGAACGTGCGCCGTCTGCGCGACTACGCCTTGAGCGTGCAGGGCCCCGCCGATGGCGAGCGCCATGACCCCGGCGCTACGCCCACCACGGCGCTGGCCGTGCCCGAGGTACCGGGCGAGCTGGGCGACCTGGCCCGCGCCATGGACCGCATGCGTGCCCGGCTGGAGGGGCGCGATTACATCGAGGGCTACGTGCGCGCACTGACACACGAACTCAAAAGCCCCGTGGCGGCCATCCGGGGCGCGGGCGAGCTGCTGCAGGACGAGCTGCCCGCCGCCGACCGTGCCGAATTTGCGACCCAGGTGGTGCAGCAAAGCGAACGCCTGCAGCGCATCATCGACCGGCTGCTGGAGCTGTCCAAACTGGAGCAGCGCCACCACGCCGAGGGCCGCGCGCCTGTGGCCCTGCAGGCCTGCGCCGAGGCTGCCATCGGCCAGACACGCGCCCGTGCTGCGCAACGCGGCATCATGCTGGCCCTGTCCGGTACGGGCAGCAACGGCCCCTGGGAGGCCGAGCTGGTGACCATGGCACTGACCAATCTGCTGGACAACGCCATCGACTTTGCGCCCGCAGGCAGCACGGTGCAGGTGGAGCTGGACGGCGCCACCGTGGCCGTGCGGGACAGCGGCCCCGGCGTGCCCGACTACGCCCTGCCCCGCCTGGGCGAACGCTTCTTCACCACCGCGCGGCCAGGCGGCGAGCGCAGCGGATCGGGCCTGGGGCTGGCCATCGTCAAGCGCGTGATGGCGCTGCACGGGGGGCAGATGGTGGTGCGCAATACCGGGCCTGGGTTGCGCGTGGCGCTGGAGTTTCCCGCCAGTTAATGCGAGCGGCGCAGGTGTAGAGCGAGCCCCACCACCAGCAAGGCCAGTGCAACCCCATCCACCCGCACGGCCGTCACCAGCGGGGCGCTGAGCGCGCTGCCCCGCTGCAGCCACGACAGCAGCAGAAACGACACCACGCTCACCACCAGGCCCAGCCGATGCAGTTCGGGGCGCAGGGCTGCATAGCCCATGAAGGCGGCCAGCAGCCCGAAAAGCACGGCCCGGTGCCGCAACAGCAGCTCCACGCCTGCATCCTGCACCGGGGTGCCGTACAGCTGCGCCAGCTTGCCCGCCCCGAGCACGCCCACCAGCGGCAGGGCATGGACCACTGCCACCAAGACCAGAATCAACGGAACCCCATAGCGCATGCCGCCCCCTAAAACGTGTTTCCAATTGCCCTGTGCCGTTTGTAGGTGCAAGGAGTCCGGCCGTCGATGACCTGACAGGTCATGCCGACACAACGCCCGACTTCACACTGGCCTCACAAACTTCATAGCGCCCTCACACCGGGCCCCAACACTGCCTCCACAACATCATTTGTGGAGGATCTCTTGCTCAAACACCCCTTGTTCACCAAACTGGCCGCGCTGGCCGCCATCACCGTGCTGCTTCTCTTTGGCCTCGGCATGATCGAAGACGTGGTGCGCGACCGGTTGCGTTACCGCAGCATCACCGCCCAGAGCGTGGCCGAAAGCCTGGCCGGACCGCAGACGCTGATGGGCCCGATGATCCACAGCGCCTGTGTGGAGAGCTGGGAGGTAGAGACCGGCAAGGGCGACGAGCGCCGCATGGTGGAGCAGCGCCGCGAGTTCCTGCTGACCGCCATGCCCGAGCAGCTCAAGCTCAGCACCGGCGCCGCGATGGAAGAACGTGCGCGCGGCCTGCACAAGGTGAACACCTTCAACCTCAAGGCCCACGTGACGGCCCAGTGGGGTTCGCTGGCGAGCCTGGTGCCGCAAAGCAGCATGAAAAACTCGCGCATGCACTGCGGTGCACCCATCGTCATGATGGCCGTGGGCGACGCGCGTGGCATCCGCACCGCGCAGTTCACCCTGGATTCGCAGACCCTGGCCCTCAAGCCCGGCACCTTCCACCCCACCTACAGCCGGGGCCTGCATGCAGCACTGCCAGAATCGGTGCGCGGCAAGGCCGACGGACTGACCGCCACGCTGGACCTGGAACTGGTGGGCACCGAACGCCTGGCCTTTGTGCCGCTGGGTGGCAACACCGAGGTGCAGATGACCAGCAGCTGGCCCCACCCATCGTTCGGTGGCCGCTTTCTGCCGTCGGAGCGCGAGGTCAAGAAGACCGGTTTCGCGGCCCAGTGGCGCCTGTCGTCGCTGGCCACCACGGCGCAGGCCGACATTGCCAACGGCAAACGCATCTGCCTGGGCGGCACAGACGATAGCGGCCACAGCGACTATGTGCCCGGAGGCGCAACCCCCGGCGACTGCGCCGACAGCTTCAGCGTGGCCTTCATCGACCCGGTGAACCCCTATTCCCTGTCGGACCGCGCCACCAAATATGGCGTGCTGTTCATTGCCCTCACCTTCGTCGCCGTGGGCCTGTTCGAGCTGATGAAGAAGCTGCGCGTGCACCCGGTGCAGTACCTGCTGGTGGGCAGCGCGCTGTGCAGCTTTTTTCTGCTGCTGGTGAGCCTGTCGGAGCACCTGCCGTTCGGCGTCTCGTACGCCGTGGCCGCCAGCGCCTGTGTGCTGCTGCTCGCCTACTACGCCAGCCACATGCTGGGTGGGCTGGCGCGGGGCATCCCGCTCGGCGGGGGCATCGCGGTGCTGTATGGCCTGCTATATGTGCTGCTGCAGCTGGAGCAGACGGCCCTGGTGGTGGGTGCCATTGCGCTGTTCCTGGTGCTGGCGGCTGTGATGGTGCTGACGCGCAAGGTGAACTGGTACGGCCTGTCGCAGGGCAACACGCCGCCCCGCCGCCCGATGGCGCCACCGGAGGTGCGCCCTCCCACCCCACCGGCTGCGCGCCCCGCCACGCCCCCTACACCGCCGGTGAGCGCTGTATGACAACGCGCACCACGCCACTGTCCTGGGCACAGCACCTCACCGGCCCGGCCGCAGGCGCTGCCGCGCAGCCGCCCACCCTGACGCTGGCCGAAGCGGAGCGCGTGCAGCGCCACCGCGACCAGCTGATGGCGGCCCTGCGGGCGCAAGACCGGGTGGCGCTGGTCTGCGCCAAGCAGCAGGTCCTGGAGGCTGCGTTCTGCCCGCGCAGCGATGCCAACCCCGTGGGTGCGCAGGATTCGCCCGCCGTGCGCCGGGCCCTGCGGGATCTGTCATGGCGCATGGCTGCGCTGATACTGCCCCGCACCGCAGGGCACTGACGCAGCGTCGAAATATCGAAAGAATATGGCCCTAGCGCTTTACTGACAATCGCTAGCAGCTATCAAAATTAAAGCAACTCAGCTGCATCTACACCACCACGGTGCGGTTGCGGCCTTCGCGCTTGGCTGTGTAGAGCGCTGAATCCAGCGCGCGAAGGGTGATGTCGAGAGGGCGCAGGGGATCGAAGTTGGACAGTCCCATGCTCACGGTCAGCGCCAAGGGCGGCGTCACCCCCGGCACCGGGTGGGTGGTCAGCGCGTCATGCACACGCTGCGCCACCGCCTGGGCCTGCTCCACCCGGGTAGCAGGCAACAGGGCCAGAAACTCCTCGCCGCCCCAGCGGCTCACCATGTCTGCCGCGCGGAACACATCGCGGCAGAGCGTGGCAAAAAGCTGCAGGGCCTGGTCGCCCACATGGTGGCCATGCACGTCGTTGACGCGCTTGAAGTGGTCGATGTCCATCATCAGCAGGCAGGCGGGTTCACCGTCGCGCCGCAAAAGGGCCTGCTCCTGCAAAAGACGCGCGGTGAACGAGCGCCGGTTGGCCAGGCCGGTCAACACATCGGTATGGGCCAGCACGGCCATCTGGCGGCGCGCTTCTTCCAGCTCCACCAGCATCTGGCCCTGGCGGTCGTTGGCGCGCTTGAGCTCCAGCAGGCGGATCACCTGGCGCGCCAGCGCACACAACATGTCCTGGGCCTTTTGGGACAGATGGCGCGGCCGGTGGTCCAGCACGCAGAGCGTGCCCAGGGCATAACCATCGGGCGTGACCAGGGGCGCCCCGGCATAGAAGCGGAGCGGATTTTCTTGGGTCACGATGCTGAAGTGCGCAAAACGCGCATCCTTCGCCAGGTCGGGCACGATGAACACGCCGGGCTGCCGCACGGCGTAGCGGCACACGGACTGGTCCAGCGGGGTTTCCCGCAGCGGGAGCCCCACTGAGGCCTTGAACCACTGGCGGTGGCTGTCGAGCAGGCTGATCAGGGCGACTGGGGCTTCACACACATGGGCCGCAATCCCTGCCAGGTCGTCGTAGGCGGGCTCCATCGGCGTGTCGAGAATGCCATAGCGCTGCAGGGCTTGGAGACTTGCGGCCTCGTCGTACAGAGCCACAGGGGAAGAGGTTTCGGCCATGAAGCACAGCGGTCATGCCGCCCACTTGCCTAGAGACTTGGCAGCATGCCACACCGGCGCGGCCTACGCACGGGGGTAAGAGCCTGTTGACGCTCTCAGGCCATTGCCGCTGGCTCGGTGGCGGCAACACCGGCCGAGGTGTCGGAGCAGGTCGATCCACCACAGCCCTGGATCAGTTCGCCCGGCAACGCGTGCGGCGCGTGCACCACGCCCGAGACCGGGTCAAAGCCCACACGGCGCAAGTGCAGGGCCAGCGCAGCGTCCATGCTCTGGGCGTGCTGCGGAAACCACAGCGCCAGTTCGCTGGCCATCACACGCAGCACTTGCAGGTCGCCTTGCTGGGCCCTCACCACCCCTTCGCGCATGACCTGCAGCACCACCCGGTGCTGCATGCTGTGGCAGTTGCCCGAGGCAAAACGGGTGGACTCCATCCAGGCGTCCTCCTGCGCAAAATGGTGATCGGTGTGCTCCACGAGCGCATGCCAGGTCGAGAGCAGCTGCGCATCGTCGGCCCGGTCCACGGCGGCCAGCAGGTCCACGAATTCGCGGTGGGTGTCGTCCATCAGGGGCAGGTCCAGGGCCAGCGCGTCCGACCATTCGAGTTGTGCCATGGGAATCCCTTTGCAGCGAGACAAAAACAGGGCACGAGCTTAGGCCGCCAGCCACCAGGGCGTGTTGATGCAGGTCAGTTCGGCATCAACCGCTCAGCACCATCCGGACCCCACAACAAAAAATGCCCCGCACGGGGCGGGGCATTGTGAAGACTGCCAGCGGCTGGGAGTACCGGCCACTGAGAGGTCCCCAGCGGATCAGCTCTTGCCGTACATGCGCTTCATGTCGTCCACACACTTGGACTTGGCATCACCCGACAGCGCATCGCAGCGCTCCTTGGCGGCCTTGTAGTTGGCGTCGTTCTTTTCAGCGTTGGCATCCTTGCGGGCCTCTGCCACGGCGGCGCCCTTTTCGGCGGCGTTGTCAGCAGGCTTGGCCTGCGCTGCGGCAACCTTGGCATCTTCCTTGGCCTTCACCTGGGCAGCCTTGGCGTCCTTTTCACAGACATCCTTTTCATTGCCCTTCAGGTCATCGCATTTTTCCTTGGCGACAGAGTAGGCAGCGTCAGCGCGGGCTTCTGCCACCTTCTGGGTGGCCTTGGGGCTCGGCTTGTACTGGGCTTCCAGTTCTGCCTTGGCCACATCTTCCTTGCCCTTGGCTTCCTTCACACAGATGTCCTTGGCGTTCGCCTTCAGGGCATCACACTTTTGTTTGTCGGCCTTGTAGTCGGCCGAGATGCGCTCCTTGGCGGCCTTGTGCTCGGGTTCGGTCATGGCGAAGGCAGAGGTTGCCAGCAGGCCGGCAGCCACGGATGCGATCAGAGTACGTGCGAATTTCATGGGTTTCTCCTCGGGATTGGGTGATTCAGGGGTGTCCAGCTGTCTGCACCAGGGTGCGGGAGCCGTCGTTTCCCGTGTTGCTGCAGGGCAGGGGCCGGGCCCCTGCGCCGGGCAACCGGTCAGTCGTTGAAGCGGAAGTCCGGGTGGCGTTCTTGCCATTCCTTGAGCTGCTTTTCGGCTGCGTCGCGGGCAATGCCCTGGCGCTCCTGCAGCTTGCCCAGGAACTGTTCACGCTTGCCATCAATGACGTCAAAGTCATCGTTCGTGAGCTTGCCCCACTGTTCAATCATCTTGCCTTTGAACTGCTTCCAGTTGCCCTTGACGGTGTCTTCGTTCATGGTCTTCTTCCTTGCGGTTGTTTCGCTGCGGCCATGCCACCGATATGGCGGTAAACGGTGCCGGTCAGCGATGAGCCCACTGTAGAAACCCCGCGGCGCGCCACACGTAGGCAGTCAGAGGCAGAGAACGTCGGCCTGTGGACTACACCGATGCCAGACAAGCCGCTCAGAAAACCGTGGGTGAATACGCCATAGTCGAAACCAGCCTCATTGGGTAAAAAGTTGCATTTGGTGACTTTTGTAGTCATTCATAACGATTTAGCCCGAGTGCCTCCCAGTTGCAAATCCATACACTTGATTCACCGGCCTTGGCACCCAGGGCAGAGCTACCCACGCAGACGGCCCGTGCAAGCAATGCGTTGGAAGGCTCTACGCAGGGTGTTGCTCGCGTGACAAACAACTAGCAGAACCACCATGACACTGTTGAAAGAGGAGCCTTGCGCAGCAGCGCCTGCCGAGGTCGCAGAGGGAATCGACACCACAAAGCCGGCTCCGCGCCCGGCCCCGTTGCCCAGGGAGGCCACGCTCGCCGCCCTGATGGCCAGCGTGGCGTTGGCGGCCTGTGGTGGTGGTGATGCGGCTGATGAAACCGTGAGCCCGCCCACGACGCCAACACCGGGCTCCGCGCCCCCCCCTGGAGCGGCACCTGCGCCTGGCCCAGCCCCCGCACCAGGACCCGCCACGCCGCCCGCCCCAGGGCCTGCACCAGCACCCGGCCCCACACCCGCTCCAGGGCCTGCGACGCCGCCGCCCCCACCGCCAGCCCCGGGAGCTGGAAGCTACACCTACACACGGGCCGACACCGACCAGGAAGCGGCGCGGTTTCTCCTGCAAGCGCAGTTCTCGGCATCCACCGGCGAAATCGCCACCCTGCGCGCCAGCACCTACGACAGCTGGATCAACAACCAGTTCAGCCTGCCCGTCGGCACCAAGGGGTGGGACTGGCTGAACCAGCGCGGGTACAACACGGTGGACAACGCCACGTCGTACTACGACAACACCTACCCGGGCGACTACATGATCTGGCAACAGCTCATGACATCCAGCGACGGCTTGCGCAAGCGCGTGGCACTCGCGCTGTCCGAGATCTGCGTGGTATCGCTCTCGGGCCTGGACTTCAGCTGGCGCAGCCATGCCATCGCCCACTACTGGGACCAGCTGGTTGCCAATGCCTTCGGCAACTTCCGCAAGCTGCTGGAGGACGTGACCCTCAACCCCGCGATGGGCTACTACCTCAACACGCGCGGCAACCAGAAGGAAAACCCCTCCACCGGCCGCCAGCCCGATGAGAACTATGCCCGTGAGATCCTGCAGCTGATGTCCATCGGGCTCGTAGAGCTGAACCAGGATGGCACAGCCAAGCGCGATGGCTCGGGCCAAGTGGTCGACAGCTATACCCAAAGCGACATCACCAACCTGGCACGCGTGTTCACGGGCTACGACTACGACCAGTCGCAAAACGTGCAGACCACCGTGCCGGGTACCACGCGCACCGTGCCCAGCACCCATTTCACGCGGCTGCCCATGGCACTCAACGAGTCGCGGCACTCCACGCTGGCCGCCACCTTCCTGGGCACCACGGTTGCCGCTGGCACACCCGGTGCGGCGGCGCTCAAAACGGCGCTGGACACCATCTTCAACCACCCCAACGTTGGGCCGTTCATCGGCAAGCAGCTGATCCAGCGCCTGGTCACCAGCAACCCGTCACCCGGCTACATCAGCCGTGTGGCGGCCGCTTTCAACAACAACGGCCTCGGCGTGCGGGGCGACCTGCGGGCCGTGGTCAAGGCTGTGTTGCTCGACGACGAAGCCCGCGCGCCCGCCGGGCTCACGGACCCCATGTTCGGCCGCCTGCGCGAGCCCATGCTGCGCTTTGTGCAGTGGGGCCGCACCTTTGGCATCGCGTCGCAATACGGCAGCTGGAAGATCGGCGACCTCAGCTCGGCCGGCTCGCGCCTGGCGCAGAGCCCGCTGCGCTCACCGTCGGTGTTCAACTTCTTCCGGCCGGGCTATGTGCCGCCTTCAACGGCATTGGCCACGGCCGGTGCCGTGGCGCCCGAGTTCCAGCTGGTCAACGAGAGCAGCGTGGGCGGTTACCTCAACTACATGCAGGGCGTGATCCGCAACGGTATCTTCGTAAACGCGCCAGACCTGCCCAACAACGGCAGCAACGGCAACAACGGCTTCGACATCAAGGCGGCCTATACCAACGAACTGGCCATCGTGGCCGATGCCGATGCGCTCGTGGACCGGATCAACCTGCTCATGACGGCTGGCCAGCTGTCTGCAGCCACCGTCAAGCTCATCGCAGACGCCCTCAAGACGACCCCCGTCACGGCGGCAAGCACGGACAACGCCAAACGTGACCGCGTGGCGGCCGCGATTTTCCTCGTCATGGCCTCGGCCGAATACCTGATCCAGAAATAAGGCGCGCCGCCATGCATCTCCTCCAACCCGACCTCCATTCCCGCCGCGCCTTCCTGCGCCGCTCGGCCCAGCTGGGCATGGCAGGCACCGCCCTGCCCTTTGCGCTCAATCTCGCCGCCGTGGGCGAAGCCGCAGCTTTCACGGCCACCGACTACAAGGCGCTGGTCTGCGTCTTCCTGTACGGCGGCAACGACTACGCCAACACCGTCATTACCTATGACGACGACAGCTACAACAAATACAGCGCCGCGCGCGGAGGCGGTGCCGGACAGACGGCGGGGGGCATTGCCCTGGCCAAGTCCGCCCTGACCCCCACCCTGCTCGCGCCCACCACGCCACTGGCCGGTGGGCGCCAGTACGCGCTGCACCCTGCCATGACCGGGCTGACCAACCTGTTCAACACCGGCAAGGCAGCCGTGCAGCTGAACGTGGGCCCCCTGGTGGTTCCACTCACGCGTGCGCAATACAGCGGCAGCAACCGTGCGCTGTACCCGCTGCCCCCCAAGCTGTTCTCGCACAACGACCAGCAATCGGTCTGGCAGTCGTCCTCGCCCGAAGGCTCCACCGTGGGCTGGGGCGGCAACATCGGCGACCTGGCGCTGTCCTCCAACGGCAGTTCGCTGTTCACCTGCATCTCCGTCACGGGCAATGCGGTGTTCCTCTCGGGCGACTCCGCGCTGCAGTACCAGGTCAGCACCAACGGTGCGATCCCGATCAACGGCGTCAAAAGCAATGTCTACGGCTCCACGGCCGTGCGCGCAGCGCTGACCTCGCTGATCCAGCAAACCAGCGGCCAGACGCTGGAGAACGAATACAACCGCGTCACCGCGCGGGCTGTGGGCGCCGAGGCTTCCATCACCTCCGGGCTGGCCGGTGTCACGCTGGCCACGGCCTTCCCCACCAGCAATTCGCTGGCCGACCAGCTCAAGATGGTCGCCCGCCTTATTGGTGCACGCACCGCATTGGGCAGCAAACGGCAGGTGTTCATGGTGTCGCTGGGCGGGTTCGACCTGCATGACAACCTGATCTCGCAGCAGCCCACGCTCATGCAGCGCGTGAGCGAAGCCATGACCGCGTTCTACAACGCCACGGTCGAACTGGGCGTGGCCGACAAGGTGACGGCGTTCACGGCCTCGGACTTCGGCCGCACGCTCAGCTCCAACGGCGACGGCTCGGACCACGGCTGGGGCAGCCACCATCTCATGGTGGGTGGCGCAGTCAAGGGCAAGGCCTTCTATGGCAAGGCGCCGCCGGTCAGCATCACCAACACTGCCGATGCCAACGACCAGTGGCATGTGGGCCAGGGCCGCCTGCTGCCCAGCACCTCGGTGGACCAGTACGCGGCCACGCTGGCCAGCTGGTTTGGCGTGAGCAACAGCGAACTGGCGGGCGTGCTGCCCAACCTGAGCCACTTTGGCGGGGCCGACTACCCGACCAACCTGGGTTTCATGGCGTGATGTGAGCCCCCCCTAGCGGCTGCGCCGCTTCCCCCCGCTCTCGTAGCGCTGCGCGCTGCGGGCGGGGGGACGCAGCCCTCGCTGCGGGGCGGCCCTTGCTTGGCAGCCTTTCTCCGGGGGAGCGCCCGTTTCACAGGCTGCCCGGAAGCTGCGAGCCCCAATAATGGGGGCATGACCACTTCTTCCGCTCCCTCGCCCCGCCCCCGTGTTGTCATCATCGGCTGCGGCTTTGGCGGCCTCGAAGCCGCCCGTGCGCTGCGTGGTGCCGCGCTGGACGTGACGCTCATCGACAAGACCAACCACCACCTCTTCCAGCCCCTGCTTTACCAGGTGGCCACGGCCGGGCTGTCGGCGCCGGCCATCGCTGCGCCCATCCGGCACCTGTTTCGGCAGCAGCCCAACGTCACGACCTTGCTCGGCGAAGTCACGCACATCGACGTGGCAGCGCGCACCGTGCATTTGAAGGACGGGCCTCACCCGTCGGCGCCCTTGCCGTACGACCACCTGATCGTCGCTGCAGGAGCCACCCACAGCTACTTCGGCCGCGACGACTGGGCGCCCCATGCCCCAGGCCTCAAGACATTGGACGATGCGTTTGAGATCCGCCGCCGCATCCTGCTGGCCTTCGAGGCGGCAGAAAAGGAAGCGGACCCCACCCGCCGCGCCGACTGGCTCAACTTTGTGGTCGTGGGCGCAGGCCCCACGGGCGTGGAGATGGCGGGCACGCTGGCCGAGATCGCACGCCACACACTGCCCGGCGAGTTCCGGCACATCGACCCGGCCAGCGCAAAAATCATCCTGCTCGAAGGCGGCCCCCGCGTGCTCCAGTCCATGCCCGAGGCACTGAGCCAGCGCGCCAGGGAGCAGCTCGAAAAGCTGGGCGTGGAAGTGCGCCTGAAC
The DNA here is from genome assembly GCF_003633835.1 of Acidovorax sp. 93. NCBI lineage: Bacteria > Pseudomonadati > Pseudomonadota > Betaproteobacteria > Burkholderiales > Comamonadaceae > Acidovorax > Acidovorax sp. 93. The sequence goes on from NZ_RBIT01000001.1 coordinate 4,045,205, forward strand.
GCCCGCGTCACCGCCATCGACAGCGACGGGTTGATGGTCGAATCGCCATCCAGCGCTCAACCAACAAGCGCAAACAGCTATCAAATCAAGAGCAAATGCATTGTCTGGGCGGCCGGTGTGGCGGCCTCGGTGCTGGGGCGCCAGCTGGCCGGGGCCACGGGTTGCGACACCGACCGGGCGGGCCGCGTGGTGGTAGCGCCGGATCTCAGCCTGCCCGGCCACCCCGAGATCAGCGTCATTGGCGACCTGGCTGCTGCCAAGAGCCACGCGCCCGGCCAGGAGCCCACCCCCGTTCCCGGTGTATCACCCGGCGCCAAGCAGATGGGGCGCGCCACGGCCGCCAACATCCTGCGCCGCCTGGCCGGCCAGGCCACGCAGCCGTTTCGCTACCGCGACTACGGCAACCTGGCCACGATCGGCCGCAACTCCGCCGTGGTGGACCTCACCTCGCCCGCTGGGCCGGTGCGCTTTTCAGGCTACTTTGCGTGGCTGTTCTGGCTGTTCGCGCACGTCTACTTCCTGATCGGCTTTCGCAACCGCCTGGTCGTGCTGCTGGACTGGGCCTGGGCGTACTGGAGCTTTGCGCGCTATGCGCGGGTTGTAACGGGGATCGAGGGAAGCGCTAAATCCAACGGCGCAAAACAGGCAGAAACCGCCGCGCCGACACGTTCATAACCGGTGGGCGCCGCTGATCGCCACAAGGCGAGGCCTCGACAGACGACAGGCACCCACCGGGCTACACCCACCGCAGCGTCGGTCTACCGCCCCACCTGCTCCACCCACTCCGCCACTTCCTGCGCCACCTGAGTCGATGCATCGGCCAATGCAGCCACGCCGCCTGCTGCATCCGCACTGCGCGCCGGGGTGCGCACGGTGAACACGCGCTGGCCGCGCAGCGCTTCACCGCCCGGGGTCAGATCCACCACCGTGGCACGCAGTCGCACCACGCCCGCGCTGTCCGAGGCGCTGGCAAACAGGTGGCTGAACTCTTCCAGCTCCACGCGCAGCACGGCTGGCAAGCGGCCGCCCTGGGCGGCGTCGCGCGCCTGGGCCGCGCCGTCGTCGGCCTTGAGGATGGCGCGGCGCTGGCCGAGCTGCTCGCGCAGGCGCTGCTGCAGCAACTGGGCGGGTGGCTGGCTCCAGCGGGCCTGGCTGTAGGGGCGCAGCTGCTGGGCGTCGGCGTAGGCCAGGCGGTAGAGCACGGCGTTGCTGCCCTCGGGCAGGCCCGGGGCCTCTACATCGGCCAGCGCCAACGGGGGCAGGGGGGCGCGGCGATCGCTGGGGGCCGTGGCGACCGGACCGGGGCCAAAGTCGTAGAGCACGGGGCGCGAGGGCGGGCTGGGCAGCGCCGAGCAGCCGGCGATACCCAGCAGTCCCACTGCAAAAACTGAAACAAATAGACCTCTAGCGCTTGATGGTAAATCGCTAGCAGCTATTTTTTTAATAGTATTTTCCATCAACGCTTCTCCTCAGAAGGTGTGAATGAATCCGGCGTGCCCGAGCAGGCCGCCGAAACGCGGCCGGTCCAGGCGCAAAGCGCAGCCATAGCGCGGGCTATGGCGAGCATTTGCAACGACGAGCGGGTGTGTTTTGGGGGAATGAGCGGGCATGGTGGGTTCGTTCACACCTTCTCAGGGCGCGAAACCAGGTTCGCCCGGGCCGGGCGGAATGCGGCCCGAGCCGTAGATGAACAGTTGGGGGTTGTCCGCCACACCACCCGCCGTGCGGCTGAGCGTGCGTGCCGCGCGCGAGGTGTCGTCGGCCGCGCGGTTCAGGCGCGGCAGCGTGGTGGTGCTGAACTGATCGGCCGCCCGGGCGAGGGATTGCGTGCCGATGGTGATCTGGTCGATGGGGCCGCCCTCGGCCCCCAGGCGCTGCGTGGTCTTGCTGACGTCGGCCGCCAGCACCGACACGCTGGCACCGGCCTGCTGCAGGGACTGCAGGGTCTTGCGCGCATCGCTGGCCAGCGGGGGCAGCGCGGCCAGGGCCGGGTCCAGGCGCTGGGCCACGGTGGCATCGAGCCGCTGGGTCAAGGTGTTCACGCTGCCTGCGGCCTGGGCAATGTTGCCCAGGGCTTCGGTGAGTTTTTGCTGGTTGGTGTCGCCCAGCAGTTGGTTGATGCGCCGCGTGGCTTCGTCCACCTGGGTGAGGATGGCGGGGGCCTGCTCGGCGAGCTTGCCAAACGGCGACGGCTTGATGGGCAGGCGCGGCAGGCCGCTGGGGCCCGGTGGCAGCTCGGGGTAAGGTTGGTCGGCATCGTCCAGCAGAACGTGGGCCAGGCCCGTCACGCCCTGGTAGCCCAGCACGGCGAAGGTGGTGGGGCTGATGGGGGCCTGCTCGTTGACGGCAATGCGGATGAGCACGTTGCCCGTCACCTGCGGGTCGAAGCCGATGCGCGTGACCTTGCCCACGGCCACACCCTTGTAGCGCACGGCGGCCTGGGGCTGCAGGCCGCTCACGCCGTCCTTGGTGGACAGCTCGTACTGCTCGTAGTTGGCGCTGTCGCGCGTGAGCCAGATGGCCAGGCCCGCCAGCATGGCGGCCACCACCAGCACGAAGATGCCTGCGGCGAGGGCGTGGGATTTGTTTTCCATCAGCTGGGTTCCTTGTCGGGCGTGGGCACGGCGGCGGCGGTCTGTGCTGCCAGGGCGTGCTCCACGGATTGCACCGGGGCCATGGCGCGCTGGCCACGTTCTCCCAGGAAGAAATGTTCGATGAACGGGTGCTTGAAATGCGCCACCTCGTGCGGCGGACCGGTGACGATGACCTTCTTATCAGCCAGCACGGCCACCCGGGTGCTCAGCGCAAACAGCGTATCGAGATCGTGCGTGACCATGACCACCGTGAGCCCCAGCGCGGCCCGCAGCTCGCGCAGCAGCGCACAGAAGTCGTCGGAGCTGCTGGGGTCCAGCCCCGCCGTGGGTTCGTCGAGCAGCAGAAGCGGCGGGTCCATGATGAGCGCACGCGCCAGCGCCACGCGCTTGACCATGCCACCCGACAGATCCGCCGGCATGCGCGTGGCGTGCTCGGGCTGAAGGCCCACCATCTGCAGCTTGACCAGCGCGGCGTCGCGCACCAGGTCGTCGGGCAGCGTGCCCTGCTCGCGCAGCGCAAAGGCCACGTTGTCGAGCACATTGAAGGCCGAGAACAGCGCGCCGTGCTGGAACAGCATGCCCACGCGGCTGGCCGCGCCCTCGCGCCCCATCTCGGACGCCGGGCGCCCCAGCACCGTGACCTGCCCCCGCGCAGGCCGGGCCAGGCCCAGGATCTGGCGCAGCAGCACCGTCTTGCCCGTGCCCGAGCCCCCCACCAGCGACAGCATCTCGCCGCGCTGCACGGTGAAGTTCAGGTCCTGGTGCACGGTGAAGGTTTCATCGCCCTTGCCAAACTGCGTCCACAGGCCCTGAACGTCCACGATGGGCGGCTCGCCGGGCACCACGGCGATGTGCTCGGGCAATGGTGTGCGTGCGTGGCTGCTCATATGCCTATGTTTTTAAATGCCACAGCGAACAACGCATCCACGATGATCACCATGGTGATGGACGTGACCACCGAAGCGGTGGTGCCCTCGCCTAGGCTCTGGGTGTTTGGCTTCACGCGCAGTCCCCAGTGGCAGCCGATGAGCGCGATGAACGCGCCAAACACCACCGACTTGGCCATGGCCAGGCCCAGGTTGCCGATCTTGACGGCGGCGGGCAGGGCCTGCACGAAGTAGCCGGGCGAGATGTCCATGGCCACGTCGGCCGCCAGCATGCCGCCCGCCAGCGCTGCCAGCGTGGTCCACACGCTGATGAGCGGCATGGCCAGTGCCAGCGCAATGGTGCGCGGCATCACCAGCCTAAAGCCGTGGGGAATGCCCATGACGCGCATGGCATCGAGTTCCTCGGTCACGCGCATCACGCCGATCTGCGCCGTGATCGACGAGCCGGAGCGCCCCGCCACCAGGATGGCGGCCAGCATCGGCCCCAGCTCGCGGATGAGCGAGATACCCAGGATGTTGACGATGAACGACTCGGCCCCGAACTGCCGCAGCTGCAGGCTCATCAGGTAGGCCAGCACCACGCCGATGAGAAAGCCCACCAGCGCCGTGATGGGCAGGGCCGTGGCCCCCATGCGGTACAGGTGGCCCGATACGTCGCGCCACGGCCCCTTGCGCGGCGCGCGCGCTAGGCGGCCCAGGTCCAGCACCAGCCGGCCCACCATTTCGAGCATGTGGCGGGCATGGTCCACGCCGTGCAGCACCAGCACCCCCAGGTGGTCCACCTGCTCACTCAGCCGCCAGGGCTCGGGCGGCGGAGCGGTGCAGGTGAACTGCGCCACGCGCGCCAGCATGTCGCGCTGGGCGTCGGTGCAAGCCAGGCGCTCGGGCCAGGCATGCTGCCAGTGGTTCCACAGCAACTGTGCGCCCACGTGGTCCAGCCACTGCAGCTGCATCAGGTCCCAGCCCAGCGTGGGTGCGGCCGGGTGGCTGCGCAGCTGACCCGACACGGCCTGCCACTGTGCCCCGGTTCCCAGCTCGGCCGCGCCCCAGCGCCCGTGCAGCTGCGCACAAGGCCCCTGGGGCGTGTCGGCGCGAACAATGCGAGGAGCGGGGTCGGTCATGAACTGGGCAGCGCGGGCTGCCAAGAATGAAAGGGAGCGTGCATGGTAGCGGAGCCGGACGCAGGCGGCACGTAGGATTGATGCCCGCCAGGGATCCTCTGCACGAATCGAGCGGAAAGTGTGCACTGCGGATCGGGATGGACTGCAATGCGCAAAACGCAGCAATAGCCGCAGCTATTGCGAGGTTTTGCAACGCCGCAGACCGCCCGAGACCGCAGATGCACACGGCGCGGCGATTCGTGCAGAGGAACCCCAGGACCGTGCGCCAAGCACAGGCGGGCCAGGAATGCGTGAAATTAATATCAAACAGGCCGCCAGCGCTTTACCATCGTGCGCTGATAGCTATATATTTAATAGCAATAGGCACTGACCCTCTCGACACACCCGGCGCCGTCCGCACAATGGCCCTCCGTCTCCTTCCACACATTGCCACCGCCCCTGCCCATGAGCGACCACACCACGTTTGACACCATCATCATCGGCGGCGGCACCGCCGGCGCCCTGCTGAGCAACCGCCTGAGCGCCGACGGCCGCCACCGCGTGCTCCTCATCGAGGCCGGCCGCAAGGACGACTACCACTGGATCCACATCCCCGTGGGCTACCTGTACTGCATCGGCAACCCGCGCACCGACTGGCTCTACAACACCGAACCCGATGCGGGCCTGAACGGCCGCACCCTGCGCTACCCGCGCGGCAAGACGCTGGGCGGCTGCAGCAGCATCAACGGCATGATCTACATGCGCGGCCAGGCGCGCGACTACGACCAGTGGGCCGAACTGACGGGCGACGCCAGCTGGTGCTGGGACAACGCCCTGCCCTACTTCCGCCGCCACGAGGACCACTGGCGCCTGGACCAGCCCGGCGCCGTGAATGAAAACTTCAAGCGCCTGCATGGCAACAAGGCTACCGGCAGCACCGGCGAGTGGCGCGTGGAAAAGCAGCGCCTGCGATGGGATGTCCTCGATGCCTTTGCCCAGGCCGCGCAGCAGGCTGGCATCCCGGCCACCGACGACTTCAACGGCGGCAGCAACGAAGGCGTGGGCTACTTTGAGGTCAACCAGAAAAGCGGCTGGCGCTGGAACACCGCCAAGGCCTTCCTGCGGCCCACCTGCTACGGCCGCCCCAACTTCGAGATGTGGACCAGCGCCCAGGCCGCCAAACTCATCGTCGAGACGCAGCCCGACGGCAGCAAGCGCTGCACCGGCGTACAGGTGTGGGACGGCACCGAGATGGTCACGGCCCGCGCAACGGGCGAGGTCATCCTGAGCGCAGGCGCGGTCAACTCACCGCAGTTGCTGCAGCTCTCGGGCATCGGCCCGGCCGCGCTGCTGCGCCAGCACGGCATCGACGTGGTGCACGACCTGCCCGGCGTGGGCGCCAATTTGCAGGACCATCTGCAGATCCGCGCGGTGTTCAAGGTCAACGGCGTGGCCACGCTCAACACCATGGCCAGCTCGCTCTGGGGCAAGGCCAAGATCGGGCTCGAATACGCGACCAAACGCAGTGGCCCCATGAGCATGGCGCCCTCGCAGCTGGGGGCCTTCACGCGCAGCAGCGCCGACCAGCCCTGGCCCAACATCGAGTACCACGTGCAGCCGCTATCGCTCGACGCTTTTGGCGAGCCGCTGCACAGCTTTCCGGCCTTCACGGCCAGCGTGTGCAACCTCAACCCCACAAGCCGGGGCACGGTGAACATCAAGAACGCCGACTTCAAGGCCGCACCGGCCATCGCCCCCAACTACCTCAGCACCACCGAAGACCGCCAGGTGGCCGCCGACAGCCTGCGTGTCACGCGCCGCATCGTGGCCCAGCCCGCGCTGGCCAGGTACCAGCCCGAGGAGTGGAAGCCCGGCGTGCAGTTTGAAAGCGACGAGGACCTCGCGCGCCTGGCCGGTGACATTGCCACCACGATCTTCCACCCTGTGGGCACGACGAAGATGGGGCGGGATGACGACCCGATGGCGGTGCTGGACTCCCAACTGCGCGTGCGCGGCATTGCAGGCCTGCGCGTGGTGGATGCGGGGGCCATGCCCACCATCACCAGCGGCAACACCAACTCTCCCACACTGATGCTGGCCGAGAAGGCGGCGGAGTGGATCATCCAGGCGCGGCGCGCGGCATGAGCGCGGATACCATCGCGCCCATGTACTCCTCCACCTTCATCTTTGCCACCAAACAATTCGACGACGCCTTCCACCGCCTGGACGAGGCGATTGCGACCGCCGCCCGCTCCATCGACGGCTACCTGGGCGAGGAATCGTGGGAGGACACGGGCAAGGGCCTCGTGTCCAACGTCTACTACTGGCAGTCGCTCGAAGCGCTGCAGGCATTGATGCAGCACCCCGCCCACCTGAAGGCCAAGGCGGCGCAAGCGCAGTGGCTCAACGGCTACCAGGTCGTGATTGCGCAGGTGCTGCGCACCTATGGCGATGACAAGCTGGCCGGGCTGCTGCCCACGGCGGGCCTGTTCGTGCAAGGCACGGCAGCGCACTGACACCGCCCGCGCAACGGCCACCCGGCCGCAGCGTGGTCAGCGAATCCCTCCCACATAACGGGGAACCTCCGGCGCAGGCTCTGGCGGCGGCGGCGCCATGCGCTGGCGCACCGCCTGCGTGGCCACATCCAGCAAGGGTCGCCGCGGCGCAGCAGGTGGGGCGGCATGGATGGCGAGATCGAGGCGGTCGGCCCACTCGACCAGCTCCGGAACGTTGTCCTCCTGGGCACGTTGGCGTGCGAACCGCACGATCTCCAGCGCATATTCAACGTTGGAAGCCATCCATTCAGTGTCGGTCACGCGCCCCGTCTTGCGGCGCAGCAGCACATGCAAATGGGCGGCAATGGCAAGCTTGTCGGAATCGGGCATGGTCGGCTCCTTATGGCATTTCAGTCATCCATGGCGCTGCGCACCACCCGCAGCGTATGAAACCGGCGCGGCCCAAGCGCGGGCAGCCGCGCAAGGGCCGCCCCGCCGCGCTGGCTGCGTCCCCCTGCCCGCATTGCTGCGCAATGCGGGCAGGGGGAAGGCCCGCAGGGCATCAGGGAGGTGGACTTCATTAACTCCCCAGGCGCTCACGGTGCTGGGCAATGTCGAGCCCGGTCTGCTCGCTCTGCTCATCCACCCGCAGGCCCACAGCCAGGTTGGTGATCCACAACAGCACGGCGGTTGCGACGAGGCTGTAGGCCATCACAGCGCCCACGCCAATGGCCTGGGTGAGCAAGCTGCCTGGCACACCCCCCACGGTGCGGCTGGCCAGCATGCCGGTGAGCAGCGAGCCCACGATGCCGCCGATGCCATGCACCCCAAACACGTCCAGGGAATCGTCGGCGCGCAGCAGGCGCTTGAGCCCCGTGGCGCCCCAGTAGCAGGCCAAACCCGCCACCACGCCAATCACCACTGCCGAGCGCAGCGTGACAAAACCCGCAGCAGGCGTGATGGCCACCAGCCCCGCCACCAAGCCAGAGCAAAGTCCCAGCAGGGATGGCCGCCCGCGCACCACCCACTCGCCCAGCATCCACGACAAGGCACCCGCCGCTGCGGCCAGGTGCGTCACCGCCATCGCCAGCCCCGCACGGCCGTCGGCGGCCACGGCAGAGCCTGCGTTGAAGCCGAACCAGCCCACCCACAACAAGCCCGCGCCCGCCATGGTCAGCCCCAGGTTGTAGGGCTCGAACGCCTCGCGCCCATAGCCCGTGCGCCGCCCCAGGAACCACGCGCACACCAGCCCGGCCACACCCGCATTCACGTGCACCACCGAGCCTCCGGCAAAGTCCAGCGCACCCATCTGGGCCAGCCAGCCCCCTGGCTCCCACACCCAGTGCGCCACCGGGGCGTAGACCAGCAGGGTCCACAGGCTGATGAAGATCAGCATGGCGGAAAACCGCATGCGCTCGACAAACGCCCCCACCAGCAGCGCGGCGGTGATGATGGCAAACGTGAGCTGGAACATGGCGTACACCGACTCGGGGATGTGCGGCGCCACATGGCTTACGGCCAGCTTGCCGCCAGCGAGCTGAAAGTCCAGGCCCGCAAAGCCGATGCGGTCCCATCCCCCCAGCCAGGGGCTGCCCGGGGTGAAGGCCAGCGAGTAACCCGCCCCAAACCACAGCAGGCTGACCAGCGCGGCAATGGCCACCACGCTGGCCATGGTGTTGAGCACGTTCTTCTTGCGCACCATGCCTGCGTAGAACAGGGCAATGCCCGGCAGCGTCATCAGCAGCACCAGCGCTGTGGAGGTCATCATCCACGCGGTATCTGCCGCGCTGATCGTGGACTGCGCCACCAGCCCGGGACGTGTGAGGGACAAGGAAGGCACCGCTCCCGCCGCCACCTCTGGCGCCGTCTGCGCCAGCGCACTCGCGCACAGGCCCAGACACAGCGACCCTACCCCAACGAACCGGTGGTTGACTCCCCGCATGGCGGCTCCCTTTCGCAAATTGTTACAAGCGCGATTGCACGAGCCGTGCCAACCCCAACCCCCCGATTCCGCCCCTGGAAACCCGATCACTGCCCCACAACGGGGGCGGGAAACCCCCAATGCACCAGCGGAGTGCAGTCGCTACAGTTGCGGCACTCGAAAGCGCGCTTCGGTGTGCCAAGCGAGGGGCCCGAGGAGACACTCTTTCTACCAATAAACAAATTTCAAGCACCCAACGAGGTGCGTTTTTTTCCAGGCGCTGGCGATCCCAGCGCCTTTTTCTTGCCTGTTCTACGCTGGCCTCCCTTTCGCCAGTGCCCCGAGGAGTCCTGAATCCATAGCAGGCAAGCTGCGAAAATCCTGCGATGGAATGGATTTTTATTACCTTTGCCTCGCTGCTCGCAGGCTTCGTGGATGCCATCGTGGGGGTGGCGGGCTGGTGATGGTGCCGGCCCTGTTTGCGGCTTTCCCCGGGGCGCCCCCTGCCACGCTGCTGGGCACCAACAAGGCGGCCTCGGTGTGGGGCACGGCCATGGCCACCTGGCAGTACAGCCGCAAGGTGCAGGTTCGCTGGTCGGCCATGCTGCCCGCGGCAGCGGCCGGTTTTGCGGGGTCGTTTGCAGGCGCCTGGGCCGTGACCGTGATGTCGGCCGACTTCCTGCGCAAGCTGCTGCCCCTGGTGCTGCTGGGGGTGCTGGTCTACACGCTGGCCAAGAAAGAGTTGGGGCGGCACCACACACCCCGCTTTGCGGGCAGGGCCGAAGTGCTGGCGGCGTGCCTGATCGGCGTGGTCATCGGCTTTTATGACGGTTTCTTCGGCCCGGGCACCGGCAGTTTCTTCGTTTTTCTGTTTGTGCGGCTGCTGGGCTATGACTTCCTGAACGCCTCGGCCTCGGCCAAGCTGCTCAATTGCGCCACCAACATCGCCGCCATCGCGCTGTTTGCCGCCAAGGGCCACGTGTGGTGGCACTTTGCGGTGACGCTGGCCATCGCCAATGTGGTGGGCAGCCTGCTGGGCACGCACCTGGCGCTCAAGCACGGCACGGGTTTTGTGCGTGGCATCTTCATCGTGGTGGTGAGCACGCTGATCCTCAAGACGGGTTACGACGCGTTCCTGCGCTAGCCGAGGCCCGAAGGGGCTCATGCCCCCGGATGGCATCATGCTTGCTAAGCTGAGCTGGCCTACCACCAGGGCGCCCCGAGGTCATCGGGGTTGCCCTGCATGGCCCGAATGTGAACGCCCGTCCTATAATTTCTGCGCATTTCCGTTTGATGACGAGGCCCATCGCTGTTGGCGATGCCTGCATTCACCCGCTCCGGCTTGCCTACCCGCATGCCGGATTTTTTGTACCTGAACCACCCCCACAGGAACCTGCCATGAAGTTTTTCAAGTCTGCCGTTGTCACCGCCGTGGCGCTGTGCGCTGCCCTCGCCGTCCAGGCCCGCACGCTGGACGAAATCAAGAAGGACGGCAAGATCATCGTGGCCACCGAAGGCCAGTTTGCCCCGTTCAACTTCTTCGAAGGCACCAAGCTGACGGGTTTCGAGGTGGAAGTGGCAGAGCTGGTGGTCAAGAAGATGGGCCTGAAGCTCGAATGGAAGACGCTGGGCTTTGACGCGCTGCTGACCGGCCTGGGCCAAAGCCGCTGGGACGCTGTCATCGCCTCGCACGGCGTGACCGAAGAACGCTCCAAGGCTGTCACGTTTGCCAACCCCCACTACTGCTCGGGCGGCATCATCGTGGCCATGGACGCAAAAATCCGCAACGCCAAGGACCTGACCGGCAAGGTGGTGGCAGTGCAGACCGGCACCAGCTACCTGGAAAACGTGCAGAAGCTCACCGGGGTGAAGGAGGTGAAGAACTTCCCGCAGGACACCGACGCCCAGCGCGCCCTGATCTCCAAGCGCGTCGACGCCTGGGTGAGCGACAAGTTCGTGGCCAAGGAAGCCGCCGCCAAGAACGCCAAGGCCGGGTTCAAGCTCGGCGACATGCTGTTCATCGAACGCATCGCCCCCGCCATGGCCAAGGGCAACACCGGCCTGGCCGATGCCTGGAACAAGGCGTTTGCCGAAGTGCTAGCCGATGGCAGCTACGCCGCCGTCTCCAAGAAGTATTTCAACGAAGACGTGCGCTGCAACTGATATAAAAACACGCTACGGGGTGCGCTGGGCCTGGCCCGTTGCGCACCCTTTGCTGTTTTTGACGGCGTCACCATGGTCCTGCCGCCGGCCCGATTTCCAACCAAGACCTTCCGGTCGTCCGATCCATGCTTCTCGCTCTTTGGCCACAAGGCTGGTCCCGACAGCAGCGCAGCAATGCCACGCTGGTCGCTGCACTGGTGCTGATGGTTCTGGCCCTCTCGTTGCTGGGCCAGCTGCTTTCGTTCTTTCCTGACCCTATCGGCCCCAATGCCCAGGCGTTTTCCGAAGGCGCGCGCACCACGCTGTGGCTCACGCTGGTCAGTGGTGCCGTGGGCCTGGTGCTGGGCACGGCGGCGGCGCTGGCCCGCACCGCCCGCTGGACGGCCGTGCGCTGGATTGCCGGCGTGTACATCTGGGCTATTCGCGGCACGCCGCTCTTGGTGCAGATCCTGTTTGTGTACTTTGCGCTGCCCGTGCTGGTGCCGGGGCTGAACCTGCCCGACTTTGCCGCCGCCGTCGTGGCCCTGGGGCTGAACGTGGGCGCCTACAACGCCGAAGCCCTGCGCGCTGGCCTGCTGGCCGTGCCGCGCGGGCAGACCGAGGCCGCCAAGGCGCTGGGCCTGGGCCGCATGCACGTGTTCCTGGACGTGGTGTTTCCGCAGGCGTTCAAGATCTCGCTGCCGCCGCTGGTGAGCAACTTTGTGGCACTGCTCAAGGACTCATCGCTGGCCTATGCGATTGGCGTGGTGGAGCTGACCAATGTGGGCAACCGCATCCAGTCGGCCACGTTCCAGCCCATTGCCACGCTGACCACGGTGGCCATCACCTACCTGCTGCTGACCACGCTGGTCACGCAAGTCTCCAACGCCGTCGAATACCGCTTTGACGTGGAAGGGCGCAACCGATGACCGCAACGACCAACCAGCCCAAGCCCTACATCGTGGCCGAGCGGGTGTGCAAGTCGTTTGGTGCACACCAGGTGCTCAAGGACGTCTCCACCGTGTTCCACACCGGCGAGGTGACGGTGATCATCGGCGCCTCCGGCTCGGGCAAGAGCACGCTGCTGCGTGCCATCAACCGGCTGGAACCCCACGACAGCGGGCGCATCACCATCGACGGCGTGGACGTCTGCGACGACCTCGCCACCCTGCAGCGCCAGCGCTGCGAGGTGGGCATGGTGTTCCAGCAGTTCAACCTGTTCGGCCACATGAGCGTGCTGGACAACGTGACGCTGGCGCCCCGCCGCATTCGCCGCACCCCGCGCACCCAGGCCAACGACGAAGCCATGCAGCTGCTGCGCCGCGTGGGCATGCAGGACCACGCACACAAGTACCCGTGGCAGCTGTCGGGCGGGCAGCAGCAGCGGGTGGCCATTGCGCGGGCGCTGGCCATGCAACCCAAGGTGATGCTGTTTGACGAGCCCACATCGGCACTCGACCCCGAGATGGTCAAGGAAGTGCTGGACGTGATGCGAGGCCTCGCGCGTGGTGGCATGACCATGATTGTGGTCACCCACGAAATGGGCTTTGCGCGCGAGGTGGCCGACCGCGTGATGTTCTTCGATCAAGGCCGCATTGCGCACGATGCGCCGCCGCAGGAGTTCTTCAGCAACCCGGCCAATGACCGCATCCGCGCGTTCCTGGGGCAGGTCAGCCACTGATCAAATCCGCGCCGCGCCGCACTGCAAAGGCCGCCCGGGCAACCGGCGGCCCTTTTTTCTTTTGGGTATTTAGGAATTTGTCGATGCGTACTGAACGCTGGGGCCTGATGGCCCTGTTGGCTGTGACTGTGGTGTGGGGCACCACCTTCCCGGCGATGAAACTGCTCTCGGCGCACCTGGACGCGCTGCAGATCATCTGGCTGCGGTTCGTGATCGCGCTGCTGGTGCTGGCGCCGTTGTGGCGCGGCATGCTGCGCCACGAGCGGCGCTGGGGCTGCGCGCTGGGGTTGCTGCTGTTCCTGGCGTTCTGGCTGCAGATCGAGGGCCTCGCGCGCACCAGCAGCAACCGCAATGCGTTTGTCACCGGCCTGAACGTGCTGGTGGTGCCGCTGATCGCCATGGCCTTCCTGGGACGGCGCTATGGCTGGCGACTCTGGGGTGCCTGCGTGATGGCGCTGGCGGGCATGGCGCTGATGTTCCACGAAAACGAGCCCTGGAACCTGGGCGATACGCTGACGCTGGCCAGCACCGTGTTCTACGCGCTGTACATCCTGGCGCTGGAAGAATGCGCACGCCGCACGGCCGCGCAGCCGCTGCGGGCCACCCGCATGGCCGCCGCGCAGGCCACGGTGATGGCGCTGGCGTCCACCGCGCTGCTGCTTGCGCAGGGCGAGGGCATGGGCTGGCTACGGTCCGTGGCCGACCTGCCTCTGGATGCGTTGCTGGCGCTGCTGTACCTGGGCCTGCTGGCCAGCGTCGTGGTGGTGACGCTGCAGGCCTGGGGCCAGCAGCGCGTGGACGCCATGCGCAGCGCCATCGTGTTCGGGCTGGAGCCGGTGTTTGCGGCCCTCACAGCCTGGGTGCTGCTAGGGGAAAGGCTGGGCTGGGCGGGACTCGGTGGCGCCGCGCTCATCGTGGCAGCGCTGGTGTTCAGCCAGATCCAGCCTGCTGCGCGCGCAGGCCGGACGCAACGGGCCTGAGAGGCGCGGTACGCCCTCCGAGCCGCTCCGCGCCTTCCTCTCAGGGGAACGCCACCCATGGTCTGGCGGAGCCTGTTCCACAGGTGGCACGGGCACCACGGGCGCGGCCATTTCAAGCCAAAACGGGCTCCAGCGCTTATTCACAAAGCGCAAACAGCTATTATTTATATAGCAAACTATGGCGCAATCAGCGGCACATCAACCGCTTTGCGGGGCTTGCCGATCGGGGCCGAGGCCAGGCCTTTTTGCACAGCCGCCATGTCTTCCTCGTTGGGATAGTCGCCCAGCAGCCAGTAGTCAAACACCCGGCGCGCGATGGGGGCGGCGTGCGCAGCGCCGAAACCGGCGTTTTCCACGATGGCCGCAATCACGATGGTGGGGTTTTCGGCAGGAGCAAAGGCGGCAAACAGCGAGTGGTCACGCTGGTGTTCTTCCAGCGCCTTGGCGTTGTATTTGACGTTCTGGCCCATCGTCACCGCCTGGGCTGTGCCGGTCTTGCCGCCCGAGGTGTAGGGCGCCCCGGCAAACACGCGCGTGCCGGTGCCGCCCTTGTTCACCGCCACCATCGCGTTGCGCACGATGTCCACGTTCTTCGGCAAAAAACCCAGATCCACTCCCGGCGGCTGGCTGATCTCGGTGACGGCGCCCGTGACCGCGTTTTTCACCGCCTTGGCCATGTGCGGCCGGTAGCGAATACCGCCATTGGCCAGCGTGGCCTGCGCCAGCGCCAGCTGCAGCATCGTGAAGTTGTTGTAGCCCTGGCCAATGCCCAGCGACACGGTTTCGCCGGGGAACCAGCGCTTCATCTCGGGGCGCTTGTAGGCATTGCGCTTCCACTCGGTGCTGGGCAAGGTGCCGCGCACTTCGCCATTGAGGTCGATGCCCGTGGACTGTCCAAAGCCCAGCGGCTTCATGAAGTCATGGATGGCATCGACACCCATCTCCACCGCCAGCGAATAGAAATACGTGTTGCTCGACTGCTGGATGGCGCGGTGCATGTCCACCCCGCCCAGCCCGCCCTCGTGGCTGCGGAAGGTGTGGCCGCCGAAGGTATAAAAGCCCGGGTCGTTGACCACCATGCTGGGCGAGCGCTTGCCCAGCTGCAGCGCGGCCAGCGCCATGAAAGGCTTGTAGGTGGAGCCCGGCGGGTAGGTGCCGCGCATGGCGCGGTTGAGCAGGGGCTTGTCGATGGATTCGTTGAGCGCGGTCCAGTTCTCCACGTCGATGCCTTCGACGAACAGATTGGGATCGAACGTGGGCTTGCTCACCAGCGCCAGGATCTCGCCGTTGCGCGGGTCGATGGCCACCAACGCGCCCCGGCGGTTGCCGTACATGTCTTCAATGAGCTTTTGCAGCTTGATGTCGATCGACAGCATCACGCTGTCGCCGGGCGTGGCCGCGTGGCTGGAGAGCTTGCGCACCGCCCGCCCCCCGGCCGAAGTTTCCATCTGCTCGACCCCGGTGGCGCCGTGCAGGGCCGACTCGAAGCTCTGCTCGATGCCCAGCTTGCCGATGTATTCGGTGCCCCGGTAGTTGGCCTCGTCTTCGGAGTCCTGGATGCGCGCCTTCTCCGTCTGGTTGATGCGACCGATGTAGCCGATGGCGTGACTCGCCACATCGCCCAGCGGGTAGTTGCGAAACAGGCGCGCCTTGATGTCCACGCCCGGAAACCGGTAGCGCTGCGCGGTGAAGCGCGCCACCTCTTCGTCGGACAGGCGCGTGCGGATGGGCAGGGATTCGAAGTTGCGGGATTCTTCCATCAGCCGCTTGAATCGGCGGCGGTCGCGGGTCTGGATCTCCACCACCTTGGACAACTCGTCAATGGTGTCGTCCAGCACGCCGGCGCGCGACGGCGTGATCTCCAGTGTGTAGGCCGAATAGTTGGTGGCCAGCACCACGCCGTTGCGGTCCAGGATGAGCCCCCGGTTGGGCACGATGGGCACCACCGCCGTGCGGTTGCTCTCGGCCTGCGCCGCCAGGTCTTCGTGCCGGACCACCTGCAGATACACCAGCCGGGCAGCAATGAGGCAGAACGCAAAAAACACCAGGGCGCCGATGACCAGTGCCCGCACTCGAAAGCGCGAAGCATCGGCTTCGCTGCTGCGCACCTCAGTCACGCCCACCCTCCCATTCGGGCGCGCGCAAGCCCAGGCTCAACCCCCAGGGGCCAAGGCGGAACGCTGGCGAAATGCGCGGGCATCAAGAAAGGCATGGGCTACAGAGGCCGGTTCTGGTCGCGGTCGGGCGGGCGGCGCTGCGGAGCCAGAAGCACCCAGCTGGCCAGGGGCCACAGCAAGGCCTCCAGCACCGGTGCGAGAAAACTCCACAGCCCCGGGAATATGCCCCCGGACGCCATCCGCAGCAAGAGCTCGATCGCGTGGGCGAGGGCAAACAGGGGCAACACCTGCAAGGCCTGCGACGGCACGCTGAACCACAGCAGGCGGCGGTGGATGGCAATCGCGCCAAACGACAGCACGGTATAGGACAGCGCATGCTGGCCCAGCAGCGCCGACTGGCTCACGTCCATGCACAGGCCCAGCAGGAACGCCACCCCCATGCCGATACGCAGCGGCTGGTGCACACCCCAGAAGACCAACAACACCATGAGCACATCGGGCGTCCAGACGATGCGGCCCAGCGGCAGCATGTTGATGGCCAGGCCCACAGCCAAGCTGGCCCAGATGAAGACCGGGTTCACCGGCATCAGCAGGGGCTCACCACGCGGCATGATCATCGTGGGCCTCCTTGTGGGGTCAAGCGGTGGCTCACTTGCGGCCTCCGCGCTTGTTGGCGGGGACAGCCGGGGCGGGTTCGGGACGCGCCAGTTCATTGTCGGCCAGCGGCTTGAGCACCACCACATGGCGCGCGCCCTGCACCTGGGCGAGCGGTATGCAATAGATGCGCGCAAACGCAGAGTCGGCACGGCGCTCCACCCGCACCACGCGCGCCACAGGCAGGCCGGGCGGGTACAGACCGTCCACACCGCTGGTGGTCAGCAGGTCGTCCTCGCGAATGTCTGCATTGGCGGGCATGAAGCGCAGCTCCATGCCACCGCCATGGCCCGCCACCGGGTCGCCATAGGCCACGCCGCGCACACCGGTACGGATGTTCAGCACCGGAATCGCCTGATCGCGGTCTACCAGCAAGGTGACTTCGCTGACCAGCGGGAACACGCGGGTGACCTGACCCAGCACACCGGCTTCATCCATCACGGGGGCGCCCAGTTCCACGCCACCCATCTGGCCCCGGTCCAGCACCACGCGGCGCGTGTAGGGGTCGGCCGTGTCGTAGATCACCTCGGCCGCCTGGGCGGGTGTCTGCAGCCGGTCGCGCAGCTCCAGCAGTTTGCGCAGCCGCTGGTTTTCCATCGCCAGCTGATCTGCCTGGTTGGCCCGCTGGCCCATCACGGTCATTTTCTTGCGGGCGGCATCCAGGTCATCCTGCGCGGTTTGCAGCGACTGGAAATAGCTGCGCCCGTGGCTGGCGAATTCCACGGGCTGCAGCATGAGCCACTGCACGGGGTACAGCACCGTGGCCACGGCCTGACGGAAGGGGCCGGTGATCTGAAAGCGTGCATCGGCCACCATGAGGAACAGCGCCAGCGCGCTGAACACGGCCAAACGCGACAGGGCCGAAGGGCCCTGTTTGAAGAAAGGGGGAGCGCTGCGCTCCAGAGTACCCAGGGGCATGGTGCGCAGCGGTCAGGGTCGGCACCGCGGAGACACATCCACGGGCGGGTGCTCAGAAACAAGCATTGGAGCAGGTGCAGTCATGCAATTCAGAGCGAAAAAAGTGCCTGCAGCATACAGGCCCGCTGGCTTACTCGCTCGTGAAAATGCTGCCCAGACGGTCCATGCGCTCCAGGGCGATGCCGCAGCCGCGCACCACGCAGGTCAGCGGGTCTTCGGCCACCAGCACGGGCAGGCCGGTTTCCTCGGCCAGCAGGCGGTCCAGGTCGCGCAGCAGAGCGCCACCGCCGGTCAGCATCATGCCCCGGTCGGCAATGTCGGCGCCCAGCTCAGGGGGGGTTTGTTCCAGCGCGTTCTTCACGGCCGAGACGATCTGGTTGAGCGGGTCGGTCAGGGCTTCCAGCACTTCGTTGGACGAAATGGTGAAGCTGCGTGGCACGCCCTCGCTGAGGTTGCGGCCCTTGACTTCCATCTCGCGCACTTCGGAGCCCGGGAAAGCCGAGCCGATGTTCTTCTTGATGGCTTCGGCGGTGGGCTCGCCAATCAACATGCCGTAGTTGCGGCGGATGTAGCTGATGATGGCCTCGTCAAACTTGTCACCGCCCACGCGGACGCTGCCCTTGTAGACCATGCCGCCCAGCGAGATCACGCCCACTTCGGTGGTGCCGCCACCGATGTCCACGACCATGGAGCCCGAGGCTTCCGAGACGGGCAGACCAGCGCCGATGCCAGCAGCCATGGGTTCTTCGATCAGGTACACCGCCGTGGCGCCCGCAGCCTCGGCCGCGTCCTTGATGGCGCGGCGCTCGACCTGGGTGGAGCCGCAGGGCACACAGATGATGATGCGCGGACTGGGGGTGAACAGCGTGCGCGGGTGCACCATCTTGATGAACTGCTTGATCATCTGCTCGGTGATCACGAAGTCGGCGATCACGCCATCCTTCATGGGCCGGATGGCTTCGATGTTGCCGGGCACCTTGCCCAACATGGCCTTGGCTTCACGACCTACTGCCTGGATGACTTTCTTGCCGTGGGGGCCACCTTCGTGGCGGATGGCGACGACGGAAGGTTCGTCCAGAACGATACCTTTGTCGCGGGCGAAGATGAGGGTGTTGGCTGTGCCAAGGTCAATGGCAAGGTCGGTGGAGAAGTACCGACGGAAAGCTCCGAACATTCAAAAGTCCTCTCGGGCACGGCATGCACGTCGGCCTGCCATCGCCAGGTATTTCAGGGGTGTTTATTGGCTTTTTTCACGCAATTGACTCCCATTCCGGGAGCTTTGCGGCAAAGCCGGGATAATACCCCATCCCCTGTGAATAACTCCCTCCGGCGAGCACCGGATCACAGCTTTACTTCTGGTTTCTCTAGATTCTCCTCCCTATGGCACTGACCCCCCAGGACATCGGCCGCATTGCCAACTTGGCGCGGCTTGAGCTGACACCTTCCGAAAGTGAGCGCATGCTCACGCAGCTCAATGGTTTCTTTGACATCGTGGAACAGATGCGGGCTGTGGATACCTCGGGCGTCACGCCCCTGGCCCACCCCGTGGCCGCCATCCAGGACGTGCAGCTGCGCCTGCGCGAAGACCTGGCCAGCGAGCCCAACCAGCGCGAAGCCAACCAGCAAAGCGCCCCCGCTGTCGAACGAGGCCTGTTCCTCGTGCCCAAAGTGATCGAGTAAGAGCCCCGCCGCATGACTTCCACCGCATTGCATGACCTGGGCGTGGCCCAGCTGGCCACCGAGCTGCGCGAGCGCCGCGTCTCGGCCGTCGAGGCCGCCCAGCATTTCCTCGCCCGCGCACAGGCCCACCAGAACCTGGGCGCCTACGTGGCCGTGAACCCGGACATCACCCTGGCCCAGGCCCGCGCGCAAGACGCAGCCATCGCCGCAGGCACCGCCGGCCCGCTGGCGGGCGTGCCGATTGCGCACAAGGACATCTTTGTCACCAAGGATTTCCCCAGCACCGCCGGCTCCAAGATGCTCGCGGGCTACCAGTCGCCCTTTGACGCCACCGTGGTCACCAAGCTGGCCAATGCTGGCGCCGTGACGCTGGGCAAGCTCAACTGCGATGAGTTCGCCATGGGCTCGGCCAACGAAAACTCGGCCGTCGCCCCCGTGGGCTTTGACGCCCCCGCCCCCGTGCGCAACCCCTGGGCCACCGACCGCATCCCGGGCGGCTCGTCCGGCGGCAGCGCCGTGGCCGTGGCCGCACGCCTGGCCCCGGCCGTCACCGGCACCGACACCGGCGGCTCCATCCGCCAGCCCGCCTCGTTCTGCGGCATTACCGGCATCAAGCCCACCTATGGGCGCGCCAGCCGCTACGGCATGATCGCGTTTGCCTCCAGCCTCGACCAGGCCGGCCCCATGGCCCGCTCGGCCGAAGACTGCGCGCTGCTGCTGTCCGCCATGTGCGGCCCCGACCCGGACCGCGACTCCACGTCGCTCGATGTGCCTGCAGAAAACTTCAGCGCCAAGCTCAACGACAGCATCGACGGCCTGCGCATCGGCATCCCCGCCGAGTTCTTTGGAGAAGGCCTGGCGCCCGATGTGCGCGCCGCCGTAGATGGTGCCCTGAAGGAATACGAGAAGCTCGGCGCCAAGCTCGTACCCATCAGCCTGCCGCGCACGCAGCTGTCCATCCCGGTCTACTACATCATTGCCCCGGCCGAGGCGTCGTCCAACCTCTCTCGCTTTGACGGCGTGAAGTTCGGCCACCGCGCCAAGGACTACACCGATCTGGTGGACATGTACAAGAAGACCCGCGCCGAAGGTTTTGGCGACGAGGTCAAGCGCCGCATCATGATCGGCGCCTATGTGCTCTCGCACGGCTACTACGACGCCTATTACCTGCAGGCACAGAAGATCCGCCGCATGATCGCCGACGACTTCCAGAATGCCTTCAAGGACTGCGACCTGATCGCCGGCCCCGTGGCCCCCACGGTGGCCTGGAAGCTGGGCGACCACGGCAACGACCCGCTGGCCGACTACCTGGCCGACATCTTCACCCTGCCCGGCTCGCTGGCTGGCCTGCCCGGCATGAGCGTGCCCGCCGGTTTTGGCGAGGGCGGCATGCCAGTGGGCCTGCAGTTGCTGGGCAACTACTTCCAGGAAGCCCGCCTTCTGAACGCTGCGCATCGCCTGCAGCAAGCCACCGACTTCCACCTCCGCCGTCCGGAGGGCTTCTGACATGACCGCCAAACTGATCCATGGCTACGAAGTTGTCATCGGCTTCGAAACCCACACCCAGCTCGCAACCCAGAGCAAAATTTTCAGCCGCGCGCCCACCGCCTTTGGCGCCGAGCCCAACACGCAAGCCTGCGCGGTGGACCTGGCCCTGCCGGGCACCCTGCCCGTGATGAACCGCGAGGCCGTAGCCTGCGCTATCAAATTGGGACTGGCTCTGGGCTCCCACATTGCGCCAGTGAGCATTTTTGCGCGCAAGAATTACTTCTACCCCGACCTGCCCAAGGGCTACCAGATCAGCCAGTTCGAGATTCCGGTGGTGCAAGGCGGTGAGGTGGAATTCTTTCTGGGCGATGAGAAAAAGACCGTGCGCCTGGTGCGCGCCCACCTCGAAGAAGACGCAGGCAAGTCCTTGCATGAAGACTTCATCGGCCAGAGTGGTATCGACCTGAACCGCGCGGGCACACCGCTCCTGGAGATCGTGACGGAGCCCGACATGCGCTCGTCCGAAGAGGCCGTGGCCTACGCGAAGGAGCTGCACAAGATCGTCACCTGGATCGGCATCTGCGACGGCAACATGCAGGAAGGCAGCTTCCGCTGCGACGCCAACGTGTCGGTGCGCAAGCCCGGCGCCGAATTGGGCACGCGACGCGAGATCAAGAACCTGAACTCGTTCAAGTTCATGCAGCAGGCCATCGACTACGAAATCCGCTGGCAGATCGAGCAGATCGAGGACGGCCACGCGATCCAGCAGGCCACCGTGCTGTTCGACCCGGACACGGGCGAAACGCGCGCGATGCGGACCAAGGAAGACGCGGCGGACTACCGCTACTTCCCAGACCCCGACCTGCCTCCACTACACATTTCAGAGCAGTGGGTGCAGGAGGAACGGGCGCAAATGGCCGAATTGCCTCGTACCATGGCCGCACGTTTTGTGGCGGACTATGGCCTGCCCGAGTACGACGCCACCACGCTCACGCAGAGCAAGGCCATGGCGGCGTACTTTGAAGCGGCCGCCAAAGCCTGCAGCCAGCCCAAGCTGGCCAGCAACTGGATCATGGGAGAGGTGTCGCGCCGCATGAACATGGCGGAGACCGGTATCGAGCAGGCCCCTGTCACGGCAACTCAGCTGGCCGCATTGATCGGCCGCATTGCCGACGGCACGATCTCCAACAACGCCGCCAAGCAGGTGTTTGATGCGCTGTGGACCGGAGAGTCGAACGACGTGGATGCCGTCATCGAATCCAAGGGACTCAAGCAGATGAACGACTCCGGCGCGCTGGAGAAGATCATCGACGAAGTGATTGCCGCCAACCCCGACAACGTGGCGCAGTTCCGCGCGGGCAAGGACAAGGCCTTCAACGCGCTGGTCGGCCAGATCATGAAAGCCAGCAAGGGCAAGGCCAATCCGACGCAGGTCAACGAACTGCTGCGCGCCAAACTGGCGGACTGAGCGCAAGGCTGTTGAAGCTGCCGCAAAAGCAAAGGGGCCTTTCGGCCCCTTTGCTTTTATGCTGTCCATCCGAGGCAGCGATGCGGCGCGTTCTCTGGTCCGCTGCGACCCTACCTTGGTGGGTTATCGGCTGCCGCCCGCAGGCACCGCGCTGGCAGCGGGCGCCGCAACAGCAGACGCTGCGGAGGGGGGCACACGCTGCGCATCCCACAGCTTGCGCAACTGCGCCAGCTCGGTGTCAAACCGCGCATGCACGCGGCGCTTTTCCTGGTCTTGCCCCGCGATGAAGCGCTGCTGCTCGGCCAGGCTGTCGTCAATCTCAGCGATCTTGCGGCGCAGCGTCATGGGGGCCTTGTTGGGGTCCTTCTTGTAGAACTCCATCTCCACATCGAGCTTCTTGCGCTCCGCCTTCAGCTCCAGCGTTCGCTTTTCTGCGGTGGCCGTCACGTCATCCACCATCTGGATGGCCGCAGCGCGCTCCACATCGTGGGCGGCCTTGTCGGGGTAGCGAGCCACCAGCACGCGTTCGCGGCGGCGCTCTTCCACCACACGGGCGCGCTCTTCGGCATCCTTGCGGTTCTGGGCATCCTGGGCTGCGCGCTCCAGCTCGGTGAGCGAGGGGCCAATCTGGCGGCGCGTGATGCCCGAAGGGCTGAGTTCGCGCTGCTCGCGGTCCAGGCATTCCGGGATGGGCCGGTCGGCCGTCAGCCGACGGCCGTTGCGGTCCACGCACGTGTAAATACCGCCCGTCGCACCCTGGGACTGTGCCGAGGCCAGCTCTGCGCCCAAGGTGAGCAGCATCACCCCGCCCATGATCCACGCCGACTTGCTCAAATGGTCTACCCTTCGTTAACACCGTACCGCTGGCGATAGGCCAGCACCTTTTCGTGATGCGAGCGCATCCCCTCTTCCCCGTTTTGGGAGAGATACAGCAATAAGTCTGCCAACCGGGCAATGGCACACACCTGCATGCCCAGTTGCTCGCGCACGTACTGCACGGCGCTGTGGTCCACGTCCTGGCCATTCTCCGTGGCTTTTTCCTGGCGGTCCAGCGCAATTGCAACCGCATGCGGCGTGGCACCCGCAGCGCGGATGATGGCGATGGACTCGCGGGCGGCGGTGCCAGCCGACATCACGTCGTCCACGATCAGCACCCGGCCTTTGAGGGGTGCGCCCACCAGCGTGCCGCCCTCGCCGTGGTCCTTGGCCTCCTTGCGGTTGTAGGCAAAGGGCACGTTGCGGCCCAGGCGCGCCAGCTCCACGGCCACGGTAGCGGCCAGCGGAATGCCCTTGTAGGCAGGGCCAAACACCATGTCGAATTCGATGCCGCTGGCCAGCAGGGCTTTTGCATAGAATTCCGCGAGCCGCCCGATCTTGCGGCCATCGTCGAACAGCCCTGCGTTGAAGAAATACGGGCTCAGGCGCCCCGCCTTGGTCTTGAATTCGCCAAACCGCAGCACGCCCGATTCGACGGCAAAACGTACAAAATCCTGCGCCAGCTGGCCCTGTTCAGAGGTTTGCGCGCCAACATCCACCATGGGGAATTCCTTGTTCAAGTTAACCAGCCTCAATCTCAATGGCATCCGCTCGGCCACCAGCAAAGGCGTGGAAAGCTGGGTGGCAGCCACGCGGCCGGATTGTATTTGTGTGCAGGAAGTGAAGGCCCAGGCGGCCGACATGGCCAACCGGTTCGAGCGCATGGCGGGCCTGCAGGGCCACTTCCACTATGCCCAAAAAAAGGGCTATTCCGGCGTGGGCATCTATACCCGGCACGAACCCTCTGATGTAGTCATTGGCTATGGGTCAGCAGAGTTCGATACAGAAGGTCGATATGTGGAGCTGCGTTTTGACACACCGGCCCGCAAGCTGTCGATCATCAGCGCTTACTTTCCGAGTGGTTCCTCGGGCGAAGAACGCCAGCAGGCGAAGTTCCGGTTCCTGGCCGAGATCCATCCCCACCTGATGAAAGTCAAGCGCGAACGTGACTTCATTCTGTGCGGCGACATCAACATTGCGCACCAGCAAATCGACCTGAAAAACTGGCGCAGCAACCAGAAAAACAGTGGTTTTTTACCCGAAGAACGGGCCTGGATGACAAAACTGTTGCACACAACTGATGAAGGCGGCGGCATCATAGACGTTTACCGTCAGTTACAACCTACCGCCACAGACACCGCCTACACATGGTGGAGCAACCGGGGGCAGGCGTATGCCAACAACGTGGGTTGGCGGCTGGATTACCACCTGGCCACCCCCGCGCTCGCGGCGCTGGCACGTGCTGAATCCATCTACAAAGGTGAAAAGTTCTCAGACCACGCTCCCATCACGGTGGACTATGACTTCAGCCTTTAACGATGCCCGCTCCTGACCCTCGATGAACGACACCGCTGTTTCCACCGCCCTCCCCGCCCACGGTTTCCGCCCGCCCAATGCGGAATCCTTGTGGAAACAGCTCTCCGCCCCCCATCCCACCGTCGGCAAGGCACGGCACCTGGGTGAAGCGCTGATCCACGCCGGCATGTTGTCCCCGTCGGCCCTGCAAGACGGCCTGCAGGCCCAGCAGCAGGAGCGCAGCGCCGGGCAGAACCGGCTGATCGGGCAGATCCTGGTGGATGACGGTATCTTGACCCAGGAGCAGTTGCGCCAGGTCATTGCCGCGTGGCTGGGCGACTACACCGTGCACCCCGGTGACATCACGCCCGATGCGGCGGCCCTGGCCCTGGTGCCGCGGGCGATGGCAGAGCGTGAATCGGTATTGCCGCTGATTGCCCGCGATGACGCGCTGGTGCTGCTGATGGCCGACCCGCTCGATCGCGTGCTGCTGGACGAGCTGCGGTTTCTCACGCAGCGGCGGCTCATTCCGCTGCAGGCCGCGCCAGGCACGCTGATGCCCGCCATCCACCGCGCCTACCGCACCCAGTCTGGCGGCGCCGACGCCACCACCGCTGCCCGCGCCACCTCGCGCGAGCTGGCCGCCAACCTGGGCAGCACCGTCCCGGACGCAGACTCCGAGCAGGCCGACGTGATCAGCGAGTCGGACAACACCCTGGTGCGGCTCATCAACTCGGTGATCGACGAAGCCATTCACCACCGCGCGTCCGACATCCACATCGAGACCGAGCCCGCGCCGCAGAACGTGCGCATCCGCCTGCGCATCGACGGCGACCTCACGCCCTACCTGGAGCTGCCCGCGCGCTACCGCTTTGCGATGGTGGCGCGCATCAAGATCATGGCGGGCATGGACATCTCCGAGCACCGCAAGCCCCAGGACGGCAAGATCGACTTCGCGCGCTTCGGAGGCCCACCGGTGGAGCTGCGTGTGGTTACCGTGCCCACCTCGCGCGGGCTGGAAGACGTGGTGCTGCGCCTGCTGGCGGGTGCCAAGCCCCTGCCGCTGGAGAACATCGGCCTGAGCCAGCCCAACCTGCTGGCGCTGCGCTCCGTGGTGCAAAAAAGTTATGGCCTGGTGCTGGTGTGCGGCCCTACGGGCTGCGGCAAGACGACCACGCTGCATTCGGTGGTGCGCGACATCAACACCGCAGGCCGCAAGATCTGGACGGCCGAAGACCCCATCGAGATCACGCAGGAGGGCCTGCGCCAGGTGCAGGTGAACCCGCGCATCGGCTGGACCTTTGCCGCCGCCATGCGCACTTTTTTGCGGGCCGACCCCGACGTGATCATGATCGGCGAGATGCGCGACGAGGAAACCGCGCGCATCGCCATCGAGGCCTCGCTGACGGGGCACCTGGTGCTGTCCACCCTGCACACCAACTCGGCGCCCGAGAGCATTGCGCGGCTGCTGGAGATTGGCCTGGACCCGTTCAACTTCTCCGATTCGCTGCTCGCCATCCTGGCCCAGCGCCTGGTGCGCCGTCTGTGCACAGCCTGCCGCGAGCCGCGTGTGGCCGACCACGACACGCTGCTGGGCCTGGCATCGCAGTACCTGGACAGCGGCACCAACAACTCCCCCGAGGCCCGCGAGGCACAGGTGGCGCGCTGGCGCCAACAGCACGGCGGCGCACAGGGCGAGCTGCGCCTGTGGCGCCATGTGGGCTGCACGAAGTGCGACGGCCATGGCTACCACGGCCGGCTGGGCATCCATGAGCTGATGATGAGCGACGAGACCATTCGCCAGCACATCCGCCACCGCGCCCCCGCCTCGGACATCCGCCATTCGGCACTGGCCGCCGGCATGCTGACCCTGCGCCAGGACGGCATCGAGAAGGTGCTGCAGGGGTTGACCGACATGTCGGAAGTGGTCGCGGCGACCAACCTCTGAGGCGGGCCCACCGCAGGTGATGCCTGCCGCCGGTTTTTTAGCCAAATTGGGCTCTAGCACTTATCTGGCAAGCGTTAGCAGCTATCAATCAATGAGTCCTTCCGAAAGGAAGAACTCGCCCACCGGCTTGCGCGCACCGCCGCCTCAGCGATCCAGCTCGTAGTGAAACACCTTGGCAATGATCTGCCAGCGCCCGTCCACATGGATCAGGGTCAGCAGGTCGGTGAAGTGCTTGGGCAGGATGGCGCATTCCACCTTGGCCAGGGCCGTCACCGGCCCGGCAAACTCGATGGACAGAATGCGCTCCTGCACCGTCTCGCCCCGGCTGGCGGGCGAGGGGCGCTGGTCCACGATGGGGAAATATTCCTCCATGCGCAGGATCACCGCAGGCTCGGCCGTGGCGCAGGCATAGACCGCCTGCGGGTGGAACACGCGGCGCAGGCGCTGTGTATCGCTGTGGCACAGGCCGTCGAAATATTCCTGCAGCACGGCGGCGACTGCGTCAAAGCGCGGGTCACTCATGGCGCGCTCCCGTCGGCGGCGGCGCGAGCGCGCTGGCGGCGCACGGTCACCGTTTCACCCGCCACGCCCCAGTTGTCGGTCTCGACCTCGTCGATTACCACAAAGGTGGTGGCGGGCTCCTTGTTCAGAACGCGCACCAGCAAATCGGTTGCGCCTTGGATCAGCGCCGCTTTTTGCGCACTGCTGACGCCTTCACGGGTCACTTTGATGTTGATGTAAGGCATGGCTATTTTCCTTGGGATGAAGCAATGGCCTCTCAGCCCAGCAACCCTTCGGCCCGCATCGCGGCCTGCACGGCGGGGCGCGCGGCCACACGGCGCAGGAAAGCCTGCAGATGGGCCAGGTCGCTGATATCCAGCTTCACGAACTTGGCCCAGCCCAGCACCACAAAAAGGTAGGCATCGGCCGCCGTGAAGTGCTCGCCCGTCAGGTAGGGGCCGTGCTGCAGCTGCGCGTCCAGCCAGTCCATCTTCTTGCGCAGCAGAGCGGCCAGCGTGGCCCTGGCGTTGTCGTCCAGCCCGGCGTGGAACAAGGGCGTGAAGGACTTGTGCAGCTCGGTGCTCACGTAGTTCTGCCACTCCATCACCCGGTAGCGCGCCAGCGTACCGGCTGCGGGCATGAGCTGCGTGGCCTGGGCCTGGTCGGCGATGTACTGCGCAATGACCGGGCCTTCGGTGAGGCGGGAGCCGTCCGCCAGCTCCAGCACGGGCACCTGACCTTTGGGGTTGATGGCATAAAAATCGCGCCCGTCTGCCGTGCGGTGACGCTCGGTATCGACCTTCTCCAATTCGAAAGTGAGGCCACATTCGCGCAACAGGATGTGGGGCGACAGGGAGCAGGCGGCGGGAGAAAAGTACAGCTTCATGGGGTTGCCTTTGGAGGGTGGTGGAAAGATGAAGCGATGGTATTGAGGATGCAAACAGCAATAAACTAGGCTTCAGGAATTTCACTGATTACATGAAGTAATAAACAGAACATGGCGCGCCAATTTGACGACCTGAAGCTGGGCAGCATCGAACTGTTCTGCCTGACCGCGCAGTGGCAAAGCTTCACGGCCGCCGCCCAGGCGGCCGGGCTGACGGCGGCGGCCGTGAGCCGATCGGTGGCGCGCATGGAGGCGCGCCTGGGCGTGCGGCTGTTCCAGCGCACCACGCGCCAGGTGCGGCTGACCGACGCAGGCAAGCGCTACTACGAGCAATGCCGCCAGGCGCTGGGCCAGCTGGCCGAGGCAGAACGCGAGCTGTCGGGCCAACAGCAAAGCCCGGCAGGCCTCGTGCGCTTCAGCCTGCCCACCTCCTACGGGCACTGCCGCATCCTGCCCCTCCTGCCCGCATTTGCGCAGGCCTACCCCGACGTGGAGCTGGAGCTGCAGTTGAGCAACCGCAACGTGGACTTCACCGAAGAAGGCTTTGACCTGGCCGTGCGCGGTCGAGCCCCCATCGACTCGGGGCTGGTGGCGCGCAAGCTGGAGGACGCCGCCCTGGTGGTGGTCGCCGCCCCGGCGTACCTGGCGCGTTGCGGCACGCCGCATGCCATCGCCGACCTGGCGGCGCACGAATGCATCCAGTTTGTGCTGCCCAGCAGCGGCCAGGCGGTGCCATGGATACTGCGCGACGCCGCCGGGCGCGATGTGGAGGTGCCCACCCAAGGCCACCTGCGCTGCGCCGACGACATCCTGGGCCCCGTGACCCTGGCGCGTGCAGGCGCAGGGCTGCTGCAGACCTACCGTTTCATTGTGGAAGCCGATCTGCACGGCGGCGCCTTGCAGGAGGTGCTGCCCGCCCATGCCGGTGCCTCCCGCCCGTTTTCGCTGCTGTACCCCGCCAACCGGCACATGCCGCTGCGCGTGCGCGTGCTGGTGGATTTCCTCGTCGATCGGCTGGCACAGGCTTGAGCCTCTCCCGGCCGCCGTGCGCCAGGCCTGCAAAAATACACACCACCACCTCACCCACCATGCTCCACTACCTCACCATCCCCGTCACCGCGTTCCAGCAAAACTGCTCCCTCGTCTGGTGCGACGCCACCCACAAAGCCGCCGTGATCGACCCCGGCGGCGACCTGGAGGTGCTGCTGGCAGAGATCCAGCGCCTAGGCCTCACGCTCGAACAGATCTGGCTCACCCACGCCCACATCGACCACGCGGGCGGCACGGGCGAGCTGGCAGAGCGGCTTTCGCTGCCCATCATTGGCCCCCACCCGGGCGACCAGTTCTGGATTGACGGCCTGCCGCAGCAAAGTGCGATGTTTGGGTTTCCGCCCGCGCAGCACTTCACGCCCACGCGCTGGCTGCACGATGGCGACACGGTGCAGATCGGCAACGAGACCCTGAACGTGCGCCACTGCCCCGGACACACGCCAGGGCATGTGGTGTTCCACGCGCCGCAGATCGACCGGGCGTTTGTGGGCGATGTGCTGTTTGCGGGCAGCATGGGCCGCACGGATTTCCCGCAGGGCAACCACCAGCAGCTCATCGACAGCATCACCCAGCGCTTGTGGCCCATGGGCAACCAGACGGTGTTCATCCCGGGGCATGGGCCCGAGAGCACTTTCGGGCGTGAGCGCCAGAGCAATCCCTACGTGGGCGGGACCTGAGACGTGCCTGAAGAGCCTCAGAAAATTCCCGCAGCGCTTCGCTGCACATCGCCTCGTTAGTATATTTTTGATAGCTGCCAGCGCTTGATGGACAAGCGCTAGCGGCCAATCTGACTACTACTTTCTCCTTTTAGGAGGTCGCCCCGCCCCACCCAGGCGCCCGCCCGGGGCGGATATGCGTTGCAAAAGCGGCCAGTTCTGCGGACCGCCGATGGTCTGCATGCTTACGATGTATCGTGTTGTAAGCAGCTTGTGGCACCCTTGCCCAGGCTCCATCCGCCCCGCCCCGCTTTCGCGCCATGAACCCCACCTTCAAGCCACGCCCTCCCCTAGCACCGCAGCGCGGCTCCAGCCTGGCGGGCAAGGCTTACTGGGCCATGGTGCAGCGGGTGGCGCTGACCGCTGCGGCCATCGATGTCGGCTACATCGCGCTGTTTCTGTGGTTGGGCTCGCAGCCCCTGGCGGCCATCAACGTGATCAGCATCGGCATGTACCTGGGCGCATACCGGCTCATACAGAAACGCTACAACGTGGCCGGGCTGTTGCTGATCTGGCTGGAGGTGGTGGGGCATTCGGCATTGGGTTCGCTGCTCATCGGCTGGGACAGCGGGTTTCACTACTACCTGCTGATGTTCATTCCTGCCATCGTGATTGCCAATACGCGGGGGTATGCCGCACCGATGGTGCTGGCGTTGCTGGCGTACTACCTGGGCCTGCATGCACTGAGCAGCCACCTGGGTCCGCTCGACCCCCTGCCCGCCCGCAGCGTCAACATCGTGAACTGGGTACACATCTGTCTAGTGTTCGCCATGTCGGCCGCGCTGTCGGCCTTTTACCGCCGCACGATCCTGATCGCGGAGGCCCGCTTGCGCAAGCAGGCCACGCTCGACCCGCTGACCGGCCTAGCCAACCGCAGCCACTTCGAAGCCCTGTCTACCAACGCGCTGGCGCGCAGCCAGCGCGACGGCGCGCCAGTCACCCTGCTGCTGTGTGATGTGGACTTATTCAAACGGATCAACGACCAATACGGCCACGCCGTGGGTGACGAGGTACTGGTGGCCATGGCCAAAGTGCTGGCCGCCAACCTGCGCGAAGGGGACGTGCTGGCGCGTTGGGGCGGCGAGGAGTTTTTGGCGCTGATGCCCGCCAGCCCGCTGGACGCCGCCAGCGCCACCGCCGAACGCATCCGCACCGCCATCGAGCAAACGCCACTGGACGTGGGCCAGGCGCCCATTGCGCTGACCATGTCGTTTGGCGTGGCCCAGGTGCACAGCGCCGAAGACCTGCAAGCTGCCATTGCACGCGCCGACAAGGCGCTGTACCAAAGCAAGAACGCGGGCCGCAACCGGGTGAGCGTGGCATAGCTCCACGGCAGCCAAATTCTTAGTCAAATTGGCCTCTATCGCTTACTCATCAAGCGCTAACAGCTATTAAAACGGTAGCATCAGGATTCCCAGGCACCTTTCGATGGCGCGCCTCTGCCACCCACCCGCCGTCCACGACTACCCGTTGCGCCGCGCCGCCTCGTACAGGCCCTGCACTTTGGGCACATTCACCTCCAGCTCACGGATGCGCGCGGGGCCTGAAGGGTGTGTGGACAAAAACGCCAGCCCGCCCTGCTTGCTGCCGCTGGCGTTGCCCATCTTCTGCCACAGGCTTACGGCGGCCGAGGGCTGGTAGCCTGCGCGGGCGGCCAGCTCCAGCCCCACAAGGTCGGCATCCGTCTCGTCCGAGCGGCTGAACTGCAGCGTGAGCAGCTGCCCACCCAGCCCCGCCGCCGCCTGGCCCAGGTCGCCAAGCCCCAGCAGCTGCGAGCCCAGGCGCAGTGCCAGGTTGGTGCCCTGCGTCTTGGCGATGCGCTCGCGCGCGTGTTCACGCAGGGCGTGGGCCATTTCGTGGCCCATGATCATGGCGGTCTCATCGTCGGTGAGCTTGAGCTGGTCCAGGATGCCGGTGTAGAACGCAATCTTGCCGCCGGGCATGCAGAAGGCGTTGATCTGCGAACTGCCGATGAGGTTGACCTCCCAGCGCCATTGTTTGGCGCGGTCGTTCCACGGCATGGTGTGCGGAATCAGCCGCTTGGCGATGGCGTGCAGGCGCTGCAGCTGCGGGTGGTCGCTGGGTGCCAGCGCGCGCTTGGCCTTGGCCTGCTGCAGCATCTGCTGGTACTGCTGGGCGGCGGAGTTTTCCAGCGTTTCAGCGGGCACCAGCTTGCGCAGGCTGGATGCCGAGCCCACCTCGACCTGCGCGAGCACTGGCGCCGCAGCGCTGGCGCCTGCCGCCAGCAGGAAGGCGCGGCGCGCCGACCACGGGGACGAGGGCGCAACAGAGGGAGCGGGGCAGAAAAGACACATACAAGGCGATCCCAGAAGGAATAATGAGCAGAGCTGGCACACAACACACCAGAGTCTGCCGCGCAGATGGAGGCCGGCAGGCTGGCTACAAGGGTGTGTCGGCGATGATAGACAAAACCTCCGCGCGCCCATGTCAGACACCTCCACTTCATCCGCCCCCAACCTCACCCCGGAAAAGCCGCACCGCACGCCCTGGCTGCAGACCCTGCGCGTGTACCTGGAGCCCGCCAGCCTGCGCATGCTCACGCTCGGGTTCTCGGCCGGGCTGCCACTGCTGCTGGTGCTGGGCACGCTGAGCTTTCGCCTGCGCGAGGCGGGTATTGACCGCAGCACCATCGGGTATCTGAGCTGGGTGGGCCTGGCCTACGGCTTCAAGTGGGTGTGGGCGCCACTGGTAGACCGGCTGCCGATTCCGCTGCTCACAAACGCGCTGGGGCGCAGGCGCAGCTGGCTGCTGCTGTCGCAGGCGCTGATCGTGGGCGGGCTCATCGGCATGGCGTTGGCCGACCCGCGCCAGACCCTGGGGCCCATCGTGTGGTGCGCGTTGGCCGTGGCATTTGGCTCGGCCACGCAGGACATCGCGCTCGATGCGTTTCGCATCGAATCCGCCGACGCCAACCACCAGGCGGCGCTGGCAGCGTCGTACCAGACGGGCTACCGCCTGGCCATGATCTGGGCCGGAGCGGGCGTGTTGTGGATTGCAGCGCGCTCCGAGGTGGCGCCCGCCGTGGGCCAGGCCATCGCACAAGGCGTTGCGGCCTACCAGAACAGCGCGTGGCAAGTGGCGTACCTGGTGATGGCGGCCTCGATGGCCGTGGGCGTGGTCACCGTGCTGTTCTCACGCGAGCCCGCGCCGGTGCAACTGCCCCCTGCGCGCAACGCGGCGGAGTGGATCCAGAGCGCCATGGTGGAGCCTTTTGCCGATTTTCTGCGCCGCTATGGCTGGCACGCGGCGCTGATCCTGGCGCTCATCGCCGTGTACCGCATCAGCGATGTGGTGATGGGCATCATGGCCAACCCGTTTTATGTGGACATGGGCTTCACCAAGGACGAGGTCGCCGCCGTGACCAAGATCTACGGCGTGATCATGACGCTGGCCGGCGCCTTTGTGGGCGGCGTGTTGTCGATGCGGTTTGGCGTGATGCGCATCCTGATGCTGGGCGCCATCCTGAGCGCGGCCAGCAACCTGCTGTTCGCTTGGCTGGCGGGCCACGGACACGACGTGACGGCGCTGATTGCCGTGGTGTCGGCCGACAACCTGGCCAGCGGCATTGCGTCGGCCGCATTCATTGCCTATCTGTCGAGCCTGACGAACGTGAGTTACTCGGCCACGCAGTACGCACTGTTCAGCTCGATGATGTTGCTGCTGCCGAAATTCGTGGCGGGTTTCTCGGGCGATTACGTGAATGCGTTTGGCTATGCGCAGTTCTTCACATCGACGGCGCTGCTGGGGCTGCCGGTGCTGGTGCTGGTGTGGCTGGCATCGCGGGTGCAGGCTCCCCCAGCAACGTAATCCGCACACACGTCCCCTGGCCCGGCACAGACGTGACATCCAGCTTCGCGCCGATAGCCTGCGCGCGTGCGCGCATGTTGGCCAGGCCCTGGCCCCCGGCTGCAGCCGGGCCGGGCATGCCGATGCCGTTGTCGGCGATCTCCAGCACCAGACACGGCGACTCATCATCGGGCTGGCGTACCGGCCCCGGCTGCTGGCGCGCGCTGACCCGTACGCGGGTGGCCTGCGCATGCCGCAGCACGTTGGTGAATGCCTCCAGCAGGATGCGCTGGATCTGAAGCACCCTGTGCGGCGTGAGGCTGTCCAGCGTGGGCAGTTCTTCGTCCACCTGCCAATCGACCGAGATGCCCGAGGCGGCCAGCCGCGGTTGTAGCCGGTAGCGCAGCGTGGCCAGCACCGTGGCCAGGTCACCGTCCACCGGCTGCATGGCGTCCACGGCCATGCGCAGTTCATCGAGCGCCGCGTGGGCATGCTCACGCAGCGCGGCCCGGCTGGACCGGCCTTTGCCAATGAGGCTGAGCAGCCCCACCAGTTGCGATCCCACGCCGTCGTGGATGTCGCGCATGATGCGCTGGCGCTCCTGCAGGGCCGCGTGCTGTTCATGCTCCTGCTGCAGGAGCGCGTAGCTGACCTCCAGCTCACGCTCGCGCTGGCGCACCTTCTCGTCCAGGGAGTTGCTCAGGGCCTGGTAAGCACGCACCTGGCGGGCATAACGATCCAGGATGAGCCAGCCCATCAGGAGCACGAAGAGCATGGTCGCCAGCGGAAGGTACGAAGAGCGGCCCACGCTTTCTGTCGCGATGCGGATCTCCAGGAAGTCGTACAGGCCTGCGCCTATGGGAACGAAGCTGGCAATACAGAAGGCGATGGCCTCGGGCTTGCGGGCCACGATCGCTTCCCGTGCAGCGATGACATAGGCCCCAACCGCAGGCACGAACAGCAATCCCAGGGCGGCGGTCCAGTACTCGGGCTGGAACAGGCCAAAAGCTGCTGACACCAGGAGGGTTTCAGCGAGCAGCAGCACCCAGAACGCCCGCCGGGCCCCAGGCCCGTCGCGGCCGATCAAAGCCAGCGAGAAGCGCACCAGCAGCAGGACGTGCACCGCCAGCGAGAGCGCCACGATGCCGCCCCACACCGGCCATCCCAGGGGCGAGGTGCTCCACAGACGGTCGCCGAAGCGCAGCATCCCAAACGGCGCGCACAGCGCGAAATAGCCGTACACCGGCTCCCGGTTGAGGTGCCACAGCCCTGCGGCAATCACGCCCGTGAGGGCCAGTGCAAACACCACGGCCACTGCGCCCCACTGCCGCCAGACATAGCGCTCGCGGTACTGCGGCTGAAGCACGGCCTCAGGCCCGAAGCGCGGTGCGGCCAGTCCACCCCAGCGCACCGCTTGCACGGCTACACGAACCTCCAACACGGTGGGGACGCTTTGGGACAACAGGCGCGCAGGCACGGGCACCCACAGCGGCGCCTTGGTCGCATCGGTGCGGCCGTCGCCCAGCACGCCGCGGTGTGCAATCAGATCGCCGCCGACGAAGACTTCGACCTGATTGCCCACCCGGGGAAAATAGACCCCCCTGAGGACCCCATCGGACGGCACGGGAGGAAGCGCCAGCAGGTAGCGCGCGCGCCCGGACTTGCCGGGGTAGGCCTTGTCCCAGAGATGTGGAAGCGCCACCAGCCCCGACCAGGGTTCGGCGCCATCGGGTTCGAGGTACGCATGGGCCTGCGCAATCGTCCCTACCTCCGGTTGGGCATGCACCGTGCCGCCGAGAAGCACCCACAGCACCGCAATCCAGAGCACGCGCAGCGGTGCCTCCCGCGGCATGCCCGGTAGCCTGCTACAGAAGCCCCAGCTGCCGCGCCTCGTGAATCGCCTCCGTCTTTGAATGAACCGCCAGCTTGCTGTAGATGTTCTTGACATGCGATTGGACCGTGGAAGGCGAGATGCCCAGGATCTCTGCGGTTTCGGCGTAGGTGTAGCCGCGCGCAAGCTTGGCGAGGATATCCCGCTCCCGCGCCGTCAAGGTCGCATCGACGGGAAGCGCACTGGTCGTCGCTGGCGCGGGCGACAGACGTGTCAGCAACTGGCGCGCGATGATGGGGGTCATGGGCGATCCGCCGGCATTCAGGCTCAGGACGTGGTCGGCGAGATCGTCTTCGGTCCCGTCCTTGAGGAGGTAGCCGCGTGCGCCGGCTTCGAAAGCGCGCATCATGTTGGCCTCGTCACCGAACATGCTGATGACCATGATCTCGGTTCCGGGCGAAAGCTTGCGGCAATGGCTGATGACCTGAAGGCCGGAGCCGTCGGGCAACCCGAGGTCCACGAGGAGCACGTCCACACGGTTGTCGCGCAGCCAAGCCACCATCTCGCCCACCGTGCCCGCAGAGTAGGCCAGCCACAGGCGGTCGGCCCGCGCCAGCGCGTGCTCGAACCGCCGCCGCGTGCGCGGATCGTCCTCCACGATCGCCACGGAGACGTCGCGCCCGGACGGGGCAAGGCGAGGCTCCGGGAGCGTCATGCGGACGGCGGGCTGGCGCCGTGGCATCCCGGCGTAAGGAAGGGGGAATTCATGCTCCGAGCGTAGGGGCAAAGCAGTGCCCGCACAAGAAGAAGCTGCGCCTCCTGCGCATGGCATGCGTGCAACACAAGCGGCCCGGGCGGGACCGCGCGGCAGGGCAAGTCTGGCCGCGGTCGTACGGCTGCACGGGCTTGGTGGCTTTACGGGAGGTTTACATGGCCGACAACGCACCGAGACAGCCCTTGGCGACCATGAAGCCACCCGCTACTACACTGCCCCCATGAGTTCCCAACTGCTGATGATCGAAGACGACGCCCGCCTCGCACAGATGGTGGGCGAGTACCTGGGCCAGTCGGGCCTGCAGGTCACGCACCGCGCGGACGGCAAGAGTGGCCTGGCGCAGCTGCAGGGGCCCGACGCCGGGCCGCTGCCCGACCTCGTGATCCTGGACCTCATGCTGCCCGACATGGACGGCCTGGAAGTGTGCCGGCGCATCCGCTCGTTGCAAGGCCATGCGGCCCAGGTGCCGGTGCTCATGCTCACCGCCAAGGGCGACCCCATGGACCGCATCATCGGCCTGGAGCTGGGTGCCGACGATTACCTGCCCAAGCCGTTTGAGCCGCGCGAGCTGCTGGCCCGCATCCGCGCCATCCTGCGCCGCCGCACCGATGGCGGCAATGCAACGGCGGCCACGCAGGTCCTGCGTTTTGGCACGCTGGAGATCGACCGCGACGCCCGCACCGTGACCGTGGCAGGCGAGCTGGCCGACCTCACCTCCTACCAGTTCGACCTGCTCGTGGCGCTGGCCGAGCGCGCGGGCCGGGTGCTCACGCGCGACCAGATCATGGAGGCCGTGCGCGGCCGCGAGCTGGAGGCGTTTGACCGCTCCATCGACGTGCACATGGGCCGCATCCGTGCCGCCATCGAGGCCGACGCCAAGAACCCGCGCCGCATCCTCACGGTGCGTGGCGTGGGCTACGTTTTTGCGAAACAACAAGACTGACCGGTAGGGCGCGGCCCCGCTGCGGCGCGCACCTCCACTTTTGCTGAATGTCCCTTTCCACCCCCTTCTCCCGCCGTCTGTACCTGCGCATCTGGCTGGCCGTGGTCGGCGGCATCGCGGTGCTGACGCTGACCGTGGGCTGGGCCTGGCGCATGGCCGAGGAACAAAAGGCGCAGAACGCCCAGCCGTTCGTGCCGCCCTCGCGCGAGATGGTGCTGCGCGATCCCAACGGCACGCAGGTGCTCAAGGGCCTGGCCACGCGCCAGCCCAGCGAGCCGGGCGAAGGCATTGAATTCCAGATCCAATCGGACACCGGGCAGGTCTTTCTGCTGCAGATGGCGCCTCGCCAGCCACGCGGCGATCGGGGCGGCCGACCCGGAGGTCCGAACCAGGGCGACGCCGCGTTCTGGACCCGGCCACCGTTCGGCTTTTTGTGGCTGCTGGGCATCGTGGGCCTGGCCGTGGCCGTGGGTGTGTACCCCATCATCCGGCGCCTCACGCTGCGGCTCGAAGCCCTGCAACGCAGTGTGCAAAAGTTTGGCGAGGGCGACCTGTCGGTGCGTGTGCCCGAGCAAGGGCAGGACGAAGTGGCCGACCTCGCGCGCCAGTTCAACGCCGCCGCTGCGCGCGTCGAAACGCTGGTCAAATCGCACAAGTCGCTGCTGGCCAACGCCTCGCACGAGCTGCGCTCTCCGCTCACCCGCATCCGCATGGGGCTGGAGCTGATGGGCGGTCAGCAGCCCTCGCCCGCGTTCCGTGAGGAAATCCTGCGCAACATTGCCGAGCTGGACCAGCTGGTGGACGAGATCCTGCTGGCCAGTCGCCTGGATGCACGCGAAGCCGATGTGGGTACCGTGGAGCTGGTGGATCTGATCGGTCTGGCCGCCGAAGAGTGTGCACGCGTGGACGCCGATCTGGACGTGAGTTCGGACTCCGTGGATGTGCGCGGCATCCCAAAGCTTCTGCGCCGCGCCATCCGCAACCTGTTGGAAAACGCCCGGCGCTACAGCACCGGCGAGATCACCCTGGTGGTCGAACGCCGCCAGGGTCACGCCGAGGTGCGCGTGTGCGACCGGGGTCCGGGCGTGCCCGTGACCCACCGTGAACGCATCTTCGAGCCCTTCTACCGCCTGCCCGGCGCCAGCGAACGCGCAGGCGGCGTGGGCCTGGGGCTGGCGCTGGTGCGGTCAATTGCTGGGCGGCACAACGGCACAGTGCATTGCGAGGATCGGCCGGATGGCGCCCCTGGGGCCTGCTTTGTGCTGCGGCTACCGCTACAAAAATAATAGCTGCTAGCGGCTTACAGATAAGCGCTAGCAACCAAATCGACCTGAATTTTTACGATCCAGCAACGGCCTGCCATTGAAGCTGCGCCAGGTCGAGCCGCCAACGCCCCGGCACGGCCTGCCATTGGTTGGCGCCAGTGCAGCGCTCTCCACCCCACACCTCCACCACGCCCGGCGCCACCCGCTGCGCCTGGTGCTTGTGCAGCCAGCCCGGCCCGGTGCCCGTGACATCGAGCCTCTGCATCTGAAAGGTGTGCGCATCCAATGCGTAGACAGGCGTCTCGCCAGGACGGCGCTGCGCGGGGTAGCCCAGGCAGCCGATGACGATGATGCGGCCATCCACCGGGGTGGCGGTGTGGGAGTCGGTGGGCGGGAACACATCCTCCGGGTAGGCGAACACGCGCCGGTCCCAGGCGCCACCCGGCTCGCTGGGCGGGGTGTGGACGATCACATCCGCGTAGATGAAGAAGTCGGGGTCGTAGCCGTCCTCATGCTCTCCGCCGATCTGCACCCAGCGACCATCGGGCAGGCCGGTCAGGCTTTGGCCGAAGCGGTCGGCGTTCCAGATGTGCTGCCAGGGTGTATCGCTGAAGCTGCGGTTCAATCCGAACGCCTCGCCCGCGCCATATGCGCTTTCACCCGACTCCAGCATGGCAAGGTGAAAGGCGGTGGTGACGTCCTCGCCGTTGTGCCGCCCTGGGCGGGGCGTGTGGTGCTGCTTGAACTCTTCGGGCGTGCAGGTGACGAGCCAGCCTGGCTCGCGCTCGTCCCACAGCGGCTGGCCCAGCCAGAGGCGCGTGCCATCGCGGCCCAGGTGCTGGATCTGGCCGCCGTGGGCGACCAGCAGCTCCAGCATGGCGCGACTGCGGGCGCTGTTGATGGGACAGCCGTTGTTGTCGTTGTAACGTTGAGGGTCGGCGCCAGCTTGCAGCAGCGCACTGGCCATGGGCAGGTCGTCGTTCTCGACCGCAGCGAGCAAGGGAGTGTCGCGTAGGCCGCCCAGCGGCGTTTCCACATCCGCTCCCGGCTGGGCCAGCCACCAGCGCAGCGCATCGGGCTGGCGGGAGTCGATGATCCACTGAAGCAGCGGTAAATCGCGCCACTTCACCTGCAAGTCGGCGCCTGCGTCGCGCAGCAGTGCGAGCTTGTCCACCGCACCTTGTGCCGCCGCGTGGATGGCGGGCGTGCGGTTCCAGCCGTCGCGGACTTCAAGCTGCATGCGCAGAGCCGCACCATCCGGCCCCTGCAGCGCAGAGCCCACCTCCTGCGCCGTGCCCAGCGCCACCAACCGGTGCAACGGCGGCCAATCCAGCTTTTCCATGTCCAGGCCATGCGTTTGCAGGCAGCGCAGCGCCTCATAACGGCCCCAGCGCACCAGGCTGCAGGCGACGCGGCCCCCGTGGCGGCATGTCCCATCCGTGGACACGCCCTGAACCAGCAGCCAGTCCAGCATTTGCGGTGTGCGGGCCCGTTGGATGGCGTTGTCGCCTTTGGCATCGTGGTGGTGCAGGTCAGCCCCCACTGCCACCCACCACTCCACACGCGCCACATCGCCGCCGGACACCGCCCAGCGCAACCCTTCATTGAGCCAGGCATGCAAAGTGGAGGGCGCAGCAGGCCACTTGCCGCGCTCCCACTCGGCCAACTCGCGGGCCTGCGCGGCCACCTGGGCGTCGCTGCCTGGAAGGCCGCCCAGGCGGCGAAGGCCATCGAGCGTTGCCACGGACGCGGCGGCGCAGGCGCTGGCGCGGTACAGAAACGGAGTGAACCCCTTGGGCCGAAGCAGTTCACTGGCACCCGGCCGCCCCCACAGCCGGGCTAGCGCGAGCAGGGCGTCCCAGCGTTGATGGTCAGCCAGCAGCGCCAGGGCCTGCGCCTGCCGCGCGGGGACGCGGCCCGCCAACGTGGAAAGGGTTTGCGCCAAAGGCTGCGCGGCCAGGGTCAGGTCGAGGCGCTTCACGGTATTTTTGGGTCAGATGGGCAGCCAAGCCTTATACAGCAAGCGCTAGCAGCTACTTTTTTTGATGCACTTCCCGCCAGTGCCACGCCATAAAGCC
Organism: Acidovorax sp. 93; assembly: GCF_003633835.1. Taxonomy (NCBI): domain Bacteria; kingdom Pseudomonadati; phylum Pseudomonadota; class Betaproteobacteria; order Burkholderiales; family Comamonadaceae; genus Acidovorax; species Acidovorax sp. 93. The sequence continues at coordinate 4,085,461 of NZ_RBIT01000001.1, forward strand.
GTAAAGCGCCGCCCCCAACCCCAGCGCAGCCCCCGCCACACCCAGCGCCCAGTCAAACCCCTGCGCCTGCGAGCCCGCGCGCGCCAGGAGCACCGCCGCCATGGGCGGCCCCGCGATCTGGCCGATGCCGTAAAGCGCGGTCATCAGGCCGGTGAAGCCTGCGCCCGCCTGGGGCCACTGGTGTCGCGCCTCCTGCAACGCAAAGAACGTGATGGCCGTGAAGGGCAGGCCCAGCAGCAGGCTACCGAATGCAAAGCCTGCCGGGCCGGGCCAGAGCAGGCCCAGGCCGATGGCCGCCGCCTGCAACAGGTAGGCCCCCGCCAGCAGCAGGCGCCGGTCCCGCGCAGGGTGAATGCGCGTGGACAGCAGCGCCCCCAGCGCCACACCCGCGCCGAAGATGGGCCAGAACAGGTCGGGCCAGGCCGAGCCCGCAGGCAGCGCGGCCCGCGCGATCACGGGCAGGAAGGTGGCCGTGACGATGTAGCCCAGGCCGGCCAGGCCATAGGCCAGCGCCAGCAGGGCGCGCTCGGCTGCCGGGTTCGGCGCGGGCGGAGGTGGCGCCGTGGCCGCCATGCTTGCGGCGCTTGGCCCCACCGAGGAGGCTTCGCTGCCCCGCACCACCGGCCACACCAGCGCGCACAGCAAGGCGGCAAGCACGGCGAACACCGCCCAGCCCGTGGCGGCGCTCCAGCCCGCTGCCACCATGGCGCTGGTGGGCAGGCCGGTGGCGACGATGCCCAGGCCCGGACCGCAAAAGATCAACCCGCCCAGGGCCGGATGCCCCAGGTGGGCCAGCCGGCCCATGCACCAGTTGGCCGTGCCCAGGAACACCATGGCGCTGGCCACACCGGCCAGCAACCGCATCAGCGGCCACAGCACGGGCCATGGCAGGGCCAGCGCGGCTGTGAGCAGCACCGTGGCCACCAGCCCGCCCCGTACCAGGGCCGCGTTGCCGGGCACCGCGCCCAGGCGCCGACCCAGCCAGGGCAAGGCCATGTACAGCAGCGCACCCCCCAGGTAGCCCGCGTAGTTGGCCGTGGCCAGCCAGCTGCCGGTGGCGATGTCCACCACGCCGTCGTGCAGCATCATGGGCAACAGCGGTGTGAAGGCAAAGCGGCCGATGCCCATGGCGGCAGCCAGCGCGGCCATGCCCGCCAGTGCGACCTGGAGCGCGGAGGAGCCGGTGTCGCCACGGCGGGTGGCTGCAAGCGTGGAAGAAGAAGTGGCCTGGGTCACGGCATGGGGGCGGTTGCGCTGTGGGAGGGTGGGACGGTGGGGGAGTTGCGGCGTCGGATGCGGGGTCTTATGATCTTAGCAAGAGATTGAATTTTTGACATTCATACTTTTTCAAGATGGATAAAGCATCCCCCCCACTCGATCTGGCCGCCCTCGACATCTTCCGCACCGTGGCGGCAGAGGGTAGCGTCACGCGCGCGGCCGAGCGGCTGCAGCGCGTGCAGTCCAATGTGACCACGCGGGTGCGCCAGCTGGAGGCCGACCTGGGCACCCCGCTGTTCCTGCGCGAGGGCAAGCGCATGGCGCTCACGCCCGAGGGCGAAGTGCTGCGGGGCTACGCTGACCGGCTGCTGGCGCTGGCCGAGGAGGCTCGGCAGGCCGTGCGGCCAGGCCAGCCCACGGGACGCCTGCGCCTGGGCTCGATGGAAAGCACCGCCGCCAGCCGCCTGCCCGCCCCGCTGGCGCAACTGCACCGCCAGTGGCCCGGGGTGGCGCTGGAGCTGTCGACCGCCCCCACGCGCGAACTGCTGGAGCGGCTGCGCGCCCATGCGCTCGACGCCGTGCTGGTGGCCTGGCCGCCAGGGCAGTCGCCCGACCCTGCGCTGGATGCCAGCCCCGTGTTCGCCGAGGAACTGATCCTGGTGCTGCCCACGGGGCATCCGCCCGTGTCCGGCCCGCAGGATGTGGTGCCCGGCACGCTGGCGGTGTTCGAGCCTGGCTGCACCTACCGGGGGGTGGCGCAGGACTGGTTCGCAACCCGCACCCCGCCCATGCAGACGCTGGAACTGGGCTCGTACCACGCCATCCTGGCCAGCGTGGCGGGGGGTGGCAGCGTGGGCATCGTGCCACGCTCGGTGCTCCAGCTCTCGCCCCACGCCGCGCTGCTGGCCCAGCACCCCCTGACCACCCTGCAGACGCTGCTGGTGTCGCGCCACGGCTACCGGTCCGCGGCGCTGGATGCGCTGCAGCAAGTGCTGCGCGACTGACAACCCTTCTCTTCTTCCCTTTTTTAGCGAACGGAACGCCACCATGCCCCACCGCAGCCTGCGCACCGCCCTCTCCCTGCGTCTGCCCATCATCCAGGGGCCCATGACGGGTTCCGACACCCCGGCGCTGGCTGCCTCCGTGTCCGCAGCGGGCGGGCTGGGCACCCTGGGCTGCGGCATGCGCTCCCCCGCAGCCATGGCCGAGGCGGCGGCCGAGGTGCGGCGGCGCACCGACCGGCCCTTCGGGCTCAATCTCTTCGTGCAGGAAACGCCCGCGCCCGATGCGGCCACGGTGGAAAAGGCCGTGGCCCGTCTGGCGCCGCTGTATGCGGAGTTCGGCCTCACGCCCGCCGAGCCCGCGCGCTGGTGCGAGGACTTTGCGGCCCAGTTCGACGCCCTGGTCGAAGCGCGCCCGGCCGTGGCGAGTTTTACCTTTGGCATCCTGAACGCCGCGCAGGTCGAGCGGCTGCACAGCGCGGGCTGCACCGTCATCGGCACGGCCACATCCGTGGCCGAGGCCGTGGCCTGGGCCGATGTGGGCGTGGACGCGGTGGTCGCATCGGGCATGGAGGCGGGCGGCCACCGGGGCACTTTTTTGCCCACGGGCCGTCTGCAGGCCGAGGGCCTTGCGCCCGCAGAAAAGGCCCCTGCCGCCAAGGGCCCCTCGCAGGCCGACTTTGCGGCGTCCATGGTGGGCACCATGGCCCTCATCCCGCAGTGCGTGGATGCGCTGCGCCCCCGGGGCGTGGCGGTGATCGCGGCCGGCGGGATCATGGACGGGCGAGGCATCGCCGCGGCCCAGGCCCTGGGCGCCGAGGCGGTGCAGATGGGCACGGCCTTCCTGGCCTGCGACGAGTCGGGCATCGGCCCGGCCTACCGTGATGCGCTGGCCCACGCCACCGGCACGGACACGCGCACCACCCGCGTCTTCTCGGGCCGCCCGGCGCGTGGCATCGTCAACACGATGCTGCAGCGGCTGCACGCGCACGAGGCCGATGTGCCAGCCTACCCGGTGCAGAACGCCCTCACCGGCGCGCTGCGCCGGGCGTCTGCCGAGGCGGGGCGGGCGGACTACCTCTCACTGTGGGCCGGCCAGGGCGTGGCGGCGGTGCGCCCCATGCCAGCGGCGGCGCTCGTGGCCGTGCTGGAAGCGGAATGGCGGGCTGCGCTGGCAGCCGTGGGAGCGCAGGGCGCGGGGTAGAGGTGATTTTGCTATTGATTAAATAGCATATTGCGCTTGATGAATAAGCGCTAGCGGCCAATTCGATCAGTTTTTCACACGCCTCCGCCGCGCGGAACGCGCCCTGGCTTCGACCGGCCCAGTCCGAGCGGGCACGGGTAGGACGATATCTGCACGCTGGTAGACGGTCCTGCACCGCCAAGCAACCAGCCCGCGATGCTCACGCCCTTCGGTACCGGCGCGCCGCAAAAGCCAGTGCCACCGTGGAACCGGCTTCGCCGGGCCACCGGTGGCGTCCCCCTCCCATAGCGCGAAGCGCGTAGAGAGAGGGGGAAGGCGCGCAGCGTCTCAGGGGGTGATTCACTGCCTCCAGGGCAGTTCGCGCGCAGGCCCCTGGATGACAGGCGGCTGGGCGTTGATCTTCTCACCCGCCAGCACGCGCTCGTACATGCGCAGGTAGTTGCGGGCCATGCGCTCGGCGCCGAAGTGATCGACCACATGCTGGTGACAGGCGCGGGCGTCAAAGCGGTTGTTGCGCACCGCCTCGGCCAGCACGGAGGCTTCGGCCGACAGCACGCCGCAGTGCACCGGCACCAGCTCGGGCAATGCGCCGTAGGGCGTGGAAAACACCGGGCAGCCGAAGTACAGGCTTTCGATCACGGCCAGGCCAAAGGGCTCGTGCCAGCGCACCGGAAAGATCAGCCCGCGCGAGGCATTGAGCAGGCTGGTCTTCTGCGTGCCGCCCACCATGCCGTGAAAGTGGATCTTGCGCGACAGCGTCCAGCGAAAGCCGCGCTTGAAGTTGATGCGGTCTCCGCCCAGCACGTCCAGCTCCACGCCAGCCATCTTGGCCACCTTGATCGCGCCGCGCACGTTCTTCACGCCCCAGGCCGCCTTGCCCAGAAAGTGGTAGTGGGGCCGTGGGCGGTCAAAGTCCACAGGGCCATAGCCGCTCCAATCGAGTCCGTTGTAGACAAACTCGGTGGAACCGTAACGCGCGGCGTGGTCACGCGAGAGGAACACGGTGTTCAGCGGCAGCGGCTTGGGCTTGCGCGCGTTGCCGTGCTCGGTGACCAGATAGGGCCGGCTCAGCTCGGTGCGGGGGTTGAACTGGAAATGCGCAATGTCCACATCGGCCGGGATCTGGCCCTCCCAAGGTGCGTCGGGGCGGATGGGCAGCACATGGCCGAAGTCGCAGCTGGACCCGTCGGGCACCAGATAGCTCACGCGGTGACCGAGCTGCACCAGCGTCTTGCCCAGATCCCAGATCACACGCTCGGTACCGCCGTAGCCGTAGACAGGGATGGGGGAGTTGTTGATGAGCAGGATGTGCATAGGGAAATCTTTCGTCTCAGTTTTCCATGGCGCTACGCGACACCCGCAGACCATGAAACTGGCGCGGCCCAAGCCAGTGCCACCGTGGAACTGGCTTTGCCAGGCCACGGGTGGCGTCCCCCTCCCGCGCAGCGAGAGAGGGGGAAGGCGCGAAGCGACTCAGGGGGTGCTTCATCTAAAGCGGTCTTGGGCAGCCCATGCGCGTGCGCCGCTCGTGCAGGGCCGCCAGCACCAGGGGGCACATGAAGAGGTAGAACATGTTGCCGCTGTTGTGAGCCAGAAACACTTGCGTGAGCCCAAACCCGATGTACGACAGGGGCACCATCACACCCACCAGGCACAGCGAGAGCGACTCCTTGTCCATCTTGCCGGCACCGTCGCGAATGCGCCGCGCCGTGGGCCAGAACATCGCGAGCGGAATGCCGTAGAACGCCATGAGCAACAGCACGCCAGGCAGCCCGCGTTTGGCAAACAGGTCCAGGATTTCGTTGTGCGCGTGCCCAAATTCGAGCACCACGGGATGCGCCAGCCCGGCGGCCACGCGCCGGGCCTTCTCGTCGGTGTACCCGGCCCGGCCCCAGCCGGTGAAGGGCCGGTCCCAGCCCATCTGCCACGCCAGGCGCCAATGCGCCAGCCGCTGGCCAACCGAGCTGCGGCCGTCACCGTGGTCCTTGTAGACCTGCACTTCCTGGCGCGCCTCGTCCACCCGCTGCTCCACCGCAGGCACCTGCGACAGCGCAGCCGCCGCCAGCGCCAGCGCACACAGGCCCCAGTACACGCGCCGCTGCCCGGTGGTGCGCACCAGCAGCCAGGCACACACGGGCAGCAACAGCACCAGCGCCAGCCAGCCGCCGCGCGACTGGGAGAGCACCGAGCCGGCGGCACCCAGCCCGATGGCGCTGGCCAGCAGCAACCGCTGCCACAGGCACCAGCGCTTCCATTGCACGACGAGCAGCAGGCCGCTCATCACGGCCAGCAGCATGCTCAGGTTGCCGTACTGGATGGCGTTGGTAAATCCATTGGCACGCGGGAGCTCCATCACGAAGGTCTGGTACAGCGCCACCAGCCCGCTGCCCACTGCGCCGACCGCCACCCCCATCCACAGCCAGGCGGCACGGGGCTCGAACGTCATCAGGAAAAAGATGCAGGGCAAGGCCAGGAGGTATTTGACCGGCCGATCCATGCTGCCCCAGCCCCAGGTGGCGCCCACATCCAGCATCCACAGCGCAGCCATGCACGAAAAAGCCGCCGTCAGCCACCAGGCGGCACGCGGCGCAGGGCGGCGCCACCACAGGTGCGCGCTGGCCAGCGTGGCCAGCAGCAGCAGCACGGCGCCGTAGGAATAGCCCGAGGGCAGCCACAGCGCCAGCCCCGGGACCATGAACGCGCCAATGCTGGCGCAACGGGAAAACCAGCGGTGGGTATCCTGCGGAGACGTCATCAGCGAATCACCCGCCCCGTCAGGCTGTCGCGGTCGTAGTGCAGGGCGGCGTACCGGAAAAAGCCCTCCAGCGCCACAAACAGGCAGTACAGAAAGCCCGCGCCGCCACACAAAAATCCCAGCCGGAACACATACAGACGCAAGAACATCGACCCGCCCGACGCCAGGCCCCGCAAGACCCCGCCGCGTTTGCCCGCCTCCGCCCGCTTGGCGGCACCGAGCATCACGTACTGGGTAAGCTTCTCCAGGCTGCCGCGCACCGTGGTGCGTGAGTAGTGCAGCAGCCGCGCCTTGATGAGGCGACGCGGCACCGCTGCGCCACCGGGCAGGGCATGGAGCTGGGCCTGCTCGTGCACCACCCCGGTGTATTCCTTCACCAGCGCACGCACAAACAGGCGCTCGATCTGCGACTGCGACCGGAAATACTTGAGCTCGTGCCCATAGGCCACCATGCGCCAGCGGATGGTCCACACGGCCTGCTCGCCCGAACGGACGATGGCCTGCAGTTCCTGCGCAAACGCGGGTGTCATCACCTCGTCAGCGTCGAGGAAAAACACATAGTCGCCGCGCGAATGCGCCAGCAGCCGGTTGCGCTGCACGGCAAAGCCCTGCCAGTCGGGATAGCTGTGGACTTCGGCGCCCAGGCTTTGGGCGATGGCCACGGTGTTGTCCGTGCTGCCGCTGTCCACCACCAGCAGCTGGTCGGCGAACGCGGCGCTTTTCAGGCAGGCCGCAATACGGTGCGCCTCGTTGTGGGTTAGCACCGCCACGGTCAACGTGGGCGGCGCCGATGCGCCGCCGGTTCCCACGGGCATCAATCAGTGGCCAGCGTGTACGTGCTCGCCCGCCTTCAGGCGGTACACCGTGCCACAGTACGGGCACTTGGCCTCGCCGGTGCGGGCCACGTCCAGGTACACCTTGGGGTGGCTGTTCCAGATTTTCATATCGGCCTTGGGGCTGGGGCAGAAAACCCCACCCTGGGCATTGAGGTCCTTGGCCAGGAGTTCGATGGCGGCTTGGGACATGGTGTTCAGACTTTCGCGAGCCAGTGGGCGTAGTTGGAGTTGCGGCCGTTGACGATGTCAAAGAAGGCGCTCTGGATTTTTTCGGTGATCGGGCCGCGTGATCCGCTGCCCAGCTCGATCCGGTCGAGTTCGCGGATGGGGGTCACTTCAGCCGCCGTGCCGGTGAAGAACGCTTCGTCGGCGATGTACACCTCGTCGCGCGTGATGCGCTTTTGCACGATCTCCAGGCCCAGGTCCTTGGCGATGTGGAACACGGTGTTGCGGGTGATGCCGTTGAGGGCACCGGCCGACAGGTCGGGCGTGTAGATCACGCCGTTCTTGATGACAAAGATGTTTTCACCCGCACCTTCGGACACAAAACCCGAGCTGTCGAGCAGCAGTGCTTCGTCGTAGCCGTCGTCCAGCGCTTCCATGTTGGCGAGGATGGAATTGGTGTAGTTGCTCACCGCCTTGGCCTGCGTCATGGTGATGTTGACGTGGTGGCGGGTGTAGCTGCTGGTCTTGACGCGGATGCCGCGCTTCATGCCTTCTTCGCCCAGGTAGGCGCCCCAGGCCCAGGCGGCCACCATGAGGTGGATCTGGTTGCCCTTGGGCGAAACACCCAGCTTTTGCGAGCCGATCCAGGTCAATGGACGCAGATAGCAGGATTCGAGCTTGTTTTCACGCACCACAGCCTTCTGGGCTTCGTTCACTTCTTCCTTGGTGAACGGGATCTTCATGCGCAGGATCTTGGCGCTGTTGAAGAGGCGGTCGGTGTGCTCTTCCAGGCGGAAGATCGCCGTGCCGTTGGCGGTGTTGTACGCGCGCACGCCTTCGAAGGCGCCGCAGCCGTAGTGCAGGGTGTGGGTCAGCACATGGATCTTGGCGTCGCGCCAATCGACCATCTGGCCGTCCATCCAGATCTTGCCGTCACGGTCGGCCATCGAGGGAACTACGGGGCTCATGGGAATCCTTTGGTTGCTGTGGGTCGCAAAACCGGGATTTTACGGGGCCGCAGCGGGCCAGGAACCGGGGCACCAGGGTGCAGTGCAGCAAATGGTGCCCCGCCAAGGGCAAGGGCCTGGGCAGCGGTCAGCCTTGGGGGGGAGTGGCGGCCGCTTCGCCCTCCGGCCGCACCAGCATCCATTTCACCAATTTGCCATGGCGAAACTCGCAGGTCACATGCGACTGGGTGCCGTCTGTCCAGCGGTACACCTCGGGGTCAGCGCCCTCGGGCGACAGCAGTTCCCCCAGCGCCTGCGTCATGGCCACCACATGCATCAGGTTCACGCCCTCAGCCAGCCGGGCATTGAGCATGACCGCACTGCCCACATAGCCGATGGGGCGCTTGGCGGCCTTCTTCATCACATTCACCAGCCGCGTGAAATGCAGCAGGGCCCACATGACCAGCCCGCCCACCACGGCCGCCACACCGGCCCAGCCGTAGGCTGTAAAACCAAACCCGACCAGGGCCACCGCCCCCAGGGGCACCAGGATATTGCGCAGATTCATAGGCTGGGATTGTCTTACGGCCTCAACCGTGTGTGGCTGTGGGCATTGCTTACAAGCCCCGCACCACGTTCATGGCCTCTTCCACCCGCTCCACCGCGTGGATGGTCAGCCCCTCAATGGGTTTCTTGGGCGCATTGGCCTTGGGCACCACGGCCACACTGAAACCGAGCTTGGCAGCTTCCTTCAGGCGCTCCTGGCCGCGGGGCGCGGGCCGCACCTCGCCCGCCAGCCCCACCTCGCCAAACGCCAGAAAGCCGCGCGGCAGCGCCTTGCCGCGCAGGCTGGAGGTGATGGACAGCATCACCGCCAGGTCGGCCGCTGGCTCGCTGATGCGCACGCCGCCCACGGCATTCACGAACACGTCCTGGTCCATGCACGCAACCCCCGCGTGGCGGTGCAGCACGGCGAGCAGCATGGCCAGCCGGTCCTTGTCCAGGCCCACGGACAGACGCCGCGGGCTGGGGCCACCGCTGTCCACCAGGGCCTGGATCTCCACCAGCAGCGGGCGTGTGCCCTCCAGCGTCACCATCACGCAGCTGCCGGGCACAGGCTCGGAATGCTGGCTCAAAAAGATGGCGCTGGGGTTGCTCACGCCCTTGAGGCCCTTCTCGGTCATCGCAAACACGCCGATTTCGTTGACCGCGCCGAAGCGGTTCTTGATGGCCCGCACCAGGCGGAACTGGCTGTGCGTGTCGCCTTCGAAGTACAGCACCGTGTCCACCATGTGCTCCAGCACGCGCGGCCCAGCCAGCGCACCTTCCTTGGTCACATGGCCCACCAGCACGATGGCCACGCCCGAGGCCTTGGCACAACGCGTGAGGTGCGCCGCACATTCGCGCACCTGCGCCACGGAGCCGGGCGCGGACGTGAGCTGGTCGGAGTACACGGTCTGGATCGAGTCGATCACGGCCACCGCAGGCTGCATGGACTCGATGGTCGCCAGGATCTTCTCGAGCTGGATCTCGGCCAGCACGTTGACCTGGCTGTGGTCCAGCCCCAGGCGGCGCGAGCGCAGGGCCACCTGGGCACCGCTTTCCTCACCCGTCACATACAAGGTGGGCAGCCCTGCGCGCTGAAGCGCATCCAGCGCCTGCAACAGCAGGGTGGATTTTCCGATGCCCGGGTCGCCACCGATCAGTACCACACCACCTTCGACAATGCCGCCGCCCAGCACCCGGTCCAGCTCGTCGATGCCGCTCGGTGTGCGCTCCACATCGCTGGCCTCGATGGCCGACAGCGGCATCACGGCCTGGGCCTGGTTCAAACCGGCAAATTGCGAGCCGCTGTAGCGGTTCTTGCCCGGCCCGGCCTCGGCCACCTGCTCAATCAGCGTGTTCCAGGCACCGCAGGCCGGGCATTTGCCCAGCCAGCGCGGGCTGGTACCGCCGCATTCGGTGCAGGTGAACGTGGTTTTTTCTTTGGCCATGGCAGGTGTCGTTGAGGCTGCCCCGAAGTGGGGGCAGCCGACTATAGCGGCCATGCCCACTGGAATAGCAACAGCCCGTACGATGGCGGGCTTGGCACTGCCGCACGGAGTTCAGATTGCAGACACCCACCAACCGCTTCAAACAGGCCATGGCCCAGGGCCAGGCGCAGATCGGCCTGTGGCTCGGGCTGGCCGATGCCTACAGCGCCGAAATCCTAGCGGGCACCGGCTACGACTGGCTGCTGGTCGATGGCGAACATGCGCCCAACGACCTGCGCTCCATCCTGCACCAGCTGCAGGCCATCGCCAGCGCCACCAGCGCCCTGCCGCCAGGCGTGCAGGCGCCCCACCCCATCGCCCGGGTGCCGGTGGGTGACACGGCACTGATCAAGCAGTATCTGGACATTGGCGCACAGACCCTGCTCGTGCCCATGGTCGATACGCCGGAGCAGGCCCAGCAGCTGGTGCGCGCCACGCGCTACGCGCCCGAGGGCGTGCGCGGCATGGGCAGCGCGCTGGCCCGCTCGTCGCGCTGGCAGGCCTACCCCCAGTATGTGCACGAGGCCAACCAGCAAATCTGCCTGCTGGTGCAGGCCGAGACGGTCGAAGCCATGGCCCACCTCGATGCCATTGCCGCCACGCCCGGCGTGGACGGCGTGTTCATCGGCCCGGCCGACCTGTCGGCTTCCATGGGCCACCCCGGCAACCCAGGGCACCCTGACGTCCAGGCAGCCATCCACGACGGCATCACCCGCATCCTGCGTGCGGGCAAGGCGCCAGGCATTCTGGCCACCACCGAATCCCAGGCGCGCCAGTGGCTGGCGGCGGGCGCACTGTTTGTGGCCGTTGGCGTGGACACCATGCTGCTGGCCAGCGCTGCGCAGAATCTGCTGGCGCGCTTTCGCGCCGACGCTGGGGGCACACCAGCACGCCCTGCGGGCTACTGAAGCCCACAAGACACCACACACCGATTCACCACGACACTCACCGGAAGACAAAGGCACGACCACCATGAAAGTTTGTATTTACGGCGCTGGCGCCATCGGAGGTTGGCTGGGCGTGGCCCTGGCGCAAGCGGGCCACCCGGTCAGCATGGTGGCGCGCGGCGACACGCTGCGCGCCCTGCAGGCCGAAGGGCTGCGCATGCGGCGCGCGGACGGCACGCTGGCGCAGGTGCCCGTCACGGCCCACAGCGACCCGACAGCGCTGGGCGTGCAAGACCTGGTCGTGGTCGCCGTCAAGGCCCCGGGCCTGCCCGACGTGGCGCGCGCCATGGCGCCCTTGCTCGGGCCCGACACCGTCGTGCTCACCGCCATGAACGGCGTGCCGTGGTGGTTTCTCGACGGCTTCGGCGGCGCCGCGCAGGGGCGTGCCCTCGAATCCGTGGACGCGGGGGGCGTGATTGCCCAGGCCATCCCGGCGCGCAACGTGGTGGGCAGCGTGGTGCACACCAGCTGCTCGCTGGAGGCTCCGGGCTTCGTCAAACAACACTTTGGCAACCGCCTCATCGTGGGCGAGCCGGACGGCAGCCAGAGCGCGCGCCTGCAAGCGCTGGCCGACACGCTGCAGCGCGGTGGCATCGATGTGGAGGTGAGCAGCTGCATCCAGAAGGACATCTGGTTCAAGCTGTGGGGCAACCTCACGATGAACCCCATCAGCGCGCTCACCGGCGCCACTACCGACCGCATCCTGGACGACGAGCTGGTGCGCGGTTTTGTGAGCGCCGTGATGCTGGAAGCCAAGGCCATCGGCGACAAGCTGGGCCTGCCGATTGACCAGCAGCCCGAGGACCGCCACGCCGTCACGCGCAAGCTGGGCGCGTTCAAGACCTCGATGCTGCAGGATGTGGAAGCGAACAAGCCCATGGAGATCGACGCCCTGGTGGGCGCGGTGCGCGAGCTGGGGCAGATCACCGGCACGCCCACGCCCCACACCGACGCACTGCTGGGCCTCACGCGGCTGATGGCTCGCACGCGGGGACTGTACTGAGAAATTTCAAAACCAAGTAGCCTCCAGCGCTTATCTGTAAAGCTCCAAAAGCTATCACATATATAGCAAACTACCTATGACCACTCTCACGCTCTATTACACCCCCGGCACCTGCGCGCAGGCCGTTCGCATTGCCTTGGAAGAGGCCAGCGCCCCGCACCAGCTGGTGCGGGTGGACTTTGCCGCTGCCCAGCAACGCACGCCCGAGTACCTGGCCGTCAACCCCAAGGGCCGTGTGCCTGCGCTGGTCACGCCGCACGGCACCTTGACCGAAACAGCCGCACTGCTGGCCTACGTGGCGCAGAGCTTTCCCGAGGCACGCCTGGCCCCCACCGATGCCCATGGCTTTGCACGCATGCAGGAGTTCCACAGCTACCTCGCCTCCACCGTGCATATCGCCCACGCCCACCGCCCCCGCGCCAGCCGCTGGGCCGATGAGCCCGAAGCCCAGGCGGCGATGCAGCGAAAGGTGCCGCAGAACATGACCGAGTGCTTCAACCTTATCGAAAGCCACTATCTGCCCAAAGCGGACCAGGGCCCCTGGGTCATGGGCGAGCAGTACACCGTGGCAGACGGTTACCTGTTCACCATTGGCACCTGGCTAAAAAGCGACGGCGTGGACATCGCCTCGTTCCCGAAGGTGTTTGCACACACCCAGCGCATGCTGGAGCGCCCGGCAGTGCAGCGCGCGCTGGCCTGAATTTCCCAGGCACCAAACATCACCGCCGCTAGAGTGCGCGGCTTTTGAGACTGGCGCGGCCCAGGCCAGGGCCGCCGCGCAAGGGCCGCCCCGCCGCGCTGGCGGCGTCCCCTTCACGAATTGCACAGCAATTCGAGAGAAGGGGGAAGGCGCGAAGCGCCTCAGGGGGTTGTCACTCTCAATTCACCTTCAAATACCGCCAATCAATCCGGTTGTCCGCCCGGTGGATGATCTCCACCTTCTTCGTCCCCGCCCACGGGATCACCTGGTTGTACAGCGGGATGTGCGACACCAGTTCATGCTCCTTGATCAGCGCCTGCTCGATCAGGCCGTTGCGCGTGGCGGTGTCCGTTTCCTTCTTCACACGCTCGATCAGCGCGTCCATTTGCGGGTCGGAGAACCGGCCCAGGTTGAAGTTGCCATCCCCACCAGCACCGGGCGAGCGCACCAGCGACTGCAGGCTGTAGAACGCGTCAAACGTGGGCACGCCCCAGCCCAGCAGGTAGATGCTGGCTTCGTTGCGCTGGATCATCGGGAAGTAGGTGGCAAACGGCAGCGAGCGCAGCTTGGCCTTGACTCCCACCTTGGCCCAATGTGACGTGATGGCCTGGCACAGCTGCTCGTCGTTGATGTAGCGGCCCGCGCTGCAGGCAAAGTCCACCTCAAACCCGTTGGGGTAGCCCGCATCGGCCAGCAGCTTTTGCGCGGCCTTGGGGTCGAAGGGGTAGCGCACATCGGCCTTCTTGGTCCAGCCGTTGACCTGGTTGGCGATCAGCGTGCCCGTGGGCTGGGCCAGGCCGCGCAGCACCACGCGCTGGATGGACTGGATGTCGATCGCCTGGTACAGCGCCTTGCGCACGCGCAGGTCTTTCAGCGGGTTCTTGCCCTTCACATCCGAGCCGGGCAGCTCGTCACGGAACTGGTCCAGGCCCAGGAAGATGGTGCGGTACTCCGGCCCTTCGAGCACCTGCAGGGTGGGCGTCTGCTTGATGCGCGCCAGGTCTTGCAGGCTGGGGTCGATCACAAAATCCACCTCACCCGACAGCAGCGCCGCCGTGCGCGTGGCGTCGGCCTTGATGGGGGTGTAGACGATCTCGGTCAGGTTGGTGGGGTACTTGCCCTTGCCCCACCAGTTCGGGTTGGGCTCCAGCACCACGCGCTGGTCGGGTGCCCACTGCTTGAGCTGGTACGGGCCGGTGCCCAGCGCATTGCGGTGGGCGTACGTTTCATCCTTGGTCTTGATGTCCTTGGGCTCGACCGACTTGTTCTTTTCGGCCCAGGCGCGGCTCATGATGCGCAGCTCGGTCAGCTGGTTCACCAGCACCGGGTTGGGCAGGTCGGAGTGGATGTCGATGGTGTAGGCATCAACCTTTTCCACGCGGTCAATGCCCTGGGTGTAGACGGCGAAGTTGGAGGTCTTGGCCTTGGCCCGTTCCAGCGAGAACTTGGCGTCGTCGGCCGTGAACTCGCTGCCGTCGCTGAACTTCACGCCCTTGCGCAATGTCAGGCGCAGCTGCGTGGGCTTGACCAGCTTCCACTCGGTGGCGAGCGACGGCTCGGGCTTGAAGGTCTTGCTGTTGTATTCGACCAGCGTGTCGTACACCGCGCCGTGCATGGTGTTGTTCACGCCCACGTTCTGGGTGTGGATGTCCCAGGTGGAAATATCCACCGAGCGGGACCAGCGGAAGGTCTTGGCCTGCACAGCCATCGGAAGCGCCGTGGCCAGCGCGGCCGCGAGCAAGAGGGTCTTGAAACGCATGGGGGAATCACTCCAGATCAGTCAGTCCTCCACTATGGCGCAAGTCGCTTCTCCGTGTAACGAACTTGTATTTGTTAGCTTAGAACCATCACCATGGCCAAACCCATCATCGTGACGGCCGTGCCAGCGTCCAGCACCCGCCACGCACCGGGCGATGCGAACAAAGGCGCCAGCCAGCGCGAGCCAAACCCGAGGGTCAGGAACCACAAGGCGCTGGCCAGCGAGCCCCCGGCGGCAAAGGTGGCACGGCCCCAGGTGGGGTACGGGGTGGCCATGGTGCCCAGCAGCAGCACGGTGTCCAGGTACACATGCGGGTTCAGCCAGGTCAGCGCCAGCACCGTGAGCACGGTAGTGCGCAGGCTGGCGCCCGGCCCGTTGGCGGACACCACCAGCTGGGCAGGCTTGAAGGCCCGGCTGGCGGCCTGCACGGCGTAGGCGGCCAGGAAGAGCGCGCCCGCCCAGCGCATGAACTGCGCCCACTCGGGCCGCGCCAGCAGCACCCCGCCCATGCCCCACACGCCCGCCTGCAACAGCACCGCATCGGACAGCGCGCACACCAGCACCACCGGCATCACATGCTCGCGCCGCAGGCCCTGGCGCAGCACAAAGGCGTTTTGTGCGCCAATGGCCATGATCAGAAGGGCTGTCGAAGTGAATCCGTGAAGAAAGGCAGTGGTGCTCATGGGCGTGGATTGTGGGGATCGCATTCTCGTCACGCCAGCTATACTTTTTAACGATCCGTCAAAATGGCTAACGCACCATGCGCCTCGACTCTGCCCAGCTCAACGCCTTTGCCACCGTGATCGACGAGGGCAGCTTCGAGCGGGCCGCCGCCGTGCTGCACGTCACCCGCTCGGCGGTTTCGCAGCGTGTGAAGCTGCTCGAAGAACGCGTGGGCCAGGTGCTGGTGCGCCGCGCCACGCCCTGCACACCCACCGAAGCCGGGCAGGCGCTGTACCGGCATGCACGCGAAGTGGCACTGAGCGAGACCGACGCGCTGGCCACCATTGGCGGTGGGCAGCACACGTCCACGCGCCTGGCCATTGGCGTCAATGCCGACTCGCTGGCCACCTGGTTCCCGCACGCCATGGCCCAGGCAGCCGAGGGCCAGAGCATCACCTTCGACATCCATGTGGAGGACCAGGACCATTCAGCCAACCTGCTGCGCGAAGGCCGCGTGATGGCCGCCGTGACGGCCGACCCGCAACCCGTGCAGGGCTGCAAGGTGCTCCCGCTGGGCACGCTGCGCTACCGGGCGCTGGCCAGCCCCGCGTTCATGCAGCGCTACTTTTCCCAGGGGGTGACCGCTGCTGCGCTGGCTACGGCGCCCATGCTGGTGTTCAACCGCAAGGATGCGCTGCAGGCCCGGTTTGTGGGGCGCATCACGCGCCGCAAACTCACGCCGCCCGTGCACTGGCTGCCCGAGGCAAACGCGTTTGTCATGGCCACCCGGGCCGGGCTGGGCTGGGGCATGACGCCCGACCCGATGGTGCAGCACGACCTGGAGGCCGGCACGCTGGTCGAGTTGCTTCCGGGCAAGCCGGTGGACGTGCCGCTGTACTGGCAATCCTGGCGCCTGAACGTGCAGGCGCTGCACCACATGACCGAAGCAGTGCAGCGGGCGGCGGGGCTTACCCTGCTGCGCTGAGTAGTCCAGTGAATCTGAAAAATCGACGGTACGCCGGTGCTCCAAGGGGTGCGGGGCTGGGCGCAGGCCGCAGTCAAGGCTGGCCGCCTTGACAAGGACTGCAACGCTGCACTGCGACTCGTGGGGCCCCGGCCCTTTGGGTGAGTGCCTAGCCGCCCCGCATGCGTCGTTGCCATGCTCGCCGGGTATACAACCCGGCTGCGCCCGCCGCCTAGCATGCGGGGCGGCTAGGTACTCACGTACCGCCGATTTCTCAGGTTCACTGGACTAAGTCTTCGTGGTGGTCGGCGGCGCCGCGCTTCCAGTAGGCAGAGATGCGCATGCGCTTGGCATCCACACCCGGCTTGGCGAGCATGGCGCGGCGCACGGCGGCCATCTCGCTGTGTTCGCCGGCTGCCCAGACAAACCCGGCGCCGGTTGGCAGGGCCAGCGCTTCCACGGCGGCGGGCAGCGCGCTCACCCATTGCAGGTCGAGCTGTGCCGCACTGGCCAGCACGCGCTGGTCGGCTGGGTTGCGCACCTGGATGCGCACCGTGGCCTGGGTGTGGGCGGGCAGCTCGGCCAGGCGGCGGGCGATGGCGGGCAGCGCGGTTTCGTCGCCCAGCAGCCAGTGCCAGTCAAACCCGGTGGGTACCACCATGCTGCCGCGCGGCCCGGCAATGCCCACCCACTGGCCGACGGCGGCACTGGCGGCCCAGTCAGTGGCGGGGCCTGCGTCGTGCAGGGCGACTTCGATGTCCAGCTCGCCCGTGGCGGCGTCATAACGTGCAGGGGTGTAGTCGCGCAGCA
Organism: Acidovorax sp. 93; assembly: GCF_003633835.1. Taxonomy (NCBI): domain Bacteria; kingdom Pseudomonadati; phylum Pseudomonadota; class Betaproteobacteria; order Burkholderiales; family Comamonadaceae; genus Acidovorax; species Acidovorax sp. 93. Next base: position 4,102,466 of record NZ_RBIT01000001.1, read on the forward strand.
CGGGGCGCGGATCGGGGAAAACCGGGCGCCCGTCCTGCAGGGACGGCAGCGTGGGGCGCTCCTGGCCCGGCTGGGGCAGGATGAGCTTGAGATGGTCGTCAAACCCCGCGCTCACAAACCCGGCCAGTTCGGGCCCGGCCAGGGTGAGCCGCACGAAACCGGGGCTGACGGCGGTGCGCCGCACCACCTGGAGGTGGCGGGCTTGCAATGGGTGGCGGACGCGTTCGACGGCAAGGTGTGCGGAGTCAACCGGGGGAGTGGCGGTAGGCAGAGGTGCGTTCATGGCTTAAAATGTTGATTTAGTCAACCAATGATCTTCGCATTGGTTGATTTTGTCAACCACATATCGCCATGACCACCCACGCACCCGCCGATGTCTTTGAAGCCATGCACGACCTGCTGCATGTCTACCGGGCGCACATGGTGCGCACGATGGCCGCCATCCACCCCGACCTGACGCACAACGAAGTGCGGGCGCTGATGTTCGTGGGGCGCCACCCTGGCACCACGCAGCGCGAACTGGTGGCGCACAGCGGTGCCGACAAGGCACAGGTGGCCCGCATGGTGGGGATGCTGCAGGACAAGGGCTGGCTGGAGAGCGCACCGAATGCTGAGGACAAGCGCAGCCGCTGCCTGCGCCTGAGCGCCCAGGGTGCGGCCCTGCACCAGGCGCTGCGCGACGCCCGCCGGGGGCTGGCGGCGTCGCTGCTCAAGGGGTGTGACGACGCCACGCAGGCCCAGCTGCTCGCCCTGCTGGCACAGGTGCGCAGCAACCTGGACGCCATCGACACCGGCTGCCAGGGCGGCCGGGACTGCCGCAGCTAGCGACGGGAAGGGAGGCGCATGAGGCCCGCCCCCGCTCCAAGAGGGAAAAAATGGTGAAAACCGGGGCCTAGCGCTTGATGGATCTACATTTATAGCTCTCAATTTAGTAGCATTCCATCTTTTCCATTACTGCCCCTGGATCACCCGCACGGCCTGGGGCAGCGACTGCACGCCGGGCATGAAATGGTCGATGGTGGCGCCCAGCACCACGGCGCAGACCAGCGCGCCCAGCAGCGGCTTCCAGGTCAGGCGCACGGCAGCCGTGAGCCAGCCCTCGCGCTCCACGCCCACAGCGGCACGGGCGGTGGCCACCGAGAAGGCGATCTCTACCGCCACCGTGAGCAGCACGTCCCAGCCAAAGAACAGCATGGCCAGCGAGCCCGCGCCAAAGATGATCGCCGCGCCGATGAGAAAAATCGCCACCACGGGCACCACCACCACCGCGCCTTCGTCGGCACTGCCAATGGCGTCGGCGGCGCCGCTGGCCAGGTCGCCCAGCGCGCTGGAATCGCTGCCCGAGCCCCCGCTGGACAGGCCCTGCGTCCACGCACCGCCAAAGTCACCGGATGCGCCGCCGCCGCCAAAATCACCGCCGCCGGTGCGCGGCAGCGGCACCTGGCCACTGCCGCCGCCGGACGACCCGCTGGGCCAGGACACATCGGGCACGTCCAGGCTGCTGCCATCGCCCCCTTTGTCCCGGTCCGACCGTACCAGCCGCGCCGCCCAGGCCCGCAGCACCAGCAGGTAGCCCAGGTAGCCGACCGAGAGGGTCACGAAATACCGCAGCGCCAGCGACTCCACCCCGAGCAGCATCTGCACATGGGAGGTGCACCACATCAGCAGCAGCGTGAAGCTGCCGATCAGCAGCCCATGCCAGCGCAGGCTGTAGCGCTGCTGCAGGGTGCGCGCCACCGTGCCGTGGTGCGGCATGCGAACGGAGCGCCAAGTGGAGGTTTTCTTCTTGCTGTTGCTGCTGCGGTCGCTGCGGGAAGTGGCCATGGAGGGAACGCCTGCGGTGAAAAGTGGGTGGTCGCCGGCCGCATGTTCGGCCAGAACCGCGCCATTTCACACCAGTTTGCCGCGCCGCTGCAGCCCTGCATACGGCCGTGCGTGAACTTGTCGATGAATCAGGCGTTGCCGTCCACCGACACCGGCACCCGCTGGGCCAGCGCCGTCAGCAGCTCCCAGCTCACAGTGCCCGCAGCGGCGGCCACCTCGTCCACACCCAGCACCGTGCCGTTGCTGGCCTGGCCCCACAGCGTGACCTCGCTGCCAAACCCTGCGGCCACGCCCGCCTGCTGCAGCGGCGTGAGATCCACCGTGATCATGTCCATGCTCACCCGCCCCACCAGCCGCGTACGGATGCCGTTGACCAGCACGGGTGTGCCGGTGTCGCAGTGGCGCGGATAGCCGTCGGCATAGCCGCAGGCCGCCACGCCAATCAAGAGCGGCCCCTCGGCCGTGAAGCGCGAGCCATAGCCCACGGTGTCGCCCGCCTGCAGCTGCTGCGTAGCGATGAGGCGGGTGGCGAGGGTCATGGTGGGGCGCATGCCCCAGTGGGTGGCGGTGTGCTCCGGGTAGTCGGGGGCGCTGCCATACAGCGCGATGCCGGCCCGCACCCAGTCGGCACGCACGCGTGCGTCCGCCGCATGGCGCAGGGTGGCGGCGCTGTTGCTCAGCGTGCGCTCACCCGGCAGGTCTTGCGCTGCGGTGTTGAACACGGCCAGCTGGTGCGCCACGCCCCGGGGGCCATCGGCGTCGCTGAAGTGGGTCATGAACGAAATCTCGTCCACCTGCGGCAGCGCATTGAGGCGCGCCCAGGCAGCGCGAAAGCGCTGGGGCGCAAAGCCCAGGCGGTTCATGCCCGAGTTCATCTTGAGGAACACACGGTGCGGCACCTGCGTCTTGTGGGCGGCCAGCATGTCGATCTGCTCGTCGCAATGCACTGCGTGCCACAGGCCCAGACGCGAACACAGCTCCAGGTCGCGCGGCTCGAACACGCCTTCGAGCAGCAGGATGGGCCCGCGCCAGCCCAGGTGGCGCACGCGCTCGGCCTCGGCCAGGTCCAGCAGCGCGAAGCCGTCGGCGCCGCGCAGGCCTTCGTACGCGCGCTCAATGCCGTGCCCGTAGGCATTGGCCTTGACCACGGCCCAGACCTTGGCATCAGGGGCCGCCTGTCGGACACGCTCCAGGTTGTGGTGCAGGGCGGCGGTGTGGATGGTGGCGGCAATGGGACGGGGCATGGGGTTTGACCGGGTGGGAAGCACCGGATTCTGGCACCGTGGCCGTTTATCCGCGTGATATAACCGTCCGTCACTTGCCAGGGTCCCCACATTTAACAGGGCATCAGCCGAACTGATGCTGCCACCAGCCATTCGATGAAGCGCGGTTTTTACACCATCATGTCGGCGCAGTTTTTCAGCTCGCTGGCCGACAACGCACTTTTCGTGGCCGCCGTGGAGCTTCTGCGTACAGAAGGTGCCCCCGAGTGGCAGCGCGCCGCCCTGGTGCCCATGTTTGCGCTCTTCTATGTGGTGCTGGCGCCTTTTGTCGGCGCCTTTGCCGACGCCCTGCCCAAAGGCAAGGTCATGTTTGTCAGCAACGCCATCAAGGTGGTGGGCTGCCTCATGATGCTGTTTGGCTCGCACCCGCTGATGGCTTATGCGGTGGTGGGGCTGGGTGCGGCGGCTTACTCGCCCGCCAAATACGGCATCCTCACCGAGTTGCTACCGGCCTCGCAACTGGTCAAGGCCAATGGCTGGATCGAGGGGCTCACCATTGCGTCCATCATCCTCGGCGTGCTGTTTGGCGGCCAGCTGGTGGGGCAGCACCTGTCGCACATGCTGCTGGGCATCGACATCCCCATGATCGACACCGGCGTGGACACGCCCGCCGAATCCGCCATCGCCGCACTGATTGCGGTGTATGCGCTGGCGGCCTGGTTCAACACCCGCATCCCGCACACCGGGGTGGAGATGCGCCCCCTGCGCGCCGACCCTTCGCGCAGCGTGCTGGCCAACGCACTCAATCTGCTGCCCGACTTCTGGGCCTGCAACGGCCGCCTGTGGCGCGACAAGCTCGGCCAGATCTCGCTGGCCACCACCACCCTGTTCTGGGGCGCAGGCGGCAACCTCAAGTTCATCGTGCTGGCCTGGGCGGCTGTGGCACTGGGCTACAACACCACGCAGGCCTCGGCCCTCACCGGTGTGGTGGCCATCGGCACGGCCGTCGGCGCGGTGGTGGCGTCCATGCGCATGCGCCTGGACATGGCCACCAAGGTGATCCCGCTGGGTATTGGCATGGGACTGTTGCTGATCCTCATGGTGTTCATCAGCAACATCTGGCTGGCGATCCCCTTCCTCATCCTGCTGGGCGGCCTGGGCGGCTACCTGGTGGTGCCCATGAACGCGCTGCTGCAGCACCGGGGCCACAACCTGATGGGCGCGGGCCGGTCGATTGCTGTGCAGAACTTCAACGAACAGGCCTGCATCCTGGGCCTGGGCGCGTTCTACAGCCTGTCGCTCAAGCTGGGGCTGTCGGTGTTTGGCGCGATCATCACCTTTGGCCTCGTGGTGGCCGGAATCATGTGGATCATCCGCCGCTGGCACCAGCGCAACTGCATCAACTACCGCGACGAAGTGAACCACTTGCTGGACATTGCGCGGCACGATACGCACCACTGAATCCCCCCTGAGTCGCCTTCGGCGCCTTCCCCCTGAGGGGGACGCACCCGCTGGCCTGGCAGAGCCAGTTCCACGGGTGCACTGGCCTTGGGGCGTGCCCGTTTTGAGCGCTGTGTGACTTGGCGCAAATTGCTACATAATTTATAGCTTCCAGCGCTTATCCATAAAGCGCTAGAGCCTATTTTTACTCTCAATGCAATCTCCCCTGCCCTTTGCCGCCCTGCTGTTCAACGCTTTCGTCTGGGGCCTGGCGTGGTGGCCGTTTCAGCGCATGCACCAGGCGGGGCTGCATCCGCTGTGGGCCACGGCGTCGATGTACGCCGTGGTGCTGGTGGCGCTGCTGGCCTGGCGGCCGGGGATCCTGGCGCAGGTGCGGGCGCACCCGCAGCTGTGGCTGCTGGCGCTGGCATCGGGGCTGAACAACGTGGCTTTCAACTGGGCCGTGACCATTGGCGACGTGGTGCGCGTGATCCTACTGTTCTACCTGATGCCCGCCTGGGCCGTGCTGCTGGCCTGGCGCATTCTGGGCGAGCGCCCCACGCCCTCGGCACTGCTGCGCCTGGCGCTGGCCTTTGCAGGCGTGGTGCTGGTGCTGCTGCCCGAGGGCGCACCCGCCACGCGCCTGCTGCAGAACCTGTCGCTGGCCGATGGCCTGGCCTTGCTGGGCGGCTTCATGTTCGCGCTCACCAACGTCACGCTGCGCCGCCTGCACGCCGTGCCGGGGCCTGCGCGCATGGTCACCATGTTCGGCGGCTGCATGCTCATGGCGCTGGTGGTGGCCTGCATCGGGCTGCAAGTGGGGGTGGTGGAGCCCTTCCCTGCCCCCAACACCACCTGGGTCGTCACCGGCCTGCTGCTGGCGGGGGTGCTCATGCTGGGCAACTGGGCGCTGCAGTTCGGCGCCGCGCGCCTTGCGGCGGGCACCACGGCGCTGGTGATGCTCTCGGAGGTGATGTTTGCCAGCGTGTCGTCGGCCCTGCTGGGCGCCTCCACCCTGAGCACGCGGACCGTGCTGGGTGGGGCGCTGATCCTGCTGGCATCCTTGCTCGCGGCGCTGCAGTTTCGCCGCCCCGGCGCCACGGCCCACTGAGCAGGCCACGCGCCGCACGCAGATGGGCGGCAGGGGCTACCATGGCCCGTCATCCCAACCCCGGAGGTTCCGCATGCCCACCAGCATCTACGACTTTGAAGCCCAGCAGATGAACGGCAAAACCGTGCCCTTGTCGCAATACAAGGACAAGGTGCTGCTCATCGTGAACACCGCCAGCGCCTGCGGCTTCACGCCCCAGTTCGGCGGGCTGGAAGAATTGCACAAGGAGTACGCAGACAAAGGCCTCGTCGTGCTGGGTTTTCCCTGCAACCAGTTCGGCAGCCAGGACCCCGGCAGCAACGACGAGATCGCCAGCTTCTGCCAGCTCAACTACGGCGTGAGCTTTCCGATGATGGCCAAGATCGACGTGAACGGCGCCAATGCCTCGCCCCTGTACCAGTGGCTGGCCGCCGAGGCCCCGGGGCTGCTGGGCAGCAAGGCCATCAAGTGGAATTTCACCAAGTTCCTGGTCGGCAAGGACGGCCGGGTGATCCGCCGCTACGCGCCGCAGGATGCGCCGAAGAAGCTGGCGGGGGATATCGAGGCAGCGCTGGCCGCCTGATCCCGATGCAGCCGCCGATGTAGGGTGTTCATCGCACCAGCGGTCGTGGTAGCGCGTCCTATCCCAGACTTGCTGGGGCCCGTTTGACCAACGGCTTTTCGCCCTGGCCCGGCAACCCGAACAGCGGCCGCAGCCACCGCACACGCCGTACCACCGCCGTCAGCCCCCAGCAAAGCCCCACCGTCCCGGCCACCAGGGCCAGCGGCTCCACCACCGGCCCCAGCTGCGCAGGCGCCAGCCACACCACCAGCACGATGATGGCCGTCTGGTGCAGCAGGTACCAGGGGTAGACCGACTCACTGGCCCAGCGCAGCCAGGGCCAGGGCCGATTGAGGCGGTGGTGGGCCCAGCCCAGGATAGTAAGCAGGGCCGCCCACAGGTACACGTCTGCCAGCACGCGCAGGGGCCAGCGCGCGGCGCGAACGCCGTGCTGCTGGGCCACGGCCAGCAGCCCCAGGTAACAAGCCAGCAACACGAGCGCCAGGGCGAGGGTGCGCCAGCGCAGCCGCACGAGTTCCGCCCACAGACCGGTATCCAGCCCGATCCAGTAGCCGTAGACAAACACCGTGAAGTACACGGCGTGCAGCCACCCGTCATGGACCAGGTCGTGCGTGGGCGGCAAATGCGGCCACAGCAGCACCGAATACAGCGCCAGCGGCAGCACGGGCATCACCATCAGTGCAGCGCCCCGCAGCCCGGTGAAGGCTCGGCGCAGGCGCTGCCCGGCGGCGGATTCGGCCAGGGGCAGCAGCAGCGCCAGCACCACGGTGTAGGTCCACAGGTAGGCCAGGTACCACAGGTGGTTCCAGGTGACGCCCGCGTGCCAGCCGTCAAATGCGCCCGTCGGCCAGGTGCTGCCGCTGTAGTAGCGCAGCAGAAAGGCCCCCAAGCCCGGCGCGATGAGCCCGTTCGCCACCCCCTGCGCGTAGGGCTGGTAGGGCACGATGACGGCCATGCCAAAGGCCAGCGGCACCAGCAGGCGCAAGCTGCGCAGCCGCACCAGCCCCGCCACCGACTGCCCCCGCCGGACCAGCCCGAAGGCCAGGCCCGAGACCAGGAACACCAGATCCATGCGCCAGAGGTTGAGCGCGCGCATGGGCGCCTGCAGCCATTCCGCCACGTACGGGCTTTTGAGGTGCCAGTGCCAGTCAGCCACGTAATACATGGCCACGTGGTACAGGATGACCAGGGCAAAGGCCAGCGCCCGCAGCGCGTCGATGTCATGGCGGCGGACGGGGGCACAAGAGGGTGTAGACATGGCACAACGCAGACAGGGTGGACACAGGGCCTGATGCTGCGGCCCCGCCCCTTCTCACGGCACCGCCGAGGGACGGGCCGGGGTGCCCCTGGGACCAGCGGCGGGCAGGAGGGACGAAAAGAAACCGCCCCGGGGAAACTCCCGCCCGGCGGCGCACGGCCCTGCCTACACTTGCCACCCATGACCGCCCCCGCGCCCGCCTGGATCGACCGCTACCCCCACGACCGCGCCCTGCGGCGCCGTGCGGAAGTCAGCTTCTGGGCCGTGGTGCTGCTGGTGCAGGCGACCTTCAACACGGTGGTGACCCGGATCGAACTGCGCAGCGCCGGGCGGACCGTGGCCGCGTGGGAGCCGCTGCTGTGGGAGCTGACGAGCGCGCTGGTGGTGGCGGCGCTGATCCCGGCCGTGGTGGCGTTCGAGCGGCGCTTTGTGCTGCGCTGGGGCACGCTGCGGCGCCATCTGCCCTGGCACGTGCTGGCCAGCGTGGCCTACTGCACCGTGCACCTGGCGGGCATGTGGGCGCTGCGCCATGCGGGCTATGCGACCCTGGGCGAGCGCTACCAGCCGCCAAGCTGGTGGGCGCAGTGGGGGTATGAATACCTGAAAGACGTGCGCAGCTACGCGCTCACGGTGTGCGCGCTGGTCAGCTACCGCTTCTTGCTGCTGCGCCTGCAGGGCGAGGCGCGCGTGCTGGATACCCCCGAACCGCCCGCTTCACAAGTGCAGGACGTGCCCGAAACGCCCGCCGCGCAAGCCCCGGCATCAACGCCCGAAACCCCGCACGCCCCGCCCGCACAACGCCCCGAACGCTTCCTGGTGCGCAAGCTGCGCCGCGAGTTCCTGATCGCCGCAGGCGACATCGCCTGGCTGCAGGCCCAGGCCAACTACGTGGGCCTGCATGTGAATGGGCACGACTACCTGCTGCGCTCCACGCTCACCGACTTCCTCACCCAGCTGGACCCGTCACGCTTCGTGCGCGTGCACCGCAGCTACGCGGTCAACCTGGACGCCATCGCCGTGATCGAACCGCTGGACAGCGGCGACGCGCGCCTGGTGATGAAGGACGGCAGCAGCGTGCCCTGCAGTCGGCGCTACCGGGACGGGCTGGCACCCCGCGCGGGCTAAATACCTCGGGAGCTGTTCAAGCCCCATACCCGACTGCGTTCACAAAACACAACCCTTCACGCTGAGCGTGGACGGCTTGCGGCGATCAAACGCGAATCGATGTCAGTTATTCATTGTTCTGCGCGCCACCCTCCACGCATAAAACTGGCGCGGCCAAGGCCAGTGCCCCCGCGCAAGGGCCGCCCCGCCGCGCTGGGGGCGTCCCCCTCCCGACTCGCGCAGCGAGGAGAGAGAGGGGGAAGGCGCGAAGCGACTCAGGGGGTGCTTCACTTCACGCATTGAGCCCCGGCGTCTGCGCAGCCCCCCATTCTGGCGGGCAGGCGGCCATCTCCGCCTCCACCTTGCGCAGCATGTCGGCCAGGGTCTTGCCGGGCTCCTGGCGGAACTGTTCGTCGAGCACCACCAGATCCACGATGCGGTCGATGCGAAAACCCCGGAAGTCATTGCGCAGCTCGCACCAGGCCGACAGCGTCCAGACCTTGCCCCAGTAGAAGCAACCCAGTGGGCGCAGGCGGCGCAGGCTGGGGCGGCCGCGTACGTCGGCGTAGTTGATCTGCACCACGTGGCGACTGTGCACCGCCTCGCGCAGGGCCTGCAGGGTGGCCTGCACGCGGGGGTCCAGCCCCACCGATGGCGCATACAGCGCCTGCGCCTCGGCCGCCACGCGGGCAGCGGGGGGCAGCACCGACAGGATCTTGCCCAGCGCCCCTTCGACCTCGCGCGCCAGCCCGGCGTCGAGCCAGGCCTGGGCCAGGCGCGCGGCGGCCACCAGGGCGTTGGCCTCGCCCTGGCTGAACATCAGCGGCGGTAGTTCGAAACCCGCGCCCAGGCGGTAGCCCACACCGGCTTCGCCCTCAATGGGCACTCCCTGGTGCTGGAGGTCCGCCACGTCGCGGTAGATGGTGCGCTGCGAGACTTCGAGCCGCTCGGCAAGGAAGGCGGCCGTGGACAAGCGCCGCCCCCGGATGAGCTGGACGATCTGAAACAGGCGGTCGGCGCGGCGCATGGTGGTTTATTTTTTCAGAGTTCTAAGGCCCTAGCGCTTATCCATCAAGCGCTACAAGCTATCAATTTTGAAGCAGCACTCCGATATGGATGGCCACCTGGTCCGGGCCCTCATAGGCCTCGAAGTCGGTTCCAAAGCGGCGTTGCACCTGTGGGTTCTCGGCAAAGTAATGCCAGATGCGCACCCAGGTGTCGATCACCATTTGGGGCATATCGCCCTGGCCGGTAAAGACCAGGTAGTCGCCAGCCTGAATGTCAACGCGGCTGGCGCCGGGTACGGCCTGGGCCCCATCGGGGTCGGCCACGGCCACACCGGCGGTCACATCAAAGGCGCCGTGCTCGTTCGACTCGTAGCCGCTGTACACGCCGAAGATGCGTCCATCGTCGCCCCGGCTGGGCAGTTTGCGCTCCCGGCTCTGGCTGAAGAAACGGTTCCACAGGCCTCCGAGGCGCGCGATAGCGGGGTTCATCTCTTCGCTGTTGCGGGTGCGCACGGCGATGCCGGCCACGCTGAATGCAGGAATCTTGATGATTGCGGGGGTGTTTGTCATGGCGGGTCCTCTCTGGTCTTCAATGGATGGAATTGACGCGCGGGCCGCTGGGCGCCGTGCAGGAGAGGCATGGTGCGTGCACGCTACTGACAACCTGATGTCAGTAGCGTGCACGCACGCTGGTGACTCCGGGTGGGCTCAGCACATGGGCGGCGTGAGGGTGCCCATCGCCCGCCACGCGATCGGTCAGCGCGGCTGCTCGACGATAGCCGCCGTGATGCGGCGCACCACAGGCAGCACCAGCAACAGCGTGGGGAAGGCCACTACCCAGGACAGCGCCCAGGCACTAAGCCACAGGCGCGGGAGGTCCAGCGAGAAGCCCGCCACGCGCACGGTGCTGATCAGGGACACGATGAAGGTCATGAGCAGCGACAGCAGCAGTGGCATGACCCAGGCCGCCGAGCGTGCGGGCAATCTGCGCAGCCCGAGGAAGGTCTGGCGGGACGACGGCGGGAGCGAGGAAGGTTGGTTCATTGAAATTCCAGAAAGCAGACCGGTCAAGCAAGGTGCCGCCCCCACCCTGCAGCAGATGCAGGCCAGGGACCACAACCCCGGCAGGGCCGGTGTTGGTTGGCACGTTGATGGACGCAAGAACGTGTTTGCGATCTTTTCGGGGCCGCGTTGGGGCGCAATCGGGATGAGTGGCTGCTTCGGATGCCCATGCCCATGCAAGCAGCCGGGGCATCCAATCGCCCGATTTCGCCCCAACCCTTCGGGCAAGTGCCTTGCCGGGCGGTCTGCGGCGTTGCGGCGCTTGTGGATAGCCGGGCTATCCACTGCGCACCGCGCCTGGCAGCCCATCCCGGCAAGGCACTTGCGCGGCCCCGAAAAGACCGCAAACACGTTCTAGACGCTTACGGCAACCCATGAACCGGGTCGCGGGGAGATTCTAGGCCCCGTCGGCCCGGGCCGCGCTGGCCTTAGCTGCTTTGGCCCGCAGGCGCCGCAGCCACGGTGGCCTGGGCCCGCGCGGCGGCCAAGCGGCGCGCGCGTTCGACCTGCTGGGCCGCAGTGCGAGGCACCATGCCGTACATGTCGGCAAAGGCCTCCAGCATCTGGCCGCTGGCTTCAAAGGCGCGCAGCAGGGCTTCGTCCTTGGCATTGCGGGCTGCCCATTCGGCAAAGGCTTCTTCGAGGATGGCGTTGGCAGCGTCGTCGCGGCTCTGCACCAGCTCGGTATACGCCTCGCGCGTGAGGCCCGAGGCCTCGAACGCGGCGATCATGCGGTTGCGCAGCTTGGGCAGCAGGTCTTCGGTGGCGCGGGCCTTCTTGCGGCGGTAGACCTCCAGGAGCGCGTGGTGCACATGCTCGGGCGCCATGTCTTCCACAGGCTGGCCTTGCAGGTCGTGGCGCTTGTCGCCCGCCGCCACGCTTTGCAGATACCGTGTGGAGCGGGTGTGGATGCCCAGCGCCACCTTGAGCGCCTCGCGCTCAAACAGCTCGGGGTGCGCAGCCAGCAGGTCCTGGAAGATGCCGCGCTTGAGCGGGCGGAACACGGCGCCAAACAGATGGGGATAGAGCCCCGCCAGTTGTTCCAGCGCGGGGTGAACACGCTGGGGCGCACGCGGGCCCGGGGCGCCAGCTGGCACGGTGGCGCCCTCTGCTCCCTCCGCGCTCCGGGGCGCCTGGCGCCCGTCAGCATTGCGGCGGTTGCGGCCACCACGGCGCGAGCCCCCTGTACGCAGGGGGGGAGCCCCAGCCTCCGTGGGCGCGGCTGCCACAGGCGCTGCCAAGGGTTCGACAGGGGCTGTGTGGGGTTGTTCTTGTGCGGACACGGAGTCGGTCATGGCGGTGCAGTTCCGGGGCAAAAATGGGGGCGACAAACCCTCGATCATGCCAGCGTTGGGTCGGCGGGCGCAAAACAGCCTCTGACAGAGGCCTGAATTACCCTGTGCCTGTGCCTGTGTAGCAGGGCAGGGAGGGTCAGCCTGCGCGCAGCGCCTCGTCCAGCACCTCCACCCAGTGCCGCACGGGTGTGCCCGTGCCACTTTGCAGGTGCGTGATGCAGCCGATGTTGGCCGACAGGATCATGTCCGGTGGCTGGTCGCCAAAGGCCTCGCCGAGCACGCCGAGCTTGCGGTCGCGCAGCTGGTACGACAGCTCGGGGTTGAGCACGGAGTAGGTCCCCGCCGAGCCGCAGCACAGGTGGGCATCGTTGCGCGCCGCGCGCAGCTTGAAGCCCAGCTGGTTCAGGTGCATCTCCACCCCGCCCCGCAGCTTCTGGCCGTGCTGCAGCGTGCAGGGCGGGTGGTAGGCGAACAGCGTGTCGGGCTTTTGCACGCGCCCGGCGAGCTTGTGCGCCAGCTCGGGCAGCAGGTCAGGCAGCAGTTCCGACAGGTCGCGCGTGAGGGCGCTGATGCGCTCGGCCTTGGCCGCGTACATCGTGTCGTCTTTGAGGATGTGGCCGTATTCCTTGACCGTCACGCCACAGCCGGATGCGTTCATGACGATGGACTCCACCCCCTGCTCCACCAGCGGCCACCAGGCGTCGATGTTGGCGCGCATCTCGGCCTTGCCGCCTTCCTGGTCGTTGAGGTGGAACTTGACGGCGCCGCAGCACCCAGCCTTGGGCGCGATCACGGTCTGGATGCCCACGGCGTCAAGCACGCGGGCGGTGGCGGTGTTGATGTTGGGCATCATGGCCGGTTGCACGCAGCCCGCCAGCATAAGCACCTTGCGGGCATGCTCGCGTGTGGGCCAGGCGCCGGCATTTTGGGGCGCGGGCACCTTGGCCTTGAGGGATGCGGGCAGCAGGCCGCGCACCAGTTGCCCGGCCTTCATGGCGGGGGCGAACAGCGGCGAAGGCAGGCCCTCCTTCAGCGCCCAGCGCAGGGCTTTTTCTCCCACGGGGCGGGCCACCTTTTCGTCGACGATCTTGCGACCGATGTCCACCAGGTGGCCGTATTGCACGCCGCTGGGGCAGGTGCTTTCGCAGTTGCGGCAGGTCAGGCACCGGTCCAGGTGCATCTGGGTCTTGCGCGTGGGGGTCTCGCCTTCAAGCACCTGCTTGATGAGGTAGATACGGCCGCGCGGACCGTCCAGCTCGTCGCCCAGCAGCTGGTAGGTGGGGCAGGTGGCGGTGCAAAAGCCGCAGTGCACACATTTGCGCAGGATAGATTCGGCCTCCAGGCCATCGGCGCGGGCGGCGTATTCAGGGGAAAGCTGGGTTTGCATGGTGCATGCCTGTGCGAAAAGACAGAAAGATCAGGGCCGATTCAGCGCGGCGCGGTCGGTGGGTCCAAGGGCGCTTCCAGCGCCAGCGGCTTGCGCAAGGGGTGGCGCAGCCTTGCGCGGTCGGCCCACAGCGGGGGCAGCGACAGGGCCAGCAGCACCAGCGCCAGCGGCACCACAAACACAAAGCCCACGTGCTTGAAGCCCGCCGCGCCCGCAATGCCGCCCACCAAAAACATGGCGATGAGCCCGGCAAACAGCCGCAGCCGGGCCTGGTTGGCGCGCACTTGTGATTCGGGCGCGGTGCCGGTGCGGTTCCAGTACAGCATCTTGCCCATCTCGATGCCCAGGTCGGTCACCACGCCCGTCATGTGGGTGGTGCGGATCTGCGACGACGACATCTTGGTCACCGTGGCGTTCTGCAGGCCCATGATGAAGGAGAGCAGCAACACCGCCAGCGGCACGGCAAACGGTGTGGGCCAGGTGAGTGTGATGGCCCCCACCAGGCCGAACAGCAGCATAAGCACGGACTCCAGCACCAGCGGCAGCGCAAAGGTGCTGCGCAGCTTGCGCTGGCGCGCCCAGTTGATCATGATGGCCGTGGTGCCTGCGCCCGACATGAAGGCCCACAGCGCACCGATGGCACCCAGCACGATCTTCATCTGGCCCAGTACCAGGTTGTCGGCCAGCGAGGACAAAAAGCCGGTCATGTGCGAGGTGTACAGGTGCACCACCAGAAAGCCCCCTGCATTGACGGCCCCCGCATTGAACGCCAGCAGCAGGCCCAGCACCCGGTTGCTGGCGACCGTGCGGCGGTTTCCGGTGAGGTGGCGAAGGCGTCGCATGGCCAAGGTGACGGTGAAAACGGTGGTGGTGATGGAACTGACCCCGCCTACCAGGCCCGCGCCATGCGGCCGGGGTTGAAGATGCCAGCCGGGTCAAAGCTGTGCTTGAGCCGTGCGTGGATGTGTTCCAGCGCCTTGGACTGAAGGTCAAATGTGCCGCTGGCGCTTGTCCCACCTGCGCCAGAAGCTACAAAAATAGAAGCATTTCCACCCACGGCCCGAGCGGCTTCGCGCAGGGCGTCGCCTGCGGATTCGGGCGCTTGCACCCAGCGCAGCGCGCCATGCCACTCGACCAGCGGCTGCGCGCCGCCCGGCAAGCTCAGCACCGGGGCCGTGGCGGGCACGGACAGGCGCCACAGGGCGTGGCCGGGCTGTGCAGCACGTGCCGTGAACCAGGGCAGGGTCTGCTCGCGGCAGGCCGTCCAGTCGGCGGCCACCGTGGCGTTGTCCACGCGCGTGCCACCCATCGTTTTGCAGGCGGCCTCGACCGCCGCCACGGCGCCGCGCAGGCGCACATAGAGCGTGCCCACGCCACCGTCTTGCACCCAGCAGCTGGCGTTCAGGGGCAGCGGCTGGCCGCCCCAGGCGTGCAGCTTGCGCAATGCGTCGGCCTGGTTGATGTCGTCAAACCGCAGCGTGGCCTCGCCGGGCGCCACGGGCAGCACCTTGAGGCTGACCTCGGTCAGCAAACCCAGCGTGCCCCAGGCACCGGCCATGAGGCGGGACACGTCATACCCCGCCACGTTTTTCATGACCTGGCCGCCAAAAGTCAGCAGCTCAGCTTTGCCGTTGAGCAGGGTCACGCCCAGAAGATAGTCGCGCACAGCCCCTACGCTGGCGCGGGCGGGGCCTGAGAGGCCTGCCGCGACCATGCCGCCCACGGTGGCGGCATCCGAGGAGGCCTTGGCGAAATGCGGGGGCTCAAAAGGCAGGCATTGGCCACGCTCGGCCAGCTCGGCCTCCAGATCGGCCAGCGGGGTGCCCGCCCGCACGGTGACAACCAGCTCGCTCGGCTCGTAGCTCACGATGCCGCGCAGCACCCGCGTGTCGAGCACTTCGCCATGCAGTGCGAGGCCGTGAAAATCCTTGGTGCCCCCGCCACGGATGCGCAAGGGGGTCTGGTCGGCGGCGGCGGTGCGCACACGTTCGGTGATCTGGGCAAGGGCGAGGTCCATGCCTTGCATCGTAGCGGCAGCCATGTCCGGTGCTACACCCGGAGTGCGTGAATTTTTTGAACAGCGCGCGTGCAAAGGACTCGGTCCTGCGGACAAGGTGTCTGGGGGAACATGCCTTGGCAACCCTGCCAAAGCCAACAGCGAGCCCCCCACCGGTACGAAAAAAACCCGCCGTTGCCGGCGGGCTCAACAACCAAAAGGAGTGACTCGCTTGTTCTTGTTGCGACGCTGCGGTGCCACCAGACACCGCAGCGCGTAGGGTGCAGGCGGGATCAGCGGTTGTACGCTGTTTCGCCGTGCGAAGTGATGTCCAGACCTTCGCGTTCGGCTTCTTCCGAGACACGCAGGCCCACGAGCAGGTCGGCGATCTTGTAAGCAATGAACGCCACCACACCCGACCACACGATGGTGAACAGCACGCTCTTGACCTGGATCCACACCTGGGCGCCCATGGCGAAGGTGTCAGGGGTCAGGCCACCCGTGCCGCCCAGGCTTTGAGCGGCGAACACACCGGTCAGGATGGCGCCGAGGATGCCGCCCACGCCGTGCACGCCGAACACATCAAACGCATCGTCCACGTTGAGCAGGCGCTTGAGGCCACCCACACCCCACAGGCAGACCACACCAGCGATCAGGCCCATTACGATGGAACCCATGGGGCCCACAAAACCGGCAGCAGGCGTCACGGCCACCAGGCCGGCCACCGCACCCGAGGCTGCACCCAGCATCGAGGCTTTGCCCTTGTGCAGCGCTTCACCAGCGATCCAGGACAGCGTGGCCGCCGCAGTGGCCAGCACGGTGTTCACAAAGGCCAGGCCAGCGTTGGCGTTGGCAGCACCGGCAGAGCCAGCGTTGAAGCCGAACCAGCCCACCCACAGCAGCGAGGCACCCACCATGGTCAGCGTCAGGCTGTGGGGCGTGAGCGCTTCCTTGCCGTAGCCGATGCGCTTGCCCACCATGTAGGCACCCACCAGGCCTGCGATACCGGCGTTGATGTGCACCACGGTACCACCTGCAAAGTCCAGCGCGCCGTCAGCACCCAGCAGACCGCCGCCCCACACGATGTGGGCCATAGGCACATAGCTGAAGGTAAACCACAGCACGGAGAACACCAGCACAGCGGAGAACTTGATGCGCTCAGCAAACGAGCCCACGATCAGCGCCACGGTGATGGCGGCAAAGGTGCCCTGGAACGCGATGAACACGTACTCAGGAATTGTGGCCAGTGCGCCGAAGGTTTCCTGGCTCACGCCTTTGAGGAAGATCTTCTCGAAGCCGCCGAAGAACTTGCCCTCGCCCGAGAACGCCAGGCTGTAGCCGTAGATGGCCCACAGCAGCGAGATCAGCGAGAACACCACGAAGACCTGCATCAGCACCGACAGCATGTTCTTGCTGCGGCCCAGGCCGCCGTAGAACAGGGCGAGGCCAGGAATGGTCATCAGGATCACCAGCAGCGTGGAGGTCAGCATCCAGGCGGTGTCGCCAGAGTCGACCTTGGGTGCGGGAGCAGCGGCAGCAGGTGCTTCAGCGGGTGCAGCTTCAGCGGCAGCGGCGGGCGCTGCCGGTGCGGCTGCAGACGCTTCGGCAGCAGGGGCGGCGACCGCCGCCTCGGGAGTGGCGGGGGCCTGTGCCAGTACAGCAGAGCCGACGGACAGCAGACTCAGGCCCAGAATGAAGGAAGCAAGCAGTTTTTTCATGGCGTTTCTCTTCTTGGATGGTATGCGGCCTCGCCCTTACAGGGCTTCCTTGCCGGTTTCGCCAGTGCGGATGCGCACCACCTGCTCCAGGTGGGTCACGAAGATCTTGCCGTCGCCGATCTTGCCGGTGCGGGCTGCGCTCTCGATGGACTCGATCACGCGGTCCACAAGGTCGTCCGCCACAGCGGCTTCGATCTTGACCTTGGGCAGGAAGTCAACCACGTATTCCGCGCCGCGGTACAGCTCGGTGTGGCCCTTCTGGCGGCCAAAGCCCTTGACCTCAGTGACCGTGATGCCTTGCACGCCGATGTCCGAAAGCGCTTCACGCACCTCGTCCAGCTTGAAGGGCTTGATGATGGCTGTCACCATTTTCATTTTGGTTTCCTCCGACATGGGCGCACCACGCGCCCATTGAGACTTGCTTACAGGGTTTTGGTGAGCGTGACGATCACGCGCGACTTGTTGACGTGGCCGAAGAAGGCCTTCTTGTTGGCGCCCACCACAGCAGCGCCGAGCGACAAACCACCGCCGAAGTCGTAGGCACCGCCCACGCTGTAGTCCATGTAGTTAGGCACGCCCAGGTCCTTGATGTCGCTGGCAAAACGCGTGAAGCCCACCGAGGCCTTCACCGTGATGCTGGGGGCCACTTCCTGCGCAAACGCAAAGCCCAGGTAGCCCGTGTTGCGGCCCTTCAGGCCCGAACCGGCCTTGGCACCGGCAAAGCCGAAGTAGTCTTTGGAGATGGTGTGCGAATACTTGGCAGTGAAGGGGCCCATGGTGGCCGCGCCATACAGTTCGGTGGTATTGCCGTTGCTGTTGCCGGGGTAGATGTAGGTCAGGGCGCCCACGTCCAGATCGACATCACCGGCCTTGAACTTGTAGCCGCCGTACAGGTCGGATTCGAGCGAGTTGTTGGCCAACCAGTCAACGCTGGAGTTCCAGTTGCCAACGTACCAGCCGGATTCGCCGAAGCTGTAGTCAAAGCCGCCTTGCAGAGCGGGCTTCATGGCCTTGGCCTTGGAAGCGTCCTGGTCCTGGCCGCGGAACTTGTAGTTGGTGGTCAGGCTGACATTGCCGGTGAGCTGGGCACTGGCCAGCATGGGAAGGGCTGCGACAAGGGCAACGCCCAGGGTCTTGATGATGGCGCGGGTCATGTTTCCTCCGGTTGGACAAAGTAGGGGACGAGCGCTTTAAGCACGGACCGTGCCACACACCGGTGCATGCGCTGCATTACCGTTGCGTGACGGTTGCGTTGCGTTACACCGATCCCCAGTACATTGGCGGTGTGCGCGCTGGCGGCGCCGCACCTTGTTGGTGCACACCACCCGCTGCGAGCGCTAAAAAATCATAAAACGCACCCATCTGGGGAGAAACCGCTTCATGAGTCTTGCTTTGGTGCAAAGCCGCGCCCTTCTGGGGCTGCAGGCGCCTGCCGTCACCGTCGAAGTGCATCTGGCCAACGGACTGCCCAGCTTCACGCTGGTCGGGCTGGCCGAGGTCGAGGTGAAGGAAGCGCGTGAACGGGTGCGCTCGGCGCTGCAGAACGCGGGGTTGGAGTTCCCGCATAACAAGCGCATCACGGTAAACCTGGCACCAGCCGATCTGCCCAAGGACTCAGGGCGCTTCGATCTGCCGATTGCGCTGGGCATCCTCGCCGCCAGCGGGCAGGTGGACGCAAGCCGTCTTGCGGGCTATGAGTTTGCGGGCGAGCTGTCGCTGTCGGGCGAATTGCGCCCCGTGCGCGGCGCGCTGGCCACCAGCCTGGCGCTGCAGACCCAGCAGATCACCGCGCAACTGGTGCTGCCCCCCGGAAGTGCCGAAGAGGCCGCCCTGGTGCCCGCTGCACAGGTGGTGCGCGCGCGGCACCTGCTGGACGTGGTGCGCGCCTTTTTGCCACCGGGCAGCATGGCGGCGGGCGATGCCGATGTGGCCAACGACGGCTGGACACGCCTGCAGGCCACCCCCATGGCGGCGAGCACAGCAGGCCCTGACATGTGCGACGTGAAAGGCCAGGCCAGCGCCAAACGCGCGTTGGAGATTGCTGCCGCTGGCGGGCACAGCGTGCTCATGGCCGGGCCGCCGGGGTCGGGCAAGTCGATGCTGGCGCTGCGGTTTGCGGGGCTGCTGCCCGCGATGACCGTGGACGAGGCGCTGGAGAGCGCCGCCATTGCCAGCCTGGCCGGGCGCTTTCGCACCGACCCGTGGGGCCACAGGCCCACAGCCGCGCCACACCACACCGCCAGCGCAGTGGCCCTGGTGGGTGGCGGATCACCCCCCAGGCCCGGCGAAATTTCGTTGGCGCACAACGGAATCTTGTTTCTGGACGAACTGCCCGAGTTTCCGCGCGCTGCGCTGGAGGCCCTGCGCGAACCGCTGGAGACAGGACATATCACCATCTCCCGAGCGGCGCAGCGTGCAGATTTCCCCGCCCGGTTCCAGATGATTGCGGCCATGAACCCCTGCCCCTGCGGCTACCTGGGCTCCACCCAGCGCGCGTGCCGCTGCACGCCCGACCAGGTGAACCGCTACCAGGCCAAGCTCAGCGGCCCGCTGCTGGACCGCATTGACCTGCATGTGGAGGTGCCCGCCCTGCCCGCCGACCAGCTGGTGCAGGCACCCGCGGGCGAAGCCAGCGAGGCGATCCGCGAACGCGTGGCGCAGGCCCGCGCCGTGGCACTGGCGCGGCAAGGCAAGACCAACCAGGCGCTGCAGGGCCAGGAGATCGACACCCACCTGCACCTGCAGGATGCCGCCGCCAAATTCCTCAACACCGCCGCCGCCCGCCTGGGCTGGTCGGCCCGCAGCACGCACCGTGCGCTGAAGGTGGCGCGCACCATTGCCGACCTGGCGGGTGCACCCTCGACCGAAGTGGGCCATGTGGCCGAGGCCGTGCAATACCGGCGCGTGTTGCGCAGCCCCGTCTGAGAGCCACAGGCGCCGATGCTGCACCGTGTGTGTCGCCTGCCACACATCAATTACTATAATTTTTATAGCGATATATATGCGTCAAATAAGCGCTAGCGGCTGATTTGAATCAAATTTCCGCGCAACCTGCTGCCAACCCGCGCCCACCCCCCGCCACAATCACCCCATGTCCAGCGTTCGCCCCACCAAAAAGACCACAGCCTCCATGGCTCCAGCCAACCCGGCGCCCGCACCCGAATCGGTGGATACCGGCTTTCTGCGCACGCTGGTGGGCTACAACGCGCGGCGCGCGTCGCTGGCCGTGATCGAGGTGTTCATGGAGCGCATGGCGGTGTACCGCCTCAAGGTGGTGGACTTTTCGGTGCTGTCGCTGGTGGCGCACAACCCGGGCGTGACCTCGCGCCAGCTGTGCGTGACGCTGGGCGTGTTGCCACCCAATCTGGTGGGCCTGGTGGCTGCGCTGGAGCGGCGCGGCCTGATCGAGCGCCGCCCCCACCCCAGCGACGGCCGCGCCATGGGCCTGCACCTGACGCCCGCCGGTGTGGAGCTGACGGCCCAGGCCGAGCAGACCGCCGCACAGCTGGAGGTGGACGCCACCGCCGGCCTCACGGCCACCGAACGCAAGACGCTGATCCGCCTGCTGCAAAAGGTCTACGCCCGCGACGGGGCCTGACAAAGAAAAGGGGCGCTGCAGCCAGCGCCCCTTGGTCTTTGGTTTTGTGCCCGGCTTCGGGCAGCTTCAGCGCCCCGTTTATTGGCCTGCGGCCGCCGGTGCCACCGCCTCAGACTTCGCGGCCATGGCCGCCGCCAGTCCGCCCCACTTTTCGTGGAACAGGCCCGCGTCCATGGTCTTCACATTGCGCATGATCGGCTTGAAGCCCATGTGCGCCAGCACGTCGCGCTCCAGGTCGATGCCGGGCGCGATCTCGGTCAGCTCCAGGCCTTCGGTGGTCAGGTGGAACACGGCGCGCTCGGTCACGAAGAGCACGTTCTGCTCCCGCTGGGCAGCATCCAGCCCGTTGAAGGTGATCTGCTCGACCTTCTCGATGAACTTGCGCGAGCGGCCTTCCTTGACGATGGTGAGCTGGCCGTCGGCCACCTTCACCTCCAGGCCACCTGCCGTGAAGGTGCCGCAGAACACCAGGTTCTTGGTCGAGCGCGTGATGTTCACAAAACCACCGCAGCCCACGGGCCGACCGTTGAACTTGCTCACGTTCACGTTGCCGTGGTTGTCGGCCTGCGCCAGGCCCAGGAAGCTCGCGTCCAGCCCGCCGCCGTCGTAGAAGTCGAACTGCAACGACTGCTCAATGATCGCGTCGGCGTTGTAGGCCGTGCCAAAGTCGCCCAGCTGCGCCGGAATGCCGCCGGTGATGCCACTTTCCACGCTCAGCGTGAACTGGTCCGCCACGCCCTCTTCCGCCGCCACCGACGGCACACCGGCCGGAATACCGATGCCCAGGTTAGTGATAGCACCCGGCTTCAGCTCCAGCGCGGTGCGGCGTGCGATGACCTTGCGCTCATCCAGCGCCATGGGCGCCAGCGAGTTCACCGGCACGCGCACGTCGCCACACAGCGCGGCGTTGAACTGCGTGGTGATGGTCTGCATGTGGTTCTCGGGCTGGCTGACCACCACATAGTCCACCGACACGCCCGGCACCTTGACCGACTTGGGGTGCAGGCTGCCCGCCTTGACGATGCGCTCCACCTGCGCGATCACGATGCCGCCGCAGGCCTTGGCCGCGTGGGCGATGTTGATCTGCTCCAGCAGCACACCTTCCTTGTCGAGCGTGATGTTGCCGTTCTCATCGGCCAGCGTGCCGCGGATGATGGCCACATCGATCTTGGGCGCGGGGTAGAACAGCCATTCCTCGCCGTTGAACTCGACGAGCTTGACCAGGTCTTCGGTGGACTTGCTGTTGAGCTTGCCGCCCTCGATGCGCGGGTCTACAAACGTGCCCAGGCCCACCTTGGTCAGCAGCCCGGGGCTGCGGCTGGCAATGTGGCGCGTGAGGTGCGACAGGCTGCCCTGTGGGAAGTTGTAGGCCTCGACCTCGCCGTCGAACACCATCTTCATCATCTCGGCGCCGGTCTGGCCAAAGTGGCCCGCCACGGTGCGCTTGATCATGCCGGGGTGGGCAAAGTGCACCATGCCCGCGTCCTTGCTGTTGCCAATGGCGCCGCAGGCCCAGGTGGTCACGTTCTTCGGGTGGCCGTGGTCGAGGAAATTTTTCTCGATGCCCTTGAGCACTTCCTCCGGCAGGCTGGAGACGGCCAGACCGCCCAGAAAGATGGTGGCGTTGTCGGGGATCAGGGCCCCGGCCTGGGCTGCGGTGATGATTTTCATGGTGCTGTGCTCTTGCAAATGGGTGTGAAGACTGGATTTACGCGTCGGTGTTCTCGATCAGCAAAGCAATGCCTTGCCCGCCGCCCACACAGGCGCTGGAGATGCCGTAGCGCAGCCCACGGCGGCGCAGTTCGCGCGCCAGGGTCACCGTCAGGCGCACGCCGGTGGCGGCCAGCGGGTGGCCCAGGGCAATGGCGCCGCCGTTCACGTTGAGCTTGTTGAGGTCCAGCCCCAGCTCGCGGCCCACGGCCAGGGTCTGTGCGCCCTGGGCTTCGTTGATTTCGAACAGGCCGATGTCATCCAGCGTGAGGCCGGTGCGTGCCAGCAGCGCGCGAATGGCCGGGGCCGGGCCGATGCCCATGTACTCGGGCGCCACACCCACAGCGGCCACACCGCGCAGGCGCGCCAGGGGCTTGAGGCCACGCTGCTGCACATAGGCATCGCTGGCCACCACGGCGCCCACGGCGCCGTCCACCAGGGCCGAGCTGTTGCCAGCGGTCTGCACGCCGCCGGGGTAGACCGTGCGCAGCGAGGCCAGGGCTTCAACCGGCGAGGGGCGCGGGTGGGTGTCGCGGTCGAGCTGCGCCACCTTGCGGGGTAGCGTGATGCCGCGTGTGGCGTAGCCTTCCAGTTCAAACTTCTCGCTGGTCACGGGCACGATCTCGCCCGCCAGAAAGCCATCCTCCTGTGCCTTGAGCGCGCGGGCAAAGGACTGCGAGGCGTAGGCGTCCACATCCTCGCGGGTGATGCCGTATTTCTTGGCCAGGTTCTCGGCCGTCTCGATCATCGTCACCGGGCCGGCGGTGTCGATCAGCGCCTCCATCAGGAAGTCCTTGAACTCCACGGGCGCGCCCAGCTTGAAGCCGGTGCGGTGTGTGTAGGCCGCAATCGGGTTGCGCGTCATGGACTCGGTGCCCACCACCAGCGCCACGTCGGTGTAGCCCAGCGCGATCTGGTCGGCGGCCTGGCGGAACAGCTCAAAGCCCGTGCCGCAGATGCGTTGCACCAGGATGGCGGGCACGGCCTGCGGCACGCCTGCATACAGGCCAATGTGGCGCGGAAGCACAAAGGCGTCGAAATCGGCCTGCGCCATGGAGCCGGTGATGACCGAGCCCACATCGGCTGCGGGCACGCCGCTGCGCTCCAGCACGGCGCGCGCCACCTTGATACCCATGTCGGTGGGCGACACATGGCCCAGCGGGCCGCAGTAATCGACCATGGGCGTTCGCAAGCCGTCCACCAGCCAGGCGTTCAGGGGCGCGGAGAAAGAGCTTGTCGAAGTGGTAGTCATGGTCAGGCCTTGGAAGTGGTTTTGCGGTCGGTCACCCGCAGCACGGTGGCATAGCCGGTGTCGCCCGCAGCGCAGCCGGTGAACAGGCCCACGCCGCCGCCGCGCAGCACTAGCTCTTCGATCAGTTCGATGATGGCGCGCATGCCGGTGGGTGCCTGGGGGTGGCCCCAGATGATGGAGCTGCCGTAGTTGTTCATGCGCTCCCAGGCAAAGCCGGTGTCGCGTGCCAGGGCGATGTCGTTCACGGCAAAGGGGTTGTGCGTCTTGATGGCCGCCACGTCGCTGATGGAAAGGCCCGCGTTCTTGAGCGCGTTGAACGCGGCAGGCGACGGTGCCATGGGCATGTAGCCCGCCTCCACGCGCGCCATGCCAAAGCCCAGGATCTCGACCTCGATGCCGGGGTCGGTGGCCACGGCACGGGCCCGTTCGCGCGTGGTGACGATGGCGCCCGCGTTGCCGTCGGCCGGATGCGTCTGGCCGCCGAAGGTCACCGTGCCACCCTCTTTGACGGGCTTGAGCTTGGCCAGGCCCTCGGCGGTGGTCGGGAAGATGCCTTCGTCGGTGCTCAGCGTGCCGGTCTGCTTGCGGAATTTGGAGTCGGTGACGGGCACATCGGCCATGTAGCGCTTCTGGAAGGCGCGGTCGTCGGCCAGCGCCTCCTGATACTGCGTGTAGCGGTGCAGCTTGAGCGCGTGCTGCTCTTCGGTGCTGATGCCATAGCGTGCCGCCACGTTCTCGCCGGTCTGCAGCATGGGGTTCTTGGCATACGGGTCGTGGCCCATGTTGTCGGGTACCCAGTGCTCGGTAATGCCGTAGCCGCCGGTGCCGCTGGAGTCGGGGTAGTACACCACCGGCCCGTTGGACTGGCGGTCGGCCATCACCAGCAGCGCGCTGGTGGCCGTGCCGCACGCCACTTCTTGTGCGGCCATCTGCAGCGCGCGCACACTGGTGGCGCAGGCCTGCTGCACCGTGGGCCCGGCCACACGGTCGATACCCATCATGCCGGTGACCCAGGGCAGGCCGTAGAAGCTGCCCTTTTGCGGGTTGGTGATGCCGAGGATCGCCAGGTCCACCGCGGCCAGGTCGTACCCGCGCGCGGCGAGCGCCTGCTTGCCCACCGCAGCGGCCAGCGGCAGCGCGTTGAGGTTGGCCAGCGTGCCCTGCCACTTGGCAAACGGGGACGACCAGTAGATACCGTAGGGGATGAAGGCGTTCATGACAGGGTCCTTGCTTGGATTGCGCACCAATTTTAGTTATTTATCATAACCATATGAGTCGCTTGAAAAGCTAGGGAAACCCCTTAGCAAAGAGCGGCCTTGCGGTCTTGTTTTAGTTATTTTTGATAACCATAATTTCCCTAACTTACTCACACCACCATGACCAAGAACTCCGACATCTCCCTTGAAATCCGTGGCGAACGCGAGGAAATCGCGGTCATCCGCCTCACCCGCCCCGCCAAGCGCAATGCCTTGAACGACGGCCTGATCCTGGCGCTGCGCGACGTGATGGACAACCTGCCCGCCAGCGTGGGCGCCGCCGTGATCGATGGCGATGGCGAACACTTCTGCTCGGGCCTCGACCTCTCGGAGCTGAAAGAGCGCGACGCGGGCCAGGGCCTGCACCACTCGCGCATGTGGCACGCGGCGCTGGACCGCGTGCAGTTCGGCCCCGTGCCCGTGGTGGCCGCGCTGCACGGCGCGGTGGTGGGCGGCGGGCTGGAGCTGGCCAGCGCCTGCCACATCCGCGTGGCCGATGAATCCACCTTCTACGCGCTGCCCGAAGGCTCGCGCGGCATCTTCGTGGGCGGCGGCGGTGCGGTGCGCATCCCGCGCCTGATCGGCACGGCCCGCATGACCGACATGATGATGACCGGCCGCGTCTACAACGCCGTGGACGGCGAGCGTGTGGGTTTTGCCCAATACCTCGTGCCCACCGGCACCGCATTCGACAAGGCCTTTGAGCTGGCCCAGCGCATTGCGCAGAACGCACCGCTGACCAACTACGCACTCATGCACGCGCTGCCCCGCATTGCCGAGCAACCGTCGGACCAGGGCCTGATGACCGAAGCCATGATGGCCGCCATTGCCCAGAGCGCGCCCGAAGCCAAGGCCCGCGTGCGCGCCTTCCTCGACGGCAAGGCAGCCAAGGTCCAGAAGGCCTGAAGATGCGAGCCCCCGCCCGCGCCAGTGAGTTCTTGAAAGCACCCATGATGGCAACCGCCCCCACCCCCCGCTACCGGCCGCTGCGCTTTGGCGTGACCGAGGTCACCACCCGCCAGGGCGACAACAGCGTGGTCTATGTGCGCGCCACGCAAGACCTGCAGCCCCACCCCGTGCGCCTGACAGACCGCCTGGCGCACTGGGCGCAGACGACGCCCGACCGCACCTGGATGGCGCAGCGTGTGAAGAACGCCGACGGCAGCCTGGGCGACTGGCGCCACATCAGCTACCGCGAGGCATGGGACAGTGCGTGCCGCATTGCGCAAGCGCTGCTCGACCGCAACCTGAGTGCTGACCGCCCCGTGGTCATGCTCAGCGAAAACGATCTGGAGCATGCCCTGCTGTCGCTGGGCTGCCTGGTGGCGGGCGTGCCGCAGTGCACCGTGTCCGCCGCCTACTCCACTGTGAGCAAGGACTACGACAAGCTACGCCACGCCATCGACACCCTCACGCCCGGCCTGGTGTTTGCGAGCAGCGGCGAGCGCTTTGCCGCCGCCATCAACGCCACGGTGGGCGCCGACGTAGAGGTGGCGCTGATCGAGGGCACACTGCCCGGCCGGAGTACCACCCCATTCAGCGCACTGCTGGCCACCAAGGCCACGCCCGCCGTGGACGCCGCACACGCCGCCATCACGGGCGACAGCATCGCCAAATTCATGTTCACCTCGGGCTCCACCAAGGCGCCCAAGGCCGTGATCATCACGCACGGCATGTGGGCCGCCAACCTGCAGCAGATGAACCAGTCCATGCCCGTGCTGGCCGAGGAAGACCTGGTGCTGGTGGACTGGCTGCCGTGGAACCACACCTTCGGCGGCAACCACAACTTCGGCATCGTCATCTACAACGGCGGCACGCTGTACCTGGACGAAGGCCGCCCCACGCCCGCGGGCATGGCCGAGACCATCCGCAACCTGCGCGAGATCGCGCCCACGGTGTACTTCAACGTGCCCACGGGTTTCGAGGTGCTGGCGCACACCATGAAGACCGACGCGCAGCTGCGCAAGAACCTGCTCAGCCGCGTGAAGATGTTCTTCTTTGCCGCTGCCGCACTCTCGCAACCCATCTGGGATGCCCTCTTTGAGGTGGCCGAGCAGGAGGTGGGCGAGCGCATCGTGATGAACACCGGCCTGGGCATGACCGAGGGCTGCCCCTTCTGCGTGGCCGTGAACAGCCCCAACGTGCAGGCGGGCGACATCGGCGTGCCCACGCCGGGGCTGGAGCTGAAGCTGGTGCCCGTGGATGGCAAGGTCGAGGTGCGCTATCGCGGCCCCAACATCACGCAGGGCTACTGGCGCAACGCCGAGGCCACGCAAGAGGCGTTCGACGAAGAAGGTTTCTACTGCTCGGGCGACGCCGTGAAGTGGATCGACGAGAACGACCTGAACAAGGGCCTGAAGTTTGACGGCCGCATTGCCGAGGACTTCAAGCTCAGCACCGGCACCTTTGTGAGCGTGGGCCCCATGCGCGCCAAGGTCATTGCCGCCTGTGCGCCCTATGTGCAGGACGCGGTCATCACCGGCATCAACCTCAAGGAAGTGGGCGCGCTGCTGATCCCCACGCCCACCATCCGCACGCTGGCGGGCCTGCCGGACGGCGCCAGCCTGCAGCAGGTGCTGGAGAGCGCGCCCGTGCAGCAGCACTTCCAGAAAGTGATCAACCAGCTGGCCGCGCAGGCCACCGGCAGCGCCACGCGCGTGGCCCGCGCCCACCTGATGGCTGAGCCGCCTTCGCTCGACAAGGGCGAGATCACCGACAAGGGCTCCATCAACCAGCGCGCCGTGCTCAAGCACCGCGCCGACCTGGTGAACGCGCTGCACGACGGCAGCCTGCCGTTCACCATCGTTCCCCAACATTGAACCGAAGCAACAAGGACACCACCATGCAGATTCAAGGACAAGCCGCCCTCGTGACCGGCGGCGCATCGGGCCTCGGTGAAGCCACCGCACGCGCACTGGCCACCCAGGGCGCCAAGGTCGCGGTGCTGGACCGCAATGCCGAACTGGCCGAGAAAGTGGCCAGCGAAATCGGCGGCGTGGCCTGCCCCTGCGACATCACCGACCCCGCCAGCGTGCAGGCCGCCATCGACAAGGCCGCCGCCGCCCACGGCCCCGCGCGCATCCTGATGAATGTGGCTGGCATCGGCAGCGCCAAGCGCGTGGTGCAGCGCGACGGCAGCGCCGCGCCGCTGGAAGACTTTGTGCGCGTGGTCAACATCAACCTGATCGGCACCTACAACGTGAGCCGTCTGTTTGCCGCCGCCTGCAGCAAGCTCGACGTGCTGGACAACGGCGAGCGCGGCGTGATGATGTTCACCGCCTCGGTCGCCGCCTTTGACGGCCAGGTGGGCCAGCAGGCCTACAGCGCCTCCAAGGCAGGCCTGGCGGGCATGACCCTGCCCATGGCGCGCGACCTGGCACAGCACGCGATCCGCGTGTGCACCGTGGCGCCCGGCCTGTTTGCCACGCCGCTGATGAAGGAACTGCCCGAGGCCGTGCAGCAATCGCTGGCCGCCAGCATCCCCTTCCCGCAGCGCCTGGGCAAGCCCGAGGAGTTCGCCGAGCTGGCCTGCCACATCGTGACCAACGGCCACCTGAATGGCGAAGTGATTCGCCTCGACGGCGCACTGCGCATGGCGCCACGCTGATCCATTCCTTCCCCCGCCCCCAGAGCTTTCAACGACACACAGGAGACAACACCATGACCATCACCCGCCGACAACTCGTCCAGGCCTTTGGCGCCAGCGCCGCGCTGGGCGCCCTGCATCCCTTTGCTGCCCACGCCCAGGTAGACCAGGTGAAGGTGTATTTCGGCTTCCCCGCTGGCAGCTCGGGCGACACCGTGGCCCGCCGCGTGGCAGAAAAATGGGGCGGCAGCGCCTTCAGCAAGAACGCGGGTGTGGTGGAAAACAAGCCCGGCGCGGGCGGCCGCATTGCGCTGGAGACGCTGAAGGCAGCACCCGCCGACGGCTCGGTGCTGGCGCTGGCGCAGGTCTCGGCCATTGCCAACTACCCGCACATCTACAGCAAGATGAACTACACCGACAAGGACTTCGCGCCCGTGTCGATTGCCGCCGTGATGCACCACGGACTGGCCGTGGGCCCCATGGTGCCCGCCAGCGTGAAGAACGTGAAGGACTTCCTGGCCTGGGCCAAGGCCAACCCCAAGGACGCCAGCTACGGCTCGCCCGGTGCTGGCTCCACGCCGCACTTCCTGGGCGCGCTGCTGGGCATCAACAGCGGCGTGGACCTGCGCCATGTGCCCTACCGTGGCTCCATCCCGGGCGTGACGGACGTGGTGGGCGGCCAGGTGGCTGCCATGGTCACGCCGCACGGTGACTTCATCGCCAACTACAAGGCGGGCAAGCTGCGCATCCTGGCCACCTCGGGCCCCAAGCGCTCGCAGTACGTTCCTGATGTGCCCACGTTCGCCGAGCAAGGCTTCCCTGAGCTCACCACCGAAGAATGGTTTGGCTTCTACGCCCCCGCCGCCACGCCCAAGCCCGTGATTGCCGCCGCCAACGCTGCCATCAACGCCGCCCTGAAGGAAAAGTCTGTCATCGACAGCTTGGCCATCGTGGGCCTGATGCCCCACGGCTCCACGCCCGAGGAACAAGCGCGCTGGCAGAAGGCCGAGTACGACACCTGGGGTCCGCTGATCAAGAAGATTGGTTTCACCGCAGATTCTTGAGTAACCCCCCTGAGGCGCTGACGCGCCTTCCCCCCAGGGGGACGCCGCCAGCGCGGCGGGGCGGCCCTTGCGCGGCGGCCCTCGCCTGGGGGCGCGTCGGTATCGACGGGTGGCGGGCGCAACCCTCGCCCCAACCGTTCGGGCTGAGTCTGTCGAAGCCAGGGCACGCCGTTTGTGCCGCTCTTCGACAAGCCCTGGGTGAACGGCTCCGTACCCAAGGCTGCCCGTTTCAAGAAAAAACAGCCTCTAGCGCTTATCTGTAAAGCGCCATTAGCTATCAAATAGTGAGCAATTCATGCAAGCACGTCAGGCCCTCACCGACATCCAGTTCCTGCTGACCGAGGTGCTGCAGGCCCCTGCGCGGTGGCAGGCGCTGGCGCCGTTTGCCGACACCGATGGCGAGCTGGCTGCGCAGGTGTTGGACGAGGCCGCCAAGTTTGTGGACAGCGCCATCACCCCGTTGCAGCGCACTGGCGATGAGGAAGGCTGCCGGTTTGATGCGGGCCAGGTGCACACGCCCGCAGGGTTTCGCGATGCCTACCAGGCCTTCTGGCAGGCGGGCTGGCCGTCGCTGTCGTGCGCACCCGACGACGGCGGCCAGGGCCTGCCTGCGGTGCTGGAGTGTGTGCTGTTTGAATGGCTGGCGGGTGCCAACCATGGCTGGACCATGGCGCCCGGCCTGCTGCATGGCGCGTACGAATGCATCAAGCACCACGCCAGCGACGAACTCAAGGCGCAGTACCTGGAGAAGGTCGCCACCGGCGAATGGCTGGCCACCATGTGCCTGACCGAAGCCCACGCGGGCAGCGACCTGGGCCTGGTGCGCACACGCGGCGTGCCGCAGCCCGACGGCAGCGCGCGGGTGAACGGCAGCAAGATTTTTATCTCTGGCGGCGAACACGACCTGACCGACAACATCGTGCACCTGGTACTGGCGCGGTTGCCCGATGCACCGGCGGGCCCCAAGGGGCTGTCGCTGTTCCTGGTACCCAAGGTGCTTCAGGATGGCACCCGCAATGCGGTCGTTTGCGAGCGCATCGAAGAAAAGATGGGCCTGCACGGCAGCCCCACCTGCGTGATGCGCTTTGACGAAGCCACCGGCTGGCTGGTGGGCGAGCCGAACAAGGGCCTGAACGCCATGTTCGTGATGATGAACGCCGCGCGCCTGCATGTGGGCCTGCAAGGTATTGGCCTGCTGGAGGCCGCGTGGCAAAAGGCCAGCGCCTACGCGGCAGAGCGCCGCCAGATGCGCGCCCCCGGCGCCAAGGACACCAGCCTCATCCACGACCACCCCGCCATCCGCCGCATCCTGCACACGCAGCGCGCCTGGATCGACGGCGGGCGCGTGCTGGCTTACCACACCGCCCTGCAGCTGGACGTGGCCAAGCACAGCACCGACGCCGGCGAGCGCGCCGCCGCCCAGCGCTGGTGTGCACTGGTCACGCCCGTGCTCAAGGCCGCGCTCACAGAACAGGGCTTCCACGGCGCCAGTGCCTGCCTGCAGGTGTTTGGCGGCCACGGCTATGTGCGCGAATGGGGCATCGAGCAGATCGTGCGCGATGCGCGCGTGGCGATGATCTACGAGGGCACCAACGAGATCCAGGCGATTGACCTGCTGGTGCGCAAGGTGCTGGCCGATGGCGGCCAGGGCCTGGCGGCGCTGCTGACCACACTGCCCGACACAGCGCCCAGCCCTGCGGCCAGCGCACGCCGCCATGCGCTGGTGGAGATCACACAGACGCTGGCGATTGCCGCCCAGTCCGACGCCGAACTGCCCTACTGGGTGGCCGACGACTACCTGCGCGCCGTGGCGCTGGTGCTGCTGGACTGGGCCTGGTGCCAGATCGGCGCGGCCAGCCACAGCGAGCGCTGGAACGCCCCTGCCCAGGCACTCACCCAGTGGGTGCTGCCCGAATTCGACATGCGCGCCGCCATCCTGCGCCAACGCATTGCACAGTCTCTGGAAATAAAGAACAAATTGGCCGCCAGCGCTTGATGGACAAGCGCTAACAGCTACAACATTAGTAGCAATCGCTGGTAGGGCTGCACCAACTCCTGCAGTGCATTGAGGCCGCGCTGCGGGTTTCCCTGGGCCTCAGATAACAAACGGAGACAACAGCATGACCATTACGAAAAGAAGAATGCGCATCTACCCCCTCGCCCTGTCGGCCCTGCCGGCAGCCCTGCTGATCGGGTGCGGAGGGGGATCGTCAGATGCAGGGCTGCCGCAGCTGGCAGCCGCCAACCCGGGCAGCTTGAAATCGTGCAGCGACCTGGCCGCACGCATCAACTTTCCCAACACCACCATCACGGCGGCCAGCCCCGTAGCGGCAGGTACGCTGACCGTGGCGGGCACCCCCGTGGCAGCGCACTGCCAGATCACCGGCACCATGCACTCGCGCGTCAGCGCTGTGGATGGCAAGAACTACGCCATCGGTTTCGAGATGCGCCTGCCCAACGCCTGGAACGGCCGCTTCTACTACCAGGCCAACGGTGGGCTGGACGGCAGCGTGGTGCCCGCCACGGGCAGCTACAGCTCGGGCGTGCAGGTGACCAGCGCCTTGCTCCAAGGCTTTGCGGTCATCAGCTCGGATGCCGGCCACACCGGCGCACAGAACAACACCTTCGGTTTCGATCCGCAAGCCCGTCTGGACTACGGCTACCAGGCGCCTCAGAAGCTCACACCCATGGCCAAGAACGCCATCGAGCTTGCCTATGGCCGCGCGCCAGACCGCTCGTACTTCGGCGGCTGCTCCAACGGCGGGCGCCACACCATGGTGGCCATGTCGCGGCTGGCCAATGAATACGACGGCTTCCTCGCGGGCGACCCAGGCTTCAACCTGCCCAAGGCAGCAGTCAGCCAGGTGTGGGGCGCCAAGAAGTACGCGGCCCTGGCCACGCCCGGCGCCATGACCACCGCGCCCGCCTGGCTGGGCGGCTTTCCGGTGCCCGACATCGGCACCGCATTCACCCCCGCCGAGCGCACGCTGGTATCGAACCGCATCCTGGCCAAGTGCGATGCGCTGGACGGCGTGACCGACGGCATCGTGGGCGATGTGGCGGCCTGCCAGACCCAGTTCAAGCTGAACGACGACGTGCCCACCTGCACCGGCGCGCGCGATGGCAGTTGCCTCACTGCCGAACAAAACACGATGGTGGCCGAGATCCACACCGGGGCCAAGACATCGGCAGGCGCCGCCATCTACAGCACCTTCCCGCTGGACCCCGGCATCGCCAACCAGGACTGGGCGACCTGGGAGTTCGTGATCGGCCAGGTGCTGGACCCTTTGTCCTCGGGCACCGTGTTCAGCACGCCCCCCGTGCAGCAGACGCTGGCCACGGCCAACATTGACCAGTTGGCCGCCTCCATCTTTGCCACCAACGCCACGTTCACCGAATCGTCCATGTCGTTCATGACGCCGCCCAACCCCACCGACCTGGCCAAGCTGAAAGGCCGTGGCGCCAAGGTCATGGTGTTCCACGGCACGGGCGATGCCGTGTTCTCATACGACGACACCGTGAACTGGTACAAGGGCGTGGCCGCTGCCAACCAGGGCGATGCGAGCAACTTTGCGCGCCTGTTCCCCGTGCCCGCCATGGGCCACTGCGGCAGCGGCATCACCACCGACCAGTTCGACATGCTGACCCCGCTGGTCAACTGGGTCGAAAAGGGCCAGGCCCCCGACAAGGTGATCGCCCAGGCGCGTGGCGCTGGCAATGCCGCCGGTGCCAACCTGGAGCTGCCCGCCAGCTGGTCTGCCAACCGCACCCGCCCGCTGTGCGCCTACCCCAAGGTGGCGCGCTACAACGGCACGGGTGATATCGAAAGCGCCAGCAGCTTCAGCTGCAAGTAGTGCCCCGGCCCTGGCCACTGCGGCCAGGGCCTTTTTTTGACTGCGCCCTTCCCCCGCCCACCTGGAGACATCGC
Organism: Acidovorax sp. 93; assembly: GCF_003633835.1. Lineage (NCBI taxonomy): Bacteria > Pseudomonadati > Pseudomonadota > Betaproteobacteria > Burkholderiales > Comamonadaceae > Acidovorax > Acidovorax sp. 93. The sequence continues at coordinate 4,135,847 of NZ_RBIT01000001.1, forward strand.
ATGCCACACCCCCTCACGCGCCCCCTCCCCCTGTCGGCCCTGGCCATGGCACTGGGCACCGCCACGCTGCTGGCAGGCTGCGCCAGCGCACCGCGCACCACGCCCCCACCGCAACTCGGCGCCGCCACACCCGCCACGCTGAAAAACTGCACCGCGCTGGCCCAGAGCCTCGCGCTGCCCGACACGCGCATCACCTCGGCAGAGATGGTGGCCGAGGGCCCGATCACCCTGCAGGGCAACACCACGCAGGCGCCCGCGCACTGCCTGGTCAAAGGCAAGATGAAAGAGCGCACCGGCCCCGTGGATGGCGCCAGCTACGCCATCGGTTTTGAGATCCGCATGCCCGTCCACTGGAACGGCCGCTTTCTGCACCAGGCCAACGGCGGGCTGGACGGCAGCGTGGTGACCGCACTCGGCGCCGTCAGCGGCGCTGCGCCCGCGGCCCCCGGCCTGGTGCAAGGCTTTGCCGTGCTCAGCTCCGACGCGGGCCACGGCGCGCCCACACCCTTCTTCGGGCTGGACCCCCAGGCCCGGCGCGACTATGGCTACCAGGCCGTGGGCACCCTCACGCCCATGGCCAAGGACCTGATCAAAGGCGCCTACGGCAAGGGCCCCGACCGCTCGTACATCGCCGGCTGCTCCAACGGTGGCCGCCACGCCATGGTGGCCGCATCGCGCTACGCCGACCAGTACGACGGCGTGCTGGCGGGCAACCCCGGCTTCAGCCTGCCCAAGGCCGCCACGGCCCAGCTGTGGAAAGCCCAGCAATACGCCAAGGTGGCCACCAAGGACGCCAACGGCCAGCCCGACCTGACCAAGGCCGTGAGCCCCGCCGAGTTCCAGCTCATCGGCCGCAAGCTCGTGGAGCGCTGCGACGCGCTGGACGGCGCCACCGACGGCCAGGTGAACGACGTGCAGGCCTGCCAGGCCGCCTTCAACCTGCAACGCGACGTGCCCACCTGCACCGCAGCCAACACCGCGCGGGATGGATCGTGCATCTCTGCCGAGCAAAAGAACGTGCTGGCCAGCATCTTCGCGGGGCCCCAAAACAGCAAGGGCGAAGCCCTGTACACCGGCACTTGGTTCGACCCCGGCGTGGCGGGTAGCAACTTTGCGTTCTGGCACTTCAACGCCCCCACCACGCGCGACGCGGGGGCCGTGGCCTTCTTGTTCACCACACCGCCCTCCACCCTGGACGCCTTCAAGGCCACCACCGGCCTGCAGTACGCGCTGAACTTCAGCATGGAGACGGACTACCCCAAGATGTTCGCCACCACACCGGTCTACACCGAGTCCTCGTGGTCGTACATGACTCCCCCCAACGCGGCCGACCTGAGCGCCCTGCGCAACCGGGGCGCCAAGATGATGGTCTACCACGGCGTGGCCGACGGCGTGTTCTCGCCCATCGACACCGCGAACTGGATGGACCGCGTGCAGGCAAACCATGGCGGCAAGGCCGACGACTTTGCCCGCCTGTACCTGGTGCCCGGCATGAACCACTGCTCCGGCGGCCCCGCCACCGACCAGTTCGACATGCTGGCCCCGCTGGTGGCGTGGGTGGAACAAGGCAAGGCGCCTGAGAGCGTGACGGCGAACGCGCGTGGCGCGGGGGCCAAGGTGGTTAACAACGAGCTGCCTGCAAGTTGGTCTGCCAACCGCACCCGGCCGCTCTGTGTGTACCCCAAGTTGGCACGCTACAACGGCACAGGGGATGTGGAGAGTGCGAGCAGTTTCAGCTGCAATTGATGGGTGATTGGACGCTGGAAGCCCGGCGTTTGCCGGGCATTTTCTTTGTGCGTCGTATTGAATAGAACACCTGCTTGCAGAGGTCGCGGGTGTATCGCTGTTCGGCTAGCAGCTTCGGCGTTGTGAATCTGACGCAGCAGATTGACGAACCGCTTTGCAGCGATAGCCGTCGTGGGCTACGCATTCAAAAGAGCTGGTTGTTCACCGAACAGCGCCAGGTAATCTGGCAGCCTCCACCGCGACATGGCCCGCGAACGAGGTAACGAAGTTGTCGAGGCCGGACAGCTCTGACAGCGATCGATATTCGCCAGTGCTCGACGCATTCGAGGGCGTCGCCAGTAGCGCAGCTGCCGAATAGAGCTTCTCCTTGACCAGCTTTTGGCAGAGCAGGTCATAGCGTTTCAAATACGACGCCCCCTCAAACTCAGGGAAGACGGGGAAGTGGGGTTGGTCGTTACGCACTGGCGCGCGGGACGCATCTGTGTCCTCGACCACCATCAGCCAGCCAAGGAACGGCTGAGGCTCCGCGCCTAAAGCGCCATCCCGATACGCCGTCCAAAGACAGTGCGCTGTGCCGATTGCCTCTTCGGTGCGGTTGTTGTAGTTGTTTCCGAAACTGCCAACCTGGGACTTGAACTCAAGTGCAGCGACGAGGCGCTTTCCGTTTAACACCAGCAAATCCCACTGCTTGGTTGGACGGAAATAGCCAGGCAAAACGACCAATCCCTTATTGACATGGATTTGGGCATGCGCCAAGCCGTTGGCCTTCACGAGGCTTTGGATCAATGCGACGAAACCGTCGAGATTCTTGCCCGCAGTGACGGCACCCCGGGGTACCAGCATCGATGTTTCCTGTCTCGGCTTGCTTGCGCTGCGCAGCCTCCCGGTTGCCCCAAAACGCCTTAATCGCATCGCGGACTTGTTCCTTGTAGTTAGCCAATTCGAGCGCCATGGCTCAACTCCCTTTGATGATTTTCTTCTCCTCAGGCGTCAGCCCATAGAGCTCTGACACGGCATCGTCACATGCCGGAAGGTCAAGCGCCTCCGCTGCCTCGGCAAGGCTCGCACGCAGGGCGTTTGGCACGGACTCCCATCTGGGAAGCCTGATACGACGAAGATACTGAGCCTGAAACCGCAGGAATCCCCCCCGCATCTTCGTCGAATAGGTCGCGATAAAAAGCCGCGTCAGCTTCGACAGCAGCACGGCTTGTAGCGCCTTTAACTCCCATTCGTCCGAAACCACGTAGTACAGGTTGTGGTGCGGATAAAGCTTCCCTTCCTCGTAAACGACTTGAGCATCTCCCTTGATGTCGGGGATGAGCAGCTTCGGCCTGCTTGCAAGCGCCGGGGTGATGCGGTCAATCGTGCGATACCACCGCCTTTCATCGCGTTTGGCCACATGCCGACGTGTGATCGCCGGTTTATGGGCCTCAAGGTAGGCAGCGAGCTTTGGGAATTCTTTAAGGTCAACGAGCGGCCCCTCGTCAGTGAAGGGATTCACGACGCCGTAACCCCGCCACCGCACATGGCCCGTGTGGATATCGCGGGTCATTACAAGAGGAAGCTTTCGGCTTGGCTCAATATCGAGCTCATCGAATTTAACAACGTAGATTTGATCAGCGCCTGTCGCCACGCCGATGCCAACTTTACAGCCCGTCTCCTCAAGCGCAGGGAAATCGCGCTCAATGCGCCGGACTAGCTCGCGGGTACATGCGAATTGCAGCACCCACGGTTCTTCGCCGTTAGTTACATCATCAAGCTTGTGGACGTTAGCCGGCAGCGATTTCGCATATCCGCTCAGCACCTCCGCCAAGTCACGCAGATAGCCTCTCTCGACCACTGGTGCCGCCGCAACCAGCGTTGGACCGGGGGGCGCCTTCTCGATCACAGTAATCGACGGATAGGCAGACACTTCGACATGGAAAGCTGGCGTGTCCACCATGTCGATGTAAGACAGCAAATGGAAGTCACGAGCAACCATCGCGCGCAATGGACCGCCGTACTTGTTCTTCGTCCAGCGATCAGCGCAGATGAACGAAAACTTCCCTCCCTCGTTTAGGAGGCTCAGACTTCGCTCAATGAAAGGGATGTAGAGGTCGGCGCGGTCGTAGAGCGTTGAATATAGGCGTCGGTATTCGCGCAGTAGCGCCTCTGGGATGAGCTCCTGCCGCACGTAAGGAGGATTGCCGATCACGAAGTCAAAGCCCGACGGCAGCGACACAAGAAGAAAGTCGCCCTGGATCAGCCATTTGCCCGTAAGCCTCGACGCCTCGGCTAGCTCGAGGCCACTCTGTTCCATCATCGTCATCAGCTTAGCGCGGGCGTGCTCGAGCGAGTCGGTATGCAGTTCCACAGCCCGGATACAGTTGTCCAGCGGAGGAACCTCCATTCCGCACTTGCGCGCTGCGCAAACCGAAGCGAGTAGGCGGGAGACAGCCGCTACGAGGAATTCGCCATGCCCACAACAAGGCTCCAACAGCGTCTTGCGATAGAGCGGCGAGGAAGACGAATAGCCGACTAAATCAAGGATGAAATCGACCACTTCCGGCCGCGTGTAGATCGCTCCGCGCTCCTCCATGCCGGATTCCTGGGATAGGGCTTCTACCGCGTCTGTTACCGGACACATCCCAGGGAAGAACGGTTGGTCGAGTAGTAGTTCAGACGTTGTCATAGGGACGTTTATAGCGAGCCAGCCATTATCCGCGCTTGACACCGCATTACGACTACCTGCCCTACTCAGCTTTGGCCGCGATACCACGCAATTTGTACCGAATTGCGCACCACAAATGACACCGCAGCGAATGGAGTCATAAATCCCTCTCATAGAGTTCGTAGTGCACTGAGCGCTCGCGGGCTGCATGCGGAAGGTGCGCAGCAAGGTCGTCATCCGCCACAAGAAGCGCTAGGCCTTCTACACGCGAGCCAAAGCCTTCTCGGAGTATTTTTCGAGGCCGGTGCCGTCGCCGTTTTGGTGTTGAGCCGGGCTACCGTGGCCTAGTGCAGGTAGCTCGAAGTCGATGCCCCACACACCATAGCGGGGGCAGCCGCCTACTTCGACGCGCCCGGCGTGCGTTTAGCCGGCATTGGCGATCTGCCGGCTTCGTTCTTCGCCTTCTTCCCTTGGTCGTAATGCCACTTGATGGCAAAGAACATGCCAGTGCCAAACACGGCCACCTTGAACACAATGAAGACTATCGGGACCCAATCCATCTTTGAGATTTTCCTGGCTGTTGATTGGCACTGTCGGGTGTGAAGTGCACTGCCTCAAAACGCTGCATCGGCAGCTTCATCGTGTTCAAGCCATCGTCGAACCGGAGCCGACACCACTGGGCAAATGATCTGAAAACTTGGCGCGATGCTATCGGGTCTGCCGTGCGGGCGTAAGCATCAGTTCTGCTTAAATTTTCCGTAGCAGATGGAGATCGCTGAGCAGGGCAACAGCCTGAAAAGAGGCTTTGTCACTAGGCCTTATGTGGCCGCACTACTCAGGCCCCTGGGGAACGCCGAGAGTGAGCAGACGAATCGCCGATTGCACTCACCGCCGATGCGGGCACACAAAAAAGGCCTGCATGAGGGAACCCCATGCAGGCCTTTGATTGGGTAGCAGTGCTACTGCCGGGTGCTCAAAACGGCAACCCCACATAGTTCTCCGCCAGCGACCCCAGCGCCTTCTCAGAAGAGAACAGATACGCCAGGTCCGTGTCCTGCAGCTTCTGGTCGTACGCGATGGAATCCGGGAAGGTGTGCAGCATGGTCGTCATCCACCACGAGAAGCGCTGGGCCTTCCACACGCGGGCCAGGGCCTTTTCGGAGTATTTGTCGAGGCCGGTGCTGTCGCCGTTTTGGTAGTGGGCGACCATGGCGTGGTACAGGTAGTAGATGTCCGACGCGGCGCTGTTCAGGCCCCGTGCGCCGGTGGGCGGCACGATGTGGGCGGCGTCGCCGGCCAGGAACAGGTTGCCATAGCGCATGGGCTCGGCCACAAAGGAGCGCAGGGGGGCGATGGACTTTTCGATGGATGCGCCGGTGATGAGCTGCGCGGCCACCTCGGCGGGCAGGCGGCGTTTCAATTCTGCCCAGAAGGCTTCGTCGGACCAGTCTTCCACGGTGTCGGTCAGCGGCACCTGGATGTAGTAGCGGCTCAGCACCTGCGAGCGCAGCGAGCACAGCGCAAAGCCGCGCTCGTGCTTGGCGTAGATCAGTTCGGGCGAGACGGGCTTGGTGCGCGAGAGCACGCCCAGCCAGCCGAAGGGGTAGACCTTTTCATACTCCTTGAGCACATCGCGGGGGATGGACTTGCGGCTCACGCCGTGGAAGCCGTCGGCGCCGATGACGAAGTCGCATTCGATGCGCACCACCTCGTCGCCACTGCGGTAGGTCACATACGGGTTGGCGCTTTTCAGGTCGTGCGGCTGCACATCTTCGGCGTTGTGGATGACGACGCCCTTCATGCGGTCGCGCGCTTCGTACAGGTCGCGCGTCAGCTCGGTCTGGCCGTAGACCACCACCGAGCTGCCGCCGCTGTACTTGTGCAAATCGACCCGGTCCATCTTGCCGTCGTGGGCAATGATGAAGCCGTCGTGGATCTCGCCTTCCTTGTCCATGCGCTCGCCGCACTGGGCCTCGCGCATGAGCGCGGCAAAGCCGTGCTCCAGCACGCCGGCACGGATGCGGCCCAGCACGTATTCGCGGCTTTGGCGCTCCAGCACGATGGTGTCGATGCCCTTGAGGTGCAAGAGCTGCGAGAGCATGAGGCCCGAGGGGCCTCCGCCGATGATGCAAACCTGGGTTTTCATGGTGTCTCCTGGTGTGGTTGGTGTGTTCATGACATGGGTCAAACGGACCACCCAAAGATACGTGGCACAGTCGCCGCGTTGAATGGACGGATGGAGCCAGAACATGCACTTTTCGAACATGGCCGAGAACCACAGCAGCATTCAGTCGTACAGCCTGTTTGGCGAGTCGCAGCACCTGCCCGACGTGCTGCACTGCGAGACGATTGCCGCGCGATCGGTGCTGCACGACTGGGAGCTGGCGCCGCACCGGCACACGCGGCTGCACCAGGTGTTGCTGATCGAATCGGGCGGCGGCGTGGCGCACCTGGATGGCGAGCAGCACGCACTGGCCGCCGGTGCGCTCATCAACGTGCCGCCGGGCCATGTGCACGCGTTTCGGTTCACGCAGCACACGCAGGGCTGGGTGGCCACGCTGGCCGATGAATTAATGGACGAAATTTTTGTGCGCGTAGGCGATGTGCGTCGCGATCTGGCGCGGCCCGCCGTGGTCACCGCCAGCCCACCCATCAGCCAGGCCATGGGGCAGATCTGGCAGGAGTTCTCGGGCCGCGCCAAGGCGCGTGCGCTGGTGCTGCGGGGCCTGAGCGCCACGCTGCTGGGCTGGGTGGCACGGGCCATTGAAGACCACAGCCCCGACGACACCGCTGCACCAGAGTCCAGTCTGGTGCAGCGGCTGGAGGCGCTGATTGAGGCGCATTTTCTGGAGCACTGGCAGGTGGCGGACTATGCGCGCGCGCTGGCCGTGTCGCCCACGCACCTCAGCCGCGTGTCGCGGGCCACCACGGGCGTATCGGCCCAGCGGCTGATTGAGGCGCGCCTGATGCGCGAGGCACGGCGCAACCTGGCCTACACCCACCTGGGCGTGGCCACCATTGCCTACACGCTGGGCTATGCCGACCCGGCGTACTTCACCCGCGCCTTCACGCGCGATGCAGGCTTGTCGCCGCGCAGCTTTCGCGCACAGGTGGCAGCATCGAGCCCGGGCCGCATCACGTGAGCCCGGTGACACGCTGCTGACACTGCGCTGTCAGCAGGCCGCCGCGACCATCAAGGCTTCTTTTTTGAGTTTGCACACACAAGGAGCCTTTGCATGAAAAACGCCATCGCTTGGTTTGAAATCCCCACCACACAACTCGACCGCGCCCAGACTTTTTATGAAGCCGTGCTGGGCCAGACCCTGCGCCGCGAGAACATGGGGCCCAGCGAAGGTGCTGTGTTTCCCTACGACGGCGCAGCAGACGGCGTGGGCGGCGCGTTGATGATGGGCGCGACGGCACCGCAGGTATCGGGCAGCGGCACACTGGTGTACCTGGATGCTTCGCCCTCGCTCGACGCCGCACTGGAGCGCGCCGTAGCCCAGGGCGGCCAGGTAGCACTGCCCCGCCAGGCATTGCCACCGGGCATGGGGTTCTTTGCGCACATCCATGACCTGGATGGCAACCGCGTGGGTTTGCACGCACTTTCTTGAAGAAGGGACAACCGCATGGAAACACAGGAACTGCACCGGGGCCGGCTGATTGACCACATTCAGCTCGTTGTGCGCGATCTGGCGGCCAGCCAGGCGTTTTACACAGCCGCGCTGGGGGCGCTGAAGGTGCCGATGGGTGGCGCGGACGAGGGCTATTTCTGGGCGGACGAGCTGTTTGTGTCGTCAGCCGACAGCCCTGCCGCGCAAGGCCACCTCACCGGCCGCACGCACCTGGCCTTTCAGGCGCAGGACCGGGCAATGGTGGATGCCTTCTACCAAGCCGCGCTGGCCCACGGCGGCACCGACAACGGCGCACCGGGCGAACGCCCCTACCACCCCGGCTACTACGCCGCCTTTGTGCTGGACCCGGATGGCAACAACATCGAGGCGGTGTTCCATGGCGACGCGCAGCGCAGTGCGGCGTCGGTGAAGATCACGTTCTAAAGCTTGGGTCAGCCCGCCTCCGGCCGGGCAAGGCCGCGCAGCGGGATGGGCGTGGAGAACACGATGGACGTGCGTGTTTCGCCATAGCCGTTGATATCGCCCAGAAAGCGCTCCAGATCGGGCAGGTCGCGCGCCACGACCTGCATCACGTACGAGTCGTTGCCGCTGACATGGTGGCATTCGAGCACCTGGGGCGACTTGAGCAGCTTGTCGATCAGCGCCTTCTTGCCGGGCTGCGGCACGTTGATGCCCACCACGGCGCGCACGCCGTAGCCAACCTTGGCGGGGTCGATGTCGGCATGCACGCCGCGCACCACGCCCGCCTCTTGCAGGCGGCGCAGGCGCTCGAGCGTGGCGGGCACCGACAGGCCCACGGCCTCGGCCAGTTCCTTGAGCGAAGCGCGGCCATCGGCCTGCAGCGCGCTGATCAGGCGCCAGGCTTTGTCATCCACTTCCATAAAAGCCTTTATCGGTTGGCACAGAAAAAAACGAAACCCAATTCTGGATTCGCCGAATTTTCTGCATTCTCCACCGCCCGCCGCCGACCTAGCATTGGTGCATGGACTTGACCTCAATCACCGTGTTCCTGCAAGCCGCCGTCATCGGCGTGCTCATCGCGGCCCCTGTGGGCCCCATTGGCCTGCTGACCATGCAACGCACCCTGGAGCGGGGCCTGGCGGCCGGGCTGGCCACCGGCCTGGGCGCCGCTGCGGCCGATGCGGTGTATGGCGCCGTGGGCGCCTTCGGTGTGCGCTGGTTCATCAATGGGCTGACCCAGGCCAAGACGCCGCTGGCGCTGGGCGGTGGCGCACTGCTGCTGGTGCTGGCCTGGCGCACCTGGCACGCGCCGGTGGCCCACACCGCCGCCCCGGCCCGCGATGCACGGGGCCTGCTGGGCCTGGCGGCGGGCACGTTCGCGCTGACGCTGGCCAACCCGGCCACCATCGTGTCGTTCATTGCGGTGTTTGGCTCGCTGGGCGGCGGCCGCCCCAGCCTGCCGTCGCCGCTGTGGATGGTGGCGGGCGTGCTGGTGGGGTCTGCCGCCTGGTGGCTGCTGCTGACCGGCGCGATTGCCTACCAGCGGCAGCGCTTTACGACCGCTTGGCGCCAGCGCATCAACCGGGCGTCGGCGTTGCTGCTGGGCGGGTTTGCACTGTGGCAGTGGGGGCAGCTGATCTAAGTACCCGTGCGGTGCTGACAGGGATGCTGCAAAGGTACTGACACTGCGGTGTCAGCAGCACGCCCGCACCATCGGTGGCTTCTTTGACCAGAAGCTTTCTCATGACCGACGCCGTGCTGCAACACTCCCTTTGGCCGGATGCCGAGCCTGCGCGCAGGGACATGCCTGTGTCGGCAGCGACCCCTGCGGCCGCCACGCGCCGCAACTGGATCGCCGTGGCCTGCGCCCAGCACGCCCGCCGGGGCTGCGCCACGCCTGGCGCGGGCTACATGCAGGTGTGCCATGGAAAGGTGGCGCCGCTGCAGCGCATACGGCCCGGCGACCGCGTGGCGTACTACGCGCCCACCATCACGATGGGTGGCAATGACCGGCTGCAGGCGTTTGTTTCCATCGGCATCGTGTTGCCGGGCGCGCCGTATGCGTTTGACATGGGCGGCGGGTTTGTGCCATCGCGGCGGGACGTGGCCTATGTATCTGCGCGTGAGGCGGCGATTGCGCCGCTGCTGGACGCGCTGGAGTTTGTGGACGACCGCCAGCGCTGGGGCAGCAAGTTCCGCTTTGGGTTGTTTGCCGTGAGCGACCGCGACATGCGCCTCATTGCACAAGCGATGGAGGCAGATGCTGCCTTGCTGCATTGGGCATAGCGGCACGCCAACGGACGGCAAACACTGACCGCCCTCCAGAAAGGGCGACGTCGGGCTGGCAGCTGCCGACGCAGCCCCTCAACACACGGCCATCAACGCATCCACAACCCTTCGTTGGGCCGCGCTCAGTGCGGCATAGCCTTCGCGCATCATGCGCAGCACGATCACGTGGATTTCCATTTCGGCATTGGGCATGGTGTTCTCCTTGGAGGAAGTCTTCTTCGACCACCGAGCAGGCGGGCCGAGGGATCACGGTGCATGTTGCAGGCCCGCAGACCCACCAGCACCCTGGCCTGCCCCACCATGGACCAGGCCCCATGCCACTGTGCCAACGTGGCACGGGGGCAATGCGGCGATGTGAGGGGAAATGGCGGCGCTGTTTATGTCCCACGGGGCCATCGATGGCCCACAGGCGCGGCAGTGCCAGGCCGCCTTCAGCTTCAATAACTCCTGTTTTTATAGCTATCAGTGCTTATCCATCAAGCGCTAGCGGCTAAAAGCACTAAAAATCAAGGATGCGCAGGCCCTGCCCGCACACGCGCCAGCGCCTCGGGCACATCGCGCCACGCCGGGCGCCCGGGGGCGTAGCGCTGGCGCATGTAGCCCGCCAGCTCGGTGATCTGCGCGTCGCTGAGCGCGTGGCCAAAGCCGGGCATGAAGCCGATGTCGCGCGCGGCGGGCTCGCGGATGCCGTGCACGATGACCTGCAGCAGGTTGTCGGGCCGGTCGCTGTGCAGATTGCTGTTGAGCGCCAGGGGCACGTTCACGCCCAGCAGGCGCGGGCCGTCGCCGTCGTGGTGGCAGGCGGCGCAGGCGCCGTCGAACAGGCGCTGGGCCTGGCCGGGTTGCGGCGCCAGCGCAGCGGCCTGGGCCACGGCGGTTTGGGCGCGCTGCTGCGGGTCAGACACAGGCTGGGTGGCTGGCTGGGTAACCGCTTCCGTAGCCGTAAACGAGGCCAGGTAGCCCGCCATGGCGCGGATATCGGCGTCGGGCAAGTGGGCCAGCTCGCGCACCACGGGCGCCATGGGGCCGGAGGCGCTGCCGTGCTGCGGGCTGTGGCCGTGGCGCAGGTAGCCATACAGCGCATCGGCCGTCCAGGGCACGGGCGCCTTCGACAGGCCGGTGAGTGCGGGCGCCTCCCAGCCATCAACCATGGCGCCCGAGAGGAACGCAGCCCCGCCCAGCTCGGCCCCCAGCGCATTGCGCGGCGTGTGGCAGGCGCCGCAGTGGCCCACGCCCTGCACCAGGTAGGCACCCCGGTTCCATTCGGGGGGCCGTGCTGGGTCCGGCTTGAAAGGGGTGGCGTCGTGGAACAGCGCGTTCCAGCCCGCCATGAGGGGGCGCACGCTGAACGGGAAGGCCAACTCGGTCTTGGGCACCTCGGCCCGCACGGCGGGCTGCGCCATCAGATAGGCATACAGCGCGGTCAGGTCGTCGTCGCTCATCTTGGCGAACGACGTGTAGGGGAAGGCGGGGTACAGGTGTTTGCCATCGCGCGAGATGCCTTCGCGCATGGCGCGCTGGAAGGCACTGAAGGACCACTGGCCGATGCCGGTCTCGGCGTCGGGCGTGAGGTTGGTGGTGTAGACCTTGCCGAATGGCGTTTCCATGGCCCGGCCGCCCGTGTTGAGCGTGCCGCCTGGGGCGGTGTGGCACACCACACAATCGCCCGCAGCGGCCAGCAGGCGGCCGCGCTCGATGGTGGCGGCGTTGTAGACCGACGCGCCCGCCGTCTGCACCACGGGCGCGATGGAGGGACGCCAGCCCAGCAGCGCTGCGCCCATGGCGATGCCACCGGCGACGAGAGCAAGCGCGCGGGCCCAGGGGCTGCGCTGTGTGGGCCATGTGGCGCTGGCGGGCACGGTGGGTGCGGGCAGTTCCAGCGTGGGCAAAACCTCGGCCTGCTCGGTGGGTGCGGTGCTGCCTGCAGCCGCCTCGCCTGCGCCGCCGGGCAAGGGGTTGAGCCCGGCGCGCACCACCTCGGGCGTGAACGGCGGCGCGCGAAAGCGCACGCCCGTGGCGTCAAAAATCGCGTTGGCAATCGCTGCCGTGCCCGGCACGGAGGACGACTCGCCCGAGCCCAGCGGCGCCTCGTCCTGCCGGGGCATGTGCATGACCTCGATGACCGGCACCTCGCGAAAGCTCAGGATGGGGTAGCTGCCCCATTCGCGGTTGTCCACGGCCTGCTTGACGGGCTCGAACGTCACCTGCTCCTTGAGCGCGCGGCTGGTGGTCTGCAGCACGTTGCCGTGCACCTGCTGCTCCACACCGGCGGGGTTCACCATCAGGCCCGCATCGTGCCCCACGACCACGCGGCGCACGTGCACCTCGCCGGTCTTCTTGTTGACCTCCACATCGGCCACCCAGGCGGCCCAGGCGGCGCCAAAGCCGGGCCACTTGCTGTGGATGTAGCGGGCATAGGCAAAGCCCTGGCCTTGGACCCACTCACCTTTGTTGTCACCCTCCAAGGGGCGCTGCTGCGGGCCGGTGCGGCGAATCCAGCCCGCCTTCTCAGCCGTGGCCTGCACCAGCTCGGCGGCGCGCGGGTCGTTCAGCAGCTGCAGGCGAAACTGCACCGGGTCCACACCCGCAGCAGTAGCCAGTTCGTCCACATACGACTCGTGCGCAAACGAGTTGGGCAGGGCCGACACGCCGCGCAGCCATGACGCGCGCACGATGGGCGGCATGTCGTTGACGGCCACGCGCAGGTTGTCGTACTGGTAGGGCGGGCGCGCGGTGCGGTCACCCATCTCGTAGGCCTGGGCCACGGGCTCGATGGTGCGGGTGAGCAGCAGGGCCAGCGTGGGCGCGCCGTTGGAGGGGTAGGACGTTTCGAAGTCGTACGCCGCCACGGTGCCATCGGCCTTGAGCCCGCCGCGCACCTGCATGAGCTGCGCCGTGCCCTTGGGCTCCCACAAATGTTCCTGCTCGCGCGTGAGCTGCACGCGCACCGGGGCGCCCACGGCGCGCGACAGCAGTGCGGCATCGGCGGCCACGTCGTCGGCACCGTTGCGGCCATAGCAGCCTGCGGCCTCCATGCGGATGAGGTCGATGTCCACATCGGCCAGCCCCATCAGGCGGGCCAGGTCGGCGCGCAGCACATGGGGGTTTTGCGTGCCAGCCCACACCGCCATGCGCGGGCGGCCGGTGCTGTCATCACTGCGCCATTCGGCCACCGCGCAGGACGGGCCGATGGAGCCGTGCATCTGGTACGGCCACACATAGGTGCGCGGCATGGGCTGGCCGTCGGCAGACAGCGCGGCCAGCGCGCCCTCCACATCGCCTTCGTCCACCAGGCGGCGCTGCGTGGCGGGGTTGGCGCGGATGGCTTGTTCCAGCGCCTCGGTGCTGTCCTGGCGTGGAAAGCCGGGCCAGTCCTTCCAGCGCACTTTCAAATCGCGCAGCGCCTGCTCGGCCTGTTCCTCGCGCTCGGCCACGATGCCCACAAAGTCGCGGATCACCACCACGGCGCGGATGCCGGGGATGTGGGCGATGGACTGCTGGTCCACCGATTCGAGCGTGTTGCCGATGAAGTCGCCATGGTCTGCCCCCGCGTACGGCGGGCGCACCACGCGGCCGTGCAGCATGCCGGGCACACGCATGTCGTGCACAAACACCAGCTCGCCGCTGACCTTGGCGGGGATGTCCACGCGCGGCACGGACTGGCCGACCACGGTGTAATCGGCGGCGGTCTTGGTGGGCGTGGCATCCACCAGCTCCAGCGTGGTGTGCGCGCCCGCCAGCAGCGCGCCGTAGGCCAGTTGGCGCGACGGGTCTGCAGTGACCTGCACGATCCCCGCGCGCACCTGCAATTGATCCACCGGCACGCCCAGCCGCTCTGCGGCCTGCGCCACCAGCCAGTGGCGCGCCTGCGCGGCAGCGGTGCGCAGGGGCTTGGCGTGGATCTGGATGGACGCGCTCGCGATGGTGGCGCCCTGGTTGGGCGCGCGCGTGGTGTCGCCCAGCACCATGTTCACCTGGGCCAGCGGCACATCCAGCTCTTCGGCCACGATCTGCGCCAGCGCGGTGCGGATGCCGGTGCCCAGGTCCACATGACCGTTGAGTGCGGTCACGCTGCCGTCGTCCCACACGGCGATCAGTATCTCCACGCCCTCGGCCGGGTTGCCCGCCACGAGCGCGGGCTGGCCCTTGACGGGTGGTGGCGCGGGCGGTGGGTTGCGCACCACCAGCAGCACGCCCTGGGCAGCATGGAAGTCGGCGCGGGTGAGCGGGCTGTGGGCGCGCAGGGGTGCGGCGTTGTCAGGTGTGGCGCTCATGCCTGGGCCTCGCGCATCAACTGGGCCGCGCGCAGCACGGCGCGAATGATTTCGACATGTGTGCCGCAGCGGCACAGGTTGCCCGACAGCTCGCGTCGCACGGCGGCTTCGTCGGGGTCTGGGTCGCGCTCCAGCAAGGCCACGGCCATCATCACCATGCCGTTCAGGCAGTAGCCGCACTGCGCGGCCTGCTCATCCACAAAGGCCTGCTGCACCGGGTGAAGTCCTTCGGTGCGGCTGCAGCGCCCGGGCAGCCCTTCCAGCGTGGTCACCTCGCGGCCTGCCACGCCCTGCGCCGGGATCACGCAGGCCCGCGCGGCAATGCCGTCCACCAGCACCGTGCACGCCCCGCACTGCCCCAGGCCACAGCCGTATTTGGGGCCGTTGAGCGACAAGTCATTGCGCAGCACGTGCAGCAGCGTGGCGTGGGTGGAGGTATTTGCTGGCAAGGCACAAGGCTGGCCGTTGACGACCATGGTGTGAAGCGAAGCGGGCGCGTGCATGTCTCTTTGGGGGGCCCTCAGCGCCGCAGACTGCCGGTGCGCGTGTACATCTCCAGATCCACAAAGTTGGAGCCATTGTGGTTGCCCGGGCCGTACTGCAGCGGAAAGTCACCGATCTTGGTGGTGCCCATGTCTTCCATGGCCTTGATGAAGCCTTCGCGCGTGAGCGCTTTGCCCGCGCGCTTGAGCCCCTCCACAAACACGCGGGCGGCAATGTAGCCCTCCAGCATGGTGTAGCTGTCGATCTTCTCGCCCGCGTCAACGCGGTCCTTGCGGTAGTCCGCCACGATGGGCAGGCGGCTGGCCTGCGGCGAGGGCACGATGCTGGCCGTGACCAGCCCTTCGATGCCGCCGTTCAAGCGCTGCGCAGAGCCCGGCGCATCGGTGATGCCCACCGATATCGTGTACAGCGGCGAGGCGCCGCCCCCGGCACGGTAGTCGCGCAGGAACACCTCCACCATCTTGCCCGCCATGATCATCACCACCGCACCAGGCTGCGCCTTGGTGAGCGAGGCTACCTGGGCCTTGGCGTCGGTGGCGGCGATCTCCATGGGCACGGACTCCACCACCTTGACCTTGAGCCCCTGTGCAATCTGCAGGCAGGTGTCGAGGTTGGATTTGCCAAATGCGCTGTTCTGGTAGATGACCGCAATGTTGTGGATGCCCAGCGTGGCCAGGTGCCCCACGATCTTGCGCAGTTCAGCCTCGTAGCTGGCGCGCACGTGGAACAAGTAGCGGTTGTGGTTGGTGCGAAACGATGTGGTGCCGACCAGCGGGGCAAACATGGGCACGCCGGCCTTCTCGGCAATGGGCATGGCAGCAATCAGGTTGCCCGTGGCGACATAGCCGATGAGAGCAAACACTTTGTCCTCGTCGATGAGGCGCGTGGTGTTTTCTGCGGTCTTCTTGGGGTCGTAAGCGTCGTCGTGGGAGACGAGCTCCAGCGTGCGCCCCAACACTCCACCGGCCTTGTTGACCTTGTCGAAGTAGAGCGCAATGCCCGCCTTGTAATCCACCCCAAAATCCTTGGCAGGGCCGGTGAACACGGCCGACTGCCCCACCTTGATGCGGGTGTCCGTCACTCCGGTCTCGGCAGCGGCCGGCCCCGCCCAGGCCCATCCCGCTGTTGCCACCAGCCCCGCCATGGCAGTCCGGCGGTCGATGCATCCATCCTCCACTCCTCGACACTTCATGTAGTGCTCCTTACATCAAAGGCGCCAGTTTCGGGGCTTGTGCTCGCATCGCGCAAGTGTTTGAAGAGGTGTTTTTTGTAACCAACAGCACCCGTGTGCGGCGCACCACATCGCACGGCTGCGCACGTGCATCACACGCTCAGGTAAGCGCGCCGCACCTCTTCGTTGGCGGCCAGCTCTTCCATGCTGGCCTGGTAGCGGATCTGGCCCTTTTCGAGCACATAGGCGCGGTCGGACACCAGCTCGGCAAAGTGCATGTTCTGCTCGGACAGCAGAATGCTCACGCCCTGCTCCTTCAGCTCCAGGATCATGTGCGCCATCTGCTCCACGATGACCGGGGCCACGCCTTCGGAGGGCTCGTCCAGCAGCACCAGATACGGGTTGCCCATGAGCGTGCGCGCCACGGTGAGCATCTGCTGCTCGCCACCACTCATGCGGCCGCCGGGGCGCTGGGGCATCTCGCCCAGGTTGGGGAAGAGCTTGAACAGGCGCTCGGGCGTCCACACCGGGGCGGCCGTGCCGTGGGGCCAGGTGCGGGCGGGTTGGCGGCCTACCTCCAGGTTCTCTATCACTGTGAGGTCGGTGAACACGCGGCGGTCTTCGGGCACAAAGCCCAGGCCCAGGCGCGCGGCATCGTGCGGGTCGCTTTTGGAGATGTCCTTGCCCATGAACTGGATCTGGCCCTTGCGTTTGGCCAGCATGCCCATCAGCGTCTTGAGCGTGGTGGATTTGCCGGCGCCGTTGCGGCCCATCAGGGCCACGACTTCGCCCCGGCGCACGTCCAAGTCCACGTCATACAGGATTTGCGCCGCGCCATACCAGGCCTGCAGCCCTTTGGCCTGCAGCAGCAGCTCTTTGGGTTCGTTGGTCGTCATGCTCATGCGGCCTCTGCAGCAGCGGCTGCCGTTTTTTTCTCGAAGGTCTTGCCGGTGCCGAAGTACACCTCCTGCACCTTGGGGTGGTCACGCAGCTCCAGCGGCTTGCCCTCGGCAATGAGGCGCCCGCGCGCCAGCACGATCATGCGGTCGGCATAGGCAAACACCACGTCCATGCTGTGCTCGGTGAAGAGCACGGCCATGTTGCGGTCGATCACCAGTTGCTTGGTAAGCGCCATGAGTTCGTTGCGCTCCTTGGGCGCCATGCCGGCGGTGGGCTCGTCCATGAGCAGCAGCTTCGGTGCGTTGGCCATGGCAATCGCCAGCTCCACGCGCTTCACATCGCCATAGGCCAGCACGCTGCAGGGGCGGTCGGCCTGCGACTTCATACCCACCTGGTCCAGCAGCGCCAGGGCCTCGTCGCGTTTGTGGTCGGCCGCCTTGCGCCACATTGCAAACAGGCGGTTGTCGTTGGAGATCAGTGCCATCTGCACGTTCTCCACCACCGTGAGCGATGCAAAGGTTTCAGCGATCTGAAAAGTGCGGCC
The DNA here is from genome assembly GCF_003633835.1 of Acidovorax sp. 93. Taxonomy (NCBI): domain Bacteria; kingdom Pseudomonadati; phylum Pseudomonadota; class Betaproteobacteria; order Burkholderiales; family Comamonadaceae; genus Acidovorax; species Acidovorax sp. 93. The sequence continues at coordinate 4,153,521 of NZ_RBIT01000001.1, forward strand.
CACACCCATGCGCCAGATGTCGCGCGGCTTGCGGCCCACCAGCTCCTGGCCATTGAGCTGGATGGAGCCTGCATCGGCAGGCAGCTGGCCGTTGACCATGTTGAAGGTGGTGGACTTGCCCGCGCCGTTGGGGCCGATCAGCGCCAGCAGCTCGCCGGCAGCCAGCTCGAAGTGGATGCCATCCACCGCCTTGACGCCGCCAAAGGACTTGCCCAGGCCAGAGACTTTGAGCAGGCTCATGCCGTGCCCTCCTTCATGTTCTTGGCTTCGCGCTTGTTGTCGAAGATCTGCTTGATGGCCCCCGCAATACCCAGCGGGAACAGCAACACCAGGATCAGGATGATGGCGCCCAGCATGGCGCGCCAGTAGTCGGTGTTGCGTGCCACGGTGTCGTGCAGCCAGGTGAAGGTGACGGCGCCCACCACAGGGCCCGCCAGCGTCTGGATGCCGCCGAGCAGCACCATGACGAGGCCATCGACCGAGCGGCCCACATGCAGCGTCTCGGGCGAGATGCTGCCTTTGGAGAACGCAAATAGCGCACCACCCAGGCCCGCAAACAGCCCTGCGATCACGAAAGCCGTCCACTGCATGCGCTTGACGTCAATGCCGATCGCATCGGCACGGAGCACGGAATCCCGCCCTGCCCGCAGCGCATAACCAAACGGCGAGAACAGCACCCGGCGCAACAGCAGCACACCACCCACCACCAGGGCCAGCGTGAGGTAGTAGTAGTTGCGCTTGTCTGACAGCCACTCGGCAGGCCATACGCCCGTGAGGCCATTGCTGCCGCCCGTGAAGCCGTCCCACTGGTAGCAGATGGCCCAGGTGATCTGGGCAAACGCCAGCGTCAGCATGGCCAGGTAGACGCCCGACAGGCGCACGCAGAACCAGCCATAGAGCAGCGCGCCCGCCGCCGCCGCCAGCGGCGCCAGCACCAGCGCCAGCTCCATGGGGATACCCGCCGAGCGCACCAGCAGCGCTGCGGCATAGGCGCCCAGGCCAAAGTACGCAGCGTGGCCGAACGAATGCATGCCCGCCGGGCCCATGATGAAGTGCAGGCTGGCCGCAAACAGCGCGGCAATCAGCAGGTCGATCATCAGCACCGTGAGGTATGGCGAGCCCGTCGTCAGCAACGGCAACAGCACCAGCGCAACCACCAACGCCGCGCCACCGAGCTTGAACCAGCGCTCGGGCTGGCGCAGGGGCGCCTCGGGCAGGCCGGTGTTGCGGCTCACGCCCTGCGGCTTGCCCATGAGGCCCCAGGGGCGCCAGACCAGCACCACGGCCATCACCAGAAACTCCACCACCAGCGTGAGCTTGGAGAACGACACGCTGAAACCGAAGATGTCCACCACGCCCAGCCAGATGCAGATGGCCTTGATTTCGGCGATCAACAGGGCCGCGACATAGGCGCCCGGAATGGAGCCCATGCCCCCCACCACGACCACCACAAACGCTGCGCCGATGGTGTTGAGGTCCATCTCCAGCGTGGCGGGTTCGCGCGGCAACTGCAACGCACCGCCCAGGCCCGCCAGCAGCGCGCCCAGGGCAAACACCGCCGTGAACAGCCAGGCCTGGTTCACGCCCAGGGCGCTGACCATTTCGCGGTCTTGCGTAGCAGCGCGCACCAGCGTGCCCCAGCGTGTGCGGGTGAGCAGCAGCCACAAGAGGCCCAGCACCACCGGGCCCACGACGATCAGAAACAGGTCATACGAAGGGAACTGCCGCCCCAGGATGTTGACCGAGCCCGACAGCCCCGGCGCGCGCGGGCCCAGCAGTTCTTCCGGCCCCCAGAACCACAGCGCAGCGTCCTTGATGACCAGCACCAGCGCAAACGTGGCCAGCAGCTGGAACAGCTCGGGCGCCTTGTAGATGCGGCGCAGAAGCACCACCTCCACCAAAGCGCCCAGCGCCCCCACCACCACCGCCGCCAGCAGCAGCGCGGGCCAGAAGCCCAGGCCGGTGCCCAGCTTGGCCACCAGCGAATAGGCCACATAGATGCCGACCATGAAGAACGAGCCATGCGCAAAGTTGACGATGCGCGTGACACCGAAGATCAGCGACAGCCCGGCGCCCACCAGGAACAGCGAGGAGGCCCCCGCCAGTCCGTTGAGCAGCTGAACGATAAAACTCGAAAAACTCATTCCACATCCTTCGGGGTCACGGCAAGGTCCATCCCTGCAGGTCGGCGCCTGCGCTATGGTTCAGAGATCAGGGGCAGTTGGCAGGGAGGGAGCCCTCCCCGGCCTTGCGCGGCCGTCAGTCGGCGGGGCGCATTTTCTTGACTTCGTCGTTCGAGGGCTGGACTTTGCTGCCATCCACATAGCGGTAGTCCACCATCACACCCTTGCCGCCTTCGTTCTTGGTGCGGCCCACATAGCCGCCCATCGTGGACTGGTTGTCCTCGGGGCGGTAGGTGATGCGGCCAAACGGCGTGGGCACCTGCAAGCCCTTGAAAGCTGCCACGAGTTTTTCAGTGTCGGTGGAGCCGGCCTTCTTCATGCCTTCGGCCAGCGACTTGATGGCGCTGTAGCCCACGATGGAGCCCAGGCGCGGGTAGTCATTGAACTTGGCCTGGTAGGCAGTCTGAAAGGCCTTGTGCTCAGGCGTCTGGATGCCGTACCAGGGGTAGCCGGTGACGATCCAGCCGTTCGGCGCTTCGTCCTTGAGCGGGTCCATGTATTCGGGCTCGCCCGTCAGCAGGCTGACCACTTCACGGCCCTGGAACAGGCCACGCGTGTTGCCTTCGCGCACAAACTTGGACAGATCGGCACCGAACAGCACGTTGAAGATCGCATCCGGCTTGGCGTCGGCCAGGGCCTGCACCACGCTACCCGAATCGACCTTGCCCAACGGGGGCGCCTGCTCGGCCACAAACTCCACATCGGGCTGGGCCGCCTTGAGCAGCTGCTTGAACGTGGCCACGGCCGACTGGCCATACTCGTAGTTGGGGTACACCAGCGCCCAGCGCTTTTTCTTGAGGGCCGCTGCCTCGGGCACCATCATCGACACCTGCATGTACGTGGAGGGACGCAGGCGGTAGGTATAGCGGTTGCCGTTTTGCCAGACGATCTTGTCGGTCAGTGGCTCACCGGCCAGGAAGAAGAATTTCTTTTGCTTGGCAAAGTCGGTCAGCGCCAGCCCGATGTGCGAGAGGAACGAGCCCGTGAGCACATCGACCTTTTCGCGCGACACCAGTTCTTCGGCAGCGCGCACGGCGTCGCCAGGGTTGGCGTTGTCGTCGCGGATGACGAGCTGGACCTTCTTGCCCAGCACCCCACCCGATGCGTTGATCTCATCGACCGCCAGCTCCATGCCTTTCTTGTAGGGCTCCAGGAAGGCGGGCTGCGCCTTGTAGCTGTTGATCTCGCCAATCTTGATGACATCCTGGGCGTGCACCACAGGGGCCAGCGTGAATGCCAGCGCGGCTGCGGCCGTGGCACGCATGAGGTTTCGTCGCATCGTCATGGGGAAACTCCTGAAAGGTGGGTTGGGGAAGGGGAACTGGTGAGACTGCTCGGGATGGTAGTGCGCGCTCAGATCAGCGCAGTCCATCCTCGCCTTTGATTTCGGAGGCCTGAAGGCCGCCAATGCGTGCCAGCGGACGGCCGCTGTCGGTCACGACGATAGCGACCACGATTTCGTTGGCGCGGGGGGCGTCGGCCACGCGGGCCTCCATGGCGTCGAAGTGGCTGCGCACATAGGCGGCATCCTTGTGGCCCAGGGGCACGTCGATGGCGGTGCCCAGGCCGCCGATCTTCTTGCTGGACGGCACCAGGGCAGCGCCTTTCTCGACCGCCACACGCAGTGGCGCCCCCAGCTTGGGGTGCAGGATGGCGGCGGCATGTTCCAGCTCGCCCGCCTCGCCCACGATGGCGGCCTTGCCGTAGCTCTGTGCCTGGCCAGGTTCAATGCCCAGGGCTGCGACGCAACGGGCACCCAGCAGTGCGCCCAACTCTTCACCGATGGCCACGAGTTCGTCGAGGTTCTCGACATAGCGGCCCGCGCAGGGGTTCTCGATGACGGCCATGGCCAGGGCCTTGCGCACAGGCGGCTGTACGTCGCGCCCCATCTCCACGCGGACTTCGTCGGTTTGAACAATGATCTTGCGGATCTTGACGGACATGTGGGTATCTCCTTGGGTTTGGATCAGCGCAGGCCGTTCCACTGGCTGATGTCTGCGGCCTTGAGGCCTCCAACGCGTGCATGGATGCGAGCGCCGGTGGACATGGCCAGGATGAAGACGATTTCATCCGATGTGGGTGCGCCGGGCACCCGCACTTCGATGGCATCGAAATGGCTGCGCACGTAGCTCGCGTTGATGTGGGTGAGCGGCACATCCAGCGCCGCGCCCGGGCCGCCCACCTTCTTGGTGGAAGGCACGATAGACAGTGCATTGGCGGGTTGCCCGGTCTTCTCTTCGGCCAGGCCTTTGGCGTAGGCGTTGCGGTCACCCTTCCAGCCCAGCAGCTCGCGCATGGCATAACCACCAGGCACATGCCACAGCGCACCGTGCTCCAGCTCGCCAGCTGCCCCCACGATGGCGCCCTTGCCATAGGTCTCGATGCGCTCGGCGGGCACAGCCATGGCCTTGAGCAGACGCTGGGCCATGTCCAGCCCCACGTCCTGCAGGGCATCCATCATGGGCAAGATGTCGGGTTCGTACCGGCCCGCAAACGGGTTGGTCAGCACCGCGCCGATGGCACCACGCAGCAGCGGCACCTCAGCCACCGGCCCGAATTCGTGCCGGATTTCCTCAAGATGGGTGAAAACGCGTCGTATCTGGATCATTTTGGAGACCTGTGCAATTCGTTAAGCAAATACTGAACCAACTACCGATTTCATCACCGCTTGTGGGGGCCACACAGCACCGGCCAGGGCTTGCGGTGCTGCGGTCGCCAGAAACTGCCCCTGGCACGCCAGCAGCGCAAACCACAGCAGGCCGCTGGACTGCAATTCTTGCGCTTTTTGCAACCCCTGCTGCAAAGCCCGGCGAACCTGCTCTTCGGGCAAGTCAGGCACATCCACGGTGACAGGAATGGCACCCAGGTCACTGTCGTCCCGCACCAGCCACGCGGGCATGCGATCAATGCGCGCGTCCTGCACATTGACCGCATTGGCCACAATGGTCGCTGCCGCATCGGCCTGCGCGGCCGTGCGCGCCAGCACCGTGACGCTGTCCGCAATGCCCAGCGACTGGCTGCGCCCGCGCCACCCACTGGTGGCCACACCGCGCACCGGCATAGCGCTGTCGATGCGGATCTGCCCATCCAGCACCAAACCGTTGCGCAACTGTGCAGCATTCAGCGCGGCGATATCAGCGTACACCCCCACCGTGACCGACTGGCCGGGCGCCAGGTGCAGCGCAATGTCGCCGCCGTTGTTGACCCAGGCGCGGTCTATGCCTTGCTGGTCGTAGCACGCCAGAATTTCCTGGGCCACCGCACCCGCCACCGCCGCCATCGATGTGATGAAGCCCGCACGGTAGGGACTGCAGGCGGCCCACATGCGGCGCGCCACCACGCCCTGCAACGCGCAGCGCGCACCCACCGGCGCCCGCAGGCCAGGGAGTTCACTCACCAGTTCCTGCAGCAGCCCTTCAAAACGTTGCCAGGCGCGCTCGTGCGCGTGGGCCACGGCGTCGCGCGCCCCTTCGGCCTGAAGGATGAGGTCCATCGGGCCATGCTGGAAGTGCCAGCGGCCGTCGGAAAGGAGTTTGCGGCAAGCGTTCACAGCGCGGCTCACTCAGCCTAGCAGGGGTGGGCGGCCCAGCGGCCACGGATTGGCCGCAGGCAAGGTCTGCCACACGCGCGCCTGCGGCGCACCGTCGTTGTGCCACGCACCGCGCTCCAGCACTTCGCGCAGGCTGCGAATTTGTTCGGTGTGCCCGCCCAGCGCTTCGTAGTCCGCGCGGCGCATGCTGAACTCGATGGGTGCCACGATGGCGGGCGTGGGCACAGTGCCAAAGCTGTTGTCCGGCATGCGCAGCACGTCGGCCATCACGGTGATGCCGCCGCCCGGCCATACATAGGCGGGGGCACCACCACAGGTCACGTTGACCAGCGCGTTCTTGATGGAGCGCGTGAGCAGCACCGGGTTCTCTGTCACCCCTGCGCGCAGGCTACCGCCGGCTCCGCCGAGGAACAACACTGACGCCAGCGAAGGCTCGCAGTTTTCGCCGATGCGGTCCACGATGCGGCGCACCTCGACGGGCATCTGGGCTTCCACCGGATTCAATTGCTCGTCCAGCACGTACCAGGATGCGTGCTCCCCCGTGGTGGAGGTCATCAAGAGGCGCAACCCCGGCCAGGCGACGGATTCGTCCCAGCCCTCAATGATGGACAGCGGGTCGGCAATGTCGGTGCCACCCCAGCCGGTGCCCGGGTTCGCCACCTGAAAATAGCGGCCCGGCGTGGACTTGCGCCCGCGCATCTGGATGCCCGAAGGCTTCATGTCCAGACAGCGACCCGCCTGGTGTTCAGTAAGCACACCGGTGATGTGGTCGTCCACCACCACCACCTCGTCGGCATGGCCGAAGAACTGGCGCGCAAAGATACCAATGGCCGCAGAGCCGCAGCCCACGCGCATGCGCTGTTCGGCCACACCGTTGACGATGGGTGCGCGCCCGGCCTGGATCACGAGCTGCGAGCCGCCGTCGATGGTGAACTCCACGGCCTGCTTGTTGCCCAGCGCCTGCATCATCTCAGCGGTGATGCGGCCCTCCTTCTTGGTGCCACCCGTGAGGTGGTGCACGCCGCCGAGCGACAGCATCTGCGAGCCGTATTCCGCCGTGGTCACGTGGCCCACCACCTCGCCCTTGCAACGCACGTTGGCCTGCTCGGAGCCGAGGAATCGATCGGTGTCGATCTTCACCTTGAAGCTGCAGTAGCTGAAGATGCCCTCGGTGACCACGGTCACCATGTCCACCCCATCGGTTTTGGAGCCCACGATGAAGGGCGCTGGCTTGTAGTCGGGGTAGGTGGTGGATGAGCCCACGCCCGTCACGAACACCTCTTCAGACAGCAGCAGATCGCCGTTCCATGCGGGTTCTGAAGCCACCTCCTCCCCTGCACCTTCTGCAGCCTCGGCGCGGCCCGCAAATGGCACCAGCATGGCCTCGCCCGCTTTCAGCGTCTTGCGCAGCAGCACCACCGGGTCCAGCCGCACCAGCACGCCCGCCTGGTTGGCGTAACGGTCGCAAGCGCCTGCGCGGCCTTCGGAAATCTGGCACAGCACCGGGCACGCATTGCACTCGACCTTGGCAGCGTTCATGCGCTCGTTGCGGGGCCGGGCGCGCTCGAGCACCTGCGGTAGATCTGGCGCATCCATGCCCGGCAGCCCATCGGTCTTGGTGTGTTCAGTCATCGTGGCAACCCATTCATTGCTTTGTTGCAAGTGCTTGTATGCGCTTTGCATTTTGTGTAGCATTCACTTAACTTAAATGTTGTGAACACTACATTTGATGTCAATGTAGCGGAATCAACCAGACTCTGCAATGGTGTTTTCGCACCCCCAAAAACGGTGCACGAGGAGCCCCAAAATGACGCACGTTGTGACGGACGCATGCATTCGGTGCAAGTACACCGACTGCGTTGATGTGTGCCCCGTGGATTGCTTCAAGGAAGGGCCGGAATACCTGGTCATTGACCCGGACGAATGCATCGACTGCGCGGTGTGCATTCCGGAGTGCCCGGCCAACGCCATCTATGCCGAAGACGACCTGCCCGAGGGCATGGAAATCTTCCTGCAGTTCAACAAAAAGCTGGCGCCCACGCTGCCCACAATCACCAAAAGAAAAGCGGCTTTGCCAGATGCGGAACAATGGAGGGTTGTGAGCCACAAGCTTTCAGGCCTGAACATTGCGCTGTAGAGCGCTTGGGGCCCTGAATCTGAGCCAGCTTCAGCCAGATTTCTTATTTGTTTCCAACTTTTCCATCTAACGCACCATGAGCGCCTTTCTTGACGAACGCGTCCTGACGGTCCACCACTGGACGGACCGCCTTTTCTCCTTCACCACCACGCGCGACACCGCGCTGCGCTTTTCCAACGGGCATTTCACGATGATTGGCCTGCGTGGCGAAAACGGCAAACCCCTGCTGCGCGCCTACAGCATCGTGAGCCCCAACTACGAAGAGCACCTGGAGTTCCTCTCCATCAAGGTGCCCGACGGCCCGCTGACCTCGCGCCTGCAGCACATCAAGGTGGGCGACACCATCGTGGTCGGCAAGAAGCCCACGGGCACCCTGCTGATCGACTACCTGCTGCCCGCCAAGCGCCTGTACATGCTGTCCACCGGCACGGGCGTGGCCCCGTTCCTGAGCTTGATCCGCGACCCGGAGACTTATGAGAAATTCGAGGAAGTCATCCTGGTGCACGGCGTGCGCGAGGTGAAGGAGCTGGCCTACCACGACTACATCACGCAGGAGCTGCCGCAGCATGAGTTCCTGGGCGAGATGGTCACCAAGCAGCTCAAGTACTACCCCACCGTGACGCGCGAGCCCTTCAAGCACCAGGGCCGTGTGACCACCGTGATCGAAAACGGCCAGCTGGCGCGCGACCTGGGCCTGCCCGCGCTCAACCCCGTGGAAGACCGCGTGATGATCTGCGGTAGCCCCGAGATGCTGCGCGACCTCAAGCACATGATGGAAGAGCGTGGCTTCAAGGAAGGCAACACCACGAAGCCTGGCGACTTCGTGATCGAACGCGCGTTCGCAGAGCAGTGATCCCCCGGCGGCCCCCGCACCGGGGGACCGCCTCATCCACCAGGACCCGCCATGTCTGCCACTCCCACCAAGACCCGGACCGCGTCCCCCCGCGCAGCCTCTGCCCGCAAGACGGGCGTGCGCGAACAGGCCGCACAGACCACGCGCGACAACATTCTGAAGGCGGCGACCAAGGTGTTCGCCCGCTACGGCTACGAAGGCGGCAGCGTGGAGAAAATCTCCAAGGCGGCCAAGTCCTTCGACCGGATGATTTATTACTACTTCGGCAGCAAGGAAGGTTTGTTCATCGAGGTGCTGGAGGAAACCTACCGGCGCATGAACGACGCGGAATCCAAACTGGACCTGGACACCGCCAAACCGGTGGAAGCGCTGCAGGCCGTGATCCGCTTTGTGGTGGGCTACTACCGCAAGAACCCCGAGTTCATCACGCTGCTCAACACCGAGAACCTGCACAAGGGCAAGCACATCTCCAAGTCGATGCGCGCCCGCGAATACTCGTCCCCTGCGATCGAGGTGATCCGCCGCGTGCTCGACAGCGGCCAGGCGCAGGGGCTGTTTCGCAAGGACGTGTCGGCGCGCGATGTGTACCTGCTGATCGCCGCCACGGGCTACTTCTACATGTCCAACCGGCACACGCTGTCGGCCTTTCTGGGCGAAGACCTGGAGACGCCCGACGCGCTGGCGCACTGGGAATCGTTTGTCATCGACAGCGTGCTGCGCACTGTGGCGCCCGGCCCCAGCCTGCCCAAGGGCAGGGTCGCAGCGGCCTGAATCAACTAGAGATTTTTCCCTGCGGGGTGCCGCGTGGTGCCCCGCCCACCACCCCACGAGGAGAATCCATGGCAGAAGCAGCAGCAGGCGGCAAATCGGGCAAGGTCGTCATCCAGAACATCGGTCTTTTGTTGTCGGGCGACCTGGACCGGCCCATCCTCGACGCCGACACCATCGTGGTGAATGATGGCCTCATCGTGGCCGTGGGCCGCTACAAGGACTGCGACACCGACCACGCCAACACCGTGATCGACGTACGCCAGACCTGCGTGGCGCCCGGCCTGATCGACAGCCATGTACACCCCGTGTTCGGAGACTGGACGCCGCGCCAGAACCAGATCGGCTGGATCGACTCCACCATGAACGGCGGCGTGACCACCATGGTCTCGGCCGGTGAGGTGCACCTGCCCGGCCGGCCCAAGGACATCGTGGGACTCAAGGCCCTGGCCATCACCGCGCAGCGCTCGTTCGACAACTTCCGCCCCGGTGGCGTGAAGGTGATCGCGGGCGCCCCGGTCATCGAAAAAGGAATGACCGAGCAGGACTTCAAGGACCTGGCCGACGCCGGCGTGACGCTGCTGGGCGAAGTGGGCCTGGGCTCCGTCAAGGCGGGCTACGAGGCCAAAGAGATGGTGGCCTGGGCGCGCAAGCACGGCATCCAGAGCACCATCCACACGGGCGGCCCGTCCATCCCCGGATCGGGCCTGATCGACAAGGACGTGGTGCTGGAGGCCGATGCCGACGTGATCGGCCACATCAACGGCGGCCACACCGCGCTGCCCTGGAAGCACGTGTGCGAGCTGTGTGAGAAGTCGTCCCGCGCGATCGAGCTGGTGCACAACGGCAATGAGAAGATCGCCATCCAGGCCGCGCGGGCGGCCATCGAGCTCAAGTGCCCGCACCGCGTGATCCTGGGCACCGACGGCCCGGCTGGCTCGGGCGTGCAGCCCCTGGGCATGCTGCGCATGATTGCGCTGATATCGAGCTTTGCCGACATCCCCGCCGAACTGGTGTTCTGCTTTGCCACGGGCAACACGGCGCGCATCCGCAACCTGAACTGCGGCCTCATCGAGGTAGGCCGCGCGGCCGACTTCGTCTTCATGGACCGCGCCCAGCACACGGCTGGCGCCACGCTGCTGGAAAGCGTACAGCTGGGCGACATCCCGGGCATCGGCATGGTGATGATCGACGGCCTGGTGCGCTGCGGGCGCAGCCGCAACACACCACCCGCGACCGAGATCCCCGTGGTGCTGTAGCCCACGCTCATCCCACAAAAAAGCCCGCAATCAGCGGGCTTTTTTTGGGGGAGTTGCGGTCGACTCAATACGTGTCCGCCACTCGTACCGCGCCGGGCTGTGCACGCGGGTAAGGTTCTTCAGCGCGCATGGCGGCGCCATCGTCCACGCGGAAGCCCTTGCCCTGCAGCACGACGGGCGTGCCCACGGCGGTGGGCTGTGCGCGGGTGAAGCGGCGCACCGAGCCGTCTTCCATGCGCACCGCGATCTGGTAGACCGTCTGCGTGCGCGTGCGCTCTTCCACCTTGTGGCCCACATAGCCGCCGCCCACGGCGCCCAGCACAGTGGCGGCCGTGCGGCCCGAGCCCTTGCCCACCTGGTTGCCCACCACGGCCCCGAGCACACCGCCCGCCACCGCCCCCACGCCTGTGGCCGGGGCCGCCTGCTGCACGGCTTGCACCGACTCGACGCGGCCGCAGGTGGCACACAGGGGAGCTTGTGTGGCAGTGCGCAGCGGTGGCTGCTGCTGTGGCTGGTATTGCTGCGGGGGTTGCCCGGCATAACCTTGCGAAGCTGCGGGCGGTTGATTTGCTACACTATTAGTAGCAATATTTCTATTATCAAAAAGCGCTGGCGCCGGTTTTTGTTGCAAATTCTCAGCTCTTGGCGCTCCTGACGCAGGCTGCGCCGTCATGGCCAAGGGTTGCGCGTCGGCGGCGGACTTGCCCGCGTTCTGCACCACCAGGGTCGTGCCCAGCGCCACCACACTCACGCCCAGCACGCCGATAGCGACCCACAGCCACTTGAGGGAAGGGCTGGCCGCGCCGCCAAAGGCGCCAGCCTGTGCCACAGGAACGGCGGAAGTGTTGGTGGAAGGCGAAACGATAAGACTCATGATTTTTCTCCGAAAGATCCAGAAAGCTCTGGATGAATGGCCGCCAGCGTAACCAGCCAGCCCGGAAATCCGGGCGTAGCGTCTGTAAAGGACGTAAGAAGCTGTTTAAGAACCAGCCTATTGCGGCACATGCAAACGCCCCCGCGCTGCAGGCAGCGCACCCAGCTCCTGAAAAGCCCGGGCGCAGCTGGCTGAAAACAGCAGCACCGCCGATGAGAAATAGATCCACATCAGCAGCACCACCAGCGACCCCGCTGCGCCATAGGCCGACACCACCGCCGCCGTGGCCAGGTACCAGGCCAGCAGCTGCTTGCCCACCGTGAACAGCGTTGCGCCCACCACGGCCCCAGCCATGATGCAGCGCGGCGGCGGCTTGGCCCCGGCGCCAATGCGCATGAGGCCCACAAACAGTGCCACGGCAAATCCAAAGGCCACCACTTCATTGACCAGCTGCATGGCCGGTGCCAGCGGCGCCAGCGCCAGGCGCGAGCCCGCCCAGCCCGCCAGCAGGTGGATCAGCGTGGACAGCGCCAGCGACACCAGCAGCAAAAAACCCAGCGCCAGCACGTAGGCCAGCCCCCGCAGGCGCAGCGACGCCATGCGCCACCAGGCGGCCCGCTGCGGCAGGGGGCCTTCGCCGCGCCACAGGTGCTCCAGTGCCGACTGCAACTCGACAAACACCCCGGTGGCGCCTGAGACCAGCACCACAAACCCCACCAGCGATGCCAGCCGCCCCTCGGCCGGGGCCTGCGCACTGGCCATCGCCTGCCGCACCACGTCGGCCACCTGCTGCCCCATCACAGCCTGCACCTGTGCGATGAGATTGCTTTCCAGATAGCTGCGGTCCATCCACCAGCCCAGCACCCCCACCAGCAACAGCAACAGGGGCGCCAGGCTGAGCATGCCGTAGAACGACATGGCGGCGCTCATGCGCAGCCCGTCGGCGTCCAGCCAGAGCGTGGTGGCTCGCCAGAAAGGCTGGAGCAGGGTCCACACGGGTTTGACAAGGCGCAGTGCGCGGCGCTTCAGGGAGGGTGCTGCCATATGCGGCTAGCCTACGGCGGCAGCCACCGCGCGTCCACCCGCGTTTCGCTGCAACTGCGGTAGGCCCGATCCCACATCGATCCCATAGCCCCTTGCAACAGTGGCCCTGCCTGTTGCCCAGGTGACCCGCCAACCTCCACGCGCGCGGATATTCTCAGTGCCGACACCCATCCACCCGGAGACACCGCCCCATGCACCCCCACGCCTTTGCCCACCTGCGCGCCGCACTCCAGACCCACGTCGACCAGGGCCTGCTGCCCGGCGCAGTGGCCCTGGTGCACCACCAAGGGCGCACGGTGCTGCACGAAGCCGTGGGCGCCCAGCGGCCCGGGGCAGGCGCGCCCGCCATGGCGCCCGACACCGTGTTCCGCATCTATTCCATGACCAAACCCATCGCCTCGCTGGCGGCGCTGATGCTCATGGAAGAAGGCCGCCTGCTGCTGTCGCACCCCGTCTCGCACTACCTGCCTGCGTTTGCGGGCCAGCGGGTGTACGACGAAGCCACCGGCACCACCAGCCCCGCAGCGCGCGAGGCCACGGTGCATGACCTGCTGCGCCACACCGCAGGGCTGAGCTATGCGTGGGAGGCCGGCACGGTGCCCGACCAATACCGGACGGCCCGCGTCGGCTCGCGGCGCCACAGCAATGCCGAGCTGGTGGCCGCGCTCGGCCCGCTGCCGCTGGTGCACCAGCCTGGCAGCTGCTGGGAATACAGCCGCGCCACCGATGTGCTGGGTGCGGTACTGGAGGTGGTCGAAGGCGAGAGCCTGGGCACCCTCCTGAAACGCCGTATTCTGGAACCCCTGGGCATGCACGACACGGGGTTTTCGGTACTGCCCCACCGCCTGACCGACCTCGCCGAGCCGTTCGCGCGCGACCCGCAGACCGGGGCCGAGGTGGCGTTGATCGATGTCTCGGCCCCGCCCGCGTTTGAATCCGCTGGCGGCGGGCTGGTGTCCACCGCCAGCGACTACGCACGCTTTTTGCAGCTGATGCTGGGCCAGGGCACCGTACAAGGCCCGGACGGCCACACCATCCGCCTGGCCAGCCGCGCCACCGTCGGTTTCATGACCGCCGACCACCTGGGCGGCATCCCCACAGCGGGCGACATCCTGCCCGCAGGCTACGGCTTTGGCCTGGGCGTGGCCGTTCGCAAGGCCACCGGCCTGGCATCCAGCCCCGGTTCAGCAGGCACCTACAGCTGGAGCGGACTGGGCGGCACCTTCTTTTTGGTAGACCCCGCCGAAGACCTGTTCGCCATCCTGCTCACCCAGGCGCCGGGCCAACTGCGCACCCTGTGCGAGCTGTATCCGGCGCTGGTGTACGCGGCGCTTTGATGAGCACACCTCCTTGAGGAGCTGCGTCCCAGGCCGGGGCAGCGCCAGCTGCAACCGCTGCGCATGGCAACGGAGGCCCCGGCTTACACTCAACGCCCAATCACGGCACGCGACGCAGCTCCACCCGCAGCACGCATACCCGTCTCCCAGACCTCTTTTTTGAACCTATGCAGATCCGCTGCGCACTGGTCGGCATGCCCGGCTCCGGCAAATCCACCATCGGCCGCCAGCTGGCCCACCGGGCGGGGGTGCCCTTTATCGACCTGGACCACCGGCTGGAACAGACCATCGGCACCACCATCCGCAGCTTCTTCGAGGCCGAGGGCGAAGCCCGCTTTCGCGACCTGGAGTCGCAGGCCCTGGCCGACGTGGCCGGGCAAGCTGGTGGCATGGTCCTGTCCACCGGCGGCGGCGCCGTGCTGCGCCCCGAGAACCGCGAAACCCTGCGCCAGTTTGGCAACGTGCTGTACCTGCGCGCCTCGCCCGAAGAAATCTACCGGCGCGTCAAACACGACCGGACCCGCCCCCTGCTGCAAGGTGGCAACCCCATGGACAAGCTGCGCGACCTGTACGCCCAGCGCGATGGCCTGTACCGCGAAACCGCCCACTACGTCATCGAAACCGGCCGCCCCACTGTGCACACGCTGGTCAACATGATCATGATGCAGCTGGAGATGGCGGCGGGGGCACAGGGGGAGCAAGTGCCGCACGGCGCGTCCGATGCCCCAACCTCTGCGGGCACGCCGCACGCCGACCGCCCTTGAATCAATTGCTATTAAATCAATAGCTTTTTGCGCTTTACTGGCAAGCGCTAGCCGCCATTTTCATGGCCCCTGCAGCAGCGAGCAGCCCCCCCTACCGCGCCTGCAACTGCCCCTCAAACACACAGGCAGCGCCCCGATAGGCACCGCAACCCGTCTCGGACACCCAGGCCCGGCGCCCGTCGGCATCCACCCGCACCTGGACCTCGCAAGCGGCAGCGTCGGGTTCGGGCCGGTAGGGCTTGAGCACCAAGGTGCCTCGTTGCCACTGCCCCAGGCTGTCCAGACCGCCGCTGCACTGCGGCGATCCAACCGTGAGCGCTGCCGCCACCGCGCCGCGTTCAGCATCCAACACGATGAGTCGCAACTGCAACTGCCCCACCAAGGCCGGGCCTTCCCACTGCGCCGCCAGGCGGCTGGCTGGCAAGGTCGAACTGGCGGCAAGAGCAGGCGCCTGGGCCTGGGCCCAGCAGACGGGCTGGGCCAGTGCCAGCGCGGCGCACAGCGCCTTTGGTGCTCCGGCACACGCCACGCTGCGCGCCACGGCACCAAAACGTACAAGGGGACGAAGTCGGGCGGACAAGGTACAAGTCATGGCAGGGATCGGGCGTTTCAACGGAAGTTGGCGGGCACTATGCGCTGCTCAATGTACTGCCACAGGTACGCCGTGTAAGCCTTGGCTGCACTGCCGTCGTGGGCGTCGATCATCGCCTGGCGCTTGTCGGCATCAGCCACGTGGTTTTTCAGCAGGCCTTCAGCGCGCGCATCGGTCAGCGTGCCTTTGAGGATTTGCGCGGCACCATTCGCCCCCTCGTGGTGGACCAGATAGATGTACTGCGCTTTCTTGTCTGCGGACAGATCGGCAGGCACCAGAGGGGTGCCATCGTCGTTGGTGCGGGCGCTCAGTTGGGTGAAGTAACCCTTGTCCAGCTCAGCCGCAGCCACGATGGAGGTGGTGGCGTCAAAGCGCAAGTCCAGCAGCGCAGCCCGGTCCACCACCTGGTTGGCATTGTTCACCTGCCCCAGGGACTTGGCCTGTTCATTGACGTAGCTGCCCGGCTTGGTGGCCGATTCGATCCAGGTGCTTTCCAGAAATTGCGTCAAGCCCCCAGCCTTGCTGGTGGTGTTGTAGCTCTGCGGGTCCCAGGTGGCCGAGAGTTCACGGCGCAGGGCCTTCCACTCGGCGGCCCCCGCCTTGTCCAGCTTGGCTTTGGGGTCCAGCTGCGGATGCAGCTCGCCAAAAAAGCGCTGGTTGGTGGCATCGTCCAGACGCTTGCCGCGCAGCGGGCCCGCTTCTGCAGATATCACGGCCGCAATCGTGGCGCGTGGGTAGCCCGTACGATCCGCAGCCAGGGTAATGGCGTCGCGGTAAATCTCGTTCACGCCCAGGCGCAATGGATCGGTCCGGTCGCGCTCGGCATTCCGCAACGCGGTCAAGGCATTGGGCGCAGGCACGGTGCCAGCCCCCCAGAACGGCGTGGAGTTGGCGCTTTGCGCGGTGTTGCTGCTGGCGGTGGGGTTGAGGGTGTCGGCCTGCGCCAGCATCAAGCCGGATTGCAAAGACGTCGCGGTGCTTTCGTTAGCAAAGCCCGTCTCCTGAGACAAACTGGGGTCCGTGGGTGCTGCAGCAGCGCCACTGCCGGACAGTGCCCAAGTACTGGTGTTGGTAGTGATTTGCATGGTGAAGAGCTGTCGGTATTGATCCATCCCTGGGCACGATGGGCACTGGGCCTCGGGCCATCCCTTGGGGCATCTGCCACTTGATGCAGCCATGGGGGATGAACGTGATTGAACCGGTTTTACCTTCGTATAGCTATACAGGCGATTCCTAGCTAGGAATCTCCCTAGCTGGGAAGAACACCTACCCACAGAGAGAAGAACCGCCCGGCCACACCAAGGGCTCGGGACGGAGCCCTGCGTTCGATCTAGCGGAAAGTCTGGCCAGGAGCCTTGATCGGGCAGCCCGAGCTTTCGCCCTGCCTGTCGAGGGACTGTTCAGCGGAACCGCCCTGGCTTGGACAGGGCCAGCCCGAACGGGCGGGGGGAAACGGGCGGGACAAAGGACGAGGGCAACGGGTGCGACATGTTGTCACAAGGTCTTCAAAATCAAGCCGAATCAGCCTCCAGTTCTTTATACGTAAGCGTAAATTGCTACACAATTAATAGCAAAATGCATCCAACGGCATCACAGATTAGGCGCCAGCAACCGCTCCAACACCTTCTCATCCATGCCCCGGCGCTGGGCCATGTCGTGCAGCTGGTCTTCGCCGATCTTGCCGACGTTGAAGTACACGGCATCAGGGTGGCCGATGTAGAAGCCGCTCACGCTGGCGGCGGGCATCATGGCCAGGCTTTCGGTGAGCGACATGCCGATCTCGCCAGCCTGCAGCACGCGGAACAGGTCGGTCTTGGCGCTGTGGTCCGGACAGGCGGGGTAGCCGGGCGCGGGGCGGATGCCAGCGTACTTCTCGGCAATCATGTCGTCGTTGCTCAGCGCCTCGCCCGCGGCGTAGCCCCACAGGTCAGTGCGCACGCGGTGGTGCAAGGCCTCGGCAAAGGCTTCGGCCAGGCGGTCGGCCAGGCTCTTGAACATGATGGCGGAGTAGTCGTCCAGCGCGTCGATGAAGGCCTTTTCCTTCTTCTCGATCCCGAGGCCCGCCGTCACGGCGAACATGCCGGCGTAGTCGGCAATGCCGCTTTCCTTGGGCGCTACAAAGTCGGCCAGGCAGCGGCTGGGGCGGGTCACGCCGTCGATGGTGTGTTTTTCGGCCTGCTGGCGCAGGCCGTACCAGGTCATGGCCACTTCGGTGCGGGTGTCGTCGGTGTAGAACTCGATGTCGTCGTCATTCACGCTGTTGGCGGGCAGCAGGGCCATCACGCCGCTGGCCGTGAGCCACCGGCCTTCGATGATCTTCTTGAGCATGGCCTGCCCATCCGCAAACACACGCGTGGCTTCCACGCCCACGATCTCGTCGGTGAGGATGGCGGGGTACGGGCCGGCCAGGTCCCAGGTCTGGAAGAACGGACCCCAGTCGATGTACTTGGCCAGCTCGCCCAGGTCGAAGTTCTTGAACACGCGGCGGCCCAGCGCGCGCGGCACGGTGGGCTGGTAGGCCGACCAGTCGATCGGCGTCTTGTTGGCGCGGATCTTGGCCAGGGGCCACAGGGGCGTGGCCTTTTTGTTGGCGTGCTGGGTGCGGACCTTGTCGTAGTCCGCGTTGAGCTCGTCCACGTAGTTCTGCACGCCGTCGCCCAGCAGGCTCTGCGCCACGCTCACGCTGCGCGAGGCGTCGGGCACGTAGACCACGGGACCTTCGTAGTGCGGCGCGATCTTGACGGCAGTGTGTACGCGGCTGGTGGTGGCGCCGCCGATCAGCAGCGGGATCTTCTTGATGCGGAAGTGCTCGTCCTTCTGCATCTCGCCCGCCACGTATTGCATTTCTTCGAGGCTGGGGGTGATCAGGCCCGACAGGCCCACGATGTCGGCGCCCTCCACCTTGGCGCGCGCCAAAATCTCGTGGCAGGGCACCATCACGCCCATGTTCACCACCTCGAAGTTATTGCACTGAAGCACCACGGTGACGATGTTCTTGCCGATGTCGTGCACGTCGCCCTTCACGGTGGCGATGACGATCTTGCCCTTGCTGCGCACGTCGCGCCCGGCCAGTTCGTCCTGGCGCTTTTCTTCCTCGATGTAGGGGATGAGATGTGCCACGGCCTGCTTCATCACGCGTGCGCTTTTCACCACCTGGGGCAAAAACATCTTGCCCGCACCAAACAGATCGCCCACCACGTTCATGCCGTCCATGAGCGGGCCTTCGATCACGTGCAGCGGGCGGCCGCCCTTGGCCAGGATCTCGCGGTAGGCCTCTTCGGTGTCTTCGGTGATGAAGTCGGTGATGCCATGCACCAGCGCGTGCGACAGGCGTTCGCCCACGGTCTTGGGGTGCTCGGGCGTTCCGCGCCATTCGAGCTTCTTGCTTTCGTCCTTGGCGCCGCTCTTGGCGGTTTCGGCGATCTCGACCAGGCGCTCACCAGCATCCGGGCGGCGGTTGAGCACCACGTCTTCCACGCGCTCGCGCAGCACGGGCTCCAGGTCGTCGTACACGCCCACCATGCCCGCGTTGACGATGCCCATGTCCATGCCGGCCTTGATGGCGTGGTACAGAAACACGGTGTGGATGGCTTCGCGCACCGGATCGTTGCCACGGAAGCTGAACGACACGTTCGATACCCCACCCGACACCTTGGCGCCGGGCAGGTTCTGCTTGATCCAGCGCGTGGCCTCGATGAAATCGACGGCGTAGTTGTTGTGCTCTTCAATGCCGGTGGCTACGGCAAAGATGTTGGGGTCGAAGATGATGTCCTCGGGCGGGAAGCCCACTTCATCGACCAGGATGCGGTAGGCGCGTTCGCAGATTTCGATCTTGCGCTCGTAGGTGTCGGCCTGGCCTTTTTCGTCAAACGCCATGACCACGGCAGCGGCGCCGTAGCGGCGCACGAGGCGCGCCTCGTGCTTGAACTTGTCCACGCCCTCCTTCATGGATATGGAGTTGACGATGCCCTTGCCCTGCACGCAGCGCAGACCGGCCTCGATCACCTCCCACTTGGAGCTGTCCACCATGATGGGCACGCGGGCGATGTCGGGCTCGGACGCGATGAGCTGCAGAAAGCGCACCATGGCGGCCTTGCTGTCGAGCATGGCCTCGTCCATGTTGATGTCGATGACCTGGGCGCCGTTCTCCACCTGCTGGCGCGCCACGGCCAGGGCTTCTTCGTACTGGCCGTTCAAAATCATGCGCGCGAACGCCTTGGAGCCGGTGACGTTGGTGCGCTCGCCGATGTTGACGAACAAGGTGCCCTCGCCAATGGAGACGGGCTCCAGGCCGGACAGCTTCATGGGGGGCAGGGATACAGCAGACATAGGACTCACTCACCTGTGCAGGGGCAGCAAAAAAACAGGTGAGCGTCGTTGCGGTGTACGGCGGGGTGCGCGGGGCCCAAGCCTGACGAATCGCCATGCACCAAACCGGGCATGGCAAGTCGCTGCAACGCTCCTTGGGCCGAGGGGCGATTGTAAGTTGCCCGCCCGGGATCAGCGCACTGGGCGGCGGCCCCGGAATGCGGCCAGCAGCATCAAGCCCGCCATCAGCCACAAAGCCCACTCAGACAACGACGGAATCGCGCTCGCGGCCACTGCCGTGATGGTGTCGGTATCGGTGGCGCTGTTGTTGCCGGGGCTAGGGTCGGTCACGCCACCCGGGGCCGCGACCGTCGCGGTGTTGACCAGTGTCCCCGTTGCCGACGCGCTCACCGTAGCGGTGACGGTGTAGGTCACCGATCCGCCCGCAGGCAGATTGACCACGTCGTTGATGTTGCCGCTGCCCGCCGCCGTGCAGGTGCCGCCGCCGGAGCCCACGCAGGTCCAGGTGCCGGTCAGCACGGCGGGCAGGGTGTCTGCCACCGTCGCGCCAGGGGCGTTGGACGGTCCGGCATTGCTGGCGGTGATGGTGTAGGTCACCGAGCCGCCAGCGTTGGCCGTAGTCACGCCATCGGTCTTGGTGATGGTCAGGTCGGCTTGCGATGCGATGGTGTCGGAATCCGTGGCGCTGTTGTTGCCCGGATTGGGGTCGGTCACCCCGCCCGGCGCTGTCACCGTCGCGGTGTTCACCAGCGTTCCGCTGGCCGCAGCACTCACTGTTGCGCTCACCGTATAGGTCACCGATCCACCGGCGGGCAGGTTGACGCTATCGTTGATGTTGCCGCTGCCCGCTGCCGTGCAGGTGCCGCCACCCGCGCCTACGCAGGTCCAGGTGCCTGTGAGGGCTGCGGGGAAGGTATCCGCCACCGTGGCCCCCGACGCATTGGACGGCCCCGCGTTGCTGGCGGTGATGGTGTAGGTGACTGAGCCGCCAGGTATGGCCGTGGTCACGCCGTCCGTTTTGGTAATGGACAGATCGGCCTGCGGCGTGATGGTGTCAGAGTCCGTGGCGCTGTTGTTGCCCGGGACGGGATCGGTCACTCCGCCCGGCGCTGTCACCGTCGCGGTATTGGCCAGCGTCCCTGTGGCCGCAGCACTCACCGTGGCGCTGACGGTGTAGGTAACAGATCCTCCGGCGGGCAGATTGACGGTGTCGTTGATGTTGCCGCTGCCTGCTGCCGTGCAGGTGCCGCCACCCGCGCCCACGCAGGTCCAGGTGCCGGTGAGTGATGCGGGGAAGGTGTCCGCCACCGTGGCCCCCGGCGCATTGGATGGCCCCGCGTTGCTGGCGGTGATGGTGTAGGTGACCGATCCGCCCGGCGTGGCCGTGGTCACACCATCGGTCTTGGTGATGGCCAGATCGGCCTGTGGCGTGAGCGTGTCGGAATCGGTGGCACTGTTGTTGGCGGGAACCGGGTCGTTCACGGCGGACGTCACTGTCGCGGTGTTGGTCAGCGTTCCGGTCGCAGAAGCGTTGATCGTGGCGCTCACCGTGTAGGTGACCGATCCCCCCGCTGGCAGGTTGACGCTGTCGTTGATGTTGCCACTGCCTGCGGCGGTGCAGGTACCGCCGCCTGCGCCCACACAGGTCCAGGTGCCGGTGAGCACGGCGGGAAAGGTGTCCGCAATCGTGGCGCCGACGACGGGGTCCGGCCCTGCGTTGCTGGCGGTGATGGTGTAGGTCACCGACCCGCCCGGGACGGCCGTGGCCACACCATCGGTCTTCGTGATGGACAGGTCCGCATCTTGGGCATGCGCCGCGGTCGCAGCCACCATGGCCAACAAGAGCGCAGTGAGCCACAGCAAAACACGTTGGAGCATGGCGAAGTCCCGATTCGAAGTGGAGGGGTGACCAAAGTGTAACGCCACGTTTCCACCCGGAATCTTCGTGCATGGCGGCACGCGCTGACCGCGCGTCCCGCCTTTGAAGCGGTTGAATCGCTCTCAACGCACCGGCAGGAACTGCAGGAACGTGCCGCCCACAATGCCCTGCACATAGCTGATGGCGGCGCGGCGGTACTTTTCGGTGGTCAGGGCAGCCAGCAGGTCGAGGCGCGCGATGATCTTGCCAAACTCGCGCTCAAAGCTCAGGTTGCGGCCTTGGGGGCCGATCTCGTCCGCCAGCAGCAGTGGCTGGCCCTGGGCGTTGCGGCGCTGGGCCAGCAGCCACACGGCGCTTTCCACATTGCGGGCGGCGTTGTAGAGGTGCTGGGCATCCATGCCGTCGAGCAAGAAGAATTCGATCTTTCCGCCATGGGCCGTGATGATCATGTCGGCCGTGGCATGGATGAAGGCTGCCACGCGGTCCCCGTTGAACTCCGGCGCGAACGCGAAGCCCATCGCGGCAATGTCGCGCCGCCCCTGCAGTGGTGCCCAGGGCTGGCGCTGCAGGATGGCTGTGCGCACCTGCTCCGCGGCGTGCTCGCGGTTGGTGGCGCTGGTTTTGCGCCATTCGGCGGGGTTGCGGCGGTAGAGCTTGTCCATGAGGCGGAACAAGCCCTCCAGGTTCTCGTGCATGGCCAGCGTGGCCACGCGGTTCATGTCGGACTGGGCCAGCTCGGCGGGCGTTGTGGCGGCCCCCTTGACCTCGCCGCGTGGCGTGGGCGCATTCGCCGCGCAGCCTGCGAGCACGGTGCACAGCAGTGCACACGATGACATCCACAGGAGAGAAAGGAACGGCCCACGCATGGGGGCCGATTATCGGGCGCAGTGTGGGCGCCTCACAGCCGGTTAACACTGTTTGAAGATCTCAGGCCACGGCCCTGAATCCCGTTGCCTCAGCAGCGGTCTGCGCTGTCGGGGCTGGGGATACCCTCGATCGGGCACTCCTCGGTGCCCACCATGGGCCGCGTGATGGCCTCCACGGCCTTGCGCGTACCTTCGGGGTCAGTCACCCAGCGGGTGTAAAAGTCATACGGGCAGGCGGCCACACCCTGGTCTCCACCGCCGGAGTTGATCAGCCCTGTGTATCCCCGGTGCAGCAGCTTGAAGAGGTGGTTCTCAGACTGCCCGTTTTTGCGGAAGTCGCGGATCAGGCTCTTCGACAACGCGGCGTACTGCACGCCGTATTCCTCCTCGCCGCATTCACCGAGCGTTCGGCCATCAAAGCCAATCAGGGCGCTGTGGCCGAAGTAGCTGTATACGCCGTCAAACCCGGCGGCATTGGCCACGGCCACATACGTGTTGTTGGCAAAGGCCATGGCCTTGCTCATCAGAATCTGCTGCTCCTTGGCGGGGTACATGTAGCCCTGGCACCGCACGATCAACTCGGCGCCCTTCATGGCGCAGTCGCGCCAGATCTCGGGGTAGTTGCCGTCGTCGCAGATGATGAGGCTGATCTTCAGGCCCTTGGGGCCTTCGCTGACGTAGGTGGTGTCCCCGGGGTACCAGCCTTCGATGGGGGTCCAGGGCATGATCTTGCGGTACTTCTGCACGATCTCGCCCTGGTCATTCATGAGGATCAGGGTGTTGTACGGCACCTTGTGCGGGTGCTCCGCATGGCGCTCGCCGGTGAGCGAGAAGACGCCCCACACCTTGGCCTTGCGGCAGGCGGCGGCGAAGATTTCGGTCTCTTCACCCGGTACGGTGGCCGCCGTGTCCATCATCTCCTGGGCGTCGTACATGATGCCGTGGGTGCTGTACTCCGGAAAGATCACCAGGTCCATGCCGGGCAAGCCGGTCTTCATGCCCACCAGCATGTCTGCGATCTTGCGCGCGTTGTCCAGCACCTCGGCCTTGGTATGCAGGCGCGGCATCTTGTAGTTGACCACCGCCACGCCGACGGTGTCCTTGCTGCTTGAAATATCGCCGTGAATCATGGTGAAGCATCCCTATCAATGAGAAATCATCCAGGGCCGTTTGCTCGGAAACGCCTTGGCGCCGCTGGGCGCCGTCACCGTGGCCTTGCGGCTTTGCGATGACGAACAGCAGCCACAGCCTGCAGGGTGTTTGAGGCGGGCGTAGTCGCCCGAGCGCTGCGGCTCGTGCCGCGCTCGCTCGTTGGTGGCGATGGCGCTGCGCGCGGACGCGCTCATGAGTGCCAGGCGCGGCGCGGTGGCAAACACGCGCGGCGATGCTGCGCCGCAGTCTGGGCAGGCAGCGGGTTCGTTGCGGTCGGCCAGCAGGCGAAAGGCATCAAAGCCGCCACACTGGGCACAGGCGTAGTCGTAGGTGGGCATGGCGGGTCCTTCTGCAGCAATGGTGTTTGACTGTCAGACCAGGTCGGGCGACAGCGGCATGGCCACCGAGCCATCCAGGTGCTTGATCGGCCCCGCCGCACTCGGGTTGATGTCAAAGTCAAAGATCTGCGTGGGCAGCCACAGCGTGGCGCAGGCGTTGGGCACATCCACCACGCCGCTGATGTGGCCCTGCACCGGGGCTGTGCCCAGGATGGAATACGCCTGCGCGCCCGAATAGCCAAACTTCTTGAGGTACTCGATGGCGTTCAGGCAGGCCTGGCGGTAGGCCACGTTCACGTCCAGGTAGTACTGCTTGCCACTCTCGTCCACGCTGATGCCCTCGAAGATCAGGTAATCGTTGTAGGTGGGCGTGATGGGGCTGGGCTTGAAGATGGGGTTCTTGATCCCGTACTTGGCCATGCCGCCCTTGATGAGCGTGACCTTCATGTGCACCCAGCCTGCCATCTCGATGGCGCCGCAAAAGGTGATCTCGCCGTCGCCCTGGCTGAAATGCAGGTCGCCCACCGACAGGCCGGCGCCGTCCACATACACCGGGAAGAACACCTTGGCGCCGCGCGACAAATCCTTGATGTCGCAGTTGCCACCATGCTCGCGCGGGGGCACCGTGCGGGCGCCTTCGGCAGCCGCTTTGGCCTTGGCATCGCCCGTGAGGCGGCCCATGTGGGCCGTGCCCGCCGAGGGTGGGTTGGCCAGCCCGGCCGTGGGGTCTGAGTCGATGAGCGCCTGCTCGCGCGCATTCCACTGCTCCAGCATCTTGCGGTCGGGCAGGCAGCCAATCAGGCCGGGGTGGATGAGCCCGGCGTACTTCACGCCCGGCACATGGCGCGAGCTGGTGAACATGCCATGAAAGTCCCAGATGGACTTTTGCGCCTGCGGGAAATGCTCGGTCAAAAAACCGCCGCCGTTGTTCTTGCTGAAAAAGCCGTTGAAACCCCACAGGCTGTCCTGCTTGGCACCAATGTCCAGCAGGTCCACCACCAGCAGGTCGCCCGGCTCGGCGCCCTTCACGCCCACGGGGCCGCTGAGGTAGTGCACCGTGGTCAGGTCGATGTCGCGCACATCATCGGCGCTGTCGTTGTTCTTGATGAAGCCGCCCGTCCAGTCAAACGTCTCCAGCACGAACTCATCGCCAGGATTGACCCAGCAGGCCATGGGAATGTCTGGGTGCCAGCGGTTGTGGATGTTCTCGTTCTCGGTGGGCGACTTGCTCAGATCGACCTTGATCAGGGTTTCAGCCATGGCGTGCTCCTTGGAAGGGTTGGGTGGAAGAAGGAAAAAGCGAGAAAAAATCCCGGCCTTACATGGCGCATTGCCGCCGAGACCGCCACGGCCGAGGCCAGGGACGCCAAGCAAGGGCCGCCCCGCAGCGAGGGCGTCGTCCCCCTTGAGGGGGAAGGCGCCGAAGGCGACTCAGGGGGTGTTTCATACCGACAGATAGGCTTTGATGCGCTGCTGGTCGGTGTCGGCGCGGGCGGTCTCGTGCACCAGGCGGCCGCCTTCGATGACGAACAGTCGGTCGGCCACGTCCATGGCGAACGAGAGCACCTGCTCGCTCACCACGATGGTGATCTGGCGCAGCTTGCGAATCTCGTTGAGCGCCTTGGCGATGTCCTTGATGATGGAAGGCTGGATGCCCTCGGTGGGCTCGTCGAGCAGCAGCACCTTGGGGTCGGTGACGAGCGCTCGCGCAATGGCCAGTTGCTGCTGCTGCCCGCCCGAGAGGTTGCCGCCCTTGCGCCGGCGCATGTCCCACAGCACGGGAAACAGTGCGTAGATATCTTCGGGAATCTGTCGCGTCTTGGAGTTTTCCAGCCCGGTCTCGATGTTCTCTTCGACCGTGAGGGTCGGGAAGATCATGCGGCCTTGCGGCACATAGGCGATGCCCTTGGCCACGCGGCGAAAGCTCTCGTCCTTCGTCACGTCCTGGCCTGCCACGGTGATCTGGCCGCTCTTGACGGGCATCACGCCCATGAGGCTTTTGAACAGCGTGGTTTTGCCCATGCCATTGCGGCCCATGATGGCCACGGTCTCGTTGGCACGGCCGTCAAACGAGATGCCGTGCAGCGCCTCGCTCTGGCCGTAGGCCACAAACAGATCTTTGACTTCCAGCATGCGATGCTCCTGTGAAGGAATGGGTTGCTCAGTGGCCCAGGTACACGTCGATGACCTTGGGGTCCGCCTGCACCTTCTCCATGGGGCCTTCGGCCAGGATCTTTCCCTGGTGCATCACCGTGACCTTGTGGGCAATGCGCTTGACGAACTCCATGTCGTGCTCGATCACGATCACCGCGCGGTTCTTGCAGATGCGCTGCAGCAGCTCGGCCGTCAGCTCACGCTCGCGCGCGCTCATGCCGGCAATCGGCTCGTCCAGCATCAGCAGCTCGGGCTCCTGCATCAGCAGCATGCCGATCTCCAGCCACTGTTTTTGCCCGTGGCTTAGCAAGCCAGCCTCGGTATCGAGCTTGTCGCCCAGGCCAATGTCTTCGGCCACCACCTGCACACGCGCCTTGACCTCATCGGTGCACTTGAACGCCAGCGCGCCCAGCACCGAGCGGCCTGCGGGGTAAGACACCTCCAGGTTCTGGAAGACCGACAGGTTCTCATAGATGGACGGCGTCTGGAACTTGCGCCCGATGCCCAGCCGCACCCGCTTGTGCTCGGCCATGCGGGTGAGTTCTTCGTTCTTGAACTTGATGCTGCCGCCCGTGGCACGGGTCTTGCCGCAAATCAGATCCAGCAGCGTGGTCTTGCCCGCGCCGTTGGGGCCGATGATCACGCGCAGCTCGTTCTTGTCGATGTACAGCGTGAGGTCGTCGATGGCCTTGAAGCCGTCGAACGACACGGTCAGGTCTTCAATGGCCAGCGCGAAGTCGGTGTTGCTCATGAGGAGTGCTCCGGTGGTTTCAGACGCCCTGGCGGCTCACGCCATCAGGCAGCGTGGCGGCGGGTGCTGGCGACGCTGCCGCAGCGGTGCTTGCATCCATAGGCGGGCGCGCCGCGGATGGTCGGCCTTGCTCCGATGCCTGGCGGCGCAGCGCTTCGCGGCGGCTCTTCCACCAGGGCACCACATGGCTCTCCCACAGGCCCGCCAGGCCCATGGGGAAAGCCATGGTCACGCCGATGAAAAGCCCGGCCATGAGGAACAGCCACAGCTCGGGAAAGCTCTCCGAGAAATACGTCTTGCCCGCGTTCACCAGCAAGGTGCCATACACGGCACCCACCAGGCTCATGCGCCCGCCCACGGCGGCGTAGATCACCATCTCGATGGACGGCACGATGCCTACGAAGCTGGGCGACATGAAGCCCACCTGCAGCGAGAACATGGCGCCTCCGATGCCCGACAGCGCGGCGGCCAGGCAGAAGGTGAAGACCTTGAAATTGGCTACGTCGTACCCCGAAAAGCGCACGCGGTCTTCCTTGTCGCGCATGGCCAGCAGCAGCGTGCCCACCTTGCCGGTCTGTATCCAGCGGCACAGGATGATGGAGCCTATGAGCAGCGCCACGCACACGTAGTACAGGATGTATTTGGCGCTGTCGGTGCGCGTGTCCCAGCCCCACAGGGTCTTCAGATCCGTCATGCCGTTCACGCCACCGGTGTAGCCCTGCTGGCCGATGATGAGCACCGTCAGAATCAGTGCCACGGCCTGCGTGATGATGGCAAAGTACACACCGCCCACACGGCGCTTGAACATCGCAAAGCTGATGATCCAGGCCAGCAGCGTGGGCACGACGATCACGGCCGCCAGCGCAAACGGCAGGCTCTTGAACGGAATCCAGAAGCTGGGCAGCTCGGTGATCTGGTTCCAGTCCATGAAGTCGGGGATGCCGGGCGTGGACTGGATCTTGGTGCTGATGGGGTCTGACGCTTCGAGCTTGAGGAACATGGCCATGGCATAGCCCCCCAGGCCAAAAAACACGCCCTGCCCCAGGCTGAGCACGCCGCCGTAGCCCCACACCATCACGAGGCCGATAGCGACGAACGCATAGG
Organism: Acidovorax sp. 93; assembly: GCF_003633835.1. Lineage (NCBI taxonomy): Bacteria > Pseudomonadati > Pseudomonadota > Betaproteobacteria > Burkholderiales > Comamonadaceae > Acidovorax > Acidovorax sp. 93. Next base: position 4,181,455 of record NZ_RBIT01000001.1, read on the forward strand.
TGAGGTACTTGCCGACCAAGTTCAGCCGAAAGATGTCGAGTGCCAGCGGCAGCACCACAGCCAGCAGCACGGTGAGCAGTACCAGGCTGGCGAGCTGGTAGCGCAGGATCCAGGCTTTGAGGGCGTTCATGCGGAGACTCCGGTGGGCTCGAAGGAAATGGACAGTTGGGCGAATTTCATCGGCGAACTTTGGAGGCGAACAAGCCCTGTGGCCGCACCATCAGGATCAGCACGATCAGCGACAGCGTGATCATCTTGGCCATGGAGCCCGCCATGAAGAACTCGGTGATGGACTGCGTCTGCGCAATGCCGAAGGCAGACACCACGGTGCCCAGAAGGCTGGCCGCGCCGCCAAAGGTGACCACCAGGAAGGCGTCCACGATGTAGAGCGAGCCCGATGTGGGGCCGGTGGAGCCGATGGTGGTAAACGCCGCGCCCGCCACGCCGGCAATGCCGCAACCGATGGCGAAGGTCAGGCGGTCGGTCTTCTGGGTGTCGATGCCAATGGCGTTGGCCATGACGCGGTTGCTCACCGTGGCCCGCACCCGCAGGCCCCAGCGGCTTCTGTGCAGGGCCAGCAGCACGCCCCCCGTGACCACCGCCGTCAGCGCCAGCACAAACAGGCCATTGATCGGGATGTCCAACCCCTCAGCAGGCGCCCACGAGCCCAGCAGCCAGTCGGGCAAAGTGGGACTGACCTCCTTGGGGCCGATGAAGGTGCGAAAGCATTGCTGCAGGGCCAGGCTGATGCCCCAGGTGGCCAGCAGGGTGTCCAGCGGGCGCTTGTACAGGTGGCGGATCAGCCCCCATTCCACCAGCCAGCCCGCTACAAACGCAAACCCAAACGCCGCCACGATGGCCAGCGGAAAGTAATACGGAATCATTTGCGGCGCATGGTTGGCCGCGAGGGTGGAGCCCAGGTAGATCGTATAGGCGCCAATGGTCATGAACTCGCCATGGGCCATGTTGATCACGCCCATCTGCCCAAAGATGATGGCCAGGCCCAGCCCCATGAGCAGCAGCACGGCAAACAGACTCAGGCCCGCAAAGCCCTGCATCAGGCCGATGTTCATCATTTCGGAAAAGGTCATGTTGCAGCTCCTGCGTGGGCAGCGTTGGAAAACGAACAGCGGTGCCATGGGGCGGCCTCTTGCGAGGGACACCGAGGAAGGGCCGCCCCGCACCGAGGGTGTCGTCCCCCTCCCGCGCAGCGAGAGAGGGGGAAGCGGCGCAGCCGCTCAGGGGGTGACTTCCTACTGATACCCTTTGGGAAATGGATCCGGCTTGATCAGCGCAGGCGACTCGGACACCACCTTGAACGAAGCATCCGGCATGCCCATGGCGATGCGCGACTTGCTCCACAGGTGGTGGTTGGCGTCCACCTTCACATAGCCCTCGGGCGCGGTGGTCAGCTCGATGCCGGGGGACGCGGCCACCACCTTGTCCACATCAAAGCTCTTGGCTTTTTCGACCGCCGCCTTCCACAGCCAGGGGCCCAGGTAGCCCGCCTGCGTCACGTCGCCAATCACGGCGTCCTTGCCGTACTTGGCCTTGAAGGCCGCCACAAACTTCTTGTTGTTCTCGTTATCGAGCGACTGGAAGTACTTCATCGACGAGTAGAAACCGTTGAAGTTCTCGCCGCCCACGCCGGTCATTTCGTCTTCGGTGACCGACAGCGTGACCAGCAGTTGCTTGTCGCCCGTGATGCCCGCGGCCTTGAGCGCCTTGTAGAACGCTACGTTGGAGCCGCCCACCACCGCCACAAACAGGCAGTCGGGCTTTTGCACCTTGATCTTGTTCATCAGCGAGCCGAAGTTGGTGCTGCCCAGCGGGTAGTACTCCTCGCCCACGACCTTGCCCTTCTGGAAGTTCTCGATGTGCTTGCGCGCAATCTTCATCGAGGTGCGGGGCCAGATGTAGTCGGAGCCGATGAGGAAGAAGGTCTTGGCCTTCTTCTCGGTCTTGGCCCATTCCAGGCTGTACAGAATCTGCTGGGTGGCTTCCTGGCCCGTGTAGATCACGTTCTTGGATTGCTCCAGGCCTTCGTAGAAGGTGGGGTAGTAGAGCAGGCCGTTTTCTTTCTCGAACACCGGCAGCACGGCCTTGCGCGAGGCGCTGGTCCAGCAGCCAAACACGGCGGCGCAGCGGTCGTTGATGAGCAGCTTCTTGGACTTTTCGGCAAACGTGGGCCAGTCGGAGGCGCCGTCTTCCTTGATGACCTTGATCTTGCGGCCCAGCACACCGCCCATGGCATTGATCTGGTCAATGGCCAGTTGCTCGGCCTGGATGGAGCCCGTTTCTGAAATCGCCATGGTGCCGGTGGCCGAGTGCAGCTGGCCCACGGTGACTTCGGTGTCGGTGATGGCCAGCTTGGTGGTGTTGACCTGCGCCGTGGGCTGGCCAAACGACCAGGCAGGCAGGCCCGCCACGGATGCGGCGCCCAGCGCCTGCAGGATGCGACGGCGGCCGGGTTCGGCCTGGGCGGAGTCACTAAAGCGGGGGTCGGAGGGGTGGCTCATGAAGACGCTCCTTGCAGGATCGGTGTGAATGAAGGGACGGGACCAAAGCGGGTTGTGTGCGCTGTGGAATGAAGGTTAGGGACAACCCTTGAATGCGCCCATACGTCAATTAACGTAGGGCTGCGTACGCACCCCGGTGCATGCACTGCAAATACACCTGCACATGGACCTGCCCATGGCAATGCGTGCCCGTGCAACGCCCCAACGCGGTGCGCGCCTAGAACGCTTCTTGCTTTGTGCTGGGCATGGCCTCACCACAAGCACCCGATGCCCAGAGCGCACCACAAACGATTTTTCGTTTCCGGCGCGAGTACAACGCCTGGGTGGCCGACGAGACCATGGAGGACTACGCGCTGCGCTACACGCCCAAGAGCTTTCGGCGCTGGAGCGAATTCCGCGTGGCCAACACGGCGTTTGGCTCTCTGTCGTTCCTGGCGCTGGAGGCCATTGGTGGCGCGATTGCGCTGAACTACGGTTTCAGCAATGCGATGTGGGCCATCCTCACCGTGGGGTTGCTGATCTTTCTGACGGGCCTGCCCATCGCCTACTACGCGGCCCGCTACGGCCTCGACATGGACCTGCTCACGCGCGGGGCGGGCTTTGGCTACCTGGGCTCCACCATCACGTCGCTGATCTATGCAGTGTTCACGTTCATCTTCTTTGCGCTGGAGGCGGCCATCATGGCGCTGGCGCTGCAGATGGTGGTGGACTGGCCACTGGAGTGGTGCTACATCGCGTCGTCGCTGGTGATCCTGCCGCTGGCCATGCGTGGCATCACGCTGATCTCGCGCCTGCAGGCCTGGACGCAGCCGCTGTGGCTGTTCTTGCTGCTGCTGCCCTTTGTGTGGATTGCGCTGGCCCAGCCGCAGCTGTACCGCGACTTTGCGGGACTGTCGGGCCTCAAGAGCGGCAGCAGCCAGTTTGACCCGCTTATGTTTGGTGCAGCCGCGGCGGTGATCTTTTCACTGGTGGTGCAGATTGGCGAGCAAGTGGACTTTTTGCGCTTTCTGCCCGAGCGCACTGCCGCCAACCGCCTGCGCTGGTGGGGCGGGGTGCTGGTGGCGGGGCCGGGCTGGGTGGTGATGGGCATGCTCAAGATGGCGGGTGGGGCCTTTCTGGCGTTTGCCGCGCTGCAGTTCGAGGTGGGCGCCCAGCGCGCGGCCGAGCCCACGCAGATGTTCCTCGCAGGCTTTCACCAGGTCATGCAGGCGCTGGGGCTGCCGGGCCTGGCGGTGGCCGTGACGGTGGTGTTTGTGGTGGTGTCGCAGATCAAGATCAACCTCACCAACGCCTACGCGGGCTCGCTGGCGTGGTCCAATTTTTTTGCGCGCGTGACCCGCAGCCACCCGGGGCGCGTGGTGTGGCTGGTGTTCAACGTGCTGATCGCCACCTTGCTGATGACGCTGGGGGTGTTTGGCGCGCTGGAGAAAGTGCTGGCCGTGTACAGCAACGTGGCCATTGCCTGGGTGGGTGCGCTGGTGGCAGACCTGGTCATCAACAAGCCACTGGGCCTGTCGCCCAAAGGCATCGAGTTTCGGCGCGCGCACCTGTATGACTTCAACCCCGTGGGCCTGGGCGCCATGGTGCTGGCGGCCACGGTGGCCTGCTGTGCCTATGCAGGGCTGCTGGGCGAAGAGGCGGCCGCGTTTTCGCCCTTCATTGCGCTGGTGCTGTCGATGGCGCTGGCGCCGCTGCTGGCCTGGCTGACGCAGGGCCGCTACTACCTGGCGCGCGCTCCCGGCAACGAGTGGCGGCCCGGCGAGATCGTGCGCTGCGCCGTGTGCGAGAACCAGTTCGAGTCCGAAGACATGGCGCGCTGTCCGGCCTATGCCGCGCCCATCTGCTCGCTGTGCTGCTCGCTCGAATCGCGCTGCCACGACCGCTGCAAGACCGGCTCGCGCGCGGCCGACCAGCTGCGCAACGTGGTGGAAGCCTTGCTGCCTCAGCGCTGGGCGATCAAGGTGAACTTTCGCCTGGGGCAGTACCTGATGGTGATGATGTCGCTGTGCGCGGTGATGGCGTTTCTGGTGGGCGTGGTGTATGTGCAGGAAAGCCTGCAGACCCCGGTGCCCGGGCAAATGCTGCAGATGCCGTTTCTCAAGGTGTTTGCGCTGCTGGCGCTGCTGGCCGCCGTGTGCGCGTGGTGGGTGGTGCTGAGCACCGACAGCCGCCGAATGGCGCAGGACGAGTCGGAGCGGCAGACCCAGTTGCTGCTGCAGGAGATCGAAGCCCACAAGCGCACCGACGCCGAACTGCAGGCGGCCAAGGACCAGGCCGAGTCCGCCAACCAGGCCAAGACGCGCTACGTGGCAGGCATGACGCACGAGCTGCGTTCGCCGCTCAACAGCATCCTGGGCTACACACAGATCCTGCTCAAGAACCCGCATACCGAGGGCTGGATGCGCGAGACGTTGTCCACCATGCAGCACAGCGGCCAGCACATGCATGCGCTTATCGATGGATCGCTGGAGCTGGCGCGCATCGAGGCGGGGCGCCTGCGGCTGGACATGGCCTCCCTGCCACTACCCGAGCTGATCGAGAACATCGAAGCCATGCTGCGCCCGCAGGCCGAGGCCAAGGGCCTGCACTTTGTGGTGGAGACGCTGGGCACCATGCCCGGGTGGATACGGGCCGACGCCAAGCGGTTGCGGCAGATTCTGATCAACCTGCTGTCCAACGCGGTGCGGTTTACCGAGCGCGGCGAGGTGCGGCTGCGCATGGACTTTCGCCAGCATGTCTCGCGCATCGAGGTGATCGACACCGGCATCGGCATCGAACCGCAAGACCTGGAGCGCATCTTTGTGCCGTTTGAGCGCGGCAGCGCCGGGCGCCGCGCCAGCGAGGCGGGCACGGGCCTGGGCCTGACCATCACGCACCTGCTTGCCGAACTGATGGGTGGCCAGCTCACGCTAACCAGCACCCCCGGCCAGGGCAGCACTTTTACCGTGCGGCTGTACCTGCCCAGCATTGCGGTAGACCCGGCCTGGACCACGCCCAGCCGCGCCACGCTGCGCCCCGTCATCGGGTACCTGGCGCCCCGGCGCACGCTGCTGGTGGTGGACGACCAGCCCCTGCAGCGCCAGCTGCTTGCCGGCCTGCTGGTGCCCCTGGGTTTTGAGGTGCGCGAGGCCGCCAGCGGGCGCGAATGCATCGAGATCGTGCGCCAGACACCGCCCGACCTGGTGCTGCTCGATATCACCATGGATGACCTGGACGGCTGGCAGACCGCCGCCCTGCTGCGCGAGTTGCGGCCTGCGTCGGAGCTGCCCATCGTGTTCGTATCGGCCAATCTGTTCGAGCACGAGGCCTCACGATTGGCGGCGCAGCAGTGCCAAGCTTTTGTGGGCAAGCCGGTGATCGAATCCGAACTGCTGCAGGCGCTGGAGCAAGCGCTGCAGCTCGAATGGGTGCGCGACAACACGCCGCTTGCGCCCAGCCCCGAGCCCGCCGCGGGCCCCGCCAACCCGAACGACACCCCGGCCACGTTGCCCGACGAACTGCGCGAAGACCTGACCCGGCTGGCGCGCTCCGGCCAGGCGGCCGCACTGCGCGAGCGGCTGCGGCGCGCACGCGGCGACCTGCCCGGCCATGCCGCCACGCTGGCGCTGCTGCAGGCCAGTGCCGACCGCTTCGACTTTGAGACCCTGGCCCACCACCTGCGCGAGCCCGAAGAGGGAACCCTATGAACGACGAATCCCATCCAGGCCAGCAGGTCAGCCAGCGCGTGATCTTGGTGGTGGACGACGCGCTCGACACCCTGCGCATGCTGTGCGACGCCCTGGCCGCCGAGGGCTACGCCGTGCTGGCCGCGCGCGACGCCGAAGAAGCCCTGCAGCGCTTTGACCTGACCGTGCCCGACGGCGTGCTGCTGGACGCCGTGATGCCCGGCATGGACGGCTTTGCGCTGTGCCGCCGGTTGAAAGCCACGCCGCCCTGGTCGCACGTGCCGGTGGTGTTCATGACGGGCTTGTCGGACACCGAGCAGATCCTGCGGGGCTTTGCCAGTGGCGGGGTGGACTATGTGGTCAAGCCCCTGCGCATCCCCGAGGTGCTGGCCCGGCTCGCCACCCATGTGCGCAACGCCCAGGCCACGCGGCTGGCGCGCGAGGCGGTCGACGTGGCCGGGCTGGGCGTGGTGGTGCTGGACGGCCAGGGCCGCGTGGCCTGGCGCTCCCCGCAGGCATTGCGCTGGCTGGAAGCGGCCTTTGCCGCCGACCCCGCCCCCGCAGATGCCGCCGCTGCCTGGCTGGTGCGCGCGCAAGCCACCGGCGACCAGACCCTGGCGCTGGCCGACGGCCGCCAGTTGCTGGCCCGCCACCTGGGCGCGAGCGGCCTGGCGGAGTCGATGCTGCTGCTCAGCCGCACCACTCCCGAGGCCACCGCCCCGCGCCACCTGCAGCAGGTGGCCCTTACGCCGCGCGAGACCGAGGTGCTGTCGTGGCTGAGCAAGGGCAAGACCAACCGCGACATCGCCGACATCCTGGGCATGAGCCCGCGCACGGTGAACAAACACCTGGAGCACATTTTTGAAAAGCTGGGGGTGGAGACACGCACAGCCGCTGCGGCCATTGCGGGGCAGCTACTGCAGGCCTGAGTTCGGATTTTCCGGATGGGCCACACCTGCCCCCTCCCTGCGAGCTGAGCCTGCCAAAGCCAGGGCCCTTCGACGGGCTCAGGGCGAACGATTCGTCCGATATTCCTGAGCCAGTGCCACATCAGGTGGTTTATGGGTCAAATTGGCATCTAGCGCTTGTCTGACGGTAATGTATAGCTATTAACTCAATAGCAAAACATCTTGCAACCTCAAACAGACACCGGCTCCATGGCCGACGCCGGCAGGCCGAACAGGTGGTCGAACACCCAGTTGAAAACAAAGGTGTAGCAAAGGAAGAACACGATCAGCCCCAGGTCCATCACAAACGCGTGCCACAGGGTGATGTCAAACCACCAGGCAAACAGCGGCACGAGGGTGAAGACCAGCCCGCCTTCAAAACCGATGGCATGCGCCACGCGCCGCGCAACGCTGCGACCGCGCACGGGCTGGCGAGCTTCCCAGCGCTCAAACGCCCAGTTGAAGACGATGTTCCAGACGATGGCAATCACCGAGGCTGCCACGGCCACCACGCTCGAATGGCCCGCACCCTGGCCCGAGAGCAAGGCCAGCCCGGCCGTGGCCGCCGCGATGGCGATCAGCTCGTACAGGCTCACATAGATCAGTCGACGCTTGAGGCCCTGCAGGCCGAAAAGGGTGGGTTGCTTGTCCATGGGGGCGACTTTATGTGCCTGCAGCTGATATATAAAGTCAGCTTATTTCAATTTATTTGATAGATCACACCCATGGCCTTCTCTTCAGACAGCGTGCAGGTGTTCCTGGCAGCGCTGGACCACGGCTCATTTTCGGCGGCGGCGCGGGCGCTGTCGCGGGTGCCGTCGGCCGTGAGCATGACCATTGCCCACCTGGAAGCCGAGCTGGATGTGCAGCTGTTTGACCGCAGCGGCCGCGAGCCCCGGCCCACCGCCGCCGCACGCGCGCTGGAACCGCAGGCCCGGTTGCTCACCGGGCAGCTGCAGCAGCTCAACGCCCAGGCGCTGGCGCTGACGCAGGGGCTGGAAGAGCGGCTGACGCTGGCCATCGCGCCCGAGCTGCTGGCCGCCCGCTGGACAGGCCCCCTGGCCACGCTGGCGTCGGAATACCCGCTGCTGCAGGTGGAGGTGCTGACCGCCCCGCAGGTGGATGCGCTGGCCCTGCTGCACAGCGGCCGCGCACAGCTGGCGCTGGTGTTCGAGCGGCCCAGCATCGACGGGCGCGAGGGTTTTCAGGAGGTGGGCACCGAAACCCTGGTGGCGGTGATGGCGCCGGACCATGCGGTATTGCAGGGCGCGCGCGCCTCGGCCCTGGCCCGGGGCGAGCCGCCCGAGCGCGCCATGCTGCGCGAAGAACACCTGACCACCACGCGCCAGATCGTGGTGGCCAGCCGTGACCTGGGGCAAACCGACCCACGTTTTGTATTTGCCCGTCACCACTGGCGCACCGACAACCACCTGGCCGCGCTGGGCATGATCGAAGCAGGCCTGGGCTGGGGCTGGCAGCCCCGGGCGCTGGTGCAGCCGCGCATCGAGGCGGGGCGGCTGGTGGAGATGCCGTTTGAGAACCTGAGCAACGGCACCGCACTGTGGGTGGATGTGGTGTGGTCGAAGGAGCGGCCGCTGGGCCTGGGCGCGGCGCGGTTTGTGGCGCTGATGGCCACGGCGGCCAAGGCAGCACCCCGCTGAGCGCTCCTGCAAGGCAGGCGCTGCCCGCCCCCATGCGCACCCAGAAGGCAATGGAGCGTTGCCGCAAAAGCAAATGCGAATTGTTTGCATTTGCATGGATAATGGCGGCCTTTCATTTGCACCCGCCCGTGCCCCGTTCAACGCGACGTCTCTCCCGTGCGGCGGTTTGCACGGCGCGCGGGAGCTAGCCCCGCCGTTTTCTCTCTACCGATCTGCACCATGCATCCCTCGATTCCCCGGCCCGCCCGGCCGACTGCTACGGCCCGCGCCACCCTGGCGCTGTTCGCCTTTACAGCCAGCGCCGCCATGGCCCAGACGGCACCCCCTGTTTCATCGGCTCTACCGACCGACACCGTCCCCACCAGCCCCGCGCTGTCGGAAGTGCAGGTGCGTGACAGCAGCGCCACCACCGGCTACCAGGGCGCGCAGCGCAACACCGCAGCCACACGCACCGACACGCCGCTGATCGAAACCCCGCAGTCCGTGCGCGTGGTGCCCCAGCAGCTGATGGAAGACCTGGGCGCCACGCGCCTGGCCGACACCGTGGACTATGTGAGCGGCATCACCCGCCTGAACGACTTTGGCGGCACCTGGGACAACTATGCGATCCGTGGCTTCAGCAACACAGACGGCGGCCAGCTGCTCAACGGCTTTGCCTCGAACCGGGGCTATGGCCCACAGCGCGACGTGAGCTCGGTCGAGCGCATTGAATTTCTCAAAGGCCCGGCGGCCGCGTTGTATGGCAGCAGCGAGCCGGGCGGCACGCTCAACATCGTCACCAAAAAGCCGCAGTTCACTCCCGCGCACAAGGCGGATGTGCAGGTGGGCGGGCATGGCTACCGCCGTGCCACGCTAGACACCACCGGCCCGCTGGGCACGGACGTTGCCTACCGCCTGAACGTGGCGGCCGAGGACGGCGCGAGCCGTACCGCGCTGGTGGACAACCGCAAGATGGTGGTGGCCCCGTCCCTCACCTGGAACCTGGGCGCCAACACCGTGTTGAACTACGAGGCGGAGTTCATCCGCATCCGCACCCCGCTGGACCGGGGCATCGTGCAGGTGCGGGGCAACGTGGGCGCGCTGCCGTCCGACCGCTACCTGGGCGACCCCAGCCGCGAGAACCTGCATGTCAACGGCGACACACACCAGGTGACGCTGGAAACGACCTGGGCCAGGGCTGGCGAACCCGCGTGGGTGCGTCGTACCGCGAGACGGACCTGTATGGCGCCGCCGTGGACCTGACCGGCACCCTGGCCGCCGACGGCCGTACCCTGACGCGCCGCGACAGCTGGCGCAGCCTGCCCGCACGCGATGCATCGCTGCAGGCCGAGGTCGAAGGCAAGCTGCGCACCGGGGGCCTCGTCCACACCGTGCTGGCCGGCGTGGAAACCTGGCGCCTGACCGCGGCGCAGGACATCCGCTACTCCAGCCTGACCAGCCAGCCGTTCGCCATCGACATCTACAACCCCGTGTACGACCAGCCCGTGGGCAACCTGACCCCAAGCTTCGACCTGGTGGACCGCACCCGCGCCACGGGCGTATTTGTGCAGGACCAGATCGATCTGAGCGCAAAGTGGAAACTGCTGGCCGGCGTGCGCTTTGACCGCTTTCACCAGGACAGCGAAAACCGCTTGGCCGCCGCCCGCCAGGAGCAGGCGCATTCGGCCACCACGCCGCGCATCGGGCTGACCTACCTGATCAACCCCAACACCTCGGTCTACGCATCGGCCGGGCGCTCGTTCCGTCCCAACGCAGGCACCGATGAAAGCGGCAAGGCGTTCGACCCGCAAAAGGGCCAGGCGCTGGAGCTGGGCGCCAAGTGGCAGTCGGCCGACCAGCGCCTGAACGCGAGCGTGGCGCTGTTCGATATCCGCAAGACCAACGTGCTCACGCGCAGCCCCACCAACGCCAACTTCAGCATTGCGGCGGGCGAGGTGCAAAGCCGGGGCCTGGAGCTGGATGTGGCCGGGCAGATAGACACCCACTGGCGCATGACGGCCAACATGGCATACACCGACACCGAGGTGACCCGCGACAACAACCCCGCCTTGCTGGGCAAGCGCCTGCTGAATGTGCCGCGCGTGAGCGCCGGGCTGTTTGCCATCCGCGAAGACCAGGCGCCCTGGGGCGGCCGCTACGGCATCGGCGGCGGCCTGGTGCATGTGGGCGAGCGCACGGGCACCGCCACCGACACCTACCGCCTGCCCGCCTACACCACGGCGCGCATCACCGGCTACTGGCAGGTGGACAAGCGTACGCGCCTGACGCTGGATGTGCACAACCTGTTCGACAAGGCGTACTACACAGCCTCGTGGGGTGCACTCACCGTGATCCCGGGCCTGGGGCGCCAGGTGGTGGCGGGGGTGCAGGTGGTTTTTTGAGCCAAACAGGGCTCTAGCGCTTATTTATCAGGCGCTGATAGCTATACATTTAATAGCAATCAACTGCTACACGACAAGGAAAACCTCTGCTTTCACCATCCTCCGGCACCCAGAGGCGGTCTGCCCAGCCACCGTCTACCGCCAATTGGCGCACCGCTGCGCGCGTGGTAGGGCAATGGTCCAGCGCCTGCAGGTGGTTCACCACCAGCGTGCCGTGGGCCAGCTGCGCGGCTTCGGCCATGTCGGCGGCGTCCATGAGGATTTCTGCCCCCACATCGAACCGGGCCCCGCCCGCAGGCAACACCGACACCTCGGGCTGAAGGCGCGCCAGGCAGTCGCGCACCGTGGGCGTGAGCATGGTGTCGCCCGCCAGGTAGACGCTGGGCTCGCCCGGCAGCTCCAGCAGGTAGCCGTGGCCGTGCTCCATGAAGCGGCCCACCCAGCCGGTACCGTGCACACACGGGATCGGCGTGACATGGCCGCCCAGCGCCCACGGCTGGCGCGCTGGCCCCGCCAGCGGCCACACCAGCAGGCCGCGCTGCGCCAGGTAGTCGGCATCGCGTGGCATGCAGATCACCGGAATCTGCCGCTCGCGCAGAAAGCGCTTGCCAGCGCGGTCCAGATGGTCGAAATGGCCGCGCTGGCAGTGCGTGATGAGGGCGTGGGTCACACGCTCCAGCAGCGCATCGGTGCCCTCGGGCAGCTCCACAATGGGATTGCGCTGGCGCCCCGTGCCCAGATAGCGCAGCGCGGGCAGGCTGCCCCGGGGGGCGAGCATGGGGTCCACCAGCAGGCCCACGGGGCGGCCCTGGGATTGGAATTCAAGAAGCACGGTGGCGTTGCGCAATTGGGTGATCTGCATGGTGTGGGCTCCGAAGCCAGTGGGTATGCAGTGGATTGTTGGGAATCGAACGCGCGGCGAGAATGGCCTGGTTTGACAATTTCTTTCCATTTCTAGCCAAACCACCCCGCCACCATGCGCCGCACCACCGCACCACCTGCACCACCCTTGCGCCTGGCACTGTTGCTGTACCCCGGTTGCATGCCCGCAGGCCTCTTTGCCACCGCCGACCTGGCCCGCGCCGCCAACCTGCGCGCGCAGCGGCCGGTGATCACCACCTGCTGGGCCGGTGCAGACCTGCAGCCCGTGCCCACCTGGCAAGGCCCCGCCCTCACGCCCAGCGTCAGTCTGGCGCAGGCCGAGGTGGACGCGGTGCTGGTGCCAGGCCTGTGGCTGTCTTCGCCCGACGGACTGCAGGCGGCGCAGCAGCAACAGCACATCGCGCCCGCCATCGCGGCACTGCGCGCCCTGCCCCGCCGCACCCAGGTGTGGAGCTATTGCGCGGGCGTAGCGCTGGCTGCGGCCAGCGGCCGGATGCGCGGGCGCGGCGCCACGGCCACCTGGTGGCTGCGGGCCCCGCTGCAACAGCAGTTTGGCGCGGTGCACTGGCGCTTTGACGAACCTTTGGTGGAAGACGGCCCCATCACCACCGCGGCAGGCGCCAACGGCTACCTGCCGCTGATGCTGCACGCGCTGGCAACGCGGCTGGACGCTGAAGCCCTGGCAGATCTGCAGTCGCTGCTGATGCTGCCCCGCCCGCGCACCACCCACCCGGCGTTCGCCGGGCACGACCTCATGGCAATGGCCGACGCCGAAATGCGGCGCGCGATGCTGTGGGTGCAGCGTTGCCCCGCCACCGCACTGCGCCTGCCCGCGCTGGCCGAGGCGCTGGGCCTGTCGCCCCGCACGCTGGCGCGGCGGGTGCAGGCGCACACGGGTCTTTCTGCCGCGCACTGGATGCGGCGCATCAAGCTGCGGCAGGTGAGCGAGGCCCTGTGCGACACACCCCTGCCGCTCAAGCGCATTGCCGAGGACCTGGGGTTTGCCAGCGAGGCGGGCCTGCACCGCGCTTTTCAGCAGGCCACGGGGCAGACGCCGCTGGCCTACCGCATGGCGCACGGGTGAAGGCGCAGGGGGGGTGCAGCCAGCGCACGGGATCGTTCACAAGGAGGATGCCGCCGAGCGCAAAGTTTGCGATCATGCACCCGCTCCCTCTGCATCAACCCTCAGCACCACGACAGGACGAACACCCATGCCTGCTTCCACCTACACCGCTACCTGCCACTGCGGCGCCGTCGAAGTCGAGGCCACGCTGGACTTGGCCCAGCCCACCTACCGCTGCAACTGCAGCATCTGCCGCCGCACGCGCTTCTGGCCTGCCGTGGCACTGCCCGGGGGCTTTCGCATCACCCGGGGCGAAGGCGACCTCACGCGATACACCTTCGGCACCCACAAGAACCACCACTACTTCTGCCGCCACTGCGGCGTGCGCGTGTTCGGCCACGGCACCGACACACCGATGGGCGAGATGTACGGCGTGAACGTGGGCTGTATCAATGGCCTGACCGACGAAGACCTTGCGCGCCTGGCCATCGTGCGGGTGGACGGGCTGCACGACCAGTGGCAGCAGGCACCTGCGCACAGCGGGTATCTTTGAGGGCCCCGCAGTGTTCCAATAGCGCCACTGCCGCTGCCCTGCCTGGAGTCTCCATGCCTTTTCCGCTTGATCCGAGCAAGTCCTCTTTGATGCAGCGCCTGCTGCCCTGGCAGCCTGCGCCTGCAGAGCCTGCGACCGACGAACGGCGCCGCGAGCCCCCCCGGCACACCGTGTCGCTGGAAGACTTCGATCCCGGCGCCAAACCCTTCTCGCTGGGCGACAAGGCCCAGGACAAGGCAGCCGTCGAAGACCTGGCGGTGGAACTGGACGGGCTGCAGAACCTGTTCTACGCCGACAAGCGCTACAAGCTGCTCGTGGTGCTGCAAGGTACCGACACCTCGGGCAAGGACGGCACCATCCGTGGCGTGTTTGGCCGCATGAGCGCCCTGGGCGTACACGCCGTGGGCTGGAAGGCCCCCACCGAAACCGAGCGCGCACACGACTACCTCTGGCGCATCCACCAGCAGGTGCCGCAGGCGGGCGACATCACCGTGTTCAACCGCAGCCACTACGAGGACGTGCTGGTGCCCGTGGTCAACGGCTGGATCACGCCTGAGCAGCACCAGCAGCGTCTGGCGCACATCAACGACTTTGAACGCATGCTCAGCGAGACGGGCACCATCGTGCTCAAGTTTCTGCTGCACATCGGGTTTGACGAGCAGCGCGAGCGGCTGCAAGAGCGCCTGGACGACCCGGCCAAACACTGGAAGTTCAGCCTGGGCGACATTGAAGTGCGCAAGCAGTGGGCGCAGTACCAAGATACCTATGGCACCCTGCTGGCTGCCACCCACACGCCCTGGGCGCCCTGGACCATCGTGCCCGCCAACTCCAAGACGCACCGCAACCTGATGATCGCCACGGTGCTGCGCGAGGTGCTGCAGAAGCTGGACCTCCGCTACCCGGCTGGCGACCCCGCGCTGGCCGGCTTCACGGTGAAATGACCGCTCGTGCGGCACTGCAGCACGCTGCCTTCTCGGCGTTTTCACTGGCCACATTTTTGCTGCAGTGCCGCATTGGGCGGTGTTTTCCCGTGGTTATGCATTGATTGCATAACACCAAAACACTACGGCCTTAGACAGCGTGCAGCGGCAGGCATAAGCTTCGCAGCCTGAACTGATCCCACAAGGAATTCACCATGTCGCAACCCGTCGGCGCCCCTGCCGCACAATCCCACCCCCTGCCCTCGTACCTGCAGGCCGACCACCTCGGCCCCTGGGGCAACTACCTGCAGCAGGTAGACCGCGTCACCCCCTACCTGGGCAGCCTGGCGCGTTGGGTGGAAACCCTCAAGCGTCCCAAGCGCATCCTGATCGTGGACGTGCCGATCGAGCTGGACAACGGCACCATCGCCCACTACGAAGGCTACCGCGTGCAGCACAACCTGAGCCGGGGCCCCGGCAAGGGCGGCGTGCGTTTTCACCAGGACGTGACGCTGTCAGAAGTGATGGCCCTGTCGGCCTGGATGTCGGTGAAGAACGCTGCGGTGAACGTGCCCTACGGCGGCGCCAAGGGCGGTATCCGCGTGGACCCCAAGAAGCTCTCGATGGGTGAGCTGGAGCGCCTGACGCGCCGCTACACCAGCGAGATCGGCCTGCTGATCGGCCCGTCCAAGGACATCCCTGCGCCTGATGTGAACACCAACGGCCAGATCATGGCCTGGATGATGGACACGTATTCGATGAACACCGGCGCCACCGCCACCGGCGTGGTGACCGGCAAGCCCGTGGACCTGGGCGGCTCGCTGGGCCGCGTCGAGGCCACCGGCCGCGGCGTGTACACCGTGGGCGTGGAAGCCGCCAAGCTGACCGGCCTGGCGCTGGAAGGTGCCCGCATCGCAGTCCAAGGCTTTGGCAACGTGGGCGGCATTGCGGCCAAGCTGTTCGCCGAAGCAGGCGCCAAGGTGGTGGCTGTGCAAGATCACACCGGCACCATCTTCAACAGCAAGGGCCTCGATGTGCCCGCGCTGCTGGCGCATGTGAAGACCCGTGGCGGCGTGGGCGGCTTTGCCGGCGCCGATGTGATGAAGGCCGAGGAGTTCTGGGGCGTGGATTGCGAGATCCTGATTCCTGCCGCGCTGGAAGGCCAGATCACCAAGGACAACGCAGGCCAGATCAAGGCCAAGCTCGTGATTGAAGGCGCCAACGGCCCCACGACCACCGAGGCCGATGACATCCTGCACGACAAGGGCGTGCTGGTGCTGCCCGACGTGATCGCCAACGCGGGCGGTGTGACGGTGAGCTACTTTGAATGGGTGCAGGATTTTTCCAGTTTCTTCTGGAGCGAGGACGAGATCAACGCCCGCCTGGTGCGCATCATGCAGGAGGCCTTTGCGGGCATCTGGCAAGTGGCGCAAGAGCACAAGGTGAGCCTGCGCACCGCCACTTTCATCGTGGCCTGCCAGCGCATTCTCCATGCGCGCGAAATGCGCGGCCTGTATCCGTAAGCCCCCCTGAGCGGCTGCGCCGCTTCCCCCGAGGGGGACGCACCCGGTGGCCTGGCGGAGCCAGTTCCACGGGTGCACTGGTGTGAGGGCTGCGCGCCCCGCAAAGGCCACGCCCATCCAGGCGGCAAGTCCCTTTCAAAACCGCCAGCGCCGCGATCCGGTCCTGGCGGTTTTTTGCTTTTCTCCGTGTTGGCACACATTCGCTGTGGCGCCGCAGCGACGGTGCCGGGATGCCGTGTGCCGTTGGCTGGTCCAAACCGACCGCACAGCCGCGCCAGCAACAACAAGATACGTGTACATACAAATTGTGGCGGCTTGCAACCTGCGCACATGAAAGACTGGCTGGCCATGCCTTCTGTCGGAGACTTCCGTGGCCTTTCCATCCCTGCGCAGCCTGGTGGTGCGCTTTCTGCTCAGCCGCCTGCGCACGGCGCGGTCGGTGGCGCGCCTGGCGTACCGACGCCATGCCCACAAACCCGCGCTCATCGACCGGCGTGGCACCCTCACCTACGCACAGCTGCAAGAGCGCGTGCAGCGGCTGCAGGCCTGGATGCAGGCGCAGGGCGTGAAGAAGGGCGACGTTGTGTTCACCCTGCTGCCCGAGACCGGTGAACAGTACGAAGCCCGGCTCGCCACGTTCGAGAACGGCACCATCTTCGCGAGCTTTCACAAACACCTGCCGGCCGATGCGGCGCTGGCCACCATGGTCCGCGTCCGGCCGGCGGTGCTCATCCACGACCCGCTGCTGAGCGCGCCCATCCTCCAGGCCGTGCGCGAACAACTGCCAGGGATACACCTGCTGGCGCTGGGCGATGACTACGAGCAGGCACTGGCGCAGCATGCGCCTGCCCCCGGCACGGCCGCGCTGCACGAAGACGATATCTTTGCGCTGCACATGACCTCGGGCACCACGGGGCTGCCCAAGTCCATCGGCTACAGCAACCGCAAGTACCTCGACAGCGTGCGGCTGATCTCCAAGTCCATAGATTTCCGCCCCCCCGCCAGCCGCCAGGATGTGAACATGCTGGGCCTGCCCCTCACCGGCCCTGGCTCGGGCCTGGTGCTGCCCACCCTGCTGGCGGGCGCCACGCTCGTGATGCCCGAAGACTTCAGCGCCGCCACGCTGGCCGCGTTGATCCAGAAGCACCGCGTCTCGCGCGCCTTTCTGTCGCCCTCGGCCATCATCGACCTGCTCGACGAGCCCACGCTGGGCCAGTACGACCTCTCGTCCCTTACGCATGTGCCCTATGGCTCCGAGATGATGCCGGCGCCCAAGATTGCCGAGGCCATCCGCCGTTTCGGGCCGATCTTCCAGCAAGGTTACGGCTGCCTGGAGGCGCTGCCGCCCATCACCTGGCTGCTGCCTCACCAGCATGTGGACGCGCAGGGCCAGCCACTGGGCAATGACATCCTCTCCACCGTGGGCCGGGTGATGCCCGGGGTGCAGGTGGTCATCCGCGACGAACAGTTTGCGCCCCTGCCGTTGGGCCAGATGGGCCTCATCACCGTGTTGACGCCGGTGCGTTTTGACGGCTATTGGCTCGACCCCGAAAAAACCCAGGAGACGCTGCGCGACGGCTGGGTGGTGATGGGCGATGTGGGCTATTTCGACGCGGCTGGCTACCTGCATGTGCTGGGCCGCAGCGCCGACCGCGTATTGCGCCACGGGCAGTGGCTCAACCCCCGCGAGGTGGAAGAGGTGGCGCACACCCACCCCGCCGTCAAGGAGGCCTGCCTGGTGCAGCACGGTGCCCGTGCTGTGCTGGTGCTGAGCCTGCGCCAGAGCTGGCGCACCGGGCATGACTGGCAAGCGCTGGAGCACGACATAGCCCAGTATCTGGCGCACAAGCTGCCCGCCGACCACCAGCCGGACGATGTACGCATCGTCGAAGAGATCCCGCGCAGCTTCCTCAACAAGATGCTGCGCCGCGAGGTGCGCCTGATGCTGGAGGCCGCCCCGCCCCGCATGGCCCCTGCCCCCACCACCGCGAGCCCGACGGCGTCTCTTTCGGCCGCGCATCCATGACGGCCCCAGCCACCCGGCTCTCGCTGGGCACCAAGCTGGGCTATGCCACCGGCAATGTCGGCCTGCAGATGCAGATTGCCGCCATGAACTTCATGCTCATGATCTTCTACACCGACGTGGCCCTGGTGGCGCCTGCCGTGGCTGGCGCGGCGCTGCTGGTGGGCAAGGTATGGGACACCATCAACGACCCGCTGTTTGGCTGGATGACCGACCGCACCCGCTCGCGCCTTGGCCGCCACCGGGTCTATCTGATCTATGGCGCGGCTCCGCTCGCCATCGCTGCAGCAGCGGTGTGGATGGTGCCCCCGGGCCTCAGCCCGTGGGCCGCGTTCCTGTGGATCGCCCTGACCTACACCGTGTTCGACACGCTCATGACCCTGGTGCAGCTGCCCTACCAGGCCATGGCTGCCAACATGACCCGCGACTACGACGAGCGCACCAGCCTCACGGCCTATGCATCGATGGGCGCCCTGCTGGGCTTTTTTGCGGGCAGCGTTTTCATGCCCGTGCTGGTGCGCGCAGCCCCGGACGCCCGCACGGGCTATGCGCTGGCGGGCTCGTGTTTCGGGCTGGTCGCGGGCGTAGCCGTCGCCGTGGTGGCCTGGCGCGTGCGCGAACCGGCAGAAAGTGTGGCGGAACAGGCGGTGCGGCCTGTGGATGCCGATACCCCCGCAATGTGGGAGTCGGTGCGCGAGACCTTGCGGACCACGCTGCACAACCGCCCCTTCCTGATGCTGATGGGCGCTGCAACGCTGGTGCGCCTGGGCCTCACGCTCGTGCAGGCCTCGCTCGCGTATTTCGTGATCTACCAGCTGCAGGGCGACAAGGGCGACCTGCCGCGCTTCATGGGCACCCTGCTGGGCGTGGTGGGCCTCTCGTTGTTCATGTGGAAGCGCGTGGTGGACCGCTGGGAAAAGAACCTGGCCTACATCCTGGGCCTGGTGTTCTGCGCGGCCGGGCTGGTGGCGCTGTACTGGGTGGGCCCGGGTGACCAGCGCCTGGTCACCGCCATTTTGGTGGTGGTCGGTATCGGCATGGGAGCCCACTGGATCGTGCCTTTTGCCATGGTGCCCGACACCATCGATCACGGCCACATGCAAACGGGCGAACGCAAGACCGGCATGTACTACGGCCTGTACGGCCTGATGGACAAGCTGGCACGCACGCTGGCCACCGTGCTGGTGGCTGGCATGCTGGACGTGACGGGCTATGTGCCCAACGTGGCGCAGTCCGCCACGGCGCTGCAGGGCATCACGCTGATGACGGGCATCCTGCCGGCGGTGTGCCTGGTGCTGGCCATTCCGCTGCTGGTGGCCTATCCGATCACCCGGTCACGCCACGCAGACATACTGGAGCGCAGTGGCAGGCACTGAGCCCCGGCAATCGCCCCGCCCTACACGGCCTGTTGCGGGCCGTGGGTCGCCAGGTCATTCCAGCCAGCGTACGTTCTGCAGAATCTCGTCGAAGAAACTGCGCAAGGTGACTGCAGACATGCTGTAGGGATCGAAATCTGCAGTCCCCGAGTATTTCAGGAACAGCTGGCGATTGGATTCGAGTGACGCAATCAGCCCCATCGACCAGCCGGTGAAGCGCCGGCAAGGAATTTCGCTCATGTCCAGGACCGCCGTGTCGCGGTGGCGGCCGTCTTTCAGCAAGCGGTGGTACAGCGCGTTGACGGCAGCCCGGTCACCTTCGAGCAGTTGCAGAAAGATGCCGTTGTTCAGGCACAGGGCGCCCGTGATCCCGGCGCGGGTGTTGTTGCGCTGCGAGGCCCCCAAAATGTCCTTGACGTCTGCAGGCCCCAGCACACGCGAAGACCGGCTCGCGTAGATCAGTTGTATCAACATGTGTGTCTCCAAAACGCCGAGTGTGTCAGCGCTGGCCTTGCCCGGTGGCCCGATCGGAAAAAACCCCTCAAAACCCATCGCCGAATCCGCCCGGAGGGACTTCAAACGGACTTCGAATACCCAGGATGGGGCATGGGTGGAGGGTCTTTGCGCGCAAGAGCACCGCAGCCAGAGGGGATCGTGTAACTTTCGGTAGCTCAACTCGGTACTCGGTACGACACCCATGACGGAATTGCCGCCTCCCCTGCCTGCCGACGACGCCCAGATACAGGCGGCGCTCACCGACACGCTGCGGTTGGCTGCGGTGCGCGAAACCGGCTTGCTCGACAGCATCGCCGAAGAGAGCTTTGACCGATTGACCCGGCTGGCCTCCACGATCACTGGCGCTCCAGTCACCTTCATCTCGTTGCTCGACGCGCACCGCGACTTCTACAAAAGCACATTTGGCATGGGCGAGCCGTTGAGCACACTGCGACAGCTCACCGGGCGGACGTTCTGCCACTACTCCATGGTGTTTGACGGGCCCCTGGTGCTGGAAGATGCCACGCAGTTGCCCGTGTTCCGCGACGTGCCCACCGTGGCGTCGCTCGGGGTGCGCGCCTACGCAGGCATCCCCCTGAAAACCGAAGCGGGCGAGGTTCTGGGCAGCTTTTGTGCAGTGGATTTCAAGGCCAAGCAGTGGACGGAAAAGGACATCGAAATTTTGGTCGAACTGGCCCACTCCACAATGCGCGAGATCCGGCTGCGCCGGGCATTGCGCGACGCCGAGGTGCTCAACCAGCAGCTGGTCGAACAAATCCAGAAGGTGAACGCACTGAACCTGGCGCTCAACGAGCTGGCCCGGACCGACCCGCTCACCGGCCTGCGCAACCGGCGCGCATTTGACGACAGCCTGGAGCTGGAACTGGCCGTGGTGGAGCGCACGCAGTCGCCCCTGAGCCTGCTCATGCTGGACGTGGACCATTTCAAGCAGATCAACGACAACTTCGGCCACGAGGCTGGCGACAAGGTGCTGCGGTCCATCGCGCAGGTGCTCAGCGGCTGCGTCAGGATCATCGACATCGTGGCCCGGGTGGGCGGCGAGGAGTTTGCCGTGATCCTGCCCCACACCGATGCACAGGGCGCCCACGAAGTTGCCCAGCGCATGCGTGTAGCGGTGGCCCAGGCGGGCTGGCTGAGCCAGCCCACCACCATCAGCATTGGTGCGGCCAGCTTGCGGGATGCAGAGAGCGCGTGCAGCCTCTTTGCACGGGCGGACGCAGCGCTGTACGCCGCCAAGAAATCCGGGCGAAACCGCGTGGTGACGGCGTGAACCGCCTGAGGGCGTTCAGCGCGATGCGCTGCCGTACGCCGAAGCGTCCACCGTGGCCACCGAACGAAAAGCCGGCTTGGCAAACAGATAGCCCTGCATCAGGTGTATCCCCACGTCGAACAGAAAGTCACGCTCGGCCGGTGTCTCGATGCCTTCGGCCACGACCTTGATGTCCATTTCCTCGCACAGCCGCACCAGACTGCGCACGATGGCCTGGCGGGCGCGGTTGGCATCCACGTTACGGATAAGGTCCATGTCGATCTTGATGATGTCGGGCTGAAAATCCGACAGCAGCTTCATGCCCGCATAGCCTGCACCGAAGTCGTCAATGGCGGTCTGGAAACCGCAGCGCTTGTACTCGCGCAGGATCTGGGCAAACCAGGGGCCGTCTTCAATGCGCTCGCCCTCGGTCACCTCAAAGATGATCTGAGAGAGCGGAAAACCGTTTGCCCTGGCAGCCTCCAGGGTCGTGCGGATGCACACCTCGGGTTTGTAGATCGCATTGGGCAGAAAGTTGATCGACACCGGCTGCGCCATCCCCAGCTCTGCTGCGCCCTTGATGGCTTTGACCCGACAGGCCTGGTCAAAGCGGTAGCGGTTGTGGTCGTTGACCTGCGCCAGCACGGTCATCGCGCCCTCGCCACCCGGCCCCCTCACCAGTGCTTCGTGCGCAAAAACCACACGGCGCTCCACGTCCACGATGGGCTGGTACGCGTAGTCAAACTGAAACCCCAGCCCCACGGCCTTGCCGCAATCCTCGCAGTCCTTCGGAGTGCCGTCCAACGGGACGAAACCGACGGGGAAAGAGGCATTGGACGGGGAGAGGGGAAGCACGCGCATGGCCAGGATTCTCCGTTCGATTCACCAAACAAGGGGGTTGGGCTGGATTTGACCTCACACAGGCCACTGCTTGCAAATGACCGGTGTGCAAAGAGCTTGCTTGGCACCCGTATTGCCATCAAGCGCTGGACGCCGGGCCCACCGGTTCGGGCGGCAGCACGCCGCGCATTGCCAGGCAAAACGGCTGCACACATTCAGCCCGCGCGGCATAGGGGCAGCCCACCGTTTCGCACAGGCCGGATGCGCCATTGCGCGCACGCTCGTCCTCACGCGGCACCTGGCCACTGGCCTGCAGCACGGCCATCTGCGTCCACGGGTCCAGACGGCCCGTGGCCTGCTGGAGCATGTCTCGGCCGTACACCGTGGCGGCCAGTTGCGGCTGCAGGTCCAGCACCAGCAGCGCACTGGTGCGCGGTGCGGCGGTGTCCATGCCCTGCAACACCAAAGCCATCACGCCCGACTGGAGCGGCTGACCGCCCCCGGCAAACGGCACCTGCAGCGCGCCGCCTGCAGCACTGGCGTTTGCGCTGGCCTGTGCTGCGGCTGCACCGGTCGCTGGCGACGCCTGCGTCGCCAGCCATGGCACCGGTGCACGCAAGGTCAGCGCCAGCCCGCGCGGCCCCTCGGGTGTCAACACCACCCCCTGACGTACCAGCCAGGTCTGCAGCGGCGGCTGGTCGGCATCCAGCGCCCCACTCTCCAGCGCCTGCGCCATGCCGATGGGCCAGGGCTGCGCGGCCACTACGCGCTGCGGCACCCCGGCCTGGGCCGTGACCTGCGCCACGAGCGCGCTCACCAAACGCAGCAGCGGCGCACCCAGCCCCGTGGCAGGCCAGTCAGCGCCTGACAACGACGCCGCCGAAGGGGTGGACACGGCGGATGCCGACGTTGGCGCCCCCGCGGGAAGTGGGGGCGACGCCAGCGGCGTTAACGGCCCACGCGGCGCAGGTCCCGCCTTCACCCCTGAAGCGGCAGCATGACCCGCTACTTCGCGCCGTGGGTCAAAACCCGCGCCCAACTGCTCGCGCGCCTGGGCTGAAATGCTGGCCTTGTCGGCCGGTGCGGGCAAAGGCCCAGCGGGGGGGCTGGGCGAGGTGGTTGTGGGCGGCGGCGCGCTCGGGTCGGCCGTGGGCAGCGGTGCGGGCGCAGGCGTGGGTTTGTCCAGCCCCAGCAGTGCGCTCTGCCGCTGCAGCGCCGCCTCGGCCAGAAACTGGGCCACGGGCGGAAGCGCGTTGCGGGAAGGGTCGATGGGGAGGGACATACCGTACGTGCAAAGGGATGCCCGATTCTGTAGCGATTCCGCCAGTGTGAACAGGGCGCGCCGCCCACAGCGCGGCAGCTCATTAATGCGCTATAAAATAAATAGCATAAAATACAATACAGTAAAGCGCCAGCGGCCTATTTGATTCAAAATCTTATCGCCCTGCCTGCCTGCCCGACGCCAGCACCCTGTGGTTCCAAACCCCGCCATGCCCCAGCATCCCCCCCTCCCGTTGTCCGACAACACGCCAGGCCCCAGACCAGCGCCTCACCGCTGGGTCGCACCCACCCTGCTGGGCGCAGTGGCGGGATTTCTGCTGTTCAGCGCGTGGATCTTTTCACCGGGCTGGGAGCGCGCATTCCGCTCCGACAACTCGCCCGCATCGTGGCTATCGAGCGCGCTGCTGCTCACGCTGTGCGTCACCGCGCTGCGCCTCACGGCCGAACGCTGTCTGCCCTGGCGGCTGGGTGTGTGGCTGGTGCTGGCCTTCGGCGCGCTGGCGCTGGACGAACAGTTCATGCTGCACGAGCTGTGGAAGTTCCGCTGCCACGAATGGATGGATGCATGCCGCTGGAGCGCCGTGCGCGAGGTGCCGATGCTGGCGGTGGCCTTGGTGGGTTTGGTCACGCTGGCCCGGCTGCACCGGGCACTGAGCCACCGCAGCACCCGCTGCCTGCTGTGGGCAGGGTTTGCCGTGGGGCTAGCGGCCATTGCGGTGGACCAATGGCCCGAGGTGCTGCCGTATTGGCCCTGGTTACCAGAGGTTCCGGAGTTGCTGGCTAGGCTGGAAGAAGCGTTGGAGGTGATGGCGGAGGCACTGGTGCTGGGAGCGTTGTTGCGGCAACCGGCGGTCACCAGGACAAGCCAAACGACGGCAGCTGTCTAACCGGAATCGGTATGCGTATTTTCCGCCTTCCCGTACGCGCATCGGATACTTTGCATGCGAGCGGTTCGTGCCAAGGCAACGGTCGCTCTGCCCCGTTGTCGGCCGCACATAGCTGCATTGCGTACGATTATTTTCAACACAGGAACGTCGATGGCACGTGCTCTTTTCCTATCTATCGCTGCTTTATTTCTCGTAGCAGGGTGCGAAAACGCTGATAGTTTGCGCATTGAGGAAACACGAAGCAAATTAGTCGGTACTTGGCTGAGGGACGATGGTACGGACGGGGAAAAGTCGCTCCGGTTGCTCTATCTAGGCGCCGATGGCAAATTCGTCGACAGCATTTCAATGTCAAATTCAGAGGGCCGCATAGAGCGCACTGAGCTTTCTGGCGAATGGTCTTATGACGGGAAAAGCCTCAAACGCCGATTTCTGCAGGAGAACGGACGTCAATTTTCTGGCGGACGAATGCGGTACGCCACTTTTACGCTCGTCTCTGCGGAAACATCGGAGTTCGTGGTGAACGACAACATCGTTGGCCGCGAAGTCAGATATCGCAGGACTTTCGAGGGAGCGCAAAAATGAGTCGAGGCACCCACACACCTCGCTCAGCCATCAAGTGCACTCCTCATCCACCCAGTGCCCCGCCCGGAACCACTGGCCACCGATATTGAGGTACCAGCGCCATTCAAAGATCGGCTCGAAGCTCATGCCGCCGGGCGAAGGGGTGTCGATGCGCAGGATGTCTGCGATGCCATCGCGGTCCAGGTCGATCTCGTGCACCAGCACGGCAGTGTTCTTGCGCTGGGGCTTGTCCCGGATGGGCGGGTCGGCGGGCTGCATCCAGCTCGTGGCGTATCGCCGGGTCTTCACCTTCACCGCGTCAGGCGGCAGCTTTCCGGGCAGCACCAGGCGGGTCAGCACCTCGGCACTGTCGGACAGCTTGGCATAGCCGCGTACGGGCTGGGCTTCTTCGCCAGGGTCGTTGAACCCGCGGCCGGGGTAGTGGCCGCCGCAGTAATGGTCTTCGTTGCTGATGTCCCAATAGCGCTGGCGCACGGTGTGGGCCCCCACCAGGCCCTGGTGGGTGATGGCATAGAGGGTCAGCGCAGGGGCAAAGGCCTGGTCGGCAGAGCCCACGTCCCAGAAGCCGGTGATGTATTCGATTTCAGGCCCATTGTGGCGGTTGAACCGGCCCACGGGCGCCCCGGTAGGAATGACGCTGATGCGGGCGCCCGCCACGGCAGCCAGGCCGTCGGCATCGGTCTCATGCAGCAGGGCCACGCTGGTGTGGCTGCGAAAGTACGACGGGGCAATCGTCGGCAAGGTCGGCTTGGCGGCCAAAGGGGCCACGGCAGGGATGTGGTCCACGGCACGGGTGGCCAGCTTCAGGTCGTCCAGCGGGTTCACGGGGTGGCCCCGGTCGATCTCTTGCTCGGCCCGAAGCAACACACCGGTACGCATGAGCTTCTTGGCAGCTTCCCACTCAGCTCGGGTGGGGTACTGCACCGGCATTTCATGCGCGTGGCTCTTGACCAGCGCAGGCAGCTGCAGGGCTGGCGGACGCGGCAGGGCGTTGCCGTAGGCGCGCAGGCGGTTGGGTGACGGTGCCACCCAAAAGGCGCGGGCCGCATCCTTGCCCGCCTGGGCCAGGGTGAGGGGCTGGTCGGCCAGCAGGTTGCAGGCGATGTGGGCTTGCAATGGCTCGGGCAACGGGGGACCCAGCCGCGCGTCGCCCGCATAGAGCACGGCGCACCAGCCATCGCGCTCGGTGAGCTGTTGCAGCACGGTGTTGGCGGGTACTTGGGCGACGATGCGGGCCTGGGATTGAGCCGACTCGCGCAGGTTGACCCACGAGCCTTGCACATAGCGCTGCTTGGCGGGTGCTACAGCCGGGGCCTGGGCCCACGCACTGGCGCCCGTCAGCGCGGCAACCGCCGCAGCCGCTATGGCGACCGCTAACGCGGCGGGAACTCGGAAGCGTTGCTGGGCTTTCGATGTCGTGCTCATGTGTGTTGACTCCCTTCGCGATGGGCGTGAGTATCGCCCGCTCGGGAGACCCACTCCGGTCGGGCCCTTCGGCCTGTCTGAAGCACACAGCCCGCGAGCCCACACTCAAGGCAACGACTTCACACCCTCAAACGCCGCATTCAAGGCAGCCTCAGCCGCCAGCAGCCGCTGCCGCGCTTCGCCCGACCACACGCGGTCTTTGGCCAGGGTGTCCTTGGCAACGGTCGCCATGCGCGTGACCTCCTGCGGCTGCGGCCCGCCTGTGCCGGTGCGTGTGGTCACCATGTCTGCGGGCGACAAAGCGCGGCGGAATGCGGCTTCACCCAGCGGCAGGCGCTGGTCCTTGAGGTCGTATTTCTTGCCCGCTTCGCGGTAGATGCGCACGGCTTCGGCGTACGGGAAATCCTTGGGGCGAAGGTTGCGCTCCTTGGCAAACAGCACCACATCCGACGCAAAGTGGTGACCCACGCGGAACGGCACGCCATGGCTGCGCTGCAGCGCCTCGGCCAGTTCCATCGAGGTGGTCCATTCGGATTCCAGTTCGTCCAGCGCCCGGGCTGGGTCGATGCGCAGCGAGTCCAGCACGTCGGCAAACTGCTGGAGCATCTCCACGCCCTGCACAAAGGTCTTGGCGCTGGCCGGGCTCCAGGTGTTCTTGTAGTCGATCATGCCGGGCGTGGCGTTATGCGCCCGCCACAGCGACGCCTGGGCCGAGGCCACCACATCGCTGGCCTTGGCCCGCGTGTTCTGGATGATGCCGGGGTTGGCCTTTTGCGGCATGGCGCTGCTGGTGTAGGTCTTGCCGCTGGCCAGCAGCAGCCAGGGCCGCGTCTGGTGGTACTGGGTGTGCACATCCTGCATGAAGGCCCCCACGCGGATGGCAGTGGAGCTGGCGATGGACGTGGCCTCGATGGGAATGTCGTAGGTGCTGATCTGCCCTGCATCCAGCGAATTCACGATGAGCCCGTCGAACCCCAGCAACTGCGCCAAGCGCTCGCGGTTGATGCCCCAGCTGGAGTTGGACAGCACCGCCGTGCCCATGGGGCTGAGGTTGATGCGGGCATAGGCCTCGCGAATGCGCACCGAGTCGCGCGCGAACGAATCGGCCCAGGCCATGAGGTAGTGCCCGTAGCTGATGGGCATGGCCTGGACGCCATTGGTGTAGGCGGGCACGTAGGTGGCGGTGTGTGCCTGCGCCGTGGTGATGAGCCGTGCGCGCACTTGGTCCAGCGCATCGGCAAAGTCCAGCATTTCCAGACGCAACTGCGCGGCATTCAAGGTGGAATGGATGTCCTGGCGGCTGCGCCCGGTGTGGATCAGCGTTGCCTCCGGGCCCACTGCATCCGTGATAATTTTTTCGACCTGCAGCACGTCGGTGGGGCGCTTGCCACCGGGTGTGGTGGCCTGGGTGATCGAATGCTCCACACCGCGCGCGATGCGACCCGCCTGGGCCTTGGGGATGATGCCCTGCTCGGCATTCACCACCGTCGATGCCATGTTGATGCGACCGAACCAGTAGAACGTGTCTTGCGACTTGGACAGCGCGCTGGTGGCGTCCCCTTTGACCACCCCCTGGATCTTGGCCACCTGCGCCTGGCACTCGGCCGTGGTCTTGCACGCGGTGTCGAGGGTATCGGCCGCGTGGGCATGGCCCATGGCGAAGATGGCGGCCATCACCGGGGCGATGAGGAAACGGGACGGGCGCGAGGTGATCTCGCCCAAGGTGGGGCGCTGCAATGACGGCATGGGTTTTGTCTCCTGAGTTCCTGCGCACTAGCTTGCGCATCTGCGGGAATAAGATTCGTTAGTTGAATGAACCCCGGGCAGGCTTGCGTCCACCCGAAGGCACGCGATCGTTGCACAGCAGTCACCACAGGGCCAATGCTTCTTTTTCAACATGATTCAAATTTTGAATACCACATGCCAGACCTGACGCCCTCCGTCCTGTTCAATCGCATCCTGGGGCGCGTGCGCCTCAAGCACCTGCAGTTGGCGATTGCGATTGCCGATTTGCAAAGCCTGCACCGCGCGGCCTCTGCCATTGGCCTGAGCCAGCCCGCAGCGACGCATGCGCTGGCGGAGCTGGAGAGTTCTATGGGCGGCGCCCTCTTTGAAAGGCACGCCAAGGGCATGCGCCTGACCCGCCTGGGGGAGGCGGTTCTGCCACTGCTGCGCGCTTCGCTGGTGCCCCTGCAAGCGGCTGCTGGCAACGCGGCGCTGATGCAGCAAGGGGCCGCGTCCGCGCTGATCCGCATCGGCAGCATCGCGGCGGGCATCAACGGGTTGCTGACGGCCGCCATTCCGGCCTACTGCGCCCTGCACCCGAGCGCCGCCATCGATGTTCACGAAGTCACCATCGACAACCTGCTGGAGAGCATCCAGGAAGGAACCCTGGACCTAGCGATCTGCCGCGAACCGACCCCGCTGCCGCAGGGGTTCGAGTTTCACGCCGCGCTGCCGGATGAATTCGTCATCGCTTGCCGCCCTGAGCACCCTTTGGCGCAACAGGCAATCGTCACGTCCGCCGAGCTGCTGTCACAACGCTGGCTGAGCCCACCACTCACAGGGCTGGGCCCACAGCAGGTGGATAGCCTGTTCGACGATTTAGGCGGGGTGCCGGAACTGTGTCGCGTGTCGAGCCGCTCGACGGAAATCATCTACGCCATGCTGGCGGACAGCGACATGCTCGTCTGCGTGCCAGCGAGCCTTGTGCGGCCCTTGGTGCGGCGCAAAAATCTGGCCGTCTTGTCGTGGAAACCCCAGGACGTGAGCCCTCTGGGTGTGTTGGTGAAAGCGGCGGTGTGGGCGGATAGCTCACATCCCTGTCGTGCTTTCATCGAGCATGTGCTCGGTGTGCGCGGTGTGCTTGACGTGTTGACCATCGGCAAAGAGCCCGAGCCTGGCGCGATGTGCCCCGGCTGAACACGGGCAGGCGATTGCACGCCAGGGCAATTACTTCTATTTTGATAGCAACAAATCCAATACAGTAAAGCGCTAGAAGGTAATTTACCAAAAACCCGCCCCCCCGAAGCCCGACCCCACAACCGCGCCACCTTGTGGCGCCCTCACCATGCCAGCGCCTACCCCGTTGAACCTACCCGCCAAGATTTCGATCGCCGCGCTCGCGGTGCTGGGTCTGCTGGGCGGATCGCTGATCGTGGCCCACGCAGGCTTTGCGACATCACCACGGCGCGGCGGGCCGTCCACCTTCGTACCGGCGCCCGAGGCCTACATCCTGTCTGCGGTGATGTATGCGATGTCTTTCCTTGCGCTCTGGGTCTTGCTGCGAGACCGCCAAGCATCCAAGGCCACCACCCTGGCGGCAATGGGCGCCTACGGCGTCATGGCCTGGGCCACGGTGCATGTAATAGTCGCCTGGTAGGCCGTCCAATCTGCTCACACAACGGCAGCAGCCAACGGACAGCAAACAGGAGCGCCCTGGCAGGCTATGCAGCCAGGGCAGGCTCGGCAGCCGCTGGTGCAAGCGGTTGCGCTTCGATCACGCGCGCCAGCAAGGCCCCGCTGTAGCGCGCAGGCAGCGCAATCCACACACGCACGGGGCTGCCCTGGGCTACGTTGACCGGCTGGCCTTCGACATTGCGCATCTCCTGCAGCCGTACGGTGATATTCCCACTCGGGTGGACCACCTCAATCAGGTCTCCCACCGCAAAGTGGTTCTTCGTCTCCACCTGCACCCAGTCCCCTTGCAAGCCCACATCGGCCTGACCCTCTGCACCCAGCACCTCGCCCACATACTGGCTGCGCTGCGTGGCCGAGTGGCCGTTGATGTAGTTCTGGTAGTCGTTGCTAGGGCGGCGCTCCAGCAGGCCGCCGGTGTAGCCGCGGTTGGACAGGCCCTCCAGCTCGATCAGCAGCTCGGAGTTGAAGGGGCGGCCCGCCACGGCGTCGTCGATGGCGCGGCGGTAGACCTGGGCGGTGCGGGCCACGTAGTACAGGCTCTTGGTGCGGCCTTCGATCTTGAGCGAGTCCACGCCGATCTGCGCCAGGCGCGCCACGTGCTCCACCGCGCGCAGGTCCTTGCTGTTCATGATGTACGTGCCGTGCTCGTCTTCCATGATGGGCATCATCTGCCCGGGGCGGCCGGCCTCTTCGATCAGGTAGACCTTGTCGGCCTTGGGGTGGCGCTCGCCGTTGCCGGTGGTCGATGCGAAGGCCTGCTCGGCCTTTTGCTGCGCGGCCTCGAAGTTGAAGTCGCCTTCCATCTTTTGCGCAATGGCTTCGCCCGTGGTGGGGTCGATGTCGGCGTCGTGCGTGGCGTAATTCCAGCGGCAGGCGTTGGTGCAGGTGCCCTGGTTGGGGTCGCGGTGGTTGAAGTAGCCGCTGAGCAAACAGCGGCCCGAATACGCAATGCACAGCGCGCCGTGCACGAACACTTCCAGCTCCATGTCGGGGCATTCCTGGCGGATTTTTTCAATCTCGTCCAGGCTGAGTTCGCGCGAGAGGATGATGCGCTCCACGCCCATCTTCTGCCAGAACTTCACCGCCGCCCAGTTGGTGGTGTTGGCCTGCACCGAGAGGTGCACCACCTGCTCGGGCCACTTTTCCTTGACCATCATGATCAGGCCCGCGTCGGCCATGATGAGGGCATCCGGCTTGCAGTCGATCACGGGCTCGATGTCGCGCAGGTAGGTGCGGATCTTGTCGTTGTGCGCAATCAGGTTGCTGGTCACAAAGAACTTCTTGCCGCGCGCGTGGGCCTCGTCAATGCCTTGCTTGATCTGCTCCAGGCGGAACTCGTTGTTGCGCGCACGCAGGCTGTAGCGCGGCTGGCCCGCGTACACGGCGTCGGCGCCAAAGTCGTAGGCGGCGCGCATCTTGTCGAGCGAGCCAGCGGGCAGCAGGAGTTCGGGGGCTTTGAGCGTGGTCATGGGGTGGCCCAATCTAAAAAATCGTCGGTGTCAGGTCAGCGCGGCATCAGCGGCAGGCCCGCGAGCATGCCCACGGCCTGCGCAGGAAACGCTTCGGCATCAAACGCCTTGTCGCCATCGGCGTCCTGCACGCCGTTGGGCACCAGGCCCTTGAAGTCAAACTGGCGCGGGTCCATGAAGTGCGAGGGCACCAGGTTGCGCAGCGCCACGGCCATGTTTTCGATGCGGCCGGGGTAGAGCTGCTGCCAGTCGCGCAGCATCTGACCGATCTGCTTGCGCTGCAGGTTCTCCTGGCTGCCGCACAGGGTGCAGGGGATGATGGGGAACTGGCGGTGTTCGGCCCAGCGGGTGAGGTCATCCTCGGCCACATAGGCCAGCGGGCGGATGATGAGGTGGTCGCCCCGGTCGCTTTGCACCTTGGGTGGCATGCCCTTGAGCTTGCCGCCGAAGAACATGTTCAAGAAGAACGTCTGCAGCATGTCGTCGCGGTGGTGGCCGAGCGCGATCTTGGTGGCGCCCAGCTCGTCGGCCACGCGATACAGGATGCCCCGGCGCAGGCGGCTGCACAGGCTGCACATGGTCTTGCCTTCGGGGATGTGCTGCTTGACGACGCTGTAGGTGTCCTGCGTTTCGATGTGGAAGGGCACGCCCACCTGGGCCAGGTATTCAGGCAGCACATGGGCCGGAAAGCCGGGCTGCTTCTGGTCGAGGTTGACGGCGATCAGCTCGAACTTGTTGCCGTTGCGCTGCTGCAGCATACGCAGCACGTCGAGCAGGCCGTAGCTGTCCTTGCCGCCCGACACGCACACCATCACCTTGTCACCGTCTTCGATGAGGCCGAAGTCAGTGATGGCCTGCGCGACCTGGCGCACCAGGCGCTTTTCGAGCTTGAGCGCGGCGTGGGCGGCGGCTTTTTGAGCAGCATCGTCGGCAGGTGCCGTGTCGGCGGGCAAGATAGCGTTGTCGATCATGGTGGGCTGCCTGGAACGGCACTGCGTTGCCGCACTTCAGAGCGGCAACAATTGCTATTAATTAGATAGCACCTGGCGCTTGACCATCAAGCGCCAGGTGCCAATTTTCCTACAAACCGTTCATTCAGCGCGAATCTCTCACCCTTGGGTGGGCGTTGCAAAACCCGCAGCGCGCGAAACCGGCGCGGCCCAGACCAAAGGCCGCCGCGCAAGGGCCGCCCCGCCGCGCTGGCGGCGTCCCCCTTGGGGGAAGGCGCCGCAGGCGACTCAGGGGGGCAGCTACTCTAGGCTTCTGCTGGGTAGAACATCTTGCGGGTGGGCACGTTCTCGACTGCCTTGGCGATGGCGCCGATGTGGTCCGGCGTGGTGCCACAGCAGCCGCCCAGAATGTTGACCAACCCCTCGGCCGCGAACTCATGCACCAGGCGGCTGGTGATTTCAGGCGTTTCGTCAAAGCCGGTGTCGCTCATGGGGTTGGGCAGGCCGGCGTTGGGGTAGCAGCTGATGAAGGTGTCCTCGGCCACGCGGTTCAGCTCCTGGATGTAGGGGCGCATCAGCGTGGCACCCAAGGCGCAGTTCAGGCCTATGGCCAGCGGGCGGGAATGGCGCACGCTGTGCCAGAAGGCCGTGACCGTCTGGCCCGAGAGGATGCGGCCCGAGGCATCGGTGACGGTGCCGCTGATGATGAGGGGCAGGCGCTCTCCGCTGTTTTCAAAGAACTCGTCGATGGCAAACAGCGCTGCCTTGGCATTGAGCGTGTCGAAGATGGTCTCGACCAGCAGCACGTCGGAGCCGCCCTCGACCAGCGCTTCCACCTGCTCGTAGTAAGCGGCGCGCAGCTGCTCGAAGTCCACATTGCGCGCGCCGGGGTCGTTCACGTCGGGGCTGATGCTGGCCGTCTTGGGCGTGGGGCCGAGGGCGCCTGCGACAAAGCGGGGCTTGTCGGGCGTGCTGTACTTGTCACAGGCGGCGCGGGCCAGCTGGGCAGATTTGAGGTTCATCTCGCGCGCCAGGTCGGCCATCTTGTAGTCCTCCTGCGCGATGGTGGTTGCGCCGAAGGTGTTGGTCTCGATCAGGTCGGCGCCTGCGGCCAGGTAGCGCTCGTGGATGTCGCGGATCACATCGGGCCGGGTGATGCTGAGCAGCTCGTTGTTGCCCTTCACGTCACGCGGGAAGTCCTTGAACCGGTCGCCTGCCCCATCCGGGCCGTTGTAGCCTTCGCCCCGGTACTGCGCCTCGCCCAGCTTGAAGCGCTGGATCATGGTGCCCATGGCGCCGTCGAGGATGACGATGCGTTGGGCGAGGATGTCGGGCAGTTGCGCGGCGCGGGTGTAGGCAAGCGTTTTCATCCCCCGATTGTAGAAAGCCCCCCGGGGCTGCCGGTGGCCCAGGGGCTTTCTCACCCACACACGAGCGTGTAGCGTTGCTTGGCCAGCCGCGTGGCGCCCAGGCGGTCATAGAAACGGATGGCGCCCTCGTTCCACACGGGCGTCTGCCACTGCATCGCCTCGCAGCCCAGCATTTGGGCGCGGTGCCGCACAGCGGCCATCATCTCGGCGCCCCGGCCGCAGCCACGCGCTTCAGGCTCCAGGTACAGGCAGTCCAGATGCAGGTAAGAGCGCGCGGCGAGAGTCGAATAGTCCAGCGTGGCGCTGGCATATCCCACTGCCTGCTCACCCCAATAGCCCAGCCAGGCGAACAACCGCCCCGCCTCCAGCCCCTGGGCCAGCCGGTGGGCATGGCCGTCGGCGCTGTACGGGATGCGCTCGTACGCCGCGTGGGCGGCGCACAGGTCGGCCAGCGCGGGCGCGTCAGCGGCGCCTGCGGCGCGCAGGGTCCAGCCGGTGCGATGCGGCGGATGGCTCAGCATGCGCACTCGATGGCGGGGCGGGCCGACGGCATGGCGCCGCGCTCCGGGCCGGTGGCTACAGGCTGGCCGTCGCGGATCCAGAAGTCCAGCCCGCCCAGCATCTCCTTGACCGTGAAGCCCAGCCGCGCCAGCTTGTACGCGCCCCGGGTCGAGCCATTGCAGCCGATGCCGTCGCAATACGTGACGTAGACCTTGCTGCGGTCGAGGTGCGCCGTGCTCTGCTCGTCCATGGTGCGGTGGGGAAAGCTGATGGCGCCCGGCACATGGCCCTGTTCGTAATGCGCCGTGGAGCGGGTGTCGACCACCACGATGGCGTCGATGCCGTTGCGCAGGTCTTCGGCCACGTCCCAGGCATCGGCGTGGTAGCTGAGCTTGGCGGCCATGAAGTCCCGCGACTGCTCGGGGCTGGGCGCGGGGAACGCCAGGACAGCGGAGGCGGGTGCGGAGACGGGGGCGGCGTGGGTCATGGAAAAGTCCTCTCGTGTGGCTGTGTGGTGTTGCGATGGGAGGAAGTTTCCGACGATTTGGCCTGATTGATAATGCCAATCCTTCGTCACAAATAAGACCAATTACCGATGAAACCACGGCTGTTGCTCACGCTGCTGGAGGACACCCACGGAGGCGGCCGCCGCGAGCGCCTGTGCGCGGCGCTGCGCGAGGCCGTGCGCACCGGCCAGGCCGTATTGGGCGAACGCCTGCCCTCCACCCGCGATCTGGCGCGCGACCTGGGTCTTTCACGGGTCACGGTGGAGGCGGCCTACGCCCAGCTGGAAACCGAGGGCTACCTGCACCGGCATGTCGGCCAGGGCAGCTTCGTGGCCATCGACATGCAGCGTGCCGGGGCGGCGCGGTCCCGGGCGGGCCGTATGGCCCCGGCGGCGGCACTGCCCGCGCTGTCTCGGCGCGGGCAGCGCATGGTCGATACCGGCGGTTGCGCCGAGCCCGACCGCGCCCGCGCGTTCGTGGCGGGCAGCCCGGACCTGGGGGCCTTCCCGGTCGATCTGTGGCGCCAGCTGATGCAGCGCCGCCTGCGCCAGGACGCCGGGCCCCTGCTGTTCTACGGTGACCCCCAAGGCCTGCCCGCACTGCGCGAGGCCATCGCGCGCTACCTCGCGCAGTCGCGCGGCGTGCGTTGCCATGCGGGCCAGGTGCTGGTGCTGACCAGCTCGCAACAGGCCCTGCAGCTGCTGGCCGCGACGCTGCTGGACGAAGGCGATACCGTCTGGATGGAGGACCCGGGCTACGCAGGCGCGCGCACCGCGTTCCACGCCAGCGGGGCCCAGGTGGTGGACATGCGGCTGGACGGCGAAGGCGCCCAGCTGGTGCCCACCCAGACGCCGCCACGCCTGATCTACCTCACGCCATCGCACCAGTTCCCCACCGGGCGCGCCATGTCCCTGCAGCGCCGCCTGGCCTTCATCGACCACGCACAGGCCACGGGGGCCTGGCTGATCGAGGACGACTACGACAGCGAATTCCTCTACGACCACCAGCCCACGCCCGCCTTGCAGGGCCTCGACGCGCACGGTCGCGTGCTCTACATCGGCACGTTCTCGAAGTCCTTGTTTCCTTCGGTGCGGCTGGCCTACATGGTGCTGCCCGAACCGCTGGTAAAGCCCCTGGTGACCGCCCGCACCATCTACGACGGCCACCCTTCGCAGCCCATGCAGGCGGTGGCGGCCGACTTCATGGACCAGGGCCACTTTGCGGCCCACCTGCGGCTGATGCGCCAGCTCTACCGCAGCCGGCGCGACGCCCTGCTGCAGGCGCTGCACACCCACCTGCCGTGGGCCGAGCCACTGGACAGCCGGGGCGGGCTGCAGATGGCCGTGCGGCTGACCGAGGGCAGCGAGCAGCAGCAAACGCGCCGCGCGCTGGCGCGCGGCATTGCAACCCCCAGCCTCAGCGAGCTCTACCATGCAGCGCCTCCCATCGCGGGATGGCGGCTGGGCTTTGCCGCCATCCCGCCTGAGGTGATCGAAAGCGCTGTCCGCGCGCTGCGCTGACCCCCAACCAGCGGCGCAGGCCCGCAGCGCACAATATGGGCCTTGCATCGCACGGTTCGTAGCACGGGCCCGCACACAAATTTTTGGCTTTATTGGCGTCCAGCGCAGGTGGGTCCAGCGTGGGGCGCTCTCATTTTCAGAGTATTCGCTTGGTGTCTCGCCCGTCTTCCGTGTTGTCCCCTGCCCAGTCTGTCTTGCAGGATGTCTTCGGCTACGAACAGTTCCGCGGCCCGCAGCAAGCGATCGTCGAGCATGTGATTGGCGGCGGCGACGCGCTGGTGCTGATGCCCACAGGCGGAGGCAAGTCGCTGTGCTACCAGGTGCCGGCCATCGTGCGCCAGCAGCAGGGGCGCGGGGTGACCATCGTGATTTCGCCGCTGATCGCGCTGATGCACGACCAGGTGGGCGCGCTGCACGAGGCGGGGGTGGATGCGGCGTTCCTGAACTCGACGCTGAGCTACGACGAGACCCAGGACGTGGAGCTGCGCCTGCAGACCGGCGACCTCACGCTGCTGTATGCCGCGCCCGAGCGGCTGAACACGCCCCGTTTCCTGGGCCTGCTCGACAGCCTGTACAGCGGCGGCCACCTGAGCCTGTTCGCCATCGACGAAGCGCACTGCGTCAGCCAGTGGGGCCACGATTTCCGCCCCGAATACCGCGCGCTCACGCTGCTGCACGAGCGTTACCCGCAAGTACCGCGCATTGCGCTCACCGCAACGGCCGATGCGCTCACGCGCGAAGACATCGTCGAGCGGCTGCAGCTGCAGGATGCACGGCTGTTCATCAGCAGCTTTGACCGGCCCAACATCCGCTACCGCATTGAGGAAAAGAAGGACGTCACCACGCAGCTGCTGCGCTTCATCGAGCGCGAGCATGCGGGCGAGGCGGGCGTGGTGTATTGCCAGTCGCGCAAGCGCGTGGAAGAGCTGGCCACCACGCTGAGCGACGCGGGCATCACCGCCCTGCCCTACCACGCGGGTCTGGACACGAAAGTGCGTCAGAAGAACCAGGATCGCTTCCTGCGCGAGGAAGGCATCGTGATGGTGGCCACCATCGCGTTCGGCATGGGCATCGACAAGCCTGATGTGCGTTTTGTGGCCCATGTGGACATGCCCAAGAACATCGAAGGCTACTACCAGGAAACGGGCCGCGCGGGTCGCGACGGGCTGAACGCCGATGCCTGGATGGCGTATGGCCTGAACGACGTGGTCAACCAGCGCCGCATGATCGACGAAAGCCCGGCGGGCGAGGAGTTCAAGCAGGCGCTGCGTGGCAAGCTCGATGCACTGCTGGCCCTGGCCGAGGCCACCGACTGCCGCCGCGTGCGGCTGCTGGCGTACTTTGGGGAGCAGTCCACACCCTGCGGCAACTGCGACAACTGCCTGAACCCACCGGCGGTGTGGGACGCCACGGATGCGGCACGCAAGCTGCTCTCCACCATCTACCGCGTGAACCAGGCCAGCGGCATCAGCTTTGGCACGGGGCACATTATGGACATCCTGCGCGGCAAGAAGACCGAGAAGGTCGCGCAGTTCGGGCACGAAAAAATCTCCACCTTCGGCATCGGCGCGGACCTGACCGAGCCCCAGCTGCGCGGCGTGCTGCGCCAGCTGATCGCCACCGGCGCGTTAGGCCTGCAGAAGGTGATGCTGGACAGCGGCCACAGCTTTGACACGCTGTGCCTCACCGAAGGCTCGCGCGCGGTGCTCAAGGGCGAGGTGCCGGTGCAGCTGCGCGAGTCGGTGTCGTCCGCACCGGCCAAACGCACGCGCACCCGCAAGGGCACGGGCAGCGCGCCGCCCGCCGCGGCCGCCAATCTTGGCCCCGATGCGCAGGTGCGTTTCATCAACCTCAAGGCCTGGCGCGCCGAGGTGGCACGCGAGCACAACCTGCCTGCGTATGTGATCTTTCACGACGCCACTTTGGCCGCGATTGCCGAGCGCAACCCCGGCACGCTCGACGACTTGCAGGGCATCAGCGGGATGGGGGCGAAAAAGCTGGAGGCCTACGGGGCAGACGTGCTGCGCGTGGTGCGCGCGGGGTAGCCCCGCTGCCGCGCTTTGCTGCCCCGCGATGCGATGCGTGCGGGCCTACGTGAACAGATCCTTCGCGCTCAGGCGGCCGACGCTGCCCGCGCCCGCAGCGCCCGGATGCCTTCCGAAAACCGCCGCAGCGTGGGCGTGCTGTCGCCCGGTGGCACCATCAGCTCGATGAGCTGAAAGCGACCGCGCTCGGCAAACGCGGCATCGAGTGCCGACTTGAACTGCGCCCGCGTGTGCACCCGGTGGCCGCGCCCGCCCAGCGCATCGGCGGCCTGGGCCAGGTGCCAGTCGCCCAGGGCGGCGCAGCGCGATTCGGTCTGGAAGGCGCGGATCATTTCCCAGGTCTGGTTGTTGAGCACGATGGCGATGGGGTCCAGCCCCAGGCGCGGGCAGTTGCCCAGCTCCCAGCCCGTCATTTGAAAGGCGCCGTCGCCCACCAGGATCAGGCTGCGCTGGCCCGTGGCCACCTGCGCACCGATGCCGGCCGGCACGCCGAAGCCCATGGAGGCGTAGTAGCCCGGCGCCACCAGCGGGGTGGGCAGCAGCTCCATCGCAGCAAACAGGCAGTCGCCAATGTCCGCGACGATGTTCATGGGGCCGTGCGCGCGGATGCGGTCGTTGAGCGCGCGGGAGAGGTCGGCCGCACACACGGGCGCATCGTCGGCCACCAGGCCCTCGGGGCAAGTGGGCGGGGGCGGCAGGGCGCGCGGCGGCTTGGCGCCTGCGGCCGGGGCGCGGGCCAGCAGCGCTTCCACCAGCGCGGCCAGGGGGATGTTCGGGTACAGGTGGTGGCCCACGCGCACCTCGCGGTGCGCGGCGATGAGCGCGCGGCGAAAGTCCATGCGCTGGGCGCTCACACCAAAGTTGCTGTCCGACAGGATGGCACCCAGCATCACGGGCAGGTCGGAGTCGTCGAGCAGCGCGCTGGTCTCGGGCGCGCCCGCCACGCCCAGGTAGGTGCCGTGCAGCTGTACGCCGGAGTGCACGCCCTCCTCCGCCAGCAGCCCCCGGCCCATGAAGGTGGTGAGCACCGGCAGCTGCAGGCGCCGCGCCAGCTCGGCCACGCGGGCCTCCAGGCCAAAGCGGCGCACCTCCACGTCCACCACCAGCACGGGGCGCTGGGCTGCCTGGATGCGGGCCATCCATTCGTCGGCGCACTCGGCCACGGCGGCTTCATTGAAGGTGCTGGGCGGCAGCAGGGGCACCTCGGCCATGGGGTGCAGCGTCATGTCGCGCGGCACCTCGATGAGCACGGGCTGCGAGTATTCGCGGCAGCTGCGCAGCACGCGGGCCAGCTCGGCGGGCGCGGTGGCAGGGTCGGACAGGCGCACCTGGTCGCAGGTGATCTCGCGGAAGATCCGCCATTGCGAATCGACATGGCGCACCTGGTGGTGCAGCACCAGGCCCGAGTGCGCCTCGACCTCGCCGGGGCAGCCGGCCAGCACCACCAGCGGCGAGCGCTCGGCATAGGCCCCCGCCACGGCGTTGACCACGTTGAGCGCGCCCGCGCCGTAGGTGACGGCCACCACGCCCAGGCCGCAGTGCATGCGCGCGGCGGCATCGGCGGCAAAGCCCAGCGAGGGCTCGTGGCTGAGCGTGACCAGCGGCAGGATGCCGCTCTCCTCGATCTGCTTGAACAGGGGGAGGATGAAGTCACCAGGGATGCCGAAGATCTCGCGCGCGCCGTGGTGCTTGAGCGCGTGCAGCAGTTGAAGGCCGAGGGGGGTCATGGGCGTGTTCCTTGCAGGTGGTGCCGTTGTGCGGCGGTGGCGGATGATCCACGCGGCGCGTCCGAGGCGGCTCTGATGCGCATCAAACCCAGCGGCTCCTAGCGCAAGTTCGCAGGTTCCTTCTGTTTTCGACTTAGAAGCGCAACAAATCTGCGCGACGTGCCGGACAAACCCGGAGCCCCGCCCGCTCAGGCCCGGCGCAGCGTGAAGGAGGGGAACCACGCGGCCAATTGCTGCTGGTGCGCCGTGGTCAGCGCCCAGGCCGGTGCGCCAGGTGCGCGGCATTCCTGCAGCGCCCAGCGGCGCACGCCGCGCGCGGCCAGGGCCTGGGCCAAGTCCAGCAACTCATCCACACCAAACAGGCCCGCGTGCCAGGTGGTGCGGCATTCGTGGTCGGTGCCATAGGCCAGAAGCACCTCCAGCCCGGCCCAGGCGCGCGCACCGCTGCCGGGCGTGGCGGTGATGGCGTTGTAGCGCTGCGGCAGGGCCTTGATGTCCAGACCCACCCAGTCCAGCTGCGGCAGCAGTGCCGCGAGCCGCTCGGGGTACATGCCGCCGGTGTGCAGCGCGCGCTGCAGGCCCAGGCTGCGCACTGCGGTCAATGCCTCGCCCAGGCCCGCCTGCAGCGTGGGCTCGCCGCCCGAGAAAACCACGCCATCCAGCAGGCCGCGCCGGCTTTCCAGAAACGCCAGCGCCTGCGCCCACGGCAGCGAGGGCGGTTGGGTGGCATCGAGCAGTTCGGGGTTGTGGCAATAGCCGCAACGCCAGGGGCAACCCTGGCAATACAAAACGGCCGCGAGGCGGCCGGGGAAGTCGATGGTGGTGAGCGGCGTCATGCCGCCCAGCCGCAGCGCCGGGGCTGGCGGCGCCTCAGCAGGCGTTGATTCCACCACGCGTCTGCTCTGAAAAGAAACGGCGCTCGGCGTGCTCGCCCTGCTTGCCCGTGTTGAAGCTGGCCACGGGTCGGTGGTAGCCCATCACGCGGGTCCAGACCTCGCAGGGCTGGCGCTCGTCGTCGGTGAGCTGCACGGCGGCACTGGAGATGGCGGTGTGTTCGGTGGCGGAGAAATGGCTCATGCCGGGGTCCTTTCGGGGGTGGAAGAAATGGTTTGCTTCTGTTTTGATAGCTGCTTGCGCTTGACCATCCAGCGCCAGGGCCACTTTTTGCTCAAAATCTAGGCGGCCAGGCGCCGCCGCTTGGCGTCCAGCCGCTCTTCGTCGCAGCGCGGGCAGAACGGGTGTTCGCCCGCCAGGTAGCCGTGTGTGGGACAGATGGAGAACGTGGGCGTGACGGTGATGTAGGGCAGGCGGAAGTTCGTCAGCGCGCGCCGCACCAGCTCGCGGCAGGCCGCACCGCTGGAAACGCGCTCGCCCATGTACAGGTGCAGCACGGTGCCGCCGGTGTACTTGGATTGCAGCGCCTCTTGCCGCATCAGGGCCTCGAACGGGTCGTCGGTGAAGCCCACGGGCAGTTGCGACGAGTTGGTGTAGTAAGGCTGCTCGGATGTGCCCGCCTGCAGGATGGCGGGCCAGCGCTTCTTGTCTTCCTTGGCGAAGCGGTAGGTGGTGCCTTCGGCGGGCGTGGCCTCCAGGTTGTAGAGGTGGCCGGTTTCTTCCTGAAACTGCGCCATGCGCTCGCGCACGTGGTCGAGCAGGCGCACGGCAAACGCATGGCCACATTCGCTGGTGATGTCGTGCTGGTCCGCCGTGAAGTTGCGCACCATCTCATTGATGCCGTTCACGCCCAGCGTGGAAAAGTG
Organism: Acidovorax sp. 93; assembly: GCF_003633835.1. Taxonomy (NCBI): domain Bacteria; kingdom Pseudomonadati; phylum Pseudomonadota; class Betaproteobacteria; order Burkholderiales; family Comamonadaceae; genus Acidovorax; species Acidovorax sp. 93. Next base: position 4,223,016 of record NZ_RBIT01000001.1, read on the forward strand.
GTTGCGCAAGGTGCCCAGGTAGCGCTTGGTGTAGGGGAACAGGCCCTGGTCCATCAACCGCTGAATCAGCTTGCGCTTGGTCTCCAGGCTTTGCTTGCCCAGCTCCATCAGGCGGTCGAGCGCGGCTAGCAGGCCCGCTTCATCACCCGCATGCAGGTAGCCCAGCCGCGCGCAGTTGATCGTCACCACGCCTAGGCTGCCCGTCTGCTCGGCGCTGCCGAACAGGCCGTTGCCACGCTTGAGCAATTCACGCAAATCCAGCTGCAGGCGGCAGCACATGGAGCGCACCATGTTGGGCTCCAGCTCGGAGTTGATGAAGTTCTGGAAGTACGGCAGGCCGTACTTGGCCGTCATCTCGAACAGCAGCTGCGCGTTCTCGCTCTCCCACGGAAAATCTTTGGTGATGTTGTACGTGGGGATGGGGAAGGTGAAGACCCGGCCCTTGGCGTCACCCGTGGTCATCACGTCGATGTAGGCGCGGTTGATGAGGTCCATCTCGGTCTGCAGCTCGCCGTAGGCGAAGGGCATCTCCTGGCCCGCGATCACCGGCACCTGCTCGCGCAGGTCCTCGGGGCAGGTCCAGTCAAACGTGAGGTTGGTGAACGGCGTCTGCGTGCCCCAGCGCGAGGGCACGTTGAGGTTGTAGACCAGCTCCTGGATGCACTGGCGCACGGCGGCGTAGTCCATGGCATCGATGCGCACAAAGGGCGCCATGTAGGTGTCGAACGACGAGAACGCCTGCGCGCCCGCCCACTCGTTCTGCAGCGTGCCCAGGAAGTTCACGATCTGCCCCACGGCCGAACTCATGTGCTTGGGCGGCCCCGCCTCCACCTTGCCCGGCACGCCGTTGAGCCCCTCGTGCAGCAGCGTGCGCAGCGACCAGCCCGCGCAGTAGCCGCTGAGCATGTCGAGGTCGTGGATGTGGAGGTCGCCGCTTCTGTGCGCCTCGCCGATCTCGGGCGTGTAGACGTGCGACAACCAGTAGTTGGCCGTGACCTTGCCCGCCACGTTGAGGATCAGCCCGCCCAGCGAGTAGCCCTGGTTGGCGTTGGCGTTCACCCGCCAGTCGGCGCGCGTGAGGTATTCGTTGATGGAGCTTTCGACGTCGACCAGCGTCTGCCGGTCGGCGCGGAGCTGGGCGTGCTGCTCGCGGTAGACGATGTAGGCGCGCGCGGTGGCCAGGTGGTTGGAGGCGATCAGCGTCTGCTCGGCCACGTCCTGGATCTGCTCGATGGTGGGTGCCTCGCCATGGAAGCGGTGGATGAGCACCTTGGTGACCTGGGCGGTGAGCAACGCTGCTTCGTCGGCGCCGTATTCACCCGAGGCCTGCCCGGCGCTGGCCAGCGCGGCGCGGATGCGTTCGGCATCAAACGGAACGCGCTGGCCGCTGCGCAAAACGACTTCGCGGGGCAAGGTGGCAAGGGTGGACGCCATGGGTTCGACCAATCTGTGGAACGGGTTAAAAACACTACCTATGGTGTCCACGATACCCACCAAACACTATAGGTAGTTTGATTCAACACAATCGGGGCGGTAAGCAGGGGTAAAAAAATGCCGGCACAGGGGCCGGCAGAAAGGAAGGTGCCGTCAGGCCCTACCGATGGATCAGAGGTGCATGCGCAGGCATGCAGTGGGGTGCAGGAGGTTGCGGCTCAATGGCAGGCGGTGGTTTCTTCCTCCTCGATGCGCGGATAGAAGTCATGGTCCTCGCGCTGCATGCGCTCGAACACACGGCGCAGCACCACGTTGGCCTCGTTGCGAAAGCCCTGGGCATCGCGGCGCACGCCCTCGGCGGTGTTCCAGCGGCGCGCAAACGCGTCGTAGGCGCTGGCGATCGATGCCATCTCGCTTTGGTACTGGCGGCCCAGGCGCGCCAGTTCGGCGTTGCCGCCGCGCTGCAGTGCGGGGTACAGCACCTGGTCTTCCACGGCCAGGTGCAGCTTGATGGTGCCGCTCATCGCCACGATGCCCTGCGCGATGGCGCTGGCATTGGCCTCCACGCCCGCCTGGGCCAGGGCGCGCAAGGTGGCGATGCTGCGCAGGATGTCGGTGTGCTGGTGTTTGAATTTGTCGAGGTTCATGGTCAGTCCTTGTGGGCAAACGGTGTGTGAGCGCGGTGGCCGCTTGTGGCAGCCGCCTCGCACAGTGCATTTCAGCGACGGGCCTGTGCCAGGTAGGGGCCCGCTTGCGCCGGGGCGCGCGAGCCGAACAGCCCGCTCACCACCTGCCAGGCCATGGCCAGCGCGCCGACGATGAAGACCACGTCGCCAAAGGTGCGCACCCAGCGCAGGGTCTGCATGAAGGGCTGCTGCATGAAGGCTTCGCCCCGGGCGTACCACAGGCCTTCGCTCACGCTGGCGTGGAACTGGAACAGCCCGATGGGCAGCAGGCTGGTGGCAATCATCAGCACCAGGCCGGCGTTGAGCCACCAGAAGCCCGTCTTCATGAGCCGCTCGCTGAACACCAATTGCGGGCGGATGTAGCGCAGCACCAGTAGCGTGAAGCCCAGCGCCAGGAAGCCATACACACCGAACAGCGCAGCGTGGGCATGCACCGGCGTGGTGTTGAGTCCCTGCAGGTAATACAGCGCAATCGGCGGGTTGATCATGAAGCCGAAGACGCCCGCGCCCAGCATGTTCCAGAAGGCCACGGCCACGAAGCACATGAGGGGCCACTTGAGGTTGGCCATCCACTTCGCGCGGTGCTGCAGGCGCCAGTGTTCCCAGGCCTCATGGCCCAGCACCACCAGGGGCACCACTTCCAGCGCGCTGAACGATGCGCCCACGGCCATCACCGGCGTGGTGGTGCCGCTGAAGTACAGGTGGTGGAAAGTGCCGGGCACGCCGCCCAGCATGAAGAGCGAGGCCGAGGCCAGGCTGGCGGCCGTGGCCATGCGTGGCGACACGAGGCCGAGCGTCGAGAAGATGAAGGCCAGCGCCGTGGTGGCGAACACTTCAAAGAAGCCCTCGACCCACAGGTGCACCACCCACCAACGCCAGTACTCCATCACCGACAGGTGGGTGCGTTCGCCGTAGAAGAAACCCGCGCCGTAGAACAGGCCGATGGCCACCACCGACGCCGTCAGCAGCGCCAGCAGGTTCTTGTCGCCGCCGGTGGTGCGCAGCGCCGGCACGATGCCGCGCAGCATGAGCACCAGCCAGAAGGCGATGCCGGTGAACTTGCCGATCTGCCACAGGCGGCCCAGGTCCACGTACTCATAGCCCTGGTGGCCCAGCCAGAAGTTCCACTCGGGCGGCATGATCTGCGCGATGGCCAGGTAGTTGCCCGTGAACGAGCCCACCACCACCACGACCAGCGCCCAGAACAGGATGTCCACACCGAGCTTCTGGTAAGCCGGGTCCTTGCCACCGTTGATGAGCGGCGCGAGGAACAGCCCCGCCGCCAGGAAGCCCGTGGCGATCCAGAACAGCGCGCTCTGGATGTGCCAGGTGCGCACCAGCGAATACGGGAACCACTGCGACACGTTGATGCCGTAGAACTGCTGGCCTTCCACCGTGTAGTGGGCCGTGAAGCCGCCTAGCAGCACCTGGAAGCTGAACAGCGCCACGATGAGGAACAGGTATTTGCCCAGCCCGCGCTGGGAGGGCGTGAGCGGCACGCGCGAGAGCGGGTCGTGCTGGGGTGGTGTCGGCTCCACCTCGTCGTGCTTGCGCAGGAAGGCCCAGCCCCACACGAGGAAGCCCACGCCCGCCATCATCACGACCACGCTCATCACCGACCAGACCATGTTCTCGGCCGTGGGCTTGTTACCTATGAGTGGCTCGTGCGGCCAGTTGTTGGTGTAGGTGGCCGTGGTGCCGGGACGCTCGGTGGCGGCGGCCCAGGCCGTCCAGAAGAAGAAACCCGTCATCTGCGCGCGCCGCTCGGCGCTGGGCAGGGTGTTCTCCTTCATGGCGAAGTGCTCGCGGGTCTTGTGCAGCGCGGGCACGTCGCTGAAAAGCTGGTCGTAGTACAGCGCGGTCATCGCGATCGCGTCGGCCCGCACCGAGGACACCGTGGCCACACCCGTCTCGGGGCTGTAGGTGTTGGTGCGGTACTCGGCCTTCATGCGGTCGCGCAGCACGGCCTGGGCGGCGGCGTCGAGCTCGGCAAAGGGCTTGCCGTGCGCACGCTCGGCGGCGACGTCAAGCCAGTTGAGCAGCTCGCGGTGCAGCCAGTCGGCCGTCCAGTCGGGCGCCTGGTAGGCGCCGTGGCCCCAGATGGAACCCAGCTGCATGCCGCCCACCGACTGCCAGGCGGTCTGTCCGTCGAGGATGCTGTCGTGGGTGTAGAGAACTTCGCCTCCGGCCGTGGCGATCTTCGCGGGGATGGGCGGCGCGGTGCGGTAGACCTCGGCGCCGTAGTAGCCCAGCAGGCTGAAAGTGACGATGAGCACGCCGATCAGCGTGAACCAGAGCTTGCGGTAGTTACCCATGGCGGGCCTCCTGCTTCGACAGAACAACAATGAAGGGGCGGCGCCAGCGTGCGCTGGCGGCATGGGGTCGGGGTCTTGTGGTCATGGCTTTTCGGAACGAGTGAATCGGTGTCACTGCCCACATCGCAAGCGCCGGGCCAGGGCTGCAGGCCCATCAAATCAACCACTTACACCGGTCATGGTTTTTTTGACCCTTCTCAAATGGGGTTTAATTCACCCATTGAAGGTAAATATCACCATGGACCACCGCCCCCTGCTGGCCGACCTGGCCACCGATCTGCCCCAGGCCGTGCGCCTGCAGCGGCTGGTGGACCACCTGCGCACCCGCTTTCACTGCGGCGCCGTGGCCCTGCTGCAGCTGGAAGAAGACCACCTGCGCCCCGTGGCCGTGGAGGGCCTGGTGCGCGAGGCGCTGGGCCGACGCTTTGTGGTCAGCCAGCACCCCCGGCTCGCGGCCATCCTGGCGCGGCGCGAGGTGACCTGCTTCGACCACGACAGCACCCTGCCCGACCCCTACGACGGCCTGCTCGACACCCTGGTGGGCGAGCCCCTGCCCGTGCACGACTGCATGGGCGTGAGCCTGTTGGTGGACGGCCAGCCCTGGGGCGTGCTGACGCTGGACGCACTGCAGACCGGCACCTTCGGCGACGCCGCACGCGCCGCGCTGGCCGACTGCAAGGTGCTGGTGGAGGCGGCCGTGCGCATCTCGCGGCTGGAGCGCGAGGTGCAGGCGCTGCGCAGCGCCCCCCACACCCGCAGCGCTGACGACGAGCGCGCCACCCGCGCGGGCGATGGCGACATGGAGATCGTCGGCCAGAGCGAGCCCCTGCTGCGCCTGCTGCACGAGCTGGAGGTGGTGGCGGGCTCGGACCTGCCCGTGTTGTTGCTGGGCGAAACTGGTGTGGGCAAGGAGCTGTTTGCACGCCTGCTGCACCGCCAGTCCACGCGCGCTACCCGCCCGCTGGTGCACGTGAACTGCGCGGCGCTGCCGGAGTCGCTGGCCGAGAGCGAGCTGTTTGGCCATGTGCGCGGCGCGTTCTCGGGCGCGGTGGCCGACCGGCCGGGGCGCTTCGAGGCGGCCGAGGGCGGCACGCTGTTCCTCGACGAGGTGGGCGAGCTGCCATTGGCCGTGCAGGCCAAGCTGCTGCGCACGCTGCAGAACGGCGAGATCCAGCGCCTGGGCGCCGACCGACCGCGCCGCGTGGACGTGCGCGTGATCGCCGCCACCAACCGCAACCTGCGCGAGCAGGTGCGCGATGGCGCGTTCCGCGCCGACCTGTACCACCGGCTGTCGGTGTACCCCGTGCCCATCCCGCCGCTGCGCGAACGGGGCAACGATGTGCTGCTGCTGGCAGGCCGCTTTCTGGAACTGAACCGTGCCCGCCTGGGCCTGCGCAGCCTGCGGCTGTCGGCCAGCGCGCAGGATGCACTGCGCCGCTACCCCTGGCCGGGCAACATCCGCGAGCTGGAGCACGTGGTCAGCCGCGCCGCCCTCAAGGCCCTGAGCCGGGGCGTGAGCCGCGCCGACATCGTGACGCTGGAGCCCGCGCTGCTCGACCTGGACGCCGACGCCGCCAGCGTGGCCCACGCCCCCCTGGACGCCGGTGCCCCCGCTGTGGCCACCACGCCGCCCACCCCCACCACCGCCGAAGGCCCGCTGCGCGACGCCGTGGATGCCTGCCAGCGGCTCGCCATCAAGCAGGCCCTGGCCCGCCACCAGGGCAACTGGGCCCAGGCCGCGCGTGCGCTGGAGGTGGACGCGAGCAACCTGCACAAGCTGGCGCGCAGGCTGGGCATCAAATAGGAGCGATTCACAAACTCCCCTGGCGTCGTTGTTCCGTCTTGTCGTACCGCTGGTACTGCCTGCGACGGAAGGCCTGGCCAGGGCCGCTGCGCTCAGTTTTGTGAGCCGCCCCAAGCGAATTCAAAAATGATAGCGCCTAGCGCTTTCCAGATAAGCGCTAGCGGCCAATTTGGCGCCAAATCACACATCATCGGACCCCTGCGAACGCCGCTGCGCCACAATCGGCCCATGCTGACCCTTCAAGACATCCGTGATGCCGCCACCCGCCTACAAGGCCACGTGCTGGACACTCCGTGCGTTGAATCCAAAACGCTTTCGCAAATCGTGGGCGCGCAGGTGTTTCTCAAGTTCGAGAACCTGCAATTCACCGCCTCGTTCAAGGAACGCGGCGCCTGCAACCGGCTCACGCTGCTGACGGACGCTGAGCGCGCACGCGGCGTGGTGGCCATGAGTGCGGGCAACCATGCGCAGGGCGTGGCCTACCACGCGCAGCGACTGGGCCTGCGCGCCGTGATCGTGATGCCGCGTTTTACCCCCGGCGTGAAAGTGGAGCGCACGCGCGGTTTTGGCGCCGAGGTGGTGCTGCATGGCGACACGCTGGAAGAAGCCCGCGCCCACGCCTACGCACTGGCCGATGCGCAGGGCTTGACCTTTGTGCACCCGTATGACGATGAAGGCGTGGCCGCTGGCCAGGGCACGCTGGGCCTGGAGATGCTGCAAGCCGTGCCCGACCTGGACACCCTGGTGATCGCCGTGGGCGGCGGCGGGCTGATCTCGGGCGTGGCCACGGCGGCCAAGGCACTCAAGCCAGGCATCGAGGTCATCGGCGTGCAGACCATGCGCTTCCCGGCCATGGTGAATGCCGTCAAAGGAACAAGCCATCCACAGGGCACATCCACCATCGCCGAGGGCATTGCCGTGGGCACGCCGGGCAAGATCACGCAGGAGATCGTCAAGCGCCTGGTGGACGATCTGGTGCTGGTGGACGAGGGCGACATCGAGCAGGCAGTGCTGATGCTGCTGGAGATCGAAAAGACCCTGGTCGAGGGCGCTGGTGCTGCGGGCCTGGCTGCGCTGGTGCGCTACCCCGAGCGCTTCAAGGGCAAGCGCGTAGGCCTGGTGCTGTGCGGTGGCAACATCGACCCGCTGCTGCTGGCGGCGATCATCGAACGCGGCATGGTGCGCTCGGGACGCCTGGCGCGCATCAAGGTCAGCGCGCGCGATGTGCCCGGCGTGCTGGCGCGCATCACCGCCACCGTGGCCGACGCGGGTGCCAACATCGAGGAGGTGCACCACCAGCGCGCCTTCACCATGCTGGCCGCGCAGAACGTGGAGATCGAACTGGTGCTGCAAACCCGGGGCAAGACCCATGTGGATGAGGTGCTGGGGCAGTTGCGTACGGCGGGCATGCAGGCCGATCTGATCTGAGGAGAAGCAGGGTTTTGCGCCCTGAAGGGACAGTCGCAGCTAGAATTGCGCAAGTTTTAAGCATCTGGAGCCCACCATGTCCGACCACAACACCTCGCACGCCCCCGCAACACCATCGAACGACCCCGTGGAAAACGTGGTTCACCTGGTCCCCGTGGTGCTGCCTGTGGTGGGTGGCATCATGATGTTCCTACTGGCCTTTATTGCCGTGACGATGGCCTGAACGCTTCTGCGGCCGTCACCCACAGCCCCGCAGCGCGGGGCTTTTTTTCGTCCTGCACCACCCCCTTATCCCGTCTGACCTGGAGAACCCCATGAGACCCGGACACGCACTCGTTTTATTTTCCGGCGGTCAGGACTCCACGACCTGCCTGGCCTGGGCGCTGGAAAACTTTGCCCACGTGGAAACCATCGGCTTTGACTACGGCCAGCGCCACCACATCGAGCTGCAGGCACGCCAGACGGTGCTGTCCTCGCTGCGTGCACAGTTCCCGCACTGGGCGGCCAAGCTGGGGGAAGACCACATGCTCGACCTGGCGGTGCTGGGCCACATCAGTGACACGGCGCTGACCAGCGACACCGAAATCCAGATGACCGCTGCCGGCCTGCCCAACACCTTTGTGCCGGGGCGCAACCTGCTGTTCTTCCAGCTGGCTGCCGCCGTGGGCTACCGGCGTGGCCTGCACACCCTGGTGGGCGGCATGTGCGAAACCGATTTTTCGGGCTACCCCGACTGCCGTGACGACACGCTCAAGGCCCTTCAGGTGGCCGTGTCCCTGGGCATGGGCCAGCGTTTCACCTTCGACACCCCGCTGATGTGGCTGGACAAGGCCGAGACCTGGGAACTGGCCCGGTCCCTGGGCGGACAAGCGCTGGTCGATCTGATCGTGAACGACTCGCACACCTGCTACCACGGTGTGCGCGACACGCTGCATGCCTGGGGATACGGCTGTGGCACGTGCCCGGCCTGCGCGCTGCGCAGGAGCGGCTACGAACGGTGGAAGGGCGGTTCGGCCAGCGTTTGAGGCGAGGGAGCGGACACAGCCATGCATAACCTCATGTTTTTTTTGCATGGTTTTGACCCCTGTCTGACAGACAAAAGGGCGGCAGGTTCATAAAATTGACATCCCAGCCGACCCGCGGAATCCGTGGAACTAGCCTCCACCCGTGGGGCTGACACACGCTCCCGCCCGCCGACTGAGCACGAAAGCCGTTTTTTCAAAGGCAGCGCTCAGCACCGCAACTGCGCCAGGCCTCGCCGTGACCCGCCCGGTCCGCTTCCTTTGAAAAAACGTTTTTCAACTTAGGAAGCTCCCCGATGAACGCACCCACGATGCAGGGCCTGAACCTCAACGCCCCCGCTTACGTCAAAAACGCCCGGCTGCTTGCCTGGGTGGCCGACATGGCCGCCCTGTGCAAACCCGACACCATTTACTGGTGCGATGGCTCCAAGGAAGAGTACGACCGCCTGTGCCAGCAGCTGGTCGATGCCGGCACCTTCAAGAAGCTCAACCCCGCCAAGCGCCCTGGCAGCTTCCTGGCCTGGTCCGATCCATCGGACGTGGCCCGCGTGGAAGACCGCACCTACATCTGCTCGGCCGCCAAGGAAGACGCTGGCCCCACCAACAACTGGATGGCTCCCGCCGAAATGCGCGCCACGCTGCAGCCCCTGTTTGACGGCTGCATGAAGGGCCGCACCATGTACGTGGTGCCCTTCAGCATGGGCCCGCTGGGCAGCCACATCGCCCACATCGGCGTGGAACTCACAGACAGCGCCTATGTGGCCGTGAACCAGCGCCTGATGACCCGCATGGGCAAGGCCGTGTACGACGTGCTGGGCGTGGAAGGCGAGTTCGTGCCTTGCATGCACACGGTGGGCGCGCCCCTGGCCGACGGCGAGAAGGACACGACCAGCTGGCCTTGCAACCCCAAGGTCAAGTACATCGTGCACTACCCCGAAACACGCGAGATCTGGTCCTACGGCTCGGGCTACGGTGGCAACGCGCTGCTGGGCAAGAAGTGCCTGGCTCTGCGCATCGCTTCCACCATGGGCCGCGATCAGGGCTGGCTGGCCGAGCACATGCTCATCCTGGGTGTGACCAACCCCGCCGGCAAGAAGTACCACGTGGCAGCGGCCTTCCCCAGCGCCTGCGGCAAGACCAACTTCTCGATGCTGGTGCCTCCCGAGGCGGGCTTTGCTGGCTGGAAGGTCACCACCATCGGTGACGATATCGCCTGGATCAAGCCCCATGCCGATGGCAAGATGTACGCCATCAACCCTGAGGCCGGCTACTTCGGCGTGGCTCCCGGCACCAACATGCACACCAACCCCAACTGCATGCGCAGCCTGGACAAGGACGTGATCTTCACCAACGTGGCCCTGACGGACGACGGCGACGTGTGGTGGGAAGGCATGGAAAAGGACACCGGCAAGCTGCCGGACCACCTGATCGACTGGCAAGGCAAGGACTGGACGCCCCAGATCGCCAAGGAAACCGGCGCCAAGGCCGCGCATCCCAACTCGCGCTTCACGGTGGCTGCCACCAACAACCCTGCGCTCGACCCCCAGTGGGACGATGCCAATGGCGTGCCAATTGATGCCTTCATCTTCGGCGGCCGCCGCTCCACCACCGTGCCGCTGGTGACCGAAGCCCGCACCTGGACGGAAGGCGTGTACATGGCTGCCACCATGGGCTCTGAAACCACCGCTGCCGCCTTTGGCGCCCAAGGCGTGGTGCGCCGCGACCCCTTCGCCATGCTGCCGTTCTGCGGCTACAACATGAGCGACTACTTCCAGCACTGGCTGAACATGGAAGGCCAAATCGCCGCCACCGGCAAGGCGCTGCCCAAGGTGTTCTGCGTAAACTGGTTCCGCAAGGACGAAGCCGGCAAGTTCGTCTGGCCGGGTTATGGCGACAACATGCGCGTGCTCAAGTGGATGATCGACCGCATCGAAGGCCAGGCCGCCGGCCAGGAAACCATGTTCGGCGTGGCTCCGCAGTACGCCGAAATCAACTGGACGGGGCTGGATTTCAATACCCAGCAGTTTGCTGCCGTGACCAGCATCGACAAGGCAGCCTGGGCCGATGAGTTCAAGCTGCACGATGCCCACTTTGAGCAGCTGGCTTACCACCTGCCCCCGGCTTTGCTCGCCACCAAGGCTGCGCTCGAAAAGCGCCTGGCAAGCTGATTCCCGGATCTTCTCAGTCCTGACAACCGCCCCTTCTGAAAAGGAGGGGCGGTTTTTTTGCGCTTGTGGATGCGGATACTGGATCAGCGCGATCTGTCCCGCGGCCATGAAAAAAGCCGTGGCGAACACTCGCCACGGCTTCAAAAAATCCGATCACTGCACGGTGGACCGTGCATCATCTTCTCAGTAGTACTTGCGGATGTCTTCCACGGTGGCAATGCCCATGGCGTGGTTCAGTTCGGCCATGATGCGGGGGTCCTTCACAGCAACTTGCCAGGTACGCTCGTCATCCGCAGCGCGGCGGCGGGCTTCGGCCCAGCCGAGGGCGGCCACACGGAGGGCAGCACCGGCACGGCGTGCGGGGGCGGTCAGCAAAGCCAGGGCCGCAAACGCGACCAGCCACAGCACCATCCAAGCCGCGAGCAGGTGGCCTTCGCTCCAGGTGTCGATGACCTGGTTGGCCACTACCAGCAAGGCCGATACCACGGCCGCGAGCAGAAGGGTGGCAGCGCCACGGGCGCCATCAAAGTTGGCGGCTACGCTCTTGAGGGCGGCAGCGGCGTTTTCGGCGCGGACAACGCCGGGGTGTTCGGTGGGGTACTCAACGTGTGCAAAGCTGGTCATTTCGGTTTCCCTTTTCTAACGCTTGTGGCGAGATTGCCGGGCGATGGGGTGATATTAGGGTTTACCCTTTGCATGTTCAAGTTTATATTTTGAATCATTGATATTCATAATGATGATGAATTGACCATGACGCCCTTGAACTTCCGCTCCTTGGACCTGAACCTGCTGCGTGTTTTTGACGAGGTCATGGCCGAGCGCAGCCTCACACGCGCAGCGCACAAGCTGTCCGTCACCCAGCCTGCCGTGAGCAACGCCATGCGGCGCCTGCGCGATGTGCTGGGGGATGAGTTGGTGGTCCGCAGCGGCCAGGGCGTGGAGCCCACTGCGCGTGCGCTGGCCCTGTGGCCCCCTGTGCGCGAAGCCCTGGCCCACCTGCAGGAATCCCTGGCGCCGGGACACTTTGAGCCCGCTACGGCCGAATCCACCTTTGTGCTGGCCATGGCCGATGCCACGGCCGCCACCCTGGTACCGGCCTTGGTCGAAATCATCGAGCGGGAGGCTCCCGGCATTTCGATCCGGGTATTGCCCCTGACCACGCGCGACCCCCGGCGCCTGCTGGACGAAGAGGCGGCCGACATGGCGGTGGGCTACTTCCCTGCGGTGCTGGCGGACCTGACCGCCCGCGCGCAATCCGGGGGCGCAGTGGCCTTTGAGAGCCGCCGCCTGTACGACGGCGAATACGTGTGCGTGATGCGGCAAGGCCACCCTCTGGCCGATGCGCCCCTGACGCTGGACACCTATTGCGCCGCACGCCACATGCTCGTGAGCTTCTCAGGGCGCCCCTTTGGCTTCATCGACGAGGCCCTGGCATCCCTGGGCCGCGAGCGCAAAGTGGTGATCACGGTCAACCAGTTCTTCACCGCCGGGCGCGTGGTGTCAGGCTCGGACCTGCTGACCGTGCTGCCCCGCCACTTTGTTCCCGTGACCGGCATTGCCGACGCGCTGGTGCAGCGGGCCCTGCCGCTGGACGTGCCGCCCGTGCATGTGGACGCACTCTGGCGCCGGCGCGGGCCTCAGCAGGCCGCGATGACCTGGCTGCTGCACGCCCTGGCGCGCTCGGCGCGCCGGACTTTCCCCGAGGAGTGAGGCGCCCAGCCTGAACCCGTAGACTGCGCCCAGCATGAATATCCAGCTTTTGTCCGATCTGCACCTTGAGGCGCATCCCCACTTCGTCCCCGAACCGGCTCCTGGCGCCGATGTGCTGGTGCTTGCCGGCGACGTGGGTTCCTACCAGGAAGGCTCGCAGCTGGGCGACGAAGACTTTGGCCTGGCCCGGTTTTCACCATTGCCCGGGGGCGCAGGCTGGCCCACCCCCGTGCTTTTTGTGCCCGGCAACCACGAATACGATGCACAGGATTTCGACGCTGCCCACGAGCGGCTGCGCCGCACCTGTGACCGCCTGGGAATCACCTGGCTGGAGCGCGAGACCGTCGAGCTTCAAGGTGTGCGCTTCGTGGGCACCACACTCTGGAGCGATTTCGATGCACTCGCAGACCATGAAGGCAGCACCGACCTTGGCAGGCGGCTGAAACTGCGCGACAAGGCCTTTCGCGCAGCGAACTTCTACCTGCGCAAGACGGGCGGCACCCGCCACGCAGAGCCCTTTCTGGCCGAAGCCATGCGCGACCACGCACTGGTCTGCCAGCAGTGGCTGGTGCAAGCACTTGCGGTGCCTTTTGAGGGCCCCACGGTGGCCGTAACCCACTTTGCACCCAGCCTGCGCAGTGCCGATCCACGCTACGGACTGGTGCCCGGCACTGCGGGGTTCTGCAACGCCCTGGACAGCTTGTTGCCCCACGCGCAGCTGTGGCTGCACGGCCATCTGCACGCCCCGAGCGACTACACGGTGCAAGGTTTTCACGGCGACGGCACCCCCTGGCAGTGCCGCGTGGTGGCCAACCCCCTGGGCTATGCGCGCAAAGGCGAACAGGCGGCTTTCAAGGCGCAATGCTGCATCCCCGTATGATCAAGAGACGGGGCTCTGCCGCCCCGCAGCGCAGAAGAAAAACATGACCCAGGTCAAGACAACAGAAGTCCGCGCACGGTAGTCTGACCCAACCCTATTCCGGAGAACACCATGAACATCCTGCTTGCTGTCGATGGCAGCGCCTACACCAAAAAAATGCTGGCCTATCTGGCTACCCACGAGGAGCTGCTCGGTGGCAACCACCAGTACACCGCGCTCACCGTGCAGGCCCCGCTGCCGACACGCGCGCGCGCCGCTCTGGGCAAGGAAGTGGTGGACAGCTACCACGCCGAAGAGGCAGAAAAAATCCTGTCGCCCGTTTGCAAATTCCTGGCGCGCCATGGTGTGGACGCCAAGCGCGTCGTCAAGGTGGGCGCCGTGGGTGAGAACATCGCCAAGGTGGCTGACAGCGGCAAGTTCGACCTGCTGGTGATGGGCTCCCACGGCCATGGAGCCTTGGCTACCTTGGTCATGGGCTCGGTCACCACACAGGTGTTGGCCCATTGCAAGGTGCCATTGCTCATCGTGCGCTGACGCCACAATTACTCTCTTTTTGATAGCTGCTTGCGCTTACCAGATAAGCGCTTGCGGCTATTTTTGCTTAAATTCCTGGGGTTCTAGGGACCCCATGTCGCCGACTGCGAAGCGATTGTCGCCCGCTGCGAAGACGCGCCACGGGGCCTACCCAAAAATCGGGGCACTCCGTTACACCCGCGCGCCCCATGTTTCTCTCCACCCCCCTTCCCTCACTTTCCTTACGCTCTGCCGCCGCGCTGGCCCTGGCGTGCGCCCTACCTGCGCATGCTGCGGGGGTGGTGGGCACGGGCACGCCCGCCAGTTGCACCTATACCGCGCTGGTCGCGGCGCTGGCAGGCGGCGGTGCGGTCACGTTCAACTGCGGCGCGGCGCCGCACACCATCGTGCTGACGTCGCACCTGGCCCTGAACCAGGACACCTCCGTGGACGGCGGGGGGCTCATCACGCTGGACGGCAACCAAGCCTTCCGGCATTTCTACATGAACAGCGCGCTCGACATCACGCTGAGCGGGCTGACGCTGACCAGGGGCTATGTACCGGCCACCCAAGGCGGGTCGATCTACGCGGTCGGCCCCGGCGCGCTGACGCTGACCGACGTGAACCTGACCGACAACGAGGCCCAGCAGAACGGCGGCGCCATCGCGGCCCTCAACGGCGTGGCGCTGAACCTGACCCGCGTGCGGGCCACCGGCAACCGGGCAGGTATCCGGGGCGGCGCGATCTTCACCTTCAACAGCAACGACACCATCACGCTGAACCAGTTCGTGGCCAGCGGCAACCAGGCCGCCAGCGAGGGGGGCGCCATTTACCACCGTGGCGGCACCATGCTCATCGACAACAGCCTGTTCACGGGCAACAGCGCCGGTGGACTCGGCGGCGGCGCCATCGAGGTGCAGCCCGCGGGCGGCACCAACTTCACCATCACCAACAGCACCTTCCACGGCAACACGGTCGCCAGCGGCGCCACCGGCAGCGCCATCCGCGCGCTCAATGCCGTGGGCGGCGACATCTATTCCAGCACCTTTGCCAACCACTCCGGGGCCGAAGCGATCAGGGCCTATGGCGCCACCGCGATCACGCTGCGCAACACCATCGTCGCCAGTACGGCGGGCCAGCCCAACTGCGCCACCCAGAACACGGCCACGATCGCCGACGGCGGCAACAACCTGCAGTTCGGCGGCAGCGTGGCGCAGTCCTGCGGGGCCGGCATCCCCGAGCTGAACCCCCTGCTTGCGCCGCTGGCCGACAACGGCGGCTTCAGCCAGACCCTGGCGCTGAATGCGGGCAGCCCGGCCATCGACGCGGGCAGCGGCTGCCCTGCCGCCGACCAGCGCGGCGTGGCGCGGCCCATCGGCCCGGCATGCGACATTGGCGCTCACGAGGGGCCAGCAGCCCCCGTCGTGGTGCCGCCCGGCCCCGGCAACGGGGCCGTCAGCGTGCCCACGCTGGACGCGGCGGGGCTGGCGCTGCTCGCGCTGCTGCTGCCGGTGGCCGCGCGCACCGCTGCACGCAAGCGCCGGGGGTAGAAAACGGCACCGCCCTGGATACCATGGCCGCCATGCCGTCCTCGTCTTCTTCCACTGCCGCGCCCCCCGCCATCGACGTTGCGCACGTCAGCTCGCGCGACCTGGACGGGCCCAACAAGGCCGCCGCGCTGCGCGAACTGTTCGGCCGCGAGCTGATGCGCATCGACTTGTGGGCGCACGGCGACTCGGACCCCCACGCAATGGAGTTCAACACCAGCGTGGCCACCCTGGGCCCGCAGACGATATACGCCTACAGCGAGCACAGCCCCACACACATGTGGCGCTCGCCCGCGCTCACGCACGACGGCTGCGACGACATCTACCTGTGCACCAGCCGGCGGCGCATGCTGATCCGCGCGCCGGGGCACGAGCATTTCATGGCGCCCGGCGGCATGTACGTGATGTCGAAGGCCCGCGTGCACGAGGCCCTGTCCCCTTGGGGCGGGGTGACCTCGTGCATCCTGGTGCCCCGCGCGGCGCTGGCCCGCCTGGTGCCGCGCCTGGAAGAAGCGCCCCTGCACCACCTGCCGCCCGACGCCCCCGGCGCCGCGCTGGCTCTGGGCTACGCGCAGCTCTTGGCGCAGGGGCCGGCGCTGTCGCCCAGCCAGCACGCAGCGGCACTCGACCACCTGCACGTGCTGCTGGCAGGCGTGCTTTCGCCCGAATGGCGCGCCGCACTGGATGCGCAGGCCCACGCCGCCGCGCAGGCCCCGCGCCTGGCGCTGATCCGGCGCAACATCGAGGCCCGGCTGCAGCAGCCCGACCTGAGCCTGGCGCAGATCGCGCGGCTGCACCACCTCACGCCGCGCCAGGTGCAGCGGCTGTTCGCGCAGGAGGGGACGTGCTTTTCAGACTACCTGCGCGATGCCCGGCTGCAGCGCGCCCACGCCATGCTGGCCGACCCGCGCCACAGCCGGCGCCGGGTGCTGGAGATCGCGTTCGACTGCGGGTTTGCCGACATCACCACCTTCAACCGCACGTTCCGCCAGCGCTACGGCGTGGCGCCGACGCAAGTGCGGCCTTAGGACTGGTTCAACACGCTGCCAGCCTGTTGAAGCAGGTACACACCACCAGCTCCACGATCTCGGCGTCGGTGTACTCGCCGCGCTCCTTGAGGATGCACACTCCGGGTCGAGCCCCGCGCGTACAGGGTGTGGACGCCAAGCGCGTCGTCAAGGTGGGCGCCGTGGGTGAGAACATCGCCAAGGTGGCTGACAGCGGCAAGTTCGACCTGCTGGTGATGGGCTCCCACGGCCATGGAGCCTTGGCTACCTTGGTCATGGGCTCGGTCACCACACAGGTGTTGGCCCATTGCAAGGTGCCATTGCTGATCGTTCGCTAAGCCGAACCACAAACAGCCCGGCCCACCACCAAAGCCCTGCTCCGGCAGGGCTTTTTTTTGCCCAAATGAAACCGATCGGTTACAACATAACTTGTTGGTTTACTTAACGACCAATTGGTTATACATTCTCGCTGCGCCCATCCTGGCGTGTCATTTCCATCGAAACCGAGGAACGACCCATGAAAAAAACCCTGATCGCATTGGCCCTGACCGCAGGCGCCACCTTCACCGTGATGGCCCAGGACATTGTCGATACCGCCGTGAAGGCGGGTAATTTCAAGACCCTGGTGGCGGCCGTGCAGGCTGCGGGCCTGGTGGACACCCTCAAGGGTCCCGGCCCCTTCACGGTGTTTGCGCCCACCGACGAGGCTTTCGCCAAGATCCCCAAGGCCACCCTGGACGGCCTCCTGGCTGACAAGGCCGCACTGACCAAGGTGCTGACCTACCACGTGGTCCCCGGCAAGGTGATGGCCAAGGACGTCAAGGCCGGAAAGGTCAAGACCGTGCAGGGCCAGGAGATCACCGTGTCCACCAGCATGGGCGTGATGGTGGACCAGTCCAAGGTCATCGCGACCGATGTGGCTGCCAGCAATGGCGTGATCCACGCCATCGACACCGTTCTGATGCCCAAGTAAGCCCGCGGACCAACCGCTCGTCCCTTCCACCACCATCCACTAGCGAGGAGAAGCCCCATGAACACCGCATTCAACCGCCGTACCGTCTTGCTGGCCGCCGCCGTGGGCGCCAGCGCCACCTTGTTGCAGGCCTGTGGCGGCGGCGACGATGAGCCCCAGCGCAACATCGTCGAAGTCGCCCAGAACAATCCTGACCTCAGCATCCTCGTCGAAGCAGTGGTCGCCGCCGGTCTGGCGCCCACTCTGAGCACCGGCATGCTCACGGTTTTCGCCCCGACCAACGCCGCCTTTGCAGCGTTGCTCAGCGAGCTGGGCGTGACCAAGGAGGCCCTGCTGGCCGACAAGCCCCTGCTGACAGCGGTACTGACCTACCACGTGCTCGGCAGCAGGGTCCCGCGTGCAGACGTCCCCCTGGGCAAGGCCATCACGCCCGTGTCAGGCGGCTTCTTCAAGATCGAGTCGGCCAACGGCCTGAAGATCACCGATGGTCGCAACCGCGTTTCCACCATCACGGCCACGGACATCCAGGCCAGCAACGGCGTGGTGCATCTGGTGGACCGCGTGCTGCTGCCAGCCAACAAGGACATCGTCGCCACCGCCTCGGCGCTGCCGGACTTCAGCATCCTGGTGGAAGCCGTGGTGGCGGCCGGCTTGGCCACCACCTTGCAGGGAGCCGGCCCGTTCACGGTGTTTGCGCCGACCAACGCCGCGTTTGCAGCGCTGCTGGCCGAGCTCGGGGTGACCAAGGAAACCCTGCTGGCGGACACTGCGCTGCTGACCACGGTACTGACCTACCACGTGGTACCCGCGCGCGTGCTCAAGGCCGAGGTCCCTATCAATACCGCCATTGCCACTGTCCAGGGACAAACCTTCACGGTGAACGCAAGCCTCGTGATCACCGACCAGAACCTGCGCACCAGCAACATCACCATGGCCGACGTGTTCACCAGCAACGGTGTGATCCATGTCGTGGACAAGGTGATCCTGCCCAAGTAAGCCGGTGGCTGTGAGCCCCGTGAGCCCCACGCAAGAAAGCCCGGCATGCCGGGCTTTCTTTTTTGGGTGCGTACGAAACGCTGGAAAGGAGACGCGACTACCGCGCTGCCAGCCCGTCGAAACAGGTGCGCACCACCAGATCCACGATTTCCGCATCGGAATACTGGCCGCCTTCCTTGAGAAAACTCACCACCGGGTCGCAGGCGCGCGCATACAACGTGTAGAGCACCACCAGCGGCGGCAAGGTGGGGCTGATCACGCCCTGTGCCTGGGCCTGGGTGATCCATTCACCAATCTGGTCGCTCACGGCCACGAGGCCGTTGAGGTAGTCCTTGTTGGCCATCAGCACCGCGCGCAGCGTGGAGTTGCGGCTGGGCAGCAGCGGCATTTCGTTGCTCAGCAGCCGCTCCAGCGACCAGCGCACCAGCGCATGGAGCTTTTCAAGCGGGGGCATCTCGGTGGGCAGATCTGCCAGGTAGGCCTGCACACGGCCCAGAATCTGCACCATGGCGGCGCTGCACAGCTCTTCCTTGCTGCAGAAGTGCTTGTACAGACTGGCTTTGGCAATGCCCACGGCATTGGCCACGTCGTCCATGGTCATGGCATCGAAGGCCTTTTCGCCCAGGAGCTGGCAGGTGGACTGGAGGATGGCATCCTCGCGCGCCTGGTGCATCTGCTCTTTGAACGAAACTTTGGGTTGCGGCGTTTGCATGGCTTGTATTTTATACATTGCAGTAAAAAAATAAATGACTAAGTTGCAATACAACTACGTCGTTCACGTTTTACCCTGCAGGAATCATGCCGCAGGCGCCTCCAGCGTCCGTGCTGCGGTGGCGGTCAGGGCTGCAGTCAGGGCGTCCAGCACGGCCGATTCCAGGTTCCAGCAGTGCCAGTACAGCTGGATGGGCAGAGAGCGGCCCGGTGCCAGATTCACCATGCTGCCGTCCGCCAGCGCCTCGCGCGCCATCAGCTCGGGCATCACACCCACGGCCCAGCCTGCGGCCACGGCGCGCATCTGCGCCTCGGAACCCGGCACGAACAGGTGATTGAGTGCCACGCGCTTGAGCCCGAATGCACGCGCCACAAACTCGGCAGCCATGTCGTCCTTGCGGTTGAACGACAGGAACGACACCTCGCGAAAGTTGTGCGGCGTGAGCCCCTGGGGCAGGTACTGCTCCGCATAGCTGGCCGACGCCACGGCCACGTAGTGCATAGCGCCCAGCGGCACCATCTTGCACCCACGGAGTGCCTGCTTGAGCGTGGTCACGCAGCCCAGCACCTGACCAGAGCGCAGCCATTCCTGCGTGAAATCCTGATCGTCCACGATGATTTCCAGCGGCAGGCGCTGGCGCACCAGCTCGTGCAACGCGCCCATCGCCCAGGTGGCGATGCTGTCGGCGTTGATGGCAATCGAGATGCGCTCATCCTCGCGCGTGCCGCCCGGGGCGCTGGGCGCCAGCTCGTGCAGGTCGCGCTCCAGGTCCGCGCGCAGCAGGCGCATCTGCTTGGTGTGCTTGA
This sequence comes from Acidovorax sp. 93, assembly GCF_003633835.1. NCBI lineage: Bacteria > Pseudomonadati > Pseudomonadota > Betaproteobacteria > Burkholderiales > Comamonadaceae > Acidovorax > Acidovorax sp. 93. The sequence goes on from NZ_RBIT01000001.1 coordinate 4,243,017, forward strand.
GCAGCAGCTGCCCGGCCGACGTGGGCCGCAGCGGGCGGCTGCGCACGATGAGCACCGAGCCCACCTGCGCCTCCAGCGCGCGCAGGCGCTGTGAGACGGCCGACTGTGTGACGTTCAGGCGCTGCGCAGCGCGCTCGAAGCCGCCCTCTTCAACGATGGCGGCAAGGCATTCCAGGGCGGCGGGATCGTAGGTGCTCATGGTCTCGGGCTCGAACAAAAGAGGGTTGTCTCTACCGCACCGTTTATTAGGTGCGCTGATGTTTTTGGAGTAAGTTTAATTTTGCTTTTAGTTGAATGCAATGTCGCGCACACTGCGCCCCATCGTGTCCCGCACTGGGGCGGGTGGCACGCAAAGGCTCACAAGGCATTCCGCATATGAAAACCATTGTTCTCGGCGCCGGCATCATCGGCATCAGCACGGCGTGGCACCTGCTTGAACGCGGTCACGAGGTCATCGTGGTCGACCGCCAGCCCGATGCTGCGCTCGAAACCAGTTTTGCCAATGCAGCACAGATCTCGGTGAGCTACTGCGAGCCCTGGGCCAACCGCGAGGCGCCGCTCAAGGCGCTCAAGTGGATGTTCGACAAGGAAGCCCCGCTGCTGTTTCGCCCGCAGATGGACTGGCAGCAGTGGCGCTGGGGCCTACAGTTCCTGGCGCAGTGCAACGACGCCGCGTTCGAGCGCAATGTGCAGCAGATCGTGGCGCTGGGCGCCTACAGCCATGCCGCGCTCAAGGACCTGGTCAGCACCACGGGCATCGAATACAACCGGCTCGAACGCGGCATTGCCCACTTCTACACCGACCAGAAATCCTTTGACGCCGCCGGCCACGCGGTGGAGCTCATGCGCAAGCACGGCGTGCAGCGCCGCCTGGTCAGCCGCGACGAACTGCTCAAGATCGAGCCCGCCTTCAAGGCCTACGGCGACAAGATCACCGGCGGCACCTACACCAGCACCGACGAAAGCGGCGACGCCCGCGTGTTCACCCAGGAGCTGGCCCGCCGCTGCATGGCACGCGGGGCGCAGTTCCTCTACGGCCACGATGTGCTGCGCCTGAACAAAATCGGCAATGCTATTGATTCAGTAGCTGTCATGCCAAAACAGACAAGCGCTGGCGGCAAAAAAGACTTCATATTGAAGGCCGACGCCGTCGTCGTCGCCTGCGGCTCGTACAGCGCACCGTTGCTGCGCAGCGTGGGCGTGGACCTGCCGATCTACCCTGGCAAGGGCTACAGCGCCACGTTCCCGCTGCTCAAGCCCGAGGGCGCGCCCATGGTCTCCACCATCGACGACGGCAAGAAGATCGCCATGAGCCGCCTGGGCAACTACCTGCGCGTGGCGGGCACCATCGAACTCAATGGCTGGGACCTGACGCTCGACAGCTCCCTGGCGCGCGCACGCTGCCACATGCTCTCGCGCCGCATCGAGGCCATCCTGCCCGGCGTGTGCGACACCCGCACGCCCGAACAAGGCGGCGACCCGCAGTACTGGACCGGCCTGCGCCCGGCCACCCCCACCAACATCCCGTTCATCGGGCAGACCCGCGTGGGCAAGCTCTGGGTGAACGCGGGCCACGGCACGCTGGGCTGGACACACGGTGCAGGTTCGGGCAAGGCGCTGGCCGAGCTGATCAGCGGCGAACAGCCCGCGATGAACTTCGGCTTCCTGGGCCACCAAGGATCTGCACGGCGCGCCTCGGCCACGGCGCTGGCCGCCTGAGAGCACCCACACAGCCTGCCCCGGTTGGGGTGGGTCCATCACACTAACCCGCTCATTGCGCGCGCACTCAGGTAGCCAGCGCGAGTCCGCCGTCCACCCGCAGGTTCTGCCCGTTGATATAGCCCGCCCCTTCCGAAGCCAGGAACGCGATGGTCGCGGCCACTTCGGCGGCCTGCCCATACCGCTGCAGCGGCACTGCGGAGCGGCGCTCTTCCCACACGGGCAAGGTGTCGATCCAGCCCGGCAACACGTTGTTCATGCGGATGTTGTGCCGCGAATGGCTGTCGATAAAGATCCGTGTGAACGAAGCCAGCCCGGCGCGCACCAGCGCCGATGTCGGAAACAGCGCGCTCGGGTCCACCGCCCAGGCTGACGACAGATTCACGATCACGCCACCACGCTGCGCCTGCATCAAGGGGGCCACCAGCCGCGTGGGCCGGATCACGCTCTGCAGATAGGTGTCCGTCCCCTGCAGCCACCGCTCATCCGCCAGAGACAACAAAGGCGCGCGCGGTTCATGGCCGGTGCTGTTGATGAGCACATCGACCCGGCCCCAGCGGGCTTGCGCCAGATCCACCAGGCGGCCCAGATCCGCCAGGCACTGGCTGGACCCCGTGACGCCAACGCCTCCGAGTTCCTGGGCCAAGGCCTCGCCTTTGCCCGACGACGAAAGAATGCCGACCTGAAAACCATCCTCTGCCAAGCGGCGGGCGGTGGCAGCGGCAACGCCGGTGCCGCCCGCGGTGATGAGCGCTACTTTTTCTACTGCCATGATCGTCCTTGGATGCCGCACACCGGCATCTGGCAATTGTTCCGTATTCTTTGCGTGTTGGACGACCAGATGGAGCAACCGCTGTGCTTCAATCCAGTAGAAAATCTACACCCATGACTTCCCCGTTGGGGCCCACGCCCTCTCTCAATGCGCTGCGAGCATTCGAGGCCGCCAGCCGCCATCTCAACTTTCGGCTGGCCGGGCTGGAGCTGGGCGTAACCCAGGGCGCCGTGGCGCAGCAGATTCGTGCGCTGGAGGCGGAGCTGGGCCTCAAGCTGTTCGAGCGGCACCCGCGCACCCTCGTGTTGACCCACAACGGCCAGCGCTATGCCACCAGCGTGCGGCGTGCGTTCGAGATGCTCGCCGATGCCACGCAGGGCCTGCGGCCCGAGCCCCTGCATGTGACGGTCAGCGTCACTCCGACCTTCGCCACCAAGTGGCTCATCCCACGGCTGGCGGACTACACGCGCCTTCACCCTGGGGTTGATCTGCGGATCCTGGCGACCGAGCACCTGTCGCACTTTCAGACCGAGGCGGTGGACCTGGCGGTGCGGTACGGCCGCCCTCCATTCGGCCCGGGGCTCACGGCCGATCTCCTGTTCGAAGAGTGCCTGGTGGCGGTGGGCAGCCCGCTGTTGCTGCGCCGCTCGGGGCCACCCGGCACCGCGGGTGACATCGGCCGCTACGTGCTGCTGCACGACTCCCAGTCTCCATGGGCCGACTACCTTGCGCAGCACACGCCGCCCGCTCCCGGGGCTTCAGATCCCACACCGCAGGCCATCTGGTTCAACCAGACGACACTCGCGATAGACGCGGCCCTGACCGGCCAGGGACTCGCGCTGGTGCAGAAAGATTTTGTGGCGCAGGACCTGTCCGCCGGTCGGCTGGCCAAGGTGTTTGAGGAAGAAGCACACACGGGCGCCGGCTACTACCTGGTGGCTCCGCGCAAGCAACGTGCACCGGAGGTCGTCGCGGGCGTGAGAGCTTGGCTGCGAAGCCAGGCCGGCGCATAAACCGCAAAGACCGCACGCAGCGCGGATGCTCTGGCCCCCTTCAACCCCGACCTGCGAGCCCGGCCAGGGGGGCCAGGTAACTAGCCGGAATCTCCAGCTCATGGAATCCGCCCGCCAGCAGCACCACCAAACCAACGGCCAGCATCCAGCCCGCCAGCATGGATCCCACCAACGCTCGCGCCCGCAGAGGCTCTGGCAGGTTCCAGTACAAAGCGCAGCCCACGTGCGTGCCCAGCGCGAATACTGCGAAAAAGTAGTACGGGCCAAAGAACCACTGCCAGGGCGGTGTGTGCATGCCCGCCGCTGCAAACTGCAGGTTCGTGTCCACGCCCTGAAACCGGCCCGCCAAGACGGCCGTCACATGGATCAACAGGAACAGCGCCAGGTAGCCCCCCGAGATGGCCTGCATCCACGCCACGCCCCCACGGCGCCGGCCCCGCCCGCGCCACAGCAAGGTGAGGCCGCTGCCCATCTGGAACAGCAGACAGCCAAGCAGCACGCCTTCGACCAACGGCTGGCGATAGATCAGGCGCAGGGCTTGCAGCACGGATTGGTGCGCTGCCGCTCCGGCCAGCCCCGCCAGGTGGCCCAGCAAGTGGGCCGCCAGGAACGATGCCAGCGCGATGGCACTGGCGCGGTGCACGGGCCGCAGTGCAAGGCGCTGGCGCCATGCCCAGGTGCCAGCCAGGCCGACGGCGGCGGCTCCCAGGGCGAGTTGGCTGGTTGCGTGCATGAAGGTTTTCTCCGGATGTTGCAAGGGACTGGCGGCAGAATAGGCAGCAGCGCCGTCTTCGCCTACTCGCATTGCGCTCAGGTTTTCCATGTCCCCTGCCTCCTCCGCCCCCCGCCGTTCGCCCCGCCAGGAACGCTCGCAGTTCACGGTCGATGCCATCTTCGGAGCCGTCGCACGCATCGTGGCCACCCAGGGCGAGGACGCGCTCACCACCAACCGCATCGCCGAGGTTGCGGGTGTTTCCGTGGGCTCGCTCTACCAGTACTTTCCCAGCAAGGAAGCCATCCTCCTGGCCATGCTCGACCAGCACTGCGACCGGGTGATGCTGGAGCTGGACGCCCTGCTCGCCCAGGCCCGCACCGAAGGCTGGACGCCCGAGCAGCAGGTGCGCGGGTATGTGCGCCACTACCTGCAGGCCTTTGGCGGCGGCCCCCAGGAAGGGCGCGCACTTGCCCGCCTGTCGTGGAAGCTCGACTACCGCGCGTCCGTGCTGATCTCGGTGCGCGGCGCCAGCGAGCGGCTGGCCCTGCACCTGCAGCGTGTGGCGCAAGAGCAGCAGATGCCCGCACCCTCGGCAACCCAGCTGTTTGTGCTCACCCGCGCCTTCATGGGCGCGGTGCGGGCGGCATCGCTGGAACAGTCGCCCTTGCTGGACAGCCCCGAATTCGAGCAGGCGCTGGTGGAGCTCTGCATCGCAACCCTGGCACCCGGCGCGGGTCTGGGGGGCGGCGCTACGATGGCATCATGACCACGCCCACCGCACCGCACTACCTCTTCCTCACCACCTCCACCCGCGAACCAGGCCACACCGGCAATACCGAATGGCTGGCGCGCCAGGCCGCCGCCGCACTCCCTGCCGGTACTGCGCAAACCTGGCACCACCTGGCCCGCATGAACTTGTCGCCCTTCGTGGACCAGCGCCACACCTCGGGTACCTATGCACCGCCCGAAGGCGACATGAAGACCTTGCTCGACGCCACGCTGGCAGCCACGCACATCGTCTTTGTGGCGCCGGTTTACTGGTACAGCATTCCCTCGCCGCTCAAGACCTACCTGGACCACTGGAGCGCGTGGATGCGCGTCCCCGGCCTGGCCTTCAAGGAGCCGATGGCCTCCAAGACGCTGGCGCTTGTCACCACCAGCGGCGACCGCACCAAGGCCCAGCCCATGATCGATTCCGTGGCGCTGTGCGCGCAGTTCCTGTCGATGACCTGGGGCGGCGCCCTGTGGGGCAAGGGCGGGCCACCGGGCGCGGTGCAGGCCGATGCGCAGGCGATGGAGGCAGCCAGCCGTTTTCTGCTGACACCGGCCGCAGCTTGACGGCTTAGCGATCCAGCGACCCGTGCTGGGCCAGGATGCCCAGCCATTCATGCAGCGCCAGGCTGCTGTCGGCCAGCGCGGAGGCGCGCGGCAACACCCGGTACAGCTTGCGCGCCTGGCCGCCCTTGAAGCCCATGGGCGCGGGCAGCACCTGCAGACCGGCGCGCTCGAAGGTCTTGGCCGCGCGCACCATGTGCCAGCCGTGGGTGACGAGCGCAATGCGCTCGATGCCAGCGGCCTTGAGCAACACGGCAGATCTTTCGGCGTTGCTGCGGGTGTCAAGGGATTCCACCTCGGTCCACCGCACCCGGCCCCTGAACTCACGCTCCACCACATCTTTCATCACCAGCGCTTCGGCCCGCGTGCCGCCAGTGGAGCCCCCCGTGGCCAGGATGGGAAGCCCGGTCTGCTGCTGCAGGTATACGGCGTAGCGCACCCGCTCACGCGCGCCCCGGCTGAGCACGTCCACGCCGTATTCAGGCGCCACCGTGTCGGCGCCGCCGCCCAGCACGACGATGGCCTGCACCTTTGACGAAGGCAAGTCCTTGGGGACGACCGCCGGATAGCGCTCCAGGCTGCGCACCAGCGCGTCCGACACCGGCGGCCAGGACAGCACCAGCACCGACAGCAATGACAGTACCACCACCGTGATGCCCGTGCGGCGGTGGTAGCGCGCGATCCACAGCCCCACCAGCGCCAGCAGGATGCTGGACACCGGGGGCAGCAGCAGCGCAGACAGTATTTTTTTCAGGGCAAACCACATAAAACAAGAGGAGCAATCAGACCCGCGCGAACCCGCCCGGTGGCGCCAGGGCATGGCAGGGAAAAAGAATCGTTTGAAGGGCCGAAAAATCGGCTACGCCGGGTGGGGCAAACTCAGTGCAGCACCCGCCGCTGCGCCAGAAAGTCCAGCAGCGCGGCATCGAAACCCTCCGGGTCCTCCAGTTGCGGCCAGTGCCCGATGTGGGGCAACAACACCGTCTGCGCATCGGGCATCACCTGGGCCAGGGCCTCCAGGGCAGCCGGCGGTGTGCAGCGGTCGAGCTCGCCCCCCACCAGCAGCGCGGGTATGGCCAGCTGCGCCAAGGCAGAGGCTCCGCGATCAAACGTGGACAAGGCCTCCAGCGCGCGCCGGTAGGCCCCTGGATACACCTGGCCCAGCGCGTGGCTGGCCAGCCGCACGCCTTCGGGCAACGCACCGGTGCCGATGAACTGGGGCACCAGCGTCTGCGCCAGCTGCTCCATGTTGCCACCGGCGTCCAGCGCCTTCAGGGCACCCAAGCGGGGCGCCACCCAGTCGTCCATGGCCTGCGCATCCAGCGCTGGCCCACCTGCACAGAGCAGCAGGCGGCGCACCTGCGACGGGCTGCGCACGGCGGCCTCCAGCGCCACCATGGCGCCCATGCCATGCCCCACCAGGGTCACGGGGCCTCCCTGCAGGGCATCGATCAAGGCCAGGCAGCTCTGCGCCAGCGCCTTGAAGGTGTACGGCTCCACGGGCGCGCTGCGGCCATAGCCCGGCATGTTCCAGGCCACGGCGCGGTAACCGGCCGTGGCCAGCGTTTCCACCTGGGGGGCAAAGGTGAGGTGGTCGCCATCGGCGCCGTGCAGCAGGAGCACGGTGGGGCCGGAGCCCAGGGTGGTGAAGGTAGGTAGGACGGCCATGCGGTGGAAAAACCAGTAAACCCCGCAACAGCGCGGTGGTGGGTGGCGCCTGATAATAGTTGCTCCCCCATGCTGCCACCGCTGGCACCGCTTTTGTGAACCCTTCGCTCCCCCGCCCCACCCTCGCCCTGCCACCGAGCTTCTCCACGCGCGAGTTTCGCGATGCGCTGGGCATGTTTGCCACGGGCGTGACCATCGTCACGGCCCGCACGGCTGCGGGCGACCTGGTGGGGCTCACGGCCAGTTCCTTCAATTCGGTGTCGCTGGCACCCCCGCTGGTGCTGTGGAGCCTGTCGCACGGCGCCAGCACCTTGCCCACCTTTGCCGATGGCTCGCACTACGCCATCCACGTGCTGGCCGCAGACCAGAAGGCGCTGGCCGAGCGTTTTGCCACGCGCGGCATCGACCGCTGGGCAGGCCTGGAACACCGGCCCGGCATCAGCGGCGCCCCGCTGCTGGCCGGGGCAGCCGCCACGTTCGAGTGCTTCAACCGCAGCCAGTACAAGGAGGGCGACCACACCATCTTTGTGGGCGAGGTCGAGCGCTGCGAGCACCGCGAAGGCATCTCGCCCCTGCTGTACCACGGCGGCAAGTTCTACACCGAGCACCCGCTGTGACGACCCCCACCGTGGTCGTGCGCCACGTGAACATCGGCCTGGCCCGGCGCCTGAAGGTGGGCGAGCGCTCGGTGCTCACTGCCATCGGCAAGGCCCCCGTCACCGGCCCCGTGGCTGTGGGCCCGCTAGGGCTGGCAGGCGACGAGCAGGCCGACCCGAGCGTGCATGGCGGCCTGGGCAAGGCCGTATACGCCTACCCCGCCGCCCACTACGCGTTCTGGCAGGCCCAACGCCGCGAACGGGGCGTGAGCCTGTTCGATGAAACGCTGCCGCCGGGTTTCATGGGCGAGAACCTCACGATCGACGGGCCGCTGGAAGCGGATGTGTTTGTGGGCGATGAATGGCATTTCCCCCACTGCGTGCTGCGGGTGAGTGCACCGCGCGAGCCATGCTTCAAGTTCAACGCCGTCATGGGTTTTGCGCAGGCGGGCCGCACCATGGCCCTGGCCGGATGCTGCGGCTACTACCTTGCGGTGGACCAGCCCGGCACCATCGCCGCCGGAGAGACCGCCACGCTGGTGCCCGGGCAGCGCGGGCTGAGCATCGCCCAGGCGCTGGCGGGCAAGTGGGCAAAACACGCGCGCTAGCCAGGCCCCACTGGATTCATCAATTTTGATAGCTGCTGACGCTTACCAGATAAGCGCCAGAGCCCAATTTGGCTCGAAACCGAGCCTTCAACGCACCGTGTCGGGCAGCTCGATCTTGACTTCCAGGACTTCCAGGTTGTCCTGGCGCTCCAGGTGCACCTTGAGGTCTTCGGGGTTGATCTTGACGTACTTGGAGATCACGGCCACCAGCTCGCGCTGCAGCGCGGGCAGGTAGTCGGGCTCGGCGGCATTGCGGCCGTTGCGCTCGTGCGCCAGGATGATCTGCAGGCGCTCTTTGGCGACGCTGGCGGTTTTCTTCTTCTCGCCGAGCAGGAAGGACAGGAAAGAAGCCATGGCTTATTTGCTCCCGAACAGGCGTTTGAAGAAGCCTGGCTTTTCCGCATCGATGAAACGCAGCGGCTTGTCGGTGGCACCCAGGAAGCGGTCGATCACATCCTTGTAGGCCTCGGACACATCAGTGCCCTGGGCATGGATGGCGGGCGTGCCCTGGTTGGACGACTGCAGCACCACTTCCGACTCGGGGATCACGCCGATCAGCTTGATGCGCAGGATGTCCTGGATGTCTTCCAGGCTCAGCATCTGGCCGTCCTGCACGCGGCTGGGGTTGTAGCGCGTGATGAGCAGGTGCTCCTTGATGGGCTCACCGCCTTCAATCGCACGCTTGGTCTTGCTGCCCAGCATGCCCAGGATGCGGTCAGAGTCGCGCACCGACGAGACTTCGGGGTTGGTCACCAGCAGCGCCTCGTCGGCAAAGTGCATGGCCATGAGCGCGCCGCTTTCGATGCCGGCAGGCGAATCGCAGACGATGTACTCAAAGCCCATCTCGGCCAGGTCCTTGAGCACCTTTTCCACGCCGTCTTGCGTGAGCGCATCCTTGTCGCGGGTCTGGCTGGCGGCCAGCACGAACAGGTTGTCGCACTGCTTGTCCTTGATGAGCGCCTGGTTCAGGTTGGCCTCACCGTGGATCACGTTGATGAGGTCATACACCACGCGGCGTTCGCAGCCCATGATGAGGTCGAGGTTGCGCAGGCCGACGTCAAAGTCGATCACAGCGGTCTTGTGGCCGCGCAGGGCGAGGCCGGTGGCAAAGCTGGCACTGGTGGTGGTCTTGCCCACGCCACCCTTGCCGGAGGTCACGACGACGATTTTGGCCATGTGTTGCTGATTCTCTGTGGGGTTGGTACGAATGAAATGGGAACTCAGGCCAGCGGCTCGATGATGAGCTTCTCGCCGTCGAGCCGCACCTGGGCGGGCTTGCCACGCACATCGGCGGGCAACTCGGTCTCGGTGGTGCGGTAGATGCCCGCGATGGAGACCAGCTGCGGCTCCAGGCAGGTCGAAAAAATACGTGCTTCGGTGTTGCCCCGCGCGCCGGCAATCGCACGGCCGCGCAGCGGGGCATAGACGTGGATGTTGCCGTCGGCAATGACCTCGGCGCCAAAACTCACCACGGCCATCACCACCAGGTCGGCGCCGCGCGCATACACCTGCTGGCCGGAGCGCAGGGGCTTGTCCACCACCACGGTGCCGGGGCCTGGCAGGGGCACTTCGCGAACGACCTCCACCTCGCGCACGACTTCGCGGATGACCTCGCGCACCTCGGGGGCGAGGGCCTCCGCACGGGCAGGCGGTGCATCGGGCGCTACCGCCAGCCCTGCGGCGCGCGCAGCGTCCATCTGGGCGGGGTTGCCGCCGCGCACGGCCACGGGCAGGGTGCTGCGGCTGCGCAGCTCGGCCACGATGGCGGCAAAGTCGATGGGTGCCTCGGCCTCGCGCACGGCAACCAGGTCGATCAGCACGGGGTCGTTGTCAAAAAAGCCCGGGGCGTCGGCCACGCGCTCGGCCAGGTCGGCGGCGAACTGCGCGGCGTCGGTGGTCTTGAGCACCACGGCCACCACGGGCAGCGAGGCGCTCTTGAGGTCAAAGCTGGTGCGGGACTGCGCCGCCGTCGTAAGGGCCATGAATGGGGTGTGGAAAGGAGCGCGGGAACCGTTTCAGAAGGCGCAAAGTGTACCGTGGGGCCACGTAAGCGCTTGTTCACGGCGTGTTTGCACTGTTCGCGCGCCCTCACCCACAAAAAAGCCGGGCGTACCCGGCATTCTTGCTATTGCCAGGGTTCCCCGGCTTAGTTGCGGTCAGCGCGCATGGGGCGGGTTGTCGCACCGCCGGAGCCCGACATGGTCCTGTCTGTGGTTACGGGGGCTGCAGCGGCAGGTGCTGGAGCGGCTTGCGTGGTCGCCGTCGCGGCGCCCCCACCGCCAACGCCCGTGGTGCCCATCGGCGTGCCTTGCGAGCTTTGCTGGCCGGCGCCCGTGGCAGCGTTGGGGCTTGCGGTGGTGGGTGGTGTGCCCTGCGCCATAGCGGTGCCAACAACGGCGACGGTAGCCAGGCCCGCGAGCAATGTCTTGAGTGTGTTCGATGCAGTCATGTGGAGACTCCTTGGTGTGTGGTGAATTTGGAAATCGCCAGCAACATCGCCAGCTGTACCCAGACTAGTTGTTTGCGGCTGGCGCCACGTCAGCTTGAGACCGGAGCGCATGTCGGACAGGGACGGGCCTGCACGGTGTGGGTCTTGCCATCGCACTCCGAAAACACCCTGTTCAACAAGCCCGCACACACCGTGGGTCAATGGGCATCACTGCGCAGGCAGGTCATAGGCGCCAAAAAGTGCGGCGGCCGGTTGTGTCTCGGGCAGCACGTACACCACAGCGCCCGTGCCACGCACCAGGGGGCTCAGCACTTTTTCGTAGAAAGAGACGGGAAGGTTGATGCAACCGAAGGAGATACGGTTGTCTGCGGCGGTGCTGGAGGCCAGCCGCTCCAACCGACGCTCGGCTTTGACGTTGGCCCGCACTCGGTGCATGGAGACCGCCGCGTCGTAGTCCACCCAAACCACGTCTTCGCCATTGGCGTTCAAACCGGTTTCGGCAACGAACCGGCCTGCGGGGGTGGTGCGCTCTTCGGGCAGTACCTGGCCGACGGGCTTGTCCCCCACGCCGGGAACGGTGTGGTCGCCGATGGCCGACCCCATCAGCGCCGGGGCCGCGCCCTGGAGCGCACCGTCGCGGTCAAACACATAGACCTTTGCGTGCATTTTGTCGACCACCACGACCGCGCGGTTCTGGTTGTCACCCGAGTGCAAGGCCCACGCCGCGATCTGGCGGGCTTCGGCCGAGGCGGGCTCCTTACCGAACTGTGCCCTGCGCGGCACCTGGGTTGGCTCCGGCGCTGGCGACGCGACCTTCGCGGGTGATGTGTCTACAGGGTTCGCCAAGCCGGCGCCCAAGAACAGCGCTGCTGTGGTCTGCGATGGCTGCTGCATCGCTGGCCACAGCCGCATAAACCCCAGCAGCAGGACAACCAAAACCAGCAGTGCAGCGCCGGACAGCAGCCGGTCCTTGTGCCGTCCATGCCTTTGCCCTTCGCTCCTTGGCTCGGCGCGGTCCGGATCTGTGTGGGATACGTTCATGTTGGATCTTTGAAGGGCAAAGGCAAGGGCTTTCGCCGCAGGGTGGTGCAGAGTTGGTGCGTACCCGAAAGCCACACACTAACCAGATCACCCGCCTGGCAGCGTCCGCCAAAAGCGCAACCGCTGTAGGACCAACTACCCACGCTTAGCGTTTCCTGTCGTCGCCGCGGCGCTGCGCAGGGCCAGAAGGTCACGGCACACAGGCGACCTGAAGCGCAAGGCTTGCCTTTCAGAATCGACCGATGTCCCTGTCTACCCGCAAAACCCATATCGACGCCCTCGCCATCTCGCTGCTGCCCGCGCGCTGCATTTTCTGGGGATTCCAGCAGGTGCTGGTGAAAGCCACGGTGGCCGAGGTGGCGCCCGTGTTGCAGGCCTTTGTGCGCTTTGCGCTGGCCACCGTTGCCGTGGCGGTCTGATGCCTGTGGCGCGGAGTGCGGCTGTCGGCGGCGGCCACACCATCAGCAACCCCAGCGCGGCAGTGCTCTAAAGGGCGTTGCATGGCGCCCGGACGCCGCCAGCCGCCCCACCCTGGCTGTTGTAGGACAACGATGACACATCAGATCCGCAACTGGATGGTGTAATCGCAGCGCTGTAAGAGCCTGTCGACGATCTCCAGCCCAGCCCGTCACACCGCGCGCGCCCTCGTTTGAAATGGAGAGCCGAATGTTTGATACGTCCCCAGCCTCCAGGAACTTTCCTGGACTATTCCGCGCCATGAATCCTCTGCAAACCGCTTGGTTACTGGGCTGCGCCACGATGGCCCTGGTTGGCTGCGGCGGAGGCTCCGACGACACCACACCGCCCCCTCCTCCCTCCGCCCCCGTGGCAGCGCCCGCGAACTTCGCGATCGCGGTGGAATATGGCAGCCCCCAGTTCCGCTGGAGCCCCACGCCGGGGGCGACCCGCTACGAACTGCATGAAGACCCGGACGGACAAGGCCCCCTGCCCGAAGCGAAGGTGGACGATTACAACGAGACGTCCCGGGCTGGCTTCCGTTACCAGCAAGACACATCGCAAAATTTCGTCGGTGCTCTGGCAAACACCCCCGTCCCCGTATCGGCGCGCCTCAACGCCATCTACCGCCTGCGCGCGTGCAATGCCGGCGGATGCGGTGGGTTCACGGATGCCACGCCCTTTGACATCGCCAAGGGCATCAGCTACGAGTTCCCCTCCGGGCGCGCACCGCTCCTCACCTCGGCCAGCGCCTACGGACGCTACGCGATGGTGTCCAGGGATGGGCTCACCCTGGCGCTGCGCGGCGCGAGTTTGGGCGCGACCACCACCACGCTCGTCTTCGCACGCAGCAGCACCAGCCACCCCTGGCAGCAGCAGGCGTCGTTGCAGTCCGGCACCTATTTCGTCGACCAAATGCTGCTGTCGGCTGACGGCGGCACTCTGGCGGTTCGGTCCATGAAGCAGGTCTGGGGCGATCTGGGCTCCCGCGTCGTCGCCGATGCGGTCTACGTCTACCAGCGCAGCGCGGGTGCCTGGAGCCAGCAAGCCCGCCTGGACGCGGCCGGTGCGCCGGCGGGCTGCCCGCAACCCTGCCAGGCCGAAATCGCCGATCACATGGCGCTGTCGACCGATGGCAACCTGCTGGCCGTCTCGGCGGTCATCCCCGCCGCAGGCAGCGGCGGTGGTGCCTCTGCGTCCAGCGCCGTGTTCACCTACGCCCGCACCAGGACCACCTGGGCGCCACAGGCCGCCCTGAATGCGGAAGGCACCTTTATTGCGTCGCTGGCCCTGTCAGGAGACGGCAGCACCCTGGCCGTGACCGACCGCGATTTGCTGCGAACTTCCGCCACGCCCCTGGTGCTGGTGTTTTCGCAAAATGGCGGTGGCGCCTGGACCCAGCAGGGGCGAATTCCAGCCACCCTGTCCATCTACTCGCCGCCCATCTCGGGAGGACCCGAGTACGGGGCCATGGCGCTGTCCAGCGACGGCAGCACCCTCGCCGTCAACACCGCCAACGTGGCGGGGCAGGGGGTGTGCGGCGCCGCAGGGCCGGGCAGCACCGAAACCCAGCGCATTGCGCTGCTGTCGCGCGCAGGCGGCACATGGCAACTCCAAGGGCAGGCGGTCATGCCCCGCGCACTGCCCTGGACGCCCTGGGCCCTGGCCAGCGACGGCAATGCGCTGTTCTTAGGGGGCGCGATGTTCACGCGCAGCGGCGGCGCCTGGCCCTGCCCCTGACCGCGACCCCAACGACCCACCGCGCCATGGCCCTCTCTCGCAAGCCCCACCTCGACTCCCTCGCCATCTCCCTGCTGCTCGCGTGTTGCATGTTCTGGGGCTTCCAGCAGGTGCTGGTCAAGGCCACAGTGGCCGAGGTGGCGCCCGTGTTCCAGGCCTTTGTGCGCTTTGCACTGGCCACGGTGGCGGTGGCGGCCTGGTGCCTGTGGCGCGGCGTGCGGCTGTCGGCAGCGGCCGAGCCCGCCGGGGCTGCCCGCGCCGGGCTGTTGGCCGGGGCGCTGTTTGCGGGCGAGTTTGCGTGTATCTACCTGGGCCTGCAGTACACCACCGCCTCTCGGCTCACGGTGTTTTTGTATGCCTCGCCGTTCTGGGTGGCGTTGCTGCTGCCGCGCTTCATCCCCGGCGAGCGGCTGCAGGGCTGGCAGTGGCTGGGCCTGGCTGCCGCGTTTGTGGGCGTGGGGCTGGCGCTGGGGGACGGGTTGCTGGGCCCTGCCAATGCCGCCCTGCCCCAGGCATGGCTGGGCGATCTGCTCGGGCTGGCCGCGGGCCTTTTGTGGGCGCTGACCACGGTGGTCATCCGCACCACACCGCTGGCGCGCGTGGCCCCGGCCAAGCAACTGTTCTACCAGGTGAGCGTGAGCACGGCGGTGCTGCCGGTGCTGTCGCTGGGCCTGGGCGAGGCCTGGGTCTGGCAGTTCAGCGCGTTTGCCTGGGGCTCGCTGCTGGTGCAGGCCCTGGTGGGCGCATTTGTGAGCTACCTGGCCTGGATGTGGATGCTGGCGCACTACCCGGCGACCAAGATCTCGGTGTTTGTGTTTCTCACACCCGTGTTTGCGCTGCTGTTTGGCGCGCTGTGGCTGGGCGAACCGGTCACGCCGGGGCTGGTGGCGGCACTGGTGCTGGTGGCGGCGGGCATCGTGCTGGTGAACCGGCGGCCTGCGGTGGCGTAGTACCCGTGACAAAAGGGTTTGCATAAAAATACGGCCTAGCGCTTTATTAACAAGCACTTAAAGCTACTATTTTTATAGCAATTCTTTTGCAGGCGGGTGTCGTCAGCCCACCAGACTCAGTGCGTACCGCGTATCCAGCAACACCTGAATGCGCGCACCCAGCGCGGCGCCTTCATCGTCCTCCAGCCGTGTGAACTGCTGGGTCCAAGCCTCAGACTGCGCAAAATTCGGGAACCGGGGTGGTTCGCCCCACAGCCAGTCCGGGTGGGTGGCCCGGGGGCTTCGGCCAAACACATGCAGGTGCATCTTGCGGTGCAGCGCGGGGGTTTTGGGCCCCTGGGGGTGGGCCAGTGGGTTCAGCGCGTTGTTGCCCGCCTCCCAATAGTTCAGGCAGCCACCGGCAAGCTGCGGCAAGGTGTCGAGCATGGCCCTGCCCGTTGCGGCCACCAGACACGACCAATGCGCCAGCTCTTCGGGCGTCAGCTCGCTGCGTTCCCAGACGGGGCGCGGCGGGTGGACCAGCACATGCCCGCCATCGCTGCGGTGGTTCATGGGCCGCGCGGGCAGGTCGACCGTGCCACCGGCACAGCGGATCAGGGTGGTGTGAATGTTCAAGGGCAATTCTCCAAAGCAGAGGTTTGTGAAAAGGGGGCGGTGGCCGCTGCGTGGCTTATCCATCGCCGCGAGGCGCCCAGCAGGCGATGGCCGTGGCCGACAGCAGCAAGGCTGCGACGCCATACACCCAGGCGGACGGCGCAATGGGCAGCAGCACACCCGCCAGCACCGGGCCCGCACCGGCGCCCAGGTCCCGCCAGACCGACCGCGTCGCCAGCGCCTGGATGCGCCCCGGCCCCGGTGTGCGGCGCGCGACCAGCGGCGGCAACAGCGGCAGCAACAGGGCTCGCAAAATCACGATGGCCAGTGCGCTGGTCCACAGCCACCTCAGGCCAAAACCCACCAGGGCCAGCGACGTGAGCACCGCGAAACCCACGAGCAGCACTTCGGCGCCATAGCGTTCGGCCAGGTCGCCACCCACCACACTCAGCGCGATCTCGGCCAGGTAGCGGACCGACAGCAACAGCCCCGCCACGACTACCGGATGGCCCGGCAGCACATCGCGGCCCAGGTACGACAGGCCGATGATGAACAGGCCGTCCAGCACCAACCCCTCAACGAACGAAAAGCGGTCCAGGCGGCCCGGCAACTTGCCCCAGCGCTTGGGCGGTGGCGGCAGGGCATGCGGCTGGGCGGGCAAGTGCCGCGTGGCCAGCAAGGCGCACAACGCAACAGCCGCAAATGCAAAGAAGATGGCCCGGGGCTCCCACCAGAGCGCGCAGACACCGCCAGCGGGCAGGGCCAGCATGGGCCCCAGCGCTGCAAAGGCGCGCGACTGCCCGGCGCGTCGCGCTGCGCCCAGAGGCTCGGCTGTGGCCAGCGCCTGCGTCGCGAGGTTCAGCGCCGCAAAGGCCAGGCCCCACAACAGCCGCAGGCCCAACAGGGCGATGAACCCGCTGAGAGTGGCGTACCCCAGCGCGCACCCGGCGGCGGCCAGCACGGCCAGCGAGCAGGTGAGGCGCTCGCCATGGCGGGCATAGAACCGCGCCACCGCCCCGTAGCCCGCAATGCGCACGAGGCGATTTGCGGCCAGCAGAATGCCCGCTTCAAACAGGGTGACGCCAAACGCCGGGGCAAACATCGGCAGCAGCAGGTAGAGCACCGTATCCCCGGGGAGTGACAGGCCCAGCGCCAAGGCGGCGCGGCGCGAGTGGAGGTCTGAGGCAGAGGGAGTGGCTGAAGGCTGTGGCATGGCCCGCATGGTGCGCGGCGGTGCCCGGCGCGACAAACGATATTGCTGCGCGCCATGCGTGACAAAATTGCACGCATGTCACCCCGCCTGCCCCCGCTGAATGCCGTCCGCGCCTTTGCAGCGGCGGCGCGCCACCAGAGCTTTACCCGCGCCGCGCTGGAGCTGCACGTCACCCACAGCGCCATCAGCCGCCAGATCAAGGCGCTGGAGGAGCACCTGGGTGTGGAGCTGTTCGAGCGCAAGACGCGGCAGGTGCTGCTCACGGCGGCAGGGCATCAGTTTCACGCGCAGGTCGGGCCTGCACTCGCGCAGATCGGCGCCGCCGCCCAGTCGCTGCGGGGCGATGCCGGGCTGCGCAGCGTCAAGATCAACGTGCGGCCCAGCTTTGCGGTGCGCTGGCTGATCCCCAGGCTGCCGGGTTTTGTGGCCCAGCACCCGGACATCGAGCCCCAGGTCATCACCAGCACGCTGGCACCCGACCACGCGGCCGAGGCCTTCGACCTGGCCCTGCGGCGCGGCCCGCGCGGGTGGCCGCCGGGCATGCAGGTCCACCCGTTTCTGGAAGACGAGGCGCTGGTGGTGGGGTCGCCGACGCTGTTCGCCCAGCGCCCGGTCACGCGGCCCGAGGCGTTGTCGTCCCACGTGCTGCTGCTGTCCAAGTCGCGCAGCAAGGACTGGGAAAGCTGGAAGAAGCAGGTGAACCTGCCAACGCTCCAGCCCGCCAGCTGCCTGCAGTTTGACCACCTGCACTTTGTGCTGCAGGCGGCCGTGGATGGGCTGGGCTTTGCGATGGCCCCGGTGTCGCTGATCACCCACGACCTGGCCTCGGGGCGGCTGGTGTCGCCCCTGCCCAGCTTGCGGCTGCCGCTGACGCGGCACTACTTCGGCACGGCCCCTGACCCGTCGCCGGAGACGCTGTGTCTGGTGCAATGGCTTCGGCAAGAGATGGACGCGCTGCCAGGTGCGCTGCCGCCGTCAGGGCCGGGGCGCACAGCGCAACATTCAAGTCAAAACAAGCCCTAGCGCTTTACCATCAAGCGCTAAAAGCTATATTATTTGTAGCAAAAAACGTTATTCGCCGTCGCTCATCCACCGTGCCGTGCCCGACACGCGGATGGAGCTGCCCGCCACCGGCCCGATCTCGGCGCGCAGGCGCGAGCGCATGCCCATGTCCTCGCCCTGTACCACATCGATGGCGCCGCCATGCGGCCAGCCCAGGTCGCGCAGGTAGCCCGCCAGTGCGGCCTTGGCGGCGCCCGTGGCCGGGTCTTCCAGCACGCCGCCCGAGGCAAAGGCATTGCGGGTGTGCAGCAGCCGGTCCGACTCCACCCACACCAGCACGATGGTCACCAGCTTGGCGTTCACCATCAGCGTGCGGCCGGCGTCCAGCGCGTAGTGCATGGCCGCCAGCGCCGCACGGCTGCGCAGGGCCAGCACCAAGTGGTCGGCACCGCCATGGATGAGCGCGGGCGGGATGCGCGGGTCCAGATCGGCCGCGCTGAGGCCAAACAGGGCGAGCGCGTCGGCCAGCAACATGGCAGGCACAGGCCCGCTGCGTGTGGGGGGCGACTGCAGCGCCGCCTGCACCAGATCGCCCTGGCGGCGGCCTTCGACCGTGATCTCGGCCTGGCTCAGCGACAGCGCAAACACGCCGTCGCCCTCGCGCTGCGCCAGTGCTGCGCCCAAGGCAATGGTGGCGTGGCCACAAAAGGGCACCTCGCTCTCGGGCGCAAAGTAGCGCACGCGCCAACGGCCATCGCCCAGTGGGGCGGCAAACGCGGTTTCAGAAAAGCCGACCTCGGCAGCGATGCGCTGCATATCAGCGGGGGCGGGCAGCTCGTCACCGATCCACACACCGGCGGGGTTGCCGCCCTGCGCGCCGTCGGAAAACGCTGCGATTTTTTGAAGAGACATGGTGATGAAGCAAGGGAGAAGATGGATTTGTCAAACGGCCCAACCGCTGCAACAGCGCTCAGCGCAGCATCGTGACGCAAAAATGAACAATGAGCGCAGAGGCCAATAACACCCCACCCAAACGCAACGATATCCACTGAAACGCCTCGTACGCGCGCTCATTGTCACGACGATCCAGATGGTCCACCACGACGGCCAGAAGCCCCAGCACCCCACAAACCATGGCCCCTAGTGCGAGCCACATAGGGCCATCGCTCAGCACAACCAGCGATCTGCCTCGGCCTGCAGAAAGCTTCAGCTGGTTGGAATAGACCGCAGCCGCACCCGATGCGACAAGGCACATCGCGAGCGCCGCATTCCGTACCAGGTGCTCACGGCGAAAACGATTGGGGACATGCTTGGCTCTTTTGGCAGTCGGCTTCATGGATTGCCACCATGGAAAAGTGCGGGGCTCAGCGCCGTGCCGAGTGTCGAGTGGCTCAGAGCTTGGGAATGCGAATCCGGCTGATCATCAACGAACCCGACACCGCAAACAGCAGCACCAGCGGGTGCAGCGTAAAGCCGCCAATGATTACCTTGCCAAACCACAGGCTCTCGCGCACAGCGCCCAGGTAGGCGGCCAGGGCCATCAACGCCACCAGCATGATCGAGGTGGGAATCGGCGTGCCTTCAAAGTATTTGACCTTGCCGTCCTCGCCCGACAGGGTTTCGGCCGTCACGTTGTAGCGCGCCAGGCGCGACACGCCACAGGCCACGAAGTAGGCCAGCACGATGCGGTCATACAGGCCCTGCATGCCGCAGCCGTAGGCAATGATGGCGGGCGCTACGCCGAAGGAGATCACGTCGGCCAATGAATCCAGCTCGCGGCCCATGGCCGAACTCTTCTGGCGCCAGCGCGCGATGCGGCCGTCCAGCACATCAAAGATCAGCGCGGCCAGCACCAGGGCGCACGCAAAGTACACATGCAGCACGTCGTTCGTTTCCAGGTACGACATGACCGAGAACAGCGCGCCCACGCCGCAGACCGCATTGCCCAGCGTGAACCAGTCGGCGAGGTGGAACTCACGGATCATCGAAAAACGTTTGGGCGGCTGCGGAGTGTTCATGGAGGGAAGGCGCGCGGCGGGGCGCGCAGTGGCAATCAACAAGGTCCATTATGGGTGTGCCGCAGCACCACCCGGCGCTGAGAGCTTGCGGACGGTCTCGCAGGGGGTCCTGAACCCTCTCTGACATCTGCGTGACTGCTTTTGCGCTGGCACACAGACAGACTGTGGCCACGCGGCGGGCGCAGGCGGGTAGGACGATGCCGCATCCGCCCCCCGCCGGTGACCGACCCGCAGCCCCATCAGACCCGAGACCCGCCATGCGCCTCCCACAGATGCCCCCGCTCCACACGCCTTTCTCACCCGGTGCTCCGGTGCGCAGCCTGCAGGATGTAGAACGGCATGAAGCCCGCCCCCTGGCCGAAGCGCTGCCAGTGCAAAGCACCTACGAAATCTTTGTGAATTCGGCGGCGGCGTTTGGCGACAAGACGGCGCTGACTTTTTTGCCCACGGCCGACCCGGCCGCCGAACCCATCCGCTGGTCGTATGCGCAGCTGCTCACCGGCATCCACCAGACAGCCAACCTGCTGCACCACCTTGACGTGGGCCCGCAGGATGCCGTGGCCGTGCTGCTGCCCGGCTGCCTGGAATACCACCTGGCCCTGTGGGGCGGCGAGGCGGCGGGCATCGTGCAACCGCTCAACCCCATGCTCACCGACGAGAAGATCGCGGCCATGATGACCCTGGCGGGTGCCAAGGTGCTGATTGCCTATGGCGGCGAAGGTGATGTGGGCTACTGGAGCAAGGCGCTGCGCCTGCGCGCCCTGGTGCCCACGTTGACCACCGTGCTGCGCGTGGCCCCGCACGATGAAGCCCCCGAAGCAGCGCCTGCCCTGCCCGCTGGCGTGGTGGATCTGGCTGCGCGCCAACAGCACCCCGGCGACCACCTGGTGAGCGGTCGCCACATTGCTGCCTCCGACATTGCGGCCTACTTTCACACCGGCGGCACCACGGGCGCGCCCAAGCTCGCGCGCCACAGCCACGGCGCGCAGGTGTTCACCGCCTGGGGCAGCGTGCAGATGCAGGGCATACGGCCCGAGGACGTGGGCATCAACGGTTACCCGCTGTTCCATGTGGCAGGCGTGCTGCCGGGCTCGCTCGCGGCGCTGTCGGCGGGGGTGGAGACCATCATCCCCACCACCGGCCTGTTCCGCAACCGCGAGGTGATCGCCAACTACTGGCGGCTGGTGGAGCGCTACCGCTGCACCTACCTGTCGGCCGTGCCCACGGTGCTGGCGGCGCTGGCCAATGTGCCGCTGGACGGGGCTGACATTTCTACCCTGCGTTACTGCCGCACGGGTGCGGCCATCCTCGCGCCCGAGCTGGCGGCGCGGTTTGAGCGCCTGTTTGGCCTGCACATCCACGAAAGCCTGGGCATGACGGAGATGGCGGGCATCTCCACCATCACCCCGCCCGGCGTCAACGCGCCCGCAGGCTGCGTGGGCTGGCGGCTGCCGTACACCCAGCTGCGCGTGGTGGCGCTGGATGCGCAGGGCAATGCGTCCGACCAGGACCTGCCGCCCGGCCAGCCGGGCATGGTGCTGTTCCAGTCGCCCAACCTGTTCTCCGGCTTTCTGGACGCAGCCGACACGGCCAAGGCGTTCACGCCCGATGGCTGGCTGGCCACGGGCGACCTGGGCTTTGTGGACGACCAGGGTCGCCTGCACCTGAGCGGTCGTTCCAAGGACCTCATCATCCGCAGCGGCCACAACATCGACCCCAAGGTGATCGAAGACGCGCTGGGCGCCCACCCCGCCGTGCAGCTGTGCGCCGCCGTGGGTGCGCCCGACGCCTATGCGGGCGAGCTACCCGTGGTCTACGCCACGCTGGTGCCCGGTGCACAGGCGACTGAGGCCGAACTGCTGGCCTTCACCGCCGAACGCGTGGACGAGGCCGTGGCCCGCCCGCGCTGGGTGCAGGTGATCGAGACCATGCCCGTGACGAATGTGGGCAAGATCTACAAGCCCGAGCTGCGCCAGCGCGCGGCCTGCCACACGGTGCAAGCGCTGGTCGATGGGGTGTGCGGACCCGTCACGAACGGCCTCCGTCCCCAGGTGCAGCCCGAAGGCGACAACGCGGTGCGTGTGGCTGTGGCCCCCTGCGCACAGGCAGACGCACTGGCCGCCCGCCTGCGCGAGGTGCTCGCGCCCCTGCCAATCACCGTGCGCATCACCACCGCCCCCGCCGCAGGGAGCCCCCAAAACGCATAAGCCCATGGCGTGACAGCCAGGCCCCAACCCGCCACCATGCACGCGGAGCCCGCTGAGTGAATTTTTATAACCATGACAGGAGACAAACCCATGCCCTTCCACCCCCTGATGTCCCGCCGCACCTGGCTCGGCGCCGCTGCGCTGGCCGCCGCCTGCACTGGCACGACCGCCTTCGCGCAGACCTACCCCAACAAGCCCATCAAGATCGTGGTGCCCTTTGCCGCAGGCGGCGCCACCGACGTGCTGGCGCGTGTGCTGGCCGAGAAGATGGCCGTAGGCATGGGCCAGCCCATGGTCATCGACAACAAGCCCGGCGCGGCCGGCATCATCGGCACCGACGCGGTGGCCAAGGCGGCGCCCGACGGCTACACGCTGCTGCTGGGCCTGAGCAACTCCATGCTCACCAACCAGTTCCTCTATACCAAGCTGCCCTACAGCCCCGAGAAGGACATCGCGCCCATCTACCAGATCGCCATCGCGCCGCTGGTGCTGGTGGCGCACCCGAGCGTGACCGCATCCACGGGGCCCGAACTGCTCAAATACGTGGTGGCCAACAAGGGCAAGGTGGCCTATGGCTCGTACGGCACGGGCGCGTATCCGCACCTGGCCGGGGCCTACATGAGCCTCACGCAAAACGCCGACATGAGCCACGTGGCCTACCGGGGCGAGGCGCCCATGGTGCAGGACCTGCTCGGCGGCCAGATCCAGATCGCGTTTGCCAGCGCGCTGCAGGCCAAGCCCCACATCGAGGCGGGCAAGCTCAAAGCCATTGGCGTGAGCGGCGAGCGCCGCATGGGCACCCTGCCCAATGTGCCCAGCCTGGCCGAACAGGGCCTGAACGACGAGGCCTACCGCGTGGCGGGCTGGCTGGCGTTTGGTGCCCCCGCAGGCACGCCGCCCGCCATCCTGGAGCGCATTGCCGACGAGGTGCGCAAGACCACGCAGCTGCCCGATGTGGCCCAGCGTATTGCGGCAATGGGCTTTGATGTGCAGAACAGCTCGCCCGCGCTGTTTTCCGCCGCGATTGCGAAGGAACGGCCGGTGTGGGAGCGCTTGATCAAGGCGTCCGGCGCGAAACTTGACTAACCCCCTGAGGCGCTGCGCGCCTTCCCCCTGAAGGAGGACGCCGCCAGCGCGGCGGGGCGGCCCTTGCGCGGCGGCACTGGCATGGCGTCACGCCCTGAGGCGAGCAGTCAGGAGAAACAGGGCGGCTGGAACCAAGGACGGCCAGGCACCCCACGGATAGGACAATTTCAAATAAAAACAGGCTCCTGCGCTTTTCCCCAAAGCGCAGGTAGCTATGTTTTTTGCATCGACTTCGCCCGCTGCGCCGCAAACGCCACATACCAGTCCAGGCACCCAGGATTCGCCATCGCGTCCTTGTTCACTACCTTTTCGATGGGCTGGCCCAGCAGCAGTTTCTTGATGGGCAGCTCCTGCTTCTTGCCGCTCAAGGTGCGCGGCACCTCGGCCACGGCAAAGATGTCGTCGGGCACAAAACGCGGGCTCAGCGCCGTGCGCACGGCACCGTTGATGCGCGCGCGCAGGGCGTCGTCCAGCGCGTAGCCCGGGCGCAGCACCACAAACAGCGGCATGTAGCTCTCGCGGCCCAGGTACTCCAGGTCCACCACGAGGCTGTCGAGCACTTCGGGCAAGGCCTCCACCGCGCTGTAGATCTCGCTCGTGCCCATGCGCAGGCCGTGGCGGTTGATGGTGGCGTCGCTGCGGCCATAGATCACGCAGCCGCCGTTAGCGCCGATCTTGAGCCAGTCGCCATGTCGCCACACCGCGCCCATGCTCGCGGGGCCGTCGCCACCGCCGGGCTGGCGGCCGTGGCCTGCGGGGTACATGTCGAAGTAGCTCGACAGGTAACGCGAACCATCCTTGTCGCCCCACAGGTAGAGGGGCATCGACGGAATCGGCTGCGCGCAGACCAGCTCGCCCACCGCGTCCTGCACGGGGCGACCCTCGGCGTCCCAGGACTCCACGGCCGCGCCCAGCATGCGGCATTGCATCTCGCCGGGCACCTGCGGCATCTCGCGGTTGCCGCCGATGAAGGCGCCGCAGAAGTCGGTGCCGCCCGAGATGTTGTTCCACCAGATGTCGTGCGTGCCGATGGCCTCGAACTGGGCCGTGCCCCACTGCTGCACCTCGGGCGACAGCGGCGAGCCGGTGGTGCCCAGCGCGCGGACGCGCGTCAGGTCGCCATAGTCGGCCAGCGTGATGCCCGCCTTCATGCAGTTGGCAAAAAACGCCGCGCCCGCGCCGAAAAAGGTCACCCCCGTCTCGGCCGCAAAGCGCCACAGCACGCCCCAATCGGGGTGGTCCTTGCTGCCGCCGGGGTTGCCGTCGTAGATCACGCAGGTGGTGCCCGAGAGCAGGCCACTGAGCTGCGCGTTCCACATCACCCAGCCGGTGGAGCTGTACCAGTGGTAGCGCTCGCCCAAACTGTTGGGTTCGTAGCTGCAGCCGATGTCGTTGTGCAACACCTTGAGCTGCAGCGCCACCAGCACCGTGCCGCCATGGCCGTGCACGATGGGCTTCGGGAGCCCCGTGGTGCCGCTGGAATAGACGATCCATAGCGGGTGGTCAAACGGCAGCCACATCGGTTCAAACGCTGCGGTTTCCGCATCATTTTGTGCCGTAGCGCTTGTCCAGCTTGCGCAACCAGCTATCGAAACAGAAGCATCCAGATTGCCCAGCAGCACCGCATGCTGCACGCTGGGCAGGTCGGCGCGCAGCTCGGCCAGCACGCCAGTGCGGTCGTGGTCGCGCCCGCCGTAGGTCACGCCGTCCACGGCGATCAGCACCTTGGGCTCGATCTGGCGGAAGCGGTCGAGCACTGCGTGCGTGCCCATGTCGGGCGCGCAGATGCTCCACACGCCGCCGATGCTCACCGTGGCCAGAAAGGCGATCATGGCCTCGGGCACGTTGGGCAGGTAGGCGGCCACGCGGTCGCCGGGCTGGATGCCCTGGGCCTTGAGGTGCAGCGCCAGCGACGCGACCTGGCGGCGCAGCTCGGGCCAGCTCAGCTCGCGGTGCTGGCCTTTTTCGTTGCGGCTGATGATGGCGGGCAGGCCTGCGGCGTGGGCGGCATCCACATGCCGCAGCGCCTGGCGCGCGTAGTTGACCTGCGCACCGGGGAACCACAACGCACCGGGCATGGTGTTCTTGCCCAGCACGGCGGTGTGGGGCGTGGGCGATTCGATCTGGAAGTAGTCCCACACGCTTTGCCAGAACGCATCCAGCTCGGTGGTGGACCAGCGCCACAGCGCGTCGTAGCTGTCGAACTGCAGCCCGCGCTGGTCG
This sequence comes from Acidovorax sp. 93, assembly GCF_003633835.1. NCBI lineage: Bacteria > Pseudomonadati > Pseudomonadota > Betaproteobacteria > Burkholderiales > Comamonadaceae > Acidovorax > Acidovorax sp. 93. The sequence continues at coordinate 4,268,422 of NZ_RBIT01000001.1, forward strand.
CGCAGCCAGTTCTGGTACAGGCGGATCTGGGGGATGTAGGGCGGGGTTTGGTGTGTTGTCTCCATGGCGACGCAGCGTACCAGTGGCACGGGGTGCAGGCCAGCCACCCCCGTCACCCGGTTGACAGCAGGGTGAAATGCATATTTCGCACATTCGTGCTAAATTCCGCCCCATGGATGCCAAGACCCAGAAAGCAGAACTCACCCGTGCCGCCATCGTCGGCGCGGCGCTGGACCTGGCTGCGGCCGAGGGGCTGGAGTCGATCACGCTGCAGGCCGTGGCCGACCGCGTGGGCCTGTCCAAGAGCGGCGTGTTCTCGCGTGCCGGCTCGCGCGAGGCGCTGCAGAAGGCGGTGATCGAGGAGTTTGGCCGCCGCTTTCTGGCCGATGTGTTTGTGCCCGCCATGCAGCACCCCAAGGGCCTGCCGCGCCTCCAAGAAATCGTGCGCCGCTGGATTGCCCGCACGCGCGATGTGGAGGCTTTCACCGGCTGCATTTACACCGCAGGGGCCTTCGAGCTGGACGACCGCGAAGGCGAGCTGCGCGACCTGCTGCATTCAGAGATCACACGCTGGCGCGCGGCACTGCGCCGCACGGTGATCCAGTCCATCGAGGCCGGGCACCTGCCCGCCGACACCCCGCCCGACCAGCTGGTGGGCGAGATCTATTCCATGATCATGGGCTTGTTGCACGACGTCCGCTTCCTGCGCGATCCGCAGGCAGTGTCACGCACCGAGGCGTCCTGGGCGCGCCTCGTCAAGAGCTACACCAATGGATCACCCCCCTGAGCGGCTTCGCCGCTTCCCCCCGCTCTCGCATTGCTGCGCAATGCGGGCAGGGGGACGACGCCAGCGCGGCGGGGCGGCCCTTGCGCGGCGTCCCTCGCCTGAGCAGCGCCCGTTTTGCAGGCCGCGCACCCAGCATTGAGTCGCTGACTTTGGATATTGCTCAGAAATAGCTCCTTTTTTTCACTCAATTTCGCACAACCGTGCGAAGAAAGGAAACACCATGTTGATCATCCTGGGCATTGCCGCCATTGCGGCCGCAGTGGGCGCCATCCGGTCGCTGCGCAGCACACTCACCAGCCTCCCGCGCAGCAACCGGGACTGGGTCTTTTTCTGAGGTGCGCGCCGCGCGCCTCACTCCGTCCCTTCAGGAACCCCACCATGAACACCTCCTCTTCATCCACCGCCCTGCGGGCCACGTCCAGCTTCTACGGCGAGCACCCCGCCATGCGCCTTGTGCGCCTGGCGCTGGGCACCACCGAGCGCCTGTGGCCCGCGCTGGCTGTGCGCGTGGCCTCGCGCCTGTTTGGCACGCCCCTGCCCCTGCGCAAACCCGGCCGCCAAGCCGTCCCGCCCGGCCACTGGCGCACAGAGCGCTGGCCGTTTGAAGACGCCGAGATCACGCTGTACCTGCCCCAGGCCCAGCCGCACGGCCCCGCGGTGCTCCTGCTGCACGGCTGGGGCGGGCATGCGCGCCAGATGCTGCCGCTGGCCGACGCCCTGACTGCCCGCGGCCTGCGCCCGGTGCTGGTGGACCTGCCTGCGCACGGTGGCAGCCGGGGCCGCGTGAGCAACCTGCCCCAGTTCGCCCGCGCCATCGAGTACGCCACCGCCCGCCTGCACGCGCAGGACTCGGCGCCCCATGCCGTGGTGGCCCATTCGCTGGCCGCCAACGCAGCGGCGCACGCCGCCAGCCGGGGCCTGGCCACCCAGCGGCTGGTGCTGCTGGCACCGCCCGCGTCGCCGCACGAATACACGCGCCTGTTCGCCCAGGTGTTCGGCCTGTCGGAGCGCACGCGTGCCGCCCTGCAGCGGCGCATCGAAGCCCGAGAAGGCATCCTGATGCGCCAGTTCGAGCCCCCGGCTGTGGGCCCACGCATCGCGCTGCCCACGCTGGTGGTGCACGACCGGGGCGACCGCATCAACCGCTTTGCCGATGGCGAGGCCTACCGCGACCACATCCCGGGCGCCACGCTGCTGGCCACCGAGGGGCTGGGGCACCGCAAGATCCTGCAGCAGGCAGAGGTGCTGCAGTCGGTGGTGGACTTCGTGGCGAGCTAGTGTCCCGAATTGGAAATTCGTTTCATAAAGACGTCGAGAATCGCCGCCATGCTGCGTTGCAAATCCTCGCGATAGCACCGGCTATCGCTGTGGTTTGCGCCTTGCCTGACGACGATTTCGACCTCTTTATTTCATCAACGAACTTCCAACTCGGGACACTTGGTGCCGGTCAGCCCAGACCGCTGAGCGCTTGTGCCAAGTCCGCGCGCAGGTCGCGGGCGTCTTCCAGCCCCACATGCAGGCGGACAAGGCGACCCTCATCCGGCAGCGTTGCCAAGTGGCGCTGGTCATAGGGCACAGCGGGCAACACCAGGCTTTCGTACCCGCCCCAGCTGGTGCCCAGGCTAAAGAGCGCAAGCGCGTCGATGAACGCCGCAAATGCGGCTTCACTGCAGGGCGCCAGCTCAAAGGTGAACGGACCCGCGGCGCCCGAAAACTGCGCGCGCCAGAGCGCATGGCCCGGGTCGGAGGGGAGCGCGGGGAACAGCACACGCCGGACCTGCGGCTGCTCTTGCAGCCACTGGGCCGTCGCCAGCGCGGTCTGCTGGTGCCGTTCGAGCCGCACCGCCAGGGTGCGCAGGCCGCGCAGCGCCAGCCAGCACACATCGGGCGCCGCATGGGCGCCGCTGCGGTCGCAAAAGCGCCGGGTGCTGGCCAGGTCTGCGTGCGACCCCGTGATGAGCCCCAGCATGAGGTCGGAGTGCCCGTTGATGTATTTGGTGGCCGAATGGATGGCGATGTGCACACCCAGGGCGTGGGCGTCAAAAAACACCGGAGTGCCCCAGGTGGCATCCACCGCCACCGGGATGTGGCGCTGGCGTGCCGCCGCGCACACGGCGCGCACGTCCAGCATCTCCATGGTCAGCGACGCGGGGGTCTCGATGTAGACCAGGCTGGTGGTGTCCCGCAGGTAGGGCGCGATGTCGACGCCTTCCGGAAAGTACTCGACGGTGGTGCCCTGCGGCACCAGCTCCTGGTCGCAGAAGATGCGCGTGGGCCCGTACACACCCTGGTTCAGCAGCAGGTGGCGGCCCGGCCCGGCATGGGCCAAGAACCTTTTCTCGATCTCGCAGGGGATCGCGTTGGAGCGAAATCGGGATGAGTGGATGCTTCGGATGCGCCACATGGGCTCATGCCCATGCAAGCAGTCGAGGCGTTCAATCGCCCGATTTCGCTCCAACCCTTCGGGCAGCGGTCCTGGCGGGCGGTCTGCGGCGTTGCGGCGCTTGTGGATAGCCAAGCTATCCACTGCGCACCGCGCCTTGCATCCCATCCCGCCAAGACCGCTGCGCGGCCCCTGGGAGACCGAGAAGAGGTTCTATGCACGGCCACGATGGCCGCCAGTCCGCTGGCTGTGGCCAGGCAGGTTTCTGCGCCCGACAACGCGGCCATGCAGCGCTGCAGCTCAAACGTGGTGGAGGTGCCCGAGCGGCCGTAGCGCGGCGAGTCGAACACGGTCTGGTGGTGCGCGTGTTTGTAGGCAGCCAGGGTGTCGAACACGACGGTCGAGGCCCGCACCAGCGGCGGGTTGATGGCCTGGACGGCGCGGGCCGTCTGGCGGCCCGAATGGACAAGGAAGGTGGTGGTGTGCATGGGCTGGGGGCGAGTTTCGGGGAAGGAGTGGGGAGGAGGTGGTTTCATAATAGGACGGCATGTCAGCACCAGAACGCCAACAAACATCGCCAGGGCGCCAAGACGCTGGCCTGTGGGCCACGCTGGCAAAAACGCACGCGGCCGGCACACTTTTGCCAGCGCACCAGCACCGCAGCGGCCAGCTGGTGTTTGCCACGCGGGGCGTGATGCTGGTGGAGACACCCCACGCGCGCTGGACCGTGCCGCCGCAGCGGGCGCTGTGGGTGCCCCCGCACCACGCCCATGCGATCGAAATCCTCTCTGCCACCGACCTGCGCACGGTGTACTGCCAGCCGGCGCTGGTGGCGCAGTGCGCATCGTTTGCGCGCCGGGACGAGGTGCACGCAGTGATCGCGTCGCCGCTGATCCAGCAGCTGGTGCTGGGGCTCTTCAACGGCGGGTTCGACCACCCCACGCGGCAGCTGATGGTGTCCCTGCTGCTGCATACGCTGCAGCACACGCCCTGCCTGCCCACCCACCTGCCGATGCCTGCCAGCGAAGGGCTGCGGCGCGCGCTCGCGCTGTTGCTGCAGGCCCACCAGTGGCAGCTCTCGCTGCACGAACTCGCGGCCGAGGCCGCGATGTCCGACCGCACCTTCACCCGGCGCTTCACGGCGGAAGCGGGCCTGAGCTTTCGCGCCTGGCGCCAGCGTGCGCGCATCATTGCCTCGCTCGATCTGCTGGCCTCGGGCCGCCCGGTCAAGGGCATCGCTCACGCCCTGCAGTTCGAGAGCCCCGCCGCGTACATCGCCTCGTTCCGCACGCTGCTGGGCTGCACACCGAACACCTTCCGCCAGGGACAGCACGGCGACACGCACCCATAGCCACCGTACGGGCAGACCCTGCCCTGGGGCGGCACTGGGTGCCGGGAGCCTCCTCTATCATTCGCAGTCCGCAGCCCTGGCGCTGCCCGACACACTCTCCGATCCGCCCCCACATTCTTCCGATGCATCTCCTCATGTCCGCCTGGCCTGCCCTGGCCCTGCTGCTGCCCGCCCTGGTGCTGGTGTCGGCCATCTACTTCCTGGCCAAGGGCGACCGCAGGGCGTTTGCGCAGCTCCTGGCCCTGCTGGCCTGCTGGGTCATCGGTGCGTTGCTGATGGAGTTCTTCATCTTCATGGCGGCACGCATGGCACGTTCGGGCAGCGCGGCCATGCCGGTGCTGGGCACGGGCACACGCCAGCTGCTGGAGACCATGGCCAGCCCGCGCTCCATCGCCGCACCACCGCTGTCGCTGGCCGCCATGGCGGCCTACAGCGTGCTGGCGGCGTACCTGTGGGTGCTGGTCACCTGGGGGCTGCACCTGCGCGGGAAGCCAGCGGGTGGCGCCCGCAAGAAGCCCGCCAAGGGCGCGCGCAAACCGGCACGCTCGTAACGCACCATAATTTTTGATGTTTTAAGGCCCTAGCGCTTATCCCGTATCATTTTTTAGCTATTTAATTTATAGCATTCAGGCACACTGCCTTGATGCAGGGCAAACCGCCGCGCGGAGTGCCCGCCCACAATGGCAAGCCCCACCCCACGGTTGCAGGGTGGATGCCGGGCTGCTTCGCCCGGTCTTCTTGCCATGACCTCCTCCTCACACAGCGACGTTCTCATCGTCGGCGCGGGCCCTGCGGGCCTGTCGCTGGCCATTTCCCTGGCGCAGGCCGGGTTCACCACCACCGTGGTCGAACAGCAGTCTGAGGCCACGTTGGCCCACCCCGCGCCCGATGGCCGCGAGATCGCGCTCACCCACCCCAGCGTGGCCACGCTACAGCGGCTAGGCACCTGGGCCGGCCTGGCGCCACACGAGGTGGGCACCATCCGCGAAGCGCAGGTGCACGACGGCCCGCTGGGCCAGCGCAGCGCCCTGCAGCTGGACACCCAAGGTACGGGGCTGGAGGCTCTGGGCTTCATCGTGCCCAACCACGCACTGCGCCGCACGGCCTATGCCGTGGCGGCACGCACACCGGGTGTCCGCATCGTGACCGGCGCCCAGGTGGTGCGCGTGGCCACGCAAGCCGCCCATGCCGAGCTGGAGTACCTGCCGCAGCCTTCCGCCGATGGCGCTGCGGCACCGCCACAGCGCCTGCAGGCCCCGCTGCTGGTGGCGGCGGACAGTCGCTTCTCGGCCACGCGGCGGCAGCTGGGCATTGGCGCACGCATGACGGACTTCGGCCGCACCGTGATCGTCTGCCGCATGCGCCATGCCCAACCCCATGGCGGCGTCGCGCACGAGTGTTTTGGCTACGAACGCACGCTGGCTGTGCTGCCCTTGCCCAATGACCCCCAAGAGGGGCATGCGCTGTGCTCGGTGGTGGTCACGGCGGGCACTGCCGACGCAGGTGCGCTGATGGCCCAGAGCCCGCAGGCCTTCGCCGCTACGGTGCAGGCCCAGCTGGGCGACCGCCTGGGGCCTTTGCAGCTGGAGGGCGAACGCCACGCCTACCCGCTGGTGGCCGTGTATGCACAGCGTTTTGCAGACCACCGCTGCGCGCTGCTGGGCGACGCCGCCGTGGGCATGCACCCCGTGACGGCGCATGGCTACAACCTGGGTCTGGCCGGTGTGGAACGCCTGACAGCCGCCGTGGTGGCGGCCCGCAGCCAGGGCCACGACATCGGCAATGGCGAAGCCCTGGCCACCTATGCACGGGCGCACCACCGCCACGCATGGCCGATGTACGAGGGCACCAATGCCATCGTGCGGCTGTATACCGACACGCGCCCCGTGCCGCGCCTGCTGCGGCAGCTGGTGCTGCAGGGCGCGCGGCGGCTGCCGCCGCTGCAGGCCGCAATCGTGGGCCAGCTGACGGGCAAGGCGCCACGATGGATGCCAGCACTGGCGCCCAGGCATTAGCACAACCTTTGCAACCGGCGCGCCCAACGCCAGCGCCACCGTGGAACTGGCTTTGCCAGGCCACCGGTGGCGTCCCCCTCCGGGGCTGAGATGCCGCGGCTCCAAGCCTGCCTGCGCAGGCTTGGACGGCATCGAAGAGTTGCCGCCTCCGGCGGTGACACCGAGGGGGTCGCGGCTCAGGGGGAGCCGTCTCCCACGCCGAGGGTCGCCATGCCATACAGCGGCGCCCCCAGCCACGGCCACCACAGGGTCTCCAGCACCACACCCGGCCAGCCATAACACTCCGACACGCTCTGCTGGCGCAGCAGCGCCAGGCGCGGGTGTGCGGCGGTCAGCTCGTCCATGCTGCCCACGCCCCAGTGGAACTCCGCCCCCGTGGGTCCCACGCTGGCGTGCTGCGCCGCGCGGCCCACGGCACGGTGCGTCATGACATCAATCACCAGGCGCGAGCCTTCCGGCGCGCACTGCGCAAACTCGCGCAGCACGGCCTGCACCTGCGCGGGCTGCAGGTACATGAGCACCCCTTCGCAGACGATGAACACCGGCTGCACGCCCGCGCCATCGCCCTCCCCTTCCTCCTTTGGCAGCCCCAGCCGCTGCCACCAGCCAGGCTGCGTGATGTCCACCGTGGCATGGCGCGTGCGCGGGCAGCGCACCGGCAGCAGCTCGCGGCGCAGGTCCATGACCTCGGGCAGATCAGCATCGAGCCACTGGTTGGCGCCCGTATCGAGCCACTGAAAGTGGTGCGACAGGCCACAGCCCAGGCTCACGCCGCCAGCCTTCGGGTGCGCAAGGAAGAAACTGCGGCCCGCATCCTTGATGGCGCGCGTGCGCCACAGTACGTTGAGCACCGTGGGCAAGTCGTCCAGGCACGGTTCCACATCGGCACCCAGGCGCTCCACCAGGCTGGTGGCCACCACGTCGTTGCAGGCCTGCCAGGGAAAGTAACGGCTCCCGCGCGCGCGCGCGGCCAGCGGGATCAGGAGGGTGCTGGGCACGGCCCGCAGGTGGGCGCGCTGCAGCAGGCAGGGGGTAGCGGAGTCGGAGGCGGCGGCGCCATCCCCCGCGTTCTCAGGGTTGCGCTGCGCCGGGGCGGCGGCGGTGCGGGCACGGCGTCGGGTTGGGGGCGGATGCGGCTGCAAGGTCCTCTCCTCCTGTGGCCACCGGGTGCCACGGCTGGTTGGTTGTTTGCGACGGGGCCCACCAGAACACAGGCCTGCGCCATTGTGAACGGGTTGGAGTGTGGTGCGGGGGATGGGCTGGGTGCGTGAAGGGACACCATCACGCCCTCCATCCGGCGCTGCCGCTGTGTCAACGCTCCATGATCCGCGCAAACGCAAGTGGCCGCCAGAGCCTGCGTGGGGTGTTCTTGATGGATCGCAAGGGCGTGGCTACACTGCGGCCCTTCACCATCTGGGTACCGCTTCATCGTACTGCCCGTGTCACTCGGTACAAGTGACAAACGGGCATGTTCGGCCAAGGTGCCCCATGAATCCAAACCTATCGGCCTGGCTGCTCGTCGCAGCCAGCGTCATTGCAGAAGTTGCCGGAACCGTCGCGCTCAAGTACTCCGATGGCTTCTCCAGACTCCTCCCGTCAGGCATGGCAGCTGCGTGCTACGCACTCGCCATCTGGCTCATGGCCGTGGCCATGCGCCAGCTCGACATGGGCCTCACCTATGCAGTCTGGGCGGCCAGCGGCACGGCGGCCGCAGCCGTGGTGGGGATGGCGCTGTTTGGCGAGCCAGTGGGTGTCATCAAAGTAGTGGGTCTGGTGTGCGTGGTGGGAGGCGTTGTCATGCTCCACCTTGGAAGCCCTCAGTGATGGCTTCTGGTGTTGATCAAGGCCCACACCAACTCCACCCCGGCCGTCAGCAGGTCGCCCGTGAATGAGCTGTCGCTCGCATCACTGGCGCTGGTGAACGCGCGCTTTTGCCGCTCGCGCTCGGCGCGGCTGCGGTCGCGCTCCAGGGCCACCAGGGCGTCGCCGATGTCCACCGAGGGGGTGGCGTGGGTGGTGCGCTCGCTGCTGGCCTTGGCGTAGCCTTCCATGGCGCGCACCACGGCGTCGGGGTCGATGAGGGAGAACGCGGCGCGGCAGTAGGGGCAGGCGTGGTCCTTGCGGATGTCCACGGGGGCGCCGCAGCTGGTGCAGTAGATGGCGCCCACGCGTTTGGCCAAGTCGTCGATCTCGGGGCGCGTCATGTGGCGCACAAAGCCTTTTTCGACCATGAAGGACGAGAAGGTGCTGAAGCGGCCATGCAGGCGGGCGCAGCGGTAGATCATGTAGCGGCCGCTGCGCACCACGTCAAAACCTTTGGCCAGGCTGGTGTTGCAGCGCGGGCAGGCCATGCGTTCTGCCAGGGGCTGGTGCTGGTCGGTGCGGTGTTCGTGCAGCAGGCGGAACAGCTCGACCACCGACTGGGGCGCGAGCTTGAGGTTTTCGTGCCTGTCAAACCACAGGCCCTGGCAGGCAAAACAGATGTCCAGCTCCAGCGAGTGCCCCTGGTTGCTGGTGAACCGGTGGGCCTGCATGGGCTGGCGGCAGTTGGGGCAGGACGGCTGAGAGTGCATGGCGGCGGTGCCCACAAGGGGCAGAGCGGGGTAGGCCCAAATGCTAACCCGGGGCACGGCGGGCGCCCGGCGAAAGAGTTGCAGCTTCGCGGCATTGCCTCACCCATCCACTAGCATTCGCGCCTCAACAACAAGGAACCGACAAGATGGGATTCATGAACTGGCGCACAAAAAGCGCTGAGGTGCTGCAACAAGGTGGGGTGATTGGGCCCGATGAGCGGCTGCCCTGGCCGCAGACGGCGGTGATGGGGGTGCAGCACGTGATTGCGATGTTTGGGGCCACGGTGCTGGCGCCCATCCTGATGGGCTTTGACCCGAACGTGGCGATTTTGATGAGCGGCGTGGGCACGCTGATCTTCTTCCTGGTCACGGGCGGCAAGGTGCCCAGCTACCTGGGGTCGAGCTTTGCGTTCATTGGCGTGGTGATTGCGGCCACGGGCTACGCGGGCAAAGGGGCCAACGCCAACATTGCCGTGGCGCTGGGCGGCATCATTGCGTGTGGCCTGGTCTACACGCTCATCGGCGCGCTGGTGCAGGCCATTGGCACGGGCTGGATCGAGCGCTTCATGCCGCCCGTGGTCACGGGCTCGGTGGTGGCGGTGATCGGGCTGAACCTCGCGGGCATTCCCATCAAGAACATGGCGGCCAGCAACTTTGACAGCTGGATGCAGGTGGTGACCTTTGTGAGCGTGGGCCTGGTGGCCGTGCTCACGCGCGGCATGGTGCAGCGCCTGCTGATTCTGGTGGGCTTGATCGTGGCGAGCATCATCTACGCGGTGCTGACCAACGGCCTGGGGCTGGGCAAGCCCATGGACCTGTCCGCACTGGCCAACGCCGCATGGTTTGGTTTGCCCAACTTTGCTGCGCCGGTGTTCGAAGCCAATGCCATGCTGCTGATTGCGCCCGTGGCCATCATCCTGGTGGCCGAGAACCTGGGCCACATCAAGGCCGTGACGGCCATGACGGGCCAGGACCTGGACCGCTACATGGGCCGCGCGTTCATTGGCGACGGCGTAGCCACCATGGTGAGCGGCGCTGCAGGCGGCACAGGCGTGACCACCTACGCCGAAAACATTGGTGTGATGGCCGCCACCAAGATCTATTCCACCGCCGTGTTCTTGCTGGCGGGCGTGTTTGCGCTGGTGCTGGGCTTTTCCCCCAAGTTCGGCGCGCTGATCCAGACCATTCCGCTGCCGGTGATGGGCGGCGTGTCCATCGTGGTGTTTGGCCTGATCGCGGTGGCGGGCGCCAAGATCTGGGTGGACAACAAGGTGGACTTTTCGCAGAACAAGAACCTCATCGTGGCGGCCATCACCCTCATCCTGGGCACGGGCGACTTCACGCTCAAGTTCGGCCAGTTTGCGCTGGGCGGCATCGGCACCGCCACGTTCGGGGCGATCCTGCTGTACGCGCTGCTCAACCGCAAAGCGGCGTAATCTGCGGGTATGGGGACGTCAGACCGCATTTGTAAGGGTTAACCCTTAAATTGTAAGGAACGAAGGCTAGCATCCTGGGTTTTGTCCACAGGGCCATCCGCTCACCGGGCGGGTGGCCTTTTTCTTTTTGCGGAGTTTGTTCATGTCCCTGGCCGATCGGGTGCTGTACCCCGACTTTCTCTCCCGCACCATGTCCGCCGATGAAGCGGCCGCCCTGATCCCTGCCGGCGCCCATGTGGGCATGAGCGGATTCACCGGCGCGGGCTACCCCAAGGCTGTGCCGGGCGCGCTGGCCCGCCGCATCGAAAGCCTGAACGCGCAGGGCCATGGCTTCAAGATCGGTCTGTGGACGGGGGCCAGCACCGCGCCTGAGCTGGACGGCGCGCTGGCCCAGGTGGACGGCATCGAGATGCGCCTGCCCTACCAGTCCGACCCGACGGTGCGCCGCCAGATCAATGCGGGGCAAATGCAGTATGTGGACATCCACCTGTCGCACGTGGCGCAGTTTGTGTGGTTCGGTTTTCTGGGCAAGCTGGATGTGGCCGTGGTCGAGGTGGCGGGCGTGTTGCCCGACGGGCGGCTGATCCCCTCGTCTTCGGTGGGCAACAACAAGACCTGGCTGGACCAGGCCGACAAAATCATCCTGGAGGTGAACGCATGGCACCACCCGGGGTTGGAGGGCATGCACGACATCTACTACGGCACCGATGTGCCGCCGCACCGCAAGCCCATCCCCATGACGCGGCCCGACGAGCGCATCGGCGAACCCTACCTGCGCTGCGACCCGTCCAAGGTGATCGCGGTGGTGATGACCAACCAGCCCGATCGCAACAGTGTGTATGCCGCGCCGGACGACACCTCCAACCGCATCGCAGGCCACATCATCGAGTTCCTGCAGCACGAGGTGAAGAAGGGCCGCCTGCCCAAAGACCTGCTGCCGCTGCAGTCGGGCGTGGGCAACATTGCCAACGCGGTGCTCGCGGGGCTGAACAACGGGCCGTTCGAGAACCTCACGGCCTACACCGAGGTGCTGCAGGACGGCATGCTGGACATGCTGCGCTCGGGCACGCTGGCGAGCGCATCGGCCACGGCGCTGTCGCTGAGCCCTGCGGCCATGCAGGACTTCAACGAGCGCATCGACTATTACAAGCAGCGCATCGTGCTGCGCCCGCAGGAGATCAGCAACCACCCCGAGCTGATCCGCCGCATGGGCCTGATCGCGATGAACGGCATGATCGAGGCCGACATCTACGGCAACGTGAACTCGACCCACATCATGGGCTCCGCCATCATGAACGGTATCGGCGGCTCGGGCGACTTTGCGCGCAATGCCTACCTGTCGATCTTCATGACGCCGTCGCTGGCCAAGAACGGCAGCATCTCCTGCATCGTGCCCATGGCCTCGCATGTGGACCACACCGAGCACGATGTGCAGATCCTTGTGACCGAGCAGGGTTTGGCCGACCTGCGTGGGCACTCGCCCTCGCAACGGGCGCAGATCATCATCGACCGCTGCGTGCACCCCGACTTCCGCCCTGCGCTGCACGACTACGTGGCCCGCGCCAAGCGGGGCGCCGTGGGCCAGCACACACCGCACCTGCTGAACGAGGCGTTGTCGTGGCACCAGCGGTATGTGGAGACGGGCAGCATGCGCGCGCCAGCGGGCCCTGGCAGCACGGTGTAAAGAGGACACCCCCAGGCCTGCCAGGCCTTTGACAGCCAATTGCCAGCCTGGGCAGATAAAATCAGGGTTAACCCTAGGTCTATCGACCTCCCCCAGTCCACCCTCCACCAGCCCCCATCCGGGGCTGGTGGCTTTTTTGCCTGCGAGTTTTTTTGACCATGCAACGCCGTCAGTTCACCCAATCCCTTGTGGCCGCAAGCACCGGCCTGCTGCTTGCCACCTCTTCGCGCGCCGTGGGCGTGCAGGACCCCATGGACGCCAAGAGCGTGACCATTGGCTGCTCGCTGGGCACCACCGGCGCACTGGCCAGCCTGGGCAAGGAATTGAAACAAGGGCTGGACGCAGGCATTGCGCAGGCCAACGCCAAGGGCATCCATGGCCGCGAGATCAAGCTGCTGGCACTGGACGACGGCTACGACGCCGCGCGCTCCGAAGACAACGTGCGAAAGCTGATTGCCGACGCCAACGTGGTCTCGCTGATCTCCTGCATGGGCACGGCCAACAACCAGCGCATCCTGCCGCTGGTGGACGAGGCGCAGATCCCCTATGTGGCCCCACAGAGCGGTGCCACGTCGCTGCGCAAGGCCGAGTACCGCTCGGTGTTCCACGTGCGCGCCAGCTACGCCGACGAAGCCCAGCGCCTGACGCAAAAGCTGGTGTCCATGGGCATGAACGACCTGGCCATCGTGTACCAAGACACGGCGTTTGGCCGCGAGTTTCTGGCGGACGTGAACAAGGCCATGGCCGCCGCCAAGCAACCAGCACCCAAGGCTTTCAAGCTGGATGCACAGGGCGCGCAGGTGCCCGATGTGGTGGGCAAGGCCGTGGCCGCCAAGGCCGCCGCTGTGCTTCTCGGAACCGCAGGTGACGTTACCGCCACACTGGTCAACGAGTTCAAGAAGGTGTCGTCCAGCACGCCGCTGGCCGCCACCAGCGTGGCGCTGTCGGGCGACAACCTGCGCCAGCTGGGCGGCAAGGCCTCGGGCATTGCGCTGTCGATGGTGCTGCCCGACGCGGCCCGCACGAGTGTGGCCGTGGTGCGCGACTACCAGAAGGCCATGCGCGCGCTGGGCTACCAGGAGTTTTCGGCCCGCAGCTTTGAAGGCTATGTGAATGCCCGCGTGCTCACCGAAGGCCTGGAACGCGCCGGACGTGAGCTCACCCGCGCCAAGTTGCGCAGCGCACTGGCCGGTATCCGCAGCAGCGACCTGGGTGGCCTGTCCATCGACTACGCCGGCGGCGCGCCGTATGTGGGCTCGCGCTTTCTGGACCTGGGGGTGATGGGCGCCAACGGCAAGTTTGTGGGCTGAGGATTGATCGTCCGAACCATGCCGTGTCAGCTGTGCTAGGCGTCTGTAACGCCCTTTCCTTGGACCGACTATAGAGGGTTGTTGTCTGGCAATTGCTTCTGCATGCACAGCATCTATCCGCTGCGCATACTGCACAATGCCCCGGCCGAAGAGAGGGAGAAACTTCGGCTCCACACAAGCCTCTGTGGTGTGTCACCGCCGAGGCCACGACCATCTTCAGTGATCGATTGCATGAAAAATCTCGCATTGTTGACCTTGCCTCGGATGATTGGGGCCGCCCTGGTGGCGTGCAGCTTTCAGGCGTATGCGCAGACTCCCATTGACGTAAAAATCCTGGGCGTGACTTTTATCGAGGCCCCTCCTGGCAGAGACAAAAATCTGGTTCCGTTTGCTGCCACCGGCGACATGGAAAAGGTGGAGGTCAACGCTATTGCCACCACGCGCTCCGGTCTTTTCACCGAGTGGACGAACTCGTTCTTTGACAAAGGCGACGTGCGAGTGACGGCGGTGTTCCCCGACAAAAACACCCAGAGCCTGGGTCAGGCGGACATCGCCAGCTTTCCGAAATTTTCAACCGACGCTCGCTCACGCAGCTTCGCACTGACCCTCAACCGGCTGCCCGACAAGGCGGTGACCGGACTGATCTTCGAAGGGACGGTCCCCCTCAGCGTGGCCAAGCGGACCACAAAAACGGCCCAGGCTTTCGACCCGGACCGCCCAGGCCCCATCAAGCTGGGCGGGGTAGACATCAAGCAGTTCAAGGTGGAGGGAAAGAGCGTCCAGTTCCAGGGCAATGACACGCTGCTGCGCATCAAGACACTGTCCTTCAAGCTCTCCTCCGGCCAAGTGGTGCAAGCCGAGCGCGGCGCATGGGCGCGTATGAACAACGAACACCAGCAAACGTGGAATATCGACACAGCCTTTACCCGCGGCGAACTGCAGGCCGAGCTGTACGAAGACATGGAGACCGTGCGCCAACCCGTGCGTTTTGTCATCGGCCGCCCCTGGTAACGCCGCTTGCGTAGTGAGCGCACTGACAGAGGGCATACAGCAAAGCTGAGAGCGTACATAGGAAGCTCCACCTGCTCACCGCGGGCCATAGGCACAATCGCGGCTCGTACTGACCCGGCTCTGACGCCCGTTGAACACCATGCCCATCTGGAAAAAACCCATCGACCTGGCCCTGCTGGAGGCCGCCAACCGCAACACCGCCGTAGAGCACCTGGGCATTGAATTTGTCGAGGTGGGTGACGATTTTCTGCGTGCACGGGTGCCCGTGGACCACCGCACCGTGCAACCCTTTCGCCTGCTGCACGGCGGGGTCAGCGTGGTGCTGGCCGAGTCGCTGGGCTCCACCGGCGCCTACTACACCCTGCCCGAGGGCTACCGCGCCGTGGGCCTGGACATCAACGCCAACCACCTGCGCTCTGCCACCAGCGGCTGGGTGACCGGGACGGCACGGCCCGTGCACATTGGCCGCACCACGCATGTGTGGCACATCGATATGCACAACGAAGCGGGTGAGCTGACCTGCGTGTCGCGGCTGACGATGGCGATCCTGGCACCGAGATAAGGTACATCCCCCTGAGGCACTGCGTGCCTTCCCCCTTCTCTCGAATCGCAGGCGCGATTCGGGAAGGGGGACGCAGCCCTCGCTGCGGGGCGGCCCTTGCTCGGCTGCCCTGGCCTGGCGCGCGCCAGTTGCAAAAGGCAGTGAAAATATGAGGAAAATTGGCCGCTACCGCACGACCATCAAGCGCAAGCAGCTATCTATTCAGTAGCATTCTGTTGCGCCAGACGCTCGCTTTTCCAGTACACGTCATCGCCACCGTCCATGCGGTTGAGCACGCGGGCGAGCACGAACATCAGGTCGGACAGGCGGTTGAGGTACTGCCGGGGTGCGTCGTTGATGGCCTCTTCGTTGCCCAGCGCCACCACCACACGCTCCGCGCGGCGCGCCACGGTGCGGCAGACATGGGCTTGCGCGGCGGCGCGGGTGCCTGCGGGAAGGATGAACTCCTGCAACCGGGGCAGCGCCGCGTTGTGGTGGGCCAACGCCTCATCGAGCGCCAGCACCGCCTCGGCCTTGAGCAGTTCGTAGCCGGGAATCGACAGCTCGCCCCCCAGGTTGAACAGCTGGTGCTGTACCTCGACAAGCAGCTCGCGCACATCGGCGGGAACGCGCTCGCACAGCAGCAGGCCGATGTGGGAGTTGAGTTCGTCCACGTCGCCCAGAGCATGGATGCGCAGGCTGTTTTTGGAAACGCGTTGGTTGTTGCCCAGTCCGGTGGTACCGGCGTCGCCGGTGCGCGTGGCGATCTGTGTGAGTCGGTTGCCCATGGGGTGCCTCGGTAAGGTGGAGCGCAGGTGGCAGGGGCGCCGCATGCGGTGGAAGAATTCGCAGATTCTCCGCCACCCAGGTCCACTGCGGTGAGAGGGGGCCTACCACCCTGCTCTCCGCACAAGAAGCCACATTGCGATGTGGCTTCACCGTGCCACGCGCTGCCCAGACAGACCAACGCCCCTGCCATCACATGCAGGGGCGTTGGTTCGAACCCGTTGGCTACGCACGGCCCGATCAGTGGGTCATGGGGGTGCGGTTGAGCTTGTCAATGTCAGCGGTGGATACGCCCGTGTTCGTGGGCTGCAGGGTGTTCCAGGCGTTCGCATGGTAGGTGTCCCACTCCTTGCGCGACACCATCCCGTCGCCATTGCTGTCCATCAAGCGTGCATTGACACGCGTCTGTGCGGTGGCTGCGGCCTTGCCGCCTGCTGCACTGGGGTTGATTTCGGCCACAGGGGCGGCACGGCCGTCACCCGCGGTGGGGTTGGCGGGTGCTGCGCTGCTCTGGCTGCTGCGCATGTCCACCTTGTTCTGGGCATTGGCAGCCGCAGCGCCGCCCGATGCGGTGGGGTTGACTTCTGCAGGCGGACGCGCGGTGACATTGGCGGGGGCTTGTGCCAAGGCGGCGGTGCACGCCAGTGTGGCCAGGGCGGCGAGGATGGTTTGCTTTTGCATGAAAGGCTCCTTCGATAAAACACCAGAACAAGCGAATTGCTTGGATTCATTGTTTTGGCGCGCACGCCCGTCGCTTGTAGGACGTACACGGGCCTGCCGGTCATCCTGCGCTCAAGTGCCACCGTGGGGCATGCCGCCCCAAGCCTCTCTCTCCGATGCCAGGGCTGCAGGCAACCTGCGAGCTACTTCTGGCTACATCCACCCGCAAAAACTACATGTGCCGGTACTGCCGGGTTACACCACGCTGGGAAATGTTGACCTGGGCAACAGCAGGCAAGAGTGCTGGCCTTCACCACCGTGCTGCGGTGCAATGCAACCCTGTTCAACTTCGAAGGAGCTTAGCTTCCATGAAAGCACTGCAACGACGCACCTATTCGTTCGACACGCGCAGCGTGATGCTTTTCGCCGCCATTTCCCTGGGCGGCGCGGGCGCATTGCAAGCACAGACCACTTCGGCATCCCCCCAGCCCGCCCCAGCCAGTAAAACGGCACCCCAGGCGGACTCCAAATATTCGTATGGCCCCGGCACCGGCAACCCATCGAGGGCGGCCATCACGGCATTCAACCGCGCAGACCTCGACAAGGACGGCCAGCTGACCGAGAAAGAAGCGACCCAGCTGCCGGCCATCAGCCAGCGCTTCAAGGAACTGGACAAGGACCAGAGCGGCGCACTGTCACCCTCAGAATTCGAGAAGGGCCTTCTGTCCTGATTTTTTTGTGAGGCGCCTGGACCTGGCACGGTACCAGCCTCCGGGTGGCCTCTGGGAAGTAGCGGGCCATTGGGGCCTGCGGACCCGCCTGCCCTGGAACTCTCCAGACCGCAGGCGGGCTTTGTTTTGGGTCAGTCGTGCAGCGACGACAGGAACTGCTGCAGCTCCGGCGTCTGCGGGTTGCCAAACAGC
Source organism: Acidovorax sp. 93 (assembly GCF_003633835.1). Taxonomy (NCBI): domain Bacteria; kingdom Pseudomonadati; phylum Pseudomonadota; class Betaproteobacteria; order Burkholderiales; family Comamonadaceae; genus Acidovorax; species Acidovorax sp. 93. The sequence continues at coordinate 4,285,882 of NZ_RBIT01000001.1, forward strand.
TCGGCGGGCGCACCTGTTTCATGCACACGGCCCTGGTGCATGAAGATCACGCGGTCACTCACCTTGCGGGCAAACGCCATCTCGTGTGTGACCATCATCAGTGTCATGCCTTCAAGTGCCAGCGACTCCACCACGCGCAGCACCTCGCCCACGAGTTCCGGGTCCAGCGCCGAGGTGATTTCGTCGCACAGCAGCACCTGCGGCTCCATGGCCAGCGCGCGCGCAATGGCCACGCGCTGCTGCTGCCCGCCCGAGAGCTGATCGGGCATGGCGTCAAACTTTTCGGCCAGACCCACACGTTCGAGCAGCTTGCGCGCCTGCGCTTCTGCCGTCTTGGCATCCCGTGCCTTCACCAGCGTGGGGGCCAGCATGATGTTGCGGCCCACGCTCAGGTGCGGGAACAGGTTGAAGCTCTGAAAGATCATGCCCACCTGCTGGCGCAACTCCCGCATCGCAGTGGGGCTGTCGTGCATGAGCTTCTTGCCGTTGACGCTCAGAGCGCCTTCCTGAAAAACCTCCAGCCCGTTCACGCAGCGCAGCAGCGTGCTCTTGCCCGAGCCACTTTTTCCGATGATGGCAATCACCTCGCCCTTTTGCACTTTGAGGTCGATGCCTTTGAGCACCTCGTTGGTGCCGTAAGACTTGCGCAGGGCCGTGATGTCCACGATGGGTGGATCGCTCACCACGATGCCATCATGGGCGGGAGTGGGGGTAGCCGTGGTGGCTTCAGCGGCGGTTGCCATGGAGTTTCCTTTCAAGCGATTGCGCCACCAGGCTTACCGGAAAGCACAAAACAAAATACAGCAGGGCGACACAGGCGTAGACGAGGAAGGGCTGGTAGGTGGCGTTGGAGATCATGCTGCCCGCCTTGGTCAGCTCGACAAAACCAATCACCGAAGCCAGCGCCGTACCCTTGATCACCTGCACCAGAAAACCCACCGTGGGCGGCACCGCAATGCGCAGCGCCTGCGGCAGCACCACATGGCGCAGCTGCTCGCCAAAGTTGAGTGCCAGGCTCTGCGCGGCCTCCCACTGGCCCTTGGGGATGGAGGCCACACAGCCGCGCCAGATCTCGGTGAGGTAGGCGCTGGTGTAGAGCGTCAGCGCCACGGCCGCGGCCGTCCATGGTGAGGTCTTGATGCCAAAAAGCGCAATGCCGAAATACGCCAGGAACAGCTGCATGAGCAGCGGCGTGCCCTGGAACACCTGCACATAGGCACCGATCAAACGCTCGGAGCCACGCACCTTGGACAGGCGCAGCACCAGCAGCAGCAGGCCCACCAGGCCGCCACCGATGAAGGCGATGAGGGACAGGGATACCGTCCAGCGCGCTGCCAGCAGCAGGTTGCGCAGGATGTCCCACAGAGAGAACTCGACCATGGCGGCTTACCTCCCGACCAAGAAACGTGCGCCCACCCACATCAGCAGGCGGCGGGTGAGCATGGACAGCACCAGGTACACGGCAGTGGCCAGGATGAAGGCCTCGAAAGCGCGGAAGGTGTTGCTGGAGATCAGGTTGGCGGCGTAGCTCAGCTCGGGCGTGGAGATCTGCCCGCACACGGCCGAGCCCAGCATCACGATGATGATCTGGCTGACCATGGCGGGCCACACCTTTTGCAGCGCGGGCGGCAGCACCACGCGCCGGAAGGTCTGGCCCGGCGTCAGCGCCAGACTGTGCGCGGCTTCCATCTGGCCGCGTGGCGTGGCCTCGATGCCTGCGCGGATGATCTCGGCGGAATACGCGCCCAGGTTGATCACCATGGCCAGCACCGAGGCAAACTCGGGCGAGAGCTTGAGCCCCAGCGCGGGCAGCCCGAAGAACAGGAAAAACAGCTGCACGATGAAAGGCGTGTTGCGCACCAGCTCCACATAGCTGGCCACGGCCCAGCGCAGCGCAGTGGGCCGGTGGCCCAGGTTGCGCGCACGCGCCCAGGCGCAGACCGTGCCCAGCAGCAGGCCCAGCACGGTGCCCACAATGGTGAGGCCGATGGTCCAGGCCACGCCACGCACCAGCAAAGGCCACGACGCGAGGACGGCAGAAAAATCGAGCGCAATCAGCATGCTTGTGCCCTGCGCCGCTTGTCGCGCCGCAGGCCCTTGGGTTTCAGCAATTCATCCTGTACGCAGCATCACAGGGGCAGATCGCCCGCAGGGCGGCCCAGCCACTTGCTGGACATCTTGTCGATGTCGCCGGATTTGCGCGCCTCGGCAATGATTTCGTTCACACGCAGGCGCAGCTTGTCCTCGCCCTTGGCCACGCCGATGAAGTTGGGGCTGTCTTTCAGCAGCAGCTTGTATTCGGTCTGCAGATTGGGGTTCTTGACCATGATGGTGCCCGCCGTGGAGGCGCTGGTGGCAATCGCCTGCGTCTGGCCCGACACGAAGGCCGAGATGCTGGCGGCATGGTCTTCAAAGCGTTTCACGTCCACGCCGGGGGGGGCGACCTTGGCCAGTTCCTGGTCTTCCATGGCGCCACGCGTCACGGCCACGCTCTTGCCCGCGAGGTCGGCAAAACTCTTGATGTTCAGGCTCTTGCTGGCAAACACGGCCTGGAAGAACGGCGCATAGGCCGCAGTGAAGTCGATCACCTTTTCGCGCTCGGGGTTCTTGCCCAGCGTGGAGATGACGAGGTCGGCCTTCTGCGTTTGCAGGTACGGGATGCGGTTGGCGCTGGTCACGGGGATCAGCTCGACCTTCACGCCCAGCTTGGTGGCGATGTAATTGGCCATCTCGACATCCAGGCCCTGGGGCTTGAGGTCCGTGCCGACAAAGCCGTAGGGCGGGTAGTCGGTGGGAATGGCAATCTTGATTTCCTTGGCCTTGAGGATGTTGTCCAGCGCGTTCTGCGCGTGGGCGGCAGGCGCCATCAGGGCGGCAGACAGGCCTGCGGCGGCGAACACGCCCAGGGTCAGGCGGCGGGTGGACGAGGTGACGGTGCGGACGGTGGTCATAGCAGGGCTCCTAGGTAGGTGGATGCGTCGGCAGGCGCGTCTGGGTCAGACGCTGGGGGGGTGGAACTCTTGGGGGCAGCGCGGGGCTTGCGCGCGCGGGCTGGTGGGGTGGCTTGTGCAGGGCTCTTGCGCACCGGCGCCAGTGCGTCGCGCAGCCCCGCCAGGGGGTCGCTGCTGGCCTGCAGGCGCAGGGCCGACTGCACCGTGCCGATGTGTTCGGACATCAGCGCTTCGGCGCGGGCAATGTCGCCTGCCTCCAGCGCCTCGACGATGCGCACGTGGTCGGCGCAGCTCTGCGCCGCATCGTGCGACGACTGGTAGAGCATGGCGATGAGCGTGGTGCGCGCCGTGAAGTCGCGCAGCGTGTCGGCCAGCAGGCTGTTGCCCAGGCATTCGGCCAGGCACACGTGGAAGTCGCCCAATAGAAAACTGCGCATGCCCACATCAGTGCCCGCCAGCGCGGCCTTTTCGCGCTGCAGATGGCTTTTGAGCTGGCGCAACGCGGCCTTGTCCACCACCTTGAGCTGGTGCAGCAAGCCCAGTTCGATCACGCGGCGCGCCTCGAAGGCCTCGCGCGCTTCGTCTTGCGAAGGCTCGATCACGTACCAGCCGCGCCGGGCGCTGACGGTGACGATGCCCCGCGTGGCCAGCCGCGTGAGCGCCTCGCGCACGATGGTGCGACTGCAGTCGAACAGCATGGCCAGTTGCTGCTCGCCCAGGCGGGAGCCGGGCGCGAGTTTTTGCGCCATCACGGCTTCGATGATGCGGTTGCTGATCTCGGTGGCGGTGGTCATTGCCTGCGGTTACGCAGGTTCCGTGCCAACTGGTATACAAGCAGAATGCACCAGTCTGGCGCACGGATGCTGTGCACCGGGCGGTTCCCTGGCACCACGGATACGCCACTTTGCAAGCAAGTGGTGCGTGCACATCACAAGCGGTGCACGCGCGTGCCCGAAAAGCTGGAAGGGAATAGAGAGAGAGAAAGAAGGCTGCGCACCCGGCTACGCGAGCCCCGCGAGGCGCAGCAGCCAGGGCAGCAGCAATCCGCCGCCCACCGCCACCAGCACTGCCGGATGCCACCACGGCCAGCGCACCGTGCGGCGGTGGCCCAGCGTGCCTTCCACCACCGCCTGGCCCGCCAGCAGCACCAGCCACACCAGCAACAGCACCGCGCCCGGGTTGGCGGCCCAGGCGGCCGCCCAATCGCCCTGGACCAGGGCCGCACACGCATGTGTGCCGCCACACAGCGGGCAGGGCATGCCCGTCAGCGCGCGGAACCCGCAGCCCAGGCCCAGCCCGCCCTGCCCCAGCCACCAGGGCGTGGCGGCCATGGCCAGCGGCCAGCCCAGGCCGAACGCCAGCCGCAGCCGCCGAGCGTTCCCGTCCAGCGGCTGCCAGGCGGGCGATCTGGTCACCGGCACCACTACAGGGCCGGGGTCAGAGGGGAGGGAGCGCCACCGGTTCATCGCCCACCAGCTGGCGCGCCATGTAGTAGGAGCCGATGGTGGACAGCGGCAGCGTCAGCAACGCGCCCACCCCGCAGAGCAAAAAGCCCAGCGAACCCACGATGCCCAGCACCAGCGAGCAAAAGAACGCCGAGCCCAGGTTCTTCGTCACGATGCTCCAGGCCTGATTGAAGGCAGCCACACCATCGCGCTCGCCGCGCGCCACGAGGAACAGCGCCACCGGGGGCAGCGCCATGACCAGCAGGCCGGGGATGAAACACAGCATGAAGCCCAGCGACACCACCAGCGAGCTGATGAGCCCGGCCACGAACGCGGGCACAAAGTCGTCAAAACCCCGGAAGATGTCGCCGATCTGCACCGCCTCACCGCGCGTCTCGCGATCGATCATGCGCATATAGCCCACCACCATGGGCCCGGCCAGCAGGCCCGCGCTGATGCTGGCCACCACCATCACCAGCAAGGTGCACACCACATGGGTGATGGCGTTGTTCTTGAAGATGCCCCAGGCACCCGACAGGCAATCCCCCACATTGGCTGAAGCCATGGCAACCCCCTCTGTTTGAAGTCGTCAGAAAGACGCCAAACCAGTGTAGCGAGCCACCGCTCCGGCATCTACCTCTGCAGCCACCTCGGCGGCTACTTTGTTAAAGAAAACCGTCCCACAGCGAGAGCCGCACAGGCTCCGGGTGGGGCGCATACGCAGGCGACGCCACATCGAACCGCTGAACCAGCGGTTGCGCGCCCGCGTACGGCGCCCATCCGGGGTCGCCCCTTTGTGCAAACGCCACCCAGCCCTGGTGCATGGTCGCAGCCAGCGCGGTGGGTGGCCTGGGCCCTGTCAGTTCCTGCCCCGTGGTGGTGTGGAGGTTGCCGAACACAAACGGCAGCTCTACCCCATGCGCCGCCCCCAGGCGCCCTCGCCACTGCGGCGAAGGCCAGGCGAATTCGTAGGCATGGGCGCTGCGGGCCCAGCGGCTGGCCAGCGCTGCAATGCGCTGGGCGGGCACGCGGTAGTAAAAGTCGGACTGCAGGGCACACAGCAGCTCGCCGGGCGTTGGGTGGGTGGGCGGCAATGTGGCGCGCAGGGCCTGCACCGCGTCCGCGCCCAAACCCACCTCCTGCGCAAAAGCCAGCACCTGCGCCTCGGTCACGCGGTCCATCGCGCCGCCCGGCATGTGGTACAGGCGCATCTCCTCGGCATTGCAACCCACCAGCACCTGCAAGTCTGGCGGGTGCGCCGCCCACTGCTGCGCCAGCGCCTGCAGCGGCGGCGCAACAAGCACCTGCCCGTCCACCACGGGCCGCAGGGGAAAGAAGTTGCGGATGCCCAGGCCGTGTTGCTGCCGCAGGGCCGGGTCTGCCGCGAGGCGGTGCACCGCGTGCAGCACGGCAGGCCGGGCTGCCACACCCAGCGCAGCCAGGGAGGGCGCCACCCCCACCAGCGCAGCCACGGCGCGGCGTGCAGCGGCGGCCTCTTGCAGCGTCTGGCAGGCCACGCTCGGGCTCTGCAAGATGGCGCGCTGCAACAGCCCACGCGATGCGGGCATGCCCAGCACACAGGCCAGTGCGCCCGCACCGGCCGACTGGCCGAACACCGTGACCTGCGCCGGGTCGCCGCCCCAGGCGGAGATGTGCTCGCGCACCCATTGCAGCGCGGCCAACAAGTCCAGCAGGCCGCGATTGGCGGGCGCTGCGCCGCCTCGCGAACCAGCCTCGTCCTCGTCCTCGAAATGCAGGAAACCGTCGATGCCCAAGCGGTACTGCAGCGACACAAACACCACGCCCTGCCGGGCAAATGAAGCGCCGTCGTACAGCGGCTCGCTGGCCGCGCCGCGAAAGAACCCGCCGCCATGCACCCACACCATCACGGGCAGGCGGGCGCCGGGCTCGGCAGGCGGGGCCCATACGTTCACGGCCAGGCAGTCCTCGCCCCCCAGCATGGGCGCATCCGCACGCGCCGTGCGGGGCAGCTGCGGTGCCATCGGAGCAAACCCGGTGGCATCGCGCACGCCAGGCCACGGTAGCGTTGACACCGGGGCCGCAAAGCGCAAAATGCCGCGCGGCGCCTGGGCATACCGCACACCCCGGAACACGCGCACGCCCTGCTCCCACAGGCCGCGCAGCTGCCCGCCATGGGGCAGCGTGACCAGCGGCGCCGCTGTGCTCGCACTCATTCCGTGGCCAGGCCCAGCTTGTCGATCAGCGGGCGCCACACGGCCGCATCGCGGGCCGCCCAGGTGCGGGCATCGCCGGGTGTGGAAGTGGTCAGTGTGACGTTCATGGCTTCCAGGCGGGACTTGTACTGCGCATCACCACCACGGCATTTTTCGGTGACGGCATTGAGCCGGTTCAGCAGCTCGGGCGAGGTGCCTGCCTTGGCCACCACCGCAATCCATGCAGGCCGCGCCAAGTCGCTGGCGGCGGGCAGGGCCTCGGCGATGGTGGGCACATCGGGCAGCAGCGCTGAGCGCTGGGCACCGAACAGCGCCAGCGGCACCAGCTTGCCCGCCTTGACCTGCGCCGCCGCCGTGCCAATCACCAACGTCATCGCATGGATCTGCTGGCCCATGAGCGCAGTCAGGCCCGCGCCCTCACCCACAAAGGGCACATGGGTGCCGGGCACCCCCAGCTTGTCCACCAGCGCCGAGGTGAGCAGGTGCGCAGGGCTGCCTTTGCCCGGTGAGCCAAAGTTGATCCCGCCGGGCGTGGACCGCGCCAGCTTCTGCAGGTCAGCCAGGCTGGCGATGCCCATGCCGGGCGGCACGGCCAGCACCAGGGGCGATGTGCCCAGCACGGCCACACCGTCAAAGTCGTGTTGCGGGTCATACGGCGGCTGCTTGTAGACATAGGGCGTGATCGTCATCTGCGACATGCCGATGCTCAGCAGGCTGTAGCCGTCGGCCGGCTGGGACTTGAGGTAGTTGATGGCCAGGATGCCGTTGGCCCCGGGCTTGTTCTGCACCACCACGGGCTGGCCCAGCTCGCGCGCAGCGCAGTCGGCCCACACGCGCGTCATCGCGTCCGAGCCGCTGCCGGGCGGTTGCTGGGCTATGAGCTGGATGGGCTTGGTCGGATAGCCGCCCGGCTGCTGCGCCAGGGCGCCACCGGCCAGGCAAGCGAGTGCGGCGAGCGCGAGGAGGCGCGGAGCGCGCATGGAAGCCGAAGTCATGGTGTGTCTCCTGGTGATGTTTTAAGCGAGGGATGCCTGATCGGCGCGGCGTGCAGGCAAAGACGGGTCAGCGGCGGCGCGTGCGCACCTTCGCGGGCGTGGCCGCAGAGGCTGCTGCGGCCTCGCACCGGTTGGCGATCCAGTCGGCCAGGCAGGCCAGCTGCGCCTGCTGGACGGCATCGGGCGCTGATGGCTGTGCGGGCGCAAACAGCTGCAGCATCCCCAGCCCGCGCAACGACGACAGCACCAAGCCCAGCAGGCCATCGCGGTCGGGTTCTGCCGCCAGCTCGGGGAAGGCCGTGAAGAAGCCTTCGTGCATGCGCGCCTGCACACTCTGGCGCAGCTCGGCGATGTGGCCCAGCACCTCGGGCTGGTTGCGGCAGCCCAGGTAGATGTTCCAGGCCACGATGAAGCGCGGCTGCGCATAGACCAGGCTCCACACCGCCTGCACAAACTTCGCGGCCCGTTCGCGCGCGGGCAGCGCGGGGCTGGGCCAGAGTTCGCCCGAACGCACGGTGGACTCGATCAGCTCGCTCAGCACATTCATCATCAGCACCGCCTTCGACTCGAAGTGGTGCTGCACTGCGCCCGAGGTCATGCCCGCCGACTTGGCCAGCTCGTGGATGGACATCTCCTCCAGGCTGCGGTGCTGGATCACGTCGATGGCCGTGGCAATCAGGTGCTGGCGGGTGGCGGCGCTGCGCTCGGCATGGGTGCGGCGCACCCCGGCCTTGGGGGAAACACGGTGGTTCATGGCGCTTTCACAATATACATTTCGAACGTAATGTATTTATGCTGCCGTGGACCAGCAAGCCCGTGAATACCCGCATCCCCGCACAGGCCCAAGTTGGATCACCCAGAACCCTTGCACGGGGCCGAACCTAGAATGCTTCTCACTGACCGCACCCACCGGAGACACACACCATGAACGCCCCCACCGCTGCCGCCCACCTGCTGCCCGAAATCAAGCTGCGCGACGTGCCCCAGGCCCTCATCGATGCGCTGCAGGCCCGCTTTGCCGCGCAGTGCTCGCTGGCCCAGGCCGTGCGCGAGCAGCACGGGCGCGACGAGGGCTCGTTGCAGGCCCCACCGCCCAGCGCCGTGGTGTTTGCCGAAAGCACGCAGGATGTGGCCGATGCGGTGAAGCTGGCCAGCCAGTACGAAGTGCCTGTGATCCCTTACGGCGCCGGCTCGTCGCTCGAAGGCCACCTGCTGGCCGTGCAGGGCGGCATCAGCATCGACGTGAGCCGCATGAACCAGGTGCTGAGCATCAATGCCGAAGACCTCACGGTGACCGTGCAGCCCGGCATCACGCGCAAAGCACTGAACGATGCGATCAAGGACACAGGCCTGTTTTTCCCCATCGACCCCGGCGCCGACGCCAGCATTGGCGGCATGGCCGCCACCCGCGCCAGCGGCACCAACGCCGTGCGCTACGGCACCATGCGCGAGAACGTGCTGGCGCTGGAGGTGGTGACCGCCAGCGGCGAGGTCATCCACACCGGCACGCGCGCCAAAAAGAGCAGCGCGGGCTACGACCTCACGCGCCTACTGGTGGGCAGCGAAGGCACGCTGGGCATCATGACGCAGATCACCGTGCGCCTGTACCCCCTGCCCGAGGCCGTGAGCGCGGCCATCTGCTCGTTCCCGAGCATCGAGGCCGCCGTGCGCACCACCATCCAGACCATCCAGCTGGGTGTGCCCATCGCCCGCGTGGAACTGATCGACCACCACACCGTGCGCATGGTGAACGCGCACAGCAAGCTCAATCTGCGCGAAGAACCCATGCTGCTCATGGAGTTCCACGGCTCGCCCGCCAGCGTGAAAGAACAGGCCGAGATGGTGCAGGACATCGCCAGCGAATTCGGCGGCCAGGCCTTCGAATGGGCCAGCACGCCCGAAGAACGCACCCGCCTGTGGACCGCCCGGCACAACGCCTACTTCGCCGCCGTGCAAAGCCGCCCCGGCTGCCGCGCCATCAGCACCGACACCTGCGTGCCCATCAGCCGCTTGGCCGACTGCCTGCTCGAATCGGTGGACGAAGTCGAAGCCAGCGGCATCCCCTACTTCCTCGTCGGCCACGTGGGCGACGGCAACTTCCACTTCGGCTACCTCATCGACCCCAACAGCGCCGAAGAACGCACCAAGGCCGAAGCCATGAACCACACGCTGGTGGCCCGCGCCCTCAGCATGGGCGGCACCTGCACCGGTGAGCATGGCGTGGGCATCCACAAGATGGGCTTTTTGCTGGACGAGACCGGCACGGGCGCGGTGGACATGATGCGCGCCATCAAGCGGGCACTGGACCCGAAGAACATCCTGAACCCGGGGAAAATTTTTGCGCTGTGAGTGGGCCGCCTCGTGAACGGGCTCGCTGACTGGCGCGGCTCGGATTGGAGGTTTTTTGGCACCTGGCGCTTGTCTGACAAGCGCGAAAAGCTATTGTTTTTATAGCATTTTGGTGCACGGCTCGCTTTCACGCCGCTCGATCTGTCCCAGCGCTCCGCCCCGCTCCCATCGGTTGCTGGAAGCGGCACGCTCGAACCGTGCAGCGTTGGTTGGCCGCATGAAGGGCTTGCGCGCCGCTGTGCTGGTCGGTATCGGTTTCTCGGCGGCTGTCGGCGCGTTGGCACTGTGGGGTCCTGCCGCCTGGATGGGCTTCGACCACCTACCTGTGGCCCGGCATCCAAACGGCTGCACTCCTTGTCCACATCACTCCCACTGCGATGGTGTACTGGCTCGTGCCCGAGGGCGGGGCCTCGGCCTACCTCCTGCACGTACTGACCGGAGCTTTCGTCTCGTGGGCCGTGCTCTTTGCGCTTGCGGCGTTTGCAATTCGGCGTGACGCCAGGGCGCTCCTCATGCGCAGATCACAGGCTCATAGAATGCGGCAATGATCAAGTACTCCTTCCCAGCTGCGCCGGTGACTTACAGGGCTCTAGCAAACACCCCCGCAGTCCTGGCCAATGAGTTGATCGACTACCAGGCATGCCCGTTGTGCGAGAGCAAAGCCTTTCGTCCGCTGCGCAGTGCGGACTGTTCCCACCACCCTCGCTACAGCCAAGAACTCTCTCGCACCATGCATTGGAGCCAATGCGCGGCGTGCCAGCATGTTTTTCGCAGCGGCTACTACACCGAAGCAGCGCTGAATATCGTTTTCCGTGGCACCAACGAATCCCAGGTGGTGGGCTATGACCTGGAGCGGCAGCGCTATGTGTCTGCGCAGATGATTGAGAAAGTGCTGCCCTACCAGACCGGCGGCACGTGGCTGGACGTGGGGTTTGGCAATGCATCGCTTCTGTTCACGGCGCACGAGTACGGCTTCGAGCCTGTGGGCCTGGACCTGCGTCCGCAATCGGTGGAAGAGTTGCGCCGATGGGGCGTGGCAGCCCATTGCCAGGATGTCAAAGGGTTCGAGCTGTCTCGCCCCGCCAGTGTGATCAGCATGGCAGATGTGCTGGAGCACATGCCGTATCCCAAGGTGGGCCTGCATGCCGCCCACCGACTGTTGCAACCGGGGGGCGTGCTGCTGATCTCCATGCCCAACTCGGGCTCCATGGTCTGGAAGGCACTGGATGCCGGCAATGCGAACCCGTACTGGGGTGAAATCGAGCACTATCACAACTTCGACCGCGACCGCCTGTATGCACTGCTGGCCGAATGTGGCTTCAAGCCCGTGCGCTATGGCATCAGCCAGCGGTACCGCGTCTGTATGGAAGTGATTGCGGTGAAAGCCTAGGCAGGCGGTACACACAACGCACGCCCACGGTCGGCATGGCCCACGGAAGTCCTGACCAACTTTCCCCTGCGCGAAGCATGCCGCAGGGCGTGTACCGACTGTGATGCGATGGCCATTGGACACGCAGGAGGGGCCAGAATGCGCGGCTCGTCCTGTTGCAGACGCTTCCTGGTGAGAAAACCATATGCAGGCCCCCCATCCCACAAAACACCGCTTTCGTATTGAACTTGTCGCCGAACACCAGCATGCATTACTGGTCGACCTGCTGTGCGAACTGCACGCCTTCTACAACCAAGGCGCCACACCCCCTCGGCAGGTGGTGATGGAGCATCTTCACCAGAACCTCTTGGCGCCCGGCTCCGCCCAGCGTTTGCTGGTGGCTTCGCGCAGCGATGGCGTTGTGGTGGGCCTGGCGGCCTTCTCGCTGGTGTATTCGTTGGTCGAATTTGCAGAGGACCAGCGCAGACACTGCCAGCTCAAAGAGTTGTATGTAAGTTCGGCCGCAAGAAGCCAGGGTGCGGGCCGGGCGCTCATGCACGGGCTCGCCCGACATGCCATGGAACACGGCTGCCGCCGCATCGACTGGCCTGTGAAGGCTTCAAACGCCCGGGGAATCCTGTTCTACGAAAGCCTGGGTGCCGAGCGCGTGGCCGAACGGCTGAGCTACCGGCTCACGGAGCCCGCACTGGGCCGGCTGGTACTCGAAAGTGGATGTGCCGACGTGCGGTCTGCGCAGAGCTAAGCTGCACTGAACATCGGAGACCTCCACCTTGTTTCGCTCTTTCGTACTCCTGCTGTCCCTGCTGGGCAGCGCCGCCTTCGGCGGGTTGCTGCTGGTATCGCTGCTGCAACCTACCTGGATTGAACACGGTGCGCGCGAGCTGATCCGCCAGCAGATCGAGCATAAGACGGGCGAAAAGCTCCGTGCCCTGGACGAACGCTTTCTGAGCGCCCAGGCGTGGGTCTTCTTGCGCGGCAAGGAACAGGAGATCGACGCCGCTCGCAAGGCGCTGTCTGCGGGCCTGCCCGCCCGGGTCGCGGCCATTGCGGCCGAGATGGGGATTCCGGCGTGCGAGTGCCGCAAACGGCGGCAACAACGGCTGGAACTGCAGATTGGCACCGCACAGCAGATGCAGGCCCAGCTCGATGCGCTGATCCGCAGCGCCTACATGGACACGGCCGAAAAGCTGTTGCGCGAATTGCGCATCTTCAGCGGTGCCAATGCCCTGGCATTCGCCCTGCTGGGCCTGGCAGCATGGCGGCGACCCCACGGCGCCGGTGGGGTATCGCTGGTGCCGGCCACCGCCACCCTCCTTCTGGCCACACTGGCAAGCAGCGCCATCTACCTTTGGGGCCAGAACTGGCTGCACACCGTCGTGTTCGGCAGCTACGTGGGCTGGGCGCAGCTGGCATACATCGCGCTGGTGTATGCGTGGCTGTGCGATCTGCTATTGAACCGGGCGCGGATCAGCCTGCACCTGTGCCAGGGCAGCATGAGCGGCGCTGTGTCCCCTTGCTGAAGGCTTGCCCCTCCTGCGGATCTCTCCCGTCTCCGCATCCGCCGCCGATGGGCTCTGACCCGGCAGCAAATCTGGGTGGCAGCCCCCTTTCTCCTGCGCTGGTGCAGACCACCACAGTTCGAAACGCGGCCATGGCGAGGCTTGCCCGGCAGTACGGCCGTCGTAGCCGGGAGCGCAGGCTCCCGTCAGGTGTGCACTGATCGTGAATCTGCGGGAGCCTGATTGCGGTCGTGCATGCCGTAGTCGCGCACCACCGCGGCAACGCGCAGGCGGTAGTTGTCGAAGATCCGCTCGCGGCCTGCTTTCTGCGTGGCGCGGTGGGCTTCCATCTGGCGCCATTGCGCCACCGCTTCCTCGTCACGCCAGAACGAAAGCGACAGCAGTTTGCCGGGAGCACTGAGGCTCTCGAACCGTTCGATGGAGATAAACCCGTCGATCTGCTCCAGCAAAGGCCGCAACGCAGCGGCAGAGCCCAGATAAGCGTCCTGCTGGCCCGGAGCGGGCTGTACCTCGAAAATGACGGCCATCATGCACTGATCTCCAGTGGGTGTGCGGGCAGGTCCAGCGTGCCTTCCACGCCCTGCGTGAACGTGCGCTCCTCGCGCAGGATGAAGCGCTTTTCCTGCGCCATGGCGAAGTTGGCACGGCCTTCGGGGTCGGAGCGCAGGCGGGCGCGGTAGGCCTCGTAGGCAGCCAGCGACTCAAAGCCGATGAGCCCCCAGGCCTCGTAGTTGCTGCCCTCGTGCGGCAGAAAATAGCCGATCAGGTGGCCCCCGCAGCGCGGGATGATCTGGCCCCAGCGGCGCGCGTATTCGGCAAACAGCTCGCGCTGGAAGGGGTCGATGTCGTAGCGGATAAAGCAGGTGATCATGGTGTTCAGAAGTCGTTGGTGGACAGGGCTTCACGATAGGCGGTTGACGTCCTTTGATGGTTCGCCCAAGATCGAACCATGAAAGATGGCCCCCACATCGCGCGCATTGCCGCGCTCATTGGCGACAGCGCGCGCGCCGAAGTCCTCACGGCCCTGATGGCCGACCGCGCACTCACGGCCACCGAACTGGCGGCGGTGGCAGGCGTGACCAAGCAGACCATCAGTGCCCACCTGGCCAAGCTGCTCGATGCGGGCCTGCTGACCGTCGAGCACCAGGGCCGCCACCGCTACTTCCGGCTGGCCGATCGCGATGTGGCGCACCTGCTGGAATCGCTCATGAACGTGGCCTTCCGCGCCGGTGCCGTGCGCCTGCGCGCAAGCCCCCGGGAGCCCGCGTTGCGCCGCGCACGCATGTGCTACGACCACCTGGCCGGCGAAGTGGGCGTGCAGTTCTACGAAGCCCTGGTGCGCCAGGGGCTGCTGCAGGCCACGCCCCAGGGTGCAGCGGTGACGCCCGCAGGCGCGCGGTGGTTTGCCCAGGTGGACATTGACACCACGGCACTGGCGCAACAGCGGCGCATGCTGTGCCGCCCTTGCCTGGACTGGAGCGAGCGCCGCCACCATCTGGGCGGCGCGCTGGGCGCTGCGTTGCTGCAACGCCTGTTCGACGGCGGATGGGCGCACCGGGCACAGGGCTCGCGCGTCGTGCACTTCACCGCCAAGGGCGAACTGGCGCTGCGCCAGTGGCTGGCAACCAGCCCAGAAGCACCACCATCCACCGCCCTTCGCGGCCCCGAACAATGATGAAGACCTTGCTGCTCTTCATCGCCACCGCCCTGGCTGAAATCGTGGGTTGCTACCTGCCCTGGCTGTGGCTCAAACAGGGCAAGCCGATGTGGCTGCTGATCCCTGCAGCGCTGAGCCTCGCCCTGTTCGCGTGGCTGCTCACGCTGCATGACACCGCAGGCGCGGGGCGCGTGTATGCGGCCTATGGCGGGGTTTATATCGGCGCGGCGCTGGCATGGCTGTGGATAGTCGATGGCATTCGGCCCACCGTCTGGGATACGGCGGGCGTACTGGTAGCGCTGGCGGGCATGGCGATCATCATGCTGCAGCCCGCGCGCTAACGCCCGCGCACTCTGCGTGCCCGCAGTGCTCGGTGCTCACAGCTGGCACGCGCGTCACTGCAACTCCTGGTAACAACCTCCACATTTGCTACATCGGTGTTTTATAAGCAGTGATCTCTCAACTTTCACAAGACTGTCCATGCGCATTTCGACCGAGAAGGTTTCCTCTGCCCTCACTCGCCGCCACTTTGCCCTGTGGATGACGGCCTCTGGTTTGTCGGCCTGCGGCGGTGGCGGGGGAGAGGGCGCCCCCGCGCCAGCCCCACCGCCCGGTCCCGCGCCGGGGCCAGCCTCGCTCAGTTTGATGGCGGGCGGCCTAGGTGGCATCGGGTTCCTCGGCGGTAAGGACACGCAAGCCCGCCTGCCCCAGGAAATCATTGGACTGACCTTCAGCACCCAGGGTGACATGTGGTTTGTGGGCAGGGGAAGCGACACCCAGCGGATCGGACACGTCTCCGCCCAGGGCACCATGACGTACGGCTCCGCCTTCACCCAACACGCCATATCGGGGGTGGTGGACGCGAGCGGACGCTACTTGGTCGCGCTGTTCTTTGGTCCGGTACAGGTCGTCTGCGCGTGGGAAGGCGACACGCTGCAGGTTGTGGCGGGTAGGAGCCGAGCCCCCGGCGAGCCAGACGTAATGCAAGACGGGAAAGGCGCAACAGCCCAGATCTGCCGATTCGACTCCCCCGTTCTGGGCGGAGACGGGCTGGTGTACTTCCTCGACAGGCCCTTCGTTGCTGCGCACCGGACGCTGCGCGCACTGGCACCGGACGGTACGGTGACTTCCCTGCTTGCAGTGCCCGACGGTAGCCGCCTGCTCGTGTCTCCCACCGGGGCCATCCGCATGTTCATTGATGCTCAGAGCCGCGTGGAATGGGCCGAACTGGCCAACACGGCGCCAGGCGTTTATGCATGGAACGTCCTGCCCAGCAGCTGGCCCAGCGGCAGCGCCGTGCCCTTGGCGCCCGTCAAAGGCAGCGCCGACAGGTACTGGGGTTACGACGCTGCCGCCAGAACCGTGGCGCATTACGCGCTGGACGGTACGCGGCAGAACGCGCGGGAGCTTCCGGGCGAACTGGACGTGGCTGCCCCCAACCCCGCCACTGGCCACCTCGCGCTGCGTATTCGCCGCGACCTCGGCGCGCCCAACTCTTGGCAGTACCCCGCAGAGCTGTACCTGCTGGATCCGTCCCAGGCGCCCACGGCGCCGCTGTCGGCGTGGGTCGGGCTGCCGGACCAGTTGGGCCATGCGGATGGCGTGGGTGACGCTGCCCGCTTTGACTTCACCGGAGGCGCCCACGCCGTCTCTGAAGGGTCTGGGCCGCTGTTCGTGGCAGTGGGCGCGGGCACGACCTACGGCGGCGCTGCACCGCCCGTGCGCACCGTGGCGCCGTCCGGCCAAGTGGCCTCCACCGCATTGCCCTACCGGCGCACCGGCCTGCTGGCCATCGCCTACGGCTATCTTTTGACTTACGACCGCTCCACCAATACGGTGCTACGCACGCCCAAGAACGGTAGCGGCACGGTGTGGGAACCGTGGGTGCAAAGCAGCGTTTTTGCGGGGTATGGGGGGCTGCAGGTGCTTCGACCGGACACCACGGGCTTGCTGTGGTTTGCCACCCGCACGCTGCCCGAGGGCGATGGCAGCTACCCGCCCGGCGAGGGCACGTCACTCATCGGGACCATCAGCGCCACCGGTCAGGTGCAGGTGCTGTTGGGTGACCCGCAGCAGGTCTACTCCGCGGCCAACTATCCGCCGCTGGCCCAGCGCCCCTGGTACCTGGACATCACCGATATCGCCTTCGAGGGCACGGCGTCCCCCGTGTCGTGGGTGCTGTGCAACCGCACGGTGTTGACCCCACAAGGCCAGTTCGAGCGTTATGCGCCCGAACTGGTACGGCTGGAAGGTGCCACACGCCAGGCGTTTGCGCTGCCCGGGTTGGACATCCACCGGCGCGAGTTGATGCCCTACCAGCAGCTGTGCGTACTGCCCAGTCGGCCGGGCCAGGTGTTCCTGTCCGGCCCCTGCGGCGTGTACCGCTGGACCGTTGCCAAGGGCTTGGAGCTGGTGGCCGGGCAGGCCGATCCGACGCCCGGCGGCGTGCGCCCAGGCTCCTTGCCCGCCAGCCTGAACCTGGTGAAATTCATCAGCCCAGGCCCGGATGCCAACAGCCTGTACGTGGGCAGCGAAAACAGCGTGCTGCGGCTGAATCTGCCAGCGTAAGTGCGCCGCGAAAGGCCGTCCGTCAACGGACGGCCTTTCGCCCCCCTGCCCGTCAGTTCACCTTGATCAAGCGCCAGTCAATCCGGTTGTCCGGCCGCTGCACCAGCTCCACGTTTTTCTTCATCGCCCAGGCCAGCATCTGGTTGTGCAGGGGGATGTGTGCCACGGTGTCGTTCTGCAGCTGCAGGCCTTCGGTGAGCAAGCGGTTTCGCACGGGCAGGTCGGTTTCGGTCTTCACACGGTCGACGATGTAGTCCATGCGTTCATTGGTGTAGCGGCCCAGGTTGTAGTTGCCGTCGCCGCCCGTGGTCTTGGTGCGGACGAGTGATTGCAGGGTGTACAGCGCATCGAAGGTGGGCACGCCCCAGCTGAGCAGCGCAATGCTGGCCTCGTGCCGCTGTGCCATGGGGTAATAGGTGACCGCTGGCAGCGTGCGCAGCTTGGCCTTCACGCCGATGCGCGACCACATGGAGGTGATCGCCTGGCACAGCTCTTCGTCCTGCACGATGGCGTTGTTGCTGCAGGCAAAGTCCACCTCGAAGCCGTCTTTGTAGCCTGCCTCGGCCAGCAAGGCCTTCGCGGCATTGGCGTCAAAGGGCAGGCGCTTATCCACGGCTTCCGTCCAGCCATTGACCAGCGGCGACACGATGGCTCCGGTGGGTTTGGACATGCCGCGCATGGTCACGCGCTGCAGCGTGGCGCTGTCGATGGCCTGGTAGAGCGCCTTGCGCACGCGCAGGTCCTTGAGCGGGTTCTTGCCCTTGATGTTGCTGCCCACCAGCTCGTCACGGAACTGGTCCATGGCGAGGTACACGGTGCGGTTCTCCACCATCTCCATGACCTTGAGGGCGGGGTTGGCCTTGATGCGGGCCAGATCCTGGATGCTGGTGTCGCGCACCATGTCTACCTCGCCCGACAGCAGCGCGGCGATGCGCGTGGCTTCGGACTTGATGGGGGTGTAGGTGATCTCCGTGACGTTGCCTTCGGCCTTGCCTGCATTCCACCAGTGGGGGTTGGAAGCAAACACGATCTTCTGGTCGGGCACCCATTCCTTGAGCACGAAGGGCCCGGTGCCCATGGCATTGCGGTGCGAATAGGTTTCGTCCTTGGCCTTGATGTCCTTGGGCTCGACCGAGTTGTTCTTCTCGGCCCAGGCCTTGCTCATCACGCGCAGCTCGGTGAGCTGGTTCAGTATCACCGGGTTGGGGTTCTTCAGGAAGATGTCGATGGTCTCGCCGTCCACCTTGGCGATGCGGTCCATGCCCTGGGTGTAAATGGAGTACGTGGAGGTCTTGCTCATCGCGCGCTGCAGCGAATAGACCACGTCATCGGCCGTCATGGCCGAGCCGTCGCTGAACTTCACCCCCTGTCGCAGCTTCACGCGCAGCTGCGTGGGGCTGACCTGCTGCCACGAGGTGGCCAGCAGCGGCTCGACCTTGAGCGTGCGGCTGTTGAACATCACCAGCGACTCATACACAGCCGCATGGATGCCATTGCCCAGGGCGCTGTTTTGCGAATGGATGTCCATGGTCTGGATGTCGCTGGAGCCTGCCCACTTGAACGGTTTTGCCGACGCGGTGGGAGCAACGGTTGCCAGGGCCAGGGTAGCGGCCGCAAGCAGGGAACGCTTGAATTGCATGGCGAAATTTCCTTGATGAAATAGGAGAAACGGCAATATGCAGCAGGAAACAGGCCAGCCCAAGCCCCCACGCGCCATGTGTGGCACCGGCGATGCAAGCCCCGTGTCGGGGCCGATTGCGCGCCGGGTGCGGCTGGGATAAAAGGGCCGGTGCACCGGCTACGGCACTGACCGCACCGGGTAGCGCACGCCATCGCGCTCAACGCCCACCTGCAGCAAGTTGATCACCCCCATCACGTCGTCCACGAGCCACACGGCTTTCTCCAGCGCCTCGGCCTGCGCCTGCGACTGCACACAACCCATCAGTGTCACCAGCCGCCGCTCGCCCAGAACCCACACACTGGTGTCGTCAAAACGCCCATCCTGCTGGATGTAGCGCTGCACGCGCGGAATGATCTCGGCGTCGTACAGGTAGGAGTTGGGCAACCGGCAGCGCCCCACACGGTGGCAGCTGCCGCCGTGCTGCGAGCGCACATGGGCCAGCTCGCGGACCTCGGCCTCGGTGTAGAGCGGGCCTTCGGGCACGGGGCAAGCCGGGATGGCGCTGGTGACCTGCACAAAGGGGTCGTTGAAGGCATTGGTGCGCGGGGCGGGGTTGCCAGCCACCTGGGCAGTGGTCAGGAATGGGGCCATGGCGACGGCCACCAACAACGCGATGACGAACCGGCGGAACACACAAACACGGCGCATGAATCGTTCCTTCCTGAAGATGGTCACAGCGCGGCTACAGCACGATCTGGTACCGCGCAAACTCTCTGCTGCCTTTGCGCACACAGTCGTTCAGGGTAAAACCAAAGCCCTCATACAGCCTTCGCAGCGGTTGCCGGTCGGCCACGCAGTCCAGCCGCAGATAGCGCAGGCCCAGGCTGCGTGCGTGCTGGCACCCAAATGCCAGCAGTGCCATAGATACCCCCTGCCCCGCCCAAGCACGCCGCACGGCCAGCTTGTGCAAGAACGCGGAGGTGCCCGGTTCAGCGTCCGGCCAGAAGACTGGGTCTTCGCGCTGTAAGCGCACCACACCAACTACCGCTTCGCTCGCTTTGGCGACCACATACAACCCGCCATCCACATCACGCTGCACGCTGTCATCTGTGAAATCAGACACGAGCCAGAGCGGAATTTTTTGATCGACCAACCACTGCGCGGCCTCGCGCAACACGGCAGCAATGGCAACGGCGTCTGACGGGCGGGCGATTTCGGTGCGCATACAAAAGCGGTGTTGGCCTGCAGACAGGGAGAAGCTGCACAAGATGATGGGACGAGGCGTTGATAGCGCTGACGGAATGAATCACGCCCAGCGCAATTGCTCACATATTTATAGCTGCTAGCACTCATCATATAAGCGCTAGAAGCCATTTTTATTCAAATTTTAGTCATGAAGCGTCGTCACGCAATCCCCAGCCCGCGCCCCGGCTTTGGCCCGCCGCCTACGATGTCCTGACCATGCACGCAAGCGACCTGATCGTCCACCGCTCCGAAGGCCTGTATTGCCCGCAGGGCAATTTCTACATCGACCCCTGGCGGCCGGTGGAGCGGGCCGTGATCACGCATGCCCATTCAGACCACGCACGCATGGGCTCGGCGCACTACCTGGCGCACCACGACAGCGCGGGCACGCTGCGCAACCGGCTGGGGGCGGACATCGCACTGCAGACGCTGGCCTACGGCGAGGCCATAGACCACCATGGCGTGCGCGTGTCGCTGCACCCGGCCGGGCATGTGCTGGGCTCGGCCCAGGTGCGCGTCGAACATGGCGGCCAGGTGTGGGTGGCCTCGGGCGACTACAAGCTCGAAGACGACGGCACCTGCCCGCCGTTCGAGCCGGTGCGCTGCCACACCTTCATCACCGAATCGACCTTCGGCCTGCCCATCTACCGATGGCCGTCGCAGCCCGCGCTGTTTGCCGACATCAATGCCTGGTGGGCTGCCAATGCAGCGGCGGGCAAGGCCAGCGTGCTGTATGCGTATGCCTTCGGCAAGGCGCAGCGGCTGCTGCATGGGGTGGACGCCAGCATCGGGCCTATCGTGGTGCATGGCGCGGTGGAGCCGCTCAACGCCGTGTACCGCGCGGCGGGAGTGGACCTGCCGCCCACGCTGCGCGTGACGGACACGGGCCTCACCAAGCCCGACCTGAAACGCGCGCTGGTGCTGGCGCCGCCCTCGGCCGCTGGCACCCCTTGGCTCAAGCGCTTTGGTGATTTTTCTGACGCGTTTGCCAGCGGCTGGATGCTGGTGCGCGGCGCACGCCGACGCCGGGGCGTGGACCGGGGCTTTGTGATGAGCGACCACGCCGACTGGCCCAGCTTGCAAAAAGCCATTGGCGCCACGGGCGCGGAGCGCGTCATCGTGACGCACGGCAGCACGGCCGTGATGGTGCGCTGGCTGCGCGAGCAGGGGCTGGACGCCCAGGTGTTCGCCACCGAATACGGCGCCGATGACAACGAGGACGATGCAGGGGCGGCGCTTGAGGTGCCAGGCAGCACACCCACACCTGAGGCAGCCGCATGAAGGCCTTTGCCCAGTTGTTCCAGGCGCTCGACGCCACCACCGCGCAGTCGGCCAAACTCTCGGTGCTGGTGGCCTACCTGCGCGTGGTGCCGCCTGCCGATGCGGCCTGGGCCACCTACTTTCTCGCAGGCGGCAAACCCCGCCAGATGGTGCCCACCAAGCGCCTGAAGGCGCTGGCGCAAGAGGCTGCGGGCCTGCCCGAGTGGCTGTTTGAAGAAAGCTACCAGACCGTGGGCGACCTGGCCGAAACGCTGGCGCTGCTGCTGCCCCCGCCCGCCCAGCCCACCGAACTGACACTGGCCGAATGGATGGCCCAGCTGCTGCCCCTGCGCGCCCTGCCGCAGGGTGACGCAGATACCCGTCTGCGCACGCAATGGAACATGCTGGCGCCCGAGCAGCGCTTTGTGTACTTCAAGCTCATCACCGGCAACTTCCGCGTGGGCGTGTCGCGCCTGCAGGTGACGCAGGCGCTGGCCACGGTAAGCGCGCTGGACCCCAAGCGCATCGCCCACCGGCTGATGGGCTACACGCAGATCGGCCGGCAGCCCCAGGCCAGCGACTACCAGGCGCTGATCGCGCCGGTGGACGACGATGCCAGTACGCTGGATGCTGCCGATGCAGGCCAGCCCTACCCGTTCTTCCTGGCCCACCCGTTCAACCAGCCCGTGGCCGAGATGCCCGCACTGCTGGGCACTCCAGGTGACTGGCTGGTGGAATGGAAGTGGGACGGCATCCGTGCGCAGATCGTGCGGCGTGCGGGCGCGGTGTGGATCTGGTCGCGCGGCGAAGAGCTGGTGACCGACCGCTTCCCCGAACTGGCCGAGGCCGCGATGGCGCAGCTGCCCGATGGCACGGTGGCCGATGGCGAGATTCTGGTGTGGCTGCCCGTTGAGCCCCAGCCCCGCCCCTTTGCCGACCTGCAAAAGCGCCTGGGCCGCAAGACCCTGGGCCCGAAGCTGCTGCGCGAACTGCCCGTGGTGCTGGTCACCTACGACCTGCTGGAGCACACTGGGCAGGACCTGCGCCAAGAGCCGCAACAGGCCCGCCGCACGCTGCTGGAGGCCACGCTGCAGCCACCCAATGACACCGCCATCGCCCCCCCGCCCCACAAGGCCCTGCGCCTGAGCGCGCTGCTGCACGGCTCCGACTGGGCCGACCTCGCGCGCCAGCGCGAGGCCGCGCGCGGTATGGGCACCGAGGGCTTCATGCTCAAGCACCGCAGCGCCCACTATGGCGTGGGCCGCACCAAGGATGTGGGCGTGTGGTGGAAGTGGAAGATCGACCCGATGAGCGTGGACGCGGTACTCATCTACGCCCAGCGCGGCCACGGCCGCCGCGCGAGCCTCTACACCGACTACACCTTTGCCGTGTGGACCGGGCCGCAGGACGACCCGGACCGGCAACTGGTGCCTTTTGCCAAGGCCTATTCGGGCCTGACGGACGCCGAGATTGCGCAGGTGGATGCCATCATCCGCAAGACCACGCGCGAGAGCTTCGGGCCCGTGCGCAGCGTGGACGCGACGCTGGTGTTTGAGCTGGGCTTCGAAGGCATTGCCCGCAGCCCGCGCCACAAGAGCGGCATTGCCGTGCGCTTTCCGCGCATGCTGCGCTGGCGGCAAGACAAGCCCGTGGCAGAGGCCGATACCTTGCAAATGCTGATGGCACTGCTGCCGGGGCAGGACGCGGCAGCATGAGCACGACACGCCGCCCGCGCAAGCCCCTGCCCCCGGTGGCAACTAGTGCCGCAGCCGCCTGGATGGCGGCGCGCGGGTGGCAGCCCTTCGGCTTCCAGCAAGACGTGTGGCGCGCGATGGGCGAGGGCCGCTCGGGCCTGCTGCATGCCACCACGGGTGCGGGCAAGACCTATGCGGTGTGGCTGGGTGCGCTGCAGCATCTGGCATGGGCCGATGCTGCACCAGCGCCCGAAGAAGCCCCCAAAGTCCCCAACGCCCGCACCGCCTTGCGCACGCGCCGCGCTGCGGCACCACCCCTCACCGTGCTGTGGATCACGCCCATGCGCGCACTCGCTGCCGATTCGCTGCGCGCCCTGCAGGCGCCGCTGCCCGAACTGGCCCCCACCTGGACCAGCGGCCTGCGCACGGGCGACACGGCCAGCGGCGAGCGCGCCGCGCAAGACCGCCGCCTGCCCACGCTGCTGGTAACGACGCCCGAAAGCGTGTCGCTGCTGCTGGCCCGCGCCGATGCACATGAGCCCCTGGCCAGCGTGCGCCTGGTGGTGGTGGACGAATGGCACGAACTGGTGGGCAACAAGCGCGGCGTGCAGGTGCAACTGGCGCTGGCGCGCCTGTCGGGGTGGAACCCGGCGCTGCAGGTGTGGGGCATGTCGGCCACGCTGGGCAACCTGGAGGAGGCCCTGCACACCTTGCTGCCGCAGCCCGTGCCGGACACGCCACAGCCACCGCCCGCCGTGCTGGTGCAAGGCCGCATCGACAAGCGGCTGGAGGTGCAGGTGATGCTGCCCGCGCGTGCCGACCGCTTTGCGTGGGCGGGCCACATGGGGCTGAGCCTGCTGCCGCAGGTGGTGCAGTCGATCGAAGCGGCAGCGTCCACCTTGGTGTTCACCAACACCCGGTCTCAGGCGGAGCGCTGGTACCAGGCGCTGCTGGAGGCACGGCCCGACTGGGCCGGCACCATCGCACTGCACCATGGGTCGCTGGGGCATGAGGTGCGCGACTGGGTGGAGCGAGGCCTGAAGGCCGGGCAGCTCAAGGCCGTGGTGTGCACATCGAGCCTGGACCTGGGCGTGGACTTTTTGCCGGTGGAGCAGGTGCTGCAGATCGGTTCGGCCAAGGGCGTGGCGCGGCTGGTGCAGCGTGCAGGCCGCTCAGGCCATGCGCCGGGGCGCAGCTCCAGCATCACGCTGGTGCCCACGCACAGCCTGGAGCTGGTGGAGGCAGCCGCTGCGCGCCACGCACTGGCGCAGGGCCGCATTGAAGACCGGCACACGCCGCGTGCGCCGCTTGACGTGCTGGTGCAGCACCTGGTCACCGTGGCGCTCGGCGGCGGCTTTGTGCCCGATGCGCTGCTGGCCGAAGTGCGGCGCGCACCGGCCTATGCTGCCTTGGCCGACAACGACTGGCAGTGGGCGCTGCAGTTCGTGCGCCAGGGCGGCGCATCGCTGGCCACCTACCCGGACTTTCACCGCGTGGTGCCCGACGACGAAGGTGTGTGGCGCGTGCCCGATGCCCGCCTGGCGCGCCGCCACCGCAGCAACATCGGCACCATCGTGAGTGATGCCAGCATGCAGGTGCAGTTTGTGAGCGGCGGGCGCCTGGGGTCGGTGGAAGAGAGCTTCATCGCCCGGTTGCGCAAGGGCGATGTGTTCATGTTCGCGGGCCGCCTGCTGGAGCTGGTGCGCACTCAGCAGATGACGGCCTATGTGCGCATCGCCCCCAAGGGCAGCGCTGCGCTACCGCGCTGGAGCGGAGGACGCATGCCGCTGTCGAACACGCTGGCCGATGCGATGCTGGAACAGCTGGCGCAGGCCGAGCGCGGCAAGTTCACCACGCCCGAGATGTGCTGCGCCCAGCCACTGCTGGAGCTGCAACAGGCCTGGTCGGCCCTGCCCACACCCAGCCGCCTGGTAGCCGAGACCCTGCACACGCGCGAGGGCTGGCACCTGTACCTGTACCCACTGGCGGGCCGCCTGGTGCACCTGGGCCTGGCCGGGCTGCTGGGCTGGCGCGCGTCGCAGCAGGTGCCCAACACCTTCTCCATCGCGGTCAATGACTACGGGCTGGAGCTGCTGTCGGCCAAGCCCGTGGACTGGCTCGCGCTGCTGCCGCGCCTGATCGGCGAAGGCACGCACACCACCATCGGTAGCGGGCTCGAAGATGAAGTGCTGGCCAGCCTGAACGCCACCGAAATGGCGCGCAGGCGCTTTCGCGAGATCGCGCGCATTGCGGGCCTGATCTTCCAGAGCCACCCCGGCGAGCAGCGCAGCAGCCGCCAGCTGCAGGCCTCGTCGTCGCTCTATTACGACGTGTTTGCCCAGTACGACCCGGGCAACTTGCTGCTGGCCCAGGCCCGTGCCGAGCTGCTAGCGAACGAGCTGGACATGGAGCGACTGGCCCGCACGCTGCGCGGCATGCAGGCGCAGACCCTGTCCATCCATGCCCTCACGCGCCCCACCCCGTTTGCCCTGCCGCTGATGGTGGAGCGCTTTCGCGAGCGCCTGAGCACCGAGACCCTGGCCGACCGGCTGGCGCGCATGGTGCAGGCGCTGGAGCAGGCGGCCGACGCCACCACGGGCACCCACCTGGCGCAGCACCCGGTGCAATCCACGGACATGGCGTGGGACCTCCCTGAAGGCTCCGCGACCTCGGCACGGCGCACGCGCCGCGACCCGGCCGGGGACAGCCCTCGTCGCGCCCGCAGACGCCACGGATTCTGAGCTCCATGACCTCGCTGGCCACCCCCACGCACACCATCGGTGCGCACGCCATCACCCTGCCCTGCGGCACCGCGCTGCAGCTGCTGCCCCAGCGCGCCCTGTGGTGGCCCGCTGCCCGCATGGTGCTGGTGGCGGATGTGCATTTCGGCAAGGCAGCCACCTTCCGCCGCGCGGGCCAGCCGGTGCCGCATGGCACCACGGCCGACAACCTGGCGCGGCTGGATGCGGTGCTCGCTGCCACCGGCGCCGACCACCTGGTGTTTCTGGGCGACTTTCTGCACGCACGCAGCGGCGCGGCCGATGCGCTGTGGCAGCAGTTGCTGCCCTGGCGCCAGCGCCATGCCCGTGTGGCGATGACCCTGGTGCGCGGCAACCACGACCTGCATGCGGGCGACCCACCGGCCACGCTGGCTCTGGCGCTGGTCAACGAGCCCTGGTTGCCTTGCGCCCATGTGCCGGTGCTGGCCTGCCACCACCCGCAGGCCGTTGGGGGCCACACGGTGGTTGCCGGGCACCTGCACCCCACGCTGCGGCTGCGCGGCCCGGCGCGGGATGCGCTGCGGGCGCCGTGCTTTGGGTGGGGCGATGGACAGTTGATCCTGCCCGCCTTCGGGGCCTTCACCGGCACGGCGCCCGAAGCCCTGCCCGCGCACTGGGCGCAGTTTGCCGTCCTGCCTGGCCGCGTGGTGACTGTTCCAGGGGGCCTTTCATAGGGTGTACAGGGGGTGGCGCGCTGCCGCCAACGCGGTCAAACTGCAGAGCGCCGCAGGGTGATTACCACCTATTTGGTGAAAAAAAGTGCCCCGGGCTTATGATAATTTTGCATTGTGAGATTCGATTGCAAAAACAGCGGGCGGTGACAGCCCCGAGCAAGGAGAATCAGAGAGCATCCGCGTTTGGCCCCGCTGCGACGCAGCCGGGGGCACCTACCTACTCTGTTTCGTGAGACAAGCCATGACGACCCAGCAACCGACCATCATCTACACCCTGACCGACGAAGCACCCCGTCTGGCCACGGCCTCCTTCCTGCCCATCGTCCGCACGTTCGCGGCGCCCGCAGGCATCAATGTGACGGAGAGCGACATCTCCGTGGCCGCCCGCGTGCTGGGCGAGTTTCCCGAGTTTTTGAAGGAAGACCAGCGCGCTCCTAACACCCTGGCCGAGCTGGGCAAGAAAACGCTGCAGCCCGACGCCAACATCATCAAGCTGCCCAACATCAGTGCGTCCGTCTCGCAGCTCAAGGCAGCCATCGCCGAGCTGCAGGCCAAGGGCTACGCCCTGCCCGACTACCCGGACCAGCCCAAGGACGACAAGGAAAAAGAGATCAAGGCCCGCTACGGCAAGTGCATCGGCTCGGCCGTGAACCCCGTGCTGCGCGAAGGCAACTCTGACCGCCGCGCGCCCAAGGCCGTGAAGGAATACGCACGCAAGAACCCGCACAGCATGGCCGAGTGGAGCCAGGCATCGCGTTCGCACGTCTCGCACATGCACGCTGGCGACTTCTACCACGGCGAAAAGTCCATGACGCTGGACCGCGCCCGTGACGTGAAGATGGAGCTGATCACCAAGAGCGGCAAGGCCATCGTCCTCAAGCCCAAGGTCAGCCTGCTCGACCGCGAAGTGATCGACAGCATGTTCATGAGCAAGAAGGCGCTGCTGGAGTTCTACGAAAAGGAAATCGAAGACGCGCGCAAGACCGGCGTGATGTTCTCGCTGCACGTGAAGGCCACGATGATGAAGGTGTCGCACCCCATCGTGTTCGGCCACTGCGTGAAGATCTTCTACAAGGATGCGTTCGAGAAACACGCCAAGACCTTTGAAGAGCTGGGCGTGAACGTGAACAACGGCATGGTCGATCTGTACACCAAGATCGAGACGCTGCCACAAAGCCAGCGCGACGAGATCAAGCGCGACCTGCACGCCTGCCACGAGCACCGCCCCGAGCTGGCCATGGTCGATTCCGCCAAGGGCATCACCAACTTCCACTCGCCCAACGACATCATCGTGGACGCCTCCATGCCCGCGATGATCCGCAACGGCGGCAAGATGTGGGACGCCAACGGCCGCCTGAAGGACGTTAAGGCCGTGATGCCCGAATCGACCTTCGCCCGCATCTACCAGGAGATCATCAACTTCTGCAAGTGGCACGGCGCGTTCGACCCCAAGACCATGGGCACGGTGCCCAACGTGGGCCTGATGGCCCAGCAAGCCGAGGAATACGGCAGCCACGACAAGACCTTCGAGATCGCTGAAGACGGCGTGGCCAACATCACCGACCTGGCCACGGGCGAAGTGCTGCTGAGCCAGAACGTGGAAGCTGGCGATATCTGGCGCATGTGCCAGGTCAAGGACGCTGCGATCCGCGACTGGGTGAAGCTGGCCGTCAACCGCGCCCGCAACTCCGGCATGCCCGTGGTGTTCTGGCTCGACTCGTACCGCCCGCACGAAAAGGAACTCATCACCAAGGTGAAGATGTACCTGCACGAGCACAACACCGTCGGCCTGGACATCCAGATCATGAGCCAGGTGCGTGCGATGCGCTACACGCTGGAACGTGTGATCCGTGGCCTGGACACCATCAGCGCCACCGGCAACATCCTGCGCGACTACCTGACCGACCTGTTCCCCATCATGGAACTGGGCACCTCGGCCAAGATGCTGTCCATCGTGCCTCTGATGGCCGGTGGCGGCATGTACGAAACCGGCGCGGGCGGCTCGGCTCCGAAGCACGTGCAGCAGCTGGTGGAAGAAAACCACCTGCGCTGGGATTCGCTGGGTGAGTTCCTGGCGCTGGCCGTGTCGCTGGAAGACCTGGGCCTGAAGACCGGCAACGGCAAGGCCAAGGTGCTGGCCCAGACGCTGGACGCTGCCACGGGCAAGCTGCTGGACAACAACAAGAACCCCAGCCCCAAGACGGGCCAGCTGGACAACCGCGGCAGCCAGTTCTACCTGGCGCTGTACTGGGCGCAGGAACTGGCCGCACAGACCGAAGACGCCGAGCTGGCCGCCAAGTTTGCGCCCCTGGCCAAGCAGTTGACCGACAACGAGCAGACCATCGTGGCCGAGCTGGCGGCCGTGCAGGGCGCACCTGCCGACATCGGCGGCTACTACCTGCCCGACGTGGCCAAGCTGGACGCCGTGATGCGCCCGAGCGCCACGCTGAACAAGGCGCTTGCCTCCGTCAAGTAAGCAGAGGCGGCGGTGCGGCCCCGGCCGGGGCTGCACCCGGTGCGACAAGACAGGTGCTCTGACTGTGATTTTTTGGCGATATTGGCACCTGGCGCTTATCTAGCAAGCGCAATCAGCTATGAATTTTGTAGCGTCTTGACACAAGGCCCCGCTGTTTCAGCGGGGCCTTTGTTTTTTTGCGCTGGCGGCTGGTTTACGGCCGCTCGCGCTCAGCCACCCGGCTTGCCAGCGGCGCAGGCACATAGCCGGGCAGGAAGGCGCAGCCCTTGCCAAATGGGGTCTCCATGCCTGCGCACTGCCGCGCAATGCCCTCGGGCGTGGGCTTGTCGCCCGTGTCCACCCAGCGCAGCAGCGCCGCCAAAAGCGTGGGGTAGGTCGGGTCGCTCAGGTAGCTGTGGGTGTTGTGCTGGGTGAAGGTCTGCACCAGGCGCGCCGCGCTGCCGCCCTGCGCCATGGTGGCCTTGAAGGCTGCATCCAGCTCGACGAAGGCGGTGGGGTCGTCCACGCCTTTCACGGTGAGCACAGGCACGGGAATGCGGCCGGTCAGGTCCGTGTCCTGCGCGAAGCGGGCCACGGCCGCAGGGTCGGCGCGGTAGCGCAGCACGGCCGCGTTCAGGGCGGCATCGTCGGGCGAGCCCCGGTACAACACCCCCTGGTTGCCAAACGGACTGGCGCCGCCCGTGCGGTGCTGCACCACGTCACGGAAGTGGAACGTGGCCCAGTTCATGTGGCCCTGGATGGAATTCGCAGGGATGCGGATCACATCCACGATGGTCTGCACCTTGCGTTGCTGCTCGGGCGTGCGCTCGGCAGCGGGCTTGTTCAGGGCCAGGCATTCGTTCAGGCGCGCTGACAGGTCCGCCTGCGTCATCGCAGCGTCGGCAGGCAGGCCGATATTCAGCGCGTACTGCGCCTCGGTGGGCCGGGGGTGGTTGTTGCACAGGTACTGGTAGACCACGCGCAGGTCGGTGCGGAAGTCGTAGGACCGCGTGCCGCCTGCCAGCACGCCGCTGGTGAGCAGCACGGCGTCGTAAGGGCGCTTGCCATTGGCGGTGGTTTGGAACATCTCGGCCCCCTTGGCTGCCACGCTGGCGCCCCAGGACTGGCCGTGCAGCACCGTGCGCTGCGGCTGCGCTACGTGCTGCACAAAGATCTGCCGCAGGCGCTCGGTGTCCTCGGCCGCTGCGCGCACCTCCACGCCGCCCTGGCGGAAGGTGCTGCCCGCCCAGGCGTAGCCCGCACGGACCATGATGGACCAGCGCGTGAGGTCTTCGACCGACCGCTCCATCCTGGGCGCACCCAGCGCGGGGCCCCCGTGGGCATGCAGCACGAGGTGGCCGTTCCATCGCTGCGGCATGGCGATCAGGTAATACGCACCCGCCGAATCCTGGCCCGACAGGCAGCGGGCGATGGGTGCCAGGTCCTTGGGGCAGGCCGCAGCCACGGGGGCGGCCTCGGCCTTGGCAGAGACCGCGCTGGCCGCTGGTGCACTGCTGGGTGCCATGGGCGCACAGGCGGCCACCGCAAGGCACGCCAGGCCAAGCAGGGCCAGGCGGGGCAGAGGCAAATGAGGTTGCGGGGCAGTCATGGTGGATGTGTCTCCTTGAGGATTCTTATGGGCCGTTTCAAACCGAATGCCGCTGCATCGTAGAAACCGGCTTTCAATACGTCAAATAGGCAAAAATGCTCTAGGCGATACGATTTGCATATGAACATCCTGCCATCTGCACCCGACCTCTGACATGGACATCCGCCAGTTGCGCTACTTTCTCGCGGTGGCCGAAGCCGGGCACATGACCCGCGCGGCAGAGCTACTGGGCATGGCACAGCCACCGCTCAGCCAGCAGATCAAGGCCCTTGAAAACACGGTGGGTGTGGTGCTGTTCAAGCGCCATGCCAAGGGCGTCACGCTGACCGAGGCGGGGCAGACACTGCAGGCCGATGCCGCCCGCCTGGTGCATGACTTCGACGCACTGCAAAGCCGCATGCAGCTGCTGGCCGAGGGCAAGACCGGCCGGCTCGTGATCGCCTTCACCAGCTCGGCCGCCGCCCATGAATTCACCCCGTTTGCCTTGCGGGAGTGCCGCGCCCGCCACCCCGGCCTGGTGCTGGAGATTGGCGAGAACAACGCCGCCGAGATCACCGAGGCCGTGGCCGATGGCCGCCTGCACTGCGGCCTGCTGCGCGTACCCGTGGCGAGGCCTGCGGGCCTGGTGTTCGATACGCTGCAGCACGAGCCCGCCATGGTGGCCCTGCCCATCGACCACCCGCTGGCACAACGCCAGCGGCGCGGCAAGCCGCTGCCCATCCAGATTGCCGACCTGGAGGGCGAGCCCATGATCCTGGTGCGCCGCCCGGGCGCGCCCGGCCTGTATGCCAACCTGCTGGCGCTGTGTGCCGAGCAGGGCGTGCGCCCCCGCGTGGTGGCCGAGGTGGCGCGCATGCTGACCAACCTCAACCTGGTGGCTGCGGGCACGGGCATTTCCGTGGTGCCTTCATCGATGCTGGGCGTGCACCGCCACGCCATTGCCTACCGGCCGTTGGTGGATGGCGGGCGGCTGGATGTGCCCCTGACGCTGGTCTATCGCGCCGAGGACAACGTGGGCCCGACAGCGACCTTCACCCGCTTGCTCCAAACGCTGGCGGGCGAAAAGCATCCGGCGGCCACCACCGAGCACCCCCAAAAAAAGGCTGCCCGGTAGTCCACCCGGCAGCCTTCGTCAGTATCAGCGCAGCCCCTGCTCTGGAGCCGCCACCGATCACATTGCGCAGCTCAGTTGTTGCCCAGCGCAATCCCCTCCCGGCGGGGATCGGCGCCGCCGGCATAGGTGCCCGCACCTGGGTTGCGCGACAGCAGGCCCGCATTGCCGTTGGACCGCACACCGTTGAACACCGCTCCATGCAGGCCGCTGGTGAAGGAGTCGGTCTGCGCCACGGTGTGGCCGCGTGCCTTGAGTCCGTCGCGGATGGCAGCGGTGTCGATGAGCGAGCCCTTTTCGATGGACGTGGTGGCGTTGGTCTGCGCACCGAAGTTCGGCAGGTTGATGGCCTGCTGGACGTTCAGGCCCCAGTCCGTCATGCCCAGGATGGTCTTGGCGGTGTACTGGATGATGGCACTGCCTCCTGGCGAGCCGACCACACCTTCCAGGTCGCCCGTGGCGGCGTTGAAGATGATGGTGGGTGCCATGGAACTGCGGGGGCGCTTACCGGCCTGCACGCTGTTGGCAATGGGGTTGCCTGCCGCGTCGGTGGCCGTGAACGAGAAGTCGGTGAGCTGGTTGTTCAGCAAGAAGCCGCGCACCATCTGCAGGCTGCCGAAGCCGTTCTCGATGGTGGTGGTCATGGACACCGCGTTGCCCGCGTTGTCGATGATGGACATGTGCGTGGTCGATGGCAGGGCCAGTGAGCTGTCCTTGCCCGTGGCGCCCGTGACACCAGGCGGGATGCCGGCCACCGGCACGCCCATGCTCTTTTGCAGGCTGATGAGCTTGGCGCGCTCCTTGAGGTAGTCGGCATTGATCAGGCCGGCCTGGGGCACGTTGACGAAGTCAGGGTCGGCCACATACAGCGCGCGGTCGGCATAGGCCAGGCGGTAGGCCTCGGACACCACGTGCACGGAGTCGAGCGTGTTGGGCTTCATGGCCGCCAGGTCAAAGCCCTGCAGCAGGCCCAGCGTCTGCAGCACCGCGATGCCGCCGGAGCTGGGCGCGGGCATGCCACACACGCGGTACTGCACACGGTAGACGCCGCACACGGGCTCACGCACCTTGTGGGTGTAATCACTCAGGTCATCGAGCGCGAGCTTGCCGGGGTTGGTGGGATGGCTGACCACCTTGGCCACGATGTCCTTGGCGATGTCCCCCTTGTAGAACGCATCGGCACCGCCCGCTGCAATGGCCTTGAGCGTGGCTGCAAATTCAGGGTTCTTGAGCAGCGTGCCAGCCGCCTTTGCCGTGCCGTCGGCGTTGAGGAAATAGCTGGATCCGGGCTCGCCCTGGGCCTTGATGCGCGCGGCCGATCCGGCAATGGACACACTCATGCGCTGCGAGATCGCAAAGCCTTCTTCGCTGAGCTTGATGGCGGGCTCCAACAGGTCCTTCCAGGGCAGCTTGCCGTGGGCCTTGTGCGCGGCTTCGAGCATGCGCAGCACGCCCGGCGTGCCCACCGACAGGCCGCCGTCCACCGCCGCCAGAAACGCCAGCGGCTTGCCATCGGCGCCGATGAACAGGTTGGGCGTGGCGGCCTTGGGCGCGGTCTCGCGGCCGTCGTAGGCCAGCAGCTTGTTGGCGCCCTTGTCGTAGTGCAGCATGAAGGCGCCACCGCCAATGCCCGACGACTGCGGCTCCACCAGGTTCAGCACCATCTGCACGGCAATGGCGGCATCTGTGGCCGTGCCGCCCTTGGCCAGGATGTCCACACCTGCCTTCACCGCCAGCGGGTTGGCCGCCGCCACCATGTCCTTGTTGGCATAGCTGATGGTTTTGGGCGTGTAGCCCGAGGGCGGCTCGGGCGGCACGTACTGCTCGGTGGGCTCAGGCGTGGCCACCGGGGTGGTGGGGCCGTCACTGCCGCCACAGGCGGCCAGCACGGCCAATGCGGCAATGCTCAGTCCCAGGGCGTAGGGGTTGCGTCGAAAAACAGAAAGCGACATGGATGAAATCCTTGAAAAAAGGGCGACGGGAGGGGCCAGAAACGGCGTGCCATGGGCAGACAGCGCACCACGCACCGGGTGGATGCACGGTGCGAAATTACGGGAACTTGACGCAGATTCCGTGCCAACGATGCCTTGACAGTATGTAACGACAGCCCTGAAAAAACTTTGCTTTTATGCCCTGATTAACGCCCAATAAGGGAAACGATTTCTCACATATCCCTTGAAACAGAATCTGGATTCCATTGACCGCCAGCTGCTGGCGATGCTGCAACACAACGCCGAGACGCCGCTGGCCGAGCTGGCCGAGGCCGTGCACCTGTCCAACACGCCCTGCTGGCGGCGCATTCAGTGGTTGCGCGAGAAGGGCTACATCACCCGCCATGTCGCCCTGGTGGACCCGCGCAAGGTGAATGTGGGTGTGACGGTGTTCGTGGCCGTGAAGACCAACCAGCACCACCAGCAATGGTTTGACACCCTGCGGGATGCCGTGATGGGCATCCCCGAGATCGTCGAGTTCTACCGCATGAGCGGGGATGTGGATTACCTGTTGCGCGTGGTGGTGCCCGACATCCGCGCCTACGATTCGGTCTACAAGCGGCTCACGCAGGCCGTGGCGCTGTCAGACGTAAGTTCGAGCTTTGCGATGGAAGAAATCAAGTTCACCACGGCGCTGCCGCTGAACTATGCGCAGTAGCGGCCACCGAGGTGACCGTCTGCGCCCAGGCCCTGATCAGTACTTGCCCATGTAGTCGCGTTTGCCCAGCTCCACGCCGTTGTGCCGCGCAATGGCGTAGGTTGCGTTCACATGGAAGAAGAACTGTGGCAGGCCGTAGTGCAGCAGGTAGTGCTCGCCGACGAACTGTTTTTCGCGCGGCGTGCCGGGCTGGATGGTGATCTGGCGCGTGGCGGCATCGGCAAACGCAGCCTCTGGCAGGCCTTCGACAAACGTGAGCACGGTGTCGATGCGTTCATTCAGGTCGGCGAAACCGGGACGCTCGGCGTCGGGGAAGGACGGCACCTCCACCCCGGCCAGGCGCGCCGCCACGCCCTTGGCAAAGTCGCAGGCAATCAGCACCTGGCGCGCCATGGGGAACATGTCGGGGAACAGCCGGGCCTGCAGCAGGGCATCCGGCTCGATCTTGCGCGCCGTGGCATGGGCCTCGGTCTTGGCCAGCACGTCTTTCAGGGAGCCCAGCATCTGGCGAAAGACGGGGATGCTGGCGTTGTAGATGGGGTGGGTCATGGGGTGTCCTGGAAATGGTGTGAGGCAGCAGCAGGGGCCACTTGTTGCCCCATCGCCGGGCCGCATTGCAACACACCCCACCCAGGCTTGCAGCTGAAAGGTCAAGCAGGCCGCGACTGGGCCAGTGCAATGGCCGCCTGGATCGCTGCGCGGGCCTGGGGGCTGTTCTTCCAGCAGGTGGAGCCCACCATGGCCGAGGCCGTGGAAACAATGTCCAGGGCATTGGCCTTGCCCAGATGCGCCAGCGATTCAAAGCCCATCTGTTCAAGCCGAGCGACGACGGTCGGCCCCACGCCCTTCACGTTGAGCAAGGCGCGGCGTTCTTCAAGGGGAAATGGCATGGCAGGAGTATGCGGGAGCCTAAGAGTTGTCGGACTGAGAGATCGTCGGCTGCAAATCGACCGCGACGATATTTAACGTCCACCCCCGCCCCTGCGCCTCATCGCCAGCACTCCGAAAGCCACCGCCACACCAAAAACCACGTGCACCACCAGGCTCGGCAGCACCACGGCCAGCCCCAGGCTCCAGGGCAATGGATCACCAAAGTAGATCGGGAGCGCCAGCGAGTTGACGGTTGCGTAATAAAGTGCACCGTAGACAGCACCCACACCCAGCGCCCCGCCTGTGACCATACGGTGCAGTGGCAACACTACCAGGGGAAGGGCAGACACCCAGCCTAGAACCAGGTGTTGAACGAATAGCGCGACGGGCCCGGGCTGCGCAAGGTACAGGGCCGCAAACTTGGGGCCGTAGTGCCCGACGCGCATCTCCAGCAGCCGAAAGAGCCAGCCCGCCGGCATCATGGCCAGCGCAGCGAAGGTGCCCGCCGCGATGGATTCCAAAGCAATCTTGCGCATGGGTGTGTACGAACAGGGCAATGAAGGGTTGGTGACCAAAAGCAGCAAGCTCCGTTGCGGCCAAGCCCCGGCTGGGGCTACCGACGCGGGGCGCGCGTTCAGCCTGGCATTAGAACGCGTTCGACCTGTCTCTCGACAGCCTCGCCAGCGCGGCGGGAGTGCCCGTAGCTGCCCCAGCGTCCTTCAGACCGCCGTCGCCAGGGGCCTGGCAGCCCGTGCCGCAACCCCCACCCCCACCAGCGCCGCCGACACCACACTCAGCGCCAGCGTGAAGGCCGAGCCGTAGAAGATGCCCGAGGTCATGCCGTGGTCCAGCATGGCGCCAAACACCGGGGCGGCCAGGCAAAAGCCCAGGTCCAGACCCGAATACACGGTACCGTACACACGACCCGTGGCGCCCGGGGGCGCAGCGCGCTTGATCAGCATGTCGCGCGAAGGGCCGGCCAGGCCTGTGCCAAGGCCAGCCACCGAAGCCACCACCACGGCTGCCATGGCGGGCAGGAGCCCCAGGCCCACCACCACCAGCAGCGCGGCCGAGCCGAGCAGGCACACCGAGATGATCTTCTCCAGCCGCTGCACACGCCCCACCAGGAAGCCGCCGATCAACATGCCCACCGCGCCACACAGCATGTAGCCGGTGACCACCATGGCCGTGATACTCAGCGGCAGGCCATACATGGACTGCAGCGCCGGGCTGGCAAAGCTCTGGATGGCGCTCAGGGCGCAGGTGCTCCAGAAGAAGAACGAGAAACACAGCCACACCGAGGGCAGCTTGAGGAAGGCCATGGGGTGCTCGGGCTTGGCAGCCCCTGCCCCGCCCTTGGCCTGGTGCGCCCAGGCGCCCTGGCGGTCGTCCAGCGCATCGCGGTTCCAGACCATGATGGCCAGCACCACCAGGGCGAACAGGCCCCCGCACAGACAGGCCGTGCGCCACGAGCCCGTGGCCGTGGCAATGCCCGCCATGAACACGGGCGCCGTGGCCCAGCCCAGGTTGCCGCTGATGCCGTGCACCGAAAAGCCATGCCCCAGGCGCTGGGGCGACACGCGCTTATTGAGGATGGTGAAGTCCACCGGGTGGAACGGCGCATTGCCCAGCCCGGCCAGCGCGGCCGCCAGCAACAGGCCCCAGTAGCCCTGCGCGGTGCCCGCCGCCAGGCCCGCTGCCGCAAAACTCGACAGCGCAAAAAACATCACCGGCCGCGCGCCCACGCGGTCCACGATGAAGCCCGACAGCGCCTGGCCCACGCCCGAGATCACAAAAAACACCGACACCAGCAGGCCCAGCTCGGAGTAGCTGAAGCCAAACTCCCCGATCAGCCAAGGGAACAGCGGCGGCAGCAGCATGTGGAAGAAATGCGAGCTGCCATGGGCCAGGCCAACGAGGCCGATGGTGCGGGCGTCCTGCCGCAACGGGACAGGGTTGGCGAGGGTGCCAGAGGAAGAGGAAGCGGTCATGGGCTGATCTTAGGCAGGGCAGCTCCGGCAGGTTTACGATAGGCAGACAACTTTTGTCGCAAACATGCCAAACCCGCGCACTCTGCCCGCCACGCCCACGGCGCCCACCGAACCGGTGGTGGAACACTTTGCCGCACAGGTCGTGCCGCGCCCCCAGGCCGGCAAGCCACGCGGCCTGTCGTACGTGGACTCGCTCACGCCCGAGCTGTTTGTGCCCACCACCGCGCGCCCGGTGCGCGCCAAGCTGCGCTGGCTGGCCGCCGACACCCAGGTGATGCCGCACAGCCACCCCTGGGCGCAGGTGGCGATATCGACCACGGGCGTGATCCGGCTCACGGTGAACCACGGCACCTACATCGTGCCGCCCTCGCGCGCGCTGTGGATTCCGCCCGGTGTGGAACATGCCGTGACCATGGTGGAAGACGCCGACCTGCGCACGCTGTACTTTCACCAGCCCCGGGGGCGCTGCGGCCCCGGTGTGCCGCGCGACCAGGAAGACGCCTGGCGCCAGTGCCGCGTGCTGGAGGTGTCCGAGCTGCTGCGCGCCCTGGTGCGCGAGATGCCCACCACGCCCGACGGCGGCCCCGCTCTCACGCCCGCCCAGCGGCTGCGCGAGCAGCACCTGAGCGCCCTCATCCGCGATGAACTGGCCCGCGCCGCCGCCGTGAAGTTGGGCGTGGACCTGCCCCAGGACAAGCGCCTGCGCCACCTGTGCGAGGCCGTGCTGGCCGACCCCACGCGCCATGAAACCCTGGCCGACTGGGCGCAGGACACCGGCGCCAGCCCGCGCACCGTGGCACGGCTGTTCCGTTCCGAACTGGGCAGCACCTTCACCCAGTGGCGCCAGCAGGTCATCCTGGCCAAGGCCGTGTCGCTGGCTGCCGGGCGCATGCCCATGGGCCAGATCGCCGCCGAGCTGGGCTACAGCCCCAGCGCGTTCAGCGCGATGGTGCGCAAGTCGGTGGGGCAGCCACCGGGGCGGTTTCTGGGGCAGCAACACCCGGCGCCTGAGCAATAGAGGCTGTGCAAGGCTGCACCACCGGTCTACGCACGCGTGAAAGGGCTCAAAACGGCGCGCTCCTGACGCGCCAACGGCGTCTTGTCCTTCGAACTTGTCGCTGCCCGCCTACGTTTGGAAACATGTGTTGCGCCCACAGTGAGTTCATCCGTAGCACCAGGTTTGAACCCCATGACAAAACAGATTCGCCACCATGTGGCAGCCCTTTTCCTGCTTCTTCCCATCGCCAGCGCCCTGATGGTCGTTCCAGGTACGGTCATGGCGCAGCCCGCCGCCCCTGAATTGCGATCACTGCAGGTAGCGACAGACGACGGTCTGCGGGCCGGCGCCGACCTGCAGTTCACGGTAGAAGGCACACCGCGGGGCAAGGTTCAGCTCCGTGTGGCTGGCGTGCCCCGCGCCATCGTGCTGCAGGAAACCGAACGGGGCGTGTACACGGGCAGCTACACAGTCCGCCGCCAGGACCGGCTCAATGAAGGCAGCGCCGTGCGCGCCACGCTGAAGGTGCGCAACCGCACCATCACCAGCAACTACACGCTTCCGGCCAACATTGGTGACCGGAACGTGGTGGCCGCACCGCCACCCGGACTGAAGATCGACCGTTTCTCTGTCGCCCCCATTGACAAGATGGAGCCCGGCGCGGAATTGCGCTTTACGCTGAACGGCGCGCCCGGAGGCCGGGCGGATTTCGACATTCCCGGTGTCATCGACAACGTGCCGATGCGCGAGGTATCGCCCGGCGTGTATGAGGGCGCGTACACCATCCGCCGCATGGACAACCTGGCGCCATCGCGGCCCACGGTCGCCACCTTGCGTGTCGGGGACCGCACGGTTTCGTCAACCCTGACCCAGCCTTTGATCGCCGATGCCAAGCCACCGGTGATTCGCCACGTGTCGCCGCGCGACGGGGAAACGGTCCCGCGCAATGCGGCCACTTCGGTGTCCGGCACGTTTGATGACGTCGGTGGTGTGGGTGTAGACCCCAAGAGCGTTCGCATCGTGATCGCGGGTCGCGATGTCACGTCCGCCTCGCAGGTCACGCCGCAGTTTTTCACCTACCGCGCTGACCTGCCCACCGGCCGGTATCCGGTCGAAGTGACCGCCCGGGACCTGGTGGGCAACGGCATGCGCCAGAACTGGACCTTCAACATCGCTTCGCAAGTGAACGCCGCGCCCACCACGGTGCAGCTGCAGGTGACCAGCCACGCCAACCATGCCACAGTGGACAGAGGCGCCGTGGTCGTGCGCGGCCGCACCGTGCCTGGCGCGGTGGTGGATGTCAAGGTGAATGCGGTCGGCACGCTCGTCGGTGCGTTTGGCCTGAACCAGGAATTGCTGTCGCAGCGTGTGCAGGCAGATGGCAACGGTGACTTCTCGTTCAGCTTCACATCGCAAATACCGCTACCCGGCACACGCTACGAAGTGACGATGAACGCCGAAAGGGGCGGCATGGCCCCGACAGAGACCCAGCTGGTGCTGTTCCAGAAATAAGGCGCTGCCGGCACCTCGGCGGTGACCCGAAATCGCCGACTACCCATGGACCCCTCGCGGGTCCATTTTTTTGGGCGGAGCCTTTTCGGCCTGCCACCCGGGCATGGGGGCGGCTGATAGCCCTGGCCTTCGGTCTTACGTGTTGATCACCGCCAAAGCCACTGCTCCAGTGGGCGCCACCCCTTTTGATAGAAATAGCCCCCTAGCGCTAGACCATAAGGCGCTTTTAGCTATTACTTTAGTAGCATCTTTGGAATCCCGGTGACTGCCTCCCGCAGAAGCCGGAGGTAATGTACGACCCGGAGACTGCGCGGTGAAAGGAACACCCGCTGCAGCGTGCACATCCCCATCCACCTCACTGCACCCCCATGACCACCGCCCCACCCCGCCGCGATGACATCCACAGCTACGAGCCCCGCCTGGGCCACGGCCTGCCGCACGACCCGTTCAACGCCATCGTGGGGCCGCGCCCCATTGGCTGGATCTCCACGCAGAACGCAGCAGGTGCCACCAACCTGGCGCCCTACAGCTTTTTCAACGCCTTCAACTACGTGCCGCCCATCGTGGGCTTTGCCAGCATCGGCTTCAAAGACACGGTGCGCAACGTGCAGGAGACGGGCGAATTCGTGTGGAACCTGGCCACGCGCGATTTGGCCGACGTGATGAACCAAAGCTGCGCCGCTGTGCCGCCCGAGGTCAGCGAGTTCGCGCTGACGGGTCTCACCCCCCTTCCCTCCACTTTGGTCGCACCGCCGCGCGTGGCCGAAAGTCCGGTCACCTTTGAATGCCGCAGCACGCAGATCCTGCAGCTGCAAGGCGCGGACGGAATGCAGGTGGACACCTGGCTGGTGCTGGGCGAGGTGGTGGCCGTGCACATCGACAAGGCGCTGCTGAAAGACGGCGTGTACGACACGGCGAACGCCGGCCACATCCTGCGCGGCGGCGGCCCGGCGGACTATTTCACGGTGGGGCCGGAGCAGTTGTTCAGGATGTTCCGGCCCCGGTAGCGAGCGCCACGGCTCAGGCTGCCGCGCTGTTTTGCACCAGGTCCATCGCAAACCGCCCGTGGCCCACGGACCAGTCGGAATAGTCGTTCTCGTGCATGAAGATGAACACGTCGGCCGGGGCCACGCCCGCCGTGGCCTGCAGGTTGCGCGCAATGGCGGCGTAGAGGGTGCGCTTCATCGCGTCGCTGCGCCCGCGCCGCAGCGTGATCTCGACCACCACCACGCGGTCGGAGCGCGCCACGCCGTTGAAGGTGGGGCTGCAGGCAAATTCGCCGGGGGCGTAGCCAGCCACCAGGTTGAACAGCTCGTCGGGCGGCATGCCGATGGCGTCCACCAGCGCTTGGTGGATGCCTTGAACGATGGCATTGCGCGTGGCGGCGGGGGTGTCCTGCGGAACGTTGGTGCGGATAAAGGGCATCAGTTTTCCTATGTTCATTCAAATCAAATAAAGACATTCAAACCAGCGCTTGCCAATTTGCAAGCATTTCAAGCAGCTATCGCTTGAAATTCCATCCATTTTTGCTATCAATTTTTTGATTGAAAAGCGATGATTTGGCTGAATTTATGTGCTCTAAAATCACATAGATGAGCCACCGCCTGCCCCCACTGAGTGCCCTGCGCGCGTTCGAGGCCGCCGCCCGGCTGGGCCGCATGACGGCGGCCGCGGACGAGTTGGCAGTCACGCCCGGCGCCATCAGCCGCCAGGTGCGCCAGCTGGAGCAGCACCTGGGCGTGGCCCTGTTTGACGGCACCAAGGCCCGCCCTACCCTCACCCCGGCAGCGCATGTGCTGCAGCCGGTGCTGACCACCGCCTTTGCCCACATCGCCGATGCGGTGCGCGAGGTCAGCGACACCCGCCGGGGGCCGCTGGACGTGGCCTGCTTCAGCACCTTCACCGTGAAGTGGCTG
This sequence comes from Acidovorax sp. 93, assembly GCF_003633835.1. Classification (NCBI taxonomy): domain Bacteria; kingdom Pseudomonadati; phylum Pseudomonadota; class Betaproteobacteria; order Burkholderiales; family Comamonadaceae; genus Acidovorax; species Acidovorax sp. 93. Next base: position 4,327,336 of record NZ_RBIT01000001.1, read on the forward strand.
ATCCCCCGGCTGTTCGACTTCCAGGCCCGGCACCCTGGCATCGAGGTGCGCCTGCGCACCACCGACGCTGGCACCGGTGCGGGCCGCATGCACGGCGACCTGGCCATCACTGCCGAAGAGGCCACCGGGGCGTGGGATACCAGCAAGGAACAACGGTTGTTCCCCGAACACCTGGGCCCGGTGTTGAGCCCCGAACTGGCGCAACGAGTGGCGCTGCGCCAGTCCGCCGATCTGGCCGACCCGGCCCTCGCTCCCTTGCGCCTGCACACCCGCACGCGGCGCAACGCCTGGGCCATGTGGGGGGCAGCGGCGGGCGCTACCGTGCCGCTGCCCACGCCTTCACAGGCGGGGCCCGAGTTCGAGCACTACTACTTCACGCTGGAGGCCGCCGTGCGCGGGCTGGGCATTGCCGTCGCCCCCTGGCATCTGGTGATGGACGACGTGTTGGCGGGGCGGCTGGTGGCCCCGCTGGGTTTTGTGGCCTCCGGCTATGACTACGTGGTGCGCCGCCGCACCAGCGGCCCCCTGCCCCGGCTGGATGTGTTCTGTGCCTGGCTACAGGCGCAGGCCCTTGCCAATCCCGTCCCTCCCGGGCCGCAAGGGCCACCGTCGGGCTGAGGGTCCTTTTTTTACCGCATCGGCAGCAGCGGAGCTGGCTGCGGTGCGATCCTGGCTCAGGGAACGCCCACTGATGGCAACAGCATCAGGGGCCGGTCCAGCAGTGGCGCGCACAGCCCTGAGGCCGGGTTGCGCGCCCATTGCTCGATCCAGGCCCAGACCAGCTGCACGCCGTCTGTGAGCGGCCCCGCACCGCGCTGCAAGCCGTGGTTGGCGCCGTCCAGGCGGCGCGCGCAATAGGGCACGGTGCGCAAGGAGGCCAGCTCTGCAAAACGCTCGTAGGCCGCAAGGGGCACCAGCGCATCGTCGCCACCCCACACCTGCAGCAACGGCCAGGGGCTTCGCACCAGCGGCAGGGTCAATGACCAGTTCCACAGGTCGCGCCAGTAGCCCAGGCTGCGGCCCTGCGCTACGGCACTGTCGGGGCGGCGTCCAGCCACCATGCGGCCCAGTTCCTCCCAGTCGGCTTGCGCCCCCAGGCGCTGGGCTTGCAGGGCTCCCGCCTCCTGCGGATCAAGGCCACTGGACGCCAGCACCACCAGGCCCGCGAGTTGCGGAACCTCGGGGGCCAGGGCGGGCAGCAGTTCGGCGCCTTCGGAGATGCCCACCAGCAGTTGCGGCAGCGCGGGTGCGCCTTCGCGCGCGCGTTGCTGCGCATCGGCCACCAACGCCGCACGGGCGTGGGCCAGCCAGCTGGAGAGGCGGTCTTGCTGCACGAAGTCGCGTGCGCAGTCTGCGGGCGCCGTGCGCGCCTGCGGGTCCACGCCGGGCTTGTGCAACACCAGCACCTGGGCATGCAGCAGGCCGGCAAAGTAGCGGTCGGCAATCGGCCCCATGCCCGCGCAGCCGGAGCCGGGGATGACGATCACGCGATAGCGCAGCGAGGCGGTGCGCTCGCTGCGCGTGAGGGCCAGGAGCGTGGCGCCATCAGCGCCTGGCAAGGGCCGCAGAGCAAAGCGCTCCGCAGGGGGTGGCGTCTGGGTGGCTGCAGGAGCCTCCTGTGCATTGGCCTGTGCAGGCGCCGTGGGCGTCTCTGTGGAAGCCTCCGGCCCGTACACATTCACCAGTGATTCAGACGCGGCCGCCGCATAGAACGGCGGGGGCGAGGCGCAGCCACCCAGCACCACGGCAATGACCGTGGCGACGAAAAACGCCAGCACCGGGCTGGCCAGGGGCCGCAAAGGTGCGGCAGAAGCAGAAAGGTGTTTTACGTTGAGCACAGGCCACAGTCTGGCATGACTGCGACCACCCCGGGCGCTGCACCTGCTACGGGTGCGCCGCCCCGCGCGAGATGCCGAGCAAGAGGCGGCTGCCTCCGGCGGTCGGTACCGAGCGGCAGCGCCTCTGGGGGTTGCCGCCCCTGCTACTTCAAGATGAGGACTTGCTCAGGCTGCTGGGGCTGCGGCATGGGCATGGGCTGGCCGCCCTGTTGGTAGACCACGGGCGGGCGCACGCCGCGCGACAGGTTGGCGTCGGTGTAGCCCAGCTGCATGGCGAGCTGCTGGTACACGTCCTGCGCCAGCGACAGCGAGGTTTCGCGCATCACCTTGGCGCGGTTGGGGGGGGCGATGTCGCCACGGATCGACAAAATCTTGGTGTCGTTGCCTTCGCCCTGGGCAGAGAACGCGGCCTTGATCTCGTAGGTCTTGGTATTGATGAGCGAGAAGTCGGCCAGGAGCTGCAGGCCGTACTGGCGCGTGGCGCTGGTGGTGCCTTGCAGGGGCGAGAGCGCGTCGGTGAAGTCGATGCTGGAGACCACGCCGAACAGCACGTAGTCGGCGCCGTTGAACTCGCCCTTCTTGATGCGGCTGATCACGTCGTTGACCTGGGGCTGAACCTGCGGCGTGGCCATCTTGCCGCCCTGCACCTGGTTGAGCACCTGCTCGGCCTTGCTCGGCTGGGGCTTGCCTGCGTCAAAGCCCTTGCCCTGGATCAGGCGGAAGTACGTGCCCTGCAGGATGGCGCCCTTGATGTCGTTGGTGTAGCCACCCAGCTCGCGCTGCTCGATGTAGCTGTAGCGCCCGGCCACGTAGGTGCCGCTGGCCTGCTCGGACGCCTGCATCGAGTGGCTGCCCGAGTGCGAGCCGCCACCGCCATAGGGGCCGTGGCTGTAGCCACCGCTGTGGCTGCCGCCTGCGCTCATCTGGCTGCTGCGCTGGTAGGTGCCGGCCACAAAGTATTCGGACACGCGCTGGGCATAGGCCAGGTCGGTCACGGCGATCTTGGGGGCCGCGCCCGGCTGCTGCGCCTGGGCGCCCGTGCCCCAGGCCATGGTGGTGGCGGCGATCACGGCCAGGGCCGTGTGCAAAGTGGTTCTGCGTTGCATGGTGTGCTCCTTGTGAGCTAACGGGAATTCATGAATCCATCGAGCGATGTGGCCTTAGCGCCCACATCCTTCGAAACTGGCGCGGCCCAGGCCAGCGGCCGCCGTGCAAGGGCCGCCCCGCCGCGCCGGCGGCGTCCCCCTTCCCGCGCGCAGTGCGAGAGAAAGGGGGAAGCGGCGCAGCCGCTCAGGGGGTTACCTCTTACTCGTCTTCCGGATTTCCTTTTCGTCCTGCCACTCGATCGTGCCTTCCTGCACATCAAACAGCTTGAGCGTGAACTTGTAGTACACGTCCTTGGTCGCGTTGTTCTGCTTGACGATGCTGGTCAGCTCGCCTTCCATGCTGTACTTGGCGGCCGTCATCTGGCCGACCTTGGCGGTGGTGCCTTGCTTGTACAGGCCGCTCTGGTTCTGGCGCTGCAGCTCGTCCACACCGGCCTGCATCTCGTTGATGGAGCGCACAAAACGCACCTTGCCCGACTTGACCAGCGAGGTCTGGATCGAGTTCATCACGTTGGTGGTGTCGATGTATTCGCTGGTCTTGTTCTTCACGGTGGAGATCGTCACCGTGGGGCGGCCCTGGAAGATGCCGGTTTCGAGCAAACCGCCGGTCATCTTCTCGGCAATCATCTGCAGGTCGGTGGAGCCGAATTCGTTGGTCACCAGCTCGACGGCCTTGGCATCGCCGTAGTTGACCTGGCGGTCAAAACGCACGGTGGGCGAGGACAGGTTCTGGCAGGCCGACAGGGCCAGGGTGCTGGCCGCAAAGGCCAGGATCAGCGCGCTGCGCTGGATGCGGTTCTTGGTGTTCATATTGGTTTACTCCTCACTCAAACAGGGATTGGCGCGGCGCGATCAGCGCGGCTCCACATTCATTTCCAGGCGCAGGTCCACGGCAGCGCTGGTGGGCGCCACGCTCTTGACGGTCTGCTGGCCCAGGCCCAGCACGCTCATCTGCTTCCAGGACTCGCCATCGCCCACCTGGTTGCCCACGTTGTCCAGCCACTTGAATCGGTAGAACACGGTGCGGTCGGTGCGGCCCATGTTGGCCATGTCGGCCTGCACGACCAGGATGTCGTTCTTGCGCACGATGCGCATCTCGCGCACGGCGATGCTGTTGGCTTCGCCACGCAGGGCGACCTTGGACGCCACGGCCAGCGGGGTGGCCGGGTCGTGCAGCTGGGCGCGGGCAGCGGTGGCCAGGGTCATCGCGAGGACCGCGCACGCAACGGCGGGTGCGGCGGCGGCAAGGGCAAAACGGGTTCTCATGCCAGAGGCTCCTTGAAAATGGGACATGTTCGGTTTCAGTTCTTGGCGGCAGGCGTGGCCGAGGTGGACTTGACCGCCGACTTGGGCACCGAGCGCGTGCGGGTGGTGGTGGTCGTCGTCGTGCGCACGGTGGTGGCAGGCTCTGCGGCGGGCTGCGGTGCCGCCGCCACGGTGGGCAGCTGGCCGAGCATGGCCACGTCGCCGGTCAGCACGCTGTTTTCATACATGCGCAGGGGCACCAGGGCGTACTGGCCGTCGATCTTGATGGGCTGGGGCAGCTGGCGGCCGTTCACGCTCACCACATGCTCGCCGGGCGGCAGGTAGCCACGGGCCACATACACGCGGCCGGGCAGCATGCGCCACATGCGGTCGTCGGCCTGCTCGGTGGCCACCGAGGCGGCCGCGCCGATGATGCCGCCGATGAGGCCGCCGCGCTTTTGCAGTTCGTTCTGCAGCACGCCCTTGGCCACGGCGCGGGTGAAGCCACGCAGCACCATGCCGGGCATTTCGTCCTTGAGCGCGCGGCGCGCCATCACGTTCACGTCCACCACTTTTTCCAGCTTGAGGTCGGTGCCAGCCGCGGAGATGGTGGTCAGCAGTGGATCGGAAGACGGCTCGATCACGGGGTAGGAGATGCTGGCCGTGACCAAACCACGGCCCGTGGGCACGGGAATGGTGAAGGCCTTGGGCTTGCGCGCGGGGGCATCACCGGCTTCGACGATGAAGAGCACGTCGGTCATGCGCTGGCGGCGCTTCCAGGTGAAGCCCGTGCGCGTGTCCAGGCCGCGCAGGCCTTCTTCGAGCACGCCGGTTTCGGGCTTGAGCTCGATGGCCTTGCGGTAGCCGGGCGCGGCCAGGCCAGGCTCGTTGAGCATTTCGTACAGAAAACCGGCCAGGTAGTGCGAAAGCGCGTTCTGGTAGCCGTTCTTGAGCGCCAGCACTTCGGGATCGTTCAGCGTCTCGACGGGGTAGCCGTTGAGTTCCTTGCCGCCAGAGGTGGCGCCCTTGGACTTTGCTTCTTCTTCAGCGGCCAGGGTTTCCTTGGCGCGGAACTCGGCAATGATGGCTTCGCGCTCGTGGGTGCGCTTAATGTCCACACGGGCGTTTTCAAAGTCGCCCACGGCCATGCGGTTGAGCGCAAGGCGCGTGGTCACCCACACCTTTTCATAGTCCTGGCCCTCGTAGACCTTCAGGCGTTCGCTGATCAGCGCAGCGCCCACGGTGCCCATGAGTTTGCTGGGGTTGGTCTTGGCGGTTTCTTCCCATTCCTTGACCTTGTTGTCGGCCAGCAGGAAGGCGTTGGTGCTGTCGGGGTAACGGCGGTCCATGCGCAGCAGCTCGCCGCGTTCCATGTTGTAGAGCAGCGCGGTTTTTTCTTCTTCGGTCTTGGCCGTGCTTTCGAGCTGGGCGATGGCTGCGGGAATGCCGCCGCTGCGGCCGGCGTTCTGCATGTCGGTCGCCAGCTTGTCGTGGCTCTGCATGGTGGCGCAGCCCGTGAGGGCGGCACTCAGGGCCAGCACCCACAGAAGGCGCGGGCGGAAACGGGATGGATGGGCGGTCATGAATGCTCCTTGCAGATCGGTCGGTGGTGCACCAGAAAACCCCGGCCATGTCCACGCGCAAGACGGCACCGCACTGCAGGCACACCCGTCAGAGTGGTGCCCCGCAGAGGCTGGTGGGGCCTGCAGGATGGGAGGTCCGGACAAGGAAGGTGCTGGCGGCCGGTGCGCCCCCTCCCGGCGCGTTCACGTGCTGCTGGCAGCCCCCTCTGGCTGTGAGTTTCTTGGTAGTTTTGTATGGGGTTGTAGCCAGGGACGCAATGTAGCAAAAGCTTGTATCTTTTCTGTAACCGTGGCGAACGGCTCAAATCGCAATCCAACAGTGCCATTTCATGCCTCGACGCGGTTCAGGGGCATGCGGTACAGCCACACCACGCGGCCACCGGGCGCACGCAGCTGTGCACAGGGCAGAACGCCGGGCACGGCAAATTCCAGGCTCACCAGCCATGCCCCGGTCGCCAGCTCGGCCCGGGCCTTGGCGGCGGCGCGGGCCATGCTTTCGGGCCGTTGGAACAGATAGACCATGCGGTAGGGGCTCCAGTCCTCGGCCCACATGTCGGCGCGCCGCACCTGGGCCCAGGGGCACCGCAGGGCGCACAGCAGGCGCAGGGGCCAGCTCCATTCGATGCCCTCCAGCTGCGCGGCCGGGTACGCATGGCGCAGCGCCTTGAGGCCATCGCCCACGCCGCTGCCCGCATCCAGCACCCGGGCACCCAGCGGCAGCGGGGCCTGCGAGGCCAGCGACTGCAGCGCATGGTGGGGCGTGGGAAACAGCGGTGCATCGCGCCAGGCGTTCAGGGGGTAGACCAGCAGCAGCAGCGCCAGCGGCACCAGCCACGCCCAGGTCGGCAGGCTGGCCGCACCCAGCAGCGCCAGCGACAGCGGAAAGCCCGCCGCAATCAGCCCGCGTCGCCACCAGCTGTCGCCCAGGACACTGGCCGCCGTCCCCAGCAGGCAGGCGACCAGCAAGGCAGCCACGGGGGGAACCGCGCGCTGGAGCGCCACAAAAATCAGCCACGCGCACGCCCACGCGACCAGCGCGGGCAGGGGCCAGGGCATGCGCAGGGCCAACATGGGTTCTTAACGGCCCAAAATGCCGCGCAACAGGTTGACGGGGTTGACCACGTTGCCCGCGTTGCCAGATTCCGCACCGCCGTCGCCAGCGGGCTGCTGGCCGGTCGGCGCACCGCCCATGCCGCTCGAATAGGCACCGCCCGAAGCGGCCGGCGGAGCAGCCCCCATGCCCTCGCGCCGCCCCTGCATCTCTTCGCCCAGCATGGCCATGGTGTGTGATTTCACACGCACGCGCACGGCCCATTCGGGCTCCCACGCGGCCTTGGGGTCCGCCGGGCGCGGGGGGTGCACGATGTGGCTTTCGCCGCCGTAGGCCATCATGCGCAGCATGGGTGTGGCGTCACGCCCACCGCCTGCAAAGATGCCCTGCGGGATAGCGCACTGCGTGGTTTCGGGCTGCAGCAGCACACGCTCCTTGAGCCAGCGGTCGATGGTGGCGGGCGACAGGTAGTCGAACAGGCCCATGCCCGTGTCGGGCGTCTCGGCGCTGGACCACATGATGAGGTCGTCCCCGCTCTGCGACATGGCGTGCAGGTAGTAGGCACGCGCATTGCGCACAGGCTGCCAGCTGGTGCCCATGCTGTCCTGCGGCTTGCCGGTGGTGCGCAGGTCGATGGCGGGCATGAGGTCTTGTGCCGCACCCAGCGTGAACTTCATAGAAGCAGGCACACCATCGCCGCGCACCTGGTGTTCGCCCACCAGCGAGCTGTCCCGCGACAGGCTCACCTGGTTGCGTTCGTTGGGGTACAGCGCATAGGCCGGGCCCACGCGCGGCCCCCGGTCGGGCACGGCGCGGCCGACAAAGGCCTGTGCGTAGTCGGTCGGCTTGGCGCGCGCCAGATCGATGACGCGCGGCTGGCCCGCACGCACCGAGGCGCCGCAGCCCCAGTACAGCAAGATGCGGCCCTTGGGCTGGTGCTGCTGGTATTCCTGCGGCACCTCGCCCGGCTCGGTCTGGGTGGGCTGGGCACGGGGCGGGATCAGCGGAAGGGATTCGCCCATGCGCATGCCAGGCGGTATGGCCTGGCTGGCTTCGACGCCGGGACGCAGGGTGTTGTGCAAGGCGATGTCGATGACACGCGGCGGCATGATGGACATGGCGCGGGCGTGGCCATAGGACGTGTTACCACCACCCGCCCTGCCCTGCGCGCCACCGCCCATCCCCCCCATCAGGCCGCCGAGCATGCCGCCGCCACCGGGCAGGCTGTCCATCTCAGGCATGCCCGCCATGGTGCCGGTGGAGACATCCATCCACAGCTGGACTTTGGGGGCCTTGGTGGTTTGGGCCTGGGCGCCCAGGCTGGCGATGCACAGGCCAACGGCCAGGCAGGCGGGGGTCAGGACGAAGCGCAAAGAGGTCATGGGGGTCTGCTCCAGGAGATACATGGATCACCCGGCAAACCATCGTGGGCCACAGGGCGGCACTTTCGCCGCCCTGTGAAGAGGCCTTGCGGTCAACCCGGGTGTGTTGAACGCAGCGCAGTGTAGGCCCCGCACGGACGCATTTTGCCTGCGCAAGTTACCTGTGGAAACCGTTTGTGTGCGCTATTTCACGCATGTTTGCGCGGCGACAGCGCCGCGCCCCGGACCAACGGTCGATCAGCCGCGCAGGCGGTCGATCAAGCCATTCAAAGCTTCGAGCGAGCCGAACTGAATCGCCAACTCGCCCATGTCCTCCACCCGGCCATGGCGTTTCACACGCTTTTTCACGCGCACCTCGACCTCGGCCATGAGCAGGTCTGAGAGCTCTTCTTCCACGCGCTTCATGTCGCGCGACTTTTCCTTCTGGGGCTTTTGCGGCACCAGGCTGAACTCGGCACCGATCTTCTTGACCAGCGCTTCGGCCTCGCGCACCGACAGCTTCTTGGCCGCAATCTGGTTGCCCGCCGTGATCTGCGCAGCGCGGTCCAGCGACAGCAGCGCGCGCGCATGGCCCATGTCGATGTCGCCGGCCATCAGCATGGTCTGCACGGGCTCGGCCAGGTTCAACAGGCGCAGCAGGTTGCTGGCCGCGCTGCGCGAGCGGCCCACGGCCTGCGCGGCCAGTTCGTGGGTCAGGCCGAACTCCTTGACCAGGCGCTGCAGGCCATGGGCTTCTTCCAGCGGGTTGAGGTCTTCGCGCTGGATGTTCTCGATGAGCGCCATGGCCGCCGCCGACTCGTCGGGCACATCGCGCACCAGCACTGGCACCTCGGCCAGGCCCGCCAGGCGCGAGGCGCGGAACCGCCGCTCGCCCGCGATGATTTCGTACTTGCCGGCGTTGTCGCCACCCGTCAAGCGCCGCACCAGGATGGGCTGCATGATGCCCTGGGCCTTGATGCTTTCGGCCAGCTCGTACAGCGCACCCTCGTCCATGCGCGTGCGGGGCTGGTACACGCCGGGCACCAGTTCGGAGAGCGGCAGGCTGCTGGGCAGCCCGGCTTCGGCCGCCTGGGCCTGCTCCACTTTTTCTTCGACCTTGGGGCCCAGCAGGGCTTCGAGGCCACGGCCGAGGCCCTTGGGTTTTTTGGTGACCATGAAATGCGTCTCGCGAAAGGGAAAAAGGAATGGGAAGAATCAGCGGTCGATGATGACCAGCGTGCCATGGCTGCCGGGCGCGACGGCGTGGGGCACACCCGCGGGCACGATGAACACCTCGCCCGCATTCACCTCGGTGACCTGCCCTTGCAGGTCCAGGCGCATGCAGCCGTCGAGCACCAGCAGCGCCTCGTCAAAGTCGTGCGACTCGTCGGGGTAGGCGGCGTCGTCCATGCGCAGCACCTTGACGTTGGCGCCTGCCGCCTGGCCCACGACCGTGGAGTTCCAGGCGCGGGGCAGTTGGTCGGCGATGGCGGACAGGTTGATTTTGGTCATGGATCGGTTCACTGAGAAATTCGGTAGCTGACGGCTACACGGCGCACCACGCGCCACAAGGCCCAGCGGCTCATGCCGGGTTGGCCAGCTGCATCAGCCAGCCGTGCCCCTCGTCCCAATCGCCCAGGCCCGATTCGGCATTGATGTGGCCGCGCTCGCCGTAGTCGATGAAGCGAGCGCCCCAAGCCTGCGCCAAACCCTCAGCGCGCTCCAGGCTGCAATACGGATCATTGCGGCTGCCCACCAGCAGCGCCGGGAACGGCAGGGGCTTGCGTGCAATGGGCGCCCAGCCGTGGATCTGCGCGGCCAGATCGGGCCGCTCCACATCGCCCGGTGCCACCAGCAACGCACCCAACACGCGGTGCGTGTTGGCCGAATGCGCAGCCCACCACGCGGTGAGAACGCAGCCCAGGCTGTGCGCCACCAGCACCACGGGGCCGTCGGCGTCGACCACGGTTTCTTCCAGGCGCGCCGACCAGTCACCGCGCAGCGGGCGCATCCAGTCGTGCTGCTCCACGCGCTGGTAGCCGTGCACAGCCTCCCAGCGGCTTTGCCAGTGGTCGGGGCCGGAGTTCTGCCAGCCGGGCAGCAACAGGATGTTGGATGCCTTCATTACTATCAATTTAATAGCTGTTAGCGCTTATCCATCAAGCGCCAGGTGCCATTTTTGCCATAGAAGATGCAGCAGCAGGCATGTTTTTCACGCGGTCCACCATCTCTTGTGCAAACTCGACAAACGCCTGGCTGCCCTTGGCCGCCGGGTCAAACACCACGCCGGGCAAGCCGTAGCTGGGCGCTTCGGCCAGGCGCACGTTGCGCGGGATCACGCTGTTGAACACCTTCTCGCCAAAGTGGCCCTTGAGCTGGTCGCTGACCTGCTGCTGCAAGGTGATGCGCGGGTCGAACATCACGCGCAGCAGGCCGATGATCTGCAGGTCGGCATTGAGGTTGGCGTGCACCTGCTTGATGGTGTTGACCAGGTCGGTCAGCCCTTCGAGCGCGAAGTACTCGCACTGCATGGGCACGATCACGCCATGGGCGCTGCACAGGCCGTTGAGGGTGAGCATCGACAGCGACGGAGGGCAGTCGATAAGCACGAAGTCGTAGTCACCATCGGCCTCCGCCAGCGCGGATTTGAGGCGCTTTTCGCGGTGCTCCAGCGCCACCAGTTCCACCTCGGCCCCGGCCAGTTCGCGGTTGGCGCCCAGCACCCAGTAGCCACATTTTTCCGACAACACGGCTGCCTCTTTGACCGAGGCGGATTCGAGCAGGACGTCGTACACCGTGAGGTCGAGGCTGCGCTTGTCCACGCCCGAGCCCATGGTGGCGTTGCCCTGTGGGTCCAGGTCCACCATCAACACGCGCTGGCCGATCTTGGCCAGGCCCGCAGCAAGGTTGACGGTGGTGGTGGTCTTGCCAACGCCACCCTTTTGGTTGGCAACGCAGAAAATTTTGGCCATGTGGGTGTTGCAGTCCGTGTTGTTGTTGTCGTTGTTTTATTTGGAGATGGCGAGCTTGATGCCAAAGCCGATCAGAAAGACGCCCGCCACCTTTTCCAGCACGCGGCCGATGCGCGGGTTGGCGCGCATGCGCTCGGCCAGGTGGTGCGTGAGCAGCACGGCGACCAGCCCATAGAAAAACGTCAGCACCGCCACCGTCGCTGCCATCACGCCAAAGGTCAGCAACCCTTGGTGCCGGGCCGGGTCCACAAACAGAGGGAAGAACGCCATGTAAAACACGATGGCCTTGGGGTTGAGCAAGGTGATCAGGCCGGCCTGTTTGAAGTAGTGGCGCGGCTGGATGTTGAGGATGGGTTGCGCGCCGGGCTTGGCCGTGAGCATCTTGAAGCCCAGCCAGGCCAGGTAGGCCGCGCCCAACCACTGCACTGCATTGAACGCTGTGGGGTACGTGGCCAGCAGCGCCGCCACACCGGCCACCGCGGCCCACATCAACACCTGGTCACCCGCGATCACCCCCATCGTGGCCGCCAGGCCGCCCCGCACCCCGCCCTTGCTGGTGGAGGTGATGAGCGCCAGATTGCCGGGGCCCGGAATGAGCAGGAACAACACAATGGCGGCGACAAAGGCGCCGTAGTCTGCGATGCCGAACATGATCTCTCCCGGTGTGCTGGACGGGTGCGCAGATGGATGCACCCTAAGTGAGGTGCCGAGTTTACGCGACCACTCCGCCCCGGCCGCTGACAAGCTAGCGGCCGACGGTCAGACCGGCTTCATCCAGATGATGCAGCGCTCGGCGTCGAGGCCTGGGACGGTGAGCTGTTCCACGTGAAACACCGACACATCGGTGGGCAGGGCCGTAATTTCATCCTCGGGGTGCTTGCCCTTCATGGCCAGCCAGACCCCGTGCGGCGCTACCAATGCAGCCCGCGACCAGGTCACAAAATCGGGTAGCGAGGCAAAGGCGCGGCAGCTGATGATGTCAAAGGGGGTCGTCAGCGTCTCGACCCGTGCGTGCACGCCATGCAGGTTGCGCAGCTTGAGAGCCACCGCCGCCTGCTGGATGAACGCAGCCTTTTTGCCCACGGTGTCTACGCAGCTCACATCCACATCCGGGCAGCAGATGGCAAACACCACACCGGGCAAACCTCCGCCCGAGCCGACGTCGAGCAAGCGCACAGCGTGGTGGCCCTGCCCTGCAAGCACAGCAACATGGCGGCGCAGCGGCGGCACAGCGGCCAAGCTGTCCAGCAGATGGTGCGTCATCATCTCCTGCGGATCGCGCACCGAGGTCAGGTTGTAGACCTTGTTCCACTTCTGCAGCAGGGCCAGAAAATCCATCAACAGGGTAATCTGGGCGTCGGTCAGCCCCAGGGCCAAGGCATCGGCCCCTGCCTGCAGCTGTTGGCGCAAGCTGTCATTTGTCACTGCCATCGTCATGCCGCCACTTCCCCTTCTGCCTTGGCAGCCGCAGCCACCGCAAACTCCTTGAACCCGCCCTTCTTGAGATGCACCATCAGCAGCGAGATCGCCGCCGGCGTGATGCCGGTGATGCGCGAGGCGTGGCCCAGGGTTTCGGGCCGGTGGCGACTGAGCACCTGGCGTGCCTCGATGCTCAGGGCGGTGACCTGCATGTAGTCCAGCTCGGCTGGCAAGCGCAACTTTTCAAAGTGCGCGGCGCGCCCCACCTCATCTCGCTGCCGGTCGATGTAGCCCGAATACTTGGCGGCAATCTCCACCTGCTCCACCACGGGTTCGCTCAAATCGCCCAGCGTTTCACGTGAAACATCGTTGGTCGCGTATTTGCCACCATCCATGGACATCAGGTTGGTGTAGTTCACATCTGGGCGGCGCAGCAGTTCGAACAGGTTGTATTCATGCTCGATGCTCTTGCCCAGCACCCGCTCGGATTCGGCCGCAGGCAGGCTGCGCGGATTCACCCACGTGGCCTTTAGGCGTTCTGTTTCACGTGAAACAGCATCGCGCTTGCGACTGAACGCATCCCAGCGGGCGTCATCCACCAGGCCCATTTTGCGACCGGCTTCCGTCAGGCGCATGTCCGCGTTGTCCTCCCGCAGTTGCAGGCGGAACTCGGCCCGGCTGGTGAACATGCGGTAGGGCTCTGTCACGCCCTTGGTGATCAGGTCGTCCACCAGCACGCCCAGGTAGGCCTCGTCGCGGCCAGGCAGCCAAGGCGCGTCGCCCCGGCACTGCAGGGCGGCGTTGATGCCTGCGAACAGGCCCTGGGCCGCCGCCTCTTCATAACCGGTGGTGCCGTTGATCTGCCCGGCGAAGAACAGGCCCTGGATCTGCCGCGTCTCGAAGCTGCTCTTGAGCGAGCGGGGGTCGAAGTAGTCGTACTCAATGGCGTAGCCGGGGCGCAGGATGTGCGCGTTCTCCAGCCCCTTCATGCTGCGCACCAGCTCGTACTGGATGTCGAACGGCAGGCTGGTGCTGATACCGTTGGGGTAGAACTCGTGCGTGGTCAGCCCCTCGGGCTCCAGGAAGATCTGGTGGCTGTCCTTGTCCGCAAAGCGGTTGATCTTGTCTTCCACGCTGGGGCAGTAACGCGGGCCCACGCCCTCGATCTTGCCGGTGAACATGGGGCTGCGGTCAAATCCGCTGCGGATGATCTCGTGCGTGCGTTCGTTGGTGTGCGTCACCCAGCAAGGCATCTGGCGCGGGTGCATTTCTGCGTTGCCCATGAAGCTGAACACGGGCACCGTGCCCTCGTTCACACCACCGGGCATGCCGTCGCCGGGCTGCTCAGTGCACTTCGAGAAGTCGATGCTGCGCCCATCCAGCCGGGGCGGCGTGCCGGTCTTCAGGCGGCCCTGGGGCAGCTTCAGCTCCTTGAGGCGTGCCGACAGCGACACGGCAGGCGGGTCACCCGCCCTGCCCGCCGCGTAGTTGTTCAGCCCCACGTGGATCTTGCCGTCCAGGAACGTCCCGGCGGTGAGCACCACCGTGCGCGAGCGGAACCGGATACCCACCTGCGTGACGGCGCCCACCACGCGGTCGCCCTCCACCATCAGGTCGTCCACCGCCTGCTGGAACAGCCACAGGTTGGGCTGGTTCTCCAGCACGCGGCGAATGGCCGCCTTGTACAGAATGCGGTCGGCCTGCGCCCGCGTGGCCCGCACGGCGGGGCCTTTGGAGCTGTTGAGAATGCGGAATTGGATGCCGCCCTCGTCCGTGGCCAGCGCCATGGCGCCACCCAGCGCATCCACCTCTTTCACCAGGTGGCCCTTGCCGATGCCACCGATGCTGGGGTTGCAACTCATCTGCCCCAGGGTCTCGATGTTGTGGGTCAGCAGCAGCGTTTTGCTGCCCATGCGCGCAGCGGCCAGCGCGGCCTCGGTGCCAGCATGGCCACCGCCGACAACGATCACATCAAATTCCTGGGGATACAACATGGGGACACTCCGGGGCCTAGCGGGCCCGATAATCAAAACACCCGGTGCGCTAGGGTGCCCTGTCAAAGGCGCCGCACACCGGCCCTGCTGGTGGTGGGCGCACTTGGCGCCCCAGCAGGCAACCCGCGATTTTCCCACTTTGCGCAGGCCGTGTCTGTTTCCAGCCCCCTCACCTTCTTCCTGACCGAGTTGCTTGGCGTCCCGCCTCCGGCCGTGGAGACCTGGTGGGTACGCGCCGAACGGCGCTTGCTGGAGCGTGGCCAGCCCCTGCTGCGGGCGGGCGAACACTGGCGGCACCTGTGGTGGGTGGAGCGCGGCGCGCTGCGGCTGTACTACCTGGGCCGCGACGGCGCAGAGTCCAACAAGAACTTCTTTCTGGACGGCGCCCTGTGCTGGCCCATCACTCCCACGCTGCGCCATCAGCCGGTGATGTTTCACGTGGAACCACTGGAAGACAGCGTGGTGTGGGCGCTGCCCTTGCCCATCGATCCAGGTGAGCCGCTGCCCAGCGCGGGCTGGGCACCCTGGGCCGCGCTGGAGCACCGGGTGCTCTGCGCGCTGCTCGACGGCAAGATGCAGCGCGAGCAGGAGTTCTTGCAACTCAGCGCCCGCCAGCGCTACGCCAGTTTGCTGGAGCAGCACCCGGAGTGGGCGGATCGCATCGCCCTCAAACACCTCGCGTCCTACCTGGGCGTGACCGATGTCTCTCTGTCGCGCCTGCGCAGCGAGATGGGGCTTATCAAAGGATAAGGCGCGGGGTGCGGGGCATCGGCAGACTGCGGGCATCGTTCTACATGCCCGCCATGACCACCATCCCACGCCCCCACAACCCGCCGCCTGCCCTGCTCGTCCTCATCCCGCACGCCCTCGCCGTGTTGTGGCTCGGCCTCATGGCCGGGTTCTTCGGCACCTACAGCGCCAACGTCAACCTGGCCATGTTGCAGATGGACGGCGCCACCTACGCCACCGTGCAGTCCGCCTTCAACCGCAACGTCCGGCACGCCCTGTTCTTTGCGCTGTTCTTTGGCCCACCGCTGTGGTGCGCGCTGGCCGTGGCTACGGCCTGGCGTGAACACCGCACACTGTGGTGGCGCCTGCTGGCCGTGGTCGGCGTGGCCTACCTGCTGGGCATTGTGTTCTTCACCCAGCAGGTCAACCTGCCCCTGAACTACACAACAGAAGCCTGGAACCCCAAGGCCCTGCCCGCCGACTGGGCCAAAGTGCGTGACCAGTGGAATGCCGCCAACCTGTGGCGTGCGCTGCTCAGCCTGGGTTGCTTTGCCACAGCGCTGGGGACGCTGGTGGGGCGGCTTGCCGGTCGCGGCACGTAGATCGCTACATCCGCCCCGAACACCGTGTAGCCACACCACGGAATAACCCTGCCCGGCCTGCCTCGCTTGCAGGATTCCTGACGCACGCCTGTGATTCAATCGCAGGCACCATGCCACACACCACTCCCTCCTCCCTCCTCATCTTTGCCGGCAGCACGCGCCAGCAATCGTTCAACCGCAAACTGGCCCACGCCACCGCCGCCATCGCAAGCGACGCGGGTGCCAGCGTCACGCTGCTGGAACTGTCGGATTTCGACATCCCGCTGTACAACGCCGACCTCGAAGCCCAGGGCACGCCCGCCGACGTGATCCGGCTCAAAGAAATCCTGTGGCAGCACCCCGCCTGGGTCATCTGCTCGCCCGAATACAACGGCAGCTACACCGCCCTGCTCAAGAACACCATCGACTGGGCCTCCAGCCCCGTCAAAGGCAACCCCGACTGGCAAGACGGCGGCAAGAGCTTTCGCGGCAAGGTGGTGGGCATGCTCAGCGCGTCGCCGGGGGCACTGGGCGGCCTGCGCTCGCAAAGCCATCTGGCCCCCTTGCTCATCAACGCCGAATGCTGGCTGGCGCCCAAGGCGTTTGCACTGGGCTCGGCGGGCAGCGCGTTTGACGACAGCGGCGCCCTCATCCAGCAAGCCCACCGCGACCGCGTGCGCGCCGTGGTCGACCAGGTGCTGTGGGCATCCAGCCGCCTGCACGGCGATGCTGCCGCTGGCCAGTGAACGCCAAAATTTGAGTCAAATTGGCCTCTAGCGCTTGCCCGAAAAGCGCTAGCAGCTACGCAAACAATAGCAACCACCCATGAACTGCCGCCCTGGCTGCGGCGCCTGCTGCACCGCCCCCTCCATCAGCTCGCCCATCCCGGGCATGCCGCAGGGCAAACCTGCGGGGATGCGGTGCGTTCAACTGGGGGACGATGCGCGCTGCCGCATTTTTGGGCAGCCTGAGCGACCGGCGGTGTGCGGCGGGTTGATGCCACAGGTGGAAATGTGCGGAACCAGCAATGGGCAGGCCCTGGCGTATCTGACGCAGCTGGAGCGGCTGACGCAGCCGTGAAGATCCCCAAATTCGTTTGGCCGTCACTTGCCGTACACACTAACGAACAGCGGCCTCTCCTCTGGGTACCTTCCCATCAGACGCCTGAAGTTTTCGCAACACCTATCAATTATTTCGATAGCCGCCTCAATTGGAATTGGAATTTTCTCGGAGGAGAACTCCGTACGTAAGTGCTTTAGTTCCGTCCGAAAAACGTGCATGTCATTTCTAAAAGTCGTTTTGTTAAACGGCGTTTCGTTCGATTTGCACCACGCGGCGACCTGTTCTTCGATCTCCGTCAGTTGACTCTTGACACCCGTTTCTTCGAGAGACTTCCAGATGATGTCGTCAGCCGCACCAGAAAGCGTGATTGACGACACAACATCGCCGTCGTGAACCAGCAGCTTTATCGCGCGATTGAGTTGAATCTCTGCAAGCTCAAGTTTGGTGTAGGTAGGAATATCGCTCGTGTTCATTTGCTCCGCCTTTTCAACATGCCCGCCACCTTGAAAGCGTAGCTTGCTAACTGGTCTTCTCAAGGCTTCGGCAGCGCCCGGTCCTCCCGGCACGCCTTCAACGGCTTCGCCGCCGCCGACGCAATGCGCAGCACCCGCCCATCGCTGCGGTCCACGACCACCTTCATGCACGCACACCCGTAGCCATAGTGGCCATTGGTTTTCTTCCACTGCGCGTCGGTGAACACGGGCCAGTCGCCTTCGGCGCTGTCTCCGCCCTGGGTGGACACCACCCATTCCCCATCACGGTCGGTCAGGGTGGCGTTGTTGGGGGTGGGGTTGTGAAACCAGCCGCAGCGGTTTTCCAGCGGCTGGGCAACACCAGCGGCGGGTTGCAGTGTTTGCGATTGGGTCTGGGCTTGGGTCGCCCAGGGCACCAGCGCAAATAAGAGCGTTGCCGCCGCCGCCTTCGCGCCGTTCCCCGTCCGGCCCGCGCGCGGGGTTGCTTGCGCGCGCCGGGTTGCGTACAAAGCTGCCATCTCTGCATCCTTTCCATTTCAGGTCAAAAGTGCCCCTAGCGCTTATACAACAAGCGCTGACAGCTATCAAAATAAAAGCAGCCGCAGAGACCTTGTCACAAGACAGCGACCTCCAACGTCTATCAAAGACCCACAGGTCTCTCACGCACGCCACCATGACCACACAGCCCGCATCCACCGCCCCACCCGCCACCGACCCCTTCACCACCCTGCGTCCCCGCCTCTTCGGCATTGCCTACCGCATGCTGGGCGTGCGCGCCGATGCCGAGGATGTGCTGCAGGACACCTGGCTGCGCTGGAGCCGCCAGGACCCCACCGCGCTGCAGTCGGCCGAGGCCTGGCTGGTGACGGTGGTCACGCGGCTGTCCATCGACCGGCTGCGGGCACTGAAGGCCGAGCGCGAGGCCTATGTGGGCTGGTGGCTGCCCGAGCCGCTGGTGGAGCTGCATGACAACCCCACCGGCGACGCGCAACACCACAACACGCCGGAGGCAGCCGCCGAGCTGGCGGGCGAGCTGTCGGTGGCCTTCCTGTACGTGCTGGAGCGCCTGGGGCCGGAGGAGCGCGCTGCATTCTTGCTGCGCCAGGTGTTTGACTACGACTACCCCGAGATTGCCGCGCAGCTGGGCAAAACCGAGGCGAGCTGCCGCCAGATGGTGCACCGCGCCAGCGAACGCGTGCAGCAAGCGCGCACACGCTTTGAGGTGCCCCATGCCGTGCACCACCAACTGCTCCAGCGTTTCATGCTGGCCGCCAAAAGTGGCGACCGCAACGCCATCGAGGCGCTGCTGAGCGAAGACGCGCAGCTGATTGGCGACGGCGGCGGCAAGGTACCGTCCTTCCCCAAGCCGCTGGTGGGGCCGTTTCGCATCGCCAACCTGTACTGGGCGCTGTTCCGCCGCCTGGGTGCGCAGGTGGCGTACCGCATGGCGCTCATCAATGGCGAGCCGGGGCTACTGCGCTATGTGGATGGCCACCTTGAATCGGCGCAGGCATTTGTGACGGACGGGGAGCAGATAGTGGCCATCTACGCCGTGCGCAATCCGGACAAGCTGGCGGGCATTCCGGCCACGCTGGGGTGAAATCTCTTTGGAGATTTTTGGCGCCCCGTGTCACAGCGGCAGACCTGGCAACGTCTAACCAGTATGAGAGGCAGCAACACCACCGCCGCCTTCATGCCCAAGGTCTATCTACCCCGGACCATTGCCACCTACATCCAAGGAACCACCATGTCATCGACCACCCAACACACCGCCCGCCTGCCCTATCACAAGCTGTCTTCCAAAGCCTTCATGGGCCTGGTGAGCCTTTCCGAAACCATCAAGAAGGGCCCGCTGGGCGCGCGCCTGGCCGAGCTGGTGTTTCTACGCGTGTCGCAGATCAACGGCTGCGCGTACTGCATGGACATGCACTGGACCTACCTGGTCAAGGACGGCATGGACCCGCGCCACCTGAACGCCGTGGCGGGGTGGCGCGAGGCGCCGTTCTTCGGCGAGCGCGAACGCGCCGCCTTCCGCTGGGCCGAGATCATCACCGCCACGCCCCACAGCGATGCGAGCGACGAGGAATACGCCAAGCTGCAGGCGGTGTTCAACGAAGCGGAAATCTCCGAACTGGGCTTTGCCATTGGCGTGATCAATGCGTGGAACCTCATCAACGCGGGCATGCGGGCGCCAATTCCGCAAGCGGGCTGAGCACAGGCGCAGGGCTTTTCCGCAGCGCGACCCCTGGCATTACTCGATTGACGATCTGGCATCGCTCGGCCAGACTCGTCGCCACTGATGGGCCGCTGGTTCTGCGGGCGGCAATGGCCATATTGGCGCCCTGGGCAGCCCCTGCCCACCTTCGAGAAAGCCCCATGAAACCCCTGTACCGAGCCGCCATCGCCCTGATGGCAACCCTCGCGGCTGCCACCTGCGCTGCCCAATCCCCCGCCCAGGCCATCTCCACCACGCGCCAGGCTGACCGCATCACCTGGACGGCTGCGGCCCCCCACGGCGCTGCCAAGCTGCGGCTGGCGCGCCCGGATGGCACGGTCAGCGACCTGCCGTTTGCGCGCGGCCCCGTGGTGCTGGAGCCCCAGCGTGCAGGGCTGGCCGATGGCCGCTATTTTTATGAGTTGAGCCTGGAGCCCCCTGCGTCCATGGACCCTGCCCAGGCCCAGGCCACGATGCAGCAGCGCATCACAGCGGGCTCGTTCGTGGTCATTCAGGGCCAGTTGGTGGTGGATGCGACCGAGCCAGGCGCCCCTGTGCTGCCCACCAAGACCGGCAGCACCTTCACCACCAAGGACCAGGTGGTGGCCGACGACCTGATCGTGCAGGGCAGCCTGTGCGCGGGCCTTGATTGCGTCAACAACGAATCCTTTGGCTTTGACACGCTCCGGCTCAAGGAGAACAACCTCGGCATTCATTTCGACGACACCAGCGTTGGCACCTTTCCGGCCAACGACTGGCGGATCCGTGTCAATGACACCGCCTCGGGCGGGGCATCGTATTTCACGGTCGAAGATGCCACGGCCAACCGCCAGGTCTTCACCGTTAGTGCTGGCGCCCCCAGCAACAGCCTGTACGTCAGCTCGACGGGGCGCCTGGGCCTGCGCACTGCCACGCCGGTGCTGGACGTGCACACACTGACCGGCAACACCCCCGCCATTCGGCTGGAGCAGTCGTCGGCAGGCGGCTTCACGGCGCAGACCTGGGACATCGGCGCCAACGAGGCCAACTTCTTCGTGCGCGACGTCACCAACGGCTCGCGCCTGCCCTTGCGCATTCGCCCCGGCGCGCCCACCAGCAGCCTGGACATTGCGGCCTCCGGCGCAGTGGGCATAGGCACCGCTTCGCCCGGCGCGGCGCTGCACGTCCGGCGCACCGATGGCACGGCCCAGGTGCTGGTGCAGGAAACCAGCGGCACAACGGCCCCGCGCACACTGCTGAATCTGGCCAACAACGGGCCTGCCGTGCTGCGCTTTACCACGGCACCGGCCACGGGCTGGGACATGACATCAGGCACCGCGCTCACGCTGGCGACCCAGGGCGCTGGCACCCCCCAGTTCACGCTGGCGGCCAACGGCAACCTGGCAATCACCGGCACCCTGAGCACAGGCTCCAGCCGCACGCTCAAGACCGGCATCGAGCCGGTCAATGGCGCCGCCCTGCTGGAGAAGGTGCTGGCCCTGCCGCTCTACCACTGGCGCTACAAATCCAGCCCCACACAAGAGCGCCACGTCGGCCCCATGGCCGAGGACTTCCGCAAGATCTTCCAGCTGGGGCAGGACGACAAAAGCCTGGCCCCCGGCGATCTGGCCGGCGTGACCCTGGGCGCCGTGCAGGCGCTGGCCCGCAAGGTGAACGAGCGCGAGGCAGACATCGCCGCGATCCGGGCCCGCATCTCCCTGCTCGAAGCGCAGATGGCCCCAACGGGCGCTCCGGGCGCTTCGGGCGTGCCCACCAAGACCGCCACGCCCGCAGCACGCTAGGGATTGCCAATATGCCAATCCACCATTGCTTGCCCCTCCTGACCAGGCTGCGGCCGCGCGCTGCCGCCCTGGTTGCCGCCACCCTGGCATCCCTGCTGAGCCCACCCCTCGTGCACGCACAAACCGGCAGCGAAGTGCAGCCCCCCGCCATTGCGGCACGGCTTCAGGCCACCCGGCTGGAGTGGACCTCTACCGCACCCCATGGCCGCGCCGTGCTGCGCATCGCCCGCGAGGGCGATGCGCCCCAGGACCTGGTGCTGTCCGGCCCGTTGGTGTTGTCGCTGCAAGACCATCCCTTGCCCGACGGGCGCTACACCTACGAGTTGACGCTGGCCCCCACCACAGCTGCCGTGCGGCCCGACGATGCAACCCCCGTGGCGGCCAACCCCGTGGGTGCCTCCAGCGCTGCCGGGCCCAGGGGCGCCATGCTGGCCGGCAACGTGTCGGTGGCGGGCGGCGCGTTTGTGCTGCCACCCGCACTTTTGCCCCCGGGCGAAGGGGATACAGCCGACGGCCCCGCCGCGCAGTCCGCCCCATCTTCAAAGGCCGCCCGCACCCTCCGCCTTGCCACCAAAGACCAGTTGGTCGCCGACGACCAGATCGTGCAAGGCAGCATCTGCATGGGGTTTGACTGCGTCAACAACGAGAGCTTTGGCTTCGACACCCTGCGCCTGAAGGAAAACAACCTGCGCATCAAGTTTGAAGACACCAGTGCGGGCGCGTTTCCCGGCAACGACTGGCAGATCATCGCCAACGACAGCGCCAGCGGCGGGGCCAGCTACCTCGGCATCGACGATGTCACAGGCAGCTTGACCCCCGTGCGCTGGCTGGCCGGAGCGCCCGCCAACAGCCTGGTTGTGGACCCGCAAGGGCGCGTGGGGGTGGGCACCGGCGTACCCGTGCTTGATCTGCATGTGCTGTCCTCCAACACCCCGGCGCTTCGGCAAGAGCAGAACAACACCAACGGCTACACAGCCCAGACCTGGGATGTGGCGGGCAACGAAGCCAATTTCTTCGTGCGCGATGTCACCGGGGGCTCCCTCCTTCCCCTGCGCATCCGGCCGGGGGCGCCACATGCCAGCGTTGATATTGCGGGCAACGGCAGCGTGGGCCTGGGCACGCCGCGCCCTGCTGCCCCGTTGCACCTGCGGCGCGCGGACGGCAGCGGAGCCCTGCTGGTGGACAACACCAACGCCACTGCCCTGCCCCGCGTGCAGATGGAGCTGCAGAACAACGGCGCCATCGCTGCGCGGCTTGCACATGGCACAGGCACCGCATACTGGACGCAACACGCTACGGCTTCGGCCTTCAGCCTGGCGCCCAGCGGCAGTGGCAGCAATGCACTGTCGATGCAGGCAGGTGGGGGTCTGGTGGTGGCCGGCACGCTCAGCCAGGGCTCCAGCCGCACGCTCAAACACGACATCAGCCCGGCCCCGATCCATGCTGTCCTCGGCGAAGTGTTGAACCTGCCGCTGTATGCCTGGCGCTACCTGAGCGATCTCAACGCCAGCCTGCACCTGGGGCCCATGGCCGAGGATGTACACCAGCGCTTTCAGGTGGGCGCCAGCCCCCGGACGCTTGCGCCCAGCGATGTCGCCGGCCTTGCGGCCGCCACGGTCCAGGCCCTCCACCAGAAGCTGGACGCCAAGGATGCAGAACTCATGGCCCTGGCCGAACGCCTTTCGGCCCTGGAGCAGCAGCTCGCGCGCAAAAACGGGGGCGCGCGATGACGGCCCGCGCAGTGCAGGCGCTGCGCACCGGCTTGCGCCGCTTCACCACATGGATCGGCGTTGCCAGCCTGGTGCTGTGGGCTGCCAGCGCCGCCGCGCAGGACATCACCGTCACCCCGTCCAGCATTCCCACCCCCGCGCTGGGTGTGCCCTACAGCGTGACCTTTGTCGGCAGCGATGGCGTGCCGCCCTACCAGTTCCTCGTCAGCGCAGGGCTTCTTCCGGCGGGCCTGAGCCTGTCGGGCACGGGCGATCTCACGGGCACGCCCACCAGCTCGGCGCCCTACAGCTTCACCATCACAGTGTCCGACGCCCTGGGGCGCGAGCTGGACCTGCTGGGTGCAGGCACCGTGACAGGTGCGCTGACCATCACCCCTCCGCCCGTGCTGGTCGCGAACACCGCCTACAGCGGACAGATCCAGGTCACCGGCGGCACCGGCCCCTACACCTTCACCGTGAACTCCGGCCCCCTGCCCCCGGGCATGACCTTGGGGCCCAACGGCCTGCTGAGCGGAACACCGACCACACCGGGGCTCTATGTCCTGGTCATCCAGGTCACGGACGCCAACGGCCTGTCCTCCACCATCACACTGAACCTCCAAGTGATGGCCCTCTCCACGGGGATTCCGGTGAACGATCCATGGATGCTGGTGCTGGCGGCGCTGGGGATGGCCTGCATAGCCCTCGCGAGGCGGAGGTAGTGCGGATCGGGATGGGCTACAAGGCGTCTTTTTGCAGCCAATAGCCCGGCTATTGGCAAGAAAAGCAACGCAGCAGACCGCCCGAGACCGCGCTATCACCGACCGCAGGGAGTTATGCAGGACATTCCTGGAGGCTGTCGGACTTGGAGCGTCGAAGCGAAAATTGGCCCCAGCGAGGACAGTTTTTGCCGGATTTGCAGCCCCATAGCTCGGCTATGGGGCAAAAAGACGGTGTTCTCGAAGAGCGGCGAAGCCAAAAATGGACCGCTGTGGCCGATTTGCTGCCTACGATTTCCAAGTCCGACAGCCTCTGAGCTGGGCTGGCTGGGGCAGCGCCAGATGCGGCAGCAGCAAGGGCGCGGGCGCTGATGGCCGGGCAGGGCCAGGGCACGAAAATTCAACAAAATTCGGCCCTAGCGCTTTGTGGACGGGCGCAAACAGCTATATTTTTTATAGCAATCCGCAAAAATGCAGCACCTGTAGCCTGCCTGACAGACCAGGGCGCCCCATCGCCCTACAGTGGCGTTTCCCATTCCTCAAAAAACGGAGACACCACCCCATGCTCAACATCCCTTCGCTGCAAGAAAGCGTCAGCCCCGAAGAATGGCAGCTGCGCTGCGACCTGGCCGCGTGCTACCGGCTCGTTGCGCTGTACGGCTGGAGCGACCTGGTCTTCACCCACATCAGCGCCAAACTGCCCGAATCGGTGTCGGGTCCGGGCGAGCACCAGTTCCTCATCAACCCCTACGGCCTCATGTTCGACGAGATCACGGCATCGAGCCTGATCAAGGTGGACATGCAATGCAACAAGCTGCACGACTCGCCCTTCCCCGTGAACCCGGCCGGTTTTGTGATCCACAGCGCGGTGCACGAGGCCCGGCCGGAGGCGGGCTGCGTGCTGCACACCCACACGCGTGCCGGTGTGGCCGTCAGCGCCCAGAAGGGCGGCGTGCTGCCCATCAGCCAGCAAAGCACCTTCGTGCTGGGCTCGCTGGCGTACCACGCGTACGAGGGCGTGGCCTTCCGCGACGAAGAAAAGCCACGCCTGCAGGCCGACCTGGGCGAGGCCAACTTCCTCATGCTGCGCAACCACGGCCTGCTCACCGTGGGCAAGACGATTGCCGACGCGTTCCTGTCGATGTACACCTTCGAGAACACCTGCCGCATTCAGATCGACGCGCAGGCAGGTGGCGAGTTGATCGCCGTAAACCCCCAGATCGTGAGCGGCGTGGCCCAGGCCATGCGCGTGCAGACGGGCGGCCTGGGCGGCGCCTTTGCCTGGCCTGCACTGCTGCGCAAGGTGCAGCGCGACCTGCCAGGCTGGAATACCTGAGACGTCCTAAAGCCCCCGACAGCCGGTGCGCCAAAAGCCCTTGATGGCTTCAACGCTGGCGCGGAGGGCAGCTCTACCAAGGATCTGGTTGTGCGAGGTGGGCGGGAGGCGCATTGAGAGATGGGCCAGCTTTTGCAAAATCGGCCGTAGTGTATGAGCGCCTATATGCGTCGTCCGGGATGCGACACGTAGCGCCTGGCTTGGATTGTTAGCCGACTAAGCAGGGCTGATTACGTCAGCTTCTTTTCTAAGGAGTCCAACATCCTTGAAACAACAACGCCCGCCGAACCTCTCGCTGTACTAACAGCAGAACGAATTTTCCCGCCACTATCTCCAATATCAAAGCCCAACGATATGCGGCTATTTATTGAATCAAGGGCAGCAATCTTGACCTCATTAATTTCTGAAGAAAGTAATTTTAGAAGCAGATCAAATGAACTGCCTCCACCTACATCATCACCAAGCGTTTCCGCACACGAAACGAGCCATACTTTTGATTTGTCTTGAATTTTTTCATTAAGCATTTGCCAGTCGTTGGCAGAAAATTTTTCCAACATTGAAACCGCTTCAGAGATACCAACATCAGACCAGTAATTGTCGAATTCTTTAACTTCATTCAAGTAGTTTTCATATTCCGCAAACATGCTAGTTCTTGCCTGTTAAAAAGTATGTTTTTGTTTGAAATCCACGTGATCCAACTGGGTAGCCAGCAGTCACATTATTCCCAACTTTAATCACCTCAATCTGAACCCCATTTACAGTTGATTGATAGAGCGCCGCTCCATCAGCACGCGTAGCAACTGGCACCAAATCTCCGACTTGCTTCACAGCACCAATGCTTTGGCTGGGTGTCCAATGTTCAGGAAACAACGTACTCGACTTAATATTTGAGACATTACCATCACTGAACTGAGTTAACAGTTTTGCATTTCGTGTTCCGTCTGCGTTCACGGAAATCACCTCGACAGCGTAGTTCGGTTTTGAATTCGAAATTTCGCCGCCATGTGCGCCAATCAATCGATTCGTCGGCGTTCCACTTGCATTAGTGACCCGCTCACCATATAGGATTTTTGTCTCCATTGCAGGTGTTATGACTGTCGTTGCCGCTCCCCCATTTGCCCCGGCAATGGGACCGCCAGCGGTGGGTGCCACCATACCAGCAAACCCCTGCGTAATGGCAGCACCCGCCGCGAGTCCCAGCGAATACCGGTCAGCCGGCAGTCCTTGCGCTATCTGGGCGCGAAGAATGTCCGACGCCATAGAAACCTGCAACATCGATGGGTTGCCATCAGCCGACGTGATCTGTGCATGGCGCGCTTGTAGCTTTTGCATCTCCCCGATGTCGCCAGCTTCGCGCGCGGCATTGAAAGACTGGCGCAACTGCCCCAGTTCGCGTGCTCGCTGCACCTCTTGCGGAGTGCTGTCTGCGGGGGTCAATGCTTCTGCTACGTCATAGATGGTGTTGCCTGCAGCACGCATGCCTCGGCTAAGGATGTCGTCTCCGCTCCAGTACTCGTTCATTGAGTCACGTGAGAACAGGCTGCTGTCTTGCGCAGCTCCTGCGAGCGACCCTGCAAGTGCCGGATTCACAAACCCTCTTCCCCCACCTGCTCCCGTATAGGTCTCAGCCGCCTGCTGCGCAGCC
The DNA here is from genome assembly GCF_003633835.1 of Acidovorax sp. 93. Taxonomy (NCBI): domain Bacteria; kingdom Pseudomonadati; phylum Pseudomonadota; class Betaproteobacteria; order Burkholderiales; family Comamonadaceae; genus Acidovorax; species Acidovorax sp. 93. The sequence continues at coordinate 4,354,155 of NZ_RBIT01000001.1, forward strand.
AGCGCCTCCCGCCCCGCACTCTCCACCGCAATGGCCCGCCCGCCCAGCTGCGCCGCGCTCGTGTCCGACAGATCAAACTGCAGCACCTGCCCCGGCTGCACGATGGGCGCGCCCTGTGCGTTGAGCTGTATCTGACCGCTGGCCAGCAACTGACCGTAGGCCGCTACTTGCTGATGCTTGTCCAGCCCCACTGCCTCCAGTGCTGCCAGCGGGCCCTGGCCCTTTCCGACCACTGCTTCAGTGATCGCTTGCGTTTCGGGGGCCATGCTGCCGTTCAGGGCGATGCCGCCATCGATCTCGTCACTCCAGCCAGACAGGGCTTCGTCTGAAACCCGCACGCCCAGTCCCCCGAGCCCTGGCCGCAGGCCCAGCCCCTGCGCATCCACCTCACTGGCCCCCAGGTTCCTCACCCAGTCGCTGGAGGGCCTGTCTCCTGGTTGTCCCTCACTCCCTGCCTGGCTTGGGTTCTGGCTTTGGCTTTGCCCCTTTCCTTGTGCGCCCCGCAGCTCTTCACCCAGCACTTCGCCCAGGAAGTCACTCGCAAACCCCGCCGCCGGGTCATTGCTGCCCGCAACCTTCACTGCGCTGCTGGCCGCCCGGCCGAGCAGGCGCAGCATGCTGGCTTCTTGCACGCTCAGGCCTTCGTTCTTGCTGAGCTCGGCGATCTGCACCTCCAGGCTCTTGCCCACTTCTCCCGCCACGCTGGCCAGCAGGCTGTTGGTCAGGCCGTCCTTGAACTTGCCCCCCGTGGCTTCTTGCAGCACACCCTGCAGGCCCGCCTTGCCCAGGTGCCCCAGGCTGCGCGTAGCCAGATCGCCGCCTTGCAGCAGCTCGTTCATGCCTGTGGCGTTCATCACCCCAAAGCTCACTCCGGCCGTCAGTGCCGAGCGCAGCAGGTCGCCCAGGTCGATCTTGCCCCCGGTGGTCAGCTGCATGGTGGCGCTGCTGATGGCGCCCAGCGCCATGCTTTGGCCCAGGCTGGTACTGGCGCTGGCGGCGGTAATGCCAAAGGCGCCTGCGGTGGCGAAGGTCATGACGCCTGCAAACACCATGGGCAGCGCCTTGTCCAGGAAGCTGGTGCTTTGCTTGATGTTGTTGGCTAGGTCCGTGCTCCAGCCGTTGACGGGGTCAAACCACAGGTATTCGTTGTTGATCAGATCCCGGTTCTGTTCGGGGGTGAGCTGGGTGGTCTGCCATGTGCTGGCTGCCCAGGGCCCGGGGTTGCCGTTTTCTGTGACGGTGGGGCCGCCGAGCACCAGCTGGCTCTCGCCCAGGCCGTAGTAGGCAGGGGTGATGTCCGGGCCCGCATCGGTTTCGCCGTGCTGCACGGCGGCATGGAACTGCAGGGGCTCTTTGCCGTGCAGTTGGGCGAAGGCTTTTTGTGCGGGGCTGTCGCCGCTGGCATAGGCCTTGGCGAATTCGGCGGGGTCGCTCAGGCGCCAGAGGTTCTGGTGTTGCCCGCCAGCGGCGAGCGCCTGGGCTTCGATGGCCTGGAGGTCGCTGGCCTGATTGGCGCTGGGCGGGTGGGTGACGCTGTGCAGTGTCTGCTCGGTGATGTGCTCGGCATCGCCTCCGCTGGAGTGCCATGCGATCAGTTCGCTGCCTGCCACTTCGGGGCCGGGGTTTTGCTGGGCGTGGTCCAGGGCCTGCAGGAATTGGTCGCGTACGGCGTTGTGCGCCTCTTGCAGCTGGGTCAGCCGGGCGCCCAGGTCGGGGCCAAAGCGCGCGAGGATGCCTTGGCCGACGTCGGTGTCGGTGTTCAGGGGGCGCAGGGGCGGGCCGAACTGGGCCACCATCTCTTGGTTGGCGGGCTCGGCCAGCAGCAGTTCCAGGGCGGCGATCTCGGTGGGGCTGGCATTGGGGGCTGCTGCCTGGGCGCCGACAGTGCCAATGGCTGGGTTCTCGGGGGTGATCTGCAGGGGTTTGGTCTGCACCAGGTCGATGCCGAGACCTGCTGCGTTCTCCGGGGTGACGGTCAGGGGCTTGGTGTGCGCAAAGTCGATGCCCAGGCCTGCTGCGTTCTCAGGGGTGACCAGCAGAGGTTTGGTCTGTGCCTGCACCATCAGGGCCAGTGTGGTGCTGGGGGTTTGGTCGGTGGGGGCGAAGAGGGAGGTGCTGGCCAGGGCGGGGGCAGCCTGGGGGTTCTGAGGATCGGGCTGGGCGTAGCCGCCTGGGCCGCTGTCGGCAAAGGCGCCAGCGTTGTCCTGGGGTTGGTCTGTGTAGCTGTTGAATGCGCTGCCAGGGGCGGGCTGGCTGGCCAGGTCGCCAGGGGCGGGAGCGTAGGTGGAGGCTGAGGGGGCGACTTGCATGGCGCGCGACTGTGCCTACAGGCATCAGCGCGCGAAACTGGGAAGGCTCCTAGCTAGGAGTGTTCCTAGCTAGGAATGACCCCTACATGGGACGGGCCGGTGTGGGCGGCGGGGAAAGCAAGGAATCGGGCTGCAGGGGCCGTGGGGATTGCGCGATCAGCTATGAAATCAGGAGCTTCCTGCACGCGGGGAATGCAGGAGGTGGGCTGCGCGGGTTACAGACTTTTACCAGGGTTAGGGCTGCAGAGGAATGACCGAGGCCACCACGCACTGTCGGCCGACATAAAAACAGCGAAGCGCATAGCATCGACAGCTTCACCGTTTGTCACTCTTTCACGAATTCAAGGACCGATCCATGAAGCTCTACTACTCCCCCGGCGCCTGCTCCCTGTCTCCCCACATCGCCCTGCAAGAGGCCGGCCTAGCCTACACCCCCGTGCTGGCCAGCACCAAGAGCCACAAGCTGCAGGATGGTACCGACTACTACACCATCAATGCGCTGGGTTACGTGCCCGTGCTGGAGCTGGACAACGGCGAGCGCCTGCGCGAAGGCCCGGCCATCGTGCAATACATCGCCGACCAAGTGCCCGACAAGCAACTGGCCCCCGCCAACGGCACCCTGGCGCGCTACCGCCTGCAGGAGTGGCTGACCTTCATCGGCACGGAGCTGCATAAGGGCTTCAGCCCCCTGTTCAACCCCGCCACTCCCGAGGACTACAAACCCATGGTGCGCGAGCGGCTGCTGCAACGCCTGCAGTGGGTAGATGGCCAGCTGGCGGGCAAGCAATACCTGATGGGCGACCAGTTCACCGTGGCCGACGGTTACCTGTTCACCGTGACCAACTGGACCCAACCCACCAAGCTCGACATCGCCGGCCTGGCGAATCTGGCGGCCTACCGCGAGCGTGTGGGTGCACGGCCTGCGGTGCAGGCGGCCATGAAGGCAGAAGGCCTGCTGAAATAGGGATACCCCCTGAGGCGCTGCGCGCCTTCCCCCCGCTCTCGCTACGCGGGCAGCGGGACAACACCCTCGCTGCGGGGCGGCCCTTGCTCGGCGTTTCTGGTCTAGGCCGCGCCAGTATCGATTGGGAGCGCATAGCACGCACTCGGCCAAAACTCCAGATGCGCTAGAGCGGCTTCTGCCGCCACGCCACCAGCGCCCCCACCCACAACGCGCAGGCCGAGAAGACCAGCCCGCGCGCCAGGCCTCCAGGGCCATCGGCAATCCAGCCCACCACCGTGGGCCCCACGATCTGCCCCGCCGCAAACACGATGGTGAACGCGCTGATGCCGCTGGCCCACAGCGCCTGCGGCAGGTTGTGCCGCACCAGCGCCGTGGTCGATGCCACCACCGACAGGAACACCCCGCCAAACAGCAGCCCCGAGGCCAGCACCACCGGCCACGCGCCCGTGATGGCGGGCAGGATGGTGGCCACGCCCAGCAGCGCATTGAGCCGCGCCAGTGCCTCACCGCCCCGGCTGCGGTCCAGCAGCCCGGCCCAGATGCGCGACGACAACACCACGGCCAGCCCCAGCAGGGCGTAGAACAGCGTCACCTCGACCGCACCCCGGCCCTGCTCGCGCAGCAACGCCACCACAAAGGTCATGTAGCCGATGTAGCCCACGCCAAAGAGGCCATAACCCAGCAGCGCAGGAGCCAGCGCCCGCCAGCGCACGCGGTCGGGCACTGCAGCCTCCGGTGTGGTCCCGAATGCGGCGGCCACGGGTGCAGCCAACCCGTTCAACGCCCGCGCAGGCCACAGCAGCACCGCCGTGGCCGCCACGCAGGCCAGCGCCAGCACCCACCACGCCCAGGTCCAGCTGTGCGGCGCAGGCGCCACGCCCAGCACCGCAGGCACCAGCAAGGCCGACAGGCTGATGCCCCAGCCCGTGCCGCCGTAGTACAGGCCCAGCAGCAAACCGCTGCGCCCCGGCACCTGGGCGCCCAGGCGTGCCGCCAGCAGGCCCCCCGCAATGAACACCAGCGCACTGGCACCACCGGCCAGCAGGCGCTGCACCAGCAGGGGCGCTGCCTGCGTGAAAAATCCGCTCAGGCCCATGAACACCGTGGCCATCACCGCACCTGCCACCAGCACCGTCCCCGGGGCCACGCGCCTCAACAGCAACGGCGTGGCAAGAGCCCCCAGCAGATAGCCCAGCGCGTTCACCGTGTTCATGCCGCCCGCCAGCGTGTACGACCAGCCCAGGTCCTCACGCATGGGCGGCAACAACAAGGCATAGGCAAACCGCGTGATGCCCAGCGAGATAGCGGCGCCCATCGACAAGGCCACGGCCAGCCACAGGCTGCGCAACGGGGAGACGAACAACGGTGCGGAAGGCGGTGGCAAGGGCATGGCGGTCCATTCTCGTGCAACGGCCCCCGCGCCGCTGGCACGACAGTCTGAGCGACCGGGTTAACACAAAACCTGTGCCCTTGTTGACGCAAGTGTGCTGCACGTTTTGCGCTGCAGCATTAAGCTGAAAGGCTGCTTTTCTTGCACACAGCCCCTCAGGACACCCTCACCATGACCTCTTTGTTTGAACCCACCCGCGCGGGCGACCTTCAGCTGGCCAACCGCATTGCCATGGCGCCCCTGACGCGCAACCGCTCGCCCGAGGCCATCCCCACCGACCTGGTCGCCACCTACTACGCGCAGCGCGCCAGTGCCGGCCTCATCATTTCCGAGGCCACAGCCATCAGCCCGCAAGCCCAGGGCTATGCCGATGTGCCCGGCCTGTACGGCACCGAGCAGCTGGACGGCTGGAAGAAGGTCACCCGCGCCGTGCACGATGCCGGCGGCAAGATCGTGGTGCAGCTGTGGCATGTGGGCCGTGTCTCGCACACCGACCTGCAGCCGGGCAACGCCGCCCCCGTCGCACCCTCGGCCGTGCAGGCCAACACCAAGACCGTGCTCATCAAGGACGGCGTGCCCACCTTCACCCCCACCTCCATGCCCCGCGCACTCGATGCCGAAGAGATCCCCGGCATCGTGCAGGACTACCGCCACGCCGCGCGCAACGCCGTTGCGTCGGGTTTTGACGGTGTCGAAATCCACGCCGCCAACGGCTACCTGATCGACCAGTTCCTCAAGACCGGCGCCAACCAGCGCACGGATGACTACGGTGGCAGCATCGAGAACCGCGCCCGCCTGCTGCTGGAAGTGACCCGCGCCATCGTTGAAGAAATCGGCGGTGGCCGCACCGGCATCCGCCTGTCGCCCGTCACCCCCGCCAACGACATCGTGGACGCCGACCCCCAGCCCCTGTTCGACCACGTGGTCCGCCAGCTCGCGCCCCTGAACCTGGCCTACATCCACATCATCGAAGGCGCCACCGGCGGCCCGCGCGAGGTGGAAGGCCGCCCGTTTGACTACGCCGCCCTCAAGGCAGCCTACCGCGCAGCCGGTGGCAAGGGCGCCTGGATGGTCAACAACGCCTACACCCGCGAGCTGGCCGATGCCGCACTGGCCCACGGTGCCGACATTGTTGCCTTTGGCCGCCCCTTCATCGCCAACCCCGACCTGGTGGCGCGCCTGGAGAGCAACGCCCCGCTGAACGAAATCAACCGCGCGACGCTGTACGGAGGCGGTGCTGAGGGGTACACCGACTATCCAGCCTTGGCAGCGGGCTGAACAGCCCTGTCCACCAAGCGGCAGTCTCGCCACACAACGGTGGATACCGGCGCGCCCCAAGCCAGGGCCGCCGCGCAAGGGCCGCCCCGCCACGCTGGCGGCGTCCCCCTTGAGGGGGAAGGCGCCGCAGGCGACTCAGGGGGGGCTTCCAAGCCCTATCGGGCTGGGCGCCCGCATCACGATCCGGGTGAACAACCGGTCATACGCCGCATCGCGCGGCTTGCCCGGGGCCAGCGGGTTGGTGTTGCTGGCAAAGGCCGCATCAATGGCCACCCAATCACCCGGCTGCAGGCACTCCTGCGCCGCCGGCAGGACCACGGTTTCCTCAGTGCGCATGTGCTCCAGGTAAAAGCGCACATAGCGCTGCAGCGCGTCGGCAAAGGCCTCGCGGCGGCCATCACCCATCAGCTCCCAACCCAGCAGCAGGTGCTGCAGCTCCCGCACCGCTGCCTCGCCACCTTCGTGGTCGCGCTCCAGCTGCGCAATGGCCTCAGCGGCCTGCGGCGCGCGCTCGGCCACTTTGGGGAAAAGCCACTGCGACTCTTTGGGGTGGTGCTGCCGTTCGGGAAACTCGTCGATGTAGAACAGCATGGCCCGCATCACGTCAAAGAACGCGGCAGGCGCATCGCCCGGGCCTTGGTCCAGCATCAGACGCAAGGAATGGAGCACCGCCGCAAGCGACGCATGCTCTTCGCGAATGGTCCGCAGGCTGATCGACGGCATGGTGCACTCCCCAGGTTAGACGAACTCTAAGAACCTGTTCAAGATCTTTCGGGGATCGCATTGGAGTGCAATCGGGATGAGTGGATGCTTCGGATGCGCCGCATGGGCTCGTGCCCATGCAAGCAGTCGAGGCTTCTAATCGCCCGATTTCACTCCAACCCTTCGGGCAAGTGCCTTGCCGGGCGGTCTGCAGCGTTGCGGCGCTTGCCAATAGCACGGGCTATTAGCGGCGCCCCGCGCCTTGCATCCCATCCCGGTATGGACCTTGTGCGACCCCGAAAAGATCTTGAACAGGTTCTAAGGGTGCCATGCAGCACACACCACGCCCATGACCCAGGTCAATAAACGGACTGCGGCCTGATCTGCCCCTCTCCGCGGCAGCATGGAGAGCAGCCAAATAAAAAAGCCCTGCACGCCAAGCCTGCAGGGCCTTGATGCACTGGCTGCGCATGCGCAGCACGGGCAACAGATCAGCGCGCCAGCCGAGCCTGCGTGGGGCCTGATGAAACCTGCGTCGGTGCCTCGGCATACGGCGCGGCCACGCTGCTGCTGCCACCGCCGCTGCGGTGAGCATGGCCATGCCCCATGGAGTCGGCCAGATGGAACTGCTGCACCACCTGCGACAGCCGCGCGGCCTGCTCGCGCAGTGATTCGGCGGCGGCCGCGGACTCTTCCACCAGCGCCGCGTTCTGCTGCGTCATGCGGTCGATCTCGCCCACCGAGCCATTCACCTGGCCGATGCCGGCCGACTGCTCGGACGCCGCTGCCGTGATCTCGCCAATGATGTCGCCCACGCGCTGCACACTGCTCACGATGTCCTTCATGGCCGTGCCCGCTTCTTCCACGTGGCGCACACCACCGTCCACGGCGGCCACGCTGTTCTGGATCAACCCCTTGATGTCGCTGGCTGCTGCGGCCGAGCGCTGCGCCAGGCTGCGCACTTCGCTGGCCACCACCGCAAAGCCCCGGCCCTGTTCCCCCGCGCGGGCGGCCTCAACGGCAGCGTTCAGCGCGAGGATGTTGGTCTGGAACGCAATCGAGTCGATCAGGCCGATGATGTCACCGATCTTGCGGCTGGAGGTGGAGATCTCGTGCATGCTGGCCACGGCCTGCTGCACCACGCCACCGCCGTGCGTGGCCATCTGCGAGGCCGAGGCCGCCAACTGGTTCGCCATCTGCGACGACGACGCCGTCTGCTGCACCGTGGCGGTCAGCTGCGACAGCGAAGACACGGCCTCCTGGGCGTTGCTGGCCGTCTGCTCGGTGCGCTGCGACAGGTCCTGGTTGCCCGTGGCAATCTCCTGGCTGGCTGTGGCGATGTTGCCGCTGGCATCGCGCACCTGCGCCACCAGCGCGCCCAGGCCCTGCTGCATGTCGCGCAGAGCGCGCTGCAGGTCGGCCACTTCGTCCTTGCCCTCGGCCGCAATGTGCTGCGAGAGGTCGCCCCCCGCAATCGCCTGCGCCATCCTGCGTGCGTCTTCCAACGGGCGGCAGATGGAGTTCATGTTCATCAGCGTGGTGGGCACCACCACCACCACGGTGATCAGCACGGCCAGCACAAACAGCCACTTGGTCTGGTCAGACACCTCGCCCTGCTGCTCCACCGACTTGGCCACCTCGGCGCGCAGCACGGAATCAAGCTCGGCCATCAGCTTGTCGGCCTCGGCAAACTCGGCCACGGCCTTGCCGCTCATGCGGTTGGCAATCGTGGCCGTGTCATAGCCGCTGGCCTCCAGCTGGCGCGCCACGTGCGCGAACAGCTCGCGGTAGCTGTCCAGGCGCTTGACGATGTTGCGCACCACAGGGTTGTCAGAGTCTTCCTCGCCTTCCAGGAACTTGTTCGCAATCTTCTTGGCCTTGTCCTGGCTTTCCAGCCATTTGGCGTGCGCCGCTTTCACCGCCTCGGGCTTTTCGTAGCCAATGATCATGTCCTTCTCGAACTGGCGAATGGCCCCCATCTCGCCACGCAGCTCGGCCATGTAGCCCACCTCGGCAAACGAGTGGTCCATGAAGTCCTGACTCATGTTGTGGATGCGAAACATGCCCAGCATGCCCGCGCCCCCCAGCAGCCCCAGCAGGCCCAGCACCACGCCAATGGCCCCCAGCATGCGCAAACGTATGGTGAACTGCCGCATGAGCGAGAAGAGATTCATGATCTGTCGTCCTTCATATATTGGTATGCCTGTGCGCCCGTCGCACCTCCCCCGAGGCCACGGATTCGCAACAAATCGTTGCAGTTTGCCAGACATCGATGACCGTGTTGTACGTATTTATCACATGCGCCACCGCTTGAGTAAGAGGGCATTCGCCATCACGCTCACCGAACTCAGCGCCATCGCAGCCCCCGCCACCACCGGGCTCAGAAAGCCCAGGGCCGCCAGCGGGATGCCCGCCACGTTGTATGCAAACGCCCAGAACAGGTTCTGCCGGATCTTCATCACTGTGCGGTGCGAGATATCGAGCGCCGCTGCCACCAGCATCGGGTCGCCCCGCATCAGCGTGATGCCCGCCGCGTGCATGGCCACGTCGGTCCCATTGCCCATGGCCATGCCCACATCCGCAGCCGCGAGAGCTGGGGCATCGTTAACGCCGTCGCCCACCATCGCCACTTGATGGCGCTTGCCATCAGGCCCTTGTTGCAATGCCACCACCTTCGCCGCCTTGTCACCCGGCAGCACCTCGGCCATCACCTCGCCCGCGTCGGGGTCCAGCCCCAGGCGCCGGGCCATGGCCTCGGCCGCGCCGCGGTTGTCACCCGAAATCATCACGTTGCGGATGCCACGCGCCTTCAGTGCCGCCAGCGCCTCGCGCGCACCGGGCTTGGGTTCGTCACCAAAAGCCATCAGGGCCCGAAGCGCTAACCCTTCCGTCACGCGCTGGGCCACAGCCGATACGGTGGCCCCCTCGTTCTGCAGCTGCTGTGCCCGCACCGCGAGCGCACCCAGGTCCACCCCCAGCTCCTGCATCCAGCGCAGGCTGCCCACCAGGTAGCTCTGGCCGTCCACCTCGCCCTCGGTGCCGCGCCCAGGCACGGCGCGCACATCCTGCGCGGTGGCCACGCTGATCTGCCGCTCGCCCGCAGCCGCCACCACGGCACGCGCCAGCGGGTGTTCGCTGCCGCTTTGTACCGCAGCCACCGCCGCCATCACGGCCGCATCGTCGAAGCCTGGCACCACCTCAAACGCCGTTAGCCGAGGCTGGCCCACGGTCAGCGTGCCGGTCTTGTCAAAAGCCACCACATCCACCTTGTGCGCCAGCTCCAGCGCCTGCACATCCTTGATCAAAATGCCGTGTTTGGCCGCCACGCCCGTGCCCGCCATGATGGCCGCCGGCGTGGCCAATCCCAGCGCACAGGGGCAGGCAATCACCATCACGGCCACGGCGTGGATCAGCGCGGCCTCCATGCCCACGCCCATCCACAGCCAGCCCAGCAGCGTGACCACCGCCACCACAAGCACCACGGGCACAAACACGGCCGACACCTGGTCCACCAGCCGCTGAATCGGCGCCTTGGCCGCCTGCGCGTCTTCCACCAGCCGGATGATCTGGGCCAGCACTGTCTCAGCGCCCACGGCCGTCACCGCCATCACGATGCGGCCATCGCCGTTGATGGAGCCACCTGTCAGCGCCGCGCCCACATCGCGCGCCACGGGCAAGGGCTCGCCCGTCAGCATGGATTCATCCACCTGCGTGTGGCCCTCGTGCACCGTGCCATCCACGGGGATGCGCTCGCCGGGCCGCACCACCAGCTGGTCGCCCACCAGCACCTCAGCCACCGGCACATCCACCTCGCCATCTTTGCCCAGCAGGTGCACCACATCCGGCCGCAGCGCATGCAGCGCGCGGATGGCGGCCGTGGTCTGCCGCTTGGCGCGTGCCTCCAGCCACTTGCCCAGCAACACCAGCGTGACCACCACGGCCGAGGCCTCGAAGTACAGGTGCGGCACATGCCCAGAGTGGTCCGTGGGGGCCGTGAGCCACAGCCACATCGACAGGCCCCAGCCCGCACTGGTGCCCAGCGCCACCAGCAAATCCATGTTGCCGCTGAGCGCCTTGGCCGCATGCCAGCCCGCCTTGTAAAACCGTGCCCCCAGGATGAACTGCACCGGCGTGGCCAGCACAAACTGCACCCAGGCCGGCAGCATCCAGTGCTGGCCGAACAGGTCGCCGATCATGGGCAGCACCAGAGGCGCAGACAGCAGCAGGCCAATGCCCACAGGCATGAAGCCCGCCCAGGGTGACAAGTCCTCAGGCGCGTCCTCCTGCCCCGCCGCACGCGGCTCGTAGCCCGCATTGCGCACCGCGCGGCGCAGCACCGCCTCCATGGCGGCGGCGTCGGCGCCCACCTGCGTGACAAAGGCAATGCGCGCAGACTCGGTCGCCAGGTTGACCGAGGCCTCCTGCACGCCCGGCACCTTGCGCAGCGCGCGCTCCACACGGCCCACGCAGCTTGCGCAGGTCATGCCAGAAATGCCCAGGTCCAGCGAGTGCACAGACCCGGGCGCGGTGTTGGGGGGGGTGGTGATGGTGTTCATGGCCGGGATGCTGATCCTTGACGTGATGGCAAGGTCAAGCATTGATATTGATCAACCCTCACACCATGAGTGTCTTGAGCGGCGTTTGACTCTGCCACGATGTCAAGCTTCAACATTCGCTTCGGTCGCATCCACGGCCACATTTCCAAACCCAACAAGGACACCCCATGGCAACCACCACCACCACGACTTTCCAAGTGCAGGGCATGACCTGTGGCCACTGCGAACGCGCCGTCACCCAGGCCGTGCAGCAGGTAGATCCCAACGCCCAGGTGCGCATCGACCGCGCCAGCGGCAAGGTGGACGTGGACAGCACCGCCCCCCGCGAGGCCCTGGCCGCCGCGATTGCCGAAGAAGGCTACACCGTCGCGGCCTGAGCGCCGCGCCACCACGCACCCAGCGAGGGCCACACCATGACCATGCCCCATTCCCCCGATGCCGCGCCGACCACGCGCGCCAAGGCCACAGCGCCCCGCCCCATCGCCTGGCCCGTGCCCATCGGCGTCGCTGCCAAGCGCGCAGGCATCTCGGCGCGCATGGTGCGGCACTACGAATCGCTGGGCCTCATCAACGGCGTGGCGCGCACCGACAGCGGCTACCGCCAGTACACCGAGGCCGACGTGCACGCCCTGCACTTCATCCGCCGCAGCCGCGACCTGGGCTTTTCGATGGAAGAAATCGCCGAACTGCTGGGCCTGTGGCACGACCGCAGCCGCGCCAGCAGCCAGGTCAAGCGCATCGCCCAACAACACATCGACGACCTGAGCGAACGCATCGCCCAAATGCAGGCCATGCAGCGCAGCCTGCAAACGCTGGTGTCCTGCTGCAAGGGCAACGACCGGCCGGACTGTCCGATATTGGATGACCTGGCGGCAGGGCAGGCGGAACACCAAGCCCCCAGGGCACCGCGCAAAACGCTACCCAATCAGTAGCATTTAGCGCTTATCCATCAAGCGCGAAAGGCCGATTTGGCTTGAATTCCGACCCACCGAGACGCATCAGCCCCCGCTGGGCCGAACAGCGGTATTGGCTTTGCTGCTCGCCGCCCTGCGTTTGGGGGCGGGCACGGCAGCGGCGTCCAGCGTAGTGCTGTCTGCAGGCCGCCGCAACACCCCTTCACACAGCGTCGCAATGCACTGCTGCGCGACCTGCTCGGCCGTGTACTCGCCGCCGGGCTGGTACCAGCGGCCGATCCAGCTGAGCGCACCTGCAATCACAAAGGCCGTGATCTTGGGGTCGCAGGGCTGGATCGAGCCCTCGGCCACGCCCTCAGCCACTAGGCGGCGGAACTCCTGGTCGATGGCGGACTTGAGGCGGCGCAGCTCCTTGCGGCTTTCGGGGGGCACCTGCTCGTCGCCCACGCGGATCAGACACATGCCGAAGTCCATGGTGACGATGCGCGCGTACACCTGCATGCAGGTCATGAGCTGGTCGATGGCCTTGCCGCCTGCGGCGCGGGATGCGTCGATGCCTTCGAGCATCATCGCCAGCCCCTTGCCCACGCACTGCAGCAGGATCTCGTCCTTGTTCTTCACGTAGTAGTACAGCGTGGGCTTGGTCACGTTCAGGCGCGCAGCGATGTCGTCGAGCGAGGTGGCGTGAAAGCCGCGCTCGTTGAACAGCTGCGCCGCCGCCTGCAGCACGGCGTTGCGCTTGGCTTCGCGCTGTCGCTCGCGGTGCGATACGGGGGCCCAGGGCGAAGCTGCGGCGGGCGAAGCTTCGTCGGGTGCAGCAGCCTGGGCCGGGGGCAACGGCGCTGAGGATGAGGGCTTGGGGGCCGCGCGCTGGGTGCTGCTGCCGCTCGTGCTGCTTTTGCTGCTGCGTCGGGTCGATGCCGCTTTGGCCTGGGGCATGGGGGGCGATTCCTCGGGAAAGTACGGATGCTGAACGGGGTTGCGGCTTCCAGAATCTACTTACGAGTAAACAGTTTACGCAAAAGTAGGAAATTTCTGCAGGGTTCCAGAGAAATTTCTGTCAGAAGCTGCGAACAACCCGTATTAGAAAGCCAATGGAGACAACCCCTTCCGGCCCCTTTGCTGCCACGCCCCTGCTCCAGGTGCAGGGCGTGACCCTGGCGTTTGGCGGCGTGAAGGCGCTGACCGGTGTAGGGTTCGATGTGCAGCCCGGCTCCATCACCGCCGTCATCGGCCCCAACGGCGCGGGCAAGACCTCGCTGTTCAACACCATCTCGGGCTTTTACCGGCCCAGCCAGGGCTCCATCCGCTTTCAGGGGCAGGACATCACGCGCATCCCGGCGCCGCAGCGCGCCAAGCTGGGCCTGGGACGCAGCTTTCAGAACATTGCGCTGTTTCGCGGCATGACGGTGCTCGACAACATCAAGCTGGGCCGCCACGCGCACCTCAAAACCAACGTGCTCCAAGCGCTGTTCTACCTGGGCCGCGCGCGCCGCGAAGAGGCCGAGCTGCGCCGCGACATCGAGGAGCGCATCATCGACTTCCTCGAAATCGACCACATCCGCCATGCGCCCGTGTCGGCCCTTCCCTACGGCTTGCAAAAACGCGTGGAGATGGCCCGTGCGCTCGCCATGCAGCCACAGATCCTGATGCTGGACGAGCCCGTGGCTGGCATGAACCGCGAAGAGACCGAAGACATGGCGCGCTTCATCCTCGACGTGCGCGAAGAGTGGGGCGTGACGGTGCTCATGGTGGAGCACGACATGGGCATGGTGATGGACCTGTCGGACCATGTGGTGGTGCTCAACTTCGGCCAGGTCATCGCCCAAGGCACCCCCGCTGCCGTGCAGGCGGATCCCGAGGTGATTCGTGCCTACCTGGGCGCTGGCGATGTGGGCGACCTGCGCGCCAAGCTCCGGGCCAGCAGCCACCCAACCACCCCGCAGGGAGCCGCATGATGGACTGGGCCTACCTGTTTGAAATCAGCCTCACCGGCATCGCGGGCGGCGGGCTGTACGCCCTCGCTGCGCTGGCCTTCGTGATGGTTTACAAGGCCACGCGCGTCGTGAACATCGCCATTGGCGAGCTCCTCATGGTCGGCGCCTACCTGTTCTTCACCTTTGCCGCCACGTTTGCGCTGCCGCTGTGGCTGGCCATTCCGGCCGCCGTTCTGGGCACAGGCCTGCTGGGCGCGGTGATCGAGCGCACCATGATCCGCCCGCTGCTGGGCGAGCCACCCATCTCCGTGTTCATGGTCACCGTGGGCCTGGCTTCCGTGCTCGTGGGCCTGGTCGAGATGATCTGGACGGCCGACCAGCGCCGCCTGCCCGACTTCATGCCCAGCCAGCCCATCATGGTGGGGGATGCCTTCCTCGCGCCCAAGGTGTTTTGGGGTGCGGTGATTGCCATCGTGTTCATCGCGGCGGTGCTGGTGGTGTTCCGCTTCTGGCGCGGTGGCGTGGCCCTGCGCGCCACCGCCAGCGACCAGGCTGCGGCCTATTCCGTCGGCATCAACGTGCCGCGTGTGTTCTCGCTGGCCTGGGTGGTGTCGGCCATGATCGCGGCGGTCTCCGGGATCATCGTCGGCTCGATTGGTGGCATCTCGTCCAGCATGGGCTTGTTTGGCCTGTCGGTGCTGGTGGTGGTCATCGTGGGCGGGCTCGACAGCGTGCTGGGCGCACTCATCGGCGGCGTGCTCATCGGCCTGATCGAGGCACTGGCCGGGGCCTACCTGGGTGGCGAATACAAGCTGCTGGCCACCTTCATCGTGCTGGTCGCCGTGTTGCTGGTGCGGCCCTACGGCCTGTTCGGCACCCACGAGATAGAGAGACTCTGATGCGCATCGGAACCCTCAAGGAAACCTACATCGCCGATGCGGCGCTGTTCGACTCGCACACGCAAAAAGTGTGGCTGGCCGTGGGCGCCGCGCTGCTGGTGCTGTTCCCGTTCATGGCCAGCGACTATTGGCTGTACTTGGCCTGCCTGGTCAGCATCAATGTGGCCAGCGCCACGGGCTTGAACATCCTCACGGGCTACACAGGGCTGGTCAGCCTGGGACAGGCCGCCTTCATGGGCCTGGGCGCCTATACCGTGGCCGTGTTGGAAACCAAGGTGGGCACGCCCTTTGTGCTCAACCTGCTGGCCGGTGGCTTTGTCGCGATGCTGGGTGGCATCGTGGTGGGCATCCCTTCGCTGCGCGTGAAGGGGCTGTATCTGGCGATTGCCACCATTGCCGCATCGTTCATTGCGCACTTCATCTTTGCCAACTGGAAGTTCACCGGCGGCACCGGTGGCCTGAGCGTGCCGCCCGCCAAGCTGTTTGGCATGGCGCTCGACACCTCGTTCCGCCTGTACTGGCTCATCGTGCCGGTCACCCTCCTCATGCTGCTGGGCGCGGCCAACCTGTTTCGCACGCGCGTGGGCCGTGCCTTCATCGCGATTCGCGACCGCGACATCTCGGCCGAGGTGCTGGGCATACCGCTGCTGCGCTACAAGCTGCTGTCGTTTGGCCTGTCCTCGTTCTACGCAGGCGTGGCGGGCGGGCTGTGGGCCTACTTCTTTCGCGTGGTCACGCCCGAGAGTTTTCCGCTGCTCATGTCCATCTTCTTCCTGGCGGCCATCATCGTCGGCGGCATGGGCTCCATCCTGGGCGGCATCCTGGGTGCGGTGTTCATGACCATGGTGCCCGAGCTGCTCAAGCTCGTCGTGGGCCTGCTGCCCGGGGGTGCGGAACTCACCGTGTTTCTCTCGCCCGTGCGCACCGTCATTTTTGGCCTGCTCATCATCGGTTTCCTCGTCTTCGAGCCCCATGGCCTGGCCGAAGTGTGGCGGCGTATCCGCCGTTTTTTCCATCTCTGGCCTTTCCGCAACTAAACCATTCAGGAGACAACATGGACACACCACACACTTCCCTCCAGCGCCGCCACCTGCTGCTCGGTGCCGCTGGCGCCGCCGCGCTCACCAGCCCGCTCTCGGTGCTGGCGCAGTCGAACGAAGACATCGTGATCGGCGGCTCCATCCCGCTCACGGGTGTGTTCGCGTTTGCGGGTGTGGGCATCAACGCGGGCATTGGTGACTACGTGAAGATGGTCAACGACGCGGGCGGCATCAAGGGCCGCAAGCTCAAGTACGTGCCCGAGGACACGGGCTACAAGGTCGATGTGTCGGTGGCCGCGTACAAGAAGATCACCAGCCAGAACAAGGTGAATCTGTACTACGGTGACTCCACCGGTTTCTCCAAGACCATCAACCCCGAGCTGGACCGCGCTGGCACCACACTGATGGCCGGGGCCTCGTTCGCATCCGAGCTGAACGACCCTGCCAAGTACCCGAACCAGTTCCTCGTGGGCCCCGACTACACGGAGATGTTCGGCATCCTGCTCAAGCACATCGCCAAAGAGAAGCCCGGCGCCAAGGTGGCCTTTGTGTACTCCGACTCAGAGTTCGGCCGCGACCCCATCGAGAAAAGCGAGGCTGCCGCCAAGGCCCTCGGCCTGTCGGTGCCCATCAAGATCATGACGCCCGCAGGCAGCGTGGACGTGTCCACGGAGGTCATCAAGCTGCGCCGCGCAGCGCCCGACTACACCATCTTCCACGGCTACATCCTCGCGCCCATCCCCGAATTCATCACCCAGGGAAAGCAGCAAGGCATGACCAGCAAGTGGATGGGCACCTTCTGGACCATGGACAGCTCCACCGTGATGAAGATGGGCGAGGCCGCCGATGGCTTCATGGGCGTGATGCCCTACCGCTACTACTACGACACCGAGAAGGCGCCGATGCTGGAGAAGATCCGCGCGCTGCGGCCCGAGTACCAGAGCACGGCCTACATCCAGGGCTTCCTGGCCGCCATGCTGTTCACCGAATCGGCCAAGCGCTGCCTGGATGCGGGCAAACCGCTCACCGGCCCCAACCTCAAGGCCGCGCTCAACTCCATCAAGGACTTCGACACGGGCGGGCTGATCGGCGTGCCGATCACCATCAGTGGCAACTCCATCCCCGTGGGCCGTGTGTACCGCGCGGACATGAAGGCGCAGAAGATGGTTGCCGCCTCGGACTGGATCAAGCTCTGACCTCGCCTTTGCCATGACCCAGCCAACCCCGGCCAACGTCCTCGAAGTCAACAACATCGAGGTCATCTACAACAAGGTGGTGCAGGCCCTGCGCGGCCTGTCGCTGGCCGTGCCGCGGGGGCAGATCGTGGCGCTGCTGGGCAGCAATGGGGCTGGCAAGAGCACCACGCTCAAGGCCATCTCGGGCCTGCTGGCGCTGGAGGATGGTGTGGTCGAAAGCGGCAGCATCCACTTCAATGGCCAGCCCACGGCGGCGCTGGCGCCACAGCAGCTGGTGCGCAACGGCCTGAGCCACGTGATGGAAGGCCGCCGCGTGTTTGAAGACCTCACGGTCGAAGAGAACCTGGTGGCCGCCACCTATGCACTCACGGGCCGCAAGGATGCAACGCCGGATTTCGACCTGGTCTACAGCTACTTTCCGCGCCTGCATGAGCGGCGCAAGGGCCTGGCCGGGTACCTGTCAGGCGGCGAGCAGCAGATGCTGGCGATTGGCCGCGCGCTGATTGCGCAGCCCCAGCTCATCCTGCTCGACGAGCCCTCGCTGGGGCTCTCCCCCAAGCTGGTCGAAGACATCTTCACCATCATCGCGCGCATCAATGCCGAGCGCGGTACCAGCATGCTGCTGGTGGAGCAGAACGCCACCGTGGCCCTGGCCGTGGCGCACCGGGGCTACATCATGGAGAACGGCAAGATCGTGATCGACGGCACGGCAGAACGCCTGGCCAACGACCCCGATGTGCGCGAGTTCTACCTCGGCATGGGTGGCGGTGGCGAGGCGAAAAGCTTCAAGGACATCAAGCACTACAAGCGTCGCAAACGCTGGCTGTCATGAGTACACTCCCCGACCTCACCCTGCCCCAGATGCTCCGCGAGCGCGCACGCACCGACGCGCAGCGCATCGCCATCCGGCAAAAGGACTTCGGTATCTGGAAGCCCTTCACCTGGGCGCAGTACCACCAGCGTGCCAGTCACTTCGGCCTGGGGCTGCGCGCTCTGGGCCTGCCTGCGGGCGGGCATGTGGGCGTGATCTCCGAGAACCGCATCGAATGGGTGCTGGCACAAATGGGCGCAGGCCTGGTGGGCGCGGTGACCGTGGGTGTGTACCCCACCAGCCCCACCAACGAAGTGGCCTATGTGGTCGGCCATGCCGACATCGAGATCATGGTCTGCGAAGACCAGGAGCAGACCGACAAGCTGCTGGCCGCGCTGCCCGAGCTGCCGCGCCTGAAAAAGATCGTGGTCATGGAGACCAAGGGCCTGCGCAGCTTTGCGCCCGAAGTGCGGCAGTTCATCACCACCTTTGACGAGGTGGAACGGCTGGGCGCAGCGTCGGGCCAACAAGCCATCATCGACGACGCCCTGGCGCGCCAGCGGCTGGATGACGTGGGCCTGATGATCTACACCTCGGGCTCCACCGGCAAGCCCAAGGGCGCGATGATTTCGTACCGCAACATCCGGGGCGTGGTGCCGGGCATCGTGGACCGGCTGGAGCTGTCGCGCGAGACCACGCACCTGTCGTACTTGCCGCTGTGCCATGTGGCCGAGCAGATGCTCACCAGCTTTGTGCCGGTGTACATCGGCTCGCAGGTGAACTTTGGCGAGTCCATCCGCACGGTGCAGGAAGACCTGCGCGAAGTCGCGCCCACCATGTTCCTGGGCGTGCCGCGCATCTGGGAAAAGCTGCACGCCGCCATCCACATCAAGCTGCAAGAGACTGGCGGACTGCGCCGCGCGCTGTTCCACAAGGCCTACAACGCCTGCAAGCCGTTGGCCGACAAGCCGCACAGTGCCTGGAGCGTGGGCGACAAGCTCACTTATGCCACGAGCTACTGGCTCGTCTTCCGCGCGCTGCAGAACTTCATCGGCCTGCGCAACGCCCATGTGGCGCTCACCGGCGCCGCGCCCATTCCGCCCGATGTGGTGCGCTTTTTCCGCGTGCTGGGCGTGCCGCTCATCGAGGTGTATGGCCTGACCGAATCCACCGGCATGGTCACGGGCCACCGGCTCGATCATGTAGTGGTGGGGACCGTGGGCGTGCCCACGCTGGGTGTGGAGCACCGCATTGCGGACAACGGCGAGCTGCAATTGCGAGGCGACATGGTGTTTGCGGGTTACTACAAGAACCCCGAGGCCACGGCCAGCAGCATCGTGGATGGCTGGCTGCACACGGGCGACGTGGTGCGTGAATCGCAAGGCCAGATCCAGATCGTGGACCGACTCAAGGACATCATGATCACGGCCGGTGGCAAGAACCTCACCCCGTCCGAGATCGAGAACACGATGAAGGGCAGCCCCTTCATCAAGGAATGCATCATCGTGGCCGAGGCGCGCAAGTTCGTCGGCGCACTGGTGATGATCGATTACGAGACCGTGGGCAAGTGGGCCGAGGCGCGGCGCATTCCGTTCACGCACTTTCGCTCGCTGGTGGAGCACCCCGAGGTGCGTGGCCTCATCGACGCCGAAATCAACCAGGGCAACCAGCGCCTCGCGCAGGTATCGCAGATCCGCAAGTTCCACCTGCTCACCAAGGAGCTGGACCACGACGACGGCGAGGTGACCGCAACCATGAAGGTGCGCCGCTCCAGCATCTACAAGACCTATGCGGCCGAGATCGAGGCGCTGTACCACTAGCCCGGGGCTCACCACTTGCCGCGTAGATTACTATCAAAACAGGAGCTATCTGCGCTTATATAGCAAGCGCTAGAGGCCAATTTGACATGAAAACCACCGCCGCCGACCCGACCGCCCCCCTGCTGCTGGAACGAAACGGCGCCATCGCCACGCTGCGTTTCAACCGGCCCGATGCGCTCAACGCCATCGACGTGCCCATGGCCAACGCCGTCCTCGCCGCCGTGCAGACCATTGCCGCCGACCCTGGCGTGCGCGCAGTGGTGTTGTGTGGCAACGGCCGGGGTTTCATGGCCGGTGGCGACCTGGCCACGCTGCGCGCCGACCCGGTGCAGGGTGCCATCGACATTCTCACGCCGCTCAACGCAGCACTGCTCCTGTTGGCGCAGATGAACGCGCCCGTCATTGCGCAAGTGCACGGTGTGGCCGCTGGCGCGGGCCTGAGCCTGCTGCTCATGGCCGACTACGTGATCGCCGCCGAAGGCACACGCCTGAACCTGGCCTACATCAACCTGGGCACCAGCTGCGACGTGGGCGCCTCGTGGGCGCTGCCGCGTACCGTGGGCGTGCGCAAGGCGCTGGAGATCGCGCTGCTGGGCGAAGCCTTCACCGCCGACGACGCGCTGCGCCTGGGCCTCATCAACCGCATCGTGCCTGCCGCCGAACTGGACAGTGCCGCCACCAACCTTGCCCAGCGCCTGGCCGCCGGACCTACCGTGGCCTACGGCGCGATGAAGCGCCTCATGCGCGCATCGATGGACCGCACTCTGCCCGAACAACTGGCGGCCGAAAAAGACGCCTTTGTGCACTGCGCGGGCACCGAGGACTTCCGTGCGGGGGTGGAGGCCTTTCACCAACGCCAAAGCGCGCAATTTGTGGGCCGCTGACGGGCCATCGCTACGGCGGCGCCCCCTTCTTTCATGGCCTCTGCCGTAACACGTCACCGCGCGCCGCCATCAACACCATCGCTGGAACACTGAGTTGTCAGTCGGCCCATTGATCCAACCGTTCTCGGACCACTACTGTAGAGCTTGCCCCACGATCTCCTGAAGCCCCAGCACATGACGCCCCCTGCCTTTGTGCACCTTCCCGAACTTCAAGGACGGCTCATCCCCGCCCACGCCTGCGGACTGCGGTTGACCGACGAGGTCCTGGCGGAATGGGACGCGCAGGCGCGCAGCCAGGGCCTGCCCATCGATTGGCGCCTGCCCGACGGCGACATCGAACGCTCGCGCCGCCAGGTGCTGGCGGGCGTGTCCGAACGCCGGGACGACCTGTGGGTGTTTGCGTATGGATCGCTGATGTGGAACCCCGGCCTGGAGTTTGCCGAAGTCCGCAGGGCGCACCTGCCGGGATTCGCCCGGCGCTTTGCGCTGAGCACCACCATCGGCCGGGGCACACCGGATTGCCCCGGCCTCGTGCTCACGCTGCAGCGCGACGCAGCGCAGTCTTGCGACGGGCTGGTGTTCCGCATTCCGGCCTGTGCGGTTGAAGAGGAGTCACGCCTGCTCTGGCGCCGCGAGATGATCACCGGCGCCTACAGCCCCGCCCTGCTGCCATTGCAGACGCCCCAGGGTGTTGTCAATCAGGCGCTGGTGCTGACGGCCAATACAGCCCATCCACACTACCGGGGCGACCTGTCCATGCAGGCCACCGCCGCCACCATAGCCAGCGCCTGTGGCCGCATCGGCAGCAACCGCGAATACCTCGATCAGCTGGTCACGCAATTCGGCGTGCTGGGCATCGAGGACCCCTATGTGCATGCGCTGGCGGAGCTGGTGCAGACGGCCTGCTGAACGGGCTTCCGAGCAGGCGGTGGCGCACTACCACCCCGCGCCGGTGTAGCGCAGCACAAGATCAAGGTACCAATGTTGTTCATGGAACAATGGAATGGAAATCCCTCTTGTTGCCAGCGCTTCGACCGCCCAGCGAGGGGCGCATTTTGTGAATCCAGGCCGCCCAACGCCTCCTACGGAATCTTTCTTCCAGCGCTTTCATGAAAAAAATTCTCCGCATTGCCGCCGTTCTTGTTTCGCTGGTTGCGCTGGCCAGCCAAGCAGCCCCACCTCCACCCGCTCCCGTCTCCAGCATCATCGTCATGCCCTGGGATCTGAATCAGAACCAGAACCTGCCCCGCGAACTCAAGGCCCAGGGCTTCAGCCACGCCACCGTCTATCTCAACTGGTCCGATATCGAAAGTCGCAAGGGCCAGTACGAATTTGCCCAGTACCACCGCCATCTGGATGCCATCGTCAACGGCGGCCTGTCGCTGCTGCTGGTCATTGACATGGGTGGACGCCCCTACAAGGACGAGACGGGCCAGCTCGTGCCCAACATGTCCACCGTGCCGCAATGGATCACCACGGTACGCCCAGACATGGCCATGCGCAATTTCTCGGGAGACCCCAGCTGGCAGCCCGACTTCACCGATGCGTCGATCAGGAAGTATGCAGACCCATTCATTGCACAGACGGTCGATCACTTCTCCAAGCGCTACCCCGGCAAGGTCCTGGGCTACGCCATTGGCCTGCAGGAAGAGCACGAAATCAAGTACGGGCAGATGGGCTACCAGTGGCGGGACTACAAGGAGTCCACCCAGGATGCGTTTGCCAAAAAGTACAACGCCAAACAGCCCATCATCAACTACAACAACCACATCGCAGCAGGTGTTCCTAAAGCAGAGCCCCTGCTGCACGCCCACAAGGAATTCCGGGAAACCCGGCTCCAGGAAGCCACCTGTGCCTACGCCAATGTGATCCGGAGCAAGGGGGCAGAGGCGATTGGCTACTTTGCAGAAACCTTTACCTCCCACGACGCCATCTACGCCACGGGTGTCGTCGAAAAGCTGGCCCCGTGCATTGACATCGCAGTCATCGACTTCAATTTCTACGATGGCTATGGGCTGGTGGGAGACTCCGATGTGTTGCCCACGCTGGCCAACTACATGGGTTCACTGGGCTACAAGAAAGTCATGGTGGGCGCATATGGTGAGCGGTGGGAAGCAGCCAAGAAGACACCAGAGCTGATCCCCGTCATCCAGCAGGCGGTGGCCCAGTCGCTGGCCCAGCCCCATGTGATGGGCTACGAGATCGGAGGCTTCCACCACCAGGCAGGTGGGGGGCCGCTGGCTGGCCTGCAGCTGAACAAGCTTCACGCCCGCATTGCCAAGCCGGGCCCCGCCGTCACAGCGGGCACGGAACGCAGGGTCAGAATTGGCATCCTGGGCTCCACCACCAACTTCCACGTGTGGCACGGTGAGAAAAGCGCGGGCAGAAACACCCACCGCGATGCGCTGTTCGCGTCTTACAAGATCCTGAGCAGCGAGCCCGGCATGCAGGTCCACGTCATCGGCGAAAAGAACCTTCTCGCAGACGAACCCATCATCCAACAGTTGGATGCCATCCTGGTGCCCCACCAGGCCGCCATGCCCCAGAACATTAAGACCAAGCTAGCCACCTACTGGAAAAAAGGCGGGGTACTGATTCAGGACATGCGCCTGGGTGAATTTGACGAAAACGGCAAACCCACATTTGACTGGATGCATGAGGTGTTTGGTATTGCCAATATTGAGTGGAAGAAGAACGGTGGTGTCTTCCTCATTGACGGCAAGGTCTACCGACTCAAGCCTACAAGACGCATGTACACAAGCTATGCATCCATGGCGCCCCGTCCGGGCTACAAGGTGCTGGCCAGGGAACCCCTGAAGCGAGAGGACCGCGGCATCATGGTGCGTGGGGAACGCACCCTGGCCTTCGGTTTTATGCCTCAGCTGGTGGAAGATGAAACCCGAGATGCTTGGCGGAAGTTGTTTGTGCGAGAAATAAGCAGCGTGGCAAGTTCAAATACTTCTGCATCCAAATAAATATAGATTCAGTGCAACTTGTCTATTGAGAAGCTGGTTTGATGTTTCCACCTTTCTGGACAAACTTTCCAGCATGACGCTTTGCCATCCTGATAAAAGGCTGCTCAATAAATCGATGGCTAATGTAGGCAAGTGCAACGGTAATAACGATAGACAAGATGACTAACATTCCCTTGTTCTCGATCACTCGTGCCACAGAGACTATCACCGGGTAGTGAATCAAATAAAACGAATAAGAAATATCAGACAATACATTGACAAATTTTGGATTTTTGTAATCGGCATCTTTTAATATAAGAAAAAGCGATGCAACACCAAATCCAGTGATAAATATCGGATCTGGAAAGTGTGGTTTCCATGACGTTGATAGAATCACAGCAACCAAGAAAATCGCAAACAATCCTGCCTTATCAAATTTTGGATTTTTAACAGCAATATATGCTCCAAAAAAGAAAAATGGTAGTTGACTGATAAAATTGTTGTTAATAAAGAAATATCTGCCATTTGAATCCAAAGATTTGTAGATCGCAGGATTGGACCATCCCCATATAGTCCACACGTATGCAATAGCCATGAAAACAAACGTTATTTTCAATGGATGTCTTGAAAATTTTGTAGCGCAGAGGAATGCGACTACATACCAGACCAATTCTATGGTCAGCGTCCAACTCACAAACAGAGCATTATATTTGAAGTAATAACCAGGAAATAGATGCTGCAAGAATGTCAGGTGCGCCAACAGAGCCCTTACATCGAGGCTATCCAGCGTCAATTGATTAAAAGCCAATGAAAAAAATAAAAACCAAAATATGTACGCTGGATATATTCTAAAAAATCGATGA
Source organism: Acidovorax sp. 93 (assembly GCF_003633835.1). Lineage (NCBI taxonomy): Bacteria > Pseudomonadati > Pseudomonadota > Betaproteobacteria > Burkholderiales > Comamonadaceae > Acidovorax > Acidovorax sp. 93. The sequence continues at coordinate 4,378,672 of NZ_RBIT01000001.1, forward strand.
ATAAAATAATCTCTTGCCGAATATCGAATGGCGCTCAAAATAATCAAATATCCACTGATCACAAAGAATATTTGTACACCGAGCCAGCCACCAATTTGGTAAAAAAAGGGCAGGCCAATATTGGCTCCTGAATGAAGATGGTGCACAAACACCAAGGCAACCGCCAAAGCTCTTAACGTCTCAATAGAAGCATTCTTTTGATTTTGAGAATTTTCCATTTTTTATTTCTTTTTAGGATTTTTTATAGTTCCCAAATTTATCCCTGCGAACCGATCAGTTCCCGCTTTTTAAAACGGTGCCGACTCCGGATCCGTATCCACTGGGACTTGCGCAGGCCCCGTCACCACGCCACCAGCGCCACTCTTTCGCGCAGGCGCTGAATTCGTGGGGGCGCGTGATTCCACTGAAGGCGCCGGCATGCTGTTGCCCTCTGAGGCCACCGCAGCTGCCGCACTGGCCACGCCACTCTCAGCCTCTCCCCCCAGCGCCTCGATCAGGTCCGGGATCAGCTTGACCAACTCGCCGGTGGCAATCGCCACATCGGTATCAAAACCACCGTCATCGGCCTTGGTGCCCTCGAACACGGTGTCCAGGAACGACACTTTTTTGATCTGCAGCCCCTCGGTCAGCATGAAGGACACGCGGTCGTCCCAGGTCAGTGCCAGCTTGGTGGGCAGTTTGCCGGCGTCGATGTGGGCCTGCACCTCCTCGATATCCAGCGGGTGGCGGGCGTAGCGCACCACGGCTTTTTCCTCGTTGGCGCTTTTGAGTTCGCACTCGCGGTCCACCGTGAAGCCCACGGGCGGCTCCTGTTCCTTGAGCCAGTGGGCCATGGCGGCCTGCGGGCTGGTCTGGGTATTCAGCAGCGACACCGACAGGCCGGGCAGCGCCTCGACCAGCAGGGTGACCACTTCGTCCGCGCGGCCCTGGCTGGAGGTGTCCAGCACCAGCAGGCGCGAGGCAGTGTCGATCCACACCCACATCGAGCCCTGCTTGGTGAAGGCCATGGGCAGCAGGTCGAGCTTGGCCTCGTCTTTCAGCTCCTTGCTTTCCTTCTTGCCGGGCTTGCGGCCGGTTTCCTGCTCGATGCGCTCGGCCTTTTCTTTCACGCGGCGGGCCAGCACGCTGCCGGGCAGCACTTTGGATTCGACCATGAAGCGCAGGATCCACTGGCCCCCGACCGACTCGGCCAGCGGGCCGTGTGCATCACCGCGCGGGGGCACCCAGCCCAGGGACTTTTCCTGGGTGGCACCACATTCCATGAAGGGCGCCTTGGCCAGGGCTTCTTCTACTTGCGTCAATTCAACCTGCCATTGCGGGGCAATGCGGTACACGATCATGTTCTTGAACACAGATAACCTTTTGTTCGGGAGCGTTGGTGGTGAAGCGCTTTCAGCGAGAGCACTTTCTCTATCGGTGAAGCTATTGCCAACGGATGATCGAGCGATCGAACCCGTGAGCAAAACAGCCCGCCCGACACGGAACGTGCCATTGTCGGTGGTCGTCGGCACGCAGCCTTCGGCCGGAGTGCACAAGCAACGATGGTCGCCTTAATTAGCTATAAATATAATAGCTACTAGCACTTTATGGATAAGCGCTAGCGGCCATTTTTTATCAAAACCATGATCGCGCAGGCCTGCAGCTTCTTGGCACAACTTTACACAGCGTCATCCAACGCGCACGGCCGCGATACATGCGGGGCGGACACTGACTCTCAATCGCCGGAACGGTCGTTCCAGCGAGCCACCCCCGTAAAAGGACTCACACCATGGCTTTCCGCTTCCAACACCGCCTTGCCGCCACCGCTGTTCTGGCCGCGCTGGCCCTGCCTGTTCTGGCCCAGCCAGCCCCAGCCACCCCACCCGCTGCTGGCGCCCCCACAACCGAAGCCGCCCCGCGCTACAAGGCCGGAGAACGGCACGAACGCCACCATGGCGACCGTGCAGAAAAACGTGCCGAACACCATGCCAAACGCCTGGCCGCCCTCAAGGGCCAGCTCAAGCTGACCGCCGCGCAAGAACCCGCGTGGACAACGTTCACTGCGGCCATGCAACCGGGCGAACGCCCTGCCCGTCTGGACCGCCAGAACATGGACAAACTGACCACCCCCGAGCGCATCGACCGCATGCGGGCCATGCGCGCCCAGCACGCCGCCGAGGCCGACCGCCGTGGCGAGGCCACCAAGGCCTTCTACGCGGCACTGACGCCCGAGCAGCAAAAAACCTTTGACGCCCAGGCCCACCACGGCCACCGTATGGGAGGCATGGCAGGCTTGAAGGGCGACGGCGAAGGCCGACACGGGCACCACGGCATGCGGGGTGGCGAAGGCCGCCATCAGCAACCACAGGCAGCACCCGCGAAGTAAATCCCCCTCCTGGGACCGCCCTGACGCAGGGGGCGGCTCCAAGGTGGGCGGCGGTTCCCTCTCTTCTTGCCTGACAAAGCCCGGAGTCCTCCACGGACCCCGGGCTTTGTGCTTTGTGGGATGGAAAAGGTTGCCGACGGGCACCCGTTGTGGATAACACTGGGAACAGTTCTGGCACAACTGGACAGTTATCCACACAAAGCGGCGATGGCCCCAAGTTGTTGTCTGCGAGCCCCGCCCTTTGTGCAGACCGCCACACAGACTTTGCAGCTGCGCAACCCCGCGCCAACATTGAACAAATTGGCCTTGTCCACAGAAAGTGGCTTGCTCTACTACTACTGCTATTTATATATAGAACTATAGAAGAATAACCAGAACCCCTCGAAACACCATTCCGCAGCGCACACGCGTTCTGGTGGGCTACCCCAAAAGCAGGGGGCATGAACAAGACCTGGGTGCGGACCTCCGTTTTTGGGCACCGCTTTGCTGAGGTGGAGGTGGAGCGGCACTCGCAGCGCGGCGCCTGCGAATGTGTGTTTACTATAAATAAGATAGCTAATAGCGCTTATGCAGTAATCGCCAGAGCCAGTTTTTGCACAAGTTCATGACGAACCAGGGCCGGTGCGTAAGACTGGGGATAGTTCTGGCACAACCACGTGGTTATCCACAGAAAAAGACAGGCGCTGTGTTTTGTCCCCGTTCCCGTGACAACGGCAAGAGGGATCGGTGCACAGGGTTGGCGCACCTGCAAGTGCGCGCTGCGGTTGGGAAAAAAGCGGTTGTCCACATTCCGTGCAGCCTTCTACTACTACGACTATGTATTTATAGACAACATAAGAAGAAGACAGAGGGACAACTTGGGGCACACCCGAGGGCATGGGTTGTCATCTGGACGGGGCGATGTTTGGGGGCGCACGGGACACAACCCCAGGGAGAAAACCGCAGCCGACCACCGTGCGCATGGGCCGGTTGTGGCAAGGCGATCGGGGAAAACGCGGGGCCGTGCAGGCCGTCTAGGAAGCCGCAGGGCGCAGGAAGGCCCCCAGGAGGTCCGCAGACAGGGGGCGGCTGAAGAGGTAGCCCTGGTAGAGCTGGCAGCCCGCGCGGGCCAGCAGCTCGCGTTGCTCGGGGGTTTCCACGCCTTCGGCGATGACTTCCAGGCCCAGGCTGCGCGACAGGCCGATGATGGTGTCCACAATGGCGGCGTCGTTGGGGTCGGTCAGCAGGTCGCGCACAAAGCTCTGGTCGATCTTGAGCTGATCGAGCGGCATGCGCTTCAAGTAGCTCAGCGACGAGTACCCGGTGCCGAAGTCGTCCAGCGAGAAGCCCACGCCGTGCGAACGCAGCGCGGCCATGGTGGCGATGGTGGTCTCCATGTCTTCCACCAGCAGGCTTTCGGTCAGCTCCAGCTTGAGCAGGTGGGCCGGTGCCCCGGTGATGGCCAGCACCCGGGCCACGTCGTCCACAAAACTGGCGTGGCGGAACTGCCGCGAACTCACGTTCACCGCCATGGTCAGGTGGGCCAGCTGCGGGTCGGCCTGCCAGGTGGCCAGGAGCTTGCACGCCGTGTGCAGCACCCAGCGGCCCAGTGGCAGGATGAGCCCGGTTTCCTCGGCCAGCGGTATGAATACGGCAGGGGGTACCATGCCGCGCTGCGGGTGGGCCCAGCGCACCAGGGCCTCTACGCCCACACAGCGGCCCGACTGGTGCATCTGCGGCTGGAAGTGCAGCAAAAATTCCTCCTGCGCCAGTGCGGCACGCAGGTCGGTTTCCAGACCGGCGCGGGCCGTCACCACGGCCTGCATGTCGGGGTCGAAAAAGCGCAGGGTGTTGCGCCCTGCCGTCTTGGCCTGGTACATGGCCAGGTCGGCCTGCTTGAGCAGCTCGCCCACGCTGGTCAACTCGCCGGTGAAGGGCGCGATGCCGATGCTCGGTGTGCTGCGGTACTGGTAGCCTGCCAGCGCATAGGGCACGGCCAGCATGGCCAGGATCTTCTCGCCCACCCCCCGCGCGTGCAGGGCCAGTTCGTGGGATTTGGGGCTCAGCTCTTCCAGCATCACCACAAACTCGTCGCCGCCCAGCCGGGCCACCGTGTCCACGCTGCGCACGCAGGTGTTCAGGCGCTGCGCCACCTGCTGCAGCAGCAGGTCACCCTGGTCATGGCCCAGGGTGTCGTTCAGGGTCTTGAAGTTGTCGAGGTCGATGAACAGCAGCGCCCCGCCCTGCTGGCGCCGCTGGGCATTGGCCAGCGCATGGGCCATGCGGTCCATGAGCAGCATGCGGTTGGGCAGGCCGGTGAGCGCGTCGTAGAACGCCAGACGCTGGATTTCGCGCTCGCTGGCCTTGCGTTGCCGGATGTCGGTGTTGATGGCGAGGATGGATTGCGGCTGGCCGTCGTCGCCGCGCACCAGCGTCCAGCGGCCCTCGACCTCGATGGTGCTGCCATCGCGGTGGCGCTGCACGATCTCGCCAGTCCACTCGCCTTGCTCCAGCACCGACTGGGTGGCATGGCGAAAGTGGGCGGGGTCGTCGTAAAGCAGGGTCTCGATGGACTGGCCCAGCGCCTGCAGCTGCGACCAGCCGTACAGGCGCTCGGCGCTTTTGTTCCAGAAGATGATGCGGTGTTCCAGGTCGCGCACCAGGATGGCATCCTGCGCCTTGTCCAGCAGCGAGGCCTGGTGGCGGATGCGGGCGTCGGCCAGTTGTCGGTCGATCTCGGACGAAGCGCGCGCGGCAAAGATCTGCAGCGTGGAGGCGATGAAATCCGTCTCCGCAATGGCCTGGCGGAACAGCACGAACACAATGCCCACCACCTCGCCGTTGGCATTGCACAGCTGTTGTCCTGCGTACGCCTGCGCGCCCACGTAACGGAGCACGGGCGCATCCGGATAGCGCTGCTGTACCTTGTCGGTCACCACGTACTCGCGCTGCGTCAGCAGCATGAGGCTGGGCGTGCCCTCCAGGCTGTATTCGTCGTTGGGCAGCATCTGGCCGTCCAGCACCGCCGCCAGCGTGACCACCCGGGGTGGTTGCCCTTGCGCTTGGGGCAGCAACCGCACCACGCAGCCGCCCTGGGCCCCCAGGGCATCGGCCATGTTGCGCACCAGCTGCACAAAAAACTCGGTGCCCGTGCTGGCCGACACGGCCGCCGCCACCTTGAGCACCGAGGCCTGCAGCCGCTGCTGCGCCTTGTGCGCGCGCAGGCTGGTGATGCCAAAGGCCAGGTCGTTGGAGAGTTCCTGCAGCAGGGCGGCCTCTTCAGGGCTGATCTGCAGAATGTCCGGCGCGTAGAGGTACAGCAGGCCAAAGGTACGGTCGCGATTGCGATCACGGTCCTGCAAAGGCAGGCAGATCACACCGTGGAAGCCGTGGTCCAGCATGCGCTCGGTCCAGTCGGCAAAGTCGCCTTCGGTGCGGATGTCCTGCACGATCACGGGCTTGCCCGAACGCACCGCCATGCCCGCCGGCCCCCGGCCGTAGGGGTCATCGGCCGACCAGGAAAGCTGCAGGTTTTCGAGGTAGTTCTGGTTGTAGCCCGCGTGGGCTACAGGCTGGATGGACTTGCGTTCGTCGTCCAGCGCAAACCCCACCCAGCCCATGCGGTAGCCGCCAATGTCCACGGCAATCTGGCAGATGGCCTGCAGCAGCGCGGTTTCGGAGGTGGCGCGCACCAGGGTTTCGTTGCAGGCGCTCAGAAGGCGCTGCGCACGGCCCATGCGGGCCAGTTCGCGCTCGGTGCGCAGGCGTTCGGTCACGTCGGTGGCCAGCACCTGGCGTGCCGGGCGGCCATTGAAGCTGATGCTGCCAGCCGTGATCTCCACATCCATGAAGCTGCCGTCCTTCTTGACGTGGCGGCTGATCACTGGCTTGTTGCGCTGGTCGATCGCAATCGCATGCAGGGCCTCCCGGATGGTTGCGTGCCGCTCGGCGGGCCACAGTTCGGTCATGTCCATGGCCAGCAGCTCGGCCTCGGTGTAGCCGTAGTGGGTTTCCATCGACTGGTTCACAGCCTGCAGGCGCAGCGTTTCCTTGTCGTACACCCACATGGGATGGGGATGCTCGTTGAACAGCATGCGGTACTGCTGCTCCGACGCCTTGAGCTGCCCGGCCACATGCCGCAGCTGCACCATGGCCCCCAGGGATTCGGTAAGGATCTCCAGGTGCGCCACGTCGCGCCGCGAGAACGCGTTGGGCTTGTCAGACGTCACCTTGAGCGAGCCCACCACCCCCTGCGCCGTGCGCAGCGGCACCGCCATCACGGAGCGCACGCCATGGCGATGGGGCAGCGAAGCCATGTCCCAGCCCTCGGCCTCCGTGTCGTTGCACACCACGGTGCGCCCTTCACGCAGTGCGGGCCAGAGCAGGCTCTGGTCCACGGCCAGCAGGTGCCCCACGGGCCGCACATGGTCGCCTGCCGAGGCCTGCGCCACCAGCTGGTGGCCCTGCAACAGCTCCACCAGCGCGCCCCGGGCCAGCGTCTGGCGCAGCACCGTGTCGGCCACCAGTTGCAGCACGTCGGGCAGGGGCATGTCCAGCGACGAGATGCGCTGCTGCACATGCAGCAGCTCGGCATGGTTCTGCGCATCACGCTGCGCGTCGAGCTCGGTCAGCTTCTGTACGCTGATGTCGGTCATGCCGCCCACCATGCGCACGGCCTTGCCGGAGGAGTCGCGGATCAGGAAGCCCCGGTCCAGCACCCAGGCATACGTGCCGTCCTTCCGAAGAAAGCGGTACTCGGCCGACCAGTGGTTGTCGGTGCCATCAATGGCTGCATGGATGCTGTGGAGGATTTCCTGGCTGTCGTCGGGGTGCAGCCGCAGGGTCCAGGAGGTGCTGTCGGGGGGCAGCTCGTCCAGCGGCACGCCGAACAGGTTCTGCATGCCCTCGTTCCACCACATGGCATCGGTGTGCAGGTTCCAGTCCCACACAGCATCGGCCGTGGCACGCGAGACCAGGTGAAAGCGTTCTTCGCTTTCGCGGCGTGCCTGCCGCGCCTGGTGCTGGACCGATATGTCCTGGAAGGCGCCCTGGATGCGGATGATCTGGCCATGGGCATCACGCGCCGCCTGTCCTGCTGTGCGCACCCAGAATCGCCCGCCACCAGGCATGGCCACCTCAGCCTCGACGTCGAAGGGGGTGCCATGGTGCATGCATTCATCAAAGGCCTTTTGCATGAGCACCCGGTAGGGCGGGGTGTACAGCTGCAGCACCTGGGCCAGGCTGCCTACGCGGTGGGTGAGCCCGTAGGCGGCAGCGATCTCCTGTGACCAGGTCAGTTGGAGGCTGGGGAGCTCTACCGTCCATCCCCCGATGCGCGCAATCTGTCCTGCCACACGCAGCGCATCGCTCTGGGCCAGCATCTCCGCATGCATCTGGTCGCGCTCTTGCACCAGCTGGGCCAGCAGGCGCTTCTGGCGGCGCAGCTCCAGCTGCACCATGGCCTGGCCTGCCAGGATCTTCAGACCGTCGAGCTGCTCGTCCCCCAGCGTGCGGGGCACGGTGTCCAGCACCGCCAGCGTTCCCAGTGCAAAGCCCTCCGGCGTAACAAGGGGCACGCAGGCATAAAAACGAACACGGGGTTCGCCCACCACCAGCGGATTGCCCGCAAATGCGGGGTGCTGGCGGGCGTCCGGCACCACCACGGCATCGCGGTTGCCATCCAGCGCATGGACGCAAAAGGCAATGGCACGGTCGGTCTGCGCGAAAGGCACGCCCACAGCTGCCTTGAACCACTGGCGCTCGCTGTCTACAAAGTTGACCACGGCCATGGGGCAGCCGCAGACGCGCGCGGCCAGCGTGGCCAACTGGTCAAACGCGTCTTCCGGGGGGGTATCCAGGATGGCGTAGGACTGCAGTGCGTGGAGCCGCGCGGCCTCTTGGGGTGCGTGCGCAGGCGGCATGGTGGTTACGCTGGGGCCAGGCCCAGGGGCACGCATCCGACCTCCAGGCGCCTTGCTGCCTGGGGAGGGTTGTAGGAGGGCCGGAGTTGCGTCAACAAGGAAGTGGAGCGGTAAGGCGGCACATGCCGGACGGCCCAGCCGCTGCAGGAAGTCGCAAACGCCGGGGCCACAACTTGTAATAAAGCAGCAATGCTACACCGCACAGACCCATGTTGACGCACCGCAGCATGCGGGTTTGCCCCAAAGGGGAAACCGGCCCAGCGACCACAGGCAGCGCGGAAACAGTCGCCAAGGCAACCTTCGCGCAGCATCAGGCTTGCTAGCCTGTGTGCCATGCAGATCTCCGAACTTGCCCGCCAGGCCTCTGTGTCCGTCCACGCCCTGCGCCACTATGAACGGCTGGGGCTGATTCGCCCGCACCGCCGGGCCAACGGATACCGGGACTATCCCGCCAGCATCAAGCGCGAGGTGGTGTTCATCGCCATGTCCCGCCAGCTGGGCTTTGCGCTGCCGCAGATTGCCCGGCGGCTTGACGACTACCGTGCCGGCACGCTGGGTATCGACGATATGGTGCTGGCCCTGCAGGAACGCGTGGCCACGCTGGAGCAGCAGATCGGCCAGTTGCAGGCCCAAAAGCAGGTGGTGCTCGACCACCAGGCGTGGCTGCAGGCGCAACAGACACGCAAGCGAGAGACACCCCGCGCCTGGCCGCGCGTGCGGCCCAGCACATCCACCAAGTCCCCCTCCCAAACCCCAACCTCCAGGAAAACGCCATGACTTTGTCTTCGCCATCCCCTTTGCCCACGGCCTCCATCGCCGCATTGCAGGCCTTTGTGCTGGCCATGCCCATGGCCCGCACGCTCGGGCTGCGCTTCGTCCACGCCGAACCGGGCCGGGTTGAGATGGAGATTCCGGTGAGTGAGGCCTTCAGTTTTCGCCCCGGCCAGTTGCAGGCCACGGCTGTGTTTGCCGTGGCCGACTTTGCGGCGGTGGCGGCAGCAGGCAGCGTGTTGCCGCCGGGGTGGACCAATGCCACGGTGGATGCGACCGTGAAACTCGTGGCGCCTGCCCGGGGCGTTTGCCTGCGTGCGCGCGGGCGTGTGGTGGATGCGGGGCGGTTACTCACCGTCTGCGCGTCCGACGTTTTTGCGGTGGACGGGAACGGCCAGGAAACCCTGTGCGCCACGCTTCTGGCCACGGCGCGCAATATCGATCCCGCCGCTGCGCGGTAGGTGGCGGGCCGTCCCGTTCTGCGGTGGGATTACGCCCGCGAGCGCCGCGCCCGCACGGCGGCCGCCAACCCTTCAAGCACCGGCACGGTCTGCGCCAGGCTGATGCAGGCGTCAGTCACCGACACACCGTGTTGCAGCGGCTGGCCGGGCACGATGTCCTGTCGGCCTTCGTTCAGATGGCTTTCGATCATCAGGCCGGTGATGCGCGCATCACCGGCTGCAATCTGCTCGGCCACTTCTGCCGCCACCGTGATCTGACGCTGGTGCTGCTTGCTGCTGTTGGCATGGCTCACGTCGATCATCACCTGCTCGCGCAGGCCCGCCGCCTTGAGCATGGCGCAGGCAGCATCCACATCGGCAGCGCTGTAGTTAGGCTGCTTGCCGCCGCGCAGGATCACATGGCAGTCCTGGTTGCCGCGCGTCTCAAAAATGGCGGCCTGGCCCATCTTGGTCATGCCCATGAACGCGTGCGATGCCTGCGCGGCCTGGATGGCGTCGCTGGCCACCTTCACGCCGCCATCCGTGCCGTTCTTGAAACCCACGGGGCACGACAGGCCACTGGCCAGCTGGCGGTGGCTCTGGCTCTCGGTGGTGCGCGCGCCTATCGCGCCCCAGCTCACCAGGTCGCTGATGAACTGTGGCGAGAGCAGGTCCAGAAATTCGGTGCCCACCGGCAGGCCCGTGGCCAGCACATCGAGCAGCAGCTGGCGCGCCAGCTCCAGCCCTTCGTTGATGGCAAAACTTCCATCCAGGTGCGGATCGTTGATGTAGCCCTTCCAGCCCACAGTGGTGCGCGGCTTTTCAAAGTACACGCGCATGACGACGAGCAGGTCGGCCTGCAGCGCATCCGCCTGTTGCTTGAGCTGGCGCGCGTAGTCCATGGCCTGGTCGTGGTCGTGGATGGAGCAGGGCCCCACCACCACGACGAGCCGGTCGTCCTGCCCGTGCAGGACGCGTGAGATGGCGGCGCGGCTCGATTCGACCAGCGCCTGCGCCGCATCGGGTGCGGGCAGCCACTCCTGCAGCAGCGCAGGCGTAATCAGCGGGCGCACGGCCTTGATGCGCGTGTCATCAATGCGTGTGGTGTCGTGGGTGGAAATGGGGTTGGCGGAGCGGTGTGCGTGGGTCATGGTGGCCCCGATTGTCGCGGAGCCGCCGTTGCCTACTGGTCAAGGAGGTGGTCACACGGCTCGGAACTGGCGCGGCCCAGGCCAGTGACGCAGAGCAAGGGCCGCCCCGCAGCGAGTGCGTCGTCCCCCTGCCCGCAGCGCGCAGCGATGCGAGAGCGGGGGGAAGCGGCGAAGCCGCTCAGGGGGGTGTCCGAATTCAAGGCCTGCGGAACGCCGCATTCTGCCGCGACCAATGGCGCGACTGCAAATGGTCGAGCCGCACCGTTCCGCCCGTGGAGGGCGCGTGCACAAAACGCCCTTCCCCCACATAAATGCCCGCATGGTTGGGCTGGCGGCCGGTGCCAAACACCACCAGGTCTCCGGCGCGCAACTCGCCACCGTCGATTCGGTATCCCCAGTTGTTGAGCTGCGCCACCGTGCGCGGCGGCGGTGTGCCGACCTGATTGCGGTACACGTAACCAATCAGCCCGCTGCAGTCGAAACCCGAGTCGGGCGTGTTGCCGCCGTAACGGTACGGCGTGCCCACCAGGCCCAGTGCGTGGATGGCGATGTCGTGTGCCTGCTCGGCGGTCAGGGGCGGCGTGGTGCGGATCGGGGCGGACGAAGAAGAAGACGTCGAAGGCGGCCGTGAGGTGCCACAGCCGCCCAGGGCCAGCAGGGCGGCGGTGCAGGCGGCAAAGGCCAGGCTGTGAAAAACGCGCATGGACCGAAGGGTAACGGATGGAGCCCGGCGCATGCGCTGACCCCGTTCCTGCCTTGGGGATATTGGTCAAAAATGCCGCCAGCGCTTGTGCATCAAGCGTTGGCAGCTATCTTTTTTACAACACTTGGGAGCTCATGCCGTCGCAGTGATTTCGGCCGTCTGGCGCCGCAGCAGCAACCGGTTGGCTACGCTCACGATGGCCTGTACCGACGCCGTCACGATGTTGTGGCTCGCGCCCGCGCCAAAGGTGGAGCCCGCCACGCCGTCCATGGCTGCTTCCACAATCGCCAGTGCCTGGGCATTGGCCCCCGTGCCGGTGGCGCGCTCTTCGTAGTGGTCCACGCGCAGCGGCAGGCCGAGGGCATCCACCGTGGCGGCAATCGGCCCGTTGCCCTGGCCGCGCAAATGCTGGCGCGTGCCGTCGATGGTCACGTCCAGCTCGATGCCCTGCCCGTCTTCATCGAGCTTGTGGCTGTGGCAGGTGATGGCGGCGTGCGCAGGCGCTTTCAGGTATGTGGTCTGGAACAAGTCCCACAGCGCCTCGCCGCTCATTTCGCCCTCGCTCGCGTCCGTCTGCCGTTGCACTACTGCGCTGAATTCGACCTGCATGCGGCGCGGCATCACCACGCCGTGTTCGCGTTCGAGCAGGAAAGCAATGCCGCCCTTGCCCGATTGGCTGTTCACGCGGATCACGCTGTCGTAGGTGCGGCCGAGGTCCGCCGGGTCGATGGGCAGATACGGCACTTCCCACAAGGCGTTCGGGTCCTGCGCGGCAAAGCCCTTTTTGATCGCATCCTGGTGCGAGCCCGAGAATGCGGTGAACACCAGGTCGCCAGCGTACGGGTGGCGCGGGTGCACGGGCAGCGAGGTGCATTCCTCGGCAATGCGCGCGACCGAGGTGATGTCCGAGAAGTCGAGGTTCGGGTGCACGCCCTGCGTGTACATGTTGAGCGCCAGCGTCACGATGTCCACGTTGCCGCAGCGCTCGCCGTTGCCGAAGAGGCAGCCTTCCACGCGGTCGGCGCCGGCCATCATCGCGAGTTCTGCCGCCGCCACGCCCGTGCCCCGGTCGTTGTGCGGGTGCACCGAGAGCGTGATGTGCTCGCGCGGGCTGAGGTGCCGGTCCATCCACTCGATCTGGTCGGCGAACACGTTGGGCGTGGCGTTCTCCACCGTGGTGGGCAGGTTGATGATGATGGGACGGCCGGGGCCCGCGTTCCATGCGGCAATCGCGGTCTGGCAGGCCTTGAGGGACACGCTGAGTTCGGTGGCGCTGAAGGTTTCGGGTGAATACTGCAAGGTCCACTGCGTTTCGGGCTGTGCATCGGTAAGCTGCTTGAGGTAGCCCACGTGGTGCGCGATGAGCTGCATCACCTGCGTCACGTTCATGCCGAACACGATGCGCCGCCATGCGGGGGCCGTGGCGTTGTAGAGGTGCACGATGGCGCGGGGGGCTCCTTTCACGGCCTCCACGGTGCGCGCAATGAGGTCTTCGCGCGACTGGGTCATGACCATGATAGTCACGTCATCGGGGATCAGGTTCTCGTCGATGAGGCGGCGCACAAAGTCGAAGTCCGTCTGCGATGCGGCCGGAAAACCGACCTCGATCTCCTTGAAGCCGATGCGCACCAGCTCTTCAAAGAGCTTCATCTTGCGCTCGCCGTTCATGGGCTCGAACAAGGCCTGGTTGCCGTCGCGCAAATCGGTGGACAGCCACACGGGCGCGTGGGTGATGCTGCGAGTGGGCCACTGGCGATCGGTCAACGCGACCGGGGCAATGGGCTGGTACTTGGTGGCGGGTTTGGAAATCATGAAAAAGGCTCCACGAACGGTGTGTGCGGTGTGAAAGACACGGTGCACAGGTCAAACGAATCTAGAAACGAATGACATCCCCTGCAGCCCTTTGCATGTGCAAAGGCTGGTTCGCGGGCCGGGGTCAGGGGGAGATCAGGTGTTGCGCTGAGCGGATCAGGCAACGGTGGCGAACGCAGGCAGACCCCGGCCAGGCACTAGGCCTAGCGATAGGGTGGATAGGAGCATGCTGCGTTGCATAGGTGGCAAAGATAGCACAGGCTTGCTGCGGTGCGCAATAATTTTGATGAAAATTGCCGCTAGCGCTTGATGGATAAGCGCTGATAGCTATCAAAATAGTAGTGAATACTGCTGATAGGATGGCGCCTTTCGCTGCGTGCCCTCCCCATCTGTTTCGTCAGGAGATCTTTTCATGGCCTACATGCTGCTCATCATGGAACCCCACGGCCAACGGGCCGAGCGGGGGCTGGCGGGGGGCCAGGAGGCCTATGCGCGCATGCTGCGTTTTGGCGAAGGCCTGCAGGCCCGGGGCCTGCTGCGTGCCTCCGAATCGCTGGCCTCCACCGAGCAGGCCGTGCGCCTGCAGGTGCGCGAAGGCCAGGCCCGCATGGTCGATGGACCCTTTGCCGAGACGAAAGAAATGGTGGGTGGCTTTTACCTGCTCGACTGCGCCACGCGCGAGGAGGCTGTGGCCATTGCCCGCGAATGCCCGGCCGCCGAATGGGCCACTGTCGAGGTGCGCGAAGTGGCGCCGTGTTACCACGGGGCTTTGTGATCAGGGGCGCTGACGCTTTTCACACTCCCCGGCGCGCAGTGCCTTCCTGCAGCTGTGCCTGAAACTCCCCCACTGGCATGGGCCGCGCAAACAGGTAGCCCTGCAGCACATCGCAGCCCTGGCGCACCAGGTAGTCGGCCTGCTCGGGCGTTTCCACCCCTTCGGCTGTGATCTGCAGCCCCAGACCGTGGGCCAGCGCCACGATGGCGGTGACGATGGTGCGGCTGTGTTCCTGGCCGGGCAGGTCCTTGACAAAGCTGCGGTCGATCTTGAGGCGCCGCATCGGCAACTGCCGCAGGTAGGCCAGGGAGGAGTAGCCGGTGCCAAAGTCGTCAATGGCCAGGTGGATGCCCAGCTGGCTCAGGCGGTGCAGGGTGTGCGCACCGGCCTCCATGTTGTCCATCAGCACGGTTTCGGTGAGTTCGATTTCGAGCAGGTGGGCGGGCAGGCCCTCTTCGCGCAGGATGTCCATCACGCGCTCCAGAAACTGCGGGTCGCCCAACTGCCGTGCCGAGATGTTGACCGACACCCGGAGCGGCCCGCCCGCCTGCCACCGGGCGGCATCGCGGCAGGCCGTGCGCATCACCCAGTAGCCCAGCGGCACGATGAGGCCGCAGTCCTCGGCCACCATCACGGCCTCCAGCGGCGAAACGTTGCCCAGCTCCGCATGCGACCAGCGCAGCAGCGCCTCGGCGCCCACCAGGGCGCGGTCGGTGGCGGCAAAAAGCGGCTGGTAGTGCAGCGCGAGGCCCTCGCCCTGCTGGAGCGCGGCGCGCAGTGCATGCTCGATGGCCTGGCGCCGGACCACCGCCTGGTTCATCGACGCGTCAAACCGCACACAGCGGTTCTTGCCCATTTCCTTGGCGCGGTACATGGCCGTATCGGCATTGCTGACCAGGCCGTCCATGTCGGCCGCATCACCCGGAAAGGTGGCGATGCCCGCGCTGCAGGTCATGGTCATCTGCTGGCCGACTTCGGTGAACGAATGGTGGAAGGTGCCAACAATCCGCTGGCCATAGGTGTTGAGCGCTGCGTCGTCCATGTCCAGCGGCAGGATCACGGCGAACTCGTCGCCCCCCAGGCGCGAGATCGCATCGGTGCTGCGCACCACGGACTGCAGGCGCCGCGCCACCTGGCGCAGCAAACCGTCCCCGGCCGCATGCCCGAAGGTGTCGTTGAGCGTCTTGAAATTGTCGAGATCGATGTACACCAGGGCCACGCGGGTGCCCTGGTCCCGGGCGGCTTCGATCGCTGCGGCCAGGCGTTCATTGAAGGCGTGCCGGTTGCCCGTGCCCGTGACGGCATCGGTATGGGCGAGCGCGTGCAGCCGGTTCTCGGCGTTGCGCACGGCCGCCTGGCTGCGCAGCACCATGGCGGCGGCCATGGCCATCACACACCCGGCAATCAGCAACGCGCTGACAAAACGAATGGCCAGGCGCGAGTACACCGCACGCATGGACTTGCGAAAGTACAGGGTTCCCTCTGCCACGCCCGCCGTTTCAACCAGCCGGGCGATCTCCAGCACGCTCACCCCCGCACGCTCGGTCAACCCGCCCATGCCAGCGGCCGCCAGCGTGGCGGGGAAGCTGTCGCCTGGCCCGCGTGTGTAGTGCGCCAGCAGCAGGCCCTGCGCGTCGTACACCCCGGCGCCCAGCACCATGGGCGACGACTTCAGCGCCGCGAGCATCTCGTTGGCCGTGCGCGCATCTCGGAACATGACAGCGGCCGCAATGTTGTCCGCGACGATGGCGGCCTCCACGCGGCTGTCCTGCAGCATGGACTGGCGCGTGCTCCAGTAGTCCAGCCCTGTGAGTGCCAGCACCACCGTCAAAAGCGCCAGGCCCGCCGCCAGGATGCCCGTTACCACCAGCCTGGACGACAGCAGCACGGGCGGCAGCGGTGGCGCCGGGATGGCAATCTGGGGTTCGGGGGCCTGGGTTCTCATCGGTTCACCTTGGCCAGCCGCAGCAGTCGGGAGCTGATCGTGAGACCCGCCTTGGCGGCGGCGTCGGGGCTGATGCCGAACACGATACGCCCTTCCTGCTGGGTGAGAGCGATGACGATCTCCGGGTTGACGAAGGTCAGCTCGTCCGAGACCGTCAGCACGCCATGGCCCTGAGACAGGGTTCGAAGCGCTCGCAATGCCTGCTCCACGTCTGCGTTTTGCAGGATGAGCACCCTGCAGTCGCGCAGGCTCGCCATCTCCAGCAGCCTGATCCGCACGGTACGGCCTTTAGCGGCCTGTTTGCCTTCCAGGGCGGTCAGGGGGCGCTTGAGTGGACTGAAGGGCGAGACGCAGACGGTCAGTTCGCTGCCCATGGCGCTGTCGTTGTCAGGCCATTCGATGAACTGGATGAAGTTGAAGATATAGGCGGCCTTGAGGTCGGGTTCTTCCACGGGGTTGGTGGCATGCGCCAGGCCGACCAACCCGCCCAGCAAACACAGGCCGAACCACAGTATCTTGCCCAGGTGGATGGCGTTGTACATGGCTCAGAACGCGTAGGTGAGCTTGAGCCGGTAGGTCCGTCCATCCTGCCGGATCGATTCTTCGCGGATCTCGTACGAGGCGGGGTCTGCATGCCGGTGGTTGAACAGGTTGTAGACGCCCATCGACACGTCCACATCCGCAAAGCGTTGTGTGTAGACGAGGTTGGTGACGATGGTCCCCGGCAAGCGTGCGCCCGAACGGGTTGCGCGCGCGCCCACGCCGATGGCCTCCACGGCATATTGGCCCGGCCTGCCAGCGCCTTGCGTTCCCCACGCGCCCAGCGCCAGGGTGTCCGACCACTGGACCTTGAGCAAGTGCCGGGGAGAGTTCGTCAGCGGCTGGGGGGTGCTGGTGTTGCGCGCCTTTTGCCAGCCATAGGCCACACGCAGGCGCGAGCCGCCTTGCCAGCGCTGTTCCACCTCGGCTTCCAGCCCGTGAACGCGCACGCTGCCGGTGTTGCCGAAATTCAGTCTTTCCGCTGCGTTCGCATCGCCCAGCGCGATCAGGTCGGTCACCTGCGACCGGAACGCCGTCAGCAGCATGCGGGTGGCGCCGGTGGGGGCATGTTCGAGGGCCAGCTCTGTGGTGCGCACCTTTTCCGACCGAAGCCCCTCCGAGCTGACGATGCCGCCGGGCAGGTCCACGCGGTAGTCGCGTTCGTAGGCGTTGGGGGGCCGGTAGGCCGTGCCGTGCAGCAGCTTGAGGGCGGTGGAGGGGTTCCACCAATACACCAGGCCCAGCCGGGGATGGAAGCTGCCCGCACTGCCGGACTGCTTGCCCCAGCGCAGCCCGGTGTGCAGCGTGAGTGTGGGCGCCAGCGCAAATTCATCCTGCATGTAGATGCCCAGCGCATCGCCCGAGCGGCGGGTGTCCAGGTACTGGGCGGGTGGGTCCAGATCGACGTTGAGCTGCTGGATGCGGGTGTCGCGCCGGTAGTCGATGCCCCAGGCGAGCTTGTGGCGTGCAAACGCCGTGCTGACCCACTGCCAGTCGGTGCCCCACCACTGCCCGGTGCCGACGTCGCGGTTGACCGTGAGGGGTGGGTAGTCGTACACATAGTCGCCCACGAAGCGGTAGCGCCCGGCGTGTACGCGGCCGGTGAGCGCCAGTGAGGGCGAAATCTGGTGCGTGGTTTCGGCCGCCAGGCGGGTGGTGGTGTCGATGTAGCGCGAGCGTGGGTCGTTGAACGCCTGCGAGAACGAAGCCGTGGGCGTGCCCTTGGTGCGCTCGCCATGGGCCAGGGTGAGCGTGAGCCCCTCCCGCTGCATGCGGGCAAACAGCTGCGTGCTGCGGTCGAAATCCAGGCGGTGTGCCACACCATGGTGGGTCTCGGGCGCGTCGAACGCCGAAAAGTACTGGTCTGCCCCCCGGCTGCTGGAGCGCGTCACCGCGACGAGCCAGTCGCTGCCCTGGGCATCCACCGTGCCCAGCGAGAAGCGTGCCTTGGCGCTGCCTTGGCTGCCCGCCTCCACGCTGATCTGCGGCCCGGCCAGCTGGCGGCCGTTGCGCGTGATGACGTTGACCACGCCAAAGAACGCGTTGGCGCCATACACCGCAGAGCCCGGCCCGGGAACGAACTCCACGCGGTCCACCAGGTCCAGGTCGAGCGGGAAATCCGAGCCGATGGCGGCCTGGTCGTAGAGGTTGTCGTTAAAGCGCACGCCGTTGACCAGCAGCAGCACCCGGGTGTTGTAGTCGCCCGGTGTGGCAAAGCCGCGTGTGCCAAGGTAGTGGTAAGAGCGGTCGTAAGAGACATACAGCCCGCGCATGCTGCCCAGCACTTCCGCCAGCGTGCGATAGCCAAAAAGCCGGATGTCGTCTGCGGTCACCACGCTCACCACGGCGGGCGCTTCCAGGGCGGTTTGCGCATACCGGCTGGCCGTCCGGACCTCCATCTGCATGAGCT
This sequence comes from Acidovorax sp. 93, assembly GCF_003633835.1. NCBI lineage: Bacteria > Pseudomonadati > Pseudomonadota > Betaproteobacteria > Burkholderiales > Comamonadaceae > Acidovorax > Acidovorax sp. 93. The sequence goes on from NZ_RBIT01000001.1 coordinate 4,396,983, forward strand.
GTTCCAGCGGCAGCTGGGCAATGTCCGCCTGCGCGGCAGCGTGGGATGCAAAGCCACACAGCAGCGCCAGCACCAGCTGCTGTGTCCGCTGGGTTGTATTGGGTTCCGATCCTCTTTGCATGGGTGGTGCACCCGCTGTGGTGAAGGCCCGCGCATGCAGGCCAAGGCGTTCTGGAGGTTCGTGAATCAGTGGGGCGAAAGGTTTACAAAGTGTATCCATCGCCGGGACCGAACAGTCCCTCCGGGGATCGGTGATGACCCCTAGAAAACTGTAAAAAGTGCAGCGGTCGCCCCGTGAACCCCCGCCGGAGCTCACTCGACGGGCGTGATGCCCTCACGTGCCGCGTAGGCCAGCCCCACGCGGCGGTACAGGCGGCGCCAGCCGAACACGTACACCACCACCAGGGTGGCTGCAAGCGCCAGCCAGGGGCTCCAGGGGCTGGACGCTACAAAACGCCACGCCCAGTACAGCTCCGCAAAGCCCATCAGTGCGAAGGTGCCCAGCCCGATCCACGGGCCCTCGGCCCGCCAGGCCGCGACCGAGACGAATGCATGGCCCACCAAGGCTGCGAGGCCCAGCAGCAGGTGGGCCACCAGCGCCAGCACTGGCCGCTGCTCGAACCACCCCGCCATCCCCCGGAGGGTGGGGGGCGTGTCTGACTTTGCGGTCAGTGCTGCCTGCATCACAAACGCTGCCAAAAATCCCTTGTGCTGGAGCCTGCGTGCCGTGGTGTCCTGGCCTTGCAGGGCCGAGCCCACCACGCGGCGCGACAACCAGTCGCCCAGGTCGCCACCCGCGCGTGGCGGGTCTTCTTCCTGTGCATCCGGGGGTAGCTGGGCCATCGCTTCGCGCGCCTGTGCACGCAGGGATTCGGGCACGTGTTCCAGCGCACTGGGGCTGCGGCGCAGCGCGTGCGCACAGACAGCGACGGTGCGCAAGGTCTCGGGCACCTGTTCCAGGCGCCAGCCACCGTCCTGCACGTGGGCGATGCAGGCGTCCTCGCTGAGCATCCCGGCCGGTATTTGCGCAAAGCTTTTCACACCCTGCCGCAGTGCGGTGGCGTAGCGTGCGGGTGTCATGAGCCGCCTGGGCACAAAGCGCACGGTGTCTTCATCGGTGGCCAGCGCGGCGTCCACCATGGCGTGGGTGATGTGTTCACGCGGCACATCGGCCAGCGTACGTGGGTGCGACTGCAGCTGTGCCATCAGCGTGGTCTCGTCGGCGGCTTGGGCCTGGGGTGCTGGCGGTGCAGAACGCGCACGTTGCGCAAGCTGCAGCGCATCCACGCTGGGCGCTGCCATCAGCCACAGCTCCCACCATGCGTCGCCATCGCCGGAATCCGCATGTTGGTACAGCGTGAGCCACTGCTCGCGCGATTCGCGCAGCACTCCGCCATCACCGGGCAGGGGTCTGGCCAGCGGCGAGGCCCAGGCCTGGGTGTGGTCGCCGCTGCGGTGCCAGGGGGCGGCGTGTTCGGGGTCCGGGTCGGCCGGGCCAAAGCGCGCTGACAGGCGCTGCACCATGGCCTCGCGGGCTTCGTTCACCGCGCGGTGGAGGTCGGCAGACAGGAATTCATACGGGCCGTTGTGCGACTCGCTCAGGTAGGCGCGCATGACCCGGCGCACGACCACGGTGCGGTCGGCCTGCACCTGGTCTGGGTCGTCCGCATCTTCCTCGTCGTCGGTGCCGTCATCGTCCTTTTCCGTGCCCGCGCGGTCAGCTTGCAGCATGTCGCCCGCAGCCAGTTGGTGCAGGCGTGTCTCGGCCTGGGCCAGCAGGCGGCTGGCCAGGGGCACGATGCCGTCGAGCGTGTCCAGGCCTTCCAGGTGGTCGGTCAGGGGGGCATGGAAAAAGGGCCGGGGCGGCCAGCAGTTCTCGCGCACGCCGCTGCGCCACAGGGGCGCACCTTCGGCGCCGAGCAAGGCCACCTGCTGGCCGTCATAGTGCGCGCGCCAGACCACAACCCCTTCGCCGTCGATGTACGCCAGCTGACCATCGCGGGTGAGGAACGGCACCAGCGGGGTATCGGGCGTGTTGCCCACCAGCCAGCCATCGCCGTTGGTCAGCGGCTCCAGCAGATGCGCCGGTGCCGGCACGAAACGGCCATCGGGATGCAACAGGGCCCAGGTGGCGCAGGCCGACGGACCTTGCGCGGCGGTGCGCACCACGGCAAAGCCGCTCTCGGCAGAAAAGTCCGAGCCATAGCTCAAGCGCGGGCCGGGCAAGGGCTTGCCTTCGGCCGTGAGAAAGACCGTGCCGTCGTAGCTGTTGGCCACCACGCCGCAGACCATGCGCCGAGACAGGTGGCGGCCACCCTTGACCACCACCTTGCCCCGGGCGTCGAGATAGCCGTGGCCGTTGTCCCAGGCGTTGGGTTCGTCAAAGTAGGCCAGGCCATCGCTGTTGAAGGCGTCGATGCTGGGGTAATGCGGCTTCAGCACCCAATCGCCCCGGGCATTGATCAGCCCGTAGCGTTCTCCATCGAGCGATGCGGCCGTGGTGGGGGACTCGCCAAATGGCTTGGCATCGCGAAAGCGGGGTTCAATCACCCAGCGGCCCGCGCGGTCCACAAAGCCCTGGGTGCGCTGGTTGCTATCCTTTTTCCACAGCGTGGCGCGGGCTAGGCCGTTCGCGCCGAACAGGCCCAGTTCATGAAAAGCTTCGTCGCTGGTGGGCTGGCCCTCGCGGTTGATGGGGCGCCATGCATCCTGGCCCACCTGCACGGCACTCACCCCGTTGCGGAATGGGTGGGCGTTGTCGAAGGTCGGGGGGATGACCACCGCACCCGCCAGGTCCACAAAGCCCCAGCGGCCCCCTTCGCAAAAGCGCGCCAGTCCGTCTTCTGAAAAGTTGCGTGCGTTCTGCAGCGCGGGCGGCACGCGCCAGCAGCCTTCGCCATCGATATAGCCCCACAGCGAGTTGTCGGCCTGGGCAGCGCTGACCCAGCCGCCGCGCCCGTCGGCGTTGAAGCGCAATACCGCCTTCAAGCCTTCTGGTGGCACCACGGCCCGCCCGGGGTGGACGATGACCAGGGCCGGGCTCTGGCAACTGGGTTCCAGCGGAATGCTGGCCAGCCAGGGAGGGGCCGGTTCGGTGGTGATGTCGCTGTCTTCGTTCATTGTGCTCGGGGGCTCTCCGCGCGGCATCCTACCGAGGGTGTCTGGCCGGGCGCGTAACCATTTGCACGCCTTGGCAAATGCCCCACACCTTGGGCTGCACCTGACACCTTGGCGACTTTTTTCTACGTAGTTACCCTGATTTTTTGAACCATCCTGTCGATCTGCCCGGCCTTCGTTCGTCGTGCAGGTGAAGGTCCACCAATGGGCCCTCAACCATCACTCTCAGGAGAACCCCATGCGATTCATGATCATCGTCAAAGCCACCGCCGAATCCGAACAAGGCTGCATGCCCAGCGCCGCCCTGATGGCCGAGATGGCCCGCTACCACGAAGAACTGGCCCATGCGGGCGTGCTGCTGGACGGCAGCGGCCTCAAGCCCAGCGCGCAGGGCTGGCGCGTGCGCTACACCGCCAGCGGCCGCACCGTGACCGACGGGCCGTTCACCGAAACCAAGGAACTCATCGCCGGCTACACCCTGATCCAGGTGCGCAGCAAGGGCGAGGCGCTGGAATGGACGCGCCGCTTTCCCAATCCGCGGGGTGAGGGGCTCGATGCCGAGATCGAAGTGCGCCAGCTCTTTGAGATGGAGGACTTTGCCGGCGTCGAAGGCGTGGAGAAATTCCATGACCTCGAAGCGATGCGCGGCTGAAACCAACCGGGAGGACCCTCTACCATGATCAAGACCATTGCCCTTGTGCTGCTGGCGGCGCTGGGACTTTTCCTGGCGTTTGCTGCCACCCGCCCCGACACCTTCCGCGTGGAGCGCAGCCGCGTCATCTCCGCCCCGCCCGAGCGTGTGTACGGCCTCATTCACGACCTGCGCCAGTTCAACACCTGGAACCCGTACGAACGCAAGGATCCCGCCGCCAAGGGCGAGTACAGCGCCAACACCATCGGCCCCGGCGCGCGCTATGCGTGGCAGGGCGACAAGGTGGGCACCGGCAGCATGGAGATCGTCGATGCCACGGCCCCGGCGCGCGTGGCAATGAAGCTCGACTTTGTGGCCCCGTTCGAAGCCCACAACCAGGTCGAGTTCACCCTGCAGCCTGAAGGGGCAGGCACCACCCGCGTCACCTGGGCCATGCACGGCCCTGTGCCCTACCTGGCCAAGATTGCGCACTTGGTTTTCAACATGGACCGCATGGTGGGCCAGGACTTTGAAGACGGCCTGGTCAACCTGCAGGCTGTGGCGCAAAAGCCTGCCGGCTGAGCCCCATCCCCTGTTGCGCTTTGCAAAACCTTTCGTTTCGCTTTACCTTCCTTACTCCTCAGGAGCACCTCATGCACCAACAAATCTTCGTGAACCTGCCCATCGAGAACATGGCCCGCTCGCAGGCGTTCTTCCGCGCACTGGGCTATGACTTCAACCCCCAGTTCACCAACGACCAGGGCGCCTGCCTGGTGGTGGGCGAAAACCTCTTCGTGATGCTGCTGGTCAAGGACTTCTACCAGACCTTCACCAGCAAGACGATTGCCGATGCACGCACTACCTCCGAGGTGCTGGTGTGCTTCTCTTGCCAAAGCCGTGCAGAAGTCGATGCGCTGGTGGACAAGGCCGTGGCTGCGGGCGGCGCCACCCCCCGCCCCGCGCAGGACCTGGGCTTCATGTACTCGCGCAGCTTTGACGACCTGGATGGGCACACCTGGGAGTTTGTGCACATGGTGGACGCCAGCAAGGCGCTGGGATGAGAACGTGTGAATGAATGCGCCGGATTCATTCACACCTTTTGATCGCGTGAAACCCTCTACCCTTCCCGACCGCGATGCCCTGCACCGCACCATCGACTCGGTGTGGCGTATCGAGGCCGCGCGCATCATCGCCAGCGTGGCGCGCATGACGCGGGACGTGGGCCGGGCCGAGGAACTGGCGCAGGACGCGCTGGTGGCCGCGCTGGAGCACTGGCCTACCACCGGCCTGCCCGCCAATCCGGCGGCGTGGCTGATGACCACGGCCAAGCGCCGCGCCATCGACCACCTTCGCCAGCAGGCGCTGCACACGCGCGAGAACGAAGCTCTGGGCCACGACCTCGAAGCGCTCGAAGCCCAGTACGCGCCCGACGTGGTGGAGACCCTGATGCACGTACAGCAGGACGACATTGGTGACGACCTGCTGCGCCTCATCTTCACCGCCTGCCACCCCGTGCTGCCCACCGAGGCGCGTGTGGCGCTTACCTTGCGGCTGTTGGGCGGGCTCACCACGGCTGAGATCGCACGCGCGTTTCTTGTGCCCGAGCCCACCGTGGCCCAGCGCATTGTTCGCGCCAAGCGAAGCCTGTCTGCGGCCCACGTTCCGTTTGAAGTGCCCGGCCCTGCGGAGCGCGCGCCGCGACTGGCCTCGGTGCTGGAGGTGATCTACCTCATCTTCAACGAAGGTTATGCCGCCACGGCGGGCGATGACTGGATGCGCCCCGCTTTGTGCGGCGAGGCGCAGCGACTGGTGCGCGTGCTGGCCAGCCTGGTGCCCGATGAGCCCGAGGTGCAGGGGCTGGTGGCACTGCTCGAAATCCAGGCCTCCCGCCTGCCCGCACGCACCAACGCACAAGGCCAGCCCGTGCTGCTGATGGACCAGGACCGTGCGCGCTGGGACCACCTGCTGGTGCGACGGGGGCTGGTGGCCCTCGACAAGGCCGAGCAGCTGGCACGCGCAGGCCATGCCTGGGGGCCCTATGCGCTGCAGGGTGCGATTGCGGCCTGCCATGCGCGCGCGCACCGCGCCCAAGACACCGACTGGCACCACATCGTGGCGCTGTATGACGCACTGCTGCAGGTGGCGCCCTCGCCGGTGGTCGCTCTCAATCGCGCCGTGTCGGTGGGCATGGCCCTGGGTCCGGCCGCAGCACTGGCCCTGGTGGATGAACTGGCCGCAGAACCCAGCCTGCGCCACTACCACTGGCTGCCCAGTGTGCGGGGCGACCTGCTGGCCAAGCTGGGGCGCCAGACGGAAGCTTGTGCAGAGTTTGAACGGGCCGCCAGCCTGACGCGCAATGCGCAGGAGAAGGCATTGCTGCTGGCGCGAGCGCGAGCGTGATGGACATGCACTGCAGCCGGCGCGCTGCGTGAAGCAGGTCGGAGCAGGGCAGGATCAGCGCCGCCGCTTTTGGGTGCGGCCGTGTGGCGTGGCCACCTTGGGCGCCAGACCCAGCGCGGCACGCGCCAGCGCATCGGCCGCCCCATTGCGGTGGCGGGGAACCCATTGCAGGTCCACCTGTGCAAACCGCTGCAGCATACGACGCGCCTCGTCAAACAGCGGTGCCAGCCGCTCGATAGGCGCTACGGCCTGCTCGCCCAGTTGCTCCACCAGCACGCTGCTGTCGCTGAGCACCTGCACGGTGGTTGCAGTCGCCACCACCTGGGGTTCCAGCCACTGCAGCGCCCGCAGCAGCGCGCGCAGTTCGGCCTCGTTGTTGCAACCGGTGAAGGTCGTGGCTTCAGAAATGGTGTGTTGCGTGGCCCCACCGGGCCCCACCAGCACTGCCCCCAGCCCCATGCGCCCGGGGTTGGGCACGGCGCTGCCGTCGCAGTGCACCACCCAGTGGGCGGGTTCGGTGGCCACGGCCTATTTGTAGAACGCTTCGACTTTGCCCTTGAGCTTGATCATCAATGGCTGGCCCTTGCGGTCCACCGTCTTGCCTGCGGGCACTTTCACCCAGCCTTCGCTGACGCAGTATTCCTCGACATCGCTGCGGTCCTTGCCGTTGAAGCGGATGCCGATGTCGTGCTTGAACACCTCCGCCACATGGTGGGGGCTGCGGGGGTCCACCGACAGGTGATCGGGCAAGGGGGGTGGCGTGGTGGAGGTGGTTGCGTCGGTCATGCAGAAGGCTCAGTGTGAAAAGGCAATGGGAAAGAAAACAAAAACGGAAAGCGCGGATTCTCCGGGATTTGGTCCTGCAGTGCTGCGCCAAGCCCCTGCCACCCTACCGCGCGAGAGGCGCAACGCCGATCAGCCAGGCATGTGCCCAGAACGCAAAGCCCCCCCAGGCCACAGCGCCCACCACCACGGCCACGCCCGTGCCCGCCGCAGTGCCGGGCGCGTAGCCGGTGTTCATCGCCCGGTCGCGCTGCCGTGCGGCCCGAAAGCTCAGCACGGCCCACAGCAAAAAGCTGCCAAACAGCAACACATCGGCCAGGTTGCCGTTGGACAGCAAATGCGCCAGCGCCCACACCTTCACGCCCAGCACCATGGGGTGGTGCAGCCGGGCCTTGATGGCATTGCGCGGCACGTAGGTGGCGGCCAGCAGGATGAAGGCAATGAGCGTCAGCAGCGACGCAGCGTGCCGCATGCCAATGGGCGGCACCCACAGCACCACCGGCTGCTGCCGCGCCAAGCCATAGCCCCACACGATGAGTGCCAGGCCCACGGCAGAGACCAGTGAATACAACCCCTTCCACGGCATCTCACCCATGCGTGCCAGCGTCTGCGTGCGCCAGCCATCGGCCACGATGCGCACCGAATGCACGCCCAGAAACAGCACCAGTCCAAGTACCAGAATTTCCATGGCAAGACCTTTCATCGGGGGTTGTTGTGGGCGCAGCCACCTTGTGTGGGATTGTCGCGGCCTCAGTATGCAAGAAATTTGAATAAAAATGGCCTTCTGCGCTCGTCCATCATGCACTGATAGCTATCAAATTGATAGTTAATGGGTGTTGCTTGGCGTGCCCTCAGCGGGCTCTCGCTAGGCCACCGCATGCTGCGCCAGCAGCGCCCCCACCTTGGGCTTGGCGCAGCGCTGCAGCGTTTGCAGCAGCGTGTAGCTGGGCTCCGCCACCCTCCAACGCGTGCGCAGGTCGTGCTGCATGCGGGCCAGCAGCGCAGCGGCCATCTCGGCATCGGCCAGCGCCCGGTGCGCCTGGCCCGTGCGCGGCAGGCCGTGGTAGTCCACCAGCGAGCCCAGCTTGTGGCTAGGCGCCTGCGGGTACAGCCGCCGCGACAGCAGCACCGTGCACGCAAACGGCTGCGGCGCGGGCAGACCGGCCAGGGCCAGCTCGGCCTGCCAGAACTTGCTGTCAAACGAAGCGTTGTGCGCCACCATGGGCGCATCGCCCACAAAACGCGCCGCGTCCTGCATCACCCCCGCCGCATCGGGCGCGGCGTTCACCATCGCGTTGGTAATGCCGGTGAGCTGGGTGATGAACGACGGTATCCACACCCCCGTTTTCATCAGGCTTTGAAAACGGTCCACCACCTGCCCTTTTTCCAGCAGCACGATCGCCACCTCGGTCGCACGCGCGCCCTGGCCGGGCGAGATGCCGGTGGTTTCAAAGTCGATGACGGCGATGGGGGGCATGGGTGGGGCGGGTGGCGTGAGGGACATATTGTCCGTGGTGTGGGTTGGGCCGCCTCTCGTTGGCACCAGGGCACCAAGATACAGGACAGGCTCGGGGCCATTGCAGCGAGAGCCTTATGATCATTCGCTCTTCAAATCGTCCGGTTCAGCTTGAGAGGTTGTCGGTAAGGCGCCGACATGATTGACCTCTCTACCTGGTTGCAGGGCTTTGTACTTGGCTTGGGCGTGTTCATTTGCCCAGGACCGAAGGATGTCCTGATCCTTCGCGAAGCACTGCGTGGACGCTCTCCGGCCCAGTTGATTGCTGTGGGCTGCGGCAGCGATGCGGTGCTGATTGCCCTGGGGCTTATCGGGCTGTCTGCCGCGCTACAGGCGGAACCTGCATTGCGGTTGGCCGCGCAGGTGCTTGGCATTGCGCTTTTGGTCCTGCACGGCGGGTTGGCAGTGCGCAACGCCATGCGTGCCTGTCCTGCCGTGTCATTGAATGCCGTCGCCGCAGCGGCCCCCGGATCGCACGGATTGCACCAGCTCTTGTTGGTGTCGTTGCTCAATCCAGCTGCTTGGCTGGACACGGTACTGATCATCGGAGCAGTGGGCGCAGCGCTGCCGGTCGATACCCGCTGGAGCTATGCCCTGGGCGCGGTGAATGCGTCGCTGGTGTGGTTTTCGGTATGGGTTTTGGGTGCACGCAAAGCGCAGCGATTCATGGGAGCCTCCAGCGCATGCCGAGCGTTGGATGTCAGCATTGCCCTGGCGATGTGGGGGATGGCCCTTTGGATGTCCTGGGACCTGTGGTGAAACACCCGGGGATGGCCTGCATGACCCCCTGCGGTCTGTGATTGCGCTGCCTGGGGCATCTGGGCGTCGGCCAGTGCCCCGCGGGCCTGGCCCGCGTGCGCGTGCGCAAGCCCTGCGGGAACGCGTGCCCTACACTGCCCATCCCTTTTTCTCGACGGATCGAGCGGAGCAACGCATGAAGAAGAACGGCACCGATTCAGCCTGGCTCAAGGCGGCGCTGGACTATGTGCCGCAATGGCTGGGCCTGCAGCTGGAGCGCTTCCGCCAGCCCGGGTGTTCCGTGGCCATCGCACGCGGGGGAGAGACCCTGGCAGAGCTGGCGCTGGGCGTGGCCGATATGCGGACTGGCAAACCCCTCACGCCCCGGCACCGCCTGCGCATCGCGTCGCACTCCAAAAGCTTCACGGCCACTGGGGTCATGCTGCTGCGCGAGCAAGGAAAAATCGGCCTGGACGACCCCATTGGCCGCTATGTCGATGGCCTGCACAAGGACCTGGCCCGGGCGCGCATTGGCGAGCTGCTGTCACACGCCGCAGGCGTCACGCGCGACGGCCCCGACGCGGGCCAGTTCCTGGACCGGCGGGCCTTTCTCTCCCGTGCAGAACTGCTGGCGGACCTGCGCGACAAGCCGCCGCTGGAGGCGGGGGTGCAGCTCAAGTATTCGAACCACGGCTATGGCCTGCTCGGACTGATGATGGAGCAGGTCACGGGCACGGAGTACGCGAGCTGGATGGTGCGCCATGTGATTGATGCTGCAGGCTTGCAGGAAACGGTGCCCGACATGCCGCGCCTTGCGCGGGGCGCCCCGATGGCTGTGGGCCACAGCAGTGAGTTTCCGTTCGGCCAGCGCCTAATCGTGCCTGGCGACAACGTGTGCGACGCCATGGCCCCGGCGGCCGGGTTTGTGTCTACCGCGTCGGATGTGGCCCGCTTCTTTTCGCAGCTGGCGCCAGACAGCAAGCACAGCATCCTTTCGCCCGCCAGCCGCCGCGAGATGGCGCAGCGCCGCTGGCGCGACCCCTGCAACGTGTTCGAGTCCCACTACGGGCTGGGCACCATGCTCAGCGCGCCGGGCCCGCGTGAATGGATGGGCCACACCGGCGGGCTGCAGGGGTTTCTGTCGCGCACGGCGCGCTACCCCGCGCTGGACCTGACGGTGACCGCGCTTACCAACGCGCAGGATGGCCTGTCCACCGAGTGGGTGGAAGGCATTGCCAGTATCCTGTTTGCGTTCCAGCATCACGGCGCGCCTGCCAAGAAAGAGGCCGCCTGGGCGGGGCGCTGGTGGAGCCTGTGGGGCGCCAGCGATCTGGTGCCCATGGGCAATGTGGTCTGCCAAGTGGTGCCTGCCATGTTCGTGCCCTTCAACGCAGCAACCACCGAGCTGGCCATCACCGGGCGCGACACCGGGGTGGTCCAGAAAGCCTCGGCCTACGCCAGCCCGGGCCAGGCGGTCCGCCGCGTGCGCGATGCCCACGGCGTGCCGACCGAACTGTGGGTGGGCGGCTCCAAGCTTCTGCCCAAGGACGCGATGCTGGCCGAGGCCACCCAGCGCTATCGCAAGAGCAAGACGCGCCCCGGCCGCAGCGCCACATCGGCGTGAGCGACGTAGCCCTGCGTGTGGGGCAAAGTCTCCTGCGCATTACAGGCGCCCTCGCCGCCGTGTTTGGCCTGATTCTGGCGGCCATACTGGTGTTCACTACCATGCCGGGCAGCTCGCACCGTGGCGCGCTCCCAGCCGCCAGTGCTGCGCAGCAGGCGCTGGCGCAGCAGTTGCAGCGGCATGTAGCCGTGATTGCAGCGCAGGAGCACAACGCCCAGCACCCTGCTGCGCTGGAGGCCGTGGCGACTTACCTGGAGTCAGAGCTGGTCTCGTATGGTTACCAGGTTCGGCGCGACGAGTTCAAGGCGCGGGGCGTGGCGGTGCGCAACCTGGAGGTCACGGTGCCCAGCCAGAGCGCGCCGGGGCAGCGCCTGGTTGTGATCGGCGCGCACTACGATTCGGCGCACGAGACGCCCGGTGCCAACGACAACGCCACGGGCACCGCCGCCGTGCTGGCCCTGGCCAAAAGCCTCAAGCACCTGGGCGCCACCGCGCAGGCGGACGTGATGTTTGTGCTCTACACCAACGAAGAGCCGCCCTTTTTCAAGACCCCGCAGATGGGCAGCCAGGTGCACGCCCAGGCCTTGCAGGCCCGTGGTGCGCCGGTGGTGGCGATGCTGTCGCTGGAGACCATGGGGTATTTCTCGAACGCCGAAGGGTCGCAGAAGTACCCCTGGCCGCTGAACCAGTTCTACCCCACGCAGGGTGATTTCATTGCCTTCGTCGCAACCACGCCCGACCTGGGGCTGGCGCGCCGGGTGGTCCGGTCGTTCCGTTCGCATGCGGCGTTCCCGTCCGAGGGCATCGCGGCGCCGCGTTTCATTCCTGGCGTGGACTATTCGGACCACGCGGCCTACATCGACGCGGGCTACCCCGCGCTGATGGTGACCGACACCGCCCCCTACCGCTACCCGCACTACCACACCCGCGAGGACACATCTGATAAGGTGGACTACGACCGATTGGCCCGCGTGGTTCAGGGGCTCGAAGGTGTTGTACGCGATCTTGCACACCGGCCTTAGCGCATCGAAGACCGAGTGAGGGGACGCGTGTGGGGAGTCAATGCCTCGGAGCGCGCGGATGTTCCAGAAAAAACCTCAGCATCTCCTGCGTGGCAGCCACGCCGCGTGGGTCGGTGTGGCTGCCGCCCGCGTGCCCACCAGCCCACGCGTGCCCTGCGCCGTGCAGCACCCATTGTTCTGCCACGACCGTGCTGTGCAGTGTGCTGGCCGACAGGGCGCTACCCGCCACGGTGTACACCTTGCGGGTATAGCTCTGGCCACCACGGGACTGGCCCTGGTGCACCGTCTCCACCGTCGTCTGGCCGCCATCTGGGGCCGCGGCCAGTGCTGACAGCGTTGCCTCGATGAGTTGCTCGCCGTTGTGGGCGTGCACGGTGGTGTCGGCGTCGCCATGGAACACGATCATCGGCGGAGGCGGCAGTGCAGGAGCCTCGGCGGTGGGGTGGGTGGCGGCGCCGGGTTTGGCGCCGTTTTTCATGGCCGACAGCGCGGCCATCACGTTGTGTGCCGCGCCCGCCTGCAGGCCGGAGTGCACGCCTACGGCGGCAAACAGCTCGGGGTATTCGCGGCCCAGCAGTGCGGCCATGGCGCCGCCAGCCGACAGGCCCGCCACGTAGACGCGTTGCGCATCCACCGGGTGGCGCGCCATCACGTCCTGCAGCATGGCGACGAGCAGCGCGGGCTCGCCGCTGCCTCGGTGCTGGTCGCCAGGGCGAAACCAGTTCCAGCAGCCGTTGGGGTTGGCGCTGTGGGGTTGCTCGGGATACAGCACCAGGGCGTTGGCGGGGGCGGCTGCGTCGTTCATGCCTGTGCCGGTGGCAAAGTCCACGGGGTTCTGCGTGCAGCCGTGCAGCATCAGCACCAGCGGCATGGGGGTGCCTGCCGTGGTACCCGGGGGCACGTACAGGTGGTAGTGGTGCGGGTGGTGCCGTGCACTCGGGTGGGTGAAGACCACGCGGGTGAAGCTGCCGGGCGGCTCCGCCTTCGGGTGGTTGCTGGTGGGGCGTGGTGTGGTGGAGGGCTGTGCTTCTGCTGGCGGTGTGGGGGCGCTGCGGTCGATGACCACGGCGTCTTCCACGTCCTGCGCGGTGTTGGCATTGCGCCAGCGTGGGGTCTCTGTGCCTGCAGGTGATGGCGCTTGCAACGACGTGGCCTCAGCGCTGGCAGGTGTCGGTTCGTTGCTGTGGCGCGCCACGGCTGCGCCCAGGGTCTGCTGGATGGCCCGCGTGGCGTCGGCCAGCTGGCCACTGCGCACCAGCTGGGTGGCTTCGCCCATCAGGCGCTTGAGATTGAGGTTCCAGTCCATGGGGACTCCTTGTGTGGGTGGGCGCGCCAGCGGTGCGCTGCGGTCCGGGTCGGTGGTGTTCAATGCATGCGCCCGGCCAGGGCGGTCTTGACGGCCGCACTGGCATGGAACGCGCCCAGTACCGTCACCGAGGCAACCGTGGCCTGCGCCAGGGCGGGCGGCACGTCGTCGTCGATGCTGGCCAGGCCCAGCACGCGGATCTCCAGCGCCTGGCCCGCCGCCAACACGGCCTCCAGATCGGCCCGGCCAAAACGCTGCAGCCCCAGCACAAGCATCTTGCGGGCCACCACCTGGCGCACGGCGTCGTTCTGGGCGGTCAGCTGGTTGCGGATGGCGGTGCGGATGAAGTCGGTGCGGTTGGCGTAAAAGCCTTCGGAGACCAGCAGATCAATGTGGCCCAGGTCCACGAAGCCCAGGTTGATCGTGACCTTCTCGGACTCGGGCACCTTGCCGCGCGACGGGGCGATGGGAACGATATTGTTCATCGGGGAAACTCCATAAAACATCCAATGGGATGGTGTATGGATGGCATGTGGATGCCTTGGCGCGCTGTTTCAAGAGCCGTGGCCCAAAGAAAAAGGAGCCCGTGGGCCCCATGGCGCGGTGGTTTTGCTATGAAATATGTAGCTATTAGCGCTTGATAGAAAAGCGCTGGAGCCCATTTTTTCTTGAATTTCTGTGCAAGACGCTGACGGTGCTCCCGGCATCGCGGCAGGGTGCGGCGTGCCTCCGGCCCCTGCCCCACCTTGGGGAAACAGCCGCCCGGGGGCCTGCCGCTCAGCCTCTCAGTACAAGGTCAGTTCCTTGTGCTCGCCCAGGCTGCGCGGTGGCTCGCCCGTGATGGCGGCCTTGGCCATCTTGAAGAGCTGCACCATCTTGCTTTCATCCACATCCCAGTATTCGGCATGGCGGATGCGCACGGCCAGCAACGCCAGGTTGGGGTCGGACACGCCACCCGGGAACCATGCCTGGGCCATGGGGGACCACAGGGCTTGTTTTTGCGCATGGTCGTCCACAGCGCGGGCCTGGCCCGACAGCGACACGTAGCTGTCATCGTCCGGGTTGGCATACGACACGTTGACTTCGCCATCGGTCAGCAGGCGTTCGTACAGCTCGCCCGACTTGGGGATGAAGAAGTACAGCTCGCCGTGTTCGTCAAACTGGCGGTTTTGCGTGGTGAGCGGGTGCGCGTGCAGCATGCCCGTGGAGGTGCGGTGCGTGAGCATGCCAAACCGAATGTCCTTGATGAGTTTCCACAAGGTTTCGTGGCCGGGGGTGTCGTGGTGCATGAGGGGCTTCCGTGAAATGGAGGGGGTGCTACGACTCTAGGCCGCCGGCGCCATGCGCCGCGTCGTCCCCCTGCCCGCCTGTGCGTGGGCGCTTGTCCGACATCCCGTCCGACCCGCCCAGACAGGATGGGCCAGGACCGGGCGTTACCTATGCCGCCCGTGCGGCTGCACCGGTACCTCCACCTTGCGCAGCACCTGCCGTGCTGTCACGGTAAAGCGTGGTACGCCAGGTGGAGGGAAGGCGCTTCACGCCTTCTTCAAAAACTCCGACTTCAGCAGCATGCTGCCCAGGTCGGTCTTGCAGTCCACGTTGTGGCCATCGGCGCCATCCACCAGGCGGATGCTCTTGATCTTGGTACCCTTCTTGAGCGTGGACGACGAACCCTTGACCTTGAGGTCTTTCACCAGGATCACCGCGTCGCCGTCTGCGAGTGGATTGCCGTTGGCATCGCGCACCACGCCGTCGCCTGCTTCTGCGGCATCGGACTCGGCAGTATCGGCCACCTGCGGCCATTCAAACGCGCAGTCGGGGCACACATAGTTGCTGCCATCGGGGTAGGTGTTCTCCAGGCCGCATTGGGGGCAGGCAGGGGTGGTGTGGGGCATGGTGGGGTCCTCTCTGTCGTTGTTGTAGTGGTTGTGAAATCGGTGCGCAAAGTGTCGCCGCTTCACAGCGGCGCGCGTTGCTCCAGCGCAAACGGTGGCAGCCCTTTGAGCAGCCGCTGGCCGTAGCTGGTGCGCGTCAGGCGCTTGTCGTAGCAGTACACATGCGCCATGTCTTCTTCGGTGCGAATCGCGCGGCCCACCCATTGCGCCAAGCGGATGGCGGTGGCGGGCACCACCAGCTCGCTGAACGGGTCGCGTCCCACGGCGCGCAGCCACTCGGCGCGGGCCTCGCCCACGGGGTCGTCGGGCGGGGCGAAGGGCAGCTTGGTGATGAAGACCGACTCGCACAGCCGCCCCGGCAGGTCCAGCCCTTCGCCGAAGGACTGCATGCCGAAGATGACCGAGGGCTCGCCGTTTTCCACCCGCTCGCGGTGGCGGCGCAGCAGCTGCGTGCGCGGCAGTGCGTTCTGCACCAGCACCACGCTGCGCATGGCGGTGGGCAGCGCGTCCACCGCCTGGCGCATCTGCTCGCGCGAGGTGAACAGCACCAGCGCGCCGTATTCCACGCGGGCAATGTCGTGCAGCAGCGCGTCCACCATCTCGGTGGTGAACTGCGCGGCGTTCTTGGGGTCCGCGCGGGTTTCGGCTGCAATCAGCGTGCCCTGCGCGGCGTAGTTGAAGGGGCTGGGCACCTCAAGCGTGGTGGCCGCCTCGTCGCCATGCAGGCCTGCCTCGCGCAAGAAGAAATCAAAGTGCCCGCAGCTGGTGAGCGTGGCCGAGGTCAGCACCGCACCGCGCACCGCGCTCCACAGGTGGTTGCGCAGCGTGGTGCCAGGCAGGATGGGGCTGGCGTGCGCCTTGACCACGATGAAGTCGCCATCCACCTCCAGCGTGAACCATTTGGCTGCCGGCACCGCGCCTTCGGGCGCATCCTGCAGCAGCAGTTGTGCGGTGGCGTGCAGCTCTTCCAGGCGCGGGGCCAGCATGCCGATTTGTGCATACAGCGTGGACAGGTGCTTGGCCTCGTCGGGCTTGTCGCGCATCTCGGCGCGCAGGGCTTTGCTGATGGCGCGCAGGGCATCGAGGAAGCCTTCGGCACTGGCGGCCAGCAGGCCCAGCGGGGCAATGAGCTGTTCGGGCAATTCGCCCCGTGGCACCCGCACGCGCGCCGGCCCCCAGGCGCTGGGCTGGCTCTTGAGCTGGGCGCCGTACACATCCATCACGATGCGCGCCAGGTCCTGCAGCGTCTGGCGCAACTGGGCCGAATGTTTGGGGATGTCGGCAATCTCTTCGACCTCCAGCAGTGCCCCAATGCGCAGGCCTCGGCTGGCAAGCCGCTCGATCCAGGTGATGCGCGACAGGTCCATGCTGCACGCAAACTGGTCGAGCGCTGTGGCGGGCAGGTGGTGGGCTTCGTCCAGCACCAGGAGGCAGTTGTCCAGCTCGGGCAGCACGCGCGCGCCCAGCGATGACAGCAGCAAATCGTGGTTGGCAACAATCACCTGCGCGCCCACCAGCTCCTTGCGCTTGTCGTAGTAGGTGCACTGGCTGAAGGCCGGGCAGTGTTTGCCGGTGCACGACGCGCCCTCGGCTGCCACGGGGCTCCACACCTCGGGCTCGGGGGGCGTGTCCAGGCTGTCGCGGTCGCCGTCCCAGGCGCCTTTCGACAAGGTTTGCGCCATGGAGCTGTAGAACTGCATGCGCGCCTCGGTTTCGTGCCGGGGGCGCTTGGCGCGGGCGGCGGCTTCCTCTTCGGCAAACAGGTCGTCTTCGCCCTCTTCTTCCGCCTCGCCCGTGCCCGCCAGGCGGTCGAGCTTGAGCTTGCACACATAGCGGCCGCGCCCCTTGGCCAGCGCAAACTTGAAGGGCTGGGGCAGCAGCGCGGCCAGCGCGGGCAGGTCCTTGTTGACCAGCTGCTCTTGCAACGCCACGGTGGCGGTAGAGATCAGCACCCGCGTGCCGCGCGACAGCGCCAGGGCGATGGCGGGTGCGCAGTACGCCAGCGACTTGCCCACGCCCGTGCCCGCCTGGATCACGGCGATGGACCGCGTAGGCGCGTCTTCACCGCTTTCTTCATCCACCTTGCCCAGCGTGGCGCTGCTGAACGTGCGCGCCACCTGCTCGGCCATAAGCCGCTGGCCGGCACGGCTGCGAAAACCCTCGGTGGCTGACACCACCGCATCGAAAGATTCAAGGGCCTGCGCGGCCCACACCTGTTGAGACATACAGTAGTGTCGCATGCCGAAGACAGGTTGACGCTGGGCAGTGCCTTGTGGCGGATGGGCGGGCTGTCCCCCCGCAGCTGCCTTGAAAGAAAATCCCCGCACAGCTACAGGAGAGCAAAGATGCAGGGGGGAAATGCGTGGGGATTTGCGCCGAACTGCGGTCCGCTGCTGCGCTGCAGGCCATGGGCAATGGCAAGCGCAAGCTGTGTTCCGGGTGGGGCGAAAAGTGTGCAACGCATCCTGCTGCGGGTGCTGTGGTTTGCGGTGCTGCTATGCATGGTGGGTGCATCGGGCGCATGGGCACAACAACCCGCATCGTCGGCTGCCCCGGCAGGCAGCCCTGCGCGCCAGCAGTTGCTGGCGCAGGAGCTGGTGCCGCAGCAGCCTGCCCGGTACGCATGGGTGCGTGCGGCAGAGGCCCAGGGGCAAGGGGCCGATGCGCTTTATCTGCGGCTTGCATTGCTCGACGAATGGTTGCTCGCCCTGGAGGGGCGGCCGGCGCAGGCCAGTCGCACCATCGAAGTTGCCATCGCTCACGGGCGCGAGGTCGATGCGGACGATCTGCAGCGCCGGGCGCGTGCGGTCTGGCCCTCCCTCCTCAAAGCCCAGCTGCGGCCGCTATGGGACATGGACGGCCCCGATGTTCCGCTGCCGTCCGAGCTGGATGCCCTGGGCGCGGACAGCATTGCCCAAGAAGGCCCTGGCCTCTGGGTGCACCGGGCCAAAGATGGCCGGCCTCGGGGCCTTTACCTTTGGCTGGGCGTGCGCAATGGGCTGGGCGAGCCCGTGCCTTTGCCGGAGTTTGCGCTGCGCCTGGGCCGCCCCGGCCAGCAGGCGGCTGCGCCGTTGATGCAATGCTATTTGCCCCGCTACAGCACGCAGCAGCTCATCCCGCCGCAAAGCACGCAGCATTACCTGTGCCGCGCGGGCGAGGGTGGCCTTGGGCTGCCGCCGCCCGGCGTGGGGTGGCTGGCGCAGATGGGTGAGTGGTTCAGCCAGGGGGCGTCCCTGCAGACCGAACTGCCCCAGCACGACCAAGCCCTGTCGCGCACGGGCCGGATCCTGGGCCAGGTGGACAACCCGGCGGTGGACGACTTCCTGCGTGGTGCCCGTGAATCCACCGAGAAGCAGCAACAACTGCAAAAAGAACGAGCCCAGGCGGAGGCCGCAGCGGCCGCAGCGACCAAGAAGGCCCGTGAAGCCACGCCAGCGCGCCGCTCTGGCGAGTCGCTACCGCTCTGGCTCAAGCGGGTGGCGTTCTTGGGCGGGGTGGTGGGCGCATTGGTGCTCTATGGCCTGCTCGCGCACCACGTCAGCGTGGCAGTGGCGTCCGGGGTGCTGTGGTTGGGCCTGGCCATTCCGAGCGCGATCTACTTGCGTTCGATCTGGACCATGGGCGGGACCGACGGCTGGGGCAAACTCGTGGCCATCGTCCTGTCGGGTGCAGCCATCGCGGCGCCTTTTGTGGGCACGCTCGCCGCGTACACGGTCTACAAGCTGGTGGTGAGCGCGCGGGCGCGCCGCAAGGCGATCCTCTTTTTGCTCGGCGTGATCGTGGTCATCGTGCTCAATGCGCTGGAGCGGTGGTTGTTCTGGTGACAGCAGGCTCCGCACGCCCGCAGCGGCGCAGGGCCTGGGCCTACAGCGCGGCGCGGCCAGCGGCGCTAGGGTGGAGGGACTCCACGTTGCATACCAAGGCCCCGCATGAAAACGACCCCCACAGCCCCCCGCAAGGAAGAGGAGATCATCCCCTCCGCTCCTGTGCCCGCCCGCACCGAGCGGCGCGTGAACACCACCCAGCCCCAGCCGCACCCCGGCAGCGGACCCGAAGACCTGAGCGGGCCCGAACCCCGCCTGCCCCACGAGCGCGACGAGGCGGTCAACATGACCGACGGCGAACCCGACGCAATGATGGAGCAGGCCTACCGTGATGTGAAACGTGGACTGCAGGACACGGACCGGGGGCCACCGGCCGACAAGGCTTACCAGAAGCAGAAACGGTAATGCTGCTAATTTGATAGCTATATGCGCTTGATGGATAAGCGCTAGAGGCCAATTCTTGTCAGTTTTACGGCATCCGCGCCGCCCTGAACCAGCGCGGCAGGTGGTCATGGGCGTGCACCAGCGATTCGAGCACGCCGTGGCTGCGCTCCACCACCTCGATGCCCGGTGCTCTGAGGTCCGGCACGATCACTACCGCGACCCCTGCGGCTTGCGCTGCGCGTGCGCCGTTCTCGCTGTCTTCAAACGCCAGGCACTGTGCGGGGTCCACGCCCAGGCGCACGGCCGCCAGCTGGTACAGGGCGGGGTCGGGTTTGCCGCGCGGTACCTCGTTGCCGCCAGCCCAGGCGTGAAAGTGCTGCAGCACGCCCACCCTGTCCAGGCGGTGCTCGATCTCGTCGCGCCGCGACGATGAGGCCACCGCGCAGGGCACGCCTGCTTGCCGCAAGGCGTGCAGCAGCGATGCGGCGCCGGGTTTGAGGGGAAACAGGGGCTCTGGCCCCGCGTCCCACAGGCGCGCAGCCACATCGGACTGCACCTGTTCGAACATCTGCGGACCACCCAGCAAAGCCGTGAGCATGGTGTCGGAGTCGGTGGACGCGCGCCCCACCACCTGCAGGTAGTCGGCCTCTGCCAGTGCAATGCCCCGCGCCCGTGCGGCGTCAAGCCAGGCGCGCAGGGTCACGCGCTCGGAGTCGACCAGCAGTCCGTCCATGTCGAAGATGGCGGCGGTGAAGGGCGGGCGAGGAGTCTGCATCGAAATATGATGCCTGCAAAAACCACTGCTTCAGTCCATCCGAGGGAACATGGAAACCACGACGCGATTCACGCTGGTCTGCAAGAACGATACCGATGCCGACACACTGCATGCGGTTTTCAGCACTCCCGGTGGTGCCGGGCTTGAAGCGGCGGTCAGGGCCTTCTTCGCGGCCCGCAAGCTCACCATCCACCCCACGGACCACCTGGGCTTTGACCGCTATAAGCGTTCGGGCCTGGTGATCCACGCGGCATTCACCTCGGGCTCTGCCGATGTTGGTGATTTCATCAAGCCCTTGTCCAAGGTCTGCCATGCGCTGCATGCCGAACTGGTCGATGATGAGGTCGCCCGCAAGCTTGAATATGGCTTCATCGACGGCAAGAAAAAGCCGCCCGTAGATGTCGTGGCCTTGATGAAGACCCTGGCCCCGACCGCTCAGCTCGGCCGGGTGGGGAAAATCATCGAGGCCGCCGAGCGCGAGCAGAACGACCCGACCTATGCCTTCATCCGCGCCATCGGGTTCTCCAAGAACCAGGCCACCGTGCAGGCCCTGCTGGAGAAGGGGGCCGACCCCAACAGCACATTCTCTTCCGGCTACTCCTGCCTGAACAAGGCCATCACCGACAAGCGCGTGAAGGTCGTGCAGCTCATGCTGGAGCATGGCGCCGACCCCAACCTGCCGCACAAGGGCTATCCGAACCTGTACGAGGCCTGTCGGTTCTCTGCACCCAAGATCGTGGACCTGCTGCAGCAGCACGGTGCCGACCCCGATGGGCGCGCTCAGGGCGCATCGGAAACCAGCTACCCCATCGAGATCGCCATCTACTACCACCAAGCCAAGATCGTGCAGTCGCTGCTGGACAAGGGCGCCACAACCCGCGGCCTGCCCAAGCTGGCCAATTTGCTGGAGCTCACGGCCCGCTCGTTCGACGCCATGTACGAGAACCTGGACGGCAAGCTCGCTATCCTGAAACTGCTGGTGCGCGATCCGGCGTGGAAGGCCGAACTCGTGCAACGCCGTGACCGGCTGACCGGAATGCTCCAGCAGTCGTTCGCTGCCTACAAGTACCAGACGCCCAAGGACCGCAAGGACTTCGACGACATCCTGGATTTCATGGCGGCTGCTTGAAGAAATACTGCGGGCTCAGCCGCGCTGCTGCAGCGCCCGCTCGATCCGGTCACGCCGCACCGTCGTCTTGGGCACCTTGAACGGGAACCACGTGCGTACGTCCTCTTCGAGCCCGATGCCGTGCATGTAGTTGTAGATGGCCTTCTTGAGCGCGCCACCCAGCGCGTCGTGGTCCACGCCGGTGGGGTCGATGAAGGCCACGTCGTTCTTGGCAAAGTCACCGGGGGGCAGCGGCGCCAGCGTCACGCCGTATTCCTCGGGGTTTTTGCCGACGGGCGAGTGCACGGTGCAGGCAAAGCGGTGGAAGAACCCGCTCTGAATGCAGCCGTTGGCGAACAACTGGCGCACGTACTCCAGCGCGTCCACCGTGTCCTGCACGGTCTGGGTCGGAAAGCCGTACATCAGGTACGCATGCACCAGGATGCCCGCGTCGGTGAAGGCCCGCGTCACGCGCGCCACTTGGTCGACCGATACGCCTTTTTTCATGAGCTCCAGCAGCCTGTCCGATGCAACCTCCAGCCCGCCCGAGATCGCGATGCAGCCGCTGTCGGCCAGCAGCTCGGCCAGGTCGGGCGTGAAGGTTTTCTCGAACCGCACATTGCCCCACCAGCTGATGCCTGCGTTGCGCGCGATCAGCTCGGTGGCCAGTGCCTTGAGCGCCTTGGGCGGTGCGGCTTCGTCCACGAAATGAAAGCCGGTCTGCCCCGTCTCGCGCACGATCTGCTCGATGCGGTCGGCCAGCACGGCGGCGCTGGCGCCTTCGTAGCGGCTGATGTAGTCCAGGCTCACATCGCAAAAGCTGCACTTCTTCCAGTAGCAGCCGTGCGCCACGGTGAGCTTGTTCCAGCGCCCATCGCTCCACAGGCGGTGCATGGGGTTGAGCATGTCCAGGAGCGACAGATATCGGTCCAGCGGCAGGCCGTCCCACGTGGGTGTGCCCACCTCGGCAAAGGCGATGTCGGCTTCCATCATGTTGATGTACTGCACCGCGCCATCGTCACCGCGCACGAAGGTGCGCACCAAGCGCTGGCGGCCGCGCTCGCCGCGCAGGTGCTCCAGCAGCGCCAGCAGCGGGCGCTCGCCCGCGTCCAGCGTCACGTAATCAAAGAAGTCGAACACACGCGGGTCGGCCAGTTCGCGCAGCTCGGTGTTCACAAAGCCGCCGCCCAGCACGGTGGCGATGTGTGGGTAGCGCGCCTTGAAGGCCTGGGCGATGCGGAACGCCGCATACACGGACCCCGGGAACGGCACGGACAGCAGCACCACGGTGGGCTGGTGCTTGGCAATCGCTTCGTGCGTGAGCTGCTCCAGCAGCGCGTCCACCAGCGTGGGCGGCGCAGCGAGTGCTTGGGCCAGCGGGTCAAACGTGGGCTGGCTGCCCGCCAGCGATTCGGCATAGCGCACAAACTCAAAGCGCTCGTCCACCGCGTCGCGCAGCACATCGGCCAGGTCGTTCAGGTACAGCGTGGCCAGGTGCTTGGCCTTGTCGTGCAGGCCCAGGGCGCCAAAGGCCCAGCCCAGCGGGTCGCCGCCTTCGTCATCCACATACACATCCAGTGTGGCAAAGCGCGGGCCCTCGGGCAGGTAGTTCCGTCCCACGATGCGGTGCGCCAGCGTGCTGTCGCGGCCTTGCAAGAAGGCAATGGCGGGGCCGATAGTGGCGAGGTAGCGGTCCTTTTGCGCCGCAAAACTTTGCACGGCGGGGCTCTGCTTTTTGGCGGGAAGCGCATCCACCTGGGTGGCCACCGCGCGCAGCCCTTCGGGCGAGAGCAGGCGCAGCACCAGCGCCAATGCCAGGTCTTCCTGGAACGCCGTCACCCCCCGCGAGCGCAGAAAGCCCGTGAGGTAGGCGGTGGAGGGGTAGGGCGTGTTCAGCTGCGTCATCGGGGGGATGACGGAGAGGACGCGGCACGGGGAAGTAGCCATGGAGTGCGGGTATCGGGGATGCCTTGATTATCCCGGCACGGGCCGGGCACTGCTGCCATGGGGCCACTGCGCGCCTCCGGTGCGTGGGGGGCGCCGTCAGAGGGCAATACGGAATCAGCCAGTGCTGTGCCGTATTGCAGCTCTCCCGATCCAGGGCCCGCCGTGTTGCGCAGGGTTATTCAGCGTTGCCCGTGTGCTGAGTCACGTTGCCTCCCGCCCGGGCCAGCGCCTCCTGCGCATTGCGGCGCGCCTGCTTTACCTGGTACATGGTTCGGTCAGCCGCTCGCAACGCCTCTTCCACGCCCAGGTTCTGATCCGGCGTGATGGTGGTTACGCCGACGCTGGCCCCGGCATAGTCCAGCGAGGCGCCCTGGAGCTCGAATCGCCCCTGCGTGGCCTGAACAATGCGCTGGCCCAGCACCTCCTGCGCCGTGTGCGCCGAATCGCCCGCGTGCAGGCCCAGGCTGATGACCACAAATTCATCGCCGCCCAGCCGCGCCGCCATGTCCTCCGCGCGCAGTGTGCTTTGGAGCCTCTGCGCAATCGCAACGAGAAACTGGTCACCCACATCATGGCCGTGGGTGTCATTGATGGCCTTGAAGCCATCCAGATCGACGAACGCAATGTGCACACCCCTCTGTTGGCGCCGGCCCTGTGCCAGCAGGCGCTCCAGCGCATCCACCAGGGCGCGGCGGTTGGGCAAGCCGGTGAGCTGGTCGGTGGAGGCTGCGGCGGCCAGTTGGGAATTGGCGTGCACCAGCTCCTGAATGAGCTTTTCACGTTCCACCTGCTGGCCGATCAGGAAGGCGAACAGCGTGAGGATGCGGTCGGTTTCGGGCGTGCGGGCACGGGCATGCTTGCTGGCCGCACACAGGGTGCCGTACAGCGCGCCGTTGCTCATGCGCACGGACTTGCTCACATAGGTGTGGATGCCTAGGTCCCGCGCGGCTCCCGAGTCGCCCCAGCAGCCCGGCACGTCATCGGTGAAGGTGCGGCCCTCTTCCAGCGCGCGTTTGCACAGCGTGTCGTTCCACGGAACAGCCAGGCCTTCAGGGATCTGCAAATCGCCCACATTGCGCGCATAAAGCACATGCTGCACCCCTTGTGCCTGGTCGACGGACGTCAGGTAGGTGGACTCAAGGCCCGTCACGGCCTCCAGCATCTCCAGCAGCGGCCGCGTCAGTTCCTCCACGGACTGGGCGGTGGTGACGGACTCGGAAAGTTGGGCGAGGAGTTCGGCCATATGTTTCCAATTATCTGCCGGGGCCACGGCATGGGGCCATGGCGTAAACCTGCATTTTCAGGTCTTGGACTCTGCCTGTGGAGCGTTCAGATAGTTGTTCTTCACCCGCACATAGTGCTCGGCGGAGTACTTGAGGTACGTGATCTCGGCCTCGGTCAGCGCGCGTTGGCGCACCGCCGGGCGGCCCATGTAGAGATAGCCGCTCTCCAGCACTTTGCCGGGCGAGACCAAGCTGCCCGCACCCAGCATCACGCTGTCTCCGATGACCGCGTCGTCCATCACGATGGAGCCCATGCCGATGAGGCATTCGTTGCCGATGCGGCAGCCGTGCAGGATCACCGAATGGCCCACCGTGACGTAGTCGCCGATGACCAGCGGCGAGCCTTCGGGCTTGCTGGCGTTGCGGTGCGACACATGGCCCATGGTCAGGTCCTGCACGTTGCTGCACACGCCCACGGTGATGCGGTTCACATCGCCGCGCAGCACGGCGTTGCACCACACCGAGCTGTCGCGGCCCAGCGTGACGTCGCCGATGACCTGGGCAGAGTCGTGTATGAAAACGCCGGTGTCCAGGACCGGGGCGGTGTCGAGGTAGGGAGCGAGGGGCATCTTGGTGTCAGGCTGCGTGGAAAGAACGGGTGAGCGTAGTGCAAATCGCTCCTCACGCCGGTTTGCTGACCAGGGTGGTGGCGTTGGTCAGCGCGCTGGGGCGCGGCGAGGGGCAGCTTTCGCAGAGGTTGCAACAGGGACTGCCGCTGCCTTGCCCGTGCTTCCAACCCGGGCTTTTTTTGCGGGGGCCTTGGCCTTCTGGGTGGGCGCGGCGTAGAACCCCAGGAACATGTCCACCGCATCCCCTACCACTTGCGCTTGCTGTGCGGCGCTCAAGGGCGGCTGGCCCATGGCCAGCTGGGGCCAGAACGCAAATGCCTTGACCATGCCCTGCAGTTGCTGCGCGGCGTAGGGCACATCCATGGTGGCGCGCAGGCGGCCATCCTGCTGGGCCGCGCGCAGCCAGCACGGCAGGCCCTCTTCCTTGGCCGAGAGCTTGGCGGTGATGCCGCGCGCGCGCTCGGGGGTGTGCATCATGTCGGCCATGGCCACGCGGCTCAGGTCGATGAAGCTCGCGTCGTTGAGCAGGCGCATCTTTTGTGCCAGCAGCTCCAGCAGCTGGTCGCGCAGCGGGCGCGTGGGGGTGTAGGCCAGTTCGTCGGGTGACTGGCTGCGCTCCCACATCAGCAGCAGGATGGCTTCGAACAGTTCTTCCTTGCTTGGGAAGTGGTTGTACACCGTGCGTTTGGACACATCCGCCGCTGCGGCCACGCGGTCCATGCTGGTGCCGTTGAAGCCGTGTTCGCGGAACTCGCCGATGGCGGCCTGCACGATGGCATCGCGCTTGCGGTCGGTCAGGCGAGGGGTGGGCTGGGAGGCAGTCATGCGCAAATTTTACACCGGGTAGTTTACTTTTCTAAAAAGTGAACTACACTGTGCAGTGTAATTTCTATGTCGCAGATCCGGTGTCACTCTCCATCGCCCGCCGCCGCCGTCTGCTCCCGGCACTTTGTGTCGCCTTCGTTGTACTGATCGCCATGGCCTACAGCCTCTTTTCCCGCGCCGCCCAGCCGGTGGCCGCCTATGAACAGTCGCCGCAGTTCGCGGGTGGCAAGTTTCGCAACGTGGCACCCCGCCATGCGCTGGGCGCCCTCAAGACGCTGCAGGTGATGTGGCGCTTTGCCACCGGCAAGCCCGACGACTCGGTGCCGCGCCAGCCCGTGCCGGTGTACGCGGTGATGCGGTCAGACCTGCTGGCCGCGCCCGACCTGAGCCTGTGGCGCCTGGGGCACTCCACCCTGCTCTTCAAGATCAACGGCCAGTTCTGGCTGACCGACCCGGTGTTTTCCGAGCGCGCCTCGCCGTTCCAGTTCCTGGGCCCCAAGCGTTTTCATGCGCCGCCCATCACGATTGACGAGCTGCCGCCCATTACCGGCGTGATCCTGTCGCACGACCACTACGACCACCTGGACTACGCAGCCATCCAGAAGCTTGCGCCCAAGGTGGAGCACTTCATCACGCCGCTGGGCGTGGGCGACCGGCTCATCGGCTGGGGCGTGCCGACGGCCAAGGTGCAGCAGTTGGACTGGTGGCAGGGCACCACCATCGGCGGGCTGCAGCTGGTGGCCGCGCCGGCACAGCATTTCTCGGGTCGGGGTTTGCAAGACGGCAACAGCACCCTGTGGGCGTCATGGGTGCTGATGGCAGGGCACGGCGACGAGCAAACGCGCATCTTCTTCAGTGGCGACACGGGCTACTTCGACGGCTTCAAGGCCATTGGCGAGCGGTTTGGCCCGTTCGATCTGACGCTGATCGAAACCGGCGCCTACAACGCCGACTGGCCCGACATCCACATGCACCCTGAGGAGAGCCTGCAAGCCCATCTGGACGTGAAGGGGCGCCATCTGTTCCCCATCCACAACGGCACGTTCGACCTGTCGCTGCACCCCTGGGTGGAGCCGTTCGAGCGCATCACCGCGCTCGCAGCGGCAAAGCAGGTGCCGCTGGTGGCGCCCATCATGGGCGAGCGGCTGGACATCCGCGCGCCCGCGCTGTCCACGCACTGGTGGCGCAAAGTAGTGCCGCAGGCCGAGGCCACGGCAGTGGACCGCAGCGTGGCCCTGGCCCCGCAGCCCGGCGCGTGGTGATTTACCGCATGCGCGCCAGCCCGCCCACCACGCGCGCGGCGGCCACGATCTCGGCTTCGCTATAGCCTGCATACCCCAACAGCCAGCCACGCCGCGTGGACTGCATCGCATAGCGCGATAGTGGCGCCAGCATCACCCCGGCGGTGAGCGCCTTGCGGCTCAGGGTCTCGTCGTCACTGCCTGGGGCGGCTTCGTACAGCAGGTGCATGCCCCGGTCGCTGGGCGCCAGCTGAAGGGCCCCACCGCTCGTATCGGCCAGCGCGTCAACCAGCACCCGCTGGCGCGCCTGGTACAGCTCGCGCATCTGCCGCAGA
This sequence comes from Acidovorax sp. 93, assembly GCF_003633835.1. NCBI lineage: Bacteria > Pseudomonadati > Pseudomonadota > Betaproteobacteria > Burkholderiales > Comamonadaceae > Acidovorax > Acidovorax sp. 93. The sequence goes on from NZ_RBIT01000001.1 coordinate 4,424,306, forward strand.
TGGCGCAGCAGGTGGCCTTCTGCAATGAAGCGCGCCAGCACCGCCTGGGTGTCGCCCGGCGCGTGCCGGTCGGTGATGGCGCGGGCCATGGCAAAGGCCTCCACCAGTGCGGGCGGCACCACCACAAAACCCAGGCGCAGGCCGGGGTGTAGTGTCTTGCTGAAGGTGCCTACATACAGCACGCGCTCCGAGCCCGGCAGGCTGCACAGGGCGGGTACGCGCTGGGCAGCGCCGCCGTACTGAAACTCGCCGTCGTAGTCGTCTTCCACCACCCAGGCGTCGTGCGTGCGCGCCCATTGCAGCAGCGCCTGCCGCCGCGCCAGGCCCATGCACACGCCGGTGGGGAACTGGTGCGTGGGCGTGACCACGGCCATGCGCGCGCTGGGCCACTGGGCCGCGCCCTCGTCGATGCGCAGGCCCTGCGCATCCAGCGCTACAGGCCGCGCCAGCACACCGTGGCCCAGCAGGCTGGCGCGGATGCCCGGGTAGCCGGGGTCTTCCACCAGCACCTCGTCGCCCACGTCCAGCAGCAGCCGCGCGATCAGGTCGATGCCCTGCTGTGAGCCCGAGCACACCACCACCTGCGCCGCATCGCAGCGGATGCCGCGCGACGCCCACAGCCACAGGGCCACGGCCTGGCGCAGGTCGGGGTCGCCGGCAGGGTCTAGGTACTGCGCGCGGGCGCTGCGCTGACGGGGGCTGGCCTGGCGTGCCAGGCGGTCCCACAGGGCAAACGGAAACGTGTCCACTTCGGGCGCGCCGATGCGGAACGCGCGTGCCGCCACATGCGGCGGCCGCCAGCGGGCAGCCGTTTCGGCAATGAGCTGCCCGCGCCGCGAGAGCCCACGCGGCGGCGCCACCAGCCCTTGCGGAGGCGGTGCGCCTGCGGCCTGCGAGACATAGGTGCCGTCGCCCACACGCGCCTCCACATATCCTTCGGCCTGCAGGCGCTGCACGGCCCACAGCACGGTGTTGCGTGACACGCCCAGGCTGGCTGCGTGCTCGCGCGACGGCGGCAGGCGCGTGCCCGCCGGCAGGCGGCCCTGTTCGATGGCGCTGCGCAGCTGCTCGTACACCTGCTGGCGCAACTGGCCCAGGCGCCCGTCCCGGGGGGCTGTGGTCTTGGGATTGGCTCCGGCAACTGGCATGAATTGGCCCCTTGGTTGTGGTGATGCAACCATAAACTGAAGAGCCATTTTAGAAATCCCGGGCTTGTGTTTCCTCCAAGGCCCGGCCACCGCAAGAAAGACCTATCCATGGCCGAGCACACCGCCACTATCACCTGGTCCCGTGGCAACGATGACTTTCTGGACAAGCGCTACCACCGCACCCACACCTGGCAGTTCGATGGCGGCGCCACCGTGGCCGCGTCGTCGTCACCCCATGTCGTGCCGCTGCCGTATTCCGACGCGGCAGCGGTGGACCCGGAAGAAGCCTACGTCGCGGCCCTGTCGAGCTGCCACATGCTGTGGTTCATGGACTTCGCCAGCCGCGCGGGCTATCGGCTCAACCACTATGCCGACGCCGCCGTGGGCACCATGGCCAAGAACGCGCAGGGGCAGCTTGTCGTCACCCACGTGCAGTTGCGCCCCGTCACGCGCTTTGATGGGGCCCACGCGCCCAGTGCCGCACAACTGGACGATCTGCACCACCGCGCCCACACATCGTGCTTTCTGGCCAACTCGGTCAAGACGCAGATCGACTGCGCGCCCGTGCTCGAAGTGGATGGAGCCTGACATGACCATTGCCAACCGCCAGTTTCAAGTCACCGACCCGGCCGCGCAGCAGGGACTGGTGCAGGCCCAGCCCCTGGCCACCCTGGTCGTGTCGCACGAGGGCACGCTGCACGTGAACCATGTGCCTTTGTATCTGGACCCCTCGCGCGGACCGCACGGCACGCTGGTGGGCCATGTGGGGCGCGGCAACGGCGTGTGGCCGCTGCTGCCGCAGCAGGCCGTGGCCGTGTTCCACGGCCCCCAGGCCTATGTGTCGCCCTCGTGGTATCCGTCCAAGGCCATCGACGGCAAGCAGGTGCCCACCTGGAACTACGCCACCGTGCACGCCCACGGCACGCTCAGCGCGGTGGACGATCCAGTGCAGTTGCGCGCCATCCTGCACATTCTGAGCGAGCGGCACGAGGCGCACCGCCCCGACCCTTGGCGCATTGACGATGCCCCGCCCGACTACATCCACAAGCTGCTGGGCGCCATCGTGGGCATCGAGCTGGCGGTGGAGCGTTGGGAAGGCGTCTGGAAGGTGAGCCAGAACCGCACCGACACCGACCGCGCGGGCGTGGTGCAGGGCCTGATGGCAGAGGGCACATCTGCAGCACAAGACATGGCCGCGCTGGTGCTGGCGGCTTGATGCCTTGAGTACACGCCAGTATCAAAATTGATAGCTTGTGGCGCTTGATAGATAAGCGCTAGAGCCTGTTTTGACCATATTTTTTAGGTGGCTGAAATCGTTCATCACCGTGCGGGCTGAGCCTGGCGAAGCCGTGCGCGGCGCTTCGGCAGCCTCAGTGTGAACGGGTTATGGACGAATCATCCCTCCAGCAGCTCCACCCGCAGCGCCACCACTGGCCCGGCCACCGCAGGGTGGGCGGCCAGTGCGTGCACGGCCAGGTCTACCGTGGCTTGGGCAACGGCATCGGTCAGCACCAGCACTTGGGGCTCGCTGCCCGTGGGCAGCGCTTTGTCGCAGGCCAGCTCCACACGCTGCACGGGCACGTGCTGCGCCGCCAGCCAGGCACCCACGGCTTCGATCTGCTGGGCGCTGTGCACAGGCACGCGCAGGTAGTGGCGGGTGTGCACGGCTGCGCGGGGCAGCACGGCCAGTTGCTCGTCCACGGCCTCGGGATGAAACCCCAGGTGCGGCACGCGCTGCTGTGCACGGGTGCCGTCCTGGCGCGCCACGTCCACCAGGTCTGCAATCACGGCCGATGCGGTTTGCTCGGACCCCGCACCCGCGCCGTAGAACATCGTCACGCCCGCCGCATCGCCCTTGACCATCACCGCGTTCATCGAGCCATTCACCTGCGCCAGCAAATGCGCGGCAGGCACCAGCGCTGGTTGCACGCGCAGCTCCACGCCGTCCGCATCGCTCTCTTTGCGCCGCTTGGCCACGCCCAGCAGCTTGATGCGAAAGCCCAGTTGCTCGGCGCAGGCCACGTCCAGCCCCTGCAGGCGGGTGATGCCCTCCACCTGCGCATCGGCAAAGCGCACCGGCATGCCGAACGCATTGGCCGCCAGCAGCGAGATCTTGTGCGCAGCGTCGACGCCCTCGATGTCAAACGTCGGATCGGCCTCGGCATAGCCCAGCGCCTGGGCCTGCGCCAGCGCTTCGGCAAAGCCCACACCCTCATCGCGCATCTTGCTCAGGATGAAGTTGGTGGTGCCGTTGATGATGCCCGCCACCCATTCGATGCGGTTGGCCGTCAGGCCCTCGCGCAGCGCCTTCACGATGGGGATGCTCACCGCCACCGCGCCTTCATAGGCCACGGCCACGCCGTGCTGGCGGGCGGCGGCAAAGATCTCGTTGCCGTGCGTGGCCAGCAGCGCCTTGTTGGCCGTGACCACATGCTTGCCCGCGCGGATGGCGGCCAACACCCAGTCGCGCGCAGGGCCGGTGCCGCCAGCGGCTTCCACCAGCACATCCACATCGGGGTGTGTGGCCACCTGCATGGGGTCGTTGGTCAGGGCCACATCTTTGCCCACCACGCTCATGGCGCGGGCGAGGCTGCGGGCGCAGACCACCACCAGCTTGATGTCCCGCCCTGCGCGGCCTGCGATGAGCGCCTGGTTGCGTGCCAGCACGCGAAAGGTGCCCGCGCCCACGGTGCCAATGCCGATCATGCCCACACGCAGGGGGCGCATGGCCGCAGTGGGCGACTGCAACGACGGGGCTTCGAGGGACTGGACGGGATCTCGGTACATGGACTTCTCCGGCTAACGAACGAACAAACAAAAAAACCCAGCTGCCAGAGCTGGGTTTCGTGCATTCGTCTTGGGGGAGAAGAGAGCGATCACCAGGTGGCTGCCGAAACGGCCACCTGCGCGTGCTCAGGTGGCCGCGGTGGTAATGGTGGTAATCATTCGTGCATCCAGTGCCCGCTGTTCACCATTGGCCCGCGTGAGTGCGGGCGGCATCATGCCCATGCCTTGGAAGGCAGCGGCGCGTGCGGTGAAGGGGATGGAGGTGTACGACATGAAGGGCGCAGTGTACCGGATGCGTGCCGGGGCCCGTCAACCCGTTTCTGTGGGCCTGTGGCGCGAAGGACTCACCGACCTTCGGTGGCTGCCACGCGCACCATGCGGATCGCATCGAACGGGCAGCGCACCGCACACAGCGCGCACCCGGTGCAGCCCGGCGCATCGTGCAGGGTGGAACACTTGGGACCCCAGGGCCCCGTGCCTTGCACCTGCAGCGACAGCACATGCGGCGGGCACACCGCAATGCACCAGCCGCAGCCGGTGCAGCGCTGGGGGTCGATGGTGGGCAGTGCCTTGGGGGTGGTCGTGGTCATGGGGTGCGGTGGTGCTGGCAGTGTGCCCCTGGAGCGGGCTCCCCACAAGGAGCGCGCTACAGTGCCCCCCATGAACGCAGAACCCCACTCCACCATCACCCGCCATCTGTTGATCACCGGCCATGTGCAGGGCGTGGGCTACCGCTGGTCCATGGTGCAGGCCGCCGAACGCCTGGGCGTAAAGGGCTGGGTGCGCAACCGCCAGGATGGCCGCGTGGAGGCCTGCGCATGGGGCACCGAGCAGGCCGTGCTGGCCCTCATCGACTGGGCGCATCAGGGGCCTGTGCATGCGCGGGTGGAACGTGTGGTGGTGGGCAATGTGCCCGATGGTGGCGAGGCCCCGCAGGGGTTTGTGCAGCGAGAGACGCTGTAGCTGCGCCGCTGCTAAGCGCGCAGGCCCAGTTGCCTCAGCAACTCCATCGCGCCCGCAGGCGCTCGCTCTTTCGCGCCGTTGATGAAGTAGACGAACACATCGCGCGGCCGCTCGCCGCCGGTCCAGGTGCGCACGCCATCGGCCCACTGTGCAATCGCCTCGTGCGTGTAGCCGGTGGGCACATCGGCCTGGCTGCGCATCAGCCGCAGGTAGGCAAAATCGGCCTCTGCATCTGCGATGGCGGGAAACTTTTCGGAGTCCGTGTAGACAGGCACGCAGCCGTATTGGCGGGCCAGCGCCACGAACTCTGGCGTGGCAAAACTCGGGTGGCGCACATCCAGGGCGTGGCGCAGCCGCAGGCCATCCACCTGTTGTGGCAGCAGGGCCAGAAAGGCCTCAAAGTCCCGTGGCTCAAACACCTTGGTCGGCATGAACTGCCACACGATGGGCCCGAGCTTGTGCTTGAGTTCCGAGATGCCGCTCTCCACAAACCGCGTGATCGACTCGCCTGCCTGCGCCAGCACGCGCCGGTGCGTGGCAAAACGGTTGGCTTTGAGCGAGAACAGGAAACCTTCGGGCGTTTCATCCCGCCACTTGGCGAAGGTGGGCGGCTTGAAGGTGCTGTAGTACGTGCCGTTGACCTCGATGGAGGTGAGCTGGCGGCTGGCGTACTGCAGCTCCTTGCTGTGCGCGAGGCCTGCGGGGTAGAAGTTGTCGCGCCAGGGCTCGAAGGTCCAGCCGCCGATGCCGATGCGGATGTTTTGGCTTCTGCTGCTACTGCCTGCGTTGGTGCTACCAGTGCTGTCCACGGTGTTCCCCTCATGAATCCACGGAAGGGCCACTGTAGCAGCGGCCTGCTGCGCCTGGAGAGCCCACAGAGCGGTGCTATGGCTGCGGGCCGGGCAGCTCGACCCGCGCCTCCAGCCCCGCACCATCCTCACGCGGCCCCAGCACCAGCCGGCCGCCCAGCGCCTGCGCCAGCTCGTTCGCAATGGCCAGGCCTAGCCCCGTGCCGCCTGTGCCGCGGTTGCGCGAGTCTTCCAGCCGCACATAGGGTTGGAGCACGGCGGCCAGGTCAGCTTCCGGTATGCCCGGCCCCCGGTCCAGCACGCGCAGCAGCCACTGGCCGTGATCTCCAGCCTCCAGACTCACTTCAGCCGCGCCCGCGAACTTGAGCGCGTTGTCCACCAGGTTGCACACCAGCCGGCGCAGGGCCTGCGGGCGCGAGTCGCAGGTGCCCGGGTCTGCGTGCAGCAGCGTCACGGGCAGGCCCGCATCGGCGTAGTCGAACGCGATGCTCTGCAGCAGCGCGCGCAGGTCCACGCGCTGTGGGGGCTCCTGGGCCGCCTGGGACGAGCGCGCGTAGGCGATGCCCTCTTCCACCAGCGACTGCATCTCGGCCAGGTCTGCGTGCAGCTTGCCCTGCAGCGCGGTGTCGTCCAGCAGGTCGGCGCGCAGGCGCAAGCGGGTGATGGGCGTTTGCAGGTCGTGCGAGACGGCGGCCAGGATGCGCATGCGCTCCTCCAGGTGCGCCTGGATGCGCTGCTGCATGCGGTTGAAGGCCTGGGCAGCGCGCTGCACCTCGCGCGGGCCGTCCTCGGCCAGGGGCACGGCGGCGCGGTCGGCACCCAGCGCATCGGCCGCATCGGCCAGCGTGCGCAAGGGCCGCGTGGCCGCGCGCACGGCCCAGGCGCACAGGCCTACCAGCAGCGCCAGCTGTAGCGCCAGCGCGCCCAGCACCCAGGGCGAGACCTGCAGCCGGGGCTCGTCCATGTCCACGGCCAGCGGCGTGCCGTCGGCCAGCTGCAGCTGTAGGCGCAGCTCGGTGCCGGGCACGTGGGGGTCGATCACCCGCACCGTCTGGCCGGGGGGCAGCGTGGCGCCCACGGCGCCTGCAATCAGGCGGGCCAGGTCGGACGGGTCTTCGGGTGCGTCCAGCGGCGCGGTCAGCGCAAACCGGTAGTTGCGACGCGCCAGCCGGTCCACCCACTGCGCGCGCTCCGCGGCGGGCAGGCGGTCCAGCATGGCCATGGAGCTGGCCACATCGCTCGCCAGGTACGACACCATGGCGCGGCGCATGGTCATGCTGCGCTCGGTGATCGCCAGCACGAAGGTCAGCGCATGCGCCAGCGCCAGGCCCAGTGCCAGCACCAGCAGGATGCGACCGAACAGCGAGCGGGGCCACCAGCGCAGCGTCATGCGGCGGCTCCTCCCGGCGCGGGTGCGGTTGCCGGTGCGGGCAAGACGTCGGCGCAGAACACATAGCCCTCGTTGCGCACGGTCTTGATATAGCGCGAGCCGCGTACCCCGTCGCCCAGCCGCTGGCGCACGCGGCTGACCAAGAGGTCGATGGAGCGGTCGAACACATCGGCATCGCGACCCTGCGTGAGCTGCAGCAGCTGGTCGCGTGTGAGGATGCGCTGGGGGTGGTCCAGCAGCACGCGCAGCAGCCGGTATTCGGCGCCCGACAGCGCCACCACTGCGCCCGTGGCATCGAGCAGGTGCCGCGCCGTGGTGTCCAGCCGCCAGTCGCCGAACGCAAGATGGCGCGCGGGCTCGGCCACGGCCAGGTTGGGCGGCAGCATGCGCGTGCGCCGCAGCACGGCGTGGATGCGCGCGAGCAGCTCGCGCGCGGCAAAGGGCTTGGTCAGGTAGTCGTCCGCACCCAGCTCCAGGCCCAGGATGCGATCCGCCTCGTCGCTGCGCGCGGTGAGCATGATGATGGGCAGCGGCGGCGTGCCGGGGCTGCGCAGCTCGCGGCACAGCGCGATGCCGTCAGTGCCCGGCAGCATCAAGTCCAGTACCAAGAGGTCGATGCGTTGCGTGGCCAGCACCTCGCGCATCTGCCTGCCGTCGGCTGCCACGCTCACCTGCAGGCCCTGGCGCTGCAGGTACTCGGCCGCCAGCTCGCGGATGCCGGCGTCGTCATCGACGATCAGGATGTGGTCGGGCGGGGTCGTCGTCGTCATGGGCGCTGATTGTCCAGGCTTTGGCGCCTTGCGGTGAGGCCGGTACGGGCCCGCATGTATCTGAACTTGTCTGCCGGTGCCGCCGACACGCGCGCGTACCAAAAGGCCTGTGCAGGACAAACCGCCGATACGTGCGCTGGCTTGAATGCAGTCTTCCTGAACTTCACGAGGACTTGCCATGAAACCATCCTTCGCCCTGGCCGCCGCTGCGCTGGCCCTGGGCCTGGCGCACACCGCCAGCGCGCAAGAGGCTGCCACCCAGCCCGCCACGGCGCCGCACCCCAAGGCCCCGCTGGGCCGCTGGATCACCGAAAGCGGAAACCTGGAGGTGGAGATTGCTCCCTGCCCCACTAACGCCAATGGCACTGCCAGTGCGAACACCGGTGGCAGCAGCGGCACCAACACCCTCTGCGGCAAGGTGGTGCGCGTGCTGGCCAACCGGTCGATGAGTGCACCCGGCACCGAGATGGCCGCGGCCGACGCGCGGCCCGCGCTGGGCATGACGATGCTGTCCGGCCTGCGCGACAGCGGCAGCGGCAGCGGCGAGTACCAAGGCGAGATTTACAACCGCGAGAACGCCAAGACCTACCGCTCCACCCTCACCCCCGCTGAGCCCGACCAGCTGCTGGTGCGCGCGTATGTTGGTATCCCGCTGTTCGGCAAGACGCAGGTGTGGCGTCGCCCGGCCGCAGAGCGTGGGGGCGTGCAATGAGCATGGCCGCCACCTCCCCCTGGCTGGCCGTGGCCGCTGGCATGCTGACTGTGGGCGCGCCCTGCGTGCTGCCCATGTTGCCGGTGGTGCTGGGGGCGTCGGTGGCGGGCGGCCCAGCGCAGCGCACGCGTCCGCTGTTCATCGCGCTGGGGTTTGCGCTGTCGTTCGCAGCCGTGGCGCTGCTGTTCAGCAGCTTCACGCAGGTGCTGGGCGTGTCGCCCGAGGGCTTGCGCCGGTTCGCCGCCGTATTGCTGCTGGTGTTTGGCGTGCTCACGGTGTGGCCCAAGCCATTCCAGTGGCTGAGCCAACAGGCGGGTGGCGTGCTCAACTGCGCGGCCAGCCTGGGGATGGGCGCATCGGCGGGCAACTGGGGCGGGCTGCTGCTGGGTCTGAGCCTGGGTGCGGTGTGGACGCCCTGCGCCGGGCCGGTGCTCGCCGCCATCCTCACGCTCATCGCCACGGAGCCGCCCGGGGTCAGCACGGCGGTGCTGTTGCTGGCCTATTCCACCGGCGCCGCGCTGCCCATGCTGGCCATCGCCTACGGCGGTCAGGCCGCGGCCAGTCATGTGCGCCGCATCTCCCGTCATGCGCACCGCGTGCAGCAGGTTTTTGGGGTGGTGGTCATCGCCGTCGCGCTGGCCATCCTGCTGGAGGTGGATGGCCAGGTCACAGCGTGGCTGTCGCAGTTCTATCCCTCAAGTTTTGGAGGGCTGTAAGCGGCCCTCAGCAAGGAGTTTCACCATGACATCGCGCATTTCTTCACCCATCTCGTTTCAGCGCCGCACGTTCCTGGCGTCTGCAGCATCTGTGGCTGCCGCCGTGGCGGCACCCGCCCTCACCCACGCAGCAGGGCCCGCCGTCCAGGCGGCCACGCTGCCCGACTTTGGCGCGGCACCCGAGTTCACGGGCATCGAGCGCTGGCTCAACTCCCAGCCGCTCACTCTGGCCCAGCTGCGCGGCCGCGTGGTGCTGGTGGACTTCTGGACGTATGCCTGCATCAACTGCATCCGCACGCTGCCCCACGTGAACCGCTGGGCCGAGCTGTACACCCCCCAGGGCCTTACGGTGGTGGGCGTGCACACGCCGGAGTTTCCGTTTGAGCGCACTACCCGCAATGTCGAGGTGGCCATGCGCCGCCACGGCGTGAAGCACCCCGTGGCGCAGGACAACCGCTACGGCACCTGGAAGGCTTATAGCAACCAGTACTGGCCCGCGGCCTACCTCATCGATGCGCAGGGCCGCATTCGCTACAAGCACTTTGGCGAAGGCGAATACGAGCGCACCGAGGCCGTGATCCGCGCGCTGCTGGCGGCGCGGAGCTAGGCGTCTGGCTCCACCGTTCACCCATTTTTATCCCGTCATTTCTCTGCCCGCTCTCCACTTACCTTTGCAGGACTTTTGCACCATGCCGTACCCCCGCCTTCAATTTGCCCTGGTCACACTCGCCGCGGCCGCTGCTGCTCTCTGCATGGCCGCTACCAGCCACGCCCAGGCACCGCAACTGCCCCCGCCCGACGCCACCCACCCCGCCACGCTGCAGCTGATGCAGGGCTTTCCGCCGCCGCCCGACAAGGTCGTGCGCCTGGCCAACATCCTCAAATACCCCAACGTGCGCTGGGCCGCGCACCACCTGCGCGAGCTGGGCCCCACGGCCGCCGTCTGGCGCGGCGCCGGCGCACCCAGCGCGCTACTCGCCGCAGCCCGCGCGCTGGACGATGCACTGCCGGTGCCCGACGGCAAGGGCGGCACCACCACGCTGGCTGACTGGCAAAAGGCCACCTACACCGATGGCCTGCTGGTGCTGCACCGAGGCCGTGTCGTGTACGAGCGCCACCACATCGGCATGCAGCCGCACCAGCCCCACGTGCTGTGGTCCATGAGCAAATCGCTCACCGGCCTGCTGGTGACCGAACTCATCCAGGAAGGCGTGATCGACCCCAAAGCGCTGATCCCCCGCTACCTGCCCGAGCTGGCCACCAGCGCCTGGGCCGATGCCACCGTGCAGCAGACCCTGGACATGACGACCGGCGTGCAATACGCCGAGAACTTTGCCGACCCTGCGTCCGGCGTTTTCCAGTACCTGGCCGCCGCAGGCCTGCAGCCCGCGCCGCCCGGCAGCAACGCCGCCAAAAGCATGGCCGAGTTCCTGCCCACGTTCAAGAAAGAAGGGGAGCACGGCACCGCGTTTGCGTACAAGTCGGTGGACACGGAAGTACTGGGCTGGCTGCTGCAGCGCGTGACGGGCAAGAGCTACGCCACGCTGCTGTCCGAGCGCATCTGGTCGCGCCTGGGCGCACAGGAGGATGCCTATGTGTTTGCCGATGCGAACGGTGGCCAGTCCACCAGCGTGGGCGTGAACGCCACGCTGCGCGACCTGGGGCGCTTTGGAGAAATGCTTCGTGCCAATGGCAGCTTCAACGGCCAGCAGATCATCTCGGCCGCCACCATTGCCGAGCTGCGCAAGGGTGCCGATCCCACGAAATTCAGCATGGCCCCCGGCACGGCCATGCGCGCGGGCTACTCGTACCACAACCAGTGGTGGGTGCCGCACGATGCGGACGGTACGCTGGAAGCCAAGGGCCTGATGGGTCAGCACATCCACATCAACCCGGCGGCAGAACTGGTGGTGGTGAAGCTATCAACACACCCGGTGCCCAACACGGCCTTCACCCACGCGCTGGACCGGCAGGCATTTGCTGCGCTGGCAGCGGCGGTGCGGGCTCGCTGAGGGTGAAGAAGAATCGGCCAAGGCGGCGCCCCCGGCGCTGCGCCTGTACCGATAGCTACTTCACGAGCGTGGCGGTCAGCGTGATCTCTGGCACCGAGGCCAGTGCCTTGGACAGCGGGCAGTTGGCCTTGGCATCGGCCGCTAGCTTCTGAAAGGCAGCATCGTCCATGCCCGGCACCTTGGCCGTGAGCGTGAGGGCGATGCGGTCAATCACAAAACCATCGCCTTCCTTGCTGAGCCGCACGCTGGCCGTGGTGTCGACGGTCTCGGTGGCGATGCCAGCCTTCTCGGCGGCAAAAGAAAACGCCATGGTGAAGCAGGCTGCATGGGCAGCGCCCACGATCTCCTCGGGATTGGTGCCCTTGCGGTCGTCGCCGAAGCGGCTGGCAAAGCCGTAGGGGTACTTGTCCAGTGCGCCGGTCTCGGTGCTGATCTGGCCCTGGCCGGACTTGCCGGCACCTTCCCAGTGAACGCTGGCTTTCTTTTCAGACATGGTGTGCTCCTTGTGGTGAATGGGGTGAACCACCCATGTCACCACGCCCCGCCGCTCGGGCGTGTGGGACACCGTCGCGTCGTGCTGTCCATCTTGAACGTGCATCGTGGCGGGCATGGGTGCCCGTTGCAGTGCTAGCGTGCAACACCACACTAGACGTCTTCAATGAAGGGCTGGGTCCGCACCATAAGGAACGCATCAAACGGACACCGCACCGCGCACAAGGCGCACCCCGTGCAGGCCGCCGCAGCAGGATAGAACCGGGAGCCAGGCGACCACGACAGCATTGCAGCTCAGCGCACGCAGCACCGCTGGTCGAGCGCTGCCGTGGTGGGCGGGCTTGTAAACAACACCGAAGGCGGGTGCGCTGGCGATACTGTGCGTGCACGCCCCCTGCAGCAGCAACAGTGCCTCCACCATCACCCGGCACCTTCTCGTCCGTGGACACGTCCAGGGCGTCAGCTACCGCTGGTTCATGATGCATGGCTGCCCAGCAGCGCGGTGTGCAAGTGCCGTGATGGCAGAGCCTGCGGAGCCTTGGGCAGGCCTTGTACAGAGGGACACGGTGTAGGAGCAGGGAGGTTGGTCAGCTTGCACTGTGTCGGGTGCCGCGCTGCTGCACCAACCGACGGATTGGTCTTGGTGACCGTTCAGCCCTTGCGCTGCAAGTCCCGAGCCCCATAAGCACAGTACCCAGGCTTGGGGCTCTTCTTTTGTGGGTGCAGCCGGCACGTCTCGGGCCGCTTGTCATACACCGTGCACAGCCGGGTCTTCGGGTCCAGAAAATTGCAGTCCCCGCTGGCCCGCCGCGCCATCGTGAAGATCGCGTTCTTGTGATTGAAGTGGTCAATCAACCGCGCCTTGAGCAGCCGCTTGGCAATGTGCCGCAGCTCTTCATGCTCGGCCTCGAACGGGTCTACCAGCTCAAGCCGCACCAGGTCGGGCAACTGCACTTCCAGCGGCATCGTGCAGCAGTTGGCCGCGCAGGTGTCGCACAGGCCCGCGCGGTAGCGGGTCCAGGTGTCGAGGCGGTCGACGTCAACGATGGCGATGGGAGATCTCAACGATCAGACGTCGATATTGCCCGCCCGCAAAGCGTTCGTTTCAATGAAATCCCGCCGGGGCTCCACCTCATCCCCCATCAGCATCGTGAACACCCGGTCCGCCTCGATCGCGTCGTCGATCTGCACGCGCAGCAGGCGGCGCACGTTGGGGTCCATCGTGGTTTCCCACAGCTGCTCGGGGTTCATCTCGCCCAGGCCCTTGTAGCGCTGGCGGGATGTGCTGCGTTCGGCTTCGCTGATCAGCCACTTCATGGCCTGGCGGAAGTCGCCGACCTTTTCTTCCTTCTGCTTTTCGCCCTCGCCGCGCAGGGCCTTGGCGCCGTCGCCCAGCAGGCCGCGGAAGGTTTCAGCCGCTTCGGCCAGGGCGGCGTAGTCGGCGCCGTGCACAAAGTCTTGCGTGATGACGCTGCTCTTGATGTTGCCGTGGTGGCGGCGGCTGATGCGCAGCAGGGGCTTGTCGGTGCGTGCGTCGAATTCGCCAGCCACTTCGGCGGGGGCGCCGGTGGTGTTGAGCTCGCGCAGCTTGGCTTGCAGGGCCACGGCGCTGGCTTCGGCGTCGGCCACGGTGTCGAGCTTGAGGCTCACGCCGTCGGCAATGGCGCGCAGGGCTTCGGCGTCCATGAAGTTGCCCAGGCGGGCGATGACGCTTTCAGCGATCTGGTGCTTGCGCGCCAGTTCGGCCAGGGTGTCGCCCGTCAGGGTTTGCGGGTTGGCGCCGCCGGTGGTCACGCTGGCGTGGTTCAGCGCAATGCGCAGCAAGAAGCCGTCGAGTGCGGGGGCGTCCTTCAGGTACAGCTCTTCCTTGCCAGCCTTCACCTTGTACAGCGGCGGCTGGGCAATGTAGATGTGGCCGCGCTCGACCAGCTCGGGCATCTGGCGGTAGAAGAAGGTGAGCAGCAGGGTGCGGATGTGGGCGCCGTCCACGTCGGCGTCGGTCATGATGATGATGCGGTGGTAGCGCAGCTTGGCCACGTCAAAGTCGTCGCCGCCGGTGGTGCCACCGGCCTTGCCGATGCCGGTGCCCAGGGCCGTGATCAGCGTGAGGATTTCGTTGCTGGTCAGCAGCTTTTCGTAGCGGGCTTTTTCCACGTTCAGGATCTTGCCGCGCAGGGGAAGGATGGCCTGGAACTTGCGGTCTCGGCCCTGCTTGGCAGAGCCACCGGCGGAGTCACCCTCCACGATGTAGATCTCGCACATCGCTGGGTCTTTTTCCTGGCAGTCGGCCAGTTTGCCGGGCAGGCCCATGCCGTCGAGCACGCCCTTGCGGCGGGTCATTTCGCGGGCCTTGCGGGCAGCTTCGCGGGCGCGGGCGGCCTCCACGATCTTGCCGCAGATGATCTTGGCGTCGGCCGGGCGCTCTTGCAGGTAGTCGGTGAGCAGCTTGCCCACGATGTCTTCCACGGGGGCGCGCACTTCGCTCGACACCAGTTTGTCTTTGGTCTGGCTGCTGAACTTGGGCTCGGGCACCTTCACGCTCAGCACGCAGCACAGGCCTTCGCGCATGTCGTCACCGGTCACTTCGACCTTGGCCTTCTTGGCGAATTCGTTTTCTTCGATGTATTTGTTGATGACGCGGGTCATCGCGGCGCGCAGGCCGGTCAAGTGGGTGCCGCCGTCACGCTGGGGGATGTTGTTGGTAAAGCAGAGCACTTGCTCGCTGTACGCGCTGTTCCACTGCATCGCCACTTCCACGCCGATGTGGGTGCCAGGGATGCCGCCATACGTCTCGGCCGGGCGCTCGCCCGCTGCGTAGAACGATGTGGGGTGCAACACCGTCTTGCCCTTGTTGATGAACTCCACAAAGCCGCGCACGCCACCAGCGCCCGAGAAGTCGTCTTCCTTGCCGCTGCGCTCGTCTTTCAGGCGAATGCGCACTCCGTTGTTCAAGAACGAGAGTTCGCGCAGGCGCTTGGCCAGGATCTCGTAGTGGAACTCGTTGTTCTCCTTGAAGATCTCGGTGTCGGGCAAGAAGTGCACTTCGGTGCCGCGCTTGTCGGTGTCGTCCAGCACCTGCATGGGCGAGACTTCCACGCCGTCCACCGTCTGCACGATGCGGTTTTGCACGAAGCCCTTGCTGAACTCCAGCGCGTGCACCTTGCCTTCGCGGCGCACAGTCAAGCGCAGCATCTTGCTGAGCGCGTTCACGCAGCTCACGCCCACGCCGTGCAGGCCGCCCGAGACCTTGTAGCTGTTCTGGTTGAACTTGCCGCCCGCGTGCAGTTCGGTCAGTGCGATCTCGGCGGCCGAGCGCTTGGGCTCGTGCTTGTCGTCCATCTTCACGCCGGTCGGAATACCCCGGCCGTTGTCGGTGACGCTGATGGAGTTGTCGGAATGGATGGTGACGACGATGTCGTCGCAGTGGCCGGCCAGGGCTTCGTCGATGGAGTTGTCGACCACCTCGAACACCAGGTGGTGCAAACCGGTGCCGTCGCTGGTATCGCCGATGTACATGCCGGGGCGCTTGCGCACGGCCTCCAGGCCTTCGAGGATGGTGATGGCGCCTTCGCCGTAGCTTTCGCTGGCCCCGGCTTGGTTGGTGTCGATCTTGGCGAGGGTGGGCTCAACATGGCCGGAGACGCCGGTGTCTTCGGGCTCGGAGGGGATGTTGTCAACGGTCATGGTGGGCCTTGGGATCCGTGGAAACCGGGGTTTCCAATGTGTCAATATAGGTCAAATTGGGCTCTAGCGCTTATCCAGTAAGCGCTAGCAGCTATCAAAACGGTAGTCGTCGTGGTCAGGCTGTGCAGCAGGGCGGGGGCCGTCTCAAATGCGCATTGGCATGACCACGTACTTGAAGCTGTCGTTCTCGGGGATGGTCAGCAGCGCAGAGCTGTTGCCGTCCGAAAGCTCCACCTTCACCATGTCCTGGCCCATGTTGGCCAGGGCGTCGATGAGGTAGGTCACGTTGAAGCCGATCTCGATGGTGTCGCCACCGTAGTCGATGTCGAGCTCGTCCACGGCCTCTTCCTGCTCTGCGTTGTTCGACGCCACGCGCAGGGTGCCGGGCTCCAGGTTCAGGCGCACCCCCTTGAACTTGTCGCTGGTCATGATGGCCGTGCGCTGCAGGCTGGCCAGCAGCGGGGCGCGGCCCAGGGTGATGCTGTTCTTGTGGTTCTTGGGGATCACGCGGTTGTAGTCGGGGAACTTGCCCTCGACCAGCTTGGTGACGAACTCCATGCCGCCAAAGGTGAACTTGGCCTGGTTGTTGGCGAACTGCATCTCGATGTGGGGCTGGTTCTCGCCGCCCGCATCGCTGAGCAAACGCTGCAACTCGATCACGGTCTTGCGCGGCAGGATGACTTCCTGCTTGGGCACTTCCACATCCAGCGTGGCGCTGGCAAAAGCCAGGCGGTGGCCGTCGGTGGCCACCAGGGACAGTTGCTTGCCCTCAGCCACGAACAGGATGCCGTTGAGGTAGTAGCGGATGTCCTGCACCGCCATGGCAAACGACACCTGACCGAGCAGATCTTTCAGCGTCTTTTGCGGCACGGCGAACACGGGGCCGAAGGCGGCAGACTCTTGCACCAGCGGGAAGTCTTCAGCCGGCAGGCTTTGCAGCGTGAAGCGGCTCTTGCCGCCTTTCAGGATGAGCTTGGACTGTGCCGATTCGAGGCTAACGGTCTGGTCGCCCGGCATGGTGCGCAGGATGTCGATGAGCTTGCGCGCCCCCACGGTGGTGGTGAAGTCGCCGGTGTCGCCGCCCAGCTCAGCCGTGGTGCGGATCTGGATTTCGAGGTCGCTGGTCGTCAGCTGCAGGGCATTGCCCGTCTTGCGGATCAGCACATTGGCCAGGATGGGCAGCGTGTGGCGGCGCTCCACGATGCCAGCCACGGATTGCAGAACCGCGAGAACCTTGTCTTGTGTTGCCTTCAGGACGATCATGTCTTCAACCTCTTGTGGTTTTTGGGACGGTGCGTGGACAGCGGCACAGGTCGTGCCTCCCCCTGCTGTATAACCCGCCATTTTGCCCGTTTACCGGGCGGGTTCTTTTCGGGGTCTCTCCCACCGGTTATCAGCCTTTCAGGGTCTGTTCCAGCACATGCAACTGCTGGTTCAACTCGGTCAGCTGCTGGCGCTCGCCCGAAATCTTGCGCACTGCATGCAAAACGGTGGTGTGGTCGCGCCCGCCAAACAATTCTCCGATCTCGGGAAGACTCTTTTGCGTCAGTTCCTTGGCCAGGTACATCGCAATCTGGCGCGGCCGGGCAATGCTGGCCGGGCGCTTCTTGCTGTACATGTCGGCGACCTTGATCTTGTAGTAGTCAGCCACCGTTTTCTGGATGTTTTCCACAGAAATCTGCCGGTTCTGGATCGACAGCAGATCGCGCAGCGCCTCGCGGGCGAGCTGGATGGAAATCTCTTTCTGGTTGAAGCGCGAATAAGCCAGGATCTTGCGCAGCGCGCCTTCGAGCTCGCGAACGTTGGAGCGCACGTTCTTGGCTACGAAAAATGCCACTTCTTCGGGCATCTCGGTGCCTTCGACGCGGGCCTTGTTGATCAGGATGGCCACGCGCATTTCCAGCTCGGGTGGCTCGATGGCCACCGTCAGGCCCGAGTCGAAGCGCGACACCAGCCGCTCGTGGATGTTGGCCAGGCCCTTCGGATACGTGTCCGACGTCATCACGATGTGAGATTTCTTGGCCAGCAAGGCTTCGAACGCGTTGAAGAATTCTTCCTGCGTGCGGTCCTTGTTGGCGAAGAACTGCACATCGTCGATCAGCAGCAGGTCGAGCGAGTGGTAGCGCTCCTTGAATTCATCAAAGGTGCGCCGCTGGTAGGCCTTAACCACATCCGACACAAACTGCTCGGCATGGATGTAGAGAACTTTGGCGTCGGGCTTGTCCTGCAGCAGGCGGTTGCCCACAGCGTGCACCAGGTGAGTCTTGCCCAGACCCACGCCGCCATAGATAAACAGCGGGTTGTACAGGTGGCCGGGCATGCCCGCCACGTGCATGGCGGCCGAGCGCGCCATGCGGTTGGCCGTGCCTTCCACCAGCGTCTCAAATGTGAGGCCTGCATTGAGCCGGTTGCGGAAGGCGCCCGCTGAGGCTTCATCGCTGTGGCTCGATTGCGGTTCGGACTGCGTTGCGGTGTTCGATGGTTCAGACGCTGCGGGTCGTGCGTAAGTGCGTACAACGGATTCCCGTTGAGCGAGCGCTAACTCCAGGGTGACGGGCTGGCCATACAGGCCTTCAAGCAACGCGGCAATGCGGCCCGCATACTGCGCCCGGATCCAGTCGAGCTTGAACCGGTTGCCCACCAGCACGGTGACCTTGGAGAAGTCTTCGGCCACCTGGGCAATCAGGGGCTTGATCCAAGTGTTGAACTGCTGCTCGGGCAGGTCTTGCGCCAGTTGCTCTACGCAGGCTTGCCACAGGCCCTGGCCGGCATCTGCACCGGGTGAATGTTGGGGGCTGCGGGAGGGTTCCTCGATCATTTCAGGGGGATTCTTGTTGTGGATAGGAGGAACGGGGCTGGGCGGCGGATTGTAGCTTGTCAAATAGTTATCCACAATTTGAAAACTGCGGTGGTCAGAGGTGTTGATAGTCGTTCAGGGGGGCGCTGTGGTGCTGGCGTGTACCCATTGAAAACCGCAGCCGTAGTTGCCGAGAACCCGTGATAAGCCGCGATAAAACAAGCCGAAACGTGATCCGGAGATAAGCCTGCCAGCCAAAAGGCATTGCCAGCAGCTGGCTAGCCTGCGATAATCTCGGGTTTCCCTGAATGTGTTCAGGGTGATTTGACCCGGCGCGCCGTTATTTCTGCCCCGTGGATCTGCCGCCAATGTTCTGTTGTACAGGGCGTGGCTGCGCAGATTGCAGGGGGTTCAAGAGCAGCAGTCCGGAACTGAACCTCAAGGAATAGCACCATGAAACGTACTTATCAGCCCTCCAAGACGCGCCGCGCGCGCACCCACGGTTTCCTCGTCCGCATGAAGACCCGCGGCGGCCGTGCCGTTATCAACGCACGCCGCGCCAAGGGCCGCAAGCGCCTGGCCGTCTAAGGCCGCTACGGTCTACGGCCTGCTCCCCGCCTGTTCCCGGCTTGTACTGCCAGGTTCCAAACGGGGCGCTTGCATGCACAGGCTGAAAACCCGTCCGCAGTTCCAGGCCACCATGGCGGGGGGCACTGTCTCCCGTACAGCGCATTTTGTGCTGCACCGTCTGGTGCTGGATGCCGAAGGTGCTGCGGCTGACCGCCAAGCCAGTGCTGCTTTACCCACAGGGCCCGGCTCCTTGCCACAACAGCAAGGGCCGCAGGCCCTGTTTGCCGTGCAGGGCGTCTGGCTGGGTGCCATGGTGCCCAAGCGCTGGGCGCGCCGCGCCGTGACGCGCAACACCATCAAGCGACAGATCTACAACGTGGGCGCCACGTTTGAAGCGCGGCTCCCGCAGGCCGCCCATGTGGTGCGTCTGCGCACGGCGTTTGACCGCAAGCAGTTCGTGAGCGCTACGTCCGACCAGCTCAAGCAGGCGGTGCGGGCAGAGCTGTTGCAGCTGTTTGGCTACGCCGCACGGCGTGCAGGTGGGGCCGGTGCTGCTTCCCCCGCGCAGCAACAAGGTGGTGTTGCAGAGCCGGTGGTGCCATGCTGATGCAGCGCTTCTTGATCGGTGTCGTCAAGGGCTACCGGCTGTTCCTGAGCCCTTGGCTGGGTTCGTCGTGCCGGTTTGAACCGACCTGCTCGGCCTATTCGCTGCAGGCGCTGGAGCAGCATGGCGCTGCGGCGGGTAGCTATCTCACGGTGCGCAGGCTGGTACGCTGCCACCCCTGGTGTGACGGGGGCCATGACCCGGTCCCGCAACAATTGCCGCGCAGCATGCGGCTTTTCTCGCGGCTTCATCCTTCCAACACCCAACCATCCTCACCAAAGAAGTCTTCATGAACGACATTCGCCGCACCATCCTGTGGGTGATTTTTGGCTTTTCCATGGTTCTGCTGTGGGACAAGTGGCAGCTGCACAACGGCAACAAGGCTACCTTTTTCCCCACCACGCCAGCCGTGACGGCACCCGCCGCTGTCGGTGCCGCGTCGGGCGCGACCGGGGCTGCCAGCGTGCCTTCCACGAGTGCACCCGTGGCCGCTGCAGCGACGGGGGCCTCTGCAGTGCCTGGCCAGCCAGCGGCTGCTGCGGCAGCACCTGCCCCCCGCGAGCGCATCGAAGTCAAGACCGACCTGTATCGCCTGGTGTTTGACAGCGAAGGCGGCTCGCTCACGCATGCCGAGCTGCTCAAGCACGCCGACATGGCCGACAAGGCCCGCAATTTCCTGTTGCTGGACGAAAGCGCCCAGCGCGTTTATGTGGCGCAAACCGGCCTGATCGGTGGCACGTTCCCCACCCACAAGACTGCCATGACCGTGGTGCCCGGCCCGCGTGAACTCAAGGACGGTGAAGATGAAATCAGCGTTCGCTTCGAATCGCCTGCACAGGGCGGCGTGAAGCTGGTCAAGACCTGGACCATCAAGCGTGGCGCCTATGACATCGCGGTCAAGCACGACATCGTCAATACGGGCAGCGCGGCGGTGTCGCCCCAGCTGTACCTGCAATTGGTGCGCGATGGCAACAAGCCTCCCGGAGAGTCGTCTTTCTACTCCACCTTCACCGGCCCGGCCGTCTACACCGACGCCAAGAAGTACCAGAAGATCGAGTTCAAGGACATCGACAACGGCAAGGTCGACATCCCCAAGGACTCGCCCAACGGCTACGTGGCCATGGTGCAGCATTACTTCGCCACAGCATGGCTGCTGGCCGACGGTGTGCAGCGCGAGCCCTTCACCCGCAAGGTGGACACCAATCTGTACTCCGTGGGCATGCTGACCTCGCTGGGCGCCATCGAGCCCGGTGCCACCAAGACCATCGATGCGCGCCTGTTCGCTGGCCCGCAGGTCGAAACGATGATGGAAAAGCTGTACCCCGGCCTGGAACTGGTCAAGGACTATGGCTGGCTCACCATCCTGTCCAAGCCGCTGTACTGGCTGCTGGACCAGCTGCACAAGCTGCTGAACAACTGGGGCTGGTCCATCGTGGCGCTGGTGCTGCTGCTCAAGATCGCGTTCTACTGGCTCAACGCCAAGGCCTACGCCAGCATGGCCAAGATGAAGGCCATCAACCCCAAGATCATGGAGATGCGCGAGCGCCTGAAGGACAAGCCGCAGCAGATGCAGCAGGAGATGATGCGCATCTACCGCGAGGAAAAGGTCAACCCCATGGGTGGTTGCTTCCCCATCATGATCCAGATCCCCGTGTTCATTGCGCTGTACTGGGTGCTGCTGTCCAGCGTTGAGATGCGCAACGCGCCCTGGATCGGCTGGATTCACGATCTGTCGACGCCTGACCCGTTCTTCATCCTGCCGCTGTTGATGACCGCCAGCTCGCTGCTGCAGACAGCCCTGAACCCCGCGCCGCCAGACCCGATGCAGGCCAAGATGATGTGGTTCATGCCGCTGATCTTCAGCGTGATGTTCTTCTTCTTCCCGGCCGGCCTGGTGCTGTACTGGCTGACCAACAACATCCTGTCGATTGCGCAGCAGTGGCTCATCAACTCCCGCATGGGCGTGCCACCGCAGTTCAACCTGCCAAAATTTAAGTAACCCCCTGAGCGGCTGCGCCGCTTCCCCCTTTCTCTCGCGCTGCGCGCGGGAAGGGGGACGACACCAGCGCGGCGGGGCGGCCCTTGCGCGGTGTCTCGCGCTTGGGCCGCGCCAATTTTTGGCGCTCTCTTCCCAAAATCGCCGCACATGCTTGCCCGCCACCAAGACCCCATCGTCGCCATCGCCACCGCCCCGGGGCGTGGGGCCGTCGGCATCGTGCGCGTGTCAGGGCGCGGGTTGGATGCGCTGGTGCAGGCGGTTTGCGGGCGCACCCTCAAGCCCCGCGAGGCCACCTACCTGCCCTTTCGCGATGCGCAGGGCCAGGCCATCGACCAGGGGCTGGCGCTGTACTTTCCCGGCCCGCACAGCTACACCGGCGAAGACGTGCTGGAGCTGCAGGCCCACGGCGGCCCGGTGGTGCTGCAACTGCTGCTGGCACGCTGCCTGGAGGCGGGTGCCGCCACCGACCCCGCTACCGGCCAGCCCAATCTGCGCGGCTTGCGCGTCGCCCAGCCGGGCGAGTTCACCGAACGAGCCTTCCTGAACGACAAGATCGACCTGGCCCAGGCCGAGGCGATTGCCGACCTGATCGACGCCAGCACCGAGGCGGCTGCCCGCAGCGCCAGCCGCTCGCTGACCGGGGCTTTTTCGGCCGAGATCCATGGCCTGCGTGATGCCCTCATCCACCTGCGCATGCTGGTGGAGGCCACGCTGGACTTCCCTGAGGAAGAAATCGACTTCCTGCGCAAGGCAGATGCGCATGGACAGCTATCGAATTTGCAGCAAACATTGGCCTCTGTGATGCAGCGGGCGCGCCAGGGCGCGCTGCTGCGCGAGGGCATCAAGGTGGTGATCGCAGGCCAGCCCAATGCCGGTAAAAGCTCGTTGCTCAACGCGCTGGCGGGGGCCGAGCTGGCCATCGTCACCCCCATTGCAGGCACCACCCGCGACAAGGTGCAGCAGACCATCCAGATCGAAGGTGTGCCCCTGCACATCATCGACACCGCCGGCCTGCGCGACAGCAGCGACGAGGTGGAGCGCATCGGCATCGCCCGCGCCTGGGACGAAATTGCCGGGGCCGACGCGGTGCTGTTCCTGCATGACCTAGAGCGTGCGGATGCTCCTGAATACATAGCTGGTGACGCCGATATAGCAAGCGCGATGGCCCAAAAAATGCCCAAGAGCATTCCCGTGATTGACGTCTGGAACAAGCTCGACCGGGCGCCAGGGGCGGCTGCGGCGGCGGGTGAAAACGCCCGGCCTGGCGTGCACCTGTCTGCCCGGACGGGCGAGGGCCTGGATGGTCTGCGGCGCCTGCTTCTGGAAGTAGCCGGCTGGCAGTCTGCGCCGGAAGGCCTCTACATTGCCCGTGCCCGGCATGTGGAGGCTTTGCAGGCCGTGGGGGCTCACTTGCAAGAGGCGGCCGACCAGCTGCAGGCCCAGGGCCCGGCGCTGGATCTGCTGGCCGAAGAGTTGCGCCTGGCTCAGAACGCCCTCAGCGCCATCACCGGCGAGTTCAGCTCGGATGACCTGCTGGGCGTCATTTTTTCCAGTTTTTGTATTGGCAAATAGGTCCGCAGAAGTGCGACTGTTCGTGCAGTTTGAACGGGCTGGCCTCCGACCAGGGCGCACAGGCCGCCGCCTGTCGCTTATGTTGTAAATGGACGTAAACAGCGCTTGTGCGCAATCTGTAACAAGGGTACTTTCGGCAGACCATGAATGTTCCCACGCCTGTTGTTTCCAAGGTAGACCTGCAAGGTCTGATCGATGCCATCGCACAGGCCAGTGCCGACGACAGCATGACCAACCCACTGACCCAGGCGCAGTGGGACATCCTCTCGTCTTACCTTCTGCCCGTGGTCATGCCCGCCGGACAGGTGTTGTTCACGCAGGGCGCTACAGACCGTACCTTGTACCTGGTGGAAAGCGGCAGCCTGAGCGTGCACTACCAGGACGAAAAAGAGCGCTTGCGTCTGGCGATCGTCGGGGCAGGCTCCGTGGTGGGCGAAGGTGCGTTTTTCTCGCACCGCTCCCGTAGCGCCACCGTGCAGGCCAGCGCGCCCTGCAAGCTGTGGAGCCTGACCGCCATCCGCTTCACCGAACTTTCCATCCGCCAGCCTGCCATTGCGCTGGGCCTGGTGATGGCCGCTGGGGCGGTACTGGCCAAGCGGCTGGGCAATCGCCGCCGCCGCGTTGCGGCCACCTGACAGACCACCGATGTGGTGGTGGCCTGCGGGCTTTTGCGGGGCAAGAATGGGTGTACAGCAAGTTACACTCAATTTGGATTTTTCTGGCGCCGTCCCGTAGAAAGCAAGCCATGTCTCTGTTCAGTTGGTTTAGCCGCAAACCTGCTCCCCCCAAGCCCCGGCCCATGGCCGAACCGTCGGGCCTGTTGAATGCCGATGCCACGGTACCGCTCTCGCCAGGCCGCCAGGGCAAACCGCTGGTGGAGCCCCTGCCTCCCGAGCACGCCGCCAACCGCAAGAACGAACGCATGGAGCGCCGCGAGCTGCTCTACACGGTGGTCCGCGACGCAATGGTGCGGGCCGGTGTGCTGTCGGCCAGCTACAAGTTCAAGGTGCTGTCGCTGGACCAGCGTGGGCGCCAGTTTCTGGTCATGATGGACCTGGCGCGTGAATACGGTGGAGAAACTGTGCGCCTGTCCGAAATCGAGGCGCTGATTGCCCAGACGGCCAAAACCCGCTACGACATCCTGGTAACCGCCGTGTACTGGCGCATCAATGACCACGTAGCAGTGGGTATCCCCCAGAAGGGGGTTGCGCCCCAGGGGGCTTCCCTGCAGGCAGCACCACCGCTGGCCCGGCGGCCGGTTCCGGTGGCTACGGCACCCGCTCCGGTGGTGGCCACCCCGGCCCGCCCGGTGGCGCCCGTGCCGACAGCCGCCGCCACGGCCCCCGCGCCACTGCGCCCTCCCCTGGCTGCTCCGGCGGTTGCGCCTGCTGCGGCGCCCACTGCGCCCGCCGCCGCACCACGCCCAGCACCACGGTACGAACCCATCGAGGCGGACGAAGTGGCGGCGTTCAAGCGCGCCCTGGCCTCGGCGGCAGGCACCACCGCCGCAGTGCCGCTGGCAGCGGCCAAGCCCGGTGTGCCTGTGCGTTCGGGGCCTTTGCTGCCGCCTTCGCAGCCCACGGGGTTTGAAGACACCGAAATGCCCGGGTCCGATGGCCCCGCGCCGGACCTGAGCAGCACCCAGTACGGCGAGCTGAACTGACCCTGCGGGCCGCAGCTAGTCGGACTCTGGGCGGCCGTGATCAGTGGCCCTCGAAGTCCACCAGCGTGTACAGCGGCAGGCCGGATTCGCGCAGCCGTTTGGAGCCTCCCAGCTCGGGCAGGTCCACGATGGCGGCGCCCTCGGTCACCGTCGCGCCCAGTTTCTCCAGCAGCTTGCGGCCCGCCATCATCGTGCCGCCCGTGGCAATGAGGTCATCGATCAGCAGCACGCGGTCGCCTGCCTTTACGGCGTCGGTGTGCAGCTCCACCGTGGCGCTGCCGTATTCAAGTTCATAGGTTTCCTCTACCGTGGTGAAGGGTAGCTTGCCCTTCTTGCGGATGGGCACAAAACCCACGTTGAGTTCATAGGCCACCACGGCACCCAGGATGAAGCCGCGTGCATCCAGCCCGGCCACCACATCCGGGCGCAGCGCCTTGTCCATGTAACGGTGCACAAAGGCGTCGATCAGCACGCGGAACACCTTGGGGTCCTGCAGCAGCGGGGTGATGTCCCGGAACTGCACACCGGGCGCGGGCCAGTCGGGTACGGTGCGGATGTGCTGGCGGAGGTATTCGTTGACGCTGAGTGGCTGCATGGGGTCGGGGGGGTAAAGAAAGGCTGCACGCGCAAACGTGCGCAGGCCAAAGGCCGTTGTGGGGCAAAGTGTATCCAGCCAGGGGTGGTTGCCGTGGGGGTGTGCCCGGAGCGCTGCAAGCCCCCATAATGTTTCCGTGCTGTTACACCCTTGGTAACGCCCCCCGTTGGACCACTCCACAACGCCGATCGGCCATGCCCATCTCCATCCTGCTGATCGAAAGCGATCATCACCACGCGCAGGCGGTGGTGGATGCGCTCGCAGACCCCTGGTCCGGCTGGCGGGTGGATGTGGCTCAGTCGCTGGCGCAGGCCCGGGACCACCTGGAGCACAGCAGGCCGGACATTGTGCTGGCGGCGCAGCGCAGCGTCGATGGCTCGGCCTTTGACCTGCTGCGGCTGCTCGATGGCGTCCCGGCCATGATCATCGTGCGCAAGGGCGCCGAGACCCATGCGGCCCAGGCCCTGCGCCACGGCTTTGATGACTATGCTGTGCAGGACCCTGCGCTGGACTATCTGCTGACCCTGCCCGCGCAGATCGATGCGGTGCTGGAGCGCAGTTCCAGCGCCCGTGCCCGGCTGGTGGCAGAGGCCATGCTGACGCGCCAGCACCGGTTGCTGCAGGCGATATCGCTTGCGCAGGCCATGTTCATCGCCAGTTCGGGCCCGCGCGCCGCGTTCGAGGCCCTACTCAAGGAGCTGATGTCGCTCACGCAAAGTGCCTTTGGCCTGGTGGGCCAGGTACAACGTGCCGCCGACGGGCATCCCTTCCTGCGGGTGCATGCGATGACGGACATCAGTTGGGACGAGGCCTCCCATGCCCTCTATGCCCAGCACGCAGAAGAAGGCATGGTGTTCGACAACCTGCAGTCCCTGGTGGGCGCGGCGCTGGTGTCGGGCGAGCCGGTGCTCACCAACGATGCAGGCCACGACACGCGCAGCGCGGGCACGCCCCCGGGCCATCCCCCGCTGCGCACCTACCTGGGGCTGCCCATCCATGCGGCGGGCGAACTGGTGGCCATGGTGGGCCTGGCCAATCGGCCCGAGGGGTATTCGGCGGCAGACGTGCAGTTTCTCCAGCCCCTGCTCAACACCGTGGGCCAGCTGGAAATGGCCCGCCGAGCCGAGCTGGCGCGCAGCGCGGTTGAGGTGGAACTCGCGCGCACCAGCGCGTTGCTGGCCGAGAAGACGCGCGCCCTCGAAGGCACGCTGGCCAGCGTGTCGCAAGGCATTACCAACGTGGATGCGGAGGGACGTATCCGGGTCTATAACCGGCGCTATCTGGAGCTGCTCGACCTGCCCGAATCCCTGCTGGCCGCCCAGCCCAAAGTCGAGGACGTGGTGCGGTTTCAGACCGAACGGGGCGATTTCGGCACCGGATTTGAGCTGATAGAACCCACGGCGCGCAACTATGTGGCGTCGGAATATGCGGCCCACGGTGGCAAGCTCACCATGCCGGACACCTATGTGCGGCGCACCCACAACGGCCGCTACATCGAAGTGCGCACCCGGGCCCTGGAGCCAGGGGGGCGCGTGCGCACTTTCACGGACGTGACCGACTACCTGAGCACCCTGGAGGCCTTGCGCCTGAGCGAATCGCGCTGGCGCAGCCTCACCCACCTGTCCTCCGACTGGTATTGGGAGCAGGATGCGCAGTTCCGCTTTGTGCGCCTGGACGGCAACCCCTACAACGATGCCGGTGTACCCGACGAGATGCACTACGGGCGCACGCGCTGGGAGCTGCCCAATACCTTTGTGAGCGAGGGCCAATGGCGGGAGCACCGCAGGCAACTGGAGGCGCACGAGGTGTTCCACGACTTTGAAATGCAACGTCTGACCGAAGACGGAAAGCCCGTGTGGGTCTCCATCAGCGGGGAGCCCATCTTTGATGGTGCCGGCCAGTTCACGGGCTACCGGGGCGTGGCGCGCGACATCACCGAACGCAAGCTGGCCGAGGCCGAGATCCAGCGCCTGGCCTTCTATGACGAACTCACCGGCCTTCCCAACCGGCGGCTGCTCATGGACCGGCTGGACCGCGCGGCCAACGCGTGTGCGCGGGAGGGATGCCACGGGGCCTTGCTGTTCCTGGACCTCGACAACTTCAAGGGCATCAACGACACCATGGGCCACGAGTGGGGAGACCGGCTGCTCGTGCAGGTGGGCGGGCGCATCGGCGCGTGCGTGCGCGCCACCGACACGGTGGCGCGTTTGGGTGGCGACGAGTTCGTGGTGGTGCTGCAGGGCCTCCACGCCGAGGTGGACGTTGCGGCCGCCGAAGCCGAGGCCGTGGCGCAAAAGGTGCTGGCGGCGCTGAACGAGCCCTACGTGGTGCAAAACAGCGAAGTGCACAGCACGCCCAGCATCGGCATTGCCCTTTTTCGCGGTGTGCAGCTGCCCGTGCAGGAGCTGCTCCAGCGCGCCGATCTGGCCATGTACCAGGCCAAGGCGCAGGGCCGCAACACGCTGTGTTTCTTTGACCCCGCCATGCAGGCGGCGGCGTCTGCGAGGTCGGCGCTGGAAGGCGACATGCGGCAGGGCATTCTGCGCAACGAGTTCCTGCTGCATTACCAGCCGGTGGTGGACGAGGCCGGCAAGGTGCTGGGGGCCGAGGCGCTGGTGCGCTGGAACCACCCGCAGCGCGGCATGGTGCCTCCCGGCGACTTCATCCCCCTGGCAGAGCAGACCGGACTGATCCTGGCGCTAGGGCGCCAGGTGCTGACCATGGCCTGCCGTCAGCTGGCGCTCTGGGCAACAGCGCCGCACACTGCGGACTGGACCGTGGCCGTGAACGTGAGCGCGCAGGAGTTTCGCCAACCCGGCTTTGCCGACGAAGTACTCAGCGTGCTGCGCGATTGCGGGGCGGACCCGGCCCACCTCAAGCTTGAGCTCACGGAAAGCCTGCTGCTGCATGATGTGGAAGACAGCATCCTCAAGATGCAGGCGCTGCGCACGCTCGGCGTGGGCTTCTCGCTGGACGACTTTGGCACGGGCTATTCGAGCCTGAGCTACCTCAAGCGCCTGCCACTGGACCAGCTCAAGATCGACCAGAGCTTTGTGCGCGACGTGCTCACCGACCCCAACGACGCCACCATCGCCTGCACCATCATCACCCTGGCCCACAGCCTGGGCCTGGACGTGGTGGCCGAAGGGGTGGAAACCGAAGGGCAGCGCGCGTTCCTGTTGCGTAACGGTTGCCAGCAGTTCCAGGGCTATCTGTTCGGGCGGCCAGGGCCCGCCGAGCTTTTGTAGTTTGCTATTAAATGGATAGCTATTGACGCTTGGCAGATAAGCGCTAGAGCCATATTTAATTCAAATTTTGGCGCCAGCCTCAGCCACTGGCACGCACTAGGCGAGAGAT
Source organism: Acidovorax sp. 93 (assembly GCF_003633835.1). NCBI lineage: Bacteria > Pseudomonadati > Pseudomonadota > Betaproteobacteria > Burkholderiales > Comamonadaceae > Acidovorax > Acidovorax sp. 93. Next base: position 4,452,946 of record NZ_RBIT01000001.1, read on the forward strand.
GCCAAGCAAGGGCCGCCCCGCAGCGAGGGCATCTTCCCCCTTCCCGGAGCGCGTAGCGCGTAGAGAGAAGGGGGAAGGCACGCAGTGCCTCAGGGGGATGTACCCTGCTACCCCCGCAACAACTTGTCCTCCGCCAGTGCCAGCGCCGCCGGGTGCCCTGAGAGCACCAGCGTGTCGCCTTCGGCCAGCTGTGCGTCGTCCTCCGCTGCGCTGATGTGGCCGTTGCCACGCCGCAGGTTCACCACCCGAACGCCCATGGCGGGCAGGGCCAGCTGGCCCAGGCTGCGGCCCAGGGCTGTGGAGCCGGGCGGCAGGTTGATGGTGGACAGGCGTTCTTGGTCGCGCTCGTTGGCCGTGTCGTCGTCGGCGCCGTGGAAGTAGCCGCGCAGCAGGTTGTAGCGCGCATCGCGCTGGTCCTGCACCAGGCGCAGCACGCGGCGCATGGGCACGCCCACCAGGGCCAGCGCGTGGCTGGCGAGCATGAGCGAGCCTTCGATCGCCTCGGGCACGACCTCGGTGGCGCCCGCCTCTTGCAGCTTGTCCAGGTGCAGGTCGTCCTGCGTGCGCACCACCACGGGCACCTGTGGTGCGTGCGAGCGCGCGTTGGCCAGCACCTTCAGGGCGGCCGGCACGTCGATGTAGGTGATCGCCACCGCGCTGGCACGCACCAGGCCAGCGGCCATCAGCGCCTGCAGGCGGGTGGCGTCGCCATACACCACCGAATCGCCCGCAGCGGCGGCCTGGCGCACACGGTCCGGGTCCAGGTCCAGCGCCATGTAGGGGATGCCTTCATGCTCCAGCATGCGCGCCAGGTTTTGTCCGCAGCGGCCGTAGCCGCAGATGATCACGTGTTTGCTGGTGTTGATGGATTTGCGCGCGATGGACGTCATCTGCAGCGACTGCTGCAGCCAGTCGCTGGCCACCAGCTTCATCACGATGCGGTTGCTGTACATGATGAGAAACGGCGTCGCCAGCATGGACAGCACCATGGCGGCCAGGATGGGGTTCATCAGCGCGGGCTGCACCAGCCCGTTGGCCTGCGTGAGCGACAGCAGCACAAATCCGAACTCCCCCGCCTGGGCCAGGTAGAGCCCGGTGCGCAGGGCGACGCCCGTGGTGGCCCCCATGCTGCGGGCCAGCACCAGGATGATCCCCAGCTTGACCACCAGCGGCACCGTCAGCAGGGCCAGCACCAGCGCCCAGCGGTCCACCAGGATGTGCCAGTCCAGCATCATGCCGATGGTGATGAAGAACAGGCCCAGCAGCACGTCGTGAAACGGGCGGATGTCCGTGCCCACCTGGTGCTTGTACTCTGTCTCGGACACCAGCACGCCCGCGATGAAGGCGCCCAGCGCCAGGCTCAGCCCCGCCAGTTCGGTCAGCCAGGCCAGGCCCAGCGTGATCAGCAGCAGGTTGAGCATGAACAGCTCCTCGCTCTTGCGCCGCGCCACCAGCGTGAGCCACCAGCGCATGAACCGCTGCCCGCCCGTGAGCAGAATGCCCACCAGCACCGTGGCCTTGACCAGCGCCCACGCCAGCGCGGTCAGCAGCTGGTCTGACGAGGAACTCAGCGCGGGGATCAGCACCAGCAGCGGCACCACGGCCAGGTCCTGGAACAGCAGAATGCCCATCACGCGGCGGCCATGCTCGCTTTCGAGCTCGGCCCGCTCGGCCATGAGCTTGACCACAATGGCCGTGCTGCTCATCGCCATCACGCCCGAGAGCGCCAGCGCCGTTTGCCAGCCCATATCCCACACGCCGCCCACCCAGCGGGAGAGCACCAGTGCCGCGCCAGTGACCACCACCATCGTCAGCACCACCTGCATCAGCCCCAGGCCGAACACCTGGCGCCGCATGGCGCGCAGCTTGGGCAGGCTGAACTCCAGCCCGATGGCGAACATCAGGAACACCACGCCAAACTCGCCCAGGTGCCGCACCCCTTCCGAGTTCTGCGTCAGCGCCAGCGCATGGGGGCCGATGAGCACCCCCGCAGCCAGGTAGCCGAGCATGGGTGGCAGCTTGAGGCTGCGGCAGACCACAACACCCAGCACTGCGGCCAACAGGTAAAGCAAGGTGAGGGCGAGTGAGGACATGGTTCGATGCTATCCGAGCCTTCCTGCGGCCCTCGGTGTTTTCTGTCCGAAGCAGGGTCCATGCCAGAGCCAGGGCAAAAAATCTGCCACCCGCGCAGGCATGCCCGGTCGATAGAATCCACCGGATGACCCCTGTGCCCGCCACACTGCCCCCTTTTGACGCCGAACAGGCCCTGCGCCTGGCCCGCGAGACCTTTGACATTGAGGCGGCGGCGCTGACCGGGCTGGCGGCCCGCGTCGATGGCGTGTTTGCCGAGGCTGTGTTGATGGTGCTGCAGGCCCGTGGCCGTGTGGTGGTGATGGGCATGGGCAAAAGCGGCCACGTGGGCCGCAAGATTGCAGCCACGCTGGCATCTACGGGCACGCCGGCGTTTTTTGTGCACCCGGCCGAGGCCAGCCACGGCGATCTGGGCATGGTCACGGGCGACGACCTGGTCCTGGCGATCTCCAACAGTGGCGAAAGTGGTGAACTGACGGCCATCCTGCCCGTGCTCAAGCGCCTGGGCGCCCCGCTGATCGCGATGACCGGCGGGCTGCAGTCCACGCTCGCCCGCCATGCCGACCTGGTGCTCGACTGCAGCGTGGAGCGTGAGGCCTGCCCCCTGAACCTGGCCCCCACCGCCAGCACCACGGCCCAGCTGGCCATGGGCGACGCGCTGGCCGTGGCCCTGCTCGACGCCCGGGGCTTCCGCCCTGAAGACTTTGCCCGTTCGCACCCTGGCGGTGCGTTGGGGCGCAAGCTGCTCACCCATGTGAGCGATGTCATGCGCACCGGCAGCGAGGTGCCGCGTGTGGCGCCCGACGCCTCCTTCAGCGACCTCATGCGCGAAATGAGTGCCAAGGGCCTGGGCGCCTCGGCCGTCGTGGATGCCGCCGGCCAGGTGCTGGGCATCTTCACCGACGGCGACCTGCGCCGCCGCATCGAGGCCGGGGCCGACCTGCGCACTGCCACGGCGGGCCAGGTCATGCACCCCCACCCGCGCCGCATTGCCCCGGACGCCCTTGCGGTGGACGCCGCCGAAATGATGGAGGCGCATGCCATCACCAGCGTGCTGGTGGTGGATGCGGGAGGGGTGCTCACGGGGGCGGTGCACATCGGCGACCTGATGCGAGCCAAAGTCATATGACCTCACTTCAAATGACCCCCCTGAGTCGCTGCGCGCCTTCCCCCTTAGGGGACGCACCCGGTGGCCCGGCGAAGCCGGTTCCACGGGTGCACTGGTCTTGGCTGTGCCCGTTCGATCTGCATGCCCCTTATTGAAATGACCCTGCCCGTGCTGCAATTTCCCCCCGAGCTGCTGCTGCGCGCCCAGAGCGTGCGTATCGCTTTCTTTGATGTCGATGGCGTTCTGACCGATGGCGGCCTGTATTTCAGCGAATCGGGCGAAACGCTCAAGCGCTTCAATACGCTGGACGGGCATGGGCTCAAGCTGCTGCAAAAGGCAGGCATCACGCCTGCGGTCATCACGGGCCGCGACTCCGCGCCGCTGCGCGTGCGCCTCAAGGCGCTGGGGGTCGAACATGCGGTGTTCGGCACCGAAGACAAACGCCCCGCCGCTGAGCAGATGCTGGCCACGCTGGGGCTGGACTGGTCCCAGGCTGCTGCGATGGGTGACGACTGGCCCGACCTGCCGGTGATGCGCCGCAGTGCTTTCGCGTGCGCCCCGGCCAACGCCCAGGCCGAAGTGCGCCACGCCGCCCATTTTGTGACGCAGGCCCGGGGCGGCGATGGTGCCGCGCGCGAACTGTGTGATCTACTGCTGGTGGCCTCGGGCCGCTATGCCGCACTGCTGGCGGAGTACACCGCATGAACCGGGGTTTTCTGCGCTCTTTCCCCACCTGCCAGGTTGTCGTGCCTGGCCCGGAGGCAACACCGTGATGCGCAACTGGGTCCGCCAGGGCTGGGAACAGTTCTCGCTCTATCTGCCCGTCGTGCTCATGGGGCTGCTGGCGCTGGGCACCTGGTGGCTTGTGCGCAACGCGCCCATGCCCCTGCTGCCTGCCATCGAGCGCCAACAAGGCAACCAGCCCGACTATTTCATGAAGTCGTTCTCGGTAAAAAGCTTTGACGCGAGCGGGCGCCTGCAAAGCGAAGTGCAGGGCGAAGAAGCGCGGCACTACCCCGACTCCGACACGCTGGAGATCGACAAAGCGCGCATGCGCTCGGTGACGCCGCAGGGCCGCCTCACCGTGGCCACGGCAGACCGCGCCCTGACCAACGCCGATGGCTCGGAGGTGCAGCTGTTTGGAAATGCCATCGTCACGCGCGAGCCCCTGCCCGCCAAGCCAGGGTCACCCGCCCAGCCTCGGCTGGAGTTCCGCAGCGAATTCCTGCACGCCTACACCAACACCGAACGCGTGCGTTCCGACAAGCCCGTCACCCTCACGCGCGGCAATGATCGCTTCACGGCCGATGGCATGGACTACGACAACCTCGACCAGGTGCTGCAGCTGCGCGGACGTGTGCGTGGCGTGCTCCAGCCCGGCGCGGCCAAACCCTAGTACGCCGCCCCGATCGGAGCCCGCATGACCACTCCCCTTGTCTTCATCACCGGCGCGTCCAGCGGCATCGGCCAGGCCCTGGCCCTGCGCTTTCACCGGTCGGGCTACCGCCTGGCCCTGGTGGCGCGCCGCACCTCTGAGGTCAAAACATGGGCTAGCGCTCAAGGAATAAGCGCTGACAGCTACGAAATTTATAGTGCAGATGTAGCCGTGACCGACAGCATCGTTGCTGCGGGCCGCGATTGCATCGCACGCCAAGGGGTGCCTGACGTGGTCATTGCCAATGCGGGTATCAGCGTGGGCATGGATACGGCAGTGCGCGACGACATCGAGGTGATGGCACGCACCTTTGCCACCAACAACATCGGCGTGGCGGCCACCTTCCATCCCTTTGCGGACGCGATGGCGCAGCGTGGCAGCGGCACGCTGGTGGGCATCGGCAGCGTGGCAGGCATCCGTGGCCTGCCCGGGCATGGTGCGTATTGCGCCAGCAAGGCGGCCGTCATCAGCTACTGCGAGAGCCTGCGCGGGGAGATGCGCCCCCACGGAGTGCGTGTGGTCACCATTTCTCCGGGCTACATCGACACGCCGCTCACCCGCCAGAACCGCTACAGCATGCCGTTTCTGATGCAGGCCGATGATTTTGCGGACCGTGCCTTCCGGGCCATCACGGCCGGTGTCAGCTACCGGGTCATCCCCTGGCAAATGGGGGTGGTTGCCAAGTTGCTGCGCATGGTGCCGAACGTGCTGTTCGACAAGCTGCTGGCCGGGCGCCCGCGCAAGCGGCGGCAGAGCGAGCAGTAGCTCCTAGGTCCACCGGAGGTGGTTTTTGGCCGCCGGTTCGGGGCGGTCCTGGCTGCGATAGAAGCAAGCCGTGGCGGCCGGGCATGAAAAAAGCCCCCGAGGGGGCTTTCAGAGAAACGTCGCAGGTCTGCTTCAGTAGCCGTTGCCACCACCGCCACCATAGCCGCCACCACCGCCGTTGCGGCCACCGCCGCCACCGCCGTTGCGGGAGCCAGAGCCGTAGGGGCTGCGGAATCCGCCTTCGCTGCGGCCACCGCCACCACCGCCGCCGTAACCGCCGCCACCCTCGCGGCCGCCGCCATAGCCACCACCGCCGCCGCCTTCACGGCCACCGCCGTAACCGCCGCCACCACTGCGACCACCGCCGCCGCCGTAACCGCCACCACCGCCGCCAAATCCGCCACTGCGGGGTGGGCGGGGCTCCATGGGGCGTGCCTCGTTCACGACGATGCTGCGGCCACCCAGTGGCTGGCCATTCATGCCATTGATGGCGGCCTGGGCTTCCGCGTCACTGCCCATTTCCACGAAACCAAAGCCCTTGGAGCGGCCTGTGTCGCGCTCCATCATGACCTTGGCGCTGGTCACTGCGCCGAATTGGCCAAAGGCCTGTTCGAGATCGCTGTCGCGCACCGAGTACGGCAGGTTGCCGACGTACAGTTTGTTGCCCATTGAGGGACTCCTCAAAAACACATGGAAAAAGCGATGGAGTCCCGAAAACGCAGCCAGCTAATCTCAATGACGCTCTCAGCGCGAAACTGACGGATCACCGCAAACTTTAAGCGGGGGAAACCCCGCTGGCTCATTATGCGCCACACTTTTGCGGAAAAAGCAAGCGGCAATGCCGACTGTGGTGGCGATGCCGCGCAGGCATGAAAAAAGGAGCCCAGGGGCTCCTTTGTTTTGCCTTTGGCAGACCGCAAAGGTCTGCCAGCAAGGTCTTTTAGTAGCTGCTACGGCCACCGCCGTAACCACCACCACCGCCGCCACCGCTACGGCCACCGCCGTAACCGCCGCCGCCACCACCGCCGTAGCCGCCGCCACCACCGTTGCCGCCGCCGAAGCCGCCGCTACGGGGAGCGCGGGGCTCCATGGGACGGGCTTCGTTGACCACGAGGTCACGGCCGCCGAAATTGGTGCCATGCACGCCTTGGATGGCGGCTTGGGCTTCAGCATCGCTGCCCATTTCGACAAAGCCGAAACCCTTGGAGCGGCCGGTGTCGCGCTCCATCATGACCTTGGCGCTGCCGACCGAGCCGTACTGGCTGAAGGTCTGTTGCAGATCTTCGTCGCGGAAAGAGTAGGGCAGGTTGCCCACGTAAAGTTTGTTGCCCATGAAGGACTCCTGAAAAAACACAAAAACGCGATGGAGTCCGACGCAATCAACAAACCTGTGACGACTTCAAAGACGCGAAACTGACCATTCACCGCTAAGCTAACTGCTTTCCTGCAAGCAGAAAAGCGAACCCATTATTAATCACTTTATGAGGCGTGTGGGGTTTATTTCTGGATCAAGCCATCCATCCTGCACAAATTTGTGGGTATTTTGGAGCGTGCAACGGTGGTTTTCAGGGGAAACCCGCAGGGTCTGAACAGCCACCCGAACCTGGCCCGTCGCCACCTTTCGGCAACCAACCGCCTGTTTTCCCTGTCGGAAGCAGGGTAAAATCCGCGAGTCTTTGGGGAGTAGCCCGCCCGGCCGCGCAATGCGCCGGGGGCATGCGTCAACACACTTGGGTTCTTTGAAACCTATGGCGTATGCGGCTTTTGAGCTGGGCGAGACCATTGACTGCAAACCGATCCACATGGCCGGAGTCGGGGTGCAGTCAATGCGTTTTCCACCCATCCGGCCGGATAGGACCCCCTCCCCCATGGAAGCCTTCTTCATTTCTACCGCCATCGTCGCGCTCGCCGAGATGGGCGACAAGACGCAGCTGCTCGCGCTCGTGCTGGCCGCACGTTTTCGCAAACCCTGGCCGATCGTGCTTGGCATCCTGGTGGCGACCCTGGTGAATCACGGCTTGGCCGGGGCTTTGGGTGCCTGGGTGACCACGTTCCTCGGCCCCCAGGTGCTGCGCTGGATCCTGGGTGCATCGTTCATCGCCATGGCGGTGTGGATGCTGATCCCCGACAAGCTTGACGAAGGTGAGGCCGATGGCTCGCCGCGCTGGGGTGTGTTCGGCACCACGGTGGTGGCGTTTTTCCTGGCCGAGATGGGCGACAAGACGCAGATCGCCACCGTCATGCTGGCCGCGCAGTACAACGCCTACCTGTGGGTGGTGGCGGGCACCACGCTCGGGATGATGATCGCCAACGCGCCTGTGGTCTGGCTGGGCGAACGCATCACGCGCCGCGTGCCCATTCGCGCCGTCCATGTGGTCTCGGCGGTGATTTTTCTGGTGCTGGGGTTGGTGGCGATCTTCACGCCCGCCGGGTGAGCAGCAGCGGCCGTTTTGGTATATTTGCCAGACGCGCCGATTTGCCACAGCTTGCGGGCGCTTTATAAATCCTGCTAAAGACCCGTCCGACACATCCGCCCGGCCTCGTTTTTAGCGACGCCGGGTTTTTTTATGTCGTTTTTTGCCACGCCCCAGTCCATGCATTTTCCGGAGGTGCTCCCGCTGCAAAGCGGTGCGTCCATCCGCGACTACCACCTGGCCTACGAGACCTACGGCACGCTCAATGCCGACCGCTCGAACGCCGTGCTCGTGTGCCACGCCCTCAATGCCTCGCACCACGTCGCGGGCGTCTACGCCGGGCAGGACAAGAGCGAGGGCTGGTGGGACAACATGATCGGCCCCGGCAAGCCCGTGGACACCGACCGCTTCTTCGTGATCGGCGTGAACAACCTGGGCTCCTGCTTTGGCTCCACCGGCCCCATGCACAACCATCCCGATACGGGCGAGGTCTATGGCGCGGACTTCCCGGTGGTCACGGTGGAAGACTGGGTCAACGCCCAGGCCCGCCTGCTCGACCGCCTGGGTATCGAGCAACTGGCCGCCGTGCTGGGTGGCAGCCTGGGCGGCATGCAGGCACTTTCGTGGACGCTGCAGTACCCCGAGCGCATGCGCCACGCGGTGGTGGTGGCCAGCGCCCCCAACCTCACGGCCGAGAACATTGCCTTCAACGAAGTGGCCCGCCGCGCCATCGTGACCGACCCGGACTTCCACGGCGGCCACTTTTACCGCCACGGCGTGATCCCCAAGCGTGGCCTGCGCATCGCCCGCATGATCGGCCACATCACGTACTTGAGCGACGATGTGATGAACGAGAAGTTCGGCCGACAGCTGCGCGAAGGCCTGGAACTGAAATACAGCACCCAGGACATCGAGTTCCAGATCGAAAGCTACCTGCGCTACCAGGGCGACAAGTTCAGCGACTACTTCGACGCCAACACCTATTTGCTCATCACCCGCGCGCTCGACTACTTCGACCCCGCGCGCACCCACGGCGGCAACCTCACGCGGGCCCTGGCCCGGGCGCAGGCCAGGTTCCTGCTGGTGAGCTTCACCACCGACTGGCGCTTCTCACCCAAGCGCAGCCGCGAGATCGTGAAGGCCTTGCTCGACAACCGCCGCAGCGTGAGCTACGCCGAGATCGACGCGCCCCACGGGCACGATGCCTTTTTGCTCGATGACGCCCGGTACATGGGCGTCATGCGCTCTTACTTCGATAGCATTGCCAAGGAGTTGCAACCATGACCGAAAAAGCGGCGATGCAAGCCTTGGCGCGCCTGGTGCCCCCCGGCTCGCGCGTGCTCGACCTGGGCTGTGGCAACGGCGCCATGCTCGACTACCTGCAGCGCGAGCGCGGCTGCAGTGGCTATGGCGTGGAGATCGACGACGCCAACGTGCTGGCCTGCGTGCAGCGCGGCGTGGATGTGATCCAGCTCAACCTCGACGAGGGGCTGGCCATGTTCGACGACAACAGCTTTGACGTGGTGCTGCAGATCGACACGCTGCAGCACCTGCGCAATGCCGAGACCATGCTGCGCGAGACAGCGCGCGTGGGCCGCACGGGTGTGGTGGCCTTCCCTAACTTTGCGCACTGGCCCAACCGCCTGTCCATCCTGCGCGGGCGCATGCCGGTGACGCGGCGCCTGCCCTACCAGTGGTACGACACGCCCAACATCCGTGTGGGCACCTACAAAGACTTCGAAGTGCTGGCCACCAAGAACAGCCTGCGCATCCTCGACTCCTTCGGGCTGCAGGACGGGCAAGAGGTGCGTTGGCTGCCCAATGCACGCGCGGGCACGGCCGTTTTTCACTTCGAACACGCGTAGGCATCCTCGCGACACGACGCTGTCAAACGCATCGGCTAAGGTGCGGGCTCTGCTTGTAGGAGACCCGCATGAAACGCACTGCACTGCGCGCCGTGACTGCCGCCGCGCTGCTCACCACCTGGGCGCTGGGCGCCGTGGCCCAGGCCTGGCCACCCACCCCCACCGTCATTGCCCACCGGGGCGCCTCGGCGCTGCGGCCAGAGCACACGCTGGCCGCCTACCAGCAGGCCATTGACGACGGCGCCGACATCATCGAGCCCGACCTGGTGATCACCAAGGACGGCGTGCTGGTGGCGCGGCACGAGAACGCCATCTCCATCCTCGGCGCCGATGGCTCTGTGAAGGAAGCCACCACCGACGTGGTGGACCGCCCCGAGTTCGCCGCGCGCAAGGCCACCAAGACCATCGACGGCCAGGCCATCACCGGCTGGTTCACCGAAGACTTCACCCTGGCCGAACTCAAGACCCTGCGCGCCCGCGAGCGCATCCCCGCGCAGCGCCCGGCCAACGTGGCCTACAACGGTCGGTTCGAGGTGCCCACGTTGCAGGAGGTGATCGACCTGGCCAAGGCGGCCACAGCCAAGACGGGCAGGACCATCGGCATCTACCCCGAGACCAAACACCCCACCTACTTCCAGTCCATCGGCCTGCCGCTGGAGGCGCCGCTGCTGGCCGTGCTGGAGAAAAACGGCTGGAACCACAAGGACGCGCCCGTGTTCGTGCAGTCCTTCGAGGTCAGCAACCTGCAGGCGATCCGCAAGCTCAGCAGCGTGCGCCTGGTGCAGCTGGTCGCGCCCTCGGGCCGGCCGTATGACTTTGTGGCGCAGGGCGCGGCCAACACGCGCGCTTATGCCGACCTCATCACGCCCGAAGGCCTGAAGCAGGTGGCCACCTATGCCAGTGCCATCGGCCCGTTCAAGACGCTGGTGGTGCCGGTCAAGGATGGCGTGCCGGGCGAACCCACCCCGCTGGTGGCGCGCGCCCGCGCCGAAGGCCTGGGCGTGCACATCTGGACGCTGCGGCCCGAAAACGCCTTTCTGCCTGCCGGGCTGAAAAAGGCGCCCGCCACCGACGGCACGGTACGCGGCGACAGCGTGGCCGAGATCACGGCCTATCTGCGCGCAGGCATCGACGGCTTCTTCACCGATGACCCTGCCGTGGGCCGAGCTGCCGTTCAAGCATTCACGGCGACGAAGTGACGGGTGCCGGGCGCGGCTTGCCCGGCGCGGAGCGTGCCCCCTGGCGCTGCCCCAGTTGCCGCGCCTTTTCCACCCACTGCGCCAGCCGCTCGGTGCTGGCGCTGCGCACCGGGCCAAAGCTGTGCACCTGCACGGGGCTGATGCCGCAGAACTCCAGGATGGCCTTCTTCATCTGGTGGTGCCCCGGCATGCGCGTGACCCAGCGAAAGTACCAGGGCGGCGAGTCCATGGTCACCAGCAGCTCGGCCGATCGGCCGGCCAGCAGCTTGTCCCACAGTGATGAGCCTTTGCGGTACTTGAAGGCATAGCCGGGCAGCAGCACGCGGTCGATAAAACCCTTGAGCAGCGCGGGCATGGCGCCCCACCAGATCGGATAGACCCACACCAGATGGTGCGCCCAGGTGATGTCGGCCTGCGCGGCCAGCAAATCGGGTTCCAGCGGCTGGGCAGCGCCATAGCCCTGAAACAGAGGGTTGAAACCGAGCTGCCCCACGTCCAGAAACCGCACCTGCGCCCCTGCGCGCCTGGCGCCCTCGGCATAGGCACGTGCCATGCCTGCGCACAGGCTCTCGGCGGTGGGGTGGCCCAGGATGACCAGAATGTTTTGTTGCTCTGCCACAGACGCTCCATCACGGTGTTGTTGATGGCGCCATGGTCACCCTGCCCCACGGGGCAGAGTCAAGCGGTCAGGTCAAGTCGCGGTGAATCTCGCAGCGCCCGCCGTGGTAGCTGCACCAAATTGCGCGGGGTTGTGCGCTGGAGGTGCCACCGCCAGTGTGGAGGGCGCAGCGCAGGCTTCGGGTGCCACGGGCACGGCCAGCGTGTCGCAGGTGTGCAGCTCGGCTTCCAACAGCGCCAGCTGCGCGTCCAGCGCTGACAGGCGCGCCAGCTCCTGCGCCACGGCGGCCCGCCGCCCGGCCACCAGCTGGGCCATGCGTTCCCAGCCTGCAGCGGTGTCGATGTGGGGCAGGCCATCCAGCTCCGACAGACGAAAACCCAGCGCCTGGGCCTGGCGGATCAGCAACACGCGGGCCACATCGGCCTCGCCATAGTGGCGGTAGCTGCCCGCGCGCGCCACCGTGCCCAGCAGGCCCCGCGACTCATACAGCCGGATGGCCTTGGGCGTGGTGCCGGTGCGTTGGGCGAGTTCTCCGATGCGCATTGGGTGTCCTGGTAGGAGAGTAAAATACTATCAAATTAATAGCTACTAGCGCTTATCCATTAACGCTAGGTGCCAATTTGGCTCATATTTTTCATGGGTGGAACCTGGTTGAGGCTTGTCAAGGGCTGCTGGCCCCGATGCTGCACGATAAGCTGCTGCGCTCTGATTCCACCTTCCGCCCGCGCCCGCCATGCCCCAGTTTGCCGCCAACCTGAGCCTGATGTACACCGAGCTGCCGTTTCTGGACCGTTTTGCCGCTGCGGCGCGCGACCGGTTCACGGCGGTGGAGTTCTTGTTTCCCTATGCCTTCGAGCCCGTCGAGGTGGCGGCCCGGCTTGCGGACAACGGCTTGCAGCTGGTGCTGTTCAATGCCCCGCCTGGCGGCACCGACCGCAGCCGCATGGCGGCGGCGTGGGACCAGAACGCGCGCGGCACCGCAGCGCTGCCTGGGCATGAGGCCGAGTTCCGCGCGGGCGTGCAAGAAGCCCTGCGCTATGCCGAGGTGCTGGGCTGCCCGCGCATCCACGTGCTCTCGGGCATCGTGCCGCCCGGCGTGGAGCGCGAATCCCTCAAGGACCTGTGCGTTGGCAATCTGCGCTGGGCGGCGGCCGAGGCTGCGCGCGCGGGGTGCGACATCCTCATCGAGCCCATCAACCTGCGCGACATGCCGCGCTACTTTCTGAACCGGCAGGATCACGCGCACGAGCTGCTTGATGCGGCGCAGGCCCCCAACCTCAAGGTGCTGATGGACCTCTACCACTGCCAGATCGTGGAAGGTGACGTGGCCACCAAGCTGCACCAGTACCTGCCCACGGGCCGGGTGGCGCATGTTCAGATTGCCGGTGTGCCCGGGCGCCACGAGCCTAACCGGGGGGAGCTGAACTACCCCTTTCTCTTCGACACCATCGACGCGTTGGGCTACGGCGGCTGGGTCGGCTGCGAATACCGGCCCGCAGCGGGCACCTCGCAAGGCCTGGGCTGGATGACTGGGAAGATCCGCTGAGTCGCTTTGCGCCTTCCCCCTACGCCTTCGTTGTGGGGCGGTACTTGCTCGGCGTCCTCGGCTTGGGCAGTGCCAGTTTCGCAGGCCATGACTCACACATCGGTGGCGTTGAGGTACGCAGCTTTGCGTAAGGGAATGCGTGAATAAATGTAACAAGCCTCTGGACGTAGAGTGACCGCAGACCGGCGACAGCCGGCTTTGGGCTTTCAATCTCCAGGAGACACACTGCATGGCTGCTTCCCTTGCCAACAACCGTTCCGTCGCGCGCCAGGTCACGCTGACCGCCATTGCGCTGGTGGCCCTGGTGCTGGTGCTGGTGGGGCTGGCCATTGCCGTGCTGACCGAGCGCAGCACCCGCGCCCTGGTCGCCTCCAGTGTGGGCGACACCGCGCAGAGCGTGGCGCAGTCGCTGGACGCTGCCGACAACACCAACCGCGAGCTGGTGCAGCTCACCATGAAGGGCTTTCAGCGCTACTTCGAGGCCACCATGCAGCTCGACGAAGCCTCGGGCGAGCTGCGCAGCTATGGCGCGCTGGTCAACGAGGACTACGGCTCGGTCGATAAATTCGCTAACGAAACCGGTGGCATCGCCACGGTGTTCGCCAAGAAGGGCGACGATTTCATCCGCATCACCACCTCGGTCAAGAACGACAAGGGCGAGCGCCAGCAGGGCACGCCGCTGGGCAAGGACGACCCGGCCTATGCCACCGTGGCCAAAGGCGAGCCCTACACCGGCGTTACCGTGGTGGGCGGCAAGCCCTTCATGGGCCACTACCTGCCCGCCAAGGACGCTTCGGGCAAGGTGATTGCGCTGCTGTTCATCGGCAACGACATCAGCGTGTTCCACGCCATGCTGCAAAAGCAGGTCACGCAGACCAAATTCTTCGAGCATGGCGGCACGTACGTGATCAACCCCGGCACCTCGCTCGACAAGGCGGTGTTTGTGTACCACCCCACCGCACGCGGCAAGCGTGTGCTGGAGGCCTACCCCCAGGCCCGCCCGTTTTTTGAAGCCTTGGCCGCATCGCCCGATGGCTTTGTTCGTGAAGCCGCCCCCGTGTTGGGCGCAGGCGCCGAAGACCCCTGGGCCCTGGTGCGCAAGACCGGCGGTGGCTGGTGGGTGGTGGCCGAGGTGGCCGATGGCGAGGCCATGGCCAGCCAGCGCCGCGTCACGCTCGCCGTGTGGGGCTTGATGGCCGTGGCCGTGGTGCTGCTGGCCATCGGCCTGTTCCTCATGCTGCGCCGGGGCGTAAGCCGCCCGCTGCAGGACCTGACCCAGGCCATCACCCTGGTAGCGCAGGGCGACCTGACCGAAGAATTCCGCACCACGCGGCGCGACGAAATCGGCGCGCTGGTGCAGGAGGTGGAAGGCATGCGCCAGCGCTACACGCAGATGCTGCAGCAGGTGCGCACGGCGGTGGACAGCATCACCACCGCCAGCGCCGAGATCGCCAGCGGCAACCAGGACCTGTCGGCCCGCACCGAGGCCACGGCCAGCAGCCTCGCGCAGACCGCGCAGAGCATGGAGCACCTCACCTCCACGGTACGCCAGTCGGCCGACGCCGCGCGCCAGGCCAACCAGCTGGCCAGCACCGCCGCCGCCGTGGCCGCGCGCGGTGGCCAGGTGGTGGGTGAGGTGGTCACCACCATGGGCGACATCAACCAAAGCTCGCGCAAGATTGCCGACATCATCGGCGTGATCGATTCCATTGCGTTCCAGACCAACATCCTGGCATTGAACGCAGCGGTGGAAGCCGCCCGCGCAGGTGAACAAGGCCGGGGCTTTGCCGTGGTGGCCAGCGAGGTCCGCAGTCTGGCCGGGCGCAGTGCCGAGGCCGCGCGCGAGATCAAGGCGCTCATCGGCGCCTCGGTGGAGCGGGTGGAATCGGGCGCACGCCTGGTGCAGAACGCGGGCACCACCATGGACGAGATCGTGGGCTCGGTCAAACGCGTGGGCGACATCATTGGAGAGATCACAGCGGCATCGAGCGAGCAGTCCGACGGCATCGGCCAGGTCAACACTGCCGTGAACCAACTGGACCAGATGACACAGCAGAACGCTGCCCTGGTGGAGGAATCCGCCGCCGCAGCCCAAAGCCTGCGGGAGCAGGCCTCCCGTCTTGCGGGGGCGGTGCAGGTGTTCAAGCTCTCGCGGGCCGAGGGCGCTGCCGGTGGCGGTATCGGCTACACCCAGCGCGCGGCCCTGGCCGCGCCCATGGCACAAACGGGCGAGGGCGAGGCGGTGCACGCCCCCGGCGGTGGCGCGCGCGCACCCGCCCAGTTGCAATAGCCCACTGCATCCGACCAATCGGCTGTGCGGCGGGGGCGCGTGGTCATCTGGCGGTTTGCGGTCTGCAGACCTTCGTTTATGCTGATCTGAAACCCCCCACCACACCGCCCACCCCATCCATGGCCGCCCACGTTCCCACCATGCTGGTCATGATCATCGTGAGTTCGCTCATGATGGCCGCCTCCATGGCTGTGGTGGGCTGGGGGCGTCGGCGCGATGGCCTGGGGCGGTGGGCGGCCGCCCTGATGGTCAATGCCGTCGGGCATTTGCTGATCATGCTGCGGGGCCTGGTGCCGGATGTGGTGTCCATCGTGCTGGGCAACCTGCTGCTGTCCTGCGTGTTTGTGGGGATGATCGCCGCGATCTACCAGTTCCAGGGGCGCCCGCCACGGTGGCTGCTGCTGCTCACACCGTCGGCGCTGGTCACGTGTTTTGTCATCGTGTTTATCGACAACTTTCCGGCGCGCGCGAGTTTTGTGGGCCTGGTCATCGGGCTGCAGGCCGTGTGGGCTCTGGTGGCGGCCCTGGAGCGCCGCCATGCCACCGTGGGGCGCGGGCAGTGGCTGCTGGTGGCCGGGCTGGGCCTGGAGGCGCTGGTGCTGGGCGGCCGCGCGCTGCTGGCATTGGGCGAAAGCCAGACGGCCACCAGCATCCTCCCGGGCAGCCTGCTGCAGACGCTGACCTTCATGGCCACGTTTTCTGTGGTGCTCATCAGCTCCATGGGATTTGTGTTCATGTCACGCGACCGTGCCGACGAGAACAACCGCATCATGGCGGCGCTGGATCCGCTTACCGGCGTGGCCAACCGCCGCTCGCTGATCGCGGCGCTGGACCGCGACGTCTCGCGCGCCGTGCGCTCGCGCGAATCCATCGCGCTCATGATGGTGGACATCGACCACTTCAAGCGGGTCAACGACCGCTACGGGCACCCCGCCGGTGACCAGGTGCTGTGCAGCGTGGTCAATGTGCTGAGCGAGCGCGTGCGGGCGCAGGACCTGGTGGGCCGCTACGGGGGTGAGGAATTCATGGTGGTGCTGCCCGACACCACGTTGCTGGGGGCCGAGCAGCTGGCGCGGGAACTGTGCAAGGCGGTGGAGGAATCGCGTTGCCGCATCCGCGCAGTGGGCGGAGCCGCGCCAGATGCAACCACCGACGCGGCCCTGGGCATTGCCGTCACGGTCAGCATTGGCGTCTTTGGCGGCCGGCTGGAGCTCGGCGACAGCTGGGACATGCTGATCGCCGCAGCCGACCGTGCGCTCTACCAGGCCAAGGAAAACGGCCGCAACCGGGTGGAGGTGTCCACCAGCCTGCGGCGCCCCGCCTCCCTGGCGGCGGCACAGGCCAATCCCGACACGCATCCTGTTTCCCGGTATTGACCCCCAAGAGGGACGCGGGACGGGCCACGCTGGGCACACCACCCGAAGAAGAGCTGCGCCCCCTGCCACAGCGCTGCCAGACTATGTCGCGGGTGTATGGATACCTGCCATGGCGCCCGCACAGGCGTTGTGTTGGAATGCTGGTTTCGGTCCACAAGATCCGCCGTATTCAGGAGAGCTGCCCATGAACGCCCGAGTCCCACCCCACGCCCTGCAACCCGCCCTGGCCCTCGAACGGGTCAGCCAAGCCTGGGACAACGACATTGTTCGCCAGCTCACCGACTACATCGCCATCCCCGCCAAGTCGCCCATGTTCTCGCCCGATTGGGCCGAGCAGGGCCTGCTCGACACCGTGGTGCGCAACGCCGCCGCGTGGGTCGAGTCGCAGAAGGTTGAAGGCCTCACGCTCGAAATCGTGCGCCTCCCAGGCCGCACCCCCGTGCTGTTCTTTGAAATCGACGCCACCCAGGCCGGCGCCACCGATACCGTGCTCATGTACGGCCACCTCGACAAGCAACCCGAGTTCAGCGGCTGGCGCAACGACCTCGGCCCTTGGACGCCCAAGTACGAAGACGGCAAGCTCTATGGCCGCGGCGGTGCCGACGACGGCTACGCGGTCTATGCCAGCATCGCGGCCGTGCAGGAGCTCAAGCGCCAGAACGTGCCCCACCCGCGCATCGTGGGCCTGATCGAGACCTGCGAGGAAAGCGGCTCGCGCGACCTGCTGCCCTACATCGATGCCTTGAAGCCCCGCATGGGCAACGTGGCACTGGTGGTGTGCCTGGACTCGGGCGCTGGCAATTACGACCAGCTGTGGCTCACCACCAGCCTGCGCGGCATGGCCACCGGCACGCTCCAGGTCGAGATCCTCACCGAAGGCATCCACTCCGGTGACGCCTCGGGCCTGGTGCCTTCGTCGTTCCGCATCATGCGGCAGGTGCTCGACCGGCTCGAAGACAGCGCCACCGGCCGTCTCCTGCCCCAGAGCTTTCATTGCGAAGTGCCTGCCGACCGCCTGGCCCAGGCCCGCGCCACGGCGGGCATCCTGGGCGAAGAGGTGTACAAGCGCTTCCCCTGGGCGCACTACGACTGCGGCGGCTCCACTACCTTTGCATTGCCCACCACCACCGACCCGCTGCAGGCCCTGCTCAAGCGCACCTGGGAGCCCACGCTGAGCGTGACCGGCGCCGAAGGCTTCCCGGCCCTGCAGGACGCAGGCAATGTGCTGCGCCCCTACACCGCCTTCAAGCTCAGCCTGCGCCTTCCGCCCCTGGTGGACGCCGCCGCCGCCGTGCAGGAGCTGAAAGCCCTGCTTGAAGACAACGCGCCCTACCAGGCGAAGGTCACCTTCCAGAGCATGAGCGGCGCCACAGGCTGGAATGCCCCCGCCACCACGCCCTGGTTCGAGCAGGCGCTCAACGCCGCCTCGCAGGCCCACTTTGGTGCGCCCTGCGGCTACATCGGCCAGGGCGGCACCATCCCGCTCATGAACATGCTCAGCGAAGGCTTCCCCACCGCGCAAATGATGGTGTGTGGTGTGCTCGGCCCCAAGAGCAACGCCCACGGCCCCAACGAGTTCCTGCATGTGCCCTACGCCAAAAAGCTCACCGCCGCCGTGGCGCAGGTGATTGCCGGCATGGCGGAAAGCTCGGGTACAACCCCCTGAGTCGCTGCGCGCCTTCCCCCTTCTCTCGAAGTCGCTGCGTGACTTCGGGAAGGGGGACGATGCCCTCGCTGCGGGGCGGCCCTTGCTCGGCATCCCCCGTGTTGCACCCCGCCTGATCCGCGTTCTGCTCCCCTGTCCGTGCCAGCCCTTTCACCATGACCCTCGACGCCGACGAACTCGCTCCCTCCACCCTCACCACCTTCACCGCCAGCGACGGCGAAAACCTGGCTGTGCAGGACTGGCCCCTGCCCGAGGGCGAGCCCTGCCGGGGCACCGTGCTGCTGGTGCACGGCCTGGGCGAACATGTGGGTCGCTATGACGCGGTGGCCCGCCGCCTCAACGACTGGGGTTTTGCCGTGCGGGGTTACGACCAGTATGGTCACGGCGAATCCGGCGGGCCGCGTGGCGGCCTCACTTCGGACCTGCGCCTGCTGGATGACCTGGCCGACCTGGTGGACGCCACGCGCGCCCGCATGCCCGCAGGCCAGCCCCTGGTGTTGCTGGGCCACAGCATGGGCGGGCTTGTGGCTTCGCGTTTTGTATCGTTGAAGATACGGCCTGTGGACGCCCTGGTGTTGTCATCCCCCGCGCTGGATGCGGGCCTGGGCGCCGTGCAAAAGCTGCTGCTGGCCACGCTGCCGCGCATCGCACCCAACCTGCGCGTGGGCAATGGGCTCGATGCGCAGTACCTCTCGCACGACCCGGCCGTGGTCGCGGCCTACCTGGCCGACCCGCTGTGCCACGACCGCATCAGCGCCCGCCTGGCCCGCTTCATCGCCAACGGCGGCCCCGCCACCGTGGCCCGCGCCACGCACTGGAGCGTGCCCACGTTGCTAATGTGGGCGGGCAGCGACAAGCTGGTCCACCCTGCGGGCAGCCGTGCCTTTGCGGCCGCAGCCCCCAAGGCCGTCGTGCATGCACACTGCTTTGAACCCCTGTTCCACGAGCTGTTCAATGAAAGCCCGGAACTGGCCGAGCCGGTGTTCGACCTGCTGCAGCAGTGGCTGGTGCGGCGCTGTCCGGCAGTGAGGTAGCCGGGTCGTCGCGGTTACCCAAAATTTCAAGCCAAAATGGCCGCCAGCGCTTATCTATCAAGCGCCATTAGCTATCATTTTTGTAACAATCCGCCCAGCATTCCGAACAGGTCGTTCGAGGTGCCAAACCCGCCCTGCGGCGCCTCGCCGCGCGGGCTGAGCTGGTCGATCAGGCCCGGCAGTACCTGGGCCAGCTGGCCTGCTGCAGCGCCGGGGCCCACGCCCAGTTGCGATGCGATCTGCGACAGCGGGCCGGCGCCCAGCACGCTGGACAACTGTTCGCCTGAGATCGCCTGGTTCGGCCCCGCGCTCAGCCAGGACGCAATCACATTGCCCAGCCCCGCCTGCTGAAACTTGGCCATCAGCCCCGGCAGACCACCCACCGGGCCGTCGTTGCTGATCAGGGACATCACGGCCTGCACCAGCTGCGGGTTCTGCGCAGCCAGGCTGATCAAGCCGCCCAGGCCACTCCCGGCCCCACCGGCTGCAGCGGCGCCATTGCTGCCTTGCGATGCATTGTTGATAACGGCACCCAGAACGGAATCGAGCAAACCCATGGTGTTCTCCTGCAGAGGGATGAAGGGCGGCAGTGTGCCAGCCCGGACGGAACCGCCCATGGTACGCACCTCGGCGGCGCCTTCGTGTCAACAATCGTGAACGGGGTGACGCCGCTGGGGTGCCGCGCCACTACTTGGTGCGGGGTGGGCGCTTGTCGAGCAGCGGCGCACTCACGCCTTGTACCCCCACCAGCCCCAGCACCGTGACCAGCGAGGTCTGGGCGCCCTTCCAGGCATCCGTCAGGTCGATCCACTCCGACAGCGCGTGGAACCCGCCCGTCTTGCCGCCGCCCCCGATCACGATGGCGGGGATGCCCAGCGACATGGGCACGTTGGCATCGGTGCTCGCGCCGCCCAGCACCGTCTTGCGGCCAAACGCCGTGTTGGCGCGCACGGCCGCTTCGACAATGACCGAATCCGCCGCCGTACGGCCACCGGGCCGGTCGCCGATGAGTTTGGTCGATGCGCTCAGGGTGTTCACACCCCAGCGTGCGTTCTCTTCGGTCACGGCGCTGTCCACGGCGGCCAGCACCTGCTTTTCGGTGGCCAGCATCGGGGCTGTTTCGTCGGAGCGGATGTCCACCGCCATGCGCGCATCCGGCGCGATGGTGTTGACCGATGTGCCGCCGCCCACAGTGCCCACGGTGAACGTGGTCTTGGGGCTCTTGGGCGTGCGGATGTCGGCGATCTTGGCAATGGCGCGGCCCATGCCGTGGATGGCGCTGGGCACCTCGCCAAACGCGGCGTAGCTGTGGCCGCCGGGGCCCTTGAAGGTCACCTCGTGGCGGTGGCTGCCCGTGCCCAGCACCAGCACCGTGCCATCGGGCGCGGGCTCCAGCGCCACCATGCCGTCGATGTCCAGGTGTTCCTTGAAAAGGTGCTTCATGCCGCGCAGGTTGCCCAGCTCTTCCTCGCCCACATTGCCCACAAACACCAGGTCGCCCACGGTGGCGATCTTCTGGTCGTTCAGCACCTTGAGCCACGACAGCAGCACGGCCAGGCCGCGCGTGTTGTCGGAAATGCCGGGCGCATAGAGCTTGCCGTCGCGCTCTTTCACCTTCACATCGGTGCCGGATGGGAACACCGTGTCCAGGTGGGCCGAGATGACCAGCTTGGGGCCGTTGCCCGTGCCCTTGCGCACGCCCACCACATTGCCTTCGGCGTCGATGGCGGCGTTGGTCAGGCCCAGGGACTGGAGCCGGGCCAGGAAGGCTTCGGCGCGCTTTTGTTCCTTGAACGGAGGCGCCTCGATCTCGGTGAGCATGCGCAGGTCTTCGGTGGCGCGGTCGTGGTCGGCCTTCACGGCGTCAAGCAGCTGCAGGATCTGGGGCGCAGCCATGAGCTGGCCGTAGGCCTTGTCCACGGCGGGTCGCAGCGTGGTGGGTGTGGGCGCCACGGCGCCGAACTGCGCATGGGCGGCACCGGGCAGCAAGGCGGCGCAGGCGAGGGCCATGGCACCCGCAAGGGCTGTGGCACGGAAGGTATGGAGAGGGAGAGTCATGGTGATCCAGCGAAAAACGAACACAAACGGAAGGGGTGACCGGCCTGTCCAGCCATCGTGGATGGAGCCGTGTGCCGGCATGCAGTGCCATGCAATTGTTGGACCGAACCCTGCCCCTGGGCTCTGCTTTAATCTGCCCAGCCGACAGTTTTTTTACATGCGCAAACACATCCCCAGCACCCGCGCCCTGCTTGTTTTCGATGCCGTGGCACGCCACCACGGCGTAAGCAAGGCGGCCGAAGAACTCTGCCTCACCCACAGCGCCGTGAGCCAGCAGCTGCGCCTGCTGGAGGGCCAGCTGGGCCTGCAACTGGTGCAGCGCGGCGCACGCGGCTCCACGCTCACCGACGTAGGCCGCCGCTACCACGCGCAGGTGGTGGGCGACTTGCTGCGGCTGCAGAACCACACCCTCGAAGCCATGGCCCAGCGGCCCGATGGCGCGCGCCTGCTGGTGGGTTGCGTGCCGGTGTTTGCCGAGCGCTGGCTGCTGCCCCGGCTGCCTGCCTTCCTTGCGCAGCACAAAGGCTGCAGCCTGCACCTGCAGGTGTACCCCACGCAGATCTACATGGCGGAGATCCCGTTTGATGTGGCCGTGCAGTACAACGACGCGGCCTGGCCCGGCGTGGTACCAGCGCCCCTGATGCCCGAGGTCTGCGTGGCCGTGTGTGCCCCGCAGTCGCGCCACCGGCGTGCGACAGAGCGCGGCGATTTTCGGGCCGTGCCGCTGCTGCAGCTCAGCTCGCGCCTGGGGGCGTGGGACGACTGGCTGGCCCGCGCGGGCATCACGCGCGTGCCGGCCCACACCCTGGGCGGCCACCGCTTTGATCTGTTCTCGATGCTGGTGGAGGCCGTGCGCGCCGATCTGGGTATTGGCCTGGTGCCCCGGTATTTTGTGGAGCGCGAACTGCAATCGGGCGAGCTGGTGCTGGCCCACCCGCACCACGACAGCGGCGCGCGGGGCTACAGCCTCTTCGTGGCGCCGGGGCGCCTGGAAGACCGGGCGGTGGCGGCGTTTGCACAGTGGCTGCGCACCACGGTGGCCGCAGAAGGCGCTGTGGCTGAGGTGCCTTCAGACGCCGCGTGAAACGCGCTTGCGCTGCAGACCCAGCCAGGCCAGTGCCAGCCCCGTCACCACAATGGGCACCAGCGACCCGGCGTTCAGCAGCGTCCAGCCCTGCGTGGTGACCAGCACGCCCGACGAGAACGCGCTCAACGCCAGCGTGGCGTACACGCAGAAGTTGATGGCCGCCTGGGCGCGGTCCTTTTCTTCAGGGCGGTAGGCCGTCATGGCCAGCGTGGTGGAGCCGGTGAACAGGAAGTTCCAGCCCACGCCCAGGAAGAACAGCGCAATCCCAAAGTGGTGCAGCTCCACGCCCATCAGCGCCACCGCCACACACGCCAGGTTGAGCAACACCCCCGTGCCCATGATGGGCAGCACACCAAACCGCTTGATGAGGTGGCCGGTGACAAAGCCGGGAGCGAACATGCCGATCACATGCCACTCCAGCACCAGTGCCGAGGCGTCGAAGTCAAAGCCACACACCTGCATGGCCAGCGGCGTGGCCGCCATCAGCAGGTTCATCACCCCATAGCCCAGCGCGGCGCCCACAATGGCCACGATGAAGGCGGGTTGGCGCATCAGCACAGAAAGGGGGCGCCCTTGCTCGCGTTGCCCCGCAGCATTGAGCACCACGGGTTGCACCTCGAACCGGATGGCTGTCATGCACAGCATGGACAGAAGCGCCACACCGATGAGCGCGATATAGGCGCCCGCAAACGGCACCGGGAACAGCGTGCGCGTGGCGCTGGCCAGGTTGGGGCCTGCCACGGCGCCCAGCAGGCCGCCCGCTAGCACCAGCGAGACGGCCTTTTCGCGGTAGTCCGGCTTGGCCAGTTCGGCGGCGGCAAAGCGGTACAGGCCGCCGTTGGCGCTGTAGTAGCCCGCCACCAGGGTGGCCGTGCACAGCAGCCAGAAGCTGGCGCTGAACGCCGCCCAGGCACACAGGGCGGCCGATGCCACGGCCACGGCCAGCCCGATCTGGAACGACACCTTGCGGCCCCAGCGCATCTGCGTCCTGGCCACCAGGGGCGTGGACAGCGCACCGCCCACCACGTAGCCCATCACCGGCAGCGTGGCCATCCAGCCAAAGGGCGCCAGCTGCAGGCCCACCAGGCCGTTGATGGCAATGAAGACAACGTTGTTGGTGAGGAAAAGGCCTTGGCACAGCGCCAGCAGCCACAGGTTCTTGTTCATGACAGGGCAGCGCCCGGGGTGGGCAAAAGGAAGGAGCGAAAAGTGGGACAGCGTAGACGCAAGTCAAGGCCTGGCGGCTATGGGGTGCGCTGCGGAGGCGGGCCACATCAAAACCCGACTGGTTTGCTCCGGAATTGTGCACCGCCGTTGATGAAGATCAGCGGATGCGTGGGGTGTCCTCATTATGGTGGCGCCCAGTGCTGTGGCCCGGCCCGGGGCCCGCGTTTGAATGTTTGTGATGAAACCCCTGAAATCGATGGAGGCGGTGCTGCCTGACGCTGCAACCCCCGGTCTGGAACTCGTCTGCCCCGCCGGCAGCTTGCCCGCCCTGAAGGCCGCTGTGGACCACGGCGCAAACTGCGTCTACCTGGGCCTGCGCGACGCCACCAATGCGCGCAATTTTGCGGGCCTCAACTTTGACGAGGCCGCCATCGCCAACGGCATTGCCTATGCGCATTGTCGCGGCTGCAAGGTCTTCATGGCGCTCAACACCTACCCGCAGGCGGCCAACCCGGGGCCGTGGCGCAGCGCACTGGACAAGGCGGTGGACCTGGGCGTGAACGCGGTCATCCTGGCCGACCCCGGCCTCATGCACTACGCGGTGCAGCACCATCCCCGGCTGCGCCTGCACCTGTCGGTGCAGGGCTCGGCCACCAACTACGAGGCCATCAACTTCTACCGCGAGCAGTTCGGCATCGTGCGCGCCGTGCTGCCGCGCGTGCTCTCGATGGAGCAGGTGCGCCAGGTCATCGATCGCACGCCGGTCGAGATCGAAGTCTTCGGCTTCGGCAGCCTGTGTGTGATGGTCGAGGGGCGCTGCGCGCTGTCGTCGTACGTGACCGGCGAATCGCCCAACACGCACGGCGTGTGCTCTCCGCCCAAGGCCGTGCGCTGGGTGGAGACGCCGCAGGGCCGCGAGTCGCGCCTGAACGGCGTGCTCATCGACCGCTATGCGCCCGGCGAGAACGCGGGCTACCCCACGCTGTGCAAGGGGCGTTTCGATGTGGGGGACGACGAGAACTACTACGCCATCGAAGAGCCCACCAGCCTCAACACGCTGGAGCTGCTGCCCCAGCTGC
Source organism: Acidovorax sp. 93 (assembly GCF_003633835.1). Taxonomy (NCBI): domain Bacteria; kingdom Pseudomonadati; phylum Pseudomonadota; class Betaproteobacteria; order Burkholderiales; family Comamonadaceae; genus Acidovorax; species Acidovorax sp. 93. The sequence goes on from NZ_RBIT01000001.1 coordinate 4,477,745, forward strand.
TCAAGATGGGCGTGCGCGCGATCAAGATCGAAGGCCGCCAGCGCAGCCCCGCGTATGTGGCGCAGGTCACCCAGGTCTGGCGCGAGGCCATGGACCAGTGCCTGGCCTATCCCCACCGCTACGCGCCCAAGACGCGCTGGATGGCCAGCCTGGACCAGGTGGCAGAAGGCCAGCAGCACACGCTGGGTGCCTACCACCGCCCCTGGAAATGATGAGCGACTCACAAACCTCTTCTGGCGTCGTTGCCGCGTCTTGTCGTACTGGCCGTACTGCCTGCGACGCGGCGCCTAGCCAGAACGCTTCGCTGAGGTTTGTGAGCCGCTACTAGCGTCTGGATCCCACGATAAAAACCCCGGAGACCGCCCCATGAAACTCTCTCTCGGCCCGCTGCTGTACTACTGGCCCCGCGACACCGTGTTCGCGTTCTACGAAGCCATGGCCGCCACGCCCGTGGATGTGGTGTACCTGGGCGAGACGGTGTGCTCACGCCGCCATGAGTTGCGCCTGGCCGACTGGCTGGCGCTGGCGCGCATGCTGCGGGACTCGGGCAAGGAGGCGGTCTTGTCCAGCCAGGTGCTCATCGAGTCCAGCGCCGACGTGGGCGTGATGCACAAGATCACGGGCAACGGCGAGTTTCTGGTCGAGGCCAATGACATGGGGGCCGTGAGCTGCCTTGCGCGCGCACCTGCCGGGCCGCAGGCCTTTGTGGCTGGGCCGCACCTGAACCTCTACAACGCGCACTCGCTGCAATGGATGGCGCAACTGGGTGCCACCCGCTGGGTGATGCCGCTCGAAATGTCGCAGGCCGCGCTCTCCGCCGTGCTGGCGCAGCGGCCCGCAGGTTTGGAGACCGAGGTGTTTGCTTACGGACGCATGCCGCTGGCCTATTCGGCACGCTGCTTTACCGCACGCCACCGCAACCTGCCCAAGGACGACTGCCAGTTCAGCTGCCTCGACCATGCTGACGGACTGCCGCTGCGCACGCGCGAGAGCGAGGGCTTTCTCGTGCTCAACGGCACGCAGACCCAGTCGGCCCGCGTCTACAACCTGGCCAATGAGCTGGCCGCGATGCGCGCCCAGGGTGTGGACGTGGTGCGGCTGAGCCCGCAGGCTCAGCACATGCCGCAGGTGATCGCGGCGTTTGACGAAGCCCGCCGCGCCGTGGCTGCGGAGGATGCTGTTGAAAAGGCACCTGACTATGTGGAGCGCATGCAGCCGTTCATGCCCGATCTGCCCTGCAACGGCTACTGGTTCGGGCGACCGGGCTTGGAGCAGGGGCTTCACGGCGCTGCGGGCAGTGCAGCCGCGCAGCCTCCCATGCATCCGTAACGCCAAGGCAGATCCCCCATGTACACCGGAGAACGTTTCAACAGCATCAGCCACCTGGTCGGCGCCCTGCTGGCCACGGCGGGCGCGGCCGTGCTCATCACCCTCGCTGCGCGCCTGGGTGACCCGTGGAAGGTGGTCGCGTTCAGCATCTATGGCGCCATGCTGGTGGCGCTGTACGCGGCGTCCACCGCGTACCACAGCGTGCGCCGACGCTCCATCAAGGCCGTGCTGCAAAAGCTGGACCACTGCAGCATCTACCTGCTGATTGCGGGCAGCTACACGCCGTTTGCGCTGGTGTCGCTGCGCGGGCCCTGGGGCTGGTCGCTGCTGGGCGTGGTGTGGGGCCTGGCCCTGCTGGGCATTGCGCAGGAGATCTGGTGGGCGCGTGGTGCGCGGGTGCTGTCGCTGGTCATCTATGTGCTCATGGGCTGGCTGGCGCTCGTGGCCGTGGTGCCGCTGTGGCAGGCGCTCACGCCAGCCGGGTTTGCCTGGCTGCTGGCGGGCGGGGCCTGCTACACGCTGGGCATCGTTTTCTATGCGCTGGACCACCGCGTGCGCCACGGCCATGGGCTGTGGCACCTGTTTGTGCTGGGCGGCAGCGTCTGCCACTTCTTCACCGTGTTTTTCTACGTGGCCTGAGGGCCCGTCTTCAACCTATGGCTGCTTTCCCTTCTTCGCCCACGCCTGCCGCGAACCCACGGCTGGTGCCGCCGCCCGTGGGGGCTTTGCTGGCGCGCCTGCCCGCCTACCCCGGCTCGATGCTGCTGGTGACGGCGCTCAACCTGGCGCTCGCGCGGCACCTGCCCGATGACGTGGGCCGCTTGCTGCTGCACAAGAAGATGCGCGTGCAAGTGCGCGATGCGCGTCTGGCCTTCGACTTTGCCTGGACGGGCCAGCGTTTTGCACCCCACGCCCCGCTGGTGGCCCCGGCGGTGGCCGACGTGACGCTGAGCGCCACAGCGCATGATTTTTTGCTGCTGGCCCAGCGCCAGCAAGACCCGGACACGCTGTTCTTCAGTCGCCGGCTGTCGATGGAGGGCGACACCGAGCTGGGCCTGGTGGTGAAGAACGCGCTCGATGCCATCGAGTTGCCGGTGCTGGACCCGCGCCAGTGGGCGCAGAGGCTGGCGCCGCGCGAGGTGCTGGGCCACCTGCGTCGCCGCCTGGACCCCACACCACGCAACGGAGGATAAGCATGGCCACCGACACCGATCCCCAGAACCACCCCTTGGTCTATTCCTGCTCGGGCTGCTCCAGCGCCGCCCAGCTGGCCAACCACGTGGCGCTGCAGCTCGACCGGCGCGGCGTGGCCGAGATGTCGTGCATCGCCGGGGTGGGTGGCGATGTGCCGCACCTCATGAAAACCGTGCGCTCGGGCCGGCCCATCATCGCGCTCGACGGCTGCCCGCTGGTCTGCGTCAAAAGCACGCTCGCGCGCCACGGCATCGTTGCCGACCGGCATTACCAGCTGCAGCAGTACGGCGTGAAAAAACGCGCGCACGAAGACTTCGACCCCGTGCAGGCCGCGCTGGTGCTGGAGCAGGTGGAGGCCGATCAGCAGGCGCAGCCCTTGGTTCGTTCTGCCGCCATGGAGCCCACGCATGGCTGATGCTGCCCACACCCGCCGCATCATCGTCGCGATCTCGGGCGCCAGCGGCGCCGTGTACGGCGCGCGCCTGCTGCAGGTGCTGCAGGGCCAAAGCGGCATCGAGACCCACCTGGTCGTCTCCGACGCCGGCTGGCGCAACCTGCAGCACGAGCTGGACATGGACCGCGCTGCAGTGGAGGCCCTGGCGCACCGCGTGCACGACGTGGCCAACGTGGGCGCGGCCATCGCCAGCGGCTCGTTCCAGTGCCATGCCATGGTGGTGGCACCCTGCTCCATGCGCACGCTGGCTGCCATAGCGCATGGGCTGGCCGACAACCTGCTCACGCGCGCGGCCGACGTGGCCCTCAAGGAGCGCCGCCGCCTGGTGCTGATGGTGCGCGAGTCGCCCCTGCACCTCACCCACCTGCGCAACATGGTGGCCGTGACCGAGATGGGCGGCATCGTCTGCCCGCCGCTGCCCGCGTTCTACCTGCGCCCGCAGACCGTGGGCGAGGTGGTGGATTACAGCGTGGCGCGCGTGCTCGACCTTATCGATGTGCCGCACGCCCTGGCGCCTCGGTGGCAGGGTCTGGAGCTGAATGCTCCTTAATAGATAGCTGTTTGCGATTATTGGGCAAGCGCTAGCGGCCTATTTGATTCATATTCTGGACCCGATATGGCCTACCGCGACTTGCGCGACTTCATGGCCCAGCTCGAAGCCACGGGCGATCTGCGCCGCGTGGCGGAGCCGGTTTCGCCCCACCTGGAGATGACAGCGCTGAGCGACCGTGTACTGCGCGCCGGAGGGCCAGCGCTGCTGTTCGAGCAGCCCACGGGCCACACCATGCCGGTGCTCACAAACCTGTTTGGCACCACAGACCGCGTGGCGCGCGCCATGGGTGTGGCCAACCTGCGCGGTGTGCGCGCCCTGGGCGAACTGCTGGCCACCCTCAAGGAGCCCGAGGCGCCGAAAGGCTTCAAGGACATGCTGGGCATGGGCCAGCTGCTCAAGACCCTTTGGAACATGGCGCCGCACACCGTGGCGCGCGGCGCACCCTGCCAGCAGGAGGTGTGGGAGGGGCCGGATGTCGATCTGGCCCGCCTGCCCGTGCAGCACTGCTGGCCCGGCGACGTGGCACCCCTCATCACCTGGGGCCTGACCATCACGCGCGGGCCGCGCAAGGCCCGGCAGAACCTGGGCATCTACCGCCAGCAGGTGCTCTCGCGCAACCAGGTCATCGTGCGCTGGCTGGCCCACCGGGGCGGGGCGCTGGACTTTGCCGACCACTGCGCCGTCCACCCCGGCCAGCCCTACCCCGTGGCCGTGGCGCTGGGCGCCGACCCGGCCACGCTGCTGGGCGCCGTCACGCCCGTGCCAGACAGCTTGAGTGAGTACCAGTTCGCCGGCCTGCTGCGCGGCGCCCGCACCGAGGTCACGCCCGCGCTGGGCGTGCCTCTGCAGGTGCCCGCCACCGCCGAGGTCGTGCTCGAAGGCCACATCCAGCCCGACGCGAGCCACCCGAGCGGCTGGCAGCACGCGCTGGAAGGCCCGTACGGCGACCACACCGGCTACTACAACGAATGCGCCGAGTTCCCCGTCCTCACCGTGGACCGCATCACCCTGCGCAAGGACGCGATCTACCACAGCACCTACACGGGCAAGCCGCCCGACGAACCCGCCGTGCTGGGCCTGGCGATGAACGAGCTGTTCATCCCGCTCCTGCAAAAGCAGTTCCCCGAGATCGTGGACTTCTACCTGCCGCCCGAAGGCTGCAGTTACCGCATGGCGGTGGTCAGCATCCGCAAGGCCTACGCCGGCCACGCGCGCCGCGTGATGATGGGCGTGTGGAGCCACCTGCGCCAGTTCATGTACACGAAATTCATCGTGGTGGTGGACGACGACGTGAACGTGCGCGATTGGAAAGACGTGATCTGGGCCCTCACCACCCGCATGGACCCGGCGCGCGACACCCTGCTGGTGGAGCACACCCCCATCGACTACCTGGACTTCGCCTCGCCCGTGAGCGGCCTGGGCAGCAAGATGGGGATGGATGCGACGAATAAGTGGCCGGGCGAGACGCAGCGGGAGTGGGGGCGGCCCATGGCCATGGACGCCGCCGTGCAGGCGCGCATGGACACGCTTTTCACAGCGCTGGGCCTTTGACACCTCCATGCATCAAGGCGGTGCTGCGCACCCCAGTCACGTAGAAGACAAGCACGCCCCGCGTTGTTTGCGACGATGTGTCAGCCCCGATAAAGAGGGCTCTGCACCGGCACCCGCGGATGCCGCGATGCAGCACAGCGCACATCCCTAGGAGACAACGGCAATGCAGCAGCACCAGCCCGGCAGCATGATGGACCGGCCATTACTGGTTTCGGCCATCCTCGAACATGGCGAGAACCAGTACGGCGACCAGCAGATCGTCTCGCGCGACACCAATGGCAGCCTGCACCGCTACCGCTTTGCCGACATGGCCCGGCGCGCCCGGCAGCTGGCCAACGCACTGCAGGCGCTGGGCCTGCGCCCTGGCAGCGTAGTGGGGTCGCTGGCCTGGAACAACCACCGCCACCTGGAGGCGTATTACGCCGTGTCCGGCAGCGGCATGGTCATGCACACCTGCAACCCGCGCCTGCACCCCGAGCAGTTGGCCTACATCGTCAACCACGCCGACGATGAGGTGGTGCTGTTCGACACCAGCTTTGCGCCGCTGGTGCGCGCCATTGCGGCGTCGTGCCCCCGCGTGCGGCACTGGGTGGCGCTGTGTGATTCCGACACGCTGGGCACCATCGACCTGCAAGGGGTGCCCGGGGTCGAGGCCTACGAGACCCTGGTGGCCGGCCAGCATGACCGCTTTGAGTGGCCCGAATGTGATGAAAAGACCGGCGCAGCGCTGTGCTACACCTCGGGCACCACCGGCAACCCCAAGGGCGTGCTGTATTCGCACCGGGCGCTGGCGCTCAGTGCCCTGTCGGCCTGCATGCCGGGCGTGCTGAGCATCAGCGCGCGGGAGACCATCCTGCCCGTGGTGCCCATGTTCCACATCAACGCCTGGTGCCTGCCCTATGCGGCCCTGATTGGCGGGGCCAAGCTGGTGCTGCCCGGCCCGCGCCTGGACGCCGCCAGCCTGTACGAGCTGATGGAGACCGAGCGCGTCACCGTCAGCGCGGGCGTGCCCACGATCTGGATGGGCCTGATCCAGCATGTGGAGCAGAACCAGCTGCGCTTTACCACCATGCGGCGCACGGGCGTGGGCGGCTCGGCCATGCCCAAGGCGCTGATCGCCAAGTTCAGCGACGTGTACGACGTGGAGGTGCGCCATGGCTGGGGCATGACCGAGACCACGGCGATTGCCACCATGAGCGTGCTGGGCGCGGCCGATGCCGAGCTGCCGCCCGAGGACCGCCATGCACTGGTGGCCAAGCAGGGCAAGTCGGTGTTTGGCATCGAACTCAAGCTCGTGGATGAAAACGGCGCCAGCCTGCCCCGCGACGGGGTGGCGCAGGGCGAGCTGATGGTGCGCGGCCAGTGGATCGTGGACCGGTACCACAAGGCCGAGCGTTCGGCGCTGGTCGATGGCTGGTTCCCCACCGGCGACATCGCCACCATCAGCCCCCAGGGCGTGGTGCAGATCCGCGACCGCACCAAGGACGTGATCAAGTCGGGCGGCGAGTGGATCAGCTCCATCGACCTGGAGAACGCCGCCGTGGCGCATCCGGCGGTGGCCATGGCCGCTGTCATCGGCGTCAAGCACCCCAAGTGGGACGAACGCCCGCTGCTCTTCATCGTGCGCAAGCCCGGCCAGTCGCTCGACAAGGCGCAGATCCTGGACTTCCTCGCAGAGCGTGTTGCCAAGTGGTGGCTGCCCGACGACGTGCTGTTTGTCGAAAGCCTGCCGCTGGGCGGCACCGGCAAGGTCCAGAAAAACGAGCTGCGGCAGCGCCATGGCTCGGTGTTCGCCGGCGAGTAACGCAGCCACGCATTGACGGCTTTCGGCTTTCCTTTCTTTTCCACTCACCCACCCCACGGAGACAGACATGAATTTGGTTCCCAGGAAATGGCTTCAGGTCGGCGCATGCGCCGCAGCGCTGGTGATGGCGACGCACGCCGGGGCGGCCGAGACGGTAAAGATCGGCTTTATCGATCTGCTGTCCGGCCCCTTTGCGCTCACCGGCCAAAGCTCGCTCAACCAGCTGCGCGAGGTGGTGGCGCAGGTCAATGCCAAGGCCGGGCCCAACGAGCCCAAGTTCGAGGTGATGGACTTTGACAACAAGGGCACGCCGCAGGAGAGCCTGAACGCCCTGAAGGCTGCCACCGACCGGGGCGTGCGCTATATCACCCAAGGGGGTGGATCGGGGGTGGCCCTGGCGCTGGTGGACGGGCTCAACAAGCTCGCCGAGCGCGACCCGGAGCGCGCGACGGTGTACCTGAACTACGCCGCCATGGACCCGCAGCTCACCAACGAGCGCTGCAGCTTTTGGCACTTCCGCTTCTATCCATCAAGTGAGATGAAGATGGAGGCGCTGACCACCTACCTGCAAGGCCGCAAGGACGTGAAGCGCGTGTACCTGCTCAACCAGGACTACACCCACGGCCGCCAGGTCTCCAAGGCCGCCAAGGAATACCTGGCGCGCAAGCGGCCCGACATCGAAATCGTGGGCGATGACTTCATCCCCATCGCGCAGACGCGCGACTTTGCCCCCTATGTGGCCAAGATGGCCGCTGCCAAGGCCGACACGGTCATCACCTCCAACTGGGGCAGCGACCTGACCCTGCTGTTCAAGTCCTCGCGCGACTACGGCCTGAACATCAACTACTTCACCCTCAACGCCAACAACCCCGGCACGCCCGCGCAGATCGGGCCCTGGGGCGAAGGCAAGGTGGGGGTGATCTGGAACTGGGTGCACAACGCCCCCACGCCCGATCTGGAAAAGATCTACGTGGACTACAAGAAGAAGACCGGCGACGACTTTGTGTTTGCCGCGCACTGGAACAGCATGCACATGCTGCGTGAAGCCATGCGCAAGGCCCAGTCCACCGACGCGAAGAAGGTGGCCCTGGCCCTGGAAGGCATGACCTACAAGAGCCCCATGGGCGAGGTGCGCATGCGCAAGACCGACCACCAGCTCGAAGCGCCGCTGTACCTGGGCATCTGGGCCAAGCAGGGCAGCAAGGGCGTGAAGTACGACGCCGAGAAAACCGGCTATGGCTTCCGCTCCGAAGTGGCGTGGGATAACTACATCAGCGCCCAGCCAACGTCCTGCCAGATGAAGCGGCCGTCCTGAGCGCCCCGGCGCGCCACCGTGCCGCTCACGCGGCGCGGAATCAGCCCAGCAGGCCCTTGGGCACCTTGTCTGCCTTTTTCTCCACCGGGTTGGCCAGCAGCCACTGGGCCGCGTACTGGCGCATGAACTCCTTGGCCTTCTCTGGCCGGGCCGTGAGCCACGCGTCGTAGGCGCCTTCGTTCAGGATGGCGGGCATGCTTTTTTCGCTGCCGGGCTGGCCGTAGCGGTGCAGCAGTGCGTGGTTGTTGGCGTTTACCGTGAGCAGGCAGTAGCTGATGATCACCTCGCCATCGGCCCCCTGCCAGCGCGCCCACAGGCCCGCCACGCCCATGGGCTTGCCGTCCACGCGCGCCACGCGGGTAGGCACGGCCTTGCCGCTGCGCAGGTCGTCTTCGTAAAACGCCACCATGGGCACGATGCAGCGCTGGCCATTCAGCCACGCGTCGCGGAACGCGGTGCCGGTGGAGGCGGTGTCGGACTTGGCATTGACCAGCTTGGGCGCGCGCAGCTTGGCATCGGATGTCGACTTGACCCAGTGCGGCACCAGGCCCCATTGCGCGGGCACGAGCACGCGTTCCGTGCTGGCGGCGGGTGCGTCTGTGGGCGTGTCTGCCGGGGGGCTGGGTTCGGCGTCGGCCGCCGCTTTGGCCACCACTGGCTGGGCGATGGCGGCTGCCGTGGCCGCATGCACGATGAAGAAGCCGGGCTTGCGTGGCCACAGGTGGCGTTCACCCAGGGCCTGCGGTGGCTCGACCGCAAAGGCCTCGCGGTAGGTGTCGGCGTGGGTCAGGGTTTCGTAATGGGTGCTCATGGGGCGATGGTAGCGTGTGGCGTTGAGGTTTCTTGCATGAAATAGGGCTCTAGCGCTTGTTTGATAAGCGTTAACAGCTATAAAAACAGAAGCATTTTCGAGCCCGCTGTGTCACCCATCCGGCCCGTTCCTGACTTGTATCAAGCCCGTTGTCGCCTGCGTTGTGACGCGCGCTGGCGCTGTTTTCACAATGCCCTCATGGACTTCGCACCTTCCCCTCTGGCCCTTCAATGCCGTGATCGCCTGCTGGCGTTCATGGACCGGTATCTGCTGCCCTACAACCCTGCCTGGCATGCGGCCGTGCTGGCGGGCGACTACCCGCCGCCTTTTGTGGAGGACCTGAAGGCGCTGGCGCGCGAAGAAGGCCTGTGGAACCTGTTCCTGCCCACGCTTGAGGACGACGAGCCCGGCACGCGGCTGTCCAACCTCGACTACGCGCCGCTGGCCGAGGCCATGGGCCGCCTGCCGTGGGCGGCCGAGGTGTTCAACTGCCACGCGCCGGACACCGGCAACATCGAGCTGTTGCACCGCTTTGCCACACCCGCCCAGCGCGCCCGCTGGCTGGTGCCGTTGCTGCACGGCCAGATGCGTTCGGCCTTTGCGATGAGCGAGCCCGACGTGGCCTCGTCCGACCCTACCAACCTGCAGACCACGGTGCGGCGCGAGAGTGACCACCTGGTGCTCAGCGGTCGCAAGTGGTTCATCACCGGCGCGGCGCACCCGCATTGCCAGCTGCTCATCGTGCTTTGCCGCAATGCAGGTGATGACCAGACCGACAGCCACCATCGCCACAGCATGGTGCTGGTGCCCGTGGACACGCCGGGTGTGCAGATCGTGCGCAACATCAGTGTGCTGCACCACCATGCGCCCGAGGGGCATTGCGAGATCCTGCTGCAGGGCGTGCGTGTGCCTGCGGACCACCTGCTGGGCGATTGGGGCGCCGGCTTTGCGATGGCGCAGGCGCGCCTGGGCCCCGGCCGTGTGCACCACTGCATGCGCACCATCGGCCAGTGCGAGCTGGCGCTCTCCCTGGCCACCGAGCGCGCACTGGAGCGCACGGCGTTTGGCAAGCCGCTGGCCGAGCAGGCCAATGTGCAGGAATGGCTGGCCGAGTCGCGCATCGAGATCGACCAGGCGCGCCTGCTGGTGCTGCATGCGGCCTGGCTGCTGGACCAGGGCGACGCTGCGGATGCGCGCACTGTGCGTGCCCAGGTCGCCGCCATCAAGGTGGTGGCCGCGCGCCTGCAGCAGCGCGTGGTGGACCGCGCCATGCAGATCTTTGGCGCCATGGGCCTGTCGCCCGACACGCCGCTGGCGGCGTTCTGGACCTGGGGCCGCGCGCTGCGGCTGATGGACGGACCCGACGAGGTGCACCTGCGCACTGTGGCGCGGCACGAACTGCGTCAGGCGCGCGAGCAGCTCGGCACCTTGGCTGCCTACTTCACCACCCCGGAGCAGATGCGCGCGCCGCCACGGCTGAGTGCCTGAGCACCTGCACCGGCCAGGCTGCGGGAGTCAGGAGGACGCGGCCGAGGCCCGCGCGGCGCGCGGGCCGGAGGGCGCCACCACAACGCGGTTGCGCCCCAGCGACTTGGCGGTGTACAGCGCCTGGTCGGCGCGCTCCAGCGTCTGCTCCACCATGTCGCCGGGCAGGTGCAGTGCCAGGCCAGCCGATACCGTCATGCGCAGCACGCCGGCAGCGTGCGGAATCTCCATCGCGGCCACGGCCTGGCGCACGCGCTCCAGCAGGTCGCGGGCATCGTCCATCTGGGTGTCGGACAGCAGCAGCACAAACTCTTCGCCACCCCAGCGGGCCAGCACATCGGTGTCGCGCACGCTGGCCCGCACGATGCCCGCAAAGGCCTGCAGCGCCCGGTCGCCCGTGGCGTGGCCATGGGTGTCGTTGACGCGCTTGAAGTGGTCAATGTCCAGCTGGGCCAGCAGCAGGGGGCGGCCGTTGCGCAGGTTGCGGCGGCGTTCCAGCTCCATCAGGTCCTGCATGGCGCGGCGGTTGGGCAGGGCGGTCAGCTCGTCGCGGGTGGCCAGATCGCGGTTGACGGCGAGCGCCTGGGCCAGCGCCTCGCGCTGCTCCTGCAGCCGCGCGCGGATGCGCTGGATGCGCAGGTTCAGCGCAATGCTGCCCCCCAGCACGATCAGCACCATGAGCGCATAGGCGGTATCCAGGTAGCCAAACGGGCTCGCGTTAAAACGCGTGGTGGCCGCCACCGCACAGCCGAAGGCCAGCAGTGCATACACGCCGATGCCGATCACCTCTGCCACGGTCAGGCCAAAGGTGCCAAAGAACAGGATCATGGCCAGCACGGCGGGCACCACGCCCCGCGCATCGCCCGCCAGCACATAAGCCACGGCGCCGCTGGTGATGGTCCAGACCATCTGGGGCACGGTGAGTGAGGGGTCGCTGAGCCGCGCGGTCTCGCCCGAACGGATGAACGCGGTCATCACCACCATCCCGCCGACCGAGATGGCGGCCCACCATTGCACGGCAACGGCGTTCACTGCGCTGCTCGCCGTTGCCACCATCAGCATGACGCCCGCACTGCTGGTCATGAGCACCAGCGCGAGCAACGCCATGGCCACCAGCGTGCGCCGCCGACGGTCGGTGGAGAGAACCACGTCCCGAATGCGGTGCCAGCGGGAAGGTGTGCGCAAGGTGGGTGCTCCTGCCAGGGCGGTCGGGTGGCGTGTGGATGGGTGGGGCTGCGCTGCGGCGTGCAACGGGGCCTGGCCGTGCGCTTTTCATTCTAGGAGGGTCATCGCCCGGCGTACAGCCCTGCCCAGGCGCGGCCTGGGGTTTCGCCGAAGGACCCTGACCCCGTTAAGGATGTCCTGCATAACCCTCGAGAGTCGGTGGTAGTGCGGATCGGGATGGGCCGCAAGGCGTCTTTTGGCAGCCAATAGCCCAGCTATTGGCAAGAAAAGCAACGCAGCGGACCGCCCGAGACCGCGCTATCACCCATCGTAGGGAGTTATGCAGGTCATCCTTAAAGAAGGGTGAGTGCCGCCAAGGCGGCCAGCGGTGCGGTCTCGGCGCGCAGCACACGGGGGCCCAGCGTGACCGGGGCAAAGCTGTGTTGCAGTGCCAGGTCTTCCTCGGTGCTGGAGAGCCCGCCTTCGGGGCCGGAGAGAAACACCACGGGCCCGGCCGGGCCCGCCGCCGTGTGCAGCGGCGCCGTGCCCGCGCGCAGCGACAGCAGCAGGCGCTGCACTGTGGTGGCCTGGGCCTGGGCGCGTACCCAGCCGGCCAGGTCCACGGCGTTGTGCACCACGGGCACGCGGTTGCGGCCGCACTGCTCGCAGGCGGCCACGGCCACGGCCTGCCAGTGGGCGATTTTTTTCTCGGCCCGCTCGCCCTTGAGCTTGAGCACGCTGCGCTCGGCCACCAGGGGCGTGATGCTCGCCACGCCCAGCTCGGTGGCTTTCTCCACCAGCCAGTCCATGCGTTCGTTGGCGGTGATACCGGCCAGCAGGTGCACGGCGCGCGGGGCTTCACGTTCGGTGGCATGGTGGGCGCCCACCACCACGCGCACATCGCTGCGGCCCATCTTCAGTATCGTGGCGTCGAATTCGCCGCCCGGGTCGCCCTCGGCTTGCCCGCCGTGGAACAGCGTGATGGTGTCGCCCGGTTGCAGGCGCAGCACCTGTACATGGCGCGCAGCGCCGGGGGGCAAATCCAACTCGGCGCCGGTGGCCAGAAGGGCCGGGCAATGGAAACGGGGCATTTGCTACTTAATTTATAGCTACTTGCGCTTGATTGATAAGCGCTAGAGCCTAATTTTATTCTGTTTTACTGCGTGCGCCCAGTCGCGCCGCTACATCCGGCCGTAGGCAAAGCCCACCACCGGCTCGGTGCCTTCGATCTGGTCGAGCATCTTGAGCAGCGGCCCCAGCTGCCGGTAGCGGTTGGCCGTGGCGCGGATGTAGGCCATGAAACGCGGCGCATCGGCCAGGTACTTGGGCTTGCCGTCGCGCAGGGTCAGGCGCGCAAAGATTCCGGCGACCTTGAGGTGGCGCTGCAGGCCCATCCATTCCACCGCACGGTAGAACTCGCCGAAGTCATCGCCCCAGCCGCTGGCGCTGCGGGCCCCCAGCAGTCCGGCCTTGCGCGCCTTCTCCCAGTAACGCACGGTAATGTCAATAACGAATTCTTCTTCCCAGCTGATGAACGCATCGCGCAGCAGGCTGGCGATGTCGTAGGTGATGGGGCCGTAGACGGCGTCCTGGAAGTCCAGCACCCCCAGGGGCGCGCCCTGTTCGGTGGGGGCCATCAGGTTCCGGGTCATGAAATCGCGGTGCACATAGACCTGGGGAGCGGCCAGATTGTGGGCCACGATGGCATCAAAGGCGCTGGCCAGCATGGCCTGCTGCTTGTCGTCCAGCGTGACGCTGCGGTGCCTGGCCAGGTACCAGTCGGGGAACAGCGCCAGTTCGCGGCGCAGCAGCGCCTCGTCATAGGCCGGCAGCACGCCGGGCTGGGAGGCTTTTTGCCAGTCCAGCAGCACGTCGGTGGCCTGCTGGTACCAGGCGTAGGCGTCCTGGGGCTTTTCGGGGTTCAGCAGCTCGATCAGCGACTGGTGGCCCAGGTCGGACAGCAGCATGAAGCCGGTCGGTTCATCGTACGCAAGGATATCGGGCACGTTCAAACCGGCGGCGGCCATCAGGCCCTGCACCTGCACGAAGGGCTTGCAGTTTTCCTTGTCCGGCGGCGCATCCATCACGATGCGGCTGCAGCCCATGGCGCTGTCGATGCGCAGGTAGCGCCGAAAGCTCGCGTCCGCCGAGGCGGGGCGCAGCGTGGCGGGCAGTAGCTGGTGCGGGCCCACCAGGGGCGCCAGCCAGGCCTCGAAGGCTGTCTGGCGGGCCGCATCGGGCCAGGCCACGGTGGAAGTTGCGGGGGTTGCCACGGCCGTGCCCGGGGGCGGGCAGGCGGGAGAAGGGGAAGATGGGTGGCTCATGGATAATCCGATTTTACAAACCCGCTCCCCCCAGGCTCTGAGGTGGGCGGGTTCCTCCTTCTTTGATCCGCCCCTGCCCACCGCCCCACGTGCCACGCTGCAAGCCCCCCACCGTGCAGACATCCTCCCTCCGGCCCCGGCCCGCCAAGGCGAAGCCCGAGCGGCTGCGCGCTCCCGTACCCCGGGCCCTGGCTTATGGCGTGGCGCTGGCCTGGTGCGGTCTGCCGCTCTCCGTGCTGGCGCAGGCGCCTGACGCTGCCCCGCCTGCCAGCGCCTGGGATGCACCCCCTGCGCTGCGCACCTCGCCCCTGCTTCAGGAAAAGATTCCCGAGGCGGTCCGGCCCCAGCTCCCCGTTTTTGTGACGGGGGACCGGATCAGCGGCCAGACCGACCTGAACGCCGTCATCGAAGGCAATGCCGAATTGCGCCGGGGCGACACTGTGATCCGTGCCGACCGCCTGGACTACAACGTGCCCGAAGACCTGGCCAAGGCCAACGGCAAGGTGCGCATCAACCGCGCGGGCAACGTGTACGAAGGCACGGCGCTGGAGCTGCGGGTGGATGCCTTTGAGGGTTTCTTCAGCGACGCCCGCTACCAATTTTTGGCCACCCAGGCGCACGGCGACGCCACGCGCGTGGATTTCATCGACCGCGACCGTGCCGTGGTGCACAACGCCACCTACACCACCTGCGAGCGCGGCAATGAAGAAAGCTGGCAGCCCGACTGGGTGCTGCGCGCCGCCACCATTCGCATCGACAACGAGGAAGAGGTCGGCACCGCCGAAGACGCGGTGCTGGAGTTCAAGGGCGTCTCTGTGCTGCCCATTCCGTACATCACCTTCCCGCTGTCGGACAAGCGCAAGTCCGGCCTGCTGCCGCCCACCATCGGGCTGGACAGCCGCGACGGGGTGGCGTACATCCAGCCCTACTACTGGAACATCGCACCCAACCGCGACGCCACGCTGCGCGCGGCACTCATGACCAAGCGCGGCGCCAACTTGGGGGGCGAGTTCCGCTACCTGGAGCCCACTTACACCGGCCAGATCAGTGCCGATGTGATGCCCACCGACCGCCTGCGCGACCGCATGCGCTGGAGCTTTTCGGGCCAGCACCAAGGCGCCTTTGACACGCCGATGGGCGGGCTGGGGCTCAATCTGAACGTCAACCGCGTGAGCGACGACAACTACTGGCGCGACTTTGGCCGGGCGTCCGACCTGCTGCGCCAGCGCCTGCTGCCGGGCGACGCCACGCTGTCGTGGGCGCGCAATGACATGTCCGCCAGCGTGCGCACCCTCAAGTGGCAGACCTTGCAGGACGTGACCTCCCCCATCGTGCCGCCGTATGACCGGCTGCCCCAGTTGCAGTGGCGCTATGCACCGTCGCAGCTGGGTGGCGGGCTCGATGCCAGCGTGGAGCTGGACACCACCCGCTTCCAGGCCGCCCGCGAGCTGACAGGCCAGCCCAATGCCAACCGCAGCTATGCGATGGCGCAGATCAGCCGGCCGTTTCTGGCGCCCGGTGGCTTCGTGACCCCGCGCCTGCAATTGCACGCCACGCAGTACCAGTTTGACTCGGCGCTGTCCAACGGGCAGCGTTCAGCCAACCGCACCCTGCCCACCTTCAGCCTGGACAGCGGGCTGGTGTTCGAACGCGATGCCGCTTACTTTGGCCGCGCCTTTTTGCAGACGCTGGAGCCGCGCGCGTTCTACACCTACACGCCTTACCGTGACCAGAGCATGCTGCCCGTGTACGACACGGCGGCCAATGATTTCAACTTCGCCACCATCTACACCGAGAACGCTTTCGGGGGTAACGACCGGCTGGCAGACAACAACCTGCTCACCTTGGGCGTGACCACCCGGCTACTGGACCCGAACACGGGCGCCGAGGCCGCACGCTTTGGCATTGCCCAGCGGCTGCGGTTCTCGGACCAGAAGGTCACCTTGCCCGGCGGTACCCCCGTGAGCGAGCGCCTGTCGGACCTGTTGTTGGGCGCGGGTATCAGCTGGACGCCCCAGTGGGGCTTTGACTCCACCGTGCAGTACAACCCCAAGACGGGCCGCTCTATCCGCTCGACCATCGGCGCGCGCTATAGCCCCGGCAATTACCGCACCGTGAGCGCGGCCTACCGCCTGCAGCGTGGCACCAGCGAGCAGATCGACATCGGCTGGCAGTGGCCGCTGAACGACCTGTGGGGCAACAAGGGCAAAGACCTGGGCGCAGGCCGTGGCCAGGGCGGCGGGCGCTGGTACAGCGTAGGCCGCCTGAACTACAGCCTGCAGGACCGCAAGCTGGTGGACACTGTGGTCGGCCTGGAGTACGACAGCTGCTGCTGGATTGGCCGTGTGGTGCTGGAGCGCCTGCAAAGCAGCGTGACCACCTCCAACACCCGCCTGCTGTTCCAGATCGAGTTCGTCGGCTTCTCGCGCCTGAGCCTGGGCTCCAGCCCCCTGGACACCTTCAAGCAGAATGTGCCGCGTTACCAGAACCTGCGCGAGCAGGTCACAACGCCCAGCCGTTTCAGCAACTACGACTAACGCCCAACGCTCCTACGCTTAACGCCATGAATCACCGAGTCATTGCACTGGCCATTGCCACCCTGGCTTCCCTGCTCTCCCAGGGCGCCCTGGCCCAAGGGCTGCGCCCTTCCGGCGCACCGTCGGGCAAAGGGCTGACGGCGCGCCCGGCGGCCGCACCATCGATCACGCTGCCTGCAGAAACGGCAAGTGGTAGCAGCAGCTCGGCACCCCGGCAGGCGGATTTCATTGTCGCCGTGGTCAATTCCGAGCCCGTGACCAACAACGAGGTCCGCGCGCGCCTGGCCCGCGCCGAAGCCCAGCTGGCCCAGCAAGGGGGCGCCATGCCGCCCCGGGAGCTGCTGGCGCGCGAGGTGCTGGAGCGCATCATCCTGGAGCGCGCACAGCTGCAGCAAGCCAAGGAGTCGGGCCTCAAGGTGGATGACTACGCCGTGTCGCAGGCCGAACAGGGCGTGGCCCGCCAGAACAACATGTCGGTCGATGACCTCTACCGCCGCCTGGCGCGGGACGGCATGGGCAAGGAGCGCTTCCGCGAGGAATTGCGCAACCAGTTGCTGCTGCAGCGCCTGCGCGAGCGCGAGGTGGAGGCGCGCGTGAAAGTCACCGACCTGGACATCGACCAGTACCTGCGCGAGCAGCAAAAGGGCAACGACGTCGCTTCGATGGAGATCAACCTGGGCCATGTGCTGGTGCTGGTGCCCGAGAACGCGAGCCCCGTGCAGGTGGCCGAGCGCCAGGCACGCGCCCAGCGCGCGGCCGACAAGGTGCGCGCGGGGGAAGACTTTGCGGCCGTGGCCCGCGAGTTTTCGGATGCGCCCGAGGGACAGCGCGCGGGCGGCCAGCTGGGCATGCGCCCGGCCGACCGGTATCCCGAGCTGTTTGTGAACTCCACGCTGGGCCTGCCTGTGGGCAGCATCGTCGGGCCCGTGCGCTCGCCAGCGGGCTTCCACGTGCTCAAGGTGATCGAGCGAGTCACGGCTGGCGTGCCCACCACGGTGGTGCAAAACCATGCCCGCCACATCCTGCTGCGCACGGGGCCGCAACTTTCCGAAAGCGCCGCCGCCGCTCGCCTGGCCGACTACCGCCGCCGTGTGCAGATGGGGCAGGCCGATTTTGCGGCGCTGGCCCGTGAGCACTCGCAGGACGGTAGCTCCAAGGAAGGTGGCGACTTGGGCTGGGCCACCCCCGGCCGCTATGTGCCTGAGTTCGAGCAGGCCCTGAACGCTCTCAAGCCCGGCGACATCAGCGAACCCGTGGTTTCGCGTTTCGGCGTGCACCTGATCCAGCTGCTGGAGCGCCGCGAGGCCAAACTCACCCAGCGCGAGCAGCGCGACATGGCGCGCGACACCGTGCGCGAGAAGAAACTGGACGAGGCCTACGCCACCTGGGCGCAGGAGCTGCGCGGACGCGCGTATGTCGAATACCGCGACCCACCGCAGTGACCGACCGATGATCAGACAGGTAAGCACGCGTTGAAACACATCCCCCGCAAGCGCTTCGGACAGCATTTTCTGTCCGACAAGGGCATCATCGAAGATATCGTGCAGGCCATTGCACCCCATCCGGGCCAGCCCATGGTTGAGATCGGGCCGGGCCTCGCGGCGCTGACCCAGCCCCTGGTCGAGCGCCTGGGGCGCCTCACGGTCATCGAGCTGGACCGCGATCTGGCCTTGCGCCTGCGTCTGCACGGCCAGCTGGAAGTGATCGAGTCCGACGTGCTCAAGGTGGACTTCACCGCGCTGGCACTGGCGATGCGCGAGAAAGCCGCGTTGCCCGACCTCAAGCTGCGCGTGGTGGGCAACCTGCCCTACAACATCTCCACGCCCATCCTGTTCCACTTGCTGGACCATGTGCAGGTCATCGAAGACCAGCACTTCATGCTGCAAAAGGAAGTGATCGACCGCATGGTGGCCAAGCCCGCCACCAGCGACTATGGGCGCCTGTCAGTCATGCTGCAGTGGCGCTACGCCATGGAAAACGTGCTGTTCGTGCCGCCTGAGAGCTTTGACCCACCCCCACGCGTGGACAGCGCCGTGGTCCGCATGGTGCCGCACGCAGAGCCTGCGCCGTTGTCGGTGCCCCTGCTGGAAGAACTGGTGCAGGTCGCCTTCAGCCAGCGCCGCAAGCTGCTGCGCCACACCCTGGGCCGCTGGCTCGAAGCGCGCCAGTTCGCCGGCACCTTCGACACCCAGCGCCGCGCCGAGGAAGTGCCCGTGGCCGAATACGTGGCGCTGGCGCAGATTTGCTCTTGAATTGATAGCTGTTGGCGCTTGATGGGCGCGCGCAAGGCGCCATTTTTGCCGTAGATGCGATGGCGTCGCGCCTACAGCTTCGGCCCCTCATTTCGCCACGACCCTGGCAACTGTCACGGCCCAGGCCAGTGACACCGCGCAAGGGCCGCCCCGCCGCGCTGGTGTCGTCCCCCTTCCCGGCGAAGCCGAGAGAAGGGGGAAGCGGCGTAGCCGCTCAGGGGGATATACCGAGTTACGCCGCGCTCAGCCAGTAACCCGCGTTGAAAGGGCTGCTCATGCGCAGCGCCATCGGGGAGACATCGACAAGCTTGTCGGTCGGCATTTTTTCGGCGGAATCCGTGCCGATTTCAATGCCCTCGACACCTTGTTGGGTGCCGGTAGCCTCGTTCGCCCGTTCTGCTTGGCTGGTTGATGCAGAACGGGCTACAGAAAAGAATAGAAACACCGGAACGGTATCTTGCGGTCGCCCCAGTAGTCGGCGGCGTCGCGGAAGATATCGAGCAGTTGTTCACGCGCTTCCTTGTCGAACTTGCCCGTGGCGGGGATCTGCTCCAGCACCACGATGAAACCAGGCTGCGGGCCCGATTTATGCAAGGGATCCGTCATGCAGTCGTACAACGCATCAAAGTTCTTGCCGAAGTGCGACGGGAAGGTGAATTGCCCGGCAATCAGGTCCAGCACATCCTGCTTGGACTGCGCATGGGCCAGGTTGGCGTACAAGAAATGGTGACCCATGGAGGTGGCCGCATCCTGCAGGTCCTGCACGCGGAAAGCGCGAATGGACTGCACGATGTTGGTGCGCACGCCACGCAGTGGCGTTTCCAGGTCTTTACGAAGTGGCGTCTGCATCTCCGCTACTCTTTCTTTTTAAAGTCCACAAACTTCTGGCATTTCGCAGGGCTGCGGGATGCAGCCTGCGGGTGGGGATTCAAGGGGGCGCGCTTACCGCTGCCAGCGTCTCTCTGGCCTGCGTGCAGCGCAACGGGGGTCACTCGACGATCTCGCGAAAACTGGCGTAGTGATCGCTGGTGTAGTAGCAGGCGTCCGGAACCCGGGGCTTGCCGCCACACACAATGCGCCGGGCTCCCCGGTTGCGCGATCCTGGTGTTCTGACGGTGTACTCACGGTAGTAGCCCCGCTTGTGGGCGGGCAACAGCCGCTCGCGATTGCCAAAAACTGTTCCGTCCTTGTCATACGGAAAGGGCCCTCCTTCACGGATCAGCGCATACGTCGCCCGCCCTTGGGGCGGCAACTCGGCCAATGCGATAGGGGGGATGGAGCCGTCGGTGGACGGGGAGTTCCGGGCATGCCCCGCTACCGGGGACAACACGAACGCAACACCCAAAACACACAAAAACCCTGCTTTGCGCGCCCGGGTGGCTACAGCCTTCAGCATCAACGAACCTTTCAGAAACTACGGGTTAACCCGAAATTTCGAGCCGCTAGTGTCGCTCAACGGCCCCCAAAAAGCAAGCGTCTGCACAAAGATTGGGCAGACGCTGAAGGGAAAAGCAAGCTCTTTAAGTTAGCGCTTGCTATCAATTTTTGGCTTATCTTGACACGTTGGCATCGGCCACGGTAAGTGCTGTCATGTTCACAATGCGGCGCACGGTGGCGCTGGGCGTCAGGATGTGGACCGGCTTGGCCGCGCCCAGCAGCACGGGGCCGATGGCGATGCCGCCGCCTGCGGCGGTCTTGAGCAGGTTGTAGGCGATGTTGGCTGCGTCGATGTTGGGGAACACCAGCAGGTTGGCGTCACCCGTCAGTTCGCTGCTGGGCATGAGGGCCGCACGGGCCTTGCCGTCCAGCGCCACGTCGCCATGCATTTCACCGTCCACTTCCAGCCAGGGGGCTTGCTGGCGCAGCAGTTCGAGCGTCTGGCGCATCTTGACGGCGCTGGGGTGGTTGCTGGTGCCGAAGTTGGAGTGCGACAGCAGCGCGGCCTTGGGCTTGACGCCAAAGCGCATCATTTCCTCGGCAGCCAGGGCGGTGATCTCGGCCAGCTCCTGGGGGGTCGGGTCGTAGTTGACGTGGGTGTCCACCAGGAACACCTGGCGGCCGGGCAGCATGAGGCCATTCATGCAGGCGTATACCGGCACATCCTGCGCAGTGCTGTCGGCGCCGCCCGCGTGTTTGCCGATCACCTGGTCGATGTAGAGCAGGTGGTTGGCCGTGGTGCCCCAGGTGCCGCAGATCAGACCGTCCACCTCGCCCTTGTGCAGCATCATGGCGCCGATGAGCGTGAGGCGCCGGCGCATTTCGATCTTGGCGACCTGCTGGGTGATGCCCTTGCGCTCGGTCATGCGGTGGTAGGTCTGCCAGAAGTCGCGGTAGCGGTGGTCGAAGTCGGTGTTGACCACGTCGTAGTCCACGCCTTCCTTCAGGCGCAGGCCAAATTTTTCGATGCGCTGGGCAATGATGGCGGGGCGGCCGATCAGCGTGGGGCGGGCCACCTTTTCGTCCACCACGATCTGCGCGGCGCGCAACACGCGTTCTTCCTCACCCTCGGCGTAGGCCACGCGCTTTTTGGCGGCGGTGCGTGCTGCGTCGAAGATGGGTTTCATCGTCGTGCCGGAGGCGTAGACAAAGGTCTGCAGCCGGTCGCGGTACGCGTCCATGTCGGCGATGGGGCGCTGGGCTACGCCGCTGTCCATGGCGGCCTGGGCCACGGCCGGCGCAATTTTCATCATCAGGCGCGGGTCGAAAGGCTTGGGAATCAGGTATTCGGGGCCGAACGACAGCTTCTCGCCCACGTAGGCTGCGGCCACCACTTCGCTCTGCTCGGCCTGGGCCAGCTCGGCAATCGCGTGGACGGCGGCAATCTCCATCTCATCGGTGATGGTTGTGGCGCCGCAGTCCAGCGCGCCACGGAAGATGTACGGGAAGCACAGGACGTTGTTGACCTGGTTCGGGTAGTCCGAGCGCCCCGTGGCCATGATGATGTCGCTGCGCACGCTGTGGGCCAGCTCAGGCAGGATCTCGGGGTTGGGGTTGGCCAGCGCGAAGATCACCGGGCGCTCGGCCATCGTAGCGACCATTTCGGGCTTGAGTACATTGCCGGCCGACAGGCCCAGGAACACGTCCGCGCCGACCATTACCTCGGCCAGCTTGCGTGCATCCGTCTTCTGCATGAACTGGCGCTTGTCGTCGTCCATCAGCTCTTCACGGCCTTCATAGACCACGCCGGCCAGGTCGGTGACGAACACGTTCTTGCGCTGCACGCCCACCTTGAGCAGCAGGTTCAGGCAGGCCAGGGCCGCCGCGCCCGCGCCGCTGGTGACCAGCTTCACCTCCTCGATCTTCTTGCCCGCCACCTTCAGCGCATTCACGATGGCCGCCGCCACCGTGATGGCCGTGCCGTGCTGGTCGTCGTGGAAGACCGGAATCTTCATGCGCTTGCGCAGCTCGCGCTCCACGTAGAAGCAATCGGGGGCCTTGATGTCTTCGAGGTTGATGGCGCCGAAGGTCGGCTCCAGCGCGGCGATCACTTCCACCAGCTTCTGGGGGTCTTTTTCGTCGATCTCGATGTCGAACACATCCACGCCGGCGAATTTCTTGAACAGAACGCCCTTGCCTTCCATCACAGGCTTGGAGGCCAGCGCGCCGATGTCGCCCAGGCCCAGCACGGCAGTGCCGTTGGTGATGACGGCCACGAGGTTGCCGCGCGAGGTGTAGCGGAAGGCATTGGCCGGGTCCTTGACGATTTCTTCGCAAGGTGCAGCCACACCGGGCGAGTAGGCCAGCGCCAGGTCATGCTGGTTGACCATCTGCTTGGTGGCGGCAATGGCGATCTTGCCGGGCTTGGGAAACTCGTGGTACTCGAGAGCGGCACGGCGCAACTGGGCGCGCTTGTCGGAATCGTTGTTGTTCTGGGCCGTGGTGTTTTCGGGCATTCAATTGTCTCCAGCTTGGGGTGTCAATGCCACGCCGGTTCAAGCAGGTCCGGCGCAGGTTGTCAGCTTTCGTAAGGGTGGGCGATTGTAGGCCGCGTTCGGTAAAAACCCTAGTAAGCGAATCTGCTTACATGGGAAATTCAGCTTTGCCGTCTGGGTTGGAATGCGGCGGATCGCTCCAGCGCGAGGTGCAACCTTTACGCAACCGCTGCCGAAGTGGTCTGGACCTCCGCTTCGAGCTGCGAAGCTGTGGGCTTCACCACAATCGTTCCCAGCCAGGGCTGTTTTGCGGTCGGCGCAGTCCATGGCCGAGATACGGAAAAAAGACCGCAGAAATGGACTGCAGCGGTCCTTCTGTCATCGACGGTTTCCAGTTCGTTTCCAGCTCCAGCGGGCGACAGATCGAAGCGGGCGCTATCGTTAGCGGTGCTTCCCATGGGGGCAAGCTGTTAGCCAAACAGCGCCTCATAGCGGGCGATGTTCGGCGAGCGCGTATCCGGCATGCTGGGCACCAGCATCCACTGCACACTTCCCAATTGCGGGTGGCTCAGGGTGTACGTTGCCTGAGAAAGCCTTGGAACATCTGGTCCATGAAATAGCAGTGTGAACGGTGTCCGAAATTGCTCTGGCAAATGGCCGCGCGCCCGTTCGGTAGCTTCTACCAAAACCAGCTCCACAGGGCCATGCTCTGTCAGTGCGACGAAGGGACTGCCCACCAGGGTGTTGACGGATTCAAAAGTGGTGCTCATCGATGGCGTGTGTTGAGGGATCACAAAAGGGTTGGATACAGGCCATTGAGTTGCCAGAATGGGCTGGTATCCACGACCCGCTCAACATCCTACAGCCGAGAATCCACTGTGTATTTGCTATCTGAACCATTCGCCCTGCGTGAGAGGGCCGACGACGATCAGCCTTTTCTGCTGGAACTCTATCTATCTACCCGCGATGACCTCCAGCAGGCCATCCCCGACCTCGCGATGCTCCAGCAGTTGATAGCCATGCAGTTCAATGCACAGGAGACCGGCTACCGCCACCAGTTCCCCTTGGCCCGCCAGTTGGTACTGCTGCGTTCCGGCCAGCCAATAGGGCGCATGGTGGTAGACGCCTCACCCGAACAATTGCGTCTGGTGGATATCGCCATTGCGCCGCCAGCTCGCCGCAGCGGCGCTGCAATGGCTGCGTTGGCTGCGCTGCAGCGCCATGCAGCAGCGCAGGGCCTGCCACTGTGTCTGGCGGTAGGGCGATACAACGGTCCAGCGCAGTGTCTGTATCAAAAATGCGGATTCACTTCCGTGACCGAAGACGATCTGTTCGTACAGATGATCTGGAGAAGCACTTCGCAGTGAGACCTGCCAGCGCAATCGCCCCGTTGTTGAAGCCA
Organism: Acidovorax sp. 93; assembly: GCF_003633835.1. Taxonomy (NCBI): domain Bacteria; kingdom Pseudomonadati; phylum Pseudomonadota; class Betaproteobacteria; order Burkholderiales; family Comamonadaceae; genus Acidovorax; species Acidovorax sp. 93. Next base: position 4,501,792 of record NZ_RBIT01000001.1, read on the forward strand.
TCTTCGACGGGGGAAATGAAGTGTGCCTGACCGCGTAGCGCTTGCAGGCAACGCCATCCGTGGGGCGGTTCCTGCATCGACAACGGGGACACACTGCAAGTAGATCACGGTGCCGGGGGCCGCAGAACAAGCTGCGGCGCTTGCTGGCCACCTGGCTGCAGACAATCCATGCCCCAGACCAGATGCCCCACCGCAGCTATGCGACAGCCGCATAGCTGCCCACGCCGCACGCAGCGACCGCAGCGCTGCTTGCGCGAGACCGTCCAACGATCTCAGTTGCGCGATGGGAAGATGCCTTCCATGCAAATGATGTAGTTGAGGCCCAGATACGGCTGCATGTTGGACACCATGGCTGTGGTCGTCACGGGGGCGGCCAACGGCTGGCCGCCGGTATTGGCGCCCACCGTCACCGCACCTGTGCCACCAATGGCGGTGCTGACGCCGCCCAGGTTGACAGGACCCGTTGCGGTCGGTGAGTAGATGGATGCGCTGCTCGGGCCACTCGGCGATGCGCTGAGGAAAGAGCCATTGGCGGGAGTCGTGCTGGTGCCCGTGGTGCCCGTGGACGCCTGCAAATGCGTTGTGCCCGTGAGCCCTGCGGGGTCGAAGGTGGCCGGGTGCGTGTGCGGTGGCAGATTCGAGGCATTGAGTGTCACCGTCACCGAGCCCGTGCCAATCACAGTGTTGTTGTTGGTACCCGCCTTCTCGCCTTGTGCGATGGGGGTCAATCCTGGTCCAGGGGCTTGTGATCCGACGGGGACCCTGCCCCGCAAATCCGGCAGGCCGAAGGTGTTCACGCCATCCCCCCCGTACGTGGTTCCCAGCAAGGCGAACATGGCTGAGTTTTGCTGAATAGGAACCGTCTGTCCGTTGCAGAACGCCCAGCCGCGCGGCGCGTAGTTGAAACCGACCGGCATGATCATCCCCATAAATGCTTCCATGAGTTCTCCTCCATTAGTGAGTGATAGGCTCAGGAATACTATGACGGCAACACGGGAGCGGTCAACGAATATGCTGCAAGAGGCATTTCACACACGCGAACGCACTCCCCGGCCTGTCTGTCACCCCCTCGGGGGGCTTTGAACGGGCCCTGGGCGCGCGCTGCGCTCTATCGGCTGCTCGGAAAGCTAAACACCGCGCCCTCGCGCACACCGGCGCTGGGCCAGCGCTGGGTGATGGTCTTGCGCTTGGTGTAGAAGCGCACGGCGTCGGGGCCGTAGGCGTGCAGGTCGCCAAACAACGAACGCTTCCAGCCGCCGAACGAGTGGTAAGCCACCGGCACGGGCAGGGGCACGTTCACGCCCACCATGCCCACCTGGATGTGGTCGGTGAAGTAGCGGGCGGCCTCGCCGTCGCGCGTGAAGATGCAGGTGCCGTTGCCGTATTCGTGGTCGTTGATGAGCTGCATGGCTTCCTGCAGCGTCTTCACGCGCACCACACCGAGCACGGGGCCGAAGATCTCTTCCTGGTAGATCTTCATGCCGGGCTTGACGTTGTCGAACAGGCACGCGCCCAGGAAGTAGCCTTCCTCATGGCCCGCAACCTTCACGCCGCGGCCATCGACCACCAGCGTGGCACCCTCTGCCACGCCCTGGTCGACATAGCCCTTCACCTTCTCGAAGTGCGGCTTGGTGACCAGCGGGCCCATGTCGTTGCTGTTGTCGGTGCCTGGGCCGACCTTCATCTTGGCGATCTCGGTCTTCAGGCCCGCGATCACGGCGTCGCCCACTTCGTCGCCCACGGCCACCAGCAGCGGGATGGCCATGCAGCGCTCGCCGCACGATCCGTAGGCCGCGCCCATCAGGGCGCTCACGGCGTTGTCCACGTCCGCGTCGGGCATGAGCACGGCGTGGTTCTTGGCGCCGCCCAGGGCCTGCACGCGCTTGCCGTGTTTGCAGCCTTCGCTGTAGATGTATTCGGCAATCGGCGTGGAGCCCACAAAGCTCACGGCCTTCACGCGCGGGTCCTGCAGCAGAGTGTCCACGGCCAGCTTGTCGCCGTTGACGACGTTCAGCACGCCGGGCGGCAGGCCCGCTTCCAGCGCAAGCTGGGCGATGAACAGCGTGGAGGAGGGATCGCGCTCCGAAGGCTTGAGCACAAAGGTGTTGCCGCAGGCCACGGCCATGGGCCACATCCACAGCGGCACCATCGCCGGGAAGTTGAAGGGCGTGATGCCTGCGGTGACGCCCAGCGCCTGGAACTCACTCCATGAGTCGATGCTGGGGCCCACGTTGCGGCTGTGCTCGCCCTTGAGCAGCTCGGGCGCGTAGCTCGCGTATTCGACGTTTTCAATGCCACGCTGCAGCTCACCGTGTGCATCGGCCAGCACCTTGCCGTGTTCGGCGGTGATCAGGGCGGCAATCTTGTCGGCGTTTTCTTCGAGCAGGACTTTCAGCTTGCTCATCACGCGGGCGCGTTTCAGGGGCGGCGTGTTGCGCCAGGCCGGGAAGGCGGCTTCGGCCGAAGCAATGGCGGCCTCCACAGTAGCCTTGCTGGCCAGCGCCACGCTGGTGGTCGACTGGCCCGTGGCGGGGTTGAACACCGGCTGCGTGCGCGCCGTGTCCGCAACGATCTTGCCGTCGATCAGGTGGCCGACGGTGGTGGTGACATTCTTGTCGTGGTTCATGGCAAAAATAAGGGTAAAAAGTGCCGCTAGCGCTTATCTAGAAAGCGCTAGTAGCTATTGAATCAGGAGTATTCCCGCTGGCGGATGAAACGGCGCGCGCCAGGCCAGCGGCCGCCGTGCAAGGGCCGGGGGTGTGTCATCACGCCGTTTCAGCCAGGGCATCGCCCAGCGCGTTGATCAGGCGGTCGATTTCGGCCTTCTCGCTGATGAAGGGCGGCGCCAGCTGGATGGTGTCGCCACCGTAGCGCACGTAAAAGCCCTTCTTCCAGCAGTTCATCGCAATTTCATAGGGGCGGCGGGCCGGCTCGCCCGGCAGCGCGGCAATGGTGAAGCCAGCAGCCAGCCCAAAGTTGCGGATGTCAGCCACATGCTTGGCGCCCTTCAAGCTGTGCACGGCTTGCTCGAAGTACGGCGCCAGCGCGTTCACGCGGCCGATCATGTCTTCCTTCTGCAGGATGTCGAGCGCCGCAATGCCCGCCGCGCAGGCCACAGGGTGGGCCGAGTACGTGTAGCCGTGCGCAAACTCCAGCATGTACTCCGGGCCGCCCGCCGCCATGAAGGTGTCGTAGATCTCCTTGGTGGCCACCACGCCGCCCAGCGGTTGCGCGCCGTTGGTCACCTGCTTGGCAAAGTTCAGGATGTCGGGCGTCACGCCAAAGGCTTCGGCCCCGGTCCAGGCGCCGCTGCGGCCAAAGCCGCTGATCACTTCATCAAAAATCAGCAGGATGTTGTTCTGCGTGCAGATCTCGCGCAGGCGCTGCAGGTAGCCCACGGGCGGGATCACCACGCCGGCCGAGCCCGAGAAAGGTTCCACGATCACGGCGGCAATGTTCGATGCGTCGTGCAGTGCAATCACGTCCAGCAGGCGGTCGGCCAGCTCTTTGCCGGTAGGCGGCATGCCTTTGTGGAACGAGCCAGCGGGCGGCTGGGTGTGGGGCAGGTGGTCGGCTTCGATGCCCTGGCCGAACATCTTGCGGTTGGCAACAATGCCGCCCACCGAGATGCCGCCGAAGTTCACGCCGTGGTAGCCCTTTTCGCGGCCGATCAGGCGGGTTTTGCTCGCCTGGCCCTTGTTGCGCCAGTAAGCGCGCGCCATCTTCAGCGAGGTGTCGGCCGACTCGGAGCCCGAGCCGGTGAAGAACACATAGTCCAGGCCCGCAGGCGTCAGTTCCTTGACCCGGTTGGCCAGCTCGAACGACAGGGGGTGGCCGAACTGGAAGGCGGGCGCGTAGTCCAGCTTCATCGCCTGCTTGCCAATGGCCTCGGCGATCTCGCGGCGACCATGGCCCAGGCCCGCACACCACAGGCCCGAGAGGCCATCAAAAATCTTGCGACCGTCCGCGTCGGTGTAGTAGGCGCCGCTGCCCTCCACGATCATGCGCGGGTTGGCCTTGAACTGACGGTTGGCCGTGTAGGGCATCCAGTGCGCGTCCAGCCATTCGGCGTCCATGCGGGGGCCTTCGGCACCAGCGGCGGGTTTTTCGATGTTGACGAAGCTCATGGGGTTCTCCAGTGCAAAGGCGGCGACAAAAGGCGGGCAACCCCAGCGGTCTGGGGCTTGACGTAGGGCATTGTTGCGCTGCCTGTTAATCTCTCCAATACTCCAATATCAATGTTTACTTGACGGTTTATGCAAGTAAAAACACCTCCACCCCACCCTTCCCCCAAACACCGCGCCGTACTGGGCCAGCTCAGCGACATGGACCTGCGCCTCTTGCAGGTCTTCAAGAGCGTGGTCGAGTGCGGCGGCATGTCGGCCGCCGAACTGGAGCTGAACATCGGCACCAGCACCGTCAGCCGCCACATGAAAGACCTGGAAACCCGCCTGGGCCTCACCTTGTGCCGCCGGGGCCGGGCCGGTTTTGCCCTCACGGCCGAGGGGCAGCGCGTGTACGACGAGACCCTGCGCCTGCTGTCGGCCGTGGACGCCTTTCGCAGCAGCATCGACGACATCCACCGCCGCATGGGCGGGCGGCTGGAGGTGGCGGTGTTCGACAAGACCGCCAGCAACCCGGCCGCGCACATCGGCGATGCGATTGCGCTCTTTGCCAGCCAAGCGCCCGAAGTCAGCCTACAGATGCACGTGGCGTCCATCCCGGCCATCGAGCGCGGGCTGATCGACGGCAGCTTCCACGTTGGCATCATCCCGGCGCACCGCACGTCGCAAAGCCTGGTCTATGCCGACCTGTTCGCCGAAACCATGCTGCTGTACTGCGGCGCGCGCCACCCGCTGTACGGCACCGACCATGCTGCGCTCACCTGGGAATCCCTGCGCGCCTACCAGTTTGCGGGCCTGGGCTACCACTCGCCCAACATGGAGCTGAGCCACAGCACCCGCCTGCCGCGCAAGGCCACCGGGTTCGACCAGGAGTCGATTGCCACGCTGATCCTCTCAGGCCGCTACCTGGGTTTTCTGCCCGACCACTACGCCGAAGGCTTCGAGCGCCAGGGGCTCATGCAGGCCGTTCTGCCCGCGCAGTTCCACTACCGCTGCCAGTTTGTGAGCGTGCTGCGCAAGTCGCCGCAACCGCCGAGGGCGGCGCAGGCGTTTGCACAATGCCTACTGGAGGCCCATGGTTGATGACTTGCCCGCAGCGCGGCGCAGGCAGACAATGCCAACTCTTTGGCGCTTTTGAGCGGGACACACCATGGCAACCATTTCTTCGATTGGCAGTTCCGGCCTGCAGGCCGCGCAGTTGCGGCTGGATGCCTCGGCCAACAACGTGGCCAACATGAACACCCCCAACTACCGCCGCCAGGTGGTGGCGCAGGAAGAGGCCGCCGACAGCGCTGGCGTGCGCGCCACCGTGCAGCGCCAGCAAGAGGCCGAGGGCGTGGCGCTGGAGAAGGAGGCGGTCGAGCAGATGTCGGCCACCTACGCCTTCAAGGCCAATCTGCAGACCATCAAGGCACAAGACGAAATGATGGGTTCGCTGCTGGACGTAAAGGCCTGAGTCGTTTCTCCCGCGCTCCCCACAATGCCCCGCCAGCCGGGGCATTGTTGTTTTCAGCGCCAGCGCTTGAGTGGCCTCGGGCGACATCAGCTGGCTACAGCCAGCCCGGCCAGCCGGTGAACGAGCCAGCGTTGAAAGGCCAAGCCGGTAGCGGTGCGGCTGCGCAAGGGAATGCTGTACATGGGGGCTCCTTCGTACGGGTGGTTCAGACGTTGGTTCAAACGGCCTGCAAGGCGGCTGGGCTGGGTGCCTGTCTGGCGTCGTCAGCGCCGCGCCGAGCAGCCCGGTCCCACGCCTTTTCATGGAAGAAGAACGCGACCGCCTGCACCGTGGGCTCCAGCAGGCTCAGCGTGAGCGAGGCCCATAGGTTGCCCGTGACGGCATAGGCCACCAGGGCGGCCACGCAGATGTGGATCACGTAGTAGCTGCCTGTTTTCATCAGCATGGTTTTGTTCTGGCGGGCAGCGCGGCGGATGTGGGACATGGCGGACTCCTTTTCACTTCTTCATCAGGGCCTGTGGTGGTGTGCAGGGATGTTGAAATGGTAGTAATTCTCAATAGCGTTGGCTAATTGATCATGACTAAGCCGGAGATAGCCACTATCAAGCGGCCATCCATCCCGGTCGGGCAGCGCCATGCCAACCAAACTGGTCCGGCGCGTGAACCAGTTCACCGATGGGGCTCAAAAAAGCCGCTCCGCGCCATGCCCCCGTTGCTATGATGGCCGCTCTTTTCAACCCCCCTTTTGCTTTGGGAGCACACATGGCCCTCATGGACTTCATCAAGAAACAGTTCATTGACATCATTCAATGGACCGAAGAGGGGGACGGCACGCTGGCCTGGCGCTTCCCCATGGCGGGCATGGAAATCCAGAACGGCGGCACGCTGGTGGTGCGCGAGTCGCAGATGGCCATCTTCGTCAACGAAGGCCAGGTGGCCGACGTGTTTGGTCCCGGCACCTACAAGCTCACTACGCAGACGTTGCCGGTGCTCACGTACCTGAAGAACTGGGACAAGCTCTTTGAGTCCCCCTTCAAGAGCGATGTGTACTTCTTCAGCACACGCCAGCAGATCGACCAGAAGTGGGGTACGCCCCAGCCCATCACGATCCGCGACAAGGACTTTGGCGCCGTGCGCCTGCGCGCGTTCGGCAACTACGCCTTCCGCATTGCCGACCCCAAGGCGTTCCACACCGAAATCTCGGGCACGCGCGAGTCGTATCCCGTGGCCGACCTGGAAGGCCAGCTGCGCGGCCTGGTGCTGCAGAACATCAGCAACGCCATTGCGGGCAGCGGCCTGCCGTTCCTCGACCTGGCGGCCAACCAGGTGATGTTTGCGGAGGCGATGGTCAAGGAACTGGCGCCCATCTTTGCCAAGCTGGGCATCTTGATCGAATCTCTCACGGTGCAGAACGTCTCGCTGCCCGAAGAGCTGCAAAAGATCCTCGACCAGAAGATCGGCATGGGCATGGTCGGCAACGACATGGCCAAGTTCATGCAGTACCAGACCGCGCAGGCCATTCCCAAGTTCGCCGAAGCCAGTGGCGGTGGTGGCGGCATTGCGGGCGATGCGATGGGCCTCGGCGCGGGCGTGGCGCTGGGCCAGGTGCTGGCGCAAAACCTGCAGCAGGGCCTGCAGACCCCGGTGGCACCCGCTGCTGCTGCGGCAGCGCAGGCCGCTGCGGCCCCGGTGGGCGTCAAGCCCGAAGAGGTCATGGCAACGCTGGAGAAGCTGGGCGAACTCAAGTCCAAGGGCATCCTCACGCAGGAAGAGTTCGACGCCAAGAAGGCTGAGCTGCTCAAGAAGCTGGTCTGAACCCGGTTGCTATCATAAATATAGCTGCTTGCGCTGGAGGGATAAGCGCTAGAGGCCAAAAAGGCCTCAAAGCCGTGTAGCGCGGCGCAGGCAGCAGCCCCACGATGGCCACCGACCCAACACAGCGTTACTACCGCGCGCCCTGCCCGGGCTGCGGCGCGCCGGTTGAATTCCGCAGCGCGCAGTCCACGCACGCCGTCTGCGGCTACTGCCAGAGCACCGTCGTGCGCAGCGGCGACGTGCTCACGCGCCTGGGCAAGATGGCCGAGCTGTTCGACGACCACAGCCCCCTGCAGCTCATGGCCAGCGGGCGCATCCAGCTCGACGGCAAGGATGTGCCCTTCACCCTGGTGGGCCGCCTGCAATACAAAGGCGATGCAGGGGTCTGGACCGAATGGGCCGCCTTCCTGAACGACGGCACCCTGGCCACGCTGGGCGAGGACAACGGTGCCTATGTCTTCACGCGCCCCATCGACCCCGGCCGCGAAATGCCTGCGCCCGAGCGCTTTCGCATCGGCACCACCACCGCCATCAACGGCAAGCCCTACAGCGTGGCCTACACCGGCCAGGCATCGCTGATCTCTGCCCAGGGCGAACTGCCCAAGCTGCCCCCGCTGGGCCAGCCCTTCGGCATGGTCGAGCTGCGCAGCGCCGACGGTGAAGTGGTCAGCATCGACTACGGCCACACCCCGCCCAACGTGGAGCGCGGCAAGTCGGTACTGCTGGAAGACCTGCAGCTCCAGGGCCTCAAGGACGAATCCGCCAAGGACGAAAAAGGCCGCCAGTTCAACTGCCCGCACTGCGGCGCGCCCGTGCAGGTGAAGCTGGCGGGCACCAAAAGCATCACCTGCGGTTCCTGCGCCAGCATCATCAGCCTCGATAGCGGCGTGGGCGGCGAACTGCGCTCGGCCGAGCAGGACGAGCCCGTGCAGCCCCTCATTCCGCTGGGCAGCAAGGGGCAGCTGCAGGGTGTGCACTGGCAGGTGGTGGGTTTTCAGCACCGCATGGGCGTGGAGCCGGGCGACGATGAACACTTTGGCTGGAGCGAATACCTGCTCTACAACCAGAAGCGCGGGTTTGCCTTCCTGGTCGATTCCGAAGAAGGATGGAGCATGGTGCGCCCCACCACCGGCGCGCCGCAGCTCTCGTCCAACGGTCGCACCGCCACCTACATGGGCACCAAGTACGAGCTCAAGTACACCTACGAGGCCGAAACGACCTACGTGCTGGGCGAGTTCTACTGGCAGGTCACGCGGGGCCAGAAAACCAGCAACCGCGACTTTGCGAGCGCCAAGGGCCTGCTGTCGCTGGAGCAGACGCCCAATGAAGTCACCTGGTCCGCCGGTGACAAGCTGGCCAGCGACACCGTGGCCAAGGCCTTCAAGCTCGAAGACAAGGCCGATGTACTGCAGCGCGATGACCCGGGCCCCTTCACCGCCAAGTCGGGCCTGGGCTGCGGCACCATCATCCTGATTGCGATCATCATCATCATCCTGCTGATCATCCTGAGCAATTGTTCGGGGTCGTCGGGCAGCGGCTACCGCAGCTCGGGCGGCTCGTTCGGCGGATACTCGTCCGGCGGAAGCCACAAGTAGGCGGGCGCTCCAAGGCGCCTGCCTGCAGACAGATCCATGAGCCCCGTCTTCACCACCCCACCACCCCCCACACACTACCGTTTCAAGGAGTTCACACCATGATGGGAATCGAATGGCTCCGGCCCGCAGCCTTCCTCGGGTCCATGCTGTACGCGCTGATTGGCGTGGTCATTTTCTGGCTGTGTTTTGTCATCGTGGACAAGATCACGCCCTACGACCTGTGGCGCGAGATCGTCGAGAAACAAAACAAGGCCCTGGCCATGGTGGTGGCGGCGATGTGCCTGGGGATCAGCATCATCGTGGCGGCGGCCATTCACTGACGCACCTTGTCTGAAACGGCGCGCGCCCCTGCGGCGCGCCGGTACCTGCCTTGCAATCCGACCTGACTTCTCCTGCCTCGCCGTCCGAGGCCCCGGGCGCCACCGCCGGCCCCCGCCCCATCGAAATCGCCCTGCTCATCAGCGTGTTCGTGGTGGCCGCCTGCGGCCTGCTGTACGAGCTGGCGGCGGGCGCGCTGGCGTCGTATGTGCTGGGCGATTCGGTGCTGCAGTTTTCCACCATCATCGGCACGTACCTGTTTGCCATGGGCGTGGGCTCGTGGCTGTCGCGGTACTTCGAGCGGCAACTGCCCGCGCACTTCTTGCGCATCGAATTGCTGGTGGCGCTGATTGGCGGAGCCTTGCCTGCCACGCTGTTCCTGGCCAATGCGTACACGCCCGGCGCTTTCCGGTTTCTGCTGTACGGCATGGTGTTGATGGTGGGCACGCTGGTGGGGCTGGAGATCCCCCTGGTGATGCGCATCTTGAAGCGCAACGTGGCGCTCAAGGACCTGGTCTCGCAGGTGCTCACGTTTGACTACCTGGGCGCGCTGGCGGTGTCGATGGCGTTTCCGCTGCTCTTGGTGCCGCACCTCGGGCTCATCCGCACGGGGCTGCTGTTTGGGGTGATGAATGCGGCCGTGGCGCTGTGGGCGGTGTGGCTGTTTCGGCACGAGTTGCGGCGCCTGAAGGCGCACCTGGCAGCCTGCGTGATGGTGCTGGGCATCTTGCTGGCCGCGCTGGCGGGGGCCGAGCAGATCACCAGCGTGGCCGAAGACAAGTTCTACCAGGACCGCATCGTCTTCAGCACTGCGTCGCCCTACCAGCGCATCGTGGTCACACAGGGCCGCCTGGGGCACCGGCTGTACCTCAACGGCAACCTGCAGTTTGCGCAGGCCGACGAATACCGTTACCACGAGGCGCTGGTGCATCCAGCGATGGCGGCCCACGGTGCACCGAAGAAGGTGGCGGTGCTGGGCGGCGGCGACGGCATGGCCGTGCGCGAGATCCTCAAGTACCCCTCGGTCGAGTCCGTGACGCTGGTGGAGCTGGACCCAGCCATGACGAAGATCTTCAGCGAGAACCCGCGCCTTGCGCAGCTCAACGGCCACGCGCTGCAGAACCCCAAGGTGAAGATCGTCAACACCGATGCATTTGGCTGGCTGCAGGATGGGTCGGACACCTTTGATGTCATCGTGGTGGACTTTCCCGACCCTACCAATTTCTCCATCGGCAAGCTCTACACCAACAGCTTTTACGCGCTGCTGGACAAGCGCCTGGCCGCCAGCGGCTACGCGGTGGTGCAGACCACTTCCCCGCTGGTGGCGCGCAAAAGCTACTGGACGGTGGCGCAGACCATCGAATCCATCGGCCTGCAGACGGCGCCCTACCACGCGCATGTACCCAGCTTTGGCGAATGGGGTTTCATCATCGCCAGCCGCAGGCCCTGGCGCCTGCCCGAGGCACTGCCAGCCGATTTGCGGTTCTTGGGTGCCGACACGCTGCCGCTGTTGTTCGACTTTCCGCTCGACATGGCGCGCGTGCCGGCCGATGTGAACCGGCTGTCGAACCAGGCGCTGGTGCACACGTACGAACGCGAGTGGGGAAAACATTGAGAAGCCCCCCTGAGCCGCTTCGCGCCATCCCCCCGCTCTCGCAGCGCTGCGCGCAGCGGGCAGGGGGACGCCCCCAGCGCGGCGGGGCGGCCCTTGCGCGGGGGCCGCTGGTCTGGGCCGCGCCGGTCGCAAGCGGCGCAGGCGTTGCGTACACCCGGAGACACTGACGCCATGCAACGTCGCCATTTCCTAGCCACCGCCGCCGCTTCGACTGCCGCCGCGGTGCTCCTGCCGGGTTGCGACAAGGCCCCTCGCGTCTTGGAAGGCGGCTTCACCGGCATCGACATGGCGCGCGGCCACCAGCTGCGCGACCTGCTCAAGACCGGCACCTTGCCCGCCCCCAGCGTAGTCCGCCGTGCGCAGGTCATCATCGCGGGCGGTGGCGTGGCGGGGCTCGCTGCGGCGCGGTCGCTGCGGCTGGCGGGGGTGGATGACTTTGCGATGCTGGAGCTGGAAGACGGTGCAGGCGGCAACAGCCGGGGCGGGGCCGTGAGCGGCATTGCCTGCCCGCTGGGCGCGCACTACCTGCCCGTGCCCGGCGACGATGCGCGCGAGGTGCAGGATCTGCTGGAAGAGCTGGGCCTGCGCCGCCGCGTGGCTGGCCGCTGGCAGTACGACGAACGCCACCTGTGCCACAGCCCGCAGGAGCGCCTGTTTTTTGACGGCGAGTGGCAAGAAGGCCTGCTGCCCGTGCACGGTGTGGGCGAAGCCACGCTGGCCCAATACCGCCGCTTTGCACAGGCGGTGGAGCGAGAGGCGAAGGCCGCGCGGTTTGCCATGCCTGCGCTCAAGCTGTTGGGGCCAAAAAAGCCTCTAGCGCCCGCCCATCAAGCGCTGGATGCCATGACTTTCAGTGCTTGGCTGGCGCAAGAGGGCCTGGATGACGAGCACCTGCTCTGGTACCTGAACTACTGCTGCCGCGACGACTACGGCGCGGGCGTGGCGCGCGTGTCGGCCTGGGCGGGCATCCACTACTTTGCCAGCCGCCACGGTTTTCACGCGCCGGGCGAGGCGGTGGATGAGGCGCGCGAAAGCGTGCTCACCTGGCCTGAAGGCAACGGCTGGATCACCCAGCGCCTGGCCGAGCCGCTTGCCAACACTGTGAATGGGGGCGGCCAGCTGCGCACCGCCACCAGCGTGCTGCGCATTGCCGAAACCCGCCACGGCGTGGAGGTGGACGCCTTCAACCATGCCACTGACAGCGTGGAGCGCTGGCAGGCGCCGCGCTGCGTCGTGGCGCTGCCCGTGTTCGTGGCGGCGCGGGTGGTGCACAACCCGCCCGCTTTTTTGACCGGCGCTGCGCAGCGCCTGCAGTCGGCCCCCTGGCTGGTGGCCAACATCCACATCGACAGCCCGCTCACCGACCGCCCCGGCGCTGCCCCCGCGTGGGACAACGTGCTCTACGCCGACCCCACCGCCGGCGGCCTGGGCTACGTGAACGCCGGGCACCAGCGGCTGGACACAGGGGCCGCGCTGGCCGGGCCCACCGTGCTCACCTACTACCAGGCGCTGGGCGATGTGCAGGGCGGCCGCCAGCAGCTGGCCACCCAGCCCTGGCAACCATGGGCTGAGGCCGCGCTGGCCACCCTGGCCGTGCCCCACCCCGACCTGCGCCAGCGCGCCACACGAGTGGACATCACCCGCTACGGCCACGCCATGGCCATCCCGGTACCTGGCATGCAGGGCTTTTTAAGCCAAATTGGCCTCCAGCGCTTATCAGGTAAGCGCAAACAGCTATCAAATGGTGAGCAATCGCCCTGGATTCCCACCCCCACCACGGCGCGGCTCGCGTTTGCGCACAGCGACTGGTCGGGCTATTCGGTGTTTGAAGAGGCCTTCACGCGCGGGCACGGTGCCGGGTTGGTGGCGGCGGGCTGAATGCCGATGGCAGGCCCCGAAGTGCACATCGACGTGGCGCGGCAGCAGCTCCACCTGATGCTCGACGGGGCCACTCTGCGCACCTACCCGGTATCCACCGCCCTGAACGGCGTGGGCGAACACAACGGCAGCGGCTGCACTCCCCGCGGTCTGCACCGCGTGCGCGCCAAGGTGGGCGCGGGCTGTGCGCCTGGCACGGTCTTTGTGGGGCGGCGCGCCATGGGCGAGGTGTATTCCCCCGAGCTGGCTGCAGCACACCCCGGCCGCGACTGGATCCTGAGCCGCATCCTCTGGCTCACCGGCTGTGAGCCCGGCGTGAACCGGGGCGGAGCGGTGGACACGCTGCGCCGCTACATCTACATCCACGGCTGCCCGGACGACTGCCCCATGGGCGTGCCGCGGTCACACGGCTGCGTGCGCATGACCAACGCGGATGTGATCGACCTGTTTGACCGGGTGGTAGCGGGCACGCTGGTGTGCATCCACAGCACCCAGACCCCCGGGCTCATGGAGGGCGCAGCACCATGACGGACAAGGCCCACCCCGGCAGCCCGCCGCCTTCGCTCGACCGGCGCTTTCTCGTGTTCCTGGGCCCCTTGGTGCTCACCAACATCCTGCAGGCGCTCACCGGCACGGTGAACCACATCTACGTGGGGCGGCTGCTGGGTGCGGGCTCGCTGGCGGCCGTGGCCTCGTTCATGCCGCTGTTCCTGCTGCTCAGTGCCTTCATCTTCGGGCTGGGCAATGGGTCGTCCATCCTGGTGGGCCAGGCCTTTGGCGCGCGCAACCACGCGCGGCTGCATGCCGTGGCGGGCACCACGCTGTGCGCCGGGGTGCTGCTGGGCCTGGTGCTGGCCGCACTGGGGCTGTTGGCCGTGCGGCCTCTGATGCTGCTGCTGGGCACGCCGGCCGACGTGCTGCCCCAGGCGGTGGCCTATGCGCGGGGGATGATGGTGCTGTTCCCCGTGCTGTTCACCTCCATGCTCACGGCGGCGCTGCTGCGTGGCACGGGCGACACCGTCACGCCGCTGCGCGCGCTGGTGGTGTCGCTGTCGGTCACGCTGGTGTGCGCGCCGCTGTTCATCCGGGGCGTGCCTGCCCTCGGGCTGCCTGCGCTGGGCATCCTGGGTGGCGTGGCCGCGCTGTTGCTGGCCACGCTGTGCTCGCTGGGCTACACGGCCTGGCACCTGCGGCGCCGCGCGCATGTGCTGGCCCCCACGCGGGCGCTGGCCGCGCATCTGCGGCTGGACGCTGCCTTGCTGCGCACCCTGGTGCGGTTGGGCGTGCCCACGGGCCTGTTCTTCATCACCGGCTCGCTGGCCGACCTGGGCCTGCTCAGCCTGGTCAACGCGCATGGTTCGGCAGCCACGGCGGCGTGGGGGGCCGCCAGCCAGGTGATGTCGTATGTGCTGTTCCCGGCGATGGCCGTGGCCATTGCGTCGTCGGTGTTTGCGGCGCAGGCCATTGGTGCGGGCCACGGGCAGCAGCTGGCGGCCGTCACGCGCACCGGCATGCGCATGAACCTGCTCCTCACCGGCGGCCTGGCCCTGCTGATGTTTGGCGCTGCGCCCTGGGTGGTGGGCCTGTTTGTGGCCGACGCCCGCGTGATCGACATCGCCGCACGCGTGCTGCCCATCACGGTGTGGGGCGCGGTGTTTTTTGGATGGGCCAGCGTGTATTCCGGCGTGATGCGTGCCAGTGGCACGGTGCTGGCACCCACGCTCATTTCACTGGGGTGCCTGGCCTGCCTCATCGTGCCGCTGGGCTGGCTGCTGGGGCGCCAGTTTGGGCTGGTGGCCACCTGGGTGGCCTACCCCGCCACATACCTGTGCGCCCTGGTGCTGCAGGGGCTGTACTTCCACGGGGTATGGCGGCGCCAGGCATTGCAGCGGCTGGTGTGATGCGCCAGAAATTTTCACTAAAAATGGCCCTGTCACTTATCCATCAAGCGCAAACAGCTATGAAAATCTTAGCGTTTTGCGCGCAACCCTCGCCTGCGTTTCAGCCGCGCCGCATGTCCAGCCACAGACCCGCACACAGCGCCACGCCCACCGCAAACAGCATCCAGGTCCGCGAAACCGCGTAGGGGTAGAACATGAGCGCCACGCCCCACCAGCGGGTGCGTGGCTGCTGCGCTCTTTTGCCGTGCCAGAAAGCCGCCATGCCGATCAGGCCAAACACGATGGCGCCCGCGATGTAGGCGGGGCTGGGCAGTTCCAGTCCGAGGGATTGCAATGCAGAAAGGGTGTCCATAGGGAATAGGTGCTGTCCAGCGTTGTGGGTGGGGAATGGTGGGGGAGCGCAAGGCGGGTGTGACTCTTGAACCTGGCAAAAGGTCCGTGTCCATCGGCTGTATGCCAGGGCATATCCTGGTGCCTGCCTTTCATGGTGGCGTCACAAGGGCGCGGCATCGTGCGGGTTTTGGCTTTATTCCCCATGAACATGTCCCGACTCTCCTTCATCGCCGCCAGTGCAGCCCTGCTGTGCGCCGCCTCTTCTGCAGCCCTGGCCCAGCAGGCCTACCCGGCCACGCTGGCCGGTCACGCGGTGCTGCCCGCCCTGACGATGATTGCCGCCCCCAAGGACGCGCCACACGACCTGCAGGTGGCGGGCAAGTTCACCACACCCCGCCGGGTGGACGCCGTGGGCAGCGTGATGGGCCAGTCGGGCGGCCGCGACACCGGCGTATCGCTGCCGTTCCAGGGCCAGCCCATCCAGGGCCACTCGGGCATCAAGCGCATGGCCGATGGATCGTTCTGGATCCTGACCGACAACGGTGCGGGCTCCAAGGCCAACTCGCCCGACTTCATGCTGCACCTGAGCCACTACACCGTGGACTTCAAAAGCGGCCAGTTCAATCGCCACAAGACCATCTTCCTGCACGACCCGGACAAGAAGATCCCGTTTCGCATCACGCACGAAGGCACCAGCAGCCGCTACCTGACCGGCGCCGACTTCGACCCCGAGAGCTTCCAGTTCGCCGGTGGCGCGCTGTGGATTGGCGATGAGTTCGGCCCCTTCCTCATCAAGGCCGACCTGAATGGCAAGGTGCTCGGCGTTTTCGAGACCCAGGTGGACGGCAAGACCGTGCGCTCGCCCGATGCGCCCGGCGTGCTGATGCCCGGCGCGCCTGATGCCAAGCCCACTGCGTTTGTGGTCAAGCGCTCCAAGGGCTACGAAGGCATGGCCGCCAGCAAGGACGGCAGCAAGCTCTACGCGCTGCTGGAAGGCGCACTGTGGAACGACGATGCCAAGGCGTATGAAAACGTGGGCGGCAAGCAGTACCTGCGCGTGCTGGAGTTCGACGTGAAGACCGAGCAATGGACCGGCCGCCACTGGAAGTACGTGCTGGAGGCCAACCACCACGCGATTGGCGACTTCAACATGATCGACGCCAGCATGGGCCTCATCATCGAGCGCGACAACGGCGAAGGCACGGCCGACAAGGCCTGCCCCGAAGGCCAGAAGCGCACGGATTGCTTCCACGACCTGGCCAAGTTCAAGCGCGTCTACAAGGTGGAGATGAGCGACGCCAACGTGGGCGGCGAGATCCGCAAGGTGGGCTACATCGACCTCATGAACATCCAGGACCCGCAGCGCCTGGCCAAGAAGCCGCTGAACAACGGCGTGCTCACCTTCCCGTACTTCACCATCGAGAACGTGGACATCGTGGACAGCACGCACATCGTGGTGGGCAACGACAACAACCTGCCCTTCAGCAGCAGCCGCGATCCGAACAAGGCGGATGACAACGAGCTGGTGCTGTTGGAAGTGGGCGAGCTGCTGCGGGCGAAGTAGCCGAGCATTTCGTCCAACGCACAGGGGTGCCATCTTCTGCGCGTACCTATGCCGTGTAACTCTGCGGCGATACTCCAACTTTCTGGTGGTGTATCGGCATAAGGAGCGCGCGTGCTTATTACAAGACTCAAACTGCAGAACTGGCGCAACTTCAAGAGAATCGAAGTGGATTTGCGCGACCGAGTGTTTGTCATCGGACCGAACGCGTCGGGCAAATCAAATCTGTTGGATGTCTTTCGATTTTTGAGGGACGTAGCCAAGCCGAAAGGGGGTGGCCTACAGCGGGCAGTAGAAGCGCGCGGCGGTATGACCAAGCTGCGATGCTTGTTGGCGCGCCGCGACCCCGAGGTGTTAATTGAAGTCGATCTGGCTGAAAAAGTAGATACCCCCGCCATTTGGCGTTATTGCCTTGCTTTTCGCAGCGAAGGAAAAGGCAAGCAGCGGGTGGTAGTGAGCAATGAGAGGGTGGTAGATCTGCGCAGTGAAACTGTGTTGCTGGATCGTCCCCACAATCGAGAAGATCAAGCGGATCCCGAACGTTTGACGGAAACCAGCTTGGAGCAAGTTAACGCCAACAAGGACTTCCGGGAGATTGCGCAGTTCTTTGGCGCACTGACCTATCTGCATCTGGTGCCACAGCTACTCAAACATACCGAGTTGGGCGCGGCGGCTTTGCTGGAAGGTGATCCTTTCGGGCAGTCGTTCCTTGAACGTATCGCAAAAACCCCTGATCGCACCCGCGATGCCAGGCTGAAGAAGATTGAATCGGCTCTGAAGGCCTGTGTGCCGAATATGCGCGATCTCAAGTTCAGCCGAGACGACGCGACGGGCACACCGCACTTAGAAGCGCTCTACGAGCATTGGCGGCCTGACGCTGGCTGGCAGCGGGAAGACCAGTTTTCGGACGGCACTCTGCGCCTGCTGGGCATCATGTGGAGCCTGCTGGATGGAGACTCCCTACTGTTGTTAGAAGAGCCCGAGTTATCGCTGAACGAATCCATCGTTAGACAGATTCCACCCCTGCTGTGGCAAATGCAGCGCAAAGCCAAGCACCGCCGCCAAGTGTTTGTGACCACGCACAGCGAGGCATTGCTGGAACACAGTAGCGTGGACCCGCGTGATGTCTTGCGGCTGGAACCGTCACCAGAAGGGACTAGGGTTGCGCTTGCCACTGCGCAGGAAATTGCGTTGGTTGAGGCTGGCTATAACGTGGCTGAGGCGATGGTTCGTAAGGCGCCGCAGGGGCAACTGGATCAGCTTTCCATTTTCTAGCCATGGTCCAAAGATTGGAAATTGCCCTGGTAGTGGAAGATGTGCTGAGTCGGGTGCTGATGGAGAAGGTGTTGGCTCATACCGGTCGCGACTATGTGGTTCTGCGGCCCATGGTGGAACGTGGCGTGGGCAACATTCGACGATCAGTGACCAAGTATCTGAATGCCAGCCGTGCTCTCCCACATGTGGTGCTGGCGGATCTGGATCAGACCGCGTGTGCTCCGCTGCTGCGTCAGCAATGGGGTGTGGCCCTCTTGCCGAGGACCATGCTGTTCCGAGTGGCTGTGCGCGAGGCCGAGGCATGGGTTCTGGCCGACCGGGCGGGCTTCGCAGCTTTTGCAGGCATACCTCCCAGCAAAATTTCGCCCGCACCTGAAACTTTGCCCGATCCCAAACAAGAATTGGTCAACCTGGTTCGTCGCAGTCGCAACAAACGGCTTGCGGCAGAACTGGTACCTGCCCAGGGGAGTGCTGTCTCTATAGGACCTCTCTATAACGAACGGCTGGGCCAGTTTGTACGTGAATTTTGGGACGTGGAAGCCGCGATGGCGAATTCGCCAAGCCTTGAGCGTACTGTTGCCCGCCTGCGCACTTTCATGAAGTAGAGAGCTTTCGCCTCACGCGTTGATCTCACCTGGATTCAAAGGGTGCTCACCGGTTGGCTATACCTGTGACGGAAGTGGCTGGCAAAATAGAAAGACCTCGCTGACTCTTGGGCCGCTCCGGCAGTCCAGAGCACTAAATCAAAGTTCTTGCTTATGTTCACAGGCATCGTCCAAGCCACGGCAGGCATTGCCGCGATCCACGACCGCGCAGGGTTGCGCACCTTCACGCTCGATTTCCCCGAGGGCTTCTGCCAGGACCTGGCCATTGGCGCCAGTGTGGCCACCGATGGCGTGTGCCTCACGGTCACCGAGATCCTGTCGCCCACGCAGGCCAACTTCGACGTGATGCTGCAGAGCCTGAACATCACCACGCTGGGCAGCTACGGCCAGGGCGACCGCGTGAACGTGGAGCGCGCGGCCAAGGACGGTGCCGAGATTGGCGGCCATCCGCTGTCGGGCCATGTGGACTTCACCGGCACACTCATCGAGCGGCGCGAGTTCGACAACAACCTGGTGTGGCGCGTGGCCGTGCCCGAGGCGTTTCGCCGCTACATCTTTGCCAAGGGCTACATCGCCATCCACGGGGCCAGCCTCACGGTGGCCGAGGTGAACCGGCAGGAGGGCTGGTTCGAGATCTGGATGATTCCCGAAACGCGCCGTGCCACGGTGTTTGAAGCCAAGAAGGTGGGCGACCGCCTGAACATCGAGATCGAGCGCAGCACCCAGGTGGTTGTGGACACCGTGCGCGAGGCCGTGCAGGAGAGCCTGGGCCGCCTGCAGCCCGTGCTGGAGGCGCTGCTGAAGGAAAAGGGCTTGTCGCTCGACGACTTTGTGCAGGCGCCCGTGCTGCCGCACTGATTGATCAAAACCAAGCTCACTCATGTCCGTGGTGGTGCGCCCGCTGGCGCTGCGCGATCTGGCCGACCTGCTGGCCGTGCAACTGGCCTGTTATGGCGAGGGGTTTGTGGAGAGCGGCGAGGTGTTTGCCCGCCGCCTCGCCAGCCCTGCCAATTGCTCGGTGGTGCTGGAGCGCGGCGGCACGGTGTGCGCCTACCTGGCGGCCTACCGCAGCGTGCGCGGCAAGGTCACCCCGCTGCACGGCGACTTTGAGGCCGTGGCCCTACACGACACGCTGTACCTGCACGACATGGCCGTGCTCCCTGCCCATGCGGGGCAAGGCCTGGCCCACGCGTTGCTGCAGCCCCTGTGGGCGCAGGCCCGTGCAGAAGGGCTGCGGCACAGCGCGCTGGTCTCGGTGCAGGGCTCGCAGGCCTACTGGGAGCGGCAGGGCTACGCGCTGCACCCCTTGCCGGACGCCGCCCAGCAGGCCCGCCTGGCCAGCTACGGCGAAGGCGCTGTGTACATGGCGCGCACGCTGTAGGCTTGGCGTCACCGCCCCTCGTCATAATGCGCGCCATGCCCCACCGCTGGAAACCCAACGTCACCGTGGCCGCCCTCATCGAGCGCGATGGCCGCTTTCTGCTGGTCGAGGAAGAAACCACCGACGGCCTCAAGCTCAACAACCCTGCCGGCCACCTGGACCCGGGCGAATCGCCCATCCAGGCCTGCGCCCGCGAGGTGCTGGAAGAAACCGCGCACGACTTCGAGCCCACGGCGCTGATCGGCGTGTACCTCAACCGCTTCACCAAGACGCGCACGGGCGACGACATCACCTACATGCGCTTTGCGTTTGCGGGCTCGCTGGGCACGCACCACGACTGGCGCACGCTCGACACCGGCATCGTGCGCACGCTGTGGCTCACGGCCGATGAGATCCGCGCCTGCCCCGAGCGCCATCGCAGTCCCCTGCTGCTGCGCTGCCTGGAGGACTACCTGGCGGGCCAGCGGTTTCCGCTGACGCTGGTGCACACCGACATTTCGGTGACCGAACCCTCTGCGCAATAGCGCCGAGGCACCACGCAAAAAAGTTTTTTTGGACTGCATGTAACCCGCAGCGTGCGGGGGACGAATTACCAGGCAGAGAGCGCGGCACGGTGCAGCGCGATCTAACCACCTGATTACTCATCCCTTAACGCCTACGGAGTTACCCGCCATGCTGTCCACGAACACCAAGACCACTGCATCTTTCGCCCTGTCTGCCGCGCTGCTGGCACTGGCATCCACCAGCTTTGCAGCCGACGCGCCCAAGGGCTCCAAAGGCGCCGCCATCGGCGCCAACGACAAGGTGCACTGCTACAACGTGCACGACTGCAAGGGCAATAGCGACTGCTCCACGGCCGAGCACAGCTGCAAGGGCCAGAACGCTTGCAAGGGCCACGGCTTCAAGGCCAAGACCGCGGCCCAGTGCCTGATGGAGAAGGGCACCATCGGCGATATCAAGGGATAAGGCAACAAGCCCCCCTGAGGCGCTGCGCGCCATCCCCCCAGGGGGACACCGCCAGCGCGGCGGGGCGGCCCTTGCGCGGCGGTGCTGGCATCAGGGCGTGCCAGTCTCGGCGATCATGCCCAGTGCCCGCACTTTGATACCTTGATTTCGCCATGGCACATGACCTCATCGCTACGCGCGGCACCGGCTTTGGCCTGGGGCTGCGCACGCAGCACTACGCCGATTTCCTCGCGCGCAAGCAGCCGCTCGACTGGCTGGAAATCATCACCGACAACTACCTCATCGACGGTGGAAAACCTCTGGCGGTGATCGATGCCATCCGGCGCGACTACCCCGTGGCCATGCATGGCGTGGCGATGTCCATCGGTGCGTCGCAGGGTGTGGATGTGCCTTATCTGCAGCGCGTGAAGGCCCTGGCTGACCGCATCGAGCCGCTGTGGGTGTCCGACCACCTGTGCTGGACGGGCCCTGGCCCCGAGCAGTTGCACGACCTGTACCCGCTGCCCTACACCGACGAATCTGCACGCCATGTGATCGCACAGATCCGTCGCGCACAGGATGTGCTGGGACGCAGGCTGGTGCTGGAGAACGTGTCGAGCTATATCCGCTACCGGCATGACAGCGCCAGCGAGTGGCAGTTTCTGGCCCACATTGCGCAAGAGGCCGACTGCCTGCTGCTCGTGGATGTGAACAACATCTACGTGAGCAGCGTGAACCATGGCTTTGACCCACTGAGCTATCTGCATGCCCTGCCCGCACACCGGGTGCAGCAAATTCACCTGGCTGGGCACAGCGACAACGGCGACCACATCATCGACACGCACGACCACCCGGTGGCGCTGCCGGTGTGGGACCTGTATGCACAGGCCTGCCGGCGTTTTGGCGCCGTGGCCGCGATGATCGAGCGCGACGACCACATCCCGCCGCTGGCCGAGCTGCTGGATGAAATGGCCATCGCCCGGCGCGTTGCCGCGGAGCATGTGGCCCCACCCGAGCCTGTCGCGATCACCTCCATCACCCTGGCCCCCACGGCAGACCCGACGGGGTTGGCTGCGGTGCAGCGCCACTTTGCCGACCGTGTGCTGGCGAATGCGCTGCCGCCCGAAATGCCCGAAGACCTCATCACAGGCCGCTTGCCCATCTACCACCATGCCTACCGCGCCCGGCTGGCCGAGGTGCTGGCCGACACCTATGCCAAGACGTGCCTCTACATGGGGTCAGACACCTTCGAGGCCCATGCGCGCGACTACGCCGTGGCCCATCCGCCGCGCACGCGCAGCCTGAACCGCTATGGCGAAGGCCTGGTGGGCACGCTGCGCGCGGCGTACCCCGACAACCCCGAGCTGCATGAACTGGCCCAGCTCGGCTGGGATCTGCGCACCCGCTTTGACAGTGCCGATGTGCCGACCTTGGAGACTGCGGCTGCTCAGGCGTCGGACACCTGGACCACCCGCCCTGGTGTACTGCACCCCAGCGCCTTGCTGCGCGCGATCACGACGAACGTTGTGGGGGTGTGGAACGCCATCCATACCGACGACGACGTGCCCGAGGCCGTGGCCCTGCCTGCACCGGCCACGCTGCTGGTCTGGCGCAAAGGCCACCAGCCGCACTTTCGCAC
Organism: Acidovorax sp. 93; assembly: GCF_003633835.1. Classification (NCBI taxonomy): domain Bacteria; kingdom Pseudomonadati; phylum Pseudomonadota; class Betaproteobacteria; order Burkholderiales; family Comamonadaceae; genus Acidovorax; species Acidovorax sp. 93. The sequence continues at coordinate 4,524,233 of NZ_RBIT01000001.1, forward strand.
GCTCGACGCGGCCGAGGCCGCCTGGGTGCAAGCGCTGTACGCCGGTGCCTCGGTGCACGACGCCTGCGCGGCGCTGCTGGGCAGCGGCCTGTGGCAAGGCGACCCCACTGTGCTCGGCGGCTGGCTTGTGCAGTTGCTGGATGATGGGCTGGTGCGAGCGGATGGGCCAGTTGAAGGCGATGTTCCAACGTACTGATGGCTTGCCCACATGCGCACGAGGTCGGGGATATGTTTCGTCCATTCCGCACGGATGGGGAGTGGGCACTATTGATCCACGGAGATCTTGTGGGTCTTCACGATGTTCTTGTAAAAACCGATGCGCTGCTGAATCTCCTTGCGAAACTCTGCGGGCTTCACGGTATCAGGCAGCATAGCGCCGCGGTCATTCCATGCCCTTTGTGTTTGCGGATCACGCAACACGGTACGCATCGCTTCGTAGAGCTGCGCAACGATGGATTCCGGCGTTTTTGCAGGTGCGGCAAGACCTGTCCAGGAAGTCAGGTTCAGCTCCGGCAACTTCAGCTCGTCGAAGGTCGGGACATCCGGCAGTTGGGGAGCGCGGATTGGCGATGCCACCGCCAGCGCGCGCAGGCGACCGTTCTGAGCCATGCTGAGGTTGGAGGACAGGTTGTTCCAGGTCATGTGCACCTGGCCCGCCTGCAGGTCGGTCAGCGCGGGGCCAGCGCCCCTGTATGGGATGTGGGTGATGGACAGCCCCAGCTTGGCCTTGAGCAGCTCCATGCTCAGGTACGCCAGCGAGCCATTGCCCGAGGAGGCGTAGTTCAGCTTGCCCGGGTTCTCCTTCACGTATTTCACGAACTCGGCGAAGTTCTTCACGGGCAGGCCGGGGGTGATCAAGAGCACATTGGCCAGGCGATCAATCAGCGTGATGGGGGCGAAGTCATTGACCGCGTCGTAGGGCAGACTGGCCGACAGGGCGGGGTTGATCACATGCGTGGTCTGCGAGGTGACGATCAGCGTGTAGCCATCGGGCTGGGCCTTGGCCACCTGCGTGGTGCCGATGGTGCCGCCAGCGCCCCCTTTGTTTTCCACAATCACGGGCTGCCCCAGCACTCGGCCCAGCCTGTCGGCTATCGCCCGGCCGGAGTTGTCTACGGCGCCTCCGGGCGGAAACGGCACCACCAGCGTGATCGGACGTGTGGGATAGCGGTCGGGCGCCTGGGCCAGTGCCGGCAGGGCAATGGCGCTCGTCACGGCGCTGGTCGATGCGATAAAACGGCGGCGGTTCATGGGGGTGGGCATGGTGGGTCCTCTTGGTTGAAATCAGGCGTTGTCCAGGCAAGCGCTGCGGATATGGGCGGCCATCTCGTGCAGCAGGTCGGTGATGTCCGCGCGCACGCGGTTGGCGTGTGGCAGCGGCTCCCGCGTCTGCTCGTTCAGGTAGATGGCCCGGTTGATCTCGATCTGCAGGCTTTCATGACCCCGCGAAGGCGCCCCGAACCGGCGCAGCAGCTCCTGGCCTGCATAGGGGTCGTTGATGGCCACGCAGTAGCCGCGGCGGCGGAAAGCTTCGGCCACGCGCTGGGTGAATGCGCTGCTGCAGCTGCGACCGTTCAGGTCGCCCAGCACCACGTCGGCCAGCGGGCCGGGCGCCACGCGGCCCAGCCGCTCGTAGGCGTTGCTGGGCATGGAATGCAAGTTCAAGTGCCAACGCGGGCCACGCTGGGCGGCGGCCTCCAGTGCCTGCGCCAGCGCATGTTGGTATGGGCGCCAGTAGTGGGCGATGCGGTGCGCAACCTCCTGGGCCGACAGGCGGCGCGCGTAGATGCGCTGGTGCGTGGGGGTGTGGCTGGGAATCAGCCCCATGCCCAGCTCCAGGGTGCGGGCGGTAGGGGCGGTATTGCCGGGCCAGGCATCGGCCAGCATGGTGGGGTCGATGTCGTGCTCATGGCGGTTCGGGTCGATGTAGCTGCGCGCAAAGGTGGCGTGCACCAGCGTGCCGCCCACACGCGGCACGGCGTCCCACAGCCAGTGCACATGGGTGTCTTCGCACTTGCGCAGATCGGCGGTGGAGACGGCATAGCCAAAGTCGGGCGGATAGTCGGTGCCGCTGTGCGGAGAGTCGCAGACCAAAGGGATGGGGGCATCGGTGGCGGGCAGGAGCACCTGGACGGGCGCGGCGGGGAGAAGGGCTTCGGGCAGCTGCATGGTTCTCGGGAATCAAGGTGGGACAGATGGGCGAAGCGTAGGGAGCCAGGTGCCTGCGGGCAAACGACAATTTGATCTGCGCTGATAACCGGATGTAATCACCACCATGCAGTTCAAGTCCCCCTCGCTGCCCGAGTTGCACGCCTTTCTTGCGGTCTGCCAGCTTGGCAGTTTTCGACAGGCGGCGGGTGTGCTGTTCGTGACCCAGGCGGCTGTCAGCCGGGCAGTGCAGCGGCTGGAGCAGCGGCTGGAATGCACGCTGCTGGACCGCTCCGGCCCCCGGGTGCTACCCACGGCGCGGGGCCGCGAATTCCAGCAATTGGTGGAGGCCCACGTGGCAGGCTTGGAGACCGCCGTGAGCCGGTTCGGGGTGCGTGCTTCAAAGCGTCGGCTGCGGGTCAGCGTAGTACCCACCCTGGCCACCCGCTGGCTGGTCCCACGGCTGGGCCAGTTCCACACGCTGCACCCGGACATCGAGATCGAGCTGCGGCCGTTCCACCACGATGAGAGCTTCACGCGCGACGACGTGGACCTGTGGGTCAATGTGAAGCGCCCCGGGCGCACTTGGCCGCGCGGCATCCGTGCACGCTACTTGGCGGGGCGGGAGATCGTGCCCGCTTGCACCCCGGCGCTGGCGGCCAAGCTGCGCCAACCGCGTGATCTGCTCAAGGCAACGCTGCTGCAGCACATCAACTTTCCCGGCAATTGGGCGCTGTGGCTGCAAAAGGCCGCAGGGATAGACGTAGCCCCCGTACTGGGCCCGGGGTTTGATCTGGGCAACAACCTGATCGTTGCAGCCTGTGCGGGCATGGGGGTCACGGTGATCCAGCCCATGCTGATCGAAGCCGAACTGGCGTCGGGCCAGCTGGTGTTGCCCTTCAGCCCGGCCGTGAACACGGACCGGGGCTATTACCTGTGCAGCCGTGCAGCACTGGCCGAGAACGAAGCGGTCGCGCGGTTCACACGCTGGCTGGTGGGTGAGGCCCAGGCCAGCAGCGAACGGGCCGGCTTTTCTGCACGCGGCAGCGCGGCGCGCAAGAAGATGGCCTGAACTGCATGGTGCGGCGGGGGCACCGCTTTGCCGCAGAGGCCAGCTCAGTCCGCCGTGAGCTTGCGCTCCTTGATGATGGCAGCCCACTGGGTCGACTCCTTCTTCATGAAGGCGGTGAGTTCGGCGCGTGAGGTGGGCTGGGGCGTCAGGCCGTGCTTGTTCAGTGCGTCCTTCACGGCCGGGTCGTTGAGCACCTTGACGATCTCCTGGTTCCAGCGCTCCAGCAGCGGCACCGGCGTTTTGCCCGGCGCCACAAACGCATACCAGTTGAGCGCCTCAAAGCCCGGAAAGCCCGATTCCGCCACGGTGGGGATATTGGGCAGATAGGCTGGCCGCGTGAGACCCGTGGTGGCCAGCGGGATCAGCCTGCCCGTTTCGATGTGCGGCAGGGCCGTGGGTGGGGCTGCAAAGTAGGAGGTGATGCGCTCGCCCAGCAAATCCTGCAAGGCGGGTGCCCCACCTTTGTAGGGCACGTGGGTCATGTCGATGCCCGCCCGCTGGTTGAAAAGCTCGCCCGCCAGGTGCGATGCCGAGCCCGCGCCCGTGGAGGCAAAGTCAACGCTGCCAGGCTTCTTCTTGGACAGCTGCACAAACTCTGCCAGCGTCTTTGCGCCTGCAGCCTTGTGCACGACCAGCACGTTGGGGAAGTTCACGCCGCCTGAGATCGCCGCCAGGTCCTTGAACGGGTCATAGGTGAGCTTCATCAAGTGCGGCGCAATGGTGAGCGGGCCCACCGAGCCGAACAGCAGCACCGTGCCGTCGGGTGCCGCGTTGGCCACGAACTGGTGCGCGATATTGCCGCCGGCGCCACCCTTGTTGTCCACCACCACCGACTGGCCGATGTTCTCACCCAGCTTCTTGGCAATCAGTCGCGCCGCCGCGTCGGCTGCACCGCCTGCGGCAAAGCCCACGACGAGCGTGACGGGCTTCTTGGGCGGAAAGTCTTGCGCGGCAGCGCCGAACGCCAGGGGGGCGGTTGCCAGTGCCAGGGCACAGTGCAGCAGGGTGCGTTTTTTCATGGGTGTCTCCTTCATCGTGGGTGGTGTATGGATCGTTGGCTCAGTCGGCGCTCAAACCGATGGGGTGGGGCTGGCGCTTTTCCACCGCGTGGCGCAGCAGCGAAGCGGTGCGGAAAATGCCGTGCGCAAACTTGCCGTAGGGCATGGTGGCGAACAGCGCCATTACCGCGCCCAGGTGCAGGCACAGCAGCAGCGGCAGGCCTGCGGTGCCGCGCGCGGCCCATAAGGCCAGGCCGCTGGTGGCGGTGAGGAACAGCAGGGCGATGAAGGCGCGGTCCATGGGCTTTTGCGCGGCGTCGCCGTGTTGCGGGTGGCGGCGCAGGTTCAGCCGCCACAGGCCGGCCGTGCCAATCGCCAGGCTGATGCCACCCAGCCCGCCCAGCAGCTTGGGCAGGCTGGGCAGGTCGTACGGTGCAGGCAAGGCCAGCAGGTAGTGGTACAGCGTCGCCACGCTGGTGGCCGCAAAACACAGCATGAAGCCGTAGAACGTGAGGTGGTGCATGCGCCTGCGCGACAGGGTGTAGGCGTCGTCCTCGTTGTGGCAGCCGTCGCCATGGCCGCCGTCCAGGTACTTGAGGCGCAGCACGGCATCGGTGGCCTCGGCCGTTGCGGGCGCGCTCAGCGGCGCGCCGCTGGTGGCAGGTGTGATATCGCGCCAGAAGCGGCGCACGCCCATGCCCAGCGCCAGCACGGCGAACAGGAACACGGGCGCAAACAGCCCCACCAGCAGGTTGTGAGGGAAGATGCCGTAGAAGCCGCCCACCGGGGCCTGCCACAGCGCGGCGATGCCCTGGCCATGCAGCGCCACGGCCAGCAGCAGGAACAGCGTGAGCCCGGCCACCAGCGCCAGCGCCAACGCGAGGCCGTTGCGCTGGTAGAGCTGGCCCAGAGCGGGTGGCCAGGCGTAGTCGGCGTAGGTCTGGCCACGCACCTGGGCCATGGCCTGCGGAATGTTCACCGCAAACTCGTGCGGCGGTGCGTACTGGCAGGCGTGCAGGCAGGCGCCGCAGTTGTGGCACAGGTTGGCGATGAAGTGGATGTCGGCCTTGCCAAATTCCAGACGCCGCGTCATGGCCGGGAACACGGCGCAAAAGCCTTCGCAGTAGCGGCAGGCATTGCAGATCTGCAGCTGGCGCGCCACCTCGGTTTCGGGGGCCGACAGCACAATGCCGCCATTCGCCAGCGCTTTAGCGTCACGCGCCAGGGCTTCAAGCGTTTGCATCGTTTACTCCTGTTTTTATAGCTGTTTGCGCTTGTGGGATGTGCGCTGGGGCCTGTTTTGATGCCAATGCCGCCTGCGTGCCTGCAATGCGGCCAAACGCGGTGCCAATGCTCATGCCGACCCCGGCGGTGTAGCCTTTGCCCAGCACGTTGCCGGCCATCATTTCGCCAGCCACAAACAGGTTGGGGCTGGGCACGTTGCCAAAGCGCACGGCAGCGGTGTCGTCGGTGTGCAGGCCCAGGTAGGTGAAGGTGACGCCGGGCTTGAGCGCGTAGCCATAGAACGGCCCGGTGTCGATGGGCCGAGCCCAGTGCGTCTTGGCGGGTGCCACGCCTTCAGTGTGGCAGTCGTCCAGCCTGGTGTGGTCGAACGTGCCCACGCGGCAGGCGGCGTTGTAGGCATGGAGCGTGTGGGTGAACGTGTCCACGGGCAGGCCAAGCTTCTGCGCCAGCTCGGGCAGGGTGTCGGCTTTCACGCCCGGGAACACGGGCGGCATGAAGCGGCCGATGGCCTTGCTGTCGATGATGGAGTAGCCGATCTGCCCCGGCTGCTGCGCCACCAGGCGGCCCCAGATGGCATAGCGCTTGGGCCAGAAGTCCTCGCCCTCGTCGTAGAAGCGTTCGCCCGCGCGGTTGACCACCACGCCCAGCGACACGCAGTCGATGCGCGTGCAGATGCCGCCGTCGTACAGCGGCGCGCGCGCGTCGATGGCCACCATGTGCGCCTGCGTGGGGTCGCCGATGCGGTCGGCACCGTGGTCGTCGAGCAGGTGCTTGAGCAAGACACCCTTGTTGTAGGCTGTGCCGCGGATCAGGAAGTTGTCGGCCGGCCACTCCCCGCGCTCGTTCTGGCCCCAGGCCTCGCGCAGCCATTCGCGGTTCGATTCAAAGCCACCCGCGGCCAGCACGCAGCTTTTGGCGGCAATACGCTCGCCATTCGCCAGGTGGGCAGCGATGAAGCGGCTGCCGTCCATCTCGATGCGCTCCACGGGTACTTCGTAGCGGATCTGCACTCCCAGTTGTTCGGCGCTGCGATAGTACGCATTGACCAGCGCCTTGCCGCCACCCATGAAGAACGCATTGGTGCGCGCCACATGAAGCGTGCCTGCCAGCGCGGGCTGAAAGTGCACGCCGTGGCGGCGCATCCAGGGGCGGCAGGTGCTCGACTCGCGGATCACCAGGCGCGCCAGGTGTTCGTTGGTCAGCCCGCCCGTCACCTTGAGCAGGTCTTGCCAGAACTCTTCCTCGGGGTAGGCATCGACCAGTACGTCCTGCGGCGCGTCGTGCATGCAGCGCAGGTTGCGCGTGTGGGCCGAGTTGCCGCCGCGCCAGGCGCGCGGGGCGGATTCGAGCAGCAGCACGCTGGCGCCCGCCTCGCGCGCCATCAGGGCGGCGCACAGGGCGGCGTTGCCGCCACCGATCACCAGCACATCGACCACAGCATCGCCGCTCATGGCTGGTGGCTCCAGGCGGCGCGCTGCGAGGGGGGGAATGTAGAAGGGGGTGTGGGGCCCATGGGGTGTCTCCTGGCGCGGTCGCCGTGTCGTTCATCGGGGTGATGGCGACTGTAGGGAGACGCAGGCCCGCCGTGCAGCGGGTTCAGGTCATGGGGGTATCACGGATCGTGATGGCTGCGGGGTGGCCGCTCAGGCGCTGGTGTCTTGTCCGCCTATCCATGTCGTGCCAAACCACTGGCCGCTCGTCACCAATTCACGCACGCAGTCCGCCAGCACCACCCGCGCGGCCAGGGCGGCGGGTGAGAGTTCTTCGTCGGGCAGGCTGCACAGCAGGTTGACGCGGCGCGCGGGCGCGTCGGTGAGGCGTGCGCACTGAAAACGCTCGGCCGCATCCGGGTAGCGGCCCATGGCGGCCCAGGGCTGCACGGTGGAGCCCAGGCCCGCGTCCACGGCGGCCATCACCATGGCGAGCGAGTCCACCTCCAGCACCACGTGTGGCGCCACGCGGTCGCGGGCAAAGGCCGTGTCCAGCGTGCTGCGCAGGCCGTGTGGGCCAGTGGGCAGGATCAGCGGTTCTTGCACCAGCTCGGCGACGGTGATGGTTTCCGGCAGCTGCCGGCCACGGGGGGGGCCGGGGCTCTCCCGTCGGTCACGGGCGCAGATGAGGAACAGGTCTTCCTCCAGCAGCGGCGCCATGTCCCAGCGGCGCGCGCCCGTGGCCTGTTGTGCCTGGTGCAGGCGGGTGTCGAACAGCACGGCCAGGTCCAGCTCGCGCGCATGCAGCATGGCCGTGAGGTGGCCCGACATGCTCTCCACCATGTGCAGCCGCACGTCCGGGTAGCGTGTGCGCATGGCCTGCATCAGTGGCAGGCCGAGTACGCCCGAAGTGGTGGGCGCCAGCCCCACGGTGACGGTGCCCGACAGCCGCGCCTGCTGCGCCGCGCGCACGGCCTGGTCGGCATGGCGCAGGGTGAGCTGCGCCTCGCGAAAGAACGCCAGCCCTGCCTCTGTGGGCGTGACGCCGCGCGGCGTGCGCTGCAGCAGGCGCGTGGCCAGCTCGCTCTCCAGCCGGGTGATTTGCTGGCTCAGCGCGGACTGCACCACGTCCAGGTCCAGCGCAGCGCGGCTCATGGAGCCTTGCTCCACCACACGCACGAAATAGCGCAGTTGTCTCAGTTCCATGGGCGTGCCTCAGGGTGCGTGGCGTGACTCGGATGCAAGGCGGTCAACAGGGTGGTGGAAAGGCAGGGGAAGCATTGGTTTGAAGCCAAATTGCCATCTGGCGCAGGTCCATTCATCGCTGAAAGCTATTATTTTTGTAGTGATTGCTTCGGTGGCGTTCGCGGCGTCGGCTGGCTGGCATCGTCCGTCTGCGGCTTGCCAGAGTGTGCCGCAGACCCGCTCAGATGCCATTGGGCAGGTGCGCCGCCAGCGCCTCGCGCATCCAGCGCGCGATGAGCTGCTGGCGTTCGCGCGGCATGCGGTCCACGGTCGATGCCACGCTGATCGCCGCCACGGGTTCGCCCGCCGCGTTGCGCACGGCCATGCCAGCCGCCAGCACGCCCTGCGTGGCGTGGTTGCCCACCACCGACCAGCCGCGCTCGCGCGTGGCGCGGACCAGGATCTGCAGGCGCTCGGGCGTCATGCCGCCGTAGCGCGGCAGCTCTTGCGCGTTGGCGTCGATGCAGGCCTGCATCTCGGCATCGGGCAGCGCCGCCAGCAGCGCCAGGCCCGCCGCGCCCACGCCCAGCGGCTGGCGCGTGCCCACCTGGATCACCAGGATCTGCACCGGGTGCGTTCCCACATGGCGTGCAATGCAGTGCGAGGTGGGGCCTTCGCGCACGATGGCAAAGGCGGCGTCGCCACAGGCGCGGCTCACGCGCTCCAGCACGGGGGCCAGGCGCACGGCCAGATTGGGCTGGCCCGGGGGCTCGGCCAGGGCGGCCAGGCGCGGGCCCGCCACGTAGCGAAAGCGCCCGCGCTGCGCCACGTAGCCGCTCTCCATCAGCGTGGCCAGCAGCCGGTACACGGGCGCCCGCTCCAGCGCGGCGGCGCGGCACAGGTCCACCACACGCGCACCGTCGCGGCCATGGGCCAGCACGGCGTCCAGCACCTGCAGGCCGCGCCGCAGCGTGCGGCTGCCAGGGTCTTCGACCGGCTCCTCTGTCGTGCGTGTGCTCACACGTTCGTCCGGCTGCCGGACATTTGAATTCGCAGGTCGGGAAGGCATGGGAAAGAATTTGTTCGTCAACGCAACCACCGCGCAGTGTGCCGCAGGGCACGCAGCAGGCGTCAAGACGGCATTTTTCCAAAAACCAACGGAGACAGACACCATGAGCCCACACCCCCCCGCCGCGCTGGGTCAGCGCAAAGCTTCGCCATCCCTGCCACGCCGTGCCCTGCTGGCGCTGGTCGCCACCCTGGCCGGCGGCGTTGCCATGCCATTGCAGGCCCAGCCCAATGCCTCGGGCTGGCCCGCCAAGCCGGTCAAGCTGGTGGTGGGCTATGCAGCGGGCGGCGCCACGGACGTGATTGCGCGCCTGGTGGCCGTCAAGCTCGGCGACCAGCTGGGCCAGCCGGTGGTGGTGGACAACCGCGCCGGGGCCAACAGCAACGTGGGCGCCGAGGCCGTGGCGCGCGCGCCGGCCGATGGCTACACGCTGTACGTCTACACCATCGCCAACACCATCAACGCCACGCTGTACCCCAAGCTGGGCTACGACCCGGTCAAGGACTTCGAGCCCATCGGCATGATCGCCAAGATTCCGAACATCCTGGTGGTCAACCCCAAGCTGCCCATCAAGAACCTGGCCGACTACGTGCGCTACGCCAAGGAGTCCAAGGACGGCATCACGTTTGCATCCTCGGGCAGCGGCTCGTCCATCCACCTCTCGGGCGAGATGTTCAAGATGCAGTCCAAGCTCAAGATGCTGCACGTGCCCTATCGGGGCAGCGCACCCGCCGTCACTGACCTGCTGGGCGGCCAGGTGGACTCGATGTTCGACAACACGCCGTCGGCCCTGCCGCACGTGCAGGCGGGCAAGCTGCGCGCCATTGCCATCACCAGCGCCCAGCGCTCGCCCCTGCTGCCGGACGTGCCCACGCTGGCCGAGTCGGGCTACGCGGGCTTTGACGTGCAGTCGTGGTTTGGCCTGGCCGCACCGGCGGGCACGCCGCGCGCCGTGATCGAGCAGGTCAACGCGGCCCTGAACAAGGTGCTGGCCCAGCCCGAGGTGCGCACGCGCCTGCAGGAGCTGGCCGCCACGCCCGATGGTGGCACCCCCGACAAGATGCGCCAGTTTGCCGCCGCCGAGATCAAGCGCTGGCGCGAAGTGGTGAAAGAGTCGGGCGCATCCGCCGAGTGACAGATCACCCACACAACCTCATCTCTTTCATGTTCCCCATCGACTTCTTCTGGCGGGCCGCCCAGCGCTGGCCCGACCGCATTGCCATCGACGCGCACGAGGGCGCCATCCGCTACGACGCGCTGGCCGCCCGCGTGACAGCGCTCGCGGCGGGCTTCACAGCCATCGACCCCACACCCCAAAGCCGCGTGGGCATCTGCGCGGGCAACAGCGCCGACCACATCGCCGCGCTGCTGGCCGTGCTGGCCTGCGGCAAGGTGTGGGTGCCGCTCAACCCCAAGAGCACGCGGCCCGAGATCCGCCGCATCATCGACGCCACCGAGCCCACCCTGCTGGTGCTGGACGCCGCGTGCGCCGACCTGCTCGAAGGCGCGCCCGGCGCCCGCGTGCTGACTGGGGCGCCGGCCACCGAGGACGCCACCACGCTGGCCAGCCTGGCCGCTGCGCACGCTGGCGCACCCCGCCCGCAGCTGGACCTGCCGGACGACGCCACCCAGGCCATCAAGTTCACTGGCGGCACCACGGGCGCACCCAAGGGCGTGATGCAGCCCTACCGCGCGTGGATGGCCAACATAACCAACCAGATCCACGCCTGGGGCTTTGACGAGCACGAGCGCTACATCGTCGCCGCGCCCATCACGCACGGCACGTCCACGTACCTTCTGCCCATCCTGGCGCAGGGCGGCTGCCACGTGGTGCTGGCGGGCGCGGGCGCCGAGGCGGTGCGCACGGCCTTCCGCGAGCGCGGCGGCACCGTGTGCTTCATGCCGCCCACGCTGGTCTACATGCTGATGGCGCTGCCTGGCGCGTCGCGCGAAGACTTTCCGCGCCTGCGCCGGCTCATCTACGGTGGTGCCCCTATGCCCCCCGATAAGATCCGCCAGGTGCGCGAGTTCTTCGGCCCGGTGCTGGGCACCACCTACGGCCAGACCGAGGCGCCGCAGATCCTCACCGTGCTGTGCCCCGAGGATTTCGAGGACGAGCGCAACCTGGCCTCGGTGGGCCGCACCACCTGGTTCAGCGACGTGGGCATCATGGCGCCCGACGGCCGCCTGCTGCCCCCGGGCGAGGTGGGCGAGGTGGTGGCGCGGGGCGACCTGCTGATGACCGGCTATTGGCGCTTGCCCGAGAAGACGGCCGAGACCCTGGTGGACGGCTGGCTGCACACGGGCGACCGGGGCCTGATCGATGAGCGGGGGTTTCTCTACCTCAAGGACCGGCTCAAAGACATGGTGATCACTGGCGGTTTCAACGTCTACCCCGTGGACGTGGAGAACGCGCTGGGCCAGCACCCTGCGGTGCACGAATGCACCGTGTTCGGCCTGCCCGACGACAAGTGGGGCGAGACCGTGCAGGGCGCCGTGCAGTTGCGCCCCGGCGAGCACGCGAGCGAGGCCGAGCTGATCGCCTTTGTGCGCGAACGCCTGGGACCGGTGCAGACGCCCAAGCGCATCCATTTTCACGAGAGCCTGCCTCGCTCGCCTGTGGGCAAGGTGCTCAAGTCTGCCGTACGCGATGCGGCCCTGGCTGCCCTAGCTGGTACGGCCACTGCCTGAACGAAGGAACCCATTTCATGACCCACCCTGCTTTCAAGACCCCCGTCACCCGCCTGTGCACCCACACCCTCACCAGCCTGCATTACCGCGATGCGGACCTGGTCGAGGACTTGATGGGGAAGAGGACCTTCACCGAGGTGATGCTCATGCAGATCCTGGGCCGCACCCCGCGCGGCGTGGACCTGCGCATCACCGACGTGGTGCTCATCGTGCTGATGGAGCACGGCCTCACGCCCAGCGCCATTGCCACGCGGCTCATCTACATGAGCGCGCCCGAGAACCTGCAGGGCGCCGTGAGCGCGGGCCTGCTGGCCGTGGGCAGCTCCTTCGTGGGCACCATGGAGAACTGCTCGGGCCTGCTCGACCGCATTGCGGCGGCGCAAGACCCTGAGGCGGAGGCGCTCACCATTGCGCGCCACTACAAGGGCCTCAAATCCCCCGTGCCCGGCTTTGGCCACCACCTGCACAAGCCCGTGGACCCGCGCGCCTACAAGCTGCTGGAGATGGGCCGCGCCGAGCCTGAGCTGCAGGGCGACAAGATCCGCGCGCTGGAGACGCTGTCCAAGGCTGTGGATGAAGTGGCAGGCCGCCCCATCACCATCAACGCCACGGGCGCGGTGGCCGCGCTGCTGGGCGAGATCGGCGTGCCCACAGCCGTGATGCGCGGCTTTGCCGTGATCTCGCGTGCGGCCGGGCTGGTGGCGCACATCGTGGAAGAGCAGCAAAGCCCCTCGGGACGATTCATCTGGGACACGGTGGAGCACGCCATTCCCTTCGTCGGCGGCAGTGCCGGCCAGGGCGCGGACGCATGAGCGCACCGCCAGACCATCCACCCGCCCTGCCGCTGGACCTGTCGGGCCGCGTCGTCTTTGTGGCCGGGGGCGGGTCTGCCGGACCGGGCTGGAGCATTGGCCGCGCTGCCTGCGTGATCTACGCGCGCCTGGGCGCCAGCGTGTGTGTGGCGGACCGCGACGCAGCCTCGGCCGAAGAGACCACGGCGCTCATCCACGCCGAGGGCGGCACGGCCGCCACCCTGGTGGGCGACGTGGCGGACGCGGCCGATGTGCAGCGCCTGTTTGCCGAGGCACGCGAGCGCTTTGGCGGCGCCATCGATGTGCTGCACCACAATGTGGGCATCGGCAAGACCGGCGGCCCGCTGGAGACGAGCGTTGAAGACTTCGACCGCATCCATTCCGTCAATGTGAACAGCCTGCTGCTGGCCTGCCAGCAGGTGCTGCCCTCCATGGTGGAGCGCGGGCGGGGTTCCATCATTGCGATCTCGTCCATCGCGGGCATGCGCTACCTCGGCTACCCGCACCTGGCCTACGGTGTGACCAAGGCGGCTGTCACGCACTTCACACGCATGGTGGCGCAGCAGTACGCGGGCCAGGGCGTGCGCGCCAACACGGTGGTGCCGGGGCTCATCGATACGCCACGCATCGCCACCACGGTGGCGAAGATGTTCTCGGACACCAGCCTCGACGAGGCCCGCGCCGCGCGTGCCCGCCAGGTGCCCATGGGCCGCATGGGCACGGCGTGGGATGTGGCGCATGCCTGCGCCTTCCTCGCCAGCGATGCCGCCGCCTACGTGACCGGCACCGAGCTGGTGGTGGACGGGGGCATCACCGGCAAGTTCGTGTAAGGCACGTTCAGAACGTATGCACCACACCGGCGGAGATGCCGGTGGCAGTGGCTTTGTTCGCCGCGCCCTGGAAGCCGTTGCGCCAGCGGGTGTTGTCCAGCTCGGCATACACCTTGGTGCGGCGCGAGAGCTTGTATTCGGCAAACGCCACCAGGCGGCCGGAGCCGTCGTCGGCGACGCCCGTGCGGGTGCGGTCCACCTTGTAGTAGGCAGCCGTCAGATCGAACAGGGGCGTGACGGACCAGGTCGTGCCTGCCGAGAACACGCGCTGCACCGTGTGTTTGCCGACCGCTGTCTCGGCCTCGCTGCGTGCCGCGTTGGCCGCCAGGCGCACGGTGTTCCATTGGTAGGCCGCGCCCAGGGTGGCTCCGTCCAGGGTGCGCTGGTTCGTGTCCTTGAAGGTCTGGTATGCGCCCGACAGTGTGACGCCGCTGGCCGCATAGGCCACGCCGACCCCGCGCGACGACAGGGCCGATGTCTTTCCAGCCACTTCACCCGTGCCCAACATCGCCCGTGCGGTGAGGCCGCCAAATCGCGCTGTGTACTTGATCGCGTTGTCCAGCCGGTACGAGCCTGATGTGGACCCCGCACTGCCGAACTCGATGCCCAGGCCATGCTGGCTGAGCGCGGCCACGCCGATGCTGGGGTTGAAGCTGGCAAAGCGCATGCCCAGCGGGTCCACGGGCGAGATGGCATCCGCCAGTGTGGTGGTCTGGCGGCCCAGGGCCAGCGTGCCCCATCCGCCCTCCAGACCGACCCAGGATGCGCGATCAAAGGTCTTGCTGGCGTTGGCAGAAGTGCCGGTGTCGGCGTTCAGTCCGCTCTCGAACTGGAACAGCGCCTTGGCACCGCCCCCCAGGTCTTCGCTGCCGCGAAGCCCCCAGCGGCTGGTGGTGTGTATGCCGCTGCCCAGGCTGTGCGACGAACCGGGGGCTGCCGCATTGGCCGCCGTGAGGCCGCTGCCGTGGCGCAGCCCCAGGTCCACGGTTCCATACAGCGTGACGCCGCTGGTTTGTGCCGCGATGCAGCTGCTGGCCAGTGCGGCACAAAGCGCACCGATGTTGCCTATTCTTTTTCTCATAGATGTCTCCTGCCTGATTGAAATCTGAAACGGGTGCGAGGGTATTTCTGGGGCCTCAATCGGGGGTGAGCTGGGCTTTGTGCACGACGCCCTTCCACTTGGCGATCTCCTGGCGTACGGTCAGGGCCAATTGCTCGGGCGTGCTGGGGTCCACCACGGCGCCTTGTTCTTCAATGCGCCGTGCCACGTCCTTGTCCGCCAGGGCGGTGTTGAGCGCTTTGTTGAGCTGATCGACGACGGGCTTGGGCGTTTTGCCGGGCGCAAACAGGGCGTACCACTGCGTGATCTCGACGCCTTTCACGCCCGCCTCTTCCAGCGTGGGCACATCGGGCAACAGCGATGAACGCTTGGGGCCTGCCAGCGCCAGGGCGCGCAGCTTGCCGTTCTTGACGTGGGGGTAGGCTGAGAACAGGCTGGGGAACATGACCTGGGTCTGCCCGGCCATGGTGTCATTCATCGCGGGCGCGGCACCCCGGTAGGGCACGTGGGCCATTTGCGCACCGCTTTCCAGCTTGAAAATTTCGGCGGAGAAGTGCGGGGCTGTGCCGTTGCCGGCCGAGGCGTAGTTGAAGTCCTGGGGCTTGGCTTTGGTCAACGCCACCAGCTCGCCCACCGACTTGGCTGGCACCTTGGGGTGAACCACCATGAGCGTGGGCGAGTAGCTCACCATGCCAATGGGCTCGAACTGCGTGATGGGGTCGTAGCGCAGCTTTTGCAGCGCAGGGCTCATCCCGTGGGTGCCGATGTAGCCAAAAAGAATCGTGTGACCATCGGGCGCCGCGCGGGCCACAAACTCCGCCGCAATGGCACCGTTGGCGCCCGCCTTGTTCTCCACAATGACCTGTTGCCCCAGCAGGGTGGACAGCTTGAGCGCCACCACGCGCGCCATGCCGTCGTTGCCACCGCCAGCGGCGGTCGGCACCACGAGCGTGATGGGCTTGTCGGGATAGGCCGCATGTGC
Organism: Acidovorax sp. 93; assembly: GCF_003633835.1. Classification (NCBI taxonomy): domain Bacteria; kingdom Pseudomonadati; phylum Pseudomonadota; class Betaproteobacteria; order Burkholderiales; family Comamonadaceae; genus Acidovorax; species Acidovorax sp. 93. Next base: position 4,539,755 of record NZ_RBIT01000001.1, read on the forward strand.
CAGGGAGGGGATCATTTGCACAGCGGCAGCGAGGGCCGCCGCGGTGAGCAGGGTGCGGCGTGCGCGCGATGGCGCAAAGTGTTGGCGAATCATTTTTTTGTCTCCTGTCATCCAAAGGGTTGGGGTGTGAAATCAGTGGGTGAATGCGTTTTCTGAAACGAACAGCGTGCCCTCCAGAATCTTTCGCGCGGTGCGGACCAGCGCGGCCTGCACCAGCTTGAATTGGCCGTCCACTTCGGTGAGTTCCACGTCCACATGAATGCGGCCGGCGGGGTGCAGCACTTCCACACGGCGTGTGCCTGCAATGGCGTGCTGCAGGGAGTCGGTGATCACCGTGCCTGGCAGCACGTGGGCAGCAGCCACGCCAATCGCACCGGTCACGGCGTGTGAGCGGTGGCAGCGTTGGGGTGTGAAATAGCGCGAGACGACGCTGCCCGGTTGATCGCCCGCAGACACGATCACGGGCTTGGGCAGCACGCTGTTCGATACGTCGCCCATGCCCATGCGCAGACCGGCTTCGCACCGCAACGCTTCCAGCCTGGACAGCAGTTCGGCATTGGCATCCAGCTCCGCAGGGCTCTCGTTGCCACGCAGGCCCAGGTCGGCTGCGCGCACCAGCACCATGACCTGCGCTGCATCGATACAGCTGACCTGCAGGCCGTGGATGGTGTCGATGCGCTGGCCGGTCGGGAAAATCTGGCCCGTGACGGCGCCCCAGGCGTCCAGGAAGTTCATCAGCACCGGTGCCGCAGTGCCCTGCACGCCGTCAATATGCACATCGCCGTCGTAGTGCACGCGTCCGCCAGCGGTGCACACCTGCACATCAATGCGTGAACGGGTGTTGACGTTGTAGACCCGTACCGTGGTGGTGTTTCCGTGGCCGGAAGCGGGCACCAGCCCCTGCTCGATGGCAAAGGGCCCCACGCCCGCCAGCATGTTGCCGCAGTTGGGCCGCGTGTCCACGCGGGCCTCTTCCACACTGACCTGGGCGAAGAGGTAGTCCACATCGCAGTCGGCATGTACCGACCTGGAAACGATCGCCACCTTGCTGGTCAGCGAGTTTCCTCCGCCCAGGCCGTCAATCTGCAATTCATGCGGCGAGCCCAGCGCGGCGATCAGGGTGCGGTCGCGCGCCGCAGGGTCTTGCGGCAGCCAGTCGGCCAGGAAGAACGGCCCCCGGGAAGTGCCGCCACGCATCAGAACGCAAGGAAGGTTGTAGCTCATGGGTCGGCATGGTGCGACGCTTCATCTGTTCTGTGAATTGCATTGTTGACAATGATTGATGCATGCAGCGCAATAGGCTATGAGCCCTTGTACATGGTGAAATCACGTTCGTGAATTGCAATGTTCTGATCGTTTGATGCGTGCTGCGCAACAGCGAAACGTCTTGAAAGCCCATGCCCATGAACAACAAATTCGATCTTGCTGACATCCAGGCCTTTGCCGCGGCGGCTGAGCTGCAGAGCTTTCGTGCTGCGGCCGAGGCGATCCACTTGTCGCAGCCTGCCTTCAGCCGTCGCATCGACAAGCTCGAAGAAGCGCTGGGCGTGCGCCTGCTTGACCGCACCACGCGCCGCGTCACGCTCACGGCCGTGGGACGCGACTTTGCGCGCAAGACCCGCGTGTGGCTGGATGACCTGGACGGCATGCTCATGGGCCTGGGCGACGTGGCCGCGCGCCGCATGGGCGAGGTGACGATTGCCTGCGTGCCGTCGGCCGTGTATTACTTTTTGCCCCAGGTGGTCAAGCGCTACCACGAGCGGTTTCCGAAAATCCGCGTCAAGGTGCACGACGCCAGCGCCAACGAGGTGCTGGTGGCCGTGGCGCAGGGCGATGCCGACTTTGGCCTCAATTTCATCGGCAGCCAGGAGGCCGAGATCGAGTTCAAGCCCGTGCTGGCCGAGCGCTTCGTAGCCGCCTGCCGGCGCGACCATGTGCTGGCGCGGCGCAAGAAGGTCACCTGGGCAGAGCTGGGCCAGCACGACTTCATGTCGGTGGGCAAGACCTCGGGAAACCGTCTGTTGATGGACCTGGCGCTGGCCAACGTGCCCGACCGTCCCCAGTGTCTGTACGAGGCCAAGCACGTGACCACGCTGCTCGGCCTGGTGGAGGCGGGCCTGGGCGTGGCTGCTGTGCCCAGCCTGGCCATGCCGGGCAAGGACCATCCCACGCTGGTGAGCATTCCGCTGATCGAACCCGTGGTGACGCGCCAGATGGGGCTGATCAAACGCAGGGGCAAATCGCTGTCGCCCGCTGCGCAGCAGCTCTATGACCTGCTGGTGGCTACGCGTTCTGTGCGCCCACGCAGTGCTGCCACGGCGCAAAAAATACAATCGGGGCAATGACTGCCAATACCAAACCGCCCAAACAACGTGTTGTCGTGGGCCTTTCGGGCGGAGTGGACTCTGCCGTGACCGCCCACCTGCTCAAGCAACAGGGCCACGAAGTTGTCGGCATCTTCATGAAGAACTGGGAAGATGACGACGACAGCGAATACTGCTCGTCCAACATCGACTTCGTGGACGCCGCCGCCGTGGCCGACGTGATCGGCATCGAGATCGAACACGTCAACTTCGCAGCCGACTACAAGGACCGCGTCTTTGCCGAGTTCTTGCGTGAGTACCAGGCGGGGCGCACGCCCAACCCAGACGTGTTGTGCAACGCCGAGATCAAGTTCAAGGCTTTTCTGGACCATGCCATGCGCCTGGGCGCGGAGAAGATCGCCACGGGGCACTACGCCCGCGTGCGCCAGAACGCGACCTCCGGCCTGTTCGAGCTGCTCAAGGGGCTGGATCCCTCCAAGGACCAGAGCTACTTTCTGCACCGCCTGAACCAGGCGCAGCTGTCCAAGACGCTGTTCCCGGTGGGCGAGTTGCACAAGACCGAGGTGCGCCGGATCGCCGAGGAGATTGGCCTGCCCAATGCCAAGAAGAAGGATTCCACGGGCATCTGCTTCATTGGCGAGCGGCCGTTCCGCGAGTTCCTGAACCGTTACATCAGCCATGAGCCCGGCCCCATCCTGGACGACCGGGGCCGCAAGCTGGGCCAGCATGTGGGCTTGTCGTTCTACACCTTGGGCCAGCGCCAGGGCCTGGGCATCGGCGGAATCAAGGAGAAGGGCGCACAACGTGGCGGCGGCGAGCATGCGCCCTGGTTTGTGGCCCGCAAGGACCTGGCCAGGAACACGCTGCGCGTGGTGCAGGGGCACGACCACCCCTGGCTGCTGTCCTCCGCCCTGGAGGCGCAAGATGCCAGCTGGACGTCCGGCCACCCCCCTGTGCCGGGGAACTATGCCGCCAAGACCCGCTACCGGCAGCAGGACGCCGCGTGCACCGTCGTCAGCGCGGACGGCGCGGGTTTTCAGCTGCGTTTCCCACAGGCGCAGTGGGCGGTGACGCCGGGGCAAAGTGCGGTCTTGTACGACGGGGAGGTCTGCCTCGGGGGCGGGGTCATTTTTGGTGCGACAGACTGAAACATCTGGGGCACATTCGCCCTCTAGCCGATTGTGGTGCACCCGCACAAATGGGGTTTTCTAATTAATTAAGACTATGGATTGAATAATCCAAATAGTAAATAATTAATTCTTGTGGCGTGACACCCACAAACTTCTACGTAGTTACCGCCAGTTGAACTAAGTTGACCTTTGGTTCGTCGCCACAAGCGTCATTTGTCACGGCGTGGCTTCTAGAATTCCCGAAAACGCTGTTTGAAACCACATGTATCAAAAAATGCACGTGGTAAACCCTTAGTTCATCTTGCTGACGGCCGTCAAAAACGGGCCCGAAGCTTGCTCGTGCTTGCACCATGTCTCAAATTGTTTCCATGCCTTCGAGCCCCGACATCGCCGCGCACCTGGTCCGGCAGCAGTGTTCGGTGCAATGGCGAGGGTTTTTCCAGGCTCTTGCAGCGGAATTTGTCGCGGCCCTGCCACCGGAAGACCTTCGCGCGCTGATGTTCCGGGTGGGCGCGCGGTTTGCGGCAGACCATCCTTTGCCAGCGTGTGCCACTGTGGAAGACCTGCAGCGCAGCATGACGGCGGTCTGGACGAGCATCGACTGGGGCTGGGTCGATTTGACGCAGGAAGTTGCGCAGTTGAACATCCACCACAGCCTCTCGCCCGTATCTGCTGCATTCGGGCCGGACCACGTGCATTGGTCCGGTGGTTTCCTCGAAGGGGTCTACCAAAGCTGGTTCGACCAAGCGGGTGCCGGGCAACTCAAGGTGGTGCAGTGCGCACCTGCAGATGCCTGGGGGTGTGTACACCTTCAGCTGTCGCGCTGAGCACCGGGTTTCGGATCTATATGTTGCGGCATTGGCGGTGACCCATGAAACACTCAGACGACATCGTGAACCTCTTTCAGCAGTTTGGGGCCAAGGCAGACCCCTACCATGAGCTGGCCCGCAAGCAGGAGCACCAACTCTCCAACGAGCGCTGGCCCCTTGTCTCCGCCGTGCGCAATGCCGTGGCCGATGATGTGCCCTCGGTAGACCGAAGCGCCGGTACCGCTGCGGCGCCGCTTCCCCAGCAGGCTCAGGCTTCCGTTTCGGCGCGACCAGAGCCCGTGGTGGCAGTGCAGCGCACTGCACCCGTCGCCGCCGAGTTGCCCCGCCCGGTGGCCGCGCCCGCAGCAGTAGCGGCAGACCGTCTGCCGCCAGCGGCTGCGCTGGCCTCGCGTTCCCCCCTGGCGGGTCTTGCGGGCCTGCGTGGACAGGCTGCGCCGACTGTTGCTGAAGAGCAGGCCGTGCACCAGGAGTCCTTGCCGGTGGACCTCCCATCGGTTTTTGCGCGTCTGGCGGGTGCTCCCGTGGCCGCCGGCGCTGCGCCAGCGCCCGCCTGGCAGCCTCGCAAGGGCCACCTATGAAAGTGATTGCCATCGTTTCTGCCAAAGGTGGCGTGGGCAAGACGACCCTGACTGCCAACCTGGCCACCGCACTGCAGCGCGAAGGTGTTGCGACGTTGCTGGTGGTGGACATGGACCCCCAGAATGCGCTGGGCTTGCATTTCGGCGCCGATCCCCGTTCTCTGGCCGGCGTATCCCGCGCCAGCCTGGCAGGCGAAGACTGGGGCTCGGTCTGCGTGCAAAGCCCATCGGGTGTGCATGTGCTGCCCTATGGCGTGGTGAACGAGTCTGACCGCGTGGCTTTCGAGCGGCACCTGGACGCACACCCGAACTGGCTGGAGCAGCAATTGCAGGGCCTGGCACTGCCGGAGGATGCCGTGGTGCTGATCGACACGCCGCCGGGTCCTTCTGTTTATATGCAGCAGGCGCTGTCGGCGGCCCAGGTGGTGGTGGTGGTCAGCCTACCCGATGCGGCATCTTATGCGGCGCTGGCCCTGATGCAGCGGCTGGTGCACACCTATTGCACACCGCGCCCTGATTTTTCCGAAACACTGTACGTGCTCAATCAGGTGGACGGCGCGCGCCAGTTGTCCAAAGACATCACGCGTGTGATGCAGGACAACCTGGGTGAGCGCCTGGTGGGCGTGGTCCACGAAGACCAGGCGGTGCGCGAGGCGCTCGCCTACGACCAGAGCGTGCTGGAGTATGACCCCCAAGGCCAGGCGGCCGATGACCTGCGCAAGTGCGCGCGCGTCCTTGCGCAGCGCCTGCGACTGCCACTGGCTGGAGCCGCGCAATGAGTATCGACCAACGCCCGCAGGCCGACGAGGTAGCTGACGCCGATTCCCACAGTCCCCAGGCACACTGGCGCACCGTGGTGCATGCCATCACCGGGTGGGATCTGTGGCAGCACCCCGTAGCGCGTGTCGCGGCTGTGGTGTTCAGTGCCTTGCTGATGGGGTTGGTCATCAGCGTACCGCTGGATCTCCAGGGGCAGATTCTCTTTTCGGTGGGTTCGTTTGGTGCGGCCTTGCTGCTGAGCAGGACCCCCGGCCGCCTGTCCACGCTGGCAATGATCGTGCTGTCGATCTCGGCCTCGTCGCGTTACATCTACTGGCGTTTTACCGACACCATCGGCTTTACCAACTGGCTGGATGCGGCATTCGGCTATGGCCTGGTGCTGGCAGAGCTGTATGCCTTTGCGGTGCTGCTCATTGGCTACTTCCAGACGGCGTGGCCCCTGCAGCGCCGCCCGGTTCCCATGCCCCAGGACATCAGCACCTGGCCCAGCGTGGATGTGTTCATTCCGACGTACAACGAGCCGCTTGAAGTGGTGCGCCAGACGGTGTTCTCGGCCATGAGCCTGGACTGGCCCGCCGATCGCCTGCACGTGTATGTGCTCGACGACGGCCGCCGTCCCGAGTTCCGTGAGTTCTGCGAAGAGCTGGGCGTGGGCTACCTGATCCGCGACAACAACCACCACGCCAAGGCGGGCAACATCAACGCGGCGCTCAAAGTCACGAGTTCCGAATACATCGCCATCTTTGACTGCGATCACATCCCCACGCGTTCTTTCCTGCAGGTCTGCATGGGCTGGTTCTTCAAGGACACCAACCTGGTCATGCTGCAGACGCCGCACGTGTTCTTCTCACCCGATCCGTTTGAGCGCAACCTGGACACGTTCCACCGGATGCCCAACGAGGGCGAGTTGTTCTACGGCATCGTCCAGGACGGCAACGACCTCTGGAACGCGTCGTTCTTCTGCGGTTCTTGCGCCATCATCCGCCGCAAGGAGTTGCTGGAAGTGGGTGGCATTGCGGTAGAAACCGTGACCGAGGACGCCCACACGGCGCTCAAGCTCAGCCGCCTGGGCTACAACACGGCTTACCTCGAAGTGCCTCAGGCTGCGGGCCTGGCCACCGAGAGCCTTTCCGGCCACGTAGGCCAGCGCATTCGCTGGGCGCGGGGCATGGCGCAGATCGCGCGTACCGACAACCCGCTCTTTGGCAAGGGTCTCAAGTTCGGCCAGCGGCTGTGCTACCTGAACGCGATGCTGCATTTCTTCTACGGACTGCCGCGCCTGGTGTTTCTGACTGCACCGCTGGCCTACCTGTTCTTCGGGGCCCACGTGTTCCAGGCCACGGCGCTGATGATCACCGCCTATGCGCTGCCCCACCTGGCCCACGCCAGCGTGACCAACTCCCGCATCCAGGGGCGCTTTCGCCACTCGTTCTGGAATGAGGTGTACGAGTCAGTGCTGGCCTGGTACATCATGCGCCCGGTGATCGTTGCCTTCATCAACCCCAAGCTGGGCAAGTTCAACGTGACGGCCAAGGGGGGCGTGATCGAGAAAGCCTATTTCGACTGGACCATTGCACGGCCTTATGTGGTGCTGTTGGTGATCAATCTGGTGGGTTTTGCGGTAGGGATCTGGAAGCTGTTCTCCTCCGCAGGCGACGAAACCACCACGCTGGTCATCAACATGGTCTGGACCACCTACAACGTCATCCTGCTGGGCGCCAGTGTGGCGGTGGCCAGCGAGACGCGCCAGATCCGTGGCACACCGCGCGTGGCGGCTGCCCTGCCCGCTGTCATCCGCTTTGATAACGGCCGCACGCTGGTTTGCAAGACCGAAGATTTCTCGCAGCACGGGCTGGGCCTGTCCGTTCCGGCGGACAGCGACATTCCCATGGGCAGCCGCCTTTCCGTGTCGCTGTTCAGGTCCGACGAAGAAGGTGTTTTTCCGGCCGTTGTCACGTTCAGTGGCAAGGGGCGTCTGGGCGTGAAGTTCGACAACCTCAGTCTGCGCCAGCAGGCCGAACTGGCATCGCTGACCTTTGCACGGGCGGATGCCTGGATTGCCACTTGGGGCACGGGCCAGCGCGACAAGCCGCTGCGCTCGCTCTGGAGCGTGATTGCGATTGGAGTGCGCGGCATGGGACAACTGACCGTCTCCGCCGTCAAGTCCCTCAAGCCCCGTTAAGCCTTTCCCTGTTTCCAAAGACTCGACACCATGATTCCCAAAAGACATCCGACAGCGCGGCTGCCGCGCAAGCGCATGCTGCCTGCCATGCTGGCCTTGGTACTGACAGGGACGGCCGTGCCCGTATCCCAACTTGCTGCGGCCCCTGCACCAGCGGGCTTGGCTGGGGCGGAAATGCTGGCTGCGGCGCAACCGACCGAGAGTGGAGTGCGTGTACACCGCACCAGTTTCAAGGACCTGGGGGCCCTGTTTCCGCTGCAATTGCGGGGTGTGGACGGCACCAGCGGTGTGGCGTTCAGCGTGCGCAACGACGAAGTGGTCACAGGCGCGCGACTGAAGCTGAACTACTCCTACTCGCCCGCCCTGCTCCCCAACCTGTCCCATATCAAGGTGCTGGTGAACGAGCAGGTGGCCGCCACCATTCCGGTGACCACGCAGCAGGCGGGCGAAAACCTGCAGCGCGAGATCGTCATCCCGCCGCGCCTCATCACCGAGTTCAACCGGCTCAACCTGCAGCTGATCGGCCACTACACGATGGAGTGCGAAGACCCGCTGCACTCCAGCCTGTGGGCCAACGTCGGCAACGACAGCGTGCTGGAACTGACGGTGGCGCCCGTGGCCCAGACGAACGATCTGGCGCTGCTGCCGCAGCCTTTCTTTGATCGCCGGGATGTGCGCCCGCTGGAGCTGCCGATGGTGTTCGGCGCAGTGCCCAACACGGGCACCTTGCAGGCCGCAGGCACGATGTCGTCCTGGTTTGGCGCGCTGGCCGGTTTCCGGGGAGCGAGGTTCCCGTCACTGGTGGGTGAACTCCCCGCGCGCGGCAACGCGGTGGTGATGATCGCGGGCAAGGCGCAAGCGCCCGCCGGGCTGACCCTGCCAGACATCCAGGGCCCCACCGTGGCCGTGGTGAGCCACCCGGCAGACCGCCATGGCAAGCTGCTGCTGGTCATGGGGCGGGACGAAGCCGAGCTTGGCGTTGCCGCCAAGGCACTGGCCATCGGTTCCTCGGCCCTGTCCGGCCCGCTGGCACGGATCACCGAGGTCACGGAACTCAAGCCCCGCAAGCCGTACGACGCGCCCAACTGGCTTTCCAATGACCGGCCCGTGAAATTTGGTGAACTGGTCGAGGCCGATGCGCTCAACGTGTCCGGCTACTCGCCAGACCTGATCCGCCTGAACTTCTTCCTGCCGCCCGACCTGTTCGCATGGCGCCAGAAGGGCATCCCGGTGGACCTGCGGTATCGCTATACCCCGCGCCCGAACCCGGACAAGTCCACCCTCAACATCAATGTGAACCAGCAGTTCCTGCGTTCGTTGCCCCTGCACGCAGTGAACCATGAAGAACCCGGCGCTCTGGACCGCCTGCTGACCAAGGTGGTCCCCAAGGGCGAGATGGCGCCGGAGCGCGAGACTTTCCACATCCCGCTGTTCAAGCTGCCGGCCCAGTCGCAGCTGCAGATGCATTACTACTATGACGTGGTCAAGCAGGGCGCCTGCAAGGACGTGCCACTCGACAACGTCCGGGGCTCTGTCGAGGCCGACTCGACCATCGACATCTCCGGTTTTCCGCATTTCATCGCCATGCCGGATCTGGCGGCCTTTGGCAATGCAGGGTTCCCGTTCACACGCATGGCAGACCTTTCTGAATCTGCGGTGGTGATGCCGGACAAGCCGGGAGCGCAGGAATACGCGGCCTATCTGGGCCTGATGGGTGTCATGGGGCGCGTCACGGGATACCCTGCCCTGGGCGTGACCGTGGCGCAGGCCCAGCAGGTGGAGCGGCTTGCCGACAAGGACCTGCTGGTCATTGCCTCCGGCGGCAACCAGCCCCTGCTCAAGCAATGGGCCAGTTCCATTCCGGCCCTCCTGCAGGGCGAAACCAAGAGTTTCCAGATGTCGGATTTCGCCAACCGCCTGCTGCGCTGGTGGGGCTTTGGCGAGGACTCCAGCGTGCACGCACGGCGCAGCCAGGTTGCGTTTTCCAGCGACAGCACCGATGCTCTGGTGGCAGGTTTTGAATCGCCTTTGCGCGGTGGCCGCAGTGTGGTGCTCGTTGCCAGCAACCAGCCTGCAGGTCTGTCGCAAGTGATGGATGCACTGCTGGATGCCGAAATGCTCAAACACGTGCAGGGCAGCACCACGGTCATCCGGGGCAAGCAGGTGGACAGCCTGGTGGCCGAGAAAAACTACCATGTGGGTCAGTTGGGCCCCTTGCTGTATACCCAGTGGTTTCTTTCGCGCAACCCGCTGTTGCTGATTGTCCTGGGCGTGTCGGCGGCGGTGCTGATAGCGATCATCATGTACCTGTCGCTGAGAGCGCGCGCACGGGCCCGGCTGAAGCAAAAAGGCTGAGGCGGTGCAAAGCACGCCCGGCTGTTTCTGAATCACGCAACACATTCCCGGCACCTCGGTGGCCGGGAGCCTCGCAGGGAGAAGGAAGGCATGTCCTCCAAACGTCGTCGTCATCAAACACTTGCCATGGGGCTGCTGGCCTCGCTGATGGCCCCCGTTGCCTGGGCGCAGACCGGGGCCGAGCAGACCCTGCTGGACCAGGGGCAGTACTGGCAGGAGCGCGGCGACACGGAACGCGCGGGTGAGGCGTGGCAGAAGCTGTTGCGCATCAACCCCCAGAACGCCCAGGCCCTCTATGGGATGGCGTTGGTGGAGCTCAACGCCCGCCGCCCCGAGGGCGCCCAGCGCTACCTGAACCAGTTGCAGGCAGCCCATCCGCGCAGCCCGCTGGTCAGCCGGTTGCAGGAATCCATCCGCACGGGCCGCAGCGCACCCCAGATCGAAACTGCGCGCCAGCAGGCCCGCAGCGGGCAGGCCAGCCAGGCCTTGAGCACCTACCAGGCGGCACTGGGAGACCGCGCTCCTACTGGGCCCCTGGCGCTGGAGTACTACCAGACGCTGGGCGCCACAGCAGGCGGCTGGGACGAGGCCCGCCGGGGTCTGAACCGCCTGGCGCAGGAATCGCCCGAAGACCCGCAGATTGCGCTGGCCCTGGCGCAACACCTGACCTACCGCGAATCCACACGCCGCGAAGGCATCGCCCAGCTGGCGCGGCTGGCCGGGCGCCCGGATGTGGGCAAGGCGGCGACGGAAAGCTGGCGCAAGGCGCTGGCCTGGACGGGCAATCGATCGGCCGACATCCCGCTGTACCAGGAATTCCTGCGCGCCAATCCCGGAGACACTGCGGTGCAGACGCGCCTGGTGCAGGCCCAGAACCTGCAAAAACAGTCCCAGGCAGCTTCCGTCCGGACGGCCGACCCGCTGCGCCAGCGGACGACAGCAGGGTTCCAGGCCCTGGACGATGGCGAGCTGGATGCTGCAGAGGCCGCATTTCTGAACGTGCTCGAATCCCGTCCCGCCGACGGCGATGCGCTGGGTGGCCTGGGCATTCTGCGTTTGCGCCAGGAACGGTTTGCCGACGCGCGCGGGCTGCTGGAGCGGGCCTCGCGTGCGGGCTCGGCCAGCCGCTGGAAACAGGCGCTCGACAGCGCCACCTACTGGAGCCTGGTCGAGCAGGCCACCTCCGAACGCGAACGCGGCGAGACAGCGGCAGCGCGGCGTTCGTTGGAGCAGGCTGTGCGGCTGAATCCGGCCGAAGTCACGGCCGAAACCGACCTGGCAGACCTGTTGGTCGAAGATGGCCAGTACGACGCCGCCGAGGCGGCCTACCGCCGTGTGCTCGCGCGCCAGGCCGACAACCCCGACGCGGTGCGGGGACTTGTGGGCGTGCTGGCGCAGAACAACAAGGCGGCCGAAGCCCTGGCGCTGGTGGAGAAGCTGTCACCCTCGCAGCAAGAAAAGGTGGGAGCCCTGGGGCGCCTGCGTGCTGCGCAGGCATTGGGCCAGGCCCGCGCAGCGACGGAGCGTGGCGATACCGCCGCCGCCCGCGCAGCGCTGGAAGATGCCCTGCTGAACGATCCGGCCAGCCCCTGGGTGCGGCTGGACCTGGCCCGCCTGTACCTGCGCATGGGCGCGGTGGCCGAGGCGCGGGGCGTGATGGACGGGTTGTTGCTGTCCAACCCCAACATGCCCGAGGCCCTGTATGCCAGCGCCCTGCTCGCCTCGGAAGCTGGTGACTGGCCCAACGCCCTGGCCCTGCTGGACCGTGTTCCAGAAAAGCACCGCACCCGTGACATCGCCGCGCTGCAAAAGCGGGTGTGGGTGCATGTGCAGGCATCGGCTGCATCGGCGTTGGCGGCTGAAGGTCGCCAGACGGAAGCCCTGGCCACCCTGGCCCAGGCCGAGTCCTTTGCCACCCAAGACCCCGAATTGCTGGGCGCCATGGCCTTGGCCTACGCGGACGCTGGCGATCCGCAGCGGGCACTCGGCATGGTGCGCCAGGTGCTGGCGCGCACCCCCCGGCCCGATGTCGGCCTGCGCCTGCAGTACGCTGCCACCTTGCTCAAGACCCAGCAGGATGTGGAACTGGCGGGCATCCTGCGGCAGCTGCAGACGGCCCCGATGAATGACCGCGAGCGCAAGAGTTTCAGCGACATCCGCCGCGCCTACATCGTGCGCCAGGCCGATGGCCTGCGCGAGGCGGGCGACCTGGTCGCGGCCTACGACACGCTCGTTCCCTTGCTGGCCGAGCAGCCCGACGAGCCCCTGGCCATGGCGGCACTGGCCCGCATGTACGCGGCCAACAACGACTATGCCCAGGCGCAGGCGCTGTATGCGCGGTTGCTGGAAAAGTCTCCCAATGACGTGCCCCTCATCCTGCAGACCGCAGCCATGGCCACGGGCGCCAAGGACTACGGCTATGCGGAGTCGCTGCTGTCCGTGGCGCTGGCGCGCGCTCCGCGTGATCCCGAAGTGCTGACGGCCGCTGGTCGGTTGTACCGGGCGCAGGGCAAGAATTCCAAGGCCACCGAGTTCTTCACGGCTGCCGTTGCTGCCGAAAACGCGCAGCGCGATGCCGTGCTGGCCGCCAGTGGCGTGGCGGCGGGGCCTGCCCGTTCGGGCAATCCGTTTGCCCAGCGCGCGGCGTTGCAGCAGCGTGCCGGGGGCGGCCTGTCAGTGCCTGGTGCCGCAGCCGTCGCACGTTCGCCGGTGGGCTACACCCCCCAGCAGTACGCGCCCCAGCCAGTAGCGCGCAGCAACAACGCACCTGCAGGCCTCTACATTCCCGACCCGGCCGGTGCAAGCCGCTTTGGCACGGCACCGCAGGCCTATGCGCAGGCCGCTCCCATGACGCCCGCCAGTTACTACCCCGAGGCGTCCAGCCCGGTGGCGGCGGCTGACACGGCGGCTTCGACCAGCGCCGCGCGGCGCAACGCGGCGGCACTGCCTTCTTCGACCCCACGGTCGGTGGGTGCCTCTGCGGCGGCGCCGGCCATGGCACCTGTGTACGTGCCGCCTGCACAACCCATGCAGCCGATGGGCGCTCCGGCCCCGGCTGCGGCGGGCTACTACACGCCTGCACAGGCCTACGGTGGTGGGTATGCGGGCGGCGCCCAGTCCTTGCCTGCGCAACGCGCAATGCCTGCTCCTGCAGCACCTTCTGCCTGGTCCACGGCGGGGCTGGGCAACGTGCCCGACCCCACGCGGCCCCGCACGGCCCGCGACGAGCTGCGCGAAGTGCAGCAAAGCCAGATTTCTTCGTTCTCCGTGGGCGCAGTTGCGCGCGCACGGCAGGGCGAGGCGGGCATGAGCCAGCTTTCCGAGATCGAAGCGCCCGTGCAGCTCAAGATGAGCGTGGGTGACGGTCACCTTCTGCTGGGCGTAACGCCCACGGGCGCCAGCGCAGGTTCGCCCGGCTCTCCCTACGGCACCATCAGCCGCTTTGGTGGTGGCCCGGTCACGGCCCTGGCCATGCCCGAACGCGGTGCTGGCTCGCAAAGCGACAGCGGCGTCGGCCTGAGCGTAGGCTATGAAAGCGGAGGCTTCCGGGCAGACATCGGCAGCACGCCGCTGGGCTTCGGCCAGTCCGATGTGACGGCAGGCGCGAGATACCGCACAGCCCTCACCGACGACCTGACCGTGGCCGTGGACCTCTCGCGCCGCCCGGTGACCGACAGCCTGCTGTCGTTTGCCGGTGTCCGTGATGCCCGGACCGGCGACCGCTGGGGCGGCGTGTCCGCTTCGGGGGGCCGCGTTGATCTGACCTGGGACGATGGTGAACTGGGGATCTATGGGTACGGTTCGCTGCATGGCCTGACCGGTACCCGCGTGCGCAGCAATGCGCGGGCCGAGCTGGGTGGCGGGATGTACTGGCATGTGCACCGCACATCGAACGCCGACCTCACGGCGGGCCTGAGCTTTACGGGGCTGTCGTACCAGCGCAACCTGCGCTACTTCACGGTGGGCCACGGTGGCTATTTCAGTCCCCAGCAGTTCGTGTCATTTGGCATTCCGGTCGAATGGGCGCAGCGCAATGGCCGCCTGTCCTACCAGCTCAAGGGCTCGGTGGGCGTGCAGTATTTCAAGGAAGATGCGGCGCCGTATTTCCCCAACAGCCCATCGCGGCAGGTATCGGCCGTCCAGGCTGCGGCCGACGCGCTGGCCTTTGGCGAAACGGGCGCCACGGCCATCTACCCCGGCCAGTCCCGCACGGGCCTGGGCTACAACCTGGGTGCAGCCATGGAATACCAGATGCATCCGCAGGTGTTCGTGGGTGGACACCTGTCGCTCAACAACGCACGCAATTACCGCGAGTTCGCGGGCGGCCTGTATGTGCGCTATGCCTTCCAGCCCTACAACGGCCTGCAGGCGTTTCCGGTCAACCCGCTGCGGTCACCGTATAGCTACTGAACTTTTCCAGGGCGCTCACCCGCTCTCTGCAAGCCACAAAAAGGCCCGTCGCACTTCACGTGCGACGGGCCTTTTTTATTGGCAATCCGCTTGTGGTGGGAGCGCTGTCTGCGTGCCACATGGCGCTTGCGCGGGGTGAAGGCGCTGTAAGCCCAGGCCCATGGGCCGATCACAGATCACAGATCACAGGGGCACCCGCAGTGATTGCCCGATTGCAGCGCCCCCCGCCTAGCGCGAGGGGTGCTCCCTGCCGTTACGGCGTGGTCTGCTTGGCGCCCACAAACACGGTGTGGGCACGTGTGCCAGCCACGGACAACCCGGCAGTCAGAATGCGCAGGCCAATGACCTTGCCATTCGCATCGAACTGTGCCGATGCCGAGCCGGACTGCGGCGGGCCCGAGGACAGGCCGCAGGTGATGGGTGCGTTGGGGCTGTTGAGGTAGCCGAATGCCTCGACGCGGTACAGGTTCAGACCACTGCCCAGTTCGCCCAGGAGCTTGCCCGCCACTTCACAGCCGCTGGTGGTCAGGCCCGTGATGGCGCCATCGGCAAACACCGTCAGCGTTGTGGTGTCGCCACCAAAACCCGTGCCAGCCATCTTGTAGGTACCAACGATCAGAGCCGCGTTGGGCACCTTGCCGGAGGGCAGGGCGTACAGCGGGTCGGGCGTCACGCTGAAGCGGGTGGGGAAACCGCCTGGCTGCGTTGGGTAGCTGAAGCTGCCGCTGAACAGGCCGGCGGTGCTGGTGCCATCGCCACTTTGGAGCGTGCCGTCGATCAGCACGGACTCGTTGTAGGCGCCCGTGTTGGCCAGCAGGCGGTTGAAGAACACGCCATCGTTGGCCGTCACAAAACGGTTGTTCGTGACGTTGTTCTCGTAGCGGATAAGGCGGCCATACAGCGCGTTGTGGTCCAGGCTGCTGTTGGTGTAGAAGAACAGGCCGCCGTCCGGCAGCACGCTGCCCCAGACGGTCGTATCGCCAATCACGCCTGCAGGCAGCGTGAAGGAGCCCTGCCAGTTGCCTGCCACCGACAACGGCGTGGTGGAAGGCGGCACGGTGGTGCGGGGGTCGGCAATGCCGTTGAGGGTGAAGGTGTTGTTCGGGCCCGTCGCATTGCGCGTGAACACCCAGATGCCGTTGGGCACCCCTGCCGCGTCAAACCGCAGCACGGCGATGCCGGATTGCTGCGTGCCGCTGGCCTCGCAGGAGGTGGTGTCGCCCGACAGATTGAGCGTCGTCGAATACAGCGGGGAGTCTGCGGCGCGTGGCGTGGCCGTGCCCGTGACCAGGCAGCCGCCGATGCGGCCCGAGAGCTGGCCCTGTGGGGTGACGGTGAGTACCCATCCACCGCCAAACAGGCCGGTACCCCGGTAGGTGCCCTCGACCAGGCTCGCGCGTGCGGGGTGGAAGTTCAGGCTGCTGTACGAGAGCTTGATCGGCACCACCGCGCCAGACGCAGCCGCCGTCTGCACCGGGTCGGAGTAATTGCCGCTGATGCCGTCGGTGCGGCCGATCTTGCCGCTGTTCGATGCCGTGCCACGCAGCGTCAGGCCCGTGGCAAATTTGCCGTCCTGGACCGAGTAGTACGTGACGCCAGTGGCCAGCACTGCCGTGACGTTGACATTCAGGCGCCCGTAAAACGCATCAAAGCCCGCTGCGCCCGGGGCCTCGCGTGCCATGTAGAACTCGCCCCCGGTGCCCAGCGGGCCGGGATCGATGTAGCCCACCACCTGCCGCTGCGCAGCGCCGGTACCCACCGTGCCCTCCCACACGCCGCCGGGGTATTGCTGTACGCCAGGGGCGGGGCCCACGTCTTCGCCGTCGGACGAGCCGCCGCCGCAACTGGCGAGCAGGGCCGCACAGGTCAAGGATAGCCAGAAGTATTTGCGCATGATGGACAGAAAGAGGATCAGTAGGTAATGGGGATTCGTCGAGATGCCGCCGTGGCGCGCGAGGCGTTATCGACGGGCCAGCGAGCGCGCACAGGTGCATGCTGGCTGTCTTGCTGTTTCTAATTGTGCCAGCAGCGGGCGCAAGGGACGACAGGAAAATGGCATGCCGGAGTTGGGCGGCGGGCTGTGGGGCTGCGGTGCGCCCACGGGGAATGCGAGCTCGGATGTCGGCTGGGCCACGCGTGTCAGGTGCACCTGAATGCACTTACGATGAATTGCTATCAATAATATAGCTATTCCCGCTTGTTCATCAAGCGCTAGAGCCTGATTTTTCTTGGATTTCAGCCTGCTGCAAAGAAAAGGGCCGACCCCTTTGCAGGAGCCGGCCCTTGCCACCGCGCGGGTCTTCGAGAATGGCGGCTCAGTCGTCGTTGGTCGCCAGGCTGATCAGGATGCGCAGCACGTACCAGAGCATCAGCGCGATCGATGCAAACAGGTGCAGCGCAGCGCCCGCAGGGCGGTCGGCGGGGTAGTCGTGGATGATGCGCGAGGTGTCGTA
This sequence comes from Acidovorax sp. 93, assembly GCF_003633835.1. Taxonomy (NCBI): domain Bacteria; kingdom Pseudomonadati; phylum Pseudomonadota; class Betaproteobacteria; order Burkholderiales; family Comamonadaceae; genus Acidovorax; species Acidovorax sp. 93. The sequence continues at coordinate 4,556,797 of NZ_RBIT01000001.1, forward strand.
CAGCACGCAGGCGCCGGCAAACAGCACCATGATCCCCGAGAACCAGATGCCCAGCTTGAAGCCAAAGATGGCGCCGGCAATGATGGTGCCCAGGGCCACCAGGCCGCCCACCTTCAGAATGCCCCCCAGGAACGAGAAGTTGGTCTTGGTGGTGAACGCCGTCCAGGTGAGCGCGCCCACCAGCAGCAGCGTGATGAAGGCCGCAGCGCCAATGGCACCGGGGGCCACGATCTGGGCGATGCCGAACATCGGCGCGAAGATCAGGCCTTCGGCCAGTACATACAGGCCCAGGCCCATCAGCTGTGTTTGCGGGCTCTCTGCGTTGTCGGCCATGTACGAGGCCAGCCAGCCCACCAGCATGAACGCGCCCATGACGCCCAGCCACAGGAACTTGTTGCCGCTGGCCAGCAGCATCTTGGCCGCTGTGCCGGAAAATCCGGTCGCCATCAGGACGGCGGAAAGCACCACGAAGGCCAGCATGGCCACACCGAGGTGCTTGTAGGTAGCAACGATGAAATCGCGCCGTTCAAACGGTGCGCCTTCCGGCGTCGAAGGGGTCAGGACATTGGGATTCATGGCGTATTCCTCGCTCTATGTGTTGGTTGTGAAATCATGGGAGGGGCGCGCCAGGCGCCTCCTCCCTCCCTCTCTGTGAAAAATTCTCAGGCCGCGCTGAGCTGCTGGCTGGAGTCCGCTGCACGCAGCCTGCGGTTGGACCACACACCGGCGGCGCCGATCAGCGTCAGCAGGATCGCGAAGATCCAGGTGCCAGCGCCGCTGAAGGACCGGGCGGAGGACGCTGCCTCGGCCTGCAGGCGCTGCCTGGTGGTCTCATAGCTGATCACGGGCTTGCCATCGACCGCCACTTCGTACACCAGGTCGTTGTCGCTCTTGTCCACCAAAGCGGTGATTTTTTCGTCGATCAGGTTGCCCACCAGTTCCTGGGGTGTGCTGTAGTCGATGCGCAGCTTGCGGGCCTCGGCGCCTGCGCCATCGGGCTGGACGCTGATTTCGTAGAACTGCTTGGTAGCGCGGCGCTTGCGCTTGACGGTGACCTCCGAAGCCTGCGTCACCGTGCCTGCCACGCTCTGCAGGCTTTCCCGCGCTGCGTAGGCGTGGTCGCCATCGGCCTTCCAGCCGCTGTACAGCGACAGGCCGATCAGGCCGGGCCCGGCCAGTAGCAGCAGCCACGCGTAACCGGTGATGAAAATCAAAATCTTGCGAACAAAGCCTGACATGGCTATCCCTCTCTTGTGCTGTTGAATGTTGTTGTGACTAACCAGAATTTGCTGGCGGCACCGCAGGCCAGCCGCCAACAAGCGCCCGATGATCTTCGAGTTGGGCGCAACCGGTGTAAGAAAGTGTTGGCGCCGTTGTCCCCGTGCCGCACTGGACAAACTGAGGGGGTGGGGAGGGCGCTGGCCGTTGTAGAAGAAGCGCTGCGTGCTGTTGATTCAGCGCCTCTTGACCATCGTGCGGGCGCAAAAAAAGGCCCGCAGCGTCTGTGCTGCGGGCCTTTTTACAAAACTGGAAAGCGCGGCTTTTAGAAGGGGATGTCGTCATCCATGTCGTCAAACCCCGAAGCTGCGCGGGGTGGCTGTGCCACGGGCGCAGGCGCAGGGCGCTGGGCAGGGGCCGCCATGGGGCGTGGTGGGGGCGCGGCGCGGCGGGGGGCCTGGTCGTAGCCGCCGCCCTGGTCGCCACCGCCGTAGCCGCCATCGTCGTATCCGCCGCCTTGCTGGCCACCACCCTGGCCGCCGCCCATGCCCTGGCGGCTGCCCAGCATCTGCATCTGGTCAGCACGGATTTCGGTGCTGTACTTTTCCACGCCGCTCTGGTCGGTCCACTTGCGGGTGCGCAGGCTGCCTTCCACGTACACCTGCGAGCCCTTGCGCAGGTACTGGCCAGCGATCTCGGCGAGGCGGCCGTTGAAGACCACGCGGTGCCACTCGGTGGCCTCCTTCATTTCGCCAGACTGCTTGTCTTTCCACTTGTCGGTGGTGGCAATCGTCACGTTGGCCACCTGATCGCCACTGGGGAAAGTGCGCATTTCAGGGTCGCGGCCCAGGTTGCCGACGATGATGACTTTGTTTACGGATGCCATGGTGCTGTTTTTGCCTTAAAGGGATGAAAGAAGCGCCGGATTTGGAGAAGGATTCCGGGCGCCAAACGCGCCATTGTGCCGCAACCGGCTCGCAATGGAAGCTCTGGCGGCATGGCTCGATCCACCACTCAGTGGCCGCCGCGCCCCACGGGCCGCAGGGGCCAGGTCAGTACCAGCCACAGGGCCGTGAGCACGGTGGTGGCGGCAAACAGGCCGGGCGCGCCGGCCCATTTCACCAGGGCGCCGCCCAGCGCGCCGCCCGCAAACAGGCCCAGCGATTGCAGCGTGTTGTAGCTGCCCAGCGCCGCGCCGCGCAGCTGCGGCGGCGCCATGCGCGACACCAGGCTGGGCTGGCTGGCCTCCAGCGCGTTGAATCCACAGAAAAACACAAACAGCAACGGCCCCAGCACCCACAGTGTGGGTGTACTGCCGCTGCCCGCCAGCAGGCCCAGGCCTGCCTGCACCAGCAGCACCAGTGCAATGGCACCCAGCAGCGCGGCGCGCAGCCTGCCCGCACGCTCCAGCGCAAACAGCCCGCCCATGGCCGCAAACGAGAGCACCACCGCAGGCAGGTAGACCTGCCAGTGGTGGTCTTTGCTAAGGCCCGCCTGCACCAGCATGGCCGGCACGGCCACCCACATGGACAACTGCACGGTGTGCAGAACGAAAACCCCCAGGTTCAGGCGCAGCAGGTCGGGGTGGGCCCACACATCGGCCAGGCGGCCCCGGGGCGCATTCTGGTGCTGCGCGGTTTCTGCAGGCACCCACCAAATCACCACCGCCACGCCCGCCAGCGCCAGGGCGCAGGTCAGGCCAAACAGGCCCGCCAGCCCGATGTGGGCCGCCAGCACCGGCGCCGCCACCAGCGCCACCGCAAACATCAGCCCGATGCTGCCACCCACCAGGGCCATGGCCTTGGTGCGCACGGCATCACGCGTCTGGTCAGCCAGCAGGGCGGTGACGGCGGCCGACACGGCACCGGCGCCCTGCATCGCGCGGCCCACCAGCAGCCCCGTGAGCGAATCGGCGAGTGCGGCCAGCAGGCTACCCGCTGCAAACACCAAAAGACCCAGCACGATCACGCGCTTGCGCCCAAACCGGTCGGAGGCCATGCCCAGCGGCAACTGCAGTACCGCCTGTGTCAGGCCGTAGATGCCCATGGCAAGACCGACCAGGGCGGGGTCATCCCCACCGGGGTACTTGCGGGCCTCCAGCGCAAACACAGGCAGGACCAGGAACAGTCCGAGCATGCGCAGCGCAAAGATCAGCGCCAGGCTGAGGCTGGAGCGGCGCTCCTGCGGGGTCATGGCGTTGCCGGAAGGCGATGGCGACAGGGGCGGTGGGGCAGCGCCCGCAAGTGAAGAAGGAGAATCCGGCACGGTGGTGCCCTATGGGGCAGGTAAAGCAGGGATTTTCGCCCATTGGGCAGGAGTTGTGATTCGCGTGGGCATGTGCGGGGCGTGGCACGGCTCCCAAGGCATGGCTGACCGGCCCAAAGGCTCACAGCAAAGCGCAGATCCGCTGCACGCATTCCTGGGGCGTGAGCTGGGCTGTGGGCAGCACCAGCTCGGCGACCAGCGGTGGCTCGTAGGGCGAATCAATACCGGTGAACTGGCGCAACTCGCCCGTGCGGGCCTTGCGGTACAGGCCTTTGGGGTCGCGCTCTTCGGCGAGTGCCAGCGGCACATCGACAAACACTTCCAGGAAGTCGCCCGGGGCAAACAGTTCCCGGGCCGCCTGGCGTTCTGCACGAAAGGGCGAAATGAAAGCCACCACCACGATCACGCCCGCGTCCACAAACAGGCGGGCCACTTGTGCGACACGCCGGATGTTCTCTGCCCGGTCCGCGTCCGAAAACCCCAGATCCCGGTTCAGCCCCTGGCGGATGTTGTCGCCGTCCAGGATGTAGGTGCGTTTGCCCTGGCGATTCAGTTCCCGCTCCAGCGCATTGGCAATGGTCGATTTGCCCGCACCCGACAGGCCGGTGAGCCAGACCACCCGGCCGGGGTGGCCTCCCAGCTGCTCGCGCTCCGCACGGGTCACGGTCAGCGCCTGGGCATGGACATGGGGGACGTGGGGTGGTGTGGGATCGGTCACTTTGGCGTAGGCAAATGAATATGGCGTGCAATGGTACTGGCATGGCAGCAGCTGCAACACAGGGCATGGGGCTTGACCTATCATGGTCGGTTTCCCTGCTGTTTCCCCACTCCGTGACCGACTCCCATTCCCCCACCGATGCCCAAGCTGCCGACAGCAGCGGTCTTTACCTCGCCCGCGCCCTGCGCGAGCAGCGCATCAGCATCCGGGGGGCGCGCACGCACAACCTCAAGAACATCGACCTCGACATCCCGCGCAACCAGCTCGTGGTGATCACGGGGCTGTCGGGCTCGGGCAAGTCCAGCCTGGCGTTTGACACGCTGTATGCCGAGGGCCAGCGGCGCTATGTGGAGAGCCTGTCGGCCTATGCGCGGCAGTTTCTGGGGCGGCTGGACAAGCCCGATGTCGACCTGATCGAAGGCCTCTCGCCCGCGATTTCCATCGAGCAGAAGGCCACCAGCCACAACCCGCGCTCCACCGTGGGCACGGTGACCGAGATCCATGACTACCTGCGTCTGCTGTACGCCCGCGCTGGCACGCCGTATTGCCCCGACCACAACCTGCCACTGGCCGCACAGACCGTGAGCCAGATGGTGGATGCCGTGCTGGCCCTGCCCGAAGACACCAAGCTCATGCTGCTGGCGCCCGTGGCGCGCGAGAAGAAGGGCGAGTTCACCGAGCTGTTCGCGCAGATGCAGGCGCTGGGCTACGTCCGCTTTCGGGTGGATGGCCAGATCTACGAGCACGAGAACCTGCCCGCGCTCAAGAAAACCGAGAAGCACAACATCGACGTGGTGATCGACCGCATCAAGGTGCGCGCCGACCTGCAGCAGCGCCTGGCCGAGAGCATCGAGGCGGTGCTGCGCGTGGGCGGGCATGAGGGCAATGGCCGCGTGCTGGCGCTGGAGATGGACACGGGGCAAGAGCACCTGTTCAGCAGCAAGTTCGCCTGCCCCGTCTGCAGCTATTCGCTGCCGGAGCTGGAGCCGCGCCTGTTCTCGTTCAACTCGCCCATGGGCGCGTGCCCCGCGTGTGACGGCATTGGCCAGCGCGATGTGTTCGACCCGGCTCGTGTGGTGGCCTTCCCCACGCTGAGCCTGGCCAGCGGTGCCATCAAGGGCTGGGACCGGCGCAACGGCTACTACTTTGCGATGCTGGAGAGCCTGGCCAAGCACTACGCGTTTGACATCGAGGCGCCGTTTGAATCTCTGCCCGCACCGGTGCAGCACGCCATCCTGCACGGCTCGGGCGAGGAAGAAATCGCCTTCAGCTACATCATGGACAGCGGTGCCTCCAAGGGCAAGGTGTATGCCAAGAAGCACCCCTTCGAAGGCATCATCCCCAACATGTCGCGGCGCTACCGCGAGACCGATTCGGTGGTGGTGCGCGAGGACCTGGCGCGCTTTCGCAGCACCCAGCCCTGCCCCGAATGCCACGGCACGCGCCTGCGCCGCGAAGCCCGCCACGTGCGGCTGGGCGAGGGCGAGCAGGCCCGCGCCATCTTTGAAGTGAGCCACGCCACACTGAACACCGCCCACACCTGGTTCAACGACCTGAAGCTCACCGGCGCCAAGGCCGAGATCGCCGACAAGGTGGTGCGCGAGATCGCCACGCGCCTGCAGTTCCTGAACGACGTGGGCCTGAGCTACCTGAGCCTGGACCGCAGCGCCGAGACCCTCTCCGGCGGCGAGGCGCAGCGCATCCGCCTCGCGTCCCAGATCGGCTCGGGCCTCACGGGCGTGATGTACGTGCTGGACGAGCCCAGCATCGGCCTGCACCAGCGCGACAACGACCGCCTGATCGCCACGCTCAAACACCTGCGCGACATCGGCAACAGCGTGATCGTGGTCGAGCACGACGAAGACATGATGCGCGCCGCCGACCATGTGATCGACATGGGCCCCGGCGCGGGTGTGCACGGCGGGCGCGTGATGGCGCAGGGCACGTACGACGAAGTGCGTGGCAACACGCAGTCGCTCACGGGCCAGTACCTGTCGGGCGTGCGCTCGATTGCCGTGCCCCAGCGCCGCACGCCCTGGCTGCCGGTGCTGGAGCAGACTGCTCCCGTGGTCGAGGCCAAGGCCAAGTCGCGCTTTCCGCAAACCGAGGCCAGCAAACGCCGCGCCGAACGCATGGCCGAACACCACGCACGCCAGGGCGCCCTGCAGGCGCTGCGGGTGGCAGGCGCCACGGGCAACAACCTGAAGAACGTGACGGTGGATTTTCCGGTGGGGCTGCTCACCTGCGTGACGGGCGTGTCGGGCTCGGGCAAAAGCACGCTGGTCAACGACACGCTGTACGCCGCCGTGGCCCGCCAGCTGTACCGCGCGCACGAAGAACCGGCCGCGCACGACGAGATCGTGGGCATCGAGTACTTCGACAAGGTCATCAACGTCGACCAGAGCCCCATTGGCCGCACGCCGCGCAGCAACCCCGCCACCTACACCGGCCTGTTCACCCCCATCCGCGAGCTGATGGCCGAGGTCAATACCGCCAAGGAGCGCGGCTATGGCCCCGGGCGCTTCAGCTTCAACGTGGCCGGAGGCCGCTGCGAGGCCTGCCAGGGCGACGGTGTGGTGAAGGTGGAGATGCACTTCTTGCCCGACGTGTACGTGCCCTGCGACATCTGCCACGGCCAGCGCTACAACCGCGAGACGCTGGAAGTGCTGTGGAAGGGCAAGAACATCGCGCAGATCCTGGAATTGACGGTGGAAGACGCCGCCGCCTTCTTCAAGGACGTTCCAACAATAGCGCGCAAGCTGCAGACGCTGCTGGATGTGGGCCTGTCGTACATCCGCCTGGGCCAGGCGGCCACCACGCTCTCCGGTGGCGAGGCGCAGCGCGTGAAGCTGGCGCAGGAGCTGAGCAAGCGCGACACCGGCCGCACGCTCTACATCCTGGACGAGCCCACCACGGGCCTGCACTTTGCCGACATTGACCTGCTGCTCAAGGTGCTGCACCAGCTGCGCGACGCGGGCAACACCATCGTCATCATCGAGCACAACCTCGACGTGATCAAAACCGCCGATTGGCTCATCGACATGGGGCCGGAGGGTGGTGCGGGCGGTGGCACCGTGGTGGGCGTGGGCACGCCGGAGGAGCTGGCAGCCAACCCGGCCAGCCATACGGGGCGGTATCTGGCGCCCTACCTGCAGGCGAAGTTTGAATGAAAATGGCTGCTAGCGCTTATCTATAAAGCGCTAGCAGCTATTGATTCAGTAGCAGATTGCCGCTACATCACTGCAGGCGACGGGCCACCTCAGCGTCCAGCGATCCCATGAAGGCCTCCACCGCGCGGGTGTAATCGCTGTCCAGGCCCAGTTGGGCGTTGATTTCGCCATGGTCCAGGTCCTGCGGCAACACCTCGGCGCGGCCGCCCTGGTTGCGCACGTGGCGGGCCATGGCATCGGATTGCTGGCAGGGGTCGTCCGCCCGCTGGGTGGAGCACACCATCTGCATCGGCGGAGCGCCCGCCGTCCACTGGTGGAAGGGCGACATCGCTACCCAATAAGCCGGGTCAGTGCCAAATGCGTCGTCGTACAGCGGCAGGTGCGGGGCGCGCATTCGGGCGGGCACGTTCATCATGGCGCTGTCCAGCGAGACGGTGCCCAGCCACGGCCAGGCCCCTTCGCGCAGGGCCTGCGGGGCGCGGGCATTGAGCAGGGCCACCAGGTGAGCCCCGGCCGAGTGGCCCATGAGGATGAAGCGGCTCGGGTCTCCCCCCCAGGTGCCCGCGCGCTGCTGCGCGGCCATGAGGGCAGCCTGCACATCGCGCTCCTGCACGGCCACGGGGGCGTCGGGCAGCATGCGGTAATTGATGGAGATGAGGATGAAGCCCTTGGGCACCCAGCGGTTCACCTTCTCCTGCACCACGCGGCCCATGGCCTTGTCGCCATGCCGCCAGCCGCCGCCGTGCACCATGAAGATGACCGGCGCGCGCACCGCGCTGGCCACCAGGCTGTTGGTGCCTGTGGTGGGGCTGGTGGGTACATACACATCCATGCGCTGCGCCGGGTCGGCGCCGTAGGGCACATCGGCGATGCGCTGCACGCCGGCGGCCAGGACGGCCGGTGCGGCGGCGGCCTGCTTTTGTGCGATGAGGGCACGCAGGCGGCCACCGTTGTGCGCGGTGGTCTGGGCCTGCACGCTGGCGGTGGCCAGCGTGAGCGCGGCGAGGGTGGTCAAGGTGAGGGTGCGGCGCAGGGACATGGCAAGGCTCCTGAGTTCAGAGGGCGGCAATCGATGGCTGGGTCCAGACGGTGTTAAGGCCGCGTCGGACAAGCCATGGCTGTGCCGCTCGCGTCGTAGCAGGTGGCACTGCGGCTCAAGCCGCTGTCCTTGCTGTAGCTGCTCTGCGTCTGCACGCTGTTGCCGGTGGCCGCACTGGTGGCGGTGGTGCTGCGGGCCTGCTCCACGCTGCCGTCGGCATTGCGGCTTGCCCCGCCGCTGCTGTGCAGACTGCCCTGGGCATTCTGGGCGGACACCGTGCCGCTGTGGCTGGCACTGCCGTCTGCACTGCGGGTGGTGCTGCCCTGGCGTGCGGCCACCCCGCCCTGCGCGCCCACGGCGGCGCCGCGGCGGGTGACGCTGCCGTTGCCCTGCCCATCGGTGGTGGCGGTGCGGCCGCGCAGCATCGCACCATTCGGGCCGCTGCGCGCCACGCCGGTGTGGGTGGTGGTACTGCCATCGGCGTTATGTTCCACGCTCCGGCGGGTGCGGGCCTGCGCTTCGGTGGGGGCGGCCAGCGCCAGCACGGCGCTCAGCCCCAGGGTGGCGAGGGCGGGTAACACAAGCACACCCGCTGCCAGCGCGGGGCGGTGCAGCAGGTCGTTGTCAGCGGGGTGGGGCAGCAAAGGCATGGTGGTCAACTCCTTGGGGTTTGCCTTGGGGTGTGGCATGGTTGTACTGTGGGTCCCGGGTGTGAGCCATTGATGGCAGAAATCCGCCGATGTATGACAAACCATGACAAACGACCGCGGCTCCGTCATGCCTTGTCATGGCTTGGGGGTGCGTGGCCCGCCGTACCGTCCAAGTAGCGCCTACCATTGCCACCACGCCGCCTTCACTTGCCACGTTGCTCCCTGCCCATGACCGACCCCCTGGCCAAAATCCTGGTCGCTGATGACGAGCCCGATCTGCGTGCCCTGCTGCAGCGCTACCTCAGCGACCAGGGCTATACCGTGCGCACGGTCGATGGCGCGGGCCCGCTCGACGTGCTGCTGCAGCGCGAGCGCTTTGATGTGCTGGTGCTCGACGTGATGATGCCGGGCGAGGACGGCCTGGCCATCTGCCGCCGCCTGCGTGCGCAGGGCGAGACCATTCCCATCCTCATGCTCACCGCACGCGGCGACCCGGTGGACCGCATCATCGGCCTGGAGATGGGCGCCGACGACTACCTGCCCAAGCCCTTCAACCCGCGCGAGCTGCTGGCCCGTATACAGGCCATGGTGCGGCGCCAGCGTGTGCTGGGCGCCCACACCGGGCCGCGCCAGGCGGGTGGGCGCATTGTGTTTGGCGCGTTCACGCTGTGGCTGGACGAGCGCCGGCTGGAGCGCAACGACGGGAACGACGGCCACGGTGCGCAGGACGTGCCCCTGACCACCGGCGAATTCGCGCTGCTGCAGGCGCTGGCCCAGCAGCCACACCGACCGCTCGGGCGCGACCGGCTTATCGCGCTGGCCTATGGGCCCGACCACACCGCCACCGACCGCAGCATCGACGTGCAGGTGATGCGCCTGCGCAAGCTCATCGAGGCCGACCCGGCCCAGCCGCGCCACATCCGCACGGTGTGGGGCGTGGGCTATGTGTTTGTGCCCGATGGCGCTGCGCCGGGTGGAGGGGCGCAGCCATGACGGCACCCGCTCCCCCTGCCCGCCGTTGGGGGCTCTGGCCGCGCAGCCTGCTCGGGCGCAACCTGCTGCTGATGGCTGCGCTCATCGTGCTGGGGCAGCTGGTGGCGGCGGTGTTGGTGCGGCAGATGATCTTCAAGCCCCGTGTGGCGCAGGTGGCCGATGGCGTGGCGCGCAACGTGACTGCGCTGCGGGCCGGGCTGCAGGCGCTGCCTCCGGCGCAGCGCGTGGCGTTTGTGGAGGCGTTCAACCGGCAGGCCGCGCAGGCCACACCGCCCGCTCTGCCAGAAAGCGCAGCGCGGCGCGGTCTGCTGTCGCCCTTGGAGCGGCAGTTTGTGCAGGCGGTGTCGCGCCGCCTGGGGGCGGGCGATGCTGAAACACAACCCCCGCAACCTGTGTGGCGCCGCGACAGCACCGGGGTGCTGGCCTTGCGCATGGTGCACGAGGGCACTGACTACTGGCTCAACCTCCCCAGCGTATTCCCCACCCGTGAGTTCACCGGCGCCTGGCTGGCCGCCACGCTGGCCAGCATGCTGCTGGCGCTGCTGGGCGCGTGGTGGCTGCAGCGCCACATCAACCGCCCGCTGGTGCAGGTGGTGGGCGCGGCGCAGCAACTGGCGCACGGCCAGTCGCCCGCAACCCTGCCGGATGATGGGCCCGAAGAAATCGCCACCGTGGCGCGCAGCTTCAACCAGATGGCGCAGAGTCTGGCCGCCGCCGACCACGAGCGCGCACTGATGCTGGCCGGTGTGTCGCACGACCTGCGCACGCCGCTGACCAAGCTGCGCCTGGGGGTAGAGATTGCGGGTCCGCAGGTCGATGCGCCGCTGGCGGCCAGCATGGCGCGCAGCATCGACGAGATGGATGGCATCGTGGGCCAGTTCCTGCAGTTCGCACGCAGCGGTGAGGCCGAGGCGCCCACCACCGCATCGCTCAACGACCTGGCCCAGGCCGTGGCCGAGGCGCAGGCCGACCATGGCCGCGCGCTGGTGCTGGAACTGGGGGCCCTGCCCGACGTGCCCGTGCGCCCCCAGGCCCTGCGCCGCGCGCTGGAAAACCTGGTGGAAAACGCCTGGCGCCACGGTGCGCCGCCGGTGGTGCTGCGCACAGGGGCAGACGCCACCCAGGTATGGCTGGAGGTGCAGGACCAAGGCCCCGGCATCACCGCCGCAGAGATCGACCGCATGCGCCAGCCTTTTGCACGTGGCGGCGGCACGGCGCGTGCGGGCGCACCGGGGGCCGGGCTCGGTCTGGCGATTGCCGAGCGCGTGGCGCGCGCCCAGGGGGGTGCGCTGGAGTTGCATAGCGCCCCCGGCCAGGGGCTGCGCGCGCGGCTGGTGCTGCCGGTGGCGGGGCCGGGTGGTGAGCCTGCGACGGCGTGAACGGATGCGCAACGGAGGAGCGAGCGAGCTGCCCGGTCCATCCGCCGCTCCGCGCAGCGCCGCGGAGCCACGGGGCGCGCAGAGTTTGAATAGAAATGGCCGCTAGCGCTTGATGGGTAAGCACCAATAGCTATTGAATTTGTAGCGAATTTGTGGGACGTGGTGCCCTGTGCTGGCCCTGGCCTTCGTCCCCCAGACGGAACACCGACACCACCTGCACCAAGTCTTCGGCCTGGTTCTGCAGGCTGCTGGCGGCGGCGGCCATTTCCTCGACCAGGGCGGCGTTTTGCTGCGTGACCTGGTCCATCTGCGTCACGGCCTCGCCCACCTGGGCCACGCCCAGCGATTGTTCGTGGCTGGCCGCGCTGATCTCGCCCACGATGTCGGTCACGCGGCGGATGGACGCCACCACCTCGGTCATGGTGCTGCCCGCCCGGTCCACCAGGGCGGTGCCTTGTTCCACGCGCTCCACGCTGGCACTGATGAGGGCCTTGATCTCGCGCGCGGCCTCGGCACTGCGTCCGGCCAGGCTGCGCACTTCGCTGGCCACCACCGCAAAGCCCCGGCCCTGCTCGCCCGCGCGGGCCGCCTCCACAGCGGCGTTCAGGGCGAGGATATTGGTCTGGAAGGCGATGGAGTCGATCACGCCGATGATGTCCGAGATCTTCTGCGACGCGGCGTTGATGCCCTGCATGGTGTTGACCACCTGGGCCACGACCTCGCCGCCCTGGGTGGCCACGGTGCTCGCGCTCGCGGCCAGCTGGCTGGCCTGCTGGGCGCTGTCGGCGTTCTGGCGCACGGTGGCGTTGAGCTGCTCCATCGAGGCGGCGGTTTCTTCGAGCGCACTGGCCTGGCTTTCGGTGCGGGCAGAGAGGTCGGTATTGCCCTGGGCAATCTGCACGCTGGCCGTGGCCACGTTTTCAGAACCGTTGCGCACCTGGCGCACCACCTGCGTGAGCTGGCTGCGCATCTGCTGCAGCGCTTGCAGCAGCTGGCCGACTTCGTTGGTGCCGTGGGCCAGCGGGGCGCCGCTCAGGTCACCCTGCGCCACGGCGCGTGACAGCGCCACGGCCTGCGACAGCGGCACCGTCATCGAGCGCACAAACACCAGCGCCATGCCGCTGGTGGCCGAGAGCGTTACGACCAGCGCCAGAGCCACCCACAGCAGTCCCCGCTGCAGGTCGGACACCCGAGCCTGCAGCGCCTGGTCCAGGCTGGCCATGGACAGGTTGTTGAGCGCGTTCAGCGCTTCGATGGTGCGGGTGAAGGCGTCGAAATAGTCCTTGGAAGGCAGCTGGAGTTCGCTGGCGTTGATCACGTCGCGTTCGGCCATCTGCAGCGATTGCTGGATCTGGCCCTGCACGGCCTGCGCGCTGCTGCCCAGGGCGCGTTGGAGATCGGGGTTGCCTTGCAGGGCGCGGTCCAGTCCCCGGAAGGTGTCGGCCTGCAGCTCGGCCACACGCTGCTGCAGCACCAGCAACTGGCCCTTGCCCTGGGGCGTCAGCTCGCGTTTGCCCAGGGCGCTGGCGCCTTGCGCGCGCAGCATGCCCAGCTTTTCGCCCAGCATGGGCGCCTGCACCAGCGAGGCCTGGATCAGTGCGTGCGTGTCGGCGTCGGGGTCGATCTGCAGGCCATAGGCATGCAGCAAGGATTCGTTGAGCTGCAGCAGCGACGCGATGAGCTGTGTGTGCTGCGCCGTGCTCTGGGCCTGCTCGATGCTGCGTGCGGCCACGGCCTGCTCCAGCGTGCGCCAGGTCTGTTGGGCCTGGGTCCAGGCGGCCATCTGGGCGGCGGGCACCTTGGCGGCCGCAAAGCGGGTGGTGGCATCGTCCAGCGCCGCGTTGACGGCATCGCGCGCAGCGGGGCGGCGTGCCGCCAGGGTTTCGTCGCCGCCCAGCATGCCCACCGACAGGCCCCGGTGCACCTGCATCTGCTGCACGAGGCGGGTGAGTGCCTGCGCAGGGACCATGCCCTGCGCCTCGTGGCGCGCATGGCCAATGGCGTGCAGCGCATCGCGCACCGTCAGGTAGGTGGGCAGCGCACTCATCATGAGCCCGAGGGTTCCCAGGATGAGGAATTTTTCGAGCAGGTTCAAGCGGTGAAGAAGGGACATGGCAGTAGGCGCACGGTGGGTGTGTGCGCAAAAGGGTAGACCTCAGGGGGCGGGGTGTCGGCACCCGCCGACTGGGATGCGGCCCTCCATCAGGCCGCGCGGGATGTAACGCAATGTAGGGGGCTGTTTTGAGTAGGGTTTTGACTCAGGTCAATTTTCGCCGACCTGCGGGGCGTCTTTGGAGGCATGCAGGCGGGGCGGCGGCAGAGGGCGCGCTGGAGAATAATGGCTCCAACATCCGCCCCTTGGAGCACCTGGCATGCAATCGATCACCCTGCGTTTCCTGGCGTCGCAAAGCACCCTGCCCCAGGCCGGCCGTGTGCCCGGTGGCACCGTGCTGCGCTGGGTGGACGAGGCCGGCTTTGCCTGCGCCAGCGCCTGGGCCAAGGGGCCGTGCATCACCGAGTTTGTGGGCGGCGCGCATTTTGTGCACCCCATTCGCCCGGGGGATCTGGTGGAGGTGCATGCGCGCCTGGCGTCCACCACCGACACCGCCATGCACCTGGCCGTGGAGGTGCGCAGCGGTGGCATCCATGGCGAGCCGCTGCAAGAGGTGCTGCACTGCGTAGCGGTCTACACCGCCGTGGATGCCGACGAGCAGCCCCGTGCCATCGACAAATGGAGCCCCGAAACCCCCGGCGACATGGCCCTGGCCCAGCGGGTGAAGGCACACATTGACGCTGCGCGGGCTGCGCAGTGACGGCGCCTGTATCCGGCCCTCCAGGCCCGGTAGGTGGCCCGCTGCGTGCGCGCGACCTGCTGGCCGCCCTGGTGGTGGTGGTTCTGTGGGGCGTCAACTTCGTTGCGATGAAATGGGGGCTGCGCAGCTTCAGCCCCTTTCAGCTGGGCGCCGCGCGCTACCTGTGTGCCGCCTTGCCGCTGGTGCTGCTGGTGCGCCCGCCGCGCATGCACTGGCGCTGGGTGCTGTTGTTCGGGCTGTTCCAGGGCGTGGGGCAGTTCGGTTTTCTGTTTGTCGGGCTCAAGGTGGGCATGACGGCCGGGCTGGCCAGTGTGCTGCTGCAGACGCAGGTGTTCTTCACCGCGCTGTTCGGCTTTGCACTGCTGCGCGAGCGGCCGGGGTTGCCCTTGCGGTGGGGCATGGTGCTGGCCGCGCTGGGGCTGGTGTGTTTTGCGATGAACTACGTGGGGCCGGGCTCCGGGGTGGGTGTGGCGGCGGCCACCACGCTGGCCGGTTTGCTGCTGACGCTGTGCGGCGCTGCCATGTGGGCCTCGTCCAACATCGTGGCGCGCCTGGCGCAGCAGCAAAGCCCGGGGTTTGATCCGCTGGCGTTTGTGATCTGGAGCAGCCTGGTGCCGGTGCTGCCTTTTGTGGCGCTGTCTGCCGTGTTCGACCCTGACGCCGCACGCTGGCTGCAGTGGCAAACGCTGGCGGACGTGCCCTTGCTGTCGTGGGCGGCTGTGGCCTACCTGGGCTGGGCGGCCACCATTGTTGGCTATGCGCTGTGGACCAACCTGCTGCAGCGCTACCCTGCCAACCGCGTGGCGCCCTTCAGCCTGGCGGTGCCGGTGGTGGGGCTTACCGCAGGCTGGCTGCTGCTGGACGAGGGTGTGGCGCCCTGGCAGTGGGCGGGGATTGTGCTGGTGGTGGCAGCTCTGGCCTGTGTGGTGTTGGGGCCAAAAATACAAGCAAAAATGGCCTCTAGCGCTTGATGGATAAGCGCTAACAGCTATTAAATTTATAGTATTTGAAGGGGAAGAGGCGGAGGCTCCTGCCACCCACCGCCTCTGCAGTGCGCCTGTTGCGCCGCTACTGAGCTGTTGCTAAGCGCTTACAGCGCCCTGCGCCGCGCGAACCGCACCACCGTCACGCCAGCCCTCGCCTGGCGCACCGACGGCATCACCAGCACGCAGTTGTCGTACGGCGTGGTCACCGGCACACCGTCGTTGTCGCCGATCACGGTGCCAGCCTTTTCAAACAGCTCCAGCCCCGTGTAGGGCGCAACAAAGCGGAAGGCGCTGCTGGTGGCCACCACGGGGCCGGTCACCTCCAGCGCCCATTGGCGGGGCGCATCGGGCAGGCGCCAGCCGGGCAGTTGCTGCGCCAGGGCGTCGGCGCTCAGGGCGCCGGACTGTTCGATGAAGCGCACGCACTGGTCCTGCGCTACGGCGCGGCTGGCCGGGTCGCCATGGAAGCCACATTCAATGAGCAGCGAACGGGTGCTGTTGCCGTGGTCGTCTTCCAGCGCGCCAAACCGGCCGTAATCGCGCATGCGCACGCCGTCCTTGTGGCCCGCGTCCACCACGATGTGCTCGGGCGAGCGCATGGCGCGCGCCAGTTCCAGGTTGCGCGGCTGGATGCCGGTGAGCAGCAGTGGGGCCGAGGGCTCGTGCATCGAGTGGATGTCGAGCAGCCAGTCGGCCTGCGCCACAAACGGGCGCAGCGCGGCGGCGCGGCGGCGCTCGTTGGTATCGGCTGCGTTGATGCGCTCGTCCAGCCATTGGCGGTTGAGGTCTTCGTCGGTGAAGCGCGAGGCGTCGTGGTTGCTCGCGTCAAACCGGTCGAACGCATCGAGGTTGCAGAACGCCAGCGTGAGCGTGCCCTGCTGCGGCCGCACGCCCGCTTCGAGCAGGCCCTTCAAGGCCCAGGCGCCGCACAGCTCGTTGCCATGCACCAGCGCGCTGACCATCACGTGGCGGCCGGGTTCGCCCGAGTCAAAATGCCAGACGCCTTCGGTGCCGGTGTTGCCAACGCGCCAGGCGGTGATGTCGGGCGCGGGCAGCTCAAAGGCCAGCGGTGGAACGGCCGTGTTTTGGGGGGCGGTGCTGCTGCTCATTCTTCGATCTTGGCGAATTCCACAATCTTCTTGTACTTGGCGACTTCGGCCGCCAGGAACTGGTCGATGTTGACCGTGGTCGCAGCCACGGTGGAGCCGCTGGCTTCCATCTTCTTCTTGAACTCGGGCGACTGCAGGGTGTCGTTCAGCGCCTTCTTCACCTTGTCGAACACCGGCTTGGGCAGGTTGGCCGGGCCCATCAGCGCAAACCACACGCCAATGTCCACGTTCTTGTACTGCGGGGTTTCGGCCAGGGCCGGGATGTCCGGTGTGGCGGCGGAGCGTTTGGCTTCGGTGGTGCCCAGGGCGATCACCTTGCCGCTCTTGATGTGTGGCAGGCCGCTGGAGAGCACGAACACGCCATATTCCAGGTTGTTGCCCATGAGGTCGTTGGTGAGCGGCGCGACGCCCCGGTAAGGGATATGCGTCATGAAGAGCTTGCCCTGCTCCTTGACCATCTCGCCCGCCAGGTGCAGCGAGGTGCCCACGCCCGAACTGCCGTAGCTGAACTTGCCCGGGTTCTTGGCCACCTTCTGCGTGAACTCGGCCAGGTTCTTCACGCCCGCGCCGGTGGATGCCACCAGCACCAGCGGTTGCGAGGCGATGAGGCCGATGGCGGTGAAGTCCTTCACGTCGTACTTCACCTTCTTGGTCACCAGCTTGTTGATGGCAATCTCGTTGCTGGCGCCCACCAGAAAGGTGTAGCCGTCGGGTGTGCTGCTCGCCACCTTCTGTGCACCAATCGCGCCGCCTGCGCCACCGATGTTTTCAATCACCACCGGCACGCCCAGCTTGGCGCTCAATTCCGTGGCCACGGTGCGGCCGGTCAGGTCGGTGCTGCCCCCGGGTGGGTAGCCCACCACAATGGTGATGGGTTTGGAGGGATACACATCCTGTGCGAACGCCGGGGCCGCCAGGAGGGCCATGCCACACAGCAAGGCGGTGCGGCGCAGGGAGGGAGTGTTTTGCATGCGGGGCTCCAGTGAAGTTCTTGTGGGTGGAGCCATTGTGAAAAGGCGGGCACACGTCTGTGGTGCTGAAATGGCACCGAGGTGTGCCAAATAGGTTCTGCCCCCTCGGGCAAACCCTGGGGTGGTCAACGCTGCGCCAGGGCTTTCCAGAGCGCTTCGGCCACGGGGCCGAGTCGGCGTTTGGGGCGGTACAGGCGCACGTCGAAGCGCACTTCCATGCGCACATCGCCCGCAGGCGCAAGCCGTTTGGCCTGGCAATCGGCGTGCACCATGGACCAGGGCAGCCACGCCACGCCCAGGCCTTTTTGCACGTATTCGTAGTGCGCGTCGGCCGAGTCGCACTCCACCACCCGCTGCAGCCGGGGCGCATGCGGGTTCTGGGACAGATGGTCTTCCACCAGCCGCCCCAGCGCGAGCTGGGGGGCATAGGCCAGGTAGGGCACGGGCAGGTGGTCCTGCCCGAAGCGGTGCAGTGCCTGCCCTTGTGCCGTCGCCCGCGAAATGGGCACCAGCCGGTCGGACGCCACCGTGACATGCATGAACTGGCGCGCATCCAGCCGTATCGCCAGCGCCGGGTGGTGGTACACGAGCGAGAAGTCGGCTTCACCCCTTTCCAGCAGCGCCACGGTGTCTGCCAGGGCGCGGGTGCGTATGCACAGCTCGGCGTTTTGCAAAATGGGCTGCAGCCGCACCAGCCAGTCGGCCACCACCGTGCGTGCCAGCGTGCGGCCGGTGGCCAGCGTCACGGTGCGGGCTTGCCGGCCAGCCAGGCTTTGCAGTTCCTCGTGCGACTGCGCCAGGCTGCGCGCCATGTGGCCCGCAGTTTCCAGAAAGCTCTGCCCGGCAGGCGTCAGGGTGACGGGGCCGCCACCGCGCTCCACCAGCGGCGTACCCGCCCAGGCCTCCAGCGCGCGGATGCGGCGGCCAAAGGCGGGGTGCGTAACATGCCGCAGCTCGGCTGCCCGCGTGTAGCTGCGCTCCTGCGCCAGCACGATGAAGTCTTCGAGCCACTTGAGCTGCATGGGTGTGATCCGGGTGCAGCTGGGGCGCGAAGGTCGTAGGAGCTGAAAGTGGGGTGTCAGCGCGCGCGGGCCGCTTCGAGCACCGCGCGGGTGCGCTGGGCCTCGGTGCGCGCCGCCGCTGCAAAGTCGTCGCCCTTGGACGCGTACAGGATGGACCGCGACGAGTTCACGATGATCGGCCCGCCATCGCGCAGCCCGGCGCGCACGGTGGCAGCGGCGTCGCCACCCTGGGCGCCCACGCCCGGGATCAGCAGCGGCAGTGTGGGCGCAATGGCACGCACACGCTCGATCTCCTGTGGGTAGGTGGCACCCACCACCAAGCCCAGCTGGCCATTCTTGTTCCAGGGGCCTTGCGCCAGCCGTGCCACATGCTCATACATGAGCGGCTGGCCCTCGACACTGGCCAGGCGCTGGGTCTGCAGGTCGTCGCCGCCCGGGTTGGAGGTGCGGCACAGCAAAAAGGCGCCCTTGCCGTGGTAGGCCAGGTAGGGCTCGATGGAGTCGAAGCCCATGAAGGGCGACAGCGTGACCGCATCGGCACCGTAGCGCTCGAAGGCCTCCTTGGCGTACTGCTCGGCCGTGGAGCCAATGTCGCCGCGCTTGGCATCCAGGATCACCGGCACATGCGGCGCGTTGGCGCGCATGTGCTGCATCAGGCGTTCGAGCTGGTCTTCGGCGCTGTGGGCGGCAAAGTAGGCGATCTGTGGCTTGAAGGCACACACCAGATCGGCCGTGGCGTCCACGATGGCGGCGCAGAAGTCATAGATCTTGTGCGCATCGCCCTGCATTCCCGCAGGAAACCGCGTGGGCTCCGGGTCCAGGCCCACGCACAGCAGGGAGTTGTTTTGCGCCGTGGCGTCGCGCAGCATGTCGGTGAAGGTCATGGGGCCTGATTTTAGGTGGGGTGACAAGCACCGCCGCACGGTTTTCTGCCCGCCGCTGCGGCGCAGAGGACTCCGGGGTGTGGTCACGAGCCCGCAGTGGGCAACAAAAAAGGCCGTCGAGACGGCCTTTTTTGGGGTGGTTCGGGAGTCCCCGTACGCAGCGGGAGCACCCCTACCGAATTCGCATTCCCTCAGCGCGGTACCGCCAGCAGGCGCTGCACATCCCGGTCGTTGGGCAGTGCGTAGTCGTGGCCGCGGATGATGCGGCTGTCTTCCGTGCGCACGAGCTTCAGGCTCACGTAGGTGAAATTGGCAGCGGCCGAGTAGGTACCCACCAGCACCAGCGAGGCATTGTGGCTGCGGGCGATATCCTTGATTTCGCGGGACAGCAGCAACTCGCCAGCACCTTCGCGCACGAACACGTCGCCGCGCAGCTTGATTTCCTTCACGTTGAAACCGCTGGCCGCCATGTGCGAGGCGTATTGCTCGGACAGCGTGCGGCCCAGAGGGGCCGAGCGGCTCAGGTCGTTCACGTTGACCACGGTGGCCACCAGGACGGGGCCGCTGCCTGCAGCGCTCAGGTCGAAACCGGCGGTCAGCTTGGCCACAGCATCGCGGCTGCTGGTCAGGAACTGGTTGTTGGCGGCTTCCTGGTAAGTCGGATCGGTGCGCGTGGGCGCGCCATTGTTGGCACAGCCGGCCAGCAAAGCTGCTGCGGCCAGCGCGGTCAGAAGTGCTGCGGTTTTCATTGCGAAACTACCTTCATATTGACGTTCTTGTAGTACGACGGACGCATGAACAGCGGCGTGTCCGCGTTCTCGAGGTAGTACACATCGGTCTTGCGGGCCACATACTGGCCGCCGCGTGTGACCGTGGTGGTCAGGATCAGCTCGGTGTTGGTGGGGCCGCCCGAGTTGATGCTGGCGCCGTAGTCAGCCAGCGAGGTGGCACCCAGCGCGGCCAGCAGTTGCAGATCCAGGTGCTCGTGACGCAGGCCGTAGGCTGCCATCAGGCCCGCAGCGATCATCGTGAACTGGCCAGGAATGAAGTGGGGGCGGGGGCTGTTGTGACGAACCACCTGCGTGTTGTACGTCACGTTGAGTGCCTGGCCAGGATCCTGCAAAACAGGCGCACCGCTTTGCACGAGCTTGGTGATCAGGAAATCACGGAATGCCAGATCGAATGCGCTCGGGTTGGGGGGCAGCGCGACATGCAATTGCGTGCCAGGGGCCATGCCGGTCTTGTCGAGCGTGCTGAGGGTTTGCGCCACCACGTCGTTCGAGACCAGTTCCCAGTGGCCCGCCGAGCGGACCTTGGGTTGTACCGTCAGCTCAAAGTTCTCCGCCAGGGGAATGGGCGAACGATAAGCACATCCCGCCAAAGTAGCCACAGCGCCGGCCAATACCGCCAAGCTGACTGCCTTTGAAAATTTCATGATTCCCTCCTACGGACTTTGAGAGGCGGGGACATGAACAGATACATCCCACGCGATTGAAAAATAATTCTGGGCGCGATACTCAACAAAAACAAGAAAAAATTGAGGTAACTGCGCCCAGACACACGCAATTCGTTGTTTTTGGTCACAGATTGGCGTGCTTGCTTACGCGCGGCTGCATTTGCTTGTACCGGCGCGTGTAACAAATTTCAAACGATGGTAACGAAGCGTTTTTCGAGGATTTCGAACGCGGGCAGCGTCTTGCCTTCCAGCACTTCCAGAAAGGCGCCGCCGCCGGTGGAGATATAACCCACCTGTTTTTCGATGCCGTATTTGGCGATGGCCGCCAGGGTGTCGCCACCGCCAGCAATGCTGAACGCGGGTGATTCGGCGATGGCCTTGGCAATCTCGCGGGTGCCGTTTTCAAAGGCCGCGAATTCAAACACGCCCACCGGGCCGTTCCAGACGATGGTGCCTGCGGACTTGAGCTGGGTGGCCAGGCGGGCGGCGGTTTCGGGGCCGATGTCCAGGATCAGATCGTCCTCGGCCACGTCCTTGGCTGCCTTCACGGTCGCTGGGGCATCGGCGGCAAAGGCCTTGGCGGTGACCACATCGGTGGGGATCGGCACTTCGGCGCCGCGCGCTTTCATGGCGGCGATCACGGCGCGCGCTTCGTCCAGCAGGTCGGGTTCGGCCAGGCTTTTGCCGATGGGCAGGCCCGCCGCCAGCATGAAGGTGTTGGCAATGCCGCCGCCCACGATGAGCTGGTCCACCTTGTCGGCCAGGCTCTTCAAGATGGTGAGCTTGGTCGAGACCTTGGAGCCCGCCACGATGGCAGCCAGCGGGCGCTGGGGATGGGCCAGGGCCTTGGTCAGGGCGTCGATCTCGGCCGACAGCAGCGGGCCGGCGCAGGCAATGGGGGCGAATTGTGCGATGCCGTAGGTCGTGCCTTCGGCGCGGTGGGCGGTGCCAAAGGCGTCGTTCACGAAGATGTCGCACAGCGCAGCCATCTTGCGGGCCAGGTCTTCCTTGTTCTTTTTCTCGCCCACGTTCAGGCGGCAATTTTCCAGCAGCACGACCTGGCCAGGGGCAACGGTGACGCCGTCCACCCAGTTCGAGACCAGCGGAACATCGCGGCCCAGCAGCTCGGACAGGCGTGCGGCCACGGGGGCCAGCGAGTCCTCGGGCTTGAACTCACCCTCGGTCGGGCGGCCCAGGTGGCTGGTCACCATGACGGCCGCTCCGGCGTCCAGCGCCATGCGGATGCAGGGGATCGAGGCGCGGATGCGGGTGTCTTCGGTGATGCGGCCAGCATCGTCCTGGGGAACGTTCAGGTCGGCACGGATGAAAACGCGCTGGCCTTGGGCCTTGCCTTGGGCGCACAGATCGGAAAAGCGGAGGATGTTCATGGCGGGAGGGGTGGATTGAATCGGGCTCTTGAGGGCTGCCATTTTAGTGAGCGAAGCCCATGCGGCTCCCGCGCCCGTGCCAGTGCAACCGCGGAACTGGCTTTGCCAGGCCCCTGGCGTCGTCCTCCTGGGGGCTGAGGGGCAGCGGCTCCAAGCCTGCCTGCGCAGGCTTGGACTGCACCGAAGAGCCACCGCCTCTGGCGGCGGCACTGACGCACACGGCTCAGGGGGTGCTCCTCTACCAATTCCAGCCGATGTGCAGCGGCATGTACACCACCATGCCAACCACGATGGTGCCCAGGATGCCGCGCCGCCAGAAGTAGTAGGCGGTGGCGCACAGGACGGCAGGGATGCGCGCGTCCATGAACGTGCCGATGAGTTCGCCATGGGTCATCAGGATCTCGGGCGCGATCACGGCGGTGAGGGCGGCCAGAGGGGCGTACTTGAGCCCGCGCTTGAGCCAGTCGGGCAGCGGCAGCTCGCGCTCGGGGATCATGAAGAACGAGCGCGACACCACCGTGATCACGGCCAGGCCGAAGATGGCGATGGAGGGTTCAATCCAGGACCAGTCGTTCATCATGGATGGCGCTCCTCGCGCAGTGGCACCACGTCGCCCGCCTCGACCTGCTCGCGTTCTTCAGGGGGCAGCACGCTGTCGGCGGGCAACAGGACCAGTTCGGGCTTGTGGCGGCGACGGTCCACTGCTTCCATCAAGAGGCCCGCAGCCACCGCTGCCGCAATGGCCACCAGGATGTTGAGCTTGAGCGGCAGTGCAAACGCGGCAATCGCAGCCGTGGCGGCGACACCGGTGGCCAGCCAGGTGGCCCGGTCGAACAGCAACGACAGCAGCACACCCAGTAGCGCCAGCACGCCCGCAAACCCCAGGCCCCAGGACAGCGGCACGGCATTGGCCAGCAGAATGCCGGCGATGGACGGCACCTGCCAGGCCAGCCAGTTGGTGCTGGCAGCACCCCAGAAATACGGCACCTGCTCGGGTTGGGGGCGCGGCTCCGGAAAGCGCTTCATGAAGGCCACGTAGATCACATCGCCGCTGAAATAGCCCACCGCCAGGCGCTGGCGCAGCGGCAGGTGCGCGAAGTAGCTGCGCCACATGCTGCTGAAGATCACAAAACGCAGGTTCACACAGCTCGCCGTGAGCCAGACCACCCACAGCGGCGCGCCCACCGCCATCAAAGGGATGACCGCCAGCTGCGCGCTGCCGGCATACACCACCAGCGACATGAAGATGGCCATCCCAATGGGCAGCCCGCTCTTGACCATGACCACTCCGGTGACCAGGCCCCAGGCCCCGATGCCCACGGCCGTGCCCGCCATGTCGACGGCGGCCACGCGAAAGGAGGGGTGGCGCAGTGTGTTGCCGATGGCGGCCCGGCGGCTCATGCCGGTGTCGCGGCGGTAGTGGGCGCAGCGCCCAGCACCATGCCGGGCTGCAGGTCAAAGCCCCGCAAGAAATCGGCCGCTGCGAGCCGCTTGCCCCCCGCGCGCTGCAAGGTGGTCAGGCGCAGCGTGCCTTCGCCGCAGGCGACCGTCACTCCGTCGCCATTTACCGACAAAATTTGGCCATTGCGCTTATCTGTATTGGATTTGTTGCTATCAATTTCATAACTCCACACTTTGATCGTTTCCCCGGCGCATTCGGTGCTGGCTCCGGGGAACGGGTCAAACGCCCGAATACGCTGGCCGATCACCGTGGCGGGCAGCGACCAGTCGATGGTGCTCTCGGCCTTCTCGATCTTGTGGGCGTAGGTGATGCCCTCGGCGGGCTGGGGCACGGCCTTCAGCCCTCCACAGGCGGCCAGTTCCAGAGCCTCCACGATCATGCGGCCCCCGAGCGCGGCCAGCCGGTCGTGCAGGGTGGCGGTGGTGTCTGTGGGCGCAATGGCCAGCCGCTCCATCAGCAGCATGTCGCCGGTGTCCAGGCCAGCATCCATCTGCATGATGGTGACGCCGGTTTCTGCATCCCCGGCCTCGATGGCGCGATGGATGGGCGCGGCGCCGCGCCAGCGCGGCAGCAGGCTGGCGTGGATGTTCAGGCACCCTTGGGCTGGGAGATCCAATACCCACTGTGGCAGGATGAGTCCATAGGCGGCCACCACCATCACATCGGCCTGCGCAGCCACCAGCGCATCTCGCGCGGCGGCTGCATCGTCGGGGTATTTGCCGTCAAGGCGCAGGCTGCGGGGCTGCGCCACCGGGATGCCGTGTTCCAGCGCGCATTGCTTGACGGGGGAGGCCTGCAGCTTCATGCCGCGCCCCGCGGGGCGGTCGGGCTGGGTCAGGACCAGGGGCACCGTGAACCCTGCGGCCAGCAGCCGCTCCAGCGCCACGCGGGCAAATTCGGGCGTGCCGGCAAAAATGACTCTCATGGGAAACCGTTGTCAGGAGGTAAGTACGCACTCAGTCGCGCGCGTTGTCAAAATGGGGAAGCTCGTCCGTGAATAGCACCTGCCGTACCACGCCCTGGCGGTCTAGGTGGACGTGGGCAAGGCGCGGGTCGGAGTTCTGGCGGAAGCGGTAGGTCCAGATGTCGCCCTCGAACCGCGCCACACGCTCCACGCGCAAAGGCGCGCCAAAGGTGCGCTGCACATCGGCGGTGGTCCATATGCCCACCGGAAGGTTCTCAAAGCGCGCCTGCGTCAGCACCTGCTCGTTGCGCACCAGCCTGCCGCTGGCGTCGAAATCCAGGTTGTAGGCCGCAAACCCTGCGGGCAGTTCGGAGTACAGCAGCCGCTCGCCGCTTGGCAAAGGGAAGGAGGCGGTGGGCGGCCCCAGACGGGCAACCACCTCGGCGCGCAGCGCGCCGGCTTTTTCGCGGGCTGGCAGCGCACAGCCCGAAATTTGCACCGCCAGCACAAGAAGCGCCAGGCGCGCCAGCACTCCGCCACCCCTGCGGGTGCAGAGCGCCGGACCGGTCACTCGCGCGCCCCCCGCTGCTGCTTGACCATCTTGGTCTTGATGCGGTTGCGCTTGAGTGGGGAGAGGTATTCCACAAACACCTTGCCCATGAGATGGTCCATCTCGTGCTGGATGCACACCGCCAGAAGGCCATCGGCCTCAATGACGCGGGACTGGCCCTGGGCGTCCAGTGCCCGCACATGCACGGCATCGAAGCGTTCAACGCCGTCGTAGATGCCGGGTACCGAGAGGCAACCTTCTTCGTTGAGGTGCTTTTCGGCACTGGTCCAGACCAGTTCGGGGTTGATGAGCACCAGCGGCTGGTTGCGTTCCTCAGAAACGTCGATGACCACCAGGCGCTCGTGCACGTCCACCTGGGTGGCGGCCAGGCCAATGCCATGGGCGTCGTACATGGTGGCCAGCATGTCGGAGACCAGCGTCCGGATGCGGTCGTCCACCGCCGCAATGGGGCGTGCAACCTTGTGAAGCCGGGGGTCCGGGTAACAGAGAATGGGAAGGATTGCCATGAAAGCTGCCAAGAGATGTCGCTATTTTCGCCACTTTTAAGGCCTGCTGCAGCGCCGCCAGCCAATAATCGTTGCCGAATCAAGGGCTTGAGCAGAGAATCTAAGAAGCTTTGTAACGTATTTGCCCGGCTGCGCGGTTGCTCCGTGCGTCGAGGTGCCAGCGAGGGGGCGTTTCCCAATGCATGAGAAAAGGAACAACATGACAGCATTCACCAGCGTGCGGCGGACCGCCCTGGGCGCGCTCACCATCATCGCTGGCGCTTTGCTGGTCGCACCGGCTCAGGCCCAGACCCCTCCCATCTCCAGCGGTCAGCGCGCCACGGCACAGCAAGTGTCGGAGCGTGGCATCCCCCTGTCCGAGCTGGCGCCCAACGCCCCGGACACCTACACGGTGCAGCGCGGCGACACGTTGTGGGGTATTTCGGGTCTGTACCTCAAGCGGCCCTGGCGCTGGCCCGAACTGTGGGGCATGAACCTCAAGGCCATTGCAAACCCGCACCTGATTTATCCGGGCCAGACGCTTTACCTGGACAAGGATGGCAGCTACGCCCGCCTGCGGACGACACCCCCTGGCGTGCCGGATTCAGAGCCTCAGACGGTGCGCGTGTCGCCCCGCACCCGCAGCGACAGTCTGGCCAGCACGGCGCTCCCCACTCTCAAGTCTCACCTGATCGAGCCCTTCCTCGTGGAGCCTCTGGTGGTGGATGCCGACGTGTTGCAACGGGCTCCCCGCATTGTGGCCACCACCGAAGATCGCGTGCTCATGGCCAGCGGCGACCGCGCCTATGTGCGCGGCGATGCATCTGCCCCCGTCCGTGCAGAACCTGGCGAGCCCCGCTTTTTCCGTGTTTTCCGCGATGCCGTGGCCATGAAGGATCCGGTGACGGGTGAAATCCTGGGGTACGAAGCACAGTACCTGGGCAAGGCCGAGCTGGTGCGTGGCGAGTCTTTTGAAGAGATTCCCAACGGCAAGGGCGGCTATGTCTCTGAATATGTGCCTGCCACTGTGGATCTGTCCGGCACCAAGGAAGAGATACGCGCAGGGGATCGCATCCTGCCAGCGCCTGCCCGGGTCTTCACCAGCTACACCCCACGAGCGCCCCACATCGATGTGGACGCGCGCATCGTCTCCATCTACGGCAGCTTCTCGGCAGCCTATGCCGCCCAGAACCAGGTGGTTGCGATCAACATGGGTTCGCAAGACGGCATTGAGCCAGGTCATGTCCTGTCGCTGCTGACCCAGGGCGACCGCATCAAGGATGTGACTGGCGAGGGGAAGACCATGATCAAGCTACCCAGCGAGAGCAACGGGACGGCCATGGTGTTCCGAACCTTCGACCGCGTCTCGTACGCGCTGCTGCTTGAAATCCGCAGCGGCGTGCGCGTGGGCGACCGCCTGATCAATCCTCAGGAATAACGGCGGACTGGCTGAAGCCGCACGGCTGCCTGTGGGTGGCGCGGTGGCGGGGCTGGCGTTGCCGTGGTTCTTCTATCAACTGCCTCCATGGACCGCGACGAGCTGGGCGCTTGGTTGCGCCTCACGCTTTCCCCGGGCGTTGGCAATGGCGCCGCGCGGCGCCTGCTGGCCCGTTTTGGGCTGCCGCAGGACATCTTCCGCCAACCCGAATCTGCCTTGCAGCACTGTGTGACCTTGGCCCAGGCCAAGGCGCTGTGTACCGTACCCAGCGGATGGGAGGCGTTGCTGGAGACTACCTGGCATTGGCTGGAGGGAGCAGATCCACAAGGACCTGCCCGTGCGGTGATCACATTGGGGGATGCCCGGTATCCACAGTCGCTGCTGGACACCGAAGATCCCCCGCTGCTCATGTACCTGATGGGGGCGGCCCGGCTGGTGGCGCAAAACCCGTTCCCGACCGGCCGGTGCCTGGCCGTGGTCGGCAGCCGCAACCCCACGGCACAGGGCGCGGACAACGCGCGGCTCTTTTCGCGCGCACTGCGGGGGGCAGGCTTCACCATCGTCTCGGGGCTCGCACTGGGTGTGGATGCGGCAGCCCATGAAGGTGCGCTGGATGTGTCCTCCGACCCCTTTGCGGAGGCAACACCCGCCACCATTGCGGTCGTGGGCACCGGGTTGGATCGCGTCTACCCCCGCAAGAACCTTGACCTGGCCCACCGCATCGCAGCCCACGGGGTGTTGGTCAGCGAATACCCCCTGGGCACGCCACCGCTGGCCGCCAATTTCCCCAAGCGCAACCGCATCATCTCCGGCCTCTCTCAAGGCACTCTCGTGGTCGAGGCGGCGTTGGCGTCTGGTTCGCTGATCACCGCCCGAATGGCGGCGGAACAGGGCCGTGAGGTTTTTGCCATCCCCGGCTCCATTCACGCACCGCAATCGCGGGGTTGCCATGCGCTCATACGCCAGGGCGCCAAGCTGGTGGAGTCCGCGCAGGATGTACTGGAAGAACTGCGCATGCCCCCTGCGGCAGGCAAGCAGAGCGCATCTTCTGGCGCTGCCGTGCTTGACGAAGAAGGCAGCAGGGATATCGACACTCGCGAGACCGAAAGCCCCCTGTTGCAGGCGCTGGGTTTTGACCCCATGGGGGTGGATGCCCTGGTGGCCCGCACGGGCATGGATGCGGCGTCGCTGCAGGTGGAATTGCTGGAGCTGGAGTTGGATGGCCATGTGGCGCGTCTGCCCGGCGGCCTGTACCAGCGGCTGGGCAGCGCCTGACGCTGGCGGTGACCTCTCGTTGCCCGGTGGCACAGGCATCGTCTTGATGCCCCTGAAACCGCGTTAGTCCAGCAGCCGCTCGGGGTTTGCGTCCAGCTTGGCCAGTGCATCGCGCGTGGCGCGCAAGGTCAGGCCTTCTTCGTCCTGGGCCACGAGCAAGCCCGCTTGCAAGTACGCAGCCAGCCTGCGCAGCTGGATCAGGTAGCTGCTGCCATCCACGGCTGCGAACAGGTGCAGCTGCTTGCGCTGGCTTTGCCACGCGTACTGCACCTGGGCCGATGCGCCGTTGTGGTCCAGTGTGTACCAGGTGCCAGGCTGCAGTTCCTGGGCCCAGGCCACCATGGCGTCTTCCACCGGGGCGCCGTTGTCGGCGACCACATGAATGGACGAAGCATCGATACCCAGCATCATCTCGATGTTGTCGGCATTGAGCGGCATGTCGCCCAGCGTGGCGTCGCTAATAAAGTCCTCCAGATTGGCCAGGCGCTTGGCCATGGCGTCAATGTGGGCCTGCGGGATGGAGGCCGTCTTGGACAGGAAGGCATCGGCCAGGGTGTCGGTGAGGATCTTGATCTGGGCGTCCTGCGGCGCGCCGTTCACGCCCATGAGGGCCAGCCCCTGGCGCAGTCGCTGCAGCAGGCCAGGAAGATTCTGGATGACCTGCGCGCGGTCGCTGCGGTTGGGCTTGGCACTGGCGGCCCAGACGAGGTCGGCGGCTGTGCGCTTGAGCGAGATGGTGTCTGCGTGCTGGGGGCCGTCGCGCACGGCCGAGAGGGCCAGGACTTCGGCCCAGGTCTTGAACAGAAACTCGCGGATCTCGTCGCGCACCGGCATGTCGCGCAGCATGGTACGCAGCTCGATGGTGTACTGGATCGCCAGCGTCTCCCTTTGCTCCACCTGTTGAGCCACCGTCACCAGGCGCGAGGTAGCCTGCTTTTCGGTGAGGAACTTGGACAGGAATTTCTCGAACTCGTCGTAGACCAGTTGGAACACCCGGCGGCCGGTTTCAGGGTACTGCTCAATCACCTGTACCACGCGGCGGATTTCCGCCTCCAGTGCGCTGCCATTGATGCTGGTCGCATCAAAGCCCATTACGCAGGCGCCCATACGGTCGATCAGCTGGCGCGCTGGGTGGTTGAGGTTGCTGAAAAACTCTGGCTCGGCCAGTGCCACGCGCAGCACAGGCACCTGAAGTCGCGCAAACCACACGCGCACGGCTGGCGGGATGCGGTCCTCGGCCAGGATGCTCTGGAACATCAGGGCCACCACTTCGATGATGGCTTTTTCACCGGCCGTCGAGGCCTTTTTCTTGAGTTCGGTCGAGCGTTCGCGCACGGCACCTGCCAACTGGACCACGGCCGCAGGGCTGTAGTCTTCCATCAGGGTGGCGACACCGCTGTAGTACGTATCGGCGTGCACACGGTGGGCGGTCAGTGCATGGGCCAGCGCCGCAGACGCTGGTGGGGCATTGACCATGTCGAAGCCGGTGGCGGGCTGTGTGAGCAGCCTGCGCAGTTGCCCCATCACACCGTGGGCGCGCTGGCGGGCGCGTGCCAGCGGAGTCATGCCGGTGGCAAACGCAGTGGGCATTCCGTGCTGCGGGTAGCCCGGTGGGGGCATGCGGGACGGATGCTGGGGCATGGGCCGACCGCCTTGGGGAGGCACCATGCCCCCGCGCGCTGCCGCCATGGCATCCCGGGTCTGGGCCAGGGCCTGGGAGGCCAGGCCTCCGGCCCCGGAGTCGTTGCTCCCACCACTGCCGGTGATCGCCCCCCCTGCCGTGCGCCGCACGCGGGACTTCAGGTCCGCCTGTGGCGTCACACCCTGTTCCACATAGAACACGTTGACGGCCTGGTACTGTTTCTGGAGCAGGTTGGCCAACTCCCGCTGCAGCGGATCCACCACGGTCTGCAGGTCGGTGCGGGGCAGTCCGGCCTCCACCCACTGCTCGACCAGCAGCAGGCACACGGCTTCCGGACGGAGGATATCGCTGCTGTCGAGTTCCTGGCCTTCCAGCGACTGGGTGCGCTGCCGCAGTGTGTCGAACTGCTGGCTCACCTGTTCGCTGACCGTCAGGGCCATGCGCGAAGCCAGGATCTTGTTTTCCACCACGTCGTCGCTCAACAGTTCGAACTGGGGGTTTGCGCCATTGGCTGCCAGGGCACCCCGGGTGGTGCTGCTGTGGGGGGCCAACGCATCGCGCCAAGCCTTGCCGGTGCGATCTGTCCAGGCTGCGTGGTGCTGTTGGTACCGCATCCAGGCATCGCGGTGCGACTGCATTTCGCGCGCCGTGCCCGTCTGGGTCATCAGCGTTGTCAGGAGGTCCAGGACCGTCTTGTCCAGGTCCGGGAGCCCTGCACAGATGCCCTCTACGAACCGCTGGCGCGCCTGGCGGGCCAGGCGGCGCTGCGGAACGGAAGAGGGCGTGGGCTGCATGGGCAGATATTAGCGGGTCAGACGGTGGCTCCGGCATGGGGATCATTCGGATCCCCATCTTTTCTGACGGGCTTGACAAGGTCCTCGCGTTTTACGCCGAGCCACATGGCGATGGCGGCTGCCACGAACACGGACGAGTAGATGCCGAACAGGATGCCGATCGTCAGCGCCAGCGCAAAGTAGTGCAGGCTGGGGCCGCCAAAGAAGAACATCGACAGCACCATGGCCTCGGTCGATGCGTGGGTGATGATGGTGCGGCTCATCGTGCTCGTGATGGCGTGGTCGATCACCTCGTGCGTGCTCATCTTGCGGTACTTGCGGAAGGCCTCGCGGATCCGGTCGAAGATCACCACCGACTCGTTGACCGAGTATCCCAGCACGGCCAGCACAGCAGCCAGCACCGACAGAGAGAACTCCCACTGAAAGAACGCGAAGAAGCCCAGGATGATCACCACGTCATGCAGGTTGGCAATGATGGCTGCTACCCCGAACTTCCACTCGAAGCGGAAGGCCAGGTAGATCACGATGCCCACGACCACCATGGCCAGCGCCATGAGGCCGCCGTGCACCAGTTCCTCACCCACCTGCGGGCCGACGAACTCGGTGCGGCGCAGCGTGACCTCGGGGTCAGCGGCCTTGAGCGCGCCCAGCACCTGCTCGCTTTGCTGCGCGGATGTGACGCCCTTTTGCACGGGCAGCCGGATCATCACGTCGCGGGCGGTGCCGAAGTTTTGCACCTGCACGTCCGGATAGCCCAGGCCGGAAACCGTCTCGCGGACCTTGGCCAGCTCGGCGGGCTGGCTGTAGGCCACTTCCATGACCGTACCGCCGGTGAACTCCACCGACAGGTGCAGGCCACGGGTCAGCAGGAAGAACACTGCGAGGGCAAAGGTGATGAAGGAGATCGCGTTGAAGATCAACGCGTGCTTCATGAAGGGGATATCTTTTTTGATGCGGAAGAATTCCATGGCCGTTGTCCTTTAGTTCGTCTTGGCCACGGCGGTGTCGGCATCTGGCTTCCAGACCGTACCGATCGACACGCTCTTGAGCTTCTTCTGGCGGCCGTACCACAGGTTCACCAGGCCCCGCGAGAAGAACACGGCCGAGAACATGCTGGTCAGGATGCCGATGCAATGCACCACGGCAAACCCGCGCACCGGGCCGGAGCCAAAGGCCAGCAGGGCCAGGCCTGCAATCAGGGTCGTCACGTTGGAGTCGAGAATCGTCGCCCAGGCACGCTCGTAGCCCGTATGGATGGCCGCCTGTGGCGAGACACCCGAGCGCAGCTCCTCGCGGATGCGTTCATTGATCAGCACGTTCGAGTCAATGGCCACCCCAATCGCGAGGGCCATGGCGGCAATGCCCGGCAATGTGAGTGTGGCCTGCAGCATCGAAAGAACCGCCACCAGCAGCAGCACGTTCACGCCCAGCGCAATGCTGGAGAACACGCCAAACAGCATGTAGTAGGCGCACATGAAGACGGCAATCGCGATCAGGCCCCAGACCACGCTGTTGATGCCGCGCTCGATGTTGTCGGCGCCCAGGCTGGGGCCGATGGTGAATTCCTCGATGATCTCCATGGGCGCCGCCAGCGAACCGGCGCGCAGCAGCAGCGCGGTGTCGTTGGCTTCGGCCGTGGTCATGCGGCCCGAAATCTGCACGCGCCCGCCGCCGATTTCGGTGCGGATCACTGGCGCGGTCACCACTTCGCCTTTGCCTTTTTCAAACAGCACGATGGCCATGCGCTTGCCTACGTTCTCGCGCGTGATGTCCTTGAAGATGCGCGCACCCTTGGCGTCCAGCGTGAGGTTCACAGTGGGTTCCTGCGTCTGGCCGTCAAAGCCCGGCTGGGCATCGGTCAGGTTCTCGCCGGTCAAGATCACCTGCTTCTTGACAATGACCGGCTGGCCGCTGCGTTCCAGATAGCGTTCCGAGCCGAACGGTACGGGGCCACGGCCAGTCTCGGCGGCGCGGGCTTCGGTGCCCTCGTCCACCAGGCGAACTTCCAGCGTGGCGGTGCGGCCCAGGATGTCCTTGGCCTTGGCCGTGTCCTGCACACCGGGCAGCTGCACCACGATGCGGTCCAGGCCCTGCTGCTGGATCACGGGTTCGGCCACGCCCAGTTCGTTGATCCGGTTGTGCAGCGTGACCATGTTCTGCTTGAGCGCCTGCTCCTGCACCTTGCGCGTGGCTTCGGGCTTGATGGCAACGCGCAGCTTGAACTCAGTGCCCTCGGGCGTGCTGGTGACCTGGAGGTCGGGGAACTGGTCCGCAATCAGGTTGCGGGCTGCAGTCATCGTGGCTTCGTCGCGCACCTTGATGTCGATGTTCTGCCCTTCGCGGCTGATGCCACCGTGGCGGATGCTCTTGTCGCGCAGTGCAGTGCGGATGTCGCCTGCGTACGACTCGGCTTTTTTGGTCAAGGCCGCCTGCATGTCCACCTGCAGCATGAAGTGCACGCCGCCGCGCAGGTCCAGGCCCAGGTACATGGGGTTGGCGTGCAGGGATTTGAGCCAGACGGGCGAGCGGGACACCAGGTTCAGCGCCACGATGTACGAGGGATCGCTGGCGTCGGGTACCAGGGCCTTCTGGATCGCGTCCTTGGCCTTGAGCTGCGTGTCGGGCGCATCGAAACGCGCGCGCACCGAGTTGCCTTCCAGTTCCACGAAGTCTGGCGTGACGCCAGCCGCCTTGAGCACCTCTTCCACCCGCTGCTGCACGGCGGTGTCCACCTTGACGGTGGCTTTGGCCGACGAAACCTGCACGGCAGGTGCCTCGCCGAAGAAATTGGGCAGGGTGTACAACACCCCCACCAGCAGCACGATCACCAGGATCGCGTACTTCCAGACCGGATAACGGTTCATGATCGCGCTCTTATCTCAGTATTTCAGGCGCTGTGTGCGCCGATCCCCTCATGCCAGCGGACACCGTGGAACTGGCGTTGCCAGGCCACGGGCGTCGTCCCCCGTCCCGCGCGCAGCGCGAGGGAAGGGGGAAGCGGCGCAGCCGCTCAGGGGGTTGATCCTCACTTCACCGAACCCTTGGGAAGCACCTGAACCACGGCGCTGCGCTGCAGCTGCACTTCCACGCCGCTGGCGATCTCGATGTGCAGGAAACCTTCGGACAGGCGCGTGACCTTGCCGACGATGCCGCCTGCGGTGGCCACTTCATCGCCCTTGGCAATGGCTTCGATCATGGCGCGGTGTTCCTTCTGGCGCTTCATCTGGGGGCGGATCATGACGAAGTACAGCACCACAAACATCAGCACCAGGGGCAGCATGCCCGTGAGCGTGGACATCATGTCGCCGCCGCCAGCGGCTGCTGCGGGTGCGGTTTGGGCAAAAGCGGAAGAAATAAACACGGACTGGACTCCACAACGGATGTTCAAAATTCACACAACCCACCAGAGGCAAGCGCCATAGCGCCTGTCAGGGCAGAACAGGGCATTGTATGCGGCGCCCCGCCTGTGTCCCCAGGAGGAAGACCCAAGGCGGCAGCGGGTGTTTGCCGCGCCAGGCGGCGCAGGGGATGGATTGACAGTTATTTGGGTAAAAATGGCTGCTAGCGCTTGATGGTTATGCATTTATAGCTCATCAATTAATAGCAAAAAGCCCGCGCCAGGCGCGGGCTCTCCGCCCCAAACGGCCGCTGCGGGCCGTGTGTCAGGCCGCTTGGCGCCGGGGCTCGGTCACCTTGCCGCTGCGCCACTGGGCCATCAGGCCGTCCCATTTGGGGCGTGCCGCTTTCAGGTGGCGCTCCTTCACGTGGCCATAGCCCCGGATCTCTTCAGGGATGCGGGCGATCTCCACGGCCAGCGCCAGGTTGTCGGCGTTCAGGCGGGCCAGCAGTTCGTCGATGCAGGCGCGGTATTCCACGATCAGCGCACGCTCCATGCGGCGCTCCTCGGTCTTGCCGAACACGTCCAGCGCCGTGCCGCGCAGACCCTTCATCTTGGCCAGCAGGCCAAAAGCGCTGCGCATCCAGGGGCCGAAGGGCTGCTTGACGAGTTCGCCCTTGTCGTTCTTCTTGGCCGTCATGGGTGGTGCCAGGTGGTGCACCAGCTTGTAGTCGCCTTCGAACATGTTGGCGATCTTGTCCGTGAAAGCCTGGTCGGTGTGCAGGCGCGCCACTTCGTACTCGTCCTTGTACGCCATGAGCTTGAACAGGTAGCGGGCCACGGCTTCGCTCAGGCGGGTGCCGACGTCCAGCCGCGATTCGGTCGCCTTCACCTTCTCGACAAACGCGTGGTACTCGGCCGCGTAGGCCGCGTTCTGGTAGCCAGTGAGGAATTCGACACGCTTGGCGATCATCTCGGTCAGCGAGGGCTTCTTCACAAACTGGATCACCTGCGCAGCCTGGAACAGCGCCTGCACCGACGCCAGATCGTGCGCGCAGCGGCGGCCCCATTCAAACGCCGCCTTGTTGTTGTCCACCTGCACGCCGTTGAGTTCCATGGCGCGCATCAGCGATGCCAACGTCAGCGGCACGCGGCCCTTTTGCCAGGCGTAGCCCAGCATCAGCGGGTTGGTGTAGATGCTGTCGCCCAGCAGCTGGGTGGCCACCTGCTCAGCGTCAAAGCTGCCCACACCGCCTGCGCCGACCGCCGCGGCAATGGCGCTGTCGCAATTGGCGCCGGGGAACTGCCAGTCCGGGTTGGTCACGAAGGCCGCCGTGGGCGTCCCGTGCGTGTTGAGCGCTACAAAGGTACGGCCCGGCTGCATCACTGCCAGCGTGTACTTGTGGGCCGCCACGATGGAATCGCAACCGATTACCAGGTCCGCCTTGGCCGTATCGACCTTGGTGGTGTAGATGGCTTCGGGGCGGTTGGCGATCTGGATGTGGCTCCAGGTGGCGCCACCCTTCTGCGCCAGGCCGCCAGCGTCCTGCGTGATGACGCCCTTGCCATCCAGGTGCGCCGCCATGCCCAGCAGCGAGCCGATGGTGATCACGCCCGTGCCGCCCACGCCGCCGACCACGATGCCCCAGGCCGCTTCGGCCACCGGCAGCACGGGTTCAGGAATGGAGGGCAGCGCCGACAGGTCGCCCTTCTTTTCCTTCTTGGGCTTCTTGAGCTTGCCGCCCTCCACCGTGACGAAGCTCGGGCAGAAGCCGTTCACGCACGAGTAGTCCTTGTTGCAGGTGCTCTGGTTGATGCGGCGCTTGCGGCCGAATTCGGTCTCCACGGGCTCGACGGAGAGGCAGTTGGACTTGGTCGAGCAATCGCCGCAGCCCTCGCACACCAGCTCGTTGATGACCACGGTCTTGTCGGGCGTGGCCAGGGTGCCGCGCTTGCGGCGGCGGCGCTTTTCGGTCGCGCAGGTCTGGTCGTAGATGATGACCGTGCAGCCCTTGATCTCGCGGAACTGGCGCTGCAGCGTGTCGAGCTCGTCGCGGTGGTGCACCGTCACGCCCTCGGCCAGCGGTACTCCGTCGTACTTCTGCGGCTCGTCGGTCACGATGATGAGCTTGACCACGCCCTCGGACTTCAGGCTGTTCATGATCTGCAGCACCGAGTGGCCTTCAGGCCGCTCGCCCACCTGCTGGCCGCCGGTCATGGCCACGGCGTCGTTGTAGAGCACCTTGTAGGTGATGCTGGTGCCGGCCGCGATCGACTGGCGGATGGCCAGCAGCCCGCTGTGGAAGTAGGTGCCGTCGCCCAGGTTGGCGAACACATGCTGGTCGGTGGTGAACGGCGCCTGGCCCACCCAGGTCACGCCCTCGCCGCCCATCTGCGTGAAGGTGGAGGTGTTGCGATCGGGCATCCAGTTAGCCATGTAGTGGCAGCCGATGCCGGCCACGGCGCGCGAGCCTTCGGGGACGCGTGTGCTGGTGTTGTGCGGGCAGCCGCTGCAAAACCAAGGGGCGCGTTCACCCGTGTCCACCTTCAGCTCCGTCATCGCGCGTTCGCTGGCCTCGATGACGGCAATGCGCGAATCCATGCGCGCGATGATGTCGCTCGATACGCCCAGCTTCTTCAGGCGCTTGGCAATCGCCTTGGCGATGATGGCCGGCGTCAGGTCGGCCTTGGCACGCAGCAGCCAGTTCTGGCTGGGGTTGGGCATGCTCCATTCGCCGCCCGTCGCATCGCCCTCGGGCTCGTCGAACTTGCCCAGCACGTTGGGGCGCACGTCGGCGCGCCAGTTGTACAGCTCTTCTTTCAGCTGGTATTCGATGACCTGGCGCTTTTCCTCCACCACCAGGATCTCTTGCAGGCCTTGTGCAAAGTCGCGGGTGATGGTCGCTTCGAGCGGCCACACCACGTTGACCTTGTGCACGCGGATGCCCAGCTGGCGGCAGGTGTCGTCATCGAGGCCCAGGTCCACCAGCGCCTGGCGGGTGTCGTTGTAGGCCTTGCCGCTGGCAATGATGCCGAAGCGGTCGTTCTTGCCTTCGATGACGTTGTAGTTGAGCTTGTTGGCGCGGATGTACGCCAGGGCCGCGTACCACTTGTAGTCCATCAGGCGCGCTTCCTGCTCCAGCGGCGCGTCGGGCCAGCGGATGTGCAGGCCGCCCGGGGGCATCACGAAGTCCTCGGGCATCACGATCTTCACGCGGTCCGGGTCGATATTGATGCTGCTGGAGGACTCCACCACCTCCTGGATGGTCTTCATGCCCGACCACACGCCCGAGAAGCGGCTCATGGCAAAGGCGTGCAGGCCCATGTCCAGGATCTCTTGCACGCTGCTGGGGAAGAACACCGGCGTGCCGCAGGCCTTGAAGATGTGGTCGCTCTGGTGCGCGGCCGTGCTGCTCTTGCTGATGTGGTCGTCGCCCGCAATCGCGATCACGCCGCCGTGCTTGGCCGTGCCGGCCATGTTGGCGTGCTTGAACACGTCCGAGCAGCGGTCCACCCCGGGGCCCTTGCCGTACCAGATGCCGAAGACGCCGTCGAACTTCTTGCTCTGCGGGTACAGGTCCAGCTGCTGCGTGCCCCAGACGGCCGTGGCACCCAGCTCTTCGTTCACGCCGGGCTGGAAGACGATGTTGTTGGCCGCCAGGTGCTTCTTGGCCGCCCAGAGCGCCTGGTCATACGTGCCCAGCGGGGAGCCCCGGTAGCCGCTGATGAAACCCGCCGTATTCAGCCCCGCCACCGCGTCGCGCTGGCGCTGCAGCATGGGCAGGCGCACCAGGGCCTGCACCCCGCTCATGAAGGCCCGGCCGTGGTCCAGGGAATACTTGTCGTCAAGCGTGACGGTTTCCAGCGCCTTGCGGACGGATTCTGGGAGTGGGGCATTCATGGCTATGTCTCCAATGGCTTTTTTGTGGGGGCCGCGCCTTGTGGGCCGGTGGGGGCAGAGTCCATCCGCCCGTTTAGGGCAGCGACTCCAGTGTGGAGAGAAGTGTATGTCTGCGCCGCTGATATGTCTTTGCGTTCTGTGCCGTGTTTAGGCTATTCTGAGAAAGGATCTTTCTCATTGCTGCCATTTTGTGAACACTCTCGACAAATTCGATATCGCCATCCTCAACGAACTGCAGGCTGACGCCCGCCTGACGAACGCCGAGCTGGCCCAGCGCGTGGGCCTGTCGGCCGCGCCCTGCTGGCGCCGCGTGCGGGCGCTGGAAGAGCAAGGCTTCATCAAGGGCTACCGTGCCGAGATCGACCGGCACAAGATTGGCCTGGGGGTGCTGGCCTTTGTGCGGCTCGATGCCGACCGCAGCACGGGCAACCTCACGCGCAAGATGGAAGAGGCCATCCGCCAGATCCCCGAGGTCGTGTCCTGCCACTACATCAGCGGCACCGGGACCTTCGAGCTGCAGGTGGTGGCGCGCGACCTGGACAGCTTTTCGCAGTTCGCGCGCGACGTGCTGCTGAACCTGCCCAATGTGAAAGACATGCACACCAGCTTCTCGCTGGGCGAGGTGAAGGCCAGTGGGGCGCTGCCGCTCACGCACCTGGCGAGGGTCAAAGGGTGATTGCTATTAGATCAATAGCTATTAGGGCTTGATGGACGGGCGGAGAGGCCTGTTTTTGCCTCAAATCCGGGCAGCGCAAGCCCCCGCCCCGGGGCGAGGGGCTCGATGTGGCTGGGCGCCCTGCGAGGTAACAAGGCGTTAGGGAATGGTTCCTGCGCAGGGTGTGCTGTATAAGCCTGCGGAACCACAGCGGGGCTGCCAAGCTGCCGCACGCACCCTCTCCGCCACGCGCCTGCAAGGCCCTGCACCTCGTGTCCCTGACCGGGGTGTTGGTTCCCAAGGTGGCTGCGCGAGCGGTTGCCGGTGGGTCTACCAATACGATGGCTCCTCTCGCGCACAGCCCCAGGGCCTGCCGACCGGAGCCCCAAAAAGAGGGCGAGGGCAGCATGATCATCTGGGGCATTTTCTGGGGCGCGGTGCTGGGCTCGTGGTTCGGCGGTTACGGCGACTTCGGGCCATTTGTGGGCGGCATTCTGGGCTTTTTCGCCGGGCTGTCGCTGCGCTGGGCGATCCGCTCGGCCATCCGCACCGAGCTGCAGGCGCACGCCACCAAGGCCACCGCCCAGCCCACGCGGGCATCGCAGGCGGCGGCGGTTGCCGAAGACCGGTCTGAGGCGGCGGCGCCCGTGCCGCAAGGGCCCGTGCCACACGCACCCCCTCCACCACCCACCCCCAGCGACGATCCTCGGGATGCGGACGACGCTTTTTGGACCGGCGAACTCACGCCCCAAGGCCTGCCGCGTATCCCCGCGTTGGCCCCGGCGTCGGCCCCGGTGGCCGCCCGCACGGATGCGCCTGCCGCCCCCTCCGAGCCCCGCAAGACAGCCCCGCCCGCGCAGCCCAGCCCCATCGAGCTGGCCGTGCTCGCGGCCAAGAGCTGGCTCCTGGGCGGCAACACCATCGTGCGTGTGGGCCTGGTGATCCTGTTCATCGGCCTCTCTTTCCTCGCGCGCTACGCGGCATCGGCCGGGCTGTTGCCGGTCGAGTTCCGTCTGGCGGCGGTTGCGGCGGTGGGCATCGCGCTGCTGGGGGTGGGGTTCCGCAAGCGCACCGATAAACCCGGCTTTGCGTTGGCCCTGCAGGGCGGCGGCGTGGCGGTGATGTACCTCACCGTGTTTGCCGCGTTCCGGCTCTATGGGCTGCTGCCGCCGCTCTGGGCCTTCGGGCTGATGATCGCGGTCTGCGCGGCGAGTTGCGCGCTGGCGCTGCTGCAGGACTCGCGCGCACTCGCGGTGGCGGCGTTCGCCGGGGGCTTTGCGGCGCCCATCCTGCTGTCCACCGGGCAGGGCAGCCACGTGGGCCTGTTCAGCTACTACACGCTGCTCAACCTGGCCATTCTTTTCATCGCCCACAAACGTTCCTGGCGCTTGCTCAACGTGGTGGGTTTTGTCGCCACCTTCGGCGTGGCCACGGCCTGGGGGGCGCTGAAGTATGTGCCCGATCACTACGCCAGCACGCAGCCCTTCCTCGCGGGCTTTGTGCTGATCTACCTCGCCACTGCCATCCTCTATGCCCGCAACACGCCGACCAAGCTGGGCAAGACGGTGGACAGCATGCTGGTCTTCGGCACGCCGCTGGTGGGCTTTGGGCTGCAGGCCGGGCTGGTGCAGCCGTTTGAGCTGGGTGCGGCCTTCTCTGCGCTGGCCTTTGCGGCGGTCTACCTGCTGACCGCGACCGTGCTGGTGCGCCGCGCGCAAGCCAGCTGGCGCCTGCTCACCGAATGCTTCATCGCCATCGGCGTGGGTTTTGCCACGCTGGCCGTGCCGCTCGCGCTGGACGCGCAATGGACCTCGGCGGTGTGGGCGCTCGAAGGCGCGGGCGCCTTCTGGGTCGGCATGCGTCAGGCCCGCTGGATGCCGCGTGCCTTTGGCCTGGTGCTGCAGGTCGTGGCCATGCTGGCGTTCATGAGCGGCGTGGACAGCGGGGGCCTGCAGGTCTCGCCCCTGCCGCTGGCCAACCCGGCCTTCCTGGGCGCGATGCTGATTGCGTTGCCCGCGCTGCTGCTGGCTTGGTGGCTGCGCCAGCCGCTGCCCCACAGCGGTTCGGCCTGGGCCCAGGGCTATGCCAGGGTGGAGGTGCTGTTGCCCAACCAGGCCTACCTCTACGGCTTTGTCTTCTGGTGCCTGGCCTGGTGGCTGGAGATCACGCGGCGCGTGCCCGGCCTGGAGCAGGGCCAGTGGCCCGTCCCGGTGTTCTCGGACCGCGTTGCCGAACTGCTGGGCATGCTGGCCGTGGTGCTCAGTGCGGCCCTGTCGATGCTGCTCGGCCTGCGCACGCGCTGGGCTGTGGCCACCTGGCCCGCGCGCGCCACCATCGGCGTGCTGGCGCTGGGGTGGGTGACGCAGGCGGTGGACGGCCACCGCGTGCTGACCACGCCCGCCTGGGCCGTGTGGCCCATCGTGCTGGCGCTGCATGGGTGGATGCTGCGGCAGACCGATCGCTGGCAGGCGGCGGACGCTGAGGGCCCGTCCGCCCGAAGCGCGTCGCGCTTCGGCTGGTTCCACGCCGCCACGGCCTGGCTGGTGACCTTGCTGCTGGCCGACTGCCTGTGGTCCGGCATCGGCAAGGCCGAGCTGTGGCGCACCTCGTGGGCCGGTGTGGTCCTGTTGGTCAGCGCGATTGCGGTGCTGATGGTGCTCGCGCTCTGGGCGGGCCGTGGCAACCAGCCTGCGGCACGCGCGGCGCTGCGCTGGCCGCTGAACCCCCATGCCGAGGCTTACTACTGGTTGGCGGCTCTGCCTCTTGCGGTGCTGGTGTTCGGGGGCGCGCTGCTGGCCGCCGTGCATTCGTCCGGACACACGGCGCCGCTGCCCTACATCCCGCTGCTCAACCCCACCGACCTGACCCTGGCGCTTGCGCTGGGCGGCCTGGTGTTCTGGCGGCGCGTGCTGCTCGCAGCGCTGCCGCCCCCGGCCCGCTCGGGCGGGCTCACCGGGCGCCATGCGCTGGTGGCCTTGGCGCTGCTCGCGTTCATCGTGATCAACACCGTGTGGCTGCGGGTGGCCCACCACTTCTTTGGCGTGCGCTGGGATGCCTCGGCGCTGTTCAACAGCTTTGTGGTGCAGACCGGCTACGCCATCCTGTGGACGCTGCTGGCGCTCAGCATGATGGTGCTGGCACACCGCCGCGTGCAGCGGCCGCTGTGGCTGGTGGGCGCGGGCCTGCTGGGCGTGGTGGTGGTCAAGCTGCTGCTGATCGATCTGTCCAACGCGGGTGGTGCCGAACGCATCATTGCCTTCATCGCCGTGGGTGTGCTGATGCTGGTGGTGGGCTACTTTGCGCCTTTACCTCCGAAGTCGCCACCCAAGGCAGCCGCGCCTGCGGAGCCTGCCGCGCCACCGCTGGCGCCATCGCAACCAGAAACACTGCCATGAAGAAGCCTGTCGCCCTGAACCTGCCCCTGGTGCTGGCTGCAGCCGCCCTGTCCCTGTGCGCCGGTGTGGCCCAGGCGGCGGCCGATGCCAACAGCCCTGCGGCCTACGCCATCCGCATTCACGTCACGCTCGCGGCCGATGCGCCGCTGCAGCGCGTGGTGCTTCCCGCCGAGGTGCTGGTGCGCCTGCAAAGCCCGGGCTACGCC
Source organism: Acidovorax sp. 93 (assembly GCF_003633835.1). Classification (NCBI taxonomy): domain Bacteria; kingdom Pseudomonadati; phylum Pseudomonadota; class Betaproteobacteria; order Burkholderiales; family Comamonadaceae; genus Acidovorax; species Acidovorax sp. 93. The sequence continues at coordinate 4,598,923 of NZ_RBIT01000001.1, forward strand.
GACCTGCGCCTTTTCAACGGCGCGGGCCAGCCCGTGCCCATGGCCCTGGCCGGTGTGGCGGCGGACAGCGCGCCCGAGGAGTCGGTGATCTTGCCCGCCTACCCCATCCTGGGCGCCGCGAGCACAGGCACGGCCGGGCTGGAAGGCCTGTCGCTGCGCATCGAGGAGCGCCAGGGCCAGCGTGTGGTGCAGATCGACATGGCCGCCACGACCACCACGGCAGGCCCTGCCACCCGGCAAGCCGTGCGCGGCGCGTTGCTCGACGCGCGCAATGTGCAGTTGCCCGTGGCCCGCATGGCCCTGGACGTGGATCTGCCTGCGGGCCAGCCCGTGACGTTCCGGGTGCAGGCCAGCAAGGACCTCAAACATTGGCAGCCACTGGCCGAGACCGTGCTCTACCGTGCCGACGCGGCAGCGGCGCCCACGGCACCGGGTCGCCTGGGCAACGAGCAGATCGATCTGCAGCGCGCCGACCTGAAGGGCCACTACCTGCGCGTGACCTGGGGCGACGCTGCCGTGACTCTGCGCGGTGCCACGCTGGCCACCTCGACCAAAACGGGCCCGCGCGAGCGTGTCAGCGCCCGCATGGCCGCGCCCGCCCTGGCCAACCCGCGCGAGCTGGTGTTTGCGCTGCCGTTTGCCACACCGGTCGCCGCGCTTGCCATCACGCCGCCCGGCAGCAATGTGCTGATTCCGGTGCGCGTGCTGGGCCGCAATCACCGCGAGCAGCCCTGGTCGCCACTGGCCAGTGCCGTGGTCTACAAGATGGCAACCGGCGGCAAGGAGCAGGCCAGCGGGCCCGTGGAGCTGGGCGGCGCCTCGGTGCGCGAGATCAAGATCGAAGCCGACCCCAAGACCCCCGGTTTTGCTGCCGCGCCCGCTTTGGCGCTGCAGTTCGAGCCCGCGCAGCTGGTGTTCCTGGCCAGCGGACAGGGGCCCTTCACGCTGGCGGCCGGGCTGCCCGGGGCCACGGCGGCGGCCAGCGCCTTCCTGCCCCTGGCCAGCCTGGTGCCGGGCTACCAGCCCGCGCAAGAGAACCAGCTGCCCGTGGCACTGGCCGATGTGGCCCGGGCCGACATCACCGGCGGCAAGCCCGCAGACGGCGCGCAGGTCCCCGTTGCGGCGGCCAGCGGCGGCATCTCCACGCGCAGCGCCGTGCTGTGGGGCGTGCTGCTGGCGGGCGTGGCGGCACTCGGGCTCATGGCCTGGCTGCTGCTGCGGCAAACCAAACAGGCGGGCCACCAGGCCCCGGCTGCGCCGACCGATGCGGCGTGACGAGACGTGAAAAGGCGCGATGTTTGGCGCAGGCCCGCAGTGGGCTATTTGGCGCTGAGCCACCACGGCCGCGCCAACCGTCGCACAATGCGCAGACATGCCGCCATTGCCGTCCCACGAAAGCACGCGCAGCGTTGCGCCCCCGCCCTCCCCTGATGCCCCGGACCTGAGCGCGGGCGCCCCGCCGCAAAGCGATGCGGCTGCAGATCGTGCCGCGCGTGCGGATCTGGCGCATGGCACCGAAGAGTCCGTTGCCGCCCAGTTGGGGGACAGCGCGGCGCTGAACCAGGCGGCTTCGCTCTCACCGTTTGCGCCCTTGTCGGTGCCCGTGTTCCGCATGCTCTGGCTCACCTGGGTGGCGGCCAACACCTGCATGTGGATGAACGACGTGGCGGCCGCCTGGCTCATGACCACGCTCACCACCTCGCCCGTGCTGGTGGCGCTGGTGCAGACCGCTTCCACGCTGCCCGTGTTCCTGCTGGGCCTGCCCAGCGGTGCGCTGGCCGACATCCTGGACCGGCGCCGTTACTTCATCGCCACGCAGTTCTGGGTCGCGGTCGTGGCGCTGGTGCTGTGTGTGGCCATCTTGGCCGGAGGCATGACGGCGCCGCTGCTGCTGGCGCTCACCTTTGCCAACGGCATCGGCCTGGCCATGCGCTGGCCGGTGTTTGCGGCCATCGTGCCGGAGCTGGTCAGCCGCCCGCAGCTGCCCGCCGCACTGGCGCTCAACGGCGTTGCCATGAACGCCTCGCGCATCATCGGCCCGCTGCTGGCGGGCGCCATCATCGCCAGCGCGGGCAGCGCCTGGGTGTTTGTGCTCAACGCTGTGCTGTCCATCCTCTCGGGCCTGGTCATCATGCGCTGGAAGCGGGTGCACACACCCAGCCCGCTGGGCCGCGAGCGTCTGACCAGCGCCATGCGCGTGGGCCTGCAGTTCGTGCGCCAGTCGCCGCGCATGCGGGCAGTGCTGTGGCGCATCTCCATCTTCTTTCTGCACGCCACCGCGCTGCTGGCCCTGCTGCCGCTGCTGGCCAAGGGGCTCGAAGGCGGCGGCGCGGGCACCTTCACGCTGCTGCTGGCCAGCATGGGCGCGGGCGCCATCACGGCGGCCATGTTCTTGCCGCGCCTGCGCCAGGCCATGGCGCGCGATGTGCTGATGATACGCGGCACGGCGCTGCAGGCCGCGGCCACGGGCGTGATGGCCGTGGCGCCCAATGTGTACGTGGCCGTGCCCGCGATGTTCGTGGCTGGCATGGCGTGGATCACCACGGCCAACTCGCTGTCGGTGTCTGCCCAGCTCGCGCTGCCCAACTGGGTGCGCGCGCGCGGCATGTCCATCTACCAGATGGCCATCATGGGCTCCACCGCGCTGGGCGCCGCCGTGTGGGGCCAGGTGGCCACGGTCACCGATGTGCATGTGAGCCTGGGCATTGCCGCCGCCACCGGCGTGGTGGCCATGCTGCTAGTGCAGCGCCTGGTCGCCGACCGCAGCATGGAGGAGGACCTGAGCCCCTCGCGCGCCTTCAAGGCGCCCGTGGCCGACACACCGCCCGGATCAGGGCACCTGGTGGTCACCATCGAATACTTCATCGACCCCGCCCGCGCCGCTGAATTCCGCGCCGTGATGCAGGAAAGCCGCCGCAGCCGTTTGCGCCAGGGCGCCCTGGGCTGGCAGTTGCTGCACGACATCAGCCAGCCCGCGCGGTACGTGGAGCGCATCGAGGACGAGTCGTGGACGGAGCACCTGCGCCGTTTTGACCGCGTGACGGCCTCGGACGTGGCGCTGCGCGACCGCAAGCTGGCGTTTCATGTGGGCGATGCGCCGCCCCGGGTGACGCGCTGGGCGGTGGAGCAGTGAGGGGCCTCCCCGGGTAGCTATAAATCATCCGCAAATGCCGCTGGTGCAGACAATGCGGTAGCCCGAAAAAAAGGGAACACACGATGGTGTTCCCTTTCAATAGGAGCGTGCAACGCCCCGAAGCCAATGAGCGGCTGTTGGATCAGTCGGGCGAACCGGCCCAGATATCGGAACGCAAGCCCGCATCTGCGCCCACGGCTGCAGACTTCGCGCTCGCCGCCTTTGCCGTGACGTCGGTCACGGAGATCGCCACCGGACGAAGCGCATCGCCGCCGGAAACTTCACGCGAAGTCACACAAAACCATTCGCCTGGAATCGCCGCGACCACTGTGCCAGCATCACTTTCGCGCCCTGGGTTGCGGCCCAGCCATCCTGCAGTATTCGTCCGGATGGGTTTGCCGCTAGCGTCGATAGATGTGGAATTCCAGTCGTCGTTGCTCCCGGTGGAGTTGTCGCTGAATCGGATCACCAGCGTGGGGTTGGAATCGGCAGCCATGCCTTCTGCCAGGACGACGAACACTTTGCTGCCGTCCGGCAACGTTTTCCCACCTGCGCCCACAATCGTGCACGCCGCTGTCAGCGTGTTCTGCGATTGCACCGCAATCGTGCTGATGTTGAGCAGCTCTGCATGCACACCCGTGGCCATCGCCAGGCCCAAGCTCATTCCCAAAACACTCTTCAAAATACCTTGTCGCATGGTGCGATCCTCTCATTGTTAATAACAAACACGATCTGTGCTGGGGCACAGACCTCCTCCCTGTCTTCGGCGCTGGAACAGAACAACTGCCATCGCCATGACGCCACCATGGCACCGCAATGAAGCCCATGCCGACGCAGGCCTGGCAGGTTCGGCGCCCCTGCACTCCGCTGTCAAAAGCGGCGGCTTTGTGCCATCCGTGCGCTTCGCGCGATTCTTGGCTGGCTGAAGGGTTACGGCGGCGATAGGCCGTTGGTCGCCCAGAGAGCCACGACCTGCCGAAGACGAGCGCAGATTCTCAAGGGCCAATCTGGTAGTGGTGCCGTTGACTTTGTAGTCATCTGTAAATGCACTTGGCCCGCAGGTATGGCCATTCACAGGAGGGTTTACAACCTCCGCACGCGCGTCGATGCGGGCGGCGGCGTTGCTTCGTTCCGCGAGTGCCTCTTACAACGCGTCACAAAAACTCCATCGGTTTCACCATCCTGCTCCGGGGCATGTGGGGCTGGCCATTGCTGCATGGCATCAGCCAGTCCGTTCGGTTTGTGGAACGCATCCGCGAGGAAGCCCGGACGGAATACCTGCTGTGCTTTATCGGGTGATGGCTGTATGACGTGGCGCAGCGGGGCCACACGCTGGGGCTTTATGGGGGATGCGCCGCCGAGGGGGACAAGGTGGGCGTTGGGCCGTGGGCTGGGTTTTGTGCGATTTGAGATGTTTTTGGTCGCTAGCGCTTGTGGGGTAAGCGCTATAAGCTATAAATTTTGTAGCATTGTGGCTCGCCTCACTCCGCCCTTCGGGCTGAACGCCCCCGGCCAGTGCGACTCGGTTGAAAATCCCGGCCCATGACCTTCATTTTTCAGATGCTCTACCAAGTGCATCCGCTGCTTCCACTCGCGTATTTGATCGTGCTGGGGAACGGGGTTCTCGCCCCCGCTATCTATTGCGCCGCGCGCGGTATCCCGTATGACATCACGAAGATCTGGTCGTTGGCCAAGCACGGCCAGATCGGCGCGAGATATACCGTGATCTCGTGGGCCGCATTTGCCGCAGCGTCGGTCTTGGTTCTTGTTCTGTATGGGGTGAGATGAACCTATGAATCTCCTCGCGCGCTCCCGCCTGCTGCTTTCTTTCCTGTGTATCGTCCCCTGCGTCCACGCCGCCTCCGACCCAGCCCTGCTCGGCTGCTGGCGCGCCACCAACATCGTGCTGACCACCCCCGATGGCGAAAAGGCCGAAGACACCTCCGGCCGCTGCACCCTGCAGTTTAAGGAAGATCAGTTCGAATCGACCTGCAAGACCGCCAGCGGGACGGCCATTACCACGTACCGTTACCAGGTCGTCCGCCCCCAGGTGTATGCGGCTACCATGGCGGGCAGCACTTTCAGGACGGAGATGGTGGGCTCGACGCGCGAGTACGAGTACCGCATCACGGGCGATCACCTGCGCACTGTGACCGTGCCCCCAGCCATGGCGTTCGCGGCGGCGGCTGCGGCCCAGCGGGTGGAAACCGAAGCGGCAAGGGCGCCGTGCCCGTGAACCCCGGCGGCCAACCACTGGGCGTAGGTTCGCAGAGGGGTTGAGAGTTTGCTATTAATATAATAGCTATTGGCGCTTGCTGAATAAGCGCTGGCGGCAATAATCATCCAACAATCATCGGGGCCACAACGCCCACAGACGCAGGTTCTGCTTCAGGCGCCCGGCGATGTCGCCCGCTTCCGGGCCCCAGCCAGTGAAGAAGTCTGCACGCACCGCCCCCAGGATGGCGCTGCCCGTGTCCTGCGCCAGCACCATGCGATTGAGCTGTACCTGCGGGCCGCTGGAGGCCAGCCAGACGGGTGTGCCGTACGGGATGCTCTGGCGGTCCACGGCGATGGAGCGGCCGGGGGTGAGCGGTACACCCTGGGCGCCGCGCGGGCCGAAGCCTGCGTCCAGCGGGTTCAGAGGCTCCTCGCGAAAGAACACGTAGCGCGGGTTGGTCCACATCAGTTCGTTGGTGCGCTGGGGGTTGGCGGCCAGCCAGGCGCGGATGCCGGGCCAGGTGGCGTCGCGGGTGTAGCCCTGGTCCAGCAGCCAGCGGCCGATGCTTTGGTAGGGCTGGTCGTTGGTGCCCGCGTAAGCCACGCGCACCAGCGACACCGTGCCGTCTGCCTCGGCGATGCGCAGGCGGCCCGAGCCCTGGATGTGCAGCACCATCGATTCCACTGGGTCGCGCAGCCAGGCGATGGCGCGGCCCGCCAGCGCGGCCTGCGCTTCCGGCAGGGTCTCGATCTGCTGGCGCGTGTACCAGGGCTTGCGGGCCCCAAGGCTGGTCGGTATGCGGTAGATGGGCACGGTAAACCCATTGCCTGGCTGGCGGGTGGCCTCCATCATCGGCTCGTAGTACGCGGTGAGCAGGCCTTCAGGGTTGCCGTCGGTTGCTTCAACGCGGTAGGGCTGCAGGCGGGCGATGAGCCACGCGCGTTGCTCGTCGGCGGTGGCAATGCTGAGCTGGCGCACTTCGCTGCACAGCGCGGTGAAGGGGGGCTGGGGGCGTTCGCAGCTCTTGATCCAGGCGTTCCAGGCCTCGTGCAACGCATCGTCGGCAAAGCCCGGCAGCTCGGCCCAGCGCACGGGAATCCAGCGGCTTTTGGGCTGTGACATCGGTGGCGGCAGCGGGCCGGTGTCGCCGGGCAGCACCACGGTGCTGGGCGGTGGTGGCGCGGGGATGGCCCCTGGGCGGGAGGGGCTTGGGGCAGGGGGCGTGGAGCAGGCGGCCAGCGTTCCTACAATCAGCGCCGTCAAAGCAACGCGCAGGAGTGTCAATTTCATGGGGCTGATTTTGCTTGAAGCGCTGCTGGCGCTGGTGTTGCTGGTGGCCATCGTCTGGTGGACGATGTTCTCGGGCCGCAAGGGTGGCGAGCTGCAGCCGCCGCCGCAGGAGCCTTTGCCTCCACCGCCAGCGGCATCCCCCGAGGCAGCTCCCCCACCACCCCCGGCGCAATGACCTTGCCTGCGCGCGGGCAGCGGGCCCAGGCGGTTTCGTCCTACAGCCAGGGTGCCGCTGTGCCGATGGTGCCCCGGCCCGGCTGCAGCCACGATGGCGATGAGCTGGGCGCACCCCATGCCTAGGCCCACCACAGGCCATGCGGCACGCGATCGGAAGTCCCGAAGCGCCCAGCTCCGTTGAATCTTTCAAGGAGCACCACCATGCGCAAACACATTCTTCTTGGCGCCACCGCCGTCATCGTTCTGGCCACTGGCTGTGCCAGCATGGACGACACCCAGCGCCGTACCGCCACCGGGGCCGGCGTGGGCGCGCTGGCAGGCGCCGTCATCGGTTCGGCCACCGGCGGCAGCGCTGGCACCGGGGCAGTGGTAGGTGCCGGTGTGGGGGCCCTGGGCACCTACATCTGGTCGCAGAACATGGAGCGCCAGAAGCGCGAGATGGAGCAGGCCACGCGAGGCACCGGCATCGGCGTGACGCAGACCGCCGACAACCAGCTCATGCTCAACATCCCCAGCGACATTTCGTTTGCCGTGGGCCGTTCTGACATCCAGCCCAATTTCGCGCCCGTGCTCGATCAGTTCGCAGCCGGGCTGCGCAACAACCCCAACACCGATGTCCGCATCGTCGGCCACACCGACAACACGGGCAGCGACGCCATCAACAACCCGCTCTCGATGGACCGCGCTGCCAGCACGCGCAGCTATCTCACGGGGCGGGGCGTGGACGGGCGCCGCATCGCCATCGACGGAATGGGGGAGCGGTATCCCATCGCCACGAACGAGTCGGCCGACGGCCGGGCGCGCAATCGGCGCGTGGAGATCTTTGTGGGCGAGCGCCCACGCGGGTAAGCAACCACGCCCGAGAGGGCGTGGGGAGGGCGCGCAGAGCCCTACTTCTCTGTGCGCAGCAGGTTGGCCAGCTCCACGGCCGACTTGACCTGCATCTTGTCGAACACGCGTGAGCGGTGCACCTCCACCGTGCGTACGCTGATATCGAGTTGGTCAGCAATCAGCTTGTTGGGCAGGCCCGCTACCACAAGGTCCATCACATCGCGCTCGCGGTCCGTCAGATCGCGCAGGCGCACCTGCAGGTCGCTGCGCTCACGCAGTTGCGCCAGGCGCTCGGCCGATTTGGCCAGCGCCTGCTCAACACGGTCTACCAGCGCGTTGTCGGAAAACGGCTTTTCGCAGAAATCAAACGCGCCCCGCTTGACGGTGTCCACGGCAGTGGGCACGTCCGCGTGGCCGGTCAGGAAGATCACCGGCATGGTGGCCAGGTCACCGCGCACCGCCAGCAGGTCGAACAGCGCCAGGCCGCTCATGCCGGGCATGCGCACGTCCAGCAGCAGGCAGCAGGGCTGGCGCTGCGCGGGCCGGCTTGAGAGCATGGCGTCAAAGGCCTCGGCGCTCTCAAAGGACTCGCTGAATAGCCTGCGCGAACGCAACAGCCACGCCAGCGCTTCGCGCACGCTGGCGTCGTCGTCCACGATGTACACGGTGGCGTTGGTGGTGGGCTCCATGGTTTAACTCGGTTAACTAGTGCATTGTCGGTTACGCGCAGTCGCGGCAACTGGCGCGGCCTGGGCGGGGGCCGCCGCGCAAGGGCCGCCCCGCCGCGCTGGTGGCGACCCCCTTCCCGCGCGCAGCGCGAGAGAAGGGGGAAGTGACGCAGTCGCTCAGGGGGTTGCCGCTGGCAACGTGAAGGTAAACACCGTACCACGCGGTTCATGGGGCGCAAATCCGAGAAAACCGCCATGCTGCTCGATCACCGTGCGGCACATGCTCAGCCCCAGACCCATGCCCTCGGGGCGGGTGGTGAAAAACGGGGTGAAAAGCCTTTCGGCTACGTCCGGGGGAATGCCCGATCCCAGGTCGGTCACCGCAAACTCGATCCAGCCGCTGTGCTGGTTCGACGCCGCACGCCGCACCCGAATGTCCAGAATGCGCGTGGGTAGGGCGGGGTCGTCCATGGCCTGCATGGCATTGCGCGCCAGGTTGAGCAGCACCTGCTCGACCATGGTGCGGTCGCACAACACGGGGGGCAGGTGGGGCTCCAGTGAGGTGTTCACGCGCACCCCCAGCTTGCGTGCCTGCAGGCTCACCAGCGGCAGGATGGCATCGAGCAACTGCTGCGCGTACACCGCTTCGCGCGCCTGGTCGCGGCGGCGCACAAAGTCGTGGACGCTCTTGATCACTTTGCCTGCGCGTTCGGCTTGCCGCGCAATATGTTGCATGGCCATGCGCACATCCTGCAGCTGCTCGGCATGGGCAGCTGCGCCTGCGCCCTGCTCTGCCGGTGTGGGCGCCTCCAGCAGGTTGATGGAGCCGGTGGCATAGCTGGAAATGGCGGCCAGGGGCTGATTGAGTTCGTGGCTCAGCAGCGAGGCCATTTCGCCGACGGTGGCCAAGCGGGCGGTGGCCTGCAGCCGCTCTTGTGACGCCCGCGACAGCTCTTCCACCCGCCGCTGCTCGCTGATGTCGAGGAACGCGCTCATCCAGCCCGTGTGCAGGCCCTGGGCGTTGATGAGCGGGGCCTCGATGATCAGCACAGGGAAGCGGGTGCCGTCCTTGCGCATGAATTCGGACTCGAAACCCTCGCGCGGCGGCATGGTGCCCGCAAAGCGGATGGCCTGGCGCTGGCGATACTCCTCCACCCGCTCGGGGGGCCAGTAGGGCGCGGTCACGCTTTGGCCCAGCAGCTCCGGCGCGCTGAACCCCACCATGGCGCAGAAGGCCGGGTTGACATAGGTGATGCGGCCTTCCAGATCGCGGGCGCGCAGGCCTGTGACCAGCGAGTCCTCCATGGCCTTGCGAAACGCCAGCGCGTCGGCCAGGTCGCGCTCGGCGCGCAGGCGCCTGCGGTTGTCGCGCACCAGCACCACCATCACGGTGACCAGCGCAATCGACATGGCGGTGACCAGCGCGGTCAGCACGTTGGGGAACAGGCTGGGCGCGCTGTGCCAGGTGTCCATGCGCAGCACCAGGGTGCTGCCGGGCAGATCCAGCAGGTGCGTGGCCGTGAACATGCGCGAGCCGCGGCGCGCGGCGCCCAGCACGGCCAGCCGGGTGCCGTCGGCCTCGGTGAACGAGGCCTCCTGGCTGCGGGTGAGGTTGTGCGCCACCAGGTTGATCAGCACGTCCTGCAGCGAATACGTGACCACCAGGAAACCCGTGCTGCGCCCGCCCGAGGTGAGCGGCAGGCACAGCTCCATCATCTCCGAGCCCAGCCCGTCGCCGTGGGGCTGAAAGTAGCTGCTTGAATAGGCTGGGCTGCTCAGGCGGCGTGCGTTGGCACAGGCAATGGCGGCGTCGGACTGGTTACCCTCACGCAGCCGGGCGTCCCAGGCCACGGGGCGGTAGGGCGACTGTGCATGGGTGCGTACCCGCAGGTCGGCATCGCGCCACTCGATGCGCACGAGCTCCCGCCGGTTGCGCAGCAGCTCGGCTGCATCGACCTCCCAGGCCAGCTGGCCCGGGTCGCCCGCGTGCAGGGCCTGCAGGCTTTGCAGGTTGCGCGTAAGCGCCACGCGGATGTCGGACACCGCGTCGGCCGTGTCACGCTCCAGGCGCGACTGCACCTGACTGGCCTCGTAGCGCCCCGCAAGCCACACCATGGTGGCGAGCATGGAGATCACCAGGGCTACCAGCAGGGTCCACAGCGACCAGCGCCGCCATGCGCCGCGCCAGCGTCTGAAGAGTGTGCGCTGCTGCGGGATCTTCACAGGACGCGGTGCGACAAGGCGGGCAACTGAAGGCGAATGTCGCGCAGGCGCTGCGGGTCCACCACACCTGACACCACGCCCGCCAGTTGGTCCTGCTGGGCGAGCACGGTGCCCCAGGGGTCAACCAGCATGCTGTGGCCCCAGGTGTGCCGCCCGTTTTCGTGCACACCGCCCTGTGCGGGCGCCAGCACATACGCCAGGTTTTCCACGGCGCGGGCGCGCAGCAACAGCTCCCAGTGCGCCTGGCCGGTGGTGTGGGTGAACGCGCTGGGCACGAGCAGCAGGTCTGCACCCGCGCTGGCGTGGGCGCGGTACAGCTCGGGAAAGCGCAGGTCGTAGCACACCGAGAGGCCCACGCGCCAGCAGTGGCCGTCGCGCGATGGCAGCTCGAACTGCACGGGGGTGTTGCCCGCTTCGATAACCCGGCCTTCGTGGAATTGCTCGCGCCCGTTGTCAAAGTAGAAAAGATGAATCTTGTCGTAGCGTGCCACGCAGTCGCCAGCGGGGTTGAACACCAGGGTGGTGTTGCGCACCCGGTCGGGTGTGGTGGCCACCAGCGGCAAGGTGCCTCCCACAATCCACATCTGCAGCTCGCGTGCCGCGCTGGCCAGAAAGTGCTGGATACGGCCCTCGCCCGGTGCTTCGCGCAGGGCGAGTTTGTCGGTGTCCTTGTGGCCCATCACGCAGAAGTATTCGGGCAGCACGGCCAGCTCGGCACCTGCGCTGGCGGCCTGCTCCAGCAGGGCGCGTGCAGCGCGCAGATTGTCGTCGAGCCGGGTGCAGGACACCATCTGGATCGCAGCAACTTTCATCATGACGGTTCTCCGGTGCGGGGTGCGCTGGGGCGTGTGGGGGTGCCGGTTGCAGGGCCTGCCTCGCGGTTGCGGCGGGCCACGCGCACCACGCGGGGGTCCGTCCAGGTGCCATCGATGCGGAACTCCTGCGTGGCCGCCTCGATCAACGGGCCGCGCAGAAATACCTGGGCCAGGAAGCTGCCCAGCCCAATGACCGGGTTGATGGCTGTGGCCACCAGGGACGCGGTCATGGCGTTGATCTCGGGCACCACCACCACGCGCAGGTCCTGGGTTTCCTGATCGATGTTGGCGCTGCCCTCCATCAGCACGGCGGCGTTGACGCCCTTCATCTGCAGATTGTTCGTGGTGGCCACGCCCTGCTCGATGCGCACATCGCCCCGGACAAAGTCGAACGCAAAACCCTCGCTGAACACGTCGCGGAAGTCGAGCGTCAGGCGGCGTGGCAGCGATTGCAGGCTCAGCACGCCCAGCAGCTTGGCCAGGCCTGGGTCGGCCTTGAGGAACTGGCCGGACTCCACGTTCAGGTTGATCTGCCCGGTCATGCTGCGGTAGTCAGGGCTGAACGGCGCGCCGATCCAGGCCACCTGCCCTTCCATGCGGCCCTTGCCGCGCCGGACCACATTGGCCATGCCCATGCGGCCCAGCAGGTCGCCCGAGTCGCGGATGTCCAGCTTGAAGTTGAGCACCGTGCGCCGCTCCGGCGTGCGGGGCCCCACCCCTGCGGTGTTCAGCACCGCCCAGTTGCCGTTGGCTGTGAAGTTCGCCTCGGGCGCCAGGATATTGAATTTGGAGAGGCGCCATTCGCGCTGCGTGCCATCTCCGCCCCGGTTCTGCGCTTCTATTTCCACACGCCCGAGGCGTTTGCCGCGCAGTTCAAAGTCATCCACCACGATGTCCAGCGCGGGCAGTGCGCCGGGCTGCTCGTCCAGCAGGGCCTCGACCTGGGTGACGTCGCTCTGGGGCATGTTCACGCGCGAGAGCCGCGCAAACAGGCGCCCGTTGGGGTGTTCGGCGCCGCCTGGCTGGCGGTATTCCAGATAGCCGTTGAGTTCCGTGGCGTCGAGGTTGGCACGCCAGGTGGTGCCGTCCCGCAGCGCGCCGGCCACGATGTTGTGCAGGGTGCGACCTTGCAACGTGAGTTCGCGGGCGCGCAAGGCCAGTGTGGTGGGCAGGTAGTCCTGCGCCGTGCTGGGCGTCCCCGTTGAGCCTGGCGATCCGGGTGCGGTTGCGGGGCGTGCAGCGGGTTCGCTGCCGGTTGCCTGGGTCAGCACGTCTTCCCAGGCATCCACATCGAGCTTGCCCTGGCTGATGTTGGCCGCCACACCCTGCGCGGGCACCGGGGCGGATTCCCCGCCCGACAGGCCGATGCCGATGGCACCGCGCAGCACCCGGGCCTGGGGCCCGCCCAGATCCCGAATGTAAGTGGCCGAGCCCAGTGCGCCCAGGTCCAGCGTGATCTGATCGCGCAAAGGCGGGGCGTCGGTGCCATTTCCAGCCTGCGTAAGGCCCACCAGCGATTCGCGGGCCACCTGGGTTTCAAACCGCATTGGCAGGCTGCCTTCGGCCGTCTTGCCCAGCGGGGCGGGCAGCGCCAGCGCCAGCCCCTGCAGGCTGGTGGTCACCTGCACCTCCGGCACGCCACGGCGAAACGCGAGCGCCATGGAATACGCGGTGCTGCCCGTGGCGCGGCGCGCCAGCTGCGAGAGCATGCCCAGTTGTGATGCCTGCTGCAGCCCTTCGGCCGTGGCGGTGCCCTGTGCGCGAAGCTGCACGGCCGATTCGGTAGCCGGGGCATTGGAGGGCAGAGCGCGCATGCCGCCCTCCAGCCGGACAGCGCCGCCCAGTGCCTGGGCCTGCACGGTATTGAGCGAAAAACCGCCTTCGGTGAACTGCACCACGCCCCGCACCCGGCTCAGCGTCGGGGTGTCGGGGGTAATGCGCAGTTCGTTGCCCGCCAGCGTGACGCTGCCCTGGACCTTGGATTTTTCGATGTCGCTGATCGGCAAGGTCAGGCGCAACTTGAAGTCTGCGTTGCCGGTGCCGCTGGCCTGCTCCAGTGCATTGCCGGTCATCCGGCCCAAAGGCGACGTGTTCATGAGCGTGAGCAGCTCGGTCAGCGGCCCCCGGGCATCGGCACTGACACCCACCACGGTATGGGAGAGGTCTGGAATCTTGGCGTCCACCTTCGACAGGCGCAGGCCCGGGCGTCCCGCAAAACTGCCACTGGCGCCGCGCACCTGCATGGAGGAGCGTTCAAAGATCAGCTCCCCCGCCAGCTCCGTCAATGCAGGCCACGGCAACGTATTGGCCGGTTGCAGCTGCGTAGGGACGTAGGCGTAGGTGACATCCTTCACGCGGGCTGCGATGCGAAATTCGCCTTGTTTGGGGTCGTCGAAAGGCAGGTGGTGCAGATCCCCCTTGACGCGGAACTGCACGTTGCTCGCGCTGCCCGCCACCACGGCGTCGCGCACATAGTGGCGCGACTCCTGGGGGATGGACAGCGGCAGGTAGCGGTGCACACGGGTCCCGTCCGCCCGGTTCAGGGTGCCTGTGAGGTCCAGCACCCCCGGAAAGCGAGAGCGGTGTGCCACCTTGCCCGCATCGCTGGTATGCCAAGTGGCCCGGGCCTCGCCCTGGGCGTCGGCATTGGCAAACTGCACATCGTTGGCCTGCACGGCGATGCGGTCGCCATCGAATTGCCAGCGCACATCGGCGCTGAGCCGGTCCAGCGGCAGCACCGGGTCTTCGAACACGCCGGGCAGCACCAGCGCGCCGGAGGCAATGGTCAGCGCTGCCTTGCCGCCCGCCTGGGTCATGTCGATGTCCACCGTGGCACCCCGCAGGCCCAGTTGGGTGGACGCGCTGGCGGGGGTGTCGCCTGCCAGCGCCAATCCGCGAATGCGCCCGCGTACTTGATACTGCTGCAGGTTTTCGAGAGGGCCTTTCCAGGTGGCCTGGATCTCGTCCACGAGCCCGTGGGGTGAATAGGTGCGCACGGCCTCATGTGCCGTGGCGCCCAGGGGCAGGCGGCTGGCGACCTGCGCCAGGGCAGCCAGGTCCAGGCGGTCGGCGCGGAACTCGCCTTGGGCGGGTGCCTTGCCGGCCGCTGCCGTGTGCACAAGCCGGACGTTGCCTCCGGGCCAGGTGAGACCATCGTCCGTCTTGAATTGCAGCGCCTGGGTCGAGAACTCGAACCCCCCGTTCAGTCGGCGCCCACCCAGCCGCCCCTGAATGGACGGCAGCACCAGCGCCTGCAAGCCTGCACCCAGTGTGGCATTGACATCGGCCAGCGCCAAGTCGGCTGTGCCGCCCACAATCTGCCCGCGCTGCACATCGGCCCAGGCTCGCAGCGCGCCCCGGCCCTGTGCGATATCCACGCCCACATCGGCATGGTGGCGCAGCCGCGAGACGTCCACCCGGGAAAAGTCGGCGAAGACCTGCCCATTCCAGTGTTTCCAGTTGCCGTCGCGCGCGCGCAGCAAGGGCGCGCGGAACAGCCCCGTCACCGTGAAGCGGTCTCCCCAGGCTTCGGGCGGCGTGGCATCCAGCCGCATGTGATGGTGCCAGTTGCCGTTGCGCAAGAGCAGGTCCACCTTCTCCAGCGCAAGCTCCGGGGCGCCGCGCTGCTCATCCGTCCAGCGCACCGTGCCACCCCGGATGAACACCTCGCCCTGTGAAAACAGCCAGTCGGCGGCGGCGTTGTCCTCGCCCTGCTGCTGGGAGAAATCCAGACCCGCCACCTGGATGCGGCCGTCGGCAGTGCGGCGCACATCCAGCTCGGGCTCTTCGATGTACAGCTGCTCGAACCCGCCCTTGAGCAGGGAGCGCGGCGACAGCGCCACCACCACCCGTGGAAGGCGCAGGGCAGAGCGGCCGGCAGCGTCCAGCAGGGTGACATCCGAGAGTTCAATGGAAGGGATCAGGCCTTCGGTGTGCGCCGCGATGGCACCGATCTGGACAGGAACCCCCAGCGCCCGTGCGGCATGCGCCTCCAGCTGTGGGCGGAAATCACCGATTCGCGGCACAATCCAGCCATGAAGGGCCCCCCACGCGATGGTCAGCAGCAGCCAGAAGGCCAGCAGCAAGCCCAGTGACCACCGCGCGAGACCTGCCACAATTTTCAGCAGGCGGGTGGGGTGCGTGGTGGGATCGATCATGGTGGGATTGAATGTGGCAGGAATTATGACCCGCAGACTTAGCGCGGGTTCACTACAAACCAGTGTTCTTATGTACGCAGCATTGCGCTGCGGCTGCCATGTCGATCCCGTATCCTGAATCCCCCTGCAATCCCTCCGCGACCTTTGTTCACGGGGCCGCGCACTCGCGTTTCTATCAGCGCCTGCATCGCCGCTACGAGGCTGACCTGCTGCTCCTGCCGCCCGGTGTTCCCCGGTGGCCCAGCATGGAGCAGGCCTACGACGCGCTGCGCGCACGCGGTTGTGACACGGGCACCGCGCTCCGGGTGCTGCGCCAGCTGGTCATGGAGCGGCTGATCCAGATGGATTGCGAGGCGCAGGCTCCGCTGGCGGACATTACCAGCGCGGTCACCGAGCTGGCCGAACTGGCGCTGGACAGGGCCTGCCAGCATGCCCGCCAGGAGCTGGACGAGCGCCACGGCGCGCCGCGCGGGCCGGACGGCCAGCCCGTGCAGCTGTGGATCATCGGCATGGGCAAGCTCGGTGCCCGCGAACTGAATGTCTCCAGCGACATCGACCTGATCTACGTGTACGAGCACGATGGCGAAACGGCGGGCACGGCTGATGGCCGGGGGCGCATCTCGAACCACGAATACTTTGCACGTGCGGTCAAGGCCATCTACAGCCTGGTGGGCGACACCACCGAACACGGATTTGTGTTCCGCGTGGACCTGGCGCTGCGCCCCAATGGCAACTCTGGTCCGCCTTCGGTCTCGTTGTCGGCGCTGGAGGAATACCTGCAGCTGCATGGGCGCGAGTGGGAGCGTTTTGCCTGGCTCAAGAGCCGGGTGGTGGCACCGCGTGATTGCATTGCCAGCCCTGAGGTTCAGGCGCTGCGCGGTGTGGTGCTGCCCTTTGTGTTCCGCCGCTACCTGGACTACAGCGTGTTCGATGCGCTGCGGGTGCTGCACCGCCAGATCCGGGACCATGCCGCCAAGCGCAGCGCGGGCCACCCGGAGCGCGCCAACGACGTCAAGCTCTCGCGCGGCGGCATTCGTGAGATCGAGTTCACGGTTCAGCTGCTGCAGGTGGTGCGGGGCGGCCAGTTCCCCGAGTTGCGCCGCCGCCCCACGCTTGATGCGCTCACCCGCCTGTCCCAGGCGGGCCTGATGCCGCAGGAAACGGCTGATGCGCTCGCGCGGGCCTACGTCTTCTTGCGCCGTGTGGAGCACCGCATCCAGTACCTGGATGACCAGCAGACCCATGTGCTGCCCACGCGCGATGACGATCTTGCGTGGATCGCGCACACCCTGGGGTATCCCGATTGCTGCGCCTTCCTGCACGAGCTGGACGCACACCGTGAACTGGTGGCCCAGGAATTCGACACCCTGCTGGGCGGGGCGGGCAAGAAGCAGTGCAATGGCGGAGGCTGTGGCGGCCCCCGCGCTGCGGCAGCAGCCCCCCCCGAATTCGACACGCTGCTGGAGCAGTTGCCGCCCGGATTTCGCGAGCGCGTTGCCGAATGGCGCAACCACCCGCGCGTGGCGGGGCTGCGCGACGAAGCCCGTGCCCGCCTGTTCCGGCTGGTGCAGCGCACCGCACAGTGGCTCAAGGAAGGCCGCGTCACCGAAGAGGCCGCCCTGCGCCTTGCCAACTGGCTGGAGCCGCTGCTGCGCCGCGAGAGCTATCTGGCGCTGCTGCTGGAGCGCCCCTCTGTGCACGAGCAATTGCTGCACTTGCTGGGCGCGGCCAAGTGGCCCGCCCGCTACCTGCTGCAGCACCCCGGTGTCATCGATGAACTGGTGGGGGATTCGCTGCTCGCCGAACGTTTTGTGGTGGCCGACTTCGAGCGCGAACTGGCCGTGCGGCTCGCGTCGCTGCAGTCCACGGGCGAGGACGATGACGAAACCTTGCTCAACCTGCTGCGCCGTGCCCAGCACGCGGAAACCTTCCGCACCCTCGCGCGCGACGTGGAGCGGCGCATCACCGTCGAGCAGGTGGCGGATGACCTGTCCGCCCTGGCTGACAGCGTGCTGCGCATCACGGCCCAGTGGTGCTGGAGCCGGCTCAAGACGCGCCACCGCGAGAGCCCGCAATTCGCCATCATTGGCTACGGCAAGCTGGGCGGCAAGGAACTGGGCTACGGCAGCGACCTGGACATCGTCTTTGTGTTCGATGACGACGACGAACGCGCCCCCGAGGTCTACGCGGCCTTTGTGCGCAAGCTCATCAACTGGCTCACCGTGAAGACGGGCGAGGGCGATCTGTACGAGATCGACACTGCGTTGCGGCCCAATGGCAGCTCAGGTCTGCTGGTCACGAGCTTCGAGGCCTACGCCAACTACCAGCAGCGCCGGGGCAGCAACACCGCGTGGACCTGGGAGCACCAGGCCATGACACGCGCGCGTTTTGTGATGGGCAGCGAGGCCTTGCAGGCGCGCTTCGATGCCGTGCGGGAGGCCGTTATCACCTCCGAACGCGACCCTGCCGCCCTGCGTGAGGAGATCGTGGCCATGCGCGATCGTGTGCGCGCAGCGCACCCCACGCGCGACGGGCAGTTTGATGTGAAACACAGTCCGGGTGGCATGGTGGATGCGGAGTTTGCCGTTCAATACCTGGTGCTCTCGCAGTCTGCAAACCACCCGGAGCTGGTGGGCAATGTGGGCAACATCGCGCTGCTGCAGCGCGCCGAGCAGGTGGGGCTGTTGCCCCCTGGCGTGGGTATGGCGGCTGCGGATGCGTACCGTGAACTGCGGCGCGTGCAACACGTGGCGCGCCTGGACGAGGCGCCCACCCAGGTTGCCCCCCCCGCACTGCAGGCCGAGCGCGATGCGGTGTTGGCCCTGTGGAGGTCCGTGTTCGGTTGAGTCGCACCAAGGTGTGACGTTTTGTTGCATTTTTGCGGGCTGAATTTTCCGCGTGGCATCGCTAATTCAAACGGTTGTTTGAATTCTGGTGTGTAATCCGGTGCCATGAGTTTTGGCGCCCATTTCATTCCCGCAGCCCAGCGCACCGCCCGCAGCGACGGAGAAGACACGCGCGTGCGCTTGCTGCGCGCCGCGCTGCAGCTGTTTTCCGAGCGGGGCTTTGCGCAAACCTCGGTGCGTGCCATTGCCGAAGCCGCCGGCACCAACGTGGCAGCGATCGCCTACCATTTTGGCGACAAGGCGCGCCTCTACACAGCCACGTTCTACGAGCCCTTCGGCAGCGGCAGCGACCTCATCCCGGTGTTTGCCGACCCTGCGCTGACCTTGCAGCAGGCGCTGGCCGCCTACTTCGGTGGCTTTCTGGAGCCGCTCAAGCACGATGACCTCGTGACCCAGTCGCTGCGCTTGCATGTGCGCGAGCTGCTGGACCCCACCCATGTGTGGCCAGAGCTCATTGAGCGCGAGTGCCGTGCCCCCCACCTCGCCCTGGTTGAGGTGCTGTGCCGCCACATGGGCGTGGCCGAGGTGGACGACGACATGCACCGCCTCGCCTTCTCGCTGGCCGGGCTGGTTATGCAGATGTGGACCCAGCGCGACCCGCTGCAGGCTATTGCACCGCAGCTGGCGGGGTCTGGGGCTGTGGACGAATGGGTGGACCGGCTGACCGGTTACGCCCTGAGCATGGTGCAGGGCGAGATCGCCAGGCGGCAGGCCGTACAACAGCCCGCGCGCCGCAGTACTTCACGGAATTCGCACAAGGAATCCAACGCATGACTTTGAGCAAGACCCGATTCTTCTGGGCCACCTGCCTGCCCCTGGCCCTGGGCGCCTGTGCCATCACAGCGCCTCCCGCACAAGTGCCCACCACTCCACCTGTGGCGTGGCAGGCGCCCTTGCCGCACCAGGGCTCTTTGGGGGATCTGACCCGATGGTGGACGCAGCTGGGCGACCCGCTGCTCGTGGAGTTGATCGACGCGGCCCAGGCCGTCAGCCCCGGTGTGGCGCAGGCCCAATCCCGCATTGCGCAGGCCCGGGCCACGCAGGTGGCCAGCCGCGCCGCGCTGCTGCCGTCGCTCGATGCGCAGGCCAGCGCCAGCCGGGGTTTCAACGAACAGCTTGCAGGCATCGCGACCACGGCGCAGGCCGGGCTGCAGGCGAGCTGGGAGATTGATCTTTTTGGTGCGAACCGCGCGACCAAGACCGCTGCCGATGAGCGGCTGGCGGGCGCACAGGCGCTGTGGCACGAGGCGCGCGTGAGCGTGGCCGCCGAGGTGGCGCAGCAGACGAGCAGCCTGCGCACCTGCCTGGAGCAGCTGCGCGTGGCCGAGCGCGATGCGCAGTCGCGTGGCGAAACCTCGCGCCTGTCAGGTCTTAGCGAACGCGCCGGCTTCACGGCGCCCGCCACGGCTGCCCTGGCCCGTGCCAGCGCCGCCGAAGCGCAGGCGCGTGCATCGCAGCAGCGCATGCAGTGCGACGTGGAGGTCAAGACCCTGGTGGCACTGACCGGGTGGGAGGAGCCAGCGCTGCGTTCGCGCCTGTCCACGCCTGCCGCCACAGCCCCCGACACCCTGTTCGCCGTCGCCACGCTACCCGCCCAGGTGCTGGCCCAGCGCCCTGATGTGTACAACGCCGAGCGCGAAGTCGCCGCTGCCAGTGCCGAAGTGGGCAGCGCCCAGGCCCAGCGTTACCCGCGCCTGTCTCTCAGCGGCTCGGTGGGCACGGCGTGGGTGCGCAGCGGTGGCGTGACCACCGACCTGAACACCTGGACCATCGGCCCGCTGGCGCTCAGCGTGCCGCTGTTCGATGGTGGCCGGCGCGGCGCGCAGGTGGACGCGGCGCAGGCGCGCTATGACGAAGCCGCCGCGCTCTACCGCGCCAAGGTGCGCCAGGCCGTGAGCGAGGTCGAACAGGCGCTGGTGCGGCTGCAGAGCACGGCCGAGCGCAGCACCAGCGCGCGAACGGCGGCTGCGGGCTATCGCACATCTTTCGATGCCACCGAAGCGCGCTGGCGCGGCGGCCTGGCGAGTCTGGTGGAGCTGGAAGACGCGCGGCGCACGTCCTTGGCGGCCGAGAACGCGCTGATCGCGCTGCAGCATGAACGCCAGGCCGCCTGGGTTGCGCTGTACCGCGCCGCTGGCGGTGGATGGGACGGGCAGACCACCACCACGGCAGCCTCCCCTTCTGCTGCGGCTACCGCCGCACGCTGAATGAAAAACCGGGGGGGTGGGCTGATCGCTCACCCTTTCTCCTGACACCGACTGGATGAACGGATACACACAATGCAAACGCAAGGTTTCAAGATTTCTCCCACGGCCTTCGCCGTCATCGCTGCCTGCGCACTGGCCACCGGTGGCGCCCTGGTGTTCTCCAGCGCATCGCGCGCCGCCGATGAGCCCAAGGCGGGCCAGCCCCGCCCCGCGCTTACCGTGAGCACGGCCCAACCCCAGCGCACCTCGGTGCCCCTGCGCCTGGCGGCCAATGGCAACGTCGCCGCCTGGCAGGAGGCCAGCATTGGCGCCGAGAGCAACGGCCTGCGCCTGACCGACGTGCGTGTGAACGTGGGCGACGTGGTCAAGGCCGGCCAGGTGCTGGCAACTTTCTCTGCCGAAACCGTACAGGCCGATGTGGCCCAGGTCCGCGCCAGCCTGCTCGAAGCCCAGGCCAATGCGGCCGAAGCCGCTGCCAATGCCGACCGGGCCCGCTCGCTGCAGGCCACGGGCGCCTTGAGCCAGCAGCAGATCCAGCAGTACACCACGGCCGAGAAGACCGCGCAGGCTCGCGTGGAGGCGGCCAAGGCCACGCTGAAAGCACAGCAGTTGCGTCTGAAGTACACCCAGGTGGTGGCGCCCGACAGCGGCGTGATCTCGGCCCGCACGGCCACCGTGGGCGCGGTGGTGGGCGCGGGCACCGAGCTGTTCCGCATGGTGCGCAAGGGGCGCCTCGAATGGCGCGCCGAAGTCACGTCCACCGAGCTGCGCCGCATTGCGCCCGGTGCCAAGGTCAGCGTGACGGCGGCCAGCGGCGCGACGGCGGAGGGTACGGTGCGCATGATTGCGCCGACGGTGGACCCGCAGACGCGTAATGCGCTGGTGTACGTTGATCTACCCCTGAACACAGACTTCCGTGCGGGCATGTTCGTGCGCGGCGAGTTTGCGCTGGGCGCCAGCGATGCACTCACCGTGCCACAAGAGGCGCTGGTGGTGCGCGACGGCTTCTCGTACGTGTTTGTGGTGGGTGCCGAGCAGCGTGTGCAAATGCGCAAGGTGCAGACGGGCCGCCGCGTGGCTGACCGGGTCGAGGTGCTCTCGGGTCTGGACGGGAATGCCTCGGTAGCGGTGCGTGGCGCTGGCTTCCTGAACGACGGTGACCTGGTGCGGGTGGTGAGCACGCCGCCCGCCAGCAGCACCTCGCAAGCTCCGGATTTCAAGCAAAAAATGGCTCTAGCGCTTACCAATAAAGCGCAAACAGCTATCAATTGAGGAGCATTCGACATGAATGTATCCACCTGGTCGATCAAGAACCCCATACCGGCGCTGATGCTGTTTGTGCTGCTGACCTTCGGCGGCCTGCTGTCGTTCAACGCCATGAAGGTACAGAACTTTCCGGACATTGACCTGCCCACGATCTCCGTGACCGTGGCGCTGCCCGGCGCCTCGCCCGCGCAGCTCGAAAACGATGTGGCGCGCAAGATTGAAAACAGCATCGCCACGCTGCAAGACCTGAAGCACATCTACACCAAGGTGCAGGACGGTGGCGCCACCATCACGGCCGAGTTCCGCCTGGAAAAGCCTACGCAGGAAGCGCTGGACGACGTGCGCTCTGCCGTGGCCCGCGTGCGCGGTGACCTGCCTGGCGACGTGCGCGACCCCATCGTGACCAAGATGGACCTGGCCGCGCAGCCGGTGCTGGCGTTCACCATCGCCTCCACCCGCATGGACGACGAGGCGCTGTCCTGGTTTGTGGACGATGCCGTGGCCAAGAAGCTGCTCACGGTGCGGGGTGTGGGCGCGGTCAACCGCGTGGGCGGTGTGCAGCGTGAGGTGCATGTGTTGCTGGACCCGGTCAAGCTGCAGGCGTTGAACGCCACGGCGGCCGATGTCTCGCGCCAGCTGCGGCTGGTGCAGACCGAAAGTGCCGGTGGCCGCACCGACCTGGGCGGCAGCGAACAGCCTGTACGCACGCTGGCCACGGTGCAGTCGGCGCAGGAGCTCGCAGGGCTCACGCTGGCACTGTCAGACGGCCGCCATGTGCGGCTCGATCAGGTGGCCACGGTGACAGACACGATTGCAGAGCCGCGCGCCCTGGCCCTGCTCAACGGCAAGCCGGTGGTGGGCTTCGAGGTTGCGCGCAGCAAGGGCGCGAGCGAGGTAGAAGTCGGCTCTGCGGTGCAGGCGGCCCTCAAGGAAATTCGCGCTCAGCACCCCGATCTGGAGATCACCGAAGCTTTCAACTTTGTGCAGCCTGTGCAGGAGGAGTACGACGGCTCCATGCACCTGCTGTACGAAGGCGCGTTGCTGGCCGTGCTCGTGGTGTGGCTCTTTTTGCGCGACTGGCGCGCCACGTTCGTGTCGGCTGTGGCGCTGCCGCTGTCGGTCATCCCGGCGTTCATCGGCATGCACTGGCTGGGCTTCTCGATCAACGTGATCACGCTGCTGGCGCTGTCGCTGGTGGTGGGCATTTTGGTGGATGACGCCATCGTGGAAGTGGAGAACATCGTGCGCCACCTGCGCATGGGCAAGACGCCCTACCAGGCGGCCATGGAGGCGGCCGACGAAATTGGCCTGGCCGTGGTGGCCACCACGTTCACACTGATTGCGGTGTTTTTGCCCACCGCGTTCATGAGCGGCATTGCGGGCAAGTTCTTCAAGCAGTTCGGCTGGACGGCGTCGCTGGCGGTCTTTGCCAGCCTGGTGGTGGCGCGGGTGCTGACACCCATGATGGCGGCCTACATCCTCAAACCCATCGTGGACACGCACAAGGACCCGCGCTGGATGACGGTGTACCTGCGCTGGGCGGCCTGGTGCATCAAACACCGCTGGATGACCTTCATTGCCACGGCAGCGTTTTTCATCGGTTCTCTGGCGCTGATCCCGCTGCTGCCCACGGGCTTCATCCCGGCCGATGACAACTCGCAGACCCAGGTGTACCTGGAGCTCCCACCTGGCGCCACGCTGGCCCAGACCCGCGCCGTGGCCGAGGACGCGCGCCAGCGCATCGCCAAGGTGGACCATGTGCAAAGCGTGTACACCACCATCGGTGGGGGCTCGGCCGGTGGCGACCCGTTCATGGGCAGCGCCAATGCCGAAACGCGCAAGGCCACGCTCACCATCTTGCTGGCCGAGCGCGGCGACCGGCCGCGCAAGCAGGGCATCGAGAACCAGATCCGCGCCGCGCTGGAGACGCTGCCGGGCGTGCGCAGCAAGGTGGGCCTGGGGGGCTCCGGCGAGAAGTACGTGCTGGTGCTCTCGGGCGACGACCCGCAGGCGCTGACCTCGGCCGCGCTGGCGGTCGAGAAGGACCTGCGCACCATCCCGGGCCTGGGCAGCATCTCGTCCACGGCCAGCCTGGTGCGCTCCGAGATCGCGGTGCGCCCGGACTTTGCGCGCGCCGCCGACCTGGGGGTGACCAGCAGCGCGATTGCCGAAACGCTGCGCATTGCGACCGTGGGCGACTACGACGTGTCGCTGCCCAAGCTCAACCTGGCCTCGCGCCAGGTGCCGATCGTGGTCAAGCTGCAGGACGACGCGCGCAAAGACCTGTCGCTGCTGGAGCGCCTGTCGGTGCCGGGCAGCAAAGGCCCAGTGATGCTGGGCCAGGTGGCCACGCTCGAGTTCAGCGGGGGACCGGCCGTGGTGGACCGGTATGACCGCGCGCGCAATGTCAACTTTGAGATCGAGCTGTCAGGCCAGCCGCTGGGCGACGTGACGAAGGCGGTCGAAGCGCTGCCCTCCATCCAGAACCTGCCGCCGGGCGTGCGCCAGATCACCATTGGCGATGCCGAGATGATGGGCGAGCTGTTCGCGAGCTTCGGCCTGGCCATGCTGACCGGGGTGTTGTGCATCTACATCGTGCTGGTGCTGCTGTTCAAGGACTTCCTCCACCCGGTCACCATCCTGGCGGCGCTGCCGCTGTCGCTAGGCGGGGCGTTCGTGGGCCTGCTGATCGCGCAAAAGAGCTTCTCGATGCCCTCGCTCATCGGGCTGATCATGCTCATGGGCATTGCCACCAAGAACTCCATCCTGCTGGTGGAATACGCCATCCTGGCGCGGCGCGAGCATGGCATGACGCGCTTTGAGGCACTGATCGACGCTTGCCACAAGCGCGCACGGCCCATCATCATGACCACGCTGGCCATGGGCGCGGGGATGATGCCGATTGCGCTGGGCATTGGTGCGGCGGATGCCAGCTTCCGCTCGCCCATGGCGGTGGCGGTGATTGGCGGGCTGATCACGTCCACGCTGCTGAGCCTGCTGGTCATCCCCGCCGTGTTCACGGGGGTGGATGATCTGGGGCAGTGGTTTGGTCGCATGCTGCGGCGCTCGCGGGGTGCCCACCCCGTGCCCGCCCCCGAGGCGCCCGCTACACCCCCAGCGGGATGATGGAGGCCGGTGGTTGCTTGAAAAAGCAGGCAATCCCCGGGGTTGCCCCGGCTTAGCCGGGCGTGTGGCCGTTAGATAATGTAACGACCACCATGAACCTCGTCAGCCTGAACATCGAATCCATCCAGCTGGGCCACCCTCTGCCGTTTGTGCTGCGGGGTGCTGATGGCGTGTTGCTGGCGCAAAAAGGCTATGTCATCCGCACCCGGGAAGAGCTGGCCAAGATGGTGGGCCGGGGGCGGCAGCTGTGTGTGGATACCGATGAGTCCGGTGACAGCCACCGGGCCTACCTCGCGCAATTGCAGCGCATGCTGATCGCCGACACCAACCTGGGCGAAATTGCCGCGATGAAGATGACGGCGGCCGACGACGCAGGAGGGCGGGGCCGCACTGGCAAGACGCTGCCTGACTGGCCCGAACTGCAGTTGCGTGCCACGCAGTTGCTGCGTGCACCTTCGCCCGCTGATTTTGGCGGGCGCTTCCAGACGCTGCACGACGAGCTGGCCCGCCACTGCGAGCAGACGCCCGACGCGACGCTGCTGGGCCTGATTTACCTGTCTGCGCAGGAAACGCGCATGTACAGCGCCACGCATTCGATGCTGGTGTGCTGTGTGTGCATGGTGGTGGCGCGCGAGATGCTGCGCTGGCCCGCCTCCCGCGTGCAGCAGCTGGGCCACGCGGCGCTCTCCATGAACATAGCCATGTCCGAGCTGCAGGACCAGCTGGCCCAGCAGACCCATCCGCTCACCGCCCAGCAGATTGCGGCGGTCGAGAGTCATGCGGAGCGTTCCGAGGCGCTGCTGCGCACGCTTGGCGTGGCCGACCAGGTGTGGCTGGAGGCGGTGCGCTGCCACCACCACCGCACCCCCGGCCCGCTGGCCAAGAAGACGGAACCCCAGCAAATGGCCCGCCTGCTGCAGCGTGCCGACATTTTTGGCGCCCGCATGGCACCTCGCGCGGCCCGGTTGCCCATGCCCGTCACGGCGGCCATGCAGGCCAGCTACTACGACGAAGAGCACCAGGTGGACGAGGCTGGTGCTGCGCTCGTCAAGACCCTGGGTGTATACCCGCCCGGGGCCTTCGTGCGGCTGGCCAGCCAGGAGGTGGGCGTGGTCGTTCGCCGGGGCACCACGGCCACCACGCCCAAGGTGGCGGTGGTGACCAACCGTGAAGGCATGCCCACGGGCGAGCCCATTCCGCGTGACACCGGCATGCCCCCCTGGAAGGTCACGGGCGTGGTGGCTTTCAAGGACGTGAGAGTCAAGCTCTCGCTGGACCGCCTGCTCAACCTGGTCTGACCCCGCGCCGGGCTGCGGGCGCATCCCCCCACCTGCAGCGGGTGGGCTGGCACAGGCCCACGCCACCCAACGGCGCCCAGCGCCACTGGCGGGCAGCTTGTGCCCGGAATTCTCCCCCCTCTTGCCACCACGACGGCAAACCTTCAGCCGTGCGACGCCTGTCGCCCCGTTCCCGTGCGCGCCCGCAATACCCACTTCTTTTGCAGGACTTTGAATCCGAGCGGTTCGCATTCACGTAAACCAATCAGTCCAAATAAAAACTCATGTGGACAAAAAATGATGGAATGGTTAAATTGCCCATACCCACTGCGATCCCAAGTCCTATGAACACCTCTAACAGACGCTTTCTTTCGGCCGCCAGCCTTTTGTTGCTGGTCGCGGTGGCGGTCGGCCATGCCCCCCCGGTCCGCGCGGCGGGTTCCGAAAGCTGCCCGGCCACGCTGCAGCACACGTTTGCGAGGTTGCAGGACGAAAAGCCTCAGTCGCTGTGCCAGTACAGCGGCAAAGTGGTGCTGGTGGTGAACACGGCCAGCTTCTGTGGCTTTACGGGCCAGTACAAGGGGTTGGAGGAGCTGTACGCCCGCTACAAAGACAAGGGCCTGGTGGTGCTGGGCTTTCCGTCCAACGACTTTGCCCAGGAAAAAGGCAGCAACAAGGAGATTGCTGACTTCTGCGAAAACACCTTTGGCGTGAAATTTCCGATGTTTGCCAAAAGCAGCGTGAAGGGCTCCGAGGCTTCGCCGCTGTTCCAGCAACTGGCGCAGCTGTCGGGCACAGCGCCGCGCTGGAACTTCCACAAATACCTGCTGGGCCGCGACGGCAAGCTGGTGGACAGCTACTCCAGCCTGACCGCCCCAGACAACAAAGGCCTGGTGCGGGCCATCGAACAACAGCTGAACCAGCCTGTGCCCCGGTGACCGCCATGACTTCTTTACATTTCTTGAAAAAAAATACAGTGAGCCTCTGGAACTTCGCCAGCGTGACCCCACTCTATCCATTGCGCAAGACGATTGCGCAGCGTACAGTTTTAACGTTGCGAAGCCTTTCGGGCCCCCGGGTTCCGACTGACCTCCTGGAGCGCTTCTCCTCCCTCCCTCTCTTATTCGTTTCGGGACGCTTCGCAACCTTTTTATTCCGTGCACCGGCCAGAGGGAGCCGGTCATGAAAATCGCCATCATCGGCTCCGGCATCTCGGGGCTCTCGGTCGCGCACCAGCTGCGCGGCCAGGCGGACATCACACTGTTTGAGGCAGGCGACTACTTCGGCGGGCACACCCACACCGTCGATGTCACGCTACCCGATGCCTCGGGTACCCCCGTCACCCACGGGGTGGACACCGGCTTTCTGGTGTTCAACGAGCGCACCTACCCCCACCTGATCCGCCTGCTGGCCGAGCTGGGCGTGGAGACCGCCAAGTCGGACATGTCGTTCTCGGTGCGGGTGCCGGGCGCCCTGAGCGGCCCTGGTGGTGGCCGCGCGCTGGAATGGAGCGGCACCAACCTCAGCACCGTGTTTGCCCAGCGCTCCAACCTGGTCAACCCGCGCTTTCTGGGCATGCTGCGCGACCTGCTGCGCTTCAACAAGCTTTGCACGCGCATTGCCGAAAAGCAGGCCGAGGCCGCGCTGATGCAGCCCCTGGGAGACTTCTTGCGCGAGCACCGCTTTGGCGACGCGTTCCGTGACTGGTACTTCTTGCCCATGCTGGGTTGCATTTGGAGCTGTCCCACCGACCAGATGCTGAAATTCCCCGTGGCCACCATGATCCGGTTCTGCCACAACCACGGCCTCATCCAGGTGAGCAATCGCCCGCAGTGGTGGACGGTGTCCGGTGGCGCACGCCACTACGTGGACAAGATCGTGGCGGGCATTGCCGACAAGCGCCTGAACACCCCCGTGCGCCGCATCGAACGCGACGCCGCCGGGGTGCGCGTGGTGACCGCAGGCCACACCGAACACTTTGACAAGGTGGTGCTGGCCACCCATTCGGACCAATCGCTCGCCTTGCTGGCACAGCCCACGCCGCACGAGCGCGCGGTGCTGGGTTCCATTCGCTACCAGGCCAACCGCGCCGTGCTGCACACCGACACCTCGGTACTGCCCGAGCGCCGCGCCGCCTGGGCCGCGTGGAACTACGAACGTGCCCCGCAGCGCAGCCGCGAGTCGGCCCGCGTGTGCCTGCACTACCTCATCAACCAGCTGCAGCCCGTGCCCTTTGCGCAGCCCGTGGTGGTGTCGCTGAACCCGGTGCGCGACATAGCGCCCGAACACGTGATCGGTAGCTACGAATACGCCCACCCGGTGTTCGACATGGCCGCCATCCGCGCGCAGCAGCAGGTGGGCAAGCTGCAAGGGCAGCAGCACACCTGGTTCTGCGGCGCCTGGACGGGCTACGGCTTCCACGAAGACGGCCTCAAGTCCGGCCTGGCCGTGGCCGAGCAACTGCTGGCGGCCCTGCCAGCGCCTTTGGCGGAGGCTGCGTGAGCCACGCCGCAGCCCCACCCGCAGCGCCCCTCATCGGCTTCGGCCAGGTGCGCCACACGCGGCTGCGGCCCCGGCGGCATGCGTTTGCCTACCCCACGTTTTTTCTGATGCTGCCCATGCGCAGCCTGCCCGGCCTGGGCAGCGCGCTGGCGGTGAACCGGCGTGGCGCCATCAGCTTCCATGACGTGGACCACGGCGACGGCCGCAGTGCCGCGCAGGGTGGTGCGCTGGCCTGGCTCGATGAGCTGCTGCGTACGGAAGGCATCACCGACGCCACGGGCGAGGTCTGGCTGCACTGCTATCCGCGCGTGCTGGGCTACACCTTCAAGCCCGTGAGCTTCTGGTACTGCCACCGCGCCGACGGCCACTTGCGCGCCATCGTGGTGGAGGTCAACAACACCTTTGGCGAGCGCCACTGCTACCTGCTGGATGCGCCGCAGTACGGGGTGGAGCAGCAGGCGCGCAAGGTGTTCCACGTCTCGCCGTTCTGTGAGGTGAACGGGGGCTACCGCTTTCGCTTCATGCGTACCGAGGCGGGGGCACAGGACGCGGGCCGCACTGTGGTGCGCATCGACCACGACGACGACACCGGCCCACTCATCCAGACGAGCGTGAGCGGCACCTTGCAGCCCATCACCCCGCAGACCCTGCGCCAGGCGCTTTGGGGCTACCCCGCCATGACGTTGGCCATCATTGCCCGCATTCACTGGCACGCGCTGCAGCTGTGGCTCAAGCGCGTGCGTTTCCACCGCAAGCCCGAGGCGCCTGCATCCATCGTGACCCGCCGAATTCCATGACGAACGAGAACGCCGCCATGAACTCCACCACCGCCCCCCGCACCGCCCTGGCCCTGCCCGCTGGCACCCCGGCTGCCGCCCGCACGGCGCTCAAGCTGCTGCAGCGCCTGCAGCATGGCCACCTCACGGTGCAGCTGCCCGACGGCACGCTGCAGCACTTCGGCCACGGTGATGGCCCCTCGGCGGCCATCACGCTCAAGAACTGGAACGTGTGCAGTGCCGCACTCCGGTCGGGCGACATCGGCTTTGCCGAGAGCTACATCGCGGGCGACTGGACCACGCCGCACCTGACCGACCTGCTCAAGCTCTTCATCGCCAACCGCCAGCAGGTGGAAGGCGTGATCTACGGCACCTGGGCCGGGCGTCTGCTGTATCGCATCAAACACCTGCTCAACCGCAACACACGCGCCAACAGCCAGAAGAACATCCACGCCCACTACGACCTGGGCAACGCGTTCTACGAACTCTGGCTGGACGACACGATGAACTATTCGTCCGCCTGGTTCGAGGGCGATGCAGGCGGCGACATGCGCAAAGCCCAGCACGCCAAAGTGCGCCGCGCGCTGCGCATGGCGGGGGTGCAGCCAAATTCTCGGGTGCTGGAAATTGGCTGTGGCTGGGGCGCGCTTGCCGAGATGGCGACCGTGGAATTCGGCGCCCACCTGACGGGAGTGACACTCTCCACCGAGCAGCTCGCATTCGCGCAAAAGCGCATGGCACAGCAGGGGGTGGGCGAGCACGCCGACCTGCGCCTGCGGGACTACCGTGACATCCAGGACGGCCCGTACGACGCCATCTGCTCCATCGAGATGGTCGAGGCCGTGGGCCGCGAATACTGGCCCACCTATTTCCAGTCGGTGAACCGCCTGCTCAAGCCAGGTGGCAAGGCCTGCATCCAGAGCATCGTGATCGACGACAGCCTGTTCGAGCGCTACATCAGTTCCACGGATTTCATCCAGCAGTACATCTTCCCCGGAGGCTGCCTGCCGTGTCCGCGCGAGTTCCGCCGAGAGGCCGAGGCGGCAGGCCTGCGCGTGGTCGACGAGTTTGCGTTTGGCCAGGACTACGCCGAAACCCTCAAGCGCTGGCGCGAGCGCTTTCTGGCGCAGCGCACGCAAATCCTGCAGCTGGGGTTTGACCAGCGCTTCCTGCACATCTGGGAGTTCTACCTGGCGTACTGCGAAGCGGCATTTGCGATGAGCAACATCGACCTGGTGCAGTACACGCTGGCGAAGGATTGAATGCTATGAAAAACATAGCTATTACCGCTTTATGGATAAGCGCTGGAGCCTCTTTTTATTCAAACTCCGCTATCGCGCAGGCCGTGCCGATGGCCCAGGCGGCAGAGTCGGCCACCGCCACGCCCCTGTCAGGCGTGCGCCTGGCGGGCCAGGGCGTGCTCCGGTTTCTGGGCTTCGAGATCTACCGCGCCCGCCTGTGGGTGCAGCCCGGCTTTGACGCAGACAACTACGGCGCCCAGCCGCTGGCGCTGGAGCTGACCTACCACCGCGACTTCACGGCCGAGGCCATCGCCAAACGCTCACTGGAAGAGATGCGCCGCGTGGGCAGCTTCACGCCCCAACAGGCCACGCGCTGGCAGCAGGCGCTGCAGGCCGCGTTGCCGGATGTGAAGTCGGGCGACCGCCTGCTGGGCATTCACCAGCCTGGCGTGGGTGCGGTGTTCAAGATGGCGGGGCGTGTCGTCGGTGAGGTGCCGGACGCCGAGTTCTCGCGCCTGTTCTTTGGCATCTGGCTGTCTCCGCAGACCTCCGAACCCGGGCTGCGCCAGGAATTGCTGGCCGCCACCCGCACTGCAGGCCAACCATGACCTCCACGCAGCCCATCCGCGCCAGCGCAGGCCTGGCCTATGGGCTGCTGGGCCTGCCGCTGGCGTTTGTGGCGCTGCCGCTGTATGTGCTGCTGCCCAACCACTATGCGCGCGAATTTGGCATGCCCCTGGCCACGTTGGGCTCGGTGCTGCTGGCAGCGCGGCTGTTTGATGCGTTCACCGACCCGCTGCTGGGCCGCCTGTCTGACTACCTCTTCGGCCGTTCGGTGCGCGCCGTGCTGGCGGTGGGCGCGGTGTCGGCGGTGGTGCTGGCACTGGGGCTGAGCAGTCTGTTCTTTCCGCTGGTGCGCGGGGCCGATGCGCTCATTGCCTGGGCACTGGTGGCATTGCTCATCACTTACACCGCCTACAGCCAGCTCAGCATTGCACACCAGTCCTGGGGCGCGCGCCTGGGCGGCGACGAGCTGCAGCGTGGCCGCATCGTGGCCTGGCGCGAGGGTGCTGCACTGGTCGGCGTGGTGCTGGCATCGGTGCTGCCCGCGCTGCTGGGCCTGCCGGTGATGCTCAGTGTGTTTGCCATCACCCTGCTGCTAGGCTGGTGGGCCTGGACCAGAGCCCCGCGCCCCGCAGCGCATGCGGGTGTCGCCGTGGCCGGTGTGTACCGCCCCCCGCAGCGCGCCAGCCTGTGGCGGCCCTGGGGCCGCCCTGCCTTCCGCCGCCTGCTGGCGGTGTTCATGCTCAACGGCATTGCCAGCGCCATACCGGCCACGCTGGTGCTGTTTTTTATTCAGGACCGGCTGCAGGCCCCGCCCGCGCAGGAGCCCATGTTCCTCGCAGCCTATTTCGTGTGCGCTGCGCTGTCCATCCCGCTGTGGCTGCATGCCGTGGCGCGCTGGGGCCTGGCGCGCACCTGGTTGGCGGGCATGCTGCTGGCGATTGCCGTGTTTGTGTGGACTGCGTTTCTGGGCGCGGGTGATGTGGTGCCGTTCCTCGTCGTCTGCGCGCTGTCCGGCGTGGCGCTGGGCACCGACCTGGCCCTGCCCAGCGCCCTGCTGGCGGGCGTGATCGCGGCCGAGGGCGACAGCGGCCAGCACGAAGGCGCTTACTTCGGCTGGTGGAACTTTGCCACCAAGCTCAACCTGGCTTTGGCCGCAGGCCTCGCGCTGCCCCTGCTGGGCTGGTTGGGCTATACCCCCGGCACGCGCAGCGAAGAAGGACTGCAGACCCTGGGCTGGGCCTATGCCGTGTTGCCCTGTCTGCTCAAGCTGCTGGCAGCGGGGGCGCTGTATTGGCTGGTGCTTCGGCCTGCGCGCGGTGCAGCCAGTGCCTGATTTTTCAAGGGATGCCCGACATGCAAAGACGCCTTCTTCTCTCCGCCGCCGTGGCTGCCCCTGTGGTTCTGGCTGGCTGCGCCAGCCAGAACCTCGATGGCTACGCCAGCGAAAAGCCGGTGCTGGACCTGGCCCAGTATTTCAACGGCAAGATCGACGCCTACGGCATCTTCCAGGACCGCAGCGGCCAGATCGTCAAGCGCTTCACCGTGGTCATGGACTGCAGCTGGAAAGGCAATGAGGGCGTGCTCGACGAAGCCTTCACCTACTCCGATGGCACCACCCAGCGCCGCATCTGGCGGCTGACGAAGCATGCCGACGGCCGCTATACCGGCACCGCCGACGATGTGGTGGGCACGGCCAACGGCCAGACGCGTGGCAACGCTTTCCGCTGGAACTACACGCTGGCCCTACCCGTGGACGGCAAGGTCTACAACGTGGACCTGGACGACTGGATGTACCTCATCGATGACCGTGTGATGCTCAACCGCGCCACCATGAGTAAGTTCGGATTCCGCCTGGGCGAGATCACCCTGTCCTTCACCAAACGCGCACCATGAGCCTCAATCCTCCCCTGCGCGACTGGCATGGCCGCCGGGCCTGGCTCATCGGGGCTAGCAGCGGCATTGGCCGGGCCACAGCGGCTGCGCTGCATGCGCGCGGCGCGCAGGTCATCGTGTCGGCGCGCAGTGGTGATGCGCTGAACGCCTTTGCCCGGCAGCACCCCGGCAGCACGGCGCTGGCTTTTGACACCGCCGAACCGGCACAGGTGCAGGCTGCCGCCGCGCAGGTGCTGGCGGGTGGTGTTCCCGACATGGTGTGCTATTGCGCGGGCTACTACCGCGACATGCGCGCCACCGACTTCGATCTGGACGTGATGCTGCGCCACGAGCAGATCAACTACAACGGCGTGCTGCATGTGCTGGCTGGTGTGTTGCCCGCCATGCTGACCGCAGCGCAGGCCGGGCGCCCGGGCCATGTGAGCCTGATCAGCAGCGTGGCGGGCTTTCGGGGGCTGCCCAAGAGCCTGGCCTATGGCCCCACCAAGGCCGCGCTCATCAACTTGGCCGAGGCGCTCTACCTGGACCTGCATGACCTGGGTATGGGCGTGAGCGTGATCAACCCGGGCTTTGTGGCCACGCCGCTCACGGCGGGCAACGACTTCACCATGCCGGCCCTCATCTCACCCGAAGCAGCGGCGGCGGCCATCGTGCAGGGCTGGGAGCGGGGGCATTTCGACATCCACTTTCCCAAGCGCTTCACGCGGGTGATGAAACTGCTGCGCGTGCTGCCGTATCGGTGGTACTTTCCGGCGGTTCGAAAATTCACAGGTCTTTGAACGGTATGCACCCACCGGAAACCACGATCGCCACGGAAGAAGCCGTCACGCGCGTCATTGCGTTCTTTGAAAACCTGTCGCCCGCCGATGTGGCGACCATCGGCCAGTTCTATGCGGCCCAGGCGCGCTTCAAGGACCCGTTCAACGAGGTGGTGGGCGTGCCCGCCATCCAGGGCATTTTTGCCCACATGTTCGAGGCACTGGAGCAGCCTCGTTTTGTGGTCACCGGCCGCGTGGTGCAGGGCCAGCAATGTTTTCTGACCTGGGATTTCCTGTTTGCCTTCAAGAACTTTGAGAAGGGCGTGACGCAGAACGTGCGCGGCGCCTCGCACCTGGTGCTGGACGAACAAGGCCTAGTGACCTTGCACCGCGACTACTGGGACGCGGCCGAAGAGCTGTACGAAAAACTGCCGGTGGTGGGCGCGCTGATGCGCTGGCTCAAGAAACGCGCCAACAGCTGATCGTTGGCGGGTGGTGAATCACGCCATGGTTTTGATGCGCGGATGCCCCGGCAGCGGCACGGCGCGCTGCAGCACCCCCTCCGCCAGCCACAGCGCACTGTTCCACGCGCGCTGCGCCACATAAGGCAGGGGCAGCTGCTGGTAGTCGTCGTTGAAGACCTCAAAGCTGTAGTCGCCCTGGTAGCCCATGCCATCCAGCGTACGCACCAGCTCGGCCAGGGACTGGCTGTGCACGCCCTCGCCAGGAAACACGCGAAAGTGCCGCGCGGTCTCGATGCGCTCCTGCACTGTGCGCGTCTCCTGCCACATGAAGTCGGACAGCTGCACCAGATAGATCTTGGCGGGGTCCACGTCTTCCAGGGCCGAGAGTGGCGTGCTGGTGGCGAACTGGTGGTACGAGTCGATGGCCAGGCCGAGGTTGGGGCAATCGGCCTGCTCCACGGCTGCCCAGGCCTGATGCACCTCGTTAATGTGGCGGCCCCATGAGAGGCCTTCAAACGCCACGCGGATGCCATGGGGCAGCGCCAGCAGGGCGAGCTTGCGCAGGTCGCGCGCAATCGCCTCGGCATCGGCCGTGGCGTGGGATGAGGTGGAGCTGCAGGCCAGCAGCACGGGCGCGCCCAGGTCGCGTGCCATCAGGATCATCTGCTTGGCAATGTCCACCTTGTAGCTGTGCAGGTGGCCCGACAGGCCCTCGAAGTCGCGCAGCACCTGAAAGCCCGTCACGCGCAGGCCGCTGTTGCGCACCGCGTGCACAGCGGCTTCGATGCCCTCAGGATGGCCCACGATGTCGCGCGCGGCCAGCATGATCTGGCCGAAGCCGGCGGCTTTCACGGCGGCCAGCTTGGCCTCCAGTGGGCCCGCCAGGCTGATGGTATCCATGCCGAAATCGGCGACGTTGCGTTGCATGGTGGATTGGCGCATGGGCGGTCTCCAGGCTCAGCGGGCGTCGAGCACCAGCTCGAAGCTGGGCGAGGCGGTGTCGGCGCGCGTGAGGGCACCGCGCGTGCCGGTGTGCACGCCCGTGGGCGACTCGACAAACTCCACGCCGCGCGCACGCAGCGCTTGTACCGTGGCCAGCACGTCGGGTGTGCCAAAGGCCACGCGCTGCAGCAGCTCCTCGGGGTCGGCATCCAGCGCATCGACCAGCGGTTCAATCAGCTGCCAGTGCAGCGTGCCGCAGGGGCTGGCCAGGATGCGGCCATGGGTGAGCACGCCAAACGACTGGTCGGGTGCCAGCTCGGCAAAGCCGAACAGCTCGCTGTAGAAATGGATCCAGTCCGCTGCGCGGCCCAGGCCGATGTACTGCACCACGCCAAACAGGTGCAGGCCCTGCAGCGCGGGCGGGCGCGGGTTGACGGTGGGGATGGGCACAAAGTCCACGTCGTAGATCGAGAACTCCTTCCAGCGGTCCACAAAGTAGATGCGGCTCGCGCCCACGCCGTGGATGGCGGGGATGTTCAGCTCCATCACCTCGACCTCGGTGTGCACGGCCCACGCGCCCAGTTCCAGCACGCGGCGAAATGCTGCGGCTGCGTTGCCCACGCGGAAGGCGATGGCGGCCAGCACCGGTGTTTCGGTGAGTGCGGGCGGCGCATGCACGCCGGTGCGTTCGGTGTCCTGGTGGGCGTTGACGATGATGTTCATGTCGCCCTGGCGGTACAGCAGCACCTCGCGCGAGCGGTGGCGCGCCACGGGCTGAAAGCCCATGCGCTCCAACGCCTGGCCCAGCGCCTGCGGGCGGCTGGTGGCGTACTCGATGAACTCAATGCCCTGCAGGCCCAGGGGGTTGAGCATGTCGCCCAGCGCTTCGCGGGTGGCCACCATCGGGGTGCTCATGGGTTCAGCTCCTTGTGTTGTCGTGCGCGGAACGGGTCAGCGGGCGCTGCTGACCAGGCGGCGGAAATGTGCGTCCATGCGCGCCGCATCCGGGGCCTCGCCGGTGAACAGCTCAAACGCTCCCACGGCCTGGCCCACGGCCATGCCGCCGCCGTCGGATACCCGGCAGCCCAGCGCGCGCGCAGCCTGCACCAGGGCGGTGTCGAGCGGGAAATATACGACTTCGGACACCCACATCGCGGGCCGCAGCAGGCCCACGTCCAGCGGCAGGCCGGGCAGCTTGTCCATGCCAGTGGGCGTGGCGTGGATCAGCCCGGTGGCGTGGGCCATGGCCGAGCGGATCTCACCGGCCTCGGCGCGTGCGCCATAGAGCGCATTCACGTCGGCCGCCAGTTGTGCGGCGCGTTCGGGTTGTGCATCCACGATGCTCAGGTGCTGTGCCCCCAGGCGCAGCACGGCGTGTGCAATCGCAGCGCCCGCGCCGCCCGCGCCCAGCAGTACCACGCGTCGCAGGTCAGCGCCGGGCAGTGCGCGGGTAAAGCCCCAGGCCCAGCCCGATCCGTCGGTGTTGTGCCCTACCAGTTGTCCGTCGCGGATGACTACCGTGTTCACTGCGCCCATGGCGCGCGCTTCCTCGGACAGGCTGTCGAGGTGGGGGATCACCGCCTGCTTGCAGGGGTAGGTCACGTTGCAGCCCGCATATCCCATGATGCGCGCCGCCGACAGCAGCGTTGGCAGTTGTTCGGGTGAGGACGCCGAGCGGTCCAGGTCGATGAGCTGGTAGTGCAGGCGCATGCCGTGGTGGCGTGCTTCTTCTTCGTGCAGGGCCGGCGACAGCGACTTCTGGATGCCGGCGCCGATCAGCCCGATCAGCACCTTGCGGGGGCTAGTGGAAGACATGGTGGACGTGGTGGGGATGACCGGGGGATCGAGGAGCTGGAGGCTCATGGGGCGGGCGGAATGCGGGGTGGGCGCGCTGCCGGGTTGGTGGTGTGTTCACCGCACGGCAGCGTAGGGGTTGCAGTGGTGGCTTACTTGCCGCCGCGCAGTTTGGCTAGCGTGGAATAGACCTCTTGCACGGTCTCGGCGCCCACCTTCTCGCTGTGTTTTTCAACGACGGGTTTCACCTTGGCGCGCAGCTTGTCCAGCTCGGCGGGCGAGAACTCGGACACCTGCATGCCCGCCTTCTTGAGGTCTTCGAGCGCCACGTTGGCCTGCACGCGCGACACGCCGCGCTGGAAGGTCGTGGCTTCGGCCATGGCGTCGTTCAGCGCCTTCTGGTCAGCGGGGTTCAGACTGTCCCAGAACTTCTTGCTCACGATCACGGCCTGGGGGTTGTACATGTGGCGCGTGACGGTGAGGTACTTCTGCACCTCGGCAAACTTGGACGACAGGATGGTGGAGAACGGGTTCTCCTGGCCGTCCACGGCCTTCTGTTCCATGGCGGTGTACAGCTCGGGGAAAGGCATGGGCACCGCGTTGGCGCCCAGCGCGTTGAAGAGGTCGATGTAGATCGGCGACTGGATCACGCGGATCTTGAGACCCGCGATGTCCTCGGCCTTGGTGATGGGCTTCTTGCTGTTGGTGAGGTTGCGGAAGCCCAGCTCCCAGTAGCCCAGGCCCACCAGGTTTTTGGCCTGCAGCTTGTCGAGCAGTTTCTTGCCGAAGGGGCCGTCGGTCACGGCATCGGCCTCTTGGGGCGTGGCAAACAGGAACGGGAAGTCGTAGATGCCGAATTCCTTGGACTGCGCAGCCAGGATGCCGGCGTTGAGCACGGTCATTTCCACCGTGCCGCCTTGCAGCGCCGACACGGTCTGCAGGTCACCCCCCAGTGTGCCGCCGGGGAAAAGCTTGACCGCGATGCGGCCATTAGTCTTGGCAGCGACGAGGTCGGCGAACTTCTGCGCGCCCTGGGCCTGGGGGTGGTCCTTCTGGTTCTGGAAGGCGAACTTGATGGTGCGCTCCTGGGCGTGCGCGGCGGGCAGCAGCGACGCGGCAACGAGGGCCGTGGCGAGCAGGGTCTTGAGCAGTTTCATGGAAATGTCTCCTTGGGTTTTAGGCGGGGCAGAAACGGGGCGGAAAGAAAAAGGCCGGGGCGCAGACGGGGGTCAACCACTCAACCAGCGCAGCGGCACCATGACGATGGAGGGGAACAGCACCAGCAGGAACATCACGGCCAGCTGGGCCAGCATGAAGGGCGTGACGCCGCGTGTGACTTGCGACATGGACATGCGCCCCACCCCAGCCACCACGTTGAGCACCGTGCCCACGGGTGGGGTGATGAGCCCGATGGCGTTGTTGATGATGAAGAGCACGCCGAAGTACACCGGGTCGATGCCTGCGGCCTTGACCACCGGCATCAGCACGGGCGTGAGGATCAGGATGGTCGGCGTCATGTCCATGGCCGTGCCCACCACCATGACCAGCAGCATGATGGCGATCAGCAGCAGCGTTGGGTTGCCCATGAAGGGCTCCAGCATGCCGATGACCTTGGAGGGCAGGTCGGCCACGGTGATCAGCCAGGCAGACACCATGGCGGCTGCCACCAGGAACATCACCACCGCGCTGGTGCGGGCCGAGGCGCGGAAGATGTCGGCCAGCTGGTGCCAGCTCAGCTCGCGGTAGACCACCATGGACACGAACAGCGCATACACGGCGGCCACCACGGCGGCTTCGGTGGGGGTGAAGACACCCATGCGCAGCCCCACCAGGATGATGATGGGCAGGCCCAGCGCCCACACGGCTTCGCGCAGGGCCACGGCCAGTTCGGCACGGGTGGCCCGCTTTGGGGGCGCCACATCTTCGCGCCGCACGAGCCACCACCAGGTGAGGGCCAGCGCCACCCCCAGCAGGATGCCGGGCACGATGCCTGCGAGAAACAGCTTGCTGATGGACACGTTGGCCGCCACGCCAAAGATCACGAAACCGATGGACGGCGGGATCACCGGGGCGATGATGCCGGCCGACGCAATGAGCCCGGCCGAGCGCTCCTTGTTGTGGCCTGCTGCCACCATCATGGGCAGCAGCAGGGAGGCCAGCGCTGCAGCATCGGCCACGGCCGAGCCCGACACGGCAGCCAGGATTACTGCCGCCATGATGGCCACATAACCCAAGCCGCCGGGCACATGGCCGACCAGCGTGAGCGCCAGCTTCACGATGCGCTTGGACAGGCCGCCCACATTCATGATCTCGCCCGCCAGCATGAAGAAGGGCACGGCCAGCAGCGGAAAGCTGTCGGCGCCGTTGATCACGTTCTGCGCCAGGATCTGCGCGTCGAACAGGTCCAAATGCCACATCAGCGCCACGCCGCTGATGAGCAGCGCAAACGCGATGGGGATGCCGATCGCCATGGCGAGCAGCAGGGAGCCGAGGAAGATGGTGACGGTCATGGTGGAGAGCCTGTGCGGAGGGTTCAGGGGCGGTGGCTGCCGGGCGCTTCGTGGGATGCATCGGTGCCCGCAGGGCGGTGCGCCAGGGCCGCCAGTTCTTCGCTCTCCTGCACCATGACCAGCTCGTGCTCAGCCAGCGGAACGAACAGCGTGCGCAGCAGGTCGTGCAGCAGGATGGCAATCCCCGATCCGCCCATCAGCACGCCACTGGCGTAGAAGATGCCCA
Source organism: Acidovorax sp. 93 (assembly GCF_003633835.1). NCBI lineage: Bacteria > Pseudomonadati > Pseudomonadota > Betaproteobacteria > Burkholderiales > Comamonadaceae > Acidovorax > Acidovorax sp. 93. Next base: position 4,638,890 of record NZ_RBIT01000001.1, read on the forward strand.
CCGAGGCGCCGGTGACCGGGGCTTCGGTCTCCCAGTTGATAAGCATCTGGGCCCAGCTGCCACTGAGCAGCAACCACGATACGTACAGCATGGCGATCTGCGCCAGCACCAGGCAGGCTTTCTTGCCCACAGCGGGCAGGCGCGACACCAGCGCATCCGTGCCCAGGTGGCCGTGTTCGCGCAGGGCCACCACGGCCCCCATGAAGGTCAGCCACACAAACAGCCAGCGCGAGAGTTCTTCCGACACGGTGATGCCGGAGTTCAGGGTGTAGCGCAGCACCACATTGCCAAACACCAGCACCACCATCACCGCCAAGCACAGGCCGGACAGTGCATCCAGCACGCGGGTGTATCCCCGCAGCACGCGGTCGGCCAGTGCAAACATGGTGTCTCCAGTCGTTGTATTGAAACGCGGGAAGAATTTTGTACGAACTGGTTAGTATTTGATCTAGGTGCAAACCCTGCATCGTTTGTCATGGCAGCACGCAGCCATGCACGGCGCGCGCGCAGGGTGCTGATGAGGAGCTTTTTGACGCGGGCCGGTGTGCGCGCCAGGGCCGGGAAGGTCAGGGCCGCAGAAAGCGCACGATCATCTCGATGATCGATTCACGGCGTTGCGCCGTGGCGGCAGGGGTGTCGAGGGAGCGCTTGAAAATAGCGCCGAAGGTGTGGCGGTTGGCCTCGTTGAAGAAGCACAGGGCCGAGATGGACATGTGCAGGTCCACCGGGTCCACGTCGGGGCGGAACACACCCGCCGCCACGCCACGCTGGTACACATCGCGCACGGCATGGATGACGGGGATGTTCAGCTCCTGGATCGTGGCCGACTTGCTGATGTACTCGCCCCGGTGCATGTTCTCGTTCATCACCAGGCGGATGAAGTCGGGGTTGGCGAGCTGGTAGTCCACCGTGAAGCCCACCAGCGTGCGCAGGGCCTGCTCGGGCGCCAGGTCTTCCAGGTGCAGCTCCGATTCGATGCGCCGGATGCGCCGGTAAGCATCCTCCAGCACCGCCACATACAGACCTTCCTTGCTACCGAAGTAGTAGTAGATCATGCGCTTGCTGGTGCTGGTCAATGCCGCGATTTCGTCGATGCGCGCCCCGGCCAGGCCTTTGTCCGCAAACTCTGCCGTGGCCACCTGCAGGATGTTGGCCATCGTGCGGTCGGGGTCGTTGACGCGGACCCGGTCCGCCCCGGGCGTGGTGGCGGCCTCGCGCGCCGCGCGCTGGCGGGTGGCCCGCACATCGCCGGGTTTCGAAGGTTTTTGAACCATTTCGTTCATAAGCGCCCAAGCATACGGCAAGCCCGGCGCGGGGTCTTTACCAAACCCGGGCTGCCTGCGCCCGCCGCTCAGGACGGCTTGGTGTCTGCAAAGCTCGGGCGCAGCATCAGCTTGTCAAGCAGCTTACCCAGGTTGGGGTACTCGTTGCGCCAGGCGATGTCGGGGAAGCGGAACTCCAGCCAGCCCAGGGCGCAGCCCACGGCGATGTCGGACAGACTGAGGTGGATGCCGCTGCAATACGGCTTGTCGCCCAGGCCCTGGCTCATGGACTTGAGGCCGTCGTTCACCTTGACCAGTTGGCGGTCGATCCAGGCCTGGCTGCGTTCGCTGTCCTTGCGGTGGGCCCAGGTGGCTTCCAGGCGCGCCAGGATGGCGGCGTCCATCACGCCGTCGGCCAACGCCTCCCAGGTCTTGACCTCGGCGCGTTCGCGGCCCTGCGACGGAATCAGCTTGCCCACGGGCGACAGGGTGTCGAGGTATTCGACGATCACGCGGGAGTCAAACACCGCCTCGCCGCCTTCCATCACCAGGCAGGGCACCTTGCCCAGCGGGTTGGAGGTGGCGATGTGGGTGTCGTCGGCCCAGACGTTTTCCTGCACGAACTGGTAGTCGAGCTTTTTCTCAGCCATCACGATACGTACCTTGCGCACGTAGGGGCTGGTGGTGGCTCCGATCAATTTCATGGTGTGTCTTCCAGTGCGCGGGGATGCTGAACAATTCGGGTTTGATTCTATCGACAGCGACCCGGCGTGAGCCTGACTGATGCGTGGCGCCTACACACCCCGCCTACAATTGCGCGCCATGAGCCTGTCCACCATCACCGCCCTGTCGCCGCTTGACGGCCGTTACGCCACCAAACTTGCCGCCCTGCGCCCGATCATGAGCGAGCACGGCTACATGCACCGCCGCGTGCAGGTGGAGGTGGCCTGGTTCATCGCGCTGTCGGATGCAGGTTTTGCTGAATTCAAGCCGCTCACGACCGGAGCGCGTGCTTACTTGCTGGGCTTGGTCAAGAACTTCTCCGAGGCCGACGCGGCCGCCATCAAGGAGATCGAAAAGACCACCAACCACGACGTGAAGGCGGTCGAATACTGGATCAAGAGCAAGTTCGAAGCCCGCCCCGAGCTGGAAAAGGCCTCTGAATTTGTGCACTTTGCCTGCACCAGCGAAGACATCAACAACACCAGCCATGCGCTGCAGCTGCGCTCGGGCCGCGACCAGGTCATCCTGCCGGGCCTGGACCGCATCGTGCTCAAGCTGCGCGAAATGGCCCACGCGTTTGCCGACGTGCCCATGCTCAGCCGCACCCACGGCCAGACCGCCAGCCCCACCACCGTGGGCAAGGAAATGGCCAACGTGGTGATGCGCCTGCAGACGGCCTGCGAGAAGATCGCCGCCGTCAAGATCATGGGCAAGATGAACGGCGCCGTGGGCAACTACAACGCCCATCTGTCCGCCTGGCCCGAGTTTGACTGGGAAGCCTTCAGCAAGAAGGTCATCGAAACGCCCGAGCCCCTGGGCCTGGGCCTGACCTTCCAGCCCTACAGCATCCAGATCGAGCCACACGACTACATGGCCGAGCTGTTCGACGCCGTGGCCCGCGCCAACACCATCCTGATCGACCTCTCGCGCGACATCTGGGGCTATGTGAGCCTGGGCTACTTCAAGCAGCGCCTGAAGGCGGGCGAGATTGGTTCCAGCACCATGCCGCACAAGGTCAACCCGATTGACTTTGAAAACGCCGAAGGCAACCTGGGCCTGGCCAACGCGCTGCTCAAGCACCTGTCTGAAAAGCTGCCCATCAGCCGCTGGCAGCGGGATCTGACCGACAGCACCGTGCTGCGCAACATGGGCGTGGCCCTGGGCTACGCGGCGCTGGCCTATGCCTCGCTGTTGACCGGCCTGAACAAGCTGGAGCTGAACGAAGAAGCGCTGGCCGAAGATCTGGATGCTTCGTGGGAAGTGCTGGCCGAGCCCATCCAGACGGTGATGCGCCGCTTTGGTGTGCAGGGCGCTTACGAAAAGCTCAAGGAAGTGACCCGTGGCAAGACCGTGACCGCCGAGGCGCTGCACGGCCTGATCGCCTCGCTGGAAATTCCCCAGGCCGAAAAAGACCGCCTTCTGGCCATGACGCCCGGCAGCTATGTGGGCAAAGCCGCCGAACTCGCACGGCGCGTCTAGCCTGCAGATTTATAGCCTTTCTGGTCTCCAGCGCTTGTAGATAAAGCGCTGGCAGCTATCTATTTAGTAGTGAGGCTGCATGGCCATCAAATCCACCATCTTCAAGGCGAACCTCCAGATCGCCGACATCGACCACGGCTACTACGCTGACCACGCCCTCACGCTGGCCCGCCACCCAAGCGAGACCGACGAGCGCATGATGGTCCGGCTGGCTGCTTTGGCCATCCAGGCGCACCAGCTCAACGACCTCTGCAACGGCGACGCCACGCTGGCATTTGGTGCGGGTCTGTCGGACCCGGATGACCCGGATGCCTCGCTGACCGACTTCACCGGCCGCAAGCGCGTGTGGATTGAGGTGGGCCAGCCCGAAGACAAGCCGCTCACCAAGGCCTGCAGCAAGGCCGATTCTGTGATCGTCTACTGCTTCAACCACGCCGCAGAGATCTGGTGGAAAGGCATCGAGACCAAACTGTCACGCCTGGAAAAGCTGCAGGTCTGGCGCATCCCCACGGAGGCATCCCAGGCACTGGCGCAGCTGGCCGAGCGCAGTATGCAACTGCAGGCTACGGTGCAGGAAGGCGCGATCACCCTGAGCAGCACGCAGGGCAGTGTGCATGTGGAGCCCGTGCGCTGGAAGTGACTGGAATACTGTTCAAAATGGCCTCTGGCGCTTGATGGATAAGCGCTAACAGCTATCAATTTGGTAGTTTCTGGCTCAGTCTCGTGGCATGAGCGCGCCACACTGCCAGCACTGCTCGAATCCGCCTTCGACCGTCTCGCCGCACTGGCATGCCCAGCGGCGCTGTGGCAAATCCTGAAGCTCCTGCAGCAGCGCGCGTGCGCGGGTGGCGTGTTCGTCGTAGTCCAGCCAGATTTCGGGCAGGCACTGGTCCGGCGGCAGGTGCCCCGCAGCGGCACCCAGATACTGGCGCTGCACGGAGGCCGTCATGCCCGCTTCGCACAACAAGTCCGCCCACAGCGTGGCGATGGCGATGTTCGGGGCTTGGGTGAGGCGCAGCATGGGCCCACCATAGCCGTTTGACTGCCGGGCGTACAGCCCCCGCGTGTTTGCAGCTTGCGAGGCGGGGCGATGTGTTGAAAAGAAAATGGGCGGGTCACGCCGCGCCCGCTGGCGCCGGCGCTTTGGAAACCCCTTCGGCCGCCCGTTCTGCATAGCGGTTGAACCGCCACGCAGAGTGCTCCAGCGTGATGCGTCGCCACACCGCGCGTTTTTCGGCAGGGCCCATCGCGGGCCAGAACTGCACTTCGTCAAACGTGCGCCCGCACCCCTTGCACAGGTCGTCGCCCTGGCTGGTGGAGCAGATGGCGATACAGGGTGTGTCGGGCGTGGTGCCGTACCAGGCATGCCAGGCATCCAGGGCATCCGGGGGCAGGCGGTCTTCTTCCACCACGTCCTCGCGCCGGAACACCATCTGCGCATAGACCTCTGCCAGCGCGCGGATCTCCGGGGCCAGGGAGACTCCGTCGGGCGAAGGCACCCGGCTGCGCCAGTGGTTGATGGCGGCTTCGATGTCGGTGATGTGGATGGCGGCCATGGAGGTTTGAGCGAAGGGGCTGGATCATAGCCGCGCGGACAAGGCAACCCTGGCAAAGGTGTTTTGCAGGGAGCTTCGGCCCCTTTGGGGCAGCCTTTGAGGGGGCGTGTACGCAATAACCACAATCGTGCTGCCCTTGCGCGACCGTGCGGGCGATGTTCCAATCGACGCTTCGAAGGGGAGTAGCTCCCGACTTGCATTCCGGCATTGCCAAATTTTGGTGCGTGGGGGCGCGAGGCATCGGAACCGTCGTCAGTACGAAGCGAAACATCGCTTCCGGCGGTCCGGGTTCAGCGCATACCGCAAGGGCGCCGGGCTGAGCAAGACCTTTGATGGGCCCGCTGGGGCTGATCAAGGCCGTCCTTTCGTTGCTTGCCCTGTCAGGGCAGTCCTTGATCCCCCGACCGCAGGCCCTTTATCCCTTGGGTGGACTCGGCGCTACAGTGGCGGCGAACTCCCCCTTCGCGTGTATTGATACTGAGGAATTTATGGACTTTTTGGCTTCGCCCGAATTCTGGCTCGCACTCGGCCAGATCATCATCATCGACATCTTGCTGGGCGGCGACAACGCGGTGGTCATCGCGCTGGCCTGCCGCAAGCTGCCTCCGGCCCAGCGTACCAAGGGCATCATCTGGGGCACTGCCGGGGCCATTGTTCTGCGTGTGATCCTGATCGCCTTTGCGATGACCCTGCTGGCGCTGCCGTTCCTCAAGTTCGTGGGCGCGCTGTTGCTGGTGTGGATTGGCGTCAAACTGTTGGCTCCTGATGAAGAGGGCCACGGCGACGTGCAAGGTAGCGACAAGCTGCTGGCCGCCATCAAGACCATCATCGTGGCCGACCTGGTGATGAGCGTGGACAACGTGATCGCCATTGCGGGCGCTGCGCAGAATGCGGGCGAGCACCAGTTCCTGCTGGTCGTGCTGGGCCTTCTGATCTCTATCCCGATCATCGTCTGGGGTAGCCAGCTGGTCATCAAGCTCATGGAGCGTTTCCCGATGATCATCACGGCGGGCGGCATGCTGCTGGGCTGGATCGCTGGCGGCATGCTGGTGACGGACCCTGCTTTCTCGAACCCCGACAAGTGGCAGTGGATGCTGAAACTGCCACAGACAGACATGATCAAGTACGGTGCCAGCGTGGCGGGTGCGCTGCTGGTTCTGCTGGCTGGCAAGATCATCGTTGCGCGCCGCGCGGCGGCGGCACCTGCCGAGCAGCAGGGCTAAAGGCAGACATACGGAACCGACCATTACAAAAGGGGGCTCTATGCCCCCTTTTGTCCTTGGTCCTCAATGGGAGTCGGTATGGACAGAGTCATCGTGTATGTGGACGACGCGGTTTATGCGCAGCAGGTGCTGGCACCTTTGTTCGCGCGCGACGCGGCCGCCAGAACACAATGGGTGCTGGTGGCCTGCGCGCCACGGATGACCCATCGCATCAGCAAGTGGGTAAGCCACAGCGCCCGTGAAAACTGGCGCGCCAAGTGGGCTGACAAGCTGTTTGCCCAGATCCTTCCCGTGCTGCGGGTGCCCACGGACAGAGTGACCACCGTACTGGCCAAGGGGCCGCTGGCGGAGCTGACCCATCAGCTGCAGGCTGCAGGCGCCTCCGCGGCCCAGGTGGTAGATGCGCGCCGGCCCAAGACGGATATGGCACAAGAGCCTGCGCCTGTGCGCCCGGACAAAGGCTGGTCGCCAATGCCAGGAACGCTGGGCAGCCTGCTCACGGGTTGCGGAGCGTTGTGGATGCTGGCTTTCGAATAGGCAGTCAGCGCAGGGGCTGATTGCCAGGGGCTTGGCTTCCGTTTTGCGCATTTCTTGGTTCCCTCGGCCGGTGCTATTCTCCGGCCATGAAACTCCTCCTGAAATGGCTTCTCAGCGCTGCATCGCTGCTGTTTGTGGCCTATGTCTACAGCGGTGTGGAAGTGCAGAGCTTCACCTCCGCGCTGATCGCGGCCTTTGTCATTGGCCTGTTCAACGTGGTGTTGCGGCCCGTGCTGGTGGTGCTGACGCTGCCGGTCACCATCGTCACCGTCGGCCTTTTTCTCTTCGTCATCAACGCGCTCATGTTCTGGGCCGCCGCCAGCGTACTGGACGGGTTCCACGTCAATGGCTTCGGCGCGGCGCTGCTCGGGTCGCTGATCTATTCGCTGCTGGGTGTGCTGATTGAATCAGCGCTCGGCGGCCTGTTCGCGAAGAAGTGACTCTACCGCGCGCAGCCGGGTGTCGATGATGGACGCCTCAATGTGGTCCACCTGCGGTCCACCCCGCCGTGCCAGATCCTGGCCCGCCTTGAAGCGGTCTACCGCAGCCGCATAGTCATAGCGCGCGGCGTGGGCCTCTGCCTCGGCGCGCACTGCGCGCAGTGCCAGGCCTTGAGCCTGCCAGGTGGACGCCAAAAGCTGCCACGCCGTCGCATCCCGGGGGTGCGTGGCCACCCAGGTTTGCAGGGCGCTGGTTCCTTCACCAGCGCGCCCGGCGCGCAGCAAGGCCTGTGTGCGCAAAACCAGTTCAGGGCGCCGGTTGCTGCTGCTGCTGCTGCCGCTGCTGGTGTTGTTCGCATCGGCAGCCAGTGCGTTGACAGCGGCCGCAGCGTCACCAGCGGCCAGTTCGATCTCGGCGGCGAGCAGCTTTGCAAGCCGGTGGGCAGCGGCATCATTGCGCACCAGGTCCTCCAGCTTCTTTGCGGCAGCGCGTGCACCTGCAGCGTCTCGAAGCTGGTTGCTGCCCAGCGCAGCCGCGTACAGCACGCCCACGCGCCGGGAGGCGGGCAGGGCTGCAAAACCGGAACCTTGCGGCTCGGCAATCCACTGGCGCAAGGTGTCCACGCCGGGGTTGGCCAATACCCGGGCACGCGCTGCAACCATGGCGTGTTCCAGGGTCGATGGCACTGTGGCCGCTGCGGCGGCCTCTCCGGGCGGAAGGCGCGAATGCATGTCTGCCATGCGCTCGGTGGTCAGCGGGTGGCTGCGCAGATATGGCCACGAACCGTTGTCGTTGAGCCGGTTGGCCTGCTGGAGCTTGTCAAACATGCTGACAAAGCCCTGCGGCGCGAACCCGGCAGGAGCCATCAGGCCGTAGCCAATGCGGTCCGCCTCGCGCTCCATGTCGCGCGAAAAGTTCAGCTGGTTCTGCATGGCCAGCGCCTGCCCCCCCACCACCAGCGCCTGCGTGGCGCCCGGATTCTTGCTGGCCGCCAGCGCGCCCAGAATCATCGCCCCCAGCAGCAGGGGCGTCTGCTTGCTTTGCTGGGTGATGAGGCGCGAGATGTGGCGCTGGGTGACGTGGCTGAGCTCGTGGGCCAGCACCGAGGCCAGCTCGTCGCGGGTGGTAACGACCCCGATCAGGCCAAGGTGTACGCCCAGATAGCCGCCCGGCAACGCAAACGCGTTCACCGTGCGGTCGCGCCCCAGCAGGATCTCCCACGCGAAGCGCTCATCCAGCTCCGGCGAGAGCTCCCCGCGCGCCTTGGCTGCAGCCATCAAAGGGCGCCAGATACCCTGCACATAGTCGGCAATGACAGGGTCGTCGATGTAGTCGGGGTCTCTGTAGAGTTCGCGGATGATGCGGTCACCCAGGCGGCGCTCGGCGCTGGTGGTGAGGTCGCTGGGGTCGCCGAGGGTGGGCAAGGCCGTCTGGGCACTCGCCACTGGTGCGTACAAAATGCTATTTGCTATAAAAATTATAGCTATTAGCGCTTTCTGAACAGGCGCTACAAGCCATTTTTGTTGAAATTTTTGCACGAAGGTCCTTTGTCCACCCTCAGGGCCATGCACATGCGTTGCCCTGTACGGCTAACGCCTTATGATGCCTTCGCCCCAAAAACGTTTCGCTCCATTGTCCATGTCCACCCCCGCCTCACCCCTCACCCACTTCGATGCCCAAGGCCAAGCCCACATGGTGGACGTTGGCGCCAAGGCCGCCACCCACCGCGTGGCCGTCGCCACCGGCCGCATCGAGATGCAGCCGGAAACCTTGGCCTTGATCGAATCTGGGACTGCCAAAAAAGGCGACGTGCTGGGAATTGCACGCATTGCAGGAATCATGGCGGCCAAAAGGACGAGTGATTTGATTCCGTTGTGTCATCCATTGGCGCTGACGCGGGTGGCTATCGAATTCGAGTCCTCTGCTGTCGGTGAGCATGGCACCACAGGCATCTCATGCATTGCGACGGTGGAAACCGTTGGTCCGACGGGTGTGGAAATGGAAGCCCTCACCGCCGTGCAGGTGGCCCTACTGACAATTTATGACATGTGCAAGGCTCTTGATAGAGGCATGGTCATCTCTGCTGTGCGGGTAAAGGAAAAGCGCGGAGGCAAGTCGGGGTATTTTGTTGCGTCTACCCACGCAGGTTCTTGACGATCAACAGATTGCAAAGTTGGTAGATAGATAGAGATAGGGCGCTTGTCGTCCAAAGCGCCTTGACGTACTACAGGCGGGCGCTATTTTTGCTTGCTACTACCCGTTCAAAGAGTCACAGGGAGCAATTCCAATTGAAAAAGTCATCACCCGACAGCCTGCGAACAGGTCTGTTTGCCATTTTTGTCCTGTCCGGCTTTGCGGGGTTGATTTACCAATCAATCTGGTCCCACTACCTGGGCTTGTTTCTCGGGCATGCGGCCTACGCACAGGCACTGGTGCTAGCAATTTTTATGGGGGGCATGGCCATCGGTGCGGCCTGGATAGCAAGGGCTGGGCAACGCTGGCGCAATTTGATTCGAGGCTACGCCATCATCGAGGCAGTGATCGGGGTTTTAGGCCTGCTTTTCCATACGCTCTTTACTAGCGTTGCGGCCTTCAGCTACGACACCCTTATTCCTGCGTTGGGAGAGCCGTGGACTGTCAACCTTGCGCGCTGGTTGATCGCTGCAGCGCTGATCCTTCCGCAAACCGTTCTGCTGGGCATGACCTTTCCGCTCATGAGTGGAGGTTTGATTCGCCGTTTCTCCGGCAGCGACGGACATACCCTCGGCGGCCTGTACTTCACCAACAGCATTGGCGCGGCTATCGGTGCATTGGTTGCAGTATTTGTATTGCTGCCCTCCATTGGGTTGCCGGGAGCCATGACGGTAGCCGGTGTGATGAATTTTGTAGTGGCGGGCTTGGCGTGGTGGTTGGCACGTGAGCCGGAGCCGGAAATATCTAGCCGCAGCACTTTGGGCGACAACGATACCCAGAAACTCGCAAAGAATCCTCTGTTGCGGGTAGTGCTGTTCAGCACCGCGCTTTCAGGGGCTGCATCTTTCGCCTACGAGATCATCTGGATCCGCATGTTGAGCATGGCGGTCGGCAGCACGATGCACGCCTTCGAACTCATGCTTGCATCGTTCATTGCAGGGATCGCGTTCGGGGGGCTGTGGGTGCGTAAACGCGCAGACACAACGGACTCTCCGCTGCGGCTGGCAGGATGGATGCAGGTGTTCATGGGGGTGGCCGCCTTGGCTTCCCTCGCGGTATATGCCAACACCTTTGCCTGGGTCGGCTGGTTGATGCAAGCATTGGCAAAGACAGACGCTGGCTACAGCGTGTTTAATCTCGGCACCGCCACTATAGCGATCGCAATCATGTTGCCGGCAGCGTTCTTCGCAGGCACCACATTGCCCCTGTTCACCGTCGCATTGCTGCGCAGCGGCCAAGGCGAGCGTTCCATCGGCCGTGTCTACGCTTGGAACACTTTGGGTTCAATTGTGGGCGTCTTTGCCGCAATCCATCTATTGATTCCTAACTTGGGGCTGAAGCTGTCGCTGTGCATTGCTGCGCTCGTCGATATGGGGATCGGCTTGGTTCTGCTGCGCATGCATGCAAGCAACCAAAGGGACATGCTCCGGTTTGGCATAGGCGCCGCTCTCGTCGCCGTAGCGCTGATCGTGGCGGTGCGGATTCCGTTCGACCCGATGACCGTAGCCTCCGGAGTATTCCGTCATGGTCGTACTAGCTTGCATACGGGGGCTGAGGTTGTTTACTACCGGGACGGGAAAACGACCAGCGTGGCGGCAATATCGTCGCCCGACGGGACTATTCAAATCGCCACTAATGGCAAAACAGACGCGTCCATACAGATGCGGGATGATTTACCGGCCACTCCAGATGAGCCAACGATGGTGCTTGCAGGCGCACTGCCGCTAGCCATGCATTCGGCCCCAAACCGGGTTGGGGTGATTGGCTTTGGTTCTGGGCTGACCACGCATGCGCTTCTCGCTGACAAAAGAGTTCAATCCGTAGACACAATCGAGATTGAAAAGGCAATGATCGAGGGCGCTCGCGCCTTCGGCCCGAGAGTTCACCGCGCGTACGAGGACCCGCGCTCGCGCATAGTCATTGACGACGCCAAATCCTACTTTTCTGGACAACGCAGCAAGTACGACATCATCATCTCGGAACCATCCAACCCCTGGATCAGCGGGGTGGGAGCTCTGTTCTCGAAAGAGTTCTACGAATTTGTTCCGCGACACCTCAACGAGGGAGGCCTGTTCGTCCAGTGGGTTCAGCTTTATGAGATTGACGATGCATTGGTGAGCTCTATTCTCAAAGGACTTACCCCAGCGTTCAGCGACTACGCAGCTTGGCTCACAAATTCATATGATCTTCTTATCGTGGCGACGCCGAAAGGGCAGCTTCCCAAGCTCAACCCTTCGACCGTGATGTCACAGGATGCTGTGCGCATTGATCTAGAACGTCTGGGCATATCCCGACCTGAGCACATTCAGTTCAGACAGATTGCGGATGCACGTGTGCTGAGGGCTATCAGCAAAACATATCCACAACAGCGGATCAACTCCGACTTTCACCCTGTTTTAGGCTTGGAAGCTCCTAGGGCTCGCTTTAAAGCCGTTACTGCCCAAACTCTACTGACCCTTCCGACGACTAACAGACCGCTAATGGAGGCCCTTCAGTTCGGTATGCCATTGGCCGCAAAAGTGCCCACGCCTGCCATCCAGCACTTCGCGGCAGACAAGCTGACGCTGCAAGCGCGGATGCTGGTAGCAGAGGTGAAGGGTGATTTGGCAAGCTATTCACCATCTGTCATTATGCTGTTAGCTCCCTTTAAGGATTGCAAAGGCGACTGGACTGAGGCACAAACTCGTCAGGCAGGAGCTGGCATTGCTGAGGTTGCACGACAGACAATCAAGTTCCTTCCCGCAGATGCGCTACAAGGCGTTTGGATCAAGCCACGCTGGTTTCAAAACTGCACATCTTTGCCGCGTGACTTGACACGTGCATTGGCGCTTATGGATGCTCATGCATCGCGCAGTTATGAACGCATGGCTTCCTTAGGTGAGGACTGGATTCATCACCGTCCTGAAAACCCGTACATGGCGCATTTCTTCGACGGCTATGCGTGGTCTGGTTTGCTATTGGAAAAAATTTCTAAAGCTCAGTGGAGCGAACTCCCCGTTATTTTGGAACAGATGGATAAGGTGGAGACCATCCATCCGGAGTTTGGTTTTCTGAGAAAAATTGCTCACGGCTTGGCTCAAGAGAACACTCACAAATAACGGTGTTCTCTCAGCTCACAATGCGAATGGAGCGCCATAGCCAATCTGAATGGCCTCATTGGGCATTACCAGTGAGGCTGTTTCTGTCGAGGCCAGTGATGGTGCTAGCAACGAACATGAGTTTTTGCCGCACAATTAAGTATTTATCGTGAATTAACTTCTGCACTAAGCCCAATGTAAAGCGGAAATTCTGCAAACTTCAGAACAGTCGATCGCCAAAATAACCTTGGTATGCATTTGCATACACAACAGGCTTAAAAACTAATGTTGTGAGCGCCTATAGCCCATGTTGTGTAAGAGTTTTTGAAGCATGTCCTGATCAAAAACCATCAATTGGCAAATATCCTGCAATTTCGAGAGTTGATTCAACCAAAACGACTGACCAGACCTGGTCGCGAAATACAACAGGGATGTAATAGAGCGCATCGATTCGTTCCTTATGCTCTTTGAGAAAATCGCTCACCAATTTTTTTTCACTCTCACCACGAGCATCCAATTCTGCAAGGCTACGCATCCTCTGCCGCAATTGCTGCTTGCTTGCTTCGTCAAAGTGCTTCCAGTAGTCTGGCCTCAGCGACACATCTTTTCCAGCTAACGCCAACTCAAAAGACGCCGCACGCTCCTTCGCAGACTGTGGGTCACGAACCCCAATTTTTTTAATACCTCGTCGGGGTAGTTGTTGAAAGTCAGATTCTGCTTTAACAAGATCATTGGGATCCACATCAGCGGCGGTCACAACTACAAATCGATCAACTTCATAAACCAAGTACACTGGTCTAGCAACGAAGGCGGAATACAGTCCGTACGACATTGCGCCAATCTGCAATATGATAATTAGGGCCATATCCAATGCCAAAGCGAGCTTGGTCTTTCTGACATCAAACAAAAGCAAAGTCAGCAGTGGACCCAGTACTAAATCCACCATAAAAATAATTTCTATGAGTCGCTTTCCACCTGCCAAGCTCCAATATGGATAGGGGAACCACTCAAAGAATAGAACAAAAGCCGCAGCCGAAAGAACAACCAGCGAGCATAAAAAATGAACACCAGCAGCCTTGCAACGAATCACCCAAAGCGAATTCAACCTAACACTCATAGCGATTTATCACAAAAACCCAGAAACAATTCACCGACATTCACTTGGTGCATAGCGAGTGGGCAGAGTCCCCAAGCTCAATGCTGGCAGCAACCGAGCGCTGGCAACTGCATTGGTCGTTGAAGCGCATCCCCAATCCAAATTGCCAGTCTGCGAGCCTGAGAGCGCTGGCGCGAGTTGGACGGGGGCGCCGCCTACCTGAATATAGGGCGCATACACCAAGCTTGAGTTCGGCGGTATCGCGCCAATTGCAGTGGAGTTGAATACGATAGTGACCTGGCCGGTCACACTATTGATTTGAACCCGGCTCACATATTTGGACACCGCACCATTCCCGCCCGCTTGCGCATTGAACGTGGTCGCAGATGCGGCCAAGTCGGCCTGGGTGACTGCCGCCGTTGCCACTACATTGCGCGCATCCTCCCCCAATGCCAACCCTTCTACGACTCTGGTTCGTACCACATAGTCTTGATATGCGGGAAGTGCAAGTGCCGCAAGCAGTCCAACCACCGCCACGACGATCATCAACTCGATTAAGGTGAACCCAGCGCTGCGATTCACCTCACAAGTGCAAATCAACTTCATAAATCCTCCTTTAAACATCGTCTCGATCCCAGAGATATGCATAAAGAAAAGGGGCCCGAAGGCCCCTTGCTCAACATCGGTATGCCAATGCGGAGATTAACGGCACTCGCTAGGGGCGTACTTCGCAGGCAGAGTACCCTTGGTCAGGGCAGGAAGACCGCGACCAGCCGACACGGCGTTTGCATCAGATGAACAGCCCCAATCCATGGAACCAGTATCTGTGCCCTTGAGCGCAGCCGCCAGTTGAGGCGTCGTGGCACCAAGGCGGATGTAGGGGGTGTACACCAGTGTGGAGTTCGCAGGAATTGCACCGATGTTGGCATTGTTGAAGGTGATGGTGGTTTCACCAGTACCGCCATCAATATTGACCTTCGTCACATACTTGGTGGTCGCGCCAACGCCACCGGCCTGAGCGTTGTATGCCAACGCCAAAGCAGCCAGTTCCGCAGCGGTTTGGGCATCCGTCTCAACCAATTTTTTAGCGCCACCACCAACGTTAATTCCTTCAACCACGCGTGCTCGCACGGTGTAGTCTTGGTAGGCAGGCAAGGCCACCGCTGCCAAGATACCAATAATCGCTACCACGATCATCAGTTCGATCAGGGTGAAACCCTTTTGCATGAAACGCTTCATATAAACTCCTCGGAGGTCGATTGCAAACGAACAACCTGCAGAAGGATTCTCCAGGTCTGTGCTGATGCAGCATTTATCGTGCCAGCCCTTGGGGGCCTTCTGCAACAGCGCTGCTGGCGAACAAGCATACGAGGGATGGGGGTGAGCCTGATAGAGGTTCACACCTGTAGGCTCGGTTGACATTTTTGTCCGCGCAAGAGTGTCACCAAGTGCTTCTTTTGTATGCGTTTCATGCGGATCTCGCGGCCCTTCGGAAGCATGTAACAAGATTAGGAGTTCTCCGTGTTGGGTAATATCCGGAAAATTCGATTTTCGTTTGACGCAAAGCATTTTGGCGCCAGAGGCCATGATGTGAAATCCGGATCTGCGCACTGTGCGCATGTCACGATCAGTGCTATATCGCAAACTCCTGACCGGCCCGCAGCCAGCCAATATCGACGGATGCCTTGCTATCGGAGCCAGTACTCAAAAGATTGGTTGCCAGCAGACTGCGAATTTCCCGCAAGATGACTTCTGTTTCCGCTGGTTTGGTATGGGTTATGTACACCTGACAGTCTTGCTGCTCGCAAGACTGTAGTTCCATTAGCAGGGTGTGTGGCGACAGGTGCAGACTTCGGCGGGCCAGGGCGCTTTCACGGTTACCGAATGCGGTTTCGATGACTAACATGACCACCGGCAACTGGTTCACGCGCTGCCAGAAGGCGGGGTTGCGTTCAGTGTCTCCACTAAAAGCCCACCAGCCCGAGCTTCCTTGGATTGCGTAGCCCACCGCAGGCACCGTATGGACGGCGGGCAGTGCTTCGACCAAAACTCCGGCGGCGGTGCGCTGTTCGCCGGTTTCCAATTGGCAAAAGCGAACAAAAGGTTTGTCTGCTGAGGGGATAGACCCGAAGTCTGGCCAAACGACGTTATTGAAAATGTGCGTGCGAAGGGCGTCAATGGTGGCGGGCAGGGCGTGAATCTCCACTGGTGAGTTGCGCAAGGAAGAGACCGCATCCAACATCAGCGGCAGCGCAGCAATATGGTCCAGGTGCGAATGGGTAAGAAACACATGGTCGATCTTTCGCATTTCGTCCAGGGTCAGGTCGCCCACGCCTGTACCCGCATCGACCAGAATGTTATCGTCGATGAGGAAGGACGTAGTCCGGCAATCTTTAGCGATGGCTCCGGAGCAGCCCAGCACACGAACCTTCATGGGCCAACCTGTCTATTTGGTGTCGAAATTGGTGGCGCCGTCCCATCCGGGATCGACGGTCTGCCCCTGGATGGTTTGTACTCGGGCGGCATACAGTTCGTAGAGGGTGGAGGGCGCGGTAGTTTGCTGTAAGTTCACCAGCAGTTTGCCGCATTGTGCCCAGTCCTGGGCGCGATAGGCTTCCAGGAAGTGTTTCCATATGGACAATTCCTCCACTTTGCGCGGCATTCCGGTCTGCAGCGGGGCAACTGGCGAATAGATAGCCACAGCCTGGGCTTTGCCCTTGACGCGCACAAGGTCCAGCTCTTGCCAGATGAAATCCGGTGCCTGGGCATGGGTGGATTCACTCACCACGGTACGCACGCCATAGTACTTGGACAGGCCTTCCAGGCGAGACCCCAAGTTCACCGCGTCGCCGATGACCGTGTAGCTGCGGCGGATGTCCGAACCCATGTCGCCCACGCACATGGCGCCGGTGTTAAGCCCTATGCCAATACCGATTTCCGGAAGCCCGCGCTCCCGGTGCAACAGGTTGATCTGCTCAACCGCACGCTCCATGTCCAACGCTGCCTGCACTGCGAGTTGCGCGTGTTCTGCGGTTGGCACCGGCGCTCCCCAAAACGCCATGACGCAGTCCCCCATGTACTTGTCGATGGTGCCCCTGTGGCTGCGAATGATGTGGGTCAGCTGACTGAACACGTCATTGAGCAGAGCTTGCAGCTGCAGGGGCTCCATCTGCTCTGACATGGCGGTGAACCCCCGCATGTCGCAGAACATGACGGTCAGTTCGCGGCTGGTGGCCTGCATGCTGTAGTTTTCGGGCTGCTTGACCATCTCGTCCACCAACTCGGGTGGCACGTAAGTGCCAAACAGCGCAGCCAGTTCCCGCTTGGATCGGCTTTCCACAAAGTAGCCGTAGACCATGTTGAGTGCAAATGCCAGTACCGCCATCACGATTACCGTCGCCAGTGGCATTGCCAAGCCTTGGGCGAGATAAAGCCATAGGTTGAGGCCTGCCAGCGTTGCAACCACCCCCACGCTGAGAAGCACTGCCGAGGTGGCTGACAGCGCGGGCAGGGCGACGGCCAGCAAAACACCTGCGCAGAGCAGTTGTGCAGCGTCAAAGCCCACCGCGTAGTCGGGTCGCACGATGCTTTTGCCGTCGAGAAAGGCGGACAGCATATTGGCGTGGGTTTCCACGCCGGGATAGGTGCGGCCTACGGGGGTCACACGCAGGTCGAGCAGGCCGGGGGTTGTCGAGCCCACCAGAACCAATTGGCCTTGCAGGTTGTTGGCTGGCAGTTTGCCCTCCAGAACGTCTGACGCGGACACGTAGCGGAATGACCCGCCATTTACATCACCCGGGCCGCGGAAGGGGATCAAGGTTGCAAGCCGTGTGTCCACCGGTAGCGCGAAATCGCGGCCATCCTGGCGTAGCACGATGCTCTGGAGTATGTCGTGCTTCCCTTCTGGATTGGCATGGGCGTAGTGGGGATGGATTTCCGGCTGGTCGAGCAGGGTACGGTACATCGCCAAGGCCAAGGATTCGTAGTACTTTCCCTGATGCTCCGCCAGCAACGGTAGGGATCGGACGACGCCATCGTCATCGGTGATGGAGTTGAAGAAGCCCGCAGCGGGCACGGCGTGCGCCAGCTCTTCAATATTGCTGCCGTAACCTCCCCAGGTGGTTGCCTGCAACGGTAGGCCGCGAAGTCGTTCTGCGGGCAAGGCGGGTGCTGGCAAAACACCTTTTGTTCTCCCGTCCCGGTCACTGGTGAAGTAATAGCCTAGAACCGCAGGTCGGCCTTGCAGAGCGTGGGCAAAGAGTGCGTCGTAGTCAAGAGTGGGAGCCAGGCGCGCCAGTTGTTCCTTGAAGCCTGTCTGCGCCCGCAAAGGCCCTTTGGCCAACCGCTCCAGGTTTGCGAGGCCTGAGCTTCCGTCTGCTTCGGCGAAGAGGACGTCAAACCCCACCAGCGCGACCTGTTGCCGTTCAAACAGCTCTTGCGTCAAAGCAGCAAGCTTGTCCCGTCCCCAAGGCCAATGCCCCACCCTATCAAGGCTTTTTTCGTCAATATCCACGATGACGATACGCTCATCCAGCGTACGCGGCATGGTCGCACGCAGCCGGGTGTCGTAGATGATGTTTTCGAGCCGCTCCAGCACCTGGAGATGAAGGGCGCCTGAAATGTGCAGCAGTGCAAACGCTAACGGAATCAGGGTGACTGCCGTGCGGCGAGCGTGCCGTCGGAACAGATGCAAAAGTCTGGATTGCATGGGTTCCGGCGACAAGGTCGGCAGATGAATTGCCAGATGGGGCGCGAGGCCCGGGTGCGGCCGTCAGCTTTGTTCGAATTGCATTTCCGTACCTGCCAACTCCAGCCGATCACCGTGTTTGAGAGGTACAGGAGATGTGCCGATGGAAGCGCCATTGAGCAGAGGCATGTCGGGACCCTCGACATGGGCCAGCACGAAGCCCTGATGCCGCTTGGTAATGGAGGCCACGGCAACGCCAGGTTTGCCGATGGTGGTAACCACCTTTTGCAGCGACACTTCCCGCCCCGCAGCGGCACCAGACATCACACGGATGACCCCGGAGATGGGCGGGGCAGTGGCAGCACCCAGCGGGGCAGGCCGGGAGGCCGTGCCCAACGGAGGCACCATTCCCGGTTTGAAGATCATGGTCTTCTCGAAGTTTTGCCCTTCAGCCTCGTGCAGGAAACGGATCTTGTACTTGCCCACCTCAACGGTATCGCCATTGCGCAGTTCTTGGCGCTTGACAGCCTTGGCGTTGACGTAGGTGCCGTTGGTGCTCCCCAGGTCTTCAATTTCCACATCCTGGCCTGCCATGTGAATGACGGCATGTTCGCCGCTCACGGCTAGGTTATCGATCACGATGTCGTTGTAAGGGCGGCGGCCGAGCGTAGTGCGCTCTTTGGTCAGTTGCACTTCCTTGATGACAACCCCGTCGATTGAAACGATCATTCTGGGCATGATCCACTCCTGATGTGATGAGTAATTGTTGTTGTCGGCGCCACTTACGCGGCCCCTAGCAATCGGGACATAAGGCCGCGTTTCTTGCCCCCCGCAGCCGCTTGCACCAGCAGTACGCTGACGTTATCACGCCCACCGTTCGCATTGGCAGTGTCGATGAGCAATGTGGCTTTTTCCTCCAAAGGCAGTGGTGTTCGCACCAGCTCCGCCAAGTCTGAGTCAGCGACCATGTCCGTGAGGCCGTCTGAACACATTAGGAACAAGTCATTGGGGGCCACCTGAAACTCGTTGACTTCCATCATGACATTGGGCTCTACGCCCAGCGCACGGGTAACGAGATTGCGATTGGACGACAGCGCGGCCTGCTGCGCTGTAAGCAGGCCGGCATCCACCTGTTCCTGGAGCCAGGAGTGGTCACGTGTGATCTGTTGCAGGGTGCCATCGCGCAGGCGATAGCAGCGGGAGTCGCCAATATGCCCGAGGATGAGGCGGCTGCCGTGGAAAACCCCGACCACCAGGGTGGTGCCCATTCCCGCATATTGGGGGTTGGAAAGCGAGGCACCCAGAATGGCATGGTTGGCGTTCTCGACGCAGATCTCCAGGGCTCGCCGCACGTCGGTCGATTGGGGGGTGCTGCCGGCTTGCCCCAACCAGCGGGCCATCTCGGTGCGGATGAAGGTGGTGGCCATGCCGCTTGCCACTTCACCAGCGTTGTATCCGCCCATGCCATCAGCGAGGATGGCGACCTGAGCATCCCGGTCGACCGCCACCGCATCTTCGTTGTTGGTGCGCACGCGGCCTTTGTCGGTGCGTGCGAAAAATTCGTAGGTCATGGATGTTGGGGCGAGCGTCATCGGGCGCCTGAAATCGGCGGGAACGCCGCGCCCCGCCCAGCGGGTTGCTCCATCACGGTACTCTGAAAATCCGCCATTTCATGCCCTGTTGCATCGCGGTCCGCATCATAGACGACTGCTCCCGGCTCCGGCGATCCCGCCTGTCCGGCTGCCACGCCCGCCAGCCGCAGGTCGGCGGCAAATTGCCGGCCCGTCTGGTACCGGGCCTCCGGGCGTTTCTGAAGGGCCTGGGCCACCACGCGCGCCACAGCGGGGGAAAGCTCGGGACGCAGCTGCCGAATGTCGGGCGCCTCCGTGTTGGCGATTTTGTGCATCAGCTCCGTCATCGACTCCCCGCGCAGCGGCAGCGAGCCCGTCATCAGCTGAAACAACGTGACACCCAATGAGTAGAGGTCTGACCGGCCATCTACCTTCTTGCCTGCGAGTTGTTCCGGTGACATGAAACTCGGGGTTCCCAGAACCAGTCCTGTGCGTGTCTTGCTGGAATCCGTGATGCGTGCAATGCCAAAATCCGTCACCTTCACGGCATCCGTGGCGGCGTCGAACATGATGTTGGCAGGCTTGATGTCGCGGTGCACCACGTTGTGTGCGTGGGCGTAGTCCAGCGCCTCGGCAACGCGTGCTCCGATGGAAAGCACCGTGGCCACCGGTAGAAGATGCCCAGCATGGCAGGCCCGCGCCAGGTCTGCGCCCTTGAGGAACTCCATGGCGATGTAGGCCAGATCGTGTTCCTCGCCAGCATCAAAGATCGTCACGATGCAGGGGTGCTGCAGGCGCCCCGCTGTTTCTGCCTCGCGAAAGAACCGGGCTCTGGCGTCGATGAGTGCGTCGCCCTCGAACTCTTCGCCGAGCGCGAGGGTCTTGATGGCAACCACGCGTCCAATCTTTGGGTCTCTTCCCAGGTAGACCACGCCCATTGCCCCTTTGCCAATCTCCCTGTCTATCTGATAGCGGCCCAGCATCGGTATGCCGGTTGCGGCATCACCTGGCAGGCGCGGCGCTGGGGTGGGGGGAATCGATGCGGGTGTGCTGGACGGGGCGCCAGTTTCCTTCTGCAAGTGCGCCCGCACACGCTTGTACCGTGCATGGGCATCCTTGTATCCCTTGTTGTGCTGCAGGATGTGTTTGTAGACGGACTTGGCCTTGGCAAAGTTGCGCTTGCGCTCAAAGTCCTGAGCCAGGTGGTACAGGTTGTCCATCAGGGCATCGCTGGGCGGCACTCGGCGCAAGCGCTCGAAGGCCATGTCCAATTGGCCCTGCCCTTGCAGCGCAAGCCCCATCATGCGATCGGTTTCGGCGGTTTCCGCTGATGGGGGCGTACCTCTTGCGCTGAGCTTGCCCAGCACGGCAAAGGCTGTGATGCCTCCCAACAAAGCCAGCACGCCGGGCGCCAAAGGAATCCAGAACCCTGCGTAACGCAGCAGGCCCCACTCAGTGGCGACGAGCAGGAGCAGGAGCCCTGCGCCCAGCACTCCCCCGGATGGACGAGAGAGTCTCGGAAGGGCCAGCGCAACAAAGAGCAATGCTCCCAGTGCGCTGCCCCAGGACACCGTCCATACCCACTCAGGTCGTTGCACCCCGAGGCCCAGCCGTATGGCCGACAGCGTTTGCGCCAGCATCTCCACGGGATACATCGTGCGCGCGCCGGACTGGACCCACGGGGTGACCAGCGCGTTGCTTGTCTCACCCACCAGTACCACTTTGTCCTTGAAGTCCTGCGGCGGAATCTTGCCGCTGGATACCTGGGCAAAAGACACCACAGGGAATGCGGAGGCACCGTCCGGCGCTGCGTGAAATCGCGGATGCATCACCGCCGAACCGTCGGTCACAACGTGCAGCCCACCCATGCGAATGCCCTGAGGCTCCGTCTGAACCCGCAGTTCGTTTTGGCCCAGGTGCAGACTGTGCCTCGCCGCGAGCAAGGCCAAGGAGGGCACGCCGACGTCGTCGTACCGCAGCAGAAGGGGAATGCCGCGAAGGTGACCATCTTCGTCCAGGGCGACCGAAAGATGACCAACGCCTGCCGCCACCGAACCGATCCCAGCGACCGGGTTTTGCGCCGATGTGGCGGGGATCGCAAAGCTCGCAGGGTTCGGCAAAACGCTGCGGTGCGCATAGGCGGGCAGCGGCGTGCGGGCACCGCCCGCCAGGGTGTAGCGCGAAGCCAGGAATACGTTGCCGGCCCGTTGGATGCTGGCGGCCAGGCGCGCGTCAGAATCCAGAGCCTTCTCCGCCTCGTCTACGGTGCGGCTCAACTCCGTCGCCAGCGGGGATGTGTCCCCCGCCCGCGCCATCGTGTCCCGCATTTTGCGAAGGTAGGCAAGGCCACGGTCGGACTGGGGTTCGGCAAAAGACGGGGTCAGGACAATGGTCTTGGCGCCAGCCGCCGAAAGCTGGTCGATCAACTTGGCGTAGACATCCCGTGACCAGGGGCCGTTGCCCAAGCTTTCAAGGCTGGCATCGTCGATGCCAATGATGGCAATTTCAGGCAACGGGGCTGGCGTGTGGATGCTGGTCGCAGCGTCATACACGCGGTACTCCAGCCACTGGAACACACCCGTGGCTGCGCACAGTGCAACCAGCACCGCCGCAGCCAATGCGCCCCGCAAACCATCGGTACGCCACATGCCAAGCCACCGCCCCGAGGTTGTTCGTCCCACTTGCTGATATTCCACTCTCTGTATTGAGAGCTGTTCAAAGCAATATTTAAGCCGGGGCTGCCGGGGGCTTGGTGTGACCCCGAACCGCATGCGATGGGTGGTTCATCGAGGATTCGATGGCGGTTCTTGTCGGGGCAGGCAGGATGCGTGAATCGGGTGTGCCATTTTTGTCACCCTAACGCGACGAGCCACCCAGGCACACTTTGGTCTTCCCATGCAAAAAAGCGCCCGGAACGTTGGTTCTGGGCGCTTTTTTTGGAATTCGCCTTCCTCTGCGAGCCCTCAAGCCCGAGGTGTCCGCGGTGACGCGGACGGGCGCAGCGAGATTTACTTCAGCTGGGCCTTGAGCAGCTTGCCCAGTTCCGAAGGATTGCGGGTGATGATGAAGCCCGACTCTTCCATGATGGCCAGCTTGGCGTCGGCCGTGTCGGCACCGCCAGAGATCAGCGCGCCAGCGTGGCCCATGCGCTTGCCGGGAGGGGCCGTCACGCCAGCGATGAAGCCCACGATAGGCTTCTTCATGTTGGCCTTGCACCACTGGGCGGCTTCGGCTTCGTCAGGACCGCCGATTTCGCCAATCATGATCACGGCGTCGGTGTCTGGATCGTCGTTGAAAGCCTTCATCACGTCGATGTGCTTGAGGCCGTTGATGGGGTCGCCACCAATGCCCACAGCGCTCGATTGACCCAGACCGACTTCGGTCAGCATGGCCACGGCTTCGTACGTCAGCGTGCCCGAGCGGGACACCACGCCGATACGGCCCTTGCGGTGGATGTGACCGGGCATGATGCCGATCTTGATTTCGTCTGGCGTGATCAGGCCAGGGCAGTTGGGGCCCAGCAGCAGCGTCTTCTTGCCGCCTGCGGCTTCCTTGGCCTTCATCTTGTTGCGCACCATCAGCATGTCCTTGACCGGAATGCCTTCGGTAATGCAGATGGCCATGTCCAGGTCGGCTTCCACGGCTTCCCAGATCGCATCCGCTGCGCCTGCTGGAGGCACGTAGATCACCGACACGGTGGCGCCGGTCTGCTGGGCGGCTTCCTTGACGGAGGCGTAGATCGGGATGTTGAAGATCGACTCGCCCGCCTTCTTGGGGTTCACGCCCGCCACGAAGCAGTTCTTGCCGTTCGCGTATTCCTGGCACTTTTCGGTGTGGAACTGGCCAGTCTTGCCCGTGATGCCCTGGGTGATGACCTTGGTGTCTTTGTTGATGTAGATCGACATGTGTGTTCTCCGGGCTTACTTGACGGCAGCAACGATCTTGGTCGCAGCTTCGGCCATGGTGTCTGCAGCGATGATGGGCAGGCCGGACTCGGCCAGCATCTTCTTGCCCAGCTCTTCGTTCGTGCCCTTCATGCGCACGACCAGCGGCACGTTCAGGTTCACGGCCTTGCAGGCGGTGATCACGCCGGTGGCGATGGTGTCGCACTTCATGATGCCGCCGAAGATGTTGACCAGAATGCCTTCGACCTTGGGGTTCTTGAGCATGATCTTGAAGGCTTCGGTCACCTTCTCGGGGGTGGCACCGCCGCCCACGTCCAGGAAGTTGGCGGGCTCGCCGCCGAACAGCTTGATGGTGTCCATGGTGGCCATGGCCAGGCCCGCGCCGTTCACCAGGCAGCCGATGTTGCCGTCCAGGCTGATGTAGGCCAGGTCGAACTTGGAGGCTTCGACTTCGGCTGGATCTTCTTCGTCCAGATCGCGGAAGGCCACGATTTCGGGGTGACGGAACAGCGCGTTGGCGTCAAAGTTGAACTTCGCGTCCAGGGCCATCAGGTTGCCCTTGGAGTCGCAGTTCAGGGGGTTGATTTCCACCAGCGACGCGTCGGTGTCCATGTAGCATTTGTAGATCTTGGCGAAGATGTCCACGGCCTGATCGATCGATGCACCGGTCAGGCCGATGGCTGCTGCCACCTTGCGGCTCTGCGCTTCGGTGATTCCGGTCAGCGGGTCGATCATCTCGGTGATGATCTTCTCAGGGGTGGAGTGGGCCACTTCCTCGATGTCCATGCCGCCTTCGCTCGAAGCGATCAGGGCGACCTTTTGCGTGGCGCGGTCGGTGACCAGCGACACATACAGTTCGTTCTTGATGTCGGCGCCGTCTTCGATGTACAGGCGGCGAACCTTCTGGCCCTCAGCGCCCGTCTGGTGCGTGACCAGCTGCATGCCCAGGATTTCGCTGGCGCGTGCCTTCACGTCGTCAATGGTCTTGGCAACCTTCACGCCGCCGCCCTTGCCACGGCCACCGGCGTGGATCTGGGCCTTGACCACCCACACGGGGCCGCCGAGCTTCTGGGCTGCTTCAACGGCTTCTTGCACCGTGAATGCGGGAATGCCACGCGGAACGGGCACACCAAAATTGCGCAAGATTTCCTTGCCTTGGTATTCGTGAATCTTCATGAGGTCTCTCTCAGGGAAGGGTGGTAGTTACCCGTTTACCATGAACAGATGTCTGGCCGCGGGCTTGGGACATGGCAACCCGCGACTGTATCATGTTGCAACGCACCATCCTTGTGCCTAACTTACACCCTGGGCTGGGCTGGTAGCCTTCCCATTCCCCCTTTTTCTCTTTTCTATTCCGGCAGCCGCTGCCGCCTTTTTGCAGGAGCACCTCCATGTCCAAAGTCTTTATCGATGGCGAAGCCGGTACCACGGGCCTGCAGATCCGCGAGCGCCTGCAGGCCATGCCGCAGATCGAGCTGGTCAGCATTGCGCCCGAGTTGCGCAAAGACCCGGCCGCCAAACGCGACCTGATCGCGGGGGTCGACCTGGTGGTGCTGTGCCTGCACGACGATGCGGCGCGCGACACCGTGGCCATGGTGGACGAGATCGAGCGCAGCTCGGGCCGCAAGGTCAAGGTGATCGACGCCAGCACGGCCCACCGCACGGCCGATGGCTGGGTGTACGGGTTTCCAGAACTCGCTGCATCGCAGGCGCAGGCGGTGCGCGACGCCACCCGTGTCTCCAACCCCGGCTGCTACGCCACGGGCGCGATTGCCATGCTGCGCCCGCTGGTGGACGCCGGCCTGATCCCTGCGGACTACCCTTTGAGCTTGCCTTCGGTGTCGGGCTATTCCGGCGGCGGCCGCACCATGATCGAAGCGTACGAGGCAGGCACTGCAGCGCCGTATGAGGCCTACGCCCTGGGCCTGACGCACAAGCACATTCCCGAGATCCTGCGCTACACCGGCCTCACACGCCGCCCGGTGTTCATCCCCGCCGTGGGCAACTTCCGCCAGGGCATGTTGGTGCAGTTGCCGCTGCACCTGGACCTGCTGCCCGGAGCCCCCAAGGCCAGCGACCTGCACGACGCGCTGGCCGGTCACTACAGCCGCACCAACACGCCCGAGCAGTGGGTCAGCGTACTGCCGCCCACCGATGATTTGAAGCTCGCCGCCGACACGCTGACCGACACCAACAGGCTGGAGCTGCGCGTGTTTGCCAACGAGCAATACCGGCAGGCCGTGGTCATCGCGCGCCTGGACAACCTGGGCAAAGGTGCCAGCGGCGCCGCAGTGCAGAACCTGCAGCTGATGCTCGGTCTCTGAACCGCTACGGGTTTCCCCACCCTCCTGTCTGCCCGGCAGGTTTTCGACGCGCCAGACCTGGCGCGTTTTTTCTATGGGCGTCCCCGGCGGAATCGTTTAAGCTGATTCCAGACCGCTGACCACGCCAGGCCCACTGGCGCACGCCGTATGTTTGGGGGGGCTGATGGGTTTTCCACTGTCTTATGACATCGTGGCGCCGCAGATGCGGTCGCTGCAGAAGCTCGAAGCTGCGTTGCAGCGCCTGGATCTTCGCTGGGAGGTCATCGACACCACTGCACGCATCGTGTGCCCGGGCGAGGCGGCGGGTTTCCTGCATACACTGGACCAGACGCGTACCGCGTTCGCCACGCTGGCCCAGGAGATGGTGGAGCACATTGCCACCACCCACCTGAGCAACCGCATGGGCGACCTGGCGTCCCGCGCCCAGGTGGCCATCGATATTCTGGTGCGCAACCTTTTCGAGCGCACGGCCGATGTCGGCTTCATCGCCACCGATGGACCGCTGGTGGCTTTTGTGGAGGCTGCGGCAGTCCAAGGCGACCCCGATGCCGCCACGCTGCTGCGCCAGCGGTTGCAAGAGTACCGCGCCAAATACACCGTCTATGACGACATCCTGCTGCTGGATGCCTGTGCCCATCCGTTGCTGGGCCTGCAAGACCGGCAGGTGACCGAGGCCTTGGTTGTGCAGGAGCCATCGTGGTGGCGGGGTGCGATGGACAGGCCCGGTTATGGCGAGCACTACGGTGCCTCGGGCTGGTATCCCGGCGAAGGCGATCTGCTGCTGTATGTGCACCGCGTTGTATCGGCGCAGGGGCGCGCCTGCGGGGCCGTGGTGCTGCGCTTTGGACTCCATTCCGAGCTGGAGTCGATCTTTGCCGACCTGCGCGACCCCGAGGACCGCGTGGCGCTGCTGCTCGTGGATGGCAGTGACCGTGTCATTGCGTCCAGCAAGCCCGCTGAATTCTCGGTGGGCGAGGTCCTGGCCACTGGCTCTCTGCAGTCGCTTGACGCCCGCCCTTGCACCCACCGGGGCCACGACTACCTGGCGCAGGCGCGCACCACCCGGGGCTACCAGGGCTACCAAGGCCTGCCCTGGCGGGCGGTGGCGCTGGTGCGGCTGGATGCGGCGTTCAAGGGCGAGCAAGGTATGCAGGAGTCTGCAGGGGGCGGTGGCGCGCCGGCGACGGCTGAAGCGGCGCGCATGGAGGTGGATGATCCCATGCTGCGCGCCATTGTGGAACGCGCCCGCGCCATCGAAGAAGGGCTTACCCGCGTGATCTGGAATGGCAAGGTGGCCGAATCGGCGGTGAGCGCAGGCTCGTCGATCCATGCCGTGTTTGACCAGATCGGGCGTACGGGCAAGGACACCATTGCCGTCTTCGACGGTGCCATCCAGGAACTGCGCGGACTGCTACTGGCAGGGCGCCGCGCCGAGATGAAGGCCCATGCCGGCCTGGCGGTCCGCATCATGGACCGCAATCTCTACGAACGTGCCAACGACTGCCGCTGGTGGGCGCTGTCCGAAGAACTGGCCCATGCGCTGGGTGACATCCAGGCGCGGGGCGTGCCCGGGCAATCAGCCGCTGCAGCACAGCGCGCGGCACAGATCCTCGCGCACCTCAACAGCCTCTACACGGTGTACCGGCGCGTGGCGCTGTTTGACCGCCAGGGGCTCGTGGTGGCCGTGTCCTGCGATGCCAACACGCTGCCCGCCGACCTGCAACTGGATGCCGACCTGGTCCGGCGCACCCTGGCCTTGCAAGGTTCGCAGGCCTATGCCGTGTCGCCCATGCAGCCCCAGGCGCTGGCCGATGGCTTGCCCGCCTATGTGTACTGCGCCGCGCTGCGCGCTGCGCCGGGCGGCCCGGTGGTGGGCGGCATCGCGCTGGCCTTCAACTGCGCCACCGAGCTGAAGGCCATGCTGCGCGACGCACTGCCGCAGGGCCAGGGCATGCGCGGCTTCTTCACCGATGCGCAGGGGCGCGTGCTAGCCAGCGCAGACGAGGATGGCATGGATGCCGCTCAGGGCGGTGCGCAACCTGTATTGCCTTTTGTGGCGGATATTGCACGGGCCGCAGTGCCACCAGCGGCTGCAGGGCGGCAGCCCGGGCAAGGCGCACGAACGTCCTCTGCGGCGACTGCGTCTGTCCTGCCCGCCACCGCGCAGCGCGTGCACTGGCAAGGGCGGGACTATCTGGCGGGTGTGGCGGTCAGCACCGGATACCGGGAATTCAAGCGCGACGATGGATACCGAGAACCCGTGTACTCCGTATTGCTGATGCCCGTGCAGCCCGCCGTGGCCAGCGGCGGTGCCCTGGCCTTGCCGCAGTCATCTGTGCAGGGGGCGGGCGGCAATGTACGCCGCTATGGTGTGGTGGCCTGTGGCGCCCTGCTGCTGGCCATTGACAGCATGCACGTGCAGCAGGCCATGTCGGCCGCGCGCCTGGTGCAGGTGCCGGGCCCGGCGCAGCTGGCCGGCATGCTGGAGATTGCCCACGAAGGCGGCACCCGCATGGCGCCCGCCTATGACGCCTGCCGCATTGCGGGCCTGTCTGCATTGGCCGACCCTCGGCGGGCCGTGGCGGTCGTGGTCAAGAGCCAGGGCCGCCCGGTGGTGCTGTTGGTGGAGCGTCTGGTGGGCGTGGTGTCGCAGGACAGCGTGCACCCAGTGCCCGGCAGCGTGTCTGCGCATGCCCCATGGATCACGGGCATCCTGAGCGACCGAGGCTCGGGCCAGGCCATCGTGTATGTGGTGGACCCCAATGGCCTGGATGCCCGGTGGGTACCCTTGCCACCCGAGGTGCTTGCGGCACCCTCAGCCAGCAGTACCTCTGCAGAGTTGACAACACAGCGCTGACCGGGCCTGGCCTGGCCTAGCTTGCGGACGCTGCCAGGTTGGGTCAGGTGGCGCAAGGGTTCTCGTCATTCGTGTCGCCGTCCGTATCGCCACCAATGGCTTTCTGGATGGCATGCATCGTGAAGCCGCGTGCCATCAGGAAGCGGACCTGGCGCGAGCGTTCTTTCATGTCCAGCGGCACCTGGCCAAACTTGCGCTGCCATACCTCCCGGGCACGCTGCACCTCGGTGGTCAGCAGCGGGGCCGTGGCCTCGCGCACCAGCTCATCGGCCACTCCCCGGTTGCGCAGTTCCCGAACGAGGCGGGCTGCACCCAGGCGGGGGCCACGGCGGTGCACCAGGGATTGGGCCGCGCGCTGGTCGCTCAGCCAGTCCTGCTCCACCAGCAGGTCCAGCAGGGCGGCCAGCTCCTCGGGGCTCTCTGCATGGGGCGCCAGCTTGGCGGCCAGCTCGCTGCGGGAATGCTCCCGCTGGCTTAGCAGGCGCAGGGCCCGGCCCTTGAGCGAGAGCGTGGTGAACCCCATGAATCTATTTGCTTCAAATTTGATAGCTGCTAGCGCTTGCCAATCAAGCGCTAGCAGCCAATTTTGCTTGAAACTTCGGAGTTCACTCGTCCGCAGTGGCGGCAGGGGCCTGCAGTGCGCCAGGCAGCAGCGCAATGCCCAGGCCTTCGCGCACCTTGTTCTCGATCTCGCGGGCGAGGTCGGGGTTCTCGCGCAGGAACTCACGCGCGTTGTCGCGGCCCTGGCCGATTTTTTCGCCGTTGTAGGCGTACCAGGCACCGCTCTTTTCCACGATCTTGGCGGTCACGCCCATGTCGATGATTTCGCCCTCGCGGCTGATGCCTTCGCCGAACAGGATGTCGAACTCTGCTGTCTTGAAGGGTGGGCTCACCTTGTTCTTGACCACCTTGACCTTGGTTTCGTTGCCGATGGCTTCGTCGCCCTTCTTGATGGTGCCGGTGCGGCGGATATCCAGGCGCACGGAGGCATAGAACTTGAGCGCGTTACCGCCGGTGGTGGTTTCGGGCGAGCCGAACATCACGCCGATCTTCATGCGGATCTGGTTGATGAAGATGACCATGCAATTGGTCTTCTTGATCGTGGCGGTCAGCTTGCGCAGCGCCTGGCTCATCAGGCGGGCCTGCAGGCCGGGCAGCGCGTCGCCCATCTCGCCTTCGATTTCGGCCTTGGGCGTGAGCGCGGCGACCGAGTCCACCACGATCAGGTCCACGGCGCCGGAGCGCACCAGGCTGTCCACAATTTCCAGCGCCTGCTCGCCGGTGTCGGGCTGGCTGATCAGCAAGTCGGACAGTTGCACCCCCAGTTTCTGGGCGTACTGCACATCCAGCGCGTGTTCGGCATCCACAAACGCGCAGGTACCGCCCAGCTTCTGCATCTCGGCAATAACCTGCAGCGTGAGCGTGGTCTTGCCCGACGATTCCGGGCCATAGATCTCGACCACACGGCCACGGGGCAGGCCGCCCACGCCCAGCGCGATATCGAGGCCCAGCGAGCCGGTGGAGACAACCTGGATGTCCTCGATCACCTCACCTTCACCCAGGCGCATGATCGTGCCCTTGCCAAACTGCTTCTCGATCTGGGCGAGCGCAGCGGCCAGGGCCTTGGCCTTTTCGGTGTTCACGGGCAATGCGGGGTTGGTGCCTTTGACTGCGACGTCCATGAGAAACTCCTTGAAAAACAACAGGTTGGATGCTTGCATCGCTCTGCGGTTAATCACAGGCTGGATGCTTGAACAGTAGTTTATGCGAGCCGTTGTAAGGTCTTCAAGGATAATTTAGTCAGTTTGCCTGACAATTCGGTGATGCCTGATTCGCCCCTTCCATCCCCTGCCGAAGACGGCTGGCGCCAGACCCACCTGGGTCGCCTGTTCGGCCACGCCATGCGGCGTTTTGACGCGCGCGTGCTGCAGCTCATGGCGCGCAATGTGGAGGTGCCGCTGGCGCTGTCCAACCTGGCGGCGCGCGACCAGGTGACGGCCGCGCATGTGCACATCACACGGCATCTGGCCTTGCAGGGCGACCGACTGACCGACCTGGCCCTGCGCGCGGGCATGACCAAGCAGGCCATGGCCAACCTGGTGGACCAGTGCGAGGCCTGGGGCCTGGTCACGCGCGAGGCCGACCCGCTGGACGCGCGCGCCCGCCGCGTGTGTTTTACGTCCACGGGGTTGGCCTGGCTGCAGGCGTTTCGCGATGCTGTGGCGCAGGCGGAGGCCGAGTTCCGGGCCGAAGTGGGCCATGACGTGGCCACTGTGGTGGCGATTGGGCTGGAAGCCTATGCGGGCGGCGATGGGGCGGGCATGTTGATGCGCTGAACCCGGCTAGTCGGCTGTACCCGTTGCGGTTGCTGTTGCCGTTGACACCTGGGCCTGCGCCGCTTCCACCAGCTGGTCAGCGTCAATGCCCATGGCACGCAGCGTGCGTGCCGCCACGCCGTGCGGCATGGTGGCCACGGCTGCCACCACGTGGGCGCCCAGAAGGGGGCCGCCCTGGCTCTTGCGGGAGCGCGCCAGCGTCTGCATGACCTCCTGGCCCGATGGCTGTGCCCGGTAGAGGCCTGGGGCCGGTGGCGCGAGGGCTGGCGCCTGCGGCAGGGTTGCATCCAGCCCCACGCTGCGTAGCGCATCGCGGTACTGCTGCTCGATCGCATCCCGCACGGCGGCGGGTGCGACGCCCACGCTCTCCAGCGCACGCCGGGCCGACCCGTCGGGAAGGTCGATGGCGGCCAGCAAAAAATGCTCTGCCCCCGGTGCGGCTTGGCCGCTTGCGCGGGCATGTGCCTCGGCGCCGGTGCACAGGCGGCTCAGGGTGCGCATGCTCTGGAAGCGGTGCTGCAATTGGCGAAACATGGTGATAACTCCTTCTCAAGAACGGGGGCGCTGTGGGGCCTGGGGCATGTGGGGTGACAGGCGCTTGTGCGCTGCCTGCTTGCTCACGCCCAGGGCCTGGGCAATCTGTGCCCACGACCACCCTTGCTCCAGCGCCGCAGCCACGGCGGCGGCTTCCAGCCGGTCGGCCATCAGCCGCAAGGCGACTACGGCAGCCAGCGCGGCCTCGGGGTTGTCGGGTGAGGGGAGTGCGGGTGGCGCTTGCATTCGTCAACTATAGTTGACGAATATCTCTATCGTCAACCCATGTTGACGACGGCCTGTTGTCAGCAAGGCGTCACCGCGGAGCGAGCGCGATCGGCCCTGCGCCCGGTGTGGGTGGCGAAAGCACTGTCTCACCCCCAGGCGAGTCACACGCCAGCAGCCACTGTCGAAAGCACTGCAGCGCCTGCAGCTGCGTGCGGCCCTCGGGGTAACAAAACCAGTAGCCCATGTCGCTGCGGAAGCCGCCGCGCAGCGGATGGTCGGCAAGGGGCTCGCGCACCAGGCCCGCCGTGATTTCATCCTGCACCAGGCAGCGCGGTACCAGCGCCAGGCCCATGCCGGCCATCACCGCGCGGATCATGGTCTGGAACTGGTCGAACTGCGGCCCGGCCAGCGGGTCGATGAGGGCCTCCACCCCGTGCGTCTCGCTCCAGCGCAGCCATGCTTCAGGCACCGTCACGTGGCGCATCAGTGTGTGGTGGGCCACATCGCCTGGCGTGTCGATGGTCCAGTCGGCCACGCGGGTGCGCGGGGCGATCAAGGCCACCTCATTGCCCGTGATGTAGTGCGCGTGTGCGCCGGGCCAGTGGCCTTCACCGAACAGAATGGAGCAGTCCAGCTCGGGCCGCTCGAAGTCGTAGCTGTGCACGTAGGGCACGAAGTGCAGCGTGACCTGCGGGTTCAGCTGCTGGAACTGCGGCAGGCGCGGGATGAGCCACTTGGCCGCAAACGTGGGCAGGCTGGACAGGTGCAGTGCCCCGCCACCGTCGTCGCTGGTGATCAGCTCCAGGGTGGCGGCCTCCAGCTGCGCCAGCACAGCGCGCACGGCTTTCTCGTAGCGTTCGCCCGCGGGCGTCAGCGCCAAGCGCTTGCGGCTGCGCTCAAACAATGCCACGCCCACCCAGCCCTCCAGCTCCTTGATCTGCTTGCTGACCGCGCTTTGCGTGAGGTGCAAGGCCTCGGCAGCGCGCGAGACGCTGCCAAACCGCGTGACCATGGAAAACGCGCGCAACAGGTGCAAAGGGGGCGACAGCCGACGAAGGGAGGACATGGTTGTTGGATCTAATCATTCCAGAATGGAATGTTATCAGGCGTATCCGTTGCTTGGTGGTTGTGTATGCCTCACTTAACCTTGTGGCTCCTTATAGGAGAAGAACCCATGCAACGCCGTCATATGCTTTCAGCGCTGGCCGCTGTATCTTTCGTTCCTGGAATGTCCTTGGCGCAAGAGGTCAAGCCTCTGCGTATCATCGTGCCCTTTCCCCCCGGCGGCGCTACCGACATCACCGCCCGTAGCTTGCAGGAGTCACTGGCCCGCATCCTCAAGCAGCCCGTGGTGCTGGAAAACCGGGGCGGCGCAGGCGGCTCCATCGGCATGGCTGAAGTGGCGCGGGCCTCTGCGGACGGTTTGACCCTGGGCGTGGCCACGCTGTCCACCCACGGCGTGAACCCCGCCGTGTACAGCAAGCTGCCTTATGATCCGATCAAGGACTTTGTGGGCGTGACCGAGATCGTGAAAGCGCCCGGCGTGGTGGTGGTCAACCCGGCCGTCCTGCCCGTCAAGGACCTCGCCGAGCTGGTGAGCTATCTCAAGGCCAACCCCGGCAAAGTGGCTTATGCCACTCCGGGCAACGGCACCATCGGACACATGTGGGGCGAGCTGTTTAAGCGCAGCGCAGGTGTCTCCATGGTTCACATCCCTTACCGCGGTGCGGGTCCGGCCATCAACGACGTGCTGGCTGGCCAGGTCGGGGTGTACTTTGACCAGGTGGCTTCCTCGCTGCCCCACATCAAGGCTGGAAAGCTCAGGGCGCTGGCCGTGTCGTGGCCAGTGCGGCTGGAAGTCCTGCCCGATGTCCCCACCTATGCGGCGGTGGGCTACAAACAGGCCAACGAGCCCTCCTGGTTTGGCATGGTGGCCCCGGCGGGGACGCCCGCCGCGGCCATAGACCGCATCCAGCAGGCCGTGGCCCAGGCCCTCAAGGAACCTGCCGTGCGCGAGCGCCTGGCGGGTCAGGGCCTGTACCCCTCCGGTACAACCTCCAAGGAATTCACCGCACAGATCGCCCGTGAGATCGAGAAAATGAAGGGTGTTGCCGCCTACGCCAAGGTGGTGCTCGATTGAACCCACACCGGGCCCGCGGGCCCGGCGGCCATAGCCGGGGAAGACCGTCACAGGGATAACCATAGTCTTCGCCCGGTCTGGACGGCTAGGCCCGCCGCCCCATTTTGCGCACACTCTGCCTATGCATTCAGCCTTGAAACTGATCCACCACCGCTTTCAGCACGCCCAACCGGGAGCCACCGGTTCACCCGGGCAGGCCACGCAACCATCTGCCACCGTCACTGCGGTGTCCGGCAGTACACCGCTGGTGCTTGACTCTCCCCACAGCGGCACTCAGTACCCCGCCGACTTTGGCTCCGCCCTCGCCTTGGCCACCCTGCGCCGTGCGGAAGACACCCATGTCGAAAAAATCTACGCCTTTGCCCCGGCGCTGGGCGTGGCCTGGGTCGAGGCCCACTTCCCCCGCATCTACCTGGATGCCAACCGCGACACCACCGAGCTGGATACCAGCCTGATCGACGGCGAATGGACCGACCCCATCTCCACCGACCCCAAGGTGCTCAGCAAGGTGCGCCTGGGCAAGGGCCTGATCTGGAAGTTCACCGACGAGGGTGAGCCCATCTACCACCGCCAGCTCACCGTGGCCGAAGTGCGTGCGCGCATCGACCAATGCTGGCGCCCCTACCACGCGGCAGTGGCCCAGGCCATTGATGCCGCCCATGCGCGCCACGGCTACAGCATCCACCTCAACTGCCATTCCATGCCCGCCGTGGCCGGGCGCTTTGCCACCGAGTTTCCGGGCCTCGAACACGCCGATTTCGTGGTGGGCGACCGCGACGGCACCACGGCCAGCCCCGCGCTGTCCGCACTGATCTGCGATCACCTGCGCGCGTGTGGCTACAGCGTCGAATACAACCACCCCTACAAAGGCGTGGAGCTGGTGCGCCGCTATGGCAACCCTGCGCAGCACCGCCACAGCATCCAGGTCGAGATCAACCGCAAGCTCTACATGGACGAGCGCACGCTGGCGCAGGTGCCCGAGGGCATGGCGCGGCTGCAGGCCGACCTGAAAACCCTGGTCAGCAAGGTGCTGGCGCACGACCCGCGCTAACCTTGCACTCACGGGCAAGGCCGCCGGGGAACACGCGCTCCACAGGCGCCGTGTTCTCTGCGCAGCGGGGCACTGCGGCGCCTAAAATCGTGGTACAGGCGCGGCACCAGACCGCCGCCACCTCACCAGGAGACAACGCATGCGCATTCTCATTGCCGAAGACGACCAGGTGCTGGCCGATGGCCTGCTGCGCACCCTGCGCGCCTCGGGAGCCGTGGTGGACCACGTGGCCAGCGGCACCGAGGCCGATGCAGCGCTCCTGACCAACAACGAATTCGACCTGCTCATCCTGGACCTGGGCCTGCCCAAGATGCACGGGCTGGAGGTGCTCAAAAAGCTGCGCGGCCGAGGCTCCGCCTTACCCGTGCTCATCCTCACCGCCGCTGACAGCGTGGAAGAGCGTGTGAAGGGCCTGGACTTTGGTGCCGACGACTACATGGCCAAGCCCTTCAGCCTGCAGGAGCTGGAAGCCCGCGTGCGCGCCCTCACGCGGCGGGGAATGGGCGGCACCAGCAGCGCCATCAAACACGGCCCGCTGGTGTACGACCAGGCCGGCCGCGTGGCCACCATCGACGGCAAGATGATCGAGCTGTCGGCGCGCGAGCTGGGCCTCTTGGAGGTGCTGCTGCAGCGCGCGGGCCGCCTGGTGAGCAAGGAGCAACTGGTGGAGCGCCTGTGCGAGTGGGGCGAAGAAGTCAGCAACAACGCCATCGAGGTCTACATCCACCGGCTGCGCAAGAAGATCGAAGGCGGGCCCATCCGCATTGCTACCGTGCGCGGCCTGGGCTACTGTTTGGAAAAGATTCCAGGTTGATATGAAGCACCCCCTGAGTCGCTTCGCGCCTTCCCCCTCTCCTTCGGGAGGGGGCCGCACCCGGTGGCCTGGCGGAGCCAGTTCCACGGGTGCACTGGCGTTGGCCGCGTCAGTTGCACATGCTGTGGACGGACATGACGTGCCGATTGAATGCTTTAAAAATGATAGCTACTAGCGCTTGATAGATAAGCGCTAGAGGCCAATATCATTCAAAAACACCACGGCGAACGCCTTGAAAATATTCCAGCGAGAGCAGCGATCCCTGTTCGGCGAAATCCTCGACTGGATGCTCACGCCGCTGCTGCTGCTGTGGCCCGTCAGCCTGGCGCTGACCTGGCTGGTGGCGCAGGGCCTGGCCAACAAGCCGTTTGACCGGGCGCTCGAATACAACGCCCACGCCCTCGCCCAGCTGGTGGGCGTGGCGGGCAACAAGGTGCAGTTCAACCTGCCCCAGCCTGCCAGCGAGATCCTGCGGGCCGATGAGTCCGACATCGTCTACTACCAGGTGCTGGGCCCCGGCGGGGAGTTCCTCTCCGGCGAGCGCGAGCTGCCCGAGCCGCCCGCCGACGAGGTGCCCATGTCCGGCGAGGTGCGCCTGCGCGACGGCGAAATGCGCGGTATCGAGATCCGCGTCGCCTACATCTGGGTGCGCCTGCCCTTGCCAGATACCCCCGTGGCGCTGGTGCAGGTGGCCGAAACGCGCGAAAAGCGCAGCGTGCTGGCCACCGAAATCATCAAGGGCGTGATGCTGCCGCAGTTCGTGATCCTGCCGCTGGCCGTGTTGCTGGTGTGGCTGGCGCTGGCGCGGGGCATCCAGCCGCTCAACCAGCTGGAGCAGCGCATCCGCGCGCGCAACCCCGACGACCTCTCCCCGCTGGACGACCGCACGGTGCCGCTCGAAGTGGCGCCCCTCGTTGCCTCGGTGAACGACCTGCTGCAGCGCCTGAACGACTCGCTGGCCACGCAAAAGCGCTTTCTGGCCGATGCGGCGCACCAGCTCAAGACGCCTCTGGCAGGCCTGCGCATGCAAGCCGACCTGGCCCAGCGCGAGGGCACCAGCACCGAGGAACTCAAGCGCTCGCTGCAGCAGATTGGCCGCTCCAGCATCCGCGCCACACACACCGTCAACCAGCTGCTGGCGCTGGCGCGCGCCGAGGGCAGCGGCGTGGGTTTTGCGCGCCAGCCCTGCGACCTGGCCCGGCTCACCATCGAGGTGGTGCGCGACTCGGTGCCCCGCGCCCTGGAAAAACACATCGACCTGGGCTACGACGGTGCAGAGCCGGGCTCGTCCGGCGTGCTGCTCGACGGCAACCCCACGCTGCTCAAGGAACTGGTGCGCAACCTGGTGGACAACGCCCTCAACTACACCCCTTCCACGCCCGACAAGCCGGGCGTGGTCACGGCCCGCGTGCTAGCCGACACCTTTGGCCATGTGCTGCTGCTGCAGGTCGAAGACTCAGGCCCAGGCGTGCCTGAAGCCGAACGCGAACTGGTGTTCCAGCCGTTCTACCGTGCGTTGGGCAGCGAGGCCGACGGCTCCGGTCTGGGCCTGCCCATCGTGCTGGAGATTGCGCGCAAGCACGAGGCCGAGGTCACGCTGGAGGACGCCCGCCCGGGCCAGCAGCCGCCGGGCGCGCGCTTCAGCGTGCGTTTTGCCGCGCGCGATGAAGTGGCCGGCGGCTGAACAGCACTGCCCGAATACGGGCACGCCGCAGGGGCGACGCACTGCGCCCCACCGCCCCGCACCCGGCTGCGGCATCATGCGACCTCTTTGACCCGAAGCTGCCACCATGCCCCCATCACCCAGCCGTTTTGCCAACACCCACCCCGGCGTCGTCATTGGCAACTTCCCCTGGTACGAGATGGTGTGGCGCTCGCTGCGCGGCGATTTCAAACCCCGCTCGGACCCCGCCGGGGGCTATGAAGTCTTTGCCCGGCAGTGGAGCGCGCCCGTGGACCACGCGCGCCTGGCGCAGCGCCCGCAGGCACCGTTCGTCACCTGGCTGGGCCATGTGTCCATCCTGCTGCAGGTGGCAGGCCTGAACGTGCTCATGGACCCGACACTGTGCGGCTTTGCCGGGCCACTCGGCCGCTTTGGCGCACCACGCCGCGTACCGGCACCGCTGACCCCCGAGCAGCTGCCGCCCATCGACGTGGTGCTGATCTCGCACAACCACTACGACCACCTCTGCTACGGCACCTTGCGCCGCCTGCGCGACGCGGGCCAGTCGCCGCGTTTTGTGGTGCCCCGGGGCTTGGGAGACTGGTTCACCCAACGCGGCATGGGCCCCGTGACCGAGCTGAACTGGTGGGAACACACCGACATCGCCCCGGGTGTGCGGGTGCACTTCACGCCCGCCCAGCACTGGAGCCGCCGCACCCCGTGGGATACCAACGCCTCGCTGTGGGGCGGCTACGCGCTGGAATGGGCGCGCCCGAACGCTGGGGACCCCTGGCGGTTTCTGTTTCCGGGCGATACGGGCTACAGCGACGACTTCAAGGCCATCCGCCAGCGCCTGGGGGCTGTGGATTTCCTGGCCCTGCCCATCGGCGCCTACCTGCCGCGCGATTTCATGAAACCCATGCACGTGAACCCCGAGGACGCCGTGCAGCTGATGCTGGATGTGGACGCCAAGCAGGCCATGGGCGTGCACTGGGGCACGTTCATGCTGACGCAGGAGGCGTTTGACCACCCTCCGCGCGACGTGGCCGCTGCACTGGCGCAGCGCGGCCTGCCGCAGGACCGGGTCTGGCTCATGCGCCACGGCGAGACGCGCGCCGTCCCGATGTGACAACCGGCGGCGCAAGCGATGGCCCCGCCATCGCCGCTGCTGCGGTTACGCGCAGTTGCGCAGCGTCTTGCCCGCCATGGCGCTGCGCAGCGCGTCGAACTGCGGGCGCAGTGCGTCGGTCACGGCGGGCAGGCGCAGCGTGAAGCCGGGGGACTCGGGCCGCTCCTGGATCACGCGGGCCGTGCGCACGCCCTTGTTGCCCAGGTTGGCCAGTTCGCGCTCTGCGGCCTCTTTGGACGAAAAGCGGCCGAGCGAGAGGCCGTATTCCAGTGTGCCGCCTGCCCGGTCGTGGTCTACCTTGCGGGCCCGCAGTTCGGCGCGTTTGCGGTCCAGCGTTTCCAGGTCTTCAAAGCGGCCCATGTAGACCATCCAGCGGCCCGGGATGGGCGTGGGCTCCAGCAGCCAGCTGCCCGGCGGCAGGTTGGCGGCGGCGGTACGCAGGGCGTCGGCCTGGCGTTCGTCAAATACACCGGCCTGCAGGCATTCGGCGGTATCGGCAGGGGGGGGGGAGGAAGCGGCGGAAGGCGCCACGTCGGCCGATGCGGTGGCCGTGCCGGGGGTGGAGGGAGCGGGTGGGGGGGAGGACGAAGAAGAGGAGGGGGAAGAAGATGTTTTGCTGGGGTTCACACGCAGGATCTGCAGCGTCTCGGGCCGGATCTGCTGGTTCATGCGCTGCGGCTCAGCCTGTTCCTCGGGGGCAAAGCCCCAGTCCTTGAGCAGCCCTTGCGACCACGCGTAGTAGCCCGCGTTGGCCAGCAGCAGTGCGATCACGGCAAGACGGAGCATGGAGCGCGGCCTTTCAGGAACATCGAGATCAACAAAGGGAGCTTCTTCACACCGGAGGCACCGCAGTGGGCCGCACGCTGATTTCGGAACTCGTGATGGCTTGCATGCCGCCCGCAGTGTGCACCAGCAGCGCACCATCGTCCCCCACGCCGTGCGCCGTGCCGGTGTGGCCGTCGCTCAGCGTCACGGCCCGGCCCTGCAGCACATCGCGGGCTGCAAAGCGGGGCTGCATGGGGCCAAACCCGTAGCCTTCAAACGAGCGCAGCATGGCCACCAGTGGCGGCACGATGCGCAGCAGCGCGGTGGGGGCGTCCAAGCCGGGCTCTACGTCCTGCAAGCTGCCGGGCGGCATGCTCATGCCCTCGGCGCTGCGCGGCAGCACGTTGATGCCGATGCCCACCACCACATACCGTGCGGTGCTGGCACTGGCTGTTGCAGCAGAGGCCGCCTGGGGCGCCACAAAACTCGCAGTCTCCACCAGGATGCCGCCCAGCTTGCGGTCACCCGCCGCGCCGCCCAGCCAGAGGTCGTTGGGCCACTTGAGCCCCACACGCGCGGGCTGGTCGGCGCCCAGAGCGGGCAGCACGGGCTGCAGGCTTTCAGCCACGCTCACCCCCACAGCGAGCGAGAGACCCGACCAATCCTGCGGCGCCAGCGGCAGCCCCAGCGACATCATGAGGGAAGCCCCCACATCGCTTTGCCACACCCGCCCCAGCCGCCCGCGCCCTGCGGTCTGCTGCTCGGCCACAAGCAGCGTGGGCTCGCACTGGCCGTTGCGCGCGCGGCGCATCAGCTCGGTGTTGGTGGAGTCGATGGTGGGCAGCACCTCGACGGTAAAGCCCGGTAACAGCGGTGACACTGCTTCCCAGATGGCCTCGGCGGGCCAGCGGATGGGGGAGGCGGCGCTCACTGGCTTCGGCCCCGTGGCTTGGTGGTTGAAGGCGCTTTGGGGGCTTTGGCTTTTTTGGCGGAAGACTTGGTTGGAGAGGGTTTGGATGGTGGCAACGGCACCGGTGGTGCCCAGCCGCGCTTGGGCGCCAGCAGCGTGCCCCGGCAGTTCTTGCTGCCGCACCAGCAGGGGTATTCGGCCTTGAGCTTCTTGGTGTAGCGCTCTTCGATGATCAGGCCGTAGTCGTAGTTCAGCTCTTCGCCCGCCTTGATATTGCGCAGCGCGGTGATGAAAATGCGGCCGTCCCGCTCATCGGCGTAGCAGTTGGGGTTGCAGCTGTGGTTGATCCAGCGCGACGAATTGCCGCCGAACTTTGCGTCGATCACGTGGTCTTCATCCACATGAAAGTAGAACGTGTGGTTGGGTTGCAGGGGGTCGTGCGGGTGCCGGTCCTGCGCTTCCTGCCAGCCAATCACTTCGCCCGTGTACTCCACAAGGACTTCGCCTTCCGCAATATCCTGCACGGCAAACACGCCCTTGCCATGGACGCCAGAGCGCCGGGTCTGGATGCGGCGGCCCGGTGCAAGGGTGGGGGCGGCAGGCGATGCGGAGCGGGGCATGGCAAAAACTCTGTTAACTTGATAGTGCACACATGTGTGCGTGCGCGTGTATGCGTGTGCATGCGCGTGAGACCCGAATTGTAGAAGCGCCCGGAACCCGGGCAACCAGAATGACTGGCGAGAGCCCCAAAATGACCAAGACCCTGGTAATTGCAGAAAAACCCTCTGTCGCGCAAGACATCGTGCGCGCATTGACCCCCGTGGCCGGCAAGTTCGACAAACACGAAGACCACTTCGAGAACGACCGCTATGTAGTCACCAGCGCCGTGGGCCACCTGGTAGAGATCCAGGCGCCCGAAGAGTTTGACGTGAAGCGTGGCAAGTGGAGCTTTGCGCACCTGCCCGTGATCCCACCGTACTTCGACCTGAAGCCCGTGGACAAGACCAAGACGCGCCTGAACGCCGTGGTCAAGCAAGCCAAGCGCAAGGACGTGACGCAACTCATCAACGCCTGTGACGCGGGCCGCGAGGGTGAGTTGATCTTCCGTTTGATCGAGCAATACGCTGGCGGCGCCAAGCCCCTGGGCAAGCCGGTCAAGCGCCTGTGGCTGCAATCCATGACGCCCCAGGCCATCCGCGACGGCTTTGACGCCCTGCGCACCGAGCAGCAGATGGCGGGACTGGCCAGTGCAGCCCGCAGCCGCTCTGAAGCCGACTGGCTGGTGGGCATCAACGGCACCCGCGCCATGACGGCGTTCAACTCGCGCGACGGCGGGTTCTTCCTGACCACGGTGGGCCGGGTGCAGACGCCCACCCTGTCGCTGGTGGTGGAGCGCGAAGAAAAGATCCGCAAGTTCATCAGCCGCGACTACTGGGAAATCCACGCCACCTTTGGCGCCCAGGCCGGTGAATACCCCGCCAAGTGGTTCGACCCCAAGTGGAAGAAGGGCGAGGATGTGGAGGCCCGCGCCGACCGCGTGTGGTCTGCAGCCGAAGCCCAGGCGATTGCCAACGCCGTGCGCGGCAAGAAGGCCACCGTCACCGAAGAGAGCAAGCCCACCACGCAAGCCTCGCCCCTGCTGTTCGACCTGACCAGCCTGCAGCGTGAGGCCAACGGCAAGTTCGGCTTCTCGGCCAAGACCACGCTGGCGCTGGCGCAGAGCCTGTACGAGCGCCACAAGGCCCTGACCTACCCACGTACCGACTCGCGCGCGCTGCCCGAAGACTATCTGCCCGTGGCCAAGCAGACCTTCGAGATGCTGGCCGACAGCGGCATGCGCCACCTGGCGCCGCACGCGCTCACCGCGCTGAACAACAACTACATCCGCCCGTCCAAGCGCATCTTCGACAACAGCAAGGTGAGCGATCACTTTGCCATCATCCCCACGCTGCAGGCGCCCAGCGGGCTGAGCGAGGCCGAACAAAAGCTGTACGACCTGGTGGTGCGCCGCTTCATGGCGGTGTTCTTCCCCAGCGCTGAATACACCGTGACCACGCGCATCAGCACCGTGGCGCCCCACAGCTTCAAGACCGAAGGCAAGGTGCTGGTCAAGCCGGGCTGGCTGGCCATCTACGGCAAGGAAGCGGCGGAGGAGGTGGAAGGCGGCAAGGACGGCGACAAGGGCCAGAACCTGGTGCCCGTGAAGCCCGGTGAAATGGTCAACACCCTGCAGGTGGACCCCAAGGGCCTCAAGACCAAACCGCCCGCACGTTATTCCGAAGCCACGCTGCTGGGCGCCATGGAAAGCGCGGGCAAGCAGATCGACGACGACGAACTTCGCGAAGCCATGCAGGAAAAAGGCCTGGGCACGCCAGCCACGCGCGCGGCCATCATTGAAGGCCTGCTGACTGAAAAGTACATGCTGCGCGAAGGCCGCGAGATCATCCCCACGGCCAAGGCGTTTCAACTGATGACGCTGCTGCGCGGGCTGGAGGTCGAAGAACTCTGCCGCGCCGACCTGACCGGCGAGTGGGAGTTCAAGCTCTCGCAAATGGAAAAGGGCCTGCTCAGCCGCGAATCCTTCATGGCCGAGATCGCCGCTATGACCGAGCGCATGGTCAAGAAGGCCAAGGAATACGACCGCGACACCATCCCCGGCGACTACGCCACGCTCGAATCGCCGTGCCCCAACTGCGGCGGCGTGGTCAAAGAGAACTACCGCCGCTTTGCCTGCGTGGGCAAGCCCGGCTCGGAAGGCTGCGGCTTCAGCTTTGGCAAGTCGCCCGCAGGCCGCACGTTTGAAACCGCAGAGGCCAACGCCCTGCTGCGCGACAAGAAGATCGGCCCGCTGGAAGGCTTCCGCTCCAAGGCGGGCTGGCCCTTCACGTCCGAGATCGTCATCAAGTACGACGACGAAGCGCACAACTACAAGCTCGAATTCGACTTTGGCGATGACAAGAAGGGCGAAGAGTCCGGCGAGATCGTCGAGTTTGAAGACGCGTCGCTGGGTGCCTGCCCCATCTGCGGATCGGAAGTGCACGAGCACGGCAGCAACTACGTGTGCAGCAAGGCCGTGCCCACCGCTGCGCAGCCCACACCGAGTTGCACCTTCAAAAGCGGCAAGATCATCCTGCAACAGCCTGTGGAGCGCGAGCAGATGACCAAGCTGCTGGACACCGGCAAGACCGACCTGCTCGACAAGTTCGTGAGCATGCGCACGCGCCGCGCCTTCAAGGCCCACCTGGCGTGGGACAAGGAGGCGGGCAAGGTCAACTTTGAGTTTGCGCCCAGCAAGTTCCCGCCGCGCCCAGGCGCTGCTGCTAAAACGATAGCTGCCAAGGCAGGCAAGACAAGCGCTGCAGCCAAAAAATCCGCCAAACCTGCCGCTGCCAAAAAGGCCCCAGCCACCAAGACCGCTGCCACCAAGGCACCGCGCAAGGCCGCCGCTGGCAAGGCCCCCAGTGCCGCGCTG
The DNA here is from genome assembly GCF_003633835.1 of Acidovorax sp. 93. Taxonomy (NCBI): domain Bacteria; kingdom Pseudomonadati; phylum Pseudomonadota; class Betaproteobacteria; order Burkholderiales; family Comamonadaceae; genus Acidovorax; species Acidovorax sp. 93. Next base: position 4,682,863 of record NZ_RBIT01000001.1, read on the forward strand.
GCTGCCGTGATCGGCAACGAACCCGTGGCGCGCCCCGAGGCCGTGAAGAAGATGTGGGAATACATCAAGGCCCACAACCTGCAAGACCCCAAGGACAAGCGCACCATCGTCGCCGACGACAAGCTGCGCGCCGTGTTTGGCAAGGACAGCGCGGGCATGTTCGAGCTTGCGGGCATCCTGGGCAACCACCTGGGCGGCGAATGATGCAGCCGCTCCACACGGAACACGCCGCATCGCCCGCACGGTTCGCACAGGGCTTCTGGCGCACCGCGCTGGCGGCTTTGGCGGTTGCCGGTGCGCTGGGTGGTTGCAGCAGCACCGCAGGCTCTGCGCGCTCCAGCGACCCTGCCAGCCAGCAGCAGCCTCAGGGTGCTAGCGGCGTGACCGTGTTTGGCGACATCGATGTCGGCGTGACGAAAGAGCGCACACGCTGACGGTGCTTGTGCTGCTGTCGGGTGAAGCCTGCCATCATCCGGCACAGCGCTGCGCAGATGATGGCGCTTGAGCCCCAGGGGAAAGAACGATGGGCGAACCCGCACTGTCCTTGCAGATTGCCACCACGGTCCACCACCGCATCCACACCGTCACCGTGCGCATGGATTCGGTGGGCTGGGTGGTTTCGGGCACCAAGCACCTGGTCACGCCCGGCGGCGGCCACCGCTACCCCCGCGGGCGGGTGTTTGTGCTGCCGCGTGGCGCGCAGTGGGAGGTGGTGAACGACCCGGCGCCCCAAGGCCGCTATGTGGCGCGGCTCCTGTGTTTTGCGCCCGAGCTGGTGGAGCAGTTCCACCGCCAGTTTGGCCAGTTTGCAGCCGTCCCGCCAGTGCAGGGCTGCGCAGGCCTGGCGGCCGACGCCACCTTTGAAGACAGTTTCACGCGTGCCGTGGCCGCGCTGGAGAGCGATGCCAGCTCGCAGGCACTGCGCGAACACCGCGCGCTCGAAGTGCTGCTGATGCTGGCCGAGGCGGGCATCGTCTTCGCCCCGCCGGGCGAGCTGGGCTGGGCTGAACGCGTGCGCCGCCTGGTCGGCCCCAGCCCGCAGGCCGACTGGACGGTGGAGCGCATCGCCGCCGCCTTTGCCACCAGCGCCAGCACCCTGCAGCGCCGCCTGGCGCAAGAGGGCGAGACCGTGAGCCAGTGCCTGCGCGATGTGCGGCTGGAGACGGCGCTGGTGCTGCTGCAAAGCTCCGCGCTGCAGGTGTCCGAGATTGCGGCCCGCTGCGGCTATGAATCGCACAGCCGCTTCAGCGCGGCCTTCCGCGAACGTTTCGGCTTTCCGCCTTCGCAGCTGCGGCCCTGATTGCTGCGGCTGACGCGCAGCGCACAGCCATTGACGCCGCCGGGCCAATGCGAAGGCGCGGCGCGCAGCACCATCAAGCCCTTGTCTCACACCGCTACTGCAAGGAGCTTTTCAGATGACCCACCCACTTTCACGCCCCCTTCGCGTTGGCGCCGCCATCGCGGCACTCGCCACCATCGGCTTGGCCCCTGCCGCCCACGCCTTCACGCTCAGCAGCCCCGACATTGTCGAAGGCAGCACACTGCCCCAGCGCTTCGAGTTCAAGGGCTTTGGCTGTGCGGGCGACAACCAATCACCCGCCCTGCGCTGGAGCGGTGCACCCGCAGGCACCCAAAGCTTCGCCGTCACCGCCTACGACCCCGATGCCCCCACAGGCTCGGGCTGGTGGCACTGGTCAGTGGTCAACATCCCCGCCAGCGCCACCGAGCTGCGGCCCGACGCGGGTGCTGCCGGCGGCGCCAAGCTGCCCGCAGGCGCCAGCCATGTGCGCATCGACTACGGCGTGGCCGCCTGGGGCGGGGCCTGCCCGCCCGAAGGCGATGCGCCGCACCGCTACATCTTCACCGTGCACGCGCTCAAGGTGCCGCGCCTGGACTTGCCTGCCGACGCCACCGCCGCGCTGGCCGGCTACATGATCAACGCCAACAGCCTGGGCAAGGCCACGCTCACGGCGCGCTACGGGCGCCCTGCGGCCAAAGGCAAGCAGCCGTGATACCGCGTGGTCGGGTGGGCGTCGTGATGTTTTAAGCTTGGTGGTCACCCACCACACCACAGGCCCACCCCATGCGCAGCACCCGCGAACGCACCCTCTGGTCCATTCTGGCCGCACTGCTGCTGGCCGCCGCAGCCGCCGCATGGTGGACGGCCGACCAGTGGCTGCCCCACGCCGGGCCGTGGACCGAGCAGGCCTGGAAGAAGATCACCCGCCCCGGCCCCGACACCTTGCCGCCCGGCAAGCAGCAGCCTGCCGCACAAGCCCGCTCTGCGAACAGTGGAGCGTCTGAGCCCGTGGCCCCGCAGCCGCGCAAGTGCGTGAAGGACGGCCGCACGACCTACACCGACCAGTCCTGCCCCAAGGGCACGCAGGAGCTGCCGGTGGATGGCGCTGTGACATCGCTGCCGCGCGCGCAGTAAGTTCATGAAGATGGCGTGCAGCGGCTCGTCCGCCGGTGCAAGGCATGTCGTTTTTTTCCTAGCCCGCCAGGGGGCTGCGCGGATTCAATCGGTGCGTTGATTCACTACCCAAGGCCTCTCTCTTTCTCTTTCGAGGGCCGCATGCACCGATGCAAAACCACACCCGCCTGCGCGCATTTTTTCTTCTGCTGGCCCTTCTGGGTCTGGCCGTCCCTTGGTACTTCAACACCGTGTATTTTTTGGCGGGCGGCAGCGTGATGCCCGACGTTTTCTGGCGCGATGCCTTTGCCAATGCATTGACCACCGGCATCACCTGCGACGTGTACCTGGCCGCCGTGGCGTTCTCCGCCTGGGTGGCGGCAGACCGCAGCCTGGGCGCGTGGCGCTGGGCTTACATCGCGGCCTGCTTTGGCATTGGCCTCGCGTGTGTGATGCCGCTGTACCTGGCTCATCGCTTGCGCGTGGGCTCCAAGGGTGGGGCAGGCTGATTCGGTAGGGTCTGTGCCCCAATCTGCAAGGGCCAGTGTGCGGTCAGCGGGCTGCGCGTGCCCTGCACCAGGGCCTGCAGCGGGTGGCCCGCCAGCCTGCGCACATCGCGCGCCATGTGCGACTGGTCGTAGTAGCCCTGGTCGGCCGCCAGGTCCACCACCGGGCTGCCGGGCGTGGCGAGGGCGTTGCCCAGCGTGCTGTTCAGCCGCGCAATCACCTGAAACTGCTTGGGCGCCATGCCCCAGTGCGCCACAAAGCGTCGTTCAAACTGCCGCTGGCTCAGGCCCATGTGCTGATCCGCGCCTGGGGCATCGTCGTGGGCCGCCTGCAAGAGGGCCAGGGCTTGCAGTCGCCGTGCTTCACACGGTGACGGCGGTGCGACCTGCTGCCGGACGAACTGGCACAGCACCGCGATCCGCGCGCCATCATCCCGCGCAGCATGCACGCCGTGCTCCACCTCGGTCCATCCAGGGCCCACCAGTTCTGCCAGCGGCCGCAGCGTGTTCACCAAACCGCGTGCGCTGGCAAACAGCGCCGCCGCGGCTTCAGGCTGCAGCACCAGCCCCACGGCCCGCACCGGCCCACCGTGTTCGTACACCGTGGCCGTGGTGCTGGCGCTGATCCAGGCCGCTGGCGGCACCAGCGCTCCTTGGCAACACACCTGCCCGGCCAGCCGCACCACCAGCATGCTCGACACCATCGCCGGAAAATGCGACTGCGCCAGCTCCGCCGGGGCGTCGACCACCACCCCCGCCATCAGCCAGGGCTGCAAATCAGAGGGCACGGGCACAAAACGCTGCATGCCCGGATTCTGCACACGGTCGCGCCCCATGCATTTCTCCAGCCACCCGTGCGACATGCGCCTGCCGCACCGCCCGACTATCCTTGTTGCTTCAATACCCCCACCCACCACACTCCCCGCACGCACCATGCAGCAAGAGCAAGCCCCCACCCGATCCCTCCCCCTCGCCGGCGCCACCAACTTTCGGGACCTGGGCGGCTACACCGGCCAGGGCGGGCGGCCCGTGAAGTGGCGGCGCATCTTTCGCTCGGACCACCTCGCCGCCCTGACCCCCGAGGACCAGGCCCTGCTGGCCCAGCTGGGCGTGGCCCGCGCGGTGGACTTTCGCGGCCAGGCCGAAAGCGCCGCCTACGCCTACGCGCTGCCCGGCATCGCCTACCACCCGCTCGCCATCGAGCCCACCGTGGTGCAGCGCGCGCTCGACCTGCAGCGCACCGGCCGCCAGCTCACCGCGCAAGACGCCGTGGGGCTCATGCAAGACACCTACCGCGGCTTTGTGCACGACAACGCCCCGCGCTTTGCCGAACTGTTCAAGCTGCTGCTGGCCAGCGACACCCCCACCGTCTTCCACTGCACCGCTGGCAAAGACCGCACCGGCTTCGCCGCCGCCCTCATCCTGCTCACCCTGGGTGTGCCGCGCGACGTGGTCATGCACGACTACCTGCTCACCAACACCCTCTACCAGCGCCCGCCGGGCATGGGCAGCCACGCGCCCGAGGAAGTGCTGGCCGTGCTGTGGCGCGTGCAAGAAGAATTTCTGGACGCCGCCCTGCACAAGGTAGACACCGAGTTCGGCGGCCTGCAGCCGTATCTGGTGGACGTGCTGGGCGTGGACGCCGCTGCGCAGACAGAGCTGGCGGGGCGCTATCTGCAGGCGGCGGTGTAGCCAATTCGCACCAAGACCCCGAAGAATCGCGCGGCACCCTGTGCGTGGGTTTGTGCCGTGCAAATTCCGTTTGCTATCAAAGCAGAAGCTGCCAATGCAATACAGCAAGGCGATAGAGCCATGTTGGCGGGTTCTTTTTGCCGAACCCTCGCCCCGCACAACCCGCCGTACCTACCAACTTTCGCAGGTTGTGCCGCGCTCCCTCACCCCCTACAGTCAAGTAACAAATGCACACAAGGGCGGGAACAGGGAGGAGAGGCTGACAGCAAAGGCGACAGACAGGGTTGCTACTAGCACCGGGCGCATACCTTCGGGATGAAGGCATGCAGCCTGGTGAGAAGCGCCTTGCTGAGCAGCCCGAACACAGGGTCGAAGGCAACGACGACCTGCTCAGGGACCGCAGCTGCTACTGCGGTCCCGTGGGGCCCCGGCAGGTGCAGGCCGATAAAAAAATCGGGTTGCACCTGCCGGGGCCTGTTGAGCGAATGCTGCAGCGCTCAATTGCTTATAAATCAATAGCTGCTGGCGCTTGACTACCAAGCGCTAGAGGCCTATTTGATCAAAATTCTCAACGAAATGAAGGCGGCGCAGGGCCAGCGAGCCCCTAGTGCGGTGTTGCACGCTATCCGGCACTTAAAACCGCGTCTTTTCGGCCAGGGTTGCGTTGCAAATCCGCGCGATACCTACGGGTATCGCTGTGGTTTGCGCCTTGCCCTGACCAAAAATCCATCGGTTTTCAATGTGCCGTCAAGCGTGCAACACCACACTAACGCCCGCCACACTCACCCCGCACTGGGCTGCATCCGTCCCCCAGTCGCACCCAGGCGCCGCACCCGCCAGTACAGCCAGCCCATGATCGACAGGTTCAGCAGGTTCCACCCCATGCCGTTGATGAACGCCGCCTGGTAGCTGCCTGTCACGTCAAAAATCCAGCCCGACATCCAGCCCCCCAGCGCCATGCCGATCAGCGTGGCCATGATCACCGCGCCCACCCGGGCGCCAACCTCTTGCGGCGCGAAATACTCGCGGATGATGATGGCGTACGCGGGCACGATGCCGCCCTGGAACAGCCCGAACATCGCCGAGATCACATACAGCGGCACCAGCCCGTCAAACGGCAAAAACAGCATCAGCCCCACCCCCTGCAGCGCCGACCCCAGCAGCAGCGTGCGCACCCCGCCAATGCGGTCGCAGATCACGCCCGACACCAGGCGGCTGACAATGCCGCACGCCAGCATCAGCGACAGCATCTCGGCCCCGCGCGCGGCGCCAAAACCCAGGTCGGTGCAATAGGCCACGATGTGCACCTGCGGCATGGCCATGGCCACACAGCACGCCACGCCCGCCACGCACAGCAGCAACTGCGCGTGCACCGGGCGCAAGCCAAACGGGCGGCTGCGGTCCAGTGCCAAGGGAACCAAAGGTGCGGACGCAGTCGCTGGTGAAGCAGCAGCACCCAGTGCAGCACCCCCTGCCGAAGGTGACGACGACGCAGGCACCACGGCCGCAGCATCCATTAGCACCATCGGCGCCCGCTGGCGCATGCGCAGCGCCAGCAGCAGCATGCCCGCGCCACACACCAGCCCCATCAGCACATAGGTCTGGCGCCAACCAATGGCTTCGATGCCGTGCTGCACGATGGGCGGCCACAGCGCACCGGCAATGTAGTTGCCGCTGGCGCAAATAGCCACCGCAATGCCCCGCCGCTTGTTCCACCACAGCGCCGTGTCGGCCATCAACGGCGCAAACGTGGCCGAGCTGCCCACCAGCCCCATCAACCCATGCGCCAGCCCAAACCCCCAGATGCTGCCCGACAGCCCCGCCCACACAAAGCCGCCACACACCGCCACCGCCCCCACGCACAGCACCGGCATCAGCCCATGGCGGTCCGCCATGCGCCCCGTCCACAGCCCGCCCAGGCCCAGGCACACCATCATCAGCGTGTAGGGCAGCGATGCGTCCGCGCGGCCTACGCCGAACTCGGCCTGCACGGCGGGCAGCACTACCGACACCACATACATGCTGCTGTTGCCCAGCACGACCAGGCCCAGAGTGGTCAGCAGGCGCCAGGCGGCTTGGGGGGAATCGATGAGGGAGGCGGGGGCGGCGATGTGTGCAGAAACAGGGGTGGTACGCATGCGGTGCAATTTAACCCTGATCTGCGCATGACGCCGCTCCGTCAACGCATCCACATGGCCGATGATCCCGACCATTTTCCCGCTGGTATTTAGTGTCCATCGCGGTCAGCGCCACCTCCAGCGTGTTGTCATCCAGCCATCCACAACCCGAGTCTCATGGCGCCACACCCGCGGGGCTGAGGGAGTCTGCCCCGGGCACCTCTTCCATGGATACCAATTCAGCGGTGACCAGCGCTTGCAATAAATGCCTAGACCCCAGGTGCCTTGGGCTAGACAAGGTGCACCTGGGGCCCTGAAAGTGCCTGGGCAGGCACCCCTCTCAGATCTTGATGAACTGCGTGCTCGACAACGCGCCAAACGGCAGCTCCGACAAGCGCCCGCCCACCGCCAGCGTGCCCAGGTCCACCGGAAAGTAGCCGATGGCTTCCAGCACCTTGCGCACTTCGGCCTTGGCGGCGGCATCGTCGCCCGCATAGAACATGGCGCGCTGGCCGCCAGACACTTGGGGCTGCGCCAGCACGTTCACGTCCAGGTGGTTGAACGCCTTGACCACGCGGGCGCCCGGCACGAATTCGCTGAACACTTCGCTGGACGAGCGCCCGCCCAGGTCGATGGCCTTGATGCCGTAGGCCGCCAGCGGGTTGGTGGGGTCTTGGGCGTCGGGCGAGTTGGGGTCCAGAAACGCCACGGGGTTGGTGCCGTCGATGACGATGCGGCCGTTCCAGGCGGGCAGGGGGCCCAGGGCCTGGCCCAGGTCTTCCCAGCGCACGGCGATGAGCACGATGTCTGCGGCGGCAGCTTCTGCCACAGTGCCCGCCTTGATGGTGGGGCCCAGTTCGGCCACCAGCGCGGCCAATGATTCCGGACCGCGCCGGGTGGAGAGGGTGGCCGACAGGCCCTTGTTGGCCAATGCGCGGGCCACGTTGGAGCCGAGAGCGCCAGAACCGATGATGCCGATGTTCATGATGTTTTCCTTGTTGAAATGAAGTGGGTTGACGTGAGGTGGAACGGGTGAGGTGAGAAAGCGTGATGGAAGGGCTAGACGACTACCCGAGCCGCCCGGCCTGGCGCAGTTGCGTGGCAATGCGCCGGATTTCTGTGGCGCCCTGTGCCAGTGCGGCCGGGCTGGTGTGCACCGAGTAGCGGCCCATGACAAGGTCGTGCGGGTGCGGCACGGCAGAGCCCAGCACAAAGCTGGTGGCCTGGGTGGCCACAAAGTCGATGCCCTGGCTGCTGGGCTCAAACGCCACCAGCTCGCCAGCGTCAATGGCTTCGCCTGCCGTCAGCGCGCCGGTGGCCACTGCTGCCCATGCCACGGTGTGGCCGGGGGGCGGGGTGTAGGTCCAGCGCGCACCTTGGGCCAACTGCACGGCCAGATAGGTCATGCCCTCGGGCGCCGCCACCGGGCTGTGCGCTGCGCCGTACTCGCCCAGCAGCACACGCACCGGGCCGACCTGTGGCACCAGCTCAGGGGCGAGGTACTGGCTGTGGGCGGGGGCGTTTTCCAGCGCGGCGGGCAGGGCCACCCACAGCTGAAAGCCCCGGCCCGGTGTGTCGCCCACGGGGGCGCCGGTGTGCCATACGCCGTTGCCCGCCCGCATCCATTCCACACCGCCCGCAGGCAGCAGGCCCGCTTGGCCGGTGCTGTCTTCGTAGCGAACATCGCCTTCCGACAAGAACGTGACGGTGGCGATCCCCGAGTGGGGGTGCATGCCAAAGCCCTGCTGCGCGGCACCCGGCTGAAAGTGGACCAGGTCCAAAAAGATGAAGGGCTTGAGCACCTGGCCCAGGTCCCCGGGGCTCATGAGACGGGTGATGGGGCCGTGCGCGGTGCCACGGGTGCGGTGGGCGATGGCGCGGGGGGCTGTGGCGGGTGCAGACATCAAGAGAACCTTGGAGGTGTTGAACTGATGCCTGTAGCTTAAAAATTCATCGATTGATTGACTAGATGGTGCAATATGATTGAACTCGTCCATTAATTGAATGAATGAGCACTACCATGCTGGATTTGAACGACGTGGCCATCTTTGTGCAGGTGGTGCGCTGTGGCAGCTTTGCCGAGGCCGCGCGCCGCCTGGGCGTGCCGCCCAACACCCTGAGCCGCCGGGTGCAGCAGCTGGAAGCGCAGCTGGGCACCCGGCTGATGCAGCGCTCTACCCGCCATCTCACGCTTACCAGCGCGGGCCAGGTGTTTCTGGAGCGCTGTAGCGGCGCGGTAGAGGGGCTGATGGATGCGGGCGAGGAGTTGCTGGCGGTGAACCAGGAGCCCAGTGGCCTGGTGCGGGTGGCGGCACCGGCCGATTTTTTTGATTTCTTTGCGATGGAGTGGCTAACCGAGTTTCTGACAGCGCACCCCAAGGTGCGGGTGGACTTTGTACTGAGCGACGGGCGCGCCGACCTGATTGCAGACCGGATTGATGTGGCCCTTCGGGGCGGCATCCTGGAGGACTCAAGCCTCTTTGCGCGCAAGGTGCTGGATGCGGGCAACGATGGCCTGGTGGCCAGCCCGGCCTACGTGGCCCGCCAGGGCGTGCCGGACACGCTGCAAGACCTGGCAGACCACGACTGCCTGGTGTTCAGCCACCCCAGCGGCAAGGCCACCTGGCGCGTGACGGGGCCGGATGGCGCGCCGGCCGAGGTGCAGGTGGCGGGCCGCTTCAGCGGTAACACGGCGCAGGCTTTGCGCAAGGCCGCGCTGGCGGGCCTGGGCATTGCACTGCTGCCCTCCACGCTAACCCAGCGCGATCTGCGCGCTGGCCTGCTGGTGCCCGTGCTCCCGCAGTACCACCGGCAGGGCCACGGCGTGCACATGGTGTACCCCAGCCGGCGCTACCTGCCCTTGGCGGTGTCTGCCTTCATGGAGCTGGTGATCGGCAAGATGGGCGCGATGCAGGAACTGCCGCCGCAGACCTGCGGCTGATGCAGCATGAATCCGCTCACGCTCCTGCCCGCTATGCTCCCCACCCAACCAAACAAGACCACGGTGACCGCCATGCACGACATCATCTGCCCCCACTGCAACAAGGCCTTCAAGGTGGACGAGACCGGCTACGCAGATATCCTCAAGCAGGTGCGCGACGCAGATTTCCATGCGCAGTTGCACGAGCGGCTGGAGCTGGCCGAGCAGGACAAGCGCAATGCGGTGGCGCTGGCGCAGGCCCAGGTGGCCAATGAGCTGCAGAAGGCGGCAGCCGCCAAGGATGCACAGATCCAAGCCCTGAAGGCGCAGTTGGATGCGGGCGCGGTGGAGCGCGACCTGGCGGTGGCGCACGCCCTGAGCGCGGTAGAAAAGCAGCGCGATGCGCTGGCCAATGAGCTGGAGCGTGCGCGGCAGGCGCAGCAGGCAGCGGACCAGTTGGCACAAGCGCGGCTGGCGCAGGAGCTGCAAGGTGTGGCTGCCCAAAAGGACGCGGAGATTCAGCAGCTGAAATCGCAGCTGGAAGCAGGCGAGGTGGTGCGCAGGCTGGCGGTGACCGAGGCAGTCACGGTGGTGGCGCGGGAGCGCGACGAGCTCAAGAACGACCTGAACCTGGTGGTGGTGAAAAAGCAGCTGGAGGAGGCCGCCATCAAGGAGCAGTTCGCCCTGCAGCTGCGCGACCGCGACGGCGAGATTGCGCGGCTGCGGGACATGAAGGCGCGCCTGTCGACCAAGATGGTGGGCGAGACGCTGGAGCAGCACTGCGAGACGGAGTTCAACCGCATCCGCGCCACGGCGTTTCCCCGCGCGTACTTTGAGAAGGACAACGACGCGCGCAGCGGCAGCAAGGGCGACTACATCTTTCGCGATGCGGACGAGGCGGGCAACGAGATCGTTTCGATCATGTTCGAGATGAAGAACGAGAGCGACGAGACGGCCACGAAGAAGCGCAACGAAGACTTCTTGAAAGAGCTGGACAAGGACCGCACTGAAAAGGGCTGCGAGTATGCGGTGCTGGTGTCGCTGCTGGAGCCCGAAAGCGAGCTGTACAACACCGGCATCGTGGACATGTTCTACCGCTACCCCAAGATGTACGTGGTGCGGCCGCAGTTCTTCATCCCCATCATCACGCTGCTGCGCAACGCTGCGATGAAGTCGCTGCAGTACAAGTCGGAGCTGGCGCTGGTGAAGGCACAGAACCTGGACATCACCAAGTTCGAATCGCAGCTGGAGGAGTTCAAGGGCGCGTTTGGGCGCAACTGGCGCCTGGCGTCAGACGGGTTTGAGGAGGCCGTGCGGCGCATTGACGAGGCCATCAAGGACCTGGAGAAGACCAAGGAGGCGCTGCACAAGTCGGCCAACAATTTGCGCCTGGCCAACGACAAGGCCGAAGACCTCACGATCAAGAAGCTGACCCGCGGCAACCCGACGATGGCGGCCAAGTTTGCAGAGCTCAAGCAGGTGGGGCTTTTGGACGGGGAGTGATGCAAGAGCATTGCGGCGCCAAACCTTGACCTCTGAGGTAATCGCCAAGCGGAGCGCCTTTTTCTACAGTGGTCCTTGCGGGTCGGTTGCCAGCGTAAAGCGGCATTGAAGACGCGCGCTGCGTCTGTGCATACACACCGAAACCGCAGCCAACCAACTCACTGAGAGACCAGAAAGGAGCCCCAGATATGTCTGCCTATGCCGTTGGCCTGTTGAGCAATCTGCAATTCGGCCCCGATATCGTCACCTACCTGCAGCGCATCGACGCGACCCTCACGCCTTATGGCGGGGCCTTCCTCGTGCATGGCACCCGGGCAGAGGTCAAGGAAGGCGTGTTCGATGGGAACTGCATCATCATCAGCTTCCCGGCCATGGCGCAGGCGCGTGCCTGGTACGAATCGCCAGCCTATGCCGAGCTGATTCCACTGCGTGCGCAGCACGCGCAATCCACGGTGTTTCTGCTGGATGGGGTGGCGGAACCGAACTACCGCGCAGAGTCCTTGCTGGCCAAGCTGGGGGTCAAGGCCTGAATGCTCCTCCGGGCACAGACACGGGCCCCGGGGCTACACCGTCACCGACGCCCCCGTCGCATAAAACTGCCCACCCGCCACGTAGTGCAGCGTACGCAGCGCATCGGGCGCGGTGTCGAACTCCCAGTGCCCGTGGCGGAACACGCGCTCGTCCGCCCAGGCGGCCACTACTTCGCCGATAAACAGGTCGTAGGTCTGCTGGTTGTGGGGCTCGGGGATGACGCGGCACAGCAGCCAGGCGGCGCAGCCCTGTACCAGCGGGGTGGCATGGCCAGGGGCGTGGAACAGCTCCACGCCGTGTTGCTGCAGTTTGTGGGGGTGGGTCTTGGCGCTGTCGGTGCCAAGGGCTACGGTCATCGCCGCCATGGGCAGGGTGGGCAACTGCAATGCGAACTCGCCACTGGCTTCCACCAGCTCGCGCGTGCGTGTCGCTTTGTCGAGCACCACCGTCACCTTGGGCGGTGCAAAGTCCAGCGCACAGGCCCACGATGCAGCCATCACGTTGTGCCGGCCCGCATGCTCTGCCGACACCAGCACCGTGGGGCCGTGGTTGAGCAGGCGGTAGGCCTTGTCGAGGGGGACGGGGGCGATGTGGGGGACTCGGGGCGAATGTAGTGGGCCGGGGTTGCTCATGATTTCATAGCTGGTGGCGCTTGTTGGATAAGCGGTAGATGGCATTTTGATCTGAAACCAGACTGCCGTGTGTGGCCGTGTCGCCAGCGTGCGCGCCGGGTGGGTGCAGGGCCGGTAACATCCCCGGGCCTATCAACCACTGCCCCCCGGGGGGCACTACGGAGACAAGAAGCTATGTTCAGTCATGTGATGGTCGGTGTGAACGATCTGGAGGTGTCCCGGAAGTTCTACGACGCGCTGCTCGGCACCATCGGTGTGCCCCCGGGTGTCGCCAACAAGAACCGGTATTTCTACCGGGGCCCCACCGGCACCTTCTGCATCAGCACCCCCATCAATGGCGAGCCCGCCACCTTTGCCAATGGCGGCACCATCGGCTTTGCCATGCAGTCGCCCGAGCAGGCCGATGCTTTCCACGCGGCCGGTGTGGCCAACGGTGGCACCACCTGCGAAGACCCACCGGGCTACCGCGAAGGCCCTGGCGGCAAGCTCTACCTGGCGTACCTGCGCGACCCGGACGGCAACAAGATCTGCGCGTTGCACCGCCCACCCAAGCCAGCGGCGTGACGGCCGGGCCGACCGGCTCAGCGCATCGGTTTTCTGATCTTCAAGCGGGCGTGTGTGCGCCGGGCCGACGCACGGCGCGCACCTTGCCGCTGCCGCCACCACCGCAGTAGAACAGCCCGGCCCCATCCGATTCGAGCCCGCTCACACCCACGCCTTGCGGCATATCGAGCTGCTGCAGCACGGCGCCGCTCGTGGGGTCGATGTGGCGCAGGGTGCTTTCTTCGCCCTCCCAGGTGCCGTGCCACAGCTCGCCGTCCACCCAGGTCACACCGGTCACAAACCGGTTGGATTCGATGGTGCGGCGGATCGCACCCGTGGACGGGTCGATCTGGTGGATCTTGCGGTCACGGTACTGGCCTACCCACAGGCTGCCTTCGGCCCAGGTCAGGCCTGAATCGTTGCCGCCGCCCGGTGCGGGGATGGTGGCCACTACCTGGCCCGTGGCGGGGTCGATCTTGTCGATGCGTGATTCAGCGATCTGGTACAGGTGCGTGCCGTCAAACGCCGTGCCTGCGTCGCACACCACGTTGAGCGTGCGGGTGGTGGCGCCGCTGGCCGGGTCAAAACCCACCAGGTGTTCGCCCGTGGCGGCCCACACCCGCTGGCCATCGTGCGTCACGCCGTGGATGGTGCTGGCGCCGCCAAAGGGGCCGTATTCGCGCACGACCTCGGCGGGCTGGCGGGCCGCAATGGGCAGGTGTTTGGTGGACGGCGGGGTGCCCGCCATGTCGCTGCTGCAGGCGGTGTCGTGGGTGGCGGTAGGGGTGGCTGTGGTCATCTCGGTAGCTCCTGAGGGTAGGTACCCGGTGCACGGCAAGGGCGCTGTGCGTTGGGCGGTGAAGCCACTTTAGGCAATCGGCTGCGCGGTGGGGAGTAACAAGATCGTCGTGAATCCCACCAGGGGCGCGGCCAGCCAGCGGCGTGCGCGGGCCTGGCCGATGGCGCGCACGCGGCCGGTAGCTTCCAGTTCAGCCAGTGCGCGTTGCACGGTGCGCTGGCTGTCGCCCAGGGCCAGCGCCAGGGCGGATGTGGACCATGCTGCGCCGTCGGCCAGCAGCGCCACCAGCGCGCCCTGCTCGCCCTCCACCGGCGGCGCCAGCACGGCCACAGTGCGTCCGCCGTGGGGCTGGAGCACAAAGCCGCGCGGCGTGGCCTCCACCCCGGCCAGCGGCGCGATGAGGGCGCGCAGGCGGCCGATTTCCACCCGCAGGCGGGCGCGGTGGGTTTCGTCGGGGTGGCGGGTGCGGAACACGTTGGCGATCAAGGCTTCGCGGTCCACGCCGCCCGGCCACGCGGTAGCCAGCGCGCGCACCAGCGCAAACAGCACAGGGCGGCGTGCCAGCGGGTGCCACACCTCGCCCGCGCGCACGCCGTGGCGACAGGCGTCCACGACCCACAGCGTGGGGGACGCCAGCAGCGCGGCCACGTCGTCCAGCCGCAGCGTGTGCTCGGCGCCATTCGCAAGGCAGCGCGCAGCGGGCTGTTCGAGCAACGCATGGGCCTGCGCCACCTCGGTCAGCAGCGCGGGCACGCCGGATTGGGCGGCAGCCTGTTGCGCGCGTTGCAGGGCGGTGCGTGCTGCGCCGATGTGCAGTGACCGCAGGGCCAGCTCTGCGGCGGCAAGTTCGGCCACCGCGACAAGGGAAGGGGGCAGTCGCGTTGTGGCGTCGGTGGTGGGAGTGCCTGCCAGTGCAGCCGATGCTTCGTCCAGCTTGCCCAGCAGGATCAGCGTGCGCGCTGCCACCAACCGTGCCTGCAGCGCATTGGCGATGTCACCGTGGGCCTGCAGCGTAGCCCCTGCCGACATCAGCGCCTGCGCTCGCCCGCCCAGGTCGCGTTGGGCCAGGGCCACCTCAGCCTCGGCCACCACGCAGCGGGCGCGGGCCACGGGCTCGTGCGCGCCAAAGCCGCGTGCGGCGCGGCGCAGCAGATCGCGGGCGCGCGGGTGCTCGCCCAGCTGGGCCATGGCAATGCCGCGCAGGGCCAGGGCCGGGGGGTCGTCGCGCAGGGCCACGCGCTGAAGGGCGGCCAGGGCGTCGCCTGCGGCCAGCGCGCGGGCGGCGGCGGAGATCAGCGAATCCATGGCGACAGACTAACCCAGCGTGCCTTTGGGATGGTGTGTGAGAACACGTGGTGGATACTTGGACGCTTCGCACGGTCGCACCATGGGTGGTGCGCATCCCACCAAAAGACACAAGGACCCGCCATTGAAATCCGCCAGCGCCACCACTTTTGACGAGGCCTACTACCAGCGCTTTTACTTCGACAAAAAGACCAGCGTGGTGGACCCGGCGCACATGGAGCGCCTGGGCACCTTCGTGTGCAGCTACCTCAAGTACCTGCGCGTGCCGGTGAACCGCGTCCTGGATGTGGGTTGCGGCATCGGGCTGTGGAAGGGCATCGTGGCGCAGCATTTTCCGCAGGCCAGCTACCAGGGCGTGGAGTTCAGCCCCTACCTGTGCGAGCGCTTTGGCTGGCAGCAGGGCTCGGTGGTGGACTATGCGGCCGATGCGCCGTATGACCTGGTCATCTGCCAGGGCGTACTGCCCTACCTGAGCCCGCCGGATTTGAAGGCCGCGCTGCTCAACCTGGGCCGTCTGACACAAGGCGCGCTGTATGTCGAGGCTGTGTCGCGCGAGGATTTTGAGAGCGACATCATCGACGAAGAGATCACCGACAACCGCGTGTTCCGCCACCGTGCCGAGCTGTACCGGCGCGGCCTGCGCGAAGGCGCCATCGAGCTGGGTGGCGGCGTGTGGCTCAGCCGCCGGGCCGAGCTGCCGCTGTTTGCGCTGGAGCAGGCGGGCGGGCAGTGACGGCGACCCCTGTGCCGCCGCCCCAGCCGCAGGCGGTGCCGCACCCGCCCCATGCGGTATCGCGCCTGCGCACCGAGCGCCTGGCCCGCAGCGCCAAGCCCTTCCTGGCCCGGGGCGGCCCCAAGGGCGAGCGCTGCACGGGCTGCCGCCTGGTGCCCAGCCACTGCATCTGCGCACTGCGCCCCGTGCTGCCCACGCGCGCGGGCATGTGCCTGCTGATGGCCGACATCGAACCGCTCAAGCCCAGCAACACCGGCTGGCTGATTGCCGATGTGGTGGCCGACACCTACGCGTTTGGCTGGGCGCGCACCGAGGTGCACCCCGACCTGCTGGCGCTGTTGGCCGACCCCCAGTGGCAGCCGTATGTGGTGTTTCCGGGTGAGTTTGTGGAGCCCGGGCGCGTGGTCACCCAGGTGGGCAGCACCGAGCCGACGGGCAAGCGCCCGCTGTTCATCCTGCTCGATGCCACCTGGCCCGAGGCGCGCAAGATGTTCCGCAAGAGCCCGTACCTGGACCGCCTGCCCGTGCTGAGCCTGCAGCCCGAGCAGCTCTCACGCTACCACCTGCGCCGCTCCACGCGCACGGACCATTTCTGCACCTCCGAGGTGGGCGCGCTGTGCCTGGAGCTGGCGGGCGAGCTGCAGGCCGCACAGGCGCTGGAGGCGTACCTGGACGTGTTCACCCACCACTACCTGCAGGCCAAGCACCAGCTGCCGCCGGACGTGAACGGGGCGGCGCACGCACGGCTCCGGCTTCTGGCGCAGGGCCGCGGCTGAGAGTCTGAGAGTCTTTTATCCATGCCCGCCTTGCACGCCGAAACGCCCCGGCTCGTCGTTGCGAATGCTCGCCATAGCCCGAGCTATGGCTGTGCTTTGCGCCTAGATCCGAGGCGTTTTCGCGTGCCTTTCGGGCTCGGCAAAAAAACTCTCAGCCTCTGAGCCATCGCCCCTCGGACTGCCGGGCCGCGTGCGTGCATGACCTGTTGCCCAAAAAGCATGCGCTGTTACCGCGTTGTTACAAGCGCTGCACCTGGCCCCCCGCAAAATTCGGCGCTGGCGCCACCACCTCTGGCGCGGCCCGTCTGTCCGGGAGGGGCAGGGGCCTGCACACCCAAAGCCAACCCGTTGGAGAACCATGAAAAACAAGACCCCCCTGTTGCTCGTCGCAACCCTCAGCCTGGCTGTCGCATCGCTGGCCCATGCCGGCAAGGCCGAGCGCGACTTTTTTGCTGCCGAGGTGGCCCCCGCGCTGAAAACCGCCGCCAGCACCCTCAAGCAATCGTGCGGCTGCGATGTGAAGATGGATGTGAAACAGGACAGCTTTCAGACCGTGGATCACCTGCGCCAGGTGCGCTACGCGGCCGGCACCATCGTGGACAACGCCCCGCGCTACTGCAACGATGCCCCTTCCAAGGCCGCAGTGTGCCAACTCAAGACCCTGGAATTTGCCCGCACCGGCACCACCGCTTTCAAGTTTGCCACAGGCAAGGGTGCGATCACTCTCGATGAAAGCTCGTACCCCAGCTGGGACATGCTGGCCGCCGAGCTGGACAAATAAGCGCAGACTCCTAGCCCCAAGCAGCGCCCCGACACCACTGTGCGTGGTGCGGGGCGTTGGTGTTTGTGGGCACCGTGAGGTGGCTGAACCGAGGTGCTGCTGTTGCGAACGAATCGCCGTTCCACGTGCCGGATAGCGTGCAACACCCCACTAGCGTGGGGTGGCACCCGCTGCCACGCGGCTTTGTACCGCCTTGGTGATGCCGTCTGGTTCCAGATACGGGCTGCAGGTCTGGTACAGCGCAAACTTCTTTTCTGCCGACGTACCAACCAGTTCGGCCGACACCTCGGGCGCTGATTTCTTGAGCGCGTCGATGTGGAAGTCGCCCTCGCCCGGGTGCAGTTCCACCGCTGCTTCCAGCATGGCCGCCGCAGCGGCGCGCATGCCTTCTTGCCGGGCTTTTGCCACGCTGAGCGACAGGCCGTTGAACACATTGCCGCAGCGGATCAGGTCGATGGCGACCGCCTTGCGTGCATCGGCCTGCGCAGGTGTCCCCATGCTGTGCGTGCCATCCAGGTAGGCCCACACGTCCAGGGGTGGGGTGCCGGGCGCGCACGCCCCCTGGTAGGTGCCGAAAAAGGCCTTCTTCATCATCTGCCGGCCCGCCGAGGTCTGCATGCCGCTGTCGATGACAAGCTGCTCGCCATCGGCGTGCACGGTGAACTGGTACAGGTGCGCGGCGCTGGCGCCTGCGGCCTGGGCAGGGGCGACGCAGCGGGCCTTCCAGGTCTCATGGCCGGGCATGGGTTGGTCAGACTCGCTGACCGTGCAGTCCATGCCGCGCTGCTGCATGGCGCTCTTCCAGGCGGGGGCCGTCAGGCTGGCCATGTGCTGCGCTGTCACGCACACCACGGCGGTGCTGCCCAAGGAGTCCGCATAGGCACCCTGGCGGAACCCGGCAGCCGCCGCAGGCTGCGAAACCGCAACGCCCCCGATCAGAAGCCCCGCCAACACGGCAGCGCGCGGGGCGGTGGCGGGGAGCGCAATGGCGAAGGGCATGGGGGGTGTCTCCGGGCGGCAGCGCCTGGTACGGCGCAAGAAAAAGAGAAGGCGGTGGAACGGCGGCGTGCCCAGGGGCGGCCCGTCATCACACTGAAAAGCCGTCGGATTGTCGTTCAAGGCCCTGGGCACGCCGTGCTCTTGTGGCCTTGCAACGACAATGGACCATTCCCCCTCTACCGCACTGACCCGATGAAAGCTCCCCCCCGCCTGCAGTCCCTCATTGAGGAAGGCCTGATCGACACCGTGGTCCGGCAGCTCATGAGCGGCAAGGAGGCCATGGTCTATGTGGTGCGCTGTGGTGATGAAACGCGCTGCGCCAAGATCTACAAAGAGGCCAACAACCGCAGCTTTCGGCAGGCGGTGGA
This sequence comes from Acidovorax sp. 93, assembly GCF_003633835.1. Classification (NCBI taxonomy): domain Bacteria; kingdom Pseudomonadati; phylum Pseudomonadota; class Betaproteobacteria; order Burkholderiales; family Comamonadaceae; genus Acidovorax; species Acidovorax sp. 93. Next base: position 4,701,481 of record NZ_RBIT01000001.1, read on the forward strand.
CTACACCGAAAACCGCAAGGTCAAGAACTCACGCTCGGCCCGCGCCATGGCCAAGGGCAGCAAGTTTGGCCGGCAAGAGCAAGAGGCCGCCTGGCAAAGCGCCGAGGTCGATGCGCTCTACCGCCTGGCCGCTGCCGGCGTGCGCGTGCCGCAGCCCTACAACTTTCATGACGGCGTGCTGCTGATGGAGCTGGTGACCGACGCCCACGGTGACGCCGCCCCGCGCCTGAACGATGTGAGCTTTACCCCCGAAGACGCGCGCACCCACCACGCCACGCTGGTGGCCGAGGTGGTGCGCATGCTGTGTGCGGGCGTGGTGCATGGTGACTTGTCGGAGTTCAACATCCTGCTGGCCCACCTGCCGGGCGCAGAAGGTGGAGAAGCCGGCCACGATGGCCCCGTCATCATCGACCTGCCCCAGGCCGTGGACGCTGCGGGCAACAACCACGCCCAGCGCATGCTGCTGCGCGACGTGGCCAACCTGCGCGACTTCTTCGGCCAGTTTGCCCCCGAGCTGCGCACCACCCAATACGGCCCCGAGATCTGGAGCCTGTACCAGAGCGGGCTGCTGAGCAACGAGACGCCGCTCACCGGCATCTATGCGCCCACGCATGCCGATGTGGACATGCAGGCTGTGCTGCGCGAGATCGACGACGCGCGCGACGAAGATGCAGCGCGCAGGCTGCGCATGGCGGCGGGCTGAGATTTCTTCACCGCGCTGCGCTGTGGCACCATCGCGCCCCTTTTTCTCTGCAGTTCGCTCGCCATGCCTTCCTTCCACATCCGCAACTTCTGCCCTGGCGACGAACCCGCGTTGCGCGCCGTTTTTCATGCCTCGGTGCATGGCCTTGCTTGCAAGGACTACACCGCCGAACAACTCGCCGCCTGGGCGCCGCTGCACCATGACGCTGCCCAGTGGGCCGAGCGCATGCGGGCCAACCAGCCCTTCATCGCGCAAGCAATAGACGGCGGGGCGATAGCTGGGTTTGCCGATCTGCAGGCCAGCGGCACCATCGACATGTTTTTTGTGGCCCCGGCGTTTGCAGGCCAGGGCGTGGCCCGGGCGCTGATGGCACACCTCCACGCGCAGGCGGCGCAGCGCGGGATCACCCGCTTGAACGCCCATGTGAGCCTGACGGCCGAGCCTTTTTTTGCCGCCCAGGGCTTCGCGGTGGAAGCGCGCCAGCAGGTGGAGCGCGCGGGTGTGGTGCTGCACAACGCGCGCATGGCCAAGGCGCTGGTGATGGGCTAAGGCAACTCCTGATTTGATAGCTGGTTACGCTTGCCTATCAAGCGCTAGATGCCAATTTGCCATGTGATTCAGCCACCAGGCTGTGTCTTTGCACCCGCAGGTGCCTTACAGTAGCCGCCCCGCAGCAGACAAACCCACCCACACCGGCCCACGACGGCTGACACCCCATGACCAAAGACCTGGCCCGACAGAACGAACTCAAACCCATGGCGCTGTGCGAGCCCTGCCAGGGCATCCAGCGCAACTGGCGCAAGGCGCCGGGCCACGCCGAGCTGGTGCAGCGCGGCAACCGCAAGGAAGACCGCGAGACGGGCTCCGTCACCATCACCCGCTATGTGTGCGACCGCTGCGGCACGGCGTGGGAGTATGAGAACGACAAGGGCAACCAGAAGGCAGGCTGGTCGGTGGTGGGGCGATAAGCAATCGCATCTCCATGGAGAGAGGTCCGCGCTTGTTGGATAAGCGCCAGCGGTCATTTTTGGTTCCAACCCATGGCTGCGAACGGCTTGCAGGGCTGTGCGAATGGATACACAGCCATGGCCCACAAATGGGGCACCTTTTCATCTAGTGCGTGTCACACAGGCCTATCAAGGAGATAGCCTCATGCTGCACCGCAGACGATTTCTGAGAACCACCGGCAGCGGCCTGGCCCTGGGCAGCGCCGCTTTGCTGCTGGCAGGGCGTGCCGCGTGGGCCCAGCCCAGCTACACCGTGCCGCTCGCGCAGCTGCAGGAGATGGTGGCCACGAAGTTCCCGCGCAGTGTGCCGGTGCAAGGCCTGTTCGATCTCACCCTGCAACCCCCGCGCCTGCGCCTGCTGCCTGAGGTCAATCGCCTGGGCGCCGTCATGGCGGTGGACGCGGCGGGCGCTGCGCTGCGGCGCAGCCACGCGGGCACGTTCGATGTGGAGTTTGCGTTGCGCTATGAAGCCAGTGACCGCACGCTGCGCGCCCACCAGATCCGGCTGGGGCGGCTGGATTTCCCCACGCTCAAACCGGCCGTCACCGAATTGATCAATGCCTATGCCCCCGTGCTGGCCGAACAATCCCTGCGCGAAGTCACCTTGCACCAGCTGCGCCCGCAGGACACGGCCATGTTCGACGGCTTGGGGCTGCAGCCCGGGCCCATCACGGTGACGGCCAAGGGACTCACCGTGGCGTTTGTGGGCAAGCAGCCATGACGCCCGCTGGGCACGGCCGCCTTCCATCGCCGCAGCGCCGGGGTTAACTCCCTTTCCCCTCGTGGGAGCGGGTGGGGGAGACGGGGCTTCGGGGGCGCCGCGCTTGTTCTCCCTCTCCCCGCCCTCTCCCACCAGGGCTGGGCCGAGGGTGGCGCAGGTTGCGCAGGTCTTTCTCGCGCAGGGGCTTGCGCTCAATCGCCCCGCACCCGCTGCGCAAACCCGCGCAGCGCGAACTGCTCCACCACAAAATCCACAAACACCCGCGTGCGCGCTGGCAGCAGCTTTTTGCTGGGGTAGTACAGCGATGTCGGCCCTGCATCCGCCCACCAGCCCGGCAGCACCCGCACCAGGTCGCCGCGCGCCAGCCAGGGCTGCGCAAACGGCATGGGCAGCACGGCCAGGCCCAGGCCCATCAGCGCGGCCTGGCACATGGCCTCGGGGTCGTCGAACACGATGCGGGGGCGGAACACCGCCGCTGCAGCGTCGCCCGCCTTGTTGCGCAGCGTGGTCACCGGCACGCGCCCCGTGCGGATGGCGCGGCGCGCAATGCCGTCCCACTGCGCCAGGTCTGCCGGGTGGCGCGGCGCCTTGCGGCCCTGCAGCAGCGCGGGGGCGGCCACCACCACCAGGTGGATCGGCCCCAGCGTGCGCGCCACCATGTCGGGGTTCAGGTTCAGGCCGCCGCCAATGCCGGCGTCAAAGCCCTCGCCGATCAGATCCACCTGGCGGTTCTCAAAGCGCCAGTCGGGCTGGATGGCCGGGTAGCGCTGCAAAAACTCGGTGAGCAGCGGCACGATGTAGGCACGGCCAAACGCCAGGCCCATGCTCACCTTGAGCGTGCCCGCAGGCTGCTGCTCGGCCTCGGCCGCGTGGTCCACCGCATCGGCCAGCGCGTTCAGCGGCGGGCTGATCTGCGCCAGCAGGCGCTGCCCGCCTTCGGTGAGCGTGAGGCGCCGCGTGCTGCGCTGGAACAGCCGCACGCCCAGGCCTGCTTCCAGACGCGCCACGTTCTTGCTCACGGCGGCAGGCGTCAGGCCCATGAGCCGCGCGGCGGCCGAGAAGCTGCCGCACTCGGCGGATTTGACGAACGATTCGAGGTGGCTCAGGGGTTGCATGGTTTGCATTTTCAACTGTAGGTTGAAATAGATCCAGCCCATTCATGGCTACCCGCAAAGCAATGTTTTTCTGAAACTGCAGGTGTTCCTGGTTCCGTGAAGAACCTTTCAACCATCTGATTTTTTAGGAAAACACCATGTCTTCTGTGCCCGATACATCCGCCCCCACCACGCTGCCTGCCAGCGCGTCACGCCTGTTGGCGGGCAAGGTGGCCTTTGTCACCGGCGGCGCGCGTGGCATCGGCGCCGCCATCGTCCAGCGCCTGGCGCGCGACGGAGCGGCCGTGGCCTTCACCTACAGCAGCTCCGAGGCCCCCGCGCAGACGCTGGTGGCGGTTATTGAAGCTGCCGGAGGCAAGGCCCTGGCGCTGCGTGCCGACAGTGCAGACGCCGCCGCCCTCACGCAAGCCATCGACACGGCCGCGCGCACGCTGGGCCGCCTCGACATCCTCGTCAACAACGCCGGCGTGGCGGTGGCGGGCGAGATCGACAGCTTTGCCCTCGCCGATTTCGACCACACGCTCAACGTGAACGTGCGCGCGGTGTTTGTGGCCACGCAGGCTGCCGTGCGCCACATGGGCCAGGGCGGTGCCTATGGCCGCGTCATCACCATCGGCAGCACCAATTCCGACCGTGTGCCATGGGCAGGCTTCAGCGTCTATGGCATGAGCAAGGCCGCCATCGTGGGCCTCACCAAGGGGCTGGCGCGCGACCTGGGACCGCGTGGCATCACGGTGAACAACGTGCAACCCGGCCCGGTCAACACCGACATGAACCCCGCCGATGGCCCGTTGGCCAGCAACATGCACGGCATGATGGCGCTCGGCCGCCATGCCCACCCCGACGAGATCGCGGGCATGGTGGCCTATCTGGCGGGGCCGGAGTCGGGGATGGTGACCGGGGCCAGCCTGCTCATCGATGGCGGGTTTGCTGCCTGAGCCAAGGTAGCTCGGGGCTCTTTGGGCTTTGTGCTGGTGGGTGGCGTTGCGCGCGCGGGTTGCGCCCAGGGCGATATAGTGGCCCACCCTTCCACCTGGGACCCTTTTGTGAACCTCACCCTCCGCACTTTGCGCAATGCCTGCGCCCCTGCAGCAGCGTTGACCGCGCTGATGGTCAGCGTCTCCCTGCACGCAGCCACGCCCGCCGAGTCGGGCTATGTGGGCGAATACCGGGGGCGTTCCGTGGACACCATCACGCAACTGGCGCTGCTGGACGACAACACCTTTTGTTTTGCGGTGACGGGTGGGGTGCTGGACATGCTGATGGCGGGCCGCTGGAAGGCGGAAGGCAGCGGAGTCCGGCTGCAGCAGGTGCGGCAGGACCAGACCTTGTTCCCGGCATACGCCCGCAAGGTGGCAGCGCTGGGCGCCATGGTGGAGTTCGACTTCCACGGCCCCACGCTGTCCAGTGCCCGCGCGCCGGTGTTTGCGGTGTCGGCGGATGACAAGGCCCCGGCCACGCTGCGCCCGCTGTTTGGCCCGGACCACAGCAGCTGGTCTGAAAACTATCCGCTGCCCCCACTGCCTGCAGAGGCCGTGCGCTACTTTTACCTGGGCGACGTGGTGGAGGAAGCCCCGGGAAAGCCAGCGGTCGTGAAGGTGGTGCAGTACCGGCTGGACGGTGCCAATTCAGTGCGTGTGGGGTTTGATCCGCTGCAGGCCTTGCCGCTGATGAGCCAGCGGGCCGAGCTGAAAGGAGACATGCTGTTTCTGTCGGGCAGCCGCCTGGGCAGACGCCGGGCGCTGGACCCTGAAGTGGTGCAAACGGTGCGCACGGGTTGCATAGCCCCCGCGCTGAATCCTGGCGCCCCGCGCCCTGCGCCGAAGCAAGGCGAGACCCCGCCCCTGGAGCCCCTGAGAACGTTTACCGTCAGCCCGTCGGCCATTCAGGGCACGCCATTCTTCGAAGCCAAAAGCAACTGAGCCGTGGTGGGCCGCCGTCGGCTTGGATGAGGGCCGCCTCAGGCTGAAATCGCTGGGCCTCCGGGCGCACGCAGTGGGGTCTCGATCTGCATCTTGGCCAGCCGCAGTGCCTTGCGCATGTAGCCGCGCCACAGCACGTTGGCCAGCAGCCAGAGCACCGGCGCGGCCCATTTGGAGCGGGGATGAAACGCGTGGCGCCAGCGCACCGTGGTCTGCGTGCCACCCGCCTGCGGGTCAAACCACCAGGCCCCATTGGCCCCGGTGGCCAGCCAGCGCAGTGCCCCGGTGAAGCCGCTGACGGTGTAGCTGAAGTACTGCGCCGGGTGGTAGTGCTTGAGCCTTTCTTCGGCCACGCTGCCGTCGGACAGCGCCACGGTGCGCGTCTGCCCCGGCGTGTCCCAGGCGCCCGTCTGGTCGCGCGTGCCGATCACTGCGGGCAAAGGCCCGTAGCCGGTGAACAGGGCGCGCGGGTCAATGGGCGCGATGTGCTGGAACGCCAGTGCCGGGGAGGCCTTGATGTGCGTCTGGACCGTGGCAGAGAAGGTGGTCATGGGTGAATCCGGTGCGTTGCTTCCGCCCTCTCGGGCAGTCAAGTCACTGTAGGGCGTGCGACCACACCGATAAATACCCTTCTCCGCAACGGACTGTTTGCCAAATGACCCGCAATCGCCCCTTTCCCGGGCGAAAGCGTTGTGCGCCAACGCGGCGGGCGCGCACGGCAGCCATCGGCGGCCTGCGCCCGTTCAGGTGGCCGAGGCTTTGCGTCGCCGGGGCTTTGGAGCCGGGGCCCGCAGCTCCTGCACGCTCAGTCCGAACGCCGGGTTGTCGGCCAGCATCTCCACCGCCAGATCGATGAAGGCGCGCGCGCGGGCCGGCTCCGCCGCCCGGCTGCCGTAGTACACGTACAGGCCCAGGTGCTGGGGCACGAATTCGGTCAGCACGGGCACCAGTTGTCCGCTGCGCACCAGTGGCGCCGCCGTCACGCCGACAAGCTGGCCGATGGCGTGGCCGCCCAGCACGGCGCGCGCTTCCAGCTCGATGTCGTTGACGCAGAACGCTGGCGGTATGGCATGGGCCACGATGTCATCGCCCACCTGAAACTCCCACGGCATGGGCTTGCCGGTGGTGGGGTGGCGAAACCCGCTGCAGCGGTGCTGCGCCAGGTCTTCGATGCGGGTGGGTGTGCCATGGCGGGCCAGGTAGTCCGGCGTGGCGCACACCACCAGCTGTAGCGCCATCAGGCGCCGCGCAATCACCCCGCCCTCGGGCGGGTAGCCCGAGCGGAAACCCACGTCCACCCGGTCCTCCACCCAGTTGCCGATGCGGTCGTCCAGCTGCACATCGGGCTCCACCAGCGGGTGGCGGCGGCAGAACACGTCGAGCACGGGCCAGACCACCTCCAGCATGATGGAGCGTGGTGCCACGATGCGCAGCGGCCCCGCAATCTCCTCGCGCCCGCGCCGCGCGCCGTGCACCGCCCGCTGCAGGGTCGAGAGGCCCGGCTGCGCGGCCTCCAGAAACTGGCGCCCCTCCTCGGTCAGGCTCAGGCTGCGCGTGGTGCGGTGGAACAGCCGCACGCCCAGGTGCGATTCGAGCTGCCCCAGCGCCAGGCTGGCGGCCTGCGGGGTGATGCCCTGGGCCGAGGCCGCCTGCCGCAGGCTGCCCAGTTCGGCGGCTTTGGCAAACGTGGCAATGGCACGCAGTTCATTGATGGCCATGGTGTCCGTTCCGAGGTATTGACAAGTTTCACTTGTGAATGAAGTCAGCAATTATGGTCTAGTGCGATGGCAATGGTCTGCCTACAGTTCACCTCCATGGCCGCGCCTTTGCATCTCAGCGTGCTGCGTTTGCCAGAACCCCGCTTTCAATCCCTTTCAAGGACTTCCGCCATGACGGCTTCGACTGCTCTCCCTTCCTCCTTCCCCCGCGTCTGGATGATTACCGGCGCCTCGCGCGGCATTGGCGCCCGCATTGCCGAGGCTGCGCTCGCCCAGGGCGACGCCGTGGTCGCCACGGCCCGCGATGCCGCGTCGATTGAAAGGCGCCTGGGCCCCAGCGACGCACTGTTGCCGGTGGCGCTCGACGTGACCGACGAAGCCCAGGCCCGCCACGCAGTGGGCGCCGCGCTGGAGCGCTTTGGCCGCATCGACGTGCTGGTCAACAACGCGGGCTACGGCCTGCTGGGCGCTGTCGAGGAATCCACCGCCGACGAAGTGCTGCGACTGTTCGACACCAACGTGTTCGGCCTGCTGCATGTGACCCGGGCCGTGCTGCCCGCCATGCGCGCGCGCCGCGCAGGGCACGTGATCAACATCTCGTCGCTGGGTGGCGTGCGCTCCAGTGCCGGTTTTGGCGTGTACTGCGCCACCAAGTTCGCGGTGGAAGGCCTGACCGAGGCGCTGCACGCCGAACTGGCCCCGCTGGGCATCCGTGCCACGGCGGTGCAGCCCGGGTACTTCCGCACCGAGTTCCTTGATGGTGCCTCGCTGGCCGTGGCGCCACGTGTGCTGGACGACTACGCCGCCAGCGCGGGCGCCGTGCGCGAGGCTGCGCGCCGCATCAACCTGAACCAGCCTGGCGACCCCGTGCGCCTGGCCCAGGCCGTGATGAAGCTGGTAGCCAGCCCCACGCCGCCGCTGCGTCTGCCGCTGGGCACGGACACGCTTCAGACCATTGCCGACACGCACGCCTTCGTCGCGCAAGAAACCGCGCAGTGGCGGGCCGTGGCGGCGTCCACGGATTTCCCGGTGCAGGAGCGTGAGGACGCCCAGGCGCTGTCTGCTGGATAAAAGCTCCTGATTTAATAGCTGTTAGTGCTTATAGGATAAGCGCTGGATGCTATTTTTGCTCTCAATCGGTGGCGATGGTGTGGTTGGATGGAATGGCGGATGCCCTGCCAGCCGGCCACCCCTGCAATGGTGTGCAGGGCCTCACACCGGCCGCGCAAACTCCATCACCCAGTTGACTTCCCAGGTGGCCCCACCGTCGTCCGAAAAAGCCTGCTGCCAGCGCGGTGCGCCGGTGTGCATCTGCGACCACTCGAAGCGCACGTGCACGGGGCGGCCCTCGAAGTTCTCCTGGCCTTCGAAGATGCCCACGCCATCGCGAAACCCGCCCACCACGGGCGGATGCAGCAGGCCAGTGGCCGGGTCCACGCCGCCGGTGGTGTTGTCGAGCCAGTAGATGCTCCAGCGCTGTGCCTCAGGGCTGAACACGCGCAGCGCCATGCCCACAAAGCCGGGCTTCCAGGTGGCGGGGATGAAGTCGTCGTAGTTGCCGATGCCGCCGGGCAGCGGGCGTGCGGTGCCGGTAGCGTCGAACACCTCCCACTCGTTGCAGCCTTGAAGCCGGTGCACCAGGCGCGTGTTGTGGATGTGCCAGGAGCCCATGAGGAAGTCGAAGTCGCGGGCGGCGTGGTGGCCGGTGGCCGGGGTTGTGGTGGTGTCTTGCATGGTGTTCGGTGATGGGGTTGCGTGAGGGGAGAAGGATCAGGGCGACGCCATGGCCTCGTCGGGATGAACCCAGCCGGGCAGCGCGCGCAGGGAGTCCAGCCAGCGCGACACATGGGGGAAGTCTTCGGCGGCGAGGCCCGCTTCGGGCAGCCAGAAGAGATAGGCCGAGCAGGCGAGGTCTGCGATGCTGGGGCCGGAAGGCACCAGGAACTCCGAGCTTGCGAGTGTTTCGTTCAGCGTGGCCAAGTCTGCGATGGCGCGTGCGCGCAGGTAGGTCAGAACCTCGCCAGGCTGTGGCGCCCAGCGCATTGCAAAGCGCAGGTTGGGCACGCTGAAGCCAATGCGGTTCGTCTCCCAGAAAAGCCATTCCAGGATGGCGCTCCCTTCCGCCGCAGCGCCGCAGAAGGCGCGGGTGCGCTGCGCCAGATGGAGCAGGATGGCATTGGATTGGCAATAGGCGCTGCCGCCATCGACGAGGACCGGCACTTCACCGAAGTGGCTGGCTGCCACAAAGTCCGCGGGGCGCTCGGCCCGGGGCGTATCGAGCGCAATGGGCTGGTAGCGGTGCGGGGTGGCTGTCAGTAAAAGCAGCGACCGAACCTTGTACGAATGGCCGGAACCTGCGGCACCGTACAGCAGCAGGGAGGCGGGTGTGGACATGGGCTCTTCTCCTTTCCGATCAGGCATGCAACGCCGAGCGCGCCGTGGGCTGCAGCCGGTGCGTCTCGGGCGCCCGGGCCAGCCAGGGGGCAAGGCCCGGGGCTATGTCCCGCGCCCAGGCGCCGCTGTTGGTAAAGGACTGCAGCGCCGCTGCATCGCCAAACAGCGCCAGCCCCAGCAGCACATGCTCGCCCGCGCGCACCGGCAGCACATGCTCGCCCGCGCGCACCGGCAGGCGGGGAAAGGTGTTGGGGCTGGCTTCGGTGCTGTACCACGCCACCTGGCGCGCACCGCCGCGCTGCAGCACGGGGACCATGCGGTGGCGGCAATAGTCCAGCAAGGCCGGGGTGGCGGGCTCGTGCAGATAGAACACCGTGGCGTCCAGCACACCCGCCGCAGTGCCTGTGGCGCCCGGCGCGGGCCGGGCGTGTTGCGGCAACGTGGACGCCGCCCCGGGCCACGCGGGGCGCAGCAGCAGCACGTTGTCAGAGTCGATCATGGTGGCGTTGGCGGCAGCGCGGTGCGCCGCCCACACGGGGCCGCCGTAGAAGGCTTCGAGCGCGCGGCGGCGTGCGTCCATGTCGGCAAAGCCGCGCAGCCAGACAAACAGGTCGGGCTGATCGAGGTCGCGGAACTGGCCCAGCACGCGCATGCCATGGGCCTCCTGTGTTTCAACGAACTCGCGGTCGAAGAGGTCGATCAGTGCGTCGCGCTGCCCTGGGTGCAGGGTGTATTGGCGCAGTTCGACGATGGGGTGGTGGTCGGCGGTGGGCATGCGGGCTCCGGGTTCGTGGGGGTAAGACAAGCTCATGATCGGAGTCTGCGCCGCAATACCTGCCAACCTATGGCAGGTATTTGCGCTATCTTTCGCCTTCACCCTAGTACCCCCCAGTTACCCGCACAACCTGCCTGCCCATGCGCGCCAGCCGCCTGTTGTCCCTTCAGATGCTGCTCGAAACCCAGGGCCGCATGAGTGCGCAGGCGCTGGCCGAGGCGCTGGAGGTCTCGGTGCGCACGCTGTACCGCGATGTGGACCAGCTCAGCGCGGCCGGTGTGCCCATCTATGCCGAGCGTGGGCGCAACGGTGGCTTTGCGCTGCTGCCAGGCTGGAAGACCACGCTCACCGGGCTCACGCCTTCCGAGGCGCAGGCCGTGTTCTTGAGCGGCCTGCCCGGGCCCGCGCAGGACCTGGGGCTGGGCGGCGATGTGGAGGGCGCGCGGCTGAAGCTTTTGTCGTCGCTGCCCGCTTCGTGGCGCGAAGACGCCCAGCGCGTGAGCACCCGCCTGCATTTGGACCCGGTGGACTGGTACCGCGAGAGCGACCCCACGCCCCACCTGCCCACCGTGGCCGCTGCGGTGTGGAGCGGTCACCAGATCGCGATGCGCTACGAGAGCTGGGCCGACACGGTGGAGCGTACGGTGAGCCCGCTGGGGCTGGTGCTCAAGGCGGGTGTCTGGTACCTGGTGGCAGGGCCTGCCGGTACGACAGAAGGCGGACCGCGCACCTACCGCGTGTCGAACATCCGGGCTGCCACGGCGCTGGCCACACCCGTGCGCCGCCCGGCGCGGTTTGACCTGGCCAGCTATTGGGCGCAGTCGATCCAGCGTTTTGAAGCAGGGATCCACACCGGCGAGGCGGCGTTGCTGGCCACACCGGCCGGGCTCAAGGGCCTGCGCGCGCTCAGCAGCGCCGTGGCCCGCGCGGTGGCTGCGGCCCCGCCGCCCCGCCGCAAGGACGGGCGCGTGGCCGTGACCATTCCCATTGAGTCGGTGGAACACGCCTGTGGGCAACTCATGCGGCTGTCTCCGCAGGTGGAGGTGCTGCAGCCTGTGGCGTTGCGCCGCGCGCTCATGGAGCGGGTGGTGGCCACGGCGCGCCTGTATGGATTGCCGTGATATGGGTTGTAGGGAATTGCTATTAAAGTTGTAGCTGTTTGCGCAATGTAGATAAGCGCTAGGGCCTAAAAATCTTCTGAAACTGAGCAGGCACTTCAATGCAGACCGTGCCCTGCCACTGCAGCCGCCCTGCCGGTTGGGTGGTGTTGGAGGTGTCACATGCGCGACACGTACCCCCACTACCTTCGACAGGCTTTAACAATGGCCTGCGGTGATGCAAACAGTGATGGTGGTGTCGGGGGCGTCCGAGCGGTTCTGGAACCAGACCCCCTTTCGTTCGTATTTGTTCAATGCGTTTTCGCTGCTGCTGCCCTCGGGGGAGCAGTTTGTGATCCGGGCGATGGAAGACGCTGCCACGCGCCTGCCCGAAGGGGCACCTTTGCAGGAAGAGGTGGCCCAGTTCGTGCGCGAGGAGCGCGCCCACCAGCGCGCGCACCGCTTGTACAACGCGCAGTTGGCGGCCCAGGGCTACAACGCCGTGGCCCTGGAGGCGCGCATCGAGCGCGCCGTGCAGGGCCTGGAGCAGGCCCTGGCCTGGAAGGAGCGCCTGGCCCTGGCGGCGGCGCTGGAATACCTGACAGCGCTGATCTCGCGCCAGGCACTGCGCGGTGAGGGCTGGCTGGTTCACAACGCGTCCCGCCAGTCCAGCCTGTGGCGCTGGCACTGCGAAGAAGAGGTGGCGCACCATGGCGTGGCGCTGCGCCTTCTCAATGAGGTGGGCCAGGTGGGCTATGGGCGCCGTTTGGGGCTGTATGTGCTGGCGTCCTTGATATTGCTGGGCGATGTGGCGCGCCACACCTGGGACTTCTTTCAGACCGATCGCGCGCAGGGCCGGTTGACCTGGGGTGGTGGTGCCCGGTCTGCGGCGGAGTTTGTGCTGCGGCAGGGCATGGGCCTGGCCCGCATGGCGATGGGGTGGCTGGGCTACGGGCTGCCGCTGCACCGCCTGGTGCCAGCGCCGCACGCGGGTCAAAACGCAGAGAAGACCCGCATCGAAGTGCGCCCACTGCAGGCCCACGACATTCCCCGCCTGCTGGTGCTGGAGCACCGGAAGTGGAGCGACGACCAGGCCGCCAGCGCGCAGGCCATGGCGCACCGCATCGCGGCCCACCCGCAGCTGTGCATGGGGGCGTTCTGCCCGCGCACGGGCGAGGCGCTGGCCTCGCTGTTCCTCAAGCCCATTTCAGCGGCACAGTTGCAAAGCGCCCGCACCTGGGCCGATTGCGCGGAGGTTGGAAGCCAGGACGGGGCACAGCCCAGCCGTGACCTGTTTGGCATCAGTCTGAGCAGCGTCAGCCCGCAAGGGGTGGAGGCGATCTTTGCGTTCTTCTGGCCGCGTGCGCTGAAGGCTGGCTGGCGCCAGATTTACCTGGGCTCGCCCGTGCCGGGCCTGGCCCGCTGGCGCAGGAGCGAGACCCATGCCCCGGTGGAGTCGTACGTCTACGCCACCCGCCGGGGCATGCCGCAAGACCCGCAGCTGCGCTACTACTGGCAAAAGGGCTTCAAGACCATCGTGGCCTGCAAGCCAGACTACTTTCCGCATGCCGCGTCGCTGGACTACGGGGTGGTGGTGCGGGGGCGCATCCCGTTGTCGTCCCTGGCGCCGCTGTGGCGCCATGTGCCGCTGCCCTGGTTGCGGGGGATGCAACGCTGCATGGCCAGGGTGCTGTGATGGCAGACCATGAAAGCGCGTGGGAGCCGTTGGGCGCGCAGGTAGCTTCCGTGGCCGAGGCCGTCGGCCGCCGCGAGCCCTGTGTGTTGCGCCAGCGCGCGGCCCATTGGCCTGCCGTGGCGAAGTGGACCTGGGAGCGCCTGGGGGCGCTGGCCCCCGACCTGCCCGTGCGGCTGGTGCAGGGCAACCGCGAGCTGGGCGCCACCGTGTTCCAGCCTTCCACTCTGGGCGCTTATCTCCAGTCCCTGCAAGGCCCCGCCACCGCAGGCGAAGCGCCGCTGTACCTCAAGGAGTTCAACCTTCTGGGTGCCTTTCCCACGCTGCGCGCCGATGTGCGTCCGCAGGAGCTGTTTCCGCCGGGGGCACTGCACGATGCCCAGACCTGGATCGGCCCCGCAGGGGCCAGAACGGGCTTGCACCACGACTACCTCGACAACCTTGCCGTGCAATTGGTGGGGCGCAAGCGCTTTTATCTGCTGCGCCCCGGGGCGGTGGAGCGGCTGGGTGCCGTTGCCGCCAAGCATGACCGCTGGGCGGCCCTGGCTTCACTGAATGCTGATGCCGTGGTGGACCGAGGTGTTGTTGCAGGCGACGCCTGGGTGGTGGATCTGGAGCCCGGGGACGTGCTCTATGTGCCCGCGCGCTGGTGGCATGAAGTGGTGAACCACACCCCCAGCGTGTTGCTGAGCGGGTTTTTTGGCACCCGCACGACGGTGTACGCGCAGTGGGCGTGGCGCCAGGCTGTGCAGGGGGCGCACTTGGCGGGCCTGTGGCGACGTGGGCATTGCACCTGCCATCCGGCGCGGGTTTAGAGCGGCTCACAAAACTCCCCTGGCGTCGTTGTTCCGTCTTGTCGTACCGCTTGTACTGCCTGCGACGGAACGCCTAGCCAGGGCCGCTGCGCTGAGTTTTGTGAGCCGCTCTTAGATCCCCCGCTCCACCATGTCCAGCAGCCGCTGCCCCAGCCCGTCCAGCAGGGGCTGCGGCGTGCCGCGCAGTGGCCCGTCGATGCTGAGCAGCGCCATACCGTGCACGGTGGACCATGCCAGGTACTCCGCGCCGGGGCGGCGCTCGGGTGGCAGAGCGCCAGCGGTGACCAGGTCATCCAGCGCGGCGCTCAGGTGCTGAAAAGGATTGAGGCCCGTAGCGCCGCCCATGGTCGGGTCGGGATAGGTCTGCACGGTGAAGCGGCCTCCGAACGCGGTGCGGAACAGGCCCGTTTCGGCATGCGCAAACCGCATGTAGCCTGCGCCCACGGCGCGCACCTTGGCGTGGGCCTGTTCGGTGCGGGTGCCGGTGGAGGGTACCTGGGCCAGTTCGGCCTCCATGAAGTGCGCGGCAGCGGCCACGGCGGCGGCGCGCACGGCGGCCAGCAAATCGTCGCGGTTGGCAAAGTGGCGATAGGCCGCGTTGGGCGCCACCCCCGCGCGGCGTGTGGCCTCGCGCAGCACCACAGCGTCGGGGCCACCCTGTCGGGCCAGCTCGACACCGGCGTCCAGCAGCGCGCGCCGCAGGTCGCCATGGCGGTAGGTGGCGCGCGGGGCGGGGCCTGCGCTGGCAGTCTTGGCAGTGCTAGCGGCGGGGGCGTTGCGATTGGTTACGGGCATGGCGGACTTGGATGTGGACACTGTCCATTATCTTTGCTATTGTTTGTGGACGGTGTTCACAATTAGGTGGACACTTTCTTTTTTATGACCCTCCCAGGCCTTCATGCGATGAACGGCCTGGTTTGCAAGGAGACCCCATGAAAGTCGAGTCCTACCTGATGTTTGAAGGCCGTTGCGAGGAAGCGCTGGACTTCTACCGCAGCGCCCTGGGCGCCAAGGTCGGCACCCTCATGCGCTACAAGGACAACCCCGAGCCCGCAGCAGGACAGGGTTGCGCAGACGGCAGCGGCCCAGGCCCCACGCCCGAGATGGTCATGCACGCCGAATTCACCGTGGGCGAGACGACGCTGATGGCATCGGACGGCATGGGGTCGGGCAAGGCCAGCTTCCAGGGCATCTCGCTGGCGCTGAGCCCCGCGAGCGAAGCGGAGGCCCAGCGCCTGTTCAATGCGCTGGCCGACGGTGGCCAGGTGCAGATGCCGCTGGCCAAGACCTTCTTCTCGCAGGCCTTCGGCATGGTGGCCGACCGCTTCGGCGTGCCGTGGATGGTGGTGGCGCCCGAATGAGCGAAGCGCACCAGAGCCCCAACACAGGTACGGCCATGCTTGCCCTCTATGGACACCCTTTCTCGTCGTACACCCAGAAGGTGCTGACTGCGCTGTATGAAAACGGGACTCCCTTTGAATTGCGCAATCTCGACCCCGCTGCGCCGGGCAACCATGCGCCCGAATGGCTGCGCCGCTGGCCGTTGGCAAAGTTTCCGCTTCTGGTGGATGGCGATCACACGGTGGTGGAGAGCAGCATCGTGATCGAGCACCTGCAGATGGCCCACCCGGGGCCTGTGCAGCTGATACCGGCCGACCCTGCAGCGGCGTTGCAGGTGCGGTTCATGGACCGGTTCTTTGACCTGCACGTGATGGCGCCCGTCCAGCACGCGGTGAACGCTGCGTTGACTGGCGACCCCGCCAAGCGCGTTGACGGCGTGGCCTGGGCCGCTGACAAGCTGGAGAAGGCCTATGCATGGCTGGAAGGCGAATGGGCCCGCCGCACCTGGGCTGCGGGCGACGGCTTCACGATGGCCGACTGCGCAGCGGCGCCCGCGCTGTTCTATGCCGATTGGACGCACCCCATTGCCGCCAGCTACCCCCTGCTGCGCGCCTACCGCGCGCGACTGCTGGCGCGACCCTCATTTGCGCAAGCCGTGGAGGGCGGCCGCCCCTACCGCCACTACTTTCCGCTCGGGGCGCCAGACCGTGATTGACGGGATCGACCCCCCAAGCTGACTGAATTGCCAAACCCCAACCACCAAGGAGACCGAAATGATGAATGCCGAACCCCACGCCATGCACCGCTGGCTGCAGCAGCTGATTGGCGACTGGACCAGCGACGCCAACTGCGACGCTCCACCCGGCGAGTCCGGCGCCCCCGCTCAAGAGCAATCCACCGGCTCCGAGCATGTGCGCGCCCTGGGCGACCTGTGGGTGCTGTGCGAAGGCACGGGCACCATGCCCGGCGGGGGCGAAGCCCACATGCTGATGACGCTGGGCTACGACGCCGAGAAGAGCGTGTTTCGCGGCACCTGGGTGGGCTCGATGATGACCCACATGTTCGTGTACGAAGGCACGCTCGATGCCGACCAGAAGGTGCTGACCCTGGAGACCGAAGGCCCGAGCTTCAAGGACGACGGCAAGACCGCCCGCTACCGCGACGTGATCACGCTGGTGAGCGCAAACGAACGCACCTTGACATCGTTCGGGCTGCAGCCGGATGGCAGCTGGTCGCAGATGATGCAGGCAACGTACCGGCGCAAGTGATGGGGGCGGGCCCCGGTCCGCGTCCGCCGAACGAATACGTGGCGCCCACAGGCGGGCGCATCCCTTGGTCAACCTCACAGGAGTCAAGCTATGTCCTACATCGATGGTTTCGTGATCGCGGTCCCCACCGCCAACAAGCAGAAGTTCATTGAGCACGCGCGCCATTTCGACGCGATGTTCATCGAGCTGGGCGCGATCCGTGTGATCGAAGGTTGGGGCGACGACGTCCCCGACGGCAAAGTCACCGATTTCCGCCGCGCGGTCCAGGCCACGGCCGAGGAGACGGTGGCCTTTTCGTGGGTCGAATGGCCCGACAAAGC
This sequence comes from Acidovorax sp. 93, assembly GCF_003633835.1. Taxonomy (NCBI): domain Bacteria; kingdom Pseudomonadati; phylum Pseudomonadota; class Betaproteobacteria; order Burkholderiales; family Comamonadaceae; genus Acidovorax; species Acidovorax sp. 93. The sequence continues at coordinate 4,718,370 of NZ_RBIT01000001.1, forward strand.
CACGCGCGACGCGGGCATGAAGAAGATGATGGAAGACCCGCGCATGGACCCGTCCCAACCCGGCAACCCTCCCATGCCCTTTGATGGCAAACGCATGATCTTCGGCGGCTTCGAGCAGGTGGTGGAGGTGAAGGCTTGACCAGCCGTCGAAACTGATAGCAATCGGTGCTTGGTGGACAAGCGCCAGGGCCGGATTTGGCCAGGGATGTTCTGCACAACCCGCCCGAGGCTGCGCTATCACAGACCGCAGGGAGTTATGCAGGTCATCCCTATGTGTTCTGTAAGAGCACGCGGTGCAAAGCCCCCACTGTCCTGCCCGCCGCATCGCACTGTTCCACCCACAGCACTTCTGCTCAGGCACCATAGGCTCCATATTCCACAGGCATACCGCCCGATCGTGGCGGTGCACAACATGAGGAGCCCCCGTATGTCGTCGCCCACACCTGCTGCAGCAAGCACCGCTCTGGTGCCCATCGTGCGCGCCCAGCTGCTCGGTCCGCAGTGGCCCACGCTCGACCCGTTTCTTTTCTGCGCCCACCACGACGATGCCTACCCGGCAGGCAACGCAGCGTTCGGCCCCGCCGTGCCGATTGAAGACCGCCAGATCGGCAGCGACTTCAGCGGCAAGGACGGCTGGAGCATGTACCACGGCGACACCGTGCCGGGCTTTCCGGGCCACCCGCACCGGGGTTTTGAGACGGTGACGCTGGTGCGCAAGGGCCTCATCGACCATTCCGATTCGCTGGGCGCAGCCGCGCGTTTTGGCGGTGGCGATGTGCAGTGGGTCACCGCCGGCAAGGGCATCGTGCATTCGGAGATGTTCCCGCTGCTCGACGCCACCGAGCCCAACCCGCTCGAACTCTTTCAGATCTGGCTGAACCTTCCTGCCAAGAACAAGATGGTGGCGCCGCACTTCACCATGCTATGGAACGAGCGCATCCCGCGCCTGGTGCACCACGACGCTGCAGGCCGCGCCACCACGGTGACAGTGGTGGCCGGTGCGCTGCCCGGCGCGCCCGATCCGCTGTCGCCGCCGCCCGAATCCTGGGCCTCCCAGCCCGAAGGCGACGTCGCCATCTGGACGCTGCACCTGGAGCCCGGTGCTGAATGGACACTGCCTGCGGCGAAGGGTGAGACCACGCAGCGCATGCTGTACTTCTTTGTGGGCGACAGCCTGCGCGTCGGCCCGCAAGACGTGGACCGCCACGCCGCGCTGCAGGTGCGGGCCACCGAGGACTGGACCCTGACCAACACCGGTACCACCGCCGTCGAATGCCTGGTGCTGCAGGGCCGCCCCATTGGCGAGCCCGTGGCGCAGTACGGCCCGTTTGTGATGAACACGCAGGCGGAGATCATGCAGGCCATGAACGACTACCGCCGCACCCAGTTCGGCGGGTGGCCTTGGGCCCAGCAGGACCCGGTGCATGGCACCGAGGCACGGCGGTTTGCGCGGTATCCGGGGCAGGCGGAAGAAGAGCGGCCGGCAGAGGCGACGGCTGGCGCGTAAGCCGGGGCGGCGCGCCCCGCCCCCGAGGTGCCCGGCGGCCACCGGGCGCCTCGTGGACAATGCACGCTTTTAGCGCAAGCAGATACCACCATGGCCACCACCATCACCAAAGACACCGCCGTCACCATCACGTACAAGGTCACTACACCGCAGGGCAAGCCGCTGGACGCGGGCAGCCTGTCATACCTGCACGGCGGCTATGAAAACATCTTCCCCAAGGTCGAAGCCGCCCTCGAAGGCCAGGCCGTCGGCTTCACCACCGCGCTGGACCTGGCCGTGGAAGACGCCTTCGGCGCCCGCGACGAAAGCCTGGTGCGCACCATCCCCAAGACCGAGTTCCCCCCGGGCGTGAAGGTGGGCGGCCAGCTGCAGGGCATGGGCACTGACGGCCAGCCCGCCCTGTTCAACGTCGTCAAGATCAAGGGCCCCGAAGTGCACCTGGACGGCAACCACCCGCTGGCCGGGCAGGCGCTGAAGTTCAGCTGCAAGGTCACCGAAGTGCGCGCTGCCAGTGCTGAAGAAATTGCACACCGGCATGTGCACGGGGTGCACGGACACCAGCACTGATCACGACAGATTGCTACACGGCCCCCAGCACCGTCGCAATCCCCTGCCCGCCGCCTATGCACTGCGTTGCCAGCGCATAGCGGCCCTTCTCCCGCTGCAGCAGCGCCGCCGCCTTGCCGGTGATGCGCGCACCTGTGGCGCCCAGCGGATGGCCGATGGCCAGGCCGCCACCGTCCAGGTTGATCGCGTCCTCGCGCAGGCCCAGTTCGCGGATGCAGGCCAGGGCCTGTGATCCAAACGCTTCGTTGATTTCCACCACATCCAGATCTTGCGCTGCAATGCCTGCGCGCGCGAGTGCCTTGCGCGTAGCGGGCACCGGGCCCATGCCCATGTAGGCGGGGTCTACGCCCGCAGTCGCCATAGCCAGGATGCGGGCCAGGGGCGCCAGGCCGTGGCGGGTGGCATACGCCTCGGTGGTGACCAGCACGGCCACGGCGCCGTCGGTCAGTGGCGAAGAGGTGCCTGCGGTGACCACGCCATCGTCCCTGAACGCAGGGCGCAGCGCGGCCAGGGCCTCGGGCGTGGTGCCAGGGCGGATGCATCCGTCCTGCGCCACCATGTCGCCGGATGCCGGCGTGATCGGCACGATCTCGGCCTGCAGGCGGCCTGCATCGCGCGCGGCGGCCGCCTTGCGGTGCGATGCCACGGCCAGCGCCTCCTGGTCGGCGCGCGTCACCGCGTATCGTTGCGCCACGTTCTCGGCCGTCTCGCCCATGCTTATGTAGGCGTCGCTGTGTTCGTACAGCGCGGGGTGGGGCGAGAAGTTGAAGCCGCCCTGCGGCACCATGGTCATCGACTCGACGCCGATGCACAGGTATGCCTCGCCCAGGCCCGCCTCGATCTGCGCGGCGGCGATGTGGATGGCTGACATGGACGAGCCGCAGAAGCGGTTGACCGTCATGCCGCCCAGCTCCTGCGGCAGGCCCGCGAGCAGCGACACGATGCGCGCGATGTTGTTGCCCTGCGCCGCCTCGGGGTAGGCGCAGCCTGCAATCACGTCTTCGAGTGTGGCGGGGTCAATGCCGGTGCGCTTCAGCAGGCCGGAGACCACCTGTGCGGCCAGGGTGTCGGGGCGCATGCCGGCCAGCGCGCCCTTGCGCGCAAAGTGAAAGGGCGAGCGGGCATAGGCGGTGATCAGGGCTTTCATGGCAATGCCTTTCGGGGGTGACGTTTGGTGCGGTGGGTTGCGGGTTAGGCGACAGCGGCGGCCAGGTAGCGGCGTGCCGGGTCGCGCAGCGACAGGAAGGGGCCCAGCGCGCGGCGGGCGTCTTCCAGTGCGGTCCATTCATGCACGGCTTCTAGCGACGGGATGGTCACCTCTTCACCCTGGTCCAGGCCTGCCAGCGCGGCGTCCACCATGGTGTCCACATCCATCAGCATCTCTTGCGGCAGGTGGGCGATGGGTGTGCCCGCGCGGTCCCAGATCTCCGTGCGTGTAGCGCCCGGCAGCACAGCCTGCACGCGCACGCCGTGGCTGCCCAGTTCGGCCTGCAGTGACTTGGAGAGGTTGAGCACATAGGCCTTGGTGCCGCTATAGGTGCCGCTGAACATCTCGGGCACCAGCGCCAGCACCGATGCGATGTTGATCAGCGTGCCCGCCTTGCGTGCTGCAAACCCCTTGGCCACGGCCGCTGCAAGCCGCGTGGGCGCCACCACATTGAGCGCAATCATGCGTTCCACCGCATCGATGTCGGACTCGAGGAACGTGCCGCTCACGGCCATGCCTGCGTTGTTGAGCAGCAAGGTGATGCTGGCGTCCGACTGCAGGCGCTGCTCCACGCGGGCCCGGTCGGCGGGGTTGGTCAGGTCGGCCTGCAGCACCTCGGTGTGCACGCCGGTCTCGCGGGCCAGGCGCTCGGCCAGTGCCGTCAGGCGTGCAGCGTCGCGGGCCACCAGCACCAGGTCATAGCCGCGCCGGGCCAGGCGGTCGGCATACACCGCTCCTATGCCGGACGATGCGCCGGTGACAACAGCCGTGCCCAGGGAGGGCATAGAGGTGCGGGATGAATGGGATGCAGCAGTGGACATGAAAGGCTCCTGAAGAAAACAGAAAAAGGCGAAAGATGTTTTACATGATGATCATCATGTTTAAATTATATGACGACCATCATTTAAAATGTCAAGCGGATGATTTCAGACAGCGCAGCAAACAAGGGGAATGCGATGAAAGTCAGCAAGGAACAGATGGCAGAAAACCGCGAGCGCATCCTTGACACGGCCGCGCAGCTGTTCCGTGAGAAAGGTTTCGATGGCATTGGCGTGGCCGACCTCATGAAGAGCGCGGGGCTTACGCACGGTGGCTTCTATGGCCACTTTGCATCCAAGGACGACCTCATGGCGCAGGCCACCGAACGCGCGCTGGGCAAGCTGCACACCGCTTGGGCTGCGCTGGCGCGCGACGCTGCACACAACGGGAAAGACCCGCTGGGAGCGGTGGAATCTGCCTACCTGTCAGCCCGACATCGCGACGCGCCCGGCCACGGCTGCCTGCTGGCCGCGCTGGGCAGCGACGCCGCGCGCCAGGGCCCCGTCGTGCGGCAGGCCGTGACCGATGGGGTGCAAAAACAGGTGGACGCCCTGGCTACGCTGATGCCCGGCCGCACCAAGGCGGCCAAACGCCAGCGCGCGCTGGCCGACTACGCGAGCATGGTCGGCGCCATGGTGCTGGCGCGTGCGGTGGACGATCCGGACTTTTCGGACGAGATCCTGCAGGCCACGGCGGCGGCGCTGCGCGTCTGTGCACCACCTGCAGCTTGAGACCCTGGAGGGCTGTTCATGTGATCGCGGCTAAGAAAGCGGCGCGATCGGCCTGCATGTCAGGGCGCGGTGGGCGTGGCTGGAGCGGCCGCAGTGGGCGGGGACGTTGGCGCGGCGTCCACCTTGCGCCGGGGGACGAACTGCTCATCGAGCAGCGCCTCGATGCGGGCAAAGATCTCGTGGCGCGAGAACGGCTTCTTCATGAAGTCGTCTGCACCGATGCGGTTGGCGTAGAACTGCTCGGTGGCATGCTCGTTGCCGCTGATCATGATCACGGGGATGTGCTGCGAAGCGGGCAATTTGCGGATCGCGCGCAGCGCGTTGAACCCGTTCATGCCCGGCAGGATGATGTCGAGGAAGATCAGTTCGGGCGCTTCCTCTGCGATCAGGGCGAGGCCCTGCTCGGCGTCGAGCGCCTCGCGGGTGTCATAGCCTGCAGATCGAAGTGCCTTGCGCAGCACGGCCACAACAGTCGGCGAGTCGTCAATGATCAGCACCGTGGTGCCCTTGCGGGCGTTGACACGTTTGCGCTGGCGGCGTTCCACGGGTGCCGCTGGTGGCAAGGGGGGGGCTTCGGGCTTCCCCGTCGGTTTGCGCACACTGCCCAGAAGCCGGTCGAAGATGCTCATGGTGCTGTCTCGTTTCTTTCGTTCTTGGATGGCGGGCGGCGGGTCATTGCGTTCGCTGGGTTCCAGCGGATGGCCGCTGGATGGGTGAGTGACGGGCGCGTTCGCACATCTCGTGTCCACAGGGCGCAAGTATTCCAGATGCGGCCGCCGCTCCGGGCGGCGTGTTCCGTGTCATGCTGAAAGAGCGGGCGACGGTCCCATCCCAGTCGAACAACGTCGCCCCGCAAAAACTTCAAAATTGATAGCTACCAGCGCTTGATAGATAGGCGCTAGAGGCCAAAAATACTCGAAGTATGGCCCGTCACTGCGCACCGCCGCGCACCAGCCCACGCCCGCGCAGCACCGGCTCTGCCGCCAGCCGCTCGCGCGCAAACTCCACAAACGCGCGCACCTTGGCCGGCGCCCGCCGCCCGGCGGGGTAGACGATGTGCACGGGCACGGGCGGCAGTTCGTGCTCGGCCAGCACGATGCGCAGCCGCCCCGCGCGCAGGCTGGCGGCGGCCTGGTAGGCCAGGCAGCGCGTGAGGCCCAGGCCTGCTTCGGCCGCGGCGATGTCCACCTCGTTGCTGTTGCTGATCCACGCAAACTGCGGCTGGCCCGTGGCGCCGTCCTTGAACTTCCAGGGCGCCACGGCCCGCGCATCGAATGAGAAGCCGATGGCGCGGTGCGCGGCAAGCTCGTCGGGGTGCCGGGGCTCGCCGTGTTGCGCCAGGTAGGCGGGTGACGCCACCACCAGGCGGCGCAGCGCGCCCACCTGCACCGCAGTGAGGCCGGAGTCAGGCAGGTGCGCGATGCGGATGGCCACGTCCATGCCTTCATCAAGCAAATGCACCAGCCGGTTGACGAACAGCGTGCGCACCTGCACACGCGGCTGGGCGTGCAAAAAGCCCTGCACGATGGGCGCCACGTGCTGGATGCCGAACATCTGCGGTGCGGTGATGGACAGCAGCCCCTGGGCCTCGGCCTGTGCGCCGCTGGCTGCCTGCTCGGCCTCGTGCAGGTCGTTCAGGATGGGGCGGCAGTCTTGCAAAAAGCGCTCGCCCGCTTCGGTGAGCCGCACCAAACGCGTACTGCGCTGGAACAGCAGCACACCCAGCCGCGCCTCCAGCGCCGCAATGGCGCGCGTGACGGCCGTGGCGGAGCAGCCCAGCCAACGGCCTGCCACGGCAAAGCCGCCCGCATCGGCCACGGTCACAAAACAGCGCAAGGTGTCGAGGTAGTCCATGCGAGCCATTATTGCGGATGCCGCAATTATGAAAAGCGGTGATTGGTTATTCACATCGCATTTTGCAATAGCTATCGTCGAGCCATCTTTTCACTCACCCCCGACGAGGCCTCGCTATGCTCCCTACCACCCCGCTCCAGCTGTACCGCATGCCCATCTCGGGCCATTGCCATCGCGTGGAGCTGATGCTGTCCCTGCTCGGCTTGCCCTATGAACTGATTGATGTGAATCTGCTGCGCGGCGAACACCAGCGTGCGGAGTTTCTGGCGCTCAACCCGCTGGGCCAGGTGCCCGTGCTGGTAGATGCAGGCCAGGTGCTGTGCGACAGCAACGGCATCCTGGTGTACCTGGTGCAGCGCTACGCCCCCGGCAGCGTCTGGCTGCCACAAGACGCCGTGGGGCAGGCGCAGTTGCAGCGCTGGTTCAGCCTGGCGGCGGGCTTTCTGGCGCCGGGCATCGGGGGGCCGCGCTTTGCGACGTTGACGGGCCGTGCCGTGAACGAGGTGGCGCAGGCCACCGGCAAGCGCCTGCTCGCCTTCATGGAGGACGAACTGCAGGGGCGTGCCTGGTTGCTCGGGGGCGCTGCGCCCAGCCTGGCCGATGTGGCCATGGTCAGCTACACCTCGCAGGCCCACCTGGCGGGGCTGCCGCTGGATGCCTACCCGCGCATTGCGGCCTGGGTGGCGCGCATGCAGGCCTTGCCGGGCTATCCGGTGCTGGCCGACCAGCTGCCCGCTGCCGAGCAGGTGGCGGCATGACAGCCACCGTGCCCGCTGCATCGGTTGTGGTGCCGGTGCCGCCCGAGGCATTCCACCCCGGTGAGCAGGCCCTGCAGGCGCGCGTGGGCGTGCGCGAGCGCATGGCGGCCGTGGGTGCGATGGTGCTGCGTGATCACATGCCCGACCAGCACCGCGAGCTGTTTGAAAAGCTGCCCACCCTGCTGCTGGGGACGCTGGATGAAGAAGGCCAGCCGTGGGCCACGATGCTTGCCGGACCGCCCGGGTTTGTGCACACCCCCGATGCGCAGCGCATGGAGATCGCGACCGCGCCGGATTCCCAGGACCCGGTGCTCCCACACCTGTCGCCAGGCGCGGCCGTGGGCGTGTTGGGGCTGGAGCCGCACACGCGGCGGCGCAACCGCATGAACGGGCGGGTGGCAGCGTTTGGCGATAACGGCCTGGACGTGCAGGTGGTGCAGAGCTTTGGCAACTGCCCCAAATACATCCAGGCGAGGCAGCCAGGCCTGCGCGGTGCGCTGGCCGCTCCGGGCCCGGTGCAGTGGCTGGGCGCCGGACTGGACACCGCCGCCATCGCGCGCGTGCAGCGTGCCGACACCCTGTTCATTGCCAGTGCCTCGGCGCCACGCCCTGGTGCCGGGCACAGCGAAGGCGTGGATGTATCACACCGAGGCGGCGAGCCATGCTTTGTGCAGGTGGCGCACACGGAGGCCGGCGTGGTGCTGAGCCTGCCGGACTACCCTGGCAACCAGTTCTTCAACACCCTGGGCAACCTCGCCCTGCACCCGCTGGCAGGCTTGCTGGTGGTGGACTATGAAGAGGGCGGCTTGCTGCACATTGCCGCGCAGGCCGAGGTGCTGTGGGACAGCGCAGCGCGTGCGCCCTGGCCCGGTGCACAGCGTGTGCTGCGCCTCACAGTGCTGCGCGCCCTGTGGCGGCCGCTGGTGCTGCCGTGGCGCTGGACACCGCCGGTATCGGCCCCCCAGTTCCGGGTGATGCGTGAGGCGGCGCTGGGCTGAGCGGTGCGCCCCCCGCGCGCCGCGCCCGGGTCGGTGTCTCCGCGATCCGCCTGCGCGGCACTGTGGCTTCGGCTTCCACCATCTGCCCGCTGCGCTCGTGCGCCGTCTGCGCCAGCTCGGTGATGAGAGCCGCCTCGGGCAGGTTGTGCCAGTAGCGCGTGGGCATCTCCTTTTTCATCATGGCCAGCTTGAGCCGCGCGGGGTTGAAGATGTGGCGGTAGTAGGTGAGCCACAGTGCCTCGCCCGCATCGGGCGGCGGCGCGTCGCTGCGCTGCGCCCCGGGGCCGGTGTGCAGCTGCTGGCCGTCCCAGCGCACGCTGGCGTCGGGCGTGAGGATGGCCCAGCGCATCTGCGTGAAGCGGCGGATGAAGAAGCCCGCGTTGGCCACGGTGATGTAGTGGTCGGGCTCGAACCAGGCCATGTGCAGGGTCTGGCCGTCGGGTTCCACCACGGGCCGGAAGCGCACAAAGGCGTGCATCTTGTGGATGTCCCGCCGCACGCTGCGGACCATGTGGTGGGCCAACATGCGGTCGGCGTCCAGCGGGTCGTGCCGCGCGCTGTCGGCTTCATGGCCGCCCTGCGCCATGCGCCACAGCAGGCGGTACATCAGCGCAAAGCGGCCCGGGTCGCTGTGCAGGATGAGCTGCTCACACAGGTGCACAAAGTCGGGGGGCACGCGCAGCGTGGGCGCATCGGGGGCTGGGCTGGGCAAGGTGTGGCTGGCAGCAGGCTCGGGCGCGAACAGGTCTTCAGCGGCATCCGCCTGGCAGCGCCAGTCCACCGCCTGCGGGGGCACGTTGGCTTGCACCAGGGCGCGTGCAGCCGTGCGGAAACCTTGCCAGTCGGTGGCGTGGTCCAGCGTGATGGTGTGGCGCTGCATGCGGGTCGCTCCGGCTCAGAACAGGCTGCGCTGCACCGGCGGCGGCGTCAACTGCGCGGCGAGGTCGGCAGCGTCCAGCGCACGGCCGGGGCGGTAGTCGGCCGCCTCCACAAAGGGCAGCACTTTCTTCAGCGGCACGTGCAGCCGCGCCAGGTCCGCATGGCGCAGGCGCCGCACGCGGCGCGCGGCCAGCAGGCGGTCCACCGTCTGCACGCCAAAGCCGGGCACGCGCAGCAGCAGTTCGCGCGGGGCGGTGTTGAGGTTGACCGGAAAACGCTCGCGGTGCGCCAGCGCCCAGGCCAGCTTGGGGTCCATGTCCAGCGCCAGCATGCCGGCCTGGCTGCCTGGGTTGCCTTGGCTGGGCGGCACGATCTCGTCGTGGGTGAAACCGTAAAAGCGCATCAGCCAGTCGGCCTGGTACAGCCGGTGCTCGCGCACCGTGGGTGGCGCGGCCAGTGGCAGGGCGCGGGCCGCGTCGGGGATGGGGCTGAAGGCCGAGTAGTACACGCGCCGCAGCCGGTGCACGCCGTACAGCCGCGCGCTGGTGGCGAGGATGGTGCGGTCGTTGGTCGTATCCGCCCCCACGATCATCTGCGTGCTCTGCCCGCCGGGCGCAAAGTGCGGCACGCTGGCGCGGAGTGTGGTGCGCGACTGCGGCATGGACACGATGGTCTGCGCGGCTTGCTCCTTGCGGGCCGCACGCGATTCGCCAATGTGCACCGCCATGCGGGCCATGGAGCGGTCGATGGCGGCGCTGTCTTTTTCTGGCGCCAGGGCCGTGAGGCCTTCGGCCGTGGGCAGCTCGATGTTGATGGACAGGCGGTCCGCATAGCGGCCTGCGCGCTCCATCAGCTCCGGCGCTGCATCGGGAATGGTCTTCAGATGGATGTAGCCGCGAAAGTCGTGCTCTTCGCGCAGCACGCGGGCCACCTCCACCACCTGCTCCATGGTGTAGTCCGGGCTCTGGATGATGCCGCTGGACAGGAACAGCCCCTCGATGCAATTGCGGCGGTAGAAATCGAGCGTGAGCTGCACCACCTCATCGACCGTGAAGCGCGCGCGGGGCACGTTGCTGGTCAAGCGGTTCACGCAGTACAGGCAGTCGTACTGGCAGAAGTTGGTGAGCAGAATCTTGAGCAGCGAGATGCAGCGCCCGTCCGGCGCGTAGCTGTGGCAGATGCCCATGCCTTCGGTAGAGCCCATGCCCCGCCCGCCCACCGAGTTCCGCGGCGCAGCACCGCTCGATGCACACGAGGCGTCGTACTTGGCGGCGTCGGCCAGGATGGCGAGTTTGGACTGTAAATTCACTGGATGAATTTACAGTATTTTGATTGTCTGACGCCAGCCTGGGGTCAAGCGATAGCGGCAATATGCTCCTGATTTGATAGCTGCAAACTTATGAAAATCATGCGCTTGCAGCCAAAATCAGCTGAAAATTGCTGGATTACACCGTTTCGAGGGCCATCACCGCCGTGGCCGTGTTCGAAATGGGGATGTGATAGTTGCTGTGTACCCGGCGCACTCCCGCACTCGCAGTGGCCAAGGCGCCCCGCATGGCCACCCACATCAGCAATTCCACGCCCTGGGTGCCGGTCTTTTCCACCAGCTCGTGCACGCTGAACTGCGTGGCCCATTCGGGGTTGGTGGTCAGGCTCTCGATGAACTGCAGGTCAAACGCCTTGTTGATGAAGCCCGCGCGCTCGCCGTCGAGCTGGTGGCTGAGCCCGCCCGAGGCGATCACCGCCACCTTCTTGTTGCTGTCCCAGCTGCTGATCGCCTGGCCCACTGCCTTGCCCAGCGCGTAGCAGCGCTTGGCCGATGGCAGCGGGAACTGCACGGTGTTGATGCACACCGGCACCACCGTCACGGGGCAATCGCCCTCGGGCCAGAAGAGCTTGAGCGGCAGCGTGCAGGCGTGGTCCACCAGCATCTCCTGGCAGGTGGTCACGTCAAACTCCTGGTCGATCAGCGTGTTGATGAGGTGCCACGACAGGTCCACCTCGCCCGGGAAGGGCGGCAGCGTGGGTATGCCCCAGCCTTCGTCGGCGTTGTTGTATTGCGCCGCCGCACCCACGGCAAAGGTGGGCATCTTGTCGAGGAAGAAGTTCAGGCCGTGGTCGTTGTAGAACATCACCACCACGTCGGGCTTCTTCTCGCCCAGCCATTGGCGGATGGGCGGAAAGCCGTCGAAGAAGGGCTTCCAGTACGGATCGTTTTGCAGGCCCTTGTGGATGGCGTTGCCAATGGCCGGGATGTGCGAGGTGCCGAGGCCGCCGATGAGTTGTGCCATGGGTTTGTCTCCTTATTTGCCTGCGGCCACGAGCATGGCCTTGAATGCGTCTTTGGTCATGCCCGTCTGCTGCGCGCCGATGTCCTGCATGTCCAGCTTGAAAATGCCCGCGAACTTGGCCAGGTAGTAGGCGTTGCCGCCTGCGGCAATCAGCTGCAGCACGTTCTTGGCGCGGATGGCGGCGGCCTGCTGTTCGTTCAGGCCGTATTGCTTCATGTACGCCTCTTCGTCTGCGAGAAAGGCCTTGCGGTTGGCCTCGTCGTTGAACGAAAAGCACATCTTGTTCAGCGCATAGCCCTTGCGGGCCTGGTCGCCATCGAACGGCGTGGTGCCGGGGATCGGGGGGTTGCGGGAAGGCATGGAAGTCTCCGGGGCTTGATGTAAGTCAGCCCGCAGTGTCGCGACGGCATTGCCAAAGATGAAGGGGTCCAAGATCATCGAATGCATGAGCAAATTCGATGGATCACAGCTGGACGGGCACCTGCTGAAGCTGCTGCTGGCGGTGCTGGAGACGGGCAGCATCACGGCGGCGGCCGAGCGCCTGGGTGTCACCCAGTCGGCCGTGAGCCACCTGCTCGACAAGCTGCGCGCCATTACCGGCGACCCGCTGTTTGTGAAGCGCGGGCGCGGCATCGTGCCCACCGCCCGGGCCGAGGCCCTGGCCCAGCCCGCGCGTGACATGCTGCACCAGATGCAGCGGTTTGCCCAAGGGGCCGAGTTTGACCCGAGCGCCTGGCAGACCGAGCTGACCATCGCCGCCAACGACTTTCAGCGCGACCTGCTTTTGCCCGCGCTGGCCGCGCGCCTGCGCACTGCCGCACCGGGCGTCACGCTGCGCATCGTGCCCAGCGGCGCGCCCAGTGCCGAGCTGCTGCGCTCGGACGCGTGCCAACTGGTCATCAGTCCCCGCCCGCCCGAGGGCACCGACATCGTGCAAAAGCGTCTGTTTGAAGACCAATACCGCGTGTTCTATGACCCGGCCGTGCGCAGCGCTCCGGCCTCAGAGGCGGAGTACCTGGCGGCGGACCACGCCACGGTGGCTTACGAGGCGCACCGGGGGCTGGAACTGGAACGGCAACTGGAAGCACGTGGCGTGCGCCGCCGCCTGGTGGTGCGCGTGCCCGGCTTTGCCGCGCTGCCCGCGTTTGTGCGGGGCACCTCGCTGCTCACTACAGCGCCGTCGCTGATGGGGCGTACCGCGTTGGCCGCGCTGGCGGGTGTGCCGGTGCCCGTGGCCTGCCCCAGTCTGCCCATGTACCTGATCTGGCATGTGCGCTACCAGCAAGACGCGGCACACCGCTGGCTGCGGGCGCAGCTGCAAGATGTCTTGGCCGCTGTGTTGCCTGTGGAAGGAGTCTGACCCGCAGGGTCAGTCGCGCTGCCGTGACAGCGCCTTGCGCAGCCGTCGCGCCGCCCGTTCCCGCAACGAAGGCGCGGGGCGCAGCACCGGCCGTGGGTGGGCCTTGGCCTGTTCGCACGCCGCCAGAAAGTCATTCAGGATGGCCGTGTCGTCCAGCGTGTCTGAACCCTGCTTGTGGAACTCCGGGTGCCATTGCGTGGCGGCGATGTAGCCGCGCCCCGGCGCGGGCTTGAGGCGAATCGCCTCGGGCACGCCGTCGGGCTCGCTCAGGGCCTCGACCACAAACTCGGGCGCCACTCGCTTGATGCCCTGGTGGTGAATGCTGTTGACCCGAGCGCGTGGCATGTTGGGGTACAGCGTGGCCAGGTGCGAGTCCGGCAGGATCTGGATGTCGTGGAAGTGCTGGTCGTAGGTGGTGGCGTTGCGGTGCTGCTGTGCGCCAGGGTGCTGGGTCTCGATGTCCTGGTACAGCGCGCCGCCAAAGGCCACGTTGATGAGCTGCAGGCCCCGGCACACGCCAAAGATGGGCTTGCCCACCTGGGCAAAGGCCTTCACCACGGCCAGGTCGTACAGGTCGCGCACGCGGTCGCCCACCCACTCTTCGCGCAGGGGCTCCTCGCCATAGTTGCCCGGCCACACGTCGGCGCCACCGTGCATCACGATGCCGTCCAGCCATTCGGCGTAGTGGTCCAGCGTCACGTCACCGCGTGCCGTCTCGCCCGTGGGGCAGGGCACCATCACCACCATGGCACCGGCCGACATGAGCCAGTGGGCGATGGACTGCTCGACGTACTGCAGCGTCTTGCCGGTGAACAACGGGCGGGCGGGGTCGGCGTGTTGAAAGCAGGCGGACAGGCCAATCTTGAGGCGGGGTGCGGCGGGCATGGGTGGTGGGCTCCAGGGAACACGCGCGGGGCGTGTGATCAATGCAATCTTGGGTTACCAATTTGTAGCACCGCCCCCGCGCCACGTCTGTAGGAAGGGGCCGTGCAGGGCTGCGCGAGGCCTGCCGCCGGTAAAGCAGTGCTACGAAATGTGGCTTTCTTCATGAAAATGCAACCGTGCGGTGTCTCGCAAGAGGCCGGTTGGGGCGGTGGGCTGGCCATAATTTCTGCTCGCCGGGCGCCAGGGAGGCTGCGCCAGGTGGTGCCCCTCCAGCCTTCCCCGAAAGCCCACGACATGTCCCACAAGAAGCATTGCCTGCCCGCGCTCACGGCGTTGGCCACGTTGACCGCCCTGGCCTGGCCGCTGCTGTCCCAGGCCGCTGTGCCCGCAGGTGCTGCCGCCGAGATCGTCAGCCTGCAGGGCACGGGCGACCAGCGTGCCGCAGCTGCAGCCGACTGGCAGCCCGCTCGCCCGGCCCAGGCCCTCGCCACGGGCGATTTCGTGCGCACCCGGCAAGCCGCGCGGATGGCCCTGCTGTTTGCCGACGACACCCAGCTGCGCCTGCACCAGAACACGGTGCTGCAGGTCAAGGGCGTGGCCACACCCGCCCAGCCGGTGACCACGCTGCTGCTCAACGCGGGCCGGGCCTGGACGCAGACGCGCCGCGCCGACGGCTCGCGGCTGAACCTGGAAACCCCGGCGGCCACGGCGGCGATCCGGGGCACCGACTGGGACATCAGCGTGGAGGACGACGGCCGCACCTTGCTGACCGTGCTGTCGGGCACGGTGGAGTTCTCCAATGCCCAGGGGCAGGTGTCGGTGGGCGCCAACGAGGCTGCCTATGCCGAGGTGGGCAAGGCCCCGGTCAAGCTGGTGCTGAGCCAGCCGCGCGACCGCATCCAGTGGGTGAACGCCCTGCGCGCCGACCCGCTGCCGCACCTTTCTGCTGAACCCGTGCCCGAAGCGCTGGCTCCCGTGCGCACCGCGCTGGTGGCCCGCGATGTACCCGCCGCGCGCGCCGCGCTAGCACAGGCGAAAGCAAACAGCGGCGCCTCCGCACCTTGGGTGGCCGTGATGGAAACCGCCATCGCACTGCAGGCGGGCGATGTCCTCGCTGCGCGCGAACAGCTGGCCCGCCAGGCGGCCACACCGGCCGCCCCGTTGCCGGTCTGGCTCATGCAGTCGGATGTGTTGCTCATGGAAGGCGACGCCGCCGCCGCGGCCACCACGCTGCGCACCGCCCTGCAGCGCTGGCCCGCGCACCCGGCCCTGGTGGCCCAGCTGGCCCGGGTGCAACTGCTGAGCGACCGCGTGGACGAGGCCACCGCCACGCTGGCTCCGGCACAGGGCACGGCGCATGCAGAGCTTGCGATGGTGCGGGCTGAATTGGCCCGCCGCCGGGGCGATGCCCCCGGCACACTGAGTGCGTACACCGAGGCCACGCAGCTCGCTCCGCAAGACGCCCGGGGCTGGCAGGGCCTGGGCAGTGCCCACACCGAACGCGAAGACGCCCGCCCCGCCCGCGCCAATCTGCAGCAGGCGCTGGCACTGTCGCCCCAAAGCCCAGGCGCCTGGGGCGAGCTGGGCACGCTGGAAACCTTCACCAACCAGTTCACCGAGGCGGGCCAAGCCTTTGCCACCGCTTTGGGCGACAACCCGGCGGACTACGTGGCACTCACCGGCCAGGGGCTGCTGCACCTCAAGCAGGGCGACCCGCAGGCCGCGCTGGATGCCTTTTTGCGCGCGGGCGTCATGGAGCCCCGCTACGCCCGCGCCAAGACCTGGACGGCCGTGGCGTACTACCAATTGGGCCGCCACCAGGATGCGCTGGCCACGCTGCGCCAGGCCAGCAGCCTGGACGACAAGGACCCCGTGCCCTACATGCTGCTGGCACAGATCCACACCGACCTGTTCCAGCCCGGCGAAGCGGTGGAGGCTGCGCGCGCAGCGGTGCAACGCATGCCCTACCTCAAGTCGCTCAACCAGGTCGCCAACGACCAGAAAGGCAGCGCCAACCTGGGTGCCTCCATGGCCTTCTTTGGCATGGAAGACTGGGCGCTGGAACTGGCGCAGCAGAGCTTCTATCCGTACTGGGGCGGAAGCCACCTGTTCCTGGCAGACCGGTATGCGGGCGAGTTCAACAAGAACTCGGCGCTGTTCCAGGGTTTCCTCACAGACCCGATGGCGTTTGGGGCGAGCCAGCGGTATTCGTCGCTGCTGCAGCAACCCGGGGCGCATGGGGCGGTGGGGGTGACGCTGGACCGCGACCAGTACCGCATGCGAGCCCCTGCGGTCACGCTCAACGGCATGGACAACAGCCGTGTGCCCGTGTCGTGGTTCTTCAAGGCGCAGTCAGCCAACGCCAGCGAGTTCCCGTTTGACCTCCAGGTCAACGATGCGCCTGCCGTGCGCGGTGGCTATGGCGACGTGCGCGCGCGGGCAGTCACGGTGGGGGCTGGCATGCAGCCTACCGAGCGCATCAACCTGTTTGCCTATGTCAACCAGTTCGACATGCGTTTGCGCAGCCAGAACCTGTTCGAGACGGCGATGGACAACACCAGTACCCAGGGCGCCGTGGGCATGTCCTACCGCTGGGGCCCGACCGAACAGACTTGGATCAAGCTCGGCCGCAGCGTGGAAAACATCCTGCTGCTGCGCTATCCGACCCTGTACCTGGAGCCACCCTTTGTAAGCCTGATGGGTGTGAGCAGCGAACCGAAGAAGCAGATCAACGACCTGCAGCTGCGCCATACGGTAGACACAGCGCCCGGAAGCCGCTGGAGCGTAGCGCTGGAGCATGTGCGCGAGCGCCAGAACAACCTGATCGGTGGCGAGGCCGTGGTGGGCGCCGACATTCCCGGTGAGGGGCCCTATCGTGATTACCTGCTGGTAGGCGGCTACAACCATGTGGATCGGCGCTACACGGGCCTTACCCTGGCGACGACGCAGCGGCTGGACCCGGCGCTGAACCTGGATGCCGCGCTGGGGCTGCAGCAGATACGCCACCGCGTGGATGGCCTGACGCAAAGCTACCTGGTGGGGCTGGACCGATTTAGTGAGGTGGAAGCGCGCCGCGCTGAGATGGAGCGCGTCGTCACCCCCCGCGTAGGCATGGTGTGGCAACCCGCCGCAGGCACCACCCTGCGCATGGCCTACCAGGACTGGCTGCGGCCACTCAGCGTTTCCACCCTTACCAGCGTGGAAACGGCAGGCATTCCCGTGGAAGACCGGCTGGTGGAAGCTGGTGGCCGCCACAAGCGCACCGTGGCGCAACTGGGCATGGAACTGGGAGCCAATACGTTCCTGAGCCTGCGTGCAGACCATCTGCGTGTGCGCAACCCCGGTACCGTGGGCGTAGACCTGCGCACCCCCAGCCTGCCGTTCCTGGAAGAAATGCGCAACGTCCAGCTGGTCAACCTCTCCACCACCGATCTGCTGGAAGACACGCCCAGCTTCGACGCTGGCACCCTCAAGACACTGGGTGCCGGTGTCAACCATATGTTCAACCGGCGCTGGTCGGGCTACGCCAAGTACCTCTACCAGGGCAGCGAAAGCCATATCTACGACACGGAAGGGCCGACAGGGCGCATCCCCTACATTCCGCGCCACACCGCAGTGCTGGGCGCCACCTGGGTCAGCCCGCAGCGGTTTTATGTCAGCGGCCGTGCGGTGTACCGGTCGGAGCGTTTTGAAGACAAGGAAAACCTCACGCGCATGGCGCCCGGCTGGGGCCTGGACCTGATGGGTTTCTGGGAATCGCAGGACAAACACTGGGTGGTGGGCGTGGCCGCATTGAACCTGTGGGCGCCGAAGTCAGACCGCAGAAAGACCCGGTATGTTCTGGACGCGCGCTACCGCTTCTGATTCCGCATCACCAGCGGTCCGGCGCCAGCAACAGGTCTACGCGCTGGCAGCCTGCGCGCTGGCGCTGCTGCTGGTGGGGGCGGCCACGTTCAGCCGCACCTGGCACGCGCTGGAGTTCAAGACCTTCGACGTGCTCACGGCCTGGACTGCGCCGCAGCGCACGGCGCTGCCCGTGGTGATCCTGGCGATTGACGAACCCACGTTTCAAGAGCTGCAACACACCTGGCCCTTCCCGCGCAGCGTGCATGCAGCGCTTTTGAAGCGTTTGCACGACGAGGGTGCCGCCGCTGTGGGCCTGGACATCGTGTTCGCCGACCCATCAACCGAAACCGAAGATGCCGCACTGGCGCAGGCCATCGCAGAGACCGGCCCCGTGGTGCTGGCCGCCACCCGTGAAAAGATCGACAGCAGCAACGCTGCGCTGTGGCTGGACGTGATGCCACTGCAGCGGTTTCTGGACGCCGGAGCCGATGCGGGCGATGCCGGGGTGGAGCCCGACGATGACTTTGTGGTGCGCCGTGTGCCCGTGGCGCGCGAGGGTTTTGCCCTGCGGCTGGCCCAGCGCGCGGCCGAGGCGCGCGGCAAGCTGCCGGTGCTGCGCCACTTCGACTGGATCGGCTACCGGGGCCCGCGCGGCACGTTTGACACGCGCTCTTACTACCAGGCGCTGGAGCCGGGCCTGCTGCCTGCGGGCTTCTTCAAGAACAAGATCGTGCTGGTGGGGCGCTCGGCGCGCACCGCGACCGAGTTGTCGCGGTCGCAGGCCGACCTGTTCAATTCACCGTTTGGCACCGCAGGGGGCGAGCGCCTGTTTCCCGGTGTGGAACTGCAGGCCACGCTGGTGGACAACTACCTCACCGGCGGCGGGCTGCGCAGCGTGCCCGAAGGCTGGACGCTGGCCCTCGTAGCGCTGCTGGTCCCCTTGCTGCTATGGGGCAACCGCAGGCTGCACCCGGCGGGCGCCGCAGCGCTGGCGGCGGCGCTGGTGGCGGCGATAGCGGGAGCCTCGTGGTGGCTGTTCGGGCGCTTTCAGCTGTGGTGGCCGCCCTTGCTGCCTGCGGCGGCGGCATTGGCGGTCTATGGTGCAGCGGCGCTGGCGGGTTATGCCTTTGTGCGCCGGCGCGCGCGCCAGACGCGGGCGATGTTTGCGCAGTATGTGCCGCCCGCCGTGGTCTCGCGCCTCATTGCGCAGCCCGAGCTGATGCGCCTGGGCGGAGAGGCGCGCGAGGTCACGCTCATGTTCACCGACCTGGCCAACTTCACCACGCTGTCCGAGCAGCTCAGTGCCGAGCAGACGGTGGAAGTGCTCACCGCGTATTTCAACGCCATGACGCCCATCGTGCACGCCACGGGTGGCACGGTGGACAAGTTCATCGGCGACGCGGTGATGGCCTTTTGGGGGGCGCCGCTCGACGACCCGCAGCACGCCGAGCACGCGGTGACTGCGGCCATCTCCATGCAGCAGGCCATGCAGGTGCTGGTGGCCGACCTGCGTGCGCGGGGCCTGCCGCCCATCCACATGCGCATTGGCCTGCACACGGGGCGGGTGGTGGTGGGCAATGTGGGGTCGGAGCAGCGCTTTTCGTACACCGCGATTGGCGATGCGGTGAACCTGGCCGCACGGCTGGAGGGCGCCAACAAGGCCTTTGGCACCGGCATCCTGCTCTCTGCTGCCACCGCCGCGCAGCTGCCTTCTTCGGTGGCTCTGCGCGCGCTCGATGATGTGGTCGTGAAGGGCAAAACCGAGCCCGTGCGTGTGTTCACACCGTGTGACGATGCCGCTGTGCGGGATGCCAGCCTGGCCGCGCTTAATGCCTTCCACGCGCGCGATTGGGACGGTGCCAGCGGCTATCTGGCGCAGGTGCTGGCACGCGTGCCTGGGGATGCGGCGGCGCTGCGCCTGCAGCAGCGCGTGGCAGAGGCGCGCGCCTTGCCCGTTGGCAGCGACTGGTCGCCCGCCGTGGCGCTGGACAAGTTGTAGTAGCCTGTTCAAGGTCTTTTCGGGGTCGCACAAGGCACTTGCCCGAAGGGTTGGAGTGAAATCGGGCCGATGAACTCGGAGCTTTGGCGCCCCGGTTGCTTGCATGGGCACGAGCCCATGCGGCGCACCTGAAGCATCCACTCCTCCCGATGGCACTCCAATGCGATCCCCGAAAAGACCATGAACAGGTACTGAGGATGTTTTGACATGTGTTTACCGGGGTCAAGGCCTGCGGTGCCATCATGGACCCCTGAGCAACGTCATCTGAAAGGAACTCTGATGCAAGTACAAGTCAACACTGACGACCACATCCACGGCGGCGAGTCGCTCGCGCAATGGATCACGGACGAGTCCAAGAGCCGCCTCACGCGCTTTCAGGACCACATCACGCGGCTGGAGGTGTTTCTGTCAGATCTGGATGCGGGCAAGTCCGGCGCCAATGACAAACGCTGCCGCATCGAGGCCCGCGTGACCGGCCGCCAGCCGGTCACTGTGACCGACGAAGCCGACAAGATGGCCAACGCCTTCATCGGCGCTGTGGACAAACTGGCCCGCGCGCTCGACACCGACCTGGGCCGCGTCAAAGACCGGCACGGCCGCGACACGATCCGCACGGCCGTGGAAGAGTGAGTTTTGAGTGAAATCGGCTGCTAGCGCTTGATGGATAAGCGCTAGCAGCTATCAATTCAGGAGTTTTCAGCCAAACCCTCGCGAGCCCCACGCGGGGGACGCCTGGCAAGGGCCGCCCCGCAGCGAGGGCGTCGTCCCCCTTCAGGGGGAAGGCGCCCCAGGCGACTCAGGGGGTGTTCAACTTCACAAATCCAACACGAGCAGCTTGCTGCGCGCGCGCGAGCAGCAGGGCATGAACTGTTCGTTGGCTGCCTTTTCTTCGTCCGTCAGGTACATGTCGCGGTGGTCCACCTCGCCCTCCAGCACGCGCGTGAGGCAGGTGCCACACACGCCCTGCTCGCACGAGGTCAGGATGTCGATGCCCTCCTTGCGCAGGGCTTCCACCACCGACACGTCGGGCGCAATCGCATAGACCTTGCCCGTGCTGGCAATGCGCACGTCAAAGCCCTGATCGCCCGAGGTGTCCTGCGCAGGGGCGCCAAAGTATTCGAGGTGGATGTGGTCCTGCGCCCAGCCCAGGGCCTTGGCACTGTTCGCCACATGGTCGATGAAGCCTGCCGGTCCACATACATACAGGCGCTTGTCGGGCCCGGGCGCGGCCAGCACGGCGGCAATGTCCAGCTTCTGTTCGGCCGGGCCCGCATCGAAATGGAAATGCACACGCGGTGCCATGGCCGATGCGGCAATTTCGGCAGCAAACGCCGTGCGTTCGGCAGAGCGTGTGCAGTAGTGCAGCGCAAAGTCGGCGCCCGTGCGCGCCAGCCGGTCGGCCATGCACAGCAGCGGCGTGACGCCAATGCCACCGGCCAGCAGCACCGTGCGCTGCGCGGGGTGCAGCGCAAAGTGGTTGCGGGGTGTGCTGATGGTGATCACATCGCCCTGGTGCACGCTGTCGTGCATGGCGACCGAGCCGCCACGCGACGCCGGATCGCGCAGCACGGCAATGCGGTAGCGGTGCGATTCGTGCGAGGCGTTGCACAGCGAATACTGCCGCGTCACACCTCCGGGCAGATGCACATCGATGTGCGAACCCGCGCTGAACGGTGGCAGCGCGGCGCCGTCCACGCGCGCCAGCTCGAAGCTGGCAATGCCTTCGGCCTCGGCCTGCTTTTTGACGACGCGGACCTGGATCGTTTCCTGCGCGGTCATGCGGCCACCGCCTGGGGTGCAGCGGCGGCCTGCTCGGCCGCGATGATGCGGTCCAGGATCTTGCGCGACTGCACCCCGCCTGCGTCGATGTTCAGCATGAGCAGCTTGCGGTCGGGGTAACGCAGCAGGTTCTGCTGCTGCTGTTCCAGCATGTCCTGGTCTTCGGCAAAGATGTTGCCCTGGCCCTCGCGGATCTGCGTGGTGAGCGAGGGGTCTTGCGGCTTGAAGTTGCGCGCCATGCCCCAGAAGTAGTGGATCGAAGTCTCGGTCTCGGGCGTGATGAAGTCCACCACGATGCTCGATGCCTTCTTGTCCGCCGGGGCGTCATAGCCGCCGTTGCCCGCCAGCGCCACGCCCACCTCGATCAGCACATGGCTGGGTGGTGTGAAGTGGCAGATCTGCCAGCGGTCCACCGGCTGGTCGTCGGGCAGGCCGTTCATGCGCAGCGCCATCTTCCAGAAGGGCGGCGCTTCGATGCCTTCCATGAAGCGGCTGGTGATCACCTCGTCGCCCTCCACGCGGGTCTTGCAGGGCACCTCGTCGATTTCCTTCTGGCCGATGCTGGTGGAGTGCACGTAGGTCTCGTGCGTCAGGTCCATCAGGTTGTCGATCATCAGGCGGTAGTCGCAGGCAATGTGGTACAGCCCGCCGCCATAGGCCCATTCGGGGTTGTTGGCCCAGGGCAGGTGGTGGATGGTGGCGGGGTCGGCCTGCGCCGCGTCGCCGGGCCACACCCAGATGAAGCCGTAGCGCTCCACCACCGGAAAGCTGCGCGCCTTGGGGAACCCTTGCACGCGCTGGCCGGGCATGGACACCGACTTGCCCGTGCATTCCACCCTGAGGCCGTGGTAGCCGCATTGCAGGTGGCCTTCGCACACCGTGCCCAGCGACAGTGGTGCGCCCCGGTGGGGGCAGAAGTCGTCCAGCGCGGCGACCTGGTCGGGCGCGGGGCGGTAGAAGACGATCTTCTCGCCGCAGATGGTGCGGCCCAGGGGCTTGTCGGCGATCTCGTCAGGGGTGCAGGCTACGTACCAGGCGTTTTTGGGAAACATGCTTGTCTCTCTCCGTGGGGTGGTGGGATGTTGTTGGCCTGGCCCGCAGGCCGCCTTCAGCGCTTTGGTGTTGTGAAGCGGATTGTGCAAAAAAGGCCGTCCGATGTATACATTCAATCGCTGAAAAGCAGCTATTGCGAATGGGCATATCGCATATGCCATTGTTTTTGAAGCTATTTTTGAATTTTTTTAGTTGGGTTAGTTTTTGTTTGTATACATTAATGGGCTGCCGGGCTGACCCAAGCCTTGGGTGCATGGTTTTTTCTGATCACCTCTCCGCACACTCCACATGAACCTCTCTGAGCCCCTCCTCGCGGATTCCACTCCGGGCGACGCTGCCGAAGGTGGCGCTTCGCAGTCGGTGAAGGCGCAGCTGCGCCTGCGTGAAATGATCCTGGCGGGCGAGTTGCCGGGCGGTGCGCGCATTGCCGAGCTGGCCATCGTCGAGAAGCTGGGGGTGTCGCGCACGCCCATCCGCGCCGCGCTCATGCGGCTGGAGCAAGAGGGCCTGCTGCAGCTGCTGCCAGGGGGCGGGTACGCCGTGCGCACCTTTTCCGAAACCGATGTGGCCGACGCCATTGCGCTGCGCGGCACGCTGGAAGGGCTGGCCGCGCGCCTGGCGGCCGAGCGCGGGGTGGATGCCGCCGTGCTGGCCGACGCCCATGCCTGCCTGGATGCCATCGACACCACCTTGGCCCCTTCCACGCTGGACGACGTGGGTTTCTCGCGCTATGTGGAGCTGAACGCACGTTTTCACCTGCTGCTGGGCCGCATGGTGGGCAGCGATGTGGTGGCGCGGGAGCTGGAGCGGGTCAAGGGCTTGCCGTTTGCGTCGCCCTCGGCCTTTGTGATGGTGCAGACCCATTCGCCGCAGGCGCGCGACTTGCTGGTGGTGGCCCAAGACCAGCATAGCCAGCTGCTGGACGCCATCGAGCACCATGAGGGCGCGCGGGCCGAGGCGATCATGCGCGAGCACTCGCGCCTCGCGCAGCGCAACCTGCGTGCAGCCTTGTCGGGCCAGGCCGGTGGGCAGGTGCATGCCGACATGCCCGCCCTCACGCTCATTCGGCGGGGGTGACGGACAACCCACCAAGCGCGAGGGTTGCAGGGTCTGCGGGTTTCACCGGTTTCATAACGTTACGGCATAGCTGAAAGTCCGTCATAGAACTGGCATGTGGATGCGACTGCATGCACAGTGGGGGCGGGACAGTGTCCCGCTCCATGCCGCAGGTTCTCTGCGGCCCTGGGGTGTGGCCTCGCAGATGTGCAGATAAATCGAGACCGGAGACAAAAAATGAACTTCTTCAAGCGACGCGCCGCATTGACGGCCCTGGGGGCGGCGGCCCTGGCAACTGTGGCTGGCAGTGCCATGGCGCAGACCGTGACCTTGCGGCTGCACCAGATGCTCCCACCCCAGGCCACCATCCCGGCCAAGGCCCTGGTGCCCTGGGCCCAGAAGGTCGAGGCCGAGTCGGGCGGCAAGATCAAGGTGCAACTGTTCCACGCCATGCAGCTGGGCGGTGCGCCGCCACAGCTGTTTGACCAGGCGCGCGACGGCGTGGTGGACTTCACCTGGACGGTGCTGGGCTACACCCCGGGCCGCTTCCCCAAGACGGAAGTGTTCGAGCTGCCCTTCATGAGCGGCAGCGCTGAAGCGTCTTCGCGCGCCATCCAGGAATACGTCGAGAAGTTCGCGGCCGATGAGTTCAAGGACGTCAAGCTGATCGCCGTGCACACGCATGGCCCCGGCCTGTTCCATACCAAGGCGCCGGTCACCGGCCTGGAAAGCCTGCGCGGCATGAAGGTGCGCGGGGGCTCGCGCATCATCAACAACATGCTCACCAAGCTGGGCGCCACGCCCGTGGGCATGCCCGTGCCTGCGGTGACCGATGCGCTGAGCAAGGGCACCATCGACGGCACCACCATCCCGTGGGAAGTGACGCCGTCGCTCAAGGTGACCGAGCTGGTGCGCAACCACACCACCTTTGCGGGCAAGGAAGGGCTGTACACGCAGACCTTTGCGTTCTCGATGAACAAGGCCAGCTACGACAAGCTGCCCCCCGACCTCAAGGCCGTGATCGACAAGAACTCCGGCATCGAGACCGCCGCCATGTTTGGCCGCGCCATGGACGAGGGCGACAAGGTGGGCCGCCAGATTGCCGAGCGCGCCAAGAACAACATCGTTGCCCTGGATCTGGCCGAGACGCAGCGCTGGCGCCGCACGGCTGCCAGTGTGGAAACCGACTGGATCAACGAGGTGAAGGGCAAGGGCATCGACGGTGCCAAGCTTGCTGCTGAGGCGCGGGCCCTGATCGAAAAGCACAGCCGATAACCTCGGCGGTGTCGCCAGGCGCACCCGGTTGCGCTGCTCCATGCCGATCCGCTCTGGTGGGTACCGGAATGGATCGGTTTGATTTTTTGACAGGACCCTGCCTTGAAGTTCCTATCGTTTCTCGCCCAGGCTTGCGCGGTGCTGGCCGGGGTCATTCTCACGGGGGTGACGCTGGTCACCTGTGCAAGCATTGTGGGCCGCAACACCACGGGCTGGACTGTCCTAGGCGACTACGAACTCACGGCCGTGGCCGCAGGGGCCGCGATCGCGCTGTTCATGCCCTGGTGCCAGTTGCGCCGCCAGAACATCATCGTGGACTTTTTCACCGCCCGGGCCTCCTCGGCCGTGAATGCCCGGCTGGACCGCTTCGGCGCACTGCTGCTATCGGCTATGTTCCTCGTGCTGGCCTGGCGCACGGCCACGGGTGGGCTCAGTGCCCGCAACTCCATGACCACCACCATGATGCTTGGGTTTCCTGAATGGATCACGTACGCTGCCATGGTGCCGCCCCTGTTGCTGACGGGGGTGATTGCCCTGGTGCAGGCCTTCGGCCCGGCGCACATTGAAATTGAAGAAGAGGATGCCGCATGAGCCCGCTGGCCCTCGCTCTTTCGATTTTTGGTGTGATGCTTGCGCTCATGGTGGTGCGTGTGCCCATTGCGGCGGCGATGTTTGGCGCTGGTGCCTTTGGCTACCTCTACCAGGTAGGGCTACCGCCGTTTCTCAACAACCTCAACGGCCTGGCCTTTGCGCGGTTTGCGAGTTATGACCTGTCGGTGATCCCCCTGTTCATCCTCATGGGCAACTTCGCCACGCAGGGAGGCATCTCCAAGGCGCTGTTCCAGTTTGCCAGCGTGCTCATGGCGCGCTTCAAGGGCGGGCTGGCCATGGCAGCGGTGGCGGCGAGTGCGGCCTTTGGCGCCATTTGCGGCTCGTCCATTGCCACCGCAGCCACCATCACGTCGGTGGCGCTGCCCGAGATGAAGCGGCACGGCTACTCCGGCCGCCTGGCCACCGGCACGCTGGCGGCGGGAGGCACGCTGGGCATTCTGATCCCGCCCTCGGTGCCTCTTGTGATCTACGCCATCCTGACCGAGCAGAACATCGCCAAGCTGTTTGCTGCGGCCACCATCCCCGGCATCATCGCCATGCTGGGCTACATGATCGCGATTGCGATCTACGTGCGCATCCGCCCCGGCCATGCGCCGGACCACACCGTCGATCTTCCCAAGATGTCCTTGCAGGCCCTGCTGGGAGTGCTGCCCATTGCCATCGTGTTCCTGGTGGTGTTTGGCGGCATCTATGGCGGCCTGTTCACACCCACCGAGGGCGCGGGGGTAGGCGTGGCCTGCACCTTCCTTGCGGCGCTGCTCAAGCGCGAACTGACACTGGAGAAAATCAAGCAGTGTTTCCTGTCCACCGCGTCTGCCAGCGCCATGATCTTCATGATCTTCATTGGCGCCGACATGATGAACACGGCGCTCGCATTGACGCAGGTGCCTGGTCAGCTGGCGGGCCTGATCCAGGGCTGGAACGTTTCGCCCTATATGGTGGTGGCCGGCATCCTGCTCTTTTACGTGGTGCTGGGTGCGGTGATGGACGAGTTGTCCATGATCTTGTTGACCATCCCCATTTTCTTCCCGGTGATCATGGGCCTGGACTTCGGCATGTCGCAGGAGCACACAGCCATCTGGTTTGGCATCATGGTGCTCATGACGGTGGGGTTTGGCTTGCTTGCGCCGCCCGTGGGCCTGAATGTGTACGTGGTCAATGGCCTTGCGAAAGACGTACCCATCGCTGAGAGCTACAAGGGCGTAATGCCTTTCCTCGCCAGCGATGTGGTGCGGACCACGCTGCTGCTGGTGTTTCCGCCCATCTCTTTGTGGCTGGTGCAGTTCGTCGGCTGATGGATCGCCGGGCAGCACTCCTCGCGCTGGGCCTCACCCCCTGCACCGTGCTGCGTGCGCAGCCCGCATTTCCAACCAAGGCGCTGCGCATCGTGGTGCCCTTTGCGGCGGGCGGCGTGGGTGACCTCACTGCACGCGCCGTGGCAACCGGGCTGGCCGCGCGGCTGGGGCCGCCCGTGGTCATCGACAACCGCCCCGGCGCCGGGGGTGTGGCGGCTGCCGATGCGGTCGCACGCGCGGAGCCCGACGGGCATACGCTGTTCCTGCTGTCCAACGGCACGGCGGTATCCGCAAGCCTTTTCAAGTCGCTGCCCTACGACACGCTGGCCGACTTCGCTCCGGTCAGCACGCTGGGTTTCTTCGATATCGCGGTGCTGGTACCTGCCGATTCGCCCCACCGCACGCTGGCCCAGCTGCAGGCGCATGCGCGGGCCCATCCAGGCCAACTCAATATCGGCAGCATCAACATCGGGAGCACCCAGCACCTGGCGGCCGAGCTGTTCAAAAGCAGCGCGGCCATTGATGCGCAGGTGGTGCCGTTCAACGGCACGCCCGCACTCATCACCGCGTTGCGGGGTCGGCAGGTGGATGTGGGCGTGGAGATTCTGGGCTCCACCTTGCCGCAGGTGCGCGCCGGGGCGTTGCGTGTGCTGGCGGTCACGGGCGAGCAGCGCTCTGTGGTGTTGCCCGATGCGCCCACGGCGGTGGAGCTGGGCGTGAAGGGTTTTGTGGCCGCTTCATGGAACGCGCTGGCCGTGCCCTCGCGCACACCGCGCGCGGTGGTGGACCGGCTGCAGCGCGAGGTGGTGGCCACTGTGGCGACACCCGCTGTGCAGCAGCAGCTGCGCGCGCTCAACGTCGAGCCCCGCACCTCCACACCCGAGCAGGCCGCTGCCCTGCTCAAAACCGACATCGACCGCTGGCGCGCCGTGATGGAGCGCGCGGGCATCCCCAAGCAATGAAACCTGATAGCACCATGCAGACCGAAGAGAACCCAGTCTTGCCCCCTGTGGACCGCGTGGACCGCCTGGGTATCGTCGGCTACGGCGAGGTGGGCCGCATCTTTGCAGCGGGCCTGCGCAACGCCGGTGTGAGCGATCTGGCGGTATGGGACCTGAAGTTCATCGACCCTGCGAAGGGCCCCGAGCCGCTCGCCCACGCACAGGTGGCGGGCGCGGTTGCGGCCGACAGCGTTGCGGCCCTGTGCGCCGGGCGCCAGCTCATCGTGTCGGCCGTGACGGCCAGCAACACGCTGGCGGTGGCCGAGGCGGTGGCGCTGCACATTGCGCCTGGCGCGTTCTTTCTGGACCTCAATTCCGCATCCCCCGGCACCAAGCAGCAGGCCGCCGCGTTGATCCATGCGCGTGGCGCCCGGTACGTCGAGGCGGGGGTGATGACGTCGGTGCCGCCCTATGGCATCGCCGTGCCCATGCTGCTCGGAGGCCCCCACGCCGCCACGCTGGCGCCTGTGTTGCACGGGTGGGGCATGGACGCCAAGCCGGTCAGCGACCAGCTGGGCGTGGCCAGTGCCATCAAGATGTGCCGCAGCGTCATGATCAAGGGGCTGGAGGCGCTGGTGATGGAGAGCTATGCAACGGCCCGCCACTACGGTGTGGAAGACCATGTGCTGCCCACCTTGGCTGAGACCTTTCCGTCCATCGACTGGCAAAAGCAGGGAAGCTACTTCTTCAGCCGCGTGGTGCAGCACGGCCAGCGCCGCGCCGAAGAGATGCGCGAGTCGGCCCGCACCGTGGGTGAAGCAGGCATGGCGCCGCTGATGGCATCAGCCATCGCCGACAAGCAGCAGTGGGTGGCCGACCTGGCGCGCGAAGGCATCTTTCAAGGTCTGCCCCAGGACGCGCGCTGGCAGGACTATGCGGATCGGTTGTTAGAAAGTTTGTCATCACCTGCAGCCGGGGGCTGACGCCTCGGTCCCTTTGATGGGCCTCTGCTCCAAGCCTGCTTGCACAGGCTTGGACGTTCGCGAAGAGCTGCCACCTCGGGCGGCTGCACCGGGGCGCGCAGCGCCTCAGGGGGGGCTCCTGTACAACGCTTGCAAGGTGCTGCGAATCAGCTCCGCCATCGCCTGCTGCGTGAGCGTTGCCGGGCGCTGCGAACTCACGGCCAAGAAGAGCTTGCTGCGCAGCCTTGCGCTGTCCTCGCCATCCATGCTCGCACCCAGAATCGGCCGCGTAATGAACACCTCGGGCTTGCCCGACGTGGTGACCGCATTCATGGGCAGCACCGCGCAGCCCGCGCCATCGGCCACCAAGTCCAGGATGGCGGCCACACCGTCGATCTCCAGGCTGATCTGGGGGCGTTTGCCGCGCGCGGCCAGTTCCGATTCCACGAGCATGCGGATCGAGTTGGGGCGCGTGGGGATCACCAGCGGAAAGCGGGGCAGCTCGTCCAGCGGCAGGGGCGTGCGGGCCAGGGCATCGGCCTCCGCCTCGCTCTGGCCCACGGCGCGGCGCTGCACCAGGAACAGGTCTTCCTCCAGCAGCGCGGTGATCTCGATGCCCGGCGCAGGGGGCGTGTTGTAGAGCAGCGCAATGTCGAGCAGCCCTGTGGTCAACGACTCGCGCATGGCCACCGACAGCCCTTCGCTGATCGCCAGGGCCGCATCGGGCAGCTTCACGCGGAAGGCGCGGGTCAGCGGCACGGTCAGCACCTTGGCAATGCTGGGCGGCAGGCCAATGGCCACACGCCCGGCGAGGGCGCCGCGCACGCGGCCCAGCTCTTCGCGCGCACGCTCCACCTGGTGCAGGATGCCCCGCCCATGCTCCAGCAGCAGCTTGCCCGCCTCGGTGGGCGTGGCACCCCGGCCATTGCGCACCAGCAGGTTCTGGCGCAGCTCCACCTCCAGCAGGCGCACCTGGCGGCTCAGGGCGGGCTGGGCAATGTCCAGCACCACCGAAGCCCGGGTAAAGCTACCCAGCTCGGCCACGCGCACAAAGTATTCGATCTGCTTGAGGTCCATGGGGAATGCTCTCTGCTATTTGAATAGCTCCAAGTCAACGATCGCGGAATGATATATCTGGTAGTGCCGGTGCCGCCTTCTTGTTTGGCCCTGCGCTGACCACAATCAGCGCCATGGAACCCCAGCGCACGCAACGCGTGGGCCACCCGCAGCCCGGCAGGAGACATAGCATGACCCCCCTAGAAATTCGCGGCATTTCGTCGATGGCCACGCGCCAGGTGCTGGCCGAGCTGGGGGCCGGGTTTGCGCAGCAATCGGGCACGCAGGCCGCCATCGAATCGGTGGGCGGCGTGGACGCGGCCAAGCGTGTGGCGGCCGGTGAGGCGTTCGACGTTGTCATCCTTGCCTCCGATGCCATCGACAAGCTTTTGGCTGCGGGTCACCTGCTGCCCGGCAGCAAGGTGGACTGGGTGCACTCCGGCGTGGCCGTGGCCGTGCCTGCAGGCGCACCGTTGCCCGACATCCGCACCGAAGAAGCAGTGCGCCAGGCCGTGCTGGCCGCGCCCAGCATCAGCCTGTCCACAGGCCCCAGCGGCGTGGCACTCGCCAAGCTGTTCGAGCGCTGGGGCATTGCCGAACAGATCGCACCGCGCATGGTGCAGGCGCCCCCTGGGGTGCCGGTGGGCTCGCTGGTGGCCAAGGGCGAGGTGGCGCTGGGCTTTCAACAGTTGAGCGAGCTGCTGCACGTGCCGGGCATCCAGATCGTGGGCCCGCTGCCACCCGCCATCCAGATCACCACCACGTTTTCAGCGGGCGTTGGCGCGCATTCACAGCAGGTGGATGCCGCGCGTGCCTTGCTGGCCTACCTGGCCTCCCCAGCCGCTGCCGAAGCCAAACGCAAGCAGGGCATGGAGCCCGCCTGACCGATCACAAGAACACCTTCCAGGAGTACCAACCATGAGCCTCATCATCGACTGCCACGGCCACTACACCACGGCCCCCAAGGCGCTGGAGAACTGGCGCAATGCGCAGATCGCCGGCATCAAAGACCCATCGGCCATGCCCAAAGTGGCAGACCTCAAGATCAGCGACGACGAACTGCGCGAGTCCATCGAGACCAACCAGCTCAAGCTGATGAAAGAGCGCGGCAGTGACATCACGCTGTTCAGCCCGCGCGCCAGCTTCATGGCCCACCACATCGGCGACTTCAATGTGTCCAGCACCTGGGCCGCCATCTGCAACGAGCTGTGCTATCGGGTCTCCACGCTGTTCCCCGACCACTTCGTGCCCGTGGCCATGCTGCCGCAAAGCCCTGGCGTCGATCCTGCGACCTGCATCCCCGAGCTGGAAAAGTGCGTGCACGAATACGGCGCGGTGGGCATCAACCTGAACCCCGACCCCTCGGGCGGCCACTGGACCAGCCCCCCGCTGACCGATAAGCACTGGTACCCCATCTACGAAAAGATGGTGGAGTACGACCTGCCCGCCATGATCCACGTGAGCACGAGCTGCAACGCGTGCTTTCACACCACGGGCGCGCACTACCTGAACGCTGACACCACGGCCTTCATGCAGCTCATCCAGGGCGATCTGTTCAAGGACTTCCCCACGCTCAAGTTCCTGATCCCGCACGGCGGCGGCGCGGTGCCCTACCACTGGGGCCGCTTCCGTGGCCTAGCGCAGGAGATGAAAAAGCCGCTGCTGGACAAGCACCTGATGAACAACGTGTACTTCGACACCTGCGTGTACCACCAGCCCGGCATCGACCTGCTCAACACCGTGATCCCGGTGAAGAACGTGCTGTTTGCCAGCGAGATGATCGGCGCGGTGCGGGGCATTGACCCCACCACCGGCAACTACTACGACGACACCAAGCGCTACATCGAGGCGTCCACCATCCTGAGCGCCGACGACAAGCACCAGATCTACGAAGCCAACACGCGCCGCGTGTTCTCCCGACTCGATTCACGCCTGAAGGCAAAGGGGCTCTGACATGTTTGAACTTGGCGTTGTCTACCGCAACATCACCCGCGCTGACCGCGCAGCCGCTGACGGCCTGGCCGCCCTGGGCTCGGCTACCGTGCACGAGGCCATGGGCCGCGTGGGCCTGCTCAAGCCCTATATGCGCCCCATCTACGGCGGCCAGCAGGTCAGCGGCACAGCCGTCACCGTGCTGCTGCAGCCCGGCGACAACTGGATGATGCATGTGGCGGCCGAGCAGATCCAGCCCGGCGATATCGTGGTGGCGGCCGTCACCTCGGAGTGCACCGACGGCTATTTTGGCGACCTGTTGGCCACCAGCTTCCAGGCCCGTGGCGCCCGCGCGCTCATCATCGACGCCGGTGTGCGCGACGTGAAGACGCTGCAGGCAATGAACTTCCCCGTGTGGAGCAAGGCGATCAGCAGCAAGGGCACCATCAAGGCCACGCTGGGCTCGGTCAACATCCCCGTGGTGTGCGCCGGTGCGCTGGTCACGCCGGGCGACGTGATCGTGGCCGACGACGACGGCGTGGTGTGTGTGCCTGCCGCCCGCGCGGCCGACACCCTGGCCGCCGCGCAAAAGCGCGAAAGCTTTGAAGGCGAGAAGCGCGCCAAGCTGGCCAGCGGCGTGCTGGGCCTGGATATGTACAACATGCGCCCCGGCCTGGAGAAGGCAGGCCTCAGGTACATCGACTGAACCCCGGTCTCAAGTCTTTTTGGCCTCTAGCGCTTATTCAATAAGCGCTAGTAGCTATTAATTTTATAGCTATCGTTTTTCTTCTGTTCTGTATTCCATGACGTTCTCTGTGTCTCCCTCTTTCCGTCTCCGCCGCACGTTGTCCCTGGCATTGGGCGTGGCCGCGGCCGCAGCTTTGGCGCCGCAATTCGCTGCCGCGCAGCAGTTCCCCACCAAGCAGGTGCGCATCATCAGCCCCTTCCCCGTGGGCGGCGGCCCCGACGGCGTGGCCCGCCTGGTGGCCGACAAGCTCTCGCGCACCTGGGGCACGGGCGTGATCGTGGAAAACCGCCCCGGCGGCAACGGCTTCATCGCCATCGACGCCTGGAAACGCGGCGCCAAGGATGGTCACGACCTGCTCATCCTGGACAACGTGCACCTGGCCGCTTACCCCAGCCTGTTCAAGAAGCTGCCCTACGACCCCGCCAAGGACTTCGACACGCTGCTCCCGCTGTTCAAGACGCACTTCTTCTTCACCGTGGGCACGGGCAGCAAGTACAAGACCGTGGCCGATATCGTGGCCGACGCCAAGGCGCGACCTGGCAAGCTCAACTACGGCAGCTGGTCGGTGGGCAACCCGGTGCACCTGGGCTCGGAGCTGTTCGAATCGGCCACCGGCACGCAGATGGAGCACGTGATCTTCAAGGAGACCACGCAGCTCTACACCTCGGTCTCCACCGGCGAGATCGACTTTGCACTGGGTAGCGCCGCCACCGCAGGCCCGCTGTACCGCGCTGGCAAGCTGCGCCTGCTCGCGTTTGCCGGACCCCAGCGCTCGGCCGAGTTCCCCGACGTGCCCACCGTGGCCGAATCGGGTGGCCCCAAGGACTTTGCCGTCACGGGCTGGAATGCCATTGCCGTGCCACCCGGCCTGCCCGCCGCCGTGGCCGACAAGATCCGCAAAGACATCGAACAGGCCCTGACCGGCCCCGAAGTGGCCGAGAAGTTCAAGACCTTTGGCTACGAGCAGTTCCCCACCACACGCGCGCAGTTCAACCAGTTCGTCAAGGACGAGAGCCAGCGTTTTGGCGACGTGATCCGCAAGGCCAACGTGTCGCTCGATTGATCTGCGAGCCTGCAAGAAACCAAGGAGTACGCGCATGAGCGAATTCACAAAAACCCCTGGCTGGCTCGACTGGTACGCGGGTCCGAGCAAACCCCGGTTCCAGGTGCCTGCCGGTGCGGTGGACGCGCATTGCCACGTGTTCGGCCCCGGGGCCGAGTTCCCCTACGCCCCCGAGCGCAAGTACACGCCCTGCGATGCCAGCAAGCACCAGCTTTACGCGCTGCGCGACCACCTGAGTTTTGCGCGCAACGTGGTGGTGCAGGCCACCTGCCACGGCGCGGACAACCGCGCGATGGTGGATGCACTGGTGCACTCGGGCGGCAAAGCGCGTGGCGTGGCCACCGTCAAGCGCTCGGTCACTGACGAAGAACTGCATGCCATGCACGACGCCGGTGTGCGCGGCGTGCGCTTCAACTTCGTCAAGCGCCTGGTGGACTTCACGCCCAAGGACGAGCTGATGGAGATTGCCGCGCGCATCCACCAACTGGGCTGGCATGTGGTGATCTACTTCGAGGCGGTGGACCTGCCCGAGCTGTGGGACTTCTTCACCGCCCTGCCCACCACCGTGGTGGTGGACCACATGGGCCGCCCCGATGTGAGCAAGCCCGTGGATGGACCGGAGTTCGAGCTGTTCCTGAAGTTCATGCGCCAGCACCCCAATGTGTGGAGCAAGGTGAGCTGCCCCGAGCGCCTCTCTGTGACCGGCCCCAAGGCCCTGAATGGCGAGCAGAACGCCTACACCGACGTGATCCCCTTCGCCCGCCGCGTGGTGGAAGAGTTCCCCGACCGTGTGCTCTGGGGCACCGACTGGCCCCACCCCAACCTCAAGGACCACATGCCCGATGATGGCCTGCTGGTGGACTTCATCCCGCACATCGCAACGACACCGGAGTTGCAAAAGAAGCTGCTGGTGGACAACCCCATGCGCCTGTACTGGCCCGAAGAAGTCACCGTGGAGGACTGACACCATGTCTCTCGATAAACCCTACCTCGACGTGCCCGGCACGACCATCTTTGATGCGGAGCAAAGCCGCAAAGGCTACTGGCTCAACCAGTTCTGCATGAGCCTGATGAAGGCCGAGAACCGCGTCCGCTTCAAGGCCAACGAACGCGCCTACCTGGACGAATGGGCGATGACCGAAGAGCAGAAGCAGGCCGTGCTGGCGCGCGACCTGAACTGGTGCATTCGCCTGGGCGGCAACATCTACTTCCTGGCCAAGATCGGCTCCACCGACGGCAAGAGCTTTCAGCAGATGGCGGGCAGCATGACCGGCATGACCGAAGAGGAATACCGCAACATGATGATCAACGGCGGCCGCAGCGCCGAAGGCAACCGCTACGTGGGCGAAGATGGCGACGCTCAGGCCCACCGCCAGCCGCAAGGCAGCGCGGGCAAGAAAGGAATTTGACGATGGCCAAAATCACCGCCTCCGTGTTCACATCGCATGTGCCAGCCATTGGCGCGGCTATGGACCTGGGCAAGACCCACGAGGACTACTGGAAGCCCGTGTTCGCGGGCTATGACTTTGGCAAGCAATGGATCAAGGACCACAAGCCCGACGTGATCTTCCTGGTCTACAACGACCACGCCACGGCCTTCAGCCTGGACCTGATCCCCACGTTCGCCATCGGCACCGCAGCCGATTACGAAGTGGCCGACGAGGGCTTTGGCCCGCGCCCCGTGCCCAAAGTGGTCGGCCACCCCGACCTCGCCGCACACATTGCACAGTCGGTCATCCAGCAGGACTTTGACCTCACCATCGTCAACAAGATGGCCGTGGACCACGGCTTGACCGTGCCCCTGTCGCTGATGTTTGGCGAACAAGACCCCGTGAAGGGCGCCTGGCCCTGCCCGGTGATCCCGTTCGCCGTCAACGTGGTGCAGTACCCCGTGCCCAGCGGCCGCCGCTGCTACAACCTGGGCCAGGCCATCCGCAAGGCCGTGGAGAGCTATGACGAAGACCTGAACGTGCACATCTGGGGCACGGGTGGCATGAGCCACCAGCTGCAGGGGCCGCGCGCAGGCCTCATCAACAAAGAGTTTGACAACGCCTTCCTCGACAAGCTCATCAATGACCCCGAGGCCGCCGCCAGCATTCCGCACATCGACTACGTGCGTGAAGCGGGCAGCGAGGGCATCGAGCTGGTGATGTGGCTCATCGCGCGTGGCGCGATGGCCGACGTGGCCGGTGGCAAGCCGCCGAAGCTGGCGCACCGCTTCTACCATGTGCCCGCGTCCAACACCGCCGTGGGCCACTTGATTCTTGAGAACACGTAAAAGGACACACACCATGACCATCAAAGTCGCACTCGCAGGCGCCGGCGCCTTCGGCATCAAGCACCTGGACGGCATCAAGAATATTGACGGCGTCGAAGTCGTCTCCCTCATCAGCCGCGACCTCGCCAAGACCCAGGAAGTGGCCGACAAGTACGGCATCAAGCATGTCACCACTGACCTGGCCGACAGCCTGGCCATCAAGGAGGTGGACGCCGTCATTTTGTGCACACCCACGCAAATGCACGCCAGCCAGTCCATTGCCTGCCTGGAAGCGGGCAAACACGTGCAGGTCGAGATTCCGCTGTGCGACATCCTGGCCGATGGTGAGAAGGTTGTTGCCCTGCAAAAGCAGATCGGCCTGGTGGCCATGTGTGGCCACACCCGCCGCTTCAACCCCAGCCACCAGTACGTGCACAAGAAGATCACGGCCGGCGAGTTCAACATCCAGCAGATGGATGTGCAGACCTACTTCTTCCGCCGTACCAACATGAACGCCCTGGGCCAGCCCCGCAGCTGGACGGACCACCTGCTGTGGCACCACGCTGCCCACACCGTGGACCTGTTCGCCTACCAGGCCGGCAGCCCCATCGTGAAGGCCAACGCCATCCAGGGCCCCATCCACAAGGACCTGGGCATTGCCATGGACATGAGCATCCAGCTCCAGGCTGCCAACGGCGCCATCTGCACGCTGTCGCTCTCGTTCAACAACGACGGCCCGCTGGGCACCTTCTTCCGCTACATCGGCGACACGGCCACCTACATCGCCCGCTACGACGACCTGGTGAACGGCAAGGAAGAGAAGATCGACGTGAGCAAGGTCGATGTGAGCATGAACGGCATCGAGCTGCAGGACCGCGAGTTCTTCGCCGCCATCCAGGAAGGCCGCGAGCCCAACGCCAGCGTGGCGCAGGTGCTGCCTTGCTACCAGGTGCTGCACAACCTGGAGCTGCAGCTCAACGCAGGCTGATTTCAAGCCAAATGGCTGCTGGCGCCTGTCCATCAAGCGCTAGCAGCTATGCATTTGATAGTGTATGGGGCCTGCGGCGTCACCCCTTCAATGCCGTCTTGTGTTCGATGATGCGCGAGACCAGGCCGTAATCCACCGCCTCCTCGGCAGACATCCAGCGGTCGCGCTCGATGTCTGCCAGCACCACTTCCAGCGGCTTGCCGGTCTGGCGGGCAATGGTGCCCGCGATACGCTCACGTGCTTTCACCATCTCGCGCGCCTGGATGGCAATGTCACTGGCCGGACCGCCTGCGCCACCGCTGGGCTGGTGGATCAGAAAACGTGTGTTGGGTAGGCCGAACCGCCGCTCGCGCGGCGCGGCCAGGTACAGGTGGGTGGCGGCGCTGCCCACCCAGCCCGTGCCGATCATGTTGACCGGCGCGCTGATGAAGCGCACCAGGTCGTGAATCGTGTCGCCCGACTCCAGGTGCCCGCCGGGCGAGCTCACCAGCATGTCGATGGGCTCGGCGCTCTCGGCATCCAGCGCAATCAGCCGCCGCGCCACATCGGCGGCCAGGGTGTCGGTGATGGTGCCGAAGACCAGCAGGGTGCGGGCCTTGAAGGCCTTTTCTTCCAGGTACGACGTGCGTGGCTCGGAGCCTGGGGTGGCAGGTGGGGTGTTGGTGTCTGGCGTGTCCATGGGGGCAGGTCCTTGAAAAGAGTGACAGGACTGCCATGACGAACGAGACACGCCGGGCGTGACACCCCTCAGCCTGCGGCCACGCGCTGCCCCGGCGCAATGGTGGGCGGCGCCGCATTCAGCGTCTCTATCGCAAACCCCGCCGCCGCCTTGTAGCGGGCCATGAAGCCCTCGCGCTCCTCGCGCGGCAGCACGTCGTCGATGTGGTCGAACACCCCGCCGCAGCGCTCGTCCACCAGCCCCAACAGGCCAAAGGGGCCGGAGCCCCGGTTGCGCAGCACCAGCGCCGAGATGTCCTTGCACAGCTGGTCGTCATAGGCACGCAGCGCCTGCGGGCCCACGCCATGCGCGATGAACTGCGCGCCCAGCACGCGCGCATCCACGATGGCCTGGCTGGCACCGTTGGAGCCCACGGGGTACATCACATGCGCCGCGTCGCCCAGCAGCGCCACGCGGCCGTCTACCCAGGTGGGCACGGGGTCGCGGTCGATCATGGGGTACTCAAAAATGTCCTTGGCGCCGCGCAGCATGGCGGGCACGTCGAGCCAGCTGTAGTTCCAGCCATCAAAGTGGTGAGCGAATTCCTCCAGCGCCACGCGCCGGTTCCAGTCGCCTTGCTGCCAGCCGCCCTGGTTGTCCACCGTGATCTCGGCGATCCAGTTGATGGTGGCCAGCCCTGTGGCCGGGTCGGGCGGTGTGATGGGGTAGAACACCACACGGTGCCGCAGCGAGCCCACGCCCACAAACGAAGCGCCCGTTCGCACAGGTACCCCCGGCGTGGTGCCGCGCCACATGATGGCACCGCCCCACTGGATGGGCGGCTGCGTGGGGTGCATCTGCGCCCGCACGGCCGAGTGCAGGCCATCGGCCGCAATCAGCAGCGATCCCGTCACTTCACGCTTCTCTCCGTCGCGTGTCTCGACGATGGCGGTGACACCATTCGCATCCTGCCGGTAGCCCGCCACCCGCTGCCCCAGCTGCACGGCGTCGTCGCCCAGGCGTTCTCGCACGGCGTTGAACAGCATCATCTGCAGCTGCCCCCGGTGCACCGAATACTGCGGCCAGTGGTAGCCCGCCTCCAGCCCGCGTGGCTCGGCGTACACCTCGTTCCCGTTGCGGCCCACCAGGGCCCATTCGCGCGCCTGCAGGCCAATGGTGTCCAGCATGTCGTTGCCAAACCCCAGGTCGTGCAGCTCTCGCACGGCATTGGGCTGCAGGTTGATGCCCACGCCCAGCGGTTGCAGCTCGGGCACCGATTCAAAGACGATGCAGGGCACGCCGATCTGGTGCAGGGTGAGGGCCGTGGCCATGCCACCGATGCCGCCACCGGCGATCAGCACGGGACGGACGGAAGAGGGGTGTGAAGTAGAAGATGCGCCAGACATGCCGAGATTGTCCATGCAATGGCGGGCGGAGCTTGTCGCGGACGCCGCAGGCGAATGCGGCGCTGGTGCATGCCGGGTGTGGGGTCTTGCAGGCTGGGAGCGCCCCGTCAGAAAGTTATTCTTGTCAGGCGTAGGTATCGACGTTGTTGCCCAGCCCAACAGGTGGATTCTTTGCCGATGGGGCCTTCTGCTGCTGCGCGGCACTGGCCGCAGCGCCTTCGGCCTTCGCTGCCTGGGCCCGTTGCTGCTCTTGCTGTTGCGCACGCTGTATCGCCGTGATCTGGGCTTGCACCATCTGGATCTGGGCCTGCAGCAACTTGGCCTTCTGTTGCTTGGCCTTGGCATCCATGTCGGAGCTCGCCACGCCCTTGAGCTGCTCGGTCAACTCGCGCAGCTGCTTTTGCAGCTTGGCGATGTCGCTGCTGCCATTGGACGAAGAGACCGGGCCGGTGGTGGAGGTGGTGCTGGCAATTTGCATCCCTGGTTATCGGCAAGGCGCCGGGAAAGTTGACCGGCCGCCCCCTCGCGCTGCGGTCTGTTGAACGCCGCCAATCCATGCGATGGAGGTAGTGACAACAGCCTGCGAGCCATTGTCTGCCGATGTGGGGCCTGCGTCAGCCTGTGGCACCATGCCCCGATGCAGAACGATGAACACCTGATGGCGCTGGTGAACGCCAGCCGCAGCACCTTGCTGCGTGCCGCTACGCGCCTGCTGGGCCCGGCCGAGGCCGAGGACGCCGTGCAGGACGCCTATGTGCGTGCGCTGGAGGCCAACGCCCCAGCGCTCAATGCGGCCCAGGCGTGGCTGCTGACGGTAGTGCGCAACCTGGCCATTGATCGACTGCGTCGCCGTCAGTGGATGGCGCAGTGGGCGGCAGAGACCATCCAGGCAGCGCAAGGGGATGCCCTCGTTTCGGTCGCGCCTTCGGCAGAGGCCGATGCCGCGCTGGCGCAGCAAGCCACGCTCGCGCTGCGGCGGCTGGCGGCGTGTGTGACGCCCCTGGAGGGGGCTGCGGTGCTGCTGCATGCGGCGTTCGATGCCAGCCACGCCGAGCTGGCGCAGGCTACCGGCCGGACGGAAGCGGCCAGCCGCCAGCAATTGCGCCGCGCGTTGCAACGCCTGCGGCGGGCCGAAGAGGAGGCCCGCCGTGGTGATGGGCGCGATGAATCCAAGGACGCCGACCCTGCGGTGCTGCGCCTGTACCTGCAGTCGCTGCAATCGCGGGACGCACAGGGCCTGTGGGCCCTGCTGCGCCAGCCGCCGGTCAGTGCATTGGCCATACATGGTGCGGTGCATGCCGTGCTCCCGTTGCAGCACCAAGCCCGACGCCCACGGGCCAAGGCGGGTGGTGTGGTGCAGGTAGGCGGGCAACTGGGTTTGGTGCTCACGCTCGACGGCGTGGCACTGTGCGTGTTGCCCCTGGGGCCATGCGCCGAGCTGGCGCACGAAGGCGTGGTGGCCTAGCCGACGCACCCGCACAACAGCAATTGCCAGCCGCCCGCCTTCACAAAAAGACGTTCGCAGCACCATGGCCTCCCAGACCTCCCCCACCGTCTTTGCCACCCCGAAGGCGTTCCGCCAGTGGCTGGAGCGCCATGCAGACAGCGCGCCGGAGTTGCTGGTGGGCTTTCACAAGGTGGGTTCGGGCCGCCCCAGCATGGGCTGGTCGGAGTCGGTGGACGAAGCCCTGTGCTTTGGCTGGATCGATGGCATCCGGCGGCGCATTGACGAGCACACGTATTCGATCCGCTTCACCCCGCGCAAGCCGTCGTCCATCTGGAGCGCTGTCAACATCGCCAAGGTGGAGCAGTTGCAGGCGGCGGGCCGCATGACGCCCGCGGGGCTCGCGGCCTTTGCCCACCGCAAGGCGCACAAGTCGGCCATCTATTCCCACGAGCAGGCGGCAGTGGTCGAGCTGCCGGCGTCGCTGCAGCGCGCCTTCCAGCGCAACAAGGCCGCGTGGCGGTTCTTTCAGGAGTCCACGCCACCCAGCTATCGCAAGAGCATGCTGCACTGGGTCGCATCCGCCAAGCGCGATGCGACCCGCGAGGCACGGTTTGCGGAGTTGGTGGCCGCCTGCGCTGCGGGTGAGCGCATTGAGCTGTGGGCCAAGCGGCCATCGGCCGCAAAATCTTAGGCCCCGCACCCAAGCCCGAGCCACCCGCTGGGTTGCTGCGCTTGCCGTAAGCTCGCGGCATGCAACAAAGAAACCTTGGACCTTTCTCCGTCTCGGCCATCGGCCTGGGCTGCATGAACCTGTCGCACGCCTATGGCGCGCCGGTGTCTGCCGAGCAGGGCGAGCGCGTGCTGCTGGCTGCACTTGATGCGGGCGTGACGCTGTTCGACACGGCCACGCTCTATGGCTTTGGAGCCAACGAAAACCTGGTGGGCCGTGTGTTGAAGCAGCACCGCAGCCGCTTCACGCTGGCAAGCAAATGCGGCATGCAGGGCGTGGATGTGGCGGGTGACGGCAAGCTGGTGCGCGTGATCGACGGGCGGCCCGATACGCTGCGAAAGACCTGCGAAGACAGCCTGCGCCGCCTGCAGACCGATGTGATCGACCTGTATTACCTGCACCGCTGGGACAAGAGCGTGCCGATTGAGGAAAGCGTGGGCGCACTGGGCGAGCTGGTGCGGCGGGGGCACATTCGCACTGTGGGTCTCTCCGAGGTGTCTGCTGCCACGCTGCGCCGCGCGCATGCCGAGTTCCCGATCACGGCGATGCAGACCGAGTATTCGCTGTGGACGCGCAACCCCGAG
Source organism: Acidovorax sp. 93 (assembly GCF_003633835.1). Classification (NCBI taxonomy): domain Bacteria; kingdom Pseudomonadati; phylum Pseudomonadota; class Betaproteobacteria; order Burkholderiales; family Comamonadaceae; genus Acidovorax; species Acidovorax sp. 93. Next base: position 4,759,913 of record NZ_RBIT01000001.1, read on the forward strand.
ATTGCCGTGCTGGACGCCTGCCGAGAATTGGGCGTGGCCTTTGTGGCGTTCAGCCCGGTGGCACGGGGTTTCTTGTGTGGCGGCTTGACCGATGTGAGCACGCTGGACGCCAAGGACATTCGCCGTGCCATGCCGCGTTTTGCACCCGAGGCGTATGCGGCCAACCTGAAGCTGCTCGATGGCTACCAGGCGATTGCACTCGATGTGGGCTGCACGCCCGCCCAGCTGGCCCTGGCGTGGCTGCTGCACCAAGGTGAGCACATCATCCCCATCCCAGGAACCACGAACGTGGAGCATCTGCACGACGACCTGGGTGCCGTGAACGTGCGACTGGATGCTGCCACCATGGAGCGTCTGGGCGCGCTGATCAATGAGCGCACGGTGGTGGGCAATCGCTACAACGCCCAGAGCGCGCGCGAAGTGGATACCGAAACGTTTGAAGACCGCGCGGCGTAAGCGGCGCGGTCTTTGAAGCGTTTATTGATATAGGCCGCAGAAACCGGCGTGGCTCAAGCCAGCGGCCGCCGCGCAGCGCCTCAGGGGGGTGTACTCTATCTCCCGCGCAGGTTGCCCTTGTCATCGGCGATCACGATCTCCACGCGGCGATTCATCGCACGGCCTTCGGGCGATGCGTTGTCGGCCACGGGGTGGGCCTTGCCGTAGCCGCGTGCGGTGATGCGGCTGGTGTCCACGCCGCGCTGCACCAGCGCGTCGCGCACGGCTTGGGCGCGGCGGTCTGACAGGTCCTGGTTGTAGCTGTCGCTACCCACGCTGTCGGTGTAGCCCTCGATCAGCAGTTTGCGGTCCGGGAACTGTTTGAGGAAGTTTGCCAGCTTGTCCAGGCGCGGGCCGGCCTGGGCGGAGAGCTCGGCCTTGTTGAAGGCAAACAGCACATCGCCCAGAGTGACCAGCAGGCCGCGTTCGGTTTGCTGGGCCTCGAGGTCGCGCAGTTGTGCTTCGAGGGCGCGCACACGGTCTTGTGCGGCGTTGGCCTGGGCCATGGCGGCCGTGGCCTGGGCCTGCTGTTGGGCTGCACGTTGCTCGGCGCTCATCGCCTGTTGTTGGGCTTGCTGGGCGCGCAGGCGGGCTGCGTCAGCCTCTTGGGTGCGGGCCTGCAGGCGGATGCGGTCGGCTTCGCTGCCCGCTTGCTGGATGTTGGCATCGAGCTGGCGCGCGCGGGCCGCGTTGGTGGCGATCTCGGCGCGTTGGCGGGCGATGTATGCCAAGTGGTTGGTCTCGGACGTGTCGCGGTCATCGGCCCACACGCGGTCGGCCTTGGCGAGTGCGTCGGTGGCTTGCTTCAGTTCGAGCTGCGCGTACTGGTTGACGGCCGGGTCTCCTGCAGCGGTGCTCACTGCGGTACGGGCCTCTTCCAGCGCGGGCGATGGGGTGGTGCTGGCGCAGGCGGCCAAAAGGCCTACGGCAATCAGGCTGGTGCACAGGGCGGTGGTTCGGTGAAAAAAGCGATGCATGGTCAGGTGTTCCTTGAAATGGGGGGAGGTCAATCGCGGGGCCTCAACGGTGTTGGGCGTGAGTCGAAGCCAGGTTGGGCGCTAGGGCTTCAACGTCTGGCGCTGGCCTAGCGCGGCGATCGGCGGTTGATTTCTTCTTGCAGCGCTCGGATGCCGTCTTGCACTTGCGTCAGGTTGGCGGCATTGCTGGCGGCGTCGGCGCGGGTTTCGGCCACGCGGGCATCTACCTCGGCCTCAGCGGCCAGGCGGCGCGCGGCCACATAGTCCTTTTCAGCCATGGCTTTTTCGGCCTGCATGAGCTTCTCGCGCGCTTGTTGCAACTGCACGGGGGCGCTGGTGGCCACAGCCGGGGCAGCCGCAACGCGGTTCACGGTGGTGCGGCTCACGGCCATTTGCTCGGTGGGTGCGGGGGTGGAGGAACAGGCGGCCAGTGCGCCCAGTGCGAGTGCCGCTGTGGCGGTGCGGATCAGTGCGGATGAATGCATGGTGTGGTGGACTCCTGTGGAGGTTGTGGGATGTGCCGCACCGAGATTTCGGGCGGGCAGCCAGCGGTGTTCTGGTGTTGATGCATTGTTGGGGCCCGCGCGGCACCGGGGCGTAGGCCCTGCCTCTGTATTGCTGTGGGGCATGTCTTACGAACACTTGCAAACGGGGCAGACCAGCGGCGCATTGGCCGTTGTCTGATCAACTGCGGAACTCTGACTTCCACGGGGTCTCGATCAAGGACGTTGCGCACCTCAGCGCTCCATTGCGGGGCTGAAGCGCCCTGCATGGCCGAGGTCACGGGTGACCCCGTGTATCAGCCCCGCCCCCGCGCGCCCCATCCCGTCACTGCACCACGAAGAGGAGAGTCCCCGCATGCAGCCATCCACCTTTATGACCTGGGTCCAGGAGACCACCTTTGCCGGCGTGCCGTTGTGGAGCCTGTGCGTGGCCCTGGCAGCCACCACGGCCACCTATGCAGCCATCCTTGTGGTGCTGCACCTGCTGACCCGCCGCGCCAAGGTGTGGGCCACGCAGTCGCACAGCGGCATGGCGCAGACCATGGTGGATGTGCTGGAAGGCACCAGCCGCACGCTGATGCTGGTGGTGGCTCTGCTCGTGGGCGCGAGCCTGCTGGACCTGCCCGGCCGCTGGGAGAGCCGCCTGAGCCAGCTGTGGTTTGTGGCCGTGGCGCTGCAGATGGGCCTGTGGGGCATGCGTGCCATTGGCATTGGTGTGCGCCGCTATGTGGAGCGGCACTCGTCCAGTGGCATGACGCAGGTCAGTGCCTCGGCCACGCTGATGTCCTGGGGGCTGCGCACGCTGTTGTGGAGCGTGGTGCTGCTGGCCATCTTGTCGAATGTGGGCGTGAACATCACGGCCTTCATCGCCAGCCTGGGCGTGGGCGGCATTGCGGTGGCGCTGGCGGTGCAAAACATCTTGGGAGACCTGTTTGCCTCGCTCGCCATCGCGGTGGACAAGCCGTTTGAGGTGGGCGACTTCATCGTGGTGGGCAATGTGTCGGGCACGGTGCAGGTGATTGGTCTCAAGACCACACGCATCCGCAGCCTGCAGGGCGAGCAGATCGTGATGTCCAACACCGACCTGCTCAAGCAGACCATCAGCAACTTTCGCATGCTGGAGCGGCGGCGCATCGTGTTCACGTTTGGCGTGGCCTATGACACCACCCCCGAGCAGGCTGAGGCCATTCCGGGTGTGGTGCGCAAGCTCATCGAAGCCCAGCCGCAGCTGCGTTTTGACCGCGCGCATTTCAAGGCGTTTGGCGCCAGTTCGCTCGACTACGAGGTGGTCTATATCGTCGAAGACCCGGCCTTCAACGTGTACATGGACCTGCAGCAGTCCATCAACCTCGGGCTGCTGCGCGAGTTCAAGGCCATGGGCGTGGAGTTTGCTTTCCCCACCCGCACGGTGCACATCGCAAGTGCTCCAGGGCAGGTGCCGGGGCCTGCGCCGCTGGCTGTGGCGGCCTCAGCAGCGGCAGCTCTTGGGGGTGGTGACCGTTGAATGCCAGGTGCTCCGTACCTGCTATGCGCGGAGGGCGGGCAAAAAAAAAGCCGGTGGCCTTGGCAGGCGACCGGCTTGAACAGGGTAGTTGCTACTAGCGCTTCTTCATCTTCAAAGGGAAAACTTTTCAAGACCTGCGCAAACAGGCCTGAGTCCGCCGTTGCGTTCTGGGGACAAGCATGGCGCCTGATCCCCTTTTGCGCAAGTCGTACTTACTTGGATACCACGCGCACCATTTCCAGGCACTTGTTCGAGTAGCCCCATTCGTTGTCGTACCAGCTCACGACCTTCACGAAGGTGCCGTCCAGGGCAATGCCAGCGTCGGCATCAAAGATCGAGGTGCGGGTGTCGCCACGGAAGTCGGTGGCCACCACCTTGTCTTCGGTGTAGCCCAGAACGCCCTTCAGGGCGCCTTCGGACTGGGCCTTCATCTCGGCCTTGATTTCATCGTAGGTGGCAGCCTTGTCCAGTTCCACCGTCAGGTCCACCACCGACACGTCGGAGGTGGGTACGCGGAAGGACATGCCGGTCAGCTTCTTGTTCAGCGCAGGGATCACCACGCCCACGGCCTTGGCAGCGCCAGTGCTGGAGGGAATGATGTTTTCCAGAATGCCACGGCCGCCGCGCCAGTCCTTGTTCGAAGGGCCGTCCACGGTCTTTTGCGTGGCGGTGGCGGCGTGCACGGTGGTCATCAGGCCGCGCTTGATGCCCCACTTGTCGTTCAGCACCTTGGCCACGGGAGCCAGGCAGTTGGTGGTGCACGATGCGTTGGAGATGATGGCTTGGCCCGCGTAGGTGTCGTGGTTCACGCCGAACACGAACATGGGGGTGTCGTCCTTGGAGGGGGCCGACAGGATGACCTTCTTGGCACCAGCGTCCAGGTGCTTCTGCGCGGTGACCTTGTCCAGGAACAGGCCGGTGGATTCGATCACCACGTCGGCGCCGACTTCGTTCCACTTCAGGTTGGCGGGGTCGCGCTCTTGCGTCAGGCGGATCTTCTTGCCGTTGACGACCAGGGTGTTGCCCTCGACCGAGACTTCGCCCTTGAAGCGGCCATGCACCGAGTCGTACTGCAGCATGTACGCGAGGTACTCGGGCTCCAGCAGGTCGTTGATGCCCACGACTTCGATGTCGCTGAAGTTCTGGATGGCCGAGCGCAGCACGTTGCGGCCGATGCGGCCGAAGCCGTTGATACCAATCTTGATCGTCATAGGGAGCCTCTTCAAAGTTGCAAAGTCGAAATCGGGAATCTGCCGCCGCGCGCCCGCTGGCAGCGGGGCACAGCGGGCAGGAGAAGTTTTAGCGGGCCTTCTTGGCGGGCTTCAGGCGGGCCGCGCCGATGGCGACCAGCACCGCATCGGCCACGTTTTCTTCGGTGAAACCGAAGTGCTTGAACAGCACAGGCGCGGGGGCCGATTCACCGTAGGTGTCGATGCCCACCACGGCGGCGCAGCCGTATTTCCACCAGCCGTCGGTCACGCCCATTTCCACGGCCACGCGGGGCACGCCGGCGGGCAGCACGCTGCTCTTGTACTTGGCGTCTTCGCGGTCGAAGGTGGTGGTGCTGGGCATGGAGACCACGCGCACGCCGATCTTCTTGTCGGCCAGCAGGCGCTGGGCCTTCAGGGCCAGCTGCACTTCAGACCCGGTGGCAATGATCACGGCCACGGGCTTCTTCTTGATGCCCACGTCGGAGGGTTCTGACAGCACATAGGCGCCGCGCGAGATGTCGCCCAGGTCGCGCTTGGGCGCGTAGGGGAGGTTCTGGCGCGACAGGGCCAGCACGGTGGGCTTGTTGCGGTTGGAGAGGGCCACGCTCCAGGCCACGGCGGTTTCGGCCGTGTCACCGGGGCGCCAGACGTCGAGGTTGGGAATCAGGCGCAGGCTGGCCACGTGCTCGATGGACTGGTGCGTGGGGCCGTCTTCACCGAGACCAATGGAGTCGTGCGTGAACACGTGGATCACGCGCTGCTTCATCAGCGCGGCCATGCGGATGGCGTTGCGGCTGTAGTCGCTGAACGTGAGGAAGGTGCCGCCGTAGGGGATGAAGCCACCGTGCAACGCCACGCCGTTCATGATGGCGGCCATGCCGAATTCGCGCACACCGTAGTTGATGTGGCGGCCACCGACCTTGTCGCCATTCGCGGCTTCGGTCTTGACCACGTTGCCCTGCATGTCAAAGCGCAGGTTGGGCGTGCTCTTGGTGTTGGTGAGGTTGGAGCCGGTCAGGTCGGCGCTGCCACCCAGCAGTTCGGGCAGGGCTGCGGTGAAGGCTTCCAGCGCCAGCTGGCTGGCCTTGCGGCTGGCCACGGTTTCGCCCTTGGTATGGGCGGCCACCACGGTGTCCACGGCCACCTGGGCAAAGTTGGCGGGCAGGTCGCCGTTCATGCGGCGCGTCAGCTCGGCAGCCAGCTCGGGGAAGGCGGCGGTGTAGGCGGTAAAACGCTCGTTCCAGGCGGCCTCAAAAGCTTGGCCGTTGGCCTTGCAGTCCCAGCTGGCGTACACGTCTTCGGGGATCACGAAGGGTTCGCTGGCCCAGCCCAGGGCTTCGCGGGTCAGCGCGATTTCTTCGGCGCCGAGCGGTTCGCCGTGGGCCTTGGCGGTGTTGGCGCGGTTGGGGCTGCCCTTGCCGATGTGCGTCTTGCACACGATCAGGGTGGGGCGCTCGGTCTGCTTCTTGGCTTCTTCGATGGCTGCGGCCACCTTGTCAGCATCGTGGCCGTCGATGGGGCCGATCACGTTCCAGCCGCTGGCCACAAAACGCAGGGGGGTGTTGTCGGCAAACCAGGGAGCGACCTGGCCATCGATGCTGATGCCGTTGTCGTCGTACAGGGCGATCAGCTTGTTGAGCTTCCAGGCGCCTGCCAGAGACACGGCTTCGTGGCTGATACCTTCCATCAGGCAGCCGTCGCCCAGGAAGGCGTAGGTGTGGTGGTCCACCACGGCATGGCCTTCGCGGTTGAACTCGGCGGCCAGCAGCTTTTCGGCCAGCGCAAAGCCCACGGCATTGGTGATGCCCTGGCCCAGGGGGCCGGTGGTGGTCTCGACGCCAGCGGTGTAGCCCACTTCGGGGTGGCCGGGCGTCTTGCTGTGCAGCTGGCGGAAGTTCTTCAGCTCGCCAATCGGCAGGTCGTAGCCCGTGAGGTGCAGCAGCGCGTACAGCAGCATCGAGCCGTGGCCGTTGGACAGCACAAACCGGTCGCGGTCAAACCACTGGGGGTTGGTAGGGTTGTGCTTGAGGTGGCGGCTCCACAGCGCCACGGCCATGTCGGCCATGCCCATGGGGGCGCCGGGGTGGCCGGAGTTGGCTTGTTGAACGGCGTCCATGGCCAATGCGCGGATCGCATTTGCCATCTGTTGGGATTGCTGGGTGTTGGCCATGGGGGGAGGGTTCAGGGTGGGTGATTCGGGGGAAACCCGGCATTTTACCGGGGCGGCTTTCGCCCACCTGAATTCGCAGGCTGCAAGCCGGAAGCCCGGTGGCAATGCACTACAGTGCGGGCCATGCAAGGACTGCACCTCACCGCCGATCTCCATGGCTGCCGCTGTGCCCCTGCCTGGCTGCTGGACGCCGCCGCCCTGGGCCGCGCCTGTACCGATGCGGTGCACGCCGCCGGGCTGCAGCCCGTGGGGCAGTTATTTCATGAATTTCCGGCCACGGCGCATGGCCCTGGAGGGGTGACCGCTACTGTTTTGCTAGCAGAATCCCACCTGTGCGTGCACACCTGGCCCGAGCAGCGCGCGGTGACGCTGGATGTGTATGTGTGCAACTTTGGCGCCGACCATTCGGGCAAGGCGCGGGCGCTGATGGACGCGCTGCTGGCCCTGTTCGACCCCACCACGGTGGAGCGCCACGCGCTGCAGCGGGGTGCTGTGAACGAGGTGGCGGCATGAGTTCTAGTGCCGCCTCCCATCACCAGGTACCCGCGTTGCTGCTGGCCGCCGGCCGTGGCGAGCGCATGCGCCCGTTGACCGACACCACCCCCAAGCCTCTGCTGCCGGTGCAGGGCCAGCCACTGCTGCAGTGGCACTTGGCGGCGCTGCAGGAGGCGGGTGTGGAGCGGGTGGTGATCAACACCGCGTGGCTGGGGGCGCAGATCAGCGACCATTTTCTAGGTGTTTTCGGCCTTCAGCGCTTGATGGATAAGCGCAAACAGCTATCAATTTCATACTCGCGTGAAGGCGTGGACTTTGGCGGTGCGCTGGAAACCGCTGGTGGCATCGCGCGCGCGCTGCCCCAGCTGGGGCCCGTGTTCTGGCTGGCGGCAGGTGATGTGTTTGCCCCCGACTTCGTGTTCGACAGCGCCGCCGTGGCGGCCTTTGAAGCGAGCCACCACATGGCCCACCTGTGGCTGGTGCCCAATCCGGCGCACAACCCGCGTGGCGACTTTGGCTTGTCGGTAGACGGGCTGGCGCTCAACCTGCCCGCCGACGACCCCGCGCCACGCTACACCTACAGCACCATCGCCCTGTTGCGCGCCGAGCTGTTTGCAGCGCCGTGGTGCGACATTCCGCCCGGAAACCCCAGCGGCATCAAAGCCCCGCTGGCGCCGCTGCTTCGCCGTGCAATGGACAATGGCCGCGTCAGTGCGCAGCTCTACACCGGCCGCTGGACCGATGTGGGCACGCCCGAGCGGCTGGCCGAACTCAACTCCTTTTCTTCCAACGCGCCATGAACACCACCGTGCCTGCCTCTGTCTACGCCCAGCGCCGCGCGCACCTGGCTGCCCAGCTGGGCCCCGGGGGTATCGCCATCATTCCTACGGCGCTGGAGCGCCCGCGCAATCGGGACAGCGACTTTCTGTTCCGCCACGACAGCTACTTCTACTACCTGACCGGCTTCACCGAGCCCGGCGCGTGCCTGGTGCTGGCCCACGACGGCCGCAGCACGCTGTTTTGCCAGCCCAAGGACCTGGAGCGCGAGATCTGGGATGGCTACCGCCTGGGCCCGGCCGCCGCGCCCGCTGCGTTGGGAGTGGACGCGGCACATTCGATGGCTGAGCTGGACAGCAAGCTGCCGCGCCTGCTCGAAAACACGGGCTGCGTCTGGTACCCGTTTGCCACGCACAGCGGCTTGGCGGCGCGGGTGGAGGGCTGGCTCAACGTGGTGCGCGGCCGTGTGCGCTATGGCGCCATCTGCCCCGCAGAACAGAACGACCTGTGCACGCTGCTCGACGAGATGCGCCTGTTCAAGGACGCGCATGAGCAGGACATCATGCGTCGCGCAAGCAGCATCAGCGCGCAGGCCCACATCCGCGCCATGCAGCGCTCGGCCCGCATGCTGCGCGCCGGGGAGGATGTGCGCGAATACCACCTCGACGCCGAGCTGCTGCACGCGTTTCGCGAGGCAGGCTCGCAGTACCCGGCCTACAGCTCCATCGTCGCGGCGGGCGCGAACGCCTGCGTGCTGCACTACCGCGCCGATGCGGCCCCGGTGCGCGATGGCGAGCTGGTGCTGATCGACGCGGGCTGCGAGCTGGACAGCTACGCCAGCGACATCACGCGGACCTTCCCCGCCAACGGAAAATTCACGGGCCCCCAGCGTGCGCTGTACGACCTGGTGCTGGCCAGCCAGGATGCGGCCGTGGCTGCCACCAAGGCGGGTGCCCGCTTCAACGACCCGCACGACGCAACGGTGGCTGTGCTGGCGCAGGGCATGCTGGACCTGGGCTTGCTTGACAAGAACAAGGTGGGGTCGGCGCAGGACGTGATCGACAAGCGCGCGTACTTCCAGTTCTACATGCACCGCACCAGCCACTGGCTGGGCATGGATGTGCACGACTGCGGCAGCTACGTGGAGCCCGGCGAAGTCGGCCAGGTGAGCGAGCGCAAGGACCCGCTCTCGGGCGAGACCATCACCAACCGCCCCAGCCGTGTGCTGCGCCCGGGCATGGTTCTGACCATCGAGCCCGGCATCTATGTGCGCCCCGCCGAGGGCGTGCCCGAGCAGTTTCACAACATCGGCATCCGCATTGAAGACGATGCCATCGTCACGGGCACGGGCTGCGAGCTGATCACGCGTGGCGTGCCCGTGAAGGCCGACGAGATCGAAGCGCTGATGCGCGCCTGAGCGTGGGCAAACCCATGGCAGTGGACAACGCTCTGTTGGCGGAATCGGCGGGTGCCCCGGGGCAACCCGCGAAGTGGCGACTGGGCGGCACGCTGTGGTTGCTGGGCATGCCCGGCGTGGTGGCGGTAGTGTGGGCGCTGCTGCCACCGTTGAAGGCCAACGAGGCGCTGCTGCCGTTGCCGCTCTGGGCGGTGGTGCTGCTCAGCGGGCTGCAGACGGCCGTGCTGTTGGCGCTGGCTGTGGCGGTGGGCGTGTGGCTGGCGCCCCGCGTGGGCCTGCGGGCGCCCGTGGTGTCTTCCTGGCTGGTCGGCCAGCCCATCGGCCCCGCGCTGCGTGTCCAGTCCCTGCCTGGCATCGTGGGCGGTGTGGTGGGTGCCGCGTGGTTGTGGGTGCTGTCCCAGGTGGCGCCCGCAGCGCTCCAGCTGTCGGACCCTGCCAGCGCCATGCCGCTGGTGGTCAAGCTGCTGTATGGCGGCATTACCGAAGAGCTGCTGGTGCGCTGGGGCGTGATGACCCTGCTGCTGTGGCTGGGCTGGCGCGTGGTGCAGCGCGGACAGGGCCAGCCGGGCAAGGGGCTGGTGGCTGGCGCGGTGCTGCTCAGTGCGCTGCTGTTTGCGCTGGGGCATCTGCCTGCCGCGCAGGCGCTGGCGGGCGCATTGACGGTGCCCGTCGTGGTGTTTGTGCTGGTGGGCAACACGGCCTTTGGCCTGGTGGCAGGCTGGCTCTACGCGCGCCATGGGTTGGAGGCGGCGATCCTGGCGCATGTGCTGGCGCATCTGTTGTCATCCCCGTTGCTCTGATGGGGCTTTTGGACCGCAGAGCGGATGCAAGGGGTAACTCGCCTGTAACCGCTTCGTGTGAGAATTGAAACTCGATTACATCCACCAGACAAACGAGAGAAAGAGACAAACCCATGCCTACCCGCCGCGCCACCAAGATTGTTGCCACCCTGGGCCCCGCCTCCAGCGACCCGGCACTGCTGGAGGCCATGATCCGAGCGGGGGTGAACGTGGTGCGGCTGAACTTCAGCCACGGCAAGGCGCAGGACCATATCGACCGCGCCGCCACCGTGCGTGCCGCTGCCCAGCGCGCGGGCCGCGAGGTGGCCATCATGGCCGACCTGCAGGGCCCCAAGATCCGCGTGGGCAAGTTTGCCGAGGGCAAGGTGCAGCTGGAGTCGGGCGCCAAGTTTGTGCTGGATGCATCGCGCACCGAACTGGGCGACATCGAAGGTGTGGGGCTCGACTACAAGGAGCTGCCACGCGACGTGAAGGCGGGCGACCTGCTGCTGCTCAATGACGGGCTGATCGTGCTCACGGTGGATGCGGTGCGCGGCGAGGAAGTGCACACCACCGTCAAGGTGGGCGGCGAGCTGTCCAACAACAAGGGCATCAACAAGAAGGGCGGGGGCCTCACGGCACCGGCCCTCACGGCCAAGGACATGGAGGACATCCGCACGGCGATGAGCTTTCAGGCCGACTATGTGGCAGTGAGCTTTCCCAAGAACGCGACCGACATGGAAATGGCGCGCCAGCTGTGCAACGTGGCCGCGTCCGAGTACCGCCACAAGCCGGGCCTGATCGCAAAGATCGAGCGGGCCGAGGCCATCCCGCACCTCGAAGCCATCCTGCGCGTGAGCGACGGGATCATGGTGGCGCGCGGCGACTTGGCGGTGGAAGTGGGCAATGCGGCCGTGCCCGCGCTGCAAAAGAAGATGATCCGCATGGCGCGTGAGCTGGACAAGGTCGTCATCACCGCCACGCAGATGATGGAAAGCATGATCACCAACCCCGTGCCCACGCGCGCCGAGGTGAGTGACGTGGCCAATGCGGTGCTGGATGGCACCGACGCCGTGATGCTGAGCGCCGAGACGGCCGCAGGCCGCTACCCGCTCGAAACCGTGGAAGAAATGGCCACCATCTGCGCAGCGGCCGAGGCGGCGGAAGACCATCACTTGGACGCGGACTTCACCGGCCAGACCTTTGGCCGCATCGACCAGTCCATTGCCATGGGCGCACTGTTCACCGCCCACCACCTGGGCGCCAAGGCCATCGTGGCCATGACCGACAGCGGTGCCACGGCGCTGTGGATGAGCCGCCACAGCATCCGCATCCCCATCTATGCGCTCACGCCCAAGGTGACCACGCAGCGCAAGATGGCCATGTACCGCAACGTGCGCCCCCTGCTCATGGACACCAGTGCTGACCGCGATACGGCCCTTGAGCAGGCCGAGCGCCACCTCAAGAACCGCAACATCGTGCAAAAGGGCGATGTCTATGCCATCACCTGCGGCGAACCCATGGGTGCGCCCGGCGGGACCAACATGCTGAAGATCTGCGTGGCGAGCTGAATAGCCAGGTTCTGAGTCGTTAGCTGGCCGCGTGTGGCGGGTCGTTGGCGAGAGACAACGCCGCCAGGCGTGGGCGCAGTGCCAACGCTCCCAGGTCGCACAGCCAGCCCACCGTCCAGCAGAGCCAGCCCGTCCACAGCGTGTGGCTCATGAAGTGCGCGCCCCGCACCTGTTGGGCTCCACCCAGCACCAAGCCCGCCAGCACCGCCGCAGCCAGCCACCAGCGCGCGGCAGCCGGTGCCTTGTGGCGCAGAGCGAAGTAGCCCCCCACGAAGGCAAAACCCGCCGAGGCATGGCCCGCCGGAAAGCACCGCCCACCGCCGCCATCGACCACGCCCAGCGCCCAGTGGGAGGCATACCGCGCCACACCGCCGAACTCCGCCAGGTCCCAGGGGCAGCTGGTGGTGCTCAGGTTCTTGCCCACGCTCACGGCCGCCAGCGCCAGCAAGGCACTGATGGCCATCTGCAGGCGCTCCCCCATGTCCAGGCGCCGCAGCACCCCCCAGGGCCACCACACGCCCAGTGCCAGCAGCAGCACCAGCAGCCATCCCAGGCGGCGTGCGCCTTCGTGGAGTACCTGCACGAAGAACCATTGTTCTCGCAGTGGGAACCCGTTGGCCGAGCCAAATGCGCGGGCCAGGGGGATGTCTTGCCCGCCAGCGTCCCACGCCACGATGGCGATCAGGATGCCCAGGGTCCACAGGAGCAAGGTACGGTGGTCGTGGTCGAAGCGGCGGGGCGAGGAAGGCGTGGACAGCATTCCACCGACCATAGGGCGCGCCACTTAACGCCGCCTTAATGACCCTGCGCAGGTGGCCGCGCCCGGCGACAATCGCTGCATGCGAATACTCGTTGTCGAAGACGATGCCGGCATTGCCGCAGGCCTGCGCACGAACCTGCAGCAACGTGGCTATGCGGTGGATGTGTGTGATGGCGTGGCCAGTGCCTGGGGGGCGTTGCGCGCGGAGCGCTTTGATGCCGTGCTGCTCGATCTGGGGCTGGCCGACGGTGATGGCGGCGATCTGCTGCGGCGGTTGCGCCTCAGCCCGGCGCCGGGGGGAGCGGCTTCTGCGCAGGTTTTGCCCGATCCCTCCACCCCTGTGCTCATCGTGACCGCCCGTGACCAGGTTCACCAGCGCATTGCGGGGCTGGACCAGGGGGCGGATGACTACCTGGCCAAGCCTTTTGACATGGACGAGCTGGATGCGCGCTTGCGCGCCCTGCTGCGCCGGGCCGCCGGGCGCGCCTCGCCCACCATCCGCTATGGCGATATCGAGATGGACCCTGCGGCGCGCACCGTGCACCAAGGCGGCAAGCTGGTGGAGATGTCGCCCCGAGAGTTTTCGGTGCTGCTGGTGCTGCTGGAGGCGCGGGGGCGGGTGCTCTCGCGCCAGCAGATCGAAGAGCGCCTGTACAGCTGGGATGCGGCCATCGAGAGCAATGCGGTGGAGGTTCACATCCACCACCTGCGGCGCAAGCTGGGCAGCGCATGTATCCAGACCATGCGCGGTGTGGGCTACTTCATGCCCCAGGAGGCGGCCGCATGAGCGCTGCTGCCGCAACGCCCCGGGGGACTGCGCGCAGGCCGTCGCTGACCCGGCAGCTGCTGCTGTGGTCCCTGGGCGCGCTGGTGCTGGTGTGGGGCAGTTTTGTGTTCATGGGCTACCAGACGGGGGTGCACGAGGCGGACGAGCTGACCGACGGGCACCTGGCCAGCGTGGCCGCCCTGTTGCTGAACCTGCGTGCGAACGAGGCTGCCGAGGGGCCCCACGTCACCCAGAGGGTCGCCACACCCTGGCTCAAGTCGCACGACTACCAGCAATCGCTCAGCGTCGTCCAGTGGGATGCGCAGGGGCGTCTGCTCCATCACAGCGGTACGGCGCCCGTTCCTGCTTTCAGCGCCGCCGAGGGGTTCGCCAACATGGCGCTGGGGGCGAAGGGTGTGGTGTGGCGCAGTTTTTCCCAGTGGGACGCGGCACGCACGCACAAGATCATGGTGCTGCTGGAGCTGCGCGAGCGCGACGAGCTGGCCCAGGACATTGCCGAGCAGATGATCGAGCCTGGCCTGTGGTTGCTGCCCGTGGTGTCCCTGGCCCTCGGGCTTGCGCTGTGGCGCGGTCTGCGCCCGCTGTATGCCCTGTCGGCCGACGTGGCGGCGCTCGACCCCGCCAGCACCCAGCGCCTGGCGTCACGCCATGCCTGGAACGAGTTCGAGTCCGTGGTCGCATCGATCAACACCCTGCTGGACCGCCAGCAGGCGGCGATGGTGCGCGAGCGCCGGCTGGCCAATGAAGTCGCGCACGAATTGCGCACGCCCCTGTCCTCCATTGCGCTGCAGGCCAGTGCTTTGGGCGGCGAGCTGGATGCGGCCGCCCGGGCGCAGGCCATCGCCCGCATTGGCCAGGATGCCCTGCGTGCAGGGCATGTGCTCAACCAGCTGCTGGCCCTGGCGCGCGCGAGCCGGGCCGAACTGCATGAGGCCAAGGCGCCGGTGGATTTGTGCGCGGTGGCGCGCCAGGTGTGTGCTGACTATGCCCAGGCGGCCTGGCAGCGGGGCAACGACATCGCACTGTCGGCGCCACCGGCGCTGTGGGTGTCTGGGCATGCGCTGCTGCTGGACATCGCGGCGCGCAATCTGGTGGAGAACGCGCTCAAACACACACCAGACGGCACGCACATCGCCGTGCAGGTAGGTGCTTCTGACGGGGCGGGTGCATGGCTGCAGGTGTGCGACGACGGCGCGCGGCGCCAGGGCGATGCGTCTGTCGCTCCGCGGCCGAGAAACCCCTCGGACAGCCTGCATCTGGGCCACGAGATCCTGCGGCGGGTCGCAGACATTCATGGTGGCTATTTCGGGCCAGCGCCTGCCGCCCCGCCCTTTACCACCTGTTTTCGGTTGGATTTGCCCCCTTCGGCGGTCACGCCCCCCGGTTAAAATTGCGAGTTACCAAGCGGTTACCACCGCCAAGCCCGGCTTACAGCGCCTTCCCCAACCCTCAACGGACCCTACGACCATGCCCCTCGTTTCGATGCGCGAACTGCTCGACCATGCCGCTGCCAACAGCTATGGCATCCCTGCCTTCAACGTCAACAACCTGGAGCAGGTCCAGGCCGTCATGGCCGCCGCCGACGAAGTGGGCGCCCCGGTCATCCTGCAGGCCAGCGCCGGTGCCCGCAAATATGCGGGTGAGCCCTTCATCAAGCACCTCATCCAGGCAGCGGTCGAGGCCTTCCCGCACATTCCGCTCGTCATGCACCAGGACCACGGCACTTCGCCCAAGGTCTGCCAGGGCGCCATCGACCTGGGCTTTGGCTCGGTGATGATGGACGGCTCGCTGATGGAAGACGGCAAGACGCCTTCCTCCTTCGAGTACAACGTGGAAGTGACCCGCAAGGTGGTGGACATGGCGCACAAGGTGGGCGTCACGGTCGAAGGCGAACTGGGCTGCCTGGGCAACCTGGAAACCGGCGAAGCCGGTGAAGAAGACGGTATTGGCGCTGAAGGCAAGCTCGACCACAGCCAGATGCTGACCGACCCTGAAGAAGCCGCCGTGTTCGTCAAGGCCACGCAACTGGACGCCCTGGCCATTGCCATCGGCACCAGCCACGGCGCCTACAAGTTCAGCCGCAAGCCCACGGGCGACATCCTGGCCATCAGCCGCGTCAAGGAAATCCACCAGCGCATCCCCAACACCCACCTGGTAATGCATGGCTCCTCGTCGGTGCCCGCCGAGTTGCTGGCCATCATCAACCAGTACGGCGGCAAGATGAAGGAAACCTACGGCGTGCCAGTCGAGGAAATCCAGGAAGCCATCAAGCACGGCGTGCGCAAGATCAACATCGACACCGACATCCGCCTGGCCATGACCGGCGCGGTGCGCAAGTTCCTGGCTGAGAACCCCGACAAGTTCGACGCCCGCGAATGGCTCAAGCCTGCCCGCGAAGCTGCCAAGCAGGTCTGCAAGCAGCGTTACCTGGAGTTCGGCTGCGAAGGCCAGGGCAGCAAGATCAAGGGCCTGAGCCTCCAGGTTGTGGCCGCCCAGTACGCTGCAGGTACGCTGGCCCAAGTGGTGAACTGATCGTTGGCATGAGGCCCTGAGGGGCCGCTGCCCAGCCTGGCTGCGTTGTGCTGCCAGGCTTTTTTTTGCCTGTCTGCATGCAGAGACTGGGGAGTTCCCTCTACAGCAGACAAAGGTGACAGCGACAAGATCTTCTTCATGTAAGCTCGCGGTCAGCTTGCCCACCGGCAGCGCCGCAAGAAGTGTCCGATACCAGGGCGCTTTCAACACATTTCTCACCAGCTACACCGAGCTGGTTGTTGCATGGCAGAAGCCGTCGATGGACGGACTCGGGTGCCGTGGGATGATTGAAGGCGAATTCGTATGAACCTTTCTCTATGACTCTGACAATTTCAAAGTTCCGGCGGCTGTTGCCTCTCTTGCCTGTGTTGGCTGTGACGGTGTTCACGGTGGCGTGCGCGCCCCTGACCGTTCCTCCCAAGTCCGAATATCCCGTGGGTCGCGCCCGTCTGGTGTTGCCGCCGGGGGCTTGGCAGGACCTGGGAACCTCCGAAGAAGCCACATCCAGCCCCGCAGGCCGTACCCCGCTCCAGACGCGTGCGGTGGCGCTGCGGGGTGCACAAGGCGAATGGCTGGCTGCGGTGCGCGTGCAGACCAACCGCACCGGCGATCTGCGCGGGTCTCCGCAAGGGGTGGGGTACTGCCCGCCGCAACAGGACGTCGTGGTCAAAGATCCCGCGGATGGCAGCCCCGTGCGCGCCGACTGCCTGCGCTTCAAGCTTTGGGCGAGCAGCCCCAAGTGGCTTGAAAAGAACCGACCCGATCTGGGCCAATGGATGGCCAGCCGCCAGATCGCGCTGAGCACCCCCTATGCGCATGTGAGCTACCGCTACGTCACCGAAGCGGGTGTCTGGGTGGCGGTGGATGCCCTGGTGGACCAGCGGCTGATCAGCGTCCGGCCGCGCAACAACGAAGAGTTCCTGGTCGCAGGTCTGCCCTTCCAGCAGTGGGCCTATGACCTGGCCCAGGCTGTGCGCCTGAGCGCCGGCATGGTGGACGGCCACCTGGCCATTCCGCCTTTCCCGTTCTCCACGCCCACATCCAGGCCCTAGCTCGCCAGTTTTTCCCTGCCTGGCGGCCTTGCATAACGATTACGAAACTCGAGGAGACCTCTAATGCAGACAACCCCCGTCCCGCAGCCGCAGCGTATCGGCGTGCCCAGGGAGACCTTCCCCGGTGAAAAGCGCGTGGCCACCGTGCCCGATGTGGTGGAAAAGCTGATCAAGCTGGGCTTCGCGGTCACGGTGGAGTCGGGGGCTGGGGATGGCGCCAATTTCAGCGATGACGCCTACCGCGCCGCCGGGGCTCAGATCGTGGGCGACGCTGCCGCGCTGTGGGCTGCATCCGATATCGTCTTCAAGGTGCGCCCGCCCAGCAGCGACGAAGTGGCGCTGATGCGCGAGGGCACGACGCTCATCGACTTCATCTGGCCCGCCCAGAACCCCGAACTGATGCAGCAGCTGTCGGCCCGCAAGGCGACGGTGCTCGCCATCGACTGCCTGCCACGTACGCTCTCCCGCGCGCAGAAGATGGACGCGCTCACCTCCACCGCAGGCGTCAGCGGCTACCGCGCCGTCATCGAGGCGGCCAACGCCTTTGGCCGCTTCTTCAACGGCCAGATCACGGCGGCGGGCAAGGTGCCGCCCGCCAAGGTGTTCATTGCAGGTGCTGGCGTGGCGGGTCTTGCGGCCATTGGCACGGCGGCCAATCTGGGCGCCATCGTGCGCGCCAACGACACACGTGCCGAGGTGGCCGACCAGGTCAAGTCGCTGGGCGGTGAGTTCGTCAAGGTGGACTACGAGGAAGAAGGCTCGGGCGGCGGCGGGTACGCCAAGGTCATGAGTGAGGGCTTCCAGGCCGCGCAGCGCAAGATGTACGCGGAGCAGGCGAAAGACGCCGACATCATCATCACCACCGCGCTGATCCCCGGCAAGCCCGCGCCCAAGCTCATCACGGCCGAGATGGTGCAGAGCATGAAGCCCGGCAGCGTGATCGTGGACATGGCTGCCGAGCAAGGCGGCAACTGTGAGCTGACGGTGCCCGGCCAGGCCGTGGTGCGCCATGGTGTGACCATCGTCGGCTACACCGACCTGGCTTCGCGTTTGGCCAAGCAGTCGTCCACCCTGTATTCCACCAACCTGCTGCGCTTGACAGAAGAGCTGTGCAAGGCCAAGGACGGCGTGGCCGTGGTCAATATGGAGGATGACGCGATCCGGGGCCTTACCGTGGTCAAGGATGGTGCCATCACCTGGCCTGCGCCACCGCTCAAGCAGGCCCCTGCACCGGCACCCAAGGCTGCGGCGGCACCCGTGGCCGCCAAGAAATCCAGCCATGGCCCTGGTGCCCCCATGTCCGCCAAGACGCTGACCATTGTTTTTGCCGTGCTGGCCGTGTTGTTCTGGGCCATTGGTGCCTATGCGCCTGTGGCCTTCCTGGGGCACTTCACGGTGTTCGTGCTGGCCTGTTTCATCGGCTACATGGTGGTGTGGAACGTCACGCCCGCGCTGCACACGCCGCTGATGAGCGTGACCAACGCCATCTCCAGCATCATCGCCATCGGCGCGCTGGTGCAGATTGCGCCGCCCGATGCGGGCATCAATGGGCGCCCTGATGGGCTCATCCTGTGGCTTGCCTTTGCCGCCCTGGTGCTCACGGCCGTCAACATGTTCGGTGGCTTTGCGGTCACGCGCCGCATGCTCGCCATGTTCCGCAAGTAATCCGATAACGACAAGAACAACGAGGAGCACAGAACATGTCCCAAAGTCTCGCTACCGTGGCCTACCTGGGCGCGGCCATTTTGTTCATCCTGAGCCTGGGCGGGCTCTCCAACCCCGAAACCTCGCGCCGGGGCAACCTGTTCGGCATGGTCGGCATGGCGCTGGCCGTGCTGGCCACGGTGTTCGGCCCGCGCGTCAGCCCCGCAGGGGTGGCCTGGATCGTCGGTGCACTGGTCATTGGCGGCGGTATTGGCCTGTATGCGGCCAAGGTCGTCAAGATGACGCAGATGCCGGAGCTGGTCGCGCTCATGCACAGTCTGGTGGGTCTTGCGGCCTGCCTGGTGGGGTTTGCCAGCTATGTGGATACCTCGATCCAGCTGCAAGGCGCGGAGAAGATCATCCACGAGGTGGAGATCTATGTCGGCATCCTGATCGGCGCCATCACGTTCAGCGGATCACTGATCGCCTTTGGCAAGCTCAACGGCAAGATCGGTGGCAAGCCGCTGTTGCTGCCCGGCCGCCACTGGATGAACCTGGCTGCGCTGCTGATCGTGATCTGGTTTGGCCGCGAGTTTTTGCGCGCCGAAACCATCGAGCAGGGCATGGTGCCGCTGATGGTGATGACGGCGATCGCATTGCTGTTCGGCATTCACATGGTGATGGCCATTGGTGGCGCCGACATGCCGGTGGTGGTGTCCATGCTCAACAGCTACTCGGGTTGGGCGGCGGCGGCCACGGGCTTCATGCTGTCCAACGACCTGCTCATCGTCACGGGCGCGCTCGTGGGCTCCTCGGGCGCCATCCTGTCCTACATCATGTGCAACGCGATGAACCGCAACTTCATCAGCGTGATCGCGGGCGGCTTTGGCTCGGGCGCTGGAACTCCCGCCAAAAAAGGCGAGGCAACCGAGCCGCAGGGCGAGGCCGTACCCGTCAGCTCCGCCGAGACGGCCGAGCTGCTGCGCGACGCCAAGAGTGTGATCATCGTGCCCGGCTACGGCATGGCTGTGGCCCAGGCCCAGCACACGGTGTACGAGATCACCAAGACCCTGCGCGAGAAGGGCGTGGAGGTGCGCTTTGCCATCCACCCCGTGGCAGGCCGCATGCCCGGCCACATGAACGTGCTGCTGGCCGAGGCCAAGGTGCCCTACGACATCGTGATGGAGATGGACGAGATCAACGAGGACTTCCCGAATGCCGACGTGGCCATGGTCATCGGCGCCAACGACATCGTGAACCCGAGCGCGCTGGACGATCCGTCCAGCCCCATCGCCGGCATGCCGGTGCTCGAAGTGTGGAAGGCCAAGACCTCGATCGTGATGAAGCGCTCCATGGCGTCGGGCTATGCGGGGGTGGACAACCCTCTGTTCTACAAGGACAACAATCGCATGCTGTTTGGCGACGCCAAGAAAATGCTCGACGAAGTTCTTTCCGCGCTCAAGGGGTGACGGGCATAATTCCACCGCGAAAAAAGCACGACCGTGCTGTTAGGCGCAGCACGGTTTTCACGACCTCAATAAAACTTATCAGGAGACAACAATGACCCATCGCCCCTGGCTGACAGCCTATCCGCAAGGCGTCCCCGCAGACATCGACACCACGCAATATCCGTCGCTCGTGGCCCTCATGGACGAGGCGTTCACCAAGTACGCTGGCCGCGTGGCCTACAGCTTCATGGGCAAGGAAGTGACCTATGCCCAGACCGACTCCCTGAGCAGTGCGTTTGCGGCCTACCTGCAGGGCCTGGGCCTGGTCAAGGGCGACCGTGTGGCCATCATGATGCCCAACGTGCCGCAGTATCCCGTCACGGTGGCTGCCATCCTGCGCGCAGGTTTTGTGGTGGTCAATGTGAACCCGCTGTACACGCCGCGCGAACTGGAGCATCAGCTCAAGGACTCGGGTGCCAAGGCCATCGTCATCATCGAAAACTTCGCCACCACGCTGCAAAGCTGCATTGCGAACACGCCCGTCAAGCACGTGGTGCTGTGCGCCATGGGCGACCAGTTGGGCCTGCTCAAGGGCGCGCTCGTCAACTATGTGGTGCGCAACGTCAAGAAGATGGTGCCCGCCTACAACCTGCCGGGTGCCGTGCGCTTCAATGACGCGGTGGCCCAGGGCACGCGCGGCACGCTCAAGAAGCCCGACATCAAGCCCGACGACATCGCGCTGCTGCAATACACCGGCGGCACCACGGGTGTGAGCAAGGGCGCCGTGCTGCTGCACCGCAACGTGATCGCCAACGTGCTGCAGTCCGAGGCGTGGAACGACCCCGTGATGAAGAAGGTGCCCGCAGGCGAGCAGCAGACCAGCATCTGCGCGCTGCCGCTGTACCACATCTTTGCGTTCACCGTGAACATGATGCTGAGCATGCGCACGGGCGGCAAGACCATCCTGATCCCCAACCCGCGCGACCTGCCTGCCGTGCTCAAGGAACTGTCCAAGCACACCTTCCACAGCTTCCCGGCCGTGAACACGCTGTTCAACGGCCTGGCCAACCACCCCGATTTCAATACCGTCAACTGGAAGAACCTCAAGGTCTCGGTAGGCGGGGGCATGGCCGTGCAGGGCGCCGTGGCCAAACTGTGGCTGGAGAAGACCGGTTGCCCCATCTGCGAAGGTTACGGCCTGTCGGAGACCAGCCCCTCGGTCAGCTGCAACCCCGTGACCGCCAAGGAGTTCACGGGCACCATTGGCGTGCCGCTCCCTGGCACCCTGATGAAGCTGATCGACGACGACGGCAAGGAAGTGACCACCCTCGGCCAGCCCGGCGAGATCGCGATCAAGGGCCCGCAGGTGATGGCCGGGTACTGGCAGCGCCCCGATGAAACCGCCAAGGTCATGACCGACGACGGCTTCTTCAAGTCCGGCGACATCGGTGTCATGGACGAGCGCGGCTTCTTCAAGATCGTGGACCGCAAGAAGGACATGGTGCTGGTCAGCGGCTTCAACGTCTACCCCAATGAGGTGGAAGAGGTCGTGGCCAACTGCCCCGGCGTGCTCGAATGCGCCGTGGTGGGCGTGCCCGACGAGAAGACTGGCGAAGCCGTCAAGCTCGTGATCGTCAAGAAAGACCCCGCGCTCACCGAAGCGCAGGTCAAGGAGTTCTGCCGCGCTGAACTCACGGGCTACAAGCAGCCCAAGGTCATCGAGTTCCGCACCGAGCTGCCCAAGACCCCCGTGGGCAAGATCCTGCGCCGCGAACTTCGGGACAAGAAGTGACCCGTGGGGCCACGTGCCCCGCTTGACAATCCAGGCGGCCTCGGCCGCCTTTGTTTTTCAGGGAGAACCCATGACCACCGCCATCCTCAGCGCCTTGCCCGAAGAGCAAAGCTCGCTGGTTGATCACCTCTTGCACCCTCAGCGGGTGATGCACGCAGGCCGGGCTTTCTGGCTGGGTGATCTGCAGGGCCGTCCGGTGGTGTTGGCGCTGTCGGGTATCGGCAAGGTGGCCGCGGCCACCACGGCCACGGCACTCATTGAGCGGTTCGGCGTGGCGCGCATCGTCTTCACCGGGGTTGCGGGCGGTGTGGGCGATGGCGTGAATGTGGGCGATGTGGTGGTGGCGCAGGACTACCTCCAACACGACATGGACGCCTCTCCCCTGTTCCCCCGCTGGGAAGTGCCGGGCTACGCACGCAGCCGCCTGGTCTGTGATGCGGCATTGTCTGCTACGCTTTTGGAAGCTGCTCACGCTTGTGTATCAAGCGCTAGAGGCCAATTTGGCTTGGAGTATGTGCCGCAGAGTACATCGGAAGATGCCCTGCACCGCGCGCACCACGGCCTGGTTGCCAGCGGGGACCGCTTTGTTTCTGCCGCCGATGAAGCCCACCGTCTGCGCACCACGTTGCACGACGCTGGCCACAATGTGCTGGCCGTAGAAATGGAAGGCGCCGCCGTCGCCCAGGTGTGTCACGACTACGGCATCCCCTTCGCCGCTGTGCGCACCATCTCCGACCGCGCCGACGACACCGCGCACGTGGACTTCCCCCTCTTCGTGCAGACCGTGGCCAGCCGCTATGCCGAGCACATGGTGCTTGCCCTCATGCAGAAACTATGAAATTAATAGCTACTAGCGCTTGATGGATAAGCGCTAGAGGTCAATTTGACTCATATTTTGCGTTGAGATAAACGACGAACCGATCACCAGCTTCGCTTCGGTTTCGACAGGTTCAGCCCGAACGGGCAGGGCGTGGATTCAAAGAATCAGCAAGAGCTTCAGGGGCGACAAAGTTCGCCCCCGCGCCGTGAAACCGGCGCGCCCCAAATACCAGCGCCACCGCGGAACCGGCTCTGCCGGGCCGCTGGAGGCGTCCCCCCTCGGGGGGGAAGGCGCGCAGCGCCACAGGGGGGCTATTTCAACCAGCCGCGCTTGCGGAAATACCACATGGGCCCGAGCGCACTGGCCACCATCAGCGCAAGCGCATAGGGATAGCCCAGCGACCAGTCCAGCTCGGGCATGAACTTGAAGTTCATGCCGTACACGCTGGCGATCAGCGTGGGCGGCAGCAGCGCCACGCTGGCCACCGAGAAGATCTTGATGATCTTGTTCTGGTTGATGTTGATGAAACCGACCGTGGCGTCCATCAAGAAGTTGATCTTGTCGAACAGGAACGCCGTGTGGTTGTCCAGCGACTCGATGTCGCGCAGGATCTGGCGGGCTTCCTCGAACTGCTCGGAGTTGAGCATCTTGCTGCGCATCATGAAGCTCACCGCGCGGCGGGTGTCCATCACGTTGCGGCGGATGCGGCCGTTCAAGTCTTCCTGGCGGGCAATGGCGCCCAGCACCTCGCCAGCAAGGGCGTCGGTCACGTCGCCGGCCAGCACTTGCTTGCTGACTTTCTCCAGCTCGTCGTAGATGTTTTCGAGCGTGTCGGCCGAATACTCGGCGTCGGCATCGAACAGCTTGAGCAGAACTTCCTTGGCGTCCTCGATGAGGCCCGGCGCGCGGCGTGCGCGCATGCGCAGCAGGCGGAACACCGGCACGTCTTCGTCGTGGATGGAAAACAGCACGCCCCGGCTCTTGAGGTTGGCGTTGTGCTGGTTCAGGATGAAGGCCACGCGCACCGAGCGGGGGTCTTCGTCGTCGTCAATCAAGAAGTCGCTGCGGATGTGCAGCTCGCCGTTGTCTTCTTCGTAGAAGCGGGCGGATTCCTCGATGTCCTCGTCCATCGCATCCTCGGGGATGGACAGGCCGTAGTGCTGCTTGATCCAGCGTTTTTCTTCGAGCGTGGGGGCTTCCAGGTCCACCCAGATCGGCTGGAACTTGGTCAGCTCTTCCAGCGATTCAATTTCTTCCTGGAACAGCCGGCCATTGGCGAGCGTGAAGATGTTGAGCATGGGCTCACTCCCTTGTTGTATGGCATCTGCGGTGTGGGGGATCGGGTGCTTTCAACCCCACAGCGGCAGGCCGGGGAGCTGAAAGCTACCAACTCGGGTAGGTTTCCAAGGAGCTTTCTCCGTAAAAAAATGGACAGGCGGCGGATTATGGCACTGCGGCTGCAGTGGAGTCGTTGCAAATGCCCGCGCCCTCAGCGGTCAGCCGGGCGAAGCCTGGCGCACGATGGCCAGCGCCCGGCACAGGTCGGCCCAGGCGGCGGCCTTGACGTCTTGCGAGCGCAAGAGAAACGCGGGGTCGTAGGTCACCACGGCTGGGCATTCCGCCAGCTGGTGCGGGCCCGCGCGCAGGCGGCCCAGCGGCTCGGTGCGCCCCAGCGCCGCCCGCGCCGCCACATGGCCCAGCACCAGGACCAGGGCGGGTTGTAACTCAGCCACGGCGTCGGCCAGCGCGGCGGGGATGTTGCTGTCGCCACCGGTCTCTGCGCCGGCTGCAGTGCGCTCCAGCGCCGCAAGGAAAACACGGGGGTGCTTGTGCAGCTGCATGGCGCGCAGCATGTTGTCCAGCAGCCGGCCTGCGTCGCCACCCAGCGGCTCGCCCGGCGTCAGGCTCTCGGTCACGATCAACCAGCCTCCACCCAGCCCGGCCGGGGTCTGCGATGGGTCGGCGCTGGGGTAAAGCACCTGGGGCGCATGCAGCCGCAAGCTGGGGATGGCCGGTGCTGCGCCTGCGTTCTCTACCGCAGGTGCCGGTGCGGGTGCTCGCGGGGCCGCTGGCTGGGGCGCTCGCGCAGCAGGAGGGCTGGCCACTGCGGGTGCCGGGGCGGTGGGGGGCGCCATGCGGGCGGCAGGGGCGGGCGCCGCTACGGCGACGGCGGGGGCCCCGGCTGTGGTGCGGGCTACGGGTGCCTCCGGCTGCACCCACACGGTGACGCCCATTTCTTGCAGCATGGCGCGCTGCCGCGCATCGAGGTGAAGGCTCATGGAAAAAAGGGCCGGTTGAAGGTGTTGCTCACAGTGCCAGGCTCATGACCACGGCATCTTCGCGCTGGCCTAGGTCCGCGGGGTAGTAGCGCTTGCGTTCGCCCACGCGTCGGAACCCGTGTGTCTGGTAGATGTGCTGGGCGCGCAGGTTGCTCACGCGCACCTCCAGCCACAGCCACTGGGCGCCGCGCCCGCGTGACCACAGGGCCAGCGCGTCCAGCAGCACCCGCGCCCAGCCCTGGCGCTGGAACTCGGGGGTGACGGTGATGTTGAGCAGGTGCACCTCGTCCACCCCCATCATGGCCACGAAGTAGCCGAGCAGGTGTTCGTCCGCCATCAGCACCTGTGCCTGGTAGCCCGAGGCCATGGCATCGGTGAAATTGCCGCGTGTCCATGGGTGCGAATAGGCGCGCTGTTCCACCGCCAGCACGGCATCCAGCCGCGCGAGCGTGAGGGCTTCAAAGCGCGCCTCGGGCGCGCCGGCAGACGGGGTGGGCAGGGCGCTCATGGGGTCTGGCAGAAAGGATTCACAGAGGAGCGGGCACCGCCTGGGCGGCGCGCAGCGCAGCCCGCTCGGCGGTGGTTTGTGCCACTTTATCGCGGATGTAGCGCGGCAGCGCATCGCTGGCCGGCACACCTTCGCCCGCTGCCAGCAAGGCCGGTGCCAGGCGCAGCAGCGCCGTGGCTGTGGGCAGCGCGGCCACGTGGGCGGCCATGGGCGCCAGCCGGTCGCCATAGGGCGTGCGCGCATTGCCCGCCACCGTCCACCCTGCGGGGGCAAGCACGGATTCCGGTGCGCCGAGGCCAAAGTCGGCCTCGGTGTGCCAGCGGCCCTCGGCAGCGACCCATTCGCAGCGCGCGTGGTAGACCTCGTCCATGCGCGCGTCCAGCACCGCCACCACCTGCGTGCAGCCGTGCGCGTGGCGCGCTTCCTCGGCCACGGCCAGCAGGGTGTCCACGGGCAGCACCGGCACACCCTGGCCCCCGCGCGCGCCAAACGCCAGCCCCTGGGCCACGGCGCAGGCGGTGCGCAGGCCGGTGAAGGAGCCTGGGCCCCGGCCAAACACAATGGCCTCCAGCGTGTCGAACGACAGGCCGGCCTGCGCCATCAGGTTGCGCACCGTCGGGATCAGGGTGGCCGACGCTTGTGCGCCCCCGGGGCCCGTGTGCTGCCACACGGCATCCCCGTGCTGGACGGCAATGGAAAGGGTGTCGGTGCTGGTGTCGAAAGCAAGCAGATTCATGGGGCCAGTGGGGTTGCGCGGCAAAGGAGGTCAGGGGACGGTAGGGCCAGGCACGGGCGTGGGCGGGGTGACCGCAGGCGCCTGGCTCCTGCGCAGCACGCCCAGCAGGATACCGGCAGTCACCAGCAGCAGGCCGGCGACGAGGTTCCAGTACATCGGCTCGTCCAGAAAAATCACCGCGCCGATGGCCGAGAGGCCGGGCACCAGGGCCGTGATCATGGTGGAGCGCACAGGGCCATAGTGCTGGATCATGCGGGTGAAGCCAATGCCCGAGATCACCACCGACCCGCCACCTTGGAACGCCATGTGAAAGACGATCTCGCTCCACGGCGCAATGGCCAGATGGCTGGTGACGGTTCCCAGCGCAATCAGCAGGGCATAGCTGGGAACATAGACCAGGCAGGCAAACGCGGTGATGGCGATGGTGGCCTGCACGGCGTCCACGGCGTGGCGCCGGGCCAGCACGCTGTAGGTGGCCCAGCAGGAGGCGGCCAGCATGAACAGCACGTCGCCCTTCCACACATCACCGCCCGAAAACGCTGCCAGCAGGCTGCGCCCGCCCACCAGCAGGTCGCCTGCCACGATCAGCGCCAGGCCCGCCGCGCGCAGCGGGGTGATGTGGTCGCGCAGCAGCACGGCGGCGAGCAGCGCCGTCCACAGCGGCAGGCTGCCCGGCATGAGCACCGCCGCATGGGTGGCGGGCGCGTGGAAGAACCCCGCATAGGCCAGCATGGCGTAGAGCAGACCGCCAAAGCTGCCCAGCAGCACCGTGGTGCGCAGCGGCAGGGGCGAGATACCTGCCAGGCTGGAGGGCGGGGCCGCAGAGCCCAGTGCTGTGGTGCGCTGCCGCACCATCCACCAGCCCCAGGGCAGCAGGACCAGGCTGGCGCCCACGATGCGCAGCAGCGCAATGTCGAACGGGGTGAGCGTGCGCTGGGCCGAGGCGCGGGCAATGACGATGAAACCCGTCCAGATGGTGACCGTCACGACTGCTGCCAGCAGGCCGATGGCACGAGGAGAAAAACGCATCGGGGGATTATCGGTGGGTGGGGGCGGCGGCGCTTGCAGCGGGTCTGGGGGCCGGCGCGGCCCAGGTGGGTTTCCTGCCGGGCGATAGACTCGCTCCATGCTTTTGCTTCCTGTTTTTTGGCGCCGCGCTGCGCTGCGTGGCGCCCTGGGTGTTGTTGTGGCCTGGTTGGCTCTGGTGGGGGCTGTTGACACGGCCCAGGCCCAGGCGGCGGCGCCCGCCACCCCGCTGCCGCCCGAGATCGAAGCCGCCCTGGCCCGCGCCAGGTTACCGCGCGAGGCCCTGTCGGTGATGGTGGTGGATGCCCAGGGCGGCAAGACTTCGCCTGCGCGCCTGGCGCACCGTGCGCAGTTGCCGGTGAACCCGGCATCGGTGATGAAGCTGGTGACTACTTACGCCGCGCTGGAGCAACTGGGCCCCGCCTATGTGTGGAACACCCCGGTCTATCTGCAGGGCACGGTGCAGGACGGCAGCCTGCGGGGCAACGTCTACATCCAGGGCCAGGGAGACCCCAAGCTGGTCATGGAGCGCCTGTGGCTGCTGATGCGCCGCCTGCAGGGCCAGGGCATCCAGGTCATCGTGGGCGACATCGTGCTCGACCGCACCGCCTTTGAGGTGCCCGACCACGATCCAGCGCGATTTGATGGCGAGCCCCTGCGCCCCTACAACGCCGCGCCCGACGCGCTGCTGCTCAACTACAAATCGTCGGTGATGACCTTTGTGCCGGATGCCGCCGCAGGCCTGGCGCGCATTCAGTACGACCCACCCCTGGCGGGCGTGGCGCGCCAGGCCACCGTAGCGCTGGGCGCGCCGGGCACCGAGTGTGGCGACTGGCGTGGTGCCTTGCGGGCGGAGCTGGCCGACCCGGCCAAGGTGGGCTTTCAGGGCGTGTACCCCGCGTCCTGCGGGGAGCGGGTGTGGCCCGTGGCCGCCGCCGACCCGCGCGGCTTTGCGGCGAAGGCCGTGGAGGGCATGTGGCGCGAACTGGGCGGCAAGCTCACGGGCAGCGTGCGCGATGGCAAGGTGCCGCCTGGCCTAAAGCCTGCCTTCACCGTCACATCGCCCGCGCTGTCCGAGGTGGTGCGTGACGTGAACAAGTACAGCAACAACGTCATGGCGCAGCAGGTGTTCCTGACGCTGGCATTGCAGAAAAACGGCGTGGCCACCTTCGACGGCGCCCGCGAGGCACTGCGCCAGTGGTGGGGATCGCGCATGGGGGACGCAGAGCTGCCGTTGGCAGACAACGGCGCGGGGCTCAGCCGCGATGCGCGCATCACCGCCCAGGCACTGGCGCGCATGCTGCAGGTGGCCTGGGTATCGCCCGTGATGCCGGAGCTGGTGGCGTCGCTGCCCATCTCTGGGGTGGACGGCACGCTGCGCCGCAGCCAGAGCCGTGCGGGCACGGCCCACCTCAAGACGGGCAGCCTCCGCGATGTGATGGCCTTGGCCGGTTACGTGCACGCGGCCAGCGGGCGGCGGTATGTGCTGGTGGCCGTGGTCAACCATGCCAATGCCGGCGCTGCACGGCCCGTGCTCGACAGCCTGATCGACTGGACCGCGCGCGACCAGTGAATAATGCGCACTCGCGCAGCCATCCGCCGCGCAGTCACCCGCCTCCCTTCATGTCCACCACCGAGCTGATCGGCTACGTTGCCGCCTTCCTGACCACCTGCAGCTTCGTTCCGCAGGCCCTGCACACCTTCCGCACCCGCGATGTCCGGGGCATCTCTCTGGGCATGTACAGCGTGTTCACGGCGGGGGTGGCGCTGTGGCTGGTGTATGGCGTCGTCCTGGCGGCGTGGCCCATCGTGGTGGCCAACGCCATCACGCTCGCACTGGCGGGGACGATCCTGGGGATGAAGCTGGTCTACGGGGCGCGCGGCCATCGTTGAGCGGCCGCTGCTGGCGGGCTGCTGTCACCTAGGCGTCTGCCCGCTGGTTCGGTCCGCGTTATCCCCTATGGATGGTGCAGTGCAGGTGCGCGCACGATGCGTCGTTGTTTCTTGACCTGAGGTATCCATCCATGAAGTATTTCCGCCTTACCTGTGTTGCCGCTGCTGCGGTGCTGCTTGTCGCCTGCGGTGGCTCTGACGATCCAGACCGTGGCTCGCTGATCGACCCCCCTGCCGTGATGACCACGCTGACGGCCGCACAGATCGACGCAGGCACCTCCAGCAGCGGCCTGCAGGCCATCACGGGCAAGGCGAAGTGTGATGTCAAGGTGGTGGCGCTCAACTACGCCACCGTCGGCGCCAAGGCCGGAGAGAACACCAACGCCTCGGGCGTGATGCTGGTGCCCGCTGGCAGCTGCAGCACGGCCGCACCGCTGATTGCCTACGCCAAGGGCACCGATGTGCAAAAGCCCCGCACCCTGGCCAACCCGCAGGACAGCGAAACCTTCCTGCTCGCCGCCATGTACGCCGCCCAGGGTTATGCGGTGGTGGCCACCGACTACCTGGGCTTTGCCAAGTCGGGCTACAGCTACCACCCCTACCTGCATGCCGATTCGGAAGCCACCACGGTCATCGACTCGGTGCGTGCCGCACGCAACGCAGCTGGCACCGTGGGGGCCAATCTGTCGGGCAAGGTCATGTTCACGGGCTACTCGCAGGGCGGGCACTCGTCGATGGCCGCGCACCGCGCTGCGGAACGCGACTACGGCAGCGAATTCAATGTGGTTGCTGGTGCCCACCTGGCGGGCCCGTACAACCTGTCGGGCTCGCTGCGCATTCCGGATGCGATTGCCGGGGTGCAGTTCTTCGTGCCGTATCTGGTGACGGCCTGGCAGAAGGTCTATGGCGACGTTTACACGGACGTCAAGCAGGTCTTCAAGGCACCGTACTCGGGCTACATCGAAAACCTGCTGCCCAACCCCACGATGACCTACACCACGCTGCTCACCTCGGGCACCCTGCCCGCAGGCACGCCCAACCAGGCGCGCGACGCGCTGTTCCAGTCCGCCTTCATCACGGGCTCGCAGACCAGCACCACCCACCCGCTGTACCTGGCGGCCAAGAAGAACGACCTGCTGGGCTGGAGCCCCAAGGCCCGCGTGCTGCTGTGCGGCGGCGCGGGTGACCCCACAGTGCCGCCAGCCATTCACCAGCGCGTGATGAAGGCCGACTTCGACAGCCGGGGCCTGACCAACGTGACCTCGGTCGACGTCGATGCCGCCATCCAGGCCACCTTTGGCCCGGGTGGCCAGGCCCCCACCGACCCCGCATCGGCCGCGTTTGCCACCTACTACGGCGCCTACCACGGCACCTACGAACCCCCGTTCTGCCACGCCCAGGCGCGCGCTGTGTTCGACATGGTCAAGTAAGCCAGCTGGCTTGCCACGGCAAGCCGCACAGCAAAAAGCCGACCCAAGGGTCGGCTTTTTTTGTGGGCCGCTGCCCCAGCACAGCAGCAGGCTCCGCGGCGGCTGGGGCGAGTCAGCAGCCCCTTACCAGCGGGCGCGCAGGCGGTCGTAGGCGTAGGTGCCGAACTGGCGTTGCGCCGAGGGCGTGAGGTACACCGGGTCGGCAAACACGTAGGAGGTCTGGCTGGCGCCCGGCAGCAGCGTGGAGGCGGTGCACAGGGCAGAGTTGACCTGTCCTGCGCCGATGCCGATGCCGTTGGTGGCATCCACCGAGGTGCACACGGCCGTGGTGGCGTTGTTGAAACCGTAGTTGGCGGGCACGCCGGTGTACAGGTTCACGTAATAGGCCAGGTCCACATACAGCGCGTTGGCACCCAGGTCCACGATGCCCACGAGCAGGCCGTCGTTGAAGCGGCTGCTCGCATCGGCCAACAGGGCTTCACGGCCAATGGTCTTGGCCCAGGGGGTCTTGCTCAGGTCGTAGGTTCCCGTAACGACCACATATTTGGCGCCTGCGGCGACCAGGCGTCGCACCTGCGCGGCCATGTCTTCACCCGCCTGGCGGGCTGCGGCCACCATGGCGGCCTCGGTCTGGGTGCCGGCCTGCACGGCGGCCATGCCGGCAATCACGTCGCTGATGCCGCCGCTCAGAAACACCACGTCACTGGCGCCAAAGCTGCCACTGGCCAAAAAGGTGTCGATCTGCTCGGTGATGGTGGGGGTGCTGGCGTTGCCTGCCGCGTCGGGCTTGATCTTCACGCGGGCATTGCCTACGGCATAGCTCTTGCCACCCGCAGAGGCGGCCGCAAGGGGCTTGCCGTAGTTGGCAGCCACCTGCAGGGTCCAGTTGTTCACGCTGCCGTCGTTGACGGTATAGCGCGTTCCTTTTTGCCCCACATCGCTGTTGGCATCGCCAAACGCGATGAAGCGCTCGGGCGCGATGGCCGATTCGGTGGTGCTGGAACCGCAGGCCGCGAGCAACGCGGCCGACGCACATGCGGCGACCAGTACGGTGCGGCGCATCCAATTTGCTGCCATGTATTTCTCCAGAAAAGTGGGGGGTAGTTTAGCGGTGCAACGTCAACGCATGTAAAGCCGCCTGGCGCGGCCGGAATCACGCTGCAGACGCACGCTGCAGTCGGTCGCGCACGCCTTCCCACTCGGGGGTGGTGGGTGGGGTCTCGATCCAGATCAGTTTCACGCCATCGTCGTCAAAGCCGCGCAGCACCGCGAACAGTTGCTGGGCCGTGGCGGTGGCGTCGTTGGGCATGCGGCGCATGACGAGCTTGGACGATTGGGTGCGCAGCGCTGCGCGGGCATACACCGCAATGTGGGCGGCGTCGGCGCCCAGCAGGTCCAGGCCGGTCTGCAGTGCCTTGGCGTCCATCAGCCGCACCTTGGCGGCGGGCGCGTAGTGCGCTTCGAGCGTGCCCGAGGCGCGGGGCGTGAGCGCGGGCATGTCGTCTTTGGACAGCGGCGCAATGCCGCAGGCCGCCCGGATCTGCTCGCGCGTGATGGCGCCGGGACGCAGCAGCACGGGCACGCCGCGCGTGCAGTCCACGATGGTGCTTTCGATGCCCACTTCGCACGGGCCGCCGTCGAGCACCAGCAGCTCGGCGCCCAGCTCGTCCTGCACGTGCCGGGCGGTGGTGGGGCTCACGCGGCCAAAGCGGTTGGCGCTGGGGGCGGCCACGCCCCACACGGGCGGGCCGCCCTGGGCGTCGCTGTCGCCGGGTGCGGCGCAGGCCAGCAGCAGGGCATGGGCCACGGGGTGGGCGGGGCAGCGCAGTCCCACGCTGTCCTGCCCGCCCGTGGCGGCGCTGGCCACGCCGGGCAGGCGCGGCAGGATGAGCGTGAGCGGGCCGGGCCAGAAGGCATCGACAAGCTTCTGCGCAAAGCCCGGCACCTCGCTGGCGAAGTGCGCAATGCCCTCGGCATTGGCCACATGCACGATCAGGGGGTGGTCGCTGGGGCGCCCCTTGGCCGCAAAGATCTGCGCCACGGCGGCATCGCTGCTGGCGTCGGCCGCCAGGCCGTACACCGTCTCAGTGGGCAGGCCGAGCAGCGCGCCGCTGCGCACGGCCCGCGCTGCGGCGGCGATGGATGCGGGCTGGGTGCCGTCAAGAATCATGGTCAGAACGGTGCGATGCCCAGCAGGGCCGCCGCCTGCAGGGCAGTGGCACGTGCTGCTTCGGGGGTGGCTGCGGTGATGTTGAGATGCCCCATCTTGCGGCCGCGTTTGGCGTCGCGCTTGCCATACAGGTGCAGGTGCGTGCCGGGCAGGGCCAGCACCTCGGCCCAGGGGGGCGTCTGCGCGGCGTCGCCGTGCGCAAACCACAGGTCGCCCAGCAGGTTGAGCATCACGGCGGGGCTGTGCTGGCGTGGCTGCGTGAGCGGCAGGCGGGCCATGGTGCGTACCTGCAGCTCGAACTGCGACACATCGCAGGCGTTCTGGCTGTAGTGGCCGCTGTTGTGTGGGCGCGGGGCGATCTCGTTCACCACCAGGCTGCCGTCCTGCAGCACAAAGAACTCCACGCAGAGCACGCCGACGTATTGCAAACCATTTGCTATCGACACTGCAGCTGCTACCGCTTGCTGGGCAAGCGCTGGAGGCAGATTTTGTTCAAAAACCTCCGTCACCGCCAGAATCCCGGCGCGGTGCAGGTTGCGCTGCACGGGCAGGTGCACGGTGGCACCGTCGGCGCCGCGCGCCACGATCACCGAGCATTCCAGCGCCAGCGGCAGCATCTTCTCCAGCACGCAGGGCACCTTGCCGACAGAGTCCCAGGCAGCGGCCAGCTCGGCGGGCGTCTTCACGCGCACCTGGCCCTTGCCGTCGTAGCCCATGCGGGCCGTCTTCAGGATGCCTGGTAACAGATCAGAAGAAACTGCTGCCAGTTGCTCCGCCGTTTCGATCACCGCATACGGCGCACAGGGCACGCCGCAGGCCACAAAGTGGGCCTTTTCGCGGGCCCTGTCCTGCGCCACCGACACAGCGCTGGCGGCAGGCGACACGGGGCGTTGCGCAGCCAGTGCAGCCAGCGCGGCAGCGGGTACGTTTTCGAACTCGGTGGTCACAGCATCCGACAGGCGGGCCAGCTCGGCCAGGCCCTGCGGGTCTTCATAGCCGGTCTGGATGTGGTGGTGGCTCACCAGCCCGGCCGGGCTGGTGGGGTCGGCGTCGAGCACGGCCGTGAAGTAGCCCATGGCCTGCGCCTGGTGCACAAACATGCGGCCCAGCTGGCCGCCGCCCAGCACGCCCAGTGTGCTACCGGGCAGAAGGGGTTGATGGGTGGATTTTTTCATCGCCGGGCCGCCCCAAGATGAAAAAGCGGCCCCCTCGGGGAGCAGCGACCCGCGCAGCGGTGGAGCGTGGGGGTCGTGTTCATGCGGGCGGCAGGGTCATGTTGCGGGCCACTTCCGTCTGCTCGGCACGGAATGCTTCCAGGCGCTGGCGCAGTTCGGGGCTTTCGTTGGCCAGCAGGGCCACGGCGAACAGGGCCGCATTGGCAGCGCCCGCCGTGCCGATGGCGAACGTGGCCACGGGGATGCCCTTGGGCATCTGCACGATGCTGTGCAGCGAATCCACACCCTGCAGGTGGCGGCTGGCCACGGGCACGCCCAGCACGGGCACGGTGGTCTTGGCGGCAATCATGCCGGGCAGGTGGGCGGCGCCACCGGCGCCCGCGATGATGGCTTTGAGGCCCCGGCCGGCTGCGGCCTCGGCGTAGGCAAACATGTCGTCGGGCATGCGGTGGGCCGAGACCACGCGGGCCTCGTGCGCGATGCCGAACTGTTCAAGAATCTGCACTGCATGCTGCATGGTGTCCCAGTCGCTGCTGGAACCCATGACCACGCCGATCTGGATGGGTTTCATGGTGTGGAGGGCGCTGGCGGGCAGGTTGCGCCTGCTCTGCCGCTGTAGGTGGAACCCGCGATTTTACTTTTTGCGCCTCCCTTCCCGGCATGGGGCTGTTTCGATGGGCCAAAATAGCGCGCAAACCGCTCCACAGGCCCCTGGCCTCCACGCCGCCATGATTGACGTCACCGTAGAAAATTTTGAAGCCGAGGTGGTTGCTGCCTCGATGAACGTGCCCGTGCTGGTGGACTTCTGGGCGCCCTGGTGTGGCCCCTGCAAGTCGCTGGGGCCTGTGCTGGAAAAGCTGGAGACCGACTACGCGGGCCGCTTCAAGCTGGTCAAGATCGATTCGGACCAGGAGCAGCAGCTGGCGGGCATGTTCGGCATCCGCAGCATTCCCACCTGCGTGCTGCTCATGAATGGCCAGCCTGTGGATGGCTTCATGGGCGCCCTGCCCGAAGGCCAGGTGCGCGCCTTCCTGGACAAGCACATCCCCACCGCCGAAGAACTGGTGGCGGAAATCGAGGAAGAAGAAGCCCAGGACGCCCTGGCCGAAGGCGACACCAGTACCGCGCTGGAGAAGCTGCAGCACGCCGTGGTGACCGATCCTTCCAATGACGACGCGCGCTTCGACTACGTCAAGCTGCTGCTGCAGTTGCGTCGCGAAGACGACGCCAAGGTCGCCTTTGCCCCCGTCATCGCCAAGGCCGCAGCCTCGCGCAAGCTGGGTGCGTTGAAAGCCTGGATGGATGCTATTGATTTTGTAGCTTCTAACGCTTATGGGGAAAGCGCTGGTGCCGATTTTGATGCAAAAATCGCCGCCAACAAGCGCGACTTTGACACCCGCTACGCCCGCGCCCGCTGGCTCATGGCCGACCAGCGCTGGACGGACGCCATGGACGAACTGCTCGAAATCCTCATGCGCGACAAGGCCTGGGGCGAAGAGGCCGCCCGCAAGACCTATGTGGCCATCCTTGAAATCATCGAGCCGCCCAAGGTGAAGGTGGCCGACGGCCAGATCCCACCCGACGACCCGGTGGTGGCGACCTACCGGCGCCGCTTGTCGAGCGTGGTGCTCAGTTGAGCTGAGCGGGGTTCACCCCACCAAAAAGAAAAGGCCCGGGAAGGGCCTTTTCTTTTTGGTTGGGGGCGGACGGAGGCGTCAGGCCGTCAGCCGCTCCAGCGCTTCGCGGTACTTGGCGGCGGTCTTTTCAATCACTTCGCGCGGCAGGCGGGGGGCGGGCGCGGTCTTGTCCCAGGGCTTGCCGTTCACCTGGGCTTGCTCCAGCCAGTCGCGCACAAATTGTTTGTCGTAGCTCGGTGGGTTCTGGCCAGCGGCCAGGGCGGCCTCGTAGCCTTCCACGGGCCAGTAGCGCGAGCTGTCGGGCGTGAGCACTTCGTCCATCAGCACCAGCGTGCCATCGGGCGCCAGGCCAAACTCGAACTTGGTGTCGGCAATGATCATGCCTTTGGCGAGCGCGATGTCGGCAGCAGCCTTGTAGATCGCAATGCTCAGGTCGCGGATGCGGGTGGCGAGCTGAAGGCCAATCATCTCCACCGTGCGCTCGAACGTGATGTTTTCATCGTGCTCGCCCGCAGCGGCCTTGGCGGCTGGGGTGTAGATGGGCTCGGGCAGCTTGGCGGCATTGGTCAGCCCTTCTGGCAGGGGTACCCCGCACACCGCGCGTGATTCCTGGTATTCCTTCCAGCCGCTGCCGGCCAGGTAGCCGCGCACCACGGCTTCGACTGGAATGGGCTGCAGCCGCTGCACCAGCATGGACCGGCCACGGATCTGCGGGGCTTCTTCCGGAGACACCACACTTTCCGGCGCGTCGCCCGTCAGGTGGTTGGGGCAGATATCCCCGAGCTTGTCGAACCAGAACAGCGCCATCTGCGTGAGCAACTCGCCCTTGCCCGGGATGGGCTCGCCCATGATCACGTCAAAGGCCGACAGGCGGTCGCTGGCCACCATCAGGATGCGGTCGTCGCCCACGGCGTAGTTGTCGCGCACCTTGCCGCGTGCCAGCAGGGGCAGCGATGTCAGGGCGGAGGTGTGCAGGGCGTTGGAGCTGGGCTGGGTCATGGTGTCGGTGTGGGCGATCGATGTGCGCTGCAGGCAGGCCGCAAAACGGGGAGTGAAGCGCGGGAGCTGGTGAAGTCTTCAAGTGCGTGCGCGCAACCTTTGGATTTTACGCGCGGGTCTGACGCGTGTCTGCGGC
This sequence comes from Acidovorax sp. 93, assembly GCF_003633835.1. Lineage (NCBI taxonomy): Bacteria > Pseudomonadati > Pseudomonadota > Betaproteobacteria > Burkholderiales > Comamonadaceae > Acidovorax > Acidovorax sp. 93. Next base: position 4,796,636 of record NZ_RBIT01000001.1, read on the forward strand.
AAGGGCTCGGTGGGGGCTTGGCAGGGGCATGTACCGGCGTGCATGAGGGCGCTAGTGCGGACCTGCGCGCTCGGTGAGCTTGCGGCACACTGTGTGGCCCTGAATCTGACAGCGCCACCTTTGGCCGCGCCCCCTGTGCCCTCCACCTCTGCGCTCACTCCCCGCCGCGAACTTTGGCTGCTGCTCACCCTGGCGGGCATTCAGTTCACCCACATCCTTGACTTCATGATCATGATGCCGCTGGGGCCCCGGTTCACGCAGCTGTTTTCCATCAGCGACGCGCAGTTCGGGCTGCTGGTGTCGGCCTACACGCTGTCGGCTGGGGTTTCGGGGTTGCTGGCCTCCACCTACATCGACCGGTTCGGGCGCAAGCGGCTGCTGCTGGTCCTCTACGTCCTGTTTGGGCTGGCCACACTGGCCTGTGGCGTGGCGCCCACCTACGGCACGCTCATGGTGGCGCGCGTTTTGGCGGGGGCATTCGGGGGTGTCTTGTCGGCCCTGTCGCAAACCATCGTGGCTGACGTGATCCCGTTCGAGCGGCGCGGCCGTGCGATGGGCATCGTGATGACCTCGTTCTCGGTATCGACCGTGGCCGGTGTTCCGCTGGGGCTGATCCTTGCCGAGGTGGGCGGCTGGAACATGCCGTTCATTGCGATTGCCGCGATGGTGGGGCTGCTGGCCGTGCTGGCGGCGCGCACCATGCCGGCGATGACGGCCCATGTGCAGGCGGCCAGCGGACGAACGGCGCTGGGCGGCATCGGACAAGTGCTTGTCGACCCGAACCATCGCTGGGCGTTCCTGTTCTCCGCGTTGCTCATGTTTACAGGTTTTACGGTGATTCCCTACATCACCATCTACATGCAGACCAATGCTGGTGTGCGGGCCGACCAGATTCCGGTGGCCTACCTGTGTGGAGGTGTCGCGACCCTGTTCACCGCGCGCCTGTTTGGCCGGTTGACGGACCTGCGCGGCAAGGTGCGAACCTTTCGCTGGCTGGCCCTGGCTGCGGCGCCCTGCCTGTTGGGCATCACGCTGGTGCAGGGGCTGCCGCTGTGGGGCATTCTGGCGGTGTCCACCCTCATGTTTGCCTTTGTGAGCGGCCGGATGATTCCGGGCATGGCCATCGTGGCCTCTGCGGCGCAGGCACCGCTGCGCGGTACCTTCATGACCTTGAACGCATCGGTGCAGTCTGCGGCCATGGGGGCGGCGTCTTTGGTGGGCGGGATGCTGATCAGCCGCGACGCGCAGGGACTGGTGCAGAACTACTGGATGGCGGCGCTGGTGGGTATTGCCGCGAGCCTGCTGTCGATGGTGGTGGCAGGGCGGTTGACGCTGCATGGTGCAGCGCCTTCGGCACGCTGAGCAACTGCCGACTGGCGGGGCGTGTGCTCCCCGGCAACTCAGCCATTGTGCGCGCTTTTTGGGGGCTTGGCACCTTGGCGGGCATAACCCAGCGGGTCGGGGCGGAATGGGATTGCTTTTCAGGAAGGGCGGGGGCATAGTGACTTCACGTCAACGGGATGCATCCAAGTTCGCCGGGCCGCTCCTCTGATCCAGGGCGGCGCTTCTTCCACAGAGAGTGTTACAGGAGACTTATTTATGAACCTGACGATCAGCGGTCACCACCTCGAAGTTACCCCAGCCTTGCGCAACTACGTCACCACCAAGCTGGACCGGATCACCCGCCATTTTGACCAAGTTGTCGACGTCAAGGTACTGCTGACGGTAGAGAAGCAAAAGGAGAAGGAAAAGCGGCAGCGAGCGGAATGCAATATCCATGTGAAGGGCAACGACCTGTTTGCCGAAAGCTCCCACGCCGACCTGTATGCTGCCGTGGACGAACTGGTCGACAAGATGGACCGTCAGGTGGTGCGCCACAAGGATCGCCTGCAGGACCACCACCACGAAGCCGCCAAGCGCGAACTGCACGCTTGATGCGCCAGCCTTGAGCCTGGCACAGCAGCCGCCCTTTTCGGGCGGTTTTTTTGTTGCCCACAGCGCCGCGCTCAGGGTTTTCGCCAATATGTGCATAATTGTTACCCTTGACCATGAACCGACTCGCCTCCATCCTGCCCTCCGCTCAAGTGCTTGTGAGCGTTGACGCTACCAGCAAGAAGCGTGCTTTTGAAGAAGCGGGTCTGCTGTTCGAGAGCCAGCACGGTCTCTCGCGCGCGTTGATCACCGACAGCCTCTTTGCGCGTGAACGCCTGGGCTCCACCGGTCTGGGCCATGGCGTGGCCATTCCCCACGGGCGCATCAAGGGCCTCAAGGCACCGATGGCTGCCGTGTTCCAGCTGCTGAACCCCATCGGGTTCGATGCGCCAGACGAATTGCCTGTGGGCCTGCTGATTTTTCTGCTGGTGCCTGAAGCCGCCACACAGAAGCACCTCGAAATCCTCTCCGAGATTGCCGAACTGCTCAGCGATTCGGCCCTGCGTGAAAGGCTCAAGGCCTGCACCGATGCTGCCGAACTGCACGGCATGATTGCCGGCTGGCAGTCCACGCAAACGGCCTGAGCCTGTCTGGCGCTGCGCACTTTCGCTGATTCGCCGTGAAGCCCAACGTTGTCAGCGCCGATGTTCTGTTTGAGGAATTTCGCGGCCCCCTGAAGTGGGAGTGGGTGGCCGGGCTGGGCGCTTCCGAGCGGCGCTTTGACGAAGTGGCCGTGCGGTCCGCGCGCTCGGGGGCCGATCTGGTCGGCTACCTCAATTACATCCATCCCTACCGCGTCCAGATCCTGGGCGAGCGCGAGATTGCCTATCTGAGCAGCGCGTCTCCCGACGATTGCAAGCGTCGCATTGCCCGCATCGTGACGCTGGAGCCGCCCGTGCTGGTGCTGGCCGACGACCAGACCGCCCCCGATGCACTGGTGTCGATGTGCGAGCGCGCGCAGATCCCGATGTTCTCCACGCACGAGTCCTCGGCGTTTGTGATCGACGTGCTGCGTGCCTACCTGTCCAAGCACTTTGCCGACCGCACCACCATGCACGGCGTGTTCATGGACATTCTCGGCCTGGGGGTGCTGATCACCGGCGAATCTGGCCTGGGGAAAAGCGAGCTGGGCCTGGAGCTGATTTCGCGCGGCAACGGCCTGGTGGCCGACGACGCGGTGGACCTGTACCGCATCAACCAGACCACCATCGAGGGCAAGTGCCCCGATCTGCTGCAGAACCTGCTGGAAGTGCGCGGCATCGGTCTGCTCGATATCCGAGCCATCTTTGGCGAGACGGCCGTGCGCCGCAAGATGCGCCTCAAACTCATCGTGCACCTGGTGCGCAAGGAGACCCTGGAGCGCGACTACGAGCGCCTGCCCTACGAGCCACTCACGCAAGACGTGCTGGGCGTGCCAGTGCTCAAGGTGGTGATCCAGGTGGTGGCCGGCCGCAACATCGCCGTGCTGGTCGAAGCCGCCGTGCGCAACACCATCCTGCAACTGCGCGGCATTGATACCTACCAGGAATTTGTGGAGCGCCATCGCCGCGCCATGGAGCGTGACACCGGCGGTTGAGTTCGCCAAGTCGGGTTGCCAGGAGCCCAGCCCCAAAACAAGCTGGGGCGCACTGTTGGCACCACCACCGCCCGATGCCAGCGCCCCCGTGCAAGGGCCGCCCCGCCGCACCGGGGGCGTCCCCCTCAGGGGGAAGGCGCGCAGCGCCTCAGGGGGAGCTCACTTCTTTGCGCAAGCTGCGCACTGGCCATACAGGGCCATGGTGTGGTCCTGCACCAGCCAGCCCTTGGCCTTGGCCACGGCCTGCTGGCGTTTTTCAATCTCGGGGTCGTAGAACTCCTCCACCTTGCCGCACGACGTGCAGATGAAGTGGTCGTGGTGCTGCCCTTCGTTGAGTTCGTACACCGCCTTGCCGCTCTCGAAATTGCTGCGGATCAGGATGCTGGCCTGCTCGAACTGCGTGAGCACGCGGTAGACCGTGGCCAGGCCAATGTCCGAACGCTCTTCCAGCAGCACGCGGAACACATCTTCGGCCGTCATATGGCGTTGCTCGCCTTTCTGGAAGATCTCCAAAATCTTCAGGCGGGGCAGCGTGGCCTTGAGTCCCGTGCTTTTGAGTTCGTCGATGTTGGTCATGGCATGGTCTTTCGGGATGCGGGCCTCGGCCTCAAGGTCAGAAGGCCTGCCGCTACAATGGGGCGATCATATCCTCAGCCCTTTTACCCATGCCCGTCAAAGCCCGTTTCAGCGCCCGCCTGGGCCTGGTCCTTTTGGTCGGTGCCAGCGTGGCCGCCCTGGCCGGTTGCAGTAGCCTGGATGGTGCCAGTACCCGCATTGCCAGCATTGTCACTCCCTACAAAATCGATGTGGTGCAGGGCAATTTTGTGTCGCGCGAGCAGGTCGAGGCGCTCCAGCCCGGCATGAGCCGCCAGCAGGTGCGTGAAATCCTCGGTACGCCGCTGGTCACCAGCCTGTTCCATGCAGACCGCTGGGAATACGTGTTCACGCTCAAGCGCCCCGGTGAAGAAGCCCAGACCCGCAAGCTGACCGTGTATTTCAAGGGCGACGGGCTGGACCGCTCCGAAGGCGACCCCATGCCCACAGAGACCGAGTTCGTGGCCACACTGGGCTCGCGTGGCTCCAAAAGCAAGGTGCCCGTGCTGGAGGCCACACCGGAGCAACTGGCCCGCTACCCTGCGTCGCAACGGCCATCTGCCTCCCCGACAGCGCCCCCGCTGGAGCCTGCTTCTGTCAGCTACCCGCCGCTGGAAGCGCCAGCACGCTGATTTTCGCGATCTGGCCGGTGGGGCAACGGGTAGATCGATGCCCGCCTCACTTCAAAGCCAACGACAACGTACAGGACACTCATGACAGGGACCCCTTCGCCTGCCCCCGCATCCACGCCCTCGCGCCCCCTCCGTGTTGCCGTTGCCGGTGCATCCGGTCGCATGGGCCGCATGCTGATCGAGGCCCTTCGCGCCAGTGATGACTGTGTGCTGGCAGGCGCGCTGGACGTGCCGTCCAGCCCCGGCATCGGTTCGGATGCCACCGCGTTTCTGGGCCATGCCAGCGGTGTTGCCATCACGGCCGACATTGCTGCGGGCCTGAAACACGCCGACGTTCTGATTGATTTCACACGCCCTGAGGGCACCCTGGCCCACCTGGCCGTGTGCTGCGAACTCGGGGTAAAAGCCGTGGTGGGTACCACGGGCTTCACCGATGCGCAGAAGGCCGAGATTGCCGTCTTTGCCCAGCGTACCGCCATCGTCATGGCGCCCAACATGAGCGTGGGCGTGAACGTCACCCTCAAGCTGCTGCAGATGGCGGCCAAGGCCATGGCCACGGGCTACGATATCGAGATCATCGAAGCCCACCATCGCCACAAGGTGGATGCGCCCTCGGGCACCGCGCTCAAGATGGGCGAGGTGATTGCCGACGCCATGGGGCGCGACCTCAAGGAATGTGGCGTGTACGCCCGCGAAGGTGTGACCGGCGAGCGCGATCCGTCGAGCATCGGTTTTGCCACCATCCGGGGTGGTGACATCGTGGGCGATCACACCGTGCTGTTCGCGGGCATCGGCGAGCGCATCGAGATCACGCACAAGTCTTCCAGCCGCTCCACCTACGCACAGGGCAGCCTGCGGGCGGTGCGGTTCCTCGCTGGGCACAAGACGGGCATGTTCGACATGTTCGACGTGCTCGGTCTGCAATGAGAAACCCCCTGAGATGCTTCGCATCTTCCCCCTGCAGGGGAACGCCACCCGTGACCTGGCGAAGCCAGTTCCACGGTGGCACTGGCTTCGGGCGCGCCAGTTGCGGGCGATGCGCCAAATAACGAGGTATTGATGGACGCTCTCCACTGGTGGCGCCAGGGCGACGCCGTCACGCAGGGTGCCGCACTGGTGCTCCTGGCCATGTCGGTGGCAAGCTGGGTGGTCATCGTCTGGAAGCTGCGGCTCATGCGCCAGGCCAGTGCCGACGTGGCCCGCTGCACTGCGGCGTTCTGGCAGGCGCCATCCATGGAGGTTGCAGCACAACGTTTGCAGTCTTTTGACCGCGCTGCGCTGGTCTTGCCTCTGGTGGTTGCTGCAAATTCAATAGCAAATCATTCTCTGCCCGATGCCCCGGCCTCATTGGCCAGCGCGGGCAGCCTGTCTCAGCGGTTGACCCGGGTGCTGCGCGATGCCCTGCATGGCGTGCTGGGGCGCCTGCAGTTTGGCCAGGTGCTGCTGGCCACGGTGGGCTCCACCGCGCCGTTCGTGGGGCTGCTGGGCACCGTGTGGGGCATCTACCATGCGCTGACGGCCATGGCGGGCGCGGGCCAGATCACCATCGACCGCGTCTCCGGCCCCGTGGGCGAGGCCCTGGTCATGACGGCGGCCGGGCTGGCCGTGGCCATCCCCGCGGTGCTGGCCTACAACGTGTTTGGGCGGCTGATCGGCCGCATCGAGGCGGACCTGGAAGGGTTTGCGCGCGACCTGCGCGAACTGGTCATTGACACGGCGGCACTCCAGAGTTTGGCAGGCACCACAGAAGGTCTGAGCAATGCGAGCCGACCCGCCGCCGGGCCGCCCCAAGGCGGGTCAGCCCCCATGGGGAGCGTGGGGGCATGAGTTTCGGCAGACTCGAACGCACCACCGGGCCACAGCCCATGAGCGACATCAACATGACGCCGCTGGTCGATGTGATGCTGGTGCTGGTGGTTATCTTCATCCTCACGGCACCGCTGCTGGCCAGCTCCATCCGGCTCGACCTGCCACGCTCCGAGGGCGCCACGCCCGGTAGTGCGCCGCAGTTCGTTACCCTTGTGGTCGATGCGTCGGGCCAAGCCTTTCTGGACGACCAGCCGCTGTCGCAGCGCGCGTTGGCTGAGCGCCTGCGCCGCATCGGCGCCGAACGGCCCGACACCGAAATCCAGCTGCGCGCTGACGCCGCAGTGCCCTACGGGCGCGTGGTCGAGGTCATGGGCGCAGCGCATCTGGCCGGGCTGCAGCGCATCGGCTTTGTGGCCGAGCCACCGGCCGCAGGCGCGCCGTCTGCCCCTGCCAAGGCCCCCTGAAACCGCCGTGCGCTGCCGTGCCAGCCGGTCTGCGCAGGCCGCTGGCGGCGGCAGGCGCGGAAGGTGGGGCCTGACAGCCTAAAATCTGCGCAGCGCGGCCCTGCGGCTGCACCTCCCTCTCACCCCCGAGCCCCCATGCAAGACAAATACTCTCCCCAAGACGTCGAGCGCGCCGCCCACGGCCACTGGACCGCCACCGATGCCTACCGCGTGACGGAAGACGCCAACAAGAAGAAGTTCTACGCCTGCTCGATGCTGCCGTACCCCAGCGGCAAGCTGCACATGGGCCACGTGCGCAACTACACCATCAATGACATGCTCACGCGCTACCTGCGCATGAACGGCCACAACGTCTTGATGCCCATGGGCTGGGACGCGTTCGGCCTGCCCGCCGAAAACGCGGCGCTGAAGAACGGCGTGCCACCGGCCAAGTGGACGTACGAAAACATCGCGTACATGAAAAAGCAGATGCAGGCCATGGGCCTGGCCATCGACTGGAGCCGCGAGGTGGCCACCTGCGACCCCGAGTACTACAAGTGGAACCAGTGGCTGTTTTTGAAGATGCTGGAAAAGGGCATTGCCTACCGCAAGACCCAGGTCGTGAACTGGGACCCGGTGGACCAGACCGTGCTGGCCAACGAGCAGGTGATTGACGGCAAGGGCTGGCGCACCGGAGCCACCGTGGAAAAGCGCGAAATCCCTGGCTACTACCTCAAGATCACCGACTACGCCGAAGAGCTGCTGGGCTTTGTGACGGGCGACAAGCTGCCCGGCTGGCCCGAGCGCGTGAAGCTGATGCAGGAGAACTGGATCGGCAAGAGCGAAGGCGTGCGCTTCGCCTTCCCGCACGACATCCGGGGTGATGACGGGGCGCTGATCGGTGAAGGCAAGATGTACGTGTTCACCACGCGTGCCGACACCATCATGGGCGTGACCTTCTGCGCCGTGGCGCCGGAGCATCCGCTGGCCGCCCATGCCGCCAAGACCAATCCTACGCTCAAGGCCTTCATCGAAGAATGCAAGAGCGGCGGCACCACCGAAGCCGAGCTGGCCACGCAAGAGAAAAAGGGCGTGCCCACGGGCCTGTTCGTCACCCACCCGCTGACCGAAGAGAAGGTCGAGGTCTGGGTCGGCAACTACGTGCTCATGGGCTATGGCGACGGCGCCGTGATGGGCGTGCCCGCGCACGACGAGCGCGACTTCGCGTTCGCCCTCAAGTACGGCATCGAGATCAAGCAGGTCGTGCTGGTCGATGGCGAACACTTCGACTACCACCAGTGGAACGACTGGTACGGCGACAAGCAGCGCGGCGTGACCATCAACTCCGACAGCTTCAGCGGCCTGTCGTACAAGGAAGCCGTGAACGCCGTGGCCCATGCGCTGGAGCAGAAGGGCCTGGGCGAGAAGAAGACGACCTGGCGCCTGCGCGACTGGGGTGTGAGCCGCCAGCGCTACTGGGGCACGCCGATCCCCATCATCCACTGCGATGAACACGGCGCCGTGCCCGTGCCCGAAAAAGACCTGCCCGTGGTGCTGCCGCAAGACTGCATCCCCGATGGCTCGGGCAACCCGCTGCACAAGCACGAAGGCTTCCACGCGGGCGTGACCTGCCCCGTGTGTGGCAAGCCTGCCCGCCGCGAGACGGACACCATGGACACGTTCGTGGACAGCTCGTGGTACTTCATGCGGTACTGCGACCCCAAGAATGCGGACGCCATGGTGGCCGGTGGTGCCGACTACTGGATGCCGATGGACCAGTACATCGGTGGTATCGAACACGCCATCCTGCACCTGCTGTACGCCCGCTTCTGGACCAAGGTCATGCGCGACCTGGGCCTGGTCAAGGTCGATGAGCCCTTCACCAAGCTGCTCACACAAGGCATGGTGCTCAACCACATCTACAGCCGCCGCACCGCCAAGGGCGGCAAGGACTACTTCTGGCCGCACGACGTGGAGCATGTGCTCGATGAAGGCGGCAAGATCATCGGTGCCAAGCTCAAGAACGAAGCCACCAGCGGCGACGGCATGTTGCCCGTGGGCACGCCCATCGACTACGAGGGCGTGGGCACCATGTCCAAGTCCAAGAACAATGGCGTGGACCCGCAGGACCTGATCGAGAAGTACGGCGCCGATACCGCCCGCCTGTACACCATGTTCACCGCACCGCCCGAAGCCACGCTGGAGTGGAACGACGCGGCGGTGGAAGGCAGCTACCGCTTCCTGCGCCGGGTGTGGAACTTCGGCCTCAAGCTGTCTGCTATGGATATGGGAGCTGCAAGCGCAAGCGTAGCAAGCGCCAGCAGTCTGAAAGACGTTGAGTTTGGCAAAGAAGCCAAGGCCCTGCGCCTGGAGATCCACACCGTGCTCAAGCAGGTGGACTACGACTACCAGCGCATGCAGTACAACACCGTGGTCTCCGGCGCGATGAAGATGATCAACGCGCTCGAAGACTTCAAGGCCACCGACTCGGCTGGTGCCCAGGTGGCGCTGATCGAAGGCTTTGGCATCCTGCTGCGCTGCCTGTACCCGGCCACCCCCCACATTGCGCACAGCCTCTGGAGCGGCCTGGGTTACGCGGCCGAACTGGGCGACCTGCTGGATGCACCCTGGCCCCAGGTCGATGCGAACGCGCTGGTGCAGGACGAGATCGAGCTCATGCTGCAGGTCAACGGCAAGCTGCGCGGCTCCATCCATGTGCCCGCACAGGCTGACAAGGCCGAGATCGAACGCATTGCCCTGGCCAGCGAGGCGTTTGTGGCCCAGGCTGCAGGCGCTGCGCCAAAGCGCGTCATTGTGGTGCCTGGCCGCCTCGTGAACGTGGTGGTATAGCCCCCATGAACAAGCGCACACTGCTCTCCCTCGCGCCCGTGGCCCTGCTGTCCGCTTGCGGATTTCGGCTGCGGGGCGTGCCCGAGTTCGGGTTTGAGTCGCTCTACATCGCAGCACCTGCAGGCTCGCCCCTCGCGCGGGAGTTGCAGCGCACGCTGGAGGGTTCGGGCGGCAAGCTGCAGCTGCTGCGCGACCCGGCGGCCATGCCCACGGCCGATGCCATTCTGGATGTGCTGCAGGAGCAGCAGGAGCGCGCGGTGGTGGGGCTCAATGCCTCGGGCCAGGTGCGCGAACTGCAGCTGCGCCTGCGCATCAGGTTCCGGCTGCGTACCCCGGCTGGTGCCGAACTGATTCCCGAGACCGAGCTGCTGCAGCAGCGCGACATCAGCTACAACGAAACCATCGCCCTGGCCAAGGAGGCTGAGGAAGCGCTGCTCTACCGCAACATGCGGACCGACCTGGTGCAGCAGCTTATGCGCCGCCTGGCAGCGGCCAAGCGCTGAGCCCAGGCGTGGGGCTGTGGCCTCTTGGCGGTAGCGCAGAGCAGCAGGCAGCGACAGCGCCGTGCCGTGCCGGGCGTTCGTGATGGGCGAGGCGCAGGCGCTCAGGGGGATGTCCGCATGAGCGTACTTTTGCCAAACAGCGACTCCACCAGGTCCACCGCCAGCACCGCCGTGCGGTTGCGCACATCCAGCGCGGGGTTGAGTTCCACAATGTCCAGCGAGGCCAGGCGCCCGCTGTCGGCAATCATCTCCATGCACAGCTGCGCCTCGCGGTAGGTGGGGCCTCCCGGCACCGTGGTGCCAACGCCGGGCGCGATGTCGGGGTCCAGAAAGTCCACATCAAAGCTCACATGCAGGTGGGTGTGTGCATCCAGTCCGGCCAGCGCCTGCTGCATGGTCTGGCGCATGCCTACCTCGTCGATGTAGCGCATGTCGAACACCTCCAGGCCCTGCTCATGCACAAAGCGCTTTTCGCCTGCGTCCACGCTGCGGATGCCGATTTGTCGGATCTGCGACGGGCGGAGCGCCGCGCCACCGCCCGGCATGCGGGCCAGCCCGGTCAGCGCCTCGGGGCCGAACCCGCACAGGCAGGCCACGGGCATGCCATGCACATTGCCGCTGGGCGTGAGTGCACTGGTGTTGAAGTCGGCATGGGCATCCAGCCACAGCACCCGCAGCTTCTTACCCATTTCTGCGCAATGGCGGGCCACGGCGCTGATGCTGCCCAAGCCCAGGCAGTGGTCGCCACCCAGCAAGATGGGCAGGTGCCCCAGTTGCAACTCGGCATACACGGCGTCAAACACCCGCTGGTTCCACTCCACCACCTCGGGCAGGTGCCGATAACCGTCCACGGGAGGCTGCCACGGGTTGGCGGGGCCACTCAAGTTGCCCCGGTCAAACACTTGTAGTCCGTGCGACTCCAGCGCTGCCTGCAGGCCCGCTACGCGCAGGGCCTCGGGCCCCATGGAAGCGCCGCGCGCCCCGGCGCCGATGTCGGTGGGGGCGCCGATCAGGCTGGTGGGCTGGGCGCTGCGCAGGGCGTTGGGTGGCATGGTGCGGGGCTTTCTGGGAAGGCAGTCGATGTCGGCACGGGCGCGTGTACGCGCCCCGGGGGAATTCTCGGGGCTTTGGGCGCCAGTGAATAGCACTGCAGCTGATTAGTTCGCGGTCTCTCTTGTGCACTGTGAGGGCATTTGCTGGCAATGTGCACAGTGCCGGGCCTGCCCAGGCGATAAACTTTGCCGCATGCAAGTCGCCCTGGCCCAACTCTCACCGCATCTTCAACGGGGCCTGTCGCCGCTTTACGTGTTGCATGGCGACGAGCCCCTGCTGCAGCAGGAGGCGGCAGACGCCATCCGCGCCACGGCCCGTGCTCAGGGCTATACCGAACGCACCTCGTACACGGTAGCAGGCGCTCACTTTGACTGGAGCGCTGTGCTGGCGGCTGGCGGCAGCTTGAGCCTGTTTGCCGACAAGCAGATCGTCGAGATCCGCATCCCCTCGGGCAAGCCCGGCAAGGATGGTGGCGTGGCGCTGCAGCAGATTGCTGAATCCGCCAAGGGCAACGACAGCACGCTCACGCTGGTGATGTTGCCGCGCCTGGACAAGGCCACACGCACGGGCGCATGGTTTGCGGCGCTGGAATCCAGCGGCACCTCGATCCAGATCGACCCCATCGAGCGCGGCATGCTGCCGCAGTGGATCGCCCAGCGCCTGGCTGCCCAGGGCCAGCGCGTGGTGGCGGGCGAGGAAGGCCTGCGCACGCTGCAGTTTTTTGCCGACCGGGTGGAGGGCAATCTGCTCGCCGCCCACCAGGAGATCCAAAAGCTCGCATTGCTCCACCCCCCCGGTGAGCTGACACAGGCCCAGGTCGAAGCCGCTGTGCTCAACGTGGCGCGCTACGACGTGTTCAAGCTCTCTGAATCCGTGCTCTCAGGCCATACCGCCCGCGTGCAGCGCATGCTCGACGGCCTGCAGGCCGAGGGCGAGGCCGAAGTGCTGGTGCACTGGGCGCTGGCCGAAGACATCCGTGCCTTGAAGCGCGTGAAAGACGCCATGAACGCCGGCCGCCCTCTGCCCATGGCCCTGCGCGAAAACCGGGTGTGGGGCGCCAAGGAAAAGCTGTATGAACGCATCCTGCCCAGGGCCAGCGACGCGGCGCTGGCGCGCCTGCTGCAGTCGGCGCATATCGTGGACGGCATCGTCAAGGGGCTCAAGCAGCCCGATTGGCCCACGGACGGGTGGCAGGCGCTGCAGAGGCTTGCGTTGCAGGTGTGCAGGTTGACCCAGGCCGCGCGGTAAGGTTGGTCGATAAATTTGAGTGTTTTTGGCCCCTGGCGCTTATCCAGAAAGCGCAAGTAGCTATCAAAGATGCAGTGACGGCTTTGTCTGCACGTGGGCTTCAGGGCTGCTCCAGCACCCCGCGCGCTTTGTCTGCCCACATCCGCAGGTTGGTCACCAGATCCTTCTGGCTGAATGAGCAGCTTTCCTCCGAAAACAGCGCGCTCGACTCCAGCCGGTCCAGCAGGTTCAGCAGCACCTCGCCGTAGCGTGGGGGCAGGGCGGCCAGCAGGGTGGTTTGCTGGCGGGCCAGGGTGCTCAGGGTGGCGACGGTGTGGTCGCCGCGTTCAAAGGCCTGCAAGGCTTCGGTCAGGGTGGCGAGCTGGGCGGGGGCGGTGGTGGTCATGGCCAAGGATATGCGAGTAGGGCAAGGCCGCAAGGGTAAAGCCAAGTGCGGCAAAATCGCCGGATGAACGCCCTCCACGTCGCTGAATACACGCATTCTCTCGGTCTCCAGGCCAAAACGGCCTCTGCGCTGATGGCCAAAGCGCCAGCAGCTATCAAAAACAAAGCGCTCAAGGCGCTGGCACGCTTGCTGCGTGAGAACGTGGCTGCGCTGCAGATCGACAACGCCAAAGACCTGGAGCGCGCTGTGGTCAACGGCCTGTCCGAGCCCATGGTGGACCGCCTCAAGCTCAGCCCCAAGGTGCTGGAGACCTGCGCCGAAGGCTGCGAGCAGCTCGCCGCCATGCCCGACATCATTGGCGAGATCCTGGGCATGAAGCAGCAGCCCAGCGGCATCCGTGTGGGGCAGATGCGCGTGCCGATCGGTGTGTTCGGCATGATCTATGAGAGCCGCCCCAATGTGACCATTGAGGCCGCGTCGCTGTCGATCAAAAGCGGCAATGCCTGCATCCTGCGTGGTGGCTCCGAGGCGATTGATTCGAACAAGGCGCTGGCCAAGCTGGTGCAGCAGGCACTGGCGGAGGCGGGCCTGCCGGAGCACGGCGTGCAGCTGGTGCAGACCACGGACCGCGAGGCCGTGGGCCAGCTGATTGCCATGCCGCAGTTTGTGGACGTGATCATCCCGCGCGGCGGCAAGGGGCTGATCGAGCGCATCAGCCGCGATGCCAAGGTGCCCGTGATCAAGCACCTGGACGGCAACTGCCACACCTATGTGGACGACCCCTGCGACATCGCCATGGCGGTGAAGGTGGCCGACAACGCCAAGACCAACAAATACAGCCCCTGCAACGCGAGCGAAGGCCTGCTGGTGGCGCGCGGCGTGGCGGCCGAATTCTTGCCCCAGATCGGCGCTGTGTATGCCGCCAAGGGCGTGGAGATGCGCGGCTGCCCTGAGTCGCTGGCCATCCTGGCCTCGGTGCCCGGTGCCCAGCTGGTGCCCGCCACCGAGCAGGACTGGAGCGAGGAATACTTGGCCCCGATCATCAGCGTGAAGGTGGTGGCAGGTGTGGACGAGGCCATTGCCCACATCAACCACTATTCGAGCCACCACACCGATGCCATCCTGACGCGTGACCACATGCACGCCCAGCAGTTCCTGCGCGAGGTGGATTCGGCCAGCGTGATGGTGAACGCCAGCACGCGGTTTGCCGATGGTTTTGAGTACGGCCTGGGCGCCGAAATCGGCATTAGCACCGACAAGTTCCATGCGCGTGGGCCGGTGGGCATCGAAGGGCTGACCTCACTCAAGTACGTGGTGCTGGGCGAGGGTGAGGTGCGGTGTTGATTTGCTCCTTATTTCATAGCTGCTAGCGCTTGCCTGTAAAGCGCTAAGGCCCAATTTCTTATGAAAATCATCATCCTCGGCGCGGGCCGTGTGGGCCAGAGCGTGGCAGACAGCCTGGTGTCCGAGCGCAACGACATCACAGTCATCGACACCGATGCAGTCCGCCTGCGCGACCTGGAGTCGCGCTTTGACCTGCGCGGTGTGGTGGGCAATGGCATCGAACCGGCCGTGTTGGCCGAGGCGGGCGCCGAGGACACCGATCTGCTGATCGCCTGCGCTGCACAGGACGAGACCAACCTGGTGTGTTGCAAGGTGGCGCAACTGGTGTTCAACATCCCCAAGCGCATCGCGCGGGTGCGTTCCAACGGATTCACGCTGGATGAGCGGCTGACCGGCCCCGAGGGCTTTGGTGTGGACCGCATCATCTGCCCCGAAGAGTCTCTGACCCGCTACATCGGCAAGCTGATCGAATACCCTGAGGCCATGCAGGTGCGCGAGTTTGCGGGCGGCCGCGCCTGCCTGGTGTCGGTGCGCGCGCGCGCCGGGGCGCCCATGGTGAGCCGCACCATCTGCGAGCTGCGCGAGAGCTTGCCCGACGTGGCCATGCGCCTGGTGGCGATCTACCGGCGGTTTCAGGACGAGCCGGACCGCTTTGTGGCCTGCGATGGCAACACGCGCATCGAGCCGGGCGATGAGGTGTTTGTGCTGGCGGCCAGCGGCCACATTGCCAACGTGCTCACGGCCTTGCACCGGCGCGGGGACCGCCAGGGGCAGCCTGTCCGGCGCATCATGATTGCCGGGGGTGGCCGCGTGGGGCTGCGGCTGGCGCGCCAGCTCAGCAAGGAGCCTGGGCGGTTTCACATCAAGATGATTGAGTCCGACCCTGATCGCTGTATCGAGCTGGCGTCCAGTCTGCCGTCCGATGTGCTGGTGCTGCAGGGCGATACGACGGACGAAGACCTGCTGGGCGGCGAGAGCGTGGAAGAGATCGACCTCTTTCTGGCGCTGACCGATGACGACGAGGACAACATCATGTCGTCCCTGCTCGCCAAGCGCATGGGCGCCAAGCGGGTGCTGGCCCTTATCAATCGGCGCAGCTACGCCGACCTGATGCACGGCACGCAGATCGACATTGCGCTGTCGCCCGCGCAGGCCATGCTGGGCGAGCTCCTGGCCTATGTGCGCCAGGGCGATGTGCAGGCCGTGCACAGTCTGCGCCGTGGCGTGGCCGAAGCGCTGGAGATCGTGGCGCGCGGCGACCGCAAAAGCTCGCGCGTGGTCGGCCGCAAGGTCAGCGACCTGCAGTTGCCGCACGAGGTGCACATGGGCCTGATCGTGCGCGGCCTGCCGGATTCGCCGGACGCGCCGCCTGATGATTTGCGCGAACCCCAAGTGATCATCCCGCGCAGCTCCACCGTCATCGAGAGCAACGACCACGTGGTGTTCTTCCTGCCCCACAAGCGGCTGGTGCGTGACGTGGAAAAGCTCTTCCGCGTGAGCGCCACTTTCTTCTGACGCAGGGCCTGCGAGAACGACGCCATGGTGGACATGTTTCCCGTGCTGCGGGTGCTGGGCATCCTGATCATGATCTTCGCGCTGACCATGGGGCTGCCGTTGTCGGTGTCGTGGTTCCTGCGCGATGGGGTGTGGCACATCTATCCCGTGGCCATGGCTGCGACCCTGGCCGTAGGCTGCGGCCTGTGGTGGAAGCTGCGCCTGTTCCGGCGCGAGCTGCAGCCGCGCCATGGCGTGATGTTGGTCACGCTGGTCTGGGTGCTGCTGCCGCTGTTTGCGGCGCTGCCGCTGATGCTGGGCACCCATGAAATCGGGCGGCCCATGTCGTTCACCCATGCGTACTTCGAGGCTGTGTCGGGCCTGACCACTACCGGGTCCACGGTGCTCACCGGGCTCGACGCATTGCCCGTGTCCATGAACGTGTGGCGCACCTTCCTGCAGTGGGTGGGGGGCATGGGCATCCTGATCCTGGCCGTGGCGGTGTTGCCCTTGCTGGGCGTGGGCGGCAGTCAGCTGTTCAAGGCCGAGGCGGCGGGCCCGGTGAAGGATGCCAAGCTCACCCCGCGCATGACCGAAACCGCGAAAGGGCTGTGGGGGGTGTACGCGCTGTTTTCCACGGCGTGTGCGCTGGCGTACTGGGCGGGGGGCATGGACCCGGTGAACGCGCTGATGTACATGTTTTCCACGGTGAGCCTGGGGGGACTGTCGCCCCACGACACCAGCTTCGGTTTTTATCAGTCGCCCTTGCTGGAAGCCATTGCCGTGGGCTTCATGCTGGTGGCCAGTTGCAACTTTGCGCTGTATTTTGTGGCCATTCGCAAAGGCCACTGGCAGGGGTTCTGGCGCGACCCCGAACTGCGCGCCACCTTGTTCACGCTGGTGGGCGGGGGGCTGCTGGTGTCGGTGCTGCTGTGGGTGAAAGGCGTGTATGCGCCGCTCGATGCGCTGCGCTACGGCATGTTCAACCTGGTGTCGATTGCCACCACCACCGGCTACGCCACGGTGGACTACCTGAGCTGGCCGGTGTTTGCGCCCGTGTTCATGCTGCTGCTGTCGGGCGTGGCGACCAGCGCGGGCTCCACCGGGTGCGGCATCAAGATGGTCCGCATGCTCATCCTGCTCAAGCAAGCGCGGCGCGAGATGAACCGCCTGGTGCACCCCCGCGCCGTGCAGCCGGTGCGCCTGGGCGATGCGGTGGTGGATAACCGGGTGATCTTCTCGGTGCTCGCCTTCATGCTGGTGTATGGCGCCACCATCATTGGCCTGAGCATGGTGCTGCTGCTCACCGACCTGGATCCGGTGACCGCGTTCTCCGCCGTGATCGCCAGCGTCAATTGCATGGGGCCGGGGCTGGGCAGCGTGGGGCCAGCGTCCAACTACGCCGTATTGACGGACTTTCAGGTGTGGGTGTGCACGCTGGCCATGCTGCTGGGGCGGCTGGAGATTCTGAGCTTCATGGCCTTGCTCACCCCGGCGTTTTGGCGGCGCTGAGCGGGGCAGCCCGAAAAATCCGCCCGGCGGGCTTGCGAAGGCCGGTCACGCCCCAACCCTACAATGGATTGCAATCGTTCCCGTCTCCTCTGAGGGCTTCCCATGGTTCCGCATCTCATCACGGCCCTGACCGGGCCGATCAACGAACTCGAACAGCGTGTTCTCGACTCGATGCCCGCCATCGAACGCTGGTTCCGGCTGGAGTGGATGGAGCACACGCCGCCGTTCTATACCTCGGTGGACATCCGCAATGCCGGCTTCAAGCTCGCGCCCGTGGACACCAACCTGTTCCCCGGCGGCTGGAACAACCTGACCAAGGAGATGCTGCCCCTGGCCGTGCAGGCCGCCATGGCTGCCATCGAGAAGATCTGCCCCGAGGCGCGCAACCTCTTGATCATTCCGGAGAACCACACACGCAACACCTTCTACCTGGCCAACGTGGTGCAGCTGCAGCGCATCTTCAACATGGCCGGGCTCAACGTGCGCGTGGGCTCCATCAGCCCCGAAATCAAGAAGCCCACGCTGATCGAATTGCCCAACGGCGACACGGTGACGCTGGAGCCCGTGGTGCGCACCAAGCGCCGCCTGGGTCTTAAGGACTTTGACCCCTGCACCATCCTGCTCAACAACGATCTCTCGGCCGGCGCCCCCGGCATCCTGGAAGACATCCACGAGCAGTACCTGCTGCCGCCGCTGCACGCGGGCTGGAGCGTGCGCCGCAAGAGTACCCACTTCAAGAACTACGAAGAGGTGGCCAAGCGTTTTGGCAAGATGCTGGGCATCGACCCCTGGCTCATCAACCCCATGTACAGCCAGTGCGACGAGGTGGACTTTGCCGAAGACAAAGGCATGGACAAGCTGCAGACCACGGTGGATGCGCTTTTGACCAAGGTGCGCCGCAAGTACAAGGAATACGGCATCAACGAAAAGCCGTTCGTGATCGTCAAGGCCAACAACGGCACCTACGGCATGGGCATCATGACCGTGCGCGATGCCAAGGAGCTGGATGCGGTCAACCGCAAGACCAAGAACAAGATGGCCGTCATCAAGGACGGCCAGCCGGTCAACGACCTCATCATCCAGGAAGGCGTGTTGACGCAGGAGCGTGTGCACGAGGCCGTGGCCGAGCCTGTGGTCTACATGATGGACCGCTACGTGGTGGGCGGTTTCTACCGTATGCATGCCGAGCGCGGCGTGGACGAAAACCTCAATGCACCGGGCGCCAGCTTCGTGCCGCTGGCCTTTGAGCACAGCACCCACATGCCCCAGCCTGGCGTGCGCCCGGGGGTGAGTGCGCCCAACCGCTTCTATATGTATGGCGTGGTGGGCCGCCTGGCGATGCTGGCAGCCAGCTATGAGCTGGAGGCCACCAACCCCGACGCCGAGGTGTACGACTAGCGTTCTCCCTGAATTGCCCACGGCGCCTTCCTGCCAGCCAGGGGACGCTGCCTGCCACGTCGGCCCACGACTGCCAAGGGTGAGTTGCTGCGTTGCAACATAGGGTGTGGCCTCCAGGCGCTTGATCGGGCGCAAGCGCACAATAGCGTTCCCAAAAGTAACGGAACCCGGCGACCCTTGTGTGCCGGGTGCGGTCAGTGCAAAGCTCCAAGTCATCGCTCGCAGCGCTCACGCTGGGCGCCATCGGTGTTGTGTATGGCGATATCGGCACCAGTGTGCTGTATGCCGTCAAAGAAGTGTTCGGGTCCGGCCATGTGCCGTTCACGCAAGACAACATCTACGGCATTCTTTCGATCTTCTTCTGGACGCTGACCGTCATTGTTTCGCTGAAATACGTGGTGCTGGTGCTGCGCGCCGACAACCATGGCGAAGGCGGGCTGATCGCGATGCTGGCCCTGGCTTCGCAGGCCGTGAAGGACAAACCCCGGCTGCGTGGCGTGCTGCTGGCAGTGGGCATCTTCGGCACCTCGCTGTTTTATGGTGACGGCGTCATCACCCCCGCCATTTCGGTGTTGTCGGCGGTGGAAGGGCTGGAGGTGGTCTCGCCCCACTTCAA
Organism: Acidovorax sp. 93; assembly: GCF_003633835.1. Classification (NCBI taxonomy): domain Bacteria; kingdom Pseudomonadati; phylum Pseudomonadota; class Betaproteobacteria; order Burkholderiales; family Comamonadaceae; genus Acidovorax; species Acidovorax sp. 93. The sequence continues at coordinate 4,816,025 of NZ_RBIT01000001.1, forward strand.
GCAGTACGTGATTCCCATCACACTGGTCGTGCTGTTTTGCCTGTTTGCCGTACAAAAGCGCGGGACCAGCGGGATCGGCAAGTTCTTCGGGCCCATCACGCTGGTGTGGTTTTTCAGCATTGCCCTCCTGGGGGTCTCCCACATCGTGGGCCACCCCGAAATCCTCTGGGCGTTGAGCCCGCACCATGCGGTCGGGTTCATGTGGGCCAACCCGGGCACCAGCTTCATCATCCTGGGTGCGGTGGTGTTGTGCGTGACCGGCGCCGAGGCCCTGTATGCCGATCTGGGCCACTTTGGCAAGCGGCCCATTCGCCTGGCTTGGTTTGGCGTGGCCATGCCGGCGCTCACGCTCAATTACTTTGGCCAGGGCGCACTGCTGCTGGCCGAGCCCGAAGCCGTGAAGAACCCCTTCTACATGATGGCACCCGACTGGGCGCTGATCCCGCTGGTGGTGCTGGCCACCATGGCCACGGTGATCGCGTCGCAAGCCCTTATCACTGGCGCCTTCAGCGTGACCAAGCAGGTGATTCAGTTGGGCTACCTGCCCCGACTGAATATCCAGCACACCAGCGTGCGCGACACGGGGCAGATTTACATGCCGCTGGTCAACTGGGGGCTGTTCGCCGCCATCGTTCTTGCGGTGGTGATGTTCCGCTCGTCCAGCAACCTGGCCGCAGCCTATGGGATCGCCGTGACGCTGGACATGCTGATCACCACCACGCTGACCTTCTTCGTGATCCGCTATGGCTGGGGCTACCCGCTGGCGCTGTGTATTGCAGCCACCGGCTGTTTCTTTGTGGTGGACCTGGCGTTTTTTGCGTCCAACCTGCTCAAGCTGTTCCAGGGCGGCTGGTTCCCGCTGCTGATTGGGGGCATCGTGTTCTCGTTGATGATGACGTGGAAAGAAGGGCGCCGCCTGCTGAATGACAAGTTGCGTGCCGACGCAATCGACCTCAAGGACTTCCTGGAGTCGGTGTTCGTCAGTCCGCCCACGCGCGTGGATGGCACCGCAGTGTTCCTCACTGCCGAAACCGGCGCGGTGCCCAATGCGCTTTTGCACAATCTCAAGCACAACAAGGTGCTGCATCAGCAGAACCTGTTCGTCACGGTGCACAACCACGAAACCCCCTGGATCGGCTTGGACAAGCGCCTGCAGGTCGAGCCGCTGGGGCACGACTGCTGGCAGGTGGTGATCCACTACGGCTTCAAGAACGACCCCGACGTACCCCGCGCGCTGGAGCTGCTGCGCGGCCGGGGCTGCGAGCTGGAGGCCATGACGACCAGCTACTTCCTCTCGCGCGATACGGTCATCCCCACCATGGGCGGCGGCATGGCCCCCTGGCGCGAAAAGCTGTTTGCCCAGATGCACCACAACGCCAGCGGCGCGGCAGACTTCCTGCATCTGCCGAACAACGCAGTGGTCGAACTCGGGTCCAAGATCGAGATTTGAACAGGTTCTAAGGTGTTTTCAGGCCC
>NZ_RBIT01000001.1:4822500-5102500 GCF_003633835.1 Acidovorax sp. 93
GGAAGATGTAACGGGGCTAAGCCAGTTACCGAAGCTGCGGATGTGCAATTTATTGCACGTGGTAGGAGAGCGTTCTGTAGGCCTGTGAAGGTGTCTGGTAACGGATGCTGGAGGTATCAGAAGTGCGAATGCTGACATGAGTAGCGTTAAAGGGGGTGAAAAGCCCCCTCGCCGTAAGCGCAAGGTTTTCTACGCAACGTTCATCGGCGTAGAGTGAGTCGGCCCCTAAGGCGAGGCAGAGATGCGTAGCTGATGGGAAACAGGTCAATATTCCTGTACCGATCAATAGTGCGATGTGGGGACGGAGAAGGTTAGCTCAGCCAACTGTTGGATATGTTGGTTCAAGCCTGTAGTCGTGCCTGGTAGGCAAATCCGCCGGGCTTAGATGAGGGGTGATAACGAGTCTGCTTGCAGACGAAGTGAGTGATACCCTGCTTCCAGGAAAAGCCACTAAGCTTCAGCTATTGACGACCGTACCGCAAACCGACACTGGTGCGCGAGATGAGTATTCTAAGGCGCTTGAGAGAACTCAGGAGAAGGAACTCGGCAAATTGATACCGTAACTTCGGGAGAAGGTATGCCCCAAGTAGGTGAACCTGTACAAGGCGAGCCCAACGGGGTTGCAAAAAATCGGTGGCTGCGACTGTTTAATAAAAACACAGCACTCTGCAAACACGAAAGTGGACGTATAGGGTGTGACGCCTGCCCGGTGCTGGAAGATTAAATGATGGGGTGCAAGCTCTTGATTGAAGTCCCAGTAAACGGCGGCCGTAACTATAACGGTCCTAAGGTAGCGAAATTCCTTGTCGGGTAAGTTCCGACCTGCACGAATGGCGTAACGATGGCCACACTGTCTCCTCCTGAGACTCAGCGAAGTTGAAATGTTTGTGATGATGCAATCTCCCCGCGGAAAGACGGAAAGACCCCATGAACCTTTACTGTAGCTTTGTATTGGACTTTGAACAGATCTGTGTAGGATAGGTGGGAGGCTTTGAAGTGATGTCGCTAGATGTCATGGAGCCAACGTTGAAATACCACCCTGGTGTGTTTGAGGTTCTAACCTAGGTCCATTATCTGGATCGGGGACAGTGCATGGTAGGCAGTTTGACTGGGGCGGTCTCCTCCCAAAGCGTAACGGAGGAGTTCGAAGGTACGCTAGTTACGGTCGGACATCGTGACGATAGTGCAATGGCATAAGCGTGCTTAACTGCGAGACTGACAAGTCGAGCAGATGCGAAAGCAGGACATAGTGATCCGGTGGTTCTGTATGGAAGGGCCATCGCTCAACGGATAAAAGGTACTCTGGGGATAACAGGCTGATACCGCCCAAGAGTTCATATCGACGGCGGTGTTTGGCACCTCGATGTCGGCTCATCTCATCCTGGGGCTGTAGCCGGTCCCAAGGGTATGGCTGTTCGCCATTTAAAGAGGTACGTGAGCTGGGTTTAAAACGTCGTGAGACAGTTTGGTCCCTATCTTCCGTGGGCGCTGCAGATTTGAGGAAGCCTGCTCCTAGTACGAGAGGACCGGAGTGGACACACCTCTGGTGTATCGGTTGTCACGCCAGTGGCATTGCCGAGTAGCTAAGTGTGGAAGAGATAACCGCTGAAAGCATCTAAGCGGGAAACTCGTTTCAAGATGAGATCTGCCGGGGCCTTGAGCCCCCTAAAGAGTCGTTCAAGACCAGGACGTTGATAGGTCAGGTGTGGAAGCGCAGTAATGCGTTAAGCTAACTGATACTAATTGCTCGTGCGGCTTGACCCTATAACTTTGATAGCCAATATGCAAACCGTAAGGAATGTGTGAAAAGCTCAAAGATTGTTATGCCAAGTTGACGCAGTCAAAAGACACAAAAATCTGATTCCAAACTCTATGAATTCGCTGAGCTGTTCCTTGAACAGCTCAGCACCAAGTTATGCCTGATGACCATAGCAAGTTGGTACCACTCCTTCCCATCCCGAACAGGACAGTGAAACGACTTTGCGCCGATGATAGTGCGGGTTCCCGTGTGAAAGTAGGTCATCGTCAGGCTCTTACAGCCCAGAAAACCCCAGTCATATTTGACTGGGGTTTTTTGCTTTGGGCGTGACGCTAATGCAATGGAGGATGGCTTCGAGAGCGTTGCATGCCGACTCTCTGGACACTGAAGCTACACGGCCAAAGGCTCCCGCCCGAGACAAGCCCCTTGGATCGCATCGCGCGCACAGCGCTAGTGCTTAGACGTCCAGTCTTCTGCCTTCGCAAAACACCAGCAATTCGCTTTTACCAAACGCTGTCCAGGTTTCATTGGTCGTCAGCGGGCTCGTCACAATCACGGCCACTTCGTCTTTTTCATTGGTTTCCCGGGAAAAGTCGAGGCTGACGTCTTCATCACTCAGTTGCGCCTGTCCAAACGGATACCGGCGCTCTAGGTAGTACAAGCTGGTAGTCGCATGGGACCATAGCGCCTGACCATTCGAGAGCAAGAAATTGAAGGTGCCGTGGGGGCTGATCCGTGCGGCCAGCTCTTTCAGCGTCAAAGTCAGTTCCGGGACGGACGGCACGCTGGCATGGGACTTTGCCAACTCCTGCATGATCCAGCAAAAAGCATGTTCGCTGTCGGTGTCGCCCACCGGGCGGAAATGCGAGTGGAGGCGGGGGCGGAAATCCTTCAAATCGCCGTTGTGGGCAAAAACCCAATAGCGTCCCCAGAGTTCACGCACGAAGGGGTGGCAGTTTTGAAGGCTGACAACGCCCTGGGTCGCCTTGCGAATGTGGGCGATGACGTTTTTGCTTTTGATCGGGTATCGGCGGATCAGCTCTGCCACCGGAGACTCCACCGCTGCCTGATGATCTACAAAATGTCGTAGGCCTTTGTCTTCAAAAAAGGCGATGCCCCATCCATCGCTGTGGTGATCCGTTTTTCCTCCCCGTTGCGCAAATCCCGTGAAGCTGAAGGTCACGTCGGTGGGAACATTGCAATTCATGCCGAGCAGTTGGCACATGGGGAGATTCCGTTTCTCTGAAGTCTTGGCGGTGCAGCCAGATCATGCCCGATGCGGTCCAGCGAAGGCGATGGCGATAGGTGGTCCGTTCAACGGGGCTTGGCTTCCCGCAGTTGCCAGGCGGCTACCAAGGCCAGCAGGCACAACAAGGTCAGCATCAAAAAGGTTTCGCCGAACGCAGTGATACGGGCCGGGCCGCTGGCGACCGCGACCAGCGAGGCGCCATGGGCGCTCAATCGCCACTCCAGGACGATGCCACACAGGCTGACGCCGGCTGCCCCGCCCAGCATGCGCAAGAAGCCGATGGTGCTGGAGCCCTGCGAGATAAGTGATTTGTCCAGAGGCCGCATGGCCCCGAGGTTCAACGAGGGCAGGATGAAGCCGAGACCAATGCGGCCCAAAATTGCAAACGCCACCAGCATCCACAATGAAGAGCCCAAGCCCACAAACACCATGAGTCCAAACGAAAGCGCCAGCAAGCCCAGTCCGATGCTGACCAGAAAATGGGTGGGCTGGTGGTCGGCAAGTCGGCCCACCACCGCGATGGTGCTGGCAAGGACAAATCCTGCTGGCAGCATGAGCGTACCCACATGTGATGCCGACAAGTCCAGCCCCAACTGCATGAACACTGGCAGCAGATAGGTGGACCCGAACAAGGCCGTACCGTAGATGAATGCCACCACGCTGCCCATGGCGAACTGGCGGTACTGAAACAGGCGCAGATCCATCAGCGGCTTGCGGCCCGTGCGCAGCAACTTGCGCTGCCAAGCAATGAAACACGCGACAGCCACCACCGCTCCCGACAGCAGGCCGAGTGCCTCGGCCACGGAGCCGCCATGCAGCGACACCAGGCCATTGAGCAAGCACAGCGTACCCACAGTGCCCAGCAGGAGCCCGCGCCAGTCCAGCGCCTCACCTTGGCGGTTGGCCTCTACGCCGCCGGGGGCGGTGACGGGCACAAACTTGTAAGCCAACCAGATGGACGCCAGGCAAAGCGGCACCACCATGAAAAAAATCGAGCGCCAGCCAAACCAGTCCACCAGCAAGCCGCCGATGCTGGGCCCGATGGCGGGTGCCAGTACAACGCCCATGCCGAAGATGCCGCTGGCGCGGCCCTGCTCATGGGGTTTGAAGGCGTAAAGAATGATGACGGCCGGGATCGGTTGAACAACGCCTGCCGCCAGGCCCTCCGCCACCCGGGCGACCAGCACCAGGCCGAAATCCTGGGCGAGTCCGCCGCCAATGCCACCCGCCAGCAGCAGCAACATGGCACCCACGTAGGTGGCGCGGTACCCGTAGCGCGACAGCAGCCAGGGCGTGGTGAGCATCGAGACTGTGGTGGCCACCATGAAGCCCGAGGTGACCCACTGCGCGCGTTCCTGGCCCAGCGTGAAGTAGTGGCTCATGTCGGGGATGGCCACGTTCACGATGGTGGACGACATGATCGACGCCATCGTTCCCACCATGACCGACAGCAGCACCAACCAGCGGTAGCGCTCTCCGTAGCGCTCCCGCAAAACGGCCAGCGAGCCTGCCTGGGTCATGGCGTCGTGAGCGTCAAATTTCTGAAACGGTGCGAGGGCGAAAACGCTAAGAGCCGCTCAGGTGCGCTCAGACCAGAGCTTGCCGCCCGTGGCCCAGTTTTCGCGCTTGATATCGGTTATGAGAATGTCCACCGACTCGGGCGAGCCACCCAGGATTTCAACGGAAACGCGGGTGATTTCCTCCACCAGCTTCTTCTTTTGTTCGACCGTGCGGCCTTCCATCATTTCGATGTGGTACGTGGGCATTTCAGCTTCCTTGCAGTAGGGGTGGTTGCACAAACAAAAAACAAAGGCGAAATCATATCGACGCGGGCTGCTACGACGGTGCAAGCGGCGACGACGACGGAGAGGGCGGCGTCCCGCGTGATCCGCAGGCCGGGCAGATACAGGTCTTGCCCCGTTGTTCGGGCCGCAGCGCGACCAGCGCCTCGGAGGCAACGGACCCGGGGGCCATGCACCAGCAACTCTCGGCTGGCTGTCCGGCGGCAATCGCGCAGAGGTTTGGCTGCCCGCACAGGGGGCAGACGGATGCGGTGGGCGCATCGGTAGCGCTACTAGCGCTGGGCGAAGGGGAAGTCATGGCGGATTCGGCTTGCACTCGGGTGGCCCGCCACGGGGGTGGGCGTGCCGAGGTGCAGTGTACGGCGCAAGCACATACCCCGCTGCGGAGCGAAGCTGGTTGAACCCTCTGCCATGGGCCGATTCCCTCGACCTGTCGCACGTTCGTAAACCAACTTTGGTTTGTGCGCAGCGAGGTGGAGATGGGTTGAAAGAAGACTTTAAACAAAAAAAAATAGCTGCTAGCGCTTTACTATCAGGCGCAAGCAGCTATCAAAAACGGAGCAACCGCCCCATTGAAGCGCGCGCGATGCCCACGCGCGCGCCACCGCCTGCTGCTCAGGCGGCCTGCGCCGCCTTCAGCCTCAGGCGCCAGGCGTGCAGCAGCGGCTCGGTGTAGCCGCTCGGCTGCTCTTCGCCCTTGAGCACCAGGTCCAGCGCTGCACGGTAGGCGTAGCTGGTGTCAAAGTGGCCCGCCATCGGCTGGTACAGCGGGTCGCCCGCGTTTTGGCCATCGACCACGGCGGCCATGCGCTCGAAGGTCTCCTTCACCTGGGCATGCGTCACCACGCCGTGCAGCAGCCAGTTGGCCATGTGCTGGCTGCTGATGCGCAGCGTGGCGCGGTCTTCCATCAGACCCACGTTGTGGATGTCGGGCACCTTGGAGCAGCCCACGCCCTGATCCACCCAGCGAACCACATAGCCCAGGATGCCTTGCGCGTTGTTGTCCAGCTCTTGCTGCTTTTCAGCGTCGGACCAGCTCGGGTTGGCGCTCACGGGCACCGTAAGCAGGCCGGTAAGCAGGTTGTCGCGCTCTGCGTTCACGTCGGTCTTTTCCAGCTCGATCTGAATGTCGCTCACCTTCACCTGGTGGTAATGCAGCGCGTGCAGCGTGGCGCCCGTGGGGCTGGGCACCCAGGCGGTGTTGGCACCGGCCTTGGGGTGGGCGATCTTCTGCTTAAGCATCTCGGCCATCAGGTCGGGCATGGCCCACATGCCCTTGCCGATCTGCGCTTTGCCGCGAAGGCCACAGCTCAGGCCCACCAGCACGTTGTTCTTCTCATACGACTGGATCCAGGCGCTGGTCTTCATGTCGCCCTTGCGCACCATGGGGCCGGCGTGCATGGCGGTGTGCATTTCGTCACCGGTGCGGTCGAGGAAGCCGGTGTTGATGAACGCCACGCGGCTCGATGCGGCAGCGATGCAGGCCTTGAGGTTGACGGACGTGCGACGCTCTTCGTCCATGATGCCCAGCTTGACGGTGCTGTCGGGCAGGCCCAGCAGCTTCTCGACACGGCCGAAGAGTTCAGCGGCAAAGCCTACTTCGGCGGGGCCGTGCATCTTGGGCTTGACGATATAGACGCTGCCCTTGCGGGAGTTGCGGATTCCGTTGGCGCCATGGCCTTGCAGGTCGTGCAATGCGATAGCCGTTGTGACCACTGCATCCATGATGCCTTCGGGGATCTCGCGCTGCGTGCCCTGCGCGTCGGTCCACAGGATGGCCGGGTTGGTCATCAGGTGGCCCACATTGCGCAGGAACATGAGCGAGCGGCCATGCAGGCGCACTTCTCCGCCTTGGGGGGCCGTGTAAACACGGTCAGGGTTCAGTCCGCGCGTGAAGGTCTTGCCGCCCTTGGCGACCTGCTCGGTCAGCGTCGCCTGGATGATGCCCAGCCAGTTGCTGTAGCCCAGCACCTTGTCCTCGGCGTCCACGGCGGCCACGGAGTCTTCCAGGTCCAGGATGGTGGAGAGCGCGGCTTCCAGCACCAGGTCGCTCACGCCCGCAGCGTCGCTCTGGCCGATGGGGGTAGACCGGTCGATCTGGATATCCAGGTGCAGGCCGTTGTGCTGCAGCAGCACCGATGAAGGCGCTGCTGCGCTCCCCTGGTAGCCCTTGAACTGCGATGCGTCCTTGAGGCCCGTGGTGCTGCCATTGGCCAGTGACACGACCAGCTGGCCGCCTTCCACCTTGTAGCCGGTCGAATCCTTGTGCGAGCCAGCAGCCAGCGGCGCCGTGTCGTCCAGCACCTGGCGCGCAAAGGCAATCACCTTGGCGCCGCGAACGGGGTTATAGCCCTTGCCCTTTTCGGCGCCACCTTCTTCGCTGATGGCGTCCGTGCCATACAGCGCGTCATACAGGCTGCCCCAGCGCGCATTGGCGGCGTTCAGGGCATAGCGGGCGTTCAGGATGGGCACCACCAGCTGCGGGCCGGCCTGCGTGGCCAGCTCGTCGTCCACGTTGGCGGTGGTCGCCTTCACGTCGGCGGGCTGGGACACCAAATAGCCGATCTTTTCGAGGAAGCTGCGGTAGGCCACCATGTCCTTGATGGGGCCGGGGTTGGCCTTGTGCCAGGTGTCCAGCTCGGTCTGCAGGCGGTCGCGCTCGGCCAGCAGGGCGATGTTGCGCGGGGCCAGGTCCGACACGATGGCGTCAAAGCCCTTCCAGAAGGCGGCGGCATCGACACCCGTGCCGGGCAGCACCTTGTCTTCGACAAAGCGGTACAGGGAGGTGGCCACTTGCAGGCCGTGGATTGCGGTGCGGTCGGTCATGAGGGTGCCTAAAGAGTTGAGTTGTTGAAACGTGGATCAAAGAAATGTCGGACCTTGGCGAGAAGGCCATGGACAGACTGTATTGCAAATGTTTCTCCACATAAATACGGTGAAAAGCTCGAAACCAGTGACTTTTACGCAAAACTGGTGACAGTCCGTAGTTGCACGGAATGGCGCACCGGCCGGTTAAGCACTACGCTGCGCGAAGAGCCGGGGCGCCCCCGCAACCTATTGCGAGGCCGTGATCTGGCTCATAAAAATAACCCCACCGGGAGACAAATCCATGCAGGCACCCCTGGCCGCTGGCGCGCTGAACGCTGCCTACAAGAACAAGATCGTCAGCGCCGCCGATGCGGTGCAGCTCATCCACGACGGCGACACCGTGGCCACCGGCGGTTTTGTGGGCATCGGCTTTGCCGAGAGCATCGCCGTGGCACTGGCCCAGCGCTGGGAGTCCACACAAACCCCGCGCGACCTCACGCTGGTCTACGCTGCAGGGCAGGGCGATGGCAAGCAGCGCGGCCTCAACCACCTGGGCCACGCGGGGCTGCTCAAGCGCGTGATCGGTGGGCACTGGAGCCTGGTGCCGCGCATCCAGAAGCTGGCGGTGGACAACCAGATCGAGGCCTGGAACCTGCCCCAGGGCGTGATCACGCATTTGTTTCGCGACATCGCTGCAGGCAAGCCCGGCACGCTCACGCGCGTGGGCCTGGACACCTTTGTGGACCCGCGCCACGGCGGCGGCAAGCTCAATGCGCGCACCACCGAAGACCTGGTGCGCATCCTGCCCATCGACGGGCAGGACTACCTGTTCTACAAGGCCTTCCCGATCCATGTGGGCATCATCCGCGCGACCACGGCCGATGCGGACGGCAACCTCACCATGGAGCGCGAGGCGCTCACGCTCGAAGCGCTGGCCATCGCCATGGCTGCGCGCAACTCGGGCGGCGTGGTCATTGCGCAGGTCGAGCGCATCGCCGAGCGCGGCACGCTCAACCCCCGGCAGGTGAAGGTGCCCGGCGTGCTGGTGGATGCCGTGGTGCTGGCCACCGAACCCGCGCACCACCACCAGACCTTTGCCGAGCCCTACAGCGCCGCGTTCGCTGGCGAGCTGCGCGTGCCCATGGACACGCTGGACGCGATGCCGCTGACCGAGCGCAAGATCATCGCCCGCCGCGCGGCGCTGGAGCTGCGCCCGCACCAGGTGGTCAACCTGGGTATCGGTATGCCCGAGGGCGTGGCCAACGTCGCTGCCGAAGAGCGCATCATCGACCTGGTCACCCTCACGGCCGAGCCAGGCGTGATCGGCGGCATCCCCGCCGGCGGGCTGAACTTTGGCGCCGCCGTGAACCCGCAGGCCATCATCGACCAGCCCAACCAGTTCGATTTCTACGACGGTGGTGGCCTGGACATCGCGATCCTGGGCCTGGCGCAGGCCGACCAGCACGGCAACCTCAACGTGAGCAAGTTCGGGCCGCGCCTGGCGGGGGCGGGCGGCTTCATCAACATCAGCCAGAACGCCAAGATCGTGGTGTTTGTCGGCACCTTCACGGCGGGCGATCTGCAGGTCGAGGCGGTGGACGGTCACCTGCACATCCTGCACGAGGGCGGCGCGCGCAAGCTGGTGCGCGAGGTCGAGCACCGCACCTTCAGCGGCGCCGAGGCCCTGCGGCGCGGCCAGCGCGTGCTGTACGTCACCGAGCGCTGCGTATTCCGCCTCGTGCCCTCCGGCGAGGAGGACGGCAGCGGCGCGCTGGAGCTGATCGAGCTGGCCCCCGGCATCGACCTGCACCGCGACGTGCTCGCCCACATGTCCTTCACGCCGCGCATCAGCCCTGGTTTGCAGACCATGGATATGCGCCTGTTCGAGCCCGGCCCGCTGGGCTTGCGCGAGCAACTGCTCAACCGCCCGCTGGTGCAGCGCTTCGAGCTGGACGCCGCACGCCAGCTGCTGCACATCGATTTCTCGGGCCTGCAGATCACCACCGCCAGCACCATCGCCGCCATCGAGCAGGAGGTGCGCCACCTGCTGGCCCCGCTCGCCACGCGGGGCGAACGCGTGGCGGTGATCGTGAACTACGACCACTTCACCATCGCGCCCGATCTGGCCGATGCCTACACCGCCATGGTGCAGGGCCTCACGCGCGACCTCTACACCGAGGTCAAGCGCTACGGCACCGTGGGGTTCCTCAAGTCCCGATTGACCTGATTGCTATATTAATAATAGCTATAAAGGCAATCTGGTCGCGCGCAAGGGCCTGTTTTTGCTTCCATTTTTTCAGCCACCGGGCGCCGCCGCGCTACAGCGGCCGGGTGCAGGCACCCGCTGGGATGTCTCCATAATCACCGCCCATGGACAAACTCAAGGCCTTCGAATCCTTTGTATCGGTGGCCACACGCGGCAGCCTCACCGCAGCCGCCAAGGCCGAGGGCGTGGCGCCCGCCATCATGGGGCGGCGGCTCGACGCGCTTGAAGAACACCTGGGCGTGAAGCTGTTGGTGCGTACCACACGCCGCATCAGCCTCACGCACGAGGGCAGCGCGTTTCTGGAAGATTGCCAGCGCCTGCTGGCCGACGTGGCCAATGCCGAGGCCAGCGTGTCCGAAGGCGGCGTCAAGGCCACGGGCCATTTGCGCATCACCGCGCCCGCCGGTTTTGGCCGCCGACATGTGGCGCCGCTGGTGCCGCGCTTTCGCTCCGCGCACCCCGACGTGACCATCTCCCTCAACCTTAGCGACCGCGTGGTGGACTTGGCGGGCGAAGGCTTTGACTGCGCCGTGCGCGTGGGCGATTTGCCCGACTCGTCGCTGGTGAGCGTGCGCATTGCCGACAACCGCCGCCTGTGCGTGGCCACGCCCGAATACCTGGCGCGGCGCGGCACCCCGCGCGCCCCGGCCGAGCTGGTCCAGCACGACTGCCTCACGCTCTCCAGCGACGCATCGCAGACGCGCGGCTGGGCGTTCAGAGTGCCGCATGCGGATGGCTCCACCGAGGTCATGCACCTCAAGCCCGGCGGGCCGCTCGACTGCTCCGACGGCCAGGTGCTGCACGACTGGTGCCTGGGCGGCTGGGGCATTGCCTGGCGCAGCACCTGGGAGGTCGAGGCCGAGATCGCCGCAGGCCGACTGGTCGCGGTGCTGGAGGACTTTGCCGCACCGCCCAACGGCATCTACGTGGTCTTCCCCCAGCGCAAACACCTGCCGCTGCGCGTGCGGCTGTGGATCGAGCACCTCAAGCACCAGTACGCACAGCCCGCGTTCTGGAAAGGCGAATGACTCCCCCTGAGGCGCTTCGCGCCATCCCCCTGAGGGGGACGCCTCCGGTGGCCCGGCAAAGCCGGCTCCACGGTGGCGCTCGCCGGGCCGCGCCCCACTCGGTGGCTGGCTGTCGGGCGGCCTGTGGTGCGGGGTGACGGCTCCCCGTGGCAGACTGCGCAATCCATGTCCACCGCGCCCACGCTCCTCGTCGCTGACGACCACCCGCTGTTCCGTGCGGCCGTGCTGCACGTGCTGCGCGAGCGGCTGCCGCAGTTCCGCACCCTGGAGGCGGCCAGCGCCGCCACCCTGGGCCAGGCGCTGCAGGACCACCCCGAGGTCGAGCTGGTGCTGCTGGACCTGAGCATGCCCGGCACGCGCGGCTTCTCGGCCCTGCTGCATGTGCGCGGCGAATACCCCGAGCTGCCCGTGGTCATCATCTCGTCCAACGACCACCCCCGCGTCATCCGCCGCGCCCAGCAGTTTGGCGCGGCGGGCTTCATCCCCAAGTCCGCGCCCGCCGACGCCATGGGCGACGCCATCCAGGCCGTGCTGGACGGCGGCAGCTGGTTCCCGCCCATGGCGGCCGAACGCTCCGAGGCCGACGCCGAGCTGGCCGCGCGGCTCGCGCAGCTCACGCCCCAGCAGTTCCGCGTGCTGCTGTGCCTGGCCGATGGCCTGCTCAACAAGCAGATCGCGGCCGCGCTGGGCCTGGCCGAGAACACGGTGAAGGTGCATGTCACCGCCATCCTGAAAAAGCTCGCGTGCTACAGCCGCACGCAGGCGGCGGTGCTGGTCAAGAGCCTGGAGACGGAAGACGGCGTGTCTTCCTGAGGTTGAGATCTGCATCAAAACGGCCGCTGTCGCCCATTCATCAAGCGCTGGTAGCTACTAAAAGTGTAGCGACGAGCGAAGCCTCTCAAACCGGGCGTAGCACGATGCGCGAGACGCCGCGCAGCGGCTCAGGGGGATGCTCCCTGTCTCAGCAATGTCTGGCTCACCAGCGCCCGCAGCGCGGGGGCCCGCACCGGCTTGGCCAGAAAGCCCCAGCCGCGTTCGGCGGCCTGGCGGCGTAGGGTGGCGTCACGTTCGGCGGTAACCAGGATCACGGCGGGGGCCTGGCCCCAGCGCTGGCACAGCTCCGTGTAGACATCGGGGCCATGGTGGTGGCTGCCCAGGTGCACGTCCAGCAGCACCAGCTGGGGCGCCTGGCCGGGTTGGGCTGCGGCCAGCGCTTCGGGTGCGCCAGCGGCCAGTGGCACCGTGCACCCCCAGCGCTGCAGCAGGGCCTGCGTGGCGGCGCAGGTAGGGCCGTCGTCCTCAATCACCCAGGCGCTGCTGCCTTGCAGGGGGGCATCGTCGGTGGGTTGCTGTGTGGTGGCAGGGGCGGCGGCAGCCTGCTGCACAGCCGCCGGGTTGCCCAGCGGCACACACACCCAGAACACGCTGCCGCGCCCCAGTTGCGAGCGCAGGCCGATCTCGTGCCCTAGAAGGCGGCCCAGGCGTTCGACGATGGCCAGGCCCAGGCCTGCGCCCCGGTCGTCGGCACGGCCTTCGTCCAGGCGGCGGAATTCTTCGAAAATTTCACGCTGCAGCGCCTCGGGGATGCCGGGGCCCTGGTCATGCACCTCGATGCGCAGGTGGTCATTGCCCACCCTGCGGCAGCCCACCACGATGCGCCCATGCCGGCTGTAGCGGATGGCGTTGGAGACGAAGTTCTGCAGGATGCGGCGCAGCAGGTTTTCGTCGGTGCGCACCACGGCGCGCGTGGGCACGCAGCTGAGCTTCAGGCCCTGGCTTTCGGCCAGCACGCCGAAGTTGTGGGCCAGCACCTGCAGCAGCGGGCCCAGGGCCACGTCATGGATGTGTACATCGAACTGGCCCGATTCCATTCGCGAGATGTCGAGCAGGCTGTTCAGGATGGCGTCCTGCGCGGCCAGCGCGCCGTCGATGCTGTCCACTGCGTGCCGTTCGGCGTCGCTCGGCAGATGGCTGCGCAGCAGCGAGGTGAACATGCGCGCGGCGTTCAGGGGCTGCAGCAGGTCGTGCACGGCGGCGGCCACAAAGCGGGTCTTGGAGCGGTTGGCCTGCTCGGCTTCGCGCCGCGCGGCGTCCAGGTCGCGGGTGCGGTCGGCCACGCGCTGCTCCAGCGCATCGGCCAGCGATCGCAGCTCGCGTGCTGCGTTCTTGTAGCTGGTGATGTCGGCGTAGCTGGTCACAAAACCGCCTTCGGGCAGCGGGTTGCCCCGGATCTCCAGCACCGTTCCGTCGTCCTTGGCGCTTTCGTGCAGGTGGGGTGTGCCGCTGCGCAGGTGGGCCAGGCGGCGTGCGATGGCTTCTTCCACCGGGCCGGGGCCCAGCAGGCCCCGGCGTGCGTTGTGGCGCATCAGGTCTTCGATGGGGCGGCCCACCTGCATCAGGTCGGCGGGGTAGCGGAACAGCTGCACATAGCGCGAGTTCCACGCCACCAGCTTCAGGTCGGCATCGATGATGACCACGCCCTGGGGCAGGTGTTCCAGGCTGCGGGAGAGGCCCATGTCGGCTTGCTGCGCCGCCTGCACGATGCCGTCCTGCGCGGTGCGCAGCTCCTGCGCGTGCTGTTGCAGCACGGTCTCCAGTTCCTGGCGGCTGCGCTGGCGCAGGCTGGACAGGCGCTGGCGCTGGCGCACAAACAGCACGAGCAGGCCCAGCGCCAGCCAGCCGCCCGCGCCTGCCGCAGCGGCCCACCGGCTGTCCGCGAAGCTGCTGTGTGTCTCGTGCAGCAGGTGCAGCTGCCACGGGGTGCCGGGCAGGGGCTGGGTCCGCCACAGCACGCGGCCGGGCAGGGCAGGGGCCTGCACGCTGACCAGCCGACCGCCAGTGTCCAGGGCTTCCACCACGCGGACTTCCAGCGGGCGCAGCGGCTGGTCGGCGTACTGCCGGGTGGCGTTCAGCTCGCGGCGTTCCTCATCGTCCAGTGGCTCCAGCAGGCGGTAGCGCCACGCATCCTGGCTGGCCAAAAAAACCACGCCATGCGCGTCCGACGCCAGCACGATGTCGGTGGTCTGCAGCCACTCGCGTTCCAGCTCCTGCAGCGCGATCTTGATGGCCACCAGCCCCAGCGTCTGGCCATGGTCGTCGTGGATGGCCTGAGACAGAAAGTAGCCCGGCTCACCCGTGGTCACGCCAATGCCATAGAAGCTGCCGCGCCCCTGGGCCAGCGCCTGCTGCACGTAGGGGCGAAAGCTGTAGTCCACCCCCACATTGCTGGTGGCCGTGCGCCAGTTGCTGGCGGCCACGGCCAGGCCGTCGCGGTTGAGCAGGGTAAGGGTGGAGGATTGGCTGGCACCGTTGGCCTGCTCCAGCTTGCGGTTGAGCTGCTCCCCATCGGCCGCACTCAGTGGGTGGGTCAGCGCGTTGCGCAGCTGTGCATCCAGCGCCAGCACTTCGGGCAGGGTGCGGTAGCGGTCGATGCGCTGGGCCAGGGCCTGGCCGTAGAGCGCCAGTTGGCCCTGCACGCTGCGGTTTTCTTCCTGCAGTGAACGCTGCCAGGCCCATTGGCCGGCGATGAACATGCTGCCCACCATGCCCCCAAGCAGGATCAGCAGGTTCCAGAATTTTCGGAGGCGGGGCGTCATCGTCATGGGGAAAATTTGTTCCTGGCGCGGTCCGTAGGCTGGGATGTTGCGGGGAGCGAGTGTGCCGCATCCCGGCCAGGTGCTAGGTGTTTTCCCTATATTGGGGCAAGCGGCGCCCTATGGCGGTGCCCCTGACTAATACCAATAGGTTATCGGCTCAAACAGCGTGCGGCGGTACAAACGGCACCCTCGACGCACCCCGGTGGTGCAGTCTTTCGTGATTTCAGGAGACCTCCATGCACGCCATTTCCGCCCCCACAGCCCACCCCGTGCGGCTGCCTTTTTACCGGCAGCTGTATTTCCAGGTGGTGCTCGCCATCGTCCTGGGTGTCTTGCTCGGGCATTTTGAACCCGCCTATGGCGAGGCGCTCAAGCCGCTGGGTGATGCCTTCATCAAGCTGGTCAAGATGATCATCGCGCCGGTGATCTTCCTGACCATCGTGACCGGCATTGCGGGCATGTCGCAGCTGAGCAGCGTGGGCCGCGTGTTTGGCAAGGCCATGGCGTACTTTTTGTTCTTCTCCACGCTGGCCCTGGTGGTGGGTCTGGTGGTGGCCAACGTGGTGCAGCCCGGCGCGGGCATGAACATCAACGTCGCCGATCTGGACCAGACGGCCGTGAAGAGCTACGTGGCCAAGTCGCATGAGATGAGCCTGACCGGGTTTGCGATGGACATCATCCCCAAGACGCTGGTCAGCCCTTTTGTGGGCGACAACATCCTGCAGGTGCTGCTCGTGGCCGTGCTGTTTGGCGTGGGCCTGGCACTGGTGGGTGAGGCGGGCCGTCCGGTGCAGCACTTTCTGGAAGCGCTGACCACGCCTGTGTTCAAGGTGGTGGGCATTGTGATGAAGGCCGCGCCCATCGGTGCGTTCGGCGCCATGGCGTTCACCATCGGCAAGTTTGGCCTGGGTTCGCTGGTCAATCTGGCCTGGCTGGTGGGCTCGTTCTACATCACCTCGCTGCTGTTCGTGGTGGTCATCCTGGGCTTTGTGGCCCGGCTGTGCGGCTTTTCGGTGTTCAAGCTGTGCCGCTACCTGAAGGCCGAGTTGATGCTGGTGCTGGGTACCTCGTCGTCTGAATCCGCCTTGCCCTCGCTGATGGAAAAGATGGAAAAGGCCGGTTGCAGCAAGTCGGTGGTGGGGCTGGTGGTGCCCACGGGCTATTCCTTCAACCTGGACGGCACCAACATCTACATGACGCTGGCCGCGCTGTTCATCGCCCAGGCCACGAACACCGAACTGACGCTGGGTCACCAGGTGGCGTTGCTGCTGGTGGCGATGCTCAGCTCCAAAGGCGCAGCAGGCGTGACCGGTGCAGGCTTCATCACCCTGGCCGCCACCCTGGCCGTGGTGCCTGAAGTGCCGGTGGCCGGCATGGCGCTGATTCTGGGTGTGGACCGCTTCATGAGCGAATGCCGCTCGCTGACCAACTTTATTGGTAACGCCGTGGCCACCGTGGTGGTATCCCGTTGGGAAAACGCGCTGGACCATGAGCGCCTGGATGCCGCGCTGAACGGTCATCCCCTGCCCGCCCCGGCCACTGCCATGGCTCCGGTGGTGCCTGCGGATGTGCCCGCAGGCGCGATGGCCCGCACGGTGGCCTGATCGCGTCCGCTCCGGTGTTCGGTCAAAGCGGCGCAGGCTCTCGGGTCTGCGCCGCTTTTTTTGGGGGGGACGCAATGCGGTGGCACACATACCGGCATGCCGCGTTGCGCGGCGGTCGCGAAATTCCTCAAGCAAAATGGCGGCCACCCGGGTTTCAGAAAAGCAGCGCGCACTGAGGTCCTGGGTTTTGCAAAGGAAACCCCCATGACCCTCGAAGCCGTCCTCGCCGCCCTGCACCTGGTGGCCATCCTGACCTTTGTGGTCTTTTTATCGAGCCAGGCGGCGCTGTGCCGCATGGAGTGGATGAACGCCGCTGTGGTCGAGCGTCTGGCGCGGCTGGATGTGATCTACGGTGTGGCGGGGGCGCTGATGATCGCCAGCGGCGTGGCGCGTGTTCTCTGGGGCATCAAGGGGGCTTCGTGGTATCTCTCGCAGCCGCTGTTTCACATCAAAATCACCATCATTCTGGTCATGATTCTCCTGTCCTTCTGGCCTTCGCTGGTGTTTCGCCGCTGGCGCCATGCCCTGCGCAGCACGGGGGCACTGCCAGCGGCGCAGGAGGTGGCCAAGGTACGCCGCCTCGTGATGATCCAGTCCCACGTGTTGCCCGTGGTGGCGGTGATCGCGGTGTTCTGGGCGCGGGGCTGGTAGGCGTCGCAAGAAAGACGTTCCGCCCAGAAAAAAGCCGCTGACCCTCACGGGCAGCGGCTTTCTTTGTTTTGGCAGGGCTTATTTGTTCTTCAGGCATTCGCTCATGAAGGCCTTGCGCTCGTCGCCCTTGAGCGTCTTGGCTTTTTCGTCGGCGTTGCAGGCCTTCATCTTGTTTTGCTGGGTTTCTGGCTTGTTGCTCAGGCAGGTCTTCATGAAAGCCTTGCGCTCGTCGCCCTTCTTGTCCGCCGCTTCCGCATTGCAGGTGGCCATGCGGGTCTGCTGCTTGGTGGGCGCGGCGGCCGATGCCGCAGGCGCTGCCGGCGTGGCGGGGGTTGCTGCCGTGGCCGGGGCGGCGGCCTTGGCTCCGGCGGCCGGGGCGTCGGCAGCGTGGGCTGCGCCGAACGAAAGGACCAGGCTCAGGGCTGTCAGGGAGAGAAGCTTGTTCATAGGGGCTCCAGTAGAGATGTGGCATCTGACGCAACCTGCGTCGGATTGCCCGATTACAACGTATGCCCTGGAGACGGGGCTGACACGCCGCAGGCCAGGCCATGATTCTTTACGATCTGTTGCGTACTGGCTGCGCAGGGCTGCTTTGGCGGTGCTGGCGGCATGCTCGGTGAGCGCCCCGGCCCGGCCCCGTAAAATCCGCCGATGCTCACAGCCAAAAATGAATTGCTCGCTGCGCTTGCAGCCGAGCTGGAAGTCCTGTCCCCTGGCGCTGGCGCCAAGGCGGCGTTTGAATCCCCCAAGGTGGCGGCCCATGGCGACTTCGCCTGCACCGCCGCCATGCAACTGGCCAAGCCGCTCAAGCTCAATCCCCGCGCCTTGGGTGAACAGCTCAAGGCCGCACTGGAGGCCACGCCCGCCTTCACCCGCTGGGTGGATGCCATTGAAATCGCCGGACCGGGCTTTCTGAACATCCGCTTGAAGCCAGCCGCCAAGCAGGAAGTCGTGCGCGAGGTGCTGGCCGCTGGCGAGCGTTTCGGCTATCAACCCGACAACGGCCAGCGCGTGCTGGTCGAGTTTGTCTCGGCCAACCCCACCGGCCCCCTGCACGTGGGCCACGGCCGCCAAGCTGCTCTAGGCGATGCGATCTGCAACCTGTTCAGCACCCAGGGCTGGAAGGTGCACCGCGAGTTCTATTACAACGACGCGGGCGTGCAGATCGATACGCTGACCAAGAGCACGCAGCTGCGCGCCAAGGGCTTCAAGCCCGGCGACGACTGCTGGCCCACCGACAGCGACAACCCGCTGGCCAAGAACTTCTACAACGGCGATTACATCGCCGACATTGCCGAGGCCTTCAAGGCCAAGGCTACGGTGAAGGCCGACGACCGCGAGTTCACGGCCAACGGCGACGTAGAGGACTACGACAACATCCGCCAGTTCGCCGTGGCCTACCTGCGCAACGAGCAGGACAAGGACCTACAGGCGTTCAACCTGCACTTTGACGAGTACTACCTGGAGTCCAGCCTGTACACCAGCGGCCGCGTCGAGGCCACGGTGAACAAGCTCGTCGCCAATGGCAAGACCTACGAGCAAGATGGGGCGCTGTGGCTGAAAAGCACGGACTACGGCGACGACAAGGACCGCGTCATGCGCAAGCAGGACGGCTCCTTCACCTACTTCGTGCCCGATGTGGCGTACCACATCGCCAAGTGGGAGCGTGGCTTCACGAAGGTCGTCAACATCCAGGGCACGGATCACCACGGCACCATTGCCCGCGTGCGCGCGGGCTTGCAAGCGGCCGACGTGGGCATTCCGCAGGGCTACCCCGACTATGTGCTGCACACGATGGTGCGTGTGGTCAAGGGCGGTGAAGAGGTCAAGATCAGCAAGCGCGCAGGCAGCTATGTCACGCTGCGCGACCTGATCGAATGGACCAGCAAGGACGCCGTGCGTTTCTTCTTGCTCTCCCGCAAGCCCGATACCGAGTACACCTTCGACGTGGACCTGGCCGTGGCCCAGAACAACGACAACCCCGTGTACTACGTGCAGTACGCGCATGCCCGCATCCAGTCGGTGCTGCGCGCTTGGCAAGAGGCTGGCGGTGGCGACGTGGCTTCGCTGCACGACGTTGATCTGTCGGCTCTCGAAGGCCCACAGGCCCAGGCGCTGATGCTGCAGCTGGCCAAGTACCCCGAAATGCTCACGGCTGCGGCCGACGGCGAAGCCCCGCACGATGTGACCTTCTACCTGCGCGACCTTGCCGCCAGCTACCACAGCTACTACGACGCCGAGCGCATCCTGGTGGACGACGAGGCCGTGAAGAAGGCTCGCTTGGCGCTGGTCGCCGCCACCGCGCAGGTATTGCACAATGGCTTGGCCGTGCTGGGCGTGTCGGCTCCAGCCAGAATGTAAGCAGTCACTATGAAGAAACAACAGACGGGCGGGACCATCGTCGGCTTTATCGTTGGGGTCATCGTGGGCCTGGGCGCTGCCTTGGCTGTGGCGGTGTACGTGACCAAGGTGCCGGTGCCCTTCCTCAACAAGGGCAATGGCCGGGGCGTGGACATGGACGCCGCCGAGACCCAGAAGAACAAGAACTGGGATCCCAATTCGCCTTTGTATGGCAAGAACCCGGCTCGCCCGGCAGCCCCGCCCGCTGTGGCTGCCTCGGCGCCCACCCCGGCCGCGCCGGATGCGCGGGCTGTGGCATCGGCGCCCGCACCCAAGCCCGCTGCCAGCAAGCCCGAGGCCAAGGCTGAAACCAAGCCGGGCGCCGACCCGCTGGGTGATCTGGCCGTGGCAAAGGCTGCTGCCAAGGGCAATCTGGACCCGTTCGACTACTTTGTCCAGGCCGGGGCTTTCCGCACCCAGGCGGACGCCGATGCGCAGCGCGCCAAGCTGGCCATGTTGGGCTGGGAGGCCCGCGTGAGCGAGCGTGAGCAAAATGGCCGGGCGGTGTTCCGGGTGCGTGTGGGCCCGTTCACCAAACGCGACGACGCCGAGCAGCTCAAGGAGAAGCTCGATGGTGCCGGGCTGGAGTCGGCGTTGGTGCGCGTGCAGCGCTGACGCGCCAGACTTCGGGTGGCTGAACTTTTTGCGGGGGCATGGCTCACATCCCCCAGACCTGTAACAGGAGAGTCTTTGTCATGAAACGCCGTGAGTTTTCTTTGTCCGCCGCCTCGGCGGTTGCCGCTTCCGCCCTGACGTTGCCAGTGGCCACCCCCGCGCTGGCTCAGGCCCGCCAGTTCAAGGAGGGCAAGGACTTCCGGCGGCTGGACAAGCCGGTAGTGCCCGACGCGCCTGCGGGCAAGGTCGATGTGATCGAGTTCTTCTGGTACAGCTGCCCCCACTGCAACGCCTTTGAACCCGCGCTCGACGCCTGGGTCAAGGCCGCCCCCAAGGACCTCTCCGTCCGTCGTATGCCCGTGGCCTTCAACGCGAGCTTTGTGCCCCAGCAGAAGTTGTACTACGCCCTGGAAGGCATGGGCAAGCTCGAAGCCCTGCACGCCAAGGTGTTCCGCGCCATCCATGTGGAAAAGCAGAAGCTGGCCAAGGACGACGAAATTTTTGCCTGGGTGGCCCAACAGGGTGTGGACGCCGCCAAGTTCAAGGAAATCTACACCTCGTTCAGCGTGTCCAACCAGGTTCGCCGTGCTTCGCAACTGCAGGACGCCTACGGTGTGGAGGGCGTGCCCTCGATGGGTGTGGCGGGCAAGTTCTACACCGATGGCACCATGGCGGGCAGCATGCAAAACGTGCTGCAGGTGGTGGAACATCTGGCGGCAGTGGCCCGCAAAGGCTGACGGTTTTCGCCCGGCCGCCGGTTCCCATTGGCAAAAGCCCGCACATGCGGGCTTTTTTCATGGAGGAACGCGACGGGGTGGCTACAATGATTGCAAGATTCGTGCCCTATGAACCATCGCCTCCTTCCGATCCTCCTGCTCGCGGCCCTGGCCTGCACCTTCGGTGTGGCCCATGCCGAAAAGGCCGACCGCGCCAAGCCCATGAACATCGAGGCGGACGCTTTGCGCCACGATGAACTCAAGCAAACCAGCGTGTTCTCTGGCCGCGTGGTCATGACCAAGGGCTCCATCGTGCTGCGTGGCGCGCGGCTGGATGTGCGCCAGGATGCCGATGGCTACCAGTACGGCGTGGTCACGGCAGAGCCCGGCAAGCGCGCCTTCTTCCGGCAAAAGCGCGACACCCTGCCGGGAGCACCCGACGAGTTCATCGAAGGCGAGAGCGAAGTCATCGAGTACGACGGCAAGGCCGACAACGTGCGCTTCATCACCCGTGCCGAGCTGCGCCGCTACCGGGGCGCTGTGCTCAGCGACGAGATCACCGGCGCCGTGATTGTCTACAACAACCTGACCGACGTGTTCTCCGTGGACGGCAAGCGCACCGCCACCAACGCTGCGGGCGATGCCCCCGCACCGGGCAGCCGCGTGCGCGCCGTGCTGGCCCCCAAAGATCCACCGCCCGCTGCGGCGGCCCCCGAGGCGGCGTCCCCGGCCTCAGCCCCGGCGCTGCGCCCCAGCAACAGCCTTGGCGGCGGCGCCAAGTGAGTGGGCCCGCTGTGAGTACCGGTCCTGACACTCAGGCGGGTAGCCGCCTGGGGCCTGATTCCCAGGCGGGCAGCCGCCTGGAGGTGCAGCACCTGGCCAAATCTTATGGCAGCCGCAAGGTCGTCAAGGACGTTTCGCTGGTCGTACAAAAAGGTGAGGTCGTGGGGCTGCTCGGCCCCAACGGCGCGGGCAAGACCACCTCGTTCTACATGATCGTGGGCCTGGTGCGCAGCGACGAGGGAGACATCCGCATCGACGGCCAATCGGTGGCCCACATGCCCATCCACCGGCGCTCGCGCCTGGGCCTGTCGTACCTGCCTCAGGAAGCCTCGATCTTTCGCAAACTCACGGTCGAAGAGAACGTGCGCGCCGTGCTGGAACTGCAGCGTGGTGATGACGGCCAGCCGCTCTCGCGCGACGCCATCGAGGAGCGCCTGACGGCCCTGCTGCAGGAGCTGCGCGTGGACCACCTGCGCGCCTCGCCCGCCATGGCCCTGTCCGGTGGCGAGCGCCGCCGCGTCGAGATTGCCCGGGCCCTGGCCACTCAACCGCGTTTCATCCTGCTGGACGAGCCCTTTGCCGGCATCGACCCCATTGCCGTGATCGAGATCCAGCGCATCATCGGCTTCCTGAAGGCGCGGGGCATCGGCGTGCTCATCACCGACCACAATGTGCGCGAAACCCTGGGCATCTGCGACCACGCCTTCATCATCAGCGATGGCCGCGTGCTCGCGCAGGGCACGCCGTCCGAGATCGTGGACAACGCCGAGGTACGACGTGTTTACCTTGGCGAACACTTCAGGATGTGATGAAGCCTGGACTCTCGCTGCGCGTCTCGCAGCATCTTGCATTGACCCCCCAGCTTCAGCAGTCCATCCGGCTGCTGCAGTTGTCCACGCTCGAACTCTCGCAGGAAGTCGAGCAGATGCTCGACGAAAACCCGTTCCTCGAACGCAATGCCGACGAAGCTCCGCGCGAGGAGTTTGGGCTCGAAGCCGCCGACACGCCCGCGCAGCCCGATGAGTACAGCGCCGATGATGCTATATTTTCAGGAGCTAATAGCGCAAGCAGCACAAGCGCTGAAGGCCAAAATGATGCTGAAACACCGAGTGCTGGCGCTGACGAGCCTGACTGGAGCGGTGACGGCACGGTAGAAATGGCGCCCAACGACGCGGAGTGGGGCGGGGATGCGCCCGCCCGCAACCGCAACGACTCCGAAGGCGACGAGGCCGACGCCACCGAGCTGGCCCGTTCGCATGAATCGCTGACCGCCTTTTTGCACCGTCAGGCACTGGCGCTGCGCTTGTCAGAGATTGACCGCGCAGCGCTGCGTTTTCTCATTGAATCGCTCAACGACGACGGCTACCTCGAAGAGCCGCTGGAAGAGCTGGCCATCAGCCTGGCCGGGCCGGACGACCTGGAGCAGATTGAAGAGCTGGTGCACCGCTTCACCGTGGCCCAGCGCCTGCTGCAAAGCCTGGAGCCCACCGGCGTGGGTGCGCGCAACCTGGCCGAATGCCTGACGCTGCAGCTCACGGCGCTGGCTGCCGACGAGGACAGCGATGCTGACCCCGACACGGTGCAGACCGCGCTGCGCATTTGTCAGCAGCCGCTGGAGATGCTGGCCCGCCGCGACATCCGCCGCCTGACGCAGCTGTGTGGCGACGGCGAAGAGCGCACCCGCGCCGCCATGGCGCTGATCGCTCGCCTGGAGCCTCGCCCCGGCCGTCGCTTTGCCGACGTGGAGCGCAACATCATCATTCCCGACGTCATCGTGCGCAAAGCCGGGCGCGCTAACGGCCGCGACGGCCAGCACAACTTCATCGTCAGCCTCAACCCCGATGTGATGCCGCGCTTGCGCGTGCACGACATCTATGCTGGCGCCCTGCGCGGCCACAAGGGCGGCGAGGGCCACCAGGGCATGCAGCAGCGCCTGCAGGAGGCGCGCTGGTTCATCAAGAACATCCAGCAGCGCTTTGACACCATCCTGCGCGTCTCGCGCGCCATCGTGGAGCGGCAAAAAAGCTTCTTCACCCACGGCGAGTTGGCCATGCGCCCGCTGGTGCTGCGCGACATCGCCGACGAACTGGGCCTGCACGAATCCACCATCAGCCGCGTGACCACCGCCAAATACATGGCCACGCCAATTGGCACGTATGAGCTGAAGTACTTCTTTGGCTCGGGCCTGGGTACCGAGACCGGCGGCAACGCGTCCAGCACCGCCGTGCGCGCCCTCATCAAGCAGTTTGTGGCCGCAGAAAGCCCCGCCAAGCCGCTGTCCGACAGCCAGATCGCCGAGATGCTCAAGGAGCAGGGCATCGAGTGCGCACGCCGCACCGTGGCCAAGTACCGCGAGGCGCTCAAGATCGCGCCGGCCAACCTGCGCAAGGCGCTGTAGGTACCCCGGTTGGGGGCGCATGGCTCGCCCTGTTTGAATTTTTCGTTTTTCTATCCGCCACCCCACCATGGCCCGCATCGTCTTCGACCTCCCCCCGCACTTCGGCTTTGCCACCGAGCTGCAGATCTACATCAGCCACGTGAACCAGGGCGGGCACCTGGACAACGCGCAACTGCTGAGCCTGGTCTCTGAAGCGCGGGTGCGCTTCTTCCAGTCGCTGGGCTACCCCGAGGCCGACGTGGGCGGGCTGTCCATCGTGGTCGGCGACATCGTGGCGCAGTACAAGTCCGAAGGTTTCCATGGCGAGACCATGCGCGTGGAGATGGCCCCGGCGGACTTCAACCGCTATGGGTTTGACCTGGTCTTTTGCATGACCGAGAAGACCTCAGGCCGCGAGGTGGCGCGCGGCAAGATCGGCATCGTCTTCATCGGCAAGGCCGACCGCAAGGTGGCGCCGATCCCCGAATCCATCCGCCAATTGCTGCTGGCCCGCGCGGGAACGCAGGATTCCCACGCATTGTCTGAGCGCGTATCCTCCCCATCGACATGAACCAACTCCAACTTTTTCTCCCCTGCGCCGCTGGTGTGGAGGGCTTTCTGGCCGATGAGGTGCATGGCATCACCGGCCTCACGGGGCAAGACCTGCTGGTCGGCCGCGGCGGCGTGCTGCTGCGCGCCTCGTGGCGCGAGGCGCTGCTGCTCAACCTGCACAGCCGACTGGCCCAGCGCGTACTGGTGCAGTTGGCGCACCGCCCGTACCGCTCCGAGAACGATCTCTATGCCATGGCCAGCGACGTGGCCTGGGAAATCTGGTTCACCACGCGCCAGACCTTCAAGGTCGAGGTGACGGCCCAGCACAGCCCGTTGCAGAGCCTCAACTTCGCAGGTCTCAAGGTCAAGGACGCGGTGGCCGACCGCTTCCGCGCCAAAAGCGGTGTGCGGCCCGACGTGAACACCCAGTGGCCCGATGTGCGCATCCACCTGCACCTGACCACCGACGAGGCCACGATCTACATCGACACCTCGGGCGAGCCGCTGTTCAAACGCGGCTGGCGCGAGGACAAGGGCGATGCGCCACTGAAAGAAACCCTGGCCGCCGCCATGATTGCTGCCAGCGGCTGGGACCCGCACGGCGACAACCCCCAGCCGCTGTACGACCCCTGCTGCGGCAGCGGCACCATCGTGATCGAAGCCGCGCAGATCGCCTGCCGCATCCCGGCGGGCATGCTGCGGCGCTTTGCGTTCGAGAAGCTGCTGCCGTTCCAGGCCCATGTCTGGGATGCTATTAAAAACGAAGCTGAAAGCGCAATACAGACAAGCGCTGTGCCCCTGTTTGGCAGTGATGTGGCTTTCCGCATGGTCGATTTTGCGCAGCGCAATGCTGAGCGCGCAGGCGTGGCCGATGCCGTGCAGCTGCGCGGCGGCGACGCCCTGCAGCGCATGCCACCGTGCGACCAGCCTGGCGTGATGCTGCTGAACCCGCCCTACGGCGAGCGCATTGCTGCCGCAGGTAGCGCAGGCCGCAACGCCAGCGAGCGCGCTGCCGACCGTGCCCAGGGCATGGCCGTGGGCCGCGAAGAGGCGCAGACCGAGGATGGCGGCGAATTCTTCAGCCAGCTGGCCTCACACTGGAAGAAGAACTACGCTGGTTGGCAGGCCTGGATGCTCACACCCGACCTCAAGCTGCCCGGCAAGATGCGCCTGAAAGAATCGCGCCGCGTGCCGATGTGGAACGGCCCCATCGAATGCCGCCTCTTCCGCTTTGACATGATCAAGGGCGCGGTGCGCGACCGTGCTGCAAAACCCGCCCCTGACAACGACCCGCGCAATGCAGGTTGAACTGCGCCTGCCCGCCGAGGCCCGGGCGGGCGAGCCCGCTCGCCCCGTCGTGGTGGACACCAACGTCGCGCTCGACCTGCTGATCTTCAGCGACCCGCGCACCGCCCCCCTGCGCGCACTGCTGGCCCAAGGGCGTCTGGCCTGGATAGCCACCCAGGTCATGCGCGACGAACTGGAGCGCGTGCTGGCCTATCCGCACATCGTTGGGCGCATGGACTACTACCGCGTGGATGCAGCGCAGGTACTCGCTGCATTTGATGCGCAGGCGCGGCTGGTGGAGATCGCGCCCAAGGTGCCCTATGTCTGCAAGGACGCGGACGACCAGAAGTTCATCGACCTGGCGGCGGCACACCGGGCGATTCTGCTGAGCAAGGACAAGGCGGTGATCTGTATGCGCAAGCGCTTGATGAATTTCGGGGCGGATGTGGCGACTGCGCTGGTGCTGGAGGCGGGGGTAGCAGCACTTGCGGTTTGATAGGCCTGCCAAGTCTTCGACAAGATCGTGGGGACTGTTACCCTCCGATGATCGCGTATCACCGCCCATGAGTTCAAGGCGGCACTTCCTCTGGCATACCGCTGGCGCTGTCTCATTTTTTGCGAGGCCGTCTTTGGCTCAAAGTCTTCCGTCGTCAATCCTTCGTGAGCTCCCCTGGTCTTTTTCTGAGCCGTCTTGCCAGGATGTGGAGACTTTGCTCTCAGCCCTGCGTGAGTACAGCAGGAGCATTGGACACAGCCTGGATGAGCAGGAGCTCCAGAGGCAGTTTCCGGGCAGGACGTTGGACGTGACCTATGCGTACTGGGTTCGGGATAACGGTGGCGTTTGGACCGAATTGAGCGCTACGGTTCAGATTCGCAGGGACCACAACCCAACCTATGCAGAGGTGCTGTTCCTTTTGCACCAGGAGGCCGCGCACCTGCTGGCTGACCAGGATCACCATTTTTTTGAGGGGCTGGTGCTGTCTGCAGATCCGTTGTCAGACACGCCAAGGTACGAAATGCTGCTGGGAAGTTGATCGTAAGTTTGGTGGGATGGGTTGGCGCAGTCGGACCTGCCACGTTGGCAATCCAAGCCCTGGACATCAGGACATCAAAACCTTCTTCAAATACACCAGCTGAAATCCCTGGATGTAGTTGTCGATGTGCCCAAACTCCTCATAGCCCTGTTTAAGATAGAACTCGCGCGCCTGCCACTCAAAGGTGTTCAGCGTCACGCTGTGCGCGCCCAGGTTGCGGGCTTTCTGTTCTGCCGTGGCCAGCAGGTTGCGGCCCACTCCATGGTGCCGGGCGGCTTCGTCCACAAACAGCAGTTCCACGTTCAGCCATTCCAAAAACACGAATCCGCGCAGCCCGCCCACCAATTCGCCCTGGGTGTCGCGCGCGCTCACCCACACCGGCTGGGACTGGCCGTACTCACCGACGAACCCGTAGTTGAATTGCCGCATCCGACGGCCTAAGACGCCGGAGTGAACTTCGTCTGCTGTGGGTGTGTAGATCTCAAAGTCGGTCATTGCGGAAGTCATGTAGGTCGGGTTGGCGAAGCGTAACCCGACCTGCTCTCATCGGGCGAAGCTGCCCCGCCGTCGCTTGAGCCGCCGCGCTCAGCTATCAAATCTGAAGTCCGCTGCCGCGTACAGCGCCCAAGCCCCTTCGCCCTTGAACTCCAGCACGTGCGTGTGGTGTTTGAGCACGGCGGGGCGGTGGGCGATGCTGATGAGGGTGGTGCCGCTGGCGCGCAGGCGTTCGTAGAGGGCGGTTTCGTTGGCGCTGTCCAGCGCGCTGGTGGCTTCATCCAGGATGACGATGCTGGGCTGGCGCGCCAGCACGCGGGCAAAGGCCAGGCGCTGTTGCTCGCCCACGGACAGCAGTTTCTCCCAGTCGTAGGACGCGTTGAGCCCACCCACACGCTCGGACAGTGATTCGAGGTGCACCTCCTGCAGCAGCTCCAGCAGGCGTTCGTCGCTCAGCGCCGTCTGCTTGCTCGGGTAGATGATCTGGCTGCGCAGCGTATCAATCTGCATGTAGGGGCGCTGGGGCAGGAAGAACATGTCTTCCAGGGGCGGGTGCTGCACGGTACCGCTGCCCGTGTGCCACAGGCCGGCAATGGCACGCAAGAGCGAACTCTTGCCGCAGCCGCTCGGGCCGGTGATGAGCAGCGCGTCGCCGGGCTGCAACTGCAGCGAGAGGTCGGCCACGAGCAGGCGGCCGAAGTGGGGGGTGTAAAGCGAGAGCCCTTCGATGGCCAGCGTGTCGCCGATGCGGGTGGTGATTTGCGGTGGGGGCTCGGAGGGGTCGTGGGCGTTGATCGCGGGCGTCGCATCGTCCGCAGGTTGGCCTGCTGGGGCGGGCTCGGCCCAGGGGGTGGGCGCGGCAGGGGTTTTGAGCACGACCTGCGACAGGGTATGGAGCCGGTCGATGCCCGCCACAAACCGGCTCAGGCTCTCGAAGTTGTCCACGATCAGCGAGATGGCGCCCAGCACGGCGGCAAAAGCGCCTGCCGCCTGGATGGCCCGGCCCACCTCCAGCTCGCCCGACAGCACCGCATTGGCCAGGAGGATGCTGGGCAGGATCAAGGTGAGCTGGCTGAAAGAGCGCTGGTACAGGTTGAGCGAGAGCTGCTTTTTGATGAGCCGGGCGAAGTTGGTAAAAGCAGCCTCGAACCGGTGGTCGATCTGCACGCGCTCCTGGGGTTCGCCCCGGTAGAAGGCGATGGATTCGGCGTTCTCGCGCAGCCGCATCAGCCCGAACCGGAAGTCTGCCTCGCGGCGGATCTGCCAGAAGTTCAGCCGTATCAGCGGCGCGCCAAAAAGGTACAGCGCCCCGAAGGTACCCAGCAGGGCATACACCGCCAAAAAAGCCACCAGCGTCTTGGAGATGGACCACAACACCGCGCTGAACGCCACCAGCTGCATCAGCGAGCCGATGAAAATCAGCAGGAAGTGCGTGGACCGGCTGGTGAAGGTGTTGATGTCTTCGCTGATGCGCTGGTCGGGGTTGTCGATGTCGCCGCCCGCGCCGATCTCGTAGTACTTGCGTTCGCTCAGATAGCCATCCAGGAATCGGTGGGTGAGCCAGCGCCGCCAGTGGTTGGAAAACGCATCGCGCATGTAGTAATAAAAGGCGTATACCGGCACCGCGAATGCCAGTACAACAAGGCTGGTGCGCACCGCGATCCAGAAGCGGTCGGCCTGCTTGGCCGCCAGGGCCGATGTCATCTCCCCCGTCTTGTCGATCAGCATGACGGCCAGCTGGGTCTCGCACACCATCAGGGCGATCAGCAGTGCCATCAGGCCCCAGGCGGTGCGCTTCTTGTCGCCTGCCCAGTAGGGCCGGGCCACGCCCATGAACTGCTTCCAGGCAGCCCGCGACAGGGTGGGCGGTCGGCTGCGGCGGGGCTTGTCGGAGGTGGTGGGCAAGGGCGTGGGCTCAGGAGCGGCTGGGCTGGCAGCTGCGGGCAGTGGCATGGAAAGAAGGGAGGGCTGGAGGAAGCTCCACCTGAACGATAGGCGATCAGCGCGCTTGCCGCTGTCAGCGGACAACCACAGCTTGACTAGAACGGCCGCGTTTCATCTGCTTAGCAACTCGTACGCCGCCCGCACCCGCTGCAAATCCCGCCCCAGCCTGCGGCTTGCCGGCAGAAGCCCCATCCACCCCATCCGCCGGACACTGGTCGCCAGCACCGTCTGCATCTCCGCGCTCTCCTGCGCCACCCACGCCGCCCAGCGCTCGCGCCCCTCGGTCAGCGTGCCGCTGGTGTGCAGGTAGATCGCGGTGGAGTGCGCGTAACACAGCGCATCGCGCACATGGCACACCGCCAGGGGCAACACGGCGGCGGGGTCGTCCTCAAAGTCGATGCAGGCCACTTCGCCATCGGGGCAGCGCACCATGTTGCGAGCAAAGGCCTGGCTCAGGCACGTGCCTTGGCGGTGCACCAGGGCCAGCGTGTCCAGCCCCTGCTGCCACAGCGCCAGAACGGTGGCCGTGTCACCCGCCTGCACGGCATGGTCGATCTCGTTGCCCAGCGAATGAATCTCTTCCCCCGTGTGGCCCAGGTGGCGCATGGCAAAACCATGGGGCAAGGCGGCCAGCACCACGGGCACGCGGATGCCGCGCGCGGCCAGGTCACGCAGGCGCTGCACTTCGGTGGCAATGGCCGCAGGGCCGCCGGGGTTGGGCACGGGGCGCAGGGCGTCCAGCCGCAGCAGGGCGGCCAGCACGGCCATGGCGCGGTAGCGGCCCGTGCCGTGGGGCGCGCCGGCGCGCTTGATCCAGATCTGTTCGTGGCCCAGCACATGGGCCATCACGTTGTGGGGCTGGGTGGCCAGTTGCTGCTGCAAAAAGGCGGCGTAGTCCGGGGCGGTGGTGTGGGTGGGGGCGGATGCGTCCATCGTCAAGTTCATACGGCGGCATCCCCTGCCACCGCAGCAGCGGTGCCGACGGCTGCTGCGTGCACCAGCTCGACATGGTGGGGGATGGAGGGTTCCAGTGCAGGCTCGCTGGCCTGAAAGCTGTGCGCGCTGGCCAAGGGCCAGTACAGGCGGAACACGTTGTGCTGCGCGTCGAGCGGGCCGAGCAGCGCGCCCGGTTGCATGCGCGTGATCAGGTTGGACAGCAGGCGCACCTCGGTGTCGCTGATGCGGCGCACGATGTGGTGGGCCGTGATGTCCTTGGGGTGGCGCAGCCCGGCGGCCTGCACCAGTTCCTGCAGCGCGTGCAGCGTGCTGCGGTGAAACTGCGCCACGCGCGTGGCCTTGTCGGGCACCACCAGGGCCTGCTGGCGCAGCGGGTCTTGGGTGGTCACGCCCGTGGGGCAGTGGCCGGTGTGGCAGTTTTGCGCCTGGATGCAGCCCAGCGCCATCATGAAGCCGCGCCCCGCGTTGCACCAGTCGGCGCCCAGCGCCATCATGCGAGCGATGTCGAAGGCGCTGATCACCTTGCCCGCGCAGCCAATGCGCACGCGGTCGCGCAGGTTCACCCCCACCAGCGTGTTGTGCACCAGCAGCAGGCCTTCTTGCAGCGGGGCGCCCACGTGGTCGGTGAATTCGACGGGCGCCGCGCCCGTGCCGCCCTCGGCGCCATCGACCACGATGAAATCGGGCGTGATGCCCGTGACCAGCATGGCCTTGACGATGGCAAACCACTCCCACGGGTGGCCCAGGCAGAACTTGAAGCCCGTGGGCTTGCCGCCCGACAGCGTACGCAGCTTGGCGATGAAATGCATCATCTCGACCGGCGTGCGAAACGCACTGTGGCTGGCGGGCGAGATGCAGGCTTCGCCCTCTTTCACACCGCGCGCAGCGGCGATCTCGGCAGTCACCTTCGCGCCGGGCAGCACGCCGCCATGGCCGGGCTTGGCGCCCTGGCTGAGCTTCAGCTCGATCATCTTGACCTGCGGGTCGGTGGCGCTGGCCGCAAAACGCTCTTCGCTGAACGTGCCATCGGGGTTGCGGCAGCCAAAGTAGCCCGAGCCGATTTCCCAAATCAGGTCGCCGCCGTGCACGCGGTGGTGCTGGCTGATACTGCCCTCGCCCGTGTCGTGCGCGAAGCCGCCTTTTTTTGCACCCTGGTTCAAAGCAAGGATCGCATTGGCCGACAGCGCACCAAAGCTCATGGCCGAGATGTTGAACACGCTCGCATGGTAGGGCTGGGTGCAGGGCGATACCGATGGCGACGGCGCATCGGGGCTGCCGCCGATCCACACCCGAAAGTCGTGCGACGGCAGCTGTGTGGGTGCGAGCGAGTGGTTCACCCATTCATAACCCTGCGCGCCCACGTCCAGGTGCGTGCCAAACGGCCGGTTGTCCGGGTCGCCCTTGGCGCGCTGGTACACCAGCGAGCGCTGCGCGCGCGAGAACGGCGCGGCCTCGCTGTCGCTCTCGATGAAATACTGGCGCACCCCGGGCCGCACGTATTCGAGCATGAAGCGGATGTGGCCGATGACCGGGTAGTTGCGCAAAATGGCGTGGCGCGACTGCTGCAGGTCGTACACGCCCACTGCTACCAGGGCAGCAAACACCAGCACCACGGGCAACCCCACGTGAAAAGCCACCAGCGCAAACAGCGACAGCAGCAGCCCGAAAACGCACAGCGCAAAGGCCGTGTAGCGCACCGGGTACAGGGAGTTCAGTTGGTGGAGCATGGGGGTCCTGGTTCTGGTGGCGGTGCGAGAGGGGGCTACACTGACCGCCTTTTTATCGGGTTGCCATGTTGCGCAAGGCGCTTTTGAGGCCCGGCACCACCCCGGGTCGCCGTACCTCCGCCGCTACACCAGCGCCACGGCACAGGCCTGCGCATCATAAAAGTAAAACAATGTTTTACCGCCCCCGCTTTCTCGCTTGACGACCGGAGCCCCCCATGACCGAACCCACATCGCCCACGCCCTCCACCGACGATCTTGATGACCCCGCGGGCGCCCCGGCCGCCGCACTGGGCCCTGAAGAGCTGGAAGAGATCGACAACATCCTCGACGACCTGCGCTCGCGCGGCGAGGAAATCCCGCAGTGGGAGTTCTGCGACGGTTTCATGACCGCGCTGATCTGCAGCCGCCGCCCCATCGCCCCGGCCGAGTACCTGCCCATGCTGCTGGGCGACGGCGCCGAGCTGGATATTGCCGAAGGCGACCCGCTGCCGCAGTTGCCAGCCTTTGCTGACGCCGCCCAGCAGGCGCGCTTTTTAGAG
The DNA here is from genome assembly GCF_003633835.1 of Acidovorax sp. 93. Taxonomy (NCBI): domain Bacteria; kingdom Pseudomonadati; phylum Pseudomonadota; class Betaproteobacteria; order Burkholderiales; family Comamonadaceae; genus Acidovorax; species Acidovorax sp. 93. Next base: position 4,854,690 of record NZ_RBIT01000001.1, read on the forward strand.
CTGTGGAACCGCCGCTGGGCCGAAATCGCGACCCAGCTCGACACCGACGTGAAGACGCTGGACGACGACCGCACCTTCCAGCCCGAAGCCATGGACATGCGCGGCGCCGTGGCCAGCCTGACCGACGAGCAGCGCGCCGAAATGGGCGACGACCAGGAGATCCCGTCCTTCGGCCAGGTGTGGGCCCTGGGCTTCATGTTTGCGGTGGAAAACTGGCCCGAGGACTGGGCCGCCCCGCGCGACAAGGAAGCCGCCAAGTGGCTGGATGACGCGCTGGACCGCATCGTTGCCCTGACCGAAGACGACACCGGCAAGCCCGAAGTCTGCATGTACGACGAAGACGGCCCACCCAGCACCAGCCAGGCGCGCGTCGAGGGCTTCGGCGAAGCCATCTGGGCCGTGTACGACCTGCGCCAGCTGTGGAAGAGCATGGGCCCGCGCGTGGAGACGGTGCGCAAGGCGCCCGAGCCGGGGCGCAATGACCCGTGCCACTGCGGCAGCGGCAAGAAGTACAAGAAGTGCCACGGAGCTTGATTTTGTTGGGCAATTTGCTATTGATTGGATAGCTATTGGCGCTTGATGGATAAGCGCTAGAGCCTGTTTTGATCTGAAATTCCTCGCAGCGCGCCTTCGGGCGCGCTTTGTTTTTTGCAGGGCACACCGCATGAACCCTTCCACCCTGAACCGTCTGCGCGCCGAATGGGCGCCCAGCATTCCGCGCGAGCTGCTGGCCGGGGCTGTGGCCACGTTTGCGCTCATCCCCGAAGTCATCGCCTTCTCCTTCGTGGCGGGCGTGGACCCTTCAGTGGGGCTCTTCGCCTCGTTTGTCATCAGCCTGGTCATCGCCTTCACCGGCGGGCGGCCTGCGATGGTGTCGGCGGCGGCAGGCTCGGTGGCGCTGGTGGCTGCGCCGCTGGTGCAGTCGCACGGGCTGGGCTACCTGCTGGCGGCGGGGCTGCTGGCAGGCGCGGTGCAGGTGGCGTTTGGGCTGATGAAGCTGGGCGTGTTGATGCGCTTCGTGTCCAGCTCGGTGCGCACGGGCTTCGTCAATGCACTGGCCATCCTGATCTTTGCCGCGCAACTGCCGCACCTGCACGGCGCCAGCACTGCCACCTGGGGGGCGCTGGCGTTGGGGCTGGCGCTCATCTACGGCCTGCCGTGGCTGGGCCAGCGGCTGGCATGGCCTGCGCTCACCGCCATTCCGTCACCGCTGATCTGCGTGGTGGTGCTCACGGTGCTGGCATCGGCGCTGGGGCTGCACCTGCCCACGGTGGGTGACCTGGGCAAACTGCCCGATGCGTTGCCTGTGTTTGCGCTGCCGCAGGTGCCCGCGTCGCTCGACACCCTGCGCATCATCCTGCTGCCCGCGCTGGCGATCGCCATGGTGGGCCTGCTTGAATCAGTGCTCACCGCCGCCGTGGTCGATGAGCTGACCGACACCCCCAGCGACAAGAACCGCGAATGCGCGGGGCTGGGCGTGGCCAACATCGCGGCCAGCCTGTTCGGCGGCATTGCGGGCTGCGGAATGATCGGCCAGGCCGTGGGCAACGTGAAGTACGGCGGGCGCGGGCGCCTGTCCACGTTGTTTGCCGGGGTGTTTTTGCTGATCCTCATGGTGGTGCTGAAAGACTGGGTATCCAAGGTGCCGGTGATTGCGCTGGTGGCCATCATGGTCATGGTGTCGGCCGAAACGTTCGACTGGAAGTCGCTCGGCGCCCTGGTGCGCCACCCGCGCCTGTCCAGCGCCGCCATGCTGGCCACCGTGGCCGTCACCATCGCCACCCACAACCTGGCGGCTGGCGTGGCCGTGGGCGTGGTGCTCAGCGGGGTGTTCTTTGCGTTCAAGGTCTCGCACATGCTGGAGGTGCGCGTGCACGACGATGCGGATGGCGCCGATCACGCAGATGGCGCTGGTGCCACGGCCTTGGGCCAGCGCACTTGGCGCGTGTCCGGCCAGGTGTTTTTTGTCTCGGCCGATGCGTTCATCGAGGCGTTCGACGTGCTGGGCGCCGAGGGCCGCGCGGTGGTCATCGACGTGACGCACGCCCACTTCTGGGACATCACCGCCGTCGCAGCGCTCGACAAGGTGGTGGAGCGCTTGCGCCACCATGGCTGCACGGTGCAGGTGCTGGGGCTCAATGAGGCCAGCGCGGTGCTGATTGATCGGATGGGAAGCGATGTCGCTCCGGCCAGTGCGAAAGGAGGGGTGGGCGGTTGAGCGGGGAGGATGCCGCTGGCGTTTTAGCGAAGGCGACCAGCCCCGCAGCACACCCGGCAGGCCCAGCGCTTGGCTGTCGGCCTTTTTGTCGCCGTGCACAGCATCGCCACATGTCCAGCCGCAATGCTCCGTGCCATTGTGGCAGTGGCAAGAAGTACAAGGGTGCTACGGGGTTTGGGGAGGGAGGCTACTGATTTGATAGCTGCGGGCGATTATTGGATAAGCGCTAGATGTCAATTTTGCTTGATTTTTCTACTGCTCCATGTTGCAGATGCGAGGGCGGGGTTCAAGGTGGGTAGTTGCCTGTCGCTGACCGAGCACGGTGATAGGGTGCTTTGGGCCCAGAGCTGTCCTTAGACAGAGACCGTGCAAGCGGTCATCTGTTGATCTACTGGCAATGTAGACGTCCCACTCGGTGCGCGGTTTAATGTGTGTAACGTATTCGATCAGTCACGGACATGATCAAGCAACCCCGTGAATTGCAGCAGCAGAGGGGCGGGGCAAGGCCGACGTTAGGCAACCATCCAGCGAGGAAACATGACACTACCCAACATCGATTGCGCGCGCATTGTTCGGGACGGGGGTATTGACGCCATGGCTGCGTTGAACGCTGCGTTAATCGATGCGATCGTAGGGTTACCGGCACTGGATCAAGAAAGGCTGAAGCTCAATTTCGCACGCGCCATGGCAGAAATAACCATAGAGGTAATCAATCCCGCGGTGGCCGCTTTTCCGGAGCTTGAACCCGATGAGGACACTTGGAAAAGTGTGGCAAGGGTCCGAGCTACGGCACGCGCTGATGGCTAAACGTGTCATTGCAACAGTCGAGCAGCTTCGCCCGCTCAATTGCAATGTTGAGAGCCCGCTTTCGACTACTTCCACCGAGTTTTCCCCGCAGGCTTTGCGGAATACATTGAGTTAGGTATCTATGAGCGAGATTGCTGCAACAACTATCAAAGGAGTCACCGAAGCAGGTGAGCACGTCGCCATATCAGTGACCATAGGTACCCCGTACAGAGAGACTACTGATCCGGAAGTATGGCGCTGTCCTGTCGCAGTGTCCCCCCTTTACGGCAGGTTGGCGGACATCGCGGGAAACGACTCACTACAGGCGCTTTGCCTTGCCACACGGCTTGCGTTCAGCCTATTGCGTGACTTCAAGAGCAAAGGGGGCAGACTACTCCTTGCGAAGGAGGATGGCGAGGAAACCGAATTTCCAGTTGATGCTTATCTTCCGCAACCTCCGGGCGGTAATACCTGAGATTTGAGTCAACCCGGACCTGTGCGAGCGTGGCTTCGTATCGCTTGCCCAGGCGAGTTAAGTCAACCATTGAACGTCTGCTTTCATTAGGGGTGACCGACCGCTTCTGGCCGATAGCGGGCGTGTTGCCAAGCGCTGGTACGGTTGTACCAACTGCCTCCGCACAGACTTTCGAGGGCAGAGCTCGGCTGCGGTCGAACCGGTCGCTGAAACCCCTCCGTTTTGGCCGCGTTGCTAAGCCTCAATCACTTCTCCGAAGATGGCAGGCACTGAGTCGGAAAACCACAATACTTGCATTCTCTAGTGAATAGCGACGCAGTCGGGACACCATCTTCGACCGTGGAGCCAATAAAAGGCTTTGTGCAGGAGGGACATTTAACAGAAGCAATGGCACCGAGTAAGAAAAGTGCCGTGAAGAAGCTCGCAAGGCACCTACCAGTGCCACGTTGCTCAACGAGTTGGGGAATAGAAGAGGTTGAACCCCAAGCGACAGAAAGCACACCGTTGCAACCACTAGCGCCGCCTTGCAGCAGCGTTGGAGCCCTTTGATTTTTGTGAGCTTCATTGCAATGACTAGACGTGGGGGCGACTTACGATTACAAGCCGCAAGGCACCAGTTCTACCAGACTTCCCGCCAAGTGAACCATGGGCACATTTGCTAGAGACTGCTCTTTGCCGAGAGCCGCAGTTCCCAATGCATTGAGCGATCTGCGTCACCGCAACACCACCCCTCACCCCTGCGCCAAAAACTTCTTCAAATTCCCCGCCGCCGTACTCCGCACCTTGCGCTTGAGCGATGGCGACCAGCCCAGCAGCAGCCCTGGCGCCCCCAGCGCCTGCCGTGCCCAGCGCCAGAAGTTGAAGCGGTCGCGGTGAGTGGCGATCAGCCCGTCGGGCGTGAAGGTGAAGGTGCCGTCGATGATGTTGTGCACCTTGCGCCCCGTGGCGCTGAAGAGGTAGTGCGCCTCCCAGTGCGCCTTGCCGCCGGCCGCGTCGGCTTCGATACCGCTGAACGCGAGCTTCCAGTGCTCGGCCGCGCCGGGCTTTTTGGTGGCGGTGCATAGCATGCGCCACATGCCGCCGATCTGGTCGCGGCCCTTCAGGGAAAAGGCCTCGTCGTCGAACGTGGCGTTGGGCGCATAGCAGGCGGCCATGGTGGCGTGGTCAAGCTGCGCAAACGCGGTGTAGAAGCGCTGCAGGGTCTGGGCGTTGGGGTGCATGGGGTCTCCTCCTCAAGGGCGCCCATGCTACACCGGTGCCTGCCTGTTGCATGCCGCTTGGGCGACCGGGCCGTGTGGTGCGTTCTCAACGGGTGCGCAGCCCGCCGATGCGCCGGCGCTTGATGTCATCCAGTCCGTCCAGCACCTGGATGCCATGTGCATACCCCTGCTGCACGATCTGCTCGAAGCGGTTCCACTGCAGCATGCCGACGCGGTCCATGGGGGGGTTGAAGTACAGGTCGGTGAGCTGCTGCGACTGGCGCTGGCGCGACATGCTGTAGAGGATGGTGACCTGCATGAGGTAGCTGGCCAGCGAGGGCAGCTTGTAGCGGCGCTGGGCGCGCGGGCGCAGCTTGTCGCGCAGTAGAGCCCAGCTGGTGGGGATGTCGTCCAGCTCGATGCGGCGCGGCTTGCGGAAGTTCAGGTCCACGCCGATCACCGTGCCCACGCCGCGCATGCTGCTGCGCATCACGTCCACCGGAAAGTTGTTGAACGTGCCACCGTCGCACAGCAGGTCGCCCTCGTGCACCACGGGCGGCAATGCACCGGGGATGGAGATGCTGGCCAGCAGCGATTTCACCAGGCTGCCACGGCGCACCACCTGTTCGCTGGCGCGCGAGTAGTTGGTGGCCACGCAGTAGTAGTTCTTCCACAGGTCTTCCACCTGGGCCGGGAAGCCCACCAGGCTCCCCACGGCCTCCTGCAGGATGTGGCGCAGTCGGCGGCCCTTGATGAGCGACATCAGCGGCAGCAGGCTCCAGTCGCCCGTGGGGTTGGTGCGAAACGCCTCGCGGGCGTTGGCCATCACCGTCGCCAGCGGCCGGTCGGATGCCACATACGCGGCCATGACCGATCCGATGCTGGTGCCACCCACGCAGTCGATCTCCACGCCTTCCTCCTGCAGCGCGCGGTAGATGCCCAGGTGCGCAAAGCCGCGCGCACCGCCGCCCGCCAGCACCAGGCCCACGGCGGTGCGGCTCTGGATGCGGGCCAGGCGCGCCATGTCGCGGTCGAGGGTGGGGCGCACATGCACATGGTCGGCCACGGGGCGGCGGTCCAGCCATTGCTGGGTGCCACGCGGGCACTGGGTGCCTTCCGGGTGCAGCAGCACCAGGATCTCGGCGGCCTCGGCCAGGGGCGCGCGGCGCAGCAGGCAGTTTTCTTCGATGGGGTGTATGGCGGGCTCGGCCTGAGCGTCGGCCAGCAGCAGCAACTCGTCGCAGTGGCGGCTCACGCGCCGTGTCCAGGGCGTGGGCTCGGGGTCTGCCAGAAGCAGCACGAAGTCGTTGCGGGCCTCGATCTCGTCGAGCAGCATGGCGATGCGCCGGTTGGCCGTGGCATCGGCGCCTTCGCGCTGGGCAATGCCGGGCTCGTGCAGCTCTGCATCCACGGTGGCGGAGTCGACCACACGCACGCGGCCGATGGTGCCCAGCTGGCGCGCCAGGCTCTGGCCAAAGCCCTGCAGGTCCACGCCGCTGCTCACGGGCAGCAGGCCCATGGCCACGGGCCGCTCTTGTGCGGCCGTGTGGGCGGCGGTGCCCGTTTGCAGGCGCTGGATGATCTGGCGCGTGAGGGCAATCGACACCTGGGCGCTGCTGGCCAGCAGGGTCTTGAACACGTCCTTGGTCAGCCGCACCAGCACCGAGTCGCGCACGGCGACCACGGTGGCGGCGCGCGGTGCGTCGGTGAACAGGCTGATCTCGCCAATCACCTGGCCCCGGCCCATGTCGGCCACACGGCGCTGCGGGCCGCTGCTACCGTCATCGCTGCGCACATAGGCACGCAGGCGGCCGCTCACGGTGAGGTACATCGACTCGCCGGGCTCGCCCTGCGCCATCAGCGTGCTGCCGCCGGGCACCTCCACCCACTCCAGCTGGGCGCGCAGCAGCTCCAGCGCCTCGGGTTCGATGCCTGGCAGAAAGCTGCGCAGGTGCTCGGTGAGCAGTTGGTTCTGGGTGGCGGTAAAAGGAGGCATGGTCACGCAGTCGGCAAGGCTCGGTGGGGCGCTGCGGAAAGCGGGGGGGGCTCGCCAACACGTCGTGTTTGCGATGGGTTCCGCAGCGTGCGAAGCGGCGGATTCTAGGAACGCAAGGGCATCTGTGCGCACTGTGCAAGGCATGGTGGCCGGGCAGCGCGTGAACAAATGCACGGCGGGCCCTTGCGATTGCCCTTCCGTGCCGATGCGGAGCGGGTCGTCAGCGCATGAAGGCGCTCAGCGCGCGGGCCGTGGCCTCGGGCAATTGCTCGGGGATGAAGTGCCCCGCCGGCACGGCCTGGCCCGTCACCACGCCCGCGCATTGCGCCTGCCACAGGGCCAGCGGGTCGAACAGGCGGTGAACTACGCCGTGTTCGCCCCAGATCACCAGCGTGTCGCACGCGATCTTCTCGCCGCGCGCGCGGCTTTCGCGGTCGTGCTCCAGGTCGATGCCTGCGCTGGCGCGGTAGTCCTCGCACGCGGTGTGGATGGCCTCGGGCGTGCAAAAGCAGCGCTCGCAGTCGGCCAGCGCCTGGGGCTCGATGTGGGCCAGGCCCGCGCTGCCCCAGCCGCCCAGCTTGGCGTGCAGGTAGGCGAGCGGGTTGCCGCCAATCATGGTCTCGGGCAGCGGCGCGGGCTGGATGAGGTGGAACCAGTGGTAGTAGGCGCGCGCAAACTCCATGTCGGTACGCGCGTACATGTCGAGCGTAGGGGCGATGTCGATCACGCACAGCTTCTTCACGCGCGCGGCGTGGTCCAGCGCCAGGCGGTGCGCCACGCGGCCCCCCCGGTCGTGGCCGCACAGAAAGAACGCGTCGTGACCCAGCGCGGTCATCACCTCGGCCATGTCCTGCGCCATGGCGCGTTTGCTGTAGTTGCTGTGGTCGGGCAGGCCGGGCGCGTGCGATGAATCGCCATAGCCGCGCAGGTCGGGCAGCACCAGAAAGTAGTCGCGCGCCAGCTGCTGCGCCACGCGGTGCCACAGCGCATGCGTTTGCGGAAAGCCGTGCAGCAGGAGCAGGGGCGGTGCATCCACAGTGCCACCGGTGCGGACAAAAATCTCGGCGCCAGCGGTGGTGATGCGCTGGGTGGTGAAGCCTTCAAACCAGGTAGGAGAGGTCATGCGGGATGCGGCGATGGTTGATTGCGTTGGAGCGACAGGCTGAATTGGCGTGTGCGCCCCTTCAGGCGCCCACCCAGGGGTCAGCCCAGCAGAAACCCCAGCAACCGCTGCAGTGCGTAGCGCACCGTGGCCGCACGGATGGCGGCGCGGTCGCCCGCAAAGTGCTGCATCTCGCTGTGGGTTTCGCCATTCACGCACCAGGCAAACCACACAGTGCCCACGGGCTTGGCCTCGCTGCCGCCTGTAGGGCCGGCCACGCCGGTTACGGCCAGGCTCACATGTGCCTGGGAATGGGCCAGCGCCCCATCGGCCATGGCGCGGGCCACGGCCTCACTCACGGCGCCTTCCTGCTCAATGAGTGCGGCGGGCACGCCCAGCATCTCGACCTTGGCGGCGTTGGAGTAGGTGACAAAGCCGCGCTCGAACCACTGGCTGGAGCCCGCCAGGTCGGTGCAGGCCGCCGCGATCATGCCGCCCGAGCAGCTTTCGGCCGTGGCCAGCAGGTGGCTGTGTTTGAGCAATTCCAGAGAAATTTGGGTCAAATTGGCCTCTAGCGCTGATGTATCAAGCGCTAGCAGCTCTTGATTTGATAGCGATGCGGTTGTCATGCGAACCTCCACACTGCAATGACCAGCAGGGTACAGAAGGCTGCCACAAAGTCGTCCCACAAGATACCCCAGCCGCCGCGCCAGCCAAAGCCCTTGAACAGGCTGTCGGCCCAACCCACCGGCCCGGGTTTGGCCGCGTCAAAGAATCGGAACAGCCCAAAAGCCACCAGCTGCCCCCACCAGCCCATGGGCATGGCCAGCCACAGCACCAGCCAGAAGGCCACCACCTCGTCCCACACGATGCTGCCGGGGTCGGCCACGGCCATGTTGCGCGCGGTGGTGGTGCAGGCCCACCAGCCCACTACGGTGCTGGCGGCAATCAGCAGGCCCATGTGTTGGGGCGGCAGCCATTGCTGCAGTGCCAGGTAGCTCAGCCACGCCCACAGCGTGCCCACGGTGCCCGGCGCCACGCGCGACAGCCCAGCACCAAAACCCAGTGCGATGAAGTGGGCCGGGTGGGAAAACATGAACGCCACGGTAGGGCGGCGGGAGGGCAGGGGCTGCGGGGGCTCGGAAACGGTCATGGCACGAGGGAGGGGCTGTCAGTCGCTGGCGGCCACGTCTGCCCCTGCGGGCAGGCGCACCAGCAACACGGGCACGGGCGCGGTGCGTGCAATCTGCTCGGCATCGCTGCCCATCAGCACGCGGGCCAGGCCACGGCGCCCGTGCGTGCCCAGCACGATCAGGTCGGCCCCCCAGGCCTGGGCATGCTCCACCACCAGCTGCGCCACGCGGGCGTCCAGGTTTTCAATCAGCACAGTGTCTACGGGTACACCGCGTTGCGCCACGCGCTCCTGGGTCTGGTGCAGCAGGGCTTCGCCGGCCTTGCGCAGGCGGGGTAGTACCTCCTGGCTGTAGACCTCGGGCTGCTCAAAGCCGCTGATGTGGGCCACCGGGTCCATCACATTCAGCAGCCGGATGCGGCCGCCCGTGGATTGCGCGAGGCTGGTGGCCTGGGCCACGGCGTGGTCCGAGGTGGGGCTGCCGTCAACGGCAACGAGGATGTGTTGGTAACTCATGGTGGGGCTGGCTCCTCGGGCTTTTTCGTGGGGCGCTGCTGTCGATTGTGAACGACTGTTGTGGGTGGGTGCGGGCTGCAGTTGCCGGTTCACTGGCGTTCTTGCAGCTCCACATCCTTGGGGTAGCGGATGGTGTGCTCGGCGCTGAACTGCGCCGTGGCGCCTGCGGCCAGCGGCTGCTGCCAGGCCACGGTGCCGGGCGTGCGGTTCCAGGCCGTGTCGGTGGGCTGGGGCTGGTAGCGCGATTCAACCTCGATCTTCTCGTTGCGCGATACCGGCGCGGCATGCAGCACCTGCAGCGTGATGCCGGTCTTGTGGCGGTTCTCCACGCTGTAGGCGCGGCGGGTCTTGCGCTCGGTGCGCGAGCCGGTAAAGCCGGTGCTGCCCGTCAGGTCCTGCGCGGGCTCGGCGCGCACGGTGATGAGTTCATCGCGGCCAAACGACAGGCTGGTGCTGCCCGCCGGGGCGCCCGCGCTGGGCGTGCCGAAGTCGATGCGCCCGTTGCCCACAAACGCGCCGTCGCGGTACAGGCCTGCTGGCCCTGCGGGCCACACGCCGGGCGGCTGGGCCATGTGGGCCACCAGGTAGGCGGCTTCTTCCACGGCGGGGGCTGCGCGGGTGATGAGCGTGGCGGGTGCGGTGTGGTTGCCCAGCGCCAGCGTCACGCGCTGGCCGCTTGATGGCACGGTGATGCGCTGCGGCACGGCGAACTCGGTGGCAAAACCCTTGTCGAGGGTGCTGACGTCGAAGGTGGGCATGGCCTCCTCGACCGCGTTGCGCGAGCGTGCCACGGGCGAAGGCGCTGCCGCCATGGCCATCGCCACGGCGGGGGCGGCGGCAGGTATGGGACGCGGCGGAGGGGCTACATCCAGCGTCCATTCGCGCGGCAAGCGGCCCTGCGTGGCGCGGCCTGGTTGGCCGGTGGACAGGGTCACTTGAACGTTGCTCCAGTCTTCGCCACTGTTTTGCGCCACCAGCGCCTGGCGCTCGATCAGCACGGTGGATTTGGTGGCATCCAGCGTGGCACGGTAGGTGGGTTGCCAGCCAGGGCCGCGTACCTGGTAAGACAGGCGCAGCTCGGCCTCGCGCTCGGCGGCCAGGTTGATGGTGACGGAAACCACCCGCGCACGCTGGCTGGCCACGCGGTCGCGCTCGGCCACCAGGGGCTTGAGGGCCAGCTCCAGCGCCTCCTGCTTGCGTTGCAGTTGGTGCGCGCGTGCAAAGCTGTCTTGGCCAGACTTGCGCAGTACATCGGCGGTAGCGGTGATCTGTGCGGGCGTAGGGGTGGCGACACGGGGGGCGCTTGTAGCGGGCGATGCCGCCTCCTGGCCATTGCCGGTTTGTGCCACGCTGCGCAGGTAACCATCCACCAGTTGCAGGGCGGAGGCTTCGGCCTTCACTCCTGCGATCTGGTCTTCCAGCTCGCGGATGCGGCCGTCCAGCGGGCTCGCGCAGCCCGCCGCCACATCGCGGTCCTCGGTGAGCACGTTGAACTCGCCCATACGCACGGCAGGGTCGGCGTTGATCTGGAGGCTTTGCACATCCAGCGACGCGGGCAGGCAGGCCAGCGTGAGGCTGCGCGCGCCAGCGGGCACCTTGGCCACACGCTCCACCGTGGCGCTGCCGGGGTAGACGGTGACGCGGGCGATTCGGGAGGTGTCCTGGGCCAGCGCAGGCGCGGCCGCGCTGCAGAGCAGGGCCATGCTGACAAGGCACAAGAGCCGCAGCGGGTGTGGAAAGCGCAAGACAATGGGCGGGTGGATCACGGGGCTCCTGGGGCGCGGTGGACGAAGGGAATGGGATGCTAGCAGCCGCCGTGGTTTGAAACAGGCGCTTAAAGCACCCTTGGCACTTCTGCCGCCAAAAAGTCATACACCGCCCGAATCCTGCGGCTGGTGCGGATCTCGCGGTGCACCGTGAGCCAGATGGGCAGCTCGGGCAACGCAAGCTGGGGCAGCACCGCCACCACGTTTGGGTCGGTGCGGGCCATGTAGTTGCCCACAAAGCCGATGCCCAATCCTGCGCGCACGGCTTCCCAATACGCCATGAGGTCGTCGGTGCGAAACGCGAAGTGCTGGCGCTCCACCGGGTAGCCCATGGCGGCAAAGCCTTGCAGGATGTCCTCGTGCCGGTCGTTGCCCACCAGCTCGTGCTGCAGCAGGTCGGGCGGCTGCCGGGGTGTGCCTTTGCGGCGCAGGTAGTCGCGGTGGGCATAGGCGCCCAGCGTGACCGCGCCGATGCGTTTGGCCACCAGGCTGGCCTGGTCGGGGCGCACCATGCGCAGCGCAATGTCAGCCTCGCGGCGCAGCAGGTTGGTGACTTGGTTGCTGGCCACCAGCTCGACCTGCACCTCGGGCAGCGCCTGGCGCATGCGCGCTAGCACGGGCGGCAGCAGCACGCAGGCCACGGGCTGGCTGGCGGTGATGCGCACGGTGCCGCTCACGCCTTCCTCAGCGCCCGACACGCTGCGTGCCAGCTGGTGGGCGCCCATCTCCATGGCGCGGGCCGATTCGGCCAGCCGCAACGCCGTGGCCGTGGGCAGTAGGCCGCGCCCGGTGCGCTCAAACAGCACCACGCCCAGCTGCGATTCGAGTTCGGCAATGTGGCGACCAATGGTGGGCTGGCTGGCGTTGAGCACCCGGGCTGCGCCCAGCAGGCTGCCCTGGTCCAGCGCGGCCAGAAAGGACTGCACCAGGCTCCAGTCAAAGGTTTGGTTCATGGCGATAGCGTGCCTGCAACGGGGTAACAGCAGGGTGGTTGGAGGTATTCAAATTTGCATTGCTGTTATGGATGCTTAGCCAATTGTGTAACGGGCTCTGCGTTTCCACAATCGATACATCCCTTGTGAATGGAGCCCTGACATGACCACCCACCCCCGTTTTCCGCCCTGCACGGACAACCCTTCCACTGTGTTGATCCTGGGCGCCCGGGGCCGGCTGGGACTGGCGGCGGCCCGGGCCTTTGCCCAGGCCGGCTGGCAAGTGCTGGCCCAGGTGCGGCCCGGTGCGCGCGGGCCTGCGCTGCCCGCTATCGCCGGTGTATGGTGGATGCCCGTGGCGGTGGAGGACACCGCCGCACTGGCGGCCCAGGCGCAAGGCGCGCAGGTGGTGGTGCATGCGCTCAACCCCGCCTACACGCACAAGGCCTGGCGCGAAGAGGCGCCCGCGTTGATGGAAGCTGCCATTGCCGTCACCCGCCAGCTGCGCGCCACGCTGATGCTGCCGGGCAACGTCTACAACTTTGGCGAAGGCATGCCGCCCGTGCTGCACGAAGACACACCCCAGGCCGCCACGGGCTTCAAGGGCCGCATGCGGGTGCAACTGGAGCTGCGCCTGCAGGCTGCCACGCAAGGGGGCGACATGCGCGCCGTGGTGCTGCGCGCCGGGGACTTCTTTGGCAGTGGCACCGGCAGCTGGCTGGACCAGGCCATTGCCAAGGACCTGCCCCGGGGCCGCATCACCTGGCCCGGCCCGCTGGACGTAGCCACGCCCTGGGCCTATCTGCCCGACCTCGCCCGCACCTTCGTGCGCGTGGCGCAAGAGCGGGACCGGCTGGCCCCCTTCGAGTGCCTGCATTTCGCTGGCCATCACGTCACGGCGCAGCAGTGGCTGCACAGCTTCACGGCCATTGCTGCAGAGCAGGGCTGGCTGCCCGATGCGGGCGCGCTGCGGGTGGGGCGGTTGCCGTGGCCGCTGCTGCGCGTGATGGGGCTGGTGGCCCCCACGTTCGCTGCGCTGGCGGACATGCGCTATCTGTGGCGCACGCCCCACCGTCTGGACAACACCCGCCTGCGTGCGCTCATCGGCGACGAGCCCCACACCCCCTTCGATCAGGCCGTGCGCCAGGCGCTGGCAGATTTGGGGCTCGTAGCCTTGCGTTCGACCCGCGCTGCGCTGGCCTGACGGCACAACCTTTGAACCACCGGAGTCTTCTCATGAACCGTCGCAACTTCATTCGTTTGGCAGGGGGTGGCACCATCGCCGCCGCCACCACCGGCACGCTGGTCGCCTGCGGCGCCGTGAGCTCGAACTATCCCGCCGAGGCGGTCGAGGCCTGGCAGGGCCCTGTGGGCGAGACCGATGTGCGCCGCCGGGCGGTGGCCTACGCCATCACCGCGCCCAATTCGCACAACCTGCAGCCCTGGCTGGTGGACTTGCGCGAGAGCGGTGTCATCACCCTGCGCACCGACCCTGCACGGGTGTTGCCACAGACCGACCCGGGGGGGCGCCAGATACTCATCGGCCATGGCGCCTTTCTGGAGCTGCTGGTGATGGCGCTGGCCCAGCAAGGCGTGGCCAGCGAGGTGCTGCTGTGGCCGCAGGGCGAGATGCCTGCGGCCCTGAAGGACTGGGACGACCGTCCCGTGGCGCGCATCACCCTCAAGCCGGGCGGCCAGCCCGACCCGCTGTTTGCCCAGGTGCTGCTGCGCCGCACGCCCAAGACCGATTTCGACACCACCCGCCCCGTGGCGCCCGAGTTGCTGGCCCGGTTGCTGGGCAGCGCCCCGGCTCAAGCCCCGCTCAGCGTTGGCGGTACCGTCAGTGCAGACCAGTTGCCCGCGCTGCGCACGCTGTGCTGGGAGTCCGCCCGGGTAGAGCTGCTCACGCCGCGCACCATGATGGAAAGCATCCAGCTCACCCGCGTGGGCCCGGCCGAGATCCTGCAGCACCGCGATGGCATCTCGATCAACTCGCCCTTTGTGCGCGCGGTGTCGGCCCTTGGCCTGTTCGACCGCTCCGCACCACCCGCCGAAGGCAGCGCGGCATACAAAAATGCCATGGGCCGCTTTGAAGGCCACAGCCGCACGGCCATGGGTTTTGTGTGGATTGCCGGCCCCAACACGCGCAGCGACCAGATTCATACCGGGCGCCTGTATGTGCGCCAGCAGTTGCAGGCCACGGCGCTGGGTGTGGGCATGCACCCCATGAGCCAGGCGGTGCAGGAATTTGCCGAGATGGCCCCGCACTTCGAGCGCGTGCACCAGCTGGTGCTGGGGCGGCCCGCGCCGCGCACACCCCAGGAGCCCACCGTGCAGATGTTCTGCCGCATTGGCTACCCGCAGGGCGAGGTGCCTGCCACGCCGCGCAGGCCGCTTGCGCGTTTTGTGCAGGCTTGATTCCGAGGAGGGCAGCACCTGCGCAAAGGGCTGATGCAGATCAACCTCCGGCCACAAGCTGGCGCGCTTTGCCGCTGCTTCACACACTGTTCAGGTGGCGTTCATCGCGGGTTTCTACAGTTGCTGCATTGCAACAATTAGTGGGGCTGGTGATGTGGAAGAAGGTTTTGGGGGGCACTCTGGCGGTGGCCATCGGCGTGTGGATGTTGGCTTTGATCGTGCCCCAGCCTGCACCGCCCGCGTGGGGCGATGTCTGGTGGTGGCGTAACCAGCTGATCCTGCTCACCGGGGTGGCAGCCTGGGCGCTGATGTCGCTGATCATGGTGCTGGCCGTGCGGCCCGCGTGGCTGGAAAAACCGCTGGGTGGCCTGGACAAGAGCTACCGCCTGCACAAGTGGGCGGGCATCGGCGCGATTGTGCTGGCGTTGCTGCACTACGGGCTGCAGCTGTCGCGCAGCCTGCTGGCTGACTGGGTAGGCCGCCCAGTGCGCGCGCCGCGCGCGGATTGGTGGCTCAACACCTTCCGCCACCTGGCCGAGGAGATGGGGGAATGGGCTGTGTGGTTCCTCGCGGCCATGTTGGTCATCACGCTGTGGCAGCGGTTTCCGTACCACGTGTGGCGCTACCTGCACAAGCTGCTGGCCGTGGTGTACCTGGTGCTGGCCTTCCATGCTGTGGTGCTCACGCCGCCCGCTTGGTGGCAGCAGCCTGCGGGTGTGCTGGTGGGCCTGTGCACGCTGGTGGGGGTGCTGTGCGCAGTGCGCTCGCTGGCCGGGGCCATCGGACGCAGCCGCCGCCATGCGGCCCGTGTGGTGAGCGTGTCGCCCCAAGGGGCTGGGGTGCTGGAAGTGACCTGCCAGGTCAGCCCCGCCAGTCGCTGGAAGCATGCGGCCGGTCAGTTTGCGTTTGTCACCTTTGGCCGTGCCGAAGGGGCACACCCCTTCACCCTGCTCAATGCTGACCAGGGCAACGGCGTGCTGCGGTTTGCCATCAAGGCGCTGGGCGACCACACGGGGCAGCTGCCCCTGCAGGTGCAGCCGGGCCAGACGGTGAGCATCGAGGGGCCGTATGGCTGCTTTGACTTTCGCAGCGACAGCGCCACCGAGCAGGTGTGGGTGGCCGCAGGCATTGGCGCCACGCCGTTCATGGCCTGGCTGGAGTCGATGCAGTCCACGCCCGCGCTGGCGCCCCGGGTGCACCTGCACTACTGCGTGCGCCATGCGGGCGAGGCGGTGTTTGCCGAGCGCATGGCCGCGCTGTGCGCGCGCTTGCCCAGCGTGACGCTGGAGATCCACTACAGCGACGACGCTGGGCCCGTGACACCCACAGCGCTGCTGGCGGGCACCAGCCCGGCGGCGAGTGTGTGGTTCTGTGGGCCGCAGGGTTTTGCCGAGGCGGTGCGCCTGGGCATGCAGCAGCTGGGGCGCTCGCCTGCACGCTTTCACCAGGAGCTGTTCCAGATGCGTTGAGGCGGGGTTTTCTCCCCGGCGCTCCGGGTGGGGCAGGAGAAAATGAGCCAAATTGCCACTCAGCGCTTTACAGGTAAGCGCAAATAGCTATTGAAAATGTAGCAAATGGTGCCCGTAATGTTGGCCGTGAGGTGCTCATGCCCCCAGCGCTACGAACGCGATCAGCCTGCCCATGCGCCGTATCCAGTCCGCGGTGAAGATGAACTGGGACTTGTCTCTCTTCACACAGGGCTCGATGTCCGGTGGGTTGTCGGCAGGGTAGGGCGAGGTGTCATGCACATCGCCCACATGCGTGCTGCGGTAGGCCTCCATCTGGTTTGCATCGCCCCGTGGGGCAAGCTTTCGGCCCAGAACCGCATGGCCTTTGCCGATGCGGGCGCGCAGTCCACGCGTGAAGATTTGCTGACCATCATTGCGAAGTAGCCGGGGTCTTCGGCACCTGCCCCGCAGGGCGGACTCTCAGGCGGGAAACGATGGGCCGTGGGGCTGCAGGCACATGGGCCGTTCATCGAACGCCAGCCAGCCCAGCGCGTCGCACAGCGCCTGCACCCAGGCGGTGTAGTCGGTGCGCAGCGAACAGTGCATGGCGAGCGGGCCTTCGGACGCGTTGTCGGGCAGATGAAATTCCACGCCATGCCCGAGCACCGTGGCGTGGCCCCAGGTGGGCAGGGCCCACTCCAGGCCCGGCACCATCTGCGCGAGCGATGTTTTGATGTGATGGATGTCGCGCAGCATCAGCACCGTGTCGGGTGAGAGCTCGTCGGTGGACAGCGGCAACCGTGCAGGCTGAAAGAACAGGTAGGTATAAGCCATGGAGCGCGATGTTGCACCTTGTTGCACGGGCCACGCACAAGCCTGCAGCGTGCTGCGTGAACTATTGCGCAGCCCGTTAGATTGCGTGCACAGCGGGGCTCAGCGAGCCGCAGGCGCCGATGGCACCAGGTACTCGCGCACCAGGGCCCTTGCCCGGTGCAGTCGGCTTTTGGCGGCCTCGCGCGTCACCCCAAGCCGCTGCGCCATCTCCTCGATGGTCAGCTCCTCGAAGTCGCGCAGCAGGAGGGCCTCGCGGTACAGGGGCGGCAGTGAGTCGATGGCCAGGGCCAGGTCGTGGCGCAGCTCGTGGTCGGGGCGGTGCGACCAGGCGAGGTTGTCTTCGACTTGCGCCAGCGGCTCGGCCTTGAGCCACGCCAGCATCGGCCGCATGCACAGGCGCTGCACGATGCGCACCACCCAGCCACCAAACGCCGCCACCTCGCGCAGCGCGCCCACTCGGCGGTACACGATGATGAGCGCTTCCTGCACCACGTCGTCGGTGGCCGTGGTGGCTGCGCAATGGCGCAGCGCATAGCGGCGGATGTCGGGGCGGGTGAGGCGCAGCAGCTGCTCCATCGCCACGGCGTCGCCGCTGCGCGCGGCGGGAAGCAGCTGGGCGAGTGTGGGTGCGGTCATGGTTTTAGTCCTCCACAGTGCATTGCGCCACCCGCAGCCTGTGAAGCCGGTGCGACCCCTGCGCGGGCAGCCGCGCAAGGGCCGCCCCGCCGCGCTGGCTGCGTCCCCCTGCCCACGCACAGCATGAGAGCAGGGGGTGAAGGCGCGAAGCGACTCAGGGGGTGTTGTTTCATGTCATTCGACAGGCTTGCGGCCCACCATGGCGCAGGCGGGGCAGTAGCCAAATGCGCCGCTCAGGATGCTGCCAACGCCCGAGGCGGCCAGTGCCAGGCCCAGGGGCGATGCGGCCAGCCACCAGAGGCCCGCAGCGATGAGGGCGACGCCCCCCACAACGCGCAGCAGGCTTTCGGGACGGGTGATGTTTTTGCGGTACAGCATGGGAATGGGCTCCTTGGTCGGTTGAAGGAGGTGCCAACACAGGGCGCCTCCACCACCAAGAGCCGCGGGTATCGCAAAAGGATTCATGGTTTGCGAAAAAAAGTCGCGGCCAGTCACGGCTGCCCGTTACCGGAAATGGTCAAACGAGGCGTAGCGCTTGTCTACCGGTTGGCCCTGTGCATCCACCAGTTGCAGTCCAGGTGTGACCAGCACCGTGCCGATGCGGGCGACGGGCGTGCTGCTTGCCTGCGACGCGGCGGCCACCGCGTCACGCTGTGCGGGCGGGGCGGTGAAGGCCAACTCGTAGTCATCGCCGCCTGCCAGCGTGCATTGGTGGATAAATTCAGCATCAAATAGGCTGCTAGCGCTTGATGGATAAGCGCTAGAAGCTATCAATTTTGAAGTGATGTGCGTGTCGATCCGGGCCCCTACGCCGGAGGCCTTGAGGATGTGCGACAGGTCGCCCAGCAGCCCGTCGCTCACATCCATGGCGCTGCTGGCCACGCCGCGCAGGGCCAGGCCCAGGGCCACACGCGGGGTGGGGCGCTCCAGCCGCTGGCGCGCGCGGGCCAGCACGTCGGCGGGCAGGGGGATGTGGCCCAGCAGTGCCTCCAGCGCCAGGCGGGCGTCGCCCAAGTTGCCGCTCACGTAGATGTCGTCGCCGGGCCGCGCACCGCTGCGCAGCAGGGCCTGGCCGGGGGGCACCTCGCCAAACACGGTGATGCAGATGTTGAGTGGGCCCTGCGTGGTGTCGCCCCCCACCAGCTCGCAGCCGTGGGCATCGGCCAGCGCCCACATCCCGCGCGAGAAGCCTTCCAGCCAGGCCTCATCCACCCGGGGTAGTGACAAGGCCAGGGTAAACGCCAGCGGGCGCGCGCCGCACGCCGCCAGGTCCGACAGGTTCACGGCCAGCGCCTTGTGGCCCAGGGCGTCCGGGTCCACGTCTGCGAAGAAGTGGCGGCCCTCTACCAGCATGTCGCTGGAGATGGCCAGCTGCATGCCGGGTGTGGGCGCGAGCAGCGCGCAGTCGTCGCCCACTCCCAGCGCAACGGCACCGTCCGGGCGCGCGGGGCGCGTGAAGTAACGTGCAATCAGGTCGAATTCACCCACGGTGCGGTCCTAAAGAATCGGAGGAAGAAAACGGCGCGAACCCGCTCAGGCGCTCGGCTCTGCGGCGGAAAACCACTGCGCCCAGTGGTCGATGCAGGCCTGGATCTTGGGCAGACGGTGCCTGCGGGTGAGGGTGATGGCATGGATGGGGCTGGGCTGCAGGTCCACGCAGTCGGCCAGCACCGGCGCCAGCAGGCCCTGGCGCACCAGGGGCTCAGCCACCACCGTGGCCAGGCGCGCAATGCCCAGGCCTTGGAGCGCCAAACGCGCGGTGATGGCCGTGCTGCCCGAGCGCCAGTGGCCCTCGGCCACCAGCACCCGCGGTTCGCCATTGATCTGGAAAGGCCAGTGGTTCAGAAACGCCACCGCGCTGTTGGTGATGAGCCGGTGCTGGCGCAGATCGTCGGGGCGCTGGGGCACGCCGTGTGTCTGCAGGTAGCCGGGTGTGGCGTACAGCGCGCGTGCCAGCGTGCCCAGCGGGCGCGCCACCACGGTGTCGGTCAGCGGCGGGCCGGTGCGGATGGCGATGTCGATGCCATCGCGCGCCATGTCGGCCATGCGGTCGTCCACTACCAGTTCCACACGCAGTTGCGGGTGCTTGTGCTGCAGGCTGTCGAAGCTGGGGATCAGCAGGTGTTCGGCCACCACCGAGCTGGACGCCACGCGCACCCAGCCGCTGGGCTGGCCACTTTGCTGGGCGAACTCGCCCTCCAGCTCGTCGAGCGTGCCGGTGATGCGGCGGCAGTAGTCCAGAAAGGTCAGCCCCTCGGGTGTGGGAGTGAGGCCGTGGGTCGTGCGGTGCAGCAGCCGTGCGCCGCAGGCTTTCTCGATGCGCGCCAGCGTGCGCGAGACCTGGCTCACCGGCGCATCGCGCTCGCGCGCTACCGCCGAGAGCGAGCCCAGATCGGTCACGCGCACGAACAGGTGCATGTCTTCAAAGCGGATATCGCGCATCGGGCAATGGTAACGGCGGGGGGCTGGGGAGCCTCTGCACGAATCGTCGCGCTCGATGCGCGCACAGGCCCCTTGCAATCTGTGCAAAACGGCCTTGCAGCGCAGGCGGTTTCCGCCGTGCCCGGTGCTGCCTACAGTGGCTTCACCCTGAAAGGAAATGAGCATGTACCCACAGCACCTGCACCCCGATGACTACCAGCGACTGCGCGACGAGGCCAAGCGCCACGCGCTGCAGCTGCGGCAGGACGCGATTCGCGAAGCCCACACCTGGGTGGCGCGTGGGTTCCTGCGCATGGTCCGCCGGGCTTTCCACCTCGCGCGCACTGAAGCTGCGCCCATGAATCCTTCCACCCCGGAGCTGAAAACACCATGCCAACCCTTGTTCTGAAACTCGCCCCGCTACAAAACCCCGAGCGCTACCGGCAGCTGGCCAGCGCGCTGACCGACTTGACCGTGGACCTGCTGGGCAAGCGCCGCGAGGTGACGGCGGTGGTCATCGACGACCTGCCCGCCGCGCGTTGGCACATCGGCGGTGCGCCCATCGAGCAGCCCACGGCACTGCTGGAGATCAGCATCACAGAGGGTACGAACACACGGGAAGAGAAGGCCGCCTTCATCCAGGCCGCATTTGCTGAACTGCAGCGCCAGCTGGCCGGTGACGGCGCGCTGGCCACGGCCAGCTACGTGGTGGTGCGGGAGCTGCCCGCCAGCGACTGGGGCTATGGCGGGCGCACGCAGCAGGCGCGCAAGCTGGCGCTGGCGGCGTGAAGGTGCGGGTGCGAGGCGCGCTCAGGCTGGTGCGCCGCGAAAGCGCTGCGCTGCCTGGCGGCTGACCTCGGCCAGCAATTGCTCTTCGCGTTGGCGCTCGCGCAGCCAGCGCGCGTCGTTCTGACCCGCCTCCGCCTCAGTGCGCAGCATGTGCATGGCGCTTGATGCGCCTTGCACGGCGGCGTGTCCGGCGATCTTGTCCATGGTCTTAAGGATGTGCTCGCGCAGCGGCATGTGGTCGCCTGTAGCCGGGTCTACATACACCGCATCCATGCCAAAACGGCAGGCCTGGAAGCGGTTGTAGGTGTACACAAGGTAGTCGTCTTCGGCGGGCATGAAGGGCTGGTCGGCCAGAAACCACGCGCCCAGAGACTGCACGTAGCCCGCGAGTGCGGCAGCGCGCTCAATGGTCAGCGGCGTGTCGAACACGCGGATCTCGATGGTGCCGAACTCGGGCTTGGGGCGAATGTCCCAGTAGAAGTCCTTCATGCTCTTGACCACGCCGGTGCGCGTCATCTTGTCGAAGTAAACCGTGAAGTCATCCCAGGTCAGGGCCATGGGGGCGCGGCCTGACAGCGGAAACGCAAACACCGAGTTCAGGCGTGCCGAGTCGAAGGCCGTATCCTGGCCCTGCACATAGGGGCTCGATGCCGACAGTGCGATGAAGTGAGGGATGTAGCGCGACATGCGGTGCAGCATGAGCAGCGCGGCGTTCGCGTCGGGGCAGCCGATGTGCACGTGCTGGCCGAAGATGGTGAACTGCTTGGACAGGTAGCCATACAGCTCGGACAGCTCACGAAAACGCGGCTTGTCGTAGATGCGCCGCTCGTGCCACTGCTGGAAGGGGTGCGTGCCGCCGCCCACCACGGCGATGTTGAGCTTGTCAGCGCTTTTGACCAGCGCATCGCGGATGGGCGTGAGCTGGCCCAGCACTTCGCTGGCCGAGTGGCAGATGCCGGTGGAGATCTCGATCATGCTATTCGTCATCTCGGGCACCACGCTGCCGGGCAGCGGGGTTTTCTTCATGAGGCGCAGCATGTCCTCGGCATAGGGGGCCAGGTCATAGTCGTTGGTGTTGACGAGCTGCAGCTCCAGCTCAACACCCAGCGTCAGCGGTTCGGAATGGTTGAAGGCTTCAAGACTCACGGCTGTTTTCTCCGTTGTTGCTGCGGGTCAATGGCGCCCAGGGTTTGGAGCTTTCGCCCGCACGGTAAATGGCCACGGTGGCGATCACGGCGCCCAGCACCTCCATCAGCAAGATGGCCGGCAGCGCCACACCGGCAATCACATGGCCGGTGGAAGGCGAGGCCAGCACGAACTGCGAGGCGATCAAGAGTGCGATGGACGACATCGGTGTCATCGCGCAGCCCACCCACAGCGCCTGCTTCCAGCTCGCACCGCTGCCCACGTTGCCCAGTGCCACGCCGGTGGCCTTGGCCACTAGGCGCACGGCAATCAGGGCCAGCACCACGCCGGCCACCGGGGCGCTCCAGTCGGCCTGCGCCGCCACCGTAGAGACCAGCACAAACATCAGCATGGTGAGCAGTGACGACGCATTGCCCAGCTGGCGGGGCCAGGCCCAGGGGCGCGGGTTGAGTTGCTTGAGCAGCATGCCGCCGAGCAGCGCCGCCAGCGGCGCAGAGCCGCCCATATGTGCGGCCACGGCCGTGCCTGCGGCTACCAGGGCCAGGAAGAGCATGGAAGTGTTTTCGCTCGTGGGGCTCATCACCCGCAGCGCCATGCGCAGCACCAGCGCCAGCACCGCCGCCACGATGATCGAAACCCCCAGCACCACCACCACGGGCGAGATCGTTTCGAGCACGGTCACGCTCTGTCGGTTGAGCAGCTCCGCCTTGGCGCTGCCGAGGGTGAGCGCGTACAGCGTGGACAGCGTGGTGAGCACGATGGCGCGTTCCGTCACGGGCCCGGCGGCGCGGGTGTCGGCCACCACGCGCGTGAGCACGGCGGGTGAAGCCGCGAGCGCCACCAGGGCCAGCGGCCCGGCCACCTGCGTGGGCAGGTTCAGCCACACCAGCACCCAGTACACGGCGAAATAGGTCAGCACCGATTCGGCAATGCTCTGCACCAGCACCATCGGGTTGTGGCGGAACCAGCGCAGCGGAATGCGGCCACCACATTCAAAGAGCACCAGGGCAATGCCCAGCTCCAGCAGGAACAGGCCAATGCCCTGCAGCGGCCACACGGCACCGCTGAAGCCCGCCAGCCCGGCGGCGGTGCCTACCAGCGAATAGCCGAGCACCTTGGGCAGGCCGGTGTGGCGCTGCGTGAGATAGCCCGCCATGGCGGCCACGGCCAGCAGCAGCGACCATTGCACCGTGGGCAACCCGGCCGAGGGGCGCAGCCACTGCGCCCAGAAGGTCAGGATTTCGTTCATGTCATGGAACCTCTGCGTCAGACGGGCGGTGCCCGTTGGTGTGAAAGGGCCCGCGCACAGGCCCTCCGCAGATGGGAGGGGGTGCGCTTGGGCGTTGGTGCCCCGAATTTACAGGCGGAAACATTCCGGCCATGTAGGACAGATGCGGCGGTTGCCCGCCGTCAGGCCTGCGACGATACACCAACGCTGGCTTGCCGCGCTGGCACAAAAAAGCTCAGGGGCGCGCTGCGCAGGCGGGCGCGAATTGCGGCGTAGATGCGCGAGCGGTCTACACCGCTCACGTTTTGCGCGCGCAGCGCCAGGCTGAAGGCCAGATAAAAACTTACTGACACATTCAGCGCACCCAGAAAGGGCAGCGAGGCCACGGCCCACCAGAATGCGGGCAAATGCAGCACCTGCGGGCCCAGTGCGGCGCTGGCGGCAGCCACCTGGCCGGTGGACAGCGTGACGTGGCGCACATCGAGCCCCAGCCCAAAAAACGCGGCAAACGCGGGCACCAGGCCGAGCATGAAACCCAGTGAGACATTGGCCGCAAGGCCCGAGAGGTTTTCGCGCAGGAAGCGGGCCCAGCGCGCGGCGCGCTCGGCGCCCAGCAGCCCGGTGATGCGCGGGTTGTAGTGCAAAGCTGAGTCCATGCGGTGGAGCACAAACCAGTTCTCCGTCCAGCCCGCAATGATGCTGGATGCAAACAGCAGCACCCCGGTAAAGGCCGCAAAAAACAGCGAAGGCCCGAGCAGGTGCAAGGATGCGAGCACATGCTCTGCCTCCTTCACGCTGATGGCGGGGCCGCCCGTGGCCAGGGCAATCATCGTGGCCAGCGCCAGCACGGCGGGGAAGACCACCAGCACATTGCCCAGCACGGCTGCCACCTGGGAGCGCACCAGGTGCGTGATCTCATCCACAAACGCCTCGATCGCGCCGCCCGGGCCCAGCTCTTTGAGCTTGGCTGCCATGGCCGGCGCCGTCATGGCCGGTTGTTTGGTGGCCACCGTGAAGTGCAACAGCTGGATCAGCACAAAGCTCACGGCGTAGTTGACCCCCGCCATGAACCCGCCCCAGAACGCCGACAGCGCCAGCGCATGGAGGCCGAACTTGGTCAGTGTGGTGAACGCCATCAGGGCGCCGCCGCCCGCCGCCTTGCGCAGCATGGCGCGGTATTCGGTGCCCGTGCGGGTGATGTAGTGCTCGCCCGTCTCGGCGCTGCGCTCGGCCACCTTGGCCGCCAGCAGCGAGGAGTTGGACGCCAGCAACGCGCGCAGGCTGCGCCGCTCCTGTCCCACCATCACCAGGTGAGCCATGAGCTGCGCCGCCGTGACGGCTGGTTGGGCCGACAGCAGGCAGTCGAGCAATTCGCGCACGCGCAGGATGCGCTCGCGCAGCTGCCGCAGGCGAAAGACCAGGCCCACTGAAATGCCGTTGTCTTCGAAATGCGTGTACACGGTGGCTGCCGCCGCGCGGCAGGCCTCCAGGCGCTCGCGCAGGCGCTGGGCCGACTCGTTGAGCCGGTCAGGCGTGCGCAGCGCATGCAGCACCTCCACGCGCAGGCTCTCCACATCGCGGATCAGTGCATGAAAAGGCTGCGCCTCGCGCGCGGATTCGCTCATGCGCAACCGGAGTTCGGGGGCAAAGCCGGTCGAGAGAATCTGCCCCGCGCAGTAGGTGATGGCGTCGAGCAGGGCGCGGTGCCAGCGCGTGGCGCCACCGGGGCTGTTGTTGCCACCCGGGGAAGCCAGCAACTCCACCAGCCGGTTCAGCTGGGCTTCGTCGAGCGCCGCGAGCCACTGGGCGTCAAAAGCGCTGGGCAGCGCCAGCATGAAAAGCTCGGACGCGTCGATGGTCTCTGGGCTGCCCGGCAGCAGCTTGGTGCGCAGGCGTTCCGCCATCTCGCTGACCAGCGCAGTGCGGGGCGCAAAGCCAAAATCGGCCAGCAAGGTGGTGATATCGACCTGGCCCACCAAGGTGGCCCACCAGGCTTGCAGCCGCTGCTGGAGATCGGGCCGTGCCGCGACCGCATCGATGAAAAGCTGCACCCGGCCCACAGCGGCAGGCACCGAATCGCGCTTGCCGCGCACCCAGTCCAGCAGGTGGATGAGCCACAGATGGCGATGGGCCAGGTCAGCGGCCGGGTCGAGAGCCGCCAGAATGCTGGCCAGGTCGGAATGGGGGGTGTTTTTCATCGCCGGGCCGCCCCAAGATGAAAAGCGGCCCCCTTGGGGGGCAGCGACCACACGAAGTGGGGAGCGTGGGGGCAATAGCGCTTCAATGCAGCACCCGGCCGCTCAAAGGTTCGCCCGAAGGGCCGTGGCTGATCGCCTCCAGCACGAACAACGGCACCGGGCTGTTGAAGGGCTCGCCATCTTCGGCCACGCAGTGAAAGGTGCCGTGCATGGTCCCGCTGGAGGTGCGAAGCCGGCAACCGCTGGTGTACTGGAACGATTCGCCCGGCTTGAGCAGCGGCTGGTGGCCCACCACGCCCAGGCCCTTGACCTCTTCGGTGTGGCCCCGGGAGTCACTGATGATCCAGTGGCGCGAAATCAGCTGCGCAGGCGTTTCCCCGGAATTGGTGATGGTGATGGTGTAAGCGAAGCTGAACACCCCCGTGTCCGGCGCAGACTGCTCGGGCAGGTATTCGGGCAGCACTTCCACGTCAAACTGGTACTTTGGCATGGGGCGAATGGTAACCGTGGAGATTCGTAAAAAGTGCATGCCCGTGGGGTAAAACCCCAGGGCTTCTGCGCTTTGCGACAATCGGAGGATGAGCCGCACATTCCGAATCGCCCCCTCCATCCTCTCCGCCGACTTCGCCCGCCTGGGTGAAGAGGTGCGCAATGTCATTGCCGCTGGCGCAGACTGGATCCACTTCGACGTGATGGACAACCATTACGTGCCCAACCTCACCTTC
The DNA here is from genome assembly GCF_003633835.1 of Acidovorax sp. 93. Lineage (NCBI taxonomy): Bacteria > Pseudomonadati > Pseudomonadota > Betaproteobacteria > Burkholderiales > Comamonadaceae > Acidovorax > Acidovorax sp. 93. The sequence goes on from NZ_RBIT01000001.1 coordinate 4,880,655, forward strand.
GGCCCCATGGTGTGCCAGGCGCTCAAGCCCCATGCCAAGACCGCCGCCGGTGTGGCCGTACCGATCGATGTGCACCTGATGATCCAGCCGGTGGACGCCCTGGCCGCCGCGTTTGCCGACGCGGGGGCGGACTACATCAGCTTTCACCCCGACGCCTCGGGCCATGTGCACCGCAGCATCCAGGCCATCCGTTCCAAGGGCGTCAAGCCCGGCCTGGTGTTCAATCCGGCGGAGCCGCTGGACGTTCTCGACTGGGTAATCGACGACATCGACCTCATCCTCATCATGAGCGTGAACCCCGGCTTTGGCGGCCAGAGCTTCATCGACTCGGCCCTGCGCAAGATCGAAGCTGTGCGCAAGCGCATCGACGCCTCGGGCAAGGACATCCGCCTGGAAGTGGATGGCGGCATCAAGACCGACAACATCCGCCGCGTGGCCGATGCGGGTGCTGACACCTTTGTGGCGGGCAGCGCCATCTTTGGCAAGCCCGACTACCAAGGCGTCATCGACGCGATGCGCGCAGAACTGGCGTGATCTCCTGAGCCGCTGCGCAGACTTTGCGCGGTGGCCGTTTTCACAGACCACGCCTTCCTGGAGCTTGGTTATTGTTGCGCAGGGACGGTGATCGTCGTGGTGGTCGATTCACGCAACACGCCGCCGCCGGACACCGAGCCACTCGCCGGGCTGCTTTGCACACGGCGCATGCAATCAGCCTGGTCGGCAGCCGTCTGGAACGCAGCACAACGCTGTGTGGCGTTGTCGTTTGCGGCGGCTCCAGGGTTGCTCAGATCGCCCTTGCGCGAAGCATCCAGCGCGTTGTTGGCCTCGCGCAGACAGGTGGCCAGACTGTCCTGGGTGTTGTTGGTCATGCACTTTTCCCGCTCCTGCTCATAGCGTGCCCGCGCGTCCTGAGGCGGCGTTTGTGCGGATACACCCGCGCATGCCAGCAACAAGGCGGCGGTGAAGAGGGGGGTGGCAAAGGGAATGCGTTTCATGAAAGGGCTCCTGGGGCAATCGCAGACGGTGGTCTGAACGTATGCCTGCAGGGTAGGCCCTCCTGCTGCGCGTCCCTGTCGGACAGTGCCGCCCCCTGCCGTGCGCGGGGCGCGTGTTTCGGGCATGGTCAGCCCAGGCGCTGAAAAGTCAGGACGAAGGCCACGCCATCGGCCGTATTGCGCGCGTTGATCGTGCCGCCCATCTTGGCCATGTAGGTCTTGGCCACGAACAGGCCCTGGCCCCGGTGCCCGCTCTCGCCGTCGGGCATGGGAAGGCTGGGGTCGGACACCCCCAGCTCAAAGATGCGCCCCAGCAGATCCTCGGCAATGGTGGCGCCCTGGTTGCGCAGCGTGGCGCTGGCAGTCGACTCGGAGGCCGCCAGCGTCAGCGTGATGGCCGTGCCCGGCGGGCGGTAGCGGTCGGCATTGCGCAGGATGTGGGTCACCACGTCTTCCAATGCAAATTCGTCCGCCCGAACGATGACCGGGCCCGCCCCTCCTTCATAGACCACGTTGTCGATGCCTGCAAAGTGCGCGTTGTTGGCCACGTGGTGCAGGAAGGCATTCAGGTCCAGTCGACCCTGCGGCACGTCGGCCGCCTGCAACGCCTCCGCAGGGGAGGCCGTGCCATACAGCACATGCACGGCCTGCTGCATGCGCTGGATGTAGCGGTGGCCCGGGTCGTCGGCGCTGCCGTGCAGCACCATGAGCGATTGCAAAGGGGACATGATCTCGTGCCCCACGGCATGCCACATGTCGCGCTCCTGCTGGGCGCGCAACTGTTCGCGCTGGATATCGTCCTTCACACGCTGGAGCAGGTCGGCCAGGCCGCCAGCCAGAATACCCAGCTCGTCCGATCCGCGCAGGTCCGACACGTCCAGGTCGCCCAGGCGGGGGCCGATGTGCCCGTCCTGCACGTTGTACGAAACTGCTGCCGCGCGGCGGGTGAGGGCGGTCACTCGGCGGATGAGGCCCACCTCCACCACCAGCCAGGCCAGCGCGATAGCCGCGAGCATGGCGCCCAGGTACCACGACATGCGGGTGGCCACGGCGGCAAGGCCCTGCTCCACGCCGCGCAGGTTGCCGGTAAAGGTGACGGCATAGTTGCCCGCCGGGGTGTCCAGAATGTCGAGGCCGGCCGGTACCGGCTGCGCCTGATGATCGCCAGCGGCTTGCCACTCCAGCGGCAGCCAGCTGATAAGGCGCAGCAGCCAGGGCGCCGAAGGGTCTGCCTGCACTTCGGAACCCTTGAGCGTGATCGCTTCGCTGTCGCTCGTGCCCAGCTTGCGGATCTGCACCTGTTCGCCGGGCAGCAGGGTGCGCGCCACCTCCGCCAGCGAAGCCGCAGCCTGGGCACCGGGGGCATTGCTGTCGAACAGCGCCGCGCCCGTGCCAGGCGCCAGCATTTCCACCCGCACGCGCATGTTGCCAAGATCCTGTGGCGGCCAGACCAGGCGCTGCTTGTCAAACAGCGCTTCGCGGAACAGCTCCACCGGCAGGCGGATGGAGTAGAAGGTGCGGCGCAGGCAATCGGGCACGGCGCCCGCCAGATCCCGGCACTGGCCGTTCTGCCAGAGCCAGCCGCGAAAATCCCGCACTGGCCGCGCCCGGGCATCCAGGGACTCTTCTCCGCTGTCCACGAATCCTGTCAGGCGGCCCCGGGTGCTGATCGTGCCCTGGGGTGGCAGTGCTTCAAAAGGCGCCACCCAGCGGTAGGTAGCGCCGCGCATGTCCAGCGTGATGCGGGCGCGGTGCACGGCCTGCACATCCAGTGCGCCACGTTCGCGGGGCACCAGCTCGCCCGCGTAGAAGCTGCCCACCAGGTAAATGAAGCCCCCGGCATAGGGGTTGTTGCCGATGGCCGCGCAGACCGACGAACCGTCGGGGTACTGCACCGCGCAGCCCGCCATTTCCACGGCCTGTTGGGCCTTGTTTTGGTCGTCGAAATCTAGCGCCGCATAGGGCAGCAGCAGGGGCGCCAGCGGCGCGGGGGCGGCGCCACGGTTGCCCGCATTGAGCAAGGCCAGCTGCCCAGAGGGGTGGCGCAGACGGGCCATGACCTCGGACTGGCTGCGCGCGAAGCCGTGCTGGTAGCTCTGCCAGCCACGCTCCTTTTCTTCCTTGAGCAGCACCACGCTCAGCGCGACGGTGGCCAGCGCCAGCAGCACAAACACGCTGCGCACCAGAATCCGCAACCGGAAGGCGGGCAGGCCCAGGCGGGGCATCTCCAGCGCGGGGTGGCGGAGCAGACGCTTCACTTGCCAGTCCAGCGAAAGCCGCGCATGGGCACGTTCTCAATGCCTTCAAAGCTGGGGTCCACCTCGCGCAGGGCCTCGCGGATGGTGCTGACGTGCTTGCGCACGTTGTCGCGGTTGCGCCCGCTTTTCACCACCTCAAAAAGTTCGTCGTACGACACCACCTCGCCACTGCGCTGGTGCAGCGTGGCCAGGATGCGCTGGGCCGTCAGCGGCAGGTTGATGCGCTCGCCGCGCCAGGTGGGGGAGCGCTGCCACAGCGGGTCCAGCACCAGCGCATCGCCCACCGGGGCGGGTGCTGTGCGGGTCGGAGTCTGTGCCTGCGTGGTGCGCAGGATGTCGAGAAAGGTCTCGATGAAGTCGGCCTCCTCGAACGTGGTCTTTTGCAGGTAGTCCCACGCGTCCAGCGCCTTCATGATGCTGCGGTAGATGGCCGCAGGCATGGCCGACACCACCAGCACCGGTGTGCCCTGGCGGCGCTTGTTGATGGCGTTGATGAGCGCCACGCCCGCATGGCGCTCACGGCCCAGTTCGATGTCAAGGACCACGGCGTCGTAGTGCTCGCGCGCCAGGGCGGCTTCGGCGTCGTCGCGCGTGAACCACTGGTCAATCACGATGCCGCTCTTCGCACTGGCAATCCAGCCCGCCAGCTGGTTGCTGGTGGGCAGGTCGTCTTCGATCACGGCAATGCGGGTCATGGGCGGGGCGCGGAGTAAGGGTGCGTCGATTATCCGGGGCGCCTTGCTTGCCCGGTGTGAAGGTTTCTTCCGGGTCCGGAGGGTTTGTGCGGTGGGTGTGAGGGCTTTGGGGTGCGCGCTGCGTTGTTGCTTCCGGGGTGAATCCGAAGAATCAGTCCCCAATGAGCAGCCCGATCGGACGGCTCAGAAGCAGACAACAACTTCACCCTACCGAGAGAGAGAAACCCCATGAAAACCGCCTGGAACCGCATCGTACAAGCCCTGCGTGGCCGCAATGCCGCCCCCCGCCCGCTGGACGCCAGCGGCGAATGGCCGCAAGACGCGGCACCTTCGCAGACGGAAGCTGCCATGCCAGCATCCGCAGACGTGGACGCAGGGCGCATCCACTGGGCGTACCTGCTGCCCACGGCCAGCACGGTGCGCTGGATGGTGGCCGGTGCCGTGGTGGTCGGTGCAGGGGGCCTTGTGCTTCGCCACCCGCCGGTGCAGCAGCTGGGCCAGGGGGAGCTGGCGGTCCGCATGAACCAGTTCACCGGTTCGGTGAGCCAGTGGCGTGATGGCAGCATGTGGGTGGTTCCGGGCCTGCACAGCGTGCGCATCTTCTCTCTGCGGGACCAGAGCTACCGCCCTGAAGCCATGCGCCAGGCCAATGGCAGCGCACCCTTGCAATCGGTGGAAGGACTGTCGTTCGGGCTTGACCTGAGCGTGCGCTACGCACTCGATCCTGCCTCCGAAACCGTCAAGGCTGGCCGCCTGCCCGATGATGTGGACGCCGACATCGTGGCACCTGCCGTGCAGGGGTTGGTCTACAAGGTGTTTGCCCGCTACACCGTGCGTGAAATTTTCTCGTCCAAGCGTGCCGAGATCGCACAAATCATCGAGACTGAACTGCGCACGCGCCTGGCCGCCGATGGCGTGCTGCTGCGCCACGTGCAGATCGGCAAGGTGGACCTGCCCGCCGAGTACCGCCGCGGCATGGACAGCCTGCTGGCCGAGGAACTGGCTTCCGAGAAGATGCGCTACACGCTGGAGCTGAAAGACAAGCGTGTGAAGGAGACCGAACTCGACGCCAATGCCGACAAGGTGCGCCGCGAGGTGGCTGCTGAAGCTGCGGCCCGCGAGCAGGTGATCGCCGCCCGCGCCCAGGAAGAGGCGATGAAACATGTGCTGCCCTTCAAGCAGCGCCAGATCGAGCAGCGCCAGCTGGAGGCCGAGGCCGAAAAGGTATCGCGCATCAAGGCCGCTGAGGGCGGCGCCCAGGCCCGCCGCATCGAAGCCAACGGCGAGGCGGATGCCCGCCAGAAGCTGGCTGAGGCCGAGGCCTACCGCATGGACCGCATCGGCAAGGTGAACGCCGAGCAGATGGCGCGCGAAGGAGCGCTGGTCACCAAGCATCCGCTGCTCATCCAGAAGACGCTGGCTGACAAGCTCTCCGACAAGATCCAGGTCATCATCGCGCCGCCTCCGACCAACGGTGATTTCATCGGCGCGGCGCTGCTGGGCGGTAGCCGCAATGCGCAAGCCGGTGCTGTGCAGGCTGCAGGCGTGGCCGACGACGCCTCCACCGTCCAGGCTGTGGAGCAATGAACATGAATCTCACGACCTTGACCTTCGTCGCGGCGGTCGCCAGCGCTGCAGTCACGGTGGCCTCTGCCGCCGTGCCTCCTGCTTCGGCCAATGCCCTGGCCAATGCCTTGGGCAGTGCCATCGTGGTGCAGGACCAGGCCAGCCTGCGTGCCGCGCCGCGCGATGGCGCCCAGCAGCAGGCCAGCCTGTGGCAGGGCGAGGTGCTGGAGGTGCGCGGCGAGCGCCTGGATTACCTGCAGGTGTGGGACCACAAGCGTGAGCGCGGCGGCTTCATCCGCGCCAGCGATGTGCGCCGCATGGCACTGACCGAGGCCGAAGGCCCCGCGTTGCTGGCTGTGCTGCGTTTCATGCAAGACACGCCGGGTGCTGAGGCGCTGGGGATTGGCCTCACCGCCGCGTACCTGCAGGTGGCTCCCGGCCAGCTGCTGGCGGGTGTCGAGGGCGCGCAGGCTTTTGATGCGCTGGGCACGTTCGCCGACCGGCTTGCACGTCGCGCCTCGGTGGCCGTGCCGGGCAAGGCTTCGGGGGCCACGCTGTCCGCGCACCTGGATGTGGCCAATGCCTACGGCGTGCGTTTTGCCACCTATGAGGTGGAGGGCCGCATGCAGGTTTGCTATGAAGGCGAAGCCTTTCGCCGCGTGCTGGCCATGCCGGTGGCCGATGCCGCCCAGCGCGCCCGCGCCGCCCTGGCGCTGACGCGGCCAGAGTGCATCAACCCCGACCTGCCAGCTCACGAACGCGCCAAGGTGCACGCCTGGCAGGTCGATGTGCTGGAGCGTGTGGACGTTGCCGGCTTGCCGCCCTACCTGCGCAACCGCGTGCAGATGCGCCGCGCCAGCGTGTGGGGCGCCACGGCTTTCGAGCAGGCGCGCAAGAATGTTGCAGATCCAGCGGTGGCTGCCGCTGCTGCGCGCGCGCTGACCGAGTTCGCCGGCGTGAGCAAGGCCGACCTGCCCGACGAGGATCAAAGCGCCTACAACGATGCGGCCATGCGGGTGAGTGCGGTGCGCTGGGCACTGGTGCCCACTACCGCGCCAGCGGCCCCGTCCAAAGCAGCCCGCCCGACCCTGGTGACCGAGCCCGGCGCTCCCGGTGAAACCTGTGTGCTGCTGGTGGATGCCCAGCACACGGCCCAGGCCCCGCTGCTGCGCCGCTGCACCTATGGCGTGGTCTGGTCTGCGTCGGCCAGCACCAACCGCGAAGGCACGGCGGTGGCCCTGGCCGTGCAACCCCTGGAAGGCTGGCGCGAGCTGTGGGTGCTGCGCAAGACCGAAGGCGGCTGGCTCGCCGATGTGCTGCCGCCAGCGGCCACCACGCCAGAAACCGGTGTTGCCGAATGGGCCGGATGGGTGCCCGGCGGACAGCAGATGCTTGTGGCACGCGAGGCGCGGGGCCAGGGGCGCTACCGCAAGAGCTTTGAGGTGGTGCGGTTGGACGGCCTGACCACTGAGCGGGTCACGGGCGATGTGGCAGCGCTGCCTTTGTTCCAGCGCTGGCAAGACCCTGCGTGGAAGCGGCAGACGCTGAGCTTGCGCTGAGTGCAGGGTGGGCGGGAAGAAGAAGGCTTCATCGGCTCCTTAAACTTGGGCAACTTTTTCCTCTTCCGTCTTTCTGCCTTATGTCCCACGCCGCCGACCCCATGTTGTCTTCTCTGCTGTCCCGTGTAGATGCCGTCATCGTGGACCTGGACGGCACCATGGTGGACACCATGGGGGATTTCAACGAGGCGATCAATCGCATGCTCCGTGAGCTGGCCCTGCCGAGCATCGAGGCCCTGCACATCGAACACATGGTGGGCAAAGGCTCGGAGCATTTGCTGCGATCAGTGCTAAAACACGTGCTAGCGCTTGATGGGATTGCGCAAGATGCTATAAAAAGCGAAGCATACTATCCCGCAGCCTGGGCCAGCTACCAGCGCCACTACCTGGCGATCAATGGCCAGTTTGCAGGGGTTTACCGGGGTGTGGAGGACGGTCTGAAGGCGCTGCATGCCCGGGGGCTGCGCCTGGCCTGCCTGACCAACAAACCCACGGACTTTGCGCTGCCGCTTCTGAAGTCCAAGGGCCTCGACGGGTATTTCGAGAAAGTGTTTGGCGGTGACGCCTTCGAGCGCAAGAAGCCCGATCCTCTGCCCCTCCTCAAGACCTGCGAAGCGCTGGGCACTGCCCCCGCGCGCACGCTGATGCTGGGCGATTCCAGCAACGACGCGCAGGCTGCCCGCGCTGCCGGGTGCCCCGTGGTGCTGGTCACCTACGGCTACAACCACGGCGCGCCCGTTCGGGCCGTGGATGCCGACGGTTTTGTGGATTCGCTGGCGCAGCTGACCTGAGCCGCTCTCAGGCGGGTAACTGGCGTGGCGCCACGGCGCGGTAGTCGAGCCGCGATGCGCTGATGCTGCTGCCGCGCAAGGGGGCGGGCGTTGCATCGCCGTGACGGGTGGCGTTGGCTGAGAGGCGGAAGACCGCCACCGCATCCACCAGCTGCCCCGCCTGTGTCTTGAGGCTGTCGGCCGCTGCTGCGCTTTGCTCTACCAGGGCCGCGTTCTGCTGCGTGGCCTGGTCCATCTGCGTGATGGCTTCGCCCACCTGCGAGACACCCTGACTCTGTTCGCTGCTGGCTGCGCTGATCTCGCCCATGATCTCCGTCACGCGGCGGATCGATGCAACCACTTCGCTCATGGTGGCGCCGGCCTTGTCCACCAGGGCTGTGCCGCGCTCCACGCGCTCCACGCTGGTGCCGATCAGGCCCTTGATCTCCTTGGCGGCTTCAGCGCTGCGTCCAGCGAGGCTGCGCACTTCCCCGGCCACCACGGCAAAGCCGCGCCCCTGTTCGCCCGCGCGCGCGGCCTCCACGGCAGCATTCAGGGCCAGGATGTTGGTCTGGAAGGCGATGCCGTCGATGACGCTGATGATGTCGGCGATCTTGCGGCTGCTGTCGTTGATGCCCTTCATGGTCTCGACCACTTCGGCCACCACATCGCCTCCCTGTTGGGCCACGGTGGATGCGCTCATGGCGAGCTGATTGGCCGTGCGCGCGTTGTCGGCGTTCTGGCGCACCGTGGAGCCAAGTTCTTCCATGGATGCGGCGGTCTGCTGCAAGGCTGAGGCTTGCTGTTCCGTGCGTGCCGAGAGGTCGTTGTTGCCGGATGCAATTTCGACGCTGGCGGTGGCCACGCCTTCTGCGTTGTGGCGCACATTGCCGACGATGGTGGCCAGGCGCGATTGCATGGTGGCCAGCGCCTGCAGCAGTTGGCCGGTTTCGTCATTGCCGCTGGCTTCGATGGGGTGGGTCAGGTCGCCATCGGCAATGCTCTCTGCCGCCTGCTTGCCCCGCTGCACAGGTTGCACGATGGAGCGTGTGACGGTGAAGGCCAATAGCGCCCCTAGTGCCACGGCTATCAGTGTGCCCACGCCCAGCAACACCTGGCTGGCCTTGGCCAGCGTGCTGGTGTCGCCCTGGCTGTCGGCCAGCTGCGCGGCCATGGCAGTGCGCAGGTCGTCGAGGGATTGGAGGTACTTGTCTGCCAGAGGGCGCAAGTCCTTGTCCACCAGCGTGGGCACATTGGGCTCGCCGCCACGGTGCAGTTCGCGGATCTCGGCGAGTTTGTCGTTGTAGGCCTTGCTGGCGGCGGCAATGGTGGCCAGTTGCGCACGGTTCTTGTCTCCCTGTACCAGGCCTTCGATGCGCTGGACCTTGCCCTCGATGCCTTTGGCTGTGGCCTGCGTGTCGGCCGTGAGCTTTTCCATGTAGTCGCGGTCAATGGCCTTGAGGAAGGCCTCGGTGCGCACCCAGTTCAGGCGGATGTCTGACGCCCAGTTCTCCACCAGGGTCTGCTGCTCGATCTCCTGGGTGGCCACGCGTTCGCTGGCGCCTTGCAGGCTCGCGATGCGCCACATGCCGGTGGCGGCAATCAACGCGGTGATGAGCAGGATGGCACCGAACGACGCGCCCAGGCGCAGGCCGACGGAAAGGTTGCTGAGTTTCATGGTGGGGTCTGGCGCAAAAAGGTATCTGGGGGCAGAAAATTGGGGGCGTTACAGACGGCTCGTTGCGGGGCGCGGGTAGCGCGAAAATCTCGGTTCAGGCCGTGGCATCAGTGACTGCGGGGTGCGCGCAGCAAGAGGCCGTTGTTTCGTCGGTGAGGGGCGGGTGTGCTCGTTGGTCCAAAGGCTACTCCCGAGTAGGGAGCGCGTCTGTCGGGCGCGGGACAGCCCCGGGCGGAAGTGCCTCGGGGTTTGTCCCAGGGGGTTACGCAGGCTTGCCCAGAAGGGCGTCCTTGAGCTTCCAGTCGGCGGGCACATTGCCCAGCCAGATGCCCAGCAGCGCGTTGAAGAACTCCGGCTCCTTGAAAGGTTCGCCCTGGGGCTTGCCCTTGACCGTGATCACCGTGCCGGTACCTGGTATCCAGTCGATCATGAACTGGTCGCCCGCCTGCAGCTTCTTGTGGTCCGAGAAGATCTGGCTCATGCGCAGCACGCCCGGGATGAGCTTGGAGAACGCTGCGCGGTCCATGTTGTCCTCCATGCCGCGCGAGAACAGCTTGCCCAGCTCGGTGGAGTCGATCTCGCGCAGCATGGTGATGCTCATGCGCTTGGGGCCCTTCAGGGCCATGATTTCAGCGGGAGTCGAGGCCTTCTTTTCAAGGTACAGGCCTGCGGTGTACACCTTGAACACGGCCTTGTAGCGAACCCCTGCGCCATTGAGCTGAAGGCTGCTGCCACTCAGGCTGCTCGTCTCTTCATACTTGACGTCGGCCACGGTGATGGGCTGGGCAATAGCACCGGCCGCCAACAGGCAGGCCACGGCTGCTGCGGCACATCGCTGGAGAAACTTCATGCGCAACTCCTAAAAAAGAACGGTCGTTCGTTTCAAATTGTTGCAGTGCTCCTGCCGGGCCGCAACAGGGTTTTCGAGTGGTTGTGCGATCTCGCCTTGAGAGTCGTCAACTCAGGCCCTGAAAAAAGCTTTGCTACACTTTGGCCCATGTTCATTCACCACGTGTTCATCACAGGTTGCAGCGACCGGGGAGCCTGGCCCTGGCGTCAGCCTGTCGCTTTGAACGCCTGATGGCACCTGGGCAGCAGCCCCAGCGTGCACCCGTGGCCTCCACCCCGATGCGGTGAGGCCGATTGAATGGACCGCAGCGCCCCTTTTTCATTGACAGGGACACGCGCTGCGACAGCTGGGAGCCCTCCCCGTGATCACAGAACTTGAATTCAAAAGCCTGGCCAGCGAAGGCTACAACCGCATTCCGCTCATGGTCGAGGCCTTTGCGGACCTGGAAACCCCCCTCTCGCTCTACCTGAAGCTGGCGCACACCAAGGACGGCGGCAAGCACAGCTTCTTGCTCGAATCCGTGGTCGGCGGCGAGCGCTTCGGGCGTTACAGCTTCATTGGCTTGCCCGCGCGCACGCTGTTGCGGGCCAGTGGCTTTGGGGCGCAGGCCAAAACCGAGGTCGTGACGGACGGCCAGGTGGTCGAAACCGCCCAGGGCAATCCGCTCGACTTCATTGAGGCATACCAAAAGCGGTTCAAGGTGGCGCTGCGCCCCGGCCTGCCGCGCTTTTGTGGCGGCTTGGCCGGCTACTTTGGTTACGACGCGGTGCGCTACATCGAAAAGAAGCTGGAGACCACCTGCCCGCCCGACACCCTGGGCTGCCCCGACATCCTGTTGCTGCAGTGCGAAGAACTGGCGGTCATCGACAACCTTTCGGGCAAGCTCTACCTCATCGTCTACGCCGACCCGGCCCAGCCTGAGGCCTACACCCGCGCCAAGAAGCGCCTGCGCGAGCTGAAAGAGCAGCTCAAGTATTCGGTGAGCGCCCCGGTTGTGAAGGCCACCGAAAGCCACCCCGCCCAGCGCGACTTTGCCAAGGCCGACTACCTGGCCGCAGTGCACCGCGCCAAGGAGCTGATTGCTGCGGGCGACTTCATGCAGGTGCAGGTGGGCCAGCGCATCCACAAGCGCTACACCGAAAGCCCCCTGAGCCTGTACCGCGCGCTGCGTTCGCTGAACCCGTCGCCGTACATGTACTTCTACGACTTTGGCGACTTCCATGTGGTGGGTGCCAGCCCCGAGATCCTGGTGCGCCAGGAGAAGACCGACGAGGGCACCAAGGTCACCATCCGCCCCCTGGCGGGCACCCGCCCGCGTGGCGCCACGCCCGAGAAGGACAAGGCCACCGAGGTCGAGCTCATCAACGACCCCAAGGAGCGTGCCGAACACGTGATGCTGATCGACCTGGCGCGCAACGACATCGGCCGCATCGCCAAGACCGGCACCGTGAAGGTGACCGAAGCCTTTGCGGTGGAGCGCTACAGCCACGTGATGCACATCGTGAGCAACGTGGAAGGCATTCTGCACGAGGGCATGACCAGCATGGACGTGCTCAAGGCCACCTTCCCCGCAGGCACGCTCACCGGCGCGCCCAAGGTGCACGCCATGGAACTCATCGACCAGCTGGAACCCACCAAACGCGGCCTGTATGGCGGCGCCTGCGGCTACCTGAGCTATGCGGGCGACATGGATGTGGCCATTGCCATCCGCACCGGCATCGTCAAGAACGGCACGCTCTACGTGCAGGCGGCTGCCGGTGTGGTGGCCGATTCGGTGCCCGAGCTGGAATGGAAAGAAACCGAGCACAAGGCCCGCGCGCTGCTGCGCGCCGCCGAACTCGTCGAGGAGGGCCTGGAATGACCCTCGCTATCACCCGAGTCAAACCCTGCACCACCATGCAGGACGTGCGCCGCGAAGTGAACGCGCTGGACGACGTGCTGGTGCCTCTGCTGGTGGAGCGCGTGGGCTACATGACCCAGGCCGCCCGCATCAAGCAAGGCGTGGAACAGGTGCGCGACGAAGCGCGCATCCAGGCCATCGTGGACCGTGTGCGCGAACGTGCCCAGGCCGAAGGCGGCGACGCCGACGTGATCGAAGCCATCTACCGCAGCCTCATGGAAGCCTGCATTGCCTATGAACACCGCGAGTTCGCCCGTCTGCGCGAGCCCGCCACTGCCGGGAGCGCCGCATGAAACTCTTGATGGTCGATAACTACGACAGCTTTACCTACAACATCGTCCAGTACTTTGGTGAACTGGGCGCCGAGGTCGAGGTGTTCCGCAACGACGAGATCACCGTGGCCGAGATCGAGGCGCGCCTGAACGCGGGCCAGCTTGACCGCCTGGTCATCTCGCCCGGGCCTTGCTCACCTGCAGAGGCCGGTATCTCGGTGGCAGCAATCCAGCACTTTGCCGGCAAGCTGCCCATCCTGGGCGTGTGCCTGGGTCATCAAGCCATTGGTGCAGCCTTTGGCGGCACCATCATCCGTGCGCAGGAGCTCATGCATGGCAAGACCAGCGTGATCACCACCACGCAAAAGGGCGTGTTTGCGGGCCTGCCGGAGCAATTCACCGTCAACCGTTACCACTCGCTGGCCATCGAGCGTGCCACCTGCCCGGATGTGCTCGAAGTGACCGCCTGGACCGACGACGGCGAAATCATGGGCGTGCGCCACAAGACGCTGCCGATCGAAGGCGTGCAGTTCCATCCCGAAAGCATCCTCACCGAACACGGCCACGCCATGCTCAAGAACTTTCTGGAGCAGCGCGCATGACGGCCTCTCAGGGCCTGGCCCAGCTCTTTCAGTACAAGCGGTGGGCCAACCAGGAACTGCTGGCACTGGGCGCGGCATCGCAGGGCGCATTGCCTGCCGACGACTACCGGCTGTTTGTGCGCATCCTGAACCACACTTACGTGGTGGACCGCATCTTTGCCAGCCACCTGCAGGGTCTGCCCCAGACCACCTACCGGGCCACCAACACCGAGGAGACGCCGGAGCTGGCCACCCTGAGCGATGCTGTGCGCGCGTCGGACGACTGGTATGTGCAGTACGTGGGCGGGCTGGATGATGCGCAGCTGGCCGAACCGGTGGCGTTCCGCTTCACCGACGGCGAAACGGGGCGCATGTCGCGCAGCGAGATCCTGAACCACCTCGTCGTGCATGGCACGTACCACCGGGGGGCGGCGGGGCGCATCCTGGCCGCGCATGCGGTGCAGCCTCCGCGCGATTCGCTGACGACCTTCCTGCACCGCCTGGAACCTGACCGACGCTGGTAGACACCCCCATGCCCGAACTTCATCAACTGCTCATGTTCATTGCGGCCGGCTGGCTGCTCAATCTCACGCCCGGGCCCGATGTGCTCTACATCGTGACCAACGCGCTGCGTTCCGGTACCCGCGCGGGCATCGTGGCGGGGCTGGGTATCACGGCCGGTTGTTTTGTGCACATCTTCGCGGCGGCGGTGGGCGTGGGCGCGCTGCTGGCCACCTCGGCCACGGCGTTCACGGTGCTCAAGTGGATCGGCGCGGCTTACCTGATGTGGATGGGCGTGCGCATGCTGCTGTCCAAGCCCGGTGCTGATGGTGGCAACAGCGCAGCGCTGGCGGCTGCGCAGGCGGCCCCTGCGCCGCACATGCCGCTTCGCAAGGTGTTCCTCGGCGGCTTCTGGACCAATGTGCTCAACCCCAAGGTCGCCATCTTCTTCCTGGCCTTTGTGCCGCAGTTCATCGCGCCGGGCACCGACAACAAGGCGCTGGCCTTCGTGCTGCTGGGCGTGCTGTTCAACGTGAACGCCATTCCCATCAACGTGGGGTGGGCGCTGGCGGCATCATGGATGGCGCGACGCGCCACAGCCATCCAGCGCGGCATGCACTGGCTGGACCGCGTGGCGGGCGCCATGTTCATCGGCTTCGGACTCAAGCTGGCCTTTACAGATCAACCGGCGGCTTGACCGCCACCCCAGGAGACACCGTCATGCCCATCACCCCCCAGGAAGCGCTACAGCGCACCATCGAGCACCGCGAAATCTTCCATGACGAAATGCTGCATCTGATGCGCCTCATCATGAATGGCGAGCTGTCGCCCGTCATGACCGCAGCCATCATCACCGGCTTGCGCGTGAAGAAGGAAACCATCGGCGAGATCACCGCCGCTGCGCAGGTGATGCGCGAGTTCAGTACCAAGGTGCACGTCACGGACGCGACCCATATGGTGGACATCGTGGGCACGGGCGGCGACGGCGCCAACACCTTCAACATCTCCACCTGCTCGATGTTCGTGGCCGCCGCAGCGGGTGCCAAGGTCAGCAAACATGGCGGGCGCGGCGTATCCAGCAAAAGCGGCAGCGCCGATGTGATGGAGGCCCTGGGCATCCACATCAACCTCAAACCCGAGCAGATCGCCCAGTGCATCGCTGAAGTCGGCATCGGCTTCATGTTTGCGCCCAACCACCACCCCGCCATGAAGAACGTGGCCCCGGTGCGCAAGGAACTAGGCGTGCGCACCATCTTCAACATCCTGGGCCCGCTGACCAACCCGGCAGGTGCGCCCAACATCCTGATGGGCGTGTTCCACCCCGACCTCGTCGGCATCCAAGTACGCGCGCTGCAGCGCCTGGGCGCCGAGCACGCGCTGGTGGTGTACGGCCGTGATGGCATGGACGAAGTCAGCTTGGGCGCTGCCACTTTGGTGGGTGAGTTGAAAAACGGCCAGATCACCGAGTACGAAATCCACCCTGAGGACTTTGGCCTGCCGATGGCGAGCAATCGCGCGCTCAAGGTTGAGACGCCCGAGCAGTCGCGGGAGATGCTGATCGGCGTGCTCAAGGGTGAGCCTGGCGCCGCGCAAGACATCGTGTGTCTGAACGCAGGCGTGGCACTGTATGCCGCCAATGTGGTCGATTCGGTGCCCGCAGGCTTGGCCAAGGCCCGGGCCGTGATTGCGTCGGGCGCCGCGCTGGCCAAGCTGGAGCAGGTGGTCACGCGCACGCACGCGCTGGCCACGGCGGCCTGACACGGCCATGTGGCGCGACCCTGGCACCTGGATTGCACTGGGCATCTCTGCCCTTTTCATCGTGGCCGGGTTCGTGATGCACCGCGTGTTCACCAAAATTCTGAAACAGGGCTCCCCTGAGCCCGACGACACCGAAACCGACAACCCAAAGGCCGCGCACCATGAGCAGTGACATCCTCAACAAAATCGTCGCCGTCAAGCACGAAGAAGTAGCGGCAGCCAAAAAGCGCCTGTCCTTTGAAGCCATGCGCGCCGACGCCGAGAGCCGTGTGCTCACCCGCGACTTTGAAGGCGCGCTGCGCGCCAAGATCGCCAAGGGCCAGGCGGCGGTGATTGCCGAGATCAAGAAGGCCAGCCCCAGCAAGGGGGTGCTGCGCGCCGACTTCGAGCCCGCTGACATTGCCCAGAGCTACATGGAAGGCGATGGCAAGGTGAGCGCGGCCTGCCTGTCGGTACTGACCGACCGGCAGTTCTTTCAGGGCCAGCCCGACTACCTGAAACAAGCCCGCGCCAGCACGTTGCTTCCTGTGCTGCGCAAGGATTTCATGGTGGATGCGTACCAGATCTACGAATCGCGCGCCATGGGCGCCGACGCCATCCTGCTGATTGCGGCCAGCCTGGACGACGCCCAGATGGCCGACTTCGAGGCCATTGCCCGCAGCCTGGACATGGCGGTGCTGGTGGAGGTGCATGACCGGCCCGAACTGGAGCGGGCTCTAAAGCTCAAGACTCCGCTGGTCGGCATCAACAACCGCAACTTGCGCACATTCGAGGTCACGCTGGACACCACGCTCTCCATGCTCAAGGACGTGCCTGCAGACCGGCTTCTCGTCACCGAGTCGGGCATCTTGAAGCCAGCCGATGTGAAGGCCATGCGCGACGCTGGTGTGCACGCCTTCTTGGTGGGTGAAGCCTTCATGCGGGCGGACGATCCGGGCCTGGCCCTGGCCAAGCTCTTTGGGTGAGAGAGGGTGAAAACTCCTGATTTGATAGCTGCTTGCGCTTGATGGTAAAGCGCTACAGCCTATTTTGACCATGAATTCAACTCCCCAGACCCCGGCCCAACTCCAAAGCGCCAACCCCGCCGACTGGCCCGTGGCGCCCGGCTGGCAGCCGTTGGCGGACGCCTTTTTTGCTGGCGCACGCGGGCAGGCGTTGCTCGCGTTCTTGCAGGCGCGGCTGCAGGCGGGTGCGGCGATCTTTCCGCCCCAGCCGCTGCGGGCGCTGGAGCTGACGCCGCCTGAGGACGTGCGCGTGGTCATCCTGGGGCAGGACCCGTACCACGGCCGGGGCCAGGCCGAGGGGTTGGCGTTTTCGGTGGCGCCGGGCGTGCGCCTGCCGCCCTCGCTGCAGAATATCTTCAAGGAAATGCAGCGCGACCTGGGGGTGGCCTTCCCCCCGTTCCCGAACCCCGGCGGCAGCCTGGTCAAGTGGGCGAAGAACGGTGTGCTGCTGCTCAACACCTGCCTCACGGTGGAAGAGGGCCAGGCCGCCAGCCATGCAGGCAAGGGCTGGGAGGAACTGACCGACACCGTCATCCGCCATGTGGCTGAAGGCCCGCGCCCGGTGGTGTTCATGCTCTGGGGCTCGCACGCCCAGTCCAAGCGCGCGTGGATTCCCGCAGACCGCGGGCACCTGGTGCTCACGTCCAACCACCCCTCGCCCCTGTCGGCACTGCGCCCGCCTGTCCCTTTTATTGGCAACGGGCACTTTGGCAAGGCGCGGGATTTTCGCGCGCTGCACGGTTACTGAGCAGGGTTTGCAGCACCGCCTTCGCGTCACGCGCGGCGGGGTGCCGGTGGATGCCACAGTGCCGGGGGGGGGGGCGATTCGCCTGGGGCTGCCGGGTGATGACCAGCACGCCGGATAACCGACGCCAAGGGCTACCACTGCTGCGGTAGCCGTTCCTTGAGCAGCTCCAGAAACGCCTGCGCCGCCACTGGCAGGCTGCGCCCGGCCAGGGTCTGGATCTCGATGTCGCGCAGGTCCATGCCAGGGTCGCTGATGGGCAGGGCCACGATGGCGCCTTCGGCCACCAGGTGGCGCACGGCAATCTCGCTGGCCACGGACAGGCCGCCGCCCAGCTGTACAAAGTTGACCACCGTCTTGGCGTGGTTGCTGATGAGCACGGCGTCGAGCTGCAAGCCCTGGCGGCTGCAGACGATGTCGATCATCTGGCGCACCGTGGTCTCGGGCGGGGGTAGCGCCAAGGGGTATTCGGCCATCTGCGCCAGGGTCACACTGCCCGCGCTGGCCAGCGTGTGGCCAGGCGGCAGCAGGGCCAGCACCGGGGCGCTCTGGCGGTAGGCCACGTCGATGTCCTTGTGCGGCGCGCGGCTGAAGCACAGGCCGATGTCGGCCGTGCCGCTGCGCACGGCGTCGGGCACCTGGGCCGTGGGCAGGGCGATCACGCTGAACTGCACCCCGGCATAGGTGCGCTGGAACTCCACGCACAGGCGCGGCACCAGCTCGTTGGCAAATGCGTCGGAGGTGGCCAGGCGCACCTGCCCCGCGCGCAGGCCCTGCAGCGCGCCGATCTCGCCCAGTGCGCGCTCGGCGTCCAGCACCGTGCGGCGGGCGTGCACGGCCAGGATCTCGCCTGCCGCTGTCAGCACCATGCCGCGCGGGTGGCGCTCAAAGAGGGGCGTGCCCAGCTGGGCCTCCAGCCCCGCGATCTGGCGGCTCAGCGCCGAGGCGGCCACATGCAGCCGGGCCGATGCTTCGGTGAGCGATCCACTCTGCGCCACGGCCAGAAAGTAGCGCAGGGTGGTGTCTTGCAGCAGGTGGGGGCGCATGGGTGACCGAACCGGGAGTGAGGCTGGCAGTATGCGCCGGTTTGCCGTGGCAGCAAAGCAGCTTGCTGAAATGCTGGTAGTAAAGCAAGGCGCGGCTTCCTAAGATGGTCCCATCCTCTGTTGTGTCCGATTTCTTTGCGGGAGTGCTCTGTATGCGTCTACTTTCCTGGGGCCGTGGTGTCTGGGGCCTGGCCGGCCTGCTGGTGCTGGCATCTGCCGCGCAGGCACAAGCCAATTGGCCGGATCGCCCCGTGCGGGTGATCGTGCCCTTCCCAGCCAGCGGCGCGACCGACCTGGTGGCCCGCGTGGTCACCCAGCGCGTCGCGGCCGACCTGGGGCAGCAGCTGGTGGTGGACAACAAGCCCGGCGCGGGCGGCACCCTGGGCACGGCCGAGGCGGCCAAGGCCGCACCCGATGGCTACACCCTGCTGCTGACCACGAGCAGCACCCACGCGATCTCGCCCCACCTCATGCCCAAGCTGGCTTATGACCCGCGCAAGGACTTCACGCCGGTGGCCCATGTGGCCGACGCACCCAGCGTGCTGCTGGTCACCAACAGCCTGCCGGTCAAGACCGTGGGCGAACTGATTGCCTACGCCAAGGCCCACCCCGGCAAGCTCAACTACGCCACCAGCGGCAACGGCACCATCGTGCACCTGAACACGGCCGCCTTCAGCGCCCAGGCGGGTGCGGAGATGACGCACATCCCCTACAAGGGCACGGCCCTGGCCATCCCTGACCTGATTGCTGGGCAGACGCATGTGCTGTTCGATTCCCTGCCCACCGGCATGCCGCACGCCAAGGCCGGCCGCCTGCGCGCACTGGCCGTGACCAGCGAAAAGCGCAGCACCCTGGCGCCCGAGCTGCCCACGCTGGCCGAATCTGGCCTGCCCGGCTATTCGTCGGTGACCTGGTTTGGCGTGTACCTGCCCGCCGGGGCTCCCCCCGCCTTGGTGGACCGCGTGCACAAGGCTTTTGCCAAGGCCGTGCAGGCGCCCGAGGTGGCCGAGAGCCTGGCCAAGCTGGGCGTGGAGCCCGCCGCGCCGCGCACACCCGCGCAGTTTGGTGCCATGGTGCAGGCGGACAGCAACCGCTGGGCGACGGTGATTCGCCAACACAAGATCACGGTGGAGTAACCCCCTGAGTCGCCTTCGGCGCCTTCCCCCTTGAAGGGGGGCGACGCTCTCTGTGCGGGGCGGCCCTTCCTGGGCGTCCCTCGCTTGAGGCCGCGCCAGTTTTCGCCTGCGAGCCGCCTCGCAAGGTATGGAGTCAGAACGCTATGAATACCCAATCCCTCGACTGGTCACTTCCCTACAGCTCCCACCGCAGCGCGGTGATGGGCCGCAATGTGGTCTCCACCTCGCAGCCGCTGGCGGCGCAGGCGGGCCTGCGCATGCTGCTGGCGGGCGGCAACGCGGTGGATGCCGCCATTGCCGCCGCCATGGCCCTCACGGTGGTGGAGCCCACGGGCTGCGGCCTGGGCAGCGACGGGTTTGCCATCGTGTGGGATGGCAAGGAGTTGCACGGTTTGAATGCTTCGGGCCGCTCGCCTGCTGCGTGGACGCCGGAGTACTTCGAGAAGCTGGGGGGCATCCCTGAAACCGGCTGGAACGCCGTCACCGTGCCAGGCGCCGTGTCGGCCTGGGTGGCGCTCTCCAAGCGTCTGGGCAAGCTGCCGTTTGCGCAGCTGGCGCAGCCCGCCATCGACTACGCGCGCAACGGGTTTCCGGTGTCGCCCACCATCGCCCGCCTCTGGGCGCTGGGCGCGGCCAAGCTGGGCACGCAGCCCGGGTTTGCCGAGTGCTTCATGCCGAACGGCAGGGTGCCGCTGGCGGGTGAAATCTTCCGCAGCGAAGCCCATGCCCGCACGCTGGAGCTGATCGCCGAAACCGAAGGCGAAGCCTTTTACCGGGGCGTGATCGCCGAGCGCATCGTGGCCCATGCGCAGGCGAATGGCGGCGCCATGGCGCTGGCCGACCTGGCCGCGCACCAGGCCGACTGGGTTGGCACCATTCAGCAGCGCTTTGGTGATTCCGTGGTTCATGAAATCCCGCCCAATGGCCAAGGCATTGCCGCACTGATGGCGCTGGGCATGCTCGACGCGCATGGCATCGGCGCTCACCCGGTGGACGATGTGGAGACCGTGCACGCCAGCATCGAGGCCATGAAGCTCGCTTTTGCCGACCTGCACCAGTACAACGCCGACATCGACGCCATGCACGTCAAGCCCGATGCGCTGCTGAACCCCGACTACCTGCGCGGCCGCGCCACACTGATCGACACCACGCGCGCTGGCGACCCTGGCTACGGCGCTCCGCGCCCCGGCGGCACGGTGTACTTGGCGGCGGCCGACGCGTCCGGCATGATGGTCTCGTTCATCCAGTCCAACTACATGGGCTTTGGCTCGGGCGTAGTGGTGCCGGGCACGGGCATCAGCCTGCAGAACCGCGGCCACGGCTTCAACCTGATCCCGGGCCACGCCAACCAGGTGGCGCCGCGCAAGCGCCCCTCGCACACCATCATCCCGGCCTTTGCCACGCATGCCGACGGCACGCCCCAAATGGCGTTTGGCGTGATGGGCGGGCCGATGCAGAGCCAGGGCCACACCCAGATGGCACTGCGCGTGCTGCGCTACGGCCAGAACCCGCAGGCGGCGGCTGATGCGCCCCGCTGGCGCGTGACGGGCGGCAAGGGTGTGGCCGTGGAGCCAGGCTTTGACCCTGCCGTGGTCGCCGCGCTGCGCGCGCGCGGGCACGAAGTGACGGTGGAAGAGGGCAACGGCGTGTTCGCCTTTGGCGGCGCCCAGCTGGTGCTGAAGAACGGCAACAGCTACATCGCAGGCTCCGACCCGCGCAAGGACGGGCACGCGGTAGCGTTCTGACGGCCTTGCGCGCAGCGCACTGAGGCGGCTCAGCGCGTTGTGCAGGCCGGAAACCGCTTGGCGAGCTCGTGCGCTGGCATCGTCTCCGCAAGGTCGAGGTTGCGCACCAGCGGGATGTATTCCCCTGTGTCGGTGAATCGCAAGAGGGTGGTCACGACGCGGCTGCCGGAGCCGCCTTGTTGACAGCCCGACAGTTCCAGCCCCAGGCCCAACTGACGGGAACCATCGTCCGTGCCTTTCCAGCCCATGGCCCGCTCTCGCAGAGCCTGCAGGCGCGGCAGGGCGGCTGGGTCGATCCGCCAGACCTGCACATGGGTCCGGGACGTTTCATATTCCGCGAGCACGCTGCGATCGGCCGTGCTGCGCAGCTCCTGAAGGGGCAATTTTTCTTCCAGGCGCTCGGTGGCGATGGCTCCCCCGGGCTTGCGCAGCGTGCGCGAAACGCTCACCGTGAGCTCCAGTGCGTTGCCTTGAAGCTGCAGGCCCGGGCTGTGTACCACGGCGGCGCGCAGCGCGGCGGGGGCCAGCGTCTCCAGCTGGAGCTGCCGCAGCTTCCACAGTGATGACACCGGCACACTGCCACAGGCCGACAGCAGCACCAGGGCCAAAAAACACGAGAAAGCACGGAGAAAAGCCAAAGGGCGCAGGGGCGTTAGGAAAAAAAGCATGGTAGTAAATTTCTGTTTTACGGTATATTATTATTGTTTTACAGAAAAATTTACCGACCATGACGCAACATCTACCCCCATCGGTATCTTCTGTTCACAGCCCCTCGTTTCGCCGCCTGGCCTGGGGCCTTCTCGCGGCCAGCTGGGCGTGTGCCCTGGTATCGCTGGTGTTGTCGATGGCGCGCTGGGCGGCCATCGGGCATGAAACGGGTTGGGGTGGCTGGATGCCGCTTTCGGTGGTGCCCTCGCAGGCCTTGTTGGTCGGCCTCACACCGCCGCCCTCCATGGAGACCCATTGGCGCTGGGTGGGCGTGGCGCTGGAGTGCATTCCCGCTGCAGCCATGCTGTATGCGGTGCTGTGCGTGCATCGCATCTGCCGGTCCTTTCTGGCCGGGGCCGTGTTCGGGCCAGTGGTGGTGCACGGGTTCCGTGGCGTGGGCTGGGGCTTTTTGGCGATGTTCGTGACTTCACTCGTCTACCAGGCGGGGGTGACGGCGCTGCTGTCCTGGCTGGCTTCCGGCCAGCAGAACGGCCTGGTGGCGCTGGGCGTGGGACCGTTTGAAATGAGCGTATTGGTCGTGGGACTGATGATGTTGCTCCTGGGGCACGTGCTGGCCGAGGGCCACCGCCTGCAAGCCGAAGCGGATGCGTTTGTTTAGCAACTCGCCAGCGAAGGAATTCCCATGGCGATTGTCGTGACCCTGGATGAAATGCTCGCGCGCCGCAAGGTCAAGTCGCGCGATCTGGCGGCCCATGTGGGCATCACCGAGGCCAACCTGTCCCTGCTCAAGAGCGGAAAGGTCAAGGGCGTGCGTTTCGAGACCCTGTCCGCCATTTGCAGTTATCTGCAGTGCCAGCCGGCAGACCTGCTGGCCTGGGTGCCCGATGCGGACACGAAGGATAGCGAGGCGCTTTCGCGTGGCGAGGCTGGTGGCTTGGCCCAGGGCGACTAGGGCAGTGCAAGGCACGCGCGGCTCCGGCCCGCGACTGGCCTGGGCAGTAGGTGGGGCGCTGTTGCTGCATGGATTGGTTCTGGCGATGCTGAGCAGGAGCGATGGTGCTCTGCGAACTTCGCCCGAGCGCAGCGATGCACCTGCCATGGTATGGGTGACGCTGGCGCCGCTGCCCGCGTCCACGACACCCAGCGAGCCGTTGCCAGCTGCCATGCCCCAGCCTGCCGCCCCAGCCCGGAGCACTACACCCGTTGCCAGCGGGCAGGGCCCAAAGCAGGCCGTTACCCGCAGCGGGCGGCCGATCGCTGTGGAGCCTGCTGCGCCTGATGGCAGCGTGGAGGGCTTGACCGCCGCACTGCCAGTTGCGCCCGCGCCGCGGGCGCCGGCATCCGGGCCGGGTGATGCCCCACGGGCTGCTCCCAGCATGGACGATGTGGCACGGGCGCTCCAGCGCGAGCGGGCCTGGCAGCGCCAGCAAGGGGCGCAGCAACCACAGCCGCCGCATCAGCGCTGGGAAGTCGCTCCAGCGGGTGCCTTGGGATCTGGCATTGCCGAGCGCGACCTGCGCGGCGCAGAGGGCCAGCGCATGGTTCAGGCTGCGGGCCCCTGGGGCACCTACTGTGTGGAGTTGCCTTCGGCCAACCAGCCTCCGTCCATGGGGGCTGCGCCCCGCGTTGCGCCAACCAGCACCTGCCGCTGAATGCTGGGGCGGCGCTGGGCAGTGCCGTCAGCGCGTTTCCCGCACGGTCAGCCAGGTGCTGGCCGCGCCACTGAGCACGATGGCGGCGATCCCGGCCATCGACCAGCTATCGGGCACATGGCGGTACACCAGCCAGCCCGCCAGCATGGCAAACCCGATCTGCGAATACAGGAACGGCGCGATCGTCACCGGCGTGGTGCGCGCATAGGCATGGAGCAGCAGCATGTGGCCCACCGCGCTCGACAGGCCCATGGTGAACATGCCCGCCCATAGCCACGGGTCGCTCACCGGCTGCCAGAAGAACGGCACGCCCAGCGACACCAGCGCGGTGGCGATCCAGCTGGTGTAGAGCTGCGTGGTGGCGGGGCTCTCCTGGCCTGCCATCTTGCTGCTCAACACCTGGTAGCCCGTGCCCGCAGCCAGCATGCACAGCGGCCACAGCAGCGCCCAGGTGAAGGCCTCGCCACCGGGCCGGATGATGGCCAGCGTACCCGCCAGGCCGGTGACCACCAGCAGCCAGCGCACCGCGCTCACGGGCTGGTGCAGCCACAGGGCCGCCACCACCGTCACACACAGCGGCACCGTGGCCACGATGGCCGTGAACTCCGCCAGTGGCAGGGCCGTGAGGCTGATGAAGCCGAACAGGCTGGTCATGGCGAACAGCGCACCGCGCAAGGCCTGGAAGCGGGGCTGTGTGGTGCGCAGGGCAGGGCGCCCCGCCCGTTGCAGCACGAAGGCCGTGGTCAGCAGCGACTGGAACACATAGCGCATCCACAGCGCCATGACGATGGGTACGCCCACGCTGACCAGCTTGCTCGCGGTGTCCAGCAGCGCAAAGAACGCGCAGGCCGTGACGGCAAGCGCGATGCCCGCCAGCGCCGCACGCCGGCGGGCTGCGGGGCTGGTCGACGTCGCAGGGCCTGAGGAACTCACGGCGTGCTGCGTGCACGCTCCAGCAGCATCGCGTCGCCATAGCTGAAGAAGCGGTACTGCTGCGCAATGGCGTGCCGGTACAGGCCCATGATGTGGGCGTAGCCCGCAAACGCGCTCACCAGCATCATCAGCGTGCTCTTGGGCAGGTGGAAGTTGGTGACCAGCACATCCACCACCTGGAATGCAAAGCCCGGTGTGATGAAGATGTTGGTGTCGCCAGAGGCCTGGCCCGTCTTCGCCCAGGATTCGAGTGTGCGCACGGTGGTGGTGCCCACGGCCACCACGCGGCCGCCGCGCTGGCGGCAGCGCTCCAGCGCGGCCAGCGTGGCCAGGGGAATCTCGTACCACTCGCTGTGCATCTGGTGCTCGGCCAGGTTCTCGGTCTTGCAAGGTTGGAAGGTGCCTGCGCCCACGTGCAACGTGACGCTGGCGCGCTCGATGCCGCGTGCGGCCATGTCGGCCAGCACGCCTTCGTCAAAGTGCAGCGCGGCCGTGGGCGCGGCCACGGCGCCGGGGTTGCGCGCAAACACGGTCTGGTAGCGCTGGCTGTCCTCGGCCTCGTCCGGGTCGTGGTCGGTGTTTTGCTGGCGCTCGATGTAGGGCGGCAGCGGCAGGTGGCCGTGGCGGTCCATCAGCTCCCAGGGTGACTCGCCTGCGGGGCCGTGCAGCGCAAAGCGGAACAGCGGGCCGTCCTCGGTGGGCCAGCGGCCCAGCAGCTGCGCATCAAAGCCGCCCGCCTTGCGGCCACCGGCCATGTGCACCACGCTGCCGGGCAGGGGCTTCTTGCTGACCTTCATGTGGGCCACGACTTCGTTACCCGGGTTGCCAGCCTCGGCGGGCAGCACGCGTTCGATCAGCAGCTCCAGCTTGCCGCCGCTGGCCTTCTCGCCAAAGATGCGCGCCTTGACCACGCGCGTGTCGTTGAAGACGAGCAGGTCGCCCGCGCGTAGCAGGCCGGGCAGCTCGCGAAAGATGCGGTCCACCGGCTGCATGGCGCGGCCGTCGAGCAGGCGCGATGCGCTGCGTTCGGGCGCGGGGTGCTGGGCAATGAGTTCGGGGGGCAGCGAGAAGTCGAAGTCGCTGAGGGTGAACACGCGGGAAGCGTGGGGCGCGCTGGCTGCGCCGGGGGAAAAATCAGTCATCGTGCTTGAGGGCCGAACAGGCCCGTGCCAAGGTAAAAATTGCGAAGGGCGCGATTGTCCCACGCGCCTGTGCCGCTCGCCGGGGCCGGGCTATGGCTGTGTGGTGACGGCCACGGGCGCAGGCACGCTGTGCACCAGCCGCTGCACGTCGCTCACCTGGGCCAGGGTGGTGCCCGGGTGCAGCAAGGCCGCAGCCCCTGCCGCCACGCCCCAGCGCAGTGCTTCGGCAGGGGCGTCGCCCCGGTCCAGTGCCCAGACCAGCGCCGCCAGAAAGCAGTCGCCCGCGCCCGTGGTGCCGGTGGTGGCGGGCACGTTCAGCGCCGGGGCCTGCCACACACCCGCGCGGGTCGCCAGCACGGCGCCCTGTTCGCCCAGCGACAGGGCCACGGTCTCGGTCGCGCCGCTGTGCACCAGCGATTGGGCGGCGGCGCACCAGTCGGCGGCCTGCTCCAGCGGCAGCTGCACCAGCTCGCGCAGCTCCCGCAGGCTGGGCTTGACCAGGGCCACGCCCGCCTGCAGCGCAGCGGCCAGCGGCGGGCCCGAGGTATCGACGACCACCCGCACGCCCCGGCCAGACAGAGCCGGGGCCAGCCGGGCATAGAAGTCGTCTGGCGTGCCGGGTGGCAGGCTGCCGCTGGCAATGAGCCAGCGGGGCGGCGTGGGCAAGGCGGCCAGCGCATCCAGGCAGGCCTGCCATTCGGCTGCCTGCAGCGTGGGGCCGGGCAGCACAAACCGAAACTCCTGGCTTGTGGTGGTCTCGACCACCGAGAAGTTCTCGCGCGTATCGCCCGAAATTGGTTGCAGCAGCGTGGGCACGCCCTCTGCGGCCAGCAACTGCCGCACCTGTGTGCCCGCCGCACCGCCCGCCAGCGCCCAGGCGCACACATCTGCGCCCAGGCGGTGCAGCACCCGCGCCACGTTGATGCCGCCGCCACCCGCAAAGCGCTGCACCGGGCCGCAGCGCAGCTTGTGGGTGGGTGCAACGTGGTCGGTGGTGGTGGCCAGGTCGAGGGCGGGGTTCAGCGTGAGGGTGATCAGTGCGGGCATCGGGCTACCAGACCTTTTCGGCAAAGCCTGACCATAGCTCGTTCAGGTCCGGAAAGCGCCACTTGTCGGGGTCTTCGCGCGCCACGATCTTCTCGGTGCAGCCCGGGGCAGACAGGTCCACCATTTCGGGGGGGATGCGCAGGTCGGACTTGGTCGAGAAGAACACCTTGACCATGG
The DNA here is from genome assembly GCF_003633835.1 of Acidovorax sp. 93. NCBI lineage: Bacteria > Pseudomonadati > Pseudomonadota > Betaproteobacteria > Burkholderiales > Comamonadaceae > Acidovorax > Acidovorax sp. 93. Next base: position 4,907,334 of record NZ_RBIT01000001.1, read on the forward strand.
GGGCGGTGAGTGCGGCGGCCGATTGCTCGGTGACCACGCCGATGCGGCCCGAGGTCAGGCGCACGAGCGAGCCCACAGGGTAGATGCCGATACTTTTGACAAAGGCCTGGAAGATGCGGGCGTCGAAATGGTCCTTGGTCCACTCGGCCATGCGGCGCAGTGACTCGGCGGGGTCCCATCCACGCTTGTAGGGCCGGTCGGAGGTGATGGCGTCGTACACGTCGCAAATGGCCGTCATGCGCGCGATCACGCTGATGCCTTCGCCCTGCAGCTTGTCGGGGTAGCCGGAGCCATCGACTTTTTCATGGTGGTGCAGACAGGCGTCCAGCACGGCGTCGGGCACGTTGCCGCCCTCCTTGAGCATGTGGTAGCCCTCCACCGGGTGGCTGCGCACCACGGTGAATTCCTGGTCAGTGAGCTTGCCGGGCTTGTTGAGCACGGCCAGCGGGATGGCCGCCTTGCCCAGATCGTGCAGCAGGCCTGCCATGCCCGCCAGCCGCTGCTGGTCGTCCTTGAGCTTGAGCTGCTTGGCCAGCGCCACCATGAGCGCGCACACCGCCACCGAGTGCATGTAGGTGTAGTCGTCGGCGGTTTTCAGGCGCGCCAGGCTGATGAGCGCCCCGGGGTTGCGGGTGACGGAGTCCGAAATTTCTTCCACGAGGCTTTGGGCTCCCGCTGAGTCCACCGCGCGGCCCATTCGGGCCTCGTTGAACATCGAGACCACGGCCTCTTTGGATTTCACGCAGATGGCGGCGGCCATCTTCAGTTCGCTGCTCATGTCTGCAGGTTTGCGGTCCCGCTTGGGCGGTGGGGGTGGGGACGGCAACTTCACCTTGATGGGTGGCAGTTCCTCCAGGCGGCTGAAGTCGGTGTCAATCTGCGCGTCGGCCTCCTCGCGCGAGACCGACGCGGTGCCCGCCGCCACGTCCAGCCCCTTGTCGGTGTCAATCCAGATTTCCTGGATGGCGGTGGCTTGTATCTGGGCCAGGTCCTTGGGGTCCTTAAGCAGGAATTTGGCCCGCCAGAAGGGGTGGTCCATCCACGAGCCACAGAACTCGTGCAGATACATGCCCAGGGTGAGATGCTGAATGTGAATGCGCTTGAGCATGGTAGGGGACCTGGACTCTGAATAAACGCCCGTCTTTAGGCGTAATCAACGGTAACCATGGTAGCCTTTTTGCCCCACCCTTGTCGTTCGCAGAACCCGCTACATGCCCGCCGCAGCCCCCAGAGTTTCCCTTAGCGCCAAGGCTTCGGCAGCCCCTGCTGCCGCCAAAGGCGGCGCGTCGGTAGCGCAAAAGGCGCTGCAAAAGCTGGGGCTCCAGCGTGACATCGACCTCGCCCTGCACCTGCCCCTGCGCTACGAGGATGAAACCCGCATCACCCCGCTGGCCAATGCGCGCGACGGGCAGATGGTGCAGATCGAAGCCACGGTGACTGCGAGCGAGATTCAGCTACGCCCGCGCCGCCAGCTGCTGGTGCAGGTGGAGGACGACACCGGCTCGTGCGAGCTGCGCTTCTTCAGCTTCTACCCCTCGCACCAGAAAACCCTGGCCGTGGGTGCGCGCCTGCGCATCCGGGGTGAGATCAAGGGCGGCTTCTGGGGGCGGCAGATGATGCACCCGGCGTTCCGCGTGGCGGGCGGCGAGCTGCCTGCGGCGTTGACGCCCGTCTACCCCACCACCGCCGGTTTGCCCCAGCCCTACCTGCGCCGTGCGGTGGTGGGCGCGCTGACGCGGGTGGACTTGTCAGACACCCTGCCACCCGGTGCCGAGCCGCCGGTGACTCGGGTTTATGGCCAAAATGGCCTCCAGCGCTTATTCAGCCTGCGCGAGGCGCTCACTTTTTTGCACCACCCCACGCCCGATGTGGCGCTGTCCACGCTGGAGGACCACAGCCACCCCGCGTGGCAGCGCCTCAAGGCCGAGGAGTTGCTGGCCCAGCAGCTATCGCAGCAGCAGTCGCGCCGCGCACGCGACATGCTGCGTGCGCCCGTGTTGCGCGCCCAAAAAGCCGCCGACGGTGCCTTGCCGCTGCATGAGCAGTTGCTGGCCGTGCTGCCCTTCAGCCTCACGGCCGCCCAGCGCCGCGTGGGCGAAGAAATTGCCGCCGACCTGGCCCGCCAGGTGCCCATGCACCGGCTGCTGCAGGGTGATGTGGGCTCGGGCAAAACCGTGGTCTCGGCCCTGGCCGCCTGTCTGGCGATGGATGCGGGCTGGCAGTGCGCGCTGATGGCGCCCACCGAAATCCTGGCCGAGCAGCATTTCGCCAAGATGATCGGCTGGCTCGAACCCCTGCTGGCCGAGCGCGGCCGCAGGGTCGCCTGGCTGGTGGGCGGGCAGAAAAAGAAGGATCGCACCGCCATGCTCGCGCTGGTGGCCAGCGGCGAGGCCGCGCTGGTGGTGGGCACCCACGCCGTGATCCAGGAGCAGGTGCAGTTCAAAAACCTGGCGCTGGCCATCATCGACGAGCAGCACCGTTTTGGCGTGGCGCAGCGGCTTGCATTGCGGCAGAAACTCGCAGCCCATGGCATGGAGCCCCACATGCTGATGATGAGCGCCACGCCCATCCCGCGCACGCTGGCCATGAGCTACTACGCCGACCTGGACGTGTCCGTCATCGACGAGCTACCGCCAGGCCGCACGCCCATCGTTACCAAACTCATTGCCGACAGCCGCAAGGACGAAGTGATTGAGCGCATCGGCGCGCAGGTGGAGGCCGGGCGGCAGGTGTACTGGGTGTGCCCGCTGATCGAAGAAAGCGAGGCGCTGGACCTCTCCAACGCCACCGCCACCCACGCCGATCTGAGCGAGGCCTTGCCTGGCTGCATGGTCGGTCTGCTGCACTCGCGCATGCCCACGGCCGAGAAGAAGGCCGTGATGGCGCTCTTCACCAGTGGCCAGATGGGCGTGCTGGTCAGCACTACGGTGATCGAAGTGGGCGTGGACGTGCCCAACGCGTCCCTCATGGTCATCGAACATGCCGAACGTTTTGGCCTGAGCCAGCTGCACCAGCTGCGCGGCCGGGTGGGGCGGGGTGCGGCGGCCTCGGCCTGCGTGCTGCTGTATGCCACCAACGACAGCGGCCGCGTGGGCGAAACCGCCAAGGAGCGTCTGCGCGCCATGGCCGAAACCAACGACGGCTTCGAGATCGCCCGGCGCGATCTGGAGATTCGCGGCCCCGGCGAGTTTCTGGGCGCGCGCCAGTCGGGGGATGCGCTGCTGCGCTTTGCCGACCTGGCGACCGACACCCACCTGCTCGAATGGGCGCGCGAACTGGCGCCGCAGATGCTGGACCGGTATCCGGAATTGGTCGCAAAGCACGTCGCGCGCTGGTTGGGTGGAAAATCCGACTATCTCAAGGCATGACACGGCCTGCTGGAACACACCATGACCCTCACCGAACTCAAGTACATCGTTGCCGTAGCGCGGGAGAAGCACTTCGGTCATGCGGCCGATGCCTGCTACGTGTCGCAGCCCACACTGTCGGTGGCCATCAAGAAGCTGGAAGAAGAGCTGGATGTGAAGCTCTTCGAGCGCAGCGCGGGCGAGGTTTCGGTGACGCCGCTGGGCGAAGAGATCGTGCGCCAGGCTCAGAGCGTGCTGGAGCAGGCGGCGGCCATCAAGGAGATTGCCAAGCGCGGCAAGGACCCGCTGGCGGGGCCGCTCACCCTGGGGGTCATCTACACCATCGGGCCCTATCTGCTGCCCGAGCTGGTGCGCCAGTCCATCACGCGCACACCTCAGATGCCGCTGATGCTGCAGGAGAACTTCACCGTCAAGCTTCTGGAGATGCTGCGTACCGGCGAGATCGACTGCGCCATCCTGGCCGAACCTTTCCCCGACACGGGCCTGGCCATGGCGCCGCTGTATGACGAGCCCTTCATGGCGGCCGTGCCCAGCACGCACCCGCTGGCGGCGAAGAAGTCTGTGACGGCGGCCGAACTCAAGAGCGAGACCATGCTGCTGCTGGGTGCGGGCCATTGTTTTCGCGACCATGTGCTGGAGGTCTGCCCCGAATTTGCGCGCTTTGCGAGCAATGCCGAGGGCATCCGCAAGTCGTTTGAAGGCTCTTCGCTCGAAACCATCAAGCACATGGTGGCCGCAGGCATGGGCGTGACGCTGGTGCCGCGCCTTTCGGTGCCGCGCGATGCGCTGCTCACCGTGTCACGCCGCCGTAAGAGCGACGAAAGCTATATCCGCTACCTGCCCATCCGCGAAGAGGACGGCGGCCCGCCACCCATGCGCCGCGTGGTGCTGGCATGGCGGCGCAGCTTTACCCGGTATGAAGCGATTGCGTCATTGCGCAACGCGGTGTATGCCTGCGAGCTGCCGGGGGTCAAGCGGCTGTCGTAAGGCAGGCCTGGCCTGTGCCGCGCTGGCGGGCGATGTCCTGCTGCCGTGGTGTGGCTCTGACGCAGGTCAGGCTCGCTGGTCATGGCCTTGCGCTACAGTGTTTTTGGTGCGATGCCTCCAGGTCCGACGGGTCGGCGGGCATCTGCTGTCGAATCCATCTTCACTTCAGGAGCAATGACATGGCCAAGGCCTCCAAGACCACCGCCCCCACCATCAACATCGGCATCAGCGACAAGGACCGCGCTGCCATCGCCCAGGGCCTGTCGCGCCTGCTGGCCGACACCTACACGCTGTACCTCACCACCCACAACTTCCACTGGAACGTGACGGGCCCCATGTTCAACACGCTGCACACCATGTTCATGGCGCAGTACACCGAGCTGTGGAATGCCGTGGACCCGATTGCCGAGCGCATCCGCTCGCTGGGCCATGTGGCGCCGGGCTCCTATGCCGAATTCGGCAAGCTGGCCACGGTGCCCGATGCGCCCGCCAAGCCGCCCAAGGCACTGGAGATGGTGCGCGTGCTGGTCGAAGGCCATGAGGCCGTGGCCCGCACCGCGCGCAGCCTGTTCCCCCTGGCCGACAAGGCCAGCGACGAGCCCACGGCCGACCTGCTGACGCAGCGCCTCACGGTGCACGAGCAGACGGCGTGGATGCTGCGCTCGCTGCTCGAAGAGTAAAAGGGTTCGCAGCTTCTACGCGCATTACCCGAGGGGCGCAGAACAGTGCAGCACAGCGAAGAAGAGCGCCTTGTCCTACATGGCGCCGTTCCATCGCCTGCGCATGATGCGGGTTTTGGTCATGCTCCCTTCTTCGCAGGGCGGCATGGCGTATCAATCCTCTCTGATGTATGCGAATCCTGTACGTTGAAGACAACCCGGAGCTGCGCGAGACCATCGGCATGCTTATGGAAGGTGAAGGCCGGACGGTCACTCCCTGCGCCACTGCCGAGGAGGCGCTGGCTCTGGATGCTGGGGACGTCTTTGATGTGGTGGTGACCGATGTCAGCCTGCCCGGCCTTTCGGGCACGGAACTGGCCCGCCAGCTGCTGGCGGATGATCCGCAGCGGTGGGTGGTGCTGTGCTCCGGCTACGAGCTGGGTAGCCACCCGCGCAGTTGGGGGCCCAACGTTCGCGTATTGCTCAAACCTTTTGAGCTGGAAGAGTTGGAGCAGCTGCTCGAGTCCATCCAGGCAGCGCTGGCTTCAGCCGCCGGCTGAGGCTTGCTAGCGCCGATCGCTCGCTGTTCATCCTTTACTTCATCACGCCACCCGCCTGGTCGTGGCGACCTGCGCTGTTGTGCTGGGCTGCGCGCAGTCAATTGCGGGGGCTACGTACTGGCGAGTGGCGCGGCAGCCTCACCCGAAAGGTCGTGACATCGTCCCGTGACTGGGCCTCGATGGTTCCATGGTGGGCCCGCACGATCTGGTGCGCAATGAAGAGCCCCAGCCCCAGCCCTTGGTGGCGGCCGGGCTCACGCTCTCCACCCCGGAACGGGTCGAACAAATGCGGCAGCAGCGCAGGGGGAATGGTGCCGCCGTTGGACACCGTGATGCTCACCTCCTCAGGGCTGGTACCGTCCACTGCAATCTGCACAGGGTGGTCGACTCTGCCATGGTGCAGGGCGTTGCCAACCAGGTTGGTGATCACCTGACATAGGCGTTCGGCATCCCAGGTGCCGGCCAGGTCGCCTTGCAGGGTGGACCCGATATAGCGTTCCGGGTGGCTGGTGGCCACCTCATCCAGCGTGCGCTGCACTAGCGCGTGCATGTGGGTGGAGCCCAGCTGCAGCGCCAGCCCGCCCGCCTGGCGAATGCGGGTCACGTCCAGCAGGTCTTCGATCATGTGGCCCATGCGCTGGCTGGCGCCCAGCACCCGGTCGGCCATCAGCACCGCCTTGTCGGGGGGCGGCTGGCGCTTGAGCACGGTGGCCGCCGCGACGATGGACTGCAGCGGTGTGCGCAGGTCGTGGCTCAGCACGGCCATGAACATTTCGTTGATGCGCAAGGCCTCGGTGCGTGCGCGCAGCTCGTGCGCCAGCGCCTGCTTGCGCCGGTGCAGTTCAAAGAACACGCTCGCCTTGTTGGTGAGCATGTGCGGGTCGATGGGCTTGTAGAGAAAGTCCACCGCCCCGCTTTCGTACCCCCGGAACTGCCAGTTCTGCTCGCGTGAGCCCGCCGTCATGAAGATGAGCGGAATGTGCCGGGTGCGCTCGCTGCCCCGGATCAATTCCGCCAGCTCGAAGCCGTTCATCTCGGGCATTTGCACGTCCAGCAAGGCCAGGGCCACGTCGTCATGCGCCAGCAGCAGTTCCAGGGCCTCGGGGCCCGACTGGGCCTTGAGGATGTCCAGCCCGTCGCGTTGCAGCAGCGCCTCCAGGGCGATGAGGTTTTCCTCGACATCGTCAACGAGCAGGCATTTGGTGCGGTCGGTCTGGGGCATGGGCGGTGGGGAGGGTGGGTGGGGTTCTCAAAGAGGGACGCATGCGCCCGTATCAAAGCTGCTGGCGCTGGTGCAGGTCTGCCAGCAGCCTTGCAATGCCTTCAGGGGGCAGGATGTGGTCAACCGCCAAGGCCGCGATGGCCGCCTGCGGCATGGTGGGCATGCTGGCGCTGGCGGGGTCTTGCACGATGGTGAGGCCGCCCGCCGCCTGAATGGCCTGCAGGCCGTGCACGCCGTCTTCGTTGGCGCCCGACAGCAGGACGCCCACCAGCCGGGGGCCGTAGTGGTCTGCCGCCGATTCGAACAGCACGTCGATGGAGGGGCGGGAAAAAAGCAGAGGGGCGTCCAGCGACAGCCCCACATGCGGACCCCTGGGCCCGGCATCGACCAGCAGGTGATAGTCGGGTGGCGCGAAGCTGACCGAGCCTGGCGTGATGGCGTCCTTGTCCTGCGCCTCGCGCAGCGCCAGGGCGCAGCGGGGCTGGAAGATGTCCACCAGCAGGCTGCGCCGGTCCCGGGGCAGGTGCAGCACGACCAGAACCGCAGCCTGCAGTGTGGCGGGCAGCGCGGGCAGCAGCTGCAAGAGGGCATCAATACCGCCCGAAGAGCCACCCACCACGACGGCGTGGTAGCCCCCCGGTGGCGATGGCCTTGGCGCCAGGGCGGGGCTGGTCATAGTCCGGCCTTTTTTCGGTAGATGCGGTCCTCCAGCACGAAGTCCTCGAAGGCATCGGTGTGCCCAGAAAACCGCAATGACTCCTTGGAGCCCAGGCCCAGGAAGCCCCGGTGGCACAGCGACTCGCGGAACAGCCCGAGTGCACGGTTCTGCAGGTCGCGCTCGAAGTAAATGAGCACATTGCGGCAGGACACCAGATGGACCTCGGCAAACACGCTGTCGGTGGCCAGGCTGTGGTCAGAGAACACCATGTGCTCGCGCAAGCCCTTGTCGAACACCACGCGGCCATAGCCGGCAGCGTAGTAGTCCGACAACGAGCTGCGGGCGCCGGAGCGCGCATGGTTCTCGGTAAAAGCCGCCACCCGCGACACGTCGAACACTCCAGACTCTGCCGCGCGCAACGCGTGCGGGTTGATGTCCGTGGCGTAGATCAGCGTGCGGTCCAGCAGGCCTTCTTCCTGCAGCAGGATGGCCAGCGAATACACCTCTTCTCCCGCGCTGCACCCGGCCACCCAGACCTTGAGCGACGGGTAGGTGCGCAGCAGCGGCACCACCTCCTGGCGCAGCGCCTGAAAGTAGCTGGGGTCGCGGAACATGTCGCTCACCTGCACGGTGAGGTATTCGAGCAGCGCAGGGAACACGGCGGGTTCGTGCAGCACGCGGTCCTGCAGCTGCGACAGCGTCTTGCAGTCGAACTGCACCAGCGCCGACGCCAGCCGCCGCTTGAGCGACGCCTGCGCGTAGCCCCTGAAGTCGTAGTGGTAGCGGTGGTAGATGGCATCGATAAGCAGGCGCTGCTCGATGTCTGCGGTGCGGGCCTTGCGATGGGGCATGGCGGGGCCTACTTGGGCATCCACACCCGCACCAGGGACAGCAGCTTCTCCACGTCCAGCGGTTTGGCGATGTAGTCATTGGCCCCGGCGGCCAGGCATTTTTCCTGATCGTCCTTCATGGCCTTGGCGGTCAACGCGATGATGGGCAGGCGGCGCCACTCGGGGCGGTTGCGGATCTCGCGCATAGCGGTGTAGCCGTCCATCTCCGGCATCATGATGTCCATCAGCACCAGGTCAATCGCAGGGTGGCCGCCGCTGCCGGCGAGTTCCAGCGCCTGCAGGGCCTCCAGGCCGTTGCGCGCGATCTCCACGCGGATGCCGGTGGGCTCCAGGATGCTGGAGAGTGCAAACACGTTGCGTACATCGTCTTCCACCACCAGCACGTTGCGGCCTTCCAGGGCAGTCTCGCGGTTGCGGGCCACCTGCAGCATCTGGCGGTGCTCTGCCGACAGCTCCGACTCCACCTGGTGCAGGAACAGCGTGACCTCGTCGAGCAGCCGCTCGGGGGAGCGGGCGTCCTTGATGATGATGGATTTGGAGAACCGGCGCAGCTGCTGCTCCTCGTCGCGCGACAGGGCGCGGCCTGTGTACACGATGACGGGCGGGAAGGAGACGCCATCCTGCTCCGTCATCTGCTGCAGCAATTCGTAGCCGCTCAGGTCGGGCAGGTTCAGGTCCATCACCATGCAGTCGAAGGTGGAGCCGCGCAGGTGCGCCAGCGCCTCGGCTGCCGTGCCCGCGCCCACGATCTCCACGTCGTCGTTGGTCAGCAGGTGGCGCACGCTCTCGCGCTGGCGTTCGTCGTCTTCCACCACCAGCACGCGCCGCAGGTTCTGGGTGAACTTGGCTTCCAGCCGCTGCAGGGCATGCACCAGTTCGTCGCGCTTGACGGGCTTGAGGGCGTAGCCCACGGCGCCCCGGCCCAAGGCCTCTTGCGAGTAGTCGGCCACCGAGACCACATGCACCGGGATGTGGCGCGTGGCCGGGTTGCGCTTGAGCTGGTCGAGCACGCCCAGGCCCGAGAAGTCGGGGAGGTTCACGTCCAGCACGATGGCGCTAGGCTGGCTGTGTACGGCGTAGGCCAGGCCATCCGCCGCGTTGTGGGCCAGGTGGCAGTCAAAGTCCATCTCACCGGCCAGGTCGCTCAGGATCTGCGCAAAGCGCACGTCGTCCTCAATCACCAGAATGCTGCGCGCGCTCGCGCGGCGCGGGGCTACGGGTGCGGTAGGGGCCGCTGCGGGTGGCAACGCGGGGGCCGAAGGAACCGGTGCGACGACCGGTGCCGCCGTGTGGGCTGGCGCAGGCGCCGCCAGCGGCGTTGCCGGCGCAGCTTCAGGCGACGAAGGCAGCAGCTTCTGGGGCAGGACCAGGGTGAACACGCTGCCCTCGCCCGGCGTGCTGTGCACGTGGATGGACCCACCCAGCAGCTGCGCCAGATCGCGCGAGATCGACAGGCCCAGGCCTGTGCCGCCGTACTTGCGGTGGGTGCTGCCATCGGCCTGGCGGAAGGCTTCGAAAATCAGCTCCTGCTGGTGCGCCGGAATGCCGATGCCGGTGTCCTTGACGGCAAACGACAGCGTGTCGTCCGGGTTGCGCGACACATGCAGCGCCACCGAGCCTTTCTCGGTGAACTTGAGCGCGTTGGACAGCAAGTTCTTGAGCACCTGCCCCAGGCGCTGCAGGTCGGTGTCCAGCGTGGCGGGTGCGTCGGGCGCGACGGTGGCCGTGAGTGTCAGGCCCTTTTCTTGCGCCAGCGGGCGCAGCGGGTCGATGAGTGTTTGCAGGGCCTTGGACAGCGTCACCGTTTCCACCGACACGGTGGCCTGGCCGGCTTCGATCTTGGACAGGTCGAGGATGTCGTTGATGAGTGCCAGCAGGTCGTTGCCCGCCGCGTAGATGGTCTGCGCGTACTTCACCTGCTCGGCGCTCAGGTTGCCTGGCTTGTTGTCGGACAGCAGTTTGGCGAGGATCAGGGTGGAGTTGAGCGGTGTGCGCAGCTCGTGGCTCATGTTGGCCAGGAACTCGCTCTTGTACTGGCTGGCCAGCTCCAGTTCGCGGGCCTTGTCCGTCATGGCGCTTTGGGCGCGCAGCAGTTGTTCGCGTTGGTATTCCAGCTGCTGGGTCTGCGCCTCCAGGTGGGCGTTGGTCTGCTCCAGCTCGGTCTGCTGCACCTCCATCTGGGCCTGCGACTCTTGCAGGATGCGGCTTTGCTGCTCCAGCTCCTCGTTGCTCACACGCAGCTCTTCCTGCTGGGTCTGCAGCTCTTCGGACTGGCGCTGGGTTTCTTCCAGCAAGGCTTCCAGGCGGTTGCGGTCAATCCCAGCGCGGATCGCCACCGCCAGAATGCCCGAGGCGCGTTCCATCAGGGTGCGCTCAGGCTCGGTCAGCGGGCGATGAAAGCCCAGCTCGATCACGGCAAAGACTTCGCCGTTCTCGATGGCAGGCGCCAGCAGCAGTTCGGTCGGTGCGGACTGGCCCGTGCTGGACGACACCATCAGGTGCCCGGCTGGCACATCGCGCACATGAAGCATCTGGCGCGAGCGCGCCACTTGGCCGACCAGGCCCTCGCCGGGCAGCAGGCGCTGCTCCAGCCGCTCGCGCGGCAGGGCGTAGCCGCCAAACAGGGTGAGCGCGCCGTTGCAGTCGGCTACATAGCCCGCCCCCACGGCCGCGCGCAGGTATTGCGCCAGGTATTCGAGCGTGAGCTGGCCCAGGTCCTCCAGCCGGTGGTCGCCCTGGATGCGCTGGCTCAGCCCGTTGAGGCCGGCCGCCACCCACGACTGCTGGGCCTTGAGGCGGTACTCCCGCGCATTGGCGGCGGCCGACAGGCAGATGAGCACCAGCAGCACGAACGATCCGCCCCAGGAGTAGTAGGTGGACATGGCCGCCGCCTCCACCCATTGCTTGCGTTCGTTTTCCAGCTGCTGGTTCAGCAGTGTGGACAGGTCCGACGCCAGGTCGCGGATGCGGTCCATCAGCACCCGGCCGGCATCACTGCGGGTCACGGCCACGGCGGCTTCCTGGCCCTTCGAGCGGCGCAGTTCAATGGTCTCGCCCAGCTCGCGCAGTTTTTCGTGGCGCAGGTCGTCGATCTGCAGCACCAGGCGGCGCTGCACGGCGCTGTCGTCCGTCAGCTCCTTGAGGCGCGCCATGTTGCGCTCCATGGCGCCCAGGGACAGGTTGTAGGGCTGCAGATAGGTGTCGTCCCCCGTCAGCAGATAGCCGCGTTGCCCGGTCTCGGCGTCTTTCAGCGAAGACACGAACAGGTTGAGGTGGCGCATGGTCACCGTGGTCTCGTCCATGGCTTCCACAGCGTGCGAGCGCACCTGGGCGGTGCGGAAGTTCACCAGCGCGATCAGCACCGTGGCGAGGGCAGCAATCACAAATCCCACCAGCATTCCGCGGGGGACAGCAAAACGCGTGGCGGCCTGGGAGGTCGATGTATGGGGCATGCGTTGGTGCCCCAGAGGGCGGTACGTTGGGGGAACGAGCGGAGACTTTAACGGGTTTTTTGCGCGCGCTGGGGCGGTTACCTGGCCTCGTGATGCGTGTCCCGGTCGCGGCGCTGCTGCTACATTCTGTGCGCCCGTGGCCCGCCACCCGCCGCAGCGTCTTGCTGCTGAGCCTGTTCTTGTAATGGTCCCATCATGTCGTCGTCCCCTGTTTCCCCCCGCAGCCGTTTTTCGCTCTATCTCGACCTGATCCGCTGGGACCGCCCCGCCGGCTGGCTGGTGTGCCTGTGGCCGACGCTGAGCGCGCTGTGGATTGCAGCCGACGGCTTTCCGGGCTGGCACCTGCTGGTGGTGTTTGTGCTGGGCACCTTCCTCATGCGCAGCGCAGGCTGCTGCGTGAACGACGTGGCCGACCGCGACTTTGACAAACACGTCAAACGCACGGCGCAGCGGCCCGTCACGACCGGTGCGGTGTCGGTGAAAGAGGCGCTGAGCCTGGGCGCGGTGCTGGCGCTGGTGTCGTTTGGCCTGGTGCTCACCACCAACCAGGCCGCCATCGCCTGGTCGGTGCCCGCCGTGCTGGTGGCCATTGCCTACCCGTTCACTAAACGCATCATTTCCATGCCCCAGGCGGTGCTGGGCATTGCGTTCAATTTCGGCATCGTCATCGCCTTTGCCGCCGTGCAGGGCAGCGTGCCCGCCGTGGCCTGGTGGATGTGGCTGGGCAACCTGTTCTGGGTGCTGGCCTACGACACCGAATACGCCATGGTGGATCGGGATGACGACCTCAAGATCGGCATCAAGACCTCGGCCATCACGCTGGGGCGCTGGGATGTGCCGGCCATCGTGGCGTTCTATCTGCTTTTTTTGTCTATTTGGGCCCTAGCGCTTTATCCATATGCACTGAATGCTATATTTTATATAGCAATTGCCGTTGCGCTGGCGCAGGTGCTGTGGCACTTTACGCTGATCCGGACCCGCTCGCGCGAAGGGTGTTTCAAGGCGTTCCGCGTCAACCACTGGCTGGGCGCCACGGTGTTTGCCGGCATTGCGGGCAGCTATCTGCTGCGGTGGCTGGGGCTGACGGGCTGACTACGGCGCGCGGCCGGGATTGTCTGTGATGGTTGTGGCGGGTTTTTACAAGCCGGTTTCCACGCCATTCGCTACATTGATTGGAAGCCGCGAGCCCGCCTGCAGCTTTCATTCAAACCCATTTTCGCTCCCCTTCATCCATGGCTGAAGACCGCATCCATAAACTGCTGCAGGACATCCGGCAGCGTCATCCAGATCAATACAGCGTGCTGCAGGGCGCCCGCGCCCTTGTTCTTGCCCTGGGGCCGGATGTGCGCGAGGAGGTCAAATATGGCGGCATCCTCTTTTCGGCACCAGCGTCTTTTTGCGGCCTGTTTGCGTACACCCAGCATGTGTCGCTGGAGTTCGGTGATGGCGCCCAGCTGGCGGACGAATTCAAGGTGCTGGAGGGCGCTGGCAAACAGCGCAGGCACATCAAACTGCACACGCCAGAAGACCTGGCTGCCAAGCAGGTGGCCCACTACCTGGGATTGGCGTGCTCCCTCAGCAATAGCCCGAAGCGCCAATAGCCGCCTGCCACTGGGGCGAAGCCACCACTGCTGCGGGCGTGCGGCCCAACCAGCGCCCAAATTCGCGGGTCATGTGGGCCTGGTCGGTGTAGCCATGGTCCGCTGCGCACTCCGCGAGCGAGGGTGCCTCCGGCAGCGCCTGCGCAGCACGGCGCACGCGGGCCAGGCACTTCCAATAAGCCGGGGGGCGCCCGGTGGCGACCTGCACCAGCCGCTGCAGGGTGCGCTCCGACACGCCCAGTTGCCGCGCTGCCTGGGCCACCTGGCTGTGGCGCGCCAGGCTTTGTAGCGCATCGGCAACCCGCGCATCCAGCACCATGCAGTCGTGCAGCAGGGGCAGGGCATCGTGGGCGTCGTTCATGGAGCGCTTGTGCAACAAGGCCAGCAGGCGCTTGGCATCCACCTGCGCGCCCGGCTGCATGCGAAATCCCCAGTAGCGCTCGCCCACCATGCCCGGCACGGTGTAGGTGGTGTCTGCCAGGTCGGTCACAAACCAGGTGGGCGGCTGGTGGGGGAGGGCATGCAGGATCAGGTCACGGCACCCATCAGGAACCACCACCGTGCTGTCGGCCGAGGCCGATGTGTGGTGCCAGGCTTCAAAGGGCTGCAGGAGCTGGGGCATGGAGAGCACCGATTGCACTGACTCAGTGCACTACCCCCCGAATTCATTCCCCAGTTCATCGGCGCGCTGGCGTGCGGCCTCCATGGCGCGTTCAAAGGCAGCAGCGACGCCGGCCGATTCCATGGATTGCAAGGCAGCATAGGTCGTGCCGCCCTTGGACGTGACCCGCTGGCGCAGTACGGCGGGCGCTTCGTCGGAACGGCGCGCCAGTTCTGATGCGCCGACAAATGTGCCCACGGCCAACTGGTGCGCCTGCTGCTCGGTCAGGCCCATGTCGGTGCCCGCGCGTGTCATGGCTTCCAGGAAGTAGAAAACGTAGGCGGGGCCAGAGCCCGACAGGGCGGTCACGGCGTCGAGTTGCTTTTCCGTATCGACCCACAGGAACTCGCCCGTAGACGCCATGATGGCCTCGACCTGCGCACGCTCGGCGGTGTCCACGGCGGGGCGGGCATACAGCGCGCTCATGCCCTTGCCCACCAGCGCGGGGGTGTTGGGCATGGTGCGCACCACGCGCTCGGTGCCCAGCCACTGGGCGATGCTGTCCGAACGGATGCCGGCGGCCACGCTCAGGTGCAAGGCCTGTTGCGTGTGGGCTTTTGCCTGCGCAGCGGCATCTTGGAAGGTCTGGGGCTTGACGGCCCACACCACGATGCGGGCGCGCTGCAGGGCAGGGCCCGCTTCAGGCTGGGCTTCGATCCCGTAGTTCTTTTGCAGCGCAGCGCGCGCATCGGCCCAGGGTTCGACCACATCGATCTGGCTGGCCGGGTGGCCCTGGCGGATCAGCCCGCCGATGATGGCGCTGGCCATGTTGCCGCCGCCGATGAAGGCGATGGTGGGAAGGGATGAGTTTGCTGTGGCTGGAGCGGGGGAGGTCATTTTGCGGGCAGGCTGGAAAGGGAGAGCCGATGGTAGCGCCGCTAGACCTATGAGTTGCTCGAAGACTCGTGCAACCGGCGTGGCCAAAGCCGGTGCTCCCGCGCAAGGGCCGCCCCGCCGCGCTGGGAGCGTCTCCCTCCGCGAGCAAAGCGAAGCAGAGAGGGGGAAGGCGCGCAGCGCCTCAGGGGGAGCTACTCAGCTACTGTTTGGCGAACGGCGTGTTCCCAGTTCGCCATCAGCTCCTGCGCGCGGGCGCTGCT
Source organism: Acidovorax sp. 93 (assembly GCF_003633835.1). Lineage (NCBI taxonomy): Bacteria > Pseudomonadati > Pseudomonadota > Betaproteobacteria > Burkholderiales > Comamonadaceae > Acidovorax > Acidovorax sp. 93. The sequence goes on from NZ_RBIT01000001.1 coordinate 4,922,450, forward strand.
GAGCGTGGGCACAAAGCGCCGGTCGGCGCGCCAGAGCTGCGAGAGTTCATCCGTGCTGCGGTACACGCCGCTCGACAGCCCGGCCAGGTACGCGGCCCCGAGCGCCGTGGTCTCGATGACGGCAGGCCGTACCACCGGAATGCCCAGCAGGTCGGCCTGGAACTGCATCAGCAGGTCGTTGATGCAGGCGCCGCCGTCCACGCGCAGTTCGCTCACGGGCGCGCCGCCGGCAGCCACGGCGTCGCGGCTCATGGCCAGCAGCAGGGCGGCGCTCTGGTAGGCGATGCTTTCCAGCGCCGCGCGGGCGATGTGGCCCAGCGTGGTGCCGCGTGTGAGGCCAGTGATGGTGCCGCGCGAGTCGGGTTTCCAGTACGGAGCGCCCAGGCCGGTGAAGGCGGGCACCATCATCACGCCGCCCGAATCCGGCACGCTCTGCGCCAGCGATTCGACTTCGTTGCTAGTGGAGATGGCCCGCAGTCCGTCGCGCAGCCACTGCACCACGGCGCCACCCACAAAAACGCTGCCTTCCATGGCGAACTCCGGCTGCACCGTGGCCTGTGCGGCACTGGTGGTGAGCAAGCCGTTTTGCGATGTCTGGAACGTGCCGCCTGTGTGCATGAGCATGAAGCAGCCCGTGCCGTAGGTGTTCTTGGCCATGCCGGCGGTGAAGCAGGCCTGGCCGAACAGCGCGCTTTGCTGGTCGCCCGCCACGCCGCCGATGCGGATGCTGTGGCCCAGCAGGTCGGCCGCGATGTCGCCAAAGTGGGCGCTGGACGGCAGCACCTCGGGCATCAGCGCCTTGGGAATGCGCAGCAGCGCCAGCAGCTCGTCGTCCCACTGGTTGGTGTGCACATTGAACAGCATGGTGCGCGAGGCGTTGCTTACATCCGTCACATGCACCTTGCCGTGGGTCAGCTTCCACATCAGCCAGCTGTCCACCGTGCCAAAGGCCAGCTCACCGCGCTCTGCGGCTTCACGGGCGCCGGGCACATGGTCCAGCAGCCACTGCAGCTTGGTGCCGGAGAAGTAGGCATCCACCAGCAGGCCCGTCTTGGCCTGGATGGTGGCGGCATGGCCTTGCTCGCGCAACTGGGCGCAGGCGGGCTCGGCACGCCGGTCTTGCCACACGATGGCGTGGTGCACGGGCTGGCCGGTTTGGCGGTTCCATAGCACCGTGGTTTCGCGCTGGTTGGTGATGCCCACGGCGCGCACGGCGCTCGCGGCAATGCCCGCCTTGGCCAGAGCATCGCGTGCGGTGGCGAGCTGGGTGCGCCAGATCTCCAGCGGGTCGTGCTCCACCCAGCCGGGCTGGGGGTAGATTTGCGGCAGCTCCAGCTGGGCTTGCGCCACGATGTGGCCGCCTTCGTCGAAAACGATGCTGCGGGAGCTGGAGGTACCTTGGTCGAGGGCGAGCAGGTAGGTCATGGTGACGAGGGGCTCCGAAATGTATGAATCCACGTAGTGTCCACGGCGGTCGATCAGCGCGCGGCCCCGATCAGCGGACGCCGAGCAAGGGCCTCCCCGCAGCGAGGGCATCGTCCCCCACCGGGGGAAGGCGCCGCAGGCGACTCGGGAGGGCCTTCTGTCATGCAGCTACCGTGCAGATGACTTCAGCATCTTGCAGCAGGGCCGGGAAGGGCTCAGGCGGCGGCGCGTCGGTGAACAGGCGGTCGATTTGCGCCAGTGTGGCCAGTTGCACCATGGCTGGGCGGTTGAACTTGCTGAAGTCGGCCGCCAGCCAGACCTCGCGTGCGTGTTCGATGATGGTTTGCGCCACCTTCACTTCGCGGTAGTCGAAGTCGCGCAGGGAGCCATCGGGCTCGATGCCCGAGATGCCGATGAGCGCAATGTCCACCTTGAACTGGCGGATGAAGTCCACCGCCGCTTCGCCGACGATGCCCCGGTCGCGGGCGCGCACCACGCCGCCGGCCACGATGACCTCGCACTCGGGGTTGCCGCTCAGGATGGCGGCCACGTTCAGGTTGTTGGTGATCACGCGCAGGCCGCGGTGGTGCAGCAGGGCTTTGGCGATGGCCTCGGTAGTGGTGCCGATGTTCAGGATCAGCGAGCAGTCGTTGGGCACTTGTTCGGCCACGGCGCGCGCGATGCGGGCCTTGCCTTCGGCGTGCAGTGTCTCGCGCTGGGTGTGGGCCAGGTTTTCCACCGTGGAGCTGGGCACGCGCACGCCACCATGAAAGCGCGTGAGCAGGCCGGACTCGGCCAGGCGCTGCACGTCACGTCGCACGGTCTGCAGGGTCACGCCCAGGGTGTCTGCCAGTTGTTCCACCGTGGCGGATTTGCGCGCGCGGACTTCTTCGAGAAGCAGCAGTTGTCGGGGGTTCGTATTCACGCGAATCAATCGGCTTATGGGGTGGAGATACTTTAAATCGAACAAAAAGGAACTCATTAAGGGTAAACCTTGATTCGATACGATCAAAAAAGAACAAAAATGAACGCAATCGAAAACGAGGCACTTTGCTGCGTGCGCAGCAGAAAGCCAGATCCACACAGCCCCCAGGGGCCATTAGAAAGGTTGCGTGATGCAGCTGGCACTGGACAGCATCAGCAAGAAGGTAGGGCCGCAGACTTGGCTCCACGACATGAGCCTGGCGCTGCACAGCGGCGCCGTCACGGTGCTGCTGGGCGCCACGCAGGCGGGCAAGACCAGCCTGATGCGCATCATGGCGGGGCTCGATACGCCCACGGCCGGGCGCGTGATGGTGGATGGCGTGGACGTGACCGGCATGCCCGTGCGCGACCGCAACGTGGCCATGGTGTACCAGCAGTTCATCAACTATCCCTCCATGAAGGTGGCGGCCAACATTGCGTCGCCCCTGAAGCTGCGCGGCGAAAAGAACATCGACGCCCGCGTGCGCGAAATTGCGAGCCGCCTGCACATCGACATGTTCCTCGACCGCTACCCTGCCGAGCTGTCGGGTGGGCAGCAGCAGCGCGTGGCGCTGGCCCGCGCCTTGGCCAAGGGTGCGCCGCTGATGCTGCTGGACGAACCGCTGGTGAACCTGGACTACAAGCTGCGTGAAGAGTTGCGCGAAGAACTGACCCAGCTGTTTGCTGCAGGCCAGTCCACCGTGGTGTATGCCACCACCGAGCCGGGCGAGGCCCTGCTGCTCGGCGGCTACACCGCTGTGCTCGACGAAGGTCAGTTGCTGCAGTACGGCCCCACGGCCGAGGTGTTCCATGCGCCCAACTCGCTGCGTGTGGCGCGTGCCTTCAGCGACCCGCCCATGAATCTCATTGCCGCATCGGCGGTCCCAGGGGGTGTGCGCTTGGAGGGCGGCGCAGAACTGGCCGTGCCCCTGTCCCAAGGTGTGGCCACGGCGGCAGGGCTCACGGTGGGTGTGCGCGCCAGTGCGCTGCGCGTGGTGGCTCGCCCGGGCGACATCAGCGTGGGCGGAGTGGTCGAGCTGGCCGAAATTTCGGGCTCGGACACCTTTGTGCACGCGGCCACGCCCTGGGGCGATTTGGTGGCGCAGTTGACCGGGGTGCATTACTTTGAACTGGGCACGCCCATCACGCTGCACCTGGACCCGGCTCAGGCCTATGTGTTTGGTGCCGACGGCCGACTGGCATGGGCGCCCGTGCGCCCGAACGCTGTACAAGGAGGGCGTTGAGATGGCCCGCATCAGTCTGGACTTGGCACATTCGTACAAGCCGAACCCGCAGCAGGACAGCGACTACGCGCTGCTGCCCCTCAAGATGGAGTTCGAGGATGGCGGTGCCTATGCGCTGCTGGGTCCTTCGGGCTGCGGCAAGACCACCATGCTCAACATCATGTCGGGTCTGCTCGTGCCTTCGCACGGCAAGGTGCTGTTTGATGGCCGCGACGTGACCCGTGCCAGCCCGCAGGAGCGCAACATTGCACAGGTGTTCCAGTTCCCGGTGATCTACGACACCATGACGGTGGCCGAGAATCTGGCGTTTCCGCTGAAGAACCGCAAGGTGCCCGAGGCGCAGATCAAGCAGCGCGTGGGCGTGATTGCCGAGATGCTGGAGATGAGCCATCAGCTGAACCTGCGGGCCGCAGGGCTGTCGGCAGACCAGAAACAGAAGATTTCACTGGGCCGTGGCCTGGTGCGCGCCGATGTGGCGGCGGTGCTGTTCGACGAGCCGCTCACGGTGATCGACCCGCACCTCAAGTGGCAACTGCGGCGCAAGCTCAAGCAGATCCACCACGAGCTCAAGCTCACACTGATCTACGTGACGCACGACCAGGTCGAGGCATTGACCTTTGCGGACCAGGTGGTGGTCATGACGCGTGGCCGCGCCGTGCAGGTGGGCTCGGCCGATGCGCTGTTCGAGCGGCCCCAGCATGTGTTTGTGGGGCATTTCATTGGCTCCCCAGGCATGAACTTTTTGCCCGCGCAGGTGGACGCAGGCCAGCTCAGCATCGTCGGCCACCGCCTGCACGCCCCTGTGGGACGTACTTTGCCAACGGGCCCGGTGCAGGTGGGTATTCGGCCCGAATATTTGGCGCTGGCATCGGCAGAGCAACCCGGCGCCATTGCCTGCACGGTGGCGCAAGTGCAGGACATCGGCACCTACCTGATGTTGACCGCGAAGGTGGGCGAGCACACGCTCAAGGCCCGCTTCAGCCCCGAGACGCGACTGCCCTCGGCGGGCGACACGGTGTGGCTGCAGGTGCTGGGTGAGCACACCTGCTACTACCAGAATGAGGAGCTTTTGGCATGAGCACGACGACCAAGCCCGTGAACCAGAAGGCCTGGTTCCTGATCCTGCCGGTCATCATCTGCGTGGCCTTCTCGGCCATCCTGCCGCTGATGACAGTGGTGAATTACTCGGTGCAGGACATCATCTCGCCCGAGCGCCGCGTGTTTGTGGGCACCGAATGGTTTGCCGCTGTGATGCGCGATGAGGAGCTGCACGCGGCCTTGTGGCGGCAGATCACCTTCTCGCTGGCTGTGTTGGCGGTGGAGATTCCGCTGGGCATCCTGCTGGCGCTGTCCATGCCCGCGCAGGGCTGGAAGTCGTCCGCCGTGCTGGTGGTGGTGGCGCTGTCGCTGTTGATCCCCTGGAACGTGGTGGGCACCATCTGGCAGATCTATGGCCGTGCCGATATTGGCCTGATGGGCCGGATGTTGCAGGAGATGGGCATTGAATACAGCTACACCGGCAACGCCACGCAGGCGTGGCTCACGGTGCTGCTGATGGATGTGTGGCACTGGACGCCGCTGGTCGCGCTGCTGGCCTTTGCCGGGTTGCGTTCCATCCCCGACGCGTACTACCAGGCAGCCCGCATCGACGGTGCGAGCAAGTTCGCGGTGTTCCGCTACATCCAGCTGCCCAAGATGCGCGGCGTGCTGATGATTGCGGTGCTGCTGCGCTTCATGGACAGTTTCATGATCTACACCGAGCCCTTCGTGCTCACGGGGGGCGGGCCGGGCAATGCCACCACCTTCCTGAGCCAGTACCTCACGACCAAGGCGGTCGGCCAGTTCGACCTGGGCCCTGCGGCCGCCTTCTCGCTGATCTATTTCTTCATCATCCTGCTGCTGTGTTTCATCCTCTACAACTGGATGCAGCGCGTGGGCACCGTCAGCGACGAAGGAGCCGGCCATGAATGAAAAACGTTTCCAGAAGCGCACGCTGTTCCTGATTGCGTACCTGCTGTTCGCGCTGTTGCCCATCTACTGGATGGTCAACATGAGCTTCAAGACGAATGAGGAGATCCTGTCGAGCTTCTCGTTCTTCCCGCAGAACTTCACCTGGGCCAACTACAAGACCATCTTCACCGATGCGTCCTGGTACTCGGGCTACATCAACAGCCTGATCTATGTGGCGATCAACACGGTGATCTCGCTCACCGTGGCGCTGCCCGCAGCCTATGCTTTCAGCCGCTACCAATTCATGGGCGACAAGCATGTGTTCTTCTGGCTGCTGACCAACCGCATGACACCCCCGGCCGTGTTCTTGCTGCCGTTCTTCCAGCTCTACACCACCGTGGGGCTGATGGACACGCACATTGCCGTGGCGCTGGCCCACCTGTTGTTCAACGTGCCGCTGGCGGTGTGGATTCTGGAAGGCTTCATGAGTGGCATCCCGCGCGAGATCGACGAGACGGCCTACATCGATGGCTACAGCTTCCCGCGCTTTTTCATGACCATCTTCCTGCCGCTGATCAAGGCTGGTGTGGGCGTGGCGGCGTTCTTCTGCTTCATGTTCAGCTGGGTGGAGCTGCTGCTGGCCCGCACGCTGACCAGCGTGAACGCCAAGCCCATCGTGGCCACCATGACACGCACCGTGAGTGCCTCGGGCATGGACTGGGCGACGCTGGCGGCGGCGGGTGTGCTGACCATCGTGCCGGGTGCCATCGTGATCTGGTTTGTGCGGCACTACATCGCGAAGGGTTTCGCGATGGGCCGGGTTTGAGGAGGCAGCGACATGTTTGACTGGATGGCCTGGACGCTGCCGGTGGCGGTGTTCTTTACGTGCATCGTGCTGATGCTGGTGGGCATGACGGTGTGGGAGCTCAAGTCGCCCACGACCATGCGCAAGGGTTTCCTGCCCCTGGAGACCACGCGCGGCGACCGGCTTTTTATCGGGCTGCTGTCGGCCGCCTACGTGAACCTGATCTTTGTGGGCATCAGCGGCAAGCTGGCCCAGTGGTTCAGCCTGCAGGGCGACCCGTCGATCTGGATCAGCTTTGTGGTGTCGATGGCGCTGCTGGCGCTGATCATGCGCAAGGGTTAAGGAAAAAATGGCCGTTTGCGCTTGATGGGTAAGCATTTGTAGCTATTGTTTTTGTAGTGTCGAAGGCCTGGCCTGGTTCCCCCCCGGGTTGGTGCCGGTCTACCAATGGGGGTCTCAATCTGAGAGGAGACAGCAATGAAGATGCAGTTCAAGGCGATCGCTTTCGCCGCCGCGGCTCTGGCGATGGGGCAGGCTGCCTGGGCCGGCGAGGCCGAGGCCAAGAAGTGGATCGACAGCGAATTCCAGCCATCCACGCTGAATAAAGACCAGCAGATGGCCGAGATGAAGTGGTTCATCGACGCAGCCAAAAAACTCCAGGCCAAGGGCGTGAAGGAAATTTCGGTGGTGTCCGAAACCATCACCACGCACGAATACGAATCCAAGACGCTGGCCAAGGCGTTCGAGGAAATCACCGGCATCAAGGTCAAGCACGACCTGATCCAGGAAGGCGACGTGGTCGAGAAGCTGCAGACCTCCATGCAGTCGGGCAAGTCCATCTATGACGGCTGGATCTCGGACTCGGACCTGATCGGCACGCACTACCGCTACGGCAAGATCCTGAACCTGACCGACTACATGGGCGCTGCGGGCAAGGAATGGACCAACCCCGGCATCGACCTCAAGGACTACATCGGTACCAAGTTCACGACCGGCCCCGATGGAAAGATGTACCAGCTGCCTGACCAGCAGTTTGCCAACCTGTACTGGTTCCGTGCCGATTTGTTCGACCGCAAGGACATCAAGGACAAGTTCAAGGCCAAGTACGGCTACGACCTGGGCGTGCCGCTCAACTGGAGCGCCTACGAAGACATCGCTGAGTTCTTCACCAACGACGTGAAGAACATCGACGGCAAGCCCATCTACGGCCACATGGATTACGGCAAGAAGGACCCATCCCTGGGCTGGCGCTTCACCGATGCCTGGCTGTCCATGGCGGGTACGGCCGACATCGGTGCGCCCAATGGCCTGCCGATCGACGAATGGGGCATCCGCGTGGCCGACGACAAGTGCACGCCCGTGGGCGCCAGCGTGGCCCGTGGCGGTGCGACCAACTCGCCCGCAGCCGTCTACGCCCTCACCAAGTACGTGGACTGGATGAAGAAATACGCGCCTAAGGAAGCCACGGGCATGACCTTTGGCGAGGCCGGCCCCGTGCCCGCCCAGGGCCAGATCGCGCAGCAGATCTTCTGGTACACCGCCTTCACGGCCGACATGACCAAGCCCGGCCTGCCCGTGGTGAATGCCGACGGCACGCCCAAATGGCGCATGGCCCCTGGCCCCAACGGCCCCTACTGGAAGCAAGGCATGCAAAACGGCTACCAGGACGTGGGCAGCTGGACCTTCTTCAAGGACCACGATGCCAACAAGACGGCTGCCGCCTGGCTCTACGCACAGTTCGTGACGGCCAAGACCACGTCGCTGAAGAAGACCATGGTCGGCCTGACCCCGATCCGCGAATCCGACATCCAGTCCAAGGCCATGACCGACATGGCGCCCAAGCTGGGTGGTCTGGTGGAGTTCTACCGCAGCCCTGCCCGTGTGGCGTGGTCGCCCACTGGCACCAATGTGCCTGACTACCCCAAGCTGGCCCAGCTCTGGTGGAAGAACGTAGCCCAGGCCGTGACGGGTGAAAAGACGCCCCAAGGCGCCATGGACACGCTGGCCGACGAAATGGACCAGGTGATGGCCCGTCTGGAACGCGCTGGGATGGCCCATTGCGCTCCCAAGCTCAACCCCAAGAGCGACACCGCCAAGTGGCTGAGCGACAAGCAAGCGCCGTGGGCCAAGTTGGCCAATGAGAAGCCAAAGGGCCAGACGATTGCGTACGGCACCTTGTTGCAGGCCTGGAAGGATGGCAAGGCGCGGTAAGCCTGTTTAACCCGCCGTCCTGCTTACTGTGACGATGCTTCAGGCAGCCGTGGCTCACAAGGTCTCTGGCTGCCTTTTCATTAAAGACCGTCCCCAGTGCCTTTGGAGGCCTGGGGCCGGATCTCCCCCCGAAGTGACAAAAATTCAAGGGTAAACCCTTATTTTTTGCTTCGCCCATGGACAATCACCCCATGACTACTGCCTCTGCTCCCCTCCCCACACGGCGTGCCGACCTTTTGGCGCGTTTGGCCCAGCCCCACCACTATGACCTGGCGGTGATTGGCGGTGGGGCTACAGGCCTGGGGGTGGCGCTGGATGCGGCGGCCCGAGGGTTCAGCGTGGTCTTGGTGGACTCGCATGACTTCGCCAAGGGAACCTCGTCCCGGGCGACCAAATTGGTACACGGCGGTGTTCGTTACCTGGCGCAAGGCAACATCGCACTGGTGCGCGAGGCGTTGCATGAGCGCACGACCTTGCTTCACAACGCGCCCCACTTGGCGCAACCCCTGCCGTTTGTGATGCCGTCATACCACTATTGGGAGACGCCGTTTTACGGTATCGGCCTCAAGATGTACGACGCTTTAGCAGGGAAGGCGGGCTTGGGCGCCACCGAATTCATGGGGCGCGCACGCACATTGGAGTGCCTGCCCACGGCCCGCCCCGAAGGCCTCAAGGGTGGCGTCAAGTACTGGGACGGACAGTTTGATGACGCCCGTCTGGCTTTGGCCTTGGCGCGCACGGCCGCCAGCCTGGGCGCCCTGGTGGTCAACTACTGCCCTGCGCGGTCGTTGATTCACGAAGCTGGCAAGGTTGCAGGCTTTGTGTGTGAAGACGCAGACAGTGGCCAGCAGTTCACCGTGCGCGCGCGTACGGTTGTGAATGCCACCGGCGTATGGGTGGATGCCCTGCGCCAGATGGACGGAGAGGCCATAGGCCGCCCCGTCAAGCCCATTGTGGCGCCCAGCCAGGGGGTGCATATCGTGGTGGATCGGGAGTTTCTTCCGTCCGACCATGCGTTGATGGTTCCCAAGACGGCCGATGGCCGGGTCCTTTTTGCCGTGCCGTGGCTGGGAAAGCTCATTCTCGGGACCACCGACAGTCCGCGCCAGGACATCGTGCGTGAGCCGCAGCCTTTCCGGGAAGAGGTCCGGTTCATCCTGGACGAATCGGCGCGCTACCTCATCCGTGCGCCCAAGGTGGAAGACATCCGGAGTATCTGGGTGGGCCTGCGCCCGCTGGTGAAGCCGCAGGATGACGATGGTGACAACACCAAGAAAATCAGCCGCGAGCACACCGTGCTCGCCAGTCGCAGTGGCCTGATCACCGTGACGGGAGGCAAATGGACCACCTACCGCGCTATGGCTGAAGATGTGTTGCAAAAATGCTTCACCACGGGCCTGCTGCCGGAAAAACCGTCGGGTGTGACCAATCATTTGCCTTTGGTGGGAACCCCTGAAGGGGCTGTTCAACATCGCATCAGTGATGCCCAGGGACTGCACTCCTACGGGAGCGAGGCGGCGGTTGTCCGGGACATTGCCGGTGCGCAGACCGATCTTGGTGGGGGGCTGACAGAAGCCATGGTGCGCTTTGCCGCCCGCTACGAATACGCCTGCACGGTAGAGGATGTGTTGGCCCGTCGCTCCCGGTTATTGTTCCTCGATGCCCGCAAGGCCATCGAGCTAGCCCCAGCGGTCGCTGACATCCTGCGTGCGGAGCTGGGTGCCGACCCCCACCTGGATGCCTTTTTGGAGCTGGCGCAACAGTATTTGCAGGTTCCGGCCTGATGGGGCGCTTGACTTCGTAAAAGTCTTTTGCAATAATCGAGGGCTTCGCGTTTCCTACGTGAAGTTTCTGCCCAGCGGGAAGTGCTGCAAATGGTTTGCGGTGCGGACGACGGGCCCAAGACTGACTGGCTGATTTGCAGCCCTTGAGAAGTTCTCTGGGGCTGTTGTCTTCTGGTGCAAGTTGGGAATATTGAAATGATCCAGACAGAATCTCGGTTAGAGGTTGCCGACAATACCGGCGCCAAGTCCGTCCTTTGCATCAAGGTGCTGGGTGGCTCGAAGCGTCGCTATGCAAGCGTTGGCGACATCATCAAGGTGAGCATCAAAGAAGCCGCTCCACGTGGCCGCGTCAAAAAAGGCGAGGTTTACAGTGCAGTGGTGGTTCGCACGGCGAAGGGTATTCGTCGCGGCGATGGTTCGCTCGTCAAATTCGATGGCAACGCCGCAGTGTTGCTGAATGCAAAGTTGGAGCCTATCGGCACCCGTATCTTTGGACCCGTGACGCGTGAACTGCGTACCGAGAAGTTCATGAAGATCGTGTCTCTGGCTCCTGAAGTTCTCTAAGGACGCGCCATGAACAAGATTCGCAAGGGCGACGAAGTCATCGTGCTGACCGGCCGTGACAAGGGCAAGCGCGGCACGGTGTCGCTGCGCAAGGATGACTCCTACGTGGTCATCGATGGCATCAACCTAGTCAAGAAGCACGCCAAGCCAAACCCCATGAAGGGTACGACGGGCGGCATCGTTGAAAAGTCCATGCCAATTCATCAGTCCAACGTGGCCATCTTCAATGCCGCTACGGGCAAGGCTGATCGCGTGGGCATCAAGGTGCAGGCTGACGGTTCGCGCATTCGCGTGTTCAAGTCCAGCGGTGCTGAAATCAAGGCGGCCTAAGGGGTAAACATGGCACGACTCCAAGAAATTTACCGCGACAAGATCGCTCCCGAACTGGCCAAACAGTTCGGCTACACCTCGCCGATGCAGGTTCCCCGTCTGACCAAGATCACGCTGAACATGGGCGTGAGCGAGGCAGTCTCGGACAAGAAGGTGATGGACAACGCTGTGGCTGACCTGACCAAGATTGCTGGTCAAAAGCCTGTGGTGACCAAGGCCAAGAAGGCTATCGCTGGTTTCAAGATCCGCGAAGGCCAGGCCATTGGTTGCATGGTCACGCTGCGTGGCGTGCAGATGTATGAGTTCCTGGACCGTTTCGTGACCGTGGCTCTGCCTCGCGTTCGTGACTTTCGTGGTATCTCTGGTCGCGCGTTCGATGGTCGTGGCAACTACAACATCGGCGTCAAAGAACAGATCATCTTCCCTGAAATTGAGTACGACAAGGTCGATGCCTTGCGCGGTCTCAACATCAGTATCACCACGACGGCCAAGTCCGACGAAGAAGCCAAGGCGCTTCTCGCTGGTTTCCGTTTCCCGTTCAAGAACTGAGGCGAAGCATGGCTAAAGTAGCTTTGATCCAGCGCGAACTGAAGCGCGAAAAACTGGCAGCCAAGTACGCAACCAAATATGCGGAACTGAAGGCAATCGCTGGCGATGCCAAGCGCAGCGACGAAGAGCGCGATGCAGCCCGCCTGGGCCTGCAAAAGCTCCCTCGCAACGCCAACCCGACGCGTCAGCGCAACCGTTGCGAAATCACTGGTCGTCCACGTGGCACCTTCCGTCAATTCGGTCTGGCTCGCGCCAAGATCCGCGAACTGGCTTTTGCAGGCGACATCCCCGGTGTCACCAAAGCCAGCTGGTAAGCAGGCAGGAGAGATTAAACATGAGCATGAGTGATCCCATCGCTGACTTGCTGACCCGCATCCGTAATGCACAGATGGTCGCCAAGGCCACGGTTCTGGTGCCTTCTTCCAAAGTGAAGATTGCCATCGCCCAGGTGCTGAAGGACGAAGGTTATATCGACGGCTTCCAGGTGAAAACCGAAGCCGGCAAGTCGGAACTCGAAATTGCCCTGAAGTACTACGCAGGTCGCCCCGTGATTGAGCGCATTGAGCGCGTCAGCCGCCCTGGCCTGCGTGTCTACAAAGGCCGTGATTCCATTCCACAAGTCATGAACGGTCTGGGTGTGGCAATTGTCACGACGCCCAAGGGCGTGATGACTGATCGCAAGGCGCGTGCTACCGGTGTCGGTGGCGAAGTGCTCTGCTACGTGGCCTAACCCGCGGCATTGAGGAGAAACTGAAATGTCCCGAGTAGGAAAAATGCCCGTGACCATCCCCGCAGGCGTGGATGTGTCCGTGAAAGATGACCAGATCTCTGTCAAGGGTACTGGTGGCGCTCTGTCGCTGGCGCAAAACACGCTGGTGAAAGTGTCCAGCAATGACGGCAAGCTCAGCTTTGAGCCTGCTAACGAATCCCGCGAAGCCAATGCCATGAGCGGCACGATTCGCCAGTTGGTCAACAACATGGTGGTCGGTGTCAGCAAAGGCTTTGAAAAGAAGCTGAGCCTGGTAGGTGTGGGCTACAAAGCCGCTGCCTCAGGCTCCAAGCTGAATCTGGCTGTTGGCTATTCGCATCCGGTCAATATCGAAATGCCCGCAGGCATCACGGTTGCCACCCCGACGCCCACGGAAGTGGTGATCAAGGGTGCAGATCGTCAGCGTGTCGGTCAGATCGCTGCTGAGATTCGTGCTGTTCGTCCACCTGAGCCCTACAAGGGCAAGGGTATCCGCTACGCGGACGAAAAGATCACGATCAAAGAGACCAAGAAGAAATAAGGAGCTGCAACATGTTGACCAAGAAAGAGCAGCGTCTTCGTCGTTCGCGCCAGACCCGCATCCGCATTGCACAGCAAGGCGTGGCACGTCTCACGGTGAACCGTACGAACCTCCATATCTACGCCAGTGTGATCTCCGGCGACGGCAGCAAGGTGCTGGCAAGTGCATCCACGGCGGAAGCCGACGTGCGCAAGTCGCTCGGCGGTTCGGGCAAGGGTGGCAATGCTGCAGCAGCCCAGATCATCGGCAAGCGTATCGCTGAAAAGGCGAAGGCTGCAGGTGTCGAGAAGGTTGCATTTGATCGCGCAGGCTTTGCTTACCACGGTCGCGTCAAGGCTTTGGCCGACGCAGCCCGTGAAGCTGGCTTGCAGTTCTAAGCGGAGCGGAATACAAAATGGCTAAATTTCAACCCAAAGTGCAGAACGAAGGTCAAGACGACGGTCTGCGCGAAAAAATGATCGCGGTCAACCGCGTGACCAAAGTCGTGAAGGGTGGCCGTATTCTCGGTTTCGCCGCACTGACGGTGGTTGGCGACGGTGATGGCCGCGTGGGCATGGGCAAGGGCAAGTCGAAAGAAGTGCCAGCTGCTGTGCAAAAGGCTATGGAAGAAGCTCGTCGCAACATGGTCAAGGTCTCGTTGAAGAACGGCACCATCCACCACAATGTGACCGGCCACCATGGCGCTGCTGTTGTGATGATGGCACCTGCTCCAAAGGGTACCGGCATCATCGCTGGCGGCCCCATGCGTGCAGTTTTTGAAGTGTTGGGTGTGACTGACATCGTGGCCAAGAGCCATGGTTCGTCCAATCCCTACAACATGGTCCGTGCAACGTTTGACGCGCTCGTCAATTCGACCACCCCGTCGAATGTGGCGGCCAAGCGCGGCAAGACAGTCGAAGACATCTTCGCCTGAACCGGAGCTTGAAAATGACAACGCAACAAACCGTCAAGATTCAACTGGTGCGCAGCCCGATTGGCACCAAGGAATCGCACCGCGCCACCGTTCGTGGCCTGGGTCTGCGCAAGCTCAATAGCGTGAGCGAACTGCAGGACTCGCCCGAAGTGCGCGGCATGATTAACAAGATCAGCTATCTGGTCAAAGTCCTCTGAGAGATAGATCATGGAACTCAATAGCATCAAGCCCGCAGACGGCGCCAAGCATGCCAAGCGCCGCGTAGGCCGTGGTATCGGCTCCGGCCTGGGCAAGACCGCTGGCCGTGGTCACAAGGGTCAGAAGTCTCGTGCCGGTGGCTACCACAAGGTTGGTTTTGAAGGCGGTCAAATGCCTTTGCAACGCCGCTTGCCCAAGCGTGGCTTCAAGTCGCACTTGCTCAAGTTCAACGCAGAAGTGACGCTGACGGCATTGGATCAACTCGGCCTGACCGAAGTGGATGTCCTCGCTCTGAAGCAAGCGGGCCTGGTTGGCGAATTGGCCAAGGTGGTGAAGGTCATTAAGAGCGGTTCCCTGACCAAGGCTGTCAAGCTCAATGGCGTGGGTGCTACGGCTGGTGCCAAAGCAGCGATTGAAGCTGCTGGCGGCAGCGTCGCCTGAGTGTGGCTCTGAAGGAAGGCATCTGTGGCTACTAGCGCGGCTCAAATTGCAAAGACCGGGAAATTCGGCGACCTCCGTCGTCGTCTGGTTTTTCTGTTGCTTGCGCTGGTCGTGTACCGCATTGGGGCTCATATCCCTGTGCCAGGCATCGATCCAGCCCAACTCCAGCAGCTCTTCAGTGGCCAGCAAGGCGGCATCCTGAACCTGTTCAACATGTTTTCCGGTGGTGCGCTTTCGCGCTTCACGGTTTTCGCTCTGGGGATCATGCCGTACATTTCGGCGTCGATCATCATGCAGCTGATGACCTATGTGGTTCCCACATTCGAGCAGTTGAAAAAGGAAGGCGAAGCCGGTCGCAGGAAGATCACTCAGTACACCCGCTATGGCACGTTGGGCTTGGCCCTGTTCCAGTCGCTGGGAATTGCCGTGGCGCTGGAAAGCTCTGCTGGCTTGGTCCTGAGCCCCGGTTTCGGGTTCCGAATGACCGCTGTGGTCAGCTTGACGGCTGGCACGATGTTCCTGATGTGGCTGGGTGAGCAGATCACAGAGCGTGGCTTGGGTAACGGGATCTCGATCCTGATCTTTGCGGGCATCGCCGCTGGGTTGCCTAGTTCGATTGGTGGCCTTCTTGAGCTGGTTCGTACGGGTGCCATGAGCATTCTGGCCGCTATCTTCATCGTCCTCGTCGTTGGTCTAGTGACTTACTTCGTGGTGTTTGTCGAGCGAGGTCAGCGCAAGATACTGGTGAACTACGCTCGCCGGCAAGTAGGCAACAAGGTTTATGGTGGCCAATCGTCGCACCTGCCCCTGAAGCTGAACATGGCAGGCGTGATTCCTCCGATCTTTGCCTCGTCGATCATTTTGCTGCCAGCAACGGTGGTGAACTGGTTCAGTGCTGGTGAATCGATGCGCTGGTTGAAGGATATCTCGGGTGCGTTGACTCCTGGTCAGCCTATCTACGTGATGTTCTATGCTGCAGCCATCATCTTCTTCTGCTTTTTCTACACGGCTCTGGTATTCAACAGCCGTGAAACTGCAGACAACCTGAAGAAGAGCGGTGCGTTCATTCCAGGCATTCGCCCAGGTGAACAGACGGCCCGTTATATCGACAAGATCCTGGTGCGCCTGACATTGGCAGGCGCTGTGTACATCACCTTTGTGTGCTTGCTGCCAGAGTTCCTGATCTTGAAGTACAACGTTCCGTTCTACTTTGGTGGAACCTCGCTGTTGATCATTGTGGTGGTGACCATGGACTTCATGGCCCAGGTTCAGAACTACATGATGTCGCAACAGTATGAGTCGCTGCTCAAGAAAGCCAATTTCAAGGGCAACGCAGGCGGTTGATGATGAGGAAGGCAGTGCTGCACTTGCGACACTGCCTGCAAGGAACTGAATATCGGTTGAGTTGGCGCCCCACGATTTTTCGCGGGCACAAATTGTGTTCCGTGCGAAGCAGCCGGGACGGATGGAAAAGTTTTAGGAGAATGCAATGAGAGTTTCGGCTTCGGTCAAAAAAATCTGCCGCAACTGCAAGATCATCCGCCGCAAGGGTGTGGTGCGCGTGATCTGCACGGATCTGCGTCACAAGCAGCGCCAAGGTTGATTGGAAAGTATTAGAGGACGCATATGGCACGTATCGCTGGCATTAACATTCCGCCGCACAAGCACGCGGAAATCGGTTTGACCGCCATTTTTGGCATTGGTCGCACCCGCGCTCGCAAGATTTGCGAAGCAACTGGTATCGCTTACTCCAAGAAGATCAAAGATCTGACGGACGGCGATCTGGAAAAAATTCGCGAGCAAATCGAGCAGTTCACCATTGAAGGTGACCTGCGCCGCGAAACCACGATGAACATCAAGCGTTTGATGGACATCGGCTGCTATCGTGGCTTCCGCCATCGCCGCGGTCTGCCAATGCGTGGTCAGCGCACCCGTACCAATGCTCGCACTCGCAAGGGTCCGCGCAAGGGTGCAGCTGCACTGAAGAAATAAAGATTGAAAGATCATCATGGCTAAGTCTCCTGCCAATAACGCAGCTCAGCGCGTTCGCAAGAAGGTCCGGAAGAACGTTTCGGACGGTATTGCACACGTGCACGCCTCGTTCAACAACACCATCATCACGATCACCGATCGCCAAGGCAATGCTTTGTCGTGGGCATCGTCCGGTGGACAAGGTTTCAAGGGTTCGCGCAAGTCCACCCCATTCGCAGCCCAAGTGGCTTCGGAAGTGGCCGGCCGCGCTGCCATCGATCAAGGTATCAAGAACCTTGACGTTGAAATCAAGGGTCCCGGTCCTGGCCGTGAATCTTCGGTCCGCGCACTGGGTGCCCTGGGCATCCGTATCACGTCGATTTCTGACGTGACGCCAGTGCCGCACAACGGCTGCCGCCCTCAGAAGCGTCGTCGTATCTAATCTCTCTAAGCCCACCGCCGCCTGTGAACGCGCAAGCGCCTCAGGCGGCTCCCGCAATGGTTTGCGGCAGATGACACAAAGGAAGCTCAAGTGGCACGTTACCTCGGCCCCAAGGCCAAACTCTCCCGCCGTGAAGGCACGGACCTGTTCCTGAAGAGCGCCCGTCGCTCGATCGCCGACAAGTCCAAGTTCGACTCCAAGCCTGGTCAACACGGCCGCACCTCGGGTGCCCGTACCTCTGACTACGGTCTGCAACTGCGCGAAAAGCAGAAGGTCAAGCGCATGTACGGCGTGCTGGAAAAGCAATTCCGCCGTTACTTCGAAGCCGCTGAAGGCAAGAAGGGCAACACCGGCGCCAACCTGCTGTTCCTGCTGGAATCCCGCCTCGACAACGTCGTGTACCGCATGGGTTTCGGTTCGACCCGTGCTGAAGCCCGTCAGCTGGTGTCGCACAAGGCGATTACCGTGAACGGCAAGTCCGTGAACATTGCTTCCTACCTCGTGAAGACGGGCGACGTGGTGGCTGTGCGCGAAAAGTCGAAGAAGCAAAACCGCGTTGTGGAAGCCCTGCAACTGGCCGCACAAGTGGGTATGCCTGCCTGGGTGGAAGTGAATGCCGACAAGGCTGAAGGCATCTTCAAGAAGGTGCCTGACCGTGATGAGTTTGGCGCCGACATCAACGAATCCCTGATCGTTGAGTTGTATTCGCGCTAATCGCTCGGTACATATTTCGAGAAAACCGTCCCTGAACCGCGAGGCATCGCGGTTTAGGCGCTTCACCAGCCTTACCGGTGTAACGAGCTGGGGGTATTGAGAGGAAGTCTGAATGCAAACCAATTTGCTGAAACCCAAGGCGATCAATGTCGAGCAGCTTGGCCACAATCGTGCCAAGGTCGCACTGGAGCCGTTCGAGCGTGGGTACGGCCACACGCTGGGCAACGCCATCCGGCGCGTCCTGCTCTCGTCCATGGTGGGTTACGCAGCGACGGAAGTCACCATTGCAGGCGTTCTGCACGAGTACTCGTCCATCGATGGCGTTCAGGAAGATGTGGTCAACATCCTCTTGAACCTCAAGGGCGTGGTGTTCAAACTGCACAACCGCGATGAAGTCACGCTGAGCCTGCGCAAGGATGGCGAAGGCGTGGTCACCGCGCGCGACATCCAGACGCCTCATGACGTCGAGATCGTCAACCCCGATCACGTGATTGCCAACCTGTCGGCAGGCGGCAAGCTGGACATGCAGATCAAGGTGGAAAAGGGCCGTGGTTACGTGCCTGGCAGCCTGCGCCGTTATGCTGACGAATCGACCAAGTCGATCGGCCGCATCGTGCTGGATGCTTCGTTCTCGCCCGTCAAGCGCGTGAGCTACACCGTGGAAAGCGCCCGTGTGGAGCAGCGTACCGACCTGGACAAGCTGGTGGTTGAGATCGAAACCAACGGTGCCATCACCGCTGAAGACGCTGTGCGCGCCTCGGCCAAGATCCTGGTGGAACAGCTGGCTGTGTTCGCACAGCTCGAAGGTGGCGAGCTCGCTGCGTTCGACGCACCGGCAGGCCCGCGCGGCAATGCCACGTTCGATCCGATCCTGCTGCGTCCTGTGGACGAGCTGGAACTGACCGTTCGTTCCGCCAACTGTCTGAAGGCCGAGAACATCTACTACATCGGTGACCTGATCCAGCGCACCGAGAACGAGCTGCTCAAGACGCCTAACCTGGGCCGCAAGTCGCTCAACGAGATCAAGGAAGTGCTCGCATCGCGTGGTCTCACGCTGGGCATGAAACTGGAAAACTGGCCACCAGCTGGCTTGGACAAGCGTTAAGTTATAATTTTTGGTTCCCCGCCGGGAACAGTGCCTCGGGCAGTACCTGATACGGCTGCCTGATTTAATTACTCAAAGGAAAGCACCATGCGCCACGGACACGGCCTCCGCAAACTCAACCGTACCAGCTCGCACCGCCTCGCGATGCTGCAGAACATGATGAATTCGCTCATCGAGCACGAAGTCATCAAGACCACCGTTCCCAAGGCCAAGGAACTGCGCCGCGTGATCGAGCCCATGATCACCCTGGCCAAGGAAGATTCCGTAGCGAACCGCCGTCTTGCATTCAACCGCCTGCGCGACCGTGATAGCGTGACCAAGCTCTTCAATGACCTGGGTCCTCGTTTCAAGGTGCGTCCCGGTGGCTACACCCGTATTCTGAAGATGGGCTTCCGTGTGGGCGATAACGCTCCCATGGCGCTGGTCGAATTGGTCGATCGTGCTGCTGAAACCGAAAATAATTCGGCAGCAGCTGAATAATAGGGTATAATTTATTTCTTACCGCGCGATGGAGCAGTCTGGTAGCTCGTTGGGCTCATAACCCAAAGGTCGGAGGTTCAAATCCTTCTCGCGCAACCAACATGGCAGGCCTCTGCTAAACAAAACGCCCACTACACAGTGGGCGTTTTTGTTTCTGCCTCTCGGACCGTGCGGAATTGGCACTCTGGCTTTCCAGGTGATTTCTTTCAACCCGGCAAATGGCCTTTCATGTCGCCGTCATCCGGCATGGCATGTTTTCACAAACGAGGGCCTGGCCCTGGGCTATCGGGGGAGCCTTGGTGTTTGCCGCAGGGCTGATCACAGCAGCTCCATGAGCTGGCTGACTGAGGCCGAGTTTTGTTGAGAGGCTGCAAAAAGCTGCCTTAACCTGACTCCTCGGCGATCCTGAGCCCGCCTGGAGGCCTTCGATCGTGGAGTCCTGCGCGGGGTGGCACCCGGCAAACTCATTTCCCGAACAGATCTGCCTTGGCTGCCTTGGTGATTGCTGCCACGCAGGGGTGCGTGATGCGTCGCTCCACAGAAATCGCAAAAAACTCCTCGACCAGTTCCGTCGTGCGGCCGATCACTTCGACACCAAACTGTGCGGTGGTTTCCTCATCCAGAACGGTCGGGGACGTGAAAACGCCACGGCCTTCGCGGCCGAAAGCATTCATCAACGCACTGTCGTCGAACTCACCCACGAGCCGTGGCTGCAATTGGTATTTGTTAAACCAGTGATCGAGCTGTTGGCGCACGGAAGACATGGGGCCTTGGATGAGCATGGGGGCGCCCTGGAGGCATTGGGGAAAGGACCCCTGTAGCTGCGTCTTCAGGCCAGGAGCGCAAAAAAAACTCATGCCACTGGTTCCTAGCGGGTGGTTGAACGCCTTGACGCCGATTTTTTTGGAAACGGGTTCATCGGCCAGCACCAGATCGAGTTTGTGCAGGCTCAGTTGGGCGATGAGTTCTGGAAATTTTCCTTCCTGGCAGGTCATGTGCACCTGTTCAGGCATGCCCAAGGCGGGTTCCAGAAGGTGATAGGCCACGGACTTCGCGATCGAGTCTGCAACCCCCACGCGAAATTCCAGCGGTTTGGCGTGGCCGCGGGAGAGGCGGATCGATTTTTCCAGCTCGTCCCCCAGCGTAAAAATCTGCTCCGCGTAACCCAGGGCGACACGACCCTCGCTGGTGAGCTCCAGCCCACGCCCCCGCTTGCGAAAGAGGTCGTGGCCCAGCCATTCCTCCAGCTGTTTGATCTGCCCAGAAAGCGTCTGGGGCGTGGTGTGCAGCTGCTCGCCTGCCCGCATCACCCCTCCGGCCTTTGCAACCGTCCAGAAATACCGCAGATGCTTGAAGTTCATGGTGATAAATGCTTCGTAAAAAACGATCAATTAACGTTGATAAAACGAATATACGCGAAGTATTAAACCGCCTACATTGAACGCTTGGCCCCTTTCCGCAGCCCTTGGTGCTGCGGTCTGGAACTGTCAACGTTCACAAGGAGTAGCAACGATGCGGATTACCACCCGAGGACAACTTGCGGTATCGGCAATGACCGACCTGGCGCTGCGCCAGAAGATGCGGCCGGTAGCGCTTTCGACGATCAGCGCACGGCAGGGTACCTCGCTGTCGTACCTGGAGCAGCTGTTCAGCGCCTTGCGCCGTGCCGGGCTCGTGGACAGCACACGCGGCCCGGGTGGCGGTTACACCCTTGCCCGAAACACAGACCAGATCTCAGTGGCCGAGATCATCCTGGCGGTCGAGAACCTCAAGACCGACGATCTGCAAAGCCTGGGTGCCGGCCAGGCTGCGCAAGTGAAGTCGATGACGGGCGAACTCTGGTCCACCTTCAACGCACGGGTGATGGAGTACTTGCAGTCGGTGACTTTGCAAGACCTTGTGGCGCAGCAGCATGCCAAGGGTGTGGTGGCCGAGGAAATGGCCCCTGCAGCCCCTCGCCCCAAGCTGAGCGCCAAGCCGCGCCCCTTGATGGCGCGGGTGGGCGTGCCCAACTCGGTGTTCGCACTGGGTTCGATCCCGCTGCTGCAACGCCGTTGAGACCACGCACCGGTTGCGCTCTGCAGTTGCGGGCGCATGCCAGTGCTCCGGGGGCGGCCTTGGCCCGCCCTCCATCAGTTTTGCGTGCGCGGGGCGGCTACAGCTGCTGCGCGAGCTGCTTGATTCCCCGGATCAGCATCTCTACCGAGATGGCGACCAGGATCAGGCCCGTCAGGCGTTCAAACGCCATCACCACGCGTTCGCCCACCAGGCGCTGGATGCGTTCTGCCATCAGCAACACCACGGCGCACACGGCCATGGTGACGCACAGCGCGCCCACCCATTCCCAGCGGCGTTCCGGCGCCTGGGCTACCAGCAGCATGACGGTGGCCAGCGCTGAGGGGCCCGCCAAGGCAGGGATGGCCAGCGGCACGATCAAGGGTTCGCCCGGCAGCTCCGCCTGTGGGCCGTCAGCCGACGGAAAAATCATGCGCAGCGCGATCAGAAACAGCACCACCGCACCCGCAATCTGCAACGACAAATCGCTCAGGTTCATCACCTGCAGAAACTGAGCCCCGAAAAACAGAAACACCAGCAGCAGCGCAAACGCAATCAGCACCTCCCGCAGGATCACCCGCGCCCGGCGCTCGGGCGCCACGCCGCGCAGGGCATTGGCAAAGATGGGGATGTTGCCCAGCGGATCGGTGATCAGCAGGAGCAGGATGGTGGCGGACGCGAAGGTGTAGCTCACGATGCGTACACCGCGTCCAGTGAGCGAAAGCCCTTGATCTCGATCGGATTGCCGCTGGGGTCGTGGAAGAACATCGTCCACTGTTCGCCGGGCTGGCCCTCAAAGCGCACCTGCGGATCCAGCACGAAGGTGGTGCCGGCGGCCTTCAGCCGTGCGGCCAGCGCATGCCAGTCGGGCAATTCAATGATGGCGCCAAAGTGCGGCATGGGTACCAGGTGGTCGCCCACATGGCCGGTGCGGGCACTGGCAAACGGGGGGCCCAAGTGCAACGAGATCTGGTGGCCGAAAAAATCGAAGTCCACCCAGGTATCGGTGCTTCGGCCTTCCTGGCAACCGAGCACGCCGCCATAAAAGCGGCGCGCGGCATCCAGGTCGGTGACGTGAAAGGCGAGGTGAAAGAGGCTGCGCATCCCGTAAAGGATAGCAGCCAAGGCTGCGCTGCGGGCGCGGCCTGGAGGCCTGTCAGGCGACCGACGGGTCGGCGGCCATGTTGTCAAACTTCTTGAAATACTGGCGCGCCATGGCCACCAGCTGGGCGTCGGTCGGGTGGTCTGCTGCCACCGAGTCCACCACCACATCGGCCACCGCAGCATGGTGCTTGGCCGCCCAGTCACGGAACTGGTTGCGTACCAGGCCCGGGCCAGCCAGCAGCACTTCACGCGTGTCGGCCAAGGCCTGGGCGACGTCGGCAAAGAAAGCGGTGAGGTCGTCGGCTTTGCCCTGGTGCTTGTGGTGGCTGCGGGACTTGATGCGCTGGGCCTCGGCATGCTCGCGGTCGAACATCACCACGTGGGCTTCGGACTGGTCCATCCAGACTACTGCGTGAAAAGTGCTCATGAATCGGCTTTCTTGAAGTGACGAGAAAAAACGGGGAAAGAAGGGAAAAGGGGCCTGAATGCGTGAGCGAACTCACGCAGCACGGCGGTGTTGCTCGGCCTTTTCCTGGCAATGCACGCAGCGTGCGGCCTCGGGGGTGGCGTGCAGGCGTGCGGCGGTGATGTGGGTGCCACAGTCTGTGCATTCGCCGTACGTACCCGCTTCAATGCGGGCCAAAGCGGCTTCCACGGCGGCCAGGTGGGTGGTTTCGCGCTCGTCCAGCGCAAACTCCAGTTCACGCTCGGTGGCGAGTTGGGCACGCGGGTCCTCGGGCTGACCAAAGTGGTCGGCAGCGGCCTCGGCGCGGCCGATGACGCCCCCGCGCTGCGCGGCCAACTGGGCCAGCAGCTCGGATTGCTGGGCCAGCAATTGTTGGCGGAATGGGGCGGCCTGGGTCTTGTCCATGCGGTGTCTCCTCAAGGGTGATCGGATACCTGCATGGTGCGCTTGTGCGCGATGACCTCGGTTGACCAAGGTCAAGGGATGAAGACCCAGCGCCTGGGGGCGGGTTTAGGACAGGTTCTTAGCGCTTGGGCGGCCGCGCCAGCATTTCAGCGGTGTTGGTCTTGCGATCGGCGTTCACGCGCTGCACGTGGGGGCGCTCTGCCATGCGCGTGAGGTACTCGCGCACAGGCAGATCGGCCAGATAGTCGCGGCCATAGATGATCTTGGTGGCCGAGCTGACCAGCGGCAGGTGCACGATGGCTGCGCAGTCGGCCAGGGTGAAGGCGTCGCCGCCCACGTAGGGGCTGAACTTCGCAAGCTGACCGAAGGCGGCAATGTTTTTCTCAAGCTGCGCTCCCACCTTTTCCTTGGCGGTGTCGCTCACGGTTCCGCCAAAAAACGCCTGGGGATACAGGTTGCGTGCCACCAGCTCCAGATGCAACTCCAGAAAGGTGATCAGCTCGCGCACCTTGGCGGCCTGGTAGGGGTTGGCGGGGATCAGCGCTGGCTGTGGGTGGGCTGTCTCGATGTAGTCGGCCATCACGGCCGATTCGCACAGCGGCCCCTCGGGCGTGCGCAGGTAGGGCACCTTGCCCAGCGGGCTGGCGCTGCGGTCGGTCTCGCCCACCCAGGCCAGTTCTTCGGTGAAGGGCAGGCCCTTTTCGAGCAAGGCGAGTTTGATCTTGTTGTAGTAGTTGCTGGCCGAAAAGCCGCAGAGTGTGAGCATGGTGGCGTCTCCGTTGTGGTGGTGAATGCAGCACGCATCCTAGGTGGGGGCGGGGGCGCAGTCCGTCGCGCAGATGACCCCGGTCAAGGGGTGCGCACCCAGGCCCCCTACAATTCGCACCCATGCCCTCCCTGCAAACCATTTGCAGCCTTCGCTGGCTCGCCCGCCTTGTGCTGGCGTGGTTTGTGTTGTCCATCGGGGTGGCGGTGGCGTCGCCCTTGGTCAATCCGCAGGCGATGGAACTGATCTGTTCGGGCTCGGGCGCCATCAAGCTGCTGGTCAAGACCGATGACGGCGCCAAGGAGATGTCCAGCCACACGCTGGACTGCCCCCTGTGCGCGCATGTCGGCGCTCCTCCTCCCGTGTCGCAGGCCCAGCTGCCTGTGGTCCACCCCCTGGCGCATGCCCTGCGCCCCATCCCTGCCGCGCACATTGCTGCGCGCACCGCCGCGCCGCTGCCGCCGCGTGGGCCCCCCGCCTCCTCCTGAAATTGCTATATTTTTAATAGCTGATTGCGCTTGATAGATAAGCGCTGGCAGCCTATTTGGCTTGAAACTCAGGAGTTCCCATGCGCAAAAGTCGCATGGCGCTGGCCGTGGCCAGTGCCTTTCCCCTCGCACTCTGCGTGGGTGTTTCCGCGTTGGCCCAGACCGTCGACAGCGCCGGCAACAGCAATGCCCCCGTCAAGGAACTGGGCGTTGTCACCATCAGCGGCGGCCAGCCCACCTCGCTGCCCACGCAGATTCCCACCACCATCGAGGGCGTGACGCGCGAGCAGATCGAGCATTCGATCAACGCCACTGACAGCGAAGACGCCCTCAAGTACCTGCCCAGCCTGCTGGTGCGCAAGCGCTACATCGGCGACTACAACCACGCCGTGCTGTCCACGCGCGCCTCGGGCACGGGCAACCCGGCACGCTCCATGGTGTTTGCCGACGGCATTCTGCTGAGCAATTACCTCGGCAACGGCCCCACCAACGCGCCGCGCTGGATGCTGGTCACGCCCGAGGAGATCGAGCGCGTGGATGTGCTCTACGGCCCCTTCTCAGCTGCGTATGCAGGTAACTCGGTGGGCGCGGTGGTGGACTACGTCACGCGCATGCCAACAAGGTTCGAGGCACACGGACAGGTCAGCGTCCAGCACCAGCCTTTCGACCTGTACGGCACCAGTGCCACCTATGCGGGCAAGCAGGTCAGCGCATCCGTCGGCAACAAGAACGGCGACTGGTCCTGGTTCCTCAACTTCAACAAGACCGACAGCGAAGGCCAGCCGCTCACCTTCCCCACGCGCCTCGTGTCCGCCGGCACCGTGGGCAACGCGGGCACGCCCGTGACCGGTGCTGTGCTGGGCAACAACCGAAGCAAACAGCCCTGGTACCTGCTGGGCACTGCCACCCAGTACCACACGCAGCAAGACCACATCAAGGCCAAGATC
Source organism: Acidovorax sp. 93 (assembly GCF_003633835.1). Taxonomy (NCBI): domain Bacteria; kingdom Pseudomonadati; phylum Pseudomonadota; class Betaproteobacteria; order Burkholderiales; family Comamonadaceae; genus Acidovorax; species Acidovorax sp. 93. The sequence continues at coordinate 4,948,059 of NZ_RBIT01000001.1, forward strand.
GCCTACGACTTCTCGCCCACCGTGCGCGCGGCCTACACCCTGGGCTGGTGGCACAACGAATCCGAGGGGCGCCCCACCAGCTACCTGCGCGATGCCAACGGCAATGCGGTGTACGGCGGCACGGTCAACATCAACGGTCGCTCGTTTGCGCTGGCGCCCACGGACTTCAACGTCTCCAACGAAGACCTCACGCACTTCATGCACGGGCTCTCGGTCAAGAGCAACACCAAGGGCGTGTTCGACTGGGAAGTAGCGGCCAGCCTGTATGACTACCAGACCGACACACTGCGTGCAGCCACCGTGGCACTGCCGGTCGCGCTGAACGGCGGCGCGGGCCGCATCGTCAACAGCAAGGGCACGGGCTGGAACACGTTGGCCGCCAAGGGCACTTGGCGGCCCGATGGGGTGCAAGGCGCGCACATTGTGGACTTTGGCCTGCAGCGCGACAGCTACCAGCTGCGCACGGTGGAGAACGCCACCAGCAACTGGATCAATGGCGCTGCGGGCGCGCGCAACCAGGCCTTCAACGGCGACACCCAACTGCTGGGCCTGTGGGCGCAAGACACCTGGAAGATCGCGCCGAAGTGGAAGGCTGTGCTCGGCGCACGCGCCGAACGCTGGAGCGCCAGCAACGGCCAGACCGGCAATGCCACCACCACGCTGAGCCACCCCGAGCGCAACGAGACGTACTTCTCGCCCAAGGCCGCCGTGGCCTGGCAGGCCAATGACCTGTGGGTGCTCAAGGCCTCCACCGGCCGTGCGGTGCGCATGCCTACCGTGTCTGAGCTGTACCAGGGTGGCATCAGTGGCAGCGGCACGCTCATCAACAACGACCCGAACCTGAAGCCTGAAAAAAGCTGGACCACCGAGCTGACCGCCGAGCGCGACATGGGCAACGGTTTGCTGCGCCTCACAGCGTTCTTTGAGCGCACGAAAGACGCGTTGTATTCCCAACCCAATGTGCTCGTCACACCCAACGTGACCAACGTGCAGAACGTGGACGCCATCCTCACCAAGGGCTTGGAACTGTCGTACCAGGCAACCAATGTCTTCATGCGCGGGCTGGAGCTGGGCAGCAGCCTGACCTGGACGGACTCCAAGATCACCCGCAACGACAAGTTCCCCGCCAGCGTGGGCAAGTGGCAGCCGCGCATCCCCGAGTGGCGCGCGAGTGCCGTTGCCACCTACCGGCCGGACGACAAATGGTCGTACACACTGGGCGCGCGCTACAGCGGCAAGCAGTACAGCACGCTGGACAACACCGACGTGAACGGTTTTGCCTACCAGGGCGCCAGCCGCTACTTCACCACCGATATACGCGTGCGCTACCAGATTACCCAGCAGGTGAGTGCCGCCGTGGGCATCGACAACCTGAACAACTACCAGTTCTGGAACTTCCACCCCTACCCGCAGCGCACTTACCTCGCTGAGCTCAAGGTCAGTCTCTGAAAGGAATACATCCCATGCCTCTCAATACTATGAAAAAGATAGCTGTAATCGCTTTGCTGTCAGGCGCAGGAGGCCTTTTTGGCTCTGCATCCGCCCATGTGGTGCTCGAATACCAGGTCGCCCCGGCGGGCGCAGGCTACAAGGCCACATTCAAGGTGGGCCACGGCTGCGGTGCGTCGCCCACGCGGCAGATTGCGGTGGACATCCCGGCGGGCATGCGCGGCGCGCGCCCCATGCCCAAGCCGGGCTGGACGCTCGATGTACAGCGCGAAAAGCTCGCCCAGCCCTATACCAGCCACGGCCGCAGCATCACCGAAGACGTGGTGCGTGTGACCTGGACGGCCAAGACGCCGGACGACATGCTGCAAAGCGCGCACTACGATGAGTTCGCGCTCGTGGCCCAGGCGCCCGAGCAGGCTGGCACCGTGTACTGGCCCGTGCGCCAGGTCTGTGCCGAAGGCCGCAACGATTGGGTCGATGTGCCCAAGGCGGGGCAAAAACTCTCGGACCTGAAGTCCCCCGCTGCAGCGCTGGAGATTCTGCCCACGGGCGGCGCCGCTGCCCACCATCATTGACAGTCCCGCCCACGACCTGTTCTCCCTTCCATCCCTCTTCCCTTCTTCTCGTTCTCTCACTCACCGAAAGGCATCCATCATGAAAAAACTGCTTCACACTGCCGCCCTGGTTTCCACACTGGCCGCTGTACTCGCCAGCACCCCCGCATGGGCACAGACCGCTGCCGTCAAAGTCGAAGGTGCTTGGGCGCGCGCCAGCGTGCAGGGCCAGAAGGCCACCGGTGCGTTCATGCGCCTCACCGCCCAGGACGGCGCCCGCCTGGTGCGCGCCGAGTCGCCCGCTGCGGGCATCACCGAAGTGCACGAGATGAAGATGGAAGGCGACATCATGAAGATGCGCGCCGTGCCTGCGCTGGACCTGCCTGCGGGTAAGACGGTGGAACTCAAGCCCGGTGGCTACCACGTCATGCTGCTGGACCTGAAGGCGCCGCTGGCCAAAGGCGCTTCGGTCCCACTCACCCTGGTGTTTCAGGACGCCAAGGGCGTGGAAAGCAAGCTCGACCTCACCGTGCCCGTGGGCACGGCAGCACCCGGTGGCGCCACCGCAGGCACCATGATGAATGGGCATAAACACTGACATCTCCGCATCGGCGGCCGCTTCGCCTGCGCAACGCATTGGAGTAAGCTGTGACTCCACCACAGACCCACCTCTTGCGGAGCGGCCATGAGCGATACATCGAATTTCGGTTTCGGCAAACTTGTCCCCGGTTTTGACTTTCTGCAGAGCCTGGCCAAGGGGGCGTCCAGCAGCATTCCGCAGTTGCCCAACCTTAGCAACTGGGTGGCGCCCACCATCAGCGTCGAAGAGCTGGAAAAGCGCATCGACGAACTCAAGGCCGTGCAGTTCTGGCTGGAGCAGAACTCACGCGCGCTGGCCGCCACCATCCAGGCGCTGGAAGTGCAGAAGATGACCCTGGCCACCCTGAAGGGCATGAACTTCAGCATGGGGGACGTGGCCAACGCCTTCAAGCTCAAGACGGCTGACACCGTGATGAGCGGCGTACAGAAAGCCGCCGACACCGTGACGGGCGCCGCCGAGGCTGTGGCTGGTGCCGCTGCCCGCGCTACGGGACGTGTGAGTGCTGCCGAAGAAGAAGCTGAAGACGAGGGTGATGACGCCGAACCCGCCGCCCCGCCTGCCAAGGCCAAAACAAAAGGCAGCAAGGCGTCGGCCGCTGCCGCGCCCACCGTGGTGGACCCCATGCAGTGGTGGGGTGCACTCACCGGTCAGTTCCAGCAGATCGCCGCCAACGCCATGAAGGATGCGGCCAAGCAGACCGCCATCGACACCACCAAGAACATGGCCACTGGCCTTGCCAAAGAAGCCCTGAAGACGGCGACCGGAATGGCCAGCCAGTTTGCCGCCAAGGGCATGCAGACCATGCAGGGCGGTGCCAAGCGCGCCGCTGCATCGGGCACCGCCAAGAAGACCGCCGCTGCCAAGAAGCCTGCAGCCCGCAAAACCCCGGCAAAACCCGCCGCCAAGAAGGCCAGCAGCAGCACCCGCAGCCCAGCCGCCCGCAAGCGAGCGGGCTGACGCCAACGTGGGCGGGTGTGACAACCCGCAGGTGGTGCAATATCTGCCCGCCACCGCCCTGGCATGGAGATCACCACCATGAAACTATTTCCCACTGGCCATGCCACCCACCCCCAATGGCGCATGGCCGCCGCGCTGGTGCTGGCGCAGCTGCGCGCCCAGATGGCGTTGCCCGACTACGCTGCTGCGCCCACCCTGGGCCTGCTCTACATCACCGACCACTATGGCAACGACGCCCAGGCGCTGCTCGACTACCTGAGCGGCGAACTGCCCGAGGTCACCGACTGGAGCGGCACCGTGGGGGTGGGCGTGTCGGCCAACAACGCCGAGTACTTTGACGAGCCCGCGCTGTCGGTCATGCTGCTGGATGTGCCTGCAGACCAGTACCGCGTGTTCTCGGGCGTGGCGCCGCTGCCCACGCATGCGCCACACCCGGGCAGTGGGTTTATGGCCCATACCGCCCTGGTGCATGCCGATGGCCGCACGCCCGAACTGGCCGAGCTGCTGACCGAGATGGCTGCACGCACCGACACGGGCTACCTGTTTGGTGGCCTCTCTGCCAGCCGCACCAGCAGTGTCCAGTTTGCCGTGGGTGGCGACGGCAACATGGCCGGGCAGGGCGGTGCCAGCGGGGTGTTTGACGGTGGCCTGTCGGGCGTGGCGTTTGGTGCCGGGGTGGCGCTGGTGTCGCGCGTTACGCAGGGCTGCCAGCCCGTGGGCGCGCTGCGCACGATCACCGCCGCGCAGGACAACGTGGTGCTCGCGCTCGATGGCGAGCCCGCGCTGGACGTGCTGCTCGATACGCTGCAGGTGTCGCTGGATGGTGGCGACCCACAGCCCGCGCTGCGCAAAGTGCGCGCCACGCTGGCCGGGCTGGTCAGCGCGGGCGAACAGCCGCAGGGCCAGCGCCGCACAGGCCACTTTGGTACCGACACACGCGTGCGCCACATCGTGGGGCTGGACGGCAGCCGCCGGGGCGTGGCCCTGGCCGACCATGTGGAGCCGGGCATGCACCTGGCGTTCTGTCAGCGCAACGTGGCAGCGGCGCGTGCCGACCTCATGCGCATCTGCGCCGAGATCCGCGAAGAACTCTCGCCCGAAGAGCTGGAGCCCGCGTCGCTGGTGTCGTCGTCCAGCGCGGATGGCGAGATGGCCGCTGCCAACAGCGCCTCAGGCGCCAGCGCGGCGCCCCAGGCAGGGCGGCGAATCTGTGGGGCTATCTATGTGAGCTGCTCGGGCCGGGGCGGCTCGCATTTTGGCGGGCCCAGCGCCGAGCTGCAGATCGTGCGCCACGCGCTGGGTGACGTGCCGCTGGCCGGGTTCTTTGCCGGTGGAGAAATTGCGCACCACCACTTGTATGGTTACACCGGTGTGCTCACCGTTTTCGTTGACGACGACCCGCACGCCCGCTGAGCGACTGAGCCGTTTCGCCCGCAGAGAACGCCAGGGCGGGCCCTGGCGGAGACGGTGCCCCATGGAGGGGGCCAGGTCAGCCCGCGCCGTTGTCGTCTGCTTCGGCCTTTTCCTCGGGGGTCAGGCGCGTGGCCAGGATCTTGTCGATGGTCTTGCCATCCATGTCCACCACTTCGAGCTTCCAGTCCTCCCACTGCACGGTGTCGGTCACCTTGGGCAGGCGGCCAGTCAGCAGCATGATCATGCCGCTCAGCGTGTGGTAGCGGCCGCGTTCCTCCTCGGGCACGGTATCCAGGTTCAGGCGGTCTTTCAGCTCGGGCACGGGGATGTGGCCGTCCAGCAGCCAGCTGCCGTCCTCGCGCTGCAGCGCCCAGGAGGTCTCCGGGTCGCGCGGCTGAAACTCGCCGGTGATGGCCTCGATCAGGTCCTGCAGCGTGACGATGCCCTGCACCTCGCCGTATTCGTCGATGACAAACGCCATGTGCACGTCCGACAGGCGGAAGTTGTCCAGCAGCTCCATGCCCGTGATGGTTTCGGGCACATACAGTGCTGTCTGCAGCGGCTGGTCGGCCAGGCCGCCGCGCGCCTTGTCGCGCAGCGTGCGCGACAGCCACTGGCGCGCGTTGATCACGCCCAGGATGTTGTCCATGCCGCCGCGCACCACCGGAAAGCGTGCGTGGTCGGATTCTTCGATGCATTTGAGGTTGTCTTCAAACGACGCATCCATATCCAGACACACCACATCACCACGCGGCACCATCAGCGAGCCGATCTGGCGGTCGTCCAGGCGGAACACATTGCGCACCATGGTGTGCTCGTGCGATTCGATCACGCCCGCAGTGGTGCCCTCCACCAGCATGGCGTGGATCTCTTCTTCGGTCACCGGGCTGCCGCTGGTTTCCTTCACACCCATCAGGCGCAACAGCGTGCGCGTGGAGGTGGACAGCAGCAGCACAAACGGCTTGGTGGCCAGCGCCAGAAAGTTGATGGGCCGCGCCACCAGGCGGGCAAAGGTCTCGGGGTACGACTGGCCGATGCGCTTGGGCACCAGTTCACCCACCACGATAGAGAAATACGTGATCAGCACCACCACCAGGCCGGTGGCCGCGTAGCTGCCAAAAGGCATGGGAACGCCCAGTGCTTCAAGCCACAGCGCCAGGGGCCCAGCCAAGGCGGCCTCACCCACGATGCCGTTCAGCACGCCAATCGACGTGATGCCGATCTGGATGGTGGAGAGAAAACGCGTGGGGTCTTCGCCCAGCTTCACGGCAGCGGCGGCGCCGCTATCGCCCTCATCAATCAGCTTTTGCAACCGGGCTTTGCGGGCCGTGACCAGAGCGATCTCGGACATGGCAAACAGGCCGTTGAGAAGGATGAGGGCGAACAGTATTGCTATTTCCATACAAAGGGCGCCTTGCGCGCCCTTGGGTGTTGAGAAGCGACCAATTGTAAGGACAGGGGCCAGAGACCCTGCGCTGGCTCCTAGCCACCTTCGGTCGGGAGGCCCGTTTCGTCCCACTCGGGCAGTCCCCCCCGCAGCCAGTACACCGACTGGAACCCCTTGGCTGTGGCCACCTTGGCAGCTTTGTAGGACTTCCAGCATTCGGCGCCATTGCACGCAAAAATTACCGGCTTGGCCTTGTCCACGCCCTGAAGCTTGTCCAGCGCCTGGAAATCATCCTGTGCGGCATTGAAGGCCACGTCCTTGAGGCTCTTTTCCACATACGCTGCAAACACGGCGCCCCGGATGCGCTTGGTCTTGAATTCCTTCTCGGTGCGGGTGTCCACCAGCGTGGCGCCCTGCACCAGCAGGGTCTGGGCCTCGCGCGCAGTGATGCGCTTCACCCCAGGCAGGCTCGTGGGGGTGAACAGCCCCAGCTCGGCCACACGTCGGTACTCAACGGCCTCCGGGCGCACGGAGGCTGGCGGCAGGCCGCTGGCGGAGGACGACGCGCTGAACCACTGGGCCAGCTTGTTGCGCGCATCCGCCGGCAGGTCTTTTTTCACCACGATGGAGAACCCGCCAGGCACCGGCTGCGATGTAGCCAGCACCCGCGCAAGGCCGGGGTGCGCTGCCGACCATTCGGCCCAGTCGTCCTCGCGCACCACAGTGGCATCCGCCGTGCCCAGAGTCAGGGCTGTCAGGCCGGCCTGGGGAAATTTCTCGTACTGCACCGCGCGCAGGTCCTGGAACGACAGCCCCGCCTCATTGAGCATGCCGCGCGCCATGTAGGTGTAGACCGAATCCTGCTGGGGCAGATAGAGCCGTCGGCCTTTCATGGCAGGCACCGCAGCGATCTGCTGCAGCCCGACCAGCAGGTATCTGTCCGATTTGTGCGTGGCGCCCACCAGCTCGTAGCCGCGTTGCAACGCGGACGCAGCCACCTGGGCAGGGCCAATGAAGATGTCATATCCCGCGCTGCGCGTGGCGCGCATCACGTCGGCCAGGTCGTCGCTGGTGGTCAGTGCCACGGGCTGGCCCGCGGCCTTCGACAGGCCCGATTCGGCGGAGGTGCGCAGGATGGAGTGCGCCGCCTTGCGGGCCGTGGGCTCCACGGCCACGATGGCCGTCAGCTGGGCCTGGGCGGCGCTGCAACACAGCCATAAGCCAAGTAGCAGTCCCAGCGGGCCGCGGGTCGATTTTCTGGCGATGTTCATTGCGCGGTTCCTCTCCCCAAAACAAACCGCGAATATGCCCAGGCCCCCCGCACCTGCGTACGAATGTTTCTGATCTTTTGTTTTTGTTACTCCTGCTAACGAAGCCATGCGTGCGGCGCGCAGAGCTCGCGCACAGAATGCGGGCTGACCCGATCCCCTGTGCCTGCCGGGTGGGCGGGGGCAACAAAGAGTTTTTGTCCATCCCATTATTTGGAGACGTTTCCATGAAAGATTCGATGACCCTGCCGCGACGCCACATGCTGGCCGGAAGTGCCGCCGCCTTGAGCGCGCTGGGCCTGGCTGGATGGGCCGGCGGTGCGCGTGCCCAGCAGGCCGCAGCCGCTGCCAAGCCGCTGCCCGCGTATGCAGGATGGAAGTCACCGGATGCGCTGATCGTGCACAGCAGCAGCACTCTCGAAACCCGTCGCTCCGCGTTTGGCACCAGTGTCATCACGCCGTCCAACCAGCTGTATGTGCGCAACAACCTGCCCGCGCCCGACGCCGCCATCCTGGACAACCGCGATGCCTGGACCGTGGCGATCGAAGGGGTCAAGAGTCCGCGCAGCCTGACCCTGGCCGAACTCAAGACGCTGGGCGTGGAAACCGTGGCCACCGTGCTGCAGTGCTCGGGCAATGGCCGGGGCTTTTTCCCCAGCAAGCCCAGCGGCACGCCCTGGTCGGTGGGCGCTGCCGGTTGTGTGGTCTGGAGCGGCGTGCCACTGCGCAACGTGGTGGCCGCCTTGGGCGGGCTGGCCGATGGTGCTGCCTACCTGACCGGCACGGGCGGCGAGAAACTGCCCGAAGGTGCGGACCCGCTCACCGTACTGGTGGAGCGCTCGGTGCCCGTGAAGGCGATGGACGACGCACTGCTGGCCTGGGAGATGAACGGCGAGCCGCTGTCGCTCGCGCACGGCGGCCCGCTGCGGCTGGTGGTGCCGGGCTACCAGGGCGTGAACAACATCAAGTACGTCAAGCGCGTGGCGTTTACCAGCGCACAGTCGCAGGCGCGCATCATGTCGCACGGCTACCGCATGTCGCCCCCCGGCTCCAAAGCCAGCCCCGACCAGCCTTCGGTGTGGGAGATGGGCGTGAAGTCCTGGATCAACGGCCCCTTGCCCGACAAGGGGGCACTCAAGCCCGGACAGGTGCAGGTGCATGGCGTGGCCTTTGGCGGCACGCGCGGCATCAAGGGCGTGGAGGTGTCGGCCGATGGCGGCAAGACCTGGTTGGCGGCCAAGCTCATCGGCCCCGACCTGGGCCCCTTTGCCTGGCGGCAGTTTGCGTTGCCCGTGCGCCTGGAGGCGGGCACCCATGTGCTGGCCAGCCGAGCCACCGACACGGCAGGCAATGTGCAGGCCGAGCAGCGCGAGGAAAATCTGGGCGGCTACAACAACGCCAGCTGGCGCGACCACGCCGTCACCGTGACCGTGGCATGACATCGCTCCCCCCTGAGGCGCTTTGCGCCTTCCCCCCGAAGGGGGGACGCCACCCGTGGCCTGGCAGAGCCAGTTCCACGGTGGCACTGGCATGGGTGCGCGCCGCTATCGAACGGCCTCGGGTGCCGCAAGGCGGTTTGCTGGTAGGGCTAGCGTTACTGTGGGCGGGTGCCAGCTGGGCCGCCGAGCCGGCCGAGCTGGCGCGCGGCAAGGAGCTGTTCACCAAGATCCAGCCCGCCTGCGCGGTGTGCCACACGCTGCAGGCCGCCGGGGCCGAGGGCCAGGTGGGTCCGGTGCTGGATGAGCTGAAACCCGACGCGGGCCGCGTGTTGCGCGCGCTGAAGGCAGGCATCGGCGTGATGCCCTCCTATGCCGAGCGCATGAGCGAAAAGGACATGTTGGCCGTGGCGCAATTCGTGGCGCACGCCACGGGCGCGGCCAAATAGGCGCGGCCTCTCGCGGCGGTTGCAGCAGCGTTGCCTCGCTGCAATCGCGCGCTGCTTCAGGCCGCCGTGCGCGACGGCACCAGCGCCGCGCCCGCCGCGCGCCCCTGCAACCCCTGGAACGCAAAGTCCACCTCTGGCACGCGGCCGCTCACGATGTCGGCCAGGGCCTTGCCCGAGCCGCAGGCATGCGTCCAGCCCAGCGTGCCGTGGCCGGTGTTGAGGAACAGGTTGCCCACCTTCGTCTTGCCGATTAGCGGCACGTTGCTGGGCGTGGCGGGGCGCAGGCCACTCCAGAACTGGGCCTGGCTCGCCTCGCCCGCGCCAGGGAAGAGCTGTTCCACACGCCGCACGATGGCCTCGCAGCGCACCTGGTTCAGGTGGCGGTCGTAGCCGTTCAGCTCGGCCGTGCCTGCAATGCGCAGGCGATCACCGCCGCGTTCGCTGGTGTAGCGCGAGAAGACCAGCTTGAACTCGTCGTCCGTCAGGCTCACCTGGTGCGCCTTGCTGGCGTCTTTCACCGGCATCGTCACCGAGTAGCCCTTGGCCGGGTAGATGGGCAGCTGGATGCCCAGCGGCTGCGCCAGCAGCGGGCTGAACGAGCCCATGGCCAGCACAAACGCATCGCCGCGCACGCGCTCGAAGCGGCCCTCGGCGTTGGTCACTTCCACGTGGTCGATGCGGCCAGCCACTTCACGCAATGCGGTGATGTGGTGGCCCATGCGGAACTGCACGCCCGCCGCCTCGCACATCTTGGCCAGCTCGCGCGTGAACTGGTTGGCATCGCCCGATTCGTCCTCGGCCGTGTAGGTGGCGCCTGCCAGCTGCGGGCGGATATGGGCCAGGGCGGGCTCGATGCGCACGGCCTCGTCGGCGCTGATGACCTGGCGCTCGCAGCCCAGCTGGCGCATCTGCTCGGCCGGGGCCAGCGCGCCGTCGAATTCCTTATGGTTGGTATAGAAGTGCAGGATGCCCTGCGTGCGCTGGTCGTACTGGATGCCGGTGGCGGCGCGCAGCTGCTGCAGCGTGTCGCGGCTGTAGGTGCCCAGGCGCACGATTTGCTCGATGTTGTGGCGCGTGCGCGCTGGCGTGCAGTTGCGCAAAAAGGACAGGCCCCACAGCCACTGGCGCATGTCGGCGCGCAGGCGGAACAGCAGGGGGGCGTCTTCTTTGCCCAACCACTGCAGCACCTTGAGCGGCGCGCTGGGGTTGGCCCAGGGCTCGGCGTGGCTCACCGAGATCTGACCGCCGTTGGCAAAGCTGGTCTCGGCGCCGGGCGTGCCCTGGCGGTCGATGACCGTGACCTCATGGCCAAGTTGTTGCAGGAAATAAGCCGAAGTCACGCCGAGCAAGCCGGCGCCCAAAACGATCACGCGCATTTTTGAAGCCTTTTAAGGGTTCAGCGCTTGATGGATGTGCGTTGGCAGCTATAAATTAAATAGCAAGCAGCCAGCGCGCATCCGCCAAGCTGCCGCTCCCCCTGTCCTTGGTACCTGAGAGATTCACCGCCCAGCCCACATGGCGCGCGGTTTGCTCCTTCGGTGCGCCACAACGCTGCTGACAGGTTGGGGCGGCTCTCCAGACGGCTTTGATAAATGGTGCAGTACGGGACCTGAGCGTGTATGGGAGTTTGCGCCTTCGGTGCAGCGGTGGGCCTTGTGGCCTGCCGTGCTCTCCTGCGGGGGCCATTCTAGGAGGGGGCGGGCGGCGGTGGGGTGTTTGGGGCGGCTAATGGGTGGCAATCGTTGCTGATGCTGGCGGCGACATGGGGTCGCCATAATCCGGCGATTTGACTCGCCCCCAGGACGCTTTCCCCATGCCCGATACCGCCTTTGACCCCTTCGCCAGCGCCGCCGTGATCACCATGGCGCGCCAGGGACGCACGCCCCGGCCGCTGGATCTGCCCGCTGCATTGCGCCCTCGCGATGCGGCCGAGGCCTACGCCGTGCAGGACGCTGTAGTGCGTGACCGGGGCGAAATTGTGGGCTGGAAGGTGGGCGCCGCGTCGCCCCAGGCCCAACCCGCGCGTGCGGCGCTGACCCGCGACTCGGTGTGGGTGGAGCAGCCTGGCCAGGAGGTCAACTTGTCGGCCATAGGCTTTGCCGTGATGGGGGTGGAGGCGGAGCTGGTGTACGAACTGGGCGCAGACCTGTCCGCACGCGCCACGCCCTACAGCGCGGCCGAGGTGCTGGCCGCCTTGGTGTCGGTGCGTGCCGCCATCGAGGTGTGCGACACGCGCTTTGCCGCCTGGGCACAACAAGGGGAGTGGAGTCGCCTGGCCGACCAGGCCTGCCATGGGGCGCTGATCGTGGGTTCGGGTTTGACCGATGTGGCTTCGGTGCAGCCCTTTGTGCAAGGGGTCAGCCTGTCGGTGAACGGATCGGTGGCCGTGCAGCACGCCACCTGGGGTAACCCGGCAGGTGACCCGCTGCGGCTGCTGGTGTGGCTGGCCAACGAAGGCGCGCGCAGCCTGGGAGGGCTGCGCGCAGGGCAGTGGGTGACCACCGGGTCCTGCACCGGCACCGTGATGGTGGCGCCGGGCACGGTGGTGGTTGCCGACTTTCCTGGTGTCGGTCGCGCCGAGGTGAAATTCGACTGAACCGTTTCGAGGATCGTGGAACGCGGCAGATCAGTTGCGGCGCGGGTTGTCCGGCTGGCTGTCGCGGCGGTTGGACACGCCGTCACCGTCGCGATCACGGTCATTACGGTTGGAGATGCCATCGCCATCGCGATCCCGGTCGTTGCGGTCGGCAATGCCGTCACCGTCACTGTCCCAGCGGCCCCGCTGCATTTCCCAGCGGCCATCGCGCTCCACCCATTGGGGCTGCCGGTACTGGTAGCCGCTGCGCGCTTGTACCCAGTGGCCCTTCACCCAGCGGTGGCGGTTGCCGCGCCATTCCCAATGGCCTTGTTCCCACACTTGGCCACGGCGTGGGCGCGGCACGGCTTCGTACCGTGGTGGTGGGGGCGCGGGAATCACCTGGTAGGTCTGCGTGGGCTGGTACCCACGCTGTGGTTGGTCGGACTGAATGACGACGGTGCCCTGGATGGCCGCGTGTGTCGGTACGAGGGGCAGCAGTGCCATCAGGGCGATGGTGGCTGCGGTCAGTGTTTGGCGGGTCATGGTGGTCTCCGGGGTGATTCCTGGCGGAATCGGTCTTTGCATGGTGGCGGCCGGGTGCGCGGCGCCACGTAGGTGCTCAGCGGGGGCGGGCGTAGGCCAAAAGGGGGATTGGGCGCGGGGCTTGCGAGCCTCCGCGCTCCTTCAGCTCCTTCAGTTGTTCACTCTCTCAATCGTTCAATTGCGGTAGGGGTTGTCCGGGCGGCGGTCGTGCCGATTGGGAACGCCGTCTCCGTCACGGTCGCGGTCGTAGCGGTTGGACACGCCATCGCGGTCTCGGTCGTGGTGATCGCGGTCGTAGCGGTTGGGAACCCCATCGCCGTCGCGGTCACGGTCATAGCGGTTGGGGATGCCGTCGCCATCACGGTCCCAGCGGCCTGGGCGCAGGTCCCACCGGCCGCCGTGTTCCACCCAGCGCGGCTCGCGGTAGTAGTAACCAGGGCGCGCCTTCACCCAGTGGCCCTGGACCCAGACGTGGCGGTGGCCGCGCCAATCCCAATAGCCGGGCACCCACACCATGTTGTGCCGAGGGCGGGGCGCCACTTCATGGCGGGGGGGCGGTGGTGGGCCGTATTGCACCACCATGGGCGCTGGCGCCTGGTAGTGGTGGGGCTGCCCCGACTGGATGACAACAGTGGCGCTGGTCTGTGCCTGCGCCACCGTTGCGGCGCCCAGAGACAGCAAGGCGATGGAAACAGCGGCGAGTGCATTGCGGGCCATGGTGATCTCCTCAGAATGATTCCTTGCGGAACCGGAGACTTCATGGTGCAGATGCTGCGTCAAGCCGGTGTAGGCGAATTGCGAAGTCTTGTGAAGTTGTGTTTCCTGCAGCAGGAGCAGCAGCGGTTTCCGTGATTTTTCTCACACTTCCGGCAAGCTGCCCACCCCGTGAACGTAGTGCGGCCCTTCAGCGCCACCACACCAGCGCCGCCACCACGAGCAGGGCAAACCAGGCAGGGTGTCGGCCCTCAGTGGCATAGAACACCAGCACGCCGCTGGCCAGCGTGGCGACCCCGGCCACATCGGCCACCCAGGCTCCCAGGTCCGCGTCCACGGGCGCGGTCCCCAGGCGCCACATCAAGGCGCTCAGGGCCCAGCCCAGCACGGTGGCCAGGTGCCAGGTGCCCCACAGAATGCGCACCTGCCACTCCCGCAGCACGGGCCGTCCGCCGGTGGGCACGATGCCCTCTGTGCGCAGGGCGCGAAACACCAGCAATTCACCCAGCACCGAGTGCGCAACACCCACCAGGGCGAGGCCCCCGGCTGCCAGTACCAGCGCAGTATTCATGGACAGTTTCTAGTTCAATCAGGATGGCCGTGGAAGGTGCAGACGCTGCGCATCAACCGCCTTTTTCGCCTTCAGCGCTTTGAGGCCAGCACAGCGCCAGCGCGGGCGGCAGCGCCAGCCAGAAGCCGGAGGAAGGCATGAGCACAATGCCCAGCACCGTGAGTGCCAGCAACCCGGCACCCAGCCCGCGCAAAGGAACGGGCGCCAGGGCAGCGTTGCGTTCGGCCAGCAGGATGGCCCAGCCCAGCAACGCGAACAACACGCCGAACAATAAAAACCAGACCACGGCGCCCACGGCCGGGTCTTTTTGTACGCTGTTGAAAACGCCGCGCTGCACGATCTCTTGCAGCTGGGTCGGAAACACGACGGCCGCATACAGCGTGTGCAGCACCGCCACGGCCAGCATCCACTGGCCCTTCCAGCGGTTGCGAAGCGGTATGGCCGTAGAGCGAGGGGAGGGGGAGGTCAGGGAGGTCATGTGGGTGGGGTCCTATGAAGGAAGAAGGGCGGGGCAATGCGTGTGGACACGCGCGCCCAGCCCCGTAAGCAGGTGCATGAGGCCCATCCACATGCGCTCAAACGCGGGCATCTCGCCGGGCACCTGCACCAGGTGCTCGCCCAGCATGCGCTGGTGCCGTCCGGCGGTGATGGGTGGCGGCGTCTTGACGCCAAAATCGAAAACCGGTTGCGTGAAGGGCTCCATCTGCCAGGCCTGCATGTCAGCCAGTGCGGGCGCGAGTTCGGCGGTGTAGGCCGGCACGGTGAGGCTGGCGTTGACGAGTCCGAGTGCCTGGTAGGCTTGCAGCACCAGCGCGTCTCGCTGTGGGTCGGTGGGAGGGCGCAGCAGTGCGGACCATGCTTTTGTCACCTGGGTGCGAAAGTGCTCCGACAGGCTGCGCGTGCAGCCAAAGTCCAGCACGCCCACGGTGCCATCGGGTGCGAACAAGAAATTGCCCGGGTGCGGATCGGCGTGCACTCGGCCCAGCACAAAGAGGCAGTGCATGAACCAGTCCCACAGGTGCTGTCCGGCCCGGTCGCGCTGCGCCTGCGTGGGCTCTGTGGCCAGCCAGTCCTGCAGATGCTGGCCCGGCAGAAACTGCTGTGTGAGCACCTGGGCCCGGGTGTGCGACAGGATGGGCTGGGCCAGCACCACGCCCGGCAGCACCGCGTGCTGTGCAAACCACTGCAGTTGATCGGCCTCCTGCAGGTAGTCCACCTCGCGCAGCAGCGTGGCCTCGATCTCGGTCATCACGCTGTCCACCACCGTGTTGGCGGGCAGCGGCATGTCGGTATGGGCCAGGGCGCGCAGCGCGGCGCGCATGAGCTGCATGTCGCTGGTGATGGTGGCGGCGATGCCGGGGTACTGCACCTTCACGGCCACCGTGCCGTGGCCTGCCAGCTGCGCGCGGTGCACCTGGCCCAGGCTGGCGGCGGCGAAGGCGGTGGGTTCGAAGTGTTCAAACAGTGCCTCGGGCTCCTGCCCGAAAGCTTGGCGGAACACGCGGCCCACCAGCGCGCGGTTGAGTGGTGGGGCCTGGTGGTGGGCGCGCGCCAGCTCTTGCCGCACACCGTCGGGCAGCAGGCCGGGGTGCATGCTGAGCAACTGCGACACCTTGAGCGCCGAGCCCCGCAACTGGCCCAGCGCGCCAAAGAGGATGCGGCCGAGGGCGGCTTCGTGGTCGGCCTGCGCTTGGGCAGATGGCGTGCGCACGCGGTGCCCCAGCTGGGCCATCCCGATGCGCGCGGCAGCGATGCCAGTGATGGTGCCGCGCGCCAGGCGGCCGGTGCGCGGCGGTTCAGTGCGTGCCATGGTCTGCCAGGCGTTGCACCATGGCCCGTGCGATGCGGCGGTGAAAGGGTGTCACCACCGCCATGTAGACATGCCCGAGCGTGTTGTGGATGTGCACCACGGTGCTGAGCACCATGGTCGGCGGCCCAGAGGTCTCGGTCCGTCCGCTGTGCTTGGTCAGTGCAACCTGCACGTCGAGGTGCCTGTCGTCCTGGCCCATCACGACTTCGGTGTCGCTCAGGTGGCGGATGCGGAAGATGCCCACGCGGTCGCCCACACGGTAGCTGCTGGCCTCGCGCAGCGATCTGCCGCTGGCGGGGGGGTACCCGTCGTGCAGTTGCCCCAGGTCCTTCAGGCCCACCAGCCGCACCAGCTTGTTGCGCACGGTCATGAGCATTTGTGTCCAGCGCGGCGTGCGGGCCACCACGTCCAGCCAGGCCTGCAAGGCGGTGTGGGATGGCTGGCCGTCAGCCACCTCGTAGGCATCAAAAAAATGGGCGCCGGGCAAGCTTGCATGGATGGCGGTGCCTGCGGGCACCTGCGTTTCGCGCACGGTGGGGGCGGTGGTCATGCGGACTTCCTCTTACGTGGCGTAGCGGCAGGCTTGGCGGTGGTGCTGGGGGGCGGGGCTGGGTTGGCCGCGCGTGGTTTGCGCGGCGTACGGGGCGGCTTGGAAGGCTCTGGCGCTGCGGGTGAACCGGCGTTTGCCGTGTGGGCCTGGTGTGCCTGGGGAGTGCTGTAGGGCGCGCTGGCCATGGCCTGCTTGGCCAGCTGCAGCATCCCCATGAGGCCGCTGCTGTGCTGCACCATGCGGGCCATCTGGCTGCGCAGCACAAAGCCGCCCAGTTGCAGCACGCGATTGACGAGCCCGCCACGCAGTGCCTGCACCAGCACACCCAGCGAAAGGTCCACCAGCTGAGTGGTGTCGGCAAATTCGTCGGAGGTGTCGGCCAGCCAGTAGGTCACCACACCGGCCAGGTAGTCGGTGTAGAGCCCACCCGCCATGCCTTTGAAGTCGCAGGGCTCGATCTCGCCGCTGGCCTCTGCCGCTTCGAGAAAGCTGGCGACGGCCTCGCGCAGGCTCTGGCGCGCCGCCAGGGGCTCGGCCAGCATCGACAGCGGCGAGCGCCGCGCCAGACTGCGCACCTGGGCCACAAATTCGCGGTCGGCCAGCAGGCGCTCCAGCACGGCGTCGGTCAGGCGCTGCAGCTTTTCCTGCAGCTGATAGCCCGCGAAGCCTGACGTCTGCAGGGTTTCGGCCAGCGCCTGGTGGACCACATCGTCCAGGTAGCCGAGCACGATGCGGTCCTTGGTGGGGAAGTACTTGTAGATCGTGGCGTCGCCAATGCCTGCTGCACGCGCGATGTCTTTCATCGTCGTGCCGTCAAAGCCCTGGCGGGTCATGAGGTCCACCGCGCTGGCCACGATCTGGCGGCGCGTGGCGTCTTGTTGCTGGCGGGTGGTTTTCATTTGACTATCTTTAAATAAACAAAATTTGTTATTTAAAGAATAGTATTTTCTGTTTGTTGCGTCAAGCAGGGGTGGCACAGCACAGCTGCTGGCGCTGTGCTCAACTCATAAATTTAGGGTGCTATTGGCCTCTAGCTCTTTTGGGTAAAGCGCTGATAGCTATCAAAATAAGAGTAAATTAACGCCGCATGGACGCAAACGCCTCAAACTCCCAGCTGCGCATCGCCAGCAGCAAGGTGTAGCCCTCGCGCTCGCGGTCGGGCAGCTTCTGGTCGGCCAGGTGCTGCTGGGCAAAGTCCTGGGCCACGCGCTGCATGCGCTCCATGAACGCAGGGGCCAGGCTGCGGCTGATGTTGCCGTGCACCAGCAGCACGCCTTCGCCCGCGCCGTCAAAGCCGCCCGCGAAGTAGTCCAACAACGCGTGGTCGCGAAAGTAGTTCATCACCGGGCCATGCGGGCGCCAGCGAAAGGTCTTGGCCAGCTTGAGGCGGTAGCGGTTCAGTGGCCGCAGCTCGATGATGCCGATGCGGTCGAGCTGTGCGAGGTACTTGATGCCCTCGGCCTCGGTGAGGCGGTAGGCGGTGGTCACCTGCTCCAGCGTCCATTGGCTGAGCACGCAAATCGCCATCAGCAGCAGTTTCTTGTCGCCCACCACGGCTTTTTCCTGCTCTTGCGTCAGCTCTTTCAACAGAGGCTGTTCGTCGGCCACACGCCGCGCCAGATCGGCAAAGTCCAGCGCCAGTGCGCGGCAGATGGCGTCGATGCGCGACAGCGGCATGTCGCCCTTGGCCAGCATGCGCTTGACGCTGGACTCGGCCATGCCCAATGCCAACGCCAGGTCGGCGTAGGTCATCTGCGCGGTCTTGAGTTCCTTCTTCAGGGCGGTGACGAGGTCGGCGGTCGTGCTCATGGGCTTTGGCTCCTTGGTATCAATTATCAATACCTGAAGTGGCTTTGGTAGCCCTCTGAGCGACTTTCTGGTGTCCGGGTGACTGCGGTTGAACACACTGCGCGGCAATTCCCACTCATCCACGGATGTGACGACCATGACTTCTCTGATTTCTCTCCCCACCCGGCGCCACAAGCCCGCGACCCGCGCTGAACTGGCTCTCTTGCTGGGCGCGGCCGCGTTGCTGGCGCTGGCCTTGTTCGGCCCGGTGCTGCCCGCAAGCGCACACCAGCATGCCTTTGCCGACCAGCGGGCGCTGTGGGGCATTCCTTGCGCGGTGGATGTACTCAGCAATCTGCCGTTTGCCATCTCAGGGGTGTGGGGCCTGTGGGCGCTGCGCCGGTTGGCGCCAGGAGCGCTGGATCCCGCCTCGCGCGCGCTGGCCGCCCTGTTTTTTGCGGGGCTGCTGTGTACGGCCGTGGGCTCCAGCGTTTACCACTGGCAACCGCAGGATGCGGGCCTGCTGTGGGACCGGCTGGGCATGGTGCTGCCGTTTGCAGGACTGCTGGGGCTGGCGGCCAGCCGCGTGAGCGAACGGGCAGGCTGGGCCATGGCGGGGGCGGTGCTGCTGGCGGGGCCGTTGGCCGTGCTGTGGTGGGCACACACCGGCAACCTGATGCCCTGGGCCGTAGTGCAACTGGGCGGCATGCTGGTGGTATTGGCGCTGGCCTGTCTGCCTCGGCGCGATGGCGCGCTGGCGGTGCACTTGGGCGCGGTCATTGGCCTGTATGCCGTGGCCAAGTTGTTCGAGGCGGCGGACCACGCGGTGTTTGATGCCACCCACCAGTGGGTGTCAGGCCACAGCATCAAACATGTATTTGCTGCTGGCGCGGCCTGGCCCGTGCTAAGAACGTGTTTACGATCTTTTCAGGGCCGCGCAAGCACCTTGTCGGGATGGGATGCAAGGCGTGGTGCGCAGTGGATAGCTCGGCTATCCACAAGCGCCTCAACGCCGCAGACCGCCCGGCAAGGTGCTTGCCCGAAGGGTTGGGGCGAAATCGGGCGATTGGACGCTCCGGCTGCTTGCATGGGCACGAGCCCATGCGGCACATCCGATGCATCCACTCATCCCGATTGCGTCCCAACGCGGCCCCGAAAAGATCGTAAACACGTTCTGGGGCACTGGCGGCATTGCGCAACAGTGCTGCACGGAGCGCGCCGCACGTCACGCTGTCCGGGCAGAATGGCGCCCACGCCGTGGGTGTTGCCCGCAGATCACGCGCATGAAGAGCCATGAAGGCGCATGAAGTGCGGGCACGGAAAATTCCAACAAGCCAACCCATCGGAAACGAGGAGAAACGCATGCACCCCGAGACTCCCTCAGCCAGCGCGGCGCCAGTGCCGACGCATGAGGACCCGAACCAGTTCGCCCTGCTGCGCCAGCGGCGATTTGCGCCGTTCTTCTGGACGCAATTTTCTGGGGCGGCCAACGACAACCTCTTCAAGTTCGCGTTCACCGTGATGGTGACCTACCAGCTCAGCGTGTCGTGGCTACCGCCAGCGATGGCGGGGCTGGTGATTGGTGCGCTGTTCATCCTGCCGTTTTTGCTGTTCTCGGCAACCTCGGGGCAGCTGACCGACAAGTACGACAAGACAAAGATGATCCGCTTCGTGAAGAACATGGAGATCGCCATCATGCTGGTGGCGGCCTTCGGGTTCATGACGGACAACGTGCCCGTCTTGCTGCTGTGCACCTTTCTGATGGGGGTGCACTCCACGCTGTTCGGCCCCGTCAAGTTCGCCTACATGCCCCAGGTGCTCAACGAACGTGAGCTGACCGGCGGCAATGGCATGGTGGAGATGGGCACCTTTGTGGCCATCCTGCTGGGCAATGTGGCCGGTGGCCTGCTGGTGGCCATCCCGGGCATTGGCCACACCACGGTGGCCGTGGCCTGCGTGGTGGCGGCCCTGGCCGGGCGCGCGGTCGCGCAGTTCATTCCCTCGCTGCCCGCCACCGACCCGGGCCTGACCATCAACTGGAATCCCTTCACGGAAACCTGGCGCAACCTGAAACTGGCGCACGAGAACGTCGCAGTGTTCCGCTCGCTGCTCGGCATCAGCTGGATGTGGTTCTTTGGCGCCGTGTTCCTGAGCCAGTTTCCGAGCCTGGCCAAGGAGGTGTTGCACGGCAACGAACAGGTGGCCTCGCTGCTGCTGGTGGTGTTCTCCATCGGCATCGGCATCGGCTCGCTGCTGTGCGAGGTGCTCTCGCGCCGCCATGTCGAGATCGGCTTGGTGCCGCTGGGCGCCATCGGCATGAGCGTGTTCTCCATCGACCTGTACTTCGCCTCGCGCAGCCTGCCCCCTGCCGAGATCATGGGCTTGGCCGCCTTCATGGCCCAGGGCGCGCACTGGCGTGTGATGCTGGATCTGCTGCTGCTCAGCCTGTTTGCTGGCCTGTACAGCGTGCCCATGTACGCACTGATCCAGATGCGCAGCCAACCCACGCACCGCGCACGCATCATCGCGGCCAACAACATCCTGAACGCACTGTTCATGATTGCCAGCTCGCTCATCGCCGGTGCCTTGTTGGGCGCGGGCTTCACGGTGCCGCAGATCTTCCTGTTCACGGGCATCGCCAACGCGGTGGTGGCGTTCTATATCTTCATGCTGGTGCCCGAGTACCTGCTGCGGTTTGTGGCCTGGGTGTCGTCGCGCTTCGTGTACCGCTTCAAGGTGCAGGGCGACGAGAACCTGCCTTCGGCGGGCGCGGCCATCCTGGCCTGCAATCATGTGAGCTTTGTCGATGCCGTGTTGCTCATGGCGGCCAGCCCGCGCCCCATCTACTTCGTGATGGACCACCGCATCTTCCGCGTGCCGGTGCTGGGCTGGCTGTTTCGCCTCGCCAAGGCGATTCCGATTGCACCCTACAAGGAAGACCCCAAGACTTACGAAGCCGCCTTCGACCGCGCCGCGCAGGTGCTGCGCGAGGGAGACCTGCTGGCCATCTTCCCTGAAGGTGGAATCACCAAGGACGGGCAGCTGCAGGAGTTCAAGGGCGGCATCATGAAGATCATCGAGCGCGCACGTGCCGAGGGCATCGAGGCCCCCGTGATCCCCATGGCGCTGACCAATTTGTGGGGCTCGTACTTCAGCCGTATCGAGCAGGGCGGCGCCATGGTGCGACCGTTCCGGCGGGGATTTTTCAGCCGTGTGGGGCTCAATGTGGGCCGCCCGGTGGCATCGACGCAGGTGCAGCCTGCGCTGCTGCGCACCCGGGTGGCGGACCTGCTGCAAGCATGAGCCGCGAAGAATCCTCCAACGCTGCAGCGGCAGCGGCGGACCACGGCGCATTGACGGACCGCATCCTGGCCTTCCTGCGCAGCATTGGCCTTGCGGTCTGCGAGGCCGAGGTCCCCGAAGGCAGTTTTCTACCCGGCGTCCGCATCGAGCGGGGTGGCCTGCGTGTGGACCGGGCGCGGCTGCGCTGGCCTGGAGACCTGCTGCATGAAGCTGGCCACCTGGCGGTGGTACCCACGGCGCTGCGGTCCACCCTGGATGATGCGCTGCAGGACCTGCCCGAGGTGGCCCACGGTGGTGAGATCGAAGCCACGGCCTGGGCCTGGGCGGCCACTCGGCACCTGGGGCTGGATTCCGCCGTGCTGTTCCATGACGGCGGTTACCACGGGCGCTCCGTCGGATTGCGCACCACCTTTGAGCTGGGGGTGTACCTGGGCGCCTCGGGCCTGGCCGCTGCGGGGCTCACCCTGCTGCCCGCGCAGGGCCTGCCGGGCGGAACCCCGGCCTATCCGCACATGCTGGCCTGGCTGCGGGGCTGAGAGTCAAAAAACGCCAAAAGCAAGGGGCCTCGCGCGGCGTTCAATCCGCGCGGATCTGCGCGCGCTGTGCAATTGCACGCATGCGTGGCAACTCGTCTTCGATCTGCGTGAGCACGGCATCGCCCGTGGCGTACGACGGCTCCAGCCCGGCGGCGATGAGCTTGCTGCGGACCTCCGCGTCCGCCAGGGTGTCGGCCAGGGCCTTGTGCAGTTTGGCCTTGGCCTCGGGGGGTAAGCCGCGTGGCGCAACCACGGCCAGCCAGGAGTCGGCCGAGAACCCGGGGAAGCCACTTTCCGCCACCGTAGGCACGTCGGGCAGTTGCGTGGCCCGCGTTGCACCCGTGACGGCAATGGCCTTGATCTTGCCCGCCTTGAGCTGTGGCAGCGCTGCGGCCACGGTGTCGATGGTGAACGGGATCTGCCCGCCCATCAGGTCGCTCATGGCGGGCGCGCTGCCTCGGTAGGGCACGTGCATCACCTTGATGCCGGCGGCAGACCACGTCAGCTCTGCCGCGAAGTGGCCGGTGGTGCCGTTGCCAAAGGAGCCGTAGGAAAACTTGTCGGGGGCGCGCTGCACCGCCCCGATCAGCTGCTTGAGATTGCCCACGGGCACCTCGCGGTTTGCCAGCAGGATCAGCGGCACGCGGGCCACCATGCCGATGGGCTCATAGCTCTTGACGGGGTCGTAGGGCAGCTTGGCATTGAGCGCCGGATTCACGGTGAACGTGGAGCCCGAACTGATCAACAGCGTGTAGCCATCAGCGGGTGCGTTGGCCACGAAGGTCGCTCCGACCACAGTGCCTGCACCCGCCTTGTTCTCAATCACGATGGGCTGGCCAAGGCGGTCGCCCAGCTTCTTGCTGATCGTTCGACCCACGATGTCCACGGCGCCCCCTGGCGGGAAGGGAACGATGAGCTGTATTGGCTTGGCCGGATAGCCTTCGGCGTGCGCCAGCCACGGCGTGCCGAGTCCCAGCCCCGCGAGGGCTGCTGCCAAGTGGATCACGCTACGCCGTCTGTCGATCTGCAAGCACTTCATGGGGCACTCCTTGGAGGGGAAAAGCGTCGGCCTCCAGCATCGAGGCCAGGGCCACTCAGATCAACGACAGCCCGGCCAGCGGTGCCAGCTGGTGCTGCTCGCTGGACGCGTCAGCCGTTGCGAAAAAGAAAGCTGTAGGCGTTGAGCGCTGGCACGCCTCCCAGGTGCGCGTACAACACGCGGGAGCCTTCGGGGAACTCGCCCTTGCGCACCATGTCGATCATGCCGTGCATGGACTTGCCTTCGTACACCGGGTCCGTGAGCATGCCTTCCTGGCGCGCGCACAGGCGGATGGCTTCGAGCGTGCCCTCGTTGGGCAGGCCGTACTCAGGGCCGCCGTAGCGGGTGTCCAGCACCACGTCTTCGGCGGTCAACTCCTGGCCCAGCTCCACGAGCTTGGCGGTGTTTTGGGCGATGCGCAGGATCTGCGCATGGGTCTTCTCGGGTTTGGCCGAGGCGTCGATGCCGATCACCTTGCGCGCCCGGCCATCGGCCGCAAAGCCCACCACCATGCCGGCCTGCGTGCTGCCCGTGACCGAGCACACGACGATGTAGTCGAACTGGAAGCCCAGCTCCTTCTCTTGCTGGCGAACCTCTTCGGCAAAGCCCACAAAGCCCAGGCCGCCATACGGGTGCTCGGAGCAACCGGCCGGGATGGGGAAGGGCTTGCCACCGGCCTTTTTCACATCGTCCATGGCCTGCTCCCAGCTGGGGCGGATGCCGATGTCGAAGCCCGCAGCATCCAGGCGCACATCGGCGCCCATGATGCGGCTCATCTCGATGTTGCCCACACGGTCGTACACCGCGTCGGAGTAGTTGACCCAGTTTTCCTGCACCAGCACGCACTTCATGCCGAGGTGCGCCGCCACGGCAGCCACCTGGCGCGTCTGGTTGGACTGGATGCCGCCAATCGACACCAGCGTGTCGTAGCCGCCTGCAATCGCTTCGGGGATGAGGTATTCGAGCTTACGGGTTTTGTTGCCGCCGAAAGCCAGGCCCGAGTTGCAGTCTTCGCGCTTGGCGTACAGGTGCACCTTGCCGCCCAGGTGGGCCGAAAGGCGCGGCAGCGGTGTGATGGGCGAGGGGCCGAAGGTGAGCGGGTGGCGGGCAAATTTCTGCAGGTTCATGGCGGTTTCCGGTCGATGAAGAGAAGGCGCAAGCGGGGGGCTTGCAGTGCCTTCATCGTAGAAAAATGCGCGCATCACGTGGTTGCAAAATTTGTTCGAATTACGGCGTTTAATGTTTATGGAAGAGAATATGAGTGGAAAATATTTCTCTGAATAATCTATGTGCGCAACAAAAGTTCGTGTCAAGAATGTGCCGCAGGCCGATGTCTCGGCCGAACTGGACCGCACCGACAAAGCCATCTTGCGCCAGCTGCAGCGCGACGCGTCGCTGTCGAACGTGGCATTGG
The DNA here is from genome assembly GCF_003633835.1 of Acidovorax sp. 93. Taxonomy (NCBI): domain Bacteria; kingdom Pseudomonadati; phylum Pseudomonadota; class Betaproteobacteria; order Burkholderiales; family Comamonadaceae; genus Acidovorax; species Acidovorax sp. 93. Next base: position 4,972,419 of record NZ_RBIT01000001.1, read on the forward strand.
CCGAAAAGGTGCACCTGAGCCCGCCCGCCTGCCTGCGCCGGGTAGATCGTCTCAAGCGCCTGGGGCTCATCGACAAGGTGGTGGCACTGCTCAACCCCCAGGCCGTAGGGGCGGGCATGCTGGTGATGATTGGCGTGGTGCTGGACCGCTCCACGCCCGATTCATTTGCCGAGTTTGAAAAGGCTGCGGCCAGGGTGTCCGGCTGCATGGAATGCCATGTGGTCACCGGCGAGTTTGACTACTTCATGCTCGTGCGCACGCGCGACAACGACAGTTTCAACTGTCTGCATGCCGAGCAGCTGCTCTACCTGCCAGGCGTGCGGCAGGTGCGCTCATTCATGGTGCTGCGCAATGTGCTTTCGACCACAGAGCTGCCGCTGGCGGTGTAGCGGCCGTGGACGGATTCACTGGGCGCCGCGCAGCCGCACCATCACGGCCGCCCAGGCGGGCCCCCCAAACACGTTGACCACCAGCCCTGCCATCAAGAGCCCTGCGCCCGCAAAGTGCACAGGCAGCAACTGCTCGCCAAACACCACCCAGCCCGTGGTCAGGCCCACCACGGGCACCAGCAGCGTGAAGGGCGCCACGCGGTTCACGGGGTAGCGCGACATGAGGTAGGTCCATAGGCCAAAGCCCAGCAACGTGGAAATCCAGGCGATATAGGCCACGGCGGCCATGGATTTCAGCGACAGGTGCTGCACGGCGGACAGCACGGCACCCGGGCCGTCGATCCACAGCGACAGTGCCACGAAAGGCAGTGGCGCCACCACGCTGGACCAGACGATGAAGGCAAACTGGTTCATCGGCCCATAACGCCCCACGGCGCGGGTGACGATATTGCCGCAGCCCCACAGCGCAGCGGCCGCCACGGTCAGTGCAAAACCTGCCAATGGCATCGAGGCACCATGTGCGCTGCCAATCAGCACCAGCCCCGCACCCGCCAGCGCCAGGCCGGCCACCTGGTTGCCCTGCCATTTCTCACGCAGCCACCAGGCGGCCAGCAGCAGGGTGAAGAACGACTGCGCCTGCAGCACCAGCGAAGCCAGGCCCGAAGGCATGCCGATCTGGATGGCGGTGAACAGCAGCGCAAACTGGCCCACGGCCATGGTCATGCCGTACAGCAGGTACAGCCTGAGCGGCACCTTGGGCGGCTTGACGAACAGCAGTGCCGGGAAGGCTGCCAGCAGGTAGCGCAGCGCGCCCAGCAGCATGGGCGGCACATCGGCCACACCGACTTTGATCACCGCAAAGTTCAGCCCCCAGACGACGATGACGAGCAGGGCGAGGGCCAGGTCACGGGGGCGCAGAGCAGTGTTCATGCCCTGCATTTTGCGGGACCACCGGGCGGGCGGCCGTGCGTTTCAGGACCGTCCTGGTGCAAAAACGGACAAACCGGCGGAGCCTGGGGCGTTACGCCGATTCGACGGCGAAGCCCAGCCCGGCGTTGGCCTGCAGTCGCGCGATCAGCTTGTCGCCCAGCGCAGGCGCCGTGGTCCAGATGCCGCCCGGGGTCGCCGTGGCATCCTGCAGCAGGCACACGGCGGCCTCGGTGATCATCTTGGACGTGGAGCCATAACCCGGGTCGCGGTCACCCTTCACGCCCACGCGCAAACTGTTGCCCGCATCGTCGGTGCCCAGGAACAGCACGTCGTAGAACCCGTTCTCACGTTCTTCGCGCGAAGGGCCTTCGCCGGGCTTGGGGCCTTTGTCCGAGCCCAGCGACTTGTCGCCCGCCACCGCGTTGGCGATGGCCTCGCCCTTTTCGCCAGGGCCGGTGATGAGCATTTCGTCGTACACAAAGTCTGTGCCGTAGGCGTGCTGCAGCAGGAAGTTGGAGCGGTGCACGTTGCGCGTGTTGATGGCCGCCATTACAAACGGTGCCACCCAGATTCCATGGCCCAACGCCTCATCCACCATCGGTTTGTGGCCGGTGGGCTGGCGCGGCCCTTCAAATCCGGGTGTGAGAGAGAACGGGTTCTTCAGCAAATCCAGCACCGCAGGGTTGGTGGCAGCCGCGGCCATGGTGGCCTTGAGGCTGGCGGCCGTGCCCCCAGAGAACGTGCCCTTCATCTTGCGCACCCGGCCGCGTACGCGCGGGGCGGGGTGGCCGAAGCGCTGGGCAAATTCCTTTTGCAGCAGGAATACGCCCAGGTCAAACGGGATCGAGTCGAACCCACACGAGAACACGATGCGCGCGCCGCTGGCCTTGGCCGCAGCTTCGTGCGCGTCGATCATCTGGCGCATCCAGGCGGGCTCGCCGCACAGGTCCACATAGTCCACACCAGCCTTCGCGCAGGCGGCCACCAGTTCGTTGCCATAGAGCTGGTAGGGGCCTACCGTGGTCAGCACCAGGCGCGTGGAATCCATCAGCGCTTGCAGGCTGGCGGGGTTGCTGGTGTCGGTCACGACCAGCGGAGTGTCGGCCGGTGCGCCCACTTCGTCGCGCACGGCGGCGAGTTTGTCGGCGTTGCGGCCCCCCATGGCCCAGCGCAGGCCGCTGCCAGCGGGGTAGCGCTGGAGCAGGTATTCGACCACCAGGCGGCCGGTGAAGCCGGTGGCGCCGTGGACGACGAGGTCAAAGGGTTTGGTCATGGTGTGGGTCTCCGTCCATCAAAAAAGCAAGCACGCGCAGCGATCAAGGGCTTCCACGCCGGGGGTGTCTGCCATTGTCTTTGGCGGGGCCTGCAGGCTCTGTCGCGCAGGTGCGTTGCAGGGGCTGCGTAGGGCCAGAACAACGGATTTCGGCTAGCTATTCGAGAAAAAGTACCGCCAAACGATACCGGATAGCCTGCGGGTAGCCACTGTTACGGTTCAATGCAGACACGCAAGTTACGTCTGGGCACCATTCGCTCCGTGTTCAACCAACGCCCCCCCGGGGCACCACTGCAATGTCTTCTTCTCCCATCGTTGTTCAGCGTGACACCAAGGCCTGGCAGTTGCAGGTGTGGGTCTCGTTCGGCATCGCGGTTTTTCTGTGTGCCGTGGGCCTGGCATGGCTGCCTGGCGAGCAACTGGAGCAGGCCTTCATGGTGATGGGCTACGTGTTCTGCCTCTCGGCCGCGTTTGTGTTGGCCAAGTTTGTGCGGGACAACGAAAGCGCTTCGCGCCGTGGCGGTGGCGACACCCCCCTGTGGAAGCTGGTGGTGTGGGGCGGCTTTGCGGTAGCCATGGGCCTCACGGGTTGGGGCCTGATGAGCATGGACATCAATGTCACCTACAAGGCCTTCCTGGGCGTGAGTTGGCTGTACCTGATCACCACCGCCTTCACGCTGGCCAAGATGCTGCGCGATCGCCACGAGGCTGATCTGATGGACGCCCGCCTGCAAGGCCGCCGCGAAGCTGCCCAGGCGGCCGCCCAGAACCACAGCGCGAACTGATCGCATCGAATGTGCGCAGGCGGTAATCCGCCGCCTGTTCGGGTGATTTTTCTTTCTGGTCTTTCGACCCGGTTTCTCCGGCACCCCGGGTGCGCGGTGGGGCCGCATATTGAGGAGTGAATGATGATGAATGCTGTGTTTTCTTCGTGGGGCTCTGCCCGCCTGTCTCGCGCTCTGCTCGCGGCCGGTGTGGTGTGTGCCGTGATGGCCACAACCCCCGCACGCGCCCAGAGCGAGGCCTCTGCCGCGCTGTCGCTGTTGCCGGTGGCCTCGGTGGTAGGCACGGCGTCTGTGGCTTCCGCTGCTGCGGGCGCAGTGGTGGCAGTGCCCGCAGCGTTGTCGGTGGGCGGCGCGGTGCTGTCCGTGAAGGCGGTGGAGGCCTCGGCCGTGGGCACGGTGTACCTGCTGGAGCGTGCCTCGGACGGCGCCCAAGTGAGTGTGGAGGTGGTCGGCCGTGGCGTTGCGGGCTCAGCCTACGCAGTGGGCACGGTGGTGACCTGCAGCGTGATCGGCACGGGCGTGATCCTGTCGGCAGCGGGCGAGGCGATTGCCTTTGTGCCCAACGCCATCGGTCGTGCCTTGCTGCACAACGAGCGCCTGTAAGGAGCGGCACGATGGTGAAAGCCCTGAACCTTGGTCGCGGTCCTGCGCAGCGCATCCCTGCTGTGGTGGGCATGGTGTTTCTCGCCGGAGCCGCGCTCCTGGCCGCCACCCCGGCTCAGGCGGGCCGCTCCTGCGAATCCCGCAAGCCCGTGCCGCCGCAGGTGATCGAGCGCGGCATGAAGCTGGCCGAGCAGACCTCGGCCGCGCTCGATGCCGAGCACGCCAAGTCGGGCGCACAGGTGGTGGCGCTGGCCCGTGCGGGGCAGGACCTGAGCAAATACGGCCTGCGCTACTCGCACATGGGCTGGGCCTACAAGACGGCCGAAGGCCCCTGGCGCGTGGCGCACAAGCTCAACGAATGTGGCACGGCCGTGGGGCACCTGTACCGCCAGGGCCTGGGGGAATTCTTCCTGGACGACCTGTGGCGCTACGAAGCCGTCTACGCTGTGCCCACGCCCGAGGTGCAGCAGCGCCTGCTGGCCGTGCTGCAGGACAAAGCCCGCACCAAGACGCTGCAGCACCCACCCTACAGCATGGTCAGCTACGCGTGGGGCCGCAAATACCAGCAGTCCAACCAGTGGGCGCTGGAGACCCTGGCGATGGCCATGGAGCCCGCCACCGTGCGCTCGCGCGACCAGGCGCAGGCCTGGCTGCAGTTCAAGGGCTACGAGCCCACCGCGCTCAAGCTCGGGCCGCTCACGCGCATGGGCGGGCGGGTCGGCTCGGCCAATATCGCGTTTGACGACCACCCTAACGAAAAGCGGTTCTCGGACCGCATCGAGACCGTCACCGTCGATTCGGTGCTGGCCTGGCTGCAGCGCGCGCAACTGGCGGCACCGCCGGTGGTGTTGGCGGCAAAAAATTAAATAAAAATAGCCTCTGGCGCTTGATGGATAAGCGCTAACAGCTATCAAATGCATAGTATTTCCAGAGGGGAACGATCATGAGCAAATCACTGCGGCTGTCCGAAAAGTGGTTCCGCCGGGGCCTGTGGTTGGTGGCGCTGGTGTTTGCCAGCTTCCTCATCGGCTTGGGCGGCACCATCGTGGGCGATCTGCCCAAGGTCGAGACCCCGCTGCGGGTGGACGACTTTCTGGACAAAGCCGCAGCCGACAAGCTGCGCGCCGAAGTCAAAACGGCGCGCCAGGCCGAGCAAGATGCGCAGACCGCGCTGGAGCAGGCCCAGCTGCAGCGCAGCAAGGTGCGCAGCGAGGTGCAGGCCGAGAGGGACAGCTTCAACAACTGGCTGTCCACCCGCAGCGCCACCCAGCGCGCCGACCAGGACCCCGAGGTGCTGGCGCGCACCCAGGCGCTCGATGTGCTCAAGCTCGCTGAACGCAAGACCCAGCAGGCGGTCGAGGCGCAGCAGCAGGCTGCGCTCGATGCCCGCCAGACCGCAGCCGCCCGGCAGGAGCAGTTGAACCGCATGGAGTCCGACGGCTACGTGAAGCTCAATGCCGAGCGCCGCAAGGTCGAGCTGCGGGTGTTCCTCTATCGCCTGGCCCTCACGCTGCCGCTGCTGGCGGTTGCGGGCTGGCTGTTCGTCAAGAAGCGTAAAAGCACCTACTGGCCGTTTGTGTGGGGCTTCATCTTCTTTGCGCTGTTTGCCTTCTTTGTGGAGTTGGTGCCTTACCTGCCCAGCTACGGCGGTTATGTGCGCTACGTGGTGGGCATTGCCTTGACGGCCGTGGTGGGGCGCTACGCCATCCTGGCGCTCAACCGCTACCTGGAGCGCCAGAAGCTGGCCGAGACTTTGCCCGACCAGGAGCGCCGCAAGGTGCTGAGCTACGACGTCGCCCTGGCCCGCCTGGCCAAAAGCGTGTGCCCTGGCTGCGAGCGGCCGGTGGATCTGAAAAACGAGAAGATCGACTTTTGCCCGCATTGCGGCATTGGGCTGTTCGACCATTGCGGCCACTGCAGCACCCGCAAGAGCGCTTTTGCACGCTTTTGCCATGCCTGCGGCACGGGGGCGGGGGTGAAGTTGGCGCAGGAGTGACGGTCTGCCTGCGCGTTGATGGGGCCGTGTGCCCATTGGTTGGGCTCGGCGGATGAAATCGGCGCATGGAAAGCCCGAGCTTTCATGGAGCCAGCCCCTGTCGTACCACCGGCGCCCTTCCCGCAGGGGGGCGCTTTGCGGAGGCGCGGGGGAGCGCTTGGACCTACCCTGTCATCACCCGGTTGCGCCCCTCCGCCTTGGCCCGGTAGAGCGCTGCATCGGCGGCGAGCAGCAGCGTGTCCAGGTCGGCGTCGCCGCCCAGCGAGGCGCTGTGCACCAGGCCGATGCTGACCGTGGCGTGCTGCTCGGGTGCTTGCGCAGTACCAAAGGGCCGCTGTTCCACCACCGTGCGCAGCCGTTCTGCGATCGCGTGGGCCTCGGCGGGCGAGGCATCGGGCAGCACCACCGCAAACTCCTCGCCACCCAGGCGGCCCAGAACATCCTGGGGGCGCAGCGCACTGGTCATGGCCTGGGCGATGCCAATCAGAAGCTGGTCGCCCGCATCGTGTCCCAGCTGGTCGTTGACCTGCTTGAAGTGGTCCACGTCCACCATCAACACGGCCAACCCGGCAGATTCGCGCTGGTATCGCGCTAGCAAGCGCTCACCTTGCTGCAGGAACGCGCGCCGCGCAAGCACACCGGTCAGGTCGTCGTGGCGCACGGCGTGGTCCAGGCGGCGCAGGGCTTCGGCGCGCGCCGCGCTGGCGCATGCCACGGCGAGCGGCCCCAGTGCCAGCAGCGTGACGCCCACACGCAGCGAGAACACGTCGCTGGCATGGGCTGGCGTGAAGTTGAGCACGCCGGTGGCCACGCCGGCCATGGTCCACAGGCACACCACCAGCGACAGCAGGCTGGAGACAAACGGGCTGTAGCTGAGCGCGCACCACAGCAGCCCTGGCACCACAAAGGCCAGCATGCCGGGCCCCCCGATCACGGTGCGCACGCCTTCGGCCAGCAGCAGCGAGCTGACGGGTGCCACACGCCAGATCAGGGGCACCTCCTGCGTTGCGGGCGGCGGGTCGTCGGCGCGCGGCGCGGCCAGCACCACCGGCACGATGAGCATGTAGTTCATGAGTTCGGTGCTGAACCACAGGGACAGCAGGTCGGTCCACGGGCTGTTGAAGTAGACCGGCGCGGCGCCGCAGCCTGCCAGTGCCCCCACGGCACTGGCGGTCAGCGCAGCCAGCAGCAGGTAGAGGGCAGAGATGGTGCGCTGCAGGCGCCGGATGCGTTCGTCCAGCCGACGCAGCACCAGCCAGCCCGCCGTGGCGCCCAGCAGGTTGGCGCCGTTGAGCCACAGGGCCATGGACCAGGAGCTGCCCGTCACCAGGTCTGCCGCCACATAGCCCACGGCCGCAGCTACCCAGGCTGGCGGGCGCGCCAGCCTGGGATAACGCACCAGCAGCCCCAGCAGCAGCGCATTGGCGGGCCAGAAGACCGACAGAAAACCGATGGGCCGCGCAAAGATGCCCACCAGGCAGGCGGCGAAGATCAGCACGGACAAACCCAGCCAGGCCAGGGGCGGCGAAAGCGGGCGGTGGAGCAAAAAAGGGCGGTACATGGGGGCAGCAGTTGATGGGCGGGGAGCGGCGCGCGCGTCAGTGCCGATTGTCCCCGGGCCGGGTGCGCGGGAGACTCCGCAGCGTTGGCTGGGGAAACAATTGTTGATGATTGCCTGTGAGATCGTTGCCAGCTCTCAGGTGTTGCCCAGCAGCAGCGCCACCAGCTCCCCCGTGCTGCTGGCCCCCAGCTTGCGCATGAGCCGCGCGCGGTGGGCGTCCACCGTGCGGTGGCTGATGTCCAGGTAGCGCCCGATCTGCTTGCTGGTGGCGCCGGTGACGATGTGCTGGGCGATTTCGCGCTCGCGCAGGGTCAGCGGCGTGCTCACGGGGCGGCGGTGCGAGATGTCCTCGAACATCCACACCGCCCGTGCAAACGGGTCCGACCGGTCCAGTGCCCGGCCCACCACGTGGCACCAGAACAGCGAACCATCGCGCCGTCGCATGATGCGCTCATCCGCATAACTTCCCGACGCCTTCATCGCCTGCAGGCCCAGGTGGCCCGTGTGGGTGAACTCTTCGAACGAGGGGTACAGCGGCGCCAGCGGCTGGCCCAGCAGCTCGGCCTGCTCGTGGCCGAACATGTGGGCAAAGGCGTCGTTGCAGATCTCGATGCTGCGCTCGCGCGTTACGCACATGCCCACCGGGGCCAGGTTAAAGGCCAGCTCCAGCGCTTCGTTCAGGGCGGCATAGGGCGGTGCGGGCATGGGGTGGGATTCTGCCGCAGGTCGGCGGCGCGGCTCGGGTGAGAAGGACCGGTTTCAGGCAGTGCGCTCGTGCGTTGTCACCGCGCGGTTGCGGCCCGCGCGCTTGGCGTCGTAGAGCGCCCGGTCGGCCGCAGCCAGCCAGTCGGCCCAGGTTCCGCCGGCGGAGGTCACGCACGCCAGTCCAATGCTCACGGTGATGGGGATGTCCTCGCCCAGCTCGGACAGCCGGATCTGCTGCACGGCCCCGCACAGGCGCTGGGCGATGGCGCTTGCAGCACTGGCGCTGGCGTCCGGCAGGTAGACCAGGAACTCTTCACCGCCCATGCGGGCCAGCAGGTCCGAATCGCGCAGCTGGTGGCGAAGTGCGTCGGCCGTGGCGACCAGCACGCGGTCGCCCGCCGCATGGCCGAAGCGGTCATTGATGTGCTTGAAGTGATCCAGGTCGAGCTGCGCGATGGCGCTGCCCACGGGCAGCCGCGCGGGCAGCATGGACATGGCCCAGCGGCGGTTGCCCACGCCCGTGAGCGTGTCGGTCTGCGCCACTTTTTCCAGGCGCACTTCGGCGCGCTCGTTGGAGAGGGACGAGACCATGAGTGCAACGCCAAAGTGGCAGAACATCTGCACGGAGAATGCCAGCGCAAAACCCTGTGGGCTGGCGGTGTGCGTGGCGATGTACAACAGCTGCAGGGCAAAGGTGCCCGCGCTGGCCAGGAGCAGCCCGGCCAGCAGGGGGCGCGATGGCAGGGGTTCGGTGCGGCGGTCGCGCCACACCTCCCAGGCTGCCGCGGTCAGTGACACTGCGGCGGTCAGGTGGAAGGCGCCTGCGCGCAGCAGGTTGTCCAGCGGAAACTGCGTGACCAGGCCCAGCACCAGCCAGCCTCCGGGAACCAGTATCAGCACCGCAGGCAGGACGCGCCTGCGGCCGCTCAGTGCCCGTGCACCTGCCCAGAAGAGGGTGTACCCCAGTGCCCCGAGCAGCAGGCTGGTGTGGGTCCAGAACCAGAGCGGCAGCATGGAATATTCACCCTGGCCTGCCAGTTCGGCACCCACGGCCAGCAGCAGGTAGGCGGCTGCCAGGGGCTTGAGCCCTTGCGGGCGGCACGAATGGCGGCTGACATGAAAGATGCTCAGCGCCCCCGCCACCAGCGCGGTCTTGTAGAGCAGGAGGATGGTCGGGAGGTCAAGCTGCATACCCATGTCGCAATGCGGTGGCGGTGGGGGATGACGTTGGGGAGGGCTTTGGCGGGAGCGCATATCTTGGCAGCAAAACAGCGGCGGGCGCTACCCTGGCGCTACCCAACATTACCTGGCGCGAAGCCTGTGCCAGCGCAGCCGCCATTGCCGCCGCACTACCCGCGCCACGCGCCAGGCCCAAGAGGCGCGGGCGCGCTCCAGCACCGCGTGCTTGAGGCGCATCCAGTGGGCATAGGTCCAGGCAAACCAGTGCAGCTGCATCAGGGCGGGCTGGGTCAGGCTGAACAGCCGCGCCACCACGGCGGTGCCCACCACCTTGGCCAGCACGATCACCAGCATGCCCAGCACCACATGCCCCCGGCCCACCGCCCACAGGGCCAGCAGCTTGACGGGCAGCAGCAGTGCCGTGGGCAGCAGAAACACCGCTACCGCCGCCCAGGGGGGCAGGGCGCGCACGCAGCCTTCAATCCAGCGCAGGCCGGGCCAGCGGCCGATGCGCGCCAGCAGGCGCTGCAGCGGCTCCCAACCCCATTCCTCGAACAGGATCAGCAGCGCCAGCAGCCCGCTGCCCAGGCCGGTCAGCATGCGGGCGGGCCAGCGCAGCAGGTGGTGCAGGAGTTTTTGGATGATTTTGGCCTCTGGCGCTTATCTATCAAGCGCTAATAGCTATTATTTTTATAGCTATTGGCTGTGCTTATACGCCCCGTGCGCGCTCGGTCTTGAAGCGTGCACGGAATTCGGCGAACGTGCCCGCGTCCAGCGACTCGCGCACCTCGCGCATCAGGTTCAGGTAGTAGTGCAGGTTGTGCACGGTGGTCAGCATGGGGCCCAGCATCTCGCCGCAGCGGTCCAGGTGGTGCAGGTAGGCGCGGCTGAAGCCCTCGCGCCCGCCATCGTCCCACGACACGCCCGAACTGCCCGCGCAAGCGTAGCAGGTGCAGCTGGTGTCCATCGGCCGGTGGTCGGCCTTGTGGCGCGCGTTGCGGATCTTCAGGTCGCCAAAGCGCGTGAACATCGTGCCGTTGCGCGCGTTGCGCGTGGGCATCACGCAGTCGAACATGTCCACGCCGTCGGCCACGCCCTGCACCAGGTCCTCGGGCGTGCCCACGCCCATCAGGTAGCGCGGCTTGTGCGCAGGCAGGCGGTGGGGCGTGTGGGCCATGATGTCCAGCATCTCGTCCTTGGGCTCGCCCACGCTCACGCCGCCCACGGCGTAGCCGGGGAAGTCCATCTCGACCAGGTGCTCCAGCGATTCCTGGCGCAGGTTCTTGAACATGCCGCCCTGCACGATGCCAAAGAGGGCGTTGGGGTTCTCCAGCCGCTGGAACTCATCGCGCGAGCGCTTGGCCCAGCGTAGGCTCATTTCCATGCTCTTGCGCGCCTCAGCCTCGGTGGTCTTGTGGCCCTTGGTCTCGTACGGCGTGCACTCGTCGAGTTGCATGACGATGTCGGAGTTGAGCGTGGTCTGGATCTGCATGCTCACCTCGGGCGACATGAAGAGCTTGTCGCCGTTCACGGGGCTGGCAAAGGTCACGCCTTCTTCGGTGATCTTGCGCATGGCCCCCAGGCTCCAGACCTGGAAGCCGCCCGAGTCGGTGAGGATGGGCTTGTCCCACTTTTCAAAGCCGTGCAGGCCGCCAAAGCTCTGCATCACATCCAGGCCCGGGCGCATCCACAGGTGGAAGGTGTTGCCCAGGATGATCTGCGCGCCCATGTCGTGCAGGCTGCGGGGCATCACGCCCTTGACGGTGCCATAGGTGCCCACGGGCATGAAGATGGGGGTTTGCACCACGCCATGGTTGAGCGTGAGCGTGCCACGGCGTGCGTGGCTGGTGGGGTCGGTTTTGAGGAGGTCGAACTGCAGCATGATGGGCGGCATTGTCCCAGACAGGCTACCCTGACCTCGCTCAAGGTTATGGACGGGTTTTCGACGAGGCCGTGGCTACACTGGACCAAGGTACTACAAGGAGAACACCATGCTCAAAATCCTCATCGCCGTGGACGGCTCCGAACTCTCCCTGGATGGCGTGCACCACGCACTGGCGCTGGTGGGCCAGGGGCTCCAGGCCACCATGGTGCTGGCCAACGTGCAGGAGCCCGCCACGCTGTACGAACTGGTGACCACGCGCGACCCCGACCTGATCGCCGCCGCCAGCCTGGAGGCGGGTGACCATCTCATGGCGCCGGCGCGCGCGCTGCTCGACGCGGCCGGGGTGGCTTATGAAACCGATGTGGGTGTGGGCGATGTGGCGCACACGCTGGTGGACATGATCGAGCGCTCGGGCTGCGACATGGTCATCATCGGCGCCAAGGGCCAGGGCGCCATCACCAGTGCGCTGCTGGGTTCGGTGTCGCAGGAGGTGGCGCATGCCAGCCCGGTGCCGGTGACCATCGTCAAACACGCCGAGGTGCTGGAGAACACAGACAGCGAAATGGCCGAGGACTCGGAGGCCTGAGCGCTCCCAGAAAAGAAAAGGGCCGCTGTGTGCGGCCTTGATCGGGATCTTTGAGGAAGCTCGCCTGGTTTCAGGCTGCCTTGCGAAACGGCTCCGCAGGTCGCTGCAGCTTGCCGTGGGGCAAGGTGGCCAGGCGCGAGAACATGCGGCGCACATAGCCGCGCACCCACAGGCATTTGTTGAGTTCGTCCACCGGCAGTGGGCCGGACACCACCACAATGTCGTTGGCCATGTCCTGCGCCCCGGCGGCGCGCAGGCGGCGGCGCGTGTTGTTGGCCCAGGACTGGATGCGCGTGGGGCTGCCATGCTGGTGCACTTCGCCCGTGTGCGCATCGAACGCAATGGCCACCGTGTCGGTCTTGAGCTTGAACCTGCGCTCACCCGTGACGGCACTGGGCGCCTCGCGCATGTCGTAGAGGTAGTAGCTGCCTGCCTTGAGCTGGTATTGCATGTCCATGGGTGTGTTCCTCTTTGTCGGCATTGTCGAGGGCGCACGGTGCGGGCAATGGCAGGTAAAACGGTGGGAAAGGGGCTCTTTTTGAACGCCTCTCACAGATGGCCACGCCGGTTTCTGTGCGCGTGCCATTGTGGCGGCCTGTCGGCGCCGTCACACAAAACTTGAGGACGATGTCGTAACGAGTTGTGAACAATCCAGCGCGGAGTTCGCTGCGCTTTGCCTTGTGCGCAGCCTGTGAGACTGGCGCAGCCCCAGGCGCGGGCAGCCGAGCCAGGGCCGCCCTGCAGCGAGGGCTGCGTCCCCCTTCCCGAATGGCGCAGCCATTCGAGAGAAGGGGGAAGGTGCGCAGCGCCTCAGGGGGATGGACTCTAGAAGTCCACCAGACTCAACCCCACGCTGAATACGGTCCGCTTGCGGTTGTAGTCGATCATGCTGTCGCCGTAGCCGCTGAACAGCTGCGTGTGCAGGCGCAGGTTGCTCTTGTTGCCAAACAGGCCCGTGCCCACGGTCTGCAGCCATTCCAGGCGGACCGAGCCCCGGTCGCTGCTCGACAACGAGTGGCGCAGCGTGGCGCCCACCGTATTCTCCTTGTTGACGTTCCAGAATGCCGACAGCTCACCCCGCCCGATGTAGTCACTGATGCCGGGGTTGTCGTCGCTGCCCGAGCTTTCGGGGATGCGCTTCCAGATGCGCGCGTTCACGCTGACGCTGTTGCCCAGCTCCATGCCCGTCATCAGGTAGGCGCGGTTCCAACTGCGCGACAGGGGCTTGCTCTGGCCGTTGGACTGGTGCACCAGTCCGATGCCGCTGTAGCGCCACTTCCAGCCAAACGGCAGTTGTGCCGTGGTGGGGTAGACATACATGACCTCGGGCTCGTGGTCGGTGGCGCGGAAGGGGCGCGAGATCTCGGGGGTGAACAGCTGCCAGTACGACTGCTGGGAGTAGCCGAACCACACCGAGTCCTTGAGCGTGGGATGTCCCTGGGTCAGCAGCCCTTGCGCAACCTTGGTACGCACCGACAGCTGGATGCGGTTCTCGGTGCGGCGGTAGGGCGTGGACTCGGTGGCCGAATGGTCGGCTGCATCCGACGTGGGCTGGCGGTTCACATTGCTTGACGCCACCACCGACACGGTGATGGGCCGGTAGCCCCGGAAGCTGAAGGTACCGCAGTCGCTGCCCGACTCCAGTTCCCAGAAGCGCGAGAGGTCGCTGTACTGCGGATCGCGGCAGCCCTCGGTGCGGGCCACGTCAATCACACGGGTGGCGGGTAGCGTGGTGTCCACCGGGGGCGGCACGTCTGTCGAGGCCGACGCCGTGGCGCCAGGCGCGTTCCAGCCTTGCTGGTCGGTGGCCCACTGGTCAAAGCAGGCCAGGCGCGCCTGATTGTCACTGGACAGGGCGGCGCAGCGGCGCCAGGCAGCGTCGCCGCTCGGGGTGGCCGAGCCGCCAGCAGGCGGGGTCTGCGCCAGCGCGGCGCCGGCAGGCGCCAGCGCAGCGGCCACCAGCAGGGCCAGCGTGCCACGCCGGTGGCCGCCGCTGCGGCGGGGTGAGGCTGGCGCGGCCGTCATTGCCAGCCCACCTGCTTGCGCAGCACAAAAGGAGCCGAGGGGGCCGAAGGGGTGGGGTTGGCGTTGTTCCATGTTCCGCGTATTTCCTTGCCGCAACTTCCATCGACCACCTGGCCTGTCCAGGTGGCGCTGATGTTCGTGCCATTGATCGATTCTTCCAGCGTCAGGTCGCCGCCATCGACGTCTCCGCTGACCTGCGCCGTGGCGCCATTTCTTTGCACGGTGCCACGCACGCTCTGTGCCAGCTCGGGATGCGGGCCCAGTTGCAGTGTGGCGGTGGCGCCAGGTGCATCCGGGGCTGCGCCCTGCAGTTGGGCCAGCCAGCGCCCTTGCAGGTGCTGGTGGTCCATGTCTGCCGCCGACGGGCATGCTGCCGTGGATTTTGGGTCATTCTGGCTACTGGCGCTTGTAGGATAAGCGCTGATAGCTATCAAAACAAAAGCAACTGCCAACAGCGGCGTGTGTCGGTGGGTGTCGGGCGCCATGGGTGGAGTGCGTTGTGGTGGGTGCCGTGGCTGCGGTGGGGCGCTCATTCCGGGGTGGCGGCTGCGGCTGCAGTGGCTGCGGTGGTGGCCTGGGCCTTGGCCGCAAATTCGGCGCGCAATGCCTTGAGCTTCTCGCGCGGGTCTTCGCGGGCGGTGGTCTTGTCCAGGCCCATTTCGGCGATGAAGCGGCTGGGCTGCGCGGCCACCATCTCGCGGCCCTTCTTGCGCCGCTTGGTCCAGCTCACGGCCAGGGTGCGCTGGGCGCGGGTGATGCCCACGTACATCAGGCGGCGCTCTTCCTGCAGGCGCTGCAGCGTGTCGTCGCTCACCTTCTGCTGTCGGCCTTCGTCGTCGTCGAGCTTGAAGGGCAGCATGCCCTCGGTCACGCCCACCAGCACCACATGCGGCCACTCCAGCCCCTTGCTGGCGTGCAGGGTCGAGAGCGTGACCATGTCCTGCTCCTGCTCGCGCTCGCTGATGGTGGACAGCAGCGCAATGGTCTGCGACACCTCCAGCAGGCTCTTGGTCTCCTTGGCCACCACGGCACCGGCCGTATCGTCGATCTGCCCGCCCGCGCGCTGGGCCATCCAGTCGCAGAACTCCATCACGTTGCTCCAGCGGGCGGCCGCCACTTTTTCGCTGTCTTCGTTGTCGTACAGGTGCTGCTCGTAGCCAATTTCCTTGAGCCATTCGTTCAGAAAGGCGCGGGCCTCTTCGGCGCCATGGGTGCGGCGGGCGCTGTACTCCAGGTAATTGATGTAGCGGCCAAATTCGTGCAGGCCGTCCATGGCGCGCTTGGGCACCGCCGCAGGCAGCATGCCGTTGAACAGCGCGCCGAACATGCTCTGCTTGTGCTGCGTGGCAAACGCGCCCAGAGCCGCCAGCGTGGTGTGGCCGATGCCGCGCTTGGGCGTGGTGATGGCGCGCAGAAACGCCGGGTCGTCGTCGTTGTTGATCCAGAGGCGAAACCAGGCGCACAGGTCCTTGATTTCGGCGCGGTCGAAAAAGCTGGTGCCGCCCGACACCTTGTACGGAATATTGGCCTTGCGCAGCGCCTTCTCGAACGGCTTGGCCTGGTGATTGGCGCGGTACAGGATGGCAAAACTCTTCCAGTCCGGCGGCGGGTTGCTGGCCGCACGCAGGCTCTGGATGCGGGCCACGGCGCGCTCGGCTTCGTGTTCTTCGCTGTCGGCGTCCACCACTCGCACGGGCTCGCCTTCGCCCAGTTCGCTGAACAGGGTTTTGGGGAACAGCTTCGGGTTGGGCCCGATCACGTTGTTGGCCGCACGCAGGATGGCGCTGGTGGAGCGGTAGTTCTGCTCCAGCTTGATGACCTTGAGGTGGGGGTAGTCCACCGGCAACTTCTTGAGGTTGTCCAGCGTCGCGCCGCGCCAGCCGTAGATGGACTGGTCGTCGTCGCCCACGGCGGTGAAGTGCCCCTTTTCGCCCACCAGCAGCTTGAGCAGCTCGTACTGCGTGGCGTTGGTGTCCTGGTACTCGTCCACCAGCACATGGCCCAGGGCCGCCTGCCACTTGGCACGCACCTCCGGGAAGTCGCGCAGCAGCCGCAGCGGCATGCCGATCAGGTCGTCAAAGTCCACGCTCTGGTAGGCCGCCAGGCGCTCTTCGTAGCGGGCCATCAGCGTGGCGATGATGCGTTCGTTGTCGTCCGCCGCCTGGGCCAGCGCCTGCTCGGAGGTCAGGCCCATGTTCTTCCACTTGCTGATGACCCACTGCCACTGGCGCGCCGTGGCCATGTCGGTGGTGCCACCCGAGGCTTCTTTCAGAATGCCCGTCACGTCATCGGCGTCGAGGATGCTGAACTGGGGTTTGAGGCCCAGCACATGGCCATCCTCGCGCACCATGCGCACGCCCAGGGCGTGGAAGGTGCACACCAGCACATCCTTGGCGCGTCGGCCGATCAGGCCCTTGGCGCGCTCGCGCATTTCGGCGGCAGCCTTGTTCGTGAAGGTGATGGCCGCAATGCGCTTGGGGTCCATGCCCTTTTCGATCATGTGGGCGATCTTCATGGTGATCACCCGCGTCTTGCCCGAGCCCGCCCCGGCCAGCACGAGGCAAGCCCCGTCGGTGTAGTGAACAGCCTGGAGCTGGGCGAGATTGAGACCGGCAGACATGGGAGGGAGGGCAGCAGAGCAGCGGGGAGCGGGACAGGGAGGGCGGGTGTGGGCGGCGCATGCCCAGGGGCGGGTGGTGGCGCGGCCGGGTCAGGCCGCGCAAGGGCGCAATGATACCGGCGCGGTCCGGCAGCCTGTCTAGCCCGTGCCCAGTCGGGGTGGACCGCGTGTGCCGGGCGGGCGGCTGACAGGCCCCTGACGGGTGGGCGCCACCGGCACCTGGCGGGCCGGACGCTCCGGGAAACCCCGCTAGGGGCTTTGTTTTCACAATTTGATACTCGCAGGCCAGTGCATCTCTTGCCGGGATGCTGGTGTAGAGAACCGAGCCCCGCCATGAACCCCACTGACCAGCCCTCCACCGCTCAGACCGCCGCATCGGGCATCCCGGACGCACGCCGCCGCTGTGTGCACCTTCGCGCATGGAGCGCTGTGGTGGCATCCGGTGTACTGGCCTGCACGGCCCTGCTGCCGGCACAGGCCCAGATCGGCAGCACCGTGCCTGTGCGCGTGGGGGTCGTGGGGCCGTTCACCGGGCCATCGGCCGATTTTGGCGTGCCCATGCTCAACGGCATCAAGCTGGCGGTGGACGAAATCAATGCCGTGGGCGGCTATCTGGGCCGCCCGCTGGAACTGGTCATCAAGGACGACACGGCCGACCCCGACCAGGGGCGTAAGGTGTCGCAAGAGCTTCTCAATGAAAAAGTGGTCGCCACCATCGGCTTTTGCAACACCGGCGTGGCGCTCAAGGCCATCGACCTGTTCCAGGACGCCAAAAGCCCGCTCATCGTGCCTTGCTCCACCGGCACGGCCGTGACGGCCAAATACCCCGCGCCCGACAGCTACATCTTCCGCGTGCAGGCGCGCGACGCGATCCAGGCGCCCTTCCTGGTGGACGACATCGTCAAGCGCGGCTGGGACAAGGTCGCCATCTTTGCCGACAAGACCGGCTATGGCGAAGGCGGCTACAACGACGTGGTGGCCGCGCTGGCGGCCAAGAACCTCAAGCCCGTGCATGTGGCGCGTTTTGACCTGGGGGTGAAGGACCTCACGGCCGAGCTGACCGCCGCGCGCAACGCGGGCGCCAACGTGGTCTACAGCTACACCGTGGGTCCGGAAAACGCCACCATCGCCAACGGCAAGAAGGCCCTGGGCTGGAAGGTGCCGCAGGTGGGGCCGTGGCCACTGTCCTTCCCCTTCTTCCTCGAAGGCGCCAAGGACGCGGCCGAGGGCGCGCTCATGGTGCAGACCTTCATCGCCGAGCCCAGCAACGAGCGCCGTGCATCGTTCCTGTCGAGCTACACCCGCAAGTACCATGGCAAGGTGGCCGTGCCCATGGCAGCGGCCAACGCCTACGACGCCACTTACCTGCTGATGTATTCCTTCCTCGGCATCCGCGACGGCAACCTCACCGGCAAAGCCATCAAGGAGTCGCTGGAGGGCAAGATGAAGACCTACTACGGCGTGGTCACCACCTACGACAAGCCCTTCAGCGTGCAGGACAAGGACGCGATCACGCGCAACATGCTGGTCATGGGCATGGTCAAGAACGGCGCCATCACCTTCGCCTACCCCGAAGACGCCAAGCGCAACCTGATCATCCAGCGCAAGCAGTGAAGTGGATGCGCCTTCAACCGCAACGCTGGCTGGAGATCCTTGCCGTGCATTCGCCATGGGTGATGGCCCCCACCTGACTTTGCGCTGACCACACCGGGCGCCGCAGACCCTGGCCGCTGGCGCAGCAAGGACAATGGGACCGTGCTCTCCGTCCTTCTCATCACCTTCCCCTTCTTTGCGCTGGTGCTCTGCGGCTATCTCGCCGCCCGGCGCGGAGTGCTTCCCCAGCCGGCCATCCCGGGGCTCAACGCCTTCGTGCTGTACTTTGCACTGCCCTGCATGCTGTACCGCTTTGGCGCGAGCACACCCATCGCCCAGCTGCTGGACCCGGCCGTGGCGGGCGTGTATGTGCTCTGTGCGCTGGTGATGGTGGGCGCCACGGTGGCGCTCACGCGCAAGGCGCACATCGGCTGGAACGACGCAGCCTTTGGCGCGCTGGTGGCCGCTTTTCCCAACACCGGCTTCATGGGCGTGCCGCTGCTGGTCGCCCTGCTGGGGGCGCAAAGCGCGGGCCCTGCCATCGTCACCATCGTGGTGGACATGGTCATCACCAGCTCGCTGTGTATTGCGCTCTCGCGCCTGGATGGTGCGGGCACCCACGGCGTGGGGGTGGCGCTGAAGAACGCCTTCAAGGGCATGGCGACCAATCCCATGCCCTGGTCGATTGCCCTGGGGGCGCTGGCCTCGGCCCTGCAGTTCAAGCTGCCTGGCCCGGTGGACAAGACCATCGCCATGCTGGCCGACGCGGCCTCGCCCGTGGCGCTGTTCACCATCGGTGCCGTGCTGGCGCGTTCGCAGATGAACCAGCACGAGCAGGTGCCCGCGCGCGACTATGTGCCGGTGGCGCTGGCCAAGCTCCTGGTGCACCCGCTTCTGGTGTGGGGCGTGGGCACGGCGGGCATGGCGATGGGGGTGCCGCTCACGCCCTTTGCGCTGACGGTGCTGGTGCTGCTGGCCGCGCTGCCCAGCGCCAGCAACGTCTCGCTGCTGGCCGAAAAGTTCGGCGCCAACAATGGGCGTGTGGCGCGGATCATTCTGGTGTCCACGGCGCTGGCGTTTCTGAGCTTTTCAGCAGCGGTGGCGCTGCTGACCTGATTGCTATATTTATGATAGCTATTGGCGCTTTTCCATAAAGCGCTGGCGGCCCAAAATGCTTGAATTTTTGGCGCTGCCTTCTACCCGCGTCGCATTCCCGGGCCGCGCCGCATCCAGGCGCCGGTCGCCAGCAGCCCCAGGCAAAGCACCACCAGCGCCCAGGGCGAGTTGACGGGGATGTTGCTGGAGGCCACTTCTTCGAGCACCAGGTCGTCGTGGTAGCCCGCCGCGTCGAAGGTGAAGAAGCTGCCGGTTTTGAGTGCGATGGTCACCTGGCTGGAGGTCGCCGTAAAGGTCCCGTCAAAGGGTTCCCACTGGAACTGGAAGACGCCGTTGAGCGCGAGGTTCGACACGTCGCGCCGGGCAATCAGCGTATCCAGCGGGCCGGGCGCCGCGTCGATGGTGGCTGCGCCCACGGCGCCGTCGTAGGCCACCACTTCCCACCAGGTGGCGTTGCCGCCGGCATTGCCCGTGACGCCCCCCGACCATGCGCCGCGCAGCCGGTACACCCGCCCGGGCGTGACCGCCACGGTCTGGAACAGGCCCCCGTGTGCATTGCCCGCGCCACTGCCTTTTTTCTGCGCGTGGGACGTTCCGGCGCCTCCGAACGGGCACTGGGTGGGCACCCAGATATCGCAGTCGTTGCTGTGTATCCAGGTGCCGTCCCAGAAGCCCGGCGGCGCCGTCCAGGTACTCCAGCCAGCCAGGCCGGCCTCGAAGTTGCCGTTGGTGAGCAGGTTCTGGGCACGCACGGCGGTTCCCCCCGCCAGGAGGAGCAGCAAGATCAGGGCACGAACAATGGCTGTCATTGGAAGGGCTTTCTGACTATGGAGGGACAAAGCGGGAGCACGGGGCATCGGGCACGCACTGACCCCAGGGCTATCGAGCCCGTGCAGCACAGTTGGCCCGAGGTGACGCCGTGCGATGCCGCAGTATCTGGGGTCAGTCCGCGGCATGCAAGTTTTATCAGGCACCGGGGCGCCGCGCGCTGGAGAGATGATGCAGGGCGGTGGAACGCTCCATGGTGTGGGGCGGCGCATGGATGCGTGTGCATTGGTCCGCACCGTCCACCATGGCACGTGTCAGCCCTGGGACCCGATCAGTCAAAAAAGCGCTGAAGGCGGACTAGCAAGCCCGCTGCACCGATTCAATCAGAGCCTGCCGGGCGTGGTGAAGCCCATACATGGCGCCCACCCAGATCAGCCCTTCGAAACAGAGTCGAAAGAAAAAATTTGGCCTGTGAACGCGCGTGACCATGGTGTGCAGCGCCTTGAGTGCTATCAGCAGGGGTGCCGATAACGAAACGGCATAGGCCACGGCCTTCCAGCCTTGCAGATAGGTCCCGATGGAGGTCTTCGGATGGCACACGAGGATGGCACCGTGCCGTTGCCATTCGCCGTACGCCTCGACCAGCATCATGACGTTCAGAAAGCTGAATACTGCCATCGACACCAGGCAGAGCAAAACCAGGTTGACGTCGGTAGGGTTCCAGCTGGCTTCGTCTGCCCGCTCCGCTTTCTGCTGCGGGCTTTCATCGCGGCGCATGCCTTCGGTGGTGATCACCTCCTCGGCCGCGTCCACGGCCAGGTCCAGCCAGTGGGTCCAGGTGCGCACGCGGGGTTGCTGGCCCAGTGCTGCAGCGTAAACGCACGTGTCGTCCACGCACACCTGCTGCTCGGGCGTGATGCGGTGGCCTGGCAGGTACCAGTCCTGGGACTTGTGCGGTAGCCACACGACAAAGACAGTGGTGGTGGCACGCGTTTGCTGGAAGCCCGTACCGCCGTGATCGAGCTCGATGGCCATCCAGTCATAGCCCCGGTGCTGGCTCTTGACGATCCACACGGGCCGAGGGGCTGTCAGGCCTAGCCGCACCCACAGCGGTGCCGAAAAACTGTCGAGCAGCCCGCTGGGCGGCTTCTCTTTGACGGCCATTTACAGCTTCTCCAGGTCGGCATCGTCCTGTGCCGTGCGCCAGGCCTGAAACGCAACGGGGATGGCGACGGCGGCGCAGAGAAGCAGGTTCCACGGCCCCGGCACCCCATATACAGCGAAGCCCAACCCGACCACGCCCAGCACGATGGCCATGCGCAGCAAGGTCAGGCCGCCGCAGAACTTGAGGGCATAACCCAGGATGAGGTAAGTGACAGCCAACATCAGCGGCCACCCGAAGATGCTGTAGATCATCAGTGCGGCGAGGCCCGTGCCCTTGGTTTTGATGAACCACGAACCCCAGATCCAGTTGGTCGCGAGGGTGGCCACGGTGACAGCAATGGTCTGCCACAGCGGGGGCAGCAGGTTGTAGTAGGAACGCATCGGGGTTGGGATGGCGAGTGTGTGGAGTATGAACCGTGGCCGTGCCATGGAATGTGTCCAGCAGTGCCGTCGATGGCGCGGGATTTCAGCGCTCGGCCCGCGTGCGGCTACCCGCAGTAGCGCAGTGCGATACCGCAGTGCGCACCGGACGGTGTGCTGCACTCCATTGGCGCACCCGCAGCACTCAGGGCGCCGGCTTGCGCCCCACCAGGTAGCTCACACCCATCGGCCCATAAAACTCCGAATGCGGCTCGTTCGCCTGCAGGTGAAACACCTCACCACGCCGATACACCCGCTCAGAGGTTGCGGTGACGATGCGGATATCGCCCGCCAGCACCAGTGCCTTGGCTTCGAACGGGTGGGTATGGTTGTCCCAAAGGCCATGAGGTTCACGCTCAACGCGTACTGGCTCGGCAAAGCCTTCCTGGGCAAGAACGTGGGTGAAGTGGTCGGGGGTCATGATCGTTTCCAGAAGCCGAAAGTATTGCGCAAGCGCTGATGGTCTGCGCATGGCAATAACTTGCTTGCCGATTCAGTAATCCCTTGTAACACTTTCTGTTTTACGCAAAAAAGGGATTCCAGAATGAAGCAAGTGATGTTGGGTGCGCGGGCTAGTGTCGTTGCGGTGGTGGGATTGCTCGTGGCCCAGGGCGCCGCCGCGCAATCCATGGGTAGCGTGTCCTACGCGCCCCTGGCGGCCTCGAACGTGCCCACGATGTCTGAATGGGGGCTGATCGGAATGGCGGTTTTGTTGGCCCTGGCGGCCTATCACGCGATGCGTGCCCAGGGCAGCCGTGCGCTGAAGGCCTGGACAACGGGTCTGCTGGTTTGCGGAGTGCTCTCAGCGAGCCTCTGGAATCACCCCGCCATCGCAACCCCCCCACCGGTCGAGATCGCCCTGGACCAGACCACGGGCGGTGTGGCCAGCATTCCCCACAGCACCCAACTCTTCTTCGGGGATTTCTTTCATATCTATACCGCCCAGAACCTGACGGACCGCGCGCAGCGGGTGACCGGCGTCAGCGTCATATCCGGACTGGTTGTGCTTCCTCCCACGGGCTTCACGCCGGAATGCACCGTGGGCTTGGTGCTGCAGCCCAACGAAGTCTGTTACATCAAGGTCTACAACGACAATCTGCCCGGTTGACCGGCGTCATATCGCGAGCGGGTCCACATCCACCAGCCACCGTATCAGCCCCTTGTGCTCGGGCTGACTGCGGGTGGTTTGCAGCACTGGCTGCCACGCGGCCAGAAAGCGCTGCAGGGTGGCGCGGCTGCTGCTTTCCATGAGCATCTGGGCGCGTTCCACATTGGCCACACGCTGGATGGTCAGCGGCACGGGCGGGAACAGGATGACCGTGCCATCGGGCAGCCCTGGCAGCTGCGCGGCGTGGGCGGCGGCGGTGGCTGCTGACAGAAAACCCTGCGCCACCTCCTGCGTGCGGGCATCGGCCCGCACCAGCGCCTGGTACGAGAACGGCGGCATGGCGGCCTCCTCGCGCTCCTTGAGCTGCTGGGCGGCAAAAGCCTCGTAGTCGTGCGTGCGCAGCGCTTCGAACACGGCATGTTTGGGGTGAAAACTCTGCACCCACATCTCGGGCTGCGTGCCATGCACCGCTTGCGCGGCCATGTAGGCCGCATCGCGCCCAGCCCGGCCTGCGGCCTGCATGAGCAGCGCAAACAGCCGCTCGGCCGCGCGGAAGTCGCTGCTGAACAGCGCGCCATCGGGCTGCACCGCGGCCACCAGCGTGATGCGCCGAAAGTCGTGCCCCTTGGCGATCATCTGCGTGCCCACCAGCACATCCACCTCGCCCGAGTGCACCTGCGCCAGTTGCGCCTCCAGCGCACCCTTGGCCTTGGTGGTGTCGGCGTCGATGCGGGCAATGCGCGCAGGTGTGCGGTCGGGCCGCAGCACTTCGGACAGCAGGGCGCCCAGTTGTTCTTCGAGCTGCTCGGTGCCCCGGCCCATGGGGTGGATGTCGGGGCTGCCACAGGTGGGGCAGTGGTAGGGCACGCGCACGGTGTAGCCGCAGTGGTGGCAGCGCAGGGTGCGGTCGGTCTTGTGGAAGACCTGGTGCGCGCTGCAGTGCGGGCAGTCACTTTTCCAGCCGCAGTCTACGCAGTGCAGCACGGGGGCGTAGCCCCGGCGGTTCAGCAGCACCATGCTTTGTTCGCCGCGCGCCACGCGTTCGGTGATGGCCTGCAGCAGCGGCGCGCTGAACACCGTGCGCCGAGGCTGCTGGTTCATGTCCACCCGGCGCACACGCGCCAGGGCGCCGGCACCAATGCGGCTGGGCATGTGCAGCCGCACATAGCGGCCGCCTTCGGGGTCGTCGGCCGTGGGGGGGCGGCTGGCGTACCAGCTCTCCAGCGACGGTGTGGCCGAGCCCAGAATGACCTTGGCGCCCTGCTCGCGTCCACGCCAGATGGCCAGATCACGGGCCGAGTAGCGCGCGCCCTCTTGTTGCTTGTAGCTGGGGTCGTGCTCTTCATCGACCACGATGAGTTTCAGTCCCGGCAGGCTGGCAAACACCGCCATGCGCGTGCCCAGCACGATGCGTGCGCTGCCGCTATGGGCGGCCAGCCAGCTCTTGAGGCGCTGTGGGTTCGTCATACCGCTGTGCAGCGACACCACGGCACCGGGGCCGAAGCGCGGGGCAAAGCGGCCCACAAAGCGCTCTTCGAGCTGGGGGGTCAGGTTGATCTCGGGCACCATCACCAGGGCTTGCGCGGTGGGGTCGGCCTCCAGCATCTCCTGCACACAGCGCAAATACACCTCGGTCTTGCCGCTGCCCGTGCTGCCAAACATCAGGAAAGGGCCTTTTTCAGCAGAAATTCGGGCCTTAGCGCTTTCCTGTTCTGGGGTAAGTGCTATGTTTTCAATAGCATTTGAAGTGTCGCCCCCTGCCTTGGCCGGGCGGCGCAGGCGGCGGGCGAGTTGTTCGGGGCGCAGGTCGCGCAGTTGGGGGGGCAAGGCGCCCGTAGCGACTTCGCCCAGGGCGCGCTGGTAGTAGCGCGCGGCGAATGCCACCAGGCGGCGCCAAGGCAGGTCCAGCGGCGCCACACCGTCGAGCACACCGGCAATCGGCCGCAGCGTGGCGCCGTCAGGCAACTCGCCGGTGGCCTCGTCGGTATCCCACACCACGCCCAGCACCTCGCGGGTGCCCAGCGGCACGCGCACCAGCGTGCCGGGCGCGAGCGGGTGCTCACTGGCGTAGCTCAGCAGATCGCCCACGCCGCTGTGCGACGGGGTGTGCAGGGCAACCTGGACGATGGTGGAGGGGGTAGGCACGGCAGAGGGCGGGTTACAGAGGCTTGTGGAGGTCGCGTGGAGGTTTGGGTGCTAAGTGCTTGATTTGATGAGGGGACCCAAGTAATCCCGACTTTCTGTGGATAACTTTGTTGACATCCTGTCCGGACACCCTGCCAGCCCGCATGAATGCTGGCTGCGAACAGATTGCCCGGAAATGCGGCACACCAAAAAAATCGTTATGAATCAAGCATCTGAAGAAATTTCCCACGAATTTTTGTGCTAAGCCGTTGTGACGGACGTATGTTGCGCCGCATCACGGTTGGTGTGCATAAGTCGGACACGAGGGCTTCGTCAAGAGGACAGATGGCCCCCTTTTTGTGCTAGCGGTGGGGTGTCATGTTCACGCATTTATTCGATATGGCCTGCAAGTGCTTGATTTCACAGGGTATTTGTAAGAAATCCAAAATTTCTGTGGATAACTTTGTTGATATCCCTTGGGTTTGCCTCGCAAGCCCTTGAAAATCCGTGCTTTGGCTGGATTGCCTGTCAAAAAAGCAGGGGATTTAAATTCATATAAATCAATGACTTAGCGGTTGCGCAAAGTTTTTTTACAAGTTGCCACCTCTGGTGGGGCGGGGCCGCTGGATGCTCCAATTTTGTGCATAAGTGCGCCTTGGAAGCGGGCTCGCCGGCACCTGAAGATCTTGAACAGGTTCTAAGGATTGTCGCAGGGCCTGCCGGGGCGCTGTGCGGTGGGGCTGGTGTCGTCACAGGTACCCGGTGATGGCGGCCGATGTCGCTTTGCTTCAAGACGACGTTGGCCCGCGTGGCGACGATGCGGCCATGGCTAACAACTCTTCTCCTTCCCTTGCAGTAGCTCCCTCCATGGAGCGCGATGGTTTTGTGCTGGCCCGGTTGGACGATGTGGTGCAGGCCGCACGCGCCGACAGCCTGTGGTTCATGACCTTTGGCTTGGCCTGCTGTGCCGTCGAGATGATGCACGCCGCCATGGCGCGCTACGACCTGGACCAGTTCGGCATCATTCCGCGCTCCAGCCCACGCCATAGCGACCTGATGATCGTGGCCGGCACGCTGACGAACAAGATGGCGCCCGCCATCCGCAAGGTCTATGACCAGATGCCCGAGCCGCGCTATGTGATCTCGATGGGCTCGTGCGCCAACGGCGGCGGGTACTACCACTACAGCTATTCGGTGGTGCGCGGCTGCGACCGCATCGTGCCGGTGGATGTCTATGTGCCCGGTTGCCCGCCCACGGCCGAGGCGCTGCTCTACGGCATCCTGCAGTTGCAGGCCAAGATCAAGCGCCCCCGTGTGATCCAGCGGTAAAGCGGTCGCAAAGCGCGGCGGCCCCTTCAACTGCGCCGCAGCAGCCAGTCGGCATCGTCACCCGGCTGCTGGGTGTGGGCCTTGAGTGCAGCAGGAGGGCGTTCGAAAAGGCTGCGTGCCTCGCGGCTGAAGTGTGCCTGGTCGGCGTAGCCATGGCGCAGCGCTGCATCCAGCGCACCCGCATCGCCGTCGCGCATGGTCAGCAGGGCGTGTTCGGCCCGCAGCATGCGCTCGATCTCGCCAGGCCGCAGGCCTACCAGTTGCCGTGTGCGGCGCTGCAGGTGCCGGGGCGTCCAGCCGAGCGTGGTGGCCAGGGCCTGGCGTGCGCCGCGCTGCCAGTCTTGTTGCAACACCTGCAGCCAGGCGGCGTGCCGGTCTGCCACGGCGCCCCAGCGCGGGGTGAGGAAGGCCACACACAGCGCCTTGCGCGCACCATGGTCGGGCGCCGCGTGGACGGCTGCCAGGAATGGGTGCCACTCCTCGGGCAACCAGGTCACCGCGTCCGTGATGCGGTCGGTCAGCGGCGCCAGGTCCTGCCCGGTCAGCAGCCCCAGCGCGCCGGGCTGGAACGCCAGGCAGAACGAATCGCCATCGCGGGAAGAGACCGAGTGGTAAGGATGGCGGTGGGCGCCCGACAGCGTGATGGCCGGCATGGCCGCTGCCGTGGCCGTACCCGTACATTCCACGAGCTGGGCCGTGCCCCGCGTGAGCCAGATGATGCCCGGGTAGGGGCTGGGCGGCACGCGCGTGTCCGCCAGGGTGTGGGGCGGCTGGCGGCCCAGGTCGCGCCAGAAAAAGGCGCGCACGCAGTCCGCGAGCGCGCCGGGTGGGGCTTGCAGGGCCGAGGCGGGCAGCGCCTGCGGGCCGGTGGGTGGCTCCGCTGGCGGCGGTACGGGCTGTTCCATTGCCATCACCTGGTCCCTGCCGGGTGCGCCGCGCGGTCTGGAGCCCTCGCCCGGGGGATCAGCCCTGGCGCTGCGCGCGCGAGTGGCTGTGCACCGCCTCTACCAGCGCCGCCACATGCTCGGGCGGTGTGAACTGGCTGATGCCGTGGCCCAGGTTGAAGATGTGGGTGGGGCCGGTGGTGCTGCGGTCGGTGTGGGGTTTGCCGAAGCTGTCGAGCACTTTGTGCACCTGTTGCACGATCTGCGCGGGCGGCGCAAACAGCACGTTGGGGTCGATGTTGCCCTGCAGCGCCTTGCCCGGGCCTCCTGGCTGGCCGCCCACGATGGCGCGGGCCTTGCCCAGGTTGGCCGTCCAGTCCAGGCCTAGCACCTCGCAGTCGATGTCCTTCATGTCTTCCAGCCAGATGCCGCCGCCCTTGGTGAAGACGATGCGCGGCACGTCGGCGCCGTCCACGCCGGTGCGCTTCAATTGCGCCAGCACGCGCGTGGTGTAGGCCAGGCTGAACTCCTGGAACGCGCCGTCGGCCAGCACGCCGCCCCAGCTGTCAAAAATCATCACGGCCTGGGCTCCGGCGTCGATCTGGGCGTTCAGGTACGCGGCCACGCTGTCGGCGTTGATGGCCAGGATGCGGTGCATCAGGTCGGAGCGGCTGTACATCAGGCTCTTGACGAGGCGGTAGTCATCGCTGCCCTTGCCTTCGACCATGTAACAGGCCAGTGTCCAGGGGCTGCCCGAAAAACCGATCAACGGCACGCGGCCGTTCAGGGCCTTGCGGATGCTGGTAACTGCGTCGAACACGTAGCGCAGCTTGTCCATGTCGGGCACGGCCAACTCGGCCACGGCGGCTTCGTCGCGCACCACTTTGGCAAAGCGCGGGCCTTCGCCCTCGGCAAACGACAGGCCCAGGCCCATGGCGTCAGGCACGGTGAGGATGTCGCTGAACAGGATGGCCGCATCGAGCGGAAAACGCTCCAGCGGCTGCAGGGTCACTTCAGTGGCGTAGTCCACATTGGTGGCCAGGCCCATGAAACTGCCGGCCTGGGCGCGCGTGGCCTTGTACTCCGGCAGATAGCGCCCCGCCTGGCGCATGAGCCACAGGGGCGTGTAGTCGGTGGCCTGGCGGCGGCAGGCACGCAGGAAGGTGTCGTTGGCAAGGGGGGCGAAGGTCATCCTGCGATTGTCGCAGCAGGCGGGAGTGCTCCCCCTGAGACGCTTCGCGTCTTCCCCCTCTCTCGCTGCGCGGGAGGGGGACGCACCCGGTGGCCTGGCAAAGCCAGTTCCACGGGTGCACTGGCCCCGGCCGCGCCAGTTTCAGCGCGCGGAGACTCACCTCTCCGCGATGTAGTGCGACATCCGCACGACTTCGCCCGGCGCCAAAAACGCCCGCACTTCGGTTTCCAGCGCCTGGTCGGCCATCGTGGCGCGGGCGCGCTGGTGCAGGTAGTCGGCCCAGGATTCAACGATGAAGCGCTCCACGTACCGCGAGGGTTCACCCAGGTCCTTGTACACCCGCCAGAATGTGGCGCCGTCGCGCCTGCGCGGGGCCTTCATGCGGCTGATGGTGTCCAGGAAGGCGGCGTCGGTGCCGGGGGCGATGCGGTAGCCCACCTCCACGGCCACGGGGCCGGCCTCGGGCAGAGGCTCAGCCTCGATGAAGAGTTCATCCCACGGTGTGGCCTGAGTCACTTCGTGCAGCCCACCCATGCGCAGCGGCATGGGGCGTGCCAGCAGCAGCCCCACACCCATGAGCGCAGCGGCCACGTACAGCGTGGGAGCCAGGCCCACGATGTCGGATGCGGCGCCCCAGAATGCCGAGCCCATGGCAAACGCGCCCAGCGCGGCCACCATGTGCATGGCCACGGCGCGGGATCGCACCCACTGTGGGGCACTGGCCTGCGTGGCGGTGTTGAAGGTGGACATCGCCGACATCCACGCCGCGCCCGCAAACAGCATGGCGACGTAAACCACCCACGCCACCTTGGTCAGCGCTGCCACCAGCATGGCGGCAGCGAACACCACGCCGCCCACGCCCACGATGACCTCCATGCCAAAGCGCGCGCGCAGCCGCCCCAGCACCAGGCCCACGGCCACGGCACCCGTACCCAGACAACCCATCAGCAGCCCGAAGCCCTGCGCACCGGTGCCCAGCTGGCGCTGCGCGATCACCGGCAGCAGCGCCCACAGGGCCGAGCCTGCCGCGCTGAACGCCATCACGCGCACCAGTTGCGCCAGGATGATGCGCGAGTGCCAGGCAAAACGCAGGCCACTGAGCGTGCCGCCCCACAGGCGCTCGGCGGGCAGCTTGGACGGCGGGTGTGCCTTGGGCGGCCAGCGGCGGATGGACTCCCACATCACCAGCGTTGTGGTCACCGTGACGGCAAACACCCAGCCCGCACCCAGCTGCGCAAACACCAGTCCGGCCAGCGTAGGCCCCACGGCGCGTGCGGCGTTGTAGGCGATGCTCACGGCGGTGATGGCCTGGGGCCACTCGTCGCGCGGAACCGGGTCGATGACGGATGAGTTCCACGCGGGCGTCAGCACCGCCGTGCAGCAGCCACACACAAACACCAGAAACAGCACCGACGCCGGACCGCCCCAACCGCCCAGCACCAGCAGCGTGAGCAGTGCACAGGCGCCCACCTGTCCCATCAGCGCGCCCGATATCAGCCTGCGCCGGTCGGTGGTGTCGGCCAGTACACCCGCAGGCAGGGCCAGCAAAAACATGGGCAAAAACACGGCCGTCTGTACCAGCGCCGCCAGGAACGACGAGCCCGTCAACTCCACCATGAGCCACGCAGCGGCCATGGTCTGCATGCCGCTGCCCACAAAAAAGATGCCACCGCAGATCCACAGGCCTCGGAAAGCGGGTTGGCGCAGGGGGCTCCACAAAGAGGTCGGAGGTGATGACATGGCGTGTTGGCAAAGAAAAGGCGGACCAGAAGGAATGCACTGGAGCGGCCACGCCCACCGCTGCGACCTTTGCCAACGCGTCCCACCGTTGGGTGCGGCCCTGTGCAGTCAATCCCCAAAACGGGGGATGACGCTGAGGTGGGTGTTTGTTAGTATTTGTGCGTGTTGTAGCTATTTGTATAGAGCAGTGGCAAGCCTAGGTCAATTCACCGACGGAGGAGAGGGTATGTTGAAAAAAAGCATTATTTCTTTGGGGTTTATTTGTGCGGCTGGATTTGCACATGCAGATCTCAAAAATATCAGCGCGGGCGGAGTTCATTCCGCAACCAATCTGGAGGCCATCGCTTGCACTATAGCCGGGTACGATGGGGCGTCGTACCGTGGGACCAAGGTGCTGTATATCTTTGCCGAATCGATGGGTACTGGGCGTGATCCCATGCTCAAAGTCAGTTCGCTGAAATACAACTATGTGATGCAGAACGACGACTGGGAGGAGGAATACTATGTCAATGGTTCAGCACGAACCCCTGTACCGGCGTCTTTGTATTCCAGCTTTTTGCGAATTCCTAAGCGGGCTACCGACGCGGCAGTCATCTACTTTGCAGACCCAGGGGAGGCTGTTTGTGCTTTCACCAAGGAGTATGCAAATGATGGAAACCTTTATCAGGTTCAAATTTCTATTACCGATGTCACGGCGGCCATTACGGCGGCAGGAATCCGATCTTCAGCAAACGATGCCGCTGTGGATCCAAATGGAATGCTGCGAGCTGATTTGAACCAGCTCATGGACATTCAGGCAAATACTGAAAAATAGGAAACTGCGATTCCAGGGGGTTGGAAAGGACCGTTGGTGGCGCTGCCGTCACCAGTCTTGGTCTGTTCGCGAGATGTTCCGGCCCCCTCGCAACCGGTAAGTGCGCGGCACATCGGTGCGGCTTGCTACCAGGGCTTCCGCCCGTTTTTGCATATCGGCCAGCGCGTGGTCCAGGGCCTGAACCGTGCCCGCGTTCAGGCCCGCCAGCAGTTCCTGGTTAAGCGCCTTCACCTGGGGGAACAGCTGATCGTGCAGCGCCTGCCCCGCCGGGGTGAGCGATAGCACCGCCTGGCGCCGGTCGCCCGGCATCGCATCGCGGGTGAGCAGCTTTTTGGCCAGTAGCGACGTGATGGCGCGTGACGTGCGCGACCTGTCCAGCCCCAGCCGCTGGGCCAGCTCGGCCGGGGGCATGCCCGGGTGCTGCGCCAGCATCATCAGCAGCCCCCACTCGCGCCGCGTGATGCCGTAGCCCCCTTCGCACAGCCGCACCACCAGGCTGCCCGCGACGGCCAGCAGTCGGTTCAGGCGGTACATCAACAGGTCGTTGGCCGCTTCCGGATGGGTCAGGCGGTGGCCCGGCTCGGCGGGGCCTGGGGGTGCCGGGGTGGGCGCGGACATCAGGGTATTTCCGTGCAATAGTTGATTAGATCAATCGATTGTGTGGCCAATACAGTGCGCCCATCAACCTGCGCGATGGTGCAGGGCCCTGCAATTGTCCCTGGAGACTTTTCGACGATGCGCAAACCCCTTTCATCGGTACTGGCCATAGCGCTGGCCCTGGCCCTGGCCGCCTCCATCACGCAAGCGCAGGAAGCCCCGTTGCGCATCGTGGTGGGCTACGCCCCCGGCGGCTCCACCGACCGCGTGGCCCGCATCGTGGCGGACAAGCTGGGTAGCAAGCTTGGCACGCCTGTGATTGTGGACAACAAGACCGGCGCGGGCGGCCGCCTGTCGGCACAGGCCGTCAAAGCCGCGCCCGCCCACCAGCCCACGCTGTTGCTGGCCAACCCCGCCGTCATGCTGGTGGCGCCCCTGGTGTTCCCCGACGCAGGCTACGACCCCGAGCGCGACTTCCGCCCCGTGAGCCATGTCAACAGCTACGAGTTCGGCGTGGCCGTGGGCAGCGCCGTGCCTGTCAAGGAGCTGCCGCACCTGCTGGCCTGGCTGCGCGCCAACCCCGACAAGGCCAACTTCGGCGTGCCCGCCACGGGCAGCCTGCCGCACTTTTTTGGCCTGATGGTGGGCGATGCCGCCAAGGTGCGCGCCGAGGTGGTGGGCTACCGGGGCTCCGCGCCGCTGCTCAACGACCTGCTCGGCGGCCAGGTGCCCGTGGCGTTCGACACGTTTGACACCCTGCTGCCCCAGCACGAGGCGGGCAAGATCCGCATCCTGGCGGTGTCGGGTGCCAAGCGCAGTGCGCTGGATGGAAAGATCCCCACCTTCAAGGAAAGCGGCCTGGACCTGGCCGCCACCGGCTGGAACACGTTCTTTGCGCCCATGAGCATGCCCAAAGCGCAAGCCGAACGCCTGGCCGCGCTGATCCACGAGGTGATGAAGGACCCCGACACCCAGCGCAAGTTCGAGGCCGCCAAGATGGAGCCCGTGGTGGCGACCATGGCGCAGACCGAAGCCATGCTCAAGGCCTACCGCGCGCAATGGGCCCCGGTGGTCCAACGCTCGGGCTTCAAACCATGACCACCCGCCCTAACATCATCTTCGTCGTCGCCGACGACCTCGGCTATGCCGACCTGGGCTGCTATGGCGGCCGCGACGCGGCGTTTGGCCCGGTGTCGCCGGTGCTCGATCAACTAGCGGCCAACGGTCTCAAGCTCACGCAGGGCTACTCCAACTCCCCCGTCTGCTCGCCCACGCGTTTTGCGCTGATGACGGCGCGCTACCAGTACCGCCTGCGCGGCGCGGCCGAGGAGCCCATCAACAGCAAGAGCCGGGGCAGTACCACGCTGGGCCTGCCCCCCGAGCACCCCACGCTACCCTCGCTGCTGCGCGCAGCGGGCTACCGCACGGCGCTGATGGGCAAGTGGCACCTGGGCTACCCGCCCGCGTTCGGGCCCCTGCGCTCGGGCTATGAAGAGTTCTTCGGTCCCATGTCGGGCGGGGTGGATTACTTCACCCACTGCAGCTCCACCGGCACGCACGACCTGTACCTGGGCGAAGAAGAAAAGCAGCAGGACGGCTACCTCACCGACCTCATCACCGACCACGCGCTCGACTATGTGCTGCGCATGGCGCCGGGCGTGCAGGCCGGCACGCCGTTCTTCCTGAGCCTGCACTACACCGCGCCCCACTGGCCCTGGGAGACCCGCGACGACGAGGCGCTGGCGCAGGAGGTGAAGACGAACCTGTTCCACCTGCACGGCGGCAACATCGAGACCTACCGCCGCATGATCCACCACATGGACGAGGGCATCGGCCGCATCATGGCGCTGCTGGAGGCCAAGGGCCTGGCGCGCGACACGCTGGTGGTGTTCACCAGCGACAACGGTGGCGAGCGCTTCTCGGACAACTGGCCGCTGGTGGGCGGCAAGATGGACCTGACCGAAGGCGGCATCCGCGTGCCCTGGATTGCCCACTGGCCTGCGGTGATCGGCCCCGGCGGAGTGAGCGCGCAGACCTGTATGACCATGGACTGGTCGGCCACCATGCTCGACGCCGCAGGGGCCGCCGCGCATGCGGACTACCCACTGGACGGCCGCACGCTGATGCCGCTGCTGCGCGATGCCAATGTGATCGACGAGCCCCCGCTGTTCTGGCGCATGAACCACCGGGGCCAGCGCGCCATGCGCCAGGGCGTGTGGAAGTACCTGCGCGTGGATGGCAACGACTACCTGTTCAACCTGGCCGACGATGAACGTGAGCGCGCCAACCGCGCGCCCGTGGAGCCCGAACGCCTGCAGACCATGCGCGCCGCGTGGGAGGCCTGGAATGCGACCATGCCCGCCATTCCTGACGATGCCACGGTGAGCCTGGGGTATTCGGTGAAGGACATGCCGCAGCGCTGAGCCTGGCGGGCAGGTCGTCAGGAGTGTGGGCGGGCGGGCTTGCCCTGTTGCCTGCCCGCCCCGCTTGCCGGTAGATTGGGCGCCATGCCTGCCGCTGCCCCTGCGCCTTCGTACAACGCTGCTCTGCGCCAGTGGACCACCGACGTGGTGGCGCCGCCCGCGCGCCTGGACTACTGGGTGGGCGCGATCTGCGAGGCGTTTCTGGAAATGGATTGCAGCTCCCGCGAGGCGCCGCTGTTTGGCGGGGAGCTGCAAAGCCTGCCGGTGGAGACGCTGTCCGTCAACCGCGTGCGCGCCTCCACCCAGGACGTGTTTCGCACGCCCGTAGGCATTGCGCGCAGCCGCCAGCTGCCTTTCTACCTGATCGGCCAGGCCGAAACCGCGTGGCATGTGCGCCAGGATGGCCATGTGGCCCACCTGCGCCCGGGCGATGTGGTGCTGCTGGATTCGGCACGGCCTTACGAACTGCACTTTCCTGATGGAGTGCACTGTGTGTCGCTGCAGCTGCCGCGCGCCTGGGTGGGGCAGTGGCTGCAGCAGGCAGAGGCGCCCGGGCTGCGTGTGGCCTGGCGCGACCAGGGCTGGGGCCAGAGCCTGGGGGCGCTGGCCGTGCAGCTGGCGCGTGACCCGGCCTCGGCGCAGGCCCTGCCGCCAGCATTGCTGTCCGACCACCTGGGGGCGCTGTTGTGCGCGGCGCTGGAGCCGCCCCAGCCACCGGCCCCCACGGCTGCGCGGAGCCTGCATGCCCATCTGTGTGCGCTGCTGCGGGCGCGCATCGACCAGCCGGGCCTCTCGGCTCCGGCGCTGGCGCAGGAGGCGGGCGTGTCGCTGCGCACCCTGCACCGGGCCTTTGCGGCACAGGGCCACACCTTTGCGGGCACCTTGCGCGAACTGCGCCTGGCGCGTGCAGCCGAGCTGCTGCGCCGCCCCCAGCTGGCCCATGTGGCCGTGGGCGAGATTGGGCGGCGCTGCGGCTTTGCCGACCCTTCGCATTTCGCGCGCGCCTTCCAGCGCGCCATGGGCGTGTCGCCCGCGCAGTGGCGGCGCGGCGCCTGAGGCCACGCGCTATTCCCCCGTCGAGACGGCCATGCCGGCCCGTCGGTGAGTCTGCTGGCACATCCAGCACAGCCGACTGGCACGCGCAGGCCATTCCGTGCCACCAGGTGTTTCTAAGGTAGCGGCAGGGCGGATCGCCCGGTCCTGCAACACCACCCCAAGGAGACACACATGCCGGATACCTATGTCCTGGTCCATGGCGCCTGGCACACCGGTGCCGAGATGGAAGCCACCGCCACCCACCTGCGCGCGCGCGGCCACACCGTGCATTGCCCCACGCTGGCAGGCAACCGCCCCGGCGACGACCGCGCGGCCACGGGCCTGGCCGATGCGGTGGATTCGCTGGCGGCCTTCATCGAAGGCCAGGGCCTGACCGACGTGCGCCTGGTGGGCCACAGCTATGGCGGCATGGTCATCAGCCACATGCCCGCGCGTCTGCCTGGGCGCATCCGCCGCCTGGTGTACTGGAACGCCTTCGTGCCGCAGCCAGGCGAATGCCTGAACGACCTGGTGCCGCCGCACTACCGCGCGCTGTTCGACCAGGTCGCGGCCAGCAGCGGCAATGCCGTGATGCTGCCGTACCCCATCTGGCGCGAGGCCTTCATCAACGATGCCGACGAGGCCCTGGCGCAAAGCACCTACGCGCTGCTCAACCCTCATCCCTACCGCACCTTCACCGAACCCGCGCAACTGCCCGTGCCGCTGGCCGCGCTGGAGGTGGGCAAGAGCTACCTCAACGCGCAGCAGGACACTGCGCTGCCGCACAGCCTGCCCTGGCACCCGCGCCTGTCGGAGCGGCTGGGCCTGTTCCGCCTGGTGGAGTGCCCGGGCAGCCATGAGCTGTGCTTTTCCGACCCGACATCGGCTGCCTTGCATATCGAGCGGGCAGGGCGCGACTGAAGGGGCCCAGGGTTTTTTTGCGCTGACTACAAGGTTTTTTGGCCTCTTGCGCCTGCCGGGTAAGCGCTAATTGCTATCAATTCAGGAGTGATTCGCTGCTCCCCGCCTCCAGCAGCCGCGTGAGCAGCGGGTGCATCACCTTGCGGGCGCTGTAGATCAGGTGGAACTGCTCCTGCACGTCCGGCGTGGTGCCCACCTGCACCAGTCCGTGGGTCTGTGCCAGGTGCTCGCCCAGCGACACCGGCGCGGGCATCACGCCCATGCCGGTGGCGGCAAAGGTGCTCAAGAGGGCGCTGTCTTCAAACTCGCCCGCGATGCGCGGGCGGATGCGCTCGCGCTCCAGCCAGTGGTCGATGCGCGCGCGCATCGCGGCGTGGTCGGTGGGCAGCAGCACGGGCACCACGGCCAGGCTGTGGGGGAAGTTGTTGGCCGCCGCCTCGGCCCACAGCGGCGGCGCGTACCAGGCGATGGCGCTCGTGCCCAGCAGCTGGCTGGTGGTGCGCAGGGCGGGGTTGGGGGGCGCGGCACGGTCGGCCAGCACGGCATCGAGCTTGTGCAGCGCCAGCTCGCCCAGCAGGGGCTGGAACTCGCCCTCATGGCACAGCAGGCGCAGGTGCGGTTCGTCCAGCACGGGGGTGAGCAGCCGATGCACGGCCAGCTTGGCAATGCCGTCGGAAATGCCCAGGTTCAGGCGCAGCGTCTTGCCGCTGGCGGCCTCGCGCACGCGCACGGGCAGCAGCTCGCCCAGCGCAAAGATGTGGTCGGCCTCGTGCAGCGCGGCCACGCCCGCATCGGTGAGCACCAGGTTGCGGCCCTCGGTGCGCAGCAGGCTCACGCCCAGCGACTTTTCAAGCTCCCGCACCTGGGCGCTGATGGTCTGCATGGCCATGTCCAGCCGCTCGGCGGCGCGGGCGATACCGCCCTCCTTGGCCACCACCCAGAAGTAGAAAAGATGGCGGTAGTTGAAGCTCTGGCTCATGGGTTCTTCCGAGGGAAAAGGGTTTGGTTCGTAAAAACCGAACCAATACTACTGTGATAACAGGTTTTAAAGAAGTACATCAGCCCCTACAGTCCGGGGCTTGGGCGTCCGGCTTGCCCGGACGTGTGAGGGCATCTTTGGAGAAACTCGATGGAAACGATCGGAACGTGGTGGATGTGGGCGGGATTTGCCGTCTTCGTGGTCATTGCCATAGGCGTGGACCTGCTGGTCATGGAGCGCCAGGGCGCGCACAAGGTCACCATGGGCGAGGCCGCGCGCTGGAGCCTTTTGTGGTTCTCGCTGGCGTTTGTGTTTGTGGCCATTCTGTGGTGGTACCTGGACGGAAGCCAGGGCCGTGAGATTGCCAACACCGTCTCGATGCAGTTCATCACCGGCTATCTGGTCGAAAAGAGCCTGTCGGTGGACAACATCTTTGTCTTCCTGATGCTGTTCAGCTACTTTGCCGTGCCGCCGCAGTACCAAAAGCGCGCGCTCATCATCGGCATCATCGGTGCCATCGTGCTGCGCACGCTGCTCATCCTGGCAGGTGCCTGGCTGCTGGCCACCTTCCACTGGCTGCTGTATGTGTTCGGTGCGTTCCTGGTCGTCACCGGCGTGAAGATGTGGTTTGCCGCTGGGCAGGAGCCTGACATCGCCACCAACCCGGTGCTCAAGTTCCTGAAGAAGCGCATTCGCATCACCGACCAGTTCGATGGCGAGAAGCTCTCCACCATGATCAACGGCGTCAAGCACTTCACGCCCCTGTTTGTGGTGCTGGTGCTCATCGGCACCACCGACATCATCTTTGCGGTGGACAGCATCCCGGCCATCTTCGCGATCACCAGCGACCCGTTCATCGTGCTCACGGCCAACATCTTTGCCATCCTGGGCCTGCGTGCGCTGTACTTCCTGCTGGCTGACCTGGCCAACCGCTTCCACCTGCTGGCCTATGGCCTGGCGCTGGTGCTGGTGTTCATCGGCGGCAAGATGCTGCTCATCGACTTTGTGAAGATCCCGATCGGCTATGCGCTGCTGGTGACGGCGTCGCTGATTGCTGGCTCGATCTTCCTGTCGCTGCGCAGCTCGGGCGAAAGCGCCCATGGCGCTCCGGCCCTGCCGCGCAAGGACTGAGTGCAGTGGTAAGCCAGATGCTTTGTTCATTGCGCCGCTGGCTGCGCGCCCTGGAGCCACGCGCCCGCGCACACCTGGATCGGGACTGGCTCATCCGTCTGCGCCCCTGGCTGGAGCGGCGCGAGCTGTTTCGCTTTCAGCGCCAGCCCCTGGCGCGCGGGGTGGCGGCGGGCCTGTTCTGTGGGCTGATCCCCGGGCCGCTGCAGATTCCGGGCACGCTGCTGGTCTGCGCCTGGCTGCGCGGCAACATCGTGGCGGGCGGGGTGGCCACGTTCTATACCAATCCGCTCACCACCGTGCCGCTGTATGCGCTGGCCTTCTATCTGGGCGCGTTGGTGATGCCGGGCACCCAGACTTTGCCCGCGTGGAGCAGCGTGGTGCCGGGCGGAGACTTCTCGGTGCAGGCGCTGGGCGCCTGGATGCAGGCCCTGGGCACACCGCTGCTGGTGGGCCTGCCCACGCTGGGCCTGGTGATGGCGGCGCTGGGTTATGCCACCGTGCAATTGCTGTGGCTGGCGCCCGCCCTGCAGCGCAAGCGGCGGCTGGCACGCAGCCGCTGAGTGCCCTGCGACAGGAGCGTGGCATTTGCCTGCACCACCGTGGAACTGGCGCTGCCAGGCCACGGATGGCGTCCCCTCCGGGGGAAACCGGCGCAGCCGTTCAGGGAGTTAATCGAGTTTCACGCCCACCTTCGTAATGACTCGGCCCCACTTTTCGCGCTCGGTGCGCGCAAAGCTGCCCATCTGGGCGGCCGTGCCGGGCATGGGCTCCACACCCAGGGCCTGCAGGCGGGCCTTGGTGCGCGTGTCGGCCAGGGCTGTCTGCAATGCCTTGCTGAAGTTGGCCACCACATCGGCCGATGCGCCCGTGGGTACCACCAGGCCCTGCCATGCAAAACCTTCAAACCCTTGAAGGCCCTGTTCGGACATCGTGGGCACATCGGGCATGGTCGTCACGCGCTGCGGGCTGGCCACACCAATGGCCTTGACCTTGCCGCCGTTGAGAAACGGGTACACCGTGGCGCTGTCGATCCACATCGCGGGTACCTGACCACCGATCACATCCTGGATGGCCGGGGCCGCGCCGCGATATGGCACATGCGTGAGCTTGAGCCCGCTTTGCTCGCGGAACAGCTCGCCCACCAGGTGGTGCGGGCTGCCCGGCCCGGCGGATGCCCAGTTCACGCCATCGGCCTGCCCCTTGGCCCAGGCCATGAATTCCTTGAGGTTCTTGGCGGGCACGTTGTTGGACACCACCAGGAACATCGGAAAGCGCACCAGCAGGCCCACGGGTTGGAAGTCCTTCTCGGCGTTGTAGGCGAGCTTGCTGAACAAGAACGGGTTGGCCGCCAGCGTGGCGAAGTCGGCCGAGAACATCAGGTTGCCAAAGTCCTTGTTGCGCGCACTGTACTCGGCCGCGATGTTGGTGCCCGCGCCGGGTTTGTTGTTGATGACGATGGGGCGGCCCAGCGTGGCCGACATGGATTCGGCAATCGTGCGCGCCACGATGTCTGAGCCGCCACCTGCCGCGTAGCCCACCACCCATTCGAGCGGTTTGGTGTCCTGGGCGTGGGCCAGGGGGAGGGTGGTGGCCAGGGTCAACCCGGCAAGGGTGGCGAGGAAGTGTTTGCGCTGCATGTGTTGTCTCCGTGGTGTTGTCAAAAAATGAAGGCAAAGCCTGGGCCCCGCACCGTCTGCGCGGTGCTGGAGCCGTGGGGTAAAAAAAGGTGAGGCTAGGCCACCACCGCGTGGGTGGGCACCACAGGTGTGATGGCCGGGGTGGTGCGCCGGTCGGCCGTGGGCACGGCACTGCCGCGCGCCAGTTGCAGCGCGTGCTGCAGCGTGGCCTGGTCGCCGATGTGGTTGGCCAGCAGCAGCACCAGGCGTGCGTTCATGGCGTGGCTCTCGGGCGTGGACAGGCCCTGGTGCGCCGCAATCAGCGCTTCATAGAAGTCGTCGCAGGCCTGCAGGTTCGGTTGGGTGTTCAGCATGGGCATGTTCCTTGTCGTCTTCCTGGTCAGACGGCTGCGGCCGTGGCACGGGCCAGTGCGCTGCGCACAGCCGCTTCGGTGGGCGTGCGCCAGCGGGCGCACACATGCTGGTCGGGCCGCACCAGGTACACGGTGCGCGGCAGCGCATCCAGCCGCTGGGCGGCCAGCGCCTGGTGGTCCATCACGTCGATGCCGATCTGCAGCACCTTCACGCCGGGCAGGTCACGCGCCCACGCAGGGGCTGGGCCAAACACCAGCAGCGTGAAGTCCGGCCCCAGCTCGCGCAGCAGCCAGGTGGGCTGGCCCTGCTTCGTCAAGGGTGCGTCCAGCAATACGGCGCCGGGCACCTGCGTGCTCACGAAGGTGTCGGTATCCGGCGTGTTCAGCGGCGACTGGTGCAGTGTGGCGGGCACCGACAGCCGCCCGCTGTTGACGATGCGCCTTGCAAACGCATGCTCGCGCGCCAGGTGCAGTGCCGCGTCGCGGAACAGGCGGCTCACCTCGCTCTTGGGCGTGATGAAGTCGGTGGCGCGCGTGGAGTTGCACAGGTTTTCGTCGGCCGCGTATTCGCGCTCCGGGCCGTACGTATTCACCAGCACCGGGCTGGCGCGGCCCTGGAGTACCCAATCGAGCTTCCAGGCCAGGTTCTCCGCGTCCTGCACGCCGCTGTTGGCGCCCCGTGCACCAAAGGGCGAAACGCCGTGGGCGCTGTCGCCCGCGAAGACGACGCGGCCGTGCACGAACTGGTCCATGCGCAGGCAGGCAAAGGTGTAGACGCTGGCCCAGTCCAGCTCAAACTGTGCATCCGCACCCAGCAGCGCCTTCACGCGCGGGATGATGTTTTCGGGCTTCTTTTCTTCTTCGGGGTCGGCGTCCCAGCCCAGCTGGAAGTCGATGCGCCAGACGTTGTCGGGCTGGCGATGCAGCAGCACGCTCTGGTTGGGATGAAAGGGTGGGTCGAACCAGAACCAGCGCTCGGTCGGGAAGTCCGCATCGCCCGCCAACTTCACGTCGGCGATCAGGAAGCGGTCCTGAAAAATGCGCCCCTTGCTCTCCAGCCCCAGCATCTGCCGCGTGGGCGAGCGTGCGCCGTCGCAGGCCACCAGCCATTGCGCATCCATCTGGTAGGCGCCCTCGGGCGTGTCGATGCTCAGCAGCGCGCCGTCTGCGCGGCTTTGCACCTCAGTGACCTTGTTGTGCCAGCGGATGTCGATGCCCGGCAGCTGCAGCGCGCGCTCCACCAGGTAGGCCTCGGCGTAGTACTGCTGCAGGTTGATGAAGGCGGGGCGCTCGTGGCCTTCTTCGGGCAGCAGATTGAATTCATACAGCTGCTCGTCTTTGAGGAACACCTTGCCCAGGTTCCACGACACGCCCTTGTCCACCATGCGCTGGCCCACGCCCAAGCGGTCCCAGATCTCCAGCGTGCGCTTGGCAAAGCAGATGGCGCGCGAGCCGATGGAGAGCTTGTGGTCGTTGTCGAGCACCACCACGCGCTGCCCGCGCTGGGCCAGGTCGATGGCGAGCGACAGGCCCACGGGGCCCGCGCCGATGACCACGATGGGGTGCTGTGCGGGCGTGGTGCGGTCCTGGTCGGGCGAGCGCACGTAGCCGAAGTCGAGGGCCTGCACCTCGGCGCCACTGGCGTGGAAGGCTTCGGTGGGAATGTCTCTGGGGTTCATGTTCTACGACCTTTGTGTTTGATCGATTGCTTGATGTAGAGAGCTGACCTTTGCAACTGGCGCGCCCTGAGCGAGGGACGCCGAGCAAGGGCCGCCCCGCAGCGAGGGCGTCGTCCCCTTCCCGAATCGCGCAGCGGTTCGAGAGAAGGGGGAAGGCGCGCAGCGCCTCAGGGGGTTGTTCTCTGCCTAGCCTTCCAGGGCTTTCCACATCTGGACATCGCGCTCGGCGGTCCAGATGCGTGGGTCGGGGTATTGCGTGGCCTCGTCGTACGCACGGGTCACGTCGAACGGCATGCAGTGGTTGAAGATGACCCAGTGGCCGTACTTGGGCTGCAGCTTGGCAAACGTGGCCTCGTACACCTTGCGCAGGTCTTCGCCCTTGGCCGCGCTGGCCTTCACACTCTCGTACAGGTCGCTGATGAAGGCGCGCGTGCCCGCCAGGCCCGCCTGCACCTGCTCGGGCGTCTGCAGCGCGGCGCCCCGGCCGGGCACCAGCTTCTCGGGCTTCAGCGCCGCGATGTTGTCCAGGGTCTGCGGCCAGTCCTGGAAGTACGCATCGCCCGCATACGGCGTGGCGTCGAACTCCACCAGGTCGCCGCTGAACAGGATCTTTTCCTGCGGCAGCCAGGCCACCGTGTCGCCCTTGGTGTGGCCCCGGCCCAGTTGCAGGATCTGCACCTCCAGCTTGCCCAGCCACAGGGTCATCTTCTTGTTGAAGGTCATGGTCGGCCAGGTCAGGCCGTCCGGCACGCTCTCTACGTTCTGGAACAGGCGCGGAAAGCGGCCGATCTCGCTGTCCTTGTCGAACTGGCCGCGCTCCACGATCAGGTCGCGCGTGTCCTCGCTGGCAATGATGTGCTCGGCGCCGTAAGCGCTGGCGCCCAGCACCCGCACCGCGTGGTAGTGCGAGAGCAGCACGTACTTGATGGGTTTGTCGGTGACCTCGCGGATGCGGCGGATCACGTCCTGCGCCATCACC
This sequence comes from Acidovorax sp. 93, assembly GCF_003633835.1. Classification (NCBI taxonomy): domain Bacteria; kingdom Pseudomonadati; phylum Pseudomonadota; class Betaproteobacteria; order Burkholderiales; family Comamonadaceae; genus Acidovorax; species Acidovorax sp. 93. The sequence goes on from NZ_RBIT01000001.1 coordinate 5,014,942, forward strand.
GGCGTGGCCTGGGTGTCGATGACCATCACCGCATCGTCGCCAATGATGATGCCGGTGTTGGGGTCGCCCTCGGCCGTGTAGGCATAGGCGTGGTCGGAGAGCTTGTCGAAGCTCACCTTCTTCACTTCGAGGTCGGCGGCGGAGGCAAAGGTTTTGACGGTGCTCATGGTAGTGATTTGTTAATGGTGAATGCGTTTATCTAAACGGAATGCGTTGATGTTAGGCAAGAAATTCGTTCATGTCTAACGCATTTGTTTAGGTGTAAACCCGAGGTGCGGATGGATCCTGCGCTGCGTGGACAATCGCCCCATGCCCACCACGACCCCCGACCTGCCCCCCGCCGACGACGAAGACACACCCCGCAGCCCGCGCGGCATTCAGAGCGTGGAGGTGGGCGGCCAGCTGCTGAAGGTGCTGGCGCGCACCGGCCGGCGCATGGCGCTCAAGGACCTGGCCCGCGCGGCGGACATGACGGCCGCCAAGGCGCACCCCTACCTGGTGAGCTTTGGCAAGCTGGGTCTGATCGAGCAGGACGCCGTGAGCGGCCACTACGGCCTGGGCCCCTTGGCCATGCAGCTGGGCCTGATCAGCCTGCAGCAGGTGGACCCGGTGCGCCTGGCCATTGCCGAGCTGCCCGCGCTGGCCCAGCGCATCGGCTACACCGTGTCGGCCTCGGTCTGGGGTGACAACGGCCCCACCATCATTCGTGTGGAAGAGGGCCCCACCGCCGTGTATGTGGCCATGCGCCACGGCACCACGGCCTCGGTGCGGCACACGGCCACGGGCAAGGTGTTTGCAGCCTTCGGCCCGCGCGAGCGGGCAGCGGCTGCGCTGGCGGCCGAAGGGTTTGCGGGGGCCCTGGATGAACCCGCGTTTGCGGCCGAACTGGAGGCGGTGCGCCAGCACCAGATCAGCGAGGTGACTGACCAGCTGCTGCCCGGCATCAGCGCGCTGGCAACGCCGGTGTTTGACGGGTTTGGGCAGCTGGTGTTGTGCCTGGCGGTGATAGGGCCCAGCGCCACGCTGCAGACGGGGCCGGGCAGTGCTGCCGCAGGCCATCTGCGCGACACCGCGCGCAGCCTGTCGCAGCGCCTGGGCGCCGCGCAGGGCACCAAACCCTGAGCCGCCGTCAGCCGCCGCGCAATATGCGCGCCTTGATGCGGCTGAGCGCCACCGGCGTCACGCGCACATAGCTGGCAATGTCGCGCTGGCGCACCTGGGCGGCGATCTGCGGGTGCTGCTGCAGAAAGCGCCGGTAGCGCTCTTCGGGCGACAGCGTGAGCAACTCCATCTCGCGCTGCTCCTTGCGCTGGCCGTACATGCGGTAGGCATTGCTCAGCGCGCGTTGCCACCCCATGTGGCGCGCGGCCAGCGCTTCCAGCGCGGCATGGTCGATCTGCTCCACCGTGCAGGGCCCGCCTTCCGCCAGGGCGGTGTAGCTGGTAACGCCGCCCGGCTGCAGTGCCGTGAGGCTGGCAAAACACATGCCGGCCGGCACAAACCCCTTGACCCAGGCGTCACCTACGGCCGTCTCGTACACCATCTTGATGAGCCCTTGGTTCACCACAAAGACCCGGGGCTGCGCCTCGCCCGCGTGGAACAGCACCTCGCCCGGCCGCAGCTGCCGCACCGTGGTGGCGAGGTCCAGAGCCTCCCACTCGGGCAGCGGGGCCTGTGCCAGTTGCTCCAGCACCGTGTGGGTGGAATGAGAAAAGGTCGGCAAAAGAGGACTCCGTTAACCCAGGTTATCGCCAGCACAGCACGCCATCGGCAGACTGCGGGCCATGTCTTGATTGTGCAAGGAGAAGTTGGAATGCAACGTTTGCTGCTGCCCCCTGTGGTCTGGTTTGCATCGGTGGGTGCGATGGTGATTCTGCAGCGTATCTGGCCCCTGGCCACGCTGCCCCCCGATGCCTACGTGCTGGCCTGGATGGCTGGGGGTGTGCTGGTGCTGGCGGGCCTGGCCATGGCCCAGTGGCATGCCCGCCTGTTCAAGCGAATCGGCACCAACATCAACACCTTTGGCGAGCCCGGCACGCTCACCACAGCGGGCCTGTTTGCACACACCCGCAACCCCATGTACCTGGGCATGCTGCTGGCCCTGGCGGGTGTGGCGCTGGCGCTGGGCACTTTGTCGCCGTGGTTGCTGGTGTTGCAGTTTTTTGTGCTCGCGCAGTGCTGGTACATCCCGCTCGAAGAGCGCAAGCTGGCGGCCCGCTTTGGACGCCAGTACGCGGACTACTGCCGGGATGTGCGGCGCTGGATCTAGGCTCCTTGAGAGCGCGCCAGTGCCTGGTCAACGTCCCACAGGATGTCGTCCAGGTCTTCAATCCCCACCGATAGCCGAACCATGTCCGCGCTCACGCCAGCGCGGGCCAGCTCTTCTTCGCTCAGTTGGCGGTGGGTGGTCGATGCGGGGTGAATCACCAGCGTCTTCGCGTCGCCGATGTTGGCGAGGTGGCTCAGGAACTCGCAGGCGTCGATGAACTTCTCGCCCGCCGCAGCGCCGCCCTTCACGCCAAATGTGAGGATGCCCGAGGCGCCCGGCGCACCGTCCACAGCACGAAACTGCTTTTGCGCCAGATCGTAGTACGGCGAATCCGCCAGACCCGGGTAGTTGACCCACGCCACCTGTGGGTGGCTCTGCAAAAACTTCGCCACGGCCAGCGCATTGCGGCAGTGCTCGCGCATGCGCAGGTGCAGCGTCTCGGCGCCCTGCAACAGTTGCCACGCGTTCATGGGCGAGAGCACGCCGCCGAAGGTGCGGTTGACCTCCATGCGCGCCTTCATGGTGTAGCCAAAGTCGCCAAAGGTCTCGTAGAACTTCACGCCGTGGTAGGCGCGGCTGGGCTCCACCATCTCGGGGAACTTGCCGTTGTCCCACGGGAACTTGCCCCCCTCCACCACCACGCCTCCCATGGTGGTGCCGTGGCCGCCGATGTACTTGGTGGCGCTGTGCACCACGATGTCGGCGCCCAGCGCCAGCGGGTTGCACAGGTAGGGGCTGGCCACCGTGTTGTCGATGATGAGCGGCACGCCGTGGGCATGCGCCACCTCGGCCACGGCGGCGATGTCAAGCACGTTGACCAGCGGGTTGCCGATGGTTTCGCCATACACGGCGCGGGTGTTGGGGCGCATGGCACGGGCAAAGTTCTCGGGGTCGGCCGGGTCCACAAAGGTGGTCTCTATCCCTAAGCGCGCGAAGCCCACGCCCAGCTGCCCCACCGTGCCGCCATACAGCGTGCTGGCCGCCACGATGTGGTCCCCGGTCTTCAGGATGGCCAGCAGCGCCGCCATCTGCGCGGCCATGCCGCTGGCACAGGCCAGTGCGGCACGGCCGTTTTCGAGGCTCGCAATGCGCTCCTCGAACACCGCCACCGTGGGGTTGCTGATGCGGCTGTAGACGTTGCCAAAGGTCTGCAGGTTGAACAGGCTGCTGGCGTGCTCGGCGTTGTCGAACACAAAGCTCGTCGTCTGGTGGATGGGCGTGGCGCGTGCGCCAGTCACGGGGTCGGGCTGGGCGCCGGCGTGGATGGCGCGGGTGCCAAAGCCGAACTCGCGGTCGGCGCCATTGGAGGGGGCTGAGGACATGGGATTTTGAGGAAATTGGCTGCTAGCGCTTTATGGATAAGCGCTAATAGCTATGAATTTGATAGCTTTGAGCTTGGCTGCGAATTGGCTAGTAAGGCAGCTGCCGCGGGCGCTTGGCGCTGATGACCCGTGTGTTCACGCCCATCCAGCCCAGGCCGCCAAACAGCCGCGCGTGCTCGATCTTCACGCAGCGGTTTTCGATCACCTGCAGCCCGGCGGCCTCGGCGCGTTGCCTGGCCGCCTCGTTGAACACCCCCAGTTGCAGCCACAGGCACTTTGCGCCGATGGCGATGGCTTCATCGGCCAGCGGCGGGATGTCCTCACTTTTGCGAAAGCAGTCCACCATGTCGATCTTCTGCCCCTGCGCCGCCAGCGCGGCAGCGGCTTCGGTCACGCTGGCGTAGGCGGTTTCGCCCAGGATCTGCCCGCCATCCCGTGCGACGAGCGGATTCACCGGCACGATGCGGTAGCCATGTGCCTGCATGTACTTGGCCGCGAAATAGCTGGGTCTGTGCCATTGGGGCGACAGTCCCACCACCGCAAGGGTGCGGCAGTGCGTCAGAATATCGCGCAGGGTGCTGATGGTGTCGGGCGTGCGTTTCATACATGGCAGTGTATGGGGGCGAAACGCTGCGGCGCCAGACCCCCGCGTTGTCCACCCACACTGCCATCAACACGGTGGCACCGACCCAGAATCCGAGGAGATCCCGTGCAGAACCCACCACGCGCCCGCCGCACCACTGGCCTTGTCGCCACGGCTGTTGTCTTGTCCACCTTTGCCCTGAGCGCCTGCACCCCGCCCCGTGCCCCCGATGTGCCCAAGGTCCAGCGTATCACGACCTACGCCTGTGACCGTGGCCCCATGATGGTGGTGCACTGGCCCGCCCAGCCCGATGGCCCTGCGTTGCTGGAAATGAATGGCCGCACCGTGCCGCTGCAGCCTGAGCGCGTGGCGTCGGGTTTTGGATACGGCGATGGCGGCACCTACATCCGTGGCAAGGGCAACACCATGTACTTCCACAGTCCGCGCGCTCTGCGGGTGAACTGCGTGGCGCGCTGAAGTTCTTTTTCAGCTGGCCGATTTGTACTTGATGCTGCAGCCGTAAGGCTGCGTCGTGGCCGCCGAAATCGGCTTGCCCGCCAGCGCTTCTGCCAGCCCCACCTTCACATAGTTGGTGGCCTTCTCGATGTCAGCCGGGCGCGCTGAAGGGATGCTGTCGATACCGCCTGCATACACCAGCACGCCCTGCGGGTTGACGATGTACAGGTGTGGCGTGGTGCGGGCGCCGTAGCTTTTGCCCACGGTGCCTTCCTCGTCCATCAGCACGGCGGTGGGGGCGGCCTTGCGCTCCTGCTTCCAGGCCATCAGCTTGGCGGGCTCCAGGTAGTCGCTGCTGGCTTTTTCGGTGGAGTTGATGGACAGCCACACCACGCCTTTGCCGATGGCGTCTTTCTGCGTGGCGGGCATGTTGCCGCTGTCGTAGTGCTTGCGCACGAAGGGGCAGCCGGGGTTGGTCCATTCCAGCACCACGTGTTTGCCCTTGAAGTCCGACAGGCGCACGGTTTTGCCCGACGTGTCCTTGAGCGTGAAGTCGGGCGCGGGCTGGCCCACGGTGGCGGCGGCCTGGGCGCCCAGTGCGACCAGGGCAGCGGTGGCGATCAACGTACGGCGAAGCAGCTTCATGGCAGGGTCTCCTGAAGGGTTGGCGGGTGGTCGAAAGCAGGGAGGGCTATAGCTGGGCGATGGTGGCACGCACCTCGTCCACGCTGAGCACCTCGGTCAGTACCACCGGCGGCTTGCCGGGGCGGTAGAACACGTACACCGGCACGCCGCTGCGTCCAAGCTGGGTCAGCGCCGCCGTAATGGCAGGGTCGCGGCGCGTCCAGTCAGCACGCAGCAGGGCGACGTTCTTGGCCTGCAGGTCGGCCAGCACATTGGCATCGGCCAGGGTGGTCTTCTTGTTGTACTGGCAGGTCACGCACCAGGCGGCGGTGAAGTCCACAAACACCGGGCGGCCCCCGGCCACGATCTGCTCGGCCGCGCCGGGTTCCCAGGGCTGCCAGCCAGTGGCCGAGGCCTGCGTGGAGGGCGTGGCGGCCTGCGCGGTAGGAATGTGGGTGATGTGCGGCGCAAAGGCCCAGACCAGTAGCGCCATGGCCGCGATGGACACGCTGGCCATCCACACCCGCGCGCGGCCCGCCAGCGACAGCGCCCACACCACCAGCGAGAGGCCCACCAGCAGGATCAGCAGCGCCCCCGCGCCGTCGATGCCGCTTTGCTGGCCCAGCACCCACACCAGCCAGACGACAGTGGCCAGCATGGGGAAGGCCATCAGCTTGCGGAAGGTGTCCATCCACGCACCGGGGCGTGGCAGGGCGCGCGCCACGGCGGGCACAAAGCTGGCTGCCAGGTACGGCAGCGCCAGCCCCAGCCCCAGCGCCGCAAACACGGCCAGCGCCTGGGGCGCGGGCAGCGTGGCGGTCAGGCCCAGGGATGCGCCCATGAACGGCGCCGTGCAGGGGGATGCCACGGCCACGGCCAGCACGCCGGTGAGGAAGCTGTCGGCCACCGGGTGGCGGGCCTGCAGGCTGGCCACCGAGGACGGCAGGAAATGCCCGAACTCGAACACGCCCGCGAGGTTCAGCGCGATCAGCGTGAACAGCGCCGCCAGCGATGCCACCACAGCGGGCGATTGCAGCTGAAATCCCCAGCCCACCGCCTCGCCCGCCGCGCGCAGGCCCAGCATGAGGGCGCCCAGGGCGATGAACGACAGCACCACACCCGCTGTGTAGGCGATGCCGCTCACGCGGTGCGCGCGCCGGTCTTGCGCATGCTGGGTAAAGCCCACCACCTTGATCGCCAGCACCGGGAACACGCAGGGCATGAGGTTGAGGATGAGCCCGCCAAGCAAGGCGCCCAGCAGCGCGGCCGTGAGGGTGAGGGACGAGGCGCCGGAGCCCATGGCTGGCGCGGCAGCGCCGCTTGCCTGCGCAGCATTGGCCTTGAGCGCGGCCTCCAGCGCGGGCGACACGCTGGCAACCGACGCCACCTGCGGCCAGGTGCCCAGCACCTTCAGCTCTGCGCGGTAGCCGGTGCGCGTGTCGGGGCCAGTGGCATGTGCGGGCGACTGCTCGGCCAGCACCACGGGCATCAGGCTGGGGCTGGCGCTGCGCTGGGCAGACAGGGGAATCTGCGCGGTCCACACGCTGCCGTTCCAGGCCTGCTTCCACTGCGCGGCGTTGTCGATGACTTCGGCGGTTTCGGGGAACAGGTCCAGTGTCTTGCCACGCAGCGCCACGGGCAGGCCCTGCACGCTGACGTTCAGCAGGTTGCCGTCGGCAATCTGCGCCTGGCTGTCCGGCACGATGCCGTTGGTGCCTGCCAGCACGGGTTGGGGCAGGGCCTTGGCGGCCGCCTCAAAGGCGGCGCCGTTGAGCGCCGTGGTGCTCTGGATGGGCAACTGCAGCGTGAATTCGCCTTCTTCGGGAATGCACTCCTTGCGGCACACCAGCCAGGAGGCGCGCAGCTTGATCGTTGCGTCCTTGGCCAACGGGCTGGGGGCAAAACTGCTGGCCACGGTGACGGGTACGGGCAGCAGCACCGTGCCTTCGTAGCCATAGTTGGCCAGCGTGCCGATGGGGATCTTCTTGGGCAGGGGCCAGGCGATCTCGCCCGCGTCCAGACCGGCTGGCAGCGTCCAGGCCAGGTCGGTGGGCAGGCCAGAATCGCCAGGGTTCTTCCAGTAGGTGTGCCACTCGGGCTGGTGGGTGATCGAGAGGCCCAGCCACAGCGGCTGGCCGGGCGCCACGCCCTGGGGCGCATGGGCCAGCAACTCGGCGCGAACATAGGGCGTGGTGACCACGCTGGTGCCCTGTCCGCTGGTTTTGGGGCTGAATTGGGCATTTGCGCCCGTCCATAAAGCGCTTGCAGCTATCAAAAACAGAGTAACTGCGAGGCGGTAAAGCGGGCGTGAAGGCATGGTGCAGTGTGGGAGCTGGCAGGGCGGGTTTGGTTCCGGCGCCCCTGTGCTCTGCCTGCGGGGCGATCAGACTGGCGGAGGGGGATTCCCCGGAACCTTCCGCCAGCCAGGCGCCTATTGTGTCGCCAGGCTCAAATCCGCACGCGGGGTCCACTTTTCGGGCTGTTTGCCAGCCTTGGGGGCCGCTACGAACAACCGCTCTACTGGCAGCTTCTGCGCCACCAGATAGGCGCGGATCGCCTGGCCGCGCTGCGTGGCCAGTTCGGCGGCCATGGCCTCGGTGGCGGGCTGGTTGGCCAGCAGCAGGGCTTCCATCTCGGGCACCGTGAGCTCCTTGGCCAGGCCGACCAGGTTGCGCGGCTTGGGGATGTCGGCGCGGCGGTACACCTCCTTGAGCAGGGCGGGGTATTCGGCGGCCGATACGGGGGCGGTATCGCCCGGATTGGCGCGGCGTTTTTCGGCCAGCACCCGTTGTTGCAGGCTCTCGCGCCGCAGGCCTTCGCGCTCGTCCTGCAGGCTGGCCGTGCCGGTCACAGTGATCTTGAGCGCGGGGCGGTCGGCCAGGGCCTTGGCCACCTTGTCCAGGTTCTGCTGCGCCTCGGGTGTGAGGGTGGCGCTGCCAGGGGCAAAGGGCACGTGGCTCATCTCGTCGCCACTGCCGAAGGCGCTGGCCAGCAGGCTGAAGGGCGAGGTCAGCGCCTTGCCGATGAGGTTGACGATGATCTTGAAGATCACCGGGCCAATGCGGAACTGCGGGTCGTTGAGCGAGCCGCTGATGGGCAGGTCCAGGTCGATCACGCCCTGGCGGTCAGCCAGCAGGGCCACGGCCAGCTTCACGGGCAGGCTGTTGGGCGCGCCCTCCACGGGCTCGCCAAAGGTCAGCTGGTTGAGCACCAGCCGGTTGCTGGCGGTGAGCTGGCCGTTGGGCAGCACCTTGTAGTTCACGTCCACGCTGAGTTTGCCGCGCTCGATGCCATGGCCCGCGTATTTGACGGAATAGGGCGTGAGCGGGGGCAGCTCCAGGTCGCGCACCTTGCCCACAATGTCGAGGGCCAGCGGTTTGGCCAGCGGGTTGAGTTTGCCGGTCACTTCGAGCGACGCCGAGCCCTCGGCGCGGCCGCGCAGCTCCAGGTCGGCCAGCACGGGCTCGCCACCCGAGGCTTCGGACGAGAACGCGCTGAGCTTGCCAGTCAGCTCCGACAGGTCGGCCGAGTAGTTGGGCTTGATGAAAAAGTCCGAGAACAGCACCTTGCCGTTGACCAGGCTCACGGGGCCAAAGACCACCACAGGGGCCAGCGGGTCGGCCTGGGCCACCGCAGCCTGGGCAGGGGCGGTGGGCGTTGCCGATGCGGCTGAGGCGGGGGCCGATGCCGTGGGGGCGGCCGTGCTGGCCGCAGCGCTGGCCGCATTGGCCGCACGTGCCTCGGCCGGGGTCTTGGCAATGTCGCTCAGGTTGATGCGGCCGGCCTCGTTGATGGTGACCCGGGCAAAAAAGTCCACCAGGCTGGTCTCCTTGACCTCCACGCGCGGCGCGGTGCCGGGGGCGGTGGCCACGGCCAGGCCGCGCAGGTTCAGGCTCTTCCAGGCCAGCAGTTCCTCACCCACCTGGGCCTCGGTCTTGGGGGTGAAGGCGGCGGTGCTGTTGGCCTGCAGGTCTTCCACCACGGCATCACCGCTCAGACGCAGGCTGACTCCTTTGTCAGTCTGCGCCAGGGCCACCTGGCCCCGGTAGCCCACATCGGCGCGCAGCAGTTCTACCGACAGTTGGCTGGCCAGGTAGCCGTCGAGTGCGTGCAGCGGCAGGCGGGTGGCGTCGAGCTTGCCCTGGGTGGCCAGCGGCTGCAGGGCCAGCGTGCCCTGGTAGTCGAGCTTGCCCGGCGCGGCCTTGCTGCCCTTGCCCGGTGCGGCGGCGCGGGCGGTGAGCGTGAAGGCTTCGGGCTTGCTGCCGTCGCTGGCCAGGTTGCGGGCGGTGATGCCCAGGGCCGTCACGTCCAGCGCCACGGGGCGCGGCTGGGCGTTGTCGGCCAGCGAGACGGTGCCGCCTTGCACCGAGAAATCGGCCACGCGCAGCTTCCAGGGCGCGGCGTTGCTGGCGGGGGCTGGGTCGGTCGTTGCGCTGCCTTGCACGGAGGGCGCTGCCTTGAGCCAGCGCTCGAACATCCAGCGCCCGTCCGCGCCCCGTTCCACCGCCAGTTGCGGCTGGCTGATGGCCAGGCGCTCCAGCGTGGCGGCGCGTGCGTCCAGGGGCACTTCGGCCCCGGCAATGTCGAGCTTGCCCAGGCTGGCCAAGGTGGTCTTGCCTTGCTTGACGGCCAGTTGTTCCAGCGCCAAGGGGCCTGCCTTGAGGGTGACGCCGGTGGCGCCTGCCTGCGCGGCTTGCGGTGTGGGCGCTTGCCACACCACGCCCACATCGCCCGTGAGCTGGCCGGACACCGTGGGCTCCAGCGTCTGGGCCAGATAGGGCGCGGCCAGTTGCAGGGCCAGGGCGTTCAGGGTGGCGTTGACCTGGGCCTTCTGGTCCGTGGCTTCACCGGTGAAGCTGAGTGTGCTGCCCTGCAGGTTGAGCCCGCCTTTGAAGGTAAAGGGTTTGGCGAAGGGGACGGCGACGTCGGCCGCATCCAGTGTGACCTCGGTGGCCTGCAGGGCCGCTGCGGGGCGCGTGGTCTGGTCGGCCCAGCGCAGGGTGCCGCCGCGCACGGCGGCGGTGGCGACTTCTACTACCCAGGCGGGTGCGGCCTTGGCCTTGGCTTTGCTGGAGGAAGCGGGCGAGGCAGAGGCCGATGCTGCGCTGGCGCCGGCCAGTGGCGAAGACGCCGGTTCAGCAGATGCAGGTGCCGCAGGTGCGGGGGTCTTGCCCTTGACCGCCGATGGCGGCGGTGCAGGCGGTGCCAGTTGCGCCAGGTTGATCTGGCCTGCTGCATCGCGCGTGGCGGTGACCACGGGCGCGGTCAGCTCCACATGCTGCAGTCGCACCACCTGGTCCAGAGGGCGCACATCGGCCATGTCGACTTTCAGGCGCTCATAGCTCAGCAGGTCGGCGCCCTGGCGGTCTGCGATGCGTACGCCGCTGGCTTGCACGGTGCCGGTCAGCTTCACGGCCATGCGCGGGTGCTGCTCAAAGGCCACCTTCACATCCGCATCCAGCGTGGCGCCCAACACCTTGACGGGCAGGTTGGCTGGCAAATAGCCCAAGTAGGGCGCGAGGTCCAGCCCGTCCAGCCGAATCTGCGCGTCAGCCTGGCCGGTCTGCGCAAACGGCGTGCCCTGGGCGGACGAGTCAAACCGGCTGCCATTGAGCGTGAACGCCAGGTGGGGCTCGACCTTCACCTCGCGTTGCGACGGCAAGGTGCTGATGAAAGGCACCTTGAGGGCCAGGTCGCGCACCTCGTGGGTTTTATCCACGGCGGTGTCCGAGAAGTCGATGCTGCCACCCGTCAGTGCCAGGTTGTACAGCGCCACCCGTGCGGGGCCTTTGTCGGGCTCGGGTTCGGTGGTGGGCGCGGTGACCTTGGCGATGATGTCGTCCACGTCATAGCGGCCGTCGCCCAGGTGGGTGATGCGCAGCACCGGGTTTTCGATGGTGAAGGCGTCCACCACGGGCGCCAGGCGCAGCAGCGACTGCAACTCGCCATCGGCATAGACTCGGCCAATGGTCAGCTGTGGGGGCGCGCCGTTGGCACCTGCCACGGCCACGTCGCGCAGGGCGAATTCCAAGCTCCAGGGCTCAAAGTCGATGCCCCCCACGGTGACGGTGCGGCCCAGTTGTTCGGACGCAATGCGCTCCAGCGGCCCCTTGACCAGCGGCGGAATGGCCAGCCAGGTGACCAGCCACAGGACGATCAAACCCGCCAGCGCGCGGACGACAGGGCGGAACCAGCGGTGCTGGCGCAGGGAGGCAGACGAGACGGAGCGCAGGGAGATCGGCATGGCGGCAGGCAAAAGTGAGCGCCGCAGCCCCAGGAAGCCGGGTGCAAGAAGTCCAAAAAAGGCCGCGCGCGCGGGCCGCTATTGTCCCCGTTGTGGGTCTGGCGGGGTAAGCCATTGCAACCGGGGGCTGCGGCGGCTCAAGATTGTTGACATTTGAGGAGCGTGCTCGTCGCTGCGCTCACTGAGCAAAGCCCAGTACCACCCGTCGAGTCGTTGCGCTCTTTTTCTCGATTTTGGTCACCACGATGGCGCCGATCTCCGACGTGTTGGCCACATGCGTGCCGCCGCAGGGCTGCAGGTCGATCAGCGGCGCGTTGTCTTCGCCACCGATGCGGATGGTGCGGATGCGCCCGGTGCCGCGCGGGGGCTGCACGCTCATGCTTTTGACCAGCGCGGGGTTGGCGTCCAGTTCTTCGTCGCTGATCGAGGCCACGGTGAGCGGGTGCGCAGCGGCCACCAGGGTGGCGATGGCGGCGGTCAGCTGCTCCTTGTCCAGCGGGTCGGTCATCGCAAAGTCCAGCCGCGCATAGTCGGGCGTGATGGAGCAGCCGTTGACCAGCTGCGGCACCACATGGCACAGCAGGTGGCTGGTGGTGTGCAGCCGCATCATGCGGTGGCGGCGCTCCCAGTCGATGCGGGCCGTGACGGCGGTGCCTGGTCCCTGTTGGGCCAGCTGCGCCACGCGGTCTTCCTGCCCGGGGGCGGGGATGTGCACGATGTCGCTGATGGGGTTGCCTTCGGCGTCCTTGCCCTTGCGGGTGTCGGTGATGGCGATCTCGGTGCCGTCGGCCAGCACCAGCACGCCGCTGTCACCGGCCTGGCCGCCGCCCAGGGGGTAGAACACGGTCTGGTCCAGCACGATGCCGACATCGGTCACGGCGGTGATGTGGGCGCTGCATTCGCGCAGGTAGGCGTCTTGGCGGAAGAGGTCTTGGGTCATGCGGTGATGGTAGCGGGATGGGCGGCGGCGCGCGGCGGTGGGGTGGGCGCTATGCTGGGCTGCAGGGGCTTCTGCCACCCATCATCCCGCGCCGCTCCACCTTCGGTTTTTCATGAACACGCCCTTGCCCTCGTCGCCACAGTCGTCTTCTTCGGCCCCGCTTTCGCGCAGGGCGGTGTGGGTCTCGCGCACGCTGGACGTGCTGTTGCTGGGGCTTTGCGTGGCATTGGGGGGCCTGTCCTACTACACCTTCACGCTGTACTGCGAGAGCTTTGGCTGCCTGGGCGTGGGGCTGTTGTGGATGCTGTGGGCCGGGCTGGCAGCGGTGGGCTGGGTGGTGGCTCTGGTGGTACGCGCCTGGCAGCGCCGCCGTGGCCTGGGCAGCTGGGCCAGTGGTCTGGCATCCACCGCTCTGCTGGTGATGGGCGTGGCACACCTGCTGGTGTGGCTGGGCAAGATGGCGCTGAAGTGACGCGCCCCGGAACAGGCCCTAACATCGCGGCATGACCGCTGCCGCCGCGCCCCAATCTGCACCACTCTCCTTGCCCTCGCACTTTTGGGCCGACCTGTCCACCCGCGACTTTGCCGCGCTGCAGCACAGCGGCCAGGCCGATCAGGTCGTAGCGGTGTTGCCCGTGGCCGCCGTCGAGCAGCATGGCCCGCACCTGCCGCTGTCGGTGGACGCCACGCTACTGCAGGGCGTGATCGACGCTGCATTGCCGCAACTGCCCGCCGACCTGCCCGCGCTGTTCTTGCCCCCGCAGAACGTGGGCCTGAGCCCGGAGCACATCCGCTTTCCGGGCACGCTCACGCTGTCTCCCGCCACGGTGATTGCGCTGTGGACCGAGATCGGTGAATGTGTGGCCCGTGCGGGCATCAAGAAGCTGCTGCTGTTCAACGGCCACGGTGGCCAGGTCAGCGTGATGGACATCGTGGCGCGCGAGCTGCGCACGCGCTGCGACCTGATCGTCTACAGTGCCAGCTGGTTCAGCCTGCCGCTGCCCGAGGCGGTGGCAGGCCAGTTCAGCGCCCAGGAGCACCGCTTTGGCATCCACGCGGGCGAGATCGAGACCTCGATGATGCTGCACTTGGCACCCGGCACGGTGCACATGGAGCATGCGCGGGATTTCCGCTCCACGTCGCAGGACCGGTCGGAGCGCTACGCCATTCTGGGCAACGGCAAAAGCGCCAAGCTGGGCTGGCAGATGCAGGACTACCACCCGGCCGGTGCGGTGGGCAATGCGGCTGGAGCCACGGCCGACAGAGGGCAGGCGGTGGTGGACGCTGCGGCAGGGCAATTGGTGGCGCTGCTGCAGGAGCTGGTGCACCTGCCGCTGCAGACTGTGCGCCCCGAGACCGAATGAGCGCATTTGCGCAACCCCTCCCGTCCGTCCCCGCATGACCACGATCCGGCGCGCCATCTTCCCCGACGATCTCCCCGCAGTCACCGCGATCTTTCGCGAGTACGTCCAGAGTCCGACCGCCAATCTCGATTTTCAGGACTATGAGCAGGAGTTCGCGGAGCTGCCCGGCAAGTACGCGGAGCCCGATGGCGGTGTCCTGCTGGCCGTCGTCGAGGGCCGTGTGGTGGGCTGTGCGGCCCTGCGCCGTGTGGAGGATGGCACCTGCGAGTTGAAGCGCGTGTATGTGCGGCCTGTGGCCCGGGGGATGGATCTGGGGCGGAAGCTGGTCGAGGAGATGCTGCGCGTCGCGAGGGAGGCCGGCTACCGGCGCATGTGCCTGGACGTGCTTCCCGAATTTGTTGCGGCCCAAAGGCTCTATGAATCCTTGGGCTTTGTCACGGCTGAGCCCGTGAGCTTCAACCCGGTGCCGGGAACCCGGTTTCTGGCGCTGGATTTGTAGAGGGGCGGTAAGGTTACCCAACACGGATTCCGGTGTGGGAGCGGCCTGGAGTCGCGGTGCTGCTGCCGGGCGCAGTGGGGGGCCAGGAATGTCAGTTTGCTATAAATTGCATAGCTTTTGGCGCTTATCCAATAGGCGCTAGAAGCCAAAAACACCCAAAATTCCGACCGCAGGCGTCAAGCATGCGTCACCCATCCCGCATGCTCCAGCTCGTTCAGGTGCGGCAGCGTGTTGAACGTCTGCAGCATCAGCCGCTTGGGCGAGATCGAGAACTCCGTCACCGCGCTGTTGCGGATGCGCATGTTCAGCGCAATGGTCACCTCGGGTGCGGTGCCCAGCACCTCGCCCACGGCCGTGGAAATGGGGCCGCCACTGCTTACCAGCAGCACGTTGTGGCCCGCGTGGTGGTGGCGCACATGGTCGAGCGCAGCGCGCACGCCAGCAGAAAATTCGTTCCACGTCGGCATGCCCTGCGGGCTGATGACGCCCGCCATCCACTGCGCCAGCGCGTCGCACAGGATGCGAAAGTGCGCGCGGTACAACTCGGGCGTATCGGCTTTGCCCAGCGGCTGCGGGTGGATGGCCGCGATGAGTGCATGGCTGTCGTATTCGTTGAGGCCCGGCAATTGAAGCACTTGGGGCATGGTCTGCAAGCCTTCGGCAATGCCTTCCAGCGTTTGCGTGTGGCGGCGCAGCGTGCCGGTGATGACGGCGTCGAACGCCATCCCCCGCGCTTGCCAGTATTCGCCCAGGCGCACGGCCTGTTCGCGCCCGCGCGCGCTGAGCACGTCATAGTCATCTGCGCCAAACGAGGCCTGGCCGTGGCGCACGAGGTAGAGGGTTCCCATGCGGCGGATTGTGGCCAGAACAGGGCCCTGGCGCTTGTCACACAAGCGACCAATGCTACTGAATGAATAGCATGGTAGCTTGTGTGTGCAACGGGATCAGCCTGCCAGAACGCTGCTGAACATCGGCGCGTCCACGTTGCCGCCTGTCAACGCCAGGCCCACATGCAAGCCCTGGAGCTGGTCGCGTTCCTGCAGCGCTGCCGCCAGCGCCGCAGCGCCTGCACCCTCGGCCACGTTGTGCGTGTCGGTGAACAAGGCGCGCATGGCGGCGGCCACTTCGGTATCGCTTACCTGCACGATATGGTCGATGTGCGGGGCCATCACGGCCAGGGCTTCGGGGTCGGCCACGCGGCAGGCCATGCCGTCGGCGAGCTGGGTGGTGACGGGCGCCTCGACCACGCGGCCGGCGGCCAGCGAATCGGCGTACGTGGTGGCGTGGCTGCTCACAACGCCGACCACGCGCACCGAGTGCTGCAGGGCCAGCTTGGCCGCGATGGCCGAGCACGCACCCGAGCCTTGGCCGATGGGCACATACACCACGTCGAGCTGAGGCACGGCGCGCAAGAACTCCCACCAATACGTGCTCACGCCGCGCAGCAGGTCGGGGTGGAAGCTGGGCACCATGTGGGCGCCGCGCTGGGCCGCGAGCTGGATGGCGTGTTCGCGCGCTTCCTGGAAGTCGTCGCCGTGTTCGATGAGCGTGACGCCCAGTGCGCGCATGGCAGCGTTTTTCTCGACCGAATTGCCGCGTGGCACGACGATGGTGCAGGCCACGCCGTGGCGGCGCGCGGCCCAGCCCATGCTCTGGCCGTGGTTGCCGCGTGTGGCGCTGATCACTTCCATGGGCAGCGAGCCGCGTTGTGCGAGCTGGTCAAAGTAGGTCAGCCCGCCGCGGATCTTGAAGGCGCCCACCGGCGTGTGGTTCTCGTGCTTGAGCCAGCAGTCGGTGCCCAGGCGCTGGCTGAGCAGGCCCCAGCGGTACTGGGGCGTGGCGGCGAAGTCGCGGTACACCACCTCGGCAGCGGCTTCGATGTCGGCCAGGGTGGGCAGCAGGGCGGTGGGGTCGAGGCGGGTGTTCATGCGGCGGCTTTCTTTTCAGTCAACAGTTTGAGGGCGAGCAGACCGAGGACGGTGCCCATGAAATAGCGCTGGGCACGCATCCATGCAGCATTGCGGTTGAGGAACAGCGCCACGCGCGCGGCACCCAGCACCAGCAGCGCGTTCACGGCGGCACTGGTGCTGATCTGCACCGCGCCCAGCGTCAGGCTTTGTTGCAGCAGCTGGCCGCGCTCGGGGTGCAGGAACTGCGGGAAGAACGATAGGTAGAACATGGCCACCTTGGGGTTCAGGAGGTTGGTCATGAAGCCCATCAGGAACAGCGTGCGCGGGCTGTCGTGCGGCAGGTTGCGCGCCTCGAAGGGAGCAGCGCCGCCGGGTTTGACGGCCTGCCAGGCCATCCACAGCAGGTAGGCGGCACCGGCGTAGCGGATGGCGTCAAACGCCAGTGGCACGGCGGCGAGCAGCGCGGTGAGGCCCAGCGCCGCTGCCAGCAGGTGCACGACAAAACCCAGCACCACCCCGGTCAGCGAGACAAGCCCGGCGCGCGGCCCCTGGGTGAGGCTGCGCGAAACGCAATACACCATGTTGGGGCCCGGCGTGAGCACCAGTACCAGCGCGGCGAGTGTGAAGAGCAGCAGTTCCTGTACAGAGAAAAGCATGGCGGTTACTCCTGAGGGGTGAACGACGAGAGGGTGACCGGACCCCGTGGCGTGCTGAGCTGAGCGGTGAGCCGGGGCGTGTCGCCGGGTGTGATGGCGACGCAGTTTGCTACCCCCACCGCTTCGCACGCGGCCTGCAGCGTGGCGGCCTGCGGATGCTGCAGCGTTAGCCGCTGCAGTTGCACGCCGCTGGCGGGCAGGCTGCTGCACGGGTGCACGCCGCCCCACTGGATGAGGGTGGGCAGGCAGCCGTCCATGAGGCGCAGGCCGTCGTCGCGCACGGTGATCTGCCATTGCAGCAGGCCGTTTGGCGTGGGCCGGCTGGCGGTGACGATGGCGCCGCGCTCGATGTCGAGCGCCCCCAGCGCGGCACACCGCTCGGCCACGTCGGGCACGGAGGCCACCCAGTGGATGAGCTGCGGGCCGTGCGCTGCCACCTGCTGCTGCAGAGCCGCATCGTCCATGTCAAACCAGCGCCTTGCGCCCGCTGATATTGTGGGGGGTGCTGCTGTATTGATAGCAATGATCTCCAGATAGACGCGCGAATGCGCCGGGCTGGAGACGTTGATGATGCGGTTGTGTGTGCCCATCAGCGGGTGTTCACCGCCCGCCGTGGGGGCGATGCCCAGCGTGCGCTCGCACCATGCCACGCCGCTGGCGAGGTCCGTAGCCAACACAACCAGGTGGTCCACGCAGGGTGGGTGCTGGGGGATGGCCGTGGTCACAGCAGCACCTCGCCCGACACGCAGGTGACCGAGCTGCCGCCCACCCAGATGGTGTCGCCGTCCTGCTGCACGTACACCCGCCCGGCGCGCCCCAGGCAGGTGCCTTGGGCGGCCACATACTGCGTGGGGGCCAGCCCGGCGCCGATGAGCCACTGCGCCAGCGCGGCATTCAGGCTTCCGGTGACGGGGTCTTCGGCCAGGCTGTTGTTGCCGGGGAAAAAAGCGCGCACCTCGAAGGCGACGCCTTCTGCGTCCGTGCTGCCGATGACACCCACTTTTCCGCGCGGTCCCACCACGCCCACATCGAGTTGGCCGAGGATGCTGGCGTTGGGCTTGAGCGCCAGCACCTGCTCAGCCGAGCGCAGCATCACCCCGCGACAGTTGGGGCCGTTGTCGCACCAGGCGTGGTGCAGGATGTCGCTGCGGTCCACCCCCAGGCCCCTGGCAATCAAGGCCACGTCGTCTTCCGCCAGCGGGCCGCTTTTGATCAACGCAGGCGCGGCAAAAGCCAGGCGGTCGCCATCCTGGCGCAGCGTGACCAGGCCCACGCCGCATTCCTGCACCACCTTGCCTGCTACCTGGGGCTTGCCCCCGGCCTGCAGCCAGGCGTGGCAGCTGCCCAGCGTGGGGTGGCCGGCAAAAGGCAGTTCGCGCCCGGGGCAGAAGATGCGCACGCGGTAGTCGGCACCGGCGGCGCGGCCTTCGGGAGTGGGTGGCAACAAGAAGGTGGCTTCGGACAGGTTGGTCCAGTTCGTGAACTCCTGCATGGTCTCGGTGGACAGGCCCGTGCCATCGAGCACCACGGCCAGCGGGTTGCCCCGGTAGGCCTGGGCGGTGAAAACATCGACTTGTTGGAAGGGGCGCTGTTGCATGGTGGTCCTTGGTAGAAAAATCGGTGATACGGCCAGTGAGGTGACGGTGGAGGCACGCCGGGGGCTTACCGGGTGTGGTGCCCGGTGTTTTTGGTGTGGATTCGGTAGGCCCCGTCAGGAGCCCGCAGGCGTGAAATTCAGCCGCTGGGGCGCGGCACGGAAACCATCAAATTCATAGCAGCACCGTGCCCTCGATGCAGGTGACTGCGCGCCCGCCTACCCAGATCTGGTGATCGTCGTCCTGGCGGATGTGCACGCGGCCGGCGCGGCCCAGGCATTCACCCTGGGCGACCAGATAGCTGCGTGGCGCCAGGCCATCGGCAATCAGCCACTCGGCCAAGCTGGCGTTCAAGGTGCCGGTGACCGGGTCTTCGGGGTTGCCCATGGGGGCGGCAAAGGCGCGCACCACCACGCCGGGCTGGGCGGTGTCGCTGGCGGTGGGGCCGACATGGATCACGCCCACGTCCTGGCCCAGGTCTTTCAGGCGCGCGTGGTCCGGTCGCAGGCCCAGCACGGTGTCTGCGCTGTCGAGCAGCAGGCCCAGCCACACCGGGCCGTTGTCCAGCAGTTGTGCCCCCAGGATCTGCGGGGGGCGCAGGCCCAGCGCGCTCGCAATCAGCGGCACCAGGGCCGGGCTGGGCGCGCTGCGCTTCAGGGGCGGGGCGGCAAAGGCCAGGGTGCCATCGGCCTGCGCGATACGCACCAAACCCAGCGCGCACTCCTGGATCACCATGCCCTGCTGGCGTGGCGTGTTGCCCGCCTGCAGCCACGCATGGCAGGTGCCCAGCGTGGGGTGCCCCGCAAAGGGAAGTTCGCCATTGGGGCTGAAGATGCGCAGGCGGTAGTCGGCACCCGCGGCGCGCCCGGCCTCGGTGGCGGGCAGCAGAAAGGTGGTTTCCGACAGGTTGGTCCACGCCGCAAAGCGGCGCATGTCGCTGTCGCTCAGGCCCTCGGCATCCAGCACCACGGCGACCGGGTTGCCAAAACCCGGGCGATCGCTGAACACATCGATTTGCTTGAAGGGACGCTGGTGCATGGGGGGCTCCGGGATCACGACAGGGGCTGGTCCAGCACCCCGCGTGCGCCGGGCCGGGTGCTGACCGTGTTGTACCACCGCTCCAGGTGAGGGCGCGCCACACGTTCTTGTGGCAGGCCCCACCATCGGTGGATCTCGCAGGCCACAGGGATGTCCGCCATGGTGAACCGGTCGCCCGCCATGAAGGGCTGGCGCGCCAGATGCGCATCCAGCAGTCCCATCAGAGGCTCCGTGGCCGCCACGGATGCTGCAATCAGCCCGTCGTCCCGCTGGGCCGCTGGGGTGCGTATCCACTGCACAAAGGCATCGCGCCCGGCCGGGTTCAGGGTGGTCTGCTGCCAGTCCATCCACTGCTCGGCCACAAAGCGCGAGCGCAGGTCTTCGGGGTACAGGTTGCCCAGGGAATGCCGGGCACACAGGTAGCGCACGATGGGGTTGGATTCCCACAGCACGGTGCCCGTGTCCTCATCCTCGATCAGCGGCACCAAGCCGTTGGGGTTGAGACCCAGATAGTGCGCCTCGCGCACGATACCGTACTGGCCGCCCGCGTCGGTGCGCTGCAGCGTGATGCCCAGCTCCTGCGCAGTCCACACGACCTTGCGCACATTGATCGACGACAGGCGCCCCCAGAGCCTCAGCATATTGGATCAACTTTCACAATGGTTATTCGATCGGTGACGCTTGCGGTGGACGCGCGCCCATACCAGTGCACCCGTGGAACTGGCTTTGCCAGGCCACCGGGTGCGTTCCCCTCCCGCGCAGCGAGAGAGGGGGAAGGCGCGCAGCGACTCAGGGGGTGCCATCTCTGATCGCCGCTGCCAGCGCAGCAATGCCGGTGGCAATCTGCTCTACCGTCGATGTGACGAACGACAGGCGCAGTGTGCGCGGGTCGGCGTTGTCGGCATAAAACGCCGCGCCGGGCACGAAGGCCACGTTGCGCTCCACCGCCTTGGGCAGCAGCTCGACGGCACTCATGCCTTCGGGCAAGCGCACCCACAGGAACATGCCGCCGTCGGGGCGGTTCCACTGCACGCCCAGGCCCTGCATTTCCTTGTCGAGCGCGGTCAGCATGGCTTCGCACTGCTGCTTGTACAGCGCGCGGATGGTGGGCACATGGCGGTCCAGGAAATTGCCCTTCATCACCTCGGCCACCAGGCGCTGGTTGTAGCCGGGCGTGTGCAGGTCGGCGGCCTGCTTGGCCTGCAGCAGCTTGGGGTAAACCGCCTTGGGCGCCACCACAAAACCCAGGCGCAGGCCGGGTGCCAGCACCTTGGAGAACGAGCCCATGTAGATGCAGCCTTCAGGGTTGCGGGCCGTCAGCGGCGCGGGTGGCGGGTTGTCAAACCACAGGTCACCGTAGGGGTTGTCTTCTACCAGCGGCAGATTCAGTTCAGCGGCAGCCTGCACCAGGGCGGCGCGGCGTGCTTCGCTCATGGTGCGGCCCGTGGGGTTCTGGAAGTTGGGCAGCACGTACAAAAAGCGCGCCTTGTTGGCACCCTTGCCCACCTTGGCCTTCAGGTCGTCGATGAGCACACCTTCGTCATCGCTGGCCACGGACACCACGGCAGGCTCCATGGGCGTGAAGGCCTGCAGCGCGCCCAGGTAGGTGGGTGTTTCCACCAGCACGCGGCTGTCGGTGTCGATCAGCACCTTGGCGATCAGGTCCAGCGCCTGCTGCGAGCCGGTGGTGATGAGCACCTGGTCGGCATCCACATCCCAGGGCAGGAAGTCCGCGATGGCCTGGCGCAGCGGGGCATACCCTTCGCTGGCGGCGTATTGCAGGGCAGCGGGGCCGTCATTGGCCAGCACGGCGGCCGAGGCTTCGGCGAAGGCCGACACCGGGAAAGTCTTGGGCGAGGGCAGGCCGCCCGCCAGGCTGATGATGCCGGGCTTTTCCGTGACCTTGAGGATTTCGCGGATGACCGAAGGGTTCATGCGCTCGGCGCGGCGCGCCAGGGTCCAGGTGCTGGTCTGTGGAAGGTCGTTCAGTTTCACTCTCGTTCTCCTCCGGGCGGTCCCCAAAAGACTACCCATGTTGCAAAGTCGTCAGAAAAATTCTCAAAGCGGTGGTGCTGTCCCGCAGGTACAAAAAAGGCGTCTCCGGCTGCAAAGTGGTGGCGGGCTTCACCTTGCACGAATTCTCCGCTTCCACGCTGGATGAAATACAACTCGTCCTGTGCGTGCGGCTGCTGCGGGTCGTTGCCGCATGGCGCATACAGCTCCGTGCGCATGCTGCCGTGGCGCAAGAGTTCCACGAACCGCTCGCCGGCCGGGCCAGGTAGCTGCTGCAATGCGTGTTCCACGGAGTATTTCACAGGAGTTCCCATCTTCCTGGTCAGTCCACGATGAACAGGGTTGCCCCTTGGGGTGAGCTGGAACGGTGGGGCTCGGCGTTGTCCGCCACCTGGTAGCTCAAGCCCGGCGTCAGCGTGAAACGGCGGCCGTCGGCCAGTTCGGTGTGCAATTCTCCGCTGAGGCACAGCAGCACATGGCCCTTGACACACCAGTGGTCCGAAACGTATCCGGCCGTGTACTCCACCATGCGCACGCGCATGTCGCCGAACTGCTGCGTGCGCCAGAAGGCCTGGCCTGCCTGTGCGCTTTTTTCTTCGCGGGGAATGCTGGACCAGTCGGTGGTGGCAAACGGGATGTTGTGTATCTGCATGGCTGTCAGTCTTTCAGGGAAACCACCGCTTCAATCTCCACCGCGAAGCCACGCGGCAGGGAGCCTACGCCCACGGCAGAGCGCGCATGCCGCCCCGCGTCGCCGAACACCTCGACCAGCAGGTCCGAGCAGCCGTTGATGACCTCGGTGTGCTGCATGAAGTCGGGGGTGGCGTTGACCATGCCCAGCATCTTGACCACGCGGCGCACCCGCGAGAGGTCGCCCAGTGCAGCCTTCATCGTCGCGATCAGGTGCAGTCCCACCTCGCGGGCATGGTCCCTGGCTTCAATGGCGCTGATTTCGCGCCCTACCTTGGGCACGGTGGCCATGTCTTCGCGGGCGGGAGCGCCCTTGCCCGACAGGTACAGCGTGTTGCCGTCGAGGACATAGGCGTCGAAGTTGCCACGGGGTGCGGTCACGGCGGGCAACACCAGGCCCAGCTGCTGCAGGCGTTGTTCCGGGTCGATGGAGGTCATGCGGCGGCTCCTTGGTGAACGGGCATCTTCTTGCCCACAAACACGGTGGCAATCACGGCCAATGCAAACACCACCGTGACGGTATCCAGCCGCTCTCCCAGCAGCGGCACGGCGAAGAGCAGGCTCAGGAACGGCTGGATCAGCTGGATCTGGCTCACGCGCACGGCGCCCAGTGCCAGCGCCCGGTACCAGGCGAAGAAGCCGATCCACATCGAGAACAGCGCCACGTAGACAAAGCCCAGCCAGCTCATGCCGCCAATGGCCGAGGGCACGGCCGGTGCAAACCACCAGGCGATGGGAATGGTCAGCGGCAGGGAGCACACCAGTACCCAGCAGATGACCTGCTCGGCCCCCAGGCGTGGCGTGAGGCGGGCGCCGCCGATGTAGCCGAACGCGCCCGTGGTCATGGCTATGAGCAGATAGATGTTGGCTGCACCCAGGTAGATGCCACCGGCCCGCCACACCATGAAGCCCAGCACCAGGCTGCTGCCCAGCACCGCACAGGCCCAGAATCCGGCGGAGGGCCTTTGCCGGTACCACAGCGCGCCGAGCAAGGCGGTGGACAGTGGCAGCAAGGCGGTGACCACGGCCCCGTGTGTGCTGGGCACATGGCGCAACGCCAGAGCCAGAAACAGCGGAAACCCCACGATTACGCCAAAGGCCGTGATGGCCAGCAGCGGCCATTCTGCTTTCTGCGGCAGGTTGAGGCGCCCGCGCGCATGCTGCAGCCACAGGTAGGCGATGGACAGCAGCCCTGCCACGGCAGCGCGGCCGAATGTGACGAACCAGGGCGACAGCTGCGGCGCGTCGGTGGGCCCCACGGCGAGGCGGGTCATCGGCAGCGTGGCCGCAAACAGGGTGACGCCCACCAGCCCCCAGACCAGCGCCTCGCGTTCTTGTGCGTTGTTCATAGCGCGAGCATCCAAAGGGCAGTGGCAACGAGCACCAGGGCCAGTGCGCGGTTGAACCAGAGCAGGCGCTGGCCCTGCGCCAGCCACTGGCGCAGCAGCGAGCCGATGAGCGCGTAGGCAAAGTTGCTGGTGAACGCAAACACCATCATCACCCCGCAGATGATGGCCAGGCGCTCGCCCGGATTGGTCGAGGGCTGGCCTGCGGCGTTGATCACCCAGCCTGCGCTGAGCGTGAGCGCCAGCATCCAGGCCTTGATGTTCACAAACTGCAGACCCACGCCCTGCCAGAAGGTCACGTTCAGGCGCGTGGTGTCGATCTCGGTCATCTTGCCTGCGCGGCTGAGCTTCCAGGCCAGCCAGAGCATGTAGGCCACGCCCAGCAGCGTTACGGCCCAGCGCAGCGCGGGCACTCCGGTAATCAGGGCGCCCAGGCCCAGGCCGCTGCCCAGCATGAGCAGCGTCCAGCCTGTGGGCACCGCAAAGCAAAAGCGCAGGGCGCGCTTGAGGCCCAGGTTCGCGGCCAGCGCAGTGGACAAGGTGGTGTTGGGCCCCGGCGAAAAACTCATCGCGGTGCAGAACAGCAGCAGGGCAGTCAGTTCGGGGGCGGTCATGGGCAGGTGGGTCCGGGCTTTATGGCGGGTGGCTTGTCAGCGCCTGGGCTTCAATGTAATCTTCGATGCCAGTACACAACCAGTACAGTTAAGCAGGGCAGTTCGTGATCTGTATTGGCTGCGATAACAGTACACAAGGACACCGCCATGCTGATGAAAACCACCACCCAGTCGCTGACCGAGCAGCTGTCGGCGCGTTTTGGCGAGCGCATCCGCAACCGGCTGCTGGCGCCCGGCGCACGCCTGCCTTCGGTGCGGCAGTGCGCGCAGCAGCATGGCGTGAGCCCTTCCACTGTGGTGGCAGCGTACGACCAATTGCTGGCGCAGGGGCTGGTGGAGGCGCGCAAGAACCGGGGCTTTTTTGTGCGCGAGATGGCCAACGGGTTGCTGGACAGGGGCGCTGAGGACGACGACGCGGGCGCCCAGGAAGTCGAGCGTGCCATGGGCAACTGGAGCACCGCGCACTGGTTTGCCGCGCGCGGCGCCGGGCGCGGTGCTGCGCGGGGGGCGCCTCCCGTCAACGCCACGGCGCTGATTCGGGGCATGTTCCACAAGATCAGCGACAAGCCGCAGCCCGGCATGGGCGTGTTTCCGCCTGCCTGGCTGGAGTCCACCTTCATGCCCGCCGCTGTGCGCAAGGTGACCAGCACACGCGCGTTGAATGATTTTTCGCTGCAGTACGGCGAGCCTCTGGGCGACACGGGGCTGCGCCGGGTGCTGTCCAAGAAGCTGGCCACGCTGAATGTGCATGCGGCCCCCGAAAACATCATCACCACCGTGGGTGCCACGCACGCGCTCGACATCGTGAGCCGCACGCTGCTGCGCCCGGGCGACCCGGTGATGGTGGAGGAGCCCGGCTGGGCGGTGGAGTTTGCGCGCTTGTCTGCTTTGGGCATGCACATCCTGCCGGTGCCGCGCCGTGCCGACGGGCCAGACCTGGAGGTCATGGCGAAGTACTGCGAGGTGCACGAGCCCAAGCTTTACGTGAGCGTGAGCGTGTTCCACAACCCCACGGGCTACTGCCTGTCTCCGGGCAGCGCACATCGCATCCTGCAGCTGGCCAACCAGTACAACTTCCATGTGGTGGAGGACGATACCTACAGCCACATCGCGCCTGAGCACGCCACGCGCCTCACGGCGCTCGATGGGCTGCAGCGCACCATCTACGTGAGCGGCTTTGCCAAGATCCTCGCGCCCAACTGGCGCATCGGTTTCATGGCCGCACCGCCCCCGCTGGTGGAGCAATTGCTGGACACCAAACTGCTGGCCACGCTGACCACGCCCGCGCTGCTGGAAAAAGCCCTGGCCCTGTGCATCGAACAGGGCCAACTGCGCCGCCACGCCGAGCGCATCCGCACGCGGCTCGACGCTGCGCGTGCACGCAGCGTGAAGCTGGCGCTGGGCGCGGGCTGCACCTTTGCGGCCGAGCCCGTGGGCCTGTTTGGCTGGGTGGAGACAGGGGTCGACACCGACGCGCTGTCGCAGCGCATGCTCGACGAGGGCTACCTGCTGGCGCCGGGCGCGCTGTTCCATGCAGAGCGCCAACCCAGCACCCTCATGCGCATCAACTTTGCGACCACGCAGGAGGCGGAGTTCTGGAAGACTTTTGCGCGGGTGCGCGATGAGCAGGCACGGTGAGCCGACCCACTGCCTTTGAGCCCATGTCCCAGACTGGCGCTGTCGGCAAATACTGGCGCGGCCCCAGCCAGTGCCACCGTGGAACCGGCTTTGCCGGGCCACCGGTGGCGTCCCCCTTGGGGGAAGACGCGCAGCGGCTCAGGGGGGTTATCTTCTCTCTACTTCCAGGTCGGCCAGCACCCGCAGCAGCGCGCGGTTGACCTCTTCCAGGTCCAGCTCGAACGTCTCGCAGAGGTTGCGAATGGCACTGGCGTCGTCGGTCTCCAGCGCGCAGGCCATCTGCAGGCCACCGGTGTAGGGGCCGGTGCGCAGCACCGTGGCGTCATAGATGCGCTCGGACAAGGGCAGACGGCGCAGGATGGTGCCAAGCGGCTCCCCCAGCAGGTCGTCGATCTGCGATAGCAGACCACACAGGTAGATCTCGCGGCGCAGATCGTTCTCCACGCCCGCGTCGAGCAGCTGTGCGGTGAGTTGGGCACGCATCACCATGGCCTCGCGCACCGGCTGCATGTTGGGGTCGGTGCTGGCATGGGGCAGCTGGTCAGACAGCCAGCGCTTGATGGAGCCGTAGCCCATCATCACCAGGCCCCGGCGCAGCGAATCGATGCCGGTGCGCAGGCCCAGGGCCGCAGAGTTGGTGTACACCATGAAGCGGTACGCCAGGATCGGGTCCTGGCCCATGATGTCTTCAAAGGTTTCCAGCGACTGCTCTGCGTCGATGGCCTTCATGAGCTTGAAGATCACCGCGTGCGATGGCTGCTGGGGATGGTGGCGCAGGCTGTAGAGCACATCTTCGGTGGGCCAGCCGGCCAGTGCCAGGGCGTTGTGCTGGTCCAGGCAATGCTCCATGAGCGCGCGGCTGGCAATGTTCTCGTACATCTGCCCGGCCAGCACCGGGCTGGTGGTGCGCGCGGGCTGCGTGGGGGTGCCGCCAGGGCGGGCGGCGGGGGCCGCCTTCAGGGCCGCCACGGCGTCTTCGGGGCGCAGAGTGAGCAGGCTGTTGTCAAAGCACTGGGCAATGTCGGGCTCGGGCAGCCGACCCAGCTCGCCGCGCCACACGAGCTTCAGGCCCCGCTGGTGGGCGGCCTTGACCAGCGCATAGATGGTGGAGTCGGACAACCAGTTGCCGCGCACCTCGATCCAGGGCGCGCCACGTGGCGCGTGCTCCAGCATGTTGGACAACAGCTGGTGGCTTTGGGGGGACAGCAGAATCGGGGGAGAACTGGCAGACCACAACTCCTGCAGCGTGCGCAGCAGGTGGGCGGTATCGACCAGGGCCGAGGCCTCGCTGTGCACATAAAGCTGGATGGCCGCGAGCTTGCGGGCGCGGTTCCACAAAGGGCGGTAACCCAGAATCAGGCTGCCAAGGACAGATTGGACCATGTGCTCTTAGGCGGTTGTCTCGTCGTTGGGGCCTGTCCCCGCCCGGGGCTGTGCAGCGTGGGCAGGCCCGCTTTAACTGATGAAATTGAACAGGGACAGCTTCTGAACCTGCGCATAGGACTTGAGCGCTGCCTCGTAGCCCACCTGCTGGTTCTGGAAGTCTGAAATTCCCTGGATCATATCGAGATCCTCGGCCCGCGAGCGGTCGCCTTCGAGCTGGATGGAGCGCTTTTCCTGGTCGCCCGTGATGCGGTCCGCTCGGTTGAGCAGCTCGCCTGCGTAGCCGCGCATGTTGTGCAGGCGTTCCAGGCCAATGTCCATGTTGCCCAGGGCCTGCCCCACTGCCTGCGCCGCTGCATTGCTGTCGGGGGCGCTGCGGATGTCGCGGATCGCGTTGTCCAGGGTGCTGAACATGCTCGGGCTGGGCTGCAGGGTAATGGTGTCCCCGGTGGCAGGGTTGCCCTTGATGTCGAAGCTCAGGCCCGGGATGCTGGTGATGGCGATGGTCACTGGCTTATCGGTGGGATAGTCGGGCACCACCACGGCCGGTGACACGGCGCCTGTGGTGGTGTTGGTGAGCGTGTAGGTGGCGGTGGTGGTGCCGGGTGTGGCACCCGGGCCGACCGCGCTGAAGGTGATGGTGTAGTTGTCGCCCGTTACCAGGCTCGGGTCCACGGGGGTGACCGCCGTGGTGTTGAGGAAGCGGCTGGAGGGAATGGCGCTGACACCTGCGGTGTAGACACCATCGCGCTGCGGGTCGAACATGAAGGCGGCTTCGCCATCCAGGGTGTTGGGAATCGACACGCCACTGCTGGCTGTCTGGCCAGGCAGTCCTTCAAAGCTGTAGTCGGGGCTGGTGCTCAGGGGACCGAGGAACGGCGCGAGCGCGCTGCCCAGGGCGCTGAGCAGGGGAACGCCGTTTGTGTCCTTGCGGTTGGCTACTTCCAGCAGCTGCTCGCGCAGGCCTTGCAGCTGGTTGGCGATGGTGTTGCGGTCGTTGGGGGTCAGGGCCGCACTGCCGGCGTTCACCACCAGTTCGCGGAAGTTCTGCACCAGGTCCACTGCGTCGCCCAGGGCGGACTCGGCCTGCGCGATGGCGTTGCGCTGCGTTTCCAGTGCGCGCTGCTCGGTCTGGATGCGCGCCAGCCGGTTGATGGCGCGTTCGGCCTGCGCGGCCGACACGGGGTCATCGCTGGCCCGCACCACGCGTTTGCCCGAGGTCAGGTTCTCCTGCAGGTTCGACAGGTTGGTCTGGCGAGTGCCCAGGTTGCGCAGCGCGTTGTCATACATGTTGGCCGTGCCAAGGCGGTAGATGCTGTTACTCATGTCGAACTCCTAACTCCTGTCCCGCGGTCAGCGGCCGAGGCCCTGCAGCAGCGAGTCAAAGATGTTTTGCGCAATCTGGATCATTTTGGACGATGCCTGGTACGCCTGCTGGTATTGGATCAGCCTTGCAGCCTCCTCGTCCAGGTTCACGCCCGAAATCGCCGTACGGTCCCGTTCCAGGTTGGCCGCTATGGTGGTGGACAGCTCGGCCGCGAACAGCGCGCTCTGGGTGCGGGTGCCCACCTGGGCCATGGCCCCAGCGTAGCCGTCGGAGAGTGTGGACTCGTCGAACATCTTCACGTCCCGCAGGCCCATGAGCGCACTCGCGTTGCCCGCGTTGCGCGTGAAGATGTCGCCGTACTGCGGGTCCGATGCATTGCCGATCACGACGGTGTCGCCCGTGTTGGGGCTGCCCTGCAGCTTGATCTCCCAACCGTTGATCGAGATGGGTGCACCCGGCGTGTAGGGCTGCGCGGCGGCAATGGTGGTGGGTGGCGCAGTGCCCCGGTCCAGCACGTCGTATGTGGTGGGCGGGCCGGCCGTGAACTGCAGCTGGATACCGCCCAGGATGGGGGGCAACGCCGCCGGGTTGGCGTTGGGCGGCAGCACCAGCCCTGGCGGGTTGGGCAGGCCCGTGGCTTTGAGGCCCGCCAGCTGCAGCGTGCCGCCGTTGGAGGTGCCCATGGCCGCGTTGATGGGGTTGGCCGCAGCCAGATCACGCGGTGAGTACACCAGCGACTGGATGTTGGCCGCCGCGGTGCTGAACGGCTTGAACAACATGCGCTCGCCGGGGTTGCCGGGCGTGGTCAGGTTGAAGTTCAGGCCGTCGATCTGCAGCGTGGCCAGGTTGGCCGCGTCGGTGAACGGGGTGGACGTGCCGTCCGACAAGCGCACCACCTGCCCGGCCGTGCCGGTGGTAAAGCGGATTTCGTAGTCCGACGCCGCGAACTCCGTGGGGCCGGTGAAGGACACCGTGCCCACGCCCGCGCCGTTGGTGTGGCCCGGCATGCTGGCGGGCAGCGCGAACAGGTCCTTGCCCAGCGCACCGTCCAGCGTCAGGCCCAGGTTGTGCTGGTCGTTCATCGTCATGCCGATGGCCATGGCCATGCGGCCCAGCAGGTTGCGCCCTTCGGCCAGATCGTTGTTGTTAAAGCGCAGCAGGCCCGACATCGAGCCCCCGCCGAGCACGTTCTCGTCCATCTCCACGGCTGGCGCACCGGGCCGGTTGAAGAACAGCTTGATCTGGCCGCTGCCGGGGAAGGCCGTCGCGTCATCGATGGACAGGCTGGTGGCCGTGGTGCCCAGCACCAGCGGCTGGCTGCCCGCCACAAACAGGCCCACGGTGCCATCGTCAGCTGGGATCTGCGTGGTCTGCACGTACTGGTTGATGTCGCGGATGATCTGGTCGCGCTGGTCCAGCAGGTCGTTCGGAGTCTGGCCATTGCCCTTGGCGCGCGCGATCTGCTCGTTCACGCTGGCCATCTGCCCGGCCAGGCTGTTGACGGCGGTGATGCTGCTTTGCAGCTGTTCGGTCACGGTGTACTGGATTTCGTTGATGCGGTCGGCGGCCGCACGCATGCGCGAGGCGGTTTCGTCCATGCGCGTGAGCACCACGGTGCGCGCAGTGATGTCCGTGGGGGCGCTCACCACGTCCGAGAACGCATTCATCATGTCATTGATGGCTGCACCCAGGCCCGCCGTGCCGCCGCTGAAGACCTCCTGCAGTTGGCGCAGGCGCTCGGCCCGCACGATGTCGGACGACTGCACCGAGCCCGCCGTGGCCGACTGGCGCGTGAGCAGCTCGCTCTGGTTGCGCAGGATGGTCTGCACATCCACGCCCTGGCCGATGTAGCCGCCGCCCGTGAACTGGCCCTGCACGGTCTGCAGCACCACGGTCTGGCGCGAATAGCCGGGCGTGTTGACGTTGGCAATGTTGTGGCCCGCCGTCTGCAGCGCCACCTGGTTGGCCAACAGGGCGCGGGCGCCGACGTTGAGCAAGCTCATGACTCACCTCGCATTTCAGTGATCCCCAGCGCTGCCTGCACCCCCAGCGCGTGAGACTCGCGCGGCCCTAGCCAGTGCCCCCGCGCAAGGGCCGCCCCGCCGCGCTGGGGGCGTCCCCCTCCCGCGAAGCGAGAGAGGGGGAAGGCGCGAAGCGACTCAGGGGGTGTTTGCATGGTCAAGCCTGCGCGCGCAGCGTGCGCAGCACGCTATTGATGGCACCGCCGAGCTTTTTGGCGTACTCGGGGTCGGTGGCGTAGCCCGCCTTTTGCAGCGCCGAGGCATAGGCCATGGCCGAGCCGGACTGGGCGACGGATTCGGCCTTCTCGTAGCGCGGGCTGTCCTTGATGAGCTTTGCGTAGTCCCGGAACGAATCCTCGTACGAGTCGTAGGCGCGGAACTTCGCCGTCACCTTCTGGGCCTTGCCGTTGATGTATTCGGTGGTGGTGATCTCGGCCACCTTGCCTGTCCAGCCCTTGCCGGCCTTGATGCCGAACAGGTTGAACGAGTTGGAGCCGTCCTTGTGTTTGATCTCGCTTTTGCCCCAGCCGGTTTCGTGGCCAGCCTGGCCCAGCATGAAGCTGGCCGGAATGCCGCTCTCCTGGGCCACGCGCTCGGCGGTGCCCGAGAGGTGCTGCACAAAACCATCGCGGCCCTTGGGCGCGGGTCCAGTGGCCTCGGCCGGTGTGCCGGTGGCCGAGGACGCTGTGCGGGGCAGCGCCTGCGGCAGGCTCAGTGTGGAAGGCACGGAGAAATTGGCGTCGGCCCCGCCCATCTGCCGCGAGAGCTGGCGTGCAATCGCTTCAGACAGCCCGCCCTGCTGGCCCGACATGCTGACCGACAGCTGCTGGTCCAGCATGTCCTGGCCCAGGTTGGCCTGCTCGCCTTCCATGAGGCCGGATTTCATCGTGGCGTCGCGCATGCTCTTGATCAGCTCGCGCATGAACAGCGACTCGAACTGCTTGGCGACCTCGCGCGTGGTCTGGGCGTTGTTGGCCGTGCCCGCGTCGTACTTGAGCGAATTGAGCGAGCGGATGTCCACCGCCAGCGCATTGGACGTGCTGCTGGTGGTGCTGGACGAGGGCAGGGTGAGGGCCATGGTTGCTCCCCGGGGTCAGATCACTTCCAGCTCGGCGTTGAGGGCGCCGGCGGCCTTGATGGCCTGCAGGATGGCCAGCAGGTCGCCCGGCGTGGCCCCTAGCGTGTTGAGCGCCTTGACCACGTCTGCCAGCTGGGGTGAAGCCGGCATCTGGATGATGTTGCCCGGTTCCTGGTTGATGCGGATGTCGCTTTGCTGCGCCACCACGGTCTGCCCTTGCGAGAGTGGAGCGGGCTGGCTGATGACGGGCGTGGAGCTGATGGTGATCGACAGGTTGCCGTGTGCAATGGCGCAGGGGCCCAGCGTCACGGCCTGGTTCAGCACCACCGAGCCGGTGCGTGCATTGATGACGACCTTGGCCGAGGGGGTGGACGCCTCCAGGGGCAGTTCTTCCAGGTCGGCGATGAAGCCCACGCGGGCGCCGGGGTCCAGCGGTGCGCGCACTTGCACGGTGCGCCCGTCGAGCGCCGTGGCCAGGCCGCTACCCAGTTTGGTGTTGATGGCCTGCGCCACGCGGCGTGCGGTCTGGAAGTCCGAGGCATTGAGCCCCAGGTTGATGGTGTCGCCCTCGTTGAGGGGTGTGGGCACGGCGCGTTCGACCTGTGCGCCTTGCGGAACCCGGCCTGCACTCAGGTGGTTGATCTGCACCTTGCTGCCTCCCGCCGAGGCGCCCGCGCCTCCCACCACCACATTGCCTTGGGCCAGGGCGTAGATCTCGCCGTCGGCGCCGCGCAGGGGCGTGACGATGAGCGTTCCGCCCTTGAGCGACTTGGCGTTGCCCATGGAGGACACGTTGATGTCGATCATCTGCCCGGGCTGGGCAAAGGCCGGCAACTGTGCCGTGACGATCACCGCCGCCACGTTCTTGAGCTGCAACTGGTTCGCCGTGCCAGGCGGCAGGCTGATGCCCATCTGCTGCAGGTAGTTGGACATGGCCTGCGTGGTGTAAGGCATCTGCGTGGTCTGGTCGCCCGTGCCGTCCAGCCCCACCACCAGGCCATAGCCCGTCAGCTGGTTGCTGCGCACGCCCTGCACCGCCGCCACTTCCTTGATGCGCAAGGCATGGGCAGGCACCGCCACACCAGCAGCCACGAGGGCCAGCAACAGCCACAGCGCGCGCACGGGGCGTGACAAGAGGGAGTGGGACAAGGCTTTCATGACACCGATTGTGGGCGGCCCCGCCAGGAACTAAAACCCAAAAAGAAGCGGGTTCACCGGCCTATTGCATGGGTTCCCGAGCGGGTGGGAAACGGCGGTGGCGTACCGTGCGCCTAGGCGGTTGGTCCGGGTCAAGCTGCAAGGTGAAATATGAATAAAAATGGCCGCTGTCGCTTAATAGATAAGCGTAAATAGCTATAAATAAGATAGCGATTTTGAGATCGACTACACAATCGCAGCCATCCCGCAGCCCAGTGCTCGTCAAAACTGGCGCGGCCAAAGCGCGGGCCGCCGCGCAAGGGCCGCCCCGCCGCGCTGGCGGCGTCCCCCTCCCGTAGCGCGCAGCGCGTAGAGAGAGGGGGAAGGCGCGCAGCGCCTCAGGGGGTGAAACCCTAAAACGGCGTGATCGTGTTGAAGACCCGGTTCATCCAGCCCAAGGCCTGGGCTTCGTTCTGTGCGCCACGGCCACGGGATTCCACCCGCACATTGGCCACCTGGGTCGAGTTGACAATGCTGCCCGGCTGCAGCGCGCGCGGATCGATGGTGCCCGAGAAGCGCAGCACATCCACGTTCTGGTTCACGCCGATCTGCTTCTCGCCCGTCACGACCAGGTGGCCGTTGGGCAGCACGTCCACCACGGTGGCGGTGATCGAGCCGGTGAAGGTGTTGGCGCTTTCGGTGCCACCCTTGCCCGAGAAGGTGCTTTCCGAACCGGCGCCGAGCGTGGTGCGGTCGGCCAGCGACTTTTTCACGAAAGGCAGGTTGGTGATGCCGGCCGAGGCCTCCGAGGTACGGTCCACGGTGGACGAGGATTTCTGGCTGGCCGTCACGTTCTCGACGATCATGATCGTGACGTTGTCGCCCACCAGCCGTGCGCGACGGTCTTCGAACGCGGGGCGGTAGCTGGCGTTGTGGAACAGGCCCCCGGTCACGGGCGGTGGTGCACGGTGCACTGCGGCCAGTGGTGGTGGGGTGGTCGGCAGGATGTCCACCGGCGGCGGCGGCGACAGGGTGGCGGCGCAGCCCGTGAGCAGCAGCGCGCCCACGGCGGCGGGCAGGGCAAAAAGGCGTGTGAACGGCAGCATGGCGAACGCTCCTGGTGTCGGCATCGGGATCACAGCTGGCTGAGCTTGGCCAGCATCTGGTCCGAAGTCTGGATGGCCTTGGAATTCATCTCATAGGCACGCTGTGCCTGGATCATGGTGACCAGCTCTTCCACCACGTTGACGTTGGAGGCTTCCAGAAACCCCTGCTTGAGAATACCCAGCCCGTTGGTGCCGGGCGTGCCCTGCTGGGGCTGGCCCGAGGCGGCCGATTCCTTGAACAGGTTCTGGCCAATGGGCTCGAGGCCGGCCGGGTTGATGAAGGCCGACATCGCCAGGTTGCCCAAGGGCTGGGGCTGGGTGTTGCCCTGTACGGTGGCCGACACCACGCCATCGGCGCTGATGGTCACGCTCGTGGCGTTGGCGGGCACCGTGATGCCGTTGGCCACGGGCAGGCCGCTGGAGTTGACCAGGCGGCCTTGCGAATCGACCTGGAACGAGCCGTCGCGCGTGTAGCCGATGGTCCCGTCGGGCATGGTCACTTCCAGAAAACCATTGCCGTTGATGGCCACGTCCAGGTTGTTCTTGGACTCCTGCAGGCTGCCCTGAACGAAGTTGCGGCTGGTGGCCACCGTGCGCACGCCCAGGCCCAGGTGCAGGCCGGTGGGCAGTTGGTTCTGCTCGGTGGTGTTGGCACCCACCTGGCGCAGGTTCTGGTAGATCAGATCCTCGAACACCGCGTTGTTGCGCTTGTAGCCGGTGGTGGAGACGTTGGCCAGGTTGTGCGAGATGACGTCGAGCTGGGTCTGCTGGGCAGACATGCCGGTCTTGGCGATCCAGAGGGAGTTGATCATGGTGCTTCCTTTTGGCGTGGCGGCGCGGGGCGCGACCTCAGCCGTTCATGCTCAGCAACTGGCTGGCGGTCTTGTCGTTGGTTTCGGCGGACTGCAACAGGCGCATCTGCTGCTCGAACTGGCGCGATGCGGCAATCATCCCGACCATGCTTTCGACCGGGTTCACGTTCGAGCCTTCCACCGCGCCGGCCAGCATGCGGGCGTTAGGGTCGCTCGGGATGGGGTCGCCCGATGTGGCGCGAAACAGGCCGTCGTCGCCGCGCTTGAGCGGGTCTTCCGGTGTGGGGGTGGCCAGCTTGAGGCGGCCGATGGCCTGCGCGGGCTGGCCCGCTGCCTTGGCGGTGACCGTTCCATCCGAGCCCAGCGTGACTTCGGCGCCCGGCGGGACATCAATGGGCGCGCCGCCATCGGACAGCACAGGCAGTCCGGTGGGGGTGAGCAGCTGGCCCGTGGCCGACACCTCAAAGGTGCCTGCGCGGGTGTAGGCCTCGGTACCGTCAAGTCCCTGCACGGCAAACCAGGCATTGCCCACGGCCATGGCGTCGAGGTTGCGGCCGGTACGCTGCACGGGGCCGGGCGTGCTCACGTGGCCCGAGGTGGCCTCCAGCGCAAACACACGGGTTTTGGAGCCATCGCCCTGGATGGGGACCGAGCGGAAGGTGGACATCTCCGCACGAAACCCCTGGGTGGAGGCGTTGGCGAGGTTGTTGGACAACACGGCCTGCCGGTGGGCGGCCGCGTTGGCGCCCGTCATCGCGGTGTAAATGATGCGGTCCATGGGGGCTCTCCGTTGTCCAGGGCTGTTTCAGTGCAGAGTTCTTACGAACCGTTCCCGATCAACGCAAGTTCACCAGGGTGGACATCACCTGGTCTTGCGTCTTGATGGTCTGGGCGTTGGCCTGGTAGGCGCGCTGTGCGGTCATCATGTTCACCAGCTCGGCGGTCAGGTCCACGTTGGAGTCTTCCAGCGCGCCCGAGCGCAGCGACCCGAAGTTGCCGTCGGTGGCCGTGCCAGCCACCGGCTGGCCGGATTCAAAGGTGGCGACCCAGTTGTTGCCGCCTACCGAAGCCAGGCCCTGCGTATTGCGGAAGCTCGACAGCGCCAGCTGGCCTTCTGCACGGGTCACGCCGTTCGAGTAGCGGGTCATGATCATCCCGTTGTTCTCGATGTTGATGCCCGTGAGCTCGCCCGTGGTGTAGCCGTCCTGGCTCAGGTTGGAGACCGAGAACTTGTTGCCGCTCTGTGAGACTTTGTCCAGGCTCACCGCCACATCAAACGCGGGCAGGTTGTTGGGGTTGGGCGGGGTCGGGTTCACGTTCAGCGTGAGCGCGAAGCCCGTGGCGGGGGGCGTGGCCACGGGGGCCGTGATGGCGCCATTGTTGTCAAACGTGATCTGGCCTATAGGAGTTGCCACCACGGGAGGCACTGCCGTGGGGTCGTCCAGCTGGTCGTACACGTCCCAGGTGTTGTCGGTGGCGGTCTTCTGGAAGTACAGGCTCACTGGCTTGGCCACGCCCTGGCTGTCGAACACGTTGATCGACGTGCCGTAGGTGGCGCGCGGTGTGGCCGGGATGGGCGGCGTGGCGGCAGGGTCGCCGGCCGCATCGGTGGCCGTGGCCGGCAGGTTGAATGCTGCCGTGATCGTGGTGGTCTGCTTGGCAGGGATGGGCTCGGAGGTGGGGAACACCATAGGGATGGGGTCGGTGCCCGAACGCAGGCCGGTGACCGGGTCCACGGGGTAACCCATCACGTTGGCGTTGTCGTTGGTGATCATGTTGCCCTCCTTGTCCAGCTTGAAGTTGCCGGAGCGGGTGTAGGCGGGTGTGCCATCGGGCAGCGTGAGCGTGAAAAAGCCGTTGCCGTTGATGGCGACATCCAGGCTGTTGCCCGTGATCGTGAGATTGCCCTGTGTGAACTGCTGGGAGACCGCGCCCACTTCGACGCCGATGCCCGCATTGGTGCCGCCGGACGAGCCGATGGCGGACGCCACCATTTCGGCAAACTCGGCCCGCGAGGCCTTGAACCCGACGGTGTTGGAGTTGGCGATGTTGTGCCCGATGACGTCGAGGTTCTTGCTGGCGGCGTTCAAGCCAGAGAGGCCTTGCTGAAAACTCATGGTGTTCTCCTGATGGGGGCTATCACTGAATCGGCCGGGTTAGACCAGGGCCTTGATCTGGCTGTAGTTGATGGTTTTTCCGTTGGCCAGGGTCAGCACCAGCTGGCCGTCCTCGGCACCTGCGGCCGTGACCTTGGACAGGGCCAGCGACGTGCTGTCGATCTTGGTCGAACCATTGACGGCACTGACGCGGAACTGCAGTCCCTCGGTGGAGCCGGTGTACTTGCTGGCATCCCACTCGAAGGTGTGGCGCCCTGCAGCCTTGGCACCCAGGTCCATGGTCTCGATCACCTGGCCGCCAGCGGTCATCACCTCGACCTTCACCTTGGTGGCGGCCGAGGCCAGCTCAAAGCCACCTTTGCCGGCCTTGTCGGCCACAGCCAGCGTCGAGCCTTCGGTCATCACGTTGCGGCCAATCAGGGCCGTGCCCTGCATCACCTGCAGCGAGTTGAACTGCGCCGACATGCTCTCCATCGTCTGGTTGAGCTGCTGGATGCCGGTCACCGTGTTGATCTGCGCAATCTGCGAGGTCATCTGGGCGTTGTCCAGCGGGTTCATCGGGTCCTGGTTGTTCAGCTGAGCAACCAGCAGTTTCAGGAAGCGGTCCTGCGCGGCTGCAGGGTCGGTGGCGGCGTTGGCCTTGGTGCCGGTCGCATCGGTGACCGTGGGCGCGCTGGTGGCGGAGTTGAGGATCATGGTGGCGTCCTAGAGTTACTGGCCCATCTGCAGGGTCTTGAGGAGCAGCGACTTGGCCGTGTTCATGACCTCGACGTTGTTCTGGTAAGAGCGGGAGGCGGAGATCATGTTGACCATTTCCTCCACGGCGTTGACGTTGGAGTGCGTCACATAGCCTTCCGCGTCTGCCGACGGGTGGCTGGGGTCGTGCACGCGGCGGCCGGGAACGTTGCTTTCGTTGATGGAGCTCACGCGCACACCGGCCGAGCTGTCCGCGCCCATGGGGGCGGTCTGGAACACCACCTGGCGCGCCTTGTAGGCCTGGCCGTCGGGGCCTGCCACGGCATCGACATTGGCCAGGTTGCTGGCCACCACGTTGAGCCGCTGCGACTGCGCGCTGACGGCGCTGCCCGAGACGCTGAAGATGGAGAACATGGACATGGGGAGACTCGCTTTCTGCGCTGCACTGCGGATGGCTTATTGGCCCTGGATCGCGCTGAGCATGGTTTTGGCGTTGCCGTTGATGAAACGCAGCGTGGCTTCATAGCGCACGGCGTTGTCGACAAAGTTGGCGCGCTCGCGGTCCAGGTCCACCGTGTTGTTGTCCAGGCTGGGCTGGGTCTGCACGGAATAACCCAGCGTGCCGGGTGCGCCGGTGCCCGTGCTGGCCGCTGGCAGCGGAATGTGGCGGGGGTCTGTGGCGCCCTTGGCCCCCAGGTTGCCCGTGGTGCCCACCGAGCCACCCGTGGCCAGGCGGGTCACGCCCGAGCCCAAGCCCGTGGCTTCGCGCATCGCATCGCCAAAGCTGAAATCGCGTGCCACGTAGCCCGGGGTGTCAGCGTTGGCGATGTTGCTGGCGATGGCGCGCTGGCGCTCGGCACGCAGCACGAGCGCGTTGCCGAGAAAGTCCAGCCGGTTGGTCATCTTGTCAAGCATGGTTGCCTCACACCCTGGGTTGCAATAGGAGCCGGTTGGGGGTTTCCGGCGTGGTTCGATTGTGAAAGCCGCCGCTTTTTTCTAAAGCGCGAAGAACGCGGAAATGGGTGCGCAGTTTCGGGTTTTGCGCAGGGCTCGCCTGCCTATAGTTCCAGTCGTGAAAGAGTCTTTGCCGCCCCGCGCGGTCAGACCTGTTGACCTGCGATGCCCAGGAGGCCCCATGCCATCGATCTTCGTTTTCCCCTTCGTGTCCCCTTTGGTTCGCGCTGGCGCTCTGGCGATCGCCGGGCGGCGTGCTGTGGCTCGGCACGCTCTGGCGGTGGTGCTGGGGTTGACTGCAGTGGCTGGCAGCAGCGGGGCCGCGCTGGCCCAGGCGGCAGCCGACCCCAGTGCCGACCTGGGCCCGCTGACCCAACGCTGGCTGGATGACGCGATGTCGCGCAACCAGGCCTCCGGCTTGCCGCTGCGCATGGAAGTGAGCGTTGGCTCACTCGACTCGCGGCTGCGGCTGGCGCCGTGTGCGCGGGTCGAACCCTACCTGCCAGTGGGCGCCCGGCTGTGGGGCCGCACCCGCCTGGGGCTGCGCTGTGTCGAGGGGCAAACCGCATGGAACGTTTACCTGCCGGTGACCGTCAAGGCATTTGGCCCGGCTTGGGTGCTGACCGGCCCGGTGGCTCCGGGGACGGTGCTGACCGCCAATGACGCCACCGAGGCGGAAGTGGACTGGGCCGAAGAGTCGGCAGCCGTGATGGCCAACCCGGAAATGTGGGTCGGGCAGGTCGCCGCGCGCCAGCTGGTGGCCGGCCAGGCATTGCGCCAGACCATGGTGCGGCCCCCCCAGCTCTTTCGCGCAGGCGCCCAGGTCAAGGTGATTGCCCAGGGCCCCGGCTATGCAGTCACCTCCGCAGGGCAGGCCATGTCGGCAGGCGCTGCGGGGCAGATTGTTCGCATCCGCATGGATAATGGCAGGATAGTAAGTGGAACTGTGAATGAGGTTGGGACGGTGGTCGTCGCTCTTTGATGACGGGGCGGTGATAAATGGCTAAAGTCCGGGCCAAATGGGTCGAAAACATTGCTACTGTGCCCCACATCAAACGGGGTGGTGGAGAGAGCGATGAAGATTGGTCAAAAACCGGAACTCCCGGGCGCCTTGGCGCAGACGGGGCTTGCCAAGCAAGCCAAAAGTCCTGCCAGCGCTGCTGAAGGAGCCGCCAAAGACGCTGCGGCTGTGTCAACCGCCGGTGTGCCCGTCACCGTCTCCACCGCTGCCCGTGCGCTGGACCAGACATCCCGTTCCACAGGTGATTTTGATGCGAGCAAGGTCAAGGCGGTGCGGGCTGCCATCGAAAAAGGCACTTTCTCGGTGGACGCCGAAGCCATTGCCGACAAGATGCTCTCCAACGCCCAGGAAATCCTGGCCCGCTCGCGCGGTTGATTCCTCAGCGTCCCGCACGCACCTTTATTGACAGACTTGGCAGGCAGGCGCTATCCACCCCACAATGCGCCATGTCCCTGGAAGAATCCCTCTCGGCTGTTGAACAGCTGATCGAAAAAGTCTCCGCCGCCCTTCTCGCGGCAGACCCCCAATCCCTGGAAAAGAACAGTGTGGCCCTGCGGGATGCAGCGGCCCAGTTCGCGCGTGTTCTTGAGCAGACTGCAGCCAGGGGTCTGCCCGTGCCTGCACAGCTGCAAAAACGAGCCCGTGCCATTGACGACATGCTTGCCGTGCACCGCGAAAGCCTGGCGCGCCTGGCCGTGAATGCCGATCGCCAGGTGGCAGGCTTGGTGCCGCAGGCGGGCACACCCTCCACCTACGGCGACGGTCGGGGCGCACAGGCCGGCAAGCCCGGCGTGGCCCGTATCTACAAATCGGCTGGTTGAGCCAAAAAAAGATAGCTGCTGGCGCTTGTCCCTGTTGGCTTTGAGAGGAAAATCCTCTCAAAGCCACGGATTACAAGTGCAAGCAGCTATTGTTTTGACCGTTACCAGTGAAGGCCGGAGGATTGAACTTCGATGTCTGCTCGGCGCGGTTACCCCTGAAACGGTCGCAGCCCCCGACCAGTGCCACCGTGGAACTGGCTCCGCCAGGCCACTGGTGGCGTCCCCCTTCAGGGGGAAGGCGCCGAAGGCGACTCAGGGGGTAGTCAATGCGCCCGCATCTTGGCCCGCAGGCGTGCGATGGACTGGCTGTGCAGCTGGCACACCCGAGATTCGGTCACCCCCAGCACGGCCGCGATCTCCTTGAGATTCATGTCGTGCTCGTAGTACATGCCCATGATGTGCTGCTCGCGTTCGGGCAGGGTCTTGATGGCATTCACCAGCGACATCTTGAGCCGTTGGTCGCGCAGCAATTCCAGAGGGTCTGCGTCGGCGTCTGCCACATGGCGGTCCAGAAAGCCGTCATCGTCCTCGTTGCCATGCGTCATGTCCTCCAGATACACCAGTTGTGTACCCCGAACCTTGCCGAGCAGGCTTTGGTATTCGACCAAGCTCATGCCCATCTCGCTGGCAATTTCAGACTCCAGCGGGCTGCGGCCCAGCTTCTGCTCCAGCCGGTGCACGGCGTGTTCGATGTCTTTCTGGCTCTTGCGGGAGCTGCGGCTCATCCAGTCGCCCTCGCGCAGTTCGTCCAGCATGGCGCCCCGGATGCGCTGGGTGGCAAAGGTCTCGAACTGCACACCCTGGGCCACTTCGTAGCGCGACAGGGCTTCCGCCAAGCCCATCATGCCAACCTGGATCAGGTCGTCCAGCTCCACGTTGGGAGGCAGCTTGGCGATCATGTGGTGCGCGATTCTTCGCACCAGCGGGACGTGCTGGCGGATCATCGCATCACGATCGAGCTGGCCTTTGGCGGTGTACATAGAGAGCGTGTTATGCACTTTTACGTGCCCACGAAAGCCGGGGCAAGGCCCGACAACGAGACGCAGGACGCGCCGCAGTATCAATACTGCCAGCGGCCTGCAACGACGTGGCCGGGCCTTGCCCCGGCTTTCCCTCCGGGTTGACCCCAGAGGCAGGCACTCGCCGCGTTGCAGCACTTGCCAAGGCCCCGGCCTCGGCTGCGCACTGCGCCTTGCGATCACCGGCCTCTGGGGTCAACGTGGGTACGTAAAAGTGCATAACACGCTCTAGTCAACGGCTCCGGACAAATCAGATCAATGGCTCCGGACAAAATGCGCAGGCATGGCTGCCAAGTTGCTGGGTGGCAGCGCTGTCAGCGACTCACTGATAGTGCCCGCATTTTCCAGCAGTTGCAAGGCCAGGCGCTGGAGGTCCTGAGGGTTCTGTGTGGCGATGGTGGTCGTGCGGACCGGGCCGCCCAGGTGGCGTTCCGCGCAGTCCTGCAAGGTCATCAGCGCATGCTGGGTCTTGCGCCGTTCTGCGGGCGTGGTGCCGCGCAGCAAAGCCGCCACCATACAGGGCAGTCCTGTGTGCACCGCGATCTGTTTGAGGCTCTTGTAACTGGTCAGCACACCAGCCGAGCCGTCGCCCATCACCACCAGCGGTACGGTGGCGGTGTGCGTCAGCAGCGGCCCCAGCGTGGCCGCAGGCGCGTGCAGCACGATCAGCCCGTAGGTTCGGAAATAGGGCAGCAGACAGGGCAGGGGTGCGGTCTCGTTGCGGCTGGCCTCGCGGCTGATGCGCTGCAGGCCTTTGGCTGCGGGAATCACTGCCAGCGATGAGGCCATGGCCCCCATGTTGAGGCTGACGCCCTCGTTCCACGGCGCTTGTTGCAGCAGGTGCAGCAAACCCGGGTACTCATCCGTCTCCTGCGCTGTGCCGTCGAGCACCACGACCGGGTAGCCCAGGCGCTGCAGGCTGGCGCAGATCTGCCAGAGCGTCTCCAGCCCGGTGCCCGCGTTGTCCTGGCTGGCAACAGCCACCACGCGCAGCTCTGACTGCGGGGTGAAGCTGTGCAGGCCGGCTGCCTGGTGAAAACCGATATCAAGCATCGACCAGCCCCCGTTCGTTCATGGTGTCGGGCGAATGCGAGAAGAAGAAATTCAGGTCGGTCGCCTTGGGGTCGAAGGCCGACTTGGCAGGCGCGCGCATGGAGGTGCTGATGAGCTTGTGCGCATCGGCACGTTCCCAGTCTTCCGGCACACGCTGGCCGTTGGTCACGCCGCGCAGCACCATCTGGTGGCGGATCAGTGCGTCGATGGCGGGGCCCAGCTTCACGGCCTCGTCCACCTTGGACAGGATGGCTTGCTGGGAACCTTCGGTCTTGAATGCGGTGAGCACGTCATCGAGCGTGTCGCCATGGCAGCCTGCGTTGAGCACCAGCAGGCGGTTGACGTGGGGCAGATCCAGCACGTCCAGCATGTCGCGCTTGCGCGGGTCGCGGGGGGCCACGCCGGTGGTGTCGATCAGCACCATTTTCTTGCCGCTGAGCAGGCCCAGGAGGTCCTGCAGCGCGGCGCGGTCGTGCGCCAGATGGGCCACGATGCCCAGCATGCGGCCGTAGCTGCGCAGCTGCTCGTGCGCGCCCACACGGTAGGTGTCCAGAGTGATCAGGCCCACGCTGCCCGGGCCATGGATGCGCGCACACAGCGCGGCCAGCTTGGCCGTGGTCGTGGTCTTGCCCACGCCGGTGGAGCCCACCATCGCGAAGATGCCGCCTTGCTCATACAGCGGAGGCTCGGCCAGGTCGGTCTTGAGGTTGCGCTCCAGCACATCCATCAGCCAGCGCACCGACTCGGCGGCCGACAGGTCTTCCGGCATGCGCTCGAGCACGGCGCGGGCCAAAGATGGGGAGTAGCCTGCACGGATCATCTTGAGCATGAGGTTGGACTGGATCGGGTTCTGGCGCGCCTGGCCCAGCCAGGCCATGGTGTTAAAGCGGTCTTCGATCAACTCCCTCATGGCATGGAGTTCATTCATCACGCTTTGCTGGTTGTTGTTCGACTGGGCCAGGTGGGCGCTGGCGGCTTCCTGCCGGCGGCGTGGAGGCTCCGGTGGAATGTCCATGGGGATGCTGCGCAGCGGGTTGTGGCGCACGACGGCGGGTGCTGGCATGCGTTCGCGCTCGGGCTCTTGGTCGCGGCTGCGCTCCGACAAGGTTTGTGGTTCGGCCGGGCCGTTGAGCGCCTCGTGGCGGCGGCGCAGCATGCGCTCGCGCACGTAGTCCTGGAACGACAGCGTGCTCATCGCCAGCTGCTCGGTGTCTTCCTCGACTGCGTTGCGGCCCAGGGTGCTGGCTGCGGCGGTCTGGCTGGCGCGCTGGGGGGCGCTGCGCGCCGGTGTGGGGGCCAGCAAGGGCGGGTTGCTGGACGCGCCTGCACTTCCATCCAGGGCCGACAGCGTGTCTTCGGCCGTGGCCACAACCTCGACGCCGTTGGCCGTGGGGCGGTTGGACAGGATGAGGGTGCCCTCTCCAAAGGCCATGCGCGCCTTGGCCAATGCCTCGCGGGAGGTGGGGGCGGTAAAGCGTTTGATGTTCATGCTGATGCACCTCTAAGGATCGGCCCAATGCGGATGGTGTGGGTCTCTGGAATTTCACTGTGCGC
This sequence comes from Acidovorax sp. 93, assembly GCF_003633835.1. Classification (NCBI taxonomy): domain Bacteria; kingdom Pseudomonadati; phylum Pseudomonadota; class Betaproteobacteria; order Burkholderiales; family Comamonadaceae; genus Acidovorax; species Acidovorax sp. 93. Next base: position 5,058,842 of record NZ_RBIT01000001.1, read on the forward strand.
AAGCACTTGCAGCCGGGGCGCCACACGGCGCACCAGGCGGGAGATGGCGTTGCGGATCTGGTCGGGAACCAGCAGGCAGGCGGGCAGGCCCATCTCTTCCTGCTTGAGGGCCACCTCGGCGGCCTTTTGCGTGAGGATGTCGGCCACGCCGGGGTCCAGAGCCGGTCCTGCTGCGTTGCCCAGGGCTTGCACCAGCAGGCGTTCCAGGCCAGGCTCGATCGCAATCACGTTGAGTTCGCGGGTGGGGCCGTAGATCTGCTGGACGATGGCGGGCGACAGCGCAATGCGCACGCGGCGGGCCAGCTCGACCGGGTCTGTGATGCCACCAGCGTGCTCGGCCAGCGTTTCGATGATGGTCCGGATATCGCGGATGTGCACAGACTCTTCCAGCAGCAGCTGGAGGACCTTCTGGAACGTTGCGATGGAGACCATTTTGGGGACCACTTCTTCGATGAGCTTGGGGGCCAGCTTGGCCACGTGCTCCACCAGTTGCTGGGTTTCTGTGCGACTCAGAAGCTTGGCGGCTTGCACTTGCATCAAGTGTGACAAATGGGTGGCCATCACGGTTTCGGAATCAACGACGGTAAAACCCGCCATTTGTGCGGCTTCCTTCTGCCGTTCGTCGATCCAGTGGGCTGGCAGGCCAAAAGCGGGGTCGGTGGTGGGCGTGCCGATCAGGGGCGTGGTGATACCGCCGGGGTTGATGGCCAGGAACATGCCGGGGAAGGCTTCGCCTTCGCCCACCACCACGCCACGCAGCGTGATGCGGTAGCCGCTGGGCTTGAGTTCGAGGTTGTCGCGCACATGCACGGCGGGCGGCAAGAAGCCCACTTCTTGCGCAAACTTGCGGCGCACTCCCTTGATGCGGGTGAGCAGGTCGCCCTGGCGGCTCTTGTCCACCAGGCTGATCAGGCGGTAGCCCAGCTCCAGGCCCAGCAGGTCTATGGGTTGCAGGTCGTCCCAGGTGGCTTCGCCATCGCTGACCGGGGCGGGCGGTGCTTCGACTTCGGGCGGCACTTTCTGGCGTTCGTACAGCACCCAGGCGGCGTAGCCCAAGAGGCCACCCATGGTCAGGAACACCATGTGGGGCATGCCGGGGATCACGCCCAGCAGCAGCAGGATGCCGGCGGTCACGCCCAGCACGCGGGGCGACATGAAGAGCTGCTGCACGATCTGGCGGCCCATGTCGTGGTCCTTGCCCACGCGCGAGATCACCATGGCCGCAGCCACCGAGATCAGCAGCCCGGGAATCTGTGCCACCAGCGCATCACCAATGGCCAGCAGGATGTAGCTATCAGCCGCCTGCTTGGCCGAGAGGTCGTGCTGCAAAACCCCGATGGCAAAGCCACCGATGATGTTGATGAGCAAAATCAGGATGCCGGCGACCGCATCGCCGCGCACGAACTTGGAGGCACCGTCCATGGAGCCAAAAAAGTTGGCTTCTTCCGCCACTTCGGCGCGGCGGCGCTTGGCTTCCTTTTCGTCGATCAGGCCCGCGTTCAGGTCGGCGTCCACGGCCATCTGCTTGCCGGGCATGGCGTCCAGGGTAAAGCGTGCCGACACTTCGGCAATGCGCTCGGCGCCCTTGGTGATCACCACAAAGTTGATCACCACCAGGATGGCGAACACGATCAGGCCGACGGCGAAGTTGCCGCCGATCAAGAAGTGGCCGAAGGCCTCGATCACCGCACCGGCGGCGCCGGGGCCGGTGTGGCCTTCGAGCAGCACCACGCGCGTGGAGGCCACGTTCAGCGACAGGCGCATCAGGGTGGTCAGCAGCAGCACCGAGGGGAAGGCTGCGAAATCGAGCGGCCGCAGCATGTAGGCCGCCACCATCATCACCATCAGGGCCACGGCGATGTTGAGCGTGAAAAACGCGTCGAGCAGCCAGGGCGGGATGGGCAACACCATGAGCGCCAGGATCGCCACCACCAGCAGTGGTGCCGATAGGCCCTGAAGGGCGCCTGCATTGGTGCCCGCCCATTGTCGAAGAGACGTTACGGAGGTGTTCATACGGCGGCGCCTTGCACGGGAGTGCGGTTCAGCGGATCAAGTTCAGGCGGAACGAAGGGCTCCACCAGGCTGTCGGGCATGCGGCCTTCGCCACGCAGGGCGGCCTTGAGGCGGTAGACATAGGCCAGCACCTGGGCCACGGCGGTGTAGAGCGTGGCGGGAATGGCCTGGTCCAGTTCGGCATGCGCATACAACGCGCGGGCCAGCATGGGCGACTGCAGCACGGGCACGTCGTGCGCCTTGGCCACGTCGCGGATCTTGAGCGCGATGAGATCGGTGCCGCGCGATATCACTTGGGGGGCACTCATGGTCTTTTCGTCGTACTTGAGTGCCACCGCATAGTGGGTGGGGTTCATCACCACGAAATCGGCCTTGGGAACTGCGCCCACGCTGGCGCGGTCGGCAATCTCGCGCTGCTTTTGGCGGATGCGGCCCTTGGTGTGGGGGTTGCCGTCGGATTCCTTGTGCTCCTGCTTGACTTCCTCGTGCGACATCTTCAGGCGCGACTTGAAGAAGTAGGCCTGCAGCGGCACGTCCACCAGCGCGGCCAGGAATACGACCAGCAGCAGCAGGCTCATGCCCGAAGTCAGCCAGTCAGCCAGCTGGCGAATGGCCATGGGGGAGGGCTGCAGCACCAGCATGGCCACGGTGTCGATGCTGTTGCCCATGAACTTCCAGGCCACATAGCTCAGGATCGCGGTCATCAGCACCATCTTGGCCACGTTGGCCATCTGCTGCTTGGAGAACAGGTTGGCCAGGCCCGAGATCGGGTTGAGCCGGTTGAACTGGGGCGTGATGGGCTTGAGGCTCAGGATCCAGCCGCCAGCGCCAATGGCGCTGATCAGGGCGGCGGCGCTGGTGAGGATGGCAAACACTGCACTGGCCACCAGGCCCACCACCACCATGTCCTGCAGGCGCTTGAGCATGGTGCCTGGCGCCATGACGGTGGCGGCGTCAAACGCCAGTTGCTGGCTCATGGCCAGCTGCATGTGGTCCATCAGCTGGGGCGCCAGCACCAGCAGGCAGGCGGCCCCGGCACCCAGAATCGCCAGGTGGGAGAGATCGCGCGAGCGTGCTCCCTGGCCGTCTTCGCGCGTTTTCTGCAGCTTGCGCTCTGACGCGGGTAGGCTTTTTTCTTGGCTGGATTCCATGGTGGCATGACGGCTGGTGTCATGCCATTGTCGTGAGCAGCCCGGAAATCTAAAGCTGGATAAGGGGGCTGCAGCCCCCTCTTTTCCATGCGGGCCGAAGGGGCCTTGCCTGCGTGGCCTCACCCGAAAAAGGGTGGATGGTGCCGGGATGGGATACTAAAAAAGATAGCTGCTAGCGCTTTGTGGACAAGCGCTAGCAGCCATTTTGACCGCAAAAAGCCCCGGGCGGGCTCAGAACCCGAGGCTGGCCAGCAGGTCGTCCACCTGGGACTGGTCGGTGACCACGTCGGGGGTGTGCTCGGGGTCCACCACGGGGCCCTGCAGATGCTGAGGGCGGGGTGGCTCGACGGGCACCTGCGCGTTGGGTGGGGCCGTTTGAATCAACAGCTGGACCAGCTGGTCTTCAATGGTGGCCGCCAGGTTGACCACGCGGGCAATCACCTGCCCCGTGAGGTCGTGAAAGTCCTGCGCCATCATGATTTCGGTGAGGTGCGTGTCGGCTTCCTTGGTCACGCGCTCCACATCGGTCAGGAAGTTGAAGATCTCGCCCTTGGCCACGGCCGCCACCGGGTCGGCCACCAGCGAGTTGACGACCCGGCGCGTCTCGGCCGCGATGTAGTCATGCTGGGCTTTGGCCTGTTCGACGCGGTTGAGCACCTTCTCGGCCGCTTCCCCCGTCAACCGCGCGATGTACGACAGGCGGCTTTGCGCGTCGGGCAATTCGCCCATGGAGCCACGTAGCTTGTCGGCATAGCCCAGTTCGTTGAGCGAATCGTGCAGCTGGCGGGTCAGCAGGCCAATCTTGTGGTGTACATCGGCAGGCGGCTGGCTGTTGTCCGGTGTGTCGTCCATGGTGTCATAGCCCCATCTTTTTCAGGATCAAGGTCACTTTTTCTTCCAGCGTGGCCTTGGTGAAGGGTTTGACGATGTAGCCCGCTGCACCACCCTGGGCGGCTGCCACGATGTCTTCCTTGCGGGCTTCGGCCGTGACCATGAGGACGGGCAAGTGCTTGAGCTTGTCGTCCTTCTTGATTTCAGCCAGCAGCTGAAAACCGTTCATGTTGGGCATGTTGATGTCCGTCACCACGAAGTCGAACTTGCTGTTGCGCAGCTTGTTCAGTGCGGCCACGCCATCCTCGGCCTCGTCGGCATCGGCAAAGCCGCTTTCCTTGAGCAGGTTGCGCACGATGCGCCGCATGGTGGAGAAGTCGTCAACGATCAAAAAACGAAGGGCTGTGGTCACTTGGGACCCTTTCGGTCGAGAATTACTGTGGGCATTGTCATGGGTGGCAGGTTTGGTGACAAGTCGTAACTGTTACCTGCTTGGGGGGGGATTTTCCCGCTTTTCATTCAGCAGTTCTTTGGAAGTGATTTCGGGAATCCCTTTGCCCATGAGTCGTTCTTCGGCCTCGCGGGTCAGCACCGTGATGGTGATGCGCCGGTTGGCGGGTGCGCGCGGGTTGTTTGGCTCCAGCAGATCGCTGGCCGCCAAGCCCACCACACGTCCCAGTTTAGCGTCTGGCATGCCGGCCGACACCAACTCGCGGCGTGAGGCATTGGCGCGGTCGGCCGACAGCTCCCAGTTGCTGTAGCCCCGGTCGCTGTTTCCGTAAGGCACGGCGTCGGTGTGCCCGGCCAGGCTGATGCGGTTTTCCACCCCGCCCAGCGCTGCCCCGATCTCGCGCAGGATGTCGCGCATGTAGGGTTTCACCAACGCGCTGCCGCTGTCGAACATGGGGCGGTTCTGGTCGTCGATGATCTGGATCTGCAGGCCGTCGGGGGTGATGTCGATGCGGATCTGCGACTTGTATTCGTTCAGGCGCGGGTTTTCGGTGATGAGCGCGTCGATCTTGGCCTCCAGGGCCTTGATGCGGTCCAGGTCCTGCTTGGCGCGCTCGGCGCGGGCGGCATCAATGCTCATGCGGCGCTGCTTGGCCTCTTCCACATCAGAGCGCCGCACCTGCCCGTGCACCTTCGAGAGATCGTTGCCGCCGCCCGGAATCACACTCGAACTGTTGCCCGCGCCGTCGCCGCCAGTCATTGCCACCTTGAGCGGCGACGCGAAATACGCGGCGATCCCCTGCAGTTCGCCCTTGGCCGTGGAGCCCAGCAGCCACATCAGCAGGAAGAACGCCATCATCGCCGTCACGAAGTCGGCATAAGCGATCTTCCAGGCGCCACCATGCACCGCATGGCCGCCTTTCTTGATGCGCTTGATGATGATGGGCTGGAGTTTTTTTTCTGCCATGGCGTTTGGGGTTTCGCGGCGCGGACGTCGCTACTTCTTGCCTTTCACATGCCCCTCCAGCTCGGTAAAGCTGGGGCGGACGCTGGAGAAAAGCACCTTGCGGCCAAATTCGATGGCCGTGGCGGGGTTGTAGCCCTGCATGCTGGCCAGCAGCGTGGACTTGATGCACTGCAATTCCTTGGCGGCATCCTCCGTCTTTTGCTCGACCAGGCCGCCCAGGGGCTCCACCACGCCATAAGCCAGCAAGATCCCGAGGAACGTGCCCACCAGCGCCGAGCCGATCATGCCGCCCAGCACCGAGGGCGGCTGGCCCACCGAGCCCATGGTGTTCACCACGCCCAGCACGGCGGCCACGATCCCGAAGGCGGGCAGGGCACCGGCCAGGCGGGCCAGCGCGGCCACGGGGGCGTGGGCTTCCTGGTGGTGGGTGTCGATCTCGCTGTCCATCAGCGCTTCGATCTCGTGGGAGTTGAGGTTGCCCGACACCATCATGCGCAGGTAGTCGGTGGTGAACTCGATCACATGGTGGTCGCTGCCCACGGTGGGGTACTTCTTGAAGATCTCGGACTCGTGGGGCGCTTCCACATCCTTTTCGATGGCCATCAGCCCTTCCTTGCGGGCCTTTTGCAGGATGTCATAGAGCATGGCCATCAGCTCCATGTAACGGGCCTTGGTGTACTTGGAGCCCTTGAGTGCCATCGGAATGGCCGCCAGGGTGGCCTTGATCACCTTGGGCTGGTTGTTCACCACGAAGGCGCCCAGTGCGCCGCCCAGAATGGTGACGATCTCGAAGGGCAGGGCCTTCAGGATCACACTGATGTTTCCCCCGTGCACGATGTACACGCCGAAGATGCAGCCTAGGCAGACAACGTAACCAATGATGACGAACATGCTGTAGACGTGTTGGGCGGCAGCCGGGGCTAAACAGGTGGGCGGGCGGAGCCGCTGGCAACGCGGCTTACCGAAGGTTACTGTAAATGTATCGGATTGATGAGTGTGGAATGCACTCAAGAGCGCCATCAACACAGGCCTTCTTCGGGAAATGGCGCCAGCGCCACACCTTTGCCTCTTTTGCCGGAGTTTTGACGGTTGTTCTGGGGCGCGGATTATGTAAAAAAAGCCTCTGTCGCTTGGTGGTAGAAGGTTTATTGCTATATAAAATATAGCAATATTCCAATAGTTTGCACCCCTCTCCATCGGCGCGCGGTGCCAATCCCTGCATTTGGCCCGTATTTCCACAGTGACAGGGCCTTTTGGTGGCGCAGGGCCTGCACTATGCTGCGGGCATGAAAGCCGTACTGCTCGCGGGGGGCCTGGGCACCCGCATCTCGGAAGAGTCGCACCTGCGTCCCAAGCCCATGATCGAGATCGGTGGGCGGCCCATCCTTTGGCACATCATGAAGATGTATGCCGCCCATGGCGTCAATGACTTCATCATCTGCCTGGGCTACCGGGGCTACGTGATCAAGGAGTATTTCGCCAACTACTTCCTGCACATGTCGGACGTGACCTTTGACATGGCCAACAACCGCATGGAAGTGCACCACCGCCACGCCGAGCCCTGGCGCGTGACGCTGGTGGACACCGGCGAAAGCACCATGACCGGCGGGCGTTTGCGACGGGTGCAGGAATACCTGCCTGCGGGCGAGCCCTTCTGCTTTACCTATGGCGACGGCGTGGCCGACCTGGACATGACGGCCCAGTTTGCCTTTCACCGCGCCCACGGCTGCCAGGCCACAGTCACAGCCGTGCAGCCCCCGGGCCGCTATGGCGCGCTGGTGCGCGATGGCGACACCGTGGCCGGGTTCGAGGAAAAACCGCGTGGCGACGGCGGCTGGATCAACGGCGGCTTTTTTGTGCTGCAGCCCGAGGTGATCGACCACATCGAAGGCGACGCCACCAGCTGGGAGCTGGAACCCATGGCCCGTCTGGCCAGCAGCGACCAGCTGCGCGCCTTTGAGCACACCGGCTTCTGGCAACCCATGGACACGCTGCGCGAGAAGAACCTGCTCGAAGACCTGTGGCAATCGGGCCGCGCACCCTGGAAGTGCTGGTAACCCCGATGCGCCCTGATCCCGATTTCTGGCGCGGCAAGCGCGTGTTGCTCACCGGCCACACCGGCTTCAAGGGCGCGTGGCTGGCCCTATGGCTGCAGCGCCTGGGCGCGCAGGTCACTGGCGTGGCGCTGCCGCCCGCCACCGACCCCAATCTGTTCACGCTGGCCCAGTTAGGTCAGGCAATCCCGGGCATCGAAAGCCATTTTTGCGACATCCGCAGCCCCCAGGCCCTGGCCATGCGCGTGCGCGCCGCCCGGCCCGAGGTCGTGCTGCACCTGGCCGCGCAGGCGCTGGTGCGGCCCGGCTATGCAGCGCCGCTGGATACCTTTTCCACCAACGTGATGGGCACGGCGCATTTGCTCGATGCCCTGCGCGGGCTGGCTGGCGTGCGCGTGGCCGTGGTGGTCACCACCGACAAGGTCTACCGCAACCGCGAATGGGCCTACCCCTACCGCGAGGACGACGCCCTTGGCGGGCACGACCCCTACAGCGCCAGCAAGGCCGCCACCGAGCTGGTCACCGCCAGCTACCGCGATTCTTTCCTGGCCGCACAGGGCATCGCCGTGGCCACCGCCCGCGCGGGCAATGTGATTGGCGGCGGCGACTGGGCGCAAGACCGCCTGCTGCCCGACGCTGTGCGCGCCTGGGAAAAGGGCGCAACCTTGCACATCCGCCGCCCCCAGGCCACGCGCCCCTGGCAGCATGTGCTGGAGCCGCTGGCCGCCTACCTGCGTCTGGCCCAGCGCCTGTGGGAATCTCCCGCCTTGGCCGGTGCCTACAACTTTGGCCCGCTGCCCCACGAGGCGGCCACGGTCAAAAATGTCGTTGAATTGGCCTCCACCGCCTATCCAGCAAGCGCTACCAGCTATGAAAACGAGAGCGAAGGCCCGCACGAAGCCGGCTGGCTCGCGCTCGAAACCGCCCATGCCCGCCAGGTGCTGGGCGTGGCCCCGCACTGGTCGCTGAATACCGCTGTGGCCCGCACCATGAACTGGTACCGCCAGCAACACGGCGGCGCCGATGCCCGCGCGCTGTGCCTGGCCGACATCGACGCCTGGGAGGCGCGCCCATGAGCCGACTGGCCCTGGCGCCACTGCCGCTGGCTGGGCTTTTCCGTGTTCAGCGCCAGCCGCTGGTGGACGAGCGCGGCTTTTTTGCGCGCCTGTTCTGCGCCGAGGAATTAGCGGGCGCGGGCTGGACGGCGCCCATCGCCCAGATCAACCAGAGCTACACGGCGCTCAAAGGCACCGTGCGTGGCATGCACTACCAAAAGCCGCCACACGCCGAGATGAAGCTCGTGAGCTGCCTGCGCGGTGAGGTCTGGGATGTGGCCGTGGACCTGCGCCAGGGCTCGCCCACCTTTTTGCAGTGGCATGCCGAGCATTTATCGGCAGACAACGGCAACGCGCTCCTGATCCCGCCCGGTTTTGCCCATGGCTTCCAGGCGCTGAGCGACCATGCCGAGCTGCTGTATTGCCACTCTGCGGCCTACGCGCCCGCCGCCGAGGTGGGTCTGCACCCGCTCGACCCGCGCCTGGCCATTGCCTGGCCGCTGCCGGTGGGGCAAATGTCGCCCCGCGACGCAGGCCAGCCCGGGATGACCGAAGAATTCGAAGGAGTGCGCCTGTGAAGTGCCGACACTGCGGCAGCCCGCTGCAACTCACGTTCCTGGACCTGGGCAGCGCGCCCCCGTCCAATGCCTACCTGAGCGAGGCCGCGTTGCGCGCGCCCGAAACCTGGTTCCCCCTGCGCCTCTTGGTGTGCGAAACCTGCTGGCTGGTGCAGACCGAAGACCACGCCGGGCGCGAGGCGCTGTTCACCGACGACTACGCGTATTTCAGTTCGTTCTCCTCGTCGTGGCTGGCCCATGCCCAGGCCTATGTCGAGGGGATGCGCGAGCGCCTGGGCCTCACCGCCGCGAGCCGCGTGGTCGAGGTCGCGTCGAACGATGGCTATCTGCTGCAGTACGTGCAGGCGACCGGCATCCCCTGCTACGGCGTGGAGCCCACGGCCAGCACGGCGGCGGCGGCTCGCGCCAAAGGCATAGCGGTGGTGGATCGGTTCTTTGGCGTGGCGCTGGCCGACGAGCTGGCAGCCGCCGACCGCCAGGCCGACCTGATCGCCGCCAACAACGTGCTGGCCCATGTACCCGACATCAACGACTTTGTGGGCGGCTTCACGCGGCTGCTCAAGCCCCATGGCGTGGCGACGTTCGAGTTCCCTCACCTGCTGCGCATGGTGCAGGGTTGCCAGTTCGACACGGCGTACCACGAGCACTACTCGTATTTGTCGCTCACGGCAGTGCAGCGCATTTTTGAGGCCAACGGCCTGGTGGTGATCGATGTGCAGGAGCTGCCCACCCACGGCGGTAGCCTGCGGGTGTTTGCCGCCCGCGCCGACGCTCTCGGCCACCCTCAGGCCACGACCGAAGGCGCCGTCCGCGTGCAGCAACTGCTGGCCACCGAGGCAGCGGCGGGCATGCTGGGCGCCGGTTTTTACAGCGATTTTCAGGCCCAGGCCATACGGGTCAAGCGCGAGCTGCTCATATTTTTGCTGCAATGCCAGGCCGACGGCATCACCGTGGGCGCCTACGGCGCGGCCGCCAAGGGCAACACCCTGCTCAATTTTGCGGGCGTGCGGCCCGACCTGCTGCCCTACGTGGTGGACAAGAACCCCGCCAAGCAGGGCCAGTACCTGCCGGGCAGCCACATCCCCGTGGTGAGCGAGGCGCACCTGCGCGCCCACAAGCCGCAGCGCATCCTGATCCTGCCCTGGAACCTGCGCAGCGAGGTGGCCGAGCAACTCGACTACACGCGCAGCTGGGGCGCGCAGATGGTGGTGGCCGTGCCGCGCCTGGAGGTGTTCTAGGTGATCGAAGTGCACCCCACCGCCAAGGTTTCGCACCTGGCCGACATCGAAGACTCGGTGCGCGGCACGCGCATCGTGGTGGGCGCGCACTCGTTGATCGACAGCTTCGTCAAGGTCAAGCCTGCGGGTGGCAGCGGCGACCTGGTGGTGGGCGAACATGTGGTCATCAACGCGGGCTGCGTGCTCTACACCGGCAACGGCATCCAGATCGGTAATTACGTGGCGATTGCCGCCAACTGCACCTTTGCGCCGGTCAACCATGCCTATGCCGAACGTGGCCGGTTGATCCGCGAGCAGGGCTTTCTGCCCAGCAAGGGTGGCATTGTGATTGAGGACGACGTGTGGATCGGAGCCAACTGCGTGCTGCTCGACGGCGCCGTGCTGCGGCGGGGCTGCGTGGTGGGCGCGGGCTCGATCGTGCGCGGCGACCTGCGGGCGTACACCGTTTACGCGGGCCAACCGCTGGCGGCCGTGGGGGAGCGTCGGTGACGGACCTGCCCCCTTCGACGTTTACGGTGCTGGGCGCCTCGGGCTACATCGGCAGCCGCCTGGTGGCGCACCTGTGGGCCCAGGGCCACACCGTGTGGGCGCCACCGCGCGGCGATGCCGAGGTGTTCACCCGCCCGCTGGGCCATGTGATCTATTGCGTGGGGCTCACCGCCGACTTCCGCACGCGCCCGTTCGACACCGTGGACGCCCATGTGGGCCTGCTGGCCGAGGTGCTGCGGCGCGCGCAGTTCGACTCGCTGCTGTACCTGTCGTCCACCCGGGTCTACATGGGGGCGGCCTCCACGCACGAGGACGCCCCGCTGTCCGTGCTGCCGGGTGACCCGTCATACCTGTACAACCTGACCAAGCTCACCGGCGAATCGCTGTGCCATGCCTGCGGGCGCCCCGGGGTGCGCGTGGCGCGCTTGTCAAACGTGGTGGGCCCTGGGATGGACACCGCATCAGGCAACCTGGTGGCCGACCTGCTGCGCCAGGCGCGGCAAGGCCACATCGTGCTGCGCTCCGATCCGCAGTCCGCCAAGGACTATGTGCACGTGGACGACCTGCTCGACGGGTTGCCGCGCATTGCGCTGGCGGGCCGCGCGAGTGTCTACAACGTGGCCAGCGGCGTGCAGATAACGCATCGGCAGTGGCTGGAGTGGCTGGCCAGCACCCACGCGGCGACCTTCGCCATCACAGAGCCTGCGCCGTGGCAGGGGTTCGCACCCATCGATGTGACGCGCCTGCGCGATGAATTCGCTTGGAAGCCCCGTCGCATCCTGGTTGACGGCGAGGCGTGGTAATTTTTTACGACAGAGAAGGGAAACGGATATGGCAAACCATTTGCACCCGGTATTTTTCGGAACCACGGAACCCGCAGCCTTCCTGCAAGGCATTCAGCAAGCGGTGAACCAAATCAGCGGCCAGGACGGCATCTACGCGGGTGACAATCTTTTCACCTACCACCGCAATTTGGGTTTTCTGGAAGATGAGCCACTGATGCGCGCGTTCAATGCGCACGCCGGTACGGAAATCGAAAAGGCCGTGCTGTGGCGCATATCCACAGTGCTGTGGGGTGTGCGCAATGGGCTGCGGCTGGAGGGAGATTTTGTGGAATGTGCCTGCTACAAGGGCACAACGGCGCGCATTGTGTGCGACGCGGTGGACTTTGCCAGCCGGCAGGATCGCCACTATTACCTGTACGACCTGTTCGATCACGACCCCTCGCTCCCGCACCATGCCATGCCGGAGCACAGCAAGCAGTTGTATGCGCAGGTGAAAGAGCGGTTCTCCGGCTTCGGCAACGTGACCGTGACGCAAGGCAAAGTGCCCGACGTGCTGGCCGAGGTCGCGCCCCGCAAGATCGCCTTCATGCACCTCGATATGAACAATGCGGAGGCTGAGGTTGGCGCGCTGGAAGTGCTGTTTGAACGCATGGTTCCAGGGGCCGTACTGATTCTGGATGACTATGGCTGGCTCGCGTACCGGGCGCAAAAGCTGGCCGAGGACCCCTGGTTTGCCAAGTACGGGTACCGTGTGCTGGAAATGCCCACCGGCCAGGGCCTGTTGATCAAATGAAAGGCGTGACCATGCATCCATCAGAACAATTTCGCCTGGAGCGGCAAGCGCGTCTGGAGTCGTATGCCAGCGATGGGGCGTTCCAGACCCTGTCGCGCGACTGGCTGCAGGCTTCCATGCAGCGGCAGTATGTCTACAACTTCGACTGGATGGGCCGGCCCATCATCCAGTACCCGCAGGACATGGTGGCCATGCAGGAACTGGTGTGGCGCGTGCGGCCCGATCTGATCATCGAGACTGGCATCGCCCACGGCGGATCGCTGGTGCTCAGCGCCTCGCTGCTGGCGCTGCTCGACATGAGCGATGCCATCGAGGCAGGCACCACGCTGGACCCACGCGCCTCGCGCCGCAAGGTGCTGGGGGTGGACATCGACATCCGCGCCCACAACCGCGCCGCCATCGAAGCCCACCCCATGGCAAGCCGCATCGCGATGATCCAGGGATCGGCTGTGGCGCCCGAGGTGGTGCATGAGGTGCGCGACTTTGCCAAGGGCTACCAGCGCGTGCTGGTGTGCCTGGATTCCATGCACACGCACGACCATGTGCTGGGCGAGCTCAACGCCTACGCGCCCTTGGTGACGCCCGGCAGCTACTGCGTGGTGTTCGACACCTTTGTGGAAGACATGCCGCCCAAGTTCTTTGCCGACCGACCCTGGGACGTGGGCAACAACCCCAAGACGGCGGTGCACCAGTGGCTGGCCGACCACCCGGAGTTCGAGATCGACGCCGAGATGGAGCAGCGCCTGCAGGTCACGGTAGCGCCGCACGGGTTTCTGCGCCGCAAGGGGTGATGGCGCGCCCCTTGGGACCGGAAATCTCATAAAAACACCGGCTAGCGCTTTTGGAGTAAGCGCTAGCAGCTATCAAATTTGAAGCATTTGTCTGGTCGGGGCAATCCCTGTGTCCAGGCTCCGAGCGCTTCAGGCTGCGGAACCGGAACCCAGGCCCATCGCCTGCGTGGCATGCCGCAAATAGGTCACGGCAAATTCGGTGTGGCCGTGGGCGTGTTCCACCTCGGCCAGGCAGGCCAGGGCCACCGGGTCGTTGGGCATGGCGCTGAGCACGGTTTCGGCCAGCTCGGTCACGGCGATCCAGTGGCGGTCCTTGAGGGCTGGGCCCGCGCTGGTGTCTGCGCCGGTGGCGGGTGTGGGCGGTGGGGCGGCCTTGGCCTTGTCCACCAGGTCCTGCAGGCGCTGGTGGGCCTCGTGCAGGCTCACACGCTGGCCGGGTTTCAGGCCTACGCCGGGAACGGGCGGCTGGGTCCAGGCCTCGGGCAGCTGGGGCAGCCAGTCCTGGATCGCCTGGGCCTGGGCGTCGGGGTCGTCCGGGTGTTCGGCCCGGGCTAGCCACTGCAGCCACATCACGCGCAGGCCTTCGGCGAAGTGGTGGTTGAAGATGTCCTCGCGCATCAGGGCCGATGCCTCCACCTCGGCGCGCAGCCCCTGCCGCAGGGTGTTCAGCGCCTGCGCGTCGGCCGCCAGGCTGGTGGCGATGCGCACATAGTCCTCGGCCGTTTCGGCCAGCCACTCGGTGCGGCCCAGGTAGGCCAGCAGGCCCACGCCCATGCGGCTCTTGAAGCTTTCGCCCACCATCGACACGATGGGCAGGCCCATCCACAACACGTCGAAGGTGGTGGTGCCGCCCGTCAGCGGGAAGGGGTCGAGCGCGATGTCGATGCGGTGGTAGGTGAGGTACTGGTTGTCGTTGTGCAGCCCGACCAGATCAACCTGTGCCGGGGGCAGGCCCAGGCGCTCGCAGCGCTCTCGGTACGCCTGCGCAAAATCGGGCCGGTCCAGGTTCTTGCCCTCAATGAGCAGGCGCGACCCTGGTACGGCGGCGAGTACGCGGCCCCATAGGGCCAGCACCTCGTCGGTGAGCTTGCCCAGGTTGTTGCACGAGCCAAAGGTGATGAAGCCATTGGCGAGCGCAGGGGTCGGGCGCACCTGGTAACGCGGCTGGTAGCGCCATAGCGGGTTGCGGCTCATGGGGCGGTAGCAGGCAAACAGCGTGGGCAGGCGGTAGAGCTGCTCGGTGTACTGTGCTTCGGCGCCAGGCGGGTCGGTGATCTCGTCAGTGAACTTGTAGTCCACGGCTGTGAGCCCGGTCGTGGCCGGGAACCCCAGCCAGGACACCTGCACGGGGGCGGCTTTTTGGGCCAGGGTCAGCAGACCATTGAGTCCTGTGTGGCCCGCCAGGTCGATCAGGATGTCGATGCCCTCGGCGCGGATGGCCTCGGCCTGGTGCTGGGCGCTGAAGCCCGCCAGGCGCACGAAATGGTCGACGTGGCGCTTCACCCGCTCGGTCACGTGGTCGTCGCGCGGGAATAGGTAGAACGCAAACACTTCAAACTGCCGCCGGTCCAGCTGCGCCAGCAGCCCCTCCACAAAGTACATGACCGAATGCACGCGGAAGTCGGGCGAGAGGAACCCAATCTTCAGGCGCTTCCAGGGCGATCCCCGGTGCTCGGCAAAACTCGGCCACCCGGACCGCAGGGGTGGCTCGAACGTGGTGCCGTACTGCCGTGCCGCTGCTGACAGCTGGGCGGCGTCCACCGCAGGGTCGGCCAGCATGAAGAGCAGCTTGTTGGTGTAGTTGCCCGGGTCGCTGGGGCGCATGGCGATGGCGGTTTCGCAGTCCTTGACCGCCTCGCGCACCTGGCCCAGCTCGCGCCGGTGGATGGCGCTTTGCATGAGTGCTGCAACGCGGTCGTGCAGGGTCTCGGCCAGGGCAGCTGCCTTCTGGCTGGCGTCGAAACCCTTGTCGTGTTGGGTCAGCAGGTAGCAGCATTCGGCCAGCTTGATCCAGCCAATGGCCTGCTCGGGGCGCAATTTGCACACTTCTTCCAGCAGGGGCAGGGCGTCGGCGTTGCATGCTTGCTCGATGAGTACATTGGCGTAGTTGACCAGCAGTTCCGCATCGCCCGGCCAGTACACGTAGGCCTGCCGGTAGGCTTGAAGCGCCGCTTCGAACTCACGTTGCTTGTTCAGCGAGAAGCCCAGTAGCCGGTGCGCAGTGAGGTTGCGGCCGTTCTTACGAAGTGCCTGGCGGCACAGTCGGGTCAGCAGGGGCCAGTCGGCGCTCGCGAGGGCCGCACGCAGCCGGGTGTCGTCCTGTTCAGGGGCTTTGAAGTGCACGTTACTGCCGGTCTTTGACCAAAAGGACTCTGGGCGGCACAGTGTGCCACGGCGGTGCGGGGCGTGCGCCCTTTGTGGCGCTGCCCGCCCTTGAACAGTTTCTTACTGGCGGAGCAGAGACAGCACGCCCTGGGGAATCTGGTTGGCCTGGGCCACCATGGCCGTGCCGGCCTGCTGCAGGATCTGGGCGCGCGACAGGTTGGCGGTTTCTGCCGCAAAGTCTGCGTCCTGGATGCGCGAGCGCGATGCCGACAGGTTCTCCGAAGTGATCTGCAGGCTGGCAATGCTGGTCTCAAAGCGCGACTGCATGGCGCCGAGCTTGGCTCGTTCTCCGCTGATGAAGGCCAGGGCCGAATCCACCGTCTTCAGGGCGTCCGTCGCATTGGTGAATGTGGTCACATCCAGGTTGGCGACGGTGTGCAGGCTGGAGCCGCCATTGTCCAGCTGGTTGCTGGCCGAGGTGACGGCGAAGGACTTCTCCGAATCCAGGGTGATGTAGCCGCCTGTTGCGATGCTTTCTGCCGTGGCGTCGGCTGCCAGTGTCTGCGCTGTGCCGTTGCTGGCCCCGGCGGCGTCGTAGCCGGTCACCGTCACGGTGGCTGCATTGGCATTCACGGTGTCGCCGATCACGATGTTGTTGCCGGTGGCGTTGGTCAGGATGATCTGCGTGCCGTCCGAGCTCAGCGAGGCGTTGATACCCGTCTTGGCCGACTGCTCGTTGATGGCAGACACGGCGGGCGACAGGCGGTCCGTGCCGGTACCGGAAGTCAGTGTGAACGAGATGGTGCGGGCAGCACCCACGTTGTCGCCTTCCAGCGTCAGCGAGTAGGAACCGGCTGAGGCCATGCCGCCCAGGCGCACTTCACTGCGTGCCGTGGCAGTCACACCGGTCTCTGCCTTGAGGGCATTGATCTGGTCGGCCGTGGTCTTGGCGGTGGCGTTCGATGCCACCGACATCGTGCCTGTGCCCAGGTAGCCGCTGATGGCCACGGAACCGGCGGTCACGCCGTTGACGACCGCGGCCGTGCCGCTGACAGCGGCTTGCGCGCCAATGCCCGAGCCGTTGGAGGCAATGTTCTGGTTGTTGCCATACACACTGGTGCGCAGGTTGGCCGTGGCTGCCACGATGGTCTGGTTGGCGTTGGCGCCCACCTGGAACTGCTGCGTACCAAAGGTGCCGTCTAGCAATTTCTGGCCGTTGAACTCGGTGGTTTGCGAAATCCGGTCAAGTTCTGCCACCAATTGGCCGACTTCCTGTTGCAGGGCCTGGCGGTCGCCAGCGCTGTTGGAGGCGTTGGCCGACTGCACCGCCAGTTCCCGCACACGCTGAAGGATGTTTCCGGCCGCTCCCATGGCACCTTCGGCCACCTGGGCCAGGGAGATACCGTCGTTCGCATTGCGAACCGCCTGGTTCAGGCCCCGGATCTGGCTGGTGAAGCGCTCTGAAATCGCCAAGCCGGCGGCATCGTCCTTGGCGCTGTTGATGCGCAGCCCGGATGATAAGCGCTGGATGGCCGTGTTCAGCGACGCCTGGCTGGTGCCCAGGTTGCGCTGGGCGGTCAGCGAGCTGATGTTGGTATTGATGGTTGCTGCCATGGCGAAACTCCTTAACGTCGCAAGACGGATCTGTTTGCCGGTTCAAGCGCACCCGTCCGGCTGTCAATGGGGGAACGATGGATGAATTGTGGAGACGCTGCTTTTGGGCGTTTGGGGGATAAGCGGCAAAAAAGTCGTACAACTTGTGCGTTTGCCCCTCAAGTTTTCCGGCGGCAACCCGAAAACAATTGCAACGGTCCGTAAGCGGCCCGCCGTTCACCAGATGGCCCGAGAGCACTGGCGAACCCCAGGAGGCCAGCGTGTTGCTGGCGACCCCGGTCGGCGGCAACGCCATATTCAGTCAGTTCTTTCAGGAGATTTGCAATGGCTTCCACCATCAATACGAACATCGCCTCGCTCACCGCCCAACGTAACTTGGGTACGAGCCAGACTTCCCTCAACACCTCCATCCAACGCTTGTCGTCGGGCCTGCGCATCAACAGCGCCAAGGACGATGCCGCCGGCTTGGCGATTTCGGAGCGCTTCACCAGCCAGATCCGCGGCCTGAACCAGGCGGTTCGCAATGCGAACGACGGTATCTCCCTGGCGCAAACGGCTGAAGGCGCACTGAAGGCTTCCGGCGACATCCTGCAACGTGTGCGTGAACTGGCTGTGCAGTCGGCCAACGCTTCCAACAGCGCCGGCGACCGCCAAGCCCTGCAGTCGGAAGTCGGCCAGCTGGTCGCCGAACTGGACCGCATCTCGCAAACCACCGAATTCAACGGCGCCAAGCTGCTGGACGGTTCGTTCGGCACGCAACAGTTCCAAGTGGGCGCCAACGCCAACCAGACCATCGTGGCGGCAACAGGCAACCTGCGCACCAGCGTCTATGGCAACAACCAGAACGTGGCTTCCAACGGCTCGGGCATTGGCGCACAGGCTCCCGTCAGTGGTACGACGGCCAATGCCAACGGCGTGACCGCCGGTTCCGTGGCCATCAGCGGCTACCTGGGCACAGGCACTCTGTCGGTGACCTCCAGCGCCACCGCCAAGGCCACGGCCGACCAGATCAATGCCCTCAAGGCAGACACCGGTGTGACTGCCACGGCACGCAGTGAAGTGCGCCTGGGCGGCATGGCATCGGCCGGTTCCTACTCGTTGACGCTGGAAGGCGACAACGTGGGTGCCGCCCGTACCGTGTCGTTCACGCTGACTTCGGCCACTGGCACGGACCGTCTGTCGGCCGCTGTGTCCGCGATCAACGATCAGGCCGCCAAGACCGGGATCAACGCTTCGCTGAGCTCGGACGGTAGCCAGATCATCCTGACCAACGCAACTGGCAATGACATCGTGGTGGGCGACACCTCCAATGCCAACGTCGCCACTGTGACAGTGACCGGCTACGACGCAGCAGGCGCTAGCAACGGTACTGCCCGCACTTTGGGCGCCGACACGACGGCGGAGCGCGTGAGCACCGGCGGCTACATCACGCTGGACTCGGAAAAGTCCTTCGCTGTGACCTCGGCCAGCAACCAGCTGGACAACGGTGGCTCTGCCCTGCAAACCGTGGCCAACCTGGATGTGACCACGTTCAGCAACGCGACCAATGCCCTGAAGACGGTGGACTCTGCACTGGCCTTCATCAACGGTGAGCGTGCCAAGCTCGGTGCTCTGCAATCGCGCTTTGAAACATCGATCAGCAACCTGCAAGTGACGTCGGAAAACCTTTCTTCCTCGCGTTCGCGTATTCTGGATGCCGACTTCGCCGCAGAAACGGCCAACCTGTCGCGTGCCCAGATCCTGCAACAGGCCGGTACGGCAATGGTGGCCCAGGCCAACCAGCTGCCCCAAGGTGTGTTGGCCCTGCTGCGTTAAGCGGCGGGCATGGCAGCCAGGGCGTTGCAGCGCCCTGGTGGACCCCAGGCGGCGGCAGATTTCTGTCGCCGCCCTTTGGCTTTTTGGAAGGCGGGTGCCAGGACCGCTGGATAAGACGGGTTTCCTGGCGTGTTTACGGACGTTCTTGATCGCCGTTCGGCGCCATAATTTCCGTTGGACCAGTTCAGGAGGTTTGTATGGCAACCATTTCATCCCCAGGCGTCGGCACGAACGGACTTGATGTCAAGAGCATCATTTCCCAGTTGGTCACCCTGGAAAAGAGGCCCCTGGACACGCTGAAATTGCAAGCGGCCACGGTCAATACCAAGATTTCTGCCTTTGGACAGATCAAGTCGCTGGTGTCCACGCTGCAGGATGCAGCGGGCAAGCTCACCAGCGTGACTGGTTGGAATGGCGTGGCTACCACGTCGTCCGACTCCAAATTTGTTTCCGCCACCGCCGTAGGGGGCACGCTGCCCACCACGTTCAGTGTCGAGGTCCAGAGCCTTGCTAAGGCGCAGGCCACCGCATCGGCTGCTTTGCTGCCCGTGGGCGGAGCGCTCGGATCCGGTACGCTGCGCCTCGAATTGGGCAAGTGGAGTGTTGCGCCCGCGTCGTTCACACCTGGCAGCGGTCAGCCCGTAGACATCACTATCAGTGCGAGCGACAAGCTGTCGGACGTGGCCAGCAAGATCAATGGGGCCAATGCAGGGGTAACGGCGTCTGTACTCAGTGATGCGTCGGGCGAGCGCTTGCTGCTGCGCAGCAAGAGCACCGGCGAGGAGTTCGGGTTTCGCCTGAGTGTGATGGAGGACGGCGACACCGACCCTCAGAGTGCGGGCAACACCGACGCCACAGGCTTGTCCCGCCTCGTCAACGGTGCCACGGTCACGCAGGCGGCCGCCAATGCCAAGGCCACGGTCAACGGGATCGCGGTGTCTTCGGCCACCAATACGTTTGCCTCCACGATTTCGGGCGTGACCTTCAAGGCCGAGCAAGTGACGACGGCTCCCATTGATATCACCGTGAGCAAGGACAACTCCGCGATCCAGTCCAACATTGATGGATTCGTGAAGGCCTACAACGCCATCAACCAGTTGCTGCAGGACGCCACCAAATACGACGCCGCTACCAAGTCGGCAGGGTTGCTGCAAGGCGACTCGACGGCGGTGGCGCTGCAAAACTCCCTGCGCAATGCCATCCAGTCGGTCACTACAGGGGGCGGTGCTTTCCAGCGGTTGGCGGACATTGGCATTACCCAGCAGCTGGGCGGAGACCTGGTGGTTGATTCCTCCAAGCTCACCAAGGCGCTGTCCGAGAACCCCGACGACGTGAAAAACCTGTTCCGCAATACCGGCGGCGGCGCTGCAGATGGCATTGCCGTCCAGCTGAAGGCGCTGACCACCAACCTGCTCTCCAACGATGGTTTCTTCAAATCCAAGGATGCCACCTTGCAGCTGAGCCTCAAGCGCAACAGCCAGGACCAGACGCGGGTGAATGAGAAGGTTGAGGCATTTGAAAAGCGCATCACACAGCGGTATAACGCACTCGATACCCAGCTGAGCAGCCTCAATGGCCTGAACGCGTATATCTCACAGCAGGTCACTGCCTGGAACAAATCGACTGGTTAATCAGGGGCTTCAGTTTTTCTGGCACATGCCGATAACTTAAGTAATACCTCGGAAGGATTGTCAGCATGTTCAGCGCCTACAGCCCCCGTGCAGCCAACGCTTACCAGCGTATCAATGTGGAAACCAGCATGCACACGATGGACCAGCACCAGCTGGTCAGCCTGCTGTATGAAGGTGTCCTCAATGCCATCGCCACGGCACGTGGCGCCCTGGCGCGTGGTGATGTGCTGGCCAAAGTCAATGCCATCTCCAAGGCCGTGCGCATTCTGGAGGAGGGCCTGAGCACCTCGCTCGACAAAGTCGATGGGGGCGAACTGGCCGAAAACCTGGGTGCGCTGTACGACTACTGCATGCGCCGCCTGATCCTGGCCAACGCCCGCAACGACGACGCCATCATGCAAGAAGTCATGCGCCTGATCGAACCCGTGGCCCAAGGCTGGAATGAAATCAAGAAAACCGGCACCGCGGCTTCGTCCGATGCGCCCGCCGCCACTGGCCAGCCTGTGCTGGTGGAGGCATAACCATGTCACACATGCTGATTGACTATTACAAGGCGATTGAAGACAGCAGCGCCAAGATGCTGGAGGCCGCCAAGCTCAAGGACTGGGATGGGGTGGTGCGCTACGAAGGCGCCTGCGCCGTGCTGATCGAGCAACTGCGCTTCAAATCGCAAGAGCACGAACTGCTGCCTGAGCACAAACGTGAGAAGACCCGCATCATGCAGCGCATTCTGCGCAACGATGCCCAGATTCGCTGCCTCGCTGAGCCCTGGCTGGCGCAGTTTGAACACCTGTTCGAAGGCCAGCCGCAGATGATGCACTGAGGCGTGCGCTGAGCCGCAAAAAAGCCGACCCCACGAGGTCGGCTTTTTCATGGGCGAATAGGGCTATGCCGCTTATCTATCAAGCGCAGGGAGCTATTAAATTGAGAGCGGACGGTTCCTGGCGCTTGGCATCCAGCTCGCCGCGGCCAGCGATGCATCGCTCAGCCCCTGGTACCAAGAGCGTGGCGTGTCTTTGGGGATAAAAAGTGCCCATAGCGCTTGCCTACAAAGCGCAAATGCTACAAAAATAGGAGTGAAAGAAGGCCCCTACCGCTCGATACCGGCGCGCCCCACGCGAGGGATGCCCAGCAAGGTCCGCCCCACGCGAGGGATGCCCAGCAAGGTCCGCCCCGCAGCGAGGGCATCGTTCCCTTGCCCACAGCGCGCAGCGCTGTGAGAGCGAGGGGAAGCGGCGCAGCCGCTCGGGGGCGTGCCGCTGCTATACCTGCATGTTCATGATGTCGGTATAGGCTTGCACCATCCGATTGCGCACATGCAGCGTGGCTTGAAAGCCGATCTGGGCCTTCTGGATCGCCACCATGGTTTCTTCGAGGCTGACAGAGGGGTTTTCCATCTGCACCTCGGTTTGCAGGTTCGAAGAGCGGTTTTGTGCGGCGCTGACCGACTGCAGTGCGCCTTTGAGCGCCCCCGAGAAACCCACGTCATTTGCGTCGTTTTGCGGCGCTGCAGCACGGCGCGCCACGCCAGCGCCCGTGAGCGGGGCGGTAGAGCTTGAGATGCGAAGGTCCATGGCTGTATCCGTGGGAATGGCGGTATGCTGCGTATCCTAGCCATCGCGCCGGGACCCATCGCTCTGAATTGATGGCCAAACGCGCGGCTTATCCAGCGAACATTTTGGAGGCGTGACCGAATAATCGACCCCACGCTTTGGTCCTTGCCGGGCCACCCTACTGGAAAGCAAGATGTCTGCAGTTGCTGAAATTCCTCTCACCCCCCCTGCCAGCCCGAACTGGCTGCAGCGGCTGTCTGCCCTGGACAGGGCGCAGCGCATGCGGCTGGGTGTGGGCGCGGCGCTGCTGGTGGCGGTGGCCATTGCGGCCATCGTGCTGGGGCGCCAGCCTGACTACCGCGTGCTGTTTGCCAATCTGAACGACAAAGATGGCGGTGCCATCGTGGCCCAGTTGTCGCAGATGAATGTGCCTTACAAGCACGCCGATGGCGGTGGTGCCATCCTGATCCCTGCAGACCGCGTGCACGATGTGCGCCTGCGCCTGGCCACCCAGGGCCTGCCCAAGGGTTCGGTGGCGGGTTTCGAACTGATGGAATCCAGCAAATTTGGGATGACCCAGTTCCAGGAGCGCCTGAACTTTCAGCGGGGCCTGGAGGGCGAACTCACGCGCTCCATCCAGGCGCTGTCGTCGGTGCAGGGTGCGCGGGTGCATCTGGCGCTTCCCAACCAGAACGGATTTTTCCGGGAGCAGCAAAAGCCTTCGGCGTCGGTGCTGGTGAGCCTGCACCCGGGCCGTATTCTGGACCGGGCGCAGCTGGCGGGCATCGTGCACCTGGTGGCTTCCAGCGTGCCGGAGCTGTCTCCGTCCGCCGTGAGCGTGCTGGACGATACAGGCAAGCTGCTGTCCCAGTCGCCCGATACCGCTGCTGGAAACGGTGTGGATGCGCAGCAACTGCTGTATGTGCAGCAGATCGAACAGCAGTACACCCGCCGCATCCTGGACATCCTGGAGCCCGTTGTGGGCCGAGACAACGTCAAGGCGCAGGTGACGGCCGAGGTGGATTTCACCCAGACCGAATCCACCTCCGAGCAGCACCGGCCCAACCTGGCCACCGATGCCAGCGCCATCCGCAGCCAGCAGGTGGTGGAAAGCACAGGCCCTCAAGGCAATCTGCCGCCCACTGGCGTGCCGGGCGCCACGACCAATCAGCCCCCTGCACCGTCTGCCGCGCCCATCAATGGCGCCAACCCGCCGCCCACCGCCGCCGGCCAGCAGGCTCAGGGCGCCCAAGCAGTGGGCAGCAAGCGCGAATCCATCACCAATTACGAGGTTGACAAGACGGTGCGCGTCACGCGCGGCGGCAGTGGTGCCCTCAAGCGGGTGAGCGCAGCGGTGGTGGTCAACTACCAGTCCACGGAAGACAAGGGCAAGACCGTGTCGAAGGCGCTCACACCCGAGCAACTGGAGCAGATGACGGCGCTGGTGCGCGAGACCATTGGCTTCAACCGGGATCGCGGCGACTCCGTCAACCTCATGAACACCCCGTTCCAGGTGACCGCAACGCCAACCAGCGACATTCCGCTGTGGAAGCAGCCTGAAGTGATCGATCTGGCCAAGTCGTTTGCCTGGCCGGTGGGTGCGGTGCTGTTTGCGGCCCTGGTGCTGATGGGCCTGGTGCGTCCGGCCCTCAAGGGTACTGGCGCGGCGGCCAAGCCCCGTGCCATCCCGGTGGCCGGTGGTCAGCTGGATGCCGTGGAGTCCGAAACGCCCGAACGCCCGGCGCTGCCTGCGCCGGCCAAGAAAAACGAGGTGCTTCCTGCCACGCCGGAGCAATTGCGTCTGGAAGAGGCGCGCGTGCTGGCCAAGGAGAACCCGGTGGCTGTGGCCAATATCCTGAAGACCTGGCTGAACGGCGAGCCGGTCTAATCACCGACACCACGGACGACGACCATGGACGACCAAGGACTCAACGACGCCGCGATCATGCTGATGTCCCTCGGCGAGGAAGAGGCTGCCGAAGTGTTCAAACACTTCTCGCCCAAGGAAGTGCAGAAACTCGGCGAAACCATTGCGCGCATGCGCTCGGTATCGCGCGAGAAAGTGGACGAGGTCATCAACAAGTTCTCCGGCGCCGCTGCTGCGCAGAGCCTGCTGGTGTCCGACACCGGTAATTACGTGCGCGCCGTGCTGCGCCGCGCGCTGGGCGACGACAAGGCGGGCCTGCTCATCGACCGCATCCTGCAGGGCGGCGACGTGTCGGGCATCGAGAGCCTCAAGTGGATGGACCCACTGTCGGTGGCTGAACTGCTGCGCAACGAACATCCCCAGATCGTCGCAGCCATCCTGGTGCACCTGGACAGCGACCAGGCGTCGGGCATCCTGATGCACCTCACTGACCGTCAGCGCAGTGAAATTTTGCTGCGCGTGGCCACGCTGGAAGGTATTCAGCCGACGGCGCTCAAGGACCTGAACGAGGTGCTGTTCAAGGTGCTGGCGGGTGGCGACAAGATCCGCAAAAGCTCTCTGGGTGGTGTCAAGGCTGCGGCCGAGATCATCAATCTGCTGGGTGGCAACATGGATGCCGTGGTGCTCGAATCCATCCGGGGTTACGACCCCGATCTGGCCCAGAAGATTATGGACAAGATGTTCGTGTTCGAAGATGTGCTCAAGCTCGACGACAAGGCGATCCAGACTGTGCTCAAGGAAGTGGCGTCCGAAACGCTCATCGTGGCACTCAAGGGAGCAGTGCCCGAGCTGCGCGAGAAGTTCCTGTCGAACATGTCCTCGCGTGCCTCCGAGGCATTGCGCGAAGACCTCGAATCGCGCGGCCCGATGCGGTTGTCCGAGGTCGAGGCTCAGCAGAAGGAAATCCTGAAGACCGTGCGTCGCTTGTCCGACGAGGGTCAAATCGTGATTGGATCCGGCGGTGATGATGCCTTCGTCTAGCCAGCGCTCTTATTCGCGCTTCATTCCCAGCGAGGAAGTGGGCGATTTCACGCAGTGGAAGTTTGGTGCGGTGGACGGCTCCGACCTGGTTGAACCAGCGGAGCCCGAGCCTGTGGCGGAGATTCCGGCCGAAATTGATGAGGCTGCGCAGCAGGCACTGATTCAGCAGGCATGTGATGACGCCTACGCTGAGGGCTTTGCCCAGGGGCAGGCCCAAACGGCGCTGGAATGGCAGCGGCGCATGGACGAATACATTGCCCAGCAAGGGCATGAAACGGCGCAGCGGCTGCAGAGCGTGGTGCAGACCCTCGATGCAAGCCTGATCGACATGCAGCAGCAGATGGCCCAGCAACTGCTGGAGCTGGCCTGTGACATTGCGCGCCAGGTGGTGCGCCAGGAACTGTCCGTCAACCCCAACGCCTTGCAGCCCGTGGTGAGGGAGGCGGTAGGCATGCTGGTGACCGAGGGGCGACCTGCCATGGTCCGCCTGAACCCTGCAGATATGGAGGCGATGGCCCAGCCTCTGCGCGAAGAAATCGATGCCCCCGGTGTGCAGTGGATGGCGGATGCTGCGGTGCCGCCGGGCGGCTGCCTGGTGGAATCAGCCGGTACGGCGGTGGACGGCAGCCTTGACAAACGCTGGCAGCGGGCCATTGCCGCACTGGGGCTCCAGTCGCCATGGCAAGAGGAAGAAGAGGGCAGTGATGGCCGTTGAATCTCCTTCTGCCTGGACACGCCTGATGGACGACGCGCGTGCGCGCGTCGCTGAAGGCGCGCCGCTGGAGACGCGCGGCACGCTGACCCGGCTAACGGGCCTGGTGCTGGAGGCTGTGGGCATCCGCGTGCCCGTGGGCTCGCAGTGCATGGTCCAGATGCCGGGGCATGCCCCCGTGCTGGCAGAAGTGGTGGGTTTTTCTGCGGACCGCGCTTTTCTGATGCCTGCGGGAGATATCCACGGACTCTCCAGTGGTGCCAGTGTGGTGCCCGCTGCGCCCTACATCCCCATCCCCCGTCTCGGCGAGCCCGCGCGGGCCATCCAGCGTGCGGGTGTACTGCGCTTGCCGATGGGCGAAGGCCTGCTGGGCCGGGTGGTGGATGCGCAGGGACTGCCGCTGGACCATGGCGGGCCCGTGCAGGACGTGGTGTCTGAGCCCATGGGGCGCCGCCAGATCAATGCCATGGACCGGGACCCTGTGCGCGAATCGCTGGACACGGGCGTGCGCGCCATCAATGCCCTGCTTACCGTGGGGCGTGGGCAGCGCCTGGGTTTGTTTGCCGGTTCAGGGGTGGGCAAAAGCGTCTTGCTGGGCATGATGGCCCGCTACACACAGGCAGATGTGATCGTGGTGGGGCTTATTGGCGAGCGGGGGCGCGAGGTCAAGGAATTCGTGGAAGACATTTTGGGTGAGGACGGCCGTGCGCGATCGGTGGTGGTGGCGGCGCCTGCTGATGCGCCGCCGCTCTTGCGCATGCAGGGGGCTGCATATGCCACGGCGGTTGCCGAGCACTTTCGGGACAAGGGCAAGCATGTGCTGCTGCTCATGGATTCGCTCACCCGCTATGCCATGGCGCAGCGCGAAATTGCGCTGGCCATCGGTGAGCCTCCCGCCACCAAGGGCTATCCGCCCTCCTGCTTTGCCAAGCTACCGCAACTGGTGGAGCGCAGTGGCAATGGGCTGCACGGGGTTGGCTCGATCACGGCTTTCTACACGGTGCTGTCTGAGGGCGATGACCAGCAAGACCCGATCGCTGACGCGGCGCGTGCGATTCTGGACGGGCACATCGTGCTGTCGCGGGCTTTGGCCGAGACGGGGCATTTCCCCGCCATCGACATCGAGCAGTCTGCATCCCGCGTGATGCACAACGTGGTGTCGCGCGGGCATTTTGATCTGGCGCGACGCTTTCGGGCAGTGTATTCGCGCTACCAGAAGAGCCGGGATCTGGTGCAGGTCGGGGCGTACATGAGCGGCTCCGATCCTGCCCTGGACGAAGCCATTCGCCTGCAGCCGCAGATGGCCGCCTTCTTGCAGCAGGACATGTTCGAGGCCGCCTCGATGGACCAGAGCGTGGCGGGCATGGCAGCGGTGTTGGACCATTGAACACCTTGGGTAGTCAGCCATGTCCAGCCTGAACTCGCTCGCCGTCGCTGTGGAAGTTGCCTCACGCAAGCGGGACGACGCGCGCCAGGCGCTGCAGGACATGTTGGCTGCGCAGCAGGCGGCGCGTGCCCAGCTCGACCAGCTGGAAGATTACGCCCGGGAGACCCAGGCGCGTTGGGGCATGAAGGCCGACACCACGATGAAGCCCGAGGTGATGTACCACCACTACCAGTTCATGGACCGCCTGGGCCATGCGGCGGGTGTCCAGAATGGTGTGGTGGGAGACCACGCCCATCGGGTGGAGGCCGCCAGGCGCGCCTTGCTGGAGGCGGAATTGCGTCTGGCAAGCCTGCGCAAGGTCATGGAAAAGCGGCGCCACGACCTGGAGTTGGCCGAAATGCGAAGAGATCAGAAACAAACCGATGAGCGGGCTGCGTTGCAGTACCGCAGTGCGATTCAGGGCTCTGAGGGCCGGGAGTATTGACCATGGAACCCACCAAAATTTCTTCTCCCCAGGGCACCCAGTCCGCCCATGCCGCTCGGCACCGCTCCACAGCGCAGACTCCGGACGCGAACGAACCGAGCTCTGGCGGCTTTCTGGCGCTGCTGGCAGCTTTGGGCGATGGGGCGATGGGCGGAGGCGATGGCGCTCCGCTGGATCTGGCGGCCTCCGGAGCCGCTCCTTCCGATGTGGCTTTGACGGACGCTGCAAAAGCGGCCATGGAGGCCTCCGCCATGGCTGCCTGGCAGGGTTTGCTGGTGCCCGGCGCCAATGTGCGGGTTGATGCTGCTGCGGCAGAGCGCGGGCAGGGCGGCAGCATTTTGAGTGCCGGAGCGCAGACCGGAGCGGTATTGGGGCTGGAAGCGCAGGGGGGTAGCGCCCAAGGGGGGCTGGCGTCCCTGGCGGGAATCCTTCCTGGAACGGACGGTCTTTCGCAAGGCATCGTGGCTGAAACAGCCAGGCTCGACACTTCGGCAGACTTGCAGGAAGGGCTCCCGCCGGTCGGCGGGATGGCGCAGGGTCGGATGTTCTCCCGCATGCAAAGTGCCTTGGCCCAGAAGGCAGATGCAGTGGAAATGTCTACAGGTCGCTCCCTCGGAGGAGGCGCTGCGCAGCAGTTGCCGGGCCATCAAGGCGTGGCCCTGGCTGCGGTGCAGATGGCCAGCGAGCGAATGGTGGGGATGCCAGTTGCTGGCGCATCGGATCGCAGTCCTGGGGGCATGGTGGACCCGGCGGGTGGCGCTGTGGTCGCCTCCGTTGCAGAGGGGTTGCTGTCCCCGGTAGCGTCCGCGCGAGGTGCGGACGCTGGAGGCCGCTCTGGCGAGGGGCGTTCCAGCGCCGGGGCTTGGTTGGATAGCGGCAGCGGTTCTGCGCCGGTGGAGCCGGGCTCCCTGGATGGGGCCACGGTGTTTGCCGACCCCGCACAGGCAGGTGTTGAGGAGCAGGTCGCCGAGCAGGTGGCTTATTGGGTCAACCAGAAAACACAGAATGCGGAACTGACGCTCAACCGCGACGGGCAGCCGGTAGAGGTGTCGGTGTCACTGTCGGGCAATGAGGCCCACGTGACGTTCCGCAGCGACCAGCCGCAGACCCGTGAGCTGCTGGACCGCAGCATGGCGCAATTGAGTGAGCTGTTGCGCAGTGAGGGCCTCGTGCTGTCGGGTATGTCGGTTGGCACCTCGGCGGGGCAGCGTGACGATGCGGGTGGGGCTGAGCGGCAGGGCCAGCGCGATGGCGCTCGCCAGGCGAAGGTGGTCGCTGCAGCGCCCACTGGCACGGCTTCACTGCTGCGCGGTGGCGCCCCGGATCGCGCAGTAGACGTCTTTGTGTGAGCCCGGCGGGCAGACGGGGCTACCCGCCTGCCGCCCGCGTCGCCCCCCCGGTCAGGAACTCGCTCGCGCGGCGTCTTTACGCTGCTGGCGGTACGCGAGTACCGTGTTACTCCCTACCCCAGAGCACTTCTGATAGGTTGCTTTGCAGCGGTGGCTACTCCTGCATTCCATCAGGTCTTGCTGCTGCAGCGCGACCGAACGCCGTTCCGGTGCTTGCGTGCAGAGTCCATAGCGCAGTGAATGCCATGGTTTTGGGCTTTTATTCTGGCTATTATTGGTTGCAGCCCCGCCCAATAATGGGCCATCCGGTTTTGCTCGCCCATGGATTGCGCGGGCCCGGCCCGTCTCCCACCGCAAGGAATCCGCAACGTGTCAGCCAATACTCCCGCAGCGGCCCCGGCCAAAAGCAAGAAGATGCTCATCATCATCATCGGCGTTGTGGTGGCGGTGCTGGTGATTGGTGGCGGCGCGGCGGCTTGGTTCATTTCCAGCCGCTCCCATGTCGACGAAGAAGATGGGGCTGCACCAGTCCGCAAGGAGGCCCCCAAGGTGGCCCCCACGTTCCTGCCCATGGAGAACATGGTGGTGAACCTGGCAGACCCTGGCGGTGACCGGTTTGCCCAGATTGGTATCACCCTGGAGTTGGAAGATGCCAAGACAGCAGAGCAGGTGAAGCTGTATTTGCCCTCCATACGCAGTGGCATCCTGATGCTGGTTTCCCAGCGGACTTCCACTGAACTGCTGCAGCGGGAAGGCAAGGAAAAGCTGGCTGCAGACATCCTGCGGGAAGTCTCCCGCCCCCTGGGTTACACGGTTCCGACGGAGCGTGCACGCGCTGCGGCGGCCGACAAGGAAGAGGATGCGGAGGACCGGCCTTCGCGTCGGCGCACAGAGCGCAACCCGGTGCACCGTGTGCTTTTTTCCAGCTTCATCATCCAATGACCCGGGCGAGGACCAGTCATGAGTGATTCATTTCTTTCCCAGGAAGAAGTTGATGCCCTTCTCGAAGGGGTTACTGGTGAGAGCCAGAAGTCGGTCGAGGAGGTTGCGGAGGCGGGCTCCGTGCGCAACTACGATATTTCCAGCCAGGAGCGCATCGTCCGCGGGCGTATGCCGACGATGGAAATCGTCAACGAGCGGTTTGCACGCAACTTCCGCATCGGGCTCTTCAATTTCATCCGCCGCAGTCCTGAAATCTCGGTGGGCACAGTATCCGTGCAGCGTTACAGCGCCTTTCTGCGTGAACTGGCAGTACCCACGAACTTCAACATTGTGGCCATCCGTCCGCTGCGCGGCAGCGGACTGATCGTGTGCGAGCCCTCGCTGGTTTTCGGCATCATCGACACACTGTACGGCGGCGTGGGCAAGTTCCAGACACGGATTGAAGGTCGGGATTTTTCGCCCACGGAGCAACGGGTCATCAACCGCCTGGTGGACGTGATCTGTGCTGAATACAAAAAGGCTTGGCAGGGCATTTACCCGCTGGAGCTGGAGTACCAGCGGTCTGAGATGCAGCCGCAGTTTGCCAACATTGCCACCCCCAGCGAAATCGTCGTATCCACGGCGTTTCAGCTGGAAATCGGGGACCTTTCGGGCGCCATCCACATCTGCATGCCCTACGCGACGCTGGAGCCGATCCGTGACGTGTTGTATTCGTCCACCCAGGGCGACTCCATTGAAGTGGATCGCCGCTGGGTCCGCGTGCTCACCCGGGAAATCCAGGCAGCCGAAGTGACCCTGGTGGCCGAATTGGCACGCGCCGACGCCACCGTGGAGCAGTTGCTGGCCATGAAGCCTGGCGATTTCATCGAGCTGGACCGAGAACCCCGCATTCGCGCATCGATTGGTGGGGTCCCCATTTTTGAGTGCCAGTACGGAACGCACAATTCCAAGTACGCCATTCGTATCGAAGAATGCCTGCGCAATGCCGACATGAGCTGGCTGGGAGAAAAAGATGTCAACTGAAGAAGATAACAAGGATGCTGGCGCGGACGACCCGTTTGCGGGTTGGGCCGAGGCGCTTGAAGAACAAAAGCGCACCGACGACAAGCCTGGCGACGGGGAGCAGGGTGGCCCGTTGTCTGGTGAGCCTGTACGCCCTTTCTCCGGTGGTGGCGATGGCACGGTCAACGACATCAATATGGTGCTGGACATACCCGTCCAGTTATCGGTGGAGCTTGGGCGCACCAAGGTACCCATCAAGTACATCCTTCAGCTCGCGCAAGGCTCGGTCGTGGAGCTCGATGCACTCGCGGGTGAGCCGATGGACGTTCTGGTCAATGGCTATCTCATTGCCCAGGGCGAGGTGGTGGTTGTGAATGACAAGTTTGGTATTCGCCTCACGGACGTGGTGACGCCTTCCGAGCGTTTGCGGCGGGTCAGTCGTGGATAGTGGCAGCATGACCCAGACGCTGGTCGTGGTCGTCCTTTTTGTGGGGGCCATGGCTCTACTGCCCTGGCTTGTCCGCCGGTTGCAGCAGCGGCAGGCTGCAGGCAGCGCTGGTGTGGGAGCCGCGTCCCGGGTACTGTCCGCAGTGGCTGTCGGCCCCCATCAGCGCGTGGTGACGGTGGAAGTCGGGCCCGAGCATGCGCGAACCTGGCTGGTGCTGGGCGTTACCGCTCAGCAAGTGAGCTGTCTGCATGTGTTTCCTGCTGGTCTGTCAGCTGCCCCCCATTCGGCACCCAGAGCGGAGCCTTCTTTCGCGCAGGCAGTCGCGTCCGCCGTGAACGCCCCAGGAAGCACCGCCAATGGCTGATGTATCGTTCACCCGTCGCGTGGCGCTGCTGGGAGCGGTCGCTTCTGTGGGGTTCATGGGGCATGACCTGGCCTTCGCGCAGGCGTCTGCCGGGTCCCTGCCGCTGGTGGTGGGGAGCGGTCCGTCTGGCAACAGCTACTCGGTGCCTATTCAGACACTGTTGTTCTTCACGGCGCTCTCCTTCTTGCCAGCGGTGCTGCTCATGATGACCGGCTTTACCCGGATCGTGATTGTTTTGTCGCTGTTGCGCCAGGCGCTGGGCACCCAGTCCGCGCCGCCCAACCAGGTCATCATCGGGCTGTCGCTGTTTCTCACTTTTTTTGTCATGGGGCCTACCCTGGACCGTGTGTACCAGGATGCCTATGTGCCTTACACCAATAACACCATCAGTTTTGAACAGGCTCTGGAAAAGGCCGAAGCGCCGATGCGCAGTTTCATGCTCAAGCAGACCCGGCAGTCTGACTTTGCCCTGTTTTCCCGCTTGGCGCGACTGGATTCCAGTGTGACCGCAGAAACTGCACCCCTCAGGGTGCTTGTGCCTGCATTTGTCACCAGTGAGCTGAAATCGGCGTTTCAGATCGGGTTCATGATCTTCATTCCGTTTCTGGTGATCGACATGGTGGTGTCGAGCATCCTCATGTCTTTGGGCATGATGATGTTGTCTCCGGTGCTGGTGGCACTGCCGTTCAAGCTCATGCTGTTTGTGCTTGCGGACGGCTGGAACCTGCTGATCGGCTCGCTGGCTGCCAGTTTTGTACCCTGAAGGAGCTGCCAATGACTTCACAAATGGTGCTGACCATCGGGCGTGACGCGCTGACATTGCTTCTGATGATTTCGATGCCCGTGCTCGGGGTCGTCATGGCGGTGGGATTGCTCGTGAGCATTTTTCAGGCCGTAACCCAGATCCACGAAGCGACGCTTGCGTTTGTTCCCAAGCTGATTGCTGCGATGGTGGTTTTTGCCATTGCAGGCCCCTGGATGCTCAGCACCCTGGTGGACTTTATCCGCCGGACCATCGAATCGATTCCTTCGATGATTGGCTAGCCCGGTGAGAGGGCGAGCTATGGGTTTTTTCCTGAAGCCGGGTCCTCCAGACGCCCGCTTCAAAGCCCGTTGAGGATCGTGTGATCACTTTCACCGAGGCTCAGCTGATGGCTTGGCTTTCGCCCATTCTGTGGCCCTTTTTGCGCGTGCTGGCCGTGTTTTCGGTCGCGCCGGTGTTCTCCATGCGCACAGTTCCCATGCGCGTCAAAATTGGACTGGCGTTTCTGGTGGCACTGTGCGCGCAGGGTGTGCTGGGTGATCAGCCGGTCATCAGCGTCAATGGTCGTGAGGCGTTTGGTGCTGTTGCTCAGCAGGTGGCCGTGGGCCTTGCGATCGGTTTCTCTGTCAGGCTGGTGTTTGCGGCCGTGGAACTGGCGGGTGAAATCATCGGTTTGCAGATGGGCTTGAATTTCGCGTCGTTCTTTGACCCGTCGTCCAATGCGCAGATCAGCGCCGTTGCGCGGTTTTTTGGGCATATGGCCATGCTGCTTTTTGTGGTCATCAATGGTCACTTGCTGATCCTGATGGCCGTGGTGAAAAGCTTTGACCGCTTTCCTGTCGATGGAAACTTTTTGCAGGCGCTCGGGCAGATGCGCCTTTATGAACTGGGCTCGTCGCTGTTCGCCAGCGCGCTCT
The DNA here is from genome assembly GCF_003633835.1 of Acidovorax sp. 93. NCBI lineage: Bacteria > Pseudomonadati > Pseudomonadota > Betaproteobacteria > Burkholderiales > Comamonadaceae > Acidovorax > Acidovorax sp. 93. The sequence continues at coordinate 5,092,251 of NZ_RBIT01000001.1, forward strand.
GGATTGCCCTGCCGATGATTGCGCTGTTGCTGTTTGTCAATTTGACGCTGGGCATCATTTCCCGCGTGGCACCGCAAATGAATATCTATGCGGTCGGCTTCCCCGTGACGTTGACTGTAGGCATGCTGGGTATTGTGGCCACACTGCCGCTACTGGAGCAACCCGTGCTCGCGCTCATGCAGCAGGCAGTCGATCTGTTTGCTGCTCAGCGGTAGTCATAGGTGGCGCTGGGGGCAGGTTCAGACCAGCTGGTTTCGGATGGCGTAGACGGTAAGCTCCGCATTGTTGGACAGCTTGAGCTTTTCCAGCACCCGTGAACGGTAGACACTCACTGTCTTTGGACTCAGCATCAGCTCTTCTGCAATGTCCGACAGCCTGCGTCCGGACGCGATTTTGACCAGCGTTTGCAGCTCCCGCTCCGACAAGGCCGTGTGTGGCGCTTCCGGCGTAGGCTGTGCCAGGCTGTCCGCGAGCATCTGCGCCACTTCTGCCGTGAGGTACTTGCGTCCCTGCATGACGGTCCGCACGGCAGCAATCAGCTCGACCGGGTCCCCTGCCTTGTTGGCATATCCTTGCGCGCCAGCTTTCAGGCAGCGCAGGGCGTACTGATCTTCTGGATACATCGAGACCACCAGCACCTTGATGGCGGAATGGGTTTCGCGCAAGCTGGTGAGCACCTCCAAGCCGCTGCGGCCCGGCATATTCAAGTCCAGCAGCAATACGTCGCAGGCGGCGGAGCGCAAGACCTCGCGCAACTCGGAATATCCTCCGGCCTCGCCAGTTACCTGGATGTCGGGCGCGTCGGCCAGCGTGTCGCGTATTCCACGCCGCAAGACGGCGTGGTCATCGCACAGGACCACATGAATCACTGCGCATCTCCTGGAGCTGGTGGTGTTGCGTGCGATGTTAGCGGTATGGACAGGATCACCGACGTGCCCTGGCCGGGCCGACTGCTGATGTCCAGCCATCCCCCCACGGTCCGGGCACGCTCATGCAGGCCTTTGAGCCCAAAGGCTTTTGGTTTTTCGAGCATGCAGGGGTCAATGCCTTGCCCATCGTCAGTCACTTCCAATGTCAGGACATCCTCTTTGTCGGAGAGATCAATGTGCACTGTGCGGGGATGTGCGTGTTTGGAGATGTTGGTCAGCGCCTCCTGCGCTGTGCGATAGGCAACCAGCTGAATATCTGCGGTGGCCCGGATAGATTCGCTGCTGCTGATAACCCGGGCGGGAATGCCCGAGCGACGCTCAAATCCGGCGGCAAGCCATTGCACCGCTGCCACCAGTCCCTGTTCAAGAATCGGGGGGCGCAGGTTCATCATGATGCGTTGGCTTGCTCCAATGGCATGCTGCAGCATCTCTGCCGCTGAGGCTGCATGCTCTTGCATCTCCGTATTGGTGCAATGGCGTCCGATCCATGCCACATCGAACCTGACGGCGGTCAGTGCGCCGCCGATATCGTCATGGATCTCGCGGGCAATGGACGCACGTTCCTGCTCGATCGAGGTTTGCAGATGTTCCGTCAGGTCAGCCAGTCGGCGCTCCGAGGCTTCCAGTTGCGAGACAGCCAGTTCGCGCGCCTGACGGGCTTCATGAACCTCCAGGGCGCGTGCAATGACATGCGGCAGCCGCTGAAGGTCGTCTTTAAGCAGGTAATCGGCAATGCCCAGGCGGATCGCATCTACAGCTGCTGCCTCGCCGATGGCTCCCGACAGAAGGATAAAGGGGGGGTGTTGCGGCTTTTGCACCACATGTGCCCACGCGTCCAATGCCGTGAAGCCGGGCAGCCGGTAATCTGCCAAGATGATGTCGAACGGCTGGATATCTGTGAGCCGCTGGAATTCGGAGAGCGAATCCACCCGATGGAGGTGGCAGTGGAGACCGGAGCGCCGCAGGGTCAATGCGGTCAACTCATGATCTGCCAGTGAATCTTCAAGATGCAGGATGTTGAGGGTCTGGTCTGATGCTATGGTGACCATAGGAGCGCTATCATAGGATACAAATTGGAACAAACAAGGGTGTTTGTCCGATTGGGATGGTTTCAGCGTCAGCGTCCAATGGGCGCTGACACCACGGTGCACACGGGCTTGGGGCCACTGTGCGGGTGTCGTAGTTCTGTGTTTTTGCGTGCTTTGCTGCTGCGTGCCGCGATGGAGAAACGATGCAATCTACGCTAACAACGTCTGGAGGACCTGCTGTCCAGGTTCCCGTCATGGTGGCGGCAGAACTGCAGGATTCGTTGCTGGTCGTTATGCATGACCTGCATCGCCTGGAAGGACTGCTCAACCATGCTACCGATAACCTGCTGGAACGCTTTGGGGAGGCAAACGCGGTGCTGACGGATGCTGCCGTTGCAGATTCCCCGGAGCTGGTAGCTGCCCGCGCTGCGCTGCGCAGTGCAGTGACTGAGTTGCAGTTCCAGGATATGGCGTCCCAGCTGATATGGCACACGACCAAGGTGCTTCAAGGATGCGCGTTTCGTTTGGCTTCCGAAGCCATGGGCAATGAAGATGGCGAAGAAGCGGCGCCCTTTGCGGAGATGGCGCCCGACCGGCCTAACCCTGTCACGCAGAGCGAGATGGATGCCGGTTCGGTGGACCTGTTCTGATCTTTACATCACTGGTTAACCTATATATTTAAGTCAGTTGGAGCCTTACATGCAATCGATCCTTGCCGTAGATGATTCACCGTCCATGCGGAAAATGGTGTCGTTCACTCTGACGGGTGCCGGCTATCACGTCGTGGAGGCGGTGGATGGGCAGGATGCCCTGGAAAAGGCCGAGAGCCACAATATTGATCTTGTGCTCGCTGACCAGAACATGCCCCGGCTTGACGGGATCGGGCTCACTCGGAAACTGCGTGAGAACCCTAAGTTCAAGACCATTCCCATTCTGATCCTCACCACCGAGTCCAGTGATCAGATGAAGCAGGCGGGACGTACTGCTGGCGCGACCGGCTGGTTGGTCAAGCCCTTCGATCCCAATCGCCTGATTGAAGTTATCCAGAAAGTGATCCGCTGAGTCGGGTTGTCCGGGATCACCAAGTACACAGGAGCCCATGATGGCGGAAACTTACCAAGAAGGATCGGGTGCAGGTGCTGACTTCGACCTGAGCCAGTTTTATCAGATCTTTTTCGAGGAAGCGGGCGAAAACCTGGACCAGATGGAGCAGATGCTTCTGGATCTGGATTTGAGTAGCGCCAATGACGAAGAACTCAATGGCATCTTCCGGTGCGCCCATTCCATCAAGGGTGGTTCAGCCACTTTTGGATTCTCGGATGTTGCGGAGTTGACCCACCAGATGGAGTCTCTCCTGGACCGCTTGCGCCGCCACGAGCTCCAGCCGATTCCGCAGATGGTGGATGTGCTCCTCGAATCTGCCGACGCCTCACGGAGCCTGCTGGCCCGCCACCAAGCAGGTGGGCAGGGCGAAGCTGTTTCCACCACCTCACTGGTGCGTCGCATTAGTGAACTTGCTGCAGGGCTGGTCCCCGGGGATGCCCCTGCTGTCGCTCCGCCCCCGCCGCCAGCCGCACCTGCTCCAACTCCAGCTCCACAGGCTGCAGCACCAGCGCCAGCACCGAAGGTAGTGACACCGTCGGTAGCCGGACAGGCGCGGACCCTGGAGATTCAGATTGGGCCCTTGGATCGACTGGAGCAGGCGGATGCCATCAAGGAGCTTTTTCGGGATATCCCGGGCCTCGGGGCGATCCGTGACATAGAAAGTCCACAGGCCAATACGCGGAGTTTCGCGGTGGAGACCACCTCCACCAATGACGATCTGCTCGACCTGTTTGCCTTTCATGTGGCCAAGGAACAGGTGCTGATCCGTGAAGCTGCGGCGCCAGCGTCCGGCGCTGCCGCCGACGAGGATGAAGAAACGGTCCTTGCTGCTGGCGCCGCTGGGGGTGAGGCCTACGGTTTCTTCAGCGAAGCGCCTGGCGCCCCACGTGCGGATGCACCTCACGCAGCGCAGGCCCCAACCCAAGCTGTGAAGGTTGCTGCAGCCCCCAAGGCCAGCGAGCCGAAGGTTGCCATGCAGGCGCAGATGGAGTCCACGACCATTCGGGTCGATGTGAAAAAGGTCGACCAGCTCATCAATCTGGTGGGCGAACTGGTGATCACCCAGGCGATGCTGGCGCAAAACAGCCGGGGCCTGGATGCTGGGGCGTACCAGCAGTTGCTGGCAGGGCTGGCTGACCTGGATCGCAATACCCGCGATCTTCAGGAGTCGGTCATGTCGATCCGCATGATTCCGATGTCCATTGTCTTCAGCCGTTTCCCCCGCATGCTCCGGGACCTTGCCAACAAGCTGGGCAAGAAGGTGGAACTGGTGACGCTGGGCGAAGCCACCGAACTGGACAAGGGGCTGGTGGAAAAGATCACCGATCCGCTGACTCACTTGGTGCGCAACAGTTGCGACCACGGTATTGAGATGCCCGCAGACCGATTGGCCAAAGGCAAATCCGAGCATGGGACCATCACGTTGTCTGCCTCTCACCAAGGCGGCTCGATCGTGATTGAGGTACGCGACGATGGCCGTGGGCTCTCGCGCGAAAAGATTCTCAGCAAGGCCCAAGAGCGTGGCATTGAAGTGTCCGAGCAGATGAGCGACGCGGAGGTCTGGCAATTGATCTTCGCGCCCGGCTTCTCCACGGCTGACGAGGTGACGGATGTGTCCGGGCGTGGAGTGGGAATGGATGTGGTCAAGCGCAACATCGCTGCACTCAATGGTTCGGTCGAAATAGATTCCGCTGAAGGCTACGGGATGAAGGTTTCTGTGCGCCTGCCGCTGACGCTGGCCATCATGGATGGCATGTCCGTGGGCGTGAGTGATGAGGTCTACATTCTTCCGCTGTCTTCGGTGGTGGAGTCCTTCCAGGTCAATGCAGACGATGTGAGCACTGTGGCCCAAGGTTCGCAACTGGTGAAAGTGCGCGATGAATACATGCCGGTGATTGCGCTGGAGAAAATTTTCCAGGTGCCGCGTTTCGATCCCAACAAATCCAGCAACATCATGGTGGTGGTTGAGGCGGATGGCAGCCGTGTGGCGCTGTTGGTTGATGAGTTGCTGGGCCAACACCAGGTGGTGGTCAAGAACCTGGAGTCGAACTACCGCAAGGTTCCCAACGTATCGGGGGCCACTATCTTGGGTGACGGCACGGTCGCACTCATTCTGGACACAGGCGGCTTGGTGCGCAGGGCGCGCCACTAGATTCAAGCGGCCGTTCCAGGGGCACGGCGCTGTCACGAAAGGAGAAGCACCATGAGTGTGATGGGTAAAACAGCAGAGGCGGTGCCAACGGGCACCCGTGAATATCTGACTTTCCGTCTCGACCAGGAAGAGTACGGTATCGACATCCTGAAGGTGCAGGAGATACGTGGCTATGAGCCACCTACACGGATTGCGAACGCCCCTAACTTCATCAAGGGTGTCGTCAATTTGCGCGGCACCATCGTGCCCATCGTTGACATGCGGCTCAAGTTCAACTGCGCGCAAGCCGACTACAACAGCTTCACGGTGGTCATCATTCTGAACCTCCGCAACCGGGTGGTCGGAATCGTGGTGGACTCCGTCAGCGACGTGATGGAGCTGACACCTGAGAGCATCCGTTCGGCGCCTGATATCGAAAGCGCCATCGACAACAGCTGCATCCTGGGGCTGGGGTCGGTGGGGGAGCGGATGCTGATTTTGCTGGACATCGAGAAACTCATGTCCGGCGTAGACATGGGGCTGGTGACTGCCAACGAGTAGGACTCCTCCGTCACCAACGTGGTGGACCCGGCACCTGCCAGATTTCAGGTGTGGCTTGCAGATCTCTAGGAGCGAACAGGATTTCCCGTCGGACGATCAATATGGCCCAACCCACCAGTGCCTCTTCAATAGCCCGGCCTCCCGTTGGCAGGGCGGATCCAGCGTTTGCCGCTGCTGCAGCGCCGTCGGGGCCGCTGGCTCAAGGGCGTGAATTCGTCTGGACCAATGCAGATTTTGCGCGGGTGCAGGCCTTGATCTATCAACGGGCCGGGATCAGCTTGCACGATGGCAAGCACGCCATGGTGTATAGCCGCCTTTCACGCCGCTTGCGGGACACGGGCCACAGCAGCTTTCACGACTATCTGGGATGGCTGGAGACGCACGACGGGCCGGAGTGGCAGGAGTTCATCAATGCCCTGACCACCAACCTCACTGCGTTCTTCCGCGAGCAGCACCACTTTGAGATTTTTGCTTCGCACCTGCGGAGCAAGCCGTCTGCCAGCTGGAAGGTTTGGTGCAACGCGGCATCCACCGGAGAAGAGCCTTATTCCATTGTCATGACCGCGTTCGAGGCGCTGGGAGCCAACGCTTCTTTCAAGCTGACTGCCAGTGACATTGATTCCCGCGTGCTGGCGACGGCGGCGCAAGGGGTGTACCGCCTTGACAGTCTCAAGGGGCTGAGCCCGGAGCGCCTGCAAAAGTTTTTTCTGCGGGGAAAGGGTGGCAACCTGGGGATGGTGCGGGCCAAGCCGGAGTTGCGCCGCGCTATTGACTTTATGAGCGTGAACCTCATCCGGGACGACTGGCCGTTCAAAGAGCCCTTCGATGTGGTCTTTTGCCGCAATGTGATGATCTACTTTGACGCCGCCACGCAGCGACGCGTGCTGGAAAGGATTCACCGGGTCCTGAAACCCGGGGGCATGCTGTTTGTGGGGCATGCCGAAAACTTTAGCGAGTCCAGAGACCTGTTTACGCTGCGTGGCAAGACCGTGTACGAGCGTCGCTGACCTGCCATGTTGCCTCGCACCTAGCCCATGACCAATATTCCATCAGGATCCTCTCTTTCTCCGGCCGCCGCCTCTTCTGGTGCGTCCGAGCGGCGCCGTGCCCCTCGCATTGCGCCGTTGAGTGCGGACATCTACTCTGCGGGGGCAGGTCCTGCAAGGGAATCATCGCTGCAAGATCTCAAAGCGCGCAGCCGCAAGCCTGGGGAGGCATCCTTTTTCTACCTGGACCATCATTTCCAGCACAACGCTGTGAAGGTGCTTCCTGGTGAGTATTTCGTCGGCGACGAGAACATGATCATCATGACCGTGTTGGGGTCGTGTATTGCCGCCTGCTTGTGGGACAGCCGCGCGCATGTGGGAGGGATGAACCATTTCATGCTGCCCGATGGTGACGTGGCGGATGCGTCGGGCCGCTATGGTTCGTACGCGATGGAATTGCTGATCAACCAGATGCTCAAGCTGGGCGCCCGGCGCGAGACCATGCAGGCCAAGATATTTGGCGGGGCGCAGGTCATGCACAACTTCACGACCATGAACGTCGGTGAGCGCAACACCAATTTTGTTTTGAACTACCTGCACACGGAGCGGATTCCCATCGTCTCCGAGGATGTATTGGATATTTATCCGCGCAAGGTGGTTTTTTTCCCCATCACGGGGAAGGCCATGGTCAAGCGATTGGCACACGCACATCCCGAAACCCTGGTGGCCCAGGAAGTGCGTGGCAATGCAGCTACTGTGGCAAAGACTACCTCGGGCGGTTCTGTCGATCTGTTTTGAGGAAGGCGTGAGTTAATGAGCAGGAAAATCCGGGTGATCGTGGTGGACGATTCGGCGCTGGTCCGTAGTCTGCTGTCCGAGATCATCAACCGGCAGCGGGACATGGAGTGCATTGGCACGGCCAACGATCCCTTGGTGGCACGCGAGATGATCCGCGAGCTCAATCCTGATGTCATCACACTGGATGTTGAGATGCCACGGATGGATGGCATCGATTTTCTGGGGCGTCTGATGCGCTTGCGCCCGATGCCAGTGGTGATGATTTCCACGCTGACGGAGCGGGGCGCCGAGGTGACCATGAAGGCGCTCGAACTGGGGGCCGTCGATTTTGTGGCCAAGCCCCGGGTGGGGCTGGCCAGCGGCCTCAATGATCTCGCTGCGCAGATCGTGGACAAGATCCGTGTGGCTGCGGTCGCCCAGGTCCGCCGTGCACCCGTGCGTGACGCTGCGCCAGCAGGGGGCGGCGCCGGGGCTGCTGTCGCGCCCCCAGCCTCGGCGCTCCTGGGCCGTCTGTCCACCGAAAAGCTGATCTGCATTGGTGCTTCCACAGGGGGGACGGAGGCTATCAAGGAGGTGCTGGTGCAAATGCCGGCGGATTCGCCCGCGATTGTCATTACCCAGCACATGCCTCCAGGGTTCACCACCAGCTTTGCTGCCCGCTTGAATGGCTTGTGTCAGATTACGGTCAAAGAGGCGGTCAATGGCGAGCGCATCTTGCCTGGCCATGCCTACATCGCGCCGGGTGGCACCCAGTTCCATGTAGCACGTAGTGGTGCCAACTATGTGGCGGTGGTGGATGATGGTCCGCCCGTGAATCGTCACAAGCCCTCGGTGGAAGTGCTGTTCAAATCTGCCGCCGCAGTGGTTGGACGCAACGCCTTCGGCATCATGCTCACTGGAATGGGTAATGATGGAGCGGCTGCGATGCGCGAAATGAAGGACGCCGGCAGCTACAACTATGTGCAGGATGAGGCGACCTGTATTGTCTTTGGCATGCCGCGTGAGGCCATTGCCCATGGCGCTGCTGATGAGGTTCTGCCGCTGGGGCAGATCGCGCCTGCGCTGATCACCCGTCTGCGCGGCGCTACGGATCGGCTGCACCACCGCATCTGATGGAATAACGCGGCCCTTGAGCGCTGCAGGCTGGATGGTTTCCTGCGGGCCGCGCTATGTTCCCCGACCGGCTAACGCTATGCGGACAGGGCTGTCCAGCGCTCCAGTGCGGCCATCAACTCGTCTTCGATCGCGCCCGCCCTCGCGGTCATGACTGCTGCCCGCGCCGGATCGGTGCTGTAGAGGGTCCCATCTGCCAGCGCCTCTTGGAGCGCCTGCTGTTCAGATTCCAGGCTGGCGATCTGCGCCGGGAGCTGATCCAGTTCGCGCTGCTCCTTGTAGCTAAGCTTCTTTTTTGATAGCTGTTCGGGCTTGTTGGATAAGCGCTGATCGGCATTTTGGCTCAAACTTTCCGCATCAACCTTTTTGGTGGCGGGTGCTGAAGCGTTGAGAGCCCTGCTGCGCTTGGATTGCAGCAGCCAGTCCTGCACGCCGCCTTCGTACTCTCGCCACAGTCCATCGCCTTCAAATGCGATGGTGCTGGTGACGACGTTGTCGAGAAAGGTTCGGTCGTGGCTGACGAGGAAGACCGTACCTTCATAGTTCTCCAGCAGCTCTTCTAGGAGATCCAGCGTGTCGATGTCCAGATCATTGGTGGGTTCATCCAGCACCAGGACGTTGGCAGGACGGGCGAACAGCCGCGCCAACAGCAAGCGGTTACGTTCCCCACCCGATAGCGAGCGAACCGGAGAGTGCGCGCGGGCCGGAGAGAACAGGAAATCGCTCAGATAGCTTTTCACGTGTTTGCGCTGGTTGCCAATCTCGATCCATTCGCTGCCCGGGCTGATGAAGTCTTCCAGCGTGGCATCCAGATTGACCGCGTGGCGCATCTGGTCGAAATACGCAACTTGCAGGTTGGCTCCCTGGCGGATGGTGCCCTCGTCAGGCGCGAGCTCGCCAAGGATCATCTTGAGGAGCGTGGTCTTGCCTGCACCATTGGGGCCAATCAGTCCCACCTTGTCGCCGCGCAGGATGGTCCCCGTGAAGTTGCGAACAATGGTCTTGTCGCCGAACGATTTGCCCACCCCGGCCAGTTCAGCGACGATCTTGCCCTGGTAGCCATTGGAACCACCGGTTGCCACATCCATGCGAACGCTGCCGACCACCTCGCGACGTGCTTCGCGGCGCGCACGCAAATGCTCCAGGCGGCTGATGCGGCTCTGGCTGCGCGTACGGCGTGCTTCGACGCCACGACGTATCCAGACCTCTTCCTGCGCCAAAAGCTTGTCGGCTTTGGCCGAGATGACAGCCTCCTGCGCCAGCTGTTCTTCTTTCTGTATCTGGTACTGCGCGAAGTTTCCGGGGTAAGACCGGAGCTGGCCTCGGTCGAGTTCCACAATGCGCGTGGCGACCCGGTCCAGGAATGATCGATCATGGGTGATGGTGACAACGCTGCCGGGAAAGTCGAGCAGAAGGTCCTCCAGCCATTCAATCGAATCAAGATCCAGATGGTTGGTCGGCTCATCCAGCAACAGTACGTCTGGGCGTGCCACCAAGGCCTGTGCCAAGGCCACGCGTTTTTTGGTTCCGCCCGACAGCGTGCCGACCACCGCATGCGGATCAAGGTGCAGCCGCTGCAGGGTTTCCTCCACCCGCTGCT
>NZ_RBIT01000001.1:5107500-5415492 GCF_003633835.1 Acidovorax sp. 93
TGCCCCAAGTAGGTGAACCTGTACAAGGCGAGCCCAACGGGGTTGCAAAAAATCGGTGGCTGCGACTGTTTAATAAAAACACAGCACTCTGCAAACACGAAAGTGGACGTATAGGGTGTGACGCCTGCCCGGTGCTGGAAGATTAAATGATGGGGTGCAAGCTCTTGATTGAAGTCCCAGTAAACGGCGGCCGTAACTATAACGGTCCTAAGGTAGCGAAATTCCTTGTCGGGTAAGTTCCGACCTGCACGAATGGCGTAACGATGGCCACACTGTCTCCTCCTGAGACTCAGCGAAGTTGAAATGTTTGTGATGATGCAATCTCCCCGCGGAAAGACGGAAAGACCCCATGAACCTTTACTGTAGCTTTGTATTGGACTTTGAACAGATCTGTGTAGGATAGGTGGGAGGCTTTGAAGTGATGTCGCTAGATGTCATGGAGCCAACGTTGAAATACCACCCTGGTGTGTTTGAGGTTCTAACCTAGGTCCATTATCTGGATCGGGGACAGTGCATGGTAGGCAGTTTGACTGGGGCGGTCTCCTCCCAAAGCGTAACGGAGGAGTTCGAAGGTACGCTAGTTACGGTCGGACATCGTGACGATAGTGCAATGGCATAAGCGTGCTTAACTGCGAGACTGACAAGTCGAGCAGATGCGAAAGCAGGACATAGTGATCCGGTGGTTCTGTATGGAAGGGCCATCGCTCAACGGATAAAAGGTACTCTGGGGATAACAGGCTGATACCGCCCAAGAGTTCATATCGACGGCGGTGTTTGGCACCTCGATGTCGGCTCATCTCATCCTGGGGCTGTAGCCGGTCCCAAGGGTATGGCTGTTCGCCATTTAAAGAGGTACGTGAGCTGGGTTTAAAACGTCGTGAGACAGTTTGGTCCCTATCTTCCGTGGGCGCTGCAGATTTGAGGAAGCCTGCTCCTAGTACGAGAGGACCGGAGTGGACACACCTCTGGTGTATCGGTTGTCACGCCAGTGGCATTGCCGAGTAGCTAAGTGTGGAAGAGATAACCGCTGAAAGCATCTAAGCGGGAAACTCGTTTCAAGATGAGATCTGCCGGGGCCTTGAGCCCCCTAAAGAGTCGTTCAAGACCAGGACGTTGATAGGTCAGGTGTGGAAGCGCAGTAATGCGTTAAGCTAACTGATACTAATTGCTCGTGCGGCTTGACCCTATAACTTTGATAGCCAATATGCAAACCGTAAGGAATGTGTGAAAAGCTCAAAGATTGTTATGCCAAGTTGACGCAGTCAAAAGACACAAAAATCTGATTCCAAACTCTATGAATTCGCTGAGCTGTTCCTTGAACAGCTCAGCACCAAGTTATGCCTGATGACCATAGCAAGTTGGTACCACTCCTTCCCATCCCGAACAGGACAGTGAAACGACTTTGCGCCGATGATAGTGCGGGTTCCCGTGTGAAAGTAGGTCATCGTCAGGCTCTTACAGCCCAGAAAACCCCAGTCATATTTGACTGGGGTTTTTTGCTTTGGGGGATCCAAAAACGGATCAAGTGCAGCGGATTGCTTTATGCGTTCCGGTTCAACAGCCCAACTAGCCCGTCTCACTCTGCTTGTGCCGACCAGGCGTGCGCGACATCTCACAAGCCTTGTAGGCCTTGATCAGCATTTATACGCGTGCGGGGTTGGGCTTGGCATCCGTTGGCCACTCAATGAGCGCGTGTCGTTGAGGTATTGGATACGTCTATACACTGTTCGGTGCGCGAAATCTCTGCACCCCGGCTTGGTCGAGAAAGCGCTCCAACTTCCCATCCATCCACAGATGGTGCAGATGCGCCAGTGCCTCACCCATGGCAAAAGTCATCTGATGGGTGTCCAGCTTGCGTTGAAAGAGAATCGGCAAAGTATCTGCAGCGCTCAAGGAACGATCATGGGCTGCTTGCAAGATCTCCGAGAGCCGTTCCCGGTGGTGGTCTTGCAATTGGGCAATGCGTGTGGCCAAGCCTATAAACGGCTTGCCATGCGATGGGAGCACTAATGTGCTTTCCGGCAGATCCAGATACCGCAACAGCGAAGTCAAGAACAACTGCAGTGGATTGGCTTCGGGCTCGCTGGCATGGACGCTGACATTGGTCGAGATGCGCGGTAGCACCATGTCACCGCTGATCAAGGTGGTCAACTCAGCACAAAACAGCGCTATATGCTCGGGCGCGTGTCCGTAGCCGCTGATGCAACGCCACGCCCGGCCCCCGATGTCCAGCGTGTCTCCATCCATGATTCGGCGAAAGCGGGGTGGCAGCGCGGGCACGAGGGTCGGGAAATACGATGCGCGCCCACGTACATGGGCTAAAAAGGATGGGTCTTGTGCGCCATGCAGCGCATAAAAATCCGCCCCTGCTTCTCCGCCAAACCCTTGCGGGTCATAGACAGCGACCCGAGCCACGTTGTAGTCGGTGGCACTGATCCACAAGCGCACATCCCATCGCTCGCACAGCCAATGGGCCAAGCCGATATGGTCTGGATGCATGTGGGTCACGATGACGCGCAAGATAGGTAAGCCACCCAGGCAGTTCACGAAAATCTGCTCCCACTGCGCACGGGTCGCAGCACTGTCGATGCAGCAGTCCACCACGGTCCACCCGTCCAGCATGACACCGCCAGCGCCCAGTTGTCGGTCGCGCAGCAGCCACAGATTGATGTGATCCAGTGCAAAGGGAAGACCCATGCGAATCCAGTGGACTCCCGGCGCGATCTCGATGGAGCCGCCCTCGGAAGGGAGCGCGTCGCCAAGCGGGTAGTGGATCTGGTGTTCGAGTGGATTCATGGCGAAGGAGTGATGGGTTAGCATTGACGTTAACGTAAACGTCATGCATTCGATGCATTGTAGGGAGCTGCCGCCACCGGGCTGTCTCCTGCGCGAAACCGATACTGCTGTGTGCAGCACCCACCATGGCCAACACTTACACCATCAGCGACCTTGCCAAAGAGTTCGATCTCACCACCCGGGCGATCCGTTTTTATGAAGACATGGGCTTGCTGCAGCCTGAGCGGACTGGATCTGCCGGACGCAACCGCGTGTACAGCGCACGCGACCGCACCCGGCTCCGCCTGACGCTGCGGGCCAAGCGCCTGGGCCTTTCACTGACGGAAGCCAAGGAGATCATTGACCTTTATGACAGCCCCCGTGATACGGGCGTTCAGCTGCGCAAATTCCTCGACGTGTTGGTGGTCCATCGCAAGCAGCTCGAAGAGCAGATGGCCGATTTGCAGGCCAACCTGGAAGAGGTGCGCGAGCACGAAGAAGAGGCGCGCTCGCTGCTGGCCAAGGTAGAAAAGCAAAATTGATTCATAATTGACGTTTACGTAAACGTAAATCAGGAGACTGTTGTGAGGACGCCCCCTTTTGAGCCGCGTTGCGCTGACTTTGCCGACCGCGTGCGCGACAGTTTTGTGCGCCAGGGCGCCATGCAGACCCTTGGCGCCTCGCTGGGCCTTGTGGCGCCAGGTGCCGTGGACATCGAACTCCCTTGGGCGGTCGGGCTGACCCAGCAGCACGGATTTCTCCATGCGGGCATGGTGGCCACAGCGCTGGATTCGGCGTGTGGATATGCCGGTTTCACCCTGATGGCGGTCGACGCTGCTGTGCTCACCATCGAGTTCAAGATCAATTTGCTGGCCCCCGCCAAGGGCGAGCGATTTCGCATGGAAGGGCGGGTGCTGAAGCCCGGCCGCACCATCACCGTGTGCGAAGGCCGCGCTTTCGCCATCGACGGCAGCCAAGAAAAACTCATCGCCACCATGGGGTGCACCCTCATGGCGGTCACAGGACGCGACAACATTCAGGGCTGAATCCGGCCCATTTCCCTACCTTTTACGAGGAGACATTCCCCATGAGCATTCCCGCCAACCTTCCCGGCCTGAACTTCCAACTGGGCGAGGACATCGACGCCCTGCGCGACGCCGTGCGCGACTTCGCACAGGCTGAGATCGCCCCCCGCGCGGCGGAGATTGACCGCAATGACCAGTTCCCCATGGACCTGTGGCGCAAGATGGGCGACTTGGGCGTACTCGGCATCACGGTGCCCGAGCAATACGGCGGCGCAGCCATGGGCTACCTGGCCCACATGGTGGCCATGGAAGAAATCTCGCGCGCTAGCGCCTCGGTGGGCTTGTCTTATGGCGCCCACAGCAACCTGTGCGTGAACCAGATCAACCGCAACGGCAGCGAGGCACAAAAAGCCAAGTACCTGCCCAAGCTCATCAGCGGCGAACATGTGGGCGCGCTGGCCATGAGCGAACCCGGCGCGGGCTCGGACGTGATCAGCATGAAGCTCAAGGCCGAGGACAAGGGCGGCTACTACCTGCTCAATGGCAGCAAGATGTGGATCACTAACGGCCCTGATGCAGACACCCTGGTGGTGTATGCCAAGACCGAGCCTGAACTGGGCGCGCGCGGCGTGACCGCCTTCCTGATCGAGAAGGGGATGAAGGGCTTTTCGATCGCGCAGAAGCTCGACAAGCTGGGCATGCGCGGCAGCCATACGGGCGAGTTGGTGTTCCAGGACGTCGAGGTGCCCGCAGAGAACGTGCTCGGTGGCCTGAACCAGGGCGCGAAGGTGCTCATGAGTGGCCTGGACTACGAACGTGCGGTGTTGACCGGCGGCCCGCTGGGCATCATGCAGTCCGTGATGGACAGCGTCATCCCTTACATTCACGACCGCAAGCAGTTCGGCCAGAGCATTGGCGAGTTCCAGCTCATCCAGGGCAAGGTGGCCGACATGTACACCGTGCTGCAGGCGGGGCGCTCGTTTGCCTACACGGTGGCCAAGAACCTCGATATGCTCGGCACCGACCATGTGCGCCAAGTGCGCAAGGATTGCGCCAGCGTGATCCTCTGGTGTGCCGAGAAGGCCACCTGGATGGCGGGCGAAGGCGTGCAGATTTATGGTGGCAACGGCTACATCAACGAATACCCGCTGGGCCGCCTCTGGCGCGATGCCAAGCTGTATGAGATTGGTGCGGGCACGAGCGAAATTCGTCGCATGCTGATCGGCCGTGAGCTGTTTGCTGAAACCTGCTGATCTTCTATCTAATCATTGATACCCAAGGACAACATGCCCTCCTCCATCGAAGACCTGTTTGTTCACAACCGCGCCTGGGCGGCCCAGATGGAGCGCGAGCGGCCCGGCTTCTTCACCAGCCTGCTGGCGCAGCAAAAGCCCAAGTACATGTGGATCGGTTGCTCCGACAGCCGGGTGCCTGCCAACCAGATCACCGGCCTGGAGCCCGGTGAAGTGTTTGTGCACCGCAATGTGGCCAACGTTGTTGTGCCTACCGACCTGAACTGCCTGTCGACTATCCAGTACGCGGTGGATCAATTGCACATCGAGCACCTGATGGTGGTGGGGCACTACGGCTGTGGTGGCGTGCTGGCGGCGTTGGAGGGCACGCGCGTCGGTCTGGCCGACAACTGGATCCGCCATGTGCAGGATGTGCGTGACCGCCACCGTGACCTGATTGCCGCCACCGCCCCGGAGTGGCGCCATGACGTGTTGTGCGAACTCAATGCCATCGAGCAGGTCGTCAACATTGCCCAGACCACGGTGATGCTCGACGCCTGGGGCCGGGGCCAGAAGGTTACGCTGCACGGCTGGTGTTATGGGCTCAAGGATGGTCTCATCAACAACCTGCACATGTCCGTGGGCAGCACCGAAGGCCTGGACTCGCTGTACAAGGCCGCAATCGCCGGTGTGGCTGCCGTCAAAAGGCAATAGCCAACCACCGCATCCCCTCAACGGCAGAGCACCCGCCATGTTCCCGCAACGGCTTGACGCTCCCCAGGCCTACGGCATTGCCAAGGCCATGATGGATGGCTTCAACCGGCACTACCGGTTGTTCCGCACCGAGTCCGCGCGGGCCAAGCACCGCTTTGAAACCGGCGACTGGCACGGCCAGCAGCGGGCCCAGCGCGAGCGTATCGAGTTCTACGACCTGCGCGTGAAAGAGTGTGTGCGCAGGTTAGAGAAAGAGTTCGAGGCGGGTGCACAGCCCATGGACGTGTGGCACCAGGTCAAGCTGCACTACATCGGCCTCTTGGTCAACCACCACCAGCCCGAACTGGCCGAGACCTTCTTCAACTCGGTCACCACCAAGATCCTGCACCGCACGCATTTCCACAACGACTTCATCTTTGTGCGGCCTGCGGTCAGTACCGAATACATCGAAAACGAAGAGCCCGCAGCGCGCCCCACCTACCGCGCCTATTACCCGTCGCGGGACACGCTGGGCGAGACCTTCCAGGTCATCATCGAGAACTTCCAGCTGCAGCGTGAATTTGCGGACTTGGGCCGAGACACCGCCTGCGTGGTGGGCGCTATGCGAGGCCGGCTCGACAAAGTGAGGCTGCGCGCCAACTTCCAGATCCAGGTGCTCACCAGCCTGTTCTTTCGCAACAAAGGCGCCTATGTCGTGGGCAAGATCATCAACGGCTTCAACGAAGTGCCGTTTGCGCTGCCCATCCTGCACGACGACAACGGCAGGCTGTTTATCGACGCGGCCCTGTTTGGCGAAGATGACATGCAGATGCTGTTCAGCTTCGCACGCGCCTACTTCATGGTCGACATGGAGGTGCCCAGCGCCTACGTGCAGTTCCTGCGCAGCCTCATGCCGCGCAAGCCGCGGGCCGAGATCTACAACGCCCTGGGCCTGGCCAAGCAGGGCAAGACGCTGTTCTACCGCGACTTTCTGTACCACCTGAAGCACTCCAGCGACCAGTTCCGCATCGCGCCCGGCATCAAGGGCATGGTGATGCTGGTGTTCGACCTGCCGAGCTTTCCCTTCGTGTTCAAGCTCATCAAGGACTACTTCCCGCATCAGAAGGAAACCACGCGCGAGCAGGTCAAGGCCAAGTACCTGCTGGTCAAGCAGCACGACCGTGTGGGCCGCATGGCCGACACGCTCGAATACAGCGAGGTGGCCTTTCCGCGCAGCCGGTTCGACGATGCCCTCATTGCCGAGATCGAGAAGTTCGCCCCCAGCCAGCTCGAAATCAGCGACCGCGACGGCGACGGCCAGACGGAGGTGATCATCAAGCACCTGTATATCGAGCGGCGCATGATCCCGCTCAACATCTACCTGCAGGAAGCCTTCGACACCGGCCTGTCAGACCCGCGCGCGCGCCAGCAGATGGAGCACAGCGTCATCGAATACGGCAACGCCATCAAGGACCTCGTGGCCGCCAACATCTTCCCGGGCGACATGCTCTGGAAGAACTTTGGCGTCACGCGCAACGGCAAGGTTGTGTTCTACGACTACGACGAGATCGAATACCTCACCGACTGCAACTTCCGCCGCGTGCCCACGCCGCGCAATGAAGAAGAGGAAATGAGCGGCGAGGTCTGGTACAGCGTCGGCCCGCGCGATGTGTTCCCTGAAACCTTCGGCCCCTTCCTGCTCGGCAACGATGCCGTGCGCGAGGTGTTCATGCAGCACCACGCCGATCTGCTCGACGCTGCCTTCTGGCAGTCGCACCAGGAACGCATCCGGGCGGGCCACATGTTTGACGTCTTTCCCTACGACACAGACCGGCGCTTTGCGCATGGCTCAGCAGTCCGGTAGCCCCCAGCATTCACCCCTCCCCAACATTTCATCCGAACCATTTCACAGGAGACCATCACCATGTCTGCATCCACCCAAGACCCCATCGTCATCGTCGGCGCCGCACGCACCCCCATGGGCTCGCTGCAGGGCGACTTTTCCAGCCTGGCCGCGCACGACCTGGGCGGCGCCGCCATCAAGGCCGCCATCGAGCGTGCCGGTGTGTCGCCTGACGCCGTGGGCGAAGTGCTGTTCGGCAACTGCCTGATGGCTGGGCAGGGCCAGGCACCCGCGCGCCAGGCGGCGTTCAAGGGCGGCCTGCCCAAGGGCGCTGGCGCCGTCACGCTCAGCAAGATGTGCGGATCGGGCATGAAGGCCGCGATGATGGCGCACGACATGCTGCTGGCTGGCACGCACGACGTGATGGTGGCAGGCGGCATGGAGAGCATGACCAACGCCCCCTACCTGCTGCAAAAAGGCCGGGGCGGCTACCGACTGGGCCATGACCGCATCTTTGATCACATGATGCTCGACGGCCTGGAAGACGCTTACGAAGCGGGCCGCAGCATGGGCACCTTTGGCGAAGACTGCGCCGCCAAGTACCAGTTCACCCGCGAGCAGCAGGACGCGTTTGCCACCGCCAGCGTGCAGCGCGCCAAGGCGGCCACCGAGACCGGCGCGTTCGCGGCCGAGATCGTGCCCGTCACCGTCAAGACCCGCGCGGGCGAAGCCGTGGTGTCGGTGGACGAAGGCCCCGGCAAGGTCAAGCTCGAAAAGATCCCTACGCTCAAGCCCGCGTTCAAAAAAGACGGCACCATCACCGCCGCGTCCAGCTCCAGCATCAACGATGGCGCCGCCGCGCTGGTGATGATGCGCGAATCCACCGCGAAGAAGCTGGGTTGCAAGCCCCTGGCCCGCATCGTGTGCCACGCCACGCATGCGCAAGAGCCCGAGTGGTTCGCCACTGCCCCGTTGGGGGCCACGCAGAAGGCGCTGGCCAAGGCCGGCTGGCAGGTTGGCGATGTGCAGCTGTGGGAGATCAATGAAGCCTTCGCGGTGGTGCCCATGGCGCTGATGAAGGAACTCGACCTGCCCCACGACAAGGTCAACGTGAACGGCGGCGCCTGCGCTCTGGGCCACCCCATCGGCGCCAGCGGTGCGCGCATCATGGTGACGCTGATGTACGCGCTCAAGGCGCGCGGCCTGACCAAGGGCCTGGCCACGCTGTGCATCGGCGGCGGCGAGGCCACGGCCGTGGCGCTCGAACTGGTCTGACGATGGAGAGGGATGGGATGATTCCCATCTCTTCACAAGGACCGCGATGACCGCACCATCTCCCAAGATCACCACCTTCTGGCGTGAATTTGTCGATGCCCAGGCATCGCTCCAGGCCCAGCCTCTGCGCGAGCGGGTCGAGTCGGCCAACGTGCTCATCGAGCGTCACCTGAGCGGCCTGGCGCTGGAGATGTCTGGCGGCGACAGCGATGCGGTGGTGGATCTCATCGTCACCGCCCACGGCAGCATCGACAACTTTCCGTTGCTGATGGAGGTGGTGGCTGCCGCACCCGCGCTGCAGAACTACCGGGTGCGCGCGTTTCGCGAGCGTACCTCGCAGCCCGACTTTCCCATCGGCATGGAGGGCTTTGAGCTGTCCACATCGGAGGTGCTGGTCGCCTGCGGACAGGACGATGGCCAGGCCGCGCTGGAGATCCGCTTTGGCCGCGAGATCCCCAGCGACTACCAGGACCACGCGCGCAACATGGCGTTCATCATGCTCGACCATGTTCTGGGCGAATACGACTTCGCCGTCAAGGTGGGCGCGGTGGATTTTGTGGAGGAAGCCTCCGACCCGCTGGCACCCTGGGTGCCCCTGAGCCAGTTTGTGCCGGTGTTCGACCGCTATTGGGTGGACACCCTGGGCCGCACCAGCGACTTCCCTGCGGGCGAGCACGACTGGTCGGGCATGACCTTGTCGTTTGGCGGGCAGGACGATGAGGATGGCAGCGGTGACGAGGCTGAAGATAAGGCCATTGTCATGGTCAACCGCAGTGCCAACCCTGTGGCCATGCGCGCCGATCTGGCCTACGCGCTGACCCTGGACCTGGCCGTGGGCAACCGCGATCAGCTGGCCGCCGTGCAAGACCTGCAGGACCAGGCAGCCACGCTGCTCGCGCTGCCGCAGCTGGGCATCATGGCCTACACACTGACCCGCGCGGGGCGCCGCAAGGCCGTGTATTACGTGGGCGACAAGCAGCTGGCCATGCAGACGCTCGCACCTTTGCTGCTGCGCGACGAGGCCGAATCGCTGGAGCTGACCTTCGCGTTTGATCCCGCATGGTCAGGCTATTTCGAGTTTGCCGTGCATTGCCCGTGAACTCTTTCAACCCCTTGCAGGCCACACCATGATCGAAACGCCCGAACAATTGCGCACCCTGTACGCAGCCCCCGGCGAGCGGGCCCTGCGCAAGCAACAACCGCAGCTGGATGGGCACTGCCAGCGCTTCATTGCCCTGTCGCCGTTCTGCGTGGTGGCCAGTGGTGGCGCCCATGGTGCGCTGCTCGATGCCTCGCCGCGCGGCGGTGCGCCGGGCTTTGTGAAGTCACCCGATCCCCACACCCTGCTGCTGCCCGATGCGGGCGGCAACAACCGGCTCGACACCCTGACCAACCTGCTGAGTGACCCGCGCATCGGCCTGCTGTTCATGATCCCTGGTGTGGATGAAACCCTGCGGGTGAATGGCACCGCACGCCTGCGCGACGAAGCGCTGTATACCGACTTCTTCACGGCCGAGCGCCAGCGCCCAAAGATAGTGATCGAAGTGCGCGTCGCCGAGGCCTACCTGCACTGCTCCAAGGCCTTCATGCGCTCGCGGCTGTGGTCCGCCGATGCGCAGGTGGACCGCGCGCAACTGCCCACCATGGGCCAGATGATTCACGACCAGATGGGCCTTGCGACCGAGCCCGATTCGCAAGTGGCGATGCTGCAGCGCTACCGCGCCCAACTGGCGCAAGAGCAGCAACTCGGCGACGCTTGAGGGGATTGATGTTGAATACTTCTGTTTTGATAGCTTTCAGCGTTTGATGGATAAGCGCTAGAGCCCAATTTCACCCAAATTTCTTCTATGAAATCCATATTGGTCATCGGCGCATCGCGTGGCATTGGGCTGGAGCTGGTGCGCCAGTACACCGAGGCGGGTCGCCGCGTCATCGCTACTGTGCGCGACGATGCGGGCCGCGAGCGGGTACAGGCCCTGGGCGCCCAGGTGTTGACCGTGGACGTGGCCAACCCTGCCAGCGTCAGCGGGCTGGCTTGGCAACTGGAGGGCGAAAAGATCGAGACCGCCTGGTATGTGGCCGGTGTCATCCGCCGCCCCAATGCGCTCACGCCGCCCACCCAGCAGGACTTCGATGCCGTGATGCACACCAACGTGCTGGGCGCCATGCAGACACTGCCGCAGGTTGCGCCCCTGGTGGCCGACGCGCAGGGCGTGTTCGCTTTCTTGTCTTCGTCCATGTCGCAGATTGGCAGCGTTCCCAACAGCGGCTCCTGGCTGTACCGGACCAGCAAGGCGGCGCTGAACATGGCCATCGCATCCGCCCAACACGACTACCCGAACGCCACCCTCATCACCATCGACCCCGGCTGGGTGCAGACCGACATGGGCGGCGAAGGCGCTGCGCTGACCGTGCAGGACAGCGTGCGCGGCCTGCGCGCCACCGTGGCGGGCGTCACGGCCGCCGACAAAGGCCGCCTGCTGCACCACGACGGGCGCCGCGCCACGCACTGGTAGCCTGGCGGCTATCAGGCTGCCGGATCGATGCAAGATTTGGACTGGCGCCCGGTGGAGTGGATCCGCAAAATTGCGTGGCGCTGGCTGCCTGAAAACGGCTTCCTGCGCGGGCTGGCTAAAGAGAGGGCCAGCTCCATGCAACCCAACCGGGAGTCCAAAAAATGTGTGATTGTCTTGCTACCCCGGCGGCGCTTGCGCCGTCCCGCCGCCGCCTTCTGGGCGGTGCCGCAGCCTTGGCTGCCCTGGCCTCCAGCGCCCGCGTGCTGGCTGCAGACACCCCTTTGCCCGACAACCGCATCGGCCCCGACGCAGCGCTTGCGCGGCTGGTGCAGGGCAATGCCCGCTACGTGGCGGGCCGTTCCACGCAGCGCGACTTTTCGGTGGGCCGGGTGGCGCGCACCACCGGGCAGCGGCCCTTTGCGGCCATCCTGAGCTGCGCGGATTCGCGCATTGCACCCGAGCTGGCGTTTGACCAGGGGCCCGGCGATCTGTTCGTGGTGCGGCTGGCGGGCAACTTCCTGAACGACGATGCGCTGGCCAGCATGGAATATGCGATCGAGGTTCTGCAGGTGCCGCTCATCCTCGTGCTCGGGCACAGCAACTGCGGCGCTGTTTCCGCCACCATCAAGGTGGTGCAGGAAGGCACCCAGCTGCCCGGCCATCTGCCGGGGCTGGTCAACGCCATCCGCCCGGCCGTCGAGGCGGCGCAGCGCCGCCAGCCCGCCAACTTGCTGGTGGCCGCCACCGAGCAGAACGTGCGGCTCAATGTGGCCCGGTTGACCACCTCCGAACCCCTCCTGGCCGGGCGCATGGCCAGCGGCGCCATCCGCGCCGTGGGGGGCGTGTACGAGCTGTCCAGCGGCAAGGTCTCGCTGGTCTAGCCCCCGGGTACGCAGGAGCACGTAGTCCGCCCGCCCTTAGCGGGCGCGCCCGCAGACGCGGGCAAAATTGCATGTTGACTCGCCGGTAGGTGCCTGGGCATCCAGAGCCTGCCGGCGCCGAACGATCCCAAGGAGACAACATGCTGCTGACCCAAGACCAGGAAATGATCCGCGACGCGGTGCGCGACTTTGCGCAAGAACAGCTGTGGCCCCACGCCGCGCGCTGGGACAAGGAACACCACTTCCCCAAAGAGGCGCACCAGGGCCTGGCTGCACTGGGTGCCTACGGCATCTGCGTGCCCGAAGAGTTCGGCGGTGCCAACCTGGACTACGTGACGCTGGCGCTGGTGCTGGAAGAAATCGCCGCCGGTGATGGTGGCACCAGCACGGCCATCAGCGTGACCAACTGCCCCGTCAACGCCATCCTCATGCGTTATGGCAATGCACAGCAAAAGCGCGACTGGCTCACGCCGCTGGCGCGCGGCGAAATGCTGGGCGCCTTCTGCCTGACCGAGCCGCATGTGGGTTCCGACGCCTCCGCACTGCGCACCACCGCCGTCAAGCAGGGCGACGAATATGTGATCAACGGCGTCAAGCAGTTCATCACCAGCGGCAAGAACGGCCATGTGGCCATCGTCATTGCCGTGACCGACAAGGGGGCGGGCAAGAAGGGCATGAGCGCCTTTCTCGTGCCCACCAGCAACCCCGGCTATGTGGTGGCGCGGCTCGAAGACAAGCTGGGCCAGCACAGCAGCGACACGGCGCAGATCAACTTCGACAACTGCCGCATCCCGGCCGAGAACCTCATCGGCACCGAGGGCGAGGGCTACAAGATCGCCCTGGGCGCGCTCGAAGGCGGGCGCATCGGCATTGCCGCGCAGAGCGTGGGCATGGCGCGTAGCGCGTTTGATGCGGCGCTGGTGTATTCGAAGGAGCGCGAGAGCTTTGGCACCGCCATCTTCAACCACCAGGCCGTGGGCTTTCGCCTGGCCGACTGCGCCACGCAGATCGAAGCCGCGCGCCAGCTCATCTGGCACGCCGCCGCGCTGCGCGACGCAGGCCGCCCGTGCCTGAAGGAAGCCGCCATGGCCAAGCTGTTTGCCAGCGAGATGGCCGAGCGCGTGTGCAGCGCCGCCATCCAGACGCTGGGCGGCTACGGCGTGGTGAACGACTTCCCGGTGGAGCGCATCTACCGCGACGTGCGTGTGTGCCAGATCTACGAAGGCACGAGCGACGTGCAGAAGATCATCATCCAGCGCGCGCTGGCCTGAGCCTGCTGGGCGCCATTGTCGGCGCCGCGACTGCTGCCTCCGTGCGGTGGTGACGGTTGCGCTGTGAGTGGGGCCGCAGCAGATGCGCTCTCAGTCATGCCCTGGTCGCTGCCCGACGTACTCCCAAGCGCTGCCACGCGCCGGCGTCAACACGCAACCCTCCCAAAGTAGGGGGTGTTTGGTACGGGAAGATGCCAACATCGGCCCGATGAACTCCGAACGCGTGCTCTCCTGGGACACCCTGGCACCCGCCGCCCAGCTGCAGTTGTTGGGCAACAGCTTCATGCGGGTGCGCGACGGCTGCACTGTCATGCCGCTGCTGGGGCTGCCGGGCTTGGCCTGGCTGTATTCGCTGGGCTTGTGGCCCCCTGGCATCACGCTGTGGTGGGGGGCGTCGTTGTTGCTGGTGGGGGCTGTGTGGGGCGTATGGGGCCTGTGGCAGCGGGCCCTGAAGCAGCGCGACAGCCACGGTGCGGCAACGCTGCTGGCCGTTTGGTTGCCTCGTGTGCAAGCGCTGGCGGCGTTGTACGGCGCGTTGGTGATGAGTTCTGCGGCCTCCGCTGGGCCCGACACGCCCTTTGAACTGCGCGTGGTGTTCATCTGTGGCTCCACGCTGGTGGTGTCGGCGCATGCCGCGCACCAGTCGGCGGCGCTGGTGGTTTTCAAGCGGTTCTTTTTCACCAGCTACGCGGTCAGCCTGTTGTCGGTGCCCTATGTGTTTCCCGATCACTGGCCGTACCTGTTGCCCATGCATCTGGCGTTTGGCGTGTTCTTTCGCAATGCGAGCATCAGCCATCAGTTCTTTCTGAGCAATGTGGACCTGACGGAGCGGTTCCGTGCCGCCAAGGGCGAGGCCGAGCAGGCGCTGGCTGTGAAGAACTAGTTCCTCGCCACCGCCAGCCACGACCTGCGCCAGCCCGTGCATGCCGTGGGGCTGCTGGCCGAATCCATCGCGCTGCGCAACCGGGACCCGGCGCTGGATGCCACGCTGCAGAACCTGCGCCAGGGCGTGCAGTCGCTGCAATGGATGTGCAATGCGCTGCTGGACCTGTCGCGCATCGAAGCGGGGGCCGTGCAGGCAAGGCCCCAGGCGGTGGCCCTGGCGCCGCTGCTGCGCGAAGTCGCCACGCTGCTGGGGGAATCTGCGCGCACCCGGGGCCTGGTGCTGCGCCTGCGCCCGCCACCGGCCAGCGCCCGGGTGCAGGCCGACCCGATGCTGCTGCGCCAGTGCGTGGTGAACCTGGTGCACAACGCGCTGCGGTACACGCAGCGTGGCGGCGTGCTGCTGGCTGTGCGCCGCCGCGCCGGGCACTGGCAGGTGGAGGTGTGGGACACCGGCCCCGGCGTTGCCGCCGAGGAGCGCGAGCGGATCTTCTCGCCCTTCACCCGCAGTGCCTCGGCGCGCGTGGCAGACGATGCAGGCTACGGCCTGGGCCTGGCTGTGGTGGCGCGCTGCGCCGAGCTGATGGATGCGCCCCTGGGCCTGGTGTCGCGCCTGGGGCGCGGCTCGCGGTTCTGGCTGCGGCTGCCGCCTGCCACGTCCAGCGCAGTGGTCGTTGCGCCAACGCCCGCCACCGTGGCGCGCCAGGGCGGCCTGCAGGGCCGCTGCCTGGTGGTGGAGGACGACCCGCAGGTGGCCGCAGGCTGGCAGCAACTGCTGCAGGACTGGGGCGTGCAGGTGCGCTGCGCGGCCGATGGTGCCGAGGCACTGGGTTGGCTGGAACAGGGCTTCACGCCGCAGGCCATCTTCTGCGACCAGCGTTTGCGCTCCGGCGAGAGTGGGTTCGCCTTGCTCCAGCGCCTGCAGGCGCTGTGCCCTGACGCCGCGCTGGCCATGGTCAGCGGTGAATGGGATTCGCCCGCGCTGCGCCAGGCGGAAGAAGAGGGCTACCTGGTGCTGCGCAAGCCGGTGGCGCCGGAACAGCTGCACGCCTTGTTGCGGCAATGGCTACCTGATTCGTCTGAAGACTATAAAAAAAATAGCTGCTAGCGCTTATTGGTAAAGCGCTGAAGGTTGTTTTGATTGATTTTTCTGCTGGCCCAGCCACTGGGCCAGCACCGCCTGCAACTCCACGGGGCTCACCGGCTTGCGCAGCACCAGGTAGCCCTCGTCCTCGGCATCCTGCAAGGCGGGCGCGTTGTGCTCGCCGCTGACCATGGCGCCGCGTGCAGCGGGGCAGCGGGCCAGCAGGGCGCGCAGCACGTCAAAGCCGCTCTCGCCCGTGTGCAGCCGCTGGTCGCAGAAGATGGCATCCGGCTCGAACCCTTCGTCGAGCTGGGCATGCGCCTCGGCCGTGGTGGTGGCGTATGCCGCCGTCACGCCCCAGGCCTCCAGCATGGCGCGCCAGGCCTTGATCACCTGGCGGTCGTCGTCCAGTACCAGGCAGCGGCCTTGCAGCGAGCGCATTGCCGTCTCGTCGCGGTGAAAGGCCACCGGGTCGGGTGGCACGACCGTCGCCGTAGCCGCAGCGGTGTGGGCCTGCAGCCGCAGCCAGAAGCATGAGCCCCGCCCCGCTTGCGACACCAGGCCGTGGGTGGCGCCCATCTGTTCGGCGCAGCGCGCCACCACGGCCAGCCCCAGGCCGTGTCCGGCGTCGTTCATCTGGTCCGCCCGCTCCCCTCGGTAATAGGGGCTGAACACCCGGTACTGGTCCGCCACGGTGATGCCGACGCCGGTGTCCCGCACTTCCACCAGCCAGTCGCTGCCGCGCGCCCGCACGCTCACCAGCACCTTGCCTTGGGGCGTGTAGCGGATCGCGTTCTGCACCAGGTTGGCCAGCGCCTGGCGCAGCAGCACCGGTTCTGCCCACACGGTAGCTCCGCCACGCGGCACCCATAGCCGCAGGGCCAGCCCGCCGAGGCTGGCCTGCTCACGGAACAGGCGCACCACGTCCGCGAGCAGTCCGCTCAGGTCCACCACGCCCTTGGCGCCCAGCGGCTGGCCGGATTCCAGGCGGGCCAGGTCCAGCAGCGCGTTGAACAGCTGGTTCATGGCCTGCATGCTGTTGCGCAGGTCGGCAACCAGGGGGCGAAGAACCGGGTCGCTGTTGCGCAGGCTGATCGCCTCGACCATCAGCGACATGGCATGCACGGGCTGGCGCAGGTCGTGGCTGGCGGTGGCGAGGAACAGGTTCTTCTCGGCCAGTGCGCCTTCGGCCTGCCGCCGGGCTGCCGCCAAGGCCGCGTTGGCCGTGCGGGTGCGACGGTACTGCCAAAAGCTGGCGCCCGCCGCCAGCAGGGCCAGCGCCACCGTGGCGGCCAGGCCGATCTGCTGCATGCGGCGCACACGCAGCTCGGCATCCTGCACCCGATTGGCCTGCGCCAGCTGCTCGATCTGGCGCTGCCGTTCAGCGCTGTCAAAGCGCTCCTGCAGCGCGGCCACGGCCTGGTCGCGCTCGGTATGGAACAGCTCCTTGGCCAGCGCTTGCTGCTTGCGCGTGGTGGCCATGGCTTCGCGGTACAGGCCGGCTTGCTCGTACATGCGCGAGAGCTCGCCCAGCAGCAGCTCTTCCATGGGCAGGGACCCCGCTTCGTGCACAAACCGAATGCCCGCCTCCACCTCGTGCACGCCAGCCGCAATGCGGCCCTGGCCCATCAGCGCAAAGCCCAGGTTGGCCTGCGCCATTGCGGCCCCGTTCAGCTCGTGCGCGTCGCGGTACGCTGCCAGTGCCTCGCGCATCACGGGCTCGGCCGCGGCATAGGCCTTGCGCTGCAGCAGGACGTCGCCCAGATTGTTCAGCGCCGTGGCCTGGAGCCCGGTGAGCCCGCCGGCGCGGGCGATCTGCAGGGACTGCCGGTAGGCGGCCACGGCGGTGTCGAGGTTGCCCTGCACGTTTTCCACATTGCCACGGTGCAGGTGCAGCCAGCCCAGCGCCTGCTGGGCGTTCAGCTTTTCGGCCAGCGGCAGCGTCTCGCGAATGGTCTGCAGCGCGCGGTCGGGGTTCTTCATGTCGAAGTGCAGCAGCTCCAGGTGGGTGCGCGACCGCAGCTCGGATGTGGCTGCCTGGCGCGGCAGCGTGCGCGAGAGTTCCAGGCTGCGCAGCAGGTGGGTCATCGCCGCTTCGAACTGGCCGTTGCTGCTGTGCAGGGCACCCAGCGTCAAGTGGTAGAGCCAGCGCACCCAGGGGTCGGGCACCTGCTCCGCCGCGCCCGCTTCGCGCGCCAGGGCGTCCAGCCCGGCGCGTGTCTTGCCCGCCACGGCCCATTGCCGGGCCTCGAAGCAGATGGCCAGCACCTGCGTCGAGGCATCGCTGTGCGCAGCCGCAAGCGCTCTCAGTTGCGCTATGCCCTCGGTTACCACCGCAGCCTGCCCGGTCTCGAAGGCTGCGTCCGTCAGCGCCGCCAGGTAGGTGCGCCGGGTCGCGACATCGGCCGCGTTGGCAAAGCGGGTGGCGGCGGCCTGCAGCGCCTGCACGGCTTCGGCGCTGTTGCGTTGCGACAGGGTCTGCAGCCGGTCCAGCTCTGCCAGGTCCGGGTTCGGTACCTGTGCCCCTGCGGGCAGTGCCGTCTGCAGGCACAAGGCCGCGACCAGCACCACGGCCCGGACAAGGCGCATCAGGACAGCTCCAACCGCCGGCCGCGCAACAGGGTGATGGCCTCGATTCGCGTGCGCACCCGCAGCCGCTCCAGGATGCCCGTCACGTGCTCCTTCACGGTGCTCTCGGCAATGTCCAGCTGCAAGGCGATGCGCTTGTTGGGCAGCCCCTGCAGCACCAGCGCGAGGATCTGGCCCTGGCGGGTGGACAACCCCAGCTCGGCCGGAGTCACCGGCAGATCGCGGCTGCGCGGCGGCTGGCTGCCCAGCAGGCCCGGCTCAAACCAGACCAGCCCGCTCAGCAAGGCTTCCACCGCCAGACCAAAGGTCTCAGGCGCTGCTTGTTTGTGGATGAAGCCCTGTGCGCCTGCCTGCCGGGCCTGCTCCATCACGGCGGGGTCATCGTCGCCGCTGATCACGGCGATGGGCATCCCGGGGCAGTGGCTGCGCACCTGGGCGATCAGGCCCACCGCAGCGCCTTCCGCCAGCCAGAAGTCGATGAGCGCGATGGCCGGTGTGCCCCGCATTTCCACCCTGCGCAGAAGGTCGTCCGCCCCTGCGGCCTCTACCACCTCCATCTGCGGCAGGCGTGCGCGCAGGAACTCGGCCATGCCGTGCGCCACGAGCGGATGGTCGTCCAGGATGAGCGCGTAAGGGGAAGTGGGGGCCATGTAGTGGGAGAGGGTGGCTGCGCCTTGCGGCGCAGGCGCGCTGACAGCGCGGAGGTAGGGCAAATTCTGCCAAGTGTTGAGCAGGATGGACGGCGCGCAAACCCTACCAGGGTAGGGTTCCGTACCGCAGGAGGTGCTGCACAGAATCCGCCCTTCATTCACGATCAAGAGGTTTCTGTTCATGACACGACAAGCAAGCGCAATGGGTGCTGGGCGCACTGGGCATTCCGTACGGCCCCTCTTCCGCTGGGCACCCCTTGGCTTGGCGGCCGCCTTGCTGGTGGGTTGTGGCGGTAGTGACGATGACAACAATGGCACGCCGCCGCCTACCGCAGGCGCGTTCAGCATTGGCGGTGCGGTCACGGGCCTGGGCGCTGGCAAGACGGTGACGCTGCAAAACACTGGCAAGGACGACCTGACGATCAATGCCAACGGCAACTTCGTCTTCGTGACGCGCCTGGACAGTGGCATTGCCTATGCCGTCACCGTCAAGACCCAGCCCAGCGGCCAGCGTTGCACGGTGACCCAGGGCACGGGCACCGCCACCGCCAACGTCAGCAACGTGCAGGTGCGCTGTGAGAACCTGGCGGCCGCCACCTATACGGTTGGCGGTTCAGTGACCGGTCTGGCGGGTGGCACGCTGGTGCTGCAGAACAACGGGGGCGATGACCTCTCGGTCTCCAGCAACGGCGGCTTCACGTTCGGCACTGCGCTGGCCGGCGGCACGGGCTATGCGGTCACAGTGCGCACGCAGCCTTCCGGCCAGAGCTGCACGGTGCGCAATGGCTCCGGCAGCGTGGTCTCTGCCAACGTGGGCTCGGTGGAGGTGAGCTGCGGCACGGTGGTGGCCTTGCCCGAAGGCGACTGGAAGCAGGAGCTGTGCGTAGTGGTGCGGCCCGGCACCTGGGGCCGCTCGCTGTGGCGCATCACCCGCCAGGGGGACAATCGCGTGACGGGACAGATCGGTGTGGCCACCTATGCTGACGCCAACTGCACGGGCGCTGGCACGGTGGCAGGCCCTCTGACCGGTGTGGGCAATGTGGCGTTCGACCGTAACGGCAGCACGGCCACGCTGACCGCGTTCTGGGGCCTGTGGACCCAACCGTCAGGCCTGACATCGCGCGCCGTCTGGGCCCGCAAGGGGAGCCGCCTGTGCATCTTTGGTGACCAGATACCCACGGCCTTCCCAACGGCGGTCAGTGTGGAGAGCTACGTGGACACCGTTCTGCCCAACAAGACCTGCTACACGCAAAACTGAGCCTAGGACAACGCCGTGCTTTGCAATTGCGCCAGCGTCACGAACTCCAGCGCGCGCGCATGTGTGCATTCCAGGATCACGGGAGGCGCCACACCCGCCTCGTAGGCCTCCTTCCAGCGCAAGACGCACAGGCACCAACGGTTGTTGGGCTGCAGCCCTGCAAAGCGGGATTCGGGCCGGGGGGTGATGAGGTCGTTGCCCCGCGACAGCGAAAAGTCCAGAAACGCCTGTGTCATGCGTGCGCAGATCACGTGGGTGCCGTGGTCTTGCTCGTCGGTGTTGCAGCAGCCGTCGCGGTAGTAGCCGGTCAGTGGGTCGTAGGAGCAGGGCATCAGCAAGGTGCCCAGAACGTTCAGTGCAGTCATATCGCGTCGCGTAAGTCGCGTGGGTTGTGAGGGGCGGTGAGGGTGCAGACCGTTGGGGTGGGCGCGGGGCGGGTCAGCCAACCTCGCCACGACGGCGCAGCACTACGGTGATCTGCCCGTTGGTCTCGATGGTGGCGCGTTCCACTTCGTGCGCGTGCAGGCAGCCGCCTGCGCGCAGTGCGGCCTCCACGTCGTCGCGGGTCAGCAGCTCCTTGCGCATCAGCGCCTGGTTCAGTTCGCCCTGGTGGATCAGCACCTGGGCCTTGCCGTCCACCCAGCGCCCGATGCGCGGGAAGTGGAACGCCAACCGCGCCAGCGCCACATGCAGCAGCATGAGCGTGCTGGCCGAGATCAGCCCGCCCACCAGCGAGTTGTCGCCCGCGTTCATCGAGTTCTGCACCGCGTTCGACAGGATCAGCAACAGGATCAGGTCAAACGGCTCGTACTGCCCCGTCTGCCGCTTGCCCGACAGGCGCATGAACACCAGCAAGAACAGGTACACCACCACGCCGCGCAGCACAAACTCCCACCACGGCACGCTCATTTGCCACATTGCAAGGTTCCTTGTTGGATGCTTGGGTGGGGGCAGTCTACGGCCTGCGGCTTGCCCCTCATTCGCTGAGCGAAAATCCCGGCAATTCCCCGCACGGCTCCGGCACAGTGCGCCACTCACTGCAGTGGTGGCCGCGTGGGCATCATCTGCCGTCCCCCACCGAAAGTACCGC
The DNA here is from genome assembly GCF_003633835.1 of Acidovorax sp. 93. Classification (NCBI taxonomy): domain Bacteria; kingdom Pseudomonadati; phylum Pseudomonadota; class Betaproteobacteria; order Burkholderiales; family Comamonadaceae; genus Acidovorax; species Acidovorax sp. 93. Next base: position 5,128,565 of record NZ_RBIT01000001.1, read on the forward strand.
ACCATGCAACGCCGCCAATTTCACCAAGCCAGCCTCGTGGCTGCCCTGCTGTGCGCCACCGGCCAGCGGGCCTGGGCCCTGTCGCTGGGTGACCTTACCAATGCCGATGCCGCCAGCGGCCTCAAAGCCGCGCTGGGCCAGGGCGCCCAGGCGGCGGTCGCCCTGCTGGGGCGGCCTGACGGGTTTCTGGGCAACCCCCAGGTGCGCATCGGCCTGCCGGGCTCCCTGGACGACGCCGCCAAGGTCATGAAGTCTCTGGGCCAGGGGCGGCGCATCGACGAGTTGGTCACCTCCATCAACCGCGCCGCCGAAGCCGCCGTGCCCATGGGCAAAGACCTGCTGGTGGGCGCCGTGCAGAAGATGACGGTGACCGATGCCAAGAACATCCTGACCGGCGGCAGCACCTCGGTCACCGCCTTTTTTGCCGACAAGACGCGCACGCCGCTCTCCGAACGCTTCCTGCCCGTGGTGAACCAGGCCACCGAAAAAGTCGGCCTCACCCAGAAGTACAACGCCTTTGCGGGCAAGGCAGCGAGCTTTGGCCTGCTCAAACCCGAGGAGGCCAACCTTGCGCAGTACGTCACCGGCAAGACGCTCGACGGCCTGTACTTCATGATCGGCGAGGAAGAGCGCCGCATCCGTCAGAACCCGGCCGGTGCAGGCAGCGCCATCGCCCGCAAGGTCTTTGGTGCGCTGAGATGAAGCTCCCCCTGAGTCGCTTCGCGCCATCCCCCTCTCTCGCTGCGCGGGAGGGGGACGCACCCAGTGGCCTGGCAAAGCCAGTTCCATGGGTGCACTCGCCTCGCGCAGCGCCCGTTTCCATCGGTGGGGCGCGCATCGCCTGCGTGCCTTCCTGCATCCGTCCATGAACCATAACGACCCCTGCCCCTGCGGCCGTACCCAAGCCGCACCCGGCAAAAGCGCCAAGGCTGCGGCCTTGTCCTATGGGGAATGCTGCGGCAGCTACCTCGACCACTGGGACGGCGCTGCCGCCCCCGACGCCGAAAGCCTCATGCGGTCACGCTACACCGCCTTTGTCCTCGAACGTGGCGACTACCTGCAGGCCACCTGGCACCCCGGCACCCGGCCAGCGGCCCTCGATTTCGACCCCGGCACGAAGTGGCTGGGGCTGGAAGTGCGCAGCCACCTCAGCACAGGCGAAGACCGCGCCGAGGTGGAGTTTGTCGCGCGCTACCGCGTGGGCGGCCGCGCCGTGCGCCTGCACGAGACCAGCCGCTTCGTGCGCGAAGACGGGCGCTGGTTCTATGTGGATGGCGATATCCACTCCTAAAAATTTGATAAAAATGACCTCCAGCGCTTTACCAATAAGCGCGAACAGCTATGAAATTTGAAGCAATCTTGTTTGACTGCGATGGTGTGCTGGTCGACAGCGAACCCATCACCAACGGCGTGCTGCGCGACATGCTCAACGAAGCGGGCTGGGCCCTGAATGCCGACGAATGCATGCGCATCTTTATTGGCAAAACGGTGCGCAGCGAGGCCGCCCGCATCGAGGCCCACACCGGCCGCCCGCTGACCGATGCGTGGATGGCCGACTTCTATGCGCGGCGCAATGCCGAGCTGGACCAGCGCCTCACCGCCATCGAACACATCCACGGCACCATCGAAAGGGTGCACGCCCACCATGGCGGGCGCATTGCCTGCGCCTCGGGTGCCGACCGGCACAAGGTCGAGATGCAGTTGGCCAAGGTGGGGCTCACACCGTACTTTGCCGGGCGGGTGTTCAGCGGCCACGAGATGCCCGCCACCAAGCCCGCGCCCGACGTCTATCTGGCGGCGGCTGCGGCCCTGCAGGTGGCGCCCGGGCGCTGCGCCGTGGTGGAAGACACCGTGACGGGCGTGACCGCAGGCGTGGCCGCAGGCGCCACGGTGTTTGCCTATGCGCCGCTGGACGATGGCGAGGCCCTGCGTGCAGCAGGCGCAGCGCAGGTGTTTCGCAGTATGGCCGAGTTGCCTGCGCTGCTGGGCTGCTGAAACACGCAAGAAGATTCCCAACAGCCCTGTAACCATGGGAGAAGCGCAATGCCGGTACAACGCATGAAGCTGTGGATGCGGCGATGCGCCGTGGTGGCGGCCCTGGCCCTGCTGGCGGGCTGCTCGTCGGTGCGGCCCTGGATCAACGAACCCCTGAAGCCCGAGGACCAGTCCATCCCCGAGCGCAAGTCCGAGCGCGACCCTACCATCCTGGTGGCCGTCACGCTCTCGGGCGGCGGCGCAAGGGCGGCCGCCTTCGGCTTTGGCGTGCTGACCGAAATGCAGGCCACGCGCTTTGACTGGAACGGCCGCCCCACCACGCTGCTCGACGCCACCGATGTGATCAGCGGCGTCTCGGGCGGCAGCATCGTGGCAGCTTACCTGGCAGCACACGGCATCGAGGGGCTACCCCGCTTCGAGCAGGACTTTCTGCGCCAGAACTTCCAGAACAGCCTCATCACCCAAGCCCTGCGCCCCGGCAACCTGGTGGACCTGACCTCGCCCTGGTTCGGCCGCACGCACCTGCTCGCGCGGCGGCTGGATGAGCTGTATGGCGGGCGCACCTTTGGCGATGTGGCGCGGCGCCCCCGCCACCCGCAGCTGTTCATCACCGCCACCGACATGTCGTTGGGCACTGGCTTTGAATTCACGTGGGACCAGTTCGCGCTGATCTGCTCCGACCTGCGCAAGGTGCCGCTGTCGTTCGCGGTGGCGGCATCGTCCGCCGTACCGCTGTTGTTGAGCCCCGTCACCCTCAAGAACTACGCCGACCAGTGCCCCCAGTACCAGACCGTGTCCCGCGCTGCCACCCTGGCTGCGGGCGGCGACTACCGCGCGCGCCTGTACCGCGCGCATGAGTTGAGCTATCTGGACGCGCAGCGCCGCCCCTACATCCACCTGGTGGATGGCGGCCTGGCCGACAACCTGGGCGTGCAGCGTCTGCTCGACCGGGCCCTGGCCGGTGGCGGACTGCGCGAAACCTTCAGCGAAGTGGGCATCCCCCCCGGCACCATCCGCAAGCTGGTGCTCGTCACCGTCAACGCCGAGCGCGACCCATCCGAGAACATCGACATGAGCGACCAGGTGCCCAACATGGCCCAGGTGGTGGACTCGCTGCTGTTTGGCACCGGCGCCCGCGCCACGCGCGAGACGCAGGAGTTCTTGCGCGACATCACCCAGCAGTGGCGCCAGTCGCTGGCGGCGGGCCCCACCGGCAGCAGCGATGCCTTTGCGCCCGGTGCCGAGGTCCACGTCATTTCCGTCAACCTGCGCGATGCCCACGACGACGTTGCGCGTCGCCGCCTGCTGCAAGTGCCCACGGCGTTCTCCATCACGTCGGAAGAAGTCACAGACCTCATCGAGGCGGGTGGCAGCGTGCTGCGCCACTCGCCGGAGTTCCGCGCACTGGTGCAGTCGCTGGCGCGGCAGGCTCCGACGACACCTTCACCCACGCCCGGACCTGCATCTACACCAGCGAAGTCCGAGTAGCCGCGTGAGCCCGGCTAGCCCCCACCTCCGCATCACGGTTTGGTGTCGGGGGCCGGGGTGGTCGGCACGTCCTGGTCTTGGGCGGCCTCCGTCTGTGCGGCCATCGCCCGCTGGTAGCCGGGACGCTGTTGCAACCGCTGCCAGTAGGCCTGCGTGGCCGGGCCAAATTGTTCGTTTAGCCCCAGGTGCTGCGCCAGCAGCAGCGCATACCCCACCGCCACATCCGCCGCCGTAAAGCGGCCCGCGCACAGATAGTCGCTGCGGCCGTGGGTCATCGCGGTTTCTACCGCGCGCAGCCGGGCCAGGAACCAGCGGCTGTAGTCCTCCACCACCTGCGGCTGCTTGCGCTCTGCGGTCTCAAACCGGCCATAGCGCAGCACCAGCGTCTGCGGAAAGGTCAGCGTCGCATCGCTCATGTGCAGCCAGTTCAGGTACGCGCCATACGCCGGGTGTGTGGGCGCCACATCCAGCCCCGCGTCGGGGTGCGTGGCGGCCAGGTACTGGCACATGGCCGCCGATTCGGTCATGCGCACATCGCCCTGCACCAGCAGCGGCACCGTGCCCAGCGGGTTCTCGTCCAGAAACCACCGGGCCTTGGCGCGGGGCGGGAAGGGCAGCATGTGGAGCTGGTAGGGCAGTTGCAGCTCTTCGAGCATCCACAGGGGACGGAAGGAGCGGGCGCTGATGCAGTGGTGGAGGTGGAGCATGAAGGCAAGCGGCAAAAGGGCGGGCGGGAGCGCTGGTCAGTGTAGTGGTGGCTGGCTGCGGACGCACCCCGTGGCAGCCATGCAGGGTGCAGATCGCGCCATTGGGCCACTTCCTATCACGCTGGGCTCGCTTGGCGCCGAAACTCCGCCGGTGACTGCCCCGTCCACCCCCTAAACGCCCGGATAAAACTCTTCTCGTTCTCAAACCCTGCTGCCTCGGCCACCTGCTTGATCGGCCGCTGCGTGCGGTGCAGCAGCTCCACTGCGCGGGTGCGGCGAACCTCGTCTTTCAAGCCCTGCAGCGTGGCGCCTTCTTCCTTCAGCTGCCGATGCAGCGTACGCGGCGACACATGCAGCAATGCGGCCAGGGATTCGGCGCTGTGCTGGGGCAGGGCGTGGGCCGGTTGCCCCGGCAGGGGCGCGGCCAGCAGCTGGCGCACGCGCTGCACCAGCAGGCGGTCCCGGCGGTAGTGCAGCACCGTCAGGGGTAGGGCGTGTTGCAGCATCTGGCGCAGGGCCTGCTCGTCGCGGCGCAGGGGCAGGTGCAGGTAGCGGGCGTCGAAGTGAATGGCGGTGCGCGGCGCGTGGAAGGTGACCGGGCCTCGGAACAACACGGCATACGCATCGGCGTGCGGGGGCGCATCAAAGGCAAATTCTGCAGCAATGAGCGGAATGCGCGAGTCCACCATCCAGCACGCCAGGCCATGCGCATTGCGCAGCACGGATACCAGGCAGAACTCGCGCAGCGCGCCCAGGTCGCGCGCCTCGGTGATGGCCAGGGTGGCGGTGTCGCCCTGGGTGGTGAGATGCAGGCCAATGTCGTCCGCCAGCAGTCCATGGTGGCGGCACCAGCGGGCCAGGGCCACCTGCAGCGTGGGCGAGCTGATGCTGGCGCGTGCCAGCATGCCGTAGCTGCCCCAGGGCAGGCGGCGGCTGAACCAGCCCAGGGCTTCGTCGTCCAGCTCTTGCATGGCGGCGTCGGAGATCTGCTCCATCTGCCAGGCGGTGATGCGGGCGCTGTCGTCGGGCAGCAGCTGCGGCGCAATCTGTGCCTGGGCCAGGGCACGTTCGGGGCTCAGGCCGCGCCGCTCGTACGCCAGAACAATGGCACGCACAAAGGCGATGGGCGTTGCGGCAGGGGCAGATGGAGTGGTTGGGAGACGATGGTCGGTGGGGGCGGTGGTCTTCACGCCACAGAGTGTGCCAGCCGTGGCACGATTTGCAACCATTGTGTCCACCCGCCAGGGGTTCAGGCTTCTATGCTTACGGATCGCCCGCCCGCATGTTCTTGCGGCGCAGGCCGCATGACAGAGCCGAGGAGACAAACCCGTGACGAGTGCAGCCGCAACGAACTTCGCACCGCTGGTGGACAGCCACGCCCGTGGCGCCACCGACGTTCCCCTGATCGAGCAGACCATCGGCGCCTTTTTTGCCGACATGGTGGCCCGCCAGCCCGAGCGCGAGGCGCTGGTCAGCGTGCACCAGGGCCGCCGCTATACCTACGCCCAGCTGCAGACAGAGGCGCAACGCCTGGCCAGCGCGCTGCTGGGCATGGGGCTCACGCCCGGCGACCGCGTGGGTATCTGGTCGCACAACAACGCCGAATGGGTGCTGATGCAGCTGGCCACCGCGCAGGTGGGCCTGGTGCTGGTCAACATCAACCCGGCCTACCGCACGTCCGAGGTGGAATACGCGCTCAACAAGGTGGGCTGCAAGCTGCTGGTGACCATGGCGCGCTTCAAGACCAGCGACTACCTGGGCATGCTGCGCGAGCTGGCGCCCGAGTGGCACCACCAGCTGCCGGGCCAGCTGGGCTCCGTGAAGCTGCCCCACCTGAACACCGTAGTGTGGATCGATGAGGCGGGGCAGGGCGCTGACGAACCGGGCCTGATGCGTTTTACCGACCTGCTGGCACGCGGCAACGCAGCCGACCCGCGCCTGGCGCAAATCGCAACCACGTTGAAAGCCACCGACCCCATCAACATCCAGTTCACCAGCGGAACCACCGGCTTCCCCAAGGGCGCCACGCTCACGCACCGCAACATCCTGAACAACGGTTTCTTCATTGGCGAGTGCATGAAGCTCACGCCCGAAGACCGCCTGTGCATCCCCGTGCCGCTGTACCACTGCTTCGGCATGGTGCTGGGCAACCTGGCCTGCCTGACGCACGGTGCCACCATCGTGTACCCCAACGACGGGTTTGACCCGCTGACCGTGCTGCAGACGGTGCAGGACGAGCGCTGCACCGGCCTGCACGGCGTGCCCACCATGTTCATTGCCGAGCTGGACCACCCGCGTTTTGCCGAGTTCAACCTCAGCACCCTGCGCACCGGCATCATGGCGGGTTCGCCCTGCCCCACCGAGGTGATGAAGCGCGTGGTGGAGCAGATGAACCTGCGCGAGATCACCATTGCCTACGGCATGACCGAGACCAGCCCCGTGAGCTGCCAGAGCAGCACCGACACGCCGCTGGACAAGCGCGTCTCCACCGTGGGCCAGGTGCAGCCGCACCTGGAGATCAAGATCGTGGATCCCGACAGCGGGGCGGTGGTGCCCATCGGCCAGCGGGGCGAGTTCTGCACCAAAGGCTACTCCGTCATGCACGGCTACTGGGGCGACCCGGCCAAGACCCGCGAGGCGATTGACGAAGGCGGCTGGATGCACACCGGCGACCTGGCCACCATGGACGCCGAGGGCTACGTGAACATCGTCGGCCGCATCAAGGACATGGTGATCCGTGGCGGCGAGAACATTTACCCGCGCGAGATCGAAGAATTTTTGTACCGCCACCCGCAGGTGCAGGACGTGCAGGTGGTGGGCGTGCCCGACCAGAAATACGGCGAGGAACTCTGCGCCTGGATCATCGCCAAGCCGGGCACCCAGCCCACCGAGGATGACATCCGCGCCTTCTGCAAGGGCCAGATCGCGCACTACAAGGTGCCGCGCTACATCCGCTTTGTCACCAGCTTTCCGATGACGGTGACGGGCAAGATCCAGAAGTTCAAGATCCGCGACGAGATGAAGGATCTGCTGGGCCTGGAAGAACAAAAGACTGCTTGAAGAGCCACACCGTATGAACATTCTCGACACCCAACTCAACGCCCGCTCGGCGGACTTTCTGGCCAACGCCGCCGCCATGCGCACACTGGTGGATGACCTGCGCGCCCAGCTCGACAAGGTTGCCCAGGGCGGCGGCGAGGCCGCCCGCGCCAAGCACACCGCGCGCGGCAAGCTGCTGCCGCGCGAACGCGTGCAGATGCTGCTGGACCCGGGCACGCCGTTCCTCGAACTCGCGCCGCTGGCCGCGCTCAACATGTACAACAACGATGCGCCCAGCGCGGGGCTCATCGCGGGCATTGGCCGCGTGAGTGGTGTGGACTGCATGATCGTGTGCAACGACGCCACGGTGAAGGGCGGCACCTACTACCCGCTCACCGTCAAGAAGCACCTGCGCGCACAAGAGGTGGCCCAGCAGAACCACCTGCCGTGCATCTACCTGGTGGACTCGGGCGGCGCCAACCTGCCCAACCAGGACGAAGTCTTTCCTGACCGCGACCACTTCGGCCGCATCTTCTTCAACCAGGCCAACATGAGCGCCATGGGCATTTCGCAGATCGCCGTGGTCATGGGATCGTGCACGGCGGGTGGTGCCTACGTGCCGGCCATGAGTGACGAGTCCATCATCGTCAAGAACCAGGGAACCATCTTTTTGGGTGGCCCGCCATTGGTGAAGGCTGCGACGGGCGAGGTCGTCACGGCCGAAGACCTGGGCGGCGGCGACGTGCACACGCGCCTGTCGGGTGTGGCCGACCACCTGGCGCAGAACGACATGCATGCGTTGCAGCTGGCACGCAATGCGGTGCGTAATTTGAATAAAAACAAGGCTCCAGCGCTTTCGGATCAAGCGCCAGTAGCTCCTAAATTTGCAGCAGAGGAGCTGTATGGCGTGATCCCCGTGGACACGCGCAAGCCGTTCGACGTGCGCGAGATCATTGCCCGCATCGTCGACGGCAGCGAGTTCGACGAGTTCAAGGCGCGCTACGGCACCACGCTGGTCACGGGCTTTGCGCGCATCGAAGGGATGATGGTCGGCATCATCGCCAACAACGGCATCCTGTTCAGCGAGTCGGCGCTCAAGGGCGCGCACTTCATCGAGCTGTGCTGCCAGCGCAAGATCCCGCTGGTGTTCCTGCAGAACATCACCGGCTTCATGGTCGGCCGCAAGTACGAGAACGAAGGCATTGCGCGCAACGGTGCCAAGATGGTCACGGCCGTGGCCACGGCCAGCGTGCCCAAGTTCACCATCATCATCGGCGGCAGCTTTGGCGCGGGCAACTACGGCATGTGCGGCCGTGCCTACAGCCCCCGCTTCCTGTGGATGTGGCCCAACGCGCGCATCAGCGTCATGGGCGGCGACCAGGCTGCGGGCGTGCTGGCCACGGTGAAGCGCGACGGCATCGAGGCCAAGGGTGGGCAGTGGAGCATGGAGGAAGAAGAAGCCTTCAAGGCCCCCATCCGCCGCCAGTACGAAGACCAGGGCCACCCCTACTACGCCACCGCCCGCCTGTGGGACGACGGCGTGATCGACCCCGCCGATACGCGCCGCGTGCTGGCGCTGGGCCTGGCGGCCACGCGCAATGCGCCCATCGAAGACACCAAGTTCGGCCTGTTCCGCATGTAGCAGGAGCAGGAGCCACCATGGACGCTGTTGCCCACTTCACCCAGCTTGCGCGCTACAACGTGTGGGCCACGGCGCGCCTGCTTGATGCAGTGCGGGCGCTGGCGGAAGAGGACTACCGTCGCGATGTGGGCCTGTTCTTCAAAAGCATCCACGGCACGCTCAACCACCTGCTGGTGGGCGAACACCATCTTTGGTTCGTGCGCTTTGCCGACGGCATTTCGCCCAAGGTGGCGCTGGACGCCGAGTTGGAATCTGACCGTGTGCGGCTGGATGCCCGGCTGCGCGAAGGCGCGGCCCGCTGGGCACCGCTGATAGCCTCGTTCAAGCCGGACCGCTGGAGCGGCACGCTCGACTACACCACCATGCGCGGCACAGCGGCATCGCTGCCGTTTGCGGCCACGCTGGCGCACGTGTTCAACCACGGCACCCACCACCGGGGCCAGATCACCGCAGCATTGACCGCCCTGGGCCAGCCCAGCCCCGAGCTGGACCTTGTCTACTTCCTGCAAAACCCGTCCACGCCATGAGCCAGAACCTGTCCATCACCCAAACCGGCGCCGTGGCGCGCATCACGCTCACGCAGCCCGAAATCCGCAACGCCTTCAGCGATGAGGTCATTGCCGAGATCACCGCCGCCTTTCTGGAAGTCGGAGGGCGTGCCGATGTGCGCGCCGTGGTGCTGGCCGCGGAAGGCCCGGCCTTCTGCGCCGGTGCCAACCTCAACTGGATGCGCCGAATGGCCGACTACACGCGCGACGAGAACATCGCCGACGCGGGAAAGCTGGCCGAGATGCTGCGGGTGATCTACGAGTGCCCCAAGCCCACGGTGGCACGTGTGCAGGGCGATGTATATGCAGGCGGCATGGGCCTGGTGGCCGCGTGCGACATGGCCGTGGCCGTGGACACGGCGGGCTTTTGCCTCAGCGAAGTGAAGCTGGGGCTCATCCCCGCCACCATCAGCCCGTATGTGATCCGTGCCATGGGCGCACGCGCTGCGCACCGCTACTTCCTCACGGCCGAGCGTTTTGGCGCGGCCGAAGCCTTGCGCATTGGCTTTGTGCACGAGGTCGTGGTCGCTGACCAGCTCGACGCCAAGGTGGACGAACTGCTCAAGGCCCTGACCAGCGCCAGCCCCAACGCTGTGCGCGTGTGCAAGAAGCTGGTGATGGATGTGGCAGAGCGGGAGATCAACGCGGGCCTCATCGCCGCCACAGTGCAGGGCATTGCCGACATCCGCGCCAGCGACGAAGGCAAGGAAGGTGTGCAGTCGTTCCTGAACAAGCGCAAACCCGCCTGGTTGGGCTGATCGGTACAAGCAGGCCATGGACACCCTCTGGTTCAACATCGTGCAGTGGCTCCACACGCTGGGGCTGCATGTGGATGGCGGCACCGCGCGCGCCGTGGGCGACGCGGCAGCCACAGCATCTGCGAAGCTCGACATGCCCAGCCTGCTGGCGCTGGCCGCCGCACTGGGCTGGGCCAGCGGCTTTCGGTTGTATGCCGTAGTGTTCCTGGTCGGCATGATGGGCGTGCTGGGCTGGATGCCCCTGCCGCCCGGCCTGGCGATGCTGCAGCACCCGCTGGTGCTGATGGTCAGCGGCTTCATGCTGATGGTGGAGTTTTTTGCCGACAAGGTGCCCTGGGTGGACAGCGCCTGGGATGCCTTGCACGCCTTCATTCGCGTGCCTGCGGGCGCCGCTTTGGCCTATGGCGTGTTTGGCGCCGACAACGCCACCATGGCCGTGGTGGCTGGGCTGCTGGGGGGCTCGCTCTCTGCCACGGCGCTGGCCACCAAGATGACCACGCGGGCGGCGGTGAACACCTCGCCCGAGCCGTTTTCCAACTGGGGCCTGTCGTTCTTGGAAGACGGCCTGGTCGTGGCCGTGGTCTGGCTGGCCACGCAGCACCCGGTGGCGTTTGGTGTTGCGTTGGTCGTGATGGTGGTGGTGTCCGTACTGCTGCTGGTGGTGCTGTTCAAGTTTCTGCGCGCCGTGGTGCGGCGTTTGTCTTCATTCTTTTCTGGTTCTGCCAAGGTGGCTTAAAAATGTTCAACAAGATACTCATCGCAAATCGAGGCGAGATCGCTTGCCGTGTGGCCGCCACCGCCAAGCGCCTGGGCGTGAAAACCGTTGCCGTGTATTCCGATGCCGACGCTAACGCCAAACATGTCGCCGTGTGCGACGAGGCCGTGCACATTGGCGGCAGCGCGCCCAAGGACAGCTACCTGCGCTGGGAGCGCATCATCGACGCCGCCAAGGCCACGGGCGCGCAGGCTATCCACCCTGGCTACGGTTTCCTGAGCGAGAACGAAGACTTTGCCAAGGCTTGTGCCGACGCAGGCCTGGTCTTCATCGGCCCGCCCGCCAGCGCCATCAATGCCATGGGGCTGAAGGCCGAGTCCAAGCGCCTGATGGAGCAGGCCCAGGTGCCCCTGGTGCCCGGCTACCACGGCGCTGACCAGGACCCGGCACTGCTGCAACGCGAGGCGGACCGCATTGGCTACCCGGTGCTCATCAAGGCCAGCGCGGGTGGTGGTGGCAAGGGCATGCGCGCCGTGGACAAGGCCGAGGATTTTGGCGCCGCGCTCGATTCGTGCAAGCGCGAGGCCATCAACAGCTTCGGCGACGATGCGGTGCTGGTCGAAAAATACGTGCAGCGCCCCCGCCACATCGAGATCCAGGTGTTCGGCGACACGCACGGCAACTGCGTGTACCTGTTTGAGCGCGACTGCTCGGTGCAGCGCCGCCACCAGAAGGTGCTGGAAGAAGCGCCCGCCCCCGGCATGACGCCGGAGCTGCGCGCCCGCATGGGCGAGGCTGCCGTGGCCGCAGCACGGGCGGTGAACTACGTGGGCGCGGGCACGGTGGAATTCATCGTCGAGCAGCCCGGCGGCTACGACGCGCCCGAGCAGATGAAGTTCTACTTCATGGAGATGAATACCCGCCTGCAGGTGGAGCACCCCGTGACCGAGGCCATCACGGGCCTCGACCTCGTGGAGTGGCAACTGCGCGTGGCCTCAGGCGAGCCCTTGCCGCTCAAACAGGAAGACCTGCGTATCCAAGGTCACGCCATCGAGGCGCGCATTTGCGCTGAGAACCCCGACAACAACTTCCTGCCCGCCACCGGGGCGCTCAACGTGTACGCGCTGCCCGAGTGTGTGACCTTCGAACGGGGCGCGGTGCGCGTGGATTCCGGCGTGCGCCAAGGCGATGCGATCAGCCCGTACTACGACTCCATGGTGGCCAAGCTCATCGTGCACGGCGACACGCGTGCGCAAGCCCTGGCCCGGCTCGATGAAGCGCTGGCGCAGACCCACATCGTGGGCCTGGCGACCAACGTGCAGTTTCTGCGCCGCGTGGCCCGCACCGAGGCATTTGCCAGCGCCAAGCTGGACACCGCGCTGATCCCGCGCGAGCAGGCCGTGCTGTTCCACCAGGAAAGCGTGGGCCTGCCGCTGGCCGCTGCGGCGGCGGTGGCTCAGACCCTGCTGCGCGAGCGCGCCAGCGAGGGCGTGGACCCCTTCAGCCGCCGCGATGGTTTTCACACCCATGGCGTGGTGCAGCGCCGGTTTGAGTTCGAGTTTGGTGGTGAGCACGCCAAGGCGCTGCTGACCTACGAGCGTGGTGGCAGCCTGCATCTGGCCGTCGGCGAAGGCGATGCCGCAGTGGCCGGGCCGTTGGTGTTCAGCGCTGTGGGGCAGGGCATCGAATTGCAGTTTGCAGGTCAGCGCACGCGTGCGGCTGTGTATGCCCAGGGCGAGGTGGACCACGTATTCACCCCGCTGGGCGCCACGCAGATCACTGCCATCGACCTGCTGGCCCACGCGGGCGAGGCTGCGGCCGAAGGCGGGCGCCTCACAGCCCCGATGCCTGGCAAGGTGGTGTCGTTTGCCGTGAAGGCGGGCGACGCCGTGACCAAGGGTCAACCGCTGGCAGTGATGGAAGCCATGAAGATGGAACACACCATTGCTGCCCCTGTGGACGGTGTGGTGCAGGAACTGCTGTATGCGCCGGGTGACCAGGTGACCGAGGGGGCAGAACTGCTCAAACTGGCAGCCGCCGACAAGGCCTGAGCCAAGTAGTGTCCCGAGTCGTCTGCAGGTGACAGCGCAGGGGGCCCATTGCGGCTACGCTTGGGCCCCATGAAAATCACCTTTTGTTGTACCGACACCAAGGCCGAACCCTGGCTGCAGGGCCTGGCCGCCGCGCTGCCCGGCGCTGAGATCTCTGTTTGGCAACCCGGCGCCCCGCAGGCCGACTACGCCGTGGTGTGGGCGCCGCCCCAGCAGTTCATGGACGAGCAGCCAGCGCTCAAAGCTCTGTTCAACATTGGCGCGGGGGTGGATGCCCTGCTCAAGCTGCGCCTGCCTCCCAAGGCCCTGGTGGTGCGCCTGGACGACGCAGGCATGGCGGTGCAGATGGCCGAGTACGTGTGCCACGCGGTCATCCGCCACTTCCGCGAGTTTGATGGCTATGAGGCCGACACCCAGGCGGGCCGCTGGGGCTACCGCAAGCCGCGCCTGCGCAGCGACTACCCCATCGGCGTGATGGGCCTGGGCGTGCTGGGCGAGCGGGTTGCCAAGGCGCTGGCGCAGTTTGAATTTCCGATCAATGGCTGGAGCCGCAGCCCCAAGGCCATCGACGGCGTGCGCGGCTTTGCGGGCGCGGATCAATTCAATGACTTTCTGGCCGCGAGCCGCGTCCTGGTCAACCTGCTGCCGCTCACGCCCGATACGACCAACGTCATCAACAAGGGCACGCTCGCTCGCCTGCAGCCGGGTGCCTACGTGATCAATGTGGCGCGCGGCGCGCACCTGGTGGACGAAGACCTGCTGGCCGCCATTGACAGCGGCCATGTGGCAGGCGCCACACTCGATGTGTTCCGCACCGAGCCGTTGCCCGCAGGCCATGCGTTCTGGACGCACCCGCGCATCACCGTCACGCCCCACACCTCGGCGCGCACGCTGCGCGACGAGAGCATTGCCCAGATCGCACGCAAGATGGTGGCGCTGGAGCACGGCGAGACGGTGGCGGGCATCGTGAACCCCGCGCGAGGCTACTGAGGCCGACGGTCCACGCGCTCGCCAGCGTAGAGAATGGCGGGCATGAGCTCCTCCACCTTCCGCCGCTTCTTTGGTCTTTTGGGCTGGATCCTGCTGGTGCCCAGCGCCTTGACCGCGCTGGGCGCAGCGTGGTTGTTGGCCTCTGGCATGAACATGCTGGGCGACACACACACCGCCAGGGGCCGGGTGGTTGCGCATGAAGAAATCATGACGGGCGCGACCCACCGCCGGGGGCTTGCCAAGAAAAGCATTGTGGAGTTTGTGGCGGGCGATGGGCGGAGATTCCGGTTCACAGACTCGGTCGCACGCCAGCAGCAGGCCATCCACGAGGTGGGTGAGACCGTCTCGGTGCGCTACTCCGCCCAAGACCCGTCGCAGGCCGAGATCAGCAGCTCCACCGCCGTGAAGATCGTGGCCGGTACGGTGATGCTGCTGTCCAGTGCCATTGGCATGGCGCTGGGCTGGCTGTTGCTGCGCTTGCGACCCAGGTCTGTCGCATAGCCCTCTGTGCGCGGGCACAGAGGGTGTGCCTTTTCAATCCACCGTCACGCCGGCATCGCGCACCAGCTTGCCCAGGCGCTGCGCGTCGGCCTTGATGAGCGCCCCGAAATCTGCCGCCGTGCCCCCCACCGCAGGCGTGCCAATTGCTTCCCATTTGGCGCGGAAGGCGGGTTCCTTGAAGATCGCATTCACCGTGGCGTTGAGCTTGTCGACGGTGGCTTGCGGGGTGCCAGCGCGCACCGCAATGCCATGCCAGCCGGTGATCTGGTAGCCCGCAATGCCAGCCTCCGCCATGGTGGGCACATTGGGCAGCACCTTGGCACGTTCGCTGGAGGTGACGGCCAGCGGGATGAGCTTGCCCGCCTGGATGTGGGGCAGGGAGCTACCGACGATGTCGAACATCACGTTCACCTGTCCGCCGATCAGGTCGTTGAGCGCTGGGCCAGCGCCACGGTAGGGGATGTGCCCCATCTTCACGCCCGCTGTGGTGTTGAACAGCTCACCCGCCAGGTGCTGCGGTGTGCCGTTGCCGGCCGACGCGTAGCTCAGCACCGGCTTGCCCGCCTTGGCCAGGGCCAGGAATTCGGCCAGGGTCTTGACGCCCAGCGAGGGGTGCACTTCCAGCACCAGCGGGAATGCCGACAGCTGGATCACCGGCGCCAGATCGGTCAGCGGGTTGAACGGCATGCTGGCGTACAGCGACGGGTTGACTGCCATCGGGCCGCTGGCGGCCAGCAGCAGCGTGTGGCCGTCCGCTGGCGCCTGTTTGGCCACCTCCGCGCTGCCGGTGTTGCCACCAGCGCCGCCCTTGTTGTCCACCACCACAGGTACACCCAGGCGGCTTTGCAGCTCGGGCTGCAGCATGCGGGCCATCAGGTCGGTGGGGCCACCGGGCGGGTAGGGCACCACAAAGCGGATGGTCTTGCTGGGGAAGGCGGTGGCGGCCGTCTGCGCCGCTGCGTGACCTGCGACGCCCAGGGCCAGGGGCACGGCAAGGGCTGCGTGCAGCACGGCGCGCCGGGCGGTGCGAGGCGTGGATAAGGAAAGGTGGCGGTGGTGCATGTCTGTCTCCTGTGGGGATGGATAAAGCCCGTCTGTCGCGGGTTGATGTCAATGGATGGGGGGCGCGATGGAGCGGTGCCGCTCAGCCTGCGCTAAAGCGCTGCCGGATGTCGGCGGCGGTGGCCAGCGGGCGGCCCAGTGCGGCGGCGGCTTCGACGGCCTGGCGCACCAGTGCGGTGTTGTCGGGGGCCACGCTGCCGTCCTTGCACAGCAGGTTGTTTTCAAACCCCACGCGGGCGTGGCCGCCAAACACGGCGGCTGCGGCCACGCAGGCGTTCTCTGCCGCCCCGAAGGCGCACACGGCCCAGGGCTCGTTGCCGTCATGGGCGTTCAGAAAAGGCAGCAGGTCGCGCGGGCTGGAGGTCTGGCCCGCGCTGTAGCGGCCCAGCACAAACAGCAGGAACCAAGGCGCATCCGGCACCATGCCACTGGCGCGCAGTGCCTGCCAGCGGCGCAGGTCGGCCACGTCGTACAGGATGACCTGCACCATGGTGCGGCGCTGGGCCAGGCCGGTGAAGAAGCGCTGCAGTCCGGCTTCGCCGATCTCGGGCTTGTCCACTTCCCGCAGTCCGATGGACACGGCCTCGGGTTGCAGGGCCTCCACCATGGCGATCTGCGCGGGGGCCTGGTACACGCCTGCGGCTTCGCTGGTGATCTGGATGACCATCGCGTCGCCCACAGCCTGGCGCACCACGCGCTGCGCCTCGCGGTAGCCCTCCACATCGAGGCTGTGGCGGCCTTGCGCGTCGCGGATGTGCATGTGCAGCATGGCCGCTCCCGCGTCCAGGCAGGCCTTGGCCGTGGTGGCCAGCGTGGCCGGTGTGATGGGCACGGCGGAGTGGTCGGCAGGCTGCTTGTAGGCGCCGTTGGGCGCCACGGTCACGATCAGCGGGTCAACCCACTGGCTGGCAATGGTGGGTGATGCGGGCGATGCACTCATGCGCGGGCTCCGGTGGTCGATGGGGTGTCCGTCGGTGAGGTGGCGGTGGGGGGCTCGATGGTGGGCAGCTCGCTGGCAAGCAGGGCCAGGCCCTGGCGCAGCAGCGTGTCGTAGCGCGCGCGTTCGGCCTGCTTGCGGTCTTCGGGCCAGTCGAAAAAGCCCTTGCCGGTCTTCATGCCGAACTGACCCTGCGCCACCTTGTCGCGCAGGGCCTGGGCGGGTACGTCGGTGTTCGACAGCGTGGGGTACATGGTGGCTGCGGCGGCGGTGTGCACCTCAATGCCCGCATGGTCGCGCTGCAGCACCGGCCCGGCCGCCAGAAAGCGGAAGCCAAAACCAAAGCGCACGGCGGCGTCCACGTCTTCGGGCGAGGCAATGCCTTCGTCGATCAGCGCAAACGCCTCGCGTGAGAGCGCATGCTGCATGCGGTTGGCCAGAAAGCCCGGCTTGTCCTTCTTGACCAGCACCGGCACGCTGCCGCAGCCACGCATGAAGGCGTGCAGCCAGGTGCCCAGGGCCGGGTCGCTGCGCTCGCCCAGCACTACCTCCACCAGCGGCACCAGGTGCGCGGGCATGAAGAAGTGCAGGCCCAGCATGCGCTGCGCCGTGGCCAGTCCCTGGGCGATGGCACTGATGGGAAAACCCGAGCTGTTGCTGGCCAGCACGGCGTTGGGCGGCGCTACGGTTTCCAGCTCGGCAAACAGCTTTTGCTTGGCAGCCAGTTGCTCGGTGATGCATTCCACCACCAGCACCACGCCGCTCCAGTCCACATCCTGCAGGCTGGCGCACACCTGTACCGGGCCAGCGTGGGTGGTTTGGCCAGCGGCGGCAAGCTCCTGGGCGATATGAGGCAGCAGCTGGTCGCGACGTGCAGCGTGGGGGTCCACCACCGTGACCTGCGCGCCGCCCCGTGCCAGGACCACGGCTACATCGGCCCCCATGGTGCCTCCGCCCACCACCACGGTGCGTGCGTTGCGAGGCGAACTGTTGTCCATCTTGTCTCCTGTTTTTTGCTGAGCGTACTTGCGTGCAATGCAGTCTAGGGGGCTCCCATTGCGCGGTCCAGACGTCTTTTTCGATAGACTGATCGGGTATGAAGATCAATTGGTCCGCCCGCGAGGTGGATGTGTTCCTCTCCCTGGCCGAGACGCTGAGCTTTCGGCGCACGGCCTTGCAGATGCACCTGTCGCAGTCGGCGGTGTCGGGCACGGTGGCGCGGCTGGAGGAGATGCTGGATGTGCGCCTGTTCGAGCGCACCACGCGCACCGTGCAGCTCACGCTGGCGGGCGAGGTGTTTGCCGAGCAGGCGCGGTTCCTGCGCCACCAGATGGAGGAGACGGTGCGCCGCGTGCAGGAGGTGGCGCAGCTGCAGGTGGGCCGCGTTGCGCTGGCGGCGCTGCCGTCGCTGGCAGCCGGTGCCGTGCCCCGCGCGTTTGCCCGGTTCGCCACACAGCACCCGGGCGTGCAGATGGAGCTGATCGACAGCCTGGCGGGCCCGGCGTTTGACATGGTGCGTGCCGGGCGCGTGGACTTTGCCCTCACCGCCGCCAACCCCGCCTATGCGGACCTGGACTACACCCCGCTGGTGTCCGATCGGTTTGTGCTGCTGATGCAGCGCACGCACACCCTGGCCCGTGGGCGGGGTGCCATCGCCTGGGCCGACGTGGCCGAGCTGCACCACATCTCCATGCCTGCGGGCACCAGCGTGCGGCAGTACGCGCAAGAGGCCCTGCTGACGCACCGCATCCGCTTTGAACCCCGCTACGAGGTGGAACACCTGGCCACCATTGCGGCCATGGTGGCGGCGGGGCTGGGTGTGAGCGCGCTGCCCGAGTTGGCCGCCCAGGTGGTGCGCCGGCCCGAGGTGGTCACACGCCCGCTCAAGGCGCCCGTGCTGCACCGGCCCATCGGGCTTATCACGCTCCGGGGGCGGCCGCTGTCGCTGGCGGCGCAAGCCATGGTGGCCCTGCTGCTGCAAGAGGTGGCGGGTGATGGCACCCGTACGGGCTGATGGCGCGTCCGGCGAATGGTCTGGCACGATATGGGGTGGCCCTGTGGAGGCGCAGGCGAGACAATGGCGGATTCCTTGATCCATCCTTGGTAGCCCCATGAGCATTCCCTCCCGCGTCCGCCTCATCGACGTTGGCCCCCGCGACGGCCTGCAGAACGAAAAGACCCCAGTCCCAGCCGCCGTCAAGATCGAGCTGGTGCACCGCCTGCAGCAGGCGGGCCTGAAAGAGATCGAAGTCACCAGCTACGTCAGCCCCAAGTGGGTGCCGCAGATGGCCGACAACCATGAGGTGATGGCCGGTATCACCCGCCAGAGCGGCGTCGCGTATTCGGTGCTCACGCCCAACCTCAAGGGCTTTGAGGCTGCCGTGCTGGACAAACCCGACGAGATCGTTGTCTTCGGCTCCGCCAGCGAGGCCTTCAGCCAGCGCAACATCAACTGCAGCATTGCCGAGAGCATCGAGCGTTTTGCCCCCGTGGTGGAGGCCGCACGGGCCGCTGGCATCCGTGTGCGCGGCGCCATGAGCTGCACCGTGGGCTGCCCGTACGAAGGCGACATTGCGCCCGAGCGCGTGGCGTATCTCGCAGGCCTGCTCCAGGGCATTGGCGTGCAGCGTGTGGACGTGGCCGACACCATCGGCGTGGGCACGCCGCGCAAGGTGCAGAAGGCGCTGGAGGCCACGTTGCAGCACTTTGGCATCGACGAGGTGTCGGGCCACTTTCATGACACCTACGGGCAGGCGCTGTCCAACACGCTGGCCGCGCTGGAGCTGGGCGTGTGGAACTTCCAGTCGTCCGTGGCCGGGCTGGGCGGCTGTCCCTATGCCAAGGGCGCCACCGGCAACGTGGCCACCGAAGACGTGGTGTACATGCTGCAGGGCATGGGCATCGAGACGGGCATCGACCTCGACAAGCTCATCGACGCGGGTGCCTACATTAGCGACTTTCTGGGCCGCAAGCCCAACTCCCGCGCTGCCAACGCGCTATTGACCAAACGTGCGGGGTAATAGGCCACTGCCGCTGAGACGCTGACGCATCTCAGCCGCCTCGCTCCCAGTGCGGAAGGGATGCACCCGCTGGTCCGGCAGGGCCTGTGCTGCCGGCGCGTCGGCCGGGGCTGGCGCCATGCGGTCAAAATACCTGGGACGATTGTGATTTCGGAGTAAGAAACGATGTGTGGAGCTGAACTGAAAAATCTGCCTGAAGGTGTGCAGCGCGTGGCTGCAGCGCTGGAATCCCTGGGCCACCCCCACCGGCCGCAGATGCTGGACGACGCAGCGCGCACCGCGCAGCAGGCGGCCGATGCGCTGGGCATTGCCGTGGGGCAGATTGCCAAGAGCATCATCTTTCGCCGCAAGAGCGATGATGTGGCCGTGCTGGTGGTCACCTCGGGCGACCGGCGGGTGGACGAGAAAAAGGTGGAGGCCCACGTGGGCGGCAAGATCGGCCGCGCCGATGCCGACTTCGTGAAAAGCCGCACGGGCTTTTCCATCGGTGGTGTGTCGCCCGTGGCGCACGCCACGCCTCCCGTCACGCTGATCGATCAGGACCTGCTGCGCTTTGAGGTGGTGTGGGCGGCGGCGGGGCATCCGCATGGTGTGTTTGCGCTGCACCCCAGCGATCTTCAGCGGCTGACGGGTGCACCCGTGGTGGATGTGGTGCAGGTGGTTGCACCTGAGTCTGCGGCATGAATGCTATTGAATTGCTAGCTGTTCGCGCTTTGCAGATAAGCGCTGGTGGCCATTTTGATGCTGAAAACACCGAGGCCGTGCCCTCGCCCTGCATCTCGGTCTGCCGTATGTCGCCCGACCGCAGCCACTGCGAGGGCTGCTTTCGCTCCCTCGACGAGATCCGCATCTGGTCGCGTGCCGACTCGCACCTGCGGCGGGGCATCTGGCGCCAGTTGCTGGACCGGGCGGGCATTGCCGTGCCGGTGCAGCCAGAAAGCGCAGAAGGCTGAGCCATGAAACACATCACGTTCTACCTCGACTTCATTTCGCCCTACGCCTGGCTGGCCTTTGAGCGCCTGCCCGAGGCGCTGGTGGACCTGAGCTACAGCGTCGAATACCGCCCGGTGCTGCTGGGCGCGTTGCTGCAGCAGCACGCCAACCCGGGGCCCGCGGGCATTGCGCCCAAGCGCGCCTGGACCTACCGCCACGTGACCTGGCTGGGCCACGCGCAGGGCACGCCGCTGCAGATGCCAGCACGGCACCCGTTCAACCCGCTGCCCTTGCTGCGCCAGGCGCTGGCCTGCAGCGACGACGGTTGCATCAACCGCTATGTGGCGGGTACCGTGCTGCGCCATGTGTGGCAGGGCGGGCACGACGCGCTGGACGCCGAGCGCCTGGCCACGCTGGCGGCCGATCTGGCCGAACAAATCCGACCGGGGCAGGACATGCACAGCGAAGGCCCTAAGGCGCTGCTGCGCGCCAACACCGAGGCCGCGCAGGCGGTGGGTGTGTTTGGTGTGCCTGCGTTTGTGGTGGACGGCAAGGTCTTCTGGGGGCTGGATGGCCTGCCCATGCTGCGCGCCTACCTGGAAGGTGACGACTGGTTTGATGGCCCGGGCTGGAATGCTGTCAGCCAGCTCCCATCGGGTTTACCCGCGAAGTCCTGAGCTGTTTCCGGATGCTGAAAGAGGTGCTGCGGGTTTCTCCCTAAGTTGTCAGAGAGCGGTCAGTTTGATGAAAGCTCTTGTTGGTTTCGCGTCAGAGCGTGGTCAGTGCCATCTCCAAGAATGCGTACAGCCCGCCGCAGTGCGGTCTGCACAACCAATAGGAGACTAGACACCATGGCAACCATCCATCCCGCACCGCGGCCGATGTCGCCCGAAGAGCGCAAGGTCATCTTCGCGTCGTCGCTCGGCACCGTTTTCGAGTGGTACGACTTTTACCTGTACGGCTCGCTCGCCGCCATCATCGCCAAGCAGTTCTTCAGCGGGCTGGATGCCGGATCGGCGTTCATCTTCGCGCTGCTGGCCTTCGCAGCGGGCTTCATCGTCCGTCCGTTCGGCGCGATTTTCTTCGGCCGCCTGGGCGACATGATCGGCCGCAAGTACACGTTCCTGGTCACCATCCTGATCATGGGCTTGTCCACCTTCATCGTGGGCATCTTGCCGACCTATGCCTCCATCGGTGTGGCGGCCCCGGTCATCCTGATCATTCTGCGCCTGCTGCAAGGCCTGGCGCTGGGCGGTGAGTACGGCGGCGCAGCCACCTATGTGGCCGAGCATGCTCCGCACGGCAAACGCGGCGCCTACACCGCCTGGATCCAGACCACGGCCACGCTGGGGCTGTTTCTGTCGCTGATGGTAATTCTGGGTACCCGCACCGTGCTGGGCGAAGAAGCCTTTGGCGACTGGGGCTGGCGCATTCCGTTCATCGTGTCGATCCTGCTGCTGGCCATCTCGGTCTGGATCCGTCTGTCCATGAACGAATCGCCTGCCTTCCAGAAGATGAAGGCCGAGGGCAAGACCTCCAAGGCCCCACTGACCGAGTCTTTCGGCCAGTGGAAGAACCTGAAGATCGTGATCCTGGCGCTGGTGGGCCTGACCGCCGGCCAGGCCGTGGTGTGGTACTCGGGCCAGTTCTATGCGCTGTTCTTCCTGACACAAGCCCTGAAGGTTGATGGCGCCACCGCCAACATCTTTGTGGCTGTGTCGCTGCTGATCGGCACACCGTTCTTCATCGTGTTCGGTTCGCTGTCGGACAAGATTGGCCGCAAGCCCATCATCCTGGCAGGCTGCCTGCTGGCCGCGCTGACGTACTTCCCTGTGTTCGGCGCACTGACCAAGGCGGCCAACCCCGCCCTGGCTGAAGCCCAGGCCAAGAACCAAGTGATCGTGACGGCAGACCCCAAGGAATGCTCGTTCCAGTTCAACCCCACCGGCACCACCAAGTTCACCAGCTCGTGCGACATCGCCAAGCAGGTTCTGGCTGGCGCTTCGGTGAGCTATGACAACGCCGTGGGCGCCGCCGGTACCCCCGCCACCATCAAGATCGGTGAAACCGTCATCGCCTCGTACACCAGCAAGGGCCTGCCCGCTGACGAAGCCAAGAAGAAAGATGGCGAGTTCAAGAAGGCTGTGGCCGATGCACTGAAGGCTGCGGGCTACCCCACCAAGGCAGATCCCGCCCGCATCGACAAGGTCATGGTCACCGTGATCCTGACCTACCTGGTGCTGCTGGTGACCATGGTGTACGGCCCTATTGCCGCCATGCTGGTCGAAATGTTCCCCACCCGCATCCGCTACACCTCGATGTCCCTGCCGTACCACATCGGTAACGGCTGGTTCGGCGGTCTGCTGCCCACCACGGCGTTCGCCATCGTGGCCCAGACCGGCAACATGTACAACGGCCTGTGGTACCCCATCATCATTGCCGGTGCCACGGTGGTGATCGGTGGCTTGTTCATCAAGGAAACCAAGGACGTGGACATCTACGCCAACGACTGATCGGTTCTGACCGGTGAACAGGGCCCGCCCCGCAAGGGTCGGGCCCTGTGTTCCATCAAGGGGCTTGTGCCACACAGTACAACCTACAACGCAGCGCCCAGGCTCCTTGATTGAACAAACCCATCCCTCTAGGAGATATTGATATGTGGAAGATTGTTGTTGGCTTCGTCTTGTTTGCTGCGTTGTCGATGTACGTGATCATCACGGCGGGCGACAAGGCCGACATGGGTGGTGAAAAACACGGCGCAGATGCCGTGCATGCGCCCGAACCCGCTGCCAGTTCACCCGCAGCGGCGCCTGCGTCGGCACCTGCATCTGCGGCCAGCGCGCAGTAAGCCGCCGGGCCCCATCCCGAGCCCATCAAAAAAGCCTGCAGCCGAAAGGCCGCAGGCTTTTGTTTTGTGCGGGGCTGTCACGGTGGGCCGCACACTCCACGCCCCTACCGCTCCTCGCGCGGCGCAGGGCAAGAGCCCGCACAGCGCCTCAGTTTCTTAGGGTGTCATCGCTTGAAGCGCCCGTCACTTCCGATGATGGAAAGGTCGGCGAACACCAGACCGCTGTGGTCCGTGGGGCTGTAGCTCAGCTCCACGCCACCCAGGTCCCACTTCTTGATGCTCTCCAGGCCTGTGTGCAGCTTGGCGCGGTCCGGCTTGGGGCCCGCGCGTTTGATACCTTCCAGCAGCACCTTGGCGCTGACGAAGCCCTCCACCATCGCGGGCGTGAGATCGGAAAAGTTCTTGGCGCGGGCCAGCTCCATGGCTTCCTTGACCACCGGGTAGTTCACCGACCGCTCGGAGGGAAAGACCTGCGTGACCACAACCCCCCGGGCCTGGTCGCCCAGCAGTTTGACAAAGCCGCCCGAGGCATTGTTGGACAGTGTCACGATCTGCCCCGTGACCCCTGCAGCGCGCAACGCCTTGATGCCGTCCACCACCGCCGCGCCCGTGCCGATGAAGACCACGGCCTGGGGCTGCTTTTGCGCCACACGCGGTGCAATGGCGCTGTAGTCGGGCTTGGCACGGTCAAACTTCTCGACAAAGAGGGCTTCCAGCTGGTTGGCCTTGAAGCCCAGCTGTGCCCCTGCCAGGCCATCTGCGCCAAAGGTGTCGTCCACATGCACCACGCCAATGCGCTTGATGCCCAGGGTGTTGAGGTGGGTGATGGCCTTTTCCACCTCGCGCTGGTAGGGCGCGCGCACGTTGAAGATGAACCTGTGTACCGGCTGGTGGAGCACCATGGCGCCGGTGGAGGGGCCGACCAGCGGCACGCCGTGCTGCTCCAGCAGCGGCATGATGCCCTGGGTGTGGGGCGTGCCCCGTGTCATGAACAGCCCGATCACGCCTTTTTCCTCAATCAGAACGCGGGTGTTTTCGAGGGTCAGCTTGGGGTCGAATTTGTCGTCCAGGGATATGACCTCCACCTTCTGCCCTGCGATACCGCCCCGGGCGTTGATGTGATCAATGTAGAGCGCCGCGCCCTGCATGGATTCGGCCACCGTGGCCGCTGCCGAGCCCGTGATGCCCACCGTCTGTCCAATGAGAATCTGTCCGTGGGCTGCGCCCACCATTGCGAAGATGGCGGCCAGGGTAGCGCCCCCGCGAAGCCAGTGTGTCAATCTCATGTTTGTCCCAAGATGCCTGTTTGTTGGAGGCATCAATATAGATACAAACGGTGACAAATAAACTGTAGAAATACGTAGGCCCGGACGGAGCCGGGCCTGCGCAACCTATGGCCATCCGGGAGATGGCTCCTAGAGCCTGTTTGCGATCCCCTGCGAGATCGTAAACAGGCTCTTAGCGACGGAACCTGCCGTCCGTACCAATGATGGAGAGGTCGGCAAAGTCCAGGCCCGTGTGGTCGTCTGGGCCGTAGCTCACCTCCAGCCCGCCCAGGTCGAATTTCTTGATGCCTTCCAGGGCTGTGTGGATCTTGTCGCGGCTGGGTTTGGGGCCGGCGCGCTTGAGGCCTTCCACCAGCACCTTGGCGGCTGCAAAACCTTCGAGCATGGCGGGGCTGATCTCCTGCAAGCCCTTGGCCCGGGCCAGCTCCTGGGCTTCCTTGACCATGGCGTAGGTCACCGCGCGCTCATTGGGGTACACCTGGGTCACGATCACGCCGCGCGCATTGTTGCCCAGGCTCTTGATGAAGCCGCCCGAGGCATTGTTGGACAGCGTCACGATCTGTGCGGCAGAGCCTGCGGCGCGCAGCGCATTGCTGCCATCGACCACGGCAGAGCCGGAGGCGATCATCAGCACGGCCTGGGTGTCTGCCTTGGCCACCTTGGCCGCAACCGGGGCGAAATCAGGCTTGGCACGGTCAAACTTCTCCAGCACCACGGGTGTGAGCTTGGCCGCCGCCAGGCCCTTTTGCGCCCCCGCCACGCCATCGGCACCAAAGCTGTCGTCGGCATACACCACGGCAATGCGGGTAATGCCCATGGAGGCCAGGTGGGTCATGGCCTTTTCTGCCTCGCGCTGGTAGGTGGCGCGCACGTTGAAGACGTATTTGCGCACGGGCTGGTGCAGCACCATGGCGCCCGTGGAAGGGCCGACCAGTGCCACGCCGTGCTTTTCCAGCAGGGGAACGATGGCCTCCGTGTGGGGCGTGCCGCGTGTGAGGAACAGCGCTGACACATTGTTTTCTTCGATCAGCTTGCGCGCGTTTTCTGCGGCCAGCTTGGGGTCGAACTTGTCGTCCAGCGAGGTCAGTTCGATCTTCTGGCCGTTGACGCCGCCCTTGGCGTTGACCGCATCGATATAGAGGAGGGCGCCGTCGGTGGTTTCCTTCACGCCTGCCGCCACCTGCCCGGAGAAGCCGGCGGTTTGCCCGATCAGGATCTGGGCATGGCCAGCGCCGCACAGCGCGGCGGCCAGAGCGACTGCGGCTCCCCATTGTGTCCATTTGTACATGGTCGTCTCCTTGGATTGACTGGCTACTCTAGACAAATGTGCCCTGTTTGCGAACCGGCATAACCCGATGTTGTGACAGCACCTGTCAGCAGACCCGCAATCAAAGGGTATTGCGGCAAGGCCGGACGGGCGCCACTGCGGTGCCTAGAATGTTCCGCCTCACCCTCGAAAAAGACTGCCTCCATGACCCAGGGACTGATCCGTATCCGCGGCGCACGCCAGCACAACCTCAAGAACCTGGATCTGGACATCCGCACCGGCGAACTCACGGTGGTGACCGGCCCCAGCGGCTCGGGCAAGTCCAGCCTGGTGTTCGACACGCTGTATGCCGAGGGCCAGCGTCGCTACGTGGAGACCTTCAGCGCCTACGCGCGCCAGTTCCTGGACCGCATGGACAAACCGGCCGTGGACAAGGTCGAGGGTGTGCCCCCGGCCATTGCCATCGACCAGACCAACCCCGTGCGCTCCAGCCGCTCCACCGTGGGCACGATGACGGAGCTGAACGACCACCTCAAGCTGTTGTTCGCGCGTGCGGGCCAGCTCTTCGACAAGCAGACCGCGCAGCCGGTGCGGCACGACTCGCCCGAGACCATTTATGCCGAGCTGCAGCAGCGCAGTGCCGCTGCAGGCGACCCGCGCATCGTGCTGACCTTCCCGGTCGAGCTGCCTGCCAACACATCGGCCGAACAGGTCGAACAATGGCTGTCTGCCAGCGGCTTCACCAAGGTCCAGGCCGAGCGCGAGGTGGCCACGCCCACTGGCCCACGCAAGGTGCTCGATGTGGTGGCCGACCGCTTCCGCCTGGGCAATGCCGAGAAGGCGCGGGTGATTGAGGCGATTGAGGTGGCGCTCAAGCGTGGCACGGGGCGTTTGAACGTGTACCGTCTTGTGGATGAGGGCGAGCCCGAGTTGTGGAGGTTCTCGACAGGCCTGCACTGCCCCGACAGCGACCTGCGCTACAGCGACCCCATCCCCTCGATGTTCTCGTTCAACTCCGCCGTGGGAGCGTGCGAGAGCTGCCGGGGCTTCGGCCGCGTGATCGGCGTGGACTATGGCCTGGTCATTCCCAACGACAAGCTCACGCTGCGCGCAGGCGCCATCAAGACCATCCAGACCCCCGCCTGGAAAGAAGCGCAGGACGACCTCATGCGCCACGCCGAGACGGCCGGCATCCCGCGCGACACGCCCTGGTACAAGCTGACCGACGACCAGAAAAAGTGGGTCATCCACGGCGCGCCGGGCTACAAGGACGGGCAGTGGAGCAAGCAGTGGTACGGCATCAAGCGCTTCTTCGAGTACCTGGAGAGCAAGGCCTACAAGATGCACATCCGCGTGCTCTTGTCCAAGTACCGCAGCTACACGCCATGCCCCACCTGCGCGGGTGCGCGGCTCAAGACCGAAAGCCTGCTCTGGCGCATCGGCCGCAAGGAGGATGCCGATGCGGTGCTGGAGCCTGGCAAACGCTTCATGCCCGAAGGCGTGCAATGGTCGCGCGAGCAACTGGAGGCCTTGCCCGGCCTGTGCCTGCACGATCTGATGCTGCTGCCCATCGACCGACTGCGCCAGTTCTTTGATCGCATGCAGCTACCAGTGGGCGACGACGCCAAGGGCGGCGACGCGCAAGCGCTCAAGCTGCTGCACGAAGAAATCACCACCCGCCTCAGATACCTGTGCGACGTGGGCATTGGCTACCTCACGCTCGACCGGCAAAGCCGCACACTGAGTGGCGGCGAGGTGCAGCGCATCAACCTCACCACGGCGCTGGGTACCAGCCTGGTCAACACGCTGTTCGTGCTGGACGAGCCCAGCATCGGCCTGCACCCGCGCGACATGCACCGCATCACCGAGGCCATGCTGCGCCTGCGCGATGCGGGCAACACGCTGGTGGTGGTGGAGCACGACCCCGCCGTGATGCTGGCGGCTGACCGCATGATCGACATGGGCCCTGGCCCCGGCCGCTTGGGCGGGCAGATTGTGTTTGACGGCACCACGGCCGATTTGCGCAACGCCGACACGCTGACCGGCGCCTACCTGGGTGGGCGCAAGCACGTGGGTTTTGGCTTCAAGCGAATGGTCACCGAATCCACGCCGCGCCTCATCCTCGAAGGCGCGCGCGAGCACAACCTGCAGGATGTGACGGTGGAGTTCCCGCTGCAGCGCCTGGTCACCGTGACCGGCGTCAGTGGCTCGGGCAAGTCGAGCCTGATCCAGGACGTGCTGGCCCCCGCGCTGCTGCGCCACTTTGGCAAGGCCACCGACACGCCGGGCGCGCACGACCGCATGCTGGGCGCCGACCATCTGTCGGATGTTGTGTTTGTCGATCAATCCCCCATCGGAAAAACCGCCCGATCCAACCCCGTGAGCTACGTGGGCGCGTGGGACAGCATCCGCGAACTGTTTGCCGTGGCGCCGCTGTCGAAGCAGCGCAGCTACACGGCCAGCAAGTTCAGCTTCAACAGCGGCGATGGGCGCTGCCCGACCTGCGGCGGCTCGGGCTTTGAGCATGTGGAGATGCAGTTCCTGAGCGACGTATACCTGCGCTGCCCGGACTGCGATGGCAAGCGCTACCGGCCCGAGATCCTGGAGATCACCATCGAGCGTGGTGGTCGGACGTTGAATGTGGCCGACGTGTTGGCTCTCACGGTGGCCGAGGCGGCCGACCTGTTTGCCAATGACCGTGATGTGATCCGCGCGCTGCAGCCCATCGTGGATGTAGGGCTCGAATACGTGGCGTTGGGCCAGCCCGTGCCGACCTTGTCAGGCGGCGAGGCGCAGCGCCTCAAGCTTGCAGGCTTTCTGGCGGAGGCTGCGCGCAGCGCATCCAAATCGCGCCAGTCCGTCGCCCGCAAAGGCACGCTGTTCTTGTTTGACGAGCCCACCACTGGCCTGCACTTTGACGACATTGCCAAGTTGATGCGCGCGCTGCGCAAGCTCATCGATGCGGGGCACTCGCTCATCGTCATCGAACACAACCTGGACGTGATCCGCGCCAGCGACTGGCTCATCGACCTGGGCCCCGAAGGCGGCTACGCGGGCGGCCTCATCGTGGCCGAGGGCACGCCCGAGGACGTGCGTGCCCATGCCACCTCACACACCGGGCAGGCGCTGCGCGACTACGAACTGGCGCTGGGCGTGGGCGGCCACTCGGTGCACGAAAAAGCTGCTGTGCTACGAAAATCAGAGCGCCTCGCGCATATGAATCAAGCGCCAGCGGCCAAAAACGCTATACAAATCGTCAACGCCAAGGAGCACAACCTCAAGAACCTGAGCGTGGACATTCCGCGTGGCAAGTTCAACGTGGTGACGGGCGTGAGCGGCTCGGGCAAGTCCACGCTCGCGTTTGACATCCTGTTCAACGAAGGCCAGCGGCGTTACCTCGAATCGCTCAACGCCTATGCCCGCAGCATCGTGCAGCCAGCCGGTCGGCCCGAGGTGGATGCCGTGTACGGCATCCCGCCCACTGTCGCCATCGAGCAGCGCCTCTCGCGCGGCGGTCGCAAGTCCACCGTGGGCACCACCACCGAGGTGTGGCACTTTCTGCGCCTGCTGTACGTCAAGCTGGGCACCCAGCACTGCACCAAAGACGGCGCAGCCGTGCAGCCGCAAACGCCCGAGAGCATCGCCGCGCAGTTGCTCACGCAGTTTCGCGGTCAGCACATCGGACTGCTTGCGCCGCTGGTGATGAACCGCAAGGGCGTCTACACCGAGCTGGCCGACTGGGCGCGCCCGCGCGGCTTTACGCATCTGCGCGTGGATGGCAACTTCCTGCCCACCACCAACTTCCCGCGCATTGACCGCTTCAAGGAGCACACCATCGAGCTGCCTGTTGCCAGCATCGACGTGTCGCCCGAGAACGAAGCCCAGCTCCGCAAGGCACTGGCCGACGCGCTCACGCACGGCAAGGGCGTGGTGCATGTGCTGAGCAGCATCGACACGCTGGCTGCGGCCATGGAGGGCGGCTTGCCCACGGCCGGTATTGGCCATCTGCAAGCCTTTTCGACCAAGCGTGCCTGCCCGGTGTGTGCCACCAGCTATGCCGAGCTGGACCCGCGCCTGTTCTCGTACAACAGCAAGCATGGCTGGTGCCCCGATTGCGTGGGCACCGGCGTCAAGCTCACCAAGGACCAGCGCAAGGTGTTTGACGACTCGGTACAAGACGACAAGGAAAAGGGCCGCGAGCAGACCTTTGCCGAGCCCGAGGTGGAAGATTTGCAGGACACCGCTTGCCCCACATGCCACGGCACGCGTCTGAACGCCACGGCCCGCGCGGTGAAGTTTGCGGGAGTGGGCATTACCGAAATCGCCGCGCTGTCGGTGACGGATGTGCGCCGCTGGATCGAGACCCTGCGCATCGAAGGCGGCATGACCCAGCGCGAAGGCGACATCGCCCGCGACTTGGTGCCCGAGATCCAGAGCCGCCTCGAATTCCTCGAAGAAGTGGGCCTGGGCTACCTCACGCTCGACCGGGGCGCGCCCACGCTCAGCGGTGGCGAGGCCCAGCGCATCCGCCTGGCCGCGCAGCTGGGCAGCAACCTGCAGGGCGTGTGCTACGTGCTCGACGAGCCCACCATCGGCCTGCATGCGCGCGACAACCAGATCCTGCTCAACGCCCTGCACAAGCTGGGTGACAAGGGCAACACGCTGGTGGTGGTGGAGCACGACGAAGACACCATCCGCCGCGCCGACCACATCATCGACATTGGCCCCAGCGCGGGCAAACGCGGCGGGCGCCTGGTGGCGCAGGGCAGCGTGGCCGACATCACGGGCGCCGAAGATTCGCAAACCGGCCGCTACCTGCTGCACGCCATGAAGCATCCGCTGCAGCTGCGCCGCAGCATGTCGGCCAGCGAGGTCAGTGCCGAGGCCACGGCCGCCTTTGCCCGTGCCGAAGCTGCAGCACCCACTGGCCGACAGAGCGCTGCCGTCAAGAAGCGCGCGGCCCAGGCCGCATCGCTGGCCGCAGACGCGCTGACCGAGGCCAAGGAACGTGCCGCCATGCGCTGGCTTACGGTGCATGGCGCGCAGTTGCACAACTTGCAGAACGTGACGGCCACCGTGCCACTGCACCGCCTGGTGGCCGTGACGGGCGTGAGCGGTTCGGGCAAGTCGACCCTGGCGCGCGATGTGCTGCTGGCCAATGTGCAGGCCTGGGTGCAGCAGCGCAGTACCAAGGCCGGGCGCGATGCCATGGACGCGGGCAAGGCGCCGCCACTGGTCGGTTGCACGGGCCTGTCGGGCTTCGAGAGCATCGACCGCGTGCTCGAAGTGGACCAGACGCCCATCGGCAAGACGCCGCGTTCATGCCCCGCCACCTACATCGGCTTCTGGGACACCATCCGCAAGCTGTTTGCCGAAACGCTGGAGGCCAAGGCCCGCGGCTACGCGGCCGGGCGCTTTTCCTTCAACACCGGCGAAGGTCGCTGCCCCGGCTGCGAAGGCGCGGGCGTGCGCACCATTGAGATGAGCTTCTTGCCCGATGTGAAGGTGCCCTGCGAGACCTGCCACGGCGCGCGCTTCAACCCCGAAACCCTGGCCGTGACCTGGCGCGGCAAGAGCATTGGCGACGTACTGCAGATGGAGGTGGATGAGGCCGTGGGCTTCTTCGCCACCATGCCCAGCATTGCGCACCCGCTGCAGCTCTTGCAGGACGTGGGCCTGGGCTACCTCACGCTGGGCCAACCGTCGCCGACCTTGAGCGGTGGCGAGGCGCAGCGCATCAAGCTCGTCACCGAACTCACCAAGGTGCGCGACGAGGTGGGCCGCCGAGGGCAGAAGGCGCCGCACACACTGTATGTGCTGGACGAGCCCACCGTGGGCCTGCACATGGCCGACGTCGACAAGCTCATCCGTGTGCTGCACCGCCTGGTCGATGGCGGCCACAGCGTGATCGTGATCGAGCACGACCTGGATGTGATCGCCGAGGCTGACTGGATCCTGGACCTGGGACCTGAAGGTGGCAACGCAGGCGGGCGCATCGTGGCAGCCGCTACGCCCGAGGATGTGGTGGCGGCGGGCACACATACTGGAAAGGCGCTGGCGGCGGTGCTGGCGCGCTGAGATACGTGAGCGGTGCGGGCGGCAGGGGCAGGGTGGCGCCATGCCAGCCATTTGGTTGGCGCACACCCCTGTCGGCCCATGTCCTACGCACAACGCGGAACATGGCGCACGCGCTGCGCGGGGTGGGCTTCCTACGATGGGTTGCAGGGGATCGGCTCCCCACCTTCCATCCACATCTACGGACGCCCATCACCATGAACGCTTTTCATTTCCTCAAGACCTGTACTGCCCTTGCGGCTGCTTCTGTGCTGCTGGTCGCCTGCGGCGGCGGCAATGACGATGACCCAACACCCAGCAACGAACCCGGTGTGCTGACCGTGACCAGCGCTACGGTGGACGGTCTTAACGGTGTGTACGGCAACGGCACGTTGAACCTCACCGGCGTGGACAAGGAAAACCCCATCGGCTCGGTGCCCGAGTTGTGTGCTTTCCGCTTTGACGGGGCCAACAAGGTGGGTTCTTCGGCCACCGCCTTTGGCGACATCCGTTATCGCCCCGATGCGACGGGCCTGCACCAGGTCTTCCTGACCTTTGATGGCAAGGAATACGCCAGCGGCGAGCCGACTGACACGGCGGTGGTACGCGAGAGCGACCAGGTGCGCTTCAGCGGAAAAACGCTGACAGCCACGGATGGCTCGAATGCCACCTTGCGCGTCACCGGCATCGTGCCCATGCGCCCGAACCGGCCGTTGGGTTGCTGATCCGGCGGCAGTTTCATTCCCTCTTTACTTGTCTCCCTCCCCGGTCCCTTCGACCGGTTTGGCCCCCGCTGTGATCGCAGCGGGGGCTTTTTTGTTGGGGCCTGTGGTCGTGCAGCCAGTCGCGCGGCGGTAATGGGGCCGCACAATGCACCGTGGAGCGCGGGGGGCATTTGCCGCTCGCGCGTGTTCCCTTTGCACCCCATGCCCGAACAACTGCCTGCTCACCCCACCGTGGTGTGGTTGCATCCTGCAGCACCCGCCAAGCCCGCAGAAGGCGCACCCTGCAACGGCTGTGGGCTGTGCTGCCTGGCGGAGCCCTGCCCGCTGGGGATGCTGGTGTCACGGCGCCGCAAGGGGGCCTGCACGGCCCTGCGCTGGAGCGATGCCGACCAGCGCTATTGGTGTGGCATGGTGGCCGACCCTGGTGGTGTCACCGGCCTGTCCCATCCCTGGGCTGTGCGCGCACTGTCTGCGATGGCCCGGCGCTGGATCGCATCGGGCGTGGGTTGTGATGCGCGGCTGGATGCGCAGGCCCCGCATCCCACGGATTCGTTGTGATGCAGGAGCTATGGTTTTGATAGCGTTTGATGCTTTTTAGACGGGCGCTGCCGGCCTTCCTGATCCAGATTCAGCGTGAGAAGTCGTCCGCGTTACGCCGGGCGGAAGAAATGCCCGTCCCAGCTTGCAGGGCCACAATGCACAGAAAATTGCCGAACTGCCAGCTACAGAGCCTGCCATGACCAAACTGGACGACACCGACCGCGAAATCCTCAGCATCCTGCGCGCCGACGCACGCACCCCCGTGGCCACGCTGGCGCAGAAGCTGCGTGTATCGCGCGGCACCGTTCAGAACCGCTTGCACAAGATGGAGGAGGGCGGTGTCATCGTCGGCTATACCGTGCGGCTGCGGCCCGATTCGGAGCCCCAGCGCATCCGTGCGTGGATGAGCATCGCGGTCGAGGGCAATGCGGC
The DNA here is from genome assembly GCF_003633835.1 of Acidovorax sp. 93. Classification (NCBI taxonomy): domain Bacteria; kingdom Pseudomonadati; phylum Pseudomonadota; class Betaproteobacteria; order Burkholderiales; family Comamonadaceae; genus Acidovorax; species Acidovorax sp. 93. Next base: position 5,162,103 of record NZ_RBIT01000001.1, read on the forward strand.
GCCCGCTGTCATCCATGCGCTGCGCGGTGAGCCCACGGTGGGCACCCTGCACACCACCAACGGCCGCTGGGACATCGTGGCCGAGGTGCGCGCCGAAAGCCTGGAGGCATTCGATGCGGCGCTGGGCCGCATCCGCCTCACGCCGGGCATTGCCAACACGGAAACCAGCCTGCTGCTGTCCACGTACAAAGTGTGACAAACGCCTGCGGTGTTGCGCGCTACCGGCGCGTTGCGGGAACCATCCTGCCCCAGCCGCGCTGCCGCCTTGGTGACAGAGGCTAGGGGGTTTCCTGCATGCCCCGCGCGAGGGGCTGCAGTCCAATGAGCGAATCTTTTGTCTTTCGTTTTGAGGAGCTTCGCCATGCAACGTCGCCAGATCATCCAATGGGGAGCCGCCAGCCTCGCCGCCCCCGCGTTCCTGGCGCAGGCCCAGAGCTTTCCCAACAAACCCATCAAGCTGATCATCGCCTTCCCGGCCGGTGGCCCCACCGACATCACCATGCGCGCGCTGGCCGACAACGCCAGCAAGATCCTGGGGCAGACCGTGATTGTTGAAAACAAGCCCGGCGCGGGCGGCACCTTGCCCGCGCAGGCACTGCAAACCGTGCCTGCCGACGGCTACACCGTGGCGCAGATCCCCCTGGGCGTGTTCCGCCTGCCCTACACCACCAAGATCAACTGGGACCCGGTCAAAGACATCAGCTACGTGCTCAACGTCACAGGCTACGCGTTTGGCCTGGTGGTGCCCGCCGACTCGCCGCTCAAGACCTGGACGCACTTCGTGGCCTGGGCCAAGGCCAACCCCGGCAAGCTCAGCTACGGCTCCACCGGCACCATGACCAGCCCGCACCTTACGATGGAGCTGATCGCCCAGCAACTGGGCCTGGAGTTGCTGCACGTGCCCTACAAGGGCAGCGCCGACCTGATGCAGTCCATCCTGGGCGGGCAGATCATGGCGGCTGCCGACTCCACCGGTTTTGCACCGCAGGTCGAGGCTGGCAAGCTGCGCGTGCTCAACACCTGGGGTGCCGAGCGCCTGGCCAAGTTCCCCGATGCGCCCACGCTCAAGGAGCTGGGGCTGAACCTGGTGCAGAACTCGCCCTTTGGCATCGGTGCGCCCAAGGGCACACCCGATGCGGTGGTCAAGCGCCTGCACGATGCCTTCAAGCAGGCCATGGAGCAAGAGAGCTATCGCACGGCCCTGGCGCGCTATGACATGGTGCCGATGTACATGAGCACGGCGGCGTACAAGAAGTTTGCGCAGGACACGTTCACGCGCGAGAAGGCGCTGGTAGAGAAACTGGGCTTGGCCAAACCCACCTGAGGCCACTCCCTTCGGAGGGTGCAATGCGTTCCGTGTGATGATCCGCAGCATTGAACGGAACTCACACACGATATGGCATCCCCCTCCGACAGCATCAGCATGGCCCTGTTCTGCGACTTTGAAAACGTCGCTCTGGGCGTGCGCGATGCGCAGTACGAAAAGTTCGACATCAAGCCCATCCTGGAGCGCCTGCTGCTCAAGGGCTCCATCGTGGTCAAGAAGGCCTATTGCGACTGGGAGCGCTACAAGGGCTTCAAGGCCACCATGCATGAGGCGAATTTCGAGCTGATCGAGATCCCCCATGTGCGCCAGTCGGGCAAAAACTCAGCCGACATCCGCCTGGTGGTGGACGCGCTGGACCTCTGCTACACCAAGTCGCACGTCAACACCTTCGTCATCATCAGCGGCGACTCGGACTTCTCGCCGCTGGTGTCCAAGCTGCGCGAGAACAACAAGCAGGTGATCGGTGTGGGCGTCAAGCAGTCCACGTCCGATCTGCTGATTGCCAACTGCGACGAATTCATCTTCTATGACGACCTGGTGCGCGAGAACCAGCGTGCGCAGGCCCGCCGCCAGGCCCCAGGCAGCAACCCGCCGTCCGCGCCACGCCGCAGCCCCGAGGAGGAGCGCAGCCGCAAGGAAGGTCAGGACGCACGCCGGACCCAGGGCGTGGAGCTGGCGGCCGAAACGTTTGAAGCCCTGCTGTCCGAGCGCGGCGACACCGGCAAGATCTGGGCCTCGGTGCTCAAGGAGGCCATCAAGCGTCGCAAGCCCGATTTCAGCGAAGGCCGGTATGGCTTCCGCACCTTTGGCAACCTGCTCGAAGAAGCGCAGGCGCGCGGCCTGCTGGAGTTTGGGCGCGATGAAAAATCGGGTGCGTATGTGTTCCGCAGCCTTGGTCAGCCCAGCGCAACAGCGGCGCCCGCCAGGTCAGAGGGCGCGGGCGAGCGCGCCAGCCAGGGCGGCGCCACACGGCACGACTTCCATGCGGTGGCGACGGCGCCTGACCTGCGTTCGGACGGCGGCGAAGAGCAGGGCCCATCGGGCCGCAGCCGAGGGCGTCGCGGTGAGGGCCCGGACCGGGCAGACACGCGCTCCCCGCAGCGCCACGAACACCTTGAGGCCGAACAGGCCGATACCCCTGCAGAGCGTCCGGCCAGCCGCTACTTCAGCCAGTCCGTTGCCCCCGAGGCTGCGCCGCCAGAGCCGGTGATCGACTCCACCCCGCTGCAAGAAATGCGCTCCGAAGTGGAAGAGGGTGCGGACACGCCGGAAGGCGGTGCATCCACCGAGGACGATGGCCCCGAAGCCGCCACCCCTCGCCGCAGCCGCGCGCGCAGTGGAGACGGCGCAAAGCCCGGCGCCAGCCCCCGCAAGGCCGCCACGCCCCGTGCGCGCAGCGCGCGTGCTGGAGGGAGGGAGGTAAGTGCCGAGTCCTCTACTGCCGCTCCCGAGGCCTCAGCCGCCGAGGCAGAAGGCGCCACACTCGCCAAGGCACCCGCTGCCCGTCCTCGCAGCCGAGCCCGTAAACCGGCAGCCAAACCGGCTGAGTAAGGGCTATCGGCCCGCTGCGGTCGCTCAGCGCCGCAACGCCAGCCTTTCGCGCACTTCCTCGTAACGCGGCGGCGTGCAGCCCGCGCGCTCCACGCAGTGGCCGGCGCTGGCCAGCGCATGGTGCAGCATGGCGCGCAGCCGGGCTTCCGCAACGGGCGCCGTCAGACCACCCGTGCGCAAGGTCAGCGCTTCTTCGCCCCGCTCAGGCCCTGCCAGCCAGGCGGTGATCAAACCCGCCAGAAAACAGTCGCCTGCGCCCACGGTGTCCACCACCGTGATCGGCGCTTCTTCGCGCGCATGCACGGCCAGGCCGTCGCGCTGCAGCAGCCAGGCACCTTCCGGCCCCAGGGTCAGGGCGAGCCATTGGGCCTGTGTTTGCTGCTGCAAATAGTGGGCGCGTTCCAATGCGTTGGCGCCCGGAACGGCCAGCGCCTCCAGGTCATCGTCGCTCACCTTGATGAGGTGGGCGTGCTGCAGGGCAGCCATCACGTTGGCGCGGTAGGCATCGGCATCGTCCACGGCCGACAGGCGCAGGTTGGCATCCACCACCACCATGCGGCCTCCTGCGCGCTGCGCTGCCAGCCAGGGCTGGTAGATGGCTGCGTCCTGCGCCACCAGCGCTAGGCAGCCCGTGGCCACCACCTGCAGGTGGGGCTGGGCGGCGCACGCGGCAATGAGCGCATCGGCTGTCACCTGGCGGTCGGCCACGCCGTCGCGGTAGAAGCTGTAGCTGGCCTTGCCCTCGGCATCCAGTGCGGCCAGCGCCAGCGCGCTGGGCGCACGCACCGGCGTGGGGGAGGCCAGGGCCACGCCCGCATCGTGCAGGCCGCGCGCCAGTTGTCGCCCCAGCATGTCGCCCGACAGCGGGTTGAGGTACAGCGTGCCCACGCCCTGCAGCCCCAGCGCACGCGTGAGGTTGTACACGGCGCCGCCCGCGCAGGGCTTGAGGCGGCCATCGGGCTCTTCGATCAGGTCAAACAAGGCCTCGCCCGCCGTGGCCACGCGCAGTGGCGGTGCGGTGTGGGCGGGGCTGGAGTCGGGGGACTGGATAGGGAAAACCATAAGTAAATCCACTTGATTTATTAACTCGTCGGCCACTATAGTTCGATCCCATCCACCCGACAAGAGTGGTTCACCTGCCAGCCGCGCAGCACGGGGCCGACAGGAATCTGCCATCCCAACACCCGGAGACAACACCATGCAACGCACCCCCGCCTTTGCGCTTTCTGCCCTTGCCCTCACCGGCGCCCTGGCCTGTGGCCTGGCCCAGGCGCAGACATCCGAGCCCGTCATCGGCCTCATCACCAAGACCGAGACCAACCCCTTCTTTGTGAAGATGAAAGAGGGCGCCACGGCCGAGGCCAAGAAGCTGGGCGCCAAGCTGGTGTCGGCGGCAGGCAAGACCGATGGCGACAACGCGGGCCAGGTCACGGCCATGGAGAACCTGATCGCCGCAGGTGCCAAGACCATCCTCATCACCCCCAGCGACGCCAAGGCCATCGTGCCCGCGATCAAGAAGGCGCAGGCACGCGGCGTGATGGTGATTGCACTCGACAGCCCCACCGAGCCCATGGATGCGACGGACGCGCTGTTTGCCACCGACAACTACAAGGCGGGCGAGCTGATCGGCCAGTACGCCAAGGCCGCCGCGGCGGGCAAGAAACCTGTGATTGCCACGCTGGACCTGTTCCCCGGCCACCCGGTGGGCGCGCAGCGGCACAACGGTTTCCTGAAGGGCTTTGGCCTGCAGGCCAACGATGCCAAGAGCAATGAGCTGTCGCGCCCCGCCGAAGTGGTCTGCATGGCCGACAGCTTTGGTGACCGCGCCAAGGGCCAGACCGGCATGGAAAACTGCCTGCAGAAGAACCCCGACATCAACATCGTCTACACCATCAACGAGCCCGCCGCCGCCGGTGCCTACAACGCGCTCAAGGCCGCAGGCAAGGAGAAGAACGTGCTCATCGTCTCGGTGGACGGTGGCTGCGCAGGCATCGCCGACGTGGGCAAGGGTGTGATCGCCGCCACCAGCCAGCAGTACCCGCTGCGCATGGCCGCGATGGGCGTGGCGGCAGGCGTGGAATACGCCAAGACCGGCAAGAAGGTCAGCGGCTACACCGACACCGGCGTGACGCTGATCGCTGCCAAGCCCATGGCGGGCGTGGACAGCAAGGATGTGAAGACCGGCACCGACCTGTGCTGGGGCGCTAAATAAGCGGCCTCTGCTGATCTGGCGCCAGGCAAGCCGCAACGGGCCTGCCTGAGCGCCCCCTTTGTCCACCCGCACGGAGCCGCCATGTCCTCGACCGCTTCCAAATTACCGCCGCTGGCCACGCTGGGGCCGTTCATCGCGCTGATCCTGGCGTGCGCCTTTTTTGCCACGCAGAGCGAACGTTTTCTGTCGGCGCAGAACTTCGCGCTCATCCTGCAGCAGGTCATGGTGGTGGCGGTCATCGCCATCGGCCAGACGCTGGTCATCCTCACCGCGGGCATCGATTTGTCGTGTGGCATGGTGATGGCGCTGGGCGGCATTGTGATGACCAAGATGGCGGCGGACTACGGCCTCTCGGCCCCCGTGGCGATTGCGTGCGGCATGGCGGTGACCATGCTGTTCGGCCTGATCAACGGCCTGCTGGTCACGAAGATCAAGCTGCCGCCCTTCATCGTCACGCTGGGCACGCTCAACATCGCGTTTGCCGCCACGCAGCTGTACTCGGGCGCGCAGACCATCACCGACATCCCGGCTGGCATGACCGCACTGGGCAACACCTTCCAGCTGGGGCAGACCGCCATCGTGTGGGGGGCCGTGCTCATGCTGGCCCTGTACCTCGTCACCTGGTTTGCGCTGCGCGAGACTGCGCCCGGCCGCCATGTGTACGCCGTGGGCAACAGCCCCGAGGCCACGCGCCTCACCGGCATTGCCACCGACAAGGTGCTGCTGGGTGTGTATGTGCTGGCGGGCCTGTTCTACGGCATCGCCTCGGTGCTGTCGGTGGCGCGCACCGGGGCGGGCGACCCGAACGCGGGCCAGACCGAGAACCTGGACGCCATCAGCGCCGTGGTGCTGGGCGGCACCAGTCTGTTTGGCGGGCGCGGCATGATTTTGGGCACGCTGGTGGGGGCGCTGATTGTGGGCGTGTTCCGCAACGGGCTCACGCTCATGGGCGTGTCGTCGGTGTACCAGATCCTCGTCACCGGCATCCTCGTGATCCTGGCCGTGGCCACCGACCAACTCTCGCGCAAAGGAGTGCGTTGATCATGACCACCACCCCACACACAACGAACGCCCCGCTGGTCATGCAGGCCAAGGGCCTGGTCAAGCGCTACGGGCAGGTCACCGCGCTCGATGGTGCCGACTTTGAACTGCGCGCCGGTGAAATCCTGGCCGTGATCGGCGACAACGGCGCGGGCAAGTCGAGTCTCATCAAGGCGCTGTCGGGCGCCACCGTGCCCGACGAAGGTGAGATCCTGCTCGACGGCCAGCGCATCCAGTTCAAGAGCCCCATCGACGCGCGCAAAGCGGGCATCGAAACCGTGTACCAGGACCTGGCCGTGGCCCCGGCCATGACGATTGCCGAGAATTTGTTCCTGGGGCGCGAACTGCGCCGCCCCGGACTGCTGGGCAGCGCACTGCGCATGCTCGACAAGAAGAAGATGCTCGAAGAAAGCGTGGCCCGCATGGCCGAGCTGAAGGTCGGCATCCGCTCCATGACGCAGGCGGTGGAAACGCTCTCCGGCGGCCAGCGCCAGTGCGTGGCCGTGGCGCGGGCGGCAGCGTTTGCGCGCCACGTCGTCATCATGGACGAGCCCACCGCCGCCCTCGGCGTGAAGGAGGGCAACATGGTGCTGGAGCTCATCCGCCGCGTGCGCGACAAGGGCCTGCCCGTCATCCTCATCAGCCACAACATGCCCCATGTGTTCGAGATTGCCGACCGCATCCACATCGCCCGCCTGGGCAAGCGCGCCGCCGTGGTCAACCCCAAGAAGATCAGCATGAGCGACACCGTGGCCGTGATGACGGGTGCCATGGCTGCGTCCGACCTGCCCGCTGAATGCCTGGCCTGAACCATGCTGAAAAACATCGACCCCCTGCTGACCCCCGACCTGCTCAAGGTGCTGGCGGAAATGGGCCATGACGACGCCATCGTGCTGGCCGACGCCAACTTCACCGCCATGAGCCTGGGCGCGGGCAAGCCCGTGCTGCGCCTGCCGGGCATTGGGATGGCACGTGCCGTTCAAGCGGTGGCCAGCGTGCTGCCCCTGGCGCAGGACGTGCCGCACCCCGTGGCCTACATGCAGGTGGGCGGTACCGAGGTGCCCTACCGCTCAGCCCTGCAGCGCGAAACCATGGACGTGCTGGCGCGCGAGGGCGTGGCCAGTGAGCAGGCCGAAGGCGTGGAGCGTTTTGCGTTCTACGAGCGCGTCAAAAAGGCCTATGCCATCGTTGTGACGGGAGAGCTGCAGCCCTGGGGCAACTTCCTGCTGCGCAAGGGCGTCATCGGCGACACTCTGAACGCCTGATCGATTCATCACCATGCTGGACACCGACGCATCCCTACCCGCCGTTGACAACGCTGCCGCCAGCCCCGCGCTGCTGCGCCAGCGTGGCTCCAACCATGTGGGGCTGCGCCAGTTCAACGAGCGCGTGGTGCTGCAGGCCCTGCGCACACACGGCAGCCTGGCCAAGGCCGAGATGGCGCGGGTCACGGGCCTCACGGCGCAGACCATCGGGCTCATCACTGCGCGGCTCGATGAAGACCAGCTGCTGCGCCGCGAAGCCCCGGTGCGCGGCCGTGTGGGCCAGCCTTCGGTGCCCATTGGTCTCAACCCCGACGGCGCCTTTGCCATCGGCATCAAGATCGGCCGCCGCAGTGCCGACTGGCTGCTGGTGGACTTCACCGGCCATGTGCGCGAGCGCATCGTGCTCGACTACGCCTTCCCTGACATCGACGTGCTGTTGCCTGCGATCCGCACGCACCTGAACCAGCTGCTCGACGGCCTGGGCCCGCTGCGCTCGCGCGTGGTAGGGGTGGGCGTGGCCGCGCCGTTCCAGCTCGGCGGCTGGCACCGCATGCTGGGGCTGACCGAGGCGCAGTCCGAGGCCTGGAACAACATCGACCTGGCCGAGCAGGTGCAGCAGATGACCGAGCTGCCCGTGTCCTTTGCCAAGGACACCTCCGCCGCCTGCGTGGCCGAGCTGCTGCAGGGGCGCGGGCGCGACATCCCGAGTTTTCTGTACCTGTTCATGGACACCTTTGTGGGTGGCGGGCTGGTCATCAATTCGCACCTGCATCGCGGTCTGCATGGCAACGCAGGTGCGGTGGCCTCGCTGCCGCTGTCACCTGCCCAGCCGGGCCAGGCCCCCGCGCAGCTCATCAGCCAGGCCTCCCTGTGGGAGCTGGAGCAGCGCTTTCGCGAACACGGTCTCGACCCCATGGCCGCCTACGACAAGCGCGTGCTGCAGGCCCCGTGGCTGGAACACAGCCGGGGCTGGATCGCACGCGCGGCTGCGGGCTTGGCGCACTGCATCGTCTCGGCCACGGCGTTTTTGGACCTGGATGCCGTGGTGGTCGATGGCGCCGCAGCCCCTGAGCTGCTGCAGGCCCTGTGCGAGAGCGCCCGCCACGCGCTGGCCGACTACAACTGGGAAGGCCTGCACCAGCCGCCCCGGCTGGAGCTGGGCACCATGGGCTCGGACGCCCGCGCGCTGGGTGGGGCGCTGCTGCCGCTGCATGCGTGTTTTGCGCCGGATACGGACATCTTCCTCAAGGCCTGAGAAGGGCGTGGGTCGTGCAGTTTTGATATTAAAAATATAGCTATTGCGCATATCCATCAAGCGCTAGGCCGCATTTCTATTCAAATTTCTCGGCCAAGGCTGCTTCAGGCTCAGCTCCCGCTGCGATCCAGACCCGCCAGGATCGCCCGTGCCACTTCGGCAAACCCCGCGCCACGTTCGCCCTGGGTCACATAACGCGGCAGGTGCTGCAGTTGTGGCACAAAGCGCGCGATGTTGGCCACCCCCACGCTGTGGGGGAAGTGCTCGAACATGAGCTGGTCGTTGGTCGAGTCGCCCACATACACCCAGCGGTCGATCTCCGCGTCGAGGTCGCGTCCCAGCAACTCGCGCACGATCCAGCGCGCGCCCTCCAGCTTGTTGTGCGCGCCGAACCAGCCGTTGATGTGGATGCTGCTCACGGTGGCGTTCATGCCTGCGGCGCGCAGGATCGCCACGCATTGGTCGATCCGCTCTTGGGGCAGGTGTGTGAACTCGCTGTGGTCGATGGCGATGTCCGTTTCGCGTCCGGGCGAGTCGGTCGCGCGGCGGGCTCCGGGCACCCTGGCTTCGATGTCAGCCAGCACTTGCTGCATGCGGGCGAAATGGGCTGCGCGCGTGGCTGCATCCTGTTGATATCGTTTTAACAGCGCATCGCGCTTGTCCAGAGAGCGCTGCAGGGCCACAGCACCATTCTCGGCCACGATGGCATCCACAGGCCAGGCGGCCGCAAAGGGCTCGCTCCAGCCTACGGGGCGACCCGTGATGGGGATCACGGCCAGTCCCCGGGCCTTGAGCGACTCCATCGCCTGCACCACGTGCGCAGGCACAACCCCCTCCGTGGTCAGCGTGTCGTCGATGTCGGTGAGCAGGCCGACGAGGCGGGCGGGAGGATTCCAGGTACTCAACGGAAGCATGGGGGAACGAGAAGGCATAGGGATGGCGAGAGGGGGCGTTGGTGAAAGTCGCGGATGCACCTTTTTCTGTGGACGAAGAGATGACTGCTTCTAACGGACACTTTGGGCAGGTTGCCCACGCGCCAGGCTCGGGAGTTTCTCTGCGACCCTTTCGGGGGGCATGGGCACCATGTCCCCGCCACGGAACTCGAATAGCTGCAGGGTGGCCAATGGGACCTGTTCCAGGCCACGGCCCTTTTCGTCCACGACGAGCAAATCGCCTGGCTGCGGCTTTGGCGCAAACAGGTCGGCGGTGTTTCTGGCGCGGGTCAGTACAAAGCGTTTGTATCCATCATCGGTGCCTCCGAACTCAGGGACTACGAATATGGCCTGCCGCTCTTTGTCGAGCGACAAGGCAAAGCGGTACAGCGTGTCCCAATACGCCAGGTTGGGCCTGAGCGCCTGTTTCTCCTGCGCATGCACACCTGCCAGGGCCGCAACAAGCGCTGCGCCTCCAACAAGGGCAAAAACCGGGCGCGTCTCTCGCGGCCAGACGACCGCCAGGCAGGCTGAAAACGCCACCCACGGCACGAACAGGTAACGGTCCGGACTGTGAATTCCCGGAAAGGCCGTCAGCGGTATCAGCGGCAGCAGGACGTTGCCCAAGGACACGAAGAACACAGGCGCATGGAGGCGGCGCTTCACGGCCGCAAGACACAGAAGGCCGAGAAATACAACGGCAAGGATGTTGCCGGGCGGTTTGGAGCCGAGGAGCAATTTGGGAACCCGGAGCAACTGGCGCAGGGCCTCGCTGGCATCGAAAACCCCTTGGCTGTAGCCGCCCACGAGGCGCCCCAGTAGCAGGTAGCGCCACCCTATGTAGACCAGTGCAATCAGCACAAACGGTATCAGAGCACGCACCCGTTGCGGCCGCGTGCCCACGGGCAGGAAGGGCAAGAGGACGACCAGGGGTACATAGACTTCCTTGCAGGTAGTCGCCAGCAGGTAGGCCAGGGTCGACAGCCCCAGCCAGTATCCGCGCCCGCCTTTGAGATACCGGGTCCACCCCAGTATCGACAGCATGGCGAACACGAAGCCGGTCGCATAGTGCCCATGCATCAGTCCCGCCGCGATGTGGGCAGTGGGCTTGCCAAGCAACAGCGCAACGGCGCCGATCAGTGCGGGCAGGGGCTCCACCCACTCTCGCAACACGGCATAGAACAACGCGGCTCCCAGCCCCACGAGCAGCAGCAAGTGCGCGTAGTGGCCCGCGGCGGCCATGCCGAACAAGCTCAGGTTGATGTCGTAGAACAGCAGGTTCCATGGAGCGACATTGGCACTGGAGTGCCCTTGGGCAACGTGGGGCTCCAAGAAATATTGCCAGGGTGTGTATTGGGCGGCGTAGCTCAGGTGAGCGCCGTCATCCCAGCGCCAGGATCCCTGGAGTGATGCGCCATGCACCAGCAGGGTGAGCAGAGACAGAAGCAGTGTGGCGCTGAGACACTCGATCCAGGGGTGGCGGTCGATGTGTGCGCGCAGCGCGATGCGCGCGGCTTTCAATGCTGGAGCATCCATTGCCAATGACGCAGGAAGTTGAGCGCTGCAGGCGTGTAGTGGCTAGGAGTGCGGGCGGCAGAAGGCGCATCGGCTGCAACGCGCAATAAACCGGTCTCGCGTGGTACCACCTCTAGCGCCCAGGGGCCCACCCTGGGCTTGTCGGTAGCACCACGCGATCCTCGGTTTTCGTACGTTTCGCTTCGATGCCTTCTGCTGCCCACACTCCCAGGCACATCACGCCCTCTGGTCCAAGTCTTCAGCAGCAGCAAGTCCGCACCGACCAGGGGCAGTGCGGAAATGGTGGAGCCGATGCCAGCCCTGGTGCAAAGCGGCGCCGTGGAGAAATTGATCGGCTGACTGCGCAAGAATTTCCCCCTCTTGTGCGGGCTATGCGCCCTGCAGCGCCAACCCCGCATGCTCGCGCAGCGGGTGGAAATGGATCTTCGGAAACCGCTCTTGCGCCAGGCGCACGTCATACGGGCTGGTGCACAGGTACGCCAGTGTGTCGGCCGCGTCGTGCGCCAGCCGCAGCGGGTAGGCGTCGGTGAACGCGCGCAGGTCGGCTGCGTTGTCGGCGGTGATCCAGCGCGCGCCGGTGTACTGGCAGCCTTCCAGGCGCACATCGGCGTCGTACTCGGCCTTGAGGCGGTGCTGCACCACTTCAAACTGGAGCTGGCCTACGGCGCCCAGCAGCATGTTGCCGCCTGCGTCGGGCTTGAAGACCTGGATCGCGCCTTCCTCGCCCAGCTGGGCCAGGCCCTGCTGGAGCTGTTTGGTGCGCAGTGGGTTCTTGAGCACCACCGTCATGAACATTTCGGGCGCGAAGAACGGCAGGCCGGTGAACTGCAGGTTGGCACCATCGGTGATGGTGTCGCCCAGCTGCACGCCGCCGTGGGTGGTAAAGCCAATGATGTCGCCTGCGTAGGCTTCTTCGACGGCCTCGCGGCGTTGCGACATGAAGGTCACCACGCTGGTGGGGCGCAGCTCCTTGGAGGTGCGCTGCACCTTGAGCTTCATGCCCGGCGTGTATTTGCCCGAGGCCACGCGCACAAAGGCGATGCGGTCGCGGTGGTTGGCATCCATGTTGGCCTGCACCTTGAACACCACGCCGGCAAAGCCTTCGTCTTCGGGCTGGATGGTCTTCACCACGGGTTGCTTGTTCACTTCAAGCGTGCTCACGCGCGGGCCGGGGGGCGGAGCCATGTCCACCAGGGCATCGAGCACCTCCATCACCCCGAAGTTGTTCACGCCGGAGCCGAAGAACACGGGGGTGAGCTTGCCAGCCAGGAAGGCTTCATGGTCCCACGCGGGCGATGCGCCCACGGCCAGTTCCATGCTCTCCAGCGCGGCGTCGAACTCAGCGCCAAAGCGTGTGCGCAGAGTCGCCTCGTCCGACAAGGGGATGGCCTCGAAGTCCTGTGGGCGGCGTTCGCTGCCGGACTCGAACACCGTCATGGTCTTGGTGCGCAGGTTGATGATGCCGCCAAAGCTCTTGCCCTGGCCTACGGGCCAGGTCATGGGGCAGCAGGGCATGCCCAGCTCGCGCTCCACCTCGTCCATGATGTCCAGTGGGTCGCGCACTTCGCGGTCCATCTTGTTCACGAAGGTGATGATGGGCGTGTCGCGCTGGCGGCAGACCTCGATCAGGCGGCGCGTCTGCGCTTCCACGCCGTTGGCCGCGTCGATCACCATCAGGGCCGAGTCCACGGCGGTGAGCACGCGGTAGGTGTCTTCCGAGAAGTCCTTGTGGCCGGGCGTGTCGAGCAGGTTGATCACGTGCTCGCGGTACAGCATCTGCATGACCGAGCTGGCCACCGAGATGCCGCGCTGCTTTTCGATTTCCATCCAGTCGGAGGTGGCGTGGCGGCTGGCCTTGCGGCCCTTCACGGCGCCTGCGATCTGGATCGCGCCCGAGAACAGCAGCAGCTTTTCCGTCAGCGTCGTCTTACCCGCGTCGGGGTGGGAAATGATGGCAAAGGTACGGCGGCGCCGGGTTTCTGGGGCGTAGGACACAGGGGGTTCCTGAATGGGATGGGTGCGGGGCAGAGCGCCCTGCGCAAGAATCTTCGGGCCGGGACCGGCGTGGGACGCAGGGGCGGCAGTGGCGGGATTTTACTGTTCCGTGCAAGGCCGAGGACGGATTCATCCCGGGGCATGGTGCGGGGAATGCACTTGCTTTTATAATCCGCCGATCCGAGGAGCGTTGCAGCGTCCCCAGCACAGGCGGGGCGTGAGGCTCGGAGTCATCTAGCAACGACGCTCATCCACTTCTCGTGTGGTGAGCTTTTTCACTCCCGCGACCAGTGGTTTTTCAAACATGCTTTGGAGCAAGAAACCATCATGAACGCACGCGTCAACGCCCCGGTCAACACCGACTGCATCATTGCCGATATCGGCCTGGCCGCATGGGGCCGCAAAGAAATCCGCATCGCCGAAACCGAGATGCCCGGCCTCATGGCCATCCGCGAGGAGTTCGCGCCCAAGCAGTCGCTCAAGGGCGCCCGCATCACGGGCTCGCTGCACATGACGATCCAGACCGCCGTGCTGATCGAGACGCTGCAGGCCCTGGGCGCTGAGGTGCGCTGGGCTTCTTGCAATATTTTCTCCACGCAAGACCACGCCGCCGCCGCCATTGCTGCCGCCGGTACGCCCGTGTTTGCCATCAAGGGCGAGACCCTGGCCGAGTACTGGGACTACACCCACCGCATTTTTGACTTTGGCCCCGCCGGCACCGAAGGCGAAGGCCCCAACCTGATCCTGGACGACGGCGGCGATGCCACTCTGCTGATGCACCTGGGCAAGCGCGCCGAAAAGGACGCCTCGCTGATCGCCAACCCCACCAGCGAAGAAGAAACCTGCCTGTTCGCCTCCATCAAGGCCAAGCTGGCTGAGGACCCGACCTGGTACAGCCGCAAGAGCGCCCAGATCATCGGCGTGACCGAAGAAACCACCACCGGGGTGCACCGCTTGAAGGAAATGTCGGCCAAGGGCTCGCTGATGTTCCGCGCCATCAACGTGAACGACTCGGTGACCAAGAGCAAGTTCGACAACCTGTACGGTTGCCGTGAATCGCTGGTGGACGGCATCAAGCGCGCCACCGACGTGATGATCGCTGGCAAGGTGGCCGTGGTGGCCGGCTATGGCGACGTGGGCAAGGGCAGCGCCCAGGCCCTGCGTGCACTGAGCGCCCAGGTGTGGGTGACCGAGATCGACCCCATCAACGCCCTGCAGGCTGCGATGGAAGGCTACAAGGTCGTGACGATGGAATACGCTGCCGACAAGGCCGATATCTTCGTGACCACCACCGGCAACAAGGACGTGATCCGCCACGAGCACATGCTGGCCATGAAGGACCAGGCCATCGTCTGCAACATCGGCCACTTTGACAACGAGATCCAGGTGGCGTCGCTGGAGCAGTACGAGTGGGAAGAGATCAAGCCCCAAGTGGACCACGTGATCTTCCCGGACGGCAAGCGCATCATCCTGCTGGCCAAGGGCCGCCTGGTGAACCTGGGCTGCGGCACGGGCCACCCGAGCTTTGTGATGTCGTCGAGCTTTGCCAACCAGACCATTGCCCAGATCGAGCTGTTCACCCACAGCGACTACTACGAAAACGGCAAGGTCTACGTGTTGCCCAAGCACCTGGACGAAAAGGTGGCCCGTCTGCACCTCAAGAAGGTGGGCGCCATGCTGACGGAGCTGACCGACGAGCAGGCCGCCTACATTGGCGTGCCCAAGCAAGGCCCGTACAAGCCGGATACCTACCGCTATTGATCCCGCGCCCCAGGCGCATTGCGCGCCTTGGCGGCATGCCGCCGGTGCGCTGGTGGATCACTGCATCGTGGCTGCTACTATTATGATAGCTGCTTGCGCTTGATGGATAAGCGCTGGAGGCTGATTTGACTCTTAAAGGATGAGCGCCATGCGTGCAGATGTATTTTTGGTGGAAGCGGGCCATGCGGCCACGCGCTCGCAAGCGCAGCGGCTGATTGCTGCGGGCGTGGAGTGGCGTCTGTCACCCCTGGCGCCCTGGCAGAAGGTGACCAAGAACGGCGATGACATCCCGTCCGTGGCCGAGGTGAAGCTGCTGGACGATGCCGAGGCCAAGTACATCTCGCGCGGCGGCCTCAAGCTGGAAGGCGCCTTGTTGGCCACGGGGCTGTCCGTGGCCGGGCTGCGCTGCCTGGATGTGGGGCAGAGCACCGGCGGCTTTACCGATTGCCTGCTGCAGCAGGGCGCGGCGCAGGTCATCGGTGTGGATGTGGGCCATGGCCAGCTGCACGAGCGGCTGCGCAGCGATCTGCGTGTGGTCTGCGTGGAGGGCGTGAACGCGCGCTCGCTGACCGCCCAGGCGCTGCAGGAAGCCTGCGAGCTGGCGCTCTCTGAAGTCGTCGAAGCCGACGAAGACAACGAAACCCAGCCCGAGGCGCCCTACAGCTGGATGCGCAACGGCGGCCTGGTGGACGAAGCCTACGACGATAGCGGCGACGCCAAGGACCAGGACATCGAAGCCTTCAAGTCCGAGCGCGCCCAGCGCGCCGAAGCCCGCGCGCAGGGCACACTGCCCGTCCAGCGCCGACGCCGCGCCGAATGTGCGGGGGTGGACACGACACCGGCGTTCGACCTGGTGACGGGGGACCTGTCCTTCATCTCGCTGACCCTGGTGCTGCCCGCCATCGCCGCATTCCTGCGCCCTGACGGCCACCTGCTCATGCTGGTCAAGCCGCAGTTTGAACTGCAGCCCGGCCAGGTGGGCAAGGGCGGTGTGGTGCGGGATGCCGCCCTGTATGCCGTGGTGGAAAAACGCATCCGCGACTGCTGCGCCGAACTGGGTCTGGCCGTGCAGGCCTGGCTCGACAGCACCATCCAGGGTGGCGACGGCAACCATGAATTTTTTGTTTATGCGAGGAGGGCACCATGATTGCTGCCAATGCCCAGGGCACCGGTTTCCCGGTGAGTTTCGAATTTTTTCCGCCCAAGACGCCCGAAGGTGCGGACAAGCTGCGGGCCGCGCGCCAGCAGCTGTATGCGCTGCACCCGGATTTCTGCTCGGTGACCTACGGCGCCGGTGGCTCCACGCAGGAGGGCACTTTTGGCACGGTGCGTGAAATCCTGGCCGAAGGTGTGAGCGCCGCCTCGCACTTCTCGTGCATTGGTGCCACACGCCATTCCGTGCGCGAGCAGCTCGCCACGCTCAAGGCCATGGGCGTCAAGCGCCTAGTGGCGCTGCGTGGCGATTTGCCCAGCGGCTACGGCGCGGGCGGGGAGTTTCAGTACGCCAGTGACCTGGTGGCCTTCATCCGCGCGGAGACGGGCCGGGATTTCCACATCGAAGTGGCCGCCTACCCCGAGGTGCATCCCCAGGCCAAGTCGCCCGAGGCAGACCTGAACGCCTACATCGCCAAGGTGCAGGCGGGTGCGGACTCGGCCATCACCCAGTATTTCTACAACAGCGATGCGTATTTCCGCTTTGTGGAAGACTCACAGCGCCTGGGCGCCAACGTGCCTGTGGTGCCGGGCATCATGCCCATCGGAAGCTCCACGCAGCTGATGCGTTTCTCGGACGCCTGCGGTGCCGAGATTCCCCGCTGGATCCGGCTGCGCCTGCAGGCGTTTGGCGACGACACAGCCAGCATCAAGGCCTTTGGGCTGGATGTGGTGACCGATCTGTGTGACCAGCTGCGCAGCGCGGGCGTGCCCGCACTGCATTTCTACACCATGAACCAGAGTGCGGCCACTCTGGAAATCTGCCGCCGCCTGGGGATCTGACGACCACGGCTTGGCTACCATTAGCACTTTGCAACATTTGCAGGGGGATGGTGGTCATGGAACGAGCTGGGGTGGCGGTATGGTGTGCGCTGTGTGTGTGGGTGTTGGGCATGTCGGGCGTTCAGGCGCAGACCCGCTACCACTGCCGGGACGGAAATGGGAACACTTTTGTCCTGTCGCGGCCGTGTCCTGAGGGTGCCCGCACCACAGCCGCTGTGGCGGGGCCTGCCCCGGCGCAATATTCATCGCCACGTTATGACAGCTATTCGCCGGTGCGGTCATCGCCCGAAACCCCGGACCACCATCAGTATCTGAGCGCGCGCTGCCGGGCCCTGGATGAAAACATCCGGGGAGCGTATGGCCGGGGCATCAAGGCCGATGTGGTGGAAGGAATGCGGCGCGAATACCGGCGCGATTGCCGGGAGGAGGAGCAGGATGCGTACTCACGGCTTTCGGCGGAGCGCCGCCACCGCGACAAGCAGCGCCGGGAAGACGAAAAGTCTGCCCAGGTCGCAGCACAGGCTTCCAGGGAGCAGCAGGAGCGGCACGCCCAGCAATGCGCCGAGTCTCGCCGCATTCTTACCAACAAACGCGCCAGAACGGATTTGACGGATGGAGAGAAAAACGATCTGCGACGGTTTGAGGAAGCATTTTTGGAGCGCTGCAAGCGCTAGCGCCCAGCTGCGGCTGCTGCCCCTGCTGGTTGCGGCCTACTGTGCGTGGTTGCCTGCTGCGCAGGCAGAGGGGGCCGGTAACACGGCAGAGCCCTCCACCCCGAATGCCGTGGATGCCGCGTTGGCCGAGGCGGGGCTGCTGGATGAGGAGGTGCAACCTCTTGGTGAGCCCATTGACGCTCCATGGGCTGCGCCTTCGGGGGAGTCTGGCCGGTACGAGGTGGCGCCAGAGACCGGACTCGCGTCCTGGTACGGGCCTGGGTTTCACCGGCGCAAGACAGCCAGTGGTGAGCGGTTTGACATGCACGCAATGACCGCTGCGCACCCCACCCTGGCATTTGGCACATTCATCTGTGTGCGCAGCCAGATCACGGGCCGAGGGGTTGTGGTGCGCGTGAATGACCGTGGGCCCCATGCGCGGGGCCGGATCGTGGACTTGAGCCGCGCTGCAGCCATTGCCCTGGGGCTGCACGGTCTGGGGCTCAAGCCGGTGGAGGTGTTTCCTGTGGCCAATGGAGAATCGACCTGCCCTGAAGAGTGAGGACGTGGGGGCGGATGGGCCGTAAGAACGACCCGCCACTTGGACGCATCAGCCGCCTGATTCCAGGGTGTGCGTGGCGTGTTTGTCCTGGGCCAGCAATTCCACCATTTGTGGCAGTGCGGTTTTGAGCGCGGCCTTCAGGGTGAAGGGCGGGTTGATCAGAAACATGCCACTGGCTGGCAAGCCTGGGCGCTTGACGTCGCCAGCAGCGTTTTCGGTGAGCTTGCTGTTCTTGACGGTCAGCGTGGCATGCAGCCAGCTTTTGCCTGCCTTGGTGGCCAGGGTCTTGAGACGGCGAGGCAGGTCGTGCGCCTCGGGGCGCGGGATGATGGGGTACCAAAAGGCGTACGTGCCGGTGGCAAAGCGCTTGAGCGAATCCGCCGCCATATCGAGCACCTTGGCATAGTCGCTCTTGATTTCATAGCTGGGATCGCACAGTACCAAAGCGCGGCGGGCCGGTGGAGGCAGGAATTTCTTGATCCCTTCGAACCCGTCTTCGTGCAGCACGGCCACCTGGCGGCCTGCTTCGAGCTGGGCCACGTTGCCCGCCAGAGCGCGCAGGTCGGTGGGATGCAGCTCAAAGAGCTTGAGTTTGTCGTGGTCGCGCAACAGGCGCTGGGTGATGAACGGGGAGCCTGGGTAAACCCGCAGCGTGTTGCCCTGGTTGAAGGCACGGACCATGTCCACATAGGCCTGCAGGGCCGGTGTGAGGGTTGGGGCCGTGGGGGCAAACAGGCGGACGATGCCGTCTGCAGCTTCGCCGCTGGTGCTGGCGTAGTCGCCATCGAGCCGGTAGAGGCCCGCGCCCGCATGCGTGTCCAGCACGGTGAGGGCCGCGTCTTTCTCGGTAAGGTGTTGCAAGGCGGCGATCAAGACCGTGTGCTTGAGCACATCGGCATGGTTGCCTGCGTGGAAGGCGTGGCGATAACTGAACATGGCTCTATGGTAACGAGTGCGCCCTGTCGCCTCACTGGGCCGGGTCGAGGGGTGGCTGCACTGGGTGGCGGGCACCAGACGCCGGTTCATGGTTCCATGCGAATTTGTCATGGGCTGAGGGCGGCCAGGAACCATGGCGCGGCACAATCGGCGTATCTCTGACCAGGGTGTGTAACTTTTTTGGCAGACGGGAAGCCTTTTGTTTCTGTAGCACGTGCTGGCATGCTTCATGATTGCGTTTGGAGCGGTGTTGGCACCCGTTCACCCACAATCTCTGTCGAAACAAGCCCGCACGCCACACCCTTTCCACCATGATCGCAAGTTCCAGCCAAGCCCCAGCCAGCGGTGTCAGCCATGTGGATGCGCTGCCGCCAGGCACCCGCCTCGCTGAGTTCGAGATCCTTGCGCTCCTGGGGGTTGGCGGGTTTGGCATGGTCTACAAAGCCTTTGACCACTCCCTGCACCGGGCCGTGGCGATCAAGGAATACATGCCTTCGGCGCTGGCGGGGCGTGCGCAGGGCCAGTCGCTCTGGGTGAGATCCTCGTCGGACCAGCAAACGTTCCAGGCCGGGCTGGCCTCTTTTGTGGGTGAGGCGCGCCTGCTGGCGCAGTTTGACCACCCTTCGCTGGTCAAGGTGTTCCGCTTCTGGGAGGCGAACAACACCGCCTACATGGTCATGCCCCTCTACAGCGGTATGACCTTCAAGCAGGCCCGTGCCCAGATGCGCACCCCGCCGCCCGAGATCTGGCTGCGCAAGGTGCTGTGGTCGGTGCTGGGTGCCCTGCGGGTGCTGCATGACGGTAAGACCCTGCATCGGGATATTTCGCCCGACAACATTTTTCTGCAGGACATCGGCCCCCCGGTGCTGCTCGACCTGGGCGCTGCCCGGCACGCGATCAACGACCAGGACCGCAAACACACCGCTGTCCTTAAGGTCAACTACGCGCCCATAGAGCAATATTCCGATGGCGACGAGGATCTGCGCCAGGGCCCGTGGAGCGACCTGTATTCCCTGGCTGCGGTGGTGCATGGCTGCTTGTGCAACGACACGCCGCTGCCTGCCACGTTGCGCTCCATCCGCGATCGCATGGTGTCGTTCTCCCGCGTGGCCAGAACCGTCAAGCGCCAGTTTGGCGTGGAGTATTCCGCGCCTTTCGTGGCGGCGATCGCGCAGTCGCTGGCGCTCAAGCCGGAGGACCGGCCGCAGAGCATCGACGCGTTCCTGCAACTCATGGAGATGACGTCCGCGCCGGAGGGGAGCGAGCACTTCGACTTCCGGAACGACCTGGGGGATATCTGGGTGGAGCCTGCCGATCAGCCGGGCCCGGGCTTGGTAACGCCTACGGTGGATGTGACCTCAGCACCCAGCATCGTGGCAGAGATGCACGCCCAGGCGCAACGCGCCACCGGGAACGGAGTGGCCCACGATGCCGGAGGGCGTGCCACTCCCGCGGGCGAAGCGAATGTTGGCGGAGACACCGTGATGCTGGGCGGCCCGGACACTGTGGCTGCCGATGCGGGTGATACGGTTTTCATCGACGCAGGAGACACGGTGGTGGTTGATGACTCCCGCTACGACGATCCCGCGGGCGGCCACAAGCCGGGGAACACCACCCGCCATGCGTCCGACCATCGGCCACAGCCATTGGAGCGGGAGATCGCCCGCCCCCACGGCAAGGCGGTGAAAACCACACGGCGCTCGCCGGTTCTGGTGTGGCTCGGGGTGGCTGTGGTGGCCGTGGTGGTTTCTGCCGCCGGCCTGCGCTGGGCCCAGAGCAGCAAGGCGCCGCAGGACGACATCATCACCGAGATGGCAGAGCCGCCCCAAGCGCCGCCGCCTGCAGTGATGGAGACGGCGCTGCAGGACCCGGCCGCAGCGGCCTCTGCTGCTGTGGACGGCGCTGCGAGCGATACGGTGGCTGCTGCATCCATGCCTGCGCCAGCACTGGTCCCTGCTTC
The DNA here is from genome assembly GCF_003633835.1 of Acidovorax sp. 93. Classification (NCBI taxonomy): domain Bacteria; kingdom Pseudomonadati; phylum Pseudomonadota; class Betaproteobacteria; order Burkholderiales; family Comamonadaceae; genus Acidovorax; species Acidovorax sp. 93. The sequence goes on from NZ_RBIT01000001.1 coordinate 5,183,084, forward strand.
TGCTCCGCGCGCCCCCACTCGTGCGCGACGGGCCGCCCCTGAGCCGGCTCCGACCCCGATCGTGGTGCATGAGGAGCCGCCCCCGCCACCGCCCCCTGTGGTGGCCGAGCCCAAGCCTCGCCCGCCACCACCGCGTGTGCCCAGCCCGCAAGAGGCCTGTGCAGATGCCAATTTCCTCGCACGCCCCATGTGCATCCACCAGGAATGCCAGAAGCCATCCCAGGCCAACCAGCCCATCTGCGTGGAGAACCGCCGCCGCTACGAGGCCGACGAGCAGCGCCGCCGGCAGACCCCCAATTAGCCGTGGGCGAGGGGGCCGTGGGCTGCTTTCCGGCTACGGGCTTGCGCCACAGGCCTGCAAATTCGTATAATCGCGGGCTTCGCAGCGCTTTTGTGGTCCCGCGGCGAAGACTTTACGCCACCTAAGAGGCTTCCTTCAGAGAAGCACCGACCGTGGAAAAGGACCCGCCAAACCCTCTTTTGAAGAGAAAACTCATGACTACTACTTTCAGCGCAAAGCCCGCTGAGGTTGTGCACGAGTGGTTTGTGATTGACGCGACCGACAAGGTCCTCGGACGAGTAGCCAGCGAAGTTGCTCTCCGTTTGCGCGGCAAACACAAGGCCATTTACACGCCTCACGTCGATACCGGTGACTTCATCGTCATCATCAACGCCGCCCAGCTCAAGGTCACCGGCACCAAGTCCCTGGACAAGGTGTACTACCGCCACTCGGGTTACCCCGGCGGTATCACGGCCACGAACTTCCGCGACATGCAAGCCAAGCACCCCGGCCGCGCGCTGGAAAAGGCTGTCAAGGGCATGCTGCCCAAGGGCCCCCTTGGCTACGCGATGATCAAGAAACTCAAGGTGTACGGTGGTGCTGAGCATCCCCACACCGCCCAGCAGCCCAAAGTGCTGGAAATCTAAGGAGCCTTGAGATGATTGGTGAATGGAACAATGGCACCGGCCGTCGCAAGTCCAGCGTCGCCCGCGTGTTTCTGAAAAAAGGCTCCGGCAAGATCACGGTGAACGGCAAGGACATCCAGTCCTACTTCGGCCGCGAAACCTCGATCATGATTGCCAAGCAACCCCTGGCGTTGACCAACCATGTCGAAACCTTCGACATCCAGATCAACGTGCACGGTGGTGGTGAATCCGGCCAGGCCGGTGCTGCCCGCCACGGTATCACCCGTGCTTTGATCGACTACGACGCATCCCTCAAGCCCGTCCTGAGCCAAGCTGGCTTCGTGACGCGTGATGCCCGTGAAGTCGAGCGTAAGAAGGTCGGTCTGCATTCCGCACGCCGCGCCAAGCAGTTCTCCAAGCGTTAAGCTGGTTGGGCTCTGGAGGGATGGCGGCTTTCGGGCTGGCATCATTCTCCCTGCGAAGCTTTCCTCGGACTGCTTTACAGAACAAAAAACCGCCTTCGGGCGGTTTTTTCGTTTAAGGTGCGCTCTTTTCTCCGAGCCATCCTGATGTTTCACCCCTTCTCACCATGCGCCTTCGCCTTCTGCGCCGCCGACTGACGATCAGCGCCCCAAGGGTGGCCATCCGCAGTGCCTTGCCCTGGCCCCTTCGCTGGCTGGCCCTGGCCGTGGTTTTTGGTTTCTGTGCGGCAGTAGCCCTCTGGGCCTTTGAGTTTGGAAAGTCCATCGCAGGGCTGGATACCGTCTCCCGTGACGAACTCCTGCAATTGCGGGCGGAAGTGGATCGCCTGCGGGCTGAGGGGCAAGAGCAACAGACGGTAGCCCATACGGCCGAGAGTCTTCTGGTGGCCGAGCGGGCTGCCAAGGAAAGCCTGATGGCGCAGGTTCGGCAGTTGGAGACCGACAACCGCACGCTGCGCGAAGACCTGGGGTTCTTTGAAAAGCTGATTCCCGCCGCAAAGGCCGAAGGGCTGGCGATCCGTAGTCTGCAGGCCGAGGTGCTGGGGGGAATGCAGCTGCGCTGGCAGGTCCTGGTGATCCAGTCGACGCGCAATGCTCCCGAATTCAATGGCCGGCTGGAACTGGTTCTGACGGGCACCCAGGATGGCAAGCCCTGGACCCAGACCCAGCCGGCCCAAGGGCAGCCGCTGCAGGTCAAGCAGTACCGGCGCATTGAGGGTGTGCTCGATCTGCCCCCCAGCGCCGTGGTAAAAACCGTGACCGCGCGCGTGCTGGAGGGCACTGCGGTTCGCGCCGTGCAGGCGATGACCATCGACTAGTCCGGCGGCAGGGTTGGGAAGGCCCCTCCGGGGAACCTCATCCAGCCTGCTGCAAGGCCCCATACAGCCCTGCGCCGGTCGTTGTAGCAGGCAGGGGTGATGTGTGCGGGGCTTCGCGCCGTAGCCGTTTCCGTGGGCTTTCTGGCCCGTCGTTTTCCGTTTGTATGCTCCGGGGTGGAGCATGCGCATTGAGGAGTTTTCACCCATGTTTTCCCGCAAGAAGCAGCCGCCGATCAAAAGCCTGATTGCCCAGGGCACCCGGATCGAGGGAGATGTGCACTTTGCCGAAGGCATGCGCATTGATGGCGAGGTGGTGGGGGACATCCGTGCGGGTTCGGAGCAGCCCAGCATCCTGGTGATTTCCGAGACGGCGCGCGTGGAGGGGGCGGTGCATGCCGACCATGTGATCGTCAATGGCCAGGTGGTGGGGCCTGTGCACGCTGCCGAACTGCTGGAGCTGCAGCCCAAGGCCAAGATCACCGGCAATGTGCACTACAAGGCGCTGGAGATGCACCAGGGCGCCGTGATTGCCGGGCAGATGTGCCCGGTGGCTGTGCTGGTGGAGGAAAAGCCCCCACTGAAGTTAGCGTCAAACGGGCAGTGAACTGAATTCCCGAGAAGACTGCAGTACTATTCACCGCAAACTTTGAACCCGGAGTACCCCATGAGCGCTGTTGCCGAAAACATCCAGACCGAAATGCCTGCCCCCATCCTGTTTACGGACAGCGCGGCGGCCAAGGTGGCGGACCTGATTGCCGAAGAGGGCAACCCTGACCTGAAACTGCGCGTTTTTGTGCAAGGTGGCGGTTGCTCGGGTTTTCAGTATGGCTTCACCTTTGATGAAATCACCAATGAAGACGACACCACCATGACGAAGAACGGTGTGTCGCTGTTGATCGATGCCATGAGCTACCAATACCTCGTCGGCGCCGAGATCGACTACAAGGAAGACCTGCAAGGGGCTCAGTTCGTTATCAAGAACCCCAATGCCACGACCACCTGCGGCTGTGGCTCCAGCTTCTCTGCCTGACACGGAGAGGGTAGGGGTCAGGTGGTACACACCCCTCTGTACCTGACCTCTTACCACGTAGCCGCCCGCATGGGCGGCTTTTGTTTTTTCAGGCCGGGTAAACAGCGCCCAGCACACGGGCTCCCGCAGCGCCGGTCACACTGGCCAGGTTGCCGGGCCGTCCGTGCAGCGCCTGCCGTGCCAGCCAGGCAAAGGCCGCCGCCTCCACCTGCAATGCGGGCAGGCCCAGGGTATCGGTGGCGGTGACCTGCACGCCAGGGCAGGCTGCCTGCAGCCGTGCCATCAAGTAGGCATTGAGTGCGCCACCGCCGCACACTGCCATCGTTTTGCTATTTTTTTTGTAGCTGTTTGCGCTTATTGCACATGCGCGGGCGGTGTATTCGGTCAGGGTCGCCTGTACGTCGGCAGGGTTTGCCTGTGCGAACGGCGCCAGGTGGTGGGCGAGCCATGCGGGGTTGAACAGATCGCGCCCCGTGCTCTTGGGGGGGGGCTTGTGCAAAAACGGTTCGTCCAGCAACGATGCCAGCAACTCCGGCAGCACCTTTCCGCTGGCGGCCCACGCGCCTCCTGCGTCGAAAGCCTGGCCGGTGTGCCGTTGGCACCAGTAGTCCATCAGCGCGTTGCCGGGGCCGCAGTCAAAGCCCAGCACACTGCCGTCGGCGCCCAGCACGCTGAGGTTGGAGATGCCGCCGATGTTGAGCACCAGCACGGTTTCACCCGCGCGGCCAAAAACCCCCTGGTGAAACGCTGGCACCAGGGGTGCACCCTGTCCACCTGCCGCCACGTCACGGCTGCGGAAATCGGCCACCACGGTGATGCCGGTGCGCTCCGCCAGCAGGGCTGGGTTGCCCAGCTGCAGGGTATAGCCCGTGCCATCAAATTCCTGGGGGCGGTGGCGCACCGTCTGCCCGTGGGCGCCGATGGCGCGGATGGAAGAGCCAGCCAGGCCGCTCTGTTCGAGCAGCGTCTGCACCACCTGCGCATACGCCTGTGACAAGGCGTTGCCCGCCAGCGCGGCGCGGTGCAGTTCGTCAATGCCCGAGGTGTTGAGGGCCATCAGTTCGGCCCGCAGTTCGGGCGCGAAGGGCACGCTGGCATGGTGGGTGACCACGCAGTGCGAGCCGGAAAAATCGGCCAGCACCCCGTCGATGCCATCGAGCGAGGTGCCCGACATCAGGCCGATGTACAGCTCGGATGCGCTCACAGGAGCCGTGTGGACTGTGAAGGCGTGGACGGAAGAGCCTCAGGTCCAGGGGCCTCAAAGCCCAGGCAAGCGGCGCGGCCGAGGCCTGTGGCTGCCGCGCAAGGGCCGCCGCGCCGCGTATGCGGCGCTTCGCTTGCGTGCGCTGGCGGCGTCCCCCCGTGGGGGGAAGGCGCGAAGCGACTCAGGGGGGGCTTCACTTCACTCTGCGCTGGCTTGTTCGATCCGTGCAGCGGCCGACAGCTGGATGCGCATGTTGGCAGCCAGGCGGTCAAACGCAGGGCGCGAAGCCGCTGAGACTGGCGCTGCGGCCTCGCTCTGGGCCACGATGGTCTGCGGATCCTGGTGTACGCCGTTGACGCGGAACTCAAAGTGCAGGTGCGGGCCGGTGGCCCAGCCTGTGGCGCCCACGGCGCCCAGGGTCTGGCCTTGTTCGACCGACTGTCCCTGGCGCACGTCGATGCGGCTCAGGTGGGCATACACGGTGACGTGCTGGTTGCGGTGCTTGACGAAGACCACATTGCCAAAACCGTTCTGCACGCCTGCAAACTCCACCACGCCATCGCCCACGGTGCGCACTGCGGTGCCGGTGGGCGCGGCGAAGTCGGTGCCCAGGTGGGCGCGCCAAGTCTTCAGGATGGGGTGCAGGCGCATCTTGAAGCCGCTGGTCACGCGCGAGAACTCCACCGGGGATGTGAGGTACGCGCGGCGCATGCTTTCGCCGTCCAGCGTGTAGTAGGCGCCCTTGGCGGCACCGGGTTCCTGGAACCAGACGGCCTCATGGGTCTTGCCGTTATTCACGAACTCGGCGCTCAGAACGCGGCCACTGGACAGGGGCTCGCCATCGGCTTCCAGCGTTTCGTACACCACCGAGAAGCGGTCGCCCTTGCGCAGGGAGCGGCGAAAGTCGATGTTGCCCGAGAACAGCTCGGCCATCTGTACGGCCACGGCGTCTGGGATGTTGGACGCATCGGTGGCGGCAAACAGCGAGCTGTGGATGATGCCGCCCGCCAGCCGACTGTTGGTCGTCATCTTGGCGGTTTCGATGCGCGTCGCAAACTTGTTGTCGCCCGTGCGCTCGACGATCAGGCGGCGGAAGTTGCCACTGTCGTCCGGCACCCAGCGCACCGTCAGGCGAATCAGGCGGTGGTCGTCGGTGGTCTCTGCCGAAACGATGCGGCCGGTGCGGCCCAGCACATTTTGTCGCACAGGAGTGTCACCACGCATGAATGCAGCGGCGGCCGGGTCGGCCACGCCCATGCGCTGCAGCAGCGACTCGGGGGTGTCGCTGGAGCGCACCTGTTCGGAGCGGAACAGCGAAAAGCCCGGGGCTTCCAGCTCGCCCAGCACGAGGTTTTCTGCCAGCGATTCAACGGGGTAGCTCACCATGCGCACCGGCAGCTCGGCCGGGTCCGGCGCAAAGGACGCCACAGCGAATGCGCCGCCACCACCCGTCAGCAGGATGGCTGCGACGGCGGCGGTGATGCGTTTGGGATGTTGTTGGATCGTGCGGGACAGCCGGTCAAGCAAAGCCGAGCTGGCGGTGGTCAAGCCGTGAATCAATGGTCTATCCCCAGGGTGAGAGTGAATCCGTGACACTTCCCCGGTGCTGGCGCGGGGCAAGGCATGGAGCACAGACTGTCAGGCTGCAGTCGTTCGACAGAATGGTCAAAAACAGGTCGAAACAGCGGTCCCACTAGAATCCGCCTCAAGCAATGTGGGCTGAAGTATAGCGGTGCATGCTGTCTAGACATCCCAAAAAACCCTTATGAATCAATCTGCTGTTACAACAACCCCGGTCTCTGATGGTGTAAGACAGGCCCTCGAAATCTCCCTGCGTGGCGTGCAAGAGCTGCTGCCGCAGGACGAATGGGTCAAGAAGCTGGCGCGCTCGGAGGCCACAGGCCAGCCGCTGCGCATCAAACTCGGGCTCGATCCCACGGCTCCCGACATCCACATCGGCCACACGGTGGTGCTGAACAAGATGCGGCAATTGCAAGATCTGGGCCACCAGGTGATTTTCCTGATCGGGGACTTCACCAGCCTGATCGGCGACCCCTCGGGCCGCAACAGCACGCGCCCGCCGCTCACGCCCGAGCAGATCAAGGTGAACGCCGAGACCTATTACAAGCAGGCCAGCATGGTGCTGGACCCGGCCAAGACCGAGATCCGCTACAACAGCGAGTGGAGCGAACCCCTGGGCGCCAGCGGCATGATCCAGCTCGCCTCGCGCTACACCGTGGCGCGCATGATGGAGCGCGACGACTTCCACAAGCGCTTCACCACCGGCCAGTCCATTGCGGTGCACGAGTTCCTGTACCCGCTGATGCAGGGCTACGACTCTGTGGCGCTCAAGAGCGACCTGGAGCTGGGCGGCACGGACCAGAAGTTCAACCTGCTCATGGGCCGTCATCTGCAGCAGGAATATGGCCAGGAGCCGCAGTGTGTGCTCACCATGCCGCTGCTGGTGGGGCTCGATGGCGTGGACAAGATGTCCAAGTCCAAGAACAACTACATCGGCATTGCCGAAGACGCTAACACCATGTTCGCCAAGGTGCTGTCGATCAGCGACACCCTGATGTGGGACTGGTACACGCTGCTGTCGTTCAAGAGCTTGGCCGAGATCGCCGCGCTCAAGGCCGAGGTGGAGGGCGGGCGCAACCCCAAGGATGCCAAGGTGATGCTGGCCAAGGAGATCACCACGCGCTTCCACAGCGCGCCTGCGGCCGATGCGGCCGAACAGGACTTCATCAACCGCAGCAAGGGCGGCGTGCCCGAAGACATTCCCGAGGTGGCGCTCTCCGGTGCGCCGCTGGGCATCGGCGCCTTGCTCAAGCAGGCCAACCTGGCGCCCTCGGGCAGCGAGGCCAACCGCCTGATCGACGGCGGCGGCGTGCGTGTGGATGGCAGCGTGGTCAGCGACAAGGGCTTGAAGCTGGCTGCGGGCACCTACGTGGTGCAGGTGGGCAAGCGCAAGTTCGCAAGAGTGATTTTGTCCTGATTTTTAAGTCAGATTGGCTGCCAGCGCTTGTCGAATAAGCGCTGGCAGCTATCAAAATAAAAGCGCTGAAGCCGCAAGGCCCAGCGCTTTCTTCATCAGGCCCCGTCCAGGTTGTCGTTCAAATCCGGGTCGGGCACATCGCCAATTGCCTGGCGGGTGGCCTCGGCCTGCACCTGCAGCCAGGCGCAGAAGGCCTTGATCTCCGGCCGCTGCGCGCTGCGTGGCCCCACCATGAGCCAATAGGCCAGCGGCGAGTCGATGCGGTGGCCGGGCAGCACCTCCACCAGGTCGCCAGCGGCCAGCGCATCGGCAATCAGCGGCATGCGTGCCAGCGCCAGGCCCTGGCCGGCCAGCGCGGCCTGCACGATCTGGTGGGCGTAGTTGAAGTACAGCCAGCGCTGGGGCTGGAGCTTGGTCAGGTCGCGGGTGTCGAACCAGCGGCGCCAGCTCAGGTACTCCAGGTAGTGCGTGCGGTGGGCGTCGCCTGCCTCGATCAGGGTGAACTGCGCCACGTCGGCCGGCGTGCGCAGCGGCTTGCCGCTCTTGAGCAGCCAGGGGCTGGCCACCACGGCCAGTTGCTCGCCAAACAGGCGGATGCCGCCTTGCGTGGCGCCGGCGGGCATGGCGTAGCGCAGGGCCAGGTCCACGTCCGAGGTTTCCAGGTCCACCTGCACGTCGCTCGCATCAATGCGGATGTCGATGCCCGGGTTGTCGCGCTGGAACTCCTCCATGCGCGGGATCAGCCACATCGATGCAAAGCTGGCCCAGGTGGTGATGGCCACGCTGCGGCGCCCGGCGGTCTGGCGCACCAGGCGCACGGCGGCGTCCATGCGCTCCAGCGCCGGGCCTACCGCGCGCTGCAGCTGCGCGCCCGCGCTGGTCAGCTCCACCGCGCGGGTGTGGCGCAGAAACAGGGGCACGCCCACTTCTTCCTCCAGCGCCTGGATCTGGCGGCTTACGGCCGACTGGGTGAGCGCCAGTTCGTCGGCGGCGGCGCGGAAGTTGAGGTGTTTGGCCACGGCCAGAAAGGCGCGCCAGTGCCCGGTGGCCACGGGGCGGGTGCGAAGGACGGCGGGGGAATATTCGGCAGAGACCATGGCAGGTGTCCTGGAGGGCGATTCATGCGTTGACGGAATGAATAGCGTACCGCGTTTTCATTGGACTGTGTACGGTGGAAGGCGCACCATTCAGGCTCCTCAACACGTTTTACTGAAGCCAAGGAGCCTGTCATGTCCCCCCGCAACGTTCTGGAATCGCAACAATCCGTCCACGCCGCCCTGGCTGGCCGTCGTGCGGCCGGTTGCTGGAAACTGGCCACAGGCCGGGCCTTGTCGCTGCGGCCGCACACCCATGGTGTATTGCAGATTGCGCAGGGGCAGGTCTGGCTCACCCTGAGCGGGTCTTTGGCGGATTTGCCGGGTGCGGCGGCCGATCATGTGCTGCGGGCTGGGGAGCAATTGACCATTGCGCCGGGCCAGCATGTGGTGATGGAAGCCTGGAACCCCCGGGGCAACGCTGAGGCCGTGGCTTTCCGTTGGGACAGCGTGGTGGCACCCGCCACGGCGCAGCCCACAAGCCTGGCCGCCCGCGACTGGGAATGTGGCGTGGTGCAGCCGCTGCGCGACCTGGTGCAGGCACTGGGGCAAGGCGGGCGCGCCCTGGGTGCGGCGCTGGCCGATGTGACGGGCGCAGGCGGCCGGTTCGCCGCCGGTCTGGCCCGGTTTGCTCTGCATCGGATAGCAGCACCGCTACAGCGCAAGCCCGCTTGAAGCGTATATGCAGGAAAAGCATCAATAGGTGCCGTGCTTTTCATTGGACGTTGTTCTGCAAGCCGCGCACCATACGGTCTTATTAGGGTTTACCCGGAGAACACCATGACAACCTCTCACGCTCTTCATCTGTTTGCATCTTCCCGCGCGCTGGGCGCGGTCGCTGGTAGCACCGGCAACGTGGCAGCGGGCGCTGCTGTCACGCTGGCACCCAAGGTTGCAATGACTTTGCGCATTGCCGAAGGCCAGGCCTGGGTTACGCTGGGCAAGGGCCTGGGCGACAGCAGCGACGTGTTCCTGTGCGCAGGGCAGTCGCTGCCCGTGGCTGCGGGCCAGTCTGTGGTGGTCGAGCCGCTGAACGGCCGCCGTCTGCAGTACCGCTGGGTGGATAGCGATGCCGCCAGTGCCCGCCCCGCATCCTGGTGGCGCCGTGCGTCCGTTGGCAACGGGGCTCCCGCCTGGGGCGATGCCTGCTGCGCCTGACCTGATCTGAGGCGCTCGGTCGCCTCGGTTGGGTGTGGGGTTAGAGTCAAAAGAGCTGCTACCGCTTGTCCATCAAGCGGTAGCAGCTCTTTTTTTAACAGCGAACGGGGCAAGCACCAGACCGTCAGCGCGGCTCTTCGCCCAACAGCCCAATCAGCTGGGTCTGCAGCGTCGTCAGCAGTTCATCCGACAACGCGGGCTGCGCCGCAGCGGTGGCTCGGGCGAGCACCAGCCCGCCGACCATGGTGGCCAGCACTTGTATCGCGCAATCCCGGTCTTGTGACCGCACGGTTGCGCTGCCTGCCTCGGCCCTGCTGTCGACCAACAACTGGGCAAACCGCTGGATGTTGCGCTCGATGCCCTCGGCAAACACTTCCGACAGCCCACCGCCCGCCCGCGCGGCGTCCACCGCCAGCGCGGCGACGGGGCAGCCGGTGCCCGGCGCGTCGCGGTGCTGGGGCGAGAGGTAGCGCTGGATGCGCTCGCCCACGGTGGTGTGGGGTGTGGCGCCTTCCAGCGGGGTCATCGACCAGTCAAACGCCCGCGCACACGCCTCCTGCACCAGCGCGTCCTTGGAGGCGAAATGCCGGTACAGCCCGCCATGGGTGAGCCCGGCGTTGCGCGTGATGTCGGCCACGCCCACGCCGGTCAGCCCCCGCTCGCGGTATAGGCGGGAGGCTGCATCCAGGATGCCCTGCCGGTTCTCTGCGGCCTGTGCTTTGGAAACCTTCATGGGAGCCTCTTATTGATTGCGAGCGTACGCAAAAAGCGGTTGTGCCTTTATGATGATGGCTGCAATCATAAAGGCGCGGGCCCTTTCCGCGCGTCGATGCAGCGTCCCAGAACCGGTTCTTGGTGCTGCGCCTAATTTGTCTGACGAGGTGAATGCATGAAAAAAATGATCCCTGGCGGCCGTGGTGCCGAGGTGTGGAGTGGTTTGTGCCGCGACAAGGCGGTGGCCTGATGCGGCGCGTTGTGGTCACGGGCATGGGCCTGGTGTCGCCGCTGGGCTGCGGCGTGGAACTGGTCTGGCAGCGCCTGCTGGCCGGGCGCTCGGGCCTGTCGCGCCTGCCGGACGCGGTCACGGACGGCATTGCCGCCAAGGTGGCGGGGCAGGTGCCGGATGTGGCGCAAGACCCCGAAGGCGGCTGGGATGTGGACGCTGTCGTCTCGTCCAAGGACCAGCGCAAGATGGACCGCTTCATTCCCTTTGCGCTGGGCGCGGCGCAGCAGGCGCTGGCGCAGGCCGGCTGGCCGCCCGCCGATGAGCGTGCGCGCGAGCGCACGGCCACGGTGATCGCTTCGGGCATTGGCGGCTTTGGCGCGATTGCCGAGGCGGTGCGCACCACCGACACGCGCGGCCCGCAGCGCCTGTCGCCGTTCACGGTGCCCTCCTTCCTCGTCAATCTGGCGGCAGGGCAGGTGTCGATTCGCCATGGCCTCAAGGGGCCGCTGGGGGCGCCGGTCACCGCCTGCGCCGCCAGCGTGCAGGCGATTGGCGATGCCGCGCGCCTGATCCGCAGCGGCGAGGCCGATGTGGCCCTGTGCGGCGGTAGCGAGGCGGCCATTGACCGCGTGAGCCTGGGCGGCTTTGCAGCGGCCAAGGCGCTCGGCACGGCGTTCAATGACACCCCCGAGCAGGCATCGCGCCCGTTCGATGCGCAGCGCGACGGCTTTGTGATGGGCGAGGGCGCGGGCATGCTGGTGATCGAGGCGCTGGACCATGCCCTCGCGCGCGGCGCCACGCCGCTGGCCGAGCTGGTGGGCTACGGCACGTCGGCCGACGCGTACCACATCACCTCCGGCCCCGAAGACGGTGACGGCGCAGCGCGCAGCATGCTGGCAGCGCTGGCGCAGGCAGGCCTCACGGCGCAGGACGTGCAGCATCTGAACGCCCACGCCACGTCCACCGGGGTGGGCGACCGGGGCGAGCTAGCGGCCATTCGCCGTGTGTTTGGCGCGGGGTCACAGGTGGCCATCAGCTCCACCAAGTCGGCCACAGGCCATCTGCTGGGGGCGGCGGGCGCGGTGGCCGCCATCTTCACCACGTTGGCGCTGCGCGACCAGGTGGTGCCGGGCACGCTGAACCTGCACACGCCTGATGCGTTGGCCGAGGGGCTGGACTTGGTGGCGCTGCGGCCCCGGCCCATGGCGCTCTCCCACGCCATGCTCAACGGGTTTGGTTTTGGCGGCGTGAACGCCACGCTGGTCCTGCGGCGCTGGCCCGTCGCCGCTTGATGTCTGGTGCCTGCCCCGTGCTGTGGGGGGAGCGATCTCAGTGGACGAGTTCGCCCCGCACGGCTTCGAAGGCGGCCAGGGCTGCTTCCCCATCCAATTTCTCCATGCGGGCGAGTGCATCCTCGTCTTCCACGGTGCTGAATGCCAGACTGAAGTGCTGAAAACGCCGGCCCGCCAGCGGGCCGTGGTGTAGCACCTCGACGTTGACATGGCGGGGGTCGTTGCGGATGCGTTCGATGAGTTTGAGCACCGCCTTCTGCGGACCTTCGAGCTGCTGGCAAAAACGCTGGCCGTCAAAAATCAGCAATCCCGTCACGTCCAGCTCCGCGTTGACCTGGCGCGCTCGCCCGGCAATCTCGGCCACCACGCTCAGCGGTTGCTCGGGGGCGAGGGTGCTCACGTAGAGGACCTCGTAAAGGGCGGGGGATACGTTCATAAGTGAGGCCCAATGTAGGGGGCACACGGCGGTTGCACAATGTCAAAAGACATAGATGTAACTGCTGCGCCACCCGGCGCGTTGTGGTGCTGTCGCCAAATGTGAATCGATGAGAATTGCGCCACCATGAACGCCACCCTGCCCGCCCATGTCTGCCCCCCAACGTGCCACGATTGCAGATTGCGCAAGACCGGCGCCTTCACCGCCGTGAAGCCCGAGGTGCTGGACTTCATTGAAGGCTTTCGCACCGACAGCCTGGCCGTGGAAGCAGGCGGCGCGCTGGTACGCGAAAACCAGACCAACGCCAAGCTGTTCACGCTGTATTCGGGCTGGGCCTTTCGCTACAAGACCATGAGCGACGGGCGCCGCCAGATCCTCAATTTTTTGCTGCCTGGCGACCTGGTGGGCCTGCAGCAGGAGTTTGGCGATGTCTCCACCCATGGCATCGAGGCGCTGACCGATTGTTCGCTGTGTGTGTTCCAGAACGACAGCCTGTGGGCGCTGTTTCGCGAGCACCCGCGCCTGGGCTACGACATCACCTGGCTGTCGGCCCACGAAGAAGGCCATGTGGACGACAACCTGCTTACCGCCGGCCGCCGCAACGCCACCGAGCGCGTGGCCATGCTGCTCATGCACCTGTACCGGCGGCTCGACCGCATCGGGCTGGTGGAGGACGGCACAGTGGCGTTCCCGCTCAACCAGCAGCACATTGCCGACGCCCTGGGGCTGTCGCTGGTGCACACCAACAAGACGCTGCGGCGCCTGTCGCTGCTGGGCCTGCATGAGCTGAAGAACGGCCGCTTGCGCCTGCTCAACACCCGGGCTCTCGCGCGCATCGCCGAGTACTACGACACGCCGCCCCGACTAATGCCGTTGCTGTAAAACGCTGTCTGCCGCGGCAGAAATCTGAGAGAAATGGCCTCTAGCGCTTGATAGATAAGCGTGAATAGCTATTGTTTTAATAGCTTTTTGCGCCCAGCGGGCTGCAGCCGATAATCCACGCCATGCCCGCGCGCCGGGCTTTTGCAGCGCCCACCCATCTCCCCTTTCATGACCTCACTCGACATCCTCATCATGGCGGCCGGCAAAGGCACGCGCATGAAAAGCCGCCTGCCCAAAGTGCTGCAGCGCCTTGCTGGCCGCCCCTTGTTGCACCACGTGCTGGACCAGGCCGCGCACCTGCAGGCCCGCAGCGCCATCGTCATCACCGGCCACGGCGCTACAGAAGTAGAAGCGGCTACCGCAGGTGCAGCAGGCGCTAGCGCCTCTTTTGACCTCAAATTCGTGCGGCAGGAACCCCAGCTGGGCACCGGCCACGCGGTGCAGCAGGCCGTGCCGCACCTGCGCGATGACGGCACGGTGGTGGTGCTCTCGGGCGATGTGCCCCTGACACACGCCGACACCCTGCGCGCCCTGGTGGCTGCCAGCGAAGGCGGCAAGCTGGCCCTGCTGACGGTGACCCTGCCCGACCCCACCGGTTATGGCCGCATCGTGCGCAATACATCGGATGCCGTGCAAGGCATCGTCGAGCACAAGGACGCCAGCGACGCCCAGCGCGCCATCACCGAGGTCTACAGCGGCATCATGGCCGTGCCCGCGCGGTTGCTCACGCCCTGGCTGGCGCGGCTGACCAACAACAACGCGCAGGGCGAGTACTACCTCACCGACATCGTCGCCATGGCCGTGGCCGATGGTGTGCCCGTGGTGGCCCACCGCATCACCGACGCTCTGCAAGTGGCAGGCGTCAACAGCCCGCTGCAACTGGCCGAGCTGGAGCGTGCGCACCAACTGCGCCAGGCGCGGGCGCTGATGAAGCAGGGCGTGCGCCTGGCCGACCCGGCCCGGTTCGATGTGCGCGACGACACCCGCACCGGCGTGCGTGGCGAGCTGGTCTGCGGGCAGGACGTGGAGATCGACGTGAACTGCGTCTTCACCGGCCGTGTGGAGCTGGGCGAGGGTGTGAGCATCGGCGCGAACTGCTGCATTGCCAATGCGCGCATCGCGGCAGGCGCGGTGATCCACCCCTACACCCACATCGACGGCGAAAAGCTGGGCGCCACCGTGGGCGAGGGCGCGCTGATCGGCCCGTTTGCCCGCCTGCGCCCCGGCGCCCAACTGGGCCGCGAGGTGCACATCGGCAACTTTGTGGAAGTGAAGAATTCCACCCTGGCCGATGGTGCCAAGGCCAACCACCTAGCCTACCTAGGGGACGCCACGGTGGGCGAACGCGTGAACTACGGCGCAGGCAGCATCACCGCCAACTACGACGGCGCCAACAAGCATCGCACGGTGATCGAGGCCGATGTGCATGTGGGCAGCAACTGCGTGCTGGTGGCGCCCGTGACCATTGGTGCGGGCGGCACGGTGGGTGGTGGCAGCACCATCACCAAGAGCACGGCGCCGGGGGCGCTGAGTGTGGCGCGGGGCAAGCAGGTCAGCATTGCCAACTGGGCGAGACCCGCCAAACAACCCAAGCCATGAGCGCGCCAGACGCCAGCGCCGGGGACGAGCTGCAGCAATTGCAGGGATTGCGCGCCGAACTGGCCCGCAGCCAGCAGCAGGTGGCCGACATGGCCGCTGCGCAAGAGGAGTTCTTGCGTGCCGTGTCGCACGACCTGCGCGCGCCGCTGCGGCACGTGACGTCGTACGGCACGCTGGTGCGCGAGGTGCTGGGCGACCTCCCGCCCGAGGTGGTGCTGGGTGCCGAGGTGCAGGAGGCGCTGGGTTTTCTGGCCACGATGGACCAGTCTGCCCGGCGCATGGGGCTCATGATCGACGGCCTGCAAACCCTGGTGCGCGCCAGCCGCGCGCCGCTGCGCCTGCAGCCGGTGCCGCTGGGCGGTGCCATCGCCCAGGCGCGCGCCGCGCTGGCCGCTGCCGAGGCTGGGCGTGCGGTGGAGTGGCGCATTGCGTCGGATTTGCCCACTCTGCAGGCCGACCCCACGCTGCTGCAGGAGCTGCTGGTGCAAGTGTTGGGCAATGCCCTGAAGTTCACCCGCCCCGTGGCGCACGCGTGCATCACGGTGTCGGCGGATGCTGCACCCGCAGGCCAGGTGGCCTTTACGGTGCAAGACAACGGCGTGGGCTTTGACCCCGCGCGCGCGGGCAGCTTGTTCGGCGTGTTCCAGCGCCTGCACCGCGAGACAGAGTTTGACGGCGTGGGCGCGGGGCTGGCGCTGTGCCGCGCGGTGGCGCAGCGCCATGGCGCGCAGATCAGTGCCACGGCGGTGCCGGGCGGTGGCTGCACGGTGCGCGTGTGCTGGCCGGCGTGAGCAAAGATTTGATAATTTGCTATTAAAAATATAGCTTTTTACGCTTGATGGATAAGCGCTGGCGGCAATTTTTATGCTGATTCCTGGGTCCCGCGGCGTTGTCAGCGCCCCGGGCTCAGCAGGTTCAGCAAACCCCCTCCGGGTTCAATGGGTCTGCACCACCGGCGCAGGTGGTGCCGCGTGGGATGTCTGCGCTTCATGGTCTGCCACCTGGTTGCGCCCGGCGTTTTTGGCGCGGTACAGGGCGGCGTCGGCGTCGTTGATCTACTCGCGCAGGCCCGCCTGGTGGGGCGCGGCTTGTGCCAGGCCGATGCTGCTGGTGAGGTGCAAACCAGGCTGGTCGCGCAGGTGCAGGGCCGCGATGCGGCTGCGAATGCGCTCGGCGATGGCCAGCGCATCGGCTGCGCGGGTGCCGCTGAGCACCACTGCAAATTCGTCCCCGCCGTAGCGGCCTGCGTGGTCGTGTGCGCGCACGCAGTCCAGGATCACCTGGCCCACGGCGTGGATCACTTCGTCCCCCACGGTGTGGCCGTGCAGGTCGTTGATGGACTTGAAGTGGTCGATGTCGATCATCAGCAGGCAGGCGGGGCTGCCGCTGGCGTGAAACCGCTCCAGGCTGAGCTTGGCCTGGTCCTGCCAGTGGCTGCGGGCCACCAGGCCGGTCTGGGCGTCGGTGCGGCGCAGGCTCTCCAGCTCGCGGTTTTGCCGCGCCACCGTGCGGATCAGCCGGTAGCTGGACGTGCTGACCGCCAACCCATGCACGATGAGCAGGGGCAGGGTGCACACCACCACCAGCAGTGAGCTTTCCAGTCGTGGCTCGGGCCGCAGCAGCAAGGTCATCAGCAGGCACATGCCCGCCATGCCGGGCAGGGAGTGCAGCCACAGGCGTTTGATGCCGGTGCTGAACTTGTCGTAGGTGGTGATGAGGACCATCACCACGCAGGGCAGCAGGTTGAAGTGCAGCAGCGGCACCCACATGCCAGCGATGGCCGAGTCGATCAGCAGATTGCGCACTTCGGCCCGGTAGGGATCGGCGCTGTGCCGGGCCAGCAGGTAGGCCAGCTGGGGCCAGACCAGCGCGGTGACCCCCAGCAACCACCACATCCACGCCGGAGACTGGTTGTCGTGCAGAACACTGCCCAGCAACACGGCACCCAGGCCCATGCCCAGCATGCGCAACGGGTAGATGCGGCGGTAGGTCAGCCGCTCCGACGCGGGGCCGATGCCACCGTGGCGGCGGTAAGAAGCAGGCTGCGGATCGTTCGCGGGGGTCATGCTGGCACGGGGCGGCGAATGTGGTGTTCTGGAACCGGTTCTGGGCTGCTACACCGCAGGCGCCAGCGCTGGCTCCATGCACCCCGCCACGCGGTTGCGCCCACCGTTTTTGGCGGCATACAGCGCGGCGTCGGCGGCGTCGATCCAGGCGCGCAGGTTGCTGTGGCGGTGGTCGGCGGGGGCTACGCCGATGCTGCTGGTGATGCGCACGCCGGGCAGGCTGCGCAGGCGCACGCCTTCGGTTTGCTCGCGGATGCGGTGGGCAATGGCCAGCGCGTCCTTGGCGAGCATGCCCGGCAGCACGATGGCAAATTCATCGCCGCCGTAGCGCCCCGCGCAGTCGCCCGCGCGCACGTTGCCGCGCACCACATGGGCCAGCGCGCGGATCACCTCGTCACCCACGGTGTGGCCATGGGCGTCGTTGATTTCCTTGAAATGGTCAATGTCCAGCATCAGCATGCAGGCGGGTTCGTTGCTGGCGTGGTGGCGGCGCAGCGCCGCCTCGGCCTGCTCTTGCCAGTGGCCGCGCCCGAACAGGCCCGTGAGCGCATCCACGCGCCGCAGTTCGTCCAGCATCTGGTTGTGCCTTGCCGACTGGCGGATGAGCTGGTAGCTGACCATGCTGACCGACAGCGTGTGCAGCGCCATCACCGGCAGGCAGGCAACCATGACCCGCATGGAGGTTTCCGGCGCCCAGTGCAGGCCGGCCAGCGCCACGCCCGCCAGCCCTCCGACCAGCATGGCGGGCAGCGCACGCGCCCACAGCCCGCGGATGCCGGTGGTGATCTTGTCCACCATGGTCAGTGTCAGCAGCAACACGCTGGGCAGCAGGTTGAAGTGCATCAACGGCACAAAGCTGGCGGCCAGTGCGGAGTCAATGAGCAGGTTGCGGGTTTCAGCGCGGTAGGGGTCGGCGCTGTGCCGTGTGATCAGGTAGGCCACATGGGGCCACACAAAAGCAGGCAGCACCATGGCCAGCCAGGCGGTGACGCTGGCGTGGCGCTCCCACAGCACCACGCCCACCACCATGCCACCGAGCCCCATGCCCAGAATGCGCAGGGGGTAGATGCGGCGGGGCATCTGGCGGCGGGGTGTGGGCATGGATGGATAGGGTGATGCCGCTCGTGCAGCGCTCTGGGGGGGGCGGGCTCGCGAAGGGGCTGGGGGGAGCTTACATGCCCCTGTGGGGCGATGCCAGCATGAAATGACCAGGTGCTGCGGCGTGGCCCCCAGGCGTCCCGTCGTGCTCAGCGCCGTTCAACGGCCTTTCAGGTGCCGCAGCTGCTGGCGCAGGGTGGTGACTTCTTCGATCAGGTCGGCCGTGAGTGCGGCCAGGTGCGGGTCGGCGTCGAAGGTGAGTTCCAGGTGGGCAATGCGCCGGGCGCGCACCACGGTGGCCCCGCTGAAGCGCCAGGCCGAGCGGTCGCCTTCGCCTTCGGTGCCAGCCTGCAGCAACCCCTCCTGCAGCCGCGCTGCCACCCATTCGGCATCCATGCGGCAGGCGCGGGCCAGGGCGTCCAGCGTGAGGGCGGCGCTGCCATCGTCGAGCAGTTCTGCAGGGGGCGTGGGGGAGTGGGCGCTCATGGCTGGGCTCCTTGCGCAGCGCGCGGGTTGTAGTGGGGAAAGGCCTGGGCCAGCGCGGCGTACGCAGCGCGTTCGGCATCGGTGGTGGCCGGCGGCAGGGCCATATGCAGTTCCAGATAGAGGTCGCCCGGTGGTGTGCCCGGGATGCCCCGGCCTTTGAGGCGCAGCTTGCGCCCCGCCTTCCAGCCTGCGGGCACCGCCACCTCGATGACCGAGCCGCCCGGCGTGCCCACCTCGACCGAGGCGCCCAGGGCTGCCTCCCAGGGGGCCACCACCAGCGGCTGGTAGACATCGCGGCCCTCCGCGCGCCAGCGCGGGTCGGGCTTGAACAGCACCTCCAGAAACAAATCGCCCGCCGGTGCGCCACCCCAGCCCGGGCTGCCCTGGCCAGCCAGGCGGATGAGCTGGCCTTCGCGCACGCCCTGCGGGATCTTGACGGCCAGATGGCGCTCGTCGCGCACCAGCGATCCGTCATCGGCCTGGTGCGCGCTTTGCAGCGTGAGGGTGCGTTCGGCGCCCTGGTAGGCGTCGGCCAGGTCCAGCTCGATGCGGGCGTGGTGGTCTGCGCCGCGCTGGGTGGGGGGTGGTCTTCTGCTGGTGTGTTCGCTGCGCCCGGCGCCACGCGCCCGGGCGGCACGGCCAAACAGCTGTTCAAAGAAGTCGCTGTAGTCGCCCGGAGCGCCACCCGGATCACCCGCGCCGTCCGAAAACTCGAACCCCGCATCCCAGTGCGGGGGCGGGCGGAAGTCCTGCCCCGGCTGCATGCGCGGTTCTTGCGCAAGGCGGTCGTAGGCGGCGCGTTTTTCCGGGTCGGAGAGCACGGCGTTGGCCTCGTTCACCGCCGTCATGCGCGCCACGGCGTCGGGCTCCTTGCTCACGTCGGGGTGGTATTTGCGCGCCAGCTTGCGGTAGGCCTTCTTGATCTCGTCGGCCGTGGCGGTGGGGCTGACCCCCAGCGTCTGGTAGTAGTCCTTGAACTCCATGCGGCGTGGCTCCTGTGTGTCCAACCACTCTATGCCGATGCGGCGGGAAGGCAAGAGGACTGGGACAACGGCATGCAAAGGGGCTGTCAACCATTTGCTATGAATTAAATAGCTGCTTGCGCTTTATGATCAAGCGCTAGAGGCACTTTTGTACCAAATTTTGCCCTGCGGGTTGCAAAGAAGGCCTTCACGTTGCGCACATTGGCATCGCCCGTGAACAGGCGCTGCGACAGCGCCAGGTACCCCGGCATGTCCCGTGTGTGCACCACCAGCACAAAGTCCGGCCCGGGCGATACGCGCCAGCATTGCTGCACAGCGTCGTCGGCCACGGCGCGGGCTTCGAACGCGTCAAGCTGTTCGGCGCCTTGGCGGTCCAGCGACACCTCGACGATGCAGGCCAGCCCGTGGCCCTGAATGGCCGCAAGCCGATCGGGCTGCAGGATGGCCACCTGGCGCTCGATCAGACCGGCATCGTGCAGGCGCTTGACGCGGCGCAGACAGGTGGGCGGGGAGACATGCACCTGTTCGGCCAGGGATTGGTTGCTCTGCGCCGCGTCGGTTTGCAGCAGGTTGAGCAGCTGCAAGTCTGTGCTGTCGAGTGATATGGATTCCATTATTTTCTATAAATTGAATAAAAATTTCATGCATTGTGTTTGGTGAAATTTAAGTTCAATTTCATTGAAATATCAATCGATAATTTTTCTCAATGCTGCTTACGATCCGCCCCATCGAATCCAACCCAAGGGCAAACACCATGTGCGGCATCGTCGGCGCGGTCTCTACGCGCAACATCGTTCCCATCCTCGTCCAGGGCCTGCAGCGGCTTGAATACCGGGGCTATGACTCCTGCGGCGTGGCGGTACATGCCTCCAGCCTCGATGCAGCGCGCCCGGCGGGCCTGCAGCGCGCCCGCAGCACCGCCCGCGTGGCTGAGTTGCTGGAGCAGGTGACCACCGAATACATCGACGGTGCCACCGGCATTGCCCACACCCGCTGGGCCACCCATGGCGCGCCCGCCGTGCACAACGCCCACCCGCACTTCAGCCACGGCACTGGCGCAGACGCGCAGGCCCAAAGCGCGGGCCAGAACCAGGCAAACGACCCGGCCAGGCCGGGCCGTGTGGCCCTGGTGCACAACGGCATCATTGAAAACCACGAAGAACTGCGCAAGGCGCTGCAGGCACGCGGCTATGTGTTTGTGAGCCAGACCGACACCGAAGTCATCGCCCACCTGGTGGACAGCCACTACAGCGGCGACCTGTTCGACGCCGTGCAGGCCACCGTGGCCGAACTGCATGGCGCCTACGCCATCGCCGTGATGCACAAGGACGAACCGCACCGCGTGGTGGGTGCACGCGCTGGTTCGCCGCTGATCCTGGGGGTTGGAAACGGGGGCGCAGAGCACTTTCTGGCCAGCGATGCCATGGCCCTGGCGGGCGTCACTGACCAGATCGTTTATCTGGAAGAGGGCGACCTGGTGGACCTGCAGCTGGGTCGCTACTGGATCGTGCGCAAGGACGGTGCCGCACTCACGCCCGAACAGCGCCCCGTGCGCACCGTGCTGGCCCACAGCGGCGCGGCCGAGCTGGGCCCCTACCGCCACTACATGCAAAAGGAAATCTTCGAGCAACCGCGTGCCATCGCCGACACGCTCGAAGGTCTGGCTGGCATCGTGCCCGAGCTGTTCGACGGCGCGGGCCAGCATGGCGAACCTGGCGCCGCCGCCTGGCGCGTGTTCAAGGAAATCGACAGCGTGTTGATCCTGGCCTGCGGCACCAGCTACTACAGCGGCTGCACCGCCAAATACTGGCTCGAAGACATCGCGGGCATCCCCACGCAAGTCGAAGTGGCCAGCGAATACCGCTACCGCACCAGCGTGCCCAACCCACGCACCCTGGTTGTCGCCATCAGCCAGTCTGGCGAGACCGCTGACACCCTGGCCGCGTTGCGCCACGCGCAGAGCCTGGGCATGCAGCACACGCTGACCATCTGCAACGTGGCCACCAGCGCCATGGTGCGCGAATGCAAGCTGGCGTACATCACGCGCGCCGGTGTCGAGATCGGTGTGGCCAGCACCAAGGCCTTCACCACCCAGCTGGCGGGCTTGTTTTTACTGACGCTGGCGCTGGCCCAATCCAAAGGCCGTTTGAGCGACGAGCAAGAAGCCGCCCACCTCAAAACCATGCGCCACCTGCCCGTGGCCCTGCAGGCCGTGCTGGCGCTGGAGCCACAAATCATCAGCTGGGCCGAAGACTTTGCCCGGATGGAAAACGCTCTCTTTTTGGGTCGAGGCCTGCACTACCCCATTGCGCTGGAAGGCGCCTTGAAGCTCAAGGAAATCAGCTACATCCACGCCGAGGCCTACCCGGCCGGCGAACTCAAACACGGTCCCCTGGCCCTGGTGACCAGTGCCATGCCCGTAGTCACCGTGGCGCCCAATGACACCTTGCTCGAAAAGCTCAAGAGCAACATGCAGGAAGTGCGCGCGCGCGCTGGCGTGCTCTACGTGCTGGCCGACGCCGACACCCGCATTGAAAGCAGCGACGGCATCCATGTCATCCGCATGCCCGAGCACTACGGCCCCTTGAGCCCGCTGCTGCACGTGGTGCCGCTGCAGCTGCTGGCGTACCACACCGCGTGTGCGCGGGGGACGGATGTGGACAAGCCCAGGAACCTGGCCAAGAGTGTCACAGTGGAGTGATGCGCTGGTTGGGGGATTGCGTCGCCTTAATTGACTAAAGTTATGGACTTTTTCATGTATAAAAATTAGATTTCAACAATTATTTTTCGATTGTGGGAATTTTCTACAAATTTGACTCATGCACTGTGGGTCGTAAAGATAGCTCTGCAGCCTGTAGATAAAGCCCCAAGGGTGCCGCGCACCAGTACTGATGGGTTGATTGTTGATTTCCACGCAAAGCTGACCCGGGGGTTAGTGGGTCACTTCTGCGTGGAAATCAACAGCTTGTGTCTTGTAGACGGGGCTGATGCGGCACTGCGGTCTGGAGGCGAGATCATTCAATTCATGCTGCGTAGCAATCTTCTGGCGTGGGCTCGATTCGGCACATTGGCTTTGAAGGAACTGAAAGCTTGGTACGGAGAGGGCACGCTAGATGATGAGGCCGTGGATGCATATCTAGACGCGGAATATAGACGCCTCCTTTCGATGTAGTTCCAGATCCCGGCTGGCAAGATCTACCTGTCACCGATCATCGATTGTTTCGATGGAATGGTGGGGAGCGGATAAAAAATTGGACTGCTTTCTGTCACAAGTCCAAGGCTCAACCGGTACTCGATAGTGTCGTCGCCAGGCGCAGGACGCTGACCCATGGGTGGATGGCCACTAGAAGCCTTCCGCTAGCCATGTCGGTGTTGCCAATCTCGCGGCGCCACTGGTCATAGGCTGCGGCCCACACCACCTGCTCGTTAAAGGAGGATCGCCCAACTCAGCCAAAACATCCCAAGCTGCTGCCGAGTTCCGGTACTCAATGCGAGCGAAACGCAACTTGCCGCCATCGACCGACGCACCGGGAGTGGTGGAGAGATCGAGCTGTGCTCCGGAGGGGATCTCGATTTCGAGTTCTCCGCGACCGGCTGTCTGTAGTTGGCGCGCAAGTTTTCCGGCAGTCACGGGCATTTGCGTTGTGATCATTGGGTCGGGGCGCGACGTCATTGCGATGAGATCTTATTAGGTTGCCGCAGTGAAACTGCTACGTGACTTCTCCACTCACCAAACCGATCATTGAAAGAAATACATCACTCATCGTTTGAGCTGGGCCCAAGGGCAGGAATCGGCTATTGAGCCGTCAGCTGACACGCACGAGCGAAAGCCAGCAATCGCTGCAATTCTGCCTCTGGCTACGGTGAGCCGACGGACTGCAATGAGCCTCTCGCGGCCTAGCTCCCCGACATCTGCTGCTTCTAGGAATTACGAGGCTTTGGCACCCAGAGCCGCAAAACAGTGGCCCAACTTCTCCCTCAGTTCCTGTTGGACGTCGGGGTTGGACAAGCCCGTCGTTCCATCGCATGCGACGAGGTTATGTAGACATGATTCAGGCCAACCCTCGATGTCGTCGTCGAGAGCTATCCACTGCCGGGGTTTTCGCCGCTGAACTGTTGGTGCCGATGCAATCTTGACCAGCTAAACCGCAAAGTGCCAATCCAATATTGACCAGGGTGTTCCACTGACCTGCTGAGAATTTCAGCAGGGGATTCAAGGTGATCACCATGGACATGATTGGCAAGGTCAGGCGCATGAGGCTGCGCGACCAACTCTCTCTCAGCGAGATCGCAAAGCGCACAGGCCTGTCGCGCAACACGGTCAAGAAGTGGCTCAAGGCGCCCGGCGATGTTGTGCCGAAGTACGAGCGGGTGAAGCTCGATGGCAAGCTAACTGCGTTCGAGCCGATCCTGCATCAAGCGCTCACGACCGACAGCCATCGCCCCAAGCAGGGACGGCGCAGCGGCCGAGCTTTGTTTGCTCAGATACAGGCCCAGGGCTATCGCGGCGGCTACAGCGCCGTCACCGACTACATCCGGCGCTGGCGGGTGGAGTCCGCAGCCAGTCCGGCCAAGGCGTTCGTTCCGATGAGCTTCGAGCTGGGCGAGGCCTTCCAGTTCGACTGGAGCGTCGAAGCCATGCTCGTCGGCGGTGTGTTCTACAACGTGCAAGTGGCGCACCTGAAGCTGTGCGCCAGCCGGGCCTTCTGGCTGGTGGCCTACCCCAGCCAGGGTCATGAGATGCTGTTCGACGCGCACACACGCTCGTTCCAGGCACTAGGTGGCGTCACCCGACGCGGCATCTACGACAACATGCGCACCGCTGTGGACAAGGTGCAGCGTGGCAAGCAGCGCACCGTCAACGCGCGCTTCGCAGCCATGTGCAGTCACTACCTGTTCGATGCCGACTTCTGCAACGTCGCCTCGGGATGGGAGAAGGGGGTGGTGGAGAAGAACGTGCAGGACAGCCGCAGGCGCATCTGGATCGAAGCCGCGACCCGTCGCTTCGGCTCGTTCATCGAACTCAATGCCTGGCTGAGCGAGCGATGTCGTTCGGTGTGGAGCGACACCACGCACCCGATCCATCGGCAGTTCACCGTGGCCGAGATGTGGGAGTTGGAGAAGCCTCACCTCATGTCCATGCCGGCCCCCTTCGACGGCTACGTCGAACGGTTGGCCCGGGTCAGCAGCACCTGCCTGGTGGCTGCCGCTCGCAACCGCTATTCCGTGCCGTGCGAGTGGGCCGGCCACATCGTCAGCACCCGCGTCTATCCCGAGCGAATCGATGTGGCGGCCGCGGACGCCGTCGTCGCGAGTCACGCCCGGCTGCCGGGCAGCGGCCAGACCAGCTACGATTGGCAGCACTACATCGACCTGGTGCAGCGCAAACCGGGCGCCTTGCGCAACGGCACGCCGTTCCTGGACCTGCCGGCGCCGTTGCTGCGTTTGCGCCAGTCGCTGCTCAGGCACCCTGGAGGAGACCGGGTCATGGCACAGGTGCTGGCCGTGGTGCCGCAGGCCGGGCTGGAAGCGGTGCTGGTGGCCATCGAGCTGGTACTCGAAGGCAGGACCCCCAGCGGCAGCATTAGCGTGGAACACGTGCGCAACGTGCTGGCCCGCTTGAACAACCCGGCCACGCCGGCGCAAGCGCAGACGTCCTTGCAACTCACCCAGGCGCCCAAGGCCGATACCGCGCGTTATGACCGGCTGCGCCCCACCCACCAGGATCATCTAGACGGGCAGGAGGTGGGCCATGCGTGAGACCTCCATCGATGTACAGGCCCAACTGAAGGCGCTGCGGCTCAACGGCATGGCCACGGCTTGGGCCGATCTGACGGAGCAAGGCGGCGATACGGCCTTGGCTGCATCACGCTGGCTGGTGGAGCACCTGCTGCAGGCTGAAGATGCTGATCGGGCGATGCGTTCCATCGCCCATCAGATGAAGGCGGCACGCTTCCCGATGCACCGCGACCTGGCTGGGTTCGACTTCACCGTCGCGCCGGTCGACCGCGCGTTGATCCAGAAACTGGCGGACCTCTCGTTCACGCAGGATGCGCAGAACGTGGTGCTGGTCGGCGGCCCAGGCACCGGCAAAACCCACCTGGCCACGGCGCTGGGAATTGCTGGGCTCACCCGGCACGCCAAGCGAGTGCGGTTCTACTCCACGGTCGATCTGGTCAATGCCCTGGAGCATGAGAAGAGCCAGGGCCGTGCCGGACGCATCGCCATGAGTCTGGTGCGCATGGACCTGGTCGTGCTCGACGAGTTAGGTTACCTGCCCTTCAGCCAGGCCGGTGGTGCCTTGTTGTTCCACCTGCTGTCCAAGCTGTACGAGCACACCAGCGTGATGATCACCACCAACCTGACGTTCGCGGAGTGGTCCACGGTGTTCGGCGATGACAAGATGACCACCGCGTTGCTGGATCGCTTGACCCATCACTGCCACATCATCGAGACCGGCAACGAGTCCTACCGCTTCCGCCACAGCACGCACGAAGCCAAGGGGCGCATCAAGGCTCGTGAGCAGACCAAGAAGGCAGTGGCCGCCCAGGTTAGCGAGACCGCGGAGGAAGGGGCCTCGCCTGACGGCTCGGCAATACCAACCACCAGTTCAAAAAAAGGAGGCCCTACCGAAGCATCCACCCTATAGTTATCCACAGCTGGTTTCTAATGGAACCAGCTTTAGCCCCTGGTCAATGTTCGACTGGCACTGCTGATCACGTTTGCACTGGCACTAACACCCATATCCAGAAGACGCTGTTTGATCGCATCGCCTACGAGGATGCTCAGGTCATCTACACGACTCACTCCACACACATCTCCGAAGTGAGCAACGTGAGCAACGTCAACATCCTAGGTCGACGCGGCGCATTCTGTGAGGCATACCAGCCGGCGACCGGACTGGATCCTGCTCAGGTGACAAGCATCCAGCGGTACCTGGACGCAGTGCGAAGCAACCTACTGTTCGCCAAGAGCGTAATTTTGGTGGAGGGTGACGCGGAAGAGATCCTGATCCCTGTGCTCGTGAAGAAGGTCCTGGGCTTGAGCGTGGACGAGTTGGGGATCAGTGTCATCAACATCCGCAGTACCGGCTTCAAAAACGTCGCGGTCCTGTTCCACGACATCCGGATCCGCAAGCGGTGCGCGATCGTCACTGACTTGGACACGATCTTCTTCGACACAACGCCGAATGCGGCGGATGGCGACGCCTTGGCCGCCAGGAAGCGCAAGGCGATTGGTTCGCAAGCGGCTGGGGCGCTGCGAAAAATTGATTTGGATGCATTTGCCGTGGGCAACGCCTGGGTTCAGAGCTTCTACGCCACACATACCTTTGAGGTGGATCTGCTCGGCTCGGGCAATCATGAAGCCATTGTGCGCACAGTAGACAAGGTCTACAAGGCGCCAGCGACGATCACGCAGGCAACCACCGATCTTCGCTCGGGCCTCATCGACCAAGGTGGCGGTCGGACCTTGACGATGGCCGAGCAAGAAGGCAAGGGGTGGTTTGCCATCTTGCTCGCGCAAACGCTGGATCATCAAGCCGTGGTGCCCGGCTACATCCGAGACGCGGTGCTGTTTGCGCATGGCCCGTTCTCGCGACCGCTGATCATGCGAATCCTCCGTCATCGAATGAATCGCATGTTGGCTATCGACCGAGCTGCGCGTCCGCGCTTGACGGCATTCAATGCTGAGGTGGAGCGTTTCGGGCGCTCGGAGATAGATCTGCCGACCCTTCGTGCCGCAGCTGCAACGGCGTTACCTGGCGACGTAGTCCATGCGTTCCTGGCGGAGATGGCTTGATGTTTGTCTGGGATGCCACGGAGCTCAATCCTGAGCAAGCGGCTGCAGTAGAAGAGCCGTCGAGCGTCTTCCTGGTCGCCTGTCCAGGCAGCGGAAAAACGCGTACCCTGACGTACAAGATCGCGTATGAGCTGTCCCGGCGCACGGATAAGCGCATCGTCGTGGCCATCACCTATACACACCGTGCCGCTGACGAGATTCAGGAGCGAATCGAAGCCCTCGGAGTCGATACCACCGCCCTGTGGATCGGAACCATTCATTCGTTCTGTCTCGAATGGATCATCAAGCCTTACGGGATCTATGTCCCGGAGCTGGCTCGTGGGTACACGGTCTTGGACCGACACGACCGCGAGAAGATGCTTGAGCGACTGTGCTCACAGTACCCCGGCGTGACTTTTTATGACTGCGACTATTACTTCGAAGAAGACGATTACCGGCTCGGGTGCGCCGACACCTGGAAGCATGACACGATCCACCAAGTGCTGGCGGGGTACTTTCGAGAGCTAATGGAAACGAGACGAATCGATTTCGAGTTGATCCTCTGGTACTCCCAGGTACTGATCCGAAGTCAGCCGCATATCGTGGCGCTGCTCTCCCAAGTGTTCTCATATGTCCTCGTCGATGAGTACCAGGATACGAAGCGGATCCAATACAACTTGGTGGGGGCCATCCTGCGGGCGGGTGCCGGTAGCACCAAGACGTTCATCGTAGGAGATCCCAATCAAGCGATTTACGGATCACTTGGCGGGTATGCCATTTCAGCGGCGGACTTTCGCGCGCTCACGGACATTCCAATTCGGGAGATGACGCTGCGTTTGAACTACCGCTCAAGTGCGAGGATCATCGGGCACTTCTCCAACTTTAATGTGCACGCTACCGACATTGAGGGAGCTGGCAAGATGGTTGGCTTTCCGAGCCAAGTCTCCTACAACCGCCTCGTTGCGCACGAAGATCTTCACGATGAGCTCGTCAGGCTCATCCAAAAGAGCTTGGCCGACGGACATGCACCCGAAGAGATATGCGTGCTGGCGCCGTGGTGGATCTTGCTGGCGTCTACCACCCGAAAACTTGTGGCACAGCTCCCCGACCAGCAGTTCGACGGTCCGGGATTGGTGCCGTTCAGCAATGATCCCGACAACTTTTGGTTCAAGCTCTCTAAGATCTTGCTGACGGAGTCGTCGCCCCAAATGCTCGTGCGACGCATGCGATGGGCCAGGGACGTCATTGCCGACCTCCGCGATTTCGGCGTCGACACGTCCAGGATCACGCAGCGTTCGCTGCTGCGGGAGTCCAACTCTCTCGCCATTGCCGAGACAGACGGCTTGGCGTATCTGGACCAGGCGTTCGCAGCGTTACTGGATCGCCTGCTGATCGAGCTGAATGCTTTCCCCGCGCTGGTGGAGCATCGCGAGGCATTCTTTGCGAGTTCCCAGGCGCGGCTGGAGAGGCTGCAGAACTCTGGTGCCAGCTACATCACCGATCTGTCGTTCTTCAAGAAGGTGTTCCGCGAACGGACCGGGATCACCGTGTCGACCATTCATGGGGTCAAGGGCGCCGAGTTTGACGTGGTCATCGCGTTCGGTCTTCTTCAGGGCATGGTGCCCCATTTCAGTGATTCCGACGGCGATGTCGCCGCCAGCAAGCTGCTGTATGTCCTGGCCTCGCGCGCTCGAAAGCACTTGCACCTCATCTCGGAGGCCGGTCGCTCACGCGGAAGATATGGGAGCTACCAGCCCACCGAGGTTTTGGCCCGCTGTGAATTCGTTTACAACGGATAGTGAGGGCGGCGCATCTACCGCAAGAGCGGGTTAGTCCTGTGTCCATTACCTGTAAAACCTAGCTTCGCGCAAGCGAGATGGTGGGCCCACAAGTAAGCTAACGGCTGCTATCGGGGAGGCGCCTTGGCGGTACGAGCGCCGCATCGGGTCGGGAGCTGCTGCACCGTCCTTATAAGAACCGTCGATCGTGTTCTGCCCACCTGTATCGAGCATCAAGTGGCAGGTCTCGGGAGTACACCGGTCATACAGCCTTCTAACCGCCGAATGACCGGTGAAGAGCGCCGTCGCCGCTTAGGTCACATCTATCGAGCGGCTCTCTTCAGCCTGAATCAGACATTCACGCTGTCTCAAGAGCAGACGCTGACCGAGCACAGTCCGAATACTGGCCCAGGAATTCCCGTCGCGGACTTATCTCGGGCCACTGAGCAGGGAAAATCGGAACGCTTCCCTCGTGGCCACGACGCCATGAGCGCCCAACAGGGGCCATGACACATGAGTTGTGGAGAGCATTCCATCAAACGGTGGAAGACTATTTGCGGTCCGTTACTCTGGCTGACTTGGTGGAGCGTCATCTCGCTACTGGATGTGCCGTGGAGGAACCACCTGGGGCGGCGCCAACACCAAAACGGCTTGCTCCGCCTAAACGGCAACTTCCGCGTGAGAATGCGCCAAACTCAGTTTTTGCGCTGGGTGCGGCCATACGCACGAGATCGTGACGCGGGTCCAAGGGGGATCTACACCGTACGGATTCCTCGGTGCCTCTGTACATGGCTGCAAGACCCCTGATACCAGGTGTTAGATGTGGGTTTCTGCGAGACAGGCAGCAGTCTGCGGCTATCATTGCGACGAATTTTCAATTGCCTGCTTCCAATTTCATGCGCCGACTGCTCGCAGTCATCCTGTTGAGCTCCTTCTTCTGCCAGGCCTTCGCAACGGCCCGCCAGACGGCTGCGTTCGACCACGAGGGCGAGTTCCAGGCGGTGCATGCTGAAATGCATCTGGAAGGCTCCGCCCACCACCATGATGAACACGGTGTGGCGCACCAAGACGATTCCCAGGAGTCCATCCAGCACATGCTGGCGGACGCAGGCCCTGGGACTGCAGCACTTCTCCACTTCCCGCAACTGTCGCTTCCTCTCGACCGCTCACCCGCACCGGCCGTGACCGCCGAATCCGTCAGCCCGTCCCCTCATCTGGACGGTTTACGACGACCTCCCCGACTGATTTCCTGATCCACCCTTAGCGCCGCGCTTTCCACACGAAAGCGGGGTTGTTCATCGGTGCGGTACTACTTTGATCAGGCGCTGATGCGTCAACGATCCTGGTTTGCCGCCTTTGATCGGTCAGGAATCACGTGCGTTTTGTTATTTCCGGGCTTGCGGTGCGTTGTGCCGCAGGCTGTGCTTTGAGCTGCGTCCTCGTTGGCGCTGCGGTTGCGCAGTCCAATACCGCCCCATCGCTTTCAGCCACGGCATCGCCCGCGGCTCCAACACTGGCACAAGCTACGGAGGCCGCATGGCAGCGTGCCACCCAGGCGAGAGAAGCCGAAGGTCAGACACAGCGGGCTGCTGCCGAACGGGCGGCTATCTCCAGTCTGTGGGCTGCGCCCCCCGCACTGGAGTTTTCCTACCGAGACGACCGCTGGCAAACGTCGGCAGGACGCAGGGAAGCCGAGGCCGGCCTGGCGTGGCCGCTGTGGTTGCCTGGGCAGCGCAATGCACGCGGCGCTGCTGTGGCCGCCGACGCAGAGCTGTCCCAAGCTGCCGTTCAAGCGGGGCGCCTGCATTTCGCGGGACTGGTGCGGGAAGCCGCCTGGGGCATTGCCGCGCAAAAGGCCGGGTCCGACCTGGCGGACGCCCAAGTGCGATCTTTGCACGAGATCTCCGACGACGTACGGCGCCGTGTCAAATCGGGTGATCTGGCCCACGCGGATGCGCTTGCCGCTCAATCCGAGGCTCTGGCTGCGCAATCTGCACAGTTGGCTGCACGCCAGCGCCTGAGCGCCAGCCAGTCGCAATGGATGACCCTGACGGGCATAGCCCTGGCGCCTGATCTCACGTCTGTCCCGGTTTCTGATGGTGCCGCAGTTTCACCAGGCGGGGCGCACTTCGCCGTTGAAACGCACCCGGATGCGCGTGTCGCTGCATTAACGGTTGAACGCGCACGCAAGCGGCTTGACGTGGTGGCCGCCACACGGCGCGACCCGCCTGAACTGCTACTGCGTATCCGGCAAGACATTCCTGGTAGGGGCGAGTCGGCGCAAAACAGCATCGGGGTCGGCCTGCGGATTCCCCTGGGCACAGCGAGCCGCAACCAACCACTGCAAGCTGCAGCACTGAGTGAGCTGGATGTGGCGCTGACCACGAAACAGCGAACCGAGGAGCGGCTGGCTGCTGATGCAGCGATGGCGCAGGCTGCGGTGCACACGGCCGAGCAGCAACTGGAGGCGGAGCGCCAGCGCTCGGCACTGCTGAGGGAGCGCGCCTCCCTCATTGACCGATCTTTCAAGGCTGGAGAAACCCCGTTGCCCGAGTTGTTGCGCGCGCTCGCCGCAGCTACCCAGGCAGACACCAGTTTCGCGCGCCAGCAAGTGGCACTGGGCCTGGCCCTCGCGCGCCTCCAGCAATCTCTCGGAATCCTTCCATGAATCTCTTGAATCTATTCCTCATCGGCTACCGCAGCATATTGCTGGGGGCAGGCTTTGCCGTGCTGGTGCTTTCAGGTACACCCAGCTATGCCGCGCCAGGCGCGCACGGCCCCAATGGTGAGCACCTGGACGCCCCCGCTCAAGCAGGGGCCAACAGCGGCTCCGTTCCCAGTTTTGAGGCCCGCTCGGAAGCCTTCGAGCTGGTGGGCCGGCTGCAGGGCGGAGAGTTGTCCATCCTGATCAACCGCTTTGCCACCAACGAGCCCGTGCTCAACGCCACGGTCGAGGTGGAGACGGGCAATCTCAAGGCGCCTGCCAAGTTCCATGCGGACATGGGGGACTACGCCATCGACGATGCCAACATGCTCAAGGCCCTGGCGGCGCCCGGTGACCACCCCATGGTGGTCACCGTACTGGCGGGCAATGACTCTGACCTGCTTGACGGCACCCTCACAGTCGCCGGTGCCGTGCTCGATGACCATGGTCACTCCCACGACGACGGTCACGCCCATGGGCCCTCCCGCACGGTGTGGCTGGCTCTGGCCCTGGCCGTCTTGGCAGCGGTCGGTTGGTTCTTTGGTCGCAGGCCCAAGGCTGCAGGCACATCTTCCAAAGGAGATGCGCTGTGAACTCATTGATCCAAAAAGCCAAGGCGACCCGCATGCTTCACGTTCTCGGCCTGACTGCCATCGCGTGCATCGCGGCGATGTTCCCACCTGTTGCCGTCGCAGCGCCAGGTGCCCATGGGCCGAACGGTGAGCATCTAGATGCCCCCACGGCGGTCAGCGCATCCGGTTTGATGCGGTTGCCAGACGGCAGTGTCAACGTTCCGATGCTCGCCCAACGGCGCCTGGGTATCCGCACACAGTTGACCCCTGAAACCCAGGCCGCCGCCACCATCGAGCTGTCAGGCCGTGTGGTCGTGGACCCCAATGCGAGTGGTCGTGTCCAGGCGATCCATGGGGGACGGATCGAAGCGGGACCACGCGGTCTGCCGGTCGCCGGCCAGACCGTGCGGCAAGGAGAGGTGCTGGCCTATGTGGCCCATCACGCCGAGCCTTATGCCCAGGCCAACCAGCAGGCCCAGCTGGCCGAGTTGCGCAGTGGCCGGGAACTGGCCGCACAGCGGGTGCAGCGGCTGCAGTCCCTTGAAGGCACGGTGCCGCGCAAGGAGATCGAGGCCGCACGTGCTGAGCTACAGAGCCTCACCGCGCGCGAGAAAAGCATTGGAGCGAGCCTGGCTGCCAGAGAGGCCTTGCTGGCTCCCGTCTCCGGCGTGATTGCCAGAGCCGACGCAACCAAAGGCCAGGTGGTTGAGGCCCGCGAAGTGTTGTTCGAGGTGATTGACCCTGCACGAGTGTTGGTGGAGGCCACTACGGCAGATCCTGGCTTGCCCGCACGCACGGGTACAGCCCACTTGCAGGGGGTGCTTGGCGTCAAGCTGCAGCTGATCGGCGCAGCGCGCAGCCTGCGTGATGGCGTCCTCCCGATGACTTTCAGGGCCGTCCCGGAGCAATCGGGCACAGCCTTGCCGCTGGCGGTCGGACAGCCCGTCACCGTCGTGGCCTCGCTGAACGAGCAGGTGAAGGGCTTCGTCCTGCCTGCGCAGGCCGTCGTGCGCAACAGTGCCAACGAGCCGGTGGTCTGGATCAAGTCCGGTGCAGAGCGCTACATTCCCCAGCCGGTGCAGTACCGGTCCCTGGACGCCGCCACGGTGGTCGTCACGCAGGGCCTGGGCGCTGACAACCGCGTGGTGGTGCAAGGTGCGCCGCTGATCGCACAGATCCGCTGAACGGAGCCCACGCAATGTTCAATTGGATCGTAAGGAACAGCCTTCACAACCGCCTGTTCGTCCTGGCGGTCGCGGCGCTGCTGATGGTCTACGGGGCCATCACCGCATGGCGCACGCCGGTCGATGTGTTTCCCGACCTCAACAAACCCCTGGTCACCGTCTTGACGGAAGCAGGAGGTATGGCACCCGAAGAAGTCGAGCAACTGGTGACCTTCCCTCTGGAGACCGCGCTCAACGGCATGCCGGGGGTCACGCGCGTGCGCTCCACGTCCGGCGTGGGCCTGTCCATCCTCTATGCCGAGTTCGATTGGGGGACGGACATCTACCGCAACCGCCAGCTCGTGGCGGAGCGCCTGGCACTGGTGCGGGAGCAACTCCCCGGAGGCATTACGCCCGTCATGGGACCGGTGTCTTCCATCATGGGCGAAGTCATGCTCATCGCACTGCCGTTGGCAGCAGGCGATGGTAAGGCCGCCGCAGCGACACCCATGCAGGCCCGTGAGTACGCGGACTTCGTGCTGCGCCCAAGACTTCTGTCGATTCCAGGGGTGTCTCAGGTCATCCCTATCGGCGGTGAAGTACGTCAGTTGCGGGTGGAGCCTGATACCGCGCGCATGGCGCAGTTCAGGGTGACATTGACGCAGATCGAGCAGGCCCTTCGAGGCTTTGCGGGGAATGCGGGAGGTGGCTTCATCGACCTCAACAGCCGTGAATTCCTCATCCGCCACATTGGCCGCACCAGCCGTGTCGAAGACCTGCAGGGCGTGGCCGTAGCCTGGAAGGACGGCCGAGCCATCTTGCTGGAACAGGTGGCCAATGTCCGGTTCGCTGCCGCCATGAAGCGCGGTGACGCCGGATACAGCGGCGTGCCTGCCGTCATCGTCAGTGTGCAAAAGCAGCCTGCGGCCGATACCGTCAAGCTCACCCACGCCATCGAAGCGGCGTTGGGGGACCTCAAACAAGGGCTGCCCGTGGGTTTGGCTGCTCCGAAGGTGTTGTTTCGCCAGGCGGACTTCATCGAGGCGTCTATCGGCAACGTGACCGAGGCTCTGCGCGATGGCGCCATCATGGTGGCCATCGTGTTGTTCGCCTTCCTGTTGTCCGCGCGAACCACTTTGATCTCGCTC
The DNA here is from genome assembly GCF_003633835.1 of Acidovorax sp. 93. Lineage (NCBI taxonomy): Bacteria > Pseudomonadati > Pseudomonadota > Betaproteobacteria > Burkholderiales > Comamonadaceae > Acidovorax > Acidovorax sp. 93. The sequence goes on from NZ_RBIT01000001.1 coordinate 5,217,706, forward strand.
GTGGCGATACCCTTGTCGCTGGCCGTGACAGCCATGGTGTTCCGGTTGATGGATCAGTCCATCAACGTGATGACCCTGGGCGGCCTGGCCATTGCCATTGGCGAACTGGTAGACGATGCGGTGGTGGACGTGGAGAACATCCTGCGCAGGCTGAAGCAAAACCGTGCCCAGGGCAATCCTCTGTCCATGCTGGAGGTCGTGCGCCGGGCGAGCGTGGAGGTCCGCTCGGGCATCGTCTACGCCACCGCCATCGTGGTGCTGGTGTTTGTGCCGCTGTTTGCGCTGCCGGGCATCGAAGGGCGCCTGTTCACGCCCCTGGGCATCGCCTACATCGTGTCAGTGCTGGCCTCGATGCTGGTCTCGATGACAGTAACGCCCGTGCTGTGCCTTTACCTGTTGCCGGGGATGAAACGGCTGGACCACGGTGACAGCACGTTGGTAGCCTGGCTCAAGCGGCGGGATGCGCAAGTGCTCAGCTGGTCGTTTTCTCGCGCCAAGGTGCTGATGGCTGTCGCTGCACTGGCGGTAGCTGCAGCAGCTGCAAGCGTCCCGTTTTTTCCACGCGCCTTTCTGCCTGCCTTCAATGAGGGTTCGCTGGTGCTGGGCATGGTGTTCAACCCAGGCACTGCGCTGGCGGAAGCCAATCGCATGGGCGCGTTGGCGGAGACGCTGATTGCTGAGGTCCCCGAGGTCACCCAGGTGGGGCGCCGGACGGGGCGGGCCGAGCTGGATGAACATGCCGAAGGCGTGCATTCGGCCGAGATTGATGTGGACCTGAAGCGGTCCGCCCGGGACCGCGAGGCCGTGATGGCAGACATCCGTGCCCGTTTGGCCGTCCTTCCAGCCCAGGTGGCCATTGGCCAGCCTATCTCCCACCGCCTGGATCACCTCTTGTCAGGGGTGCGGGCGCAGATCGCGCTCAAGATCTTCGGCGACGATACGGACACCTTGCGGGGCCTGGCCGAACAGATGCGCCAGGGACTCTCGGGCGTTCCAGGGCTGGTGGATCTGACCGTGGAAAAGCAGGTGCTGATCCCCCAGATCACGGTACGGCTGGACCACCGCAAGGCCGCGCAGGTTGGGCTGTCTCCTGGCGAGGCGGTGCGGGTGCTGCAGGCCCTGACGGATGGTGCCCATGGTGCGCAGATTGTGGACGGCCTGCGCCGCTATGAACTGGTGCTGCGCCTGCCCGATGACAAACGCAGTCCTCAGGATCTGGCTCGCACGCTGATCGACACGCCTGCGGGGCAGATACCGGTGTCTGCCATCGCCACGGTCCAGGAAACCGATGGCCCCAACCAGATTGGCCGAGAAAACGGTCGTCGGCGCATCGTCGTTTATGCCAACACGGACGGCTCCGACATGGGCCGAGTCATTGCAGACATTCGTGCGGTGATGGCAAAGACGCCATTGCCACCGGGGACCTTTCTGAGTCTGGAAGGCCAGTTCCAGGCCCAGGAGCAAGCGATGCAACTGATCGTCGGCTTGTCGCTGGTGTCTTTGGCAATGATCTTTCTCGTTTTGTATGTACGCTACAAGTCGGCGGTGTTGGCCGGGATCATCATGGCCAACATTCCGCTGGCGCTCATCGGCAGCGTGGCCGCGATGTGGCTGGCGGGGGTGAGCCTGTCCGTGGCCTCCATGGTGGGCTTCATCACGCTGGCGGGCATTGCCACACGCAACGGGATTTTGAAGGTCAGCCACTACATCAACCTGTGCAAGTTCGAGGGTGAGGTCTTCGGCCAACCCATGGTCGTGCGCGGCTCGCTGGAGCGGTTGACCCCGGTGTTGATGACGGCGCTGGTGGCTGCCTTTGCGCTGACCCCGCTGCTGCTGGCGGCCGATGCACCTGGTAAAGAAATCCTGCATCCGGTGGCGGTCGTGATTTTTGGTGGACTCGTCAGCTCGACCTTGCTGGACACGCTGCTGACGCCCGTGATGTTCTGGCTTTTCGGCGAAAGTGCCACCCGGCGCTTGATTGAGGGCAGCAGCGCGCAAGCCGAAAGCGAACCCATAGGCCAGGAGGCCTTCTGATCCCAGGCTCCAGCTTAATTCTCACCCACTTTTTGATAGGCCTTGGTGCGCTGCCTTTTGAAGCGCGCCAGTGAAACAAACTCAACGGAAGGAAACCCAAATGACCATGAAAAAGAACTTCTCCCAACTGCTGGCAGCCACCGCAATCGTGATGGCATCCCTGACAAGTGCGCCTGCTGCAATGGCCCATGGTGCAGCCGAGCCTGCTCACGGCGGCGTGGTGCAAACCGCCTCCGACCTGTCGTTCGAGTTGGTCGCCACCGCTGACGGCGCGGCAATCTACATCGTGGACCACGACGAGGATGCGGACGCATCCAAGTTTGGCGGCAAGGTCACCGTGCTGAACGGCACTGAAAAGGCAGAGGCGCCCCTGAAATCTGCAGGCGGCAACAAGCTGGAGGCCAAGGGCGTGAAGTTGGTCAAGGGCACAAAGGTGGTTGCGCTGATCACGACCAACAGCAAAAAGACCGTCACTGTACGATTCACGGTGAAGTAAGGCCCATGGCGCGCGGCTCTCTGTCCTTGCCTGCACTGCGAGGCGGTCTGCTGGCCTTGCTGGCCGCAGCCTTGTTTGGCATCAGCACCCCGCTGGTTCAACGGCTGGGTGCTGGGCTGGGGGCGTTCACGACGGCTGCGCTGCTGTATGCAGGGGCGGCTGTCGTTGGTGCCTTGTCCCTGCGGACCGCTGCCCACGAGGCAAGGTTGCAAAGATCCGACGCCTGGCGCCTCATCGGCATGGCGGGGTTTGGCGCTGCCCTAGGTCCTGTCGCCCTGTCCTGGGGTCTGCAACACACGAGTGGCGCCAGCGCGTCGCTCATGCTCACGCTGGAAGCGCTGTTCACAGCCACTCTGGCGTGGTGGTTGTATAGCGAGACCATGGACCGCCGTGTGTGGGCAGCCATGCTTCTTTTGCTGGCCGGTGGCATGGCTTTGGTCATGGACCAGGGCCTGCAGGGCGGCACGCAGCTGCTCGGTCTGCTTGCCGTGCTACTGGCGACGGTGGCCTGGGGCGTGGACAACACCCTGTCCCGGGGACTGGCCGAGCGCGATCCCAGCCAGGTCGTAATGGCAAAGGCCTCGCTGGGAGCCGCTGCGACAGCATGTCTTGCCATGGCGTGGGGCGAGCCTTTGCCCACCCTGACGGCAGCTCTAGGGCTCTTTGCCGTGGGGGCCACGGGGTATGGCTTGAGTCTTCGGTTCTACCTTCTAGCGCAGCGGGCTTTTGGGGCGGCGCGGACTGGCTCCGTGTTCGCCTTTGCACCTTTCATCGGTGCGGCTGTAGCGTTCGGCTTCGGTGAACGGTCTGCGGGGTGGCTGATGCTGCTCGGTGGTCTTCTGATGCTTGCGGGGGTGCTGCTGCATTTGGCTGAAAGTCACGGGCATGAACATGCGCATGACCCGCTGGAGCATGAGCATGCCCACCGTCACGACGATGGACACCATACGCACTCCCATGACGTGATGCCCACTGGGAGCCATAGCCATGTGCACTTTCACGAGCCGGTGACTCATGCCCATCCCCACGCGCCCGATGTGCACCATCAGCACAGGCATTGACTCATTGAGCGGTACCGAGACAGCGGCTAAGGAAATTTCATGATGAAAAAATCAATGCTCTTGTCAGCTGCTGCGCTGACATTCCTTGCGATCTCCGGCTGCAGCACACCTGTCTACGAGGACCGGTACGCTTGGTCCGAAGGCTGGAGGGTCGGCAAAGTTACCAAATTAATCCAAGCGGACGAATTCTTGAAGGTGAGCGGCTCTCGCTGCCGGCAAATGGAGCTCGGCCCCACCGACCAGATTGCAGTCATCCGATGGCGGGAAGTCACCCGAACCCGTGGGCACTTCGCCAGAGTTGACGCGGGCTCCGGCATGGCCGTGGGCGATGAGGTTTACTTCAACGCGTGGAAGTGTGACCAACCTCCAATAGTGCCGAAGGCCCCGCGTGGGGCCAAGGCGGGGCAAACGCCGTAGAGACTGACGAGGAGCCTCAACGAGACGGACTCTTTCTGACCGTGCCTGCGTACACCACACTGCCCGCATCGCGATACTGCAATTCCTCCCCCACGCGCACCACGTCAAAGCAGACGGGCGAGACCTTGCTGACCTCGGGCAGCAGCAGGCAGAGTTGGTTGTTCTGCGTGCTCCAGCGTCCGGCGCGTGTGCGGCCGTTTTCTGAACGCTCTAGGCGGCCGTCCAGGAAATAGTCATGCCCCCAATGGCGTCCGTCGGTGACATGGTGCCCGCCCAGCGTGGCGCGGATCTGCGCGGTGGTCAGTTTCGTTTCCGGGGGCGCCGCGCAGGCCAACGGAGCAAGCGTCATGCACAGGAAATGCGCTCACAACGCCTTGGTAAAGCGGCTGAGCCACCGCCTAGCACCCGCCGTCATGCGGCCATACTCGGGGGCCAATTGTGGGTTTCTGCCTAGCAGGACTTACACCAAGCATGGAGCGCGTTGTACATCACCATGCCATGCCCTAGCATCTCAAGGTCATCGCTGAAGGTCTTGCACAGGCCAAGCGACAGCGCCTAGAGGCCCGCAGACTGCGGCGCCAGGTCCAGCCTGGATGTGTCTGCGCCCCGCACGATCACGGTCAGTTGCTGTAGGGCGGGATCGGTGAGTTCGTACTTCTTGAGAAAGGCGTCAAAGCTGCACAGGTCACCGTCGTGGGTCAATTCGACGCCGCGCACGTCGTAGGGGATCGCTCCCGTGTCCTGGGCCACCTGAAGCACCGAGGCTGTAGGCTTATAGAGGAATTCCGGCTCTTTGTCGATGAACCGGGCAATCAGCCAGGGGCAGGCAATGCGGTCGATCTTGGGCCGCTCGCGGGTGACCCATTTCATGCGGCACCTCCTTGCGTTTCCAGAGGCAGGGCAGCGGCTTGCCAGGCCTCGATGCCGCCCACGTGGTAGCGCGCGTTCATGCCGCGTGCCCGCAGCGCCAGGAACGTAGAGCGGCCAATGTCCTTGCCGCGCAAGCAATACAGCCGCACAGGTTTCGTGGCGTCCAGTTCCTGGCTCCACTCCAACACGCGCGACGGATCGCGCGAGGACACTCCGGCAATGACCTGCGGGCTCTGCAGATAGTCCTCCTCAAGTCGCAAGTCAAACGCACCTGCCGCACCGGCCAGCGCAGAGCCTGTGTCGATGCCAAATGCCAACGCATCCGCCTCGACAGCAGCGCCTTAGCGCTTGTAGACCTTGTCCCACTGGATTTCGCCATGTAGGCATCCACATAGGCGCCCGCCTTGGCCCCGAAGTCCAGTTGGTACGCATGCTCGTACATGTCCAGCGCCAGTACGGGCGTTGCGCCGGCCAGGAGGTGCGTGTGGGTCGGCCGCCCAGTGGTTGATGAGGCGGCTCTCGCGGGAGGACCAGGACAGCAAGGCCCATCCCGATCCGCCCCCCATGGCCTTGGCCAGCCCAGTGAACTGGCTGCGCCAAGCGTCCACGGAGCCAAAGTCACGCGTGAGCGCAATGGACAACCCGCAGGAAGGCAATACACCGTTGCCCCCCAGATTGTCGAAATACTGCTCGTGCAGGAATGCTGAATTTGCGGCGATCAACTCCCCGCGCTTGAGGCCATTGATGGTGAAAGTTGCAGCATTGCTCCAGTCCAACGCTGCGAGTTCGTTGCGTATGGCATTCAGGCGCTTGACCGCACCCGAGTAGTTGTTTTCGTGGTGGCTGGTGATTAGACGGTTCGAAAAGCCAGAGAGTTGATCGGGGTTCAGCGTCAGCGGACGGATTTGGTAGTTCATGGGGTTCTCCGTCAAATGGTCAGGGTTGGACGTGGGCCACAAGCGGATACACGGCCAGACCCATCAAGGCAGCGGCAAGCAACACCACAGGCGCGGGCAGCTTCTTGAACCGCCACAGGACGGCAGCGGTGGCAAGAAACAGCGCAGCTGTGGGTAAATCCACAACGGATCGCTGGCCCAACACCACCACCGCACCGGCAATGGCGCCCACGGCAGCAGCAGTCACTTCGTCAACGAACGCCAGCACACCAGGATGTTTGCCATGCTTCTCGAAGTACGGCGCGGGAATCACGGTGAGCAAGTAGCAGGGCATAAAGGTTGCCAACGCCGCGACGACCGCGCCCCAGAAGCCGCTGATGAGGAAGCCGATAAATCCTGTCGTGATAACCACCGGGCCGGGGGTGATCATGGCCACGGCCACGGCGTCCACGAACTGGCGATCCGTGAGCCATGCGTACTCCTTAACCACGGGAGTGGTACTGCACTTGGCGGAAGGCCATGGTCACGAGCACACACACGAAGTGCTTGAGCATGAGCATGCCCACCGGCACGACGATGGGCACCATTCACATGTGCACGATGTGATGCCAAAGGGCAGCCACAGTCACAAGCACACCCATGAACCTATGACCCACGCCCATCCCCATGCTCCTGACGTGCACCATCAACACGTTCACTGAACCCCCGGTATTTTTTTGTCTGCTCCCCCGAGGTCACTTGACCGTCAGGTCGGCGACCAGGCGAGCCTTGTAAGCCCTTTCCCGAATTGCATCCTCGCCGTCAGTCGCCCATACAAACGTGCTCTTCCATGCCCAAACCGTTCCATCGATCCGAAGAAATCGTAGGTCACCAGCTTTACCATCCACGGTTGCGACTTGACGCTCTCCTTCGAAATCCAAGGTGAACGTATGCGTTCCTGGCTTCAACTTGAAGCGCACCATCGTGTTGGGGAGAGTCTCGGCGGCCATTGCGTTATCCGCGCTGATCTTCACAAACCGCCCGCCATCTCCCCAGTTGCGCCGTACGACGTAGACGGTGAGCGCATTCGGATCGGGAGTAAAGCGCTTCGCCTGAGCGTCGGCATTCAGGCTGGGGGCGGGTACCCGAGTGCACGCGACTACTCTGCCCTTACTGGTCTTGTAGCAGTATGGCGCTTCGGCGGAGGGATCGGCCCCAGTAGAGGTAGCACAACCCGCCAGCAGGCTAGCTGCCAGCACAGAGCTGAGGATCACGGAGAGGCGGCGGGTGCCTGAATATGCAGGTATTTTTGTCATGGATCTGTTTTTTTGCTGTGGAGGTTGTTGCGTATTGCCTGAAGCTTCATCAGCGACCCCGGTACCGTCACCCACGGTCTGCCTCCTTGGATTGCATATGGCGGTGCCGCGATTTCGGTGTTTTTCGGTGTTTGAAACGCATTGCCTGTCGATCCCTCAGTCTCTTGGCCAAGCGTCGGCTGTACTTGACTCTCACCGCCATTGGCGGGTGGCGTTTGAGCCAGATACGCCGCAGCCTCCAAAACACAAACACGGAGGTCAACAAGCCGATCCAAATCCAGAACAGCTTGGCAAAGAGCGCGACCTGTGCAGCCTGCATTGACATGGATCGCTCCTTTTTTGGCCTCCAGCACAGGCATGTTGCCGATGGGCGGTCCGAACTCGCCGATATGTAGTCAGCTGCTTTGACGTGAACGGACTGCGGAAAGTGGGATCACTTCTGGAAGCGTTGCGAAGGCAATCCCCCCAGCCGGCCTTCGTGTACTACTTCAGCGTGAAGCGGACGGAGGCAATCGACTTGCCAGCCTTCGAGACGGCGACGACGACTTTGGTACCGGCGGGGACTTTGAAGCTGCCCGTGGCTTCCAGCTTGCCGTCACCGGCTTGGAGCTGGACATCCTGTTTCTCGCTGCCTGCCAGCAGCGTGACCTTGGCGGTCATTCCCGCAACGGCAACGGGCTTTCCATGGTCGCGCATATAGAGCTGCAGCTTGTCGGCGCTGGCAACGAATTCGTACTCGACCTCCTTGGCTTCTGCGACAGCACCACCGTGCATCGGCTTTAGGTCGTGGCCGTGATTGTCCGCAGCGAAGGCTGCGCCCGAGATCGACACAGACAGGGCGAGAATGAGTTGGGAAAGTTTCATGACAGTTCCTTTGGGGGTGGAGAAAAGGGACGGCCCCACGATCAGCGAGCGGGACCGTTTCAACTACGCGGACGCGGACACGTCTGGGGGATGCGAGGGCTCAGCGGACACGTCCTCATCTTCCTCATCGGGCCGGTGGGCCAGACGGTAAAGAATCGGCAGCACGAGAAGCGTGAGCAGCGTGGACGAGAGAATTCCGCCGATCACCACGGTGGCCAGGGGACGCTGGACTTCAGCGCCGGTGCCTGTCGCAATGGCCATTGGAATGAAGCCCAGCGAGGCCACCAGGGCAGTCATCAGAACCGGCCGTAGCCGGGTGAGCGCGCCGTCACGGATTGCTTCGTCAAGACCAACGCCGCCTTCCCTCAAGCTGCGGATGTACGAAATCATCACCAGACCATTGAGCACGGCCACCCCAGAAAGCGCGATGAAGCCGACAGCCGCAGAGATAGACATCGGAATGTCGCGAAGCCAAAGCGCCAGGATGCCCCCCGTCAAAGCGAATGGGATGCCAGTGAAGACCAGCAGACCATCCTTGACGTTGCCGAACATAGCGAACAGCAGCACGAAAACCAGCAGCAGGGACACCGGCACGACGATCTGCAGGCGCTGCGTGGCCGACTGCAAGTTCTCGAAGGTTCCGCCCCAGCTCGTCCAATAGCCGGTAGGAATCTTGATCTGGGCCAGGCCTTTCTCAGCCTCTGCGACGAAAGAGCCCACATCGCGCCCGCGCACGTTGGTGCTCACGACGATGCGGCGCTTGCCGTTTTCTCGGCTCACCTGGTTGGGGCCAGGAGCAAGCTCGAATGTTGCTACCTCGCCCAGCGGGATGAAGTTCGTTTTGGCCTCTGTCCCATTGGCAGAACGCGGCAGCGGGATAGGAAGGCGCTTCATCCCTTCGAGATCGTTGCGCAGGGATTCAGGCAGACGAACCAGGATGTCGAATCTGCGGTCGCCCTCGAACATAGTGCCGGCCTCGCGTCCACCGATAGCGGTGGCCACGGTGTCTTGAATGTCGGCAACGTTCAGACCATAGCGAGCAGCCTTCTGGCGGTCGATGTTCACGGTGAGCATCGGAAGCCCCGTCGTCTGCTCAACCTTCACCTCAGAGGAGCCCTGAATCTTCTGCAGCATTGCGGAGACTTCTTCTGCGGACTTGTTCAGGACATCCATGTCGTCACCGAAGATCTTCACGGCTACGTCACTGCGCACCCCGGAGATCAGCTCGTTAAAGCGCAGCTGAATGGGCTGGGAGAACTCATAGTTGTTGCCCGGGATTTTCCCGATGACTTCCTGAATCGCCGCGAGTAATTCGTCGCGGGTTTTTCGAGGTTCGGGCCATTCGGCCATTGGCTTGAGCATGATGTACCCGTCCGAAATGTTCGGCGGCATGGGGTCCGAGGCAATCTCCGCAGTACCGGTTCTGGCGAAGATGCGCTCGATCTCGGGGAATTTCTCTTTCAAGGTCCTTTCAATTTGCTGCTGCATTTGGACTGACTGGGAAAGGCTGGTGCCTGGGATGCGCAGCGCCTGGATCGCAAAGTCGCCTTCATTGAGATTGGGTACAAACTCGCTGCCCATACGCGTGGCGATCAACCCGCACAAGATCACCGCAACTGCAGCTGCGGTCAGTACGACCGCCTTGGCGGCCATGACACGGTCGAGCAGTGGACCATACAAGCGCTTGGCATGGCCCAGCAGGAAGTTTTCCTTCTCGCTGACCCGATTGCCGATGAACAGGGCCACCGCTGCGGGGATGAATGTCACCGACAGAACCATGGCGCCCAGCAGTGCCGCGACCACCGTGAATGCCATGGGGTGGAACATCTTCCCTTCAACGCCTGTCAGCGCGAAGATGGGCAGGTACACCACCATGATGATGAGCTGTCCGAACAGCAATGGACGCCTTGACTCCTGGGATGCCAAAAACACCTCATGGAAGCGCTCAGCCCGCGTCAGTGGCCGACCGTGGTGCGCTTGTGCATGGGCAAGTCTCCGTACGCAGTTCTCAACGATCACCACCGCTCCGTCGATGATGATGCCGAAGTCCAACGCTCCCAGGCTCATTAGGTTGGCGCTCACCTTGTACTGAACCATACCCGTGAAGGTAAAAAGCATCGACAAGGGGATGACCATTGCCGTGATGATGGCGGCACGGATGTTGCCCAGAAAGAGGAACAGGATCACGATCACCAGAACCGCGCCTTCCAGCAGGTTCTTCTTCACCGTACTGATGGCTTTGTCAACAAGCACGGTACGGTCGTAGACAGTCACCGCGTGCACCCCCTCTGGGAGGCTCTTGTTGACTTCCAACATCTTCTTGTCCACCGCCTGCGAGACAGTCCGGCTGTTCTCGCCGATCAGCATGAACACCGTGCCGAGGACCACTTCGCGTCCGTTGTCTGTTGCAGCACCTGTGCGCAGTTCCCGGCCAATGCCAACTTCTGCCACGTCGCGAACGCGCACAGGAACACCGTTGGCGCTGCTGAGGATCACGTTACCGATGTCTTCCAGCGACTTCACCTGACCAGGTGCACGAATCAGATACTGCTCGCCACGCTTTTCGATATAGCCCGCGCCCACATTGCCGTTGTTGCGGTCCAGCGCAGTGACCACATCCTGCAGTGTCACGCCCAGAGAAGCCAGGCGTTCAGGGATGGGCGCGATCTGGTATTCCTTGGCAAAGCCGCCAATGGAATTGATCTCGGTCACGCCAGGAACATTTCGCAGCTGTGGCTTGATGATCCAGTCCTGAATCTCGCGCAGGTCTGTTGCGGTATAGGGTGAGCCATCGGGCTTCTTCGCCCCGTCCTTGGTTTCGACAGTCCAGAGATAGATTTCGCCCAGCCCGGTCGAGATGGGCCCCAGCGCTGGCGTGATGCCGGCAGGCAGCTTGTCGCGCGCCTCCTGGATACGCTCGTTGACGAGCTGCCGAGCAAAATAGATGTCGGTTCCGTCTTTAAAAATGACGGTCACCTGCGACAGACCGTACCGCGAAAGCGACCTGGTCTGCTCCAGGTTTGGCAGGCCAGCCATGACCGTCTCAATGGGGTATGTAACCCGCTGCTCAGTCTCCAAAGGCGAGTAGCCTGCGGCCTGTGTGTTGATCTGAACCTGGACGTTCGTGATGTCAGGGACCGCATCGATAGGCAGCTTTTGGTAGCTGATGACGCCAAGCGCCGCCATGCCCAGGGCCGCTAGAAGCACCAACCATCGCTGCTCGATCGAGAATCGAATGAGTTTTTCAAACATGTATGCGCTCCGCGATCAGTGCGTGTGTTCGGCAGATCCCTTGCCGAGTTCAGACTTCACGACGAAGCTGCCGGTCGAGGCGTAGGGCATACCGGCTTTGAGACCCGAGAGGACTTCGACCCGCTTGCCATCGCTTCGGCCCAGCTTCACGGGTTGAGCGATAAAGCCTCCATCAACCTTGAGGAAGACCACCGGCTTTTCCCCGACGTTTTGGACGGCGTCGGCCGAGATGGTTACAGGCGCTGCCGTTTCTTCGGACACCACCTCAACATTGACAAACAGGCCGGGGCGCCAAGCGCCCTTGGGGTTGTCAAGAACCACGCGGGCTTTTGCCGTGCGGGTTTGCTCGCCAATGAGCGCTCCTACAAAAGCGACAGTGCCTGTAGCGGAGGCGTCAAAGGCGGTGGCCTTGATCGTGACCTTTTCGCCCACACGAACCGATGGCAGATCTTTCGCCGGAACATTGATCTCAGCCCACACCTGGGAAAGGTCCGAGATGGTGAAAACCGCAGCATCTTCCTTCACGGCTTCGCCGAGACTAAGGTGCTTCTCGATGACAATGCCATCAAAGGGCGCTCGCAACTCGATACGGTTCAGTCCTGCTACCGACGAGGCGGACAGGCCCATCGCGCTCAGTTTCTGATTGGCGTTGGCTACTGCGACCTCTGCTTCGCTCAAGGCCTGCTTGGCCTGCAGGTAGTCCTGCTCGGCAGACACCTTCTGCTCCCACAGTTTTTTTTCTCGCTCGTAGGTGGTCTTTGCCAGCGATAAGCGCTTTTGGGCCGTCTGCAGCTCGCTGCGTTGCTCGGAAGCAGTCGGGCTCGCGATCACCGCCAAAACTTGCCCTTTCTTGACCACTTGGCCCAAGCTGGCATTGACGCTTTCCACGACTCCCGCAAGCCGGGGAACAACGTGAGACGTGCGATCTTCGTTCAAGCGTATCTCCCCGGGAAGGAGCAACGCCGTCTTGATGTTGGCTTTCACAGCAGCGTCCAGGCTGATGGATGCAGCCTTTATCTGGGCATCGGTCAGTTCGATCTTTCCTTCTTCCTTGCTCATCACGAACATGAAAGGCTCTGTGGCAGTCTGCGCAATGATCTCGATGTCGAAAGCATGGGGTTCAGCAACGATCTCTCGGCTGACAAGACTGTCTTTTTCAGCGGCAAACGTCAGTTTCTGCTTTTCATCTGTCGGGCGGGTCACAGTTGCCGTGACCGTTGCAGCATTCAGGGGCAGCGGTTTATCTTTGTCGGACAGCCAGATTCGCAGTCGAGGCTCGCCACCGTCTTCAGACAACAATGCTTCCAAGCTGAAGTCGCCTTCCTTGAACACGGTACCGCCATGTGGTCCCTTGGCTTCGCTCTTTTCATGGTGTTCACCATCGGCATGCCCCTTGTCATCGTCGTGGCCCTTTTCGCTACCCTTGCCATGGTGCTCGCCGTCGCCGTGTCCCTTGGCCTCGGTATGGCCGCCGTGACCGTGGCCATCGTCCTCGGTGGCTGCGGCTTTGGGCTTGCCGCCACCTTGCAAGATGAAGGTTCCCGCGCCGCCCCCTATTGCGAGGACTACTGCAATGGCGATCAGGTGTTTTTTACTGATGGTGGATTTGCTGGAGTTCGTGTTCATGGTCATGCTCAGTGTTGCGTTGCGATCAGGCCGGGAACCATGCTGGCCCCGAGCAGGCGGTCGATATCAGCCGCTGCACGGTGTGCTTCGCCAAGGGCTTTGAGGTACTGGGATTTGGCTGTGAAGTAAGTGCGTTGGGCATCGAGCACTTCCAGGAAATTGAACTTACCGTTCTCGAACCCAATGGTGGCGGCGTCATAGGCCGACTTCGCACCGGGCAGAACTTCCTGCTGCAGTGACTGAACCTCTGCGGTGATCGTGGAAAGGCGCTCTCGTGCCTGCGCCACTTCGCTGTGCAGGCGCACGGTGGCTGCTTGCAGCTCATCGCGGGCCTTGTCCTCAAGTTTCAGCGCCTCCAGGAGGTTGCCTTGGTTGCGGTCGAAGACGGGAAGAGGCACAGAGACCCCGAAAAGAAGGACGTTGCGCTGCGTTTCGTTGCTGCGCTGCATGCCGACGCTGACGGTGACATCGGGCACGCGCTTGCTTTGCTCCAGGGCGGTCAATGCCTTGCGCCGATCCACCTCGATTCGCGCAAGTACCACGCCTGGCGCAGAAGAAATCAAGGGCTGGAGATCGGCGAGGCTCGGGACCGAGGGCAGTTTCTCGGCCTTGCCCTCCAGCACGGTGTAAGGCGCATCGATCTGTCCCAACAGCGCGAACAGGCGGGACAGAGCATTGCGTTGTTCGCTCGCGGCCTGGGCGAGTTCGACGCGAACGCCGGCTTCTGCAACCCGGGCCTTGGACTCTTCCACAGGGGATACTTTGCCAGCGGCTACACGCTTTGAGACGGTATCCGTTGAGGATTTGGCCAGCGCTGCGCTGTCTCTGGCCAGTACCAATCGTTCCTGCGCAGTCAGAACATCAAAGTAAGCGGCAGCGACATTGGCCCGCACGGTGGCTTGCAGCTCGGCGAGTTGGGCTTGTGCTTGCTCGCGCGTTTTTTCGGCCGCCTTAGTGCGTGCCGCACGCTTTCCACCCAGTTCTACGGGAAGATTGAGTTGCCAGCTTTGCGTACGTGTTTTGGAGCGTGTGTCTTCCAGCGAGTACGCGAGCTCTGGATTGGGGCGCGAGCGTCCTTGAAGAACCTGTCCTTCGGTTGCCTCCCATTGGCGCTTTGCCGCAGCCACCTCCGGATTTCCCTCCAGGGCCAGTTCGATGGCCTTGGCCAGCGACAAAGGCTCAGCTGCGGCCGCTGCAGCAGACTGAGGTGCTCGTTCGCCAACGGCTGGCCCTGGTGGCAGGCCCTGGGAAAAGGCACCGCCCGAGGCGCTCAGCCATATAGCTGCGGCGCCTGCCGCGAGCTTGATCTTTCTACCGCCGCGCCATGCGTGCGGCATCTCTTGAAGGTAAGTACCCTTGAACATCCGATTCTCCAGTGATTTCAAAACACGAGGGAATCGGCGGACTGGCAACCGTGCAGCTGCCTGGCAACTCGTCAGTCACTCCAGCTGCAACACACGCAACTGCTTCGGCCGCGATGGCGGACAAGACTGAAAAAGAAAAGTGAGATGCCCCCGCCGATCAGGCGAGGACGGACCACTGAGGGCGGTCTGGGGGCGTGGGGGTTACAGCCAGCAGGCGCTTGCCTGAAGGAGGCTCCACGCGGCTTTCATGGATGAAGACTGGCTTTGCATCTGACCAGTTCAAGGCCCCGATACCCGCGCCATGACAGACTGAGCAGTCAACATCAAATGCATCGGCTCCCTGGCTGGACTTTTCGGCCTGACCAGTCCCGCCTTTGGCTTCATGCTTGTGTTCGTGATGCCCAAGGTGCTGCGACTGCGCGGTTGAGCTCTCATGCATGCAATAAGCAGCCACCGCAGACCAGCTGAACTGGAACGGAAGCAATGCAAGCATAAAAACAGCGATCAAGCGGCGCATTTTTGAAGTCTAGCATGCGTCATGAAGGGCGTACTGAGGCTTGGATGGCCGCTGAAGGGCACTGGGTTGGGAAATCAGCGAGCGCCGCCGTTCATGTCCAGAAGCGCCTTCTTTTCAGCTGCCGACATGTTGAGAAATTCCTGTTGGACCTGCTCACGCGTCTTTGTTGAGCCTGTTGCTTTGACTGGCAGCGCACCCCCGCGCGAAAGGACTGCCAGCGTGCCATCCTTGCGCGCTACTTCGACAGCCTGAAGCACATCGCCACGGGACATTGCGCTTTGCATGTGGTCGGGATGTGTGGTCATGCCCACTTCGCCACCAGCAGGATGGTACAGCGACGAGGCAGATGAAAATCCTGGAGCCGCAATTGTGAAGGCGATCAGAGTGAGGGCGAGGGGTTTGCGAACAGTCATGGTGTTGTCCCTTGATATCAGTTAGCCCTCGGCGATCTGCCGGGACTATGCCTTTCGACACGGAGACACTGTAAAAATCCGCGCGCGACACGGCGCCAACAGCCAGATTACAAATTTGTAAACTACCAACTGGCCGCATTCTTCGAGAATGGCGGCATGAAAATTCTGCTCATCGAAGACGAAGTCAAGCTGGCCGAGTACCTGCGCAAGGGCCTGGGAGAGGCTGGCTACGTGGTGGACGTTGCGCACAACGGGGTAGATGGCCTTCACATGGCTCTGGAAGGCGTGCACGATCTGCTGGTCTTGGACGCGATGCTCCCAGGGATCGACGGCTTCAGCCTTTTAACGGCCTTTCGCAAGACCAAGCAGACTCCGGTCTTGATGTTGACAGCAAGGGTCCGCGTCGAGGATCGGGTATTGGGACTCAAGACGGGTGCCGACGACTATCTGGTCAAGCCCTTTGCGTTTTCCGAACTGAGCGCCCGCATCCAGGTGCTGCTGCGGCGGACCCATGGCGCGCGGGATGCCGCAGAGCCCACGCAACTGCGGTTGGGCGACCTGGAATTAGACCTGGTACGGCGCAAAGCGTCCCGGTGTGGCCAGCGCTTGGAGTTGACTGCGAAGGAGTTTCTGCTGCTGACTCTGTTTCTGAGAAGAAAAGGCGAAGTGCTTTCTCGCACTGAGATCGCTGAACAGGTGTGGGACATGAACTTCGACAGCGATACCAGCGTGGTGGAGGTCGCGATCCGGCGCCTCCGTACCAAGATCGATGTGCCGTTTGACACTACGCTGCTCCATACTATTCGCGGCATGGGATACGTGATGGAGGACCGCAACGGATGAAGGAGCTGGCCCAACATCGCTCATTGCGCCAGCGGTTGTCTTGGTGGCTGGCGCTGCAGAGCTTTGCCGGACTCGGGGTGGTCTGTCTGGCGGTGTATCTGGTGACCGAGTTCAACTTTCGTGATCGGCAAGAGGAAACGCTGGCGCAAAAGGAAAACGTCATTCGGCACTTGCTAGTGGATGGCAAGGAGCATGGGGATTCGGAAGACCTTGCGCACAAACTCGATGACTTCCTTGTTGGGCACGGAGATCTGTCGCTCGAAGTCGCGCGGGCGGACGGGATTGTTCTCTACGCCCACACCCGCAACCAGAATGCGAAGACGGTATGGCGCCAACGGCAGTTCGAAGTAGCACAGACTACGGACCAGACTCCCTCAAAGAACTTGCGCGTTCAGCTGTCGCTGGATATCCAAACCGACAACCAGTTGTTGCACCGACTTGCTCTTACCTTGCTGGTCGCAGCCATCGGTGGGGCCGTCGTTGTATCGCTAGGCGGATTCTCCCTGGTCAACTTGGGCCTGGCGCCCGTCCGAAGACTGGCCAGTCAGACGCGCGCAGTGTCGGCTGACAATCTGCATCAACGTCTCGACAGCGCCGAGCAGCCCCTTGAGCTCGTGCCTTTGATCGACCAGTTCAACGCGCTCCTTGCTCGCATTGAGAAGGCCTATTCCCAGATGGAAGGCTTCAATGCGGACGTGGCGCATGAGTTGTGCACGCCTTTGGCCACGCTCATTGCCAACAATGAACTGGCTTTGCTGCGCCCTGAGCAGGCGGATATTCGCGAGGTGCTGGCGTCCAATTTGGAGGAGCTGCACCGCCTGACGGGCATCGTCAATGACATGCTGTTCCTGTCCCAGGCGGATCGGGGTGTGGGAGCACGTCGGGCCCCCGTTGCGACTCTTGCATCAGTGGCTGCTGACGTACTGGATTACCACGAAGCGGCACTGGCCGAGGCTGGTCTCACCGCTAAGGTGGTCGGCGATGCGCATGGCGCTTTCGACGTGCCGTTGTTGCGCCGGGCCCTGTCGAACTTGCTCGGCAACGCCACCCGATACGCGAACCCTGGCTCAATCGTCCAAGTCAACCTCAGAACTATCGATGAGGGCCGTGTGTTGATCAGTGTCACCAACTACGGCAGCACTATCGATCCCGAGCTACTCCCGCAGCTGTTTGACCGATTCTTCCGTGCAGATCCGGCTCGTAGTCATGGGCAGAGTAACCATGGCCTTGGGTTGGCCATAGTAGGAGCTATTGCACGCATGCACCAGGGAAAGCCCTTTGCATCGTCAGAAAACGGGGTAACGAATGTGGGAATCGAAATCCCCCCGAATTGATGTTGTTTTTCGACGGGGTGGGGTCGATCCTGTGCCCCTGCGACTGAGTACGGACCGTTAAGAAATCCGATTTACCCAGGACAAAGCAGCCATATTCTTTTTTGCTGCTTGACTTTAAAGCTACTTGAAGGGTTCCAATTGGGCTATGAAATCAGAAACAAGCACACCTCCCACCACTGTTGACACCTGCTGCTCCTCGGGCTGTTCCAGTACCGCAGCAGTGGTCCCTGCAGCCACAAGCAGCCCGGGCCAGGGCAAGCTGTTCCGAATCGCCACCATGGACTGCAGTGCCGAAGAGTCGGAGATCCGGCGGGCTCTGGAACCGCTTGAGGGAATCCGCTCGTTGGGTTTCCAGCTCGGCGCGCGCACGCTGAAGATCGATGCGGAGGATCGCGCCTTGCCCCTTGCGCTCGATGCCATCCGCAAGGCGGGTTTCGATCCACAGCCCGTGGTCACTGCGGCAAACACCCAGGGTAGCCTAGGCCGGGTGTTTCGCATTGCGACCATGGACTGCAGCGCCGAGGAGGCGGAGATTCGCCGAGCGCTGGAGCCTCTGGATGGGATCCGCTCTCTGGGCTTTCAGCTCGGCGCGCGGACGCTCAAGATCGATGCCAACGAAGGCACCTACCCGTTGGCACTCGACGCCATGCGCAAAGCGGGCTTCGATCCGCAGCCAGTTCCAGGCGCCAATGGCTCCGAGGGCGGACAGGCGGGCGAACCAGCCGAAGGCGACGACCATGGACATGGTTTTGCAGGCGGCATCTCCCGGCTGGTAGCCGCGCTGGTGTTCGCCACAGGCGCTGAGGTACTTTCGTTCTTCGCGCCCGACCATATGGCCTGGAAAGTGGCCGGCATGGCGATTGCCGCTCTGGCTATCTGGCTGGCCGGCATCGACACCTACAAAAAAGGCATTGCGGCGCTGCTGCGCGGCAAGCTGAACATCAATGCGCTGATGTCGGTGGCCGTCACCGGCGCATTCCTCATTGGTCAGTGGCCAGAAGCCGCGATGGTGATGGCTTTGTACGCGATTGCGGAGCTCATCGAAGCCAAGGCAGTGGACCGGGCCCGAAACGCTATCAAGGGCTTGCTGGAACTGGCGCCCGAAGAGGCTTTGGTACTGGGCACCAACGGAGCATGGACCGCTACACCGGTGGCTTCGGTCGCCATCGGAGCGACCGTGCGCATCAAGCCGGGCGAACGCGTGCCGCTGGACGGTAAGGTGACCAAGGGCAATGGCGCCATCAACCAGGCCCCCGTGACTGGCGAGAGCATCCCCGTGGACAAGGCACCTGGCGACCAGGTGTTCGCCGGCACGATCAACGAGACTGGTGAGCTGGAGTTCGAGGTCACAGCCCTGTCGAGCAACACCACCCTGGCCAGGATCATCCAGGCCGTTGAGCAGGCGCAGGGCACGCGCGCTCCGACGCAGCGCTTTGTGGATCGGTTCGCCTCCATCTACACCCCCGCAGTCTTCGCCATTGCCGTGGCGGTGGCGGTCCTCACTCCTTTCCTGATGGGCCTTACCTGGCTGGAGGCGCTCTACAAGGCCCTGGTCCTGCTGGTGATCGCCTGCCCATGCGCTCTGGTCATTTCCACGCCGGTCACGGTGGTCAGCGGATTGGCCGCAGGAGCGCGCCGTGGGATCTTGATCAAGGGCGGAACCTACTTGGAAGATGCCCGGCTTCTGAAGGCGGTGGCGCTGGACAAGACCGGCACCATCACCGAAGGCAAACCCAAGCTGGTGAAGTGGCAGGTGTGGGGTGCCGGTAACGAGGTAGCAGTCCAGCAAATGGCTGCCAGCCTGGCGGCTCGCTCCGATCACCCGGTTTCAAAGGCGATTGTCCAGGGCTTGGACGTAAAGGACCCAGAAGCAGAAAGCTTCAAGGCCTTGCCTGGGCGCGGTGTCGAAGGCATGGTCAATGGTATGCGCTTGATGCTGGGCAATCACCGTTTGATCCATGAGCAAGGACTGTGTGGTCCGGAGCTGGAGGCGGAGCTGGTCATCCACGAAAAGCAAGGCCGCACGGTAACCCTCCTGGCTGACGATTCGGGCGTCCTGGCGCTGTTCGCGGTAGCGGACACCATCCGTGAGACATCGAAACAGGCCATCGTCGATCTCAAGGCACTGGGTGTGACCTCGGTGATGCTGACCGGCGACAACACGGCCACCGCAAAAGCCATCGCGGCGCAGGCCGGCATTGATGACGCCCGTGGAGATCTGCTGCCCGAAGCCAAGCTCGATGCCATCAAGGAAATGCAAAAGCGCTATGGCGCTACCGGCATGACCGGCGACGGCATCAACGATGCGCCGGCGCTGGCGCAGGCCGACATCGGTTTTGCCATGGGTGCAGCGGGAACTGACACGGCCATGGAAGCCGCCGATGTAGTCATCATGAACGATGACCTGCAGCGCGTCGCCGAGACAGTGCGTCTATCCAAGCGCACCCACGCCATTCTCTGGCAGAACATCACCCTGGCACTGGGCATCAAAAGCGTCTTCCTGGTGATGGCTGTCGTTGGCACGGCCACTATGTGGATGGCGGTCTTCGCGGACATGGGGGCCAGCTTGCTGGTGGTGGGCAATGGCCTGCGCCTTCTTCGAAGGGTACGAGGGTAGCCAGACCGCATAGTTGGCTGAACATGCTCACTTCCACGAGCTAGTTTCGGCGCTATGAGCCGACCGCCTTGGCTCTTGAGCGGAAGCGTTGGCCACACAAAAAAACCAAGACTTCATACTATCCACTGAAATACGCACCAAAATGACAACGGCCATTTCGGGAAGTCTGTTGCGGGAGGTCGCCCGTTTGTTCACACAATCGCAAAGTAGGTCAGTGGAACGCAACAGCAAGATGAACAGCCAATGCAATCTGCTCGCCGAACTGGAGCGCTCCGGGACGCTTGCGATGACTGAACTGGGCAGGCGGGTTGGACGCGAAAAAAGTTGGGTGTCGCGTTCTGTTGACGCACTTGCGACCCGTGGTCTGGTCGTCAAGGAGCCCAATCCCGCCGATTCCCGGAAATGGTTGGTCACGCTCACCGACGAAGGGTTTCAGTCAGTCAATCATTGGAATGCTGCCCTGGATGACCACGCAGTGCAATTGCTTGCCTGCCTGAGTGAGCGGGATCGTGCCGCAGTCGAGAAATCCCTTCTGTTGTTGTTGACGGCCCTGAGAGAAGACCAATCAGTCTACTGACTGATTCCTTCAATCAAGGATTTCGGATGCAAGCCGCCACCCCTGACCGATGCTGGCGCCTTTTGGACTGCGTACCTCGATGGTCGAGCCAGGGTGTGTGATTTTGGAGCGTGCCACTCATCACGGCCATTGGGGCGAATCGCATTTCCCGAGCCGCCACTCGCCATGCAAATAGGAGTGGATTTAGCCGGCTTATATTTCAATAATTGGTGTATTATTGAGAAATGAATGAGCCTGAAGTTGTCCGCTCGCTTGCAGCGCTTGCTCAAGAGGTACGCCTCCGTGTCTTCCGCGCACTCGTCGTGGCAGGCAAGGATGGTCTCACCCCTGGCGCAATCTCCGAGCAGCTGGGAGTAGCCTCCAACACCCTGTCGTTTCACCTCAAAGAGTTGGCCCATGCTGGCCTGGTGAGCCAGGAGCGCCACGGGCGCAACCTGGTGTATCGCGCCTCGTACCAGACCATGAACGGTCTGCTGGCCTACCTGACAGAAAACTGTTGCCAGGGTGCGCTATGCCTCACTGAAGAGGCCGCCTCCTGCAACTGCTGAGGGTTCCCTGTAGGGCAATCCATGCCCCAAGCGCCTGTGCGCTCAGCCCAGATTCACCTATCTCACCACCATTGACCCTGGAGTTCACCATGAGCGCAACCCCACAACCCTTGAAAGTTCTCTTTCTTTGCACACACAACTCGGCGCGCAGCATCCTGGCCGAAGCGCTGCTCAATGACATGGGTGCCGGTCGGTTCAAGGCCTACTCCGCTGGGAGCAGCCCACGCGACAACCAGCAGCCCAACCCCCTCGGACTGCAGGTGCTGCAAAAAGCAGGCATTTCCACCGAAGGCCTGCGCAGCAAGAGCTGGGATGAGTTCGCCACGCCCGACGCGCCCCAGATGGACCTGATCATCACGGTGTGCGACAACGCGGCGGGCGAGGTCTGCCCCATCTGGCTAGGCCACCCCGCCACAGCGCACTGGGGCTATGCAGACCCCAGCGAGGGCGACGGCACGGACGAGCAGCAACTTGAAGCCTTCCGCCAGACGCTGCACGCCATGAAGCGTCGGCTCGAACTGCTGGTTAGCCTTCCCGAAGACAAGCTGGCCAAGGCGGTGCTTCAGACCACCGCTCGCCAACTGGTCACAAACTGAGAAACGGGATGCAGAAATCCAGCATGAGCGTGTTCGAGCGCTACCTCACCGTGTGGGTGGTGCTGTGCATCGTGGTGGGGATCGGGTTGGGCCAGGTGTTTCCTGGAACAGCACGCGCGATTGGTGCGTGGGAAGTCGCCCGCGTGAACATTCCGGTGGGCCTGCTCATCTGGGTGATGATCATTCCGATGCTGCTCAAGGTGGACTTCGCCGCCCTGGGCGAAGTGCGCAACCACATGCGCGGCATCGGGGTCACCTTATTCGTGAACTGGCTGGTCAAGCCATTCTCCATGGCTTTTCTGGGCTGGCTGTTCATACGTCAGTGGTTTGCCCCATACCTGCCAGCTGACCAGATCGACAGCTACATCGCTGGCTTGATCCTGCTGGCCGCCGCCCCGTGCACCGCCATGGTGTTCGTGTGGAGCCGTCTCACGGGGGGCGACCCGCTGTTCACGCTGTCCCAGGTCGCGCTGAACGACAGCATCATGATCGTCGCGTTCGCGCCGCTCGTGGCTTTCCTGCTGGGCCTGTCGGCAATCACGGTGCCGTGGGACACGTTGCTCACCTCTGTCGTCCTGTACATCTTGACTCCCGTTGTGCTGGCCCAATGGTTGCGCCGGGCACTGCTGGCCCGAGGTCAAGCCGTGTTCGACGCTGCGCTGCATCGCATTGGTCCCTGGTCCATTGCTGCGCTACTGCTCACCCTGGTGCTGCTGTTCGCGTTCCAGGGCGAGGCCATCCTGCAGCAGCCCCTGGTCATCGCATTGCTGGCCGTACCCATCCTGATCCAGGTGTTCTTCAACTCGGCACTGGCGTATTGGCTCAATCGCGCAGCGGGAGAAAAGCATGCCATTGCCTGCCCATCAGCATTGATCGGTGCTTCCAACTTCTTCGAGCTGGCCGTGGCGACAGCCATCAGCCTGTTCGGTTTTCATTCGGGTGCGGCCCTGGCCACGGTGGTGGGGGTGCTCATCGAGGTGCCGGTCATGCTGCTGGTGGTCAAGGTCGTGAACTCTTCAAAGGACTGGTATGAATCCGGATCTTCCCAACGTTGATGCCACGCTCTTCGAGCAGGCCGATCTTGAGCGACTGGTGCCCGCACAGCGTTCTACCCATGCACCCCGCATCCTGCTGCTCTACGGCTCTGTGAGAGAGCGCTCCTATAGCCGATTGCTGACCGAAGAGGCTGCGCGACTGCTGCGCGCCCTCGGTGCTGAAACCCGCATCTACGATCCGCGAGGGCTGCCACTGCCGGACGCAGAGCCCGACAGCCATCCGAAGGTGGTGGAGTTGCGAGAGCTGGCCCAATGGGCGGAGGGCATGGTCTGGACCTCACCGGAGCGCCATGGCGCGATGACCGGCATCCTGAAGATGCAGATCGACTGGATACCTCTGTCCGTGGGGGCCGTGCGGCCGACCCAGG
The DNA here is from genome assembly GCF_003633835.1 of Acidovorax sp. 93. NCBI lineage: Bacteria > Pseudomonadati > Pseudomonadota > Betaproteobacteria > Burkholderiales > Comamonadaceae > Acidovorax > Acidovorax sp. 93. The sequence continues at coordinate 5,240,749 of NZ_RBIT01000001.1, forward strand.
GCAAGACCCTGGCGGTGATGGAAGTCTCGGGTGGCTCGCAGTCGTTCAATGCCGTCAATCAGATGCGGGTACTGGGTCGGTGGATGCGCATGATCACCATCCCCAACCAGTCGTCGGTCGCAAAAGCCTTTTTGGAGTTCGACGAAAGTGGCCGCATGAAGCCATCAAGCTACTACGAGCGTGTGGTGGATGTAATGGAAGAGCTGGTGAAGTTCACGCTGCTGACCCGCGATAGTGCAGACTATCTGGTGGATCGGTATAGCGAGCGACGCGAGAGTGCAGACGCGCTGTCAAAGCGGGTGAATCAGCGCAGCATTTGACTGGCAGTGCTCAGGGCGCCGGCAGGCAGCTGGAGTACAGCTCCTCCGTGCGAAGAATCCTTGTCATTTGCTTGATATTGCTGGGCAGCGTTTTCCTGACCCAGACGGTATCGGCAAATCGAACAACCTTAACACTCCAGGCCCCAGATCAAGGAGTGGATCGGCCAATGCAATGGGGTGACACACGCCGTCGGCAGTTAAAAGCGATAGCCGAGCGCCATTTGGCGGAAGCTACGGGAAATTGTCGAGATGAAATCGGCGTTAGAGCAGTTGGTTTCTGTGTGCGCAGGTGACGATCATGCCCATTGCGCGATTCTGGAAAACCTCGCCGCAGACAGTCCCTCGGCCCCCAATCACAGTGTTAGCTTTGTCAAACCGAAGCGTCGCGGTGCCAAGGCCGCCCCCGCTCACTCTGGGGTAACCAACAAGCCGACAACCAGTCATTTGGATCTCATGACATGGATGCGTGGCGTACACGTGCATCAGAGCGGGCATTGAACTAGGCCGTGAGGTAGCTTGCAGAGCCATCACCTTGCACCGCGATTGCGGCCAGCCCGTACTTGGGCGGGCCACGCTTGTGGCCCACCTGTTTGCATTACTTAGGCGTGGAGCCCGGAGTGGCTTCCTTGTGCGGCATGGCTTCACGCGCATTGGCCTTTTCCTGACCACGGGCTTCGGCCTTGCTGGTGTCCGCAAGGCCAGAGCCTTCACCCCGCGCTGTACCGCCATCCTTGGTCCGCTTCACACCGGTTGCAGGACGGGCTTTCTTGTGGTCTTCGCCATGCGCTTGCGCCTTGGAGTTGGTATAGGGCGTGGCTTCCTGGGTGTCGCCAGCGGCGAATGCGGACGATGCGGCCGTCAGAGTCAGAGCAATAAGGAGCGTTTTCATGATTTTTCCTTGGTAGTTTGAGGTATGAGCGAAAGCGCACCCCTTCTTGGGGGCGCCGTGAAACACTTCTATCCCTACTTGGCAGGTTCGATGGCAGTGACGACCATCTTTCCACCCTCGTTGATCACCATGAAGCGGATCTTGTCGCCAACTTGCGTCTTGTCGAGCAGGGCCTTGTCTTTGGCTGGGAACACCATGGTCATCCCCGGCATGTCTAGATGCTTGATGTCGCCATGCTTGATGGTGATTTTCCCCGCGTCCTTGTCGATCTTTCGTACCTCTCCATCAGTCATAGAGGCCGCAGCCATGGCAGCTGGCTTGCCAGCGTCGCCCGTGGCCTGTGCCGTGGCCGACAGCGGCATGAGGGTGATCAGCGACAACATCGCGCCGATTAAAAGACTGTTTGCGTTTTTCATAGGAACTCCTTGTTCAATCGCGTAGAAGACTTTTCAGCTTACTTCTTCACCACCGTGACCTGGCCCTTCATGCCCGCGTCGTAATGACCTGGGTAAAGGCAGGCAAACTTGACTTCACCAGCCTTTGTGAACTGCCAGATGATTTCCCCTTGCTTGCCTGGAGCCAGCGACACTTTGCTGGGTTCGTCATGCTCCATATCCGGGAACTTCTTCATCGTCTCGTAGTGTTCCTTGAGTTCGGCATCGGTACCCAGGCTGAATTCGTGTTTGACCTGACCACCGTTCTTAATTACGAACTTGATAGTCTCGCCCTGCTTGACGGAGATTGCCGCGGGCGTGAAGCGCATGGTGTCAGCCATGTCAACATTGATCGTGCGGCTTACCTTGCTTGCTGTACCTGGCTGTCCTATGGCTGACTCCTCGCTTCCGTGGCCGTGACCACCGCTGTGAGTACCACCTGCCAGGCTATTGAAAGACAGAGCCACCAGGGTTGAGGCAGCGATCAGGGAAAGAGTGCTTTTCATAGTTACCTTACGTTGTGAATGAGGAAAGGGGGCGATCAATGGCCGCTGTGCGAAGACGGCTTTTTGACCTTGACGACAGTGTCCGAACTTGACTTTTCTTTGCGGGGCATGGATTGGCCACCTTCAGCCTTGAAGCGGGCGGGCTCAACCATCGGGCCGGTGTACTCGTAGGCCACCGTGCCCTCCGGGTTTTTGTACCAACCCGGGTTTTTGTAGTCGCCCGGCTTCTGGTCGCGGCGTACTTTGACGACGCTGAACATCCCGCCCATTTCGACCGACCCGAACGGGCCTTCCCCCGTCATCATGGGAATGGTGTTGTCCGGAATGGGCATCTCCATCTCGGTCATGTCTGCCATGCCCCGTTCGCCCATGACCATGTAGTCGGGGATCAGGTTGTTGATCTTCTTGGCGACGCCGCGATGGTCCACTCCAATCATGGTGGGAATGTCGTGACCCATTGCATTCATGGTGTGGTGGCTCTTGTGGCAGTGGAACGCCCAGTCGCCTTCTTCGTCCGCGAGGAACTCAATCTGGCGCATCTGGCCCACTGCCACGTCGGTTGTCACTTCATAGAGACGGGTGCTCTTGGGCGTGGGACCGCCGTCCGTGCCCGTTACCAGAAACTCGTGCCCGTGCAAATGCATCGGGTGATTGGTCATGGTGAGGTTGCCGATGCGAATCCGCACCTTGTCGTTGAGCCGGACGTTCAAGGAATCGATGCCAGGAAAGATGCGGCTGTTCCAGGTCCACAAATTGAAGTTCAGCATTTCCGCGACCTTGGGTGTCGCGGCGCCGGGCTCGATGTCGTAGGCGCTCAGGAGGAAGCAGAAGTCCCGGTTCACTTCGTCGATCAGCGGATGTTTGGTCTTGGGATGCGTGATCCAAAAACCCATCATGCCCATGGCCATCTGAGCCATTTCGTCGGCATGGGGGTGGTACATGAAGGTCCCCGGACGGCGCGCAACGAACTCGTAGACGAAGGTTTTGCCGGACTGAATCGCTGGCTGATTCAAGCCCGCCACGCCGTCCATGCCATTAGGCAATCGCTGCCCGTGCCAGTGGATACTGGTGTGCTCGGGCAGTTTGTTGGTCACAAAAATGCGGACGCGGTCGCCTTCCACGACTTCAATGGTGGGACCGGGACTCTGGCCGTTGTATCCCCACAGGTGGGCCTTGAAGCCAGGAGCCATTTCGCGCACCACGGGTTCTGCCACCAAGTGGAACTCTTTGACCCCCTGGTTCATGCGCCACGGCAGCGTCCAGCCGTTGAGCGTGACCACGGGGTTGTAGGGGCGCCCCGAATTGGGCACCAGCGGCGCCATGGTGTCCGCACTCGTCTGGAACACTGGCTCTGGCAGAGCGGCCATCGCCACCCGGCTCACACTCGCTGCGGCCACAGCCCCCCCAGCAATGCCAGCAAATCGGAAAAAATCTCTTCTTGAATTCATGTTGGTTTCCTTGAGGGATCAGTGACCTGCACCAGCTTCGGCTGCGGCTGCGCCACCGCCCGAGACACCTGCGCTGGTGGGCTTGCCGATGAGGGAGGCTTGAAGGGCTGCGTCCGCTAGCCAAAACTGCTGTTCGGCGTTCAGAGCCGCCATCACTGAGTTCACCTGGTCGCGGGAGTCGGCAAGCAACTCAAAGACGCTGATCAGCATCCCGTTGTAGCGAAGCTGGTTTTCTTCAGAGATGCTCTTACGCAGCGGGATCACTTCGTCGCGGTGGTGGCGCGCGATGTCGTATGCCGTGCGGTACGCGGAATAGCTCTCGCGCAAGTTCGAGCCCGCCGCGCGGGCTGTGGCCTCCAGGCGGTTGGCAGCGGCCAGGGTTTGCGCGTTCATGGAATCGCGTCGCATGCCCCCCCAATCGAAGATCGGCAGCTGCAGACTGATCTCGAAGCCGCGCCGCGTCGAGTGGGTGTTCTCGGCTGCATCGAAGACAGAGTCGCGCCGTACACCCAGTTCAATGTCCGTGAAGGTCGTGATCGTGTTCCAGCCTTGCGCGCGTGCGGCTGCGTCATAGTCGGCCTTCGCGATCTGAAGATCCAGCCGCCCCTTGGATGCCTGACGGCCAGCATCTGCTGGGGACAGCGGCTCCTTGGGCAGCGTCGGCAGGCGCTCAGGCAACTTGAGCTGCTGGGCTTGGTTGTCATCAAGGCCCAGCATCCGCACCAGCTCTTCACGGGCCGCTGTGACCCCGTGCTGGGCGGTGGCCAGCTGGGTCGCTGTGTCGGCATAGAACGCTTGCTGGCGTGCACGGTCAAGCTTGTTGAAATTACCGACTGCCTGCATGCGCTTGGCCAACTCGGCGCTGGCTTGGGCGCTTGCGACAACCTGTTGGGTGTAAGTCAACGTCTGTTGCGCGGCAACAGCGCGGACCCAGGCTTGGCGTACTTGGGTCACCTGGTCCACTACATCGCTGCTGAGGCGCAGCTGAGTCTGTTTGACACGCTGCTCGGCGATACCTTTGCGCATGGGCAAGGTCAGCAGGTCAAGCAGACCGAAGGAAAGGAGGCGTCCGATCTCCGTCTCGCTGCCTAGCCGAACGCGCTCCAGGCTCAGAATAGGGTTGGCGATGCGGCCGGACTGGGCCGCCGTGGAAGCGTCCGCCCAGTTTTGAGCCACGATGGCTTGCAGGGACGGGCTATTGACCAGAGCGAGTTGAACGGCATCTTGTTGACTGAGCGGTTTGGCCAACAAGTCCGAGGCGCGTTGGCGCAAGGCATCTTGCTCATTCCGGTCCCGGGCCAGAGTAAGTCCGCCGTCCGTGAAACCGCTTGTCGCCGCGTTGGCGCTGGAGAGGTTTTGCTCCAGATTCACGCTGGCGCAGCCAGACAAGACCGCCACTGCGGCAACAGCGATCACTAGTTTGGCGCGGGGCATGCGAAGGGTACGGATCATTGTTTGCCCCCGTGGTGTGCGTCATGGCCTTGGGCTGGTTGGCCCTGGTCCGCTGCGGGTGCGGGCTGGCGCATTTCCTTGGCATAGGCGCGCCATCCTCCAATTTCGCCCACCTTGTCGTTGGCAGCCTTCCAGGGCTGGACGGCTTGCTCTTTGTAGACCTCATAGCCCGTCAGAGCTGATCGGTACGAAAGTTGGTAGTCCACTTTCGGGGGGGCACCGTCCGGCATCTGAGCAAAGGCCAGCGAAGGCGCCAGCAGTGCAGCGGCCAGCCAGGGGATTGAGTTAAGTCGTGAAAGCCAGGAATTTCTCATAGATTCACCATGCGTTTTGATGCAACGCATTGTGTGAGTCAACGGCTTCCAAATAGATAACGTCTCAATTACATCTTTGTCATGTTCAAGAAAGGCGCAAATCTGCGGGCACACTGGCGGCCACTCGCAGCGCCAAGGAGGTCTCGTGAAGATACTGATCGTTGAGGACGAAATCAAAACCGGGGAATACCTGCGCCAAGGCTTGCGTGAAGCGGGATTCAACGCTGATCTGGTTCACAACGGTGTCGATGGCCTGCGTCTGGTTCAAGAGGAGGATTACGATCTCGTGATCCTGGATGTGATGCTTCCTCGGATGGACGGCTGGCAGGTCCTCACCAATATGCGTCGTCGAGGCCTTGAGATGCCCGTGTTATTTCTCACGGCAAAGGACCAGGTTCAGGATCGCGTCAAAGGCCTAGAGTTGGGCGCAGACGACTATCTGGTCAAGCCGTTTTCTTTTGCCGAATTGCTGGCAAGGGCACGGACCATACTGAGGCGCGGCCGCAGTGGCGCCGAGGTGACTATTCTGCAGGTGGCAGATCTTGAACTGGACCTTCTGCGGCGTCGAGTCAGCAGGTCCAGCAAACGCATCGACCTCACACCCAAGGAATTCGGGCTGCTGGAGCTGCTGATGCGTCGCCAAGGGGAGGTTTTGCCTCGCTCTCTGATCGCGTCGCAGGTGTGGGACATGAATTTCGACAGCGATTCCAACGTGGTCGAGGTGGCAATGCGCAGGCTTCGGGCCAAAATTGACGATGCCTATGACGCCAAGCTGATTCAGACGGTGCGAGGCATGGGTTATGTGCTTGAGGCACCCCAGGAGAATGTGTGATAGCTCGGTACTCGCTCACGACACGACTGACAGTCTTTTTTACGCTGGCTTCCGGGCTCGTGCTTGTTGGCCTGGGGACACTTGTTGCCATTTCCATTGACCGGCATTTTGTGGAACTGGATCGCGATGCCCTGCGCGACAAGATCCACCTCACACGTGAGGTGATAGGAAAATCCACGTCACCTGAAGACCTCAAAATGCGTCTGGACGACGTCTTGCACAGCCATGAGGGCCTTTTTGTCAGCGTTTTCCGTGACAAGGACCCGCTTTACGCGACCACGGGTTTCCAGTTTCCACAGGACCTCATCGCCCAAACCCAGAAAGCCCGCTTGGGGGTCGCATCCTGGCAGACCAATGACCGCGAGTACCGAGGGATGTCCGAATCCGTATCGATGCCGGGCGCCTCTCAAGCACCGCTCCAGATTTGGGTCGCGTTGGACATCGCACACCACAAGCATTTCATGCAAGGCCTGATTCGGGTGCTCGTGGGTTACGTGGCATTGGCAACGCTGGTGGCTGGGATCCTGGGCTGGTGGGCTGCAAAGAATGGCTTGGCGCCCCTTCGGACAATGCGGTCTCGCGCGATGGCGATCACGGCGCAGCGGCTGGACGATCGGATGCCAACTCAGGAGTTTCCGGTGGAGATGGCAGACTTGGCTACAACCCTCAACGAGATGCTCCGGCGCTTGAAAGAGGAGTTTGATCGCTTGTCCGAGTTTTCTTCGGATCTGGCCCACGAGTTGCGTACGCCGATCAACAACCTGATGACGCAGACACAGGTCACGCTCAGCCAGCCTCGCTCCTGCGGGGAGTATCAGGACATACTGGCCTCTAACGCCGAGGAGTACCAGCGTCTGGCCCGCATGGTGGCGGATATGTTGTTCCTGGCGAAAGCCGACCACGGACTCATTCTTCCCAGTACGGAAAAAATTGCTGTCCACGACGAAGCACAGGCCCTGTTTGACTTCTACGAGGCCCTTGCCGAAGAAAAGCAGGTCGGTCTGCAGCTTATTGGGGCGGCAGAGATCACTGGCGATCGGTTGATGCTGCGCCGGGCGCTGAGCAATCTCCTGTCCAACGCCATTCGCTATACCCCCCCTGGAGAACAGGTGGTCGTTGACATTCAAGGGGACGTTCACGGAACCACCGTGGATGTAGTCAACACTGGACCTTCCATCGACGCGCAGATGATCCCCCGCCTTTTCGACCGCTTCTTTCGGGCAGACAAGTCGCGCAAGCAACTGGACTCCGACGGTGCGGGCTTGGGCTTGTCTATCACCCAGGCGATTGTTCATGCGCACCGAGGCCGCATCTCTGTGAGTTCGGCCGATGGCAGGACTTGTTTTTCGATGTATTTCCCCAGTGCTCAGAACATTGGCAAGCGCCTCACAACAGATGCATGACCCCCTGGCCACCCTCATTGACTGCTGGAAGGCAGATCCCAGCAGCACCTACAACACCTGGTTCCTGTGGGATCAGCGGATCAAAAACTTCCGCTCTATTCGCCGAGGCATTGCGCAAGTGGTGGAGGACATCCGGGCGGGAACGTTTGGCAACGCCTACCGAGGATCCTCGTTAGAGACAATCGTTGGCTCCGTGGCGGAGCAGCGCCAGATCTTCAAGGGTGCGGACCACGCGTTCCTCTGGAAACCCAAGCTGCGCATTCCGGACATCTACGAGAACCCGAGCAACCAGCGCGCTTTTGCGGACCTCCTGCACACCTGCGATCACTGCGATTGCGCAGAAGACGTTGTGGCCGCCATACAGCGCATGGATGCGATTGGCATCAAAGGCCTGGGCCCAGCAGTCGCTAACTTGCTGTACTTCATCCGCCCGACACTGGTATCCCCTTTCAATACAGCCATCGTCGCCGGGTTCAACGCCGTGACCGGGGGGCGCATGAAGCTTGGGCGCTGGGACCACTATCTCTCGATGCGCGAGGGTTTGCTTCGCCTGAACGCGCAGTACCGGCTGAAACTATCGAACGATCTGGGCGCGATCGCGGGACTCATGTTTGATATAGGCAGTGGCCGATATGCCGCACCGCCTCCGGCAATGGACGCTGCAGCCGCTGCTTTGTGGCAAGAGGATCTAGAACGCGTACGTCAGGAATCCACCGCATTGCAACGGGAACTGTCCCAAGCTACCGAGAGCGATGCGACGCACACGGGTGTCCAGGCTTCGCTGCGCGACCTGGGCAAGGCCCTCGGCTTTGAGGTCTGGATAGCGTCCAACGACCGGGGCCGCGCCCATGGCGGGGGGCTGCTGGGAGATGGATGCATGGCGCAGTTGCCCGCCAGCCTGGACCGAGGACTGGAGTCTGTGCGACTGATCGATGTTGTATGGGTTGATCCCCAGACCTCGCAATTCGCCGCTGCATTCGAAGTCGAACACACCACGTCCATCTATTCGGGCATCGTCCGCATGCTCGATCTGGCCTTGGGCACGCCGGTTGCAGGCAACTGTGCGCTGTTTCTGGTGGCTCCAGACAATCGCAGAGACAAGGTCGCTGAGCAACTTCAAAGGCCTGCCTTCTCCAGGGTGTCGGAGCTTGGAATCCGGTACTTGCCTTACAGCCAGCTGGAGCAGAACCATGCTTCCATGAGCCGCTTTGGGTCCAGCATCAAGCCGCTGCTAGAGATTTCGCAGCGGCTGTGAGCCACGGTTCATCGGCGCGGCGCGGTCCCTGTGGGTTTGGCTCCTTGGGCCCAGGGGGAGGCAATCCTCGGGGATGTCGGCAAGATGAAGTTCCTGTTATCCCAAACGCAGGGATTGAGGGGCAGAGGCTTGCGTCGCAAAAGTTACAGGTCAGGCGCCATTAGCTACGATGAGCCATCACCTTGGTAGAGATCTCCGAGGCGGCACTTCGCAAATTCTTCGCCAAAACCAAGAAGCTCTCGACATGAACGTCACTACTAAGCCATTAGATGCTCTATCGCCAGTCGGCTTGTTGGGAAACTCTGTGCACAAAGCGCCGAGCATCCAGGAAGGCGGTTTTCTGGACGCGATGAAGCAGGCGCTGACAACCACCAGCCATTTGCAAAGTGAGTCGGGTCGGCTGAGTCGTGAGGTCACACTCGGCAATCCCACGGTCAGCTTGGAAGAAACGATGCTCGCCGGAGTCAAGTCGAACATTGCGTTTCAGGCTACCCTGCAAAGTCGTAACCGAATTGTTCAAGCCTACACCGATGTGATGAATATGCAGGTGTGACTTGCTCTGGGCAAAAGCCACGTAGTCGGAGCACAGATCGGCGCGGACGCTTCCCAGCGAAGTCGGCACATTCCTGCGAGAGCATAGACGCGCGTACTTTCATTGGAGATTTACATGCAGTCCAAAGATCATTGGGAGCAGGTCTACACGGCAAAGCCCACCTCTGGGGTGAGTTGGTTTCAGGAACACGCTCAGCAATCCACCCAGCTCATTCGGCAGACTTCAGTCGCCCGTGATGCGAGCATCATTGATATTGGAGGGGGTGCTTCAACTTTGGTCGATGATTTGCTTGATGAGGGGTACATGAAGGTCGCGGTTCTTGACTTGTCCGAGGCTGCTTTGTCGGCGTCACGGTCTCGACTGGGGGCGCGTGCGGACACCGTAACCTGGCTTGTGAGCGACATTACGCGCGTGGACCTTCCACGGCATGCCTACGACGTTTGGCATGACAGGGCCGTTTTTCATTTCCTTACCTCGTCGCACGAGCGGGAGGCCTACGTTCAGGCGGTTCTGCGCGCTGTCAAGCCCGGCGGTCACGTCATCGTGGCGACGTTTGCAGAAGACGGACCAGAGAGGTGCAGCGGTTTGCCCGTCATGCGCTACAGCGCCGACGGCTTGCACGCGCAATTCGGGGCCCCATTCACGCTCTTGCAGCAAGCGCGCGAAGAGCACCATACGCCACTCGGCACCGTCCAGAAGTTCATCTACTGTCTGTGCCGCAAAGAGCCGAGCTGAGGTTCGCATCGCGCCGATGCCTCCGATGCCCCTACAGACATATTTTCCTTGGGCCTATGGTTCGCTATGCAGGCGCTCTTGCCAGGCATCGACGTCCTCACGTGGACCGGACCGATTTAGAAGCGGGGAGCCTTGGTGGACTCATCCGATGTGACGGCGACGGCAGCATGCTGCGCTGCGTGGTATCGGTCCGGATAGATTTCGTTGAGTTTGCGGCCGTCTTCGCCCACAGCGACGACTTCGCCCTCGCGGATGGCACGTGCCAGCTCGCTCTTGACCTGGTCGCGTGTCTTCAGCGATTTGCTCGCCACGGTGGGATAGCGGCCTGACATCAGTTCATTGCGTTTGACCCCGAACTCGCCGGCCACCATGATGTCGCCTGTGCGGATAGCCTGCTCCAACTCGTCCCGCACTTGCTCCCGGGATTTGCCGACCTGAGTCGAAGTAGCCACGGGATAGGCGCCAGGATTGATCTGTTTGAGCGTAAGACCCGATTCGCCAAAGGCGAGCATGTCGCCGCTTCGCTGAGCCTGCGCCAATTCAGCCCGCACTTGTTCGCGCGTCTTGCTGACCGCTTGGTCCGAAGCAAATGCGGGGGCGGCGACGAGGGAAAGGACGATGAGGGTGGACTTGAGTTTCATGATGGGATTTCCTTGTTGAGTAAATGATGGTGGTTTGAGTGCAACCGCAGGCCGGTCTTGAAGGGGCACACGATTGCAGGTAGTCGTTGAGACAGCTCAGGGGAGTTGGCGGGCGTTGACCCAACCTGCCTCGCCGCCCAGGTCGCGCATGCCATCGCTGGTCACAGGGTTGCGCTTGGCGGCCTGCAACTCATCCAGAACTTGCTGGCGGGTCTTGGTGAGCTTGGGACCGGGGACGAGCGGATAGGTAGCGGGGTAGCCACGGCTGATCCAGTACAGCGAACCGTCCTTTTGAGCGGCCAGAACGGTGTTTTCGACAGCTTGGCGGCTGACCGCGTTGCCCAGGTGGTCGGGGGCCAGACTCACGCCTTCTTCCTGGCTTGGGCTTGCGTGGTACACCGAAGTGGCAAAGGACGCTGTAGCGGATGCAGCGAGGCTGGCGACGAGGATGGCGGTACGAACTTTCATGATGGTCTCCTGTGGCGCCGGATGCCCGATATGGTCCATCCAGGTGGCGTTTTTCTGCGCCACGGAGAGAAGTCTAGAAGCCGCACCCCTACGAAGCGGTGACCTTCCGATTACGATTTTGAAAGCCACAGGCCGCATGGGGGTGCGGGCATGCTCTGAAAAGCGCATGAGCGAAGGATGGACCTTCGCTCGAAGGCGATTTCCTAAGGGCCTGCACTCTTCTTGACATTCACACAGGGACAAGGTCTAAGCTGCCAGTTTAGGCAAAAGCGACGCATGGAGGTGATGCTATGACCTACAAGATTGGTGATGCCCGTCGAATGCTCAGCTACGCACTTTTGCGCGTTTTTGAGCAAGCGCGCAGGCAGCGGGAACTCGCTGTAGCCGATCTCGTGCTGTGTGCGCTTGAAGAACTTGCACGCAAAGACACCAACTGCCAGGGAACGCTTGATCGGGCGTACTTGCAATCGGTGGCTGTTGGCACGATTGTCGATGTCCCGACATCTTCATCAAGATGATTTTGCCGTACGCTTATGTTGCATTGATCACGCTCTTCATCGATGAACGTAGTGCGCTGCGCGGTCGTTGCCTCAGCAACTCAACTGTACGAGCAAACGACCGGCATGCAGATATGAATAGCAACTGGCCGTTGCGGCGACCCTTGCGCGAATGTGATGCGTAAATTACAGCCCTGAAATCTCCTCGTAATCTATGGCCCATAACGACGGCAAATCGCTCGAAAGCCGCGTCAATTGGCGATGCCAGCCTACAGCGCCGATCACCCCACGCGGCAAAAGATGGACGCTCCTCGCAGCCAACTGCGCAGGTTCCCGCTCATCTTTCGAGCTACTTATCAGGAGATTTTGATGAACCACACCCCGAACCAATACATGTCTTGCATCGAGGCTTGCCAGGAGTGCGCCACGGCCTGCCATCAGTGCTTTGCAGCTTGTCTGAAAGAAGACGACGTGAAAATGATGGCGCGCTGCATTGCCCTGGACGTCGACTGCGCAGCAGCGTGTAGCTTTGCGGCCGACGCCATGGCGCGCAATAGCGAGCATGCAGCTGCGATTTGCGCGCTGTGCGCTCAGATCTGCAAGGCCTGCGCCGATGAATGCGCCAGGCATGAGGCAGACCACTGCAAGGCCTGTGCGCAGGCTTGTCTCAAGTGCGCCCAAGAGTGCGACGCCATGGCGCGTGCGGCTTAATCCCGTTGCTTAACTCCTGGAGAGCATCTATGAAAACATTCCCAGCTTCTCACTCGCTGTCCGCCGCCGCTGTCATAGCTTGTGGCTTGTTGTCGCCTCTGGCACTGCATGCCCAGACCGCTCCCCACTCGGGCATGAAGGGCGCCGGTATGGATCAATCGATGCCTCACGGCAAGATGGACATGAAGGCAATGATGAAAGAGAACAACGACAAGATGGCATCCGTGCCAATGTCGGGCAACCCAGATGTGGATTTTGCCCAGATGATGCGGGTCCACCACCAGGGTGCGATTGACATGGCCCAGGCCCAGTTGCGGGATGGCAAGGACCCGAAAATGCTCAAGATGGCCAAGGACATCGTTGCCGCTCAGAAAAAGGAAATCGCTGAACTGGATGCATTTTTGGCCCGCAGTGGCAAGACACCTGCCGCTCCTACCAAATAGTCCTGAGTCCGATGTCGCTGCCCTGGCTCTTGGATCGTCGAAATCCAGGGCAGTGCCGTTTGGGAAGGGATCGGATGCCTGTTGCAGTCCAGGCCCTTGATTGAGGTCAAAGGTGGCGAAGGTTCTTGCTTGACACTCCCACCGTGTTAAGGCAACGCTGATTAAGGTCCACCATTGAGAGGGGTCAAACGTTATCCGCAGATGAAGCAGCAGACCTTGGCAATGGCCGCAGATCAAGACAACGGATTCGAGCATTCGCGCAAACCCACCCGACGCGAAGAGTTCTTGCGGACCATGGAGACAATAGTGCCATGGGCCGCTCTGTGCCAGGTGATAGAGCCGCACTACCCCAAAGCAGGCAACGGCCGCCCGCCCATTGGCCTTGAGCGCATGCTGCGCATCCATTTTCTTCAGCACTGGTTCAACCTGGCCGATCTGGCGTGCGAGGAGGCTCTGTATGACAGTGCCAGTCTGCGCCGCTTTGTGGGGATTGACCTGGGCCGCGAACGCGTGCCCGACGCCACCACGCTGCTGAAGTTTCGCAAACTGCTCAATGAGCAAAAACTGGGTGAAGCCCTGTTTGCCTAGGTAGGCCAGCAATTGCAGGAGCGCGGCTTCAAGGTCAACACCGGCACCATCGTGGATGCCACCATCATCGCCGCGCCCAGTTCTACCAAGAACGCCGACAAGGCGCGCGATCCCGATATGCACCAGACCCGCAAAGGCCAGCAGTGGTATTTCGGCATGAAGCTGCACATTGGCGTGGACAGCCAAAGCGGGCTGGCGCACAGCGCCGTGGTGACGGCGGCCAACGTGCATGACAAACACCCGCTGCCCGATCTGCTGCATGGCAACGAGCAGCGCGTGTACGGCGACTCGGCCTACGCCAGCCAGAAGGCTCTGATCCGGGGCAAGGCGCCCCAAGCCAAAGACTTCACCAACCAGCGCACCCGCCGTGCAGGCGAGGTGGACGAAGTTCAGCGGGCCAAGAACCGCAACAAGTCACGCATCCGCGCTCGGGTAGAGCATGTGTTCGGGGTGGTCAAGCGCCTGTGGGGATTCACCAAGGTGCGCTACCGCGGGCTGCAGAAGAACGCCACACGCGCATTCACGGCCTTGGCGCTGGCCAACATTTTCCTTGCCCGAGGGCGACTGCAGGGACAGGTGCGCCCGTAAGGGTGGAAATCGGGCCTCAAGGCCCTGCGAACGGCCCAAATGGGCGGCGCAAGAGGCCACAAAATCCAAAAAATGGCGTCTTCCGCGTTCGCGCGGGAAATTTCGAGGGCTTGTTCAGCGTAGCCCTAAGTCGGCCGTGAGATTGCTGAAAATTCATTCGGCATTTTTGTGCAGCGAACAGTCCGCACGACCATTACCAACGAAGTGCGACAGGCCTCGTTCGCTTTCCTTGGGTCTCGTCTGTTCCTCACAGCGCGCAATCATTCGGACGTATTCAAAGGCCCCATGAGCGCAGCAATGATAGGGCAAGGAAGCGCCTCTCCCGTGTCTTCGCACCTCTCCAGCATGTCTCTCAGAGCGCCTCGCATGCGCTGAAGGTCGCCAACCTTCTCATCGATCTGGTCAAGGCGCCGCCGTGTCACCGTCTGAATAGCCCGGCGATTCCGCCCATCCTCCAGATCCAAGAGCGACTTCACCTCGTCCAGCGAGAACCCAAGGCTCTGAGCGCGCTTGATGAAGCCGATCCGCTGGATCATCGAAGCGGGGTAGCGCCGGAAGCTGCCGGCGTTCTTCGGGATCGGCAACAGGCCGCGTCCCTGGTAGTAGCGGATTGTCTCCACGCCGACGCCAGCGACCTTCGCCAGCCTGCCAACCGTCATCCAATCACCCAAACCTTCGTTCATCGAGCGATCCACTGTCTATTCACGAGCAACACAGAATAACGCAGTACCGCGTAGTTGACCCTTGCCTCCATTTGATCCAAATCAATTTCCCGCAGCTCAGTTGGGAATAGGATCACAGGTGTCAATGGGTCAATAGGCCGCACATGCGCACACTTCTCAACCACCGCAGGATTCGCGCCATCGCGTGGATGGTGCTCGGGGTATGGCTGTTTGCGCTCGGGGCCGGGGTGGCCAATGCCTGCCTTCTGGAGTCTCCGCAGCAACATCGGCATGCTGTCGGGTATGAGCATGTCCCATCGTCCGGGCATGGAAATCATGAAGGCCTCCATGGTGAGCACGAAGAAGGTTCCCACGACCCGTCGAAGGCCCCGTGCCTGAAGCTCTGCGGCGACGTCAACCAGTCCGCCATTCAGAAAGCACCAACCTTCGCGTTCGACCTCGTCGGTTTGGCGCCTCCCGCCTATGGAGACCAGCTGCTGGCTCCGACGTTGGCTCTGCGAGCCATCCCATCGAGGGGTCACCAGCGACCACCTCCCAAGCGGCCGTCGTGGCTGCTGTTCGAGCGTCTCGCGCTGTAGCGCCTCCTTTGAGTTGCCGTGTCGGTCACACCCGGCGCACAACTCATAAGCCTTGACTCTGTACCCGACTACGGAGTTTTCATAGGGCTTTGTCCGCTTGCGGCGACATCGGTTTCGCCCCAATGGCAGGCACCCGCGGCTAAAGGAGAGAGAAATGAAATTCACGCATTCGATCGCGGCCATCGTGGGCGCCGCACTGGTCACCTTGTCTGCGTTCGCGCAGGACAACCATCAGGCCCATCACCCCGCAGGTGCGAGTCCGACCGCGGCCGAGACGCCAAGGGCGCCGACCACCGAGGGCATGGATGCGCAACTGAAGTCGATGCAGGCCATGCACGAACGGATGGTGGCTGCGAAGACGCCTGCGCAGCGCAAGGCGCTCATGGCCGAACACATGCAGGCCATGCGGGCTGGCATGGCGATGATGGGCGCAATGAAGGATGGAGCCGAGTCGGCGCCGACAGCTGAGCGGCAGCAAATGCTCGAAATGCGCATGGACATGTGCCAGTCCATGATGCAGATGATGATGGACCGGATGCCTGAGCCGGCGAAGTGAGGAGGACGACCATGACAACTTCTCACCGCACCGGTCCAAGGTTTTCGCGCTCGCGATGGTTCCTGGGCTTTCTGGTCTTCCTGGCCGTGAGCATCTACATGCTGCTGACGGAACACCGCGGGCACTACCTGGCCGCGCTGCCACTGGTCCTCCTAGCGACTTGCGTCATCGCTCATGTGCTGATGCATCGCCATGCCGTACCAGGCGACGGTAGCAAGGCGAATCCACCGTGCCCGGGAGAGCGCAAATGAACCACGATGCGCCCGCTTATGGGCTTTGGCTGCTCGTCCTCGTGAACTCGGCGGTCTTCATCATGTTCGCCTTCAGCTTCTTCAAACCGCAGACCTCGCGCGACTGGAGAACCTTCGGGACATTCGCAGCGTTCATTGTTGCCTTGTTCGTCGAGATGTACGGCTTTCCGCTGACGCTGTACGTGCTGTCCGGCTGGCTTCAGACCAAGTATCCCAGTCTGGACTTGCTGTCGCACAACAGCGGCCATCTCTGGTCGACCCTGCTGGGCGAGAGCGGCGACCCTCACTTCAGCCCGCTTCATATCGCAAGCTACATCTTCATCGGGGGCGGCTTCTGGCTTCTGTCGAGCGCCTGGACGGTGCTCTACCACGCGCAACGGCACGCCCAACTTGCCGTGAGCGGCCCATACGCCAGGATTCGGCACCCGCAGTATGTGGCCTTCGTGGCGATCCTTTTCGGCTTTCTGCTGCAGTGGCCGACGCTGTTGACGCTGCTGATGTTCCCCTTCCTCGTCGTGATGTATTCGAGGCTGGCAGTCAACGAGGAGAAGGACATGCGCAAGCAGTTCGGCGCCGAGTTCGACGCCTATGCCGCGCGCACGCCGCGCTTCCTTCCCTCCCTCTCGGACACGCGCCAGCGAGGCTGACATGAAGAAGACCCGCTGGCGTCAGCGCATCAATCGACCGTACCTGGCTGCAGCCTACGGACAAGGCGATGGCTGCGGCTCCAGCTCGGATGCGGACATGAGCGCCGCGCCCCGCCGGGCGTCGACACACGCAATGCTGATCGCCTGCGACCAGACCTAACGGAGAACCCATGGCAAAGAACAAGAAGGGCGCCAAAGGCGCCAAGCACAAGGCCGATGTGGACGGCACCGGCACTGCCCACGGCTCAGCGCGCGACGAGACAGCGACACGCTCGATCGGCCGCGAGGACTACGAAGCACAGTTGCACATGCTGCAGATCGAACTGGTGAAACTGCAGCGGCATTTCATCAAATGCAACGACCGTATCCTGATCCTCTTGGAGGGAAGGGACGGCGCAGGCAAGGACGGCAGCATCAAGCGGCTGGTCGAACACCTGAGTCCTCGGGAAACACGGGTCGTCGCGCTAGGAAAGCCCTCCGACCGGGATCGCACGGGCTGGTACTTCCAGCGCTACGTCCCGCACCTGCCAGTTGGCGAAGAGCTCGTGGTGTTCAACCGCAGTTGGTACAACCGTGCGGGCGTGGAACCGGTGATGGGCTTCTGTACCGCCGAGGAGCACGAGGAATTCATGAACTCAGTGCCCAAGTTCGAGGAGATGCTGGTCAACTCCGGTATCAAGCTGCTGAAGTATTACCTCGACATCGGCAAGAAGGAGCAGAGCCGCCGGCTCGGGGAACGCCGCCGTGATCCCCTCAAACAGTGGAAGTCGAGCCCGGTGGATGCCGTCGCGCTTAAGCACTGGGACGGCTATACACGGGCGCGCGACGAGATGTTCATGCGCACCCATACGGCCGCGGCGCCCTGGTCTGTCGTGCACGCCGACAACAAACGGTTGGCGAGGCTCAACCTGATCAGAGACATCCTCTCCCGGCTGCACTACGCCGGCAAGAAGCACAAGGTCATCGCTCCCGACCGGGAGATCGTCTTCGAGTTCTCGCAGGACTGCCTGGACTCGGGCCGACTCGCTCGTTGAGACCACGAACACAGCGAACAGGAAGAACAGCCATGAAGTCGATCAACGTTGAAGTCGGAGGGCTCGTATCGAGCCTGAGCGCGGAGGGAGTACGCCGCAAGCTGCTGCAGCTTCCCGGCGTCCATCATGCAGATGTCAACTATGTTGCGGGAAGCGCAACGGTCCATCTCGATGAGGGACAACTCAGTGTCGAGGATCTGCGCCAGCGCATCGCCGAATGCGGCTATCACTGCCGTGGCGAGCAGACGCCCAAGCACGTGTGCGCGCCCGCCGCTGGCGTCTCTGCCGACCCCAGCCATGCGGTGCACGGCCATCACGGCGCACCCGCACGTCAGGCGCAAGAGATGGGGCATGAGGGGCACCACGCGCATGCCCCCGCCACGGCCGCACGCGCGAAGGCTGCGGCCACGACGCCCGCCGCCCATGCTGCGCACCAGGCCCACGCAGGCGACCCTGCGATGGACGACATGATGCACGACATGGGCCACGGGTCGGGCTCGATGCAGGACATGGCTCGGGACATGCGCAATCGCTTCTTCGTGGCCCTGGTCTTCGCCATTCCCGTGTTCTTCTATTCCCCGATGGGGAAGATGTTCGGCGACTTCCAGACGCCGTTCGGGCTGGACGACAAGCTCTTTCTTTTCTTCCTCGCAAGTGCCGCGATCATCTATCCAGGTTGGCCTTTCTACGTGGCGGCGTGGCGCGCGCTGCGCAACGGCGTCGCCAACATGGCCACGTTGGTCGTGCTGTCGGTGGGCACCGGCTACCTGTTCAGCATCGGCGCGACCTTCTTCTACGAGGGTGAGGTGTTCTATGAAGCGGCATCGGTGCTGCTGGTCTTCATCCTGCTGGGGCACTGGCTGGAGATGCGCGCGCGCGCGGGCGCATCCGACGCGATTCGCGCGTTGATGGATCTCGCCCCACCCATGGCCACGGTCGTGCGCAACGGGGTGGAGACCAAGGTACCGACCGCCGAGGTTGCAGCCGGGGAACTGGTCGTGATCAAGCCCGGCGACAAGATCCCGGTGGATGGCGAGATCGTCGAGGGCGCGTCGCAAGTGGACGAGTCGATGCTGACGGGCGAGTCCATGCCGGTCAAGAAGGGCGTGGGCAGCACCGTCGTAGGCGCCAGCATCAACAAGAGCGGGAGCTTTCGCTACAAGGCCACGAAGGTCGGCGCGGACACGGCCTTGGCGCAGATTGTCAAGCTGGTCCAGGAGGCCCAGAACTCGAAGGCCCCCGGCCAGCTGCTGGCCGACCACGCATCCCAGTGGCTGGTGCTGGCGGCGATCGTGATTGGCCTGCTGACCTTCAGCGTCTGGTACTGGGTGATGGGACAGACATTACTGTTCGCACTCACCTTGACCATCACCGTGTTCGTGATCGCATGCCCTGATGCGCTGGGGCTGGCCACCCCGATGGCCATCATGGTCGGGACCGGGCTGGGCGCAATGAACGGCATTCTCTTCAAGAATGCGGCCGCATTGGAGAACGCCACCAAGTTGACGGTCGTGGTGTTCGACAAGACCGGCACCTTGACACTGGGGCAGCCCGATGTCGTCGAGATGGTGGCCGCGCCCGGTGTCGAGGAGACGCGGCTTCTGGCGACGGCCGCCGCGGTGGAGAAGTTCTCCGAGCACCCCCTCGCGCTCGCAGTGCTCAAGCGTGCGGGAGACATGCCGACGGAGGTCACCGAGAACTTCACCAACATCGATGGGCAAGGCGCACGGGCCACTATCGGGGGCGAGACGGTGCTCCTGGGCAACCGGCTGCTGATGCAGTCGGAACAGGTGGATCTGGCCCCCCTTGCCAGCGAGGCGGCGCGGCTGCAAGGCGGGGGGCGCACTGTGGTCCACGTCGCGCGCGGTGGCCGGCTGATCGGCCTCATCGCGATCGCCGATGCCGTGCGGCCGACCTCGCGCGAGACGATCGCCAAGCTGCAGGCACGCGGCGTGAAGGTCGCGATGCTGACCGGCGACAACCAGGCGACCGCCGAGCGCATCGGCAAGGAACTGGGTATCGACATCGTGCTTGCGGATGTGTTGCCCGGGCAGAAGGCCTCCAAGATCAAGGAACTGCAGCAGCAGGGTCACAAGGTCGGCATGGTCGGCGACGGCATCAACGACGCTCCGGCGCTGACGCAGGCCGACGTGGGCTTTGCGATTGGCGCGGGGACGGACGTTGCGATGGAAAGCGCCCAGGTGGTGTTGATGAAGAGTGACCCCTACGACGTGGTCGGGGCCATCGAACTGTCCCGGGCGACGCTGCGCAAGATGCACCAGAACCTCTGGTGGGCCGTGGCCTACAACGTGATCGCCTTCCCGCTGGCGGCCGGGGTGCTGTATCCGTTCACCTTGTCGCCCGAGGTCGCTGCATTGTCCATGTCGGGCAGTTCCGCGATCGTCGCGATCAATGCGCTGATGCTCAAGCGCACGCGCCTGCCGGGGATCAAGCGCGTGACGTCGCGTGCCAGTGTCCCAGCGGCCGCGTCAGCCTGAGCGGCGGGCCACCATGGTAGAGAGCCGCGCCATGCGATCACCGCGCGAATCCGGGCCCACCCGCCAGCAAGACCTCGGCGTCGCGCAGCTGGGTTGGCTCGCTGCGGCCGTATTCGTCGTCTCGGCCGGATATGGGGCACTGATGCCCTTGATCCCCGACTGGCTGCGGCCCTTGATGGGCGACGCGGATCCTGCGGCGCTTGCGCGCCATGTCGGCTACCTCAGCGGCATCTACACGGCGGGCATCCTGCTGGGTGCGCCCCTGTGGGGCATGCTGGCGGACAGGCTGGGGCGTGCCCGCGTGTTGCTGGTGGGCCTGATCGGCTACGTGGCCAGCCTGCTCCCGCTGCTGCGCCCCGAGTCCCTGGGCGTGGTCGGCATCTATGCGCTGCGCGGCGCGACGGGCTTTTTTGTGGCCGCGGTCGTGCCGGTGGTGCCGGCGCTCGTCGCGCAGTACACCCCAGAATCGATTCGCGCCAGGCGCTTTGCATGGCTGGGTGCGATGTCGCTGCTCGGGTTCCTGTTCGGCCCCGGCCTGAACGCCGCTGCAGAACGGCTTGTCGGCCTGGGCTTCTTGAGCGTGCTGGTACAGGGCTCATCGACCACGCTCGTAATCGCACTCTCGGCCGCGCTCGGCGCGCTGATGATGCTGGGCCTGGCCGCAACGCTTCCCGCACCTTCCTCCCTTGGAGAGGCGGACGCAGCCGATCACGACGGAGCACCCCGGAGCCGCTCCCTGGCGCTCTGGATTCTCAACGGTGTGGTCATGTTCGTGCTTGCCGGCTTTGAACTCGGCATCGTGCTGCAGGGCCAGCGCCACCCCGATCTCTCCTCCCGAGAGGTGTCGTTGATGTTCGCCGAGTGCAGTCTGGTGATGCTGGGCGTCAACGCGGTGCTGTTCTTCACCGGCCTGCTGGAGCGCGCCGACCCACGCCGCGTACTGGCCTGCGGCATGGTCCTGGGCATCGCCGGGCTCCTGATGCTGGCCCGCCATGGCAGCGAGATGTGGCTGTACGTCGGCGTGAGTTTCACGGCTGCGGGCACGGGTCTCGTGCTCCCCACCCTGGCCTACCTCGCTGCCGGCACCTCGGCGCGGCGGCTCGGTATCGCGATGGGAGGGCTCGCCGCGGCAGCCGGCCTCGGACAAACACTGGGATCGGCCGCCACCGGATGGCTATTCGGCGCTGTGATGCAGAGCACCTTTGCGTGGCTGTCGATTCCACTGGCCGCCACCCTCGCGCTGCTGCTCATTCCGCGGCGTTGGTGGCCAGCCAACCCCGTCCTGGTGAGCGCTTCACCGTCCCGCACTTTTCTCACTTCCACGGAAACCGAACCATGAGACTGATCCTGATGTCCCTGCTCGCAGCGCTTGCCCTGTCGCTGAGCGGATGCGGCTACAACGACTTCCAGCGGCTGGACGAGCAGACCAAGTCCGCCTGGTCCGAGGTGCTGAACCAGTACCAGCGGCGCGCCGACCTGATCCCCAACATCGTCGCGACCGTCAAGGGCGAGACCAACTTCGAGCAGGAGACGCTGACCCGGGTGGTCGAGGCCCGCGCGAAGGCGACCTCGATCCAGGCCACGCCGGAACTCGTCAACAACCCCGAGGCGTTCCAGAAGTTCCAGGCGGCACAGGGCGAACTGTCCGGCGCGCTGAGCCGGCTGCTGGTGGTGAGCGAGAACTACCCGCAACTCAAGGCGAACCAGGCTTTTCAAGACCTGCGTGCCCAACTTGAGGGCACGGAGAACCGCATCACCGTGGCGCGTGGGCGCTACGTGAAGGCGGTGCAGGATTACAACGTGCTCACGCGCAGCTTCCCGACCAACATCACGGCCAAGCTGTTCAGCTACGTCGTCAAGCCCAATTTCTCGGTCGCCGACGAGAAGGCCATGGCGGCGCCGCCACAGGTCGATTTCGGCGCCTCGGCGCCGGCGGCGCGCCCCTGACATGAGAACGCCCAGAACAGCGGTGCTCTCTCCGGCGGCCCCTCTTCGGCTGGCCCACGCTCTGGCCTGGCTGCTGCTGAGCCTGTTCCTTTCGGTCGCGTCCGCGCAGGAGTTGGTCGCCGTTCCCCCGCTGCAGGCGCGCGTCACCGATCTCACGGGAACGCTCGCCGCCGATCGTGTCGCCGCGCTGGATGCGCAGCTTCGGGCCTTCGAGCAACGCAAGGGCGTGCAGATCGCCGTGCTGATGGTCCGCTCGACGCGGCCCGAACCCGTCGAGCAGTACACCCTGCGGGTGGTAGAGCAATGGAAGCTCGGCCGTCGCAAGGTGGACGACGGCGCGTTGCTCCTGGTGGCCAAGGACGACCGCACCGTGCGCATCGAAGTCGGATACGGCATCGAGGGTGCGCTGAGCGACGTGGTATCGCGGCGCATCATCGACGAGGTGATCACGCCGCGCCTGCGCCAGGGCGATTTCGACGGCGGCATCGCCGCAGGCGCCGAACAGATCATGCGGGTGATCGATGGCGAGGCCCTGCCTGCGGCGGACCCACGGCGGCAGGGGCAGACCAACGACATCGGGCAGGCCTGGCCCTTCCTGTTCGTCGCGGCCCTGATGCTGGGCGGAGTGCTGCGCAACGCCCTCGGCCGCCTTCCAGGCTCCCTGGTCACGGCTGGCGTGCTGGGTGCCGCTGCGTGGCTGTTGGTGGGCACCTTCGCGGTGGCCGCGGTGGCTGGACTGGCGGGATTCCTCGTCACGCTGCTGG
Source organism: Acidovorax sp. 93 (assembly GCF_003633835.1). NCBI lineage: Bacteria > Pseudomonadati > Pseudomonadota > Betaproteobacteria > Burkholderiales > Comamonadaceae > Acidovorax > Acidovorax sp. 93. The sequence goes on from NZ_RBIT01000001.1 coordinate 5,263,784, forward strand.
GCATCGGCATGGGTGGCCACGGCGGCCTGCACGGGCGCCACCGGGGAGGCGGCTGGCCGGGCGGAGGATTCCGCGGCGGCGGCGGCGGCTTCGGTGGCGGCGGCGCGTCAGGACGGTGGTGAGATGAACATGCAACGACTTCTTCGCCACCTTGCGACCACGGATCGCGCAGTCCGCCGCGCCTTCCCCCCGCGTGCCCTGGATGCGATCGAGCAGGCCATCCGCACGGGAGAGTTCCAGCATGGGGGCCAACTGCGCTTCGTGGTCGAGGGTGCGCTGGACGGATCGCCACTGTGGCGCAACCAATCGCCGGGCGAGCGGGCGCTGGACCTGTTCGCACGCCTGGGTGTGTGGGATACGGCGCACAACAGCGGCGTCCTGATCTACGTGCTGCTGGCCGACCGGGCCGTGGAGATCGTGGCCGATCGCGGCATCCATGCCTGTTGCGGTGCCGAAAGGTGGTCGGCTGTGTGCCAGCGCATGGAAGCCCAGTTTGCGCAGGGACGCTTCGAGGCCGGAGCCCTGGAAGGCATCGTGGCCGTCAGCCACCTGCTGGTGCAGCACTTTCCGCGGGGCGCGGACCACGGCAACGAGTTGCCGGATCGGCCGGTCCTTCTTTGAACGACAACATCCTTGGAGACCTACCATGCAACTTCAGTTTCTGGGTGCCACCGGCACCGTGACCGGTTCCAAATACCTGCTGCGCCATGGCGACGCGACCATTCTGGTGGACTGCGGCCTGTTCCAGGGATTCAAGCAGCTGCGCCTGCGCAACTGGGAGCCGCTGCCGGTCGCGCCCAAGACCGTCGACGCGGTCGTGCTCACCCACGCCCACATCGACCACAGCGGCTACCTGCCACTGCTGGCGCGACAAGGCTTTCGCGGCCGGGTTTACTGCACGTCCGCGACGCACGAGCTGTGCAAGATCCTGCTCACCGACAGCGGCCATCTGCAGGAGGAAGAGGCGAAGTTCGCCAACCGGCACGGTTTCTCCAAACACCAGCCCGCGCTGCCGCTGTACACCCGTGAGGACGCCGAGCGCTGCCTGAAGCTGTTCGCGCCACGTCCGTTCTCTCAGGACTTCGAGGCGCTGCCCGGACTCACCGCGCGGTTGACGCCTTCCGGGCACATGCTCGGCTCGGCCTTCGTGCACCTCAACGACGGCCGGCGATCCGTGCTCTTCTCCGGCGACATCGGCCGGCCCAACGACCCGGTGCTGCGCCCGCCGGTGCAGGTCCCCGGCGCCGACTACCTGCTGGTGGAATCCACCTACGGCAACCGCAAGCATGAAGCGTCCGACGCACTGGCGCAGCTGGAGACTGTCATCAACAAGACGGCCGCCCGTGGAGGGGTCGTGGTCATCCCAGCGTTCGCTGTCGGCCGAGCGCAGAGCCTGATGTACGGCATCTACCAGCTCAAGAAGCAAGGGCGCATCCACCAGCACCTGCCCGTGTACCTGGACAGCCCGATGGCCATCGATGCCACACGGCTGTACCACGCCCATCGCGACGAGCACCGGCTCTCGCCCGAGGAATGCGAGGGCATGTGCCATGCCGCGAAGATCGTCAACAAGGTCGAGGAGTCCAAGGCGCTCAGCGCCGGTCGTGGACCGATGGTCATCATCTCCGCCAGTGGCATGGCCACTGGAGGACGCGTGGTGCACCACCTCAAGTCATTCGCGCCCGACCATCGCAACACCATCCTGTTCGCCGGCTACCAGGCGGGCGGCACCCGTGGCGCCGCGATCGTGCACGGCGCGTCCACCGTCCGCATCCATGGCCAGGACGTGCCGATCCGCGCCGAGGTGGCCTCGCTCGACAACCTTTCCGCCCACGCCGATGCCGACGAGATCCTCGCGTGGATGCGCGGCTTCACGCAAACACCGCGCCGAACCTTCGTGACCCACGGCGAGCCGGAGGCGGCCGATGCGCTGCGCGCGCGGATCGACCATGAACTGGGCTGGTCGGTTGCCGTGCCCGAGTACCTGCAGACGGTGGATCTGGTATGACGGCGCACCTGCACGAGACCGGCACCGGCACCGGCACCGGAGAGGATGGCGTGAACACGCTGCAGGCGTGGCGCACCGGCATCGACACCCATCAGGAGCCGGTGGTCTACATGCGGCGCGACTGCCCTGTCTGCCGGTCGGAGGGTTTCACGACCCAGGCGCGCGTGCAGCTGACGGCCGGCCGCCGCAGCATCGTGGCGACGCTCAGCGTCGTCGATGGGGATTGGCTGGCCGAGAACGTCGCTGGCCTGTCCGAATCGGCATGGGCGTCGCTGGGGGCGCAGCCGGGCCAGCTGGTCACGGTGACCCATGCACCGCCGCTGGATTCGCTCAGCCATGTCCGGGCCAAGGTCTACGGCAATGCCCTGGGCGATGCCGAGTTCAGCGCCATCATCTCCGACGTCGCGGCGGGCCATTACTCTGACCTGCATCTGGCCACCTTCATCACCGCCTGCGCCGGCGATCGCCTGGACCTCGCGGAGACCGTCTCGCTCACGAAAGCCATGATTGGCGTCGGTGACCGCATCGATTGGGGGCGCCCGCTGGTGGTGGACAAGCATTGCGTCGGCGGCCTGCCCGGCAACCGCACGACCCTGCTCGTGGTGCCCATCGTGGCCGCCTGCGGCCTCACGATGCCCAAGACCTCCTCGCGCGCCATCACCTCGCCGGCCGGGACGGCCGACACAATGGAGGTGCTGGCGCCGGTGAACCTGGATGTGCGAAGCATGCGGCGCGTGGTCGAACGCACGGGCGGCTGCATCGTCTGGGGCGGCTCGGTACGGCTCAGCCCCGCCGACGACATCCTCATCCGCGTCGAGCGGCCGCTGGACCTGGACAGCGAGGGCCAGCTCGTCGCCTCGGTCCTGTCCAAGAAGGCCGCTGCGGGCTCGACCCATGTGCTGATCGACCTGCCCGTGGGTGCCACCGCCAAAGTGCGCAGCGCGCAGGCCGCGGCGGCGCTCGGTCGGCGCCTGCAGGAGGTGGGCAGCGCCATCGGCCTGCACGTGGCCTTGCGCGTCACCGATGGTGAGCAGCCGGTCGGCCGCGGGATCGGCCCGGCACTGGAGGCCCGCGACGTGCTGGCCGTCCTACAAGGGACGCCCGAGGCCCCGGCCGACCTGCGGGAGCGAGCGTTGCGGCTGGCGGCGGACATCCTCGAAATGGGCGGTGCAGCGCCCGCCGGCGGCGGCCTGACGCTCGCCACGCAGGTGCTGGCCGACGGCCGCGCCTGGGCCACGTTCGAGGCGATCTGCGCTGAGCAGGGCGGCCTGCGCAGCATCCCGGTGGCAACGCATCGGCACACCGTCGCATCGCCGTCCACGGGACGGGTCTCCCGAATCGACAACCGGTTGCTCGCGCGGGCGGCCAAGCTCGCCGGAGCACCGACCGCCGCTGCCGCCGGCATCGACGTGCATGCGCGCCTGGGCGACCAGGTCGAAGCGGGACAGCCGCTCTTCACGCTGCACGCCCAGGCGCCGGGCGAGCTGGCCTATGCGCTGCAGTTCGTCCGCTCGCGCCCACCGATCTTCCAGATTTCGGAGAACCTATGAAACCTCTCGTTTTTCACCTGCCGGGCGACGAAGACTTCGCCGATGGACTGATCCGGGCGTTGGGCGCGCAGCGGGCTGCCCTGCAACTGCACCGGTTCCCGGACGGCGAGTCGCTGGTGCGGCTGGACGCCGACGTCACCGGCCGCACCGTCGTGATCGTGGCCAGCCTGGCACAGCCGGACGCCAAGGCGCTGCCCTTGTTGTTCGCCGCGGACGCAGCGCGCGACCTCGGCGCCACCCGCGTGTTGCTGGCTGCCCCGTACCTGGCGTACCTGCGTCAGGACCGGCGCTTCAACACGGGCGAAGCCATCACGTCCCGCACGTTCGCTGCGCTGGTGTCGACGGTGTTCGACGGTATCGTCACCGTCGATCCCCATCTGCACCGCTACCGCTCGCTCGGCGAGGTCTACCGGGTGCCGACCCGTGTGGTCGAGTCCGCGCCCGCCATCGCGGCCTGGGTCGCAGCCCATGTGGACCGTCCCGTGTTGATCGGACCCGATGCGGAAAGCGAGCAATGGGTCCAGGAAGTCGCGCGCTTGGCTGGCGCGCCGTTCACGGTGTTGCAGAAGATCCGCCGGGGCGACAAGGACGTGGAGGTCAGCCTTCCCGACACCGCGGCCCTGGCAGACCGCCAGCCCGTGCTCATCGATGACATCGTGTCCAGCGCGCGCACGATGATCCAGGCAATCGCCAGTGTGCGCAGCGTGGGATTGCCGCCACCGGTGTGCATCGGGGTGCACGCCCTGTTCGCCGCCGACGCGTACCACGCACTTCTTGCGGCAGGGCCCCAGCGGGTGGTGACCTGCGACACCGTGCCGCATGTCTCTAACGGCATCAGCGTGGTGGCACCGCTGGCGACAGCGGTGCAGGAACTGATGGAAGCCGGCGCGCCATGAGCCGCTGCGCCGCGCTCGCCATGACGCTCACGATCGAGGGGAGATGACTGCCCATGTGCTTTTCCGCACCCGCCAGTTTCACGGCCGCAGCGGTTCTGCTGGGCCTGGGGACCGTCACCATGCGCCGGGCCCGCTCACGGCGCGAACTGCCGTATGCCGCCATCCCGCTGCTGTTCGGGGTCCAGCAACTGCTCGAAGGCATGCTGTGGCTGACGTTCCCCGACCGCGCGCCCTTGCTGAACGTGGCGCTGACGCATCTCTACTCGTTCTTCTCGCACGTCCTGTGGCCGATCTACGTCCCGCTGGCTGCGCTGGCGCTGGAGAGCGTCCGTTGGCGCCGTCGGGTTCTGGTGGCCATTGCAGTCGCGGGCGCGCTCGTCGGTCTGTACCTGCTGGCGATGCTGGTGAAGCTGCCCATCACGGCCCGCGTGGTCGGCCAGCACATCCTCTACGACTCTCCGCACTTCTACGTGATGACCACGATGGCCCTGTATCTGATCGGCACCTGCGCAAGCCTGATGGTTTCTAGCCACCGGCGCGTGGCGGCTTTTGGGGTGGCCGCCTTTGTCTCCGCAATCGCCGCCTACATGTTCTATGCAACCTGGTTCATCTCGGTGTGGTGCTTCTTTGCCGCTGTGCTCAGCTTCATCGTGCTGTGGCAGTTCCGTGAGCCCCGAGCGAGGCTGGCCGTGCCATGACGAATCCTCCGGCCAGATTCAAGCCCGCACTGGCCTACGCGGACTGCGGCCGCACGCAGGGCCCGATGCGCCGCGCGGCGTTCTTCACGGTTCAGTTGCTCGACGGATTCGAGACCATGCGCGATGCGGTCGCCGGCCGGCTGCCGACGGTATTCGCGCAAGCGGAACTCGCGCAAGGCACCAAGACCGGGCACTTCATCGCCGCGTTCTGCATCCTGTCCCTGCACCGGGTAATCGAGGAGGGCTCATGACCGCACAAAACCGTCTGTCCGTTCTGTTCTCCGACATCGCACCGGCGGACCAGGCCGCGCTGCAGCAACGGCTTCCGACCCACTGGCACGCGCACTTCGTCCAGAACGAACGCCTGGTGGTATCCGATGTCGGCGATGAAGACACCGAGGTGCTGTGCGTCTTCGTGCGCACGCGCGTTGACGAATCGGTGCTCCGGTTGCTGCCGCGCGTGCGGCTCGTGGCAACGCGCTCCGCGGGCTTCGATCACATCGACCTGCAGGCTTGCCGCCGACGCGGCATTGCCGTGTGCAACGTGCCGGACTATGGGTCCGCCAGCGTCGCCGAACATGCCTTCGCGCTGCTGCTGGGCGTGGCTCGCCATCTGACACAAGCCCACGAGCGGGCGCGCCAAGGTTCTTTCGCTTACCGCGGCCTCACCGGCTTCGAGCTGGAAGGAAAGACGCTGGGCATCGTCGGGCTGGGCCGGATCGGGCGCCACGTGGCCCGTATCGCCCTGGGCTTCGGCATGGAAGTTCTCGCGTACGACCCGGCCCTCGCCCCATCGCTCGACATCACGGCAGCACCCATCGCCGGCGTCCGCGTGGTGACGTGGGAGCAGATCCTGCAAAGCAGCGATGTTCTGAGCCTTCATGTTCCGGCCACGCAGGCCACGCACCACCTTCTCGATGGCCAGGCCTTCGCGCGCATGAAACCGGGCATGGTACTGATCAACACGGCACGGGGTGCGCTCATCGACGACGCCGCCCTGCTGCACGCACTGGAGGCAGGTACCGTCGCCGCAGCAGGACTGGACGTGCTGGAACAGGAAGGGGATCTGTCTCCCGAAGTGCCCACGGGCTGCGGCGGACTGGGTTGCGATACCGGCTGGTCGGCATCCAGCCCACTGCTGACGCATCCGCGTGTGCTCGTGACACCGCATGTCGGGTTCAATACGTCGGAGGCGATCGCGCGCATCCTCGACGAGACCATCTCGAACATCGCAGCCTGGCATGCGGGCCGCCTGCGCAACAGGTTGGATGAGCCATGACGCGACCGAACCGCCCCGTTTCCACCGTGCGTCTTGCGGGCCGCCCAACGCAACGCTCGGCGCTGCGCCGGGCCACGCAGATCGCTATGGCCCTGAGCGGGTTCCTGCTCTGGGTGGCCTGGCACCGGGGCCTGATGCGCTGCGATACCCACCGGGCGGCCGACCGCTTCGCCGAAGTGCTGCAGCGATTGGGCACGACCTTCGTGAAGCTGGGCCAGCATCTCAGCCTGCGGGCCGACATTCTGGCGCCCGATGCGCAAGAGGCTCTGGCCAGCCTGCAGGCCAATGTGGCGCCGTTTCCTCCCGAGCAGGCGGTCCAGGAGGTCGAGGCGGCGCTCGGCCGCCCATGGCAGCAGCTCTTCGCACGCTTCGACATGCACGCGCTCGCCGCGGCCTCGATCGCCCAGATTCATCGTGCAGCCCTGCCGGACGGGACGGAAGTGGTGGTGAAGATCCGCCGCCCTGGCGCGGCCGAGCAGGCCGAGACCGACATGCGCATCCTGCGCCGCATCGTCCTGGTCATGCAGGGGCTCGTGCCCTCGCTGCGTCGCTGGGGGCTGGCAGCCATCGTGGACGAGGTTGCGGCCAACTTCCGCTACGAGATGGATTTGTCGCGCGAGGCAGCTTCCGTGCGACGTTTCGCCGACGCCTGGCGCGGCTCTGCCGACATCGTGATCCCCGACGTGGTGGACGGCCTGTGCACGCCGACCGTCATGGTCCAGCAGTTCAGCCACGGAGCTCACCTGCACGGTCTGCCTTCGTCCACCGCGGTGGCGGCCGCGGGCAAACTCGTGGACAGCTACGTCGCCCAGATCTTCCGCGATGGCTTCTTCCACGGCGACCCCCATCCCGGCAACGTCTTCGTGATGGACGATGGCCGCATATGCCTGCACGACTTCGGCATCGTGGGCCGGGTCGACGGCAACATGCGGCGGGCGCTGGTGGCGTTCGCCCTGGCCTTCGTCGAGCAGGATGCCGAATGGGTGGTCGATGCCTGGCTCGACCTGGGCCTGCTCGGCGACGGCACCGATCGGGCCGTGTTCGTGCCTGTCGTGCGTGCCCTGGTCGCAGACTGCGCACAGAGGCCGCTGAAGGACTGGTCGCTCTCAGGTGCTCTCGCGCAGCTCGTGGCGGCGGGCCGGACCCAGGAAGTCCGGCTGCCCAGGGACCTCCTCGTGCTCACGCGTACCCTGTTGTTGCTCGAAGGGACGGTGCGCCTGCTGGCACCCGAGTTTTCCATCATCGAAGCCATCTCTCGCCACACGACCACGGGCGTCTTCGACGAGCCCAAGTCTGCGGCATCGCAGCGTCTGCCATATGAACTGGGGAACGCGGCCCACGCCCTGCCCTCCCTGATGGCGCGGCGTCTGCACAGCGTCTTGCGGCAGGGTGACCTGCTGCAACTGTCGATCAAGCCGGATGCCAGGATGCTGAGCGGGATCGACCGCCTCGGCCGTCGCGTCGCGCTGGCGCTCGTGACGCTCGGCCTGTACATCGCATCGAGCTTGTTGATGCAGCACGGCGTGGGCCCGCGCTGGGGCGACATGCCGGTACTCGCGCTGCTGGGCTATGCGCTGGCGATCCGGTTCACGTTTTCCATCGCGCGCAGCCGCGGCTGAGGCGCCTCATCAAGCAAGGAGTCAGGCATGAACAAGGTCAGAGTGGCGGTGAACGGATACGGTGTGATCGGCAAGCGGGTGGCGGATGCGGTCGCACTCCAGGAGGACATGGCGCTAGCCGGCGTCGCGGATGTGGTGCACGACTATCGCCTGCAGGTGGCCGCGCAGCGCGCTTTCCCGATTTACGCGGCGACCGCTGAAGCCGCACAATCGATGCGTGCTGCGGGGCTTCCTGTCGCGGGCGATCTGGCCGACCTGCTCGCCAACGCGGACGTCGTGGTCGATTGCACACCCAAGAAAGTCGCCGCGGTCAACAAGAGGGCGTACGACGCTGCCGGTGTGAAGTCCATCTTCCATGGCGGCGAGTCCCACGCGTTGACCGGTCATTCGTTCGTCGCGCAGGAGAACTACGCAACCGCGATCGGCCGCACCTCCACCCGGGTGGTGTCCTGCAACACGACGTCGATCGTGCGCACCCTGGGGGCGCTTCGGACAGCGGGCCTGCTCAAGCGAGCCCGCGGGACGCTGATCCGCCGGGCTTCCGACCCGTGGGAGGCGCATGCGGAGGGCATCATCAACACGCTCGTGCCGGAGAAGACGATCCCCAGCCATCAGGGACCGGACGCGCGCACTGTGATCCCGGACCTGGACGTCGTCACGATCGCGGTCAAGGCGCCGCACAACAGCAGCCACCTGCACACCTGGTGGGTCGAACTGACGAGGCCGGCCACGCGCGACGAGGTGCTGGCGGCCTTTCGCGCTGCGCCACGGATCGCGTTCGTGCGATCCTCGGATGGTCTCGTGGCCCTCAACAGCACGGTGGAACTGATGGCCGATCTCGGCCGCCCGCGCGGCGACCTGTGGGAGGTCGCGTTGTGGGAGGACGTGCTTTCGGTCGATGGCGATCAGGCGTACTACACCTACCAGGTCTTCAACCAGGCGATCGTAATCCCCGAGACCATCGATGCCATTCGCGCCTTGAGCGGCATCGAGACCGATCCCCAGGTGTCGATGGCGCGCACCGATGCTTCGCTGGGACTGCAGCGTGATTTCATCCGTGACCGCGTCCAGGTTCGACGATGAGTGAATTCGATGATCCCGCGCTGGTCGGGCTCGGGCTGGCACTCGCTTCGGGACTTCTGATCGGCCTGGAACGGGGATGGCAGCAACGCGAGCGGCCCGAGGGACATCGCGTCGCGGGCGTTCGCACCTTTGCGCTGATCGGCCTGCTCGGCGGCCTTGGCGGGCTGCTGGCCCAGCGCTGGGGAGCCGGCATGCTCATCGCGCTGCTCGTACTCGTCGGGGTGTATCTGGTGGTGGGCTACCTGGTGACGGCGCATATGCATGCCGTGATGGGACTGACCACGTCCGTCGCCGCCCTTGCGACTTTCGCCATCGGGGCGCTGGCGACCAGTGGCGCTTGGCGCGTTTCGGCGGTCGCCGCCGTGGTCGTGCTGGCGCTGCTGCGTTTCAAGCAGCTCTTGCACGCCGGCGTCGGCAAGCTGTCCGAGGCGGAGATCAGCAGCGGCACGCAGTTGCTGTTGATCAGCGTGGTCGTACTGCCCGTACTCCCTGATCGTGGCTTTGGCCCCTATGAGGCGTTGAATCCCTATCGCCTTTGGTGGGCCGTTGTCCTGCTGGCAGTGCTGTCGTTCGCTGGGTTCGTCCTGATGCGCTCGCTCGGCAGGAAACGAGGGCTGGTATTCACAGCGCTGCTCGGCGGGATCGTGTCGAGCACCGCCACCACGGCCACGTTGGCGCGCTGGGCCGGGCAGACGCCAGGCTGGCATCCACTGGCAGCGGCGGGGGCGGCGCTCGCCTGCGCAGCCATGTTTGCGCGCATGGCGGCTCTCGTCGCCATCGCAGCCCCCGGCATCGGCTGGGACCCGGTGGTCATCTTCGTGGCCATGGCCGTGGCTGGCGGTGTTCTGGGGACGTTCCTGGCGGCGCGGTCGCCCGCCGACGACTTGCCCGAACTTCAGCTTGGCAACCCATTGCAGCTGCGCTCCGCGCTCCAGTTCGCAGCCTTCCTGGCCGCGGTGATGCTGGCAGGCCGCTTTCTTGCCGATCGCTTCGGGGATGCTGGCGTCATGCTGACCGCCGCTGCCTCGGGTCTGGTGGACGTCGATGCGATCACGCTCTCGATTGGCCGCCTGGTGACCGAGGGCGCCGTCACCGCCGCTTCGGCCACCCTGGCCTTGTTCATCGCCGCATCCGTCAATCAGGTCACCAAACTTGTCCTGTTGATGTCGCTGGGCGGTAGGGCGCTCGCATGGAGAGTGCTCCCGTCGTACGCGGCCATGGCTGCTGCTGGCTTTGCCGTCGCCCTGGGCTTGACCTGAAACAGCGATCAGCTATCGAAGGCCACCGATCGCGCCAGACTCTCCTGCGCTTCAAGGGCAGACAGCCTGCCCTTGAGCGCCGCCTGGATGACGCCGAAGGCGTCACCGCCCAGCGCCACCCGAAGCGGGGTGATCTCACTTTCCGTGCAGAAAACCCGGTTAAGAGCTACGGGTTAACCCGCAATTTTTTATTGTCTGGAATTATCAGTAGCGAATACGTAGACTGCAGCAGGCTTGCGACCACGCCAGCCACGGGAGGACCAGCTTGTCTAGCTACTACCTATGTTTCGTTGGCGCCGATACCCTGCCAAAATCGCTATCTAAGCGGGAAGTCGAAGAGTGCTTTGGGCTGAGCATTGAAGACATCCAGGAGCTGCGCCCGCCCCGGTTCAGAGGGACTGCACGCCTTGGCGCTGCAGTCCAACTGGTCATGCTGCGCGCCACCGGGCGGCACCCCGATGCCTTTTCAGGCCTCCCCTCCGTTTTGCTGCGGTACCTGACCTCAGCGCTTGGTATGCATGCGACGGATATCGCTTCGGTGACCTCGCTGTACAAGGACAAGGACACGCGATACGAGCACCAGCTCTGGGCTCGGGAACGTGTCGGCTTCGCGGTAGTAGATGACACCACCAAACCGCTCCTGGCAGATGCTTTGGGGGAGTTTTCCGCCTCAGCGGTATCAGTCGATGACCTGATCCAACAGTCAGAACACTGGCTTTTTGATCGACGGCTCGTCCTGCCTGGTGACCGGACACTGCGCGACATGGCGCGCACGGCATTTGCTGAACAGGAGAATGCAGCAATCGCAGCGGTCCGCACCTGTGCGCCACCCAAACAGGTTCAGGCGGCTCTCTCGCACGCATTCTCAAAGCGATCAGGGCCCGGCGGTCACACAGTGCTGGAGTGGCTGCGCACACCCCCAGGGAAGCACGGGCAGCTCACGCTGAGCGAGGTCACCAAGAAAATCGAGTGCCTATGACCCACGCTCACCCCCACGCACCAGATGTGCACCATCAGCACGTTCACAGAACCTCTTGAGTTCGACCGGATAGCGATGGACATACGCGGTCTACATCTGACAGGATCCGTTGTCGGATCTGGCGCTAGTCCTTACCTCTTCCAAGAACGCAGCAGCAACGCATTGGTCACCACACTCACGCTGCTGAGGGCCATAGCTGCTCCCGCCACCATGGGATTCAACAAGCCAAATGCAGCCAAGGGGATCCCGACCACGTTGTACGCGAATGCCCAGAAAAGGTTCTGACGGATCTTTGCGTACGTGCGCCGGGAGATGTCGATGGCATCTGCGATCAACGCGGGGTCACCACGCATCAGCGTGATCCCCGCAGCATGCATGGCCACGTCGGTGCCCGTGGACATGGCAATTCCCACATTCGCCGCAGCCAGAGCGGGCGCGTCGTTGATGCCGTCACCCACCATCGCAACGTGCCTGCCACCTGACTTGAGCTGCGCCACGATATCCGCCTTGCCTTCCGGCAGCACATCAGCACGAACCTGATCGATGCCCAACGCGCGGGCTACTGCGCTTGCGCTTCCCTTGTTGTCCCCGGTGACCAGGACGGTCTGGATGCCCAGAGCATGCAGTTGGGCAATGGCTTTTTGTGAGCTGGGCTTCACGGTGTCTCCAAATGCCAATAGTCCCATCACTTCTGGCGCATCGGTCACGTCAGCCAACCAGGATACCGTGCGGCCCTCTTGCTGCATCTGTGCTGCAGCCCCGGTCAGACTGGCCATGTTGACACCCAACTCCTCCATGTAACGTGTACTCCCGAGGCGGATCTGGCGTCCTTTGATGACAGCAGACATGCCTCTGCCAGCTACCGCTGTGACCTCAGTGGCACGAGGAACGGTCACACCCTGGGTGCGTGCAGCGTCCATCACGGCCTTGGCCAGTGGATGCTCGCTGCCGTTCTGAATGGCCGCAGCAAACGGCAGTAACTGATCCTGGAGGCCTTCGGCAGGCATCGCAGCCGTCAAAGTGGGCTTCCCCTCGGTCAGGGTGCCGGTCTTGTCGAACGCCACGGTGTCGATGTGGTGGGCAACCTCCAGTGCTTCTGCATCCTTGATCAGAATACCGTGGCGTGCTGCAACGCCGGTGCCCGCCATGATCGCGGTGGGAGTAGCCAAACCCAGCGCACAAGGGCACGCAATGACAAGTACCGCGACAGCATTGAGGATCGCCTGTTCCCAGTTGCCAGTGGCAAAGCCCCAGCCCATCAGTGTGATGGCAGCAAGGCCGAGCACCACGGGCACAAAGACCGCACTCACTTCATCCACAATCCGCTGGATGGGAGCCTTCTTCGCCTGCGCCGACTCAACCATCCGCACGATGCGCGACAGAGTTGACTCTGCGCCTATCGCAGTCGTCCGTACCAACAACAAGCCCTCCGCGTTCACGGAGCCTCCCGTCACCTTGTCACCGACGTGCTTCGCCACAGGCAGGCTCTCCCCGGTGATCAATGACTCATCCACCTGGCTTGCGCCTTCGATCACCGAGCCGTCTACCGGGACTCTCTCCCCTGGGCGGACAACCACCGTATCACCTACTTTCACGCGTGAGAGTGGTAGATCAATGTCACCGGCATCAGTGCGCACACGTGCAATTTCTGGGCGCAGCGCATGCAGCGCCCGGATCGCTTCGGTGGTTTGTCGCTTGGCTCGGGCTTCCAGCCACTTCCCGAGAAGGACAAGCGTGACGATCACAGCAGAGGCTTCAAAGTACAGATGGGGCGTGCCGTGTTCAGCGTGCTTGAACAGCAGGTACAGGCTCAAGCCGTACCCGGCCGACGTACCCAATGCGACCAGCAGATCCATGTTGCCTGCGCCTGCACGAAGAGCCTTCCAGCCAGCGCGGTAGAACCTCGCGCCCAGCCAGAACTGCACAGGGGTGGCCAGGGCCAGTTGAATCCAGCCGTTGAGTGTCCAGTCTTGACCGAACAGCATGCCAAGCATGGGCAATACCAGGGGGAAGGACAGACCAGCGGCTAGAGCGACAGGCCACCAGGGCGCCGACGGCTTGTCGTGTTCAGTGGAAGTGCTCGTATCCGCAACCTGTGCCTCATAGCCCGCCTTAACAACGGCGGCTACCAGGCGTTCGGGAGGCAATCCTGCATCGAAACGAACCTGCGCACGCTCCGTGGCTAGATTGACTTCCGCGTGCTTGACGCCTGGTACACCCTTCAGCGCTTTTTCGACACGTCCCACGCACGACGCGCAGGTCATCCCACCGATCAACAGCTCCACGGACTCTTCCGCTATTGCGTATCCAGCCTTTTCGACAGCCGCAGCCAAGGCCGGGACCGGCACCGTGGAGGCGGCAACCACGGAGGCGCGCTCAGTAGCAATATTCACGGTCACCTCACGGACCCCAGGGACGGCTTTGAGGGCCTTTTCAACCCGTCCAACGCAAGAGCCGCAGGTCATGCCAAGTATCGGAAGATTCAGGTGTGCGATCGATAGTGAGGCGGACGGCCCCGCTTCATGGGCAGAGGTATTCATAGCAATCTCCATGTGGTGTTCAACTCCGGCGTTAACCGGCAGAGTTCGAACTTTCAGGGTTGACACGATGGGAGACGCAAGCGAGTCGGCGCTCCTTGTTTGGATATCTATCTGGCCACTTGACCTTGCCCCAGTGGCAAACCGGAGACTGAAAGCCTCTTAACTTTTCCAAGAGGTGAAAAATGCATGAATTCCAACTCCCCGACATGACCTGCGGACACTGCGCTGGTATGGTGAGCCAGACGCTTCAGATGACAGACCCTGAATGCAAAGTGCAGGTGGATATGTCCAAACGCATGGTCACTGTGCAAAGCGCGGAAGATCGCAAGACACTGGTCGAGGCGCTGACCGAGGCTGGATATCCGCCCGCCTGATCTAGGCTTTACAAAACGTAGTATTCGGAGCGCTTGACATTGACACGGTGGTAAGGGCCAAAGTCCTTGCTACCGTGTTATTCCATTGCACAGGAGCATCCATGACCACACTCATGAACATCGGCGAAGCGGCCAAAGCGGCAGGTGTATCGGCCAAGATGATCCGCCACTACGAGCAAACAGGTTTGTTGCCAGAAGCTGAGCGCAGTGAGTCTGGCTATCGAAAATACGGTGAGCGCGAAGTTTCGGTACTGCGTTTCATCCGCCAGTCGCGCCGCCTCGGGTTCTCAATGCCCCAGATTGCGGAGTTGATCGGCCAATGGGGTGACACGCACCGCACCAGTCGGCAGGTAAAGGCGATTGCGGAGCGCCATCTGGCGGATCTGGAGGAGAAGCTGCGGGAGATTATCGAGATGAAATCAGCCTTGGAGCAGTTGGTTTCTGTGTGCGCTGGCGACGACCACTCGAACTGCGCAATTCTTGACAACCTGGCGGCGGACAGCCCCTCGAAGCCCAACCACAACGCAAGTTTCGTCAAACCGACTCGGCGCGGAGCCAAGGTTTCCAGAGCGCACTCTGGTGTGACCGACACGCCAACGAACAGCCATCTAGACCTCATGACGTGGATGCGCGGAGTCCACGCACATCGGAGCGGGCACTGAACTAGGCCCTGAGGGGGCTTGCGAAGCCATCACCTTGCACCACGATTGCGGCCCGCCCGTACTTGGGTGGGCCACGCTTGTGGCCCACCCGTTTGCATTACTTAGGCGTGGAGCCCGGAGTGGCTTCCTTGTGCGGCATGGCTTCACGCGCATTGGCCTTTTCCTGACCACGGGCTTCGGCCTTGCTGGTGTCCGCAAGGCCAGAGCCTTCACCTCGCGCTGTACCGCCATCCTTGATCTGCTTCACACCGGTTGCAGGACGGGCTTTCTTGTGGTCTTCGCCATGCGCTTGCGCCTTGGAGTTGGTATAGGGCGTGGCTTCCTGGGTGTCGCCAGCGGCGAATGCGGACGATGCTGCTGTCATGGCGAGGGCAATAAGGAGCGTTTTCATGATTTTTCCTTGGTGGGTTGACGTGCGAACAGAAGAACGCCCCCTTTTCTTGAGGGCGTAGCGAGACACTTTTTGCGCTTACTTGGCAGGCTCGATGGCAGTGACGACCATCTTTCCGCCCTCGTTGATCACCATGAAGCGGATCTTGTCGCCGGCCTGCGCCTTGTCGAGCAGGGCCTTGTCCTTGGCTGTGAACACCATGGTCATCCCCGGCATCTCCAAGTGCTTGATGTCGCCATGCTTGATGGTGATTTTTCCGGCGTCCTTGTCGATCTTGCGCACCTCTCCATCGGTCATGGAGGCTGCGGCCGTGGTTGCGGCTCTTCCGGCGTCTCCAGAGGCTTGCGCCGTGGCCGACAGCGGCAAGAGGGTGGTCAGCGACAACACGGCGCCGATCAAAAGACTGTTTGCGTTTTTCATGTGAACTCCTTGTTCAATGGCGTGGAGGACTTTTCCGCTTACTTCTTCACCACCGTGACCTGCCCCTTCATGCCAGCGTCGTAATGGCCTGGGTACAGGCAGGCAAACTTGACTTCACCAGCCTTTGTGAACTGCCAGATGATTTCGCCTTGCTTGCCTGGGGCCAGCGACACCTTGCTGGGTTCGTCATGCTCCATATCCGGGAACTTCTTCATGGTCTCGTAGTGTTCCTTGAGTTCGGCATCGGTGCCCATGCTGAACTCGTGTTTGACCTGGCCACTGTTCTTGATCACGAACTTGACCGTTTCCCCCTGTTTGACGGAAATCGCGGCGGGCGTGAAGCGCATGGTGTCAGCCATGTCCACGTTGATTGTGCGGGTCACCTTCGCGGCCTTGCCGGGCTGACCAATTGCTGATTCAGCGCTGCCATGGCCGTGGGCGCCACCGCCGTCATGGCCGCCGCCGTGATTGCCGCCTGCAATGCTGTTGAAGGACAGGGCCACCAGGGTGGAGGCCGCGATCAGGGAAAGAGTGCGTTTCATAGTTGCCTTGGGTTGTGGATGCGATGTGAACGTGGTGATCAGTGGCCGCTGTGCGAAGACGGCTTTTTGACCTTGACGACAGTGTCCGAGCTGGACTTCTCTTTGCGAGGCATGGACTGCCCGCCCTCGGCCTTGAAGCGGGCCGGTTCAGCCATCGGACCGGTGTACTCGTAGGCCACCGTGCCCTCCGGGTTTTTGTACCAACCCGGGTTTTTGTAGTCGCCCGGCTTCTGGTCGCGGCGTACTTTGAGGACGCTGAACATTCCGCCCATTTCGACCGAGCCGAACGGGCCTTCTCCGGTCATCATCGGGATGGTGTTGTCCGGAATGGGCATTTCCATTTCCGTCATGTCTGCCATGCCGCGCTCGCCCATGACCATGTAGTCGGGGATCAGGTTGTTGATCTTCTTGGCAACGCCGCGGTGGTCCACGCCAATCATGGTGGGAATGTCGTGACCCATTGCATTCATGGTGTGGTGGCTCTTGTGGCAGTGGAACGCCCAGTCGCCTTCTTCGTCCGCGAGGAACTCAATCTGGCGCATCTGGCCCACGGCCACGTCGGTTGTCACTTCATAGAGACGGGTGCTCTTGGGCGTGGGACCGCCGTCCGTGCCCGTTACCAGAAACTCGTGTCCGTGCAAATGCATCGGGTGGTTGGTCATGGTGAGGTTGCCGATGCGGATGCGCACCTTGTCGTTGAGCCGAACGTTCAAGGAATCGATGCCAGGAAAGATGCGGCTGTTCCACGTCCACAGATTGAAGTTCAGCATTTCCGCGACCTTGGGCGTAGCGGCGCCGGGCTCAATGTCATAGGCACTGAGCAGGAAGCAAAAGTCTCGATTCACTTCATCAATCAGCGGATGCTTGGTCTTTGGATGCGTGATCCAAAAGCCCATCATGCCCATGGCCATCTGGGTCATCTCATCGGCGTGCGGGTGGTACATGAAGGTGCCTGGACGGCGAGCCACGAATTCGTAGACAAAGGTCTTCCCTGACTGGATCGCTGGCTGGTTCAAGCCCGCCACGCCGTCCATGCCGTTGGGCAAACGCTGTCCATGCCAGTGGATGCTGGTGTGCTCGGGCAGCTTGTTGGTCACAAAAATGCGGACGCGATCGCCTTCCACGACTTCAATGGTGGGACCGGGACTCTGGCCGTTGTATCCCCACAGGTGGGCCTTGAAGCCAGGAGCCATTTCGCGCACGACGGGTTCTGCTACCAAGTGGAACTCTTTGACCCCCTGGTTCATGCGCCAAGGCAGCGTCCAGCCGTTGAGCGTGACCACCGGGTTGTAAGGACGCCCGGAGTTGGGTACGAGCGGCGCCATGGTGTCTGGACTTGTCTGGTACACGGGTTCCGGCAGTGCTGCCATCGCCACTCGGCTCACACTCGCTGCGGCCACGGCCCCTCCGGCGATGCCCGCAAATCGGAAAAAATCTCTTCTTGAATTCATGTTTGGTTTCCTTGAGGGGATCAGTGGCCTGCGCCAGCTTCGGCAGCGGCTGCGCCACCGCCCGAGACGCCAGTGCTGGTTGGCTTGCCAATGAGGGAGGCCTGGAGGGCCGCGTCCGCTAGCCAGAACTGTTGTTCAGCGTTCAGAGCCGCCATTACCGAGTTCACCTGGTCGCGGGAGTCGGCAAGTAGTTCAAAGACGCTGATCAGCATCCCGTTGTAGCGAAGCTGGTTTTCTTCAGAGATGCTCTTACGCAGCGGGATCACTTCGTCGCGGTGGTGGCGCGCGATGTCGTATGCCGTGCGATAGGCTGAGTAGCTTTCGCGCAGGTTGGATCCCGCCGCGCGGGCGGTAGCTTCCAGGCGGTTGGCCGCAGCCAGGGTCTGCGCGCTCATGGCGTCGCGCCGCATACCTCCCCAATCAAAAATGGGCAACTGCAGGCTGATCTCAAAGCCTCGTCGCGTTGAGTGGGTGTTCTCGGCCGCATCGAAGACAGAGTCGCGCCGTACTCCCAGTTCAATGTCCGTGAAGGTCGTGATCGTGTTCCAGCCTTGCGCGCGTGCGGCTGCGTCGTAATCGGCCTTCGCGATCTGCAGATCCAGCCGACCCTTCGAAGCCTGACGGCCAGCGTCCGATGGAGACAGCGGCTCCTTGGGAAGTGTGGGAAGGCGTTCAGGCAACTTGAGCTGTTGGGCTTGGCTATCGTCCAGGCCTAGCAGCCGCACCAGCTCCTCACGGGCTGCCGTGACCTGGTGCTGCGCACTGGCCAGCTGGGTCGCAGTGTCGGCGTAGAACGCTTGCTGGCGCACACGATCGAGCTTGTTGAAATTGCCCACCGACTGCATGCGTTTGGCCAGTTCGGCGCTGGCCTGGGCGCTGGCGACGACCTGTTGGGTGTAAGTCAGGGTCTGTTGCGCGGCGACAGCCCGGACCCAGGCCTGACGTACCTGCGTGACTTGGTCCACTACGTCGCTGCTCAGGCGCAACTGGGTCTGCTTGATGCGCTGCTCGGCGATGCCTTTGCGTGTTGGCAAGGTCAGCAGGTCCAGCAGGCCGAAGGACAGGATGCGGCCGATCTCCGTCTCGCTACCCAGGCGAACCCGCTCCAGGCTCAGAATGGGGTTGGCGATGCGTCCGGACTGGGCTGCAGTGGAAGAGTCCGCCCAGTTTTGGGCCACGATGGCCTGCAGGGACGGGCTATTGACCAGAGCGAGTTGAACGGCATCCTGTTGACTGAGCGGTTTGGCCAACAAGTCCGAGGCACGCCGGCGCAAGGCCTCTTGCTCATTCTTGGCTCGGGCCAAGGTGAGTTTGCCGTCCGTGAAACTGCTGGTTGCTGCGTTGGCGCTGGAGATGTTTTGCTCCAGGTTCACGCTGGCACAGCCAGACAAAACCGCAACTGCGGCAACAGCGATCACGAGTTTGGCGCGGGGCATACGCAGGGGGCGGCTCATTGTTTGCCCCCGTGGTGTGCGTCATGGCCTTGGGCTGGTTGGTCCTGACCCGCTGCGGGTGCGGATTGGCGCATTTCCTTGGCATAGGCCCGCCATCCTCCGATTTCACCCACCTTGTCGTTGGCGGCCTTCCACGGCTGGACTGATTGCTCCTTGTAGACCTCATAGCCCGCGAGAGCTGATCGGTACGAAAGTTGGTAGTCCACCTTTGGGGGGGCATCGTCCGGCATCTGAGCAAGTGCCAGCGAAGGTGCCAGCAATGCTGCGGCCAGCCAAGGGATTGAGTTAAGTCGTGAAAGCCAAGAATTTCTCATAGATTCACCATGCGTTTTGATGCAACGCATTGTGTGAGTTATTAGCTTCCAAAGACATAACGGATTGATTACATATTTGTCATGTTCAAGAAAGGCATAAATCTCCGGGCACACTGGCGACCTCTTGTAGCGCCAAGGAGGTCTCGTGAAGATACTGATCGTTGAGGACGAAACCAAAACCGGGGAGTACCTGCGCCAAGGCTTGCGGGAAGCGGGATTCAACGCTGATCTAGTCCACAACGGTGTCGATGGTCTGCGTATGGTTCAAGAGGAAGACTACGATCTGGTAATCCTGGATGTGATGCTTCCTCGGATGGACGGCTGGCAGGTCCTCACCAATATGCGTCGCCGTGGCCTTGAGATGCCCGTGCTATTTCTCACGGCCAAGGATCAGGTGCAAGACCGGATCAAGGGGCTGGAATTAGGCGCAGACGACTATCTGGTCAAGCCGTTTTCTTTTGCTGAATTGCTGGCAAGGGCCCGTACCATACTGCGGCGCGGCCGTAGTGGCGCCGAGGTGACCATTCTGCAGGTGGCCGATCTTGAACTGGATCTTCTGCGGCGGAGAGTCAGCAGGTCCGGCAAACGCATCGACCTCACGCCCAAGGAATTCGGTCTGCTGGAACTGCTGATGCGTCGCCAAGGAGAGGTTTTGCCTCGCTCTCTGATCGCGTCGCAGGTGTGGGATATGAATTTCGACAGCGACTCCAACGTGGTCGAGGTGGCAATGCGCAGGCTTCGGGCCAAAATTGACGATGCCTATGACGCCAAACTGATCCAGACGGTGCGAGGCATGGGGTATGTGCTTGAAGCGCCACAGGAGATTCCGTGAAAGCCCGGCACTCGCTGACGACACGGCTGACGGCCTTTTTTACGCTGGCTTCTGGGCTTGTGCTCGTTGGCTTGGGGACCATCGTCGCCATTTCTATCGATCGCCATTTTGTGGAACTGGATCGCGATGCCCTGCGCGACAAGATCCACCTCACACGTGAGGTGATAGGAAAATCCACGTCACCTGAAGACCTCAAAATGCGTCTGGACGACGTCTTGCACAGCCATGAGGGCCTTTTTGTCAGCGTTTTCCGTGACAGGGCCACGCTTTACGCGACCACGGATTTCCAGTTTCCAGATGATCTCCATGCCCTGGCCCAGAGGGCCCGCCTGGGGGTTGCCTCCTGGAAAACGAAGGGGCGGGAATACCGAGGGATGTCGGCACTCGTGACGTTGCCGGGTTCCGCCGAGCCGCCGCTGCAGGTCTGGGTAGCTGTAGACATTGCCCACCACAAGCACTTCATGTACGAATTGATTTGGGTGCTTGTGGGCTATGTGGCGTTGGCCACTCTAGTGGCCGGGGTCCTGGGCTGGTGGGCCGCAAAGAATGGCTTGGCCCCCCTTCGGGCCATGAGATCTCGCGCCATGGCCATCACGGCACAGCGACTGGACGAGCGGATGCCAACCCAGGAGTTTCCAGTGGAAATGGCAGACTTGGCGACCACTCTCAACGAGATGCTCCGGCGGCTCAAGGAGGAGTTCGACCGGCTGTCCGAGTTTTCTTCGGACCTGGCTCACGAGCTGCGAACGCCCATCAACAATCTGATGACGCAGACCCAGGTCACGCTTAGCCAAGCTCGCTCCTCCGAGGAGTACCAGGACATACTGGCCTCCAACGCCGAGGAGTACCAGCGTTTGGCCCGCATGGTGGCTGACATGTTGTTCCTGGCCAAGGCTGACCACGGGCTTATTCTTCCCAGCACGGAGAGAATCGCAGTTCATGATGAAGCACAGGCCTTGTTTGATTTCTACGAGGCCCTTGCCGAAGAAAAGCGGGTCCGGCTGCAACTGATCGGAACGGCGGAGATCACTGGCGACCGGTTGATGCTTCGCCGGGCGCTGAGCAATCTCCTGTCCAACGCCGTTCGCTACACCCCCCCTGGAGAACAGGTGGTCGTTGACATTCAAGGGGACGTTCACGGAACCACCGTGGATGTAGTCAACACTGGACCTTCTATCGATGCGCAGATGATCCCCCGCCTGTTTGACCGTTTCTTTCGGGCAGACAAGTCGCGCAAGCAACTGGATTCCGACGGTGCAGGCTTGGGCTTGTCCATCACCCAGGCGATTGTTCATGCACACCGGGGCCGCATCTCAGTGAGTTCGGCCGATGGCAGGACCTGTTTTTCGATGTATTTCCCCAGTGCACAGACCATTGGCAAGCACTTCACGACAAATGCATGACCCCTTTGCAACCCTTATTGACTGCTGGAAGGCGGATCCGAGCAGCACCTACAACAGCTGGTTCCTGTGGGATCAGAGGATCAAGAACTTCCGCTCCATACGCAGAGGCATGGCACAGGTGGTGGAGGACATCCGGGGAGGAACGTTTGGCAACGCCTACCGAGGCTCCTCGCTGGAGACGATCGTGGGTTCCGTGGCAGAGCAGCGCCAAATTTTCAAAGGTGCGGACCACGCGTTCCTCTGGAAACCCAAGCTGAGGATTCCGGACATCTACGAAAACACGAGTAACCAGCTCGCCTTCGCAGATCTCCTTCACACCTGCGATCACTGCGATTGCGCAGAAGACGTCGTTGCCGCCATACAGCGCATCGATGCAATCGGCATCAAAGGCTTGGGCCCAGCAGTCGCCAACTTGCTGTATTTCATCCACCCAACGCTGCTCTCTCCCTTTAACACTGCCATTGTCAATGGTTTCAACGCAGTGACTGGCGGGCGCGTGAAGCTCGGACGTTGGGACCACTATCTCTCTATGCGGGAGGGCTTGCTGCGCTTGAACGCGCAGTACCGGCTGAAACTATCGAATGATCTCGGTGCGATTGCGGGACTCATGTTTGACATTGGCAGTGGCCGATATGCAGCGCCGCCACAAGCAATGGATGCGGCGACGGCGACACTCTGGCAAGAAGACCTTGAACGTGTGCGGCTGGAATCCACCGCATCGCAACGGGAGATGTCCCAGGCGACCGAAAGCGATGCGACCCACACGGGTATTCAGGCTTCATTGCGCGATCTGGGCAAGTCTCTCGGGTTTGATGTCTGGATAGCGTCCAACGACCGGGGTCGCTCCTACGGCAGCGGCCTTTTGGGAGACGGATGTCTGGCGCAGTTGCCTGCCAGCGTGGACAGGGGACTGGAGTCGATTCGACTCATTGATGTCGTATGGATTGATACTCAGACATCGCAGGTCGCGGCCGCATTTGAAGTCGAGCACACCACGTCCATCTATTCGGGGATCGTGCGAATGCTCGACCTGGCCTTGGGCACGTCGGTTGCAGTCAACTGTGCATTGTTTCTTGTGGCTCCAGACAATCGCAGAGACAAGGTCGCTGAACAACTTCAAAGGCCTGCATTCTCCCGCGTTTCGGAGTTGGGAATCCGGTACCTGCCGTATAGCCAACTGGAGCAGAACCACGCTTTGATGAGCCGTTTTGGTTCCAGTATCAAGCCGCTGCTGGAGATTTCGCAGCGGCTGTGAGACCCGGTTCTTTGGCATGGTGCGGTTCGCCTGGGTCTGGCTCCTTCGGCCTCGGGTTCGATTCACGGCGATGTCGGCAAGATGAAGCGCCTGTTATCCCGAACGGGGGGACTAGCTGGTAATAACTTGCGCTGCGAAAGCTACAGGTCTGGCGCCAGAAACTACGATGGACCATCACCTTGGTAGAGATCTCCAAGGCGGCACTTCGCAAATTCTTCGTCCAACCATGAGGTCCTCGACATGAACGTCACTACCAAGCCATTGGATGCTCTGTCGCCAGTCGGTTTGTTGGGAAACTCTGTGTCCACAGCACCGAGCATCCAAGGGGGCGGTTTTCTAGACGCCATGAAGCAGGCGCTGACAATCACAAGCCAATTGCAAGGTGAATCGGGTCGGCTGAGTCGAGAGGTCACACTTGGCAACCCCACGGTCAGCTTGGAAGGGACCATGCTCGCTGGAGTCAAGTCGAATATTGCGTTCCAGGCGACCTTGCAAAGCCGCAATCGAATTGTCCAGGCCTACACCGATGTGATGAACATGCAGGTCTGATCCTGAGCGAGTTGTAAGACAACGGTCGTGCGCACCTGCTGTCGGGGCCGTGGGCATGCTTTGCATTCAAGCTGGAGGCGGCCCTTTTTTGGCAAGGCTCCTCCAGCTCAGCCGCTGACCCCCTGGGAAAACTCACTGCAACCGTGGCGCCTTGGAGGATTCGTCCGAGGTGGTGGCCATGGCCGCATGCTGCGCTGCGTGATAGCGGTCCGGATAGATTTCGTTGAGCTTGCGGCCGTCTTCGCCCACAGCGACGACTTCGCCTTCGCGGATGGCGCGTGCCAGCTCGCTCTTTACCTGGTCACGTGTCTTCAGCGATTTGCCTGTCACGATGGGATAGCGGCCTGACATCAGTTCATTGCGTTTGACGCCGAATTCACCGGCCACCATGATGTCGCCTGTACGGATAGCCTGCTCCAGCTCGTCCCGCACTTGCTCTCGGGATTTGCCGACCTGAGTCGAAGTAGCCACGGGATAGGCGCCAGGATTGATCTGCTTGAGCGTAAGACCCGATTCGCCAAAGGCGAGCATGTCGCCGCTCTGCTGAGCCTGCGCCAATTCAGCACGGACTTGCTCGCGCGTCTTACTGACCACTTGGTCCGAAGCAAATGCAGGGGCTGCGATAAGAGAGAGGACGATGAGGGTGGACTTGAGTTTCATGATGGGATTTCCTTCTTGATAAATGGAGATGGTTTGAGTGCAGCTGCAGGCCGGTCTTGGAGATTCGCGGTAGTGGGGATGGTTCGGGGTTCAGGGCAGTTGGCTGGCGTTGACCCAACCTGCCTCGCCTCCGAGATCGCGCATGCCATCGCTGGTCACGGGATTGCGCTTGGCGGCCTGCAACTCATCCAAGACTTGCTGGCGGGTCTTTGTCAGCTTGGGGCCAGGGACGAGCGGATAAGTAGCCGGGTAACCACGGCTGATCCAGTACAGAGAACCGTCCTTTTGCGCGGCCAGTACGGTGCTTTCGACAGCTTGACGGCTGACTGCGTTGCCCAGGTGGTCGGGGGCCAGACTCACGCCTTCTTCCTGACTTGGGCTTGCGTGGTAGACCGAAGTAGCGAAGGACGCTGTAGCGAATGCAGCGAGACTGGCGACGAGGATGGCAGTACGAATTTTCATGATGGTCTCCTGTGGCGCCGGATGCCCGATATGGTCCATCCAGGTGGCGTTTTTCTGCGCCACGGAGAGAAGTCTAGAACCCGCACCCCTACGAAGCGGTGACCTCCCGATTACGCTTTTGACAGGTTTGGGGCGAGGTGAAAAGTGCAGAGGGATCTGGTTCGAGATACGGTCTATGCCTCCTCACCGGGATGAAGCACCCGATGAACATTGCATGTTCCGTATATTTCGAAAACGTCATCCGCACTACAGCTTCTCGTTCGTCCCCGTAGCCCAAAATCCTCTTCCACACGCCGCCCATTGATGTCTTGTATCCGCGTGTAGCCGTCGGCCCAGCTGACGTTTTAATGACTGATGAGGAAAGTAAGACCATGTACAAAAAGATGATTGTGTCTATGTTGGTCGCAGCAGCGTCGCTGGCGTCTGCGACCACGTTTGCCGCACCTACCGACAACGAGGTGCGCGTTGAAGCGTCGGCCACCAGAGTTGCGACGGAGGATGGAAAAACGCGCTACTGGAGCCATCCAAGATTGGGCATGATCAAAGTCGATGCCGCAGGCCGCATGCTCGCTGCGCGATCAAACACTGGGGAAGCCGAACCATCTGGCGTTCTTTCTGGCATCCGATCGTCGCGTGTGCGCTGACGCCTTGTGGCGTAAGAGGTACCACAGCTGGGCCCGTAGTGCACTGCATGGTGGTTACGTCAGCTTTGAAGGGCTGTGATTGGACGGCAGCCGTGCGAATAGGCGTAACAAACAGCCTTGGCGAAGACTACTTGGTCGAATATGACATCTAGATTACGACCCTGAAACCTCTTCGTCATCTTGCACCGAAATTGCGGCAAATTGCTCGAAGGCTGAGTCAATCGTCGGCGCGAGCCTACAGAACCGAATGCTTCTCGCGGCGGAAGATGGATGCTCCTTGCAGCCCGCTGCGTAGGATCAAGTTCAACTTTTTGAGCCATCCAAACCTATCAGGAGATCCAGATGAATCACACCCCGAACCCCTACATGTCTTGCATCAATGCTTGCCGGTCGTGCGCGACGGCTTGCCATCAGTGTTTCGCAGAGTGCCTCAAGGAGGAGGACGTCAAGATGATGGCCCGCTGCATTGCGCTGGACGCGGACTGTGCGGCCGCTTGCAGCTTAGCTGCCGATGTGATGGCGCGCCGAAGCGAATACGCCGAGGCGATTTGTGCGCTGTGCGCGCAGATCTGCAAGGCCTGCGGCGATGAGTGCGCTAGGCACGAAGCCGAGCATTGCAAGGCATGTGCCGCCGCTTGCCACAAATGCGCTCAAGAATGTGCCGCCATGGCCCACGCAGATTGACGCTGTTCAAGGAGCCCACCATGAGATTTCTGCACCCACCCTCGAAAACCGTCTCGGCAACCGCCTTTCTTGCATGCGCGTTGGTGGTTCCCTTGTCGTTGCACGCCCAGTCTGCCCCACACGCTGGCATGAAAGGCGCTGCCATGGATCAGACGATGCCTGCAGGCAAGATGGACATGAAGTCCATGATGAAAGAGAACAACGACAAGATGGCGTCCGTGAAGACGTCAGGCAATCCCGATGTGGATTTCGCGCAAATGATGCGCATCCACCATCAAGGTGCCATCGACATGGCGCAGAGCCAATTGCGCGATGGAAAAGATCCCCAACTACTCAGCATGGCCCAGGACATTATTTCCGCGCAAAAAAAGGAAATCGCTGTGCTGGATGCGTTTCTCGTTCGCAATGGCAAGCAACCCACAGCACCCACGAAATAGTTCTCTGTACTCAGCGATCGCTGCCCTGACCCTTGGACCGCTGTCGGGGAATCAGGGCAGCGTTACTCAGACGCCGTTTGCAGTGCGCATGGGGGCTGAGCAGGCACATGATCCACGTCAAGAGGACTTGTCATCAGTTTGACATTGCCACCGTGTTAAGCCTTATTGTTTCCATACGGCTCGTCACTGTCTCGACGACCTCATATGGAGAAAACCATGAACCACGATCACAGTACAGGACAATCGGATAAGGCCAGCGCTTCAATGGGCAGAAAGAGACTGATTGGCGCAGTCGTCATGCTCGCTTTCATTGGCATGTTTTTTCTTCTCAAAGAGCACTGGTCGCATGTCGCGGGCTACTGGCCGTATCTGCTCTTGCTGGCTTGCCCCCTGATGCACCTTTTCCACGGACACGGGGGGCACGGCTCCCACAACGTCGATTCGAGCAAGAAGTAATCTTGCACGGCCAAAACACCCAGGGAGGCTATCCATGTCGAATGCGCAACCGCACGAACACGTCCATCATGACCACCAGCATCATGAAGGGCATCACACGCATGTGTCGTTGCCCACGACGGGACTAAAGGATCCTGTCTGCGGTATGGATGTGACGGAACAATCGCATCACTCGACAGAGCACGAAGGGCGTCCTTACTACTTTTGCAGCGCCAAATGCAAAGCACGCTTCATGGAAGCGCCGCAAAAGTTTCTCTCGACTCCCATCAGCGAGCGCGCGCCTCAGCCTGAGCCCGAAGCGGCGCAACCGGGCACAACCTATACCTGCCCCATGCACCCTGAGGTGCAACAGGACCATCCTGGAAATTGCCCCAAGTGCGGCATGACACTGGAGCCCATGCTGCCCACGCTGGATGAGGGAGAAAACGCCGAGCTCGTGGATTTCCGACATCGCTTCTGGTGGACGCTGCCTCTCACTGTGGTGGTTACCGTCCTGGCCATGCTTGGGCACCGGTTGCAGTGGTTCGAGATGGTCACACAGAGCTGGATTGAACTGGTGCTGACGGTACCCATCGTCCTGTGGGCGGGCTGGCCCTTCTTCTTGCGCGGTGCGCAGTCGGTCGTGAACCGCAGTCCCAACATGTGGACGCTGATTGGTCTGGGAACGGGCGCAGCATTTGTCTATAGCGTGGTCGCGACCGTTGCGCCGGGGGTGTTTCCCGCCTCGTTCCAGGCCATGGGGCGCGTGGCGGTGTATTTCGAAGCTGCAGCGGTCATCATCTCGCTCACGCTGCTAGGCCAGATGCTGGAGCTCAAGGCACGCTCGCAGACCTCGGCCGCCATCAAATCGTTGCTGGGCCTGGCGCCCAAGACAGCGCGGCGCATCGACGCCACCGGCCAGGAGAGCGATGTCCCGTTGTCCCACGTCCATGTGGGTGATCTGCTGCGCGTGCGGCCCGGCGAGAAGGTCCCCGTGGACGGTGTGGTGGTCGAGGGCAGCAGTGCCGTGGACGAAGCCATGCTCACTGGGGAGCCGGTGCCCATCGTCAAAGGGCCTGGTGATGCCGTCATCGGTGCCACGCTCAATACCAACGGGGCACTGGTGATCCGGTCCGAGCGGGTGGGCTCCGCCACCATGCTGTCGCAGATCGTTCAAATGGTTGCGCAGGCACAGCGCTCACGGGCCCCCATGCAGCGCATGGCCGACCAGGTGGCGGGCTACTTCGTGATGGCTGTGGTGGGTATCGCGTTGCTCACACTCTTCGCGTGGGGCCTGTTCGGTCCGGAGCCACGCTGGGTCTACGGCCTGGTCAATGCAGTTGCGGTGCTGATCATCGCGTGCCCTTGTGCGTTGGGCCTGGCAACGCCCATGTCCATCATGGTGGCCACAGGCCGGGGGGCGACCAGCGGCGTGCTGTTCAGGGACGCGGCAGCCATCGAGAACCTGCGCAAGGTGGACACGCTGATCGTGGACAAAACAGGCACGCTCACCGAAGGCAAGCCCTCCTTCGAACGTGTAGTGGCCATGCCCGGTCTGTCCGAGGATGAGGTTCTGCGCCTGGCGGCCAGTCTGGACCAAGGCAGCGAGCATCCGCTGGCCGATGCCATTGTCCAGGCAGCTCGCGCCAAGGGGCTCGCCCTGGACAAGCCCGAGGACTTTGAGTCCGGCTCGGGCATCGGCGTACGCGGACGGGTAGCCGGGCGCCAGCTCGCCCTGGGAAACACGGTCCTCATGGAGCAGGTGGGCGTTTCTGCGGATCCGCTGCTTGCACAGGCAGAGGCCTTGCGCGCCACAGGGGCGAGCGTGATGTACCTGGCGGCCGACGGCCAGCTTCAAGGGCTGCTGGCAGTTTCGGACGCCATCAAGGCCAGCACGCCGGAAGCCTTGGCAACGTTGCACGCGGCGGGACTGCGCATCGTCATGGCCACGGGCGACGGCATGACCACCGCCAAGGCGGTGGGGGCCAAACTGGGGATTGATGAGGTCCATGGCGAAGTCAAGCCTGCGGACAAGCTGGCCCTGGTGTCGCGGCTGCAGGCCGAAGGCCGTGTTGTCGCCATGGCGGGGGACGGGATCAACGACGCGCCCGCCCTTGCCAAGGCGGATGTGGGGATCGCGATGGGCACCGGCACCGACGTGGCGATGAACAGCGCACAGGTCACCCTGGTCAAGGGCGATCTGCGAGGGATTTCCACTGCGCGGGAATTGTCGGAGGCGACGGTGGGCAATATGAAGCAGAACCTGATGTTTGCCTTCCTCTACAACGCGCTGGGCATCCCGATCGCCGCAGGGCTGCTGTATCCCTTCACCGGATGGCTGCTATCGCCAATGATCGCGGCCTTGGCGATGAGCCTGAGTTCGGCGTCCGTGATCGCAAACGCCCTGCGGCTTCGCAAGGGCTGAATCGACTTGGCTCGCTCAGATTTGATCTAGGTTAAGTTCGCGGCCACCGCTGGGAATACCATTCGTACCATGATCTTCGCCAGAAGCACGATATCGCGCCAAGCCCGCTGGATAACCAGCGCTCTGGTGGCGGCGTTGCTTCTGATGCAGTTCGCGTTGGCGGCCTATGCCTGTCCCAAGCTGGACTCCGCAGCCCATGCGGCATCGATGCAAAAAGCGGGCATGGCCATGGAAGACTCAGTCGGCATGCCCTCCATGCCCGATTGCCACGCTATGGCGGGAACCATGGATGAGCAAGATCCTCAGCTGTGTCGAGCCCATTGTGATGGCGACAGCTTGTCCTCCCCCTCGCTACAAGGTCTCGATCTGCAGGCGCTCGCGGCTCACGCCATCTGGGTTGCTTATGTGCTGCCCGTGATCCTGGACTCAGAACGCCATATTGACCCTCGGGCTGTCTACGCAGAGCTGGACAGTCGAGCGGGCTCTCCCCCCATCTATCTGACCCATCAGGTCTTTCGGAATTGAACGTGCACGGCGTGTGCGCTGCCTTGCAGCGTGCGCGCAGGTCTGACTTCGTGCCCCTTCATTTCGAGGACCATCATGCCCAACATCTCCTTCGGCGCTCCCTGCGAGCGCCTGCCTGCGCAACTGCGCATTCATCCTCTCTCGCCGCGCATCCGTGTGCGCAACCTCCACCATCTGCGCCTGGGCGCTCTCGGGGTCCTGTTGTCCAGCATTGGATTGGCTGGCAACCAGGCACACGCCCTGGGCTTTTCCGAAGCGTTGGACCTGGCCGAGCAGCACAGCCCTCGCATCACGGCCCAGCGGCTGCAGATTGACGCGGCCAGCAGTTCCCAGAAGTCGGCAGGAACCCTGCCGGACCCCAAGCTCTCAGTCGGGATCGAGAACTTTCCCGTCAGCGGCATGGACCGCTTCAGCCTCACGCGCGAATCCATGACCATGCAGCGCCTGGCGCTGATGCAGGAGGTGCCCAACCGCGCCAAACGAGATGCCCAGATTGCCGGCGCCGAGGCCAAGGTGGAACGCGAACGCGCCGCCCTGGGCGTCCAGCGCCTGCAGATCCGCCAGGAGCTGAGCCAAGCGTGGATCATGGCCCAGGCTATCGAGCAACGTGATCAGGTACTCACCGGTCTACTGAGTGAGAACCAGCGCCTGCAGGACAGCCTGACTGCCCGCATCGCGGGGGGGACGGCCCAAGCGGGCGATCTCCTGATGGCCAGGCAGGAGGCGCTTGCGCTGTCGGACCGCAGGGACGATCTGCAGCGGGACCGGTCCAAGGCCAGGGCGATGTTGCGGCGCTGGGTTGGCGCTCGCGCCGACGAGGCGCTTCAGGGAACTCCTGGGCCGCTGAGCCGCCCCCTGGACCAGTTGCGCGCAGAGGTACACCGCCATGCCGAACTGGCGCAGTACCCCGCCATGCAGGCCATGGCCTTGGCGGAAACGCGCGAAGCCCAGGCAGAAACCAAGGGTGATTGGTCCTGGGAAGTCGCCTACAGCCGCCGCGACCGACGCTGGGGCGACATGGTGTCCTTCCAGGTGACCTTTGATCTTCCCTGGCAACAGGAGCGGCGCCAGGGACCCCAGATCAAGGCCAAGCAGCTGGAGCTGCAGCGCCTGGAAGCCGAGCAGGAAGACGTGACCCGCAGGCACCTGCAGGAGCTGGAGGACAGCGCCTCAGAGCTGGCGGCACTGAACAGTCAGATCGAACGGCTGCAATCGGCTGGCATGGGCTTGGCACAGGGGCGTGCCGAACTCGCGCTGGCCAACTACCAGTCCGCCAAAGGCGACTTGAGCGCCGTGCTGGCGGCTCGGGCCCAAGTGCGGGAGACGCACTGGCGGCTCATTGATCTGCAGGCACAGCGGGACACCGTGATTGCCCGCTTGAACAGCCTGATCGCCGACTGAAGGGAGAACCACATGACCAATAACGTTTTCAAGAAGACCGCTGTGGCCGTAGCACTGGTGGCTGCAGGCATCGCCCTCGGCTGGACCGTCTCCCAATGGCGCACCGCGAACAACCACGCACTGGGAGCCAGTCCCGCATCGACAGAAGCAGCAAAAGCCGACCGCAAGGTGCTGTACTGGTACGACCCGATGTCGCCGACGCAGAAGTTCGATAAGCCAGGCAAGTCCCCCTACATGGACATGGCCTTGGTACCCAAGTATGCGGATGAGGACACTCCGGAAAGCTCCGGCCTGAGCGTCTCCGCCCAGGCCGTGCAAGCCCTCGGCCTGCGCACCGCCCTGGTAGAGCAGCGAGACATTGGGTCCGATGTGGACGTGCTGGGCACGGTCCAGCTCAATGACCGGGATGTGAGCATCGTCCAGGCCCGCTCGGGCGGCTTCGTGGAACGCGTCTATGCCCGGGCCCCGGGCGACGTGGTGGCCGCAGGCGCGCCATTGGCCGATCTACTGCTGCCAGAGTGGGTGGCTGCGCAGCGCGAGTTTCTCGCGGTCCGGGCGCTCAAGGACGAGTCGCTGACGACAGCAGCGCGCCAGCGGCTGTCGCTGCTGGGCATGCCTGCCTCGCTCGTGGCCCAGGTGGAGCGCACGGGCGAACCTCAGGGCCGCTACACGGTGACCTTCCCGCAGGCCGGCATGGTGGCTGAACTGATGGTGCGCCAGGGCATGACGGTCTCTTCGGGGGGCAGTCTGGTGCGCGTAAACGGCCTGGCCAGCGTCTGGATCGAAGCGGCCGTTCCCGAAGCGCAAAGCGGTCCCTTGCAACTGGGGCAGGACGCCCAGGTGCGCCTGGCCGCGTTTCCGGGCGAAACCCTCAAAGCCCGTGTCGTGAGCATCCTCCCAGAGGCCAACCGGGACACCCGCACGGTGCGCGTGCGCCTGGAGCTTCCCAACCCCACCCAGCGCCTGAAGGCGGGCATGTCCGGGCAGATTGCCCTGGCCGGACGTATGCAACCAGCGCTGCTGGTGCCCAGCGAAGCGGTGATCCGAACCGGTAAGCGGGCACTGGTTTACGTGGTGGACGGCCCCGGCAAGTACCACCCCGTCCAGGTACAACTTGGCGCGGAAATCGATGACCGACTCGTCATTCAAAGCGGACTCACCGCAGGGCAGCAGGTGGTCGCCTCGGCGCAGTTCCTGATCGACTCGGAAGCCAGCCTGCGAGGCATCATGCCCGCTCAACCTCCCGGCAGCAGCGCACAACCCATCGCTGAACAGGGTTCCTCGGCCTCTGCGGCTCCGGCGTCCAAGAGCTTTACGGTGCGAGGGGTGGTCGATGAGGTCACGCCAACCGAGCTGACCCTTACCCACGAGGCCGTGCCTGAACTGAAGTGGCCCGGCATGACCATGCCATTCAAGCTGGCAAACCCAGAGCTGGCCAAGGCCCTGAAACCGGAGCAGCAGGTCAAGTTCACCTTCCAGCAGCAAGGCAAGGACTTCGTGATCACTGCCGTGGAAAGGATCAAGCCATGATCGCGCGTCTGATCCGCTGGTCGGTGGCGAACCGACTCCTGGTTCTGCTGGCGACCGTGATGCTTACGGCCTGGGGCGTGTGGGGTGTGCGCAGCACCCCCGTGGACGCTCTTCCCGATTTGTCGGATGTCCAGGTCATCATTCGCACTTCCTATCCCGGCCAAGCACCGCAGATAGTGGAGAACCAGGTCACATACCCGCTGTCCACCACCATGCTGTCCGTCCCGGGCGCCAAGACGGTGCGAG
The DNA here is from genome assembly GCF_003633835.1 of Acidovorax sp. 93. Taxonomy (NCBI): domain Bacteria; kingdom Pseudomonadati; phylum Pseudomonadota; class Betaproteobacteria; order Burkholderiales; family Comamonadaceae; genus Acidovorax; species Acidovorax sp. 93. Next base: position 5,296,791 of record NZ_RBIT01000001.1, read on the forward strand.
GTTTCTCGTTCTTTGGCGACTCATTCGTCTACATCCTGTTCGAGGATGGCACGGACCTGTACTGGGCGCGCTCGCGGGTGCTGGAGTACATGAACCAGGTGCAGGGACGACTACCCGCTACGGCCAAGTCGTCGTTGGGCCCAGATGCCACCGGGGTGGGCTGGATCTTCCAGTACGCCCTGGTAGATCGCACCGGCAAAAACGACCTGGCCCAGCTTCGCGCCTTGCAGGACTGGTTCCTGAAGTTCGAACTCAAGAGCTTACCCAACGTGGCCGAGGTGGCATCGGTCGGTGGCATGGTCAAGCAGTACCAGGTCGTGCTCGACCCCATCAAGCTTGCGTCCCAAGGCCTCACTCAGGGGCAGGTGCGCGAGGCCATCATGAATGCCAACCAGGAAACGGGGGGATCGGTGCTGGAACTGTCCGGCGCCGAGTACATGGTGCGCGCCAGCGGCTATCTCAAGACGCTGGACGACTTCCGCGCCATCCCGTTGGTGTCGCGCGCAGGGGTGCCTGTGCGCCTGGGGGATGTCGCCACCGTTCAGATCGGGCCGGAAATGCGGCGCGGCATCGCTGAACTCGACGGCGAGGGGGAAGTGGCTGGAGGCGTGGTCGTGCTGCGATCTGGCAAGAACGCCCAGGAAACGATCCAGGCCGTAAAGGCCAAACTCAGCGAGCTGCAAAGCAGCCTGCCCCAGGGCGTGGAGATCGTCACCACCTACGACCGCAGCGCACTCATCGAGCGGGCGATCCAGAACCTCAGCACCAAACTCGTAGAGGAGTTCATTGTGGTGGCGGTGGTCTGTGTCTTGTTCCTCTGGCACCTGCGTTCTGCGCTGGTCGCCATCATTTCTCTGCCGCTGGGGATCATGGCGGCGTTTCTGGTGATGCGCTACCAGGGCATCAACGCCAACATCATGTCCCTGGGCGGGATTGCAATCGCCGTGGGCGCCATGGTCGATGCAGCTGTGGTGATGATCGAGAACGCCCACAAGAAGCTGGAGGCCTGGCAGCACAAGCATCCCGACCGCCAACTGGTGGGGGAAGAACGCTGGAAAGTGATCACCGAAGCTGCCGAGGAGGTGGGCCCCGCGCTGTTCTTCTCGCTGCTTATCATCACGTTGTCCTTTGTGCCCGTTTTTACGCTGGAAGCACAGGAAGGCCGCTTGTTTGGACCGCTGGCGTTCACGAAGACCTACGCGATGGCCGCAGCTGCGGCACTCTCGGTCACGCTGATCCCGGTCCTCATGGGCTACTGGATCCGGGGGCGTATCCCTGACGAGCAGAAAAACCCCATCACCCGCGCGCTGATTGCCGTGTACCGACCTTGCCTTGAGTGGGTCTTGCATCGTCCCAAATCCACCCTGGTCATCGCCGTGCTGGCGCTGACGACCACGATCTGGCCCCTGTCGCGGTTGGGGGGCGAGTTCCTGCCCAGGCTGGATGAAGGCGATCTGCTGTACATGCCGTCAGCCCTGCCGGGCCTGTCGGCACAGCGAGCCACGGAGCTTCTGCAATTGAGCAACCGGATGATCAAGACGGTGCCCGAGGTCGAGCGCGTCTTCGGCAAGGCGGGCCGCGCAGAGACCGCCACCGATCCGGCCCCGCTGGAAATGTTCGAGACCACGGTGAAGCTCAAGCCCAGAGACCAATGGCGTCCAGGAATGACGCCCGAGGGCCTGATCGAAGAGTTGGACAAGGCCGTCAAGATCCCCGGCCTGTCCAACATCTGGATTCCACCCATTCGCAACCGAATCGACATGCTGGCAACCGGCATCAAGAGCCCCATCGGTGTCAAGGTGACGGGCAACGACCTGCAGGTGATCGATGGGATCGCGGCACAGGTCGAGCAGGTCGCCAAAGGCATTCCGGGAGTGGCCTCGTCACTGGCCGAGCGCCTGACAGGGGGCCGCTACGTCGATGTCCGCATCGATCGCACGGCCGCGGGGCGCTACGGGCTGAATGTGTCCGATATCCAGGCCGTGGTCTCCGGGGCCATCGGTGGAGAAAACGTCTCGGAAACGGTCGAGGGCCTGGCGCGCTTCCCCATCAACCTGCGCTACCCGCGTGAGTGGAGAGACTCGCCCGAACGGCTGGCCCAGTTGCCCATCTCCACCCCCATGGGGCAGCAAATCACGCTGGCAACGGTGGCCAGCATCTCCATCACCGATGGGCCGCCCATGCTCAAGAGTGAGAACGCCCGTCCATCGGGCTGGGTGTATGTTGATGTGCGGGGACGAGATCTGGCATCGGTGGCCAATGACCTGCGCGACGCGGTGAGCCGACAGATCAAGCTGCAGCCAGGAGTCAGCATCACGTACTCTGGCCAGTTCGAGTACCTAGAGCGGGCCAATGCTCGCCTCAAGGTGGTGGTACCAGCCACCTTGCTGATCATTTTCGTGCTTTTGTACTTGACCTTCTCGCGCATGGGTGAGGCGGGACTGATCATGGCGACGTTGCCATTCGCGTTGACCGGGGGCATCTGGTTCCTCTACCTGATGAACTACAACCTGTCCATCGCCACCGGTGTGGGCTTCATCGCCCTGGCGGGGGTCGCGGCAGAGTTCGGGGTGGTCATGCTCATCTACCTCAAGCAGGCACTCGCAGAGAGATGTCCAGACGGCAGGCAGCCCACACTGGAAGAGCTGCTGGACGCGATTCGGGAAGGTGCCGTGCTGCGCGTGCGACCCAAGGCAATGACCGTGGCTGTCATCCTGGCGGGCCTGGTGCCCATCGTGTGGAGCAGCGGGACAGGCTCGGAGGTCATGAGCCGCATCGCGGCACCCATGCTGGGCGGTATGGTGACGGCGCCGCTGCTGTCCTTGTTCGTGATTCCTGCGGCCTATGTGCTGATGCGTAAGCCAAGGAGAGTGAAAGCAGAGGCATCCGGAGGCTGAACGCTGCGTTGCGCAACCAAGTGCTCCCAATAAACCTGTCGTTTCGCGCTCGCAATCGTGCACGCTTGCATACATTTCACACGCGGTGCAAGCGTCGGGCGTGCAAAATCTGCGGGCAGACCGCCCAGAAAGAACAACAGTGGAAATTCGTAAGCGCAACAACGTTCATATGATCGACCCAATTCGCCCGGACGCCCCTTTGCTCGTCTATGCGCACGGCTTTGGGTGTAGCCAGCATATGTGGCGACATATCACTCCGGCCTTTGAAGGTAAGTGCCGCCAGGTCTTGTTCGACTACGTCGGCTGCGGCCAATCAGACTTGGCCGCCTTTGACCCCGTGAAGTACGCAAGTCTGAAAGGCTACGTGCAAGATCTGCTGGATGTATGCGACGCATTGGGCATCGAGCGCGGAGTGCATTTTGTTGGACATTCGGTCAGCGCCAGCATCGGCCTGCTGGCCTCCATCGAGCGACCTACACTTTTTGACCGCCTGATTCTGGTTGGCCCGTCGCCTTGCTACCTCAATCACGCTCCGGACTACCTTGGAGGGTTCGAGCGCCAGGATTTGGAGGGCCTATTGGACCTCATGGACCAGAACTTCATGGGCTGGTCCAGCTACCTCGCACCCATTGTGGCGGGAGCGCCGCAGGCAGACAGTCTGGGCGGAGAGTTGTCTGAGAGTTTCTGCTCAACCGATCCTACGATGGCTCGTATCTTTGCGCAGGCAACCTTCTTTGCGGATACCAGAGAGGAGCTGTCGCGCGTGACCCGGCCGAGTCTGATCCTGCAGCATGGCAACGATGCGTTGGCGCCCCATTCGGTGGGGCAATACATGCACAAGAAGCTCAGGGACAGCACGCTGGAAGTGCTGGACGTGACCGGACACTGCGCCCACATGAGTCATCCGCACCTGGTGACGGCCGCCATGCAGCGATATCTCTCCTTAGCGTGAGCGAAACCGAGAGGGCAGAACATGCTGGCGGTTGATGACATCCCTTGCGCGATGATGATCACGGACCCGGTGGGGCACATCGTGCGGATGAACGGGGAGTTCCTTGTCCTGATCGGGGGCACGGAGGCGTTTTGGCTCGGCCACTCCATGGATGAACTGTTGACACCAGCTTCTCGAATTTTCAGCCAGACCCACCTGTTTCCCACGCTGCATCACGCCAAGAGTGCGCGCGAAGTGTTCCTCCACCTGCGCGGTGTTGGCGGCGAGACTGTTCCTGTCATGGTCAATGCGGTCAGCAAGCGCCTGGACACGGGCGACCACATCGTATGGGCCTTTTTTGTGGCCCGCGAACGCAGCCGTTTCGAAGGCGAGTTGATCAAGGCCCGTGCAGAGGCCCAGGGTCTTGCCCAGCGCTTGGCCGCCAGCAATCAACAGGTTGAATTGCAGAATCGCCAGCTTTCGGAACTGAGTCTCTCTGATCCGCTTACGGGTCTTAAAAACCGCCGTGCGCTGGAATTGATCGTGCAGAAGTGGCAACGGACGGCCTCTCGACAGAGTTACGTGTCGTTGTTGATGGTGGACGTGGACTACTTCAAACGGATCAACGACGCGCATGGCCATCCCGAGGGCGACCGGGTGCTGGTGAACTTTGCTCGCCAGATACAGGCAGACGCACGTGGTTCGGACCTGGTGGTGCGATACGGTGGGGAAGAATTCGTCCTTTGGTTACCTGATGCGGACGCAGAAGCAGCTGCCAGAATTGCTGAGCGGGTGCACAAATGCGCCAGACGGGTGCGCTCATTGGCAGGGCCAGTAACGGTCAGTGTCGGGCTGGCGTGTGCAGTACACCAAACCGGAGCGGATTTCCTCGCCCGACTGCTAAAACGCTCTGATCAAGCTGTTTATAGGGCAAAGGCGCTCGGGCGCAACTGCACTGTGGTTAGTGACTGAGTCACCAAGCCTCGCGCAGCTCACCAGCGTTTGGAATAGTGATAGCTTGCCCCCGCAAAGAACGTTCGCGGTGAGACTACTTGGATGGCATGGCTGCTTGGCGGTCCACCATCATTTGCATCATCTGTTCCATCATGGCCATACGGCGCTCCATTTGAGCGTGCATGCCCATCATGCCTCCCATACCCGAGTTTCCAGAGGCTGCAGGCATGGCAGGTTTGGTCTGCGCCCCTTGCTGCATCATTCCCATCCCCATGCCACCAGAACTACCCGCGCCCATCATGGCCATGCCTGACTGCATGAGCTTCATGTGTTCCCCCATCAGCGCTGAACGTTCGGTGGGAGTCTTGGCCGCCTGCATTTTTTTGTGCATTTCCTGCATCGCCTTCATCTGACGATCAAAGGCGTCCGGTGTTGGCGGGGTGGTAGCTGCCGGGGCAGACTGGGTGGTTACGCCACCGCTCTGCGCATCACCGGGGTGGTGGCCTGCGTGTTCGTCCGCAGGTTTTGGAGATTGCGCGACGGCACAGCCCGCCACGAAAAGGGTTGTCAACAGCCCAGCGACGATATTCAGACGCATGATGGTCTCCTTGTAGGTTCAACTGCAGCATGACGACGTACGGTTCGCAGCGCCTTGATTCACATCAACAGAGGTTGTGGACCGAGACGCACAGCAGCAGCCACCGGTTGTTCGGCGAGATGCAGGACTCACCGCCGCGTCTGCTTTGTATCCAGCACGCTCAATCGCTGAGCGGACAAGCTCCACAGTGCTTTCTCCGGCTTGCGCCGGGATGCGTACCTGACGTGCAGCTGCGTCGATTTCTACTTCGATGCCCCCAGGCAGTTGGGCCTGAGCTATTGCACGACCAATGCGCTGGGCGCAAGTGCCGCACGTCATATCAGGAACATTGAAATGGACCATGTGAGCCTCCTTTGGTTGATTCACGTTTTGACTATGAACCTTGCCACGGTGTTAAGGTCAAGGTCTCACGGAATTCAATCGGCATAGAAGATCGGAAAGCAGCAAACGACCTCAGTGCTGGTGGTGTCTCTACGAGCTAGAACGCTCGCGCCTTGGGTGAACGACTGTCGAAAATCTCCATCTCAGCCGAGGGGAAGGAGACCTTTGGCGCCTTGCGCCTTGCGCCTTCCCGCCGCGTGCCTAGCGCGCAGGCGCCACCATAGCGGTGGCAATTGCCAAATGCTGGGCTGGTCCTGTACCTGCCTGAGAGAGAAAGCCCTCGGCGAACGAGAAGTTTTTAGCAGATCGAACGAGATGCGCTTGGAATGCAAGCGACTCGCTGACAAGTGCAAGGGACAAAAATTTGACCGACAACTCCAGGGTGACGACGACCTTGGAATCGTAGTGGCCCAAACCTGCAAGCACGAAGGCTGCATCAAAACCTGCGGCGATAACACCGCCATTGATTGCGGAGGTTCCTCCACCTCCCTGAAGGCCAGATTCGATTTTGGTGAAATTGATGATCGCCAAGCCTGGCTCTTTGAACGTCCCCCTAAACCCAAACCAAGCAATTTCTTTCCTGGCGTTGAATTGAGCCAATTGCTCTTCGCGCTGAGTGGAGACTAGGCGAAATGGGATGGTCGGACTATGCATGGGAAAGCAATGATGCGTTTACCGTCCAAATGTACATTGAAGGCTCGTCAAAATGTACATTCAGGATGCGTCTAACCTTGCATCCAAGACACTTGCGGCGGGGGTTTTCTCGAATGAAGATTCGATAGTTGGACCGTTGTTAAGTCCACTGTACCCCGCGAGCTGCTATGGGGTTCTGGCCGATAAGGCCACATGACAGCTGCGCAATTTTTCCCTCAGTTCGTGTTATACCTCGGGGTTGGATAAGCCCGTAGTTCCCTCGCATGCGACCAGGTTTTGCCGACAGGAGTCAGGCCAATCTTCCAGATCGTCATCGAGCGCTATCCACTGCTTGGGTTTTCTGCGCTGAGCGTCTTCTTGAACTTGCACGCCCCGGGGTGTGGTGCGGAACATGGACAGGTTCCATGGGTCCACGCCATGCACACGTCTGTGGTATGTCCCGCCAATAAACCGAGCACGCAAGGACGCTGGAAGGCGCTTAAGGGTTGCGCTGTACCCGGGGCGAATGCACCAGGTGCTACTCAGTACCAGGGCAACGGTTGGGTGGGGTTGGAGCACCGACTCCAGGATTGGAACCCATTCGAACAGCGAATGCCCTGCAGCCTCATACGGGCTCATGTAGATGCCCTTGCGTGGATGCCCGAGTGCCAGATCGTGATCACCAGCACCTGGCGCCTGGAACAGGCCTATGAGGATCTATTGGAAAGGTTCTCTCCGGACATTGCCGCCATGATCGAAGGTGTTACCCCCAGATATTGCGATCTAACGAACGTCCCGAATACGCTGGTGGGGTACGAGCGGGAGGCCGAGTGCCATGCCTGGCTTTGGGCCAACGATGTGCCACATCGCAGATGGGTGGCGGTGGATGATCGATCGTGGCTCTATCGGCCGTTCTGCAAGTCGTTGTTTTTGGTCGATGGGCGAACGGGACTCACGCAGGCCACCGGTTCACAACTGACAGCTCGTCTTCAAACCACACTTTGAAAAGACTGCCAGGAGTGCAGACCACCTAGCCTCAGAAAACACAAATCTAGGGTTAACCCGAGCATCCTAACCGGGTAATCTGCACCGAAAGTGAGATCACCCCAAACACCGATGCCGTCGTGCACCAGCACCTTCATGCGGTTGGCTCTTCTGTTGGCGAACAGGTAGGCGTGGTGCGGGCGCGCTGCGCCGAAGACCGACACCACACGCGCCAGCGCCGTTTCGGTGCCCGCTCGCATGTCCAGCGGTTCGGTGGCCAGCCATAGGGCATCGACCCGGATCATCTCAGCCATTCGCGCAGCCACGCTGCACACGACGCCGCATCTTCCAGTGGCCAGTTCACGGTGACCACCCCGGCACTGCGTCGAACCTCAACGTGGATCGAGCGCGCCACGGGCGGCGATCTGGTGTCAGCAGCAGGGCTAGGTTCAACTGGTAGTGGAAGATTCAATGCAACGAACTCATTCCGGGGCACTGGCAATAGGGAGTCCGCTTGCTCGCGCATCCAGCGATGAACGATGTTGGCGTTGACCCCGTGTGCGAGTGCCACGCCGGCCACGGACGCGCCGGAGACCTGGCATTCGGCCACGATCTGGGCTTTGAGTTCTGGGGAGTAATAGCGACGCTTGGGACGTTGGGCGATCGCTTCGTTCGCCATGATGTGCATGATCTTCATCGTGCACACGATGCCTCGGCGCTGGGTCTATCTCAAGATGGGATTGCCGGACGCTTACTCCAGCGCGTCAAGCTGGACGGGTCGATGGGCAACTCGGTCTGCAGGTAGGTCTCGCCACAGAAGAGCTGCCAGTACGGGTTCTCCACCCAGGTGTTGACCACGGCTTCGTCGGAGGCATCGAAGGTGTGCTGCAGGTACAGCAGCCCAGCCACCAGGCGCGGAGCCAAGGCTGGACGGCCACGACCGGAGGTGAACGACACCGCGAAGGTGCGCTCGATCTCGGCCCAGTCGATCAGCGCGGCCAGCCTGACCAGTGGGTGCTTCATGTTGAGCTGCTCGTCCAGCCGCGGACGGAACAGCTCGCCGGACTGCGGCTGCGAAGGCTTCGGACCCATCGTACTCCTCGGAGCGATTTGCAAGAAAACAGGTACTGGCAAAACCATACCTTGCAAATCCTGCACCCATCAATCAGCAGAACTACGTGTCAGATCAAGGGCTTGCAGATTGTTCAGGGCGGACCAAGTAGACACGGAACGCATGGTCACCTTGCAGTGTACTTTGTGGTCAAGTGCATCTAGCTTCCGCAGCAATATACCTCTGCCGTCACATGCCTCCTGTATGGCCACTAAGACAATTGCTTTTAAAACGGTTGGTCCTGTGGGTAATCGTCAATTTAGTCACTTTTGCTGCATCACTTAATTGATGTCTCACTTTTTAGGTTCAGCCGACGAGTGAATTACGCCCTGTCGTCATAATTTATGTGTTTGATGGTGCTGTAAATGCCGTCGTGGCCCCCTCGAAGTTCTAGGCGCTGAGAAGGTCGGGTTCGTCGGGGGTACGATATCAGCATCGGTGGCAAGCCGTCTCCGCAGAGCAGTTGAAGCATTTTATTCGGATAATTATTCGCGATATTTGACTAGAAGATGTTGCTTTTATTAATTCAGAGGTTTTTAATCGGCTCGGTTGAGGCGGTGTAATCTGGTTATCTGCTCTGGATCTGTGTTAAAAGATTCACGAATTGCTTGACGACTTAATCCACTTGAAAGCAATTCGATTGCAGAGCGCGCGTGTTCCCTGTTACGGGAAGTCGTGTTGAGCCCTGCCGCTAGCAGAACTGTTGTAGGCGTCATATTTACCCCTGCAAGAGCTAACGCTTGTGCTGCCCACAGTGCCAATCTACGATCTTTGTCGGCGTTGATTTTGCTTATCATCGTGTGCAGCCTACTGCCGGGTGGGGTTGCTCTGGTAATTGAAGAAACTCCTCTTGAGGATAGTTGAGAAAGTCTCGATCTGGTGATCTTATGAGGACGCCGTTCTATGCGAATCGCCTTCATTAATGCGAATGCGAGGTCTCTTTCAATATCATTTATTTTTGAATTTTTATGTTCTTTTTTTCTGTTGGTGGGAGTGCTCAAATTTTTGGAGTCAGGGGTTTTTCCTGATGTGAGTTTGGTGATCGGTTTGAGTGGGTGGTCTGTAAAATCTGATGGGCTTAATTTTGCAGTGCTTATCAGCCAGTCCTGGTCCCTTACAATTGCTCTAAAGAGCGGGCGCGATGCACTGGCGAATATTTTTTTAAAATCTCCATTTTTCTTTAATAGTCGGGCTAACTTCTCTCTGTCGCTATCAATGGGCGGCAGTGTTTTCAACTTTGGACACCATCTTTTAATCGAATCTGGATGATGGATCCTCAGGAGCCAGTAGAGTCGAGGGTGAGATCTCTGGAATTTCGTAGCCACCTCGCCTGGGTATGCTTTTGAAAAGTTGAGGAGGACTTCTTCGGCGTGCTTCAAACCGTAGACGTACTTCGGACTCCTTTGCTTGATGTGAATGCCGACAGTTCTTTTTTTTGAAATTAATAGTGCGGATTCGTCGAAGGTTAGTCCAGCGGCAGTGAAGAGGGATGCAAAGTCCTCAGCTTTAAACCTCCCCAAATCCAGATTGAGTCTGAGATGGCAGTCGCTGCTCGGCGGCGCGATAACGAATTTGTGAGGAGAAATGCTGATTGGCTTACCGTAAACTTTGATAAGAGATTTGATATATCCTGTGGAGAAGTCATGCGGCGATAGTCCAAGAGCTTCGCTGGCGGCGGACTTGACTTGAGCGTGCGACCACAGTGAATTTTTAGAAAAAATTGAATCCGCACAAAATTTACTCAATCGCTTGAAGGCACTGCTTACTGGCGATTTTCTGACCGGCAATGACCGTAGATCCGCGCCGCATTCGCAGACGATGGGCATAGGTCGAAGTACCATTCTGTTAATTGGCACAACAAGCATTTTGCACTTGGGGCATGAAATTCTTAACCATTCTTCATGAACTGTGCATGTCAATGCGGGCTGCATCTGATGAATTCGATGAAGATAGGGCTCACCGTATTTTTTGAAGTCCTCATCAAGACAGGATGGACAGAAACGCACAGCGGGTTGGTGATTGCAAGGAATGAATCCAAGGGACCGAAGTCTCCCACTTCGTGTTCCATACCCCGCTGTCTCTAGGTCCAGCGGTCTCTTGTGAGCCGTGTTGAATACTCGAAAGAATTGACTTGTAGTTAACCTATCGGTGACTTCATTTCCTGGTAGCCCCATTTGATCGGTGATGAATGCTACGACTGCAGGATGAGGCGGGCTTGCCTGATAAATTGAAAGATTGGGACTGAGGTGGGCTACAGAATTTGATATTTTTCGAAAAACACTCTCACCATTGTGAACTACAAATCTTGTGAGAACCGAGCACAGAACTTCGTCTGGGTAAGGGGTGGGAACGTATGGCAGGAATACCATGAAGGGGCTTAGAGTGTTAGTTGGTGCCCAAGACCTTTAGGTGTGCTCGTTGATTCGTCGTTGAGCGTACGCGATAAGGTCCGCAGGCCATATACGAAGGCCTGCAGCACGCTGAATTTTCCATAATTTAATGTCGGACTCTCGTTGCACTAAAGAATCGATTGCGAAGTTAACCCTCCGAATTCTGAACGACTCAGGTGTCTCCGAAAAACGTGATAAGAGCGCCTTAAAGTGGGGTAGTTTGTCGCGGCGCCATTGAGAGGATTGCCCCAGCCCTGAGCAAAGCCGAGCTACTGAGATTCGCATGGGTGGTTCAGCCCTTAATAGCAAGATCATCCTAGTGAGAACTTTCGAGCAGAGCTCCTGATCTCGGGCCGGCCAATTCACCGTACCACGCGTGCTCACCGATTTGCGATATTGCGCATTGGAAGTAAGTAGCCAACTGCGATCATGTCGATAGAGCCAAGCATAGTCAGAAAAGCCCAGAGACCTTGCTTTGGAGATTCCCTCAACGCCAGGCGTTTTTAACACTCCCATCCACCGGTCACGCCGAGACGTTCGTTGTGCCATGAAAAGTGAACGTTGGCGGTGCAGTTTGGTGCCCTTCTCGTACGCTAATTCCCGATATATAGTTTGCACGGAAACCCCATTACGAAGGGCAATAGACTGCAATTCCAAACCTGACAACAAGTCGTGCCCTATCGAAGTTCGAGTTTGGGCGCCGACGAATTTACGACGCTCTTTCACTTCGATTTTTCGCTGTCTACGATACTTGACGATGGTGCCGACACTCTTGCCCGTTTGTTGAGCTATCTGACGGCAGGACAATGACGGGTTGCGTAGGAGATGTTCTATTTCAAGGCCTGGTACTTGTAGGGATTTCTTTGTCTCACCACGAGGAATCGCGTGCGCACTTCCTCGTGTCGCTTCGCGTGAAGACCGCTCTGCGTCAACTGCCAAGCTGAACTCTGCTATGGAGCCAAATAAAAAATCAATCATCAGCAGGTGGCATATCGGATGCAATGAGCGGTCAGGACGCTCAACCAGATCTTCAATCCAGCGCAAAGGACTTCTGGCGGTCTGCAGCAGTCGTGATTGATGCTGAAAGTTAGCGAAGTCGGCAAAGTAGTGCCTCACCTCAGTTGCAACTAATTGGTAGTCGAGGCTTCGACGGCTCGACTGAAAGCCTTTTGCCGACAGGCGGTTTCGATATACGTTGGAGCGATCGGCATTGTTTATCGGCGGTAGTGCTGCCAGCAGGAGATCCGCTGATAGTTGCGCAAATCGGAATTGAAAACCACATTCAGGGGTTATGCATTCCTCGCCGCTAGGAAGGCCTGGATACATTAGGGGTTGGCCAAATAGGCCTTCCTTTGGGACACTTTGTTGTTGCAACTGCAGAGAATGGCGGACGCAGCAGTTCACTCCGGGTAGATGGTGCTGCCGATGCCAGTAGTGGCAGCCGTTCATCTCAATATCTTCGGCTACACATGCGGGGCAAAAGCGGTGTGGCGTGTTGATTCCGAACCGGTTTGCAACGAGACCAAGCCGCAGTTTCAAGTCAAGGGAGTTACTTGAGCGCGAGTCCTCCATTAGTTGTGCATAGCGCTCGTGATCCAAGAACGGCCTGTGATACGGTAGCAGCGTACTGACTTCCACAAGATCGGCGAAAGAGTCGTGTGGCAGCGCCCCCGCGCATCGCTCGTTCATGGCATCGAAGTGACTGGGAAGGGTAAGGCTGGGTGTAACCGTCCTGCCGCCAAAAATTTTCCTCACTGCGTCTCGGCCCGTTCCCCACGCATTCAAGATTGCTAACCTGCACAGCCATGAATACAGCAGTTCGTCATGGTGCAGCTCAGGCGTGTAGCAGATAGTTGTTGAAGCGAGGCGAGCGCGGTGCACGGTAAGCGTCTAGGGAAGTCATCTTGCGTCCCTCGGGGAAATCGCCAACACAGCCCTTCCCCTGCGCTCAAAGACTTCGATAGGTAGGGTTGCAGCCTCTACTTGCTACTGATTTACCGAAGTATCAAAACCGGGCATGGACTCACCCTGAGCAAGGTGGTCGTAGTGCTTCCAACAACAAGGTGGCGAATTCGGGAGTGGCCATAGGCGCCCATAACCAGAAGCGAGGTTCCTTGCGAGGCAAGCCAGTCGGGTATTGCCTCGTGTGCATCGCCTTGCAGCATCGCCACATTCACCTCGAAACCTGCGGCCTGCAAAACCTGCTGGGCTTCTTCCAGCGACCGACGCGCCTCGCTGTCGTCCGTGCCGCACCTCACGATAGTGCACGGCAGGCCCGCCAGCATGGGGCTGCGCGCCACCGCTTCGACCATCCTGATGGCCGTGGCACTGCCGTCATCGGCGATGGCGAAGTGCGCAGGCTCTGCAAATTCTTCCTTCGTCGCAACCAACACCGGGCACTTTGCTGCCCGCACGACGCGCTCCACGTGGTGGTCCAGATGCAACCTTCCCGCTTTGCTGGCGCGCTGGTGCTCGCCCAGAACCACCAGGCGCGCGTCGGGCTCCATCTCCAGCACCGTGTCCACCACCTCGCCGTGGCGCATGCGCCCATCCACCTGCTGTACCCCTGCGGACCGGGCACGCTCCTGCGCGCTCGCCAGCATCTGGCGCCCAGCCTCCTGGGCCAGTTTGCCGCGTCGGGCATCCAAGTCGCTCAACTGGCCTAGCAGTGCCTCTTGAGCGCCGAGGCCGATAGCGCCGCTGAAATCCGTTACAGCGGCCGCATCGGGATCGCGCTCCAGCACATGCAACAGCTCCAGCGGAACCCCAAGGCGCCGGGCCGACCAGGCGGCCCAGTCGATCACCGCGGGCGTTGTCGTCAGGCCATCGATACAAGCGTAAACCTTCTTCATTGGTGTCTCCTCAGTGCATGAGTTGTTCGACAGCGCCGGGCTTGTCGTGGACGGCGAACCGGTCCACCAGCGTGCTGCTGGCTTCGTCCATGCCGATGACTTCGACCTCCGTACCCTCGCGCCGGAACTTGAGCACCACCTTGTCCAGTGCGCCGACGGCGGTGATGTCCCAGAAGTGTGCACGCGTCACGTCAATGCGGACAAGGGGAACCACTTCCTTGAAGTCGAATGCCGAGAGGAAGGCTTCGGAAGATGCAAAGAACACCTGCCCCACCACCCCGTACACCCGCGTTCGGCCCTCGTCCCCGCTGCTGCGGTCCACACGCAGCACCCGGCCCACCTTGTGCGCAAAGAAGATGCCCGATAGCAGCACTCCCACAAACACTCCCTTGGCCAGGTCGTGTGTTGAGACTGTCACCACCACCGTGGCAATCATCACGATGGACGAGCTGGGCGGATGCTCGCGCAGCTTGCGCACCGAATCCCAGCTGAAGGTGCCGATGCTGACCATGATCATCACGGCCACCAGGGCGGCCATCGGGATCTGGCTCACCCAGCGGCCCAAAAACACAACCATGAGCAGCAATATCACACCAGCAGCAAGCGCCGACAGGCGCCCGCGCCCGCCCGACTTCACGTTGATGACCGATTGGCCGATCATGGCGCAGCCCGCCATGCCGCCGATAAAGCCCGTGGCAATGTTGGCAACGCCCTGGCCCATGCACTCGCGGTTCTTGTTGCTGGGGGTGTCGGTGAGATCGTCCACGATGGAGGCCGTCATCATCGACTCCAGCAAGCCCACCACAGCCAAGGTCATCGAATAGGGCAAGATGATCTTGAGCGTGTCCAGGTTCAGCGGCACGTCGGGCAACAGAAAGACTGGCAGGCTGCTGGGCAACTCGCCCATGTCGCCCACGGTGCGGATATCCAGCCCCATGGCGATGGAGACAGCGGTAAGGACGACGATGGTCACCAGAGGTGAGGGAATCGCCTTGGTGAGGTAGGGCAGGCCGTAGATGATGGCCAGGCCCGCTGCCGTCATGGCGTAAACCACCCAGCTCACGTTTGTGAGCTCGGGCAGCTGAGCCATGAAGATCAGGATGGCAAGCGCATTCACGAAACCCGTGATCACAGAACGCGAGACGAAGCGCATCAGCGCCCCCAGCTTGAGCACGCCCGCCAGGATCTGCAGCACGCCCGTGAGCACTGTGGCCGCAAGCAGGTACTGCAGGCCATGGTCCTTGACCAGTGTGACCATGACCAGCGCCATGGCGCCCGTGGCCGCCGAGATCATGCCTGGCCGGCCGCCGGCAAACGCAATGATCACGCAGATGCTGAACGAGGCGTACAGCCCCACCTTGGGGTCCACCCCCGCGATGATGGAAAACGCGATGGCCTCGGGAATGAGCGCCAGCGCCACGACGATGCCCGCGAGCAGATCGCCCCGGACATTGGCAAACCAGGTTTGCCGGATGGAAGAAAGATTCATGGGAAAAAGGCAACGCCACCGACGACGGCCGATGCGCTGCAGACTACGGAAACAACGAGAGAAATGCGCAGCGCCGAGCCGCCCGAAAGCAGTGACGCACGAAAGAAGAAAGTGAAAGCCCGCTAGAAAAGGGACTTGAAACGCACCAGGCTATGGCGGTGTGACGGAGCAGAAGTAGCCAAGCGGCAGCTCACGGTTCGGAACGAACACCGTGGCTTCGGAGCACTTGGACATGGATTGCAGCACCCAAGTATTGTAGACCGGCAGCGTAGCGCAGGACCTAAGCGAGTGCGGCATCGCTACCAGACTTGGTACTCTACGACCCCCACCTATGGGGAAGAAGCTCCGTCACGCGGTTTGCGCGGTGAGAGGGCAAGCGTTCGAGAATGTCCTTGAGGTAGGCGTAGGGGTCATGCCCATTGAGCTTGGCGGTCTGGATCAACGTCATGATCGCGGCCGCACGCCTGCCGGCGCGAAGGCTTCCGGCAAACAGCCAGTTGTTACGGCCGATGGCTATCGGACGGATCTGGTTCTCGATGTGGTTGTTGTCGATCGGAAGGCGTCCATCGAACACGAAGCGCGTCAGCGCCGCCCAGCGCTTGAGGCTGTAGTCGATGGCGCGCGCGGTGGCCGAACCCTCCGGCACCTTGTGTCTCATCTGCACCATCCAAAGATGAAGCGCTTCGAGTAGCGGTTTGGACCGAGCCTGGCGCCCAAGCAACCGCTCATCAGCGTTTGTGGTGTGCAGGTCCCGCTCGACTTCGTAGATCCTGCCAAACTGCTGAAGGGCACTCTCTGCGATCAAGCTCTTGCTGGCAGCATGCAGATCAAAGAACTTGCGTCTCGCATGGGCCCAGCATCCGACCTCGGTCACACCATGGCCCATCAAGGCCTTGTAGCCAGAGAAGTCGTCGCACACCAGACTGCCTTGCCACCCTTGAAGGAAGGTGCGGGCGTGAATACCGGCACGGCTGTCGCAGAAATCGTAGATCACCGCCCGAGTGTCTTCGAAGGCACCCGGTGCGTACGCCCACAGATAGGCACGATGAGTCTTGCCGATTCCAGGCTTGAGCATCGCGACGGGCGTCTCATCGGCATGGAGCACGGCGTGACTCAACACTTCGTCGCGAAGAGCGTCGACCAAAGGCTGCAGCTGCGCTCCACAGCTGCCAACCCACTGCGCCAGGGTTGAACGCGGAACCGCATAGCCAGCTCGACTGAAAATTGCTTCCTGGCGGTACAGAGGCAGGTGGTCTGCGAACTTGGCCACGAGTACGTGCGCGAGGAGGCCAGACGTTGGGATACCCTTGTCGATGATGTGCGCGGCCACGGGAGCTTGTACTAGCCTCTCACACCTCTTGCAGGCCCACTTGCCGCGGATGTGACGCTCTACCGTGAAAACACCTGGTGTGTAGTCCAGCTTCTCTGCGACGTCCTGCCCAACGCGCCTCATCTGGCAACCGCATTGACACACTGTCGATTGCGGATCGTGCAGGATCTCTCTGCGCGGCAAGCTCGGTGGCAGGTGTTGCCGCTTCGGTTGCAGCTTGGAACGAATGAACGAGGTGGGTGCGGGAGGGGCCTCGCTCTCGCAAGCAAGGTCTTCAATATCCAAGCCGTCGAGGAGACTGAACTGCTCTGCACTGAAGCGTTCCGATTGCGCTGCGAACTTCATTCGCTTGAGCAGTGCGTTCTCGTTCGTGAGCTTGTCTATCAGTGCCTGCTTGTGCTTCACCTCGGCAGCGAGCCGGACAGTGAGCTCGCGCAGCTGCACGGCGCTGAGACCATCCAGGGATTGCAATTGAGCCACCATGGCTTTGTAGTGTGCCGAAAGCCGCGTCACCTCGCATTGTCGATTGCCCGGATTGCAGCCTGTGCGCAGCGTCTCACACGATCGAGATGACACCATCTTCGCCAAGACGTTGCCATGGCAAGCCGAGGACCAAGGCGCTTAACTGGGACTGGCTTACGGAGTACTGATGCGCCCCTCCTGGGGTCGGCCAAACGAAGCGGCCTTGATGCAGTCTTCGAGAGCAAAGCCAGATGCCGATGCCATCGTGGACGAGCACCTTCAACCGGTTGCCACGTTTGTTGGCAAAGAGGTAGGCATGGTGGGGATGTGCGGATCCGAAGACGATGACCACGCGCGCCAACACTGACTCAATGCCTGCGCGCATATCTATCGGGGCAACCGCTAGCCAGGCCGAATCGATGCGGATCATCGCAGCCAATCGCGCAACCACGCGGCGCAAGACGAGGCGCTGTCCATCGGCCAGTGGATGGAGACCGCAGCCGAACCGCGACGAACTTCAATATGGATTGCCGCCCCAGTTTGCGCTGTGCCTGGCGGGCAGGCCTGGGGAGGCTCAGCCTCAATGACAGCAGCGGCAGGTAGTTGAAGTGGGATGAACTGCGGCGAAGTGACCTGACCAGCATCGCCCAAATTGTGCTGCCGTTCTTCACGAATCCAGCGATGGACCATGTTGGGATTTAGACCGTGGCTGAGCGCCACGCCCGCTACTGAGGCACCCTCCTGGGAACATTGCTGCAGCACCAAGGCCTTCATCTGCTTGCTGTACTCCCGACGCTTCGGGACTTCAAGTGTCGACTCTCTTTGCATCGTGTCCACGATCTCCTTCGTGGACACGATGCCCTACCTCTCGCCATTGCTCAAGATGGGATCACCGTTCGCTTACGGTGCACGTTTGCTAACTCCAGTCAATCAGCAAGTAGTCTCAGCGGGCCAGCGGATCCTCTAAGGGGAGGTCAACCGGCCGAGGCGAGGCCCTTTTTTTGTTCTTTGTCGCAGCGGGACTGGGGGGCATGCTCTCTTCGTGTACATCGTCAAACTCTTCGTTTTTTACCCCTTTGGGTCGAGCAGGCTCCTCTGCCCCAAGCAGGGCGCGCATAGCTTTGTACCTAGGACTGAACAGCAGATCGTCAAACATTCGAAGCTTTGCAGGGTTCTTGCTGAGCAAGGCTGCAATTGCCGGTCCAAGAAATGCCATGTCAGTCGCCGCGGTTCGCTGAAACGCAGTAGCGTCGATAATTTCGCGCCCGCCAATCTCATTGTGCTGAGATAGTGTGAACGCGAGCGCCGCGAAGGCCGTATTTCCCGCTGAGGCCGTGTACCAAGCATCAAGGATTTCTTTCGTCAGCTTTGTCTTTGTCTTGACAAACGTATAGTCCCAATACGTATCGCAGAATTCTTCCCACTGAGGGCTATTCCTTGCCATCGGCTCAATTACCAAGCTCCCGAAGGAAGCGAGTTTGCGGGTGTTTCGTACCGCTCCTTCTACGACAGCTTGGACCGCTGGTGTTGCAAGCGCCAACAAGCTAATGCCGAGCCGCTCAATGATTTCACTGAATAGGTTTAGTACAAGCTCCGCATTTTGGGCGCGCGCGCTGCGCAAATTCTGAACTTCATCAACGACAATAAAGCCCAAGGAGACAGCTGTTGCGACTTTGTTCATCAAGTCGACCATGGGCGCAATATTGCGTAGCGCTGCCGCCTTCCGCGAATAGTCGGTTCCTAGCAGTCGGTCGATCTCGTTGAAGAATTGCAGGCACAACGACTTGAGTGTTGCGTCGTGAGGCACTCTGAGAAGAACGTATACGACCTGATGGCATTTCAGATCAGCTCCGTGATAATTCGAGTGGCAAATAACCTGCTTGTATCTCAGCAAAGCTGCAGCTGCGAAAGTAGTCTTGCCTTGCCCGCTAACAGACATCATGAAGTAGCCTTTAGCCGAAGGTTTCCAGTCAGCGGGCATTGGTAGACCATTGGTTCCGGTGGTGGCAATGGCGTGCCTCCTCTGCCGGTCCATCGTAGTCAAAGGGTGGCGCGCTACATAAGTGTCGCGGGCCATCTTGGCCAGGGTGAAGCCAGCCTTTTGATATTCAGGGAAAGGGTAGACGATGTCGTTGATGGTGGACAGCTCCATCAGTCGAACGACCTCGCTACTCCTGCGAAGCGTTGCCGACGGCTTCGCTGGGTAGTGCGCGAGGTTAGTCAGAAAGTCACTTTTGCTTTGCTCCAGAGGCGGCATTGCCTCAATGAACGGATTGCCTGCAAATCGAGAAACTCCTGTATCGTGATACACCGCAGGGAATATCTCAACATCCTTCATCGCTTGCTCCTGTTTAGCTTCACTAGTTCTACCAATCGAGCCTTCTCCTCTCGCTCCACTTCACTCCAGCTTTTCCCAACGGACGCACTGGCCGTGTGCTCTTCGAACTCTGTGTGTGTTTGGGCATGCAACTTGTTTTTGAGTTTTGCGGTTTCTTGATACCTAGCTCGTTGCATATCAACATTAGGTAAACGTTCGGCGGGGGCGCTCTTATGCCGGTTGTTGACAGGCTTGGCCGCCTTTGCGGCAACCCGTACGCGTCGACTTTCATGGTCGGAGCGGGCCCAAAGGCGTGCATTGACAGCCGCGAAGGCCTCCTCCTCGTCAATTGAAATTCCTTCGCTGTCCCTTGCGTCACCAGCGCCCATCACGAAACACGGCCATTCGCCGTGTCTGCTCGCTATCATGATTACCGCTGGCTGCGTCTTGTCGAGTCGGATGTCCAGAGAAGGCCTGTTTCTGGGCGATCGCCTGATGTAGTCGATTGCGGCCTCGTTAGAGGGATGATATACACGAGTCTTGTAGCGAAGAACACCTCCTGAAATACTCGCTTTATCTGAACTGAGTAACAGTCGGTAATAGTCTTCTTCCGTGTACGGTGCAGACCGAAGTCCCGTTATGTTTTCGAGTCCCCAAACATACGCATTTTTCGGCGTAGGTTCGATGCCGTGTTGTGTAAGGATTTTTCGACGCTTGAGGGCTTGATGGGGACGGTTGTTGTAGTCCTTCACAATTTCGATTAACGCTCGGTACGCATCCGCAAGTGTGTGCACTGCAGCAGCTTCAGCCTTACGTGCGGCCCTTCTTGATTGAGGATCTAAGGGACGGTCTGCGTAAACACCTTTCATCCCCGATGCCGCCATGCGCTGCTTGATAGTGCGGATTAGCCTCTCTACTATTGCTTTGCCGTCTGGGCATAGAGGGGGGAGTGGCGTCAGGTCGATGCGCAGATCATCGACCACGCTTTGCAACATAGATCCACTCATGAAGTCGGATCCACGATCAGGACAGATAACGGCTGGAATGCAGCCTATAGGCCATTGATTGTCAGAAACTTCTATGCCCAATCTCGAGAAGCGTTTTTCGCGAGAGGTAAATGCAATTAAGAGCGTATTGCGAACTTCCTCGTACGAAGGCGCGCGCAAAGAGATGTACGCTGAGACGACAAATCTACTCCACCGGTCAATTAGGAAGTAAATGGTTGGTTTGCCTACCACTACAGGATTTTTTTCGCTGGAGACTAGGTAGAGTCGCCCTCCGGTAGAATCGATCTCATATATTTCACCTGGACCTGCCGAAACTAGCGAGTTGGTGTTGGCAGGGTCACGACGAAGCCTGCGCTCATTTCGTGCTAAGTCTTCCGTAAGCTGCAACTCACCATTTATGTAGTAGCAAAACTGGCGATAGGTTACTGGCTCTGATATCTGTTTTTTTATGTACTGGCGATGAGTATCAGGGTGGCTCTTCTGGAAAAAAGTGCTTAAGTAGGTTTCGTGCGCAGTGGTCTTATTTGTTGGCCCCTTTCTGAGCAATTGCTTATAGCATCTGAGCATGTCGTCGACATCATCCGGAGTGACAACAAAATTGTTAGGACCTAGTTCATCGCTCAGAATAGTTTTCCGGCCGCGGCGATTATTGGCCTTATCCGGAATTTCGCCATTTGCATGGTCTTTTTCACCTGACTCTTCACGACCCCTCGTGATGCGCTTGGGGCCGCGAGGCAGTGCAACCAGTGCTATTTTTGTGCTGCCGAAGTAGTAGTAACGAAGGATGAGACGGTGCAGCGTCTTTTCCGCAACGTCTATGCTTAAAGCTCTCTCTCGAATTAAGGCGGTAAAGTGATGTCTCGATAGGTTCGTCCTATTTTCAAATGCTTGTATTACAGGCGCGATCTGGACCCATGCTGATTGAATTTTTCCTGCCTGAGAACTACCGCTTTCGGCTGGCACGGAGAGCTGTTGTGGAAGTACTATGCGACCCCATTTCGATGTGGGTGAGGTGAGCGCGCTAAGTTGATTCCAAGAATAGAAAATCGGTCGTTTGGCATACCTGGCTTCTTCGGGTGTGCCCACCCACATCGCATATACCCCATCCTCAAAAATATGAGTTAGGCGAAGATACCGACCTGGTCGTTCGGAGTCATGCAGTGCCAAGCCTACATGAAGGGTTGGCTGATTGGGTAGCGCGCGAAAATCAGTCATCGCTTCTTCTGATTCAAAAACAGTGGTCGATTGAGCGCCAACGGATGACCAAGCGAGATATCTATTTGACCTGACCAAGCACAGTACCGAAACATGTCCAGCACCTGCGAATTGGGGAGTCGAAGAGTCTTGGTGAGCCTTGCCACTAACTCACTGAGCAACTCGTTGCTTTTGTAGAAGCTCTCGAAAGCAAGTAAGAAGCGTGGATCAAGTTGTGTTTCCGGATTGAAACGATGGCGAAACCACCCACGCATGAAGCGCAGGATTTCAAGTAGTGTCTTATTGAAGCGCGACGTATCTACCAAAGTCCAAGGTATGCCTCGTTCTTGACACCATCTGTGCTCCACCTCTAAACGCAATCTCTTTGACGGATCGGCCGCATCTTCAGAAGTCTTAACGCTCGCTGCACGGTAGCTCTTTCCGTCCGCCGTCAGTTCCGTGATCAGAAAGTCGATCGTGAAGGGCTCCGGCAACCCTCTCTTATATATGTGTCGAACCTCAAGTTCCGTACAGAGCTCTAGAGTCCTATCCAAATCCAAGATAGGCCATTGCTCTCGAATGTCCACCACACTCTCACGACGTTCCATAAGGTACAGATAGGTGGCCTCCAGATCGGAAAGACCTTGATGCGGGCGACCCGTAACGATGCCATGCCCACCCAACGAAGTGCCGCGTGAAGGAACGTCGCGTATGTAAAGCCAAGGCAGGTACTCGGCGCCCTGGAGCAGGCCTCGTCCCCTCTTGACGCGTGCTCTTAAATGGCTGGGGTAGAGGAGGGGGTCTGGTTTCCAATGCACGCGTCCATTCTGAGGGAATCACCAAAAAAGTCCATAAAAATTGTTTAAAAAGTCCAAAACATTAGTCGAATAAGGCGTCGCGATTCGGAGATGCGGGCAATAGCAAAGAAGGAAGCCCCGTGGGACCCGCCTTCATCCTCGATCCCCGCGCCGAATGCGCAAAACGCGCAGGGATAGAAAGCTGCTTGCCGAGGCATAGGTGTAGCAACAAAAAGGGCTCCCAGTGGGAGCCCAGTTTGCTTGCCTGACAGTGAGGAAAACACTCCCCATGGCAGCAGCACCCGCGAAGTGCCGCCACCATGGGAAGGCCCGCAACTGCGTCAATTACATGGCGCTGAATTCGCCGTGGGGAATCTTGCCGGTGCGCAGGGCTTCGGCTGCCTGGGCACGCACTGCAGCGCGGTCAGCCGTGGAGGTGTATGTCACCACGCGCGAGCCCGCGGGTTCCTGGCTGCGGGTCTGGGCCACCGTGGCGGCTTCCGCTTGCACTTCAGCACGGGTGCGGTTGGTGTCGAACTGGAGCGCAAATTGCGAGCCATCGGCTTCGTCAGCGTGGGCGCCGAAAGAGGCGAAAGCAGCAACAGCAGCGATAGAGAGGAAACGGGCAGTCGTGTTCATGGTGCAAATCCTTGGATAAAAAGCGTCTCAAAAAAAGCCGGAACAAAGCGCCAAAAGCGGATGCTGAAAAGTGCTTCAAACCGGGTTCGGTGAGTCGCCTTGCGGGTTCGGCTCATCGATGGGTTGAACTGTACGCCGGTGCTGTTCAGGGAAAAACTACCCAGTCGCAAACTAACTGTTCCAGTATTGGAAACAATTGATTTGCTGCGTCAAGAAGCGCTTCGCAGGGAGGGGTATGCAGGGATTGGAGGCCCATGGGCCTATTTCACCCAATGGGTTTTACGGGGAGAAACTCTGGTGCCCGGGCCTGCGAAGCCGGGAAAGCGTGGAGCTGTCGAACTGCTCCGCGTCAGTCAGAGCCTGGGCGATGCAGACCACCCGCCGGTGGTGGTGCAGGTGACCTTGCACGGGGCGTCAGCCCTTCGGCAGCCTGTTGTGCGCAGGTGGTGGTCCGGCTTGAGATGTGTGGGGCCAAATTGTCGAAGCGTCTGTTCACGATCTCCGGCTAGATCGTAGACACGTGCTCAGTGCTGCACGTACGGGAAATGCCTGCACCGCACGCGCAGCGTTTGCCGCGTCTGGCTACCTTTTCAAGGGGCAGGTGTTGATGCCCAGCAGTGTGTAGGCGGGGCAGAAGCGGAACAGGCCGGTGGCCAAGGGGACGACGCCCAACCAGCCCCACCATCCCACAGTGTTGGTGGCAGCCAAGGCAATCAGCACCAAGCCTGCCACGATGCGCAGCACGCGATCAATGGTTCCAACGTTGACGTTCATGACAATTCCTTTGGGTTACGCATGGGCCCCGGGGGCGGGACCTTTTTTGCACAGGAGGTGGCGCATGGCTGATGCACCACCGAATCAGTCGAAAGACGGTGGCTCGGGAGACGCCACGGGCTTGCCCGCCGCAGCCCAGGCGTCAAAGCCGCCTGCGATGGACTGCACCTGCAGGTAGCCCATGTCGCGCATGGCGCAGGCTGCCAAGGCGGCCCTCCCGCTGGTCTTGCAGTACACCACCACCTTCAGATCGCGCGAGGTGAGTGCAGGCGTGCTGCTGAGCTTGAACTCCAGAACGCCGCGCGAGGCGTGGATGGCACCGGGTATGTGTCCGGCCTGGTACTCATCGGCCTCGCGCACGTCGATGAGCACATCGGCCAGTCGGATGGCTTCATCGGCTTGGTCGATGGGGACTTCATGGACCTGGGCTTTCGCCGCAGCCACGAGATCGTGGGCTGTTTTCATCGGGTGTTTCCTTTAGTACGGTGTGACGGTGGATATGCCGTGGTGTCATTTGAGGACGGCGTTGTTGGCGTCCAGCACTTTCAGCACGATGGGAATGCCCTGCCCCACGCTCTGGGTTACCGTGCAATAGCTTTCAAACTGGCCCAGCACGCGGTCCAGGTGTTCCAGTTGTGCGGCGGGTACGCCCAAGCGCAAGGTGGCATCCATGCGCAGCACGCGCAGGCGTCCCTCGGGGTTGCGGCCCACTTGGGCCACCACGGTGGCGCGCAAGGGCTCCGGTGACTGTTTGAATTTGCGCAGCGCAAACAACAGGGAGTCACTCAGGCAATTGCCCACCGCTGCGCAAAGCAGCTGCACCGGCGATGGGCCCTTGCCCGAGCCCAACGGGGCGGGTTCATCGCCGATCAGGTGGGGGACGGTGCCGCCAAAATGGATGTCAAAGCGGTAGTCCTTTTGCTGGACCAGCTCAACGGTGACTTGTTCGTTGCTCATGGAAATCTCCGGGATCTTCTGAGGGGGCTCGTGGATAGCGTGTCACAGCGCGTTCACGGGAATCTTGAGATAGGTCATGCCGTTGTCTTCTGCCGGGGGCATCGCCCCGGCCCTGATGTTGACCTGCACCGACGGCAGGATGAGAACGGGCATGTCCAGCGTTGCATCGCGCCGGGTGCGCAGGTCGACGAATGCCGCTTCGGTCATGCCGTCGTGCACATGGATGTTGTGGGCGCGCTGATCGGCGACCGTGGTCTGCCAGGCCGGGGCGCGCTCCGCGGGGGGGTAGTCGTGGCACATGAAAAGGCGGGTCTGTGCGGGCAGGCTGAGCAGCTTGCGCACCGACTGGTACAGCGTGTGCGCATTGCCACCCGGGAAGTCGCAGCGCGCGGTGCCGACGTCGGGCATGAACAGGGTGTCGCCCACCAACACGGCGTCTGCGATCTGGTACGCCATGCACGCAGGGGTGTGGCCCGGCACGGCCAGCGCCTTGGCTTCGAGCTGGCCAATAGAAAACACTTCTTCGTCGTGCAGCAGGTGGTCGAACTGACGGCCATCCGGGTGGAACTCTGGCTCCAGGTGGAAGATGGCTTTGAACACCTCTTGCACCTGGGTGATCGCGGCTCCGATGGCGATTTTCCCTCCCAGCTTGCTGCGAAGGTAGTGCGCGGCGGACAGGTGGTCGGCATGGGCATGGGTTTCCAGAATCCATTGCACGGTCAACCCCTTGCTCTGGACGAAAGCTACCAGGCGATCCGCAGAATGCGTGCGGGTGCGGCCTGATTTTGCGTCGTAGTCCAGCACCGAATCCACCAGTGCGCAGTGGCCCCCGGGTTCGTCAAACACCACGTAGCTCACGGTCCAGGTCGCGTCGTCAAAGAAGGCTTCTATCTGGGGCTTCACGGGGGTCTCCTGTTGCAGGTTCGATGGACACAATGCTCCGAGTGTGGCGGTGGCAAGCGCGTGATCCCATCAGTCGCGTTCGATGGGGCGGCCCAGCTGCAGGGCCACGCTGCTCACACCGCCGCCATTGGACACCTGGCTATAGCCTTGCGTGCGCAACCACTGGACTGCCATGCCCGAGCGAGCGCCCGAAAGGCAGCAAAGCACCATCGGTTGGTCGCGGTGCGGCAGCGCTGCAGCGGCTTGCTGGGCCAGGCTGTCCAGCGGCAGGTTGATGGAGCCAGCCACATGGCCTGCTGCGAATTCGCCGGGCGAACGGACATCGACGACCAGGGGAAGCGTGGGGGCGGGGTGGGGGTTCATGGCGCTGGCGGGGTGAGGGTGTGGGATGAGGGCATGGTTGGATGCGTTCAAGGTGTGGGCGGGGCCAGCATGTGCGCTGTGTCGGTGGCCGCTTGCAACGCGGCCTCATCCAGTTGGCCCGCCAACGCCATCAACTGCAGGCGTTCTTGCGCCATGCGGGTCTGGTGCCCCAGCAGGTTGGATTGCGACTGCATGGCGTCATTGTGTGCCTGCAGCAAATCCAGTGTGGTGCGGTCGCCCACCTGGCGACCCAGTTGGGTCGCCTTCAGCCGAACCTGGGCCGCCCTGAGCGCCGACTCCAGGGCTTGGGTCCGGGCGCCCCCAGCCTGCAGGTGCAGCCAGCTGGTGCGTACCTGCTGGGCGACGGCAAGTCGGGCGCTGTCGAGGTCGGCCTGGGCCTTGTCTTGAAGGCGCAGCAGTTCCTGATGGCGCGCATCAAGTTGGCCACCGGTGTACAGCGGCACCTGGATCTGCACACCCACCATGTACTGGCGTGCGGAGTTGCTGGCAGAGCCCCACCGGCCAGATCCTGACAGGTGGTCGCCACCCGCCTGGGCCACCAGGTCCACCTTGGTGCTGGCAAAACGCGCCGCCTTGGTCGCCTCTTGCTCGGCCAGTGCGAGGGCCTGCGCCTGGGTACGCACCTGAAGGTTGTCCTGCGCGGCGAGATCCAGCCAGTGAGACAGGGGCGCGAGGGGTTTGCCATCGCGCAAGGCGGTGGTTTCGTTGCCCGACGAGGCGGGCAGATGCAGGGGGGGCAGTTGCGCAGGATTCCAGCCTGTGGTCTGGGCCAGAGCCTGGCGCGCAATCTGCATCTCTACATCGGCAGCCTGCACCAGTGCAGCGTTAGCCTGCGCGCGCGCCTCAGCTTCGCGCACATCCGTGATCGGCGAGTCTCCCAATGCAAAGCGGTCCAGCGCCTCTTTGAGAGCCTGATCGGTTGCCTCCTGCTGGCGCAGTAGCAACGCGCGCTGCTGCTGCGCCAGCACGGCCGAGAAGTATTGCTGGGCCGTTCGCAGCATCAGCTGTTCCTGCACCGAGGCGGCCTGCAGTTCTGCCAGATCGGCGGACAGCAGCAGCTGGCGCCCCTGTGCGCTGCGCTCGGGGTTGTACAGCGGCATGCGCGCCTCCACACCCCAGCGTGTACCCGGGCCGCTGCGGACCGAGGTGTCAAAACCCACCCCAGAGGTCTGTGGTGTCCCTGGCATGGAAAACGCGGCCCCCTGGGCGGAGGTCTGTGAGCCCATCGCGCCTGCCGCAGCCTGGGCCGTCACAGAGGGGTTCCACAAGCGGCTAGCCTGCACGCGGCGGGCCTCGCCTGCGGCGCGTGTGGCCGTCGCTGCTGCCATGTCCGGGTGTTGCTGCCGTGCGGCCAGCCAAGCCTCGTGCAAATCTGCCGCCTGGGCTGCACCCATGCCGCAGGCCAGCAAGGCAGCGCTCAGGAGGATTTTGCGCATGGCGTGGTCCTCCTCAGCAGCCTGGGCGCACGCCCAGCTTGCGCAAGATGGTCTCCATCAGGCACCACTTGGTGAGCCCGCTCTGCAGCAGGTTCACACCCACAAACGCCGTGAAGGCCAGCCACCACTGGCTGGCAAAAACAGGGCTGCCAGGAATGCCCAGCGCCAGAGAAAGCAGGATGAAGGTGCCTGCGACCAAACGAACGATTTGCCAGGTTGTCATGATGAACTCCTTGTTAAGAAACGATAGAAACTGGGCGTGGGTGCGTGGTCACGCGCCGGTCAATGGGGCTTTTGCTCCTGCAGGCGAGTGATGCCCAGGAGCTTGAGCACGTACTTCTCGTAGATGGGCTCGGAATTGCCCGACTTCATCTTGTTCAGGAAGTACTTCTCGAAAGCAATCTTGCCCAGATGCACCCATTTACCCTTCTTGAACCAGTTGACGTTGCGCGGCGGCATCTGCGGCAGCGCGACAAACGCCGCGCCGGTGTCCCCCATGTCGGCCAGGCAGATGGCGTTCCATGTGGCGGTGGCAGTGGCGGGCTGGCCCGCAATGTCGGCGGCAATGTTGTGCACGATGGCCGAGACCATGGTCTCGATCATGTAGCCCGTCTTGGGTGCGCCGGTGGGCACGGGTGTCACCTCGACGGGCGGAATTGCAACGCAGACCCCGGCCGAGAAGATGTGGGGGTAGGCCTTGCTGCGCTGGTGCTGGTCGATCAACACGAACCCGCGCGGGTTGCACAGCCCGGGTACGGACGCCACGGCATCGACCCCTTTGAAGGCAGGCAGCATCATCGATAGCTTGAAGGCCAGCTCGTGCTGCTGGTGCACCTGGCCCTTGTCGTCCAGCTGCTCGACAAACATCTTGCCCGCTTCGACCCGCGTGGTGCGCGCGTTGTGAATCCACTTGATGTCTTGGCTGCGCAGCTCGCTCTCCAGCATGCTTTTGCTGTCGCCCACGCCGCCCAGGCCCAGGTGGCCGATGTAGGGCTCGCTGGTGACAAAGGTGATCGGCACCTTGTGGCGCAGCTTGCGCTTGCGCAGGTCCGCTGCAACGATGAATGCGAACTCGTAGGCCGGGCCAAAACAGCTCGCGCCTGGCATGGCGCCAATGACGATGGGGCCGGGGGCTTCCAGAAACTTCTGGTAGTCGCGCCAGAAGTGTTCCGCGTGGTCCACGGAGCACACCGAATGTGTGTGGCCGTTCAGAGGGCCAGAACCAGGCACTTCCTCAAAGGCCAGCCGGGGGCCGGTGGTGATCACCAGGTAGTCATAGGCCACGGTGCTTCCGTCTTCCAGCGTGACGGTTTTGCCCGGAGCGTCGATGGATTTCACCGGTTGG
The DNA here is from genome assembly GCF_003633835.1 of Acidovorax sp. 93. NCBI lineage: Bacteria > Pseudomonadati > Pseudomonadota > Betaproteobacteria > Burkholderiales > Comamonadaceae > Acidovorax > Acidovorax sp. 93. The sequence goes on from NZ_RBIT01000001.1 coordinate 5,325,556, forward strand.
GCGATGAAATCAATGCCCTTGCGTTCCAGCAGGGGACGGATCTGCAGGACGATGTCGTCGCGCTTTCGCCAGCCCACGGCGATCCAGGGGTTGGAGGGCACGAACTGGAAGTAGTCCACCGCGCTGATCACTGTGATCCGATCCTCGCGTGGCAGCTTGCTGCGCATTTCGTACGCAGCCGGCATGCCCCCGATACCCGCTCCAATAATCACTACATGTGCCATGGTTGTCTCCTGTGGTTGAAGGATGGTTGCCCGATCGTTCGTTCAGTGCGTTCGGTGCGCTGTTCACTGCGCTCCGTGGTGAACGGCAGCCTCTGAGGGGCTGTTGTCAGGTGGGTTGGCGGGACCGGCACCGTTGGTGCCGCTGCCCGCGCTGCGGTCCCGGTACGCTGCGTAGTACAGGGTGGGGATCACCACGAGCGTGAGCACGGTGGAAACAAAGATGCCGAAGATCAGTGAAATGGCCAGGCCATTGAAAATCGGGTCGTCCAGGATGAAGAACGCGCCGATCATGGCCGCCAGCCCCGTCAGCACAATGGGCTGTGCACGGGTGATGGCCGAGTGGACGATGGCCGTCTTGAGGGGGGTGCCGTCACGCACCTGCAGGTTGATGAAGTCCACCAGCAGGATGGAGTTGCGCACGATGATGCCCGCCAGCGCAATCATTCCGATCATGCTGGTGGCCGTGTACTGCGCGCCCAGCAAGGCATGGCCGGGCATCACGCCGATGATGGTGAGTGGAATGGGCGCCATGATGATGAGCGGTGTGAGGTAGGAGCCAAACTGCGCCACCACCAGCAGGTAGATCAGGATCAGGCCCACCGCGTAGGCAGCGCCCATGTCGCGGAAGGTCTCAAACGTGATCTGCCATTCGCCATCCCATTTGATGGCGTAGCCCCGCAGGGCATCCGCAGGCTGGCGCACGAAGTATTCCTGCACCGATCCGCCGTCAGGCGCCACGATGTGGGCAATCGCGCTGCGCGCCTGGAACATGCCGTACAGCGGGCTGTCCACACGGCCCGCCATGTCCGCCACCACGAAATTCACCGGCAACAGGTCCTTGTGATACACGGGCTGTTCGCGCAGGGTGTCGCTCACCGTGACCAGCTCGCGGATAGGGACCAACTGGCCTTGAGAACCCCGGACCGTCAGGCGCAACAGTGCCTCCAAGTCGCCGTGGCTTTCTGCGGGCAATTGCAATAGCACGGGCGCCGGGTATTTGCTGGCGTCGCGCAGCCAGGTGGTGGCTTCGCCGCTCAGCCCCGCATGCAGCGCGCTCACGATGGCCTGCTGGGGAATGCCCAGCAGGGACGCCTTGCGCCGGTCCACGATGAGCAGCTTGCGAGGGGCGTCGGCAATGCTGCTGTCGTCGGCGTCCACAATGCCGTTGGTAGCGGCCAGCGCGGCGCGCACAGCACGCGCCACTTCGCGCCTGCCATCGGCCTCGGGGCCATACACCTCGGCCACGATGGGCGACAGCACAGGTGGGCCGGGTGGCACTTCCACCACCTTCACATTGGCGCCATGGCGCTTGCCGATCTCCTGCAGGGCGGGGCGCACCCGCATGGCAATGGCGTGGCTCTGGTCCTTGCGGTGTTGCTTGTCCACCAGATTGACCTGGATGTCACCGACCTCGCCCCCGGTGCGCAGGTAGTACTGCCGCACCAGTCCATTGAAGTTGATGGGGCCGGAGAGGCCTGCGTAGGCCTGGTAGTCGGTCACCTCGGGCACGGTGGCCAGGTGTGCTCCCAACTCATGTAACACGGCGGCCGTGCGCTCTGCCGGGGTGCCCGCAGGCATGTCTACCACCACCTGGAACTCGGACTTGTTGTCGAACGGCAGCATCTTGAGCTGCACCCATCCGAGCACCGGCAAAGCGACCGACAAGGCAATAAGTGCCGCCACGCCCAGCCCCAGCCAGCGGCGGTTGCGTCGGCCTTGGGCGTCATCCAGCAAGGGGCTGAAAACCCGCTCGAAGGTGGGCGCGATGCGAGCGCTGAGTCCACTGTGCACCGGGCTCGTATGCCCTGGTGGATGGCCCGTATGCTCCTTCATCCACAGCCGGGCCAGCCAGGGGGTGATGACGAACGCTACGGCCAGCGACAGCAGCATGCCCATGCTGGCGTTGATGGGGATGGGGCTCATGTAGGGGCCCATGAGGCCGCTCACAAACGCCATGGGTAGCAGGGCGGCAATCACGGTGAATGTGGCCAGAATGGTGGGGCCACCCACCTCGTCCACCGCGTGGGGGATGATGTCCTTGAGGCTGCGTCCGGGGTGCAGCAGTTGGTGGCGGTGAATGTTCTCCACCACCACAATGGCGTCGTCCACCAGGATGCCGATCGAGAAAATCAGCGCAAACAGCGATACCCGGTTGAGGGTGAAGCCCCAAGCCCAGGACGCAAACAACGTCACCGTGAGCGTCAGCACCACGGCCACGCCCACGATGGCGGCCTCGCGGCGGCCCAGGGCCAGGAAGACGAGTGCCACCACCGACGCTGTGGCGAACAGCAGCTTCTGGATGAGCTTTTGGGCCTTGTCGTTGGCGGTGGCGCCGTAGTTGCGGGTTTCCGTCACCTCCACGCCGTCGGGAATCACGGTGTTGTGCAGTTGTTCGACCCGCTGCATCACCGCATTGGCGACGTCGATGGCGTTCTCTCCCGCCTTCTTGGTCACCGTGAGGGTCACGGCTGGGTATTCGTCCACGGCGCTCTGCTGGGCTTCGCTGCTGGTACTGGCGGTGTTGGCGGTGCGCCGTGGAACCCCATGCCAGACATAGCGGCTGGCGGGCAAGGCGCCGTCCTGAACATCGGCCACATCTTTCAGGAACACCGGCTTGCCCGAGCGCACGCCCACCATGAGGTCGGCCACCTCATCGGCGCGCGCCAGAACGGGGCCGCTGTCCAGCTGGATGGTTCGGTCGCCGCCCAGCAGTTCGCCCACGGGCAGCCCCATGTTGGCCGACTGCAAGGCGCGGCGCAGGTCTTCCACCGTAGTGCCAGTGGCGGCCATGCGGTTGGTGTCCATGCGCACCAGCACGGCGCGGCCAGGGCCGCCCAGGGTCTGCACCTCGCGGGTGCCGGGCACACGCTTGATCTCGGCCTCCAGGCTGTGGGCCACGCGCTCCAGCGCAAAGGCACCGGAGGTTTCGTCGCGGCTGTGCAGGGTGAGCGTCACCACGGGCACGTCGTCGATGCCCTTGGGCTTGATGATCGGGTCCATGGCCCCAAGCCCCTTGGGCAGCCAGTTGGCATTGCTGCGCAAGGTGTCGTGCAGGCGCACCAGCGCCTCGGTGCGTGGCACGCCCACCTTGAATTGCACGGTCATCACCGCCACGCCGGGCCGGGACACCGAGGTCACGTGCTCCGTGCCTTGCATCTGCGACAGCACCTGTTCGGCGGGCGTCGCAATCATTTGCTCCACATCTGCCACGGAGGCACCGGGGAACGGCACGATGACATTGGCCATGGTGACGTCGATTTGGGGCTCTTCCTCGCGGGGGGTGACCAGCACGGCAAACACGCCGAGCAAAAACGCCCCCACAGCCAGCAAGGGTGTGATTTGCGCGCCCTGAAACAAGGCGGCGATGCGCCCGGAGATTCCGAGCGGAGAAGGATTTTTGGGGGTGCTCATGTCAGCGCACCTTGGCAGCAGCTTGGGGCTGGAGTGCAATGCGGTCGCCTGCGCGCACGCCGCTCAACACCTCCACCATGTCGCCAGCGGGCCGCCCCAGGCGCACCTGCCGCAGCAGCGGCCGGCCCTGGCCGTCCAGCACGTAGACGCCCGTCATTTCCGCGCGCCGCACCACCACACTGGCGGGTACTAGCAGCGGGCCCACGGCAGCGGCTGTCGGTGAGGTAGTGCCCTTGCCAGCGTCCAGCCACAAGCGGGCGAACATGCCGGGTGCCACGCCCACCACGCTGGTTGGCAGCTCTACGCGCACTTGCACCGTGTGGCTTTGTGCATCTACGGTGGGCAGCACCTGCACTTTGGATGCCGGGACCGCGATGCGCGAAGCGGAGACCCCCGGAATGTCCACCTGCAGCTCGCCAGTGCCTCCATCGCGCAGCGTGGCGGCCTGTTGCTGCCCCACATAGGCGGTAACGCGCATCAGCGAAGGGTCGTACACGGTCATCAGGGGTTTGCCCGGCATGGCCATGTCGCCCAGGGTGGCGGGCACATGGCCCACCACGCCCGCAAATGGCGCCTTGATGACGTAGAAGCCCGACTGCGTGGCGGCCGCACCTGCCTGCGCCAGCAGGGCCTGCACCTGCGACTGGCTGGCGCGCCACTGGGCCTCTGCCCGGTCCAGCGCTGCCTGGCTGATGTACTGCTTCTGGAACAGCTGCTTTTGGCGCTCGTATTCCTTGGTCGCGACGTTTTGGGCGGCGCGCGCGGCGTCCACCTGGGCCGCGCTGGCGGCGGCGCTCTGTTGCGCTGCGCGCGCATCAATGCGTGCCAGCTCCTGGCCCGCCGTGACGCGGTCGCCCGCCTTGACAGAGAGGCTGATCACCGCACCCTGTACCTGGGCGGAGAGGGTGGCGTCCCGCACGGCCTCGACCTGGGCGTCCACACTGCTCGCCAGCTGGGCGGCAGCGGGCTTGACGGTAAAGGTGGCGACCGGCTGCGCAGCGGTGTCGCCAGCCGCCCAGGCGCCGGACACGGCCAGGGAAAGCGCTGCGGTCAACAGGGTCAGGGACTTCATGGCGGCTCCAGGGAATCTATGTGAGATTAATTATTTAACTAATCAGCTAATTAGTCAATAATGTATCATGTGTTCCCAATGCACGGAGATCCCGCGATGAAAGAAATGCCCCCCGAAGCCCTTGAGCAGGTCGCTGCCTACTTCCAGGTTCTTGCCGAACCCACGCGGCTGCGCATCCTCAATTTGCTGCGGGACGGAGAGAAAAACGTGGGAGACCTGGCGCAGCAATGTGGCTACACCGCGGCCAATGTCTCCAGGCATCTGTCGTTAATGACCAAACACGGCCTTGTGGCCCGCGAGGGGCGCGGGACCAGCGTGTACTACCGGCTGACCGATGAGTCGGTCGATGCCTTGTGTGATCTGGTCTGCGGCAATATTGCACGCCAGCTGGAGCGGGACTCGGCGGCGCGTGCTGCGTTTCAGGTGGTGCGCTGAGCCGTTTCAGTGGACTACCCCACCAGGTTTCTGGGCGCAGTAGCCGGCCTAAAAAACGCCCAGCGCCAAACCCTGCGCCATCGCTTCGCCCAAGGCTCGGCAGCGTTCCAGTTCATCGCTGCCGATGCTCTTCCTGGCCAGAATCGCTTCTGGCGTCTGCGCGTGGGTGCAGACAATGAGGGGCTCGGCGATGGCCCGCAGGCGCCAGCCGGTCGCAATGCGTTCCATCTGCCGGGCCGCGTTGTGCCCATCGCTGCCCGCGCAGACCAGGCATGCATAGGGGCGGCCATTGACGTGGTCGAGCACGGCGTAGTAGCTGCGGTCAAAAAAATCCTTGAGTTGTCCGCTGATGGCTGCAAGGTTTTCCGGGGTGGCAAAAATGAACCCATCCGCGCCCAGCACGTCTGCGGCGCCAGCCTGTGCGGCATGCAGCAGTCGCACTTGAACGGCCCCATCCTTGTCGGAGCAAGCGCCTGCCCGTGCTGCATCTGCCATCTGGCGCGTGCCATCCGTCATCGAGTGGTAAACGATCAACAAGGTCTTGCGGGGGCTCATGGGTAAAGCATAGCCCCTCGCCCTGTGACCCCTGAAGACCCGCTTGCCGCCATGCAGGGGCGGCCCCATTGACCCGCATTCGAGAAGCGCGTTCAATCCGCCAAGATGCCCGGTTCGTTGCAAATTGTCGCAATTGGTACGAAGCCCAGGGGGCAGTGCTAGAGCGCCGCCGCAACGCAGATTTCTTCCTTGCAGAGGTGACACCATGAGCATTGCCAGACGTCTTCATGCCATTTCCTTCCTGCTGATTGCAGGACTGGCCGGGATCGCCGTATTGGCCTGGATCTATCTGGGTGAGGTCAATCACCAGACCGAACTGGTGGCTCGGGAAGAGGTGCCGCGCCAGCTTCAGGCCAGTGCCATGGAGTTGAACGTCACGCGGGTTTCCTTGCAGGTTCGCCATGCCATCCTGGTCCGCACACCCGAAGACCTGGCCGCCACGCTCGCAGATATCGGCGAGAAAAGGCGCCTGATTGACAAAGACCTTGCGGGCTTCCAGCAAGCAGTAAATTCGGCATCGGAAAAGGCACTGAGTGCCGAATTGACCCAAGGATTGGAAGCTTTCTGGCGGGTTGCCGAACAGAACCTGCAGTTGATCAAGGAAGGAAAGAAGGAGCCAGCGTTTGACTTCCTGGTCGCGTCCACGATACCTACGCGCAATGTGGTGCTGGCAGTTCTTGCCAAGGAGAAGGAACACCAGTCCAAGCTGCTCGATGCCAGCCTTGCCGAGATTGGGCGGGACGTTAAGCTGACCTTGCGTGCGCTGGTGAGCTCCGTTGTGGTGGTGGCTATCGGGCTGCTGCTGTTTTCGTGGCACATCGGCGCTACCCTCCTGCGCCGGGTTGCCGAGTCACAAGCCGTGGCCGACCGCGTGCGCAATGGCGACCTCACCACGGCGGTGGTGGATGCGTCGCAGGATGAATTCAGCCCCCTGCTGGCAGCGCTGGCCGTGATGCAGGACTCGCTGACCCGCATCGTCAGCCAAGTGCGCAGTGGTTCCGAAACCGTGGCGGCGGCCAGCGCGCAGATATCCATCGGCAACAGCGACCTTTCCACCCGGACGGAGAACCAGGCCAGTGCGCTGGAGCAGACCGCTGCCGCCATGGAGGAACTCAATTCCACGGTGCAAAACAATGCGCAGAATGCACGCCAGGCCAATGCCCTCGCCCAGAGTGCATCCACGGTGGCCAAGCAGGGGGGCGATGTGGTGTCGAAAGTGGTGGACACCATGAGCGGCATCAACGAAAGCTCCAAGAAGATTTCCGAAATCATCGGTGTCATTGACGGGATCGCGTTCCAGACCAACATCCTGGCCCTGAATGCGGCCGTGGAGGCTGCCAGGGCGGGTGAGCAGGGACGGGGTTTTGCCGTGGTGGCCTCGGAGGTGCGCAGCCTCGCGGCACGCTCTGCCGAGGCCGCCAAGGAGATCAAAACGCTCATTGCCACGAGTGTCGAGCGGGTTGAGGCTGGCACCGTGCTGGTCGGCACCGCCGGGCAGACCATGAAAGAGGTGGTCTCGTCCATTGAGCGGGTGACGGAGACGGTGGCGCAAATCAGCGCGGCCGGAACCGAGCAAAGCGAAGGGGTGAACCAGGTCAATGTGGCGGTGAACCAGATGGACCAGGCCACCCAGCAAAACGCGGCGCTGGTGGAGGAAATGGCCGCAGCAGCCTCCAGCCTGAGCACCCAGTCGAGGAAGTTGGTGGAAACGGTCGCAACGTTCAAACTCTCCGGCGTTGCCCAGCCACTGGAATCGGGGCAGCATGCGGGCCAGCGCCTGATGCTGGCCTGAACGTCAGCGCCCTGACAACAAGCCCCGGGCGGAGTGCTGCACATCAGGGGCGGCGAGCCGCTCCTTGCGCAGGGCCAGCTTGCGGTACAGCGTCTGGCGGCTGATGCCCAGGGTGCGCGCTGCGTGGCTCATGTTGCCCCGGCAGCTCTCCAGCGCCTGCTGGATGGCCGATTGGGACAGCTCATCCAGGTTTTGCGGAGGGCGCTCCGTAGTGGAGGGCGTGGAAAAACGATCCGCGCTTTGCAGTTCTTCCAGAAAGTCGTCCGACAGGTGGTGCCATTCCACCATCTCCTCGTGCGCGTCCAGCATGGCGCAGGCGGTGCGCAGCACGCTGGCGCATTGGCGCAAATTGCCCGGCCAACGGTATTTTTCCAGCGCTGCCATCAACGAAGGGTCCAGGCGCAGGTGTCGGGCAGGTTCAATGTCCTGGAGCATGCGCTGGCTCAGCGCTTCGAAGTCGGTGCGCTCGCGCAGGGGGGGCAGCTCGACCGCCAGACCGTTGATCCGGTAGTACAGGTCGGTGCGAAACCGTCCCTGCTCCGCCTCTTCGCGCAGCTTGCGGTTGGAGGCGCAGATGAGGGCAAAGTCCACGGCCACCGGCTGCGCGCTGCCCAGTGGAACCACCTGCCGCTCCTGCAGCACGCGCAGCAGCCGCGTCTGGAGGGTCAGCGGCATGTCGCCAATCTCATCCAGAAACAGCGTGCCGCCATGGGCTTCGCGCAGCAGGCCCAGGCGCCCCTCGCGCCGGCCGCCGGTGAACGCGCCGGGGCTGTAGCCAAACAGCTCGGACTCGATCAGCGACTCGGGCATTGCGGCGCAGTTGATGGCAATGAAGGGGCCGTCGCGGCGCGGGCCACTTTGGTGTGCACTGCGCGCAAACCACTCCTTGCCCACCCCGGATTCGCCCTGGATGAGCAGGGCGATGGGCTTGCCCAGAATGCGCCGTGTTTTGGCGGCCGCTGCGCGCCAGCGGGCATCGCCGGTGTCCAGCTGGGCCAGCGCATCCTCTGGCGGGCGGGCGGGCGCAGATGGGGGCAGGGTCCGCACCGTGCGCTTGTCGGGCACTGGCAGCCCAAAAAGCGGGGCGCCATCGTGCCGCCGCAAGGACAGCGGCGCGTCGGGCCGGCGGTGATGGCGCGCCAGAAGCTCTTGCAGGTCCACGTTCAGGATCTGGTCCAGCGAGATGCTGCCCAGCTGCGCCACCGAAATGCGCAGCAGCGCCAGCGCACTGCGGTTGCCGCCCACCACCCAGCCGTCTTCCGACACCAGCGCGATGCCTTCGGCCACGGTGCCAATGCCCTCGGGGTGCGTGTGCAGGTGCAGGCGGACATGGCGCTGGCTGCCCGACACCAGCAGCCGGTTTTCGATCATGTGGGCGGCGGTGCTGACCAGCCCCAGCGTGTGGGGGTTGCCCCGGCTGTGTTCGCTGGAGATGTCCAGAATGCCCAGTATCTGCCCGGTGGCAGACAGGATGGGGGCGGCGGCACAGGTCAGAAAGCCGTTGCGCTCCAGAAAATGTTCTGCGCCGTGCACTTCCACGGGCGCCATTTCGGCCAGCGCGGTGCCGATGGCGTTGGTGCCGCGCTGCTTTTCGTGCCACGAGGCGCCGCTGGTCAGGGCCACCCGTTCGGCCTTGCCCAGAAAGTAGGCGTCACCACAGGTGTCCACCAGCGTGCCGCAGGGGCTGGCCAGCACCACCACGCTCTGGCTGTCGCGCACCTGCTCAAACAGGTACTCCATCACGGGGCGCGAATGCGCCAGCAACTCCTGGTGGTGGCCGCGCAACTGCCGCAAGGCCTGGTGTTCCAGGTTGTCGGGGTTGCCCAGTCGCCCGGTGGGCAGCAGGCCGCTGTCCAGGCTGCGCTGCCACGACCGTGCCAGGCGCTCGTCCACGAGGCCGATGGGGCATTGGCCTGATTCCAGCAGGTGCTGGCGGGCTTGCCGCAGTGCCACAGATGTGGAAGTGGATCGCATGGTGTTTGTCTCCTGCCCGGGCGTCATGAACGCGCCCTGTTTGAAAGCCAGTATGGCGGTGGCCAGAGGCCAGGGCAATAGCAAGCGCTGAGGGGCCGCTTCAACTGTTCCATTTCGTGACAGGTGTCGCGTTCTGGAGCGGACACCTTAGCGGCCGATGGGTTGTGCATTCTTGCGGACGCGCAAACAAAGCCATAAAAATCAAACACTTAGCAGGTGGGGCAGGTTGGCACGGGTTTTGAGTCATGTCCTCTATCTGGCGGCGCGGTGTGCCGACCAGATGTCCACAAATCCACCGGAGACAGACAACATGACCGTTTACGCAGCCCCCGGCGCCGCTGGCGCCCAGATCGCCTACAAGCCCCAGTACAACAACTTCATCGGCGGCCAATTTGTGCCCCCGGTCAAGGGCCAATACTTCGATGTGATCTCACCCGTCAACGGCAAGATCTACACCCAGGCCGCCCGCTCCACCTTTGATGACATCGAGCTGGCGCTGGACGCCGCCCACGCCGCTGCCGACGCCTGGGGCAAGACCGACGCCGCCACGCGCAGCAACATCCTGCTGAAGATTGCCGACCGCATCGAGCAGAACCTGGAGCTGCTGGCCTATGCGGAAACCGTGGACAACGGCAAGGCCATCCGCGAAACGCTGAACGCCGACATCCCACTCACCGTGGACCACTTCCGCTACTTTGCAGGCTGTGTGCGTGCGCAGGAAGGCGCCCTCTCCAACATCGACGAGAACACCGTGGCGTACCACATCCAGGAACCACTGGGCGTGGTGGGCCAGATCATTCCGTGGAACTTCCCCATCCTGATGGCGGCGTGGAAACTGGCGCCTGCCCTGGGCGCGGGCAACTGCGTGGTGCTCAAGCCTGCAGAGTCCACCCCCATTTCCATCCTCATCCTGGCCGAGCTGATTGCCGACCTGCTGCCGCCCGGCGTGCTCAACATCGTCAACGGCTATGGCCGCGAGGCGGGCATGCCACTGGCCACCAGCAAGCGCATTGCCAAGATCGCTTTCACCGGATCGACCAGCACCGGCCGCGTGATCGCGCAGGCCGCCGCCAACAACCTGATTCCCGCCACGCTGGAGCTGGGTGGCAAGAGCCCCAACGTGTTCTTCGCCGACATCATGGACAAGGACGATGCCTTCCTTGACAAGTGTGTGGAAGGCCTGGTGCTGTTCGCGTTCAACCAGGGCGAGGTCTGCACCTGCCCCAGCCGCGCGCTGATCCAGGAAAGCATCTACGACAAATTCATGGAGCGTGTCTTGAAGCGCGTGACGGCCATCAAACATGCCAACCCGCTGGACTCCGACAGCATGATGGGCGCGCAGGCTTCCAAGGAGCAGCTCACCAAGATCCTGTCGTACCTGGAACTGGGCAAGGCCGAAGGCGCCGAAGTCCTGGCTGGCGGTGGCCAAGCCCACCTGGGTGGCGACCTGGAAGGCGGCTACTACGTGCAGCCCACGCTGTTCAAGGGCCACAACAAGATGCGCATCTTCCAGGAGGAAATCTTCGGCCCCGTGCTGGCCGTGACCACCTTCAAGGACGAAGCCGAAGCCCTGGCCATTGCCAACGACACGCTGTACGGCCTGGGGGCGGGAGTGTGGAGCCGCAACGGCAATGTGGCCTACCGCATGGGCCGCGCCATCAAGGCTGGGCGTGTGTGGACCAACTGCTACCACGCCTACCCGGCGCACGCGGCGTTTGGCGGCTACAAGGAATCGGGCATTGGGCGCGAGACGCACAAGATGATGCTGGACCACTACCAACAAACCAAGAATCTTTTGGTTTCGTACTCGGAAAACAAGCTCGGCTTCTTCTGATGGTGGTGGCGGTCCACAGACCGTCCCTGGCGTCGTTGCTCTCCCTTGCCGTAGCGTTGCTACTGTCTGCGGGAGAGACGCCTAGCCAGGAACGGCCTGTGAACCGCTGGTGACGCTGCGGCAGAGTCGTTCTGCGGCAGCTTTTTGCATTGGCGCACCAGGAGATCACCATGGTCGAGAGAGTCATTGCCACCGACGCAGCCCTTGCGCTGATTGCGCAGTTGCAGGCGCAGCATGGCAGCGTCATGTTCCACCAGTCGGGCGGGTGTTGCGACAACAGTGCCGCCAACTGTTACTTGCCCACCGACCTGACCATTGGGGCGGGGGATGTCTTGCTGGGGCATGTGGGCGGCACTCCGTTTTACATCGGTAAATCGCAGTACGAGTACTGGAAGCACACGCAGCTCATTCTGGATGTGATTGACGGGCACGGCGGCACGTTTTCGCTGGAGGGCAGCACCGGCAAGGCTTTCCACACCCGCTCGCGCCTGTTCACGGACGAGGAGTGGGCTGGGATTGAACCGCTGGTCGCCCGCGATCTGGCGTGATGTGAGGCGGTGCTCTCTTCACGCGCCGTCGCCGGCGTTGCCCGTGATCGGCAGCACCGTGCCGGTGATGTAGCTGGAGCAGCACGGCGCTGCAAGAAACACGTAGGCGGGTGAAATCTCCTCGGGCTGCGCCGGGCGGCCCAGGTGGGTCTTTGCACCAAATTTTTCGATGTCGTCTGGCGCCTTGTCCGCTGGGTTGAGCGGAGTCCATACCGGCCCGGGGGCGACAGCGTTCACGCGGATTCCTTGGTCGGCCAGGTTGTGGGCCAGGGCCTTGGTGAACGCATGGATGGCCCCTTTGGTGGCCGAGTAGTCGATCAGTTCCTTGCTGCCGCGCAGCCCGGTGACGGAGCCGGTGTTGATGATCGAGTCACCCCGGTGCAGGTGGGGCAGGGCTGCCTTGGCCATGTGGAAGTAGCCGTAGATATTGGTCTGGAACGTTTCGTCAAAACGCTCGGCCGTCAGTTCTTCCAGGGATGCCGCATGCTCCTGGAATGCCGCGTTGTTGACCAGCACATTGAGCTTGCCAAATGCGGTGATCACCTGCCGCACGGCATCCGCGCAGTACGCAGCGTCGTTGACGTCGCCGGGGATCAGAATGCACCGGCCGCCTTCGGCCTCCACCAGCTGGCGAGTCTGCTCGGCATCTGCATGTTCCGCCAGGTACGCAATGGCAACGTCCGCGCCCTCGCGGGCAAACAGCACGGCCACCGCGCGGCCAATGCCCGAGTCACCGCCAGTCACCAGGGTAGAGAACCCTTTGAGTTTGTCGCTGCCCCGATAGTGGGCTGCCTCGAACTGGGGCTTGAGTTCCATGTCCGCCTCCAGGCCCGGTTTGGCGAGGTGCTGGTCGGGCAGCGGAGGTGCCGGTTCCGCGTGACCCGGCCCCGGTGCCGCAGGGCTGCCTTTGCCCTGCGTGGGTCGTGCCTTGCTCTTTGGAGGCTGGTGTGTGTCGTGGCGGTCCTGCTCGGTCTGGATCCGCCTCTGCTTCTGGACCGTTGCATGGACCGCTGTGTCGGAAGGGGGCGTTTTGGATGTGTTCATGGCAGAGGGTGCTGGCTCAATGAATGAAAGAAAAACGAAGCGCAGGGGTGTGGCGCGCTGAATGAAGGCCGCAACAGGGGCAAAAAGTAAGGCCGCGCTGCTTCCGGGGTGGAGGCAGCGCGGCCCGAGGTCACAAGGCGGACGCCCACCGCCGGCTTGCGGCTTGGCGTGCGCCCGTTTGGCCTGCATCAGTCTCACGGCAAGGCGCCGCTCGACGGATCAGCGCTGGTTCTGGGGTGTGCGGCGGGAAGAATCGCCATGTTGCTCACGGCTTCCCTGATTGCCGCTGGAGCCCGAAGGGTCGTTCTGCCCCTGCTGGCGGTTGCCGGATGGATCGTTGCTTTGCTCGGCCTGCCGGCTGCCCTGATTCTTGCGCTGGGAGTCGTTGTTGTCGGTGTGCTGGTTCTGGCCTTGAGGGTTGTTGCTGGACATTGATATCTCCTGGTGAAAGAAAAGAAAAATTGCACACGGGGGGCCGTGTGTGAATTCATTCTCAAAATGCACCAGGGCAATTTCTGTAGTCCCTGTCCTATAGGCGGGTCGTCCTTTTTCCATCTGCCGTAAGCAAACGCACACCAGGTTTCCGCATCTTGCGAGGCGCGCAAAGGTGCGTGGGGCGTGTGATTATTCTGGATAGTGCAGCGTGGCGCTTTGGCGGTGCTGGCGGGAAGGGCGGGGCGCGTGCGCGAAAGTGCGCCGTTCATTTCTCGCCTGACTATGCGCAACTGCTGCGAGGGTGGTGGATGGCTTAAGTGCTATAAAAATAATAGCTGTTTGCGATTATCCATCAAGCGCTAGGGCCCTATTGCACTCTAAATTTGATGCGCAATCCGACCAACCTGGAGGCGCACCACCACCAGCGCGCTTCCCGTGCCGCCGGCCTACGGACCGGCGGCGATGCAGCTCAGTAGGTCTCCAGGTGCAACCGTCCTTCGCGCTGGAGTGCGGCGCCCACAGCGTCCCACTCCAGGCCGGCTTCGCTGGCGATGTCGCGCAGGGCCATCACCACGCCTTCTTCCATGCTCTTCAGGCCACAGACATAGAAGTGGCTGTTGCCGTCGCGCAGCAGCGCAGCCAGGTCAGCGGCGCGCTCGCGCATCAGGTCTTGCACATAGCGCTTGGGCTGCCCGGCGGTGCGGGAGAACGCCAGGTTGATGTCGATGAAATCCTTGGGGAGGTTTTGCAGTGGGCCAAAGTACGGCAGCTCCTGCTGCGTGCGTGCGCCGAAGAACAGCATGAGCTTGCCGCCTTCAAACTTGCCGCTGCTGCGCAGGCGCCGACGCCATTCGGTCATCGCGCGCATGGGGGCGCTGCCGGTGCCGGTGCAGATCATCACGATGTGCGAGCGCGGGTGGTTGGGCATCAGGAAGGAGCTTCCAAACGGCCCCACCACCTGGACCTTATCGCCCACTTTCAGGTCGCACACGAAGTTGGAAGCGATGCCGCGCACGGCGTTGCCGTCGTGGTCGGTGGTCACGCGCTTTACCGTGAGCGCCAAGTTGTTATAGCCGGGCCGCTCGCCATTGCGCGGGCTGGCGATGGAATACTGGCGCGCGTGGTGCGCCTTGCCCAGCGCGTCGGTGCCGGGCGGGATGATGCCGATGGACTGCCCCTCCAGCACCGGGAACGGCATGCTGCCGAAGTCGAGCACCACGTGGTGCGTCTCGCTCTCAAAGCCCGCCTCGGTGCAGTTGAAGTTGCCAACCACGGTGGCGGTGGTGGGGCTCCTCGGGGGGAACAGGTTGGTGTAGGGGTGTGCGGCCGACCAGGGTGGCACCGTGGCGCCGTACTGCGCCGAGCGGAACGTCTGCGTGCCCGGCTCCATGGGCGTGGTCGGTGCAGCCGCTGCGGACGGCAGCTTTGTATCCCCGGCTGAAGTCGCCACGCCCTCGGCAGCCAGTTCATCGGGCGTGAGTTCGGGCGGCAGTTCTTCCCAGGTGAGCTGTTCTTCGATGCTGTAGGCGCGCGCCAGCGGCATGGTGCGCCAGTTGTCGATGGAGCCGGTGGGGCAGGGCGAGATGCAGGCCATGCAGCCGTTGCACACATCGGCGCGCACCACGTAGTTGTTGTCGTCGTGTGTGATGGCACCCACCGGGCAGGTGGCCTCGCAGGTGTTGCAGCGGATGCAGATCTCGGGGTCGATCAGGTGCTGCTTCAGGATGCCGTTGTCGATCAGCGTGGTGGTGGTCATGCCCATATTCTTCTTCCAACAGTTGTTCCGGTGCCATGTCCCTGCGCCATTGCGCGCAGCGGTAAGCAGTGGCGCGACCTGATGCCAGTGCCACCGCGGAACCGGCTTTGCCGGGCCGCTGGAGGCGTCCCCTTCAGGGGGAAAACGCGCAGCGGCTCAGGGGGATCAACCAAACCGCACGTATTCGAAATCGACGGGCTGGCGGTTGATGCCCATGACCGGCGGCGCGATCCAGCCCGCAAACTTGCCGGGCTCCACCACGCGCCCCATCAGAGAGGCAACGAAGGCAAAGTCCTCGGGCGTGGGCAGCCACTCGGCCTTGCGGGCTGTCCATTCGGCTTCGCTCACCACGCGGCCGTCGGGTGACATCTTGATGCCCGCCAGCGCCCCGATCTGGCGGTTGAAGGCCTTGTGTGGCACGGCCAGGCGCGTGGGGATGCCGGCCTTTTCCAGCACCTTGTTCCAGCGGCCTACGCCCGCCATCGAGTCCTTGATGAAGTCGTCGCGCAGCACCTCGTTCAAGGCGTTGAGCATGGGCACTTCCTTCTCCTGCAACTGGCCGTTGACAACTTCCAGCACCTTGTAGGTCTGGCCCTTGAGGATGTGGTCGTCACTCCGCTTGCCCTCTTCGTAGCGGCCCTTGAGGCCGGAGCTATAGAACGTGGCGGCGTTGCTGGACTGGTCGGCACCGAACAGGTCGATGGTTACGCTGTAGTGGAAGTTCAGGTAACGCTGGATGGTAGGCAGGTCGATGGCGCCGGCCGCGCGCACCCGGGCGGGGTCGTCGGTCTTGAGGTCGTTCATCACCTGCGCGGTGCGGCTGAGCACGCGCGAGATGCCGCTTTCGCCCACAAACATGTGGTGCGCCTCTTCGGTCAGCATGAACTTGGTGGTGCGCGCCAGCGGGTCGAAGGCACTCTCGGCCAGCGCTGCCAGCTGGAACTTGCCGTCACGGTCGGTGAAGTAGGTGAACATGAAGAACGCCAGCCAGTCGGGCGTCTTCTCGTTGAACGCGCCCAGGATGCGTGGGTTGTCCACGTCGCCCGAGGTGCGCTGCAGCAGTGCCTCGGCCTCTTCGCGGCCATCGCGGCCAAAGTGCTTGTGCAGCAGGTAGACCATGGCCCACAGGTGGCGGCCTTCTTCCACATTGATCTGGAACAGGTTGCGCAGGTCGTACATGCTGGGCGCCGTCAGGCCCAGGTGGCGCTGCTGCTCGACCGAGGCGGGCTCGGTGTCGCCCTGCGTCACGATGATGCGGCGCAGGTTGGCGCGGTGCTCGCCGGGCACGTCTTGCCAGGCCTTTTCACCCTTGTGGTCGCCAAAGTGGATTTCGCGGTTGGTGTCACCGGGGTTTAAAAAGATGCCCCAGCGGTAGTCGCGCATCTTCACGTGGCCGAACTGCGCCCAGCCGTTGGGGTCCACGCTCACGGCGGTGCGCAGGTACACCTCGTGGTTGGTGGAGCCCTCGGGGCCCACGTCGTCCCACCAGTTGATGAAGTTGGGCTGCCAGCCTTCGAGCGCGCGCTGCAACGTGCGGTCTTCGCCGAGGTTGACGTTGTTGGGGATCTTCTCGCTGTAGTTGATGGTGCTCATGGATGTCTCCTCGTTGGATGGAAAACCGAACGGTCGGGGTTGGGGCTAGACGCGATTCAAGTCGAAACCGGCTTTCTGGCCCGTGCCATAGACCTTGAGCGCGCCTTTGTCACCCACGGCGTTCGGGCGGTTGAAGATCCAGTTCTGCCAGGCGGTCAGGCGGCCGAAGATGCGGGTGTTCATGTTCTCCTTGCTGGCAAAGCGCAGATTGGCCTCCAGCCCGGTGAGCGAGTCGGGCGACATGGCCGCGCGTTCTTCGATGGCGATGCGGATCTCGTCGTCCCAGTCGATGTCATCCGGGGCGGCGGTGACCAGTCCGAGTGCAAGCGCGGCATCGGCGTCCAGTGGCTTGCCGGCGGCCGAGCGGGCTGCCTCCATGGGCGTGGCTTCTTCGTAAAAGCGGCGTTGCAGGCGGCTCTGGTCGTTCACCATCGGCAGCAGGCCGAAGTTGAATTCGTTGAGCGTGATCTTGGGCGCGCGCTCGGCATCGTCGGGCAGGGCGAGCATGTAGGTGCGGTCGGCCGCAAACGCCAGTTCTGCCAAGGAGCCTGCAAAGGCCGAGCCGGATTCGACCAGCGCAAACAGGCTGCGCGACGACACATCCAGCCGCGCAAAGGTGCGGCGCAGTGCGCCAATGGTTTCGCGCACGAGCCAGTGGTCCTGGTGCGCGATCAGCGTGGCATCGCTGGCCAGCACGGCCTGGGCATCACCTTCGGTCTTGAGCAGCCAGGTGCCGATATCGAGCTCGTTGGTACGCAGGTTCAGGATGGCATCGTCCAGCTGACGCGCCAGGGCCAGCGGCCACCAGGCGGCGCCTGCGGCTTCGATGCCAGCGATGTCCGTGGGTTGCGCGCCGGTGGGGACCTTCAGCGTGAGCGTGGCGGTGCGGCGGGTGCGGTCGATGTCCACGCTGACGTGTGCGTAGCGCAGGCTGTCGGCACTTTCTTCGCGCTCCACGCGGGTCAGGGACACGCCCCGTGCGTTTGCAGGGCGGGGGCTGCCGTCGGCCAGGCGTGCGGCGGTCTCATCGACGGTGGCGGCAAATTGCGCGGGCTTGGCGATGCGGTCCACCAGGCGCCAGTCCACCGCGCGCTGGCCGCGCACACCTTCCACGCTGGTGCAGAAGATGTCGGCCAGGTCGTGGCGCACATGGCGCTTGTCGGTCACGCGGGTCAGGCCGCCAGTGCCGGGCAGCACGCCCAGCAGCGGCACTTCAGGCAAAGACACGGCCGACGAGCGGTCGTCCACCAGCACGATCTCGTCGCAGGCCAGGGCCAGCTCGTAGCCTCCGCCCGCGCATGCGCCATTCACGGCGGCGACGAACTTCAGGCCCGAGTGTTTGGACGAATCCTCGATGCCGTTGCGCGTCTCATTCGTGAACTTGCAGAAGTTCACCTTCCAGGCGTGGCTGGAGACACCCAGCATGAAGATGTTGGCGCCCGAGCAAAAGATGCGGTCTTTGGCGCTGGTGACGATGACGGTGCGCACCGTGGGGTGTTCGAAGCGGATGCGGTTGAGTGCGTCGTGTAGCTCGATGTCCACACCCAGGTCATAGCTGTTGAGCTTGAGCTTGTAGCCGGGGCGGATGCCACCGTCTTCGGCGATGTCGAGCGACAGGCGCGCCACCGGGCCGTCTACGGCCAGCGTCCAGTGGCGATATTGGGTGGGATCGGTGCGGTAGTCCACGCGGGTGGGGGCGGGTGTGGTCATGGGGTCTCCATCCATCTGCTAACAGGAATAATAGTGCATTAAATGCATCGTTGATGTGCATCATCGTGCATATCAATAGGCAAGTCAATGCATGTCGCTGTTTTCTGCGGATTTTTCTGAAACCACGCGGCGGCAGCCCCGGAGAGCTTCGAGGCTGTGGGCTGGTGGTGGGGAGGAGGTCAGGCTGGCCGGGCGGTCATCAGCTTGCGCACTCCGGTGCGCAGTTGCTGCAGGCTTTCTTCCAGGCTGCTCCCGGAGGTGTCGATGGTGAGGTCGGCTTTGGAATAGAAGGCCGCGCGCCCTTCCAGGATGCGGCGCAGGTCGTCCATGGCCTCCTTGCTGGCGGCCATGGGGCGCATATCGCCCTGGGCCAGCACGCGGCCCATGTGTTCCTCGGGCGCGGCGCGCAGCCACACGGTGGTGCAGTGCGCGAGCAGCTCGTTGAAGGTGGCGGGGTCCGAGACGATGCCACCGGGCGTGGCGATAACCACTTCGCTGTGGATCTGCACGGTTTCTTCGAGGGCGCGGCGTTCGTAGCGGCGGTAGGCCGTGGTGCCGTACAGGTCGTGGATCTCCCGCACGCTGCAGCCCGCCAGGGTTTCGATCTCGCGGCTCAGCTCAATAAAGGGCACGTCCAGGTCGCGCGCCAGCAGGGGGCCCAGGGTGGATTTGCCCGCGCCCCGCAAGCCAATGAGTGCGATGCGCCTATGGCGTGCCGTGTCGCTGCCACCGCCGCTCAACAGTTCGTGCAGCGCCAGCCGCGCACGGCGCAGCTCGGGCTCGCTGCGGTGCTCCAGCAGCTCCCGGATCAGCAACCATTCCGGCGAGCGTGTGGTGAAGTCGCCCACCAGCTCGGCCAGCGAGCAGTGCAGGGCGCCTGCCACTTGCTGAAGCACCAGGATGGACGCGTTGCCGGTGCCGTATTCGAGGTTGGCCAGGTGCCGCTCGGACACATCGGCCGCCACCGCCACGGCCTTGCGCGTGAGGCCGCGCTGTGCGCGCAGGTTGCGCGCGCGCTCGCCCAGCGCGACCAGCAGGGGGTTCTTGGCCTCTTCCGCAGCCCCCGGCATGTTGTCGGCAGGCGTGGAGAGCGCGGTTTCTGCGTCTTCTTGTTCGGTCATGCCCATCTTTCTTGGAACAGGTTCTTACAGCCCATTGGCGGGTATTGGTGGGTAGTGGCAGGTCGAGCGCACTCTGGGGCGCCTCACCACGGCGCATTTCCACCCCGTCGGTGAAAACAATTTATGCACTATAGTGCTTGACATTCAGCCATGCATTACCTATCGTTCATGTGCAAGCAAAATACTGCACATCTGAAAAATCCACAAGGATACAGATCAAAAAGGTGTGCGGGCCCCCATTTTCCTAGCCCCCGAGAAGCCATGCCCCACAAAGCCGCATTTCATCAAGCCCTGGTGGATCTGACCGCGCAGATCGCCGGGCGACCTCTGGATTCCGAACTGCAGGACTGGCTCAACCAGACCCACGGGCCTGACAGCGCTGCCTATGCAGGGCTCAAAGCGGCCTGCCTGGTGGGCGTGAAAGAGGGGTGGCTGTGCGATCGCGAAGGTGGCGGCATCCGCTACGGCCGCGTCTTCAAGGCTGACGATGCATTGCACCGCTTTTCCGTCGATGTGGTGGACATGCAGGACATTGCGGGCCCTCACCACAGCCACCCTCTGGGGGAAATCGATTTGATCATGCCGCTCACGGCCGGTGCCACCTTCGACGGGCACCCCGCTGGGTGGTGCGTCTATCCACCGGCCAGCGCCCACCGCCCCACGGTGGCTCAAGGGCGTGCGCTGGTGCTCTATCTGCTGCCGGAAGGGCAGATCCAGTTCACACGTTAAAGCGGTCCCTTCTTTCTCGCGCTTCTCGCCATCCCGATCCCTTTTATTGAAAGACCTGCATGACTGAACTTCTGGCCAACTTTGCCGCTGGACGCTGGCAAACCGGAAACGGCCCGGGCACCGTGCTCAGCGACCCGGTGTTGGGCGACGCGCTGGTGCGCGTCGATTGCACGGGGTTGGATTTGCCGGAAGCCTTTGCCTTTGCACGGGATCGCGGCGGCGCCGCCTTGCGCGCCATGACCTACCGTGAGCGGGCCGCGCTACTGGCGGCGGTGGTGAAGGTACTGCAGGCACACCGTGAGAGTTACTACGACATTGCAACCGCCAACTCTGGCACGTTGAAGAACGATTCGGCGGTGGACATCGACGGCGGCATCTTCACCCTTGGCCAGTACGCGCGGTGGGGCGATGCGCTGGGTGATGTGCGGGTGCTGCGCGATGGCGACGCGGTCAAGCTGGGCAAGGAGCCGGTCTTTTTGTCGCAGCACCTGCAGGTGCCCACGCGGGGTGTGGCGCTGTTCATCAATGCCTTCAACTTTCCGGCCTGGGGGCTGTGGGAGAAGGCGGCGCCTGCGTTGCTGTCTGGCGTCCCGGTGATCGTCAAGCCCGCCACTGCCACGGCCTGGCTCACGCAGCGCATGGTGAAGGATGTGATCGATGCGGGCGTACTGCCCGCGGGGGCGCTGTCGGTCATCGCGGGCAGCTCTGCGGGTTTGATGGACCAGCTGCAGCCTTTCGATGTGGTCTCCTTCACGGGCTCGGCGGAAACTGCGGGCGTCATCCGGTCGCACCCGGCCGTGGCGCACCGCTCGGTGCGGGCCAATATCGAGGCCGACAGCCTGAACTCCGCCCTCCTGCTGACCGACGCCACCGTGGGCAGCGATGCCTTCAACCTGCTGGTGCGTGAAGTGGTGCGCGAGATGACGGTCAAGTCCGGGCAGAAGTGCACGGCGATCCGCCGCATTTTGGTGCCCGCCGCGGTATACGACGCTGCGGCCGAGGCCATCGGTGCCAAGCTCGCAGGCATCAGCGTGGGCAACCCGCGCAACGAGAGCGTGCGCATGGGTTCCCTGGTCAGCGCCGCGCAATTGCACGCGGTGCGCGAAGGTCTGGCCGCTTTGAGCGCCCACACCGACCTGCTGCACGATGGCCGCGCACGCCCGCTGGTGGATGCCGACCCTGCCGTAGCGGCCTGCATGGGGCCGGTGCTGCTGGGTGCACGCGATGCCGATGCAGCATCTGCGGTGCATGACATGGAAGTATTCGGCCCTGTCGCCACGCTACTGCCCTACCGTGACCTGGACCATGCCCTGGCGCTGGCGCACAGGGGCCAAGGATCGCTGGTGACCTCGCTGTTTGGTGCTGACGAGGCAGCCTTGGCAGCTGCGGCCGTGCAGCTGGCCGCGAGCCACGGGCGTGTGCATGTCGTCACACCCGATGTGGCGCAGGCTCACACAGGGCACGGCAATGTGATGCCCATGTCGCAGCACGGGGGGCCGGGGCGCGCTGGTGGTGGTGCAGAGCTGGGCGGCTTGCGTGCGCTCGACTTTTACCACCAGCGCAGTGCGGTGCAAGCCAGCCCAGGTGTGTTGGCATCGCTCGGTCTATGAGGCCTGCCAAGGCCTGTGAATTACCCAGAACAATACGGAGACATCCCCATGACCAGCCTGCCAGAGCGATTCAATTTCGCCGAACATCTGTTCGACCTGAACCGGGCGCATGCCGAGCGCACAGCCTACATCGACGACCGGGGCCACCTGAGCTATGGCGATCTGGAAGACCGCGCCCGGCGGCTGGCCAGCGTGCTGGCTGAGGCGGGGGTGCGGCGCGAAGAGCGGGTGCTGCTGCTGATGCACGACACCAGCGACTGGCCCGTGTGCTTTCTGGGCTGCCTGTATGCAGGGGTGGTGCCGGTGGCGGTCAACACCCTGCTGACCGCGGATGACTATGCCTACATGCTGGCGCACAGCCGGGCGCAGGCGGCGCTGGTATCGGGGGCCTTGCTGCCTGTATTGTCCGAGGCCATGGCGCGCGGTCCTCATGAAGTGGGCACGCTGCTGGTATCGCTGCCGGTGGGCAAGCTGCATGCGGGCGCCCGCGATCTGGAGGCGGCCTTGAACAGTGCGTCTCCGGTGGCCGCACCAGCGCCCACCGGCGCGGACGACCCGGGCTTCTGGCTTTATTCGTCGGGCTCTACGGGCAAGCCCAAGGGCACGGTGCACACCCACGGCAACCTGTGGTGGACGGCCGAGTTGTATGGCAAGCCGGTGCTCGGCCTCACCCAGCAGGACGTCTGTTTCTCAGCCGCAAAGCTGTACTTCGCCTACGGCCTGGGCAATGCGCTCACCTTCCCGCTGTCCGTGGGCGCCACTGTGGTGCTGATGGCCGAGCGGCCCACGCCCGATGCCACCTTCAAGCGCTGGGTGGACCACCAGCCCACGGTGTTTTTTGGCGCGCCTACAGGCTTCGCGGGCATGCTCGCATCACCCCGGTTGCCAGCGCGTGCGGCGGTGGCGTTGCGCATGTGCTCCTCGGCAGGCGAGGCGCTGCCCGCAGAGATTGCGCAGCGCTTCAAGGCGCACTTTGGCTGCGACATCATCGATGGCATTGGCTCCACCGAGATGCTGCACATCTTTTTGTCCAACCGCCCGGGCGACATCCGTTATGGCACCACCGGCAAGCCCGTGCCGGGCTACGAGGTGCAACTACTTGGCGAGGACGGCCAGAGCGTGCCCGACGGCGAGGTGGGCGACCTCTACATCCGAGGCCCCAGCGCTGCTTTGATGTACTGGAACAACCGCGAGAAGACGCGCGACACCTTCCAGGGCGGGTGGACCAAAAGCGGCGACAAGTATGTGCGCGACGCGGACGGCTATTACACCTACGCAGGCCGCAGCGACGACATGCTCAAGGTCAGCGGCATCTACGTCTCGCCGTTCGAGGTGGAGGCCACGCTGATGCAGCACACCGCCGTGCTGGAGGCCGCCGTGATCGGCAAGCAGGACGCAGACGGCCTTACCAAGACGAAGGCGTTTGTGGTGCTCAAGGATGGCAAGGCCGCGACGCAGGACGAGCTCAAAGCCTTCGTGAAGGAGAAACTCGCGCCCTACAAGTATCCGCGTTTCATCGAGTTCGTACCGGAGCTGCCCAAGACCGCCACGGGCAAGATCCAGCGTTTCAGGCTGCGCGAGCTGGAGTCCCGGGCGTGAACGGGGGCATCAGCGGCGGTACCAGCAGTGCCTGCGAATTCGTCACGATCGACTGGCGCGGTCGGCCGGTGCAGGTGGAATACCAGTGGATCGCGCCCGAGCGCCGTTCCGCACCTTTGGTGGTGTTCTTGCACGAAGGGCTGGGTTCGGTGGCGATGTGGAAGGACTTCCCGCAGCAGCTTTGCGAGGCGGGAGGCTTTCGGGGTCTGGTGTTCTCGCGGCCGGGGTATGGGCGCTCCACACCACGAGCGCCCGACGAAGCCTGGGGTGTGGACTTCATGCACCGGCAGGCGCGGGAGGTATTGCCTGCTTTTTTGGAGGCTGTGGGCGTTAACGAGCCACCTTGGTTTTTTGGCCACAGTGATGGCGCATCCATTGCCTTGCTGTATGCATCGATGTTCCCGCAGCGGGTCAGCGGTCTGGTGGTGTTGGCGCCCCACCTCTTTGTGGAGGATGTGACCATCCAGAACATCGAGCAGGCGCGGGATGCCTACGAGACCACCGACCTGCCCCGCAAGCTGGGCCGTTACCACGACGACCCGGACTCCGCTTTCTGGGGCTGGAACCGCATCTGGCTCGACCCGACATTTCGCGCGTGGAACATCGAAAAAGAGCTGGGCACCGTGTGTGTGCCCGTGCTGGCTGTGCAGGGGCTCAATGACGAGTACGGCACGCTGGCCCAGATCCACGGCATTGCCGCCCGTGTGCCCGGAACGCAGCTGCTGGAACTGTCCGATTGCGCGCATTCACCCCACCGCGATCGTTCCGACGATGTGATCGCTGCGACCTTGGCGTTCGTGATGGCAGCAGGCCGAAATCAGTGAACACCCGATAGGCCTGCACCTGCGCCCATCGAACGCCGCGCCGGCCCTTACTCCACTCTGCGGCGCAGTTCTTCCAGGTTCACCACGGTGATACCGCCGTACTCGATCTGCAGCACACCCCCGGCCTCCAGGCGCTTGAGTGCAGCGTTGCAGCGCTGGCGCGAGACACCGGACAGATTGGCGATTTCCTCCTGCGATACCTGCAGGTGAGGGTCGCTGCCAGGGTGCAGCCAGGGATGGAAAAGACCTGCCAGCGCCCGCGCCACCTGGCTGTCCGTGTCCAGCAGGTGGTGGGCCGTGAAATTGCCCAGAAACCAGTGCATGCGCTCGTTGATCTGGCGCAGCAGAAAGTGGTCAAAACTGCGCTGGGTGGCGTGCAGCCATTCAAAGGTGTCCACGGGTAAAAGCGCAACCCGGCTGGGGCGCAGCGCAATGATGTCCGCCGTGCGCGGCACGCCACGCAGCAGGGTTCCTTCACCAAACCAGCTGCCTGCAGAAAGACCGCCGAGGGTCACCGAGCGCCCGTTGTCCGAGGTCACCGTCCACTTGAGCAGTCCTTCAACGGCACCGTACCAGTGCAGGGGTACGTCGCCGCGCCGGCACAGGGCGCTGCCCTGGGCCACTTCGACTTCACGCAGGTCGTCCAGGACGCGTCGCTGTGCGCTCTCGTCCAGCAAGGGAAACCAGGCTGAGTTTTTCAGGAGATCGGCGACCGTCGGCGGCGCCAGTTTGACCAGCATGGTGTGAGGCTCCAGAGTGAAGGAGAAAGGCGTCCTCGTATACCCTGAGTCCAAATGTCATCGCGATGACTGAGTATGCAGACGCTAAAAAAAAATAATGGGTGCATTACCATTTTCCACCAGTCCATGTCATGACAAAGCGCAAAGTCATCGTCACCATCGCTCCCACCGGTGGCATGGCCCACAAGTCGCAGAACCCGCACCTGCCCACCCAGCCCGGTGAAATTGCCGACGATGTGCAGCGGTGCTGGAACGCAGGGGCCAGCGTGGTGGCCATCCATGCGCGGCGCCCGGATGACGGCGCCACTTGCAACGCAGATATCTACCGCGACATCAACACCCGCATCCGGGCCAAAGGCTGCGACATCGTCATCAACAACTCTACCGGCGGTGGTGTGCATGGCGACATGGTGCGGCCGCTGTCCGGTGACCGCTGGGAGATCGCCTGGGAAGAGCGCATCAAGGGCATGGATGCGGGGGCCGAGATGTGCACCCTGGATGCCACCACGCTCAATCTGAGCTTTGACGGCCGCGAGATCCTCATGGACACCCCGCTCAGCAAAGGGCGCGAACTGGCACTGGGCATGAAGGCACGCGGCATCAAGCCCGAGTGGGAGGTGTTCAGCCCCACACACATCCTGCAGGATGCCACCACCTTGATCGATGAGGGGCACGACGAGGGCCCGCATTTCATCAACCTCGTGATGAACGTGCACCGCAGCTTCCAGAACGCCATGCCGTATTCGCCGCGCTACCTGCAGATGATGGTGGACACCCTGCCGCGCAGCAGCATCTTTTGCGTGAGTGGCATCGGCCCCTCGCAGCTCGAAGCCAATGTGGCGGCGCTGCTGCTGGGTGGGCATGCCCGCGTGGGGCTGGAGGACAACCTGTATTTCCGCCAGGGCGAACTGGCCACCAATGTGCAGCTGACGGAGCGCATCGTGCGCATCATTCGGGAGCTGGACATGGAGCCCGCTTCGCCGGCAGAGGCCCGCGCCCTCATGGGTCTGCCCCGCGCAGGCGGCGTTCGCCCCGCCTTTGCGATCGATTGAGTTGTTGCGATTTCACCCACCAAGAAAGAGGAGACAGATGATGCAGACACGCCGCCAATTCATGAATCACCTGGGCTATGCAACCGCGCTGGGGACACTGACTCCCTGGAGCGCGATGGCCCAGACGCTGGAGCAGGTGAAGATTTTCTACGGCTTCCCGGCGGGCAGCGCGGGTG
The DNA here is from genome assembly GCF_003633835.1 of Acidovorax sp. 93. Classification (NCBI taxonomy): domain Bacteria; kingdom Pseudomonadati; phylum Pseudomonadota; class Betaproteobacteria; order Burkholderiales; family Comamonadaceae; genus Acidovorax; species Acidovorax sp. 93. The sequence goes on from NZ_RBIT01000001.1 coordinate 5,351,790, forward strand.
ACAGCGTGGCGCGCAGGGTGGGTGAGAAGCTGGCGGGTTCGTCCTATACCCGCAATGCCGCCGTGGTGGAGAACAAGCCCGGTGCCGGCGGGCGCATTGCGCTGGAGGCGCTCAAGGGCGCCCCCACCGATGGCAGCGTGCTCACGCTGTCGCCGTTTTCCTGCACGTCCATCTATCCGCACATCTACAGCAAACTCAGTTACGACCCCACGAAAGACTTCGTGCCGGTGTCCATCGCCGCCGTTATGCACCATGGGCTGGCCGTGGGGCCGCTGGTGCCAGCCTCGGTGAAGAACGTGAAGGACTTCCTGGCCTGGGCCAAGGCGAACCCGGGGCAGGCCAACTACGGCTCGCCAGCGGCGGGCTCCACCCCCCATTTCATCGGTGCGCTGCTGGGGCTGAACAACGGTGTGGACCTCAAGCATGTGCCCTACCGGGGCTCCATTCCCGGTGTGACCGATGTGGTGGGTGGGCAGATTGCCTCCATGGTGACGCCCAGCGGCGACTTCATTCCCAACCACAAGGCGGGCAAGCTGCGGTTGATCGCCACCTCTGGCCAGTCGCGTTCGCCGTTCTCGCCCGAGGTGCCCACCTTTGCGGAGCAGGGCTTCCCCGAGCTGACGACCGAGGAGTGGTTTGGCTTCTACGCACCCGCCAAGACACCGGCCAGCGTGGTTGCAGCCGCCAACGCTGCCATCAACACGGCGATCAAGGAAAAGTCGGTGATCGACAGCCTGGCTGTGGTGGGCCTGATTGCCAAGGGCTCCACCGCCGCAGAGATGGCCGCGTCGCAACAGGCGGAGGCAGATCGCTGGGGGCCTCTGGTCAAGAAGATCGGCTTCACGGCCGAGTCCTGAAGGGCACGGACATGGATGCTTCCGTGAACCGGGTGGCGGTGGTTGCCACTGGCGTCATTGGTGCAAGCTGGGCTGCGTATTTTCTCGCCTGGGGGCTGGACGTGGATGCCACCGATCCGTCCCCGGGGGCCGAGCAGCGCCTGCGCGATGCCGTGGCGCAGCATTGGCCGGTGCTCCAACGACAAGGGCTTGCGCCGGGCGCCAGCACGGCACGGCTGCGCTTTCATGCTCGGCTGGAGGACGCCGTGGGGCAGGCGGACTTCGTGCAGGAAAACGGGCCGGAGCGGCTGGACTTCAAGGTGGATCTGCTGCGCCGCATAGACGAAGCCGCACCGCCGCATGCCATCCTGGCTTCCAGCTCTTCAGGGCTGTCTATTACGGCCATGCAGGCCCAGTGCAAACACCCGGAGCGCGTGGTGCTGGGCCATCCGTTCAACCCCCCGCACATGATCCCGCTGGTGGAGGTGGGCGGAGGCGAAAAGACATCGGCCCAGGCGATCACTACCGCGATGGATTTCTACACCGCCATCGGTAAGCGCCCCATCCATGTTCGGCGCGAAATCAAGGGGCACATTGCCAACCGCCTGCAGGCGGCGCTGTGGCGGGAGGCGTTTCATCTGGTCCACGAGGGGGTTGCCAGTGTGAGCGACATCGACACCGCCATTGCCCATGGCCCGGGGCTGCGCTGGGCGCTGATGGGGCCTTTCATGAACTTGCACCTCTCCGGCGGCGAAGGTGGAATCGCCCATTTGCTCGCGCACCTCGGCGGCCCCATCGAAGACTGGTGGCGGGACCTGGGGGCTCCGCAGATGACGCCAGCGCTGCAAAGCCGTGTCGCTGACGGCGTTACGCAGGCGCTTGGAGGGAGAACCAGTGCGGAGCTGGTGGCTGCACGCGACGCCTTGCTGGTAGACCTTCTGCGTGCCAAGCAAGATGCCCGCGTCCTGGACTGAGAGCGGCCAACAGAACCCTGCTGGCGTTGTTGCCGCGTCTTGCCGTACTACCCGTACTGCCTGCGACGCAGCGCCCGGCCAGAACCGCTTCGCTGAGTTTTGTTCGCCGGTCTGAATCCGCTATTGCACCGTGCGTTCCTGCCGCATGGGTTTGTTCGACGGGTTCAACCAAGCGCTTCCAGCAGTGGTGCTGCGCACCGCCGCGCCGCTGGTTAGCGCTGTTTTGCCCATTTTTGTCGCTGCCCCAAGAACACGAGAGACCACCCACACCATGCACCCCGAATTTCTTGGCGATGAAAACCAAATCGCACCGCCCGCCACGGTGTTGGTCCATCAGGACGACGGCTCGTTCGTATTGCGTTCCCCCGTGGCGCTGGGCGCGTATGCGCGCTGCATCGGTGAATGGGTGGAGCAGTGGGCGCGCGAGACACCCCACGCGCTGGCCTTGGCGGAGCGTGACGAGACGGCCGAGCACTGGCGCACCCTGACCTATGGCGAATTGCGCCAGGCTGTGGGCGCCGTTGCGCAGTCATTGCTGGACCTGAAGCTGCCGGCGGGCCGCCCCATCGCCATTCTTTCCGACAACGCGGTAGACCACGCGGTGCTCATGCTGGCGGCGATGCATGTGGGCATCACGCCCTGTTCCTTGTCGAGCGCCTATGCACGATCCCGAGACCCGGGCCGCCTGCACAGCATGCTTGCGGTGCTGGAGCCTTCGCTGGTTTATGCATCGGACGCCTCGGTCTACGCGCCCGCCCTGGCGGGGTACGCGTCCGATGCCGTCAAGGTCTTCAGTCGCCATGCCGAGGCCGTGCCTGGCGCCTTGCCTTTTGCTCAACTGCTCGCGGGCGTGGAAAGCCCGGCCGTGTCGCAGGCGTTTGAGGCCATCCAGCCCGACGACCCTGCCAAGTACCTGTTGACGTCGGGCTCCACGGGCCATCCCAAGGTGGTCATCAACACCCACCGCATGCTATGCGCCAACCAGCAGATGATGGCCCAGACCTGGCGGTTCCTGGCCCACGAAAAGCCTGTGCTGGTGGACTGGCTGCCGTGGAGCCACACCTTTGGCGGCAACCACAACCTCAACATGGTGCTGTGCCATGGGGGCGCGCTCTACATCGATGAAGGGCGGCCCGTGCCAGGGCTTATCGAGAAGACGGTGCGCAACCTGCGCGATGTGAAGCCGACGATGCTCTTCAATGTTCCGCGTGGTTTCGACATGCTGTTGCCGTTTCTGGAGGCAGACGCCGCGCTGGCCGCTGAAATCCTCTCGCGCATGCGCCTGGCGTTCTATGCCGCGGCAGCGCTGGCCCCTTCCACCTGGCAGCGGCTGGAGGCCGTGGCAGCACGCGTGCGGCCCGCGTCGCCGCTGTGGCTGACCACGTCCTGGGGCTCCACGGAGACATCGCCCGCAGTGACCAGCGCCCACTGGCGCATGGAGGGCGCTGGCTGTATCGGTGCGCCGTTGCCCGGGCTTGAACTCAAGCTGGTGCCCAACGGCAGCAAGCTCGAAATGCGGGTCAAGGGTGTATCGGTGTTTCCGGGCTACCGCAATGCACCCTCCGAGACGGCCGCCGCGTTTGACAGCGATGGCTTCTACCGCATCGGTGACGCGGGATACCTGGTGGACCCCGCGCGGCCGGAGGGTGGCGTGGTCTTCAACGGCCGGGTGGCTGAGGATTTCAAGCTCTCCAGTGGGAGCTGGGTGTCGGTGGGCACGCTGCGGGTGGAACTGGTGTCCGAGTTGGCACCCCTGGTGCAGGACATCGTGCTTACGGGCCACAACCGGGACGAAGTGGGCATGCTGGTGTTTCCCTCTGCCGCCGGTGCAGCGGACCGCGCGCGGCTGGACGACGCCCTGCGTGGTGTCATGCAGGCCCGCCGCACTGCTGGCGCGGGTTCATCGCAGTGCCCTGCGCGTGCACTGGTGATGGCGACGCCGCCCGACCCCGATGCTGGAGAAATCACCGACAAGGGCTACATCAACCAGGGCGCTGTGCTCTCGCGCCGTGCTGCACAGGTCGAGCTGCTGCATGCCAGGCCTGCTGCCCCCAACGTGATCTCAATCTGACGGGGTGCCGTGGCAGCGCCTTCTGCGGTTTTTCGAATCCACCCGTAAAAAAGGACCCGCTGCCTTGGGCAACGGGTCCTTTTCTTGCGGAGAAGGAATGATGGGGCATCACCCCGTCACGCCCTTCGCAACGGCTGAGATCAGACCGTGGCGTCCTTGAGCTTCTTCAGCGCGCGGGTCTTGATCTTCACGGCTGCAGGCTTGGCGGGGAACCAGCGCTCTTCACCGGTGAAGGGGTCTTTGCCGAAGCGCTTCTTCTTGGCGGGGATTTGCTGCAGGCCGATTTTCATGAGGCCGGGCAGCGTGAATTCGCCAGAGCCCTTCTTGTGCACCGAACCCAGGATGGTGGCTTCGAGTGCGGCCAGCACGGCCTTGGTGGCCTTGGGTTCCACACCAGCCTGATCGGCCAGGTGGGCGATCAGCGTGGTCTTGTTGAAGGCGGTCTTGATCGGCTTGATGCCTGCAGCCACAGGCTTAGCCACTGGTGCGGCGGCCTTCTTTGCTGCGGGGGCTGCAGCCTTCTTGGCGGCAGGTGCCGCCTTCTTTGCAGCAGCAGGTGCTGCCGCCTTGACGGCCTTCTTCGCGGGCGCTGGAGTCTTTTTTGCAGTTGCCATGATGGTGATTCTTCTTTGTTCAGAGTTGCAATATGCCTCCCCCCAATGAAGGGAAGGTGCGCAATTTTAGGTGCGACTGCGGCATACCGTGCAAAAACGAAGACCCGCCAGCATTAGAGGCTTCTGAGAAGGGCTGTAGAAAGACGCTGCGAGTGAGGGGTCGTGCGCAGTTGGCGTCTGCTGAAGGCCGTGTGTGCTGCGTGCGCTCGCATACATGCATGCATGCACGCATGTGTCCGGTCTAGCTGCTGCGTCAGCGGTGCGCAGGGGTCTCGTGGCGTTGGCGCCACTGGTGGTAGCGCTGGCGCTGCAGCGCCAGCAACTCCACCAGACCCCAGGCCAGCGCACACCCGAGGGTGCCGCACAGCAGGACGATGCGGTGCACCTCAGTCCTGCGCTGCAGCTGCGGCGTCTTCATAGTGGGTCCATCCGTCGGGGCTGGGCAAATCGAAGCTGGGCCAGCCCGGGGCATCGAAGAGTTCATCCAGCAGCCGCTGCAGTCCGAGCAATCTCCAGAGCATGATCGTGTGCCTCTTCGAAGGGTTGTGTCTGCGGGCAAGTTAACGCGCTTGTGTGACAGTTCCGAGTCGTTTCGCCGAATTCACACAGATGCGTCATGGCGCTGTTGGCGCGTGCGGGCCGGGGCTATGCTTGCTGCCTATCGCCTTGCTGCACGGTCCCACGCCTCCATCGCCATCCACCATGAACACGCTGCCCGAGTTGCTGGCGCTCGAAAAAATCATCGAGCTGGGGGCACCCCATCTGCAGGTGCAGGTGGTTCGGCAGGTGCAGCTGGCGTCGGGCCACAGCTTTCCGATCCATGCCATCGGCGTGGGCAACCCGTCGCTGGACGTGCCTGCCATCGGCTTTTTCGGAGGCGTGCATGGGCTGGAGCGCATCGGCGCCGAGGTGGTCATCGCCTACTTGCAGAACGTGGTCATGCGGCTGCAGTGGGACACCACGCTGCACCGCCAGCTGGAGCAGATGCGCCTGGTTTTCATGCCGGTGGTCAACCCGGGTGGCATGTGGGCCGCCACACGCGCCAATCCGCGCGGGGTGGACCTCATGCGCAATGCACCGGTCGATGCCACGGACCGCGTGCCGCCCTGGATCGGCGGGCAACGCATCAGCGCGGGGCTGCCTTGGTACCGGGGGCGCGCGGGCGATGCCATGGAGGCCGAAAGCCAGGCGCTGTGCGAGGTGGTGGCCCAGGAGTTGCTGGCGCGGCCCTTCAGCATGGCCATCGACTGCCATTCGGGGTTTGGCGTGCGTGACCGCCTGTGGTTTCCGTTTGCCCACACGCGCAAGCCCATTGCGCACCTGGCCGAGTTGCATGCGCTGCAGGAGATCTTTCTGCAGGCCCACAGCCACCACCAGTACGTCATCGAGCCGCAAAGCGCCCAGTACCTGGCGCACGGCGACCTGTGGGACCACCTGTACCTGCAGGCCTGCCGCGAGGCGCCCACACACACCTTCCTGCCGCTCACGCTGGAGATGGGGTCGTGGCTGTGGATTAAGAAGAACCCGCGCCAGCTGTTTTCGCGCAACGGCATCTTCAACCCACTCATCAACCACCGCCAGCAGCGGGTGCTGCGGCGCCATCTGTCACTGCTCGATTTTCTGGCCCGCGCGGCCTGTAGCCACGAGCGCTGGGTGCCAGCTCCCGAAGCGCGGGCGCAGCGCAGGGCGGATGCCTTGGCCGCGTGGTACTGAAGAGGTGTTCCCCATGCACCATCCATGGATTCTGCTCAGAGGCCTCACGCGCGAGGCCGCGCACTGGGGCTCGTTTGTCGAAGCGTTCGAGCACGCCCTGCCGGGTGCCCGCGTTGTGGTGCAAGACTTGCCTGGCAATGGCCTGCTGCACCGGGCCGTGTCGCCCGCCACGGTGCGGGGCATGGTGGACGCCTGCCGTGCCCAGCTGGCCGCGCAAGGTGTGCGGCCACCTTTTCGGGTGCTGGCCATGTCGCTGGGCGCCATGGTGGCGACCGAGTGGGCGCGGGTGGCGCCTGAGGAGCTGGTGGGCTGTGTGTTGATCAACACCAGTCTGCGGCCCTTCAGCCCCTTCTCCCAACGGCTTCGGCCAGCCAGATATCTGCAGGTGCTGCGCTGCGTCGCGCCCTGGAGCAGCCCGCTCACCATTGAAAAGACCGTGCTGCGAATGACCAGCAACCTTGACCATGCCAGGGGCGCGGTGGTCGAGGATTGGGTGGCCCTGCGCAGGCAGCGGCCGGTGTCGGCATCCAACGCCCTGCGCCAGTTGGTGGCTGCAGCGCGCTACATGGCGCCTGTTGCAGCGCCCCTGGTTCCGGTCTCAGACAGCCCCCGCATCCTGCTGTTGGCCAGCCAGAACGACAGGCTGGTGTCTTGCCAGTGTTCGCAGACCATCGCACGGGCGTGGGGGGTGCCGCTGCGCATGCATCCGTCGGCTGGACATGACCTGCCGCTGGATGACGCGCAGTGGGTTATTGGGCAGGTGCGGTCCTGGATAGAGGGCTCGCCGTGAGGTGGCGCAAACCCCGCGCTGGCGTTCACTCCCCCAGACCGGCAAGCCCGCCCTGGGCCACCAGTTCGCGGTACCACTCCTCGTAGCCAGCGCTGCTGGGGTGCAGCCCGTCGGCGGCATTCAGTGCCTTGCTACGGGCCACGAACGGGTCTTCATGGCGTGGCTTGAGCAGGCGCACATAGCGCGCCTGGCGCGTGGCTGCGACGTCTTTGACGATGGCGTGCAGGTCCTCAGAGCGGTGCGACATCACCCACGAAACCGGGGGAATGAAAAACGGCGCATGCCCCACGTTGCCACATGGCATCAGCACCACGTGCTGGCCCTTTTGTTGTGCAAGGGTTACCACCTGCTCGATCTGGGGGCGCAGGGTATCCAGCGCTGTCAACCGGATCACGTCGTTGCCACCCGCGAGCACCAGCACCAGGTCGTAGCCCGCAGACGCCCGATCCAGCTGGGCGGCCACGTCGGCGTAGCGTGCACCGTTGGCGGCCAGGTTATCGATGTGCCACTTCGGGTGGTCCTGGCCAATGCGCCCGGGCAGACTGTCGAGCGGGGCATTGGCCCCCGTGCCCACGGCCGTGCTGTCGCCCACCACCAGAACCCGCCGCACGGGTTGATCCGGTTGCGCAGTGTAGGGCTGGGCCTCGCGGGCCAGGTCTGCGGCGGTCCACATGCGCCAGGGCGCGCAGGCGGTGAGCAAGAGTGCGCCTGTGGCAATGGCCACCAGGGTCACCATGCGGCGCGAGGATGCGGGGCGGGTACGGACGGCGTGTTTCATGGGCTGGAGCAAGAGTAGGACCTTGCTGCAGCCTACCGACAGGCAGGGGCCGGATGCGTCGGTGGCGGGCAACGGAGCGAGTAGGACGGGCGCGCCGCTACGGTCGGCTACTGCTTGAAAACCACAGCTTCCAGCGCCATCGCCCGGATCGACGCGGCCGCGGCCTCTGCCTTCGCCCGGCTTTCATAGGGCCCCACGCGCACGCGGATGCGGCGGCCCTTGGCGTTGTTCAGCTCTTGGCGAAAGGCGGGTAGCCCTTCGTTGAGCAGGCGGGCCTGGGCCTTGCGGGCGTTGGCTTCGTCGGCAAACAGCCCCACGTTGATGTAGTAGCCCGCCGCCGTGCCCACGGTGGGGAGAGGGGCTGAGGATGCTGGCGCAGCGGCCGAAGCGGAGGCTTTGGGCGTTTTGGCCTTGGCTGCCGAGGCCGCGCGGCTGGCGGGCTCGGCGGGGGGCGTTGTCTTTGCAGAGGGCTTGGGGGCAGCCGTGGCGGGCGCTGAAGAGGGCGTTTTGGACACCGTGGAGGCTGCAGAGGCCGCAGCCGGAGCGGGGCGGTTGGCCTCCGAGGATCGCGCTGGCGTGCTGGCTGGTGCTGCGGCCTTTGGCGCTGGGTTTGCCGTGGCCGCAGGCTTGACGGTGGGCGGGGCCGCTGCCGGTTTCGCTGGGTCAGGAGCCGAGGCGGTGGTGGCGGGAAGGGCGGGGGTAGGGGGCTCTTGCGCAGGAACCGGAACAGGTACGGGTGCTGATGCCGGTGCCGGTGCTGGTGCTGGTGCTGGTGAAGGCGCCGCCGTAATGGCAGCGGCTGGTGCAGAAGCCGCTGCGCTGGGCCGGGAAGCCGCCGCCGTGGCTTGCGCCACCGTTACGGCGGGCTCCAGGGCCAGCGGCTTGGTGTCTGAAGGGGCCCATACCAGATAAGCCAGCGTGGCTGCGGCCACCAGCACCAGGTTGGCCAGCACCAGTGCCTGCAGCCGCTTGCGTGAGCTGGCCTGCTTCTCCAGCAGCACACAGGCCTCGGGCAGCGTGCGTGAGGCCGCCAGCGCGCGGGCCACCCGTTTGCGGATGTCGGCATACAGGATGGCGTTGCCATACAGGCCCGGCACCGCAAAGGCCAGCATTGCAAAGGCGCCCAGCACGCCCAGTTCCACGCCCGGCGGCCATTGCAGGAACGTCCGGCCGATGCCATACACGATGAGCGCCAGCCCTTCGGCCGCCGCCAGGTAGACCAGCGCGGGGGTCCACAACTGCCGGAACAGCATCCAGTTGAGGGTGGCCAGGCAGGCCGCCCAGTTCCAGGTGGTGGTGGTGCGGCCCGTGTTGTCAAAGCGCTCGAAAACGGCCATGTAGTAGGCCGTGTTCACGGGCCCCAGCGCCAGCCGGGACAGCGCCGTCATGGCGTTGTCGGACGGTGAGTCGAGCGACATGGCCGGGATGATGGAGGCGACAGGGTCCGTGTGGTCGAGCATGGGCCGATTCTGTCATGGGCCGATGTTTGCGCCACCTGGTTTGCGCGCGGGTCAGCGCGGGCGCAACGCTCTGGCCTGATTGCGTTTGGCCCACGCGGGCCTCGCCACTGGACTTTGATTAAAAATGGCCTCTGGCGCTTATCTGTTAAGCGCTAGTAGCTATTAATAATATAGCGTTTGCCGCAGTGGCTGTGGCGTGTCAGGCACCGCGCACCATCGCCATGATCTTCCCCGCGTCCAGCGTGGCGGCCTTTTGCTGGATCTGCGGCAGGTACTGCGACTGCATCTGCTTGGCGGGGCCCAGCAGGTTCTGGAAGGTATCGCGCAGCATGGCCGTGCTCATGACCCGACCCCCGGCGTAGTAGCGCTTGGCCACCTGCCCCAGCGCGTAGGTGGTGGCAAACGAAAACGCCATGCCGGTGGCGGCGCTGCCCAGTCCGCCGATGGTCCGGCCCGCCGCCCTGCCCAGCAGGCCGCCCAGCAGCTTGCGGCCAAACTGCTCCAGGTACTGGGACGTCATGCCCACGCCCGCAGCGGCGATGAATTCCTTGATGTGGCCCTGGTCCAGCTCTACGCCATGGGCCTTGCCAATGCCGTACACCATCTTCACCTGCATGGGGATGATGGCCATTGACGCCCAGGACTGCGGCAGCAGCTCCAGCGCACCGTTGAGCAGCGCGTAGTTGAGGATGGATTTGTCCAGCTCCGCATCCAAAGCACTGCTGGGGGCTGCGGCGGCTGTTGCCACTGGGATCGCGATGGGCGCGGACACAGGCACGGATAAAGGCACGGATAAAGGCACGGCCTTTTCGGCCACATCCACGATCGCATCGGCTTCCCGGTCAAACGCGTCGGTCTGCGGTGCGCCCAGCTGCAGCGCCGTCTTCAGGCCGTTCAGAAACTCGCGTTCTGCCGCCGTCTGGCGGCCATCCACGTCGCACACACACACGGCCATCTCGTAGGCCAGCTGGCGGTGCATGGGGTCGCTCAAGGCCTGCACCGCCGCCTGCACGCTGGTGCGCCGCAGCAGCACGTCCTGGTAGATGCGTGGAAGGTCCGCCATGCCTGCGTCGCCCGCGAGCGACTGGGCAATGCGGCGGATCTCTTCGCGCTCGGCGTCGTCCTTGTTGCCGTCCGCAAACGCGGCCAGGAGGGCGATGGTGAGAATGGATTTTTGCTGGTCCAGGTTCATGGGGTGTTGCCTGCAAGGCGTTGGGTAAAAACGGTGGTGCGCTCGCCTGGGTGGGCTGGCCGCGCGCATGGGATCAGATGCAGTCTAGGCAACGGGGTTTCAACGCCACAGCCTGTGGGGATTTGGGCGCGCGTGGTAACTGGGTGTTTCGGGGGCGGGCCGGGTTATCCCTTGGGTATTTTGGCGACTGTGCGCCAGCGCCCGGCGTGCCTACAGTGCCTGCAGTGCCAACAGGTCTCCACGGCTGTGGAGGCGGCTGACCCTGAAAAATCCCCTTGTTGTGGAGTGCACCCTATGAACATCGCCCACCTGCTGCGCCGCAGTGCTTTGCTGCATGCCCACCAGCCCGCTGTACTCCAGGGGAGTGACGTGCTGTGGTCCTACGGCGACCTGGGCGCACGCGCTGCCGCCTTGGCCGCCTATCTGCACACGCAATGCGGCGTGGCCCCCGGTGACCGAGTGGCCATCTACGCCGCCAATGCGCCCGAGTACCTGGAGGCCCTGCACGCCATCGTGTGGGCCGGGGCCGTGTCGCTGCCGGTCAACTACAAGCTGCATGCCAAAGAACTGGCCTACGTGCTGGCCGACTCCGGCGCGCGTGCGGTGCTGGCATCGCAGGCGTTGGCACCGGCCGCGCGCGAGGCCGGGGCGGCGGATGCCGGTCTGCTGGTGTTCGGCTCCGAAGCGTACCGCGCCGCCGTCACGCACGCGCCCATGGACGTTTGCGACCGTGCACCCGAGGATGTCGCCTCACTGTTCTACACCTCCGGCACCACTGGCCGCCCGAAGGGGGTGATGCAGACCCACCGCAATCTGCTGGCCATGACGGCCTGCTACTTCACCGACGTAGACGATGTGCTGCCCGGCGACGCCATGGTCTACGCCGCGCCCATGTCGCACGGCGCTGGCCTCTACAACTACGCCCAGGTGCTGCGCGGCGGGCGGCATGTGGTGCCGCTGTCGGGTGGCTTTGAGCCTGCGGAGCTGGTGCAGCTTGCGGCCAGCGTGGGCCAGCTCACGTTGTTTGCTGCGCCCACCATGGTGCACCGCCTGGTGGACCATGTGCGCGCCACGGGTGCCGATGTGAGCGGCTTCAAGACCATCGTCTACGGTGGCGGTCCCATGTATGCCGACGACCTGCGCAACGCGCTGGCCGTGATCGGCAACCGCTTCGTGCAGATCTACGGCCAGGGCGAAAGCCCAATGACGATCACCGCCCTGTCGCGCGCCCAGCTGGCCGACCGCAACCACCCGCGCTGGGCCGAGCGCATGGTATCGGTCGGCGTGGCGCAGTCGCTGGTGGAGGTGCGTGTGGTCGATGCTGCAGGCCAGCCGATGCCCACAGGCGAGACCGGGGAGGTGGTGGTGCGCGGCGACACCGTCATGCCCGGCTACTGGAACAACCCCGAAGCCACGGCGCAGACGCTGCGCGACGGCTGGCTCTACACCGGCGACATGGGCGCGCTGGATGCCGATGGTTTCCTCACCCTCAAGGACCGCTCCAAGGACGTGATCATCTCTGGCGGCTCCAACATCTACCCGCGCGAGGTGGAGGAGGTGCTTCTGCTGCACCCCCAGGTGCGCGAGGTGGCCGTGGTGGGGCAGCGTGATGCGGAATGGGGCGAGGTGCCTGTGGCCTTTGTGGTGGCGGAGGAGGGCGTGAGCCCGGATGCACTGGACGCGCTGTGCCTGGCCCATATAGCCCGTTTCAAGCGCCCTCGGCTGTACCGCTTTGTGCAGGCTTTGCCCAAGAACAGCTATGGCAAAGTGCCAAAGACAGCACTTCGAGAGATGCTCTCGGCGGATCGAACGGGTTAGCGCGGGTGTTCGGCGTCTTTGTCAGTTTGCGCAGCAGAGAACGCACGGGCGCTGCGTCAACGAAATTATTCAGCGGTGCTAATCCGTGGCCAAGCTTCCCAGCACCATTCCGCCCCATTCCTGCAGCTGCTTTTGTTTCTCGTCATGCGTCAACTGGTTCGCATCCTGCTGCTGTTTCAATTGCTTCAGCAAGGGCAGCAAATCTGTCTGCTTTGACTGCACATGAGCTGGCTCTGCCGTGTTCTCGGTGATCTTGTTGTTTTCCACCTTGAGGACATGTAGCGATTGCGAGGCGGCCTGCGTGATCAGTGCGCGCACAGGCTCATCCTTCTCGTAGCCTAGCTCTACCTGCGTACTGCTGCTGTCTTCCACCTTTTCGTAGGAATAGTTCTGGGTTGCAGAGTCTGATGTCAACTTTGGTGCTGCTCTTGAGTGCAGCGATTGGTGATAGGCAGCAGAAAGCTTGGCGGACTGGGTCTGGGTGAAGCCGCGGTTGCTGGGGGATGAGCCGGAGATCTGAGTGGACTGTTTGAGTGTGTATTCGAAGGTGTCAACCTCTTTGGTGCGGCGCGGATTGGACGCACGGCGGGTTGCGGTAATCGATGCATCAAAGTCCGCCAGGCCGGTGAGCAGGCTCTTGTCGCCTTCACTGAAGGCGTTGGCGTCGCGCGTCAGATCGACCGGGTCGCCAATGCTGATACTGGCGCTGCCTGACCTCCCAGGGGAGTTTGCCGATTCATAGCCGCCGTTCAGGGCGGCGAAGCTGGACTTGAACAGGTCAACCAAGCCGCTGTCTGCATGCCCGCGCTCTGCTGCCTTGTCGATGCGGCTGAGGTACTGTCGCACGGCGTAGGCCTTCTGGTCTGCGGTGCCCCATAGCGCGGGCTGCCGCAAATCGGTTTTCATTCTTACGGTGCCTTCAGGGCTCTTGAGTTCAATCTCGCGGGTTTTGGCGTCTGCGCTGATGTTGGCACCGAGCTTCAGGATGCGGACGCCATCCTGGTCCACGCCATAGATATCCACCTTGAATTCCAGCTTGGTGAAGAGCTTGCTATCGAACTTCAGCAGACCGTCCAGCCGCAGCACAGGGGATTCAGCCGTCAAGCCCTCGATAGCAAGATCGAAACCTTCTGCCAGAGATTGGAGTGCGTCCTTTTCCTGCTGCGTAAGGTTGCCATCCACCTCGATCTGCACAGCGATGCCAGAGCCTGTGGCGCGTTGCTCCCGCTGGTCGGCTATGGAGATCCGCACCGTGGCGCCAGATTGAGTGGTGATGGCAAATGTCGCACTGGCGCTGGGGCTGGATTGAATGCCCCACATAGCGCCGGTAGCCTTGCCTTGAATTTTGTCGGGCGAACTCACTGCACCCAGGTTCACCACAGTCTGACGGTAGCTCGAGCCGGTGCGGGCGGCCTGCTCTATCAGGGCGGACCCCAAACCGGCAAACCGCGCCTTTTCCGTCGTGGCGCTCGCGTTTCGGCCGATGATCTGATCCACAGCGGTCGTCGGTGTCTGCTCCCATACCTGCATTTGCCGGCTGCTGGTCTGCGATGGGGCGATTGCTTCGTAGGTGACGTCGATCGACTCCATCGCCGAGGGCCACTGGGTAACGTGCAGAAACCGGGTGTCACCCATCGTCGAAGGCACGGCTTCCGGGATGACAGATGGAGTGAAGTTTGTGACGCTGTTGCGGGTCACGTCCGGCGATACGGCGCTCGCTATCGGCACGCGTGAAGAAGCCTGCGCAGAGGCCGTCACCGATGCTGGGGCGGAATTTCCTGACGGGCTCCAGCTTGTGGAAAGAGGGGAGAGGCTGATCGCACTCATTCAGGATATTTCATGGCTGTCTGACGGATATCGGCAGAAACGAGGAGGACTGAAGCCTGGCGTTCTGCGCTAGCGTGCAACGCCACACTAGATAACACTGGGGCAGGAAGCGGGCGCTTCAGGGGCACAAAAGCGCCCTCCTGCGAAGGCCAATGCATTGGTCTACCATCCAGCTCTGATTTTTTGAGCTTGCCATGACTACCAAAACCCTCAAGATCGATTTCGTCTCCGATGTCTCCTGCCCCTGGTGCATCATCGGCCTCAAGGCGCTGGAGCAGGCGGCCGATCGCCTGAAGGGCGAAGTGGCCCTTGACATGCACTTTCAGCCTTTCGAGCTGAACCCGCAGATGGGCCCCGAGGGCCAGGACATCAACGAGCATCTGCAGGAAAAGTATGGCTCCACGCCCGAGCAGCTCGAACGCAACCGCGAGGCCATTGCCGCGCGTGGTGCGGACTTGGGGTTCACCTTTGGTAAAGGCAAACGCAGCCGCGTCTACAACACTTTTGACGCGCACCGCCTGCTGCACTGGGCCGAAGAGAAGGGCCTGCAGCCGCCACTCAAACATGCGCTGTTCAAAGCCTATTTCACCGATGGGCAAGACCCGAGCAACCACGAAGTGCTGGTGCGCGTGGCGGGTGAGGTCGGGCTGAATGTGGACGAGGCGCGTGAACTATTGGCGTCTCACCGTTTTGCCGAAGAGGTGCGCGAGCGTGAGCAGTTGTATTTGCAAAATGGCATCCACTCGGTGCCCGCCATCATCATCAACGAGCGCCACCTGATTCAAGGTGGTCAGCCGGTGGAGGTGTTTGAGCAGGCGCTGCGGCAGATTGCCAGCCAGGCTTGATGAATACTATTGTTTTGATAGCTGCTGGCGCTTGATGGATAAGCGCTAGGGGCTGGTTTTATATAAAAAAAACACAAAGGGGCCGTGGCCCCTTTGTGTTTTCTGATTTCTGTGGTGTACGGCCTTGCCCGCTTATTTGCGCAGAGGGATGGCCATGGCCCGGTCCACCGGCACGGCGGTCACGCTGTTCTGCGGCGAGCCGTCGATGAGTTTTTCGGAGTAGGTGAGGTAGACCAGCGTGTTGCGGGCCGGGTCGACCATGCGCACGATGCGTAGGCGTTTGAACAGGATGGACATGCGTTCGCTGAACACCTCTTCCTGCTTCTTGAGCGGCTCGGGGAAGCTGATAGGCCCCACCTGGCGGCAGGCGATGGAGGCTTCAGCGCGGTCTTCGGCCAGGCCCAGGGTGCCCTTGATGCCGCCCGTGCGTGCGCGCGAGACGTAGCAGGTCACGCCCAACACGCCGGGGTCGTCATAGGCTTCCACAAGGATGTCGTGGTCGCGGCCGATCCATTGGAAGGCGGTGTCCACCGTGCCGATTTTTTCGCCAGGCGCTGCCTGCGCTGTGCCAGCTGCGCCCACCCAGGCGGTTGCTGCGGCCAGGGCCAGCAGCGCCGAGGTGGCCGTTTGCTTGAGGGCCATCACGCAGCGGCCCCGGCTTCGGTGCAGCGCTGGGCCAGGTGGGCGAGGGCTTCTTCGACCTGGTCCACCAGTACCAGGCACAGGTCGCCGGGCTGCAGGCGCGCCAGGGCGGCGTCGATGGCGATGAACTCACCGCGAATCTCTTCGACGTGTGTGGCGCGTGATGCGCCTGCCAGGCCTTCGCGCAGCAGGGTCATCACCTCGCCATCGGCACGGCCGCGCTGGGCAGCGTCCTGGTACAGGATCACGTCGTCAAATGCGGCGCCCAGGATCACGGTCTGGTCGCGGATATCTTCGTCGCGGCGGTCGCCCGCGCCGCTGATCACCACGCTGCGGCGCTTGGCGGGCAGGGCGTCCACGGCACCCACCAGGGCGCGCATGGCGTCGGGATTGTGGCCGTAGTCGGCAATCACGGTGGCGCCCCGGTAGTCCATGATGTTGAAGCGGCCGGGCGCGTTGTCGCTGTCGTTCACAAAGCCTGACAGGCCCCGGCGGATGGTCTGCCAGGGCATGCCCACACCCCAGGCGGCGGCCACGGCCGCCATGACGTTCTCGACCTGAAAACCGATCTTGCCGTTGCGTGTGATGGGTACGTCGCGCAGGTGGATGGTCTCGCGCCACGAGCCTTCCGAAGCCACGATGGAGTCGCCATCCACATACACCGTGCGGTGGCCCTGCGCGCGGTGCGTGGCCATCACGGGATGGTGGCGGTCGCTGGCAAAGAAGATGATCTTGCCGGGGCAGGCGGGTGCCATGGCGGCCACGATGGGGTCGGCCGCGTTGAGCACGCCGTAGCCTGTGGTGGCCACGTTCTGCACGATCACGCGCTTGAGCACGGCCAGGTCTTCCACCGTGGTGATGTAGTTCAGGCCCAGGTGGTCTCCCGCACCGATGTTGGTGACCACGGCCACCTGGCAGCGGTCAAACCCCAGGCCTTCGCGCAGGATGCCGCCACGGGCGGTCTCGAACACGGCGGCGTCCACCTCGGGGTGCAACAGCACGTTGCGGGCGCTCTTGGGGCCGCTGCAGTCGCCACTGTCGATCTGGCGGCCGTTCACGTACACGCCGTCGGTGTTGGTCATGCCCACGCGCAGGCCCTGGGCGGTGAACAGGTGGGCGATGAGGCGGGCCGTGGTGGTCTTGCCGTTGGTGCCGGTGACGGCCACCACTGGGATGCGCCCATCGTCGCCATGGGCGTAGAGCTTGTCCACCATGGCCTGACCCACGTTGCGGGGCTTGCCGTAGCTGGGTGCCAGGTGCATGCGCAGGCCGGGGGCGGCGTTCACTTCCACAAAGCCGCCGCCTTGCTCTTCGAGCGGGCGCAGCACGGTCTCGGCCACCATGTCCACGCCGCAGATGTGCAGGCCCACCATCTGGGCGGCGGCCACAGCGCGTGCGGCAACCTCGGGGTGCACATCATCGGTCACGTCGGTGGCGGTGCCACCCGTAGAGAGGTTGGCGTTGTTGCGCAGGACGACGCGCTGGCCCTTGGCGGGCACCGAGTCGGGCGTCAGGTCTTGCATGGCCAGGCGGGCCACGGCAATGTCGTCGAGCCGGATCTTGGTGAGCGAGGTGGCATGGCCTTCACCCCGGCGCGGGTCGAGGTTGACCTGGTTGACCAGCTCGCGCACCGTGTGCTGTCCGTCGCCCAGCACCTGGGGCGGCTCGCGGCGTGCAGCGGCCACCAGTTGGTCGCCGACCACCAGCAGGCGGAAGTCATGGCCCGGCAAAAAGCGCTCGACCATCACGGTGCCGTATTCGGCGGCGTTCTTGTAGGCGTCTTCGAGCTGGGCGCGGTCAGTGATGTTGACCGTCACACCCTTGCCCTGGTTGCCATCCTGTGGCTTGACCACCACGGGCAGGCCCACCTTCAAGGCCACTTCCCAGGCTTCGTCCACGCTTTCGACCGGCTTGCCCAGCGGCACGGGCACGCCAGCAGCATGCAGCAGGCGCTTGGTCAGGTCTTTGTCCTGGCCGATGGACTCAGCCACGGCGCTGGTCGAATCGACCTCGGCGGCCTGGATACGGCGCTGCTTGGAGCCCCAGCCAAACTGCACCAGGCTGCCGCGCGTGAGGCGGCGGTAGGGGATGCCGCGCGCCACGGCGGCGTCCACGATGGAGCCGGTGCTGGGGCCCAGGCGCTCGTCTTCGTCGAGTTCGCGCAGTTCGGCAATCACGGTGTCGGCATCAAAACTGCCTTCGCCTTGCGCCGCCTTGATGAGTTGCTGCGCGTACTCAAAGGCTTTGCGGCCCACGGCCTCTTCGCTGTATTCCACGACCACCTGGTACACACCCGCATCGGTGGTGGCGGTAGTGCGCGCAAAGGTGACAGGGCAACCTGCCTGCGCCTGCAATGCCAGGGCGGCAGTCTGCAGCACATGGGCCAGCGAGACATCGCCGCCCCCGGTTTCGGGGTGCAGCGCGCCGATGGCGGGAAACAGGGCCCGCAGGCGGGCTTCGAACCCGGCCATCTGGCCCACGGCGCGCTCGTTTTCGGCGCAGGTCACCACGGCCTCGATGGCCATGTGGCGGCTCCAGAGGTTGGGGCCACGCAGGGCCCGGGTGCGGGATACATCCATGGAAGTCTCTTTCAGTGGTCCATCAGGGCGCTGAGGCCCTGTTCAGGTCGTGGGATGCGAGGTCAAACAACAAACTAAAGCTAATGCGCGAGGTGCCATCACGACCGCAGTGCGGCGGTGGGGACCAGTTCGGGCTCAAAGGTCTTGATGCCAGCGCCGATGAGGTCGGGGGCAATGTTCAGCGCCCAGGCCGTGCCGATGGCAGCCAGCAGGGCGTCGGTGTCGGGCGCCACGGCATTGCGCCCAAAGGTCAGGTCTGCCAGCGAACCGAGCACATGTTCTGCACTGCCCGTGGCCAGCACCACGCGGCCGTTCTTCACGACCACGGCGCGGCCGTTGTCCTTGGCGCGGTGTTCCACGATCACAGGCAGGGTGGCGTCCTGGGCATACAGCACCACGGCACCGTCCGACAGCGGCGCCAGGTCGGCCACTTGCGGGATGGCGGCGTTGAGCACCGCTGCGCCTTCCGACAGCACCACGTCCACCTGGGTGCGCATCACCTTGGTCATCTGGTCCTGTTCGTGCACGTCGAATTCGGCCAGCGTTTCCACGCCGTCCATGTCGGTGACCACACCCACCTGGCAGCGGTCGTAGGCCAGGCCGTCGCGCAGGATGGTGCGCGCGTCGCTTTCGATCACGGCGGCCTGCACGGTCTTGTTCATCAGCAGGCGGTGGGCGGCCTCCCAGTGCGCGCAATCGGTCGATTCGACGCAGCGGCGGTCCAGGAACAGCCCTTCGCGACAGGCCAGGCCCGTGTGGTGGCCGCTCAGGTGCAGCAGCCAGGCCACGACCCGCGCGATGGTTGACGTGCCACGCGTGCCCGCCACGCCCACCAGCGGAATGCGGCCTGCCTGGCCCGCATCGTCTTCCGACGGGAACAGATGCTCTGCAATGGCCTGGCCCACAGGGCGCGGTGCACCCACGGCGGGCTTCAGGTGCATCAGCAGGCCAGGGCCTGCGTTCACTTCGACAATGGCACCGCCCTGGGCGTGCAGGGGTTTGGAGATGTCCTTGGCCACCAGATCGATGCCAGCGATGTCCAGCCCCACCACCTTGGCCGCCAACTGGGCGATGTAGGCCACCTCGGGGTGCACGTCGTCCGTGCAGTCCACGGCCACGTTGCCGTTGCGCTGCACCACCACCTGGCGGCCAGCGGCGGGCACCGAGTCGGCGCCCAGGTCCTGGCGCTTGAGTTCGAGTTGCACCTTGGTGTCAGTGGCCAGGTCGATGATTTCGAGCGGGTACTCTTCTTCGTAGCCACGGCGCGGGTCGGAGTTGAGCTGGGTGTCGATCAGCTCCTTGACGGTGGAGCGGCCGTTGCCGGTGATGGTGACCACTTCACCACGTGCCGCTGCGACCACTTTGCCGCCCACCACCAGCAGGCGGTGCTCGTCGCCGGGGATGAAGCTCTCGACCATGACGTCGCTGCCCTCGGGGTAGGCCACGTGGTAGGCGGCCTCGATGTCTGCCTGCTTGTGCAGATCCAGCGTCACACCCCGGCCGTGGTTGCCGTCAGAGGGCTTGACCACCACAGGCAGGCCGATGTCCTGGGCGGCTTCCCAGGCTTCCTCGGGGCTGTTGACCACCTGGCCTTCGGGGATGGGCACGCCGCAGGACTTGAGCAGGCTCTTGGTCAGGTCCTTGTCGCTGGCGATGCCTTCGGCGATGGCGCTGGTGAACTCGGTCTCAGCCGTCCAGATGCGGCGCTGGCTGGCGCCATAGCCCAGTTGCACCAGATTGCCGTCGTTCAGGCGGATGTGCGGGATGCCCCGGTCGGTGGCGGCGGTGACGATGCAGGCGGTGCTGGGGCCAAGGTACTGGTCGTCCACCTCGGTGCGCACACGGGCCACGGCGGCAGCCACGTCAAACGGCTCATCGTTGATGGCGGCCATGATGAGCGCATGGCCCTGGGCCAGCGCCACGCGCGCCACGCTTTCGTCGCGCGCCCGGAACACCATGCGGTATACGCCACGCTGGCTGGTGCTGCGGGTCTGGCCAAAACCGGTGGGCATGCCCGACAGGTTGAGCAACTCGATCACGATGTGCTCCAGCACATGGCCGCACCAGGTGCCTTCCTGCAGGCGCTGCAGGAACCCACCGCGTTCGCCCACGCCGCAGTGGTGTTCGATCAGTGCGGGCAGCCAGGCGGTAAGTCGGTCGTTGAAACCGGGCAGCAGGTTGGAGGGGTAGTCCTCCAGCTCGCCCAGGTCCAGCCAGACTTCCAGTACAGGCCGGTAGGTCCAGATATTGGGGCCGCGCAGGTAGTTGATGCGAAGCAGTTGGATGTCGTTGAGTTTCGCCATGGATTGCAGCGGGTGAGTTGGTCCGGCCGGGTAAGGGCTATGGGCTATGCGGGAGAGGAAGAAACTGTGAAAGGAAACTTTTGTGGACGAGGATTGTGCTCCAGTCCTGGGGCTGTGCGCAGTGTCAGCCAAATGAGCGTCAGAGGCGTTAAATGAGGATGCCGTCGCACCGTGGCATGCAGTATCGGGGAGAATTCGCGCTTTCGCGAGATCGGTCACCGCAGGCAGCCGGGGGCGGAAAACCCAACCAAAAATGCAACATCACCATTCTGTGGACGCCTCGGGTGTCTTTTCTGGCCCTTTGGGGGCCGATTTGCGGGCCATGCTCGCTTCCAAGGAAAACGTACTGGCAGCGCTTCAGGTTGACCTGAGCACGGCGCTGCGCTTTGCGGCAGGCTGGGTGGTGGTGACGTCTGAACGGCTGCTGGCCTGTGATGCGGGCACCACGGCCTGGCGCAGCTGGCCCCTGGGCGATGGCCTGGCGCTCAAGCTGCAGGACCATGGCGGTGTGGGCTCGCTGGAGCTGCACAGCCCTCGCGAGCGCTTGGCGCTGTGGCGCTTTACCCTGGCGCACCACGCCCAGGCCCTGCGTCTGCTGCAGCGTTTTGAGCAGCAAAGCGCCCGGGGTGACAACGGCGCCGAGGACGAGGCCGACGAACCCGCCTGTCCCACCTGCCACACGCCCCTGCCGCCCGACACCGAAGAATGCCCGGCCTGCGCCCGCGCCCAGCCGCCCCAAACTTCCACCTGGGTGCTGCTGCGCCTGTGGCGCTTTGCCCGGCCTTACCGCAAGCAACTGGCCGCCGGTTTTGCGCTGACGCTGGCGTCCACCGCCGCCACCCTGGTGCCGCCGTATCTGACCATCCCGCTGATGGATGACATCCTGATCCCGTTCCAGAACGGCAAGCAGATCGAACCCGGCCTGGTGCTGCTGTACCTGAGCGGCCTGCTGCTGTCGGCGCTGGCGGCCTGGGGCCTCTCCTGGGCGCGCACTTACATATTGGCGCTGGTGTCCGAGCGCATCGGCGCCGACCTGCGCACCACCACCTACGAGCACCTGCTGCGCCTGTCGCTGGACTACTTTGGCGGCAAGCGCACGGGTGACCTCATGGCGCGGATTGGCTCCGAGACGGACCGCATCAACGTCTTCCTGTCCCTTCACGCCCTGGATTTTGTGACCGACGTGCTCATGATCATGATGACGGCGGCCATTCTGTTCTCCATCAACCCATGGCTGGCGCTGGTCACGCTGGTGCCGCTGCCCTTCATTGGCTGGATGATCCACACCGTGCGCGACCGCCTGCGCACCGGGTTTGAAAAGATCGACCGCGTGTGGTCCGAAGTGACCAACGTGCTGGCCGACACCATCCCGGGCATCCGGGTCGTGAAAGCCTTTGCGCAAGAAAAGCGCGAAGCCCAGCGTTTTCGAGACGCCAACCAACACAACCTGGAAGTCAACGACAAGCTCAACAAGACCTGGAGCCTGTTCACGCCCACCGTGTCGCTGCTCACTGAAATTGGCTTGCTGGTGGTGTGGGGCTTCGGCATCTGGCTGGTGTCGCGCAACCAGATCACGGTGGGTGTGCTCACGGCCTTCATCGCCTACATCGGCCGTTTCTACGGGCGGCTGGATTCAATGAGCCGCATTGTCTCGGTCACGCAAAAGGCCGCCGCTGGCGCCAAGCGCATCTTCGACATCCTGGACCATGTGAGCAACGTGCCCGACCCGGCCCAACCCGTGAAGGCGGACAAGGTTCAGGGCGCGATCACCATGCAGGGCGTGGGCTTTCGCTACGGCAGCCGCGCAGTCATCAAGGGGCTGGATCTGGATATCCGCCCCGGCGAGATGATCGGCCTGGTGGGCCACAGCGGCTCAGGCAAGAGCACGCTGGTCAACCTGATCAGCCGTTTCTATGACGTGAGCGACGGCTCCATCCAGGTCGACGGCATCGACATCCGCCGTTTTGCCGTGGCCGACTACCGCCGCCACATCGGCCTGGTGCTGCAGGAGCCCTTCTTGTTCTTCGGCACCATTGCCGAGAACATCGCCTACGGCAAACCCGAAGCCACGCGCGAAGAGATCGTGGCGGCGGCCCGCGCTGCGCACGCCCATGAATTCATCCTGCGCTTGCCCCATGGCTACGACTCACTGGTGGGTGAGCGCGGCCAGGGCCTCTCGGGCGGCGAGCGCCAGCGCATTTCCATTGCCCGCGCATTGCTGATCGACCCGCGCATCCTGATCCTGGACGAGGCCACCTCGGCCGTGGACACCGAGACCGAGAAGGAAATCCAGAAGGCGCTCGACAACCTGGTGCAGGGCCGTACCACGATTGCCATCGCCCACCGCCTGTCCACCCTGCGCAAAGCCGACCGCTTGGTAGTGATGGACCGGGGCGAAGTGGTGGAGGTCGGGCCGCACGACGAACTCATGGAAAAGCAGGGCGCCTACTGGCGGCTCTACGAAGCCCAGGCGCGCCGTGCTGAAGAAGACGCCCAGGCGGCCGGCGTCATCATCGACAGCAGCCTGCTGCACCCCGCCCACCCTGCGGGCAACCCGTGACGACTGCACTGCAGGAAAACGCCATGAACACCCCTTCCTTCCCGCAATCGCCGTCCACCGCCTCCGGCGCTTTCACCTTGGCGCGCAATCCACATGGCAGGCTGGTTCTGACCCTGGCCGACGGCACGGCCCACGAGGGCGTCACGCCTGTGCGGGCCTTCCCCATCGCGGCACCCGCCGAAGGGCTCTCGCTGATCGGATCTGACGGCCACGAACTGCTGTGGATCGACTGGCTGGACCAGCTGCCAGCCCCCGCCCGCCAGCTCATCGAAGAAGAGTTGGAAGTGCGAGAGTTTGTGCCCACTATCGAAAAAATCATTGCAGTATCGAGCTTCTCCACCCCCAGCACCTGGCAGGTGGAGACGGACCGGGGCCCTGCCAGCCTCGTCCTCAAGGCCGAGGAAGACATCCGCCGCTTGGGCGGACGCACCCGCTTGCTGATTGCCGGGGGCGACGGCGTGCAGTTCCGCGTCAAAGACACCACGGCGCTGGACCGGCATTCGCGCCGGCTGCTGGAACGCTTTCTCTGATCTGACCCTGTACGGGGTCATCCCGGTGTCTCCACCGGCAAGGCACAACGGCAGTGCCAAGCCCTGCCGTGCCCGCTCCCCCCGCAAGCCAGTAGCTCCAGACCCGGTGCGGGAATGAGTGCAATCGGTCGGCTGTGAGCCGATCCGGCCCCCGCATGCTCCCAAAAGGGTGACAAAGATTAGGGGAAACCCTAAATTTGTGCCAATCGGTGAAAAAGACCTAAATTTCCCCTTCTTTTTGCCGTAACAGATTACGAAGACGGCGAAAAAGCCTCTGCACTTCGAGCATATCTATTCATCAACCATTGGGGCCACTGCCATGCAAATGCCACCTGTCGATCGATCGCCGAGTTGGCGTCCTCAGGGCGCTGATTTGTATTCCACTGGCGCCTCTGGCGCGCCGCCGGTGCGGCCCATCAATGCATCCAATCCCGTCGAATCCATGGACCGGCTGGGCGAGGGCGCCATCGTGCGCGAGCCCGACAAGCCCTCCGCGCCCGATGTAGCAAACCGGGACTGGACCGAGGTCAAGAAAAAAGACACCGTGGAAGAACCGCCCGAGCCCCCCAAGGAGCCGATCTACAAACAACTGCTGGAGCTGATCCAGTCGATGTGGCGGGCCAGTGGCAGTGCGGTGGAGGTGGCGCAGGACATCAACAAGATGACCCTGCAGGAGCGCATGGCCCAGCAGGTCAAGAACGAGCCTCTGACCTACTCCGACCCCAAGATCAAGCGCACTGGCGGCTTGTGAGGATTTTGCTCCTAAAATTATAGCTGTTTGCGCATAACTGATAAGCGCTGGAGCCGTATTTCATTCAATTTTTGCCCCATTCTGGCCTCAAGGCCGGGGCGATGAAGCGGGAGCCGCTGCCTGGGCCGCCCGCTGCTGATCCCGCTCCGCGCGGTACTTGGCGGCAAAGGCCCGCACTTCCTCGTACGACACGTAGCCATCCTTGTCCGTGTCTGCATCGTCGAACGCGGCGGCCAGGCGGGGAAAGAGCTTGACCTCGGTGCGGCTGAGCTTGCCGTCCCCATTGAAGTCCAGCATCTTGAACTCGCGCATGGCCTTGATTTCGCCTTTGGTCAGGGCTGCCTGGGATTCAGTGGGGGCGCTGGCGGCGGGGGCTGGTGGCGCTGGCGCAGTTGCAGGGGGCATGGCCAGTGCAGTGGTGCCCAAGGCTGCCGCCAGGGTGCTCATCACGCAGGCGGCCAGGGAAAATCTGATGCGCAAAACAGGCTCCTTCTGTGGACTGGCAACGATGTTGGCACAGCTGGGCGTGCGTGGGCGGAATGCAACCCAAGGCTTGCAGCTTTCACCGGGAGTTGCAGGGGATTGCAAAACTTTTCGAAGGAACGCGGGTCCGTGCCCGGCCCCGGGTTAATCGCCAGCAGGGCGCAGGGGGTTGGAGATACCGCTGTTCACATGGCCGGCTGGCACATGACGGGCGGCTGAGGTCACATGGCCTGTCTGGTCGTCGAAGAAAAAGTCGGGTTCGAATTCGCGCAGGAATTCGCCCTTGGGCAGGCCACCCAGGAACATGGCTTCGTCCACATCGATGTTCCAGTCCATCAGCGTGCGGATCGCGCGTTCGTGTGCCGGGGCGCTGCGCGCCGTGACCAGTGCGGTGCGGATGCGCATGCCGGTGGTGCCGCCGGCCTCTCCCGCGGATTGCAGTCGGTGCAGCGCCGCCAACAGGGGCTTGAACGGGCCATCGGGCAGGGGCAGGGCGGCCTTGTCGGTTTCGTGCTGCTGGAAGGCGGCCAGGCCTTCGGCCTGGTACACACGCTCTGCCTCATCGGAGAACAGCACGGCGTCGCCGTCAAAGGCAATGCGCACTTCCTGCGGGTTGGCGTCGCCTGCCTGTACCGATTCGGTGATCACTCGCGCGGCCGGGTAGCCCAGGTGCAGCGCCTCGCGCACATCGGCCTCGTTGGCAGACAGGAACAGGTGTGCGCCCAGCGGTCGCAGGTAGCGAAACGGGTCACGCCCCTGGGTGAACACGCCGCGCTGGATGGTGGGCAGGCCATGGGCGTTGCAGGAGCGAAACACGCGCATGCCACTGACCGGGTCATTGCGCGAGAGCAGCACCACCTCCACCCGCTGGTGCTCCGAGGTGTTGAAGGCGAGCAGCTTGCGCACCAGCGAGAACGCCACGCCGGGTGCGGCAGGCACGTCCAGGCGCTGGCGCTGCAGGTCCACATAGGCGCGGTCATCCCTCTCGTGCTCGAAGACGCGGTTCTCCTCCTCGAAGTTGAACAGCGCCCGCGATGAGATCGCCACCACCAGCTTGTCGTCCAGGGTCACGGCCATAGAGTCACTTCACGAACTGGTTGAGCTGGATGATGGGCAGCAGCACGGCCAGCACGATCAGCATCACGATCAGGCCCATGCCCACGATGAGCAAAGGCTCCAGGATGGTTGCCAGCGCCATGGCGCGGCGCTGGACCTCGGTGGAAAGCTGCCTGGCGGCGCGCTGCAGCATCACCGGCAGTTGCCCCGTCTGCTCGCCCAGGCGCGCAAACATCGACAGCAGGCCGGGGAAGCGCTTTTTCTGCGCCAGCGCCGAGGCCAGGGGCGCACCTTCGCGCACCAGCACCAGCGCTTCGAGTGCATCGGCGCGCAGGGCGCGGTTGTTCAGCGTTTCGGCGGCGGCCTGCAGCGCCTTGAGGATGGGTACGCCCGCACCCGCCAGCATGGCCAAGGTGCCCGCAAAACGCGCCGCGTTGTAGCCGCGCGCCAGCTTGCCCACCAGCGGCAGGTTGAGCCAGGCAGCATCGAATTTTTCGCGAATATGCCCGATGGTCAGCGCCCAGCGTGTGCCAAAAGCGATCAAAACAGAAGCAATCAGCATCATCCAGCCATAGCTGCGTACAAAAGCGCTGATGCCCAGCATGGCCACGGTCAGAAACGGCAGCGCCCGCTTGGTGCCCGCAAACACGCTGGCCACCTGGGGCACCACGTAGCCCACGAGGAAGAGCACGATCACGATGGCCACGATGGTCACGATGGCGGGGTACAGCGCAGCGCCCACCAGCTTGGCCTTGAGCGCCTGGCGTTCTTCCAGGTCGTCGGCCAGGCGCTCCAGCACCAAGCCCAGGTTGCCGCTGTGTTCGCCCGCGCCGATCACGGCGCAGTAGATGTCGGAAAACTCACGGGGGTGCTGCGACAGCGCGCGGGCAAAGGTGGCACCCGCGTTGACCTCGGCACGCAGCGCGGCCACCAGGTGGCGCTGGCGATCGTCGTCGGCTTCTTCCGACAAGGCAGTGAGGGCACGCTCCAGCGGCAGGCCAGAAGACACGAGCCCGGCAATCTGCCGCGTCCAGATCGACAGGCCCGTAGCGCTGAAAACGGGCCGTGTGAACAGGCGCTGGCTGAGGCTGGCCGAGCTGCCATCCAGCGACTGGCCGGTCTGCACCAGCTCTACCGCCAGGGGCACCAGGGCCTGGGCTCGCAGCAGGCTGCGCGCGGCCTTGGCGGTGTCGGCCTCCATGAGGCCCTTGCGGGTCTGGCCCTGGGCGTCCAGGGCTTCAAAGGAAAAAGCAGGCATGCGGGTGCGGGCGGTATGGCGGTGGCGTGGAAATCAGGCGGTCACACAACAGGCTGATGCGGGCGAAAACCTTGCAGCCCCTGATGGTAGCCGGTACCCAAGGCCCATGGCTGTGGGCCAGTACCCTTGCCAGCGGGATGACCCAGGTCAAGGCGCTGACGCATTGGGCGCGCAGAATGAAAAGCGATCTGTGGCATCGGGTTGCAGGTGTTCTGAATGAACAAGGAGTCTTTCATGCTGAAGAACAAGGTTGCGTTGGTCACCGGGGCATCGTCGGGCATTGGGCGTGCCATTGCGCTGGTGTGGGCGCGCGAAGGCGCCAAGGTGGTGGTGTCGGATGTGAATGTGCAGGCGGGTGAGGAAACGGCGGCGCTGGTACGCGCAGCCGGGGGCGATGCCATTTTTGTGGCTGCCGATGTGGGCAAGCCTGAGGACTGCGAAGCGCTGGTGAACCGCACCGTGGCCCACTACGGCCGGCTGGACATCGCCTGCAACAACGCGGGCATCGGCGGCCCGCAGGCGGCCACGGCCGATTACCCCCTGGATGGCTGGGCCCAGGTCATCAACATCAACCTCTCCGGCGTGTTTTACGGCATGAAATACCAGATCGCAGCCATGCTCAAGAATGGCGGCGGCTCCATCATCAACATGGCATCCATCCTGGGATCGGTGGGTTTTGCCACCGCCCCGGCCTATACCGCGGCCAAACATGGTGTGGTGGGGCTGACCAAGGCGGCTGCGATTGAATACAGCGCCCATGGCGTGCGCATCAATGCCGTCGGGCCTGCCTTTATCCACACGCCCATGATCAGCGGGCTGGAGCAGGATGCTGGCATCAACGCGATGCTGGTGGGCGCCCACCCCATCGGCCGCCTGGGGCAACCTGAAGAGGTGGCCGAGCTGGTGACCTGGCTGGCGTCCAGCAAGGCGTCGTTTGTGACCGGGGCGTATTACCCGGTGGATGGCGGCTACCTGGCGCGATAAAACACCGGCGCGGCGTTGGAGCCATGGAAACTGGATGGCTGGAAAGGGTGGCTGCCTCTGATGAAGTTCTCCTCGAACCCGATGTGGCGTGGGTGAGACGGCCCGCCACCGGATGCCATTTTGCCCTGTGCCGCTTGCGGTGCCTGCGCTTAAGATGCGGCAGTTGGGGCCGCGCCATGGCGCAGCCCCCCAGATTTGACTCACAAAGGAGAAGAAAGTGAATAAGACGACTGCCCTGGGAGGACTGGTTGCCGCTTTGGTGTTATCTGCTTGCGGCGGAGGCGGGGATGATGTGGCGCCACCTGCGCCAAAGCCTCCTGCGACCGTGGTCACCGGCGTGGAAGGCCTGTGGACCGGGGCGACCACCGACCCTCTGAATGTGCAGGGTGTGGTGCTGGAGAACGGCGAATCCTGGAGCATCCTGACCGATGCAGTGGGCGCCGTGGTGGGCATATCGCAAGGCGCCGTTCAGACGTCGGGCCCAGATGTTGTCTCTGGCACCGGGCGCTATCTCAATGTGGTGGATGAGGCAAACCTTGCCAGCCGGACGACGGTGGCGGTCAGCTATAGCGGCAAGTACGCGGTGCGGGATTCGGTGCAGGTCACGGATTCCAAGGGCGTGAAGTTCACCGGTACCTATGGCGTGCTCTACGAGCAGCCTGCTGTCGTGAGCGAGTTGCTGGGTACGTATTCCGGCACCGGCATTGGCAATCAGGTGCGGGAGCCCCTGGTGTCGGTTTCCATTTCCACCGGTGGATTGGTGTCGATTCCCTCCTACCCGGGCTGCTCCGTTCGCGGCACCGTGGTGCCCCGCGCCAGCGGCCGGAACGTGTTTGATTTGCCGCTCACCTTCAGCGGAGCCACCTGCCCCGTGGGCGATGGCGTGGTTGTTCAACACGTTGTTCTGTACAACGACACCACCCAAGCGATCGTGATCATGGGGCAGAGTGCGAGCAAGGCAGAAACTTTCGTCTACACCGGACAGAAGACCTAAGCTCTTTTATCAAGGCACTCAGCGGCTTTCCCACGCTTCGGCGTGGGCCTGTGCCGCAACATCCAGCGAGCGCAGGCGCAGTGCTGGGTCGTAGACATCGCTTACCAGCATCAGCTCATTGGCCCCGGTGGCTTCGGTGAGCTGTGCAAGGCCCGCGCGCACCGTGTCCGGCCCGCCGATCACGGCAGCGGCCAGAAAGTCGCCAATCGCGGCGCGCTCCTGGGGCTGCAGCTGCGCGGCGTAGTTCTCAACGGGCGGCAGCAGGCGGCGCCGGTCGCCGGTCAGAATGCCCAGCACCCGCTGGTAGGTGCTGCTGGCCAGAAACTCCGCTTCTTCATCCGTGGGGGCTGCAATCAGCGGCACCCCGATCACCACATAGGGCTGGGGCCAGGCGGCGGACGGCCGGTACAGGTTGCGGTACAGGTCAATGGCCTGGTGCAGCAGGCGCGGGGCAAAGTGCGAGGCAAAGGCATACGGCAGCCCGCGCTCCGCCGCCAGTTGCGCCGAAAACAGGCTGGAGCCCAGTAGCCAGATCGGCACGTTGGTACCCGCACCGGGCATGGCAATCAGGCGCTGACCTGGTTCGGCCGGGGCCAGCAGGCGCTGCAACTCTGCAACGTCCTGCGGAAAATCATCGGCTGTCTCTACCCGGCTGCGGCGCAGTGCGCGCATGGTGGTGGGGTCCGTGCCCGGCGCGCGCCCTAGTCCCAGGTCGATGCGGCCCGGGTACAGCTCGGCCAGGGTGCCGAAGGCCTCGGCCACCACCAGAGGCGCGTGGTTGGGCAGCATCACGCCGCCAGAACCCACACGGATGCGCGAGGTACCACCGGCAATATGGCCCGCCAGCACGGCGGTGGCTGAGCTGGCAATGCCCGCCATGTTGTGGTGCTCTGCCAGCCAGTAGCGGGCAAAACCCAGCTTTTCAGCATGTTGCGCGGTGCGCAGGGCAATCTGCAGCGCATCGGCTACGGTGCCGCCCTCCCGGACGGCGACGAGGTCGAGCATGGACAGGGCGGGGCGTTGAGCAGTGGAAGTCATCCGTACATTGTCTGGCCCTGGCCACATTGCTGCTGGCTACCGGGGCAGAGCTGGCAGGGCCAGAAGGGTTGACGCGCACGGTTTTTACCAAGAGGTCATTTTTTGGTAGCCAAAAGCGCGCGCGCCCCACAGAATGTTTCAAGGCATTTCCGGCAGGACCATTCCTGGTGCTGGCGGACGGGGTGCCTCCACAGGGACCAAGCATGGGTTTTTTCAGTCGTCTGTTCAAGATCCGGGAGCAAGATCCCACCAGCCCTGACACCACCTGGGCCATGGAAGACAACGGCAGCGAATTGGTGCTGGACGCCGAGTACGCCTCCATGCTCATGACCGAAATCGATATCGACGCGGCCATTGCCAGCCATGAGCGCTGGCGCCTGCAGCTGCAGGACATGGTCAATAGCCGCTCGCAGGAAGTGATGCGGCCCGAACGCATCTGCCAGGACGACCGCTGCGACCTGGGCCGATGGCTCTATGGCACGGGGCGCGTGCGGCTGGGGCATTACCCCGCGTTCGACATGCTGGTGGCCCGGCACAAATACTTTCACCAGCAGGCGGCCGATGTGGTGACTGCGTTCCAGGCGGGCGAGCAGCAAAAGGCCGTGCAACTGCTCAACAGCAGCTGCCGCCATGCGTCCAACCAGGTGCTGTTGCTGCTCAAGGAACTCAAGCGGGGCCTGGGGCGCTGATACCTTGGGGCGCGGTGTACACAGGCACGGCCAGGGCCAGTCGGCGCTGTGTGAATGGTTGCTCTGTTTTTGATAGCTTAAAACGCTTTAGACACAAGCGCTAAGGCCATTTTTTTCTGAATTCTGCGAAGATTTCCGGCGCCCGCAACCTCGCCCAGCCCCCACCGTTTCGGCCCGCCCGCCAGCATCGGCACACAGTTCTTACATCTGAAGACACGGCTGCCTGCGAGAAACGCCGTTGGCGTGGCTATCCTTCGGCGCGCGCCAACCATTGCTTGCAGTTGGTTGCGCAAAAACACAATCGACCCATCGATTCAAGACCAATCAAGAAGCTGACCACGTCAGAGAGGGAACCCCATGGACCGCCGTAAATTGTTGACGCTCGTAACCCTGGCTTCCGGCGTGAGCGCCGTATCGCCCGTGTGGGCGCAGTTTGACCTGGGCAAGATGCTGGATGCAGGCAAGGACCTGGCCAAGTCCGAGAGCCTGTCGGACGAGGAACTCAAGAGCACGTTCGACCAGATGTCCGCCGATATGGACAGCCAGAACCAGGTGGCCCCGGCAGGCAACCCCTATGCCAAGCGCCTCACGAAGCTCACCTCGGGCCTGGGCACCCACGACGGCCTCAAGATGAACTTCAAGGTCTACCTCACGCCGGAGATCAACGCCTTTGCCATGGCCAACGGCACCATCCGGGTGTATTCGGGTTTGATGGACAAGTTCACCGACGATGAAGTGCGCTATGTGATCGGCCACGAGATCGGCCACGTCAAGGCCGGCCACACCAAGGCCCGCATCCAGACCGCCCTGCGCACCAGCGCGCTGCGCAATGCCGTGGCGTCGAGCAACGGCAAGGCCGGTGCCATTGCCAGCTCGCAGCTCGGTGACCTGTTCGAGAAAGTGGTGCGCGCCCAGCATTCGCAAAGCAACGAGCGCGAGGCTGACGACTACGCCATGGGCTTCATGAAGGCCAAGCGATACCAGCCCGCCGCTTGCGTCACTGCGCTGGAAAAACTCGCCGCCATGTCGGGCGGGGATTCGACCAGCTTTTTGTCTACCCATCCGTCACCCAAGGAGCGGGCGGACCGGATGAAGACGCAGGTGGCCTGACCTTTCGCTGTTGCTAAAGCCTGGTGGGGCAGTACCGCGTCTTCGGGCGCGGTATTTTTTTGTCCGCACATTTCGACATCCCCGCGGCCGTGGGCGCCCATCCGCGCGGCGGTGCTTTGGCTCGCCTGGGGTCAGTAACTCCGCCCACCCTTGTACATCGCGTGCTGGCGCCGGTTCAGCGTCGCGGCTTCGCCCAGCCGCCCCATGGCAGCACCCGCATGCGCATGTGTGATGGCCATGCCCAGGCCATCGGCCGCGTCGGTGCCTGGCACGCCGGGCAGGCTGAGCAGGCGCCGCACCATCTCCTGCACCTGGCTCTTGGCGGCGCGGCCGTGGCCGACCACGGCTTTTTTCATCTGCAGCGCCGTGTATTCGGCTACCGGCAAATTGCTCGCCACCAGGGCCGTGATGCAGGCGCCCCGTGCCTGGCCCAGCAGCAGGGTGGACTGGGGGTTGACGTTGACGAACACGATCTCGACCGAGGCTACATCGGGTTCATAGCGGGCCGCCACTTCGGTGATGCCGTCGAACAGGATCTTCAGACGCCCGGGCAGATCGCCCAGCGCCAGCGTGGTGGTGCGGATGGTGCCGCTGGCCACGTAGCTGAGCTTGTGGCCGTCCATGTCTACCACGCCAAATCCGGTGGTCTGCAGGCCGGGGTCGATGCCTAAGATGCGCATTTGCTCATTATTTGATAGCTGCTATCGCTTGTTGGTAAAGCGCTAGGTGCCAATTTTCTTGAAAACTTCTGGGTCGGTTCATTTACAGACCGAAGTACCAGCGCACCGAATGGAAAAACACCGGCGCCGCAAAACACAGCGCGTCCACCCGGTCGAGCAGGCCACCCGCACCGGTGACCGACATGCCCTGCATGCCCCAGCTGGTGATCCCCCGGTCGCGCTTCAGGGCCTTCATCACCAGGTGCCCCAGGCTGCCCGCCACGCAAGCCAGCAGCGCCATACCGAGCGCCTGGCCGGGCTTGAACGGGGTGATGAACGTGAGCAGCCCGCCGGCCAGCCCCCCGGCCGCCACACCGGCCAGCCAGCTCGTCCACTGAAAACTCTGGCTCACCTGCGGCGCCACGGGCTTGTGCGGAAAGCGCCGCCCCAGCAGGTGCTGCACCAGCATGCAGGTCTGCACCACAAACACCAGGAAAAACACCAGAAACGCGCCCTTGTCGCGGTAGCCCGGAAAGTCCAGCAGCAGCAGCGCGGGCACGTGGCTCATGCCGTACACGCAGACCATGATGCCCCACTGCAGCTTGGCGTTGCGCTCCAGAAAACGCTGCGGGTCGTTGGCCAGCGCACTCACCACGGGCAGGGCGAGGAACACGTAGACGGGGATGAACACCGTGAACAGGTCAAAGTGCTTGCTGCCCACGATCCAGAACTGCAGCGGCAGCACCACAAAAAACGCCAGCACCAGGCTGCGGTGGTCGCCACGCCGTGTGGGCGACAGCGTGATGAACTCGCGCAGCGCAAAAAACCCCACGATGGCAAACAGCACGGTGGCTACCGTGTCGCCCAGGACCCAGCCAATCCAGAAGACGGAAGCCATCATCCAGGATGTTTTGAGCAGCCCCCAGAAACGCTT
The DNA here is from genome assembly GCF_003633835.1 of Acidovorax sp. 93. Taxonomy (NCBI): domain Bacteria; kingdom Pseudomonadati; phylum Pseudomonadota; class Betaproteobacteria; order Burkholderiales; family Comamonadaceae; genus Acidovorax; species Acidovorax sp. 93. The sequence goes on from NZ_RBIT01000001.1 coordinate 5,385,278, forward strand.
GGCTTCGAGAATGCGGGCTTCGGACTCAGGGTCGTCGCTGGCGTGTTCGCGCAGATTGCGTACGAAGGCCCAGATGGTGACGACGGACAGGATGCCAAACATCACCAGGAACAGGGCACCGACCTGCTGGGTGGCAGTCAAATTGCGGAGGAAGTTATTCATGTTCAGACTTCCCTGAGCGCAATGACTGCACGGCGTGCCCGGTCGAGGAATGGGCGACGCTCTTCACCTGCTTCCAGCTGCACGGGCTCCCCAAAGGTCACTGAGCACAGGATGGGCACCGGCACCACTTCGCCCTTGGGCATCACGCGCTGCACGTTGTTGATCCAGGCGGGCACCAGCACCACCTGCGGGAACATCTGCGCCAGCTTGAACAGGCCCGACTTGAACGGCTGCGGCTCGTCGCCATGGCCGCGCGTGCCTTCGGGAAAGATCACGATGGAGTCTCCGCTCTCCAGCGCACGCACCAGCGGGGCCAGCGGGTCGGACTCGGGCAGGGCTGCGCGCAGCTCCTCGGGGGTGGGCGCGCGGGGCGGGGCTTCGGGCGACGGATCGGGGCCGCCGGCCATGGCGGTGTCCGCGTCGCTGGCGGCGGTGGCCAGGGCCTCCAGCACGCCCACCGGCTCCGCCGCCAGGGGAGCCGGGGGCCGCGCAGGCGTGGCCTGACGGTCTACATACACGGCGTTGAACACGGCGGTGGTGATCCACTGGCGGAACGGCGTCTTGGTCCAGTAGTCCTTGGCGGCAATGGGCCGCGTGATGCTGCGCAGCTCTTCGGGCAGCGCCGCCCAGATCAGCACCATGTCGGCGTGGCTCTGGTGATTGGCGAAATAAATGCGCTGCTCGGCCTTGGGCGGGCAGCCGTACCAGCGGGCCTGGGAACCGGTCAGAAACCGCACGATCCCCAGCAGAAGGAAACTCATCAACTTGGCAAGCATGGCGGGGATGATACGTGGCGGGTGTGCCCTGTCGGGCGTGTACTGTGGCGTGCCGCAGCCGGGCGGCTGCAGCTACCCTGGCCACTACACCCAGATGCGATATGCCCAGAACGCCTCGTCGCCGTAGATGCCGTCGTACAGCGCCTGTGGGGCATAGCCGGTGATGCGCCGCGTCACGCGGCACAGGTGCGACTGGTCCGAGAAGCCCGCGCCTGCCGCCACGTCGGCCCATTTCACGGTGCCCTTCGCGGCGTCCGAAGCGATGGTGTCGAAAAACGCCTGCTCGGCCTTGCCAAAGCCGCGCAGCTCGCGCAGCGGCAGCCCGGCCCAGCGCTTGATGCGGCGCTCCAGCTGGCGCAGGCTGCGGCCTGGAGCCGATACAGCGGCGCGCTGCGCGAGGTGCATGGCCCAGTCGCCGTAGCGCTGCACCTGCAGCGCCTGCGCGGGACGGCAGGCTTGCCAGCGGGGTTCCAGAAACGCCTCCAGGCAGTCCATGCGGGCGGCATCGCCCGGCTGGTGCTGCACGGCTTCGCACATCGCGATCCAGTCGGGTGGCAGCACGGTTTGCGCATCCACGAAACGGTCAGTCAGCGCCTCAGGCTCCAGGCCGGTGAGCTGGTGCAGCGCGTCGGGCATGAACATCACCATCATGGCGTGGGTGGGCGCTGCGCAATAGCTGGCGCTGGGCCGGGTCTGGGGGCCCGCCAGCACCCAGCGGCCGGGATACGCCTCGCGCGGGCTGTGCAGGCCGGGCAGGGCGTCGGGGCGGTCTGCCACCAGGGCTTCGCTGCGGCCTTCAAACCACCAGCTCAGGCTGCAAAGGGGTGTGGCCGGAAAGCGGTTGATGCGTTGCGCATCCGTGAGCGTGTAGCCGAGTGTGCTGCGCACCATGGTGCCGCGCAGGCAGGCCGACAGGCTGGCGCGCGGAAGCCACAGCTGGCCCGAGGGGATCAGCCCCTGTGGATGCCGTGCGGAAGGTGGGACCAGGGTTGCCATGGGGCGCGAGTGTAGGCCAGGGGCGATGTCGAATTCGTTCAATACCTGCCCGCTGCTGCACCGCACCATCCGCACCATGAACCACGCCATCACCACTGCCCCATCGAAGCCCGCAACACCTTCCCCCTCTGCGCAGCTTGCGCCAGCCCGGCTCCCCGAGCCCGGTGGCCCGCCCAGCCGCTGGTGGGGCCTGCCCTTGCTGTGGGAGATGCGGGCCGATTACCTCGGTTTCGTCACCCGTCTGCAGCGTGACCATGGCGACCTCACCCGCATGCGCCTGGGTAATGAAGATGCCTGGGACCTCCTGTCGCCCGACCTCGTGCGCGAGGCGCTGGTCACCCACGCAGACCACCTGATCCGCTGGGAGCGCGGCATCGCCGTGTTCGAGCAGGTGTTCGGCCAGAGCGTGCTGGTGACCGAGGGCGATACCTGGCAGCGCCAGCGCCGCATGCTGATGCCTGCTTTTACCCCCAAACGCATGGCGGGCTACGCGCAGCTCATGACCGATGCCGCCCGCAGCGCACTCGACGCCGCCGTGCCCGCTGGCCAGGCCGAAGCGTTGGTGCCCATGGACACGCTCTGGACCGATGTGGCCATGGATGTGATCCTGCGCACGCTGTTCAGCGAATCGGCCCAGGCCGACGCGCGCGATGCCGCCTGGGCCACGCAGACGCTGTCGGAGACAGCCTTCCGCGAAATGTTCATGCCCTTCACGCTGCCCGACTGGTTGCCCCTGCCCGGCAAGGCCGCCAAGCGGCGCGCGCTCAGGGCGCTCAAGGGGCTGGTGCAGCGCCACATCGGTGCGCGCAGCCGGGAGGCGGCAGATTCAGCAGGCGCCCCGCCACGCACTGACCTTCTGCACATGCTGCTGGCGCTGCGCGACGAATCCACCGGCGAGCCGCTGTCGCCGCAGGAGGTTTTCGACCAGTGCATGGTCAGCTTCCAGGCCGGGCACGAGACCAGCGCCACCACGCTGCTGTGGTGGAGCCGCCTGATGGCCGAACACCCCGAGGCTGCGCAACGCGCACAGGCCGAGGTGGACAGCGTGCTGCCCCCGGGCCAGACGCCCGGCCCCGAGCACCTGGCCCGGTTGCCCTTTCTGGCCGCAACCCTCAAGGAGGCGCTGCGCCTGTACCCGCCCATTGCCGCGCTGATGACCCGGCGCACCACCGCACCCATCACGCTGGGCGGCGTGGAGGTGCCCCAGGGCGCCATGCTGCGCATCACGCCCTGGGTGCTGCACCGGGATGAACGCTGGTTTGCCCAGGCCGACCGCTGTGTGCCGGAGCGTTTTCTGGATGACGCCCCGGCCATCCCCAAAGGCGCGTGGATACCGTTTGGGGTGGGGCCACGCGTCTGCATCGGGCAGCACTTTGCGATGCTGGAGATGACGCTGCTGGCGGCGATGTTGTTGCAGCGGTACCGGCTGCGGTTGCCGGAGGGGGCGGCGGTGTGTGTGCCGAAGCTGCGGGTGACTTTACGGCCGGAGGAACCAGTAACGCTGCTACTAGCGCGAAGGGGGTAGACGCTTTTAGCTTGGCAATTTGCTCCCCAGACTGATGCCGAGGTACTGCTACGGAGGGGAGCGTCGCCGATTTCTCAAAAACCGATAGATGGAAATGTAGGCCCACCATTGCGGTCCGCAGAGGGTGATCCACACCAGTTGCTTGAAGGCAACGAATGCGGTGAAGTCCTGACCATAGAGAGCTTTCGCGGCAAGTGCGGAGGGCAACCACGAAGGGAAGTTCAGTGTTGCCAGCACGGCCTCGACATAGCTCGGAACGCCACAGCATGCTGAAAGTGGAATCTCGCCATAGGCGACCCCGAGGCTCCAGGCGCTAAAGACAACAACCAGTGCGATGTTCGCGGCGGCCACCCAACGCTCGGCTCGCGTGAATATCATCAGCAAATCCTTCCGTTGAGCACTGGATCCTTCACGGCAGCTCCGCACTCCCCATCCGACCCAAAATCGTCCGCGTCCTTCCCGCCAGATACGCCGACCCCGGTGTCTTCTCAAACCGCTTGGGTGCAGGCAGCATCACCGCCAGCCGCGCGGCTTCCGTGGCGCTCAGGCGCGAGGCGCTTTTGCGGAAGTAGTGCTGCGCGGCCGCCTCGGCACCGAACACGCCTTCGCCCCATTCCACGCTGTTCAGATAAATCTCCAGGATGCGCTGCTTGCTCAGCAGCTGCTCCAGCAGCAGCGTGAGTACAAATTCCTGCCCCTTGCGCAGCAGCGTGCGTTCGCCGGATAGCAGCAGGTTCTTGGCCAGTTGCTGCGTGATGGTGGAGCCACCCCGGATCTTGGGGGCGCGCACGGGGCGGTCGGGGGCACGGGCCTGGGCCTTGTTGGCCAGGGCCTCGGCCTTGGCGTTGCGCTCCCAGGCTTTTTCGATGGCATTCCAGTCCACGCCGTCGTGGCTCACAAAGCCATCGTCTTCCGAGGCGATCACGGCGCGCTTGAGCTGGTCGGAGATGCTGGCGTAGGGCATCCACTGCTGGCGCCAGGGGACGTTGCCTTTGGTGGTGAGCAGCGTCCAGGCCTCGGAGCGCTGAAAGCTGGTGGATTCGGGGTCGATGACCACCATGGCAGCGATACGGACCACAAAGAACAGCTGCAGCGCCACGAAGGCGAGCACCACCAGTCCCAGCCAGCGCAGCACGGCTTTCATCGCGGTGTGTCTCCTCGTGTGGGGTGTTGTTATTTGGATGAGTTGGCCTGCTGCATTTCCTGCAGCACCTGGGCCGACGGCGGGCGCACGCCGCGCCACAGCAAGAAGGCTTCGGCGGCTTGCTCGACCAGCATGCCCAGGCCGTCACGCGGAACGGCGCCGTGCTGGCGGGCCCAATCCAGAAAACCCTGCGCGGCGGGGCCATACATCATGTCGTAGGCCAGGCAACCGGGGTGCAGCACGCGGGCGGATACCGGCACTTCGGCACCGGCCAGGCTGCTGGCCGTGGCATTGATAATGACATCAAAATTGGCCTCTAGCGCTTGTGGAGTAAGCGCAGTAAGCTCTGATTTTTGTAGCAATGCAAGCGCACTGTGCGACTGCACCAGGGCCTGCGCCCTGGCCAGCGTGCGGTTGGCCACCGTGATGTGGCGGGCTCCTGCCAGCAACAACGGGCCCAGCACGCCCGCAGCGGCGCCACCGGCGCCCACCAGCAGCACATCGCGCCCCGCCAGCGACACACCCGCGTTGCGCGTGATGTCGGCCACCAGGCCCAGGCCGTCGGTGTTGTCGGCATAGATGCTGCCGTCGGCGCGGAAGGTGAGGGTGTTGGCCGCACCGGCCAGCTGCACGCGCTCGCTGCATTCGGTGGCGAGAAGTGGTGCGTCGGTTTTGAACGGCACCGTCACGTTGCAACCGCGCCCACCCTGGGCCACAAAGTCGCGCACGCCCTGGGCAAAACCATCCATGGGCACCAGGCGGCGTTCGTAGGCGATGTGCTCACCCGTCAGTTCGGCAAAGCGGGCGTGGATGGCGGGGGAGCGGCTGTGCGCCACCGGGTTGCCCATCACGCAGTACAGGTCGGCGGCTTGGCTCATGGGTAAAAAATCGTGCGGTATGAAAAAAGGCGGGTTGGCAGGGCCGCCGCGGGCAGGGCCTGGTGGCGACTAGCGGACGCTGGTCTCCAGCGTCTGATCGCGCGTGAACTTGAAGCGCGCCACCATGGCGATCTGGTCGGCCTTCTTGCGCATGTCGGCGCCAAACGCGCCAAACGGGCCGGCAGCCCGGGCAATCGCCTCGGCGCGCCGGTCCAGTGTGGGGTTGCCTGAGCCTTGCACCACCTCGGTGTCGAGCACGCGGCCGTCGTGGTTGACGGTGACGATCATGGTCAGCTCGCCATACAGCTTCTTTCCGCCCTGTTCGGGGAAGTTCTCGGTGCCCTTGTCTTCCACCTTGCGGCGCAGGCCGTCGTAATAGATGGCGTAGGCCTCTTCGCGCGTGGCGGGGCTGATGTAGCGCTTCTTGGGGCGCGAGTTTTCTTCATTGATGCGCTTTTCGATCTCGGCGAGCAGCTTGACGAGCTGGCGGCGCTTTTCCTGCTCGTTGGCCTGCTCGGCGCTCTGGCTGGCCTGGCGCGGATCGGGCTCGGGCATGGTGGCCAGCTGCTTGCGCAACTGGGCCAGCAATTGCGCCTGCTGCTCCTGCATCGCGTCCATCTTGCGCTGGGCTTCTTCGTAGTCGTCGCCCACCGTGGTCAGCGCGGTGTAGGGCAGGGGGCTGGTGGCGCGGCCCTTCTCGGCATCGCCGCCGCCAGCCAGGTTGGCCTGGGCAATCGCCTGGGCCTTGTCGGGGCGCTCGTTGGACTTGGCGTTGACCAGGATGACTTCGAGCGGCGTGTCCTGGAACACGCGGTTGAAGCCCTCGGGGTCGATGAAACGCACCGAGATGAGCGCGGCATGCACGGCCACCGAGATGCCCAACGCGAGCTGCAGCGTGCTGAAGGTGCGGAGGAAGGCAGGGAGTTTCATCGCCAGCAATTATCAGGGGCTGTCAGGGGGAATCAGGCGGCCGGTGCTGCCGCAGCGGCTTCGGCGGGTGCCTCGTTCACGTCCACTGCAATGGCAATCGGTCCGGCCACGGTATCGTCGTCCTCGGCATCGTCCACCGGGCCGTCGTCGCTGGTGTCGGCCGGGTCATCCAGGCGCTCGATCACGGTGCCATGGATATCGAGGGTGATCTCGTCCACCTCGCCCAGCTTGACCTTCAGGCGCGCGCCGCGCGGCAGGTTCTGCGCGCCCAGCACGGGGAAGACCAGCGGAATATCGTCTGCACGAACGAGGAAGCTGCCGCCCGGGCCTTCCTTGAAGACGGTGACGTTGAGCTCAGTGATGCCGTTCTGCTCTACATATTTGAGCGTCCAGAACCGTTCCATGCCCGCCTGGTAGCCGTTGTAGGCGCTGTAGGCGCCGTCGAAGCTGCTGATGATGGAGAACAGGTCGGCATCCTTGGGCTTGAAAGGCGCGGCCAGCGCAGCGGTCTTGCCGTGGCGGGCGCAGGCAATGATTTGCCACTGGTTGACCAGGTCGGTGTAGCGGCGCAGGGGCGACGTGGCCCACGAATACGCTTTGACGCCGATGCCCGCATGCGGCAGCGCCTTGGTGCCCATCCGCACCTTCACGCCGGGCGCCATGCTGGCCTGGCTGCGGTAGATGCCGGGCACTCCCAGCTCGGCCATCCAGCTGCCCCAGGTGCTGTTGGCCACGATCATGGCCTCGGCCACGATCAAATCGAGCGGCGCGCCGCGCTGGCGTACGCTGATCTGCACTTGTTCATCGCCCGTGGGCTCGGCACCGTTGTTGCCGACCAGGCGGAAGTTGTAGTCCGGCCGGTTGAAGTTCTCGGGCTTGCCACGCACCACTTCGCGGCGGGCTTTGAGGTCCTTGGCAAGGCGGTGCAAAAATGATAGCTGGGGGCGCAGGTCAGACAAGCGCTGGGGGTCGTTTTGATGCTCGAACGCCGGGTTGGAGAGCCATTCTTCGGTCACCACGCTGTCGAGCTGGTCGTGGCGCAGGTTGGCGACCACGTGCACGCGCTCGAGCTTGGTTTCAGAGCTTTTGAATTCCAGCGTGGCTTCGTCGATGGTGACGTACAGCGACACGGCCGGGTTGGCGCGGCCTTCGTCCAGCGTGTAGGTCTGCACCACGTCATCCGGCAGCATGGTGATCTTGTAGCCCGGCATGTACACCGTGGACAGGCGCGCGCGGCCCAATTGGTCGATGGCGCTGCCCGGCTGGATGGCCAGGCCCGGCGCGGCGATGTGGATGCCCAGCACCACGGTGCCCGTGCCCAGGCCCTGCACCGACAGCGCATCGTCGATTTCGGTGGTCTGCGAGTCATCGATGGAATACGCCTGCGCGGTGGACAGCGGCAGCTCGTCCGCAATGGCGGGTGCGGTGACGGCGGGAAAGCCCGTGCCCTTGGGGAAGTTCTCGAACAAGAAGCGCTTCCAGTGGAACTGGTAGGCCGAATCGATGGCGCCCGCCTTTTGCAGCAGGTCGAGCGGCGCGGTGTGCGTGGCGCGGCTGGCGTCCACCACGGCCTTGTACTCGGGCGCATTCTTGTCGGGCTTGAACAGGATCTTGTAAAGCTGGTCGCGGATGGGCTGCGGGCATTCGCCCCGTCCCAGCGCGGCGGCCCATTCGTCGATCTGCGCGAGGATGGCCTTTTTCTTCTCGATGGCGGCCAGCGCCTGCTGCAGGATCTCGGCCGATGCCTTCTTGAACCGGCCCTTGCCTGCGCGGCGGAAATAGTGGGGCGCGTCGTACAGGCGGAACAGTGCGCCGGCCTGCTGGGCCAGGGTGGCGTTTTCAGAGAAATAGTCCCGCGCCAGGTCGGCAAAGCCGAACTCGTCTTCGGGCGCGAACTCCCAGGCCAGGTCCAGCTCAATGGTTTCGGCCACGGCCTGGGCCTGGGCGATCAAGTCGGCAGGCGAGGGTTTCTCGAATTTCAGGAGGATGTTGGCGGCCTTGACCTTGACCCGCTTGCCCGAGTCGAGCTCAACCTGGGCGGATGTATCGGCTTCGGACAGGATACGACCGGCCATGAACTTGCCGGCTTCTTCAAACAATGCGTGCATGGGCGGCATTGTCCCATGGGTGCCGCGCCGGTCCGACGGCCCCGGGCCTGCCCCTATGATCCAGGGCTTTGCACGATGGCCCGGTTCTTTCGACATGTTTTTTGATGCCATTGCCGTTCCGCTGGCCTTGCTCGCAGTGGCTTTGCCGTTTCTGTTTGCCGTCACTGACTCCCCAATCGCCAACTTCTGGCCGCTGATCGCGTCCTGGGTGTGTGGGGCGGTGCTTTTGCTGCTGGCAGCCGGGTGGGCAAGCACCGGGGTCGCGCAGCGCAGGGGGCCTGCGGGCTGGGGTTGGCTGCTGGCGGGTGGGCTGGGGCTGGCCGCGCTGGTGGCCAGCGTCATCGGGCTGGTGCAGTACCTTGCTGGCGATGTCGGCCTGGGGCCCTGGATTCACGCTTCGGTGCCAGGCCAGGCGGTGGGCAACCTGCGCCAGCGCAACCAGCAGGCCACCCTGCTCAGCCTGGGCGCGTGGGCCTGGCTGTGGTGGACGCTGCATGCCCGTCCACAAGGCAACGCGGACTTGGCCGGGGCGGCCAGCCCAGGCCGCGCACCTTCCTCCGGCGTGTGGGGCGTGCTGACCGCTGTGGCGCTGATGTGGATCGCCGTGGGCGGGGCCGCCACAGCGTCGCGGACCGTGGTGGTGCAGTGGCTGCTTGTCCTGGTGCTTCTGGTCGTGTGGCGTGGCGCGGGCCGTGGCGAGGCGCTGCGCCTGGGTATCGCAGGGTTTGCGGTTTTTCTGGTGGCCGCCTGGGTGCTGCCGGAGGCGCTCTGGAAGTTTCAGGGCGTGCGCGCAGATGCCTTGTTCCACCGTTTTACGGACGGATCGCACACCTGCACCAGTCGGCGGGTGCTGTGGTCCAACGTGCTCACCCTGATTGCGCAGAAACCGTGGCTGGGCTGGGGCTGGGGCGAACTGGACTACGCACACTACATCACGCTGTTCCCGGGCGAGCGCTTTTGTGTGCTGCTGGACAACGCGCACAACCTGCCCCTGCATCTGGCCGTAGAGCTGGGCCTGCCCGCTGCCGTGGCGTTGTGCGGGGTCGTCGTGGCAGGGTGCCTGTGGGCCCGGCCTTGGAGCGAAACCGAGCCCGTGCGCCAACTGGCCTGGGGCGTGCTGGCGATCATCGGACTGCACAGCATGCTGGAATACCCGCTGTGGTACGGGCCGTTCCAGGTGGTGGCCTTGCTCTCGGTGGCGATCCTGGTCTGGCCCCGGCGCGACGAAGCATCGGATGGGCGCGCGTGGCCTGCGGGGGCTGCAGCGCTGGTGGCCGCCGTGGCGATCCTGGGTGCCTGCGGCCTTGCCGCCTGGGACTACCACCGCGTGAGCCAGCTTTACAAGCCGGGGGCGCAGCGGGCTGCCGCGTACCGTGAGGACACGCAGGCCAAGGTGTCCCATTCGCTGCTGTTTTCGGGCCCGCTGGACTTTGCGCGCCTGACCACCACGGGGCTGACCCGCGACAACGCAGCGCGCATGAACGCCCTGGCCCAGGAGCTGCTGCATTACTCCCCCGAGCCCCGCGTCATTGAAGTGCTGGTTGAAAGCGCCGTGATGCTGGGCAAGGACGACGAAGCGGCTTTCCACATGAAGCGCTACCGTGCAGCCTACCCGGACGACTATGCCCGCTGGATGGGGGCGGGTGGCACCCGGGCATCTCAGGCACGTTGAAGAGGTTGTGATGCGCTGGTGCCCCCGGCGCCCGGGTGATGTCAGGCCAGAGCCAGGAACTCCGTCACTTGCGGCAGGTAGTCGCTGAAATTGGCGAGGGCGTGTTCTCCCCCCTCCTGCACCACCAGCCGTGCCTGCGGGTAGCGCGCCACCATTTCACGCCAGTCCAGCACCTCGTCGCCCTTGGCAATGATGGCCATCTCGGGCGCTGCCGGCGGCTGGCCTGCGGTGTCCAGCGCGCGCAGCTCGTCAATGTATTCAGGCTGGAAGTAAAACCGCTCCGCTGGGTCGTGCCAGGTGGTCTGCTCGCCGATGTACCGCGCAAGGTCACGCGCCGGGTGCACGGCCGGATTGAGCATCACGCTGGGGCAGCCCTTGTGCTGCGCCACCCAGCTGGCGTAAAAGCCACCGAGCGAGGAGCCGATCACCGCCATTGCTGCTCCGCGCCACGGGGCAATGCCCTGCGCGACCAGTTCCATCGCCGCTTTGGGGGAGGGCGGCAGCTGGGGGCACCAGAAGGTGACACCCGGGTGGTGCTGCGCCACATGCGCGGCCATCTGCCGCGCCTTGGCAGACTGGGGCGAAGAGCGAAAGCCGTGCAGGTACAGAAGGTGGGTGGTGGTCATGGAGGGGGAAAACGACAGGGCAGGGGAATCACTGCTGTGAAAGGGGTGGCCGAGACATAAGATGCATGGCATGGGCACCACGCGGTGGGCCCGCTGCCTTGATCCCCACCATGACTGATTTTGCCCCGCTTTCCACCGCCAAACGCTGGGCTTTGGGATCCACCGACAAGCCTCCCACGTCGCTGGGCCGCTTTGAACTGAAAAAGCTGCTGGGCCGGGGCGCCCAGGCCACCGTGTGGCTGGCGCTGGACCCGCGCCTGCAGCGCGAGGTGGCCATCAAGCTCATGCGCCCCGTGGAGGACCAGGACCCGTCGGTGCTGGAGCACTGGCTGCGCGAAGCCCGGCATGTGGGGCGCCTGGCGCACCCCTTCATCGTTCCGGTGTTTGAGGCCGATGTGCAGGGCCGCCAGCCCTACATCGTGTTCGAGTACGTTCCAGGCAAGACGCTGGCCGAGCATCTGGCGCAGCAGGGGCGCTGCACGCCGCACGATGCAGTGGCGCTGATGGTGGATGTGCTGGATGGCCTGCAGGCCGCACACCAGGCCGGCATCGTGCACCGCGACCTCAAGCCTTCCAACATCATGATCGACACCCAGCGCCACGCGCGGGTGATGGACTTTGGCATGGCGGCGCCGGTGCAGGCTGTGCCAGATTCGCAACTGGCCAGTGGCACCCCGGCGTACCTCGCGCCCGAGGCGGCGGCCGGGGCGGCCCCTGCACCGGCCATGGATGTGTATTCGGCCGCCCTGGTGCTGGTGGAGCTGCTCACGGGCCGGCCACTGATCCACCAGAAGGACGCCTGGCAGGCGCTGTACCGCGTTGCCAACGAAACCCTGGTGCTGCCGGAAGACCTGGGGCCGGGCGTGGACGACGCCCTGCGGGCCATTTTGCAACGTGCGATGGCGCGCGAGCCGGGCCAGCGCTATCCGTCGGCGGCGGAGTTTCGCGATGCCTTGCGTGCCTGGGCCGCTCCGGCCAGCGCGCCCACGGCCGCCAGCAATGCCACGCTCGACTTCCTGCTGCGGCGCATGCGCCACAAAAGCGACTTTCCGGCGCTGTCGGACTCGGTGGCGCGCATCCAGCGCGTGGCCAACTCCGAGGACGACAGCATCAGCGATCTCACACACGAGATCCTCAAGGATGTGGCGCTCACCAACAAGTTGCTGCGCCTGGTCAACAGCGTGCATTTCGCACATGCGGGCCGGGGCACCATCAGTACCGTGTCGCGGGCCGTGAGCCTGGTGGGCTTCAACGCCGTGCGCAACATGGCACTCAGCCTGGTGCTGCTCGACCACATGCAGGACAAGGCCCATGCAAGCCAGATGCGCGAGGAGTTTTTGCGCGCCATGATGGCTGGCTCGGTGGCGGCGGAGCTGTGCGAGCCCGGCCAGGCGGCTGAAGAGGCCTTCATTGGCGCGATGTTCCAGAACCTGGGCCGCATGTTGTGCGAGTTCTACTTTCCGGATGAGGCGCGCCAGGTGCGCGCCCTCATGGAGACTGGCCGCGTGGAGGGGGGCGAAGAGTCGGCCGCGCTGCAGGTGCTGGGCCTGGGCTTCGAGGACCTGGGGGTGGGCGTGGCCCGCGTCTGGGGGCTGCCCGAGAGCCTGCAGCGCTGCATGCGCAAGCCCCTGGGCTCGCCCATGCAACGCGCGCCGGAGCAGGGGGTGGAGCGCCTGCGCTGGGTGGCGATGGCTGCCAATGAGGTGGCCAGCACCCTGCTGGCGAGCGATGCCGCGTCGCTGGAAGCCCGCCTGGGCCAGATCGGCACCCGCTATTCCCGCACCCTGGCGCTGTCTCCCGCAGCGATTTCGGAGGGCACTTTGCGCGCCCGCCACAAGCTCGTGGCGCTGGCCGAGGCGCTGGACCTGCGCGTAGCCCCCGGCACGCCTGCGGCGCGGCTGCTGCAGCTGCCCCCGGCGGCCGGTGCCGGGCCCGCGCAGGATGACGCCCTGGGCTCGCACGAGCTGCGGGCCAGCGAAACCCAGCCCTTGCCAGCGGTGCTGGAGTCGCAGGCCAGCGGCGCCGTGTCGGTCGCGCAGGTCAACGAAGTGCTGGCAGCGGGCATCCAGGACATTACCAATGCCATGGTCGAGAGTTTTCAGCTCAACGACGTGTTGCGCATGATCCTGGAGACCATGTTCCGCGCGCTGGGGTTTCGGCGCATGGTGTTTTGCCTGCGTGAGGCACGCACCGATTTGCTGACTGGCCGCTTTGGCCTGGGCGAGGGCAGCGATGCCGCCGTGCGTGCCATGAAAGTCCCGCTCAAGGCGCCGGGCGACCTGTTTGCCGCCGTCTGCCTGCGCGGCGCCGATACGCTCATCAACGACGCGACGGAGCCCAAGATGCAGGCCCGCCTGCCCGAGTGGTACCGCGCGGGGCTCAATGCCCCCTCTTTCCTGCTGCTTCCGCTGCAGATCAAGGGGCAGACGTTTGCGCTTATCTATGCCGACCAGTCCACGGCAGGGGGCATCGTGGTGGACGACAAGGCCCTGGGCCTGCTGCGCACCCTGCGCAACCAGGCGGTGATGGCCTTCCGCCAGGCGGGGTGACGGTGGCGCGGCCCCAAGGGCCGCGATAATCCCGCGATGGCCGTTGTTTTTGAAAAGCCCTCGCTCGCCCAGCGTTTTCTTCCCCTGTTTCGCGGGTTTGACCTGCCGCTCATGCTGGTGGTGGCGTTGCTCGCCTGCGCCGGGCTGGTGGCCATGTATTCATCGGGCTACGACCACGGCACACGGTTTTCGGACCATGGGCGCAACATGCTCATTGCGGGTGCCATTTTGTTCATGGTGGCCCAGGTGCCGCCCCAGAAAATCATGCTGTTCGCTGTGCCGCTGTATGCGGCCGGCGTGGCGCTGCTCTTGGCGGTGGCGCTGTTTGGCATCACCAAAAAAGGGGCGACGCGCTGGATCAATGTGGGCATCGTCATCCAGCCCAGCGAGATCCTGAAAATTGCCATGCCCCTGATGCTGGCCTGGTGGTTCCAGAAACGCGAGGGCACCTTGCGCCCGCTCGACTTTGCGGCGGCAGGGCTGCTGCTGGCCGTTCCGGTGGGGCTGATCATGAAGCAGCCCGATCTGGGTACGTCGCTACTGGTTCTGGCAGCTGGCCTGTCCGTGATCTTCTTTGCCGGGCTCTCCTGGAAGCTGGTGCTGCCACCGGTGGTGCTGGGGGGCGTGGGCATCCTGGCTCTGGTGTTGCTGGGGGACCAGTTGTGCGCGGACGGCGTGCGCTGGTCGGTGCTGCACGACTACCAGCAGCAGCGCATCTGCACCCTGCTCGACCCCACACGCGACCCGCTGGGCAAGGGGTTCCACATCATCCAGGGCATGATCGCCATCGGCTCGGGTGGCATGTGGGGCAAGGGTTTCATGGCGGGTACCCAGACGCATCTGGAGTTCATCCCCGAGCGCACCACCGACTTCATCTTTGCCGCGTTTTCCGAGGAGTTCGGGCTGGCAGGCAACCTGTTTCTGCTGGTCTGCTTTTTGATGCTGGTCTGGCGCGGCCTGGCCATCGCCGCAGGGGCCACCAGCCTGTTCGGACGCCTGATGGCCGGGGCGGTCTCGATGATCTTTTTCACCTATGCGTTTGTGAACATGGGTATGGTCAGCGGCATCCTGCCCGTGGTGGGCGTGCCGCTGCCTTTCATCAGCTATGGCGGCACCGCCATGGTGACCCTGGGCCTGGCACTGGGCATCCTGATGTCGGTGGCCCGGGCCCAGAAGCAGGACCCCAAGGACGCTCGGCCTGCCCTATAGCCATGGGCTCCGCTGGGAGATCAGGAACACCTTCCAGGGTCTTTACCCAGGCGTTGCGTGCAGGGCGGCAAGAGGGTACAAACCGGCAGGCCAACTGTGCCTTGGCCCATGCAACCGGAGGGATTCCCTATGGCGGCGAAGTTCGAGCTGAAGAAGTCGAAGAACGATAAATTTGTCTTCAACCTGTTGGCCTCCAATGGCCAGATCATCCTCACCAGCGAGATGTACGAATCACGGGCCAGTGCACTGAACGGCATCGAATCCGTGCGCAAGAACGCTCCCGATGATGGCCGCTTCGGTCGCCTGAGCGCCAAGGATGGATCGCCCTATTTCACGCTCAAGGCGGGCAATGGCCAGGTGATCGGCCAAAGTCAGATGTATTCCGGTGCCAAGGCGCGCGATGCCGGTATCGAGTCGGTGCAGACCCATGCGCCCCAGGCCGCGCTGGACGACCAGACGACGGCCTGACGCTTTGCGTGGGCGCTTTGAGGCATAGGGCCATGTGCCCCCTTGTCCGGCAGGGTGGGGCTGCGCGCCTAAAATGCCCCGATGACTTTCCGCTCCACCACTGCCGCGCCCCAGCGTGCGGCCACCAGCCAGCGCATCGATGTCGCTCGCGAATTGTTGCTGACCCCTTTCGGGCTTGACGAAAGCCATCTGGCACGGGCACTGGCCGAGATCCGCACCCACAAGGTGGACGATGCCGACCTGTACTTCCAGTACACCCGCAGCGAGGGCTGGAGCCTCGAAGAGGGCATCGTCAAGACTGGTTCCTTCAGCATCGACCAGGGTGTGGGTGTGCGCGCGGTGAGCGGCGAGAAGACGGCGTTTGCCTATTCGGACGACATCTCCGAGGCGTCCTTGTTGGACGCAGCCCGAACTGTAAGGTCTATTTCGGCCGCAGCGCAGGCGGGTAAAGCGCGAGTAGCTTCTAAAAAAGTAGCGGCAGGCCGCAGCCTGTACCCCGGCGTGGACCCCATTGCCTCGCTCGACAGCACCGCCAAGGTGGCCTTGCTGGAAAAGCTGGAGCAGCGCGCCCGCGCCAAGGACCCGCGCGTGGCGCAGGTCATGGCCGGGCTGGCGAGCGAATACGACGTGGTGCTGGTGGCCCGTGCCGACGGCACCCTGGCGGCCGATGTGCGCCCGCTGGTGCGCCTGTCGGTCACGGTGATCGCCGAGCAGAATGGCCGCCGCGAAATGGGTTCGGCGGGCGGCGGTGGTCGTTTCGGCCTGGCCTATTTTGACGACGAGCAGATGGGCAAGTACGTGGACGAGGCCGTGAATGCGGCCCTGGTCAACCTCGAATCGCGCCCCGCCCCTGCGGGCGAGATGACGGTGGTGCTGGGGTCGGGCTGGCCCGGCATCCTGCTGCACGAAGCCATTGGCCACGGGCTGGAAGGCGACTTCAACCGCAAGGGCTCGAGCGCATTCAGCGGCCGCATCGGCCAGCGCGTGGCGGCCAAGGGCGTGACGGTGCTGGACGACGGCACCATCGCCGACCGCCGTGGATCGCTCAACGTGGACGACGAGGGCCACGCCAGCCAGCGCAATGTGCTGATCGAGGATGGCATCTTGAAGGGCTACATCCAGGATTCGCTCAACGCGCGCCTGATGGGTGTGGCACCCACCGGCAACGGCCGCCGCGAGAGCTATGCCCACATCCCCATGCCGCGCATGACCAACACCTACATGCTGGGCGGCGACAAGGACCCGCAGGAAATCATCGCCAGCATCAAGAAGGGCCTGTACGCCAGCAACTTCGGCGGCGGACAGGTGGACATTACCTCGGGCAAGTTCGTGTTCTCGGCCAGCGAAGCCTACTGGGTGGAAAACGGCAAGATCCAATACCCCGTGAAAGGCGCGACCATCATCGGCAGCGGCCCCGAGTCGCTCAAGAAGGTCACCATGATCGGCAACGACATGCGCCTTGACAGCGGCGTAGGCACCTGCGGCAAGGAAGGCCAGAGCGTACCCGTGGGCGTGGGCCAGCCTACGCTGCGTATCGAGGGGTTGACGGTGGGTGGGACGGCCTGACGATCGGCGACAGCGTTCCTGCTTCGGCTCGACACGCTGACTGTTGCTCGCTTCCACCATCTTTGGCCTTGTGCGGTGCACAAAGCGCATGGTGCATGCCCTGGCAGCGCAAAATGGCGCATGCCCGCGACGCGCCCCAGTCAGCTACTGACCCTTCAGTCATTTGGCGACATCAGCCGCTTTCTGCGTGAAGGCGTGGCCGATGAGGAATCTCGCCAACTGCGCGATAGCTTGAGCGCGCTCTCAACGCAGATCGACGAGGCGGTGCGGATCCGCCGCACCAGCACCGATACCACAGCCATCACCCGGCGTGTGTTGACTTTGTCGCATTGCGCCCGCGAGCACCAGCTGTTCCTGACGGGCCTGGGATCGGCCTGGCACGCGTTGTACGAGTTCGGGGCCTATGAACGTGCGCTGAGGGAGTTGCGCAATGCGATCGCGGACTGGCAGCAGATGCTGGAGCGGCGCAGCCCGAAGGAAAGTGCAAGCTTCGACCAGTTTGAGCTACTGGCCTGGCGCACGCTGGGCGAGGCGCTGCTGCTCATCGACATGTATGAGCACCAGAGCGATCCACCCAGTGACCTGCAGGATCGGGCGCCGCCGCGCAAGCTGTCAGTCCTGCAGCGTGCGAGCGCTTGGTTTCGTCGCTGGAGGCGTTGAATCAGGGGGCTGGAAGTGGGGCCTGGTAGGCATCCGGATTACCATTGCTGTCGCGCAATCGCAACAATCCGGGGGTGCTGCACTGCCGCACTCCTGTGCTACATTGGCTGCCATGCAAGTTCGCAGCGCGTTTTATTTTTGGTTTTTTATCTCGGTCCCCGGCGGATGAGAGGAAAACGCGCAAGCAAACACAACCTTCCCATACCAACCGCCGACGCTGCAAAGCCCGGCGGTTTTTGTTTTTCTGCCCTCCCGTTTTTTCATCCCTCCCACTACTTTTACTCCACGAGGAAGCAACCATGACGGCCACCACCACCCCGACCAGCGATGCCTGGTACCGCAGCGTCGAGAAAACCAGCCAGACCGACGACGAACGTATCAAGGACATTACCGTGTTGCCTCCTCCCGAGCATCTGATCCGCTTTTTCCCGATCCGTGGAACGCCGGTCGAGACGCTGATCACCCAGACCCGCAAGAACATCCACAACATCATGGCCGGCAAGGATGACCGCCTGCTGGTGGTGATCGGCCCATGCTCCATCCACGATCCGGCTGCCGCTGTTGAGTACGCGCGCCGCCTCATGGCCGCGCGCACGCAGTACGCCGACACCCTGGAAATCGTGATGCGGGTGTACTTTGAGAAGCCACGCACCACGGTGGGCTGGAAGGGCCTCATCAACGACCCGTACCTCGACGAAAGCTACCGCATCGATGAAGGCCTGCGCATTGCGCGCCAGCTGCTGATCGAAATTAACCGCCTTGGCATGCCCGCCGGCAGCGAGTTCCTGGATGTGATTTCGCCCCAGTACATCGGCGACCTCATCAGCTGGGGCGCCATTGGCGCCCGCACCACAGAAAGCCAAGTGCACCGCGAGCTGGCCTCCGGCATCTCGGCGCCTATCGGCTTCAAGAACGGCACGGATGGCAACATCCGCATTGCCACCGACGCGATCCAGTCGGCCAGCCGGGGCCACCACTTCCTGTCGGTGCATAAAAACGGCCAGGTGGCCATCGTCAACACCAAGGGCAACAAGGATTGCCACGTGATCCTGCGCGGCGGCAAGACGCCCAACTACGACGCTGCCAGCGTGGCCGCTGCCTGCAAGGACCTCGAAGCCGCCAAGCTGCCCGCCACCCTGATGGTGGACTGCAGCCATGCCAACAGCAGCAAGCAACATGAAAAGCAGCTCGACGTGGCGCGCGACATCGCCGCTCAGCTCGCCGGTGGCTCGCGCAGTGTGTTCGGCCTCATGATCGAGAGCCACCTCACCGCCGGTGCCCAGAAGTTCTCACCGGGCAAGGACCAGCCCGGCGCGCTGGAGTATGGCAAGAGCATCACGGACGCCTGCCTGGGCTGGGACGATTCGCTGACGGCGCTGGCTGAGCTGTCTGACGCCGTGAAGGCGCGCCGCGCGCGGTGATCTGCGCCGCTGGCCGAAGGCCCTAAACTGGAAGCCCGTGGCGGGCCGTGCAAGGGAGCACTGCAGTCGCTGCCACGGTTTCAGTAGATAGAAAGGCAAACCATCATGCACAGCGAAGTGTCGGTCCGTCTGGCCGGAAACCAGGAATTCCGTTTTGATCTGGAGGGCGCCGAGCCCATGGGCCACGAGGCTGGCAGGCGCTGGCTGGATGATCAGTTCACCGCGCTCGATTGCGAACCCCTGCGCGCCAGCGGCAAGGTGCTGCTGGCGGACAAGGTGCTCACAGTGGCCCGCGCTGCAGGGGCTTCGTTGCTGGCCGACCCGGCATGGTCCCGTGCCTTTGCGCGCGCTGCCAGCGCGGCACTCGCCAAGCCCGTGGTGCGCGTGGACGTCCCGGGCATGGCGGTATCGTTCTGATTTTTGAAGAAAATCAGGCCCTGGCGCTTGCCTGGTAAGTGTTGGCAGCTATTTATTTTGTAGCGATTCCAGCAGTTTGGCGTGGATGCCGCCAAATCCCCCGTTGCTCATGCATACGATGTGATCCCCCGGGCGGGCTGCCGCTGTGACCTGTTTTACCAGGGTGTTGATGTCGGCAGCGGTTTGCGCCCGCAGGCCTGGGCCCACGCCCAGGGGGGCTAGGGCCTGCGCTGCGTCCCAGTCCAGCCCGGCCGTGTGGCAGAACGCGAGGTCGGCAGGCTCCAGCGCCCACGGCAGTTGGGCCTTCATGGCGCCCAGTTTCATGGTGTTGCTGCGGGGCTCGAACACCGCCAGGATGCGCGCACCCTGGCCCAGGCTGCGGCGCAGGCCGTCCAGCGTGGTTCTCAGGGCGGTGGGGTGGTGGGCAAAGTCGTCATACACCGCAACGCCATTCACGGTGCCGCGCAGTTCCATGCGCCGCTTCACGTTCTGAAAGGTGGCCAGTGCCGTAGCGGCCTGCTCGGGGCTCACGCCCACATGGTGAGCGGCGGCAATGGCCGCCAGTGCGTTGAGCTGGTTGTGCACGCCGGTCAGCGCCCACTCCACCCGGGCGGCCTTGCGCCCCTGGTGCAGCACGTCGAATGCCTGGGGGTCGCCTTGTGCCGAAAAGTCGCTGACGGCTTCGCCGAAGCTGGCCACTTCGCTCCAGCAGCCCGTGTGCAACACGCGGGTGAGGCTTTCTTCGAGACCGTTGACCACCACGCGGCCCGATGGCGGCACCGTGCGCACGAGGTGGTGAAACTGCCGCTCAATGGCGGCCAGGTTGTCAAAGATGTCTGCGTGGTCGAACTCCAGGTTGTTCAGCACCGCAGTGCGAGGGCGGTAGTGCACAAACTTGCTGCGCTTGTCGAAGAAGGCGGTGTCGTATTCGTCAGCCTCGATCACGAACAGCGGCGCGGCCCCCAGTGGCGCACTGCCGGGTGATGGTCGCCGGGGCGCCCCCAGGCGGGCGGACACGCCGAAATTCAGCGGTACTCCGCCAATCAGAAAACCTGGCTGCTGCCCGGCGCTTTCCAGAATCCAGGCCAGCATTGAAGTGGTGGTTGTCTTGCCATGGGTGCCAGCAACCGCCAGCACATGGCGGCCTTGTAGTACATGCTCTGCCAGCCACTGCGGGCCGCTGGTGTAGGGCAGGCCTGCGTCCAGGATGGCTTCCATCAACGGAAACTTGGGCGAACCGTCCGGCAGGCGGACGCGGCTGACCACGTTGCCGATGACAAACATGTCGGGCTGCAGGGCCAGTTGGTCGGCGCCAAAACCTTCGATCAGATCGATGCCCAGGGCCCGCAATTGGTCGCTCATCGGCGGGTAAACGCCAGCGTCGCAACCCGTCACCTTGTGGCCTGCCTCGCGCGCGAGCGCGGCCAGGCCGCCCATGAACGTGCCGCAGATGCCCAGTATGTGTATATGCATGGGCGCAGATTCTAAGGTTCAATAAAAACAAGCCCCCAGCGCTTGGTGGATAAGCGCGAGAAGCTATGAAAAATATAGTGACCCTGGGCATATCTAGGGGTAACCCGTAGTCCAGGCAGGTGCTTCGGGCCACAATGCGGTTTCTTTCCCTGCCACCACCATCCCCTACCGCCATGCACACACCTTTGAGCGACGAAATCGCCCACACCACGGCTCGGCTGGTGGTGGAAGAGGGCCTGGAATGGGGCCCGGCCAAGCGCCGTGCGCTGCGCCAGATGGGCCTGCCTGCCCGCACGCCCCTGCCGAGCAACGACCAGGTCGAGGCCGCCGTACGGGAGTACATCCAGCTCTTTTGTGCCGATACGCAGCCGCACGAGCTGCGGGCGCTGCGCCAGCTGGCCCTCGTGTGGATGGAGCGCATGGCGGCCTTCCGTCCCCATCTGGCGGGGGCTGTATGGCATGGTACAGCCACGCGGCTGTCCGACATTTACCTGCAGTTGTTCTGCGATGACTCCAAATCTGCAGAAATAGCGCTCATTGATCACCATGTGGACTACGAGCCACGCACGGTAACCGGTTTTCATGGTGAGTCGGTCGAAGCGCTGAGCCTGGGCAGCAAGTCGCCCGAACTCAATGAGATGATCGGGGTGCACTTGATGATCTATGACCTCGATGACCTGCGCGGCGCTTTGCGCCCGGATGCCCAAGGGCGTGTGCCGCGCGGTGACATGACCGCCGTTCGGCGCCTGCTCCAGGAAACCCCTGCCCCATGACAAGCCCTTCCGATCGCCCTGAGTCCATCCCCGCCACGAGCGATGCGCAACCGTCGGCCGCACGTAGGCGACTGCTGTACGCCGGGGTGGCAGGCGCTGCAGCGTTGGGGGGTGCCGGCCTGGCATGGTGGAAGTTCCAGCCCCATGCCATGGAGCATGGGGTGGAAGAAGCGCTCTGGGCGATGGAGTTTGAAAAGCCTGAAGGGGGCGTGGTGGCGCTGAAGTCTCTGGCTGGCAAGCCGCTGCTGCTGAACTTCTGGGCCACCTGGTGCCCGCCCTGTGTGGAAGAGCTGCCCATGCTCAATGCTTTCTATCGCCAACAGGCGCCGAACGGATGGCAAGTTCTGGGATTGGCCATCGACCAGCCCTCTGCCGTGCGCAAGTTTCTGCAGCGTATTCCGCTGGAGTTCCCCGTGGGCCTTGCCGGATTGGGCGGTACCGACCTGGGGCGATCACTGGGCAACCTTACCGGTGGCCTGCCGTTTACCGTGGTGCTCGGGGGCAACGGGCGTGTCCTGCACCGTAAAATGGGGCAAATCACCCCGCAAGACCTCCAGCTGTGGGCGCCTCTGCGCTGATCAACCAAGCCTTCTGCTCGGCATTTTGTGGGTCCGAGCTGGGTATCGGCATGATGTAGTTCATCAAAAATACCTGTGGAAGACGGAAATAGGCTGAAATTGGAGTAAATTCGCGCCCTATTCAGTCGTGACTTGCGCAAAGCAGGGCTCAGGCAAGCGGCTCGCCCAACGCGAGGCGGCTGTTGCGTCCCGATTGGCGCGAGTCCTATTAGTTTTATAGCCGTTGGAGCTCCCATGGATCTGCGAAAACTCAAAACCCTCATCGATCTCGTGTCCGAGTCGAACGTATCTGAACTCGAAATCACGGAAGCCGAGGGCAAAGTCCGCATCGTCAAGAGCGTGGGTGGTGTCGTTCAGCAGTACGTCCCCGCCCCGATGCAGGCACCTGCGCCCCCTGCATCTGCCGCCGCCCAAGTCGCCGAGCTGCCTGCGCCCTCGGCCCCTGCAGTCCCTGCTGGCCACATCGTCAAGTCACCCATGGTGGGCACGTTCTACCGTTCGTCCAGCCCTGGCGCCAAGGCTTTTGTTGAAGTCGGCAGCCAGGTCAAGGAAGGCGAAACCATCTGCATCATCGAAGCGATGAAGATCCTCAACGAAATTGAGGCTGACAAGTCTGGCACCGTCACCCGCATCCTGGGTGAAAACGGTCAGGCCGTGGAATACGGCCAACCTTTGTTCGTCATCGAATAAGGCGCGCATGTTCAAGAAAATCCTGGTCGCAAACAGAGGGGAGATCGCCCTTCGCATTCAGCGCGCCTGCCATGAGTTGGGTGTCAAGGCCGTGATGGTCTACTCCGAGGCCGACCGCGACGCCAAATACGTCAAGCTCGCCGAAGAAGCGGTGTGCATCGGCCCAGCGCCCTCGCCGTTGTCCTACCTGAACATGCCTGCCATCATCTCGGCCGCCGAGGTGACCGACGCCGAGGCCATTCACCCCGGCTATGGCTTCCTGTCTGAGAACGCAGATTTCGCCGAGCGCGTGGAAAAGAGCGGCTTCCAGTTCATCGGCCCCACCCCCGAGTCGATCCGCATCATGGGCGACAAGGTGTCCGCCAAGCAGGCCATGATCCGTGCAGGCGTGCCTTGCGTGCCGGGCTCTGAGGGCGAGTTGCCCGACGATCCGGTGCAGATCCGCCGAATCGCCAAGGCCGTGGGCTACCCGGTGATCATCAAGGCCGCAGGCGGCGGTGGTGGCCGTGGCATGCGCGTGGTGCACACCGAAGCTGCCTTGGTCAATGCGGTGCAGATGACCAAGGCCGAAGCGGGCGCTGCGTTTGGCAATCCTGCGGTGTACATGGAGAAGTTCCTCCAGAACCCGCGCCACATCGAAATCCAGATCCTGGCCGACAAGCACCGCAATGCGGTGTATTTGGGCGAGCGCGACTGCTCCATGCAACGCCGCCACCAGAAGGTCATCGAAGAGGCTCCAGCCCCCGGCATCCCCCGCAAACTGATCGAGAAGATCGGCGAGCGCTGCGTGGCCGCGTGCAAGAAGATCGGCTACCGTGGTGCGGGCACGTTCGAGTTCCTGTACGAAAACGGCGAGTTCTACTTCATCGAGATGAACACCCGTGTGCAAGTGGAACACCCCGTCACCGAGTGGATCACCGGCGTGGACATCGTGAAGACGCAGATCATGGTCGCGGCGGGCGAGAAGCTGCCGTTCACCCAGCGCCAGATCGAGATCCGGGGCCATGCCATCGAGTGCCGGATCAATGCGGAAGACCCTTACAAGTTCATTCCGTCGCCCGGGCGTATCACCACGTGGCATCCACCAGGCGGCCCCGGCGTGCGTGTGGATTCGCATGCATACACCAACTACTTTGTGCCGCCTAACTACGACTCGATGATCGGCAAGATCATCGTGCACGGCGACACGCGCGAGCAGGCCCTGGCCCGCATGCGCACGGCGCTGTCCGAGACGGTGATCGAAGGCATCAACACCAACGTGCCGCTGCACCGCGAGCTGATGGTGGACGCCAAGTTCATGGCCGGTGGCACCAACATCCATTACCTGGAAGAGTGGCTGTCGCAGCACAAGCGCTGACATCGTATTGCGCAGTCATTCACATGCTGGCTCCTGGCAACGGGTGCCAGCATTTCACTTTTTCTGAGAGGCTTCTATGTTTGAGCTGAGTCTGATGTGTCCCGAGGATCGGATCGAGGCGGTCAGCGATGCGCTGGATGCGCTGGATGCGCTGAGCGTTTCGGTGGAGGATGCTGATGCCCAGACCGACGCCGAGCAGGCCTTGTTTGGTGAGCCTGGCATGCCGCCGCCCAAGGACGGCTGGCAGCGCAGCAGGGTGGTAGCGCTCTTTCCTTCGGAGGTGGCTGCCCGGGAGGCCCAGCAACTGCTGGTGGTGCAGGATTTTTTTGCGGGCTGCCAGGTGCTGGGGGTTGCCCACGTGCCCGAGCAGGACTGGGTGCGGCTCACGCAATCGCAATTTGCGCCTGTGGACATCACGCCGGATTTTTGGATAGTTCCTACCTGGCACGAACTTCCCGCCGAGGCAAAGCGCAGCATCCGGCTGGATCCGGGCCTGGCGTTTGGCACCGGCACCCACCCCACGACGCGCATGTGTCTGCGCTGGATTGCCCGTAACGGTGCCACCGAGTCGTCCATGGGCAATCCGCTGGGCCGGGTTCTGGACTATGGCTGTGGCTCTGGCATCCTCGCTATTGGTGCGGCCAAGTTTGGTGCCACGGACATCGATGCGGTCGATATTGATCCTGCGGCGGTCGAGTCCACCGCGCTGAATGCACAGGCCAATGACGTGCGGCTCAACGCGGGTCTGCCCGACAAGGCACGGGGTGAATACCAGACGGTGCTGGCAAACATTCTTGCCACCCCCTTGCGCGTGCTGGCGCCCCTCTTGTGCAGCCACGTCGCGCCTGGCGGGAATCTGGTGCTGGCAGGCATTTTGGAACGCCAGGCTGAGGAGTTGAAAGAGGCATATGCTCCCTGGCTTCAGCTCGATGTGGCGGATACAGAAGATGGCTGGATCTTGATGACCGCCCGTCGCTAAGACGGGGCCGAAGCCCGCTTCGCCGGGGTCGCACGCGCCTCTACAATCCATCGCTGATGAGCCAGATCACTCGCTGCCCGTCCTGCTCTACCTCGTTCAAGGTGGTGGCGGACCAATTGCGCATCTCGCAAGGGTGGGTGCGTTGTGGTCAATGCAAAGAGGTGTTTGACGCTTCGGCGCACCTGCTTCCAGCGGCTCCACCAGCGTTGTTGCCCGATGTCTCGTTGACCGACATACGTCCGCCATCCATGCCGGTGGCGCGCAAGGCAGAGACGGGGCAGTCATGGGGTGAGCCGCCTTCTTCGCCACCGGTTGCCCCATCTGCGGAGGCGCTATCGCCAGCCTCCGAAAAACCAGCGTTTTCGCTGTTCCCCACAGGTGCTTCCGACGTAATGGCGGGGTTGCCGGATGCACAGGCCCAGGTGGTGGCTCCGGTTCTGGAGGTTCCTCAGCCTGCGGTGCCCGCGTTTCTCTCTGCGGCGGCCGGGGCGGTGGCACCCGGTGCCGATGCGGGAATCGGCCCCCTCACTCCTTTTGCCTGGCGCCCGGACTCCGTGCGCAATGCGCCAACAACGGGCGGGGATGTTGTAGGGATGCGGAGCGATGCCGTCGCCTTACCTCCTTTGGCCTTTCCCGAGGTGGCTGTTGATGGGCCATCCTCTTTGCCCAAGGGGGAGCACCCCACTGCCTCGTTGTCAGCCGTCTTGCCCGGTGCAGGCGATGGAACATCACTGCCTGCAGGGTATGAGTTACCTGCTGCTGCTCTTCGAGATGGCGAAGAGGTGGCATCTGATCCAGCTGCACCCGTGGCGTTGACCCCGATGGGATACCCTGCGCTGGAGTTGCCTACCAAGACGGCGTTGCCGGTGGAAGATGCGGAGCCGGAAGAGCGGGCTGAGGAGCCCGTGCCGCCGGTTGGTTTTGCGCAGCCCGTGACGCCGGAACCCGCGCCGGAGGCACTTGCGCTGGTGGAAGACCATTCGCCCGCAGCCGTGTTGCAGGCATCGACTCGCAAGCGATCCTCGGTCCGAAAGGCGTCGGATGCCGTTGACGAGGACGATGACCTCGAGGCCGGACAGGAAGTCAGCTTTGTAGTCGCTGCCCGGCGCAAGGCGTTCTGGCGCAGGCCGATTGTGCGCACGGTGCTTGGAGTGCTGCTTTTGATGTCTGTGGCGGGGCTTGCGCTGCAGGTCGCCGTTCAGGAGCGTGATCGCCTTGCCGCGATGGATGCGCGTGCCAGGCCATGGTTGATGGCGTTGTGCGCTCCCTTGCACTGCGAGATCGCGCCGCCGCGCCAGATTGCGGATGTGGTCATCGACAGCTCTTCGTTCAACAAGGCCCGAGGTGATAGCTACCAACTCGCGCTGACCATGAAGAGCAAGGCCTCGATACCTCTGGCCATGCCCGCTGTCGAGTTGACGTTGACCGATGCGCAGGACCAGCCAGTGCTGCGGCGTGTGCTTTTGCCCACTGACATGGGGGCTCCCATGGAGTTGTCTGCAGGGGGCGAGTGGAGTGCGTCCGTGTCAGTGATTGTGACCACCGGCGGAGCGCGTGTTGCTGGCTATCGGTTGCTGGCGTTTTATCCCTGATTTTTTACCAACCTACTTCTTTGATATGGCTGCCCTCATTTGTGGTTCTCTGGCGTTCGACACCATCATGACCTTCGAGGGCCGTTTTGCCGAGCAGATACTGCCCGACCAGCTGCACATCCTGAACGTCTCTTTCCTGGTGCCTTCGTTGCGGCGCGACTTTGGTGGTTGTGCGGGCAACATTGCGTATAGCCTCAAGTTGCTGGGCGGTGAGCCATTGCCAATGGCCATGCTGGGCAGCGATGGCGCTGACTATCTGCAGCGCCTGGAATTGCTGGGTATCAGTGCGCGTCATGTGGGGCAGGTCCAAGACACCTACACCGCACAAGCCATGATCATGACGGACCGTGACAACAACCAGATCACCGCCTTCCACCCTGGGGCGATGATGCAGGCACATGTGAACCGCATCGAGGCAGATGTGGGGGTGAGCGTGGGGATCATCGCGCCGGATGGTCGTGACGCCATGCTTGAACACGCGGCCCAGTTTGTGGCGGCCGGTATTCCTTTTGTATTTGACCCGGGCCAGGGCTTGCCCATGTTCAATGGCGAAGAGCTGGCGAGGTTCGTGGACCAGGCTTCCTGGGTGACGGTCAATGACTACGAGGGGAAAATGCTTTGCGACCGCACGGGCTGGACGCTTGCAGAGATTTCGCGCAAGGTAAAGGGGCTTGTGGTGACGCTGGGCGCGGAGGGCTGCGAGGTCTGGGTGGATGGCCAGAAAACCCATGTACCCGCCGTGGTACCTGCCCAAGTGGTGGATCCTACGGGGTGTGGTGATGCTTGGCGGGGCGCGTTGTTGTTCGGCCTGGAAAAGGGCTGGCCGCTGGTGCGTTGCGCCGAGCTGGGCAACCGGGTGGGAGCCCTCAAGATTGCGCAGCGGGGCCCGCAAAACTACACACTGGATTTCATTCCCGCGTAATTGGGCCAGCTTTCCATGAAGTCACGGGGCGCCTCATTGCTGCCGGCTTCTTGTGTTGCACGGCGTGTGGTGTGCAACACGAACAGGCATAAAAAAACCCGGTGCGCAGGCACCGGGTTGAGCGTGTGATACGCCAGGATTAAGGCTTGTTGCCCGTAGGGAAGGGCCAGGCTGCCTGAGGATTCAGGGTGGTCTGTGCTGCTGGAGCTGCTGCCGCAGGGGCAGGCGCCTTGGGGGCCTTCTTGGCCGGTGCAGCTTTTTTTGCAGGCGCCTTGGCGGGAGCGGCCTTCTTGGCAGCCGTTGCCTTCTTGGCGGGAGCCGCCTTCTTGGCTGGGGCGGCAGGCTTCTTCGCTGCTACTGCCTTCTTGGCGGGAGCGGCTTTCTTTGCCGGTGCTGCTGCCTTCTTGGCAGGTGCGGCCTTCTTCGCTGCTACTGCCTTTTTGGCGGGAGCGGCTTTCTTTGCCGGTGCTGCTGCCTTCTTGGCGGGTGCGGCCTTCTTCGCTGCTACTGCCTTTTTGGCGGGAGCGGCTTTCTTTGCCGGTGCTGCTGCCTTCTTGGCAGGTGCAGCCTTCTTCGCTGCTACTGCCTTCTTGGCGGGAGCGGCTTTCTTTGCCGGTGTTGCTGCCTTCTTGGCAGGTGCAGCCTTCTTCGCTGCTACTGGTTTTGCAGGTGCAGCTTTTTTCGCTGGGGTCGCCTTCTTAGCGGCTGGTTTTTTCGCAGTTGCCATCATGTTCTCCTTGGGTCAATTTGCAAAGAGCACTTCCTGTCTGCAGTGGACACGAAGCGATCCATGGCGATGGAGAAATCCCCATCGCCATGAACACGGGAACGCCCTGCACCGCAACGCACTGCAGCGCTGCTTGTGGTGGTGGGCGTGGTGTAAAAATCCATGGTGGTGTGTTGCGAAAAGGCGCTAGTCCCAGGACAGCGCACCACCGGACTGGTATTCAATAACCCGGGTCTCGAAGAAGTTGCGTTCCTTCTTGAGGTCAATCATCTCGCTCATCCACGGGAACGGGTTTTCTTCATTGGGAAACAGCGTCTCCAGCCCGATTTGTGTGGCACGGCGGTTGGCGATGTAACGCAGGTATCCCTTGAACATCGATGCATTCATGCCCAGCACGCCGCGCGGCATGGTGTCTTCCGCGTAGCGGTACTCGAGTTCAACCGCCTTGAGGAACAGCGCCTTGATCTCGGCCTTGAATTCAGCGGTCCACAGATGGGGATTTTCCAGCTTGAGCTGGTTGATCAGGTCAATGCCAAAGTTGCAGTGCATCGACTCGTCGCGCAAGATGTACTGGTACTGCTCGGCGGCGCCAGTCATCTTGTTCTGGCGGCCCAGTGCAAGGATCTGTGTGAAGCCGACGTAGAAGAACAGGCCTTCCATCAGGCAGGCAAACACGATCAGCGACTTGAGGAGCGTCTGGTCGGTTTCGGGCGTGCCAGTGTGGAAGTTCGGATCCATGATCGCCTCGATGAAGGGGATCAGGAACTGGTCCTTGTCGCGGATGGACTGGACTTCGTTGTACGCGTTGAAAATCTCGCTCTCATCAAGCCCCAGCGATTCCACGATGTACTGATAGGCGTGCGTGTGGATAGCTTCTTCAAAGGCCTGGCGCAGCAGGAACTGGCGGCACTCTGGCGCCGTGATGTGGCGATAGGTGCCCAGTACGATGTTGTTGGCAGCCAGCGAGTCTGCCGTGACAAAGAAGCCCAGGTTGCGCTTGATGATGCGGCGTTCGTCATCGGTCAGGCCATTGGGGTCCTTCCACAACGCGATGTCGCGCGTCATGTTCACTTCCTGAGGCATCCAATGGTTGGCGCAGGTGGCCAGGTATTTTTCCCAGGCCCACTTGTATTTGAACGGGACCAGCTGATTGACATCCGTCTGCCCGTTGATGATGCGTTTGTCGGCAGCGTTCACGCGGCGTTGCGTGGCTGCGGCAGGTGTTGCGTGCGGTGCTGCAGAGGCAGTCATCGATGCGTGCACTTCCTGCAGTGAGGGGGTTTGGAAAGGCAAAGGCGGCTGTCCCGCCGGGTGGCTTTGGTTCAGTCCACCGTCCAGTTGATTTTGCGATGAGGGCTTGACTTCTTCGTCCCAGGTCAACATAGATTTTCCAGTGTTCGGATTATGAAAGCAGTGCTGCGAAAAGAAAAGCACTGAAGCGTTGTGCAGCAAGGATTTGTTGCTTCACAGCACATGCGCGACACCTCGGAAGAGCCCAAGGTGTCGCGTGCGAAGTTCTTATTGGCAGGCTTCGCAGCCGGGATCATCGATAGCGCAGAACTTGACGTCCGTAGCAGGCACTGCTGATGCTTGATGGGTGGCTTCAGCGGCTGCCGCATCGAGTGCGCTGGGTTTCGCTGCAACGGGCACCGACGCTGCCGATGCGCCACTGTCATTGCCCGATGAAACGGCATTGAGCTGGCGTGTATTCACGGTGCTCATTTCGACGTGCGTGGCGCTTTGTGTGCGCAGGTAATACGTGGTCTTGAGGCCACGGATCCAGGCCAGCTTGTAGGTGTCGTCGAGCTTCTTGCCCGATGCGCCGGCCATGTAGATGTTCAGGCTCTGCGCCTGATCAATCCATTTCTGGCGACGCGATGCGGCTTCCACCAGCCACTGCGGCTCGACTTCAAACGCTGTGGAGTACAGCGCCTTGATGTCCTGTGGTACCCGGTCGATGGGGTGCAGCGAACCCTTGAAGTGCTTGAGGTCCATGATCATCACGTCATCCCACAGG